>JADJYX010000050.1 GCA_016719535.1 Rubrivivax sp. | reverse complement strand
TGAAAGCCCCTGATGAATCGGGCATGTCAGGGCCTCCCGCAGTAGCGCGGGATGTCGATGTCCGCTGGGCCCGACCCCTCGAAGTCAGCGGTGTTTCAGTGGCTGGCAGCAGCGGGTTCGGGCGACGGCCAGCGGCCGATCGTCTTGAGCTGCTTGATCCAGCGCGGGGCGTTCTTCTTCGCGCTCATGGCCGCGTAGTCGATGGCCTGGTCGATGTAGGGGCTGGCGCCGGCTGAGCATCAGGAAGATCAGCCGGATCATCTTGTGCGCCACTGCCACGATCGCCTTCTTGTGCGACTTGCGCGCCATCAGGCTTCGGTATTTGGAGGCCAGGGTGCTCTTGGTCATGCGCGCGGCGTTGGCGCACTCGCACAGGATGAAGCGGATGATCGAGTTGCCGTGGCGCGTGCGGCCCGACTTGCGCTTGCCCGCGCTCTCGTTGTTGCCCGGGCTGAGTGCGGCCCAGCAGGCCAGGCGTTCGGCGCAGCCGAAGCGCGCCATGTCGTCACCGATCTCGATGAGAATCAGCGCCGCGGCGATCTCGTCGACGCCGGGAATGGTCTGCAGCAGTTGGTGCGCCCAGGCATAGGGCTGCATCGCCGCCAGCAGGTAACGGTCGATGTCGATGATCTCGCGCTGCAGCGTCTCGATGTGGGCGTGGATGTGCCCGAGCACGAACAGGTGCCGTGCGCTGAGATCGCCTTCCAGGCTCGCGCCGAGGTCTTCGCGCCTTTGCTTGAGCTTTGCCGCGGGCCAGGCCGAGCATGTGCTCGACGGACTTGCCTTCGATGAGCGCGCTGACCATCGCCCGGGCCGACACGCCGTTGATGTCGCTGACCACGCCACCGAGCTTGATGCCGCCGTCATCCAGGATCTTGTGCAGCCGGTTGACCTCGCTGGCGCACATCGCACTGAGCTTGCGCCGGTAGCGCGAGACCAGGCGCAGCTCGCGCAGGTCCTTCGGGGGAATGAAGCTGGCCCGAACCAGCCCGAAGCGCGCCAGCACGGCCAGCCATTCGCTGTCGGCCATGTCGGTCTTACGCCCAGGCACGTGCTTGATCAAGTGCGCGTTGACCACCCAGGCGCAGATGCCGGCGTTCTCGAGGTGGGCGTGCACGCTCTTCCAGTAGATCCCCGTGCTCTCCATCACCACCAGTTCGACGCCAAGCCCGCTCAGCCATGCCGCCAGAGCCCGGCAGTCACGCCGGAAGCCGCCGAACTCACGCGTGTGGCGCTGCATCGAGCCGTCGCCCTGCTCGATCAAGACCGTCACCACATGCAGCATGCGGTGCACGTCGATACCGGCCACGCGCCGGTACAAGGCTCGCAATCCAAGGTCTTCCATCACGGTGCTCCTGTGGTTAAAGTGCCAGGCGGCACACAGGGCGATCACCTATTCGGCCAAGTGCAAGATGCAATTGCCCGAGGGCTGGAAGACTCCTCGAATCGAACTCGATTCGGGCCTCTTTACCGTTCGTGCTGCAACCCGGCCCGGGCAAACGGGCCGCGCCACGCGACAGTCGGGGGTTCGAGCCAGCCCGGTGGAGATCCGGTTAGGCGGCGGGGTCGGGCCTTCACTCGTATTGCGACCTCAATCGCCCAGTGTGCCGCCTCGCATCGTGCGCCAATCTCAGGCTTTCATGCTCGGGGGCGATGCGTCCGAATCATGAATGGTTAGGAGAGCGCATCATGATCACCCAGCGTCATCGCACCCAAGCCGTCGCCCTGACCGCCGCACTGACGGCCGCACTGACGGCCGCCCTCTGGGCCGCGCCGGCTGCTGCCGAGGAAACCATCTGCACCGGCGCCGTCGGCCCCGTCTACAAGGACAACATCTTCGTGCCCGATGGCGCCACCTGCGTGCTCGACCGCACCCGCCTCAACGGCAACCTGGTCGTCGGCCGCGGCGCCACGGCGCGGGCGGCAGGCATCACGGTCAACGGCAACGTCCAGGCCGAAGGTGCCGCCTTCATCGGCATCGCCGGCTATTCCACGGTCGGCGGTTCGGTGCAGATCGTGCAGGGCGGCGGCGCCACGATCGAGGGCGCGCGCATCAAGGGCGACCTGCAGCTCGAGTCCAACGTGGCGCCGATCACCGCCACCGGCAACATCGTCGGCGGCAGCCTGCAGGCCTTCCAGAATCTGGGCGGGCTCAGCCTCGTCAACAACCGCATGAACGGCAACCTGCAGTGCAAGGAGAATATGCCCGCACCGGTGGGCAGCGGCAACCGCTCGCCCAGCAAGGAGGATCAGTGCGCGCGGCTGTGAGCGGCTGAAGGCAGCGACGGCGCCGCGGCAGCGACGGCGCCGCGTCAGCGACCGCCGTCGCCCTTGCGCTCGTCGGCGTGCGCGCGCGCTTCATCGGCCGCGCTGCGATGCGCGCGCTTGCGGCGGTCGCTGTGCACGTTCAGGCCCAGCGCCTGCATGTCGCGCTCACGGCGGGCGACCTTGCGCTCTTCCATGCGGCGGATGGCGCGGCGCTGCGTCAGCCCGGTGGTGTCGGCGTAGACCCACCACACCACCGCCACGCCGAACGGCGACAGCAGCCAAAGCCACGACCAGCCGGCCACGGGGTCGACCTCGAGCAGCTTGAGCAGGACCAGGATGGTGCCGATGACGACGAATGGCATGGTGAGTTCCTCCAGGGCCCGCGACGGCACCGGAGCGCGGCGCGAGTCGCGCAGCCACTGTAGCCGATGCGCAGCAGCCATCGGGCGTCGAAAAGGCAGATCGCCCCGGCCGCTGGTGCGGATCGGGGCGATGGTTCAGGGCCGCGCGCGGGCGCGGCGGCTGCCGCGGACGCTCAGTTCGACTGCGTAAGCTGGTCCAGGATGGCCGGATTTTCCAGCGTCGAGGTGTCCTGGGTGATGGCCTCGCCCTTGGCGACGCTGCGCAGCAGCCGGCGCATGATCTTGCCGCTGCGCGTCTTGGGCAGGTTGTCGCCGAAGCGGATGTCCTTGGGCTTGGCGATCGGCCCGATCTCCTTGGCCACCCAGTTGCGCAGATCGTTGGCGATCCGCTTCGCTTCGTCGCCGGTCGGACGCGGCCGCTTGAGCACCACGAAGGCGCAGATGGCCTCGCCGGTGGTGTCGTCGGGGCGGCCGACCACGGCAGCCTCGGCCACCAGCTCGGTGCAGCTGACCAGCGCCGACTCGATCTCCATCGTGCCCATGCGGTGGCCCGACACGTTCAGCACGTCGTCGATGCGGCCGGTGATGGTGAAGTAGCCCGTCTTGGCGTCGCGGATGGCGCCGTCGCCGGCCAGGTAGTACTGGCCCTTGAAGTCGTCGGGGTAGTAGCTCTTCTTGAAGCGTTCGGGGTCGCCCCAGATGGTGCGGATCATGCTCGGCCACGGGCGCTTGACGACGAGGATGCCGCCCTGGCCCCAGGGCACGTCCTTGCCGGTCTCGTCGACCACCGCGGCCATGATGCCCGGGAAGGGCAGCGTGCACGAACCCGGCACCAGCGGCGTGGCGCCCGGCAGCGGCGTGATCATGTGGCCGCCGGTCTCGGTCTGCCAGAAGGTGTCGACGATCGGGCAGCGGCCGCCGCCGATTTCGCGGTGGTACCACTCCCAGGCGGCCGGGTTGATCGGCTCGCCGACCGAGCCGAGCAGGCGCAGGCTGCTCAGGT
Source organism: Rubrivivax sp. (assembly GCA_016719535.1). Classification (GTDB taxonomy): domain Bacteria; phylum Pseudomonadota; class Gammaproteobacteria; order Burkholderiales; family Burkholderiaceae_C; genus Rubrivivax. The sequence goes on along the minus strand of JADJYX010000050.1, from coordinate 37,429 downwards.
CATAGGACTTCGGGTGCACGGCCTCGTTGCCCTCGGCGGCCTTGATCAGGCTGCGGATGGCGGTGGGCGCGGTGTAGAAGACGGTGACCTTGTGGTCCTGGATCATCTTCCAGAAGCGGCCGGCATCCGGGTAGGTGGGCACGCCTTCGAACACGACCTCGGTGCCGCCCAGGGCCAGCGGGCCGTAGGTGATGTAGGTGTGGCCGGTGACCCAGCCGATGTCGGCCGTGCACCAGAAGACGTCGTCGTCCTTGAGGTCGAAGGTCCACTTGGTGGTCAGCGCCGCGTGCAGCAGATAGCCGCCGGTGCTGTGCTGCACGCCCTTGGGCTTGCCGGTGGAGCCGCTGGTATAGAGCAGGAACAGCGGATGCTCGGCCTCGACCCACTCGGGGTCGCAGGTGGCGGACTGTCCGTCGAGCAATTCGTGCAGCCAGCGGTCGCGCGCGGGATGCCAGGCGATGTTGCCGCCGGTGCGCTTGTAGACGATGACGTTCTTGATGGTGTCGCAGCCGCCCATGGCCAGCGCCTCGTCGACGATGGCCTTCAGCGGCAGCTGCTTGCCGCCGCGGGCCTGCTCGTCGGCGGTGATGACCATCACCGCACCGGCGTCCTCGATGCGGTCGCGCAAGGACTGCGCGCTGAAGCCGCCGAAGACCACCGAGTGCGTGGCACCGATGCGCGCGCAGGCCTGCATGGCGGCCACGCCCTCGACGCTCATCGACATGTAGATGACGACGCGATCGCCCTTCTTGACGCCGCGCGCCTTCAGCGCATTGGCAAACCGGCAGACCTGGGCCAGCAACTCGGCGTAGGTGACCTTGGTGACCTTGCCGTCGTCGGCCTCGAAGATGATCGCGGTCTTGTCGCCCAGGCCGCGCTCGATGTTGCGGTCCAGGCAGTTGACGCTGGCATTGAGCGTGCCGTCCTCGAACCACTTGAAGAAGGTGCGCCCTCTCTGTTCAGGGCCTTGGTGAACGGCTTCTTCCAGGTGACCAGCTCGCGCGCCTGGCGCGACCAGAAACCTTCGTAGTCGGTTTCCGCTTCCTTCACCAGCGCGTCGTAAGCCGCCTGGCCCGACACATGGGCGGCGGCCACGACGGCGGCGGGCGGGGGATACAGCTTGTATTCGGTGGGGCTATCGGTGCCGGGGGCGCTGGCCATGCATGTCTCCTGGGTGTGCGGCCGGAGTCCGGTTCCGGCCGGGCGCTAAGGTAGGTTCGGGCTCTTACCAGCCGCTGACGGATGCTGCGAACGCGCGTACGCGCGCTGCTCCGGCCAACGGCGTGCCAGAGGTCGACAACTACAATCCTCGGCCATCGCGCCAGTACCTGGAACCACCTTCGCATGCATGAAAACCCGAAGCCTGTCGCCAGCCGACTGGGTCCGCTGCCGAACCTGATCTTCGCCAGCCGCTGGCTGCAGCTGCCGCTGTACATCGGCCTCATCCTCGCCCAGGGCGTCTACGTCTACCACTTCTGGGTCGAGCTGGTGCACCTGATCGAGGCCGCCTTCGGCAACCAGGCGGCGCTGGCGCAGCTGGTGGCCAGCATGGGCTACAAGTCGGACGCGCCGCTCACCTCGCTGAACGAGACGCTGATCATGCTGGTGGTGCTGGCGCTGATCGACGTGGTGATGATCTCCAACCTGCTGATCATGGTCATCATCGGCGGCTACGAGACCTTCGTCTCGCGCCTGAACCTCGAAGGCCACCCCGACCAGCCCGAGTGGCTGAGCCACGTCAACGCCAGCGTGCTGAAGGTCAAGCTGGCCACGGCCATCATCGGCATCAGCTCGATCCACCTGCTCAAGACCTTCATCAATGCGCAGAACTACAGCGAGAAGGTTCTGATCTGGCAGACGGTGATCCACATCGCCTTTCTCTTCTCGGCGCTGGCGATCGCGCTGGCCGACCGGCTGATGGCGCATTCGGCACCCGCCAACGGGCATTGACACCCCCGAGGTCTTCGCCATGAACCTGCTGCTCTTCGTCGCCGGCCTGGTGGCCCTGATTGCCGGCGCCGAGGCCCTGGTGCGCGGCGCCTCCAAGCTGGCGCTGGCCCTGGGCCTCTCGCCACTGGTGGTGGGCCTGACCATCGTCGCCTTCGGCACCAGTTCGCCCGAGCTGGCGGTGTCGGTGGGTGCCGCACTCGAGGGCCGCACCGAACTGGCGCTGGGCAACGTGGTGGGCAGCAACATCTTCAACGTGCTGCTGATCCTGGGCCTGTCGGCGGTCATCACGCCGCTGGTGGTCAACGTGCAGCTCATCCGCCAGGAGGTGCCGATCATGATCGGCGCCTCGCTGCTGCTGCTGGTGCTGGCGCTGGACGGGCGCATCGCCGGCCTCGACGGTGCCCTGCTGACGGGGTCGATGGTGGCCTACACCGTCTTCCTGATCGTGCAGTCGCGGCGCGCCGGCGCTGCCGCGGCCGCCGACGACTACACCGCCGAATACCAGCCGGCGGCCGCCGGCGGCTGGGACAGCCGGCTGCCGGTGCAGCTGCTGCTCATCGCCGGCGGCCTGGGCCTGCTGGTGCTGGGCTCCAATGCCCTGGTGACGGCCGCCACGGCCTTTGCGCGGGCGCTGGGCGTCAGCGACGTCGTCATCGGCCTGACCATCGTCGCCGCCGGCACCTCGCTGCCCGAGGTGGCCGCCTCGGTGACGGCCGCCTTCAAGGGCGAGCGTGACATCGCGGTCGGCAACGTGGTGGGCAGCAACACCTTCAACCTGCTGGGCTGCCTGGGCCTGTCCAGCCTGGCGGCCGGCGGGACCGGCCTGACGGTGCCGCCAGCGGTGCTGGGCTTCGACCTGTGGGTGATGATCGCCACCGCGCTGGCCTGCCTGCCGGTCTTCATGACCGGGCGCGAGATCGCGCGCTGGGAAGGCGCGGTCTTCCTCGCCTATTACGTCGCCTACGTGGCCTACCTCATCCTGGCCGCGCAGCAGCATGCGGCGCTGGGCTGGTTCTCCACCGTGATGATGGGCTTCGTGGTGCCGCTGACGGTGATCACGCTGGTGGTGGTGCTGCTGCGGCCCCGCGCCAGCGCGCCGCCCGGCAGCACGCCGTAAGCCCGCAGGCCGACAATCGCCACCGCGGGCGCGCCGCGCCCCCCATGCCGTCAACGCCGCAGAGTCCGACCATGACCACCCTCCACGCCGATCACCTGATCGAGAGCATCGCCGCTGCGCTGCAGTACATCAGCTACTACCACCCGGCCGACTACATCGCCCACCTGGCGCGCGCCTACGAGCGCGAGCAGAGCCCGGCCGCCAAGGACGCCATCGCGCAGATCCTGACCAACTCGCGCATGTGCGCCGAGGGCAAGCGGCCGATCTGCCAGGACACCGGCATCGTCAACGTCTTCCTCGAGGTCGGCATGGACGTGCGCTGGGGCCCGGGCTTCGAGCAGGGCCTGGAGGCGGTGGTCAATCAAGGCGTGCGCCGGGGCTATCTCAACCCCGACAACGTGCTGCGCGCCAGCGTGCTGGACGACCCCATCTTCGCGCGCAGGAATACCAAGGACAACACGCCCGCGGTGGTCCACGTCGAGCTGGTGCCCGGCAGCACCGTCGACGTGACGGTGGCCGCCAAGGGTGGCGGCAGCGAGAACAAGAGCAAGATGTATATGCTCAACCCCAGCGACGACATCGTCGACTGGGTGCTGAAGACGGTGCCCACGATGGGCGCCGGCTGGTGCCCGCCGGGCATGCTGGGCATCGGCGTCGGCGGCACCGCCGAGAAGGCCGTGCTGCTGGCCAAGCAGGCGCTGATGGACGACATCGACATGCATGAGCTGCAGCAGCGCGGCCCCAGGGACAAGCTCGAGGAGCTGCGCATCGAGCTCTACGAGAAGGTCAACGCTTTAGGCATCGGCGCGCAGGGCCTGGGCGGCCTGACCACCGTGCTCGACGTGAAGATCAGGACCTTCCCGACGCATGCCGCCAGCAAGCCGATCGCGATGATCCCCAACTGCGCCGCCACGCGGCACGCGCACTTCGTGCTCGACGGCTCGGGCCCGGCCTACCTGGAGCCGCCGAGCCTGGACCTGTGGCCCGACGTCAAATGGGCGCCCGACTACAACAAGAGCCGCGCCGTCGACCTCGATACGCTGACCCCGGCCGAGGTGGCGAGCTGGAAGCCTGGCGACACGCTGCTGCTGTCGGGCAGGCTGCTCACCGGCCGCGACGCCGCGCACAAGCGCATCCAGGACATGCTGGCCAGGGGCGAGAAACTGCCGGTGGACTTCACCAACCGCGTCATCTACTACGTCGGCCCGGTCGACCCGGTGCGCGACGAGGTGGTGGGCCCGGCCGGCCCGACCACCGCCACGCGCATGGACAAGTTTACCGAGATGATGCTGGCGCAGACGGGCCTGATCTCGATGGTGGGCAAGGCCGAGCGCGGCCCGGTGGCCATCGAGGCCATCAAGAAGCACAAGTCGGCCTACCTGATGGCGGTGGGCGGCGCCGCCTACCTGGTGGCCAAGGCGATCAAGGGTGCCAGGGTGCTGGCCTATGCCGACCTGGGCATGGAGGCGATCTACGAATTCGAGGTCAAGGACATGCCGGTGACGGTGGCCGTCGACAGCAGCGGCACCAGCGTGCACCAGACGGGCCCGAAGGAGTGGCAGGGGAAGATCGGCAAGATTCCGGTGGTCGCCGCCTGAGGCGGGCCGCAGCGCTGCACCGGCGGCCCGCCGTCGGCGCGCATGCGATTCATCGCCACTGGCGCTCAGCCCGGGCGCCGCAGCACGCGCTGCGGGAACGGGATCTCCACGCCGGCCTCGCCCAGCAGGCGCAGGATGGCCAAGTTGACGTCGGAGCGCACGTTGCCGGTACCCTTGTCGGCATCGGCGATCCAGAACACCACGGTCAGCTCCAGCCCGTCGGCCGCGAAGTTGCTCAGCTGCACGCCAGGGCCGGGGTCGGCCAGCACGCGCGGCACGGCGGCCACGGCAGCAGCCAGCCGCGGCATCAGCGCATCGAGGTCGGTGCCGTAGGCCACCTGCACGACGGTATTCAGCGCCACCTGGGGGTCGGCCAGCGAACTGTTCTCGACGCGTTGCGTGACCATCATCTCGTTGGGCACGATGGCCTCGCGGCCGTTGAGCGCGCGGATCAGCGTGAAGCGCGTGGTGATGTCGGTGATGCGGCCCTCGAAATTGTCGACGCGCACCATGTCGCCGATGCGCACGCTGCGCTCGGCCAGGATGACGAAGCCGCTGACGTAGTTGGCCGCCAGCTTCTGCAGGCCCAGGCCGATGCCCACGCCCAGCGCACCGCCCAGCACGCCCAGCGCGGTGAGGTCGATGCCCGCGGCCGAAAGCGCGAACATCAGGCCCACGAACAGCAACACCGCGCGCAACGCGTTGGCCGCCATCTTGCGCAGTGACAGGTTGTCGGTGGCGCCCTGCAGCAGCCGGGCTTCGAGCGTGGCCGATACCCACAGCACCAGCACCAGCACGACGACGGCCGCCAGCACGCCTTCGAGCAGGTTGCGCAGCGACACCCTCGTGCTGCCGATCTTCCACTGGATGGCGTCGAGCTCGGCCAGCATCAGCGGCAGCACGCCCAGCACCCACAGCACCATCGCCAGCCAGGCCACCCAGGAGACCCAGCGCTCGACCGCGCGCACGAAGGCCGACTGCGGAAAGGCGCGGCGCAGCACCCGCACCGTGAGCCGGATGACCACCAGCGATACCAGCACCGGCACCGCCAGCTGCATCAGGGCCAGCGGCATCACATCGCGCAGCGCCCAGCGCGCGGCCAGGGCCAGTGCCAGCGCCGCGACGGGGAAGAGCACGCCGTCGACGACGCCGTCGCCGAACCAGATCGAACCCGGCTGCGGCGCGCGGCCGCGCAGCAGCCGCACCAGCAGCCAGGCCGCCAGCAGGCAGCCCAGCAACGCGCCGGCCTCGCCGAGCACGCTCGGCCGCGTCAGCGACGCGACGAGCCGGCCGAGCTCGTCGGCCGTGAGCTGCTGCATCATGCGAACGCTGCAGCCGGACTCACATGTCGGCCAGCACGCGCACGTGCGCGGCCACGCTGCGCGCCAGTGCGCTCAGGCTGTAGCCCCCCTCCAGGCACGACACGATGCGGCCCCCGGCATGGCGGTCGGCCACCTCGACCAGGCGTCGCGTGATCCATTCGTAGTCGGCCTCCACCAGCCCGAGCTGGCCGAGGTCGTCCTCGCGGTGGGCATCGAAACCGGCCGAGATGAAAAGCATCTCGGGGCGGAATTCGTCCAGCCGCGGCAGCCACATCATGTCGATCGTCTCGCGCAGGTCGGGCCCGCGCGTATAGGGGGCGATGGGCACGTTGACCATGTTGGTGCCCTTGGGCACGGCGCCGCTGTAGGGGTACAGCGGGTGCTGGAAGAAGCTGCACATCAGGATGCGATCGTCGCCGGCCACGATGTCCTCGGTGCCGTTGCCGTGGTGGACGTCGAAATCGATGATCGCCACGCGCTTCAGGCCGTGCACGTCGAGCGCATGGCGCGCCGCCACCGCCACGTTGTTGAAGAAGCAGAAGCCCATGGTCTCGTCGCGCGTGGCGTGGTGGCCGGGCGGGCGCACGGCGCAGAAGGCATTGCGGGCGCGGCCGGCAAGTACCTCGTCGGTGGCCGCCACCGCGGCGCCGGCGGCGCGCAGCGCGGCATGCCAGGTGCCGGGGCAGGCCACGGTGTCGGGGTCCAGCGCCTTCGGTTCACCAGCGTCGCGGATCTGCTCGAGCAGGTCCTTCAGCTGCAGCACATAACCGGCGGCATGCGCACGCTCGAGCTGGTCCAGCGTGGCCATCGGCGCGTCCTTGTGCAGCAGCGCGATGTCCAGCCCGGTGGCCAGCAGGTGGTCGGAAATGGCATCCAGTCGCTGGGGGCATTCGGGGTGGCCGGGCCCCATGTCGTGCAGGCGGCAGTCGGAGTGGCTATAGAACAGGGTGCTCATCGGTCGATTCGTCTCTCGTTTTTCCGCTATGGTCGATGGCCATGCAATCCGCAACCGTGCGCCAGCTTTCCAGGCTGGTGGATCAGATTAGCACGATCATCGTCGGCAAACGCGCGCAGATCGAGGACTGCGTGGCCTGCCTGCTGGCCGGCGGTCACCTGCTGATCGAGGACGTGCCCGGGGTCGGCAAGACCACCCTGGCGCATGCGCTGGCGGTCTCGCTGGGGCTGAAGTTCTCGCGCGTGCAGTTCACCGCCGACCTGATGCCCAGCGATCTGGTCGGTGTCAGTGTGTTCGAGCGCGCGACCGACTCCTTTGTCTTTCATCAGGGGCCGGTGTTTGCGCAGGTGCTGCTGGCCGACGAGATCAACCGCGCCGGGCCGAAGACGCAGAGCGCGCTGCTGGAGGCGATGGAAGAGCACCAGGTCAGTGTCGACAACGAGACGCGCGCCCTGCCCGAGCCCTTCTTCGTCATCGGCACGCAAAACCCCAGCGACCAGCTCGGCACCTACCCGCTGCCCGAGTCGCAGCTCGACCGCTTCCTGCTGCGCATCACGCTCGGCTACCCCGACCGCGCGTCGGAGCGTGCGCTGCTCGCCGGCGAGGACCGCCGCCAGGCCAGCGCCCGGCTGCAGCCGGTGATGCGCCCGCCCGAACTGCAGGCCGCGCAGGCGCTGGTGCAGCAGGTGCACGCGTCCGACCCGCTGCTCGACTACCTGCAGGCGCTGATCGCCGCCACGCGTTCGGGGCAGTGGTTCGTCGACGGGCTCAGCCCTCGCGCCGGCATCGCGGTGCTGCGCGTGTCGAAGGCGCGTGCGCTGATGGCCGGGCGCGACTATGTCGCCCCCGACGACGTCCAGGCCATCCTGCCGCAGGCCATCGGCCATCGGCTGGTTCCGCTGCCGGCTTCCGGCCGCGGCCCCATCGAGCAGGTGCGCGCGATGGTGGAAGCCATACCGATCCCGTGAACCCGCGCGCCCGCCTGCGCCAGTGGTGGCTGAGCCGGCTGCCGGCCACCGATACCTGGACGCTGACGCAGGGCAACATCTACATCCTGCCCACCAAGGCCGGGCTGGTCTATGCGCTGACGCTGCTGCTGATGCTGCTGGCGTCGATCAACTACCAGCTCAACCTGGGCTATGCGCTGACCTTCCTGCTGGCCGGCGCCGGGCTGGTGTCGATGCACCTCACGCACGGCACGCTGCGCGGGCTGACGCTGCACCTGCGGCCCACGCCGGCGGTCTTTGCCGGTGACGCCGCGCTGCTGGAGGTCGTGCTCATCAACCCCGGCAGCGAGCGCCATGGCGTGGCGCTGCATTTCGAGGACCGCGCCACCCACGGCCCCAGCTTCGTCTGGACCGACGTGCCGGCGCAGGGCCAGGCCAGTGCCCGCGTCTCGGTCGTGCCGCCGCGGCGCGGCCTGCAGCCGGTGCCGGTGCTGGTGATCGAGACGCTGTTTCCCTTCGGCCTCTTTCGCGCCTGGACGCTGTGGCGGCCGGCCGCGGCCGTGCTCGCCTGGCCGCGGCCGGAAACGCCGGCGCCGCCGCTGCCGCCTACGCGCACGCGGCCCGACGACCACCAGCCGCAGGCGGCGCGCGCCGAGGGTGCCGAGCTCGACGGCGTGCGCGCCTGGCGGCGCGGCGACAGCCTGCGCCAGGTGCTGTGGAAGAAGGTCGCGCGCAGCGGCGAACTGGTCAGCCGCGACACCGCCGGCCATGCCGCGCGCGAGCTCACGCTCGACTGGCAGTCCGCCCGCGGCGCCGACGCCGAACAGCGGCTGTCGCGGCTGGCCGCGTGGGTGCTGGCGGCCGAGCACGAAGGTCATGCCTATCGGCTGCAGCTGCCCGGGCGCGAGCTGCCTTCTGGCCGCGGCGAGCCCCAGCGCCGCGCCGCGCTGGAAGCACTGGCGCTCTGGCACTGACGCCGATGTTCGACGGCTTCTGGCACCGCCTGCCGCGCGACGCGCGCGACACCCTGTTCCTGCTCGCCATCATCGGCTGGACGATCATTCCGCATGTCGCCCACCTGCCGGCCTGGTGCGCCCTGCTGGCGGCGGCCATCCTGGTGTGGCGCGGCCACCTGGCGGTGCGCGGCGCGCCGCTGCCGCCGCGCTGGAACGTGGCGCTGGTGCTGGCGGTGGCCATCGTGCTGACGCTGTGGAGCGAACGCACGCTGCTCGGTCGCGAGGCCGGCGTCACGCTGCTGGTGGTGCTGATGGCGCTCAAGACACTGGAGCTGCGCGCGCGGCGCGACGCGCTGGTGGTCTTCTTCCTCGGCTTCTTCCTCGTGCTGACCAACTTCCTGTATTCGCAGTCGCTGGCGGTGGCGCTGTCGATGCTGGTGTCGGTGTGGGGCCTGCTCACCGCGCTGGTGCTGGCGCACATGCCGGTGGGCCGGCCGCCGCTGGCGCGCGCCGGCGCGCTGGCCGCGCGCGCGGCGCTGCTGGGCATGCCGCTGATGGTGCTGCTGTTTGCCCTCTTCCCGCGCATGGCGCCGCTGTGGGGCGTGCCGCAGGACGCGGCCGGCCGCACCGGGCTGTCGGGCTCGATGGAGCTCGGCGGCGTGGCGTCGATCGCCAACGACGACAGCATCGCGATGCGCGTGCGCTTCTTCGGCCCCGTGCCGTCGGCCGACCAGCTGTATTTCCGCGGCCCGGTGCTCGGCCACTTCGACGGCCGCGAATGGACACGCGGCGTCTCCAGCTTTCCGATCGCGCAGCGGCCGCGCGCCGAGCTGCAGTTCTTCGGCGCCGGCGTGCCCTACGAGCTGACCCTCGAACCCAGCCGGCTGGCGCTGCTGCCGATGCTGGAGATGACGCCCGACCGCCCCGATGCCGCGCCCGCGCTCGAGGGTTTCAACGCCGTGCTGCGCGCCGACGCGCAATGGCAGATCGACCGCCCGGTGACCGAGCGCGCGCGCGTGCGCGCGGTGGCCTATACCGCGCACCGCCATGGCCCGCGCACCGAGGTGCTGGGCTTGCGCGACCTGGTCGACCTGCCGCCGGGCTTCAACCCGCGCAGCCTGCAGTGGGCGCAGGACCTGCGCAACCAGCCCGAGAACGCGAATGCCGATGCCCGCGCGCTCGCCGGCCGGTTGCTGGCGCATGTGCGCGGCGGCGACTTCGGCTATACGCTCGAACCCGGCACCTATGGCCGCCACGCGGTCGACGAGTTCTGGTTCGACCGCAAGCTGGGCTTCTGCGAGCACTTCGCCGCCGCCTTCGTGGTGATGATGCGGGCGATGGACGTGCCGGCACGGGTCGTCACCGGCTACCAGGGCACCGACCCGCAGCCGGTCGACGGCTACTACATCGTGCGCCAGAGCCACGCCCATGCCTGGGCCGAATACTGGCAGCCCGGCGCCGGCTGGGTGCGCGTGGACCCCACCGCCGCAGTGGCGCCCGACCGCATCCAGGTCAGCCGCAACCTGCAGCCGCCGCGCGGCTTCGTCGCCAGTGCGCTGGGCAGCGTCAACCCCGCGATGGCGCAGCAGATGCGCCAGTTCTGGGAGGCGATGAACAACCGCTGGAACCAGTGGGTGCTGAACTATTCGCGCGGCGCCCAGCTCGACCTGCTGAAGAGCCTGGGCTTCCGCTCGCCCGACTGGGTGGACCTGGCCTATGTGCTGATCGGGCTGTTGTGCACCGGCAGCCTGGCCGGTGCCGCCTGGGCCTTGTGGGACCGCCACCGGCAGGACCCCTGGCAACGCCTGCAGCGCCGTGTGGCCGATGCCCTGCGGCGCCTGGGCGTGGCCGTGGCCGCCCACGATCCGCCGCGCACGCGCGCCGAACGCGTGCGCCAGGCGCTGGGCGCGCGCGGCGCGGCACTGGCCGAGCAGCTGGAGGCGCTGGACCGCGCCCGCTATGCCGTCGCAGCCCGCGGCGCGGTGCCGCTGCGCCGCTGGTGGCGCGAATTTGCGCGCACCGCGGCCCGCACGCCGGCAGGCTGAGGCGTGCCGATGGCACGAAGCGGCGCCGATAATCAGCGCATGCAATCGTCGCGCCTTGTCGGTGGCCTGCTGGCCTTGTTGTGGCTGGCGGGCCTGTGCTCGCCGCTGCAGGCCGCGCAGCGCGACAAGCCGGGGGCCCGGGCCATGGCGCGGGCCGAGGCCGGCATCCCCTACCGCGGGCGGGCCGAGCTCGCCGCCTTTGCCGAAGCCGTGGCCGCGCGCCGCGACTGGGATCCGGCCTGGGTGCTGCAGCAGCTGGCCGGTGCGCGCCAGCTGCCGCGGGTGGCGCGGCTGATCATGCCGCCACCCGTGGGCACGGCAAAGAACTGGGCCGCCTACCGCGACCGTTTCGTCGAGCCGCACCGCATCGGCGCCGGCCTCGCCTTCTGGCAGGACCATGCCGCGACGCTGCAGCGTGCCGAAGCCGAGTTCGGCGTGCCGGCCGAGATCATCGTCGGCATCGTCGGCGTCGAGACCTTCTACGGCCGCATCACCGGCGACTTCCGCGTCGTCGACGCGCTGGCGACGCTGAGCTTCGACTTTCCGACCGGCCGCAGCGACCGCAGCGCCTTCTTCCGCGGCGAACTGGAAGAGCTGCTGGTGCTGGCGCGGCGCGAGGGCATCCGTGCCGACAGCGTCAAAGGCTCGTACGCCGGCGCCATCGGCTGGCCGCAATTCCTGCCCGGCAGCATCAACCGCCATGCCGTCGACTACGACGGCGACGGCCGCATCGACCTGCAGCGCAGCGTGGCCGACGCCATCGGCAGCGTCGCACGCTACCTGCAGCAGCACGGCTGGCAACGCGGCCTGCCCACGCACTTTGCCGTGCAGCCGCCCGACGACGGCAGCGCGCGTGCCACGCTGCTGGGGCCGGACATCAAGCCCAGCTTCACCGCGGCGCAGATGCAGGCGCTCGGCGCCGCGCTCGATCCGGCCGGCGCCACCCACGACGGCCTGCTGGCGCTGGTGGAGGTGCACAACGGCGAGGCCCCGCCCAGCCACGTGGCGGGCACGCAGAATTTCTACGCCATCACGCGCTACAACTGGTCCAGCTATTACGCGCTGGCGGTCATCACGCTGGGCGAGGCGGTGAAGGCCGCGCGCCCGCTGACGACCGCCGGCACCACGTCCCCTTGATCCCCTGACCCATCCCGACACCCGGAACCCCTGATGCAACTCCTCCACACCATGCTGCGCGTCGGCAACCTGCAGCGCTCGATCGACTTCTACACGCAGGTGCTGGGCATGCAGCTGCTGCGCACCACGCAGCGCCCGGACCAGAAATACGACCTCGCCTTCGTCGGCTACGGCAAGAACCCCGAACACGCCGAGATCGAGCTGACCTACAACTACGGCGTCGAGTCCTACGACATCGGCACCGCCTTCGGCCACATCGCCATCGGCGTGCCCGATGTCGCCGCCACCTGTGCCGCGGTGCGCGAGAAGGCCTCGGCGCTGGGTGGTGCCATCACGCGCGAACCCGGCCCGGTCAAGGGCGGCACCACGATGATCGCCTTCATCACCGACCCCGACGGCTACAAGATCGAGCTGATCCAGCGCGGCGCCTGAGCGTCGCCCTCCACCGGAGCCCTGCCATGCGATCCCTCCCGACCCTTGCCCTCGGCCTGCTGCTGGCCGGTTTCAGCTTCGCCGCGCAGGCGCAGAAAGTCGCCCCCGGGCTGTGGGAGGCGCAGATGAGCATGAAGTCGGCCAGCGGCCAGCTCGAGGCGCAGATGGCGCGCATGCAGCAGGAGATGGCCAAGATGCCGCCCGAGCAGCGCAAGATGATGCAGGACATGATGGCCAGGCAGGGCATGGCCATGGACCCGGCCAAGGGCCTGCAGACCATGCGCTATTGCCTGAGCAAGGAGCAGGCCGAGCGTGGCGAGGTGCCGGCCGACCCTGAGGGCCGCTGCAAGCACGAGAAGATGGAGCGCAGCGGCTCGACGATGCGTTTCAGCTTCGTCTGCACCAACCCGCCCAGCCGCGGCAGCGGCGAGATCACGCTGCAGGGCGACAAGGCCTACACGTCGAAGATGACGGTCGAATCCGCGGGCCCGGGCGGCAAGCCCGAGCGCATGGACATGCAGCAGCAGGCGCGCTGGGTGGCGGCCGACTGCGGTGCGCTCAAGCCGCTGGGCGCCGGCAAGTAGCGCTCAGCGCAGCGCGGCCGCCTCGCGCGCCAGCCGCGTGATGCGGGCCCAGTCGCCGCTGGCCACGGCATCGGCCGGCGCCAGCCAGGAACCGCCGCAGACCTTGACGTTGGGCAGCGCCAGATATTGCGGCGCATTGGCCGGCGTCAGGCCGCCGGTGGGGCAGAAGCCGATGTCCGGAAACGGCCCGGCCAGCGCCTTCAGCAGCGGCACGCCGCCCACCGCCTCGGCCGGAAACAGCTTCAGGAAGTCATAACCACCGGCGCTGGCGGCCATCACCTCGCTGGCGGTGGCCACGCCCGGCAGCAGGGGCAGGCCCATGTTGCGGCAGGCATGGCCGAGGTCGCTGCGCCAGCCGGGGCTGACGCCGAAACGCGCGCCGGCGTCGACGGCGGCCTCGGCATCGGCCACGCTGCGCAAGGTGCCGGCACCGACCAGCGCCTCGGGCAGCGCCCTGGCGATGGCCTCGATGCAGGCCAGCGCCGCCGGCGTGCGCAGCGTCACCTCCAGCACGCGCACGCCACCGGCCAGCAGCGCTTCGGCCAGCGGCACGGCGTCCTGCACGCGCTCCAGCACGATCACCGGGATCACGGGACCGTGGGCGGCGAGGTCGCTCGGGTTCATCGGGGGCACGGTTCGGGTGGGGCTCATCGTTGCACTTTCGGGGGCTTCACAGCCAGTGTCACATCCAGGAGATGGCGCCCTGTTCGGCGCCCAGCATGGGGCGCCGAACAGGGCGCCGAAGCACTCGCGGCCGAGGCCGTGCGCATGCGCATCGGCGGCGGCCGGGGAGCGGCAGGCCGGCTCGCGCGCCGCCCAGGCGGCGTCGTCGAGCAGGATGTCGAGCGTACCCGCTTCCGCGTCCAGCCGGATGACGCCGCCGTCACGCACGCGTGACAAGGGCCCGCCATCGAGCGCCTCGGGCGTGAGGTGGATGGCCGCCGGCACCGGGCCCGAAGCGCCGCTCATGCGCCCGTTGGTGACCCGCGCGACGGCAAAGCCCTTCTTCTGCAGCGCCGCCAGCGGCGGCGTCGGCTTGTGCAGCTCGGGCATGCCGTCGGCACGCGGGCCCTGGAAGTGCACCACGGCGACGAGGTCGCGTTCGAACCGGGCGCAGGATGGTCCCGTCCGGGCTGACAGCGGGCGGCGCCTGCCGGTGCAGCGGGTCGCCGGCGGGCAGCGCGGCAAACGCATGGGCCACATCGGCGCAGCCCAGCCGGTCGCTGCCGCGCGGCCTGGCGGCCAGCGCATCCACACGCTGCAGGCAGGCATGGCGGAGCTCGACGCTGCGCGCGACCTTGCGTACGGCGGCGGCCGCCACGGCCGGGTGAAGCGGGCATGTGACCATCGTTTTCACGATCAGGCAACCCGGTTGCATGATCAAATCCCCTCACCCCTCCCGCATCGGCGCTTGCCGACGATCCCGCCGTCCATGTCCGCCCCGCATGCCCTGACCCCGCTGCGCGACCCCGGCCCCTTGCTCGAGCGCACGCGCGCGCAGTGGGGCGGCCGCCAGGACCTCTGGATCTTCGGTTATGCCTCGCTCATCTGGCGCCCGGAATTCGAGGCCGTGGAAAGGCGCGACGCCGTCGTGCACGGCTGGCACCGGGCGCTGCGCATGCGCTCGCGCGTCAACCGTGGCACGCCCGAGCAGCCGGGGCTGGTGTTTGCCCTGCTGCCGGGCGGCAGTTGCCGCGGCGTGGTCTATCGGCTGGCGGCCGAGCGCGCGCACGGGGAACTCGAGCGGCTGTGGGCACGCGAGATGCCCACCGGCGTGTACGACCCGCGCTGGCTGCCTTGCCGCACGCACGCGGGCGCGGTGCAGGCGCTGGCCTTCACGCTCAGCCGCCGCAGCGAGGCCTGCCTGCCGCGGCTGGCCGACGAGCAGGTGCTGCAGGTGCTGCGCCATGCGCGCGGCCGCTATGGCACGACGCTGGACTATCTGGCCGAAACCGCCCTCGCGCTGCGCGCGCAGGGTGTGCGCGACCACGAGATCGAACGGCTGATGCGCCTGGCGCGGCGCGAAGGCCTGGTGCCGGGGTCAGGCCACGCCTGAACGCAGCAGGCGCTCGCTGTCGCGCGCGCGCATCAGGTCCTCGGGCGTATCGATGTCGACCAGCACGCCGGGATCGTCCACCGCCACCGCGTGCGCCGGGTAGCGCGCGACGATGCGGCGCGCACCTTCGTCGCCTTCGAGCGCGATCAGCTCGGAAAAAAGCTCCGAACCGAAGCCCACCGGGTGCCCCCGGCGCCCGCGGTATTGCGAGAAAGCGATCGGGTGTTCGTCCAGCGCATCGGCCACGGCCTGGATGCTGGCGACGCTGATCATCGGCATGTCGCCGGGCAGCACCAGCCAGCCGCTGGCTGCCGGCCGCTCCGATACACCGGCGGCGATGGTGTGGCCGACGCCGCGGCGTGCGTCTTCATCCGGCACCACCAGCAGGTCGCGGCGCGCGACCTGCGCCAGCGCCGTCGGCGCCAGGCGAGCGGTGGTGACGACGATGAAGGGGCAGCCGGAGGCAATCACCTGCCCGAGCGTTTTGCCGAGCACGGTCGAAGCGCCCAGCGGCTGCTCGAGCTTGTGCACCGGCCCGCCAAAGCGATTGCCCTGGCCCGCGGCCAGCACCACGATGGTGGGGCGCTGCCTCATTGCCTGTCCCTGACGTCCGTGAGCGGTTGTGCGAACCCCACCGGCGGGGGTTCTTTGGCCGCAAGCATGGACCGCGCCACCGGCACGGCCTAGTTGGGACGTTCACTTACGGTCTTCCACGTAAGGGCAGGCCCCGGGGAACGCGAGGCCAGCGGCTGCCGCCGTTCATATACTCCGGCGATGGACCTGGCCGCCCTGCGCAAGAGCTACGAACGCGACGCCCTCGACGAATACGCCTCGGAGGCCGATCCGCTGCGGCAGTTCGAGCACTGGATGAAGCAGGCGCTGGACGCGCAGCTGCCCGAGCCCAATGCGATGACGGTGGCCACGGTCGCCGCCGACGGGCGCCCGTCGACGCGCGTGGTGCTCATCAAGGGTTTCGACGAGCGCGGCATCGTCTGGTATACGAACTATCAAAGCCGCAAGGGCCGCGAACTGGCGCACTGCCCGTTTGCCGCGCTGCAGTTCCACTGGGTCGAACTCGAGCGCGTGGTGCGCATCGAGGGCCGCGTCGAGAAGACCAGCGACGCCGAGTCCGACGCCTACTACGCCACGCGGCCGCTCGATTCGCGCATCGGTGCCTGGGCCTCGCCGCAGAGCCAGGTCATCACGTCGCGCAGCGTGCTGGTGACCAATGCCGCCCGGTTCGGTGCGCAATACCTGCTGCATCCGCCGCGGCCGCCGCACTGGGGCGGCTACCGCCTGCTGCCCGACCGCTGGGAATTCTGGCAGGGCCGCAAGAGCCGGCTGCACGACCGGCTGCGCTACCGGCGCGACGACGCCGGTGCCTGGCTGCGCGAGCGGCTGGCGCCGTAGCGCCAAGGCTCACAGGTCGCGCGCCTCGAAGGTGTTGCAGCCGGCGACCTGACCCTGCTGCAGGCCACGCTGGAACCAGCGCATGCGCTGCGCGCTGCTGCCATGGGTGAACGATTCGGGCCGTACCGTTCCCGTGGACTGACGCTGCAGCGTGTCGTCGCCGATGCGCGCCGCGGCATTCATCGCCTCCTCGAGGTCGCCATGCTCGAGCCAGTTCTTGCCCGCCTGGCTGTGGTGCGCCCACACGCCGGCCAGGCAGTCGGCCTGCAACTCGACGCGCACCGACAAGGCATTCATCTGCTGCTGCGACACGCGGCCGCGCATGCCGTCGACCTTGCCCGTCACCCCCAGCAGGTTCTGCACATGGTGGCCGACCTCGTGCGCGATCACATAGGCCTGCGCAAAGTCGCCGGGCGCGCCCATGCGCTGGTGCAGGGTGTCGAAGAACGACAGGTCGAGGTAGACCTTGCCATCGCCCGGGCAATAGAACGGCCCCATCGCCGCTTCACCCATGCCGCAGGCCGAGGCGATGCGGTCGCGGAACAGCACCAGCCTGGGCTCCTGGTAGGCGCCGCCGCTGGCCGAAAACTGGCTGCCCCAGACACGTTCGGTGTCGCGCAGCACGGTCGCGACGAAGGCCGCGGCGCGGTCGTCGGCGGGTGGACGCTGGGCCGGGGCCTGCGTCTGCGCCACCTCCACCGGCGAGCCGCCGCCGGAGAGCAGGCCGAGCACCGTCAGCGGGTTGATGCCGAAGATCCAGCCGGCCACCAGCGCGATGACGATGGTGCCCAGGCCGATGCCGCGTCCACCGCCCAGGCGGGGCCTGCCGCCGCCCTCGCCGCGCCGGTCCTCGACGTTGCGGCTCTGTTCCTCGCCTTCCCATTTCATGGACGCCCCCTCAGGTCTTGGGCAACGTGACGCCGCGCTGTCCCTGGTATTTGCCGCCGCGGTCCTTGTAGCTGGTTTCGCAGACCTCGTCGCTCTCGAAGAACAGCACCTGGGCGCAACCCTCGCCGGCATAGATCTTGGCCGGCAACGGCGTCGTGTTGCTGAACTCCAGCGTCACGTAGCCTTCCCACTCGGGCTCGAAGGGCGTGACGTTGACGATGATGCCGCAGCGCGCATAGGTGCTCTTGCCCAGGCAGATGGTCAGCACGTTGCGCGGAATGCGGAAATATTCGAGCGTGCGCGCCAGCGCGAAGCTGTTGGGCGGGATGATGCAGACATCGGCCTCGATGTCGACGAAGCTCTTCTCGTCGAAATTCTTCGGGTCGACCACCGTGCTGTGGATGTTGGTGAAGACCTTGAACTCGGGCGCGCAGCGGATGTCGTAGCCGTAGCTGCTGGTGCCGTAGCTGACGATCTTGTGGCCGTCGGGTGCAAAGCGCACCTGCCCGGGTTCGAACGGCTCGATCATGCCGTGCTGCTCGGCCATGCGGCGGATCCACCTGTCGCTCTTGATCGTCATGCACGCTGCTCGTCGGGCCGGGATGGCGGATTATTCCACCCGGGCCGGATGGCGCCGCCGAAGCGGGCTGCGGCCGGGCGGCATCCGCGCTAGGATGCGGACGTCGAGCATGGAGCCCACTGCCATGGCCAGCCCCTTCCGCCCCGCCCTCGCACTGCTGACGCAGTATGCGCAGTACCACCGCGATCGCCGCAACATCCTGACGCACTTCGTCGGCGTGCCGATGATCGTCTTCGGCATCGGCGTGCTGCTGTCCAGGCCGGGCTTCATGGTGGGCACGCTGATGTTGTCGCCGGCATGGCTTGCTTTCGCAGCGGTCGCCCTCTGGTACGTGACGCGCGGTGAATTGCTGCTGGGCGTGGCCGCGAGCGCCGCCACCGCCTTGCTGCTGCTGCTGGCGCACCGCGTGACCGACGGCGGCATCGGGCCCTGGCTGGGCTGGGGGCTGGGGTTCTTCGTCGTCGGCTGGATCGTGCAGTTCGTCGGCCACTATTACGAGGGCCGCAAACCCGCCTTTGCCGATGACCTGGTCGGCCTGCTGGTGGGCCCGATGTTCGTGGTGATGGAAATGCTGGCGGCACTGGGCCTGTTCCGCTCGCTGGTGCGCGAGATCGAGCGCCACGCCGGGCCGACGATGCTGCGCAATCTGGCGCATCCGGCCTGACCGCTGCGTGGCGCCAGATCACCACTGCGACGTCCTCGTCGTCGGCGGCGGCATCAACGGTGCCGGCATCGCGCGCGACCTGGCCGGCCGCGGGCTGAAGGTCTGGTTGTGCGAGCAGCACGACCTGGCGCAGCACACCTCGTCGGCCAGCACCAAGCTCATCCACGGCGGCCTGCGCTACCTCGAGTACTACGAATTCGGCCTCGTGCGCAAGGCGCTGGCCGAGCGCGAACGCCTGCTGCGCAGCGCGCCGCACATCATGTGGCCGCTGCGCTTCGTGATGCCGCACGATCCGTCGATGCGGCCGGTCTGGATGGTCCGCGCCGGCCTGTTCCTGTACGACCACCTGGCGCGCCGCGAATGGCTGCCCGGCTCGCAGGGCGTGCGCCTGCGCGAGCACCCGGCCGGCGCCGCGCTCAAGCCGCAGTTCACGCACGGCTTCGTCTACAGCGACGGCTGGGTCGACGATGCGCGGCTGGTGGTGCTGAATGCGATCGACGCCGCGGCACGCGGCGCCACCGTGACGACGCGCTGCGCGTGCACCCGCGCGCAACGTGACGCCGGCGGCTGGCTGGCGACGCTGCAACCGGCCGGCAGCGCGGCGATCACGCTGCGCGCGCGCGCGCTGGTCAACGCCACCGGCCCCTGGGCGGCGCGTTTCCTGGGCGAGCAGGCGGCGCTGCCGCGTGCCA
Organism: Rubrivivax sp.; assembly: GCA_016719535.1. Lineage (GTDB taxonomy): Bacteria > Pseudomonadota > Gammaproteobacteria > Burkholderiales > Burkholderiaceae_C > Rubrivivax. The sequence goes on along the minus strand of JADJYX010000050.1, from coordinate 18,096 downwards.
GGGCGCTGCGGCTGGTCAAGGGCAGCCACATCGTCGTGCGGCGCCTGTTCGAGCACGACCACGCCTACATCTTCCAGAACCCCGACCAGCGCATCATCTTCGCCATTCCCTACGAGGACGACTACACGCTGATCGGCACCACCGATGTCGAATATGCCGGCGACATCGGCACGGTGCAGATCGACGAGGCCGAGGTGCGCTACCTGTGCGAGCAGGTCAGCCGTTATTTCCGCCGCCCGGTCGGCGCGGCCGATGTCGTCTGGCGCTACGCCGGCGTGCGCCCGCTGCTGGACGACGAAGCGGGCGACGCCTCGGCGGTGACGCGCGACTACCGGCTGGAGCTCGACACCGAAGGCGGTGCGGCGCTGCTCAACGTCTGGGGCGGCAAGATCACCACCTTCCGCAAACTGGCCGAGGAAGCCGCCGACCTGCTGAGCGCGCCGCTGGGCTGGCGCCCGACGCACTGGACCGAAAGCGCGGTGCTGCCCGGCGGCGATCTGGGCAGCCTGGTGCCGCAACGGACGCGCCCTGACGAGGACATCGCCCGCTTCGACGCCGAACTGGCGCGCCGCCACCCCGAACTGCCGCAGGCCATGCGACGCCGCTGGGTGCGCAGCTATGGCGCACGCGTGGCCTTGCTGCTGGCGGGGCCGCTGGGTGCCGAGGTCACCCCGGGCCTGCACGAGGGCGAGCTGCAGCACCTGCACGACGCCGAATGGGCGCGCAGCGCCGACGACGTGCTGTGGCGACGCAGCAAGCTGGGGCTGCACTACGACGCTGCCGAGCGCCAGCGCGTGGCCGACTGGTGGCAAGGCCGCTACGGCGGCAGCGGTGGCCGCTAGGCCCGCGGGCGGCTGGGTGCCGGCCTCAGCTGCCCGCGCCGGCCACCACGCGCACCGGCGAGCGCAGCGGCTCGGGTTCGGAATCGAAGCGCTCGAAACCGGTGTAGCAGATGAAGTGGCGGTTGGCGGCGCGGCCGAACAGGGTCATGCCCAGGCGGCTCGCGAAGGCATGGCCCATCTGCGTGACGCCGTTGCGCGAGACGACGATCGGGATGCCCATCTGCGCGGCCTTGGTCACCATCTCGCTGGTCAGCCGGCCGGTGGTGTAGAAGGTCTTGTCGGCGCCGCCGATGCCATGCATCCACATCCAGCCGGCGATCGTGTCGATCGCATTGTGGCGGCCGACGTCCTCGACGAAGGCGAGCAGTTCGGTGCCACGGAACAGGGCGCAGCCATGCACCGATCCGGCCTTGCGGTGGATGCTGTCCTGCTGGCGCATCACCTCGAGCATGCCGTGCAGCGCCGACTGGCGGATGCGCGCCTGCGCCGGCGGCGGCAGCCGGATCGCATCGACCTGCGCCTGCAGATCGCCGAAGACGGTTCCCTGCCCGCAACCCGTCGTCACCACGCGCCGCACCGTGCGCGCTTCGATGGCCTCGACGCCGCCGCGCGTGCGCACTGCGGCGGCTTCGACATCCCAGTCGACGGTGATCGACTCCACCTGCACGAGCTCATCGACGAGGCGCTGGTTGCGCAGGTAGCCGAGCACCAGCAGCTCGGGTGCGGCGCCCAGGGTCATCAGCGTGACCAGTTCGCGCTTGTCGACGAAGACCGTGAGCGGCCGCTCGACGGGAATGTGCAGCCGCCGGGCCTGACCATATTCGTCGAGAACTTCGATCTCGCGCGTCAAGGGCTGTGCGGCGCCGGCCATCAGGCGCGGGCCACCGCATTCGACGTGGGCGGCGAGCGGCCGCGGGTCGACAAGCGACATCGACGCGTCGGCTCCTACTGCGCCGGCGGCACGAACGGGCCCGGGTCGGCGCAGGCGGGCGTGGGCGTCGCCGGCTTGGCCTCCGCGCCAGCCGACTTCCGGTCGGCACGGTATCTGGCCGCCACGCGGTCCATCGACTGGCACAGCTTGTAGTCGGCAACCTTGTTGGCCCATGCCGTGCGCGCGGCGGCCTCGGCGGCCTTGGCCTTGGCCTCGGCCGACGGCTCGGGCAGCTTGGCCGCCGCCGGCAGCGCCGACAGCGCAGCCAGCACGGCGCCCAGGGTCAGGATGCAGCTGCGGTTGGTCTTCATCGTCATGCCTCTTGCGCGGTCAGCCCTGCAGACCGGCCGGCTTCATCGGCGCCGGTGGTGTCTCGGTCGAGCGGTGGGCGGGGATCTTGCCGGCCTTGATGTCGTCGTACCAGAGTTCGTGGTGCTCGCGGGCCCATCCCTCGTCGACATAGCCCGTTCGCATGGCGCCGAGCGCGCCCTTCATGCCGATCGTGCCGATATAGATGTGCCCCATGAAGGCCGTCATCATCAGCACGGCGGCGACGGTATGGATCATGTGCGCGATCTGCATCTGCCCGCGCGTATAGGCCAGCAGCGACGGCAGCACCTTGTCGAGGACAAGGCCCGACGCCACCACGGCCAGGCCGAGCGTGAGCACGCCACCCCAGAACAGCAGCTTCTCGGCCGCATTGAACCGGTGCGAGGGTACCTCGTGCTCGCCCAGCAACCCGCCGCCCTTGAGCAGCCAGCCGAGATCGCCCCGGCGCGGCAGGTTGTCGCGCACGAAGGTGCCGATGACGATCAGCAGCGACACCGCGAACAGCGGACCCGCGAAGTTGTGCAGGTTCTTGAGCGCGAAGCTCAACCAGCCGAACAGCGTGCTGCCGAGCACCGGCAGCAGGAAATATTTGCCCCAGGCCATCACGATGCCGGAGACGGCCAGTGCGACAAAGGCGATGGCATTGGCCCAGTGGGCGGCGCGCTCGAAGGGCGTGAAGCGCTCGATCAGGCGCCCGGTGTCGGGCTGGTGGCCGCCCAGCGGCCCCTTGCGCCAGTGGAACAGCGCCAGTGCCAGCGCGATGATCGCCAGCAGCGCCGCCCCGTAGGGAAGGATGAGGTTGTTGCGCACCTGGCGCCAGGCCTCGCCGGCGGTGGTCAGGCGCGAACCCGGGTATTGCACCAGCGGCTGGATGAGCACACCCTGCTCGACCCCGGGCAGCGAGTGGTAGCCCGGTTGCGTGCCCGATTCGCGCACCGCGCGCCACATCGGGGCATTGTTGCCGGGCTGGCTGCGCGCGCGTTCGGCATTGCTTTCCTCGGGCCTGGGTTCGGCCGGGGCGACAAAGCCCGCAGGCGCCACACCGGCGGCCGGCGCCTGCGCACCCGCGGCCGCCGACAGCCCGAGCGCCGCGGCCAGGATGAGGGCTCTTGTCAAGGCTTGCATCGCTGCTCCTGTGGGCTGCGCAGCGGCTCAGGCACCCGAGCCGTGGGCATATTCGTTCTGGCCCTGGATGCGCGCGCGCATGTGCTGCTCCCAGCTGGCCTGGTCGCCGGCTTTCCAGCCCGGAGCCGGATGCGCATTGGCGCCGCCCTTCCAGGCCGGCACGTCGCTCTTGCCCGCCGTTGCGCCGCCGGCGGCGGCGGGGCTGCCGCCACCGCAGGCGGACAGCGCCGCGGCGGTGGCCAGCAGCGCAAGAGGAATCAGGTGGCGCGCTGTCATGATTTTGTCTTCGCCGGCGCGGTGCTCGGCTTGCCATAGGCCGTGCCCCAGCCCCAGACCTCGCTGCCCTTGCCGCGCGTGAGCACCCGGGTGCGGAAGATGTCGGCCACCATGTCGCCGTCGCCGCCGAGCAGGGCCTTGGTCGAGCACATTTCGGCGCAGATCGGCAGCTTGCCCTCGGCCAGGCGGTTGCGGCCGTATTTCTCGTGCTCCGCCGCACTGCCGTTGGCCTCGGGGCCGCCGGCGCAGAAGGTGCACTTGTCCATCTTCCCGCGCAGGCCGAATTCGCCGTTGGACGGAAACTGCGGCGCACCGAAGGGGCAGGCATAGCTGCAATAGCCGCAGCCGATGCAGACATCCTTGTCGTGCAGCACGACGCCGTCGTCGGTGCGGTAGAAGCAGTCGACCGGGCAGACGGCCATGCAGGGTGCATCGCTGCAGTGCATGCAGGCCACGGAAATGCTGCGCTCGCCGGGTTGGCCGTCGTTCATCGTCACCACACGACGACGGTTGACCCCCCACGGCACCTCGTGCTCGGCCTTGCAGGCCGTGACGCAGCCGTTGCATTCGATGCAGCGCTCGGCATCACAGATGAACTTCATTCGTGCCATCGTGATGCCTCCTCAGGCGGCCCGCTCGATCTGGCAGACCGAGGTCTTCGTCTCCTGCATCATCGTCACGGAGTCGTAGCCGTAGGTCGTCGCCGTATTGGCGGCCTCGCCGCGCACGATCGGCGCCGCGCCCTGCGGGTAGTGACGCAGCAGATCCTCGCCCTGCCAGCGGCCGGCAAAGTGGTAGGGCATGAAGGCCGTCTCGCGATCGACGCGCTCGGTCACCAGCGCCTTCACCTTCAGGCGGGCGCCGCTCGGGGTGGTGACCCAGACGTTGTCGCCGTTGCGGATGCCGCGGTCGTTGGCCGCGGCGGGGTTCAGCTCGATGAACATGTCCTGCTGCAGTTCGGCCAGGTAGCGGTTGGAGCGCGTCTCGTCGCCGCCGCCCTCGTATTCGACCAGCCGCCCGGTGGTGAGGATGAGCGGGAACTGCTTGCCCACATCCTTGTTCTTCTCCTGCACCGTCTTGAACAGCGTGGGCAGGCGCCAGAAGGCCTTGCGGTCGTCGTGCGTCGGATATTTGGCGACCAGCTCCGGCCGCGTCGAGTAGATCGGCTCGCGGTGCTTCGGGATCGGATCGGGGAAGTTCCAGACCACGGCCCGCGCCTTGGCGTTGCCGAAGGGATGGCAGCCGTGCATCATGGCCACGCGCTGGATGCCGCCCGACAGGTCGGTCTTCCAGTTCTTGCCCTCGGCCTTGGCCTTCTCGGCGTCGGTCAGGTCGTCCCACCAGCCGAGCTTCTTCAGCAGCAGGTGGTCGAACTCGGGGTAGCCGGTGGTGATCTCGGCGCCCCTGGAATGCGAACCGTCACCGGCCAGCAGCGACTGCCCGTCGCGCTCGACGCCGAAATTGGCGCGGAAGTTGCCCCCGCCGTCCATCACATGCTGGGCATTGTTGTAGAGCACGTGGGTGCCCGGGTGCTTGATCTCGGGCGTGCCGTAGCAGGGCCAGGGCAGGCCGAAATAGTCGCCGTCGAGCTTGTAGCCGGTCTCCTTGTCGATGCCGCCCTTGGCGCGCAGCGTGGTCGGATCGAAGACGTTCATGTTGCGCATGTGGGCCTTCAGGCGCTCCGGGCTCTGGCCCGTGTAGCCGATGGTCCACACCGAACGGTTGATCTCGCGCAGGATGTCCTCGGGCACGGGTTCGTCCAGGCCCTTGACCTTCTGCATCTTGAAGTTCTTGACCAGCTCCTCGCCGAAGCCGAGCTTCTGCGCCAGCTGGTACATGATCATGTGGTCGCTGCGCGATTCGTACAGCGGCTCCATGACCTTCTCGCGCCACTGGATCGAACGGTTGGACGCCGTCACCGAGCCGCTGGTCTCGAACTGCGTGCACGCCGGCAGCAGGTAGACGGCGCGGTTGGGGTTGGCGTCCTCGGGCTTGCCCGGCATGGCCGCCATCGCGGCGGTGGCCGACGGGAACGGGTCCACCACCACCAGCAGGTCGACCTTGTCGAGGCCCCGCTTGAGATCCAGCCCGCGTGACTGCGAGTTCGGCGCGTGGCCCCAGTAGACCATGCCGCGCAGGTTGCTCGGCTGGTCGATATTCTCGTTGGACTCGAGCACCGCGTCGTACCAGCGCGAGACGGTGATGCCGGGCTTGGTCAGCATGCCCGGCGCATAGCGCTTCTTGATCCACTCGAAGTCCACGCCCCAGACGGACGCGAAGTGCTTGAACGCCCCTTCGGCGATGCCGTAGTAGCCGGGCAGCGAATCGGGATTGGCGCCGATGTCGGTAATGCCCTGCACGTTGTCATGTCCGCGGAAGATGTTGGTGCCGCCGCCGCTGACGCCGACATTGCCCAGCACCAGCTGCAGCAGGCAGGACGCGCGCACGATGGCATTGCCGATGCTGTGCTGCGCCTGGCCCATGCACCACACCAGCGTGCTGGGGCGGTTCTCGGCCAGCGTGCGGGCGACCTGCAGGCAGACCTCCTCGGGCACGCCCGACACCTCCAGCACCTTCTCGGGCGTCCAGTCGGCCAGCACGTGCTCGCGCACCTTGTCCATGCCGTAGACGCGGTCTTCGATGTACTTCCTGTCCTCCCAGCCGTTCTTGAAGACGTGGTACATCACCCCGTACAGGAAGGCGATGTCGGTTCCCGAACGCAGGCGGACGTACATGTCCGCCTTGGCCGCCGTGCGCGTGAACCGGGGGTCCACGACGATCATCTTGCAGCCCTTCTCCTTCGCATGCAGCATGTGCAGCAGCGAAACCGGATGCGCCTCCGCGGCATTGCTGCCGAGATAGATCGCCGACTTGGCGTTGCGCATGTCGTTGTACGAATTGGTCATCGCACCGTAGCCCCACGTATTCGCCACACCGGCGACAGTCGTGGAGTGGCATATTCGTGCCTGGTGGTCGCAGTTGTTGCTGCCCCAGAGCGTCATCCACTTGCGCAGCAGATAGCCCTGTTCGTTGTTGCTCTTGCAGGAGCCGACGACGAAGACGCTGTCGGGGCCGCTCTCCTCGCGCAGCTTGAGCATCCGGGCGCTGATCTCCTCCAGCGCCTGGTCCCAGGAGATGCGCTGGTATTTGCCGTCGACCAGCTTCATCGGGTATTTGAGCCGGTATTCGCCGTGCGCGTTCTCGCGCAGCGCCCCGCCCTTGGCACAGTGCCCGCCCATGCTGATGGGCGAGTCGAAGACCGGCTCCTGCCGCACCCAGACGCCGTTGTCGACGACGGCGTCGACGGCACAGCCCACCGAGCAGTGCGTGCACACCGTGCGCTTGACCTCGATCTTGGCCGTCGCGCCGGCCGCGGGCGCGTCTGCCGCCTCGGACCTGCGCACCAGCGTCAGCTGCGAGGCCGCGATGCCGGCCCCCAGCCCCAGCCCGGAGCGGCGCAGGAAGCGGCGCCGGTCCATCGTGGGAACGGCGCGGGACAAGCCTCGCGCCAGTGAGTCGACGAGCGTGCGGGACGACGTCGTCGCCCCGTCACCCGCCGACTTGCGTGTCAACAGCATGCTGCCTCCTGTCGCACAAGCGATCGATCGGAAATCGGTCAGGCACCGCGGGCCGCGCTCAGGTGCGCGCCGTGGCGTAGTACTGCCTGATGTGCTCGGTGAGCCGGTAGCCGCCCGCCGGCGCCGGCTGCGTGCCGGCCGCCAGCGTCGTCGGCGCCGCACCCGGCGCCCCGGGCAGCACGGTGGCGGCGGCGGCGAGTGCCCCGGCCGCACCGGCACCGGCAAAGACCGTACGGCGGTTGAGGGCGGGCGCGTTGGGTTTGTTCATCGGTACAGCCTCCGGGACGAGGGCCCATGCACGGGCCGACATATCTGTCCCGATTTCCCCAGAGGACGGCGGCCGTTGCAAGCGGGAAGACCCTATTGCCCCTCCTATTGCCCCCCTCTTGCCCCCCTCTTGCCCCGATCGCGCGGACGACCGCCGCCCGCGCGCCGCATCGCGACCCGCGGACGCGGCACGGCGCTCGTCGGACAATCGGCGCCACCGCACCCCGCACGAGCAGCGACTTGATCATCGGAACCGCAGGCCACATCGACCATGGCAAGACCTCGCTGGTCAAGGCCCTGACCGGCGTCGACACCGACCGCCTGAAGGAGGAGAAGGAACGCGGCATTACCGTGGACCTGGGCTTTGCCTACCAGACGCTGCCCGACGGCGAGGTGCTCGGCTTCGTCGACGTGCCCGGCCACGAGAAGCTGGTGCGCAACATGCTGGCCGGCGCCACCGGCATCGACCATGTGCTGCTGGTCGTCGCCGCCGACGACGGGCCGATGCCGCAGACGCGCGAGCACCTGGCCATCGTCGACCTGCTCGGGCTGCGCCAGGGGGTGGTGGCGCTGACCAAATGCGACCTCGTGACCCCGGCGCGGCTTGCCGCCGCCGAGGCCGAGGTGCGCGCACTGCTGGCCGGCAGCGGCCTGGCGGGTGCACCGGTGGTGCCGGTCTCGTCGGTCAGCGGCCAGGGGCTGGCCGAATTGAAGGCGCTGCTGCAGCAGGCCGCCGGCACGCCGACGGACCGCGCGGCGCCGGGACAGTTCCGCCTGGCGGTGGACCGCGTCTTCACGCTGGCGGGCATCGGCACCGTCGTCACCGGCACCGCGGTCGCGGGGCGCGTCGTGCCCGGCGACCGGCTCACCGTCTCGCCGGCGGGCCTGCCGGTGCGCGTGCGCAGCGTGCATGCACAGAACCGCCAGGCCGCGCAGGGGCAGGCCGGCCAGCGGCTGGCGCTGGCGCTGGCCGGCGTCGAGCGCGCCCAGGTGCGGCGCGGCGACTGGATCGTGGCCGATGCGCTGCACGCACCCACCCAGCGCGTGGACGTGCGGCTGCAGGTGCTGGCGGGCGAGGCGCGGCCGCTCGCGCACTGGACGCCCGTGCACCTGCACCTGGGCGCCGAGGCCGTGGGCGGCCGCGTCGTGGTGCTCGAGGGCGAGGCCATCGCACCCGGCCGCGACGCGCGCGCGCAGCTGCAGCTCGAGCGCCCGATCGCCGCGCTGCGCGGTGACCGCTTCATCCTGCGCGACCAGTCGGCGCAGCGCACGCTCGGCGGCGGCACGGTGATCGATGCCTTCCCGCCCGACACACGCCGTCGGCGCGACCAGCGCCTGGCCGCACTGGCGGCGCTGGAGCTGCCGACGCCGGCCCGGGCGCTGGCCGCCGCGCTGGCCCAGCAGCCGCCCACCGGCATCGACGCGCGCCGCTTTGCCACGCTGTGGAACCTGGCCGCGGCCGAGTGGCGCCAGGTGCTCGACGCGGTGCCGCACCGCGTCATGGCCGACGGCACGCGCGAGCTGCTGTTCGCGCCGGCACAGATCGAACGTTATGGCGACGCGGCCGCCGCGCAGCTGCGCGCGCATCACCAGAAGAAGCCCGACAGCCCCGGGCTGACGCAGGAGCAGCTGCAGCGCGCCGTGCGCGACAAGCCCGCCGGCACCGTCTTCGCGCTGCTGCTGAAGGAACTGGTGCGCACCGGGGCGCTCAAGCGCAACGGCCCGCACCTGTCGCTGGCCGGGCACGATGCCTCGCTGCAGGGCGCCGACCGGCAGCTCTGGGAGCGGCTCAAGCCCTGGCTCGACGAGGGCGGCATGCACCCGCCGCGCCTGAGCGAGATGCTGCTGCGCGACCGCGGCCTGCGCCGCGACCAGGTGCTGCGCCTGATGGAGCGGCTGCAGCGCATGGGCAACGTGCATGCGGTCGGCGCCGAATATTTCATCCAGACGACGCACCTGCTGGCACTGGCGGTGCAGGCCTGGGAGCTGGCGCAGGCCGATCCGAACCGGCGGCTGAATGTCAAGGAACTGCGCGATCGCACGGGCATCAGCCGCCACCTGTCGGTGCCGCTGGTAGAGTATTTCGACCAGATCGGCCTGACCCGGCGCGACGAGGTCGGGCGCCATTTCCGCCGCGACCCGCGCCAGGTCTTCGAGGGCTGACCGATCACGCAAGCATCACGGAAGAGGATCGTCCCCCGGTGGGGCGTCCGGTCTGCAAAACCGGGTGGGGTTGCCCTGCAGTCCCAGGTGGGTTCGACTCCCACCCTCTTCCGCCACACCCACCCCTGACGTGACCGCCGCCAGCCATCGCCCGCCCGCGCTCGACAAGCTGCTCGACAGCGGCGCGTTGCCCGCCCTCATCCGGCAGCATGGCCGGGCGCCGGTGCGCGCGGCGGCCCGCCGCGCCCTGGACGACTGGCGTGCACAGGCGCCGACCATGCCCTTCGACGCCACAGCCTTCGAGGCGGCGTGCCAGGCGGCGCTGGATGCCGCGGCGCAGCCCGCGCTGCGCCCGGTCTTCAACCTCACCGGCACCGTGCTGCACACCAACCTCGGCCGCGCGGTGATGGCGCCCGAGGCGATCGAGGCCGTCGTCGCCGTGATGCGCGGCGCGGCCAATCTGGAATACGACCTCGCCAGCGGTGCCCGCGGCGAACGCGACGACCACCTGGAAGGCCTGCTGCGCGAGCTCACCGGCGCGCAAGCCGCCACCGCCGTCAACAACAATGCCGCCGCCGTGCTGCTGGTGCTGGCCGCGCTGGCCGACCGCCGCGAGGTGCCGGTGTCGCGCGGCGAGCTGGTCGAGATCGGCGGCGCCTTCCGCATCCCCGACATCATGCGGCGTGCGGGCGCGCGCCTGGTCGAGGTGGGCACCACCAACCGCACCCACCTGCGCGACTACGAGTCCGCGATCGGCCCGCGCACCGCGCTGGTGATGAAGGTGCACGCCAGCAACTACGCCATCCAGGGCTTCACCGCCAGCGTGCCGGTGGCCGAGCTGGCCGCGCTGTGCCGCGCGCGCGGGCTGCCTTTCGTCGAGGACCTGGGCAGCGGCAGCCTGGTGGACCTGACGCGCTGGGGCCTGCCGGCCGAGCCCACGCCGCAGCAGTCGCTGGCCGCCGGCGCCCACCTCGTCACCTTCAGCGGCGACAAGCTGCTCGGCGGCCCGCAGGCCGGGCTGATCGTCGGCGACAAGGCGCTGGTGCAAAAGATCCGCAGGCATCCGCTGAAGCGCGCGCTGCGACTGGACAAGATGACCATCGCCGCGCTGGAGGCCACGCTGCGCCTGTACCGCGACCCCGACCGCCTGGCCCAGCGGCTGCCCGTGCTGCGCCTGCTCACGCGCGGCCAGGCCGAACTGACGGCGCAGGCCGGGCGCCTGGTGCCTGCCGTCGCCGCCGCGCTGGGCGAGCGCGCACAGGTGCAGGTGCGCCCCTGCCGCAGCCAGATCGGCAGCGGCTCGCTGCCGGTGGACCGGCTGCCCAGCGCCTGCATCGCCATCGGCGCGCCCGCCGGCACGCGGCGCGCCGGCCGCCTGCCCGAGCGGCTGGCCGAGGCGCTGCGGGCACTGCCGATGCCGGTGATCGGCCGCATCGAGGACGGCGAACTGCGGCTCGACCTGCGCTGCCTCGACGGCGACGCGGCCGAGGCCGCCTTCGTCGCGCAGCTGCCGCTACTGGCCGCCGCGCGGCTGTGAGGGCGGGTCGGGCGGCGGCTCCTGGTCGAGCAGTTCGTCGTCGAGCAGACCGAGCGCGCGCGCCTGCAGGATCTTGCGCTGCCGGCCGGTCGGCGAACCCTCGATCTGGTGCACCTCGTCGACACCGACATCCAGCCCGTCGGAGCGGCGGAAATGCGGGTCGGCATGGAACATCGCGCGCAGCGCGGCGTTGCGCGCACGCTCGCCCGACGGCGCGCCGCGGTCGGGCTCGTCCGCCGCTGCCGCAGGCTCGCGGGCTGGCCGGTCGCCGGAGGCCGCCGCATCGCCGAGCGCCTGCTGGCGCGCCCGCTCCTCGGGGCTCAGGAAGGATTGCGCCCGCACCTTGCGCCGCACCTCGGGACGGTAGTGGGCATTGGTGAACTGCTGCAGCCACTCGCACAGCTCGGGCGCGAGCGCCACGTTCTCGACGTGCTCCTCCGAGGCCATGCGGCGATCGGCCTCCACATAGGAGACGCCGACGCCGGTGAGCGTGGGCAGCGACGGCTCGGCCTCGTCGATCACCCAGGAGACGAACCACGAAGGCCGACCCGAAGTGAGGTTGAGGTAGTAGCCCTTGCTCTCGTCGGGAAACAACTCGATCGCGAAGCCCGGAAAGAGCCAGCGCGACACTTTGTCGTCGCCCACCAGGCGGCGCGGGCTGCTGCCGAAGATGCCCTCGTCGGGCACGACGTCGACGACGCGGAACCGCCACGCCTCCCATGGGTTCGGCGCGGCGATGCGCTCCATCACCACGGCCACCTGGATGCGGGGTCGGGAAGTCATCGGGTCGCGGTCTGCAGCGGATGCCAGGGAACGGCCAGTCTAGCGGAGGCCGGCACCGGCACGGCACGCACCGGCCCCTGCGGCCGACCCAGGTATCCCCGCAGGGAACGCCGGCACCCCATGCCTAGAATCGCGCGCTCCTGATGCACCGGATCCGGCCCGCCCCGGTCTGCCATGGTCCTTCAACCGCCCACCGCTGTTGCTGCCGCCGCCCGCGCCGCGGGCCCGGGGGCCGATGGCGCCCGCCCGGCATGAACGCGGCCGACGAGTCCGGCTTCCTGTCCCGCTGGGCGCGGCGCAAGGCCGACGCCCGGCGCGGCGGCACGCCGGCGGCGGCGCCCGACATCACGGCACCGGCAGCCGGGGCCGAAGACCCCGCGGCCGCGGCGGCAGACGCCGCGCCCACGGCCGTGGCCGATCCTGCTGTGCCCGCGGCACCTGCGCCACCGCCGGCGACGATGGACGATGTGGCCCGGCTCACGCCCGCATCCGACTACGCCCGCTTCGTGGGCCCTGAGGTCGATCCCGACGTGCGCAATGCGGCGATGAAGAAGCTCTTCAGCGACCCGCAGTTCAACGTCATGGACGGACTCGACGTCTACATCGACGACTACGGCAAGCCCGACCCGCTGCCGCCGGGCATGCTGCGCCAGCTGGTGCAGTCCCGCTTCCTCGGCCTCTTCGACGACGAGGAAGCTGCCGATCCCGCACCCACGGCACAGCGCGCCGCCGCGCCCGACCCGTCCACCACCGCCACCGATGAAGACCCTGATCTGCGACTGCAACCGGACGATGCCGCTGGACCCGAACCTCACCAGCCGCATCGCCCAGGCCCTGGCGAAGACCCGCAGGCCAGCCCTGACGGGCTGGAGACCGTCCACAGCCTGCTGTGCCGGCGCGAGGCGGGCGCCTTCCAGCGCGCGGCCAAGGCCACCAGTGCCAGCGGCGACGAGTTGCTGGTGGCCTGCACGCAGGAGCAGCGGCTGTTCCTCGAGCTCAACGAGCAGACCGAGGGCGCCGCCGGCATCCAGGAGCGGCCGATCCGCTTCGTCAACATCCGCGAAACCGGTGGCTGGTCGCGCGATGCGCGCCAGGCCGCACCCAAGATGGCCGCCCTGATCGCCGCCGCGCAGCTGCCGCCACCCGCGCCCGTGCCCACCGTCACCTACCGCTCGGGCGGGCGCTGCCTGGTCATCGGCGCGGCCGATGCCGCCTCGCGCGCCGCCGCCATGCTGCGCGATCGCCTGGACGTGACGCTGCTCGTCGACCGCCCCGGCGGCGCGCTGGCGCAGGTGCACGACCTGGCCGTGCACCACGGCCGGCTGCAGCAGCTCGGCGGCTGGCTGGGCGCCTTCGACGTGCAGTGGGTGAACGACCAGCCGATCGACCTCGACCTGTGCACGCGCTGCAACGCCTGCATCGAGGTCTGTCCGAGGGCGCGATCGGCTTCGACTACCGCGTGGACCTGGCAGCCTGCAAGAGCCACCGCGACTGCGTGCGCGTGTGCGAGGCGGCGGGTGCGATCGATTTCGCGCGCGCGCCCGAGGTGGTGGACGAGCGCTTCGACCTCGTGCTCGACCTGCGCGGGCCGAGCGCCTTCACCCAGCACCAGCCGCCGCAGGGCTACCGCCATGCCGGCGGCGACGAACGCGCGCTCGTCGACGCCGTGCTGGCGCTGCGCGAACTCGGCGGCGAATTCGACAAGCCGCGCTTCTTCCGCTACGACGACAAGCTGTGCGCGCACAGCCGCAACGAGCGCATCGGCTGCAGCGGCTGCATCGACGTCTGCTCGGCACGTGCCATCCGCAGCGACGCCTCGCGCAAGGGCAAGGCCAGCGGCCAGCCGCGGCGATCGGCACCGCGGCCCGGCGAGGCCGCCGCGCTGCCGCCGGCCGTCGGCGGCGGCGTCGTCGTCGAGCCCTTCCTGTGCGTGGGCTGCGGCGCCTGCAGCACGGTCTGCCCGAGCGGCGCGATGGGCTTCGCCTACCCCGGCGCGGCCGACCAGGGCCTGCGCCTGCGCACCCTGCTGGCCGCCTACGCGCACGCCGGCGGCCGCGATGCGGCGCTGCTGCTGCACAGCGAGGGCGCGCGGGCGCGCAGCTGGTGAACGACCTCGGCCGCGCCGCGCCTGACCGACCGTGCCGTGCACGGCGTGCCCGCGCGCGTGCTGCCGGTGCCTTTGTGGCACACCGCCAGCGTCGGCCTGGACCTGTGGCTGGCGGCCATCGCCCACGGCGCGAGCCAGGTCTGGGTGCTGCTCACCGCCGAGGAGGCGCCGGAATACCGCCAGGCGCTGGCCGAGCAGATGGCGGTGGCGCAGGCCATCCTCGGCGGGCTGGGCTATGCCGGCACGCACCTGGCGCTGATCGAGGCGCGCGATGCGCGCGACCTCGCCGCGCTCGATGCCGCGCTGCAGGCGCCCCCGGCGCAAGGTGCAGCAGGCGGCACGCTTCGGCGTGCAGGCGGCCAAGCGCGGCACGCTCGACCTCGCGCTCGACCACCTGCTGGCACAGGCGCCGCAGCCGTGCGACGAGATCGCCCTGCCGGCCGCCGGCGCGCCCTTCGGCAGCCTGGTGGTCGACACCGCAAAGTGCACGCTGTGCCTGAGCTGCGTCGGTGCCTGCCCGAGGGCGCGCTCGCCGACAACCCCGACAAGCCGCAGCTGCGCTTTCATCGAGCGCCACTGCGTGCCAGTGCGGCCTGTGCGCCGGCACCTGCCCCGAGCAGGCGATCACGCTGCAGCCGCGGCTGTGGCTGGCCGACGGCGGCAAGGCGCGCAAGGCGGCCCGCGTGCTGGCCGAGACCCAGCCCTACCGCTGCATCCGCTGCGGCAAGCCCTTCGGTACGCTGCAGGCGATCGAGGCCGATGATCGGCAAGCTGGTCGGCCACCCGGCCTTCGCCGACCGTGCCGCCGAGCGGCTGAAGATGTGCGCCGACTGCCGCGTGGTCGACATCCACACCGATGCGGGCGAAATGCGCATCACCGACCTCTGACGCCGACGCCGGCCACGACCCCCATGAGCGACACCACGACCCCGCCGCGATCAGCATCGCCGCCCCGGCGACGCCGAGGAAACCGCGCGCGCCGAGCTCTACGGCCTGCTCGCGCGGCTGTGGCTGGCACCGCCCGACGACGAGTTGCTGGCGCAGTTCCGCGTTGCCGTGACGCAGGCGCCCGAGCCCGGCGGCCACCTCGAAGGCCCCTGGCAGGACCTCGTCGCGGCCATGCGCGCCACCGGCACCGCGGCGGCGGCGGCGGAGATTCGACGCCCTCTTCCTGGGCGTGGCGGGCCCGACGTCATCGCCTATGGCTCCTACCACCTGAGCGGCTCGCTCAACGACCGGCCGCTGGCGCAGTTGCGCACCGACCTCGCCGCGCTCGGCCTCGGCCGCGACGAGACGCGCATGGAGACCGAAGACCACGTGGCCTATGTCTTCGAGGTCATGCGCTACCTGATCGCCGGCGACGACGCCGGCATCTGCAACCTCGAGCAGCAGCGGCGCTTCTTCCGCGCCCACGTGCGGACCTGGGTGGCGCGGCTGTGCGACGCGGTGCAGGCCCACCCATGCGGGCGCGGGTCTGGCCGCCGTGGGCGCCTTCACGCGCGCCTTCGTCGAGGTCGAGGCCGGGGCTTCGACCTGCTGGAGACCTGACACCGATGACGCCGATCGCCGCTGCCGACATCACCGGCCCGTCCTCGCCGGTGGTCGCGCCACCCGCATGGGCGGCGTCGGCAAAGGGCCTCCAGAGCCACCTCGGCATGCCGCTGGCCCTGCACCCCCTGCTGCGCCTGCAGCCGCAGGTGGGCCATCTGATGGTGAATGCCAACCGCAACCTCGCCGCCTACGAGGCTTTCGGTGCGCCGGTGTGGCCCGATGCCCTGCCCGACTACCCCCGGCCCGCTGGCGGGCATGCTGGCCGGGCTCGAGCACCGCGAGACGCCCCTGGCTGCTGACCGTGCCCTGCGACACACCCGGCTTTCCACCGACCTGGCCGCGCGGCTGGCGCAGGCCGCCGCCGCGCAGGACGCCGACATCGCGATGGCGGCCACCCGGGAAGAGCGGCGAATTGCGCACGCAACCGGTGTTCGCTGCTGCGATCGATGCTGATGGAGACCCGGTGGCCTTCCTGAAGGCGGGCGAGCGCAAGATCGACCGCTGGACGGCGCCACCGCTGCGCGGTCGTCGAGTTCGAAGACCCGTACGCCTTCTTCAACGCCAATACGCGCGAGGAACTGCAGCAGCTGCAGCGGCCTCCGGCCTGATACGGCCTTGCGGAAGACGCCGCCGCCGGGCCCGCGGCGGTTCAACCCCTGCCGGTCATGCCTGCGCCCGGGCAGGCACTCGCGGAAGGCCTGCGCGACGCGCAGCGGTGCCGGCGCGTGGCGGATGCACGAGAAAGCGGCAAAGCCGTAATTCAGCAGCTGCGGCGACCCCGCACGCAGCCGGCCGGCGCGCACGAAGGGCTCGGCATAGTGGTCGGGCAGGAAGGCCGACGAAGGCGCCCGACAGCACCAGCGTGGCCACCCCTTCCTGGTCGGACGCGGTGGCGGCGGCACTCGAGCCGGCGCGCATGCGTGGCCGAGGTTCGGCGAGTGATAGCCCAGCCCGGCCAGCGGCTGCGCGCGCAACGCATTCCAGTCGCGCCGCGCATCGCTGCCGGTGAACCACGGATGTTCAGGCGCCGGCATGGGCAGCATGGTCTCGTCGAACAGCGGGTCGAGGCCAGCCGGCTGTCGGAGCGACGGTGCTCGGGGATCACGCCCAGGTGGTAGGTGCCATCTTGATGACGCCGCGCTCGATCATGCCCAGCGTTTCCCGTGCAGGTGCAGCGTGACCGTGGCGCCAGCGCGCGAAAACGCCCCACGCCTCGGCCACATGCGCCGCCGGGTTGGACACCGTCTTCTCGAACAGCGCCACGTGCAACTCGCCGCCCAGGCGCCGGTGGATGTCGTGCAGGCTGCCGCGGAAGGTGTCGGTGGTGCGCAGCAGCGCGTCGGTGGCGGCCAGCACGCGCTCGCCCTCGGGTGTCAGCGGGCAAAGCCGGCGCGCCCGCGCTGGCACAGCACCGTGCCCAGGCGTTGCTCCAGGTCCTTGACGTGGCGGCTGATGGTCGACATCGCGATGTTGAGCTCGAGCTCGGCCGCCGCCATGCCGCCGCAGTCGGCCACCGCCTGGAAGACGGCAGCATGCCGCAGGCTGACATCGCCGACCGCCGAGCAAGGCTCTCTCTTGCTTTCATGTTCCGTCAAGCATACCCGCGTATTCGAGCATTTGAATCAAGCATGCGGGCAGGCATTGATGCGCCGTTCGAACCGGAGGCTTCCATGCGCGTCGGCGTGCCGCAGGAGATCAAGGTCCAAAGGCACCGCGTCATTCCGACGCCGGCGAGCGTGCGCGAATATGTCGCCCATGGCCACGAGGTGCTGGTGCAAAGCGGCGCCGGTGCCGCCATCGGCATGGACGATGCGCCATGTCAGCGCCGCCGGCGCCCGGGTGGTGCCTGACGCCGCTGCGGTCTTCGCCGAGGCCGAGCGATCGTCAAGGTGAAGGAGCCACAGCCGGCCGAATGCGCGCTGCTGCTGCGCCCGGGGCAGATCCCGTATACCTGTTTCGCACCCGGCGCCCGACCCGGCGCAGACCGTAGGCCAAGCGGCAGGCCGGCGTGGTCGCCGTCGCCTACGAGACGATCAATCGCCCGGGCGGCGGCCTGGGCGTTGCTGGCGCTGATGAGCGAGGTGGTTGGGCGCATGAGCATCCAGGCCGCGGCCACGCACCTGGAGGTCGCGCGGCGGCATGGGCGTGCTGCTGGGCGGCGTGCCCGGCAAGCCGGCGGCGCACGTGGTGGTGCTGGGCGCCGGCGTGGTGGGCACCCACGCCGTGCAGACGGCGGTGGTTCAGCGCGCGCGTCACCGTGATCGACCGCAACGTCGACCGCCTGCGCCAGCTCGACTCGTTGTTCGGCAACCGCATCGCCACGCGTTACTCGACCGCCGCCGCGATCGAGGACGCGGTGCACGATGCCGACGTCGTGATTGGCGGCGCGTTGATCCCTGGTGCGGCGGCGCCCAGGCTGCGGACGCGCGGGGATGGTGTCGCAGCATGAAGCAAGGCAGCGTGGTCGTCGACGTCGCCATCGACCAGGGCGGCTGCTTCGAGACCTCGCGCCCCACCACGCATGCCGACCCCACCCGGGTCGTCGACGGCGTGGTGCAATTACCGCGTGGCCAACATGCCCGGCGTGCCGTGGCGCGCACCTCGAC
>JADJYX010000049.1 GCA_016719535.1 Rubrivivax sp. | reverse complement strand
CCACCGCGATCGCCGCAACATCCTGACGCACTTCGTCGGCGCGTGCCGATGATCGTCTTCGGCATCGGCGTGCGTTGTCCAGGCCGGCTTTCCGCGCAGGGCACGCTGATTGTCGCCGGCATGGCTTGCTTTCGCAGCGCTACGCCCTCTGCAACGTGACGCGCGGTGAATTGCTGTTGGGCGTGGCCGCGAGCGCCGCCACCGCCTTGCTGCTGCTGCTGGCGCACCGCGTGACCGGACGGCGGGCATCGGGCCCTGGCTGGGCTGGGGGCTGGGCTTCTTCGTCGTCGGCTGGATCGTGCAGTTCGTCGGCCACCATTACGAGGGCCGCAAACCTGCCTTTGCCGATGACCTGGTCGGCTCACAGGGGGGCCTGATGTTCGTGGTGATGGAAATGCTGGCGGCACTGGGCCTGTTCCGCCTGCTGGTCGCGAGATCGAGCGCCACGCGGGCTGACGATGCTGCGCAATCTGGCGCATCTCGGCTCGACCGCTATGCGGGGCGCCAGATCACCACCGCGATGTCCTCGTCGTCGGCGGCGGCATCAACGGGGCTGGCATCGCGCGCGACCCGCCGGCCGCGGGCTGAAGGTTCACAGGGCGAGCAGCACGACCTGGCGCAGCACACCCGTCGGCCAGCACCAAGCTCATCCACGGCGGGCCTGCGCTGGCTCGAGCACCACGCGAATTCGGCCTCGTGCGCAAGGCGCTGGTCGAGCGCGAATGCCTGCTGCGCAGCGCGCCGCACATCATGTAGCCGCTGCGCTTTCTGGTGATGCCGCACGATCCGTCGATGCGGCCGGTTCGGGATGGTCCGCGCCGGCCTGTTCCCTGCATGACCACCCGGCGCGCCGCGATCGATGGTTGCCCGGCCTCGCAGGGGGCGCAGCGCCTGCGCGAGCACCCGGCCGGCGCCGCGCCTGCCGCAGTTCACGCACGCCTTGCCCGGCGACGGCTGGGTCGAAGATGCGCGGCTGGCGGTGCTGAATGCGATCGACGTTGCGGCAACGCGGCGCCACCGTGGGGTTTATCGCGCTGCGCGTGCACCCGCGCGCAACGTGACTGCCGGCGGCTGGCTGGCGACGCTGCACTGGCCGGGCAGCGCGCGATGCTAGCGCGCGCTGGTCAACGCCACCGGCCCCTGGGCGGCGCGTTTCCTGGCGAGCAGGCGCGCTGCCGCGTGCCAGGGCGCTGCGGCTGGTCAAGGGCAGCCACATCGTCGTGCGGCGCCTGTTCGAGCACGACCACGCCCACATTTTCGCAGAACCCTGACCAGCGCATCATCTTCGCCATTCCCTACGAGGACGATCATTACGCTGATCGGCACCACCGATGTCGCAGAATAACATGCCGGCGACATCGGCACGGTGCAGATCGACGAGCCGAGAGGTGCGCCACCCAGTGAGCAGGCTTCGCCGTTATTTCGCTGCCCGGTCGGCGCGGTTGATAAGCCGTCTGGCGCTACGCTGGCGTGCGCCCGCTGCTGGACGACGAAGCGGGCGACGCTCTCGGCGGTGACGCGCGACTACCGGCTGGAGCTCGACACCGAAGGCGGGGCGGCGGCTCAACGTCTGGGGCGGCAAGATCACCACCTTCCGCAACCGCCGGAGGAAGCCGTCGACCTGCTGAGCGCTCAGCCGGGCTGGCGCCCGGACGCACCGGACCGAAAGCGCGGGTGCTGCCTGGCGCGGATCTGGGCAGTCTGGTGCCGCAACGGACGCGCCCTGACGAGACACCGCCCGCTTCGACGCCGAACTGGCGCGCCGTTACCCCGGAACTGCCGCAGGCCGACGCCGGGCGCTGGGTGCGCAGCTGGCGCACGCGTGGCCTTGTTGCTGGCGGGGTCACGCTGGGTGCCGAGGTCACCCTGGCCTGCACGAGGGCGAGCTTTCGCAGCACCTGCACGACGCCGAATGGGCGCGCGCAGCGCCGACGACGTGTTGTGGCGTACGGGGCGGGTTGGGGCTGGCACATGACGTTGCCGAGCGCCAGCGCGCGGCCGACTGGCGGTGTTGGTCAGCATGGCGGCAAAGTGGTGGCCGCCCAGGGCCCGCGGGCGGCTGGGTGCCGGCCCTGTTGCCCGCGCCGGCCAATTACGCGCAGCACTGGCGAGCGCAGCGCCCGGGTTCGGAATCGCCGGTCGAAACCGGTGTAGCAGATGAAGTGGCGGTTGGCGCGGCTGAACAGGGTCATGCCCAGGCGAAGCTCGCGAAGGCATGGCCCATCTGCGACGCCGTTGCGCGAGACGACGATCGGGATGCCCATCTGTGCGGCCTCGGTCACTATCTCGCTGGTCAGCCGGCCGGTGGTGGAAGGTCTTGTCGGCGCCGCCGATGCCATGCATCCACATCCAGCCATGATCGTGTCGATCGCATTGTGGCGGCCGACGTCCCGGACGAAGGCGAGCAAAGTCCGGTGCCACGGAACAGGGCGCAGCCATGCACCGATCCGCCTTGCGCGGTGGATGCCGTTCCTGCTGGCGCATCACCTCGAGCATGCCGTGCAGCGCCGACTGGCGGATGCGCGCCCGTGCCGGCGGCGGCAGCCGATCGCATCGACCTGCGCCTGCAGATCGCCGAAGACGGTTCTGCCCGCAACCTGTCGCTACCACGCGCCGCACTGTGCGCGCTTCGATGCCTCGACGCCGCGCGTGCGTACTGCGGCGGTTTCGACATTCAGTCGACGGGTGATCGACTCCACCTGCACGAGCTTCTCATCGACGAGGCGCTGGTTGCGCAGGTAGCCGAGCACCAGCAGCTCGCGCGGCGCCCAGGTCATCAGCGTGACCAGTTCGCGCTTGTCGACGAAGACCGTGAGCGGCTGCTCGACGGAACGTGGCAGCCGCCGGCCTGACCATATTCGTCGAGAACTTGATCTCGCGCGTTGGGGGCTGTGTGGCGCTGGCGCCATCAGGCGCGGGCCACCGCATTTGACGTGGGCGGCGAGCGGCCGCGGGTCGACAAGTGACATCGACGCGTCGGTTCCACTGCGCCGGCGGCACGAACGGGCACGGGTCGGCGCAGGCGGGCGGGCGTCGCCGGCTTGGTTCTCCGCGCCAGCCCGACTTCCGGGTCGGCACGGTATCTGGCCGCCACGCTGTCCATCGACTGGTACAGCCTGTAGTCGGCAACCTTGTTGGCCCATGCTGTGAAGCGCGGCGGCCTTCGGCGGCCTTGGCCTTGGCCTCGGTCCGACGGTTTTCCGGCTTGCTGCCGCCGTCAGTGCCGATAGCGCAGCAGCACGGCGCCCAGGGCCGTGATGCAGCTGCGGTTGGTCTCATCGTCATGCCTTCTTGCGCGGTCAGCCCTGAGACCGGCTTGGCTTCCATCGGCGCCGGTGGTGTCTCGGTCGAGCGGTGGGCGGATTTTGCCGGCCTTGATGTCGTCGTGCCAGAGTTCGTGGTGCCGCGGGCCCATCCTCGCTTAGCTCGCCCGCATGGCGCCGAGCGCGCCCTTCATGCCGATCGTGCCGATATAGATGTGCCCCTGAAGGCCGTCATCATCAGCACGGCGGCGACGGTGGATCATGTGCGCGATCTGCATCTGCCCGCGCGGTATAGGCCAGCAGCGACGGCAGCACCTTGTCGAGGACCAGGCCCGACGCCACCACGGCCAGGCCGAGCGTGAGCTACTGCCACCCCAGAACAGCAGCTTCTCGGCCGCATTGAACTGCGTGTGGCAATTTCGTGCTCGCCCAGCAACCCGCCGCCCTGAGCAGCCAGCCGAGATCGCCCCGGCGCGGCAGGTTGTCGCGCACGAAGGTGCCGATGACGATCAGCAGCGACACCGCGAACATCGGACCCGCGGAGTTGTGCAGGTTCTTAGCGCGAAGCTCAACCAGCCGGAACAGCGCTGCCGAGCACCGGCAGCAGGAAATCATTTGGCCCCAGGCCATCACGATGCCGGAGACCGCCAGTGCGACAAAGGCGATGGCATTGGCCCAGTGGGCGGCGCGCCTCGAAGGGCGAAGCGCGACCGGTGCCCGGTGTCGGGCTGGTGGCCGCCCAGCGGCCCCTTGCGCTAGTGGAACAGCGCCAGTGCCAGCGCTGATGATCGCCAGCAGCGCCGCCCCGTAGGGAAGGATGAGGTTGTTGCGCACCTGCTGCCAGGCCTCGCCGGCGGTGGTCAGGCGCGAACCCGGGTATTGGACCAGCGGCTGGATGAGCACACCCTGCTCGACCCCTGGCAGTGAGTGTAGCCCGGTTGCGTCTGATTCGCGCACCGCGCGCCGCATCGGGGCATTGTCGCGCCGCTACGCGCGCGCGTTCGGCATTGCTTCCCTGGCCCGCTGGGTCAGCGAAGCCCGCAGGCGCCGACCGGCGGCTATGGCGCTTTGGCACCCGCGGCCGCCGACAGCCCCGAGCGCCGGGCCAGGATGAGGGCTCTTGTCAAGGCTTGCATCGCTGTTCTGTGGTCGCGCAGCGCCTCAGGCACCCGAGCCGTGGGTAATATCTGTTCTGGCCCTGGATGCGTTGGCAAGGCGGCATGCTGCCCCCAGCCGGCCTGGTCGCCGGCTTTCCAGCCCGGAGCCGGATGTGGATTGGCGCCGCCCTTCCAGGCCGGCACGTCGTTCCTGTCCGCCGTTGTGCCGCCGGCGGCGGCGGGGTCTGCCGCCACCGCAGGCGGACAGCGCCGCGGCGGTGGCCAGCAGCGCAAGAGGAATCAGGTGGCGCGCTGTCATGATTTTGTCTTCGCCGGCGCGGTGCCCGGCTTGCGCGTAGGCCGTGCCCCAGCCCCAGACCTCGCTGCCCTTGTCGCGCGTGGAGCACCTGGTGCGGAAGATGTCGGCCACCATGTCGCCGTCGCCGCCGAGCAGGGCCTTGGTCGAGCAATACTTCGGCGCAGATCGGCAGCTTGCCCTCGGCCAGGCGGTTGCGGCCGTATTTCTCGTGCTCGCGCCGCACTGCCGTTGGTCTCGGGGCCGCCGGGCGCAGAAGGCGCACTTGTCCATCTTCCCGCGCAGGCCGGACCCGCTGTTGGACTTGAAAACTGCGGCGCACCGAAGGGGCAGGCAGGCCAATAGCCGCAGCTGATGCAGACATCCTTGTCGTGCAGCACGACGCCGTCGTCGGTGCGGCGTGAAGCAGTCGACCGGGCAGACGGCCATGCTGGTGCATCGCTGCAGTGCAGCAGGCCACGGAAATGCTGCGCTCGCCGGGTTGGCCGTCGTTCATCGTCACCACACGACGACGGTTGACCCCCCACGGCACCTCATGCTCGGCCTTGCAGGCCGTGACGCAGCCGTTGCATTCGATGCAGCGCTCGGCATCACAGATGAACTTCATTCGTGCCATCGTGATGCCTCCTCAGGCGGCCCGCTCGATCTGGCAGACCGAGGTCTTGGTCTCCTGCATCATCGTCACGGAGTCGTAGCCGTAGGTCGTCGCCGTATTGGCGGCCTCGCCGCGCACGATCGGCGCCGCGCCCTGCGGGTAGTGACGCAGCAGATCCTCGCCCTGCCAGCGGCCGGCAAAGTGGTAGGGCATGAAGGCCGTCTCGCGATCGACGCGCTCGGTCACCAGCGCCTTCACCTTCAGGCGGGCGCCGCTCGGGGTGGTGACCCAGACGTTGTCGCCGTTGCGGATGCCGCGGTCGTTGGTCAGCGGCAGGTTTCAGCTCGATGAACATGTCCTGCTGCAGTTCGGCCAGGTAGCGGTTGGAGCGCGTCTCGTCGCCGCCGCCCTCGTATTCGACCAGCCGCCCGGTGGTGAGGATGAGCGGGGAACTGCTTGCCCACATCCTTGTTCTTCTCCTGCACCGTCTTGAACAGCGTGGGCAGGCGCCAGAAGGCCTTGCGGTCGTCGTGCGTCGGACATTTGGCGACCAGCTCCGGCCGCGTCGAGGGTAGATCGGCTCGCGGTGCTTCGGGATCGGATCGGGGAAGTTCCAGACCACGGCCCGCGCCTTGGCGTTGCTGAAGGGATGGCAGCCGTGCATCATGGCCACGCGCTGGATGCCGCCCGACAGGTCGGTCTTCCAGTTCTTGCCCTCGGCCTTGGCCTTCTCGGCGTCGGTCAGGTCGTCCCACCAGCCGAGCTTCTTCAGCAGGAGGTCGAACTCGGGTAGCCGGTGGTGATCTCGGCGCCCCCTGGAATGCGAACCGTCACCGGCCAGCAGCGACTGCCCGTCGCGCTCGACGCCGAAATTGGCGGAAGTTGCCCCCGCCGTCCATCACATGTGGGCATTGTTGTAGAGCACGTGGGTGCCGGGTGCTTTGATCTCGGGCGTGCCGTAGTAAGGCCAGGGCAGGCGAAAATAGTCGCCGTCGAGTTTGTAGCCGGTCTCCTTGTCGATGCCGCCCCGGGCGCGCAGCGTCTTGACGTCGAAGACGTTCATGTTGCGCATGTGCGCCTTCAAGCGCTCGGGGCTCTGGCCCGTGTAGCCGATGGTCCAGACCGACTTGTTGATCTCGCGCAGGATGTCCTCGGGCACGGTTCGTCCAGGCCCTTGACCTTCTGCATCTTGAAGTTGGACGCCGTCGCCGAGCCGCTGGTCTCGAACTGCGTGGTGGCCGGCAGCAGGTAGACGGCGCGGTTGGGGTTCTGGTCCTCAGGCTTGCCCGGCATGGCCGCCATCGCGGCGGTGGCCGACGGGTAGGGGTCCACACTTCGGCGATGCCGTAGTAGCCGGGCAGCGAATCGGGATTGGCGCCGATGTCGGTGATGCCCTGCACGTTGTCATGGCCGCGGAAGATGTTGGTGCCGCCGCCGCTGACGCCGACATTGCCCAGCACCAGCTGCAGCAGGCAGGACGCGCGCACGATGGCATTGCCGATGCTGTGCTGCGCCTGGCCCATGCACCACACCAGCGTGCTGGGGCGGTTCTCGGCCCCTTCTCCTTCGCATTGCAGCATGTGCAGCAGCGAAACCCGGATGCGCCTCCGCGGCATTGCTGCCGAGATAGATCGCCGACTTGGCGTTGCGCATGTCGTTGTACGAATTGGTCATCGCACCGTAGCCCCACGTATTCGCCACACCGGCGACAGTCGAGGTGGCATATTCGTGCCTGGTGGTCGCAGTTGTTGCTGCCCCAGAGCGTCATCCACTTGCGCAGCAGATAGCCCTGTTCGTTGTTGCTCTTGCAGGAGCCGACGACGAAGACGCTGTCAGGGCCGCTCTCCTCGCGCAGCTTGAGCATCCGGGCGCTGATCTCCTCCAGCGCCTGGTCCCAGGAGATGCGCTGGTATTTGCCGTCGACCAGCTTCATCGGGTATTTGAGCCGGTATTCGCCGTGCGCGTTCTCGCGCAGCGCCCGCCCTTGGCACGGTGCCCGCCCATGCTGATGGGCGAGTCGAAGACCGGCTCCTGCCGCACCCAGACGCCGTTGTCGACGACGGCGTCGACGGCACAGCCCACCGAGCAGTGCGTGCACACCGTGCGCTTGACCTCGATCTTGGCCGTCGCGCGGGCCGCGGGCGCGTCTGCCGCCTCGGACCTGCGCACCAGCGTCAGCTGCGAGGCCGCGATGCCGGCCCCAGCCCCAGCCCGGAGCGGCGCAGGAAGCGGCGCCGGTCCATCGTGGGAACGGCGCGGGACGCCTCGCGCCAGTGAGTCGACGAGCGTGCGGGACGACGATGTCGCCCCGTCACTCGTCAACTTGCGTGTCAACAGCATGCTGCCTCCTGTCGGACAAGCGATCGATCGGAAATCGGTCAGGTGCCGCGGGCCGCGCTCAGGTGCGCGCCGTGGCGTAGTACTGCCTGATGTGCTCGGTGAGCCGGTAGCCGCCCGCCGGCGCCGGCTGCGTGCCGGCCGCCAGCGTCGTCGGCGCCGCACCCGGCGCCCGGGGCAGCACGGTGGCGGCGGCGGCGAGTGCCCCGGGCCGCACCGGCACTGGCAAAGACCGTACGGCGGTTGAGGGCGGGCGCGTTGGGTTTGTTCATCGGTACAGCCTCCGGACGAGGGCCCATGCAGGGCCGACATATCTGTCCCGATTTCCCCAGAGGACGGCGGCCGTTGCAAGCGGGAAGACCCTATTGCCCCTCCCATTGCCCTCTTGCCCCCCTCTTGCCCCGATCGCGCGGACGACCGCCGCTCGCGCGCGGCATCGCGACCCGCGGACGCGGCACGGCGCTCGTCGGACAATCGGCGCCACCGCACCCCGCACGAGCAGCGACTTGATCATCGGAACCGCAGGCTACATCGACCATGGCAAGACCGCGCTGGTGAAGGCCCTGACCGGCACCGACACCGACCGCCTGAAGGAAGAGAAGGCGCGCGGCATCACCATCGACCTCGGTTTTGCCTACCTGCCGCTGCCCGACGGGCAGGTGCTCGGCTTCGTCGACGTGCCCGGCCACGAGAAGCTGGTGCGCAACATGCTGGCCGGCGCCACCGGCATCGACCATGTGCTGCTGGTCGTCGCCGCCGACGACGGGCCGATGCCGCAGACGCGCGAGCACCTGGCCATCGTCGACCTGCTCGGGCTGCGCCAGGGGGTGGTGGCGCTGACCAAATGCGACCTCGTGACCCCCGGCGCGGCTTGCCGCCGCCGAGGCCGAGGGTGCGCGCACTGCTGGCCGGCAGCGGCCTGGCGGGTGCACCGGTGGTGCCGGTCTCGTCGGTCAGCGGCCAGGGCTGGCCGGAGTTGAAGGCGCTGCTGCAACAGGCCGCCGGCACGCCGACGGACCGCGCGGCGCCGGGACAGTTCCGCCTGGCGGTGGACCGCGTCTTCACGCTGGCGGGCATCGGCACCGTCGTCACCGGCACCGCGGTCGCGGGGCGCGTCGCCCGGCGACCGGCTCACCGTCTCGCCGGCGGGCCTGCCGGTGCGCGTGCGCAGCGTGCATGCACAGAACCGCCAGGCCGCGCAGGGGCAGGCCGGCCAGCGGCTGGCGCTGGCGCTGGCCGGCGTCGAGCGCGCCCAGGTGCGGCGCGGCGACTGGATCGTGGCCGATGCGCTGCACGCGCCCACCCAGCGCCTGGACGTGCGACTGCGTGTGCTGGCCGGCGAGGCGCGGCCGCTCCTGCACTGGACACCGGTGCACCTGCACCTGGGCGCCGAGGACGTGGGCGGCCGCGGCGTGGGGCTCGAGGGCGAGGCCATCGCGCCGGGCCGCGACGCGCGCGCACAACTGCAGCTCGAGCGCCCGATCGCGGCGCTGCGCGGTGACCGCTTCATCCTGCGCGACCAGTCGGCGCAGCGCACGCTCGGCGGCGGCTCGGTGATCGACGCCTTCCCGCCCGACACACGCCGTCGGCGCGACCAGCGCCTGGCCGCACTGGCGGCGCTGGAGCTGCCGACGCCGGCCCGGGCGCTGGCCGCCGCGCTGGCCCAGCAGCCGCCCACCGGCATCGACGCGCGCCGGTTTGCCACGCTGTGGAACCTGGCCGCGGCCGAGTGGCGCCAGGTGCTCGACGCGGTGCCGCACCGCGCGATGGCCGACGGCACGCGCGAGCTGCTGTTCGCGCCGGCACAGATCGAACGTTATGGCGACGCGGTCGCCGCGCGCAGCGCGCGCATCACCAGAAGAAGCCCGACAGCCCCGGGCTGACGCAGGAGTAGCTGCAGCGTGCCGTGCGCGACAAGCCCGCCGGCACCGTCTTCGCGCTGCTGCTGGAAGGAACTGGTGCGCACCGGGGTGCTCAAGCGCAACGGCCCGCACCTGTCGCTGGCCGGGCACGATGCCTCGCTGCAGGGCGCCGACCGGCAGCTCTGGAGCGGCTCAAGCCCTGGCTCGACGAGGGCGGCATGCACCCGCCGCGCCTGAGCGAGATGCTGCTGCGCGACCGCGGCCTGCGCCGCGACCAGGTGCTGCGCCTGATGGAGCGGCTGCAGCGCATGGGCAACGTGCATGCGGTCGGCGCCGAATATTTCATCCAGACGACGCACCTGCTGGCGCTGGCGGTGCAGGCCTGGGAGCTGGCGCAGGCCGATCCGGAACCGGCGGCTGAATGTCAAGGAACTGCGCGATCGCACGGGCATCAGCCGCCACCTGTCGGTGCCGCTGGTAGAGTATTTCGACCAGATCGGCCTGACCCGGCGCGACGAGGTCGGGCGCCATTTCCGCCGCGACCCGCGCCAGGTCTTCGAGGGCTGACCGATCACGCAAGCATCACGGAAGAGGATCGTCCCCGGTGGGGCGTCCGGTCTGCAAAACCGGGTGGGGTTGCCCTGCAGTCCCAGGTGGGTTCGACTCCCACCCTCTTCCGCCAAACCCACCCCCCTGACGTGACCGCCGCCAGCCATCGCCCGCCCGCGCTCGACAAGCTGCTCGACAGCGGCGCGTTGCCCGCCCTCATCCGGCAGCATGGTTGGGCGCCGGTGCGCGGCGGCCCGCCGCGCCCTGGACGACTGGCGTGCACAGGCGCCGGCCATGCCCTTCGACGCCACAGCCTTCGAGGCGGCGTGCCAGGCGGCGCTGGATGCCGCGGCGCAGCCCGCGCTGCGCCCGGTCTTCAACCTCACCGGCACCGTGCTGCACACCAACCTCGGCCGCGCGGTGATGGCGCCCGAGGCGATCGAGGCCGTCGTCGCCGTGATGCGCGGCGCGGCCAATCTGGAATACGACCTCGCCAGCGGTGCCCGCGGCGAACGCGACGACCACCTGGAAGACCTGCTGCGCGAGCTCACCGGCGCGCAAGCCGCCACCGCCGTCAACAACAATGCCGCCGCCGTGCTGCTGGTGCTGGCCGCTCTGGCCGACCGCCGCGAGGTGCCGGTGTCGCGCGGCGAGCTGGTCGAGATCGGCGGCGCCTTCCGCATCCCCGACATCATGCGGCGCGCCGGCGCGCGCCTGGTCGAGGTGGGCACCACCAACCGCACCCACCTGCGCGACTACGAGTCCGCGATCGGGCCGCGCACCGGGCTCGTGATGAAGGTGCACGCCAGCAACTACGCCATCCAGGGCTTCACGGCCAGCGTGCCGGTGGCCGAGCTGGCCGCGCTGTGCCGCGCGCGGGCTGCCTTTCGTCGAGGACCTCGGCAGCGGCAGCCTCGTGGACCTGACCCGCTGGGGCCTGCCGGCCGAACCCACGCCGCAGCAGTCGCTGGCGGCGGGGGCCGGCATCGTCACCTTCAGCGGCGACAAGCTGCTCGGCGGCCCGCAGGCCGGCCTGATCGTCGGCGACAAGGCGCTGGTGCAAAGATCCGCAGGCATCCGCTGAAGCGCGCGCTGCGACTGGACACGATGACCATCGCCGCGCTGGAGGCCACGCTGCGCCTGTACCGCGACCCCGACCGCCTGGCCCAGCGGCTGCCCGTGCTGCGCCTGCTCACGCGCGGCCAGGCCGAACTGACGGCGCAGGCCGGGCGCCTGGTGCCTGCCGTCGCCGCCGCGCTGGGCGAGCGCGCACAGGTGCAGGTGCGGCCCTGCCGCAGCCAGATCGGCAGCGGCTCGCTGCCGGTGGATCGGCTGCCCAGCGCCTGCATCGCCATCGGCGCGCCCGCCGGCACGCGGCGCGCCGGCCGCCTGCCCGAGCGGCTGGCCGAGGCGCTGCGGGCACTGCCGATGCCGGTGATCGGCCGCATCGAGGACGGCGAACTGCGGCTCGACCTGCGCTGCCTCGACGGCGACGCGGCCGAGGCCGCCTTCGTCGCGCAGCTGCCGCTACTGGCCGCCGCGCGGCTTGCGAGGGCGGGTCGGGCGGCGGCTCCTGGTCGAGCAGTTCGTCGTCGAGCAGACCGAGCGCGCGCGCCTGCAGGATCTTGCGCTGCCGGCCGGTCGGCGAACCCTCGATCTGGTGCACCTCGTCGACACCGACATCCAGCCCGTCGGAGCGGCGGAAATGCGGGTCGGCATGGAACATCGCGCGCAGCGCGGCGTTGCGCACGCTCGCCCGACGGCGCGCCGCGGTCGGGCTCGTCCGCCGCTGCCGCAGGCTCGCGGGCTGGCCGGTCGCCGGAGGCCGCCGCATCGCCGAGCGCCTGCTGGCGCGCCCGCTCCTCGGGGCTCAGGAAGGATTGCGCCCGCACCTTGCGCCGCACCTCCGGGACGGTAGTGGGCATTGGTGAACTGCTGCAGCCACTCGCACAGCTCGGGCGCGAGCGCCACGTTCTCGACGTGCTCCTCCGAGGCCATGCGGCGATCGGCCTCCACATAGGAGACGCCGACGCCGGTGAGCGTGGGCAGCGACGGCTCGGCCTCGTCGATCACCCAGGAGACGAACCACGAAGGCCGACCCGAGGTGAGGTTGAGGTAGTAGCCCTTGCTCTCGTCGGGAAACAACTCGATCGCGAAGCCCGGAAAGAGCCAGCGCGAGACCTTGTCGTCGCCCACCAGGCGGCGCGGGCTGCTGCCGAAGATGCCCTCGTCGGGCACGACGTCGACGACGCGGAACCGCCACGCCTCCCATGGGTTCGGCGCGGCGATGCGCTCCATCACCACGGCCACCTGGATGCGGGGTCGGGAAGTCATCGGGTCGCGGTCTGCAGCGGATGCCAGGAGCGGCCAGTCTAGCGGAGGCCGGCACCGGCACGGCACGCACCGGCCCCTGCGGCCGACCCAGGTATCCCCGCAGGGAACGCCGGCACCCCATGCCTAGAATCGCGCGCTCCTGATGCACCGGATCCGGCCCGCCCCGGTCTGCCATGGTCCTTCAACCGCCCACCGCTGTTGCTGCCGCCGCCCGCGCCGCGGGCCCGGGGGCCGATGGCGCCCGCCCGGCATGAACGCGGCCGACGAGTCTGGCTTCCTGTCCCGCTGGGCGCGGCGCAAGGCCGACGCCCGGCGCGGCGGCACGCCGGCGGCGGCGGCGGTGCCCGACATCACGGCACCGGCAGCCGGGGCCGAAAGCCCCGCGGCCGCGGCGGCAGACGCCGCGCCCACGGCCGTGGCCGATCCTGCTGTGCCCGCGGCACCTGCGCCACCGCCGGCGACGATGGACGATGTGGCCCGGCTCACGCCCGCTTCCGACTACGCCCGCTTCGTGGGCCCTGAGGTCGATCCCGGCGTGCGCAATGCGGCGATGAAGAAGCTCTTCAGCGACCCGCAGTTCAACGTCATGGACGGACTCGACGTCTATATCGACGACTACGGCAAGCCCGACCCGCTGCCGCCGGGCATGCTGCGCCAGCTGGTGCAGTCCCGCTTCCTCGGCCTCTTCGACGACGAGGAAGCTGCCGATCCCGCACCCACGGCACAGCGCGCCGCCGCGCCCGACCCGTCCACCACCGCCACCGATGAAGACCCTGATCTGCGACTGCAACCGGACGATGCCGCTGGACCCGAACCTCACCAGCCGCATCGCCCAGGCCCTGGCGAAGACCCCGCAGGCCAGCCCTGACGGGCTGGAGACCGTCCACAGCCTGCTGTGCCGGCGCGAGGCGGGCGCCTTCCAGCGCGCGGCCAAGGCCACCAGCGCCAGCGGCGACGAGTTGCTGGTGGCCTGCACGCAGGAGCAGCGGCTGTTCCTCGAGCTCAACGAGCGGACCGAGGGCGCCGCCGGCATCCAGGAGCGGCCGATCCGCTTCGTCAACATCCGCGAGACCGGTGGCTGGTCGCGCGATGCGCGCCAGGCCGCACCCAAGATGGCCGCGCTGATCGCCGCCGCGCAGCTGCCGCCACCCGCGCCCGTGCCCACCGTCACCTACCGCTCGGGCGGGCGCTGCCTGGTCATCGGCGCGGCCGATGCCGCCTCGCGCGCCGCCGCCATGCTGCGCGATCGCCTGGACGTGACGCTGCTCGTCGACCGCCCCGGCGGCGCGCTGGCGCAGGTGCACGACCTGGCCGTGCACCACGGCCGGCTGCAGCAGCTCGGCGGCTGGCTGGGCGCCTTCGACGTGCAGTGGGTGGCCGACCAGCCGATCGACCTCGACCTGTGCACGCGCTGCAACGCCTGCATCGAGGCCTGCCCCGAGGGCGCGATCGGCTTCGACTACCGCGTGGACCTGGCAGCCTGCAAGAGCCACCGCGACTGCGTGCGCGTGTGCGAGGCGGCGGGCGCGATCGATTTTGCGCGCACGCCCGAGGTGGTGAACGAGCGCTTCGACCTCGTGCTCGACCTGCGCGGGCAGAGCGCCTTCACCCAGCACCAGCCGCCGCAGGGCTACCGCCATGCCGGCGGCGACGAACGCGCGCTCGTCGACGCCGTGCTGGCGCTGCGCGAACTCGGCGGCGAATTCGACAAGCCGCGCTTCTTCCGCTACGACGACAAGCTGTGCGCGCACAGCCGCAACGAGCGCATCGGCTGCAGCGCCTGCATCGACGTGTGCTCGGCGCGTGCCATCCGCAGCGACGCCTCGCGCAAGGGCAAGGCCAGCGGCCAGCCGCGGCGATCGGCACCGCGGCCCGGCGAGGCCGCCGCGCTGCCGCCGGCCGTCGGCGGCGGCGTCGTCGTCGAGCCCTTCCTGTGCGTGGGCTGCGGCGCCTGCAGCACGGTCTGCCCGAGCGGCGCGATGGGCTTCGCCTACCCCGGCGCGGCCGACCAGGGCCTGCGCCTGCGCACCCTGCTGGCCGCCTACGCACACGCCGGTGGCCGCGATGCGGCGCTGCTGCTGCACAGCGAGGGCGCGGGCGCGCAGCTGGTGAACGACCTCGGCCGCGCCGCGCGCACCGACCGCGCCGTGCACGGCGTGCCGGCGCGCGTGCTGCCGGTGCCGGTGTGGCACACGGCCAGTGTCGGCCTGGACCTGTGGCTGGCGGCCATTGCCCACGGCGCGAGCCAGGTCTGGGTGCTGCTCACCGCCGAGGAGGCGCCGGAATACCGCCAGGCGCTGGCCGAGCAGATGGCGGTGGCGCAGGCCATCCTCGGCGGGCTGGGCTATGCCGGCACGCACCTGGCGCTGATCGAGGCGCGCGATGCGCGCGACCTCGCCGCGCTCGATGCCGCGCTGCAGGCGCCCCCGGCGCAAGGGGTGCAGCAGGCGGCACGCTTCGGCGTGCAGGCGGCCAAGCGCGGCACGCTCGACCTCGCGCTCGACCACCTGCTGGCACAGGCGCCGCAGCCGTGCGACGAGATCGCCCTGCCGGCCGCCGGCGCGCCCTTCGGCAGCCTGGTGGTCGACACCGGCAAGTGCACGCTGTGCCTGAGCTGCGTCGGTGCCTGCCCCGAGGGCGCGCTCGCCGACAACCCCGACAAGCCGCAGCTGCGCTTCATCGAGCGCCACTGCGTGCAGTGCGGCCTGTGCGCCGGCACCTGCCCCGAGCAGGCGATCACGCTGCAGCCGCGGCTGTGGCTGGCCGACGGCGGCAAGGCGCGCAAGGCGGCCCGCGTGCTGGCCGAGACCCAGCCCTACCGCTGCATCCGCTGCGGCAAGCCCTTCGGCACGCTGCAGGCGATCGAGGCGATGATCGGCAAGCTGGCCGGCCACCCGGCCTTCGCCGGCCGTGCCGCCGAGCGGCTGAAGATGTGCGCCGACTGCCGCGTGGTCGACATCCACACCGATGCGGGCGAAATGCGCATCACCGACCTCTGACGCCGACGCCGGCCACGACCCCCATGAGCGACACCACGACCCCCGCCGCGATCAGCATCGCCGCCCCCGGCGACGCCGAGGAAACCGCGCGCGCCGAGCTCTACGGCCTGCTCGCGCGGCTGTGGCTGGCACCGCCCGACGACGAGTTGCTGGCGCAGTTCCGCGTTGCCGTGACGCAGGCGCCCGAGCCCGGCGGCCACCTCGAAGGCCCCTGGCAGGACCTCGTCGCGGCCATGCGCGCCACCGGCACCGCGGCAGCGGCGGCGGAATTCGACGCCCTCTTCCTGGGCGTGGGCAGGCCCGACGTCATCGCCTATGGCTCCTACCACCTGAGCGGCTCGCTCAACGACCGGCCGCTGGCGCAGTTGCGCACCGACCTCGCTGCGCTCGGCCTCGGCCGCGACGAGACGCGCATGGAGACCGAAGACCACGTGGCCTATGTCTTCGAGGTCATGCGCTACCTGATCGCCGGCGACGACGCCGGCATCTGCAACCTCGAGCAGCAGCGGCGCTTCTTCCGCGCCCACGTGCAGACCTGGGTGGCGCGGCTGTGCGACGCGGTGCAGGCCCACCCGCGGGCGCGGGTCTGGGCCGCCGTGGGCGCCTTCACGCGCGCCTTCGTCGAGGTCGAGGCCCAGGGCTTCGACCTGCTGGAGACCTGACACCGATGACGCCGATCGCCGCTGCCGACATCACCGGCCTCGTCCTGGCCGGTGGTCGCGCCACCCGCATGGGCGGCGTCGACAAGGGCCTGCAGAGCCACCTCGGCCTGCCGATGGCGCTGCACACGCTGCTGCGCCTGCAGCCGCAGGTGGGCCATCTGATGGTGAATGCCAACCGCAACCTCGCCGCCTACGAGGCCATGGGCGCGCCGGTGTGGCCCGATGCCCTGCCCGACTACCCCGGCCCGCTGGCGGGCATGCTGGCCGGGCTCGAGCACTGCGAGACGCCCTGGCTGCTGACCGTGCCCTGCGACACACCCGGCTTTCCGCACGACCTGGCCGCGCGGCTGGCGCAGGCCGCCGCCGCGCAGGACGCCGACATCGCGATGGCGGCCACCCGGGAAGGCGGCGAATTGCGCACGCAACCGGTGTTCTGCCTGCTGCGATCGATGCTGATGGAGGACCTGGTGGCCTTCCTGAAGGCGGGCGAGCGCAAGATCGACCGCTGGACGGCGCGCCACCGCTGCGCGGTCGTCGAGTTCGAAGACCCGGCCGCCTTCTTCAACGCCAATACGCGCGAGGAACTGCAGCAGCTGCAGCGGCCTCCGGGCTGATACGGCCTTGCGAACGCCGCCGCCGGCCTGCGGCGGTTCAACCCCTGCCGGTCATGCCTGCGCTTGGAGCAGGCACTCGCGGAAGGCCTGCGCGACGCGCAGCGGTGCCGGCGCGTGGCGGCGGATGCACGAGAAGCGGCAGCCGTAGTTCAGCAGCTGCGGCGACACCGCACGCAGCCGGCCGGCGCGCACGAAGGGCTCGGCATAGTGGTCGGGCAGGAAGCCGACGAAGGCGCCCGACAGCACCAGCGTGGCCACCCCTTCCTGGTCGGACGCGGTGGCGGCGCGCTCGAGCCGGCGCGCATGCGTGAGCTCGAGATTCGGCGAGTGATAGCCCAGCCCGGCCAGCGGCTGCGCGCGCAACGCATTCCAGTCGCGCCGCGCATCGCTGCCGGTGAACCACGGATGGCCGGCGCCGGCATGGAGCAGCATGGTCTCGTCGAACAGCGGGTCGTAGGCCAGGCTGTCGGAGCGACGGTGCTCGGGGATCACGCCCAGGTGGTAGGTGCCATCGATGACGCCGCGCTCGATCATGCCCAGCGTGCCCACGTGCAGGTGCAGCGTGACCGTGGGCGCCAGCGCGCGAAAACGCCCCACCGCCTCGGCCACATGCGCAGCCGGGTTGGACACCGTCTTCTCGAACAGCGCCACGTGCAACTCGCCGCCCAGGCGCCGGTGGATGTCGTGCAGGCTGCCGCGGAAGGTGTCGGTGGCGCGCAGCAGCGCGTCGGTGGCGGCCAGCACGCGCTCGCCCTCGGGTGTCAGCGCAAAGCCGGCGCGCCCGCGCCGGCACAGCACCAGGCCCAGGCGCTGCTCCAGGTCCTTGACGTGGCGGCTGATGGTCGACATCGCGATGTTGAGCTCGAGCTCGGCCGCCGCCATGCCGCCGCAGTCGGCCACCGCCTTGAAGACGCGCAGCAGCCGCAGGTCGACATCGCCGACCTGGCCGAGCAAGGCCTTCTCTCTTGCTTTCATGATCCGTCAAGCATACCCGCGTATTCGAGCATTTGAATCAAGCATGCGGGCAGGCACCATGCGCCGTTCGAACCGGAGGCTTCGATGCGCGTCGGCGTGCCGCAGGAGATCAAGGTCCATGAATACCGCGTCGGCCTGACGCCGGCGAGCGTGCGCGAATATGTCGCCCATGGCCACGAGGTGCTGGTGCAAAGCGGCGCCGGTGCCGCCATCGGCATGGACGATGCGCCATACCGCGCCGCCGGCGCCCGGGTGGTGCCCGACGCCGCCGCGGTCTTCGCCGAGGCCGAGCTGATCGTCAAGGTGAAGGAGCCACAGCCGGCCGAATGCGCGCTGCTGCGCCCGGGGCAGATCCTCTATACCTACCTGCACCTGGCGCCCGACCCGGCGCAGACCGCGGCGCTGCTGCAGGCCGGCGTGGTCGCCGTCGCCTACGAGACGATCACCGGCCCGGGCGGCGGCCTGCCGCTGCTGGCGCCGATGAGCGAGGTGGCCGGGCGCATGAGCATCCAGGCCGCGGCCACGCACCTGGAGAAGTCGCGCGGCGGCATGGGCGTGCTGCTGGGCGGCGTGCCCGGCGTGCCGGCGGCGCACGTGGTGGTGCTGGGCGCCGGCGTGGTGGGCACCCACGCCGTGCAGATGGCGGTGGGGCTGGGCGCGCGCGTCACCGTGATCGACCGCAACGTCGACCGCCTGCGCCAGCTCGACCTGCTGTTCGGCAACCGCATCGCCACGCGCCACGCGACCGCCGCCGCGATCGAGGACGCGGTGCACGATGCCGACGTCGTGATTGGCGGCGTGCTGATCCCCGGTGCGGCGGCGCCCAGGCTGGTGACGCGCGCGATGGTGTCGCGCATGAAGCAAGGCAGCGTGGTCGTCGACGTCGCCATCGACCAGGGCGGCTGCTTCGAGACCTCGCGCCCCACCACGCATGCCGACCCCACCTTCGTCGTCGACGGCGTGGTGCACTACTGCGTGGCCAACATGCCCGGCGCCGTGGCGCGCACCTCGACGCAGGCGCTGAACAACGCCACACTCGCCCATGGCCTGGCGCTGGCCGACCACGGCTGGCGCGCCGCGATGCAGCGTGATGTGCACCTGCGCCAGGGCCTGAATGTCTGCCAGGGGCAGGTCACGCACGAGGCCGTGGCCAGCGCCCTGGGCCATGCGCATGTGCCGGCCGAGACCCTGCTCGCCTGATCCCCTGCCCCACCGATTTCGCCCCCACCGAGGAGACCCGCGATGAATGCCAGCGAACAATGGACGCTCAACCCCCCGCGCACCGATGCCGCCTGGCTGGAAGCGCACTGGATGCCCTATACCGGCAACCGCGACTTCAAGGCCAACCCGCGCCTGATCGTCGGCGGCCGCGGCGCCTACTACACCACCCACGACGGCCGCCGCATCTTCGACGGCCTGTCGGGCCTGTGGTGCACGGGCCTGGGCCATGGCCGCACCGAGATCGCCGACGCCGTGGGCCGCCAGGCCCTGGCGCTGGACTATTCACCCGCCTTCCAGTTCGGCCACCCGCTCTCGTTCGAGCTGGCCAATCGCATCGTCGAGAAGATGCCCGCCGGGCTCAACCGCGTCTTCTTCACCGGCTCGGGCTCCGAGGCCGCCGATACCTCGCTGAAGATGGCGCGCGCCTACTGGCGCGCCAAGGGCCAGGCCGGCAAGACGCGGCTGGTCGGCCGCATCAAGGGCTACCACGGTGTCAATTTCGGCGGCATCTCGGTCGGCGGCATCGTCGCCAACCGCAAGCTCTTCGGCCAGGGGGTCGAGGCCGACCACCTGCCGCATACGCAGCCGCCCAACGGCAGCTTCCACCGCGGCATGCCGCCGGCCGACGGCCCGCATGGCGTGGCGCTGGCCGACGAACTGCTGAACCTGATCAGCCTGCACGACGCGTCGAATATCGCCGCCGTCATCGTCGAGCCCTTCAGCGGCTCGGCCGGCGTGGTGATCCCGCCGCTGGGCTACCTGCAGCGCCTGCGCGAGATCTGCACGCAGAACAACATCCTGCTGATCTTCGACGAGGTCATCAGCGGCTTCGGCCGCAGTGGCGCCTGGACCGGCTCGGAAGCCTTCGGCGTCGTGCCCGACCTGCTGAATTTTGCCAAGCAGGTGACCAACGGCGTGCAGCCGCTGGGCGGCGTGGTCGCGAAGCAGGAGATCTACGACACCTTCCTGGCCGCCGGCGGGCCCGACTACATGCTGGAATTTCCGCACGGCTATACCTATTCGGCGCACCCGGTGGCCTGCGCGGCCGGCATCGCGGCGATGCAGCTGCTTGAATCGGAAAACGCCATCCAGCGCGTGCGCGAACTGGCACCGCACTTCGAGGCCGCGGTGCACGGCCTGAAGGGCGCCAAGCACGTGCTCGACATCCGCAATTTCGGCCTGGCGGCGGGCATCACCGTGGCCCCGCTGCCCGGCGAACCCGCCAGGCGCCCTTACCAGATCGCGATGGCGATGTACCGCAAGGGCTTCTACGTGCGCTACGGCGGCGACACCATCCAGCTGGCCCCGCCCTTCATCAGCACGCCAGCGGAGATCGACCGCCTGGTCAGCGTGCTGGGAGAGACGTTCGACGAGGCGGAGTGAGCGGCGGCTGATGTTAAGGCTTGTGTGACACCTGCCCTCACGCGCAGGCGGTCGCGCTACCCCAGTGCGTCCGGGCAGGTGTTGCATAAGCCTCGAGGGAGGAAACCGCGGCGAACGCCACGGTGTCCGTTTGAGCGCCGCGGCTATGGCGATTGAGTGGCGCTGGTGCTGCGATCCAGCTGCGCGCGGCGCCTCCCCAAGACAGCACCGACGAACACGGCTCGCCTGCGATGCGCCACTGCGTCGTGGCAGAGAGCGGCAACGCAGGGTGCGAGTGCGGTCATCACGGAATGCGCGCAGCGATCCACCGGACGCCATGGTCGGCGTCGAGTTAGTCGATGGTGATTGCGCGTCGTCATGATGCTGGCGGAGCCCGAATCGAGCAGCCGCGCAAGAAGACCTGCAGCACCACCATCGCGTGGCCACAGTGCGCGCACACGAAGGTCGGCGCCGGCACAGTCGCCGCTTCGCTTGCCGACTCGTCGGGTGGTGGCGGTGCCACGTGCAACAACTCGCGCGCCAGCGCCAGGTTGTCCCGCCGGTTGCTGTTGGCCAGCAGGCCGTAGTGCCGGATCCGGTGGAAGCCGCCGGGCAGGACATGCAGCAGGAACCGGCGCATGAACTCCTGCGGGCTCAGCGTCATCGCCTTGTGGCGCGTCTTGCCCTTGGCGCGGTAGTCCTTCCAGCGGAAGGTGACGCCGCGCTCGTCCATCGCGAGCAGCCGGCTGTTGGAGATGGCCACGCGGTGCGTGTAGCGCGACAGGTAGGCCAGCACCGCCTGCGGTCCAGCGAACGGCCGCTTGGCGTAGACCACCCACTCGCACTGGCGCAGTGGCACGAGCCACGCCTTGAAGGCCGCGGGCTCGGTCAGTGCCGCGTGTTCGCCGAAGAACCTCAGCTGGCCGCTTCCGTGCAGCCGCTGCAGTTCCTCCAGGAACCGTCGCCGGAACAGCCGCGACAGCACACGCACCGACAGGAAGAACCCCGGCCGGCAGGCGATCCAGCGCGTGCCGTCGGGCGCCAACCCGCCACCCGGCACGATGCCATGCACGTGCGGGTGGTGGGTCAGTGCCGAGCCCCATGTGTGCAGCACCAGCGTGGCACCGATGCTCGCGCCCAGGTGCTTGGGATCGGCCGCGATCCGCAGCAGCGTCTCGGCGGCGATGTCGAACAGCAAGCCGTACAGCGCCGCCTTGTTCTGGTACGCGATGTCAGCGATCGGCGCCGGCAGCGTGAAGACCACGTGGTAGTACTCCACCGGCAGCAGATCGGCCTGGCGCGCATCCAGCCAGCGCTTGGCTGCGCTGCTCTGGCACTTCGGGCAGTGCCGGTTGCGGCACGAGTTGTACGAGACCTCGTCCAGCCCGCAGCCGCCGCAGCGCAGGACATGGCCGCCCAGTGCCGCCGTGCGGCACTGGGTGATGGCCGACATCACCTTGAGCTGAGCCAGGCTCAAGTGACCGCGCTGCACGTCACGCCAGGCGGGTCCGTGGGCACGGAAGATGTCGGCGACCTCCAGGGCGGGTCGCCCGTGCACGATGGCAGGCTGCTACTGGGCTGGCGGCTGGGGTGCAGGCTCGGGCACAGGTTCGGCTACCGGCTTGTCGGACGTGTGATCCAGCGGGCTGATCACCCGGCGCAGCAGGTCAGTGGCCACGGCGGCGTACAGGCTCGTGGTGTCCAGCCGCTTGTGCCCGAGCAGCACCTGGATGACGCGGATGTCGACCCTCTGCTCCAGTAGATGGGTGGCGAAGGCGTGGCGCAGGCCATGCGGCGTGATGCGCTTGTCGATGCCGGCGGTGGCGGCGGCCAGGTGCACGGCGCGGTTGAGCTGGCGCGCGGTCACATGGTCAGTGGGGTCCAGGCCCGGGAACAGCCAACCACCGTGGCGGATCTTGCCCTGGGCGTGGCCAAGCCTCCACCATGCACGCAGCCGCTCCAGCAGCACGGGGCTGAGCATGGCGTAGCGATCCTTGCGGCCCTTGCCCTGCTCAACGCGCAGGGTCATGCGCTCACCGTCGATGTCGCCGACCTTGAGCGAGACCACCTCGCTGACGCGCAGGCCCGCGCCGTAGGCCACCGACATGGCGGCCTGGTGCTTGAGGTTGGGTGCAGCGGCGATCAGGCGGCCGACTTCCTCGGGGCTCAGGATCACGGGCAGCTTGCGCGGCACGGCCACGTGCGTCATCTTGAGCATGAGCTCAGGCCGGCCCAGCGTGATGTCGAAGAAGAACTTCAGCCCGGTGATGGTGGCGTTGATGGTGACCGGGCCGGTGCCGGCGTCCACCAGGTGCAACTGGAAGCGACGCAGGTCCTCGGCGGTGGCGGTGTGCGGCGAGCGGCCGAGGAAGGTGGAGAGCTTGCGCACGGCGCGGATGTAGCCCTCCTGCGTGTGCTCAGCGAACTGGCGCATGCGCATGTCGTCGAGCATGCGTTGGCGCAGCGGCGAGACGGCCGCAGATGGGGTCGGGGTGGAGACGTCCATGATCCTGCTCCTGTCGGTGACCGAGGCGGATTGCCTCGGTCGCCAACATCGCAGAGTCACGGGCGCAACGAACCGCCACCAACGTCGCCGGAGCGCCTACCGCGCGAGCGGTTTAGTCCCTCGGCGCTCTCCCGTCATTCGCTGGTGCGTCTC
>JADJYX010000048.1 GCA_016719535.1 Rubrivivax sp. | reverse complement strand
CGCGGCCGGCCGCATGACGGCCGAAGTGGACGGAACGGGCGCCCGCCGGGGGAGCGGCTACGACGCCGCGGCGCAGCTCACGTCCAATACCGACGCCAGCGGTCGCCGCACAGAACACAGCTACGACGCCGCCGGCAACCGCACCAGACCCGGCTGCCCGACGGCCGCGTGATCGTCTACACCCACGATGCGCTCAACCGACTGACGCGTACGGACTTCCCGGACGGCAGTGCGCACAGCATCAGCTACCGTCCCGACGGCCGCAGGGCCAGCGAGACCGATCCGCGCGGCGTCGTCACGACCTATGGCTACGATGCTGCGGGGCGCCTGGTGAGCGCCGTGCAAAGCGGCATCGCCACGCCGACCGCCTACAGCTACGACGAGACCAACGCCCGCACCCTGCAGCGCGACGCCGCCGGGCGCGAGGTGCAATGGCGCTACGACGCAGCCGGCCGGCCCATCAGCCGCATCCTGCCCGACGGCGCTACCGAGAGCTTCGCCTTCGACCTGGAGGGCCAGCTCACCAGCCACACGACCTTCGGCGGCCAGACGATCACGCGCAGCTACGACAGCGAAGGGCGAGAGACGAGCCGCACGATACCGCCGACCGCCAACACCCCGGCGCGAACGATCAGCTGGACTTACACCGCCGACGGCCAGCGCGCGACGCAGACCGAAGTCGGTGCCACCAGCGCTCAGGGTACGAAGACCTATACCTACGATGCCCAAGGCCGCCTGACGCAGCTGGCCGGTCCCCAGGGCACGCTCGGCTGGACCTACGATGCCGCCGGCCGCATCACACGCCGCATCACCAGCGAGGGCCACACCGACTACCAGTACGACGGCGACGGCCGCCTGACCCGCCTGGTGGCCCCCGATGGCAAAGGCTACGACCTACACCTACGACACTGCCGGCCGCCCGCTGCGCAGTGAACAGGTGCTGGACACCGGCGCTGGCGTCGAACTCATCACCGAGCGGCGCCACGACGCACAGGACCGCCTCATCGCCATCGCGCACCTGCGGCGCCAGGGCGGTGCGAGCACTCGTGTCCGGCCAGGCCATCAGTCGCGGCGTTGGCGGCGCAGTCAGCCGCATCGACACCTTCGACGCCAGCGCCGCCTTCGTGGTCGGCACCGGCGGCTTCAGCGGCAACCCGGCGCGTGCGCAGACCTTCGGCTACGACGCCAATGCCCGGCTCACGAGCGAGCGCAGCTACAAGGGTGCGCAGCTCGTCGCCTTCCTGGGCAACCCTGCAGCTGCCGCCACGGAAGCCACGAGCTACACGTATGACATCGTGGGCAACCGCACCGGCAAGACGGTGACCACCGCCGCCGGCACCGACAGCACCAGCTACACCTACGACAACAACGACCGGCTCACCAGCGAAACGCTGAGCACCGCCACCGGCAGCACCGTCACCACCACCTACACCTGGGACGGCAACGGCAACCTCGCCGGCAAGACCACCCCGAGCGAGTACACCGGCTACATCTTCGACGCCGAAAACCGGCTCATCGAAGTGCGGCGCGGCCCGACGCTGGCCACCGCCACCGTGGTGGCCAGCTACGGTTACGACGCCGACGGCCAGCGCATCCGCAAGACCATCGGCGCCAGCAGCACGCGCTACCTCATCGACCCGACGACCGAGTGGCCACAGGTGGTGCTGGAGAGCGCCGGTGGGCAGGCCACGGCTTACGTGTGGGGCGACACCCTGCGACAGCAGGCCACAGGAGCCAATGGCACGGTGGCGGCCACGCCGGCCGAGAACCTGATCCCGCTGCCTGGGCACCTGAACACCACGCTGGCGGCCATCAACACCGCAGGCACGGTGGTGGAAACGACCGAGACCACGGCCTTCGGGGAACTGGTGAATGCCAGCCCGAGGCTTAGGCATCAGTACACGGGGGAGTACTGGGAGGCGGAGGCGGGGCTGACTCAGCTTCGATTCCGCTGGTACCGCCCCGCCGCAGGCCAGTTTCTATCGGGCGATCCATCTTGGGGCCGACTCATCGACCCTCAGAGTCTGAACAGATACGCGTATGCTGAGTCGGACCCGGTGAACCAGGTCGATCCTGGCGGAGCGATGACTCTTGGAGACACTGGGGCCGCGTCGAGTATTCAAGGAACGCTCAGCTCGATCGCGGTGCCAAATCTCGGGCGGCAATTCGCAGGCAGTGCTGCCAATAGTGCTGGCCGCGCCTTTGAGAATCAAATTTTTAATGCTATCAAGAATTGCCTTAAACCCGGAGCTCGCATCAGGAAGATTGGGAGAGGCGACAATCTTCGCGATGCCACGGGGCGGCTCGCAATGCCTGACTTTCTCTTGTCCATTGGTAGCAAGTTCAAAGTATTGGAGGTGAAAACGAAGCTGCCGACGTCCAAGATATCGGACGCTCTGGAACGTGCGGCGAAACAGTTGGACGCGGCGCTCAGGGCCAAGTACCCGACGGCGATTTTGTCCAAGGCCAAACACAGAGACTCGACCTTCGCAAAGCGCAAGGACGACATCGAGGCGCTTCTGGGTCAGAACGCAGGGCTGGCGACCTATCTCAACGGCACCTTCGCGGTGATGTCCTTCATTGCAGAGTTCGTCATCGAGGAGTGCGTCGAGAACGCTCTGGGTTTCTGATTCTGAGGAGACTGGATGGACAAGTACTACAAATCAGTTTTCTTGCGTCGCGTCAAACATTGGATGTCCGAGCGCCTGCCCGACTTTGCCAGCTTCAAACTTGAG
Source organism: Rubrivivax sp. (assembly GCA_016719535.1). Classification (GTDB taxonomy): domain Bacteria; phylum Pseudomonadota; class Gammaproteobacteria; order Burkholderiales; family Burkholderiaceae_C; genus Rubrivivax. Next base: position 18,890 of record JADJYX010000048.1, on the reverse strand, counting down.
AGAGGTGTGGATGGATGGGACGTTCTTTCAGGAAACCTTCTCTATCGCCGTGATTTGGGGGCCGAGCGAGCGGTATGGATCGTTTGGGAGCCCGGCCCCGGTGTGGAACGTTACTTTCGCGTTTCGTTGGGCTGGAGCGTAGGTGCTGGCCAGCTTCCATACCATCATGAAAGAGATGAACGCTTGTACTCGGCCGGGGCTCCCGTTTGCGGTATTCCCGGTGGACGGTTAGACCTTGAGCAGTTGGAGGGGACCTCAGCGCTCGGCGGAATTACCATCCCTAGTCCCTGGGATCAGGTGTCTCTCCTGAAACCCGCCGCTCCTGCTTCTGTCTTGCGGGCGGCGATCGACAAGGCGGCGCTAGTGGCCGAAGCGTTGACCTCGGCCGAGCGGGCCGACACCGTCGACGCGACGCTTCGCGATGTCGTGTCGCGGATTGAGGCGAGGCTTCCGGACTTCGTCAACGCCATCGTGCAGTGGTGACCTTGACGAGCGGGATTTCGCTCATGCCCTGCCGCTTGCTTGGCGTGAAGGCGCCGAGTTGGATCAAAGGCAACGCTGAACAAGGCGGCCATCTTCGCCTCATCGGGCACTTCGGCGTCTCGGCGCGCACCCACCGCGAGGTATTAGTCAATCGGTTGGATGGGCGCCATGCAAGAGCTTCGGAGAGGCTTTCATTGACGCGTGCATCTGACTTGAGGAAAGTTGATCGCCTCAGCTTGCAGCACTGGCAAGCCGTGCTCGAGGCCGGCGTGAGTGACGCCGCCCTGATGGGTTTGCCCGAACCGGGGTTGGCCTACTTGAAGGCCTGTCTGCTGCATGGTGATGCCGCACAGTGGCAGGCCTATGGCAATGGCTGGTCGTTGAGGAGCGGCGACGAATGGCACAAGCGCGCCAAGGAGTTTTTGCCGGTCGGTGCTGATGCGACGCTGCTCGACTCGCAGGTCTTAGAGACGGCCCGTCTGCTCGCGCGCGTCGAAGCGCGGGAGCAGGGTGCGCCGCTGATTTTGCCCAGTGCGCGCGATTTACTGGACAGTTGGGTCGACGACTACTCCAAGTTCGGACTGCTGAGTGCCGGCAATGAGTTGCTCAACGAGATCGCGGGTGCGCTGGGGGCTTGGCTGAGCGCAGTCCTCTCGCGCAAACCATGGCCATCGCTCGCTGCCCTGCAGAAGCTGGCGGAGGTCAGCGGTGCCCATGCCCGTTGGCTGGGGAGCAATCCGTTGACCGCGATGTGCTATCCGTTCGGCAGCGTGGTGCGACTGCTCATCAAGGCTGGCGGGCAACTGCCCGCAGAGGTGACAGGGGCATTCGCCGGGTAAAGCCTTGACTAAGAACGAACTCTTGACTGACGTCAGTGCCGCGTTCCTCGAACGCGCGCCTGCGTGGCGGCTGGTGCACAGTGACAAACGGATGCACACTTTCTATGTTGGTCGAGACATTGTTCAGGTCTTCGTGCACCTTGGCTTCTCAGCGCGAACCGACCGCGAAGTATTCGGTCAATCGGTGGGATGGGCACCAAGCCTGGAGGCGTTCAAGGCGTCATTGAGTCGACGGGAAACACCCCCAGTCCGCTTGCGTGATGGGCGGCTCGAACGGATCCGTGCGCTGGAGAAGCCGCGCGACTTCGACTACGAAGAGTTGAGCTTTCCCACCTCATCATTGGCGCGTCCGGTGTCCGGATACCGCGCGGAGGAATCGAGCCCAGACGAGATCCATGCTCAGATGCTGGCCGATATCGATCAGTACGGGCTGCCCTATCTGTGCCTGATGCTCGAACGTCGTTTCGGTCTGATGCTCACGCCGGCGCAACTCCTTCGTGATCCTGTGCGGTGAGAGAGCTGACGACACCGCGGTTGGTCTGTGCCCCGGAAACCTGCTGAAGATTCAGTGGAGGTTCGTGGCCTCGCTGATCAAATTGGCTCTATGCCGTTTCGTGTGGAACGCGACAGCCTTATCTGACGGCCGCGGCGGCGCTGAACGGATGATCCGGCAGGTTCTTCAGGCGTGACAGCCGCAAGTAGGCGATGGCGATGAAGTTCTTGGCCGTGCGGTAGCCGCGTGCCGCCCGCTTGGCCTGCTGAAGCTGCCCGTTCATCGACTCGACGAAGGCGTTGCTGCGGTGGTCGAGCATGCCGCGCACGACCGCGTCGAAGCGTTCTTTGATCGTCGCGGCCAGCTTCTTGAACGGCTCCAGCCGACAGCGCCTGGCCCAGCTCGTCCAGGCCATCAGATCGCTGGCCGCTTGCTCGGCGCTGTTGTGCTGGCGGGCTCGCGCGAGACCTCGCGCAGCGCCATGCGCAGCCGCCAGGCCCGCGCGCTCTTCAGCGCCGAGCGCTGCAGCCAGTGCATCGCGGTGGTCTGCGCCACGCTCCAGCCGCTGGGGTTCTTGCGCATCCCCACAGCAGGTTGCGCCGCGTCTTGGGATCCGCGCCCAGCAGCGCCTTGGCCACCTCCTCCGGGCTCGGTGCGCAACTCCTCGCGCCGCACGTCGTCCATCGCCTGGATGGCCATGGCGATGACGTGGAAGCGGTCGTAGCTCGCGGCCGCCGCCGGCATCGCCTGTGCCGCGCCCTTGGCGTAGGCCGCGCTCATGTCCATGCACACGTGCCGCACCTGCGCCGGGTCGCCACCATGGGCCTCGAGGTCCGTCGCGAAGTCCACCACCGTCTGGTGGTCTGGACCCTCGGTGGCGAACAGCAGCCGCTTGGCGTCCAGGTCGTGCACGACGGTGATGTAGTTCTGGCCACGGCGCAGGCTGGTCTCGTCGATACCCACGATCTGCACACCCTGGAAGCTCTCCACGGCGCGCGCCTGATCGACGTAGAACTCGATACGCCGCCACAGCTGCTTGTCCTTGCAGCGCAGCAGCGCTGCGGCCTGGCTCACCGGCAGCTCGCGGCACAGGGCCAGCGCCAGGGCCTCGAACGCGGCCGTGAAGCCCGAGCCTGGTCGCGCCCAGGGCACGCCGAGCTGGGTGGTCTTGCCGCAACTGCCGCAGGCCACGCGCGGCACGTCGGCATGCAACCAGGCCTCGAACTGGAAGAAGTCCAGGTGCCGCCACTTGCGGCGTAGCCGATCGTGCACCGGTTGCGAGGCCGTGCCGCAGGCCGGGCAGGTCAGCAACGCGCCGGAGCAGCTGACCTCGAAGTCGATGCGCTTCTTGGACACATCCAGCTTGACATCCTCAACCACCCACGGTGGCTGCAGGCCCAACGCGCTGGTGAACAGCGCCTCCACTCCAACGCTCATTTCCATGCTCCTGGCAGCCGCCCTAGGACATGTGGACAGGCTCAAATGCAGCCTGCCCACATGCCCACCGGGCTCGACGACGACCAGCGATTCTGACTGTGGGGTTCCACACGAAACGACGAGGGCCCCGCTGGCTGGGGAAGAATCCGTTGACCGCCATGTGCTATCCATTCGGCAGCGTCGTGCAGTTGCTTGGCAAGGCTGGTGCACAACTGCCCGCAGAGGTGACAGGTGCATTCGCTGACTCGCTGGGAGACGGTGTCTGATCGAGTCGAGCGGCGCCCGAGATCAATGGGTGGGGAAGCTTCGTGAGCTGGCCGCACGGGCGGCCGGCGGCACCAGCCGTCAAGAGGCCTGAGGCGCTGGCTGGAAGCAGGAGCCTGAGGGCGGTCGTGTATCGACCCTGGTGGCCACCCAAACTCCCCCACCCGTGGCCACCTCAAATTCCCCCACCCTGACCGTGCTTCGATGAGGCGCTGAGCAGGCCGGCGAGGCCGGCCGGTCAGGGCTGAGCAGGACGTTACTTTCCACCCCCTCTACGCCGAGGGGATACCAGGAGTGAACGTCTTGAAGCCACATCTACAGACAACCGTCTGGACGCTGCTGGAGGCCGGCGCCAGCCAGCGCGACATCCAGCGCGTCACGGGGATCGATCGCAAGACGATCCGCGGTTACCAGAAGCGGTTCGCCGCTGCCGCTGCAGCAAATTCCCCCGGGGTGGCCACCGGCTCCCTGGGTGTGGCCGCCGGCGCGGCGGAGCAAATTCCCCCACCCCGGCCACCGGCACAGGCACAGGCACCGACACCGACACCGACTCCGGCAGTGACGCCGACGACTTTTGCGCCGACGGCATCGGCCTGCGAACCCCACCGCGCCTTCATCGAGGCCCAGCTTCGGCTGCGTCGCAACGCCGTAGCCATCTACCAGGACCTGGTGGATCTGCACGGCTACGCCGGCGCCTACAACTCGGTCAAGCGCTTCGCCAACAAGCTGCGCCACCGCGAGCCCGAGCAGTTCGACCGTCTGGCCTTCCTGCCGGGCGAAGAGATGCAGGTCGACTACGGCGAGGGCGCTCTCACGCGCGTGCCCGGCACCGACCGCTGGCGCAAGCCGCGGCTGTTCGTGGCCACGCTGCGCTACTCGCGGCGCAGCTACCGCTGTGTGGTCTGGCGCTCGAGCCAGGAGACCTGGGCGCGGCTGCACGAGCAAGCCTGGCGTTACTTCGGCGGCAGTTGCCGCTACGTCGTGCTCGACAACCTGAAGGAGGGCGTGCTCAAGCCCGACCTGTACGAGCCCGAGCTCAACCCGGTCTATGCCGCGGCCCTGGCGCACTACAGCGTGGTGGCCGACCCGGCCCGCGTCCGTGACCCCAACCGCAAGGGCAGCGTGGAGAACGCGATCGGCCACACCCAGGCCACGGCACTGAAGGGGCGGCGCTTCGAGTCTATCGAAGAGCAGAACACCTTCCTGGAGCACTGGGAGGCCAAGTGGGCTGCCTTGCGCATCCACGGCAGCGAACGCCGCCAGGTGCAGGCCATGTTCGAGGAGGAGAAGCCGCATCTGCAGCCCTTGCCGTTGCTCGGGATGCAGTACTTCACCGAGGCCCAGCGAACGGTCTGCGACGACAGCTGCGTGCGCGTCGATCACAGCAGCTACGCCGCACGCCCGGCGCCCATCGGCAGCCGGGTGCTGGTGCGCGTGTTCGAGCGCCGCATCGAGATCCGCGAGCTGAAGACACAGGCCCTGCTGCGCACCCACGCCCGTGCCGAGCGCCCAGGCACGGTGGTGCTGCCCGACGACGAGCGCGTGTTCAACCCGTCGCGCCAGACGCGGCACATCCTGGCCCAGGCCAAGGCCATCGGGGCCGACGCGGCCCGGCTGTGCGAGCTGCTGTTCGCCATCGAAGGCCGCGTCGGGCAACGCAAGCTGTGGGGCATCGTCAGCCTGGCCCAGCGCTACCCCCGCCGCCTGGTCAACAGCGCCTGCGGGCGGGCCCTGGCCGACGGCATCTACAGCTACCGGCACGTCAAGGTCGCCACCGAGCGGCTGGTCACCGAGGCACTGGCGGCCATCGACCGCGCCGATGCCGCCCCGGTGCAGGGCGAGCTCGCGCTGACCCAGGACCACCCGCTGATCCGCAGCGTCGACGACTACGCAGAGCTGTTCGCGCGCGGCGCCGCACAGCCCGACACCGGCACCCCGAACACCACCATCACCGAGATCAACCCATGAACATGCAAGAGATCGAGCGCGCCCTGCGCGAGCTGCGCCTGTCGGGCATCGCCGCCACCCTGAGCACCCGGGTGATGCAAGCCCAGAGCACCCAGGAGCCCTTCCTGGACACCTTCGCGGCGATGCTGCAGGACGAGCTCGACCGGCGCCGCTCGCGCCTGACCGAACGGCGCTTCAAGCAGTCACGCCTGGACGAGCGGCCCACACTCGCCGACTTCGACTGGCGCTTCAACCCCAAGCTGCCGCGCCAGGCCTGCTTCGAGTTGCACACCCTGAAGTTCATCGGCGAAGGTGGCAATGCGCTGATCATCGGCAAGCCCGGCACCGGCAAGAGCCATGTTGCGAAGGCCGTGGCCTACCAGGCCACGCTGCAGGGCTTCGACGTGCGCTACGTCGAGGCCGACACCGAGTTCGCCCGCTACGGGCTGGGCAGCACCGCCGAGCAGGCCGCGCTGCTGCGCAGCTTCGTCGAGCCCGACCTCGTCGTGCTGGACGATCTGTTCCTGGCCAGGCGCATCTCCGAGGCCAGCGCCGAGTTGCTGCAGACCGTCGTGCACCAGCGCTACAAGCAGCGCCGCAGCATCGTCGTCACCTCAAACCGTGTCGTGCAGGACTGGGGCAAGTACCTCGGCGACGCCACCATGGCCACCACCATCCTCGACCGTCTCATGCACCGCGCGGCCATGCTGGAGTTCGAGGGCAAGAGCTATCGCCTCAAGGAGGCGGCCTCGCGCATCGCGCTGAACGCCGACTGCCCCTGAGCAGGCGCCCTGGTCGCTCAGGCAGACCCGCAGCAACGGCCCAGCCGGGCCGACACCCCTCGATCCAGTCCAGGCGACTCGCGCCCGCCGTGGACAAGCCACCCGCCCACAGGACAAGCCTGTGGACGGCCCCTGCGGGGTCCGTGGCTTGCCCACCGCTCCCCGGCCGATGCCTACGGCCTGACGCGCTTCGCTTGCCCGAACAGCCGATTGCAGAAGGGGAATCAAAACACCCCCGCACCAGGCCAACAGGCGACAGAAGCCCGCTCAAGCAGCCCCCGGCATCGCAGCCTCGCAGGTCAACTCAGACAGGGGCAGGAAACCCATAATTCGACTGTCCTGCCTGGGGGAGTTTGAGTGGCCACAGGTGGGGGAATTTGAAGTGGCCATCAGGGATCGACCCTTTCGTGACTTCCTCAATGACCGCTTGTCTGCGGCGGTGTCGGCGTGCTGCCCCGGCTTCGTCGAGAGCAAGTCACTCGCCCGCGCCGGAGGTTTCACCCGCCGATGCAAGCTTGCTGACGGTCGGGCGGTCTACATCTTTATGACGACGGTACCGCAGCGTGAACGCTTCATGGCGATGTCCCGAAGCCTGTTGAACGCGGCCGGATGACGGTTCCTCATTCGTAATGCTACGCGGCCTTGCGTTCGGCTTCGGCGACGCTGGCGGACTTGGCTTTCAATGCAGCCAACAGAGTCTTCATGTCGCGGTGCCCGCGCAGCTTTCGGAAGCGCCCCTTGGCATCACTCAATGCGCCTGCGATCCAGCGCAGCGTCATCTGCCCGTCCTTCCAGCGCTTGACGTTGCGCGTGAAGTGCGCGATCGACCCGTTCAGGTTCTCGATCGGGTTGGTCGTGCGCAGCGTGCGGTACAGCGCCCCGGTGATGCCCAGCGCCTGTACTGTCAAGGTCTCCTCCAGCCCCTCGCGCAGGCTGGCCGCAGCGCCGGGATGCTTGGCGTTCAGCGAGGCCGCCAGTCGCTGCAGTTGCTTCTTGGCCAACTCGGAGTTGGCGCCGTTCCAGGCGTCCCGCATGGCACGGCCCACGCTGGCGTGCAGTTCCGGCGGCAGGTGCTCGATCACGTTGCGCCGCTTGTGCTCCTGGCAGCGCTGGATGAGGGCCAGGGCGCCGAAGCATTCGACGATGGCCTTGCGCAGGGCCTTGCCGCCGTCGATCACCCACAGCCTCGCGCGGTCGGCATCGAGCCCCCCTATCGACCAGGTCACTGAGCAGCGAGCGCACGACGCGGCTGGCCTCGGTGGAGCCCTCGCGCAGCCCCAGGACGTGCTTGTTGCCCTTGGCGTCGATGCCCAGCGCCACCAGGATGACGCGGTCGCGGAAGTGGATGCCGTCGATCATCACGACCGGCAAGTCCAGCTCCTTGATCGAGGCCGACAGCCACTCGTGCAGTTGCGCCTGGCTCAGCGCCACCCAGCGCCGCGACACCGAGCTCTTGGACACCGACAGCGGCTCGTCGGGCTCCGGCAGCTTGTCCAGGGTGCCGGCATAGCGGCGCGTGGACACCCCGGCCGCCAGCGAGGCCATGGTGGCCATGTCCAGCGGATCCGTGTTGGCCGCCCATGCGAACGTGGGCAACTCGAGTTCACCGTCCGCCAGGCTGCGTGCCCGCGGCTTGGTCACGGCGATGCGCTGGCCACCCAGCACGACGCTGGATCGTGTCGTGCCGCCACGCACCGCCTTGCGGCCGGCGTCAGGCACGTTCTTGGCGCCACACAAGGCCACGCGGTCGGCCTCCATCATGGCCGCCAGGACCTGCTTGCCGGCGTTCACACATAGACCGTAGAACGCCTGCTGCAGTCGCGCAGCACGCCTTGTACGTTCAACGACAGCTGCACTTGCGCAGCCGGAACTGCCCGCAAATCGGGCTTCGTGCGAGACTTCATTTCGGTGGTTCCTTTCATTGCTTGCTAGGCACCTGGATGTTCGCATCCAGGCGAAAGGAACCGCCACCCTCAGCTCACCGGTTCAGCAGATTCTGGGACATCGCCCGCTTCATGCTGTCGCTGGGCTGGGCGCCTGATGGCAGGTTCAAGGCCTGGGAAGACTTGGCGAGTCAAGTCTTAGGTTCAGGGCGGCAGCGCATCGAGCACCTGCGAAAGACTGCGCGGCTGGCGCCGGCCACACTGTGGCAGGTGCTCTGCCCGGGCATCTTGATGGCGGCCGATGTCAGACCTGGCATCACGGTCGCCGAGATCGACATCAGTGATGGGGTGCCCTGGCAAACGCTGGCCTGCCACTTGGCCGATTCGAGTGAAGGTCGCATCAGGCTCGCGCCCTTCCTTGACCCCTTCATTCTCGACTCGCTGCTTCGAGGTGAGGTGCCGCCATTCGCGCCACCAGATCCTCGCCATGGTCTGAATGAGCCTTATCGATGCGACTCGCCAATGGTGAGTTGAACTAAACCGCTGACGCGGTGGTGGCGTGCCACGAGGTCTACGCGGCGGCAAGTCGTACCTTGGTTCCGGGGACTGTTCCCCGAACCACGGAGACTCTCATGACACCACTGCGCCAACGCATGATCGATGCGATGGTGTTGCGCGGCTTTGCTGCGCGCACCCGGGAGACCTACCTGTGCGCCGTCGGGCAGGCGGCCAGGCACCACCACTGCAGCCCCGCGCTGCTGACCGACGAGCAGGTTCAGGCTTACTTGCTGTACCTGTTGCAGGAACGACAGCGCTCGCGCTCCACCGTCAACATCACCGCCTGTGCATTGCGCTTCCTGGTTTGCGATGTGCTGGGCCAGGACCAGCGTCGAGCGCAGATCCCCATGGGTCGCAACCCGCAGCGGCTGCCCGAGGTGCTGTCGCGCGCCGAGGTGGCCGCGCTGCTGGCTGCACCTTTGTCGCCCAAGGCCAGGATGTTCCTGACCCTGGCCTATGCCAGTGGCCTGCGCCTGAGCGAGCTGTGCCAACTGCGCGGCTGCGACATCGACTCGGCCCCTGACCGCATGTGCATTCGCGTCATCCAGGGCAAGGGCGCTCAGGATCGCTACGCGCTGCTGACCACTGAGCTGCTCGACGACCTGCGGCTGTACTGGCGCACTTGTCGTGTCGGGGCCAAGGCCTCGGACTGGTTGTTCCCTTCGCGCTCGAACCCGGCGCGTGCCATCGATCGCGCCAGCGGCCAGCGCTTCTACCACCTCGCGCGTGACGCCGTCGGCATCACCAAGGTCGGCGGCATCCACACCCTGAGGCATTGCTTCGCCACGCATCTGCTGGAGGCCGGCGTCGATCTGCACGGCGTGAGCAAGTTGCTCGGCCATGCCCAGCTCAGCACCACCAGCCGCTACCTGCGCATGGCTCGCCCCGGCTACAGCGCCGGGGGCGACGCGCTGGCCCTGCTGTCGCAGTTGCCCAAGACACCACCACCGCCGCCACCGCCGCCGCCCCTGCACTGAGCTGTCAGCGCTGTGAGCGCCACCCTGGCCGAGGTGCTGCGCACCTTCGGCCCGGCCTACCTCAACCAGCACGCGCTGAGCACGGCTCAGGCGCGTGCCTGGCGGGCTATCGTCGCCTGTCGTACACCGGCCCTGGGCGGCCAGGTGCAGCAGTGCGACCGGTGTGGGCGCGAGCAGCGGTTGTTCCATTCCTGCAGGAACCGGCACTGTCCGCAGTGCCAGAGCGGCGCGCGGGATGCCTGGCGCCAGGCACAGCTGGCCGAGTTGCTGCCCGTGCCGTACTGCCATCTCGTCTTCACGCTGCCGCACGCCCTGAATGGCCTGGCTCAGTTCCATGCCCGCTGGGTCTACCGCACCTTGATGCAGTGCGCTGCGGCCACCCTCACGGAGTTCGCCGCCAACACTCGTTGGCTGGGCGCCACGCCCGCCTTCACCTTGGTGCTGCACACCTGGACGCAGGACCTGCGGCGGCACATCCATGTGCACGCGCTGATGGCCTGCGGCGGGCTGGACGATCAGGCACAGTGGTGCACGCCCAAGCGCAGCCCGACCTTCCTGTTCCCCGTGCACGCCCTGTCCAAGGTGCTGCGGGGCAAGTTCCTCGATGCCCTGCGGCTTGCCGGCCAAGCGGGCAAGCTGCCGCACGATCCGGCCAGCACCGATGTGGCGCGTCACGCCCGGCTCGCCCAGCTCAAGCGCCACGACTGGGTGGTCTACGCCAAGACACCCCTGGCCGGGCCCGAGGTGGTGCTGGACTATCTGTCGCGCTATACGCACCGGGTGGCCATCTCCAACGAGCGCATCGTCGGCATCGACGGCCAGGGCGTGCGTCTGCGCGTTCGCGCTGACGACCACGGCGGCAAGCGCACCGTCTTGATCGACGGTCAGGACTTCATCGCTCGCTTCTTGCAGCATGTCTTGCCGCGTGGCTTCAAGCGCATCCGTCACTACGGGCTGCTCAGCCCGGCCGTCAAGGCCCAGAAGTTGGCCGCCGCCCGCGCGGCGCTGGCCATGCCCGCGGCCAACGAGCAAGCTCGCGAGGATGCCGCCGCCTTCCTCAAGCGCGTGGCCGGCATCGACATCGCCTGCTGCCCGCACTGCAAGCTGGGCCAGTGGCGCACCACCGCGATACTGCCGCCCGAGCGCGCCGGGGAGCACGGCGCCATCGCCAACTGCCGGGGGCCGCCGTGATCCGCGGCGCACGCTTCCTCTGGACTATTGCCTGCACTCCTGGGCACGGCAACGGATCTGCTCGCGCCTGTGGTCTTCTTCGCCGCCTTGTGGGCCACCACCAACATCAAGGTCGCCTCGACAACCGCCAGCGCACCCCTACCAGCCAATCCCGGCGTGCCGCCACTGCCGCCCGCAGCCGCAACGCCGTTGCCTGATTGGCCTGCTGAGCCTTACATTCCCCAACAGCCCCGCATGTCACCACCGTGGCGGCGGTTTAGTTCAACGAGGTTTATCCGACGCCACCGGCACCGGTGCGTTTGGCCTGCTTCGGTGGGGCGTCGGATAAACGCTTTCCGTTGGGAGACATTGTTCGAGTTCGTACTCAATCGTCCGCCATCGACGGCGGAACTCGAATCGCTGACGGTGCCGGCATTGGCGGAGGCCATGCGTCACCTCGACGCGCTGGCGGCTGTTGCGAACGCGCTGGTCGGCCCCACGCAGGTTGCCGCCAGTCCATGACCAAGAACGGGCTCTTGTACGGGGTCTGCGGGATCTTCCTCGAGCGCGCACCAGCGTGGCGACTGGTGCACAGCGACAAGCGAGCGCATCTGTTTTATGTCGGCCGTGACCTGTCTCGTGTGTTCGTCCATCTCGGTTTTTCGGCCCGTTCCGACCGAGACTTGTTTGGTCAATCGGTGGGATGGGCGCCGAGTCTGGAAGTGTTCAAGGCGTCCTTGACTCGAAGGGAATCGCCGCCCGTGCGTCTGCGGGACGGTCGACTCGAAAGAATCCGCGCGCTGGAAAAGCCACGAGATTTCGAGTACGAGGAGCTCTCGTTTCCGACGTCTTCGCTGGCGCGCCCGCTGTCCGGCTATCGTTTGGAGGAAGCGACCCCGAAGAGATCCAGGCTCAGATGCTGGCCGACATTGATCACTACGGCTTGCCTTACCTGTGCCTGATGCTTGAGCGTCGCTTCGGCCAGGTACTGACGCCGGCTCGACTGATGCGCGATGTGGCGCAGTAAGTCGGCCCGGGACAAACCATACTTTTCCAGTATGCACCCGGTAGAGGAGTACATGTGGCATCGTTGATCGAATTCGATCGTGATGCCCTCATCGACTGGGGCGCGGTGGCCATCGTGCTCCGGCCGCTTGGGCTGGTGATCGAGGCGAGTGGCCTGGGCGTCGAGTGGCAGCACCGGCCGCTCGAAGGCGGCTGGCTGCGTGAGGTCGGGATTCGTCTGTCCTCGGGTCGATGCGCCTACCTGGCTGAAACGCGGACCGCTCCCGGCGAGTTCACGCTGCATCTCGTGCGTCACCGCGATCAGTTCTACTTTCGCGAGGACTTCGACGAGGTCCGGCAGTTTCTCGGGCTTGCGGATGCGGAAGTGGTGGTGTTGACGGGGCAGGTGCGCTGGTGGAAGAAGAAGGTGCCTGCCCTGAGCGAGGCGACCCGATGGCGGGATCGCGCGGCGCCGCCGAGCAGGGTAGCTGAGAAGGTCATGACCCTGACCGAGCTCGCGGAGGCCTTGAAGACCCATGCCGGCACGTTCGGAGTGCGAGGCGATCGGCGATCCCACCCGAAGCAAACAGGTCGCCTTTCGCCATCTGGTGACGGCGCCAGCGTCGGACGAGCAGGGCCTTCCGACCTTGGCGGCCTGGGGGCCTTCTATGCGGCCGTCGGATCGGTTGACCTGTACCACGTCGAGGCGAGTGGAGAGTGCGCCAGGCGCATCGCGTCGCCTGCCGAATGGCCTGCGCTGGCAGCTCAGTTTCGCGATTGGTTGCAGCACCTGCAAGGCCCCGGCAGGAACGACTCGCTTCCCGCCTGGGTCGACGATTGCCTGGTCGTCGGGGAAGAGCCACGCACGGGCAACTTCCTGGTGGTGCCTTGCACAGGCAACGCTGCAGGGCGGGTCTTCACCTTCGCCCATGACGAGTTCAGCTTCACCGAGGCGGCATCCTGCCTGCGCGACTTCGTTGCGAAACAGATCGAGTTGAACGACGCGGTCTTGACCGACATCGCCACCACGCTGCGACTGCCCGACGCCGACGGGGCGGATCAGTGGTGGATTCGCAGCGCTGCTGACAACCGGGGACGAACTGCGCAGAGCCGCCCCTGCTGATGCCTGCCGCTCCTCAAGCCATCCTGGCCTGGGTGCCATAGCGCGCCTGCAGCGCCGCGCGCCGCCGCGGGCAGACGTTGACGCGATCGAGGTCGCCCTGCACCTGCGGCAGCGCCAGCAGCCGCGGGTCCATCACCTTGAACCACAGCGGCGGCACATAGGCCAGCGGAAACATGCCGAAGTAGCCGCTGGGCAGTTGCGGCAGGTCGGGAAAGTGGCGCAGGCACTGGTAGCGTCGCGACGGGTAGGCGTGGTGGTCGCTGTGCCGCTGCAGGTGGAAGGTGGCCAGGTTGGTCACCAGGTGATTGGTATTCCACGAGTGGTGCGGCTGCGGGGCCTCGTAGGCGCCACTGGGCAGCTTGCGGCGCAGCAGGCCGTAATGTTCGACATAATTGGCCGAGGTCAGCTGCCACCAGGCGACCAGGTTGTCTGTTCCAGCCGGTTGTGCTTGTGGCCCAGTTCGTGCGCGGTATTCAGCCCCAGGCCGGCGTCGGCGCCGGCCACATAGGCCAGCAGGCCCAGCGCCCACCACGACAGATCCTGCGTGCCCGCCCACCCTGCGCAGGCGATCAGCGCCACGAAGTGCAGCGGCACCGTGGCCCAGGTCAGCCAGCGGTAGTAGCGGTCGGCGTCGAGCTGCGGCACCACGGCCTCGGGCGGGTTGTTCTCGTCCTCGCCGATCAGCGCGTCCAGCAGCGGCATCAGCCCGTAGCTGATGAGCGGGTCGGCGCGAGGCCGATCTCCAGGCCGCTGAAGTGGTGTGCCGCCAGCCCGGTCAGCGGCAACAGCGGCCACCACCGACAAGGCCCAGGCCCAGCGCTTGCGGTCGCGGTATCGCACGGTTCGGCCTCCGGCATCGATCGCGGTATGGACGATGGACATGGTGCAAACCCTGTGGCCGCCATCGAGGCGTGGCCTTTGCGACGATGTTGCCACCGTGCGGCGCCTTGCCAGTGCTTCAGCGGATGCGCGGAGGCATCCGGTGGTGAGCTTGCGGGCCGGCCAGCACCTCCACCAGCTGCGCCAGGCTGGCCAGGTTGTGCGCCGGCAGGAAGCGGTCGACATGGGGCAGCATGGCCTTGATGCCACCGGCGCGCGGCTCGAAGCCGTCGAAGCGCAGCAGCGGGTTTCAGCCAGATCAGACGCCGGCACTCGCGGCCCACCCAGGCGGTCCATCTCGAAGCCCAATGCGGCGGTGTCGCCATGCTCTCGGGCCGTCGGTGATCAGCAAGACGGTGGCATTGCCCGGCAGCACGCGGCGCGCCCAGCGCTGGTTGAATTGATGCAGGCTGGTGGTGATGCGCGTGCCGCCCGACCAGTCCTGACCGCGCGCAACGACCTGGGGCCACGGCCAGATCGGGATCGCGGCTCTTCAGCAGGCGTGTGGTGCGCGAGCCGGCGTGCCGAAGACGAAGCTCTACGACGCGCATCGGCGTGCCCGCAGGTGGCCGAAGTGCAGCAAAGCTGCGCGGATAGGCGGCCGATGCTGCCCGAGATATCGGCCAGCAGCACCAGCGGTGCATGGCGCGTGCGCGGCTGGCGCCAGCGCAGGTTCACAACTCGCCGCCGTGGCGGGCCATGGCCTGCAGCGGCCGGGCCGCCAGTCGGCACGGCCGGTGCGCGGGGCGGCGGCGCGGCGCGTGCGGATGGCTCGAAAGCCCGCGGCAGCTGCGCCCAGAGCGCTGCGCATGGCGCCATTCGTCGGCGCTCATGGTCTCGAAATCGACTTTCTGCAGGTGCTCGCGGTCGTTGAAGGTCAGTGCGGCGTCGATCTCGACCTGGTCTTCAGCCGGCGGGGGCGGTGGCGCCTCGGGCCCGCGCGGGAACAGCGCTTCACCCAGGCGGCGGTTCTCGGGCACCGGCGGCGGCCCCGTCCTGGCCTGCAATCCTTGGGCAGCAGCAGCGCGCATGCGGCCTTCGAAAATGCCACAGGTCGCGCCAGAAAATGTCTGGCGAAGGCCTGGTCGAACGCTCGCGGTGTTCGGTGGATGCGGTCGGAAGCAGGCAGGCCGCCAGCACGGCGTGGAAGTCGTCGCGCCGCGCCAGCCCGGCCACCTGCAACGCGCCTGCAAAGCGCGGTCTGCACGCGGTCGCTGCCCACCGGCATGCCGGCCGCGCGCAGCACGCGCGAAGTGCATGATCCTTCTTCAGCCAGGCGGGCCTCGGCGCTCTGGCGGGTGGCCAGCATGCTCAGCCCTTGCGCCCTTTTCGGGTGGCAGCGTCCACCTTGCGCCAGTAGCCGAATTCGTCCTCGTGCACCTCGATGTCGAGCTCACCGATGCGCTGCAGCAGCCGCTCCTGCGCCTGTGCCACCGCCTGGTTGTAGACGCTGGGGCCGATCTCCTCGAGAAAAAAACCCAGCAGCGCGCCGGCCGCGATATTGCCGATGCGCTCGTCGCGCTCGTCCTGGAACCAGCGCTCGATCGAGGCAGAGGCCAGCGCCCTTCCTTGCTCAATTCGGATCGCCATCGCCTCACCTCGCCGCGTTGCGCACCTGCTCAGGGGCGCGCCGCCTCGCTCCCGCAAGCACGATGTCAGTCCTGGTATTTGAGCAGCACGCCCAGCGTGTCTGGGACGACCCGCGGGTCCGCACCACGGTGTCGAGCGCCAGCAGCGCGCGTCCACTCAGGTCTCGGCGATGCCGGGCGGCTTGAAGACTTTTCGATCGCGCGCAGCAGCGCACGAAGGCGACGATCTGGCGCGCAGTTCCTCGCCCGCACCGGCACGCGGCGTTGCAGGATCTGCACTCGCGCGCGCGGCGTCGGGGGAAGCCCCCAGTGGTACAGGCAGCGGCGCGGACGGCATCGTGGATCTCGCGCGTGTGCGGTTGCTGGTCAGGATGACGATCGACAGCTGCGCGGCCTTCACGGTGCCGAGTTCGGGGATGGTGATCGAATCTTCGCTCAGCACTTCCAGCAGGAAGGCCTCGAAGGGTTCGCTCGGCACGGTCGCGGACTCGTCGATCAGCAGCACCGGCGGTTCAGCCCGCTTCGGGTCGATGGCCTGCAGCAGCGCGCGCTGGTTCAGGAAGCGTTCGCCGAAGAGTTCGGCGGCCAGCGCGTCGCGGCCGTGCCTTCCTTCTCGGCCAGCCGGATCTCCATCATCTGGCGGCCATGGTTCCACTTGTAGGCGGCGCCGGCCAGGTCCAGGCCCTCGTAGCACTGCAGGCGGATCAGCTCGCGCCCGAGCATCGGCAAGCCAGCGTGCGCGCGATCTTGGTCTTGCCGGTACCGGGCTCGCCCTCCAGGAACAGCGCGCGTAGCGGCCGCTGCGGCTTCAGCGCCGGAAAGACCACGGTGGCCAGCGGGCGGTCGCTCACGTAGTCATGCGCCAGAGTTGTGCGGCGGTGTCGTCGATGCTGGATGGAGTTCGGTCGCGGAAGCATCTCGAAGCAAAACGCCGCAGCGACTGCGGCGTTTGCGGGGTCGGCCAAAGGCAATCAGCCGACGGCCCGCCGCCGCCAGCACCGGGATCAGCGCGGCGCGGTATTCGGCCGAGCCGTGCAGGTCGCTGTTCAGGCCCTCGGCGGGCACCGTCGCGCCGTTGCCAGCGCCGCGGGCCGACCAGCTGGCGGCCAGCCTGTCCTCCAGCCCCGACGCGGAAGACGCCGCCCGCCCGGCGCCGGTGACGGCCAGCGCACACCCTTCGGGCCCCGCTGACGAAGACGCCAACGAGCGAGAAGCGCGACGCCGGTTGCTTGAATTTCTGCCAGCCCGCCTGCTCCGGGATGGGGAAGCTCACCGCGGGTGATGAGTTCGTCCTCGGCCAGCGCGGTGGCATGATGCCCTGGAAGAAGTCATCGGCGGTGATGTCGCGCCGGCTGGTGTGCACGGTGGCGCCCAGGCCCAGCACGGCGGCGGCGGTAGCAGGCCGCCGGGTCATTGTTGGCCAGGCTGCCGCCGAGGGTGCCGCGGTTGCGCACCTGGCGGTCGCCGATATTCCGGCCAGTTGCGCCAGCGCCGGAAGGCGCTGCACGTCGGCACTGGCGTCCACGGCGGCGTGCGTGGTCATGGCACCGATCTGGCGACGCCGTTGGCGACCGTGATGCCTTTCAGGTCCGCGATGCTGCCCAGGTCGGCCAGCGCCTCCGGCGCCGCCAGCCCAAGCTTCATCGAGGGCAGGCTCGGACCCGCCGGCGATCGGCTTGGCGCCGGCGGTTGCGGCCAGGCGGCATCGGCCACCGTGGCGGGTAGGTGAGGGTGGGCTTGCATGGTGTCGGTGTCTCCGCATGCCGCCGCGCGGGCAGCCTTCACAAGTGTAGGGGGTGCCGGCATGGCGATGTCCCGCACGCCCAGCGCGTCGCAGATGGCGTTGATGACCGCCGGCGGGCTGCAGCGATGGCGCCGGCCTCGCCGCAGCCCTTCACGCCCAGCGGGTTGTGCGTGCAGGGCGTGCCCTTCCGGCGGTCTCGACGGTGAAGCGGGCAGGTCGTCGGCGCGCGGCATGGCGTAGTCCTGTAGCTGCCGGTCAGCGGCTGGCCGCTGTCGGTGCGAGACGGCCTGCTCCAGCAGCGCCTGGCCGATGCCTGCGCCAGGCCGTGCGTCCACCTGCCCCTCGACGATCATCGGGATGACGCCGTTGCCGAAGTCGTCGCAGGCGGTCATGCGCTCGATGCGCACCACGCCGGTGGCGGGCTTTCCCCGACCTCGACCTCGCAGATACAGGTGCCGGCCGGCAGGAAGTTGCTGGGGTCAGAAGGCGCTTGCTGAGGCCCGGCTCCAGCTTGTCGTGCGGGAAGTTGTGTAAGCACGCAGGTCAGCGACACCTGCGCAAGCGGTACCGGGTTTGTCGGTGCTGGCCATCTTGAACTGGGCCGCCCCCGGCGATCACGTCGGCGTCGCCTTCGCCTCCATCAGGTGGGCGGCGATCTTCCGCCCCTGGCGATCACCTTTGTCGACCGCCGTCACGATGGTCGTGCCACCGACGGCCAGCGAGCGGCTGCCGTAGGTGCCTCATGCCGAACAGCACCTTGGCCGTATCGCGGTGCGCCGATGGACACACGTCGTCCATCGGGGATGCCCAGCTTGTCGGCCACCACCTGCGGGAAGGTGGTCCCGCATGGCCCTGGTCAGGCTGCGGCTGCCGGTGAAGATGGTCACCTTGCCGGTGGGGATGGACGCGCACCTCGCCAGCCCCGAACAGGCCGGCACGTGTGCGCCCAGCGCGCCCGCCACCGACGACGGTGCGGATGCCGCAGGCCTCGATGTAAGCGCCGCAGCTGAGGCTGCGCTTGCGCCCTCGGCTGCGCTGGCGGCGCGGCGGGCGGCGAAGCCTCGACGTCGGCCAGCCTGGAGTGCGCGGTTCAGCGTCGCCTTCAGTCGCCTGGTGTCGTAGGTCAGCTCCACTGGCGGGGTACGAGGAAGCTGCGGATGAAATTGCGGCGGCGGATCCTCGGCGGGGTCGATTCCATGTCCCTGGCCGCCGTCTCTGACCAGGCGCTCGACCACGTAGGTGGTTTCTGGGCCGGGCTGGCGCCGCGGGTAGGCATCGACTGGCGCGGTGGTGGTGAAGACCGCCTCGACCGTGCAGTGGATCCTGGGCGTATGCATCGTACGGCCAGCAGCGTGGGCATACAGGTGGGATGCGGCACCGCCGAATGAGAAGTCGACAGATAGGCGCCCAGGTTGGTCGTGGTACGACGCGCAGCGCCAGAAACCGGCCGTCCTTGTTCATCGCCAGTTCGGCGGTGGTGACGCGTGGTCGCGGCCATGGGCGTCGGACAGAAGGCTCTCGGCGCGCTCGGCCGTCCACTTGATGGGGCGGCTGGATGTGCCCAAGCTGGCCCACACCAGCGCCGTCTCCTCGCCGTAGAGGAAGATCTTGTTGCCGGAAGCCGCCGCCGACATCTGGCGCAATGACGTGCATCTTTGCGCTCGGGGATGCCGGAGCACGAAGGCGGCCATCAAGAGCCGCTCGACATGCGGATTCT
>JADJYX010000047.1 GCA_016719535.1 Rubrivivax sp. | reverse complement strand
CTGTCTGCCTGTGCACTGGCCCCCACCGACCCGCCTGCGGGCGCAGCGTGGCGCCATCTCTCCGCCAACACCCCGCGCCCGACGATCGGTGCCGATGACCCTGCCGTCGCTGCCACGCGCGCAATCGGCCGGACGCCATCGGCCGAGCTAGGCAGTTTGGCCGCCTACTACAGCGGTTGCACCACCACGGTCACCCCTGTGCCCGCCGGCATGCAGCCACGCAGTTGCCTGCGCTACGTCGGCGTCGGCAACTACAGCTGCAGCCGAAGCGTGACCGTCAGCACGACGCGGACCACCAGCTGCAACCCGGGCGACTGGTTCGCCCATGCGGCCTCCGGCCGCACGGGTCTGGATGTGCAGTGCCTGCCCGACCGCGCCGTCACCGCGCAGCACTTCCGCGTCACCCAGGACGGCAATCCGCTCAGCTTCTTCGACGTGGACATGACGACGCCGGTCGTCTTTCCGCAGATCGTGTCGGTCCTTGACACCACGTACTCGATGATCGATGGTCAGCCCATCCGCACGGCCGTCTGGGTGGCTGACAAGCGCTGCAGCGGATCGACCTGCAGCCTGACTGCGATGGTGGCCCCGGAGCGCGCCGAAGTCTGTACCGGTGGCGGCGACTCCGGCTACGGCTGCACCAGCGTCGAGCCCTTCCTCAAAGGTCTACGCCGCCTGCCGCGCCGGCACGCAGGCGGCGACAACATCCAGGACACCGTCTGCCAGGGCGATAACGGCTGCACCACCTCCGCCCTGGACGGCACCAAGTGCTACGCGCCCGCTCCCGGATGGACGCCCTACGCCGGCATCGACATCACCGGCGCCATAGGCGGCTATTACTGGAACATCGACGCCGACCGGGCCGTGATCGGCTGGGCGCCCAACTCCGCCTTCGGCCCGATCCCGACGATGCGGCTGTCCTACACGCGGCCAGCCACCACCGTCACCGAGACCGACCGCTGGGACGACCAGTGCCCGACCTTGGACGCCGGTGGCCGCTGCACCACGACCACGCCCGCCGTTTGCACCGATGGCCCGGCGACCAAGGTCGTCGACGGCGTGAGCCGTCACCCGCGACTGCTGGGAGTACCGGAGCACCATGTCGTGCAGCGGCGGTGCGTCGGCCGACCAGTGCGCACCGCTGGTGGCAGCAGGCTGCACGCCGCAGTCGTCGACCTGTCGGCAGACCAACGCCGTCACCGGCGTGTGCGAGGTGTTCGAGGACGGCTGAGCTGCCCGGTGCCGGCCGAGACCGTCACCACCACCAGCAACTGCCCGACCAACGTCTTCTGCCTGAGCGGCAACTGCTTCGACATCGGCGCGCCGAACGACCCCGACTTTGCGCGCAGCATGTCGATGCTCGAGCTGGGCGCGAGGCGGGCATCTACCTGGACGCCGACCGCATGCAGGTCTTCAAGGGCGAGGACAACCGCTGCCGCGACCGCCTGCTGAAGAACTGCTGCTACGCCGATGGGGCCGGCGCAGGCATGAGCAACCAGAGCCTGTTCGGCAGCGGTTCGCGTCTGGTCTTCGACGTGCTGATGAACTCGCAGAACCAGCAGTTCATCTATCAGGGCATCTCGGCCCTGCTCATGGGCGGCGGCTTCAGCGGCACCTTCACGACCTACGGCGTGACGGTGGCCGTCAATGGCGCCGCCCTGCCCGGCCGGATCGGTGGCCGTCTATGCCGGCGAGAGCCTGGTCGTGGCCTTCGACCCGTGGACGCTGGCCATCGCGGTGATCATCTACATCGTCCTCTCCATGATGTCCTGCAACGAGGACGAGGCGAAGCTGGCGATGAAGGAAGGCGCCAGGCTGTGCCACACGATGGGCACCTGGTGCTCAACGTGCTTCCGGGTCCTGGGCGTGTGCGCGTCCTGCGTCGAGCACACCACATCGAAGTGCTGCTTCAACTCGATGCTGGCGCGCATCGTCAATGAACAGGGCCGCGCGCAGATCGGCAAGGGCTGGGGCGGCGCGCAGAACGCCGACTGCTCCGGCTTCACCGTCGCGCAGCTGCAGACGCTCAACTTCGCGGCGATGGACCTGTCGGAGTTCTACGCGTCGCTGGTACCGACCCTGCCGAACGTCAACGCGCTGCAGGCCGGCAGCGCCAGCCGCGTGCCCACCTGCTACTACGGCCAGGGGAAGTGCCAATGAGGGCCATCACCGTTCTGGTCGGCGCCGCATGCGCCCTGTTTGCCAGCGCTGCCATCGCTCAGGAACGACTGCCGGTCCGCGATGCCAAGCAGCTGATGCTGTCGGCCCTGGACGCACCCGACGGCAAGGCCCACGGGGTCCTGGTCGGTGAGGTCGCCGACGCGATCTCGAAGCGCTTCAACGCCACGACGCCGATCTACATCGACGTGAGCACCGAGAAGCGCTACGCCCAGCCCGGCTGCAGTCGCCTGAACGTGCGCTTCTGGCAAGACGGCGTGCAGCTGCCTAACTACGGCGCTAGCGGCGTTCAGGCACCGCGCCGGCAGACCATCGACTTCGGCATCAACTACTGCCGCGACGGCCAGCCGCCGCGGTCGCTGTCGTGAGGAGGCGCCGATGACGCTGCGCCGTCCTGCCTCGCGCCACGTTGGGCTCGCACTCTGCCTCGTTGTCCTGCTCGGCAGCGGGACGATCGCATTTGCGCAGTCGCAGGACCCCGGACGGCCGTACTGGTCCGACAACTGGCGCGGCTGGCACTTCTACGAGGAGCCGGAGATACCGCCGCCCGGACCACCGGCTTCCGCACCGCGGCAGGCCGCACCGGCATCGAGCGCCGCCACTGCACCCCGGCGGTTGCCCGCCAAGCCCCCGGAGATCGTCGAGTTCGAGCGCCTGCAGAAGGCCCTCGAGGAGCGCCGGCACATCGCCATCATGCGGCCGACCGAATCCAACGTACGCCGCTACATGGAGCTGGAGGCCCAGGTGGTGTCGCGCGCATCCACCTTCGCCGACGCGGCGCAGCGCATCGCATGGGCCAGCCCGGAGCTCGACCCCACGCTCCAGGGGCGCCCGGTGAACGCGAAGGCGCTGGAGGTGTTCGACCAGCTTCAGGCGGCCCAGCGCAGCCAGTCCATCAGCGCCCTGGGCCGCGACCATGTCCTGTTCTTCTTCTTCCGCAGCGACTGCCCCTACTGCCATGCCTTCGCGCCGACGCTCGAGGCCTTCCAGGCCCGGCACGGCATCAAGGTGGTCGCGATCAGCGTCGACGGTGGCCCGATTCCCGGCTTCGCGGACGCCCGGCGGGACAACGGGATCGCCACCACGCTGCGGGTGAGCCAGGTTCCCGCCGTCTACCTCGCCCAGCCCTTCACCGGAAAGATCACCCCGATCGGCTTCGGCGTGCTGTCCACAACATGTTCAACAGCCTGGGCGCCATCGGCAACTACACCGCACCCGGCGCGTTCCGCGGCCAGACCTTCAACACCTACACCGGGGGCAGCCTGTTCATGCGGGCACCGAACAAGGTCTATCAGCTCGCGGCGATCCAGTTTCCGAGCGCCCGCGCCGGCTGCGGCGGCATCGACGTGTTCGGCGGCTCCTTCTCGCACATCTCGGCGGCCGAGTTCAAGAACATGCTGCGCAACATCACGGCCGCGCTGCCGGGCATCGCCTTCCAGCTGGCGCTGGAGTCGGTCTCGCCGCTGCTGGGCGGGCTGACCAAGTGGGCCAAGGGCCTGGAGACCTGGATCAACAACGCGCGCATCAACTCCTGCGAGACCGCAAAGGCCATCGTCAGCACGGCCGCCGAGGCGGCGGGCTTCAGCTCGCAGGAGGCCTGCTCCGACCTGGCCATCGAAATGGGCCTGGAGACCGATCGGGATGCCGCGCGCCGCCGCTGCGCGACCGACCGCCCCGGCATCCTGGCCTCGGCCCGATCCTCGGGCGACGCCAACATCCGCAACAAGGCGCCCTTCGTCGGCAACCTGACCTGGAAGGCGCTGCAGCGCACCGGCACCTACCTCGACGACCAGGAGCGCGAGCTCATCATGAGCATCGTCGGCACGGTGATCTTCTACCCCGAGGATGCGGCGCGCGACCCCGAACCCGTGGCGCCGACGATCACCTCGATCAGCCAGCTGCTGTACGGCCAGGCGGCGGGCACCGGCACCAACGTCACGCAGCACCTGCTCCGGTGCAACAACTACACCGACTGCGACGTGGTGACGCTGAACACCAGCTACACCCACACGCCCTTCACCGCCCGCGTCGAGACCATGATGCGCTCGATCGCCGACAAGATCGCCACGCGCACGGCGATCCCGAACAACTCGGCCGAGGTCGGCTTCGTCAACCAGACCACCGAGCCGGTCTACAAGATGCTCTCGATCGGCGCGACGATCCCCGGTTCCGGGCTGTCCGACAGCCTGATCGCCCAGTACCGCGACGTGATCGCGGCCGACTACGCCTACGTCTTCCTGGAGCGCAACCTGCGCGTGGGCATGGCAGCCCTCGACAAGGACTACACCCTGCAGCAGACCCAGCGGGATCGCGCCAACCTGGTGAGGCAGCGGGCCCAGGCCATGCTGCTGCAGTTGTCGCAGGAGAAGAACCTGCTGTACCAGAAGGTCGGCTCGTTCCGGGCGGTGTCCAGCCACCTGGAGCAGCTCGAGCGGCAGCTGCGGTCGAGCATGCCCCAGCACGTGATGGACATGCTGGGGCAGCAGGCGGCCTTCCAGGCCCGCTGACATATCGGGCGGCAGGACCGATTCCGCGGGCACCGCGCCAGCAACCCGGAGGCAGACCAATCCCCTGGAGCGACGCATGTGGGAGATCTACGCCTACCAGAACGCCGACAGCCTGTTCGGCATCTTCAACGCTGCGGCAGCCATCCACGGCTCCGGCGACTACATGGCGGCGGTCGCCGCCGTGGCCTTCTGCGGGTTCATCGCGGCGCTGGTGGCCTACGCCTTCGCGCCCGAGAAGCTGCAGGGCTGGAAGTGGCTGGCCACCGTGCTGCTGGTGTTCTCCGTCCTCATCGTGCCGCGGGTGACCGTGGGCGTCGTCGACAAGACCGGCGGATCCGCCGTCAAGGTGGTGGCCAACGTCCCGTTCGGCGTGGCCTTCCTCGGCAGCGTCACCAGCACGGTCGGGCACACGCTCACGGGCCTGTTCGAGACGGCCTTCCAGGTGATCCCGGGTGTCGGCGCCCTGCCAAGCGAGCTGAGCTACGAGAAGAACGGCCTGATGTTCGGCAACCGCCTCATCCGGGAGACAGGCGGCGTCGCCTTCCAGGATCCGAACTTCCGCACGGACCTGGTCAACTTCATCCACAACTGCACGATGTACGACCTGATCGACGGCACGGTCGATCCGGGCACGTTCTCGAGTTCGGACGACGTGTGGGCGCTGATGGCATCGCCCAACCCGGCCCGCTTCACGACCTTGACCAGCGCCGGCGGCTCGATCACCGTCGACACCTGCCCGAACGCCTACACGAACCTCAACGGCCGGCTGCCGGCGCAGCTGACCCGCATCCAGGGCAAGCTCGCCTTCCAGCTGAATCCGACGCTGCCGGCTGCGGCCGCCAACGCCGCCATCGCCGGGCAGATCCAGCAGGCCTACCTGAAGAACAGCATCGCGACCGCGGCCGCGACGGCGGCCGACCTGATCCGCCAGAACGCGGTGCTGAATGCGATCAACGACACCAGCAACATCATCGGTCAGAAGGTGAACGACCCGGCGGCCATGGTGCTGGCCGTCGGGCGGGCGCAGTCCGTGGCGCAGCAGAACGCGGCCTGGCTGAACGCCGGCAAGGTCGCCGAGCAGGCGCTGCCGGTGTTCCGCAACGTGATCGAGGCCATCACCTACGCGCTGTTCCCCCTCCTCGTCCTGTTGATGCTGCTGACCAGCGGGCGCGAGACCATGCTGGCCTTCAAGGGCTACGCCGCGGTGCTGATCTGGATCCAGCTCTGGCCACCGCTGTACGCCGTGCTCAACTACATGGCATCTATCTATGCCGCCTACGACCTCGCGGCGGCGGCTGACCTCGGCAGCGGCGCCAAGGCTCTGTCGCTGCAGACGGCATCGACGATCTACTCCCGGGCGATCTCCGGCGAAGCCGTGGTCGGCTACCTGGCCATCAGCATCCCCTTCATCGCCTGGGCGGCGCTCAAGCGGATGGAGACCTTCGGCACCGCGCTGGTGGGCGGTCTCTCGGGCCTGCAGTCGATGGTGGCCGGCGCCACGGCAGGTGCCGCCGCGGGCAATCTGAGCATGGGCAATGTCTCGATGGACCAGATCCGGCTCGCGCCGAACCGGACGTCCGCGTTCATGAGCAACTGGCAGAACGACATCAGCGGCAACACCTTCTCGTCGAACATGCTGACCGGCCGGACCGCCGTGAGCCTGCTGCGCAACCAGGGCTACGCGTCCCGGGTCGTCTCGATGCGCGTGAGCGAACAGGACGTGCAGGACGCCAGCCGCCAGGTCGACGCAGCCCGCAGCGAAGCGGTCGCTGCCAGCACCGAACGTTCGGCGGTGCTGTCCGAGGCTTTCACAAAGGGCTTGGCAAAGCTGAAGTCATCGCGAAGCAGCACAGGATCGACATCCAGCAGCTTCGAGCAGTTGGGGCAGACGCTGAACCGGTTGGACCAGATCACGAGGAGCGTCGCCGACAGCACGGGGATGAGCCAGTCGCAAGTCGCACGAATCGCTTTCGGCGCCTCTGGTCATCTCGGTGTCTCCACACCAGTTGCCGGCGCTCGAGCAACCGCCAACGCGGAGAAGGGATACCTGGCGGGGCTTTCGGCAGACCAGCAGAGGGTACTGGGCGCCTTGACCTCGGAGCAGTTGGCCGAGTTCAAGCAGTTCGGCGACCGAGTGTCCCGCGACTCAAGCTTCGCGTCGGTTGTCGCATCTGACGCCCGCGAGGCACGTGAACTGTCTTCACGCTTGAACTCGAGCTCTACCCGGAGTTCGCGCGCCGAGGCCGGTCTCTCAGATCGGAGCGCCTATGCGGAGCGCGTGAGCGCAGCCTATGAACGGGGTGAGGTGATCGCGCTCGACATTGCCCAGGACCCGCACAACCTCGCCATGTTCACACGGTACGCCGAGCAGTACGGTGGCACGAGTGCCGCCGCCCGTGCCCTGATGGAGGCCGAGCTTGCCAGGCAGTCACTCGGACCGAACCGGACCGTCTCTGACGGTACTGCCGTGCCGCTGTCATTTGAGTCCCTCAGGACGCAACATGCGCGGCAGGTCAATCAGCTGGCCGAGGGCCCAGATATCGAGAGCGTGAAACGCACTGGCGATGCTGCAGTCGCTCGCCAGCCCGGTCTGCCATCTGGCGCTGTACCTTCCACCGAGCGCGCCCGGCACAGTCCGTGACGCAGTTTCACGGCGCGGCCAGGCGATCCGCGAAGGTGTTCAGCAACAGAGCGGCGCGTTGAACTCGGCTGCCGACGCCGGGCGAAGCGAGGATGGAACCTTGGTTGCAGGGCAATCACTGCTCAAGCGCGCCGCCAAGCAAGTAGCTGCGGATGCCAAGGAGTCCGCCGAGGGCGCTGCCGACGCAGTGAAGGACCTGCTGAAGCGAAGGTAGTCAGGCCAGCCGGTCCGGATCGTGGATGTGCTGATCCGGCGGCGGCGATGGTGGCTTCATGAGCGGCGGGTGACCCCTGTCCCGCCAGTAGTTGGCTGCGATGTCGGCCGTCGAAGTTCCCATCCCAGGAATGGAGCCTTCCAGCTCCGGACGACGCTTGATGCCGGATCGATGAGTCAGCGCACCTCCCACCGCGGCTCCGACCAGTGCGCCGATCAGGGACAGGACGACTCGCGTGGCCCAATCGTCCTTCATGGAGGCCAGCAGGCCGGCTGCGCAGCCAAGTAGAACGAGCGCAAGGAAGACGGTCTTTCGCATAGAGGTCGTGCCAGTCCAAGACGGAACCAGTGCCCTGGCGCAGCGTACTACTCCATCTACCGCACAGCCAGAGATCCGTTTCAAGTTGCGACGCTGTGACCCAGACTAGACGTTGGCAGGAGTCGAGTCTCTTGCTTCAGCGACTGTCGATCCATGGAGGGCAGCTTGAGCGACCCTGTCTATCTGATCCGCGAGGTACTGAAGCGCGCGCCGCCGCTCGTCAGCCATCTCGTGATGGTGATACGCGGCCGTCACCTTGTTTCGCTCGGCATGCGCCAGTAGCAACTCGACCACCTCGCGGCTGAATCCATGCTCACGAAGCAAGGTCGCTGCCGTGCCTCTGGTTCCGTGGGGCGAGAAGTCCGGAACGCCGAAGTCGAGTCGCTTGAAGAAGTGGTTCAGCGTAGCGTCGCCGAGCGGCACTGCGGCACGAAGCACCGACGGGAACACGTAGGCCTGCGGCTCCGAGCCGAATGCCTTCAGCAGCCCGAGGAGTTCGAGTGCCTGCCGGGAAAGGTAGACACGGTGCGGCGCCTTCATCTTCATACGCTCGGCCGGGATGTCCCACTGGGCCCGCTCGAGGTCGAACTCGCGCCACCGGGCTCGCAGCACCTCTGACTTGCGGCACATCGTGTACATGAGCATCCGGGTGGCAGCGATGGTCACGAAGTGCGCGCCTTGTTTCGCCACCGACCGCCAGAAGGCTCCCAGTTCTGGCTCGGTCAGATGCCGGTGGTGCTCGGCAGCAGGCACCTCGATGACGCCTCGCAGTGGCAAGGCCGGGTTGACCTCGACGAGCAGCTTCTGGATCGCGTAGTTGTAGATCTGCTGGATGATGTTGCCTGACGCCTTCCGCCGTCTTCGGCGTTCCTCTCAAGTCCTCGATGACCGCGAGCACGTCGGCGGGCCGGACGCCGCCCAGCGGCTTCTCGCCGATCGCTGGCCATACGAAGCGCTCGAGCCGGGACTCGATCTGGTTCCGGTAGGTCTCGGACCTGGTCATCAGGCGCTCCCGGATCCAGCGCCGGGAGAACGCCTCGAACTGGTCGGCAGCGGGCTGGCTGTCCTTCGCCTGCTGCCGACGCTCCGCAGTCTCCTGGCGACGAACTTCGGCGGGGTCTACCCCTCGCTCCAAGAGCGACCTGAGTTCGAAGTGCCGCGCCCGGGCGTCGGCCACCCCGATCTCCGGGTATCGCCCGATCTTGACGTCTCGGCGGCTGCCGGCGAATCGGTACTGGTAGCGCCAGGTCTTCTGGCCGGTCGTGCTGACCTCGACGAAAAGCCCCCCGCCATCGCTTAGCTTGTAGAGCCGCGCCTTCGCCTTGGCGTTGTTGATCCGAGTGGGCGTGAGGGTGTAGTTGCTCAGTCGCATGCGTCGTCTCCCGACACTTTTCAGCCACCTCCAAGTGGAGGAATTTGGGCCGTTTCGGGCCCCGTCTCCCGTCAATTTCCCCTCCAAAATGGCGGGATTTCGTGGTCTGCCGTGAGACGTGCTGAAAAGACGAAGCCCCTGATTTCTTCAACAAAATCAGGGGCTTACGGGGCGTCATGAGACGCCGTGGAGCGAGATCACATGTGGTCGATCAGCACCTGCCCGAAACCCGAGCACGACACCTGCGTGGCGCCATCCATCAGGCGGGCAAAGTCGTAAGTGACTTTCTTGCTGGCGATCGAGCGCTCCATCGACGCGATGATGAGGTCGGCGGCTTCGGTCCAGCCCATGTGGCGCAGCATCATTTCGGCCGACAGGATCTCGGAGCCGGGGTTGACGTAGTCCTTGCCGGCATATTTGGGTGCGGTGCCGTGGGTGGCCTCGAACATCGCGACCGAGTCCGACAGGTTGGCACCCGGGGCGATGCCGATGCCGCCCACCTGCGCGGCCAGCGCGTCGGAGACATAGTCGCCATTCAGGTTGAGCGTGGCGATCACCGAATATTCCGCCGGGCGCAGCAGGATCTGCTGCAGGAAGGCGTCGGCAATGACGTCCTTGATGACGATGTCCTTGCCCGACTTCGGGTTCTTGAATTTGCACCACGGGCCACCATCGACCGGCTCGGCACCGAACTCGCGCTGGGCCAGTGCGTAGCCCCAGTCGCGGAAGCCACCTTCGGTGAACTTCATGATGTTGCCCTTGTGCACCAGCGTCACCGAGGGCTTGTCGTTGTCGATGGCGTACTGGATGGCCTTGCGCACCAGGCGCTCGGTGCCCTCGATCGACACCGGCTTGATGCCGATGCCCGAGGTTTCGGGGAAGCGGATCTTCTTGACGCCCATTTCCTCGATCAGGAACTTGATGAGCTTCTTCGCCTTGTCGGTCTTGGCCTCGTATTCGATGCCGGCATAGATGTCTTCGGAGTTCTCGCGGAAGATGACCATGTTGGTCTTCTCCGGCTCCTTGACCGGGCTCGGAACGCCCTTGAAATACTGGATCGGGCGCAGGCAGACGTAGAGGTCGAGTTCCTGGCGCAGCGCGACGTTCAGCGAGCGGATGCCGCCGCCAACGGGGGTGGTCAGCGGGCCTTTGATCGACACCACATACTCGCGCACGATGTCCAGGGTTTCCTGGGGCAGCCAGACGTCCGGGCCGTAGATCTTGGTCGACTTCTCGCCGGCATAGACCTCCATCCAGTGGATCTTGCGCTTGCCGCCGTAGGTCTTGGCCACGGCCGCATCGACCACCTTCAGCATCACGGGCGTGATGTCGAAACCGGTGCCGTCACCCTCGATGTAGGGAATGATGGGCTGATCCGGAACGTTGATCGAGTAGTCGGCGTTGACGGTGATCTTCTGCCCGCCGGCGGGCACCTTGACATGCTGGTACATGAACGGAGTCTCCAAAAGCCGCGCTCTGCAGCCGTTTGTTCAAGTTCTCGATTCTAGTCGACGGCGCCTGTCAACCGACTGACGGGATGCCTCGTTGAAGCCCAGCCTCCCGGTTGGAGGGGGGCGATTTTCAACTCTCAAAAAGGTCTATCGATGAACAAGATCCTGGCCGCCCTGGTTGCCGCTGCCTTCGCCGCCGGCGCCGCCGTCGCTGCCGACGCGCCCAAGAAGGAAGAGAAGAAGGCCGAGAAGCCGGCTGCTGCCGCTTCCGCCGCCAAGAAGGACGAGAAGAAGAAGTAATCCATACCCCTCAGGGATGGCCCTGGGCGTCATGCCCGGGACTGCGAGCAACGCCCGGCTGGTCCGGGCGTTCTCTTTCGGTGCCGTCAAAAGCCGCAGTAGGCGGCAAACCGGTGCCAGACGTCGGCGGTCAAGGCCCAGGCGGATGCCGCTGCCAGCAGCCCACCCGCCAGCCGCACCCCCCCGGTGCCCGACAGCACGGCCGCCCGGCCAGCGCCCAGCCGGCGCCACAGCCAGGGCGCGGCACTGAGCCCGACGCCGGTGGCCAGCGCAAAGACAGCCATCACGCCCGCGCCGCTCCAGGGGGTGTCGGCCAGGGCCGCCACCAGCACCGCCGACTGCAGCAGCCCGCAGGGCCAGGCCACCCACAGGGCACCAGCCGCCGCCGCCTTGCCCGGCCCACGCAGGGTCTGCCAGCCGCCGCGGCCGCCCGCCGCGGCCCGCGGCCGGCGACCGATGCGCTCCAGCCACTCAGGCTGCCGGCCGACGATGGCCAGCCACAGGCCGAGCGCGAAGGCGGCGGCATGCACGGCCGACCACAGCGGCTTGAACATCGGGCTCACGCTGCCCAGCGCAGCGAGGCTGTTGACACTGGCTGCGGCCAGCGCACCGGCAACGGCATAACCCGCCGCGCGCGTCAGGTGGAAGGCCAGCGTGGATCCGGGGCGACCCTGACCGGTCACGGCCGCGCAGGGCGCACTGCACATCGCCACGCAGTGCGGCGATCCGGCCAGCCCCAGGGCCAGCACGCTGGCGTAGAGCGCAGCGTCCACGCGATCAGATGATGCGCGAAAAGCGCTCGCGCACCTTGTCGGCCTGCAGATGCTTGTCGAAGGTCATGGCCACACCGCGCACGAAGAACCAGCCGGTGGCCGTGACCTGGATGGCGTCATCGGTGATCTGCACCAGCCCGCCCTCGACCATCGGCTGCAGTGCCGCCAGTTCGGAGGCGAAATACTCGCGCATCTTGATCAGGTGGGCGAGCTCGATCGACTCGAACTCGACCCGGCCCTGGCACATGATGGCCATGATGACGGCACGGCGCACGAGGTCGTCGCGTGTCAGCGCCAGCCCGCGCACGACCGGAAAATCACCTCGGCGCACGGCGTCGTAATACTCGGGCAGGGTCTTCGCGTTCTGGCTGTAGGTGGCCCCCATGCGGCCGATCGCCGACACGCCCAGCGCGATGAGGTCGCAGTCGGGTTGCGTGCTGTAGCCCTGAAAGTTGCGATGCAGGCGGCCCTGGCGCTTGGCCGCGGCCAGCGCGTCGCCCGGCAGCGCGAAGTGGTCCATGCCGATGTAGGTGTAGCCATGGCCGATGAAGCCCGCGATGGCGTCGCCCAGCATGCGGATGCGGTGCTCGGGCGGCGGCAGCTCGGCAGCGTCGATGCGCCGCTGCGGCTTGAAGCGCGCTGGCAGGTGGGCGTAGGCATACAGCGCGATGCGGTCCGGCCGCAGTTCCGTCACCTGCGCGATGGTGCGCGCGAACGACTCCGGCGTCTGCCGGGGCAGGCCGTAGATCAGGTCGGCGTTGATCGATTCGTAATTCAGCTCGCGCGCCGCCTGCACCAGGTCGCGCACGCTCTCGAACGACTGGATGCGGTGCACGGCCACCTGCACGTCGTGGTCGAAGTCCTGTACGCCAAAGCTGATGCGGTTGAAGCCCATCTCCGCCAGCCTGGACAGGCGCAGCGGCGAGGCGGTGCGCGGGTCGACCTCGATCGAGATCTCGGCGCCGGGCACGATCTTGAAGTCGCGCCGCAGCACGTCCATCAGCCAGCCGAGTTCCTCGTCGCTGAGGAAGGTCGGCGATCCGCCGCCGAAGTGCAGCTGCGACACCGACTTGCCGCGACCGATCAGGTCGACGTGGAGCTGGATCTCCCGCGCCAGCACGTCGAGGTATTCGCGGCCGCGCTCGTGGTGCTTGGTGATGACCTTGTTGCAGGCGCAGTAATAGCAGACCTGTTCGCAGAACGGGATGTGCACGTAGATCGACAGCGGCGGCGCGCCACCGACCACCGCGCCGTCGGCACGCTGGCGCAGCGCCTGGGCGTATTCGGCCGGACCGAAGGCTTCGACGAAGCGGTCGGCGGTCGGATACGAGGTATAGCGCGGCCCGGGTACATCGAGTCGGCGCAGCAGGGTCTCCGGAATGTCCATGTCGGGGCCACGAGTCTGGGTAGGATCTGGGGCTCGACTCTGCCAAACTGCGCGCCGGGCCGCTTGATCTGTCTCAAGCGAGCGAGTCACCATCGTATCCTTCCGAAAACCTCACCGCACCGCCATGACCCAATCCGCCGCCGGCCTCAAACTCGACCCGTTCAAGGTCGCCTGTTCGAGCTGCAACCTGCGCGAGTTGTGCCTGCCCGTTGGCATGTCCAACGATCAGCTCGATCAGCTCGACACCATGGTCGCGACGCGGCGCACGGTCGCCCGTGGCGATACGCTGTTCCGTGCCGGCGATGCCTTCCAGTCGCTCTATGCCGTGCGCACCGGCTTCTTCAAGACCTGCGTGTCGTCTGAAGATGGGCGCGACCAGGTCACCGGCTTCCAGATGGCGGGCGAACTGCTGGGGCTGGACGGCATCGGCACCGACAAGCACACCTGCGATGCGGTGGCGCTGGAGGATTCGCAGGTCTGCGTCATCCCCTACCACCAGCTGGAGGACCTGAGCCGCGAGTTTTCCGACCTGCAGCGCCAGTTTCACAAGATCATGAGCCGCGAGATCGTGCGCGACCATGGGGTGATGCTGCTGCTGGGCAGCATGCGCGCCGAGGAGCGGCTGGCCGCCTTCCTGCTGAACCTGACGCAGCGGCTGCGCACGCGCGGCTTCTCCGCCAGTTCGCTGGTGCTGCGCATGACGCGCGAGGAGATCGGCAGCTACCTCGGCCTGAAGCTCGAGACGGTGAGCCGCACCTTCTCGAAATTCCAGGACGACGGCATCCTCGAGGTCAAGCAGCGCCAGATCCGGGTGCTCAACCAGGACGCGCTGCAAGGGCTGGTGAACGGCAACCCCTGCTGAGCGCGGCGCCTCATTGGCCGGGCGGCGTGACGGCGTGGTTGCGCGCCTTCAGCGCCGGCGCGTTGGCGTCGTTGCGCGCCGACGCCTTGTCGTCGATCACGATGTCGGCCCCGTTCACGGCGATGACCGCGGTGACGATGCCGGCCACGACCACCGTTGCCGGCCCGCCCACCACCAGCCACATGATGCCGTGGCGCCACCAGGGCGTCGGGTCGTCGACAGGGGTCTTGCTTCGATCGCTGCTCATCACGCCTTCCCGGAACTCAACGACGTCCATCGCCCGGCGGCGGCCGAGGGCACGCTGGAGGGCGCATCGACGCTCATTTTGCAGCCACCGTCGCCGTCTGCGACAGGTTCCAGACATAGGCTGCCAGCACGTGGATCTGCTCGGCCGAGAGGCGCTGCGCCTGCGCCGGCATCTGGTTGTTCTTGCCGTTGGTGACGATGGCGACGATGGCGTCCTCGCCCCAGCCGTGCAGCCAGACCTTGTCGGTCAGGTTGGGGGCGCCCAGTGCCTGGTTGCCCTTGCCGTCGGCGCCGTGGCATGCCGCGCAGGCGCCGAACTTGGCCTTGCCCAGCTGCGCGCCCACGGCATTGTGCGGGCTGCCCGACAGGCTCAGCACATAGTTGGCGACATTGCGCACGTCGTCGGTGGTGCCCACCGCGGCGGCCATCGGCGGCATCACGCCCTGGCGGCCGTTGGCGATCGTCTCCTTGATGGTGTCGTGCGTGCCGCCGTACAGCCAGTCGCCGTCGGTCAGGTTCGGAAACCCCTTGCTGCCGCGGCCGTCGGCACCGTGGCAGGTGCTGCAGTTGTTGGCGAACAGCCGCTCGCCGATGGCCATGGCCTGCGCGTCCTTGGCCAATGCCTCGGCCGGCAGCGATACGAATCTGGCATAGACCGGCGCCATCGCGGCGCGCGCCTTCTCGACCTCGGCCTCGTGCTGGCCGGTGCTGGTCCACTTCAGGCCGCCGGCGTAGCTGCCCAGCCCGGGATACATGGCCAGATAGACGCCCGAAAACAGCACGGTGATGATGAACAGCCACACCCACCAGCGCGGCAGCGGGTTGTTCATTTCACGCAGATCCTCGTCCCAGACGTGACCCGTGGTGTTGTCGTTGGCCATGACCTTGCGCTTGCTGGCAAAGGCCAGCAGCACCAGGCAGGCAATCAGGCTGACGACCGTGATTCCGGCCACGTACAGCGACCAGCCGCTGCTGACGAAATCGCTCATTGCTTATCTCCTGCGGATTCGGGGGTGGCGTCGGCGTCGAGGAAGGGGACATAGGCCGCCTCCTCGAAGCCGCGCCGGCGGTGGCTCGACCAGGCCCACACCACGATCCCGAGGAACAGGACCAGGCTGAGCACGGTAACCAGCGCGCGGGCTTCGTTGATGTCCATGGTCGACCCGGCGGGTTATTTGACCGCGGTGCCCAGCACCTGCAGGTAGGCCACCACGGCGTCGAGTTCGGTCTTGCCCTTGACCTCGTCGCCGGCCTTGGCGATCTCGTCGTCGCTGTAGGGCGCGCCCAGCGTGCGCAGCACCTTCAACTTGGTCGGCATCTGCGCCGGATCGACCGCCGCCGTCTCCAGCCACGGATAGGCCGGCATGTTGGATTCGGGCACGAGGTCACGCGGGTTGATCAGGTGGATGCGGTGCCACTCGTCGCTGTATTTGCCACCCACCCGGTGCAGGTCGGGGCCGGTGCGCTTGCTGCCCCACTGGAAGGGGCGGTCGTAGACGAATTCACCGGCCTTGCTGTAGGGGCCGTAGCGCAGCGTCTCGGCGCGGAACGGACGCACCATCTGCGAGTGGCAGTTGTAGCAACCCTCGCGGACGTAGACGTCGCGGCCGGCCAGCTGCAGCGCGGTATAGGGCTTGAGGCCTTCCACCGGCTGCGTGGTCGAACGCTGGAAGAACAGGGGGACGATCTCGACGAGGCCGCCGACGGCAACCGTCAGCAGCACCAGCACGATCATCAGGAAATTGCTGGTCTCGATCTTCTCGTGACCGGCAGGGGCATGGTTGGCCATGGCTGTGAGTGCTCCGGGTTCGGGTTCAGGCGTGGGCCGCGACCATCGGGATCGGCGCGACGACAGCCTTGCCGTTGCGCACCGTCATCACGGTATTCCAGGCCATGATCAGCATGCCGGTGAGGTACAGCAGGCCGCCGCCCAGGCGGATGACGTAGAAGGGATAGGTCGCCTTCACGCTTTCGACGAAGCTGTAGACCAGGGTGCCGTCGGGGTTGACCGCGCGCCACATCAGGCCCTGCATCACGCCGGCGATCCACATCGCGGCGATATAGAGCACGATGCCGATGGTGGCGATCCAGAAATGCAGTTCCACCGCGCGCATGCTGTACATCTGCTGGCGCCCGAACATGCGCGGGATCAGGTAGTACAGCGAGCCCATCGAGATCAGGCCGACCCAGCCGAGCGCGCCGCTGTGCACGTGGCCGACCGTCCAGTCCGTGTAGTGCGACAGCGCATTGACGGTCTTGATGGACATCATCGGCCCTTCGAAGGTCGACATGCCGTAGAACGACAGCGAGACGATCAGGAATTTCAGGATCGGGTCGTCGCGCAGTTTGTGCCACGCACCCGACAGGGTCATGATGCCGTTGATCATGCCGCCCCAGCTGGGGGCCAGCAGCACGAGCGAGAACACCATGCCCACCGACTGCGCCCAGTCCGGCAACGCGGTGTAGTGCAGGTGGTGCGGGCCCGCCCACATGTAGGTGAAGATCAGCGCCCAGAAGTGCACGATCGACAGCCGGTAGCTGTAGACCGGGCGGCCGGCCTGCTTGGGGATGTAGTAGTACATCATCCCCAGGAAACCCGCGGTCAGGAAGAAGCCCACCGCATTGTGGCCGTACCACCACTGCACCATCGCGTCCTGCACGCCGGCGTAGGCCGAATAGCTCTTGGTCAGGCTCACCGGAATGGCCGCGCTGTTGACGATGTGCAGCAGCGCCACGGCGATGATGAAGGCGCCGAAGAACCAGTTGGCGACGTAGATGTGCCGGATCTTGCGCTGGCCGATGGTGCCGAAGAAGACGACCGCATAGGCCACCCACACGACGGCGATCAGGATGTCGATCGGCCATTCGAGCTCGGCATATTCCTTGCTTGACGTCATGCCCAGCGGCAGCGTGATGGCCGCCAGCACGATCACCACCTGCCAGCCCCAGAAGGTGAACATCGCCAGCTTGGGCATGAACAACCGCGTCTGGCAGGTGCGCTGCACCACGTGGTAGGCGGTGGCGAACAGGACGCTGCCGCCGAAGGCAAAGATCACTGCATTGGTGTGCAGCGGACGCAGGCGGCCGTAGCTCAGCCAGGGGATGCCGAAGTTGAGCTCGGGCCAGGCCAGCTGGGCCGCGATGATCACGCCCACCAGCATGCCGACGATGCCCCACAACACCGCAACGAGCGCAAAGGCGCGCACCGGGGCGTCGCAGTACACCGGCTGCGCCGGTGCCGAGTGGTTTGCCATTGGATTTCTCCTCACTTTTTCAGAACGGACTGCTGCGATTGTTCGTGCTGCCCCTGACGTGGCCCTTGATCACCATCAACGGTGACCCCGTCTGCATCAAGGATACGTTCGCCTTCGCGATCGAGGTCCTCGAACTGGCCACGGTTTACCGCCCAGCCGAAGACGCCCAGGATCAGCAGCACCAGCACAGCCGAGAAGGGTATCAGCAGAAAGAGGATGTCCATCGCGGGGCCGGTCAGCGCGCGGCGCGCAGCGCATTGAGGATGACGAGCAGCGAGCTCGCCGCCATGCCCAGACCAGCGGCCCACGGCGGCAGCCAGCCCACCAGGGCCAGCGGGATGCAGGCGGCGTTGTAGAGCGCGGCCCACACCAGGTTCTGGCGCACGATGCGCAGGGTCTTCATGGCCGCGCGGCGCGCGTGCACCAGGTCGGCCGGCCGGTTGGAGGCGATCACCGCATCGGCCTGCGTGCGCGCCACCAGCGCGCCCTGCCCCATCGCCAGCGACACATCGGCACGCGCCAGCACCGGCGCGTCGTTGACGCCGTCGCCGACCATCGCCACGGTGGCGCCCGACGCCTGTGCGGCCACCACGTGCGCGAGCTTGTCCTCGGGCGTGGCCTGGCCGATGGCATCGTCCACGCCCAGGCGGGCGGCCATCGCCTGCGCGCGCGACATCTCGTCACCGCTGAGCAGCGTCAGCCGCAAGCCCAGCGCCTGGAGTTCGGCCACCGCGGCCTCGGCCCCCTCGCGCAGCGCCTCGTCCAGCACGAAGCCGGCCTGCACGCGGCCGCCCAGCGACAGCCAGACCCGCACCTCGCCGTCCGGCGCCTTGCCGGCGCCGCCCACCCATGACCAAGCGCCCAGGCGCCAGCGGCGCCCGGCGGCATCGGTCCCGGCCAGCCCCTGGCCGCCGGTTTCCTCCACGGCCTGCCAGGACCGCTCATCGGCGTCGAGTCCCTCGGCGGCCGCCAGCGTGCGCGACAGCGGATGCTGCGACCAGCGCGCCAGCGACGCCGCCACCGCGCGGCAGGCCTCGGCATCGACAGCCGCCCCGGGCTGCAGACGCACCTCGCGCAGCAGCAGCCGGTCTTCGGTCAGCGTGCCGGTCTTGTCGATGAAGAGCTGCGTCACGCCGGCCAGGCCCTCGATGGCCTCCAGCCGCTGGAAGATCACGCCGCGCCGCGCCAGCCCGCCGGCCGCCGCCACCAGCGCCGCCGGCGCCGCCAGCGAGAAGGCGCAGGGGCAGGTGACGATCAGCACCGACACCGCGACCCAGATCGCGCGCGAAGGGTCGATCACGCTCCAGGCCAGCGCACCCAGGACCGCGAGCGCGACTACCGCCCACAGGAAAGGCCCGGCCCAGCGGTCGGCCAGACGCGCCGCCGACGGCCGCTGGCTCATGGCCTCGCGCATCATGGCCACGATCGCCTCGTAGCGCGTATCGGCCCCGACGCGGTCGACGCGCATCACCACCGGCGCACCGACATTGATGCTGGCCGCCACCACCGCCTGGCCGATCTCACGCGGCTGCGGGTCCGACTCGCCGGTCAGCAGGGCTTCGTCGACGCGCGTACGCCCTTCGATCAGTGCGCCGTCGGCCGGGAAGGCCTGGCCCAGTGCCACGCGCACCACGTCGCCGCGCTGCAGGCGGCGCACGCTCACCGTCTGCCAGCGGCCGTCGGCGCCGCGACGCTCGGCGCTCTCGGGCATGCGCGCCAGCGCGCGCTCCAGGTCTTCGGCCGCGCGGTGGCGGGCGCGCAATTCGAGGAAGCGACCGGCCAGCAGGAAGCTGAGAAACATGGTCAGCGAGTCGAAATAGACCTCGTGACCGAAGATGCCTTCGGGGTCGAAGGTGGCGCCCATGCTGGCGACGAAGGTCACCGCCAGCGCCAGCGCCACCGGCACGTCCATGCCGATGCGCCCGGCGCGCAGGTGCTGCCAGGCACCGCGGAAGAAGGGCCCGGCGGAAAACCACATCACGGGCAGCGTGACGATCCAGCTGCCCCAGTTGAGCAGCTGGCGCATGTCGGCACCGAGCTCGTCACCCTTGGCCACGTAGCTAGGGGTGGCAAACATCATCACCTGCATCATGCAGAAGCTGGCGACGAACAGCCGCCACAGCGCCGAGCGGTATTCGCGCCGGCGCATCTCGCGTGCCGGCGCGGCGGCATCGGGCACGGCGTCGTAGCCGGCGCCGCGAACGGCTTCGATCAGCTTGGAGAACTGCGTGCGGGCGGGATCCCAGCGCACGGTGGCGCGCTGCGTGGCGGCAACGACGCTGGCCTGGCTGGCGCCGCCCGCGGTCTGCAAGGCCTGCTCGATGATGCCGGCGCAGGCGGCACAGTACATGCCCGAGAGCTGCAGGTTGGACTCGGCCAGGCGGGCGCCGTCGGCGGTGCGCAGCCAGCGCGTGCAGCGCTCGAATTCCAGCGGATCGTCGAGCACGCCGGCCACGGCAGCGGGCGCAGCGAGCGACGGTTCGAGGGTGGCGGCGGCAGACATCGGAAGCCCAGGCGGGCCCATGCCGGCACCCTTCGATAATGTAGGGAGACTCCTCACCCCGTCACATGATGTACATCAAGACGATCATCCCCCGCCTGGCGGCTGCCGCCATGGCCTTTGTCGCCCTGGTGGCCACCGCCCAGCATGGCCCGCAGCCCCGCCTGGACACCATCGAGCTGACGGCCGGCATGCACGTGATTCGCGCCGAGGTCGCGCAGACACCCGCGCAGCAGTCCATCGGCATGATGTACCGCAAGGAGATGGGGGCCAACGAAGGCATGTTGTTCGCCAATGCCCAGGCCGAGGTGCGCTGCTTCTGGATGCGCAATACGCTGATTCCGCTGTCCATCGCCTTCATCGCCGACGACGGCAGCATCGTCAACATCGCTGACATGCAGCCACAGAGCGATGCCTCGCATTGCTCGGCCAAGCCGGTGCGCTTCGCGCTGGAGATGCGCCAGGGCTGGTTTGCCAGGCGCGGCATCCAGGCCGGCTTCAGGTTGCGCGGGGCGCCCTTCCGCCCCTGACCATCGGCGGGCAGCGGCAGCCTGCCGGCGCCGCCGCCTTGCCGGCTCGCCGTCAGGCGAAATTGCCAGCCGCGAAGTCCCAGTTCACCAGCTTGTCGAGGAAGGTTTCGACAAACTTCTGGCGCAGGTTGCGGTAGTCGATGTAGTACGCGTGCTCCCACACGTCGACCGTCAGCAGCGCCTTGTCGGCGGTCGTCAGCGGCGTGCCGGCGGCGCCGGTGTTGACGATGTCGACGCTGCCGTCGGCCTTCTTCACCAGCCAGGTCCAGCCGGAGCCGAAATTGCCGACCGCGCTCTTCACGAAGGCCTCGCGGAAGGCAGCGTAGCTGCCCCACTTGGCATTGATCGCCGCAGCCAGCGCGCCGGTCGGCTCGCCACCACCCTGGGGCTTCATGCAGTTCCAGAAGAAGGTGTGGTTCCAGATCTGCGCGGCGTTGTTGTAGATGCCACCGGACGACTTCCTGATGATGTCCTCGAGCGCCATCGACTCGAACTCGGTGCCCTTCTGCAGGTTGTTCAGGTTCACCACATAGGCGTTGTGGTGCTTGCCGTGGTGGAACTCGAGCGTTTCCTTGCTGTAGTGCGGCGCCAGGGCGTCGATCGCGAACGGGAGGGCAGGCAGCGTATGTTCCATGACGGTTCCTCGGGTGGTGGCAAGGGCGGCCGCAGGCTGCGGCGCGCCAGGCAATGGAGGCCGCGCACCTTGGTGCGCAACGGGCCACGATTCTAGGGCTCGCCCCTCGGTCCCGACGCCCGACGCGGGATTGCGGCCGCCTTGCCGACGGCCCTGCCTTCAGCGCGGCTCGGCACCGGGGTCGATCGACTCGATGCGCGCCTGCGCCGTGCCGTCGGCCCATACCGCGCGCACGCGCGCCTGCGGCGCCAGCGCCCGCACCGACACCACGGGCCGCGCGGCTTCGTCCTCCACCCACACAAAGCCGCGGCTGAGCACCGCACGCGGGTCCAGCGCCTGCAGGCGGTCGGCCTGCGCCACCAGCCGCGCCGCAGCCAGGGCCAGCGGCGCACGCACGCTGCGCTGCAGCCGGTCGGCCTGCAGGTCCAGGCCCAGCCGCCGGCGCGGCACCTGGGCTTGCATGGCCAACTGCAAGCGGCTGGCCGTGGAGCGCAGCCGCTCGTGCTGGCCGGCCACCGCCGCCGCCGCCGGGCCCATGCGCAAGGCTGCGGCGTCCAGCCGCTGCGCCTGGCGGTCGAGCTGGCGCTGCAGCGCACGCCGCAGCGCGTCGGCCCGATGCTGCAAGGCGCGCAACTGCTCGCCCTGTTCGGGCGCGGCCAGTTCGGCCGCCGCGGTCGGTGTCGGTGCGCGCAGGTCGGCGGCCAGATCGGCCAGCGAGATGTCGGACTCATGCCCGACACCGCAGATCACCGGCCGCGCACAGGCCACCACGGCGCGCACCACGCGTTCGTCGTTGAAGGCCCACAGGTCTTCGAGCGAACCGCCGCCGCGCACCAGCAGCACGGTGTCGACGCCTGCCAGCTGGCCGGCGCGCTGCAGCGCGGCGGCCAGCGCCGGCGGCGCCTCGTCGCCCTGCACCGGGCTCGGCACCAGCACCACCTCGACCTGCGGCGCACGCCGCTGCAAGGCCGTCATGACGTCGTGCCAGGCGGCCGCGCCGGGCGAAGTCACCACCGCCACCCGCCGCGGCCAGGCCGGCAGCGGCCGCTTGCGGCCGGCATCGAACAGGCCCTGCGCCTGCAGCCGCGCACGCAGGCGCAGGAATTCCTCGTACAGCGTGCCCGCGCCGAGCCTGCGCATGGCCTCGACGACCAGTTGCAGCTCGCCTCGCGGCTCGTAGACGCTGATGCGGCCGCGCAATTCGACCTGCATGCCGTCGCGCGGGTCGAAATCGAGCAGCGCGGCGGCGCGGCGGAACATGGCCGCGCGCAGCAAGGCTGGCGCACCGTCGGCGTCCTTCAGCGAGAGGTAGCAGTGGCCGCTGGCCGCGCGGCTGAAGCCCGAGATCTCGCCGCGCACCGTGACGGCGCCCAAGCGTGCGGCCAGGGCGTCACCCGCCGCCAGCAGCAGCGCGGCCACGCCCCATGCCGGGCGCGCCGCGGTTGCGTCCGCGCGCTCAACCATGGCCACGGGCCCGGATTGGCGAGGGCCGGTACTCCACAGGCCGCGTGGATGCGGGCCGAACAGGCCATTTTGCCGTCATGAGCCTGTCACGATCTTGCAAGCCGTTGAAATCATTGAAGAAACGATCGCTTAAAAATCAGGCACGATGAACCGCGCCGCCTCCACGGTGGCTGCGCAGCCGATGTCAAGAGATTTACCCACAACGTTGTCCACAGCCGGCGTGGACATCTCGCCACAGGCGCCCTGTCCGGCGGCAAGCGTGCCGGGGCGGCACCGCTCATCGGGACATAATGCGCCCGCTCGCCGCGGCGCCCGAGGGTGCCCGTCGATAGCCTCGCGCCCCACCTGCCCCTGCAACCGACGACGACCTTGTTTTCCATCATACAAGCGGCCGGCTGGCCGATCTGGCCGCTGATCCTGTGCTCGGTGGTGGCGCTGGCGCTCATCATCGAACGCCTGTTTCACCTGCGCCGCAGCCTGGTGGCGCCGCCCCGACTGGTGGACGAGGTGATCGGCGTCATGCGCCAGCAATTGCCGTCGGCCGAGGTGACGACCAAGCTCGACGCCAATTCGGTGCTCGGCAGCGTGCTGGCAGCCGGCATCCGTGCGGTCGCAGCCGATCCGCGCATCACCGAAGACGAACTCCGGCAGGCGTTCGAGAACGCGGGTCGGCGCGCCGTGCACGGCCTCGAGCGCTACCTCAACACGCTGGGCACCATTGCCACCGCGGCGCCGCTGCTGGGGCTGCTGGGCACCGTGGTCGGCATGATCGAGATCTTCGGCTCGCAGGCACCCAGCGGCAGTGGCGGCTCCAACCCGCAGCTGCTGGCGCATGGCATCTCGATCGCGCTCTACAACACCGCCTTCGGGCTCATCGTCGCCATCCCGTCGCTGATGTTCTACCGCTATTTCCGCGGCCGCGTCGACGAATTCCAGCTCGGCATGGAAATCGCCGCCGTGCAACTGCTGCCGCAGCTGATGCGTTTTGCGGTGCGCAGCCACCACCCCGCGGGCTGACACCATGCGCTTCAGCCGCCGCCGCCCCGACGAACCGGAGATCAACCTGATCCCGTTCATCGACGTGCTGCTGGTGGTGCTGATCTTCCTGATGCTTTCGACGACGTATTCGCGCTTCACCGAACTGCAGGTCAATCTGCCGTCGGCCAACAGCGAGCGGCTGCGCGAGCGTCCCGGCGAGATCATCGTCTCGGTGGCCGCCGACGGGCGCTATGCCGTCAACCGGCAGCCGATCGACGGCCGCAGCGTGGACCTGCTGGCGACGGAACTGCGCCAGGCCGCCGGTGGCCGCGACGATGCGGTGGTCATCATCTCGGCCGATGCCACCGCGGCCCACCAGTCCGTGGTCAACGTGCTCGACGCGGCACGCCGCGCCGGGCTGCAGCGGCTGACCTTCGCCACGCAGACCAGCGGCAACGCCGCCCGCTGACCGCCGTGAGACGGCCGTGAGCGTGCGTGCCGACCCGCCGGCCGCGCGGGCGCGCGATCGGCTGCTTGCCACCTGGTACCGCGCGCAGCCGGACGCCCTGGCCACCGCCTTGCGCCCGCTGGCCGCGCTGTATGGCCTGCTGCAGCGGCGCGACCGTCGGCAGCGCGAGCGGCAGGCGCTGCAGCGGCCGCAGCCGGGCTGCCCGGTGGTGGTGGTCGGCAACCTGGTGCTCGGCGGCGCCGGCAAGACACCGACGACGATTGCCCTCGTGCAGGCGCTGCGGGCCGCCGGCCTCCGGCCGGGCGTGGTGTCGCGCGGCCACGGCCGCGCCGGTGGCGCGGTCGCCGGGGTCACCGCTGAGGCCGACCCGCGCGCGGTCGGCGATGAACCCCTGCTGATCCGCCGCCGCACCGGCGTGCCGGTCGTCGTCGGCCGCGACCGCGTGGCGGCGGCGCTGGCCCTGCTGCGCGATCACCCCGAGGTCGACGTCGTGATCGCCGACGACGGCCTGCAGCACCGCCAGCTGCGTCGCGACGTCGAGGTGCTGGTGTTCGACGAACGCGGCATCGGCAACGGCCTGCTGCTGCCAGCC
Source organism: Rubrivivax sp. (assembly GCA_016719535.1). Classification (GTDB taxonomy): domain Bacteria; phylum Pseudomonadota; class Gammaproteobacteria; order Burkholderiales; family Burkholderiaceae_C; genus Rubrivivax. Next base: position 291,203 of record JADJYX010000047.1, on the reverse strand, counting down.
GGCCCGCTGCGCGAGCCCCTGGGGCCGGCGCCCGGGCCGAGCACGCTGGTGCTCTACAACCACGATTGCGCCAGCACGTCCTGGCCGGGCCATCTGGCGCGGCGCCGGCTGGGCGGCGCCTGGCCGCTGGGCCGCTGGCTGGCCGGCATGGCAGGCGCTCCGCAGCCGCTGTCCGCGCTGCGCGGCCGGCCCCTGCTGGCGATGGCCGGCATCGCGGTGCCCGGCCGCTTCTTCGCGGCGCTGGAGGCTGCAGGCCTGCAGATCGAACGCCTGCCCCTGCCCGACCACCACGCCTACGGCGGCGCTGCGCCCTGGCCGGGCGGCACGCGCGAGGTGGTCACCACCGAGAAGGACGCCGTCAAGCTGGCCGCCTGGGCCGGTGGCGAGGTGGCGGTCTGGGTCGTCGGGCTAGACTTGGAACTGCCGGCCGACTTCGTGGCCGCGTTGCTGGCGCGCCTGCCGCGCGCCGCTGCACCATGAGCCTCGACCACCGACTTCTCACCCTGCTCGTCTGCCCGCTGTGCAAGGGACCGCTGGAACTGCTGCGCGACGCCGAACAGCGTCCGACGGAACTGGCCTGCCACGCCGACCGGCTGGCGTTTCCGATCCGCGACGGCATGCCGGTGATGCTCGAGCACGAAGCGCGTGCGATCACCGACACCGACGCCCCGGCAACGCCGGGTCCGCTGGCCCTGTGAGCTTCACCGCGCTGATCCCCGCGCGGCTGGCCTCGACGCGGCTGCCGAACAAGCCGCTGGCCGACATTGCCGGCGTGCCGATGGTGGTGCGCGTGGCGCAGCGGGCAGCGCTGTCGGGCGCCGGGCGCGTGGTGGTGGCGGCCGACGCTGCCAGTATCGTCGACGCCTGCCGCAGCCACGGCGTGCACGCCCTGCTGACGCGCGCCGACCACGCCAGCGGCAGCGACCGCCTGGCCGAGGCCTGCGTCGCGCTCGGGCTGGGCGGCGCCGACGTCGTCGTCAACGTGCAGGGCGACGAACCGCTGATCGACCCGGTGCTGATCGCACGCACGGCGGCGTTGCTGGACGAGCATCCCGACTGCGTGATGGGCACGGCCGCCCACGCCATTGGCGATGCGGCCGATTTCCGCAACCCGAATGTCGTCAAGGTCGTGCTCGATGCACGCGGACGGGCGCTGTATTTCAGCCGTGCTGCCATCCCGCACTGGCGCGACGCGCCAACGCCTGCCGCCTTGCCACGCCAGCCGCCGGCGCTGCGGCACATCGGCCTGTACGCCTATCGCGCCGCCTTCCTGCGCCGCTTTCCGACCCTGCAGCCGGCACCGCTGGAGGCGATCGAGGCGCTGGAACAACTGCGCGTGCTGTGGCACGGCGAGCGCATCGCGGTGCACGTCACCGACACCGCGCCGGGCATCGGTGTCGACACCCCGGAAGACCTCGAACGCGTGCGCCGGCTGCTCGGCTGACGGTGCCCGCCGCGTCAGGCTGACGCAGGGAAGTGCATGCTATTCTCGATTGGAGACCAGCCGATCGCGAAGCTTGCGCGTGTGCCGGGCCGCCGATCCAAACACTCCCCCGAGGACCCCATGAGACTGATCCTGTTGGGCGCGCCCGGCGCCGGCAAAGGCACGCAGGCCACCCAGATCTGCAAGAAGTACGGCATCCCGCAGATCTCCACCGGCGACATGCTGCGCGGTGCCGTCAAGGCCGGCACGCCGCTGGGCCTGGCGGCCAAGCAGGTGATGGACGGCGGCGGCCTCGTCAGCGACGACATCATCATCGGCCTCGTCAAGGACCGCATCGCCCAGCCCGATTGCGCGAACGGCTTCCTCTTCGACGGTTTTCCGCGCACCATCCCGCAAGCCGAAGCGATGAAGGCCGCCGGCGTCAAGCTCGATGTCGTGCTCGAGATCGACGTGCCCGACGAGGCCATCATCGAACGCATGAGCGGGCGCCTGTTCCACATCGCCTCGGGCCGCAGCTACCACGTCACGTTCAATCCACCCAAGGTGCCGGGCAAGGACGACATCACCGGCGAGCCGCTGATCCAGCGCGACGACGACAAGGAAGAGACCGTGCGCAAGCGGCTGGACGTCTATCAGAGGCAGACGCGACCGCTGGTCGACTACTACGTCCGGTGGGCTGCCACCGGCGATGCGCAGGCGCCGCGGCATGCGCGCATCAGCGGCAGCGGCAGCGTGGAGGAGATCACTGCGCGGGCCTTCGCAGCGCTGGGCTGAGCACGCGCTCCCGCGCTGATCCAGGCGGCCACCCGCGGGTGGCCGCTTCGTTGTGGCCGAGAATTGACGTTAACGTCAACCCCAAGAGGAGAGTCTCATGGACATCGCAGGCAAGGTCTTCATCGTCACCGGCGGCGCTTCGGGCCTGGGCGAAGGCACGGCGCGCATGCTGGCCGCAAACGGCGGCAAGGTCGTGATCGCCGACCTGCAGGTCGAGCGCGGCCAGGCGGTGGCCCAGGAGATCGGCGGCGTCTTCGTCAAGTGCGACGTCAGCAGCGAGGACGACGGCAAGGCCGTGGTGGCCGCCGCCACGGCCCAGGGCAAGCTGATGGGCCTGGTCAACTGCGCCGGCATCGCGCCGGCCGTCAAGACCGTGGGCAAGGACGGCGCGCACCCGCTGGCCGTGTACACCAAGACCATCATGGTCAACCTGGTGGGCAGCTTCAACATGATCCGCCTGGCCGCCGAGGCGATGTGCAGGAACCAGCCCGAGCCCACCGGCGAGCGCGGCGTGATGATCAGCACCGCCAGCGTGGCCGCCTACGACGGCCAGATCGGCCAGGCCGCCTATGCCGCCAGCAAGGGCGGCGTGGTCGGCATGACGCTGCCCATCGCGCGCGACCTGGCGCGCAACGGCATCCGCAACATGACCATCGCCCCGGGCATCTTCGGCACGCCGATGCTGTTCCAGCATGCCGCAGGAGGTGCAGGACGCGCTGGCCGCCAGCGTGCCCTTCCCCAGCCGCCTGGGCCGCCCCGAGGACTACGCCATGCTGGTGCACCAGATCATCACCAACGACATGCTCAACGGTGAGGTGATCCGGCTCGATGGGGCCATTCGCATGGCGCCGAAGTGACGCTGCGCAGCCTGCCGAAAGGCGGCAGTACCGGCAGCCGATAGGCGTCACTCGAGCCGACCCGGGGATCGGGCCGCAGTGAGCCACCATAGCCGATGAACGCCTTGCCGGCCTAGGTGACGGGCTCCCTGGTCGTTCGACGACCCGCTGGCTCTGTTGGGTGCTGACGGGCGCACCGCGCACGGTCCATGAAAAACGGCCCGCCCCTCTTGCGAGAAGGCGGGCCGCCTGGATCCACGCCGGGGTCTGTGTCAGACCCCGGCGTGGAGTCGATCAGAAGTCGTAGCTCAGCTTGGCCTGGAAGGTACGGCCCAGCGGATTGAAGTACCGGTAGTCGAAGCCCAGCATGTGACCGCCGTTGTTACGAAGGGACAGCGGCGGCTTCTCGTTGAACAGGTTCTTGACGCCGACGGACAGCTTCAGGGCCTTGTTCATGCTGAATTCCGTCTGCCAGTCGACGGTGTAGAAGTCGTCGACGTCCAGGCGGATCTCGCGGTCGTTGCCGTTGTAGCTGCCGTCCGCTTCCTTGCCGTAGACCTCGCCCGGGAAGTCCTTGTAGCCGGACTGGAAGTTGACATTGAGCGTGTGCGCCCAGCGACCGGCGGCCAGGGTATTGCTCAGTGAGCCCTTCCAGCGGAACGTCTGCGAGCCGATCGCCGGATTGTTGTCGCCGACGGTCGAGTAGTACTCCTGACCCGGCACGAGCTGGAACACGTCGCGGATCATGTAGGTCAGGCGCAGGTTCGACGTCAGCCTGCCCATGCCGGTGTTGAAGCGGCCGGTGATATCGAAGTCGATGCCGGTGCTGAAGGACTTTCCGAGGTTGGCCGTGCTGCTGTTGTAGGCGAGCAGCTTCTCACCCGTCACCGGATCCGTATAGACCAGCCACAGGCTCGGATACTTGTAGACGTTGCCGAAGGCCTCGTTTTCGTCGACCGAGCCGAAGGTCTTGTCGATGCCCACCCACCACAGGTCGGCACCGAACGAGAACGCCGGCGCCGGCTCGAGCCGGAAGCCAATGGTGGCCTGCTTGGACTCCTCGGGCTTGAGCCCGGCGTTTCCGCCCGTGAAGATGTTGTACTGCAGCTTGCCCGGCTGGCAGGTCGCACCCAGGCTCGCGGCCATGCTGGCCATCTCGGCCGTGCAATCGTAGGGTTGCGCCGTCACGCCGAAATCCTGCAGCGGCCGGTATAGCTGCCTCAACTGCGGCGCGCGGAAGCCGGTGCCGATCGAGCCGCGCACGAGCACGCTGGTGGCGGGCTGGTAGCGGAAGCTCACCTTGCCGTTGACCGCGCTGTCGATGTCCTTGTACTCGTCGTAGCGCACCCCGGCAGTGAGCTCGAGCTGCTTGGAGAAGGGCAACACCACCTCGGTGAAGACGCCCAACGCCTTGCGCGAGGCGGCGTACGCTACGGCCGCCTGAGAATCGCCGAAGCGCGAGTCATCGCCGTTCGGCCCGCCCTTGCCCTGCGCCACCAAGCTCGGCGCGCTGTCCACCTTGTCCTCGACATAGCTGGCACCAACGGCAATCGCCGCATTCCCGCCGCCGAGCTTGAACAGGTCACGAGAGGCGCGCATGTCCAGCGCCGTCATCTTGCTGGTTTCGGTGTCGTACACGCCCGTGACCATGATGGCCTTGGCCGCGTCGAGCGCCGCCTGCGACTGGTTGCCCGGCAGCACGAACGGGTTCCAGATGCCGCTGCGCAGCAGTCGACCGAACGCGATCCCCAGCGGATAGCCGCTATTGGACTCTTCGAACTTGGCGCGCTGGTGGCCCAGCGAGGCGCTGTAATCCCAACCCGCCAGGCTGCCCTCCAGGCCCAGCCACAGGCCCTTGGTATCGCGGTCGTATTCGGCGTCACGGTTGCCCAGGTCGAAGGCGCGGTAGCGCACCGTGGCCGGAGTGGAGGCGGTGTAGCCCACGCGCCGCAGGTAGTCGCCGAAGGGCCCGGCCGGATCGACCAGAACACCGCCCGGCGCAGGCGCGATCTTGCCGCTGGACATGGTCTTGCCGAGCAGGACGTCGAGCGACAGCGTGTGGTTCGACCCCAGCTTCTTCTGCAGGGACGCGAACAGGTTGGTCCGCTCACGGTCCGGGAATGCCTCCACCGTGCTGGCGTAGTCGAAATAGCAGGTCGGCCCATCCTGCACGTGCATGGGCGGGCAGGTGCCGTTGTCGACCAGGTAGACGCTGCGCGACACCCCGCTCACGACCACGTTGCCCGGAATCGCGCTCGGCGAGCCGTTGAACCACTCGACGAGTCCGCCTTCGTACTGGAAGTTGATGACCCCCGACTTGGAGAAATCACGCTGACTCGCGCGCAGCGCCTTGCGCTTGTCGACCGAGAGGCCGAACGAGGCATTGAAGCCGTCCTTGTCGAGATCGCCAAATCCCTTGGAGACGTAGGCGTTGTATTCCTCGCCGCCGGACTTCTGCGGCTTGCTGGCCGAAATCGTGAAGTTGCCGTCGCGCGAGTTGCGCTTGGTGATGAAGTTGACCACACCGGCCACGGCATCCGAGCCGTACAGCGCGGATGCGCCGTCGGTCAGCACCTCGACCCGCTCGATGATGGCCAGCGGGATCATGCTCAGGTCGACCGCCCCCCCTGCCTCGCCGATCAGGCGGCGGCCGTTGAGCAGCACGAGCGTGCGGTCACCGCCCAGGTTGTGGATCGACACCGTGGCCTGGCCACCGCCCCCGCCCCCGATGGTGTCGCCCTCGACGACACCGCCCTGCACCACGGCCAGGTTCTGCATCAGCTCGACGACCGAGGTCACGCCACTGCGCTCGATGTCTTCGCGCTTGATGACCTGCACGGGCAGTGCCGTCTCGGCATCGATGCGCTTGATCGCCGAGCCGGTGATCTCGATGCGCTGCGACTGCTGCGCCAGGGCCGGCAAGGCAGCCAGCGCAAGGCTGCCGCCAAAGGCCAGCATCAGGCCGCGACTCAAAAGGGTCGGCTTGAACATGAAACTCACTCCTCACATTGGTTGAATGACTCCACCCGGTTCCGGTGTCGCCCCTTGCTGCGCCGTGGCGTCGGCTGAGCGAGACCGAAACAAGTCATCGGATTGTCATTGGAGAGGCGGCGCCGGTTGCCCGGGTGAACCCAGCGGCCGCGACAAACGTCCAGCGGATGGCGCCAAGATTGAAATGAAAAATGCTATCGTTTTATTAAGAATCAATAGCTTATGAATGCAATCTAATAAATTAGATGAATTTCAGTCGGGAAACCGTAGACGCTCAGTCGGGTGTGTTCAGTTGGCAACACGCAACATTTCCGCTGGCGCTGATGCAACCTGGGCGCACCGCGCAAAAAAGCCGACCCCTGGGGTCGGCTTCAGGCCGTCCACAGACCCGGCCACCGCGGGCAGAGGCCACGGCGGCGGCGGACAGGCATCAAAAACTGTAGCGCGCCGACAGCTTCCAGGTGCGGCCCAGCGGGTTGTGGAAGCGATCGTCGTAGCCACGTGCCTGGAAGCGCCCGACCTGGTTGGTGAACGACGGGTCGGTGTCCAGCAGGTTCAGCACGCCGGCGCTCAGCGTCAGGCCCTTGATGCCCGACCAGCTGACGTTCAGGTCGAAGATGCCGTAGTCCTGCACGTGGCGGTTGTTGAACGCGGTGAACGGCGCGCCCTGCGAGTTCTGGTCGCGGTAGCCGCGCTGGAACTTGTAGGTCAGCAGCGTCGAGAAGGCGCCTGCCTGCCAGGTGGTATTCAGCACATGCTGGTAGCGGATGACCGGGCCGCCGAACTGCGGAGTGTAGATGCCGTTCGGGTTGTACCAGACACCGCCCGGCTCGACCTGGAAGCGGTACTTGTTGACGTAGGTGCCGTTGTAGGCCACGTTCAGGCGGCCGAAGGACTGCGCACCGCTGTTCCAGCTGGCCGAGATGTCGACGCCGTTGGTCTTCGTGTCACCCAGGTTCAGGTAGGTGTTGATCACATAGGCCAGCGGATCGCCACCCGGGGTCTGGCAGGCGCCGATGGCGAGCTGACGCTCCGGCGAGGCCTGGCTGCAGCGCACATACAGGTTGGCGTACTTGGCCGGGTCGGCAAAGATGGACTGCTCGCCGATCACGGACACCGAGTTCTTGATGTAGTAGTTCCAGACGTCGACACCGAGCGACAGGTTGGCCGTCGGCTGCACCACGAAACCGATCGTCCAGGCGCGGGACTTCTCGGCGTCGAGATCGGCATTGCCACCTTGCAGCTGCTGGAACTGGATGCCGCAGTCACGCGAAGGCACGGCCTGGGCCGTCGGCACGCCGCCCGGGCACAGCACGGGGTCGTTGTAGCGGTTGCCGGTGAAGGTGGTCGAATTCGGCAGGTACATCTGGTACAGCGACGGCGCCGAGAAGCCGGTATTGGCCGAGGCGCGCACCAGCAGGTTGGCCGTCGGCGACCAGCGCAGCGACAGCTTCGGGTTGACCGTGTTGCCGAAGTCGCTGTAGTTGTCGTAGCGGACCGAGGCACCGAGCTCCAGGCCCTTGCGGATCGGGAAGTTCATCTCCAGCGCCAGCGCCGAGATGTCACGGTCGCCCTCGCGCTTGGCGCCCGAGCCGGCGAGGCCCGAGCTCGCCGCCTGGCTGACCTTGGCGATGTCGGTGGTGTAGATCATCTCCTCCTGGCGCAGCTCGGCGCCGATGGCCAGCGTGGCGTCGCCGCCGCCCATCTTGAAGAGCGGACGGCTGACGGTCGCGCCCAGGCTCATCAGCGTGGACTCGCCGTCCTGCACCTTGCCCAGCACCTGGTTGGCCTGCATGTACGCAAGCCCGGCCGCCGACTGGTCGCCGAAGGGGTTCAGGTAGGGTGCCCCGTTGATGCCGCGCACGCCATTGCGCAGCGGGATCGTCATCGGGTAGCCGTTGAGGAAGAAGTTCTCGACCTTGGCGTTGGACCACAGCGCAGAGGCCTGGTAGTCCCAGCCGGCGACCGCGCCTTCGAGCGACACCAAGGCGCGCTGCGTGTTGTTCTCCTGCCGGCCGGAGCGCGAACCCAACACTGTGGTACGCCAGGCGATCGAAATCGGCTGCGTCGGGTCGAGTGCGGTATTGGTGATCGGCGTGATGCCCTTGCCCGGGTAGTAGGGGCTGTCGGGGCCCATGACCAGACCGCCTTCGGGCGACGGCGCGATCAGGCTGGTGACCTCGTTCTGCGACTTGAAATACTCGGCGGACAGCAGGTGGTCACCCAGCGCCAGCGACCCACGCAGGAAGGCCGAGGCCTGCTCCTGCTCGGGCAGGACGTTGGTGAAGGTCTGCGTATCGGCGTTGCAGCGGTTGGTTGCCACCGCGCTGGCGATGATCGACGACGGCGGCAGGCAGCCCGGCAGCGACGGGTTGGTGTTGGCAATGATCGTCTTGCCGGCCACCGTCTGGCTGTAGTTGGCCGGGAAGGTCGTCGGGCTCAGCCCGTTGAAGCCTTTCTCGGGCATGTACGACGTCTGCATGAACTCGCGCTCGGTGCCGCGCATCGGGTCCTGCTTGCGCACGTTGAGCGTGCCGTAGACATTCCAGCCCTGCTTGCGCAAGTCACCGAAGCCGCCGGCGATCGAGCCGTTGTACTTGTCGCCGCCCCCATGTTGCGTGACCTGGGCATCGGCGCTGACGCTGAACCCCTTGTAGTCCTTCTTGGTGATGAAGTTGATCACGCCGGCGACGGCGTCGGTGCCGTAGGTCGACGAAGCACCGTCGGACAGCACCTCGATGCGGTCCACGGCGGCCAGCGGCAGGGTGTTCAGGTCGACGGCGGTCACCGCGAACGGATTGGCGGTGACGCGCTTGCCGTTCAGCAGCACCAGGGTGCGCTGGGCACCCAGCGAGCGCAGGTCGGCATAGGCCGCCGCGCCGTTGGTGCCGCTGACCGAACTGGAGGTCACCGTGCCACCCTGTTGCTGGGTGATGAACTTGACGGCCTCTTCGGCGTTCGTCACGCCGGCCTTGGTCAGTTCCTCGGCCTTGAGGGTGGTGACCGGCAGGGCCGATTCGCCTTCGATGCGGCGGATCAGCGAACCGGTGATCTCGATGCGCGCGGCGGATTGCGCGAAGCTGGGCAGCGCGGTGGAACCGAGCAAGCCACCGAGGGCGCCCAGGGCCGCCAGGGTGATGGGGGTCTTCTTGAACATCGGGTACTCCAGATGGGATGGGGTGTGAACCGAAACGTCAACGCACCCTCTCTCGGCAACCAGCCGCCGGACGGCCGAGGACGCGACAGGTGGTCTGATTGTCACCAAGTGGAAACGAGAACCAACGTGGGGCGAGCCCGTCGACCCAGGAGACCGCCCCTTCGCACGCACGGCACGGGCCTGGCGATGGCAAACTTTTTTTTGCGCGACAGTCACTTGGAACAATGTTTTCAAGCGAACTGGCACGTACCAGGTGGTACTAGCCTCGGGCTAACCCGGAGCCGATCGCTTGACAGTCGTTGGCTTCCAGCAACAGTCCAGCAACATCGCGCCCGACCCGCAGGCGCCAGACGGGCCTTGTCGGCCATCAAGCCCCCGCCGTGCCTGGGGGAAAGCCCGAAAGCCTCGTGCAGGCCTCAAAGCCGCGGCACCGCCGCCAGCAGCGCCCGCGTATAGGCGGTCGCCGGCGCACCCAGCACCTGGTCGGTCGGCCCCTGTTCCTCGATGCGCCCGGCCTGCATCACCGCCACGCGGTCGGCGATATATTCGACAACGCCGATGTTGTGGGTGATGAAGAGGTAGGACACGCCCAGCTCGCGCTGCAGGTCGCGCAGCAGGTTGAGGATCTGCGCCTGCACCGAGACGTCCAGCGCCGAGGTCGGCTCGTCGCAGACGATCAGCCGCGGCTGCACCGCCAGCGCGCGGGCGATGGCGATGCGCTGGCGCTGGCCGCCGGAAAACTCGTGCGGGAAGCGGTCGAGCGTGTCGCGCCGCAGCCCCACCTGGTCGACCAGCGCCTCGATGCGGCGGCGCCGTTCGTCGCCCGCCACGTCCGGCTGCAGGGCCGCCAGGCCTTCCTCGAGCACCTCGAAGACCCGCATGCGCGGGTTCAACGAGGCGAACGGGTCCTGGAAGATGATCTGGATCTGCCGCCGCGCCGCCAGCAGATCCGGCCCGCTCAGCGCGAACAGGTTGCGGCCGTCGAGCAGCGCCCGCCCCTCGATGTGCGCGATGCGCCCCAGCAGTTGCACGATGGCCTTGCCGGTGGTCGTCTTGCCGCAGCCCGATTCGCCCACCAGCGCCAGCGTCTGCCCGCGCGCCACCTCGAAGGAAACATCCTTGACGGCGTCGAACCAGCCGCGCGGGCGCTGCAGCAGGCCGCCGCGGATCGGGAAACGAACCGACAGGTCCTGCACCTGAAGCAGCGGCTCGGCCGCCGTAGCTCCCGTCGCCCTCACCTCGGCCGGCAAGGCCACCACGGCCGGCGCGGTGCCTGCCACCGCCGGCGCTCCGGGGGCATACAGCAGGCAGCGCACCTGGTGCTGCGCGCTCACCGCCGTCAGGTCCGGCAACGTGCCGGCGCAATGGACCATCGCCTGCGGGCAACGCGGCGCAAAACGGCAACCGGCAAAGTCCTGCGTCAGCGGCGGCACCGTGCCGGCGATGGCCTCCAGCGCCTGTTCGCGCCGTCCCGCGGCCGGCAGTGCGCGCAGCAGCGCGCGCGCATACGGGTGCCGTGGTGCGGCGAAGAATTCCGCCGCCGGCGCCACCTCGATGATCTGGCCGGCATACATCAGCGCCACGCGGTGCGCCATGCCCGAGACCACCGCCAGGTCATGCGTGATCAGCAGCAGGCCCATGCGGTGTTCGCGCTGCAGGTCCTTCAGCAGCTCGAGGATCTGTGCCTGGATGGTCACGTCCAGCGCCGTCGTCGGCTCGTCGGCGATCAGGAAGTCGGGTTCGGCGGCCAGCGCGATGGCGATCATCACGCGCTGCTTCTGGCCGCCGCTCATGCGGAAGGGGTAGTCGTCGATGCGCCGCTCGGGCTCGGGGATGCCCACGCGCTGCAGCCAGTCGATCGCCTTGGCGCGTGCGGCGGCGCCGCGCAGCGGCGTATGCGCCTCGATCGCCTCGACGATCTGGTCGCCCACGCGCATCACCGGGTTCAGGCTGGTCGACGGCTCCTGGAAGATCATGCCGATGCGGCCGCCGCGCACGCCGCGCATCCGCGATTCGGGCAGGTCGAGGATGTCGTCGCCGGCCACCAGGATGCGTCCTGCAGTGACACGGCCGTTCTCGGGCAGCAGCCGCATCAGCGCCAGCGCCGTCATGCTCTTGCCGCAGCCGCTCTCGCCCACCAGCGCGAAGGTCTCGCCGCGTCCGATGCTCAGGCGCAGCGCGTCGATGGCGCGCACCAGCGCGGTGTCGGTGTCGAGTTCGACGCGCAGGTCTTCGATGGCGATCACGGGGTCATCCTGTAGGGGCAGTCCGAAGCTTCGCGGTCATGCCTGCAGCGATGGCGGCAGAGAAAGACCCAGTTGCTTGGCGGCTTGACTCAGACGCCTGTCGAAGCAGGCGAAGCTCACGCCTTCCCGAGCGGCGCCTCGCAGGGCCTTGGCTGCAGCCAGTTGCACCGCGTCGTAGCCGCGCAGCGCAAACGCCTCGGCCAGATCACCGGCGCTCTCGGCAAGGCTCTGCGTCAGATCCACGACATGCAGAGCAGGCCAATCCTGAGCCAGTCGCTCGCGTGCCTGTCGCCAGACGACACCCGCCGCCGGTGCTTCACGCTCGCGCCTTGCCAGCGCAGCTACCGCTTCCACCCACGTGATGCGGCAGGTCGCCAGGATGCTGCCGGACGCAGCAGCCCAGGTGACGTCGCTGCCCGGCTCGTCAACGTAGAGTTTGAGCAGTGCCGAAGTGTCCAGATACAGGATCACCGCCGGTCTTCGATCACGGCGTCAGACAAACTACCCACGCCTGCGGGAAGCGGATTGACCTGGCGCGGCCCCAGCCCGCCAGGTCTGGGCCGCGACGAAATGATGCCAGCAGCCAGCAGTCGGTCCTCCAGCGAGTCACCGATCGGCGCCGCCGGGCCCAAACATGCCACCGGCTTTCGATGAGAGGTCACGATCACCACCTCACCGGCCTGAGCTTTGCGCACGACTGCGGAGAGATTGGCCTTCATTTCACGCAAGGAGATTTCCATATGAGACCTCTTTACATTGATTCAATCAAAATTGTAGTTACTTTTGATTCATCTTGGGGGTCAAAGGTCGCCGCACGCGGAAGCTGCGCGCCCGCGGATCGAATGCATCCCGCACGCCGTCGGCAAACAGGTTGGCCGCCAGCACCAGCGCCACCATGAAGGCGAAGGCCGACGCGAAGGACCACCACACCACCGGGTCGCGGCTCATCTCGGTGCGCGCCAGGTTGATCATGCCGCCGAAGCTGTTCATCGACGGGTCGACGCCCACGCCCACGTAGCTGAGCACCGCCTCGTACAGGATCAGCGCCGAGAATTCGAGCACCGTGACGATCAGCATCAGGTGCGCCACGTTGGGGAAGATGTGGCGCAGCATGATGCGCGCATCGCTGACGCCGAAGGCATTGGCGGCCTGCACGTAGTCGAGCTCGCGCAGCTTGAGCGTCTCGCCGCGCAGCAGCCGGCACAGCCCGGCCCAGCCGGTCAGGCCGAGCACCGCGCACAGCAGGAAGAGCTTCAAGTCGGCGCGCTCGGCGCCGGTCTCGAACAGTTCCGGGTGCTTGTCCAGGAAGACCTGCACCATCAGCACGCAGGCGGCGATCAGCAGCACGTTGGGCACCGACGACAGCACGGTATAGACATACTGGATCACCTCGTCGACCCAGCCCTTGAAATAGCCGGCCAGGATGCCCAGCACCACCGCGATCGGCAGCGTGGCCACGGTGGCCAGGGTGCCGATGACGAAGGCGGTGCGGATGCTCTTCAGCGACTGGTAGAGCACGTCGTTGCCGGTGGTGTCGGTGCCCATCAGGTGGTAGGGCCCCGACAGCGCCGTCGCCACGCCCGTCAGCAAGCCCAGCGCGACCAGCATGCCGATGGCGGCGCGCCAGGGCACGACGCCATGGCCGTGCAGCACCGCGCGTGCGCAGGCACCGAAACCCTGGCGCCGCGACCGCGCCACCACCGCCAGCAGCCCCAGCGACAGCAGCGCCGCCCCGGCGGCACCGCCGGCCAGGCCGATGGCGGCGCGGCGCGCCACGTCGGGCAGCCACTGCGTGGCCGGGTCGGCGAGGTGCGCGCCGCCGAAGGCCAGGCGCGGCGCCACGCGCTGCAGGCGGCCGTCGACCTCGACCGACTCGCGCGTGAAGCTCACGGTGGCCAGCGGCCGCGAATAGGTCTTCTCGCGCGCGGCCACCAGATCCGCCAGCCAGGCGTCGAGCAGCGAGCGCGTGCGTGGGTCGTAGGCCGCCGCGGTGGCGCCCGGCGCCGGCGGCAGCAGCGGCCGGTAGTGCACGCTGTCCAGCAGCGTGACCCCCAGGCACGCCAGCAGCACCAGGCTCGAGCACAGCGCCGGTGCATCCATGAAGACCTTGCGCCAGTTGGCGCGCAGGTTGGGCCGGCGCCAGACGAAGACGACATAGGCCACCAGGGCGGCCGTCAGCAGCCACAGCGCGGCGTCGGTCCACAGCACGACGATCTTGGGCATGGCGCTCATTCAACCCCCTTGACGCTTCGCGTCGTCCCCCCGGGGGGGAGCGAGCGCGACCGGGGGACCCGGATCGCGCTCATCCCAGCCGCACCCGCGGATCGGCCCAGCTGTAGGCCAGGTCGATCAGGATGTAGGTGGCGATGTAGAGCAGCGAACCGATGAAGACCATCGTGCGCACGATGGCGAAGTCCTGCTTGCCGATCGCCTCGATGACGTAGGCGCCCAGCCCCGGCAGGCCGAAGAAGCTCTCGAACACCAGGCTGCCGAGGAAGACATACGGCAGGTAGCCGCCGGCGCTGGTGATGATCGGGATCAGCGCATTGCGCAGCACGTGGCGGAACAGCACCACCTGCTCGGCCAGACCCTTGGCGCGCGCCGTGCGCACATAGTCCTTGGCCGTTTCCTCCAGAAACATGGCGCGGTACAGCCGCGCCTCGCCGCCCACGCGCGCGATCAGCGACAGCACGATCGGCAGCGCCAGGAATTTGATCGCATCCAGCCCCGGCGCATAGCCCGAGATCGGCGCCAGCCTGAGCACGCGCGAGAACAGGAACTGCCCGACGATGATGTAGAAGAGACTGCTGATCGACAGCATCAGCACGCAGGCGACCACGCCCCAGAAGTCCAGCCGCGAATGGCGGAACATCACCAGCAGCAGCGCGAAGGCGGTGCTGGCAATGACCTGCAGCACGAACAGCGGCAGCGCCATCTGCAGGCTCACCCCCATGCGCGACGCCACCTCGTGGCCGATATCGCCGGCCGCTTCGCCGTCGGCACGGCCGAAGCGCAGCGCGAACAGCGACACCGAGCGTTCCCAGAAGATGGTCTCGGTCAGCTTGCCGGCGCCATCGGCGCCGGCGTTGACATACAGCGGCTTGTCGTAGCCGCGCTCGACCTTCCACTTCTCGATCGCCTCGGCGGTGACGCGCTTGCCGCCCAGGTTCAGCCGCGCCATGTCGTCGGGCGTATTGACGGTGAAGAAGAGGAAGAAGGTGGCCAGGTTGACGCCCAGCAGGATGAGCAGGCCGTAGAACAAGCGCCTGAGCAGATACGAAGCCATGCGCGGCGCCTCTTCAGGTCAGGACCTGGCCGCGGCCGGTCGTGCGTTCGCGCCGGCGCAGCGTGCGCCGGCCCACCCACAGCAGCGCCGCGGCCGCCGCCACCATCAGCGCCAGCGGCCACCACACGGCGCCGTTCCAGGCGCGCTGCGCGGCCACGCGGTCGGCCACGTCCAGGCGCAGGTAGCGGCCCGAGTCGCGGATCAGGATCGCGGGGTGGTAGTTGTGCACCCAGCGCTGCGCCGCGCCCGAGGTCCAGGGGAAGAAACCGAAGCTCCAGGGTGCGTCGTCCTGCGCGATGCGCACCAGTCGGTCCACCAGCGCCTGCTTCTGCGCCCCGTCGTCGAACAGCTTCATCTGCTCGAACAGGCGGTCGAAGGCCGGGTTTTCGTAGTTGGACGTATTCTCGCCGTCGTGCCGGGTCTTGCCCGAGGGGCCATGCAGCAGGAAGAGGAAGTTCTCGGCATCCGGGTAGTCGGCCAGCCAGCCCAGCCAGAATACCTGGTAGGTGCCCTTGCGCACCTTGTCCTGGAACTGGTTGTTGTCGGTGGCACGGATCTCGAGCTGGATGTCGATCTTGGCAAACTGGCGCACCATCCAGTCCAGCTGCGGCCGGTTGCCGGGCGTCGGCGCGGCGTAGTAGTCGTAGTTCAGCACCAGCGGCTGGCCGGTCTTCGCGTCACGGCCGTTCGGATAGCCGGCCTCGACCATCAGCCGCTTGGCGTCGGCGATCGGCCGGCGCTGGGCCTGGCCGTCCTTCCAGACATGGGTGACGGGGTTGACGCCTTCGGCCGTGCCCTCGCGCGAGCCGAAGATGCCCGGCGGCAGCGGCCCCATCGCCGTCTGCCCGGCTTCCTTGGGAAAGATGCGCGACCACTCGTCCCAGTCGATGGCAATCGAGATCGCCTGCCGCAGCCGGCGGTTGCGCGCATCGCGCTCGGGGTCGGCGCTGGCGCCGATCACCGGGTCGAGCATGTTGAAGCCGATGAAATAACTGCCGACATCAGCCCCCTGGCCGAGGCGGAAACCCTTCTCGGTGTACTCGCGCCTGACGTCCTCGCTGTCCTGCATGCCGACGATGTAGGACATGCCGGTGTCGGTGCGCTCGAAGACCTCGAGGTCGTAATAGCCCTGGCGGAACTTGTTCTGGCGCGGCACGCCCTCGCGCTCGATGGTGAAGACCATGCGGTCGATGAAGGGCGTGGGTTTGCCGCAGTCGGCCAGGCGCCCGGCCTCGCGGTCGCCGGGCATGCCTTCGCAGGGATAGGGCTCGCCGCGGTAATGGGGGTTGCGCACCAGCACGTGGCGGCGGTCCTGCACGAACTCGGCCATCATGTACGGGCCCGTGCCCACCGGCCAGCGGTCCAGCGACAGCCCGGCCGCGGCCATGCCCGGCTGGGCGTAGAAGGCATCGGCCTCCCACGGCACCGGGGCCATGAAGGTCATCTGCATCCAGTAGTTCCACTGCGGATATTTGCCCTTGATGCGGATGCGCAGCAGGTGCTTGTCGGGCGCGCTGGCGCCGGCCAGCGGCCACTTCCTGAAATCGAGGAAGGGCTTGTCCAGGCTGGCCGGGTCCTCGCCGGCGCGCAGCCTGGCATCCTCGGCGCGGACGAATTTGCCGTAATCGGCCAGGCCCACCACGTATTGCGCGAAGGTGGAGAAGATCGGCGTCGTGATGCGCGTGGTGGCATGGCGCTTGAGCGCATAGACGAAGTCGTCGGCCACCAGCTCGCGCGTGCCCTGGTGTTCGAAATCCAGCGGCGAGCGGCGCGCACCCAGCTCGCCGGGCTGCATCGCGTGATAGCGGTAGCGGCCCTGCCCGTCCTGCGCGAAGGCCGGGTGCGGCTGGAAGCGGATGCCCGGCTTGATGGGCACGTCGTAGATGCTTTCGGCCACCTGTTCGCCCGGCGCGTCGTCGGGCAGCGGCTGACCGTCCTTGCCGACATAGCGCGGCTTGACGACCGCCGCAGCCGACTTGGGCACCAGCTGGTAGGGTCGCTTCAGGTAGTGGTAGCCATAGGGCGGCTCGTAGATCTGGTAGGTAAACGGCGTGTCGTTGCTCCAGTACGAGGCCGTCGGGTCCAGGTGGCGCGGCGACGATTCCTGCACCGCGCTGTACAGCGTATTGGTGGCGGCCTCGCCATCCGGCCAGGGGTTGTTGTTGCAGCCGGCCAGGCCCAGCGCCAGGCCGGCTGCCACCGAGCGGACGATGCGGTCAAGGCGCATGGATCACCAGCCGATCAGCACGTCGCGGCCCTGCACCGCCAGCGTCACCCGGCGGCCCACCGGCAGGCTGAGCTTGGTCGGCACATGGCCGAAGGGCAGGCCCGTCAGCACGGGCAACGTCGTCTGCCGGCGCAGCTGCTGCACCATGGCCGCGACGCGGTAGCCGCGGTCCAGCGGCGACGGCTTCCAGCCGCCGACGTCGCCGATCAGCAGCGCGCGCTGCGTGCCCAGCACCCCGGCCTGCAGCAGCTGCAGCAGCATGCGCTCGACCCGGTACGGATGCTCGTTGACGTCCTCGACGAAGAGCACCCCGCCCTTCACGCGCGCCGGCTTCGGAAAATGCGGTGTGCCCAGCAGCGAGCACAGCATGGTCAGGTTGCCGCCCCACAGCGGCCCGCGGGCCTGCAGGCCGTCGAAGCCGGCCTCGGTGCGAAAGCCCACCGCCTCGAGCTCGCCCGCCATGGCCTCGGAGAAGCAGCCGACGGTGACGTCGTCCAGGCCGCCGGCTGCATCGGCGCGGCCGAAGTCGTCCAGCGCCATCGGTCCGGCCCAACTGGCCGCACCGGTGTGCGCCCACAGGCCGAGCTGCAGCGCGGTGAAGTCGCTGTGCCCGACCCAGCGCGTGCCGTGCCCGGCGGCGCGCGCCAGCAGCGGCCAGTCGATGCGGTCGAGCAGCCGCGTCAGGCCATAGCCGCCGCGGGTGGCCATGGCGATCGAGGGCGCCTCGCCGGCCACGCGGTGCAGCGCCTGCAGGCGGCAGTCGTCGTCGCCGGCAAAGCGCTGGTGGCGGGCCAGCGCCGATTCGTCGAGGCGGGTGTCGAAGCCCAGCGCCGACAGGCGGCGCGCGGCCAGGCGCAGCGCCGGCGGGCGCGCCACCACGCCCGAGGGGCTGAAGAGCAGGAGCGAGGTCATCGGATGTCGGACGGATGGGCTGTGTCGGCGGGCAGGCCCGCGGACGGGTCAACGAGCAGTTCGGTGGCCTCACCCGTCGGAATGGCAGGCGCCTCGACGCCGGCTGGCCCCGCCGCCTGCCGTTCGGCGCGCTGCTGTGCGCGCCGCTCGGCGAAGAAGCGGCGCAGCAGCGCGCCGCAGTCCTCGGCCAGCACGCCACCCACCACCTCGGTGTGGTGGTTGAGCCGGCTTTGCGCAAACAGGTCCAGCACCGAGCCGGCAGCACCGGTCTTGGGATCGGCCGCGCCGAAGACCACGCGCTTGAAGCGCGCATGCATCAGTGCCATCGCGCACATCGGGCACGGCTCGAGCGTCACGTAGAGCTCGCAGTCGGGCAGGCGGTAGTTTTCCAGCAGCGTGGCGGCATGGCGCAGCGCGACGATCTCGGCATGCGCCGTCGGGTCGTGGGTGGTGATCGGGCGGTTGTAGCCGGTGGCCAGCACCTGCATTCCCTCGGGGCCGCGGCGCACGATCACCGCGCCCACCGGCACCTCGCCCACCAGCCAGGCGTTGTGGGCCTGGTCCAGCGCCAGGCGCATGCCGCGTTCGTCCAGCGGGTCGTCGGTCATCGGGAGCAGTCAGGCAACACGTCGGTCGCCAGCGAGGATCGTTGTCGTCGACGATTGTGCCCGACGGGGGCTGCGCCGCAGGGCAGCCCAGGCGCCGCGCGTGCATCCCGCAGCGCGACCACGACCGCGGTCCGCCGGGCAGCCGTGCTGCGATGTCAATGTTGAGTTGGGTATTCAGGATCAGCCGATTGCACGGACCGCCTTCACGTCGCGCTGGCCGCACCGGCTGGCGGGCACCCCTCTGGACCTTCGCCCGGCATGGTGGGCGATGGTCGGCGTGCGGACCCGCGCCGCGGCCCCCAGCATCCCGCCTGCAGCGATGAAGCTCATGCCCTGCGCTTGTTGCCGACCGCCACATAACGCGTGCCGCGCCGTTGCCCTTGTACCCTTGCGTGTCCGTCCGCCACCAATTGCCTGAGCAGTGGCCGCACCGCCTCGGCGTCGAGGCCGGTGGCAGCGCGGGCGGCGGCGTTGTCCAGCGACCCTGCCTGGCGCAAGGCGGCCAGCAGGCGGGAGGCCGGATCGCGCGCCCGCGTCGGCTTGGCGGCTGGGCGCGCCGCACGACCCGGCCTGGCCGCCGGCCGCGGCTGCATCGGCGCCGCCGAGGCCGTGGCGGTGGATCCATCCATCTCCAGCCCGAAGAGGGCACCGAGATCGTCGTCGGCCAGCGTGCGCTCGCCAGCCGCAGGGGCGGTGACCACGCCACTGCCGGCCTTGCTCAGCAGTTCGGCCGGATCGACCTGGCGCAGGGTGAACAGCAGCTCCGGCTGGCTGTCGAGGCGGGCACCAACGCCGTAGAGGACGGCGGCGACATGCTTGCACAGGGTGGCGCTGTCCGGGCACGAGCAGTCGAAGCGGATGTCCTTGGGCGCGGGGAACAGTCCATCGCCCTGGCGGCACAGGCGGTCCATGACACTCCGGGAGAAACGCCCTTGCAGCAGTTCCACCAGCGAGTCGATGCCGCCGGCGCAGGCGGCGCAGATCTGCTGCCAGTTTTCCTTCGGCACCGGCTTCACCGTGATGGTGGTGCAGTAGATCGATGACCCGCTGACCTTCGCCGCGACCGTGCCGGGCGTGATCTGCAGGTCGACCACCGACCCGTTGCGTACGTAGGTGCGACCGCGCGGCAGGCGGTTGGCATAGTCGCTGTAGCTCTCCATGTTGGCGCACCAGGCCTTGCCCCAGGCCGTGGTGGCAATGGTGCTGCCCTGGACGACGACCGGCGAAATGGTCTGCCCCTTCTTGGCCAACCTGGCCATCGCGCCGGCGGCCTTGCGGCGGCGCTCGGCAACCGGGACATAGGGCGCCCACTCGTCGAACATGGCTATCCTTCGCTGGTGGCGGATTTCAGGTCGAGGCTGACCAGGCGCAAGAGTTCGGCATCGCTCAGCTCGGTCAACCTGACCTCGCCGCCACCGGCATCGAGCAGGTCGGCGGCCAGTTGCTTCTTGTCGCTGATCATGGCGTCGATTCTCTCCTCGACGGTGCCGCGGCAGACAAACTTGTGGACCAGGACGTTGCGCTTCTGGCCGATGCGGTAGGCGCGGTCGGTGGCCTGGCTTTCCACGGCGGGATTCCACCAGCGGTCGAAGTGAACGACATGCGAGGCGGCAGTGAGGTTCAGGCCCGACCCGCCGGCCTTCAGCGAGAGCACGAAGAAGGGCACGCTTTCGTCGCCCTGGAAGCGTGCAACGAGTGCCTGGCGCCCCTTCACCGCGGTGGCGCCGGTCAGCACGCAACCCTCGCGCCCGAAGATCGAACCCAGAAAGGCGGCGATCGGTTCGGTCGCCTCGGCATACTGGCTGAACACCAGCATCTTTTCCTGCTTGGCGGCGATGACCTCGGCCAGCTCGCGCAGCCGGGCCAGCTTGCCGCTGTCGGACTCGGCCCAGCCACCGTCGCGCAGCCACTGCGAGGGGTGGTTGCAGATCTGCTTGAAGCGGGTGAGAAAGGCCAGCACCAACCCCTTGCGCGCCACGCCCTCGACCCCCTCGTCGAGCGCCTTGGCCAGATCGCCCACCGCCTGCTGGTACAGCGCCGCCTGCTTGCGCGACAGGCCGCAGTACGCGTTCTGCTCGATCTTGTCCGGCAGATCGCTGATCACCGCCTTGTCCGTCTTGAGCCGGCGCAGGATGTAGGGCTGCACCAGCCGGCGCAGCGGCGCGTAGCCGCCGGAGCCGTCGGCCAGGCGCCTGGTGAAGCTGGCGAAGGACTTCGCGCCACCCAGCAGACCCGGATTGACGAAGTCGAACAGGCTCCACAGGTCGCCGAGCCGGTTTTCGATCGGCGTGCCGGTCAGGGCCAGCCGTGAGGCGGCCTTCAGCGTCTTGGCCGCCTTGGTCTGCCGGGTAGCGGGATTCTTGATCGCCTGCGCCTCGTCCAGGATCGCCAGCCGCCAGGCCGTGGCCTGGATCCAGGCGAAGCGATGCAGCGAGCCGTAGCTGGTGATCACCAGATCGAACCCGGCGAGGCGCTCGGCCGGCAGTTCACCCAGGGCCTCGACCGGCTGCTCTGCACTTTGTGCCGAGGCGTGTGCCACCAGCACGCGCAGGCCCGGCGCAAAGCGCGCCGCCTCCTGTGCCCAGTTGGCAAGCAGCGAGGCCGGGGCCACCAGCAGGCTCGGGGCCGGGCCTTCGGCGCGTTTGCGGACCAGCAGCAGCGCCAGCACCTGGATGGTCTTGCCCAGCCCCATGTCGTCGGCCAGGCAGGCGCCCAGGCGCAGACGCGACAGCAGGTGCAGCCAGCGCAGGCCGACCTGCTGATACGGCCGCAGCGTGGCGTGCAGATCGGCCCCGGCGTCGACGGCCGCCAGACCCTGCGGCCCGCGCAGTCCGCCCAAGGTTTCGGCCAGCCATGGCCCGGCGTTTACCTGCGCCCACTCGGGCGAGGCACTCACCTCCTTGCCGCCGATGGTCGCATCGGCCCCGGCCAGCAGGCGCATGGCATCGAAGAAGCCCAGGCCTTGCTCGCGGGCCAGGCGCTCGACCTGTTCGAACTGCGTCAGCGTCTGCTGCAGCCGCTCGCGGTCGACCTCGACCCATTTGCCGCGGATGAACACCAGCCCACCACTGTCGGCCAGCAGGCCACCCACCTCGGCGGCGGTCAGCGGCTCGCCGTCGATGACCACCGACACCTGGAAGTCGAGCAGCGCGTCCTGTCCGACCCGCGACGGCTGCCGCGCACCGACCGTGGCGCTGACCGCCGCGCGCGCGGGCCGGTTGGCCCGCCACTGCGCCGGCATGCGCACCACCACGCCGGCGTGCTCCAGCTTCGGCACATCGTGCAGGAAGGTCAGCGCCTCGCCGGCGCTCCAGCGCAGCGGCTGGAAGATCTGGCGACGGTCGATCAGGTCCTTCAACCAGAGGCAGCCCTCGCCGGCGCGTTGCAGCGGCGCCAGCAGGGCCAGCAGCCGCTCCTTGTCGGCAGCGGCAGCGTATTCGCGCAGGGCCTCGCCCAGCGGCCGGTGCTGCGCCTTGCCCTGCGCCGACAGCCGGGTGGTGTAGGTGGCGAGGAAGGCGAAGGGAAACTGCTCGTCCTTGCGGTTCTCGGCCAGATGGACGTGGACGCGGCCGACGAGGTTCCAGGCCGGGTGGCGCGCCTTCAGGAAGACGCCCAGCGGCTGGCCCGAGGCCTGCAGTGCGGCGTGCAGCGCGGCGTCGAGCGCCTGCCACAGCCGCTCCAGCACCCCGACCGACAGGTATTCCGCCCCGTCCATCGGCGGCGCCGACCACGCCAGCGCCTGCAGTTCACCGGCATCCGGCGACGGCACACGCCCAGGCAGGTGCTCCGCCACCTCGGGCAGCGTGCACAGCGCGGTCAGGTAGCGCACGGCCAGATCGCGCCACCAGGCGATGACCGGCGGCAAGGCCGCGCCGACATGTTCAGCGCCGAGCCCCAGCAGGACCTGGCCCGAACCCAGGGCGCTGTCCACCGCCAGCTGCTCGGCCAGTGCGAACGGCAGCGGCGGGACGTCCGGCACGGATACCGCGGTGAGGCGGCCGTGTGGGGTGAGGGCAAGGGTGCTGGTCGTCATCGGACGGTGAACAGGGGTCGTGATGCCGCCGCCGACAGCATGCGGCCAGAATGTTCGGCCGACCCGTCCGGGTCGTGCCGGTGTGGCATCTGCGTCTGGCTTTCGTCAGGTTAGCGAGGCGGCATTTTCACGCCGGCATCGCGTCAACCCAGCCACTGCGGCAACAAGATGCGGGTTGCGCGCGGGAGCCCGCAAGTGGGCGACGCTCGGGCCGTGCGCGAACTCTCGGGTTGGCAGGAGCAGCACCGGTTGTCTGCGGACTGCCGTCGGATGAGCCTGTACGATTCTTCGACGCCGCGCACCGGTTGCGCGGACACACCTGACCCATGTACTTCACCGACGCACGTCATTTTCTGGACGACAAGGGCGCCATCGCCCCGCTGCGGGGTCCAGCCAAGGCCATGGCTGACTTCCATGCGGGCGTCATCGCCTACGCCACCGACTTCGACGACGTCGGCGTGACCCTGCCACGCTGCTTCAAGTGCAAGAAGGGCAAGGTCGAGGCCGCACTGGCCCAGGACGACGCCATCGCCTGGCACTGCACGGGCTGCCAGGCCGAAGGCCGCATCTCCAACTGGCAAGGCACGCTCTGGGACCTCAGCGAGCGGCCGGACACGGCGAGTTGAGGTCGGGACAGCGATCGGTGCGCATCGGCTGCTGCTGTTTGATCGTTGACGACGAGGGCAGGCTTGGCCAGCCACATCGCTGCCATCCGGCCCGCGCCGACAATGCGGTTCGCGCATGCACGGCGCGGCATCAGAAAGAGCCGAACCCATGACCCTCCGTCCCGCCAATTTCGATCCGTCCATCGACCCCACGGCCGATCAGGTGCGCGCATTGCGCGATGCCGGCCCCGACGGCCCGGTGGTGATGCTCAATCTTCTGAAGTTCCGCGAGCACGCGAACTACCCCGCAGGGTCTCCCCACGCGCCCTGCTCGGGTGCCGAGGCCTACCGCCGGTACCAGACGGCCTTCGTGGAAACCGTAGGCGACGTGAGCCATGCCGAGGTGGTGTGGGAAGGAAAGATCGACAGAGCCTTCATCGGCGATGCCAGCCAGGACTGGGACAAGTGCCTGCTGGTCCGCTACCCGAGCCGCCAGCACTTCCTCGCGATGATGGCCAACGCCGCCTATCGCGAGGCGCTCGTCCATCGTTACGCGGGCCTGCAGCGCACGGTCCTCTTGCAGATGCAGGGTTGACGACTCGGCCTGCGGCCCGCAACGCCGGCCGGCAGACGCTGCCGTTGCGGCGACTGGAGGATCCAAGGGTCGCAAGCCCGGCCGGAGGCGGCTGCAGCCCGCCGGCTGTCGTGCGCCCGGCTTTCCACACTTCGACGACATGGTTCTCGATCGCTGAGAAGGCGTCGCCCTGGAACATGAATTTCAGCAGCACGATGAAGGCGAGGCCGATCTCGCACATTGGCGCTCGGAATTTCAAACGGCCTTTTGTCCGCCCGAGTCACGCCTGCGTGGGCGGCCGCTGCGGATTCGGAGGGCTCTGAACTGGCGACCGGGCCTTTGCCTCGCCCCGACTCGACCGGCACCCGACGTTTTGCCTGAAACTCGTTCGACCTCGATACCGGGGTTCGCCCTGGGTCTTCCGGCGTCGAGTCCACGGGCGGGGCAGCGCCCCCCCGGCTGCCGCCATGTGGCGCTGCCCGAGTTGGTGTGTCTGGTGTCCGCGGCGGCAACCGCAGCTTGGCGTTGGGTGCTGGCAGGCCGAAAAACCTGATGAGGTGCAACCGCGGCCGCGGCACCAGGGCTGCCAGCCGCTGCATGAACGCCAGTCCGACGGCGCCGTCGCCACCCCGTGCGACTGGCTCGAGCACGATCCGGCCTCGCCGCGGCGCCGCCACAGCGCGCCGCCGGCTGCAGCGTCGTCGTGCGGCCGGACCAGTACGGGGGCCACGTCCTCCCGCTGACGGCGCGCGACAAGCTGGCAGCGTACTTCGCCGGCATCCTGCGCGTGCGCGACGGCGTCAGAACTTCCAGTTCACGCCGGCATGGAAGCTGCGGCCGGGGCCCGGCACCGGCGTCCCCCAGGGCACGCCGGTGGCCGACATGGTCTTGCCCTGGCCGAGGTAGGCGCCGCCCAGCGGGTGCCGGTAGAAGCGGTCGAGCAGGTTCTCGATGCCCACGTCGATGCGCAGGCCGCCGAGCTCCCACCCTGCGCGCAGGTGCAGCAGGCCGTAGCCGGCGGTGCGCATCTCGTTGCGGGTGGCCGAGACGCGGTCCTTGGCGCCGACCAGCTCGAGTTCCAGCGCGCCGTTCCAGCGGCCGCCGGCCAGCGGCCGGCGTTGCTCCAGCGTGAACCGGGCGTGCAGCGGCATGATGTTGAGGAGCTGGTCGCCGGTGTCGCGGTTGGTGCCGCGCAGCCAGCTGATCTGGGCGCGCGTGCCCACCTCGCCCAGCGCGCCCCACTCGCCGAGTTGCAGGTCGCCCGACAGGTCCACCCCGTACAGCCGGGCCGACTGGTTGACGTAGCGCAGGTAGACGAAGCCGTCCTGAAGCGTCAGGTTGGCGGCCGTGCAGGCGGTGTTGGTCGACCTGGCGAAGCAGCGCTCGGCGTCGATATAGTCCTCGACCTGCGTCAGGTGCGGCGACACCCGCAGGTGCCAGCCCTGGCCGTCCTCGGCCTGCCACTCGGCAGCGGCGCTGACGGTGTGGGCGGTCTCGGGCTGCAGCGTCAGGTTGCCGACATAGCCGTTGCCGTCGCCGACGAGGTTGATCATGCGCATCGCCATGCCGTGGGTCGACCAGGCGTAGCGCTCGTAGAGGTTGGGCGAGCGCGTCTTCATCGCATAGCCGCCCTCGAGCGTCAGCGTCGTGGCGGGCTTGTAGCGCAGCAGCGCGACGAGGTTGGGGTTGCGGTCGGTGTGCCGGCGGTCGGCGGCGTTGAAGGCGGCCTGGTCGGTGGGGCTGAAGGCGGCGCTGTAGCCCTGCACCGGGCCGGCATCCATCGTCACCGTCTCGTGGCGCAGGCCGAGGTGGCTGAGCCACTGCGGCGTCCACTGCGCCTCCCACTCGCCGAACAGTGCCGCGCGGTCACGTCGGCCGTCGCGGATATTCCAGAAGGTGTCGGGCCACATGCCCTTGCCGGAGGGGTCCCACCAGTCGTCGAGGCGGTAGCGCTGCCACTCGGTGCCGACGCGCAGCAGGTCGCGCTCGTTGAGCGGGACGTCGGCCTTGAGGCTCGAGCCGGTGTTGCGGCCGTGGGTGTCCATCGGCATGCCGGCGGCGTAGCCGGTGGTGCCCCCGCTGATCGGGCCGGCCACGCCGTCGCTGCCGCCGGCGGGCCCGTACCAGTACAGCTTGTCTTCGCCGAACTGCATGGCGTGCTCGGTATTCTCGCGATAGACGCGGGCTTCGAGCTGGCCCCAGTCGAAACGGCCCTGGTAGCGCAGATTGACCTGCTGGCTGAGATTGCCGGTCATGTCCATGCGCTGGTTGGGCCAGTTCTGCTTGGCGATGTCCTGCAGCCCCAGCCGCAGCTCGGCCACGTGTTGCGTGCCGATGCGCCACGCGGCCGACAGCGCGTGATTGACCACGTCGTAGGCGGTCGAGCCCACCTCGTCGGCGTCGAGCAGCCCGCGCCCGGCGGCGGCCGGGCCGGCGGCCTTGAAGGCCTGGCCGGCGTGGACGTTGTCGGCCCGGGCGATCGACCCGCGGTAGTTGAAGCTCAGTTGCGCGCTGGCGATCGTCGCCCCCAGGTTGCCAGCCGCACCGCGGCCGTTGCTGCGCACGCTCGCGCCGATCTCGCCCCGGGTCAGCAGGCCGGCACCGGCGGCGGCGAATTCCGGCTCGGCCGAGCGCACCGATACCGTGCCGCCGATGCTGTCGCCACCGGCGCTGACCGGCGCGATGCCGGCGAAGACCTCGACGCTGTGCACCGCGCTGGCGTCGATGTACGACAGCGGCGGGTTCATGTGGTTGCCGCAGGCCGAGATCAGGTCCATGCCGTCCACCTTGATGCGCAGGCGGTCGTCGGCCAGGCCGCGGATGACCGGCAGGCTGGAGACGCCGCCGGCGGTGTAGAGCGACAGGCCGGGCACGCCCTGCAGCAGCTTCGCGCTGTCGCTGGTGGCGGCGCGGCGCGCGCGGAGTTCACGCTCGCCCGGCCCTTCGGCCTGGGGCAGCGGCTTGGGCCGCACGCCCGTCACCACCACCGGATCGGCGGCGGCGGACGCGGCGGAGGCTGCAGGCGCAGGCGCCGCGGCAGCGTCGGCCGCACGCGCGGGGTTCGCGAGGAAGGGGGCGGCCAACGGCAGGGCCGCTGCGAGGGCCAGGCCGAGGGTCGACAGGCGCGGTGCGGGGTGGCGGCCGGCGGCCGCCCGGGTCGGAGCGAAGGTAGGCATGGGAGTCATCCTGAGCAGGGCGTGTGCCGGCTGCCTCAGCGGCAGCGCGCACGACGCCGGCCGGCGCGGGCCCGGGGGGCCCGCGACCGGAAGGTCACGAAAAGGCGATGGGCGAGCCGGCGCGGGGCCGGCCCGGGGCTCAGGCGGTGCGGGCCGGTGGCGCGCGCATCGGTGCCGTCAGGAGGATCCGCCCGCTGTCGACAGGCGGCAGCCGATCGGCGGTGTCAGGAGGCGGCAGCGCCAGCCGGACCGGCATCGGCAGCACCGGCTGACGATCGGTCGGCGGCGCGGGCGGCACGCTGACGTGTGCCAGCGCCCAGGCGCAGGGTTGGGCCAGTCCCCGCAGGCTGGCCGGCAGGTCGCTGGCAGTGCCCGTGGCACCGGGGCCGGAGGACGGCGTGGCGAGTTCGGCGGCCGCCAGCGGCATCCAGCGCATGCCCTGCGGCGTGCAGACCTCGACCAGCGGCGCGCCGCCGGTCAGCGCGCCGACGACCACGGCACCGAGCACGCTCTGCAGCGCCGAGAACAGCATCGCCAGCAACAGCCCGCACAGCCAGAGGCGGCGAGCGCGGCGCGTAAAGGACCGCAACGGGTCGACCTGCGTGTGCGGTCGAGCCGTTCGCTGTGTGCAGAGCGGGCCAGGCGAGAGGAGCGTCACGTCAGACACGATAGCGTGCGCGCCGCCCGGCACGGCCGCATCGACCGGGTGAGCTGCGACTGTCTTGAACGAGGTCAAGTCCGACGCGCTGCACGACGCCGGCACTGCGGCGCGCGCGCGACAGTTGCCGTCAGAGTGAGCCACGTCATCGCAGAGGATGCCCATGTGCGACCCGACAGTCTCCATCGATGGCGGTCAGCGCCACGCTCACGACAGGCCAGGCGCGTCGGCGCACGGCTGGAGGCGCCGACGTCTGTTGACGGCTTCAGCAGCGTTCACGGGTGCCGGGCCCACCACGGCGGTGATGCCGGAGTTCGGCCAGCAGCCCGCGGCTCGAGCGACCATGCGCCCGACGTCCGGGCAGGGCATCGGGCCGCCCTACCCCCTGCGTTTGCCGTTGGATCGGGACGCCGACCTGACCGTCATCGCCGGCAAGGACGCCCGCGCGCTGGCAACGATCGTGTACTCGAGCGGACGCGTCACCAACGTGCGCGGCGAGCCGGTCGCCAACGCCGATCTCGAGATCTGGCAGGCAAACGCCGCGGGCCGGTACACCCATGCGGCAGACCACAACCCGCAGCCGATCGATTCGAACTTCGACGGCTGTGCCAGGGTTCGAGCCGATGCCGAAGGCCGCTATCGCATCAAGACCGTCGAGCCCGGCGCCTGCCCGGTCACGCCCGTGCCAGGATGGCTGCGGCCGCCGCACACTCATTTCGACGTGCGAGGCCAGGCAGGCCCATCGGTGCCGAGGCCATCGCTCGCTTTCGACGACTATCTGCACGCGCTCGTCGAAGAAATGGAGACCTACGGCAAACCGGTCGCCTACCGCTGCAACGGGGCGAGAGCTTCTACGGCGCACGCGAGCTGCACCGGGCGGTCACGATGCAGGCCGGCGACCACGTGATGCCCGACATCATGTGGATCGGCGGCGTGTCAGGGTGGTTGCGTTCGGTGCCGATCGCCGCGGCGGCCGGCATCGAGGTGTCGATGCACCTCCATCCGGAAGCCTCCGCACACCTCAGGCGGGTCACCGAGACGGCGCATTGGCTGCAGTGGCAGGATTGGGCCGACCCGATCCTGAAGGAGCCCTTCCCGGTGGTGGCCGGGCAGCTGCAGATTCCGGATCGCGCCGGGATCGGCATCGAATGGGATGAACACGCGGTCAAGCGGTTTGCCGCCTGACTGTCGACCACGCCCTGGGCGACAGCGGCGCTCGCCGAAATGGACCTCAGCCCACCTTGCGTTTGCGCGCCTTCGCCCTCTCGGTGCCAAGCGGCGTCTGCGAACCCAGGATGGCATCGCGGCAGACCGTCAGGATTTCATCGGCAAGCGGCGAATCGTCGGGGCAGGCGCGCGACAGGACGAGGGCGCCCACCGCGTGCGACAGCACGTCGATGAGCCTGGCCCGCGCCCGCGCTGCATCGGCCGGGCCCGATGAAGCGCCCTTCCGGCCCAGCAGCGCCAGCAGGTTCTCGACGCCATCCTCGAAGGCGACGCGGACCGAATCCGGCTGCCGGGCCGCGTCACCGCCCAGCGCAGCCATCGTGCAGCCGGTCGCGCGGTTGTCCCGGTGCTCGCGCGAGAGGTAGTGCCTGACGAATTCCGCTGCATCCACGCCCTCGGCCAGCGCCCCGGTCTGGGCGATGCCACAGGCCGTGGCCTCGGCCATCAAGTCGGCCTTCGAACCGAACTGCTTGTAGAAGCCGCCATGCGTGAAGCCCGCGGCCGCCATCAGGTCGGCCACGCCGACGCCATCGAACCCGCGCTCGCGGAACAGCTGCGAGGCCGTCTCGACGACGAGGGCTCGGTTGGCTTGCGCCTGGGCCTTGGTGACTTTCATGGCTGCCTGCAGTGGGTTGGCTCGACGTGTTCGCTGTCAACTATACATTGATGATGTGCATCATCAAAGACTTGACTTTTACGATGATGGGCGTCATCATTGCGGCATTCGAACTCGCCTCGCCTGGCGAGACACCGATCCCGGACCCTGCGAGCCCCCATGAAAGCACTCACCTTCAAACGCTATGGCAAGTCGCCCGAGATCGGGTTCTCCGACGTCCCGCGGCCAGCGCTGAAGGCCAATGAACTGCTGGTCCAGGTGCACGCGGCGAGCGTCAACCCGATCGACAACATGATCCCGACCGGCATCTTCAAGGCCGTCGTCAAGTTCCAGCTGCCGGCCACCCTGGGCAGCGATCTGGCGGGCGTGGTGATCGAGGTCGGCAGCCGGGTGACCCGCTTCAAGCCGGGTGACGCGGTCTTCGCCAACATCTTCGACCTGGGCACGGGCTCGATCGCCGAGTTCGCGGTCGTGCCCGAGAGCGCTGCCGCACTGAAACCGGCCAACCTGGACTTCGTGCAGGCGGCGTCGATCCCGATGGTCGGGCTGACCTCCTGGCAGGCGCTGAAGGAGCGCATCGGTCTGCGCGCCGGGCAGAAGGTGTTCATTCCGGCCGGCTCCGGCGGCATCGGCACCTTCGCGATCCAGTTGGCCAAGTGGCTGGGCGCCAAGGTGGGCACCACCACCAGCACCGGCAATGTCGACCTGGTGCGCAGCCTGGGCGCCGACGAGGTGGTCGACTACAAGCAGCAGGCATTCGAGACGGTACTGCGCGACTACGACGCGGCGCTGGGCACCATCCGGGGTGACTCGATCGAGAAGTCCATCGGCATCCTCAAGCCGCGCGGCAAGATCGTCTCGCTGGTCGGGCCGCTGGACGTCGCCTTCGCGCGCGCGCGCCGCGCCAACATCGTCCTGACCGTCGTCTTCGCGCTGATGAGCCGCAAGATCAAGCGCCTGGCGAAGCAGCAGGACGTCGACTACTCGTTCCTCTTTGCCCGCGCCGACGGCGATCAGCTCGCCCAGATCGGCAAGCTGCTCGAAACACAGCGCATCCGGCCGGTGATCGACCGGGTATTTCCCTTCGAGCAGGCCAAGGAGGCCCTCGACTACCTCGCCCAGGGGCGCGCCAAGGGCAAGGTCGTCGTGCAGATGCGATAGCTGCCATCGAACAGCACGCTGGCGGAGCACGCCATGTCCCATATCCCCACCGGCAACGCGCTCGAAGCCGCCTCGTCCAGGAAGCACCATGTCCAAGCCCCACTCGTCCGATAGCAACCTTTTGGCTCAGCCTTTGCGCCTGCCCCATGGTGGCGTGCTGCGCAATCGCCTGGCCAAGGCTTCGATGAGCGAGACGCTGGGCACCTACGACAACCATGCGACGCCCCAGCTCGTTGCGCTGTACCGACGCTGGGCCGCGTCGGGCATCGGCTTGCTGCTCACCGGCAACGTGATGATCGACCGGCGCGCACTGGGCGAGCCCGGCAACGTGGTGATCGAGGACGAGGCGGATCTGCCCATCCTGCGGCAATGGGCACGCGCCGCAACCGACCAGGGCGCGGCGCTGTGGGTGCAGCTCAACCACCCCGGCAAGCAGTCGCCCAAGGGGTTGAACGCGAGCAATCTCGCACCGTCCGCGGTGCCGTTCCGCGAGGACATCCAAACGTTCTTCGAGACCCCGCGCGAAGCCACCACCGCCGAGATCCAGGACATCATCCATTGCTTCGGCCGCAGCGCGGCCATCTGCAAGCAGGCCGGCTTCAGCGGCGTGCAGATCCACGGTGCTCACGGCTATCTCGTCAGCCAGTTCCTCTCGCCGCACCACAACCAGCGCAGCGACGAGTGGGGAGGCAGCCCGGAGAACCGGCGCCGCTTCGTGATGGCCGTCTACGCCGAGATCCGGCGCCAGGTGGGTGCCGAATTCCCGATCGGCATCAAGCTCAACTCGGCCGACTTCCAGCGCGGTGGCTTCACCGAAGAAGAGTCGATGGCCACCATCAAGGCGCTCGCCGACGCCGGCATCGAGCTGATCGAGATTTCCGGCGGCACCTACGAGGCACCCGCGATGAGCGGCGCCTTCCAGCCCGCGCAGAAGGCGACGACGGTCGCGCGCGAAGCCTACTTCCTGGAATTTGCGGAGAAAGTGCGCGCGGCCGTGCAGGTGCCGCTGATGGTCACGGGCGGCTTCCGCACCGCCGCAGGCATGAATGCCGCGTTGCGATCCGGTGCGCTCGACATCGTCGGCCTGGCGCGGCTGCTGGCCATCGACCCCGACGCCCCGGCCGCCTTGCTGCAAGGCCGCGACAGCCCACAGCACGTGCGGCCCATCACCACCGGCATCAAGCCCGTGGATCGCATGGGGCTCATGGAAGTGCTCTGGTACACGCGACAGCTCAAGCGCATCGCCGAGGGCGGCAACCCGCGTGCCAACGAAAGCGGCCTGGCTGCATTCCTCAAGTCCCTGGTATCGACCCAATGGGGCACCTACCAGACCAGGCGCCTGCGTGCCTGAGTCGGCAAAGGCCGCCTGCCGCCCACCCTCCATCAAAGCGAAAACCTGAAAGCCCCTGCCATGCGTCACTCCCTGAAGACAACCGCCCTGACACTGGCCCTGGCCGCCCTGCCATGGCTGTCGTTCACCACCGCCGCGAGTGCCCAGCAGCCCGGTGCCACGATGGCGGGCCCGCCTGCTGCCGTGCAAGCCCAGGCCCAGAAGTGGGCCACCGTGCCGACCCAGACCATCTCGGCCGGTGGCGTGGACTTCACCTACCGCGAACTGGGCCAGCACCATGGCGGCACGCCGGTGGTGCTGCTGGTGCACCTGGCCGCCGTGCTGGACAACTGGGATCCGCGGATCGTGGACGGTCTGGCGGCCAAGCATCACGTGATCGCCTTCAACAACCGCGGCATCGGTGCGTCCAGCGGGTCGCCGTCGAGTTCGATGGAGCAGATGGCCGACGACGCCATCAC
Source organism: Rubrivivax sp. (assembly GCA_016719535.1). Taxonomy (GTDB): domain Bacteria; phylum Pseudomonadota; class Gammaproteobacteria; order Burkholderiales; family Burkholderiaceae_C; genus Rubrivivax. The sequence continues at coordinate 258,863 of JADJYX010000047.1, read as the reverse complement.
CTTCATCAAGGCCAAGGGCCTGACGCAGGTGGACCTGTTCGGCTTCTCGATGGGCGGGATGGTTGCCCAGGAAGTCGTGCTGAAGGAACCGAAACTCGTGCGCAAGATGATCCTCACGGGCACCGGGCCTGCCGGTGGCGAAGGCATCAGCACCGTGGCCGGCGTGACCTTCTACGACATCCTTCGCGGCTTCTTCACCGGGCAGGACCCGAAGCAGTTCCTGTTCTTCACCCGAACGCCTGATGGCATCTCAGCTGGCAAGGCGTTCCTGGCGCGCATCAGGGAACGGACGCAGAACCGTGACACGGAGATCACCGTGGGCGCGTTGTTCGCCCAGCTCGAAGCCCTGCGCACCTGGGGTCTGAAGACACCAGCGGACCTCTCGGTCGTCAAGCATCCCGTGCTGGTGGCCAACGGCGATGCCGACCGCATGGTGCCGACGACGAACACCCACGACCTGGCGCGGCGCCTGCCCAACAGCACGCTGATCGTCTACCCCGACGCCGGCCACGGCGCGATCTTCCAGTTCCACGCCGACTTCATGCCCAAGGCGCTCGAGTTCCTGGCGCGATAGCGCCATCGAAGGAAGGACACGTCATGACCGACACCCACCGCACCGCCCCCACCCGCTTCGTCGAAGTCGACGGCGACCGATTGGCCTATCGCCGCTGGGGCAACAGCACAACCGATCAGCCGCCCTTGTTCTTCCTGCAGCACTTCCGCGGCGGCATGGACCACTGGGACCCGCTGATGACGGACGGCCTGGCTGCCGGGCGCGAGGTGATCCTGTACAACGGCCGCGGTGTCGCATCGTCTTCCGGCAAGCCGCGCACGCGCATCGAGCACATGGCCGACGACGCGGCGGCGGTGATCCGCGCACTGGGTCTTCGCAAGGTCGACGTGCTCGGCTTCTCGCTCGGCGGCTATCAGGCGCAGGACCTGACGCGACGCCACCCGGACCTGGTTCGCAAGCTGATGCTGCTGGGCACCGGCCCGCGCGGCGGCAACCCGGATTCCGACCCCGGCGTGCTGGAACGGGCACCGCGGCCGGTTCCGACGGTGGACGACTTCCTGTTCCTGTTCTTCGGCCGCTCCGAAGCGGCGCAGCAGGCCGGGCGCGACTTCTGGCAACGGCGGCATCAGCGGGTGGACCAGGATCCGCCGAGTTCACCCGAGGTGATGCAGGCGCAGATCGAGTCGAACCTGTACTACCTGCCGAAGCTGGACCCGAAGGATCCGTTCGCTCATCTTCGCGAGATCCAGCAACCGACCTTCATCCTGAACGGCGTCAACGACGTGATGATCCCGACCATCAACTCCTGGCACATGGCGCAGAACATCCCGCATGCGCAGCTGTTCGTCTACCCGGATGCCGGACACGCGGCGCAGCTTCAGGAGCCCGGGCGCTTCCTGAAGCACGCGATCCAGTTTCTCGGCGAATGATGGCCATGCTGAGGTTCAAGCTCCTGCTCTGGCTGCTGCCCAAGCTGCTGCAACGGGCCATCAACACCAAGCCCGACTGCGCGCGCTATGTGGCCGGGAAGAACCTGGAATTCCAGATTCAGACACTCGACAAGGTCGGGCGTCACTTCCGCATCCAGGACGGCAGGGTGAGATCCTTTGCAGGCTTGACCAAGGCTCCGAAGTTCACGCTGACCTTCAGGAATGCGGACAAGGGCTTCAGGATCCTGTCTGCCCAGGACGGCAAGGAGGCCTTTCTTGCAGCCCTGCACGACGAGGACCTGTTCCTCAGCGGCGACTTCGTCGAGGTGCTGTGGTTTCAGGGATTCACGGCGTACCTGCAACCCGGCAAATGAGCCTTGACCGCCGATGGCCTGGCGAACCTGCTGACTGCCAGACTTGGATCAAGCCTTCGCGACGCTGAGCAAGGTCTCACCGGTAGCGACCAACTTTTCTGACTCGGCCGTGACCGCGAAGAGCTCGCAGGCCGTGAAGACCTGGGTCCTTCCCGCGCGAACGACCCTGGCTCTTGCGATGAAGCGCTCGCCCTGGGCCGGCCGCAGGCAGTTCACCGAGAAGTGCGCCGCCAGCACGCCAGGGCCCGCCACCGTCACGGCCGCAAAGCCGCAGGCGGTGTCGATGAGGGCCCCGATCAGGCCGGCGTGCAGGAAGCCGCTGTATTGCCCGAAGTCGGCACGCCAGGGCATCACGAGTTCGACCTGCCCCGCCGATGCCGACTTCAGCTCCAGGCCGCACCAGCGGTTGAACGCGGCCGACTGGTTGATGGCAGCAAGCTGGGTGTGCATGTCTTGCAGGCCTGTCATGGCGAGCCTCCTTGATCAACGGGTCGTCGGCTGTCCCTCGGGGCCCCACCGCGTGACCCGGACGGCAAGCGCTGCGGCCAGCCCGAACACCGCCATGCCCAGCGCGACGAGTGCGAAGACGGCCCAGGGCTCGGCCGATGTCTGCAGCAGCACCCAGCCGCCGATCGCCACGACCCCCAGCCGCAAGGTGCCGGCCAGCACCAGGCCACCGACCTTGCCCGCGCCCAGCGCCGAGAAGTACAGGCTCAGGCCCAGCCCGAACAAGCCGTAGACCGGTCCGGCCCAGCCGAAGTAGAGCCCGGCCGAGGCTTGTACGGCGGGGACGCGCGTGAACAGGTCCACCCACAGGCCCGGTGCGACGGCCACCACCGCGCCCAGCAGGCCCAGCGTGGCCGTGGCCAGCAGCGCCGCGATCCAGGCCACGCGTTTGGCGCGGGCCACCATGCCGGCACCGATGGCCATGCCCACCAGCGGCACCGAGGCCACGCCGATGGCAAAGCTGATCGGCACCAGCAGAAATTCGAGCCGCGCGCCGATGCCGTAGCCGGCCAATGCCGTGGCACCGAACTCCGCCACCAGCCGCGTCAGGATGAGCACGGTCGCCACCGTCTGCAGCGGCGAGATGCAGGCCAGTGCCCCCACTTTGAGGATGTCGGCCAGCAGGTTCCGCTGCAGCGGCGTGGCACGGATCTTCAGACTGAGCCTGGACCGGCCGCTGCGCAGGTACCCGAACAGGAAGGCGGCACCCGCACTGAAGGCGATGACCTGCCCCGCAGCCACGCCGGGCATGCCGAGCCGGGGCAACGGCCCCCAGCCCAGACCCAGCGCGCCGCCGATGACCACCTGTGCCAGCGAGACCAGCAGGAAGGTCGCCGAGGGCACCAGCATGTTGCCCGCGCCGCGCAGCACCGACGCGAAGGTGTTCATCAACCAGACGCCCAGAGAGCCGCAGAAGGCCACGCTGGAGAAGGCGATGGCCTGGTCCAGCGCCTCGCCGCGACCACCGAGGCCGGCATAGATCGCCGGCCCCCAGGCCAGCATCAGCAGACCGTTGACCCCGCCGGCGGCCAGGCCGATCCACAGCGCATGCACCGCCAGTGCGTTGGCACGCTCGGGCGCACCGGCACCCAGCGCACGGCTGACTGCAGCGGCCACGCCACCGCCCATCGCGCCGCCGGACAGCATCATCTGCAGCATGACCATCGGGAACACCAGGGCCATGCCGGCCAGCGATGGCACCCCGAAACTGCCGACATAGGCCGTCTCGGCCACGGTGGCCAGCGCCGTGGCCAGCATCGCCACCATGTTGGGCAGCGCAAAGCGCAGCAGCGCCGGCAGGATCGGCGCCGTCAGCAGCGATGGCGCAGGGGCCTGGGGCGGCAGTGGCGGCGGGGGCACAGCCGTGGCCGTCATGCGCGGTCTGCCTGCAACTGCCTGTGCTGTGGATGGCGTTGGCGCGTCATCAGGCCGGTCCGTCCTGGTTCAGCGCCAGCAGGCGGTCGCGCACCGACTTCAGCAGCGCGTCGGACTTCTTCGGGTCGGTCTGCACCCGTGCCAGCAGCACGGCGCCGACCATCGCGCTCACCGCCAGCATCGCATCGCCTTCGTCCTGGCTGTCCATCGACTGCGCAAGCTGGCCGACGAAATCGTCGATGAAAGCCGACATCACGGCCCGTGACGCTTCATCCGCTCGCGACACGTCCGAGGCCAGCGCCGCGATGGCGCAGCCGCTGGTGCGCGCATCCCGGTGCGCACGGCTGACGTAGCTGCGTATCCGCATCTCGTAGCTGCGCGGCGCGTCGCCGGGCTTCATGCTGGCGGTGGCCGACCTGGCCCCTTCGACCAATGCCCGCTCCAGCGCCTGCGCCAGCAGGTCGGAGCGCGAGGCGAAGTGGTTGTAGAAGCCGCCGTGCGTCAGGTCCACGCTGCGCATCAGCTTGCCGACGCTGACCGATTCCAGGCCCGTGTCGCGCACCGCATCGGCCGCCTTGCGCAGGATGCGCTCGCGGCTTTGGGCCTTGTCGGCTTGCGAATGTCCCATGGTGGTTTTCCGTGTGTTGACCTTCTGAATGATGATCATCATACTCCAGCATGACAGTTGTCATCTTGAAAATGCGCGGCTGTTGCCCTCAACCACCGGCGCCGACGTGCCGCAACCGTGGACGACCGAACCATGTCCGACCGAAGAGCCATCCTCGTCATCGGTGCCGGCGACGCCACCGGTGGCGCCATCGCTCGCCGCTTCGCGCGCGAGGGCTACATCGCCTGCGTCACCCGGCGAACGGCCGACAGACTGCAGCCGCTGGTCGAGCAGATCCGCGCCGACGGCGACGAGGCGCATGCGTTCGGCAGCGACGCCCGCCAGGAGGACGCGATGGTCTCGCTGGTGGAGACCATCGAGCGCGACATCGCGCCCATCGACGTGGCGGTGTTCAACATCGGCGCCAACGTGCGCTTCGGCATCACCGAGACCACCGCCCGCGTCTACCAGAAGGTGTGGGAGATGGCCTGCTTCGGCGGCTTCCTGATGGGGCGCGAAACGGCCAAGGTGATGCTGCCGCGAGGGCGCGGCACCATCATCTTCACCGGCGCCACCGCCAGTGTGCGCGGGCGCGAGGGTTTCGCGGCCTTCGCAGGCGCCAAGCACGCGCTGCGCGCACTGGCCCAGAGCATGGCGCGCGAGCTGTGGCCGAAGAACATCCACGTCGCCCACACCATCATCGACGGCGCGATCGACACCGAGTGGATCCGCAGCAACTTCCCCGAGCGCTACGCGCTGAAGGACAGGCAGGGCATCCTCAGCCCCGACAGCATTGCCGATGCCTACTGGCAGATCCACCAGCAGCCGCGCGACGCCTGGTCGCACGAGACCGAGCTGCGACCGTGGATGGAAACCTGGTGACCCGCGCGGGTCTATCCACGCGGCCCACCCTGCCCCGCCCTTCCCACGACCACCCCGACCGGAGCACCCTGATGCCAACCGTCACTGTCCAGTTCCTGTTCGACTTCGGCAGCCCCAACACCTATCTCTGCCACAAGCTGATACCGGACATCGAGGTGCGCACCGGCGCCAGTTTCGAGTACGTGCCGATCCTTCTGGGCGGGCTGTTCAAGCTGGCCAACAACCGGGCGCCCATGGAGGCCTTCGCCGACATCCCCAACAAGCTGGCCTACGAGCGGCTGGAGCTCACGCGCTTTGTCGCACGGCACGGCTTGTCGAAGTACCGCTTCAACCCGCACTTCCCGGTCAACACGCTGAAGATCATGCGCGGCGCCTGTGCCGCGCAGAAGCTGGGCTGCCTGCCGGCCTATCTGGACGTGGTGTACGCCGCGATGTGGGAGGACGGCCTGAACATGGACGACCTGCCGACCCTCACCGCCACACTGGACGCCGGTGGTCTGGACAGCCGGGCGATCCTCGCCCTGTCGCAGGACCCGGAGGTCAAGACGATGCTGATGGCCAACACCCAGCGGGCGCACGACCACGGCGCCTTCGGCGCGCCCAGCTTCCTGATCGGCCGCGAGCTGTGGTTCGGCAAGGACCGGCTGCGAGACGTCGAAGAAGCCATCCTCGCCGCGGCCGCACGATGAACGCGGCGGACGCAATCACCTGGCACAAGTCGGCCTGCAAGCCCTGCGACATCAACTGCGCCATCGAGCTCGGCGTCAGCGGCGACGGCGCTGCGCAGCGCTTCGCATCGTCAGCAATGGCCAGACTCTTTGTGGCCCGACGGCATCGGGCGGCAGTTGTGCGCGGCAGTGACGGTGGTTCTGCCCGGCTTGACGGCTTGACGGCATGGCGAGTTCGCCGGGCCGGGCGCGCGCAGCCGCAAGTCGATCGGCCATCTGGCCAGGCGATGCGGCATGGCTGAAATCGGCTCGGTGCCGGGCGCGGCGCTCACGGTGGCGCCGTTGGGTCATGCCGCCCTGCAGCGCGCCGATTTCGATGTGCTGTATGCGTTGCATGGCGCACTGGCGCTGCTCACCGGCTTGCTGTGTCTGCCAGTCGACACCAGGCCACGGGCGGCGCCGCGGTGAAGACGGCCGCGAAACGCACCGCCCATCCGGAAACGCTGCTGAAGCACCCCCCTTTTTTGCGATCACGCTCCCACAACATCCATGGAGTCCCGAATGACGATCGAGCACACCACCGAGGCCACCTTGAACGCCTGGCAGGCACAACTGGAACAGGTGAGGCAACGCCGACTGGAACGCGGCGGTGGCCATGCCGGTTTGGCACAGCCGCATCAAGTCCAGGGCAAGACGGGCCTGCAGGTGATGACCGCCCTGCTCGAAGGCGACCTGCCGCATCCCTACATGGCCGACACCTTCGACTGTGAGCTGGTCGAACTGGGTGACGGGCTTGCGGTCTTTCAGGCCACCCCGCAGCTCAAGCACTACAACCCACTGGGCTCGGTTCACGGCGGCTGGTACGCGACCCTGCTGGACTTCGCATTGGGGTGCGCCGTGCAGACCAGGCTGCCTGCAGGGATCGGCTACACCACCAGCCAGATCAATCTCAACATCGTCCGGGCCCGCTCATACCAAGACAGGCCCGTTGCGCTGCGTGGGCACGGCGCTTCACGTCGGGCGTCAGGTCGCCACATCTGAAGCCAGGATTGTCGGACCCGACGGGAAGCTGTATGCCCATGCCACCACGACCTGCGCCATTTTGAGCACGCGTCTGCTGCGCCGTGAACAGCAGGGTGACGCTCATGCAGTGCACTCCATGCCAGCGAGCGGCCCATGGCGCGGGCAGCCCGCGACAGCCCTTTCACTTCGCAGGCCCACGTGATCGGCCAAAGGTGGCGGTTGCGCTCGATCCAGGCGTACTTCATCCCCGCTCCTTGGCGAAGTGCGCCGTCGCATTTCCCAGCATGTCGCGCTCCATCTTCACCCGCGCCAGCTTGGCGCGCAGTCGTGCGATCTCCATCTGCTCCGGGTTCACCGGTCGGCTGCCGGCGCCGCCGACGCGACCTTCGCGCTCGGCCTTGACCCAGTCGTTCAGTGTCTGGTCCGCGATGCCGAGAATCTTCGACGCCGCCGCCAGGCTCTGCCCGCCATTGACCATGCGCACTGCCTCGAGCTTGTACTCCAGCGTGTCACGCGCTCTCGAACTTCTTGCCATCCATGCTCGCCTTGCCACGATTGGACCACCCGGCAAGGGATGCGGATTTCAAGGGCAAGCTCGAGCCGGTGGCCGTCCGCAGCGCATCGCCCGGCCCGCCCGGCGGCTGGGCAGGCGGTGCCCGTCAGTACAGCTGCACCGCCGCGTCGAAGTGCCAGGTCCTGCGGATCTCGACCACGTCGTAGTCGCGCGCCAGCGCTGGTAAAAAGGGTGGATAGGGCGCCAGGGCCATCACGATGCGCCGGATGGCCTCGTCGAGTTCGGGCACGCCGCTGGGCACCACCACCGTCACGGACTCCACGGAGCCATCGCTGCGCACGGCCACCGTCACCATCGGGTGGCGATGGGACTTCTGGGCGGCCTCGCGGAAGGTGTCGGCTGCGGTATTGAGGTGGATCCGGCGCGCCCAGGCTTCGGCATAGAGGGCCAGCTCGGCATGGGCGTCGGCGCGCCCGAAGATGCGGCCACGGCGCAGGCTGCTCCAGGCATGCGGCCGTTGATCGTCGGGCCGTGCCGCCGCCGCGGCGTCGCGCCGCGCGGCCTCCTCGTCGAGTTGCCGCCCCATGGCCCGACGGGCCGCCTCGCGTCGGGCGTTGTCCGCTTCTTCCTCGGCCGCCCGCGCCCGCGGCGGCCAGACGCGAGGCTTCCTGGCGGGCTGCTTCCTGACGCTCCGCGTCCTGACGGGCGGCCTCGGCCTGCGAGGCGGCCAGCCGGGCCGCTTCCACGCGGGCCGCTTCGGCGCGGGCTGACGCCTCGCGGGCAGCCTCGGCGCGCGCGGCCTCCTCGCGCTCGGCCACCTGTCGGGCCTGCGCCCGCCGCAGAGCCTCCAGCCGGGCCTGCTCGATCCGTGCCTGCTCCAGGCGGGCCTGCTCCAGGCGGTCCTGCTCGACACGCGCAGCGGTCTCTCGTGCCACCTGCTGCCGCGCCTCCTCGCGCCGTGCCGCGTCCAGTCGTGCAGCCTCCTGGCGGGCCGCTTCCTGGCCTGCGGCCTCCAGACGGGCCGCCTCCAGACGGGCCAATGCCATGCGCTCGGCTGTCTGGCGGGCTTCCTCCTGCGCCGCCTGCGCCAGTCGGGCCGCTTCCTCCTGCGCCGCGGCCTCACGCACGGCCTGCAGGCGGGCTGCTTCGGCGCGGACAGCCTGCTGGCGGGCCGCCTCGGCACGCTCGGCAGCCGCCCGGGCTTCCTCCTGCCGGGCTTCTGCGCGTCGCGCGGCCTCCTGCAGGGCCTGCTCCCGGCGGATCTGCACCTCGCGCTCGGCCTGCTGCCGCGCCGCTTCCAGCCGCGCCGCCTCTGCCCGCTGCACTTCCAGCCGCGCGGCCTCGGCCAGCAGCGCCTGTTCCGATTCGGCGTCTGCAGCCGCTTCCTGGGACACCGACGGGCGCAGCACCGGGGCGCGATCCGGGTCCGGGGCCGCTGCGGAGGCGGCGGATGCCGCGGACGCAGCGGATGCAGCGGCGAGAGGCTCGACCGCAGCCGGCACCCGGTCGAGATCCGTGACCACGTCGTCGGGGCGCTCGACCGCGATCACGCTCGGCTCGGCGGCAGCAACCCCCGTGGCGGCTTGCACCTCGCCCGAGTCGGCTGAGGCGTCGATACTCGCCACAGGTGCATCCGCGGATGGCCCCCCCGCCGGGGACAGTGGCCGTGCCGGCATCGCCGACGGCACGTCCGGCAGCGGCGCGGCCTCGGCGGCCACCGGCTCGGGCGGCGGCAGCGCGGTCGATGGCCGACCAGCGCCGAGCGTGGGCTCGTCCGGCAACGCACCGCCAGCCGGGGGTCGATCGGGTGGCGGCGGCGGGACGAGCACCAGGGATATCGGCGGCACCTCGACGCGCCGGTCGAGCCAGGGCAGGGTCAGGCTCGGCAGGCCCCAGCCGTCACCCTCCCCGACCACGTTCAGGCTCAGCAACAACGCATGGATCAGCAGCGAGACGAGCGTGGCGACCGCCAGCCGGCCATGCCCCGCCGGCGCATCGTGCCGCCCTCGCGGCCGGGGTGGCGCGTCATCCGCATGGGTGGGCACCTGGGGTCCGTGGCTGCGCTGCACCGGGCCGATTGTCCACGCGCCGCAGTCGGCACCCGCCCGCCATCACCGGTGCGGCAGTCATGTGGGGGCGGGGTTGCCGGGAGGAATCGGATGGGCACCCAGACCCACGCGATGGGCGATGTCGCCCGACCGGGAGCGCAGGCGCTCAGTGGCGGCGCCACCGCCGTGCGCCACCCGCCCCGAGCAGGCCGAGAAGCGCCAGCCAGGCCGTCGCCGGCGCGGGCACCACGCCGCCGCCGTTTCCGAAGACATCGGGCGTGAGCCTGTCCACGCCCAGCACGCCGCTGACGGCGTTCTGCCGGTTGTCCCCAGGCCTGAAGACCGCATTCGGGTCACCGGTGCCCCAGATGCGCAGCTCGGTGACCGACTGCAGCAGATCGTCCACCGCCCCCAGCCCGGCAAGCAGGTCACCCGCTGCCAGCGAAAAGGCGCCTGCCGTCCAGTCGCCGCCGGCCGGCAGAAAAACAGCGCCGGTCGACGCAAAGCGGTTGTTGCCGGCATCGATGACCAGCAGACGGATGTACAGATCGCTGGTGCCGAAATTGCGCAGATCCGCCGTCACGCTGGTCAGCCCGGCCGCCAGGTAGTCACCGTCCCAGGCGTCCCGATTGATCGCCACCAGGTTGCTGCCCGAACCACCAGCGCCGACCCCGGACACGATGCGCAGAAAGTGGTCGGCCGGTCCACCCGGTCCGCCGGCTGCCAGGGCGGGTAGGACGGGAGGCGCCGCGCCGAGGGGTCCCCCGCCCGCGGTCCAGCCCTGCGTCGTGCCGTCCTCGAAGTCCTGCACGGCAGTCGGTATCGCCCAGGCCGCGGGCGCCCCCAGGAGCAGCGCGAGAGAGGTCATCGTCTTCAGCAGCTTCACGGGTACCTCCCAGCCGTTCGGTCGCCCTCGATGGCACCGGCCGACGTGCCCATGATGCGTGCCTCCACCTATTGCACGGCCGGCAGCAGCAGACCGATCAGGATCGCGATGATCGCGATCACCACCAGCCCGGCCGGTAGACCGCGTCGCCGACGCGGATCACGATCGCCGTGGTGTCGCCCTGGGTCTGCGCCGCGATGCGCACCGGCGCGCCGATCAGCGCGGGGTTGAGGGCGTCGGTGACGCTGCCTTCCAGCAAGAAGCGGTCCTCGTCGCGCACGCGCTCGCGCCGCGTGCGCTCGATCGCAAACTGGAAGCCTTCGCCCGGGTGCGCCGGGTCGCCAGCACTGCCGGCGCCGGTGCCGGTGGCCAGGTTTATGCGCAGGTCGAAGGCCAGGTTCAGCCGCCCGGCCAGGCCCGGCAGCTCGCGGTTCCAGACCATGCCGTGGCCGTAAGGTGTCGGCGTCGGCCATCCCCGGCCGCGCCTGGGCAGAACGCGGCAGCGGCGGCAGTGCGGCGCCGGTGGTGGCGAGCAGTTGGCGTCGCGGGTTCATCGGGCGTCTCCTGGTGTCTGCCGGCGGTGCCGGCGATGGCCCGCAGCATGCGTGCGCTGCCCTCGCGGCACGATCCTGCACCTCAGGGAGATCCCGCTTAATCGTTCTGAAGCGATCGCGATGCCGGCGTTTAAGCTCCGCCACAGCATGGTCGGGATCGACTCCATCCGCTTCGGGGAGGCCGGGCGCTTCGAGCTGCAGCCGCGGAGGCGCCGGCTGCTGGCCGATGGTGCGGCGGTGAAGCTGGGCGCACGCGCCTTCGACCTGCTGGCGCTGCTGTTGGCCGAGCGCGAACGCAGCTGGCGCGGCAAGAACTGCTCGAACGCGTGTGGCCCGGCGTCGTCGTGAACCCAACAACCTGGACGCAGGTGTGGACCTGCGGCGCGCCATCGGCACCGACGCTCGCGATTCCGGCCGCGGCTACCGCTTTGCCTTGCCGGTCAGGCGCCGCCGCTGCCCGCCGCGGTGGCCCCCCGTGCCTCCACCCGCAACGGCGCGCTGGCGCGCCTGATCGGCCCGACGCCGACCGCCGGGCCGCTCGCCGGGCGACTGGTCACCGTCACCGGCGCCGGTGGCATCGGCAAGACGCTGCTCGTGCGCCACCTGCTGCAGCGCCTGGCCGGTGAAGGGCAGCGCGACACCTGCTGGGTCGAGCTGGCCGACTCCAGCGACGATGCCGATGTGCTGCCCACGGTGGCCGCCGCGCTGGGCGTGCCGCTGGGCGCGGGCGACCCGCAGCAGGCGCTGGCGGCGGCCGTGGCGCCGCTGCAGCTGGTGGTGGCGCTGGACAATGCCGACGCGGTGCCCGCCGGCAGGTGGCGCGGCGCAGGCCTGCGGGCACGCTCGCCTGGCGTGCAGGTGGTGGTGACGAGCCAGGTGCCGCTGCGCATGGCCGGCGAGCAGGTGCTGCACCTCGACGGCCTGGCGCTGCCGCCGCCCGATGCCGACGCCGAGGCGGCACTGCGCACGCCGGCGGTCGAGCTGCTGGTCGAGCGCGTGCGCCAGCTGCAGCGCGGATTCGTGCTCGGCGCCGCCGATGCCGCCGTCGCCGCCGCGATCTGCCGCACCCTGGACGGCAGCGCGCTGGCCATCGAACTGGCGGCGGCACGGGTGCCGCTGCTCGGCCTGGCCGGCGTGGCGGCGGCGCTGAGCGAGGCCGGCACCGTGCTCGACCTGCTGGGCGCGGCGCGGCGCGATGCGCCACCGCGCCAGCATTCGCTGCGCGCCGCGCTGCAGTGGAGCCACGACCTGCTGGGCGCGGTGGAGCAGCGGGTCTTCCGGCGCCTGGCGGTCTTTGCTGGCGGCACCTCGCTGGAGCTGGCCGAGGCCGTGCTGTGCGGCCCGGATCTCGACCGCTGGGCGCTGCTGCAGGCGCTGGACGGTCTGGCGGCGCGGTCGCTGCTGCAGGTGAGCGGCGACGCGGCACCGCGCTACCGGCTGCTGGAGGCGCCGCTGGCGCTGGCGCGCGAGCGGCTGGCCGCCGCGCCCGAAGGCGCTGCGGTGCACGAACACCATGCGCGCGTGCTGGCGGCGCGTCTGGCCGCGGCGCTGGACGAGGTGCTCGCCGGCCGGCGCAGCGAGGACGCCTTCGTCCGCGACGCCGAGCCCGACCTCGACAACGCCCGCGCCGCGCTGGCCTGGGCGCTGCAGCACGACGCGGCGCTGGCGGTGGCGCTGGCGCGCCCGCTGGGCACCGCGCTGACCAGCCGTCGCCTGGGAGAAATGATCCGGCTGTACGACGCCACCGAGCCGCTGCTGCCGCAGGCGGCCGATGACGCGGCGCGCCTGCACTGGCTGCTTGGCGCCGCGGCGATCTTGACCATGCGCCAGCCGGCACGCGCGCTGCGGCTGGCGCAGCAGGCGCGCGACCTGGCACGCGCGCTTGACGACGAACGCAGCCTGGCGCGTGCGTTGTGCCTGGTCGCCAGCAGCCGCGACCCGGCGGCGGCAGCGCTGCGGGACGAGGCCCTGGCCGAGGCGCTGGCACTGGAGCGCGAGGAGGGGCCGGCCTATCTGCGCCAGCACCTGGCCGCCGCCGAATCGATCCTGGCCTACCACCGCGGCGACATGACGCGCTGCCGCGATGCGACGCAGCGCCAGCTGCTGCTGGCCGAGGCGGCCGGCGCAACGGTGCACGCCGATGCGGCGCGCACCAACCTGGCCGACCTGGAACTGGCCGCCGGCCGGCCCGCAGAGGCCGTGCGCCTGGGTCGCGCGCTGGTCGCACGCTGGCTAGGCACGCGCAACGCGCGCGCGCTCGCCTCGGCCCGGCTCAACCTGGCCCATGCGCTGCTGGCCTGCGACGATGCGGCAGCGGCTCGCACCGTCGCCGTCGAGGCCTGGCCCGGCGCCGCCACCTGGCTGCTGCAGCCCTATTGGGGCCTGGCGCTGGCGCTGCTGGCGGCGCTGGAAGGGCGGCCGCGCGCAGCCGCGGCGCTGCTGGGTTATGCCGACCGGATCTTCAGCCAGCGCGGCGAGCGCCCCGAGCCGAACGAGGCGCGCACGCGGGAACGCGCCGAGGGCATCGCCGTCGCGGTGCTTGGCATCGAGACCCTGGCCGCCATCGTCCGCCGGGGCGCGCTGCTGAACGACGAGCGGGCCGGCCGCCTGGGGCTGGCACTGGACGACGACGGCCTGCCATAGCGCCACCACCGCGCCAGGCCGTTGCGTCGGAACCGGCGCGTGCAGGTTTTCCCGCTCCCGCTCGAGATGGGGATCGATATCCTCCAAGGCGCCTCTCCGCAGGCCCGCTGTGTATGGTCACGGCGATCGGCCCTGTTGCGGACGAGCAGCGACCACGATAGGAGAAACACGGTGAAGATCCACTCGACCACGACGCGGCGCTCGCGCTTGCTGCGTGATGCCTGGTACGCATCGATCTGCGGCACGCTCGTCCTCGCCGGTGGCGCCGGCGATGCAGGCGCGCAGACGGCGCGGGCCCAGAAGGTCACGCCGCCGCCCTTCAACTTCGACATCCGCACGGTCAACAACCGGGCCGACCTGGTCAGCGACGGCAATGCGCTCGTCGAGGTCAAGGTGCCGAAGACCGTGCCCATGCACAAGGTCGTGCTGCTGCTCAACGGCAGCAACGTGACCTCGAGCTTCGTCGCCGATGCCGCAGCCGGCACGATGCGCGGGCAGTTGCGTGGGTTGCGCGTCGGCGAAAACCGTTTCGTGGCCGACGCCAACGGCCAGGGCCATGGCCGTCCATGGGCCAGCCTGACGATCACCAACCACCCGCGCAGCGGGCCCGTGCTGTCGGGTGCGCAGCACGTCAAACCGTTCTATTGCGCGCAGCCGACGCCTCAACCCGTCAGCGGCAGCCAGCCCGCCACGCCGGCCAGCGGCCTGGCCGGCACGCCGGATGCGGACTGCACGATCGCCAGTGAATTCAAGCTGTACTACAAGACCAGCGCCGCCGGTTGCAGCTTCGGCCTGCCCGATCCGGTGTGGAGCATCGGGGCCACGGCGGCCACGGTGCCGCCCCAGCCGCAGCCCGCTGCATCGGCCTGCTTCAAGCCCTACGATCCGTCGGCACCCAGGCCGGCCGACATCGCTCGCACGACCACCGATGCCGGCGTCGAGGTGGACTATATCGTCCGTGTCGAGCGCGGCACGATGAACCGCGGCATCTACGACATCGTCTCGCTCTACCAGCCGACCCAGCCGTGGACGCCGCTGGCCCCGCAGCCGCAATGGAACGGGAAGCTGTATTTCTCGTTCGGTGCCAGCACCGGCCAGCCGCGGCGCCAGGCCCGCCCGGCCACGGCCTGGCCGACGCTGGATGCACAGATCTCGCGCGGCTATGTGGTGGCGGTGAATTCGATGACCGATTCGGCGCGCAATTCGAACCGCGTGCTGATGTCGGAAACCGTGATGATGATCAAGGAGCATGTCGGCGACACCTACGGCCCTGTCAAATTCACCATCGGCAGCGGTTGCTCGGGCGGCTCGATCAACTCGAACATGGCCGGCTCGATCGACCCGGGCCTGCTCGACGGCGTCGTCACCAGCTGCACCTACCCCGATTCCGAGACGACGACGATGGAGGTCGGTGACTGCGTGCTGCTGGTCGAGGCCTACCAGAAGCCGGCCTTCATCGGCGCCGGCGGCCTGTGGGCTGGCCTGACGCAGGCGCAGATCAATGCCAGGAAGGCGGCGATCAACGGCCACCCGGACCAGAGCGCCTGCCACGCCTGGGTCAATGCCTTCGGCAGCAACGGCAAGGCGGGGGTGTATTTCCAGCGCTTCGTCGGCAATGGCACGACCGGAGCCATCTTGCAGTCGCCCAACCCGACCAACAACTGCGAGCTGCCCAGCAGCGCCGTCTACGACCCGACCAAGCCGGAGACCTTCCACCTGCCACGCTGCAATGCCTGGAACTGGGCGGTCAACATCTGGGGCACGGTGCCGGGCAGCGTGGCCGCGCAGGACACGCGCGACAACGTCGGCGTTCAGTATGGTCTGAAGGCACTGCGCGACGGCGTCATCGGCGCCGAGGAGTTCGTGACGCTCAACGAGCTGGTCGGTGGCATCGACCGCGATTCGAACCCGCGGGCCCAGCGTTCGACGGCAGACCTGGGCGCGCTCGAGACCGCCTACCGCAGCGGCATCGTGGCCAGCGGCCGGCAGCTGGCCAGGATGGCCATCATCGACCTGCGCGGCTGGGACGACTCCAACGTCACCGTGCCGCCGGGCCTGAATCCTCCCGGCGCGCCGATCCATCACCAGTGGTTCAGCTGGGCGGTGCGCGATCGCATCGTGGCGGAGTCGGCAGCAGGCGATGCGCGCAACCAGGCGTTGTGGCGCTTTGCACGCACGGGCCTGGCGGCGCCGGGCACGCTGGGCCTCGAGGCCTTCCTGTCGATGGACCAGTGGCTGACAAACCTGGTGGCCGATACAGCTGCCACATCGCTGGAGGCCAGGGTCCGCAATGCCCGACCGGGCCATACCGCGGACTTCTGCCTGCTGCCGTCCGACGCCACGCAGAGCCAGCGCATCTTCGACACGGCGGTCTGCGACGCCGACCCGTTCCTGAGGCCCTCGCTGTCACCGCGCCAGGTGGCCGGCGGCCCGCGCGCCGAGAATGTCCTGAAGTGCCAGCTCAAGCCGCTGTCCCCCGCCGATCCCGACCATGGCGGCACGAGCTTCACGGCCGAGCAGTGGGCAAGGCTGCAGGCGGTCTTCCCCGCAGGCGTGTGTGACTGGAGCCAGCCGGGCATCGGGCAGACGACGGCGGTCAGCCCGCTGAGCTTCAAGTCGGGGCCGGGCGGCATGCCGCTGCCGCCCGCACCCGTACCGGCCGCAGCCACGCGCTGAACGGTTGCTGATCAGGAGCGGGGCTGCAAGGTGCGGACCTTGCACCCCGTTTCCGGTGGCATCTGGCCTTTGCCCGCGACGCGAGGTGGCCCGTCTGTACCCGGCAACCGGCCCGGCGTGCAGGCAGCGGCTTCCCGGCTGCTATCGTCCGCCGCATGAGTCCGCGGGTCCGTCGTGTCGTGCAGGCGGTGCTGTACGAAGTGGGGGCCATCCTCTTCGTCGGCCCGGTGCTGGGTGTCGTCTTCGACGAATCGGTCGGATCGTCGCTCGCGCTCGCCACCGTGCTGTCGACCATCGCGCTGGCCTGGAACTATGTCTTCAACGGCCTCTTCGAGCGCTGGGAATCACGGCAGCCCGACCGCCGGCGCACCCTGGGCCGCCGCCTGGCGCATGGGGCCGGTTTCGAAGGCGGACTGGTGCTGCTGCTGGTGCCGGTGATCGCCTGGTGGCTGCAGATCGGCTGGCTGCAGGCGCTCATCGCCGACCTGGCACTGCTGGCCTTCTTCTTCGTCTATGCGGTCGCCTTCACCTGGTGCTTCGACCGCGTCTTCGGCCTGCCCGCATCGGCGCAACCGCGACATGGCGGCTGACGACACATGCCCGCCTTGCCGCCGCCGGCCCCCGCCGCCCTGCCTTCGAACCCCGACTCCCTGCTGGCCCAGCGCGCCTTCATGCACCTCTGGGTGGCGCGCCTGGCCGGCACGGCCGCCAACCAGATGCTGATGCTGGCGCTGGGCTGGCAGATGTACGAGCTCACGGGTTCGGCCTGGGACCTGGGGCTGGTCGGGCTGCTGCAGTTTCTGCCCTCGCTGCCGCTGCTGCTGCCGGTGGGCCATGCCATCGACCGCTACCACCGCGCGCGGCTGCTGGCGCTGTGCCTGGCCTGCCAGGTGGGCATTGCGCTGGCGCTGCTGCTGGCCGACCGCAGCGGCCAGCTGTCGCGCGGCACGCTGCTGGCGGTGGCGGTGGCCATCGGCGTGATGCGCGCCATCCAGATGCCCACGCAGCAGGCGCTGACGCCGGCCCTGGTGCCGCCGGCGCTGCTGCCGCGCGCCACCGCCTTCAGCGCCGCCGGCACGCAGGCGGCCGTCATCGGCGGGCCGGCGCTGGGCGGGCTGCTGTTCGTGGCCGGTGCCGGCGCGGCCTATGCCACCTGCGTGGCGCTGTTTGCCGCCGCTGCGCTGCTGGTGGCCCTGGGCGTGCACTACCACCACGTGCCGGCCGCGCAGGCGGCCAGCCTGCAGTCGCTGCTGGCGGGGCTGCGCTTCGTCTTCGCGCACAAGGTGGTGCTGGGCGCGATCTCGCTCGACCTCTTCGCGGTGCTGCTGGGCGGCGCCACGGCGCTGCTGCCCATCTTTGCCAAGGACGTGCTGCAGGTCGGCCCCGCCGGCCTGGGGCTGCTGCGCGCGGCACCGGCGGTGGGGGCGCTGGTGATGTCGGTGGCGCTCGCGCGCTGGGCCATCCGCCGCCACACCGGGCCGCTGCTGCTGGGCTCGGTGGCGCTGTACGGGGTGACGATGGTGGTCTTCGGCGCATCCACGGCTTTCTGGCTGTCGCTGACAGCGCTGGCCGTGGGCGGCGCGGCCGATATGGTCAGCGTCGTCATCCGCCAGACGCTGGTGCAGCTGGAGACACCCGACGACATGCGCGGCCGCGTCAGTGCCGTCAATGCGGTCTTCATCGGCGCCAGCAACCAGCTCGGTGAATTCCGCGCCGGCGCCACCGCGGCCTTCATGGGCCCGGTGGGCTCGGTACTGCTGGGCGGCATCGGCACCTGCGTGGTGGCCGCGCTGTGGTGGCGCGGCTTTACGGCGATGTCGCGGCGCGACGCGCTGGTCGCGCCGCCGGCATCACGCTGAAGGGCCCTGCGTTTCAGCCGCGCTTGGCGTGGATGACCGCGCGCGCGGCGCGGCTGCGCTGCTTCCACACCGCCTGTTGCGCCTGCCGCTGCAGCACGCTGAGCGTGTCGCGCTGCGCCTCCCGCTGCAGCTTGTGGAAGTTGCGCAGCCGCTCGCTCGGCACGCCGTCGCGCACCGCGCAGCCGGGCTCCTGCTCGTGGCGGCAGTTGCGGAAGCGGCAGCGCGGGGCCAGCCGCGCGATGTCGTCGAAGACCTGCGCCACGTCGCCGGATTCGACGTCCAGGCGCAACGTGCGCAGCCCCGGCGTGTCGACGATGCACGCACCCTGCGGGGTGAGGTGCAGCGAACGCGACGTGGTGGTGTGGCGCCCGCGGCCGTCGCCCTGGCGCGTGCCGCCGGTGGCCTGCACCGGGTGGCCGAGCAGCGCATTGGTCAGCGTGCTCTTGCCGGTGCCCGACGAGCCCAGCAGCACCAGCGTGTGGCCCGGCTGCAGCCAGGGCGCCAGCCAGCGCGCGGGCTCGTCGCCCTGCGCGTCCAGCGCCACCGCCGCGGTATCGGGCGGCAGCAGCGCCTGCACCTGGCGCAGCCGCGCGGCAGCGTCGGCGCACAGGTCGGCCTTGGTCAGCACCACCACCGCCGAGACGCCGGCCAGCCGCACCAGCGCCAGATAGCGCTCGAGCCGGCGCAGGTTGAAGTCGTGGTCCAGGCCCATCACCAGCAAGGCGGTGTCGACGTTGCTGACGATGACGGTGCGCGTGACCTTGTCGCGGCCGTCGTGCAACCGGCGCGCGATCTGCGTCAGCGGCGGCAGCCGCTGCTGCACCCACCACTGGCCATGCGGGTTGCGCGCGGCCAGCACCCAGTCGCCGACGGCGAGGGCGTCGTCGTGCAGCGCCAGCGCCTGCAGCAGCGCCGGCAGCGCTCGGGCCGGCATTTCGGCATCGCCGTCGTGCAGGTGCAGCGCATCGCGCTGCACCTCGGTGATGCGCATCAGGCGGTGGTCGTCGGGGATCCCGCCCAGGCGGACGAGTTGTTGAAGCATGGGCAGCGACAGGCCGATGCGGCCCAGCTGCTCGTGTTCGGAAGCATGGATCATGAATGTCTGTCGGATTGAAGACGGCCACGCGCGCAGCGCAGCCGAGCCTGCGGTGCCAGGGCACCGCAGGGGCTTGCGAAGCAGGGGGGATCGGCTTTCGCCGCGGCGCGAGGCCACGGCACGACAGACCGGGATCGAGGGACCGGGAGCGGCGCGCGTCAGTCGACGAACGCGGTGGTCAGCTCGGGCGCGATGTGGGCGGCAGAGCTCGGGTCAGACGGCGAAGGCCGGAAGGGGGGCAAGATCGATCGTCACCATGGCGGCCTCCGTGTCTGAGTGGATGAAACGGCCGCGACTGTGCGACAACCGCGAAGCGGCGTCAACCACCGGACGCCGGACGTTGTGCGGGTCGGACAAGGGCCCGCAGCCGCAGGACTTCGACGCGCTCGAACGCCGCCCCTGGTCAGGGCCCTGCGGCGCCGCGCGCCACGAAATGCGGGTTTTCGAAGCCGGGCTTGCCATAGGACAGCGGCGCGCCGTCCAGCGTGCCGACGTCGCCGCCGGCGGCGGCCAGCACGGCATGGCCGGCGGCGATGTCCCATTCCATCGTGCGGCCCAGGCGCGGGTAGAGGTCGGCCTCGCCGGCAGCCAGCAGGCACAGCTTGAGCGACGAGCCGGCACTGGCCAGCCGCGCCACGCGGCGCCCGGCGAGAAAGGCGTCCAGCGCGGCGGCGTCGCCATGCGAACGGCTGGCCACCACGGTCAGGCCTTCGGCCGGCACGGCACGCACGCGGATCGGGCGGCGGCCCGGCACGCCGTCGTCCTCGACCCAGGCGCCCTGCCCCACCACGCCGGCAAACAGCCGCCCCTTCGCGGGTGCGCCGACCACACCCAGCAGCGGGCGGCCGTCGTGGATCAAGGCCACGTTGACGGTGAATTCGCCATTGCGGCCGATGAATTCCTTGGTGCCGTCCAGCGGGTCGACCAGCCAGAAGCTGCGGCCGATGGCGTCGGCCTCGCCGCGCGCGGTCATCTCTTCGGCCACCACCGGGATGCCGGGCGCCAGCGCGCGCAGCGCCGGCACGATCAGCGCCTCGGCCCGTTCGTCGGCCGCGGTCACCGGTGAGGCGTCGTCCTTGGTGCGCACCTCGAAGGCGGCGTCGTAGACGCTCATGACGACGGCACCGGCCTCGCGCACGATGCGCACCACGGCTTCCAGATCGGGGATTTGCAGGCTCACGGGGTTTCCTCCTGCCGTGATCGTAGCCGCGGCGCGGGCCGCATTTGCTTATGAGAACTCTGCCTGAGCGGCACGATGTGGCTGCGGAATACTCGCGGCCTTTCTGCAGCCCGCCCGCGGCCGCGACCCCGACCGCCATGACCCCACCGCATCCCGTCCACCTGACCCACCTGCAACGCCTGGAATCCGAAAGCATCCACATCCTGCGCGAGGTGGTGGCCGAGTGCGAACGCCCGGTGATGCTGTATTCGATCGGCAAGGATTCGGCCGTGATGCTGCGCCTGGCGCAGAAGGCCTTCCACCCGGCGCCGCCGCCCTTCCCGCTGCTGCACGTGGACACCACCTGGAAGTTCCGCGACATGTATGCGCTGCGCGAGCGCATGGCCGCCGAATTGGGGATGGACCTGCTGGTGTGGCAGAACCCCGAGGCCCAGGCGCGCGGCATCAACCCCTTCGACCACGGCTCGGCGCTGCACACCGACATCTGGAAGACGCAAGGCCTGAAGCAGGCGCTGGACCACCATGGCTTCGATGCCGCCTTCGGCGGCGCGCGCCGCGACGAAGAGAAGAGCCGCGCCAAGGAACGCATCTTCAGCTTCCGCAACGCCCAGCACCAGTGGGACCCCAAGAACCAGCGCCCCGAGCTGTGGAACCTCTACAACGGCCGCAAGCACCCGGGTGAATCGATCCGCGTCTTCCCCATCAGCAACTGGACCGAGCTCGACGTCTGGCAGTACATCCATCTGGAGAACATCCCCATCGTGCCGCTGTATTTTGCCGCCGAGCGCCCGGTGGTCGAGCGCTCGGGCACGTTGATCATGGTCGACGACGAACGCATGCGGCTGCACCCCGGCGAAGTGCCGATGAGGAAGAAGGTGCGCTTTCGCACCCTGGGCTGCTACCCGCTGTCGGGCGCGGTGGAATCGGAGGCCGAGACGCTGGAAGACGTCATCCAGGAGATGCTGCTCACGCGCACCAGCGAACGCCAGGGCCGCATGATCGACCACGACCAGGCCGCCTCGATGGAGAAGAAGAAGCAGGAGGGGTACTTTGAATCCCTGAGGCCTTGGCCCCCCCCCGAGGGGCCCGGCCCCCCCCTGGCGCCTGCAGGCGCTCTGGAATGACATGGCCCACGTCAGCGACCTCATCGCCAGCGACATCGGCGAATACCTGCGCCAGCACGAGACCAAGGGCCTGCTGCGCTTCATCACCTGCGGCTCGGTCGACGACGGCAAGAGCACCCTCATCGGGCGGCTGCTGTACGACAGCAAGATGCTGTTCGAGGACCAGCTCGCCGCCATCGAGAACGACTCCAAGAAGTGGGGCACCCAAGGCGGCGAGATCGACTTCGCGCTGCTCGTCGACGGCCTGTCGGCCGAGCGCGAGCAGGGCATCACCATCGACGTCGCCTACCGCTACTTCAGCACCGAGCGGCGCAAATTCATCGTCGCCGACACGCCGGGGCACGAGCAGTACACGCGCAACATGATCACCGGCGCCTCCACCGCCGATGTCGCCGTGATCCTGATCGACGCGCGCAAGGGCGTGCTGACGCAGACGCGCCGCCACAGCTACCTGGTGAGCCTGATCGGCATCCGCCAGGTGGTGCTGGCCATCAACAAGATGGACCTGGTGGACTACGACGCCGCCACCTTCGCGCGCATCGACGAGGACTATCGCGCCTTTGCCGCGCGCATCGGGCTGCAGCAGATCACCAGCATCCCGCTGTCGGCCCTCGAGGGCGACCACATGACCGGGCCGAGTGCGGCCATGCCCTGGTACGAGGGGCCCAGCCTGATGCAGTTTCTCGAGACCTGCGAGCTCGACGAGGCGCGGGCCCAGCGCCAGCCGCTGCGGCTGCCCGTCCAGTGGGTCAACCGCCCCAACCTGGACTTCCGGGGTTTTTGCGGCCAGATCGCCAGCGGCAGCCTGGTGCCGGGCCAGCGCATCCGCGTGCAGCCCTCGGGGCGCGAGACGCGCATCGCGCGCATCGTGGCGATGGAGGGCGACCGCGCGCAGGCGGTGGCCGGGGAATCGGTGACGATCACGCTCGAGGACGAGGTCGACCTCTCGCGCGGCGATGTCGTCTCGGCCGCCGACAGCCCGGCCGAGGTGGCCGACCAGTTCGAGTGCACCTTGGTGTGGATGGCCGACGAGCCGATGCTGCCCGGGCGGCCCTACCTGATCAAGATCGGCACGCGCACGGTGGGCGCCACCGTCACCGAGCCCAAATACAAGGTCAACGTCAATACGCTGGAGCACCTGGCGGCGAAGACCCTGGCGCTCAACGAGATCGGCGTGTGCAACATCGCGCTCGACCGTGCGGTGGCCTTCGACGCCTATGCCGACAACCGCACCACCGGCGGCTTCATCGTCATCGACCGCCTGAGCAACAACACGGTGGGCGCCGGCATGCTGCACTTTGCGCTGCGGCGTGCGCACAACATCCACCTGCAGCACCTGGACGTGGACAAGGCTGCGCGCGCTGGCTTGAAGGGCCAGCGGCCGGCGGTGCTGTGGTTTACCGGGCTGTCGGGCTCTGGCAAGAGCACGATCGCCAACCGGGTGGAGCAAAAGCTGCTGGCCCTGGGCCGGCACAGCTACCTGCTGGACGGCGACAACGTGCGCCACGGGCTGAACAAGGACCTGGGCTTCACGGCCGCCGACCGGGTGGAGAATATCCGCCGCGTGGCCGAGGTGGCCCGGCTGATGGTGGACGCCGGGCTGATCGTGCTGACGGCCTTCATCAGCCCCTTCCGCGCCGAGCGAGACATGGCGCGTGCGCTGCTGGCCGAGGGTGAATTCATCGAGGTGCACGTGGACACCCCCATCGAGGTGGCCGAGCAGCGCGACGTCAAGGGCCTGTATGCCAAGGCGCGCCGCGGCGAGCTGAAGAATTTCACCGGCATCGATTCGCCCTACGAGGCGCCGCAGACACCCGAGCTGCGCGTGGACACCTCGACCATGATCGCCGAGGAGGCGGCCGAACGCGTGATCGCGCTGCTGCGCAAGCGCGGCCTCATCACCTGAGATGGAGTTCGCCAACGTTGCCGCCGGTTTCGGCGTGGGCCTGCTCGTCGGCCTGACGGGCGTGGGTGGCGGGTCGCTGATGACGCCCATCCTCGTGCTGCTGTTCGGCGTGGCGCCGGCGGCGGCGGTGGGCACCGACCTCTGGTTCGCGGCCATCACCAAGATGGCCGGTGGCGCGCTGCACCACACACGCGGCAACATCGACTGGCCCGTCTTCCGCCGCCTGAGCCTGGGCAGCCTGACGGCCTCGGTGGCGACGATCGGGTGGCTGAAGACCGGCGGCAGCGGCCAGGTGCAGGGCGGGCTCATCCTGCATGCGCTGGGCGTGATGCTGGTGCTGACGGCCTGCGCGATGCTCTTCAAGGCGCAGGTGCAGGCCATCGGCCGCCGCCTGCGCCTGGGGCGGGCCGAAACGTTCAAGCACGCGCAGCCGGCGCTCACCGTGATCGGCGGCGCCGTGCTCGGCGTGCTGGTGACGCTGACCTCGGTCGGCGCCGGTGCGCTGGGCGCGGTCATGCTGGCCTACCTGTACCCGTTGCGCATGACGCCGCGCCGCCTGGTGGCCACCGACCTCGTGCATGCGATCCCGCTTACCGCGGTGGCCGGCAGCGGCCACCTGCTGATGGGCAACGTCGACGGCGGCCTGCTGCTGCAGCTGCTCGCCGGGTCGATCCCCGGCGTGCTGATCGGCGCGCATTTCAGCGACCGCGCGCCCGAACGGCGGCTGCGGCCGCTGATCGCGCTGGTGCTGGTGGCGGTGGGCGCCCGGCTGATCGCCGGCTGAAGGCTCGTGATCCAATCCGCAGCATGAACCCGCCGACCCCGACGCAGACCCCGATCGACCGCATTCCCTTCCTGCGCCTGCTGGGCATGCAGCAGCATCCGTCGCCACCCGGGCAGTCGGAGATCAGCCTGCCCGAGCTCAAGCCCGAGCACTGCAACCTGCTGCCTGCCGCGCATGGCGGCGTCATCATGACGCTGCTGGACGTGGCCATGGCGCGCGCCGCCACCTCGGCAGCCGGCGCCGCCAGCAGCAGCGTCGTCACGGTGGAAATGTCGTCGCGCTTCATCACCCCGGGGCGCGGCCCGCTGGTGGCCAGCGGCCGCGTGCTGCATGGCGGCGGCTCGCTGTGCACCTGCCAGGCCGACGTGCGGCAGCCCGACGGCACGCTGGTGGCCAGCGCGATGGGCACCTTCAAATACTGGAAGGCGCCGCTGGGCGGCATCGAGTAGGGGCGCGTCGGCGCTTCGATACACTCCCTGTCCCATGCGCCGGTCTGCCGTCATCGTCCTCATGCTGTTTGCCATGCTCTGGCAATCGGTGGCGATGGCGCGCGTCGGCTCCAGCGTCAACGTGCTGGCCGACCTGCAGCATGCCGCGCTGCACTGGCAGGGTGAAAGCCACCACCACCACGACGACGGGTCCTACCACCTGGACGACTCGAATGCCGCGGCGCAGCACGTGCTCAACGATCACATGAGCACCGCCGCCGCGCTGCTGCTCGCAGACCGGTACGACCTTCCTGCCATGGGTTCGGCCGCTCCCAGTGGCCTGCACGAGACACGCGTGCCCCATCCGACACTCGACGGCCTGCTCAGGCCCCCTCGCTCCCGCGCCTGACCCGCCTTCGCGGCGGGTGTCCACCCGTGGACACCCCGCCCGCCGCCCCGGCACCCCACGCAGATCCATGGCCGCCGCTGGCGGAACCCGATGCTGCGTGCGGCCGGCCCCGGCTGTCGAATCGTCTGGAGCACCGTGAAACCTACCACCTGGCTGTCTGCCTGCGTCATCGTGGGCAGCCTGGCCGGCGGGCCCGTCCGGGCCCAGCCTGCCGCATCCGCGCAGGGCCCCCAGGCCGCTGCGCCGACCTCGTCCGGCCCCGCTGCCGGCAGCATCACCCTGGGCGCAGCCCTGGATGCCGCCTGGCAGCGTGCCGTTGCGGCCCGCGAAAGCGAAGGCCAGCGCCGCCGTGCCGACGCCGACCGCGCCGCCGCCGGCGCCTTCTGGGCGGCACCCCCGTCGCTCGAACTGAGCCACCGCGACGACCGCCTGCACAGCAGCGCCGGCAAGCGCGAGACCGGGATCGGCGTCGCCGTTGCCCTGTGGCTGCCCGGCCAGCGGGCCGCCCGCGCGGGCACCGCCGAAGCGGCGGCGGCGCAGGCCGGGGCCGCCGGGCAGGTGGCGCGGCTGCGCCTGGCCGGCGAACTGCGCGAAGCGGCGTGGCAACTCGCCGCCGGGCAGGCCGAGGCGAATGCGGCGGACAAGCAGGCGCAGGCCCTGAAGCAGCTCGCCGACGATGTCGAGCGGCGTGTGCGCGCCGGCGACCTGGCCCGGGCCGACGCCCTGGCCGCGCAGGCCGAATACCTGGCGGCCACCGCGTTGCAGTCCGACATGCGCCAGCGCCTGCGGGCCGCGCGCGCACGCTGGGCCCTGCTCACCGGGCTGACGGCTGCGCCGGATGTGAAGGCCGCGCCGGCCCTCGATGAGGCCGCCGCCCCGGCAGCGCCGCACCCGGAGCTGCAACTCGCCCGCCAGTCCACCGAACTGGCGCGCCAGCGCGTGGACCTGATGCGCCTGTCGCGCCGCGAGGCACCGGAGCTGACGCTGGGCCTGCGCCACGACGTCCCGGGCCGGGCCGAAGCCTCGCAGGGCAGCCTGGTCGTCGGGCTGCGCCTGCCCTTGGGCACCGACGACCGCAACCGGCCGCTGCAAGCCGCCGCACTCGCCGAGCTGGACGTGGCCCGGACCCACGAGCAACGCCTGCGCGAGCGCGTGGACAGCGACATCGCCGCCGCCCGCGAGGCGCAGCAATCGGCCCAGGAGCAGCTCGACGCCGAGACCGCCCGCGCCCGCCTGCTGCGCGAACGCGCCGCGCTGATCGACAAGTCCTTCCGCGCCGGCGAGTCGGCGCTGCCCGACCTGCTGCGCGCGCTGGCCGCCGCGGCACAGGCCGACGGCGCCGTCGCGCGCCAGACCGCCGCGCTGGGCCTTGCCCGCGCCCGCCTCCAGCAAACCCTCGGACTTCTGCCATGAACGACATCCACTTCCATCGCTGCACCTCGCGGCCGCTGCTGGCGGCCGCCCTGGGTGCGCTGCTGCTGGCCACCCCTGTGCCCGCCCTCGCCGGCCCCGGCGCCCATGGCCCCAACGGCGAACACCTGGACGGCCCGGCGACGGTGCGCGCCACCTCGGCGCTGCCGCGCATCGCGGCGCAGTCGGAAGCCTTCGAACTGGTCGCCGAATTGCGCGCCGGCGAACTGATCATCGTCGTCGACCGTTTCGACACCAACGAGCCTGTGCTGGATGCGAAGCTCGAAGTCGAAAGCGGCACGCTGAAGGCGGTGGCCGCATTCCGCGCCGAACAGGGCGACTATGTCGTCTCCGACGCCGCCTTGCTGAAGGCGCTGGCCGCACCCGGCGAGCATGGCCTCGTCTTCACGCTGGTGGCCGGCGCCGACGGCGACCTGCTCGACGGCACACTGGTCACCGGCGGGGCGGGCACCGCCGCGGCCGCCGACGATCACGGACACGACCCCGGCGATGGGCATGGCCACGAACTCGAACGCGCCGCCTGGATCGGCGGTGGCACCGCGGCCCTCGGCCTGATCGGCAGCATCGCCTGGTGGCGCCAGCGCCGCCGCCAGGCCGGCCAGCAGCAGGGAGGTCTGTGATGACCCGTCGCCTTCCCGTCGCGATGAGCGCGCAGACCGTGGTCGGCGCGGTGGCGCTGGCCGCAACCCTGCTCTGGCCGTCGGCAACGCCTGCCGCCCCCGGCGCGCATGGCCCCAACGGCGAACACCTCGACGCCCCCGGCGCGGCGCTCAATGCCTCCGGCCTGGCGCGGCTGCCCGACGGCAGCGTCAATGTGCCCAAGGCCGCGCAGCGGCGCATGGCCATCCGCACGCTGCTGGCGCCCGCGTCCGAAGCCGCCGCCACGGTCGAGATGCCGGGCCGGGTGATCATGGACCCGAACGCCAGCGGCCGCGTGCAGGCCGTGCACGGCGGGCGCATCGAGCCCGGTCCCAAGGGACTGCCGGTGGCCGGCCAGTCGGTGAAACGCGGCGATGTGCTGGCCTACGTGCGCCACCACGCCGAGCCCTATGCCCTGGGCGCGCAGCAGGCCCAGCTGGCCGGGCTGCGGGCGCAGCGGCAGCTGGCCGAGCAGCGTGTGCAGCGCCTCGAAGGCCTGGAAGGCACGGTGCCGCGCAAGGAGATCGAGGCCGCCCGCGCCGAGGCGATCAGCCTGGCCGAGCGCGAGCGCAGCATCGGCGCCAGCCTGGTGGCCCGCGAGACCCTGACCGCCCCGGTCAGCGGCGTGATCGCCCGTGCCGACCTCGTGGTCGGTCAGGTGATCGAGTCGCGCGACGTGCTGTTCGAGGTGGTGGACCCGGCACGCATGCTGGTGGAGGCCACCACGGCCGACGCCAGGCTGGCCGCCCGCGTCGACGGCGCTTCGCTGCAGGGCGTGCCCGAGGTGACGCTGCATCTGCTGGGCGCCTCGCGCTCGCTGCGCGATGGTGTGCTGCCGCTGACCTTCGCCGTGCGCGCCGGGAAGGCGGGCGCGGCACTGCCCATGGCGATCGGCCAGCCGGTCACCGTGGTGGTGCGGTCGAAGGAGCGCATCCAGGGCGTGGTGCTGCCGGCGCAGGCGGTGGTGCGCAACCCGTCCAACGAGCCCATCGTCTGGATCAAGTCGGGCGCCGAGCGTTTCATTCCGCAGCCGGTTCGGTACCGGCCGCTGGACGCCGGTACGGTGGTGGTGACGCAGGGCCTCAGCGCGGACAACCGCGTCGTCGTCCAGGGCGCGCCGCTGATCGCGCAGATCCGCTGAACGAGGACCGATCATGTTCAACTGGATCGTTCGCCACAGCCTGCACAACCGCCTGTTCGTGCTGGCGGTGGCGGCGCTGTTGATGGCGTATGGCGCGATGACGGCCTGGCGCACGCCGGTCGACGTCTTCCCCGACCTCGACAAGCCGCTGATCACCGTGCTCACCGAAGCCGGCGGCATGGCGCCGGAAGAAGTCGAGCAGCTCGTCACCTTCCCGCTGGAAACCGCGCTCAACGGCATGCCGGGCGTGACGCGCGTGCGCTCGACCTCGGGTGTGGGCCTGTCGCTGGTCTATGCCGAATTCGACTGGGGCACCGACATCTACCGCAACCGCCAGCTGGTGGCCGAGCGGCTGGCGCTGGTGCGCGCGCAGATGCCGGGCGACATCACGCCGGTGATGGGCCCGGTGTCGTCGATCATGGGCGAGGTGATGCTGGTCGCGCTGCCCCTGGTTCCAGGCGACGGCAGGACGCCCACCGTCCCCTCGGGGGACCGGGGGCCGAACCCGGCGACCGAGGGGCCCGCTGTCGCCACGCCGATGCAGGCCCGCGAATACGCCGACTTCGTGCTGCGCCCGCGGCTGTTGTCGATTCCCGGGGTCTCGCAGGTGATCCCCATCGGCGGCGAGGTGCGCACGCTGCGCGTCGCGCCCGACACGGCGCGCCTGGCGCAGTTCGGTGTCTCGCTGACCCAGGTCGAGCAGGCCCTCGAGGGCTGGGCGCGCAATGCCGGTGGTGGCTTCATCGACCTCAACAGCCGCGAATACCTGATCCGGCACCTGGGCCGCAGCAACCGCGCCGAGGACCTGGGCGGCATTGCCGTCGCCTGGAAGGATGGCCGCGCCATCCTGCTGGAGCAGGTGGCCACCGTCTCCTTCGCCGCGGGCCTGAAGCGGGGCGATGCCGGCTACAACGGCCTGCCGGCCGTCGTCATCAGCGTGCAGAAGCAGCCCGATGCCGATACGGTCAAGCTCACCGCGCAGATCGAGTCGGCGCTGGCCGAGCTCAAACAAGGCCTGCCCCAGGGCATGGCCGAGCCGCGCGTGCTGTTCCGCCAGGCCGACTTCATCAAGGCCTCCATCGGCAACGTGGCCGAGGCGCTGCGCGACGGCGCCATCATGGTCGCCATCGTGCTGTTCGCCTTTCTGCTGTCGGTGCGCACGACGGTCATCTCGCTGGTGGCGATCCCGCTGTCGCTGGCCGTCACGGCGCTGGTATTCCAGTGGCTGGGGCAGTCGATCAACGTGATGACCCTCGGTGGCCTGGCGATCGCCATCGGCGAGCTGGTCGACGACGCCGTGGTGGATGTCGAGAACATCCTGCGCCGGCTGAAGCAGAACAGGGCGGCCGGTAACCCGTTGTCGGTGCCGGAGGTCGTGCGGCGCGCCAGCGTGGAGGTGCGCTCGGGCATCGTCTACGCCACCGTCATCGTGGTGCTGGTCTTCGTGCCGCTGTTCGCGCTGCCGGGCATCGAGGGGCGCCTCTTCACGCCGCTGGGCATCGCCTACATCGTCTCGATCCTCGCGTCGATGCTGGTCTCGATGACGGTCACGCCGGTGATGTGCTGCTACCTGCTGCCGACGATGAAGCGCCTGGACCATGGCGACAGCCCGCTGGTGGCGTGGCTCAAGCGCCAGGATACGAAGTTGCTGCAATGGTCCTTCGGCCGCGCGAAGCTGCTCATCGGCCTGGCCGTGCTGGCGGTGGCCGCCGCCGCGGCGACGGTACCCCTCTTCCCGCGCGCCTTTCTGCCGGCCTTCAACGAGGGATCCCTGGTGCTGGGGCTGATGATGCAGCCGGGCACTTCGCTGGCCGAGGCCAACCGCATCGGCGCGGTCGCCGAGACACTGATCCGCCAGGTGCCCGAGGTCACGCAGGTGGGCCGGCGCACCGGCCGCGCCGAGCTCGACGAGCACGCCGAAGGCGTGCACTCGGCCGAGATCGACGTCGACCTCGGACGCAGCGCAGACGGCAACGCCCGCGACCGCGAAGCCGTCATGGCCGACATCCGCGACCGGCTGTCGACGCTGCCGGCGCAGGTGGCCATCGGCCAGCCGATCAGCCATCGGCTGGACCATCTGCTGTCCGGCGTGCGCGCGCAGATCGCGGTCAAGATCTTCGGCGACGACACCGACACGCTGCGCGGCCTGGCCGAGACACTGCGCGCACAGCTGGCAGGCGTGCCCGGCCTGGTCGATCTGACGGTCGAGAAGCAGGTGCTGATCCCGCAGATCACCGTGCGCCTGGACCACCGCAAGGCCGCGCAGATGGGCCTGGCGCCGGGCGAGGCGATCCGCGTGCTGCAGGCGCTGACCGACGGCGCTCATCCGAACGCGGGCGCGCAGATCGTCGACGGCCCGCGCCGCTATGACCTGGTGCTGCGCCTGCCCGACCACCAGCGCAGCCCGCAGGACCTGGCGCGCACGCTGATCGATACGCCGGCCGGCCGCATCCCGGTGTCGAGCATCGCGACGGTGGAAGAGACCGACGGGCCGAACCAGATCGGGCGCGAGAACGGACGCCGCCGCATCATCGTCTATGCCAATACCGATGGCGGCGACATGGGGCGCGTGATCGCCGACATCCGCCGCATCATCGATCGCACACCCTTGCCGAGCGGCAACTTCGTCAGCCTGGAGGGCCAGTTTCAGGCACAGGAGCAGGCCACGCGGCTGATCGCCGGCCTGTCGGTGGTGTCGCTGGCGATGATGTTCCTGGTGCTGTATTCGCGCTACCAGTCGGTGGTGCTGGCCGGCATCGTCATGGCCAACATCCCGCTGGCGCTGATCGGCTCGGTGGTGGCGATGTGGATCGCGGGCGTGAGCCTGTCGGTGGCGTCGATGGTGGGCTTCATCACGCTGGCCGGCATCGCCACGCGCAACGGCATCCTGAAGATCAGCCACTACATCAACCTGTGCCGGTTCGAGGGTGAGTCCTTCGGCCAGGCGATGATCGTGCGCGGCTCGCTGGAGCGGCTGACGCCGGTGCTGATGACGGCGCTGGTGGCGGCCTTCGCGCTGACGCCGCTGCTGCTGGCCGCCGATGCCCCGGGCAAGGAGATCCTGCACCCGGTGGCGGTGGTGATCTTCGGCGGCCTGGTCAGCTCGACGCTGCTGGATACGCTGCTGACGCCGGTGCTGTTCTGGCTCTTCGGCGAGAAGGCCACCCGGCGGCTGAGCCAGCCCGATCCCGATCCGCCGCAGGGTGTCGCCGGCCCCTGGCAAGCCTATTGAGTTGAAATCAGGCCCGGCGGCGCCGCCTGTCTCAGTGCGCCGCACCCTCGCAGGAGATCGAAGCAATGATGAAGAATCTTTTGACCGTGGTCGTGCTCGGCCTGTCCGCGCTGTCGTTCAACGTGGCGCTGGCCCATGGCGGCGCCCAGGCCAGGCATGGCGGTGTGGTCGCCATGGCCAGCGATCTGGGCTTCGAGCTGGTCGGCACGCCCGCTGGCGCGGCGATCTATGTCGAAGACCACGGCAAGCCGATGGTCCCCACGGGCCTGAAGGGCAGGCTCACCGTCTTGAATGGCGCCGAGAAGTCGGAGGCCGATCTGGTGGTGGCGGGCGACAAGCTCGAAGCCAGGGGCGTCAAGCTGGCCAAGGGTGCGAAGGTGGTCGCCGCGTTGACGACGCCGGCCGCCAAGGTCATCACGGTGCGCTTCACCGTCAAATAAGTGGCCCGGGCTGCGCAGTCCCTGCCCGCCCTCCGTGGCGGGCTGCTGGCCCTGCTGGCTGCGGCGCTGTTCGGCGCCAGCACGCCGCTGGTGCAGCAGTTCGGTGTCGGGCTCGGGGCGTTCGGCACGGCAGCTTTGCTCTATGCCGGGGCCGCTGCCGTCGGCCTGCTGTCGCGCCAGCGCACCGATCGCGAAGCCCGCCTGCAGCGCAGCGACCTGACGCGCCTGCTGGCCATGGCCGGCTTCGGCGCCGTCGTCGGACCCGTGGCACTGGCCTGGGGGCTGCAGCACACCAGCGGCACCAGTGCGTCGCTGATGCTGACGCTGGAAGCCCTGTTCACCGCCGTGCTGGCCTGGCGCCTGTACCGCGAGACCCTGGACGGCCGCGTCTGGACGGCGATGGCCCTGCTGCTGGCCGGCGGCATGGTGCTGGTGCTCGACCAGGGCCTGAAGACTGGTTCGGGCGGCGCCCAGCTGTGGGGCCTGCTGGCCGTGCTGCTGGCCACCGCAGCCTGGGGCGTGGACAACACGCTGTCGCGCGCGCTGGCCGAGCGCGACCCCGGGCAGGTGGTGATGGCCAAGGCGCTGCTGGGTGCGACCGCAACCGCGCTGCTGGCGGTCGTCTTTGGCGAACCCCTGCCCTCGGCCGTCGCCGCACTGGCCTTGTTCGCCATCGGCGCCACCGGCTACGGCCTGAGCCTGCGCTTGTACCTGCTGGCGCAACGGGCCTTCGGCGCCGCGCGCACCGGCTCGGTGTTCGCCTTTGCGCCCTTCATCGGCGCCGCGCTGGCGGTGGCGCTCGGCGACCGATCCGCCAGCGCCCTGATGGCCCTGGGCAGTGGGCTGATGCTGGCCGGCGTGGTGCTGCACCTGGCCGAATCACACGATCACGCCCATGCGCACGAGGCGCTGGAGCATGAACACGCGCACCGTCACGACGACGGGCATCACGACCACGTGCACGATCCCATGCCGGAGGGCGAACACAGCCACCGACACCGGCACGAACCGCTGCAACATGCGCACGCCCACGTGCCGGACGCGCACCATGCCCATCGGCACTGACATTCGAGAACCTCGGCCTGCGCCGCCTCGGGCACTTCGGCGCGCCGACGATCACGCCACACCAGCAGCACGATCGTCAGTCCGCTGAAGAGCAAGGGCCAGTCCTGCGGCACGCCGGGCATGAAGGCTGCGCTGCCGCCCACGATTGACCAGCCGTGACCCGGCGGCGATGGCCGCAGCAGCGCTGCCACCACGGCCAGGCCGAGCACGCAGGCCACCCCCTGCACCGGCCGGACGGCCGTGTTGCGGTCGGCAAAGACGCCGGGGAACTGCTCGCGCGTGAAAGGCAGCATGTCCAGGCTCCAGCAAACGGCGGACGAAGACGCCGTTCACTCCCGCTCGACCTCGAGATAGGTGCGACTGGCGTTGCCGGGGTTCAGCTCGGCCGCATTCGCCAGTTGCAGGAAGGGCGTGGCGTCGAAGGACTTCACCGCCTCGCCGATATCGACGCCCTGCTCGACCGCGCGTTTCATGTGGGCGCGCAGGGCCTGCAGGTAGGCCGCGGTCTGCGCGCGCGCCGTGGCCAGGTCGGTGACACTGCCATGGCCCGGCACGATGCGCATCGGTGCCCACTGCGCCAGCCCCGCGAAGGTCTCCAGCCACGCCCGGGTGTTGCTGACCGGCAGCACGCCCAGCAGCCGGTCGACATAGACGATGTCACCGGCAAACGCCACCTGCGCCTGTGGCAGCCAGACCATCATGTCCCCCGGCGTGTGACCGCCGCCGCGGTGGCGGAATTCGAACACCGTGCCGCCCAGCTCGAGGCGGTTGTCGGCGCCGTGCAGCAGCCGCCTGGGCAGCGTCGGCACCGTGCCCTCCGCGGCCGCGTTGAGCAGCGTGCGCAGCGCCGTCAGCTGATCGCCGCCGCGCGATCGCATGTCGGGCACGGCGGCCGCATGCGCGATGAGATCGGCACCCTGGGCCTCGAAATAGCCGTTGCCGAGCCAGCGGTGGTCCTGGCCCCCGGTATTGATGACCCAGCGAACGGGCTGCGACGTGACCGCCCGGATGGCCGCGTGGATGTCGCGTGCGCTGCGGAAGGTGGCGCCGCTGTCGATCAGCACCGCACCCGCCGGCGTCACCACCAGGCCGATGTTGGCGTTCAACCCTTCGTTGGCGACGCTGCGCGCGGCGATGTCGCCGACATGGGCGTAGACGTTGTCGGCCACCCGCTCGAAACGGACCTCGACGGCGTCGACCACGAGAGCCTGCGCAGCGAACAGGGCGACCAGCAGCCTGGCTGCGGTACGGCGTGCCATCAGGACGGACTCCCCAGCGGCATGCCGACACGACGCCTCACCGCCTG
This sequence comes from Rubrivivax sp., assembly GCA_016719535.1. Lineage (GTDB taxonomy): Bacteria > Pseudomonadota > Gammaproteobacteria > Burkholderiales > Burkholderiaceae_C > Rubrivivax. The sequence continues at coordinate 224,624 of JADJYX010000047.1, read as the reverse complement.
GACGAGCGGCGCGATCGCCGCTGGCGGAAATGGCGACACGCTGCTGACATTGATCTCGCACAGCACGAAGCGCTGCGCGCCGTCGGCTGCCGGCTCACCCAGCATGAAGTCGCAGTCCCACAGCAGGGGCAGCCGGTCGTGCGCCAGGCCGACGCACTCGCACAGCTGCGTGATCCAGCTGGACTCCAGTTGCTGCCGCAGCGTCTGCAAGCCGGGCAGCTCGCGCCCGTGGTACAGACGCGGCCCGGGCAGCGGTGCATCGGGATGGAGGGCGTTCACGGCCTGCAGGCCGAAGCCCGCCACGCGGTCCTCCACCAGATAGGCGCGCACCATGCCTTCGACCAGGCGTGGCTGCCAAGGCTGGTCGATCATGTGCCCGCCCGCGGCGGGCTCGAAATAGGGCGCCAGCGTCGCCTGCAGGTCCGCCAGGCTCGAACGCTGCGGCGTGCTGCCGCGCTGCGCGTGCTGCACGGTCAGCGCACCGTCGTCCGATGCCTCGACCCGCCACACGCCGATGCCGCTGTGGCCCCGATGCTGCTTGAGCACGCGTGCACCCTGACGCAGCCGCGGCGGCAATTCCGCCGCCAGTTGCGCCACGCTGTCGATGCGGTGCACGTCGCTGCCGAAGGGCAGCGCGCGCGTCTCGAACAACACGTCCTTGGTGCCCAGCCGCAGGATGGCGTCGGGATGCGCGCTGACCAGCACGCCCGTCGCCGCCACCTCACGCAGCAGCGCATCGAGACGATCGCGACGGCGGCCGTCTTCGATCGGGTTGCACCACACCAGCACCGCCTGCACGCCGCGCAGCTGGTCCTTCACCTCGTCGGCAAAGTCGTCGTGCCAGACGGCGGGCTCGGCGTTCACGCCGGCCGCAGCCAGGGCTTCGAACAACGCCACGAAGCGGCTCGCGGCCGGGTCGGCCCGGTCGCGGGCGGCCCGATCGCCGGGGTATAGCAGCGCGACCCTGGGCGCGGGCCCGGCCGTCACGGCATTGGCGCAGGGAGTGTCCATGCAGACTCCTTCAGCTCAACAGGGGCAGCAGCCAGCTCACCCCCAGCCCGACGGCTGCACAGGCGCCGAGCAGCGGCATCACGCCGACCTGGAAGCGCAGCAGCGCCACCGCGGCCAGGATACCGATGCCGGCCGAGATCGCGTCGAACGTGCCGCCGAAGCCTTGTGGCCAGAGCACGTGGTAGGCGAAGAACATCGCCAGGTTGAGGATCACGCCCACCACGGCAGCGGTGATCGCCGACAGCGGCGCCGTGAATCCCAGCTTGCCGTGCGTGGCCTCGACCAGTGGGCCGCCGGCGAGGATGAAGATGAACGACGGCAGGAAGGTGAAGAAGGTGACCACGGTGGCGGCCAGCGCGCCACCGAGGAACAGCGCATCGGGCCCGAGGACCTGCTCGAGCCAGCCGCCGACGAAACCGACGAAGGCCACCACCATGATCAGCGGCCCGGGCGTCGTCTCGCCCAGGGCCAGGCCGTCGATCATCTGCGGGCCGCTGAGCCACTGGTGCGTCTCCACCGCGCCCTGGTACACATAGGGCAGCACCGCATAGGCGCCGCCGAAGGTCAGCAACGCGGCCTTGGTGAAGAACCAGCCCATCTGCGTGAGCGTGCCCTGCAGGCCATTCGTCGCGACCAGCGCCACCATCGCCAGCAGCCACAGGCCGAGGCCCGCTGCCAGCACCTTGGCCAGGTGGCGGCGCGAAAAGCGCGCGTGCGCCGGCGTGGGCGTGTGGTCGTCGATCAGCGCCGGCCCGTCGCTGGCCTTGGCGCTGCCATGCCCGCCGCCGAGCGCGAAGACCTGCGGCCAGCGGCGGGCGCCGAAGTGGCCGATCAGCGCCGCCGCCCCCACGATGGCCGGGAATGGCGTGTCGAAGGCAAAGATGGCGATGAACGAGGCGGCGGCGATGCCCCACATCCAGCGGTTCTTCAGCGCCCGCGTGCCGATGCGGTGCGCCGCATGCAGCACCAGCGCCGTCACCGCCGGCTTGAGGCCGAAGAAGATGCCGGCCACCAGCGGCACGTCGCCGAAGCGCAGGTAGATCCAGCTCAGCGCGATGAGGATGAACAGCGACGGCAGCACGAACAGCGCGCCGGCCACGATGCCGCCCCAGCTGCGGTGCATCAGCCAGCCGATGTAGGTGGCGAGCTGCTGCGCCTCCGGCCCGGGCAGCAGCATGCAGTAGTTCAGCGCGTGCAGGAAGCGCTTCTCGCTGATCCAGCGCCGGCGCTCGACCAGTTCGGCGTGCATGATCGCGATCTGCCCGGCCGGGCCGCCGAAGCTGATAAAACCGAGCTTGAGCCAGAAGCGCAAGGCCTCGGCAAAGCTCACCGATGCGGGCGCCGTGCCCGCATCGGCAGCGGCCGCGATCGCAGGGGTCGGGACCTTGCTCATGCCGGCGCTCCGGGTGCGGCGAGCAAGGTGGCGAAGACCGCCACCGCCGCCAGGGTCAGTTGTTCGTCGTCGGTGTGGACTTCGCGCAGACCGGTCCGTACCGCCCGCAGCCCCGCGGCCGCAGGCACCGGAATGCCGCCAAGGTCCGGAAAGTGTACGGCCCGCGCGCTGCGGCCCCGCCTCCTGGCCAGCGCCGGGTGCCATCACCTCGAAGCCGACGGGCGCGCCCTGACCTCGCAGCGACCCGGCACGGGCGACGAAGATGCCCGTCGCGCAACCCGGATACCGGCACCGTGGGATCAGCGCCGCATCAGAGGCTGGCCACCAGTTCCGGCACCGCCGTGAACAGGTCGGCCTCCAGCCCGTAGTCGGCGACGCTGAAGATCGGCGCCTCGGGGTCCTTGTTGATGGCCACGATGACCTTGGAGTCCTTCATGCCCGCCAGGTGCTGGATGGCGCCGCTGATGCCGGCGGCGATATACAGCTGCGGCGCGACGATCTTGCCCGTCTGCCCGACCTGCCAGTCGTTGGGCGCATAGCCGGCATCCACCGCGGCGCGGCTGGCGCCCAAGGCGGCGCCGAGCTTGTCGGCCAGCGGGGTGAGCACCTGGGTGAATTTGTCGCTGCTGCCCAGGGCCCGGCCGCCGCTGACGATGACCTTGGCGGCGGTCAGCTCGGGGCGGTCGCTCTTGGCGATCTCGCTGCCCAGGAAGCGGCTCAGCCCGCTGTCGGCGACCGCGCCCAGGCTTTCGACCGGCGCGCTGCCACCGCTGGCCGCCGCGGCGTCGAAGCCGGTGGTGCGCACGGTGATGACCTTGATGGCGTCCAGGCTCTGCACGGTGGCCATCGCATTGCCGGCGTAGATGGGCCGCTCGAAGGTGTCGGCGCTGATGACCCGGGTGGCGTCGCTGATCTGCGCCACGTCCAGCAGCGCGGCCACGCGCGGGGCCACGTTCTTGCCGGCGGCGGTGGCCGGGAACAGCAGGTGGCTGTAGCCCTGGGCGATGGCGACGACCTGGGCGGCGACATTCTCGGCCAGGCCATGGTCCAGGCCGGGGGCGTCGGCATGCAGCACCTTGGCCACGCCGGCGATGCCGGCGCCAGCCTGCGCGGCGGCGGCGGCATTCGCGCCGGCCACCAGCAGGTGCACGTCGCCGCCGCAGGCGATGGCCGCGGTGACGGTATTCAGGGTCGCGCCCTTGATGGACGCGTTGTCGTGTTCGGCAATGACCAGGGCTGCCATCAGATCACCTTCGCTTCGTTCTTGAGCTTGGCCACGAGCGTGGCGACATCGGGCACCTTGACGCCGGCGCCGCGCTTCGGGGGTTCGACGACCTTGAGCGTCTTGATGCGCGGGGCCACGTCCACGCCCAGCTCGGCCGGCTTGACGATGTCCAGCGTCTTCTTCTTGGCCTTCATGATGTTGGGCAGCGTGACGTAGCGCGGCTCGTTCAGGCGCAGGTCGGTGGTGACGATGGCCGGCAGCTTGACTTCGAGCCGCTCCAGGCCACCGTCGACTTCGCGCGTGATGACGGCCTTGCCGTCGGCCACTTCGACCTTGCTGGCAAAGGTGGCCTGCGGCAGGCCGGCCAGCGCGGCCAGCATCTGGCCGGTCTGGTTGCAGTCGTCGTCGATGGCCTGCTTGCCCAGGATCACCAGGCCGGGCTGTTCCTTGTCGACCAGCGCCTTGAGCAGCTTGGCCACGGCCAGCGGCTGCAACTCGTCGGCACTCTCCACCAGGATGGCGCGGTCGGCGCCGATGGCCATCGCGGTGCGCAGCGTCTCCTGGCAGGCCGTGGGGCCGCACGAGACGGCGATGACCTCGGTGGCCACGCCCTTTTCCTTCAGCCGCACCGCCTCCTCGACGGCAATCTCGTCGAAGGGGTTCATGCTCATCTTGGCACCGGCGAGGTCGATGCCCGAGCCATCGGACTTGACGCGCGGCTTGACGTTGTAGTCGAGCAGGCGCTTGACGGGGACGAGGATCTTCATGAGGCAGTCCGGAAGTGAGGAATCGATTCAGGCCCGCACCGAAAGGCCGATCAGGTGTTCGAGCCCGGGTCGCGTCACACCGTCGACGAGGTCGATGAGCGCCAGCCCGTCCGGTCCGCAGGACAGCGTGGCGAGATCGGTATAGATGCGCTTGACGCAGGCCATCGCGGTCAGGGGATAGCTGCACCGAGCGACCAGCTTGCTCTGGCCCTGGCGGCTCAGCAGGTCCATCATCACCCAGGTCTGGCGCGCCCCCACGGCAAGGTCCATCGCACCGCCGACGGCAGGGATGGCGTCGGGCTCGCCGGTGCTCCAGTTGGCCAGGTCGCCGGTGGCCGAGACCTGGAAGGCCCCGAGCACGCAGATGTCGATATGCCCGCCGCGCATCATCGCGAAGCTGTCGGCATGGTGGAAGAAGCAGCCGCCAGCGCGCAGCGTGACCGGCTGCTTGCCGGCATTGATCAGGTCATAGTCTTCCTGCCCGGCCGCCGGCGCCGGGCCCATGCCGAGCACGCCGTTTTCGCTGTGCAGCACCACCTCGCGTCCGGCGGGGATGTGGTTGGCCACCAGGGTCGGCATGCCGATGCCGAGGTTGACATACGCGCCGTCGAAGATGTCCTGCGCGACGCGCCGTGCCAGTTCATCCTTGCTGCGGCGCTTGACGTCTCGAAGGTTCATCACCCGCCCTCGTTTTGTGCCTTGAAGCCACCGGCACGCGTGGCCACGCGCGGCACGCGAACGATGTGGCTGACGAAGATGCCCGGCGTGACGACCGCCTCGGGGTCGATCTGCCCCAGTTCGACGATCTCGTGCACCGTCGCCACGGTCCGCCGCGCCGCGGTGGCCATCACGGGGCCGAAGTTGCGCGCGGCCATGCGGTAGCACAGGTTGCCCCAGCGGTCGCCGCGCTCGGCCTTGATCAGCGCAAGGTCGCCGCGGATCGGGTATTCGAGCACATGCGGCCGCCCGTCGATGACACGCGTCTCCTTGCCGCTTGCCAGCTCCGTGCCATAGCCGGTGGGGGTAAAGAAGGCGCCGATGCCGGCGCCGCCTGCACGCAGACGCTCGGCCAGGTTGCCCTGCGGCACCAGCTCGAGCTCGATGCGGCCGCTGCGGTACAGCGCATCGAAGACCTGTGAATCGGCCTGGCGCGGAAAGCTGCAGATGATCTTGCGCACGCGGCCTGCCTTCAGCAGCGCGGCGAGACCGGTTTCGCCGTTGCCGGCGTTGTTGTTGACGAGGGTGAGCTCGCGTGCGCCCTGCTCGATCAGTCCGTCGATCAGTTCATCGGGGATGCCGGCGGTGCCGAAGCCGCCGATCAGCACGGTGGCGCCGTCGGGCGTGCCCGCCAGCGCCTGGGCAACCGACGATGCCGTCTTGTCGATCATTCAGGGCTCCACGACATTGAACATCGGCTCGAAGGCATCGAGCGCGATGGCCAGGCGGCGCACCAGGTTGCGCTCGCCCTCGACCTGCAACTCGCCACTGTCCAGGGCCTGCAGAAGCGCCTGCGGGCCGTGCAGCAGGCGGGCGAGCTGCTCGCGCGGCGTGCGGATCACGGCCTGCGCCAGCGCGCCATGGCTGCCGGGACGGTGGTTCAAGGCGCCATGCGACAGGGTGATGCGCTGCGTCTCGCCGTCCGGCAGCTGCCAGTCCAGGCGCGCGTCGATGGCCTGCGCGCGTTCACCATTGACGCGGATGGCGAGCAGCTCGAGGAAGCGCTCCAGCGGCAGCAACGCCACCACGTCGGGGCTGATGCCGATGCTGGCCGGCGCCGGCGCCATGCCGCGCGCACGCAGTTCGCGCGCCGCCAGCAGGTAGGCATTGCGCCAGGTCGCCGATTCCGCCTGGTAGCCCATCTGCTCCATCGCATCGGCGCACAGCTCGCGCGCGGCCACATGGCCGGGTTCGGCGAAGATCACGCGCTGCGTGACCTCGGCGACCCAGCGGAAATCGCCCGCCTCGTGGTCGCGCGTCGCCAGCTCGACGACGCGGTCGGCGCCGCCCATGTAGCGCAGGTAGCGCCGTGCCGCCTCCTGCGGCGGGTGCGGGTCGAGGTGCGCCGGGTTGCCGTCGTACGGCCCCAGGTAGTGCGCGTGGATGGCTGCCACGTTGTGCACCACGGCGCCGTAGTAGCCGCGCGCAAACCATTGCCGCGACAGACGGCTGGGCATCAGCAGCGCCTGACCGATCTCGGTGGGCGTGAGGCCCTGGCTCATCAAGCGCAGCGTCTGGTCGTGCAGGTAGCGGTAAAGGTCCCGCTGGCCGGCGACGAATTCGGTCATGCGCTCGCTCCCCCACACCGGCCAGTGATGCTGGGCGTAGACCACGTCGACCCGTGGCACGTAGTCGTGCAGCGCGTCGTCGAGGTAACGCGACCAGGCCAGCGCGTCGCGCGTCTTCGCGCCGCGCAGCGGGCACAGGTTGTGCATCGTGTGGCAGGCGTTCTCGGCCAGGTTCAGCGCGCGCAGACCCGGGAAGAAGAGGTTCATCTCCGCCGGCGCCTCGGCCCCGGGCGTGAGCTGGAATTCGATGTCGATGCCGTCGATGACGTGCCGCTCGCGCGGCTGGCGGATCACCCGGTTCGGCGCGATGAAGCTGTCGGTGCCACGGCCCACGGCCTTGCCCAGTCCGCTGTCGACATGGCCGCGCGGCCCGGCCGTCAGCGTGGTGCCGAACTGGTAGAGCGAGCGGCGGCGCATCGGCACGCCGGCCAGCAGCGTCTCGGTGAAGGCCTCTTCGGTGAAGCCCGCCGGTGCGATGACGTCGATGCCCTGGGTGTTGCCCGCTCCGACCACGCCACGCACGCCGCCGTAATGGTCGCGGTGGCTGTGCGTATAGACGATGGCCCGCACCGGTCGCGGGCCGCGGTGGGCGCTGTACAGGTCGAGCGCTGCGCGCGCGTGTTCATCGAAGGTCAGCGGATCGATGACGATGAGGCCGCTGTCGCCCTCGACGAAGGTGATGTTGGCCAGGCAGAAACCGCGCACCTGGTAGATGCGATCGGTGACCTTGAACAGGCCGTGGATGCGGTTGAGCCGCGCCATGCGCCACAGGCTGGGGTTGACGGTATCGGGCCGCGGGTCGTCCAGAAAACCATGCCCGCGCATGGACCACGCCAGCCCTCCGGCCCGGGCCTCAAATTCGGCTTCGGGTACGGTGGCGATGAAGCCGCGGCGGGCGTCGTCGAAATCGCGCTCATCGGTCCAGTCCAGGCCCTCTGCCAGGCGGCGGTGCGACTCGACCGTGGCGGGATGGGCATCCCGCGGATTCGTGGAAGCGGTCACCTCAGGCGCCCCCTGGGCGAGCCGGGTCGAAGACGATGACGCTGCGCGCCACGCGCCCGCCCTTCATCGCCTCGAAACCGGCATTGATGTCCTCGAGCTGGATGCGCTGCGACACCAGGTCCTGCAGATTCAGCCGCCCCTGCAGGTAGAGGTCGACCAGCCGTGGAATGTCCACACGAATGTTGGCCGAACCCAGCGCCGAGCCGCGCAACTGCTTCTCGAGAAAGAACTCGCTGCCCTCCAGGCTGACCCGGGTGCCCGGCTTGAAGAGCCCGAGCACGGTGGCGATGCCACCGGGCCGCAGCATGCGGAAGGCCTGCTCGACGGTGGCCGGCAGGCCGATGCATTCGAAGCTGTAGTCGACGCCGCCGGCCAGTTCCATCACCCGTGCCACCACATCGCCGGCGCTGGCGTCGACGGTGTCGGTGGCGCCGAAGCGGCGGGCCAGCGCGAGCTTCTCGGCCGACATGTCGACGGCGACGATGCGTGCCGCCCCCGCGATCTGCGCCCCGTTGAGCGCCGCCAGGCCCACGCCGCCGCAACCGATCACCGCCACGCTGCTGCCTGGCCTGATGCGCGCCGTGTGAAAGACCGCGCCGGTGCCGGTGATGACCGCGCAGCCCAGCAGCGCGGCCAGGTCGAGCGGCATGTCCGGGCGGATCTTCACCAGGGCATTGCGGTGCACCAGCATCTGCTCGGCAAAGCCCGACAGGTTGAAGACCTGGCTCACCGGCTCGCCACCGGCGCGTGACAGGCGGCGCGCCTTGCCCGGTGGCTGCTTGATGTCGGTATCCATGCACAGCGCAAAACGTCCGCCCAGGCACTGCGGGCAGGTGCCGCAGAAGACACTGAGCGCCGCGACGACATGATCTCCGGGCTCGAGGTCGCGCACCCCCTCGCCCACCGCGGCGACGATGCCCGACACCTCGTGCCCGAGCACGCCGGGCAGCGGGAAGGGCCGCATGCCCTCGATGAAGTGCAGGTCGCTGTGGCACAAGCCAACGGCGGCCGTGTGCAGCAGGACCTCGCCCCGACCGGGCGCGGCGATGGCCACGTCCTCGATCACCAGGGGCTGCCCGAAGGCATGCAGGACGGCGGCCTTCATCGCCGGCTCACTCGATCTTGAGCTTGGCGGACTTGGCCAGCGCCTGCCACATCTCGACGTCGGACTTCACGGTGGCGGCAAACTGCTCGGCGGTCTTGATCGGCGGCGACTGCATGTTCTGCGACATGAATTTCTGCCGCATTTCTTCGGTCGCCAGGATCTTGTTGATCTCCTCGTTGACGCGGCGCACGATGGGCATCGGCGTGCCGGCCGGCGCGAAGACGCCGTACCAGCCGTCGGCGTCGAACTTGTAGCCCTGTTCGGTGACCGTCGGCACCTCGGGCAGCGCGGGGCCGCGGCCGGATCCGGTGGCGCCGATGGCCAGCAGCTTGCCGGCGCGAATGTGCGGGATCGGCGAGGCAATGTCGGTGAAGGCGATCTTCAGGTTTCCGGCCAGCAGGTCGTTGACGACCGCGGCCGTGCCCTTGTACGGCACGTGCGACATGTCCAGGCCGTAGTGCGCCTTGATGCCCTCCATCGCCAGGTGGCCGGTGGAGCCGTTGCCCCAGCTGCCGTAGAGCAGCTTGCCGGGGTTGGCCTTGGCGTAGGCCACCATGTCCTTCAGGCTCTTGAAGCCGGTTTCCGGGTTGGTCACCAGCAGGATGCCGCCGGCGCCGATCTGTGCCACCGGCAGCAGGTCCTTCAGCGTGTCGTAAGGCATCTTCGGCTGCACGATCGGGTTGATGGCGATCGCCGACGACGGCGTGAAGAGGAAGGTGTAGCCGTCCGGCGCCGCCTTGGCCACCGCGTCGTTGCCGATGATGCTGTTGGCACCGGCCTTGTTGTCGACGACGACGGGCGTCTTCAGCGCCGCCTGCAGCGGGGCGGCGAGCAGGCGCGCGTAGATGTCCATGCCGGCGCCAGCCGGCCCGGCGACGACGAGCCTGATCGGCTTGTTGGGCCAGTCGCTGCCCTGTGCGTGCGCACCGAGGGCGGACAGCAGAAGCAGGCTGCCGACGAACATTCGGCGGCTCGAAATCGGGGTGGACATGGGCTGGGTCTCCTTCGGGTTGGCGCATGACGCCGGCCGGCGTCGGTGCATGAAAATTTAACTTTTGGAACGCATTCCGTCAACCAGAACCGTTGGCACCAAGCGGCGCCGTGTTCCACGCTGCGGATCGATCAATCGCAGCGACGTGGGTGTCGGCATCGCCGCAACTGGTTTCCAGCACCAGCACGCGGCGCAGCACGTTGCCCACCGCATATTCCTCGGTCATGCCGATGCCGCCGTGCAGCTGGATCGCCGCCTCGGCAACGAGGCGCGCGTGGCGGTCGACGACGAGCTTGGCGCGATGCAGGTCGACGCCCGCATCCGCGCTGGCGGGGCGATCGGCCTGCACCGCCGCCAGCAGCGCCATGCTGCGCGCCATCTCCAGGCTGACCTGCATGTCGGCCAGCGCGTGGCGCAGGGCCTGGTTGTCGCCGATCAGGCGGCCGAACTGCTTGCGGGTCTGCACGTAGTCGATGGTCAGCCGCAGCGCATATTCCATCGCGCCCAGCAGCTCGGCGCACGCACCGGCGACGCCGACGGCCAGCGCGGCATCGATGCCATGCGCCACGGTGTCGCCGTCGAGCGTCAACGGCTCCGCGACCACGCCGTCGAGCGTGAATTCGCAAGCGGGGGTGCCGTCGATCAGCCGCAGCGCCCGCCGCTGCACCCCCGGGGCGTCGGCAGCCACCAGGAACAGCGCCCGGCCGGCGGCATCGCCGTCCTCGCCCGCGACGCGCGCGCTGACCAGCAGGTGCCGGGCACTCCCGGCATGCTGCACCGCCGACTTGCGGCCCTCGAGCCACCAGGCGTCGCCGTCGCGGCGCGCGCGCAACGCCACCCACTCGGCGCTGCCATCGCCTTCAGGCTCGTCGTGTACCCAGGCCAGCAGCGCTTCGCCCGCAGCCAGTGCCGGCAGCCAGCGCGCCGCGGCCTCGCCGCCAGCGGCCTGCAACGCCGCCGCTGGCATCGCGACGCCGCCCAGCAGCGGCACCGACAGCAGCGAGCGGCCGATCTCCATCATCGCCACCATCAGGTCTTCGGTCCGCCCGCCCAGGCCACCATGCACAGCGGCCACCGGCAGCGCGCTCAGGCCGAGGTCGACGAGTTGCCGCCAGAGGGGCTCGCTCCAGCCCGCCTCGCCGGCGGCAATGCGCCGCCGCGTCTCGGCGTCGTGGCGGTCGGCCAGCAGCCGTGCCAGGCTGTCCTGCAGCGCGCGCTGCTCGTCGCTGAGTTCAAAGTCCATGGTTCAGCCCAATAGCGTCTTGGCGACGAGGTCGCGCTGGATTTCCGAGGTCCCACCGTAGATGCTGCCGGCACGCGCGAATAGGTAACGTTCCACCAGATGCGGTATGCCGTCCACGTCTTCGTCGTCGACATGTTCACGCACGCCGGCGCCGCCCAGGCGCACCAGCAACCCGTGCAGCTGCTGCTGCAGCGCCGTGCCGCGCAGCTTGAGCACCGAGGCAAAGGCCGGCATCGCCGCCTGTGCCGAGGGCGTCAGCAGGAAGCGCTGGTTCGTCACTTCCAGCGCGCGCAACTCGGCGTCGAGCAGCGCGAGCTCGTGCCGCAGGTGCGGGTCGTCGGCCAGGCGGTGCCGACCGCGGCGCGTGCGCGCGGCCAGCTCGCGTGCATAGGCCAGCCGCTCGCGGCAGGCGCCGACATTGGCGATGCCGCTGCGTTCGTTGGCCAGCAGGAAGCGCGCGCATTCCCAGCCCTGCCCTTCCTCGCCCACGAGGTTCTCGACGGGCACGCGCACGTCCTGCAGGAAGATCTCGTTGAGGTGGTGCGCGCCGTCGATCGAGCGGATCGGGCGCACCGTGACGCCCGGCGTCTTCAGGTCGATGAGCAGGAACGAGATGCCGCGGTGACGCTGCGCCTGCGCGTCGGTGCGCACCAGCGCGAACATCCAGTCGGCCACGTGCGCGGTGGAGGTCCAGATCTTCTGCCCGTTGACGACATAGTGCTCGCCCTCGCGCCGCGCGAGGGTGCGCAGCGCCGCGAGGTCGGATCCTGCCCCGGGCTCCGAGAAACCCTGGCAGAACCACAGGTCCAGATTGGCCAGCCGCGGCAGGAACCAGGCCTTCTGCCGCTCGCTGCCGAACTTCAGCAGCACCGGGCCGAGCATGTTGATGTTGAAGACCTGAGGCACCGGTGCCGGTGCGCGCTGCAGTTCGTCGAGCAGGATGATGCGCTCGATCTGGCCGAGCTCCGCGCCGCCGTAGGCGCGCGGCCAGTGCGGCGCGGCCCAGCCGCGCTCTGCCAGGATGCGCTGCCAGCGCACCGTGTCCTGCTTGCGCGGCAGATAGCCCTGGCGCAGTCGCTCGCGGATGTCCTGCGGCAGCCGCTCGCGGATGAAGGCGCGAACCTCGTCGCGGAAGGCCGATTGTTCGGTGGTCAGATCCAGGTTCATCGCCGTTGCGCGGCCATTGCCGCCTCGTAGACCTTGAAGTTGCCTGCGACGCCGCGCCGGTCGTCGTCGACCGACGGCGTCAGGCCGATGGTCGCCAAGCAGCCGTCGATCCCCACAGCCCATCCGGCGGCGCGCCGGCGATCGAATGTCATGGCCTCAGCGCCCGCCGTCCTGTCCGGTGGACGCTCGGAAGACCTCGAGCAGCCCAGCCGCACCCATGCCGCCGGCGATGCACATGGTCACCACCGCATACCTGGCGCCGCGGCGCCGTCCTTCCAGCAGCGCGTGGCCGACGAGGCGGGCGCCGGTCATGCCGAAGGGATGGCCGATGGCGATGCTGCCGCCGTTGACGTTGAGCCGCTCGTCGGGAATGCCCAGGCGGTCGCGGCAGTACAGCACCTGCGAGGCGAAGGCCTCGTTGAGCTCCCACAGGTCGATGTCGTCGATCCGCAGGCCGTGGCGTTGCAGCAGCTTGGGGACCGCGTACACAGGGCCGATGCCCATCTCGTCGGGCTCGCAGCCGGCCACGGTGAAGCCGCGGAAGGCGCCCAGCGGTTGCAGGCCGGCGCGCTCGGCGGCACGCGCTTCCATCAGCACGCAGGCCGAAGCACCGTCGGCCAGCTGCGAGGCGTTGCCGGCGGTGATGAAGCGCTCCGGCCCCTTCACCGGCGCCAGCGCCGCCAGACCGGCGAGCGTGGTGTCTGCGCGGTTGCAGGTGTCGTGGTCGACCGTCACCTCGCGCCGGCTCACCGTGCCGGTGGCCTTGTCGGCGACGGCCATCATCGTCGTCACGGGCACGATCTCGTCGCGGAACAGGCCGCGTTGCTGCGCGGATGCCGTACGCCGCTGGCTTTGCAGCGCGAATTCGTCCTGGGCCGCCCGCGAAACGCCGTAGCGTGCGGCGACGATATCGGCGGTGTCGATCATCGCCAGATAAAGCCCGGGGAGCCGTTCGGCCAGCCAGGGGTCGACGCCGTTGTCGCCACCCTCACCCGCCGGCCGCGGTGCGGGCAGGCCGGAGATGCTCTCCACGCCGGCGGCCACCATCAGCGACTCGCCGTCAGCGACGATGCGGCCGGCGGCGTCGGCCACTGCCTGCAGGCCCGAGGCACAGAAGCGGCTGACCGTGGTGCCTGCCACGCCGACCGGCCAGCCGGCGCGCAGCGCCGCCTGGCGGCCGATGTTGCGCCCCGTGCGGCCCTCCGGATTGCCGCAGCCGATCACCACGTCGTCGATGGTGGCGGGGTCGACGCCGGCACGCTCGACGGCGGCGCGCATGGCGCAGGCGGCCAGCGTGGGCCCGGGCGTGATGTTGAACTCGCCGCGCTGCGCCTTGACGAGCGGGGTGCGGGCGGTGGAGACGATGACGGCTTGGCGCATGGTGTGGATTCAGTCGTTGGCGGGTCGCAGGCGGAAGGTCGCCAGGGGAACCTCGCCTTCCCAGCCCACCTGCAGTTCGACCGGGGCATCACCGCTCAGGCGCCCGTGGCCGTCGGCGATGCGCGTCAGCAGGCGCGGTCCTTCTTCGAGCTGGACCAGCGCCACGTGGTAGGGCAGCCGCTCGGCGAAGGCGGGGTGGTAGGCGGTGTGGTAGACGACCCAGCTCAGCAGCGTGCCGCGGCCGCTGGCGCATTCCCAGTGTGCGCCCGGCCGCAGGCAGGACGGGCATTCGCGGCGCGCCGGCAGCCAGGCATGGCCGCAACCGCAGCGCTGGAACATCAGCCGGCCCTCGCGCAGCGCGTCCCAGTACGGGCGGTTGAGCTCGGTGATCTCGGGCTTGGGCAGGTCCACGTCAATTTCCCAGCAGCAGGGTCGAGTGCGTGTGCATGGTGCCGCCCTGGTTGCTGACCACGCACAGCCTGGCGCGGGGCACCTGCAGCCGCGCGCTGCCGCGCATCTGGCGCACGCCTTCCATCACCAGCTGCAGACCCGGCATGCCGGTCTCCGACAGCAGGCCGCCGCTGGTGTTGACGGGCAGCCGGCCGCCATGCTCGATGGCGCCATCGGCGACGAAGGCCGCGGCCTCGCCCTTGCGGCAGAAGCCGTAGTCCTCCAGCGTCATCAGCACGGTGACGGTGAAGCAGTCGTAGAGCTGCGCCACGTCCACGTCCTGCGGGCGCGCGCCGGCCATCGCGAAGGCCGTGGCGGCGGCGCGTGCGGCTTCGGTGCGCGTGAGCGACTCGCGCTGCGGCAACTCGAACGAGGTCTGGCCATGGCCGAAGCCCAGCACCGGCACCGGTTGCGGCACCCCGAGTTCGCGCGCACGCTTGGCGCTCATCACCACCAGCGCCGCACCGCCGTCGGAGACCAGTGCGCAGTCGTCGCGCCGCAGCGGATCCACCACCCAGGGCGAGGCCAGGTACTCGTCCATCGCCAGCGGCTTGCGCAACTGCGCATGCGGATTGCCGACCCCATGCCGGCGGCTGGCCAGCGCCACCGCGCCGAAGGCCTCCGGCGGTGTGCCGTATTCGATCACGTGCCGGCGATGGATCATGGCGTAGCCGGCGGCGGTGGAAAACCAGCCGTACAGCGCGTCGTCGCCGCGCGGCCGGCCATAGACGGCGCGGTTGCCGCTGCGCGGGTTGTCGGCGTAGCACACCAGGGCCACGTCGCACTGGCCGGCCTCGATGGCCATGACGGCGAACGACAGCAGCGTGATGTTGGCCGCGCCGCCCTGGTCCCAGGCGCCGCCGATGCGCGGCGCGATGCCCAGCGCCTCGGCCACCTTCTGGCCATACATGAACTGGTGCGCCGAGGTCGGCACCTTGACGAAGACGGCGTCGACCAGCGACTTGTCGATGCCGGCGTCGTTCAAGGCCTCGCGACAGGCCTCGACGTTCAGCGACACCGTATCGCGCCCCGGCAGCTTGCCGAAGGCGGTGTGTCCGATGCCGGCGATGACGCAGCGACCGCTCAGAGACACGTCAGCACCGCCCGGCCGTTCCGAAGGTGCTGACCACCCCCTTGGGGGGCAGCGAACGAAGAGAGCGTGGGGGCTTCATGTCATTCCCCCTTGAAGCGTGGCGCACGCTTCGCGGCGAAAGCGGCCCGCCCTTCCGCCGCGTCGTCGGTGTGGCGCAGGATGTTCTGCACGAACTGCTCGAAGCGCAGGCCGGCGGCCAGCCCCGGCTCGCGCCCGCGCAGCGCCAGCTCCTTGGCCGCCTGTACCGCCAGCGGCGCATTGGCCGCGATGCGACGCGCATAGTCGAGCGCCGCATCCATCAACTGCGCCGCCGGCACCACGCGGTTGATCAGCCCGAAGCGCAGCGCGGTGGCGGCGTCGATGGCGTCGCCGGTGAGCAGCATCTCCATCGCGATCGCGTGCGGCAGCTGATCGGGCAGGCGCTGCGTGCCGCCATTGGCGGCGATGATGCCGCGCTTGACCTCGCTGAGCGCAAAGCTCACGTGCTCGGCGGCGACGCGGATGTCGGTGGCCAGCATCAGCGTCATGCCGCCAGCCAGGCAATGGCCGTTGAGCGCCGCGATCACCGGCTTCCAGATCTCCAGCCCACGGTTGAGCAGCATGCCCTTCTGCGTCTGCCACAGCTCGCCCAGCGGCGCCTCGCGGCCGATCCACGACTTCAGGTCGGCACCGGCGCTGAAGACCTGGTCGCCGGCGCCGGTGACCACGGCCACGCGGATGGCGTCGTCGTCGCGCACGCGCGTCCAGGCCTCGGACAGCGCCTGGTAATGCTCGGCATCGAGCGCATTGCGCTTGTCGGGCCGGTTGAGCGTGATGACGGCGATCCCGTCGTCCAGCAGATCGAGGTCGATGGACATGCGCGGCTCCTCGGGCCGTTCAGCGGCCGGTGCCCAGCAGATGGCGCGCCAGCACCATGCGGTGCACCTCCGAAGGGCCCTCGCCGATGCGCTTGATGCGCAATTCGCGATACCAGCGCTCGAGCGGCAGCTCGCGCGACACGCCCATGCCGCCGAGGATCTGGATGGCGCGGTCGACCACACGCCCGGCGGTCTCGGTGGCCGTCACCTTGGCGATCGACGACGCCACCTTGAGGTCGCCGCCACGGCCGGAATCGGCGATCCAGGCCGCCTGCCAGGTCAGCAGCCGCGCGGCGCGCAACTCCATCTCGCTGTCGGCGACCATCCACTGGATGGCCTGCTTGTCGGCCAGCTTGCTGCGGAAGGTCTCGCGCTCGCGCGCCCAGTCGATGGCGATCTGCAGCGCCGCCTGCGCGATGCCGATGGTGCCGGCCGCATAGGGGATGCGCCCTTCGATCAGCCACTTCTCGCAGATCGCGAAGCCCTGGCCTTCGTCGCCCAGGCGGTCCTCGACCGGGATCTCGACGTCCTTGAAGGTGATCTCGTAGGGCGCATAGGAGCGGATCACCGGGATCGGCTTCAGGCTCATGCCCGGTGGCTGGCCATTGACGATGAAGGCCGTGATGCCGCCGCGGTCGCCCTGCTCGCCGGTGCGCGCGAAGACGATGCCCCAGTCGGCGCCCTCGGCGCCGGTGATCCACATCTTGCTGCCGTTGAGCACGTAGCGATCGCCCTTGCGCACGGCGCGGGTGCGGATCGAGCGCGCCGGGTCGGCACCGCCGCTGGCCTCGCTGATGGCGAAATAGACCTTGCGCCCCTGCTCGACACCGGGCACGCCGTACTTTCGAATCTGCTCCGGCGTGCCGAGCCAGATGGCATTCGGCGGGTCGGCACCAAAGGCGCCGCAGGCCGGCACGTAGGCCCCCATGCGGCATTTGGCGGCTTCTTCGGCGACGACGGCCTGGCCGAGCTGGCTCAGGCCCGCACCGCCGTGCTCCTGCGGCGAGCGCACGCACCACAGGCCAATGGCCCGTGCCTTGTCCTGCAGGGCCTGCAGCGTGGCGGCGGGCAGTTCGTAGGCGTCGTGCTGGAGACGGTCCTCCGCAGGCTTGACCTCGGCGGCCATGAAGCGCGCCACGGTGTCCTGGATCTGTCGAAGCTCTTCGGGAAGCTCCCAGCTGTCTGCGCTCATCGGTTCGGCCTGTGGGTGAGTGTGGCGGCGCCGCTGTTGCAGCGGGCGTTGCCGTGACGATGACACAAATTCTGACTAGTGGAACTACGTTCGTCAAGCGGAATATTGATTGACGCCAGCAAAAATTGAACGCGATAATGAACCGCGATCCAATCTCCGGAATTGACATTTCCATGACCGACCTGGCTCAACGCCCCCTCTACGACGCGGCCCGGCTGTCCCGCCTGTTCGCACCGCGCCACATCGCCGTCGTCGGGGTGTCGGCCAATCCGCAGGCCTTCGGCGCCATGACGCTGGCCAATATCGCCGGCCCCGGACGTTTCGAAGGTCCGGTCTACCGCGTCAACGCGCGCTACGCCGAACTGGGCGGCCAGCCCTGCTACCCCTCGATCGCCGCGCTGCCGCAGACGCCGGACTGCGTCTTCGTCGCCGTGCCGCGCGACGCGGTGGAAGCGGTCGTGCGCGACTGCGCCGAGCGTGGCGTCGGCGGCGTCGTGCTCTTTGCCTCGGGCTACGCCGAGACCGGGCTGCCCGACCGCCGCCACCAGCAGCAGCGCCTGCTGGACATCGCGCGCGCCGCCGACATGCGGCTGCTGGGCCCCAATTGCGTGGGCTACATGAACTACGGCCTGGGGGTGATCGGCACCTTCGGCATCGCCAGCTTCATCGGCAAGCCGCCGGCGCCGGCGGTCGGGCTGGTCAGCCAGTCGGGCGCCATCGGCGCAGCGCTGGCGCAGGCGCAGGAACATGGGCTGCGGCTGAGCCACCTGTTGACCTGTGGCAACGCCAGCGACGTCGACGTGGCCGACCAGGTGGCTTACCTCGCCGCCGACCCCGCCTGCCGTGCCGTGGCCTGCGTCTTCGAGGGCATGTCCGACCCCACGCGCTTTCTCGAGGCGGCCGCGCGCTGCCATGACGCCGGCAAGCCGCTGGTGGTGCACAAGCTCGGCACCAGCGAGCGCGGCGCGCAGGCGGCGGTGTCGCACACCGGCTCGGTGGCCGGCTCGCAGGCGGCCTACCGCGCGGCGCTGCAACAGGCCGGCGTGATCCTGGTCGACGAGATCGAGGCGCTGCTGGACACGACCTCGTTCTTCGCCAAGGCGCCGCCGCCCCGTGCGCGCGGTGTTGCCGTGGCCGCCGTTTCCGGCGGTGCTTGCATCCTGCTGGCCGACCAGGCCGAGTCGCAGGGCGTCGACCTGCCGCCGCCGTCGGCCGCGACCTTGAGCCGCCTCGAGGCGCTGATCCCGGAGTACGGCTCGCCCGGCAACCCCTGCGACATGACGGCGCAGGTGCTGGCCACGCCGCAGGATCTGCACGCCTGCTTCGAGGCACTGATGGCCGACCCCGCCTACGGCGCGCTGGTGGTGCCGCACACCTTCGCCTACGACGCCGCCACCGCACGCATCGCCACGCTCGGCCGCGCCGCCGCCGAGCACGGCAAGATTGCCTGCAACGTCTGGCTGACGCAGCACCTCGAGGGGCCGGGGGCGGTCGAGAGCGAGCAGCACCCGCAGGTGGCCACCTTTCGTTCGATGCGCCACTGCATGGCCGCGCTGGCCGCCTGGCACCGGCACCAGGACTGGCACGCACGCCGCGGCGTGCGTGCGCCGCGCCTGTCGCCGCCCGGGGCGGCGGCGCGTGCAGCGGCGCTGATCGAGGCCTCGCCCCACGCCACGCTGACCGAGCGCGAGGGCAAGGCCGTGCTCGCCGCCTACGGCGTGCCGGTGGTGCGCGAGGTGCTGGTGAATACGGCCGACGAGGCCGCGGCCGCGGCGCAGCAGGCCGGCTTTCCGGTGGTGCTGAAGGTCGAATCGCCCGACATCCCGCACAAGACCGAGGCCGGCGTCATCCGCCTGAACCTGCGCAGCGCCGACGAGGTGCGCACCGCCTTCACCGAGGTGATGGCCAACGCGCAGGCGGTATCGCCGCTGCCGCACATCAACGGCGTGCTGGTGCAGCCCATGGTGCCGGCCGGTGCCGAAATCATGGTCGGCGCGCGCATCGACCCGCAGTTCGGCCCGCTGGTGGTGGTCGGGCTCGGCGGCATCTTCGTCGAGCTGCTGCGCGACACCGCACTGCGCGTGGCGCCGGTCGGCACCGACGAGGCCCGGCGCATGCTGGACGAGCTGGCGGGCCGGCGCGTGCTGCAGGGCTTTCGCGGCTCGGCGCCGGTGGCCATCGACGGCCTGGCCGAGGTCGTCGCTCGCATCTCCGAACTGGCCGCCGACCAGCGCCAGCGCATCGCCGAGCTCGACGTCAACCCGCTGATCTGTGCCGGCGACCGCATCCTGGCCGTCGACGCACTGATCGCCCGCGCCCCGTGAGCAGCACTTGCACCGCCAGCACGCCATGACCACAGCCGACGCCGCCGAGTCCCCCCTGACGCGCCATCGTGCCTACCTCGAACAAGGCCAGCTCGGCTACCAGGTCGACGAGGACGGCCGGCCCGTCTTCTACCCGCGCGTGGCCGCACCCGCCGGCCACCGGGGTGCACTGCGCTGGACCACCAGCGCCGGCCTGGGCACCGTCTATGCGACGACGGTGATCGCGCCCAAGGCAGAGGCCGCGTACAACGTGGCGCTGATCGACATGGACGAGGGCTTTCGCCTGATGAGCCGGGTCGAATCGCTGCCGCCCGAGCAGGTGCGCATCGGGCTGCGGGTGCGCCTGCGCGCGCAGCCGGCCCGCAGCGAGGACGGACCCTACCCCGTCTTCGAATCGGCCGCTGCCGTCGGGGCCGCGGCGGTATGAGCGCCGGTCTGAAGCGCGGTGCCGCGGCCATCGTCGGTGTGGCCGAATCCGATCTCGGCGAGGTTGCCGAAGGCCTGTCGGTGATCGACCTGATGGCACAGGGCGTGCACCGAGCCCTGGCCGACTGTGGCCTGGCGCTGACCGATGTCGACGGCGTCTTCGCGGCCGCCGGCCAGAGCCGCATGCCGAGCACCGCGCTGTGCGAATACCTGGGCCTGCAGCCGCGCGTGCAGGACTGCACCATGATGGGCGGATCGTCATTCATGACGCATGTGGCGCACGCGCAGGCGGCCATCGAGGCCGGGCTGTGCGAGGTGGCCGTCATCGCCTACGGCAGCACCCAGCGCAGCGCCGGCCGCCGCCAGGTGGCGCCGCGCGAATTCAACCCCTACGAGACGCCTTTTCGTCCGCTCACCCCGGCCAGCGCCTACGCGCTGGCGGCCTCGCGCCACATGCACCAGTACGGCACCACGCGCGAGCAGCTGGCCGAGATCGCCGTCGCGGCGCGGCAGTGGGCGCTGCTCAACCCGGCAGCCTGGGAGAAGACGCCGCTGACGGTGGCCGAGGTGCTGGCCTCACGCATGGTCAGCCATCCGCTGACGGTGCGCGACTGCTGCCTCGTCACCGACGGCGGCGGCGCGCTGGTGATGACCTCGGCCGCACGCGCGCGCAGCCTGCGCAAGCCGCCGGCCTATGTGCTGGGCGTGGGCGAGTGCATCAGCCACCAGGCCATCAGCAGCATGCCGGACCTCACCGTCACCGGCGCCGCGCGCTCCGGCGCGCTGGCCTATGCGATGGCCGGGCTGCAGGCGCGCGACATCGACGTCGTGCAGGTCTACGACGCCTTCACCATCACCACGCTGCTGTTTCTGGAAGACCTGGGTTTCTGCGCCAAGGGTGAAGGCGGCGCCTTCGTCAGCGGCGGCGCCATCGCCCCGGGCGGGCGGCTGCCGGTCAATACCAGCGGCGGCGGTCTGTCGTACGGCCACCCCGGCATGTTCGGCCTGTTCGTGCTGATCGAGGCGGTGCGCCAGCTGCGCGGCGAATGCGGCGTGCGCCAGGTCCGCGGCTGCGACACCGCGATCGCGCATGGCAACGGCGGCGTGCTGTCGAGCCAGAGCACCGTGATCCTGGGCACCCAGGCCACGCTGTGACCCGCAGCCCACCCCTGGTCCCTGCCCGGCCGCACGACAGCGGCCCTCACCTCAACACCACCTGACTGGAGACGAAGGATGAATGCGAAGCAACTGTTTGCGAAAACCGCCGCGGCCGGCCTGGCTGCGATGGGCGGCCTGGCACAGGCCCAGGTGTCCGACGACGTGGTGCGCATCGGCTACCTGGCCGACCAGTCCGGCCCCTATGCGTCCAATGGCGGCCCGGGCTCGGCGCTGGCCATCCGCATGGCGATCGAGGACTTCGGCGGCAAGGTGAACGGCAAGCCGGTCGAGCTGATCGTCGCCGACGACCAGAACAAGCCCGATATCGGCACCAGCATCGCGCGCCGCTGGATCGACACCGACAAGGTCGACGCCATCATCACCGGCTCGGCGTCGTCGATCGCGCTCGGGGTCAGCAACCTGGCCAGGCAGGCTCGCAAGCCCTTCATGGCGGCCGGCACCGCCACCGGTGACCTCACCGGCAAGGCCTGCTCGCCGATGAACTTCCAGTTCGTCATCGACACCTATTTCATGCCCAAGTCGAGCATCCAGGCGCTGCTGCGCCAGGGTGTGAAGACCTTCTACTTCATCGCCGTCGACTATGCCTTCGGCAACATGCTGGCCACCGAGTCGGCGCGCTTCGTCGAGGCCGGCGGCGGCAAGGTCGTCGGTTCGGTCAAGCATCCGCTGGGCACCACCGACTTCTCGTCCTTCCTGCTGCAGGCACAGGCCAGCAAGGCGCAGGCCATCGTGCTGATGAATTCCGGCGAAGACCTGACCAATGCGCTCAAGCAGGCGCGCGAATACCAGATCAAGGAACAAGGCCAGATCGTCACCAGCACCGGCATGACGATCAATGCGGCGCATGCGATGGGCCTGGAGGTGGCACAGGGCCTGCGCTTCGTCGACCCCTTCTACTGGGACCGCGACGAAGCCAGCCGCGCCTGGTCACAGCGCTTCATGGCCCGTCACAAGGGCGTGGCACCCAACTACCTGCAGGCCGGCGCCTACAGCGCCGCGCTGCACTACCTGAAGGCCGTGGCCGCTGCCGCCACCGATGACGGCCCCAAGGTCGTGGCGACGATGAAGTCCACGCCGGTCAACGATTTCCAGATGAAGAACGTGAGCATTCGCGAGGACGGCCAGGTCATGCGCCCGGGCCATGTGGTGCAGATCAAGTCACCCGGCGAATCCAGGGGCGCCTACGACTACTACAAGGTGGGCGCCGAGATCCCCGCGGTCGAGGTCTGGCGGCCGCTGTCGGAAAGCCAGTGCGACTTCGTGCAGAAGCCGAAATGAGCACGTCGGCCGTCAGCGGCCGGTGAAGCGGGGCTTGCGCTTTTCCTGGAAGGCCGCGCGCCCCTCGGCGTGGTCGGCCGTCTGCGACAGCTGCGGCCCGACCAGCAGTTCCATCTCGAGAAACTGCGCCAGGCTGGGCGCCACGCTGGCCGCGAACAGCTGTTTGGCCATCGCCAGCGCGAGCCCGGGGCCCTCGGCCCAGGATGCGGCCAGCACGATGGCCTCGTCCAGCACCTGCTCCTCGGGCACGATGCGCGACACCAGGCCGAGGGCAAGCGCCTCCTCGGCACGCAGCTTGCGCCCGCTGTAGACCAGCTCCTTGGCACGCTGCATGCCCAGCAGCCGCGCCAGAAACCAGATCGCACCGCCGTCGGGCGCCAGTCCGACGCGCGTGAAGACCTGCGAGAAATCGGCCGAAGGCGCGGCCAGCACCACGTCGCAGGACATCGCCAGGCTGAAGCCGATGCCCACCGCCGGCCCGCGCACGGCCGCCACCACCGGCTTGTCCAGGTCATGCAGCGTGCGCACCATCTCGTGCATCACCTGCATGCGCTGGCGCGAACCCGCCAGGTCGCGCCCGCCCATGCGGCCCACGTCGGCGCCGGCACAGAACGCCGCACCGGCGCCGGTGAGCACCAGCGCGCGCACGGCTTCGTCATCGGCCACGGTGCGCAGCGTCTGCAGCAGCGCGCGGCGCATCTCGAGGTCGAGCGCATTGCGGCGCTCCGGGTTGACCAGGGTCACGACGGCGACAGCGTCGCGGCGTTCGAGCTCGATGCGGCTCATGCGAGGGGTCCGGTTGAGTTCGGGGAAGCGTCATGTTATCGGTTTCGCTTGACGGAATCAATTCCATAAAATTAGACTCCGAACCATGAACGAAGCCAACTACGCCCTGCACGGCGACGTCGCCGTGGTCCTCATCGACAACCCGCCCGTCAACGGCCTGGGCCATGCCCAGCGCGAAGAGATGGCGGCCCATCTGGACCGCGCCTGGGCCGACCCCGCGGTGCGCGCCATCGTCGTGGCCGGCGCCGGCAAGCTGTTTTGCGGCGGTGCCGACATCAAGGCCTTCAACACGCCGGCGTCGCGTGCCGAGCCGAGTTCGCGCACCCTGGTCAAGCGCATCGAAGCATCGGCCAAGCCGGTGGTGGCCGCCATCCACGGCCATGCGCTGGGCCTGGGGCTCGAATTTGCCATGGGCTGCCACTACCGCTTCGCCCAGCGTGGGGCCCGCCTGGGGCTGCCCGAGGTCAAGCTCGGCCTGCTGCCCGGCGGCGGCGGCACGCAGCGCCTGCCGCGCCTGGTGGGCGTGGAGGCAGCGGCTCGCATCATCATCTCGGGGGCGCCGGTCGATGCCGACGAAGCCCTGAAGCTGGGCCTGGTCGACGAAGTGACCGACCGCGACCTGCTTGCCGCCGCGATCGAATTTGCGCGCCGCATGGCCGCACGCGCCGAACACCCGGTGGTCTCGCGCCGACAGGCGACGCCGCCGCCGGATGCACAGTGGTTCGAGCGGCAGCGCGCTGCGCTGGCCCGGAGTCACCGCGGCCAGCCGGCACCGCTGGAATGCCTGGCCTGCCTCGAAGCCTCGGTCAGCAAGCCGTTCGACGAGGGCATGGCCTTCGAACGCGAGCGCTTCGACGTGCTCGTCAACGGCATCGAATCCAAGGCCTTGCGCCACCTGTTCATGGCCGAACGCGCGGCGGCCAGGATCACCGACCTGCCGGCCGGAACGCCGGTCTCGCCGGTGACCCGCGTGGCCATCGTCGGTGCGGGCACCATGGGCGGCGGCATCGCGATGGGCTTTGCCAGCGCCGGCATCCCGGTGACGCTGATCGAAAGCCGACAGGAGGCGCTGGACCGCGGCCTGGCGACCATTGCGCGCAATTACGCCGGCACGGTGGCCAAGGGCAGGCTGACGCAGGCCGAGGCCGACGCCAGGTTTACGCGCATCACGCCGACGCTGGAACTGGCGGATGCCGCCGATGCCGAGCTGGTGATCGAGGCCATCTTCGAGGACATGGACGCCAAGAAGGATCTCTTCGGCCGGCTCGATGCCTTGTGCAAGCCCGGCGCCATCCTGGCCACCAACACCTCGCGCCTGGACGTGAATCAGATCGCGCGCAGCACCTCGCGGCCGGCTTCGGTGATCGGCCTGCATTTTTTCAGCCCGGCGCACGTGATGCGGCTGCTCGAGGTGGTGCGTGGCGCGGCCACCGCGCCGGGCGTGCTGGCCACCTGCATGGCGGTGGGGCGGCAGATCGGCAAGCTGCCGGTGCTGGTGGGCGTGTGCGACGGGTTCGTCGGCAACCGCATGGTGGCGCAGTACGCGCGCGAGGCCGAATTCCTGCTCGAGGAGGGTGCCACGCCGGCGCAGGTGGACGGCGCGCTGCAGCGCTTCGGCCTGGCCATGGGGCGCTTCGCGATGTCCGACCTGGCTGGCCTGGACATCAGCTGGGCCAGCCGCAAGCGCGCCGCCGCCACGCGGCCGGCGCATCTGCGCTATTCGAAGGTGGCCGACCGACTGTGCGAACTCGGCCGCTTTGGCCAGAAGGCCGGCGCCGGCTTCTACCGCTACGAGGCCGGCAGCCGCACGCCGCTGCCCGATCCGGTGGTGCAGCAGGTCATCGAGGACTGCGCGCGCGAGTCGGGCATCGAGCGCCGCACGATCAGCGACGAGGAGATCGTCGAGCGCTGCATCTATGCGCTGATCAACGAAGGGGCCAGGGTACTGGCCGACGGCATCGCCCAGCGCGCTTCGGACATCGACCTCATCTACGTCAATGGCTACGGCTTCCCGGCCTGGCGGGGCGGCCCGATGTTCTATGCCGACACGATCGGACTGGACAGGGTGCACGCCCGCATCTGCGAGTTCCACCGCCAGCATGGCGAGTTCTGGGCACCGGCACCGCTGCTGGAGCGGCTGGCCAGGGCCGGCAAGACCTTCGCCCGACCCGACTGACGAAGCGCCGAGGAATGCGGCGCCGCTTTCAGGCCGCGGTTGCTGCGACGCGCTTGCGCGGCGCAACCTTGCGCGCCGGCGCCTTGCGGGCCTTTTCGCGTGCAGCGGTATCCGCATCGTCGGCCGCCAGCAGCCTCAGGTCGATGCCATTCTCCGGGCTTGCACCCAGGCGGCTGGAGATGTCACGGGCCGCGGCGGTCATCACCTCGGCCAGTTCGTGGTCGCGCGAGTCGATGCGCACGCTGGGGCCGGTGAGCGCCAGGCTGTATTTCACCTCGTCGTGGATGTCGAAGATGGGCACCGCGATTGCCGTCAGTCCGGGCACGCGCTGTCCCCGTGTGACGGCAAAACCCTGGCGCTTGAAGCGCGCGATCTCGCGGTCGAAGGCCGCCCGGTCGAAGTCGGTGCCGCGCACATTGGCCTTCAGCACCGCCTCGAGCACCTCGGGCTTCATGTAGGCCATCAGGATGCGGCCGCTGGCACCCAGCAGCAGCGGCTGTCGCTCGCCGGGACGCGCCATCGACATCAAGGGCGACGGTGTGTCCACGGCATCGAGCACCATGCGCTCGTTGCCGACGATGGCGTTGAGCGCGATCGTCTCCGACACCTGCTCGTTGACCTGCAGCATCACCGGACGGGCGATCTCCAGGATGCTCAGCGTGCTGCGCACCAGGCCACCCAGGCGCGCGAGCTTCAGCGACAGGCAGTAGCGCTGGTTGTCCATGCGCACCAGGAAGCCGGCGCGTTCGAGCGTATTGACGAGGCGGAAGGCCGTCGTCTTGGGCATGCGGATGCGCTCGGCAATCTCCTGCAGCGAAAGGCTCAGGTGCTCGTTGTCATAGGCATCGAAAATGGCCAGCGCACGGCCCACGGCACGAATCATCGCTTCTTCCCTTGGGCCGGTCGACGTTCCGGCGTGCGGAACAACTATAGCGCAGCCAGAGGCTCCTGCAAGGCGGAAAAGCGGGCGCGGTGCGCGCTCGCATTGCCGAGCCAGGCCGACAGCACCAGCGCGCGCTTGAGGTACAAGCCGGCATCGTGCTCGTCGGTGTAGCCGATCGCGCCGTGCAGCTGGATGACCTCCCGCGTGACGCGCAGACCGGCATCGCTGGCGCGCGCCTTGCACCGGCTGGCCACCAGGGCCTGCGCCTGCCGGTCGTCACCGCCGCCATCGAACGTGCGCAGCGCGTCCTGCAGAACGGCACGCACCAGCTCCTGCTGCACATACAGATCGGCGGCCTTGTGCTGCAAGGCCTGGAAGCTGCCGATCGGCTTGCCGAACTGCACGCGCGTGCGCATGTAGGCCAGCGCCAGTTGCAGAGCCGCTTCCATCACGCCCAGCATCTCGGCGGCGGCCAGCACGGCGGTCTCGTCGAGCGCACGCGCCAGCGGCGCCAGGCCGGCCGCAACCCGCTGGTCCGGCGCCACGTGCACGTCGTGCAGCGTCAGCACGCCGCTGGGCGTCTGGTCGGCGCGCCATTCGTGGTCGAGGGCGAGCCCCGGCGCGTGCGCGTCGACCCAGAAGAGCGCAGCGCCCTCCCGATCCAGCGCCGACACGATGTAGCCGCCCGCCGCCGCTGCGCCGGCGACGAAGCGCTTGCGTCCGTTCAGCCGCCAGCCATCACCCGTGGACGCCGCCCGCGCCTGGGTGCCGATGGCCCGGGGATCGATGCCCCCCGTCCCTTCCTGCCACGCGAGCGCCGGCAGCGTGCGACCCTCCACCACCATCGCCAGCCGTTCGTCGCCCGCCGTCCAGCCCGGTGCGTGGCACAGCACCCGCGTCGCCAACGCCACCGGCAGCAGCGGGTCGGCCATCAGGCCCTTGCCCAGTTCCTGCAACACGGTGGCCATCTCGGTCAGGCCCAGGCCCAGCCCGCCGCGCGCCTCTGGAACCATGATGCCCAGCCAGCCCAGTTCGGCCATCTGGCGCAGGTGCGCCGGATCGAAGCCGGGCAACGTGCCGCGCCGCTCGCGCAGCCGCTTCATGTCGGTGCCACGGGCAACCACGTCGGCAGCGCTCTCACGCAGCATGTCGAGCTGCTGCTGGTCGGACCCGGTGGCCCGGAACTCGGTCGTTTCGTTCATGGTCTTCCTCAGGACGGCAGGTCGAGCACGTTCTTGACCAGGATATTGCGCTGCACCTGGCTCGAACCGCCGTAGATCGTGAAGGCACGGCAGTCGAGGAACGGATAGAGGATGTCCATCGACTCGCCCTCCACGTCGACCTCGCCGCTCAGGGCACCGAGGTCGCCAGCGGCCTCGACCATCAGTTCGGTCACGCGCTGGCAGGTTTCGGTGGCCCAGATCTTGAGCATCGAGACCTCGACGCCGAAGCTGCCGCCGGTGCGCATGATCTGCGCGAAGCGCTCGTAGGCCGAGGCCGCATCCAGCACGTCCATCGTGACCTGCGTATAACGATCGCGAAAGACCGGGTCGGACATCCTGCCGCTGGCGCGGGCCAGCCTTTCCAGCCGCAGCAGGGCCAGGGTGGACTGGCGCGGCGACCCCGACCAGATGCGCTCGAAGCCCAGCAGGGTCTTGGCCACCTGCCAGCCGCCGTTGAGCTCGCCGACGAGGTTGGACACCGGGGCCCGCACGTCATCCAGAAAGACCTCGCACAACTCCTCGTGCCCGGCGATGTTGCGGATCGGGCGCACGGTGACGCCCGGCTGGCGCATGTCGATCATCACGAAGCTGATGCCGGCCTGCTTCTTCACCGTCTTGTCGGTGCGCACCAGCGCAAACATGTGGTTGGCGTCGAAGGCCACGCTGGTCCAGATCTTCTGGCCATTGATGACGAATTGATCGCCTTCGATGCGTGCCTCGGTGCGCAGGCTCGCCAGGTCGGAGCCGGCATTGGGTTCGGAATAGCCCTGGCACCACAGGTGCTCGCCCGACAGGATCCGGGGCAGGAAGCGCTGGCGCTGATCCTCGGTGCCGCGGGCAATCAGCACCGGCCCCAGGTTCATCAGGCCCTGGTCCATCACCCGCGGCGCGCCGCTGCGCTCGAGTTCCTCCATGTAGACGAGCACCTTCGACTGCGACAATCCCATGCCGCCGTGCTCGACCGGCCACGCCGGCACCAGCCAGCCGTGGCGCGACAGCGTGAGGTACCACTCGCGCACCTCGGCCCAGCGCGGGCGCCGGCTGAGGAAGCGCAGATGCTCCGGCACCCGGGTGCCGAAGAATTCGGCGGCGATGCCACGGAATTGATCGTCGCTGAGGGCGTTCCAGTCGCGCGCGGTCGGGGTCTCGTTCATCGGTGTCTCGCGGTTCGTCGGATGTGCCGTTCTTCAGCGGCCCTTGTAGACCGGCGGGCGCTTCTCGATGAAGGCCTTGGCGGCTTCGTGGTGGTCGCGCGAGTTGATGGACAGCATTTCGTAGGCGATGGATGCATCCAGGATCAGGTTGAGCTGGTGCTTGATCCACTTGTTGACCGCGAGCTTGGTCCAGCGCACGGCCAGCGGCGGCAAGGCGTTGAGCTCCTCGGCCATCTTCAGCGCCGCGTCCATCACCTCGGCCGCCGGCACGACGTGATTGACGAGACCGAGGGCGTGCGCGTCGGTGCCGCTGACCAGACGGCCACGCATCAGAAACTCCTTCGCACGCGCCGGGCCCACCAGCAGCGGCCATACCACCGCGCCGCCGTCGCCGGCCACGAGGCCGACCTTGACGTGCGAGTCCCCGAACTTGGCGGAGTCGGCGATGATGGCCACGTCGGCAAACAATGCGAGCGTGGCGCCCAGCCCGACCGCATCACCGTTGACGGCAGCGATGATCGGCTGCTCCACTTCCAGCATGCCTTCGAACAGGCGATGAGTCGCCTTCGGGATGTGCAGCGAATGGTCCCAGCCTTCCTCGGTGCCGAAGCGCGCGGCCATGCGCTTGATGTCGCCGCCGGCCGAGAAGGTCTTGCCCGCGCCGGTGAAGACGATGACGTTGACCTCGCGGTCGGATCCGAGGTCGCGCCAGACACGCTCGAGCTCGGCGTGCATCTCGGCGTGCACGGCGTTGCGGTTGTCGGGCTGGTTGAGCGTCAGCGTGGCAATGCCGTTGCGGCGCTGGATGTCCAGGAACTGGTAGCGGGAATAGTCGGGGCTCATGGGCGGGGCCTTTCACGGTGCATCGCCGAAGGGCGGGTTCGCCCCATCGACACGATTCCATTTTCTGCGTACATTCTCGTTTTATGGAACCCGTCTGTCAATCGACGCTGCAGGCACTGGCCGACAAGGAGGCCATCCGCGACTGCCTGTACCGGTACTGCCGCGGCATCGATCGTGCAGACGAGGCGCTGCTGCGCTGCGCCTACTGGCCCGACGCACAAGACTGCCACGGCGCCTACCGCGGCCCGGTCGATGGCTTCATCGACCAGGCGCTGCCGCGCCTGCGCGCCGGCGGTCGCGGCGTGCACCAGGTCAGCAACTGCCTGATCGAGCTGCACGGCGCCCTGGCCGCCGTGGAAAGCAGCTTCTTCGCGCTGCAGACGACGGCCGCAGCACCCGCGCACGCCACCTTGCTGTGCGGGCGCTATCTCGACCGCTTCGAACAGCGTGGCGGCGAATGGCGCATCGCCGAGCGCACCGTCGTCTACGACTGGATCGAGGAACGCACCCGTCCCGAGCTGGCGCAGCACGATGACCTGCTGTTCGGCCGTCGGCAACCGGCCGGCGCGCGCGGCGCGGCCGATCCGCTGCAGGCCTTTCTGGCCGATGTGCGTGCGCGCGCCGCCCGGCTGCTGCCCTGACCCACCCACCCGATCGGAGCCTCCATGATCAACCGTCGCCACTGCCTGCAGGCCATCGCCGCCACCACCGCATTTCCAGGCATCGCACGCGCGGCCTGGCCCGACAAGCCCATCCGCATCGTCGTGCCCTATGCACCCGGCGGCTTCACCGACATCGTCTCGCGCCTGGTGGCGCAGAAGCTGACCACCCGGCTGGGCCAGCCGGTGATCGTCGAGAACAAGGCCGGCGGCTCCACCACCATCGCCGCCGAGCACGTGGCGCGGTCCACGCCCGACGGCCTCACGCTGATCATGGCAGTGACGACGACACTGTCGACCAACCCCTTCCTGTTCAAGAAGCTGGGCTACAAGGCCAGCGACTTCGCGCCCGTGGCGCTGACCGGCCTCACGCCCTTCGTACTCAGCGCCCACCCGGCACTGCCGGCGAGCACGGTGAAGGAGCTGATCGCGCTGGGCAAGTCCAGACCCGGCAGCCTCAACCTGGCCACGCTGGGCACCGGCAGCTCGACGCACCTGGTCGGCGCGATGTTCAACAGCCTCGCCGGCCTGGAGCTGCCCTACATCCCGTACAAGGGCGCCGGCCCGGCGCTGAGCGACCTCGCGGCAGGGCACGTGCAGCTGTTCTTCGACGGCATTGCCACCTCGGCGCCGCTGTTCCGTGCCGGCAAGCTCAAGGGCATTGCGCTCACCGCCGAGGCCCGCTCGCCAGCCGCTCCGCAGGTGCCGACCTTTGCCGAATCGGGCCTGCCGGAAATGATGGCGGCCTCGTGGTACGGGCTGCTGGCACCGGCCGGCACACCGGCCGCCATCATCGATACGCTCAACCAGGCCACCAACGAGGCCCTGCAGGCCCCCGATGTGCGCGCCCGCGTGGAACAGGACGGCGCCGTTGCACCGCAACTCAGCCCCCGGCAGTTCGGCGAGCTGATCGAACGGCACACGCAGCAATGGGGCCGCGTCATCGCGCCCTTGAACATCCAGCTCGACTGATGAGCGCCACCTCCGTCCCGCCCGGTTCGCGCCCACTGAGCGGGCGCGTGGCGCTGGTCACCGGCTCGACCGACGGCATCGGCCTGGCCAGTGCGCGCGCGCTGGCCGAACAGGGCTGCACCATCGTGCTCAATGGGCTGGGCGAGCCCGCGGCGATCGCCGCGCTGTGCGACGAGCTGGCCGCTGCGCACGCGGTGCCGGTGGGGCATGCGGCCGCCGACCTGCGTCAAGCCGACCAGGCGGCAGCCCTGGTGCCCGAGGCACTGCGTCGCCACGGGCGGCTGGACATCCTCGTCAACAACGCCGGCACCCAGCACGTGGGGCCCATCGAGACGCACCCGCCCGAGCGCTGGCGCGAGGTCTTCGCACTCAACCTCGACGCCGCCTTCCACACCATCCGCGCCGCGCTGCCCGGCATGCGCGAGCGCGGCTGGGGGCGCATCGTCAACATCGCCTCCGTCTACGGGCTGGTGGGCGGCGTGCAGCGCAGCAGCTACGTGGCCTCCAAGCATGCGCTGGTGGGGCTGAGCAAGGCCGTGGCGCTGGAAACGGCCGCCACGCCCGTGACCTGCAATGCCATCTGCCCGGGTGACGTCTCGACGCGCATCTTCTACCGCAATGCCAAGCTGCTGGCCGAGCGCGAAGGGATCGCGCGCGAAGAAGCGCAGCGGCGCATCGCCAGCGCCAGCATGCCGTCGGGCCGCGTCGTCTCGCCCGCGCAGGTGGCCGCCCTCGTGGCCTATCTGTGCAGCGAGGCGGCGGCCGAGATCCGCGGCGCCGCCCTGCCCGTCGACGGCGCCTGGACAGCGCGCTGACTGCCACCCTCCGAGGTCCTTGCCCATGACCCACGCCCTGCCCCGCGGCGCCCTGTCGCACATCCGCGTGCTCGACCTCAGCCGCGTCTTTGCCGGCCCCTGGGCCGGGCAGATGCTGGCCGACCTGGGCGCCGAGGTGATCAAGGTCGAACGCCCGGGCGATGGCGACGACTCGCGCCGCCTGGGCCCGCCCTTCCTGCGCGACGATGCGGGCCAGCCGACGCGCGAATCGGGCTTCTACCTCAGCGCCAACCGCAACAAGCGGTCGATCACGGTGGACCTCGCCAGGCCCGAAGGCCAGCAGATCGTGCGCGACCTGGCCGCCCGCGCCGACGTGCTGATCGAGAACTACAAGGTCGGCGACCTGGCGCGCTACGGGCTGGACGCGGCCACGTTGTGCCGCATGCACCCGCGGCTGGTCTACTGCTCGATCACCGGCTTCGGGCAGACCGGCCCCTACGCCGCCCGTGCCGGCTACGACTCCATCTTCCAGGGCATGGGTGGCTTGATGGCCGTCACCGGCCATGCCGAAGGCGAGCCCGGTGGCGGGCCGCAGAAGGTCGGGCTCATCGTCTCCGACCTGATGGCGGGCATGTATGCCTCGGTGGCGATCCTGGCGGCGCTCGAGCACCGCGATGCCGTCTCGGGCCTGGGGCAGCACATCGACCTCGCGCTGCTCGACGCGCAGGTGGCAGCGCTGTCGCATGCGGCCATGGGCTACCTCGTCTCGGGCGACGCGGTGCCGCGCTGCGGCACGCAGTCACCGACAGCGGCACCATCCCAGATGTACCGCTGCCAGGACGGCGCGGTGATGCTGGTGGTGGGCAACAAGGCTCAGTGGGAGAAGTTCTGCGCCGTCATCGATCGCCCCGAGCTGCCCGCCGATGCACGCTTCGCCAGCAACCAGGCCCGCATCCAGCACCGCGGCGAACTCAATGCCATCCTGGAGCCGATCCTTCTCGCCCAGCCCCGGCAGCACTGGATCGACGCACTGGCCGCCGTCGGGGTGCCCTGCGGGCCGGTGAACGAGCTGCACGAGGTTTTCGACGATCCGCAGGTGCGCGCGCGCGGCATGCTCGCCCACATGCGGCATCCGCACCGCGCGGCGATGCCGATGCTGGCCAACCCGATCCGCCTGTCGGACACGCCGGTGCAGTACCGCTTGCCCCCGCCGGCGCTGGGCCAGCACACCGACGAGGTGCTGGCCGAGCTTGCGGGCTACGACGAGGCCCGCCGCCGCGTCTTGCGCGAAGCCGGCGTGATCTGACCTGAACAGGAACCACCCCACCATGAACCACAGCCTGCAGGGGCGCATCGCGCTCGTCACCGGCGCCGGATCTGGCATCGGCCGCGCCGATGCGCTGGTCCTGGCCGCGCGCGGCGCGACGGTGATCGTCAACGATTTCGACGCCGACGCGGCCGCCGCCACCGTCCAGCAGATCGTCGACACCGGCGGCCGCGCCCTGCCCTGCGTGGCCGACGTCAGCCAACGCGCGACGATCTGCGCCGCCATCGCCGAAGCCGCGGCGCAGGTGGGCGAGGTCGACATCCTCGTCAACAACGCCGGCATCGCCAGCCGCCAGGAAGCCTTCCTCGATGTCGACGAGGCCCGCCTGGACCGCATGTTCGGCGTGCACGTCAAGGGCAGCTGGTTCTGCACCCAGGCCGTGCTGCCGGGCATGCAGCGCCGCCGCCGCGGCAAGGTCATCAACACCTCGTCGATCCTGGGCCTGAGCGGGCGCCGCCGCAGTTCGCACTATGCGGCGGCGAAGGCGGCGCTGATCGGCATGACCAAGGCCTGGGCGAAGGAATTCGCCGAGTGGAACGTGCAGGTCAATGCGGTTGCACCGGGCCGCGTGCGCACGCCCATCCTCGGCGACGTGGCCGACTCCGAAGCCTACCGGAAAGACCTGCTGGCACAGGTTCCCGCGGGGCGCCGCGCCGAACCCGAGGAGATCGCCTACCTGGTGGCCTTCCTCGCCTCGGACGAGTCCGACTTCATCACCGGCCAGATCATCAGCCCGAACGGGGGCGAGGTGATCTGAGCGGTCGAAGCGGCATCAGCAGGCGGTGAGTCCGCCGTCGACCGACAGCACCACGCCGTTGACGTAGCTGGCCATGTCCGACGCCAGAAAGACCGCCGGCGCGGCGATCTCGTGCGGCTGGCCGAGACGGTGCGCCGGAATGCGCGCCAGAAAGCCGTCGAGCCGATTCGCATCCTTGCGTGTGGCCTCGGTCATCGGCGTCTCGATGACGCCGGGCGCGAGCGCATTGACGCGGATCCCGTCGCGGCCCAGGTCACCCGCCAGTGATTGCGTCAGCAGCTTCAAGGCCCCCTTGGAGGCCGAATACGCCGCCGCGCCGCGCTGTCCGTGCAGCGCCGCGCCCGAGGCGACATTGATGATGCTGCCGCGCGTGCGGCGCAGCGCCGGCAGCCAGGCGCGGACGGTGTGCAGCGCGCCGAAATAGTTGACGTCCATCATCGAGCGTGCATGCTCGACGGCGCCGGGTTGATCGATGGTCTCGCGCACGATGATGCCGGCGTTGTTGACCAGCACGTCGAGGTCGCCAACGTCCGCGCCGATGCGCTCGGCCAAGGCCTGCACCGCGGCCGCTTCGGTGACGTCCAGCGCATGCCCGCGGCAGCGCGTGCCGTGCGCGGCAGCCAGCGCCAGCGTCTGCGCGCACGCCGCTTCGCTGCGGTCAGTGATGATCACATCGGCACCGGCAGCGGCAAAGGCGACGCTGATGGCCTGGCCGATGCCGCTGGCGGCACCGGTCACCAGCGCCAGGCGGCCGGCCAGGAGTCGAGGGGCCAACGAAGACGCCATCACAGCACCTGCTGGGCGCGCAACTGTTCCACCTGCGCCGGGCTCAGCCCCAGCCGCTCGGCGAGGATGGCCTCGGTGTCGGCGCCCAGCGCGGCGCTGGACCGATAGGGCACGGTACCGTCCTCGCCCTCGAAGCGCAGTGGCGAGATGGGCACGACGATGCGGCCGTATTCAGGATGGTCGATCCAGCGCAGCGAGCCGCGCTCGTGCAGGTGCGGGTCGTTGACGACTTCCAGCAGCGTGCGCACCGGCGCGCAAGGCACGCGGTGGCGGATCAGCCGCTCGAACAACGCATCCTTGGCATGGCGGCAGGTCAGTTCGCCGATGGCGCGGTCAACCTCGTCCATCTGCTCGCAACGCCCGCGCACCGTGGCCAGGCGCGGGTCGGCGCCCAGCGCCACGGCGTCGAGCGCCTCGACCAGCGAGCGCCAGTGCGCATCGTTGTTGGTGATGATGGCGATATAGCCGTCGCTCGTCGGGTAGACGTTGTAGGGGCACAGCGACAGACCGGAGTGGCGGTTGCCGGTGCGCTGCACACCACCGCCGCCGGAGCCATAGAAAAGCCCCAGACCGGATGCCAGTGTGGGATAGACGGCCTCCATCATCGATACCTCCACGCTGCGGCCGCGCCCGGTGCGCTCGCGTTCGAAGAGCGCAGCGGAAATGGCGCCGAACAGGTGGATGCCGGCCAGAAAATCGGCCAGCGCAGGGCCGGCCTTGACCGGCGGCGCATCGGGATAGCCCGTGGT
The DNA here is from genome assembly GCA_016719535.1 of Rubrivivax sp. GTDB lineage: Bacteria > Pseudomonadota > Gammaproteobacteria > Burkholderiales > Burkholderiaceae_C > Rubrivivax. The sequence goes on along the minus strand of JADJYX010000047.1, from coordinate 189,165 downwards.
GTCGATGACGCCGGTCATGGCCTGCACCGTGAGGTCCATCGCCGGGTAGTCGCGGTAGGGACCTGTCTTGCCGTAGCCCGAGCCCGAGGCAATGATCAGCCGCGGATTGGCCTCGTGCAGCACGGCCTCGGTCAGCGCCAGACGCTCCATCACGCCGGGCGCGAAGTTCTCCACCAGCACATCCGCCTGCCTGACCAGACCCAGCAGCACGTCGCGTCCCGGCGCTGACTTGAGGTTCAGCGTCATCGTGCGCTTGTTGGCGTTGAGCATCGCGAACGGCATGGCCGCGCCACTGGCGCCCTGACGCTTGCGCAGGTGCTCGCCGCCGGGCGGTTCGATCTTGATGACCTCGGCACCGCCCTGGGCCAGCAAGAAGGTGGCGTAGGGACCGTTGTAGATCTGGGTCAGATCCAGCACGGTGACGCCTTGGAACGGATAGGACATGAATCCACCTTCGATTGAGGACGCACATCGTACGTCGGTTCCATTTTTTGATCAACTGACTAATTTATGGAACTCAAATGTGACAAAGGCGCCGTCAGGCGCCATGTCGCCACCCGGATCTGCGGTGCCTGGCAGGCTGCCCGTCGCGGCCCGCAGCAATGACCAGCGCGGCGTCGGCGCCGGCCGAATGCCCACGGCACGCGAGCGGGCAACGAGGGTCCGGCTTGTGGACGACTTTAAAGAGGCATACGCTATGCACCTATTAAGGACCTTCCATGAAGATCGTCATCGACAGGCAGCTGGCGCTGCCGGGCATCACGGCACTGCGCCGCGAACCCGGCTTGCACCCACGGGCCGCGCACTCGGCGGCGATATTCGTCCGCGGCCAGCGCCGCCATCCCTTCGGACACCGGACATGACAACCGCCGAGCAAGCCGCGCCGCTGGTGCGCGCCCTCGAGACGCCGTACCGGCATGGCTTCGTCACCGACATCGACAGCGACGCCCTGCCGCCGGGGCTGGACGCCGAGACGGTGCGCGCCATCTCGCGCCGCAAGCGCGAGCCCGATTTCCTGCTGCAATGGCGCCTGGCCGCCTTCGAACGCTGGTCGGCGATGACGCACCCCGGCTGGGGCCAGTTGCAGATCGCGCCGATCGACTTCCAGGCGCTGAGCTACTACTCGGCACCGAAGTCGATGAACGCGCAGACCGACGGGCCGAAGAGCCTGGCCGACGTCGACCCCAAGCTGCTGGAGACCTACGAGAAGCTGGGTGTGCCCCTGCACGAGCGCGCACGCCTGGCGGGTGTGACCAGCGTGGCGGTGGACGCCGTCTTCGATTCGGTCTCGGTGGGCACCACGTTCCGCGAGCAGCTCGCCCGGGCCGGCGTGATCTTCTGTTCGTTCTCGCACGCGGTGCAGCACCACCCCGAGCTGATCGAGCGCTACCTCGGCACCGTGGTGCCGCCGGGCGACAACTTCTATGCGGCGCTGAACTCGGCCGTCTTCTCGGACGGCTCCTTCGTCTACATCCCCGAAGGCGTGCGCTGCCCGATGGAGCTGTCGTCGTACTTCCGCATCAATGCGCGCAACACCGGGCAGTTCGAGCGCACGCTGATCATTGCCGAGGCGGGCAGCCAGGTCAGCTACCTCGAAGGCTGCACGGCGCCCCAGCGCGACGAGCACCAGCTGCACGCCGCCGTGGTCGAACTGGTCGCCCACGACGACGCGCACATCAAATATTCGACCGTGCAGAACTGGTATCCGGGCGACGCGCAGGGGCGCGGCGGCATCTACAACTTCGTCACCAAGCGCGGGCTGTGCCGGGGTGCGCGATCGCGCATCGCCTGGACGCAGATCGAGACCGGCTCGGCCATCACCTGGAAATACCCCAGCGTGGTGCTGCGCGGCGACGATTCGCACGGCGAGTTCCACTCCATCGCGGTGACCAACCACCGCCAGCAGGCCGACACCGGCACCAAGATGATCCACCTCGGGCGCAACACCACGAGCCGCATCGTCTCCAAGGGCATCAGCGCCGGCCACGCGCACAACAGCTACCGCGGGCTGGTGCGCATGGCGCCCACGGCGGCCGGCGCGCGCAACCACACGCAGTGCGACTCGCTGCTGATCGGGCCGGACTGCGGCGCGCACACCTACCCCTACGTGGACGCCGCGCGCGACGACGCCGTCGTCGAACACGAGGCGACCACCACGCGCATCTCCGAAGAGCGCCTGTTCTATTGCCAGCAGCGCGGCATCGCCCCGCAGGAAGCCACGGCGCTGATCGTCGGCGGCTTCTGCCAGGCGGTGCTCGACGAGCTGCCGATGGAGTTCGCGCTCGAAGCCAAGGCCTTGCTGGCGGTGTCGCTCGAAGGCGCCGTCGGTTGAGCCACCGACCCACGACACACCAGGCCCCCGACCATGACAGCCTCCGAACCCCTGCTGCACGTGCGCGACCTGCGTGTCGATGTCGGCGACCGCAACATCCTGAAGTCGGTCTCGCTGGCCGTGCCTGCCGGCGCGCTGCTGGTGCTGATGGGCGCCAACGGCAGCGGCAAGAGCACCCTGGGCCTGACGCTGGCCGGGCACCCGCGCTACCGTGTCGTCGGCGGTTCGGCGCGTCTTGCCGGCCAGGACCTGCTGGCGCTGAGCCCCGAGGCCCGCGCCCGCGCCGGGCTCTTCGTGTCCTTCCAGGCGCCGCCCGAGATCCCCGGCGTGAAGAACAACCTGTTCATGCGCACGGCGCTGAATGCGGTGCGCGAGGCGCGCGGCGAGCCGCCGCTCGACGCCTTCGACTTTCTGGGCGACGCCCGTGCCGCAGCGGCGCGCCTGGGTCTGCCCGAGGCGATGCTGGCCCGGCCGGTCAACGACGGCTTCTCCGGCGGCGAGCGCAAGCGCAACGAATTGCTGCAGCTCGCACTGCTGCGGCCGCGCCTGGCGGTGCTGGACGAGGTCGACTCCGGCCTGGATGTCGACGGCGTGCGCGCCGTCGTGCAGCTGGTGCAGGGCCTGCGGGCGCAGGGCACGGCCTTCCTCGTGGTGTCGCACTACCAGCAGCTGATCGAAGCGCTGGCGCCCGACGCCGTGCTGCGGCTGGACCAGGGCTGCATCGCCGAGACCGGCAGCCTTGCCCTGGCCGGCGACATCGCGCGCACCGGCTTCGTGCGTGCGGCGCAGGTGCTGGAGGCCTGAGGCCATGGACAGCGCCCGCGCCGATCGCCTGGCCGCCCGCCACCAGCTGCACACGCATGGCTGGATCGCCCGCCAGGCCGAAGCCTTCCGCCACCTGCCGCCGCCCGCTGCGGCGGTGTGGCTGGGCGACGGGGCCGATGATCCCGGCTGCGAAGCCCATCCGCTGGCCGGCGCCGGCTGGACGCTGCACCCCATCGGCCACAGCCCGCAAGGCCGCGTCGATGCCCGCTGGCTGGATGCAGGCGACGCCGAGCAGCGCGCCGAGCTGTGGGCCGGCCTGCCGGCGCCGGGGGCTGCGGCCGACGCCGCCGACGGTGACGCCGCGCCCTTTGCCTGGGCCCACCGTGCGTTGTGCCGGCAGGGTCTGCGGCTGCGCATCGGCGGCACGCCCGGGGCAGAGCGCGGCCCGACCGAGACCGTCTGGCTGCAGCTGCGCCACCAGCCGCGCAGCGCCGTCGAGGCGCCGCTGCTGGTGATCGAGGTGCTCGCGGGCGTGCACTGCGTGCTGGTCGAGACGCACGATCGGCAGGCGATGGCCTGCTGCCGGCAGCCCGTGGTGCAGAACCTGCAGGCCCACATCGTGCTGGGCGCGGGCGCCACGCTGCAGCACCTGCGCATCGCCGCGCCGGGTGCCGCCGACTGCATCGCGCACCACCTGCACGCCAGGCTCGGCCGCGGCGCGCGCTATGCGCAGGCGCTGCTCGCCTCGGGCAGCCGCTACCACCTGCAGCGCAGCGTGGTCGACCTGCAGGCCGAAGGGGCGGTGGCGCGCAGCGCCGCCCTGCTGCTGGCGGCCGATTCGACGCTGGAACACCAGGTGCGCCTGCTGCATGGCGCCGCGCAGACCACCAGTGCCATCGAAGACCTTGCGCTGGCCAGCGGATCGGCGCACGCCGTCGTGAATGCGCACACGCGCATCGCGCCCGGCGCCGCGCAGGCCGACGTGCGCCAGCGCCTCGTCGGCATCCCCACCGGCGGCCAGCCGAAGCTGGTGCTGCGGCCGCACCTGGAGATCCACCACGACCAGGTGCAGGCCGCCCATGGCGCCACCTGGGGCGCCTTGTCCGACGAGGCCCTGTTCTATGCGCGCCAGCGCGGCCTCGACGAGCGCAGCGCCCGCAGCCTGATCGTGCAGGGCATGGCCGGCGCACTGCTGCAGCGCTGCTTCGACGACGAGCCACTGCTGCAGGCGCTGCACACCGACCGCCTGCTGCGCGAGGCCGTGGCCCGCCATCTGGCCCCCGGCCCGGACGCCGGCCATGGGTGATGCGCACACCCTGCTGCACGCGGGCCTGGGCGGTGCCGGCCTCGCGCGCTTGCGCGCCCGGTTTCCCGTGCTGGCGCAGTCGATCCGCGGCGCGCCGCTGGCCTACCTGGACAACGCGGCCACCACGCAGCTGCCGCTGGCGGTGCAGCGCGCCATGCGCCACTTCGAGCAGCACGACCGCGCCAACATCCACCGCGGCGTGCACACGCTGAGCCAGCGCGCCACCGATGCCTTCGAACAGGCGCGCAGCACGCTCAAGCGCTTCGTCGGTGCGGGTGCGGCGCATGAGCTGATCTTTACCTCGGGCACCACCGACGCGCTCAACCTGGTGGCGCATGGCCTGTCCACGCCGGGGGCCCGGCCCGCGTTCATCCAGCCCGGCGACGAGATCGTCGTCAGCGGCCTCGAACACCACGCCAACCTGGTGCCCTGGCAGCAGGCGGCGCGGCGCGTCGGCGCGCGGCTGCGCATCCTCATGCCCGACGCGCAGGGGCGGCTGCATGTCGCGGACCTGGCCCGGCTGCTGACGCCGCGCACGCGGGTCTTCGCCGTCACCGCCTGCGCCAATGCCACCGGCGAGCGCCCGCCCTTCGAGGCCCTGCTGGCGCTGGCTGCCGGGGCGGGCGCGCTCACCGTGCTGGACGCCGCGCAGTCGGTCGCCCATGCCGTGCCCGACCTGTCGGCGCTGGCCTGCGACTTCATGGCCTTCTCGGGCCACAAGATGTACGGACCGATGGGCACCGGTGCGCTCGTCGGGCGTCGCACCGCGCTGGAGCGGCTGGAGCCGCTGCGCTACGGCGGCGACATGGTGGCCTGGGTCAGCGCCACCGAAGCCAGCTTCGCCGGCTTGCCGATGCGCCTGGAGGGCGGCACGCCCAACGTGGCCGGCGCGGTCGGCCTGGCGGCGGCGGCCGACTTCATCGACCGCACCGGGCGCGGCGCGATCGACGCGCATGTCGGCGCGCTGCGCGCGCATGCCGCCGCCGGCCTGGCGGCGCTGCCCGGCGTCCGGCTGCTGGCGGCCGATGCCGCCGGCTCGGCCATCGTCTCGTTTGCGGCCGAGGGCGTGCACCCGCACGACATCGGCACGCTGCTCGACGAGCAGGGCATCGCCGTGCGCACCGGCCACCACTGCGCGCAGCCGCTGCTCGAGCACCTGGGCCTGGGGCCGACCACGCGCGCCTCGTTCGCGCTCTACAACACGCATGCGGAAGTCGAGCGGCTGCTGGCCGGCGTGGCGCGTGCGCTGAAGGTGCTGCGATGAACGCTCAGACGGCGGCCGAGCTCGACCTCTACCAGGACGTGGTGATGGACCACAAGCGCGCGCCGCGCCATTTCGGCACGCTGGCGGCGCCCACGCACCAGGCGCGCGGCCGCAACCCGAGCTGCGGCGACGACCTGCAGGTGACGCTGCAGGTGGCGCAGGAAAGGATCGAGGACATCCGCTTCAGCGGCCAGGGCTGCGCCATCTGCATCGCCTCGGCGTCGATGATGACCGAGGCCGTGCACGGGGGCGACGTGGCGCTCGCACGTCAGCTGCAGCAGCGCTTTCGCGCCGTGCTCACCGGCGAGCTCGAACCCGAGGCCGCGCACCTGGGCAAGCTGGTCAGCCTGGCCGGCGTGCGCCGCTATCCGGGCCGCATCAAATGCGCGCTGCTGGGCTGGCACGCATTGATGCACGCGCTGGACGACCCATCATGAGGCCGCAACCGGAGCCGGTGGTGACCCAGCGCGCGGTGCGGGTCGAATGCATCCCCGACGGCCGGCCGGCCGAGTTGCCGGCCGGCACGCCGGCCCGCATCACGCAGGCCCTGGGCGGCTCGTTCACGCTGTGGGTCGAGGGGCAGCTGATGCGGCTGCGCGGCGCCGACGCCGATGCCATCGGCAAGCCCATCCCCAGCGCCCCCGTCGCGCCTGCGGAGCCGACCGACAGCGGGCCCGAGGGCGTGCGCAGCCTGGTGTGGCAGACCCTGAAGACCTGCTACGACCCCGAGATCCCGGTCGACATCGTCGAGCTGGGCCTGGTCTATGCCTGCGACGTGCTGCCGATGGACGATGGCCGGTACCGCGTGCGCATCCAGATGACGTTGACCGCGCCGGGCTGCGGCATGGGCGAGGCCATCGCCGACGAGGTCTGCGACAAGGTGCTGGCGCTGCCGCCGGTGGCCGAGGCCACCGTGGACATGGTCTTCGACCCGCCCTGGGACCGCTCGATGATGTCCGAAGCCGCCCTGCTCAGCCTCGGCCTGTGACCGCCGGTGCGCGCCCCATTGACCCACAGCACACCCACCCCATGAGCCTGAACATCCTGCTGCTGGAAGACGTGCACGCCAGCGCCACGCCGATCCTGCACGCCGTGCCCGGTGCCGAAGTCCTGCGCCTGAAGCACGCCCCCGACGCGCGCGAACTCGGGCCCCTGCTCGCCGACGTGCAGGTGCTGGGCCTGCGTTCGCGCACCGCGCTCACGCGCGACCTGCTCGAGCGCGCGCCGCGGCTGCTGGCGGTGGGGGCCTACTGCACCGGCACCAACAACATCGACCTGAAGGCCGCCAGCGAGCGTGGCGTAGTCGTCTTCAACGGCCCCTTCTCCAACACCCGGTCGGTGGCCGAGCTCGTCATCGGCCACGCCATCCACCTGCTGCGCCGCATCCCGGAGCGCCACGCCGCCGCGCGCCGCGGCCAGTGGCTGAAGGACGCACGCGGCTCCAACGAGATCCGCGGCAAGATCCTCGGCATCGTCGGCTACGGCAAGATCGGCATGCAGACCGGGCTGCTGGCCGAAGCGATCGGCATGCGCGTGGTCTACCACGACGTCGAGGCCCGCCTGCCGCTGGGCAATGCCACGCCGGCGGCCACGCTGGCCGCGCTGCTGCGCGAGGCCGACGTCGTCACGCTGCACGTGCCGCAGACCGAGCGCACGCGGCTGCTGATCGACGGCGAACGCCTGGCGCAGATGAAACCCGACGCCGTGCTGATCAACCTCGCACGCGGGCACGCGGTCGACCTCGACGCGCTGCACGCAGCGCTCGGCGCGCAGCGCCTGCGCGGGGCGGCGATCGACGTCTTCCCCGTCGAGCCGACGTCGAACGCGGCCGCCTTCGAGTCGCCGCTGCGCGCGCTCGACAACGTCATCCTGACGCCGCACGTGGGCGGCTCCACCGTCGAAGCCCAGCACAACCTGGGCGTCGAGGTGTCCGAGAAGCTGCGCGACTACCTGACGCTGGGCGCGGTGCGCGGCAGCGTCAACCTGCCCGAGGTCGCGGTCGGCGCCCTGCGTGCGCCATCGCGGCTGGTGCACATCCACCGCGACCAGCCGGGTGTGATGTCGCAGCTCAATGGCGTGCTGGCCCTGGCCGGCCTCAACGTCTCGCAGCTGCACCTCGAGACCGGGGCCGGCTTCGGCGTGGCGGTGGTCGACCTCAGCCAGCCCCTGGACAGCGCCACGCTCGCCGCGGTGACGGGCGTTGCCGGCACCGTGCGCGCCTTTGCGGTGCGCGCGGGCGCCGGCGGCCCGCCGCAGCCGGCCGGCCTCAGACCAGCCGCCGCACCATCATCTCCTTGATCCTGCCGATGGCCCGGGCCGGGTTCAGGCCCTTCGGGCAGACGTCGGTGCAGTTGAGGATCGAGCGGCAGCGAAACAGCCGGTACGGGTCCAGCAGGTTGTCCAGCCGCTCGCCGCTGGCCTGGTCGCGGCTGTCGACCAGAAACCGGTAGGCCTGCAGCAGACCGGCCGGGCCGACATATTTGTCCGGGTTCCACCAGTAGCTCGGGCAGGCACTCGAACAGCAGGCGCACAGGATGCATTCGTAGAGGCCGTCGAGTTCGTCGCGCGCCAGCGGTGACTGCAGGCGCTCCTTCGGGGGCGGCGGATCGTCGTTGACGAGCCAGGGCCGGACCGAGTGGTACTGCTCGAAGAAGCCGGTCATGTCGACGAACAGGTCGCGGATCACCGGCAGCCCCGGCAGCGGCTTCAGCACCACGGTGTCCGGCAGCGAATGCAGGTTGGTCAGGCAGGCCAGTCCGTTCCTGCCGTTGATGTTGATGGCGTCGGAACCGCAAACGCCTTCACGGCAGGAGCGCCGGAAGCTCAGGCTCGGATCGATGGCCTTCAGCCTGATCAAGGCGTCGAGCAGCATGCGGTCACCGCGATCGAGCTCGAGTTCGAAGGCCTGCATGCGCGGCGACGCATCCCGGTCCGGGTCGTAGCGGTAGATCTGAAAACGATGCATCGCACATCCTTCGCGGCGGCCGACCCGGACCGTCCGACTGTAGCGCGCCGGGGCCAGGCGACGGCGTGCCTGCTGCACCCTCACCGTGTCGCGGCGCCCGCAGCCGCGGGGACAGCCGCCCAGGCGATCAGTCGCCACACCCGCCATTCATGCTGGCGCTCGCGGTCGTTCCCGTTGCGTCCTGACCCGTCAGACCGGGCCCGGCACCGGCTCCGCGATGGCGTCGAGCCGCCCGGCCGGCAGCACCGGGCCGACCAGCGCGCGCAAGGCCGCCAGTTCGGCCAGCGAGCGCGCGCGCATCGCGGTAGGGTTCGAGAAAATCCTCGTCGCCGGTGATGATGAAGCCGCGTTCGCGGTCTCGGCGTCCGACAGCGACAGCAGCAACCCGGCCAGGTGCGTCAGCGCCTCCTGCTGGTGCTGCACGCGCTCGACCGGCCGGGCCGACTCGCGCCTGCGGCTGGAAGTCCATCCTGCCGCCCGCCGGCTGCAGGACACCCGTGCGGCGTCGCCCCGGTGCCGGGCGTGCTGTTAAGGTCACAGCCATGAACGTGCAGGACCCGGGGCCCGGTGGGCCGGCGCAGCTATCCAGGGCTCGTGCTGCACCCGCGCCGGTGGTGGTCGTGGGCGCTGGCTTGTCCGGCCTGGTGGCCGCGCACCTGCTGGAGCGGATGGGCCTGGACATCACCGTGCTGGAGGCCCGCGCGCGCATCGGCGGGCGCATCTTCGGTGTCGCCGCCGAAGACGGCCGGCACCGCTTCGATCTCGGCCCGGCCTGGGTCTGGCCCGAAGCCAACCCGCGCCTCGCCGAATGGCTGCGCACGCTGGGCCTGGCGCTGTTCGAGCAGCACAGCGATGGCGCCGGCCTGGTCGAGCTGCCCTCGCAGGCCGTGCACCGCCACGCCACCGGCTTCGTGCAGCAGCCGCCCTCGATGCGCGTCATCGGCGGCTGCGCCGGCCTGACCGACGCGCTGCGCGCACGGCTGGTGCACACACGGGTGCTGCTGGGCGCCCGCGTCTGCGGCCTCGACGCGGGCGCTGACGGCACGGTCGGCGTCGAATTCGAAAGCGGTTCAGCGCTCGGGACGCTGGTGGCGTCTTCGGTGATCCTGGCCTTGCCACCGCGGCTGCTGGCGTCGACGCTGCGCTGGTCACCGGCGCTGCCGGGCGAGCTGCTGCAGCGCTGGGCCGACACCCCCACCTGGATGGCCGGCCAGGCCAAGCTGCTGGCGCGGTACGCCGAACCGTTCTGGCGTGCGGCAGGCCTGTCGGGCAGCGCCGTCAGCCAGGCCGGCCCGCTGGCGGAAGTGCACGACGCCAGCGACGCCGAGGGCCGGCACGCGGCGCTGTTCGGCTTCGTCGGCGTGCCCGCCCCCTGGCGCCGGCGCATGGGGCGGCAGGCGCTGGTCGACGCGGCGCTGGCGCAACTGGCCCGGCTGTTCGGCCCGCTGGCCCTGGAGCCGCAGGCGGTGCACGTGCAGGACTGGGCGGACGACGCGCAGACCGCGACGGCCGCCGACGCGCAGCCGGCCTCGGCGCATCCGGCGCCCCTGTCGACGGCCCTGCCAGCGCCCTGGCACGATCGGCTGCACCTCGCGGGCAGCGAATTCGCGCCGGACTTGCCGGGTTATCTCGAAGGCGCCGTGGGCGCTGCCGAGCGCGCCGTGCACGCGCTGCAGCGGCAGCTGCGCATGCAGGCGGCTGGCGCGCCGGACTGAGCGCTGCAGCGCCCACGTCGCGCCCGGTCGGCCGCGTGCCGGCCTGCGTCGGCTGATCGACCCGGATCAGCGGTGCGGGCCCGGCGGCAGCGGGTGGGCGGCGCCTTGTCCGTCCATCGCGCCCAGCACCGGTCGCGGCATTGGCGTATCATGGCAAGTATTCAATTACTTACCAACACACCGGCGCTCGCATCACCATGCAAAACAGACTGCCCACCGAGGAGCGCCAGGCGGAGATCGTCGCCGCCGCGTTGCGGCTCGCCCGTGACAGCAGTCCGGTGACCATCACCACCGGCGACATCGCCGCGGCCATCGGCATCACCCAGGGCGCGGTGTTCAAGCACTTCCCGACCAAGGACGCCATCTGGCTGGCAGCGATGAGCTGGGTGCGGGAGCAGCTGCTGCACAGGCTGGACGAAGCCGTGCGCACCCAGGTTTCGGCCGTGGCGGCGCTGGACGCGGTCTTCCGTGCCCATGTGGCGTTTCTGATCGCGCACCCCGGCGTGCCGCGCATCATCTTCCACGAGCTGCAGCAGCCCAACGACTCTGCGGTCAAGCAGGAAGTCCGGGCCTTGCTGCAGCCCTACCGGCAACTGCTGCTGGGCCTGTTCGCGGCCGGCGTGAAGACGGGGCAGCTGCCCGCGGCGCTCGACCAGGAAGCGGCCGCCACGCTGTTCGTGGGCATCGTCCAGGGGCTCGTCATCCAGTCGCTGCTGGCGGGCCGGCCGGCGGCGATGAAGTCACAGGCGGACGGCGTCTTCGCGCTCTATCTGCACGGCATCGGAGCCACACCATGAACATCTCCTCGAATGCATCGCGCAGGCTCGGCCTGGGTCTGCTGGGCGTGCTGCTGATCGCCGCGCTGGCTTATGTGGTCATGCGCTCCGGCCCGCTGGCACCCACGCGCGTGACGGTGACGCAGGCCAGGGTGGGCAGCCTGTCGCCGTCGCTGTTCGGCATCGGCACTGTCGAGGCACGCCGCGCCTACCTGATCGGGCCCACCGCCGCCGGCCGCGTCGGCAAGGTGCTGGTCGACGTCGGCGATACGGTCAGGGCCGGCCAGCTGCTGGCCGAGATGGACCCGGTGGACCTGGACGAGCGCGCCGCCGCGCTGGACGCATCGGCCGCCCGCGCGGCGAGCGTGGTCGCGGCGGCGCAGGCGCAGCGGCGCGATGCCCTGGCGCGCAGCGAGCTGGCCGCCATCACGGCGCGCCGCTATGTCGAGCTGGGTGAACAGAAGTTCATGAGCGCCGGCGCCGTCGAGGCCAAGCAGCAGGAGCAGGCCTCGGCCGCCGCGGCCGTGGCCGCTGCCGACGCCAACGTGGCCGCCGCCCGCCAGGACAGCCAGCGCCTGGCGGCCGAGCGCGCCGGGTTGCGGCAGCAGCGCGACAACGTGCGCCTGCTGGCACCCGCCGACGGCGTGGTCATCAGCCGCGACGCCGAGGCCGGGTCCACCGTGGTGGCGGGGCAGGCCGTGCTGCGCGTGATCGAACCCGCGTCGCTGTGGATCCGGGTGCGGCTGGACCAGGGCCGCTCGGCCGGCCTGGTGGCCGGACTGCCGGCCTCGATCGTGCTGCGCTCGAACCCGTCGGCGCGCCTGACCGGCAAGGTGGCCCGGGTCGAGGCCACGAGCGACAGCATCACCGAGGAGCGCGTGGCCCTGGTGTCGCTGGACACGCTGCCCCGCGGCCTGTCCACCGGCGAGCTGGCCGAGGTGACGCTGGCGCTGCCGGACACGCCCGCGGCCGTGCTGGTGCCCAACCCGGCGCTGCAGCGCCAGGCCGATCGGGTCGGTGTGTGGCGCGTCGACGGCGGCAAGCCGCGCTTTGCGGCGGTGCGCATCGGGCAGGCCAGCCTCGAAGGTCAGGTGCAGGTGCTCGAGGGCCTGCAGGCCGGCGACGAGGTGGTGGTCTACAGCGAACGGGCGATCACGGCCGGCAGCCGCATCAAGGTCGTCGACCAGCTCGCGGGCAGCGCGCCATGATCAGCCTGGCCGGCCGCGACATCCTGCATTCGTGGGGCAAATTCGTGCTCACCGGCATCGGCCTGGGCCTGCTGATCGGCGTCACGCTGACCATGACCGGCGTCTACCGCGGCATGGTGGACGATGCGCGGGCCCTGCTCGACAACAGCGGCGCCGACCTGTGGGTGGTGCAGCAGGACACGCAGGGGCCCTATGCGGAGTCGTCCAGCCTGCGCGACGATGTCGTGCGCAGCGTGCGCGGCCTGCCGGGGGTGGCGCGCGCGGCCAATGTCACCTACCTGACGATGCAGGTGCGTGCGGACCAGGCCGGCGGCGGCGGCCGCGAGGTGCGCGCGATGATCGTCGGCTTCGAACCCGGCCAGCCCGGCGAACCCGGCTACCTGGTGGCGGGCCGCCACATCACGCGCAGCCATTACGAAGCGGTGGCCGACGTGCGCACCGGCTTTGCGCTGGGCCAGCGCATCCGCATCCGGCGCCATGACTACACGGTGGTGGGCCTGACCCGGCGCATGGTGTCGTCGGGCGGCGACCCGATGGTCTTCATCGCGCTCAAGGACGCGCAGGAGGCGCAGTTCCTGAAGGACAACGACGCCATCCTCAACGACCGCGCACGCACGGCCGCCAACCCGGCGCTGAACCGGCCGGGCGTGCCCGGGCTGCTGGAGGCGATCCTGGCCTCGCAGGCTGCCAACCACAACGTCAATGCGGTGCTGGTGCAGGTGCAGCCCGGCGTGCCGGCCGAGGCCGTGGCCGAGCCGATCCGGCGCTGGAAGCACCTGGAGGCCTATACGCGCGCGCAGATGGAAGAGATCCTGATCGCCAAGCTGATCGCCACCTCGGCGCGGCAGATCGGCATGTTCCTGGTGATCCTGGCCATCGTCAGCGCGGCCATCGTCGCCTTCATCATCTATACGATGACGCTGGGCAAGATCCGCGAGATCGCGGTGCTCAAGCTGATCGGCACGCGCAACCGCACCATCGCCGGCATGATCCTGCAGCAGTCCCTGGGCCTGGGCCTGATCGGCTTCCTCGTCGGCAAGGTGTCCGCCACCTTCTGGGCGCCCATCTTCCCGAAATACGTGCTGCTGGAAACGGACGATGCGCTGTTCGGGCTGGTGGCGGTGATGGTGATCTGCGCACTGGCCAGCACGCTGGCCATCCGCGCCGCGCTGAAGGTCGATCCGGCTGCGGCCATCGGCGGTTGAAAGGGACACGCCATGACCGAAGCCGGCATCCGCATCGAAGGCCTGCGCAAGCGCTACGGCAAGGGCGACACGGCCGTCGACGCGCTCAAGGACGTCAACATGGTGGTCGCGCCCGGCGAGGTGGTGGGCCTGATCGGCCCCTCGGGATCGGGCAAGAGCACCCTGCTGAAGTGCCTGGGCGCCGTCATCGAGCCGACCGGTGGACGCATGATCCTGGGCGGGCACACCATCTACGACGACGGCTGGAAGATCCCCGACCTGCGCGCGCTGCGCCGCGACAGCATCGGCTTCGTCTTTCAGGCGCCCTACCTGATCCCGTTCCTGGACGTCACCGACAACGTCGCCCTGCTGCCGATGCTGGCCGGGCACCCCAACGGCGAGGCGCGTGCGCGCGCGCTCGAACTGCTGCAGGCGCTGGATGTGGGGCACCGCGCCAGGGCGCAACCCTCCGAGCTCTCGGGCGGTGAGCAGCAGCGCGTATCGATCGCCCGCGCCCTGGCCAACCGGCCGCCGGTGATCCTGGCCGACGAACCGACGGCGCCGCTGGACAGCGAGCGGGCGCTGGCGGTGGTGCGCATCCTCAACCAGATGGCGACGCAGTACCACACGGCCATCATCGTGGTGACGCACGACGAGAAGATCATCCCGACCTTCAAGCGCATCTACCACATCCGCGACGGCCGCACCGAAGAAGAGGCCGGTCAGGGCCTGAGCCTGTGACACCCCTCATGAGCACCGCCCTGCGCGCACGCGACCAGACCACCGGCGAGGAAATCGCCAACAGCCTGAGCCACGGCGTCGGCTTCGTGCTCGCCCTGGCGGCGCTGCCCGTGCTCGTGCAGGGCGCGGCACAACGCGGCCGCGCGGCCGATGTGGTGGCGGCCAGCCTGTTTGCCGGCACGATGATCCTGCTGTACGGCGTGTCGATGCTGTACCACGCCCTGCCGCGCGGCCGCGGCAAGGTGTGGCTGAACCGGCTCGACCACGCCTCGATCTTTCTCTTCATCGCCGGCAGCTACATGCCCTTCCTGCTGGGCGTGCTCAATGGCGCGTGGGGCTGGTCGCTGTTCGGCGTGGTGTGGGCCGCGGCGGCGCTCGGCGTGATCTCGAAGCTGCTCGACCGGCTCAGGCACCCGCTGTGGTCGACCGGCCTGTATGTCGCCATGGGCTGGGTGGTGCTGATCGCGGCCGTGCCGCTGTTCGAGCGCATGTCGGGCCCGGGCCTGGCCTGGCTGGTCGCCGGCGGCCTGTCGTACACCCTGGGTGCCGTGGTCTACCTGTTCGATTCGAAGCTGCGCTACGCGCACTTCGTCTGGCACCTGTTCGTCATGGGCGGCAGCGCGTGCCATTTCTGCGCTGCGCTGTGGCACGCGGCGGCCTGAAGCCGCAGACCCGCCCGCGCGCTGCGGGCTTCACAAGCCCTCAGGCCCTCGCCGCCGTCGAAGGCGAAGAGGGTGACGTTGCCGCCCGCATTGCGGGCCGGCACGCGGCTGACCACGGCCTTGTCCTGGTACTGCAGCATCTGCTTCAGGTGTTCCACCCGGGGGGGCCCGTGCGGGGGTCTGGCGGCGTCGTTGATGGGTTGCTCGCTGGCGGTCGGGGGCCCTGAAGCGCAAAGGGACTGCGGCTCACTGCACGCCGAAGTCGATGACGATCATGCCGGGCTCGCGCTGGCGGTATTCGATGCTGACGCGATCGCCGTAGCGCTGCTGGATCTGCGCCAGCAGCGGCAGCGGGTCGTGGTCGTTGGCGAAGCGCATGGTTTCGCCGGGCTGCAGGCTGTCGAGCGCACCGAAGATGGCCGCATGCCGGAAGCGCTTGGCCACGCCGCGGGCATCGAAGGGATAGATGGCGTCGGGCGACAGGTGCAGGTGGGGTTGTGACATGAAGGCGTCCTTGGGTTGAAGGTGGGGGGCAAGAAGATGGGCGCGATGCCCGGTGCAACTCGGTATTCGATCGATCGAGGCGGGGGGGGCACGCCCTCAACGGCCCCGCGCAGCCGACTTCGCCGGCCGCAGCGGGCGCGCGGCGACCGGCAGCGTGATGGCGACGGCGCGCCGGACGCGCGCGGCAGCGCCGGCGGCGGGCAGGCCGTCGGCGGCGGGCAGGCCTGCGGTCAGGTCGGCCAGCGTGGCACCGTCCAGCGCCTTGAAATAGCCCTGCAGCGCGGTGTCGAACAGGTGCTTGAGGCGGCAGTCGGCCGTCAGCGTGCAGGCATTGGTGCTGTCGTCGAAACACTCGACGAGCCGGAAGTCGGTTTCCGATGCCCGCACCACGTCACCGATGCGGATGCGATCGGGCTCCTGCGACAGGCGCAGGCCGCCGCCGCGCCCCCGCGTGGTCTCGAGCAGGCCCTGCCGCGCCAGATCGTTCACCACCTTCATCAGGTGGCCCTTCGACAGGCCATGCCGATCGGCCAGCTCGCTGATCGTCACCAGGCGCTGCCGATGCCGCGCGCAGTACATCAGCACGCGCAGGGTGTAGTCGGTGTACTGGGAAAGCCGCATGGGTCGATCTGAAGATGAATAAAGTGTATTGCTTTAAAGCGCGCCCGTCTTTAAGATTCATCAATCGTCGATGTTTATCGGGGATTTCCCCGGCGCCCTTCGCGCACCCTCTTCAACCCCACCGACGACCCGAAAGGACCTTCAGACCATGTCCGCCATCGCCTCCGCCGCCCCTGCCGCCATCGACGTGCGCACGATTCCGCCGCGCGAACGGCACGCCTTCCTCTTCGCCCGCATCGATGCCCTGCAGCTTGGCCAGGCGCTGCAGCTGCTCAACGACCACGACCCCCAGCCGCTGCGCATGCAGCTCGACGAACGGTTTCGCGGCCAGTTCGAGTGGGCCGCGCTGGAATCGGGCCCGGACACCTGGCGCGTGCAGATCAAGCGTGTCGCCGGCAAGCCTGCAGCGACCGACTCGTGCTGCTCCGGCGGCGCCTGCAGCGGCTGATCCGCAACGGCCCCGGTCATGGCCGGGGCCGGGGCCGAAAGCGGCCAGCAGGTCCTCACGACCCTGACGCCAAGCCCTTGGCGCTGAAATCGTGGCGGCGGCGACAGGGCTCGCACGCCGCACAGCAACCGCCCGCTGCCGGCTGCGCCGCGGGGGGTTCGGTTGACCGGCAGCGCCGGATCGACGCGGGCGTTCGCTCGCGCGCAGACCACGAGCCACCGGTCGCCCATCTTGCGGCCTGCGCTCGCAGGGCTCAACCGCTCCCGCGAACCATCACACCGGAGCCTGAAGCCCCCGTGCCTTGCCGTACGGACGCGCAGCGGTTCCGCCGTTTGCTTCCGATCCAAGGACGACCATGAACACCAACTACGTCACGCGCGACAACTTCGGCATGTATACCAACAGCGCCGCAGGACCCGGCCCCTCGCTGATGGGCGCCAACACGCTCCTGGGCAACGACGTCTACAACCGGGACGGCGAGGATCTGGGCGACATCAAGGAATTCATGATCGACATGGCCTCCGGCAGGATCGCCTATGCGGTGCTGTCGTTCGGCGGCCTGCTGGGCATGGGAGACAAGCTGTTTGCCGTTCCCTGGGCCGCACTGGCCCTGGACACGGTGAACAAGCGATTCACGCTCCATGTGCCGAAGGATGCGCTGAAGGACGCACCGGGATTCGACAAGGATCGCTGGCCTTCGATGTCGGACCGCACATGGGCCAGCGGCGTGCACAAGTTCTACGGCACGCCCTACGCGGTCGAATGAACCCTTGCGTCGCCTGACTTCGACGCCGAATCCTCAACGCCAGGTCAAGGAAGAACCATGAACAAGGATCAGGTCAAGGGTACGCTCAAGGAAGCCGCCGGCCAGGTGCAGGAGACCGCCGGCAAGGTGATCGGCAGCAGCGAACAGCAGCTCGAGGGCATCCGCAAGCAGGTCGAGGGCCAGACGCAGAAGGCTGTCGGCGACATCCGCGAAGTGGTCAAGGACGTCAGCACGAAGTAGGCGCTGCCGCCACCACCTGCGGCCGAGCGCAGGCTTCCTGCGCTGGCCGTCACGTGTCGCCCGCCAGCAGGCCGGCGCCGTTGCGGCGCCGGCACTTCAGGGCTCTGCGCCCGCGGTGTCCGGCGCACCGTCGTAGATCTTGCGCAACAGCGCCAGCAGGGTACGGCGCTCGTTGTCGTCGAGCATCGCGGTGGCCTCGAGGTCGGCCTGCAGCACCTCGCGGCGCACGCGCGACACCAGCCGGCGCCCTGCAGGCGTCAGATGCAACCCCAGCGAGCGGCTGTCGTTCGGGTGCGCCCTGCGCTCGATCAGGTCGCGCGACTCGAAGCTGGCCACGAGCGCGACGAAGTTCGGCGGCTTCACGCCGAGCACCTGGCACAGCTGCCGGCTGCTCAACCCGGGGTTGCGGGAAAGCAGGACCAGCACGGTGAACCAGCCCGGCGGCAGGTCGTGCGCGGCGAGGCATTTCGCCGCATGATCGCGCACCACCGCATGCGCCCGCCGGCAGCTGTAGCCGACCAGTTGCTGCAACTCGCTCTGATCGACCATGACCGGCGTCTGCCGCGGGTCGAGTGTCGCGCTGCCGGCCGGCGCCACCGCCGTGTCGTGCCCGGTGTTGCGCAACGGCTGGCGCCGGCGCACCGCATCGCTGCCACGCGCCGCGGCCTGGGACGTTGCTGACTTCGCTCGCAGTTGCCTCATCATGCTTTGCATTCTTCCACGGCGCAGGCCGCGGGCAGGTCGGGTGGGGTTCCGGATGAACCCTAGTTGACGGTTTACAATTATATTTAATAATTATCGCGTTCCAAGTCCCGGCCCGGCACGGGCCAGGTTCCTGTTGCATCCGAGGAGCATCGCGATGGCCATTTCCCTGCAAGACGTCCGCCGCCTCGCCGGCGTGGCGCTGCTGCTTGCCTGCGCACTGCCGGGGGCCGGCGCCGCCGAAGCACCGCTGTTCGACCGCCTGCCCGTGGCGGTGAAGGGGACGAAGGTGCTGCGCATGGTCGGTGACTCGTTCGCACCGTACCGCATCGTCGCCGAGGACGGCAAGACGGTCACCGGCCTCGAGACCGACCTCGTGCGCGCGCTGGAGCCGATCCTCGGCGTCAAGATCGAGCAGTCGATCGTCAGCAACCTGCCGGCGATGCTGGCCGGCATCGATACCGGACGCTACGACCTGTCGAGCGGGCCGCTGCTGTCGACGAAGGCGCGCGAAGAGCGCTACGACATCGTCACCTGGCTGCTGAGCAAGCCGGCCTGGGTGCTCCCGGCCAGCGGCAGGAAGACGACGCGGCTCGAAGAGCTTTGCGGGCTGCGCATCTCGTTCGCCGCCGGCTCGACGCAGGAGGAATACCTGAGGAAGGTGACCGAGCGCTGCACCGCCGCCGGCCTGCCGGCCACGGTGCCGGTCGCGCTGACCGACCAGAACGCCACCGTGCTCGCGGTGCAGTCGGGGCGCGCCGACGCGGCGTCGATGCAGTTCGCCGCCGCGCTGCACCTGCTGCGGCAAAGCCCGAACAAGTTCCACATCCAGACCGATCCTACCGACGCGCTCGGCGTGCTGCAGCTCGGCTTCGTGACGAAGAAGGGCTCCGAGCTGACCCCGGTGCTGCACGAGGCACTGAAGCGCCTGTGGACGTCGGGCGACTACGCGAAGATCCTCGCGAAGTGGGGCCTGTCGGCGGCCGCCGCCCCCGAACCGCGGTTGAATCCTTCATCGCGCTGAGACGGCCGTGGCGAGCTCGACGATGCACGCCCCTTCTGCATTCCCGCCGCCGATCGACGATGTCGCACAGGCCCGGCGCGCACCGAGCCTGGTGCGCTGGACGGTGAGCGTCGTCATCGTGCTGGTGGCGCTGCAGCTGGCCATCTTCCTGGTCACCAATCCGCGCTTCGAATGGCCGGTGGTCGTGAGATACCTGTTCGCACCGAGCGTGCTGATGGGGCTGGCGACGACGGTGCTCCTGGCGCTGATCGGCATGGCCATCGGCACGCTGATCGGCACCGTCTGCGCGCTGGTGCTGCTCAGTGACCACCGGCCGGCGCGCGCCGCCGCTTCAGCCTATGTCTGGTTCTTCCGCGGCACGCCGCTGCTGATCCAGCTGATCTTCTGGTACAACTTGGCGTACTTGGTGCCGACGATCTCGATCGGCCTGCCGTTCCAGCCCCCGCTGCTGCAATGGCAGACCAATTCGCTGATCACGCCGTTCGTCGCCGCTGCGCTCGGCCTCGGCCTGGCCGAAGGCGCCTACATGACCGAAATCGTGCGTGCCGGTCTGATGTCGGTCGACCCGCGCCAACAAGACGCCGCCAAGGCGATTGGCATGACGCCGACGCGGGCGTTCTTCCGCATCGTGCTGCCGCAGGCCATGCGCTTCATCGTGCCGCCGAGCGGCAACCAGGTGATCGGCATGGCGAAGGCCACCGCGCTGGTGAGCGTGATCGCGATGAACGACCTGCTGCATTCGGTGCAGTTGATCTACAACCGCACCTACGAGGTCGTGCCGCTGCTGATCGTCGCGGTCTTCTGGTACCTGATGCTCATCTCGCTGCTGTATGCGGTGCAGTCGCGAGTCGAACGTCGCTATTCGCGGGGCCAACATGCCAGCAGCGCACCTGACGGACTTGCCACCGCCGCTTGACGTGGCCGACCCCCAGGCCACCGCGCCGGCGAAGCCGGTGCTGAGCCTGCGCAACGTCGTCAAGCGCTACGGCCACTTCGAGGCGCTGCGCTCCGTATCGCTCGATGTCCACGAAGGCGAGGTCGTCGCGATCATCGGCCCGTCGGGTTCGGGCAAGTCGACGCTGGTGCGCTGCGTGCACCAGCTCGAGTCGGTCGAAGGCGGTGCGATCTACCTCGACGGCGAGCTGCTCGGCTTCGAACGCCGGGGCCAGCATCTGCGCGCGCTGTCGGCGACCGCGATCGCGCGGCAACGGCGACAGATCGGCATGGTCTTCCAGCAGTTCGGGCTGTTCCCGCACATGACGGCCGAGCAGAACGTGATGGAAGGGCCTGTGCATGCGCTGGGCGACCCCGAGGAAGAAGCCCGCACGCGTGCGCGCCGGCTGCTGTCGCGCGTGGGCCTTGCCGACAAGCTCGACTGCTACCCGAAGCACTTGTCGGGCGGCCAGCAGCAGCGCGTCGCGATTGCCCGCGCGATGGCGATGCAGCCTCGCGTGATGCTGTTCGACGAACCGACCAGCGCACTCGACCCCGAGCTCGTGAGCGAAGTGCTCGCCGTTGTCGCCGACCTCGCCCGGCTGGGCAAGACGATGGTGCTGGTCACGCACGAGATCGGCTTCGCGCGCGAAGCCGCGAGCCGGGTGATCTTCATGGAGGCCGGCCGCATTGTCGAGCAGGGCCCGGCGCGACAGACGCTGGCGTCGCCGCAGACCGAGCGGCTGCGCACCTTCCTGTCGCGCGTGCTGTAGGGGTGGCGATGGCGCCGTCGTCGCGGGGCGCTGCGGCCGCAACGCGGAGCGCTGAAGACGCGCCTGACCTCGTCTTCAGCCATGCCAACATCGTCACGCTCGACCCGTCGCTGCCGCGGGCGCGATCACTGCGCGTGCGCGGCGAGCGCATCCTCACGGTCTCGCGCGAACCCGTGGCTGCGGGCGACCGCGACGCCTTGGTCATCGATTGCAGCGGCCGCACGATCGTCCCCGGCTTCATCGACGCCCACACGCACCTGGTGGGCCATGCCAGGGCGCTGACGCAGCTCGAGCTCGGGCCCGGCCACGTGCGCTCGATCGCCGACCTGCAGCGCACGCTGCGCTCGGCGCTGCAAGGCCTGCCGGCCGGCAGCTGGGTCACCGGCCGCGGCTACGACGAGTTTGCGCTCGGCCGGCATCCGAACCGGGTCGACCTCGACGAAGTGGCGCCGCTGCATCCGCTGAGCCTGACCCACCGCTCGGGCCACGCCCATGTGCTGAACAGCGCGGCGCTCGCGCTGGCCGGCATCACGACAGAGACCGGCGACCCGCCCGATGCACTGATCGACCGCGACCCGCAGACCGGCGAGCCGACCGGGCTGCTGTTCGGCATGCAGCGCCAGCTGGCGCAGGTCGTCCCGGCGCGCGACACCGACGCGCTCGAACAGGGCATCGTGCTGGCTGGCCGCGCGCTGCTGTCGCTCGGCGTGACGTCGCTGCACGACACCTCCGAGCGCAACGGCCTGCAGCGGCTGGAGCAGCTGCGCGGCTGGCGCCGTCGCGGACTGCTCGCGAGCCGGGTCGACATCGCGCTCGGCTGGGAGACCTTCGAGTCCCTCGACGCGGCCGCGATCGCGGCGCTCGCGCACGATTGCGCGGTGCGCGTCACCGGCGTCAAGCTGTCGGTGCACGAAGTCACCGGTCGAACGAGTCCGCCGGCAAGCGAACTCGCGCGTCGCGTGGCGGCGATCCACGCGCAGGGCTGGCAGGCGCTGATGCACGCGATCGAGCCGGGCACGATCGAGGCGGCGTGCGTGGCGGTCGAGGCGGCGCTGGCGCGATCGCCGCGGCGCGACCACCGCCACCGCATCGAGCACGCCTCGATCTGCCCGCCGGCGCTGGCCCGCCGCATCGCCGCCGCCGGCATCGTCGTCGTCACGCAGCCCGGCTTCATCGCCGCCCACGGCCAGCGCTACCGGGCCACCGTGCCGGCCGGCGAGCAACCGCACCTGTACCCGCTGGCGACGCTGCTCGGCGCCGGGGTGCGCGTTGCCGCCGGCGCCGACGCACCGGCCGGACCGGCTGACCCCTTGCTCGGCATCCGTGCCGCGGTGTGGCGCCGCGGCTGCGACGGCGTGGCGGTCGCCCCGGCGCAGGCGATCTCGCCGCGGCAGGCGTTGCGGCTGTGCACCACCGGCGCGGCGCATGCCTTGCGTGACGAAGGCCGGCGCGGCCACTTGCGACCCGGCATGCTGGCCGACCTGGCGATCCTCAGCGGCGACCCGACGCGCGACGCCGCCGGCGCGGCCGACGTCCGCGTCGTGCAGACCGTCATCGGCGGCCGGATGCACGCGCCACACGGCTGAACCGCCAGCCGGGCGGCCGCTTCAGGGTGCGGCCAGCGAAGGCAGCCAGGTGGCGATGCCGGGAAATGCGAACAGCAGCCCGAGGCCGACGAAGAGCGCGATGAGGAAGGGCGTGACGCCGCGGTAGACGACCCAGATCGACTCGCGCGTGATGCTGCGGACGATGAAGGCCGCCACCGCGACCGGCGGAATGATCACGCCGATCATCAGCGTCACCGCGATGATCATGGCGAACCAGATCGGATCGACGCCGAGCTGCAGCACCACCGGAAAGAAGATCGGTGTGGCGAGGATCATGAAGGCGATGTCGTCGATGAACGAGCCGCCGATCAGGTAGATCAGCACGATCATGCCGAGGATCACCATCGGCGGCACCGCCAGCCCCTGCGTCCAGGCGGCAACGACCATCGGGATCTTGGCCATTGCGACCATGTGGCCGAGCACCGCCGAACCGGCAATCAGCACCAGCACCATGCACGCCATGCGCAGCGACTCGGAGATCGACTTCAGCATCTTGCGCAGGCCGAGGTCGCCGCTGCCGAGCGTCAGCGTCAGCACCGCCAGCGCGCCGACCGCGCCCGCCTCGGTCGGCGTGAACAGCCCGCCGAGCAGTCCGCCGATGACGATCAGGAAGATCGCCGCCGGCCAGATGACCAGCGGCAGCCCCTGCACGCGAGCGGCCCAGCCGACGCGCTCGGCCCTCGGCGCCACCGACGGATCGATCCGGCACCAGCCGAGCACGACGACAAGGAAGAAGGCCGCGATCATCAGCCCCGGCACGATGCCGGCGAGGAAGAGCTGGCCCACCGACTGCTCGGTGATCATGGCGAAGATGATCAGGTTGCCGCTCGGGGGGATCAGCATGCCGATCGTGCCGACGCTGGCGACGACGCCTGTCGACAGCTTGCGGCTGTAGCCGTAGCGGTCCATCTCGGGGATCGCGACGCTCGAGAAGGTCGCGGTGGTGGCCAGCGTCGAGCCCGAGATCGACTTGAAGATCGTCGCCCCGCCGATCGTCGCCAGTGCCAGCCCGCCGGGGACGTGACCGACGAAGCGGCGCGCCGTCGTGTACAGCTTCTCGGCCATCCCCGAGTTGAAGGCGGCCTGCCCCATCAGCACGAAGAGCGGGATCACCGTGAAGCCGTAAGAGGTGAAGACGTCGAAAAAGTCCTTGGCGACCAGGTTCAGCGCGGCGTCGAACGAGCGGAAGTAGGCGATGCCGAGAAAGCCGACCAGCGTCATCGCGAACGCCAGCTCGATGCCGGTCATGAAGAGCAGCAGCAGCAGCACCAGTGCCGTGCAACCGACGGCGACGTCACTCATGCGGGCCGCCCTGCGGCGCGAGCAGCGCCGCCAGCATGCTCAGGCACGACAGCACCAGCGCACAGGCCATGCCGTAGGCAACGGGGTAGAAAGGCAGCGCTAGCACCGAGCTGACCTCGCCCGAGGCGCGCAGGTCGTCGCCGACGCCGACGATGCCCCACGCGATCATCAGCAGCGTGGCGATGCCGGCCAGCCGGGTCGCCAGGTTCAGCCGCCGCGCGATGCGCTGCGGCAGGCTTGCCGTGACCAGGTCGACATAGACATGGCCGTTCGCGCGCGCCGTCGCCGGCAGCGCCAGGCCGGCGATGATGCCGCCGGTGAACGACACGACCTCGTAGGTGCCGGGGATCGGACGGCCGAGCAGCCGCCCGACGATGTCGGCGCCGGTGAGCAGCATGGTGAAGAGCAGCGCTGCACCGGCGATGAATTCGCAGGCCATGCCGGCACGGCTGGCCAGCACCAGCCAGGCCGCTGCGCCGCGGCTGCGCTCGTGCGGGTAGGCTGGGCTGGAGGCGGGCTTCGGATCGCCGTGCATCGGGGGGGGTGGTTTCGGGGCGCTGCAGCCTACTTCTGGTTCTTGACGATCCAGTCGCGGCTGAACGCCAGCACGTCCGCCGCCGGCAGCCCCTTGGCGGTCTTGTCCTTGACGTACTCGTCGAACACCGGCGCCACCTTGCGGAACCAGGCTTCCTCCTCGGCCGCGTCGAGCGCGTGCGTCGTGTGCCCGCCGCGCTGCATCATGGCGATGGCGTCGGCCTCCTTCTGGTCCCACAGCCGGGCGAGCTTGACGCTGTACTCGTCGGACAGCGCATCGACGATCTTCTGCACGTCGGACGGCAGCGATGCGAAGCGCTTCTTGTTCATCACGAAGTAGCCGTTGTTCGTGTAGGACGTGCGCAGGTTCAAGGTCGTGTGCTTCAGCGAGTCGCCCCACTTGAACGCGACCAGCGCGTCGTGGATGACCGGCGCGCCTTCGATGATGCCCTTCGACAGCGCATCGTAGACGTCGTTGGTCGGGATGCCGACGGGCACCGCGCCGAGCGACTGGATCACCTTCACGGTCGTGCCGCCGAGCGCGCGCAGCTTGACGCCCTGCAGGTCCTTCAACGACTTCAGCGGCTTCCTCGACTGGATGTAGGCCGGCGGCGACGAGGTCATGAACAGAACCTTGACGTCGGAGAGCTCCTTCGGCTTGAAGTGCCGCACCAGTTCGTTGGACAGCGCCGACGCCGACTCCGAGCTCTTGAGCCCGAGCGGCAGGTCGAGCACCTCCATCATCGGGAAGCGGCCCGAGGTGGCGCCCATCGGCCCGAAGCCGACGTCGATGATGTCCTTGACGACCGAGTCGTAGGTCTGCGGCGGCGGCGTCAGCGTCGACCCCGGGTGGTAGTTGACCTTGACGCGCCCGCCGCTGCGCTTCTCGAGCTCGCGGCCCCATTCCTGCAGCATCAGGCTGAGCTTCTCCTGCGCGGGCAGGAAGCTCGAGAACTCCAGCGTCACCGGCTTGTCGGCGGCCCGCGCCGGCGGCAGCGCGAGCCCGAACGCGACGGCAGCGCCGAGCGCCAGCAGATGGATGCGATGTCTCATGGGGTGTTCCCTTTCGAAGCGATGGATGCCGATGCGGCCGCAACACCGGCGTCGCGCGGCGGCAGCACCAGACCCGGGCGCAGGCGGTTGTCGATCACCGGCTTGATCTCGCGACCGGCGGCCATGTCGGCCAGCGCGTCGTTCACCTGCTCGAGCGCATAGCGCCGGCTGACGAGCGCACCGAGCGGATAACGATGGCGCCGCGTCTTCACGAACTGCAGCGCCTTGTAGAAATGGGGAATCGCCGCCGAGACGCTGCCGATCACCGTCAGGCCCTTGCCGGTGATGAGCCCCGGCGCCACCGGCAGCGTCGCCGCCGAGGTCTGCCCGAGGACGAGAAAACGGCCGCCCTTCTGGATCATCTCCAGGCCTTCGTTGAAGGCCACCGGCACGCCGGAGCATTCGACGACCACCTGCGGACCGCGGCCGCCGGTGAGTTCAAGAATGCGGGCCAGGCGCGCGCGCGGGTCGGGCACCTCGGTGATGTCGATGACGTGGCTCGCGCCCCAGCGCCTGGCCAGGTCGAGCCGGGCCGCCGGCGCGCCGACGACGATCACCTGGCGGGCACCGGTGTCGGCCGCCAGCAGCGCGGAATACAGCCCCACCGGCCCGGCGCCGAGCACGACGACGTCGTCCTGGAAGCCCACGCCGCCCAGACGCTCGTAGCCGGCGACGACGGTGCGGAACGCGCAGCCGACGCCGACCGCCTCCTCGTCGGTGATCTCGTCGGGCACGCGCACCACCTGCGTCAACGCACTCAGGTGCTCGTACTCGGCGAAACCCCCACGCAGCTGCCGCGGGTGCGCAAAGCCGTAGCCCTGCCGCGACGCGCACAGCACCGGCGTGCGCGCAACCTGGCACCACCAGCACTGGCCGCAGTCCGCATGCGCCCACATGATGCGGTCGCCGACGCGCAGCGTCTCGCCGCCCACGTCCTGCGTGCGCCCTTCGCCGAGCGCGACGATGCGTGCGATCGTCTCGTGGCCCTGCAGGTTCGGCAGCGGCGGCTTGATCGTCAGCGAGCCGTGCGACTGGTGCACATCGGTGCCGCAGATGCCGGCCAGCGACACCTGCACCAGCATCTCACCGGCACGAACCTCGGGCACCGCGATGTCGCGCAGTCGCAGCGGCTGACCGTATTCCTCGAGCACTGCGGCGCGGGCGGTCGTGGGCATCTGGAACATGCGTCGGGTCTCCTTCGGCGGCAAGGCATCCGGCCGCGCGATGCATCCTTATCACCATTATTTTGTATAATTGTTATCGAGCGACTAGCACTTACCCGGGTACCGCCTCGCCTCGCGCAGCGGCCCGCGGCGTCGGCCGGCCGATCAGCTGGCCCTTGCTGAAGGCCCAGAAGTCGCGCACCGTCATCTCGTAGTCGGCCTTCGTGCCGTCGGCCTTCTCGCGTTCGGCGACCTTCGCGCGGTGGAAGGCCTTGACCTCGTCGGAAAACGGCAGGTTGCCGAACTCCTGGTAGCGGATCGCACCGCGCACGTCCTTCACGCCGATGACCTGGTCCTTGACCTGCCGGTTCGGGCTGAACGACGAGTCGATGACGCCACGGTGCACGCCCTCGATGCAGCCGCGCAGGATATCGCCGTCGCCGATCTCGAGCAGCCGCTCCAGGATCGAGCGGATCTCCTGCTCGGCGATCCATGCCTCCTCGTCGATGGCGGGCATCTGCAGATCGATGTGCTGGCCCCGGATGACGTTCAGGAACCAGTTTGCCGAGTCGTAGGTCAGCGCGTGGCTTTCCTCGGTCGGCACGCCGAGCGCCTCGTCGATCGTGCGGATGAACACCGCCTCGGCGCGGCCGAGCGCGGCGACCATCGCGGTGTAGTCGGCGTAGGCGAAGGCGCCGCCCATGCCCTGCGGCATCGGGAACAGCGGCGTGTGCTGCGCGAAGGTGCCGGCGATCTCGACGTCCTCGAAACCGAAGCGGTCGAGGTATTCGCGCAACAGCTTCGGCGTCACCCGCATCCACGCCAGGTCCTGCGCCAGGTTGCCCATGAAGTGCACGTACGGCACCACACTCTTCACGCCCTGCTCGGCCTGCATCAGGATCTCGGCGATCACGGTAGCCAGGTTCACGCTCATCGGCTGCACGCCGGTGAGGATCCAGCCGTGGTTGTCGCAAGTGATCGACACGCCGCGGTCGGCGTAGTAGCCGATCAGCCGGTGCATGTACTGGTAGCTGGCGAGCGACTCGGCGATATCGGCGCTCTTCTCGTAGGCGCCCCAGGAGATGAATGCGCTGGCGGAGAAGCCGGTCATGCCGGCGGCCAGGCCGATCTCGGTGCCGAGCGGGTAGGAACGCAGCGACATCCGCGGATCGAAGGCGCCGGTCGTCACGCTCTCGATCACCCGCCTCGTCGCGTGGACGCCGTGGTTGATCAGCGGGTAGCCGTTCAGCACCTTGCGGCCGCTGCGCCGCGTCTCCTCGAGCGCGGCATCGACTTTCGCGAAATTCATCTGCCGCGTGTAGCTGTCGGTGGTCACCGGCATGAAGGGCACACCGCTCGACTCGAGCTTGCGATACAGGCTGATGCTGTCCTCGATGAGTGCGGTGCCGGCGCGCGGAAAGATCGCGGTGCGCCCCTCGCTGCGCAGGCGCCGCGTGATCTGCAGGAAGTTCTTGGCCGCCGGCAGCCTCTTCTGGTAGTCGATCCCGTCCTGCAGATCGACCTCGCGGCCGGTCGGCCACTGGGCGAGCACACTCTCGCGCATGGCGAGGAATTCGGACTCGTCGATGCGCTTGTTCCTGACCTTCGGTTCCACTCGTTCCTCCCTTAGACGACCGCGTCGTCCTTCAAAGCCTGGATGCGATCCCAGTCGTAGCCACAGACCTCGAGCAACACCTCCTCGGTGTGCTGGCCGAACTGCGGCGCGCTGCCGTCGACACGCACCGGCGTCTGGCTGTAGCTGACCGGATGGCCGACCATCTTCACGCTGCCGATATTCGGATGTTCGATGTCGACGACATAGCCGTTGGCCTGCGCCTGTGCGTCGCCGGCGAGGTCGGTGGGCCGCAGCACCGGCGAGAATGCGATGCCCTGCCCCTTCGCCTCCAGCAGCGCGATCCACTCGGCACGCGGGCGGCCTCGGAACACGTCGTCGAGGAGGGCGTTGATCGCCACCGAGTTGTCGCGCCGCCTGGCGGTATCGGCGAAGCGCGGGTCGTGCTGCAGGTGGCCGATGCCGAGTGCGTCGCAGAACGCCGGCCAGTAGCGGTCGGCCTGCGGCTCCGACAGCAGCAACCACTCGCCGTCGGCGCACTGGAAGTGGTTGGCCATCGGGTTGCGCATCAGCTGGCGTGCCGGGCGCGGGATCTGGCGGCCGCGCAGCAGCGCGGTGTTGATGTTGTAGGCCTGCAGGTGGATGCCGGCGCCGAGCAGCGACACCTCGACCTGCTGGCCGACGCCGCTGCGCTCGCGATGCAGCAGCGCGGCGAGGATGCCGTTGACGAGCAGCGTGCCGGTCAACTGGTCGAACACCGGTCCACCGATCTGCGCCGGCGGGGCGTCGGGCTCGCCACCGAGCGCATACATGATGCTCGACCGCGCCTGCGCCACCGAGTCGAAGGCACGCTTCGTCGACTCCGGCCCCTGCAGCCCGTAGCCGGTAGCAAGCGCATAGACGATGCGCGGATTGACGACCTTGAGCGACTCGTGGTCGATCTTCAGCTTGCGCAGCGTCGCCTGCGTGAAATTGGTGCAGAAGACATCGGCGCGCTCGACCAGCTCGTACAGCAACTGCCGCCCCTGCGCCTTCTTGAGGTCGATGGTGATGCCCTTCTTGCCGCGGTTCGCGGTCTCGAAGAGCACGTTCTCGCCGGTCGGCATCGTCATCGACGCACCGAACAGCGCCGACGTGCCGCGCGTCGGATCGCCCTTCTCGCGGTCCTCGACCTTGATGACCTCGGCGCCGAGGTCGGCGAGCATGCACCCCGCGGTCGGGGCGCTCAGGTAGCCGGCACATTCGACCACGCGCAGACCCTCGAGCGGCCCACTCATTTGACGACCTCGGCTTGGTGCATCGTCGTCGCTTTCCGGTTCTTCATCGCAGCATCTCCTTGGGGGTCGCGCAGCCAGCGCAGCAGCGCGAGTTCACGGTCGGTCGGCGCGTCGAGCGCCTGCACCTCGGGGTCGACGGCCAGCGGCCAGCCGCAGGCGGCGCGCACCGCGTCGAGCGCACCGGCGAGCGAAGGCACCGGCGGCAGCAGCGCTGCCAGCCTCAGCTCATCGCCGGCGGCCGGCTTGCGCAGCACCGCCAGCGACGACACCACGGTCATCACGCGGTCGCCGCGGCCGGTCACGTAGGGCAGTTGCTCGACGAAGCGGTCGCGCGACTGGGTCAGCACGACGATCACCTCATCGGCATTCAGCGCGTCGTTGGCGCCGCCCGAGCCGACGAGGAAACGGCCGTCGGTGGTCAGCGTCGAGTTGATGGCGCCGTGGCGATCGACCTGCCCGGCGCCAAGCACCGCCAGGCAGCGGTTGTGACCACCGCCGACGAGCACGCCCTGCGCCGTCACGGTATCGGCGAGCATGCGCGAACTGCGCACGCCGGCTTCGCTGGCCAGCACCGAGCCGCCGGGTTGCGGCGCATAGCCGAACTGACCGTTGCCGGTCAGCAACTCGACCGTGCAGCCTTCGTCGCGCAGCCTCAGGTGGGCGAGAAACGCCGCGGTCGCACCGACGCCCGCACCGGCCAGCACGATCCGGTGGCCATGCTGTCGCACGCAGCGCGCGATCTCGCGCGCCAGCACGACCAGCATCGTTTCGTCGGCATCGGCCGGCGCGCCCAGCGGGTCGCCTGGCGCCGGTGGCTCGGCGGCCGAAGGCGGCCGCGGCCGCAGCGCGGCGATGCGGCCGCGGCCGAGCCGTCGCAGGTAGGCCGCGTGCGAGGCACAGCCGTGCACCCATTCGTCGAGCCAGGCGTCGAGCGTGGCCGGCTCGCGCGCCGCGCGGCTCAGTGAGCCGAGGAAGGCTGCGTCCTGTTCGTAGGCGCGGAAGCGGCCGATGCCCGGATCGGGCAGCGCGAACGGGTGCAGCCCCAGCGGTGCGGCGCAGACCGCCAGCACGCGGTGCGACGGAATCTTCACCATCGCCGCATGGCGGCGCACTTCAGCGGCCGAAGCGATGCGCTCGACCGTCACGATGACGCCGCGCCGGCTGGCCAGCGCGCCCCACAGGTCTTCGCCCGCCGGCGCCGCCAGCACGGTGTTGCCGTCCTCGTCGGCGATGCAGCCGTGGACGATCGACAGGTCGGGCACGAGCGCGCGCACGACACCGACCTCGCCGTCGCCGAAGGGATCCGGCATGCGCGCGAAGCGGCCCGCATGATCGCGCTCGAGGTCGCTGCCGCCGATCGATCGCGTCGGCATCAGCGGCACGCCGAACGCACCCGCCATCAGCCGCTGCTGCAAGGCCAGCAGCGACCAGTTCTCCAGCTCCAGGCCGCGGTCGATCGCCCGCTGGATGACGCGGCTCGGCCGCGCCGAGCCGGAGATGTCGGCGGCGACGGCGCAGACCAGCCGCTTCACGAGCCCGGCGTGGACGAGGTTCAGCGCGTGACCGCAGACGGTGCTCTGCACGATCGTGAAGCCGGGCGCGCGGCTGCGGAAGGTGCGCAGCAGCTCGGCGATCGCCGCGCCCGGCCCGCCGATTCCGCCGGCCAGGTGCAGCACGCAGCCGGGCTCGACATGGCGGCGCATGGCCTGCGCGAGGTCGGCCGCCTTCGAACCGGCGGGTCTCGCGGCGGTGCCTGCTGCATCGGTGGAAGGGGTGTCGGACATCATCGTGGGGGCCGGCTTTTGATCATTATGCTTTATAAGCGTCAGCACGCCAAGCGCCTGGCCTCCGGGATTGCCCGGAGGCTGCCGGCCGGATCGGACCGGCGCCACGTCGCTTCACAAGCTCTCAGCGCAGCACGCCGGCGGCCTGCAGCCGCGCGACCGCCGCGGCATCGAGGCCGAGCCAATCCCCGAGCACGCGCTGGCCGTCGGCGCCGAGCGCCGGCGCCGCGGTGAAGCGCACGCGTTCGTCGTCGACGAACCGGATCGGGCTGCGGTCGATGCGGATGCGGCCGCGCGGCCCGGCGTCGACCTCGGCGAAAAAACCGCGCCGGCGCAGCTGCGGGTCGACAACCAGTTCGTCGACGTGCTGCACCGGCGCCGCAGCGAGGCCGACGGCACGCAGCCTGGTGACGACGTCGTCGCACGCCAGCGTGCCGGTCCAGCGCTGCACGCAAGCGTCCAGGCGTGCGCGCCCGTGTCGGCGTCCGGCGGCCGTGGCGAAGGCAGGATCGAGCGTCCAGTCGCTGCCGGCGGCGCCGACCGCGCCTGCGAAGCGGTGCCACTGTGCGTCACCGCGCACCGACAGCACGCACCAGCGGTCGTCGCCGCGGCAGCGGTAGATGCCTTCCGGCTCGCCTTCCGGGCCGGCGGCGGGCTCGGTCGCCAGCGTCGCCATCGCTTCCAGACCGGAGAGGTCGATGTCGGTGCCGCGACCACTGCGGGCGCGCGCTTGCAGCGCGGCCAGCACCGCGAGCGCGCCGAACAGGCCCATCAGGTGATCGGCATGTGCATGGCCGAGGCCGGTCGGCCGCGCCGGATCGGCCGAGCAGGCATGGGTCATGCCGGACAGCGCCTGCAGCCCGGGGCCGAAGCCGACGTGGTCGCGCCACGGCCCGCTGCGGCCCATCGCCGAGATACCGAGCACGACGAGGCGCGGGTTGGCGTCGTGCAGGG
Source organism: Rubrivivax sp. (assembly GCA_016719535.1). Taxonomy (GTDB): domain Bacteria; phylum Pseudomonadota; class Gammaproteobacteria; order Burkholderiales; family Burkholderiaceae_C; genus Rubrivivax. The sequence continues at coordinate 156,989 of JADJYX010000047.1, read as the reverse complement.
TCGCGGCGTCCAGACCCCAGTTCGCCATCACCCGCGGCGCGAAGTTCTGCACCAGCACGTCGCACTGCCGCACGAGGTCGAGCACCAGGCCGCGCGCTTGCGGTTGCGTCATGTCGATGGCGAGCGAGCGCTTGTTGCGGTTCCAGGCCTCGTGGTAGGCATCGGGCGACGCGTTGGCACCCGTGCGTGCCGACTGCACCTTGACGACGTCGGCGCCGAAATCGGCGAGCAGCCGCGTCGCATAGGGGCCGGCGAGCACCCAGCTGAAGTCGAGCACGCGCAGCCCGTGCAGCGCCGTGTCGCCGCAGCCGGCCTGCGGCCGCGGCGGCGCCATGCGCGGCGCCGCGGCCAGGCGGTAGGGCCGGCCGCGGAAGCCGCGGGCCGCCAGCTGCGGACACTGCGCCACCTGCTGCGGCGTGCGCACCGGCGCCCACGGCAGCCGCAGTGCCTGCGCGGTCTCGAACAGCTCGTCGACCGCATGCCGACGCGACCAGCGCCCGAGCATGTCGACGAGGTGCGCGACTTCGCGCCGGCGCAGCACCGGATCTTGCCAGCGCGGCTCGGCCAGATCGCCGGCAGCGCCGTCGGCAGCGACCCACTCGACCAGCGTCTGCCACTGCGTCGCCGCCGTGGCGACGATGTGGCCGTCGCGGCAGGGCAGGATGAACGACGAGCCGTTCCAGGCCAGCCCACCCTGCCTTTTCGCGACGGCACCACCCGCGAGGTGGTTCACCAGCGCGTGCTCGAGCATCGACGCCACCGCTTCCTGCGCCGACAGCTCGATCGCCGCGCCGCGGCCGATGCGGCGGCGCCGTGCCAGGCCGAGCAGTGCCGCGACGGCCGCGCTCAGTGCGGCAGCGTGATAAGCCGTGCGGCCGTGCGGACGCACTGGCGGCGCGTCGGGTTCGCCGCACAGCGCGAGCAGCCCGCCGGCAGCGACGAGCACGAGGTCGCAGCTGGCAGCGTCGCCATGCGGGCCGCCGCTGCCGAAGCCGCTGACCGTGACGCTGACCAGCTGCCGGTTCAGCGCCGCCAGCGCGGCAGGGTCGGCGCGCGGCCGCGGGTCCGGGCCGGTGGCTGCGCTCTGCAGCAGCACGTCGGCACGCCGCACCGCGCCGGCCGACGGCGCGGTGGCCGGATCGACCGCCTCGACCTCGGCGCCGAGATCGGCGAGCAGGCGCGCGGCACGGCTCGCCACCTCGTCGCCGAGGTCGAGCACGCGCAGCCCGCGCAGCGGCTGCATGCCGGCGCGGCGGCTCAGGCGCTGCCGCTGGATGCGGGTGCGTCCACGGCGGCGTCAGTCCGACGAAGGCAGCGGCTTCGGTTCCTGCACCTTCATCTCCTCGTCGCAGCACTGAGGTGTGCCCGCGCCGCCCTTCGTGCACAGGATCTCGGTACCGCAGAGCGCGCAGCGGTAGCGCTTGCCGAGTTGGGTCATCGCACGGACTCCTTCACGACTTGGGTTGCACGGGCTGGCCGCAGCACGAGACAGTGCCCTGCCCACCGCGCGTGACGATGAATGCCGCGCCGCACTTGACGCAGACGTAGCGCTTTCCCACCAGGTTGGCCATCTTCATTCCTTTCGACGGATGTTGCTACAACTCGATCTCGCGCAGGTCCGGCGCGACGATCAGCGTCGGCTCGGTGACCGACTGCACGTCGGCCGCGCTCAGCCCCGGGCAGACCTCGAGCAGCTTCAGCCCCTGCGGCGTGACCTCGATCACCGCCAGGTCGGTGAAGATCATCGCGACCTTGCCGCGTGCGGTCGCCGGGTAGCCGAGCTCGCGCACGATCTTCGGCCGGCCGTCGGTCGTGGTGTGCTCCATGGCGATGAAGAGCCGCCGTGCGCCCGCCGCCAGGTCCATCGAACCACCGACGTTGCCGACCCCGTCGAGGCCGCGTGCAGGGTTCGACCAGGACGCGAAGTCGCCCGCCGGGTTGACCTGGAATGCGCCCATCACGGTGATATCGATGTGGCCGCCACGGATCATCGCGAACGATTCGCAGATGTCGACGAAACTCGACCCCGGCTGTTCGAGCACGGGCTGGCAGCTGGCATTGATGAGATCCTGGTCGATGTCGTCGCCCTCGGCGAGGCCACCGGTCTTCAGCATGCCGATCTCGGACTGCAGCACGACGTCGCGCCCGTCGAGCCAGTTGCCGATCAGCGTCGGGATGCCGATGCCGAGATTGACGTAGGCGCCTTCCGGGATCGCCTGGCTGACGCGAAGCGCGATCATCTCGCGCGGCAGGCCTTCGAACTTCATTGATCGTTCCTCTCGCCTCAGAGCTGCGGGATCTGCACGGCCTCGCGCGGCACGTGGACGACACGCTGCACGAAGATGCCGGCGGTGTGCACGGTGTCGGCGTCGCCCGGCTCGACGATGCGCTCGACCTCGGCGATCGTCGTGCGCGCGGCCATCGCCATCACGTGGTTGAAATTGCGGGCCGTCTTGCGGTAGCGCAGGTTGCCGTCGGCATCGGCACTGGCCGCATGGACGAAGGCGTAGTCGGGCTGCAGTGCGTGCTCGAGCATGCAGCGGCGGCCGTCGATGACCCGGACTTCCTTCGGCTGCCGGTGCTCGTGCCGGTTGGTCAGGCGGCTGTCCTCGACCTTCGAGCCGGCGCCGGTCGAGACGAAGAAGGCCGGGATGCCGGCGCCGGCGGCCCGGTATTTCTCGGCCAGCGTGCCCATCGGATGGATCTCGAGCTCGATCATGCCGGCGCGCACCTGCTGCTCGAAGGCATGCTGCAGCCCCTTCGTCGCCGAGCGGAACAGCGCGTACGAATCGATCACCTTCGCGATCTGGCCGTTGGCGACCAGTTCGTCGAGTTCGGCCTGCGCGCCGAGCAGCGGCCCGGCACCGCAGGCCAGGGTCAGCCGGCGCACGCGGCGCGCGATCAAAGCGCGCAGCAGCGCACGCGGCACGCCGGCGGCAAAGAAGCCGCCAATCGCGATCGTGGCGCCGTCGGAAATGTCGGCAATGGCGTCCTGCAGGGTGGAGACGATCTTGTTCATGGGGTGGTTTACGTTGCGTGCACGGCGGCGAGCCGTGCTTCGAGGCGCAGCGCCTGCGGCAGTGGCAGGTCGGCACCTTCGTGCAGCGCCCTTTTCGCAGCGCGCAGCACGGCCGGTTCGAAGCCTGCAAGGCGGCGCGCCAGCGACTCGACGGTATCGGCCAGCGCCGCCCGCGGCACGCAGCGCGTCACCAGCCCGGCAGCCAGCGCCTCGTCGGCATCCAGCCGGCGGTCCGTCAGCAGCAGGTCAAGCGCATGCGCGAGGCCGATCGAGCGCGGCACCGTCTGCGTGCCGCCGGCCCCGGGCAGGATGCCGAGGCTCATCTCGGGCAGGCCGATCACCACATCGTCGGCGGCGATGCGCAGGTCGCAGAACATGGCGATCTCGACGCCGGAGCCGAGCACGTGCCCATGCAGGGCGGCGATCGTCGGCTGCGGCATCGTGCGCAGCAGCGTCCACAGGTCGCGCAGCGCACGAATGCGGCGCGCCTGCAGCACGGACGGCGCGGTCAGGAATTCCGACAGGTCGGCGCCGCCGCAGAAGCCCTTGTCGCCGGCACCGCGGATCACGATCACGTGCACCTCGTCGACGGCGCGCAGCGCATCCAGCAGTTCGTGCAGCTCGTCGCGCATGCGTACGCTGTAGGCATTGGCCTTGAGTGGCCGGTCCAGCGTCAACCAGGCAATGCCGTCGCGGACCTCGCAGCGCACGCAGTCGAAGGCGTCCATCGCCACCACCGCTCAGGCGCCGCTGAAGCGCGGCCGGCGCTTGTCGCGGAACGCGGTGATGCCCTCGACCCGGTCCGCCGTGGAAAACAGCAGCAGGTACAGGTCGAGCTCCATGCGCAGCCCCTGGTCGAGCGTCATCTCGAGCCCCTGGTGCAGCGCTTCCTTCGTCAGCCGCATCGACGCCGGCGCTGCTTGCGCCATCGCGGTCGCCAGCAGGTGCACCGAGGCGTCGAGCTGCGCCGGATCGACGACACGCTGCAGCAGCCCGATGCGCCTGGCCTCGGCGGTGCCCACGGCGTCGCCGCTCAGCACCATGTCGAAGGCCCGCCCCTGCCCCACCAGACGCGGCAGCCGCTGGGTGGCGCCGGCGTACGGCATCGCGCCGACGCGGATGCGCGGCAGCCCGTAGGACGCGCCGTGGGTGCCGACGCGCAGGTCGCAGGCGAGCGCGAGCTCCAGTGCAACGCCGAGCGCCCCGCCATCGATCGCCGCGACGACGGGCCGCGTGAAGCGGCCGAGGCGTTCGACCGCACCGGCGGTCGCCGATGCGTCGTCGGCGCCGGCAGCTGCGGCGCCGGTTTCAGCGTCGCCGTCGTAGCGCAGCACCAGCACGCGCAGCGCATCGTCGGCCTCGAGCTCGTCGAGCTGCCGCACGAGCGCCGCGGCGCTCGTGCGGTCGAGCGCGGCATCGGCAACCGGCCGCAGCAGCCGCAGCGTCGCCACGGCGCCGTCGCGCGCCAGCAGCAGCGTGTCGTCGTCCATCGCTTGCGTTCCGTGGCCGCGCCGCATCAGTCCATCCGCACGCCGCCGCAGACGTTCAGCGACTGCCCGGTCATGTAGTCGGACTGGCTGGAGGCGAGGAAGGACACGACGTCGGCGATGTCGTCGACGGTGCCCATGCGGCCGATCGGGATCATCTTGCCGACCTGCGCATACTCGTCGGCACGGAACTGTTCCGCCGTCACGCCCTGCCGCTTCGCGCCGTCCTCGATGTGCTGGTCGCGCAGGTTCGTGATGATCATGCCCGGGCACACGGCGTTGACATTGATGCGCTGCGCCGCCACCTCGAGCGCCAGCGACTGCACGAGGCCGATCACGCCCCATTTCGACGCCGCATAGGCGGCATTGCCGCGCGCGCCCATGCGTCCGGCAACGGACGCGAAGTGGATGATCTTGCCGCCCTCGCCGCGCGCCTTCAGGTGACGCACGACCGGCTTCGTGATGTTGAACGCGCCCAGCAGGTTGACGTCGAACAACGCCTTCCACTCGGCGGCGTCGCCTTCGGCGAGCTCGACATTCGGCGTGCCGCGGATCGCCGCGCAGTTGACCAGGATGTCGACCTTGCCCAGGCGCTCGATCACCGTCGCGACTGCGGCATCGGTGGCCGCGGCGTCGGCGATGTCGACCGTGAGCGCGGTGGCGCGGCGGCCGAGCGCCTCGACGGCCTCGACCACCGCCGGCAGACCGCGCCAGCCTTCGTCGCCAGGGAACAGGCTGCGCGCACTCTCCAGCTTGTCGAATACCGCAACGTCAGCGCCCTCGCGCGCCAGCCGCAGCGCGATGGCGTGTCCCATGCCTCGCTTCGCGGTAGCGCCGGTAACCAGCGCAACCTTGCCTTGCAATCCATTCGTCGTCGACATGTCGTCTCCCGGGAAGTGGTCGGTTTCAGGCGAAAAGTTCGATCAGTGGCCGCACGTCGGGCAGTCGCTCGAGTTCGGCGACCAGGGCCACCGCCTCGCCGGCGCGCGCTGGCGCCGCGGCGCCGGCAACGCCGAGGCAGTCGGTGAATTTGTCGACGCATTGCGCCCAGCTCAGCGGCTGCCCCGGACTGCCGGCGGCGAGGTCGACGCGCTCGCTGGCCTGTGTGCCGTCGGCGAAGACCAGCGTGACGCGGGCCGGTTCGACGCCGCGCGCGCTGCTCAGCGTAGCGTCGACTTCGGTACGGACCTTCGCCGCCAGGGCCAGCGTCGCCTCGTCGGCGACGGCAGCGGCGCCAAAATGCTCCATGCCGACGCGGCCGTGGCGCAGCGCAGTGACCACGCCCCACGGAATGCTGAACTGCGCATCGACCGGATTGCGTGGCCGCACCTTGGCGTCGAACGGCGTACACAGCAGCTTGTGGTTGGCCGCGCCGGTGGTGATGACGATCTCGCGCAGGCGCAACGCATCCACCGGGACGTGGTGCCGCAGCGCCAGCGCGGCGTCGATCGACGCATGCACGCCGCGGCAGCAGGGGTAGGGCTTCAGCGTCACGTTCAGGCCCTCCCAGCGTATGCCGAGTCCGTCGGTCAGCGCATCGCGGTCGTATTCGCCGCGGTGGTAGACCTTGAAAAGGCCCTGCTCGCCTTCCAGGGACTGGCGTGCACCGGTGACCCCCTTCTGCGACAGCAGCGCCGCGACGACGCCACCACGCACGGCCATGCCGGGGCCGAGCCGCTTCGTCAACGCGCCATCGGTCACGCACTGGCCGTTGCCGCTGCACTGGTGGTAGGCGATGCCGAAGGCGTGAGTCAGGTGCTGGGCATCGAGGCCGAGTACGCGGCCCGCGGTCAGCGCCGCGGTCGGGTAGCCGTACAGCGTCGTGAAGTGCCAGCCGGTCTGGATCGGGCTGACGCCGGGCCGCGTCGCCAGGCCGAGACGGCAGATCATGTCGGTGCCGAGCGCAACCGCGGTGATCAGATCGCGGCCGCTGAAGGCGGTGGCGGCACGTTCGGCCAGCGCCAGCGCCGGCACGATGCTGACGATGCCGGGATGCATCACCGCGCGCTCGTGCACATCGTCGTAGTCGCGGGCATGCGCCAGCGTCGCATTGACCTGCGCAGCGTCGGGGGCCGGCGCCTTGCGCGCGCCGCCGATGACGCTGCTCTCGCCGCGGCCGCCCCATTCGGTGACCAGCTCCGCCAGCTGCTTCGGCCCGGGCTGGCCGATTCCGGCGACGGCGACGCCCAGCAGGTCCAGCACCTGCTGGCGGGTGAACTCCACCAGCGCCGGCGGCAGGTCCTCGAAGCGGGTCGAGGCGAAGTGATGCGCGAAGCGCTCGGCAGCGTCCATCGTCGATCTGCCGCCGGCGCTCATTTGTCGAGCGCCGAGAAGAGGTCGTGCTTCTCGTGCGCCATGCCCTTCACGCCCACGTCGCGGCGCTGCTTGAATGCGTTGTACTCGTCGGCCTCGTAGACGCGGTTGGTCTGAAACGTGTGCATGATGTAGTGCTCCATCATCCCGCGCGTGATCCCCATCGTGTCGTACATCATCTCCCTTGCCACCTTGGCGATCGCAATGCCGTCGCGCGGATAGAGTGCCAGCCCCTCGGCGACCTGCCTCACCTCGTCGTCGAGGCGGTCGGCCGGCACCGCGCGGTTGATCAGGTTCCAGGCAACCGCCGTGCGTGCGTCGATCTTCTTGCCGGTCAGGCACAGGTCGAGCGACTTCGTCAGCCCGCAGCGCGCGACCATGATCGGCATGATCGTCAGTCCGGCCAGGCCCAGACGCTCCTCGACGTGGCCGAACTGGCAGTCCTCGTCGGCGATCAGCAGGTCGCCATGCATGGCGATCGTCATGCCGATGCCGAGGCAGTACTTGTGCATCTGGAAGATGGTGATCTTCTTGCACAGCAGCACCTTGCGCATGAATTCGAGGAACAGGCTGCGGTCGAAGTTGATCTTCACGCGCATCGGCACCTTGCCGGCCTTCTCGCCCGGCTTCGGCTCCTTCATGCCGTAGACGAAGCCGACCTGGTCGAGCGGCGCGCCGGCGCTGAAGCAGCGGCCGGCGCCCTTCATGATGATGACCTTGACGTCGTCGTCCTCCTCGGCGGCGGTGATCGCGCGGCCCCAGCTGGTAAACATGGGCTGCGTCACCGTATTCAGCTTCTCGGGGCGGTTCAGCGTGATCGTCGCGATATGCCCGTTCTTCTCGTAGATGATCTGCTCGTAGTCCATCGTCGTTCCTCGGTCAGTCTCGAAAGGCCGTGTCACTCCAGCGCGCCGGACACCAGCAGTTCGACGAGTTCGTCGTCGTTCCTGCCGAGCAGCCCGGTCAGCACCGGCTCGTTGTGTTCGCCGAGCAGGGGGCTCGGCGTGCGCGCCTCGGGCGGTGTCGCATCCATCGCGAGGCTCGAGCCCAGGTGCGTGTAGGGACCGATCTCGGCATGGTCGAGGGTCCAGAACAGCGCGCGGCGGCTAAGCTGCGGGTCGGCCAGCAGGTCGGCCGCGTCCTGCACCGCACCGGCCGGTACGCCGGCAGCCTGCAGGCGGGCCATCACCTCGTGCGGCATCAGCGTCGCGGTCCAGCGACCGACCAGCGCGTCGACCTCGGCCTCGTTGGCCTTGCGCTGCGCGGCCGTCGCGAAGCGCGGATCGCGCGCGCATGCCGGCAGGCCGATGACCTCGCACAGGGCGCGCCACTGGGCGTCGTCGAGCACCGCCACCGTGCACCAGCGCTCGTCGCCGGCACAGCGGTAGACATTGTGCGGCGCGTGCTGCGGGTGCGCGTTGCCAAGACGACGGGGCTCGCGGCCGTTGACCGCGCGCTCGAGCAGGGCCGGCAGGAAGAACGCGATCGAGGTCTCGAACTGGGCCAGGTCGAGCAACTGGCCTTCGCCGCTGCGGTCGCGCTGCTCGAGCGCGGCGATCACCGCCGCCGCCATGAAGCGCGGGCTGATGCCGTCGGTGTAGGCGGCCACGCCCACCGGCAGCGGGCCGCGGTCGGGCCAGCCGATGAAATTGGGTATGCCGGCGATCGCGGCCATGATCATGCCGAAGGCGGCGAGGTTGCGGTACGGGCCGTCGAGGCCGAAGCCGTTCTGCCGCGCCAGGATCAGGTCGGGCTTGATCGCCCGCAGCGCGTCCCAGCCAAGCCCCCACTTGTCCATCACCCCGGGCGTGAAGTTCTCCATCACGACGTCGGCCTTGCGAATCAGATCGCGCGCCAGCGCAATGCCCTCCGGGTGCGCCATGTTCAGCGAAACGCTGCACATGTTGGCACTGAAGTGGTTGAAGTAGCCGCTGCGGTTCAGACCCGGCTGCCGATCCTTGAACGGTGCCGAGGTGCGCGTCACGCACGGCCGGTGGCGCGTCTCGACGCGGATCACCGTGGCACCGAAGTCGGCGAAGTATTTCAGCGTCAGCGGCCCGACCATCGCCCAGCTGAAGGCGACGATCGTCAGGCCGGCAAAGGGCCTCGCATCGGCGCCAACGACAGGGGCGGGCCGGGCACGCGGTGCCGACCATTCCTCGGCCAGCACCTCGGCGTCGTGCTCGCCCACACGCGGCGCGGGTCCGCCGACGCCGGTATCGGCCAGCGACGAGCGCAGCAGCCGGCGCGGGTAGGGCAGACCGGCGGGCAGTGCGGGGTGCGGCAGGCGCGTCCAGAAATCGCGCGCCCTCAGGTTCGCGTCGTCCAGCAGATCGCCCATCGCCAGCAGCGGACACACCGAAATGCCCCGCTGCACCGCGGCGTCGAGCACCTGCTGTTTCGTGCGCGTGGCAAAGAACGCCGCGATCGGTTGCGACAGGCTGTCCACGACCGGCTGCGTGGCGCTGGCCATGTCGAAGGCTTCCCACTCGAACTGCAGCAGGTGCTGGTTCGCGAAGCCCTCGTCGGCCATCCATCGCACCAGCTGGCGGCACGTCTTCGCACCCTGCTGGCCCCCGATCATGAAGAAGAAGACGAAGCCGTCCCGGCAGGGCCAGACCTGGCGCTGCATCGCACCGCCGCCGCTGCGCAGCGTGCCGACGCGCCGCGCCGGCGTGCGCGCCAGTTCCCAGCCCGGCACCGTATTGCCCAGGAACCAGGCGGCGCTGTGCTGCATCGACACGTCGACATGCTGGCCGGCACCGCTGCGCCGCGCGTGACGCAGCGCGATCAGGCTGCCGGCGGCGGCGTCGGCACCGGCGTGCATGCAGGCCTGCGGCAGGCTGATGTTCAGCGGCGGCCGGTCGGCGTCGCCGGTCTGCAGCAGCTGGCCTGACATGCCCATGACGATGATGTCCGCGGCCCGGAAACCACTGTACGGCCCGCTCTGGCCGAACGGCGTGATGCTGGTCGTCACGATGGCCGGGTTCAGCGCGGCAAGCGCGGCATGGTCGAGACCGATCGAAGCCAGGTATCCGGGATCGAACGATTCGATCACGAGGTCGGCACCGCGCACGAGGTCGCGCAAGCGCTGCCGGCCATCGGCGGCGCCGAGGTCGATGACGACACTGCGCTTGCCGGCGTTGTAGGCCAGCCACGACAGGCTGCGCTCGGGCCCCTCGACGTCACCGATGAACGGCGCCGCATGCCGGCCCGGCTCGCCGCCTGGCGGTTCGACCTTGACCACGTCGACGCCGAAGTCAGCCAGCAAGCGGCCGCACAGCGCGCCGCGGCCGTCGCTGAGGTCGAGTGCCCGCAGGCCGGCGAGCATGCGATTGCGCGCTGACATCGCGGCGGCGCTTCAGCGGCGAGCGCGCGCCGCGAGGTCGGCGCGCAGGTCGGCGATCGCGGTCGGCAGGTCGGCCTCGGGTGGGTAGACGCGGTCGAAGCCGAGCTTGAACTTGATCTCGTCGTCGGCGAAATCGTGCTTGCCGACACCGAGAATGCCGCCGATGTAAAGCAGCACGTGGTCGAGCCCCGCCTCGATGCACTGGTTCTTGAAGCCGCCGACGTCGGTCTCGGCCATGCCGTAGAGCGAGCTCATCAGGATCGCGTCGGCATCGGTCTCGACGGCGGCGCGGATGAACTCCTCCGGCGGCGTCAGGATGCCGAGCTCGACGACATTGAACCCGGCCTCGCGGAAGGCCCGCGACAGGATCTTGGTGCCGATCACGTGCGCGTCGCCGCCGACGGTGCCGGTGATCACGGTGTGCTGCTTCATTCGAAAACCCTCAAGTGCCGATTCGGTTGTGCCGGCCCCGCAACACGCGGGCTGACCCTGTGTTGATCATTATGCTTCATAATTGTGATTGATGGAAACCCCTCGCAAACCCCGTCCCGATCGGCGTCCTGCCGCACGGCACCTGAAGGAGCCGGCATGGGCGACTGCAAGGTCCTGATCGACATCGGCAGCACCTTCACGAAGGCGGTCGCGGTCGACGTCGGCGCCGGCGCCATCGTCGCCCGCGCACGCGCTCCGACGACCGCGACGACCGACGTACGGATCGGCATCGATGCTGCGCTGGGCCGGCTCGGGCCGCTTGCCGCCGGTGTCGGGCCCGCCGACATTCTTGCCTGCAGCAGCGCTGCCGGCGGCCTGCGCATGATCTCGATCGGCCTTGTGCCCGAGCTCAGTTCGGAGGCGGCGCGCCGCGCCGCGCTCGGCGCCGGTGCCAAGATCGTCGGCCACCACAGCCACGAGCTGAGCGACGAAGAGGTCTCCCGCATCGCCGCGGCGATGCCCGACGTCGTGCTGCTGGCCGGTGGCACCGACGGCGGCAACCGGCGCACGATCGTGCACAACGCAGCCGCGCTGGCGCGCGCGCGCATCGCCGCGCCGGTGGTCGTGGCCGGCAACAAGAGCGCGCAGGACGAGGTCTGCGCGCTTCTGCGCGGCGGCGGCGTCGCCTGCGTCGCGGTTGGCAACGTGATGCCGCAGATCGGCGTCATCGAGGTCGACGCCTGCCGGCAGGCGATCCGCGAGATCTTCATCGAACGCATCGTTCACGCCAAGGGGCTCGACGATGCGCTCGAGCGCATCGGCGGCATCGTCATGCCGACGCCGGTGGCGGTGCTCGAGGCGGCACAGCTGCTGAGCCTGGGCTGCGACGGCGAACCCGGGATCGGCGAGCTGGTCGTCGTCGACGTCGGCGGCGCGACGACCGACGTCTATTCGATCGCCGCCGGGCTGCCGCGCCACGCGGCGGTCGCGCTGCGCGGACTGCCCGAGCCGTTCGCCAAGCGCACCGTCGAGGGCGACCTCGGCGTTCGCCACAACATCGACACGCTGGTCGAGCTGTGCCGGCGCAGCGGCCTGCCGGTCGACCCGGTGCGCGCAGCGGCTTATCACGAACGCCCGGAGCGGCTGCCGGCAGATGCCGCGGAGCGCGAATTCGACGCCACGCTGGCGCGCGTGGCGGTGCAGCATTCGTTCGAGCGCCATGTCGGCCGCATCGATGCGGTGCACGGGCCTCACGGCGAGATGCGGCTGCAGACCGGCAAGGACCTGTCGGGCGTGGGCCACGTCGTCGGTACCGGCGGACCGATCGTCGACGGCGCCGATCCGCGTGCCGCGCTCGCCGCGGTGCTTGCCGGCCCGGGGCCGTTCCTGAAGCCGGCGGCGGCTGCGCTGCACCTCGACGCCGGCTACGTGATGTTTGCGATGGGACTGCTCGCACGCAGCCATCCGGCGCTGGCGCTGCGGCTGCTCAAGCGCAGCCTGCGCCCGCTGTGACGGCACTGCTCAGGTGATCTCGACGCAGATCAGCTTGAGCTCGGTGAACTCCTCGAGGCCGACGATCGAGCCTTCCTTGCCGAGGCCGCTCTGCTTGATGCCGCCGCCCCAGGGCATCTCGGGCGTCAGCATGTGGGTGTTGACGAAGACCGAGCCGGCGCGCAGTTCGCCGGCCATGCGCAGCCCCTTCGCCACATCGCGCGTGAAGACGCCGGCACACAGCCCGTAGTCGCTGTCGTTGGCCTGCCGCAGCACCTCGTCGTCGGACTCGTAGCGCAGCACGCAGGCGACGGGGCCGAAGATCTCGTCACGCGCCACCGCCATCTCGTGCCGCACGTCGACCAGCACCGTGGGTTCGAGGAAGAAGCCGGCCTGCAGCGCCGGAGCGCTCGGACGCTGTCCGCCGCAGGCCAGCCGCGCGCCGTCCGCGAGGCCGGAGGCGATGCAGCGCTCGACATGCGCGCGGTGCTCGGCACTCACCAGCGGGCCCATCGCGGTCTTCGGGTCGGACGGATCGCCGACGGCGACGCCACGCGCCGCCGCGACCAACCGCTCGACGAAGGCGTCGTGCACCGACGCATGGACGTAGTAGCGGCCCGGGCTCGAGCAGTGCTGGCCGGCGTTGTTGAACTGCCGGAAGGCAAGCAGCTTCGCTGCGCGGTCGAGGTCGGCGTCGGGCAGGATGATGAACGGGTTCTTGCCGCCGAGCTCCATCACCAGCTTCTTGATCGTCGGACTCGCCGCGGCCATGATCGAGCGACCGGTTTCGGTGCTGCCGGTAAAGCCGACGAGGTCGACGTCGGGGTGCGACGCCAGCGCGGTGCCGACACTGCCGCCCGGGCCGGTGACGATGTTGACGGTGCCGGGCGGCAATTCGAGCGCGGCCACCAGTTTGGCGAATTTCAGCCCGGTGAGCGAGTTGACGCTCGGCGGTTTCATGACGCAGGTGTTACCGGTCGCCAGCGCCGGCGCCAGCTTCACCGCCATCATGATGAACGGCACGTTCCAGGGCGTGATCAGCGCGCACACACCGACCGGGACGCGCTGCAGGTAAGACACGACGCCGGGCTGCGTCGGCACGTGGCTGCCCATCAGCGAGCGGCTGACGGACGCCGTATATTCGACGAGGTCGGCCGCCCAGGCCACGATGTGGCGGGCGTCGCTGATCGGCGTGCCGTGCTCGATCGATTCGAGCTGCGCGATGGCCTCGGCATGTTCTCGGATGCTCGCGGCGAAGCGGGCGAGGACGCGCGAGCGCTCGGCCTGGCTGGTGCGCGACCACGCCGGCAACGCGGCAAGCGCCGCGGCGACCGCGGCATCGACGTCGTCGGCGCCGGCAAGCGCGACCTCGCCGACGCGCTCGCCGGTGGCCGGGTTGATCGTCGCAAAACTGCGCCCTGAGCGCGCCGGCAGCCAGCGGCCGCCAATCCACATCGGTTGGGTCTGCATGGAGTCCGCCCTCATCCGATCAGTTCGTAGGACACGAGCTTCATCTGGGTGAATTCCTTCAATCCCTCGATCGACGCCTCCTTGCCGAGGCCGCTCTCGCGGATGCCACCCCAGGGGACCTCGGGTGCCAGGTGGTTGTGCTGGTTGACCCAGAACGAGCCGACGCGAAGCTCGGCGCCCATGCGCAGGCCCTTCGCCAGGTTGGCGGTCCAGACGGAGCCGCAGAGCCCGTAGACGTTGTCATTGGCGAGCGCGATGACGTCGTCGCCGTCGCCGAACCTGATGACGCAGGCGACCGGGCCGAAGATCTCCTCGCGCGCGATCTGCATCGTCTGCGTGACGCCGGTGAAGACCGTCGGCAGCACGTAGTAGCCGCGGTCGAGCGGCGGCGCGGTCGGCCGCTCGCCACCCAGCACCAGCCGCGCGCCCTCGTCGACGCCCGAGCGGATGTGGTTCTCGATCGACGCGCGGTGCTCGGCGCTGACGACGGGCCCCATCGTCGTCGCCGGGTCGGACGGGTCGCCGACGACGACCTTGCGCGCCCGCGCGACCAGCCGGTCGACGAAGGCATCGTGCACCGATTCATGAACGTAGTACCGGCCCGGCGAGCCGCAGGTCATACCGGAGTTGAAGAACTGGTGGTGGCCCAGCACCTCGGCCGCACGGTCGAGGTCGGCGTCGGGCAGCACGATCGCCGGGTTCTTTCCGCCGAGCTCGAGCACCAGCCGCTTGATCGTGCGGCTGCTCGACGCGATGATCGCCTTGCCGGTCTCGCTGCTGCCGGTCATGCCGACGAGGTCGACCATCGGATGGCTGCACAGCGCGTCGCCGAGGCTGCCGCCGGGGCCGGTGACGATGTTGGCAACACCCGGCGGCAGGTCCGAGCGCGCGAGCAGTTCGGCGAAGCGCACCGCGATCAGCGAGCTGATGCTCGGCGGCTTGACGACGCAGGTGTTGCCGGCCGCGAGTGCGGTCGACAGCTTGGCGCAGATCATGAACAGCGGCACGTTCCACGGCGTGATCAGCGCGCACACGCCGACCGGCTCGCGCTCGAGATAGGTCACGGTGTTCGGGAAGGCGCGGATGACCTCGCCGCGCAGCGTGCGCGCCGCCGCGGCGGCAAACTCCATCGCATGCGAGGCGAAGGTCAGCACCTTCTTCGCGCTCTCGAAGGGCATGCCGTGCTCGATGGTCTCGATGCGCGCCAGCTCGTCGACCTCGGCGCGAATCAGCGCCGCGATCTGGTTCAGGATGCGCGAGCGCTCGGCCTGTGGCGTCTTCGACCAGCCCACGAACGCGGCGCGCGCCGCGCGCACCGCGCGGTCGGCATCGGCCGGGCCGCCCTGCGGCAGCCGCGCGATCTCATCGCCGGTGGCCGGATTGCGCACCGTGAAGGTCCGTTCCGATTCGGCGTCGACCCATGCGCCGCCGATCCACATCTTGCAGTCCTGCATCCCGACCTCCGTCAATCGGATTTCGCCCTGGCAACGCACGCGTGCTGCGTGGCGTCACCGCCTATTTCATTATGTCGTATAAGTATGTAGAACGCCAGTGCCGGCGACCCGGGTTTGCGCGCATGCCGCAGGCGGGGTGCTGCGGGATCAGGCCCCGGGGTGCACGACGATTCTGCCGGCGACATCGCGATGCAGCAGCCGCAGCAGCGCCGACGGCGCCTGCGCCAGCGCGACACGCGCCCCGACCGGCAGCGCGAGGTCGCCATCGACACACCAGTCGATCAGCTGGCGCACCCGCCGCCGCTGCCCGCCCAGGTCGTTGGCGATGGTGTCGCCGAGGTAGACGCCGAGCAGCGAGCGCTCGCGCAGCAGCAGGTGCCGGGCCTCGACCTGCGGCATGGCACCCGATGCGTAGCCGACCAGCAGCAGGCGGCCTCGCCACGCCAGGCATCGCAGCGCCGCGGCGGTCGCGGTGCCGCCGACGGGGTCGACGACGACGTCGACCCCGCGACCGGCGGTCAGTTCGTCGATCCGCCCGCGCCACCCGTCGGGCGCCGCCTCGATGACCTCGTCGGCGCCCAGGCGCCGGCACAGCTCGCGCTTGGCGTCGGTCGACGCGGCGGCGATCACGTAGCCGCCGAGCGCACGGCCGATCTGGATCGCCGCGCTGCCGACGCCACCGGCGCCGCCGAGCACGAGCAGCGATTCACCGGGCTGCAGCCGTGCCCGGTCGGCGAGCGCGTGCAGCGCGGTGCTCGGGGTCAGCGTCAGCACCGATGCGGTGTCGAAGTCGATCGCGTCAGGCAGCGCCAGCGTGCGCCGTGCGTCGACCAGGCAGCGGGCGGCAAAGGCGCCCAGCCCGGAGGCGACGACGCGCTGCCCCGGCTGCAGCCGCTCGACGCCGGCACCGACCTCGACCACCGTGCCGGCCATTTCGGCGCCCGGGACGAAGGGCAGCGGCGGCTTCAGCTGGTAGTGGCCCTGCACCATCAGCGCGTCGGAATGGTTCAGCCCGGCGGCGGCGACGTCGACCAGCACCTCGCCCGGCCCCGGACGGCCGACGTCGATCTCGCGCAGCGCCAGCGTGTCGGGCAAGCCGAACGCCGTACAGACCAGCGCGCGTGTCATCGCACCCTCCCCCTCCTCGTCATCGTCGGCAGACGATCGGCGGTGCCGAGACCGAAGCGAGCAGACTGCCGGTGCCGCATCCCCGAGTACCCGATGGGATGGTGCGGACGGATCAGCGCAGCGCTGCCGGCGCCGCCGGCGCGGGCACGGTCGGCGGCGGGCGCAGTCGCGAGAAGGCGACCAGTCCGAGCGCGGCGATGGCAAGGCCGGCGAAGCCGAGGCTGCCATAGCCGAGGCCGACCACCAGCGTGCCGCCGAGCAGCGGACCGACCGCCGATCCGGTCATCAGCATTGCCGGCGTCAAGGCCACCGCGCGCCCCGACGGATCGAGCCGGGCCATCGCGCCGAAGACGAAGGTGTGGGTGAAGATCGTCACGAACGGCAGCAGCGTGGTCGCCACCGCATAGGGAGCGAAGATCGCCGACTGCGCGATCACCAGCGCGAGCAGTCCCTGTACGACCGGCCCGGCCATCGCGACCTTGTGCGCGGCCAGGCGGAACTGCAGCAACCCCGCGAGCGCCGCCGGCAGGAGGTTGACAAAGCCGATCGCGATCAGCACGCCGACGACATGCTCGAGCCCGAAACCGCGCTCCGTGCCGATGCGCTCGACAAAGCTGAACATCATCGACTGCGTGACCGTCAGGCAGACGACACCTGCGATCGCCCAGCGCAGCGCCACCGGCATGGCGGCGCGCTGCGCGCCGAGCGCCGCCGCAGCGGCGGACCCGGGTTGCGCCAGCGGCTGGTCGATCGTCGACACCCCGGCGGCGATCGCCATCACGGCTGCGAGGCCGTAGAACAGCCCGGGTCCGCCGAATCGCTGCACGACGATCGGCATGCCGCCGAGGAAGACGATCGCAAAAACGCCGAGGGCGAGCCCGGCCGTCGCCCACAGGCGGTGCGGGTTTGCGCTGCGTCCGATCGTGCCGTGCACGAACGACAGGGAGCAGCCGACCGCCAGGCCGCCGAGCGCGTGCAGCAGCGCCATCGCCGCGTAGTGCTCCACCTCGGGGACGGCCGCGAAAGCCAGCGCGGCCACGGTGTAGCCGGCCGGCATCCAGCGACGCGCCCGCAGCCGCTCGAAGCGCGGCGCAAAGACCAGGCTGGCGACGACGACGCCGAACAGGAACATCGTCACCAGCGCGCCGGCCTTCTGCGCGTCGAGCCGATAGACCTGCATCAGCGTACCGACCCAGACCGGCAGCGCGACGAGGTCGACCATGCCCGCGACATGTCCGACGACGAGGACGATGCGACCGCGCGTGCTTTCGGTAGGTGCCATCGGTTGCCTACGACGCAGGTGTGCGGTCAGCGCGATGCTCGCGCCGCGCGTTGCTGCCGGGTCGCGGCATCGTCGATGCGCAGCCCTTCGGGATCGCTCTCGGGGTCGCCGACGATCGCGACGCCGTAGTCGCGCCACGCGCCCTCGACCGAGACATAGCCGTCGGCGACGTCACGCAGCACCCGCGCCGGGTCGCGCTCGAAGGGGTTGCCCCAACCGCCGCCGCCGTTGGTGACGTAGCGGAAGGTCGCGTCGGGCTCGGTGTGCCACACCTTGCGGCGGCCGAAGTAGGCCCAAGGCGCATCGCGCCCGAGGCGGTTCGTTGCCGGATCGATGCGACCGGCGACCGGCTCGGCGTGCTGCCAGTCGTCGCCACCGATCTGCGGCGACGCCGTGCTGCCGGGCTGCCACAGCCAGACGCCACCGTTGATGCCATCGCCGCCGCCGTGCACGCCGATGCCGCTCGGCCGCTTGAAGCGCAGCGTGAACAGGTTGTGCGCCGCCGGCGCGCGCCACAGCGCGTCGCGCAGCACCGCCGCGCCGCCGCGGTGGCGACCCGGCCCGGCGCTATCGGGCACATACTCGATGCGCGTGATCGCAAGCGGACTCTCGGCCTCCGCGGCTTCGATCGAGCGCGCCAGCGTATTGGCCGCCATGAAGAGCGAGAAGCTGTCGCCGTCGCCAGCCGACGTCGCGCCCCAGGGGCCATTGCCGCCGCCAGCCACGCCGATCGACACCCAAGGCCCGGCTTCGGGAGTCATGCCGAAGGCGCTGTGCAGGTTCGGCGCGCCCGTGTCGCCGGCGACGGCGCGCGCGCCGAGCGGCACGGCGAGCGCAGCGAAGATCGCCGCCAGCAGCGCGTTGGTCGACTCGCCGTAGGCGAACACCACGCCCTCGGGCGGCAGCGCCGACAGAACGGCGCCGTCGGGGATGACGATGTCGACCGGCCGGTAGCATCCGCTGGTGAACGGCCCATCGGGATCGAGCAGGAACTTGAGCGCGATCCCGACCATCGTCTTGGTGTCGAGGTAGGTGCCGTTGATCGACGTGCGCGCCTGCCGCGCGGTGCCACTGGTGTCGACCTCGATGCGGGCTCCGCGCTTGTGGATGGTGCAGCGCACCGGGTACTCCTCGCTGTCGTCGAGACCGTCGCAGTCGAGCAGCGCATCGCCTGACCAGTCGCCGTCGGGCAGCGCCGCCAGCGCGTCGGCCATGCGCTCGGCATCGGCGTCGCAGGCGTAGCGCATCGCGCCCAGCACCGCGCCGCGGCCGTAGCGACGCAGGCTCTCGACCAGCTGACGCTCGCCGAGGTCGAGGCAGGAGATGATGGTCTCCATGTCGCGACGAAGCAGCATGCCGAAGCGCACGTTGTCGAAGATCAGCGTCCAGGTCTCGCCGACCGGCTTGCCCGCGCGCATCAGCGCGCGCGGCGACAGCACGAGGCCGTTCTCGTAGGTACTGGTCTTCGTCGTCGAGAAGCCTCCCGGCACCGAGCCGCCCATGTCGAGCTGGTGCGCTTTCAGGTTGACGAAGCCCGACAGCACGCCGCCTTCGAACACCGGGCGGATGAACAGCAGGTCATTGACGTGCGTACCGGTCCGGTACGGGTCGTTGCCGATGATCACGTCGCCGGGGCCGAGGCGGTCGACGCCGTATTCCTCGACGGTGTTTCGCACCGATTCGGTCATGGTGCCGGTGAACATCATGAACGATCGCGACACGGCCGGCGTCGGCCAGCCGATCTCCGCCGGGCCGGTCAGCGTCGCGGCGAAGTCGTAGAAATCGCGCAGCACGGGCGAAAACGCGCACGCCAGCAGCTTCGAGCAGAAGTGCTCGAGGATGTAGGCGAAGCGGTTCGTCAGCACCGTCGCGTCGAAGCGGCCGCAGCCGTAGCGGGCGCGGAACGCATCGTCGTCGAGATCGCGCAGCCTCGGTCCGTTCATGTCGCCCTCTCGATCGAGATCTCGCCGAACGCGCCGACGGTTGCGGACTGCCCCGGCGCGACGAGGATGGTCGCCAGCGCCTCATGGATCACCGCCGGTCCGGCGATGCGCGCACCCTGACCGAGCGCCTCGCGCGCATAGAGCGCGGCCTCGACGGGCCCGTCGGCCAGGTGGTGCAGCGTGCGCCGGCCCACCGGCACCGGGGCGCCGCGCTGCAGCTCGATGCGCGGCCATTGCAGCTTCATCGATTCGACCACCAGCTGCACGCGCCAGGTGACGCCCTGCACCGGCATCTCGCGGAAGGCCTTCCCGTTGCGGCGCTCGTACTCGCCGTGAAAGCGCTCGATCAGCGCGCCGACGTCGACGGGACCTGCAGGAATCTCGACGAACGGCGTCTCCCAGGTCTGGCCGAGCAGCCGCGCATCGACGCTGCGCAGCACGCGCACGGTGCCATCGTCCTGCAGCCGCGCGCGCAGCGAGCGCTCCATCGCGTCGAGCATGTCGTCGATCGGGGCCGCGCTGTCGGGCGTCAGCATCAGGTAACGGCTTCGGCTGTCGCCGTAGACGCGATCGGTCGACAGCAATCCGAGTGCGGAGAACAGGCCCGGGTGCGGCGGCACCAGCACGCGGCGCGCACCGGTCAGTTCGAGCGCGCCGGCCAGCAACATCGGGCCGGCGGCGCCAAAGGCGACGAGGCTGAAGTCGCGCGGGTCGGCGCCATGCCGGATGGCGACGTCGACGACTTCCTCGGCGATGTTGCTCAGCGCCACCTTCCACGCGAATGCGACGCGCTGCGCGGGCGGCAGCGCACTGTCGAGCGACTCGAAGGCGCGGGATGACGCGTCGGCGTCGAGTTCGAGCTGCCCGCCCGCAAAGCCGGCCGGATCGAGGATGCCCATCAGCAGGCAGGCGTCGGTGACGGTCGGCAGCGTGCCGCCGCGTCCGTAGCAGGCCGGGCCCGGCGACGCGCCGGCACTGGCCGGGCCGACCGTGATGTCGCCCGACGGCGAGACCGCGATGATCGACCCGCCGCCGGCGCCGACGCTCGACACCTCGGTCGACAGCGTGTTGACGACGAGATCCCACTCGATCTCGAAGCTGTCGTTCATGAACGGGGCGCCATCGACGACCATCGAGACGTCGGTCGAGGTACCGCCGACATCGCAGCCGATCAGCTGGCCGTCGCCGATCGCCTTGCCCAGCGCGATGCACGACGCAGTGCCGGCCGACGGCCCGGCGAAGACGATGCGATGCGGCCGCTCGAGGGCCAGCTGCCACGGCATGAGCGCCGCGGTGCAGTCGGCGAAGTTCAGCTGGCCGCGAAATCCGAGCGCTTCGAGGCCACCCGACAGCTGCTGCGCATAGTCGACGTAGATCAGCTTCATCAGCACGTCGATCACGGTCGTCGACGCGCGTGGATATTCCTTGGCGCGCGCGCCGACCTCGTGGCTGACCGAGATCGCCACGTCAGGGCCGAGCACTTCGCGCGCCAGCTCGGCCAGGCGCTTCTCGTGCACCGGCTCGACGTAGCTGTTGATGAGACAGATGGCGACGCCGGCGACGCCGCAGCGCTTCAGGAGCTCGAGTTCGGTCCGCGCCTGCGCCTCGTCGAGCGTGATCAGCACCTCGCCGTCCGCGAGGATCCGCTCGCGCACGCCGCGGCGCAGGTAGCGCCTGACCAGCGGTCGTGCGGCGTCGCCGAACGGGCGCCGCCAGTGCGGGTTCAGCTGCACGTCCCACGGCCGCCAGGCGCGTCCGCCGTCGAGCATGTCGCGGTGGCCCTCGCTGGTGAGAAAGCCGACCTTGGGCAGGCTGCGCGTCAGGACCGCGTTGAGCCCTTTCGTGCTGGCATGGTTGAAGATCGCCGCGTCGGCGGCACCGAGCCGGCGCGCCCCCTCGAGCACCGCCTGCTCGGGCCGGCTGGGCACGCTGGGCACCTTGGTGACGTGGACGACACCGTCGCGCACCGCAACGACGTCGGTGAAGGTGCCGCCGACGTCGACCCCGAACAGCGTCGGCGAACTCATCGCGGTGCCCCCAGCGGCATGAAGGCGCCGAACATCGGCGCCGGTTCGCGGCTCGCGCTTGCCAGGCAACGCGTGCACTTGACGACGTTCCACCAGCCGCCTTCGCTGATCACGCGGTAGGACGACAGCGCTGCTGCGCCGCATTCGGGACAGCTGCCCGCGACGTCGCGCCGCGGGGCGTCGACCGTCGACGTCAAGGGACGCGGGTGGTTGTGCATCGGACATTCCCCTGCGCACCGGCGGCGCGCCACGTGGATCGGCTGCAGGTCCTGCGCCATGCCTCGGCACTGCAGTACCCTAGATCGTTATGCTTAATAATCTATTACAGGAAGGCCGGATGCACATCAGGGTCCACCCCTAGGTCATGCCGGACCGGGGCTGCCGACGGTGCCGGTCGCACCGACCCCCTGCAGCGACGGCGTAGCGCTCGCACGGCCGGGCTTGAGCAGGAAGCGCGCCAACGCAGGCACCAGCACCAGCGCGCCGACCATGTTCCACAGGAACATGAAGGTCAGCAGGATACCCATGTCGGCCTGGAACTTGATCGGCGACAGCACCCACGTGAAGACGCCCAGCGAAAGGGTGACGCCGGTGAAGACCACGACACGCCCGGTGAAGCGCAACGCCTGCAGGTAGGCCTGCGACAAGGTCGCACCCTGCTTCAGCCAGGACAGCGTCACGCTCAGCACGTACAGCGCGTAGTCGACGCCGATGCCGACGCCGAGCGCGATCACCGGCAGCGTGGCGACCTTGACGCCGATGCCGAGCATCACCATCAGCGCCTCGGCCATCAGCGACGTCAGCAGCAGCGGCAACAGCGCGCACAGCGTGGCGCGCCATGAGCGGAACGCGATCAGGCACAGGAGGGCGACCACGGCGTAGACGCCGATCAGCATGCGCGTGTTCGACGCCTCGACGACGATGTTGGTGGCGGCATCGATGCCCGCGCTGCCTGCGGCAAGCACGAATCGCGCCTCCGGGCCGTCGTTCGCCGCGGCGAAGGACTGCACCTGAGCGACCACGCTCTTGAGCGTGTCGGCCTTGTGATCGCGCAGGAACGCATGCAGCAGCAGCAGGTCGCAGGTCGGGTTGAGCAACTCGCGCGGCGCACGCGATGCGGCCAGGTTGAGCATGTCCTGGTTCGGCAGCAGCTCGGCCCACTTCAGGCTGCCTTCGTTCATGCCGGCACTCATCCAGCGCGCCAGTGCCGCGACCGACCGCGTGCCTTCGACGCCGGGCAACTGGCGAAGCTGCCACTCCAGGTCGTCGAGCTTCTGCAGCGTGCCTTGCGCGGCGCAGCCGTCGGGTGGCGTCTCGACCATGACCACGAGCACGTCGCTGCCGGCCTGGTAGTGGCGGACCACGAACTCGTTGTCACGGTTGTAGCGGGAATCGGGGCGCAGTTCGGGCGCCCCGGGATCGAGGTCGCCGACACGCAGCTGCGTGCCGACCGCGGCCGACGCAACGGCCAGCAGCACGGCGACGGCGATCGCCGCCGCCGCGGCGGGCGCGCGGGTGAAGCGATCGAGCCAGCGCCACAGCCGCTGCTGCGTCGCCGCACCCTCGTCGCCGGCCTGCGACTGCCGCAGGCTGCGCTGCGCCGCCCGCGCCGAGACGCCCGTATACGACAGCAGCACCGGCAGCAGGGCCAGGTTGGTGAAGATCAGGATGCCCACGCCGATGCTGGCCACCAGCGCCAGCTCGCGGATCACCGGGATCTCGATGATCGACAGCACCGCGAAGCCGGCGGCGTCGGCAAGCAGCGCGGTGGCGCCGGCGGCGAACAGCCGGCGGAAGGTGTAGCGCGCAGCGATCAGCCGGTGCGTGCCGCGCGCGACGTCCTGCATGATGCCGTTCATCTTCTGCGCGCCGTGGCTGATGCCGATCGCGTAGACCAGGAAGGGCACCAGGATCGAATACGGGTTCAATTCCTGCCCCAGCAGGGCAAGGCTGCCGAGCAGCCACACGACGCCGACGAGCGTGCAGGCCTGCACCAACAGCGTGCTGCGCCAGCAGCGCGTGAAACCATACAGCAGCAGCGTGGTGATCGCGACCGCAGCGCCGAAGAAGCCGAGCATCGAGCGCAGGCCGGCGATCAGGTCGCCCATGATCTTCGCGAAGCCGGTGATTCGAACCACCACGCCCTCGCGCTCGTAGCGCGCACGGATCGCTTCGAGTGCGTCGGACATGGCCCGGTAGTCGAGTGCGGCGCCGCTTTGCGGATCGACGTCGAGCAGCGGCACATCGACGAGGCTCGAGCGGAAGTCGGGCGCCACCAGCTGACCGATCTCGCCCGAGCGCTCGACATTGGTGCGCACCGCGGCAATCGCGGCGGGCGAGCCGTCGTAGCCGTCGCCGATGACCGGGCCGCCGTCGAAACCGTTCTCCGTCACGCCCTGCCAGCGCGTCGCCGGCATCCACAGCGAGCGCACGAACGGCCGGTCGACGCCGGGCACCAGGTAGACGTCGTCGCTGATGCGACGCAGCAGGTCGAGATAGGCCGGATCGAAGATGTCCTGGCCGGGCCGGGCCTCGACGACGATGCGGACCGCGTTCGCCAGTCCCTTCAGGTCGGCCTCGTGCGCGAGATGGGCGACGACAAAGGGATGCGCGGTCGGGATCGTCTTCAGGAAGCTCGCGTTCAGGCGCAACCGGCTGGCGGCGGCGCCGAGTGCAAGGCTCAGCAGGACGCAGGCGACGATCACCAGCCAGCGGTGGTTGAACAGCGCACGCTCGATGCGATTGCCGGAATGCCGTTCGAAGTCATCGATGTCGGCGATCGCCTGGAAGCCCAGGTCGTCGGCGGCGGTCATCGCGTGGCCCTCCCCGCAGGCCCGGCGACCGGGCGGACCGCGGCCTTCTCGAGCGTCTTCACGCCGCGCGCGCCGACCGCGATCACGCGCGCGCCGACGCTCTCGACCAGCGCGACGAACGGAAACGCGCCGTCGACCGGCTGGCGCACGAACGGCGCCCGGCCGTCGACGCTGCTGAAGACGGCCCCGGTCTCGTCGGCGATCAGCACCGAACCGTCGGCCCGCGGCAATGCCGACGTGAAGGTCTGCGTCGATGGCGACGGCGCGCGCACCCAGGTGCGTCCGCCGTCGGCCGAGCGGGCGAGGCTGCCGCGAAGTCCGAGCGCGAGCCAGTCGCCGGCCGCGGTGGCGACGATGTCGAAATAGCTGCCCGGATGGGGCGAAGCCAGCCGGCGCACGTCGCGCCCTTGCGCCGACGCCTGCAGCAGCAGCCCTTGCTCGCCCGCGACGAGGATGCCATCGCCGTGCACCGCCACGGCATTCAGGTGTTTGGCGCCCGAGGCACGCAGCAACTCGGCAAGCAGTGTCCAGCTGCGCCCCCCATCGGCGCTCGCCACCGCGAGGCCGAAGGCGCCGACCGCGACGACCCGCTCGGCGTCGAGGCAGGCGACGTCGAGCCAGGGCTTGTCGGCGCCGTCCCGCGCGAAGCCGGCCGCCTCGTGCGGCAGCGTTGCGCCGACGGCGGCGACCACATCGGCCAGCAGGCGGTTCAACGCCCAGCCGTCGAGCTGACGCTGCCAGCTGCGCCCGCCGTCGGCGCTCTTGAGGATCACGCCGCGGTGGCCGACCGCCCAGCCGGTGTGCGCATCGGCGAAGCACAGCGAGGTCAGCGTCGTCGACACCGGCACGCTCGCCTGCTGCCAGTTCGCGCCACCGTCGTCGGACCCGAGCACATGACCGCGCTCGCCGGCAACGACGAGCCGCTCGCCGGCCCGGGCCGCCGCGACCAGCAGCGACCGCCCGGCGAGCGCGCTCGGCGATGCTGCCCGCTCGAGCGTGTCGGCCGCCGCGGCCGCCCACGCCGGTGCGGCAACGGCCGCTGCGAGCGCGACGACCCCCGCCGCAAATGCCGCGACGCGCATGTCGATGGTCCGAACCGGCGCCGCGGCTAGCGCGCCATCCGAGCGGCCAGCGCGTCGGCGGAGAAGAAGCTCGCCGGCCGCCGCGGCGTCGGGCGGTACTGGTCGGCACCGCCGTCGCCCATGGCGCAGTCGTAGACCCAGACGCCGGTCTGCAGGTTGAAGAGTGCGTTGGTGCAGGTATTCACCTGCGCCGGCAGGTCGGGGGCAGCGAACGGCAGCTGCATCTGCGTGCGCCACAACTTGCCCTGCGCGTCCCAGCCGTCGTAGAGCGTCGTGCCCCAGGTGTCCTCGTCGTAGTAATACACGCGCTTGGGGACCGCGTGGCGCTTGCCCGCCTTCAGCGTCGCCTCGACGACCCAGACGCGGTGCAGTTCCCAGCGCAACAGCTCGGGCTTGAGGTGATGCGCGTCGATCGCGTCCTCGTCCCTGACGGTGAAGAGCCGATTCGTGTTGTAGGGGACGAACATCTCCTTCTTGCCGACCAGTTTCCAGTCGAATCGCTCCGGCGAGCCGACGCCGCCGAAGGTCTCGTCGACGAAATTGACGCCCGAGGCGACGGCATTCGGGGTGTCGAAGGCGATATTCGGCGCCTGCCGCACGCGCCGTTGACCGGCCAGGTATTGCCAGATCGAGCGCCCCTTGGCGAAGTCGAAGGTCTCGTGGACCATCAGCGCCTCGCCGGCGCGGAAGGCCGGTGCCGTCGTCGTCAGGATGGCGTAGTTCAGCACAGAGTCCGGGTTCTGCTCGGCCGACCCGTCGCGGTAGTAATACGGAAACTGCGCGTCGTCGGTCGCTTCGCTGGCCAGCACCTTGCGGCCGTTGGCCGTCATCGACCACACCTTCACCTTCGAGACCGCGGTCTCCCCACGCCAGCGCGTCAGGTGGTTCATGCGGATCTCGAGCGCCGACTTCGGTATCGGGAACGGCACGCCGCCATGCGCGCCCGTGACCGTGAGGCCGTCGTTGTCGAGCTTGGCGCGGACCGCGTTGCGTGCGCTGTTGTCATAGACCCACTGCGGCGCCGCCGCACTGCGCCGCGTCGGATAGACGACGAGCCGGAACGACTGCGGATATTTCTGCAGCAGGGCCTTGACCCCATCCGACAGCCGGTCGGCATGCTGCGCCATGTTGTCGGCGGTGATCGTCAGCACTGGCTTGTCGGCGGCGAACGGATCGAACCCGCGCTGGCCAGGCACGTAGCCCGGTGGCGGCGTCGTCAGGCCACCGTCCCAGGCCGGAATGGTGCCGGCCGCGTTGCCGGCGCGCTCGGCGCCCAGAGGCGTCAGCCTGCCCTTCAGCGCCTGCGCCTCTTCGGCGGTGACGGCCGCGAAGGCGCCGCCGGCCGCGATCGTGAGGACCGCCAGCGCGACGCCGGCACGGCGGGAAGGTGAATGTTTCATGCTGTGCATCGTTGCCTCGCTCGGTCAGAAGGTCCGCGTCGCTGCGAACGACAGGAAATCTCGATCGCGGTAGATCTGCTTGAAGGTCTGGATGCCGCCGGCCGCGATCGGCCCGGCGCTGCCGAAGTAGTGCGTCAGCCCGAACGAAAAGCGCCATACCTTCATGAAGTCGCCCTTCACACCGACGCTGAAGTCGCCGCCGTGCTCGGGACCGAAGGCGCCCACCGCCCCTGATCGACCGTCGATCGTGTAGCCCAGGCCGATCGGAACCGAGATGTCGACGCCGTCGAGCACCTGGAAATACTGCGGCTCGAACACGACGCGGATCGCAGTGGCGTCGCGTGTCGTATTCGGGTCGAGTGCGGCTGCGTTCTTCGTGATGCTGAGGCGACGGTTCCAGGCGATCTCGCCCAGCAGCGTCGCCCCTTGCCACAGCGACGATTGCGGCAGCAGGTGGATCATCGACACCTGGGCGTGCGCCGTGCGGCCGACCGCGTACAGCGGATTGCGGTTGTTGTCGGCGGTGCCGGTCATGTCGGGCATCGTCAGGCTGACCAGCGGTGCATTGGTGCGCACCGAGACCTCTGCGGCGACGTTGGCGTCTGCCACCGTCGTGCTGGCGCTGAAGCCGAACGCCTTCACGTTCTGCGGGAAGACCAGCAGGTACTGGCCGATCATGTCCGGCGGTGCACCGGGGCCGACGCCGGCGCCGGGCCTGACGTAGGTCTGGAAGTTGCGCTCGTGGTAGCGGATGGCGTAGAAGCCGAAATCGGTGCCGATCGACTGCGCGCGATAGCGCAGCTGCATCCCGCCCTGCCCCGAGTCGCGTGCTTCGATATCGGCCGTGCGGTAGAAGGACGCCACCGGTCCGACGCCCGGCACCACCGCCGCGACGATGCGCTCGCCGCCTGCATCGACGAGGTCGGCCGGGCTGAAGTAGCTGCCGGCCGCCGGTATCCGCGTGCGTTCCCACCGCAGCTGGTAGTACGCGCCGAGCGACAGCGCCGCCGTCAGCTGCACTTGCGCCGACAGCTGATTGACAGGTCGACCGATCTCCTTGAACGGCGTATTGGGCACCGACAGCGCCTTGATGACGTCGATCGGCAACTGCCCCCCGGCGATGCCGTTGGCGCCGAAGAACAGGCTCTCGCCCCACTGCAGCGAATGGCGGCCGAGCTTGACCGTCCCCTGCAGGCCGCCGGACTCGAAACCGGCGTGCACGAAGGCGTCGAGCAACTCGGCCTTGCGGCCGTGCAGGTCGCGCGTCGCGCGGGTGAAGCGATCTGGCGGCACGCTGACCGCATTCGCCGTCAGTGGCGAGTCGTGGTCGTTGCGGCGGTGGTAGACATCGTCGTACCAGGCCGCCGCCGAGACGCGCAAGCCCGATTGGCGGTAGGCCACATCGAGCTCACCCAGCCAGTCGAGGCGGTTGGAGATCAGGCCGCGGCCGAAGCTGCGGTCGCCGTCGTCGAGCGTCGGGTCGGCGACCAGCACGTCGGCGCGGTCCTTCAATCGCCAGGCGGCGCTGTACTTGAAGCTGTTGTCGAAACGGACCTTCACACCGTCACCGAACTCGCGTTCGAATGCCGTGGCCGTTGGTGCCAGCAGCGCGGCAAACGCGCCGGCGAGCACCGATGCGGCCAGTGATGGCCGCCCGGGTGCGCGTGTCGGCGCGCAGCGCACCGTATCGTCCTGCAAGGGCATGGTCTCTCCTCTTCGTCGGGCAACGGGCCCTGGATGACGGCGCAGCGCCCGCTCTTCCATGACAGCGCGGAGGACGCGCCGCACAGTGCCATGCAGGCTGCTCATTTACTTATATTTCATAATATTTGCACCAGACCCGCCTGTCGTCCCTCGGTGTTTACTCGGGGGTGGCTGCCGCCGCACGCGCGGTTCGCTGGCCGTGCCGCTCGACCCCGGCAGCCGCCCTGCCGAAGGGTTGCGACGGGTGCATGCCGCCGCTTTGCGTCAGAACCGGGGCGAGATGCTCGACCTCGCCCACCACCGCAACGACAGCGCTCTGCTCGAGAGGGACGGCAAGCCCGTCGCAGCCCTCATCGATGCGTAACCGAGCCACCGGGCCTTCCGCGCTTGATGGTCGACAATCCCTCACATCGACAGACGGAGGAGAGCGAGGGTGAACAGCGCGCGGCGACTGGACACCGCGCTGGGAGGTGAGCTCTGGAGCCGAATGACGGTCAGCCGCTGTGCCCTGAGGGGCTGAGCACGAGCAGCCTGCGAACGACTGGCTCGCACCGGAGGCTGCCCCGTGCATCCCGCCCCCGGCTCTGACCTGGGACACCTGGCCGCCGCCCCTGAGCCCCTACTCTCGCGATAGGGTGATGTTCTTCCCGAGTCCCGTGGCGGTGCGCCCCTGTACGCCGGCACCGCAGCCTTCCCGGACCCGACCGCGGGGACCGGCAACCGCGCCGCGAAGGTGCTGTACGACCGCGCTGCCAGCGCTGGAGGCCGGGCAGTCATCCGACTGGTGCGCCCGAGATCGACTGCCGCGCCAATTGCTGCTCGAAGGCATCGAGCCCGCCGTTATCTCAAGCGCTATCGACGGCAGTTCACGGATCAGGCACGAACATCAATGTCGATTCCGACGGCGCCCGCAGGAAGGCAATTCGGATCACTCCCGTGTGCGCAGTTCGGGGCTTGCGTAGCATGACCCGCCAGCAAACGCAGTGCTCACGCGCATGCCCGATGCGGCGGAACTGGCCGCCATGGACATGCAGCACGTGGCGCAACTGCTGCGCGCCAAGCCGCACAGATCGAGGGGCTGCGCGCCCAGATCGAATGGTTCCGGCGCCAGATCTTCGGCCAAAGAGCGAGCGCTACGCGCCGCTGCCCGACGCGCAGCAACTGCATCTGGGTCAATTGCTGGGCGAGCCGATGCCGGTGGAGCCGGCAACGCCCGCCTCGAGCAGGACGTCCCGCGCACAAGCGACGCCGCCGCAGCGACTTCATCGACGACGCCGCCAGCGTACCGTTCTTCGACGAGGCCGGGTCCGGTGGTCAGCATCGAGGTGCCCAACCCCGAAGTGCAGGGCCTGAGCGCCGAGCAGTTCACCGCGCAGTACGAGATCGTCGGCCAGAAGGTCAGCCACCGCCTGGCGCAGCGCCCGGGCGCCGTGAAGTACGTCGACCGGTGACAAGCGCCGCGACCCACCCTGCACTCCCGCCGGCGCCGGGGCGTCATCGAGGGCAGCCGCCGACGTGAGCCATCGCCGGCGTGATGGTCGACAAGTTCCGGGCACGCCGGACCGCCAGCACCGGCTGACCGAAGCCGGCTTCGCCCCGGCCCTGGTGACGCGCTGGGGCTCAGGCCCAGTTGCTGGAGCCGATCTACGACGCCAGCTCGAATCGATCCGGCGCAGCCCCAAGGCGGTGGACGAAACACCGATCGGCCGCCGCCGGCCGGGCAAGATGAAGGCGGCTACTTGGCCGTGTACGGCGAGCTGGGCGAGGTGGCCCGCTTCGAGTCGCGCCAGCAGCCTGCGGAAGGAACTGCTGGGCGACAAGGCCAGCCGGGGCCCCAGACGGCTTGCGGCCACAGCCCACGCCGAAGCCACCGGCGGACGCACGCGCAGGCTGGGGCACACACGCGCGCTAGGCCTGAAGCCGAGCGCAGCGCCGACAGGCCTGAAGATGATCGCCTGGCTACGAGGTCGAGGCCGTCATGGCCGGGCAGGGCAGAGGCGCCCGCTAGCACGGCCGCGGTGAGCGTCTCCTGGGTCGACGAGCGCTCCCAGGGCCTGCCCAGCAACAAGCGACCCAGCCAACGCAGGCCAGGTGGGTTCCTGGCGACGAGGACCCGTGGACAGCCCCCCCTCCTCCCGACTGCGGCTACGGAGGCCCAGCGCGCATCAAGCGATCGCGCAGGCTGCACGGCATAGCCGCACGTACTCGTCGAGCCTGCAGCGTGGCAGCTCCCCCCCGAACTCCGCCACGGCTGTGGAAGCGCACTCCGGCCTCCCTGCACGGGATCGGCTGACAGGCAAGAACGCCGGCTGGTTACCGCTTACATCGATGCCAGTCTGTTCGAACGCATCCGGCGGAGGCCGGAGCGCTTCGATGCGGCCATGCACGGCAGGCCAGCATGGCCGCATCGCGCGACCCGAACAAGTGCCCGTTCTGGCCCTGCCCGTCGGCAGCCGCTGCAGGACCGGGCCTCGTCACCCCCCGGCAGCGAACATCCGGCCCCTGCTTGCGCGCGACCATGAGGACGCGGCACGCGGGGCAATCTGCTGGCCTGCAGAGCGCGAACGCGGGGGCTGAAGACATGCCTTCGGTCGAGCTGCCGGACCATGGTCGGACCAGAGGGCTCGAAGGGCCCAGACGGCAGAGACAGCCGACAAGGCCTGCATGGCCCAAACAGTCCAGCGGGCCCGGAAGACGGCTGGCGGCGTGACGAAGACGGCACGACCATGGTGTCGGTCAATGCCGGCGTGTGGCTGATCGCCCGCGGCCAGGTTCACGCCCGCCGCGGACGGCGGCCGATCGACGGCGCCGCTGCGCGGCCGCAGCGGTCCGTGCGACACGCAAGGTCGACCTCGACCGCCGCACCGCTGCAAACCGGCGCCGCGTTGACAGCCCCGTGGACGGCCGATCAAGCCTTGGGTGCGGCAGCCGGCATCGAGGTGTCCAGCACGCGGCTCAGCAGCCGTGCGTGGCGCTGCAGCTCTGCCGCGACGAGTTGCCGCCGGTTTTCATCCAGCCGCGAAGAGATGGCCGCCACGCTGATTGCCGCCATCGGCGCCAGCGTCGGGATCGCCACACCGACGGCGGCGGTGCCCGGGTAGACCGCCGCATCGAGAAAGGCAAAGCCCCGTTCCCGCCCCTCGGCCACCGCAGCGCGCACGCGGCCGGCGCTCAGGGTCGACAGCTTGGGAAAGCGATCGGCGTTGGCCTCGATGATCTCGTCGGCCTCGGCCGCCGGCAGCGCGCAGAGGATGGCCAGGCCGCCGGCGCCGACGCCCAGCGGACGCCGGATGCCGACATCGAGCGTCAGCGCCTTGACGGGGTAGTCGCCCAGGGCGCGGGCCGAACACACGGCCTCGAGCCCGCGCCGCTCGCTCAGGTACACCGTGTCCTGCGTGCGCTCGGCCAGCGCGGCCAGCGCGTCTGCGCAGCGTTCGGCCAGGTAAAACCGCGGGCGGGCCAGCAGGCCCAGTTCATAGAGCAGCGGGCCCAGCGCATATTTGCGCGTCAACGGGTGACGCTCGACCATGCCTTCGCGCTCCAGTCGCTGGAGCATCCGGAAGCAGGTCGAACTGGGCAGGCCGGTGGCGGCAGTGACATCGCCCAGCCGCATGCCGTTGCGGCCACGCGAGGCCACCACGCGCAGCATGTTGACCACCCGTTCGATGCTCTGGGTGCCGCTGGGCAAATCCGCGGCATGCACCTTGCGGGTCATGCCCCGCAGCCCGGCCGCGTCGCCAGGCGCTGCACATCCGGTTGCCACCATGTGGCAAACCTTCGGGTTTGCGAGGAACGGCACATGCCTTCACTGGCTTCCAATTTCGATGCTGCTGCCTTGCCAATGATTGCCATATGGTGGAAATGATAGCGTCCCACGTTCCCCAGACGATGACCGAGAAGATCCTCGCCCGCGCCAGCGGCAGGGCCTTCGTGCGGCCCGGTGACGAGATCGAGGCGCGCCCCGACTTCGTCATCAGCTACGACTTCCCCGGCTACACCGATGTCTTCTTCCGCGAGGCGCGCGAGGAATTCGGCGTCGAGAAGGTGGACCGGCCCGAGCGGTTCGTGCTCTTCATCGACCACATGGTGCCGGCGGCCACGCCGAAGGAAGAGGAGCTGCATCGCGTCACGCGCAGCTGGGGCGCGGCGCAAGGCGTGCCGGTGCACGAGCGCAAGGGCATCGGGCACCAGGTGTCGGCCGAGCTCGGCTATGCCACGCCGGGCGCCTTCGTCGTGCACTTCGACGGCCATGTCAGCCAGCTCGGCGCCTTCGGCACCTACGCCTTCGGTGCGCGCAAGGGCGTGCTCGAAGCCTATGTCTCGCCGACACTGGCGATGACGGTGCCGCCGACGGTGAAGATCGTCATCACCGGCACCCTGCAGCCGGGCGTGATGGCGCGCGATGTGTTCCACCACCTGGTGCGCGTGATGGGCCCGTCGTCGTGCGCCTTCAAGGCGGTGGAGCTGGCCGGGCCGGTGATCGAGGCGATGAGCATCGAAGGCCGGCAGACGATCTGCGGCCAGGCGATGTTCCTGGGCGCCAATACGATGCTGATCGCCCCCGATGCGCGCACGCTGGACTATGTGCGCGGGCGCGCGAAGCTGGATCTGCCCCCGGTCTACCCCGACGCGGACGCCGTCTACGAGCGCGTGGTGACGGTGGACGTCGCCGATCTGCAGCCCATCGTCGTCGTGCCGCCCAGCCCGGCGAATACCCGCGACCTGCGCGACCACCTGGGCGTGGAAGTCCACGCGGGCTATCTCGGCTCCTGCGCCAGCGGCCGGCTCGAGGATCTGCGGGCCGCGGCCGCGGTGCTGCGCGGGCGGCGGGTCTTGCCGGGCTTCCAGCTGCACGTGGTGCCCACCTCGCAGGCCATCATGGCGCAGGCGGCGCGCGAGGGGTTGATCGAGTGCCTGGTCGAAGCCGGTGCCTTCATCAGCTCACCCACCTGCGACTACTGCTACGGCCGCATCGCCACCATGGCCGATGGGCAGCGCGCCGTCTCCACCGGCACGCTGAACACCCCCGGCCGCATGGGCAGCGTGGACAGCGAGATCTACATCTGCAACGCCGCCGTCGTGGCGGCATCGGCCATCGAAGGCCGCATCGCCGATCCACGGCCTTATCTCGCCGGCGCGGAGGCCACACCATGAGCCTGCCCAACCTGCGCGGGCGCGTGGCCTGGGTCTTCGACGAGGACGACTACGACATCGACCTCATCATCGGCGTGCGCAACATCAAGATCACCGATGTGAAGGAACTTGCCGCGCTGGCGATGGCCGACCGCGAGCCGGGCTTTGCCGCCACCGTGCAGCCTGGTGACCTGCTGGTGGGCGGGCGCAATTTCGGCTACGGCCACCCGCATTACCCGGCCATGCGCGCGATGCGCCACCTGGGCATTGCCGGTGTGGTGGCCGAATCCTTCTCGCCGGGCTTCTTCCGCGGCGAGATCAGCATGGGTTTTCCGCTCGTCACCTGCCCCGGCATCCTGGCCGCGGTGCAGCGCGGGGATCAGATCGAGGTCGACTGGGCGGCCGGCTGCGTGCGCCACCTCGGCCGCGGCAGCAGCCTGCCGCTGCAACCCCTGACCGCTGCCGAGCGCCAGACGCTGGAAGCCGGCGGCCTGATCCCCTACCTCAAGCAGCGCCTGGGGCGCCGCGAAGGAGTGTCCTCATGAGCCCAGCGCGTCAATGGCTGAAGCAGCGCCTGGCCAGCGGCTCGACCGTCTGGTTTGCCGGCGCCCAGGATGCCCTGTCGGCGCGGCTGGTCGACCAGTCGGGCTTCGACGGCGTCTTCACCACCGGCTTCGGCATCTCGGCCGCGCTGCTCGGCCAGCCCGACATGGAGCTGTATACGCTGAGCGAAAACCTCGGCGTGGTCGACCACATCGCCAATGTCGTCGGCAAACCGATCTTTGCCGATGCCGATACCGGCTATGGCAACGTGCTCAACACGCAGCGCACGGTGCGCGCCTTCGAGAAGGCCGGCGTGGCCGCGCTGTCCATCGAGGACCAGGTCAGCCCCAAGCGCTGCCCCGCGGCCGCCACGGCCTCTGTCACCTTGCCGATGGCCGAGGCGGTGGCCAAGATCCACGCCGCAGTGGACGCCCGGCGGGATCCCGACCTGCTGATCGTCGCGCGCACCGACGTGATGGACCCCGGCGAGGCGCTGGACCGCGCGGCGCGTTATGCCGAGGCCGGCGCCGACCTGATCCAGCCCATCTCGCGCACCTTCGCAAGCCATGCCGATCTGGTGCGGCTGCGCGAGACCTGCGGCCGCCCCTTGTCGCTGCAGCTGATGGAGGGCACCTGGATGGCGGCGCTGAACCGGCAGCAGATCGAATCGGTGGCGGGCATGGCCACCTACCCCATCGTCGGCCTGTTCAGCATCGTGCATGCGCTGCGGGCCAATCTGGCGGCGCTGGCCGAGCGGCGCGGCGAGCCGATGGGCGAACTGCCCTGCCCGCGCACGACGATGGCGGATTTCAAGCAGCTGATCGGCTGGCACGAGCTGGAAGAGCGCCAGGCGCACTTCGAACTCGGCGGCACGCGCTGATCCACCCTCCGCCGACACACACCAAGCCCCACAGCATGAGGAGAGCCTCCATGTCCATCACCCGCCGCCTTGCCGGTGCCGCCCTGATCGGCTCGGCGATGATCGCCGCCGCGCCGGCGCTGGCGCAGACCGCCGCCTTTCCGAACAAGCCGATGCGCATCATCGTGCCCTATCCGGCCGGTGGCGCGACCGACGTCTCGGCGCGCCTGGTTGCCCAGCGCCTGCAGGAAGAACTCAAGCAGAACGTGATCGTCGAAAACCGCCCCGGTGCCAGCGGCAACCTGGGCATGGTGGCCTTGCTGCAAAGCCCCGCCGACGGTCATACGCTGGCGATGAGCCTGACCGGCATGCTGTCGATCAACCCCACCACCTACAGCAAGGCCGGCTTCACGGCGGCCGACGTGGCGCCGGTGGCGCGCGTGATGCTGGCGCCGCTGGTGCTGGTGGTGCCGCTGGATTCGCCGTGGAAGACGGTGCAGGATCTGGTCACCGCCGGCAAGGCGGCCGGCAAGGGCGGCCTGCCCTACGGATCGACCGGCGCCGGCGGTATCTCGCACGTGGCGTCCGAGCTGGTGAATGCGGCCGCCGACAGTACCTACACCCATGTGCCCTACAAGGGCGGCGCACCGCTGGTGCAGGCGCTGCTGACGGGCGAAGTGCGCTGGGGCCTGCTGGGCACGGCCGACGCGCGGGCACAGATCCAGGCCGGCAAGCTCAAGGCGCTGGGCCAGCTGCGCGCCACGCGATCCGAGCTGTGGCCCGATCTGCCGACGCTGACCGAACAGGGTCTGCGCGGCGGCGTCGACTTCGACATGTGGTTCGGGCTCGTGGCGCCGGCCAGGACACCGCCGGCCGTCGTGCAGATGCTGAACCAGAAGGTGGCGCAGATCGTCGCCGAGCCCGAGTTCCGGCGCCGCCTGGCCGAGCTGGGCGGCGTATCGCCGACCAGCGGCAACACCATCGAGGCGTTCAACGAGGTGATCCAGCGCGAACTGGCCGTGCTGCCCAAGAAGGCCGTCGAACTGGGACTGAAGCTCGACTGAGCAGGGACCTTCACGGCGGCCGCACATTCATGCGGCCAGTCGAGGGCAAGCCACTCACCGCGCTTGCCGTCAAGCGGTACGCCGACGACGCGTCAGCGCCAGCGTCGCTTCACGATGGTGGCGGCCCGTACCTTCGCAAGCACAGCGCCGAATTGCACTGGACCTTGCGACTCACCGATCCGGCGACCGGCGCCGATCAATGGCATCGGTTGTTCCCTGACGTTCCGCATGGCAGCTACCCACACAAGGGCCTCGCCGACGCGCGCACCGTGGCCCGACGGCTGTGGTCGACACGTTCTGCCGGAGTTGACCCACGCGCCGAGCGTCGAAGGCAGATTCGGTTGCGCGAGGAAGCCGAAGCGCAGGAGCGGTTGGCGGCTGAGCGGAACGTGTCACCGTCCGCACCCTGTTCGAACGATGGGCCACGACCGAGTTGCATCCGCCCGTGCTTGCTGATGGGACTCGGCGTGGATCATCTTGAGCACCGGTGCACGCGTCGGAGAACTGATCGGTGCGGTCTGGTCTGCCACCGGGCACGACGCTTCGAAGCTGCAGCTCACCGCAGATGTCAGCGGCGTCAAGCTCGGCCTCGTCGACTTGCATCGCCGCACTGCCTCGATCACAAGATCGAAAGTCGCGTACGACGCACCGACATCACGCGATCGTCGCAGCGCCGCCCAGGCCGAGGCCTTCGGCTTGATTTCTTGCGCGCGGTTTGGGCTGGAGATTTGGCTTGCACCGCCGCGCAACTGCGCGCCGCCGTTGCGGCGCTGCCTTACGTTCACCAGCGGCTCGGCGAGGGGGGCAAGAAAGACCAGACCCAGCGCGCGGCCGCGAAGGTCGCATCACGCTTCGTGCCCGTGTCACCGCCGCGCCTTGTCGTTTCAAATGGACCACGAGACCCGCGACAGGTGGCACCACCGGTACCTTAGATGGCGCTATGCAGCCAGCGCGAACGAGTCGTCACCAACGGCAGGCCGTGCTGGCTTGATCTTCTTGAGCATCGGCCTCGCAGACTTTTCTGCGACAGCCAGATCGAACGCGGTCTGCATGCGCAACCACACTTCGGCGCGCCCACCGTGCGCCACCCCGAGCCAGCGCTCCAAGCGCAGCGCCATCTCCGGGGACACTGCGGCCCTGCCGTTGAGCACGCGGGACAGCGCCGCGCGCGTCACGCCGAGCGCTGCCGCAGCGTCGGTCACCGTCAGGCCCAGCGCGGGCAGCACGTCTTCGCGCAGGGTCTCGCCAGGATGAGGTGGGTTATGCATGCGGGTCATCATCGGTACTCCAGTCAGTGATCGTCGCGGTAGTCGACCAGGATCGCGTCGCCACTCTCAAAACGAAAAGTCAACCGCCAGTTTCCGTTCACCCACACCGACCAGTGCTCGGCAAGATCGCCGGACAGCGGATGCAGCCGCCATCCCGGCAGATTCATGTCCTGCGGCGAATCCGCTTGGTCCAATTGAGCCAGCAGGCGTCGGAGCTTCGTCGCGTGGGCAGGCTGAATGCCGGCTTTGCTTCCGGTCCTGAACAGACCTTCAAGCCCCTTGTGCGCGAACGTTCGAATCACGTTAAGAGTGTATATCGTAGCGTTACGGGCTTCAAGTGATTTGCAGGGTTGCCTGACCGTAGGACCGGCCGCCGACCCTACGGCGCCCAGTTGCACCGACACCGCGACCGGCCGCCCTTCCCGGGCTCGCCATGGCCCGGCATGAGGCACTGCCGCAGCACGGGCGGCGGGCACCTTATCGGGGCATTTTCGAGGCGCTGCCGGCACCCTTCCCGCTTTCCGAACGTGTTTCCGAACGTGAGGCCCGGAAATCAAAATGGGTCAGCCCCTTGTGAGAGCTAACCCGTTGATTCTATTGGTCGGGGTGGCGGGATTCGAACTCGCGACCCCTTGCACCCCATGCAAGTGCGCTACCAGGCTGCGCTACACCCCGACGAAGCTCGCAGTATACCCCGGGAGACCGCCGTTCAGACCGTCAGCAGGTCGCGGATCGACAACAGCTCGACGCGCAGACGATGACGATCGATGTCCTGCACGTCGGCGGTGGCCGGGGTCTGGACCGCAGCTTCATTGACGATCGGCACGGTCGCCACCGCCACGTTGCCGGTCTTGACGGCGGCAATGGCGTGCGTCGGCGCGGCAACGGATGGAGCCACGGCCTGGTCCGCCACCGCAGGTCCGTCGGACAAGCGGTTGCGCGCACCGCTGATGGTGAAGCCCTGGTCGTACAGCAACTCGCGGATGCGGCGCACCAGCAGCACCTCGTGGTGCTGGTAGTAGCGGCGGTTGCCGCGCCGCTTCATCGGCTTGAGCTGCGTGAACTCCTGCTCCCAGTAACGCAGCACATACGGCTTGACGCCGCACAGCTCGCTCACCTCACCGATGGTGAAGTAGCGTTTGGCGGGGATGGCGGGGAGCGCTTTCTCCATTGAAATCAATGGGATCAAAAGAGAAAGTTAGACTTTACTCGAAGTCTTCGCCCGACGGCGTGTCGCCCTGCACGATCGATTTCAGCTTGTGACTGGCGTGGAAGGTGACGACGTTGCGCGCCTTGATCGGGATCGACTCGCCGGTGCGCGGGTTGCGGCCCGGGCGCGGCGCCTTGCGGCGGATGTTGAAGTTGCCGAAGCCCGAGAGCTTGACGTCGTCGCCGCGCACCAGGGTCTCGTGGATGATGTCGAAGAAGGCCTCGACCATGTCCTTGGACTCGCGCTTGTTCAGGCCCAGGCGGTCGAACAGCAGTTCCGACAGCTCGGCCTTGGTCAGCGTCGGCGTCTCCAGCGACGGCAGGATGATCGGGTGACCCGCAGGGGTGTCGTCGGTGGCCATGGATGGTCCTCGTTCCCTCTTGTTCAGGTGCGCAGGCGTGCGCCGAATGCCGTCTGCACGCGCCCCACGGCAGCAGCCACCGCATTGTCGATGCGCTCGTCGGTCAGCGTGTTGTCGAAATCCAGCAGTTCCAGGCGCACGGCCAGGCTGCGTTCGTGCTCGCCGATGCCCGGCACGGCCTTGGCGGGCTTGTAGACGTCGAACAGCGTGGTCGCGCGGATCAGGCCCTGCTCGTCGGCGGCCAGGGCCGCCATCAGCGCGTCGTGCGCCACGCCGTCGGCCACCACCAGCGCCAGGTCGCGCACCACCGCCTGCTGGCGCGACACCGGGCTGAAGACGGGCATCGGCGTGTCGAGCACGGCGTCGAGGTCGAGTTCGAACAGCACAGGCGCCTGCGGCAGGTCGTAGGCCTGGCGCCATTTGGGGTGCAGCTCGCCCACGTGGCCGATGGCACGGCCGTCGACCTCGACGCGCGCGCAGCGGCCGGGGTGCATCGCAGGGTGGCTGTCGGCCACGAAGACGGGCCTTGATGGCGCCAGCAGCGATTCGACATCGCCCTTGACGTCGAAGAAGTCGACCGCCCGTTCGCGGCTGCCCCATTGCGCCGGCTCGGCCGGCCCGTAGGCCAGGCCGCCCACGCGCATCGGCTGGCGCACACCCGCCACCGAACGCTCGCCGTCGGTGGCCGCGGCGTCGCGCATGAAGACGCGACCGATCTCGAACACCCGCACGCGTGAGGCCTTGCGCGCGAGGTTGTGGCGCAGCACCTGCACCAGGCTGCCGACCAGGCCCGACCGCATCACCGCCAGCGGCGCGGCGATCGGGTTGAGCACGCGGATCGGCTCGTCGTTGCCGGCCAGGTCCTGCTCCCAGCGCGCCTCGACGAAGCTGAAATTGATCGTCTCCAGATAGTCCAGCCCGGCCAGGGCATGGCGCAGCGCGAAGGCGCCACGGCGCGCCTCGCGTCGCACCTGCGCGGTCACCGGCGCCTGCGGCGGCGTCATCGGCAGCTTGTCGTAGCCGATGACGCGGATCACCTCCTCGATCAGGTCCTCTTCGATCTTCAGGTCGAAGCGCCAGCTCGGCGGCGTCACGCTCAGCACGCCGGGGGCCTCGGTGAAGTCCAGGCCCAGGCGGCGGAAGACCTCGGCGCATTGCGCCTGCGTGACCGGCATGCCGATGACCCTGGCGGCGCGATCCACGCGCAGGCGCACCGGCGCGGCAGGCGGCAGCGCCAGCACCTGGTCGTCCATCGGGCCGGCCTCGCCGCCGCAGATGTCGATGATGAGCCGCGTGATGCGCTCGATGTGCTCGGCCGTCAGCGCCGGGTCGACGCCGCGCTCGAAGCGGTGGCCGGCATCGGTGCTGAAATTGAAGCGGCGCGAACGGCCGGCCACCGCATCGGGCCACCAGAAGGCGGCCTCGACATAGACATTCTTCGTCTCGTCCGATACCGCGGTGGCGTCGCCGCCCATGATGCCGGCCAGCGATTCCACGCCCTGGCTGTCGGCGATCACGCCCACCTGCTCGTCGACCTCGATGGTGTTGCCGTTGAGCAGCTTGAGCGTCTCGCCCGCCCGCCCCCAGCGCACCACCAGCTTGTCGTGGATCTTGTCGAGGTCGAAGATGTGCGACGGGCGGCCATATTCGAACATCACGTAGTTCGAGATGTCGACCAGCGCCGTCACGCTGCGCTGGCCGCAGCGGGCCAGGCGGTCGACCATCCAGGGTGGCGTCTGCGCCTTCGTATTCACGCCCCGCACCACGCGGCCCGAGAAGCGGCCGCACAGGTCCCTGGCCAGCACCTCGACCGGCAGCCGCTGGTCGTGCACCGGCACCACCGGGCGGATGGCCGGCACGTGCAGCGGCGTGCCGGTCAGCGCCGAGACCTCGCGTGCGATGCCGAAGACACTGAGGCAGTGCCCCAGGTTGGGCGTGAGCTTGAGCGTGAAGACGGTGTCGTCCAGGCGCAGCACGTCGCGCAGGTTGGCACCCACCGTCGCGTCGTCGCTCAATTCGAGCAGGCCGCCGTGGTCGTCGGTGATGCCCAGCTCGCGCGCCGAGCACAGCATGCCGCGGCTTTCCACGCCACGCAGCTTGCCGACGCCGATCCTGAAGGGCTGGCCATCGGCACCCGGCGGCAGCTCGGCGCCCACGGTGGCCAGCGGCACGCGGATGCCGGCACGCGCGTTGGGCGCACCGCAGACGATCTGCAGCGGGCCGTCCGCAAACTGCGGCCCGGCGTTGACCTGGCACACGCGCAGGCGGTCGGCCTGCGGGTGCGGCTCGGCGCTCAGGATCTCGGCCACGACCACGCCGCTGAAGGGCGGCGCCACCGGGCGCAGCTCCTCGACCTCCATGCCGGACATCGTCAGCAGGTCGGCCAGTTCCTTCGTGCTCAGCGGGGGGTTGCAGAACTCGCGCAACCACGACTCGGGGAATTGCATGGGACTCTCTCGGTGCTTCGATCGGCGACGGGCTCAGCGGAACTGCGACAGGAAGCGCAGGTCGCCGTCGAACATCAGGCGCAGGTCGTCGATGCCATAGCGCAGCATGGCCAGCCGGTCGGGGCCCATGCCGAAGGCAAAGCCGATGTGCCGCTCGGGGTCGAGGCCGAAATTGCGCACCACGTTCGGGTGCACCTGGCCGGAGCCGGCCACCTCCAGCCAGCGGCCTGCCAGCGGGCCGCTGCGGAAGGCGATGTCGATCTCGGCCGAGGGCTCGGTGAAGGGGAAGAACGACGGCCGGAAGCGCACGTCGAAGTCGTCGGTCTCGAAAAACTGGCGCACGAAGTCGGCAAATACGACCTTCAGGTCCTTGAAGCTGACGTTGGCGCCGATCCACAGGCCTTCGCACTGGTGGAACATCGGCGAATGCGTGGCGTCGCTGTCCACGCGGTAGGTGCGGCCGGGCGCGATGACGCGGATCTCGGGCATCGGGTCGACGCCGCGGTATTTCGCCGCATGGGCCATCGCATAGCGCACCTGCATCGGGCTGGTGTGCGTGCGCAGGTTCATCCACGCACCTTCGGCGTCCTTCAGGTCGACATAGAAGGTGTCCTGCATCGAGCGTGCCGGGTGGTTCTTCGGGCTGTTGAGCGCCGTGAAATTCATCCAGTCGGTCTCGATCTCGGGGCCCTCGGCGACGTCGAAACCCATCGAGGCGAAGATGGCCTCGATGCGCTCGATCGTGCGGCTGACCGGGTGCAGGCCGCCGGTGCCGCGGCGGCGGCCGGGCAGCGTGATGTCCAGCGCCTCGGCGCGCAGCTGCGCCTGCAGTTCGGACTCGGCGAGCGACTCGCGACGCGACTGCAGCGCCGCCTCGATGCGGGCCTTGAGCTGGTTGATCTCGGCGCCGCGGGACTTCTTCTGCTCGGGCGGCAGCGTGGCCAGGCCCTTGAGCAGGTCGGTCACGCGGCCGCTCTTGCCGAGAAAGCGCGCCTTGGCGTTTTCCAGCTCGGCCGGCGTCGGCGCGGCATCGAACTCCGCCTGTGCGGCGCTGACCAGTTGATCCAGATCGTTCATGGCAGGAGACAAGAAAAAAGGCCGCCCACGGGTGACGGCCTTTGAAAGCTGACGGCGGCAGGGGACTGCGCCCCTGCGGGCATCAGGCGAGTTGGGCCTTCACCTTGGCAACGATGCTGCCGAAGGCAGCCGGGTCGTTGACGGCCAGATCGGCCAGGACCTTGCGGTCGATGTCGATCTGCGCCTTCTTCAGGCCGGCCATGAACTTGCTGTAGGTGACACCCAGTTCGCGGCTCGCCGCGTTGATGCGGGCGATCCAGAGCTGGCGGAATACCCGCTTGCGGGTGCGCCGGTCACGGTAGGCATACTGGCCGGCCTTCATCACCGCCTGCTTGGCGATGCGGAAGACGTTCTTGCGACGGCCGCGGAAGCCCTTGGCAAGCTTCAGGATCTTCTTGTGGCGGGCGTGCGCGGTGACACCACGTTTGACGCGAGGCATGTGCTTGACTCCTGTGCGTGGTGAAGATCAGAGGCCAGCGAAGGGCAGCATCGCGGCGATGTGGCCCATGTTGGTCTCGTGCACGACGGCCGCGCCGCGCAGGTGGCGCTTGCGGGTCGTGCTCTTCTTCGTGAGGATGTGGCGCTTGAACGCCTGACCGCGCTTGACGGTACCACCCGGACGCACGCGGAAGCGCTTCTTGGCCCCGCTCTTGGTCTTCATCTTGGGCATTGCTGCTCCTTCTAAGTGACCCTTGCAGGCGACCGTGGCTTCACGGTGCTTGTTGGCCTGCAACGGCTTGGTGTTCGCCGCCCGGGTGACCAGACCCGGGCGGCGAGACTCGAAAAACCCGCTCTACTGCTTTCTCTTGGGCGCCAGCACCATGATCATCTGGCGGCCTTCGAGCTTGGGCATGTGCTCCACCACCGAGACATCGGCCAGTTCGTCGCGGATGCGCTCGAGCAACCGCATGCCAATGTCCTGGTGGGTGATCTCGCGGCCGCGGAAGCGCAGCGTGACCTTGCCCTTGTCACCATCCTCGGCGATGAAGCGGCGCAGGTTGCGCATCTTGATGTTGTAGTCGCCTTCGTCGGTGCCGGGCCGGAATTTGACTTCCTTGACCTCGATGATCTTCTGCTTGGACTTGGCCTCCGCCGCCTTCTTCTGCTCCTGGTACTTGAACTTGCCGTAGTCCATCAGCCGGCAGACCGGGGGGTCTGCGGTGGCCGAGATCTCGACCAGGTCCACGTCCAGTTCGCCCGCCATGCGCAATGCGTCCTGCAAGCCCACGATGCCCAGCGGCTCGTTTTCGACCCCGTTCAGGCGCACCTGCGGCGCCATGATCTCGCGGTTGAGCTTGTGCTTGCGTTCCGCATTGGGAACGCGGCGGTCCATGAAGGTAGCGATGGTTCGAACTCCTTTGTGCACCCCGAAGGCAGCCGGGGCACGGTCTCATCAGACGGGCGGCGCTCGGGCGATCAGGCCTTGCTGGCGATGTCGTCGGCGAGCTTCGCAGCGAAGTCGGCCACCGGCATCACACCCAGGTCCTGGTTGCCCCGCGCGCGCACGGCAACGGCCCCGTTTGCCTTCTCCTTGTCACCCACGACCAGGATGTACGGGACCTTCTGCAGGGAATGTTCGCGGATTTTATAGGTGATTTTTTCGTTGCGCAAATCGAGCTGGATTCTAACTCCTTGTTTTTGCAACGTTTTCGCCACCTCACGGGCGTAATCGG
Organism: Rubrivivax sp.; assembly: GCA_016719535.1. Lineage (GTDB taxonomy): Bacteria > Pseudomonadota > Gammaproteobacteria > Burkholderiales > Burkholderiaceae_C > Rubrivivax. The sequence continues at coordinate 112,960 of JADJYX010000047.1, read as the reverse complement.
CCTGGCCGTCGGTGATCGAGGCCACCACCGCCTGCACCGGCGACAGCCACGCCGGCAGCGCGCCGGCGTGCTGCTCGATGAGGATGCCGATAAAGCGCTCGAGGCTGCCGACGATGGCCCGGTGCAGCATCACCGGGTGGCGGCGGCTGCTGTCCTCGGCCACATATTCAGCACCCAGGCGCTCGGCCATGCTGAAGTCGACCTGCATCGTGCCGCATTGCCACTGGCGGCCGATGGCGTCCTTGAGCGTGTATTCGATCTTCGGGCCGTAGAAGGCACCGTCGCCGGGCGCGATCTCGAAGGCACAGCCGGAGCGCTTCAGGCTCTCCATCAGCGCGCGCTCGGCCTTGTCCCAGCTCTCGTCGGAGCCGATGCGCGCCTCCGGGCGCGTGGCCACCTTGTAGATGATGTCGCTGAAGCCGAAATCGGCGTAGACCTTCTGCAGCAGCGCCGTATAGGCCACGCATTCGCCCTGGATCATGTCCTCGGTGCAGAAGATGTGGCCGTCGTCCTGCGTGAAGCCGCGCACGCGCATGATGCCGTGCAGGCCGCCGGTGGGCTCGTTGCGGTGGCACTGGCCGAATTCGCCGTAGCGCAGCGGCAGGTCGCGGTAGCTCTTGATGCCCTGCTTGAAGATCAGGATGTGGCCGGGGCAGTTCATCGGCTTGAGCGCATAGTCGCGCTTCTCCGATTCCGTCGTGAACATGTTGTCCCGGTATTTCTGCCAGTGGCCCGTCTTCTCCCACAGCGCCTGGTCGAGGATCTGCGGCCCCTTCACCTCGAGGTAGCCGTTGTCGCGGTAGACGCGGCGCATGTACTGCTCGACCTCCTGCCACACCGTCCAGCCCTTGGGGTGCCAGAAGACCGTGCCGGGGCTGTGCTCGTCGAGGTGGAAGAGGTCGAGCTCGCGGCCGAGCCTGCGGTGGTCGCGCTTCTCGGCCTCCTCCAGCATCGTCAGGTATTTCTGCAGCTCGTCCTTGCTCGCCCAGGCCGTGCCGTAGATGCGCTGCAGCTGCTCGTTGCGGTGGTCGCCACGCCAGTAGGCGCCGGCCACCTTCATCAGCTTGAAGTGGCGCAGCCTGCCCGTGCTGGGCACATGCGGGCCGCGGCACAGGTCCTCGAAGCCGCCCTCGCGGTACAGCGAGACGTCCTCGCCGGCTGGAATGCTGCCAATGATCTCGGCCTTGTAATGTTCCCCGATGGCCTTGAAATGCGCGATGGCCTCGTCGCGCGGCAGCACGCGGCGCTCGACCTTCTCGTCCTTCTTCGCCAGTTCGGCCATGCGCTGCTCGATGGCCGCCAGGTCCTCGGGCGTGAACGGGCGCTTGTAGGCAAAGTCGTAATAGAAGCCGTTCTCGATCACCGGCCCGATCGTCACCTGCGCCTCGGGGAACAGCTCCTTCACCGCATAGGCCAGCAGGTGGGCCGTGCTGTGGCGGATGATCTCCAGGCCGTCGCCGTCCTTGTCGGTGACGATGGCCAGGCGGGCGTCCCGCTCGATGCGGAAGCTCGTATCGACGACCTGGCCGTCGACCTTGCCGGCCAAAGCCACCTTGGCCAGGCCGGGGCCGATGCTCGCGGCCACCTCGGCCACCGTGACCGGGTTGTCGAAGGACCGGACGGCACCGTCAGGCAGCGTGATATTCACGGACATGGGCAACTCCAGAAAGCAGCGAAGCGCGGGGGTGAGCCGCGCTTCGTCAAGGGAAGGTCCGGGTTCAGGTGGACGTGACGGCGCGGCCGGGGTTCAGACCTCGGTGAAGAAGGGCGTCGTAGTCCGCGGTGTCATAACCCGTCGTGCCTTTCCTGCTCTTGTGGATCACTGTAGCCGGGGATTGTAGGTCACAGCGGCTGCGGCACGATGTCGGCGGCGGCGCCGGCCACCCAGTCGGCAAAGTCGTCCGCCAGCCGCTCGCTCCCGGCCAGCGCGCGCCGCCAGGCCGTGATGCGGGCCGCCTCGTCGTCGCGCCAGCGCTTGAAGTCGTTGCGGTCGGGCAGCCTGGCACCGGGCAGCGTCGCCACCCACTCGGGCGACGGCGACAGCACGACCACGTTGGCCAGCGCCTGCGTGGCGCCGTGGCGATGCTGGAAGGGCTTGTCCAGCCAGCCGGGCACCACCTGCGGCTGGAAATGCGGGTACAGCACCAGGCCCTCGGTCATGCCGGCGTAGGGCAGGTGCAGGTGGTAGTCGGTGATGCCGCCATCCCAGTAGGCGCCGCGGGGTGCGCCCGGCAGGTCGTGCACGGCGTCCAGCCAGAACGGGATCGAGCAGCTGGCCAGGATCGCCGGGGCCAGATTGGCCGCATCCAGCAGCACCTGCCGACTGCGAAAGTCGCCAAGCCCGAAAGGCAGCGGCGTGCGCGGATCGGAAAAGACCACCCGTTCCAGCCACAGCCCCAGCGCGCGCCGGCTGGCGGCATTGCTGACGAACGCGCCCAGATAACCCAGTGGCGTGCGCAGCCGGCCTTCACGCCGCAGCAGATGTCGCCCGCGGCTGGTGAAGACATGCAGCCGGTAGCGCGGGCTGGACAGGATCTCGCCGGCGCGCGCGCCCAGCCGCTCGTCGAGCTTGCGCCCGAAAGCCCGCGACACCGCGGTCGGCGTTGGGGCCCTGCCCGGTGCGCGCTCGTAGCGCTGGGTGATGTAGTCCTCGGCCAGCTGCGCCAGCGCCTCGTCGGCATCGGGCAGCGTGGCGCAGGCCATGCGCCAGGCGCCGATCGACGCGCCCAGCAGGTGCACCTCGTGCGTCGACCCGACCAGCCAGTGGCCGAACAGGAAACGGTCCAGCGGGTTGAGCACCAGGCCCTTGGGCCCGCCGGCCGCAGCCGGGATCACGCGCACGTCGGCGGGCTGCAGCGCGCCGTCGCGCAGGCGTTGCAGCGCCCGCGGCCCGGCGTGAACGCGCAGGGCGCGCATGACCTCGCCCTGCCTGCTCAGCGCTTGACCGTCTGCAGCTTGGCGAAGGCGGCGGCCATCGCACCCTGCCCGGCCCCTTTTGCGGACGCTTGTGCGGACGCTTGCGAGGACGGCCGCGGCCGCTCGCCGCGCTCGGCCGGGCGGTAGCGGTTGTCGCCCCGCTCGCCACGCGGCTGCACGGGTGCGTCGAGCTTCATCGTCAGCCCGATGCGCTTGCGCGCCAGGTCCACCTCGAGCACCCGCACCTTGACGATCTGCCCGGTCCTGACGACCTCGCGTGCGTCGCTGACGAACTTGTTCGACAGCTGGCTCACATGCACCAGGCCGTCCTGGTGCACGCCCAGGTCGACGAAGGCGCCGAACTGCGCCACGTTGCTCACCGTGCCCTCCAGCACCATGCCCGGCTGCAGGTCCTCGAGGTCGTGCACGCCCTCGTTGAAGCGCGCGACCTGGAAGTCGGGCCGAGGATCGCGGCCGGGCTTTTCCAGCTCGGCCAGGATGTCCTTGACGGTGATGGCGCCGAAGTGCTCGTCGGCGAACCGCTCGGGCTGGAGCGCACGCAGCACCTCGGTCCTGCCCATCACCTGCTCGATCGGGCGCTGCGTGGCGGCCAGCAGCTTCTGCACCACGGGGTAGGTTTCGGGGTGCACGCCGGTCTGGTCGAGCGGGTTGTCGCCACCGCGGATGCGCAGGAAGCCGGCGGCCTGCTCGAAGGTGCGCGGCCCCAGGCCCGTCACGTCCAGCAGCTGCTGGCGGTTGCGGAAGGCGCCATGGGCGTCGCGCCAGCGCACGATGCTGGCCGCCACCGATGCCGAGAGCCCCGATACGCGCGACAGCAGCGGCACCGAGGCGGTATTGAGGTCGACTCCGACGCCGTTGACGCAGTCCTCGACCACCGCGCCCAGCGTGCGTGCCAGCTGGCTCTGGTTGACATCGTGCTGGTACTGGCCGACGCCGATGCTCTTGGGGTCGATCTTCACCAGCTCGGCCAGCGGGTCCTGCAGCCGCCGCGCGATGCTGACCGCGCCGCGCAGGCTGACATCGAGCGCGGGCAGTTCCTGGCTGGCATATTCGCTGGCCGAATAGACCGAGGCGCCGGCCTCGCTGACCACGACCTTGTCGAGCTTCACCTCGGGTGCCAGCTTGCCGATGCGCTTGATCAGTTCGGCCGCCAGCTGGTCGGTCTCGCGGCTGGCGGTGCCGTTGCCGATGGCGATCAGGTTGACGCCATGCGTGGCCACCAGCCGGCCCAGCACATGCAGGCTGCCTTCGACATCCAGCCGCGGCTCGTGCGGGTAGACGGTGGCGGTGTCCAGCACCTTGCCGGTGTCGCTGACCACGGCCACCTTGACGCCGGTGCGGATGCCCGGGTCCAGGCCCATCACCACACGCTTGCCCGCCGGGGCGGCCAGCAGCAGGTCACGCAGGTTGTCGCCGAAGACCTTGATGGCGACGCTTTCGGCTTCCTCGCGCAGGCGGGTGAAGAGGTCACGCTCCAGGCTGAGCGAGAGCTTGACCTTCCAGGTCCAGGCGATGGTCTTGCGGATCAGCTCGTCGCCACGGCGCTGCTGGTGGGACCAGCCCAGGTGCCTGGCGATGCGGCCTTCGGCCACGGACACCGAAGGGGTCCCTGAAGGGACCGTGGGTCTGCCAGGCACCACCTCCTCGTCCAGCGCCAGCTTGGCGTCCAGCCATTCCTGCGTGCGGCCGCGGAAGACGGCCAGCGCGCGGTGCGAGGGCACCTTGCGGATCGGCTCGTCGTAGTCGAAATAGTCGCGGAATTTGGCGGCATCCGGGTGGTTGCCGTCCTTGCCCTCGACCAGCTTGCTCTTCAGCAGCCCCTCGGCCCACAACCATTCGCGCAAGCCGCCCACCAGCACCGCGTCCTCGGCCCAGCGCTCGCTCAGCAGGTCGCGCACGCCGTCCAGCACCGCATGGGCATCGGCAAAACCGGCGTCGGCCAGGGCGGCCCAGCCGCCCTCTCGGGCGTCCGCGAGGGCCGCGGCCTCGGCCAGCGGGTCCAGCGCCGGGTCGGCGAACAGGCGGTCGGCCAGCGGCTCCAGGCCGGCCTCGCGGGCGATCATGCCCTTGGTGCGGCGCCGGGGCTTGTAGGGCAGGTAGAGGTCTTCCAGGTCCTGCTTGGTGGCCGCGGCCTCGATCGCGGCCTGCAGTTCGGCGTTCAGCTTGCCCTGCTCGGCGATGCTCCTGAGCACCGCGGCGCGGCGCTCCTCCAGCTCGCGCAGGTAGGCCAGCCGCGCTTCCAGCTCGCGCAGCTGGATGTCGTCGAGGCCATCGGTGGCCTCCTTGCGGTAGCGGGCGATGAAGGGAACGGTGGCACCACCGTCGAGCAGGTCCACCGCGGCCTGCACCTGCGCCGCACGAACCTTCAGTTCGGCGGCAATCTGCGTGACGATCTTGTCCAAGGGAACCAGGGGCCGGAAAACGAAGCGGCGGAGTGTGCCACGGCCCTGGTCAGCCCCCTCTCAGCCGCCTTTCGACGGCAACCAGCGCAGCACGCCCTCGCCCGCCGCATGGCCGGTGGCCAGGCAGGCGGTCAGCAGGTAGCCGCCGGTGGGTGCCTCCCAGTCGAGCATCTCGCCGGCGCAGAAGACGCCGGGCTGCGCCTTCAGCATCAGGCCGTCGTCGAGCGCGTCGCGCCGCACGCCGCCTGCGGTGCTGATGGCCTCGTCGATCGGCCGCGGGCGCTTGACCGTGACCGGCAGCGCCTTGATGCGCGCCGCCAGCTGCGCCGGGGCGTCCATCACGCGGCGGTCCACCCCTTCCCACAGCAGCGCGGCCTTGACGCCGTCGAGCTTCAGGCGCGTCTTCAGGTGCGTGGCCAGCGAGCGCGTGCCGCGCGGGTGCGCCAGCTCCTGCGTCACCCAGTCGCGGTCGCGCGCCGGCAGCAGGTCGACCGTGAAGGTGGCCTGGCCGTCGCGCACGAGGGTCTCGCGCAGCGCGGCCGAGGCGGCATAGACGAGGCTGCCCTCGACACCGGTGGCCGTGATCACGAATTCGCCGCGCTGCGTCACGCGGCCGCCGTCGGGCTGCGTCCAGCTGATGGCCACCGACTTCATCGGCGCACCGGCGTGGCGGGCCACCAGGTGCTCGCTCCAGCCGACATCGAAGCCGCAGTTCGACGGCTGCAGCGGCGCCACCGCCACGCCGCGCGCCGTCAGCAGCGGCACCCAGGCGCCGTCGGAGCCCAGGCGCTGCCAGCTGGCGCCGCCGAGCGCGAGCACGGTCGCGGCAGGCCGGTGATGCACCTCGCCCTGCGGCGTGTCGAAGCGCAAGGCGCCGTCGTCGGCCCAGCCCGTCCAGCGGTGGCGCATGTGCAGCCGGACGCCGCGCCCGCGCAGCCGGTGCAGCCAGGCGCGCAGCAGCGGCGCGGCCTTCATGTCGGTCGGAAAGACGCGGCCCGAGCTGCCGACGAAGGTGTCGATGCCCAGCCCGGCGGCAAAGTCGCGCACCGCCTGCGCGCCGAAGCGCTGCAGCAGCGGCTGCAGCCAGCGTGCGGCGTCGGCATAACGTGCGACGAACGTCTCGACGGGCTCGCTGTGCGTCAGGTTCAGGCCGCCCTTGCCGGCGAGCAGAAATTTGCGGCCGACCGAGGGCATGCCGTCGTACAGGTCGATCGCCACCCCCGCGGCCGAGAGCACCTCGGCGGCCATCAGCCCGGCCGGGCCGCCGCCGACGATGGCGACCGCCCCCTGCGCCGCGTCATTCACCCGCGCAGGCCGACCACCCAGGGGCGGATCTCGAACTGCAGCAGCCCGGACTCGACCGCGGGGTCGGTCAGCGCGTGGCTGCGCAGCGTATCCTCGTCCATGCCGGGCTTGAAGACCATCATGCCGCCGCCGGCCCCGTCGACGAAGGGGCCGCCCATGTCGAGCTGGCCTTGCGCCGCCAGCTGCGCGTAGTGCGACTGGTGCTCCTGCACGCCGAGCTGCTGTGTCAGCGGCAGGCCCGGCTCCCAGGCCGGGCCGGGGCTGTGGATGACGACGAGGCGGCGGTCAGCCATGGCGATGGGGGTGGCAAGGATCGAACACCCCCGCACTGTAGGCCATCCGCGCGCGCCGCGCGCCGGCGCGGGTCGCTCTCACTTCAGGCCCAGCCGCCGCGCCAGCTTGTGCAGGTTGCTCGCGTCGACGCCGAGCGCGCGCGCCGCCGCCGCCCAGTTGCCGCCATGGCCGGCCAGCCCATGCTCGATGCAGGCACGCTGCGCGGCGTCGGTGGCGGCCTTGAGCGTCGGCGCGCTGCTGGCCGCCGCGGCCGCGGCAGCCAACGGCTCGGCCGTGCGCGCGGGCGGCTCCAGCCCCAGGTCGGCGGCCTGCAGCGTGACGATGTGGTGGCGGTCGTCCAGCGCGCCGGCGGCGCGCAGCGCCGCGCGGCCGATCACGTGTTCGAGCTCGCGCACATTGCCCGGCCAGTCGTAGGCCAGCAGCGCCTGCTCGGCCGCCGGCGCCAGGCGCAGGCTGCGCAGGCCCAGGCGCGCCCGGTTGAGCTCCAGAAAGCGCCCGGCCAGCGGCAGCAGGTCGTCGCGCCGTTCGCGCAGCGGCGGGATCGGCAGCGGATAGACCGACAGCCGGTGGTAGAGATCGGCGCGGAAGCGGCCGTCGCGCACGGCGGCGCGCAGGTCGCGGTTGGTGGCGGCGATCACGCGCACGTCGACCTTGCGCGGCCGGTCGGAACCCAGGCGCTGGATCTCGCCGTTCTGCAGCGTGCGCAGCAGCTTGGCCTGCAGCGCCAGCGGCAGCTCGCCCACCTCGTCGAGGAACAGCGTGCCGCCCTGCGCCGCCTCCACGCGGCCGGCACGCTCGCTGCCGGCACCGCTGAAGGCACCGCGCGCATGGCCGAACAACTCGCTCTCGGCCAGCGATTCCGGCAGCGCCGCGCAATTGACCTGCACCAGCGGCCGTGCGTGCCGGCGCGACAGCCGGTGCAGCCGGCGTGCAAACAACTCCTTGCCGACACCCGTCTCGCCCAGCAGCAGCACCGGCAGGTCGCTCTCGGCGACGATGCGGCTTTCGTGCAGCAGCGCGCGCAGGGCCTGGCCATGGGCGACGATCTCGAGGTCGTCGTCGGCCGCCACCGCCAGCGCCGGGGCGTCCTCGTGCTCGCGCGCCAGGCGCACGCGGCCCTGGCGCAGCGCCTGGTTCTCGCGCTCCAGCCGCGTCACGCGCACCGCCAGCTCGACCTCGCGCGCCACGCGCGCCAGCGCCGCGCGCGCCGCGGCATCGAAGCGCCCCGGCCGCAGCCCGTCGAGCGTCAACGCGCCCCAGGGCCGACCCTCCTGCTGCAGCCGCACGCCCATGCAGTCGTGCACGGGCAGCGGCTGGCCTTCGCGCGCGGCAATGAGTCCGTCGTAAGGGTCGGGCAGGCGGCTGTCGTGCTCGAAGGCCACCGGCCCGGACGCCGCCATGATGGCCGCCAGCCGCGGCTGCTCGGCCAGGCCGAAGCGGCGGCCGAGCGCGTCGCGCACCAGCCCCGCCGTCGCCAGCGGCCGCAGCGCCGGGGTCTGGTTGTCGGGTTCCAGCGCCAGCAGCGCCACGGCGTCGCAGCCGAAGCCGGCCTGCACCGCCGCGGCCAGCTGCTGCAGGCGTTCGGCCGCCGGCTGCGGTGCCAGCAGCAGGGTCAGCAGAGGGCCCTCGATCAGGGTTGAAATCACCATGTTGCGGTGATTATGACCCGTTCAGGTCATGGTCGTTTTGACCGCATACATTGCAAGTCCCTGATACGAGATGGCTGCCGGGCCGGCCCGCCCCTTGCGTCGGTGCCTTCATCGCCCACCCGACCGCACCCTCCCCGAAAGGCACGCCATGACCGCTTCCCTGCTCGACCGTTCGCTCGGCGACCTGGCCCGCAGCATCCCGGGCGCCACCGCGCTGTTCGACCGCCACCAGCTCGACTTCTGCTGCGGCGGCGAATTCACGCTGCGCAGCGCCGCCGGCCCTGCCGCGGCGCAGGTGGCCGCCGAGCTGCAGGCGCTGCAGGCGGTGCCCGACGAGGACAGCCGCGACTGGCGCAAGGCCACGGCCGAGGAGCTGATCGCGCACATCCTGCGCCGCTACCACGAGCGCCACCGCCTGCAGTTGCCCGAGCTGGTGCGCCTGGCGCGGCGCGTGGAGACGGTGCACGCCGCGCGCACCGACTGCCCGCATGGCCTGGCCGACCACCTGCAGGCCATGCAGCAGGCGCTGCAGAACCACATGATGAAGGAGGAGCAGGTGCTCTTCCCCGCGCTGGCGCTGGGCATGGCCCCGCCGCTGCGCGGGCCGATCACGGTGATGCGGTCCGAGCACGAACTGCACGGCCAGTCCCTGCAGCGCATGGCCGACCTCGCCCATGGCCTGGTGATGCCTCCCGGCGCCTGCAACACCTGGCGCGCCCTGGTGCTGGGCCTGCGCGAGCTGCGCGAGGATCTGATGCAGCACATCCACCTCGAGAACAACGTGCTGTTCGAAGGCCTGAATACCCCCGTCAACACCGGCTGCGGCGGCGGCAGTGGCGGCGGCTGCGGCTGTGGCAGCCGCCAGCCCGCCTGACGCCCCCGCGGCGCCGCCCGCACCACCGGCGCCGGTCGACCGGCTGCCGCCCGGCTGGGCGGCGCGCCGCCTGCTGACGCAGCCGCACCGTCTGGGCTTTGCCGCCGCGGCGCTGGTGTGGGCCGCCGGCGCCCTGGCCTGGGCACTGGCGTTGCTGCACCCGGTGCCGGCCGTGGTCGGCGTGCCGGCGGTCACGCTGCATGCGCTGGCCTTCGTGCTCGGGCCGATGCCGCTGTTCTTTGCCGGCTTCCTCTTCACCAGCGCGCCCAAGTGGCTGCGCGCACCGGCGCTGCCGACGATTCACCTGCTGCCCGGCGTGCTGGCCTGCGTGCTCGGCTGGCTGCTGGCGCTGGGCACCGGCCCCTGGCGTGCGGATGCGGCCGCGCTCGGGCTGGCGCTGTGCGCCGCGGGCTGGGCGCTGATCGTGCGCCTGCTGGTGAGGCTGCGCCGCGGTGCCACGCGCCGCTCGCGCCACTTCGACGCCATCGCCGGCGTCACGGCGGCCCTGGTGCCGGTGCTGGCTGCTGCGTCGCTCGCGCTGGCCACGGGCGATGCCGACCTGGCGCGGCGGCTGGCGCGCGCCGCGCTGTGGGGCGTGGTGCTGCCGGTCTTCCTGCTCGCCTCGCATCGTCTGCTGCCCTTCCTGTCGCACGCCGATGCCCCGCAGCCCGATGCGCCCGAACCCGCGGGTGATGCGCTGTGGGTGCCGGCCCTGCCGCTGGCCGCCAGCCTGGCGATGGCCGCGCTGTCGCTGGCGCCCGCGACGCTGGCCGCACAGCCGGCGCTGCTGCTGCTGCGCGGCGGCCTGCATGCGGCCGCCGCCCTGCTGACCGGCTGGCTGGTGTGGCGCTGGGCACGCCATCCGTCGATGCGCACGCCGCTGCTGCGCCGGCTGCTGCGCGCCTTCGCGTGGTCGGGCCTGGGCTGGCTGGCGCTGGCGGCAGCAGTGCTGCCGGGGGTGCCAGCGGCCTGGCGCGCCGGGCTCGATGCCGCGGCGCTGCACCTGCTGGCGATGGGTTTTGCCGGCACCACCCTGCTGGCGATGGTGTCGCGCCTGAGCCTCACGCTGGCCGGCCGGCCGCTGGCGCAGGACCGCGCGGCCGCGTGGCTGGACGGCCTGCTGCAGGCGGCGCTGCTGGCGCGGCTGCTGGCGGCGCTGTGGCCGGCCGCCGCCGCGCTGGCGCTGCCGCTGGCGGCGTCCGGCTGGGCGCTGCTGGCGCTGGCCTGGCTGTGGCAGCATGGCGGGCTGGCCGGGCGGCCGCGCACGCCGCCGCGAGGCGGCGCCTGAAGCCCTGCGGCTTGTGCGCCGACAAGTTCCGGCGGTGCCGACCACGGCACACTGCGCGGCTGCGCTGCGCCCACCCCTGCATGACGACGCCCGAATCCCCACCCATCCACCCGACGCAACCACCCGTGCGCGCCCCGCTGGCCGTGCTGCCGCCCCCACTGCGCGGGGTGACGGCTTTCGTGCTGCTGCTGGTCAATACGCTGTGGTGGTGCAGCCTGCTGTTCGTGCTGGCCCTGCTGCGGCTGCTGCTGCCGCTGCCGGCCGTGCGGCGCCGGCTGGACCCGCTGCTCAATGCCGTGGCCACGAGCTGGATCGCCGGCAACAGCGGCTGGATGCGGCTGACGCAGCCGACCGTCTGGGACGTGGCCGGCCACACCGAGCTGCCCTACCGCGGCTGGTACCTGGTGACCTGCAACCACCAGAGCTGGACCGACATCTTCGTGCTGCAGCATGTCTTCAACCGCCGCATCCCGCTGCTCAAATTCTTCCTCAAGCAGCAGCTCATTTATGTGCCGGTGATGGGCCTGGCGTGGTGGGCGCTGGACTTCCCCTTCATGCGCCGGCACTCCGAAGAGGCGCTGCGCCGCCACCCCGAAAAGCGCCAGCAGGACCTGGACGCCACGCGCCGCGCCTGCGCCAAATTCAGCCTCGTGCCCACCAGCGTGATGAATTTCGTCGAGGGCACGCGCTTCACGCCCGCCAAGCACGCCGCACAGGGCGGGCGCTGGCAGCACCTGCTGCCGCCCAAGGCCGGCGGCCTGGCGATGGCGCTGGCGGTGCTGGGCGAGCGCTTCGAATCGCTGGTCGACGTCACCATCGTCTACCCCGACGGCGCACCGCGCTTCTGGGACTTCCTGTGCGGCCGCGTGCCGCGCGTGGTCGTGCGCGTGCAGCGCCGCGACATCCCCGTCGAGTGCCGGCGCAGCGACGGCAGCGTGGATGCGCCCTTCCGCAAGCGCGTGCACCACTGGCTGCTGGGGCTGTGGAACGAGAAGGACGCGCAGATCGACGCGCTGCGCCGCGGCTGACTCACGCCGGCGGCAGCAGCACCCAGTGGTTGTCGGGCACCATCGGCTGCGGCCAGGCCAGCATGCGCGCCGGCCGCGCGACATGCCAGCGCGCCATGCCGCGCGCCGCCGCGATCAGCACCCCGCGCCCGCCCTGCCAGGCGGCCAGGGCGCAAGGCTCGGTCAGCTCGGCCACGCGCACCAGGCCCTCGTCGGCCTGCGGGTGCCACCACAGGCCGCGGCCGAGCTTTTGCGCACTGATGACGAAGCCGCCGCCCGGGCCCGCGGCCACATCGCCCGCATAACCGCCGGCCAGCGCGGTGCGCTGCACCTGCAGCGATTGCCCATCCCACAGCGCCAGCACCGGCGCGGCCTGACGGTCCCCGGCGTCGTCATGTTCGGCCTGCAGCGCAACGCCCAGCAGCGGATCGGCTCCCGCGCTCCAGGCCAGGTGGCGGATGCTCAGGCGGGGATCGGCCAGCGTCCAGCGGCCGAGCAGCGTGCCGGTGGCCGGGTCGAGCCGGACCAGCGACGGCGCCATGCGGTGGCCTTCGATCTTGCGGCCGGCGGCGTCGCGCGCCATGCCGCCATTGGCCACCAGCAGCTGGCCGTCGGCGGCCGGCAGCACCTGGTGCGGGTCGATGCCGGCCGTTGAGAATTGCGCCACCCGCGCCAGCGTGCGGGCGTCGCGCACGCTGACCCAGCCGCTGCCGTCGGCCGGGTCGGTCTCGGTGGTGAACAGCCAGCGGCCATCGGCCGCGGGCTGCACATGGCCGTTGAAGGTGCGCAGCGGGCGTTCGGCGTCGACCTCGTGCCGGCGCTGCACGCGGCCCTGGGCGTCGGCGCGCAGCAGCCAGCGCCCGGGGCGGTTGGCCACGGCGACGAAGCCGCCATCGGGCAGCGCCTGCAGGCCATGGGCACGGCCCGGCACCGGCTGCTCGGCGGCGATGCGGATGCGCCCCGCCGCCCAGTCGGCCTCGAGAATGCCCACGCGATCGCCCTGGCTGCCGGGTACGCGCCAGGCTGCCAGCAGGCGGTGCACGGGCTCGTCGCCGTCGGCGCGTGCTTCGGCAGCGGCTTTTGCGGCGGGCGGGACGAGGATCGGGCACAGGGTCGGCAACAGGGTCGGCAAGACAACGCGGGTCAGGTGGCGGCGGATCATCGTGTGGCTTCATATGGAATGCGAATTATTCGCATCATAGAACATACGTCCGTCCCTCCACGCTGTCACACCGCCGCCTTGCACGGCCGGCAAAGTCCACAGCGGCGACTCAAGTCGGCCGGGCGGCACGCCGATACCCAACCGACAACGCCCGGTGCGCCACGTCCAGTGCGGGCGCGGCACCGGCACTTGCGTGCACGAGGTGAAACATGGGTTCGACTGCCAGCCTGCTGTTGCTGGGCGCCGCGATCGTCGCGGTCATCGGGACCTTGGGCGTCTGGCTGGCGCTGGAGCGCCCGCGGCGGGCGCTGCAGCGCCGCCAGCGCGACGAGGCCCTGGCCGCCGCCGCGCACTACACGCCGGCCGCGCGGGTGCCGCCGTACGGCCCGCCGCCCGACCCTTGCGCGCCGGGGCTGAGCGACACCGAACGCGTGGAGGCCATGCGCGCCCTCTTGCTGCGCGGCGATCGCCACGCGGCCGACGCGGCGCCGGTGCCCGAGCTGTTCGCGCCCACGCAGCCCATGGCCTTGCGCGATGCCGAAATGACCACCTCGCCGATGGCCTGGAACCCCACGCTGCCGCCCGACGAGGCCGATGCCCTGGAATGGCAGCACCGGCAGCGCCGGTCGCGCGTGCACGGCGGCGACCACGAGCACATCACGGTCTGACCGAGCGGCGCGCCCGCCACGGTCTGGCGGCTGACGGCGCCGGGCTTGTTCCCGGACAAAACCCTTGCCGGCAATCGCGGCCAGAGTCCCGGCACACCGGTACCCGACCCCGCCCGATGACCACGAATGCCTGCCGAAAGCCCCAACTCGTCTGTCCCGCCGGATCGCTGCGCGCGCTGCGCAGCGCCGTCGATGAAGGCGCCGATGCCGTCTACCTGGGCCTGAAGGACGCCACCAACGCGCGCAACTTCGCCGGCCTGAATTTCGACGACGCGCAGATCCGCGAGGGCGTGGCGCATGCCCATGCCCGCGGCGCCGAGGTGCTGATGGCGCTCAATACCTTCGCCGACGCGCTCGATCCCTCGCCCTGGTTCCGCGCCGCCGACAAGGCGGTCGCCCTCGGCGCCGATGCGCTGATCGTCGCCGACAGCGCGGTGATGGCCTGGTGCCGCCGCCAGCACCCGCAGCTGCGGCTGCACCTGTCGGTGCAGGCCTCGGCCACCTCACACGCCGCGATCGAGTTCTACCGCAGCCGCTACGGCATCCAGCGCGCCGTGCTGCCGCGCGTGCTGACGCTGCAGCAGGTGGCGCAGGTGGTGCGCCAGTCCTCGGTCGACATCGAGGTCTTCGGCTTCGGCAGCCTGTGCGTGATGGTCGAGGGCCGCTGCACCCTGTCGTCGTGGGTCACCGGCCAGTCGCCCAACAATGCCGGCGTGTGCTCGCCGGCGTCGGCCGTGCGCTGGACCGAACAGGCCGACGGCGGCGTCGACGCCCGGCTGGGCGGCGTGCTCATCGACCACTACGGTGCCGACGAGGCGCGCGGCTACCCCACGCTGTGCAAGGGGCGCTTCGAGGTCGAAGGCCGGCGCGAATACGCGCTCGAGGAACCGACCAGCCTGGATACGATGGAATTGCTGCCGCAGCTGATGGCCATCGGCGTGGCGGCGATCAAGATCGAGGGCCGCCAGCGCAGCGCGGCCTATGTCGCGCAGGTCACGCGCGCCTGGCGCACGGCGATCGACCGTGCCGCCGCCGACCCGGCCCACTTCGTGCCGGGCGCGGCCGAACAGGCGGTGCTGGCTGCCCATGCCGAGGGGCAGCGCCACACGCTGGGCGCCTACGAAAGGCCGTGGCGATGAGCGCGCACCTTTCGGGAGCGAACGCCCCGTTGACGCTGACGGTCGGCCCGGTGCTGTACCTCTGGTCGCGCGCCGATCTGCTGCGCTTCTATGCCGACCTGGCCGATTCGCCGGTGCACACGGTGGTGCTGGGCGAGGTGGTGTGCGCACGGCGACGCGAGTTGCGCCTGCCCGACTGGCTGGACCTCGCGCGCGAGCTGCGCCAGGCCGGCAAGGACGTGGTGCTGGCCACGCAGGCGCTGGTCGAGACCGAGGCCGACCTGCGCCTGATCGAACACCAGGCGGAACAAGGCGAATTCGCGGTCGAGGCCGCCGATGCCTCGGCGCTGCAGCTGCTGGCCGGCCGCGTGCCGCTGGTGCTGGGGCCGCACCTCAACATCTACAGCCACGCGGCACTGGTCGAGCATGCCGACCTCGGCGCCGTGCGCTGGGTGGCGCCGGTGGAACTGCCGCTGGACGCCGTCGCGCGCATCAACCCGCCGGCACAGCCGGTGTGCACCCCCGCCGGCGAGGCGATGCGGACCGAGGTCTGGGCCTTCGGCCGCGTGCCGCTGTCGTTCTCGGCACGCTGCTTCACCGCCCGCCACCATGGTGTGGCCAAGGACAGCTGCGGCTTGCGCTGCCTGGCCGACCCCGACGGCCTGCCGATGAACAGCACCGACGGGTCGTCCTTCCTGGTGCTCAACGGCACGCAGACGCAGTCGGCTGCCGTGCAATGCCTGCTCGGCGACGCCGACGCGCTGCGCGCGGCCGGCGCCAGCAGCCTGCGACTGTCGCCCTGTTCGCGCGGCTTCCTGCAGGTGCTGCAGGATTTCGACGCCGTCATCAATGCCAAGCGGTCGGCCACCACGGCGATGGCGGCCTGGCCGGCGCTGGGTGTGCCGGGCCCTTACGGCAACGGCTACGCCCGCCGACAGCCGGGCATGACCTGGAGCGAGACATGAGACCTTCGGCCCCGTATTCGCCCACGCCCACGCCCACGCCCGCGCCGTCACGACCGGGCAGCCAGCGGCCCGTGCCGCGTGGCCTGCCGCCGCTGCTGGCCGGGCTGCACCGGCGCGTGGCCGCGCTGGTCGAGCGGCTGCCCTCGACGCCCCCGTCGGCGGCCGCGGCGCTGCTGCTCAACCGGCAACTGCTGCCCCGGCTGCCCGACGATGCGCGCACCGCGCTGGTCGGGCGCGTGGTGGCGCTGCGCGTGACCGATTTCGGCCTGCGCGTGCACCTGCGGCTGACGCCGCAGGGCTTCGTGGCCGCCGGCGATGCCGCCCGACCCGAGCTGCTGATCAGCGCCACCGCCGACGGCTTCATGCGCCTGGCGCGTGCGCAGGAGGATCCCGACCGCCTGTTCTTCGAGCGTCAGCTGATGATGGAAGGCGATACCGAGCTCGGCCTGGTGCTGAAGAACTCGCTCGACGCCATCGGCCCGCTGTGGCCGCCGGCGGGCATGCCCTTCAGGGCATGACCTCGACATATTCGTAGACCTCGCAGTCCGTCACCTGCCGGCGCAACGGCAGCGGCAAGGCCGCAAACCAGGCCTGCGGATCGTGGCGGTCGATCTCGCGGCCGAGGAAGCGCAGCAGCTCGCAGATGGGCTCGACGACCTCGTGGCGGTAGCGCTCGTCGTTCTTCACGTAGCCCAGGTAGAGGTTCTTCATGCAGTTGCCGCGGCACCAGGCATAGGCCTCGCAGCCGTGGCAGGGCATGGCGTCGGTCAGCTGCAGCGGGCTCGGCGCCAGCCAGTTGGTCTTGACGTCGCCCATGCGCATGGCCGGTACGTACATCATGTCGGGGCAGGGGTAGATCTGGCCGTTGGGCATGACGTTGATCAGGTGCGACGAGACCCGGCACTGCGTGCGCCCGCCATACAGCTCCTGCGCCCGGCCGGGCAGCAGCTTGTTGCGCACGATGCCCATCAGCGGGATCAGCGGATAGAGGCGGTCGGTGCGGGCAAAGAAGCGGTCGACGAGCTGCACCAGCACCGCCTGCCGGCGCGCCACCGAATCGCCCGCATACTGGGTATCGGCGACAAACTGCCAGTACAGGTAGTCGAAGGGCGAATCGTCGGCCACGAGGGCGTCGAGCTCGTCGAAGCTGGTCTCGGGGTTGCCCCAGGTGACGCGCGCGGTGACGCTGCCGCCGATCTGCGACCGCACCGCCCGCAGGTTCTTCAGCACCTGGCGGTAGATGCCGCGGCCGCGGTAGCCGTCGGTGGTGGCCTCGCCGCCGTCGATCGACACCAGCACGTTCGACAGCCGCTCCAGCGCCCAGGCCGGCAGGTCGTCGATCAGCGTGCCGTTGGTCTGCAGCTGGAAGCGCCAGTGCGGGAAGCGCGCCATCACCTCCAGCATCATCGGGCGGTTGAGCGTGGGCTCGCCGCCGTAGAAGGTGACGTAGACCTCCTTGCCGGCGAGGTGGCGCTGCGCGAAGGCGGCCAGCTCGTCGATGTCGTAGCCGACCTCGGTCTGCGAGCCGAGCACCTCGCCCACGCCGAGCGAACAGTAGCTGCACTTGAGGTTGCACTTGAGCGTGGTCAGCAACTGCAGCTCGACGCGATGGCCGACGATGGCGTCGCCACGATGGACGGGCGCTGCGGCGGATGGATGAACGTGAATGGGAATCGAACCCTGCATGGTGTAGGCCTGCCTCCCCCGCCGACCGTGGCGGGACCGGGCGCGACGGTGACCCAAGGTGCCGGCGCAGGCAAGCCCGGCGACCGCCGATCTGGCGCTTTGTTGCGCGGGATCAGTGCCAACCGCCTCGCCGCCGCCGGAGCGGCTTCTGGCGCTTGACCGGGGGCAAGGCGGGCGCCGCGTCAGCGCTCAGCCTGCAGCGCGCAGCGCCGCGCGCAGCTGCTCGCCCACCTGCGGGCGGTCGGCAAAGGGGTCGCTGGGGTTGCGCCGCTGCAGCAGGTCTTCCATGCGCTGCTGCACCGAGGCCAGCGACTTCGGGTGGCTGAAGACATAGAAGCGGTTGTCGGCCATCGCGTCGTAGACGAACTGCGCCACCTGCGCTGCCGTCACCTTGCCGCTGGTGACGGCCTTCTCGCTCATCGCCTGCGCGATCAGCTGGCTCTTCGTGGGCCTGGCGTCGGCGTCGGTCAGATCGGCCGGCCGGTTGCGGTGGCTGACGTGGATGCCGGTGGGCACGAAGAAGGGACACAGCACATGCGCGTGCACCTGCTCGGTGACGAGCGCGAGATCCTGGTAGAGCGTCTCGCTCAAGCTCACCACCGCATGCTTGCTGGTGTTGTAGACGCCCATATTCGGCGGGCTCAGCAGCCCGGCCATGCTGGCGGTATTGACGATGTGGCCGCGCCAGGCGGGGTCGCGCGCGGCGGCGGCCAGCATCAGCGGCGTGAAGATGCGCACCCCGTGCACCACGCCCATCAGGTTGACGCCCAGCACCCAGTCCCAGTCCTTGGCACTGGCCTCCCAGATCAGGCCGCCACCGCCGCCGACGCCGGCGTTGTTGAAGACGAAGTTCGGCACGCCGAAGCGCTGCACCGTCGCGTCGGCCAGGGCCTCGATGTCGGCGGCCCGGCTGACGTCGGTGCGCCGCGCCAGCACCTGGGCGCCCAGCGCCTGGATCTCGTGCGCGGCCAGTTCCAGCGCATCGGGCTGCACGTCGGCCAGCACGACCTTCATGCCGCGGCGCGCGGCGATGCGCGCCGCCTCCAGGCCAAAGCCCGAGGCGGCCCCGGTGATGACGGCAATGCCGCTGCTGCGGTCGCTCATGGCTGCTGCTCCTTGATCTGGAAGCCGATGCGGGGGAAATGCACGTGCACGGTGCCGGCACGCTCGTCGTGGCGGCGGACCACCACCTCGTCGGCACCCAGCCCGACCAGCGTGCCGGCCACCGGGTCGGTGCCGTAGTCGATGGCCGATACCGTCACCGCCTGGCCGGCCTGCAGGCCGGGCTCGGGATGGACGACGCAGGGCGCGTGCGAGGTGGCGGCAGCGGCAAGCCGCAGCGCATCGGCGCTGTCCATGGTCTCGTGCACGCCATGGCCGATGGCCAGCACGCGTTCCAGCCAGGCCTTGAGCTGCGGGTGCGGGTCGAAGACGCCCATCAGCGGCGCACGGCGGATGAACCACAGGCCATGCGCGACCGAGAAATCGGCAATGCAGGCGGCGTCGCCGAACAGCCAGCGCCGGCCGTCGGCCAGTTGCGCCTGCAGCGCCGACAGGTAGGCCGGCAGCTGCGCGACGGCATCGCGCGAGGCGATGCGCCGCATGCCGGCCGTCAGCGCCGCGCGGTCGGCGCCGAAGGCCTTGATGGCCTCGGGCGGCTGGCCGGCGAAGACCTGCGCCAGGGTGTCGGGCCGCATCGTGAAGGCAATGACGGTCCAGAACAGCGTGCTGTCGGCCCATTGCGCCAGCAGCGGCGCCAGCGGCGCGCTGGCCGGGTACAGGCTGGGCGCCGGCTGGTGCCGCTCGAGCACGCGTGCGATCAGCGCCGTGTCGCAGTAGACATCGGCGCCGATCTGCAGGTTGGGCGTGCGGCGGTAGCCGCCGGTCAGGGCCACCAGGTCGGGCTTGGGCATGATCGACGGCACGGTGACCGATCGCCATGGCAGGCCCTTGTAGCCCAGCATCAGCCGCACCTTCTCGGCAAAGGGCGAGGCGGCATAGTGGTGAAGGATGAGCGGGGTCATGCCGCCATCCCGTGGCCGCGCACGGCCGTCGGTCGAGGGGTCATCGCGGTCTCCTGAGCATTTCCACATGCGGGATGCCGTCTTCGAGGCAGGGCTCGCCGACGGCGTCGAAGCCCAGGGTGCCATAGAAGCGCGCCAGATGCGACTGCGCGCTGATGCGCACGCCCTGCCCCGGCCAGGCGGCATCGCAGCGGGCCAGGCCTTCGACCATCAGCGCACGGCCGGCGCCGCGGCCGCGCACCGCGGGGGCGGTGACGACGCGGCCGATCGACGGCTCGGCATATTTGAGCCCCGGGTCGACGACACGCAGGGCGGCCTGCAGCACCCCGGCGGGGTCACGCCCGAGCAGGTGCCAGGCGCCACGGTCCAGCCCGTCGGGGTCGAGGTAGGCACAGCGCTGCTCGACGACGAAGACCTGCGCCCGCAGGGCCAGCAGGTCGTAGAGGTCGTCGAGGCCGAGCCCGGAAAAGCGCAGCCATTGCCAGCGCAGGCTAGACAAGCTTCACCAGCTGCTTGCCGAAATTGCGGCCTTCGAGCATGCCGAGAAAGGCCGCGGGCGCGGCCTGCAGCCCCTGGGCGATGGTCTCGCGGTATTGGAGCTGCCCGCTCGCCACGCGCTGGGCCAGTTCCTGCAGCGCCTGGGGCCACAGGTTCATGTGCTCGCTGACGATGAAGCCCTGCAGCTTGAGCCGCGCGGTGAGGATCAGCCGCGGCTGCGCCAGCGGGATCGGCTCGTCGTTGTAGCCGGAGATCATGCCGCACAGCGCGATGCGGCCGAAGTCGTTCATGTTGGCCATCACGGCGTCGAGCACCAGGCCGCCGACATTCTCGAAATTGCCGTCGACGCCGCCCGGCGCCACCTGCTTCAGTGCGGCGGACAGCGACGCCGCGTCGCGGTGCTGCCTGTGGTCGATGCAGGCGTCGAAACCGAGCCGATCGACCACGTAGGCGCATTTGTCCGGCCCGCCGGCGATGCCCACCACGCGGCAGCCGCGCGCTTTCGCCAGCTGGCCGACGGCACTGCCCACCGCACCGCTGGCGGCGCTGACGACCACCGTCTCGCCCGCCTTGGGCGCGACGATCATCGACAGCCCCACCCAGGCGGTGACGCCGGGCATGCCCACCGCGCCGAGATAGGCCGACAGCGGCACCTTCGAGGTGTCGACCTTGCGCAGCATGGCCAGCGCCGGGCCGTCGACGACGGCATATTCCTGCCAGCCGCCGCCACCGACCACGCGGTCACCGACGGCGTGATTCGGGTGCCGCGACGCCACCACCTCGCCCGCCGTGCCGCCGACCATCACCGCGCCCAGGGCCTGCGGCGGCGCATAGCTCCTGGCGTCGTTCATGCGCATGCGCATGTAAGGGTCCAGGCTCAGGTAGTGGTGGCGCACC
Organism: Rubrivivax sp.; assembly: GCA_016719535.1. Taxonomy (GTDB): domain Bacteria; phylum Pseudomonadota; class Gammaproteobacteria; order Burkholderiales; family Burkholderiaceae_C; genus Rubrivivax. The sequence goes on along the minus strand of JADJYX010000047.1, from coordinate 92,186 downwards.
AGCACCTGGCCTGGCGCCAGATCCGCCGGCGCGGGCACCAGCGTCTCGACGAGGCGGAAGTTGTCGACCGTGGCCTTGCCGACGGGGCGCGAGGCCAGCAGGATCTGGCGGTTGGTCAGGCTCATCGCGGCCTCCCGCGCTCAGGCCGCGCCATGCACGGCCGACACGCCACCGTCCACCGCGAGGATCTGCCCCGTGATGTGCTTGCCGGCGGCGCTGGCAAACAGCAGCGTGGCGCCCTTGAGGTCGTCGTCGTCGCCGATGCGGCGCAGCGGCGCGGCGGCGGCGAGCTTGTCCACGCCCACGGTGGCCAGCGTGCCGCGCGTCATCTTGCTGGGGAAGAAGCCCGGCGCCAGCGCGTTGACGGTGATGCCGTAGGCGCCCCACTCACCGGCCAGCGTGCGCGTGAAGTTGACCACCGCGCCCTTGCTGGTGCCGTAGGCGATGAATTCGACATCGGTCGAGCCCGACAGGCCGGCGATCGAGGCCACGTTGATGATGCGGCCGTAGCGCCTGGGGATCATGCTGGCCTTGCCCGCCGCCTGGCTGAACAGGAAGACCGAGCGGATATTCAGGTTCATCACCTTGTCCCAGGCCTCGAGCGGATAGTCCTCCATCGGCGCGCCCCAGGTGGCACCGGCGTTGTTGACCAGGATGTCGATCTGGCCCAGGCGCTGCAGGGTCTCGTCGACCACCTTGTGCACCTGCGCGGGGTCGCTGGCGTCGGCCGCGATCCAGCGCGTGTCGATGCCCTTGGCCTGCAGGTCGGCCGCGGCTTCCTCCAGTTCGGCAGCCTTGCGCGAGCTCAGCATGATCTTGGCGCCGGCCTCGCCCAGGGCCTCGGCCATCTGCAGGCCCAGGCCGCGCGAGCCGCCGGTGACGAGGGCCGTGCGGCCGGTGAGGTCGAACAGTTGCTGGATGGGGGTGCTCATGGTTTCTCCTTGGGGTCGTCCTTCATGCGCGAGCGCAGCCAGATCAGCAGCACGCCCGCGGCCGCATCGGCCACACCGGCAATGATCACCGCACTGCCGATGGCCCCATCGCGCGGGGCCAGAAACAGCCCCAGCGACACGATCAGCAGCCCGCTGTAGACCAGCACCCAGGCCAGTGTCCCGGCAGTGGTGGTCTTCATGGTCAGTGGCGCCCGGCCGCCCGAAGCCACTGAGCGCCCCCTCGGGGGGCAGCGAGCGAAGCGAGCGTGGGGGTCGTTTCATTTCAGAACCAGTCGTCGTGCATGTCGCGGCAGACCGGCTCGCGCGTGCTCACCACGGCCAGCCAGGCGTCGATCCTGGGCAGTTCGTAGGCGTGGAAATAGCGCAGCGCGGCGCGGCGGCCGGGGTCGTCGCAGGCCAGCGCCACGTCGAGCCACAGCCAGGCCAGCACCACGTGGCCGAAGGCCTGCAGATAGGGCGTGGCGTTGGCCAGCGCGTCCTCGGGATCGCCGGTGGCCCAGGCGGCCCGGGTGGCGGCACCCAGCTTCTGCAGCGCGGCGGCCAGGCCGTTGGCGAACGCTGCCAGCGCCGCCACATGCCCGGCACGCTCGATGGTGGCGTTGATGCGCGTGGCCAGCAGCTGGAGGCCGGCGCCGCCGTTCATCACCACCTTGCGGCCCAGCAGGTCCAGCGCCTGGATGCCGTGCGTGCCCTCGTGGATCATATTCAGCCGCTGGTCGCGCCAGTGCTGCTCGACCGGGAAGTCGCGCGTATAGCCGTAGCCGCCGAGCACCTGGATGGCCAGGCTGTTGGCCTCCAGGCACCACTCGCTGGGCCAGCTCTTGGCGATCGGCGTCAGCACTTCCAGCAGCAGGCCGGCCTCCTGCGCGGCCGCGGCGTCGCCGGTGTGCAGCTCGTCGACCAGGCGCGCGCAGTACAGCGCCAGTGCCAGCGCGCCCTCGCAGTAGGCCTTCTGCGCCAGCAGCATGCGCTTGACGTCGGCATGCCGGACGATGGGCACCTGCGGCGCGGCGGCATCCTTGCCGGCGGCCGTCATCGGCCGGCCCTGGGGACGGCTCCTCGCATAGTCCAGGCTGGCCTCGTAGCCGGCATAGCCCAGCATCACCGCACCCAGGCCGACGCCGATGCGCGCCTCGTTCATCATGTGGAACATGCAGCGCAGGCCTTCGCCCGGCGCACCCACGCGGTAGCCGATGGCGCCCACGCCGCCGCGCACCGGATACCGGCCTTCGCCGAAATTGAGCAAGGCATTGGTGGTGCCGCGGTAGCCCAGCTTGTGGTTGAGGCCGGCCAGCGCCACGTCGTTGCGCTCGCCGGTCAGCGCGCCGTCTTCGTCCACCAGCCACTTCGGCACGATGAAGAGCGAGATGCCCTTCGTGCCCGGCACCGGCTGCCCGTCGGGCCCGGGGATCTTGGCCAGCACCAGGTGCACGATGTTTTCGGTGAGTTCGTGCTCGCCGGCCGAGATCCACATCTTGTGGCCGCGCAGCCGGTAGCGCGGGCCCAGCGGGTCGGATGCGAAGTCCTCGCCCGCGCTTGTCACATCCGGCACGGCGCGCGTGGCGACGTCGCTCAGGCTGGAGCCGGCCTGCGGCTCGGACAGGCACATGGTGCCGAACCAGCGGCCGGCAAATTCGGCCTGGGCGAAGACCTCGCGCTGACGCTCGCTGCCATGGGCCATCAGCAGGTTGGCGTTGCCGCTGGTCAGCATCGCATAGCCGCCCATGGCCACGCTGGCCTTGCTGAAGAAGGCATTGGCGGCCATCTCGATGACGCAGGGCAGCTGCATGCCGCCGATGGCAAAGTCCTGCGCCGCGGCCAGCATGCCGCTGTCGACATAGGCGGCCATCGCTTCGTGCGTGGCGCGCGGCAGGATCACCCGCTCGCCGTCCGGGCCCGACACGACACGGGGCTCCTCGGTATCGGCCAGGCGGTTGAAGGGGGCAAATTTCTCGCGCGCGATGCGCTCGCAGGCATCGAGCACCTGGGCGAAGGTCCCGGCCGAATGCTCGGCGAAGCGCGGGCGCTGCAGCAGCGTGTGCACCTGCAGCCAGTCGTGCAGCAGGAAGTCCAGGGTCTGGCGCATCGTGGCCATCGTGCTCAGGTCCTGGCGGGTGCGGTGGCAAGCCGCGCGGCCTCGACGACGGCCATGGTCGCCGAAGCCTTCATCACCAGCGTGCGGCGGCCATCGGCCTCGGCCCACACCTCGGCTTCGGTGAAGGCCAGCGAGCGGCCGGGCTTGATCACCCAGGCCTCGCAGTGCAGCTGCTGGCCGGTCGCGGGCCGCAGCAGGCTGGTCTTGAGCTCGGCGGTCAGGATCCAGCGCCCCTCGGGCTGCTGCACCTGCGCGGCGATGCCCATCGTGTGGTCGGCCATCGAGGCCATCACGCCGGCATGCACCGAGCCGGTGTGCTGCAGGTGACGCGGCGCCACCTGCAGCCGCGTGTGCAGCCGGCCGTCGGCCAGCGCCACCGGCTCGACGCCGAGGTCGGCCATGAAGGGGGCGGCGCTGAAGAACGCGCGCAGGGACTCGATCTTCACAGCAGCTCGAAGACCCCGGCCGCGCCCATGCCGCCGCCGATGCACATCGTGACGCAGACCTTCTTCGCACCGCGCCGCCGGCCCTCGATCAGCGCATGCCCCGTCAGGCGCTGGCCGCTCATGCCATAGGGGTGGCCGAGCGCGATGGCGCCGCCGTTGACATTCAGCCGCTCCATCGGGATGCCCAGGCGGTCGGCGCAATACAGCACCTGCACCGCAAAGGCCTCGTTGAGTTCCCACAGGTCGATGTCCTCGACCTTCAAGCCCAGGCGCTGCAGCACCTTGGGCACCGCGAAGACCGGGCCGATGCCCATCTCGTCGGGCTCGCAGCCGGCCACCGCAAAGCCGAGGAAGCGGCCCAGCGGCTTCAGCCCCTTGCGCTGCGCATAGCTGTCGCTGACCACCACGCAGGCGCCGGCGCCGTCGCTGAACTGGCTGGCATTGCCGGCGGTCACCACGCCGCCCGGCACGGCCGAGCGGATGCCCTGGATGCCCTCGTAGGTGGTGCCCGGGCGCAGGCCTTCGTCGACGCTGACGGTCACTTCCTTGCTGCGCAGGCCCAGCACCGCATCGGCCACGCCGGCCGTCACCGTCACCGGCACGATCTCGTCCTTGAACAGGCCCTGCTCCTGCGCCGCGCAGGCCTTTTGCTGGCTCTCGGCACCGTAGCGGTCCATGCGCTCCTTGGGCATCTCGTAGCGCCTGGCCACGGTCTCGGCGGTCTGCAGCATCGGCCAGTAGATCTCGGGCTTGTGCTGCAGCAGCCAGCTGTCCTGGAACATGTGCAGGTTCATCTCCTGCTGCACGCAGGAGATGCTTTCCACGCCGCCGGCGATGTAGACATCGCCCTCGCCGGCGATGATGCGCTGCGCCGCCATCGCGATCGTCTGCAGGCCGCTGGAGCAGAAGCGGTTGACGGTGGCGCCGCTCACCGTCACCGGCAGCCCGGCGCGCAGCGCCGCCTGGCGCGCGATATTCCAGCCGGTGGCGCCCTCGGGGTTGGCGCAGCCCATCAGCACGTCGTCGACCGCGCCGGGCTCGATGCCGGCGCGCTGCACCGCCGCCTGGATCGCGAAGCCGCCGAGCGTGGCGCCATGCGTCATGTTGAAGGCGCCCTTCCAGCTCTTGGCCAGGGGCGTGCGGGCGGTGGAGACGATGACGGCTTGGCTCATGGATGGCGTCCTTGGTGGAAGTTCACTGCGCGGTCTGGCTGAGCAGGCGATGGTAGAAGCGGACCATGTCCACCAGCTGGTCGACGGCAATGCGCTCGTCGGTGCCATGCGGGCGTTGCAGGTCCGCGCTGTCGAAGCGGATGGGCATGAAGCGGAAGCTGGCCTCCGAGATGCCGTCGAAGTGGCGCGCGTCCGATGCCGCGAGCATCAGCCCCGGCGCGACGATGGCATCGGGGAAGACCTCGCGCACCGTGCGCTCGATCAGGCGGAAGGCGTCGGAGCGCGAGGTGGACAGGCGCGACGGGTTGAAGCCGGGGCCCAGCGGGCTCACCGCGATGCCGTCGTCGGCGACGATGCGCTTGACCGCCGTCTGCACCGACTCGATGGAGTCGCCGGGCAGGATGCGGAAATTGACCACCGCCTCGGCGCGGCCGGGCAGCACGTTTTCCTTCACGCCGGCGTTCAGCATGGTCATCGCCGTGGTGGTGCGCATCATCGCGTTGGTGGCCGCACCCTGCGACAGCATGCGCTCGACCAGCGGCCGCGTCAGCCACAGGTTCGACAGCGCCAGCCGCTGGCCGAAGGGCAGCTCGGGCGCCACGGCCTGGAACATCTCGGCCGCCGCGCCGTGGATGCCACCGGGCAGCGGCTGCGCATCCAGTCGCGCCAGCGCCGCCGTCAGGCGGCCGATGGCGCCCTGGCCGGGCCCGGGCGGCATCGACGAATGGCCGGGCGCTGCGGTGGCGGTGAGCTTCAGCGACACCGAACCCTTCTCCGCCAGGCCCACCAGCGCCACGGGCTGTCTCACGCCCGGCATCACGCCCTCGGTGACGGCCAGGCCCTCGTCCAGCACCCATTCGAGCTTCACGCCGCGCTGCTGCAGCAGCTGCACGATCTGCACCACACCGCGCTGGCCGCCGACCTCCTCGTCGTGGCCGAAGACGAAGTGGACCGTGCGCTTGGGCTTGACGCCGGCCTTCACCAGCATCTCCAGCGCCTCGAGCTGGGTGATGAGGTTGCTCTTGTCGTCCAGCGTGCCCCGGCCCCAGACGAAGCCGCCGTCGACGATGCCGCCGAAGGGCGGCTTCTTCCACAGCGCCTCGGTACCGGGCGCGATCGGCACCACGTCCTGGTGCGCCATCAGCGCCACCGGCCTGAGCTGCGGGTCGCTTCCCTTCCAGGTGTAGAGCAGGCTGTGGCCGCCGATGACCTCGCGTTCCAGCGTAGCGTGAACCTGCGGGTAGCGCGTCTTCAGCAGCGCATGCAGGGTGTCGAATTCGACCGCGACGCCAGCCGGGTCGAGCAGGCCGCTGACCGTCTTGGCCCGCACGGCCGCGGCCATGGTCTCGGTGACACCGGCGGCGTCCACCGCCAGCTTCGGCAGCGGCGCCACCGCCAGCTGGCGCGAGCCCTGGCGCAGCGTATTGGCCACCAGCGCCGCGGCCAGCAAGGCCAGCAGCGCCAGCGCCACGATCAGCTGACGCTTGATCACGTCAGGTGAACGATTTGCCTTCGGCCGCCAGCTTCGCCAGCAGCGGTGCCGGCTGCCAGAAGGCCGCATCGTCGTGCGGGTTGCGGGCAAAGCGCTTCATCGCCTGCACGACGTTGAACAGGCCGACCTGGTCGGCGTAGCACATCGGGCCGCCGCGGTGCAGCGGGAAGCCGTAGCCGGTGAGGTAGACCATGTCGATGTCGCTGGCCTTGCTGGCGATGCCTTCCTCGAGGATGCGCGCGCCCTCGTTGACGAGGCTGAAGACCAGGCGCTGCACGATCTCCTCGTCGCTGATCTGGCGCGGCGTGATGCCCAGCGACGCACGGTGCTGCTCGATCATCTCGACCACCAGCGGCGACGGGATGGCGTCGCGCCTGCCTTCGCGGTAGTCATACCAGCCGGCCTGCGTCTTCTGGCCATAGCGGCCCATCTCGCACAGCAGGTCGGCCGTCTTGCTGTATTTCATGTCGGGGTATTCGACCGCGCGGCGCTTGCGGATCGCCCAGCCGATGTCGTTGCCCGCCAGGTCGCCCATGCGGAACGGCCCCATCGCGAAGCCGAACTTCTCGATCGCCTTGTCGACCTGCTGCGGCGTGGCGCCCTCGTCCAGCAGGAAGCCGGCCTGGCGGCTGTACTGCTCGATCATGCGGTTGCCGATGAAGCCGTCGCACACGCCCGAGACGACCGCGGTCTTGCGGATCTTCCGCGCCAGCTGCATCACCGTGGCCAGCACGTCCTTGGCCGTCTTCTCGCCGCGCACCACCTCCAGCAGCTTCATCACGTTGGCCGGGCTGAAGAAGTGGGTGCCGATGACGTCCTGCGGCCGCTGGGTGAACGCCGCGATCCTGTTCACGTCCAGCGTGCTGGTGTTGGTGGCCAGGATGGCGCCCGGCTTGCAGACCGCATCCAGCGTCTCGAACACCTTCTGCTTGACACCCATCTCCTCGAACACGGCCTCGATGACCATGTCGGCGCCCCGGATGTCGTCGTAGCTCAGCGTGGTCGACAGCAGCGCCATGCGCTTCTCGTATTGGTCGGCCTTCAGCTTGCCCTTCCTGACCTGCGCCTCGTAGTTCCTGCGGATGGTGGCCACGCCGCGCTCCAGCACCTCGGGCTTCATCTCCAGCATCGTCACCGGGATGCCGGCATTCAGGAAGTTCATCGTGATGCCGCCGCCCATGGTGCCGGCGCCGATGACGGCCACCGTCTCGACCTTGCGCACCGGCGTGTCCTCGGGCACGTCGGGGATCTTGCTGGCGGCGCGCTCGCCGAAGAAGGCATGGCGCAGCGCCTTGCTCTCGGGCGTGAACATCAGGCCCCAGAACACGCTCAGCTCGTAGGCCAGACCCTCCTCGATGGTCTTCGCCTTCAGCGACTGCTCGACGCAGTCGACGCACTTCGCCGGCGCCGGGAAGTGCTTCGCCATCGCCTTGACGGTATTGCGCGCAAACTGGAAGTAGCCGTCCGGATTGGGGTGGCTCACCTTCAGGTGGCGCACCAGCGGCAGCGGTCGCACGTTGGCCTTGGCCTCGGCCAGGGCGATGGCGCCGGCCAGCAGGTCGCCGTCGATCATCTGGTCGATCAGCTTCTGGCCGGGCAGGCCGGCCAGCACCTCGCTCTTCACCGGCTCGCCGCTGACGATCATGTTCAGCGCCGTCTCCACGCCCAGCACGCGCGGCAGCCGCTGCGTGCCGCCGGCACCGGGCACGAGGCCGATCTTTACCTCGGGCAGCGCGATCGCCGCACCCGGCGAAGCGACGCGGTAGTGGCAGCCCAGTGCCAGCTCCAGCCCGCCGCCCATTACCACGCTGTGCAGCGCGGCCACCACGGGCTTGGGGCTGTTCTCGAGCTGCTTGATCAGCGACAGCAGGTTGGGCTCGGCACCGGCCTTGGGCGAGCCGAATTCCTTGATGTCGGCGCCGCCCGAGAAGGCGCGGCCGCCGCCGGTGATCACCACCGCCTGCACCGCCGGGTCGGCGGCCGCGCGGTCCAGCCCGTCGGCGATGCCGACCCGGGTGGCGCAGCCCAGGCCGTTGACCGGCGGGTTGTTCATCGTGATCACGGCCACGCTGCCGCGCACCTCGTAACTCGCACTCATCGCTTCTCCTCTGGCGGACTGTCGGGCGGAAATAGAACGGTCGTTCGATTCTAGGCAATCACCCGGGGGCGCCTGTCCCGGCGGCGACAGGCCGAAGCCGGCAGGGTTTCGCGCGCTGACGGTATCCTGTTGCCCATGAGTTCCGACCGCCCCCACGCGCACGACGATCCCCGCTACGAGGTGCAGCTCAGCGATGCCGAGTGGCGTGCCCGGCTCGACCCGATGCAATACCAGGTGGCGCGCCACGCGGACACCGAGCGTGCCTTCAGCGGGCGCTACTGGGACCATTGGGAAAGCGGCCGCTATGCCTGCATCGGCTGCGGCACACCGCTGTTCGAATCGGGCACCAAATTCGATGCCGGCTGCGGCTGGCCCAGCTACTGGGCGCCCGTCGATGCCGACGTCATCGAGGAGCTGCGCGACGTCAGCCACGGCATGGTGCGCGTCGAGGTGCGCTGCCGCAAGTGCGGCTCGCACCTGGGCCATGTCTTCCCCGACGGGCCGCAGCCCACCGGCGCGCGCTACTGCATCAATTCGGCAGCCATCGGCTTCGAACCCGAGCCCGGAAAACCGTGAGGGGCACAATCGCGTCGACGCCCTCCGCAACGCCTGCCGCCGCCGCATGAAACTGCTGTTCGACTTCCTGCCCATCATCCTGTTCTTCGGCACCTTCAAATATGCCGAATCGCACAAGGACTGGGCCGCCGAATTCGCCACCCGGCATTTCGGCGCCATCGTCGCCGGCGGCACGGTCACCGCGGCGCAGGCGCCGGTGCTGCTGGCCACGGTGGTGGTGATCGTCGCCACGCTGGCGCAGGTGGTCTGGCTGAAGGCGCGCCGGCGCAAGGTCGACGCCATGCTGTGGGTCAGCCTGGGGCTGGTGGTCGTGCTCGGCGGCGCCACCATCTATTTCCAGAGCGAGACCTTCATCAAGTGGAAGCCGAGCGCGCTGTACTGGGCGATGGGCCTGGCGCTGTGGCTGGCGCCACTGCTCTCCGGCAAGAACCTGCTCAAGGTGCTGCTGGGTGAACAGCTGCAGCTGCCGCCCAAGGTCTGGCACCGGCTCAATTTTGCCTGGATCGCCTTCTTCGGGTTGATGGGTGTGCTCAACCTGTGGGTGGCCTACAGCTTCAGCACCGACACCTGGGTCAATTTCAAGCTCTTCGGCGGCATCGGGCTGATGCTGCTGTTCACGCTGGCGCAGGGACTGGTGCTGGCGCGCTATCTCGAGGAGCCCACCGTGGCGGCGGCACAGCCCGAGGAATCGAAATGAGCGCGCTCGACCCGAGCCCTGTTGCCGCCGCGATCGAGGCCGACCTGCGCCGGGCGCTGCAGCCCGATTCGATCGAACTGCGCGACGACAGCCACCGGCACGCCGGCCATGCCGGGGCCCGCGAAGGCGGGCATTTCAGCGTCCGCATCGTCGCCGGGTGCTTTGCCGGGCGCAACCGGGTGGCCCGGCATCGCCTCGTATATGATGCCTTGGGCCCTCTGGCTGCCCGCGGCATCCACGCCCTGGCCGTCGAGGCCCTGGCGCCCGGCGAAGGCTGAGGCCACCCCCGCGCCGCAGCGTTGCGGCACCTTGCCCCTAGGATCTCCACCGATGAAGCCGAAATTCCCTGCCGTGCGCCATGCCCTGGCCCTGGCCCTGACCACCCTCGTTGCCATCGGCGCGGCGCAGGCGCAGAACATTGCCGTCGTCAACGGCAAGCCCGTGCCCAAGGCCCGCGTCGACACGCTGATCCAGCAGGCCGAGAAGGCCGGCCAGAAGGCATCGCCCGAGATGCAGCAGCAGGCGCGCGACCAGGTCGTGCTGCGCGAGATCTTCACCCAGGAAGCCGAGCGTCGCGGCCTGCAGTCCAGCGCCGACTACCGCGCGCAGATGGAGCTGGCGCGGCAGAGCATCCTGATCCGCCAGCTGTTCGACGACTTCCGCGTCAAGAACCCCGTCACCGACGAAGCTGCCAAGGCTGAATACGACAAGTTCAAATCGCAGGCGGCCGGCACCGAATACCGCGCCCGCCACATCCTGGTGGAGAAGGAAGACGAGGCCAAGGCGCTGATCGCCCAGCTCAAGGGCGGCGCCAGTTTCGAGGACCTGGCCAAGAAGTCGTCCAAGGACCCGGGCTCGGGCGCCAACGGCGGCGACCTCGACTTCGCCAAGCCCGACGCCTATGTGCCCGAATTCAGCAAGGCGATGATCGCGCTGAAGAAGGGCGAGCTGACCCCGGAGCCGGTGAAGTCGCAATTCGGCTACCACGTCATTCGCCTGGACGACACGCGTGAGGCGCAGTTTCCGGACTTCGAGTCCGTCAAGGGCCAGATCAAGCAGCGGCTGGAACAGGTGAAGGCGCAGCAGTTCCAGGAAGGCCTGCGTGCGAAGGCGAAGACGGACTACAAGTTCGCGCAGTAAGCCGCCGCGCCCGCTGGCAGGCCGCCGGTCCGACGACCGGCGGCCTTTTTTTATTGTCCGCTGCGTGTGCGCGCACGGCGAAGTGCCTGCAAAAGCCGCTTCATTTCCGGCGATATGTGCCGAGTTCGGCATCCACAATGGATTCCAGCAGCGGCCTTCTTGGCTGCACACGCATAGCCGCCAAAACCGGCAAGGAGCGCACACATGCCCCAGACCATCAATACCAACCTGGCGTCGCTGAACGCACAGCGCAACCTGAATACCTCGCAGATGTCGCTGTCGGTGTCGATGCAGCGCCTGTCTTCGGGCCTGCGCGTCAACAGCGCCAAGGACGATGCCGCCGGCCTGGCGATCGCCGAGCGCATGAATACCCAGGTGCGCGGCATGGGGGTGGCGATGCGCAATGCCAACGACGGCATCTCGATGGCCCAGGTGGCCGAGGGCGCGCTGTCCAAGGTGGGCGATGCGCTGCAGCGCATGCGCGAGCTGGCCCTGCAGGCCCGCAACGCCACCAACAGCGAAAGCGACAAGGACTCGCTGCAGAAGGAATTCCTGCAGCTGCAGGCCGAGATCACGCGCGTGGTCGGCGGCACCGCCTTCAACGGCAAGTCCATCCTGGGCGCCGATGCCACATCGTTTACCTTCCAGATCGGCGCCAACGTCACCAGCGACGACGTGGTGACGATCGACTTCGAGAACCTGAAGAGCAATACCGAAATCTCGACGGTGACGGTGAGCACGGCCTCGATCGGCTCGGGCATCGGCATCTCGGCGATCGCCTCGGTGATCATCGGCATCGACGACGCCATCAACATCGTCAACGATTCGCGCGCCAAGTTCGGCGCCACGCAGTCGCGCTTCGAGGCCATCATCTCGAACCTGCAGGTGGCGGTGGAAAACCAGTCGGCGGCGCGCAGCCGCATCATGGACGCCGATTTCGCCGCCGAGACCGCGGCGCTGGCGCGGGCGCAGATCCTGCAGCAGGCCGGCAATGCCATGGTCGCGCAGGCCAACCAGCTGCCGCAGCAGGTGCTGCGCCTGCTCGGCAACTGACGCCCCGCGCGCGAGATCCGCCCCTCAAGTACGCCCCGCCGGCGGCCGATAAAGGGCCCGAGCGGGGCGTGCTTCTTGGCCGGCCTTCCCGGCCGCCCCTGCCCCGCCGCCGGAGGCTTGCATGTCCACTTTTTCCTCGCTCGGCATCGGCAGCGGCCTCGACGCCAATGCCATCGTCAGCCAGCTGGTCGCGCTCGAGCGCCGCCCGATCGAGCTGCTCAAGGGCGAGGCGACCAAGATCGACGCCCGGCTGTCGTCGTTCGGCCGCATCCAGTCCGCGCTCGATGCGGTGCGCAGCGCAGCGCGCACCCTCACCGACAGCAGCACCTGGCGCGCCGCCAGCGCCACGTCGTCGGATGCCACCGCGGTCGGCGTCACCGTGTCCTCGGGCTCGACGCCGGGCAGCTATGCGGTGCAGGTGGGCCGGCTGGCGGCCGCGCAGATGAATGCCAGCAGCGCCCTCGCCACGGCGCAGACCGTTGTCGGCAAGGGCACGCTGCGTTTCGAGATGGGCAGCTGGGCCGCCGACGAGTCCGCCTTCACGCCACGCAGCGGCGGCAGCGCGATCGAGGTCACGATCGGCGACGGCGAGGACACGCTGGAGAAGATCCGCGACAAGATCAACAACACCAGCGGGCTGGACGTGCGCGCGTCGATCGTCAACGACGCCAGCGGCGCCCGGCTGGTGCTGCAGTCGCGCTCGACCGGCGCCGACAACGGCTTCCGGCTGCAGGTCGTCGACGACGACGGCAATGCGACCGACGCCGCCGGCCTGTCGCGCCTGGCCTACGACCCGCCGGCCGGCGCCACCGGTGCGGCCCGCACCCAGGCCGGTGTCAATGCGCAGGCCACCATCAACGGCCTGCAGGTCGAGTCGGCCACCAATTCGATGAGCAACGTCATCGACGGCGTGTCGCTGACGCTGGGCAAGGTGACCACCGGCGCGGTGGACGTGAGCGTCTCTCACGACACCGCCTCGATGCGCAAGTCGATCGAGGGCTTCGTCGCCGCCTACAACGACCTCGTCAAGCTGGTGCGCGAACAGACCAAATACGACGAAGCCAGCAAGAGCGCCGGCCCGCTGCAGGGCGACCGCACGGCCATCGGCATCCTCGGCCAGCTGCGCAGCGTGATCGGCGCCAGCTCCACCGCCAGCAGCAGCTTTGCGCGTGCCGCCGATATCGGGCTGCAGACGCAGACCGACGGCACGCTCAAGCTCGACGGATCCAAGCTCGACGAGGGCTTCGGCGCGCTGTCGCAGCTGCAGAACTTCTTTGCCGCCGCCACCGAATCGTCCGCCAGCAGCGGGCTGGCGGTGCGGCTGCGCGCGCTCACCGACCAGATGCTCGGCGCCGACGGTGCCGTCTCGTCGCGCCAGGAGGGTCTGCGCGAGCGCAAGGCCAACAATGGCAAGCGACAGGCCTCGCTGGAGGATCGCATCGCGCTCACCGAGAAGCGGCTGCGCGCGCAATACCAGGCGCTGGACAGTTCGATGGCCAAGCTCGGCAACCTGTCGAACTACGTCTCGCAGCAGGTCAGCAACTGGAACAAGGCCTGACGGCCTGAGGCGTTCCGTCGGGGGGGCGCAGCGGGCTTCGGCCGGCTGCGCCCTTTGCACATGCGGCGGCCGCCCCATGCGCACCCCGCTGAATACCCGGGCCGGGCCGGCAATCCGCCGGCTCAAGTCCGACGCGGGGCGGGCCGATAAAAAGAGTGTCGCCCACACCTTTCGAGAGACGATCGATGTTCAGCAGTGCCATGCCCAGCCCGTTCGGCCGCCCGCAGACCCTGCACGCCTACCGCCAGATGGCGGCGCAGACCGGCGTCGTCGATGCCAGCCCGCACCGGCTCGTCGCCATGCTGTACGACGGCCTGATGGACGCCATCGCGGAGGCCCGCGGCGCCATGCGACAGCAGGACATCATCCGCAAAGGCCGCGCCATCGGGCGCGCCACCGGCATCGTCGAGGAAGGCCTGCGCGGCGCGCTCGACCTGCAGGCCGGCGGCAGCCTGGCCGCCGACCTGCACCGGCTCTACGGCTATGTCGCGCTGCGGCTGATGCAGGCCAATCTGCGCAACGACGAAACCATTCTCGACGAGTGCCAGCGTCTGGTGCAGCCCTTGCGCGAGGCCTGGATGGCCATCTCCCCCACGGGCGGCCGGCCCGACGCCTGAGCCCTTCCGAAGCAGCCGGAGCCCTCACATGAACACGGAACTTCTCGGTTATTACGAGGCCATCGAGCAGGCCAGTTGCGACATGCTGTCGGCGGCCAAGGCGGGTGACTGGGACGCCGTGGTCAAGCTCGAAGGGGCCTGCGTGCTGCTGATCAGCCAGCTCAAGCATGCCGCACGCCAGCAGCCGCTGGACAACGAAGCAGCGCGCACCAAGGCACGCATCATGCAGCGCATCCTGGTCAACGACGCCGAGATCCGCCACCTCGCCGAGCCCTGGCTGCAGGACCTCGACGACCTGATGGCCGGCAAGCGCAAGACGCTGCACTGAACGCCTGACGGACGCCTTCACGGACCGCCCCCGCGCGCGCATCGCCCATGTTCCAGGACACCCGACCCGCCGCCCTCGACGACGAAGGCCAGCAGGACTGGGCGCCGTTTCGCGTCGACAGCGGCAGCGAGATCGGCACCCTGCTGCGCCAGCTGCGCGACGCCGGCACCCCCATGGTGCTGAGCGCGCCGGGCGGTGCCGCCATGGTCGCCGAGCTCTGGTCGATCGATACCGAGCAGCGGCGCGTCAATTTCACCGCCGACGACAACAGCCCCGCGCTGCGCCAACTGGTCGACGCCGACGAGGCGGTGGCCGTGGGCTACCTCGACAGCATCAAGCTGCAGTTCGACCTGCACGGCCTGCTGCTCGTGCGCGGCCCACGCAGCGTGGCGCTGCAGGCGCGGCTGCCATCCGTGGTCTACCGCTTCCAGCGGCGCAGCGCCTACCGCGTGCGCACGCTCGACCGCCATGCGCCGATGGCGCGGCTGCGCCACCCGGCGATCCCCGACATGCAGCTCGCGCTGCGCGTCATCGACGTCAGCATCGGCGGCTGCGCCCTGCTGCTGGCGGCCGATCAGCCGGCGCTCGAGCCCGGGCTGACGCTGCACGGCGTGCAGCTCGAGCTCGATGCCGACACGCGCTTCAAGGCCACGGTGCAGATCCAGCACCTGAGCTCGCTGAACGTGGCCGACGCGCACCTGCGGCTGGGCTGCGAATGGCGTTCGCTCGACAGCGACGCGCAGCGCGCGCTGCAGCGCTACATCGACCAGACGCAGAAGCGGCGGCGCATGCTGTCGCTGGATTGATGAGCCGATGGCCGGCCCGGCTGCACCCCGTCCCAGCCCGCGCGCCAGCGCCGCGCGCCGGCTGCGCGGCCTGACGCTGGTCGAGATCAGCATCGCGCTGGCGGTGGTCGGCATCGTTGCCGCCGCCGCATGGCCGTCGCAGCACGCCCAGTTGCAGCGCGCGCGCCGCATGGACGGCATCGCGGCGCTGACCAAGCTGCAGTTTGCGCAGGAACGGTTTCGCGCCCACCACGGCCGCTACAGCGCCAGCCTCGCCGGCATCGGCGCCGGGCGCAGCCCCGAGGGCCTGTACCTGCTGGCGGTGGACGACGCTGCCGGCGATGCCGTGACCCTGGTGGCGCGCGCGCGCCCCGACGGCCCGCAACAGGCCGATGCCGATTGCCGCACGCTCACGCTGCGGCTGAATCAGGGGCTGGCCGACGTGGGGCCGAGCGGCCGCTGCTGGAACCGTTGATGATCGAGCGCCTGCCTCTGCGCGGCCTGACCCTGATCGAACTGGTCATCGGGCTGGGCATCTGCGCGGTGCTGATGTCGCTGGCCATGCCGTCCTTCGGCCACTACCTGCAGCGCCAGCGCCTGAAGGCCGCCGCCCAGGGTCTCGAACTCGACCTGCGCGAGGCGCGCTTCGAAGCCGCTCGCCGCGGCGGCGCGCTCTACCTGAATTTCCAGGAAGGTACCGACTGGTGCTATGCCCTGAGCTCGACGCCCGACTGCGACTGCCGCGTGCAGCAGGCCTGCCGCATCAAGACCACCCGCGGCAGCGACCTGCGCGGCGTGCAGCTGCTGCAATCGCACGCCGTGCGCTTCGACCCCGCCACCGGCCAGGCCGAGACGCCCGGCACAGCCGCCATCTGGGCGGCCCCAGGCGGCGAGCGGGTGAAGGTCAGTGTCGGCGCGATGGGCCGTCCATCGGTGTGCATGCAAGAAGGCAATCTGCCGCCGTTCCCGGCGTGCTGACCCCTGCTACACCTGCATATTCATGATCTCGGTATAGGCCGACAGCAGGCGGTTGCGCACCTGGATCGCCGCCTGGAAGCCGATCTGGCTCTTCTGCATCGCCACCATCGTCTGCTCCAGGCTGACGGTGGGGTTGTCGAGGCTGAATTCGCGCTGCAGGCGGTGCGATTCCAGCTGGTTGCGGCTGACGTTCTGCAGCGCCTCGGCCATCGCCCCGCGAAAGCCCCCGCCCTCGGCAGGCTCGACATCCGCCACGGCCAGCCGGCGGCTGGCCAGCGGCGTGCCGTCGGGCCGCAGGCCGGCCTTGGCCACGGCCTGGTTGAAATCGAAGGGCTTGAGTTCGAGCTTCATGGGGGTTCTCGACGCCCTCACTGTAGACGCCCGCCTGCCCGCACCAAGGCTGGAACAGGGCACGCTTTGCCGGTTTACTCGTGCCACCGGCGGCGCCATCGGCCCTCAACAATGCCCTTCAACGTGCCCTGCCTCGCGTCCCTGTCGGGTCGCGGCAGCGGCCCCGGAACCGACCGCCCCCGCCGTCCATGGAAACCGCCGTCGTCCCCGTCTCCGACAACGCCATTGCCGCCGCCGCATCGCCGGCCGGCGGCCTGGGCGCCAGGCTGGCCAGACTGCCCACGCGCACGCTGCTGTCGGCCGGCGCCGGCGTCATCGCGCTGGTGGCCCTGCTGGTGGCGATGAGCTTCTCGCTCGGCAAGAGCGACCACAAGGTGCTGTTCTCCAACCTGAGCGAGAAGGACGGTGCCGTCGTCATCGCCAAGCTCGACCAGCTGGGCGTGGACTACCAGTTTGCCGACGGCGGCGGCAGCATCCTGGTGCCGGCGTCGCGTGTCTACGAGCTGCGCATGAAGCTCAGCGCCGCCGGCGTCAACAAGGGCTCGATCGCCGGCTACGAACTGCTCGACGGCGCCAACAGCTTCGGCCAGAGCGACGGCCAGCAGCGCGTGCAGCTCAAGCGCGCGCTCGAGGGCGAGCTCACGCGCACCATCCAGAGCCTGGCCAGCGTGCAGGCCGCGCGCGTCATGCTGTCGATGCCGCAGCAGACCGGGTTCTTCCGCGAGCAGCACAAGCCCACCGCGTCGGTGACGGTGCAGCTGCACCCGGGGCGCACGCTCGAGCGCGAACAGATCGCCGGCATCGTGCACCTGGTGGCCTCGAGCGTGCCCGAGCTCGGCAACAAGGCGGTGAGCGTGCTCGACGGCAACGGCGCGCTGCTGTGGCCGCAGGACGACCGCCACGGCACCGCCGGCTTCGACTCGGCCCAGCTGCGCTACCTGAAGGAGGTGGAGAGCAGCCACCTCAAGCGCGTGATGGACCTGCTCGAGCCCGTGGTCGGGCGCGAGAACCTGCGCGCCACCGTCACCGCCGAGGTCGACTTCACGCAGCAGGAATCGACCGCCGAGGAATTCAAGCCCAACCAGGGCGACGCCCCGGCCGCCGTGCGCGCCACGCGCACCGAGGAGTCCTCGCAGCCCGACCCCAACCGCCCCAGCGGCGTGCCCGGCGCCGCCAGCAACCAGCCGCCGCTGCCGGCCACCGCGCCGATGGCCGGTGCCTCGGCGCCGCTGCAGGGCGCATTGGCCGGCGGCGGCACCGGCAACGCCCGCCGCGAGGCCGAGACCAGCTATGCGGTCGACAAGACCGTGCGCATCACGCGCAACGCCACCGGCACCGTGCGCCGGCTGCACGCCGCGGTGGTGGTCAACCACCGCACCGGCACCGACGCCAAGGGCAAGCCCACCAGCACGCCGCTGGCGAGCCAGGAGCTGGAAAAGCTGACCGCGCTGGTGCAGCAGGGCATCGGCTTCAGCCAGGAGCGCGGCGACTCGGTGCGTGTGGTCAACGCCCCCTTCCGCATCGAGGCCCAGCCGCCGGCGGAAGCGGTGCCGATCTACCTGCAGCCCTGGGTGCAGGACCTGCTGCGCGCCGGCCTGACGCCCGCGGCGCTGGCCCTGGTGGCGCTGGTGATCGTCTTCGCGCTCATCCGGCCGGCGGTCAAGGCCGCCATCGCACCGCCGCCGGCACCGAACGCGGTGGGCACGCAGCTCGACGCCGTCGTCGCCGGCGACGAGCGGCTGCCCGAGCTGACGGGCGAAGCCGCCCCGCTGGCGCTGGAAGACAGGTCCGGCGGCAAGCTCGCGTCGGCCCGCCTGCTGGCGCGCGAAAACCCGGCCGTGGTGGCCAACATCGTGCGCAGCTGGGTCAGCGGCGAGGCCGCCTGAGGAAACACCCGCATGGCCGGCGCACTGGACGACAAGGGCATCGAGGATGCCGCCATCCTGCTGATGTCGCTCGGCGAGGAAGAGGCCGCCGAGGTCTTCAAGCTGCTGGCACCGAAGGAGGTGCAGCGCCTGGGCGAGACCATCGCCCGGCTGAAGACGGTGCCGCGCGGCCGCGTCGAGCAGGTGATCGAGAAATTCGACAGCGCCGCGCAGATGGACAGCATGCTCGTCAACGACACCGACGAATATGTCAAGAGCGTGCTGCGCAAGGCGCTGGGCGAGGACAAGGCCAACCTGCTGATCGACCGCATCCTGCAGGGCAGCGACACCACCGGCATCGAGAGCCTGAAGTGGATGGACGCGCAATCGGTGGCCGAGCTGCTGCGCAACGAGCACCCGCAGATCGTCGCCGCCATCCTCGTGCACCTGGAGTTCGACCAGGCCGCCGAAGTGCTCAAGCAGCTGGGCGAGCGCCACCGCAACGAGGTGATGGTGCGCATCGCCACGCTCGACGGCATCCAGCCGAGCGCGCTCAAGGATCTCAACGAGGTGATGAGCAAGGTGCTGGCCGGCGGCGACCGCATGAAGAAGAGCAACCTCGGCGGCATCAAGACCGCGGCCGAGATCCTCAACATGCTGGGCACGGCGGTCGAGACCTCGGTGCTGGACTTCGTGCGCGAGGCCGACGGCGAACTGGCGCAGAAGATCATGGACAACATGTTCACCTTCGACGATCTGGAAAAGATCGACGACAAGGGCTTCCAGTCGCTGCTCAAGGAAGTGCAGACCGACCAGCTGGTGCTGGCGCTGAAGGCCGCGTCGCCCGAACTGCGCGAGAAGGTGTTCCGCAACATGTCCAGCCGCGCCGCCGAGTCGCTGCGCGAGGACCTGGAATCGCGCGGGCCGGTCAGGCTCAGCGAGGTCGAGGCCGAGCAGAAGGAAATGCTGAAGATCGTCCGCCGCCTGGTGGACGAGGGCCAGATCGTGCTGGCCGGTGGTGGAGACGAACAACTTGTCTAATGCCCTTGCCCGGCGCGCGCTGCTCAACGTGCCCTCGCCCAACCCCGAACGTGCCAGCTATGCGCGCTTCATCCCGCGCGAGGAGCTGGGCGACTTTGCCAGCTGGAAACCCGGCAGCTTCGGCTTCGAACCGCCGCCGGCCGCGCCGGCGCCGGCCGCCGGCCCGACGGCCCAGGAGTGGATGGCCGAGGTCGACGCGGCCCGCCAGGCCGGCTACGAGCAGGGCTATCGCGACGGCATGGCCGCGCTGGAAGGCTTCAAGCAAAGCCACGCCGAGCAGGTGAATGCGCAGCTCGCCGGCTTCATCGAGTCGCTGGACGCCGAATTCGACGGCCTGCACGAACAGCTGGCGCAGGCCGTCACCCGCGTGGCGGTGCAGCTGGCGCGCCAGGTGCTGCGCAGCGAGCTGCAGCGCTCGACCGGCCACGTGGCCCGCGTCGCCGCCGAGGCGGTGGAGGCGGTGCTGCTGTCGGCCCGCCACATCACGGTGCAGGTGCACCCGCAGGACCTGCCGCTGGTGGCCGGCGGCGCACAGGAGGTGCTGCAGGCGCGCGGTGCGCGGCTGGTGGCCCACCCGGGCATCGAGCGCGGCGGCTGCCGCGTCGAATCCGACGCCGGCGCCATCGACGCGCGCATCGCCGCGCGCTGGGCACAGGCGGCGGCCGTGCTCGGCAGCACGCAGCCGTGGGAGGACGAGACGCCGTGACCCCCGACCGTCGCACGCACTGGACACGCTACCTGCAGGACCTGGAGGCCTATGCCGCCGTGCGCCAGCCGCTGGAGGCGGTGGGCACGCTGGCGCGCGTCACCGGCCTGGTGCTGGAAGCGCGTGGCGTGCGCGTGCCCGTGGGTTCGGTGTGCGACGTGAAGAGCGAGGGCCAGCCGCTGGTGACGGCCGAGGTGGTGGGCTTCGACGGCGACCGCGCCTTCCTCATGCCCACCGGCGAGGTGCACGGTCTGGCCAGCGGCGCGCGCGTCTCGCCGCGCCCGGCGCCGCAGCCGGTGCCGCGCTTCGGGCAGGAGAACCACCCCTGGCGCCGCAGCGAGGACCGCGGCCTGCACCTGCCGATGGGCGACGGCCTGCTCGGCCGCGTGGTCGACCCCCATGGCGAGCCGATCGACCGCCAGGGCCCGCTGGGCGCGGTGCGGCCCGAGCCGATGCAGCGCCGCGCCATCAATGCGATGGACCGCGACCCCGTGCGCCAGCCGCTGGACACCGGCGTGCGCGCCATCAATACCATGCTGACGGTGGGCCGCGGCCAGCGCATCGGCCTGTTTGCCGGCACCGGCGTCGGCAAGTCGGTGCTGCTGGGCATGATGGCGCGCTATACCGCCGCCGACGTCATCGTCGTCGGCCTCATCGGCGAGCGCGGCCGCGAGGTGAAGGAATTCATCGAGGACATCCTCGGCGAGACCGGCCGGGCCCGGTCGGTCGTCGTCGCCGCCCCCGCCGATGCGCCGCCGCTGGTGCGCATGCAGGGCGCCAGCTATGCCACCGCCATCGCCGAGCATTTTCGTGACCGCGGCCAGCATGTGCTGCTGCTGATGGACAGCCTGACGCGCTATGCGATGGCGCAGCGCGAGATCGCGCTGGCGATCGGCGAGCCGCCCGCGACCAAGGGCTACCCGCCGAGCTGCTTCGCCAAGCTGCCGCAGCTGGTCGAGCGCAGCGGCAACGGCCTGCACGGCGTGGGCTCGATCACCGCCTTCTATACCGTGCTGAGCGAGGGTGATGACCAGCAGGACCCGATCGCCGATGCCGCACGCGGCATCCTCGACGGCCACATCGTGCTCTCGCGCGAGCTGGCCGAGGGCGGCCACTACCCGGCGATCGACATCGAACGCTCGATCTCGCGCGTGATGACCTCGGTCACCGCGCGCGAACACCAGGCCGCCGCGCGCCGGCTGCGCCAGCTGCTCAGCCGCTACAACAAGGCGCGCGACCTGATCCAGCTCGGCGCCTATGCGCCCGGCCACGATGCCGAGCTCGACCTCGCCGTCAGGCTGCAGCCGCAGGTGCTGGCGCTGCTGCAGCAGGACATGCACGCCGCCGCGCCGATGGACGCCTGCCGCCGCCAGCTCGCCCAGCTGGTGGTGCAGGCCGGCTGAACGCCGCACCCGACCCACCGCCGGCCGCCCGCCGCCCACCCCGGAGCCTTTGCATGAACCCTCCTGCATCCCTCGACGCGCTGAACCTGCTGCTGGACCGCGCCACGCAGGAGCGCGACCGCCTGGCCGGCGAGCTGCGCCGCGGCGAGGAAGTCGTGCTGCGTGCCCGCCGACAGGGCGAACAGCTCGACGGCTACCGCGGTGAGTACACGCAGCGCTGGAGCGCGCAGTTCGGCCGCGGTGGCGCGATCGAGATCGTGCACTGCTACCAGTCCTTCATGCAGCGCCTGGACGAGGCGCTGGCGCAGCAGCAGCGTCACATCGACGCCGCCGAGCGCGGCGTGACCGCGGTGCGGCAGGCGCTGCTGCAGGCCGAGCTGCGCGTGGCCTCGGTGAAGAAGCTGATCGAACGCCGCCAGGCCGAGCAGGCGCGCCAGCAGGAACGGCGTGACCAGCGCCAGACCGACGAGACCGCCCAGCACCTGGCCCTGCGCCGCGCCCGCCAGGGCCTGGCGCTGCAACACTGAAACCCGACGAGAACCGGTCATGCATACGCCCGCCCTCGCTGCCGTCCTGCCGCCCACCCTGCCCGGCCCGGTGCCTGCCGGCCCGACGCCTGCGCGCGACGGCGAACCCAACGCCTTTGCCCGCGAGCTGCGGTCGGCATCGTCCGACGCCGCGGCCGATGGCCCCGAAGCGGCCGCCCCCACCTCCGAGACATCCGGGGCTACGGCCGCGGACGACGATGCCGCCGACACCGCCGCGGTCCGCACGCCGGGTCGGCCCCGGATCCCCACGGCCGCCGCGGTGACCACGGCGGCCACCCAGGCCGCGCGCGCCGCTGTCGAGCGCTGGCTGGCGCAGGCACGTGCCCATGGCGGCGAACGGGGCGTCGCCGTCGATACCAGTGAGGCCTGGGCCACGGCTGTCGACGGCGCTGCGGACGACCCGGACCTGCAGGGCGTCAGCGACGACGAAGCCACCGCCCCCGAAGCCGCGGCCCTGCTGGCCACGCTGCTGCCGCGCCCACCCGAGGAGGCGGCTGCGCCCATGAAATCCGCCACCGACGCGCTGCCGGCCGGCGTCACGGCAGCGGTCACCGACGACATGGTGCGCACTGGCGTCGCACCGGCGATGGCCAGCGCCGCGGCGCCACAGGACGATGCCGCCGCCGCCGTGGAGGAGCGGACCCTGGCGACGCCGCCGGTTGGCCTGCAGCGTGAGTCCGACAGCAGCACGCCGGCCGGCTCGGCTGTCCAACCGGTCAGGTCCTCACCGGCCGGCAGCCACACTGAGGGCCAGGCCGGCGCGCCAGTGCCCATCGACACCCCGGATGCCCGCGCAGGCCGGCGCACCGCGGAATACGTCGACGGGAACGCCAGTCCGACATCGCCGCCGATCCCATCTGCGGTGGCGCAGCAGGGCTTCGCCGCCGCGCTGTCGAGCGCCGGGCAGGCCATGGCAGCCAGCCACGCCAGCGGCGGCATCGGCCCAGGCACCGAGCTGCACCTGCCAACGCCGGTGACCGCCCCCGAATTCGTGCCGCGGCTGAGCGCCGAGCTCGCCGTGCTGGCCCGCGACGGCGTGCAGGAGGCCCGCGTCCAGGTCCATCCGGCGGAGCTGGGCCCGATCGCCGTGCAGATCACGCTCGACGGCAGCGCCGCGCAGGTGCGGCTGGCGGTCGACAGCGCGCTCACGCGCGAACTGCTCGAGCAGGGCATGCCGTCGCTGGCGGCCGCGCTGCGCGAGACCGGCCTCACGCTGACCGGCGGCGGTGTCTTCCAGCAGCCGCGCGGCCAGGGTCGCGACGGCCAGGCTTCCGACACGCCGGCCGGTCGCGGCGGTGAAAGCGGCGGCGACGCCGACACGAACGCCGACACCGGTGCCGTGGCCGCCGCCAGCGCGCCGCGCCGCATGCGCCACCCCGGCCAGGTCGACGTCTTCGCCTGAGCGCCGCGGACCGCCGCCCCGGCGACCCGCGGGTGGTTCGGATAGACCGGGATTCGGGCCGCTTTTCGCGGCTTGCCGCGACACCCCCCTGCCGAACAATGGCCCTCACTGCCGACGGCCCCGGGTAAAGACCGGGGTCGCACCGAGAGGACGCCATGTCGAACGCCGCCGCTGCCGCCGAAGCCCCAGTCGCCCCCAAGGGCAAGAAGAAGCTCATCGTCATCGTTGCCGCCGCCGTGTTGCTGCTCGGTGGTGGCGGTGGCGCCGCGGTGATGCTGCTGAAGAAGAAGCCCGTCGACGAAGACGGCGAGGAGACGGCGCAGGTCGAGAATGCCCGGCCGAAGGCGGCCGCTTCCACGCGCGACCCCAAGGCGGTGCCGACCTTCGCGCCGCTGGACCCCTTCACCGTCAACCTGGCCGACCGCGAGGTCGAGCGCTACGCGCAGGTCGCACTGACGCTCGAACTCGACGACGCCAAGACCGAGGCGCTGGTGAAGACCTTCATGCCGGCGATCCGCAACAACATCCTGATGGTGCTGGCGCACAAGACCTCGGCGCAGATCCTGGGCGCCGACGGCAAGGCCAAGCTGGCCGTCGAGATCCAGCGCGCCAGTTCACGCGCGCTCGGCTTCGAGGTCGACGAGCCCGCGGAAGAGGACGCAGCGGCCGACGACGACCCCAAGCCGAAGAAGAAGCGGAAGAAGAAGCCCGAGGTGGTGCTGCCGGTGGTGGCCGTGCACTTCTCGAACTTCATCGTGCAGTGACAGCCCGCAAGACATCCCCGCGGACCGTGGCATGAACCAGCAGATCCTGTCGCAAGACGAGGTCGACGCCCTGCTGCAGGGCATCACCGGCGAGAGCCAGAAGCTCGAGGAGGAAGAAGTCCCCTCGGGCGGCATCCGCGACTACAACCTGGCCAACCAGGAACGCATCGTCCGTGGTCGCATGCCGACCATGGAGGTCATCAACGAACGCTTCGCGCGCAACATCCGCATCGGGCTGTTCAACCTCATCCGCAAGTCGCCCGAGGTCTCGATCGGCGGCATCAAGGTGCAGAAATTCAGCGCCTTCCTGCGCGAGATCGTGGTGCCCACCAATTTCAACCTGGTGTCGGTGAAGCCGCTGCGCGGCTCGGGCCTGATCGTCTGCGATCCGAGCCTGGTGTTCGCGGTCATCGACTCGCTGTTCGGCGGCATCGGCAAGTTTCACACCCGCATCGAGGGCCGCGATTTCAGCGCCACCGAACTGCGCGTGATCATGCGCCTGGTGGAATGCATCGTCGCCGAATACCGCCGCGCCTGGCAGGGCATCTACCCGCTCGACCTGGAATACCAGCGCTCGGAGATGCAGCCGCAGTTTGCCAACATCGCCACCCCGGGCGAGATCGTGGTGTCGACCAATTTCACGCTCGAGATCGGCGAGACCACCGGCGCGGTGCATTTCTGCATCCCCTACTCGACGCTGGAGCCGATCCGCGACGTGCTGTATTCGACCATCCAGGGCGATGCCGTCGAGCCCGACCGCCGCTGGATCAACCTGCTCAAGCACCAGATCCAGGCCGCCGAGGTCGAGCTGGTGGCCGAGCTGGGCACGGCGCCGGCCACCGTCGAGCAGCTGCTGTCGTTCAAGCCGGGCGACTTCATCGAGCTCGACCTCGAACCCAGCATCCAGGCCAAGGTCGACGGCGTGCCGGTCTTCGACTGCCACTACGGCACCAGCAACGGCAAATACGCCATCAAGATCGAACAAATGTTGTCCAGCTCCAACCTGAGCTGGATCGGAGTCGACAACCATGCCAGCTGACAACACCCAGATGTCCGAAGAGGACCGCATGGCCGCCGAATGGGCCGCCGCGCTGGAAGAAAGCAAGGCGCCCACCGCCGCGGCCGGCACCGAGGTGGCGAGCCCGGCGCAGAGCGTGGCCCCGGCCGCCTTCGCCAATTTTTCCGCCGCCGCAGCCGCGCCCGCGCTGACGGGTGCCGGCAACGACATCAACATGATCCTCGACATCCCGGTGCAGCTCACCGTGGAGCTGGGCCGCACGAGGATCCCGATCAAGCACATCCTGCAGCTCGCGCAGGGTTCGGTGGTCGAACTCGAGGCGCTGGCCGGCGAGCCGATGGACGTGCTGGTCAACGGCTTCCTGATCGCCCAGGGCGAGGTGGTGGTGGTGAACGACAAGTTCGGCATCCGGCTGACCGACATCGTCACCCCCAGCGAGCGCATGCGCCGGCTGAGCCGGACCTGAGCAGGCACCGCCCATGGTTCACGACGGGTCGTCGCTGCTGTGGCTGGGATTGGTCATCGTCGCCATCCCGGCGACGCTGTGGTTCCTCAAGCGCACGCCGCTGGGCCAGGCCCCGCTGCCCGGCACCGCGCGCCTGGTGGCGGTGCTGCCGCTGTCGACCGGCCAGCGCGTGGTCACGGTCGAGGTCGGCCGCGGCGAACAACGGCGGTGGCTGGTGCTGGGCGTGACGGCGCAGGGCATCAGCAAGCTGCACACGATGGCACCACAGGACGACGGCCAGGCACCGCGGCCGGCGCCGGCCGCGGCGCTGCAGCCGTTGCTGCAGCGGCTGCGCCGCACGAAGGACGATGATGCGCGCTGAGCGTCGCCCCGCGCGCGCCACCACGCCCGCCACCGCACTGGGCGCCGTGCTGCTGCTGGCCGCCGGCGCCGCCGCCGCGCAGGCCGAGGGGGGCGGCGTCGCCGCCGCCGGCGGCGGCAGCAACCTGCCGCTGCTGATCGGCCAGGGCGGCAGCGGCACCAGCTTCTCGGTGCCGCTGCAGACGCTGCTGTTCTTCACCGCCTTGAGCTTCCTGCCGGCGACGCTGCTGCTGATGACGGGCTTCACGCGCATCGTCATCGTGCTGTCGCTGGTGCGCCAGGCCATGGGCACGCAGGCAGCGCCGCCCAACCAGGTGATCCTGGGGCTGTCGCTGTTCCTCACCTTCTTCGTCATGGGCCCGACCTTCGACCGCGTCTACGAACAGGCCTACCGCCCGTTTGCCGCCAACCAGATCGCCTTCGACGAGGCCTTGAAGCGCGGCGAGCTGCCGATGCGCGAATTCATGCTCAAGCAGACGCGCCAGGCCGACGTGCAGCTGTTTGCCAGGCTGGCCAAGCTGCCGGCCGACGTGAAGGCCGAGCAGGTGCCCTTGCGCGTGCTGGTGCCTGCCTTCGTCACCAGCGAGCTCAAGAGCGCCTTCCAGATCGGCTTCATGATCTTCATTCCCTTTCTCATCATCGACATGGTGGTCGCCAGCGTGCTGATGAGCCTGGGCATGATGATGCTGAGCCCGGTGCTGGTAGCCCTGCCCTTCAAGCTGATGCTGTTCGTGCTGGCCGACGGCTGGAACCTGCTGCTGGGTTCGCTGGCGGCGAGCTTCGCCACATGAACTGCACGCCGTCCGCGCGCCGGGCCGAGCGCCGGGCCGCTCCCAAGCCGGCCCGGATCCCCTCGGGGGATCGGGCGCGGTACTCCGCGCACGAGGGGCCTACATGAACCCGCAACAAGTCCTCGATGCCGGCCAGCAGGGCCTGATGCTGATGCTGATGGTGTCGGCCCCCATCCTCGTCGTCGTGCTGGTGGTCGGCCTGCTGGTCAGCATCTTCCAGGCCGCCACGCAGCTCAACGAGGCCACGCTGAGCTTCGTGCCCAAGGTGGTGGCGGCGATCGCGGTGCTGGCCTTCGCCGGCCCCTGGATGCTGCAGACGCTGGTGGAATACCTGCAGCGCACGCTGCAGAGCATCCCGGGCGCGGTCGGCTGAAGGCGGGGCGGCGATGGTCGCCTTCACCGAGGCCGAGGTCCTGGCCTGGATGACGCCGCTGTTCTGGCCCTTCCTGCGTGCGCTGGCGCTCTTCACATCGCTGCCGGTGCTGGGCACGCGCACGGTGCCGGCGCGCGTGCGCGTGGCGCTGGCCGGCTTCATCGCGCTGGCCGCGCAGGCCTCGATGCCGGCGCCGCCGGTGGTGCCGCTGGATTCGCCCGTCGCCTTCATGCTGGTGCTGCAGCAGCTGGTGGTCGGGCTGGCGCTGGGCTTCGCGGTGCGGGTGGTCTTCGCGGCGGTCGAATTTGCGGGCGAGGTCATCGGCCTGCAGATGGGGCTGAATTTCGCCGGCTTCTTCGACCCCGTCACCGCCAGCCAGGGCACGGCCACCGGCCGCTTCCTGGGCACCACCATCGCCTGGCTGTTCGTCGTCGGCGGCGGCCACCTGCTGGTGATCGCGGTGCTGGTGGAAAGCTTCCAGGTCTTTCCGGTCGGGCCCGAGCCCTTTGCCTTCCTGCGTGCGGCACAGCCTCAGCGCTGGGGCGCCGAGATCTTCTCGATGGGGCTGTGGATCGCGCTGCCGCTGATCGCCATGCTGCTGATGGTCAACCTGGTGCTGGGCGTGATCTCGCGCGTGGCCGCGCAGATCAACGTCTTCTCGGTCGGTTTTCCGGTCACGCTGGGCGTGGGCCTGCTCGGCCTGCTGCTCACGCTGCCGGCGCTGCAGCAGCCGTTCAACGTGGCGCTGGAGCGCATGCTGGGCTTCTTCCGCTGATCAGGGCTTCAGCACCTCGGCCAGCGTGAGGTCGTGCAGACCGCTGCGCCTGGCCACCGGCTCGGACACGCGCCGCGGCGCCAGCAGCAGCACCTCGACCAGCGGGCCCAGGCGCAGCGAAGCCGGCTCGCCCAGCAGCACATGGCGCTGTGCACCGGCCTCCTCCAGCCGGCCGACCCAGCCGATCTGCATCAGGCGGTCGAGCACCGGCTCGATCTGCAGCGGATCCTGCCGCAGCGCCAGCGCCAGGTCGTGCAGCGAAAGGCCGCGCACCGCACCCGTGCGCGCCGCCTGCAGCCGCGACAGCAGCTCCAGCGCCAGCGTGAAGCGCGCGCCGGGCTCGTCGGCGCGGCGCACCACGCGCATCTGCAGGCTGGGCGCGTAGGCGGCGATCACCGCGCCCAGCAGCACGATGACCCAGCCCATGTAGATCCACAGCAGCAGGATGGGCAGCGTGGCGAAGGCGCCGTAGACGGCCGAGAAGCTGCCCATCGACTCCACGTACCAGGCCAGCGCCGACTTGGCTGCCTCGAAGCCCGCGGCGACGAAGAGCCCCCCCGACCAGGCATGGGCCCAGCGCACGAAGGTATTGGGCACATAGTGGAAGAGGCCGGCCATCGCCGCCGCCAGCAGCGCAAACTGCAGCACATCGAAGACCAGGTTGACGCCGCCGGGCAGCGCGCCGACCAGGCCCTTGGACGCCGACACCGCATAGCTGGTGACGCTCAGGCTCACGCCCACTGCCAGCGGTCCGAGCGTCAGCCCGGCCCAGTAGACGAGCACCCGCTGCGCCAGCGGCCGTGCCCTTCGCACGCGCCAGATGCCGTTGAGCGTGCGGTCGATGGTCAGCATCATCGACAGCGCGGTGAAGACCAGCATCAGCAGGCCGACCGAGCCCACACTGCGCGAGTTGGCCGCAAACTGCGTCAGCGCCCGCAGCACCGGCCGCGCAATGCCCTCTGGCACCAGCGTCTGCAGGAAATATCGTTCGAGCGAACCCTGGAAGCTGCCGAACATCGGGAAGGCGGTGAAGACCGCCAGCATCACCGTCAGCAGCGGCACCAGCGCGATCAGCGTCGTGAAGGTCAGGCTGCCGGCCGACAGGCCGAGTCGGTCCTCGCGAAAGCGCAGGCGCAGCGTGCGCGCGGTGTCGTACCAGGGCCAGCTGCGCAGCGTCTGCGCCAGCAGGCCCAGCCGTTCGCCCAGGGCCAGGGCCAGGGCCGTGGGGTTGATCATGCTGGCTATGATGCCAGCATGACCTTGCCAGCTTCCGAGGCCTCGGACGACGTCGCCGCCGTCGAGGCGCCGCCGCCCGTGCGCCGGGCGCGCAGCCTCGTCGCCGTCACCCTCGCGCTGCTGGTCGCGCTGGGGCTGGCCTGGGAACTGGTGCTGGCCCCGACCGGGCGCGGCACCTGGGCCATCAAGGTGCTGCCGCTGCTGCTGTGCGCGCCGGGGCTGTGGCGGCACCGGCTCTATACCTACCGCTGGCTGAGCCTGCTGGTCTGGCTGTATGTCACCGAAGGCCTGGTGCGCGCCACCAGCGAAGGCGGCCTGTCGCAGTGGCTGGCCGGCGCCGAAGTGGTGCTGGCCGCGCTGCTGTTCGTGCTGGTGGTGCACTACATCCGGCTGCGGCTGCCGCGCCGACCCAGGACCCCTGCCCCATCCGCCATCGAACCATGAGCCTCGATCGATCCGCTGCCCTCGCCGCCCTCGCCGCCGCCGCCGGCCCCGACCATGTGCTGAGCGCGGGCGACCGCTCGGCGTGGGAAGCCGACTGGCGACGCCGCTGGCACGGCCGCTCGCTGGCCGTGGTGCGGCCGGGCAGCACCGCCGAGGTGGCGGCCGTGGTCAGGGCCTGCGCCGCGCACGGCCTGAGCCTGGTGCCGCAGGGCGGCAATACCGGCCTGGTGGGCGGTGGCGTGCCCGACGACAGCGGCACCCAGGTGCTGCTGAGCCTGCAGCGCCTGAACCGCGTGCGCGGGCTCGATGCCGCCAACCTGGCGATCACCGTCGAGGCCGGCTGCGTGCTGCAGGCGGTGCAGGAGGCCGCGGCCGCGCAGGGGCTGATGTTCCCGCTGAGCCTGGCCGCCGAAGGCAGCTGCACCATCGGCGGCAACCTGGCCACCAATGCCGGTGGCACGCAGGTGCTGCGTTATGGCAATGCGCGCGAGCTGTGCCTGGGGCTGGAGGTCGTGACCGCCGACGGCGAGGTCTGGGACGGCCTGTCGGGCCTGCGCAAGGACAACACCGGCTACGACCTGCGCGACCTCTTCATCGGCAGCGAAGGCACGCTGGGCATCATCACCGCGGCGACGATGGTGCTGGTGCCGCAGCCGGCGGCCATCACCACCGCGCTGGCGGCCTGTGCCAGCGTGCGCGACAGCGTGGCGCTGCTGGAGCTGGCGCGCGCCCGGCTGGGCGCGGGTCTCACCGGCTTCGAGATGATGGGCCGCTTTGCGCTCGATCTGGTGGCGCGGCACTTTCCGCAGCTGCCGGCGCCGCTGCCGCAGGCGGCCTGGACGGTGCTGCTGGAGCAGAGCGACAGCGAAGGCGAGGCGCAGGCGCGCCACCGCTTCGAGGCGCTGCTGGGCGACGCGCTCGAGCGCGGCCTGATCCAGGACGCGGTGGTGGCCGAGAGCCTGCAGCAGAGCCAGGGCCTGTGGCACGTACGCGAGTCGATCCCGCTGGCGCAGTCGCAGGAGGGGCTCAACATCAAGCACGACATCGCGCTGCCGGTATCGGCGGTGCCCGATTTCGTCGCGCAGACCGACGCCGCGCTGGCGGCGGCGATCCCGGGGGTGCGGCTGGTCAATTTCGGCCACCTCGGCGACGGCAACCTGCACTACAACGTGCAGGCACCCGCGGGCGGCGACGCGAAGCGCTTCCTGGCCGAACGCGAGCATGAGGTCAACACCATCGTCTACGACGCCGTGCAGCGCCTGGGCGGCTCGATCTCGGCCGAGCATGGCGTGGGCCAGCTCAAGCGCGAGGAGATCGCGGCGCGCAAGAGCCCGGTGGCGCTGGCGCTGATGCGGCGCGTGAAGCAGGCGCTGGACCCGCACAACCGGCTCAACCCGAACCGCGTGCTGGCGGCCTGACCCGCCCGCGGCCGCCCGTCAGCCGCGCAGGGCGCGGCGCACCACGGCCAGCAGGTCGGGCAGCATCACCGGCTTGGTCAGGTAGTCGTCGAAGCCGGCGGCACGGCCGCGCGCCAGGTCCTGAGGCATCGCATTGGCGGTCAGCGCCACCACCGGCGTGCGGCGCGTAGCGGCCGCCTCGCGCAACCGACGCAGCACCTCGTAACCGTCCATGCCCGGCAGCTGGATGTCGAGCAGCACGAGGTCGGGGCGTTCGCGAAGGGCGAGCTCGATGCCGACCTCGGGCAGCTGCGCGGTCAGCAGGTGCACCCCGGGTTCGCGCTGCAGCATGGCCTCCATCAGCACCACGTTGACCGGGTTGTCCTCGATGTAGAGCACGGTGCAGCGACCGGCCGGCGCGTCGGGCCCGGCGGCTGCGGACCCGGCCGGCGGCGCGGCCGGGTTCGGCACGGCCGGTGCCGGGGCGGCCGGCAGCCAGACCCTGAACGTGCTGCCCTGCCCGACCTGGCTGTGCAGGCCGATGCGGCCGTGCATCAGCTCGACCATGCGCCGGCTCAGCGCCAGGCCGATGCCGGCGCCCTCGACCGGCCCGCCCTCGGCGCCCAGCCGCTCGAAGGCGTTGAACAGCCGCTCCTGTTGCTCGGCCGCGAGCCCGGGCCCGGTGTCGCGGATGGCGATGGCAAAACCCTCGTCGACGGCTTCGACCTGCACCTGCACCGAACCGCCCGGCTGGTTGTATTTGACCGCGTTGGACAGCAGGTTGAGCAGCACCTGCTTGAGCCGCATGCGGTCGGCCCTCACGCAGCCGCCGGTGCAGTCTTGCTCGGCCCGCAGCTGCAGGCCAAGGGCCTGCGCCGCCGGCCGCATCAGCGCCAGGCACTCGTCGATCAGCGGCTGCAGCAGCACCGCCTCGATGACGGTGGGCTGCTTGCCGGCCTCGACGCGGGCGAGGTCGAGCACGTCGTTGATGAGGTCCAGCAGGTGCGAGCCGGCACGCAGGATCTGCTGCACATGGGCGCGCTGGCGTGCGGGCAGCGGCTGCAGCGGATCGCTGTCGAGCAGCTGCGCAAAGCCGAGGATGGCATTCATCGGCGTGCGCAGTTCGTGGCTCATCGACGACAGGAATTCCGACTTGGCGCGGCTGGCGCGTTCGGCCTCGTCACGGGCCTGGCGCAGCGCGGCTTCGGTCTCGCGCCGGGCGGTGACGTCGCGGCCCATCAGCACGAACTGCAGGATGCCGCCGTCGGCGTCGAGGATGGACTGGATCTCGACCTCCACCCAGCAGCTCTGGCCGTCGCTGCGCAGCAGCTGCAGTTCACCACCGGTGCGGCCCTTGCGGGCGAGCTCTTCGTCCTGCCGCGCCAGTTCATCGGCGGCGATGGCCGGGCCGGCCAGCACATCGCGCAGCCGGCGGCCCGCAATCTGGGCAAGCGTGAGGCCGGTGATGCGCGTGAAGCCGGCGTTGATCCATTCGATGTGGCGCTCGGCGTCGGTGATCGCCACGCCGTCGTCGGTATGGGCCGCCACCAGCGCCAGCTTGCGCGTCTGCGCCTGCGCCTCGACGTAGTCGGTGACGTCGGTGAAGGTGCGCACCAGGCCGCCGTCGGGCAGGTAGCGCGTCTTCACCTCGAGCATGGCCCCCGTGCGCGTGCGGCGCAGGTAGCTGGCCGGAAACTGCGACCGCTCGCCGGCGATCCAGCGCGCCAGCGTCGCGCGCGCATGGTCGTCGACGATGTGGCCGAGCTTGTCACCGTAATGCCCGTGTTCGAGCTGGTAGGCGGCAATCTCCGCCATCGTCGGCGCCTGGGCGAGCCAGTCGGCCGGCAGCTCGATGAGCTCGGACAGCCGACGGTTGAAGACATTGGTGCGGCCATCGGCCCCCAGGCTGAGGATGCCCTGGTCCATGCTGTCGAGCGTGAGTTCGAGGGCCGCGGACTTGCGTGCCAGCTGCGCCGACAGCTCCTGCAGCTGCTGCTGGCTGCGCAGCAGCGCATCGGCCCGCGCGGCGTCGGCTGCACGGGTGCGCACGGCATCGTTCAAGGCCTGCTGGTTGCGCACGCCGATCACCACCAGGTAGCCGACGAACAGCACCACCATCGCCCCGGTCCCCAGCGCCGCCGGGTCACCGTTGGCCATCAGCCGCGTGCCCAGCGGCAGCAGCGCCGCCGTGGAATAGACGAGCGCGACCTTCAGGTCGAAGGCAAACAGCGTGAGCGATCCGGCCGCGATGCCGGTGAGCACGAGGACCAGAAAGGTCTGCAGCTGCGGCTCGTTCGCCGGGAACAGCAGCACACCCGCCGCGCCCCACACGCCGCCGCAGCCGATCGCCAGCGTGCGGATCAAGGCCAGCCGCTCGGCGACGCGGTCGTCGGCGCCGCGCAGCCGATGCCGCCACCACAGCAGCAGCCGCAGGCCCAGCACCAGGGACAGCACCGCCAGCCAGCCCAGCAGCCGCGCAGGCGCCACCGCCTGCCACAGCACCGCCGCCAGCAGCAGCGCACCCAGCCACTGCCCGGCCGCGGCCAGGCGCACGTTGCGCTCGTACAGCCGCAGGCGCTCGGCGCGCAGGGCCGGCAGCTGGCCGGCGACCTCGATGGCGGGCGGCGGCTGGACGGCTTGCGTCATGCGCGGCTGCGGACGGTGGCACTCGACATCGTGACCGATTGTGACGCCACCGGCGGCGGCGGTCGGCAACTACTGCACGGGCCCCTTGAGCGCCAGCGGCACGGGGATCGAGACCACTTCGATGCCCTCGTCGGCCAGCGCCTCGCGCTGGTCGGAGGTGGCCTGCCCGCGGATGCCGCGCTGCGGTGTCTCGCCGTAGTGGATGCGACGGGCCTCTTCGGCAAAACGCTCGCCGACATCCTCGGTGCTGGCCATGAGTTGCCGCACGGCCTGCATCCAGACGCCGTGCCTGTCGGCCTGCAGATCGGCCGCCGGCCCGGCCGGGGGCGCCGCCGGCGCCGCCTCGCGGGCGCCCGAGAGGTTCAGGCGCGGCGCACTCGGCAGCCGCGTGATGCTGCGATCGGCGCACAGCGGGCATTCGACCAGTCCGCGCCCGTTCTGCTGCAGGAAGTCGTCTTCGGAGGCAAACCAGCCCTCGAAGCCATGGCCGCTGGCACACCGCAGGTCGATCACCTTCATGCCGGGATCATAGGCCCGTGCGGCAGACGATGCCGGCAACGGGCTTCAGCGCCGACGGCGCAGATATCGCCAGACAAAACCGGGGAAGGCGAAGGTCAGGAACAGGCAGCCCGCAGCGGCGTAGAACTCCCAGTTCTGCGGGTGGCGCTGGCCGATGCGTGACTCGGTCAGCAGGCCCAGGCCGAGCGCCAGCGCCGCCAGCACCAGCAGCTCCAGCACGCGCCAGCCCAGCGACTTGGGGTCGCGCCGTGGGCCGAGCACGAACAGGCGCTCGTTGATGAAGGGCAGGTTGGCGGCGACCAGCGCCGCGCCGATCACCAGCCAGACCTCGGCGGTGTGACCCATGCGGCCGCGGCGCTCAGCTGGCCAGCGCCTTGACGATGGCGTCGCGGCACATCGCCATCAGCCCGCCGGGCAGCAGGCCGAAGACCAGCACGGCCAGGCCGTTGACGGCCAGCAGCGCCGAGACACCCGCGCCGCGCTGCAGCGGTTCGGTCGACTTCGGGGCGTCGAAATACATCACCTTGACGACGCGCAGGTAGTAGAAGGCGCCCACCAGCGACAGCAGCACGGCCACCACCGCCAGCACGATGTAGGCGGTGACGTTGGTCGACACCAGCGCCTGCAGCACCGCCAGCTTGGCGTAGAAGCCCACCATCGGCGGAATGCCGGCCAGCGAGAAGAGGAAGATCGCCATCACGCCCGCGGCCCAGGGGCTGCGCTGGTTGAGCCCGGCGAAGTCGTCGATCTCCTCGGCTTCGAAGCCCTGCTTCGACAGGAACAGGATCATGCCGAAGCTGCCCAGCGTGGTCAGCACGTAGGTCACCATGTAGAACATGGCCGAGCTGTAGGCGTTGCCCGCCGACAAGGTATTGCCGCTCACCACCCCGGCCGACAGGCCGAGCAGCACGAAGCCCATCTGCGCGATCGTCGAGTACGCCAGCATGCGCTTGAGGTTGGTCTGCGCGATCGCCGCCAGGTTGCCGATGACGAGCGAGCCCATCGCCAGCACGATGAACATCTGCTGCCAGTCCACCGCCAGGCCCAGCATGCCGTCGACCAGCAGCCGGATGGTGATGGCGAAGGCCGCCAGCTTGGGCGCACCGCCGATCAGCAGCGTGACCGAGGTGGGGGCGCCCTGGTAGACGTCGGGCACCCACATGTGGAAGGGCACGGCGCCGAGCTTGAAGCCCAGGCCGGCGACGACGAAGACGATGCCGAAGACCAGCACTTCCTTGTTGATGCCGCCGGTGGCGATGCGCTCGAACACGCGCGGGATCTCCAGCGTGCCGGTGGCGCCGTACATCATGCTCAGGCCGTAGAGCAGGAAGCCGCTGGCGAGCGCGCCGAGGACAAAATATTTCATCGCCGCCTCGGTGGCCACGGCGTGGTCGCGGCGCAGCGCGGTCAGCGCATACAGCGACAGGCTCATCACCTCCAGGCCGAGGTAGACGACGAGGAAGTTGTTGGCCGAGCACATCACCGAGATGCCCAGCAGCACGAACAGCGTCAGCGTATAGAACTCGCCCTTGAGCATGTCGCGCGCGCCCAGCGTCGGGCGCGCGTAGGCCAGGCCGATCATGACGGCGATGCCGGCAAAGCCGGCCAGCAGGTGACCCATCGGGTCGGCCACGACCATGTTCGACATGCCGTAGGCGGTGGTGCCGGCGCCGAAGGCATCCAGGTGCAGCCAGGCGAAGACCGCGGCGACCGCCTGCGTCAGCCAGAAGGTCGGCCCGCGCCCGGGGTCCTTGACGAAGAGGTCGACCAGCGTGACGACGCAGGCGCCCAGCAGCAGCCAGGCCTCGGGTTGGATGACGGTCCAGTTCAGGGTGGTCATGGTCGGGGCGCCGCCTTCAGTTCAGCTTCGAGGTGGCCACGTGCCGGAGCAGCTCGGTCACCGAGACCTGCATCACGTCGGTGAAGGGCTTGGGCTGGATGCCCATCCACAGCACGGCCACGGCCAGGATGGCGAGCATCAGGAACTCGCGGCCGTTGATGTCGGCAAGCGCCTTGACGTCGTCGTTGGCGACATCGCCGAAATACACCCGCTTGACCATCCACAGCGTATAGGCGGCGCCGAAGATCAGCGTGGTGGCCGCCAGCAGCCCGATCCAGAAGTTGTACTTCACGGCGCCCAGGATGACCATCCATTCGCCGACGAAGCCGGCGGTGCCCGGCAGGCCGCAGTTGGCCATCGCGAACAGCACCGCAAAGGCGGTGAACTTCGGCATCGTATTGACGACGCCGCCATAGCTGGCAATCTCGCGGCTGTGCACGCGGTCGTAGAGCACGCCGATGCACAGGAACATCGCGCCCGAGACGAAGCCGTGGCTGATCATCTGCACGATGGCGCCGACGACGCCCAGCTCGTTGAAGATGAAGAAGCCCAGCGTCACGAAGCCCATGTGCGCGATCGACGAATAGGCCACCAGCTTCTTCATGTCCTGCTGCACCAGCGCCACCAGACCGATATAGAGCACCGCGACCAGGCTGAGCGCGATGATCAGCCAGGCATATTCGCGCGCGGCGTCGGGCGCGATGGGCATGGAAAAGCGCAGGAAGCCGTAGGCCCCGAGCTTGAGCATGATGGCCGCCAGCACCACCGAGCCGCCGGTGGGCGCCTCGACGTGGGCGTCGGGCAGCCAGGTGTGCACCGGCCACATCGGCACCTTGACCGAGAAGGCAGCGAAGAAGGCGAAGAACAGCAGCGCCTGCGCATCCAGCGGCAGCGGCAGCTTGTGCCAGGCGAGGATGTCGAAGCTGCCGCCCGACTTGAAATACAGGTAGATCAGCGCCACCAGCATCAGCAGCGAGCCGGCCAGCGTATAGAGGAAGAACTTGAAGGCGGCATAGACGCGCCGCGGGCCGCCCCAGATGCCGATGATGATGTACATCGGGATCAGCGTGGCCTCGAAGAAGACGTAGAACAGCAGCCCGTCGACGGCCGCGAAGACGCCCACCATCAGCCCCGACAGGATGAGGAAGGCGCCCATGTACTGGCCGACCTTCTCGGTGATCACCTCCCAGCCGGCGATGACGACGATCACGGTGATGAAGGCCGTGAGCAGCACGAACCACACCGACAGGCCGTCGACACCCAGGTGGTAGAAGACGTTGAAGCGCTCGATCCAGGCCTGCTTCTCGACGAACTGCAGCGCCGCGGTGCCGTTGTCGAAGCCGGTGATCAGCGGCAGGGTGACGAGGAAGGAGACGACCGCACCGATGAGCGCGACGATGCGCACCATGGCGGCGTTCTGGTCGCGGCCGATCGCCAGCAGCAGCACGCCGAAGGCGATCGGGATCCAGATGGCAAGGCTCAGCAGACCCATTGTTTTCTCTCTATGCGGTTCGTCCGCCCGCGCCTCACAGCGCAGCGCCCAGGTAGGGCCACAGCCGCCACGTCAGGAAGCCGAAGATGCCCAGCACCATCACCAGCGCATACCAGTACAGGTGGCCGGTCTGCACCAGGCGCACCAAGCCGGCGAAGGCGCCGACCACGCGCGCCGACCCGTTGATGACCACGCCGTCGATCAACCCCTGGTCGCCGCCCTTCCACAGCCCGGTGCCCAGCGCGCGCGCCGCGCGGGCGAGGATGTTCTCGTTGATCCAGTCCATGTAGTACTTGTTTTCGAGGATCACGCGCAGCGGCTTCAGCGCCTTGTCCAGCGCCGCCGGAATGGCCGGCGCCTTCAGGTAGAAAAGCCAGGCGGTGAGCACGCCGCCCAGCGCCAGCCAGAACGGCAGCGTGGTGAAGCCGTGCGTGGCCATCGCGGCGGCACCATGGAACATCCTGCCGAGTTCGGCCATCGCCGGGTGGCGCGCGGCGTCGACGACGATGCTGTCCTTGAAGAAGTCGCCGAACAGCATCGGCTGGATGGTCAGGTAGCCGATCACCACCGAGGGAATGGCCAGCAGCACCAGCGGCAGCCACACCACCCACGGTGACTCGTGCGGCTCGTGCGCGTGGCCGTGATCGTCGTGACCGCCATGGTCGCCTTCCGGCGGGAAGGGCTTGTGGCGGAAGCGCTCCTCGCCATGGAAGACGAGGAAATACATGCGGAACGAATAGAAGGCGGTGACGAAGACGCCCAGCGTGACCGCGAACATCGCGAAGCCCGCACCCGGCAGCTTGCTGAAGTGCACCGCCTCGATGATGCTGTCCTTCGAATAGAAGCCGGCGAAGAACGGCGTGCCGATGAGCGCCAGGCTGCCCAGCAGCGAGGTGATCCAGGTGATGGGCATGTACTTGCGCAGGCCGCCCATGTTGCGGATGTCCTGGTCGTGGTGCATGCCGATGATCACCGAGCCCGCCCCCAGGAACAGCAGCGCCTTGAAGAAGGCGTGCGTCATCAGGTGGAACACCGCCACCGAGTAGGCCGAGACGCCGAGCGCCACCGTCATGTAGCCCAGCTGCGACAGCGTCGAGTAGGCCACCACGCGCTTGATGTCGTTCTGGATGATGCCCAGGAAGCCCATGAACAGCGCCGTGATGGCGCCGATGACGAGCACGAAGTTGAGCGCCGTGTCCGACAGCTCGAACAGCGGCGACATGCGCGCCACCATGAAGATGCCGGCCGTCACCATGGTGGCGGCGTGGATCAGCGCCGAGATCGGCGTCGGGCCTTCCATCGAATCGGGCAGCCAGACATGCAGCGGAAACTGCGCGCTCTTGCCCATGGCGCCGATGAACAGGCAGATGCAGGCAACCGTGATCAGCGCCCAGTCGGTGCCGGGGAAGGTCAGCCGGGCCAGTTCGGGGCCCTTGGCGAAGGCCTGCGCATAGTCGAGCGTGCCGGCATAGGCCACGATGAGGCCGATGCCGAGGATGAAGCCGAAGTCGCCGACGCGGTTGACCAGGAAGGCCTTCATGTTGGCGAAGATCGCCGTCGGCCGCTTGAACCAGAAGCCGATCAGCAGGTAGGACACCAGGCCCACCGCCTCCCAGCCGAAGAACAGCTGCAGGAAGTTGTTGCTCATCACGAGCATCAGCATCGAGAAGGTAAACAGGCTGATGTACGAGAAGAAGCGCTGGTAGCCCGGGTCGTCGGCCATGTAGCCGATGGTGTAGACATGGACCATCAGCGACACGAAGGTGACGACGACCATCATCATCGCCGTCAGGCCGTCGACCAGGAAGCCGACCTCCATCTTCAGGCCGCCGAGCACGGCCCATTCGTAGAGGGTGCCCGAGAAGCGCGCGCCGTCGAGCACCTGCATCAGCACCATGGCCGAGCCGATGAACGAGACGAGCACGCCGAGGATGGTGACCGTGTGCGCGCCCCGGCGGCCCACGGCCTTGCCGAACAGGCCGGCGACGAGGGCGCCCGCCAGCGGCGCCAGCGCGATGGTGAGGAGCAGGTTCTGCGAGATGCTGGATGCCATGATCAACCCTTCAGCTCATCCAGCTCGGCCACGTTGATCGAGGCGCGGTTGCGAAACAGCACCACCAGGATCGCCAGGCCGATGGCCGATTCGGCCGCGGCCACGGTGAGGATGAAGAAGACGAATACCTGGCCCGCCATGTCGCCCAGGTAATGCGAGAAGGCGACGAAATTCAGGTTGACCGCCAGCAGCATCAACTCGATGGCCATCAGCAGCACGATCAGGTTGCGGCGGTTCAGGAAGATGCCCACCACCGACAGCGCAAACAGCACGCCGCCCAGCGACAGGTAATGACCGAGCGTCAGCGGACCCATCACGACGCCCCTCCTTCCTTGGTGGCCGGGGCCGGCGGCGCCGAAGGCGCGTCGATCACCGGCGGCATCTTCACCAGCCGCACGCGGTCGGCCGCCTTGACCCGCACCTGTTCGGACGGGTTGAGGTAGCGCGAGTCCTTGCGTCGGCGCAGCGTCAGCACGATGGCGGCGATGATGGCCACCAGCAGCAGCACGGCGGCGATCTGCAGCGGGTAGAGGTAGTGCGTGTAGATCTCGATGCCGAGCATGCGCGTGTTGCCCAGCTCCAGCGCCTTCGCCGTGGTGGGCGTGGCCTGGTCGGTCTGGAAGCCGCGCATCAGCACGAAGGCCATCTCCAGCGCGATCACCACGCCGATCATCGCTGCCAGCGGGAAGTGCTTCCAGAAACCCTCGCGGAACTGATCGGTATTGATGTCGAGCATCATCACGACGAAGAGGAACAGCACCATCACCGCGCCCACGTAGACCAGCACCAGCGCAATGGCCAGGAACTCGGCGCGCAGCAGCATCCAGATGCACGCGGCATTGAAGAACGCGAGCACCAGGAACAGCGCCGCGTGCACGGTGCTGCGGGCCGTGATGACCCGGAACGACGCGAACAGCAGCACGGCCGAGAAGACGTAGAAGAGTGCGGTGATCGTGTTCATGTGTGTGGATGCGCGAGGCGCCGCCGCGGCGCCAGCCCGTGGGCGCGCCGCCGCGTCGCGGGTTCAGCGATAAGGCGCGTCGGCCTCCCGTCGGGCGGCAATCTCAGCCTCGTAGCGGTCGCCCACGGCCAGCAGCATGTCCTTGGTGAAGTACAGGTCGCCGCGCTTCTCGCCGTGGTATTCGAAGACATGCGTCTCGACGATCGAGTCGACCGGGCAGCTCTCTTCGCAGAAGCCGCAGAAGATGCACTTGGTCAGGTCGATGTCGTAGCGCGTGGTGCGGCGCGTGCCGTCGTCGCGCACGTCGCTCTCGATGGTGATCGCCATCGCCGGGCATACCGCCTCGCACAGCTTGCAGGCGATGCAGCGTTCCTCGCCGTTCTCGTAGCGGCGCAGCGCATGCAGCCCGCGGAAGCGGGGCGACAGCGGCGTCTTCTCCTCGGGAAACTGCACCGTGATATGCGGCGACAGGAAATGCTTGCCGGTGATCATGAAGCCCTTGATCAGCTCGGTCAGCATGAAGCTGGAGAACAGCTCCTTGACGGCAGTCAGCGACATGGCGGTAGCTCCGTCACTTCCAGATGTTGAAGGGGGACTGGATCCACAGCCCCACGACCACCAGCCAGACCAGCGTGATGGGGATGAAGACCTTCCAGCCCAGGCGCATGATCTGGTCGTAGCGGAAGCGCGGGAAGGTCGCGCGCACCCACAGGAACATCGTGACCACCACGAAGACCTTCAGCCCCAGCCAGATCCAGCCCGGGATGAACGAGAGGAACTCGAAGGGCGGCAGCCAGCCGCCGAGGAACAGCAGCACGGTGAGCATGCTCACCAGGATCATGTTCGCGTATTCGGCCAGGAAGAACATCGCGAACGACATGCCCGAATATTCGATCATGTGGCCGGCGACGATCTCGGATTCGCCCTCCACCACGTCGAACGGGTGGCGGTTGGTCTCGGCCAGTCCGGAGATGAAATAGACGACGAAGATGGGCAGCAGCGGCAGCCAGTTCCACGACAGCAAGCCCACGCCCATGTCGGCGAACAGGCCCCTGCCCTGGCTGGTGACGATCTCGCTCATGTTCATGCTGCCGGCGACCATCAGCACGACCACGAGCGCGAAGCCCATCGCGATCTCGTAGCTGACCATCTGCGCCGACGCGCGCAGCGCGCCCAGGAAGGCGTACTTGGAGTTGCTGGCCCAGCCGGCGATGATGACGCCGTAGACCTCCATCGAGGTGATGGCCATCAGGAACAGCAGGCCGGCATTGACATTGGCCAGCGCGACGTCGGGGCCGAAGGGGATCACGGCCCAGGCTGCCAGCGCCGGCATGATGGTCATGATGGGGCCGAGGAAGAACAGGCCCTTGCTGGCGGCCGTGGGGCGGATGATCTCCTTGAAGATCAGCTTCACCGCGTCGGCGATCGGCGTCAGCAGGCCGAAGGGGCCGACGCGGTTGGGGCCGGGCGGATCTGGGTCCAGCCGATGGCCTTGCGCTCCCACAGCGTGAGGTAGGCGACGCAGCCCATCAGCGGGGCGACCACGACGACGATCTTGATCAGGCTCCAGATGACGAGCCACAGGCCCGGACCGAGGGTGGCATTGGCGGCTTGATGCAGGGAATCGAACATGGTGTGCCTCGATCAGGCCTTCTCGACCGTCAACGGTCCGAACATCGGGCCCAGTGCCTGCGTGGCCGGGTGGCCGGCACTCACGCGCACCGCCTGCGCGGCCAGCGTGGCGTCCAGCCGCGCCGGCAGCACCACGGCCGTCTGGCCCTGCGCGACCAGCACCCGGTCGCCGGCATGCAGGCCGAGCTGCTGCCACAGCGCCGCCGGCAAGGCGGCCACCGGCGGCCGCGCATCGGCGGTGAGCTGCAGCGAAGAGGCCCTGCGCACCAGCGAATCGGCGGCATAGATCGGCACGTCGGCGATGCGCTCGAGCCCGGCGTGGGCTGCGGGCGCGGCCACCGGCACGCACGGCGTGTTGTCCAGGCGGCTGGCCAGGGCGGCAGGCTCACCCAGCGCCTCGGCGCGCACGTCCTCGCTCGATTCGTGGCCGAAGCCGTCCAGGCCCAGCAGGTTGCCGAGCACGCGCAGCACCTTCCAGGCCGGCCGCGCATCGCCCAGCGGCTTGACGACGCCGGTAAAACTCTGCGCAAGGCCTTCGGCATTGACGAAGGTGCCCGAGGTCTCGGTGAAGGGGGCAATCGGCAGCAGCACGTCCGCGTTCTCGACGGCGGCATCCTTGAAGGCGGTCAAGGCGACGACCAGCCCCGCGCCTTGCAGCGCAACCCTGGCGGCGGCGCCGTCGGCAGCGTCCAGGCCGGGCTCGACGTCGAGCAGCAGCAGCGCCTTCATCGGCTGCGCCAGCATCTGCGCGGCACTCAGGCCGCCCTGGCGCGGCACGGCGCCGACGAGCTGCGCGCCGACGGTATTGGCCGCCTCCGACAGATAACCCACGCTGGCACCGCATTCGACGGCGATCCAGTTCGCCAGCGCCAGCAGGCTGGACGCCTGCGGGTGCTGTGCGGCGGCATTGCCCAGCAGCACGGCCTTGCGCTCGCCCGTCAGCAGCGACGTCGCGATGGCCCGGGCCTCGGCGCCGGCCTCGGCCGTCACCGGTGCCGGCACGCCCTTCGCGGCGGCGACCGCGGCGGCCACCCCGGCCAGCGCCTGGCCCCAGGCCGACGGTGCGGCAGTCAGCTGCGTGGCCAGCGGCAGCAGCCAGTCGTCGTGCACCGCGTGCAGGCTGTGCACTTGCG
This sequence comes from Rubrivivax sp., assembly GCA_016719535.1. Classification (GTDB taxonomy): domain Bacteria; phylum Pseudomonadota; class Gammaproteobacteria; order Burkholderiales; family Burkholderiaceae_C; genus Rubrivivax. Next base: position 48,982 of record JADJYX010000047.1, on the reverse strand, counting down.
CCCCGCGCTTGCAGGCCTGGCGCAGGCGCTGCGCGAACAGCGGGTGGTCCTTGCGCAGGAAGGAGCCGATGACGAAGGCGCGGTCGAGGTTGGACAGCGATGCGATCGAGGTGCCCAGCCAGCGTGCCTTGCCGGGCGCGGCCAGGTTGCCGGCATCGGCGTGGCGCGTGCGCACGTCGATATTCTCGCTGCCGATGCCACGCACCAGCTTGGCCAGCAGGTGCAGTTCCTCGGCGGTGGCGTGCGCACTGCCGACGGCGCCGATGCCACCCACGCCGAACTCGGCCTTGATGCGCTTGAGGCCGTCGGCGACGTAGTCGAGTGCGGTATTCCAGTCCACCGCCTGCCAGACTGGTCCATTCGGTCCGCCCTGCTTGAGCAGGGGCTGCGTCAGGCGCTGCTCGCTGTTGACGGCCTCGTACGAGAAGCGGTCGCGGTCGGCGATCCAGCACTCGTTGACGTCCTCGTTTTCGAGCGGCACCACGCGCATGACCTGGTTGGCCTTCACCTGCACCACCAGGTTGGCGCCGGTGCTGTCGTGCGGGCTGACGCTCTTGCGGCGCGACAGCTCCCAGGTGCGGGCGCTGTAGCGGAAGGGCTTGCTGGTGAGCGCGCCGACCGGGCAGATGTCGATCATGTTGCCCGAGAGTTCGCTGTCCACCGTGCGACCGACGAAGGTGGTGATCTCGGAATGCTCGCCGCGGTTGCGCATGCCGAGCTCCATCACGCCGGCCACCTCCTGGCCGAAGCGGACGCAGCGCGTGCAGTGGATGCAGCGCGACATCTCCTGCATGCTGATCAGCGGGCCGACGTCCTTGTGGAAGACGACGCGCTTTTCTTCGGTGTAGCGCGAGGCGCTGGCGCCGTAGCCCACGGCCAGGTCCTGCAGCTGGCATTCGCCGCCCTGGTCGCAGATCGGGCAGTCCAGCGGGTGGTTGATGAGCAGGAACTCCATCACCGACTTCTGCGCCTTGATGGCCTTGTCGCTCTTGGTGCGCACCACCATGCCCTGCGTCACCGGCGTGGCGCAGGCCGGCATCGGCTTGGGCGCCTTCTCGACCTCGACCAGGCACATGCGGCAGTTGGCCGCGATGCTGAGCTTCTTGTGATAGCAGAAGTGCGGGATGTAGGTGCCCGCCGCGTCGGCCGCATGCATGACCATGCTGCCTTCGGGACGCTGACCTTCTGGCCGTCGAGTTCGATTTCGATCATGGTGGATCCGTACGCGGTCAGGCCGGTTGCCTGACCAGGCAGGTCTTGTGTTCGACGTGGTGGGCGAACTCGTCGCGGAAGTGCTTGAGCATGCCCTGCACCGGCATCGCGGCGGCGTCGCCCAGGGCGCAGATCGTGCGCCCCTTGATGTTGTCGGCCACCGAATCGAGCAGGTCCAGGTCCTCGGGGCGGCCCTTGCCGTGCTCGATGCGGTCGACCAGGCGCCACAGCCAGCCGGTGCCTTCGCGGCAGGGCGTGCACTGGCCGCAGCTTTCGTGCTGGTAGAAGTAGGACAGGCGCAGCAGGCTCCTGACCATGCAGCGGGTGTCGTTCATCACGATGACGGCGCCCGAGCCCAGCATCGAGCCGGCCTTGGCGATGGCGTCGTAGTCCATCGTGCAGTCCATCATGATGCCCGCCGGCAGCACCGGCGCCGACGAACCGCCCGGGATCACCGCCTTCAGCGCCCCGCCCTTCACCCCGCCGGCGAGTTCCAGCAACCTGGCAAAGGGCGTGCCCAGCGGGATCTCGAAATTGCCCGGGTTGTTGACATCGCCGACGACCGAGAAGATCTTGGTGCCGCCGTTGTTGGGCTTGCCGCACTCCAGGTAGGCCTGGCCGCCGTGGTTGATGATCCACGGCACGGCGGCGAAGGTTTCGGTGTTGTTGATCGTCGTCGGCTTGCCGTAGAGGCCGAAGCTGGCCGGGAACGGCGGCTTGAAGCGCGGCTGGCCCTTCTTGCCTTCCAGCGATTCGAGCAGCGCGGTCTCCTCGCCGCAGATGTAGGCGCCGAAGCCGTGGAACGCGTGCAGCTGGAAGCTGTGCTCGCTGCCCAGGATGTTGTCGCCCAGGAAGCCGGCGGCGCGGGCCTCTTCCAGGGCCGCTTCGAAGCGTTCGTAGACCTCGAAGATCTCGCCGTGGATGTAGTTGTAGCCGGTGCGGATGCCCATCGCGTAGGCGGCGATGGCCATGCCCTCGATCACGATGTGCGGGTTGTAGCGCAGGATGTCGCGGTCCTTGCAGGTGCCGGGCTCGCCCTCGTCGGAGTTGCACACCAGGTATTTGGGGCCCGGATAGGCGCGCGGCATGAAGCTCCACTTCAGGCCGCTGGGAAAGCCCGCACCGCCGCGTCCGCGCAGCGCGCTCAGCTTGACTTCGGCGATCACCTGGTCGGGCGTCATCGCGCCTTCGCTGCCCTGCGGGCCCTGGCCGAGGATCCTGCGCAGCGCCGAATAGCCGCCGCGCGCCACATAGTCGGCCAGCCGCCAGTTGCGGCCATCGAGCCCGGCGTAGATCTGCGGGTTGATGTGGCGGCCGTGGAAACAGGTCTCGGCGCCGGTGGCCTGGAATTTCGAGAGATCGGGCATGGTCACCATGGTCACCCCTGGGCCTTCTTCAGCGTGTCGAGCAGTTCGTCGAGCCGCTCGCGGCTCATGAAGCTGAGCATCTGGCGGTCGTTGACCAGCATCACCGGCGCATCGGCGCAGGCGCCCAGGCATTCGCTGGGCTGCACGGTGAAGCGGCCGTCGTCGGTGGTGCCGTAGGGCTCGACGCCGAGACGGCTGCAGACATGGTCCAGCGCGCTCTGCCCATCGCGCAACTGGCACGGCAGGTTGGTGCAGACGTTGAGCTTGAAGCTGCCCACCGGCTGCTGGTTGTACATGTTGTAGAAGGTGGTGACCTCGTGCACCGCGATCGGCGGCATGCCCAGGTAGGCGGCGATGCCCTCCTCGGCCTCGGCCGAGACATGGCCCTGTTCGTGCTGCACGATGGCCAGGCAGGCCATCACGGCCGACTGCTTCTGGTCGGCGGGGTATTTGGCCACTTCCTTGGCGAAGCGGGCCAGCGTGGCGTCGGAGAAGTTCATCGATCGATCTCGCCGAAGACGATGTCCATGGTGCCGATGATCGCCACCGCATCGGCAATCATGTGGCCGCGCGCCATCTCGTCGAGCGCGGCCAGGTGCACGAAGCCCGGTGGCCGGATCTTCAGGCGGTATGGCTTGTTGGCGCCGTCGCTGATCAGGTAGATGCCGAACTCGCCCTTGGGGTGCTCGACCGCGGCGTAGGCCTCGCCCTCGGGCACGTGGAAGCCTTCGGTGAAGAGCTTGAAGTGATGGATCAGCTCTTCCATGCTCGACTTCATGTCGACGCGGTGCGGCGGCGCCACCTTGTGGTTGTCGGTGATCACCGGGCCGGGGTTGGCACGCAGCCAGCCGATGCACTGCTGGATGATGCGGTTGGACTGGCGCATCTCCTCCACGCGCACCAGGTAGCGGTCGTAGGTGTCGCCGTTGACGCCCACCGGCACGTCGAAATCCATCTTGTCGTAGACGTCGTAGGGCTGGTGCTTGCGCAGGTCCCAGGCGATGCCCGAGCCGCGCAGCATCGGACCGGTGAAGCCCAGGTTGAGCGCGCGCTCGGGCGACACCACGCCGATGCCCACCGTGCGCTGCTTCCAGATGCGGTTGTCGGTCAGCAGCGTCTCGTAGTCGTCGACATTCTTCGGGAAGCGCTGGCAGAAGTCCTCGATGAAGTCGAGCAGGCTGCCCTGGCGGTTGGCGTTCAGTGCCTTGATCGCCTTCTCGTTGCGGATGCGGCTGGCCTGGTACTGCGGCATGCGCTCGGGCAGGTCGCGATAGACGCCGCCCGGGCGGAAATAGGCCGCGTGCATGCGTGCGCCCGATACCGCCTCGTACATGTCGAACAGGTCCTCGCGCTCGCGGAAGCAGTAGATGAGGATGTTCATCGCCCCGCAGTCGAGCCCGTGCGCGCCCAGCCACAGCAGGTGGTTCAGCAGCCGCGTGATCTCGGCGAACATCACCCGGATGTACTGCGCCCGCACCGGCACCTCGATGCCCAGCAGCTTCTCGATGGCCAGGCAGTAGGCGTGCTCGTTGCACATCATGGACACGTAGTCCAGCCGGTCCATGTAGGGCAGCGACTGGATGTAGGTCTTGGTCTCGGCCAGCTTCTCGGTGGCGCGGTGCAGCAGGCCGATGTGCGGGTCGGCGCGCTGGATCACCTCGCCGTCGAGCTCGAGCACCAGGCGCAGCACGCCGTGCGCGGCCGGGTGCTGCGGCCCGAAGTTCAGGGTGTAGTTCTTGATCTCGGCCATGATCTCAGTGGAGTCCGCCGTAGTTGTCTTCGCGCACGACACGCGGCGTGATCTCGCGCGGCTCGATCGTCACCGGCTGGTAGATCACGCGCCGCTGCTCGGCGTCGTAGCGCATCTCGACGTGGCCCGTGACCGGGAAGTCCTTGCGCATCGGGTGGCCGATGAAGCCGTAGTCGGTGAGGATGCGGCGCAGGTCGAGGTGGCCCTCGAAGATGATGCCGAAGAGGTCGAAGGCCTCGCGCTCGAACCAGTTGGCGGCATTCCAGATCTCGTTGACCGAGGCCACCACCGGCAGGTCGTCGTCGGAGGCAAAGACCTTCAGACGCACACGCCAGTTGTGCGTGACCGACAGCAGGTGCGAGACGACGCAGAAGCGCAGGCCGTCCCAAGGCTTGTTCTTGTAGTCGGCATAGTCGACGCCGCACAGGTCGATCAGCTGCTCGAAGCGCAGCGCCGGGCTGTCGCGCAGCGTGCGCGCCACCTCGAGGTAGCGGTCGGCACCGACGGTGAGCGTGATCTCTCCGCGTGCACGCACCAGGCGCTTGACGGCATCGCCGAGCACCGATTCCAGCGCGGCCTGCAGGGTATCGAGTCTTTGCGTCATGGTGTCAGCGCGCGATGGTGTTTTCGCGCCGGATCTTGGCCTGCAGCTGCAGGATGCCGTAGAGCAGCGCCTCGGCGGTGGGCGGGCAGCCCGGCACGTAGACGTCGACCGGCACGATGCGGTCGCAGCCGCGCACCACCGAATAGCTGTAGTGGTAGTAGCCGCCGCCGTTGGCGCAGGAGCCCATGCTCAGCACCCAGCGCGGCTCGGCCATCTGGTCGTAGACCTTGCGCAGGGCCGGCGCCATCTTGTTGCACAGCGTGCCGGCCACGATCATCAGGTCGCTCTGGCGCGGGCTGGGGCGGAACAGCATGCCGAAGCGGTCGATGTCGTAGCGCGCGGCGCCGGCGTGCATCATCTCCACCGCGCAGCACGCCAGGCCGAAGGTCATCGGCCACAGCGAGCCGGTCTTCGACCAGTTGATCAGCGTGTCGACCGAGGTGGTGACGAAGCCTTCCTTCAGTACGCCTTCGATGCCCATGGTGTGATTGCTCCGTTTGCTGCGCGTGCGTCCAGCGTCATTCCCAGTCCAGGGCGCCCTTCTTCCACTCGTAGACGAAGCCCACCACGAGGATGCCCAGGAAGATCATCATGGCCCAGAAGCCTGACGCCCCGATGTCACGCAGCGCCACCGCCCACGGGAAGAGGAAGGCGATCTCGAGGTCGAAGAGGATGAACAGGATGGCCACCAGGTAGTAGCGCACGTCGAACTTCATGCGCGCGTCCTCGAAGGCCTCGAAGCCGCACTCGTAGGGGCTGTTCTTCTCCGCGTCGGGCCGGTTCGGCCCGAAGGCGAAGCCGATCAACTGCGGCAGGACGCCAACCGCAACGCCGACCAGGATGAAGAGGATCACGGGCAGATACGGTTGCAGATCCATGGCGTCGTCAGCAATCAGTCAGGTCCAAACAGGTCGCAAAAAAGCGCGCCATGTGCCGTCACCGTGTGACTGCACGCCGGGCGCCGCCCCCCCCCCCCCCCCCCCCCCCCCCCCCCCCCCCCCCCCCCCCCCCCCCCCCCCCCCCCCCCCCCCCGGGGCCGCCCCCCCCCCCGGCCCCCCACCCCAACTTGGTGCCGACGGCGAGACTCGAACTCGCACAGCTTTCGCCACTACCCCCTCAAGATAGCGTGTCTACCAATTTCACCACGTCGGCCCGACGTCGATCTGCTCCACAACAAGTTCGACTGGCATGAGGATGAGCTCGTCGAATCGACCGCGATTCTAGCCCGAAAACAAGGGACTTCCCTAGCCGCACAGGCCCTTGCAGCAGGGTTGCGTGGGGTCCACGCACCGGCGCGTCATTTCGGGATATTCGGCGCGACCGATGCGGCCGGCAGGGCTGCCGCGGCGGCGCTGGCGCCACCCGTTGCCGGGGCGGGAATGGCAGCGGGGGCGACGCCGGGGATGGCCGGCACCGCCGCTGCGCTGGCGGCGCTGGCCGGGCGGTCCAGCACACTGCCGCCGCTGCTGGCACGGCTGGCATTGCCGGCATTCGAAAGCAGGGCCATCGCCAGCGTGCTGACGAAGAAGACGGTGGCACAGGCCGCCGTCGAGCGCGACAGGAAGTTGGCGCTGCCGGTGGCGCCGAACAGGCTGCCCGACGAACCACTGCCGAAGGAGGCGCCCATGTCCGCGCCCTTGCCGTGCTGGATCAGCACCAGGCCGATCATCACCAGCGCCGACAGCAGCTGCAGGGCCAGCACCAGGGTCATCCAGATCTGCATGTGTGAAAGCTCTCCAGGAATGGGGGGTCGTGGCGATCGGCCGCCGACCTTGCAAGTTAGCCGGCGGCCCGACAGATGGCGATGAAGTCGGCCGCCTTCAGCGAAGCGCCGCCGATCAGGCCGCCGTCGATGTCAGGCTGCGCGAACAGCGTGGCGGCGTTGTCGGCCTTGACGCTGCCGCCGTAGAGGATGCGCATGCGTTCGCCATGGCCGGTGGCGGCCTGCAGCTGCGTGCGCAGCACGGCGTGCACGGCCTGCGCCTGTTCGGGCGTGGCGGTGCGGCCGGTGCCGATGGCCCAGACGGGCTCGTAGGCGACGACGATCTCGCCGGCGCAGTGCGCCAGCCGGTGAATCACCGCGGCGAGCTGGCGCTTGACGACGAATTCGGTGTCGCCGGCTTCGCGCTGCTCGAGCGTCTCGCCGACACAGACGATGGGCGTGATGCCGCGCGCCAGTGCGGCCTGTGCCTTCTGCGCCACCAGCAGGTCGGATTCATGGTGGCAGGCGCGGCGTTCGCTGTGGCCGACGATGGCATAGCGGCAACCGAATTCGGCCAGCATCGTCGCCGATACCTCGCCGGTATAGGCGCCCTGCTCGTGGGCCGAGCAGTCCTGCGCACCCCAGCGCAGGTCGCCGCCGGACAGCGCGGCGGCAGTTTCGGTCAGGTAGGGATAGGGCACGCACACTGCCACGTCGCAGCCATACGGCCGCGCGCCGACGATGGCCGCCAGCAGTTCGGCATTGGCCGGCCGGCTGCCGTGCATCTTCCAGTTGCCCACCACGAGTTTGCGTCGCATTGCCAATCTCCTCGTTCGTCCTCACCACTGCAGAACGATCTTGCCCACATGCGTGCTGGATTCCATCAGCGCATGTGCGGCGGCGGCCTGGACGGCCGGGAAGACCCGATGAATGACCGGCTTCACGCGGCCGGCCTCGATCAGCGGCCACGCCCTGGCGCGCAGCGCGCGCGCCAGTTCCGTCTTGTAGGCCACCGAGCGCGGCCGCAGCGTCGAGCCGCTGATCACCAGCCGCTTGCGCAGCACCAGACCGCTGTCGATGGCGCTCTTCGTGCCGCCCTGCACCGCGATGATCGCCAGCCGCCCGTCGTCGGCCAGGCAGTCGATCTCGCGGCCGACATAGTCGCCGGCCACCATGTCCAGCACCACATCGACGCCGCGGCCGTTGGTCAGGCGCTTCGCCTCGGCGGCAAAGTCCTGCGTGCGGTAGTTGATGGCATGGTCGGCACCGATGGCCAGACAGGCATTGCACTTGTCGTCGCTGCCGGCGGTGACGATCACCGTCGAGCCCAGCGCCCTGGCCAGCATGATGGCGGTGACGCCGATGCCGCTGGAGCCGCCCTGCACCAGCAGCGTCTCGCCCGGCTGCAGGCGCGCGATCACGAACACGTTCTGCCAGACGGTGAAGAAGGTCTCGGGCAGGCTGGCGGCCTCGATCATCGACAGGCCGCGCGGCACGGGCAGGCACTGCCCCGCCGGCGCTACGCAGCGCTCGGCATAGCCGCCGCCGGCCACCAGCGCGCACACCGGGTCGCCGATCTTCAGGCCGGCCTGCGCCAGGTCGTCGGGTGCGCCGGCCTCGACGGTGCCCGCGACTTCCAGGCCCGGCAGGTCCGACACGCCCGCGGGCATCGGGTACAGGCCCTTGCGCTGCAGCACGTCGGGGCGGTTGACGCCCGAGGCCTGCACCGCGATCAGCAACTCGCCCGGCTGCGGCACCGGGTCGGGCCGCTGCACCTCGCGCAGGACTTCGGGTCCGCCCGGCTGGGCGATTTCGATGGCACGCATGGTGTTGGCCGTCGCCACGCCTATTCCGACTTCGGCGTTTCCGGCGCGGCGGGGACGTCGGCGGACGGGCTGTCGGCTGCCGGCGCGACGGCCTCGGCCGGCGCGCCTTCATCGGCGGCCTCGCGGCGCGGACGCTCGCTGCGTTCACCGCGGTCGCCACGGTCGCGGCGCGGGCGGTCGTCGCGGTCGCGGCGCGGCGGGCGGTCGCCGCGGTCGCTGCGCTCGAAGCGCTCCTCGGGCATGCCCTCGGGGCGCTCGAGCAGCGCCTTCATCGACAGCTTGATGCGGCCCTTCTCGTCGGTCTCCAGCACCTTGACCTGCACGACCTGGCCTTCCTTGAGGAAGTCCTCGACCCGCTCGACGCGCTGGTGGGCGATCTGGCTGATGTGCAGCAGGCCGTCCTTGCCGGGCAGGATGTTGACCAGCGCGCCGAAGTCCAGGATCTTGGTGATCGGGCCTTCGTAGACCTTGCCGATCTCGGCCTCGGCGGTGATCTCGGTGATGCGCTTCTTCGCAAACTCGGCCTTGTCGGCGTCGACCGAGGCGATGGTGATGGTGCCGTCCTCGCCGATGTCGATCGTGCAGCCGGTTTCTTCGGTCAGCGCGCGGATGGTGGCGCCGCCCTTGCCGATGACGTCGCGGATCTTCTCCGGGTTGATCTTCATCGTGTACAGGCGCGGGGCAAACTGGCTCACCTCGGCCTTGGCGCCGCCCACGGCCTCGACCATCTTGGACAGGATGTGCAGGCGCGCTTCCTTGGCCTGTGCCAGGGCGACCTGCATGATCTCCTTGGTGATGCCCTGGATCTTGATGTCCATCTGCAGGGCGGTGATGCCGCCGGTGGTGCCCGCCACCTTGAAGTCCATGTCGCCGAGGTGGTCCTCGTCACCCAGGATGTCGGTCAGCACCGCGAAGCGGTTGCCTTCCTTGATCAGGCCCATCGCGATGCCGGCCACATGGGCCTTCATCGGCACGCCGGCGTCCATCAGCGCCAGGCAGCCGCCGCACACCGAGGCCATCGACGACGAGCCGTTCGATTCGGTGATCTCCGACACCACGCGCAGCGTGTAAGGGAAGTCTTCCTTGCTCGGCAGCACCGCGACCAGCGCGCGCTTGGCCAGGCGGCCATGGCCGATCTCGCGGCGCTTGGGGCTGCCCACGCGGCCCGTTTCGCCGGTGGCGAACGGGGGCATGTTGTAGTGCAGCATGAAGCGGTCTTCGAACTCGCCGGCCAGCGCGTCGATGCGCTGCGCGTCGCGTTCGGTGCCCAGCGTGGCGATCACCAGCGCCTGCGTCTCGCCGCGCGTGAACAGCGCCGAGCCGTGGGCGCGCGGCAGCACGCCGGAGCGGATCTCGATCGGGCGCACGGTGCGCGTATCGCGACCGTCGATGCGCGGCTCGCCGGCCAGGATCTGGCTGCGCACGATCTTGGCTTCGATCTCGAACAGCAGCCCCTCGACCTTGACGCTGTCGAAGTCGATGCCCGCGGCCTTGAGGCCGGCCATGGTGGCGGCGTAGGCCTCGCGGCAGGCCTGGGTGCGGGCCTGCTTGCTGCGGATCTGGTAGGCGGCGCGCAGCGGGCCCTCGGCGAGTTCGTTCACCTTGGCGATGAAGGCCTCGTCCTTGGCCGGCGGCGTCCACTGCCACTCGGCCTTGCCGGCCTCGCGCACCAGCTCGTTGATGTGGCGGATGGCGACGTTGCCCTGCTCGTGGCCGAAGACCACGGCGCCCAGCATCACCTCTTCCGACAGCTGGTCGGCTTCGGATTCGACCATCAGCACGGCTGCTTCGGTGCCGGCGACCACCAGGTCCATCCGGCTGTCGCGCAGCTGGGTCTGGCCCGGGTTGAGCACATACTGGCCGTTGACATAGCCCACGCGCGCGGCGCCGATGGGGCCGTTGAACGGGATGCCGCTGATCGCCAGCGCGGCGCTGGTGCCGATCATGGCGGCGATGTCGGCCTGCACCTCGGGGTTCAGGCTCAGCACGTGCACGACGACCTGCACCTCGTTGAAGAAACCATCCGGGAACAGCGGGCGGATCGGGCGGTCGATCAGGCGGCTGGTCAGGGTCTCGAGCTCGCTCGGGCGGCCCTCGCGCTTGAAGAAGCTGCCGGGGATCTTGCCGGCGGCGTAGGTCTTCTCGATGTAGTCGACGGTCAGCGGAAAGAAATCCTGGCCGGCCTTGGCCGCGGTCTTGGCGACCACGGTGGCGAGCACGACGGTGTCGTCGATGCTGCACATCGACGGCGCCGCCGGACTGGCGGGCGATCTCGCCGGTTTCCAGCGTGACGGTGTGCTGGCCCCACTGGAAGGTCTTGCTGACCTTGTTGAAGATGCTCATGCGGATGGCTCCTGGATGGATGGGCGCTGGTGCGGTGGCGCCGGGATCACCGGGAATCGGTTCGGCATGACGCAATGCCATTCCAGCGAAGCCCTGCGAAGCGGGCACCCCTGGAATGACACAGCAGCGTGTGTTCCGACCGTCTCCAACGGACCTGCGGGCGGCCCTGGGCCGCCCGCAGGAGGGGTTCTTATTTGCGCAGGCCGAGCTTGGCGATCAGCGCGGTGTAGCGGTCGGGCTGGCGGTCCTTCAGGTACGCCAGCAGGCGCTTGCGCTGGTTGACCATCTTCAGCAGGCCGCGGCGGCCGTGGTGGTCCTTGGCGTGCTGCTTGAAGTGCGGCGTCAGTTCGTTGATGCGTGCGGTGAGCAGCGCGACCTGAACTTCGGGGGAGCCGGTATCGTTGGCGCCACGGGCATTCGCGGCGACGATCTCGGCCTTGTGGGTGGTGGCCAGGGTCATTGGATTTCCTCGTGCATGGAAAGCCGCGCCCGGCGTTGCGGGCATGGTGCCCGGGGCCTGGTACGGTTTCCGGTCTCTACTTGCGGACACCAGTGAAACCGACCGGTGCCGTGCGAACTCCCTGCTCGAACATCCTGCAAGGAACTGGCGATTATAGGCGCAACGCCTCGGCCAGCCGGCCGAGCCCCTGGTCGAGCCGCCCCGGGTCGTGCGACGCGAAGCACCAGCGCAGCCAGCCCTCGCCCTCCGCGCCGAAGGCCACGCCGGGTGCCAGGCCCAGGCCATGGCGGGTGACGAGGTGCTTGGCAAAGGCCAGCGAGTCGTCCTGCCCGGCGACGCGGAAGAAGGCATACAGGCCACCGGGCGCCGGCGCCACCCGCACGCCGGGCAGGGCCCGCAGCCCGGTCACCAGGCGGTCGCGGCAGGCCTGCAGGCGCTGCACCAGGGCGGGCACGAAGTCCTCGGCCATCGCCAGCCCGGCGAGCGCACCGCGCTGCACGAAGACCGGCGCGCACGAGGTGTTGAACTCGATCAACTTGCCGACGGCGTCGAGGTGGCCGCGCGGCAGCACCAGCCAGCCCAGCCGCCAGCCCGTCATCAGGAAACTCTTGCTGAAGCTGTGCGCGACCAGCAGGCGGTCGTCGGGGCCGGCGATGTCGAGAAAGCTCGGCGCGCAGCGAACGCCGTCGTAGGCCAGGCGCTCGTAGACCTCGTCGGCCAGGATCCAGGTGCCGGTGCGACGGCAATGGCCGAGCAGCACCTGCTGCTCGGCGCGCGTCAGCGTCCAGCCGGTGGGGTTGTTGGGCGCATTGACCAGCAGCACGCGCGTGCGCGGCGTGACGGCGGCGCACAGCTCTTCCACGTCCAGCCGCCACCGACCGGCCGCATCGGGGCGCAGCGGCACCCGCGTCACGCGCGCGCCCAGGATCGCCGGCTGCGCCGTCAGGTTGGGCCACACCGGCACCACGGCCACCACCTCGTCGCCGGCACCGGCCAGCATCTGCATCGCCAGCATCAGCGCATTGACGCCCGACGAGGTGACGGCGATGCGGTCGACGTCGACCGGCCCGTGCAGGTGGCTGGCGTAGCCGGCCAGCGCGGCGCGCAGTTCGGCCAGTCCGAGGTTGTGCGAATAGAAGGTCTCGCCGGCCTGCAGCGAGCGGATCGCGGCATCGCGGATGGCCTCGGGCGTGACTTCGTCGCTCTCGCCGAACCAGAAGGCCAGCACATCGGCACGGCCCATGGCCGCATTGGCCACCTCGCGGATCCGCGAGCCGGGCAGGTTTTCGATCTCGGGTCTCATGGGGGGATTCTGTCAGGCCGCTTCGGACCCAACCGAGCGGCGGATTGACCGTGCACAAACCACGGCCGGGATGGGTCTTGATGACCGCCGATCGGCGCCCATCTGGCGCCCCCCCCGCCCCCCCCCCCCCCCCCCCCAACCCCGGGGGTTCCCCTCCCCCCCCCCCCCCCCCCCCCCCCCCCCCCCCCCCCCCCCCCCCCCCCCCCCCCCCCCCCCCCCCCCCCCCCCCCCCCCCCCCCCCCCCCCCCCCCCCCCCCCCCCCCCCCCCCCCCCCCCCCCCCCCCCCCCCCCCCCCCCCCCCCCCCCCCCCCCCCCCCCCCCCCCCCCCGGCGGCCCGGCCCGCCCAAGCAAAAAAGGGGGGTGGGTGGGCGGCCCCCCCCCCCCCCCCCCCCCCCCCCGGCGCACCAAAAAAAAAAAAAAAAAAAAAGGGGGGGGGGCCCCCCCCCGCCCCCCCCGCCCCCCCCCCCCGGGCCCCCCCCCCCCCCCCCGCCCCCCCCCCCCGGGGCCCCCCGGGCCCCCCCCCCCCCCCCCCCCAAGGCGCCGCCCCCCCCCCCCCCCCCCCCCGCCCCCCCCCCCCGGCGCCGGAAGCTGACCGTCGGCTGAACTCTGTTCAGAGTTGCTCGAGCGGCCAGCGCGGGCGCACGTCGAAGGCGCCCGTGCGGCTGGTGCCGGCCAGCCCGGCCCGCAAGCGCATCGCAGCGGCCAGCGCGATCATCGCGCCGTTGTCGGTGCACAAGGCCACCGGCGGGTAGTGCACCTGCCAGCCGCGGCGTGCGGCCGCGGCATCGAGTTGCGCGCGCAGGCGCCGGTTGGCACCCACGCCGCCGGCCACCACCAGCCGGGTGAGCCCGGTCTGCTCGAGCGCGCGCAGCGTCTTGGCCACCAGCACGTCGACGATCGCCGCCTGCGCCGATGCGGCCAGATCGGCGCGCGCTGCCGCCGTCGGCTCGGGGCCCAGAGCGCGCAACCGGGTCATGACGGCGGTCTTCAGGCCGGCGAACGAGAAGTCGAGGTTGCCGCTGTGCAGCAGCGGGCGCGGCAGCGCGATGGCGTCGTCGCGCCCCTGCTGCGCCAGCTTGGCCAGCGCCGGGCCGCCCGGATAGCCCAGCCCCAGCAGCTTGGCGCTCTTGTCGAAGGCCTCGCCGGCGGCGTCGTCGATGGTCTCGCCCAGCAGTTCATAGCGGCCGACACCGTCCACCCGCATCAGCTGCGTGTGCCCGCCCGAAACGAGCAGCGCGACGAAGGGGAAGTCCGGCGCCCCGGGGCTGAGAAAGGGCGACAGCAGGTGGCCTTCGAGGTGGTGCACGCCCAGCGTCGGCCGCTCCAGCGCCGCACCCAGCGCCTCGGCGACACCGGCACCGACCAGCAACGCCCCGGCCAGGCCGGGGCCGCGCGTATAGGCAACGACGTCGATCGCCGCGGCCTCGCAGCCGGCGCCGGCCAGCACCTGGCGCAGCAGCGGAATGACCCGCCGCACATGGTCGCGCGATGCCAGTTCGGGGACGACGCCGCCGTAGGCCTGGTGCATGTCGGCCTGGCTGTGCAGGGCATGCGCCAGCAGGCGCGGCGCAGCGGCCCCATCGGCATCGACAAGGGCGACGCCGGTCTCGTCGCACGAGGATTCGATACCCAGGACCTTCACGGCGCGCGCCCCAGCTCACCACCCGGCGCTGAAAAACAGTGCGACCGTCACCGCCATGCCGGCCGTCCAGGCCAGGCTGCGCAGCAGATCGCGGTCGGCCAGGTAGCAGGCGATATAGAGCACGCGCAGGGCGACGAAGGCGAGGGCCAGCGCATCCACCACGACCGGCCGCGCGCCACTGGTCTGCGCCACCAGCACGCCGGCCAGGAAGAGCGGCAACGCCTCGAAGCTGTTGGCCTGCGCCGCATTGGCGCGGGCGCGGTGGCCGCTCTGCCGGGCCAGCCAGGCGCGCGGGTCGTGGTTGTCGTAGCCACCCTGCGCGCGCGGCTGGCCGATGCGCCCGGCCTTGGCGATGCCGGCGCAGACGATCGGCAGCAGGCCGGCCACGACCATGCAGACATGGGCGATGTTCAAGCGGATCCCCTCGGGTTCAACGTCGATCGGCCAGGGCGTGCGCGATGGTGCCCAGGTCCACATATTCCAGTTCGCTGCCCACCGGCACGCCACGCGCCAGCCGCGTGACCTTCAGGCCGCGCGCGCGCAGCGCCTCGCCCAGCGCATGCGCGGTGGCCTCGCCCTCGGCGCTGAAGCCGGTGGCCAGGATCACCTCCTCGACGACGCCGTCGGCGGCACGCTCGAGCAGCGGCGCCGCGCCGATGTCGTGCACGCCCACGCCGTCCAGCGGTGACAGCCGGCCCATCAGCACGAAATACAGGCCCTGGTAGCTGCCGCTGCGCTCGAGCGCCGCCTGGTCGGCCGGCGTCTCGACCACGCACAACTGGTGCGGGTCGCGCTGCGGGTCGAGGCAGGTGGCGCAGACCTCGGCCTCGGTGAAGGTGTGGCAGCGCGCGCAGTGGTGCGTGCGCGAGACCGCGTGCTCGAGCGCCAGCGCCAGCCGGCGCGCGCCGTCACGGTCGTGCTGCAGCAGGTGGAAGGCCATGCGCTGCGCCGACTTCAGGCCCACGCCGGGCAGCCGCCGCAAGGCGTCGATCAGATCGTCGAGAACGGCCTCGGCCATCGTGCCGGCGAGCGCGGGATCAGAACGGGAATTTCATGCCCGGCGGCATCGGCATGCCGGCGGTGAGCTTGCCCATCTTCTCGGCGCTGACCGCCTCGGCGCGGCGGATCGCATCGTTGAACGCCGCGGCGACCAGGTCCTCGAGCATGTCCTTGTCGTCAGCCAGCAGGCTCGGGTCGATGGCCACGCGCTTGACGTCGTGCTTGCAGGTCATCGTCACCTTCACCAGCCCGGCACCGGACTGGCCCTCGACCTCGATCGTCGCCAGTTCGTCCTGGGCGCGCTTGAGGTTGTCCTGCATGGCCTGGGCCTGCTTCATGAGGCCGGCAAGTTGGCCTTTCATCATGGTCGTCTCTCCTGGGTGGATGCGGGTGGATCTACAGCGGCCGGATCGAGCCCGGCACGATGCGCGCCGTCTTGAACTGGGCCAGCAATTCGAGCACGGCGGGGTCGTCGCGGATCAGCTGTTCGGCCTCGGCCTGGCGGCGCTGGCGCTCCCAGGCCTCGCGGCGGGCGACCGAATCGGTGGGCACGCCGGGCTCGAGCTGCAGCTGCTGCGGCGCGCCCAGCTCGGCGCTGAGCAGCGCGGCCAGCTTGTCGGCGAGCGTGGGCGTGCGCAGCGATTCGCGCTCGACGGCCAGTGTCCAGGTGCAACCGTCGGCGCCTTCGTGGCAGGCGCGCACGCCGGCCTGAACGGCCAGTTCGCGCACCAGCGCGGCGATGCGGCCCCGTTCGATCAGGGTCTGCACGATGGCGGCCCAGCGATCGCCCAGCGGCGTGGTGTCGGGGGGTGCAGCCGCCGGCGCTGTCGGTCGCGGCGCCGGTACCGTCAGGGCCGGCGGTGCAGACGCCCGCAGCGGAGCGGTGCGCGGTTCGACCTCATCCTCTGGCGGGGGCCCCTCGTCGAGCCAGGGCGGGATGTCGGGCTCGGCGGCACGCGGTGCCGTCGCGGGCGGGGCTGCGGGCGGCACCGAAGGCCGCGGCGCCGGTGTCGGCGTCGTCGCGGTCACGGCACGAGCCGGCTGAACCGGCTGCACCGGCGCCGCCGTACCCACCGCGAGAGGTGGCACACGCGCCCGCCCCGCCACCGCTGCCAGCACCGGCGCCACCCGCGCCGGCGGCGCTGCCGGCACCGCGCCGGCCGGCGCAAAGGCCAGGAAGCGCAGCAGCACCATGGTCAGCGCCGCATATTCGTCGCTCATCAGGCCGAGCTCGGCGCGGCCCTGCACCAGCATGCTGTAGAGCAGCTGCGTCTCGTCGGGCGCCAGCGCCGGTGCCAGGCGAATGGCGTCCTCGTGGTCGGGGTCGGCCGCATCGAGCGCATCGGGCACCGCCTGCAGCACGGCCATCTGCTGCAGCAGCGTGGCCATCTCTTCCAGCGTGCCGGTGGCCGACAGCCCGCGGCTGCGCAGCGTATCGACGGCCGCCAGCAGCGTGCGGCCGTCGCGCGCGGCCAGCGCCTGCACCAGTGCCGCCGCATGGCCACGGTCGACGCTGCCGAGCATGACGCGCACCACGGCTTCTTCGAGCTTGCCACCGCCGTAGGCGATGGCCTGGTCGGTGAGCGACAGCGCGTCGCGCATCGAACCGCGCGCGGCGCGGCCGAGCAGCCGCAACGCACCGTCGTCGAAGGGCAGCCCTTCAGCCTGCAGCACCTGCGCGAGGTGGTCGCGCACGACCTCGGGCGCCATCGGCCGCAGGTTGAACTGCAGGCAGCGGCTGAGCACCGTCGGCAGCATCTTCTCGGGGTCGGTGGTCGCCAGCACGAATTTCAGGTAGTCGGGCGGCTCCTCCAGCGTCTTCAGCAGCGCATTGAACGCGTCCTTGGTCAGCTGGTGCGCCTCGTCGATCATGAAGACCTTGAAGCGACCGACGCCGGGCTTGTAGGCCGCGCGTTCGATGAGGTCGCGGATCTCGTCGATGCTGCGGTTGCTGGCGGCGTCGAGCTCGATGTAGTCGATGTAGCGGTCGGCGTCGATCTCGGTGCAGGCGCTGCACACGCCGCAGGGCGTGGCGGTGACGCCGCCGCTGCCGTCGGCACCGGTGCAGTTGAGCGACTTGGCCAGGATGCGCGACACCGTCGTCTTGCCGATGCCGCGCGTGCCGGTGAAGAGGTAGGCGTGGTGCAGCCGGTTCTGCTGCAGTGCGTTGGTCAGCGCGCGCACCACGTGTTCCTGCCCGACCATCTGGTCGAAGCGCTTCGGCCGGTATTTGCGGGCCAGGACGACGGTGCTCATCGGGGCATTCTACGAGCCGCCCTGTCGCCGGCCCGGGCCCCTGCCGGCCCCGGGGCGGCGCCGATAATCGGCACCATGACTGCCGCCAAACCCACCCCGCCCGAGGCACCCCGGACGACCCCGCTGAGCTACGAACAGGCCGGCGTCAACTACGACCTCATCGACCCGCTGAAGGTCAGCGCCCAGCGCGCCGCGGCCGCCACCGCCGGCCATCTGGCGGCGCACGGCTTTGCCGAGGTCGCGGCCTCGCGCGGCGAGTCGGCCTACGTGATCGACGTCGGGCCGTTCTACCTGGCGTCGATCGTCGAGTGCCTGGGCTCCAAGGCCATCGTCGCCGACGAGATGGCGGCGCTGACCGGGCGCAGCTGGTACGACGCGATCGCGCAGGACACCATCGCGATGGCGGTCAACGACCTCATCACCGTCGGCGCCACGCCGCTGGTGGTGCAGGCCTACTGGGCCGCCGGCGGCAGCGACTGGTTCGGCGACGCGGCGCGCGCGCAGGCCCTGGTGGCCGGCTGGAAGCGCGCCTGCGACAGCTGCGGCGTGGCCTGGGGCGGTGGCGAGACGCCGGCACTGGCCGGCATCGTCGAGGGTGGTCGCATCGACCTGGCGGCGTCGTGCACCGGGCTCGTCAACCCCAAGGAGCGCCTCTCGGTGGGCGACCGGCTGGGCGCGGGCGACGCCATCGTGCTGCTGGATTCGAGCGGCATCCATGCCAACGGCCTGAGCCTGGCGCGCAAGCTGGTCGAGCGGCTGCCGCAGGGCTGGCTGACCGAGGTGGCGCCGGGCCTGAGCTACGGCGCCGCGCTGCTGGCGCCCACGGTGCTGTATGCGCCGGTGACCGAGGCCTTGTGGCGCGCCGGCATCGCGCCGCACTACTGCGCCAATATCACCGGCCATGGCTGGCGCAAGCTGCTGCGCCACGCCAGCGCGCTGACCTACCGCATCCACACCGTGCCGCCGGTGCCGCCGGTGCTGCGTTTCATCCGGCAGCATGCCGGCCACGACGAGCGCGAGGCCTACAGCACGCTCAACATGGGCGCCGGCTTCGCGCTCTTCGTCGACGCCAAGGACGCCGAGCGCACGGTGGCGGTGGCCCAGGCCCAGGGCGTGGGCGCGCGCGTGGCCGGCGTCGTCGAGGCCGGCCCCAAGCAGCTGATCATCGAACCCCTGGGCCTGACCTTCGGCGACGACGCGCTGCAACTGCGCTGACGGCCGCGGCCGCGCCGGGGCGGTCGCCTACAATGCGCGGCGACGGGCCTCCCCGCATGGGAGCGCGGCCAACCGGGTCAGGTGGGGAACCAAGCAGCCCTAACCGTTGCCACCAGTGCCGGGGGTAAGGCTCGTCACCTTCTTTGCGGCTTCTGCCACCGCTGTCGTCGCCACCGGCATCGCCGGTTGCGTTCAGCCGCCGGTCTGGCGGAAGGCCATCACCACCTGGTTGCGCAGTGCGCGCAGCAGCGCCAGTTCCTTCTCCTGCGGTGCCAGCGCGCCCGGCGTCGCGACATCGGCGTAGATGAGGCCGAACGGTGCCTTGCGCATCATCAGCGGCAGCAGCAGGAAGCTCGGCGCATTGACGCCTGCGAGATACCACGCCGGCAGGCGTTCGGCCATGCCGCCGCGGGTGGTGTCGGAGATGACGGTGTCGGCCCCCTTGCGGCAAACGGCGGCAAACAGGTCCACCGGCGCCCCCGGCTGTTCGCGCAGCGGGATCACGAAGGGCTTGCAGGCGCCCATGCCACCGAGCCCGAGCGCCAGGCGGCCGGTCATGGTGTCGGTCCTGGGGTCGCGCAGGCAGAAGACGATGCGCTGCAGGCCGAGCGCGCGGTGCATGGTGTCGAGCACCGTGCGCAATACCTCGTTGAGCTTGAATTCGCCGCTGGCCAGGCTTTGCGTGACGTCGGCGATGCCGGCCGTCAGCGCCTCGGTCACCGCCGCCGGGTCGAGCGCATCCATGCGAACGGTGGCATCCGCCGCGTCGCTCAGCGTGGCGTCGTCGGGAAACAGTCGCCGCGCGGCGGCGCCCTTGGCCACATCGACACCCATCGAGCGTGCAAATTCGATCAGGCGCTCGCGTGCGAGGGTCGCCGCGCCGATGATGTCCCTGGGCGCGATGTCGAGCGCACGCGCGTGGCGCTCGGCCAGTTTGGCCACGGCCTGCTGCGCCTGCTCGGGGCCATGGCCGAGCAGGCAGTCGGCCACCTCGTTGGCACAGCGACCGATCCAGCGTGCACGTTCGATGCCGCGCTCCACGGCACGCGTCGGCACCTCGCCGTCGGGCACGCGCATCGTGCGCTGCAGGCTGTCGGGCAGACCCCAGGTCTTGGCGACACCGATCGCCAGGTCCTGCAGGCCGATGCCGAGCACGCGCCGCGCGGCATCCTCGACCTCGGCACCCTGCTCGCTCAGCTGGCGAACCTGCTGCGCCTCTTCGGGGAAATAGAACTCGGTCAGCAGCCGGCCCAGGTTCTGGAACAGCGCACCGATGAAGACCTCTTCGGTCTCGCGCGCCAGCGGCGCCAGCGCGCCGGCCAGCGTGCCGGCCATCAGCGCGCGCAAGAACTCCTCCTTCAGCTGCGCCGCATGCTGCTTGTTCTGCATGTGCTCGAGCAGCACCAGCGACAGGGCCAGGTTGCGCACACCGGCAAAGCCGATCAGCTGCGCGGCACGCGAGACGGTGGCGATGGTGCCGCCACCGGCATGGCCGAAGCTCGCACTGTTGACCATGCGCAGCAGCTTGTTGGTCAGCGCCACGTCGCGCAGGATCTCGGCCGACAGGCTGCCCAGGCTCTCGGTTTCGGACGACGCCGTGCGCTGAATGCGCACGATCGACTGGCCCAGCGCCGGGAAGTCGGACTTGTGGCGCATGCGCCGCAGCAGGAAGTCGAGCGTGCCGTGCGTGCCGCCGGCGGCATCGGCCGCCGCGCCGCCCGTTCCGGCTGCACCGGCTGCACCGGCGGCGCCGGCCTGCAGCCACGCCGACAGCGCGTCGCGCAGCGCCGCGGCGCTGTCGTATCGGTGCAGCGCGTCGCGACACAAGGCGCGCTGCACGATGCTGCGCAGCGCATCGTCGATGTCGACCGACGGCGGCACCTGCAGGTCTTCGAGCTGCACGCGCTGCACGGCGCGCAGCGGGTCGCGCTCGTGCAGCAGGCGCTCGCCGGCCATCAGCTCGGCCAGCATGACGCCGGCCGAGAAGACATCCATGCGCGGCGACGGCGCCTCGCCGCGCGCCGCCTCGGGCGACAGGTAGCCCGGGGTGCCGACGATGCGGCCGTCGGCACCGCCCGAGACGCGGGCCGCGATGCCGAAATCCATCACGCGCGCGCGGCCGTCGGCACCGAGCAGCACGTTCGACGGCTTGAGATCGCGGTGCACGATGCCCTGCGCGTGCGCCGCGGCCAGCGCATCGAGCACGCCGATCATCAGCTCGACGGCGCGGCGCGGCGGCAGCGCGCCATCGCGCCGCACGAGTTCGGACAGCGTGCCACCCGCGACATATTCGAACACCAGGTAGGGCTGGCCGCCGCCGTCGTCGGCCTCGAAGACGGGCACGACATGCGGGTGGCTGAGCCGGCTGACGGCATGCGCCTCGTGCAGCCACGCGCTGACGGCCGCCGCGTCGGCGCCGCCAGCCAGCAGCTTGACGGCCACGTCACGCTGCAGGCGCGGATCGTGCGCCAGCCAGACGCTGGCCTGCGCGCCGCGGCCGAGCAGGCGCTGCAGCTCGAAGCGGCCGACGCGGCGGCGCGCCGGGGCGGCGGTGGCGGCCGCGCTCATGCGGCGCTGCGGCTCTCGACCGCGGCAGCTGCCGGCGGCGGCACGCCGCCGTCGGCACGGACGCTCGCCGCCGCGCCGGGCTGCAGCGCGGCCTGCAGGTCGCGCAGCGACAGCGCCAGCACGCGGCCATGGCGCTGCACCACGGCCTGCAGCGCGGGCGGCACGCGGTGCGCCGGTTGTGCCAGCGCATCCAGTGCCTCGTTGGCGCAGCTGGCGGTGATGCGCAACTGCTCGTCGTCGCTCTCGGGCATGCGCACCGGGGCATCGAGCGAGTGTCGGCGCATCATGTGCACCACGCTGTCGTCCAGGCCCCACCAGCGGGCGACGGCGGTGCCGATGGCCTCGAGGTCGACGCCCAGCACGGCCATCGACGCCGCCTGCTCGCTCATGCCCGGTTCTTCGCCCTGACCCTGGGCCGCCGGTGCGGCCTGCATCAGCCGGCGGATCTGCCCCGCTTCGTCGGCGAAGTGGTATTGCACGACCAGACGTCCCAGGTTCTGCATCAGGGTGACCAGGTAGACCACTTCGGCGTCGTAACCCGCCGGGCGGATGGCCATGGCCACGCGGCCGGCGCGGCGCACGCGCTCCATCGTGCGGCAGAGTTCGTCGGCCAGCGGCGCCGACAGGGGGCCCGGCCAGGGCCGCAAGGCCAGCGCGATGCGGCGCACGCCATCCAGGCCCAGCATCGCGATGGCACGGCGAACGGTCAGCACCGGGCCGTTGTCCGACACCGGCTCGCCGCCGACGTGGGCGGTATTGACCGCTCGCAGCAGCTCGAAGGACAGCGCCACGTCGTCGAGCAGCACCTCGGCCAACTCGTCGGTGCGGTTGCGCTCCATCAGAGCCAGCCGCGCGGCGCGCTCGGCGCCATGCGGCGACGCCGGCAGCACGCCGGCGATGCGGATCTTGTCCAGCAGCAGCGCCAGTGGGCCGCCCTGGTTGCCGGCATCGACCTGCAGCCAGCCTTCCAGCGCACGCGCCAGCGTGCGTGCATTACGGTAGCGCTGCCGCTGCTGGCGGTCGGTGGCGCGGTTGACGATCACGCGCAGCGGTTCGGGCACCGGCCGCGGCGTGCTGAACGGCAGGCGCAAGATCTCGCGCCCTTGTGGCGGCAGCCTGTCGGCCACCTTGGCGGTGTCGGGTTCGTCCAGCGCCGGCTGGCCCGTCAGCACCCAGTGCATCAGGACACCCATGCACACGATGTCGGCCTCGGCCGCGGCGCGCTGGTCGTGCAGCGACGGCGCTTCGACCACCTCGTGCGCATCGCCTTCGATGCAGGCGATCTCCAGCCCCATCAGCCTCGGCACGCCCTTGTCGGACACCAGCACGCTGAAGGACTGCAGGTCGCGGTGGGCGACGCCGGCGTCATGCGCATAGGCCAGCGCATGCAGCAACTGGCTGCCGAGCGCTGCCGACTCGTCGGCGGCCAGGCCCTGGCGACCGACGCGGTCGGCCAGCGTCGCCCGTTCGCCCAGCTCGTAGGTCACGTAGGGCCAGCCGTCGTGCACGCCGACCTCCAGCGCCGGCGCCAGCCGGGGATGGTCCAGCCGCGCAGCCTTGCGCACGCGCTGCAGCCAGCGATCGACATGCAACTCACCGGCCGGCATCACGCGCGGCAGCAGCAGCACCAGGTCCTGCCCGCTGCGCGGATCGCTCACCTGCCACGCCATCGTGCGGCTGCTGCGACCCAGCAGCCGCACGAGCGGAAAGCGCGCAAACTGGCGCTGCCCGCCAGCGCGCGGCGGCGTCGAAGCGGTCGTGGAAGTGGACGGCATACGCCGGCGATTGGAATCCCGCGACCGCTGCAGCCAAGCGCCGAACAGCGGCCGCAAGGCACGCCTTTTCAAGGCGCGTCGACCGCGACGCCGGGGCGGAGGCCCGTCGGCGCCGGCAGCGGCGCCGAGGCCGATGTGTCAGAATCCGGCCGCCTTGACGACAGCCGCAGACAGGCATTGGAGAGCAAGCGCATGAGCAGCGAACTGATCAAGCACATCACGGACGAGTCGTTCACGAACGATGTCCTCGAGTCGGACGTGCCGGTGCTGGTGGACTACTGGGCCGAGTGGTGCGGCCCTTGCAAGATGATCGCCCCCATCCTCGACGAGATGGCCAGGGATTACGGCGGCCGCCTGCAGATCGCCAAGATGAACGTCGACGACAACCGCGAGGTGCCGGGCAAGTTCGGCATCCGCGGCATCCCGACGCTGATGATCTTCAAGGGCGGCCAGAAGGTGGCCGAACTGACTGGCGCGCGCCCCAAGCGCGAGTTGACGGCCTTCGTCGACGGCCATCTATAATCCCCCGCATGGGTCCGGGGGTGTCGCGAATCGCGCGCACCGGTCCCGTGTGACAGCCACCGCGCCCCGGTTGCCGGACATCCCGGCCTCGATACCGGTTCCACGCGGCCCGGCCCGACATTCCCTCGCCATTTCGACCTGACCGCGCCCCACCGGTGCGGCGCCGGGTCCAGCGGCGACCGTCGACGCCGACCCCAGTGACGCCGCCCCCGGCTGTGGCGGCAACCCCGAGGGATCATCCCCATGCATCTTTCCGAACTGAAGGCGCAGCACGTCAGCGAGCTCATCAAGATGGGCGAGGCGCTGGAGATCGAGAACGTCGCCCGCCTGCGCAAGCAGGAGCTGATGTTCGCGATCATGAAGAAGCGCGCCAAGGCCGGCGAGCAGGTCTTCGGCGACGGCGTGCTCGAGGTGCTGCCCGACGGCTTCGGCTTCCTGCGCTCGATCGAGGCCAGCTACATGGCGTCGACCGACGACATCTACCTGTCGCCCAGCCAGATCCGCCGCTTCAACCTGCACACCGGCGACATGGTCGAGGGCGAGGTGCGCGTGCCCAAGGACGGCGAACGTTATTTCGCGCTGGTCAAGGTCGACCGCGTGAACGGCGTGACGCCCGAGGAGAGCAAGCACAAGATCATGTTCGAGAACCTGACGCCCTTGTTCCCCAAGGAGCAGTTCAAGCTCGAACGCGACAACCTCAAGGCCGAGGAGAACATCACCAGCCGCATCATCGACCTGGTGGCGCCGATCGGCAAAGGCCAGCGCGCGCTGCTGGTGGCGCAGCCCAAGACCGGCAAGACGGTGATGATGCAGCACCTGGCGCATGCCATCGTCGCCAACCACCCCGACATCCACCTCATCGTGCTGCTGGTCGACGAGCGGCCCGAAGAAGTGACCGAGATGCTGCGCACGGTGCGCGGCGAGGTCATCAGCTCCACCTTCGACGAACCCGCGGCGCGCCACGTGCAGGTGGCCGAGATGGTGATCGAGCGCGCCAAGCGCCTGGTCGAGATGAAGAAGGACGTGGTGATCCTGCTCGACAGCATCACCCGCCTGGCGCGCGCCTACAACAACGTGCTGCCGAGCTCGGGCAAGGTGCTGACCGGCGGCGTCGACGCCAATGCGCTGCAACGGCCCAAGCGCTTCTTCGGCGCCGCGCGCAACGTCGAGGAAGGCGGCTCGCTGACCATCATCGGCACCGCGCTCATCGACACCGGCAGCCGCATGGACGAGGTGATCTACGAAGAGTTCAAGGGCACCGGCAACTGCGAGATCCACCTCGATCGCCGCATGGCCGAGAAGCGCGTCTATCCGTCGATCCTGATCAACAAGTCGGGCACGCGCCGCGAGGAACTGCTGCTCAAGCCGGAGATCCTGCAGAAGACCTGGATCCTGCGCAAGCTGCTCTACAACATGGACGAGATCGAGGCGATGGAGTTCATCCTCGACAAGATGAAGGCGAGCAAGAACAACCTCGACTTCTTCGACATGATGCGGCGCGGCGGGTAGTTGCGGCTACAATCTTGCGTTTTCCTCCACCAGGGCAAGTGCGTGTGTCGGGCTTCGAGCGCCGCCTCGCGTGGCTGCCCACAGCGCCAGACAGGCCGAGGCACCGATGAAAGAAGGCATCCACCCCAGCTACCGCGAGGTCTGTTTCCAGGACCTCTCGAACGGCTTCAAGTTCGTCACCCGCTCCTGCGTGTCGACGAGGGAAACCATCAAGCTCGACGACGGCCGTGAACTGCCGCTCGTCAAGCTCGAGACGACGAGCGAGACGCACCCCTTCTACACGGGTACGCAGAAGAGCGTGGACAGCCTCGGCGGCCGCGTCGAGAAGTTCCGCAACAAGTTTGCGCACCTCAAGAAATAAGGCGCGAGCCGCAGCGGACGAAGGCAGCCTCGGCTGCCTTTTTCTTTGCCGACGCCTCGCCGTTCGCGGGCCGGCGTCGGCCTCGGGCATCATCGTCGCGTGAGCAGTCCCATCCCTGCCCTCGTCACCGCGCGCGGCGCGCGGCCCCTGCCGCGCCCGGCCCTGCTGCTGCTGGGCGCCGCCTACCTGCTGCCCGGCCTGTTCGGCCGCGACCCCTGGCGCCACGCCGACCTGGCCGCCTTCGGCCAGATGGCCGCGATCGCCGAAGGGCGCGCCTCCTGGCTGTCGCCCACGCTGGGCGGCGTGGCCGGCCGACACCGCGCTGCTGCCGCACTGGCTGGGCGCCGCGGCAATCACGCTGCTGGCGCCGCTGATGGATGCACCGCTGGCCGCGCGCCTGGCGTTCGCCGCGCTGCTGGCGCTCGCCCTGCTGCTCACCTGGGCCGCCACCTACCACCTGGCGCTGACCGACGCCGCGCAGCCCCTGCCCTTCGCCTTCGGCGGCGAAGCCGACCCCGTCGACTATGCGCGTGCCGTCGCCGATGCCGCGGTGCTGGCGCTGATGGCCACGCTGGGCCTGCTGCAACTCGGCCACGAGACCACGCCGGAACTGGCCCAGCTGGCCAGCGTCGCCCTCTTCGCCTACGCGCTGGCCGCGGCGCCCTTCCGGCGCTGGCAGCCGCGGCTGGCGGTAATGGCCGCGCTGCCCCTGCTCGCCGGCAGCGGGGCGCCGGCGATGGCCGTGGCGATGGGCCTGGGCGGCGCCGAGGTCTGCCGCCGTTCGAGCTACCCCGCGGTGCAGGCTTTCAGGCGCTGGGTACTGGCGGCCACCGCGCTGGCGGCGGCGCTGGCCGCAGCGCTCGGTGCCTGGCACTGGCGCGCCAGCCTGCCGCAGGCGCAGGACTTCGTCACCATCCCGCGGCAGTGGCTGTGGTTCCTGTGGCCGGTGTGGCCGCTGGCACTGTGGACGCTGTGGCGCTGGCGGCACTTCCTGCGCAACCGCCACCTGTCGGTGCCGCTGGTGGTGGTGGCGACCGCGCTGCTGGCCAACCTGGCGATGGCCGGCTCCGACCGCGCGCTGATGCTCGGCCTGCCGGGGCTGGCGATGCTGGCGGCCTTTGCGCTGCCCACGCTGCGGCGCAGTGCGGCCGCGGCCATCGACTGGTTCTCGATGTTCTTCTTCACCGGTGCCGCCATCACCATCTGGGTGCTCTACAGCGCCATGCAGACCGGGACGCCGGCCAAGCCGGCGGCCAATATCGCCAAGCTGGCACCGGGCTTCGAGGCCAGCTTCTCGCCGCCGGCCCTGGCCGCCGCGGTCGTGGGCTCGCTGGCCTGGCTGTGGCTGCTGCGCTGGCGCACCGGCCGCCACCGCGAGGCGCTGTGGAAGAGCCTGGTGCTGCCCGCGGGTGGCGTGGCCTTGTGCTGGCTGCTGACGATGACGCTGCTGCTGCCGCCGCTGGACCACGCGCGCAGCAACCGCGCGCTGGTCGCGCGCATCGCGCAGCATGTGCCGCCCACGGCCTGCATCGCTGCACCGCGCGCCGCGCCCTCGCTGGTGGCCGCACTGGAGCATCTGGGCCGCTGGCGTGTCGACGCGCGCCCCGGGGCCGCCGCGGGCGACTGCGGCTACCTGTTGCGCGTCGGCCCGGCGGGCGCGACACCGCCTGCCGACGGCTGGCAACTGCTGGCCACGCTGCAACGCCCGACCGACCGCGGCGAGCGCACCTGGGTCTTCCGCCGCCCGGCCCCGAACTGAAGGCCGCGGCTCATCCCGCCACCCGGTGCGCCGCACGCACCCGCGACGCCGGCAGCACCAGCCGGAAGCGCGAACCCTTGCCCGGTTCGCTGTCGATCACCAGTTCGCCACCGTGGCGCTGCACCACGTGCTTGACGATGGCCAGGCCGAGCCCGGTGCCGCCGGTCTCGCGCGAGCGGCTGCCGTCGACGCGGTAGAAGCGCTCGGTCAGCCGCGGGATGTGTTCGCGCGCGATGCCGGGCCCGGTGTCGCTGACCTCGATCTCGGCACCGCCGCCTTCGCGCCAGACCAGTTGCACCCCGATGCGGCCACCCTCGGGCGTATAGCGCACGGCGTTGCTGATCAAGTTGCCGACCGCGCTCAGCAACTCGTGGCGGCTGCCCGCCAGTTCGGCCGCGCCTGCAGACACGTCGAGCACGATGACATGGCGCTGTCGCGACAGTGCCCGGCCGTCGGCCACCACCTGGTCGAGCAATGCAACGACGTCGTGCCACTGATCGGTAGGCGGGCGCGGGCTGCCCTCCAGCCCGGCAAGCGTCAGCAGATCGGCCACCAGCGCCTGCATGCGCTCGGTCTGCTGCGTCATGAGGCCGAGCACGCGCCGGCGCTCGGCCTCCGACAGCGGCAGCGAATCCATGGTTTCGACGAAGCCCGACAGCACGGTCAGCGGCGTGCGGATCTCGTGCGAGACATTGGCGACGAAGTCGCGACGCATCGCATCGGCACGCTCGCGCTCGGTGATGTCCTGCGTCAGCAGCAGGCGCTGGCCCTCGCCATAGGGCCGCCGCAGCAACGACAGCGACCGCGTGCCGTCAAGCCCGGCCAGGATCAGCGGCTCGTTCTGCGCCGGCACCTGCAGCCAGGCGACGAAGGCCGGCGCGCGCACCAGGTTGGCGATGCGCTGCATCCGGTCGCGCACCGGGTCGAGCCCGAAGTGGTCGGCCGCGACATGGTTGCACCACTCGATCTGGTCGTTGGCATCGAGCAGGATCACGCCATTGGGCGAGGCCTCCATCGCCGACAGGAACTGCGCCAGCCGGCTCACCTCGCGTTCGACGGCCTGATCGCGCCCGCGCAGGCTGCGCTCCGTGCGATAGCCCAGTTCACCCCACAGGCCGGTGTCGCGCGGCGCCGGGTGGTCCTGCTGCGTGCGCAGCCAGCGCAAGAGCCGGCCCGCCCGCACGGCGTCCTGCGCCAGGAAAAGAGCGTGCCCGACCAAGGCACCGCCCAGCGCCCCGGCGGCCGGCAAGCGGCCGGCCTCGCCGATCCACCAGCCCGACAAGCCGCCGACCAGCGCCATCGCCAGCGCCAGCAGCGCGCGGGCCAGCAAAGGGTGCATCGAAACTGCCGCTGCCGCTGCCGATGCCGTGCCGTCAGGCGGCCTGGCGGCCGCTGGCGTCGCTCAGGCGGTAGCCCACGCCGCGCACCGTCTCGATCAGGCCGGACACGGCGGCGGGCGCCAGCGCCTCGCGCAGGCGCTTGATGTGCACGTCGACCGTGCGCTCCTCGATGAACACATGGTCCCCCCACACGCGGTCGAGCAACTGTGCCCGCGTGTGCACACGCTCCGGGTGCGTCATCAGGAAGTGCAGCAGCCGGAATTCCGTCGGACCGATCTTCAGCTCCTGCCAGCCGCTGTCGGCACGGTGGGTGACGCGGCGCGTGGCGGGGTCGAGCCGCAGCGCGCCCACTTCGACCGCCTCGTCCAGCGTATTCGGTGCCTTGCGCCGCAGCACGGCACGGATGCGCGCCAGCAGTTCCTTGGGCGAGAAGGGCTTGCTCAGGTAGTCGTCGGCGCCGGCATCCAGGCCAACGACCTTGTCCGACTCCTCGGCGCGCGCGGTCAGCATGATGATCGGCAGGTCGCGCGTGCGCGGGTCGGTGCGCCAGCGGCGCGCGAGTTGCAGGCCGCTCTCGCCCGGCAGCATCCAGTCCAGCAGCACGAGGTCTGGCAAGGCACCGCCAATGGCGTGCTGCGCCTGCTCGGCACTGGCCGCCAGCGTCACCTCGTGGCCGGCGTGGCGCAGGTTGATGGCGATCAGCTCGGCGATCGCCGATTCGTCCTCGACGATCAGGACGCTGCTCATTTGATCGCGCTCTCCACCGCGTCCAGCGGGCTGTGCCGGACGTCGGTGCCCTTGACGATGTAGATGATGGCCTCGGCCAGGTTCTTGGCGTGATCGCCCACGCGCTCGATGGCCTTGGCCACGAATACGAGGTCGATCGAGGCCGAGATCGTGCGCGGGTCCTCCATCATGTAGGTGATGAGCTTGCGCAGCAGGCCGTCGAATTCCTGATCGATCTGGTCGTCCTGCTTGAGCACCTCGAGCGCGCGCGTGGTGTCCAGCCGCGCGAAGGCATCGAGCGCCTTGCGCAGCTGCGCGGTTGCGAGCTCGGCCTCGAAGCTCAGGTCACCCACGGGCAGGCGCAGGCGGCTGGGCACGCCGCTGTTGAGCAGCCGCTGCACGGTGCGCGCGATGCGCGCGGCCTCGTCGCCCACGCGCTCGAGGTTGGCAATGGCCTTGCTGACGGCGATCAGCAGCCGCAGGTCGCGCGCGGTCGGCTGGCGGCGCGCGATGATGCCGGAGAGGTCGCGGTCGATCTCCACCTCCATCTGGTTGACGCGCTCTTCCTGGCGCAGCACCTGGGTCGCGGTCTCGCCGCTGAACTGCGTCAGCGCATAGACGGCCTGCGCCACCTGGGACTCGACCAGGCCGCCCATTTCGAGCACGCGCGCCGAGATGGTGGAGAGTTCGGCGTCGAACTGGGTCGACAGGTGTTTATCGCTCATGACGCTCGCTCCCTCGGCGTTCAGCCGAACCGTCCGGTGATGTAGTCCTCGGTCTCGCGACGCTTGGGCTTCATGAAGATGTCCTTGGTGTCACCGTACTCGATGAGTTCACCCAGGTACATGTAGGCGACGTGGTCGGACACGCGGGCCGCCTGCTGCATGTTGTGGGTCACGATCAGCACCGACACCTTCTTCTTGATCTCGCCGATCAGCTCCTCGATGGCGCCGGTGGCGATGGGGTCGAGCGCCGAGGTCGGCTCGTCGAAGAGGATGATCTCGGGGTCGGTGGCCAGCGCCCGCGCGATGCACAGCCGTTGCTGCTGGCCGCCCGACAGGTTGGAGCCGCCCTCGTCCATGCGGTCGCGCACCTCGTCCCACAGCGCGGCGCCGCGCAGCGCCGCCTCGACCTTGTCCTCGATGTAGCTGCGCGACTTCTCGTTGCGCACGCGCAGCCCGTAGGCCACGTTCTCGAAGATCGACTTCGGAAAGGGGTTGGGCTTCTGGAACACCATCGAGATGCGCATGCGCACCTCGATCGGATCGACCTCGTGCGCCAGCACGTTCACTGCGTCGGGCATGAGGTTGATGATGCCGTCGTAGCGGTGCCCCGGGTACAGGTCGTGCATGCGGTTGAAGCAGCGCAGGTAGGTCGACTTGCCGCAGCCCGAGGGCCCGATCAGCGCGGTGACCTTGTTCTCGAACACGGGCATCGAGATGCCCTTCAGTGCCTTGAAGCTGCCGTAGTAGAAGTCGAGGTTCTTCGACTCGGCCTTCAGCGGCGGCGGGTTCTGCGGCAGGGTGATGGTGGAGGCGGTCATGCGGTTTCCGGTGTTTGGCGCGGCGTCTGGGGACCGCTTCACCACTTGAGGTTCTTGCGCAGGCGATAGCGCAGCCAGATGGCCAGGCCGTTCATGCCCAGCGTCATCAGCACCAGCACGAAGCTGGCGGCTGCCGCATTCTGGTGAAAGGCGGGGTCGGGACGCGAGGTCCAGTTGAAGATCTGGATCGGCATCACGGTGAAGGGGGAGAACAGCCAGTCGAAAGGCCCCGCAGCCGGATCACCCGTGCCGGGGATCGGCGGCAGGAAGGCGATGAAGGTGAGCGCGCCGATGGTGATGATGGGCGCCGTTTCGCCGATGGCGCGCGCCATGCCGATGATGACGCCGGTGAGGATGCCCGGCATGCCGTAGGGCAGCAGGTGGTGGCTGACCACCTGCCACTGCGATGCGCCGCAGGCATAGGCCGCCTCGCGGACGTGCTGCGGGATCGAGCGCAGCGCCTCGCGCGTGGCGACGATGACGATGGGCAGGATCAGCAGCGCCAGCGTCAGCCCGGCCGACAGGATGCTCTGCCCGAAGCCGAAGGTATAGACGAACAGGCCCAGCGCCAGCAGCCCGTAGACGATCGAGGGCACGCCGGCCAGGTTGCTGATGTTGATCTCGATGAGGTCGGTGAACCAGTTCTTCTTCGCATATTCCTCGAGGTAGATGGCGCCCGCGATGCCCAGCGGCACGGCGAAGAAGGCGGTCACGAACATCACCAGGATCGAACCCACCCAGGCCGACAGGATGCCGGCCTGCCCAGCCCGCCGCGACGGGAAGCTGGTGAAGAACTCGCTGCTCAGGCGCGGCAGCCCGTCGATCAGCATGTTGGCAAACAGCGCCGCCAGCGTCAGCACGCCGACCATCAGCGACAGGATGCCGACGACGGCGAAGGCCGCGTCCCAGCGCTTGTGGCGGCGGATGAGTGCGCGCAGCTCCTCGCTGCGCCTGGTCATGACGGCAGCCATCAGTAGGCCTCCCGGTATTTTCGGCGGATCCAGTAGCCGAGCATGTTGAAGAACAGCGTCAGCAGCAGCAGCGTGAGGCCGGCGGCAAAGATGGTCTGGTAGCCGACCGAGCCGTGCGGCAGGTCACCGAGGGCCACCTGCACGATGAACGAGGTGATGGTGGCCGCCGGCTCGAGCGGGTTGAAGGACAGGTTGGGCTGCATGCCCGCCGCCACGGCAAGGATCATGGTCTCACCGACGGCGCGCGACACGCCCAGGATGTAGGCCGACGCGATGCCCGACAGCGCCGCCGGCACCACCACCTTCACCGCCGTCTGGAAGCGGGTGGCCCCCATGGCGTAGGACCCCTCGCGCAGGCTCATCGGCACGGCGCGCATCGCATCCTCGGACAGCGAGGACACGTAGGGGATGATCATGATGCCCATCACCAGCCCGGCCGACAGGATGTTGAAGCCGGGCAGTCCCGGAAACAGCTTCTGCAGCAGCGGCGTGACGAACAGCAGCGCGAAATAGCCGTAGATGATGGTGGGCACACCCGAGAGCATCTCGAGCAGCGGCTTGAGCGTCTCGCGCGTCTTGTGGCCGGCAAACTCGGACAGGTAGATGGCGATGATGGTGCCCAGCGGGATCGCGACCGCCAGTGCCACCGCCGAGCTGGTGAGCGTGCCCGACAGCAGCACCGTGATGCCGAAATGCGCGTCGGAAAACAGCGGCGTCCACTGGGAATCGGTGAGGAAATTCCACAGCGACACATGGCTGAAGAAGACCACGGACTCCTTCAGCAGGATGTAGACGATGCCGGCCGTCGTGAGGACCGAGACACAGGCCGCCGCCAGCAGGACCGCTTCGATGACCTTCTCGCGGCGCTTGCGCTGCGCCTTCAACCGCGCCATCTCGGCGAGCCGGGCCTCACCCGTCAAAACCTGTTCGGCCACGACTTGTCCTCGTTCGGTCTGGGTGGAGGCGGTCATTCTAGAAGCCCGGTCGGAGGATGGTCACCCGCGACTGGGCCCCGCCGTGGTGCGGCGGGGCCGGTCCGCAGGTCGCTGCGGCTTGGGGTCAGAGCTTGGCTTCGCGCGCCAGCAGCTCGTCGATGCGCACGCCGACTTCGTTCTTGCCGCCGAAGACGGTGCCCTTCTTGCCCTTGGCGATGTGCTCCAGGCCCAGGGTGTAGGCCCTGGCCGGCAGCGGCACATACTTCACTTCCTTGGCGATCTTGGCGGCGGTCTTCATGTAGTACTCGGCAAATTCGCGCACCTCGGGCTTGGCCAGCGATTTGACGTTCACATAGACGAAGATCGGGCGCGACAGCGGCTGGTAGCTGCCGTCGAGCACGGTGGCCTCGCTGGGCGACACGGCCGGCTTGCCCGCCTTCTCGACGACCGGCACGGCCTTCAGGCGGCTCTGGTTCTCGGCATAGTAGGCATAGCCGAAATAGCCGATGGCATTGACGTCCTGCGCCACCCCCTGCACCAGCACGTTGTCGTCTTCCGACGCCGTGAAGTCACCACGGCTGGCCTTCGACTTGCCGTTGATCGCCTCGGTGAAATAGTCGAAGGTGCCCGAATCGGAACCCGCGCCGAAGAGCTTGATCGGTGCATCGGGCCAGGCCGGGTTGACCTGGTTCCAGCGCATGATCTTGCCCTGGGCGGCCGGCTCCCACATCTTCTTCAGCTCGTCGACGGTGATCGACTTCAGGAAGCTGTTCTTCGGGTTCATGACGACGGTCAGCGCGTCGAAGGCGACCGGCAGCTCGATATATTCCACGCCGGCCGCCTTGCAGTCCGCCATTTCCTTCTCGAGGATGGGGCGCGATGCATTCTGGAAGTCACTCTCGCCGCGGCAGAACTTCTTGAAGCCGCCGCCGGTACCGCTGATGCCGACGGTCACCTTGATGGCGTTCTTCTTGGCCTTCTGGAAGTCCTCGGCCACGCCTTCGGTGATGGGGTAGACGGTCGACGAACCGTCGATCTTGATGACCTGGGCCTGGGCGGCGCCGGTCAGCGTCAGCAGCGCAAGGGTCGCAAACTTGACGGTGGTGGACATGGCATTGCTCCTGATTGGAAAGGGATTCGGCTTGGTAAGCGGCACTTTATGAACGGGCCGTGACAGCTTCGTGACACCCTTGCCGGCGCCGTCACGAAGTCGGCCTTCAGGCGGCCGGGCGGCAGGCCTCGGCTTCGGTCTTGCCCTGGTACTGAAGGCGCAGGCCATTGCCGGCCGGCGTCAGCGTGTAGCCGTCGCCGGCAAAGCTGCCGTCGGCACGTCGCTCGAGTTCGGCCGAACCATGGTGGGCGCGCACGCGCACCGAGCGGCCGTCCTCGGCATAGCGGGCCTGGAAGGTCTTGCCGCCAGAGCAGTTCAGCCCCACGAAGCGGCCGGCCGTCAGCCCGGCGGGAGCGGGTGGCGCGCTGGCGCAGCCGGCGACGAGCGCTGCGGCCAGCGCAAGAGGCAGGGGAGAAACAGGTGTCTTCATGCGTGCACTCGGTCGTGTGGAATGCATGAAGTGTCGAAGCCGTCGATGACAGCCTCGTGAAGCCCCGTGACGCCCGCAGGGCGCCAGGGGATCGCCCGTCAGGCCGCGGCAGCGGCGGCCAGGCGTTCGGCCGTGCGCCGGCCGAGGTCGGCGTCGCTGGCCTCCACCATCACGCGCAGCACCGGTTCGGTGCCGCTGGCGCGGATCAGCACGCGGCCAGCCTCACCGAGCTCGCGCGCGGCGGTCTGCTGGGCGTCGTCGAGCCGCGGGTTGGCCTTCCAGTCGCTGCCTTCGCGCAGGCGCACGTTGATCATCGTCTGCGGGAACAGCGTCACGCCTTCCAGCAACGCCGCCAGCGGGCGCCCGCTGCGGCGGATGGCCTGCATGATCTGCAGCGCGCTGACGATGCCGTCGCCGGTGGTGTGGCGGTCCAGCGCCAGCAGGTGGCCCGAGCTTTCGCCGCCCAGTTGCCAGCCGCGCGCGCTCAGTTCCTCCAGCACGTAGCGGTCGCCGACCTTGGCGCGCACGAGCGGGATATTCAGCCGCTTGAGCGCCATCTCGACGGCCATGTTGGTCATCAGCGTGCCGACCACGCCCGGCACGGCCTCGCGCTTGGCCAGGCGATCGACGGCCATCACATACAGCAATTCGTCGCCATTGAAGAGACGGCCCTCGGCGTCGACCATCTGCAGCCGGTCGGCGTCGCCGTCGAGCGCGATGCCGTAGTCGGCCCGATGTTCGGCCACGGCCTTGACCAGCGCGGCCGGGGCGGTGGCGCCCACGCCCTGGTTGATATTCAGGCCGTCGGGCTGCACGCCGATCGGCACCACCACGGCGCCCAGCTCGTGGAAGACGTCGGGCGCCACGTGATAGGCCGCGCCGTGGGCGGCGTCGACGACGATCTTCATGCCGCGCAGCGACAGGCTGTGCGGCACCGTGCTCTTGCAGAATTCGATGTAGCGGCCACCGGCATCGCTCAGGCGCCGGGCGCGCCCGAGCGCGGCCGAATCGACCCATTGCGGTGACAGGGCCAGCGCCGCCTCGACATCGCGCTCCCACAGGTCCGGCAGCTTCTCGCCCTGGGCCGAGAAGAATTTGACGCCGTTGTCGCCGAAGGGGTTGTGCGAGGCACTGATCACCACGCCCAGATCCAGCCGCAGCGCGCGCGTCAGATAGGCCACGCCCGGTGTCGGCAGCGGGCCGCTGAGCAGCACGTCGACGCCGGCGGAGGCAAAGCCGGCCTCCAGCGACGACTCCAGCATGTAGCCCGAGATGCGCGTGTCCTTGCCGATGACGACGGTCGGCCGCGGGTTGCTCCGGCGCAGCACCTGGCCCACGGCATGGCCCAGGCGCAGCATGAAGTCGGGCGTGATCGGGGGCTGGCCCACGGTGCCACGGATGCCATCGGTGCCGAAATACTGTCTGCTCATCATGGGTTCCTCGCGGTCATGATTGTCCGCGTCCGCCGCCCCCGCTTCGGGGTCGGGCCCGGAACCAAAACGTGACGGGTTGAACGGCGCCCCGCGTCCCGGGGTCGAGCCGCAAACGCCGACGGGGCCCGAAGGCCCCGTCGTTCCGGCAGGCGACGCTCAGGCCGCCGCGGGTGCGCCGTCCGGATGGGCCGGCGGCGTCGGGCCGCTGGGCCGGTTGGCCGGCGGCGTCCAGTCCTTGGGCGGGCGCGGCGGCTTGCCGGACATGATGTCGTCGATCTGCTCGGCGTCGATGGTTTCCCAGTCGAGCAGGGCCTGCGCCATCGCGTGCATCTTGTCCTTGTTGTCCTCGATCAGCTTGCGGGCGGCGCTGTACTGTTCGTCGATGATGCGGCGGATCACCAGATCGACCTTGCGCATCGTCTCTTCGGACATCGTCGTCGTCTTCGTCACCGAACGCCCGAGGAAGACCTCACCCTCGTTCTCGGCATAGACCATCGGACCAAGCTCGTCGGTCATGCCGTAGCGCGTGACCATGTCGCGGGCGATGGCCGTGGCGCGCTCGAAGTCGTTGCTGGCGCCGGTGGTCATCTGGTTCATGAAGACCTCCTCGGCAATGCGGCCGCCGAAGAGCACGCTGATGGTCGAGAGCATGCGCTCCTTGTCCATGCTGTAGCGGTCACCTTCGGGCAGCTGCATGGTGACGCCGAGCGCCCGGCCGCGCGGGATCACGGTCACCTTGTGCACCGGGTCGGTCTTGGGCAGCAACCGCGCCACCAGCGCGTGGCCGGCCTCGTGGTAGGCGGTGTTGCGGCGCTCGTCCTCGGGCATGACCATGGACTTGCGCTCAGGGCCCATCATGATCTTGTCCTTGGCCTTTTCGAAGTCGACCATCTCGACCACGCGCGCATTGCGGCGCGCGGCGAAGAGGGCCGCCTCGTTGACCAGGTTGGCCAGATCGGCACCCGAGAAGCCCGGCGTGCCGCGCGCCAGGATGTCGGCGCGGATGTCCTGCCCCACCGGCACCTTGCGCATGTGCACGTTGAGGATCTGCTCGCGCCCCCGCACGTCGGGCAGCGTGACATAGACCTGGCGGTCGAAGCGGCCCGGGCGCAGCAGCGCCGGGTCCAGGATGTCGGGCCGGTTGGTGGCCGCCATCACGATGACGCCGAGGTTGGTCTCGAAGCCGTCCATCTCGACCAGCATCTGGTTGAGCGTCTGCTCGCGCTCGTCGTTGCCGCCGCCGAGACCGGCCCCGCGGTGCCGGCCCACCGCGTCGATTTCGTCGATGAAGATGATGCAGGGCGCACTTTTCTTGGCCTGCTCGAACATGTCGCGCACGCGCGCCGCGCCCACGCCGACAAACATCTCGACGAAGTCCGAGCCGCTGATGCTGAAGAACGGCACCTTCGCTTCACCCGCGATGGCCTTGGCCAGCAGCGTCTTGCCGGTGCCCGGGGGGCCGACCAGCAGCACGCCGCGCGGGATGCGGCCGCCCAGCTTCTGGAACTTCTGCGGGTCCTTCAGGAAGTCGACCAGTTCCTTGACCTCTTCCTTGGCCTCATCACAGCCGGCCACGTCCTGGAAGGTGGTGGTGTTGTTGCTCTCGTCGAGCATGCGCGCCTTGCTCTTGCCGAAGCTGAAGGCGCCGCCCTTGCCGCCGCCCTGCATCTGGCGCATGAAATAGATCCAGACGCCGATCAGCAGCAGCATCGGGCCCCAGCTGACGAGGATGCTCATCAGGATGCTGGGTTCCTCGCGCGGCTTGACGTCGAACTTGACGTTGTTGCTGATCAGGTCACCAACCAGGCCACGGTCGAGGTAGGTGGCGGTGCTGCGCAGGCGCTTGTCGTCGCTGGTCAGGGCGATGATCTCGGTGCCGCCACCCGGGCTTTCCTGCAGCGTGACCGACTTGATGCGCTTGGCGCGCACCTCTTCCAGAAAGTCGGAATAGCCGATCTGGTTGCCGGCCGTGACACCGCGGTCGAACTGCTTGAACACGGTGAACAGCACGAGCGCGATCACCAGCCAGACAGCAACTTTGGAAAACCATTGATTGTTCACTGCGACTCCTCGGGTCGTGCGGTGCGCGGCCGGGTCAGGCGGGATGCCTCAACCGGAGCGAGGCACTCGCCCGAACCCCGTCGATATGGATACGATTCTATTTCAGTCAAGTTTTGGAAGCCCCCGAATCACGGGTATTTCCCCTTGATCCAAGCGCCTTGGGCATTGCGGTGTCCGGTTTCGGACCGATGCCGACCAGAAAGGTTTCCGACGAACGGTCGCGCGACGCCTTCGGCTTGTGCGGCTTGACGACGCGGAAGGCGCGCTTGAAGCGCTCGACCAGCTGGCTGTAGCCGCTGCCGTGGAAGACCTTGGCCACGAGCGCGCCGTCGGGCTGCAGGTGGCGTTCGGCGAAGTCGACCGCCAGTTCCACCAGGTCGGCCATGCGCGCCGCGTCGGCCGAAGCGATGCCCGACAGGTTGGGCGCCATGTCCGACACCACCACGTCCACCGGCCGCCCGGCCAGCGCCTGCTCGAGCTGCTGCAGCACCGCGTCGTCGCGGAAGTCACCCTGCAGGAACTGCACGCCGTCGACGGCTTCCATCGGCAGCATGTCCAGCGCCAGCAGCGTGGCATCGAGTTCCCCCGACGCCGCACCGCCCTGCCCCGCCACCTTGGGCGCGAAGCGGCGGCGCAGATACTGACTCCAGGCGCCGGGCGCCGAGCCGAGGTCGACCACCACCTGCCCGGGCTTGAAGAGGCGGAAGACCTCGTCGATCTCCTTGAGCTTGTAGGCGGCCCGCGCGCGGTAGCCCTCGGCCTGGGCCATGCGCACGTAGGGGTCGTTGATGTGGTCGTGCAGCCAAGCCTTGTTGACCTTCTTGCTCTGGGTCTTGACTTTCATCGGGGGCGATAATACGGGCATGCCCGCACTGCAACTGACCCCCGCCGAGCGCAAGGACAAGCGCGGCCTGGCCCATCACCTCGACCCGGTGGTGATGATCGGCGCCGATGGCCTGACGCCCGCGGTCGAACGGGAGGTCGATGCCGCCCTCAGATCCCACGGCCTGATCAAGGTGCGCATGCTCGGCGACGACCGTGCCGTGCGCGAGGCCGCGTTGCAGGCGCTGGCCGAGGCACTCGATGCCGCGCCGGTGCAGCACATCGGCAAGCTGCTGGTGCTGTGGCGGCCGCCGGCCGACAAGGCCAGGGCCGAGCGCGAGGACCGCAAGCCGGGGCCGCGCACCGTCAAGCTGGTCAAGCCCAGCAAGCACCCGGCGCGCGCACCCACCGCCCGCAAGGTGAAGGTGCTGGGCAATCAGCGCGTCACCGCCGGCGGCCTGATCAAGCGCGCCAGGCCGGCGCCGCGTTCGGCCAAGAAGAAGGCCGCGGGTTGAGCCCGCCGGCAGCGGCGCCGTTCAGCCGCCCCCGACGGCCTCGCCGGTGATCAGCTCGGCATAGTTGAACATCGGCAGCGGCGGCGGCAGCTTCAGCCGGTGCGCCGCCGACATGCGGATCTGGTAGGAAAAGCGCTTCAGCGCCTCGACCGGGATCGTCGCCGGCGCCGCCTTTTCCACCAGGATCTGTTCGGCCTTGTGCGCGGTGAACTGGCCGACGTTGTAGTAGCGGCTGACCAGGCCCGACAGCGCGCCGGCCTGCATCAGCTGCTCGGTCGAGGCGAAGGTCGGCAGCCCCACCTCCATCGCCGTCGGAATGATCACGCCCTCGGCCAGGGTGCCGAGGTAGGAATCGGGCGGCAGGTACAGCCACTGCGCACCGGCGTCCTTGAGCTCGCGCACGAGCTCGGCGGCGCCGTCGGCCGTGGGCTTGCGCTGGGCGTCCAGGCGGAAGCTGCGCTCCACGGTGTGAAAGCCGCGCTCGCGGCCCAGGCGGCGGATCTCGTCCAGCACCACCACCGAATTCTTCTCGGTCGAGGTGTAGAGCACGCCCAGCGTCTGGAAGGGCCGGTAGGCGCTGATGGCGCGGATCTGCGCATCGGTGGGCACGACATGGGTGACGCCGGTCACCGGGCGCCCCGGCCTGGCCAGGTCGGCCACGATCTTGGCCTGCACCGGCGCGGCCACCAGCGTGAAGACCACCGGAATATCGCTGATGTGCTGCGCCTGCACGGCGTCGTGCGGGCCGACCACGCCCAGGGTGACCGAGGTGCCCCAGGTATAGACCAGGTCGGGCCGCGTGGCACGGATCTCGTCGAGGAACCCGGGCATGCGCGTGGCCTCGCGGTTGAGGTCGCGGTAGGTGATCTGCACCGGGATCTTGCGCGAGGCGAAATATTCCTCGAAGCCCTTCTCCACATCGGTCATGCCGCGGAAGGTGATGGCGTAGATGCGGAACGGGCGCTGAGGATCGCGCGCCGCCGGGCGCGGCGTGGCGGCCAGCAGCGACGGGGCACTGGCGGCACCGGCACCGGCAACGGCAGCGGACAGCAGACGGCGGCGAATCGGATCGTGGGTCATGGCAGCTCGAATTTCTTTGGATGGGGACGAGGCTCTGGAATCGATCGATGCCGGCGCGTTCAGGCCGGCAGCGGCACGGGGGCGGGCGGGCGGCGCGTGGCCGTCACGAACGCCAACCCGCACAGGCAGACGAAGCCGCCGAGGGCGATGAAGCCCCAGCGGTAGCCGTAGGCCATCACCAGCACGGCGGCCAGCAGCGGCCCGGCGGCGTTGCCCAGGCGCTCCAGCAGCCGGTAGACGCCGTAGACGGCGCCCTCGCCCATCTGCGCGATGGCGCGGCCGCAGTGCTCGCTGACCAGTGCGGCCTGCGCCGAGATCGACATCGCCTGGCCGGCGCCCACCAGCACCATGGCGCCGAAGACATAGCCGATCTCGCCGCCCATCAGCAGCAGCAGCCCGCCCAGGCCCGACAGCACGAGGCCGCCGCCGACCAGCCATTCCATGCGCTCGCGCGTCGTCGCCCAGCGCGCGGCCAGCGGCGACAGCAGCACCACCATCACGCCATAGGTCATCAGCACGCGGCCGGCCATGGCCTGGGTGCCGCCGCTGCTCGTCACGTACAGCGGCATCAGGTAGAAGCACAGGCCGGTCAGCAGGATCTTGGCCGGCATCGCCGCCAGCACCGTCAGCGTCAGGAAGCGGCGGTTGGCCAGCAGCGCGCCCACCTCGCCCAGCCGCGGGATGCGCGCCGGCGGCCGCTCGTCCGCACCGTCAGGGCGACCATCGGGCAGCTGACGGATGCTGGCCAGCGAGGCCACGGCCAGCAAGGCGGCGACGACGAAGGTCCAGCGCTCGCCCAGGTTGTCGGCCAGGATGCCACCGATCGACGGGCCGCAGACCGTGGCCACCATGATGGCGCCGACGAAGGTGGCGAGGTTGGTGGCGCGGTTGTGGGCGTTCGAATGCTCGAGCACGAAGGCCTGCGAGGAGACGAATACCATCGCATAGCCGACCGCGCACAGCGACCGCCACAGCAGCAGGTCGATCACCGTCGCTGCCATCGACGATGCCAGGAAGCCCGCCGCCGCGATCGCCGCGCCGGTCAACATCGTGCGGCGGTTGCCCCAGCGCTCGGTGAGCACGCCGAAATACGGCTGGCCGAGCGCGACGATCAGCATGAACAGCGCAATCGGCAGGCCGACCACCAGCTGCGGCGACAGCCACGGCACCGGCACCAGCAGCTCCTGCACATAGCCGGGCAGGAAGGAGCGTGTCAGCTCCTCGGCGAGGATGAAGACGAACAGCGGCGCCCGCACCTTGGCCAGGTTGCCGTCGCTGCGGTGGCCGGGCTGGACCTCGCCCTCGCCGAAGCGGAAGCGGCTGCCCAGCGCCTGCAGCCGGGCCTGCGCCGCGCTCAAGCCCGGCGGGCGCTCGTGCGCCGGGCCGCGGCGCGCGGCCTCGATGTCGCGTCCGAGCGCGGCATAGGCTGCATTCACGCGTGTCAGCGTGGCCTCGAGCATGCGGATCACGCTGCCGAACGCGGCCTCGCCGCGGTGGCGGCGGGCAGCGGTGAAGTCGCCGCGGCCGCCGCGGCCGAAGACGTCGCCCAGCGCCGCCAGCGCCTGCTCCAGCCGCGCGCCGGCCATGAAGTGCAGCAGTTCGAGGGTGAAGAACAGCGACACCACCAGCACCACCAGCACGTCGTACAGCATCTCCAGCATCAGGTTGTCGACGAAGCGCACGTCGACGCCCAGGTGCACCATGCCCAGCGGCTGGCCCTGGCTGACCACCGGCAGCGACACCATGTAGTGCGAGTCGACGCGCACCGACGCCGGCACCGCTTCCGGCCGTGACAGCGCGGCCAGCACCTGCGGCGAGCGCTGATAGGCCGTGATCGCCGCGGACGAAGCCGGCCGCTGGTGCAGCACCTGCCCTTTGGCATCGGCGACGCTGAAATAGGTGATCTCGGGGATCTCGGCATCGATCTCGGCAAAGCGCTCGTCGACGCCGTGCAGGTCGTGGAAGTCGATGCCGCTTTCCACGGCCTTGAGCAGCAGCACGCGGACCGAGTTGCCGACCATGGCCACCTTCTTGGCCATCTCGGGCGCCAGCGCGCGCTCGAAGCTGCGGTGCGACAGCAGGGCGTTGGCCGCCAGCGCCAGCACCACGGCCAGCATCACCACACCGGCCAGGCGCAGGTAGACGCTGCGCAGGTATTGGTCCTTCATGTTCCGGCTCCCCGTTGCAGTTGCGCCCGCGCTTCGGTCAGTTCGGTCTCGGCCTCGCGCACGGTCTCGCCGAAGCGGCGCAGCGCCGCGCGGAAGGGCCCGCGCAGGGTGCCGCGGCTGCGGCCCGGGTCGTCGGTGCGCAGCGCGGCCTCGACGGCCAGCATCTCGCGGCCGAGCCCGTTCATCACCCGCAGCAGCGCCAGCGACGCCAGCGTGGCGGCGACGACGAAGATGCCCAGCGAATTCAACGCCAGGCCACGCGCCACCACGAACGCATTGGCGCGCACCTGCTCCTGCGAGTAGCGCAACGCCAGGTGGCCGATGGTGAGCCCGAAATTGTTCTGCACCGCGATGCCGACCGCCGATTCGTCGTCGGCATGCACCACCCAGTTCTTGTTGCCGGCCTTGCGCGAGGCGTTGACCCAGGCCGCCCGGCGCCGGCCGCGAGCTGCGCAGGCGGTCGGTGCTGTAGAGCGGCCGCCCCTCGGTATCGAAGATGTCGATGCCCAGGATCAGGTCGTCGGTCTCGCGTTCGCGCTCCAGCATCGCCGGCAGCGTGGTGAGGTCGGCAAACTGCAGGCCCAGCGACAGCGACGACTGGATGCTGTTCTCGATGGACTTGCCGGTGAAGGTCAGCCGCTGTTCGATGATGCGGCTGGCCGTGGCCTGGTATTTGAAGTAGTTCAGCAGCCCGGCCATGCCGACCGCGAAGGCGCATACCGCCACGGCGACACCGATCATCCGGCGTTGGGTCGAATCCACGTTGACTTCTCCTCGGCGGCGCCACTCGCACCCGCGCTGCGCGCCGAACTGGCCGGCAGCGGGGTGAGTGCATGAGGCCGTCGCAACGCATCCTCGTCGTCGACGACGACAGCGCCGGCCGCCGCCTGACGCGTGCCACGCTGGCCAAGGCCGGCTTCGCGGTGGTCGAGGCCGGCAACGGCCGCCAGGCGCTGGACCTGCTGGCCCAGGGCCTGCCCGACCTCGTGCTGATGGACGTCAGCATGCCCGAGATGGACGGCTTCACCGCCTGCAGCGAACTGCGCCGGCTGCCCGGCGGCACGCGCGTGCCGGTGATCATGATGACCGGGCTGGACGACGTGGGTTCGATCGAGCGTGCCTTCGAGGTCGGCGCCAGCGACTTCATCACCAAGCCGATCAACTGGGCCATCCTGGGCCACCGCGTGCGCTACATCCTGCGCGCCAGCCATGCCATCGACAAGCTGGCGCAGAGCCAGCGCCGGCTGTCCAATGCCCAGCGCATCGGCGACATGGGCGACTGGGAATGGGACGCGCGCGCCGATCGTGTGCTGTGCTCCGAGCAGGCGCAGCGCATCTTCGGCCATGGCGGCGACGATGCGCCGTCGGACTTCGCCGCGTTCTTCGCCGCCGTGCATGTCGAGGACGCCGAGGCCTGGCGACAGGCCTGCCGGCGCGCGCTGGCCGACGGCCAGCCGTTCGCGCACGACCTGCGCGTGCAGCGCGCCGACGGCAGCCTGCGCCACCTGCAGCAGCAGGTGGAGGTGATCGAGCACGACGCCGCCGGCATGCCGGTGCGGCTGGCCGGCGCGGTGCACGACGTCACGCGCCACAAGACGGCCGAGGCCGAGATCCGCCGCCTGGCCTACTACGACCCGCTGACCGGACTGCCCAACCGGCTGCTCTTCACCGAGCAGCTGCAGCGCTCGCTGCTGCACTGCGAGCGCCACGGCAAGCGGCTGGCGATCATGTTCATCGACCTCGACAACTTCAAGCGCGTCAACGACACGCTGGGCCATACCTGCGGCGACGAGTTGCTGCGCACCACGGGCGGCCGCCTGGCCGCATCGCTGCGCGCCTACGACAGCCTGACGCGCAATGCCGGCGAGGGCGAACATGCGATCGCACGACTGGGCGGCGACGAATTCATCGTCATGGTGTCCGACATCGACCGCGCCGTCGACGTGGCGGCGATCGCGCAGCGGCTGGTGAAGACGCTGGAGCAGCCGCTGGTGCTGCAGGGCACCGAGGTCTTCGTCGGCGGCAGCATCGGCGTGGCCATCTACCCCGACGACGGGCGCGACATCGACACCCTGCTGAAGAATGCCGATACCGCGATGTACCGCGCCAAGGAGGCCGGGCGCGGCGCCTTCCAGTTCTACGACGCGTCGATGAATGCGCGCGCACTCGACCGCCTGCTGATGGAGACGCGGCTGCGGCGCGCGCTCGAACGCCAGGAATTCGTGCTGCACTACCAGCCGCGCGTGGACGTGCCCTCTGGCCGCGTGGTCGGCGCCGAGGCGCTGATCCGCTGGCAGCACCCCGAGCAGGGCCTGCTGCCGCCGGCCGACTTCATCCCGCTGGTCGAGGACGTGGGACTCGTGATCCCGATCGGCGAATGGGCGATCGACGTCGCCTGCCGGCAGAGTGCGGCCTGGGCCGCGGCCGGGCTGGGCCACATCCCGGTGGCGGTCAACCTGGCCTCCACACACCTGCGCGAACGGGCGCTGCCGGCGCTGGTGGCGCGCGCCATCAAGGACCACGGCCTGCCGCCCAACTGCCTGGAGATCGAGGTCACCGAGTCCATCCTGCTGGCCGATTCGGCGGTCAGCGGCGAGATCGCCGACGAGCTCGACCGC
The DNA here is from genome assembly GCA_016719535.1 of Rubrivivax sp. Taxonomy (GTDB): domain Bacteria; phylum Pseudomonadota; class Gammaproteobacteria; order Burkholderiales; family Burkholderiaceae_C; genus Rubrivivax. The sequence goes on along the minus strand of JADJYX010000047.1, from coordinate 4,056 downwards.
ATGGGCGTCAAGCTGTCGATCGACGACTTCGGCACCGGCTATTCGTCGCTGAGCTACCTCAAGCGGCTGCCGATCGCGTCGCTGAAGATCGACCGCAGCTTCGTGCGCGACCTGGTGACCGACCCCGACGACGAGGCCATCGTCAGCGCCATCATCGCGCTGGCGCACAGCCTGAAGCTCAAGGTGGTGGCCGAAGGCGTCGAGACCGAGGCCCAGCTGGCGATGCTGCGCGCCCGCCGCTGCGACGAATACCAGGGCTACCTGACCAGCCGCCCGGTCGATGCGGTGGAATTCGAACGCCTGCTGCGCAGCATGATGGCCAGCGGCGTGCAGGCGCAGGCGCCGGTCTCGGCGGTCATTGCACTGCCGCGGCCCGCCAGGCCAGCGCCGCGACCAGCAGCAGCTTGACCCCGAACAGGCCCACGCTGATGGCATGCAGGACGCCGAAGCCCAGCGGCACCGGCAGCCCGCTGCGCGCGGCCTCGATCATCGGCTGCACGCCGTAGGCGGCCAGCAGGGTCGCCAGCAGCGTGCCCAGCAGCAGCACCATCTCGGTGCTGAAGACCGACCCCCGGCCGGCAGCGGCAGCGCGGCGCGCCCGTGCGCGTTCCAGCAGCCACAGCAGCAGCGCGGCGCCGATGCTGACCCAGGCCTCGACCTGGAAGATGCGGCCATTGACGCGGCCCGCGTCGGCGCGCGCCAGCACCGCAAAGCTGGCCGGCGCGGCCACCAGGGCGATGCAAGCCAGCAGGCCCAGCCACGCCGCCGGCAGCAGCCGGCGGCTTCGATCGGCCAGCGCCGGCAGCAGCCTTCGGCTTCGTTCGGCCAGCGCCGGCAGCAGCCTTCGGCTTCGATCGGCCAGCAACGACACCCCCGTCAGCGGTAGCGCACGTCGACGATCTCCCAGTGGCGCAAGCCACCGGGCGCCTGCACCTCGGCCACGTCGCCCGCCTCCTTGCCGATGAGCGCACGGGCGATCGGGCTGCTGATGGAGATCAGGCCCAGCTTGAGGTCGGCCTCGTCGTCGCCGACGATCTGGTAGGTCACCTTCTGGCCGCTGCCCTCGTCCTCGAGGTCGACCGTGCAGCCGAATACCACCTTGCCGCCGGCGTCGATGCTGGCGGGGTCGATCACCTGCGCCGCGGCGAGCTTGCCTTCGAGCTCCTTGATGCGGCCCTCGATGAAGCCCTGCTTGTCCTTGGCGGCTTCGTATTCGGCGTTCTCCGACAGGTCACCCTGGGCGCGCGCCTCGGCGATGGCCTGGATCACCGCATGGCGCTCGACGGTCTTCAGGCGGTGCAGTTCTTCCTTGAGCATTTCGGCGCCGCGGCGGGTCAGGGGGATGGTGGCCATGGTGTCGGGGGTGTCGTCGTGGGTCGGGGTGCTGCCGGGGTCGGCCAAAAGGAATCCGCCGCAGCGGGCCGGTGCTGGCCCGCTGCGGCGGATGTCGCGGGCGCGGATCTTAAGCCAGTTCGGCGTGCATTTCCTGCACGGAAATGACCGCCAGGCCGGTCTGGTGCTTCAGCGCCTCGGTCGCCGCCTCGGCGCCGGCCATCGTCGTGTAGTAGGTGATGCGGTTGGCCAGCGCCGCGGTGCGGATGTGGCGCGAATCGGCGATCGCGGTGCGCGTCTCGTCGACGGTGGTGTAGACGAGCTGGATCTCGCCGGCCTTGATGCTGTCGACGATGTGCGGGCGGCCGTCCTTGACCTTGTTGACCCCCTTCACCGGGATGCCGCCGCGGCGATGGCCGCCGCCGTGCCCTTGGTGGCCACCACCGCGAAGCCCAGCGCCACCAGGTCGCGCGCCACCGCCACCGCGCGCGCCTTGTCGCTGTTCTTGACCGTGATGACCACGGTGCCCGAACGCGGCAGCCGCGAGCCGGCGCCGAGCTGGCTCTTGAGCATCGCCTCGCCGAAGGTCCGGCCCACGCCCATCACCTCGCCGGTGCTGCGCATCTCGGGGCCGAGGATGGGGTCCACGCCCGGGAATTTGTTGAAGGGGAAGACCGCTTCCTTGATGCTGAAATAAGGCGGCACCACCTCCTGCGGCCGGCGGCCCAGGCGCGTCGTCTGGTCGGCCAGCTTCTGACCGGCCATGCAGCGTGCGGCGATCTTCGCCAGCTGCTGGCCGGTGGCCTTGCTGACGTAGGGCACGGTGCGACTGGCGCGCGGGTTGACCTCGAGCACGTAGACGACGGCGTTGTCGCCTTCACCTTGAATCGCAAACTGCACGTTCATCAGGCCGACGACCTTCAGCGCCTTGGCCATCGCGATCGCCTGGCGCCGCATCTCGTCCTGCAACGACTTCGGCAGCGTATAGGGCGGCAGCGAACAGGCCGAGTCGCCGCTGTGGATGCCCGCGGCCTCGACGTGTTCCATGATGCCGCCGATCATCACCTCGGTGCCGTCGCTGATGCAGTCGACGTCGACCTCGACCGCATCGTCGAGAAAGCGGTCGAGCAGCACCGGCGACTTCTCGCTCACGCGCACGGCCTCGCGCATGTAGCGCTCGAGGTCCTTGTCGCCGTGCACGATCTCCATCGCGCGCCCGCCCAGCACGTAGCTCGGCCGCACCACCAGCGGGTAGCCGATCTCGTGCGCCAGCGCGAGCGCCTGCTCTTCGGTCCGGGCGGTGCGGTTGGGCGGCTGCCTCAGGCCGAGCTGGTGCAGCAGCTGCTGGAAGCGCTCGCGGTCCTCGGCGATGTCGATCGAATCGGGGCTGGTGCCGATGATGGGCACGCCGGCGCGCTCGAGGTCCAGCGCCAGCTTCAGCGGCGTCTGGCCGCCGTACTGCACGATCACGCCCAGCGGCTTTTCCTTGTCGACGATCTCGAGCACGTCCTCCAGCGTCACCGGCTCGAAATACAGCCGGTCGCTGGTGTCGTAGTCGGTCGACACCGTCTCGGGGTTGCAGTTGACCATGATGGTCTCGAAGCCGTCCTCGCGCAGCGCCAGCGCCGCGTGCACGCAGCAGTAGTCGAACTCGATGCCCTGGCCGATGCGGTTGGGCCCGCCGCCCAGCACCATGATCTTCTTCTTTGCGGTCGGCGCGGCCTCGCATTCCTCGTCGTAGGTCGAATACATGTAGGCCGTCTGCGTGGCGAATTCGGCCGCGCAGGTGTCCACGCGCTTGTAGACGGGGCGCACGCCTGCGCCCAGCGCGCGCGCGCGCACCGCGTGCTGGTGGGTGCCGAGCAGTCTTCGCGAGGCGCTTGTCGCTGAAGCCCATGCGCTTGAGGTGGCGCAGCTCGGCCGTCGACAGGCCGTCCAGCGTGCGGCCCGCCAATGCCTTTTCGGTGGCGACGATCTGCTCGATCTGCGCCAGGAACCAGGGGTCGATCTTCGTCTCCTCGAAGATCTCGTCCAGCGTCAGCCCGACGCGGAAGGCATCGGCCAGGTAGAGGATGCGCTCGGGGCCGGCGCTGCCGATCTCGTCGACGATCTCGTCGCGGTCGCTCTCCTGGCAGGACGTGCGCTCGTCCAGCCCGCTGATGCCGGTCTCCAGCCCGCGCAAGGCCTTCTGGAAGCTCTCCTGGAAGGTGCGGCCCATGGCCATTCTCGTTGACGAACCGTGCGGCCGTTGGCCGGGTTGATCGGGAACTGCACGTTGGAGCCGCCGGTGTCGACGCCGATCTCGCAGGATGGCGATCGAGGCGTTTGCGCAGCAGCGGTAGTTCCTTGTCGGTCAGCGTCTGCGCCGGGGCCACCGTGATGCTGTCACCGGTGTGGGATGCCCATCGGGTCGAGTTCTCGATCGAGCACACGATGATGCAGTTGTCCGCGCGGTCGCGGACGACTTCCATCTCCTTCCAGCCGATCAGGCTCTCCTCGATCAGCGAAACCGTTGGTGGGCGACAGGTCGAGGCCCGCTTGCAGATCTCCTCGAACTCCTGCGGGTGGTGGGCGATACCGCCGCCGGTGCCGCCAGGCGTGGCTCAGGCGGATGACGACCGGAAAGCCGGTTTGCGCCGGTGATCTGCGCGATCTGGCGCTGCACGGTCTGCGCCTCCTCCCAGCTATGGGCGATGCCGCTCTTGGCCGAATCGAGGCCGATGG
>JADJYX010000046.1 GCA_016719535.1 Rubrivivax sp. | reverse complement strand
ACGCGCGCGCTGATCGTGCTGTGCTCCGGAGCAGGCGCAGCGCATCTTCGGCCATGGCGGCGACGATGCGCCGTCAGACTTCGCCGCGTTCTTCGCCGCCGTGCATGTCGAGGACGCCGAGGCCTGGCGACAGGCCTGCCGGCGCGCGCTGGCCGACGGCCAGCCGTTCGCGCACGACCTGCGCGTGCAGCGCGCCGACGGCACCTGCGCCACCTGCAGCAGCAGGTGGAGGTGATCGAGCACGACGCCGCCGGCATGCCGGTGCGGCTGGCCGGCGCGGCGCACGACGTCACGCGCCACAAGACGGCCGAGGCCGAGATCCGCCGCCTGGCCTACTACGACCCGCTGACCGGACTGCCCAACCGGCGTCTCGTCACGGAGCGGATGCGAGCTCTGGCACTCGTCGGCGCACGACGGTCGGGTGCGTGGCCGTCGGTGCTGTTCTGCGATCTCGACCGCTTCAAGCACATCAACGACTCGTTCGGCCACGGCGCCGGCGACCAGCTGCTCACCGTGGCCGCAGCCCGCCTCCAACGGTGCGTGCGACAGCCTGACCCGTGCGCCCGCGTCGGCGGCCACGAGTTCGTCGATCCTCTGCGAGAACGCAGGAGACACCGACCTGGCCCGCGGCGTCGCCGAGGCGGATCCTCGCAGTCGATGGTGGATCCGTTGGACGTGCGCGACAAGGCAGGCCACCGAGTCTTGTCGGTGTCGATCGGCGTCGCGCACCCACCCCGCACGACGTCGGCCGACGCCCCTGCTCCACGAGGCCGACCTCGCGATGTACCGCGCCAAGGACCCCGGGCGCAACTGCGTCCAGTTGCCGACGAAGGTCTGCGCGCGCGTGCCCCCGAACGGGTGCTGCTCGAACGAGGTCTGCGCCGTGCGATCGCGCGCCAGGCTCTCCGTCGCATACCAGCCGCTCGACGCGCCCCGGTCGCGAGGCTCGTCGTCAGGCGCTGGCCCGTTGGGTGCACCCGTGCTCGGCGACGCCGGCCGAACCGGTTCGTGCCGGTCGCCGAGGACCGGCCTCGTCAGGCCGCTCGGCGATCGGGTGATCGACCTCGCGTGCCGGCAGAGCGGGGCCTGGAACCTGCGCCTTGCTCAGGGCGGGGCCACTCCGGGTGCCGTCAACCTGGCCTCGGGACGCGCACCCGCGCGGCATGGGCGCTGCCCGCCCGGGTGGCGCGCGCGCCATCCGCCGCCACGGCCTCCCGCCCAACTGGTTGGAGCTCGAGGTCACCGGAGTCGATCCTGCTGGCCGATCCCGGAGGTCAGCGGCGAGACCGCCTGCGAGCTGACCGCATGGGCGGCGTCCGCGTCGATCGACGACTTCGGCACCGGCTATTCGTCGCTCGCCTACCTGCGCGGCTGCCGATCGCGTCGCTGAAGATCGACCGCAGCTTCGTGCGCGACCTGGTGACCGACCCCGACGACGAGGCCATCGTCAGTGCCATCATCGCGCTGGCGCACAGCCTGAAGCTCAAGGTGGGGCCGAAGGCGCCGACACCGAGGCCCAGCTTGTGATGCTGCGCGCCCGCCGCCGCGACGAATACCAGGGCTACCTGACCAGCCGCCCGGTCGATGCGGTGGAATTCGAAACGCTTGCTGCGCAGCATGATGGCCAGCGGCGTGCAGGCGCAGGCGCCGGTCTCGGCGGTCATTGCACCGCCGCGGCCCGCCAGGCCAGCGCCGTGACCTCAGCAGCAGCTTGACCCCGAACAGGCCCACGCTGACGGCATGCAGGACGCCGAAGCCCAGCGGCACCGGGCAAGTTCGCCGCGCGCGGCCTCGATCATCGGCCGCACGCCGTAGGCGGCCAGCAGGGTCGCCAACGGGGTGCCCAGCAGCAGCACCATATCCTCGGTGCTGAAGACCGACCCCAGGCCGGCGGCAGCGCGGCGCGCCCGTGCGCGTTCCAGCAGCCAGCAGCAGCGCGGCGCCGATGCTGACCCAGGCCTCGACCTGGAAGATGCGGCCACTGACGCGGCCCGCGTCGGCGCGCCAGCACCGCAAAACTGGCCGGCGCGGCCACCAGGGCGATGCAAGCCAGCAGGCCCCAGCCACGCCGCCGGCAGCAGCCGGCCGGCCCTTCGATCGGCCAGCGCCGGCAGCAGCCTTCGGCTTCCGTTCGGCCAGCGCCGGCAGCAGCCCGGCTTCGATCGGCCAGCAACGACACCCCCGTCAGCGGTAGCGCACGTCGACGATCTCCCAGTGGCGCAAGCCACCGGGCGCCCGCACCGGCCACGTCGCCCGCCTCCTTGCCGATGAGCGCACGGGCGATCGGGCTGCTGATGGAGATCAGGCCCAGCTTGAGGTCGGCCTCGTCGTCGCCGGACGATCTGCAGGTCACCTTCTGGCCGCTGCCCTCGTCCTCGAGGTCGACCGTGCAGCCGAATACCACCTTGCCGCCGGCGTCGATGCTGGCGGGGTCGATCACCCGCGCCGCCGGGGCGAGCTTCCTTCGAGCTCCTTGATGCGACCCCTCGATGAAGCCCTGCTTGTCCTTGGCCGCTTCGTATTCGGCGTTCTCCGACAGGTCGCCCTGGGCGCGGGCCTCGGCGATCGCCTGGATCACGGCGTGGCGTTCGACGGACTTCAGCCGATGCAGTTCTTCCTTGAGCTTCTCGGCGCCGCGGCGGGTCAGGGGATGGTGGCCATGGTGTCGGGGTGTCGTCGTGGGTCGGGAGTGCTGCCGGGTCGGCCAGAGGATCCGCCGCAGCGGGCCGGTGCTGGCCCGCTGCGGCGGATGTCGCGGGCGCGGATCTTAAGCCAGTTCGGCGTGCATTTCCTGCACGGAAATGACCGCCAGGCCGGTCTGGTGCTTCAGCGCCTCGGTCGCCGCCTCGGCGCCGGCCATCGTCGTGTAGTAGGTGATGCGGTTGGCCAGCGACGCGGTGCGGATGTAGCGTGAATCGGCAATCGCCGTGCGCGTCTCGTCCACGGTGGTGTAGACGAGCTGGATCTCGCCCGCCTTGACCATGTCGGCGATGTGCGGGCGGCCGTCCTTGACCTTGTTGACCACCTTCACCGGGACGCCGGCGGCAGCGATGGCCGCCGCCGTGCCCTTGGTGGCCACCACCGCGAAGCCCAGCGCCACCAGGTCACGCGCTACCACCACCGCGCGCGACTTGTCGCTGTTCTTCACCGTGATCACCACCGTGCCCGAACGCGGCAGGCGCGAGCCGGCGCCGAGCTGGCTCTTGAGCATGGCCTCGCCGAAGGTCTTGCCCACGCCCATCACCTCGCCGGTGCTGCGCATCTCGGGGCCGAGGATGGGGTCGACACCCGGGAACTTGTTGAAGGGGAAGACCGCTTCCTTGATGCTGAAATAAGGCGGCACCACCTCCTGCGGCCGGCGGCCCAGGCGCGATCTGGTCGGCCAGCTTCTGGCCGGCCATGCAGCGTGCCGCGATCTTGGCCAGCTGCTGGCCGGTGGCCTTGCTGACGTAGGGCACGGTGCGACTGGCGCGGGGTTGACCTCGAGCACGTAGACGACGGCGGTGTCGCCTTCGCCCTGAATCGCAAACTGCACGTTCATCAGGCCGACGACCTTCAGCGCCTTGGCCATCGCGATGGCCTGGCGCCGCATCTCGTCCTGCAGGCTCTGCGACAGGGTGTAGGGCGGCAGCGAGCAGGCCGAGTCTCCGCTGTGGATGCCCGCCGCCTCGACGTGCTCCATGATGCCGCCGATCATCACCTCGGTGCCGTCGCTGATGCAGTCGACGTCGACCTCGACCGCGTCGTCGAGGAAGCGGTCCAGCAGCACCGGCGACTTCTCGCTCCCGCGCGCACGGCCTCGCGCATGTAGCGCTCGAGGTCCTTGTCGCCGTGCACGATCTCCATCGCGCGCCCGCCCAGCACATAGCTCGGCCGCACCACCAGCGGATAGCCGATCTCGTGCGCCAGCGCGAGGGCCTGCTCTTCGGTCCGGGCGATGCGGTTGGGCGGCTGCCTCAGGCCGGCTGGTGCAGCGCTGCTGGAAGCGCTCGCGGTCCTCGGCGATGTCGATGCTGTCGGGGCTGGTGCCGATGATGGGCACGCCGGCGCGCTCCAGGTCCAGCGCCAGCTTCAGCGGCGTCTGGCCGCCGTACTGCACGATCACGCCCAGCGGCTTTTCCTTGTCGACGATCTCGAGCACGTCCTCCAGCGTCACCGGCTCGAAATACAGCCGGTCGCTGGTGTCGTAGTCGGTCGACACCGTCTCGGGGTTGCAGTTGACCATGATGGTCTCGTAGCCGTCCTCGCGCATCGCCAGCGCCGCGTGGACGCAGCAGTAGTCGAACTCGATGCCCTGGCCGATGCGGGTTGGGCCGCCGCCCAGCACCATGATCTTCTTGCGGTCGGTCGGCGCGGCCTCGCATTCCTCGTCGTAGGTCGAATACATGTAGGCCGTCTGCGTGGCGAACTCGGCCGCGCAGGTGTCCACGCGCTTGTAGACCGGGCGCACGCCCTGCGCCCAGCGCGCGGCGCGCACCGCGTGCTGGTGGGTGCCGAGCAGCTTCGCGAGGCGCTTGTCGCTGAAGCCCATGCGCTTGAGGTGGCGCAGCTCGGCCGTCGACAGGCCGTCCAGCGTGCGGCCCGCCAATGCCTTTTCGGTGGCGACGATCTGCTCGATCTGCGCCAGGAACCAGGGGTCGACCGCGGTCTCCTCGAACACCTCGTCCAGCGTCAGCCCGACGCGGAAGGCATCGGCCAGGTAGAGGATGCGCTCGGGGCCGGCGCTGCCGATCTCGTCGACGATCTCGCGGTCGCTCTCCTGGCAGGACGTGCGCTCGTCCAGCCCGCTGATGCCGGTCTCCAGCCCGCGCAAGGCCTTCTGGAAGCTCTCCTGGAAGGTGCGGCCCATGGCCATCACCTCGCCCACGCTCTTCATCTGCGTCGTCAGGCGCGAATCGGCGGCCGGAAACTTCTCGAAGGCAAAGCGCGGGATCTTGGTGACGACATAGTCGATGCTGGGCTCGAAGCTGGCCGGCGTGGCGCCGCCGGTGATGTCGTTGCGCAGTTCGTCCAGCGTGTAGCCCACCGCCAGCTTGGCCGCCACCTTGGCGATCGGGAAACCCGTGGCCTTCGACGCCAGCGCCGAGCTGCGCGACACGCGCGGGTTCATCTCGATGACGACCATGCGGCCGTTGTCCGGGTTGATCGAGAACTGCACGTTGGAGCCACCCGTGTCGACGCCGATCTCGCGCAGGATCGCGATCGAGGCGTTGCGCAGCAGCTGGTATTCCTTGTCGGTCAGCGTCTGGGCCGGGGCCACGGTGATGCTGTCACCGGTGTGGATGCCCATCGGGTCGAGGTTCTCGATCGAGCACACGATGATGCAGTTGTCCGCGCGGTCGCGGACGACTTCCATCTCGTATTCCTTCCAGCCGATCAGGCTCTCCTCGATCAGCAGCTCGTTGGTGGGCGACAGGTCGAGGCCCCGCTTGCAGATCTCCTCGAACTCCTGCGGGTGGTAGGCGATGCCGCCGCCGGTGCCGCCGAGCGTGAAGCTCGGGCGGATGACGACCGGAAAGCCGGTGCCGCCGGTGATCTGCGCGATCTGGCGCTGCACGGTCTGCGCCTCCTCCCAGCTGTGGGCGATGCCGCTCTTGGCCGAATCGAGGCCGATGGAGGTCATCGCGTCCTTGAACTCAGCCGGTCCTCGGCCTTCTCGATGGCACGCTCGTTGGCGCCGATCATCTCGACGCCGTATGTCGCCAGCACGCCATGCTTGTGCAGGTCGAGCGCGCAGTTCAGCGCCGTCTGCCCGCCCATCGTCGGCAGCACGGCCATCTTCTCGTGCGGGCGCTCGGCGCGCTCCTTGGCGATGATCTTCTCGACCACCTGCCAGGTGATGGGCTCGATGTAGGTCGCATCGGCCATCTCCGGGTCGGTCATGATGGTCGCCGGGTTGCTGTTGACGAGGACGACGCGGTAGCCCTCCTCGCGCAGCGCCTTGCAGGCCTGGGCGCCGGAATAGTCGAATTCGCAGGCCTGGCCGATGACGATCGGGCCGGCGCCGATGATGAGGATGCTCTGGAGGTCGGTGCGCTTGGGCATGGTCGGGTATCCGCGGTCGGGTCTTCGGGAATTCGTTCAGGTCTTCGAGGGGGTGCTGACCGGCAGCAGGCCGTCGGCTTCGAGCATGCGCAGCAGCGGCACGGTGGCGTGGTGTTCCAGCACCGGCCACACGGCGGCGATGCGCGATCGTGCGGCCCGGCTGCGGCCGGCCTGGTGCAGCGCGATCGCATGGTCGCAGGCGCAGGCGGCCAGCGCGATCCAGGCTTCGTGGGCGGCGGCCTCGGCGGCGAGCCGGATCACGGCGCCGTCGAGTGTGGCCGGCGCTTCGGCACGGCCATGGCGCAGTTGCAGCAGGCCGCGCCCACGCGGCACGGCCGTGCAGCGCGGCAGGCCCTGCCACGGCGTCGCCGAGCAGCGCCTCGGCGCGGTCGAGATCGCCGAAGCGCGCCTCGGCGAGCGCCAGCTCGAGGCGGCGCGAAGCGTCCTGCGGCGCCTGTTGCTGTGCGCGCGCCAGTGCGGCCACATGGCCGGCGGTGTCGCCGGCCATCAGGTGCACACTGGCCACCGCGGCATCGAAAGCGCCGGGGCGCCTGCGCAGCCGGGCGCGCCAGGGCGCCAGCCGCGCCAGCGCGTCGGACGGCGCGTGGTCGCGGGCGTAGATGCCGGCCAGGCACCGTCGAGGTCGAAATCGAGTCCGGGCCGCCGCGCGCTGCGGCGGCGCAGGGCCTTGCCAGCACACGCACGCGCTCCCAGTCACCCAGCGCGTGGTGACGCAGCAGACGCCGGTGACGCTGCGCGGCCGCAAAGAGCCAGGCCGCCAGCACGCCAACCGGCGTGGGCGGCGCGTGCAGGTCGGGCGCCAGACGCAGCGGCGCCGGTGCCGCGAGGCCCGGCTCGTCGGCAGCGTCGAGCAGCGGGGCTGACAGGGCCTTGTCCATCGCGATCGGGTCAGGCCTGCTGCATCAGCGCCGTGAAGCGGTCGAACAGATAGCCGATGTCGTGCGGGCCGGGTGAGGCTTCCGGGTGGCCCTGGAAGCAGAAGGCCGGCCGGTCGGTGCGCGCCAGGCCCTGCAGCGAGCCGTCGAACAGACTGACGTGCGTGGGGCGCAGGTTGGCGGGCAGCGATTGCGCATCGACCGCAAAACCGTGGTTCTGGCTGGTGATGCTGACGCGGCCGCTGTCCAGGTCCTGCACCGGGTGGTTGGCGCCGTGGTGGCCGAATTTCATCTTGAAGGTCTTCGCGCCCGAGGCCAGCGCCAGGATCTGGTGGCCCAGGCAGATGCCGAAGATGGGTTTGCCGCTGGCGATGAGCTCGCGCGTGGCCTCGATGGCGTAGTCGCAGGGTTCGGGGTCGCCGGGGCCGTTGCTCAGGAAGATGCCGTCCGGGCGCAGCTTCAACACCTCGGCCGCGGAGGTCTGGGCCGGCACGACCGTGATGCGGCAGCCACGGCTGCGCCAGCATGCGCAGGATGTTGCGCTTGACGCCGAAGTCATAGGCCACGACATGGTGCCTGGCAGCAGCCAGGCGGCCGTAGCCTTCGCCCAGGCGCCATTCGGTCTCGGTCCAGTCGTAAGGCTCGGAGACGCTGACGACGCGGGCCAGGTCCTGCCCGGCCATGGCCGGCGCGGCCTTTGCCGCCGCCACCGCGTCGGCGATCCGCTCGGCCGTCAGCGCCGTGCCCGGCGCATAGCTGGTGATGCTGCCGTTCTGGGCACCGCCGGTGCGCAGCACGCGCGTCAGACGACGCGTGTCGATGTCGGCCAGCGCGACCACGCCCTCGCGCTGCAGGTAGGCCGACAGCGTCTCGGTGGCGCGGAAGCTGGACACGCGCACCGGCAGATTCTTGATGATGAGGCCGGCGGCGTGGACCCTGGCGGCCTCGACATCCTCGGCGTTGACGCCCGTATTGCCGATGTGCGGATACGTCAGCGTGACGATCTGCCGGCAGTAGCTGGGGTCGGTGAGGATTTCCTGGTAGCCGGTGAGCGAGGTGTTGAACACCACCTCACCGACGGTGCGACCGGGTGCGCCGATCGAGGTGCCGAGGAAGGTCGTGCCGTCTGCGAGGGCAAGAAGTGCGGGCGACAGCGCACTGGGCAGGAGGGGCAGCAAGGGAAGGACTCCGGGATTCGCGCGCCCAGCTTCAACCCTGTCCGGGGATGAATCCGAGGGAAAACCGAGGTCGGAGTTTCGCTAGGGCTGCGATGTTGGCGGGTAAACCGGCAAATTATAGCTGCCCCGGGGTCCGATCCTGGGGTCAACCCGCAGCGGCGGGGCTGCTGGGCGGCCTGCACCTAGACTCGGCGCCGATGGCCGATGCTTCCACGTCCCCCACCCCGATCCTGCGCACCCCCACCGGTGCCGCCCTGCCACTGGCCGCCGCCGCCGCCGCGACGGCCTGCTTCATCGGCATGGACGCCACGGCCAAGCTGCTGTCGGCGCGCTACGACGCCTGGCAACTGACCTTCCTGCGCTTTGCCAGCGGCAGCCTGTTCGCGGTGCCGCTGTGGCTGTGGTTCCGCCCGCCGCTGCCGGCGCGCCACGCCTGGCCGCTGCACGCGCTGCGCAGCGGCCTGCTGCTGCTGGCGCTCGTCAGCTGGTTCCACAGCCTGTCGCTGCTGCCGCTGGTGCAGAGCGTGGCGGTGGGCTATACGGCGCCGATCTTCATTTCGCTGCTGGCCATGCTGGTGCTGCGCGAACGGCCGTCACGGTGGATCTGGGCCGCGCTGGCGCTGGGCGGCGCCGGCGTGGGCGTGTCGCTGTGGCCGGAACTCAGCGCCACCGGCGCCCCGGGCAGCACGGCGCGCATCGAGGGGCTGCTGTCGGCGGCGCTGTCGGCCGTCAGCTACTCGGGCGTGGTGGTGCTGGCGCGCCACCAGGCGCAGCGCGACGCGCTGTGGAGCATCCTGCTGGTGCAGAACCTGCTGCCCACGCTGGCGCTGGCCGTGCCGATATTCTGGCTGTGGCAGCCACTCGCCGCAGGCGACCTCGGCCCGGTGCTGCTGATGGGCCTGCTGGCCACGCTGGGCCTGCTGGGCATCACCTGGGCCTTCTCGCACATCGAGGCCACACGCGCGGCGCCGGTCGAATACACCGGCTTCGTCTGGGCCGGCCTGCTGGGATTTGCGCTCTTCGGCGAGGTGCCCAGCACCTGGACGCTGGCCTCCGCCGCACTGATCGTCGGCGGCTGCCTGCTGCTGCTCAGGCGCTGAAGGGTGTCGAAGTGCGGCCATCCCCGGGAACGATCAGAGCGCCGCGATGCCGGCGCGGGCGATCTGCGCGTCCTCGTTGCTCTTCACGCCGCTGACGCCGATGGCGCCGACCACCTGGCCCTCGACCACGATCGGCACCCCGCCTTCGAGCATGCCCTGCAGCGGCGCGCTGAGGAAGGAATGGCGACCGGCATTGATCATGTCCTCGTAGACCTTGCTCTCGCGGCGGCCGATGGCGGCGGTCTGCGCCTTCGCCGGCGCGATCTGCGCCGAGACCGGCGGCGCGCCGTCCAGGCGCTGCAGCCACAGCAGGTGACCACCGTCGTCGACGATGGCGAAGCTGACCGGCCAGTGGTTGGCCAAGGCCTCGGCCTCGGCGGCGGCGGCCATGCGGCGGGTGTCCTCGAGCGTGAGCATCGGCTTGGTCTTCATGGTGTTCGGGATCCGGTCGTCGTCGGTGAAAGGGCGCGACCATAGCCGATGCCGGAGCCAGCGCCAATCCGGGGCAGCGCGGCGGTGGCGCAATCTGCCTTCGGCGCTGGGGGCATCACCCGGTGCGAGCCCGCACCCTAGAATCCCGCGCTCATCACCTGAAGGAGGTTGCATGACTGCGAATACGGAAGTTTTCGGCGGCTCTTCGGCGGCACTGGGCATCGAGCGCCAGCGCGTGCTGCGCAACACCTATGCGCTGCTGGCCGTGTCGATGATCCCCACGGTGCTTGGCGCCTGGGTCGGCGTCGCCACCGGCATCACCAGCCTGATGTCGCCGATGGTCGGCCTGGTCGTCTTTTCTGGCCGGCGCCTTCGGCTTCATGTTTGCGATCGAGAAGCACAAGAACTCGGGCCTGGGGTGGGCCTGCTGCTGGGCTTCACCTTCTTCATGGGCCTGATGCTGGCCCGGCTGCTGGCCATCGAGCTGTCCAGGGCAATGGCGCCAGCCTGGTGATGATGGCCTTTGCCGGCACCAGCGCCGCCTTCTTCGGCATGGCCATGCTGTCGAGCGTGATCAAGCGCGACCTGTCGGGCCTGGCGAAATTTCTCTTCATCGGCGCCATCGGCATCCTGGTGGTCGGCATCGCCAATGTCTTCATCCAGAGCGGCGCGCTGATGATGACGCTGTCGGTGCTGGCGGTGCTGGTCTTCTCGGCCTTCATCCTGGTCGACCCCGAGCGCGTGCGCGACGGCGAGGAGACCAACTACGTGACGGCGACGCTGGGCGTCTACCTGAGCCTGTACAACGTCTTCCAGAGCCTGCTGGCGATGTTCGGGATCCTGGGCGGCGAGGATTGACCCCTCGCAGCGTTGTTGACGAGGGCCCCGCGAGGGGCCCTTTTTCATCGAAGACCGCGATCACTTGCTCCGGCTCCATCCGCATAGGCCTCCAACCTCGCGGTCGAACACCGCGAGGCTTTCGACGTGCGCGGTGTGCGGGAACATGTTGACCACCCCCGCCGCCGTGCAGCGATAGCCCGCCTGGTGCACCAGCAGCCCGGCGTCGCGCGCCAGCGTGGCCGGGTTGCAGCTGACATAGACGATGCGCCGCGGCGGCTGCCAATCGGCCACCGGTGCGGCGTGCAGGTCGGCCAGCGCCTTGGCCAGCGCGAAGGCGCCCTCGCGCGGCGGGTCGACCAGCCAGCGCTCGGCCGGCCCGGCCGCCACCAGGTCGGCGGCACCGATCTCGAACAGGTTGCGCGCCTCGAAGCTCGTCTTCGTGCCCAGGCCGTTGGCGCGTGCGTTGTCGCGCGCGCGCTGCACCAGCACGTCGCTGCCTTCGATGCCATGCACCTGGCGTGCGCGCGTGGCCAGCGGCAGCGTGAAATTGCCCAGGCCGCAGAACCAGTCGACCACGCGCTCGTCGGCCTGCGGCGCCAGCAGGCCGAGCGCGCGCGCCACCAGCACGCGGTTGATGTGCGGGTTGACCTGCGTGAAATCGGTCGGCTTGAAGGGCATGCGCACGCCGAATTCCGGCAGCGCATAGGCCAGCTCCGGCCCGCCCTGATCGAGAAGGTGCACCGTCTCCGGCCCCTTGGGCTGCAGCCACCACTGCACGCCCTGCGCGACGGCAAAGGCGCGCAGCCGCGCGGCACCGGCCGCCGAGAGCGGCTCCAGGTGGCGCAGCACCAGCGCCGTGACCGCGTCGCCGACGGCGAGTTCGATCTTGGGCAGGCGGTCGCGCTGCTCCATCGCGCCGATCAGCTCGCGCAGCGGCACCAGCATGGCGCTGACGGCCGGCGGCAGCACCGGGCACAGCGACATGTCGGCCACGTAGCGCGACTTGCGCTCGTGGAAACCCACCAGCACCACGCCCTTCTTGACGACATGGCGCACCGACAGCCGCGCGCGCCAGCGGTAGCCCCAGGCCGGGCCTTCGATCGGCCGCAGCAGCCGCTCGGGTCTGACCTTGGCCAGGTGCAGCAGGTTGTCCTCGAGCACGCGCTGCTTCACCGCCACCTGCGCCGCCGGGTGCAGGTGCTGCATCTTGCAGCCGCCGCAGGCACCGGCATGCAGGCCGAAGTGCGGGCACCCCGGGCGCACGCGCTGCGCGCTCTCGCGCGCCAGCGCCGACAGTTGCCCCTGCTCCCAGTTGTTCTTCTTGCGCGCGACGTTGACCTGCACGCGCTCGCCGGGCAGCGCCCCTTCGATGAAGACGACCTTGCCCGCGCCCTCGCCCTGCGTGCGGTGGGCCACGCCCTGGGCCTCGAGGTCGAGCGACTCGACCTCGAGCCATTCCGGTTCGATTGACATGCCGCGATTATCCCGGGCCCCACGACAACGGCCGCCCGCAGGCGGCCGTTCGAGGTCAGGCGCGGGGCGCGTTTACGGCTTGACGTATTCGCTGATCACCTTCCAGCGACCGTCCGTGATCTGCGACAGGCGCGAGAGGTTGTTGCCCAGGCGCTTCTGCGGGCCGAAGGTGGCCTCGGCGCTGCCGAAGATGTCCGGCGGCACCACCATGGTGTCCATGGCCTTGATGAAGCTGTCGGTGCTCAGGTTCGGGCCGGCCTTCTGCGCGCCGCGGATGAAGCTGTCGATCACCAGGTAGCCGTAGACCGAGAAGACGGTCGGGTCCTCGTTGAACTTGGTCTTGTACTTGGTGGCCCAGAAGCGCACCGGCTGCGAGGCATCGTCCAGATAGGGGTTGACCACCGTCATCGTCGCGTACAGGCCGTTCATCGCCGGGCCGCCGAGCTTGTGGATGAGGTCGGTATAGGCCGCGCTCGAGCCCAGGAAGGTCGGGCTGAAGCCGGTCTTGCGCGACTCTCCGATGGTGCCGATGGTCTCGCGGATGATGGTGCCCAGCACGACCAGATCGCAGCCGGCCGCCTTCATGCGGGCGACCTGCGACGAGAAGTCGGTGGCGCCGCGCTTGAACGAGGTCTTCTCGCCCATCGCCATGCCCATGGTCTTCAGGCCGTCCTCGGCGCCGCGCACCACCTCGAGGCCGAATTCGTCGTCCTGGTAGATGGCGCAGACCTTCTTCGCGCCCTTGTCCTTCGCCAGCTTGGGCAGCGCGAGCCGGATCTGGTCGTAGTAGGTGGCGGCGAACGAATATTTGAGCCGGTGGAAGGGCTCGTACATCTCGCGTGCGGCGGTCACCGGGAAGAAGTTGATGACGTTCTTCTCGAACTGCACCGGCATCGCCGCCAGGTTCTGTGCCGTGCCGATGTGGCCGACCATCATGAAGATCTTGTCCTGGTTGACGAGCTTCTGCGCCGCCAGCACCGCCTTCTTCGGGTCGTAGCCCGAATCCTCGAACAGCAGCTTGAGCTTGCGGCCGTGCACGCCGCCCTGCTCGTTGGCCTCTTCGACACGCAACTGCATGCCCATGCGCAACTGCTTGCCGAAACCCGCCAGCGGGCCCGACAGGTCCTGGATCGAGCCGAGGGTGATCTCGGTCTTGCTCACGCCCTGCTGGGCCTGGGCAGCCCCCGCAGCCAGCGCCAGTGCGGCGGCTGCCGCGGCCAATGCACGAATCTTCATCGTCGAGTCTCCTTGGGGTGGGTCGGCCTCAGGCCTGGTACATCGCGTCGATCTGCGACGCGTATTTCTGCTGCACGAGCTTGCGTTTGAGCTTCATCGTCGGGGTCAGTTCCTCGTCCTCGGCGGTGAGCTGGGACTCGAGCAGCCAGAACTTCTTCACCTGCTCGACACGGGCAAATTTCCTGTTGACCTTGTCGATCTCGGCCTGGATCAGCGCGTGCACCTCGGGCGCGCGCGTCAGGCTGGCATAGTTGCTGAAGGGCACGTCGTGGTCCTGCGCATACTTCTCGACGTTCTCCTGGTCGATCATGATGATGCAGGTGAGGTAGGGCCGCTTGTCGCCGATGACCACCGCGTCGGTGATGTAGGGCGAGAATTTCAGCTCGTTCTCCCACTCGCTGGGCGTGACGTTCTTGCCGCCCGCGGTGATGATGATGTCCTTCATGCGGTCGGTGATGCGGAAATGCCCCTGCTCGTCGGCCACGCCCACGTCGCCGGTGTGCAGCCAGCCGTCGGCGGTGATCGTCTCGGCGGTCTTCTCGGGCTGGTTGAGGTAGCCGGCAAAGACATTGCGCCCGCGCACCAGGATCTCGCCCGTGCCCTCGTCGATCTTCACCTCCACGCCCTCGGCCGCCGGGCCGATGCTGCCGATGCGGATGCCGTCGGGGCGGTTGATGGTGCCGATGGCGCAGGTCTCGGTCATGCCCCAGCCCTCGAGCATGGGCAGGCCCAGCGCCATGTACCAGCGAATGAGGTCGGGCGAGATCGGCGCGGCGCCGGTCAGCAGGTAGCGTGAGCGGTGGACGCCGAGCAGCTTGCGCACGTTGTCCAGCGCGACGAAGCGCGCGATGCGGAACTGCCACTGCAGCGAGGCCGGCACCGGCTGGCCGGCCAGCACCAGGTCGGCGATGCGGCTGCCGATGCCGATCGCCCAGCCGTACGCCATCTGCTGGATGCGGCTGGCCTCCTTGACGCCGATGACCACCGCCGAATAGAACTTCTCCCACACCCGCGGCACGGCGAAGAAGATCGTCGGCGAGATCTCGCGCACGTTCTCGGGCACCGTATCCGGGTTTTCGACGAAGTTGAGCACCGAGCCGGCATAGATCGACGAGAAGGCACCGATCATGCGTTCGGCGATGTGGCACAGGGGCAGGAAGCACATGCGCTCGTCACCCTCGATCTGCGGCAGGCCGATGTTGATCTGCCGCAGCGTCCAGGTGAGCGCGCCGTGCAGGTGCATCGCACCCTTGGGCCGGCCGGTGGTGCCCGACGTATAGACCAGGATCGCCAGGTCATCGGGGCCGCGGCTGGCGCAGCGCCGCTCGAATTCACCCGGGTGGGCGGCGTCGAAGGCGCGGCCCTTGTCGCGCAGCGCGTCCAGGCTGATGACCTGCGGGTCGTCGAACTGACCCAGGCCTTCCATGTCGAAGACGACGATCCAGCGCAGCAGCGGCAACCGTTCGCGCACCTCGAGCACCTTGTCGAGCTGCTCTTCGTCCTCGACGAAGATCACGCGCGTGCTCGAATCGATGCACAGGTATTCGACCTGGTCGGCGCTGTCGGTCGGATAGATGCCGTTGGACACGCCGCCGGCGCACAGCACGCCGACATCGGCCAGCACCCATTCGACGACGGTATTCGACAGGATCGAGGCCGTCTGCCCGGGCTCGAGCCCGAGCGCGGCCAGGCCCATGGCGATGTCGCGCACGGCGGCGGCGGCGCGGGTCCAGCTCCACTCGCGCCAGATGCCGAGCTTCTTCTCGCGCATCCAGACCTTGTCGCCGCGTGCCTTGACGGCGTTGAGGAAGAGCTGAGGGATGGTGTCACCCGGCATCAGCACCGCGTCGCGGCGCTCGTATCGGGCCAGTTCCCAAAGTCCGCTCATGACCGCCCCTCGTCCGACGGGTACGTCGGCCGGTCCCCCGAGGGGACCCGGGCCGGCTTGGGAGCGGCCCGGCGCTCGGCCCGGCGCATCGAAGCTTGTCCGCTGTCCATGGTCACCGCCAGGTCTTCTTCTTCTTCCAACGCCGCTCGCCGCGCACGCCGGCTTCCTTCATGCCGAGGTAGAACTCCTTCACGTCGTCCTTCTCGCGCAGCACCGCACAGCGGTCCTCCATCACGATGCGGCCGTTCTCCAGCACATAGCCGTAGTCGGCCACGTTGAGCGCCATGTTGGCGTTCTGCTCGACGACGAGGATGGTGGTGCCGCGCTCGCGGTTGATGCGCACCACGATCTCGAAGATCTCGCGCGTGAGCTTCGGGCTCAGCCCCAGGCTCGGCTCGTCGAGCAGGATCATCTCGGGCGCGGCCACCAGCGCACGCGCGATCGCCAGCATCTGCTGCTGGCCACCCGACAGCAGCCCGGCCTCCTGGCGCTCGCGCTCCTTCAGGATGGGGAAATAGGCATAGGCCTGCTCGATGTCGCGCGCCACGCCGTCGCGATCGGTGCGCGTATAGGCGCCCATCAGCAGGTTGTCGTGCACGCTCAGCAGCGGGAAGACCTCGCGCCCCTCGGGCACCTGCACCAGGCCACGCCGCACGATGGCCGCGGGGTCGTTGGCGGTGATGTCGTCGCCCTTGAAATGCACGCTGCCGCGGCGCGGGTCGAGGATGCCGGAGATGGTCTTCAGGATGGTCGTCTTGCCGGCGCCGTTGCTGCCCAGCACGGTGGCGATCTCGCCCCGGCGCACCTTCAGGCTGACGCCGCGGATGGCGCGGATGGGGCCGTAGGCGCTCTCGACGTTGCTCAGCACCAGGATCTCGTCGCTCATGAGACCCCCTTGGCCCTGCGGGCCTTCCCCCCAAGGGGGAGCGAGCAGGACAGGGAAACCCTGATCCTGCTCATGCCGCGTTCTCCCGCCGCAGCGACGACAGGTCCTGCGACGAACCGAGGTAGGCCTCGATCACGCCCGGGTGCGACTGCACCTCGGCCGGCTGGCCCATCGCCAGCACCTCGCCCTGGTTCATCGCCAGCACGCGGTCGGAGACCTTGGACACCAGCGTCATGTCGTGCTCGACCATCAGCACCGTGACGCCGAATTCGCGCCGGATGTCGTGGATCCAGTAGGCCATGTCCTCGGTCTCCTCGACATTCAGGCCCGAGGAGGGTTCGTCCAGCAGCAGCAGGCGCGGCTCCACGCACAGCGCGCGCGCCAGTTCCACCACCTTGCGCACGCCATAGGGCAGGCCGGCGATCATGGTGTCGCGGTGGTGCTGCAGGTCGAGGAAGTCGATCACGCGCTCGACGCGCTCGCGGTCTTCGATCGCGGCCTTGCGCGCCGCCGCGGTAAACAGCAGGTCCTGCCAGAAGCCGGTGCGGCGGTGCGTGTGGCGGCCGATCAGCAGGTTCTGCAGCACGCTGGCGTGCTCGAAGAGCTCGATGTTCTGGAAGGTGCGCGCCACGCCCAGCCGCGCCACCTCGTGCGGCGCCTGCGCGGTGAGCTCCACGCCGTCGAAATGGATGGTGCCGCTGGTGGGGGTGTAGATGCGGCTGATGAGGTTGAAGACGGTGGTCTTGCCGGCGCCGTTGGGGCCGATGAGCGTGAAGACCTCGCCGCGCTGCACGTCGAAGCTGACCTTGTTGACGGCCAGCACGCCGCCGAAGCGCACGCTGATCTCGCGCGCGCTGAGCAAGGGGGTGGCGTCGGCGCTCATCTCAACCGGTCCGACTTCTGGAACGACTTCTGCCGCTTGAACATGCCCTTGCGGTAGAAGGGAAAGATGGTGAAGAAGGTGCGCACCTTCAGCCAGCGGCCATACAGCCCCAGCGGCTCGAACAGCACGAAGGCGATCAGCACCAGGCCGTAGACCGCGGCCTTCAGGCCCGGCGCCTGGCCGATGACATCGGGCAGGAAATCCTTGCTGGCATTGATCGCCTGCGGCATCACGATGATGAAGATGGCGCCCAGGAAGGCCCCGTGCACCGAGCCCAGGCCGCCGATCACCACCATCAGCAGCAGGTCGATCGACTGGATGATGTCGAACTGGTCGGGGCTGAGAAACTTGATCATGTGCGCATACAGCGCGCCGCCCAGCCCCGCCAGCGCGGCCGAGATGGCGAACGACATCGTCTTGTAGCGCGCCAGGTGGATGCCCATGCTCTGCGCCGAGATCTCGGAATCGCGGATGGCGACGAAGGCACGGCCGGTGGGCGAACGCAGCAGGTTGAGGATGGCCAGCGTCGAGCCCACCGCCAGCACCAGGCACAGGAAGTAGAACTCGACGCCGCTGTCGAGCGCCCAGCCGCCGATGGCCGGCGCCTTGACATGCATGCCGGAGTTGCCGCCGGTCACCGACTCCCAGCGCGCGAAGACCTCGGCGACGATGAAGCCGAAGGCCATGGTGGAGATGCCCAGGTACAGCCCCTTGACACGCAGCGCCGGCAGGCCGACCAGCACGCCCACCGCCGCCGACATGCCCATCGCGCAGGCCAGCGCGATCGGGAATGGCACGCCCAGGCCGACCAGCGCCGCCTCGGTATAGGCGCCGACGCCGAGAAAGGCCGCGTGGCCGATCGAGAACAGGCCGGTGAAGCCGGCCAGCAGCATCAGCCCCAGGCCGACGATGCCGTAGATGAGCACGAAGGTCAGCTGTGCCAGCCCGTATTCCGACAGCAGCCAGGGTGAGGCCACCAGCAACGCCAGCAGCGCGCCGTACCAGAACCGGTGCCCGCCGTGCCTGGCGAGGTTGATGTCCTGCTCGTAGCTGGTCTTGAAGAGGAAGCGCATGACGGGACTACACCTTCTTGCGCATCGTTTCGCCGAACAGGCCGTTCGGCTTGACCATCAGCATCAGCAGCACCACCACGTAGGCGGCGATGTCCTTGAAGCCCTCGGGCAGGTAGAAGCCCGACAGCGCCTCGACGATGCCGATGATGAGGCCGCCGACGATGGCGCCGGGCAGGCTGCCGAAGCCGCCGACCACCGCCGCCGGAAAGGCCTTCAGGCCGATGAAGCCCATGTTGGCGTGCACGAAGGTGATGGGCGCCAGCAGCAGGCCGGCGACGGCCGCGACGCCCGCCGCCAGCCCCCAGACGATGCCGTTGAGCCGCTGCACCGGGATGCCCATGTAGTAGGCCGCCAGCTGGTTCTGCGAGCTGGCCTGCATCGCGATGCCGATCTTGCTGTAGCGGAAGAGCGCGAACAGCGCCCCGCACAGCACCACGGTGACGCCGATGACGACCAGCTGCTCGACGTTGAGCACGAGCGCGCCGACATGCAGCACCTGGTCCTTGTAGGGCACGGGCAGCGTGTGCGTCTCGGTGCCGATGGCCGGGATCATGGTGATGACACCGCGCGCCACGTAGCCGATGCCGAAGGTCAGCATGACGATCGAGAAGGCCGGCTGGCCGAGGATGGGGCGGATGACGAGGCGTTCGGCGACGACGCCGAAGACCGCCATCGCCGCCACCGCCGACAGCACCGACAGCCAGAACGGCAGGCCCAGCAGCGTCATCAGCGCCAGGCCGAGGAAGGCGCCCAGCATCATCAGCTCGCCCTGGGCGAAGCTGACGGTCTCGGTGGCCTTGTAGATCAGCACGAAGCCCAGCGCGATGAGCCCGTAGATGCAGCCTTGTGCGACACCGCTGATGACGAGCTGCAGGAACTGCAATCGGACCCCTGGGAACGGACAGTGTGGAAACGCGGCGGATGCTAGCCGCGGACCCATCGTCCAGCCCCTATCGGAAGCCCTGAGATGGCGTCGCGCAGGTGACCCCGGCGCCCACCCGTTCGGGGGACCGACGCCCGCGCGCGCCGGCTCAGCGAGCCGGCAGCAGGCGCAGCGGGTCGATCGGCACGCCCAGGCGACGGATCTCGAAGTGCAGCTGCACGCGCTCGGCGTCGCTCGATCCCATCTCGGCGATCTTCTGCCCCCGGCGCACGACCTGCTCGTCCTTGACCAGCAGCGACTGGTTGTGGGCGTAGGCCGTCAGGTAGGTGCCGTTGTGCTTGACGATGACCAGGTTGCCGTAGCCGCGCAGGCCGGAGCCGGCATAGACCACGCGCCCGTCGGCCGCGGCCAGCACCGGGTCGCCGGCCTTGCCGCTGATGGCCACGCCCTTGCTGCGCGCTTCGTCGAAGGGCGTCACCACCGGGCCGGCGGCCGGCCACATCCAGGGCACGTCGTCGTCACCTTCACGCGCCGGCGGTTTGGCCGGTGCCGCGGCCGGGGACGGCGCCGCCACCGGTGCCGATGCCGCGGGGCCGGTGGCGGCGCCCGGCGGCGGCGCCGCCGGCGTGGCGGCGGGCGCCGGCGTGGCGACGACCGCGGGTGCCGCAGCCGGCGCCGACGCGCCGGCCTTCGGATCGAGCGGCCGCGACTCCACGCGGCCGGCTGGCTGCACCGGCCGCGAGACGGCGGCACCGGCGGCACCGGCTGTTGCCGTGGTGCCGCTGCCGGCAACCTCGACCCCCGGCGGCGCCACGCGCAGCACCTGCCCGATCTCGATCAGATTGGGGTTGTCGAGGCCGTTCCAGCGCTGCACGTCGCGCCAGTTCTGGCCGTGGTCGAGCGCGATGCGGATCAGCGTATCGCCGGGTCTGACGGCGTAATAGCCGGGCTTGCCGGCATGCTCGGCACCCGGCAGCGCCTTGCCCGGTTCGGCGGGCACCGCGGGCACCGTGGCCGGCGCGGCAGGGGCCGCAAGCCCCGGGCGCGCGGCCGGCTTGCGGTCCTCGATCGGGGCGCGGTTGGGGCCGCTGGCGCAACCGGCCAGCACCAGCAACGCGCCCAGCAGCCCTGGCAGGGCCATCGGCCTGCACCCTCGCCCTTGCCTCGTCAGCTTCATCGCCTGGTCCGCCCTGTCTGTTCTGCCCATTTCACGCCCGCACCCTGCCCGCGCCATGCCCGCGGCCCGCCCGGTCATTCGCGGCCGGATTTTAGAGGGACGAAGTGAACCGCCCCCACGCGCTGCTCGCGCCAGCCGTCGGCCGTGCGGTCGATCACCAGCAGCACCTGGCCGCCGGCGCGGGCATCCTGCATCGGCGCCACCAGACGGCCGCCGATGGCCAGCTGTTCCAGCCAGGCCGGCGGCAGTGCGTCACCGCCGGCTGCGGCCACGATGTGGTCGTACGGCGCCCAGGGCGCGTGGCCGAGGCGGCCGTCGCCGTAGACCAGGCGCACATCGCCCTGGCGCCAGCCGTGCAGGTGCAGCCGCGCCTTGTCGTGCAGCGGCTGCACGCGTTCGATCGACAGCACGCCGCGCGCCAGCAGCGACAGCAGCGCCGCCTGGTAGCCGCAGCCGGTGCCGATCTCGAGCACGCGGCCCAGGGCCCCGGCGGCGCGCGCCCGCTCCGATTCGAACAGCAGCGCCAGCATGCGCGCCACCACCGAGGGCTTGCTGATCGTCTGGCCATGGCCGATGGGCAGGCTGGTGTCCTCGTAGGCCTGGGTGGCCAGCGCGCTGTCGACGAAGCGGTGGCGTTCGACACGCCCGAACGCCTGCAGCACCGGCTCGCAGCCGATGCCCTCGGCGCGCAGCCGCTCGACCATGCGTGCGCGCACCGCGGCCGAGTCCAGCCCCAGCCCGGCCGGCGGGGCCTGGCGCGCGGCGTCGCGCGCGGCATGCGCCAGCGGTCGCTGCGGGCGCAGCAGGTCGCGCGGTTCGGCGCGCTCGGCCGGCCGCCGCGGTGCCGCCGTGCCGTGCACATGGTCCAGGCCCAGCGGAAAGCGGGCCCCGCGCGGGGGACGGCTCACACCGGCGCCGGGCGCGCCAGCCGCGCCGCCCACGCCGGGCGCGACGCGTGGTCGGTCAGGTCCACCTGCAGCGGGGTGATCGACACCTCGCCCTGCGCCGCGGCGTGGAAGTCGGTGCCTTCGCCGGCCTCGCGCGCATCGCCGGCGGGCCCGATCCAGTAGATGGGGTCGCCGCGCGGGCTGTGCTGGCGGATCACGGGCTCGCTGGCATGGCGGCGGCCCAGCCGCGTGACGCGGCGCGGCCGCGTGGCGGCGTCGGGCCGGTTCGGGATGTTGACGTTGAGCAGGAAGGGCGCGGCCGGCAGGCCGTCGGCCAGCACCTGGTCGATGATGGCGCGCGCCGCCGCGGCGGCCGCGTCCAGGTGCGCCCAGCCCTTGTCGACCTGCGAAAAGGCGATCGCCGGAATGCCGAACAGGAAGCCCTCCATCGCCGCCGCCACGGTGCCCGAATACAGCGTGTCGTCGCCCATGTTGGCGCCGTTGTTGATGCCGCTGAAGACGATGTCGGGGCGCTGGTCCAGCAGCCCGGTCAGCGCCACGTGCACGCAGTCCGACGGCGTGCCGTTGACGACGCGAAAGCCCTGCACCTGCTCGCCGCGCGCCTCGAACACCGACAGCGGCCGCGTCAGCGTCAGCGCATTGCTGGTGCCGCTGGCATTCTGCTCGGGCGCGATGACGTCGATGTGGCCCAGGCCCTGGCAGGCCCTGACCAGCGCGGCGATGCCGGGCGCCAGGTAGCCGTCGTCGTTGGCGATGAGGATGCGCATGGGGCCGGATTGTAGGAGCCGACCCGATGGGCCCGGCCTTCGTATGATGCGATCCGCCCGAACCCCACCCCGAAGGAGACGCAAGCATGCAGGCCTGGATGTGCGAAAGCCTGGACGGCGTCGACGCCCTGAAGTGGCGCGACCTGCCGACCCCCGAACCCCAAGCCGGCGAGGTGCGCATCGCCATCCGTGCCGCGAGCCTGAATTTTCCGGATTCGCTGACGATCGTCGGCAAATACCAGTTCAAGCCCGAGCTGCCCTTCGTGCCGGGCTCGGAATTCTCCGGCCGCATCGATGCGCTCGGCGAGGGCGTGACGGGCTTCCAGGTCGGTGAACCGGTGGTCGGCATCGCCTCCAGCGGCGGTTTTGCCACCCACGCCTGCATGCCGGCCGCGCGCGTGCTGCCGCTGCCGCCGGGGGTGGACCTGGTCGACGCCTCGGCCTTCGCCTTCACCTACGGCACCTCGCACCATGCGCTGCTCGACCGCGGGGCGCTGCAGCCCGGCGAGACGGTGCTGGTGCTGGGCGCCGCCGGCGGCGTGGGCACCGCCGCGGTGCAGATCGCCAAGGCGGCCGGCGCGCGCGTGATCGCCGCCGCCAGCAGCGACGCCAAGTGCGAGTTCCTGAAGACCCTGGGCGCCGATGCCACCATCAACTACAGCCAGGCCAGCCTGCGCGACGCGCTCAAGGCCGCCACCGACGGCAAGGGCCCCGACGTCATCTACGACCCCGTGGGCGGCGACCTCGCCGAGCCGGCGCTGCGTTCGATCGCCTGGCGCGGGCGCTACCTGGTGATCGGTTTTGCCGCCGGCAGCATCCCGGCGCTGCCGTGGAACCTGCCGCTGCTCAAGGGCGCGGCCATCGTCGGCGTCTTCTGGGGCGAGTTCGCGCGCCGCGAACCCAGGGCCTTCGCCGCCGGCATGGCGCAGCTGATGCAGTGGTATGCCCAGGGCAAGGTCAGGCCGGCGATCGACCGCCGGCTGCCGATGGCCGAGGTGCGCGCCGCCTACCACCGCATGGCGTCGCGCCAGGTGCAGGGCAAGGTCGTGCTCGTCAACGGCTGACCGGCACCGCCTGTCTACTGCGTTAGCATGCCGCCCATCCGCGAAAGGCCTGCATGACGGTCAAGGTGCTGATCATGGAAGACAACCCCGTGGCACGGAGTTTTCTGTGCCGCGTGGTGCGCGAGAGCTTCAGCGACGCGCAGCAGATCGTCGAGGCCGGCGACCTGGAAGGCGCGCGCCGGCAGATCGCGCTGGCGGGCGGCCCCAGCGGCCTGCACGGCACCGACCCCTTCCGCCTGATCCTGGTCGACCTCGAGCTGCCCGACGGCAACGGGCTCGAGCTGCTGGCCGAGCTGTCGCAATACCCGGCGACGAAGATCGTCACCACGCTGTATTCCGACGACGACCACCTCTTTCCGGCGCTGCAGCACGGCGCCGACGGCTATCTGCTGAAGGAAGACCGCTTCGAGGTGCTGGTCGAGGAACTGCAGAAGATCGTGCGCGGGCAGCCGCCGCTGTCGCCGGCGATCGCACGGCGGCTGCTCAACCATTTCCGCAGCGCGCCCGATGCCGCCACACCGGCCGTCGACAGCGGGCTGCGCGCCACGCCGGGCGCCCCGCCGCGCCCGCTGGCAATGGACAAGCCGATCGACCACGAGCGCCTGACCCCGCGCGAGACCGAGGTGCTGACCTACCTGAGCAAGGGCTTCACCATCAAGGAGATCGCCAGCCTGATGGGCATCAAGTGGTTCACCGTCAACGACCACATCAAGTCCATCTACAAGAAGCTCAATGTCTCCAGCCGCGCCGAGGCCGCGGTGCTGGCCAGCAAGCAGGGGCTGGTGTGACGAGCGGGCGGCCCGGCGCCTGACCGGCGGCCGGCCGTGGCCACGCTGCCCGATCACGCCGGGCCCGGTGACCCGGGGCCCGACGCGGCGTTCGACGGGGCGTTCGACGCCAGCGGCTTCGAACAGTCGCTCAACCGCCACCCCCCGCGGCGCTGGGCCGGCTGGCGGCTGCGCCTGCTGGTGCTGGCGATGCTGCTGGGCTGCGGCGCGGTCGTGCTGGTCGCGCGCGCGCTGGCCGGCAGCGCCCACCTGCCGTCGAGCTGGCAGCCCACCGCGGGCGGGCTGCCGACGCTGCTGGCGAGCCCGCACGACCCGCTGCGCGCCATGGGCGGCCGCACGCTGGCGCGCATCACCGCGGCCGGACAGCCGCCGCTGGCGGCCGACGAACTGCTGCTGCGGCACACCGCGCGCTGGCTCGTCGATCGCGAAGCCCGCGCGCGCTACGTGGCGCTGCAGGAGCAGCTGGCTGCGCTGCTGGCGCAGGGTGAGGTCGAACTGCACTTCACCGACGGCAGCCGGCTCGTGCTGGCCACGCCACCGCGCGGCTGGGGCGGCGTGCCGCTGCCGTTCTGGGCCATCTCGGCCTTCGCGCTGCTGCTGCACGGCGTCGGTGCCACGGTGCTGCTGAAGCGGCCGAATGCCGGCCATGTGGCCTTCGCCGTCATGACGAGCTGCCATGCCGCGAGCCTGCTGCTGATCGCCGCCGAACCCTGGCGCGGCCTGGGGCAGCCGGCCGGCCTGGCGGCGCTGGACCTGGGCTTGCGCCAGGCGCTCGAGGTGGTCACCGCCGCCGCCGGGGCCGGTGCCTGTGCCTATGCCCTGCAGCCGCGCCCGCTGCCGCACGCGCGCTGGCTGCTGGGCCTGACCCTGGGCACCGCGCTGCTGTGGTCGGTGGCTGCGGCGCGCAGCGGACTGGCGGCACCGTGGGCGCTGACGCAGGCGGCGCTGCTGGCCCTGGGCGTGATGGCCACGGCCGCCATCGGCTGGTCGAACCGGCTGCGGCCCGACCCCATCGCCGCGACGATGCAGCGCTTTGCCCTCAGCGCGCTGGCCACGCTGGCGGTGGTGACGCTGGCGGTCGCGGCCGCGCAGGGGCTGCCGTCGGCAGCGGCCACCGTCGCCAGCACCGGCGCCGAGGTCTGGTACCTCTACTTCGGCTCGCTGCTGATGCTGATGCCCTCGCTGTCGCGGCCGCGGCGGGTGCTGCGCGAATTTGCGCTGCTGGCGGGCATCGGCACCATCACCACCTCGCTCGGGCTGGTCTTCGTCGCGCTGTTCTCGCTCGGCCCGCTGGGCTCGCTGGTGCTGGCCACGGTGCTGGCGCTGGGGGTCTATGTGGGGGCGCGGCGCTGGATCCTGGCGCGCATGGTGGGCGCCGGCGTGTTGAGCACCGAGCGCACCTTCGAACGCCTGTACCGCGTCGCCCGCGAGGCCCACGAGCACCCCGGGCGCACGGCGCCGCTGCTGTCGCAGCTGCTGCACGACCTCTTCCAGCCGCAGGAGATGCTGACGCTGGCGCGCAGGCTGGGCGCTGCGCGCGTGGTCGGCGCCGGCAGCGCGCTGTATGTGCCGCTGCCCGGCCCCGGCGACCGCCTCGACCTCGACCATGTGCTGGTGCTGCGCCATGCCGGCCAGGGCCAGCGCCTGTTCACGCACGAGGATGCGCGGCTGGCCGAGCGCGTGGTCGAGCAGGTGTGCCGCGTGCTGGCCCATGACCGTGCCGTCGAACAAGGCCGCACCGAGGAACGTGCGCGCATCGCGCAGGACCTGCACGACGACATCGGCGCGCGGCTGCTGACGCTGATGTACAAGGCCGGCGACCCGGAGATCGAGGACTACATCCGCCACACGCTGCAGGACCTGAAGACGCTCACGCGCGGGCTGGCCGCCAGCAGCCACCCGCTGTCGCATGCGGCCGGCGAATGGAAGGCGGACCTGGCGCAGCGCCTGGGCGCGGCCGGGCTGCGCTTGGACTGGCGCTTCGACGCCGACCGCGAGCTCGTCCTCAGCGTCGTGCAGTGGTCGGCGCTGACGCGCATCCTGCGCGAGCTGGTCAGCAATGCCATCGCGCATGCCGATGCCGAACGCGTCGCCGTCGAGCTGCAGCTCGACGGCGACGCGCTGACGCTGGTGGTGGCCGACGACGGGCGGGGCAGCGACCCGCAGGCCTGGTCGCACGGCCTGGGCCTGGGCGGCGTGCGCAAGCGCGTGCGCGGCCTCGGCGGCAGCGTGCACTGGGCCGCGCAGCCCGGCGGCACCGGTATCGTCTGCACCGTGCGGCTGCCCGCCGCTCCACCCAACCCGGGAATCAACGCATGAAGTGGATCCGCTACCAGCACCAGGGCCGCGAGGGCTACGGCCTGCTGCAGGGCGAACACGTGCAGCCGTGCCACGGCAGCCCCTTCGGCGACCACGAGCCGGCCGGCGATCCGCTGGCGCTGCAAGCCATGCGCCTGCTGCCGCCCTGCCAGCCGCGGCAGATCGTCGGCCTGTGGAACAACTTCCGCGCCGCCGCCGAGAAGAACGGCTGGTCGGCGCCGGCCGAGCCGCTGTGGTTTCTGAAATCGCCGCATGCGCTGGCCGGCCCGGGCGATGCCATTCCGGTGCCGCGCGGCGAGGTCGGCCGCGTCGCCTACGAGGGCGAACTGGTGATCGTCATCGGCCGCCGCACCGAGGCCGTGAGCGTCGAGCAGGCCGCGGCGCATATCCTGGGCTACACCTGCGGCAACGACGTCACGGCCATCGAGCTGCTGCCGCGCGACCCGGCGTTCGCCCAATGGTCACGCGCCAAGAGCTTGCCCGGCTTTGCCGCCTTCGGCCCGGTGATCGAGACCGATTTCGATGCCGCGGCAGCGTCGGTGCGCACGCGGGCCGGCGGCCGCGAGCGGCAGCACTATGCGCTGGCCGACATGTTCTTCCCGCCGCACGAGCTGGTGTCGCGGCTGTCGCAGGATCTGATCCTCGAGGCCGGCGACCTGATCTACTGCGGCACCTCGCTCGGCGTGCTGCCGATGAAGCCGGGCACCACGGTCGAGGTGGAGATCGACGGCATCGGCAGCCTGGTCAATACCTACGGCGGCTGAGCGTCCTTCGCCACCGTTCAGCCGGCCTGCATGCGCAGCCGGGCACCCTGCGCCGCCAGCGTGCGGCCGAGCAGCGCGGTCGCGGCATGGATGGCCTCGATCGTCGGCGTCGCCACGCCGGTGATGCGGCCGAGCTCGATCACCGCGCCGACCAGCGCCTCGAGCTCGAGCGCGCGGCCATTCTCGACGTCCTGCAGCATCGAGGTCTTGTGCGCGCCCACGGCCTCGGCGCCGGCGATGCGCTTGTCGAGGCCGATCTTGAACTGCACGCCCAGCGCCTCGCCGACGCGCTGCGCCTCGGCCATCATCGCCGCGGCCAGCGCGCGTGTCGGCGGGAAGCGGCAGATGTCTTGCAGCGTCGCATGCGTCAGCGCCGAGATCGGGTTGAAGCTGAGGTTGCCCCAGAGCTTGACCCAGATCTCGCCGCGGATGTCCTTGCTCACCGGGGCCTTGAAGCCGGCCTTCATCAGCGCCTGCGACAAGGCCTCGACGCGTTCGCTGCGCGAGCCGTCGGGCTCGCCGATCGTGAAGCGGTTGCCCTCGATGACGCGCACGACACCCGGCTCGACCAGTTCGGCCGCCGGGTAGACGACGCTGCCGATGACGCGCTCGGGCTCGATCGCGGCAGCGATGCGGCCGCCGGGGTCGACGCTCTCCAGCTGCCGGCCTTCGTAGGGGCCGGCCAGCCGGTGGAAATACCACCAGGGCACGCCGTTGATCATCGTCACCACGGCGGTTTGCGGGCCGAACAACCGGCACAGGTCGGGCAGCAGGTCGACCACCTGGTGCGCCTTCACGGTCAGCAGCACCACGTCCTGCGGCCCGGCGTCGGCCATCTGCTGCACCGCGCGCACGGTGTCGGCATGCACCTGGCTGCCGTCTTCCAGCAGCAGCCGGAAGCCGCGCGCGTTGATCGCCTCCAGGTTGCGGTTGCGGGCGATGAAGGTCACGTCCTCGCCCGCCCGCGCCAGCTGCGCGCCGAGGTAGCCGCCGATCGCGCCGGCCCCCACCACCGCGATCCTCATCGCCGCAACTCCATCGTTGCCATGTTCATCGCTGCATCCTCATCGCAGTTGTTCCACGCCGCCCGGCTCGCGCGCCCGCAGCATCTGCCGCAGGTGCGACGCCAGCGGCCAGGCCAGCATCAGCAGCGCCAGGGCGGTGATGCTACCGACCAGGGCGTTGGACCAGAAGATGGCCAGGCTGCCCTGCGACAGCAGCATCGCCTGGCGAAAGCTGGCCTCGGCCATGTCGCCCAGCACCAGCGCCAGCACCAGCGGCGCCAGCGGGTATTTGAGCTTCTTGAACAGGTAGCCCAGCACGCCGAAGACCAGCATCATCACGACGTCGAACATCGAGCTGTGCACGGTATAGGCGCCGATGGCGCAGATGACGATGATCACCGGCGCGATGACCGCGAACGGGATGCGCAGGATGGCGGCCCACCACGGCACCGTGGTCAGCACCACCAGCAGGCCGACGATATTGCCCAGGTACATCGACGCGATCAGCCCCCAGACGAAGTCCTTCTGCTCGATGAACAGCATCGGCCCCGGCTGCAGGCCCCAGATCAGCAGCCCGCCCAGCAGCACCGCCGCCGTCGGCGAGCCCGGGATGCCCAGCGTCAGCATCGGCAGCAGCGCCGCGGTGCCGGCCGCATGCGCCGCCGTCTCGGGCGCCACCACGCCCTGGATCTCGCCCTTGCCGAAGGCCTGCGGGTCCTTGGCGAAGCGGCGCGCCATGCCGTAGCTCATGAACGAGGCCGGCGTGGCGCCGCCGGGCGTGATGCCCATCCAGCAGCCGATGGCGGTGCTGCGCAGGAAGGTCTTCCAGTGGCGCGGCAGTTCCTTCCAGGTCTGCAGCACCACCTTCGGGCTGATCTTCGCGCTCTTGCCCTTGAAGGCCAGGCCCTCTTCCATCGTCAGCAGGATCTCGCCGATGCCGAACAGGCCGATGACCGCGATCAGGAAGTCGAAGCCCTTGAGCAGCTCGGTCACGCCGTAGGTCATGCGCAGCTGGCCGGTCACGCTGTCCATGCCCACCGCGGCGAGCGCGAAGCCGAGCATCATGGCGGCGATGATCTTCGCCGGCGGCTCCTTGCTCATGCCGACGAAGCTGCAGAAGGTCAGCAGCTGCACCGCGAAGAATTCGGCCGGCCCGAACTTCAGCGCGAACCTCGCCAGGATCGGCGCCAGGAAGGTGATCAGCAGCACCGCGAACAGCGCGCCGACGAAGCTGGACGTGAAGGCGGCCGTCAGCGCCTGCGCGGCGCGGCCCTGCTGCGCCATCGGGAAGCCGTCGAAGGTGGTGGCCACCGACCAGGGCTCGCCCGGGATGTTGAACAGGATCGACGTGATCGCGCCACCGAACAGTGCCCCCCAGTAGATGCAGCTGAGCATGATGATCGCCGAGGTCGGATTCATGCTGAAGGTCAGCGGCAGCAGGATGGCCACGCCGTTGGCACCGCCCAGGCCGGGCAGCACGCCGATCAGCACGCCCAGCACGATGCCGATCAGCATGAAGCCCAGGTTGGGCAGCGTCAGCGCGACGGCAAAGCCATGCCCGAGATTCGATAGTTCTTCCATGGCTCAGAACCCCAGCAGCCGTTCGAGCGGGCCCTTGGGCAGGGGCACCAGGAACCAGCGTTCGAAGACGAGGAAGAAGAACAGCGGCACGCCCAGCGCCACGCCGGCGGTGGGCGCCCAGCCGTAGCGGCCGTGGCGGCGCATGAAATAGGTGATGAGCATCGCCGACGCCGCATAGATGCCCAGGCCGGCGATGAGCCCGACATACAGCACCATCGGCCACAGCACCGCCAGCACCATGGCCAGCTGGCCGCGATCGGCAAAGACCGCCGTGGTGCGGCGCCAGCGCAGCAGCTGGCCGACCAGCGTCCAGGCCGAGGTGCCTGCCAGCATCAGGCCGATGTAGAAGGGGAAATAGCCCGAGCGCGGACCGTCGTCGGCCCAGCCGATGCCCACGCGCAGGCTGTCGGCAATGACCAGCGCCGCGATCAGCAGCAGCAGCGCAGCCACGCCCACCTCGGGCCAGCGGACGGTCACGTCCGCGGCCTTGTGATCGCCGTCATTCATGGCGAGTCTCCTTGGCGCCCCGCGCTGCGAGGCGTGTGGATTACTGGGCCAGGAAGCCGGCGTCCTTCATCAGCACGCGGTGCATCTGCTCGTTCCTGCCGAGCCAGTCGACGAATTCCTGGCCAGCGAGCGCGGTGGTGTTGAACGCGCCCTTGGCCATGAAGTCCTTCCACTCGGGCAGCGCGCGCACCTTCCTGAACAGGTCGAGGTAGAAATCGACCTGCTCCTTGGACACGCCCGGCGGCATGAAGATGCCGCGCAGCATCAGGTAGTCCACCGGCAGCCCGGCGCTGGCGCAGGGCGGCACGTCGGCCCAGCCCTGGGTGGCGGTGAGCCTGGCCGCATACGGCATGGCCGCCTTGTCCATCACGCACAGCGGCCGCAGCTTGCCCGCCCGCCAGTGCGATTCGGCCTCGATCGGGTTGTTGACGGTGGCGTCGATGTGCTTGCCCACCAGCTGCACCGCGACGTCGCCGCCGCCCTTGAAGGGCACGTAGGTCACCTTCTTGCCGGCGGCCTTCTCGATCATCACGGTGATGATCTGGTCCTCCTGCTTGGAGCCGGTGCCGCCCATCTTCAGGCTGCGGTCGTTGCCGGCCTTCAGCGCCGCCAGGAAGTCCTTGGCCGACTGGTGCGGCGACTCGGCGTTGACCCACAGCACGAACTGGTCGAGCGCCAGCATCTGCACCGGCGTGAGGTCGCGCCAGTTGAAGGGCACGCCGGTGGCCAGCGGGGTGGTGAAGAGGTTGGACAGCGTGATGACGATCTTGTGCGGGTTGCCCTTGTCGCCCTTGACGTCGAGGAAGCCCTCGGCACCCGCGCCGCCGGACCGGTTGACGACGACGATCGGCTGATTCATCAGCTTGTTCTTGGCCACCACGCCCTGGATGAAGCGCGCCATCTGGTCGGCGCCGCCGCCGGTGCCGGCGGGCACGACGAATTCGACCGGCTTGGCCGGCTCCCAGGCGGCCTGCGCCGGCAGCGCGGCGGCAGAGGCGGCCAGCACGGCCACGGTGAATGACAGCGCTTGCGCGCGGGTCTTGCGGTACAGATGCCAACTCATGTCGTCTCCTAGATTCAGAGGGAAGTCACATGGGTGGTTGAAATCGCCGTCACGCGGACGGCGGGCGGGGGAAACATCACATGATCGTCGCGACCTTCGGCGGGTGCGGTGGCGGATGGCGGACGGTGGCGACGCTCAGGCCAGGCCCAGCTTGGCCGCCAGCCCGATGCGCTGCAGCTTGCCGGTGGCGCCCTTGGGGATCTCGTCCAGGATGAGGATCTTCTTCGGCACCTTGAATTCGGCGACGCGTGCCGACACGAAGGCCTGCAGGTCGCGCTCGCTGGCCTGCTGGCCCTCGCGCAGCACCACCGCAGCGGCCACTTCCTCGCCGAGCTTGGGGTGCGGCATGCCGAAGCACACCACCTGCGCCACCGCCGGGTGGTCCATCAGGATCTCGTCGACCTCGCGCGGGCTGACCTTCTCGCCGCCGCGGTTGATGATCTCCTTCAGCCGCCCGGTCAGGCTGACATAGCCGTCGGCGTCCATCTGCCCCTGGTCGCCGGTGCGGAACCAGCCATGGGTGAAAGCCTCGGCATTGGCCTTGTCGTTGTTCTCGTAGCCCTTGGTGACGTTGGCGCCGCGGATGACGATCTCGCCGATGGCCCCGCGCGGCAGCAGCGTGCCGTCCTCGGCCATGATGGCCACCTCGGGGCCGGCGGCCAGGCCCACGCTGCCGGGCTTGCGCACGGCCGGCGGCAGCGGGTTGCTGCACATCTGGTGCGTGGCCTCGGTCATGCCGTAGGCCTC
The DNA here is from genome assembly GCA_016719535.1 of Rubrivivax sp. Classification (GTDB taxonomy): domain Bacteria; phylum Pseudomonadota; class Gammaproteobacteria; order Burkholderiales; family Burkholderiaceae_C; genus Rubrivivax. Next base: position 20,906 of record JADJYX010000046.1, on the reverse strand, counting down.
GATCAGCGGCGCCTCGAAGATGGCCTCGAGCTCGGCGATCACCTGCGGCGGCATGCTGCTGGAGCTGCTGCGCATGAAGCGCAGCGGGTGGCGGGCGATGACCTCGAGGTTCTTCGACGCGCGCGCGATGATGGCCTGGTGCATGGTCGGCACGGCCGTATACCAGGTGGGCCTGGCCTCGTCCATCCAGGCGAAGAACTTCAGCGCGTTGAAGCCCGGCGTGCAGAACACCTGCGAGCCGGCCGCCAGCGGCGCCAGCACGCCGGCGATCAGGCCGTGGATGTGGAACAGCGGCATGATGTTCAGCCCGCAGTCGCTGGCCGAGAACTGCAGCGTGGTGCGGATGCTGGTCGCCGACGCCGCCAGGTTGGCCTGCGACAGCGGCACGATCTTCGGCCGGCTGGTGGTGCCCGAGGTGTGCAGCACCATCGACACGTCGTCGGGCTGCGCGAAGCCGCCCTGCGTGGCGGCGCTGCCGCCGCTGCCGCCGCTGCCGACACCGCCGGATGCATCGACGAGCGTGAAGTCGCCGGCGGCATCGCCCGCGCGCAGCTCGATCAGGCGCACGCCCAGCTTCTTCGCCACCTCGACCGCCGGCGAGGTGCTGCCCTGCTCGACGATCAGCGCCCTGGCCTGCAGGTCCGACAGGTAGAACTCGAATTCATCGGCGCGGTAGGCCGGGTTGAGCGGCGCGCTGGCCACGCCGCTGGCGCAGGCCATGAAGCAGGTGGCCATCTCGGGGCCGTTGGGCAGCACGATGGCGACGCGGTCGTTGCGGCCGATGCCCCAGGCGTTGAGGCTGGCCAGCGTGCGCCCGATGAGCGCGCGCAGCGCACCATGGGCCAGGGGCGCGCGGCCGGGGGCCGAGATGGCGGGGGCGTCGGCGGCGCCTTGCGCCAGCAGGTCGGTCAGGGTGGCAGGCATCGGCAGCGAGGGTTGGAAGCGGGCGGCCACGCCCGACGGTCAAAAATCAGTTGTGACTTATACATGGCCCTGTCCGTACCGGCATCAGGGGAAACATCCCCCTGCGGCGCGCGCGTCAATGCGCGGCGCCTTCGTCGTCGTGCAGCCGCCGGCGCGCGCGACGCAGGGCCAGGAAGACCGCCGCCGCCAGCAGCGGCAGCGCCACGGCCACCACCAGGTCGGCATCCAGCGGCGCGCCGGCGGCCTTCAGCCCCTTGGCGACATAGCCCACCAGCCCGGCGGCGTAATAGGCGATGGCGGCCACCGACAGGCCTTCGACCGTCTGCTGCAGCCGCAGCTGCAGCCGTGCGCGGCGGTTCATCGACACCAGCAGCGCCTGGTTCTGGCGCTCGCGCGCGATGCCCACGCGCGTGGCCAGCAGCGAGCTGGCCTGCGACACCCGCTCCGACAGGTCGTGCAGCCGCTGCGACACCGTGGTGCAGGTGGCCACCGCCGGCGAGAAGCGGCGCGCCATGAATTCGTCCAGCGTCTGCAGGCCCTGCAGCCGTGTCTCGCGCAGCTCGCCGATGCGCGTGGCCACCAGCTGGCTGTAGGCGCGGCAGGCCCCGAAGCGGAACTGGCTGCGCGACAGGCCCTGCTCGACCTCGGCGGCCAGCCGCGTCAGCTCGTGCAGCAGCGTCTCGTCCTGGCCATCGTCGCGTGCGATGCCGGCGGTCAGCCCGGCCAGCGAAGCCTCGATCTGCACCACGCGCGGCGACAGCGCCTGCGCGATCGGCAGCGCCAGCAGCGCCAGCAGCCGGTAGACCTCGATCTCGAACAGGCGCTGCAGCACGCGCCCGGCCTGGCGCGGCGTGAAGCCGTTGTCGACGAGCACGAAGCGCGAACAGCGGTCGGCCTGCACGCGGAAGTCGGTATAGGCGCAGCCGGCACCGTCGGCCACCTGCGAACCGATCACCACCGCACCGGCGCCGAACCAGCCGGCCAGCTGCCCGGCGCTGGCTGGCTGCCCCTGGCCGCGCAGCAGCAGCGCGTGCGCCGCCACGATGGTGCGCCCCGGCACCGCGGACAGCCAGCCCGCCGGCAGGCAGCCGACCGCGGTGTCGTCGAAGCCGCCGCTGCCGGCGCCGTCGACATACACGGTATAGCCGGAAAACTCGCCGTGCCGCTCCCACTTCAACCGCACGCCCGGCTGCGGCAGCGGCAGCACGACATGGCTGGCCTCGAGCGCCGGCACCTCGATGCCCAACGTGCGACACAGCCCGGCCAGGTGTTCGCGCTCGGCCTCGCGTTCGGCCTCATCGACCAGCACCGCCACGTGGCTGGCGCGTGCCGGCGTCTGCAAGGCCTCCGGCGGGCGGGCATGCACCTCGTCGGACAGGGTTCGGCGCTGCGGGTGGTCGGGCGGCAGGAAGGGCATCGCCTGTGCAGTATCGCCGAGGGGGCCCCGGACTGCGCTACCCTCGCTGCCAATGCCCCCTGCCCTGCATTCGCTGTTGCTCGCCGGCAGCACCGGACTCGTCGGCCGGGCGCTGCAGGCCCAGGCGCTGGCCTGGCCGGGGCTGCAGGCGCTGCATCTGCTGCTGCGACGGCCGCCACCGGCGGCCCCGGCCGATCCGCGGATGCACCCGCGGGTGGTCGACTTCCGCGCCCTGCCCGCCCTGCCGCCGGCCGATGGCGCGCTGTGCGCGCTGGGCACGACGATCAAGGCCGCCGGGTCGCAGGCGGCCTTCCGCGCGGTCGACTTCGACGCCGTGCTGGCCTTCGCCCGTGCGGCGCAACTCGCCGGCGTGACACGCCTGGGCGTCGTCTCGGCGCTGGGCGCCGATGCGCGCTCGGGCGTCTTCTACAACCGCGTCAAGGGCGAGGCCGAGGCTGCGCTGCGCGCGCTCGGCTTCGACACCCTGGTGATCGCACGGCCGTCGCTGCTGCTGGGTGACCGTGCGGCACTGGGGCAGCCGCCGCGCCCGGGTGAACGGCTCGGTCAGCTGCTGGCGGCGCCGCTGGCGCCGCTGATCCCGCCGGCCTGGCGGCCGATCCGCGCCGACGTCGTCGCGCGCGCGCTGTTGCGCACGCTCGCCGAGGCCCCGGCCGGCGTGCAGGTCCTCGAATCAAGCCGCCTGCAGGAGGTCGGTCGTCGATGAAGATCCAGTTTTTCGGCGCCGTCGACGGCGTCACCGGTTCGCGCCACCTCGTGCAGATCGGCGGCGAGCGCGTGCTGCTCGATTGCGGCCTGTTCCAGGGCTACAAGGTGCAGCGCGAGCGCAACTGGGCGCCGCTGCCGCCGCAGCTGCTCGACGTCGACGCGGTGGTGCTCAGCCACGCGCACCTGGACCACAGCGGCTTCCTGCCCGGGCTGGTGAAGGCCGGCTATCGCGGCCCGATCTATGCGTCGCCGGCCACCTGCGCGCTGGCCGGGGTGCTGCTGATGGACGCCGCCCACCTGCAGGAAGAGGACGCGCGGCGCGCCAACCGCTACGGCTTTTCGCGCCACGCCAGGGCGCTGCCGCTGTATACCCGCGCCGACGCGCTGCGGGCGCTGGCGCACCTGCGGCCGCTGCCGGTGGGGCGCGAACAGCGCATCGGCCGCATCGGCGTCACGCTGACGCCGGCCGGCCACCTGCTGGGCGCGTGCAGCGTCACGCTGGCGCATGGCGGTGGCGAGCGGCTGGTCTTCAGCGGTGACCTCGGCCGCGACGACGACCTGCTGATGCCGCCGCCGCAGCCGGTGCCGCGCGCCGACGTGCTGATCGTCGAGTCGACCTACGGCAACCGCCTGCACCCGGCCGAGGACGCGGGCGAACGCCTGGCCGGCATCATCGGCCGCACCATCGAACGCGGCGGCAAGCTGCTGCTGCCGTCGTTCGCGGTCGGGCGCGCGCAGGCGCTGCTGCTGCTGCTGCAGCGGCTGAAGCGCCGCGGCGCGATCCCGATCGAACTGCCGATCTTCGTCGACAGCCCGATGGCGCTGGAGGCCACCGCGCTCTACCAGCGCCACGCCGCGCTGATGCGCGTGCCGGCGCGCGAGATGAAGGCGCTGACCGACGGCGTGACGATGGTCGCCACCGTGCAGCAGTCGATGCGGCTGATGCGCTCGCGCGGGCCGTCGGTGATCATCTCGGCCAGCGGCATGGCCACCGGCGGCCGCGTGCTGCACCACCTGAAGGCGATGGCGCCCGATGCGCGGCACCATGTCTGCTTCCCCGGCTTCCAGGTCGGCGGCAGCCGCGGCGCGCGGCTGGTGGCCGGTGCCACCGAGGTCAAGATCCACGGCGACCATGTGCCGGTGCGCGCCGAGGTCAGCCACCTGGCCAGCCTGTCGGGCCATGCCGACAGCGACGGCCTGATGGACTGGATGCGCCGGCTGCGCAACGTGCCGCGGCAGACCTGCGTGGTGCACGGCGACCCCGATGCCGCCGATGCGCTGCGCGTGCGCATCCACGACGAACTGCAGTGGCCGGTGCGCGTGCCCGAGTTGGGACAAACCGTGGAGGCATGACGGGCCCGATGGACGCCTCGTGGATCGGCCTGGCAGTGGCGCTGGGCTGCGGCTTGCTGATCGGCCTGGAGCGCGAGCGCCGCAAGCGCAGCGGGCCGCAGCGCGAAGCCGCCGGCATGCGCAGCTTCACGCTGGCGGCGCTGTGCGGCGCGCTGGCGCAGACGCTGCAGCAGCCGCTGCTGGTGGCCGCCGGCGCGCTGGCGGTGCTGGTGCTGGCCGGCGTGGCCTATGCGCGCAGCCGCTTCGGCGGCCGCGGCCAGGAAGCCGACAGCGACCCCGGGCTGACCACCGAGCTGGCGCTGTTCGTCACCTACCTGCTGGGCGTGCTGGCGGTGGTGGCGCCGCCGATGGCCGCCGGTGCCGGCGTCATCGTCGCCGGCCTGCTGGCCGGGCGCGAGAAGCTGCACCGCTTTGCCACGCGCGCGCTCAGCCAAGCCGAACTGCACGACGCGCTGCTGCTGGCCGCGCTGGCGCTGGTGCTGCTGCCGCTGCTGCCGGCCGAACCGCTGGCCTGGCTGGGCGGGCTGAAGCCGCGCTCGCTGATCGCGCTGCTGGTGCTGATCCTGCTGCTGCAGGCGCTGGGCCATGTGGCGCTGCGCCTGGCCGGGCCGCGCTTCGGGCTGGCGCTGGCGGGGCTGTTCTCGGGCTTCGTCTCCAGCACCGCCACGGTGGCGTCGATGGGCGCCCGCGCGCGCCACGAACCGGCCCACGCGGCCGCCTGCGCCGCCGGCGCGATGCTGTCCACCGCCGCCACCTGGGTGCTGGCGCTGGTGCTGCTGACGGCCTTGTCGCCACCGGCGGCCGCGCACCTGGCCGGCGCCGCCGTCACCGGCGTGCTGGTGGCCGTGACCGGCGCCGGGCTGATGCTGCGCGGCCGCAGCGCCGCGGGGCGCGCGCGCCGACCGTGCGGGCGGCGCGGACAGCGCGGACAGCGCCGACGGCCCCCTGCGCCTGCGCGAGGCGCTGGTCGTCGCCGCCGTGCTGAGCACCGTGACGCTGGTGGTCAGCGCCGCCGAGCACCACTTCGGCCAGGGCGGTGTCTATGCGGCCGCAGCGCTGGGCGCGCTGGCCGATGCCCATTCGTCGGTGGCCGCACTGGGCAGCCTGCATGCCGCCGGCCGCATCGGGCTGCCGACGCTGGGCACGGGCGTGCTGGTGGCCATCGGCACCAATGCGCTGCTGCGCATCGGCGTCGCGCTGGTCGCGGGCGGCGCCGGCTACGGCCTGCGCATGGCGCTGTCGCTGCTGGCCTCCACCGGCGCGGCGGCGGCGGTGCTGCTGCTGCCGCGCTGAACCGGCCGTCCGTCAGTCGAAGCGCCGCTCGCGCAGCCACTTGGTGGCCACCCATTTTTCGCCGGCGAGCACCGGCGCGCCGCCATGCAGCGTGCGCGTCGAGGCGTGCGGGCGGTCGTAGCTGAAGAAGACCGCATGGCCCTTGACCGGCGCGACCTCGAGGCCGATGTCGGGGAAGCTGGTGGCGCCGCCGCCGGCCGGCGTGTCGAGGTACATCACCAGCGTGGCCAGGCGCTGGCCGCCGCGTGCCAGCACCGCCGCGGTGCCGGGCTGCCCGGGGTCGAAATAGTCGTGGTGCGGCCGGTATTCGGCACCGGGCCGGTAACGCAGCACCTGCAGGCCCTCGCCGCGCTCGACCGGCCAGCGCAGCAGCGCGGCGATGCGGCGCTCGATGCGCGCGATCAGCTCGGTCTCGCCGCGGGCGAAGAACATGCCGTCGCTGGTGCGGGCAGCGTTGACCTCGCTGCCACCGGTGGCCGTGTCGACGGTCTCGCTGCGCAGCAGCCGCGGCCGCGCCAGTTCGACCAGGGCGTCGCATTCGGCTGCCGTCAGCAACCCGCCGAAGACCAGCACGCGCGGTCGCTTCAGCGTGGCCAGCACCTGCACCGGGTGCCCCTCGATGACCAGCAACGGCGGCGACTGCGACAGGTCGGGTTCGGGCATCGGCCCGGCGGGTTCGGCGGCGGTGCGGCGTTCGGCGGCCATCGGGTCGAGCCGGTCGGCCAGCACGCGCGCCATCGCCGCCATCGCGTCGGCCTCGGGCCAGCCGCTGGCGCGCATGGCGGCAACGACGTCCTCGGGGCGGCGCCCGGCTTCGGCCTGAGCGACGACCCAGCGTCGCAGTTCGGGGGTGATGATCGGTTCGGCCATGCCGGCAAGCGGTACTGCAACGATCCAGGGCCCACGTGGCCTGCACGTCCGGATTCTGGCAGAGCAGCAGCGGCGGCGACCCAGGCAAGGTCACCGCCAGGTCAGGGCAGGAGGGCGGCCTGCAGGTGGGCCAGTGCATCGGCCAGCGTGGCCACCACCGCCTGCGCCAGCAGCGGCAGCGCGGCGGGATCGGCGGCGTCGTCGATGGCGCCTTCGAGCGCGGCCGCGGCGGTCTCGACGTCGATGAGGCCCAGCGTGGCCGCACTGCCCCGCAGCCGGTGGGCGAGCGCAGCGGCCGCGGCGGCGTCGCCCCGCTGCACCTGCTGCAACAGGCGCTGGCCGTCGCCGGCGTGGGTGTCGACAAAGACCCGCAGCAGGCGCCGGTAGACCGCGGGCCTGCCGCCGATCGCGGCCAGGCCGGCTGCCGCATCGATGCCGTCGACGCCCAGCAGCGGCACCAGCGCGGCGTCAATGGGCGGCGTGCCGGCAGGGGCGGCTGCCGGATGGGCGTCCAGCCAGTGCAGCAGCCGCTCATAAAGCCGCGCCACGTCGACCGGCTTGGCCAGCACGTCGTTCACGCCGACGGCGCGGCAGGCCTGGCGGTCTTCGTCGCCGGCGTGGGCACTGACGGCCAGGATCGGCGTCGCCTGCAGGCCCGGCAGGGTGCGCAGCGTGCGCGCGGCGGCGATGCCGTCCAGGCGCGGCATGCGCAGGTCGAGCACGATGAGCGCCGGGGTGCTGCGGCAGGCGCGCTCGACCGCCTCGAGGCCATCGTCGGCGGTGTCGACCTCGAGGCCGGCTGCCGACAGCAGCTGCACCATCGCGTGCTGGATGACGTCGTCGTCCTCGGCCAGCAGCACGCGGCGACCGGCATGGCGCCGGCGCAACTGCTCGGCCATGCGGTCGGCCATGCGGTCGGCGCTGAGGTGGTCCGGACGCCCATCCACCCGATCGGGCAGCCGATCGACCACCAGCACGGCGGCCACGGCGCTGCCCGGATGGCAGGCCTGCAGGCGCAGGCGCCAGTCGCCCTCGCGGTGCTCGAACGCGGTCGACTGCCCGCCGAGCAGGGCGAGCAGCCCGCGGTGCAGCGCCGCGGCGGCGGCATCGCCTTGCGCGGCCAGGCGCTGCCAGCGGTCGGCCAGCGAGCTGCCGATGGCCGGTGCACCCAGCAAGGGCGGGCCGGCATCCGCCTCGGCGCCGCGGCCGCTGACGACGCCGCTGGCCAGGCCGCTGACGACGCCGCTGGCGTCGAGCAGGATCAGCACCACGGTCAGCCGTTGTCGCTGTCGATCACGCCCAGGCGCACGGCCACGCGCACGAGGTTGGCCAGGTCGTGCACGCCCAGCTTGGCCATCAGCCGGCTGCGGTAGGTGTCCACCGTCTTCGGCGACAGGTGCAGTTCGGTGCCGATCGCCGCGCTCGACATGCCGGAGACGACCATGCGCATGATCTGGCGTTCGCGCGTCGACAGCGCGGCCATCGGGTCGGGCGCCTGGCCGCTGGCGGCCTCGACGGCCCGCGCAGCCACGGCGCCGGTGAAGTGGGTGCGACCATGCAGCACGTCGTTGATGGCCTTGACCACCTCGTCGCCGGAGGCGCCCTTGAGCACATAGCCCGCGGCACCCAGCCGCGTGGCTTCGGCCACGTGCCAGGGCCGGTCGGAGACGGTGAGCACCAGCACCCGTGTCGGCAGGCCACGGCCAGCCAGTTGCGACAGCAGGTCCAGACCCGAGCGGTCGGGCAGGCCGAGATCGAGCAGCACGACGTCGGGCACCAGCCGCACGATGTCGGCCATGGCCTCGGTCACGTTGCCGGATTCGCCGACGACCGTCATGCCGCTGGCCTCTAGCACTGCGCGCAGGCCTTCGCGGACGATGGTGTGGTCGTCGAGCAGATACAGACGCGTCATGAATACTTCCTTCGTTGTTGCCGGCGGTCCCCCGGGATCCGGGTACCAGCGCCCGCCGATCACTGCGCGTGCAGGCGGCCAGTGTGCAGCCGATGCGCACGCCGAGGTACCGGCATCAAAGGCGCATCGACCGCGCTGTTCCGGTCGCGCCCTCCGCGACCGTGCCGGCCCTGCGCTGAATGATGCAAGAAGTCCCGACATCTCGCGACAGGCCCGGCGGCATGTCGGGGGGCTTGTCGAAGCCTGCTGACGACATTTCGCCACAACGCTGCCGCAGCCGCGGTCACGGCAAGGGGATTGCACCGCTGGGGCCGGACGTCGACCACCCGCCGGCGCCGCCCGCAACGGCATCCACGCGGGCGGCGAAGACACCTGGCCCGCCGCCGCGAAGCGGCGCCCGACCGCGGATGCCAAGGGCCCCATCATCTGCCGCCGCCCGACATATATGGCGCCAGGCGGCTGCACCCGCGAAGAACTGCTGCGCCAGCCGCACAACCTGGTCCACCACCCCGACCTGCCGGCCCAGGCCTTGCGCGATCCGTCGGCGACCGCCGGTTGATGGCCGCGGTGGTGTCGGCGGTGCAGCCGGCGTGTGCCTGCTCAGCCGAGCTGCCGCCCGAAGAAGCGCAGCGTGCGGTCCCAGGCCACCTGCGCCCAGGCGGCGTCGTACTGGGTGATGGCGATGCGGTTGCGGCCCTGCGCCGTCTCGTTGGCGAAGGCGTGGTGCGCCAGGTAGCGGTGACCGGCGTAAGCCACGCCGGCGGCCTTGAACTTTTCTTCCAGCGCGTCCACGCCCTCGATCGGGAAGGCGCCGTCCTGCGTCGCCCAGTGCGCCAGCAGCGGCGCCTTGATCTTCGTGGCGTCGACATACTCCAGCGGCGGCATGCCGTACCAGACGACGCCGGCGTCCATCTCGGGCACCATCGTCGACGACAGGATGGTCAGCGCGCCGCCCATGCAGAAGCCGGTGACGCCGACCTTGGCCGAGCGCTGCTTCAGATGCTGCACCGCGCCGCGGATGTCCTGCGACGCCGCCTGGCCGAAATCCAGGCCCGTCATCAGGTGGTGCGCTTCCTCGGCCTCGAGCGCGCATTTGCCGCGGTAGAGGTCGGGCACCAGCGCGCGGTAGCCGGCCTGCGCCAGGCGGTCGGCGACGCCGCGGATCTGGTCGTTCAGGCCCCACCATTCCTGGATGACGACGACCGCCGGCGCGCCCTGGGCGTCGGCCGGCTCGGCCAGGTAGCCGGCCACCGACTGGCCGTCGGGGCGCTTGAAATCGATCGTGGTTCCCATGTTGGCTGCTCCTGTGGGGGGTGATGGTTGTCGGATCGTGCAGTAGAGGCCGCCGGCAGGCCGGCCGTCAATCGGCAGCCACCCGGCGCCGGAAGACGAGGCGGTCGGGCGTCGACGCCTCGGCATCGAAGGCATAGCCATCGGCCTGGAACTGCGCCAGCTTGCCCGGGCTGTCGACACGGTGTTCGATCGCCCAGCGCGCCATCAGCCCGCGCGCGCGCTTGGCGAAGAAGCTGATGATCTTGTAGCGGCCGTCCTTCCAGTCCTCGAACACGCAGTCGATCACGCGCGCCTGCAGCACCGGCCGCAGCGCGGCGCGGGCGTATTCGACCGAGGCGAGGTTGATCACCACCCGGCTGCGCTGCGTGGCCAGGCGCTCGTTCAGGTGCGCGGCGATGCGGTCGCCCCAGAAGGCATACAGGTCCTTGCCGCGTGGCGTGCGCAGTGCGGTGCCCATCTCCAGCCGGTAGGGCTGCAGGCGGTCGAGCGGCCGCAGCACGCCGTACAGGCCCGACAGGATCACCAGGTGCTGCTGCGCCCAGTCGAGGTCGGCGGTCTTCAGCGTGCGCGCCTGCAGGCCGTCGTAGACATCGCCGTCGAAGGCCAGCACGGCGGGCTTGCTGCTGGACTCGTCGGCCTGCGGCTGCCAGGCGGCATAACGGCCGACATTGAGCAGCGCCAGCGGGTCCGACAGGTCCATCAGCGTGGCGACCTCGGCCGGGGTCTTGCGCTGCAGCACCGCGATCAATTCGGCGGCCGCATCGACGAACAGCGGCTCGGTGGCGCGGCGGCGCACGGGCGCGGGCACCGGGGTGTCGTAGTCCAGGCTCTTGGCCGGGGAGATCAGGTAGAGCATCGGCGGTGGCGGATGGGATCTTGGATCAGTCGTCGTCGCAGGAGCCGGCTGCGCGCGCGGCGCGGGCCGCGCCCAGCGCCGCCTGCCAGGTGCGCAGCGGGATGTGGTTGCGCAGGCGGAACAGCGCCCGCTCGATCAGTGCCGGGTGCAGCTGGTGGCCGACGCCATGCGCGATGTCGACGGTGGCGTCGCCATGGTGCGCGCCCAGGTGCTCGAGCGCGCGCTGCACCTCGGCGACCGGGAAGATGGTGTCGTCCTGGCCGTGCAGGAAGTGCAGCGTGGTGAGTTGCGGCGCGGCTGGCGGCAGCGTGCAGAAGCGCCCGCCGAAGGCCAGCACGCGGCCGGCGATGCCGTCGTGCCGCGCCACCAGTTCCAGCGCCAGCAGCGCACCCTGCGAGAAGCCGCCCAGGCAGGTGGCGGCTTCCGCTACGCCCAGGCGCTGCTGCTGTGCGCGCACCCAGGGCGCCAGCCGGTCGAGCTGCTCGGCCACGCGCGCCGGCCACAGCGTCAGGTCCTCGGCCAGGCCTTCGATCGAATACCACATGCGGCCGCGGCGGCCACCGTCGGCGGGCGTGGGCGATTCGGGCACCAGCACCGCCGATTGCGGAAATTCGCGGTGCAGCGCATCGGCCAGCGGCGCCAGTGCGGCGGCGTCCTGCGCCCAGCCGTGGAAGAGCAGCACCAGCTGCTCGGGGCGCCCCTGGGCCGGCCGGTATTCGATCACGGGTTGCATGGCGTCGATTGTGGCGTGGCGGCCAGCGCCGGCCGGGGTCAGCGGAAATTCCGGCTTCGGGTAGCAAGCCCTGCGGGCCGCGCCCTCGCAGGGCTCGGGCCCTTCGGCAGGCACGACCGGTCCACCGGACCGGTCGTGTCCGGCCTCAGCCTTTGCAGCAGCGGCGTGTGGTCGACCAGCTGGCGCGCCACCAGGTGGCGCACCTCGCCCTCGCGCTGCCAGATGCCGTAGACGGTGAGCAGCGTGCTGGCCAGCAGCGCGCGGCGCTGCTGCTGCACCACCTGCGGCCAGCAGATGACGTTGACGGCGCCGGTCTCGTCCTCCAGCGTCACGAAGACCACGCCCTTGGCCGTCTCGGGCCGCTGGCGGTGCGTGACCAGCCCGCTGGCGCGCGCCAGCCGGCCGTGCGGATAGTCGCGCAGCACCGCGGCCGGCTGCACCTTGAAGGCGGCGAGCCGGTCGCGCAGCAGGGCCAGCGGGTGCGTGGCCAGACTCAGGCCGGTGCTGCGGTAGTCGGCCAGCAGGTCCTGCGCGGTGTCGGGGGCGGCCAGTTCGGCATCGGCCTCGTGCGTGCGCGTGCGGTGCAGCAGCGGCGTGGCGCGGGTGTCGACGCCGGCCACGGCCCAGGCGGCGCGGTGGCGGTGGCCGCTCAGGGCTTTCAGCGCATCGGCCTGGGCCAGCAGGCCGAGCTGGCGGGCGTCGAGCCGGGCGCGGCGCGCCAGGTCCTCGGCATCGGCAAACGGCGCTTCGGCGCGCGCGGCCAGCAGGCGCTGCGCGGCGTCTTCGGGGAAGCCGCTGATGCGCCCGAGGCCCAGGCGCACCGGCCTGAGCGCCCCGCCCTCGCCTTCCAGCTCGGTCGTCCACACGCTGCGGGTGACGTCGACCGGCAACACGGTGACGCCATGCGCGCGCGCGTCGCGCACCAGCTGCGCCGGCGCGTAGAAGCCCATCGGCTGGCTGTTGAGCAGCGCGGCGAGGAAGGCATCCGGGTGGTGGCATTTGAGCCAGGCGCTGACATAGACCAGCAGCGCAAAGCTGGCGGCATGGCTCTCGGGGAAGCCATATTCGCCGAAGCCCTCGATCTGCTTGAAGATGCGCTCGGCATAGTCGAGCGCATAGCCCTTGGCGACCATGCGGCCGACCAGGCGCTCATGGAAGGGGCCGAGGCCGCCCTTTCGCTTCCAGGCCGCCATCGCGCGGCGCAGCTGGTCGGCCTCACCCGGCGTGAAATCGGCGGCCAGGATGGCCAGCTGCATCACCTGCTCCTGGAAGATGGGCACGCCCAGCGTGCGTTCGAGCGCCTGGCGCACCTCGTCGCTGGGGTAGTCGACCGGCTCCTCGCCGCTGCGGCGCTTCAGGTAGGGGTGGACCATGCCGCCCTGGATGGGGCCGGGGCGCACGATGGCGACCTCGATCACCAGGTCGTAGAAGCGGCGCGGCTGCAGGCGCGGCAGCATGCTCATCTGCGCGCGGCTCTCGACCTGGAAGGTGCCGACGCTGTCGCCGCGGCACAGCATGTCGTAGGTGGGCGCGTCCTCGGGCGGCACGTCCTGCATCACGAACGGCTGTTGCCGCTTGGCCGCGACAAAATCCAGGGCCCGACGGATGGCGCTGAGCATGCCCAGCGCCAGCAGGTCGACCTTGAGCAGGCCGAGGGCGTCGAGGTCGTCCTTGTCCCACTGGATGACGCTGCGGCCTTCCATCGCGGCGTTTTCCACCGGCACCAGGCGCGCGAGCTGGTCGCGCGCGATGACGAAGCCGCCCGGGTGCTGCGACAGGTGGCGCGGAAAACCCACCAGCGTGGCGGTGAGCTCCATCCACAACCGGCACAGCGGCGCATCGGGGTCGAAGCCGTGCTCGCGCAGGCGCTCGGGCGATACCGTGCGGCCGTCGAACCAGTGCTGGCCCTTGGAGACGGCGTCGATGCGGTCGAGGTCGATGCCGAGCGCGCGCCCCATGTCGCGCAGCGCGCTGCGCGGGCGGTAGCTGATGACGACACCGGTGAGCGCGGCGCGGTGGCGGCCGTATTTGCGGTAGACATGCTGGATGACCTCCTCGCGGCGCTGGTGCTCGAAATCGATGTCGATGTCGGGCGGCTCGTTGCGCTCGGCGCTGATGAAGCGCTCGAACAGCACGGCCATGCGCGCCGGGTCGACCTCGGTCACGCCGAGCGCGTAGCAGACGGCGGAATTGGCGGCGCTGCCGCGCCCCTGGCACAGGATGCCCTGGCCGCGCGCCCAGTGCACGAGGTCGGCGACGGTGAGGAAATAGGGTTCGTACTGCAGCTGCGCGATGAGCGCGAGTTCGTGCTCGATGGTGGCGCGCACGGACGGTGGTGCCGGGTCCGCCGGCGGCGCACCAGGCGTGGCCGGTGACGCCGGCTCGCGCGGCGGATAGCGCCGCCGCAGGCCCTCTTCGGTGAGCCGGCGCAGCCAGCTGGCGGGCGTGTGGCCGGCGGGCACGATCTCCTCGGGGTATTCGTAGCGCAGCTCGTCGAGCGAAAAATGGCATGACCCGGCGAGTTCGAGCGTGGCCTGCAGCCATTCGGGCTTGTAGAGCTGACCGAGGCGGGCGCGCGAACGCAGGTGCGCCTCGGCATTGGGCTCCAGCGCCTGGCCGCAGTCGGCCACCGCACGGCGCAGCCGCGTGGCGGTGAGCGCGTCCTGCAGCGGCTTGCGCGAGCGCGCGTGCATCAGCACGTCACCCACCGCGACGATGCGCAGGCCGGTGAGCGATGCGACACGCTGCACCCCATCGACCAGCAGCGCGTCGTGCGGGCGCAGCAGCAGCGGCAGCGCCAGCGCGCAGCGCGCGGCACCGAACCAGGTCTGCAGCCAGACAGCGTGGGCGAAGAGGGTCTCGAAGGGGTCGGCGGCAGCGGCCGTGGCGGCGGCGTCGGCGCCGGGTGGTGGCAGCACCGCGGCCGTCATCAGCAGCGCCAGGCAGTCGGGCAGGCCGGCCAGCGTGGGCGTATTCGGCACCTTGCCTTCCAGATCGGCCATCAGCGCCTGGTACTGGCCCTTGGGCGCGCGCCGGCGCGCCACGGTGATCCACTGCGACAGGTTGCCGTAGCCGCGGCGCGACTGCGCCAGCAGCACCAGGCGCGGGCCGGGTGCGGCGGCCGGCACATCCGTGCGCGGCGCCAGCTGCATCGTGGCGCCGACGATCAAGGGCAGGCCCAGCCGTTTGGCCTCGGCATGGGCGCGCACCACGCCGCCGAGCGAGCATTCGTCGGCAAGCGCCAGCGCGGCATAGCGCAGCGCCTTGGCGCGGGCGACCAGTTCCTCGGGGTGCGAAGCCCCGGTCAGGAAGCTGAAGTTGCTGCGGCAGGCGAGCTCGGCGTAGCCGGGCAGCGCGGCGATGGCACGCGGCGGATGGTTTGGGCGAGGTAACACGGTTCGGGTTCGCGCACGCGGCGCGCAGGCGCAGGACGGCCAGCGGACGGCAGGCCCGGCAGCGGGATGGGGGGATGCAGCGGTGGCGGCGGCATGCGTGGCGGGCCGGGGGCCGGCCGCGGCGGGGCGCCTGCGGCGGCGGCGGCCGTGCCGGCAGGCGGTCGAGCGGGCTGTGCACCGCATGGCCGCCCATGCGCAGCACATGCGTATAGATCATCGTCGTGCTGACGTCGGCATGGCCGAGCAGCTCCTGCACGGTGCGGATGTCGTAGCCCGACTGCAGCAGGTGGGTGGCGAAGGAATGGCGCAGCGTGTGCGGCGTGGCCGGCTTGCCGATGCCGGCCTGCTGCAGCGCGCGGCGGAAGGCGCGCTGGAAAAACTGGTCCGTCAGGTGGTGGCGCCGCCGGATGCCGCTGCGCGGATCGTCGGCCAGCTCGGCCTGCGGAAAGACCCAGAACCAGGACCAGGATTCGGCCGCCCGCGGGTATTTGCGCGCCAGCGCATCGGGCAGGTGCACGCCGGGCACGGCGCGCGAGCGGTCGAGCTGCCACAGGGCCTTGATCTCGGCCAGGTGCTCATGCAGCGGGGCCTCGAGCGAGGCCGGCAGCATCACCACGCGGTCCTTGGCGCCCTTGCCCTGGCGCACGATGATGGCGCGGTGATCGAACTCGACATCCTTCACGCGCAGGCGCAGGCCCTCGAGCAGCCGCATGCCGGTGCCGTAGAGCAGGCGGCCGAAGAGCCCGAGCATGGGGCCGCAGCGCGGCTGCGCCTGCAAGGCAGCCAGCAGCGCCGATACCTCGTCGGGCGACAGCACCACGGGCAGGCGGCGCTCTTCGCGCGGGCGGCCGATCTCGCCCATCCACGGCAGTTGCAGACCGAGCACCTGCTGGTAGAGGAACAACAGGGCCGACAACGCCTGCTTGTGGGTGGAGGCCGAGACCTGGCGCTCGGCCGCCAGCCAGGTGAGGAAGCCCTCGACCTCGGGCCGCGACAGCTCGGCCGGGTGGCGCAGACCGTGGTAGCGGATGAAGGCGCGCACCCAGTGCACATAGGCCTCTTCAGTGCGCAGGCTGTAGTGGCGGTAGCGCACCTGGTGGCGCAACTGGTCGAGCAGCCGCGGAGACAACGCAGGCGCTGCACCCATGGGCGGACCGCCGATGGCGGCGGCATCGACGTCCCCCGGCCCTGCGCCGTTGCGGCGCGGGCGCGGAGCCCCGGGCATCCCTTCATCGAGCATCGACCCGGACGACATGCGCAGCCTCCTTGCGTATACTGTTGTTTCATACAGTATCAGCCTACCGAGCCGATGGCAAGGCCGGGCTGCACGCATACAGGGAGCACCGTTCGATGGCGAAGGCACCTCAACGCCCCGCGATCCGCCCCATCGCAGAAGGCGATCCGATCGAAAGCCCCGGGCCGGTACCCCCCATGCCGTCGCTGGCGCAGACACGCGTCGGCAAGTCGCTGCATCCCGGGCGAGCCGGCACCGTCAAGCTGCTGCGACGATTCGGCGCACCGCTGCTGCTGGTGCGCTACCGCTACGACTGGACCGGGCTGTACCGCTA
Source organism: Rubrivivax sp. (assembly GCA_016719535.1). Classification (GTDB taxonomy): domain Bacteria; phylum Pseudomonadota; class Gammaproteobacteria; order Burkholderiales; family Burkholderiaceae_C; genus Rubrivivax. The sequence goes on along the minus strand of JADJYX010000046.1, from coordinate 4,566 downwards.
CACCACGGTGGAGTTGCTGGTCGGGGCCGAACCGGTCACGCGCGGAAACGGTCCGCGGGCGCTCTACGCCGTGCGCCTGGATGGCAACGAACCCAGCCTGAAGGCCGCAGCGCGAGCGCTGGGCGGCCAATGGGATCCGCAACTGCTACGCTGGGCTCTGCCCGGTCATGCCATCCAGGCCCTGGGCCTGAGCCATCGCGTCGAACTGGCGCAGGTCACCCGTCAACCGGGCCAGCGGCGGGCGCGGCCGAGGTGAGAAGATCTCCACGGGGGGACATTTGTGGCAAGCACCGGGCTATATTGGGTGAGGTCGAAAGCACGTTGAACTAAACCGCTGACGCGGTGGTGGCGTGCCACGAGGTCTACGCGGCGGCAAGTCGTACCTTGGTTCCGGGGACTGTTCCCCGAACCACGGAGACTCTCATGACACCACTGCGCCAACGCATGATCGATGCGATGGTGTTGCGCGGCTTTGCTGCGCGCACCCAGGAGACCTACCTGTGCGCCGTCGGGCAGGCGGCCAGGCACCACCACTGCAGCCCCGCGCTGCTGACCGACGAGCAGGTTCAGGCTTACTTGCTGTACCTGTTGCAGGAACGACAGCGCTCGCGCTCTACCGTCAACATCGCCTCCTGCGCGTTGCGCTTCCTGGTTTGCGATGTGCTGGGCCAGGATCAGCGTCGAGCGCAGATCCCCATGGGCCGCAACCCGCAGCGGCTGCCCGAAGTGTTGTCGCGCGCCGAGGTGGCCGCGCTGCTGGCTGCACCTTTGTCGCCCAAGGCCAGGATGTTCCTGACCCTGGCCTATGCCAGCGGCCTGCGCCTGAGCGAGCTGTGTCAGCTTCGAGGCTGCGACATCGACTCGGCCCCTGACCGCATGTGCATTCGCGTCATCCAGGGCAAGGGCGCTCAGGATCGCTACGCGCTGCTGACCACTGAGCTGCTCGACGACCTGCGGCTGTACTGGCGCACTTGTCGTGTCGGGGCCAAGGCCTCGGACTGGTTGTTCCCTTCGCGCTCGAACCCGGCGCGTGCCATCGATCGCGCCAGCGGCCAGCGCTTCTACCACCTCGCGCGTGACGCCGTCGGCATCACCAAGGTCGGCGGCATCCACACCCTGAGGCATTGCTTCGCCACGCATCTGCTGGAGGCCGGCGTCGATCTGCACGGCGTGAGCAAGTTGCTCGGCCATGCCCAGCTCAGCACCACCAGCCGCTACCTGCGCATGGCCCGCCCCGGCTACAGCGCCGGGGGCGACGCGCTGGCCCTGCTGTCGCAGTTGCCCAAGACACCGCCACCGCCGCCACCGCCGCCGCCCCTGCACTGAGCTGTCAGCGCTGTGAGCGCCACCCTGGCCGAGGTGCTGCGCACCTTCGGCCCGGCCTACCTCAACCAGCACGCGCTGAGCACGGCTCAGGCGCGTGCCTGGCGGGCTATCGTCGCCTGTCGTACACCGGCCCTGGGCGGCCAGGTGCAGCAGTGCGACCGGTGTGGGCGCGAGCAGCGGTTGTTCCATTCCTGCAGGAACCGGCATTGCCCGCAATGTCAGAGCGGCGCGCGGGATGCCTGGCGTCAGGCCCAGTTGGCCGAGTTGCTGCCCGTGCCGTACTGCCATCTCGTCTTCACGTTGCCCCATGCCCTGAACAGCCTGGCTCAGTTCCATGCCCGCTGGGTCTACCGCACCTTGATGCAGTGCGCTGCGGCCACCCTCACGGAGTTCGCCGCCAACACTCGTTGGCTGGGCGCCACGCCCGCCTTCACCTTGGTGCTGCACACCTGGACGCAGGACCTGCGGCGACACATCCACGTGCACGCGCTGATGGCCTGCGGCGGGCTGGACGATCAAGGCCAGTGGTGCGCGCCCAAGCGCAGCCCGACCTTCCTGTTCCCGGTGCATGCCTTGTCCAAGGTGCTGCGGGGCAAGTTCCTCGATGCCCTGCTGCTCGCCGGCCAAGCGGGCAAGCTGCCGCACGATCCGGCCAGCACCGATGTGGCGCGTCACGCCCGGCTCGCCCAGCTCAGGGCGCACGACTGGGTGGTCTACGCCAAGACACCCCTGGCCGGGCCCGAGGTGGTGCTGGACTATCTGTCGCGCTATACGCACCGGGTGGCCATCTCCAACGAGCGCATCGTCGGCATCGACGGCCAGGGCGTGCGTCTGCGCGTTCGCGCTGACGACCACGGCGGCAAGCGCACCGTCTTGATCGACGGTCAGGACTTCATCGCTCGCTTCTTGCAGCATGTCTTGCCGCGTGGCTTCAAGCGCATCCGTCACTACGGGCTGCTCAGCCCGGCCGTCAAGGCCCAGAAGTTGGCCGCCGCCCGCGCGGCGCTGGCCATGCCCGCGGCCAACGAGCAAGCTCGCGAGGATGCCGCCGCCTTCCTCAAGCGCGTGGCCGGCATCGACATCGCCTGCTGCCCGCACTGCAAGCTGGGCCAGTGGCGCACCACCGCGATACTGCCGCCCGAGCGCGCCGGGGAGCACGGCGCCATCGCCAACTGCCGGGGGCCGCCGTGATCCGCGGCGCACGCTTCCTCTGGACTATTGCCTGCACTCCTGGGCACGGCAACGGATGTGCTCACGCCTGCCGCCTTCTTCGCCGCCTTGTGGGCCACCACCAACATCAAGGTCGCCTCGACAACCGCCAGCGCACCCCTACCAGCCAATCCCGGCGTGCCGCCACTGCCGCCCGCAGCCGCAACGCCGTTGCCTGATTGGCCTGCTGAGCCTTACATTCCCCAACAGCCCCGCATGTCACCCCCGTGGCGGCGGTTTAGTTCAACGAGGTTTATCCGACGCCACCGGCACCGGTGCGTTTGGCCTGCTTCGGTGGGGCGTCGGATAAACGCTTTCCGTTAGATTCTCGAACCTTCGGGTTACTCTTTATACTGTGGAGAACGGGAATCTTTCGATGAAGCCTGTGCCCGATGATGAATTCTAGTTTTCATGCGAGCACCCAAAGGCGATGCCTAACTTGGCGTTCAACCGGAGCGCCAACGGCATGGCACCCTGGCCGTGCGGCCGCCTTTGTCCATCATCGGCCGCACGGCCAGGGCGCCATGCCGTCGTCGCCCGGTTAACTCTACGTTGAACTAAACCGCTGACGCGGTGGTGGCGTGCCACGAGGTCTACGCGGCGGCAAGTCGTACCTTGGTTCCGGGGACTGTTCCCCGGACCTCGGAGATGACCATGACACCGCTGCGCCAACGCATGATCGATGCGATGGTGTTGCGCGGCTTTGCTGCGCGCACCCAGGAGACCTACCTGTGCGCCGTCGGGCAGGCGGCCAGGCACCACCACTGCAGCCCCGCGCTGCTGACCGACGAGCAGGTTCAGGCTTACTTGCTGTACCTGTTGCAGGAACGACAGCGCTCGCGCTCCACCGTCAACATCACCGCCTGTGCATTGCGCTTCCTGGTTTGCGATGTGCTGGGCCAGGACCAGCGTCGAGCGCAGATCCCCATGGGTCGCAACCCGCAGCGGCTGCCCGAGGTGCTGTCGCGCGCCGAGGTGGCCGCTTTGCTGGCTGCGCCTTTGTCGCCCAAGGCCAGGATGTTCTTGACCCTGGCCTATGCCAGTGGCCTGCGCCTGAGCGAGCTGTGCCAACTGCGCGGCTGCGACATCGACTCGGCCCCTGACCGCATGTGCATTCGCGTCATCCAGGGCAAGGGCGCTCAGGACCGCTACGCGCTGCTGACCTCGGAACTGCTCGCCGACTTGAGGCTGTACTGGCGCAGCTGCCGAGCAGGGGCCAAGGCCTCGGACTGGTTGTTCCCTTCGCGCTCGAACCCGGCGCGTGCCATCGATCGCGCCAGCGGCCAGCGCTACTACCACCTCGCCCGCGACTCCGTCGGCATCACCAAGGTCGGTGGCATCCACACCCTGAGGCATTGCTTCGCCACGCATCTGCTGGAGGCCGGCGTCGATCTGCACGGCGTGAGCAAGTTGCTCGGCCATGCCCACCTCAGCACCACCAGCCGCTACCTGCGCATGGCTCGCCCCGGCTACAGCGCCGGGGGCGACGCGCTGGCCCTGCTGTCGCAGTTGCCCAAGACACCGCCACCGCCGCCACCGCCGCCGCCCCTGCACTGAGCTGTCAGCGCTGTGAGCGCCACCCTGGCCGAGGTGCTGCGCACCTTCGGCCCGGCCTACCTCAACCAGCACGCGCTGAGCACGGCTCAGGCGCGTGCCTGGCGGGCCATCGTCGCCTGTCGTACACCGGCCCTGGGCGGCCAGGTGCAGCAGTGCGACCGGTGTGGGCGCGAGCAGCGGTTGTTCCATTCCTGCAGGAACCGGCATTGCCCGCAATGTCAGAGCGGCGCGCGGGATGCCTGGCGTCAGGCCCAGTTGGCCGAGTTGCTGCCCGTGCCGTACTGCCATCTCGTCTTCACGCTGCCGCACGCCCTGAATGGCCTGGCTCAGTTCCATGCCCGCTGGGTCTACCGCACCTTGATGCAGTGCGCTGCGGCCACCCTCACGGAGTTCGCCGCCAACACTCGTTGGCTGGGCGCCACGCCCGCCTTCACCTTGGTGCTGCACACCTGGACGCAGGACCTGCGGCGACAC
>JADJYX010000045.1 GCA_016719535.1 Rubrivivax sp. | reverse complement strand
GCAGCCCCGCGCTGCTGACCGACGAGCAGGTTCAGGGCCTTACTTGCTGTACCCACAGAACGATAGCGCTCGCGCTCCACCGTCAACATCACCGGTGGGCATTGCGCTTCCTGGGTTTGCGATGTGTTGGGCCAGACCAGCGTCGAGCGCAGATCCCCATGGGTCGCAACCCGCAGCGGCTGCCTGAGGTGCTGTCGCGCGCCGAGGTGGCCGCGCTGCCGTGGCTGCACTTTGTCGCCCAAGGCCAGGATGTTCCTGACCCTGGCCTTCCATGCCAGTGGCCTGCGCCTGAGCGGTGGTAAGCCTGCGCCAACCGGCGCGGCTGCGACATCGACTCGGCCCCCGACCGCGTGCATTCGCGTCATCCAGGGCAAGTGGCGGTCAGGATCGCCGCGCCGCCGACCACCGATTCGCCTTGACGACCTGCGGCTGTACTGGCGCACTTTGTCGTGTCGGGGCCAAGGCCTCGGACTGGTTGTTCCCTTCGCGCTCGAACCCGGCGCGTGCCATCGATTGCGCCAGAAGCGGCCAAAGCGCTTTCTACTTCACCTCGCGCGTGACGCCGTCGGTAATCACCAAGGTCGGCGGCATCCACACCCCGAGGCATTGCTTCGCCACGCATCTGCTGGAGGTCGGCGGCCGATCCGCAAATGGCGCGCGCCGCTCGGCCATGCCCAGCCCAGCACCACCAGCCGCTACCTGCGCATGGCTCGCTCCTGGCTACGGCAGCGCCGGGGCGACGCGCTGGCCCCGCGCTGGTCGCAGTTGCCCAAGATAATTCACCACCGCTTTCGCCACCGCCGCCGCCCCTGCAGACCGATCTGTCAGCGCCGTGAGTTACCCTGGCTGAGGTGCTGCGCACCTTCGGTCTTATTCTGCCTTTAACCAGCACGCGCTGAGCACTGCTCAGGCGCGTGCCGGGCACCGTCGCCTGTCGCGGGTTACCCGGCCCTGGGCGGCCAGGTGCAGCAGTGACCGGTGGGGCGCGGAGCAGCGGTTGTTCCATTCCTGCAGGAACCGGCATTGCCCGCAGTGTCAGAGCGGCGCGCGGGATGCCTGGCGTCAGGCCCAGTTGGCCGAGTTGCTGCCTGTGCCGTACTGCCATCTCGTCTTCGCGTTGCCCCATCCCCTGGAACGGTCTGGCTCAGTTCCATGCCCACTGGGTCTACCGCACCTTGATGCGGTGCGCCGCTACTCCTCGCCGAGTTCGCCGCCAACCCCGCTTTGGCTGGGTGCCATGTCCGCCTTCACCCTGGTGCTGCACACCTGGACGCAGGACCTGCGCCGGCACATCCATGTGCTGCGCTATGGCCTGCGGCGGGCTGGACGATCAGGCAGCAGTGGTGCGCCCAAGCGCAGCCCGACCTTCCCTGTTCCCCCGTGCATGCCCTGTCCAAGGTGCTGCGGGCAGTTCCTCGATGCCCTGCGGCTTGCCGGCCAAGCGGGCAAGCTGCCGCACGATCCGGCCAGCACCGATGTGGCGCGTCACCGCCCGGCTCGCCCAGCTCAAGCGCCACGACTGGGTGATCTACGCCAAGACACCCTTGGCCGGGCCCGAGGTGGTGCTGGACTATCTGTCGCGCCACGCACCGGGTGGCCATCTCCAACGAGCGCATCGTCGGCATCGACGGCCAGGGCGTGCGTCTGCGCGTTCGCGCTGACGACCACGGCGGCAAGCGCACCGTCTTGATCGACGGTCAGGACTTCATCGCTCGCTTCTTGCGGCATGTCTTGCCGCGGCCCAAACGCATCCGTCACTACGGGCTGCTCAGCCCAGCCGTCAAGGCCAGAGTTGGCCGCCGCCCGCGCTGGCGCCGGCCGTGTGCCCGCGGCCAACGAAAGCTCGCGCGGATGCCGCCCGCCTTCCTCAAGCGCGTGGCCGGCATCGACATCGCCTGCTGCCCGCACTGCAAGCTGGGCCAGTGGCGCACCACCGCGATACTGCCGCCCGAGCGCGCCGGGGAGCACGGCGCCATCGCCGCTGCCGGGGGCCGCCGTGATCCGCGGCGCACGCTTCCTCTGACCTTGCCTGCACTCCTGGGCACGGCAACAGATTGTCTCGCGCCTGTGGTCTTCTTCGCCGCCTTGTGGGCCACCACCAACATCGAGTCGCCTCGACAACCGCCAGCGCACCCCTACCAGCTAATCCCGGCGTGCCGCCACTGCCGCCCGCAGCCCGCAACGCCGTTGCCTGAGTTGGCCTGCTGAGCCTCCATTCCCCCAACAGCCCGCATGTCACCCCCGTGGCGGCGGTTTAGTTCAACGAGGTTTATCCGACGCCACCGGCACCGGTGCGTTTGGCCTGCTTCGGTGGGGCGTCGGATAAACGCTTTCCGTTGGGAGACATTGTTCGAGTTCGTACTCAATCGTCCGCCATCGACGGCGGAACTCGAATCGCTGACGGTGCCGGCATTGGCGGAGGCCATGCGTCACCTCGACGCTGGCGGCTGTTGCGAACGCGCTGGTCGGCCCCACGCAGGTTGCCGCCAGTCCGCGACCAAGAACGGGCTCTTGTACGGGGTCTGCAGGATCTTCCTCGAGCGCGCACCAGCGTGGCGACTGGTGCACAGCGACAAGCGAGCGCATCTGCTTATGTGTCGCCGTGACCTGTCTCGTGTGTTCGTCCATCTCGGTTTTCGGCCCGTTCCGACCGAGACTTGTTTGTCAATCGGTGGGGATGGGCGCCGAGTCTGGAGTGTTCAAAGGCGTCCTTGACTCAAGGGAATCGCCGCCCGTGCGTCTGCGGACGGTCGACTCGAAAGAATCCGCGCGCTGGAAAAGCCACGAGATTTCGAGTACGAGGAGCTCTCGTTTCCGACGTCTTCGCTGGCGCGCCCGCTGTCCGGCTATCGTTTGGAGGAAGCGACCCCCGAAGAGATCCAGGCTCAGATGCTGGCCGACATTGATCACTACGGCTTGCCTTACCTGTGCCTGATGCTTGAGCGTCGCTTCGGCCAGGTACTGACGCCGGCTCGACTGATGCGCGATGTGGCGCAGTAAGTCGGCCCGGGACAAACCATACTTTTCCAGTATGCACCCGGTAGAGGAATGCACGTGGCGTCGCTGATCGAATTCGATCGTGATGCCCTCATCGACTGGGGCGCGGTGGCCATCGTGCACCGGCCGCTGGGGATCGTGATCGATTCGAGTGGCCTGCGCGTCGAGTGGCAGCACCGACCGCTCGAAGGCGGCTGGCTGCGTGAGGTCGGGATTGGTTTGTCCTCGGGTCGATGCGCCTACCTGGCCGAAACGCGGACCGCGCCCGGCGAGTTCACGCTGCATCTCGTGCGTCACCGCGATCAGTTCTACTTTCGCGAGGACTTCGACGAGGTCCGGCAGTTTCTCGGGCTTGCGGATGCGGAAGTGGTGGTGTTGACGGGGCAGGTGCGCTGGTGGAAGAAGAAGGTGCCTGCCCTGAGCGAGGCGACCCGATGGCGGGATCGCGCGGCGCCGCCGAGCAGGGTAGCTGAGAAGGTCATGACCCTGACCGAGCTCGCGGAGGCCTTGAAGACCCATGCCGGCACGTTCGAGTGCGAGGCGATCGGCGATCCCACCCGAAGCAAACAGGTCGCCTTTCGCCATCTGGTGACGGCGCCAGCGTCGGACGAGCAGGGCCTTCCGGACCTTGGCGGCCTGGCGGCCTTCTATGCGGCCGTCGGATCGGTTGACCTGTACCACGTCGAGGCGAGTGGAGAGAGCGCCAGGCGCATCGCGTCGCCTGCCGAATGGCCTGCGCTGGCAGCTCAGTTTCGCGATTGGTTGCGGCACCTGCAAGGCCCCGGCAGGAACGACTCGCTTCCCGATTGGGTCGACGATTGCTTGGTCGTCGGGGAAGAGCCACGCACGGGCAACTTCCTGGTGGTGCCTTGCACAGGCAACGCCGCGGGGCGGGTCTTCACCTTCGCCCACGACGAGTTCAGCTTCACCGAGGCGGCATCCTGCCTGCGCGACTTCGTTGCGAAACAGATCGAGTTGAACGACGCGGTCTTGACCGACATCGCCACCACGCTGCGACTGCCCGACGCCGACGGGGCGGATCAGTGGTGGATTCGCAGCGCTGCTGACAACCGGGGACGAACAGCTCGAAGCCGCCCCTGCTGATGCCTGCCGCTCCTCAAGCCATCGTGGCCTGGGTGCCGTAACGCGCCTGCAGCGCCGCGCGCCGGCGCGGGCAGACGTTGACGCGTTCAGGTCGCCCTGCACCTGCGGCAGCGCCAGCAGCCCGCGGGTCCATCACCTTGAACCACAGCGGCGGCACATAGGCCAGCGGAAACATGCCGAAATAACCGCTGGGCAGTTGCGGCAGGTCGGAAAGTGGCGCAGCGACTGGTAACGCCGCGACGGGAAAGCATGGTGGTCGGAGTGGCGCTGGAGGTGGAAGGTTGCGAGGTTCGTCACCAGGTGGTTGGTGTTCCACGAATGGTGCGGCTGCGGCGCCTCGTAGGCGCCGCTGGGCAGCTTGCGGCGCAGCAGGCCGTAATGTTCGACATAATTGGCCGAGGTCAGCTGCCACCAGGCGACCAGGTTGTGGATGGCCAGGAAGGGCAGCATCACCCAGCCGAAGGCGGCCACCAGTCCGCCCTGCAGCAGCAGCGTCACCGCGTAGCTCTGCAGCATGGTGTTGTGCCACGACCAGGGCGAGCGGCCCTGCGCCACCAGGCGTTCGGATTCCAGCGCCCAGGCGCGGCGGATGCCGCCCGGCAGCTCGCGCAGCGCGAAGCGATAAATCGACTCGCCCATGCGCGAGCTGGCATGGTCTTCGGGCGTGGCCACCCAACGGTGGTGGCCGCGGCCATGCTCGACCGTAAAGTGCCCATAGGCCGGCACCGCCAGCGCCAGCCGCGCCAGCAACTGCTCCAGCCGGTTGTGCTTGTGGCCGAGTTCGTGCGCGGTATTCAGCCCCAGGCCGGCATCGGCGCCGGCCACATAGGCCAGCAGGCCCAGTGCCCACCACGACAGATCCTGCGTGCCCGCCCACCCCGCGCAGGCGATCAGCGCCACGAAGTGCAGCGGCACCGTGGCCCAGGTCAGCCAGCGGTAGTAGCGGTCGGCGTCGAGCTGCGGCACCACGGCCTCGGGCGGGTTGTTCTCGTCCTCGCCGATCAGCGCGTCCAGCAGCGGCATCAGCCCGTAGCTGATGAGCAAGGGCAGCGCGAGGCCGATCTCCAGGCCGCTGAAGTGGTGTGCCGCCAGCCCGGTCAGCGGCAACAGCGGCCACACCACCGACAAGGCCCAGGCCCAGCGCTTGCGGTCGCGGTATCGCACGGTTCGGCCTTCGGCATCGATCGCGGTATGGACGATGGACATGGTGCAAACCCCCTGTGGCCGCCATCGAGGCGTGGCCTTGCGACGATGTTGCCACCACGTGCGGCGCCTTGCCAGGGTGCTTCAGCGGATGCGCGGAGGCATCCGGTGGTGAGCTTGCGGGTCGGCCAGCACGTCCACCAGCTGCGCCAGGCTGGCCAGGTTGTGCGCCGGCAGGAAGCGGTCGACATGGGGCAGCATGGCCTTGATGCCACCGGCGCGCGGCTCGAAGCCGTCGAAGCGCAGCAGCGGGTTCAGCCAGATCAGACGCCGGCAGCTCTTGTGCAGGCGGTCCATCTCGAAGCTCAATGCGGCGGTGTCGCCATGCTCGAGGCCGTCGGTGATCAGCAAGACGGTGGCATTGCCCGGCAGCACGCGGCGCGCCCAGCGCTGGTTGAATTGATGCAGGCTGGTGGTGATGCGCGTGCCGCCCGACCAGTCCTCGACCGCGCGCACGACCTGGGCCACGGCCAGATCGGGATCGCGGCTCTTCAGCAGGCGTGTGGTGCGCGTGAGCCGCGTGCCGAAGACGAAGCTCTCGACGCGCGCATCGGCGTGCCCCAGCAGGTGGCCGAAGTGCAGCAGCATGCGCGAATAGCGGCTCATGCTGCCCGAGATATCGGCCAGCAGCACCAGCGGTGCGGGCCGCGTGCGCGGCTGGCGCCAGCGCAGGTTCCACAACTCGCCGCCGTGGCGGGCCATGGCCTGCAGCGTGGCACGCCAGTCGGCACGGCCGGGGTGCGCGGCGCGGCGGCTGCGGCGCGTGCGGATGGGCTCGAAAGCCAGCGGCAGCTGCGCCAGCAGGCGCTGCGCATGGCGCCATTCGTCGGCGCTCATGGTCTCGAAATCGGCTTTCTGCAGGTGCTCGCGGTCGTTGAAGGTCAGTGCGGCGTCGATCTCCTGCTCTTCGCCGGCGGGCGGTGGAGGCTCATCCCCGGGGCCGCGCGGGAACAGCGCCTCGCCCAGGCGGCGGTTCTCGGGCACCGGCGGCGGCCCGTCCTTGGCCTGCACCTTGGGCAGCAGCAGCGCGCGCATGCGGCCTTCGAAATCGGGGTCGCGCCAGAACAGATCGAAGGCCTGGTCGAACAGCTCGCGGTGTTCGATGCGGTCGAGCAGGCAGGCCGCCAGCACGGCGTGGAAGTCGTCGCGCCGCGCCAGCCCGGCCACCTGCAGCGCCTGCAGCGCGGTCTGCACGCGGTCGCTGCCCACCGGCATGCCGGCCGCGCGCAGCACGCGCGCGAAGTGCATGACGTTTTCCGCCAGGCGGCCCGGCGTCTGGCGGGTGGCCAGCATGCTCAGCCCTTGCGCCCTTTTCGGGTGGCAGCGTCCACCTTGCGCCAGTTCTCGGCCCGTGTCGGCTCACCACCTGGCGCCCCTGTGCCACCCCTGACGCTGGGGCCGATCTCTTCGAGAAAAAAACCCAGCAGCGCGCCGGCCGCGATATTGCCGATGCGCTCGTCGCGCTCGTCCTGGAACCAGCGCTCGATCGAGGCGATGGCCTGCGCGCGCGCTTCCTTGCTCAATTCGATCGCCATCGCCTCACCTCGCCGCGTTGCGCACCTGCTCGAGGAGGCGCGCCGCCTCGCTGCCCTGCAAGCGCACGATGTCGTCCTGGTATTTGAGCAGCACGCCCAGCGTGTCCTGGATCACGCGCGGGTCCAGCACCACGGTGTCGAGCGCCAGCAGCGCGCGCGTCCACTCGAGGGTCTCGGCGATGCCGGGCAGCTTGTAGAGCTCGATCGCGCGCAGCTGCTGCACGAAGGCGACGATCTGGCGCGCCAGTTCCTCGCCCGCACCGGGCACGCGGCGTTGCAGGATCTGCAGCTCGCGCGCGGCATCGGGGAAGCCCACCCAGTGGTACAGGCAGCGGCGCTTGACGGCATCGTGGATCTCGCGCGTGCGGTTGCTGGTCAGGATGACGATCGGCGGCTGCGCGGCCTTCACGGTGCCGAGTTCGGGGATGGTGATCTGGAATTCGCTCAGCACTTCCAGCAGGAAGGCCTCGAAGGGTTCGTCGGCACGGTCGAGCTCGTCGATCAGCAGCACCGGCGGTTCAGCCCGCTTCGGGTCGATGGCCTGCAGCAGCGCGCGCTGGTTCAGGAAGCGTTCGCCGAAGAGTTCGGCGGCCAGCGCGTCGCGGCCGATGCCTTCCTTCTCGGCCAGCCGGATCTCCATCATCTGGCGGCCATAGTTCCACTCGTAGGCGGCGCCGGCCAGGTCCAGGCCCTCGTAGCACTGCAGGCGGATCAGCTCGCGCCCGAGCATCGTGGCCAGCGTGCGCGCGATCTCGGTCTTGCCGGTACCGGGCTCGCCCTCCAGGAACAGCGGCCGCTGCAGCTTCAGCGCCAGAAAGACCACGGTGGCCAGCGGGCGGTCGCTCACGTAGTCATGCGCCAGCAGTTGTGCGGCGGTGTCGTCGATGCTGGATGGGAGTTCGGTCACGGAAGCATCTCAAAGCAAAACGCCGCAGCGACTGCGGCGTTTGCGGGGTCAGCCAAAGGCAATCAGCCGACGGCCCGCGCCGCCAGCACCGGGATCAGCGCCGCGCGGTATTCGGCCGAGCCGTGCAGGTCGCTGTTGAGGCCGTCGGCGGGCACCGTCGCGCCGTTCAGCGCCGCGGCCGACCAGCTGGCGGCCAGCCTGTCCTCCAGCCCCTCGACGCGGAAGACGCCGCCCGCGCCGGCGCCGGTGACGGCCACGCGCACACCCTTCGGGCCCCGGCTGACGAAGACGCCGACGAGCGAGAAGCGCGACGCCGGTTGCTTGAATTTCTGCCAGCCCGCCTGCTCGGGGATGGGGAAGCTCACCGCGGTGATGAGTTCGTCCTCGGCCAGCGCGGTGGCATAGATGCCCTGGAAGAAGTCATCGGCGGCGATGTCGCGCCGGCTGGTGTGCACGGTGGCGCCCAGGCCCAGCACGGCGGCCGGGTAGCAGGCCGCGGGGTCGTTGTTGGCCAGGCTGCCGCCGAGCGTGCCGCGGTTGCGCACCTGGCGGTCGCCGATATTCCCGGCCAGTTGCGCCAGCGCCGGAATGGCGCGCTGCACGTCGGCACTGGCGGCCACGGCGGCGTGCGTGGTCATGGCACCGATCCTGACGACGCCGTTGGCGACCGTGATGCCTTTCAGGTCCGCGATGCTGCCCAGGTCGGCCAGCGCCTCCGGCGCCGCCAGGCCCAGCTTCATCGAGGGCAGCAGGCTCTGCCCGCCGGCGATCGGCCTGGCGCCGGCGGCCGCGGCCCGGGCGGCATCGGCCACCGTGGCCGGGTTGCTGTAGGTGAAGGCTTGCATGGTGTCGGGTGTCCTCGCTCAGGCCGCCGCGCGGGCAGCTTTCCACACAGTGTAGGGGGTTGCCGGCATGGCGATGTCCCGCACGCCCAGCGCGTCGCAGATGGCGTTGATGACCGCCGGCGGGCTGCCGATGGCGCCGGCCTCGCCGCAGCCCTTCACGCCCAGCGGGTTGTGCGTGCAGGGCGTGCCCTTGGCGGTCTCGACGGTGAAGCTGGGCAGGTCGTCGGCGCGCGGCATGGCGTAGTCCATGTAGCTGCCGGTCAGCAGCTGGCCGCTGTCGGTGTCGTAGACGGCCTGCTCCAGCAGCGCCTGGCCGATGCCCTGCGCCAGGCCGCCGTGCACCTGGCCCTCGACGATCATCGGGTTGACGACGTTGCCGAAGTCGTCGCAGGCGGTCATGCGCTCGATGCGCACCACGCCGGTGGCGGGGTCGACCTCGACCTCGCAGATATAGGTGCCGGCCGGGTAGGTGAAGTTGCTGGGGTCGTAGAAGGCGTTTTCGTTGAGGCCCGGCTCCAGCTTGTCGTGCGGGAAGTTGTGCGGCACATAGGCCGTCAGCGACACCTGCGCAAAGGGTACCGCCTTGTCGGTGCCGGCCACCTTGAACTGGCCGCCCTCGAAGATCACGTCGGCGTCGCTCGCCTCCATCAGGTGGGCGGCGATCTTCCGGCCCTTGGCGATCACCTTGTCGACCGCCTTGACGATGGCCGTGCCGCCGACGGCCAGCGAGCGGCTGCCGTAGGTGCCCATGCCGAACAGCACCTTGGCCGTATCGCCATGCTCGATGGACACGTCGTCCATCGGGATGCCCAGCTTGTCGGCCACCACCTGCGCGAAGGTGGTCTCATGGCCCTGGCCGTGGCTGTGGCTGCCGGTGAAGATGGTCACCTTGCCGGTGGGATGCACGCGCACCTCGCCGGCCTCGAACAGGCCGGCACGTGCGCCCAGCGCGCCCGCCACCGACGACGGTGCGATGCCGCAGGCCTCGATGTAGGCGCTGTAGCCGAGGCCGCGCTTCAGCCCCTTGGCCGCGCTGGCGGCGCGGCGGGCGGCGAAGCCCTCGACGTCGGCCAGTTCGAGTGCGCGGTTCAGCGTCGCCTCGTAGTCGCCGGTGTCGTAGGTCAGGCCCACCGGCGTGGCATAGGGGAAGCTGCGGATGAAATTGCGGCGGCGGATCTCGGCGGGGTCGATCCCCATGTCCCTGGCCGCTGTCTCGACCAGGCGCTCGACCACGTAGGTGGCTTCGGGCCGGCCGGCGCCGCGGTAGGCATCGACCGGCGCGGTGGTGGTGAAGACCGCCTTCACCGTGCAGTGGATCCTGGGCGTGGCGTACTGGCCGGCCAGCAGCGTGGCATACAGGATGGTGGGCACCGCCGACGAGAAGGTCGACAGATAGGCGCCCAGGTTGGCCGTGGTATTGACGCGCAGCGCCAGAAACCGGCCGTCCTTGTCCATCGCCAGTTCGGCGGTGGTGACGTGGTCGCGGCCATGGGCGTCGGACAGGAAGGCCTCGGCGCGCTCGGCCGTCCACTTGATGGGGCGGCCGATGTGCCTGCTGGCCCACACCAGCGCCGTCTCCTCGCCGTAGAGGAAGATCTTGCTGCCGAAGCCGCCGCCGACATCGGGCGCAATGACGCGCATCTTGTGCTCGGGGATGCCGAGCACGAAGGCGCACATCAAGAGCCGCTCGACATGCGGATTCTGGTTGGCCACATACAGCGTGTATTCGTCGGCCGCCGCGTTGTAGCTGGCGTTGGCGGCGCGCGGCTCGATGGCGTTGGGGATCAGCCGGTTGTTGCGAAAGGCCAGCCGCGTGACATGGGCGGCGCCGCGGATGGCGGCGTCGGTGCCGTCGGCGTCGCCGATGCTCCAGCGGTAGCACTGGTTGTCCGGCGCTTCGTCGTGCACGCTGGCGCCCACCATCGCCACCGTGGCCGGGTCGACGATGGCCGGCAGTGGCTGGTAGTCGACGGCGATCAGCGCCGCTGCCGCCTTGGCCTGGTCGACCGACTCGGCCACCACCAGGGCCACGCGGTCGCCCACGTAGCGCACCTTGCCACCTGCAAGACCCGCCAGGATGGGGTGCCTGGGCTCCTTCATCGGCGTGCCGTCGATGTTGTTGATCAGCCAGCCGCAGGGCAGGCCGCCGACGGCCTTGAAATGCTCCCCGGTGAAGATGCCGAGCACGCCCGGGGCCTTGGCGGCCTCTGTGGTGTCGATGCCCGTGATGACAGCGTGTGCGTGAGGCGAGCGCAGGAAGACCCCGTGGGTCTGCCCTGGCAGCGTGATGTCGTCGGTGTACTGGCCGCGACCGGTGAGGAAGCGCAGGTCTTCGCGCCGCTCGACGGATTTGCCGATGAAGCCGGGGGTGGGTGCATTCATGGTGTGGTCCCCGTGGTCATTTCATCGCGGCCGCGCCCTGCTGCACGGCCTTGACGATGTTGTGGTAGCCCGTGCAGCGGCAGATGTTGCCCTCCAGGCCCTGGCGCAGCTGTTCCTCGCTGGAGCAGTCATGGTGCTGCACGAGGTCGACCGCGCTCATCACCATGCCCGGTGTGCAGAAGCCGCACTGCAGGCCATGGCAGGCGCGGAAGGCGGCCTGCATCGGGTGCAGCGTGCCGTCCGTGGCGGCCAGGCCCTCGATCGTGGTGACCTGCGCGCCCTGCGCCTGTAGCGCGAGCATGTTGCAGCTCTTGGTGGCGCGGCCGTTCAGGTGCACGGTGCAGGCGCCGCACTGCGCGGTGTCGCAGCCGATATGGGTGCCGGTCAGGCGCAGGTGGTCGCGGATGAAATCGACGAGCAGGGTCTGGGGCGGCACGTCGCGCGAGACGTCGCGCCCGTTGACCGTCAACGTGAGCAGGGCCATGGTGTCTCCGTGGTTCTGGTTGGACAGCGCCGTATGCTGGGCAACCGGCAGCGCTTTGTCTTGCCCTCGCAAACGCCTAGGAAGGGCACGGCATAGGTCGGGCCCGCCCGCCGGCGGGCCTGCCTATGCAGCCGGGCTCATAGGGGCAAGCCCGTTGTCGCGCCGATGGTCCGCGCCCGCTAAGGTGCAGGCCTGTTGACGAGCTGCAAGGCGGTGGGGCGATCCATGGACAACGTCGATCTCGATGTGCTGCGTCAGGTGTCGGCCTGGCAAGGGCAGGGCCATGCCGTGGTGCTGGGCACGGTGACGCGAACCTGGGGTTCGGCGCCACGGCCGGTGGGTTCGGTGGTGGCGCTGCGCGACGATGGCCAGGTCGCGGGTTCGGTATCGGGCGGTTGCATCGAGGACGACCTCATCGCCCGCATGCGCGATCATGCGCTGGCCGCCGGTGGCGTCGAGGTCGTGCGTTATGGCGTCAGCGGCGACGAGGCGGCCCGCTTCGGCCTGCCCTGCGGCGGCACGCTGGAGCTGGTGCTGGAGCCGCTGTCCGGCGCCAGTCGCATCGACGAGTTGCTGACCGCGCTGGACGACGGCCGGCGCATGCGGCGCGAACTGCAGCTGGCCAGCGGGTCCGTGTCGCTGGCGCCGGCCGATGGCGCCGACCTGGTGCTGCTGGACGAGGCGCGGCTCGTCACCACGCACGGGCCGCACTGGCGCTTGTTCATCGTCGGCGCCGGGCAGATGACGCGGTACCTGGCATCGATGGCGCAGGCGCTGGACTACCAGGTGATCGTCTGCGACCCGCGCGACGAATACCAGGCCGACCTGCCCGGGGTCCGGCGCACGACGGCCATGCCCGACGATGCCGTGCAGGCGCTCGTGCCCGATGCGCACACCGCGGTGATCGCGCTCACGCACGACCCCAAGCTCGACGACCTGGCGCTGATGGAGGCCTTGCGCTCGGAGGCTTTCTACGTCGGTGCCATCGGCTCGCGCGCCAACCAGGCCCGGCGCCGGCAGCGCCTGGCCGAGCACTTCGGCCTCGCGGACGCACAACTCGACCGCCTGCACGGTCCCGTGGGCCTGAAGAACGGTGCGCGCACGCCGCCCGAGATCGCGGTCGCCATCCTGGCCGAGCTGACCGCGGTGCGCTACGGCTGGCGCATTCCCGAACCGGTCTTCGAGCGGCGCGACAGGCAGGCCGCCGTGGCCGGCTGCCGCGCCGCTTGACGCAGGGCCGTCAGACGGCGCCGAACTTGACCGTCACGCCGGTGAAGACGCCGAGGTCGTTCTTCTTCGCGCCCGCCGGCGGCTTGCTGTTGTAGGTATCGACCACACCCAGGGTCAGGCCCAGCGTGCTGCTCATCGCCACATTCAGGCTGGCGGTGAATTTGGCCAGCTTGGCCTTGTCACCGGTCAGGCCCGGGTACAGGTCCAGCCGCTGCTTGAAGCTGGTGGTGGCCGACAGCTGGTGCGACGACGCCTCGCCCAGGTACAGGCTGGTGCGCGAGAAGCGGGTATCGGTCTTGTTGCCGATGGTCTGCGCGACGTCGTATTTGTCGGTGGTGTAGCCGACACCGCCGAAGACCTCGAAGCTGGTTTCCTTGCTGTCGATCAGCTTGTAGCCCAGGCCGGCGGCGACGCTGGAGCGCAGGTTCAGGTCGATCAACTCGTCGCCGTCCAGGCCCAGGCGGCCGAAGGCAAACAGCCGCGGCGTCAGGTTGAAGTCGTACTGGCCGAACATGCCCCACTTGTTGGACGTCGTTTCCTTGGTGCCGCTGTTCTTGTTGCTGGCGTAGTTGGCGGCCGCGCCGAGCGTGATCTTGTCGGCGGTGGTGGCGCGCAAGGCATCGGCGTTGAGCTGCAGGCTGTTGCTGCGGTTGTTGCCCGAGGTCGCCGAGAAGGCCAGGCCGCCGCTGCCACGCCAGAGGCCGTCGGTCTTGATCTGCGCCTGGGCGGCGCCGCTGGCGGCCACCAGGCCGGCCAGCAGGTACAGCGAGGTGTGGAGTCGCTTCATCATGGTGTCCCTGTTTGGATGCGGAAAATGTGGTGCTGCAGTGCACCACGGCTCAAGGATGCGCGCGAGCCGTTTGCGTCTTCTTGTCCAATGTCAACCCGGATCGCCCTGCGGCAGCGTCAGCCGGAAGATGGAGCCATGCGGCTCGTTGGGGCGCCAGTCGATGCGGCCGCCATGCAGGCGGGCCACGCGCTTGACGACGTGCAGGCCCAGGCCGTAGCCGGGCACGGTGGTCTGCTCGCCGCGCACGCCTTCGTCGAAGATGCGCTCGCGCAGGTCGGCCAGGATGCCCGGGCCCTGGTCGGCGACCTCGATCACCAGCGCCAGCGGCTGGTCGCTGTCGAGCACGCGCAAGTCCACCGGCGTATCGCGGGGCGCATACAGCGTCGCATTGGCCAGCAGGTTGCGCAGCGCCAGCCGCATCAGCGTCGGCTCGAGCTGCGCGCTGCGCGCATCGGCGCGGTAGTCGACGCGGATGCGGGCCCGCGACTCCGGCGGCAGGTCGCCCAGGCAGAGGTCGATCAGCACCTGCAGGTCGGTGTCGACCGCGCTCAGGCGGCCTTCGCTGCCCAGCAGTGCCGTCGCCGCCACCGTATTGTCGAGCGTGGCGCTGACGCGGCGGATCACGCCCTGCGCCTGCTCGATGGCGCGCGCGGCCTCGGCCGGGTCGCGGCTGTGGGCCAGCGTGCCCATCGCGCTCTGCAGCGCCACGGCGGCGTTGTGCAGCGGCTGGCGCACCTCATGCGCCAGCAGCCGGGTGGTGCGGCTGCGTTCGCTGGCCACCACCTCGCGTGCGCGGGCGGCGGTCTCCATCGCCACCTGGTTGTCGTGCAGCGCCTGCAGCGCGTGTTGCTGCTCCTGTTCGCGCCGCCGGGCCAGGTCCAGTGCCATGCCGACGAAGCCGATGTTGCCGCTGATCGACGAGGCCAGCGAGGTCACGAGGCTGGCGAAGAAGAGGGCATCGGCCTGCTGCGTGGGCGGCCACAGCACGGTCTGCAGCGCACGCGCCAGCAGCGCGACCGCACTGAGTGCGTACAGCACCGCCATCAGCCGCGCGCTGCGGCTGTTCCGGGTGCGTGCCAGCTCGAAGGCCGTCCAGGCCAGCCAGGTTCCGAACAGTCCGGGCAGGGCGCTGGTGACCGGCTGGCGCGGCAACGGGCCCAGCGGCTGCGTCATCAGCGTCACCACCATCGCGCCGAGGGTGAATCCGGCGAGCAGCCGCCCCGGTGACCGGCCGGCCTCGAGCCGCAACGCGGCCACCGACATCGCCATGCCGGCGTAGGACACCCCATAGGCGGCCTGCGTCGTGAGCAGGCCTGGTGCCGCGCCGCGCAGCCCCAGCAGCGTGAAGGCCACCGCCAGCAGCAGGCCGCCGCCGCACCACAGCCCGAGGTTGGGCTGCGGGTGGCGGCGGCGCAGCAGCACCCACACCAGCAGCGGCAGCGTCAGATACAGCAGCGCCACCGCCAGCAGGAAGCTGGGGGCGTGGAAGCCGCTCATCGGCGAGGTGCGGCCGGGTGCGGCGCGGCGATGCTCAATGCGGGCCGGCGAAGCGGATCGGCGCCTTGAACACGTAGCCCACGCGCGACTGCGACTGCAGCGGCACCACCGAGCCGGTGACCTTCTCGATGCGCCGGCGCAGGCGGTAGATCATCGCGTGCAGGCCGTTGTCGGAGGTGTCGAGCACCGGCCGGCCCAGGCGCTGGCACAGCGTCTCGCGCGGCACCACGCCGCCTTCGGCGGGCGGGAAGCACGACAGGATGGTGACGTCGTTGTCGCCGAGCTCGATGACGTCGCCGGCGGGCGCGGTCAGGCGCTGGCGGTCGGCATCCAGCAGCCAGGCGCGCTGCGTCTCGTCGCGCTGGCGCACGATGCGGCGCCACACCGCCTCGATGGCCAGCGTGATCTGCTCCAGGCTGACCGGCTTGGCAATGTGCATGTCGGCGCCGGCGGTGAGCACGTTCTCGAAGACGCCGCTTTCGGCCTTGCCGGTGACCACCAGCACGCCGGCGTCGCTGCGCAGGCGCAGGATGCGGATGAGTTCCTCGCCGCTGACGCCGGGCAGCATGAGGTCGATGATGTAGAAGGCGTCGCCGAACGGATCGGCATCGGCCAGCAGCTGGTTGCTGTCGGCAAAGGCGCGCACCCGGATGCCCTGCTGGCGCAGGTGCTCGGCCAGGTAGTCGCGATGGTCCGCGTCGTCGTCGACGATGGTGAGGGTGGCGGGCAGCATGCGCGCAAATATAAAGTGTCGGCCGCAGCGGCCCGGCGCTGGCGGCGGCCGGTGGCCGGTGGCCAGCCGCGTGGGCGAAGGCCATCGCTGCTGGGCTCCCGGCCCTAGACAGGCCCCGGCGGCGCGGTTTTCTTCGGCGCGCGGAACTGCCACCACGGCAGCGCGCGCGTCAGCGACAGCACCTCGCCGGCGTGCAGGGCCCGGTAGCCGGGCAGCGTGGCCAGGATGTCGCCCCAGCGCGGCAGTTGCAGCACGCGGCGCAGCGACTGCACCGCGGGCTGCTCCAGCGTGGGCGCCAGGCAGACGAGAAAATAGTCCTCCTCGACCAGCGGCACGAAGTCGAGCCCGAAGCCGCGCGCCGCGGCTTCGATGCCCAGCGCGACATCGCCGACGCCGGCCGCCACCGCGGCGGCCACGGCGACATGGCTGTCCTCGCTGGCGTCGAAATAGCGTGTGATGCGCGCGGGCGCCAGGCCCTGCTCGGCCAGCAGGTGGTCGGCCAGCAGCCGCGTGCCCGAACCGGCCTGGCGGTTGACGAAGCGCGCGCCGCGTGCCGCCACGTCGGCCATGCCGCACAGCGCCAGCGGGTTGCCGGGCGCCACCATCAGGCCCTGCGTGCGCCGCATGCAGCCGATCAGCTTGTGCTGGCCGGGCTTGAGCAGCGGCTTGAGTCCGCGCGCGAACAGGTTGCGGTTGTGTGCCAGCGGCGGCACGTGGAAGCCGGCCACCGTGCAGCGGCCTTCGGCCAGCGCCCGCAGCGCGTCCATGCTGCCGGCAAATTTCAGCTCGATGTGCAGCCGGTCGTCGCCCTCGCCGGGCGCGGCCGCCAGGTCGCGCAGCAGCGGCAGCGCCAGGTCGTGGCTGGCATGCACCGTCAGCACCTGCTGGTGGCCGTCCAGCGCCTCGGCGAGCACGCGCTCGAGCTCGGCGCGCAAGGCCTCGATGTGCGGCACCAGGCGCGAACGCGCCCGCTTCTCGGCCCACAGCAGCCGCTCGGCAAAGGGCGTCAGCCGTGCCGGCTGGCCCTGCACCCAGTGCACCAGCGGCTCGCCCAGCACCGTCTCCCAGTGCTTGCACGCGCCCCAGACATGGCGGTACGACGCGCCCAGGGCCCTGGCCGCCTGCTGGATCGAGCCCTGCTCGGCGATTGCCGACAGCAGGTCGAACAAGGGGTTCTGCACCTCGGCACCGCGCTGGTCGCGGGGCTGGAAGGTGTATTGAAGGTGGACGCCGCGGTCTTTCATGGGGCCGATTGTCGGCGCGGCGCGCCGTGCTCAAGTCGCGGTCGGCGCGGTCGATACCCCGCAGACGGCCGCCCCCTTGGCCGAGATCGGCAATCCCATGCGGTATTCGACGCGACTCCTGGTTTCGATGGCCATCCCCACGGCGATGGTGGCCGGCGCCGGCTCGGCCGTCGCGGTCGGGGCCTGGTGGCTGGGCGGCGAGGCCGCGCGCGTCGAGCCGGCGCGCATCGTCGAGCACCTGGCACTGGCCCGGCTGCTGGTGGGCGGCCTGACGGCGCTGTGCGTGGCCACCTGCATCGGCTTCACGGTGGGCATCCTGCGCGCCGCGCGGCGCGAACTCGGCGGCGACCCGGCCGAGGCGCGCGCCGCACTGGCGGCGCTGGCGGCCGGCGAGCTCGACCGGCCACTGGCCGCGGCGCCCGCAGGCAGCCTGATGGATTCGGTGCAGCGGCTGTCGGTGGCCTTGCGCGACACCGTGCGCGCCATTCACGACGTGGCCGGCACCGTGCGCAGCGCGGCGGGCGAGATGGCGCAGGGCCACCAGGACCTGTCCGACCGCACCGAACAGGCTGCCGCGCGGCTGCAGGGCACGGCCGGGTCGATGGCGCAGATCACGGCGACGGTGCACCGCACGGCCGAGACGGCGCAGTCGATGGACACCCTGGCCGAATCGGCGGTGCGCTCGGCGCAGCACGGCGGCGATGCGGTGGGAAAGGTGGTGGCCAGCATGGACGGCATCCGCGACGCCAGCCGGCGCATGACCGACATCGTCGGCACCATCGACGGCATCGCCTTCCAGACCAACCTGCTGGCGCTCAATGCGGCCGTGGAAGCCGCGCGCGCCGGTGAACAGGGGCGCGGCTTCGCCGTCGTGGCGGGCGAAGTGAGGGCGCTGGCGCAGCGCTCGGCACAGGCCGCGCGCGAGATCCAGGGCCTGATCGGCCACAGCGTCGAGCAGGTCGAGACCGGCAGCCGCCTGGTGCACGAGGCCGGCCAGGCGGTGGCCGGCATCGTCGACGGCGTGTGCCAGGTGCGATCGACCATCGGCACCATCAACGAGGCCACGCACGCGCAGCGCGCCGACCTGCACAGCGTGCACGGTGCCGTCGGCCAGCTCGACCAGATGATGCAGCAGAACGCGGCACTGGTCGAACAGGGCGCGGCCGCCGCGGCCTCGCTGCACCAGCAGGCGCAGCGCCTGGCGAAGGCGGTGGCGCATTTCCGGCTGGCCCCCGGCGCTTGACCGATGCCGGTGCGGCGCGCCCGCGGCCGGCTACAGCGACATGTTGGCGTGCGAGAGCACGGTCTTCTTCACGTGCACCGAGATGATGGCCACCACCTCGTCGGGCCGCGCCGGGCGCAGCAGCTGTTCCGATTCGACCGACACCTTGGTGACCAGCGAATCGTCTTCCAGCAGGCAGTAGAAGGGGTTGGGGTCGGGGTCCGCGGGCAGCAGCGTGCGGCCTTCCATCGAACCATGCGGCACGCGCAGGCCGTCGAGCAGCGTCTTCAGGCGGTTGTCGATGTCGCCGCCGTCGGTGATGAGCGTGCCGCGCGGCTGCTGGCGGAACAGCAGCACCGACAGCTCGACATAGAGGTTGAGCCGCTGCGTCACCAGCGGCGCAAACAGCAGCCCGCCCTTTTCGACGATCACCGAGGGGGCGCCCGGCCGCGGCGGCCAGGCCAGCAGCGTGGCGGCGGCGTCGGACAAGGGCCGCAACTGCCACAGCCGCTGCAGCTGCGGGTGCAGCGCGCGGCGGATCTCCCACTTGTGGGTGGACTTGGCACCCTGGCCGCGCAGCGGGCCTTCGTAGATGAGGCGGAATTCCATGGCGCGCCGAGCTTACGCACCCGGGTCGTGCGGTCAAGTCGGACCGGCCGGCGGGTTCTTCCGCAGGCGCAGGCGCTCACGCATCGGGCCCACGCGCCAGCCTGCGTGGTCGTGCGTCCCGGCCCGCGCGTCGCACCACCGATGGTCAGTGGCGGCCGCGGCGCTCACGGTCGGGCTCGCCCCGACGGTCGTCACGGTCCGGGTCGCTGCGCCGGTCCCGGTCTCCGTCACCGTCGCCCCGTCGATCGTCCGGTCGACCCCTGAAGCGGGTTTTCCGCGGGCGATGGCGAACACTGCGCGGGCTCTCAGCCGCCGCCGCGCTGGGTGAAGCGGTCGAAATGCTGCATGAAGGCCGAGCGACGGACGGCGTCCACCTCGTCGAAGGCAAAGTCCACGCGCAGCCTGGCCATGCGCATGAGCGCGATCTGCAGCGGCGGCAGGTCGTGCCATTGCAGCAGCAGTCGGCCGCCTTCCAGCAACTGCACGAGGGCCCGGCCGGGGCCAGCAACCTGCAGGTCATGCGCGCCGACGCCGCCGCGCAGCGCGCGGTCCCATTCGGCGGCCGTGACCGACATGTCGCGCGAAAAGCGCGTGGGCACGTCCTTCTGATGCGGGGTCATGCTTCGCTACGCTCCTCCGGGCAGTCCGCAGGGACGGTCTAATGTCCCGGTTCTTCCAGCCCGGCACCCACTCCCCCCCCCCCCCCCCCCCCCCCCCCCCCCCCCCCCCCCCCCCCCTCCCCCCCCCCGCAAAACCGTCCGCAGCATGGTCCCGGCTCGTCCAGCCCGGGCACGCAAGACGTGCCCGGTCGTTCGCCTGGCATAAAACCGTCCGCAGGGACGGTTTCATGTCCCGGCTCACCCCCCGGCGATCGGTGGCCAGATGGCCAGCACGTCACCCTCGGCCAGCGTGCGCGTGGCGCGCTCCTGCGGCGGCACGAAGACGCCGTTGACCAGCACCAGGTGCACCAGCTTGGGCGGCATGCGGAAGGGCTCGATGATCTGGGCGATGGGCGCATCGGCCGGCACCTCCAGCGGCATCTGGTTGGCGGTGCGCCGGTCGACGGGCAGGTAGTCGGTGAGGCTGGCGTACAGCTTGAAGGTGATCTCCATCACTTCAAGTGTGCATGCACATGCTGCGCCTGCGCACGCGCCAGGTAAGCCTCCATCAGCAGCGTGGGGTCGTGCAGCAGTTTGTCCTTCCACTCGCCCAGGCTGACGCCGCCCTCGACCAGGCCGCGCATCACGCCCACGTGCTCGGTCCAGCCCACCGCGTTGCAGCCCACCAGCCGGTCGCCGCCGAACTGCAGGCTCAAGGCGCGGTTGGCCTTCGTGTCGACCAGCTCGACGCTCTGGCCGCCGGGCACGCCGTCCCACTGGCCGAAGCTGGCGCTGATGAGGCCCAGCGTATCGAGCACGTTGATCTGCGTGACGCCCTTGAGCGCGGTGGTGCGGCCCACCATGTTGAGCGCCGCCACGCGCGCCTGCTCGGCGGCGTTGGGCTGGATGGCGCTGACGATGGTCTTGCCCGACACCTTGTCGAAGGCCTCGGCGCAGTCGCCGGCGGCATAGACGCCCTTGACGCTGGTCTCGAGGTGCTCGTCGGTCAGCACGCCGAGCAGGCATTTGACCTCGCTGTGCTCGAGGAAGCCGATGTTGGGCTTGACGCCGGTGGCGCTGATCACCAGGTCGGCCTCCAGCACGGCGCCGGTGGACAGCTTCACCTTCATCACCGGCGAGGCGTCGCGCTCGATGGCGTCGACGCGCGCGCCGGTGTGCACGGCCACGCCCTTGGCTTCGCACCAGCGCTTGATCATGCCGCCGGCGGCCGGGCCCATCATGCGCGGCACCATGCGGTCGCCCATCTCGACGACGCTGAGCTTGACGCCGCGGCTGGCCAGTGCCTCCATGATGATGCAGCCGATGAAGCCGGCGCCCATCTGCACCACGCGCGCGCCCGGCCCGGCCAGCGACTGGATGGCGCGCGCATCGGCCAGCGTCCAGCAGCTGTGCACGCCGGCGCCGGCGATGCCGGGGATCGGTGGCGTGGCCGGCGACGAGCCGGTGGCGATCAGCAGCCGGTCGTAGCCGACGCTGCCGCCGTCGTCCAGCACCACCTGGCGCGCCTTCGTATCCAGCCGCACCGCGCGGCCGCGCCGCAGGTCGATGCGCAGCCGCGTGTAGTGGTCGGCGGCGTGGCGCAGGTGGGTGCCGCTTTCGCCGACGTTGCCGATCAGCAGGTAGGGGATGGCCATGCGCGAATAGGGCGCCTCGGGCTCGTCGCCGATGAGCACGATGGTGTCACCGGGTGCGTGCTTGCGAATGGTTTCGGCCGCGATGACGCCGGCCGGACCGGCGCCGAGGATCACATGTTGCATGTCAGTTGCTCCAATAAAAAAGGGCGCGAGGCCAAAGCCCGCGCCCCTTCAGGCAGCCGCCGCAGAACCGGCTCTGCCGGGCCGGGCTCGGCCCCCCGGGAAAGGCGCCCAAGGCGCTTCGGCGGGCTATAGCCCCAGCCGGGCGCGCGTCTCGGGCTTGAGCTGGCCGCCTTCGTCCCAGCCGCGCACGGCGTAGTATTTGGGCAGCATCTCGGGCAGCTTGTTGACCAGGCCCTTGGCCGGGCCGGTCTTGGCCGGCTCGTTCAGCAGCCGCGGCGGCAGCGTGTCGTCCTTGCTGGTGAAGCCGGCGCGGTTGTTGAAGTCGCGCTCCATGTTCCAGATGCGCTCGCCGATCTTGGCCACGTTCTCGAGCGTGAACTCCTCGCCGCAGGCCGGTGCCAGCTGGTCGGCCAGGTCGGGCAGGCCCCAGGCGAAGGTGGTGAAGACGCACACGCCGGCCGAGTCGTAGGCGGCGGTGGCGTCCTGGAAGGCCATCACCAGTTCGGGCTTGCCTTCGGCCGACAGCGGGTCGGTCTTCACCGGGATGCCCATCACCTCGGACGCCACGGTATAGCTGCGCAGGTGGCAGGCGCCGCGGTTGCTGGTGGCGTAGGTCAGGCCCATGCCCTGGATGCCGCGGCTGTCGTAGGCGGGGAATTCCTGGCCCTTGACGCTCATGCTCAGCTCGGGGTGGCCATATTTGGCGCACAGGCGCTTGGAGCCCAGGCCGATCTCCTTGCCGAAGCCTTCGCCGCGTGCGGTGATCTCGGCGAAATAGGCCAGTGCCTGCGCGCTGCCGAATTTGGCGTCGATGCCCAGCTGCTCCTGGGTGAGCACGCCCATCTCGTAGAGCTCCATCACCGCGCCCACGGTGGCGCCGAAGCTGATGGGGTCCAGGCCCTGCTCGTTGCACATCAGGTTGGCATATTGCAGCGCTTCCAGGTCGTTGACGCCGTTGGCGGCACCGAGCGCCCAGGCTGCTTCGTATTCGAGGCCGCCGCTGGCGCCCCAGTATTCGGGCTTGTTCTGCACCGTGAAGTGGCCGGGGTCCATCTTGCTGATGCGGCCGCAGGCGATGGTGCAGCCGAAGCAGGCCTGGTTGGTCACCAGGTGCTTCTTGCCGTCGCTGGCGCGCGGCGTGACCATGGCTTCGGCCGAGATGTCCTTGGCGCCCTCGAACTGCACGTCGCGGTGGTTGCGCGTGGGCAGCGCGCCGATCTCGTTGATGACGTTCATCAGCACCTGGGTGCCGTAGGTCGGCAGGCCCTGGCCGGTGACGGCGTTGTCGGCGAGGATCTTCTTCTTCTCGAAGGTGACCTTCATGAAGGCCTTCGGATCCTTGATGTTGCCCACGCCCTTGGTGCCGCGCACGGCGATCGCCTTCAGGTTCTTGCTGCCGGCCACCGCGCCCACGCCCGAGCGCCCGGCGGCGCGGTGCAGGTCGTTGACGATGGCGGCATACAGCACCTGGTTCTCGCCCGCCAGGCCGATGCTGGAGATGCGCAGCAGCGGATCCTGGTGCGCCTTCTTCAGCGCCTCCTCGGTCTTCCAGACGCTCTGGCCCCACAGGTGGCCGGCGTCGCGCAATTCGGCGACGTCGTCATTGACATACAGGTAGACCGGCTTCGGCGACTTGCCCTCGAAGATGATCATGTCCCAGCCGGCCATCTTCAGCTCGGCACCCCAGTAGCCGCCGCTGTTGCTGCAGGCGATGGCGCCGGTCAGCGGGCCCTTGGTGACGACGGTGTAGCGCCC
This sequence comes from Rubrivivax sp., assembly GCA_016719535.1. Lineage (GTDB taxonomy): Bacteria > Pseudomonadota > Gammaproteobacteria > Burkholderiales > Burkholderiaceae_C > Rubrivivax. The sequence continues at coordinate 67,582 of JADJYX010000045.1, read as the reverse complement.
GCCGGTGCTGGCCATGGTGCCGGTCAGCGGGCCGGTGGCCCAGATCAGCTTGTTGGCCGGCGACAGCGGGTCGACCTTGGGGTCGATCTCTTCGACCAGGTATTTGGACGCCAGCCCGCGCGAGCCGATGTAGGCGCGCGCCCAGTCCATGTTGAGGGGTTCGCTCTTGACGGTGCCGGCGGTGAGGTCGACACGAAGGATTTTTCCTGCCCAAGACATGTGTGTTTCTCCTTATGCGGCGGCCTGATTGCCCAGCTTGTCGGCCCAGGCCTTCATCTTGTCCAGGCCGGTCCAGTTGGCGTCGATGTAGGTGATGGCGCCGGTGGGGCAGGCCGTCGCGCAGGCGGGGTCGCCGCCGCAGAGGTCGCATTTCTGCACCTTGCCGGTCTCCTGCACGTAGTTGATGGTGCCGAAGGGGCAGGCGATGGTGCAGACCTTGCAGCCGACGCAGGTGGTCTCGTTGACGACCTTGGCGCCGGTGAGCCTGTCGATCGTGATCGCCTCCACCGGGCAGGCGTGCAGGCACCAGGCCTCGTCGCACTGCGTGCAGGTGTAGGGCACCTTGCGGCCGGTTTCGTGGAAGTCGAATACCTTGATGCGCGACTTGGCGGGCACGAAGGCGCCGTAGTTCTCGAACGAGCAGGCCATCTCGCACTGAAGGCACCCGGTGCACTTCTCGGCGTTGATGTGGAGGCTCTTCTGCATGGTGTGTGTCTCCGCGGGCATGATGAAAGCCGAAGGCGCGCGGACAGGCCGTCTGCCATTCGGGCTATGCAATGATCTGCATAGCGAGGGGCAGAGCCTACCTAGGCCAAACCCTGACGAGCGTCGGGTCGGCGGCCCAGGTGTTGCAGCGTGGAGCGGTTGAGAGGGGGCGCGTGCCCCCCGAGCGCGGGGTGTCCGCGGGCTGTCAGCGGCCCGCGTTGGCAAAGAAGAGCTGCTCGCCGCCGATCTTGAAGCCGGTGATCGCGGCCTGGCCCGCCGGCGAGACGATCCAGTCGACAAACTGCTGCGCCAGCGCCGCCTTCACGTGCGGGTGCTTCGCGGGGTTGACGGCCATCACGCCGTACTGGTTGAACAGCGTCCTGTCGCCCTCGACCAGGATGGCGAGGTCGCCGCGGTTCTTGAAGCTCAGCCAGGTGCCGCGGTCGGTCAGCACGTAGGCGTTGCTCGACGAGCCGATATTCAGCGCCGGTCCCATGCCGCAGCCGCATTCCTGGTAGCCCGCCGGTCTGGCGGCGGCCATGTCGATGCCGGCGGCCTTCCACAGGCGCAGCTCGGCGGCATGGGTGCCGCTCTTGTCGCCGCGCGAGATGAAAGGCCGGCCGCCGGCGGCCAGCTTCTTCAGCGCAGCGGCGATGTCGTTGCCCTTCACCTGCGCCGGATCGGCTTTCGGGCCCACCAGCACGAAGTCGTTGTACATGACGTTCTGGCGCTTCGTCGCGAAGCCCTCGGCGACAAATTTTTCCTCTGCCGCGGTGTCATGGACGAAGAGCACGTCGGCGTCGCCGCGGCGCGCGGTGTCCAGCGCCTGCCCGGTGCCGACGGCGACCACGCGCACGTCGATGCCGGTGGCCTGCCTGAACGCCGGCAGCAGGTGGCCGAACAGGCCCGACTGCTCGGTCGACGTGGTGCTGGCCATGACGATGAATCGGTCCTGCGCGTGTGCGGCGGGCGGGCCGGCGACGCCCGCCAGGGCCAGCAGGGCCACCGCGGCGCGGCGGGTGAGGGGGTTCAGAGCCATGGGTTTTCTCCTCGAAGAAAGTGGGCCGCCGCGGGCGGCAGGGTGCTGCCGAAAAAGGCATCGGTCGGCGCCTGGACGACCAGGCGGCCGGCCTCCAGGTAGGCCACATGCGTGGCCAGCCGCTTGGCCTGGCCGAGGTTGTGCGTGCTCATCACCACGGTGACGCCGTCGCGGCCCAGGGTTTCCACCAGCGACTCGACCTCGTGCTTGGCGGCGGGGTCGAGGCTGGCGGTGGGCTCGTCCAGGAACAGGATGTCGGGCCGCAGCGCCCAGGCGCGCGCCAGCGCCAGCCGCTGCTGCTGGCCGCCCGACAGCGCGGCGGCCGGGCGCTGCGCCTGGTCGTGCAGGCCGACGCGGTGCAGCGCCTCGTCGCTGCGGGCGGCGCGCTCGGCGGCCGGTACGCCGGCCAGCCACAGGCCGAGCCGCAGGTTGCGCTGCACCGACAGCTGCATCAGGAAGGGCCGCTGGAAGAGCATGGCCATGCGCGGCGGGCGGCCTTCGGCGGCCAGCCGGTGCAGCGTGCGCTGCCCGCGGCTGGGCGGCAGCAGGCCGTGCAGCAGGCGCAGCAAGGTGGTCTTGCCCGAGCCGTTGCTGCCGATCAGCGCCAGCCGCTGGCCGCGCCGCAGCGTCAGGTCCACCCCGGCCAGCGCGGTGGTGCGGCCGAAGTGCACCGCCGCGCCGTGCAGGCTGACCAGCGGCTCGGCGGCCGCGGCGGCATCCGCCGCAGGGGCCAGCGAAACCGGCAGCGGGGCATTCATGCCAACGCCTCGCGCAGCCCCCGGTCGCGCATCGGCAGCAGCGCGATGACGCCGTGGATGACGCCGACCACGCCCAGCAGCACGATGCCCAGCGCCAGCGCCAGCGGCAGGTCGCCCTTGCTGGTCTCGAGCGCGATGGCGGTCGTCATCACGCGTGTCACGCCGGCGATGTTGCCGCCGACGATCATCACCGCGCCAACCTCGGCCACCGCGCGGCCGAAGGCCGTCAGCAGCACCGTCAGCACCGCCAGCCGCTCGTGCAGCAGCATCAGCAGGGCTGCCGTCAGCGGGCCCGCGCCCAGCGATCGCAACTGGTCGCCGCCCTGGGCGAGTGCATCGGCCACCAGCCGCCGCGACAGCGCGGCAATCAGCGGCACCACCAGGATGCTCTGCGCGATGACCATCGCCGTCGGCGTGAACAGGATGCCCCAGGACCCCAGCGGCCCCGAGCGCGACAGCAGCAGGTAGACCAGCAGGCCCACCACCACGCTGGGCAGCGCCAGCAGCGTATTGACGGCCCATACCAGCAGCTGGTGGCCGGGAAAGCGCGCCACCGCCAGCCAGGCGCCCAGCGCCAGCCCGGCCAGCGCACCGACGGCGCAGGCGCTCAGGCTCACGCGCAGCGACAGCGCGACGATGCCGAGCAGCTGTGCGTCGGCCTGGGTGATGAGTTGCAGCGCGAGTGCGAGGCTGTCGGCCATGCGGTGGGGCGGGCGATCGGGGCGGCGGGTGTGCCGGCGGCCGCGGATTCTGTCCGGCCGGCGCCGGTGGCGCGATATGCAGCGTGCTGCATAGGGCGATGGCGAGACACCCGCTCGGGCCCAGAATCCGGGCTTCGACCCTGACCAGACCGACCGCCCATGTCCGAACTCGGAGAGTCCCCGCTCACCACCGGCGACCGCCAGCTCAGCGTCGCCGAGGCGCGTGCCGCCATCCACGCCGCGCTGCAGCCCGTGGCCGGAACCGAGTCCGTGCCCGTGACGCAGGCGCTCGGCCGCGTGCTCGCCGCCGACGTCATCTCCCCCATCGACGTGCCGGCGCACGACAACTCGGCGATGGACGGCTATGCCTTCGACGGCGCCGCGCTGCGCGCCGACGGGCCCACGGTGCTGCACAGCGTGGGCACCGTCCATGCCGGCACGCCCTGGCCCGGCGTGGTGGCCGCCGGCCAGTGCCTGCGCATCATGACCGGCGCGGTGATGCCCGCCGGCTGCGACACCGTGGTGCCGCAGGAGCTGTGCCGTGCCGACGGGGCGCAGGTGAGCATCGCGCCCGGCGTCATCCGCGCCGGCGAAAACCGCCGCCGGCAGGGCGAGGACCTGGCCCGTGGCCGCGCCGCGCTGCGCGCCGGGCGCGTGCTCAGGCCGGCCGATCTGGGGCTGGTGGCCTCGCTCGGCCACGCGGTGGTGGCGGTGCGGCGGCGTCTGCGCGTGGCGCTGTTTTCCACCGGCAACGAGGTCCAGGCGCCGGGGCAGCCGCTGGCGCCGGGCTGCATCTACGACAGCAACCGCTACAGCCTGACCGGCGCGCTGCAGCGCCTGGGCTGCGAGGTCGTCGACCTCGGCCTGGTGAGAGACGACCCGGCGGCGCTGCGCGCCACCTTCGAGCGCGCCGTGGCCGAGGCCGATGCGGTGCTGACCAGCGGCGGGGTGAGCGTCGGCGACGCCGACTACACGCGCACGCTGATGGCCGAACTCGGCGACGTCGCCTTCTGGAAGGTGGCGATGCGCCCGGGCCGGCCCTTTGCCTTCGGGCCGCTGCATGGGGCCGAGGGGCGCCGCGCCTGGCTGTTCGCGCTGCCGGGCAACCCGGTGGCGGCGCTGGTCACCTTCTACGCCTTTGCGCGCGAGGCGCTGCTGGTGCTGGCCGGCGCCACGCCCGAACCGCTGCCGACGCTGCAGCTGCCGTGCACCAGCGCCATCCGCAAGCGCCCGGGTCGCACCGAATTCCAGCGCGGCATCGTCGAACGTGGCGCCGACGGCGCCTGGCAGGTGCGGCTGACCGGTGCCCAGGGCGCCGGCATCCTGCGCAGCTTGAGCGAGGCCAATGCGCTGGTGGTGCTGGGCCACGAGCAAGGCTCGGTGGCCGCCGGCGGGGCCGTCACCGTGTGGCTGTTCGACGGCCTGGTGTAGCGGCTGGCGCCCCCCCCCCGGGTTGCGGGGGAACGGCCGCGCCGGGCGCGAACTGCGTCGCGGCTGGTACCGGTGCGGCCGCCGGCGGTGTGGGCGCCGGCCGTGCGCTGGGCAGAATTCGTCCGCAGCGGGATTCGCACCGCCCCCCATCGTGCCCGAAGCCGACCCGACCCCCATTTTGCGCCGCTGCCCGGATTGCGGCAGCGGCGTCAAGCGTGTGCTGCGCAGTGCCAACGACAAGCGCCGCTGGGACGCCGACGCCTGGCGCCGCTACCGCTGCCGCGACGACCGCTGCAACTGGCAGGGGCTGCTGCGGGTGGCACGCCACCGGCGCCGCGCATCGCCGCCCGCCAGCGGGGTCGCGGCGCTGGCGCGCATGGGGCGCATCACGGTGCTGCTGCTGATGACCGTCGGCCTGGCCTGGGGCGGCATCGTGGCCTTGCAGCTCATGCTCGGCCTCTGACGCGGCACGCCTGCCGGCGCCATGCGGGCGGGTGCGGGCCGGACGGCGGCGTCAGGCCAGAATGCGGCCGATGAGCTTGCCGGCCCGTGATCCTCCGTCGATGCCCGCCGATGCGGGCAGCCCCGAGGCGCTGCTGCTGCGCCGCGTGCTCGACCATGTCGACGAGGGCCTGTGCGTGTTCGATGCCGGCCACCGCCTGCTGGCCTGGAATGCCCGCATGGTGGACCTGATGGGGCTGGGCGGCGTGCCGCTGCGCCCCGGTATGGCCCTGCGCGACCTGGTGCTGGAGATGGCGCGGCGTGGCGAATTCGGCGCCGTCGACGCCGACGCCGAGACCGACCGCCGCCTGGCCCTGATGGCCCAGCCGCAGACCGGTGTCGAGGAGCGCCTGCGGCCCGACGGCCGCATGATCGAAGTGCGCCGCAAACCCATGCCCGACGGCGGCTTCACGCTGCTGGCGCTGGACATCAGCGAACGCCACGCCGCCGAACAGGCGCTGCGCCACAACCGCAACCTGCTGGCCTTGCTGCTCGAGCGCGCCGAGGAAGGCGTGTGGACGATCGACAACGAGGCGTGCACCACCGATGCCAACCCGGCCATGTGCCGCCTGCTGGGCGTGCGGCGCAGCGATCTGCTGGGGCGCAGCATCTACGACTTCGTCGACGACGAGAATGCGGCCATCTTCCGCGAGCAGGTGCGCCGCCGCGACCTGGGCCTGCCCGGCAGCTACGAGATCGCGTTGCGGCGCAGCGACGGCAGCCTGGTGCACTGCCTGAACAACCCGATGCCGCTGTATGACGCCCGCGGCACCAAGATCGGCGCCATCGGCCTGTTGTCGGACATCAGCGCGCTCAAGCGGGCCGCCGCCGAGCTGCGGCAAACCGGGGAGCGGCTGGCGGCGCAGTCGCGCGTGCTCGAATCGACGTTCGAGAATCTGGCGCAGGGTGTGCTGAGCATTGCACCCGACGGCCATGTCGAGGCCTGGAACCGCCGGGCGGCCGAAATGCTGGAGGTCCCGGGTGAACTGCTCGGCCGCCGCCCGCTGCTGAAGGAGGTGATCGCCTGGCAGCTCGAACACGGCATCTTCGGCGAGATCGCGCGGGCCGACAAGGCGCAGTGGTTGCTGGCGGCCGAGCGCCAGGCCACCGGCGACGATGCCGAGCTGTGGAAGCCCATCCACTACCAGCGCCAGCGCCGCGATGGCCGCATCCTCGACGTGCAGGTGCACCGTGCGCCCGATGGTGCCCATGTGCGCACCTACAGCGACGTCACCGACAGCGTCACCGCGCAGCGCGCGCTGGTGGCCAGCGAGGCGCGCTTCCGGACCATGGCCGACGCCGCGCCGGCCTTCATCTGCCAGGTCGACGACCAGGGCCGCGCCACCTGGTTCAACCAGCGCTGGCTGGGCTGCATCGGCCGCACGCTGGCGCAGGCGCTGGCCGAAGACTGGAACACCCGCATCCTGGCCGAAGACCGCGCGCATTGCCGGCAGGTCTTCGACGAGGCACTGGCGCGGCGCGCGCCCTTCGAGGTCGAGTTTCGCGTCATCACGCCCGACGGCAGCCAGCCCTGGGTGGCCGACCACGGCATCCCGCACCACGATGCCGACGGGCGCTTCGACGGCTATCTGGTCTACGGCTGGGACATCACCGCGCGCAAGGCGGCCGAGCGCAGCCTCATCGCCGCGCGCGACGAGGCCGAACGCGCCAACCGCGCCAAGTCGGAATTCCTCTCGCGCATGTCGCACGAGCTGCGCACGCCGCTGAATGCGGTGATGGGATTCGCGCAGCTGATCGAGCGTGATGCCGCCCGCCGCAGCGAGCCGCTGCTGCACGAGCGCGCACGGCACATCCTGCGCGGCGGCCGCCACCTGCTGGTGCTCATCAACGAGGTGCTGGACCTGGCGCGCATCGAGTCGGGCACGCTGCCGGTGCGGCTGGAGGCGGTGGCGGTCGAGGCGCTGATCGACGCCTGCCGCCGGCTGCTGGAGCCGATGGCGCGCGAGCGCGGCGTGCAGCTGCAGGTGCAGCCGCTGCAGCCAGCGGCCGCGCCCGGCGACGAACCGGCCGCCCTGGCCGACGCCACGCGGCTGCAGCAGGTGCTGCTGAACCTGCTGTCCAACGCCATCAAATACAACCGCCACGGCGGTCAGGTGTGGGTGCGCTGGCGTGCCGATGCCGCCACCGTGTGCATCGAGGTCGTCGACACCGGCCCGGGGCTGACGCCGGCGCAGCGCGAGCGGCTCTTCCAGGCCTTCGAGCGGCTGGATGCCGATGCCGGCGCCGTGGAGGGCGCGGGCATCGGACTGGCGCTGAGCAAGTCGCTGGTCGAGCTGATGCACGGCCGCATCGGCGTCAGCAGCGAAGCCGGCGCGGGCAGCACCTTCTGGGTGGAACTGCCGCGCTCCGCGCCCGCAGCCGCGGCCGCGGCGGCGGATGTGGCGGCACCCGGTGCGCCCTTGCCGCCGCACGCCGACGGCCGGCCCTGGCGGGTGCTCTATGTCGAGGACAACCCGGTCAACCAGCTGCTGCTGGAAAGCATGCTGTCGGCGCTGGACGGCATCGAGCTGCGCATGGTCGACCGCCCCGAGGATGGCCTGGCGCTGGCGCGCGACTGGCCGCCCGATCTGCTGCTGCTGGACATCCAGCTGCCCGGCATGAATGGCTTCGAGTTGCTGCGCCGCCTGCGCGAGGATGCACGCGCCGCCGCGGTGCCAGCGGTGGCGGTGACCGCCAACGCCATGCCCGAGGACGTGCAGCTCGCGCGCGAGGCGGGCTTCGATCACTACCTGACCAAGCCGCTGGCGCTGGCCGAGCTGCTGGCGCTGGTGCGCCGCCTGCTCGCGGTCAGGCGTTAGTCGTCGCGCGCACCTCGCCGATCGAGGTCACGCCGGCCAGCACCTTCTCGATGCCGTCCTGGCGCAGCGTGCGCAGTCCCTCGGCCAGCGCGGCGTGCTGGATCTCCTCGGCACGGCCGCCGGTCTGGATGAGCTTGCGCAGGCGCGGCGTCATGTGCATCAGCTCGTGCACGCCGGCGCGGCCGCGCAGGCCGCTGCCGTCGCAGGCCGGGCAGCCCTTGGCTTCGTGGTGCTGCAGGCGGCCCTCGCGGCCGAAGCGCTGGCGCCAGTCGGCCAGCACCTGGTCTGCGGTCGGCGCCGCTTCGACGCCGTGGAAGGCCTGCATGTGGTCGGCGAGCAGTTCGTCCACCTCGTCGGCCTGGGCATCGCGCGCGCTCACGCAGCTCGGGCACAGGCGGCGCACCAGGCGCTGCGCCAGCACCACCAGCAGCGCATCGGCGAAGTTGAACGGGTCCATGCCCATGTCGAGCAGCCGCGTCACGGTCTCGGCGGCGCTGTTGGTGTGCAGCGTGCTCATCACCAGGTGGCCGGTGAGCGAGGCCTCGATGGCGATGCCCGCGGTTTCCTGGTCGCGGATCTCGCCGACCATGATGACGTCCGGGTCGGCGCGCAGGAAGGCGCGCAGCGCCTTGGCAAAGGTCCAGTCGATGCGGGCGTTGACCTGCACCTGGCGCAGCCCGGGCTGGGTGATCTCGATCGGGTCCTCGGCGGTCCAGATCTTGCGTTCGGGCGTGTTGATGTAGCCCATCGCCGAGTGCAGCGTCGTCGTCTTGCCCGAGCCGGTGGGGCCCACGCACAGGATCATGCCGTAGGGCCGCTGGCTGGCGGACTTCATGCGCTCGAGGTTGTGCGGGCTCAGGCCCAGCCGTTCCAGCGGCAGCGGCCTGGCCGACGCCAGCAGGCGCAGCACCGCGTCCTCGCAGTTGTTGTTGGTGGGGATGGTGGCCACCCGCAGCTCGAGCCGCTGCCCCTGCACGAATTTGCCGAAGGTGATCTTGCCGTCCTGCGGCTTGCGGCGCTCGGAGATGTCGAGGTCGCACATGATCTTGATGCGCGCGATCAGCGCATTGCGGTACGACGGCGGCAGCTCCAGGTAGGGCTTCATGTGGCCGTCCTTGCGGAAGCGCACCTTGACCTTCTCGCGCCCGGGCGTGCATTCGACGTGGATGTCGGACACGCCCTGCGCCTGCGCGTCGAGGATCATGCTGTTGATCAGCCGCACCAGCGAGTTGTCGCTCTGCTCGATGACCTTTTCGTCGGTGCCGTCCTCGACATCGGCGGCGTTTTCCTGCTCCAGCGTGGCCAGCAGCTTGCCGGCCTCTTCGGGCTGGAAGTCGAGCGCGACGCTGACCTCGCCGCGCAGGGCGCCGGTGTCGGCGCCGATCTTCTCGTAGGCCTGCTCGACGGCGGCGAACAGCGTGCCGGGACGGGCCAGCACGGGGATCGCCTTGCAGCCGGCGGCAAATTCGATCTCGTCGACGATCTTGCGCTGGGTCGGGTCTTCCATCGCCACCACCAGGCGGCCGCCGCGCATCATCAGCGGCAGCGCCACCAGGCGCGCGGCCAGGCTGTAGGGCAGCTTGTGCAGCGCCTCGGTCTCCACCGGAAACTGCACCGCGTCGACCAGCGGATAGCCCATCTTGCGCGCCAGCGCGGTCTGCAGGTCGCGCTGCGTGATGCGGCCGCTGCGCACCAGCAGCTCGCCCAGCGGCACGCCGCGGTCCTGCTGCTGCTGCTCCAGGGCCTGCTCGAGCTGCGCCTCGGTGATGAAGCCCAGCGCGGTGAGCGCCTGGCCGATGCGCACCATCGGCATGCGCGCCTGCTCGTCGATGGCGGCGTCCAGGTCCTGCGGCGTGATCAGCTGGCGCACGACCAGGATCTCGCCGAGCTTCTGGCTGCGCAGCCGCTGCTGCTCGCTCAAGGCGGCGCTGACCTGTTCGGCGGTGGCGGCGCGCTGCTCGATCAGCGCCTCGCCCAGGCGCAGGCCGATGTCGACGTGGCTGTAGGCCGTGCGCGGCACGAAGCAGCGGCGCACGGCGCCGTTGTCGTCGGCGGGCTCGAACAGGTACAGGCCGTGGGCGTCTTCCTCGTGGGTGATGGTGCGGCCTTCGAGCACCGCGCCGCCCTGCAGCGTCACGCGGTAGGGCTGCGCCTTGCGTTCGGTCAGTGCCAGCGGCGTGGTGTCGGTGGGGTCGAAGGGCAGCGGCTGCAGCGCCTTGGCCAGCCGCAGCACGCGAAACTGCGAAAAGCGCAGCGGCATGGTGCTGCGCGACGCCGCCACCTGCACATGGGCCATGCCTGCCTCGGGGCTGAAGTGCATCAGCCGGCCGGCCATGGTGCTGCCGTTCAGGCCTTCGATCACGCAGGCCTCGGGCGCCAGCGGCGGCAGCGGGGCCGGGTAGCAGGGCAGCGACGGTGTCGGCCAGGCAAAGCGGGGCCCCACGCTGGCAACGGGGGGCACGGCAGCCTGCGCACCTGCGGGTTGGGCCCCGGAGGCGTCCAGCGTGGCCAGCGTCAACGGGGGGACCGACATGTCGGACATGAGTCTTCCTTCGATGGTCGAGGCGCGGGCATGCCATGCCCACGTGCCGGCGATGCTAGGAAGCCCGGGGCCCGGGCGATGGGTCGAGAAGACCGCACAAAACCGCCCTTTCCCGGGTGACGACCCCGGATCACGAACCCGGGATGACCCGGGCGGCCGGGCTCAGGTCTTCATCTGCGCCGGCAGGAAGGAGACGATCTGCGGAAAGACGTAGATCAGCCCGATCGCCGCCACCATCAGCCAGAAGAAGGGCAGTGTCACGCGCGCGATCCAGCCGATCTCGCGCTTGGTCATGCCCTGCAGCACGAACAGGTTGAAGCCCACCGGCGGCGTGATCTGCGCCATCTCGACCACCAGCACGACGAAGATGCCGAACCACAGCGGGTCGATGCCGGCCTTGACGACGGTGGGCAGGATCACGCCCATCGTCAGCACCACCATGCTGATGCCGTCGAGGAAGCAGCCGAGCACGATGTAGAAGACCATCAGCGCCAGCAGCAGCTCGACCTTCGACAGGCCCAGCGTGGCGATCCACTCCGCCAGGTGGCGCGGCAGCCCGATGTAGCCCATGCTGAGCGTGAGAAAGGCGGCACCCGAGAGAATGAGCGCGATCATGCAGTACAGCCGCGTGCCGCCCAGCAGGCTGTCCTTGAAGGTCTGCCAGCTGAGCGAGCCCTGCGCCGCCGAGATGGCCAGCGCGCCCACCACGCCGACCGCCGCGGCCTCGGTGGCGGTGGCGACGCCGCTGTAGATGCTGCCCAGCACGGCGGCGATCAGCAGCACCACCGGGATCAGGTGGCGCGATTCGCGCAGCTTCTCGCCGAAGCTCATCACGCGGTCGGCCGGCGGCACCTGCGTCGGGTGGCGCCAGGCCCAGACCATCAGGTAGCCCGAGAACAGCGCCGCCAGCAGGATGCCGGGGAAGACGCCGGCGATGAACAGCTGCGCGATCGAGACCTCGGCGCTGACGCCGTAGACGATCATGATGATCGACGGCGGGATCAGCAGGCCCAGCGTGCCGGCGCCGGCCAGCGAGCCGATCGCGATGCCGTCGGGGTAGCCGCGGCGCTTGAGCTCGGGCAGGCTCATCTTGCCGATGGTGGCGCAGGTGGCGGCGCTGCTGCCCGACACCGCGGCGAAGATCGCGCAGCCGACCACGTTGACGTGCAGCAGCCGCCCGGGCAGGGCCTGCATCCACGGCGCCAGGCCGCGGAACATGTCCTGGCTGAGGCGCGTGCGGAAGAGGATCTCGCCCATCCACACGAACAGCGGCAGCGCGGTCAGCGTCCAGCTGCTGGCGCTGCCCCAGATGGTGACGGCCATGGCGTCGCCGGCCGGCCGGCTGCTGAAGAGCTGCATGCCGATCCAGGCCACGCCGGTGAGCGTGAGGCCGATCCAGACGCCGCTGCCCAGGATCAGGAACAGCGCCGTGACCAGCAGCAGGGTGATGCCGAGGTCGCCCATGGTGGCCTTGTTCGTGTCGTCTATTCGTTGTGCAGGGCTTCGTCGCCGGCGTCGGGCTGCGCCCGCTGCCCGCGCAGCTCGAGCACCAGCTCGTCGACGAAGGCGACCGCCAGGATCACGCTGCCCGCGGCCATCGCCAGCTGCGGGATCCACAGCGGCGTGGCGTCGTTGCCGGTGGAGATGTCGTTGAAGGTGTAGGACTGCCACGACAGACGGCAGGCATAGAAGGCCGACAGCAGCGCCAGCAGCGAGGCCGCGGCCAGCGCCCAGATCTCGAGCGCGCGCCGCGGCCTGCCCTTCAGCGCCGACAGCAGCAGCGTGACGCGGATGTGCTCGCCCTTCTTCAGCGTATGCGCCAGCGCCAGGAAACCGGTGGCCGCCATCAGGTAGCCGGCATAGGCATCGGTGCCGGGCACATGGAAGTGCAGCAGCCGGCTGACGATGGACAGCAGCACCATCGCCAGCAGGCCGATCATGAACAGCGCGGCCAGACCCGCCGCGCCGTCGTACAGCGCATCCAGCAGCTTGCGCACGGCCGGCGGCGGCTTATTTGCGGAAGGCGTCGACCAGGGCCTTGCCGTCGGCACCGGCCTTGTCCAGCCATTCCTTCAGCATCGTCTCGCCGACCTTGCGCATGTCGGCCTTGAGCTGCGCGCTGGGCGGCAGGATCTGCATGCCGTTGGCCTTGAGCTTGTCCAGCGACTCGGTGTTGGTCTTCTTGCTGGCGGCGATGCCGCGCACCTCGGCGTCGGCGGCGGCCTTCAGCAGCGCGTCCTGCGCCGGCTTGTCGAGCGCATTGAAGGCGGCCTTGTTGACGATGACCGCGTTCTTGGGCAGCCAGGCCTGGGTGTCGTACCAGAACTTCAGGTGCTCGTAGGTCTTGGTGTCGGCGCCGGTGGAGCCGCTGGACATATAGCTTTCGACGACGCCGGTGGCCATGGCCTGGCTCAGCTCGGCCGCCTGCACGGTGACCGGCTGGGCGCCCACCAGCTCGGCGATGCGGGCCGTGGCCGGGCTGTAGGCGCGCCACTTCATGCCCTTGAGGTCGGCGGCCGAGTTGAGCGGGCGCTTGGCGTAGATGCCCTGCGGCGGCCAGGGCACGGCGTACAGCAGCATCATGCCCTGCTCGCCGAGCTTCTTCTCGAGCAGCGGCTTCTGCAGCCTTGTAGAGCTTGGCGGCCTCGTCGTAGCTGTCGGCCAGGAAGGGCAGACCGTCGGCACCGAAGACCTGCCATTCGTTCTGGAAATTGACGAGCAGGATCTCGCCGATCTGCGCCTGGCCGCCTTGCACCGCGCGCTTGATCTCGGGCGCCTTGAACAGCGACGCATTGGCGTGCACCGTGATCTTGAGCTTGCCGCCGGTGGCCTTGTCGACATCGTCGGCAAACTGCTGCAGGTTGACGGAATGGAAATTGGTGGCCGGGTAGGCCGCCGGCAGGTCCCATTTGGTCTGGGCCTGCGCGGCGATGGCAAGGCTCAGCGTCAGGGTGGCGGTGGACAGGGCACGAAGGCAACGCATGGGGGCTCCAGGTTGGGCATGGACAAGCCGGCTAGCATAGGGTGCGCCCGTCGCATCGCCTCCCGGTGCTTTTCCCGAGCGACGCCGCCCCGCGAAGCCCCCGACCCATTTGCCGCCATGCTGCTGCACCCCGCGCCGCCGCCGTTTCTGGGCCTGCTGATGCTCGACACGGCCTTTCCGCGGCTGCCGGGTGATGCCGGCCATCTGGCCAGCTGGGCGATGCCGGTGCGGGCCCGGGTGGTGCACGGCGCCTCGCCGCAGCGCGTGGTGCGTGAGGGCGACGCGGCGCTGCTGCCGCCCTTCGTCGACGCCGCGCGCATGCTGGTGGCGCAGGGCGCCGCCGCCATCACCACCAGCTGCGGCTTCCTGGTGCGCTGGCAGTCTGAGCTGCAGGCGGCGCTGCCCGTGCCGGTGTGGACTTCGGCCTTGCTGAAGCTGCCCGGATCCGAACGCCCGGGCGTCATCACCGTCGATGCAGCCGCGCTGGGCGCGGCGCACCTGCTGCCGCGGGCGCGCCTGCCGATATCCCGATCGAAGGCCTGGCGCCGGTTGCCACCTGCAGCGCACGCTGCTGGGCAATCAAGCGCGGCTGGACGGCGACGAGGCCGAGGCCGATGTGCTGGCCGCCGCCGCGCGGCTGCTGCAGCGCCGGCCCGATGTCACCGACCTGGTGCTCGAATGCACCAACCTGCCGCCCTTCGCCGCCGCGCTGCAGCGCGCGAGCGGGCGTCCCGTCCACCACCTGATGACGCTCGTCCACGAGCGCTGGGAATTCCGATGACCGCAACCAAGCGCTGGCAGTTCTGGACTAAAAACTGCACACAAAAACCGCTGTAAAAACAAAGCACTAGCGTTACGCTTTGGGCTGTGTAAACATTTTGTCAACAGCCCCTTGTCTGCAGTACAGCGCATCGCGGACGGCAACGTAAGCGTCTTTACTAGGCCCTTGGTCAAAGGCGACGTTTACTACGCCCGATACAGGATCAAGAACAAGCGTGCGGCCGATGGCCAGCGGTACGTGACCGAGAGCCTCGGCACGACAGACGAGAGCATTGCACTCGACCGGGCTCGTCAACGATACGCAGAAATCAAGGCCGCAGAGCAGGCAAACAAGGCCATCAAGAGTGGCAGTGTCAGTGCGGAGATCGACGCCTTCATCGAGACGTACGAAGACGGTGTGAAGAAGGGGCTGCGGCGGCACTCGGAGCACATGCTGCGAGGGTTCCGCAAGTCCATCGTCCGGTACTTCAAGGAGTACATCGGCCGGAAGAACATCCAAGACGTGACGGCGCAAGACCTCGAAGAGTACGAGGCATGGCGTCACGGCTACTGGGCTGCGAAGGCCGCAGCAGGCGACAAGGTACACGGCAACGCCAAGGAGCGTCCGTCACAGCGCACCATCGAATGGGAAGTCGGTGCCTTCAAGCAGTTCCTGCGATGGGCAAGTGAGCGCGGCCGATACAACGGCAACGCCCTGACGTTCAAGTTCACCGTCGACAAGAAGCAGGCTCGTTCGGCGTTCACGGACGAGCAGCTCGACACTCTGGCGAACTTCACGCGGCGCAAGTCATGGGTCCAAGGCGTTGGCAAGCACGGGCACGATGCCAGGCTCACGCGGTACAGAGAGATGCTGCGTGCTTACGTCTTCTTCATGGCCGGTACGGGCCTGCGGCCGGGCGAGGCCCGTAATCTGCGTTGGCGTGACATCAAGTACACGCAAGGGCCGACGAGCAGGAGGCAGTGCATGTCGTCGTTGAAGCGACGCATAGCAAGGTCAAGAAGAAGCGCATTGCCGTTGGCCTCGACATTGCGGCGATGGCGATCAGCGTGCAAGGTCGGCGCCGCGAAGCGAAGGACCACGCTGGCGACGACGACTATGTTTGGTGTGACACCGATGGCGAAGTCATCAAGGACTTCCGCGAGGGTTTCAACAACCTGATCAAGGCTGCGGGCGTCGAGACGGACACGCAGTGCAAGAAGCTAGCCATCTACTCCCTGCGGCACTACTACATCTCGCACCGCATCAGGCACGGCGTCGATGCGTACCGGCTGGCGAAGGCGACTGGCACAAGCCCCGACATGATCCAACGCTTCTACGACCACGTAGAGACGCCGGACATGACCGATGAGCTTACGAAGTACAAGGGCTGACAGCGATGGGCCGCGCAGGGCTACGGCTTGCTGATGTTCTCGACGACGGGGCCGCTGTAGTGTTGGTGCAGTTTCCACTTGCCAGTGATCGTGACGTGCATCCAGCTCGTCGGCGGCTTGCGTCCGAACCACAGACAGACGACCTCTGCGCGGGTCAGCCCGTCCCTGTACGTGCTGAAGGGTACGGGTTCATCGGACAACTCGAAGAAGCCTCGGACTTCTGCATTGCGAATGGAAGCACTGCTGACTTCCAGGACCAGGGCGTTCTTGACTTGACGACGAGATGTCGGCACTGCCGAACGGCATGTGTGAACGATCCCGGTCCAGTCGATGTTCGGTTCCATCAGTGCGCTCCACCTTGCGTCATCGGTGGGATATCGACGCACTCGATGCCGGGTTTAGCTGCGCAGGATGGCAAGAAGTGAAGGGGTACGCGCCGTGACCGAAGAGTGGGTCAGCCTCTGGTATCAGTGCCTGACGCAGAACATCGACTACTCGCTGTACTGCAAGGCAAGGGACGAGGGCGATGCCGCCAAATGCGCGGAGCTCGAAGCACGGTTCGACAAGATCGTCGGCATCTACGAGGACTTCGGCACGCTCGACGGTTGGCCTGAGGCAGGCATGCAGAGCGAGCTATGGCGCGAGTGGTTCGAGCCCCGGCGGCACCTGTTCATGTCGGCGCCGCGAATCGTGTTCGACCTCCAACAGTACGAGGTCAGGCCCGGGTACGTGCTGCTGGATGTGCCCGTGCAAGACGACACCAAGGCAACAGCCGAGTTGGTGACTGCCTTGATCGAAAGGCAGCGAGCTTCAGGTGCAGTGCTAGCGGCACCGCTGCCGAAGTACACGCTTCGGGAGGTGGGCGGCAAGGTCGCGCATGGCTTGCAGCAGGTACGGCAAGCATGCCGCTCCGTTGCTCGCAGCTACCGGTATGACGCCGAGACCTTCGAGGAACTGCGTCACGTTGACGCCGTAGGCTGTGGACGTGGTGCTGGGCTAAATACTAGGACAGCACTACGGAGGCAGCATGAGACTTGAGGAGATACAACCGTCGAACGCGGCGGAGCAGCGGGTGAAGAGGATGAAGGCGAGCGCGAAGGCGGCCAAGGACAGGGCACGACAGCTACAGGCCCAGGCCGACACGAGCGCGGAGAGGTTGGACATGCAGCAGTCGCGGCAGAAGCTCGTGCAGCTACAGCGTAAGGCGGCAACGTCCACCATCAAGCCCTACGACTGACCAAAGAGCGCCGAGAGAGCCAGGCGCTCGCAAAGCCGATCGGAAGTCGTCCACGAAAAGAACCAATCCGTGGACGCCTCGGTTTGGCCAGACCGCTGCATGCGCTGGCGCTGCGGGGCGAGCGCGGCATCCTCCGACGGGGCGTGCGCGGAGAATCATGTGGGACGCGCTATGCTCACAATAGGTCTGCTGCCACGTGTGCTGTGGACATAAGCTTGATAGAACAACCTGGCGGGAGCACGACTGCTGGTGACTGATATTGAAATCGGCTACAGGACACGACTCGGGGCAATGTGGTGCTCGAGCATCGAGGCGTTCTTGGACCATCGAGAGGCTAAGCGGATTGCCGGCAAGGTCGATCTGATATTCACCTCGCCCCCTTATCCCCTTGTGAAGGAGAAACGGTACGGCAACAAGAAGGGCGACGAGTACCTGTCTTGGATGCGGGATCTGGCCCCGAGGCTAGTGCAGCTACTCTCACCGACGGGATCAGTGGTTATCGAGTTGGGTAATGCGTGGCAGCCAGGCTCGCCAACGATGTCGACGCTGCCGCTTAGGACGCTGCTCGAGTTCCAGGAAGCGGGTGGGTTACATCTTTGCCAGCACCTTGTCTGGCACAACCCGGCGCGACTGCCTGGACCGGCCCAGTGGGTAACCGTCGAACGCATCCGGCTTAAGGATTCATTCACCCACGTATGGTGGATGTCCAGAACAGAGCGGCCCAAGGCAAGCAATCGCAATGTCCTCCTGCCATACAGCAACCACATGAAGGATCTGTTGAGGAAGCAAGGCTACAACCCTGGAAGAAGGCCGTCAGGTCATGTCGTGAGTGAGGCAGGGTTCCTGGCCGACCATGGGGGGTCGATTGCGCCGAGCGTACTGAGCCTGGACTCGGAGGCGGATCGCATACCTCAAAGCCTACTGAAGCTGTCTAACACGAAGTGGGATGCGGCCTACATTGAGCATTGTAGGAACAACTTTCTTGACCCCCACCCTGCGCGCATGCCACTGGAACTGGCAGGCTTCATGATCCAACTGCTGACTGACAAGAACGACCTTGTACTGGATCCGTTCGCGGGATCGAACACAACGGGGGCAGCGGCGCAGGCACTAGGCCGCAGATGGATAGCAGTCGAGATGAGCGCCCAATACATTGAAGGATCGCGTGGTCGGTTTGAGGACACGTTGATCGACTAGGTTGCTAGTGGGCTGCTCCGCGAAGGCCTCTTAATTGACTCGCTGATCAACTGGGGCGAAAGGCCGCGGAGTCACCGGAGAGCGATCTTGAACGCAGAAACGCAAGGCTCCTACAGCACGGGTTTGGCGGCGCTGCATCTGGCCAACCACTACAGAACTGGCGAGCGAGATCCAGCCACGGACTTTTATCGGCCATGCCTAGGTGCTGCGACAGCGTACTGTAGAGCGGTCGGCTACTTCAGATCGACCGTCTTTCTCATCGTCGGGCGTGCGTTGGTTGACTTTGCCAAGCGCGGGGGGGTGATGCGCCTCATCTGCTCGCCTTCAATTACCGATGAGGATGCCAAGGCGATAGACGCCGGTTACGCCACTCGCGAAGACGCCGTTGCGAGAGCGATCGCGCAGGACATCGACTTGATGCTTTCGAGTGACTCGACATCGTACAGAGCAGCGGTGCTTGCCACCTTGGTGAAGGTGGGTGCGCTGGACATACGGCTAGCAGTGCGCTCCACTGCGGCGGGCATTTACCACGAGAAGCTGGGTGTGTTCCAGGACGCAAAAGGTCACCGGGTCAGCTTTCTAGGGTCAGCCAACGAAACTTGGAGCGCGTGGCACCGAGACGGCAACCACGAGTCCATCGAGGTCTTCTGCGACTGGAAGGATCAATCAGAGGCAGTACGTGTCGCAGAGCATGCCGATCACTTCGAGCGGCTGTGGAAGGGCGATGCTCACGGGCTTCAGATCGTCAATTTCCCAGAGGCGCAAAGGCGCAGGCTTGTGGATATAGCTCTGGCCGACCTTGATCGCATTGAGAAGGACAGGATCGCGGAACTTGTCTCGACGCGGAAGCCGCTTCCGCATCAGATCAATGCGATAGACGCGTGGGAACGAGTTGGTCGCCGCGGAATACTTGAGCATGCAACCGGAAGCGGAAAGACGTTCACTGCCCTTACAGCAATAAAGCGCCACGTGTCGCAGGGGCAGCCAGCATTGATTCTCGTTCCTAGTCAGCTATTGTTAGAGCAGTGGGCAGCAGAAGTGAGAGGAGAAATGCCGGATGTTGTTCTGCTGCTGGCAGGCGCGGGTCATGACTCATGGAAAACCACAGGTCGTCTTCACGCGATGTCCGGAAGATTGTCAGATGTCCCGAGAGTTGTCTTGGCCACGATGCAGACCGCCGCAACCGACGCATTTCATGAGGGCTGTCGATGACGGTGAACACCTCATGTTGGTGGCTGACGAAGTGCACCAGATCGGAAGTGCGTTCAACTCACGGTCCATGGCAATCAGAAGCGGTGCGACGCTAGGACTAAGCGCGACGCCGTACCGCTACGGCGATCCAGTTGGTACGGCACGAATCTTCGACCGATTTGGTGCAGTGATTGAACCCAAGATTACGCTCCAAGATGCGATCAATGCGGGAAGGTTGGTTGAGTACGAGTATTACCCGCACGTGGTCCACCTAAGTGCAGTGGAAGCGGACGAGTGGCGAAAGTTCACCGATCGAATCAAGCGAGAAGCTGCGAAGCGCCTTAGCGACAAGTCCCAGGTTCGTCCGGTGAGTGAACTCGAAAAGCTACTGCTGATCCAGCGCTCACGTTTGGCCAAGAAGGCGCAAGCCAAACCCTCTCTCGCCGCGCGTGTCCTTGAGCAACACTATGAGCCGGGACAACGTTGGCTTGTGTACTGCGAGGACAGTGAGCAACTACGCGATGTCATGGAGGCCCTTCGTGGCGTTGGTGTGCATCCGATTGAGTATCACAGCGCGATGACGGGCGATAGGGTGGCTGCGATGGATTGGTTCCGCCAGTTCGGAGGAGTCATCGTGTCGATTCGCTGCCTGGACGAAGGGGTAGACATTCCGGATGTGACTCACGCGCTGATACTGGCCTCTTCTCAGAATCCGCGGCAGTTCATCCAACGACGCGGGAGGGTCCTGCGCAAGGCCCCAAACAAGAACATCGCAGTTGTCCACGACGCAATCGTTGCTCCTTTGGACCTTGTAGACGAGCCGGAGCAACAGTCGCTACTGAGGGCCGAGTTGGTTCGGGCGCTAGAGTTCGCCGGCGCGGCAATCAACAAAACCGCAGGTGCGCAGCTGCGCTCACTTGCGATGTCTCTAGGGATCGACCTTGAGCGGGATGGCAATGCCGGAATCGAGGAGGATGAAGAGTGAACGGCATCGAACACGATGATATAGCGCTAGCCGCGCTCATGGCTGTCTTTCGCGAGATTGAGACTGGTGTTCCGGAGGCTCTTCTGCGGCGGGCCTATGCCATTCAACGGCAGCATCAGTTCGATCGAGACGGAGAACGGGACGCATCGTTGCAGGCTATGCAGCAACTCGTTGAGGACTACGTCAGTTCGTCAGGAGCCACCAAGTGAAGCTACTGTCGCTGTCCGCAACAAATTTCATGCCCTACAAGGGCCAAATTGACCTGACGTTCCCTACCGATCCTGATCGTAATGTGATGGTCGTGTTCGGCGAGAACATGCGCGGCAAGACGAGCATCTTGAACGCGCTCCGTTGGGGCTTCTATGGGCGAGCGCTGGGTCGCCACTCGCGAGAGATTCCGCTACACGAACTGCTCAACAAGGAGGCTGCACTCGAAGGCGATTGCCAGATGGATGTGGCCATAACGTTCGATGCGGAGGGTCACAGGTACGAGCTTCGGAGGCGTGCATCGAAGCGGCCGCTCGTTTCTCGACCTACACGACCAGAAGACTTCGAAGTAGTGCGACTTCTTCGAAAGGACGGGATGGTCGTGGGCGATCACTTGATCGATGCCGAGATCAACCGCTTTGCCCCGGAACAAGTCTCGCGATTCTTCCTCTTCGACGGTGAGTTGCTGCAAGAGTACGAATCACTGCTCATTGAGGGAAGTGAGCAAGGAAGAAGGATCAAGGAGGCGATCGAGCAAATCCTCGGCGTACCCACATTGATTCATGGACGGGACGAGGCGCAGACACTGCTCAGAGGAGCGCAGAAGCAGCAAAGCAAGGACTTGGAAAAGGTTGCGGGGCTGGAAAAGCAGACCGAGCGGCAGAAGCAGCTGCAGACGCAGAGCGATAGCTACGAGCGAGACCTCGCGACACTAGGTGACCTCCTGAGGACGACTCGCAGGGAGCGCGCCGAGCTTGACGATTACATCGAGGCAACTGACTCGATTCATCAAGCAAAGGCGAACCTGAACGCCAAGACTGAAAGGCGGAACGACATCGAGCGCAGACAGGACGACCTTGTCGTTGAGCGGCTAGCGCTCATAAAAGACGCATGGCGCGAATTGCTTCGCCCGCAACTCAGCGTGAAGCACGACCAGATCGTCTCGCGGCGAGATGAACTCACGACGCAGCTAGCCCAGAGGGGCCGACTTGAGGCAAGGATCGAGCAATTGCGCGAGTCGCTGCAAACACAACATTGCCCAGCCTGTGGGCAGCCAGTTCATGAGCAGCAACGTGCAAAGGTTGGCCGAGACTTGGGAGCGCTGGAGGTCGAGCTACGAGCGGTTCAGGTTGACTCTGATGAGTTGGTTCGTCTCTCGGCAGAAATTCGTGACCTCTCACGCTTGTTGAGGGCGGGACCAGCTGCCCGCCTTCAAGAGATCGACAAGGAGCTAGCGAGGCTCGCGGTTGAGTTGACGAGGGTGGAGAACGAGATCGAAAAGCTCAACGACCAGATCCGGGGGCACGACACGGCGGAGATAGCACGCAAGCGAGCATTGCGGGATGGCCTTCTAAAGGAAGAAGGGAGAATCGAACGAGACATAAAGGACACGCAGTCAAAGCTTGAGGCCGCAAAGCGCGATCTTGCGATGATTGCCCGTGCATTGGAGAGTGTCCCAGAAGCGCGAGCGACTCGAAGTTCGCAGATGGTGCGCTTATATGGCGGACTGGAGAGAATCTTTGCGCGCAGTGTGGATCGACTCCGTGACGATCTGAAGAGCCGAGTAGAGAGCCTTGCGACGGAGGCGTTCAAGCGACTGACAACGCAGAAGCGTTACTCTGGACTCCGCATTAACAGCAACTATGGGTTGATGATCCTGGACGAGCTGCAGCATGAGGTGACTGTGCGAAGTGCTGGCGCTGAACAGATCGTCGCTTTGTCATTGATCGACGGATTGTCTCGCGCTGGCCGTGCTGCAGGCCCAGTGGTCATGGATACACCGTTCGGCCGGCTTGACCCGAAACATCGCGCCAACATTCTTAGCTACCTGCCGACCGCCAGTAGCCAGTTGGTGTTGCTTGTGCATGAGGGCGAAGTTCGGCGGCAAGGGGATCTTGACCACATTGCGTCGCGCATCGGGTGCGTGTATGACATCAGGAAGTGAATCCTCGGCACTCCCGCATCAAAAGGATTACTACATGAGCGCCAGTGAGCCGACGATGATTGGGTTGAGCGAGCGTGTTCATGCGCTGCTCACTCGAATGAAGGAGGACGGGCATTTCAATGAGATGGCCGATGGATACAGGCTGGGGATAGCTCTTGCACTTGCTCATGGGGCGCAGCCGAGCGAAGTGCCTGCTCCTAGAAAGACTGTATTCAGTGTGGCCACCATCGACCCAGACCAGGAGATCGCAACGTCGATCAGGTCCCTCTGCCAATTGGATGGCGCTTCGGTCTACAAGACGGCTGAGCGGCTCGCAGAGTGGGGTGTGAGTGAGCTTGCCGCGCGCTTTGAGACGGGGTCAATTGATGTCTCCGCGCTAATTGCTCAAGTTCAATCGAGTACGCAGCGTAACCGGTAAGCCACCGGCGTCCTTCCCCTGCGCTTGATCGGTTTCGACAATCCCTCACATCGACATGACGTGAGGAGACGGCGATGGGTGAACAGCGGCGGCGGCGACTGGACACACGCAGCTGGCGCGAGGTGATGCTGCGCTTCGGCGAAGCCGACATGACGGTCAGCGCGTTCTGTGCCCGTGAGGGGCTGAGCACGAGCAGCTTCTACCGCTGGCGCGAACGACTCGGCTCGGTCGGCGACGCGGGAGGTGCTGCACTGCCCCGCGGTGGGCGATCGCAGCTGGCCGTGCGGCCTCGCGCCGCAGGCTTCATCGACCTGGGACACCTGGCCACGCCGCCGCGTGATGCCGGTGCCGGCGTGGAGCTGCGCCTGGACCTCGGTGGTGGCGTCGTGCTGCAGATCGTGAGGCGGTGATGTTCTTCCCCGAGTCCCGCGTGCGCGTGTACCTGTATGGCCAGGCGGTGGACATGCGCAAGTCCTTCGACGGCCTGTACGCCGTGGCACGCGCAGCCTTCCCCAGGACCCGACCGGCGGGGACCTGTACGTCTTCGTCAACCGCAGCGGCCGGCAGATCAAGGTGCTGTACTTCGACCGCAGCGGCTGGTGCGTGTGGGCCAAGCGGCTGGAGGCCGGGCAGTTCATCGGCGACTGGTCGCAGGCGCGCACGCGCGAGATCGACTGCACGCAGCTCAAATTGCTGCTCGAAGGCATCGAGCCGCGCCGTTATCTCAAGCGCTATCGACATGGCAGTTCACGCGATCAGCGGCACGAACATCAATTCGTCGATTCCGACGGCGCGCCCCGCAAGGAAGGCAATTCGGATCACTCCCGTGGTGCGCAGTTCGGGGCTTGCGTAGCATGACCCGCCATGTCAAACGCAGTGCTCACGCGCATGCCCGATGCGGCGGAACTGGCCGCCATGGACATGCAGCACGTGGCGCAACTGCTGCGCGCGCAAGCCGCACAGATCGAGGGGCTGCGCGCCCAGATCGAATGGTTCCGGCGCCAGATCTTCGGCCAAAAGAGCGAGCGCTACGCGCCGCTGCCCGACGCGCAGCAACTGCATCTGGGTCAATTGCTGGGCGAGCCGATGCCGGTGGAGCCGGCAACGCCCGCGCTCGAGCAGGACGTGCCCGCGCACAAGCGACGCCGTGCCCGCAGCGACTTCATCGACGACGCCGCCAGCGTACCGTTCTTCGACGAGGCCCGGGTGCCGGTGGTCAGCATCGAGGTGCCCAACCCCGAAGTGCAGGGCCTGAGCGCCGAGCAGTTCACCGCGCAGTACGAGATCGTCGGCCAGAAGGTCAGCCACCGCCTGGCGCAGCGCCCGGGCGCCTACGTGGTGCTGAAGTACGTACGACCGGTGATCAAGCGCCGCGACACCCAAACCCTGCACTGCCCGCCGGCGCCGGTGGGCGTCATCGAGGGCAGCCGCGCCGACGTGAGCTTCATCGCCGGCGTGATGGTCGACAAGTTCCAGTGGCATCTGCCGCTGTACCGCCAGCACCAGCGGCTGACCGAAGCCGGCTTCAAGCTCAGCCGGCCCTGGTTGACGCAGCTGGTGGCTCAAGGCGCGCAGTTGCTGGAGCCGATCTACGACGCGCAGCTCGAATCGATCCGGCGCAGCCGCGTCAAGGCGGTGGACGAAACACCGATCAAGGCCGGCCGGGCCGGACCGGGCAAGATGAAGGCGGGCTACTTCTGGCCGGTGTACGGCGAGCTGGGCGAGGTGTGCTTCCCGTTCTTCGAGTCGCGCCAGCACGCCTGCGTGAAGGAACTGCTGGGCGACAAGGCGCAGCCGGGCGCGGTGCTGCTCGGCGACGGCTATGCGGCCTGCAGCCGCTACGCCGAAGCCACCGGCGTGACGCACGCGCAGTGCTGGGCGCACACACGGCGCGGCTTCTTCGAGGCGCTGAATGCCGAGCCGCAAGCGGCCGATCAGGCGCTGAAGATGATCGGCCTGGTCTACGAGGTCGAGGCCGTCATCGGCCACAAGGGCTTGAGCGGCGAGAGCAAGCGGCTGCACCGGCTGGAGCACGCCAAGCCGCTGGTCGAGCAGTTCTTCGCCTGGGTCGACGAGCAGCTCGCGCGCCAGGGCCTGCTGCCGAGCAACAAGCTGACCCAGGCGCTGGCCTATGCGCGCGAACGCAAGGCGCAGTTGATGGTGTTCCTGGGCGACGAGGACGTGCCGATGGACACGAACCACCTGGAGCGGGCGTTGCGGCCGATCCCGCTGGGCCGCAAGAACTGGCTGTTCTGCTGGACGGAGGTCGGCGCCAAGCATGCCGGCATCGTGCAAAGCCTGATCACGACATGCAGGCTGCACGGCATCGAGCCGTACGTACTTCGTCGATGTCCTGCAGCGCGTGGGCCAGCATCCGGCCAGCCGCGTGGCCGAACTCACGCCACGGCTGTGGAAGCAGCACTTCGCCGAGCAGCCGCTGCGCTCGGACTTGCACGGGATCGGCTGACAGGCAAGAACGCCGGCTGGTTACCGCTTACTACGCAGCTCGACAAATGAGACCGCTCCGAGCATTCCTGACCCATCGTGACAATCTAGGGAACTGGACAACTGGCGCGTTCAGGGATCTAGAACCGCTACTTGATGCATGGAACGAAGCGCGATCCTCCTCCAGCGGAGGTGTCGCAATCCACGTTGGGTTCTGGCGGCCTGAGACTGCAGATTTGATGGATGTGCTGGAGCGGTATCCAGGGCTCCTTCTATTGTCAGACGCCGCGATACCTGCGCTACCCGGAGCGATCGATACCGGCGATCGTCATGTGGCAGAGGTGGGTGGGCTCCGATACTGGTTGGTGCTGAGCGGGTTTGGATATGAGATTGATGACCCGACTGTCGAGTCCCTTCAGGACGCAAGCTCAGAGGTCCACGGTGACTTAGCAGCGATCAGCGCAGCCGAGCAGATCGGCTCCTCTCGTGGCGAACAACATGCTTCTGCCCCAAGAGGATGGGTGGAGAGGCTCTCCGACCTAGACGCTGAGTTGGCGGTCAGCGCGAGTAGCGTTGGCATTTGGGACGAGGTGTCATACCAACAGGCGGAGTCGAGGCTGCCATTTGATTCAAGGCAACGGCTCGGGCTTGCCCGCTTCTTGTTGAGCTCAGGTGTAGAACCCAGGGCCGATAACCTACTTGACAAGCTACGCCACTGTCCACCCTGGTTTGTGTCTATGCCTCTGGAGAGACTCAGGCTGACTGTCAGGCAGCAGAACGTGTTAAGAGCACACGGGCTCTCGGTGGTTGAGGACTTGGCTGTTGGCGGAACAAACGGCCTTCTTCAATTGCCGAACATGGGGCGCAAGTCAGTCAACGAGCTTGCGGTTGCCTTGTATCAGGCACTTCTTGACGGTCCGCCCCGAATGGGTCGAGATGGTGCTGACCACAACAGTGACGATGACGATGCAGTTACGCCAGCCACACAGGAACCTGCAGCGGTACGCAAGGCAGCGACTCCTGACGGTATAACTCCGCGCTCATTCAAGGATGAGTTGGTTGCTGCAGCGACGCTACTTGGTGCAAATGACCGCGGAGTGCTTGCTGCCAGAATGGGCTTCAATTGCCGCCGATTGACCCTTCAAGAGATCGCCCAAGACATCGGCATAACGCGTGAGCGCGTGCGGCAGATTGAAACCAAGATTTGCAGGAAGCTGGCGCACTCATCAGTTTGGCAGCACCTGAGTCAACGCCTTCTGCAGCTTCTGGAGCATCGAGAGGCTCCACTGCTTCTGGACGGATTGCCGGGTCTTGATGTGTGGTTCGAGGGGTCGCCCGACCTTGCAGAGCCGTTCGAGTTCATCTTCGATCACTTCCTCGAACGACGCTTCAGCGTGTTGACGATCGACGGCATACGCTATGTATCACGACTTTCGCCAACGGAGTGGGAAAGCGAACTGTCAGCTGCTCGACGAATGCTCGAAGGGTCGGTATCCGAGCAGATGTCCGAAGCCGACGCCAAAGGCCTAGTCCAAAGTCTGCTGGTTGGACGAGGAGAGGAGCTTCGCGAGGAGTTCTGGACGAAGGCGTCGGAGTTCGCGCGATTCGCTGAAGGTGCCGATGGACGTCGTTATTTGGCCGCCTACGGAAGATCGGCTGAAGCCGTTGTCCACGCAATATTGGCCGGTTCGCCAAGGCCACTGCACTACTCTGAGATTCAGCAATTGTCAGCGTCCTACTTGGACGAGCCGCTAGATGTGCGCAGAGCCCACTCTGCGGCTGCAAATGTAGGCATCCTGTATGACAGAGGTACGTATGGCTTGCTGAAGCATTGCCCACTCACCGCAACTGAACTGGCGCAAGTCCGAGTGGAGGTCGAAGATCTCGCATCCGAGGAACATTCTCAGCGGCAGTGGCACTCGTCGGAGCTTTACGAAGACCTTGTGCAACGAGGCCTTGGTTTCGATGGAAGGCTTACCGACTACCTCGTCAATCTCGCCCTAAAAGACTCTACCCTTCTTGTCAACTTGGGACGAATGGTCTGGGGCATGAAGGAAACTTGGATGGGAGGATCTGCGTCGCGCATTGACTTGCGGCAAGCGGTGATATCTGTGTTGCAGCGGGAGGGTAGACCGCTGTCCGCAATTGAGATTCGGGAGGCGTTGGAGGCGGAGCGCGGCGTCAGTGACCACTTCCAGATCTTTCCAGTTGCGCCCCTCGTGAGATTGGGTGAGGGGAAGTGGGGTCTGGTGGGCCGGGACACAGGTATTGATGAAGCGGGCCTCGTTAACTTGGCCACTGCCTTGAGACAGCGAATCAGCGACGTTGGGCATGGCATCCATGTCTCGGAGGTGAAGAGCGAACTGGAAGCAGTGCGTGGTAGCAAACTCAACGAGCGGTTCGACGCTCAGTGGCTGCTCACGTTCTGCGGAGACGTTGGGATTCGGGTCGACCGTGGGCAGTACTACTACTTGTCGGAGTGGGACGGATCAAGGCGCATGACTGTTGGCGAGGCGGTGGCCGCTGCACTGCAAAGTCTGGACTTGGACAAGGGTGTGACCCTTGACGAGGTGTGCGTGCGAACCATCGAGCTGCTCAGGCGACCGTGCTCAAAGGTGACGATTAGCAGCGCTCTTCAATCGACTGAAGCGGTGTTTGATGGCGCGTCGGGTCTATGGTGCCGTGCAAGTTCTGCGTCGGCTGCTGCCGACGAGACCGTTCATGACTAAAGCGAACCCGCCTGCTGCGTAGGATGGCTCCAACGGCGATGGTGCTCATTCGCCGTCGAGGTTCAACGACGGGAGGTTCATCGATTCCGTCGATGAACACATAGAGAATTTCTCTGTTGGACGCTGGATGCAGCGGCCACCAGAATGAACACGTACGACAGCGCATGGGTGCAGTCACTCAGGCGTGTGTCAACGGATTGTCAAAACCCACGTCACGGGCCAGCTGCGCAGTACGTCGATTCCTCGTCTGTCAACGCCGTGTCAACACAGTTTTTCCCATGCTTTCAAGCAATAACGGCGCAAAGTGGCAGTTCTGGATCGACCGCGGCGGCACCTTCACCGATGTGGTGGGCCGTGCCCCCGACGGCCCGCTGCACACCCTCAAGCTGCTGAGCGAGAACCCCGAGCACTACCCCGATGCCGCGGTCGAGGGCATCCGTCGCCTGCTGGGCCTGGCCGCCGGCGAGCCGATCACGCCCGGGCGCGTGGACTGCGTGAAGATGGGCACCACGGTGGCCACCAATGCACTGCTGGAACGCAAGGGCGACCGCACGCTGCTGGTCACCACGCGCGGTTTTCGCGATGCGCTGCGCATCGCCTACCAGGCGCGGCCGCGCCTGTTCGACCGCCGCATCCTGCTGCCCGAACTGCTGTACGAGCGCGTGGTCGAGGCGAACGAGCGTTTCGGCGCCCATGGCGAGCGGCTGCAGCCGCTGGACGAGGCGGCGCTGCATGCCGAGCTGCAGGCCGCCTTCGACGCCGGCATCCGTGCCTGCGCCATCGTCTTCATGCACGGCTACCGCTACTCCGACCACGAGCGCACCGCAGCCGCGCTGGCGCGGGCGGTCGGCTTCACGC
Source organism: Rubrivivax sp. (assembly GCA_016719535.1). GTDB lineage: Bacteria > Pseudomonadota > Gammaproteobacteria > Burkholderiales > Burkholderiaceae_C > Rubrivivax. The sequence goes on along the minus strand of JADJYX010000045.1, from coordinate 38,740 downwards.
AGGTCAGCGTGTCGCACCAGGTCAGCCCGCTGATGAAGCTGGTCTCGCGCGGCGACACCACCGTCGTCGACGCCTACTTGAGCCCCATCCTGCGGCGTTATGTCGACCAGGTGGCGGCGCAGATGCCGGGCGTGCGGCTGTTCTTCATGCAGAGCAGCGGCGGCCTCACCGAGGCGCACCACTTCCAGGGCAAGGACGCCATCCTCTCCGGCCCGGCCGGCGGCATCGTCGGCATGGTGCGCACCGCGGTGGCCGGCGGGCACGACAAGGTCATCGGCTTCGACATGGGCGGCACCAGTACCGACGTCAGCCACTATGCGGGCGAATTCGAACGCGCCTTCGAGACCCTGGTGGCGGGCGTGCGCATGCGCGCGCCGATGATGGCGATCCACACCGTGGCCGCCGGCGGCGGCTCGATCCTGCATTTCGACGGCGGCCGCCTGCGCGTCGGCCCCGACAGCGCCGGCGCCAACCCGGGCCCGGCCAGCTACCGCCGCGGCGGGCCGCTGGCCACCACCGACGCCAACGTGCTGCTGGGCAGGATCCAGCCCGAGCACTTTCCGCATGTCTTCGGCCCGCACGCGGACGAGCCGCTCGACCGCGACGGCGTGCTGCAACGCTTCACGCAACTGGCGGCGCAGGTGCAGCAGGCCAGCGGCCGCGCCACCACGCCCGAGTCGCTGGCCGAAGGTTTCCTGCAGATCGCGATCCAGAACATGGCCGGGGCCATCAAGCGCATCTCGGTGGCGCGCGGCTACGACGTCACGCAGTACACGCTGCAATGCTTCGGCGGCGCCGGCGGCCAGCATGCCTGCGGCGTGGCCGACGCGCTGGGCATGCCGCGCATCCTCGTGCACCCGTTGGCCGGCGTGCTCAGCGCCTACGGCATGGGCCTGGCCGACCAGATCGCGATGCGCGAGGCCGCGATCGAGCAGCCGCTGTCGGCCGCGGGCCTGGCCGCTGCCGCGGGCCACGCTGCGGCAGCTGGCCGCCGCCGCCGCCGCCGAGCTGGCGGCGCAGGACGTGGATCGCGCCGCGATCGAACTCCGACGGCGCATCCACCTGCGCTACCAGGGCACCGACACCGCGCTGGTGGTCGATTTCCGGCGACGCCGCCGCCATCCAGGCGGCCCTTCGAAGCCGGCTACCGCCAGCGCTTCGCCTTCCTGATGCCCGACCGCGCGCTGGTCATCGAGGCGGTGTCGGTCGAGGCCGTGGCCGCCGGCGAGCGCGCCGGCGCCAGACCGAGCGCACCGTGCGCGCCGCACCATCCGGCCCCGCAGGCCATGGTGCGCATGCATTGCGGGCAATGGCTGCAGGCCGCGCTGCACCAGCGCGCGTCGCTGCAGGCCGGGGCCGTGGTCGACGGCCCGGCCGTCATCGCCGAGCGCAATGCCACCACGGTGGTCGAGCCCGGCTGGCGCGCGGTGCTGATGCCCTCGGGTGCGCTGGAACTGCTGCGCGTGCAGCCGCGCGCCAGCCAGAACGCCATCGGCACCGAGGCCGACCCGGTGATGCTCGAGGTCTTCAACAACCTCTTCATGAACATCGCCGAGCAGATGGGCCTGCGGCTGCAGAATACCGCCTACAGCGTCAACATCAAGGAGCGGCTGGATTTCAGCTGCGCGCTGTTCGACGCGCAAGGGCAGCTGATCGCCAATGCGCCGCACATGCCGGTGCACCTGGGCTCGATGAGCGAGAGCATCAAGACCGTGATCGCGCGCAACCCGGCGATGCGGCCGGGCGACGTCTACGTGCTCAACGATCCGTACCATGGCGGCACCCATCTGCCCGATGTCACCGTCGTCAACGCCCGTCTACCTCGACCGAAGGCGATGCCCGGCCGTCGTTCTACGTGGCCTCCCGCGGCCACCACGCCGACATCGGCGGCAGCACGCCGGGATCGATGCCGCCGTTCTCGAAGACCATCGCCGAGGAGGGTGTGCTGTTCGACAACTTCCTGCTCGTGCGCGACGGCCGCCTGCGCGAGCCCGAATGCGCGCGCAACTGGCGGCGGGGTTGCGGCCGGGTCGCCCTGGCCGGAACGCCCGCCGGGGGGGGCGCGCGCCGGGGGGGGAAAAAAACCGCGCGCAACCCCGACCAGACCATCGCCGACCTGCGTGCGCAGATCGCCGCCAACGAGAAGGGCGTGCAGGAACTGCGCGCGATGGTGGCGCAGTTCGGCCGCGCCACGGTGGCGGCCTACATGCAGCATGTGCAGGACAACGCCGAGGAATCGTGCGCCGTGTCATCACCGCGCTGAAGGACGGGCGCTTCAGGCTGCCCCTGGACAACGGCGCCGCATCCGCGTCAAGGTCACGGTGCATGGCGACCGCCGCGAGGCGACCATCGATTTCAGCGGCACCAGCGCGCAGCTGCCCAGCAATTTCAACGCCCCAAGGCGGTGACGATGGCCGCGGTGCTGTATGTCTTCCGCACCCTGGTCGACGACGACATCCCGATGAATGCCGGCTGCCTGAAGCCGCTGCAGGTGATCGTGCCCGCGGGCTGCATGCTCAACCCGAATCCGCCGGCTGCGGTGGTGGCGGGCAATGTCGAGACCTCGATGTGCGTCACCAATGCGCTCTATGGCGCGCTGGGCGTGATGGCGGCCAGTCAGTGCACGATGAACAACTTCACCTTCGGCAACCAGCACCACCAGTATTACGAGACGATCTCCGGCGGCAGCGGCGCCGGGCCCGATTTCGACGGCACCAGCGTCGTGCAGACGCACATGACCAATTCGCGCCTGACCGACCCCGAGGTGCTGGAATTCCGCTTCCCGGTGCGGCTGGAGAGTTATGCCATCCGCGCCGGCAGCGGCGGTGCCGGGCGGCATCGCGGCGGCGACGGCGGCGTGCGCCGCGTGCGCTTCCTCGAGGCGATGACGGCCTCCATCCTCTCCAACGGCCGCCACCACGGTGCCTTCGGCCTGGCCGGCGGACAGGCCGGCGCCGTCGGCATCAACCGCGTCGAGCGCGCCGACGGCCGCATCGAGCCGCTCGACCACATCGGCTCGGCCGAGATGCAGCCCGGCGACGTCTTCGTCATCGAGACGCCGGGCGGCGGCGGCTACGGCACGCCGGGCTGAAGCAGTGCCGCGGCCGCCGTCCGCTGGCGCAGCAGCGTCACCGGCAGGTCGGACGGCTCGGGCGGCAGCGGCGCCATCGCGCGGCGGCTGCAGCAGCACGGCGTCGATGGCGCCCGGGCCGCGGCGGCGCAGCACGTGGCGCCACTCGAAATCGACCCAGGGCGATTCGGCGGCCGCCTGCGACCAGAACAGGAACAGGCGCTCGCGGCGCGCCATCTCCTGCTCGATGCGCTGGCGCCAGCCTTCGGTGCTGCGCAACTGCGGCGCGCCGATGAAGACGTCGAGGTCGGGCGCCAGCCGCTGCAGCTGCTCGATGCAGTGCAGCGCGGTGTCGCGGTCCTCGTTGGCAAAGCAGGCATAGGCCGACGGCAGCATGCGCCGCACGGCGTGCGCATCCTCGGGCGGCGCGTGCCCGGCGGCGTCGGGCCGCACCTGCAGCACGAAGCTCAGCTCGCCGATCGGCAGCCCGCCGACGGCCAGCCGCAGGCGCGCGGCATGCGCCCCGGCTGCGGTGGTGCGCGGCACCGGCACCTGGAAGCGCACGCGTTGCGGCCGCCCGGTCCAGTGCTGGCGCAGCGCGGTCGGCGCCGGCAGCACGCCGTCGATGCGCAGCTGCAGCGTCAGCGGCTCGGCATCGCCTTCGATCACCGCCGCCTCGGGTGGCGGGTCGGTGCCGTGGGCGGCCAGGCGGGCGACCTCGTCGGCCTGATCGGCACGTGCGGCCCAGATGTCGATCACCGCCACCTGCCCGGCGGCCACCGCCGGTGCCGTCCAGGCGTGGCACTGCACGCTGTGCGGCGAAGGCGAGCGCGTCGCCAGGGGCTGCGGCTCGAGCGCCAGCGGCCGCGAGGACGGCGCCCGGCCGCAGTCGACGCTGTCGAACTGCGTATCGGCCGCCGGCCGGTGGGCCGCCGGTTCGGCAAAGTCGAACGGGTCGCTGGGCGGCGAGCCAGTGTCGAAGAGGTCGGCGAAGCCGGTGTCCACGGTGACCGGGGCGGTGGCGGCGTCGGGCAGCGGGTGCAGCTCGGCAGCGGCTATGCGGCGCAGCAGCGCCGGTTCGTCGACCGCATGGCGCAACGCCACCTCGGGCGTGATCAGGCCCTGCGCCAGCAGCTGGCCCCAGGTGCTCGTCGGGGCCGGTGGGGGCGGCGGCGCCGGGGCGCGGCGCGGCACCCCTGCAGCAGTTCGCGCAGCGTCGAGGTAGCCTTCGGCCAGGCTGGCGGCGAGTTCGGGCGAATTCATCAGCGCCACGGTCGCTGCCAGGTCGCGGCCACCGACGGCCGCCGGCACCGGGCGCATCACCAGCAGGCTGTGCAACTGGATGGCGGCGCGGTGCAGCAGCGCATGGCCGGTGTGTTCGGCCGCCAGCCGGATCAGCCGCTGCAGCGCGCCCAGCAGGTGCTCGGCCGGCAGCGTGACCACGCACAGCGCCCGTTCGGCGGCACGCACCACGCGCTCGAGCTGCGGGCCGTCGCGCAGCTCGCCCCAGGCGATGGCCAGTGGCGGCGACGCCGTCAGCGCGGGCACCGCCGGCTGCGCGCGACGCAGCAGCAACTCGTCGAGCGCGGCCAGGTCCAGGCCCTGGTGGACCTGACAGCGCGCACGCTCGTGCCAGTGGCGCGTGGCGCCGTCCAGCAGCGCCAGTTCGCCTTCACCGACGCGGTTGCGGTGCTCCAGCAGCGCAGTGGCGGCGTCGCGCCGCAGCGCCAGCGAGCGGCTGGCCAGCATCAGCAGGCCGCGGTCGGCCAGCACCGCCTGGCAGGCCAGCGCCGGCAGCGCCAGCGTGCGCGGCGTCGGTACATCGAGGGCAAAGGGGCGGATCGCCATCGCCGGCTGGCCGTGGCGGCGGAAGGCATGCACGCGAAAGCGCCCCACGCCGTCGAGCGCGAAGCTGAGTTCGATGACGCGGCTGGGGTACAGCGCCGCGCGCCGCGTGTCGTCCAGCACGTCCAGCACCAGCAGCGTGGTCTGCTCGGGCGTGAAGCTCACCGACGACAGCGGCACCGAACGCTCGTCGATGCGCAGCGTGGGCGGCATCCACGGCACGATGTACATCGCCGTCGCCTCCCTGCGCATGGCCAGGCGCAGCAGGTCGAGCAGGAAGGGGATCGACGGACGCGTGGGCATCGGCTGGCGGGGTCGGCCCTCGGGGCGGCGGGTGGGGTGCATTGTCCGCCGATCGTGCGCGTACCGGCTCGACCGGGCGGTGGATGGCGCGCATCAAGCAGGGGATCGACGCCGGCGCCAGCATCCGAGCAAGCTCGCGCTCAGCGCCCAGCACAGCCAGGCCGTCCACAGCGTATGGCTGGGCGGGTGGGCGCCGCGCAGAAACTGCGCGCCGCCGAACAGCAGCCCGACGCCGGCCACCGCCAGCAGCCAGGCGCGGGCCGCGCGGCCGGTGCCTGCGCAGCACGAACCAGCCGCCGACAAAGGCAAAGGCGGCGCTGGCATGCCCCGAAGGAAAGCAGCGCCCGGGGCCGCCGTCTGCCACGCCCAGCCGCCAGTGCGACACGTAGTCCGCCACGCCGCCGAATTCGGCCAGGTCCCAGGGGCAACTGGTGGCGCTGAACGACTTGAGCGCCGGCACCGCCGCCCCGCACAGCAGCGTCACCGCCAGCCAGCGCAGGCGCTCGCCGCGTGTCGGGCCCGCCCACAGCGGCCGCCAGACATTGACCGCCAGCAGCACCGCCACCGCCCAGCCCAGCCAGCGGCCGCCGTCGTGCAGCACGCGGCGGGTCAGCACATGCTCGCGCCACGCAAAGCCGTGGGCGTCGCCCACCGCATGCAGCGCCAGGCGGTCGAGCCCGCTCAGGTCCCACAGCAGCACCAGCACCAGACCGGCCAGCGTCAGGTGCAGATCGTCCAGCCGCGGCCACGCCCGCGCCGGCAGGGCCACGGACAGGCCGCCGGTTTCGAGGCGTGCTGTCATGTCGACGGGCTGACCGGGCGGCAGGGCCGGCCCAGGTCCCAGGCCGGGTCGTAGAGCGTGGTGCTCACATCCAGCAGGCCCAGCAGGGTGTGGAACAGGTGGTCGTGCGCGGCCGGCTGGGTGGCGCGCGCGCGCAGGCAGCCCAGGTCCAGCCGTTGCGTGGCCGCGAAGCCCGGCGAGAACCACATCAGCATCGGCACCTGCTTCTGCACGTCGGGTGCGATGGCGTAGGGCATGCCGTGCAGGTAGAGGTTGGCCTCGCCCAGCGATTCGCCATGGTCGGAGACATAGACCAGCGCGCTGTCCAGCGAATCGGCCCGGGCCTGCAGCTGCGCCACCAGCTGCGCCAGCAGGTGGTCGGTATAGAGCAGCGCATTGTCGTAGGCGTTGACGATCTCCTGCCGGCTGCAGCGGCGCAGGTCGTCGCTGCGGCATGCGGGCTGGAAGCGCGCAAAGGCCGGCGGGTAGCGGCGGAAATACGAGGGGCCGTGGTTGCCCAGCGGGTGCAGCACCAGCAGCTGGGTGCCGCGCGAGCGGCGCAGCATCTCCGGCAGGCCGTGCAGCAGGCCTTCGTCTAGGCAGTGGCCGTCGGCGCACAGGCCCGGCGGTGCCAGGTCCTGCACGGTCTGCATCGGCAGGCCTTCGCAGGTGCCCTTGCAGCCGCTCTGGTTGTCGCGCCAGGTCACGCCCACGCCGGCGCGCGCCAGCAGGTGCAGCAGCGACTGGCTGCCGCGGATGGCGGCCTCGTCGTAGTCGCGCCGGCCCACCGGGGCGAACAGACAGGGCACCGAGACCTCGGTGTTGGTGCCGCAGGCGGTGGCGTGCACGAAGTTGATCAGCGGCGTCTGCGTGGCCTGCTGCGCCAGCTGCGGCGTGGTCTGGCGGGCATAGCCCGACAGCCCCCAGTTGGCGCTGCGCGCCGTCTCGCCCACCACCAGCACCACCAGCTGCGGTTTGCTGCGCGTGGCCCAGCCGGGCCCGGGATGGGCGTCCAGGCCGATCGGCTGCCGCGGCGCCTTGCCGGCCCTGGCCTCGGCACCGGCCACGCTGGCCAGCGACCACAGCACATTGGCCGGTGTGATCAGGTAGCGCACCTCCTTGTGGTTGCGCATCAGCGAGGCCAGCGGCTGGAAGGCCGACAGCAGCGCCACCCCCAGCACGGCCAGGGCCGCGACGACCAGGCCCAGGCGCATCAGCAGCGCGCGCGGCCAGGGCCGCGTGACCAGCTCGACCCGCCACAGCAGCAGCAGCGGCAATGCGGCATGCAGCAGCAGGTGCAGCGCCAGCGACGGGCCCAGCAACTCGCCGGCCTCGCGGATGTCGGTGCGCAGCACGTTGCGCAGCATCGACGGGTCGAGGTAGACGCCGTACTGCTGCATGTAGAACGACGCGAAGGCCGTGCCCACGACCAGCAGCGCCAGCAGCGGCTTGACCGTCCAGCGGCTGGCCAGCGGCGCCAGCAGCAGCAGGTGCAGCGCCAGCACGCCCAGCACCAGCGCCAGGCCGAAGCCCCAGGCCGAGGCGTCGGCGAGCTCGCGGCCCTGCAGCGCCGCCCGCACGAACGGGCCGTTGGCTGCGATCACCAACCAGGCGCAGGCCAGCAGCAGCAGGCCCTCGACGCTCAGGCGCAGGGTGGGCAGGGCGGCCCGCACACGGGACGGCCGGGAGGGCAGCGCCCGGGCAGGGGCCGGGGCCGGCTGGCGGCGCGGGGTCGGGATCAGCATCGGACGCGATTGGAGCCCCAGGGCCTGAAGAGGGCCTGAAGCCGGCAGCGCCACAATCGCCGCATGCGGCTGCTGTTGCTGGAGGACGATGCCATCCTGGGCGAAGGCCTGCGCGACTACCTGCGCGGCGAAGGCCATGTGGTGGACTGGTTCGGTTCGCTGCGCGCGCTGCAGGCGGTGGCCGGCGAACCCTACGACGCCTGGCTGGTCGACTGGCAGCTGCCCGACGGCTCCGGGCTGGACTGGCTGTCGCGCCAGCGCCAGCGCGGCGACGGCACGCCGGCCTTCATGCTGACCGCGCGCGACCGGCTGGAAGAGCGCGTGCGCGGCCTCGATGGCGGCGCCGACGACTACCTCGTCAAGCCCTTCGACCCCGCCGAGCTGGCGGCACGGCTGCGCGTGCTGCAGCGTCGCGGCGCGGCCGGCGGCGCCGGCAGCTGCCGCGTCGGCGACGCCGACATCGACCTGGCCGCGCACAGCGTGCAGGTGGCCGGGCAGCGTGTGGCGCTGACGGCGCGCGAATGGGCGTTGCTCGAGGCGCTGCTGCGCCGCGCCGGCCGCGTCGTGGCCAAGGCCGACCTCGAGCGCCTGCTGCTGGGCGCCGACGCCGAGGTGCAGAGCAACGCGCTCGAGGTGCATGTCTCCAGCGTGCGGCGCAAGCTGGGCCGCGACCTGATCGAGACCGTGCGCGGTCTCGGCTACCGCATCACGCTGTCCGATCGATGAAGGCGCTGCCGACCATCCGCTCGCGGCTGACGGGGCTGCTGGTGGCCGTGGCGCTGGCCTGGGGGCTGGGCGTCTCGGCCGCCGTCTGGCTGGCGGTGACGTCCGAGGTCGACGAACTGCTCGACGAGACGCTGCAGGCCGCGGCGCCGGTGCTGGGGCGGCTGCTGAGCCTGGCCGACGGTGCCGACCTGACCGAGGCGGCGGCCGCGATCGGCGAAGGCGCCGGCCAGCACGAACATTTTGCCTGGCAGCTGGTCGGCCCCGGCGGCTTGCTGCTGCGCTCGGCACGCGCGCCCGCGCAGCCCTGGCTGCCGCTGCCGGTGACGGGCTTTGCCGATGCCGCCGCCGGCTGGCGCGTCTATGCACTGCCGCTGGCGGACGGCAGGCGCACGCTCTACGTCGCGCAGACGCGCGACGAACGGCGCGAGGCGGCCGCCGAGATCGCCTGGGCGGCCGTCTGGTCGGCGCTGGCGATCGCGCTGCTCAGCGCCTGGTGGCTGCAGCGCCGCGTGCGGCGCGAGCTGCAGCCGCTGGACGATCTGGCGCTGGCGCTGGCGCGCTACGAGCCCCTGCCGCCGGCCACGGCGCTGGCTGCGCCGACGCGGCGTGAGCTGCAGCCCGTGCACGACGCCATCGAGGCGCTGGGCGAGCGCCTGGCGCGGCGCGTGGCCAACGAACGCGCCTTCTCGGCCCATTCCGCGCACGCGCTGCGCACGCCGCTGGCCGGCATCGACCTGCAGCTGGCGGTGGCCGAGCGCGAGGCGCCGCCGGCGCTGCAGCCGCGGCTGGCCCGTGCGCGCGAGGCCGTGACGCGGCTGACGCGCGTGGTCGCGGCGCTGCTGGCGCTGTTTCGCAGCGGCGCGGAGTTGCAGCGGCGGCCGATTCACCTGGCGTCGCTGCTGGCGCGGCTGCCGCACGAGCCGCTGCAGCTGCAGGTGGGCGCCGACGACGTCGTCGACGCCGACGAAGACCTGCTGAGCGCCGCGCTCATCAACCTGCTGGACAACGCCGTGCGCCATGGCGCAGGCACGCTGCAGGTCACCTGGCAGGCGCGCGACGGCCTGCAGCGCCTGCGCCTGCACGACGACGGCCGCGGCGCGCCGCCCGAGCGCCGCGCCGAGCTGGCGCGTGCGCTGGCCGACCAGGCCTACGAGGGCCGCATGGGCCTGGGCCTGATGCTGGCCGATCTGGTGGCGCGCGCCCATGGTGGCGAGCTGACGCTGCCCGAGGTGGCGCAGGGCTTTGCAGCCGAGCTCAGCCTGGCGCCTGACCCATCTGCAGCAACCCCCGCCGTGCCGACATGACATCCGACCTGCGCTGCCTCGTCACCGGTTTCGAACCCTTCGACGGCGACACCGTCAACCCGTCCTGGCAGATCGCGCAGGCGCTGCACGGGCAGGCCCTGCACGGCGCCAGCGTGCACGCCGTGCGGCTGCCCTGCAGCTTCGACGGCGCCCTGCCGGTGCTGCGGGCCGCGCTGCGCCGCCACCGGCCGCAACTGGTGCTGGCGCTGGGCCAGGCCGCGCGCAGCGTCATCAGCCTGGAGCGCGTGGCCCTCAACGTGATCGACGCCCGCATCCCCGACAACGCCGGCGCGCAGCCCATCGACGAACCGGCGCAGCCCGGCGCGCCCGCGGCCTATTTCGGCACGTTGCCGATCAAGGCCATGCTGGCGGCGCTGCGCGAGGCCGGCATCGGCGCCGAGGTGTCGCAGACGGCCGGCACCTTCGTCTGCAACCACGTCTTCTTCGGCCTCATGCATGCGCTGCGCCGCCGCCCGGGCGTGCGCGGCGGCTTCGTGCACGTGCCCCTGCTGCCCGCGCAGGCGGCGGCGCGTGGCCTGGGCCCAGGCATGCCGCTGGGCCTGCAGACCGCCGGCGTGCGGCTGGCGCTGGCCACCGCCATCTGCACGGCGGGCCAGGACCTGCGGCTGGGCGCTGGCCAGGTGGACTGATGCTCGACCGCCGCCTGCTCGGCTGGTTCCAGCCCGTGCTCGGTGCCATCGCGCGTGCCCTGGTGGCGCGCGGCGTCGGCGCCGATGCCGTCACGCTGGCCGGCTTTGCCATCGGCCTGGCCGGTGCGGCGGCGATCGCGTGGCAGCAGCCGCTGCCGGGGCTGGCGCTGCTGGCGCTCGGCCGCCTGTGCGATGGCCTGGACGGCGCGGTCGCCCGGCTGACGAAGCCCACCGACCGCGGCGCCTTCCTCGACATCACGCTCGACTTCCTCTTCTACGCCAGCGTGCCGCTGGCCTTCGCGCTGGCCGATCCGGCGGCCAATGCGCTGGCCGCGGCGGTGCTGCTGGCGGCCTTCATCGGCACCGGGTCGAGCTTCCTGGCCTTCGCGGTGCTGGCCGAGCGCCGCGGCCTGCACAGCAGCGCCTACCCCAGCAAGGGCCTGTACTACCTGGGCGGGCTGACCGAGGGCAGCGAGACGCTGATCTGCTTTGCGCTGATGTGCCTGTGGCCGGCACACTTTGCGGCCCTGGCCTGCGGCTTTGCGGCGCTGTGCGTGCTGACGATCGCCACGCGGCTGTATGCCGGCTGGTCGCTGCTGGGGGGTGGGCGTGGCCCGCTGTAACGTCGGGCCCTGCCCGAGCGACTCATCCGCCATGACCCGAACCCGCCTGACATGAACCGCCGCCAGCTTGCATTGCTGCTGCTGATCGCCGCCGCGGTGGTTGCCTTCTTCGCGCTCGACCTCGGTCGCTTCCTCAGCCTCGATCACGTCAAGGCCGTGCAGGGCGAGCTGGCCACGCGCTACGCCAGCCGGCCGGCGCTGGTGATCGGCGTCTATTTTGCGGTCTATGTCGCGGTGACCGCGCTGTCGCTGCCCGGTGCGGCCATCCTCACGCTGCTGGGCGGCGCGCTCTTCGGGCTGTGGACGGGCCTGCTGGTGGTGTCGTTTGCCAGCAGCATCGGCGCCACGCTGGCCATGCTGGTGTCGCGCTACCTGCTGCGCAGCAGCGTGCAGGCGCGCTTCGGCTCGGCGCTGGCCGACATCGACCGCGGTGTGGCGCGCGAAGGCGGCTTCTACCTCTTCACGCTGCGGCTGGTGCCGCTGTTCCCGTTCTTCGTCATCAACCTGCTGATGGGGCTGACGACGATGCGCGCCTGGACCTTCTACTGGGTCAGCCAGCTCGGCATGCTGGCGGGCACGCTGGTCTATGTGAATGCGGGCACGCAGCTGGCGCAGATCAGCTCGCTGCAGGGCATCCTGTCGCCGGGGCTGATCGGCTCCTTCGTGCTGCTCGGCCTGTTCCCGCTGCTGGCCAAGAAGATCGTCGACACCGTCAAGGCGCGGCGCATCTATGCGCGCTGGGCCGACCGCAAGCCCCGGCGCTTCGACCGCAACCTGGTCGTCATCGGCGCCGGTGCCGCCGGCCTGGTGACGAGCTACATCGCCGCTGCCGTCAAGGCCCGGGTGACGCTGGTCGAGGCGCACCAGATGGGCGGCGACTGCCTCAACGAGGGCTGCGTGCCCAGCAAGGCACTGATCAAGAGCGCCACGCTGGCGCGGCAGATGCGACACGCCGCCGACCTGGGCCTGGATGCGGTCGAGCCGCGCGTCGACTTCGCCCGTGTGATGGACCGCATCGCCGTGGTGGTGAAGGCAATCGCGCCGCACGATTCCGTCGAACGTTATACCGGGCTGGGCGTGGACGTGCAGATCGGCCGCGCGAAGATTCTCGACCCCTGGCACGTGCAGATCACGCACGACGACGGGCGGGTGCAGGTGCTGAGCACGCGCGCCATCGTCATCGCCACCGGCGCGCAGCCCATCGTGCCGCCGCTGCCGGGCCTGGCGGAGGCGGGCGTGCTGACCAGCGCCAACCTCTGGGGCCTGCGCGAGCTGCCACAGCGGCTGCTGGTGCTGGGCGGCGGGCCCATCGGCTGCGAGCTGGCGCAGGCCTTCGCGCGGCTGGGTTCGCGGGTGACGCAACTCGAGATGGCGCCGCGCCTGATGGTGCGCGAGGACGAGGAGGTCTCGGCCTTCGTGCGCCGGCGCCTCGAGGCCGATGGCGTGCAGGTGCTGACCGGGCACCAGGCGCTGCGCGTCGAGCGCGAGGGCGACGGCCATGTGCTGGTCGCCGTGCACGAGGGCCAGGAGCGGCGCATCGCCTTCGACCGCGTGCTGTGCGCGGTGGGGCGTGGTGCCCGCCTCACCGGCTTCGGGCTGGAGGAGCTGGGCATTCCGGTGCAGCGCACGCTGCCCGTCAACGACTACCTGGAGACGATCTACCCCAACATCCTGGCCGCCGGTGACGTGGCCGGCCCCTTCCAGCTGACGCATGTGGCGGCGCACCAGGCCTGGTATGCGGCGGTCAACGGCCTGTTCGGCGTGCTGAAGAAATTCAAGGCCGACTACCGCGTGATCCCCTGGTGCACCTTCGTCGACCCCGAGGTGGCGCGCGTGGGCCTGAGCGAGCAGGAAGCGAAGGAGCGTGGCATCGCGTACGAGGTCACGCGCTACGGCATCGACGACCTCGACCGCGCCATCGCCGACGGCGCCGCCGAAGGCTGGGTCAAGGTGCTGACGGTGCCGGGCAAGGACCGCATCCTGGGCGTGACCATCGTCGGCCACCATGCCGGCGAACTGATCGCGGAGTGGGTGCTGGCGATGAAGCAAGGCCTCGGGCTGAACAGGATCCTGGGCACCATCCACGTCTACCCGACGCTGGCCGAGGCCAACAAATATGCCGCCGGCGAATGGAAGCGTGCGCACCAGCCGCACGGCCTGCTGCGCTGGGTGCAGCGTTATCACGACTGGCGTCGAGGCTGAGCCATGCGGTGGCTGACGACGGCATTGACTGCCGTGGCCGCGGTGGCCGCGCAGGCGCAGCCCGCCGGCCCCTGGCGCTTCGAGCCGCCGGTGGATGCCGATGGCGCGCTGTCGGCGCGCTGGCGCGTGGTCGGGCTGCCGCAGCAGAAGCCGCCGCTGACGGCGTATGCGGCCGCGCGCGTGGACGGCCGGGCCGCGCTGCGGCTGGAGGCGCGGGCGTCCTATGGCAATTTCGTGCTCGACGCGGCGGGCCAGCCGGCGCCGCGGCGCCTGTCCTGGGACTGGCGGCTGGATCAGCCCAACCCCGCGGCCGACCTGCGGGTGAAGCCGGGTGACGACACGGCCGCGCGCGTGTGCCTGGCCTTCCAGTTGCCGCTGGAGCGGGTGCCATTCGTCGAACGTCAGCTGCTGCGGCTGGCGCGCGGCAAGACCGGCGAGATGCTGCCCGCGGCCACGCTGTGCTGGGTGTGGGGCACGGTCGAGCCGCGCGATGCGGTGGTCGACAACCCCTACAGCCGTCGCGTGCGCTACATCGTGTTGCGCACGCAGGCCGACGGGTCGGGCCGCTGGCTGGAAGAATCGCGCGACGTGGCGGCCGACTGGCGCCGCGCCTTCGGCGACGAGGCGCCCGAGCCGCCGCCGCTGGCCGCGGTGATCATCGCCGCCGATGCCGACAACACGGGCGCCACGTCGATCGCCCACGTCACCGGATTGATGCTCGAACCATGAAACGCATCGTGCTGCTGGGCGGGGGCCATGCCCATGTGCACGTGCTGCGGGACCTGGCGCGCGAGCCCATCCCCGGCGCCGAGCTGACGCTGGTCACGCCGTTCACGCGCCAGATGTATTCGGGCATGGTGCCCGGCCTGGTGGCTGGCCGCTATACGGCCGAGCAATGCGTGATCCCGCTGCTGCCGCTGGCCGCGGCGGCGCGCGTGCCGCTGCTCGAGACGCAGGCGGTGGCGCTGGACGCCAGCGCGCGCACGCTGCAGCTGGCCAACGGCGAGGTCATCGGCTGGGACATCTTGTCGCTGGATACCGGCTCGGTGATGGACCGCGACCGCATCCCCGGCGCGCGCGAGCAGGGCCTGTTCGTGCGACCGATCGAGCATTTCGTGCGCCAGCTCGATCCGCTGGCGGCGCTGGCGCAGGACCGCGTGCTCGACGTGGTGGTGATCGGCGGCGGCGCCGCCGGCGTCGAGCTGGCGATGGCGCTGCAGCGGCGCCTGGCCGGGCAGGGCGACGAACGCGCGCGCGTGGCGCTGGTCACCGGCGGCCCGCCGCCGCTGTTCGGCTATCCGCAGCGGGTGATCGAGCGCGGCCTGCGCGCGCTGGCGGCGCGCCGCATCACCGTCTTCCAGGACCGTTGCGTGCGCATCGAGACGGGTGCGTTGCACCTGGGCAGCGGCGCGCGGCTGGCCTGCGACGCACCGGTGATCGCCACCGGCGGTGATGCGCCGCCCTACCTGCAGGGCAGCGGGTTGCAGCTCGACGAGCGTGGCTTCGTGCTGACCGGCGCCACGCTGCAAAGCCTCAGCCACCCCGAGGTGCTGGCCGCCGGCGACGTGGCCACGCGCGCCGATGCGCCGCATCCGAAGAGCGGCGTCCATGCAGTGCGCGCCGGCCCGCCCTTGGCTGCCAACCTGCGCGCCCTGGCCACCGGCGGCGAGCTGCTGCCGCACCAGCCGCAACTGCGCACGCTCAACCTGCTGTCCTGCGGCAATGGGCGGGCGATCGCGTCCTACGGCAACTGGTCGGCGCAGGGGCGCTGGGTGTGGTGGTGGAAGGACCGCATCGACCGCGGCTTCATCGCACGCTACACGGTGCCTGCCGTGGCCGTTTGACTTCGCCGCCGCCGCGCCGGCACGGCCGGTATATTGGGTGTCCCGCCCCCTTTTGCAGCCGACCCGGCCAGCCCGATGAGCCACCGCACCTTGATCACGCACTGCCGCCCTTTCGACAGCGCCCGCGGCACGCTGGGCCCGCTGTCGACGCTGGTCATCGAGGGCGATCGCATCGTCGAGAACGTGGCCGAGCCGCGCCAGGCCGAGGGTGCGACGGTGATCGACGCCGGCGGCCGCGTGGCGCTGCCGGGGTTGATCGATGCCCACGTGCACGTCACCGCGGTGTCGCACGACGCCTGGCGCATGGCGGCCACGCCGGCGTCGCTGATCACGGCGCAGAGCAGGCCCATCCTGGAGGGCATGCTGCAGCGCGGCTTCACCACCGTGCGCGACGCCGCGGGCGCCGATTTCGGACTGCAGGAGGCGGTCAGGCGCGGCCTCTTCGCCGGCCCGCGCCTGCACATCGCCGCGCGGCCGCTGACGCAGACCGGCGGCCATGCCGACATCCGCCCGCAGGGCGTGCAGGAGATGGTGTGCAGCTGCGCCGGCCTCGGCCTGTTCGGCGCCGTCGCCGACGGTGACGCCGAGGTGCGGCGCGCGGTGCGCGAGCAGGTGCGCAACGGGGCCAACCAGATCAAGATCATGGCCGGCGGCGGCGTCGCCAGCCCCACCGACCCGATCGACGGCACGCAGTATTCGCTGGCCGAACTGGCCGCCATCTGCGAGGAGGCCGAGGCCGCCAATACCTATGTGATGGCGCACGCGTATTCGCCGCGCTCGATCATGCGCGCGGTGCGCTCGGGCGTGCGCAGCATCGAGCACGGCAACCTGCTCGACGAGGAGGCGGCGCAGGCGATGAAGGAGGAGGGCGCCTTCCTGGTGCCCACGCTGGTGACCTATGCAGCGCTGGGCGACGAGGGCGCCAGGCTCGGCTGGTCGGCGTCGATGCTGCACAAGCTCGAGCGCGTGCGCCACCGCGGCCAGCAGGCGATCGCCATCGCCCGCGCCGCGGGCATCCCGATCGCCTTCGGCACCGACCTGCTGGGCCACATGCACGAGCGCCAGATGGGCGAATTTGCGCTGCGCGCTGCGGTGCAGACACCCACCGAGATCCTGCAGGGCGCGACCCATGTCGCTGCGCAATTGCTGCGCGCCGAAGGCGAGATCGGCACGCTGGCGGCGGGTGCGCTGGCCGACCTGCTGCTGCTCGACGGTGACCCGACGGCGTCGGTCGAGCCGTGGGCCGATCCGGCCACGAGCATCCGGCTGCTGATGCAGGGCGGGCGTGTGCTGCGCGACAGCCGCGATCAGAGCGCCTGAACGCGGCCCCAAAGCCCTGGGTGGCGGCGATCGAGCGCTGCGGCGCCGACGGTCAGGCGCGACAGCCAGCCCTTGCCGCGGCTGCGCAGGTCGCTCCAGGCATCGTGCAGGGATTCCGGCTCGTGGTCGAGAAACCAGGCCAGCAGGCATGCGGACTGATCCAGGTCCTTCACGGCCTTGGTGCGCAGGTCACCGGAGCGCTCGCCGTGGACGATCAGCTTGTGCAGCGCGTAGCGCTGGGGCTGCGGAAGATTGACCACCAGTGGGCCGCGGCGCGACAGCAGCACGCCCTGCAGCGTGTCCTCCAGCGAATACTCCATGAACTTCAGCGGCTGCAGCGTCACCTGCAGGTCGGGCAGGTGGATGGGCCGGTCGTTGGCCGCCACGCGGGTCGTCACGAAATCGAGCTGCAGATCCGGTTCGTCGGTCTTGGTGTAGGTCGTCTGCGCCAGGTTGGGCACGAAGCCCATCTGCAGGGATTCGATGGCACCCCGCGTGTCGATCGTCAGGCCGCTGGGCATCGCGATCGAGATGTTGCGGCCGGGATGGGCGAAGTCGATGTCGAGCGTGCGTGTGGCTGCCGACCAGTGAATCCCGAGGTGGTTCTGGTAGGCGATGAAGGCGTGCGTACCGACGAGCACGCCGCCGGCGCGGAAGAAGCCATGGTCTGCCAGCCGGGCCAGGATCCGGGCGTGTGTCGGCGCCACGGCCGCGCAGCCGAGCTCGATGGCCGACCGACACAAGCGCTGCAGGTGCTCGTGACCGGCGACGCGCGCGGCCGATTGCTGCCTGGCCTGCACCAGAGCCTGGGTGGCCGGGGAATCGGGCCCGACGTAGATCTGTCGCGGACGGTTGTCCGGCGTCTTGATCTGGTAATACCAATAGCTGCGCCCCCGAATCGTCTTGCGGGTGAAGCCGCCCGGCAGATCGGCGATCGAGCGCTCGAGTTCGAACTGACGCGCGGCGGGCACGATGTCCGCGAAGGCGGTCTGCGCCGCGGCGCTCAGCGGGGTGTAGAGGCGGCTCACGCTCGTATACTTCCTGAATCAAAAAAGTAGTATAAGAGTCGCGGACCGGTTGCCCGTCCGAACGACGAAGGCCGCCCGCAGGCGGCCCTCGTCGCAGGGGTGCTTCAGCCGATCACCTGATCGTCGTGAAGCGCACCTCCGGGCGGTCGTCCGAGCGATGGACGGTGGCCACGCCGGCCTTCATGGCCCAGGGGCGCACCTGGTGGTGCAGCGGGATCACCAGCACCTCGTCGCGGGTGCGGATCAGCGCTTCGCGGATCATGGCATTGCGCTTGGCCACGTCGGTCTCGGTCTTCATCGCGTCGACCAGGCGGTCCACGGTGGCGTCGCTGGCCTTGCTGAAGTTGAAGTTGCCGTCGGCGCCGGTGGCGCGGGTGCGCACCAGGCTCTGCAGCGCGTATTGCGCGTCGTAGGTGGCCACGCCCCAGCCCAGCAGGTAGATCGACGAGTCGAAGTTCTGCACCTTCTGGATGAAGGTGGCCATGTTCTCGGCCGCCAGCGTGGTCTTGACGCCGATGCGCGCCCACATGGCGACGATGTTCTGGCAGATCTCCTCGTCGTTGACGTAGCGGTTGTTGGGGCAGTTCAGGCGCACCTCGAAACCGTCGGGGTAGCCGGCTTCGGCCAGCAGCTTCCTGGCGCCGTCGGCATCGGCCCGTGCCGGCGCGTCCAGCGCCGGGTCATGGCCGTTGACGCCCGGGGCCACCAGCAGGCTGGCCGGGATCGACAGGCCGCGCATCGTATTGCGCTGGATCGCCGCGCGGTCGATGGCCATCGACAGCGCCTGGCGCACACGCTTGTCGGCGAACGGGTTCTTGCCCTTGACGTTGCTGTATTTGAGCTCCGGGCTGCCCATGTCGGGCGCGAGGAAGATCGTGCGCACCTCGGGACCGTCGACGATCTTGAGCTTGGCGTCGTTGCGAAGCCGTGCCACGTCCTGCGTCGGCAGGTCGGTCAGCATGTCCACGTCGCCCGACAGCAAGGCGGCCACGCGTGTCGGGTCGCTCTTGATCGGCGTGTAGACCACGTCCTTGACGTTGCTGGCGTTCTTGTCCCACCAGTCGGTATTGACCGTCATCGTGATGCGCTGCTCGGGCGTCCAGCCGGTGATCCTGTAGGAACCGGTGCCCATCGCGTTGCGCGACGCGAAGTTCTCTTCCTTGGCCTTGTAGTCCTGCACGTTGGCGGTGCGGTTCTTCTCCGCCCACGTCTTGCTCATGATGCGGAAGTCGATGATGTTGCGCAGCAACAGCGGGTTCGGCGCCGACATGATGAAGTCCACCGTGTGGTCGTCGATCTTCCTGATCTCGGCGATGCCGGTGACGTAGATGCCCATCGTGCCCTGCGGCTGCTTGATGCGGCCGAAGGAGAAGACCACGTCGTCGGCGGTGAACGGCGTGCCGTCGTGGAATTTGACGCCGCGGCGCAGCTCGAAGCGGACCTGCGTCGGGCTGATGTAGGTCCACTTCGTGGCCAGCGCCGGCTCGACCTGGTATTGCGCCGTATAGCGCGTCAGGCCCTCGTAGGCGTGCGCCATGATGGCGTTGGTGGTGGCGTGGTTCTGCGAATGCGGATCCAGCGTCAGGATGTCGTTCTGCGCTGCCCAGCGCAGGGTCTGCGCCTGGACGGGGGCCGCGATCACGGCCGACAGGGCCGCGGCGGCCAGCAAGGCCTTGAAGTTCATCGGGATCACTCCGGGGGAAGGACGAAACCCGCAATGCTAGGCCCAGTCGAACCCGGGCCATGCCGGGTTAGCCCCGAGTCCCCGGCGAGGGGGTGCGGCGCCGGGGCCGGCGCAAAGCAGCGACAATCGCGCGCTTTTCGACCCCGCCCCGATGCTCGCCTTCATCCTCACCCGCCTGGCGCAGGCAGTCGCCGTCATGCTGACGGTGGCCTTCATCGCCTTCATGCTCTTCCAGTATGTCGGCGACCCGGTGACCAACCTGCTCGGCCAGGACGCGACCGTCGAACAGCGCGACGCGCTGCGCAAGGACCTGGGCCTCGACCAGCCCTTCATCGTGCAGTTCGGTGCCTTCGTCGGCAATGCGCTGCAGGGCGAATTCGGCATGAGCCTGCGCCAGGGCCAGAAGGTGTCGACGCTGATCCTCGAGCGGCTGCCGGCGACGCTGGAGCTGTCGATCGCCGCGGCGGTGATCGCGCTGCTGGTGGGCATCCCGCTGGGCGTATATGCGGCGCTGCGCCGCGGCAAGCCGATGGCGCAGGCGCTGATGGGGCTGTCGCTGCTGGGGGTGTCGCTGCCGACCTTCCTCATCGGCATCTTCCTCATCCTGATCTTCGCGGTGATGCTGAAGTGGCTGCCCAGCTTCGGCCGCGGCGACACGGTGGCCCTGTTCGGCGGCTCGGGCCGCTGGACCACGGGCCTGCTCACCGCCGATGGCTGGCAGCACCTGGTGCTGCCGGCGATCACGCTGTCGGTCTACCAGCTGGCGCTGATCATGCGGCTGGTGCGCGCCGAGATGCTGGAGGTGCTGCGCACCGACTTCATCAAATTCGCCAGGGCGCGCGGGCTGTCCAACCAGGCCGTCTATTTCGGCCATGCGCTGAAGAATACGCTGGTGCCGGTGATGACGATCACCGGCCTGCAACTCGGCGGCCTGATCGCCTTCGCCATCATCACCGAGACGGTTTTCCAGTGGCCGGGCATGGGCTTCCTGTTCATCCAGGCGGTGCAGTTTGCCGACATCCCGGTGATGGCCGCCTACCTGTGCCTGATCTCGCTCATCTTCGTGGTCATCAACCTGGTGGTCGACCTGCTGTATTTCGCCGTCGACCCGCGGCTGCGCATCGAGCGCGCCGGTGGTCATTGACGCGCACGAACCCGACCCTGCCATGAGTTCCCCTGCTGCCCCCGAGGCCGTCGCCGCCGATCCCGGCGCGCTGGCCCGCTTCTTCGCCGGCGATGTCTGGTACAGCTTTACGCGCTCGCCGGTGGCCATCGTGTCCACCGTGCTGGTGCTGATCTGCGTCGTCAGTGCCGTCTTCGCGCCCTGGCTGGCGCCGCACAACCCCTTCGATCTGGCCACGCTGAACCTCTCAGACGCGCGCCTGCCGCCGGCCTGGCTGCCCGAGGGCCACCCGGCTACCTGCTGGGCACCGACGACCAGGGCCGCGACATCCTGTCGACGCTGATGTACGGCGCGCGCATCTCGCTGTTCGTGGCGCTGGCGGCGGTGCTGCTGAGCGTGGTCGTGGGCGTGGGCCTGGGCCTGCTGTCGGGCTTCGTCGGCGGCCGGCTCGACGCCTTCATCATGCGCGTGTGCGACGTCATGCTGTCGTTTCCGGCCATCCTGGTGGCGCTGCTCATCGACGGCGTGGGCCGCGCGATGTTTCCCAATGCGCACGAGACGCTGGCCTTCGCGGTGCTGGTGCTGGCGATCGCGCTCACCGGCTGGGTGAAATATGCGCGCACCGTGCGCGGCACGACGATGGTCGAGCGGCAGAAGGAATATGTGCAGGCCGCGCGCGTGATCGGCGTGCCCGGTCGCCGCATCATGCGCCGCCACGTGCTGCCCAACGTGCTGGGGCCGGTGCTGGTGCTGGCCACCATCGACGTCGCGCAGGCGGTGATCATCGAGGCCACGCTGTCCTTCCTGGGCGTGGGCGTGCCGCCCACCAGCCCCAGCCTGGGCACGCTGATCCGCGTCGGCAACGACTTCCTCTTCAGCGGTGAATGGTGGATCACTGTCTGGCCGGGGCTGATGCTGATGGTCATCGCGCTGTCGGTGAACCTGCTCGGCGACTGGCTGCGCGACGCGCTCAACCCCCGACTGCGATGAAACCGCTGCTCGAAGTGAAGAACCTGCGCGTGGAATTCCCCACGCGCCACGGCACGCTGGTGGCGCTGGACGACATCTCGTTCGACATCGCACCCGGCGAGATCCTGGGCGTGGTGGGTGAATCGGGTGCCGGCAAGTCGCTCACCGGTGCGGCCATCATCGGGCTGCTGGAGCCGCCGGGCCGCGTGGCCGCGGGGCAGATCCTGTTCGACGGCCGGCGCATCGACAACCTCGACGCCGACGCCATGCGCCATGTGCGCGGCAAGCAGATCGGCGCCGTCTTCCAGGACCCGCTGACCTCGCTGAACCCGCTCTATACCGTCGGCCGGCAGCTGGTGGAGACCATCCTCACCCACCTGCCGATGAACGAGTCGCAGGCGCGCGAACGGGCCATCGACCTGCTGCGCCAGACCGGCATCCCGGCGCCCGAGGCGCGCATCGACCAGTATCCGCACCAGTTCAGCGGCGGCATGCGCCAGCGTGTGGTGATCGCGCTCGCGCTGGCCGCCGAGCCGCGGCTGATCGTCGCCGACGAGCCGACGACCGCGCTCGATGTGTCCATCCAGGCGCAGATCATCGCGCTGCTCAAGCGGCTGGCGAAGGACAAGGGCGCCGCGGTGATGCTGGTCACGCACGACATGGGCGTGATCGCCGAGACCTGCGACCGCGTGGCGGTGATGTATGCCGGCCGCATCGTCGAGCTGGGCCCGGTGCACGATGTCATCCACCAGCCGGCGCACCCCTATTCGCGCGGGCTGATGGGCTCCATTCCCGCCATGGACGAGGACCGCGAACGCCTGCTGCAGATCGATGGCGCGATGCCGCGGCTGAATGCCATTCCCCGGGGCTGCGCCTTCAACCCGCGCTGCCCGCAGGTCTTCGAACGCTGCCGCCAGCAGCGGCCCGACCTGATGCCGGCGCGCAAGACGCAGGCCGCCTGCTGGCTGCATGACGCGACCGTGGAGACCCTGCGATGAGTGCCCTGGTGGAGGTGAAGGACCTGGGCAAGGTCTTCGACGTTTCGGCGCCCTGGTTGAATCGCATCATCGAGCGCAAGCCGCGGCAGTTCGTGCACGCGGTCGACGGTGTCAGCTTCGCCATCGAGCGCGGGCGCACGCTGGCCCTGGTGGGCGAATCGGGCTGCGGCAAGAGCACGGTGGCGCGGC
Source organism: Rubrivivax sp. (assembly GCA_016719535.1). Classification (GTDB taxonomy): domain Bacteria; phylum Pseudomonadota; class Gammaproteobacteria; order Burkholderiales; family Burkholderiaceae_C; genus Rubrivivax. The sequence goes on along the minus strand of JADJYX010000045.1, from coordinate 16,336 downwards.
TGCTGGTGGGCCTGTATGGCGTCTCTGCCGGCAGCGTGCGCTTCGACGGCCAGGATACGGCCACGGTGCTGAAGACCGCCGACGCGCTGAAGCTGCGCCGGCGCATGCAGATGATCTTCCAGGATCCGTATGCCAGCCTGAATCCGCGCTGGCGGGTGCGCGACATCGTCGCCGAGCCGCTGCGCGAGCATGGGCTGCTGACCGACGAGCAGGCCATCGATGCGCGCGTGGGCGACCTGCTGCAGCAGGTGGGCCTGGCGCGTGCCGATGCGGTGAAATTTCCGCACCAGTTTTCCGGCGGCCAGCGCCAGCGCATCTCGATCGCGCGCGCGCTGGCTACGCAGCCCGAATTCCTGGTCTGCGACGAACCCACCAGCGCGCTCGACGTGTCGGTGCAGGCACAGGTGCTCAACATCATGAAGGACCTGCAGCGCCAGCAGGGCCTGACCTACCTCTTCATCAGCCACAACCTGGCGGTGGTGCGCCACGTGGCCGACGAGGTCGGCGTGATGTACCTGGGCCGGCTGGTCGAACTGGCGCCCAAGCAGCAGCTGTTCGCGCGGCCGCGCCACCCGTACACGCGCATGCTGCTGGATGCCATTCCCGACATCCACATGAGCGGCCGCGCGCGCACGCCGGTGCAGGGCGAGGTGCCGAATCCGCTCGACCCGCCCAGCGGCTGCGCCTTCCACCCGCGCTGCCCGCATGCCAATGCGCGCTGCAGCGCCGAACGCCCGCTGCTGGTCCAGCGCGACGGCGCGCAGGTGGCCTGCCACGCGGTGGAGGAAGGGCGGATCTGACCCGGTAGGCCCTGCGCCGGGCGTCGGAACCCGATCCGGGTTTCCCGGTCGGGTTCGCTCCCCCTTGGGGGGACCGGCCCGCAGGGTCGTAGGGGGCCTAATTCAGCTCGTTGGGCCTGAAGGCCATCAGGATCACCGCCGGCACGCGGCCGTCGGTGTCGCGCGGCAGCGTGGCGGTGCGGTCGATGGCGCGCAGCACGGCCTCGTCCCAGTCCTTGTTGCCGCTGCTGCGCAGCAGCCGGCGCGACAGGATGCTGCCGCTGGGGCCGGCGCGCACCTCGACCTCGGCAGCGGCGTTGCCGCTGACCGTCTCGGTGAAGACGACGTTGGGCTTGATGGCCGCGATCAGCCGGCCGGCGTAGCTGGCCGACGGCCCGCTGTTGACCGCCGCGGTGCCGCCGGGCGTGCCGCCGCTGGTGCTGCTGCTGCCGCCCACCTGGCCCATCATGCGTTCGAGCTGCTGCTTGCGCAGCTCGGCCAGGCGGCGCTCGTCGGCCTTCTCGCGCTCTTGTTCGCGCTGCTGCTGCTCGCGCTTCCTCGCCTCGGCTTCGCGCTGTTGCCGCTCCTGCTCGGCCTTCGCCTTCTGCACGCGTTCGCGCTCGGTCTTCTCGCGCTCCTCGCGCAACCGCTGCTGGCGGTCCTGCTCGGCCCTGGTCTTCTTCGCCTGTTCGATGGCGATCTGCGCATCGGGTTCGGCTTCGGCCTTCTTCGGTGGCGGCGGCGCCGGGGCGGGTGCGGGTGGGTGGTGGCGGGGCGGGTGGTGGTGGGGCGGGTGCCGGCGGCGCGGCCACCTGCGGCACCGCCGACCACAGCTCGGCGCTCACCGCCTCGGGCGCGCTGGTGCGCCACTGCACGGCCAGCGTCAGCGCCGCCAGCATCGCCGCATGCGCCAGCAGCGCCAGCATCGCGCCCGGCACCAGGCCGCCGGGCGGCTGCGGCAGCAGCTGGTCGTGCGCGCGCGCGGCGTGGGCCACCGGCTATTCCCCCTGCTTGACGGTCAGGCCCACGCGCTGGATGCGATCCTTCTGCAGCGTGGCCATGACCTTCATCACCGCGTCGTACTTGATGTTGCGGTCGGCGCTGATGATCACCGGCACCTCGGCGTTGCCGGCCTGCAGCTGGCGCACGCGTGCGCCCAGCCGCGCGAGCGTGACGGCTTCCGGGTCGCCGTTGTCCAGCCGCAGGCGCAGCTTTTCGTCGGCACCGACCAGCACCTCCACCACCTTCGGCGGGCGCTGGCTGCTCTTGCCCACCGTGGGCACGTCGACGACGCCGGTGGTGATGAGCGGCGCCGTGACCATGAAGATGATCAGCAGCACCAGCATGACGTCGATGAACGGCACCATGTTGATCTCGTTCATCGAGCGCCGGCGGCGACTGCCGCCCCGCGAGGCCAGCGCCGGCATGTCAGCGCCCCGCGGCCGCCGCAGGCGCGGCCGGCGCGGCGACGGCGGCGTTGCGCTGCAGGATGTTCGAGAACTCCTCGATGAAGGTCTCGAGCTGGATCGCGATGCGGTCGATGTCGCGCGCGAAGCGGTTGTAGGCCACCACCGCCGGAATGGCCGCGAACAGGCCGATGGCGGTGGCCACCAGGGCCTCGGCGATGCCCGGCGCCACCGTGGCCAGCGTCACCTGCTGCATATTCGACAGCCCGACGAAGGCATGCATGATCCCCCACACGGTGCCGAACAGGCCCACGTAGGGGCTGACCGAGCCGACCGACGCCAGAAAGCTGAGGTTGCTCTCGATGGTGTCGAGCTCGCGCTGGAAGCTCGCGCGCATGGCGCGGCGCGCGCCGTCGAGCTGCGCGCCGGCGTCCAGGCGCCGCTCGCGCAGCTTGAGGAATTCGCGGATGCCGCTGGCGAAGATGCGCTCGATGGGCGCGGTGTCGGTCTTCGCCGTCACCGCCTGGTTCATCTCGGACAGGCTCTTGCCCGACCAGAATTCGCGCTCGAAGGCCTCGTTGCGGTTGCGCACGCGGCGCAGGCCGAAGAGCTTGCCGAAGATCACCGTCCAGCTGGCCAGCGACGCCACCAGCAGCCCGGCCATCACGAGCTGCACGACGAGGCTGGCGTTGAGCACCAGCGCGGTGATGGAAAGATCCTGGGTCATGGCAAGGGGGGCAGGGCGTGCAGCACGGTGTCGGGGATGCGGCGCGGGCGCAGCGTGGCGGCGTCGACGCAGCCGATGCGGATGCGGCCCTCGGCCAGCAGCACGCCGTCGCGCCAGGCCTGCTGCGCGATGGTGAACGACACGCGGCCGGCCTCGGCCACCGCCACGGTGATGTCGAGCAGATCGTCCAGCCGCGCCGGTGCGCGGTAGCTGACCTGGGTGTCGGTGACGACGAACATGGCGCCGGTCTCGTCCTTCAGCGCCTGCTGGCCGATGCCGGCCGTGCGCAGCCATTCGGTGCGCGCGCGCTCGAAGAATTTCAGGTAGTTGGCGTAGAAGACGACGCCGCCGGCGTCGGTGTCTTCCCAGTACACGCGCACGCGATGGCGGTGGGCGACGGGGCGGGCGGGCGAGACATCGGTGGCGGGCATCGGCGCGCGGATTATGCGCGTTCGCCCCTGGGCGACCGGGTTCAGCGCACGGGTGCGGCAGCGGGCGCCGCCGGGGCCGGCGTGAGCGGGTGGCCGCCCAGCCCGACGGCCAGCGCGCCGGCGGCCAGCAGCAGCGCCGCGGCCAGCAGCCAGCGCGCGGGCCGCCGGCGGCGGACGGCGGGCGCGGCCACCGTCGCCGCGGGCGGCAGGGCGGCCATGGTCACGGTTTCGGTGGGCAGCTGCTGCGCCTGCATCCAGCGCCGCAGATCGGCGCCCAGCTCGCTGGCGCAGGTATAGCGCCGCGCCGGGTCGCGCGCCATCAGCCGGGCGACGATGGCCGACACCTCGCGCGGCACGGCGCGGTCGACCTCGTGCGCCGGTGGCGGGTCGCTGTCGAGCACGGCGCGGTTGATCTCGGCCAGCGAACGGCCCTCGAAGGCGCGGCGCCCGGTCAGCAGCTCGTACATCACCACGCCGAGCGAGAAGAGGTCGGTGCGCGCATCGATGGCGCCGCCGGTCAACTGCTCGGGCGCGCGGTAGCGCGGCGACCCCGCCACCGCGCCCTGCAGCGCGGGCAGGGTGGTGCCATGCACCAGCCGCGCGATGCCGAAATCCAGCACCTTGGGGCGGTCCTTGCGCTGCAGGAAGATATTGGCCGGCTTGATGTCGCAGTGGATGACGCCGCGCGCATGCGCATAGGCCAGGGCATCGGTGACGCGGCGCACCAGCTGCACCGTCTGCTCGACGCTGGGCCGCCAGCCGTCGGCCAGGGCCTGGTGCAGGTCGCGGCCGTACAGCCGCTCCATCGCGATATAGACGCCGTGCGGCGACAGCCCGGCGTCGTGGATGGTGACGATGCAGCGGTGGTTGAGCCCGGCTGCGGCGCGCGCCTCGTTCAGGAACAGCCCGTCGAGCGGGCTGCCGGCGGCGGCGTCGGCACCGAACTGCAGCGTCTTCACCGCCACCGCGCGCGACAGCAGCGGGTCCCAGGCCTCGAACACCGCCCCCAGGCCGCCGGCGCCGAGCTGGCGCTTGAGCGCATAGCGGCCGATGTGCGACAGCGTGGGCGCATGGGCCGGGTCGGGCGCCTCGCCGGGCAGGCCGCCGAAGTCGGTGACCACATCGGGCAAGGCAGCCTGCGCCCCCGAGGCGTCGGTCACCAGGCTGTCCGGCGACAGCGTATCCGGGCTGGGCGCGTCGAAGGCGGCGCCGTCGGTCCCGGGCATGCCGACGATGGTGGCCGCAAACTGGGTGCTGGGGGGGCCGTCGGTGCGGCGCAACGGGAAGAGCTTGGCTGTCACATGGGGCAGCTTACGGGGCGCGGGCCCGCCAGGTGCCACGAAAAGCGTGCACCCGGCCGGCTGGTTAACGGCTTGTCACCCTTTGCCGGCGCGGGTTGTGCGTTTCGCACAGCCGGCGTCGCAGCGGCCGGGCCCGGTGCCTGGCGCGACAATGCCGCATGCCTGTTCCTTTGCACCCACCCGCGCTGCAGCTGGCCGCGCGCACCGCCCGCATCGAGCCCTTTCGCGTGATGGAGCTCGTGAAGCGGGCGCGCGCGCTCGAGCATGCCGGCCGCTCGATCACCCACCTCAGCATCGGCGAGCCCGATTTCACCGCCGCACCGCCGGTGGTGGCGGCGCTGAAGGCAGCGGTCGATGCCGGCGCCACCGGCTATACCGCCGCGCTCGGGCTGCACGCGCTGCGCGAGGCCATCGCCCGCCATGCCGGCGACGCGCATGGCGTCGACCTCGATCCGGCGCGCGTGGTGGTCACGGCCGGCGCCTCGGCGGCGCTGCTGCTGGCCTGCTGCGCGCTCGTCGACCCCGGCGCACAGGTGCTGATGGCCGACCCCTGCTACCCCTGCAACCGCCATTTCGTCAGCGCCTTCGACGGCGTGCCGGTGACCATCCCGGTGGGTGCCGGCAGCCGCTTCCAGCTCGATGCGGCGACGGTGGCCGCGCACTGGACCGCTGCCGTGCGTGGCGTGCTGCTGGCCACGCCCAGCAACCCCACCGGCACCTCGATCGCCTTCGACGAACTGGCGCGGCTGGTGGACGTGGCGCGTGCGCGCGGCGGCTTCACGCTGGTGGACGAGATCTACCTCGACCTGGCCTACGGCCACCGGCCGCAGAGTGCGGTGGCGCTGGGCAGCGACGTGCTGGTGGCCGGCAGCTTCTCGAAGTTCTTCCACATGACCGGCTGGCGCCTGGGCTGGCTGGTGGTGCCGCCGGCGCTGGTGGACACCTTCGAGAAACTGGCGCAGAACCTCTTCATCTGCCCGTCCGCCCTGGCACAGCATGCGGCGCTGGCCTGCTTCGAGCCCGAGGCCATGGCCCTGTACCGCCAGCGGCGCGACGAATTCCAGGCGCGGCGCGACTACATCGTGCCGGCGCTGCGCGAACTGGGCTTTTCCATCCCGGTCGAGCCCGACGGCGCCTTCTATGTCTACCTGGACTGCAGCGCCTTCACCGCCGACAGCTCGGCCTTTGCGTCGCAGATGCTGGAAGAGGCCGGCGTGGCGCTGGTGCCGGGCGAGGACTTCGGCAGCCACCAGCCGCAGCGCTGGCTGCGGCTGTCGTATGCCACCTCGCTGGCGCACCTGCACGAGGCGGTGCAGCGGCTGCGTGCCTGGCTGCCGCCGCGCACGGCGTCCCCGGGCTGAGCGGCCTGTCAGCCCGGTCAGGCCGCCGGCTTGGCGCGCGCCGCCCGCGCCGCGGCCACTTCGGCCGGTCGCAGGTCGGCCGCGGCCTTGTCGAGCACGCCGTTGACATATTTGTGGCCGTCGGTGCCGCCGAAGCTCTTGGCCACCTCGACCGCCTCGTTGATGGCCACGCGATAGGGGATGTCGACGCAGTGCGTCAGCTCGTAGGCGCCGATCAGCAGCACCGCATGTTCCACCGGCGACAGCAGGTTGGTGCGGCGGTCCACATGGCGTGCCAGCACCGCATCCAGCGCCGCGGCCTCGGCGATGCAGCCGTGCAGCAGGGCGTCGAAATGCGCGCTGTCGCATTTGGCGAAGTCGTCGAGCTCGCGGATGTGGGCGTCGATGACGGCGGCCTCGGCGCCCGACACCAGCCACTGGTACAGGCCCTGCAGCGCAAATTCGCGCGCGCGCCGGCGCCCCGAGCGGGCCGCCGGCCGGCGCGCGGCGGCCGGCTTCTTCAGCACGGGCTGGTCACTCACCCGATCTCCTCCAGCAGGTTGGCCATCTCCACCGCCACGCGCGCGGCGTCGGCGCCCTTGTCGGGCACGCGGGCCCAGGCCTGCGCCTCGTTCTCGACCGTGAGGATGGCATTGGCGATCGGGATCTGGTGGTCCAGCGACACGCGCGTGACGCCGGCGCCGCTTTCATTGGCCACCAGCTCGAAGTGGTAGGTCTCGCCGCGGATGATGCAGCCCAGCGCGATCAGCGCGTCGAAGTCGCCGCTGTCGGCCATGGCCTTGAGCGCCAGCGGCACTTCCAGCGCGCCCGGCACCGTGCAGTGCGTGATGTCGCGCGGCTGCACCTCGAGCCGGGCCAGTTCGGCCAGGCACATCTCGGCCAGCTGGTTGGTGATGTCGTGGTTGAAGCGGGCCTGGACGATGCCGATGCGCAAGCCCGCGCCGGCCAGCTCGCCTGCGGTGCCCTTGTTGGCGCCTTGCATGGAGGGGATCTTTCGAAAGCGGTGGGAGCGGTCAGGCGGCGACGAAGCCGGTGACCTCGAGGCCATAGCCCGTCATGCTGGGCATGCGGCGCGGGCTGCCCAGCAGCTTCATGCGGCGCACGCCCAGTTCACGCAGGATCTGCGCGCCCACGCCGTAGGTGCGCAGGTCGATCTGGCCGCGGCTGAGGCCGGCGCCGGCCGGGTCGGGCGTCAGCTGCGCCAGCAGCGCCTCGGCGTCGTGGCTGCAGTTCAGCAGCACGGCCACGCCTTGCGGCGACGACTGCAGCGCCTGCAGCGCGCGGCCCAGCGGCCACGAATGGCCGCCGGCCGCAGCGTCCAGCAGGTCCATCGCGGTGAAGGGCTCGTGCACGCGCACCAGCACCTCGTCGGCATCGACCCAGCGGCCATGGGCCAGCGACAGGTGCACCCCGCCGCCATGGTCGCGCCAGACCTGGCAGTCGAAGGCGCCCTGCGGCGTGACCAGCCGGCGCTGGCCGACACGCTGCACCAGCGATTCATTGCGGCTGCGGTAGCCGATGAGGTCGGCGATGGTGCCGATCTTCAGGCCATGTTCGCGCGCGAAGACCTCCAGGTCGGGCAGCCGCGCCATGGTGCCGTCGTCCTTCATGATCTCGCAGATCACGGCCGCCGGTGACCGGCCGGCCATGCGCGCCAGGTCGCAGCCGGCCTCGGTATGGCCGGCGCGCATCAGCACGCCGCCGTCCTGCGCCTGCAGCGGGAAGATATGGCCGGGCTGCACCAGGTCGGACGCCCTGGCGTCGCGCGCCACCGCCGCCTGCACGGTGCGCGCGCGGTCGGCCGCCGAGATGCCGGTGGTGACGCCGGTGGCGGCCTCGATCGACACCGTGAAGGCGGTGCCATGCTGCGTGCCGTTGCGCGCGGCCATCGGCGGCAGTTGCAGCCGCTCGCAATGCTCGCGCGTCAGCGTCAGGCAGATCAGCCCGCGCGCGAAGCGGGCCATGAAATTGATGGCTTCCGGGGTGACATGCTCGGCGGCCAGCACCAGGTCGCCTTCGTTTTCACGGTCTTCCTCGTCGACGAGGATCACCATGCGGCCGGCCGCCAGTTCGGCCACCAGCTCGGGGATGGGGGAAATGGGCATGGCGGGATTGTAGGTGGCCGGATCGTGCCGCCTGGCCGCTCAAGGGCCGGTCAAACAAAACGGCGGGCCAGAAGCCCGCCGTCGCTGTGGGCCGCTGGCGCGGCCAAAACCAGTCTTTGATCAGTCGGTGCGGCGCGTGCGGCGGCGAGCCAGCGCAGCGGCGGCAAAGGCGGCGCCCAGCAAGGCCAAGCCGGCAGGTTCGGGTGTCGGATTGGGCGGCGGTACGTCAGTCAGTGCAGCGACCACCATGTCGTCGTAGCCAAAGCCATCGAAGGCGCTCGACTGGACGAAGCTGACCTTCTTATAGGACTTGGCCGAATCGAAAAATCCGAAGAAGAGCAGCGACCCACCGGCTGGATCCGCCGAGGCGGTTGGGGTGTTTGCCTGGAATACGGTCAGCGTCTGCGACGGTGCCGCTTCTTCTCCCGTTACATACAGTTCAAGTGTCAGCGATCCACCAAAATCACCGATGTCCGTGCCGTAGAACCCGAACGCCTGCACAGCTTGATCAAAGGTGATCGTGAAGCCGCCCGGCAACTTGACCTTGGGCATCAGCAGTCAACCCGAAACACGTATTCAGGGTGGTGGCGCCAAACGTCGTGCAGTAGGACCAGGCAGGTGCGGCCACGGCCGTCAAGGCCAGACCCGCTGCGATGGAACGTAGGCTATTGATCATGGTGTTTGCCCGAACAGATCTTGGCTCATGACGAGCGGTGGGTAACAAATAGCAGGAAACCTGCCATCAACCGGAAAAGTCAATCTTGGCAGCCACTTGACCCATATCGCCGCGTGCGAGCGTCGGCGACTGTCAAGTCGTCCGACGCCGTCGGCAGCGGTGACGCATCATCTGAGCACCGGCCGGAGTCGAAGTCGCAGGTCGTTGCCGAGGCAGGCAACCTCGACGGGTTCGAACCGGAGGGCGTCGCCGAGGTCGGACAGGGCCGGAAGTTCTGCCATGCCAATGCCGGGGCCGATAAAGATGGGGGCTTGATATACGACTACCTCGTCAACCAAGCCGGCTGCAAGAAGCGCACCGTTCAGCACACTGCCCGCCTCGACATGAATTTCGTTGAACTCTCGTGAGGCGAACAGGGACAGCACCCGGTGAAGGTCGGGTCTTCCATGCGGATCTGCTTCGACGCGAACAACGGGAACCCCGCGAGCAGCCAGTTCCATCGACGTGACTGAAGGCACATGGTCGGCCGTGATGATCTCGCAAGCGCCAGGTGGCTGAAGAACTCTTGCCGTTGGCGGCATTCGCAACTGCGAGTCGAGGACCATTCGCCGTGGCTGGACAAACGCCGGGGCCAATCGCACGTCCAGCCGTGGATCATCGGACAGGATGGTGCCGATGCCGGTGAGGATGGCGGATGCCCGGTTGCGCCAATGGTGACCGTCCGTCCTGGCTTCGGGGCCGGTGATCCACTGGCTGGCACCGCTCGGAAGCGCGGTTCGGCCATCCAGTGACGCGGCCACCTTGAGTCGGACCCAGGGGCGCCCTCTCTCGAAGCGGGAGAAGAACCCAATGTTGATCTCGCGCGCGCGCGCTGCGATGGCGGAGTCGGCCAGCAGGACGTCGATACCTGCGGCACGCATCCGGGCAATGCCCTGCCCGGACACCTGCGGGAAGGGATCCTCGATGGCAACCACGACGCGCGCCAGTCCGGCCGCGACCAGGGCGTCGCAGCACGGTGGCGTGCGCCCATGGTGGGCGCAGGGTTCCAGCGTGACCCAGGCGGTGGCGCCGCGCACGTCGTGGCCTTGAGACCGGGCGTCGCGCAGCGCCATCACCTCGGCGTGCGGGCCTCCAGCCTGCTGTGTGTGGCCCTTACCGAGGATCAGGCCGTCGGCCGTGCCGATGATGCAACCGACGCGCGGGTTGGGATCCGACAGGCCGATGGCCGCTTCGGCCAGCACGAGTGCGGCCCCGAGCCGCTGGTGATCGAGCGAGTTCAACTGGCCGGCTGGTGGTGCCAGGTGTTGCCGTTGATCAGCGGCGTGGCGGCGTCATCGGCCGGGCAGTCGAAGGGCGTGGCGCCGTCGCCGGCGCGGATGACCAGAAAGTTCTGGTTGATCAGCGATTCGGTCAGGTCGAGGTAGTTGAGCGGGTGCTCCACGTTGGTCATCAGGCGACTCGGTGCCGAAGCCGCGCTGCAACTGGCAGTCGCGCCGTTTGAACCCCAGATCGTGTCACCGACGGCCGGATGGCAGCCACGGACCGGCGTATAGCGGCAGACGCGCTGGCGCGTCGCGGCGACGTCCAGCGGGGAACTGGCTGGCGGCGCGGACGCGGCAAGCGCAGCGGTTGTCACCACTTCGGCCCGTCCCGACCATCGGTTGCCGGCGACGGCATCCACCGGCACCGCGCAGAAATAGGCGACGAAAAGCGGCTCCTGCTGGGTGTAGCAGGTCACCGTGCCGGCGGAAGGTGCGGTCTGCAGCACCTGCACGCCCACGGCCTGAGCGGCAGACGGCGGTGCTTCGGCCTCAGGCGAGGACGGCTGGATGGCTGCGGTCGCAAAGGCCACATACCCGGCCAGCAGTCGTGCGTTGAAAGCGCCGCTGCAATCGGCTGGCGGAATCAGCGGCAGGTTGCAGCCCTTGGTGATGTAGCCGGTGATGTTGTCGAACACCCAGCGTACCGGCGGCTGCCCCCCACCGGTCGGCGGGTCGAAGCGGCTGGTGCCGTTACCCTGGTTGACGGCCGTTGGCGGGATGGCGGCATGCCGCCCGCGGTGGCGCGGATCGGCCGCGCCCGGAAACCCCAGGCCGGCACCCACCGCGGGCGGAACGCCGGCAATCAGCGTGCTCAGGCGGACCGATTGCGTCGCGCCGGTCCGATCCGGCCAGGTCACGTCCACGACCAGGCTCTTGCGCAGCGGGTTGGCGAAGTCGACCACCGTCTCGGTGCGCGTGAAGGTCGTATTCGTCGTGACACCGGGTACCGCGGCTGCAGCCCTGGAGACGATATCGGCAAAGGCGGTCACGCCGGAGGCCGACGACATGGCGCTGAAGGCGCGTCGCTGCTCGACGGTCTCTTGCGCGATGCGCACCGCCTCGGCGCGTTGCTTGGAGATGTCGGCGTTCTGGCGCAGGCTCATCTGCAGGCCGACGATGCCCAGGATTCCGAAGGCCATGACCGCCAGGGCGACCAGGGCCTCGACCAGCGACACGCCACGGTTGCGGCTGCGCATCAGAAGTCCCTCCAGCTGCCGGGTACGACGACGAAAGAGCCGGTCTTCAGGCGCAGCCGGTTGAGCACCGTGGCGTCGTAGACCAGCGTGGCGGCGCTGTTGCCATCGACATTGCCTTCGGCGACGACGGCGCCCCGTACCGTGGGGTTGACGTTGCCGGCGCCGGCTGGTCCACGGTGCCGCCTGCGTATAGATCAGCCCGTAGACGGTGGCAGCGGCCGTGAACTGCACACCGCCGGTGGCGACGATGACCACTGGCCGATCGACGGTGCCGATGTCACCACCGGTGTCGATGTCGAGCGCGCCGTCGACCCAGATCACCAGACCCGGATACTGGGCAACCGCGGTGCGCACCTGCGCCGCCGTGCAGGTGCCGCCACAGGGAAGCACGACCGCACCCGGCTGAGCCCGGTAGTCGGCGGGCCACATGCCGAAGGTCTTGGCGAACATCGTGTTGCTCGGCGCCAGGGTCAGCCCGCTCAGTGCGGGGTCGCTGTCGCTGATCGACCCTGCGGCCGGGGAACCGGCGACGGTGACCAACTGCGCCAAGCCTTGCGTGAATGCCTGCCCGGCGTTCACGGTCACGCCGCTCCGGGGGTCGGTGTTGGCCAGCGTCAGGGCGGAAAGGCTGAGGTCCACGGTACCCCGTGCGGTCAACGCGGCCGCCGGCGCGGTGGCCACCCCACCCTTCAGCGCCACGATGGCCGACACGGTGACGCGGGCCTTGTTGGCGGCGCCGGTGGCCGGAAGTTCAGGCAGGCATCATCGGCCCGGCTGCAGGCATTGACCTCGACGCGCACCAGCCCGGGCCGCGTGGGCATGGCCACAAAGCGCAGCCGGAAGGCGGGGAACATGTCGTCACCAGCCGGTGCGACCAATGCAGGCGCGGCGTTTGAAGGGCAACTGCACTGCCAGATGGCGCCATCAAACACGCAGCTGGGGTTCAGCGCCGCCATGCCGGGTGCGGGCAAGGTGAGCGGGCTGATCGCACCCGCATCGTCGATGGCCAGGTAACGCTGACGGAACGAGGTGTCCGCCGGGTTGGCGCTGGGCAGGCAGGTGGCACCGATGCGCCCACTGTTGAGCATCGACGTTGCCCAGTGCAGGCCTGCATCGGCCGCTTCGAGCACGGCTGTCGACCGGTACTGGTTGGCCGCGGTTTTCTGCTCGAAGAGCAGGTTGCGGCTGGCATAGGCGGCCACCAGCGACACCACAAAGAACAGGACCATCACCACGATCAAGGTGGCAGCGCCCCTTTGACGACGGGAAATCCCACTCGCCGCATCGATACGCCGGCAATTCGAACTGGGCTGGAAGGCGGCAGCGCTCATGCGGGGCAGTACTGGGTGGGGTTGAGCGGGTCGTTGAAGCGGACGCGATCGTTGCGCAGCCTCACCGTCGTCTGCAGCGTCCGCTGGACGGCCGCGTCGTGCACGGCCTGACCGGTAATGGTCACCGTGAACGATCGCACCACCAGGCGTGGCCAGCAGTCCTGCGGCCCACCCGGCCCGGGGCAGTCCGTGGGGCAGGGCAGCACGATCTCGTTGGCGTTATTCGGCGTAATGGTCAGGCCGGTGATGCGCAGCGTCCTTGGGTCTGTCAGGTCCTGCCAACCGGCAGCCGCTAGCAGGGTCTTGATGCTGCCGTTTTCGAGCTTGAAGCCGTATGGGCCCTCCTGCCCGGGGCCGCGTCGATAGGTGTAACTGACCTCGGTGGCCGCCGGCAGCGTGACCGTGGCGAAAGGGTTGGGCTGGGGCGTGGCGGTAGGGGTCCAGACGCCGTTTTCGGACTGGCTCCAGTAGCCGGTGCGCCGAAGCTCACGCGTGATGATGTCGGCGCTGCTGCGCAGGTCCTGCTGGAGCTGGGTTTCAAGGAGCAAGCGGCGGTTGTCGCTGAGTTGCGAACCGACCAGCATTGCCGCACCGGCGACGACGAAGAGGCCGACGGCGACACCAACCAGCAGTTCGACGAGCGAAAGACCCGCTTCTTGGCGCCTGGCCACGTGGGTGTGCGGCCTCATGGGCATGGCGCAGCTGCCATCTTGGACCCGGCTGGAGCGCATACCGTAGCGCGTCCACCCAGATTGATCGTCGTGCGAAGCATGCGCTCCAAGTCGATACCCGTATTGATCACATACTGCCGCAATGGAGGCGAAATGAAGTCCGTGGGAATCTTGAACAACGCTCCGGTTACGGGTTCAAAGGCAAACTCGATCGGCAAGGCCGCGGCCGGCAGGACCGCCACCCCGGTATCCCTCGGAATGCTGACCGTGCGGATCTCGACGGACCCAACCGCCGTGCAGACCGGGGCGGCGAGGCAGTCGCACCGACCCGCATTGCTCGTGTACGTGTACAGCGTGTAACAGGAGCGGGCTGCGTCCGATCCAAATGTCAGCCGGACATTGGCATTGCGAGTCGCCGCCTCGGCCCGCGCGAACTGAAGGTCGGTTACCAGCTGGGCATTGATGCTGTTGACCCGCTGCACGTCGATCATTCGGCGTGCCGAAGGAGCGGCCAGAGCTATCAGTACGACCACCAGGCCCACCACCACCATCAGCTCGATGAGGGTGAAGCCGCGGCAGCGGGGGCCGGTGGGGCGCATGCTCAGCGACTCCAGCAAGCGCTGGTATTGGCGTACGCCAGCGCCCCGGCGGACGTATTTGCCGCATAGGTCACCGTCCCGCCATTCATCTGCACGCCCAGCTTCGCGCAAGTGCCATCCTTGACCTGGCTCTTGCCGGCTACCGGCGTCGCCACGGCCCGGTAGCCGGTCGCCGTCACGTTGGCCAGCGACAACGTGTAATACCCGCCCGCCGTGGTCGCGGGAATGTTCAGCCCGGTGGGCGCCGAGGCGCTGAGGTTGCTGGCATAGGCCGCATTGTTGGCCCGCCAGCGCCCTGCGCCTGCTGGATGCTGGACAAGGCGCTGAAGGCCTCGGACCGGCGGCCCTTGCGGATCGAGTCCATGAAGCTCGGGAAGGCCACCGCGGCCAGGATGGCGATCACCACCATGGCGATCATCAACTCGATCAGCGTAAATCCGCGGGATGGGCGCATGGTGGGGCGGGCGGCAATCGGCATGGGCGGATTATCGGCAAGGCCCGCCGGCCTGGCGTTCACACTTGATGCCGTCCGTCGGGTGCTGGCTGCCGGTCGTCGATCGGAACCGTTCCAGCCTCGTCAGCAGGCCGGATAGCCGTGCAGGTCGCCGGCGGCCTTGCAGCTGCGCGCCCGTCCCATGACATTGACCACCACCTTGAGCTGGTCGCCGCGGCGGGTGCTCATCGTCAGCGTGCCCGTGGGGGTCACCGTGCCCTGGATGGGCTCGAAGGCCATGCTGCCGACATTGGCCTTCAGGGCCAGGCCCTGTGCCGGGCCGTAGGCTGCGGTGCGCAGCAATTGCGCTGGATCGGCGCAGCTGGCCGTGCCCGCGGGGGTGCAACTGCAGCTGCCGGCGGGCCCGGTGTGCAGCAGGTAGCAGCTGCCGGCGGCTTCCGACTGCACCTGCAGCCGCACCGTCTGCCCGATGGCGACGGCCGTGCTGCGGGCCAGCTGCACGTCGGTGCGCAGCTGGGCCGCGGCAACGTCGAGCAGGCGGGTGGCGCGCACCTGGTCGAAGCTGGGCGCGCCCACGCCAACCATCACGGCGACGATGCCCAGCACCATGGCCGATTCGACGAGGGTGATTCCGCGCTGGCACCGGCGGCGGGTGAAGGTCATGACGTTCTCCTGTGTGGGCAACCGTGCGGTCACTGTAGGAAAACGTCCGTTTCGCCGCGCCCCCAGCGCGAGGGTCCGGCCGGCTCTCCGAAGGGGGCCCCCGCATCACCTCCCCCGTCGGAGGGGGCTGATCAAATGTCCCGGATCAGCTGCCGGAATTCGTCGACGTCCTCGAAGCTGCGGTAGACCGACGCAAAGCGCACGTAGGCCACCTTGTCGATGCGCTTGAGCTCGCGCATCACCAGCTCGCCCAGGCGCGTGCTGGGCACCTCGCGCGCACCGGTTGCCAGCAGCTTGTCGCGGATGCGTTCGAAGGCGGCGTCGACCTGCTCCACGCTCACCGGCCGCTTGCGCAGCGCCAGCATCATCGACGCGCGCAGCTTGTCGGGGTCGGAAGTCGGCGCGCGAGAGCGTCCTTCTTCACCACCGCCGGCATCACGATGTCGATGCGCTCGATAGGTGGTGAAGCGCTTGTGTCGCATTTCAGGCAGCGCCGGCGGCGGCGGATGACGTCGCCCTCGTCGGATCGGGCGCGTCTCCACCACCTGCGTCTCGGCGTGGCCGCAGAAGGGGCAGTGCATGGCGCCGTCCGCTGGCAGCCCGCGAGGCGGGTCAGCGGTATGCTACCGGGAACTCGCGCGTCAGCGCCCGCCACCCTTAGCGCGCACGGCGGCCAGGTTGGCCTCGTCGCGCGGTTGTCCAGCACATCGGCGATCAGGTGGCCGGTCTGGCGCGCCTGCTCGTCGCGAAAGCCGCGTGTCGTCATCGCCGGGCTTCCCAGGCGGATGCCGCTGGTGACCATCGGCTTCTGCGGATCGTTGGGGATGCCGTTCTTGTTGCAGGTCATGTGCCTGGCCGAGGATGGCCTCGGCCTCCTTGCCGGTCAGCCCCTTGGGCCGCAGGTCGACCAGCATCACGTGGCTTTCGGGTGCGGCCGCTGACGATGCGCAGGCCGCGCGCGATCAGCGTTTTCGGCCAGCACGCGGGCATTGACCACCACCCTGCTGGTAGTGCTTGAACGCGGGTTGCAGCGCCTCCTGGAAGGCCACCGCCTTGCCGGCGATCACGTGCATCAGCGGGCCGCCCTGGATGCCGGGGAAGATCGCGCTGTTGACCTTCTTGGCGATCTCTTCGTGGTTGGTGATGACGATGCCGCGCGCGGGCCGCGCAGGCTTGTGCGTGGTGCTGGTCACCACATCGGCATGCGGCACCGGGTTGGGGTAGGCGCCGGCGGCGATCAGCCCGGCATAGTGCGCCATGTCCACCATGAAGATCGCGCCGACGGCCTTGGCCACCCTGGCGAAGCGCTCGAAG
>JADJYX010000044.1 GCA_016719535.1 Rubrivivax sp. | reverse complement strand
CCAGCCCGACGCCATCAGGTCCAGAAACACGAAGTCGACCCCGGGATGCGCGTACCGGCGATGCGTGGCCGCTTGAACAGGGTTTCCTGCGTGATCAAGGTGCGGTCTTGCCAGTCCATGGTTCATGCCTTTCACGCGAGGGTGACGCCCGGCGCCGCCTCGATGCTCGCCCGTGGCGAGGCTGCGACCGTCGAATGTGGCCGAGTAGGCGCCGAGGTCGCCTGCCGGGCTGGCCGGGTCGCCGTGCGGGCGACGGTGACGTCGGGTTGATCCATTTCAATAAATGCGCTTAAGAACGATTCTTATTACGTATATAATGGTTGCACCAGTATCAGCGCGCTTGTCCGCATGATGTTCGTCTGCCTCTGCCCCCGGTTCCGACCTCGACATTGCCGCCGCCGTGGTGGCCTGCGGGCACGCCTGCCACCAGCCGTGGCGGCGGGCGGTGGCCTTATCGGCGCACGCCCGGGCGTGACGGAACGCGACGGCGTCACCGACGGCGAAGGCGAAGGCGGCGCCAGCACAGCGGCGGCGCTCGACGACCAGCCCATCGGCCGCGGCCGCCACCATCGTGCGCGTGGTGGCGCCGGCGCACTACCCGGTGGGCGCTGCGGCTGGCCGAGATCGGCTACATGCCCGGCGAGCGCGTGATGGTCGCGCCCGCGGCTGGCCCGGGGGCGAGCCGCTGGCCCGTGCGGGTGGGGAACTCGACTTTCGCGCTGCGGCGTGCCGAGGCGGCCTGCATCCCAGGTCACCCCCGACGAGGCGCCGCGATGACCGAGGACCGTGATCCACGTGCACCGCGGCGGGCCGCTGGTGGCGCTGGTGGGCAACCCCAACTGCGGCAAGACGGCGCTGTTCAACCGGCTCACCGGCAGCCGCCAGAAGGTGGCCAACTATGCCGGCGTGACGGTCGAGACGCGAAGGCCGGCTGCTCACCGCCACCGGCAAGACCTTGCGCGTGCTCGACCTGCCCGGCGCCTACAGCCTTGCAGCCGCGCTCGCCCGACGAGCGCGTCACCGCCGACCTGCTCTACGGCCGCGCCCGCCGCGAAGCGGCCCGACCTGGCGCGTGGGGTGGTCGACGCCACCAACCTGCCGCCGCACGCTGCGCCTGGTGCTGGCGGTGCGCCGCCCTGGGCCTGCCCTGCGTGGTGGCGCTGAACAGACCGACCTGGCGCGCCGCCGCGGCGCTTGGTGGTGGACCCGCAGGCGCTGTCGCGCGAACCGGGCGTGCCCGTGGTGGCCACGGTGGCGGTGCGCGGCGACGGCGCCGACGAATTGCGCCGGCTGCTGGACGACACCGCCGCCTGGCGCACCTGGACGGCGGCGCAGGCGCCGCCACGCCGCCCACGCGACCGGTGCCACCCACGAGGCCGATCACGAGGGTCGACCGCCTGCTGCGCAAGCTGGGCCTCGACAAACAGGTGCCGCACACGCCCAGCGACCGCATCGACGCCGTGGTGCTGCACCCGCTGCTGGGGCCGCTGCTGCTGGCCGTGGTGCTGTTCCTCGTCTTCCAGGCGGTCTTCAGCTGGGCCGAGGCGCCCAAGGCGCTGATCGAGGCGGGCACCGGGGCCGCCGGCCGGGCGCTGGCCGCCGTGCTGCCCGAGGCTGGCTGCGCAGCCTGCTGGTCGACGGCGTGCTCGCCCGGCCTGGGCGGCGTGCTGGTCTTCCTGCCGCAGATCCTGATCCTGTTCTTCTTCATCCTCGTGCTCGAGGAATCGGGCTACCTGCGCGCGCGGCCCCGCTCGACCGGCTGATGGGCGGCGTGGGGCTGTCGGGGCGGTCGTTCATTCCGCTGCTGTCGAGCTTTGCCTGCGCCATCCCGGGCATCATGGCCGCGCGCACCATCGCCGACCCGCGCGACCGCCTGGTGACGATCCTGATCGCTCCGCTGATGACCTGCTCGGCCCGGCTGCCGGTCTATGCGCTGCTGATCGGCGCCTTCATCCCGGCGCGCACCGTGGGCGGTCTGTTCGAGCTGGCAGGGCCTGGTGCTGTCGGGCCTGTACCTGGCGGGCATTGCCGGTGCGATGGCCGTGGCCCGCTGCTCAAGCGGCTGACGCCCGAAGGCCGTCAGGTGCGCAGCCTGATGATGGGGCTGCCGGCCTACCACTGGCCCACCGCGCGCAACGTGGCGCTGGGCCTGCTGGCAGCGCGCGCTGATCTTCTGCCGGCGCGTGGGCACGCTGATCCTGGCGCTGACGGTGGCGCTGTGGTCTCTGGCCTCCTTCCCGGCGCCGCCGGCGGTGCCACCGGCGCGCCGATCAAATACAGCCTGGCCGGGTGGCTGGGCCACGCGCTGGCACCGCTGCTGGAGCCGCTGGGCTTCAACTGGCAGATCGCCATCGCGCTGGTGCCCGGCCTGGCCGCGCGCGAGGTGGTGGTGAGCGCGCTGGCCACGGTCTATGCGCTCTCGGGCGCGGATGGCGCCGCGCAGGCGCTGCAGCCGCTGATCGCGCAGCAGTGGTCGCTGGCCACCGGGCTCGCCCTGCTGGCCTGGTTCGTCTGTGCGCCGCGGTGCACGGCCACCCTGGCCGCCGTGCGGCGCGAGACGGGCGGCTGGCGCATCCCGGCGCTGGGTGCTGGCCTACCTGTTCGTGCTGGCGTGGGTGGCGGCCTTTTGTCACCTACCGCGTGGCCACCGCGCTCGGCGCTGAGCACGGCCAGGGCTGGCCAGCCACAGCCCCGCGCTGGTGATGGCGGCGTTGGCCAGCAGCAGCTCGAGCCCGATCTGGTAGCCGCCGAACCAGCGTGACTGCTGCGCGTCGATGACGGCGCACAGCGCCGGCGCCGCCAGCGCCACCACCGGCACCCAGCCCTCGCGCGGGCGGCGGGCGCTCAGCAGCCCGAAGGCAAACAGGGCCAGCAGCGGGCCGTAGGTGTAGCCCGCCAGCCTGAGGATCAGCACCACCATGCTCGGGTCGTCCACGGCGCGAAAGCCCAGCACCAGCAGCAGGAAGAGCAGCGCAAAGCCCAGGTGCACTCGCTTGCGCATGCGCGTGCGCGCCGCCTCGTCGAGGTCGGCGCGCCGAGTCAGGCCCAGCAGGTCGATGCAGGTGGACGAGGTCAGTGCCGTCAGCGCGCCGTCGGCGCTGGGGAACAGCGCCGAGACCAGCGCGATGATGAACAGGATCTGCACCCAGCCCGGCAGGTGGCCCAGCACCACCGCCGGGAACAGGCGGTCACCGCCGGCCTGCAGACCCACCGTGGGTGCAAACATCGCCAGCAGCCCGCCCAGGTAGAGAAACAGCGCCACCACCGCCAGCAGCACCAGCGACATCACGATGACGTTCTTCTGCGCGTCGCGCAGCGTCGTCACCGAGATGTTCTTCTGCATCATCTCCTGGTCCAGCCCGGTCATGGCCACCGCGATGAAGACGCCGGCCAGCACCTGCCTGAGCCAGAAGTCGCGCGCCAGCGGGTCGGTGCCGAATACGCGCGCCGTGCCCTGTGCCTGCATCGCGTCCAGCGCCCCGGCGGGCGACTGGCTGGTCAGCCACAGCAGGCAGCCGCACACACCAGCAGCCCGCCCAGCATGCCGACGGTCTGCAGGGTGTCGGTCCAGACGATGGTCCTGACGCCGCCCTCGTAGGTATAGAGCACGATCATCAGGATGATCACCGCCGCGCTCAGCCAGAAGGGTACGCCCAGGCGGTCGAGCACCATGTCCTGCAGCACGCGCACCACCAGGTACAGCCGCGCGGTGGCACCCAGCGTGCGCGACACGATGAAGAAGCCCGCGCCCGTGCGGTGCGAGGTGCTGCCGAAGCGATCGTCCAGGTAGCGGTAGATCGAGGTCAGCCCCCAGCCGGTAGTACAGCGGCAGCAGCACGAAGGCGACGATGAGGTAGCCCAGCACATGCCCGAGCACGATCTGCAGGTAGCCGAAGCCGCTGCCGGCCACCGTGCCCGGCACGCTGATGAAGGTCACGCCCGAGAGCGACGTGCCCACCATGCCGAAGGCCACCAGGCCCCAGTGGCTGCGCCGGTTGCCGATGAAGAAGACGCGTTGTCGGCATGGCGCGAGGTGCGCCAGGCGACCAGCAGCAACAGCAGGAAGTAGCCGAGCACGAAGCCCAGCAGCGCGATCGGCGACATGGAGGCGGCCGATTCTGTCACCCACCCTGGGGCTACGATGCGGCCATGAGCACCAAGGTCCTGTTCGGCTTCCATGCCGTGACCGTGCGGCTGAAGACCGCGCCGCAGTCGATCACCGAGATCCATGTCGACGCCACGGCGCGACGCGCGCATGCGGCAATTCGTCGAACGGGCGCAGGCCGCGGGCGCGCGCATCGTCGACAGCGACGACGAGCGGCTCACCCGGCTGGCCGGCGGCCCGCGCCACCAGGGCGTGGTGGCCCGTGTGACGCCGGTGAAGCTGCCGCACTCGCTGGACGGGGTGCTCGAGGCGGTGGAGGCCGAAGGCCGCGGCCCGGCGCTGGTGCTGGTGCTCGACGAGCGTGACCGATCCGCACAACCTGGGCGCCTGCCTGCGCGTGGCCGACGGCGCCGGCGCGCATGCGGTGGTGGCACCCCAGGACCATGCGGTGGGCCTGAACGCCACCGTGGCCAAGGTGGCCAGCGGCGCTGCCGAGAGCGTGCCCTACCTGGTGGTGACCAACCTGGCGCGCAGCCTGAACGAGATGAAGGAGCGCGACCTGCGCATCATCGGCACCAGCGACGACGCCGAGCGCACCTTGTACGAGGCCGACCTGCGCGGCCCGGTGGCGCTGGTGCTGGGTGCCGAAGGCGCCGGCATGCCCTCACGCGCGCAAGACCTGCGACGAGCTGGTGCGCATCCCGATGGCGGGGGCGGTGGAGAGCCTGAACGTGTCTGTCGCCGCGGGTGTGCCTCGTACGAGGCGAGGCGGCAGCGGGTCGGTGAGCGGCGGCTGCCGGCGCTTTGCCGTCCTTCGCTGATGCATCTCTTGGCCTTGGTCTGGCCTGCTGATGCCCGGCCGGGGCATCCCGCAGTCGAACCCAAGGCCCGGTCCCCCGGCTCGAGCGCCCGAAGCGACCAGCGGCCGCTTTGCCCGTCAGCCGCCAACCACTTTGACGACCGGATGCAGCGCCGCATGAGGTGCCCCGGCGCACCGCTTCACGGCCACCGAAACCGGCGTTGCCGAATGACGAATGGCCGCCGCCACGGGGCTGCGGCATGCTGCCGCACCCTGACCGATTGCCGACGATGAACCACGCCGATCCTGACCCCTCCGCCGACCGTTACCAGGAGATTCGCGACGCCGTGCGATCGTTGTGCGCGCAGTTTCCCGACGAATATTTCCGCAAGGTCGACGCCGAACGCGGCTACCCCGTGGCCTTCGTCGATGCGCTCACCCAGGCCGGCTGGCTGGCGGCGCTGATCCCGCTGGACTACGGCGGCTCGGGCCTGGGCCTGGCCGAGGCCAGCGTGATCATGGAAGAGATCAACCGCAGCGGCGGCAATGCCGGTGCCTGCCACGGCCAGATGTACAACATGGGCACGCTGCTGCGCCATGGCAGCGCCGCGCAGAAGCAGCGTTATCTGCCGGCCATCGCCAAGGGTGAGCTGCGGCTGCAGAGCATGGGCGTGACCGAGCCCACCACCGGCACCGACACCACGAAGATCAAGACCACCGCGGTGAAGAAGGGCGACCGCTGGGTCGTCAACGGCCAGAAGGTGTGGATCAGCCGCGTGCAGCACAGCGACCTGATGATCCTGCTGGCGCGGACCACGCCGCTGGCCGAGGTGGCGAAGAAGAGCGAAGGGATGTCGATCTTCATCGTCGACCTGCGCCAGGCCATCGGCCAGGGCCTGACGGTGCGGCCGATCGCCAACATGGTCAACCACGAGACCAACGAACTCTTCTTCGACAACCTCGAGATCCCGCACCGAGAACCTGATCGGCCAGGAAGGGCAGGGCTTCAGATACATCCTCGACGGCCTGAATGCCGAGCGCACGCTGATCGCCGCCGAATGCATCGGCGACGGCCACTGGTTCATCGACCGCGTCTCGAAATACGTCAACGAGCGCATCGTCTTCGGCCGCCCGATCGGCCAGAACCAGGGCGTGCAGTTTCCGATCGCCGAGGCGCACATCGAGGTCGAGGCCGCCAGCCTGATGCGCTGGGAGGCCTGCCGCCTGTTCGACGCCCACCAGCCCTGCGGCGCGCAGGCCAACATGGCCAAATATCTGGCCGCCAAGGCGAGCCTGGAGGCCGCCAACGCCTGCCTGCAATTCCACGGCGGCTTCGGCTTTGCCTGCGAATACGACGTCGAGCGCAAATTCCGCGAGACGCGGCTGTACCAGGTGGCGCCGATCTCGACCAACCTGATCCTGTCGTACGTGGCCGAGCATGTGCTCGGGCTGCCGCGGAGCTTCTGATGCGGCCCCTGGACGGCATCACCGTGCTCGCACTCGAGCACGCCATCGCCGCGCCCTTCTGCACGCGCCAGCTGGCCGATCTGGGTGCACGGATCATCAAGGTCGAGCGTCCCGGCGTGGGCGATTTCGCGCGCGGCTACGACCAGCGCGTGAAGGGACTGTCATCGCACTTCGTCTGGACCAACCGCAGCAAGGAAAGCCTGACGCTGGACCTCAAGCACGAGCGCGCGCCCGCCATCCTGGACGCCTTGCTCGCGACATGCGACGTGCTGGTGCAGAACCTGGCGCCCGGCGCCGCGGCGCGGCTGGGCCTTTCGTACGAGGCGCTGAAGGACCGCTTTCCGCCACTGATCGTCTGCGACATCTCCGGTTACGGCGACGACCCCGCGCACCCCGGCCCCTACCGCGACAAGAAGGCCTATGACCTGCTGATCCAGAGCGAGAGCGGCTTCCTGTCCGTCACCGGCAGCCCCGATGCACCGGCCAAGGCCGGCTGCAGCATGGCCGACATCGCCGCCGGCATGGTTGCCTACAGCAGCATCCTCGCCGCGCTGCTGCAGCGTGGGCGCACCGGCCGTGGCTGCCGCATCGACGTCTCGATGCTGGAATCGGCGGTGGAGTGGATGAGCTTTCCGCTCTACTACGCCTTCGACGGCGCGCCTCGCCGCCGCCGCGCCGGCGCCGCGCACGCCACCATCTATCCCTACGGGCCCTTTCCGGCCGGTGACGGCAAGCAGGTGATGCTGGGCCTGCAGAACGAGCGCGAATGGCAGGTCTTCTGCCGCGAGGTGCTGCTGCGGCCCGAACTGCTGGACGACCCGCGCTTCGCCGGCAACGCCAATCGCGTGGCGGCGCGCGGGCGCTGCGCGCGATCATCGTCGAGGCGTTCGCGACCCACACCTCCACGCAACTGGCCGAGCGGCTGGAAAGCGCGGGCATCGCCAATGCGCGCGTCAACGAAATGGCCGACGTGTGGGCGCACCCGCAGCTGGCGGCACGCGGCCGCTGGACGCAGGTCGAGACACCGGCCGGTCCGATCCCGACGCTGAGGCCACCGGGGCTGCCCGAGGGCGTGGACGCGCGCATGGACGCCGTGCCGGCGCTGGGGCAGCACAGCGAGGCGGTGCTGAAGCAAATCGGCCTGAGCGAGGATGACGTGGCGGCGCTGAGGCGCGGCGGGGCGATCTGAGGGCGGCTGGCGGCCAGGTCCGAGCAAGAACGGGCGGTGGCGCTCGAGCGGGTTGCCGGCTCAGCCAGGAGCAGGATCTCGGCTGGCCGTCAGTGGAAATCCTCTTCGCGCTGGTGGCGCGCGCCGATGACGAGGACCAACTCCGGCGTGCGGATGTCGAACCGAAGGACGTACCCGGTGGAGCCGAACGGGACGATGAGTTCGCGCAAGGTTGGGCGTTGACCGACCTTGCGGTAGCTGTAGGGCGTGGTCGAAAGATGACTGTTGGCAACGGTGCGAATGACCTCGACAGCGTCGTAGGCGCGCATGGCATCGTCGACGGTCTCGGCGCGCTCCAGCAGGAAGTCGAACAGGCGATCCAGATCTGCGTCCGCCTCTGGGGTGAACTCGACCTTGAAAGTCATTTGCGCAGCTGTTTCACCCTTGCTGCGACCTTGGCCTCGAGCTTCGACAAGACAAGGTCCGACGGGACGGAAATCCCGGTGCGCTCGTAGGCTGCCAACGAGGCTTCGCAGCGCGCGGCGAAGTCTGTCTGCACGCGACGGAATTCGACGGCGCGACGCACCGATGCCTCGACGAACTCGGTCAGCGTCTCCCCGGGCAGGAGCACCGAATCAAGATCAGCGCGCAGTTCCGGCTCGACACGGACCTGGGGAATGACGGCGGTCTTCATCTTTCAATTGTAGTGCACACGCACTACATGCGCGAGCACTGCGAAACAGCCCATGTCCGCGGTCACTGGAGGAGGCGGCTGGACAAGCCCGAAGGGAGATGCCGGAGCGTTCAGCGGGTCCTTGCCGCCATCCGCACGCACAGGTCGAACGCCGCCTGCAGCCCCTCCACATTGGCCACGCCGCGGCCCGCGATGTCATAGGCGCTGCCGCTGGCGCTGGTGGCCACCGGCACCGGCAGGCCGCCGTGCAGCGTGACGCCGCGCTCGAAGCCCATCAGCTTCATCGCGATCTGGCCCTGGTCGTGGTACATCGACACCACGGCGTCGAAGTCGCCGCGGCGCGCGGCGATGAACACCGTGTCCGGCGAGTAGGGCCCGCGTGCATCCAGCCCCTGGGCCTGCAGCGCGCGCACCGCGGGCTCGATGACCTCGATCTCCTCGCGACCGATCGAGCCGCCGTCGCCGGCATGCGGATTGAGCGCCGACACCGCGATGCGCGGCTTGGCCACGCCGGCCTGGCGCAAGGCGCGGTCGATGATGTGCACCGCATCGGCCACCGCGGGGCCGGTGATGAGTGTGGCCACCTCGCGCAGCGGCACGTGCGACGTCACGCGCGAGGTCCACAGCCCGCCGGTGATGTTGAATTCGCAGACGAAGCCGGGCACATCGAAGCGCTGCTGCAGGTGACGCAGCTCGTCCTCCTGCTGCAGCCCGCCCAGGCGCAGCGCGTGCTTGTTCAGCGGCGCGAAGACGATGGCGCCGACCAGGCCGCGGCGCGCGGCGCCAGCCGCGGTGTCCAGCGCCCGCATGGCGGCGCGGCCGGCGGCCTCGGTGCTCTGCCCGCGCACGATCGGTGCGCCATGCAGGCCGTCCAGCGCCAGCATCGACACACGCCCGGGCTCGAAGCGCAAGGCGTCGAGCGAGGCGCAGCGCACCGGGTCCAGCGCCACGCCGGCCACGCGCTCGCCATCGGCGAGGATGGCCTCGTCACCGATCAGCAGCGCTTCAGCGGCGTGGCGGTTGGCCGCGCGCGCCAGCAGCTTGACGGCCATCTCGGGGCCGACGCCGCCGGCATCGCCCAGCAGCACCGCGATGCGGGGCCTCGCCATCACGATCCGTCCACCTTGATGCCGGCGTCGCGGATCAGCTTGCCGTAACGCTCGAACTCGACCCGGTTCATCTCGGCGAAGGCCTCGATCGACATCGGCTGGATATCGCCGCCCAGGCCCTTGATGCGCGCCACCACCTCGGGGTGCTTCAGCGCCGCCTGCAGTTCGGCGGCCAGGCGCTCGACCACCGGCCGCGGCGTGCCCGCGGTCACGTAGAGGGCGTACCAGGTCTGGATGTCGGCGCCCTTGACGCCGGCTTCGGCCAGCGTGGGCACGTCGGGCAGTTCGGCGGCGCGCTGCGGCGTGGTGACGGCCAGCGGGCGGAATTTGCCGCCGCGGATCTGGCCCATCGCCGAGCTGGTGGTGTCGAACATCAGGTCGACATTGCCGCCGATGATGTCCAGGTGCGCCTGGCTGCTGCCCCCTTGTAGGGCACGTGGATGGCCTTGGTCGACGTGGCCAGGTTGAAGGCCTCGCCGACGATGTGCTGCGTGCTGCCGATGCCCGAGGACCCGTATTTGAGCTGCCCCGGCTTGTCGGCCATGGCCTTCACCAGGTCCTGCACGCTGCGGTACGGCGAGGTGGCCGAGACCACCAGCACGTTGGGCATCACCGCCACCAGGCCCAGCGGCTGCAGGTCCTTCAGCGGGTCGAATTTGAGCTTCAGCAGGTGCGGCGCCACCGCCTGCCCGGTATTGGTGGCCAGCAGCAGCGTGTGGCCGTCGGGTGCGGCCCTGGCGGTCAGCTCGGCGGCGATGGTGTTGCTGGCGCCGGGGCGGTTTTCGACCACCACGCTCTGCCTGAGCACGGGCGCGAGGCGCTCGGCCAGCAGGCGCGCCAGGATGTCGGTGCCGCCACCGGGCGAGGCGCCGACCATGATGCGCAGCGGCTTTTCGGGCCAGGCGGTCTGCGCGGCGGCGGGCGACAGGGCGCCGGCCAGCGTGAGCGCAGCGGCCGCCAGCAGCCGCCGACGTGGCGTGGATCGGGGGTTCATCGGCTTGTCTCCAGGTGGTTGTGGCGCGCAGGGTAGGCCGCACAGCCATGCCTGGCCAATGAAAGTTCCTCAATGATCGATATACGATGGCATATCGATGTCCACCCGGTTGCCCGACCCCGCGCTGCTGATGCGCTTGCGCACGCGCCAGTTGCTGCTGGTGGCGCAGCTGGGCCTGGCCGCCCACCTCGGCCGCGCCGCGGCGGCGCTGGGCATCAGCCAGCCGGCGGCCACCAAGCTGCTGCAGCAGACCGAGGACGCCCTCGGCCAGCCCCTCTTCACGCGGCTGGCGCGCGGCATGCAGCCCACGCCGGCGGGCGAGGTGCTGATCCGCTTCGCGCAGCAGCTGCTCACCGACTTCGGCGCCGCGCGGGCCGAGATGCAGGCGCTGACGCGCGGCCTGAGCGGCCTGCTGCGCGTGGGCAGCGTGCCCGGCGCCATGCCCGGGCTGCTGGCGCCCGCGCTGGTGGCCTGGCAGCGCCACCACCCGCGCGTGGCCGTCAGCGTGGTGGTCGATACCAGCGACCGCATGCTCGCCCAGCTGGCCCGTGGCGAGGTCGACCTCATGCTCGGGCGCCTGAGCGAAGGCTTCCACGACGATGAGTACGACAGCCGCGCGCTGCTGGCCGAGCCGCAGGTGCTGGTGCTGCGGCGCGGCCACCCGCTGCTGGCGGCGGCCGAGCCCGTCACGCTGCGCGAGCTGTCGCGCCAGGGCTGGGTGCTGCAGCCCCCGGGCAGCCCGCAGCGGCGGCGCTTCGAGGCCTTGCTGCACGAGGCCGGCATCCACCGCCGGCTCGACATCACCGAGACCGCGTCGACCGTGGCCACCACCGCGCTGCTGGCGGCCAGCGACCGCCTGGCGGTGATGCCGGCGTCACTGGCACGGCACTATGCGGCGCTGGGCGTGCTGGCGGTGCTGCCCTTCGATCTGCCGCTGACCGTGCCCTCGGTGCACCTGATCACGCGGCGGCAGCGCGTGGCGTCGCCGGCGGCAGCCTCGTTTGCCGGGGCGCTGGTGGCGCAGGTGGAGCCGATGGCGCCCGCCGCCGCCCGCCCGATGAAGCGTTCTCGCGCTACGCGGCCTGCAGCATGAACTCGACCTTGACGGCGTCGTAGGGAAATTCGAGCTGCCCCTGCGGGGTACGGACCAGAACGCCCGCATTGAAGAGCGCCGTCATGTCACTGTGAACGGCCTTGACGTCGCGGCCGACACGCCGCGCCGCCTCGCGCACCGTCATCGGCCCGGCGGCACACATGGCCTTGAGGAGTTCCCAGCGCTTGGCCGTCAGCACTTTCCAAAGCAACTCCGGGCTCGCGAAGGAGATGCGGTCGCCCCGCGTGGCCTTTCCGGACTTCCAGGCCTGGGCAAACTCGGCCATGGACTCATCCGGTGTTCGAACATCAAGCGTCACGGTCTTCACGTCGATACCTCGCGATGTCACGCAGGAAGGCCTGCATCAGTTGCTCGGGGGACTCGAAGCCGAACGGGGTTTCCTCGCCCGCGGCATGGCGGTGGTCGCCCTTGTCCGCCTCGTTGTCATATCGAAGCACACATGCACCGTCGACGACGAACGCCAGCCTGTACTTGTAGGCGTGCGACGAACCCGCCAGCGGCTTGGGCAACTGCCACAGGACCAACTCGGCAAACGAGCGCTCCGAGTAGACGATGCGACGTCGGAGCAACCCGGTTGCCTTCATCGACGATCACGCTATCGTCAAAGGCATCTGTTGTCAATGATGACAACGTGGTCCCGTTCCCGATCGACATTGCCGAGCTCCGGCTGCCGCCGCCCTCAGGCACCCTCCTCGTCGAAATAGTCGCTGTCGATCTTCGGGATGCGCACGGTGCGCGCCGTGACGCCGACGTCGTGGTCGATCATCAACGCCGCCAGACGGCGGCCATCGACCAGCACCAGGCCTTCCACGCTTCGGGCTGGCGGACAGACCGGCGCGCTTGAGGCGGTCATGGGCCCAGCCGATGCGGTTCTTGTAGACCGCCTGCGCGCCGCTGGGCAGCAACTCCTGCCGGTCGACATCACTCAGCCCGAACCGATCGGCCAAGACCTCGTGCGCCTCCCGTGCGGGCAGGCCACCCGGTCGCGTGTCCAGCAGGCGCAGCAGCGGTTCGATGAAGCGGTCGTAGGTCGGAATGGTCATCGCGGTCCCTCACCCAGCCGACAACGCATCGGCCACCAGCAACTCCACCAGGTCGCGCGCAAACAGCGGCAGCGCGTCCAGCTGCCGCACGCAGATGCTCAGGTTGCGCAGCGACCACTCGTCGCGCAGCGGCACGATGGCGATCGCCATCGCCTGCGCGTGCCGGCGCGCGGCCGACTCCGGCAGGATGCCCACGCCCACGGTGGCCTCGATCATGCGGCAGGCGGTCTCGAAATTGCCGACCTGGATGCGCAGCCGCAGGTGGCGGTGCAGGCCGTCGCAGATCTGGCGCAAGAAGGCGTGGATGGCGCTGGCCTCGTGCAGGCCCACGTGGTCCAGCTCCAGCGTCTCGGCAAAGTCCACCGCCTTGCGCCGGGCCAGCGCGTGCCGTGCCGGCAGCACCAGCACCAGGCGGTCGGCGCGGTAGGGGATGACCTGCAGCCCTTCGGTGCGCACCGTGCCGGCGACGATGCCGATGTCGGTCTGGCTCTCGGTCACCGCGCGCACGATGTCGTGGCTGAGCCGCTCGCGCAGGTCGATATTGACGTCGGGGTGGCTCAGCAGATAGCTGCGCAGCACCGGCGGCAGGAATTCGCTCAGCGCCGTGGTGTTGGCGAAGATGCGCAGGTGGCCCTTGATGCCCTTGGCATATTCCTGCATCTCGCCCTTCAGGCTCTCGATCTGGCCGAGCACGGTGCGCGCGTGCAGCACGAAGGCCTGGCCGGGCGCGGTGAGCGTCACACCCTGGCTGCTGCGGTTGAACAGCCGCGCGCCGACGCTCTCTTCGAGGTTCTTGATGCGCGTGCTGGCCGCCGGCAGCGACATGAACGACGCCTCGGCGCCGCGCGTCAGGCTGTTGCATTCGGCCACGCGCACCATCAGCCGCAGGTCGGTCAGATCGAAGTGCATGCGGCATCCTAAATCGCCATCGAAGCGGCGCTTCCAGCCATGCGAATGGCGTGGCGGCGCCGGATCGGCGTCAATCGCGCCATGCATGCACCCGCTGCCCCCGGCATCACCGCCCGCCTCGCCACCTTTGCGGCCCGTGCCGACGCGGCGCGCTTCCCCGACAGCGCGCGTGCCATCGCCCGCTGCTCGCTGCTGGACTGGGCCGC
This sequence comes from Rubrivivax sp., assembly GCA_016719535.1. Lineage (GTDB taxonomy): Bacteria > Pseudomonadota > Gammaproteobacteria > Burkholderiales > Burkholderiaceae_C > Rubrivivax. Next base: position 7,141 of record JADJYX010000044.1, on the reverse strand, counting down.
CGTCGGCCGCGCTGGCATCGACGAGCCGGTGGCGCGCATCGTGCGTGAGGCGGCGCTGGCCGACGGCGGCCGCGCCGAGGCCCATGTCTTCGGTTCGGTGCAGGCCCTGCCGGCGCGCGCCGCCGCGCTGGTCAACGGCGCCACCAGCCATGCGCTGGACTATGACGACACCCATTTCGACTATATCGGCCACCCCAGCGTGGCCATCTTCCCGGCCGCGCTGGCGATGGCCGAGCGGCTGGACGCGTCGGGCGCCGCCTTCCTCGATGCTGCGCTGCTCGGGCTGGAGACGGCCTGCCGCGTCGGCCGCTGGCTGGGCATGAGCCACTACCAGCATGGCTTCCACCAGACCGCCACCGCGGGCAGCTTCGGCGCGGCCGCCGCCTGCGCGCGCGGCTGCTGGGGCTGGATGCCGATCGCAGCGCCCATGCGCTGGGCATTGCGGCCACGCGCGCGGCGGGGCTGAAGTCGCAGTTCGGCACCATGGGCAAGCCGTACCACGCCGGCACCGCGGCGGCCAATGGCGTGGAGACGGCGCTGCTGGCGGCGGCCGGCTTCGTCTCGCGCCCCGATGCGCTGGAATGCGAACAGGGCTTCGGCGACACGCATGCCGGCGCGAATGCCGATGTCGACACCGTGCTCGGCGGCCTGGGCGTGGTTTTCCGCTTCGAGAAGGTCCAGTACAAGCTGCATGCGTGCTGTCACGGCACCCATGCGGCGCTGGAAGCGTTGGCCACGCTGCGCGCGGCGCATGCGTTGCCGCCCGAGGCCATCGAGCGCATCACCCTCACCGTGCACCCGCGCTGGTTGCGCGTATGCAACCTCGAGCAGCCGCGCACCGGGCTGGAAGCCAAATTCAGCTACCGGCTGACGGCAGCGATGGTCTGCGGCGGCCTGGATACCGGCGCGCTGGCCACCTACACCGACGCCGCCTGCGAACGCCCCGACCTGGTGGCCCTGCGCGACCGCGTGCGCGTGGCCACCGACGAGTCGCTGGCCGATACCGCAGCGCGCGTGGCGCTGCAGCTCAAGGAAGGCCGCGAGCTGACGCAGTCCCATGACCTCGATATCGAGGTGCCGCTGGCGGCCCAGCAGGCCAGGCTGCTCACCAAGGCGGCGGCGCTGCTGGGGCGCTCCGATGCCGACGCCCTGTGGCGCGCGATCGAGGGCTGGCGCACGCTGTCGGCGCGCGAACTGGCGGCGGCGCTGGTCCGGGTGTGACACGGCCGCCGTCGGCGGCCCGTGCGATCAGGCCGCCGCGCCGCCGGCCGGCACCAGCCTGAAGACGCCCACCAGCTCGGCCAGGTTCGAGGCCTGCAGGCGCAGGCTTTCGGCGGCGGCGGCGCTCTCTTCCACCAGCGCGGCATTCTGCTGCGTCACCTGGTCGAGCTGCGCCACGGCGTCGCCGACCTGGCCGATGCCCTGGCTCTGTTCGGTGCTGGCGGCGGTGATGTCGGCAATCAGGTCGGCCACGCGCCGCACCTGCGTCACCAGGCCGTCCATCGACTGACCGGCTTCGCCGACCAGCCGCGTGCCGGCCTCGACGCGCTCGACCGAGCTGCCGATCAGCGTCTTGATCTCGCGCGCCGCCTCGGCGCTGCGCTGCGCCAGGCTGCGCACCTCGCCGGCCACCACCGCGAAGCCGCGGCCCTGCTCGCCGGCGCGTGCCGCCTCCACCGCGGCATTGAGCGCCAGGATGTTGGTCTGGAAGGCGATGCCGTCGATGGTGCCGATGATCTCGCCGATGCGGCGGCTGCTGGTCGAGATCTCGCCCATCGTCGTCACCACCTGCGCCACCACGCTGCCGCCCTGTGCCGCCGCCTGGCTGGCGCTGCTGGCCAGCTGGTTGGCCTGGCGCGCGGTATCGGCGTTGTTCCTGACGGTGGCGGTCAGCTGTTCCATCGACGCCGCCGTCTGCTGCAGGTTGGACGCCTGTTCCTCGGTGCGCTGGCTGAGGTCGGCATTGCCGGTGGCGATCTGGCTGGAGCCGGTGGCGATCGAATCGCTGGCCTGGCGCACGCGCCCGACGATGCCCGCCAGGTGGTCGTTCATGGCCTTCAGCGCGGTCAGCAACTGGCCGGTCTCGTCACGGCTGTCGATCACGACGTGCGCGCTCAGGTCGCCCGCGGCCACCTGCTGCGCCAGGCTGACCGCGCGGGCGATCGGCTGCGTGACCGAACGCGTGATGCCCCAGGCCAGCAGGCCGCCCAGCGCCAGCGCGGCCAGCGTGCCCACCAGCATGGCCAGGCTGATGCGCTCTTCCATCAGGGTGGCGGCCTGCAACTCCTCGCCGGCCACGTCGGCCTGCAACTGGCTCAGCTGCTCCATCAGCTGCTGCGTGGCCGGTGCCAGCGGGCTGATGGCACTGCGGTAGATGCGCTGCGCCTCGTCGACCTTGCCGGCGCGCAGGGCGTCGGCCGCCGGCAGGATGCCCTGCTCGACATAGGCCTTGCGGGCGGCGATGAACCGGGCGGCGAGTTCCTTCTCCTTCGGCGTCAGGTAGGTCGCCATGTAGGCATCCCAGGTCTTGCCGACCTTGGCGACGTTGTCGCGCAGTTCGGCCTGGCGCTTCTCGATATGGGCCGGTTCGGGGACGGCGATCATGTCCATCACCAGCACGCGGTTGCGCATCATCCACTGGTTGACCAGGCGCAGCTGCGTCAACGGCACCACACGGTCGTCGTGGATCGTCTGCACGCTGTCGTGCACGCGGTGCACGGCAAAGGCGCCCACGGTGGCCATCGTTGCCGTCAGCACCAGCAACAGGGCAAAGGCCAGCGCCAGGCGCGTGCCGATGGCGAGGTTCTTGATCAATTGCATGGGGGCTCGCGGGGTCGGATCAAAGGGCCCACCGGTACGGCGGTGGGTACGCTTGACCGCACTATCGGCACATCGACGCTGGCATGAAGGGCGGTGAAGCCGGGGCAAGTGCCGACATTTCCGCGGCCGCGCAGCCGGGGTGGTCGACCGGCATTGCCGGCCGTGGCGGCGATCGTGCGTGCAGGGGTCACTGCCTCCACCTGCACCTCGGCCATGCCCAGGGCCGCCAGGCTGCCGATGGCAGGCCCGAGGTCGGTCAACCGCTTCGACAGGGCCAGGCGCTGCACGCCGGCACCGGAATGCGCGCCACCAAGCCGCTGCGGTGACGCCGCTGCCGCAGGCCGCGCTGGCCGGCTGGCTGCGCGCGGAGGCCGCCGTGCGTCAAGCGGGCGCCAGCTGTGGCCGGACACCGCCTGAAACCGTCACCGCGTCAGACCGGGTCCCAGCAGAACACATCGGCCGAGCGGTCCATCGGCACGAAGCTGGCCTTCAGCGCCGGCATGCCGTGCTCGGCGATGCCCTGCGGCGTCCAGCCCTCGCCGCGGTGCACGCTGCGCAGCGGCCGCGGCTGGCTCATCAGAAAGATCTCGTTGTTGCGCACCGCGAAGACCTGCGCGCTGACGCCGGCGGCGGCGTCGCTCAGCAGGTAGACCGCCAGCGGCGCGATCTTGCCCGGCGTCATGCGCTTCATGCGCTCGACGCGCTGCTGTTCCTCGGGCGTCTCGGTCGGGATGGTGCCGATCATGCGGCTCCAGGCGAAGGGCGCGATGCGGTTGCTGCGCACGCCGAACTTCTGCATGTCGAGCGCGATGCTCTTGCTCAGCGCCACCAGGCCGAGCTTGGCGGCGCTGTAGTTGGCCTGGCCGAAATTGCCGATCAGCCCGCTGGTGCTGGTCATGTGCACCATCGCACCGCTGTTCTGTTCCTTGAAGTGCGGCGCCGCGGCGCGGCTGACGAACCAGCTGCCGTACAGATGCACCTTCACGACGGCGTCGAATTCGTCGACGCTCATCTTGTGGAAGAAGCGGTCGCGCAGGATGCCGGCGTTGTTGACGACGCCGTCGATGCGGCCGAAATGGTCGAGCGCGCATTGCACGATGCGCGACGCGGCCACGGCTTCCGACACGCTGTCGGCATTGGCCACCGCCTCGCCGCCGGCGGCGCGGATCTCGTCGACCACCTGCTGCGCCGGCCCGGCGCTGGCGCCTTCGCCGGTGGACGAGGTGCCGAGGTCGTTGACCACCACGCGCGCGCCTTCGGCGGCCAGTGCCAGCGCGATGTCGCGGCCGATGCCGCCGCCGGCGCCCGTCACCACCACCACCTTGTCCTGCATCATCGAACCCATGCGTCGATCTCCCTGCGACGACTTCGTCGCCGGCCAGCATGCCCGTGTGCCGGGCCCGGCACCATCGGGTTTTGACGAGGGTTGCCTTCGCCTTCACCTTCGACCGATCAACCCGCGCCGCGAGCCACCACCATGAGCCTGCCCAGCCCCCGCCCCGCCTGGTTTACCGACGACCTGCAAGCCCTGGCCGATACCGCCACGCGCTTCGCCGAGCGCGAATGCCTGCCGCACGACGCGCGCTGGCGCGCCCAGCGCCGCGGCGACCGCGACATCTGGAACAAGGCCGGCGCCGCCGGGCTGCTGTGCGCCAGCATCCCCGAGGCCCATGGCGGCGGCGGTGGCCACTTCGGCCACGAGGTGGCGATCACGCAGGCGCTGGCGCTGAAGATGGCGGGCGGCTTTTCCAACAGCGTGCACAGCGGCATCGTCGCGCACTACATCCTGCGTTGAACTAAACCGCTGACGCGGTGGTGGCGTGCCACGAGGTCTACGCGGCGGCAAGTCGTACCTTGGTTCCGGGGACTGTTCCCCGAACCACGGAGACTCTCATGACACCACTGCGCCAACGCATGATCGATGCGATGGTGTTGCGCGGCTTTGCTGCGCGCACCCAGGAGACCTACCTGTGCGCCGTCGGGCAGGCGGCCAGGCACCACCACTGCAGCCCCGCGCTGCTGACCGACGAGCAGGTTCAGGCTTACTTGCTGTACCTGTTGCAGGAACGACAGCGCTCGCGCTCTACCGTCAACATCGCCTCCTGCGCGTTGCGCTTCCTGGTTTGCGATGTGCTGGGCCAGGATCAGCGTCGAGCGCAGATCCCCATGGGCCGCAACCCGCAGCGGCTGCCCGAAGTGTTGTCGCGCGCCGAGGTGGCCGCGCTGCTGGCTGCACCTTTGTCGCCCAAGGCCAGGATGTTCCTGACCCTGGCCTATGCCAGTGGCCTGCGCCTGAGCGAGCTGTGCCAACTGCGCGGCTGCGACATCGACTCGGCCCCTGACCGCATGTGCATTCGCGTCATCCAGGGGCAAGGGCGGTCAGGATCGCTACGCGCTGCTGACCACTGGAGCTGCTCGACGACCTGCGGCTGTACTGGCGCACTTGTCGTGTCGGGGCCAAGGCCTCGGACTGGTTGTTCCCTTCGCGCTCGAACCCGGCGCGTGCCATCGATCGCGCCAGCGGCCAGCGCTTCTACCACCTCGCCCGCGACGCCGTCGGCATCACCAAGGTCGGCGGCATCCACACCCTGAGGCATTGCTTCGCCACGCATCTGCTGGAGGCCGGCGTCGATCTGCACGGCGTGAGCAAGTTGCTCGGCCATGCCCAGCTCAGCACCACCAGCCGCTACCTGCGCATGGCCCGCCCCGGCTACAGCGCCGGGGCGACGCGCTGGCCCTGCTGTCGCAGTTGCCCAAGACACCGCCACCGCCGCCACCGCCGCCGCCCCTGCACTGAGCTGTCAGCGCTGTGAGCGCCACCCTGGCCGAGGTGCTGCGCACCTTCGGCCCGGCCTACCTCAACCAGCACGCGCTGAGCACGGCTCAGGCACGGGCCTGGCGGGCCATCGTCGCCTGTCGTACTCCGGCCCTGGGAGGCCAGGTGCAGCAGTGCGACCGGTGTGGGCGCGAGCAGCGGTTGTTCCATTCCTGCAGGAACCGGCACTGTCCGCAATGTCAGAGCGGCGCGCGTGACGCCTGGCGCCAGGCACAGCTGGCCGAGTTGCTGCCCGTGCCGTACTGCCATCTCGTCTTCACGCTGCCGCACGCCCTGAATGGCCTGGCTCAGTTCCATGCCCGCTGGGTCTACCGCACCTTGATGCAGTGCGCCGCGGCCACGCTCACCGAGTTCGCCGCCAACACTCGTTGGCTGGGCGCCACGCCCGCCTTCACCTTGGTGCTGCACACCTGGACGCAGGACCTGCGGCGGCACATCCATGTGCACGCGCTGATGGCCTGCGGCGGGCTGGACGATCAGGCACAGTGGTGCACGCCCAAGCGCAGCCCGACCTTCCTGTTCCCCGTGCACGCCCTGTCCAAGGTGCTGCGGGGCAAGTTCCTCGATGCCCTGCGGCTTGCCGGCCAAGCGGGCAAGCTGCCGCACGATCCGGCCAGCACCGATGTGGCGCGTCACGCCCGGCTCGCCCAGCTCAAGCGCCACGACTGGGTGGTCTACGCCAAGACACCCCTGGCCGGGCCCGAGGTGGTGCTGGACTATCTGTCGCGCTATACGCACCGGGTGGCCATCTCCAACGAGCGCATCGTCGGCATCGACGGCCAGGGCGTGCGTCTGCGCGTTCGCGCCGACGACCACGGCGGCAAGCGCACCGTCTTGATCGACGGTCAGGACTTCATCGCTCGCTTCTTGCAGCATGTCTTGCCGCGTGGCTTCAAGCGCATCCGTCACTACGGGCTGCTCAGCCCGGCGGTGAAGGCCCAGAAGTTGGCCGCCGCCCGCGCGGCGCTGGCCATGCCCGCGGCCAACGAGCAAGCTCGCGAGGATGCCGCCGCCTTCCTCAAGCGCGTGGCCGGCATCGACATCGCCTGCTGCCCGCACTGCAAGCTGGGCCAGTGGCGCACCACCGCGATACTGCCGCCCGAGCGCGCCAGCGAGCACGGCGCCATCGCCAACTGCCGGGGGCCGCCGTGATCCGCGGCGCACGCTTCCTCTGGACTATTGCCTGCACTCCTGGGCACGGCAACAGATCTGCTCGCGCCTGTGGTCTTCTGCGCCGCCTTCTTCCCCGTCTTGTGGGCCACGGCGAACATCGAGCACGCCACGACAATCGCCAGAGCACCCCTGCGAACCAATCCCGGCATGCCCCCACTGCTGCCCGCAGCCCCAGTGGCGTTGTCCGATCGGCCTGCTGAGCCTTACATTCCCCAACAGCCCCGCATGCCGCCACCGTGGCGGCGGTTCAGTCCAACGAGGTTTATCCGACGCCACCGGCATCGGTGCGTTCGACCTGCTTCGGTGGGGCGT
>JADJYX010000043.1 GCA_016719535.1 Rubrivivax sp. | reverse complement strand
GCCGGTGGCGACGCGGCTGGCGCAGCAGATCATCTGCCTGCCGATCTACCCGGCGATGAGCGACGCCGACGTGGAGAGGGTGGCCGCCTGCGTGGCGGCCGTGGAGACATGCGCAGCGGCTTGATGTGCCTTGCGGGGCACAACCATCGTGCCGTCGTCGCGCTCGCGCGCTGGGCAGTGGCCACCGGGGTGCACTTGCACCTGGTGGGCGGCGGCCGTGACGATGCGATCGCGCTTACCGACCACGGTCGGCTCGTATTCGTGCAGCGTGAATCGGCGGCGCTCGACCTGCGCGAGGTCTGCGCCTGGATCGGCGAGCTTCGCCAGCGGCACGGCTACGACCGGGTGGTGATCGCACCGTCGACCGAATTCTTCAACCGCTTCCTGCTCCGCCACCGTCCTGAGATCGAGGCGGCCGGTGGCGTGGTGCCGCTGGTCGACGAGGCGCTCTATGCGCGCCTGTCCGACAAGCAGGCCTTCGCCGAGCTGTGTGCGGCACGGGGCATCGCGGTGCCGGCCGTGTTCGACCGCCTGCCCGGCGGCATCCCCTTCGTCGCCAAGCCGAAGCGCTACCTCGGCGCCGCGGGGCGCCAGCTCAAGCCCTGCCTGGTGCTCACCCCCGAGGACCGCGAGGCCTTCGCAAGCACCGAGTCGGGCGATGACTACTTCTTTCAGGAATTGGTCGAGGGCGAGAGCCTGTACCTGCTGGCCCACCTGGCGCGCGACGGCCGGCAGACGCTGAGCGCGCAGGAAAACCTGATGCAGCAGCGCGGCGGCGGCTCGATCGTGCTGGCCCGCGCGCACGACTTCCACCTCGAAGCGGACGCGCAGCCCTACCTGCGTCTGCTGCGCGACGCCGGTTTTCATGGCCTGGTGATGATCGAGGTGCGGCGCTGCACGCGCACGGGCCGCGCGGTGATGATCGAGGCCAACCCGCGCATGTGGGGGCCTCAGCAGTTGATGCTCGACCGTGGCGTCGACCCCTTCGCGCCGCTCTTTGCCGACCACGGCATCGCCACCCCGCGATCCTGGCGCAGCGACGAGCCGGGGCGCTTCTATTTCTGGTCCGGCGGTCTGGCACCGCGTCACGGGGCCTGCACTTTTCATCGCTATACGGCCGAGCGCTTCGTCGCCGACTATGCCGCCATCGCGGCCGCCGACCTCTTCGCACGCGCCGACAGCCACCGCCTGCAGCGCCAGGAACTGGCCTCCGCCTGAAAGCCGACATGGACCAAACGCAGCTGCTCGACCTCTACCACCGTGCCAGCAAGCACAGCAACTACCAGGTGCTGAGCTCCGCGGTGGCCTCGCTGCTCGGCGGCCACGCCGTCGCCGTGCGCAGCCGCTCGGAGAACGAACGGCTGGCCTACCTGCTGCCGCGGGTGCCGATCCACGGCTTGCATGTCGCCGACATCGGGGGCAACACCGGCTTCTTCTCCTTCGAGCTGCTGCGCCACGGGGCAGGGCGGGTCGACTACTTCGAAGGCAACCAGGCGCACCACGACTTCGTGCGCTCGGCAGCCGAGCGGCTCGGACTCGGCGAGCGGCTGCACACCCACCACCGCTACGTCACCTTCGAGCCTGACGCCTTTCCGACCGTCGACTGCACGCTGCTGCTGAACGTGCTGCACCACCTCGGCGACGATTTCGGCGACGAGCGCACCGACAAGGCCACCGCGCGGGCGCGCATGCTCGAGTGCCTGGCTGCGGCGTCGCGCCGCAGCCGCCTGCTGGTGCTGCAGCTCGGCTTCAACTGGAAGGGCGACCGCCACCAGCCGCTGTTCCGCTCGGGCACGAAGGCGGAGATGATCGACTTCGTCGCAAGTGGCACCGCCGCCGACTGGACGATCGCCCACATCGGCATCGCCTCGCGCCGCACGGGCGAGGTCGTGTTCGAGGACCTGAATACCCGCAACCTCGCGCGCGACGACGCGCTGGGCGAGTTCCTCAACCGGCCGATCTTCGTGATGCGGTCGCGGCACCTGGACGAAGGATCACGATGAAGCTCCGCAACGACCTCGCCGCGCTGCTGCCGCGGCTGCGCGAAGAAGATCTGCAACGCTTCTGCGCCTTCTACGAAAAGTATGCGCCCCACCTGGCGGCGATCGCCTGCGGCCTCTACGACCGGCTCAGCACCGCCGACCAGTCGCGCTTCCTGCTCTGGTTTCTCAAGCGCTGGGCGAAGATCGACCTCGTCAACCCGGTCGAGCGCGGGCTGTATCTGGCCACCGTCGCGCGGGTCAAGAACGAGGTCCGACCCGAGGTGCTGCTCGACAGCCGCCCGTACCGGCTGCGCGACTTCGCGTCGCAGGGCCATGACTTCGAGTTGCTCGCCTACGACTGGGTGCTCGGCGTGCACGATGTCGAGTACAACCAGTACGAGCAGGGCGACGTTCACCTGAAGCCGGGCGACGTGATCGTCGACGCCGGGGCCTTCGTCGGCGACACCGCGGTCTATTTCCACCACAAGCTCGGCGGCAGCTGCCAGATTCACAGCTTCGAGCTGCTGGACGAGAACTTGGCGCTGATGCTGCACAACCTCGAGCGCAACGGTGTCGAGGACGACCGGATCGTCATCAACAAGCTCGCGCTGGCCGACCGCAGCGGCGACGAGATCGTCGTCGCCGACGGCGCCTCGCAGGGCGCGACCTCGATCTTCGGCCGCGCCGGGCAGGGTGACCGCGTGCAGACCATCACGCTCGATGACTACGTCGTGCGGCTCGAGTTGTCGCGTGTGGACTTCATCAAGATGGACATCGAGGGTGCCGAGGCGCTGGCGCTTGCCGGCGCCCGGCAGACGATTGCGCTCTTCAGGCCCCGGCTCGCCATCTGCCTCTATCACAGGTGGGATGACGTGCTCACCGTGCCCGCGGCCATCCACGCCACCGGGGTGGACTACCGATTCACCTTCAAGTGGGTGCAGTTGACCGACGGCTGGGAAGCGGTGCTGCTGGCGACGCCGGCCGAGGAGGCGGTGGCCGTATCGCCCGCCACGTTGCCGGCCGAGGGCGCCGACGTGCTGGCCGACACGCTCTCGGTGCTGACACGGGCCTATACGAAGAAGTGGAACCAGGCCGACCAGTTGTGGCGAGAGCGGCGGCTGGCGCAGCAGGCCGCGGCGCACGGCGCCGCGCCAGCCCTGGCGGCCAACGCATGACGTCCGCCACCCTCGCCGTGGCACCAGCTCACGGCGGCGAGGTCGCGGCAGCCGACGACGCGCAGGGTCGCTGCCTGATCTGCGCCGGTCCCACCGACCACTACTTCTCGAAGACCTACGCGCCATACCCGGGCAGCCCGTTCCCGCAGCCGCTGACCGTGGACTATGCGCGCTGTGTCCACTGCGGCTTCGTCGTCTCGCGCACGCATCAGCAAATGAGCGGGGCGGTGTGGTCGGCGCTGAACTCGAGCTGGCACCACCACTACGAGAACCACCTCGATCAGAAGGTCTCGAACGCGCCGCCCTACGCACAGCAGGCGCTGGCGATCGCGATGCTGCACCGGGAGGGCCTGATCGACGCCGGCGACGCACTCGATTACGCCGCCGGCTACGGCTCGCTGGCGAAGTGCCTGGCGCGCTATTTCGGCCTTCGCGCCCGGCTCTTCGACCGCTACGTGCACGATGGCGGCAACGACTATCTCGACGAGGCCGAACTCGGCCGCTACGCGCTCGTGATCAACAGCGCGATGTTCGAGCATGTGCTCGACCGCGCCGCGCTGGACGAGGTCAACGGCCTCGTCGCCGACGGTGGCGTGCTGATGATGCACACGGTCGTCTGCGAGCGCATTCCGAAGGATCCGGACTGGTTCTACCTGGCGCCGATGGTGCACACCGCGTTTCACACCAACCGGAGCATGGAACTGCTGATGCAGCAATGGGGCTACGCGGCTTCGCTGTACGCGCCGGCGGCCAAGAGCTGGTTCCTCTTCAAGCGGGGCCACCCGGCGCTGCCGCGGCTCGAAGGCGCGGTGCGGGACATCAACCACGCGCTGCGCGCGCCGTTCTTCCACCACAAGGCCGGCTTCGTCGACTACTGGAAGGGGTTCTGACGCGTCCGGCTCGACCGCAGGGCCGGACCGGTCGCACGATTGACACAGTCGGGGCTCCTGCGCGGCCTGTCGAACCTGCGGCCGCGGGCCGTTGGCGACGGCATGCGCGGGCGGTCGGGGGCGGCAGGGGTCTCAACGGTTTTCGACGACGCTGGCCTTCAGCTCGCTGCTCGATACGCCACCCGTACGTGGCAGGTAGATGACCTCGCACAGCGCACGCAGGTGGTCGAACCGGCCGGCCCAGTCGTCGCCCATGACGAAGGCCGTGCAGCCGTATTCGCGGACGTCGTGCTCCTTCTGCGCCCAGTCGGTCTCGGCGATCGCCAGGTCGACATGGCGGCAGGCACGCACGATCTCGATGCGGTCGGCGAATGGCACCACGGATCGCTTGCCCTTGACGGCATTGAACTCGTCGGTGGACACGGCGACGATCAGGAATCCGTAGCGTTCCTTGATGCGGCGAAACAGCCTCACATGGCCGACGTGGAACAGGTCGTAGGTGCCGTAGGTGATGGCGGTGCCGCGCGGGGCGTCGGGCGCGGCAGACCGGCGCCGCGCGGTGGACCGGCTGGGCGTCACGGTGGTCATGCCGCCGCTCCACAACCCGCGTGCGCCATTTCGTCCTCGATCACCCGCAGCAGCCGCGCGGCGCTGCCGCCGTCGTGGTGATCGAACCACTGCGCCCGCAACCGCGCCCGGGCCTGGGCGTGCGTGTCCGTCTGTGCCAGGTCGCCACGCCGCAGCGCCCTGGCCAGCGCCGCGGCATCGGTGAACAGCGGCCCCGGCAGCTCGGCCAGCTTGTCGTCGAACAGCTTGCGCGAGGTCTGCACATAGGCCTCGTGGTCGGGCCGGAACAGCAGCACCGGGCGGTCGACGTGCAGGTAGTCGAACATCACCGACGAATAGTCGGTCACCAGCGCCGAGGCCTTGCCCAGCAGCGGGTAGAGGTCGGTGCGCGGCTTGACGAAGACGACGCCCGGCAGGTGCGGCGCCAGCTTGGGGATCTGCGGGCTTTCCACCGGGTGCAGGTTGACCACCAGCAGGTCGCCGCCCTGGGCAGCGGCCTGGGCCAGCTGGTCCAGCCCCGCCTGCAGCACCCATTCGGGACGGCCGTCGCGGAAGGTGGGGGCGTACAGGATGACGCGCTTGCCGCGCGCGATCGTCGCGCCGGCACGCTCGCAGGCGTCGCGGTCGCAGCCCGCGAGGTCGGCCTCGCTGGGGGCGCGGTGCAGCACGTCGTTGCGCGGGTAGCCGATGGGTGCATAGCGCTCGAAGGCAAACCAGCGCCGCCATTCGGATTCGCCGGCGGCGGCGGTGCCCAGCAGCGTGGCGTAGGGGCCGCAGGTGGCCAGCACGCGCGCCAGGTGGGGCCCCAGCGCACGGCCGCCGGGCAGGTTGCGCAGGCCGATCTCCTTGATCGACACGCCGTGCCACAGCTGCACGTGGCGCGCGCCGGCCAGCAGCGGCGCGGCGTAGGGGTTGGGGTTGAGAAAATGGTCGCTGGTGACGACCACCGCCGCCGACAGCGCGGTGTGCAGGTGCGCCGGCGTCCAGGCGGCACAGCTGGCCGGGAAGCAGCGGCCGCCCAGCGCGGTGACCAGCTTCTCCTGCTCGGCGTGGTAGGGCAGGAACCAGGCCTGCAGGCCCAGCGCCTCGGCCTGGGCATGGGCCGCCAGCCAGGCATATTTGACGTTGCAGCCGAAATAGGTGGTGCCCACGAAGACGGCGATGCGCCCCTTGGGATGCATGCGCGAGACCTGCGCGAAGTCGCGCCCGGCGCGGTCGACGGCGAGCTGCTGCTCCAGCTCGCGCAGCCTGGTCTTCAGCGCCTCGACCTCGGCCGTCGGCGCGCCGGGTACTGCCGGCTCGGGCCTTGCCTGCTGCACCTCGACCACGGCGTTGACCAGCTGCTCGATGGCGCCGCTGGCCTGGTTGGCAAAGGCTTCGAGCTGTTGCAGGCGGTCGTCGAGCAAGGCCATCGAGGCTTCGATCACGGGCAGGTCGCGGGGAGCGTTCATGGCGTCCTCGAGGGATGCAGGCGGGCAGGGCGGGCGTGAGCCCGGTGGCATCGCATCCTAGGCGGCCGCCCTCTGCGGCAGCACCCCGATAAGGCCCGGGAACCGGGGCCAATCGCGATCCGACAAGCGGGTCCGGACGGCAGCCGTGTAGGAATCCGTCCGACACGCCGCATGGAAGAAGCAGGACTCCAGCGACGGAAATGGGCTGATGCCAGCGCCCAGTTTCGATCCCTACAGTTGGTTTCACGCTGATACGCCAGCCCCACCGACGACCGCACCCAGAAAGAGGCCCCGAGATGACGTCCGAACAGATCCTTGCCGAGATCCGCGAAGCCAACCTGTCGTACCTGATGCTGGCCCAGAGCCTGATCCGCAGCGACCGCGAGCAGGCGCTGTTCCGCCTGGGCATCAGCGAAGAGACCGCCGTGCTGATCGGCACGCTGACCTCGGCGCAGATGATGAAGATCGCCACCGGCAATACGCTGCTGTGCCGCTTCCGCATGGACGACGACCTGGTGTGGAACCTGCTGACCAGCCACGGCAAGGGTGCCGCCAACGATGGCGCCTCGCGCCTGCACGCCTCGATCCTGATGGCCGGTCGCCATCAGGAAGCGGCCTGAGTTGACCCCCTGCGGCCCGCTGGAGCGGGCCGGTCCCCCCGAGGGGGAGCGATCGCGACCGGGGGACCCGGATCGCGATCCCGCCCTGCGCCAGCAAGACAAGGATGGAGAACACACCATGGCCCGCAACAAGAGCATCCTCAGCGAAGCCCGGCAGATCGAGCGTGCGGTGATGCTCATCAAGCTCGGTGCCCGGCTGCAGGTGCTGGAAAGCGAGACCGACCTCAGCTACGAGCGCTTGCTGCGCCTGTACAAGGAGGTGGCCGGTCACAGCCCCAGCAAGGGCCAGCTGCCGTTCTCCACCGACTGGTTCATGACCTGGCAGCCCAACATCCACGCCAGCCTCTTTCTCAATACCCACGAATACCTGAACAAGGTGGCCGAGCTCGACGAGATCGACACCGTCATCAAGGCCTATCAGCTCTACCTGGAGCAGATCACCGCCCAGGGCCTGGAGCCGCTGCTCAGCGTCACCCGCGCCTGGCGGCTGGTCAAATTCGTCGACAACGGCATGCTGACGATGACGCGCTGCAGCAAGTGCCACGGCCACTTCGTGACGCATCCGCACGAGCTCGCCCGCCACTACGTGTGCGGGCTGTGCGAGCCCCCGGCGCGTGCCGGCAAGGGCAAGGCAGCGGGTTCGCTGCAACTGCACACCGAGACCAGGCCGGCGGGCAAGGGCGTGCGCACCGCGGCGCTGGCGGCGTGACATCGTTCATGGCGCCGTCGCGCACCAGCCCTCCAGCGGCGCCGCCGGTTGGCCGATGACACGGGTGTAGCGGGTGAATTGAAGTCCTGTCTCCTCCTGGCACAGTCCTCTGTGCTTTCGGGCGGATCCCCACGGATCCGCCCCTTTTCTTGCTGGCGTGCCGATCTGGGGGGCGAAGGGCCTGCTGATCCGCCGCTGGCCGCCGGCCGGCATCGCCACACTGCCCACCCGTGAAGCCGATGCTGTCCCATCGCGTCGACGCCGATGCCGAGCGCCCCCCGCCCTGGCTGCGCTGGCCGCTGCCGGCGCTGCTGGCCTGGACGCTGGCCTGGGCGCTGTTCGTCACCGCACGGCAGGCCGGGCTGGCGGCCGGGCTCGCCTGGGCCCTGGCCGCGCTGCTGGCAGCCGCCGCCGCCACGCGCATGGCCGGGCGCTGGCGGCAGCTGCTGGTGGCCGCGGGCTTTCCGTTGTCCGGCCTGGCGCTGGGCGTCAGCACGCCGGCCTGGCTGTGGGGGCTGGCAGCGCTGCCGCTGATGCTGGCCTATCCGCTGCGGGCCTGGTCCGACGCGCCCTTCTTCCCCACGCCGCGGCGCGCCCTGCAGCCGCTGGGCGAGGCGCTGGCGCTGCCCGCCGGGGCGCGCGTGCTCGACGCCGGCTGCGGCCTCGGCCACGGCCTGCGCGCGCTGCATGCAGCCTGGCCGGCGGCGCGCCTCGACGGCGTGGAATGGAGCGCCCCGTTGGCCTGGCTGTGCGCCCGGCGCTGCCACTTCGCGCAGGTGCGTCGGGGTGACATGTGGGCCCCGTCGTGGCAGGACTACGACCTGGTCTACCTCTTCCAGCGGCCCGAGAGCATGGCGCGCGCCCTGGCCAAGGCCAGGGCCGAACTGCGCCCCGGTGCCTGGCTGGTCAGCCTGGAGTTCGAGGTGCCGGGCGCGGCGGCCACGCTGCGGCTGCCTGCCGGGCGCGGCCGTTCGGTGTGGTGCTACCGCATGCCGGATGCGCGGCGCTCAACGTTGCCGGCCCGGTGCCGATAGTGCAGGCAGTTCCCGTTCCGTGCCGTCCGGCCCGGCGGGTCATCGTCTGAAGCCACGCCATGTTCGTCATCATCGGTTGGGTCGTCGTGCTCGGTTGCGTGTTCGGGGTGTTCATCGCCCACGGCGGCAACATGGGCCCCATCCTCAAGGCGCTGCCCTGGGAACTGGCCATGATCGGCGGCGCCACCGCCGGTGCCTTCATCGTCAACAACCAGATGACGGTGATCAAGGCCACCATCGCCGGTGCGCTGTCGTGCCTGAAGGGCAGCAAATACACCAAGGCGCGCTACATGGCGCTGCTGGCGCTGCTCTACGACATCCTGCAGAAGGCGCGCAAGGAAGGCCTGATGTCGATCGAGAAGGACGTCGAGGACCCGCATTCCAGCCCGCTGTTCCAGAAATACCCCGAGGTGGGCAGCGACCACCACGTGACCGAGTTCATCACCGACTACCTGCGCATGATGGTCTCGGGCAACCTCAATGCGCACGAGATCGAGTCGCTGATGGACAGCGAGATCGAGACCCACCACCACGAGGCGCATGCACCGGTGGCGGCCATCCAGCGCGTGGCCGGCGGCCTGCCGGCCTTCGGCATCGTGGCCGCCGTGCTCGGCGTGGTGAAGACCATGGGCTCGGTCGGCCAGCCGCCGGCGGTGCTGGGCGCGATGATCGGCTCGGCGCTGGTCGGCACCTTCCTCGGCATCCTGCTGGCCTATGCCTTTGCCGAGCCGGTGGCCGGCCTGCTGGAGCAGAAGGTCGAGGAAAGCGGCAAGGAGCTGCAATGCATCAAGACCACGCTGCTGGCCAGCATGCAGGGCTATGCGCCGCAGGTGGCGATCGAGTTCGGCCGCAAGGTGCTGACCTCGCACACCCGGCCCAGCTTCACCGAGCTGGAAAGCCACGTGAAGAAGAAATGAAGCCCCCTACGGCCCTGCGGGCCGGTCCCTCCGAGGGGGAGCGACCGGGGGACCCGGATCGCGATCACGCCCTCCGAACAGAGTCGAGGTGAAGCATGGCCGGTGACGCGAAGAAGCTGCAGCCGATCATCATCAAGCGCATCAAGAAGGGCGGCCATGCCGCCCACGGCGGCGCGTGGAAGATCGCCTATGCCGACTTCGTGACGGCGATGATGGCGTTCTTCCTGCTGATGTGGCTGCTGGGCAGCACCACCGAGGGCGACAAGAAGGGCATCGCCGACTATTTCGCCAGCCCGCTGAAGGTGGCGCTGCTGGGCGGTGGCCACGGTTCGGGCGACTCCTCGCACGTCATCAAGGGCGGCGGGCAGGACCTGACGCGCAGCACCGGCCAGGTGAAGAACGGCGACGTGCGCGCCGAGCGCAAGACCATCAACCTGCAGGCGCTGAAGGCCGAGCAGATCCGCGCCGAGCACGCCGCGCTCGAGGCGTTGAAGGAGCGCCTCGAGCAGAAGATCGCCGCCAACGGCACGCTGGCCGCGATGAGCGGCCAGATCCGCCTGGACATGACACGCGACGGCCTGCGCATCCAGATCGTCGACGAGGGCAACCGGCCGATGTTCGACAGCGGCTCGGCGGTCGTCAAACCCTACATGCGAGAGCTGCTGCGCGCCATCGGCGCGGTGCTCGGCGAGGTGCCCAACCGGTTGACGCTCGAGGGCCATACCGACGCCGCGCCCTTCGGTGGCGGCGACCGCGGCTACAGCAACTGGGAGCTCTCGGCCGACCGCGCCAATGCCTCGCGCCGCGAGCTGATGGCCGGCGGCATGCCCGAGGACCGGCCGCTGCGCGTGCAGGGGCTGGCCGCGAGTTCGCTGTTCGAGCCGCAGGACCCGCTGGCGCCGACCAACCGCCGCATCAGCATCATCGTGATGAACCGCGAGGCCGAGGACCGCTTCTTCC
Organism: Rubrivivax sp.; assembly: GCA_016719535.1. Classification (GTDB taxonomy): domain Bacteria; phylum Pseudomonadota; class Gammaproteobacteria; order Burkholderiales; family Burkholderiaceae_C; genus Rubrivivax. The sequence goes on along the minus strand of JADJYX010000043.1, from coordinate 272,473 downwards.
GCACCGCGCCCGACGTGGTCGAGCCTGCGGCCGACGCGCCCCCGCCGTCGATCGTGCCGCCGCTGGGTGCGATGCGCTGACTCAAGCCGGACCGGCTCCCGTCCGATAACGATCCCTGAATCCCCACCCGAACCGCCCCTTGCGAGAGGCCCGTGACATGAGCAACCCCACCGATCTGAAGTTCCTGATCGTCGACGACTTCTCCACCATGCGCCGCATCGTCCGCGGCCTGCTCAAGGAAATGGGCTGCAACAACGCCGAAGAGGCCGAGGACGGCGCGGTGGCGCTGAACATGCTCCGCAACGGCAAGTTCGACTTCGTGGTGTCGGACATCAACATGCCCAGCATGAACGGCTTCGAACTGCTGAAGGCGATCAAGGCCGACGACGGCCTGCGGCACCTGCCGGTGCTGATGGTGACGGCCGAGGCGCGCAAGGAAGACATCGTGCTGGCCGCGCAGAGCGGGGCCGCGGGCTACATCGTCAAGCCCTTCACCAAGGCGACGCTCGAAGAGAAGGTGCAGAAGATCCTGCAGAAGCTGGCGACCACGGCCTGAGCGGAAAGAGCACACCATGAAGATGGAAAGCGCCCAGGTCCTGCTCGAGCGGGCCGATCCCAGCCTGCTGGCCAACGGCAGCACGCAGCACGAGATCTTCCAGCAGCTGGGTGCATTGACGCGCCTGCTGCACGACACCATGCAGCAGCTGGGCGTGATGCCCCGTCTGCAGCAGGCCGCCGACGGCCTGCCCGATGCCCGCAGCCGGCTGAACTACATCGCCGAGAAGACCGCCGCCGCGGCCGACAAGGTGCTGACCTCGGTCGATCACGCCAAGGCCGAGCACCAGGCCATCAGCGAACAGACGCGCACGCTGGCTGCCGCGCTGACCGCCGACCCGGTGCGTGCGGTCGCCTCGGGGGCAGTCTTCAATTTTGTCGCCGACGTCGAAGCGCGCACGCAGCGCATCGACCAGCACCTGACCGACATCATGCTGGCGCAGGACTTCCACGACCTCACGGGGCAGGTGGTGGCCAAGGTCGTGCGGCTGGCCAGCGACCTCGAGGACAGCCTGGTCAAGCTGCTGGTGCAGGTGGTGCCGCCCGAGCAGCGCGAGAAGGTCGACGCCAGCGTGCTGCACGGCCCGGTGGTCAACCCCGAGGGGCGCACCGACGTGGTCACCAACCAGGGCGAGGTCGACGACCTGCTGGCCAGCCTGGGGTTCTGATCCGCTGCCGCCGGCAAACACCCGGGGGAAAGCCGGCCTTATCCGGCTCAGCTTGCGCCGCCGCACCGGCACCATGGCAGGGCTCCTTCGCGGAGCCCTCTTTCCGCCATGGCCGACTCCCAGGACAAACAACTACCCGCGTCAGCGCGCAAGCTCTCGAAGGCACGCGAGGACGGCCAGGTCGCGCGCTCGCGTGACCTCGGGCACGCCGCCGCCATGGCCATGGGCGCGGCGCTGCTGGTCGGGCTGGCGCCGGAGATCGTGGCCAGGCTGCGCGAGCTGCTGGCCAGCGGGCTGCGCTTCGACGCCGGGCTGCTGGCCGCGAACGACGCCATGCTGCGCCAGCTGATCGGGCTCACGCTGCAGATGCTGGCGATGGTGCTGCCGCTGGGGGCGGCGATGATCCTGGCGGCGCTGGCCGCCGGCAAGCTGTGCGGCGGCTGGAACTGGACGCTCAAGCCGCTGCAGCCCAAGCTGAGCAAGCTCAACCCGCTGGAAGGCATCGGCCGCATCTTCTCGAAGGTGCAGCTGGTCGAGACGCTCAAGGCCTGCCTGCTGGCCACCGTGCTGCTGGCCATCGGCGGCGGCTACCTGTGGTCGAACCTCGACGCCTTCAGCCAGGTCGTGCTGCAGCCGCTGCCCACGGCGCTGGCCAGTTCGGGCGATCTGCTGCGCGGCGGCCTGGTGCTGATGCTGCTGGCGCTCGGCGCCTTCGCGCTGGTGGACGTGCCGCTGCAGAAGTGGCGCCTGGGCGAGCAGCTGAAGATGAGCCACCAGGAGGTCAAGGACGAGTTCAAGCAGATCGAGGGCAACGTCGAGGTCAAGGCCAAGATCAAGGCGCGCATGCGCCAGCTCGCCCGCCGCCGCATGCTGGCCGCCGTGCCCGAGGCCGACCTGGTGGTGATGAACCCCACCCACTATGCAGTGGCCCTCAGATACGACGAGGCGACCATGGCCGCGCCGCGCGTGGTGGCCAAGGGTACCGATCTGCTGGCGCTGAAGATCCGCGACATCGCCACCGAGCACCGCGTGCCGGTGCTGCAGGCGCCGCCGCTGGCGCGCGCGCTGTATGCCCACACCGAGCTCGACCAGGACGTGCCGACGGTGCTGTTCGGCGCCGTCGCGCAGGTGCTGGCCTGGGTCTACCAGCTGCGCCATGCCGCCACGCCGGCGGCCGCCGCACTGCCGGCGCCGCAGCCGGTGGTGCCGCCCGAGCTCGACCCTCACAACGGCCCCGTGCCGCGCGCCAGACCTAGAGGCGATCGATGAAGTTCCTGATGCAACGCCTGCAGGCCCTGCTGGGGCCGCATGCCAACAGCGCCAAGGCGCTGACCATGCCCGCCTTCGTCGTGCTGATGCTGGCGATGATGGTGCTGCCGCTGCCGCCCTTCGCGCTCGACCTGCTGTTCACCGTCAACATCGCGATGGCGCTGATGGTGATGATGGTGTCGTCGCAGATGGTCAAGCCGCTGGACTTCACCGCGCTGCCCACGGTGCTGCTGGTCACCACGCTGATGCGGCTGAGCCTGAACGTGGCCTCCACGCGCGTGGTGCTGATGGACGGCCACAACGGCCCCGGCGCCGCCGGCAAGGTGATCGAGTCCTTCGGCCACGTGCTCATCGGCGACAACTTCGCCGTCGGCCTGATCGTCTTCGCGATCCTCGTCGTCATCAACTTCGTGGTCGTCACCAAGGGTGCCGAACGCATCGCCGAGGTCGGCGCGCGCTTCACGCTGGACGCCATGCCCGGCAAGCAGATGGCGATCGACGCCGACCTCAACGCCGGCCTCATCGACGAGCAGGAGGCCCGCCGCCGCCGCGCCGAGGTGGGCGAGGAGGCCGACTTCTTCGGCTCCATGGACGGCGCCAGCAAATTCGTGCGCGGCGACGCCATGGCCGGGCTGCTGATCCTGTTCATCACCATCGTCGGCGGCTTCGTCATCGGCATGACCACGCACGGCATGAGCGCCGGCGAGGCGTCGCGCAGCTACATCACGATGGCCATCGGCGATGCGCTGGTGGCGCAGGTCCCGGCGCTGCTGATCTCGGTGGCCTCGGCGATGGTGGTCTCGCGCGTCGGCAAGGACGAGGACGTGGGCACGCAGATCCGCGGCCAGGTGTTCGACTCGCCGCGCTCGCTGGGCATCGCCGCCGGCATCGTCTTCGGCCTCGGCCTGGTGCCGGGCATGCCGCACCTGGTGTTCTGGATCGTCGGTGGCGCCCTCGGCTGGCTGGCCTGGATGATGCAGAAGAAGGCCAAGGCCGCCGCGGCGCGGGCGGCGGCGCCGGCCGCACCCGGCGAGGCCCCGGTGGCCAGCACCGAAGCCACCTGGGACGACCTGTCCCCGGTCGATACCCTGGGCCTGGAGGTCGGCTATCGGCTGATCGCCCTCGTCGACAAGGCGCGTGCCGGCAGCGGCGGCGACCTGCTCGGCCGCATCAAGGGCGTGCGCAAGAAGTTTGCGCAGGACGTCGGCTTCCTGCCGCCGCCGGTGCACATCCGCGACAACCTCGAGCTCAAGCCCAGCCTGTACCGCGTGACGCTGCGCGGCGCCGTGGTGGGCGAGGGCGAGGCCTTCCCGGGCCAGTATCTGGCCATCAACCCGGGCGGCGCGACCATCGCGCTGCCCGGCACCAAGACCATCGACCCGGCCTTCGGCCTGCCCGCGATCTGGATCGAGGAGCGGCACAAGGAGACGGCCCAAATGAGCGGCTTTACGGTGGTTGATTGCGGCACCGTCGTGGCGACCCATCTTTCACACTTGATGCAGGTGAATGCCGCCCGGTTGCTGGGCCGGGTGGAGACCCAGGCGCTCGTCGAGCATGTCACCAAGCTGGCTCCCAAACTGATCGAAGACGTGGTCCCCAAGATGATCGGAATCGCCACCCTGCAGAAGGTGCTGCAGCTGCTGCTGGAAGAAGGCGTGCACATCCGCGACATGCGCTCGATCGTCGAATGCCTGGCCGAGCACGCACCGACCGTCAGCGATGCCGGCGAGCTGGCCAGCCGCATCCGCGTGCACCTGGCGCCGGTGATCGTGCAGCAGATCTACGGCGCGGTGAAGGAGCTCGACGTGATCGCGCTCGAACCCGAACTCGAACGCCTGGTCGCGCAGGCGCTGAGCTCGCCGCATGGCGCCGCGCTCGACCCCGGTGTGGCCGAGACGCTGACCAAGAGCGCCGCCGAGACCGCGGCGCGGCAGGAGAACCTGGGGCAGCCGGCCTGCCTGCTGGTGCCCGACCTGCTGCGCGCGCCCATCGCCCGGTTGCTGCGCCGCGCCGCGCCGCGGCTGAAGGTGCTGTCGCACAGCGAGATCCCTGAGACCCATTCGATCCGCATCGGCTCTGTCATCGGAGGCCTGGCATGAACATGAAGCGCTTCACCGGTCGCACCTCGCGCGAGGCCCTGGCCCTGGTGCGCCAGACCTTCGGCCGGGACGCCGTCGTGATGTCCACGCGCAACTGCCCCGAAGGCGTGGAGGTGCTGGCCATGGCCCCCGAGAGCCTGCAGCACCTGGAGAAATTCAGCGCCTCGGCCGCCGGTGCCGACAGCACGCAGCGTGGCGTGCTGCACGACGGCGCCATCGCCCGCACCGACGGCCCGGTCGAGCAGGACGTCGAACGCCTGGCGATGAGCACGCTGTCCTTCCAGGACTATGTGCGCGAACGCATGCTCAAGCGACGCCGCAGCGAGCTGGCCGGGCAGGGCGATGGCGAAGCCGCTGCCGCGCCGACCGACCGCGTGCTGCCGGCGGCAGCGGCGGCGATGATCCCGCCCGCAACGCCGAAGGTGACGCAGCGCGAGGGCGCAGCCCGGCCGGCGCCACGCGCGCCGGTGCCGGCCGCCGTGACCGACCCCGAGACCCGCTACCTGCGCGACCTGCACGACGAGGCACTGGCCAGCGCGCCGGCACCGCTGCGCGGCGCGCCTGCAGCGCAGCACGCACCGGTCGAGCTGCAGCGCGAGCAGCAGGAGATGCTGCGCGAGCTGCGCTCCGTGCGCGGCCTGATCGAGCAGCGCTTCGGTGAACTGGCCTTCATGGAAAAGCTGCAGCGCCAGCCGCGCCAGGCGCTGCTGTCGCACCGGCTGCTGGAATGCGGCTTCTCGCCGGCGCTGGTGCGCAAGCTCGTCGAAGGCCTGCCCGCCGATGGCGACGAGACCGAATGGGCCACCGGCGTGCTGCAGCGCAACCTGCTCACCGGCGAAGCCGAAAGCCCGCTGGAAGACACGGGTGGCGTCTTCGCCCTCATCGGCCCCACCGGCGTCGGCAAGACCACCAGCACCGCCAAGCTGGCCGCCGCCTTTGCCGCGCGCCACGGCGCCGGCCACCTGGGCCTGATCACGCTCGATGCCTACCGCGTCGGCGCGCACGAGCAGCTGCGCGCCTATGGCCGCATCCTGGGCGTGCCGGTGCACACCGCGCACGACCGCGCCTCGCTGGACGACCTGCTGGAGCTGCTGTCGGGCAAGAAGATGGTGCTCATCGACACCGCCGGCATGGCGCAGCGCGACACCCGCACCAAGGAACTGCTGGACATGCTGAGCCACCGCTCGGTCAACCGGCTGCTGGTGGTCAATGCCGCCAGCCAGGGCGAGACCATCGAGGACGTGCTCGCTGCCTACCGCGCCAATACCTGCCGCGGCGTCATCCTGTCGAAGATCGACGAGGCGATGAAGCTGGCGCCGGCGCTGGACGCGCTGATCCGCCACAAGGTCAAGGTGCTGGCGGTGGCCAACGGCCAGCGCGTGCCCGAGGACTGGCACCGCCTGTCGGCGCAGGCGCTGGTGCAGCGCGCGCTGCGCAGCGGCGGCTCCAGCGCCTGGAAGCTCGACAACAACGACGTCGGCCTGGTCTTCAGCGGCCAGCCACCGGTGGGCGCGGCCGCGGTGGCCGCCATCGGCATCTGAGGCCCGGGTTGCCCGCCAACGCCATGCGCCGCGACAGCCCCTTCACCGCCAGCGCCCCGGCCGACCAGGCCAGCGGCCTGCGCCGCCTGTTTGCCCCGGTGCGGCGCCGGCTGCTGCCGGTGGCCGCCAACCCCTTCGTGCCGGCCGGCCAGGCCATCCTCGAAACGCTGTCGGCCGCACTGGCCGCGCAAGGCCGCCAGGTGCTGGTGGTCGACGCCGCCGGCACCGCGCCGGCGCCGCACGAGACGGCCTTGTTCGACCTCGCCGCCGGCGTCGAGCAGCTGCACGAGCAGGTGTGCTACCTGGCCGCGCGCGGCGTGCCGCTGGCCCACGTGGACACCCACGGTTCGGCGGCCGCCTTCGTCGACGCCGCCTTCGACGCCGCGCCGCAGTGCGACCTGGTGCTGCTGCATGCCGACCCCACCGACCTGGCGCGCATGCTCGGCCAGCGCGCCGTGCGCCCGCTGCTGCTGGGGGCCGACGGGCCGGACTCGATCAAGCAGGCTTATGCCTGCTGCAAGCTGCTGGCGCAGCGCTGCGGGCTGATGACCTTCGACCTGGTGCTGGCGGCCAACCCGCGCGGCCGCCGCGTCGGCGCCATCGCCGAGCGCCTGGCCAGTTGCGCCGACACCTTCCTCGGCGCCGTGCTGCACGACTGGGCCGTCGTCGACCCGCTGGCCGACCCGCAGGCCGCGCACGACGCCGCGCTGGCGCGCGTGCTGGCCGCGCAGCTGGCCCTCGACGACCCCGGCCGACCGGCGCCTGCGCTGCACGGCCGACCCCTGCGCACCGCCCGCCCGGGCGCCGTGCCCACCCCGTTCTAGACCCGACCTCCGGGAGCCGCATCGACATGTACACCGCCAAGGGACAACTCGACAACGGATCGCTGCTCAAGCAGTACAGCCCGCTGGTCCGGCGCCTGGCCCACCAGATGATCGCCAAGCTGCCGGCGAACGTCGAACTCGACGACCTGATCCAGGTCGGCATGATCGGGCTGTCGGACGCGCTGACGCGCTTCGACGCCGCGCAGGGCGTGCAGTTCGAGACCTTCGCCACCCAGCGCATCCGCGGCGCCATGCTCGACGAGCTGCGCGGCAGCGACTGGATGAGCCGCGGCGACCGCCGCCAGCAGCGCGCCATCGAGACCGCCGTGCACAAGCTCGAGCAGCGCCTGGGCCGCGCGCCCAACGAGGGCGAGATCGCCGACGAGATGGGCCTCACGCTCAAGCAGTACCAGGAGCTGCTGGGCAAGGTGCGCGGCACGCAGCTGATCTACCTCGAGGACATGAGCGGCGACGAGGGCGACGACGACTACCTCGACCGCCATGTCGCCGACGACGAGGCCAACCCGCTGGGCCGGCTGCAGGACCAGCGCATGCGCGAGGCCCTGGTCGAGGCGATCAAGAACCTGCCCGAGCGCGAGCAGTTCGTGATGAGCATGTACTACGAGCAGGACATGAACCTGAAGGAGATCGCGGCCGTGCTCAAGGTGACCGAGAGCCGCGTCTGCCAGTTGCACAGCCAGTCGATCGCCCGCTTGCGCACCCGCTTGCGCGAGTGGTGACCGACACGGATTGGCCACGCCGCACGCGGTGATGGCGGCCGGGGCAGGCAGTACCACCGACCCGAAGTTCTGTTGATGGAGCCCCCACGATGTTGAGATTGCTGAAGCGCCGTCCGGCGCCTGCCCCGGCGCACGATGCGGCGCCATCCCCGCCAGGCGGGCCGGATGCCCGGGCCCTGGTGGCCAGCCTGAGTGAACGCGCCAGCGTGCTCGGCCGCGACGCCGCCGAAGTGCGCGGCGTGCTCGACGACAGCGCCCGCATGGCCAGGGACCAGGCCGCCTCGCTGCAGGGCCTGCTGGCGCAGGCGCAGGACCTGCTGCAGGGCCAGCGTTCGATCGACGCCGAATCGGCGGCGGGCCTGGGCGCTTCGCAGGTGGCCCGCCAGGCCGTGCAGGCGCTCGGCGGCGAGGTGCTGGCGATCGTCGACTCGCTGCACCAGGTGGCCGATGCCGCCGGGCAGATCACGCAGATCGCGCTGCAGACGCGGCTGGTGGCCTTCAACGCCTCGGTCGAGGCCAAGCGCGCCGGCGAGGCCGGGCGCGGCTTCGGTGTCGTGGCCGATGCCGTCAAGGACCTGGCCGCGCGCGTGGAAACCTCGTCCAAGCACATCATGGGCACGGTATCCACGCTGGAACAGCGCATCGGCGTGCTGGCGCGCGAGACCGCGCTCGAGCGCGATGCCCGCGAGCAGCAGGGCCAGGTGCATGCGGCGCTGCAGCAGGTCGAGGAGGCGATGCACCGCATCGCCGGCGCCAGCGGCCAGGGCCGCGGGCAGTGCGAGCGCGTGGACGGCAGCGTGCGCGCCATCGAGGCCGCCATGCAGCGCACGGCGGCGGCGCTGGCGTCGGCGCTCGGCCGCACCGAGACCTTCCTGCAGGTGTCCGAGCAGATGATCGAGACGGTGGCCAACTGCGGCATCGAGACCGAGGACACGCCCTATATCGCCGCCGCCCAGCGCGCGGCGGCGCAGATCGCCACGCTGCTGGAGGATGCGCTGCGCACCGGCGCCGTGAAGGCCGGCGAGCTCTTCGACGAGCAGTACCAGCCGGTGCAAGGCAGCGCGCCGCAGCAGCACCTGACACGCTTCACCGCGCTCGCCGACCGGTTGTTTCCGCAGGTGCAGGAGAAGCTGCTGTCGATGTCGGACAAGGTGGTGTTCTGCATCGCCGTCGACCGCAACGGCTACGTGCCCTGCCACAACGCCAGGTACAACCAGCCGCAGCGTGCCGGCGATGCGCTGTGGAATACCGCCAACTGCCGCAACCGGCGCATCTTCGACGACCGTACCGGCCTGGCGTCGGCCCGCAACGTCAAGCCCTTCCTGCTGCAGACCTACCGCCGCGACATGGGCGGTGGCCAGTTCGTGGTGCTGAAGGAAGCCGCGGCGCCGATCACGGTCGGCGGCCGGCACTGGGGTGGGCTGCGGCTGGCCTTCCGGTTCTGAAGGGCTTCTGAAGGGCGGCCGCCGCCGCCAGCCCCGGGGCCGCGCGTCGCGCGGCCCATTTCTTCATGCCCGATCCGGCCCACGCCAATGGCAAAGGCCGCGCAGTGCGCGGCCTTCGGTGCGGCGGGGGCTGGCCGGCGGGGGGTCAGGCCTGCAACTGCCCCGAACGCGCACGGCGCTCGGCCGCGCCACCGACGCCGTAGACACCGGGGCTGCCATGCTCGGGCAGCAGCACGTCGATGGCGCGGTCCAGCGCCGCGGTGGCGCGTGCCAGCGCCTCGCGCTGGGCGGCGACACGGCCGCTGGCCAGCGCCAGCCGATGGCGCAGCACGCCCGGCACGCCGCCTTCACGGGCAGCCTGGGCAAAGCGCGTCACGGCATGTGCCAGCGCGCGGTGCAGCGCGCTCGCCTGCAGCTCGATGGACAGCGGGTCGTTGCTGCACAAGGCCTGGGCCAGGCCGGTCAGGCAGTCTTCGAGCGCCGTCAGCGGTGGCTCGAGGTCGGCCACGCGCTGCAGCGCCTGCATCTCTTCGGGGGAGGTCAGCATCGAGCGGTCCCGCCCTCTCAACGGTAGGTGCGGCCCAGCAGTTCCTGCGCGTTGGCGATCAGCTTGTCGGCGATCGCCTCCGGGTTGACCTGGTAGCTGCCGTCCTTGATGGCCTGGCTGACGCGCGCCACCTTGGCGGCGTCGAAGCTGCCGTCGCCGGCGGCCGCTGCCAGCGCCGAGGCCTCGGGCGAGATGGCGACCTTGGCGCTGCTGTCCGCCGTGGCGGGCGTGCCGGCTGCCGCGCCGCCGGACTTGCGCTCGGCGGCCACGGGGTTGATGGGCAACTGCTTGTCGAGTGATCCGATCTTCATGACTGACTCCCAGGGAACGGGCCGGATGGGGCTTTCCCGGTTGATGTGATGGGGGTATCGGTCGGGCGCGTGCCGGACTTGAGGGTCGGGGGCGGATATTTTTGCACCACCCCCGCGGATGCGGGGTGCCCGTGGGTCAGCCCCGCGGATGCGGGGTGCCCGTGGGTCAGCCCCGCGGATGCGAGGCCAGCCAAGGGGGTTGACCCAGGATGTCTCACAGCGTCACCTCCACCCGGCGCTCGGCCACCGGCAGGCCGATGAGCACGCGGCCGGCGTCGGTGCGCACGCGCACCGGCTGGCCTTCGATGCCGGCATTGAGCGCCTGGCCCTCACCGCCGACCGCAAAGCCGTTGCCGCGCGCCAGCACCTGCACCGTCGTGCCGGCGGCAAACCACTGGCGCAGGCGCAGGTCGGCGGCGCGGACAGCGTCGCCGGGCTGCAGCGCACGCGCCAGCGTGCGGCCGACCAGATCGCCGGCGCGCCCATAAGGCGGCTGCGCGTGCGCGGCCCAGTCGATCTCGGCGCTTTGCAGGTGCTCCGCGGCCAGCACGGTGCCGGCGGGCAGCGCGCGCACCGGCACCGGCGCCGGCGCGAAGACCTTCACCACCACCGGCAGCCAGACCTGCCAGGGGCGCTCGCCCTCGACGCAGCGCAGCCCGATGCGGGTGCGACCCCACAGCCGGCCTGGCGGCGGCAGCCGCGGCTCGACGCGGCGGCAGGGCGCCAGGCGCAGCCGCGGGTCGATCTCGCCGATCTCGACCACCACCCGTGGCGGGGCGGCCGCGGTCTGTGCCTCGGCGGGCAGCGTCACGTTCGGCAGCACCAGCCCGCGCACACGCTCGGCCAGGCTGGGCTCGGCCAGGCTGGTCTCGGCCAGGGCGGGCCCGGCCGGCAGCGGCGTCGACGCGGCCGCGGCACCGGCCAGCGCCAGGGCGCCGGCCGCCAGCAGGCGGGCATGGACGGGGCAGGGGGGCACGGGCTTCATCACGGGCTGCACTGTAGGTGTCGACATCGGCCGCCGGGGCCGGAAATGAAGGCGCTTCGCCCCGCTGTTCGGGCCCTGGCGGTGCCCGGCTCGCTTCCAGAATGCCCAGCATGCCCGTCGCAGCCCCCGGCAGCCCGTCATGATCAACCGCCTGACCTCGTCGCTCGATTTTCAGTCGCAGGCGCTGACGCTGCGTTCGGAGCGCCAGCGCCTGATCGCCAGCAACATCGCCAATGCCGATACGCCCGGCTACGTGGCGCGCGACTTCAATTTTGCGCAGGCGCTGCAGCAGGCCGGCGGCGGAGGCCGCAGCGGCTTCAGACTGGCGGAGAACGCCGCCCTGGCGGCCGACGGACGCGCCCGCGCCGGTGGCGAACCGCGGCTGAACTACGCCGCGCCGGCGCAGACCAACCTCGACGGCAACTCGGTCGACATGGACCGCGAGCGGGCCTCGTTCGTCGACAACGCGCTCAAGTACGAGAGCACGCTGCGCTTCATCAGTTCCACCGTGAAGAACACGCTGGACGCGATCAAGTCGCACAACCAGTGAGAGGGCTGTCATGAGCATGTTCAGGATCTTCGACGTCGCCGGCAGCGCGGTCAGCGCGCAGAGCCAGCGGCTGAACGTCGTGGCCTCCAACCTGGCCAATGCCGATACGGTGGCCGGGCCCGATGGCCAGGCCTACAAGGCGCGCCAGGTGGTCTTCCAGACGGTGCTGATGGGCGCGCGCGACCAGCCCGAGGGCGCCGCCGGCGTCAAGGTGACCACCGTGCGCGAGGACGACACCCCCGGCCGCCGCGTGCACGACCCCAGGCACCCGAGCGCCGATGCCGACGGTTATGTCACCTTCAGCAACGTCAATCCGGTGCAGGAGATGGTCGACATGATCTCGGCGTCGCGCTCCTACCAGAACAGCATCGAGGTCATGAGCACCGCCCGCAGCCTGCTGCAGAAGACGCTGCAGATGGGCCAGCAGGTCTGACCACCGCCGCAGGAGACACCGCATGAGCACCGCCGTCAGCAACAGCACCAGCGCCGACCCCTACGCGGCGCTGCGCACCACCACCACGCCGGCGGCGAAGGCCGAAGACACCGCCAGCGCCGACCGCTTCCTGAAGATGCTGGTCACCCAGCTGCAGAACCAGGATCCGCTCAACCCGATGGACAACGCGCAGGTCACCAGCCAGATGGCGCAGATCAATGCCGTCACCGGGCTGGAGAAGGTCAACGAATCGGTGAAGGCGCTGGGCGGCCAGTTTCTGCAGATGCAGATGCTGCAGGGCGCGGCGCTGGTCGGCCGCGAGGTGTCACTGGACGGCGACCTGATCGGCTTTGCCAACGGCAAGGGCCGCGGTGCCTTCGAACTGCAGGGCCCGGCCAGCGACGTCAAGGTCGAGGTCCTGGACGCCAGCGGCGCCGTCGTCGACACGCTGGCCCTGGGCGGCAGCCAGGGCGGCCGCCTGTCCTTCGAATGGAATCCCGGCGCGCAGCCCACCGACCGGCCTTACGGCTTTCGCGTGCTGGCCACCAACGCCGGCCAGGCGGTGGCGGCGCGCACCCTCTCGATCGACCGCGTGCAGTCCATCAGCACCGCCGGCAACGTGCTGACGCTGACGCTGGACCGCCTCGGCCAGGTGCCGGCGAGCCAGGTCGTCGCCTTCAACTGAACCCCCACTTCGTCACCGTGGCGCCCGCGGCGCCGAGGAACCCACCATGAGCTTCCAGCAAGGTCTTTCCGGCCTGAATGCCACCAGCAAGAGCCTCGAGATCATCGGCAACAACATCGCCAATGCCGGCACCTACGGCTCCAAGGCGTCGCGTGCGGAATTTTCGGACTTCTATTCGGCCGCGCTCAACGGCTCGGCGGTGACCGACGCCGGCATCGGCACCTACCTGGCCAACATCTCGCAGCAATTTACCCAGGGCGGCATCACCGCCACCGAGAACCCGCTCGACATCGCCATCAACGGGCGCGGCTTCTTCCAGGTCAGCGACGGCGTCAGCCCGACCAAATACTCGCGCAACGGCCAGTTCAAGCTCGACCGCGACGGCTTCATCGTCAACAACGGCGGCCTCAAGCTGCTGGGCTATGCGGCCGACATCGGCACCGGCCAGATCAAGCCCGGGCTGGCCGTGCCCATCCAGCTGCCCTCCGGCGGCATCGCCCCGCGTGCCACCACCGACATCGGCATGCAGCTCAACCTGGACTCGACCAAGCCGGTGACGAAGCCGGCGGCAGCGCCCAATATCGATTTTGCCGACGCCACCACCTACAACAACGCGACCTCGCTGACCATCTACGACGCCAAGGGCGCGCCGGTGGCGATGACCTACTACTTCCAGCGCGCGGCCGCCATCGGCAGCGGCGCCCCGCCGGCAGCCGCCGACGTGTGGGAGGTCTATATGACCGCCAACGGCACGACCGTCGGCGGCACCGACGCCGCGCCGACCTCGGTGATGACGATCCCCTTCGAGGCCGACGGCTCAAAGCCCAGCGCCGCCGGCCTGCTGCCGGCGGGCAGCACCATCGACCCGGTCACCAACAAGCTGACCCTGATGCTGCCGACGCCGATCACCGCCGGCCCCGACGCAGCCGGCAACCAGCCGCTGCCGCTGGTCGACATCGAGCTGACGCTGGACCTGACGCAGTTTGCCGCGCCCTTCGGCGTCACCGACCTGGCGCAGGACGGCTTCTCGTCGGGGCAGATCGTCTCCATCGGCATCGGCGACAACGGCATCGTGACGGCGCGCTATTCCAACGGCCAGACCAAGTCGGCCGGGCAGATCGAGGTCGCCAATTTCCGCAACCTGCAGGGCCTGCAGCCGCAGGGCGACAACCTGTGGTCCTACACCTATGCCTCGGGCGACCCCATCACCGGCGTGCCCGGCGAAGGCAACCTGGGCGTGCTGCAGGCCGGTGCGCTGGAGGAATCGAACGTCGAACTCACCGCCGAGCTCGTCAACATGATCACCGCGCAGCGCGCCTACCAGGCCAATGCGCAGACCATCAAGACCATGGACCAGGTGCTGCAGACCCTGGTCAACCTGCGCTGATGCAGGCGGCGAGCCGGAGCTGACGCATGGACCGTCTCATCTACCTGTCGATGTCGGGCGCGAAGGCGACGCTGCAGCGCCAGGACGTGCTGGCGCACAACCTGGCCAATGCCTCGACCAACGGTTTTCGCGCCGAGATGGCGGCCTTTCGCGCCGTGCCCGTGCGCGGCGACGGCGCCAGCACGCGCGCCTTCGCGCTGGAATCGACGATCGGCCACGACATGCGCGGCGGCCCGCTGCAGACCACCGGGCGCGAGCTCGACGTGGCGATGAAGGGCAACGCCTGGCTGGCGGTGCAGGGCCTGGACGGCACCGAGGCCTATACGCGCGCCGGTGCGCTCGATGTCGACGCCGAGGGCCAGCTGGTCACGGCCGGCGGCCGCCTGGTGCTGGGCGACGGCGGCCCGATCACGCTGCCGGCCGGCGCGCGCGTCGAGGTCGCCGGCGACGGCACCGTCAACGCCACCGTCGGCAACGGCCGCCCGCAGGCGGTGGGCCGGCTCAAGCTGGTCAGCCCCGAGGCAGCGCTGCAGCGCGGCAGCGACGGTCTGTTCCGCGCCGCCGACGGCAACGACCTCGATGCCGATCCCGCTGCGCGCGTGCAGGGCGGGGCGCTGGAAGGCTCCAACGTGAGCCCGGTCGAGACCATGGTGGCGATGATCGCGGCGTCGCGCCAGTTCGAGCAGCAGATGAAGAGCCTGCAGACGGCCGAGCAGCGCGAGCAGGCAGCGGCGCGACTGCTGGCGCCGATGTAGCCCGACCCGCGAGCGCGGGCGAAAGGGGTGCCGCCGGTGCACCCCTTTTTCTTTTTGGGCGGGAAAGGCGGCGCTTATCGGCGGCTTGCGGGGCTCGAGCCGCGGCGAAGATGCCGCCAAGCATCCGGAGTACCCCCATGATCCGTTCCCTGTGGATCGCCAAGACCGGCATGGAAGGCCAGCAGACCAAGCTGGACGCCATCTCCAACAACCTGGCCAACGTCGGCACCAACGGCTACAAGCGCGCCGGCGTCGTGTTCGAGGACCTGATGTACCAGAACCTGCGCCAGACCGGCGCGGCCGACGCCGGCCAGGCGGCCCTGCCCACGGGCCTGCAGGTCGGCCTGGGCTCGCGCGTGGCCGCGTCCACGCGCAATTTTGCGCAGGGCGGCCTGCAGCAGAGCAGCAGCGATTTCGACCTCGCCATCAAGGGCCAGGGCTTCTTCCAGGTGCAGCTGCCCGACGGCAGCACCGGCTATACGCGCGACGGCGCGCTGCAGCTCGACGCCAACGGCCAGCTGGTGACGGCGGCCGGCCATGCGGTGCAGCCCGGCATCACCATCCCGCCCAATGCGCAGAAGGTGAGCATCGGCCAGGACGGCACCGTCAGCGTCACCGTGCAGGGGCAGGCGCAGCCGCAGTCGGTGGGGCAGATCCAGCTGGCCAGCTTCGTCAACCCGGCCGGCCTGGACCCGCGTGGCGGCAACCTCTATGCCGAAAGCGCCAGCTCCGGCGCGCCGCAGGCCGGCGCCCCGGGCAGCAACGGCCTGGGCAGCCTGCAGCAGGGCATGGTCGAGGGCAGCAACGTCAACGTGGTCGAGGAACTGGTGGCGATGATCGCCACCCAGCGCGCCTACGAACTGAACTCGAAGGCGATCACGACCTCGGACCAGATGCTGCAGCGTCTGGGGCAGCTGTGATGCGTGCCGCCACCGCGCCCCAGCTGGTGCGCCGGCTGCTGACGGTGTTGCCGCTGCGCCGGCTGCTGATGGTGTTGCCGCTGCTGCTGCTGTCGGGCTGCTTCGCCTCGGTGCAGAACTACCTCTATCCGCGCGTCGAGATGACCGATACGAAGCCGCAGCCGACGGCCGCCGTGGCCGCCGCCGCAGCACCGGCGCCGGCGCCGGCGGCCACCGGCTCGCTGTTCAGCGCGCAGACCTACCGGCCGCTGTTCGAGGACCACCGCGCGCGCCTGGTTGGCGATACGCTGACGGTGCAGATCGTCGAGCGCGTCAGCGCCAGCGCCACCTCCACCAGCACGGTCGACAAGAGCGGCAGCGTCGAGGCCGGCATCAGCGCCTTGCCGGGCGTGAAGAGCATCACCCGCGCCGGTGCCGCGGGCACCGGCGCCAATGCCTTCGAAGGCAAGGGCGCCACGCAGAGCAGCAACACCTTCAGCGGCAGCATCACCGTCATCGTGCGCGAGGTCATGCCCAACGGCCACCTGGTGGTGACTGGCGAGAAGCAGATCGGCGTCAACAACAGCGTCGACATGCTGCGCTTCTCCGGCCAGCTCGACCCGCGCAACATCCAGGCCGGCAATACCGTGCCCAGCACGCAGATCGCCAATGTGCGCGTCGAGCAGCGCGGCCGCGGCGCGCAGGCCGACGCGCAGGTGATGGGCTGGCTGGGCCGGGTCTTCCTGTCGGTCTTGCCGATATGACCCCCCCCCGCAGCTCCTTCGTCGCCTCCCCCCCGGGGGGGCTCCGCCAGCGGCCCGGCAAAGCCGGATCCGCGGCGGACGCTTGGTTGCGGCTGCTCATCGCTGTCGCCTTTGCACTTGCCAGCGCTGCCGTCTGGTGGCCCGCCGGCGCGCACGCCGCGGCCACGGCCCGCGTCAAGGAAGTGGCCAGCGTGCAGGGCGTGCGCAGCAACCAGCTGCAGGGCCTGGGGCTGGTGATCGGCCTCGACGGCACCGGCGACCAGACCACGCAGGCGCCCTTCACCGCGCAGAGCCTGACGGCCATGCTGCAGCAGATGGGCGTCACGCTGCCGCCCGGCGTGCCGGTGCAGAGCAAGAATATCGCCGCGGTGATGGTCACCGCGCAGCTGCCGCCGTTCGCGCAGCCGGGGCAGGCGATCGACGTCGCCGTGGCCTCGATCGGCAATGCCAAGAGCCTGCGCGGCGGCACGCTGGTCGCCACCCCGCTCAAGGGCGCCGACGGCCGGATCTATGCACTGGCGCAGGGCAACCTGATCGTCGGCGGCGCCGGTGCGGCCGCGGGCGGGTCCAAGGTGCAGATCAACCACCTGTCGGCCGGCCGCATCCCCGAAGGCGCCACCGTCGAGCAGGCCGTGCCGACGCCGCTGCACCAGGGCGAGACGCTCGACCTGGGCCTCAACAGCAACGATTTCGCCACCGCGCGCGCCGTCGCGCGGGCCATCAACGAAGCCAAGGGCGATGGCACCGCCGCCGCCATCGACGGCCGCCTGGTGCGCGTGCGCGTGCCCACCGATCCCGATGCGCGCGTGGGCTTCCTGGCCGACATCGAGAACCTGCCGATCGGCCTGGAGCGCCGCGCCGCGCGCATCGTGCTCAATGCACGCACCGGCTCGGTGGTGCTCAACGACGCGGTGACGCTGGGCGCCTGCGCGGTGGCGCACGGCAGCCTGTCGGTGACCATCAGCGCCACGCCGCAGGTCAGCCAGCCCAATCCGCTGGCCGGTGGCCAGACCACGGTGACCGAGAAGACCGACATCGCCATCACCCAGCAGGGCGGCGCGCTGGTGCAGCTGCCGGCCGGCGCCAAGCTGGCCGACGTGGTGAAGGCGCTCAATGCCCTGGGCGCCACGCCGCAGGACCTGCTGGCCATCCTGCAGGCCATCAAGAGCGCCGGCGCGCTCAACGCCGAGATCGAGGTGATCTGATGGCCGTCGCACCACTGCCGCCGCGCGCGCCGGGCCTGGGCTTCGATGCGCGATCGCTCGATGCGCTGCGTGGCGCTGCGGCACGCGACCCGAAGGCCGCCGTGCGCGAGGCCGCGAAGCAGTTCGAGTCGCTCTTCATGCAGGAGCTGATGAAAAGCATGCGCTCGACCACGCTGGCCAGCGGCATGCTCGACAACGAAGGCAGCAAGCTCGGCACCGAGATGCTGGACACGCAACTCTCGGGCAGCCTGTCGGGCATGAAGGGCGGGCTGTCGGAGGCCATCATGCGCCAGCTCGAGCGCCAGATGGGGCTGAGCCCGGGCCCGATCCCGGCGGCGCCGTCGCGCGCCAGCGCCAATGCCACGCCGCAGCCGATCGACCGCCTGGACAAGCCGACCCGGATCCCCGAGAAGGGCGCCGCCGGCTTCGTGCAGCAGCACACCGCCGCCGCGGCCAAGGCCGAAGCGGCCACCGGCATCCCGGCCGCATTCATGCTGGCGCAGGCCGCGCACGAGACCGGCTGGGGCCGCAAGGAGATCCGCCACGCCGACGGCACGCCGGCCAACAACCTCTTCGGCATCAAGGCCGGTGCCAACTGGAAGGGCCCGGTGGCCGAGATCACCACCACCGAATATATCGGCGGCGTGGCGCGCAAGGTGACGGCCCGCTTCCGTGCCTACGCCAGCCACGAGGAGTCCTTCGCCGACTACGCGAAGCTGATGAAGGAAAGCCCGCGCTATGCACCGGTGCTGGCCCGGGCGGGCGACGCCAGCGCCTTTGCGCATGGCCTGCAGAAGGCCGGCTATGCCACCGATCCGGCCTACGGCGAGAAGCTGAGCCGGGTCATCAACACGACGCTGCGGCTGCAGCGGTCGATGGCGTGAAGGACTGAACGATGGGCACCGCCCTGATGTCGATCGGCGTGCGCGCGATGGCCGCGAGCTACGCGTCGATGCAGACGACCAGCCACAACATCTCGAATGCCAATGTCGAGGGCTATTCGCGGCAGCAGACGATGCTGGCCACCGCGCGCGGCCAGTTTACCGGCGTGGGCTATTTCGGCCGCGGGGTCGACGTCGCCGGCGTGCAGCGCACGCAGGACGCCTTTCTGGCGCGCGAGGCCGCCACGTCGAAGTCGCTGTCGTCGATGGACGCGGTGCGCGCCACCTACCTCGACCAGCTGCAGTCGGTCTATCGCACCGGCGAACAGGGCATCGGTCACGCGATCTCGCAATTCTTCTCCGCCATGTCCGACCTCGCCAGCCGGCCCGCCGACGCCGCCTCGCGCCAGGTGGTGCTGGCGCGCGCGCAGGACCTGACGCTGCGCTTTCGCGACGCCGGCGTGCAGCTGGGGCAGCTGCAGGGCACGGTGACGCAGGAGCTCGAGGCGTCGGTGTCGGCGGTCAATGGCCTGGCCGCCAGCATCGCCAGGGTCAACAGCGAGATCGCCTCCGCCCGCGGCCTGGGGCAGGAGCCCAACGACCTGCTCGACGAACGTGACCGCCTGATCTCGAAGCTCAGCGAACAGGTGCAGGTGACGACCATCGCCGCCGAGGACGGCTCGATGGGGGTCTTCATCGGCGGCGGCCAGCGCCTGGTGCTGGGCGGTGTGGCCGAGCGGCTGCAGCGCATCCCCGACCCCTTCGACGCGTCGCGCGCGGGCGTGGCCATGACCGAGGGCGCGTCGTTGCGCCCGCTGGCCGTCGACGCACTGGGCGGCGGGCGCATCGCCGGCCTGCTGCAGTTTCAGGGCCGCGACCTGATCGCCGGCCAGGTGATGCTGGGCCAGCTGGCGCGCGCCTTCACCGGCGCCGTCAACCAGCAGCAGATGCTGGGGCTGAACCTGCAGCCGCCGGCCGGAACGGTGCCGTCGCGGCCGCTGTTCGGGCTGGAGGACAGCACGCGCGAGAAGGTCTATCCCGCCAATACCAACCAGCGCGACGCGGCCGGCCAGTTCGTGCATGCGGTGAGCATCACCGTGC
The DNA here is from genome assembly GCA_016719535.1 of Rubrivivax sp. Classification (GTDB taxonomy): domain Bacteria; phylum Pseudomonadota; class Gammaproteobacteria; order Burkholderiales; family Burkholderiaceae_C; genus Rubrivivax. The sequence goes on along the minus strand of JADJYX010000043.1, from coordinate 252,829 downwards.
GCGACGAGCGCCAGCTCAAGGCCACCGAATACGACCTGCGCGCCGACCCCGCCGTCCCCGGCAGCTGGCAGCTGCTGCGCGTGCCCGACGACGGCTCGGCACCGCGCACGGTGCTGCCGGGCGACGTGGTCGACGGCGTCGAGATCAATTTCAACCCGGCGATGCCCGCCGGCGAGCGCTTCCGGCTGGCGCCGGTGACGCGCGCGGCCAGCGGCGTGCAGCGGCTGCTGACCGATCCGCTGGACCTGGCCGCCGCCTCGCCCTTCGTCGCCAGCACGCCCGGCAGCAACAGCGGCACGGCGGCGGTGGACGTGCTGCGCATGACCGCCACGCCCACCGACCCGACCGGCAGCGTCAGCATCACCTTCACCGGCGCGCATCCGACCGAACCCGGCAAGATGCTGTACGACTGGACGCTGCGCGACAGCGGCGGCGCCCTCGTCGGCAGCGGCATCGGCGGCACCTGGACGCCGGGCCAGCCGATCCCGTCGCGGCCCGACGCCGACATCAACGGCTTCGCGCTCGAGATCAGCGGCGTGCCCGCCGCCGGCGACACCATCGAGCTCGTGCCGACGCCGTTTCCGGCCCACAACAACGGCAACGCCCTGTCGATGAACCGGCTCGGCCTGCTCGACCTCGTCGGCCAGACCGAACTGGCCGGCGGCGAGCTGAGCGGCGGCGTGAGCTTCAACGAGAGCTTCGTCGCCGCGCTGGCCGATGTCGGCGTGCGCGCGCAGGGATCGGAGGCGGCGGCGACGATCTCGGCCGCGCGCGCCCTGCAGTCCGAGCAGATGCGCGCCGACAAGGCCGGCGTCAACCTCGACGAAGAGGCGGCACGCCTGATCCAGTACCAGCAGAGCTACCAGGCCGCGGCCAAGGTGCTGCAGATCGCACAGTCGGTCTTCGATGAGCTGCTGAAGATCGCCGGCGGCTGAATGAAGCGGTGAAGGAAACCCGATGCGCGTCACCACCCACAACGCCTACCAGAACGTCATCTTCAGCCTGCAGCGGCGCCAGCAGGATCTGCAGACCAGCCAGGAACAGCTGACCACCGGCAAGCGCGTGGCCAAGCCCAGCGACGACCCGGTGGCAGCGGCGCGCGCCGAGCGGGCGCTGGCGGCGATGACGCGTGCCGATGCGCACCAGCGTGCGCTCGAGGCCGCGCGCACGGCCACACAGCTGGCCGAGACCGCGCTCGGCGATGCCGGCGAGCTGATCCAGCAGGCGCGCGAGACGCTGCTGGCTGCCGGCAACCCGACCTATTCCGACGGCGAGCGCGGCATGCTCGTGCAGACGCTGCAAGCGCTGCGCCAGCAGCTGCTGGGGGTGGCCAACCGCGGCGACGGCACCGGCAACTACCTCTTCGGCGGCCAGGGCACGGCGTCGCCGCCCTTCGTCGAGACCGGTGCCGGCAGCGTCGCCTACCAGGGCTCGGCCGGCGATACGCGGGTGGCGTCCAACGAATCGATCGGCACCTCGCTCGACGGCGAGCTGACCTGGCTGCAGGCGCCGACGGCGGCGGCGGGCGTCACGGTCTCGGTCTTCGACGTGCTCGACACCGCCATCGGCCAGCTCTCGGCCGGCGGCGCCACCGATGCCCAGGTGGCGGCGGCGGTGAAGACCGGCGTTGGCGACCTCGACACCTTCCATGCCCACCTGCTGTCGGTGCGCGCGCGCACCGGCGAGGCGCTCAACCGCATGGACCAGGTCGAGCTGCGCATCGCCGACGGCAAGCTGGCGGCGCAGAACGAACGATCCAGTGCCGAAGACCTGGACATGGTGCAGGCGATCTCGGATTTCCAGAACCAGCAAACCGGCTACGATGCGGCCCTGAGGGCTTATTCGATGGTGCAGAAGCTGTCGCTGTTCAACTACATCAGCGGCTGACGCCGGTCATCGGCGCGAGGTGCCCCGCGGCGCCGCCTGCCTGCTCCTCAGGGCCCTTTCACACATGCCAGACCATCCCCTTCTCGCCAAGCTGGTGCTGGGCTACAGCGCCGTCATCGACCGCCAGCGGTCGGTGGTGGCCACGCGGCTGACGCTGGCGCCGGAATCGCCCGCGGCCAGCGTCGACGGCGCCACCCTGATGCAGCTGCTGGCCGAGGTCTGGCCCGACCGCGCCGGCGCGCTGTCGCTGCGCATGCGGCCGCTGCAGGCTGGCGGTGGTGCCTCGCCGACGGCCGGGCTGTCGCTGCTGATCAATGCCGCCAGCGAGCCGCTGCTGCAGTCGCTGCTCGATGCCCCGGCCGTGCCGCGCTTCATGGTCGAGGTGCCGGCGTTCATGATCGCCGAGCCGCTGATCGCCGCCTCGGCGCAGGCGCTGGCGGGCGCCGGCGGCACGCTGGCGTTGAAGGGCACGCCGCGCGAGCCGCTGCCGCCGGCGCTGGCGGGCTGCTTCGCGCTGCAGATCGAGGATGCCGCGGCGCCGCCGCACAAGGGCACCTCGCCGGCACGGCTGCGCCTGGGCGTGCGCAGCCCGGCGGACCTGGACGCGGCCTTTGCGGCGGGCTGCGTGGTGGCCGCGGGCTGGCCCCTCGGCGACCCGCCGCCACCCACCGCCGCCAAGAAGACGGTGGCGCCGGAACTGCAGGTCATTCTCGAGCTGATCAACCGCGTCGACCGCGAGGAACCGGTCGAGCGCCTCGAGGCGGTGCTGAAGAACGACCCCACGCTGGCCTTCCGCCTCATCCGCTACATCAATTCGCCGGGCTTCGGGCTGCCGGTCGAGATCGGTTCCTTCCGTCACGCGCTGATGATGCTGGGCTACCAGAAGCTCAAGCGCTGGCTGGCGCTGCTGCTGGCCTCGGCCAGCAAGGACGCCAACATGAAGCCGGTGATGTTCGCGGCCGTGCGCCGCGGGCTCATCATGGAAGAGCTGGTCAAGGAAAGCGGCGACGCCGAACTGCGCGGCGAGCTCTTCATCTGCGGCGTCTTCTCGCTGCTCGACCGGCTGCTGGGCCAGCCTTTTGCCGACCTGCTGCGATCGGTGCCGGTGGCCGACCGGGTGCGCCAGGCGCTGCTGGGTGAGGAAGGGCCTTTCCTGCCCTACCTCGACCTGGTGCAGGCCATCGAGCAGGAGTCGGTGATCGACGTGCGCGAGTGCGCCGAGCGGCTGTTCCTCGCGCCGGCCGAGATCAACCGCGCGCTGCTGGCGGCGCTGGCCTCGGCGGCGCAGCTCGAGTGATGCCGAAAGCGTGACCCGGTCCGAAGCGCACGCTGCCGAGACCGTTCCGGCCGAGCTGCTGGACGAACTGACCGACCCGCTGCTGTGGTTCGACGCCGCCGGCGCGCCGGCGGCGCCGCTGCTGCGCGGCGGCAACGCCGCGGCGCGCCGCCTGCTGGCGCTGCAGCCGGGCCAGAGGGCCGATGCCGTGCTGGCACCGCTGGGTGCGGATCTGGTGCACTGGTTTGCGCTGCAGGGCCGTGCGCGCACCGAAGCCTTGCTCGAGGCCGGCGATGCGGGCGTGCTGCGCGCCATCCAGTGGAGCCAGGGCACGCTGCGGCTGCTGCGCGTGCAGGTGCTGGCGCCACCGCTGGCCACGCGCCTGAGCGAGGCCGCGCCCGCCCAGCCGGCCAGCGCCGCCCATGCCGCCCCCGCCGCCCATGCCGAACTGCTGCGCATGCTGTGGTCGGCGCCGTTTCCGGCGCTGCTGCACGACGAGGCGCAGCGCATCGTCGATGTCAACGATGCCTTCCTCGCCTTCAGCGGCCACGCGCGCACGACGCTGCTGGGGCATGACGTCGCCGAGCTGTCGCCGCCCGACGAGCAGGACCTGTTCGTCGCCGCACGTCGTGCGTTGGGCGACGCGCCGCGCCCCGGCAGCGTGGCCACGCTGATGGAACGCCGGCTGCTGCATGCCGGCGGCGCCGAACGCTGGTGCCGCTCGGTGCTGTACCCGGTGCACGCCGATGGCCGGCGCCTGCTGCTGGAACTGCTGCAGGACTCGACCGCCGAGCATGTGGCGCGTGCGCAGGCCGAGCGCTCGCTCAACGAGCTGGCGCAGTGGTTCGACCTCAGCCCGGTGGGCATGCTGGTGTTCGACCATGGCGGGCTGATCGTGCGCTCCAACCCCGCTTTCGAGCTGCTGGTCGAGCGCGTGCCGGTGCTGCTGTCGGAGGCCGATCGTGACCTGCAGGACCTGCTGGCCTGGCGCGACGGCACGCCGCTGCCCGAACTGGTGCCGGGGGCGGCGCCGATCGAGCGCCAGGCCTCGGTGCGCCTGGGCGACGGCCGGCTGCGCCGCCTGGGTGCCCGCCTGTCGAGCTTTGCCACCCGCAGCGGCGAACGGCGCTACATGGCGGTGGTGGAGGACCGCAGCGCCGAGGAGGAGCGCGACCTTGCGCAGCTGGAGATGGGTGCGCTGATGCACACCGCCAGCGTCGGCGTGGCCACCTACGACCCGGCGCGCGGCTGGCTGGCGCCGCTGCGCCGGGGCGGCGGTGGCGGCGGCGGGTCTGCACCGGCCGCCGCCGGCAGCGGGCTGCTGGGCATCGGCCGCGAGCTGGTGGAGCCCACCTCGCTGCCCGAATACGAGCGCCTGCAGCGCGCGCTGCGCCGCGGCGAGCGCGTCGAGGTGCGCTTTGCGGTGCGCCACCCCGAACTCGGCCAGCGCTGGCTGCTGACGCGCGTCGAACCCGGCGTGCTCGGCAGCGACCGGCCGACGACTTCGGTGGTGACGCTCGACGTCACCGAGCAGGAGCAGGCGCAGCGCCGCAACGAGCAGCTGCTGCGCGAGCTGTCGACCATCCTCGATGGCTCCACCGCGGGCATCGCCTACCTGCGCGGCAGCATGCTGGTGCGCTGCAACCGGCGCTTCGAGCGCATGCTCGGCCTGCCCCCCGGCGCTGCCGCCGGCGCCAGCTTCGAAGGCCTGTTCGCCGACCTGCCCGACGCCGCGCCGGTGGTGCAGCGGGCTTCGCTGGCGCTGGCGGTGGGCCAGCCCTTCGAGGCCGAGTTGCCCGGCCGCGAGGACCTGGCGGGGCCGGTGTGGTTCACGCTCTCGCTGCGCCGCGCCGAGGATTCGCAGGGCGTGCCCGAGGCGGTGGCGGTGCTGACCGACATCTCGCGCCTGAAGTCGCAGCAGGCCGACCTGGAACGCGTGGGGCGCGAGCGCGAGCTGATGTTCAGCCTGTCGGACGTGGGCATCGTCTACATGCGCGGGCGCCGCATCGAGCGCGCCAACCAGGCCATGGCCACGCTGACCGGCTATGCAGCGCCTGAACTGACGGCGCTCGACGGCTCGGAGCTGCACGCCGATGCGCGCGAATGCGTCGAATTCGAGACCGAGCTCGCGCGCGCGCTGCGCCAGCAGGGCCGCTTCAGCGCCGAGCGACGGCTGCGCCGCCGCGACGGCAGCCTGCTGTGGGTGCAGGTGGCCGCGCGCCCGGTCGACGCCGGCGACCCCGAGGCCGGCGTCATCTGCTCCTACGTCGACGTCGACGAGCGCTACCGCGCGCGCGAATCGCTGGCCGGGCAGGCCGAGCGCACGCGCGCGCTGCTCGACTCGGTGCTGGTGGGCATCGTCACCGTGGGCGACGGCGGCATCGAGTGGATGAACCGTTCGGCGCGGCGCATGTTCGGCGGCGAGCTGGCCGACTTCGTCGGCGAGGCCATCCACATCGTCGCCACGCCCGAGCCCGACCACCCGCTGCGCCGCGTCGACTACCTGCAGCGCCTGGCCGATGGCCAGGCCGAGACCTTCGAATGCCGCCTGAAGGCGCGCGACGGGCGGGAATTCTGGGTCGTCGGCAATGCCGTCGTCACCAGCCGCGGCGGCAGCGCCGGCCGGCAGCTGACCTTCGCGCTGCTCGACATCGAGCGCCGGCGCCGCGCCGAGGTCAGCATCGCGCAGGCGCAGGCCTCGCTGCAGCGCATGATCGAGACCGCGCCGCTGGCCATCGCGCTCTTCGACGCGCGCTCGCTGCGCGTGCTGCAGCTCAACCAGATGGCCGGCACCTTCTTCGGCCAGCCGCTCGATCGCATCACCGGCCGCACGCCCGACGAGTGCCTGGGCCCCGGCAAGGCCACCGCGCTGACCGAGTGGCTCACGCGCAGCAGCGGTGAGGCCGCGGCGCAGCACCATGAATGGCGCGACGACGGCGACCCCGGCGGCGCGCGCGTGTGGGACGTGCGCGTGGTGGCCGTCGACCCCGGTGCCGAGGCGGCGCCGCAGCTGCTGCTGGTGGCCAGCGACGTCACCGAGCAGCGCGCCGCCGAGCAGGCGCGGCTGCAGGCCGCCATCGCCCAGCGCGAGGTGCTGGTGCGCGAGGTGCACCACCGCATCAAGAACAACCTGCAGGGCGTGGCCGGGCTGCTGCAGCAGCATGCCGAGCGCCACCCCGGCGTCGGGCCCATGCTGACCGAGGCCGTCAGCCAGGTGCAGGCGATCGCGCAGGTCTACGGGCTGCAGGTCGGCTCGGGCGGGCCGCTGCGCGTGGCGCATGTGCTGCAGGCCATCGCCGGCTCGGTGCAGCGCACCTTCGGGCGCAGCATCCAGGTCGTGACCTCCGACGAGGCCGCGCACTGGCTGATGCCCGAGGCCGAGTCGATTCCGATCGCGCTCACGCTCAACGAACTGCTCACCAACGCCGTCAAGCATGGCAGCGGCGACAGCCTGCGCTGCGAGGCCGGCGTCGACGGCGATGGCGTGCGGGTGGCCATCGCCAACCGCGGCCGGCTGCCGCCGGGCTTCGACCTCGCGCGCTTCCCGGGCAGCCTGTCGGGCCTGGGCCTGGCGCGCGCGCTGCTGCCGCGGCGCAGCGCCACGCTGACGCTGGAACAGCAGGGCGACGAGGTGGTGGCCCTGGTGCGCCTGCGCGCGCCCAGCGTGCAGCGCGACCCGGGCCCGCTGCCGCCGGCGCCGCTTGCCGCACAATGAAGGCCATGCAGCAAGGTGCCACCCCATGAAGGCCGGCTCGCCGGCGCCATCGCCCGGCAGCAAGGGTCGCATCCTGGTGCTCGACGATGACCGCCTGGTGCTGGCCACCGTGGTGCACGGTCTGGTGCAGGCCGGCTACGAGGTGATCGACGCCGACAACGGCGACGACGCCATCCTGCTGGCGCGCGAGCACCGGCCCGAGCTGGCGCTGCTGGACATCCGCATGGAAGGCAAGACCGGTTTCGACGTCGCCGAATACCTGCGCGATGTCTGCCGCATTCCCTTCATGTTCCTGTCGGCCTTCTCCGACGAGGCGACGGCGGCCAAGGTGGCGTCGCTGGGTGCGGTGGCCTACCTCGTCAAGCCGCTGGACGTGGGCAAGATCGTGCCCACGGTCGATGCCGCCCTGGCCAAGCTGCGCGCCGGCCCGCTGCCGACGCCCGCAGCAGCGGCACCGCAGCCGGCCCCGGTGGCACCGGCTGCGATGCCGCGCGACCTCGTCGCCATGGCCGTGGGCGTGGTGATGCACCGCTATTCACTGCCGCGCGAGCGTGCCTGGCAGCGCATCCAGCGCCTGGCTCAGGAGCAGGGCCTGTCGGTCGAGCAGCAGGCCGAACGGCTGCTGCAGGCGGTCGAGGAGCTGGCGCGCGGCGCCGACGGCTGACCTATTCCGCCAGCGTGAAGTAGAAGGCCGCGCCGCGGCCGGGTTCCGATTCCGCCCACACCTCGCCGCCATGGCGCTGCACGATGCGGCGCACCGAGGCCAGGCCGACGCCGGTGCCCGGAAAATCCTTGGCGCTGTGCAGGCGCTGGAAGAGGCCGAACAGGCGGTCGGCCACCCGCATGTCGAAGCCGGCACCGTTGTCGCGCACGGCAAACACACGCCGGCCGTCGGCGACGGCGGCGCCGAATTCGATGCGCGCGCGCGCATTCCGGCCGCTGTATTTCCAGGCATTGCCGAGCAGGTTCTCGAGCACCAGCCGCAGCAGCGTGGGGTCGCCGCGCACGCGCAGCCCGGGCTCGATGACCACCTCGACGCCGCGCTCGGGGGTGGCGCGCGCCAGGTCGTCGACGATGAAGCCAGCCAGCTGAGACAGGTCCACCGGCTGCCGCACCAGCGGCTGCGAGGCCAGCCGTGCCATCGTCAGCACGGCGTCGATCATCTGGTTCATGCGCGCGCCGGCGGCCAGCACGCGGTCGAGGTGGTCGTTGCCGACGCGGTCGAGCTGGCGGCCGTAGTCTTCCTTGACGATGCGCGTGAAGCCCTCGACGACGCGGATCGGCGCACGCAGGTCATGCGACACGGTATAGACCAGCGAGGCCGTCTCGGCCTCGGCGCTGCTGCTTTCGGGGCCCAGCGCCAGGCACAGCGCGCCGGCCTCGTCGCGCAGCAGCCACCAGCCGCCGGGCGTGCCGGGCTCGGCCAGCGCGGTGCGCAACGCGGCCGGTGCCGCCGCCTCGACGCCGGACCAGGCGCGGCCGATGGCATCGGCGCCGACGCCCAGTTGCTGCAGGCCGGCGGCATTGGCGTGCGCCAGCATCCGCTCGCCGCGGGCGCGATCGAATTCCAGCAGGTACAGCGGCCTGGCGTCGGCCGTCAGGCTGCTGGCCAGGCGGCGCAGGACCGGCGGGGTGGCCAGGGCGGGTGCGGCCACCGGCAAGGTCGAGCCGGCGTCGACCGGCGGCGCATCGCGGCGCGCGCCGGCGCGCCACAGGCCGGCTGCAAAACTGGCGGCAGCCACCACCAGGAAGGCCACGCTGGCGAAGATCCAGGGCCCGCTGCCCGCTGCGGCTGCTGCGGCCGGGGCCTCGGCGGCCACCGCGGCAGCGCCGGTCAGCAACCCGGCCGCCGCCGCGGCCAGCCTGCGCCGGCGTTCGACACGCCGTCCGGCCGTGGAGTCACACATGCCGCGCATTGTACGAACCGGTGACGCCTGGGTGATCCCGGCGCTGCGCGCTCAAGAAGGCGCCAGAGCACCCGATAAACAACCGACCACGGCCGTTCTGCATCCCGGCGACCGTGGCGTCGCCGTCTTGACGGCGGCGGCGGCCGGCCGGCATCCTCCGCCGGTACGCCAACGGGGGCAGCGCGAGCGCAGGTGTGGTGATGCACATGGACAAGTCGTCGGAATCGGTCGCGGTCGGGCAGCTGCCACAGGGCGTCCTGCCGGTTGGCGATGCGGCCGAACCGGTGATCGATCCGCAGGCCATCGAGCGGCTGCGCGACCTCGACCCCGGCGGCCGGCAGGGCGTGCTGCAGCGGGTGCTGCGAGCCTACGAAAGCTCGCTGGCGCGCCACCTGGTCGATATCGGCAGCGCCGGCGACAGCGCCGACCTCGACCGCCTGCTGCGCGCCGCGCACACGCTGAAGTCGTCGTCGGCGGCGGTCGGGGCGATGGCGTTCTCGCAGCGCTGCGCCGACATCGAGCAGCTCGTGCGCGCGGTCGAGACCATGCCCGATGCCGCGGAACTGGAAGCCCTGATGCTGGAAGGCCAGGGTGTCCTGGCTGCCGTTAGGGCTATGCTCGCGGCGTGACGATCGACTGTCGATGACCCCGGTAGCCACGTCCTATGCCGACGATCACGCACGCGACCACCCGCGCGTGCTGCTGGCCGACGACGACCAGGTGACGCTGCTGGTCGCCGGCGCCGCGCTGCGCGACCGCGGCTTCGTCGTGCGCGAGGTCGACAGCGGCCAGGCGGCGCTGGATGCCCTGGCCGAAGGGCTGCCCGACATCATCGTGCTCGACGCCATGATGCCCGAGCTGGACGGCTTCGGTACCTGCCGCGCGCTGCGCGCCATGCCCGGCGGCGAGAACGTCCCGGTGCTGATGCTCACCGGCCTCAACGACGAGGCCTCGATCACGCGCGCCTACGAGGCCGGGGCCACCGACTTCTTCGTCAAGACGCAGCAGTGGACGCAGCAGTGGAGCCTGCTCGACGGCCGCCTGCGCTACCTGCTGCGGGCCTCGCGCACGCGGCAGGAACTCGAACGCAGCAAGTCCAAGCTGGCGCGCGCGCAGGATCTGGCGCGCATGGGCAGCTTCGACTGGCGGGTCAAGGGCGGGCTGATGCTGTCGCCGGAGGCGCTGCGCGTCTTCGGCCTCGGCGCGGGCGAGGTACTGACGCTGCGCGGTGTGCTGCGCATGGTGCCGTCCGAGGACCGCCGCGTGCTGGTGCGCATGCTGCGCAGCACGCTCGAGCATGGCTCGGTGCTGACCACCGACATGCCGGTGACGCCCAACTGGTACAGCGGCGACCATGTCGTGCACGTCGAGGCCGAGCCCGAGTTCAACGAGCAGGGCCAGATGGTCGGCTATACCGGCGTGGTGCAGGACGTCACCGACCGTCGCGTGGCCGAGGACAAGATCCGCCACCTGGCCAACTTCGACGCCCTCACCGGGCTGCCCAATCGCCGCCAGCTGTTGTGGCGGGCCGAGCGCGCGCTGGAGATGGCGCGCCGCCTGGGCCATCAGTGCGCGCTGCTGCTGATCGACCTCGACCGCTTCAAGATCATCAACGACACGCTCGGACACCAGTCGGGCGACGAGTTGCTGATGGAGGTGGCGCGCCGGCTGCGCGGCTGCGTGCGCCACTCCGACCAGGTGCTGGAGGCCGTCTACGAAGGCCATGGCATGGGCGTGCGCTCGCACCGCTCGCTGGAGGCCGTGGGCCGCCTGGGCGGCGACGAATTCGTGGCGCTGCTGCCCGAGGTGGCCGACGAGCGCGACGCCGAGCGTGTGGCGCAGCGCATGCTGGAGGTGATGCGCGAGCCCATCGTGGTGGCCGGCCAGGAATGCTTCGTCACCGCCAGCGTCGGCGTGGCGCTGTACCCGCGCGACGGCAACAGCGTCGCCGACCTGATGCGCAATTCCGACGTCGCCATGTATTCGGTGAAGGCCACGGGGCGCAACGCTTCGGCGTTGTACGGCCCGCAGCTGGCCGGCCGCGGGCGCGAGAAGCTCGAGCTCGAGACCGCGCTGCACAAGGCGATCGAGCGCAAGGAGCTGGTGCTGCACTACCAGCCCAAGATCGACGTGCGCAGCGCGCGCATGATCGGCGTGGAGGCGCTGATGCGCTGGCAACGCGGCGGCAGGCTGGTGCCGCCGGGCGACTTCATCCCGCTCGCCGAGGAGACCGGCCTCATCGTGCCGCTGTCGGAATGGGCGCTGTCCGAGGCGGCCCGCCAGGCCAAGGCCTGGCAGCAGAGCTTCGGCTTCAGCGAGTCGATCGCGGTCAACCTGCCCAGCCGCTTGTTCGAACGCAGCGACCTCGTCGACCACATCCACCAGGTCGTGACCGCCCAGGGCGTGCCGCACCGCGTGATCATGCTCGAGATCACCGAGGACAACCTGATGAAGGACCTGCAGAACGTGATCCCGGCGCTGCACCGTCTCAACGAGATCGGCGTCGAGATCGCGATCGACGACTTCGGCACCGGCTATTCATCGCTGTCCTACCTGACGACGCTGCCGATCTCCGAGCTGAAGATCGACCGCAGCTTCGTGCGCGACCTCGGCGTCAGCCCGCAGAGCTCGGCGGTGGTCACCGCCATCATCGCGCTGGCGCGCTCGCTGGGCCTGCGTGTCATCGCCGAGGGCGTGGAGACGCTGCGCCAGATGGAGGTGCTGCACCGCCTGGGCGTGGTCGTCATGCAGGGCTTCCTGTTCAGCCGCCCGGTGGCGGCCACCGAGCTCGAGCTCTGGCTCGATCAGTCGGTGCATGCACGCAGTGCGTCGTGGATCGGGCAGGCGAGCGAACTCGAGGCCGGCGCCGACCGCCCGCGTGCCGTTGCCGGCCGCGTCTGAACCCGCAGGGCCCGCATCGATGAGCGTCGCCAGCCCGGCGCAGATCGCCAAGGGCGCGCTGCGCCGGCTGGCGATGGCGCAGCAGGAGCCCACGCCCGAAAACTACGCCCGCGCCTATGCCGAGGAGGCCGGTCAGCCGGCGCCGGCGCTGCCCGAACGGGCCCGTGCGCCGCTCGAACGCCTGGCGGCACGGCTGCCCGACGAGCCGGCGCGGCGCGAGCAGCTCGTCACCGCCTTCATGCAGGGCCGCTGGGACCTGGTCGGCCAGGCCCTGGACCGCAGCGCGCAGGCGGCCGGCGCGCAGGCGCAGGCCTGGGCGGCCCTGCTCGAACGGCTGCTGCGTGCGCTCGAACGCGGCAGCCGCCAGTGGAGTGCTGCGCGCAAGAAGGAAAGCCTGCAGCGGGTGCTCGACGGCAGCCGCAGTGACCTGCAGCGGCTGCAGCAGCGCCTGGGTGCATTGGTCGGCGCCTGGGAGTCCGATGCGCCGGCGCCGGTGGAAGCGGGCGACACCGCGGCCGCCCCCGAACCGCTGCCGGGGCCCGCGACCGCGGCGGCGGCGCCGCCGGCCGACGCCGACTGGCCCGCGGCCATCGATCACCTGCGACTGACGGTCAATGCCGGGCTGCCGCTGGCCGAGGCGCGCGCCGGCGAGCTGGCCGATCGGCTGGCGCGGCTGGCCGATCGGCTGGCCGACGAGGGCCCGACGACCGACGGCCTGCATGAGCTGGACCGCACCTGCGCCGAGATCTGCCGCCTGTTTGCGCACCGGCACCACCTCGTCGATCAGGTCGGGCGGCTGTGCACCGAACTGGGCCAGGGCCTGGGCGAACTGGCCGAGGACGAGAGCTGGGCGCGCGGGCAGGCCCAGACGCTGCAGGCGCGGCTGGCCGAGGGGCTGAATGCGCGCAGCGTGCGCGCCGCCACCGTCATCCTGGCGGAGACGCGGGCCCGTCATGCCCGCGTGCGCGGCGAGCGCGACCAGGCGCGCAATGCGCTCAAGGTCCTCATCAACCGGCTGCTGGGCGAAATCGGCGAGCTGGGCGAGCAGACCGGGCGCTTCCACGACAAGGTCGGCCGCCACGTGCAGGCGATCGAGGCCGCCGAGTCGATCGAAGGCCTGGCCGGCGTGGTGCGCGAGCTCGTCGACGAGAGCCGTGCCGTGCAGGACCTGGTCGGCCAGGCGCAGCAGCGCATGGCCAGCGACCATGCGCGCGCCCGGGCGCTGGAGGACCAGGTGCGCGCGCTCGAGGACGAGTTGCGCAAACTCTCCGACGAGGTCGGCACCGATGCGCTGACCCAGGTGGCCAACCGGCGCGGGCTGATGCAGGCCTTCGCCGCCGAGGCCGCGCGGCGCGAACGCGAGGGCGCCGATGCCCCGCTGGCGGTGGGCCTGATCGACATCGACAACTTCAAGAAGCTCAACGACAGCCTGGGCCACGCCGCCGGCGACGTGGCGCTGAAGACCCTGGCCGCCGCGGTGCGCGAACGCCTGCGCCCCGTCGACCACCTGGCGCGCTTCGGCGGCGAGGAATTCGTCGTGCTGCTGCCCGGCACCGCCTTGCCCGAGGCGCAGCAGGCGCTGACGCGGCTGCAGCGCGCGCTCAGTGCCGCGCTCTTCATGCACGAACAGGCCGAGGTCTTCGTCACCTTCTCGGCCGGCGTCACCGAATGGCGCCCGGGCGAGACCCTGGAGTCGGCGCTGGAACGTGCCGACGAGGCCTTGTACGAGGCCAAGCGCACCGGCAAGAACCGCACCTGCACGGCCTGATGCGCCGGCCCGACCGCCGGGTTCGACCACCGCACCGGTCGACGCCGGCGTCTGTTGCCGTTGGAAACAGCTGCAGGGCTCAAGCGCGGCCAGCGGCGGGCCGATACTGGAAACGTGCCCGGGTCATGTCGAGCCGGGTCTGCCGCCTCCGAGCGTTCACGCCATGGTTTCCATCTTGCGCCCCTTCGCCGTCATCGCCCAGGCCATCAAGGCCTTCTTCCGCGCCGACGTCCGTGTGCGCCGCGGCGAGCGCGGACTGGAGGTGGTGCTCGACGAGGCGCAGCCGAAGCGGGACCGCGCCGGCCGGCGTGGTCCGTCGCAGCCTGGGGCCGCCGCACTGAAGGAGCAGCAGGAATCGCAGCGCATGCAGGCGTCGCTGGCGCGGCTGCTCGATGGGCTGCCCGCCAACCGCGCGGCATTGCGCCAGCTGGCGTTGATCGAACATGCGCTGGCGAAGAAGGGCCTGCGCGGCCTGACCAAGGTGCCCTACGACGTGCTCAGGCAGGCGCTCGACCAGTTCGAGGGCCTGGTCACCAACTGGTCGGACGACGGCCTGGCGCTGCTGCGCTCGAAGATGGCGGTGATGCTGATCGAGCGCGAGCCCGAGGCGCGGGCCACGCCGGCGCCGGCCGCGTCCCCGGCCCGACCGCCGGTCGAGGATGTCGAGACCGGGGCACTGGCGCACCCGGTCACGCTGGAGGGCGACGACGCGGCCGAGGCCGAGGCGGCGCTGCTGGCGGCGTACGGCGACGTCATGCTGCCCGGCCTGGACCTGGGCGGCGCGGGCGACGAGGCGCCCGGCGCGGCCGTCGAGCTGCAGGGTGAACTGCAATCGCCCTCGGCCAAGGCCATCGCCAGGGCCGCGCGCCGCGGCGACGAGGTCACCTCCCCGGCCCGCCGCCAGGAATTGCCGGCCTGACGTCCGCCGCAGCGCATGCGGCAGCCGCCGCAGCGCGGCATGGCCAGCGCGTGAACAGATCTTTACGCGCAGCGCACAGCGACGTTACCTGGCCGGCGCAGCATCGTCTCCATTGCAACCCCTGCCCTGGAGACCTGATGAACCCCCCGACCGCGATCCCCCGTTTCAGCCGCCGCGCCCTGCAACTGCTGGGCACCGGCATCTTCGTGGCGCTGGCCGGCGCCACCGTGCTCAGCGCCCAGGCCGCACCGATGGACGGTCAGCGTCACGGCGCCATGATGGGTGGCCGGCATGGCGGCATGGATGGCCAGCACGGCGGCATGGGCGCCGGCATGATGGGCGGCCCGCGCGCCGAACGCATGCTCGAGGCCATCGGTGCCAGCGCCGAGCAGCGCGCCCAGATCCGGCAGATCATGGACGCGGCACGCACCGATCTGCAGGCCCAGCGCGAGAGCGGCCGTGCTCTGCACGAGCAGATGCGGCAGCTCTTCACGCAGCCGACGGTGGACGCCAATGCCGTGGAGGCGCTGCGCCAGCAGCAACTGGCCCGCCACGACGCCGCCAGCAAGCGCCGCATGCAGGCCATGCTCGACGCCAGCCGTGTGCTCACGCCCGAGCAGCGCACCAGGCTGGCCGAGATGGCCGGCCAGCGCCGCGGCATGATGGAGCGTCGCGGCGCGCCGAAGTAAGCTCTCGCGCTTCGCACCACCGTCCGGAGCCCCCGACTTGAGCGCCCGCCTGCTGCTGATCGACGACGACGTTCGCCTGACCGACATGCTGGGCGACTACCTCCGCCGCAACGGCTACGAGGTGGAGGCGGCCGCGTCGCTCGGCGCCGGGCGCGAAAGGCTGCGCGGCGCGTCCTTCGACGCGCTGCTGCTCGACCTGATGCTGCCCGACGGCGACGGCCTGGACCTGACGCGCGAGTTGCGCGCCGATGCCCGGCTGCGCCGCCTGCCGCTGCTGATGCTGACCGCGCGCGGCGAGCCGATGGACCGCATCGTCGGCCTGGAGCTCGGCGCCGACGACTACCTGCCCAAGCCTTTCGAGCCGCGCGAGCTGCTGGCGCGGGTGAAGGCGCTGCTGCGGCGCGCATCGCCCGAACCGGGCCGCGACGACGTGCTGGTCTTCGGCCGCCTGGAGATCGACCTCGGCGCGCGCCAGGCACGCCTGGACGGCAAGTCCTGCGACCTCACCGGCCACCAGTTCGAGCTGCTGGTCGTGCTGGCCAAGAGCCCGGGGCGCGTGCTCTCGCGCGACCAGATCATGGACGCCCTCAAGGGCCATCCGCTCGAAGCCTTCGACCGCAGCATCGACGTGCACATCTCGCGCATCCGTGCCGTCATCGAGGACGACCCCAAGAATCCCAAGCGCGTGCTCACCGTGCGCGGCAGCGGCTATGTCTTCGCGCGCAAGCAGGACGAGTGACCGCCGCGCCGGCCACCGGGCGTCGCCCCCGCCGTGAAGTCGCTCTACCTGCGCATCTACCTCACGGTGGTGGCGGCGCTGGCCTTGTTCGCGCTGGTCTCGGGCTGGCTGGTGCAGCGCCACCTGGAGCAGGAGCGCGTGCGCTTCGAGGAACGCGTGCGCGACCGCACCGAGGCCTGGGCCGAGCTGCTGCAGCGCTCGCTGCCCGCGGCCTCGGCACCGCTGGCCGAGCAGGAGTCGGCGCTGCAGGACTGGTCGCAGCGCCTGCGCGTGGCGCTGGCGCTGGACGACGCGCAGGGGCGGCGGGTCGTCACCACCGAACTGTTCGCGCGCCGCGAGGCCGAAGGCGGGCCGATGCTGGCGCGACGTCTGCAGCCCGTGCGGCTGGACGACGGCCGCACGCTGTGGGTGCTGCGGCCGCCGCTGCGCGCCGGCATGGGCATGCGCCCCGGCATGATGCCTGGCGCCGGGCCGGCCCCGCCGCCGGCGAACGGGCTGCCGTGGCTGCTGCCGCGCGGCTGGCCCGAGGGCGTGACGCTGGCGGTGCTGCTGCTGGTGCTGTTTGCCGCGGTGGCCGGCGGTGCCTGGCCGGTCGTGCGCCGGCTGACGCGCCGGCTCGAGGCCCTCGAGCAGGGTGTCGAGGCTTTCGGCGCCGGTGCGCTGCACCAGCGTGTGGCCGAGGACGGCCGCGACGAGGTGGCGGCGCTGGGCGCCAGCTTCAACCGCGCCGCCGCGCGCATCGAGGCCCTGCTGCAGTCGCACAAGAGCCTGCTGGCCAACGCCAGCCACGAACTGCGCTCGCCGCTGACGCGGCTGAAGATGGCGGTGTCGATGCTGGAGGATGCGTCGCCCGCGCAGCGCGCGGCGATGCGGCACGAGATCGACGTCAATATCGCCGAGCTCGACGCGCTGGTCGACGAGGTGCTGCTGGCCAGCCGGCTCGACGCCGGTGCCGCGCTGGAACGCCGCGACGAGGTCGACCTGCTGGGGCTGGCGGCCGAGGAGGCCGCGCGCGTGGACGCCAGCGTGCAGGGCGAGCCGGTGATCCTGCGCGGCGACGAGCGGCTGATCCGCCGCGCCCTGCGCAACCTGCTGGAAAACGCGCGCCGCTACGGCGGCGGCGACATCGATCTGCAGGTGCTGCGGCAAGGTGACGCGGTCGAGGCCCGCGTCTGCGACCGTGGCCCCGGCGTGCCCGAAGCCTTCCGCGAACGCATCTTCGAGCCCTTCTTCCGCCTGCCCGGGCACGCCGAGAAGGCCGGTGGCGTCGGCCTGGGCCTGGCCCTGGTGCGCCAGATCGCCGAGCGCCACGGCGGTGCAGGTGCGCTGCGAGCCGCGCGAGGGCGGCGGCAGCTGCTTTGCGCTCGTGCTGCCGGGCGCCGTGCAGCGCACCTGATGCGCCAGCGTGCGCGGCCCTGGCGCTGCAGTCTGATTGACCGCAGGGCGCAGCAGCCGTATAAGCGCAGCAGGCTGCGGCATCGGCGGGCGTGCAGGGCATCCTGACCGGGGATGGCCCCGAGCGCCGGCCCGACTGACGCGCCATCGGAGGGTGACATGTCCACCGTGTCCGACAGCATCGTCAGCCATGCGCTGTACTGGGCCAGCCCGGATCCCTACCGCCTGCAGCCCGAGGACTTCAAGACCCTGTTCGAATACGCCGGCTGCGAATTCATGCCGACGAATGCGCAGATCGCGGGGGCACTCAGGCAGGGCAGCGGCATCCCGATGGGCAGCGGCAAGAGCAGGAACAAGCACTGGTGCGGCATCTTCGCCACCGCCATGCTGGTCTACGCGGGGCTGGATGTGCGCTGGTCGCTGACGCACGGCCGGATCGTCGTCGAGAACAAGCTGCAGGTGAAGTTTCGCCCCGGCAGCGCCATCGACGAGATCAAGGCCGGCGACGTGGCGGTGATCCCACGGCACGAGCACCATTTCTTGGTCCGCCATGTCGACCGCGACAGCGGCGTGCTGCTGTCGGTGGACGGCAACCAGGCCAGCAAGGGCGCCGACGGCAAGACGGTCGGCCAGCTCATCATGACCCGCAACCGGTCGCTGAAGGCGCCGCTGGCCGACGAGCGCATCAAATATTTCTACGCCGTGATGGTCTGAACGCAGGCTGGCGGCCCTGGCCCGGCGCGGCAGGTGCCGCGGCCCTTCTTCAGGCCGATGCCGTCTGGCGCCTGGCTTCCCGCATCACGCGCCACACCACCGCCAGCAGCAGCGCCGCCGCCAGCGTCAGGCCGGCGGTGCTGGCCGCCCAATAGCCGGGGGCACCCCGCAGCGGCGCCGGCGTCCAGCCGCCGACGTCGAAGGCCAGCACATAGCCGCCGCCCAGCCCCACGCCCCACAGCGAGCCGGCGAAGATGAACATCGGCACGGTGGCGATGCGGTAGGCGCGCAGCACGAAGGACGCCAGCGTCTGCGCCGCGTCGACGACGTGAAAGAGCGTCATCCAGGCCAGCAGCGGCAGCGCCGCGGCGATCACCGCGGCGTCCTGCGTATACAGGCGCACCACGCCGTCGCGGCCGAGGAAGACCAGCGAACCCAGCACGCACGCGGCCAGCAGGCCGAAGCCGATGCCGTGGCGCACCAGCCGGCGCGCGTCGTGCGGGTCGCGCGCCCCGATGCGCTGCGCCACCAGCGTGCTGGTGGCGCTGGCCAGCGTCATCGGCAGCATGAACATCAGCGACACCAGGTTGGCTGCGATCTGGTGCCCGGCCACCGCGCTGGTGCCCAGGCGTGCGATGAAGACGGCCATCAGCGCAAACCCGCTGACCTCGATCAGGATCGACAGCCCCATCGGCACGCCCAGCCGCAGCTGCGTCCACAGCGCCTGGCGGTCGGGCGGGTGCAGCCCGCGGCCCCACAGCATGAAGGGGGCATAGAACTCGCTGCGGCGCAGCACCACGAAGGCCACGATGGCCTGCGACCACATGACGATGGCCGTCGAGGTGGCGCAGCCGACCACGCCCAGCGCCGGCACGCCCAGCGCCGGCAGCCCGCCGATCAGCACCGCCGACAGCGGCACCTTCAGCGCCAGCCCGCCGACCTGCAGCGCCATCACCGCCTTCGGCCGCGACAGCGCATTGTTGAAGCCGCGGTAGGCCGAGAACAGCAGCGACGCCGGCAGCGACAGCGCCAGCACCGACAGGTAGTCGCGCACACGCGCTTCCTGCTCCGGCGTCATGCGTGCCAGTGCCATGAAGGGCGCCGGAAACAGCAGCACCGTCGACCCCAGCAGCGCCAGCGCCAGCGCCAGCCACACGGCCTGGTGCAGCTGGCGGCCGGCCTGCTCGAGCTGGCGCGCGCCATAGAGCTGGCCGACGATGGGGCCGAGTGCGAGCACCACCCCCATCAGGCCGATGAAGACCGTGATGTAGGCGGCCGAGCCCACCGACAGCGCCGCCAGGTCGGCGGCCGAGTGGCGGCCCACCAGCAGCGTGTCGACGGTGGCAAAGGCCACCACCGAGATCTGGCCGATGAACAGCGGCCAGGCCAGGTGGACGATGCGGCGGACGCTGTCGGCGAAGCGGCCGCCGCTCAACGGCGGCTCCTGGCGGGTTCGGCGGGTGCTGCCGCGGCCGCAGGCGCCTCGCCCTGGGCACGCTCGGCATAACGGTTGAAGCGCCAGGCGCCGCCGTCCTGCACGATGCGCCGCCAGACGGCGCGTTTCTCGCCGGGGCTGAGGGCCGTCCAGCGCCTGACTTCGTCGAAGCTGCGGCCACAGCCCTTGCAGCAGGCATCGCCCTGGCTGGTCGAGCAGATGGCGATGCAGGGCGAATCGGGCGTGCTGGCATACCAGGCCAGCCAGGCCTCGCGGGCCCGCGGCGGCAGGCCGTGCTCGTCGCACTCGGCCCGGTGGTCGTAGACCATCAGCGCATAGACCTCGGCCAGTGCGCGCACCTCGGGGCAGGCGCTGATGCCGTCGGGCGAGGGCGAACGATCGCGCCACCAGTTGATGGCGCTCTCGATGTCGGTGATGTGCAGGGCGGCCACGGCCCCTCAGGTGGCCAGCACGCGGCGCAGAAACTGCTCGAGCGCGCGCACCTCCTCGATGCACACCGAATGCTCGATCGGATAGTCGTGCCATTCGACGGCGTGACCCAGGCTCAGCAACTGGTCGCGGGCCGCGATGCCGCGCGCCGGCACCACCACCGCATCGTCGCGGCCATGGGCCAGGAAGAGCGGCACGTCGCGGTTGGCCGGCAGCGCTTCGGCCGCAGTGCGGTCGGCCAGCGGCAGGTAGCCCGACAGCCCGGCCAGGCCGGCGAGCCGGTGCGGGCAGCGCAGGCCCGCGCCGAGCGTGATGGCGCAGCCCTGCGAAAAGCCCGCCAGCACGATGCGCCTTGCCGGCACGCCGCGCGCGATTTCGCGCTCGATCAGCGCCTGCACCTGCGCGAAGGATTCGCGCAGCCCGGCTTCGTCCTCGCGGCGCACCAGGTCGCTGCCCAGGATGTCGTACCAGGCGCGCATGCGGTAGCCGCCGTTGACGGTGACCGGGCGCACCGGCGCACGCGGCAGCACCCAGCGCACCGGGCCGACGGCCGCGAGGTCGATCTCGTCGGCAAAGGGCAGGAAGTCGGTGCCGTCGGCGCCCAGGCCGTGCAGCATCAGGATGCTGGCGGCCGGCTGGTCGGTGGCGCTGACTTCGATCGTCTGCAGCGGGGTCATGGCGCCCCCTGGGCGCTGCGCGCCGTCCCCCCAAGGGGGAGCGAGCGCCTCCGATGCGATCGTGCGGCGCTCATCAGTAGCCCAGCCCCATCGCGTCGCGCACGTCCTTCATCGTCTGCCGTGCCACGGTGCGCGCGCGCTCGGTGCCCATCTCGACGATCCAGTGCACCTTCTTCGGGTCCGCGGTCAGCTCGGCCGCGCGTTCGCGCCAGGGCTGCTGCTCGCGCAGGATGGCGTCGATCACCGGCTGCTTGCAGTCCAGGCAGCCGATGCCGGCGCTGGTGCAGCCCTCGATGACCCAGTTCTTCGTGGTGTCGTCGCTGTAGACCTTGTGGAAGTCCCACACCGGGCATTTTTCCGGGTTGCCGGGGTCGGTGCGGCGCACGCGCGCGGGGTCGGTCGTCATGCCCTTGATCTTGCGGCTGACCTCGGCCGGCTCGTCGCGCATCAGCACGGCGTTGCCGTAGCTCTTGCTCATCTTCGTGCCGTCCAGGCCCGGCAGGCGCAGCACCTCGGTGTGCAGCGCCTGCGGCTCGACCAGGATGGCCTTGCCGCTGCCACGCAGGTGGCCCAGCAGCAGTTCGGTCTGATCGTCGGTCCAGCCTTCGATGGCCGCGGCGGCGCGCCGCACCAGCGCCTCGCCCTTGCCCCAGGCCTCGGCCGAGCCGGTCTCGCCGAAGGCCTTGCGCTGCCGGTCGTAGTAGCGCTGGTCGTCCTTGGGCAGGCGCGCCAGCGCGGCGGCCACGCGGGCCTCGAAGCCGCCCATGCGGCCGTAGAGGTGGTTGAAGCGGCGCGCCACCTCGCGCGTGAGCTCGACGTGCGAGCTCTGGTCCTCGCCCACCGGCACGTAGGTGGCCTTGTAGATCAGGATGTCGGCGGCCTGCAGCAGCGGGTAGCCGAGGAAGCCGTAGGTGGCGAGGTCGCGGTCCTTGAGCTTGTCGATCTGGTCCTTGTAGGTCGGCACGCGCTCCAGCCAGCCCAGCGGCGTGCCCATCGCCAGCAGCGTGAAGAGCTCGGCATGCTCGGGCAGGCGGCTCTGGATGAAGATGGTGCTCTTGTCGGGGTCGAGGCCGGCGGCGATCCAGTCGATCACCATCTCGTAGACGTTCTTCTCGATGACCTCGCGCTCTTCGTAGTGCGTGGTCAGCGCGTGCCAGTCGGCGACGAAATAGAAGCAGTCGTGCTGCTCCTGCAGGCGCACCCAGTTCTTCAGGGCGCCGTGGTAGTGGCCGAGGTGCAGGGCGCCGGTGGGACGCATGCCGGAGAGGACGCGGGATCGCATGGCGGGACGGGGCAGGGAGCGTAAAAGGCGGATTCTCTCAGGTCGTACACTGCGCGCCCCACATGAAGCGCATCGTCATCCTCATCTCCGGCCGCGGCTCCAACATGGAGGCCATCGTGCAGCGCTGCACCGAACAGCAGTGGCCTGCTGACGTGGTGGCGGTGATCGCCAACCGGCCCGACGCCCAGGGCCTGGCCTTTGCCCGTGCGCGCGGCATCGCCACGGCGGTGGTGGACCACATGGCCCAGCCCGCGCGCGAGGCTTTGGACGCCGCGCTGGCGACCACCATCGACCGTTTCGCGCCCGACCTGGTGGTGCTGGCCGGCTTCATGCGCATCCTGGGCGCGGCCTTCGTGCGCCGCTACGACGGGCGACTGCTGAACATCCACCCCTCGCTGCTGCCCGCCTTCCCGGGGCTGCACACCCACCGGCGCGCGCTCGAGGCCGGCTGCAAGCTGGTGGGTGCGACGGTGCACTTCGTGACCCCCGCGCTCGACCATGGCCCGATCGTCATGCAGTCGGCGGTGCCGGTGCTGGCCGGCGACGACGAGCACACGCTCGCCGCCCGCGTGCTGGCCACCGAGCACGTGATCTATCCGCTGGCGGTGCGCTGGTTTGTCGAAGGCCGGCTGGCGGTCGACCACGGCATCGTGCGGCAGCTCGATGGCGCCTCGCAGGTGCTGATGTAGCCCATGCACCCGAACGCCCTGCTCGACCTCGCCACCGACCTGCTGCGGCAGGTGCTCAAGCTCGACCAGCCGGCCGACGGCGTGGTCTCGACCTTCTTCCGCAAGCACAAGGCGCTGGGCGCACGCGAGCGCCACACGCTGGCCGAAACGGCCTATGCAGTGCTGCGCCAGCGCCTGCTGCTGCAGCACCTGGCGCAGTCGGGCAGCGGGGTGCTCGAGCGCCGCCTGGCCATCCTGGCCTGGCAGGGCAGCGCGACCTTCCTGCGCGCTGCAACAGGCCCGCGGGAGCACCAGTGGCTCGAGCAGGTGAATGCCGTCGACCGCAGCGCGCTGCCCGACAAGCTGCGCCACAACCTGCCCGACTGGCTGGCCGCGGCGCTGCACGACCAGCTGCCGGCCGACGATTTCTGGCCGCTGGTGCAGGCGCTGGCCGAAACGGCGCCGCTGGACCTGCGCGTCAACATGCTGAAGGCCCGGCGCGACGACGTGCAGCGCGTGCTCGCCGATGCCGGCATCGCCGCCGAGCCGACGCCGCACTCGCCCTGGGGTCTGCGTGTGCAGGGCAAGCCGGCGCTGAACAAGCTGGACGTCTTCACGTCGGGCGCCGTCGAGGTGCAGGACGAGGGCAGCCAGCTGCTGGCGCTGCTGCTGGACGCCAAGCGCGGCGAGATGGTGGTCGATTTCTGTGCCGGTGCCGGCGGCAAGACGCTGGCGCTGGGCGCGGCGATGCGCAACACCGGCCGGCTCTATGCCTTCGACGTGTCCGGCCACCGGCTCGATGCGCTGAAGCCGCGGCTGGCGCGCAGCGGCCTGTCCAACGTCTACCCGGCGCAGATCGCGCACGAGCGTGACGACCGCGTGCGCCGTCTGGCCGGCAAGATCGACCGTGTGCTGGTCGACGCCCCCTGCTCGGGCCTGGGCACGCTGCGCCGCAATCCCGACCTCAAATGGCGCCAGAGCCCGGCCTCGGTGGCTGAACTGCAGGTCAAGCAGCAGGCCATCCTGGCCAGCGCGGCGCGCCTGCTCAAGCCGGGTGGACGGCTGGTCTATGCCACTTGCAGCCTGCTGGCGGCCGAGAACCAGGCCGTGGTGCAGGCCTTCGAGGCCGACCATGGCCGCGACTTCGTCGCGCTGCCGGCGGCCGAGGTGCTGGCAGCGGCGCATGTCGACCAAGCAGGCGCACTGGTCGAAGGGCCTTGGCTGCGGCTGTGGCCACACCGGCATCGGACCGATGGCTTTTTCGCGGCAATCTGGCAACGGCGCTGATCACGCCGTCTTCCGCCGGCAATCCCCCTGAACGCCTCCATCCGCATTCCGATCGAGGAAGCCGGGCTGGCGCGCATCGGCACAAACCGTCATCCCGGTGCAAGCCGGGCACCTACAATTGGCGACCCCGTTTTCGGGGGCTGCAAGGATGGATGAATGGAAGTGCTGACGATGGTGCACGACGCGGGCGTGCAGTGGCTGGCCGAGGGCCTGCTGCAGGCGCCTTGGTGGCAGGTTGTGCTGATCACGCTGGCGATGACGCATGTGACGATTGCCGCGGTGACGATCTATCTGCACCGCGCGCAGGCGCACCGGGCGCTCGAGTTGCATGCGATTCCGTCGCATTTCTTCCGCCTGTGGCTGTGGCTGACCACGGGCATGGTGACCAAGGAATGGGTCGCCATCCACCGCAAGCACCATGCCAAATGCGAGACGGTGGACGACCCGCACAGCCCGGTCACGCGCGGCATCAAGACCGTGCTGCTGACCGGCAGCGAGCTCTACCGGGCCGAAGCCAAGGTGCAGGAGACGCTCGACAAATACGGCCACAACACGCCCGACGACTGGATCGAGCGCAACCTGTATACGCGCTTTTCGTGGCAGGGCGTGGGCCTGATGCTCATCATCGACCTGCTGCTGTTCGGCGCCATCGGCGCCGCGGTATGGGCGGTGCAGATGTTGTGGATCCCGATCACGGCCGCCGGCATCATCAACGGCATCGGGCACTACTGGGGCTACCGCAATTTCGAGGCCGCCGACGCATCGACCAACATCAGCCCCTGGGGCATCATCATCGGCGGCGAGGAGTTGCACAACAACCACCACACCTACCCGACGTCGGCCAAGCTCTCGGTCAAACCCTATGAGTTCGACATCGGCTGGCTCTACATCCGGCTGATGGAGATGGCCGGCCTGGCCAGGGTGCGCAAGACACCGCCGCGGCTGGAACTGGGCGCTGTCAGGCCGGTTGCCGACGACAAGACGCTGGAGGCGGTGATCGCCAACCGCTACGAGGTGATGGCCAACTATGCGGCCGAGATGAGGCGTGCGGTGGGCGCCGAACTCGAGCGCCTGCGCCGCGAGGGGGCCGAGAACAGCATGCGCTGGGTCAACATGAACCTGGCCAAGGCCTGGCTCCACCGCGACGACGACAAGATCCCGCAGGGTGTCAAGCCGCAGTTGCAGCGGGCGCTGGGCGAGAGCCCGAAGCTGGCCAAGCTGGTGGCCATGCGCGAGGAGTTGCGCCAGCTGTGGACGCGCACCAATGTCTCCGCCGACCAGTTGGTGGCCGACCTGCAGGCCTGGTGCAGGAAGGCCGAGGACAGCGGCATCGCAGCCCTGCAGGATTTCTCGCTCAAGCTGCGCGCCGCGCGGGGCTGATGGAGCCCCCGGCCGCCTGACGCGCTGAGACGGCCGCTGCCCCTGGTCGCCTGCGGCGACCGGTCCCCGAGGGGGGGAAACAAAAAAGGCCTGCTGAACCCCCAGCAGGCCTTCCGACTTTCCAGGCTCCGTCGACTATTTGAGCTTGGTTTCCTTGTACAGCACGTGCTTGCGCGCCTTCGGGTCGAATTTCAGGAATTCGAGCTTCTCGGGCGTCGTCTTCTTGTTCTTGTTCGTGGTGTAGAAGTGACCGGTGCCCGCCGTGGACTCCAGCTTGATCTTCTCGCGTCCGCCTTTGGTTGCCATGGTTGAAGCCTCCTGAGGTTCAGAGTTCGCCGCGGGCACGCAGGTCGGCAACGACCTGATCGATGCCGACCTTGTCGATCAGGCGCAGGGCCGCATTGCTGATGCGCAGGCGCACCCAGCGGCTCTCGCTTTCGAGCCAGAAGCGGCGGTACTGCAGGTTGGGCAGAAACCGACGCTTGGTCTTGTTGTTGGCATGGGACACATTGTTCCCGACCATCGGGCGCTTGCCCGTGACTTGACAGACGCGTGCCATGACGCTCTCTCCGGTTGTTCTTCAAAAAATGGCCGGATTCCGGCAAAGCTCGCGAGTATACCCTGAGTCCTTGCGCCTACCCCGCTTGCTGTTCGAGAAAGCGCTGTGCATCCAGCGCCGCCATGCAGCCGGTGCCGGCGCTGGTGATGGCCTGGCGGTAGACATGGTCCTGCACGTCGCCGGCGGCGAAGACACCCGGTACGCTGGTGGCAGTGGCAAAGCCGTCGAGCCCGGTGCGGGTGACGATGTAGCCGTCCTTCATCTCCAGCTGGCCCTTGAAGATGTCGGTGTTGGGCTGGTGGCCGATGGCGATGAAGCAGCCCTTGACCTCCAGGTCGGTGGTCGCACCGCCCTGGGTGGAGGCGATGCGCACGCCGGTCACGCCGCTGGCATCTCCCAGCACCTCCTGCAGCGTGTGCCACAGGTGCAGTTCGATCTTGCCGGCGGCGACCTTGGCCATCACCTTGTCGATCATCACCGCCTCGGCGCGGAATTTGTCGCGGCGGTGGATCAGGTGCACCTTGCTGGCGATATTCGACAGGTACAGCGCCTCCTCGACCGCGGTGTTGCCGCCGCCGACCACGCAAACCGCCTGCTCGCGGTAGAAGAAGCCGTCGCAGGTGGCGCAGCCGCTGACGCCCTTGCCCATGAAGGCCTGCTCGCTCGGCAGGCCGAGGTATTTGGCGCTGGCACCGGTGGCGATGACCACGGCATCGGCGGTGTAGGTGCCCGAGTCGCCTTCGAGCACGAAGGGACGGGTACGGAAGTCGACCCTGGCGATGTGGTCGAAGACGATCTTCGTGTTGAAGCGCTCGGCATGTTCCTGGAAGCGCTGCATCAGGTCGGGGCCCATCACGCCCTGGACGTCGGCGGGCCAGTTGTCGACCTCGGTCGTCGTCATCAGCTGGCCGCCCTGCGCCATGCCGGTGATCAGCATGGGCGCGAGGTTGGCGCGCGCGGCATAGAGCGCGGCGGTATAGCCGGCCGGGCCGGAACCGAGGATGAGGACACGGGCGTGGTTGTTCGAGGCGGTCATGTCGGGGACTCGTGTGGATGCTGCGGGCAGGCCCGGCGTCGCGTCGGGCCCACGGATCGGCGCGGGTGCGGCCGCGCCTGCTGGCCGCCCGCGTAGTCAGGGGCACAATAGATGCATTCTTGCAGACCGGCCGCCCGCGGGCCGCCGGCGCGGGAATCCGGCACCGGGGCCACACCCCGGCGCCGGGTGATGTGCCTGATCCACGATAGAAGTCGAGAGGTCTGCCGATGTCGATGTTGTCGAACCTGGACCTGATCCGCCGGGTGCCGCTGTTCTCGATGCTCACCGCCGACCAGGCTCAGGCCGTTGCCGACAGCGTCGTCAAGCGCCGCTTCCGCCGCGGCGAACTGGTCGTCGAGCAGGGCCGCAAGAGCAATGCGCTGTTCATCCTGCTCAACGGGCGCGCGCGCGTGCTGACCGCCGATTCGCGCGGACGCGAGGTCATCCTGGCGGTGCTCGAGTCCGGCGACTATGTCGGCGAGATGAGCCTGATCGACAACGAGCCGCATTCGGCGACGGTGCGTGCCGAGGTGCAGACCGACATGCTGGTGCTGGCGCGCGCCGACTTCGCGCGCTGCCTGCCCGAGGGCTCGACGCTGGCCTATGCCATCCTGCGCGGCCTGGTGCGCCGGCTGCGCAATGCCGACCGGCAGATCGAGTCGCTGGCGCTGCTGGACGTGTACGGGCGCGTCGCCCGCACGCTGCTCGACATGGCCGAGGACGACAACGGCATCAAGATCATCCGCCACAAGGTGTCGCGCCAGGACATGGCCAAGGTGGTGGGCGCCTCGCGCGAGATGGTCAGCCGCGTGATGAAGGACCTCGAGGACCGCGGCGTCATCGAGACGCAGGAGAACGGCTTCGTCGTCATCAAGGAACGGCTGCAGAACGACTGAACGCCGCGGGCCGGGCTGCGCCGGCCCGCCTGAGCCATCGCGCACAATGCGCGCATGAGTTTTCCCCTGGGTTCCCTGCAGGCCGACGGGCCGGCTGCCACCGGCGCCAGGGCCGCTGCGCGCACGGCCGACTTGCCATCGATGGGCGCGCGGCGACAGTTGGCGCTTGCGCTCGGCTTCGTCGGCTGTTGCCTGCTGCTGCTGGCCCTGGCCACCCACCATCCCGGCGATCCCGCCTTCACCACCTCGGGCAGCGGTGATGCGCTGCGCAACAAGGCCGGCGCGATCGGTGCCTGGGTGGCCGATGGGCTTTATTTCCTCTTCGGCTGGACGGCGTGGTGGCTGGTACCCGTGACCTGGCGCGCCTGGCTGTCGGGCCTGGCGCGGGCACTGCGCGGCGCGGGCGCCCTGGCGCCGCATCCGCCGCGCTGGATGTTCTGGTCGGGGCTGGCGCTTCTGCTGGTGGCCAGTTGCGGCCTGGAATGGACGCGGTTGTACCGCTGGGAGGCCGGCCTGCCGGGGCACGCCGGCGGCGTGCTCGGCCACACGCTGGGCCCGGCCTCGATGCGCTGGCTGGGTTTTGCCGGCTCGGGCGTGACCTGGATCGCGCTGCTGGTCGTGGGCATGGCGATGGCGCTGCGCTTTTCGTGGTCGCGGCTGGCCGACGGCATCGGCGAGCGCGTCGAGGGCCTGCTCGAAAGGCGCCAGGAGCGCAAGGAACAGGCGCAGGACCGCCGCATCGGCGAGCAGGCGCTGCGCGAGCGCGAGCAGGTGGTCGAGCTCGAGCTCGAGCGCCAGGTCGACGAGGAGCACCTGCCGCTGGTGATCGAGCCGCCGGTGCTCCACGTGCCCAAGTCCGAGCGCGTGGCGCGCGAACGCCAGCAGCCGCTGTTCAAGGAACTCACCGACACCAAGCTGCCGCAGGTCGACCTGCTGGATGCCGCGCCCGGCCGCCAGGAGAGCGTGACGCCCGAGTCGCTGGAGATGACCAGCCGGCTGATCGAGAAGAAGCTCAAGGATTTCGGCGTCGAGGTTCGCGTGGTGGCGGCCTCGCCGGGCCCGGTGATCACGCGCTACGAGATCGAGCCGGCCACCGGCGTCAAGGGCGCGCAGGTCGTCAATCTGGCCAAGGACCTGGCACGCTCGCTGTCGCTGGTGAGCATCCGCGTCGTCGAGGTGGTGCCGGGCAAGAACTACATGGCGCTCGAATTGCCCAACGCACGACGTCAGACGATCCGGCTGGCCGAGATCCTGGGCTCGCAGGTCTACAACGATGCCGCGTCGATGCTGACCATGGGCCTGGGCAAGGACATCGTCGGCAACCCGGTGGTGGCCGACCTGGCCAAGATGCCGCACTGCCTGGTGGCCGGCACCACCGGCTCGGGCAAGAGCGTGGGCATCAACGCGATGATCCTGAGCCTGCTGTACAAGGCCGAGGCGCGCGACGTGCGCCTGATCCTGATCGACCCCAAGATGCTCGAGATGAGCGTCTACGAGGGCATCCCGCACCTGCTGGCGCCGGTCGTCACCGACATGAAGCAGGCCGCCAACGCGCTCAACTGGTGCGTGGGCGAGATGGAGCGCCGTTACAAGCTGATGAGCAAGCTCGGCGTGCGCGGCCTGTCCAGCTACAACAAGAAGATCCACGACGCCGCCGAGCGCGGCGAACACCTGCCCAATCCCTTCAGCCTGACGCCCGAGGAACCCGAACCGCTGGAGCGGCTGCCGCACATCGTGGTGGTGATCGACGAACTGGCCGACCTGATGATGGTCGTCGGCAAGAAGATCGAGGAGTTGATCGCCCGCCTGGCGCAGAAGGCGCGTGCCGCCGGGCTGCACCTGATCCTGGCCACGCAGCGGCCCAGCGTCGACGTCATCACCGGCCTCATCAAGGCCAACATCCCCACGCGGTTGAGCTTCCAGGTCAGCAGCAAGATCGACAGCCGCACCATCCTCGACCAGATGGGCGCCGAGGCGCTGCTGGGCCAGGGCGACATGCTCTACCTGCCGCCGGGCAGCGGCGTGCCGGTGCGCGTGCATGGTGCCTTCGTCAGCGACGAGGAGGTGCACCGCGTCGTCGACTACCTGCGCAGCCAGGGTGAGCCCAACTATATCGAGGGCATCCTCGAGGGCGGCACGCTCGATGGCGAGGGCGACGGCGCCATCAACCCCGACGGCCCCGCCGGCGGCGGCGAGGGCGATGCGCTGTACGACCAGGCGGTGGCGGTGGTGCTGCAGCACCGGCGTGCATCGATTTCGCTGGTGCAGCGCCACCTGCGCATCGGTTACAACCGCGCCGCGCGGCTGCTGGAACAAATGGAGAAATCCGGCCTCGTAAGCGCCATGTCCACCAACGGCAACCGCGACCTGCTGTTGCCCAAGCGGGAAGAATGATGCGCTCCTGGATGGTGTGCGTGGCGATGCTGGCGGCGACGTCGATCGCGCATGCCGATGCCGTCGACACCTTGCGCGAGTTCGTGCGCGAGGTGAAGAGCGGCCGCGCCGACTTCACGCAGACGGTGACGGCCGTCGACAGCGGCCGGCACAAGGTCAGCCGCGGCCACTTCGAATTCCTGCGCCCGAACCGCTTCCGTTTCGTCTATACCAAGCCCTTCGAGCAGACCATCGTCGCCGACGGCCAGAAGGTCTGGATCTACGACGCCGACCTCAACCAGGCCAGTTCGCGCAGGCTCGCGCAGGCGCTGGGCAGCACGCCGGCGGCGCTGCTGGCCGGCGGCAACCTCGAGCAGGACTTCGTGCTCAGCCCGCAGCCGTCGCAGGGCGGGCTCGACTGGGCCCTGGCCACGCCCAGGCTCGCGGAAGGTTCGTTCAAGAGCCTGCGCGTGGGCTTCAAGGGCAAGGACCTGGCCGCGGTGGAGATCGTCGACAGCTTCGGCCAGCGCTCGCTGCTGCAGTTTGGCGCCTTCAGCGCCAACGTGGCGCTCACGGCCGAGCAATTCCGCTTCGTGCCGCCGGCCGGCGCCGACGTCATCGAGCAGTGAGCGCCGCGGCCGTTGCCGCGGCCTTCAGAACTGCAGCCTCAGGCCCACCGTCACCTGGCGATCGCGACGCCCTTCGGTGGAGGGCGTGCGGCTGATGCTCAGGGTCACGCGCTCGGCCAGTGCGCGCGCCGCGCCGGATTCCGACCAGTGCCGCAGGCGCTGCGCGGTTTCGGCGGCGGACTCACCGGCACGATCGACGACGAGCGACCAGGCACTGCTGCCGGGACCGCCGGCGCGGCCCTGCAGAGGGTCCGCCGATACCGGCAAGGCGGCGTCGCTGCCGATCAGCCCGGCCGCACCGGCGGCGGTCGCCGCTGGCGCGGCCATCGTCGTCAGCAGCAGCAGGAAGGTGGCGGGGTGCATCGTGGGTATGGGGCTGGTCGGCCGCCCCGTGGCTGCCGCGGGGTCGTCGGCGCCCTGGGCGGCAC
Source organism: Rubrivivax sp. (assembly GCA_016719535.1). Taxonomy (GTDB): domain Bacteria; phylum Pseudomonadota; class Gammaproteobacteria; order Burkholderiales; family Burkholderiaceae_C; genus Rubrivivax. The sequence goes on along the minus strand of JADJYX010000043.1, from coordinate 221,819 downwards.
CGCCAGTCTGGCGGTCGCCAGCGCAGGCATGGGCTCGAACAACGGGGTGCCGACGCCGCATTTCGGCCCCATCGTGCGCGGCGACAATGCGACATGCCGACTGAGCAGGAATCCTTGTTCGAGCCCGCCGGGGTCGGCTTTCCGGCCGACCCCGGAAGCCCGGCATCGCCGCAGCCGCCACAGCCGCCACTGGCCGAGCGCTTGCGTCCGCAAAACCTGGCCGAGGTGATCGGCCAGCAGCACCTGCTCGGCGCCGGGCGGCCGCTGCGCGCGGCGCTGGAGACCGGGCGTGTGCACTCGATGATCCTGTGGGGCCCGCCCGGCGTCGGCAAGACGACGCTGGCGCGGCTGCTGGCGCATGCGGTCGATGCCCAGTTCATCGTGCTGTCGGCGGTGCTGGCCGGCGTGAAGGACATCCGCGAGGCGGTCGATGCCGCGCAGCGCGAGGCGCGGCGCGGCCGCCGCACGCTGGTCTTCGTCGACGAGGTGCACCGTTTCAACAAGGGGCAGCAGGACGCCTTCCTGCCCCATGTCGAATCGGGCCTGTTCACCTTCATCGGCGCCACCACCGAGAACCCGTCGTTCGAGGTCAACTCCGCGCTGCTGTCGCGCGCCACGGTGCATGTGCTGAAGTCGCTGGGCGACGACGACCTCGGCCTGCTGCTGGACCGTGCGCAGGCCACGCTGCAGGCGCCGCCGCTGACCGCGGCCGCACGGGCGCGCCTGGTGGCGCATGCCGATGGCGATGGCCGCCGCCTGCTCAACGCCTACGAGAGCCTGGTCGAACTGGCCGGCGCGGCGACCGAGCTCGACGAGGCCACGCTCGAACGCACGCTGGGCGAACTGCTGCGCCGCTACGACAAGGGCGGCGACCAGTTCTACGACAGCATCTCGGCGCTGCACAAGTCGGTGCGCGGGTCCGACCCCGACGCCGCGCTGTACTGGCTGGCGCGCATGCTCGATGGCGGCGCCGATCCGCGGTATCTCGCGCGCCGCGTGCTGCGCATGGCCAGCGAGGACATCGGCCTGGCCGACCCGCGCGCACTGCGGCTGGCGCTGGATGCGACCGAGGTCTACGAGCGGCTGGGCTCACCCGAGGGCGAGCTCGCCATCGCCGAGGCCGTGGCCTACCTGGCGGTGGCGCCGAAGTCCAATGCCGTCTACAAGGCCTGGGGCGAGGTGCGCGCGGCCGTCAAGCAGGACGGCACGCGAGCCGTGCCCGAGCGGCTGCGCAATGCACCGACGAGGCTGATGAAGCAGCTCGGCCACGGCGAGGGCTACCGCTATGCGCACGACGAGCCGGGCGCCTTTGCCGCCGGCGAAAACTACCTGCCCGACGGCGTGCCCGAGCGCCGCTTCTACCAGCCGCAGCCGCGCGGGCTCGAGTTGCGCATCGGCGAACGACTGGCCGAGCTGCGGGCGCTCAACGACGCAGCGAAGAAAGCACGCTGAAGGGGTCGCCACACCGCACAAGATCCGGTGCACGAACGGGAAAGTCCGGGCCTTTCATCCAGAACCCCCCACCTACAATGCGCCCCCCAAGGACCCGGCCGAGGCGGTCCGGGCCGTCTGCGGCCCGGCCGCACAGGCCGGGTTCTTGCTAGGTAAAGCCAGCCTCCACGAGGCTCGGTCAACGGAGGCGATCCTGATGGAGACATTCATCCAGCAGATCATCAATGGTCTGGTGCTCGGCAGCATGTATGCGCTGGTGGCACTGGGCTATACGATGGTCTACGGCATCATCAACCTGATCAACTTCGCCCATGGCGAGGTGCTGATGGTCGGGGCCCTGGTCAGCTGGACCGTGGTGACCGCCATGGCCGGGTCCGGTCTGCCGGGCTGGATGCTGCTGGTGATCGGCATGCTGGTGGCGATCGTGGTCTGCGCCGCGCTCAATTTCGTGATCGAGAAGCTCGCCTACCGGCCGCTGCGCAACGCCCCGCGGCTGGCGCCGCTGATCACCGCGATGGGCATGAGCCTGCTGCTGCAGACGCTGGCCATGATCATCTGGAAGCCCAACCCCAAGCCCTATCCGGCACTGCTGCCGCCCGACCCGATCGACCTCGGCGGGCCGGTGATCACGGTCACGCAATGCATGATCCTCGGCCTGACGGCGGCGCTGCTGGCGGCGCTGATGTGGCTGGTCAACCGCACCAAGCTCGGCCGCGCGATGCGCGCCACCGCCGAGAACCCGCGCGTGGCCTCGCTGATGGGCGTCAAGCCCGACATGGTGATCTCGGCCACCTTCATCATCGGCGCCGCGCTGGCCGCGGTGGCCGGCGTGATGTGGGCCGCCAACTACGGCACCGTGCAGCACAGCATGGGCTTCCTGCCCGGCCTCAAGGCCTTCACGGCGGCGGTGCTGGGCGGCATCGGCAACCTGGGCGGCGCGGTGGTCGGCGGCATCCTGCTCGGCCTGATCGAGGCCATCGGCGCCGGCTACCTGGGTGACCTGACCGGCGGCGTGCTGGGCAGCCACTATGCCGACATCTTCGCCTTCGTCGCGCTGATCCTGGTGCTGACGCTGCGGCCGCAGGGCCTGCTCGGCGAACGTGTCGCCGACCGCGCGTGACGGGAGGCGACCATGAAGAACCGAATCGTCGTCTTCCTGCTCTGCGCGCTGGCGCTGATCGCGCTGCCGCTGGTGGCGCAGCAGTTCGGCCAGGGCTGGGTGCGCATCCTGGCGATCGCGCTGCTGTATGTGCTGCTGGCGCTGGGCCTGAATATCGTCGTCGGCTATGCCGGCCTGCTCGACCTGGGCTTCGTCGCCTTCTATGCCGTCGGCGCCTACATGTACGCGCTGCTCGCCAGCCCGCACCTGGCCGAGAATTTCGAGTGGTTCGCGCAGATGTTTCCCAACGGGCTGCATACGCCGATCTGGGTCGTGGTGCCGCTGGCGGCGCTGCTGGCGGGCATCGCCGGCGTGCTGCTGGGCACGCCGGTGCTCAAGCTGCGCGGCGACTACCTGGCCATCGTGACGCTGGGCTTCGGCGAGATCATCCGCGTGTTCATGAACAACCTCGAGCACCCGGTGAACATCACCAACGGGCCGCGCGGGCTGGACCGCATCGATGCGATGAACATCTTCGGCTTCAGCTTCGGCAAGGCGGTGGAGATCGGCGGCTACCGCATCTCGTCGGTGGTGCTGTACTACTACCTGTTCCTGGCGCTGGTGGTGCTGAGCGTGGTCATCTGCCACCGGCTGGAGACCAGCCGCATCGGCCGCGCCTGGATGGCCATCCGCGAGGACGAGATCGCCGCCAAGGCGATGGGCATCAACACCCGCAACATGAAGCTGCTGGCCTTCGGCATGGGCGCCACCTTCGGCGGTGTATCGGGCGCGATGTTCGCGTCCTTCCAGGGCTTCGTCTCGCCCGAGTCGTTCAGCCTGATGGAGAGCATCATGATCGTGGCGATGATCGTGCTCGGCGGCCTCGGCCACATTCCCGGCGTGATCCTGGGCGCGCTGATGCTCGCCGCGCTGCCCGAGGTGCTGCGCTATGTCGCCGGCGACATCCAGAATATGACCGGTGGCCGCATCGACGCGTCGATCCTGCGCCAGCTGCTGATCGCGCTGGCGATGATCTCGATCATGCTGCTGCGCCCGCGTGGCCTGTGGCCCTCGCCCGAGCACGGCAAGGCCGCGCCCGCGCCGGTCAACTGACCCGAGGCCCGCGCATGAGCACCACCGTCCTCCACGTGCAAGGCGTCAGCAAGCGCTTCGGCGGCCTGCAGGCGCTGTCCGACGTCGGCATCAGGATCGATCAGGGCCAGGTCTACGGCCTGATCGGCCCCAACGGCGCCGGCAAGACCACCTTCTTCAACGTCATCACCGGCCTCTATACCCCCGATTCGGGGACCTTCGAGCTCGGCGGCAAGCACTACAAGCCCAGTGCGGTGCACGAGGTGGCCAAGGCCGGCATTGCGCGCACCTTCCAGAATATCCGCCTGTTTCCCGAGATGACCGCGCTCGAGAACGTGATGGTCGGACGCCACGTGCGCACCGCTTCGGGCCTGATCGGCGCCGTCTTGCGCACCGCCGGCTTCAAGGCCGAGGAAGCGGCCATCGCGCAGCGCGCGCAGGAATTGCTGGACTACGTGGGCATCGGCAAATATGCCGACTACAAGGCGCGCACGCTGAGTTACGGCGACCAGCGGCGGCTGGAGATCGCGCGTGCCCTGGCCACCGACCCCAAGCTGATCGCGCTGGACGAGCCCGCCGCCGGCATGAATGCCACCGAGAAGGTGGTGCTGCGCGAGCTCATCGACCGCATCCGCCACGACAACCGCACCATCCTGCTGATCGAGCACGACGTCAAGCTGGTGATGGGGCTGTGCGACCGCGTCACCGTGCTCGACTACGGCAAGCAGATCGCCGAGGGCACGCCGGCCGAGGTGCAGAAGAACGAGAAGGTGATCGAGGCCTACCTCGGCAGCGGAGCGCATTGATGACCACGACCATGTTGAAGGTGACGGGCCTGAAGGTCGCCTATGGCGGCATCCAGGCCGTCAAGGGCGTCGGCTTCGAGGTGCGCCAGGGCGAGCTCGTCAGCCTGATCGGTGCCAACGGCGCCGGCAAGACCACCACGCTCAAGGCCATCACCGGCACCCAGCCGGTGGCCGCCGGCGACATCGAATTCCTGGGCCGCAGCATCAAGGGCCAGGGCCCCTGGGATCTGGTCAAGCAGGGGCTGGTGATGGTGCCCGAAGGCCGCGGCACCTTCACGCGCATGACGATCACCGAAAACCTGCAGATGGGCGCCTTCGTGCGCAACGACCGCGAGATCGACGACGACATCGAGAAGGTCTTCGGTGTCTTCCCGCGCCTGAAGGAGCGCCGCAACCAGCTGGCCGGCACGATGAGCGGCGGCGAGCAGCAGATGCTGGCGATGGGCCGCGCCCTGATGGCGCGCCCCAAGGTGCTGCTGCTCGACGAGCCCAGCATGGGCCTGTCGCCGATCATGGTCGACAAGATCTTCGAGGTGGTGGCCGACATCCACGGCCGCGGCACCACCATCCTGCTGGTCGAGCAGAACGCCAGCCGCGCACTCGGCCTGGCCGACCGCGGCTATGTGATGGAGTCGGGCGAGGTCACGATGACCGGCGAGGCCAAGGCCCTGCTCAACGACCCCAAGGTGCGCGCCGCCTACCTGGGCGAGTGACCGCCGCGGCGCGGGCCGCCCGTGGGCGGGCCCCGGGTGCCGTCAGTCGGCTTTTGCGCCCGTGGCCTTCACCACGGCCTGGTATTTGGCGAGCTCGGCCTTCACGAAGTCACCGAACTGCCCGGGTGTCGTCGGTGCCGGCTCGGCCATCAGCGCGGCCATGCGGGCCTTGAGCTCGGGCGTGGCCAGGGCGTCGACGAAGGCCTTGTTCAGCCGCTGCGTCACCGCCGGCTCCAGGCGGGCGGGGCCGAAGAGGCCGAACCAGGTGTGGATGTCGAACTGGCGCAGGCCCAGGTCGGCGCCGGCTTCGGCCACGGTGGGCAGCTCGGGCATCGCCGACGAGCGTGTGGCCGTCGTCACCGCCAGCGCCTTCAGCTTGCCGGCCCTGATATTGGCCGCCGCGGTGGCCAGGTTGTCGATGTTGAAGTCCACCTGGCCCGACAGCAGCGCCAGCTGCGCCGCCGGCCCGCCGGCATAGGGAATGTGCACGATGAAGAGGCCCGCCTGCGCCTTGAACATCTCGCCGGCCAGGTGGCCGGCGCTGCCGTTGCCGCCGCTGCCATAGTTCAGCCGGCCCGGGTTGGCCTTGGCGTAGGCCACCAGGTCGGGCAGGCTGCCGATCTTCAGCCGCGCCGCGGTCTCGGCATTGAGCACGACCACATTGGGCACCTGCGCCACGCGCGTGATCGGCGTGAAGTCGCGCACCGGGTCGTAGGGCATCCGGCTGTAGAGCCACGGGTTGATCGCGTGCGTGGCCACCGCGCCCATGACGAGGGTCGCTGCCGTCGGGTGCAGCCTTGGCCACGAGGTCGGCCCCCAGGTTGCCGCCAGCGCCGGGCCTGTTGTCGACGATCACGGTGCCCAGGCTGTCCTTCACGCGTTCGGCCAGCGCACGGGCGACGACGTCGAGCGGGCCGCCGGGCGGGTAGGGCACGATCAGGCGCAGCGTGCGGGCCTGGGCGAAGGCTGGCATGACGGCGGAGGCGGTGGCTGCAGCCACGCCCGCGGCGATGAGTTGACGGCGTGTGGTCATGCGGTCTGGCCGTGCTTGTCGGCTTCGGAAGTGAAGGAGTCGGCGAAGAACTCGTCGGCCGGCAGGCCGCAGCGCTCGACGAAGTCGCGCTGCGCCGCGTCGACCATCACCGGCGCGCCGCAGGCGTAGACCTGGTGGCCGGAGAGGTCTGGCCAGTCGGCCATCACCGCCTGGTGGACGAAGCCGGTGCGGCCCGTCCAGGCGTCTTCGGGCGTGGCTTCGGACAGCACCGGCACATAGCGCAGCTGGGGCATTGCCGCGGCCTGTTGCAGGCACCAGCCGTGACGGTAGAGGTCGGCCTTGCGGCGGCAGCCCCAGTACAGCACCGCCGGGCGCGTGATGGCCTTGTCCTGCATCTGCTCGATCAGCGCCTGGAGGGGGGCGAAGCCGGTGCCGCTGGCCAGCAGGATCATCGGCTTCGCGCTGTCCTCGCGCAGGAAGAAGCTGCCGAAGGGGCCCTCGGCGCGCAGGATGTCGCGCTCCTTCAGCGTGCCGAAGACCTGGTCGGTGAACTGGCCGCCGGGCATGTGGCGCAGGTGCAGCTCGATCGCCGGCGGGCTGCCCAGACGCGTCGGGGCGTTGGCCATGCTGTAGCTGCGCCGCGCGCCGTCGCGCAGGATGAATTCGATGTACTGGCCGGCGCGGTACTGGAAGTTCTGGTTGGCCGGCAGCTGCATGCGCAGCACGATGACGTCGGCCGCGGCGCGTTCGATCGCCAGCACGCGCGTGGGCATCTTCAGCACCGGGTGCTCGCCGGCGCCGGGCACCATGCGCGCCTCCACCACGCAGTCGGTCTGCGGCGTGGCGCAGCAGGTCAGGATGAGTCCGGCTTCCTCCTCGGCCACCGACAAGGCCTTGAGCTGGTGCGCGCCGTGAATCACGCGGCCCTGCAGCAGGCGGCTCTTGCACGAGCCGCAGGCGCCGTCCTTGCAGCCATAGGGCAGGCCGATGCCCTGGCGGATGGCAGCGGTGAGGATGGGCTCGTCGGATTCGACGCCGAACACGCGCTCGGCGGGCTGAAGGGTGACTTGAAAACTCACGATCGGAGACCTTGGGATGATCGGGGGGCTGTCTACACTCGACCATCGATTGTGCCCGCCCCCGTTCCTGCCGCCGGTCAATCCGCCCGATGTCCATCCCACCCATCGCCCTGCGCAAGCCGCACCTGCTGATCGTCGGTTGCGGTGACGTCGGCCTGCGCGTGCTGCGCCTGCTGCGGCCGCGCTGGCGCGTGCTGGCCCTGAGTTCTTCACCCGAGCGCCTGGCCGCGTTGCGCGCTGCCGGTGCGGTGCCGCTGCTGGGCAACCTGGACGACCCGCACACGCTGGGCCGCCTGGGCGGCCTGGCCGATGCCGTGCTGCACCTGGCGCCGCCGCCGAGCCAGGGCCTGACCGATGCGCGCACGCGCCACCTGGTGCAGGCGCTGGCGCGCGGCGGCCGCGTGCAGCGGCTGGTGTATGCCAGCACCACCGGGGTCTATGGCGACTGCGGTGGCGAGCGCTTCGACGAGACGCGTGCCGTCGCGCCCGCCACCGACCGCGCGCGCCGCCGTGTCGATGCCGAGGCCACGCTGCGCTGGTGGGGCCGCCGCGCCGGCGTGACGGTGAGCATCCTGCGCGTGCCCGGCATCTACGCCAGCGACCGCGCCGGCGGGCACCCGCGCGAGCGGCTGGCGCGCGGCACGCCGGTGTTGCGGCGCGAGGACGACGTCCATACCAACCACATCCATGCCGACGACCTGGCGCGCATCTGCGTGGCAGCACTCAGCCGCGGCAAGCCGCAGCGCGTGCTGCATGCCAGCGACGACACCGAGCTGCGCATGGGCGAATATTTCGACCTCGCGGCCGACCTGTGCGGCCTGCCGCACCCGCCCCGCATCAGCCGCGAGCAGGCGCGGCAGCAGCTGTCACCGATGCAGCTGAGCTTCATGAGCGAGTCGCGCCGGCTCGACAACCGGCGGCTGAAGCAGGACCTGAAGCTGCGGCTGCGCTACCCGACGGTCGTCGAGGGCCTGCGCGACGGCTGAGGCACTGCCGCGCCGGCTAGACGCCCTCGGCCCGGCGCAGCGTGGCGGCGCGGTCGACGGTGTGCACGGTCAGCGTCTGCGGCTGCCCGCCGCGTTCGATCTCAAGCTGCACCGCGCGCCGGCTGCCGGTGCCTTGCCACAGCGCCCGCCACAGGGCTTCGAGCGTCGGTACCGGCCGGCCGTCCAGGCGCAGGATCTGGTCGCCGGCCTCCAGCCCGGCCACGTCGGCCGGGCTGTCGTCGGTGACCCGCACGATGCGCACGCGGCCGTCCGCCTCGACACAGTTGACCCCCATCCAGGCGCGTTCCGACAGCGCCGAGCGGCCGCGGCTGAGCAGATCGGGCAGGATGGGCGGCAGCAGGTCCAGCGGCACGAACATGTTGCCAGGCAGGCGGCCGTTGCCGCCGGCGGCGTCGCTGACGAAGAGGGATCCGATGCCGACCAGCTCACCCCGTTCGTTGAACAGCCCGGCGCCGCTGTGGTCGGGCCGCGCGGGCGCGGTAAACAGCGCGTCGTCGACCAGATATTCCCAGTAGCCGGCAAAGGCACGGCGCGACACCAGCTTCGCGGCACTGATCACACCGGCCTCGCCGCCGCTGGCGATCATCAAGGGCTGCGAGGCTTCGAGGGCGCGCCCGCGGCCCAGCGGCACCGGTTCGAGCTTCAGCGGTGCCAGCGCGCGCACCAGGCCGAAGCCGCTGGCCAGGTCGTAGGCAACCACGCGCGCCGGGATGCGGCGCTGGTCGTCGGTGAGCAGCTGCACCTGTTCGGCCTCGAGGATCAGGTAGCCGATGGTCAGCACCAGGCCGTCGGCGTCGATCACCACCCCGGATCCCTGGCGCACCCGACCCAGGGTGCCGGCGCTGCGCGCCCCGGAAACGGCCACCGCCTGCAGGCCGACGACGGCATTGGCCGCGCGTTCGAGCGCGCGCGACGCATCGGCCGCCGGTGGCGTGCGGTCAGCCTGTGCGCTGGCGGTGGCGAACGACCCCAGCAGGATGGCGCCCAGGGTCAGCGCAGTCAGCGCAGTCAGCGCAAGGTGTCGGCGGCCGATCGTCATGGTGACCCCCCGGTTTGCGCCGCCTCGGCGCTCGGTCAGGGCAAGCATGATGCGCCGGCAGACCCCGGTCTGTCGAAGGGTCATTCGCCCGCCCGCCGGCAGGCCGGATGCTTCAGCGGCGACGGCCGGGGAAGGGCGCCTGGCCGCGCCAGTAGCGGATCATCAGCCAGCCGCCGAGCATGCCGCCCAGGTGCGCGAAGTGCGCCACGCCGCTGGCACCCGACAGCCCGAGCAGCAGCTCGAGCGCGCCGAAGACGATGACGAAGGTCTTGGCCTTCATCGGAATCGGCGGGAACAGCGGCATGATGGTGCGGTTGGGGAACAGCATGCCGAAGGCCAGCAGCAAGGCATAGAGTCCGCCCGAGGCACCCACCGTCGGCACCGGCGAGCCGGTGATCGTCGTGATGACCTGCTGCGAGGCGGCGGCCGCCAGCACACCCGCCAGCAAGAACTGCCAGTAGCGCTTCGGGCCCCACAGCCGCTCGAGCTCGGAGCCGAACATCCAAAGCCCGAGCATGTTGAAGAACAGGTGCATCAGGTCGCTGTGCAGGAAGGCGTAGCTCAGCACCTGCCAGACACCGAAGCGCGGACTGCTGAACGGCCACAGCGCGAACCAGGCCGTCAGCGGCACGAAGAACTGCAGGCAGAACAGCGCCGTGCAGATCAGCATCAGCGCCTTGGTGATCGGTGGAATCGGCGGCATGGACGACGACGGGGACGGCGGATGAGGGGGGCTGTCACGTCGAACGTGAAGCGCTGGTGCCCGGGGCCGGACTCGAACCGGCACGCCTTGCGGCGGGGGATTTTGAGTCCCCTGCGTCTACCGATTTCGCCACCCGGGCCACGTGGGTGCTGCCGACGGCACGCATGAAGCGGCGGATTATGGCATGCGGGTTTGGCCGGTCTTCGCAGCGCTGCGACAATGCAGCCCGAGAGGAAACCCACCGATGACGAGCGCGCCTCCCCTGTACCCGACCCTCGAGGACGCCATCGGCCGCACGCCGCTGGTGCGCTTGCAGCGTGTGCCCGGCGCTGCCGGCGCGGCGCGAGGCAATGTCATCCTGGGCAAGCTCGAAGGCAACAACCCGGCGGGGTCGGTGAAGGACCGGCCGGCCATCGGCATGATCCGCCGCGCCGAAGAGCGCGGCGACATCAGGCCCGGCGATACGCTGATCGAGGCCACCAGCGGCAACACCGGCATCGCGCTGGCGATGGCGGCGGCGATCCGCGGCTACCGCATGGTGCTGATCATGCCGGAGGACCTGTCGATCGAGCGTGCGCAGACGATGAAGGCCTTCGGCGCCGAACTGATCCTGACGCCGCGTTCGGGCGGCATGGAATATGCGCGTGACCTGGCCGAGCAGATGCAGCGCGACGGCAAGGGCCGCGTGCTGGACCAGTTTGCCAATGCCGACAACCCACGCGTGCATGAAGAAACCACCGGCCCCGAGATCTGGGCCGATACCGCCGGCCGCGTGACGCACTTCGTCAGCGCGATGGGCACCACCGGCACCATCACCGGCGTCTCGCGCTTCCTGAAGGCGCGCAACCCGGCGGTGCGCATCGTCGGCGCGCAGCCCAGCGAGGGCTCGCGCATCCCCGGCATCCGCAAGTGGCCCGAGGCCTACCTGCCGAAGATCTACGACCCGAAGCAGGTCGACGAACTGGTGCTCGTCAGCCAGGCCGACGCCGAGGACATGGCGCGCCGCCTGGCGCGCGAGGAGGGCCTGTTCGCCGGCATCTCGGCCGCCGGCGCCTGCTGGGTGGCGCTGCAGATCGCGCAGCAGGTCGAGAACGCGACCATCGTCTTCATCGTCTGCGACCGCGGCGACCGCTACCTGTCGACGGGCGTCTTCCCGGCCTGATGGCGAGCCCCGCGATGCGCCACGAACACCGCTTCTGCCCGCACTGCGCCACGCCGCTGCAGCTGATCATGGCGGCCGAGGACGGCGGCGACAAGCAGCGGCTGCGCTGCCCGGCCTGCGGCTGGACGCACTGGAACAACCCGGTGCCGGTGCTGGCCGCGGTGATCGAATGCGCCGACCGCGACGGCCAGTTGCTGCTGGCGCGCAATGCGGCGTGGCCGGGGCGGATGTTCGGCCTCATCACCGGCTTCATGGAAGCCGGCGAGACGCCCGAGGAAGGCATCGCGCGCGAGGTGGCCGAGGAGACGTCGCTGCAGGTCGATGCGCTGTCGCTGATCGGCGTCTACGACTTCCAGCGCATGAACCAGCTCATCGTTGCCTACCACGCGCGCTCGCACGGCGAGATCCGCCTGTCGCCCGAACTCGCCGAGTACAAGCTCTTTGCGCCGGCGGCGGTGCGCTGCTGGCGCGCCGGCACCGGCTTTGCGCTCGCCGACTGGCTGCGCACGCAAGGTCACGAGCCGCAGTTTCTCGACGGGCCGCCGCGGCGCCCCTGAGACCACGCCCCACGCACCGCCCCAAGGATCCCCATGGACGTTCACAAGGAACTCGATACCCGCGGCCTCAATTGCCCGCTGCCCATCCTCAAGACGAAGAAGATGCTGGCCGAGATGCAGTCCGGCGAGGTGCTGCGGGTCGTCTCGACCGACCCCGGGTCGATGCGTGACTTCCAGGCCTTTGCACGCCAGACCGGCAACGAACTGGTCGAGCAGATCAGCGCGGGCGCCGAGTTCGTGCACGTGTTGAAGCGGCGCTGAGCCGCCGCGGCGGCACTGCCGCTCAGCCGGCGCGCCGCACGCGCAGGATCTCGTCCAGGATCAGGCAGATGGCGCCCAGCGTGATGGCGCTGTCGGCGAGGTTGAACGAGGGGAAATAGCCGCCGTGGAAGATCGGCGACAGGAAGCCGAAGCGGAACTGCAGGAAGTCGACCACATAGCCGTGCAGCAGGCGGTCGATGACGTTGCCCAGGGCGCCGCCCATGATCATGCTGACGGCAAAGCAGAACAGCTTCTGCGTCGGGTGGCTGCGCATCATCCAGACGATGAAGCCCGAGGCCGCGATGCCCAGGGTGACGAAGAACCAGCGCTGCCAGCCCGAGGCGCCGGCCAGGAATGAAAAAGCCGCGCCGGTGTTGTGCGCGCGCACGAGGTTGAACCAGTCCGTCACCGGGCGGCTGTCGCCATGCTGGAAGGCGCCGAGGATCAGCGTCTTCGTCACCTGGTCGGCCAGGATGACCACCAGCGCCAGCCCCAGCCACAGCGCCAGCCCCGGCGCGCCGCCGGCGGCCCTGCCCGCGCGCGCCATCAGGCGATGTGGCGCGGCTCGCCCGCGCCGTGGAGGTTGCTGGTGCAGCGGCCGCAGATCGTCGGGTGCGCCGCATCGTGGCCGACGTCGTCGCGCCAGTGCCAGCAGCGCTCGCATTTGGTGGCGCTGGACGGCGTCACGGTGACCGTCAGCTCGTCGGCCTCCACCACCTCGGCCGCCGAGGTGATGAGCACGAACTTGAGGTCGTCGCCGAGCGAGCGCAGCAGCGTCAGGTCGTCGGCCGCGGCGCCGATGCGCACCGTGGCCTGCAGCGACGAACCCACGCCGCCATCGGTGCGCACGGCCTCGATGGCCTTGTTGACCGCCTCGCGGATGGCCTGCACGCGCGCCCAGCGCGCCAGCAGCGCGGCGTCGGGCGTGCCCAGGTTGAGGTAGGTCTCGGTGAAGATCGACACCGCCTGCGGGTGGATGACCTTCCAGGCTTCCTCGGCGGTGAAGCTGAGGAAAGGTGCCATCCAGCGCAGCATGGCCTGCGTCAGCGTCCACAGCGCGGTTTGCGCGCTGCGCCGGGCCAGGCTCTTCGGTGCGGTGGTGTAGAGCCGGTCCTTCAGCACGTCGAGGTAGAAGGCGCCGAGGTCTTCCGAGCAGAAGACCTGCAGCCTGGCCACCACCGGGTGGAATTCGTAGCGCTCGTAGTGGGCCAGCACCTCGGCCTGGAACTCGGCCGCGCGCGCCAGCGCCCAGCGGTCGATCTCCAGCAGCTGGCCGGCCGGCACGGCGTCCTTCGCGGGGTCGAAGTCCGAGGTATTGGCCAGCAGGAAGCGCAGCGTATTGCGGATGCGGCGGTAGGCGTCGACCACGCGCGCCAGGATCTTGTCGTCGCCGGCGATGTCGCCCGAATAGTCGCTGGCCGCCACCCACAGGCGGATGATCTCGGCGCCCAGCTTCTGGCTCACGGCCTGCGGCTCGATGCCGTTGCCCAGGCTCTTGCTCATCTTGCGGCCCTGGCTGTCGACCGTGAAGCCATGCGTGAGCAGGCCGCGGTAGGGCGCGCGGTCGAACAGCGCACAGCCCAGCAGCAGCGAGCTGTGGAACCAGCCGCGGTGCTGGTCGTGGCCTTCGAGGTAGAGGTCGGCCTCGGGGCCCTGGGCATGGTGGCCGGGGTTGCCGGCCTCGCCCAGGTGGGTGCCGCGCAGCACGTGCCAGAAGGTGCTGCCGCTGTCGAACCAGACCTCGAGGATGTCGCTGCTCTTGGTGTAGTGCGGCGCGTCGGCGGCGCCGAGGATGTCCTCCACCGTGGCGCGGCTCCAGGCCTCGATGCCGCCGCGCTCGACGATGTCGGCCGCCTGGTCGAGGATGGCCATCGTGCGCGGGTGCAGCTCGCCCGTCTCCTTGTGCAGGAAGAAGGGCAGCGGCACGCCCCAGCTGCGCTGGCGGCTGATGCACCAGTCGGGGCGGTTGGCGATCATGTCGCGCAGCCGCGCCTTGCCGTTCTCGGGGTAGAAGCCGGTGTGCTCGATGGCCTCCAGCGCCAGCTGGCGCAGCGTCTTCGCTGCCTTGTCCCTGGTGAAGACGCCTTCGCCCTCGTCCATGCGCACGAACCACTGCGACGCCGCGCGGTAGATCACCGGGCTCTTGTGGCGCCAGCAGTGCGGGTAGCTGTGGCTGATGCCTTCGGTGGCAAGCAGGCGCCCGGCATTCTTCAGCGCCTCGATGATCACCGGCACCGCCTTCCAGATGCCCTGCCCGCCGAAGAGCGGGAAGTCGGCCGCATAGGCGCCGTTGCCGCCCACCGGGTTGAGGATCTGGTCGACCTTCATGCCGTGCTGCACGCAGGAGTTGAAGTCGTCCAGGCCATAGGCCGGGCTGCTGTGCACGATGCCGGTGCCGTCGTCGGCGGTGGCGTAGTCGGCGAGATATACCGGGCTCAGGCGGTCGTAGCCGGCGTCCACATGCGCCAGCGGGTGGCGGAAATTCAGGCCGCCGAGCCGCTCGCCCTTCACGCTGGCCAGCACCTTGCCCTGCAGGCCATAACGTTCGAGGCACTTCGCCACCAGCGTCTCGGCCAGCACCAGCAGGCCGCGCTCGGTATCGACCAGCGCATAGGCCAGCGTCGGGTTGAGGTTGAGCGCCTGGTTGGCGGGAATGGTCCACGCGGTGGTCGTCCAGATCACCACGAAGGCGTCCTTGGCCACCGGCGGCACGTCGAAGGCCGCGAACAGCTTCTCGGGCTCGGCGCACAGGAAGCCGACGTCCAGCGTCTGGCTCTTCTTGTCGGCATATTCGATCTCGAATTCGGCCAGCGACGAGCCGCAGTCGAAGCACCAGTAGACGGGCTTGAGGCCGCGGTAGACGAAGCCGCGCTCGATCACGCGCTTGAAGGCGCGGATCTCGCCGGCCTCGTTGGCCGGGTCCATCGTCGCGTAGCGGTGCGCCCAGTCACCCAGCACGCCCAGGCGCTGGAAGTCGGCCATCTGCAGCGCGATCTGCTCGCTGGCATAGGCGCGGCTCTTCGCCTGCATCTCGTCGCGGCTCAAGCCGCGGCCATGCTTCTTCTCGATCGCATTCTCGATCGGCAGGCCATGGCAGTCCCAGCCGGGGACGTATTGCGCGTCGAAGCCGGCCAGCTGCCGCGCCTTGACGATCATGTCCTTGAGCACCTTGTTGACGGCATGGCCCATGTGGATGGCGCCGTTGGCATAGGGCGGGCCGTCGTGCAGCACGAACAGCGGCGCGCCGCGGCGGGCATCGCGCAGGCGCTGGTAGAGACCGTCTTCGTTCCACTGCTTCACCCAGCCCGGCTCACGCCTGGGCAGGTCACCGCGCATCGGGAACGGCGTATCGGGCAGGTTGAGGGTGGACCTGTAGTCAGGCGCGGCGGGGGCAGTCGGGTTCGATTCGCTCATGGCCATGGAGGCACCGCAGGGGTGCGCGGTCTGGTTCAAGGGGGCGGGCGGCATCGACCGCCGTGGCGGCCGCAGCCGGGGCCGGTGGATTCAGCAGGCCGGGCGCTGAATTCGGTCGCGCGTGGTCTGGCGCCTTGTTGCCGCCTGAAACCGCACCGACAAACCGAACCGGACGATGGACAATCGCATGAAGACATTCTACCGGTGCGTCCCATGCGATCTGATCCTGCCGTTGGCGTCGTGGCGGCGTTGCTGCTGACCGTCGGCACCGTCGCCCAGGCGGCGCCCGGCGACGGGCGCGCCGTCTCCGGGGCCGTCACCTTGATCGGCCAGTACGGCCCCGATTACCTGGGCGCGAGCGACAGCGGGGCGTCGCTGCGACCGGGCCTGTACCTGCGCTGGGGCCGCGTCAGCGTGAGCAGCGGCGCCGGCTGGGCGGCGCGACGGCAGGACACGGAAATCCGCGGCCTCGGCATCGATCTGGCACACAGCGATGCCTTCGACCTCAGCCTGGGCCTGCGCAGCGACAGCGGTCGCAGCGACGACAGCAGCCCGGCGCTGGCCGGCATGGGCGACGTCAAGCGCACCATCCGCGCCCGCATCGGCGCCACCTGGCGCTTCGCGCCAGATTGGGCCTTGTCGGCAAACTGGACCGTCGACGCCTTCAACCGCGGTGGCGGCAACCTCATCGATGCCAAGCTGCAGCACGAGCGCACGCTGTCGCCGCGGCTTCACCTGACCAGCGGCATGTCGCTGAGCGCCGGCGGGCCGCGCTACATGCAGACCTACCACGGGGTCACGGCCGAACAGTCGGCGGCCACCGGCTACCCCGAATACAAGCCCGGCACCAGCCTGCGTGACCTGCAGCTCTTCACCAGCCTGCGCGTCGACATCGGCGACGACTGGGTCGGCGTGCTCGGCATCGGCTTCACCCGCACGCTGGGTGACGTGACCGACAGCCCGCTGACGACGCGGCCGAACGCCTTCAGCCTGTCGACGGGGATCGGCTGGCGCTTCTGAACGGCCTCGGGACCGGGCGCGCCAGCAGGCCCGAGCAGTCTCAGGACTGCGCTCGCCACCACGCGCGCGCGTCTTCGGTGTCGCGGGCGATGCCTTCGCGCAGTGCCTCGAGCGACTCGTAGCGACGCTCGTCGTGCAGCTTGTGCAGCAACTCCACGCGCAGCACACGCCCGTAGCCCTCGTCCAAACCCAGGCCCGGCGGCCAGTGCAGGCAGTGCACCTCGAGCAGCACGCGGCCGGCATCCTCGACCGTCGGCCGCACGCCCAGGCTGGCCACGCCCGGCACCGGTGCCGATCCCAGGCCATGCACGCGCACGACGAAGATGCCCATCGCCGCCGGCCGCGCGTGCGCAAAGCGGATGTTGAGGGTGCGAAAGCCCAGCTCGCGCCCGAGCTTGCGGCCATGGATGGCGTGGCCACTGATGGTGTAGGGCCGGCCCAGCAGGGCGGCGGCATCGGCCATGCGGCCCTGGGCCAGCGCATCGCGCACGGCCGAGCTGGAGACACGCAGGCCATGCACCTCGTAGCTCATCATGCGGGCGACGTCGAAGCCGGCCGCGTCGCCGGCCTGATCGAGCATCGCGTAGGTGCCGGCGCGCCTGGCGCCGAAGCGGAAGTCGTCGCCGACGAGCACATAGCGCGCGCCCAGGCCCCGCACCAGCATGTCGTCGATGAAGGCCTGCGGCGGCTGCGCCGCGAAGCGCTCGTCGAAGCGCGCGACGATCACGCGGTCGATGCCGCAGCGCTCGAGTTCGCCGAGCTTGTCGCGCAGCGTGGCGATGCGTGCCGGCGCCAGCCCCGGCTTGCCCTGTACCCTGGCGAAATAGTCGCGCGGGTGCGGCTCGAAGGTCATCACGCAGGTGGGCAGGCCGCGGTGGCGCGCTTCGTTGGTCAGCAGCGCCAGCATGGCCTGGTGGCCGCGGTGCACGCCGTCGAAATTGCCGATGGTCAGCGCGCAGCCGCCATCGGCCAGCGAGCGGGAACGGGGCAAGCCGCGAAATACCTGCATGCGGCGATTATCGCGACGGGGTGATGGCCGCCGGGTCGGCCCAGCACCACTGGCCGGTCGCCAGACCGTCGGGAATGGTCAGCGCGCCGAAGGCGCTGCGGTGCAAGGCGTCGCAGCGGTTGCCCACCGCCGCCAGCATGCGCTTGACCTGGTGGTATTTGCCCTCGGTCAGCGTCAGCCGCAGCGTGGTCTCGCCGGTGGCCTCGGCCGCCACGGCGCGCACCGGCTGCGGGCTGTCGTCGAGCACCACGCCGTCGCGCAGGCGCTGCAACTGCTCGGGCGTCAGCGGATGGCGGGCCGTCACCTCGTAGACCTTGGGCACGTGATGCTTCGGCGAGGTCAGGCGGTGGATGAGCGCGCCATCGTCGGTCAGCAGCAGCAGCCCGGTGGTGTCCTCGTCGAGCCGGCCGATCGGCTGCACGCCGCGCTCGCGCAGCGGCGGCGGCAGCAGGCTCATCACGCTGGGGTGGTGGCGGGGCTTCTGCGAACACTCGTAGCCCGCGGGCTTGTGCAGCAGGACCAGCGCCTGCGCGTGGAAGGGCCAGGCGCGGCCCTCGACCTCGAACACCAGGCCCTCGGTGTCGAGATCGGCATCGGGGTCGTCGACCACCTGGCCACCGATGCGCACCAGCCCCGCGGCCACCAGCCCGGCGCAGTGGCGACGGCTGCCGAAACCTTGCGAGAACAGGACCTGTGACAGCCGCATCGGCAACCGGCGGCGGCTAGTCGTGCAGTTCCAGCACGGTCAGGCGGTTCTCGGCCGCCGGCCAGGTGCGGCCGACGATGCGCTCGCGGATCGTGCCCGACTCGTAGGCGCCGACCACCGGCCGACCGGGTTCGTCCTGCAGGCGCAGCCGCGATGCGGCGACGCCGGCCACACCGCTGGGAATGCCGGACGCCGGCTTGCCGTCGAGTTCGATGCGGTCGCGCGGCACGCCAAAATAGCCGCGCGGGCGCACGAAGCTGACCACCGCCTTGGCGGCCTTGTCGGCATCGGCCAGGCGCTCGGGCCGGAAGTGCACGACGAAGCTGCTGCGCGGGAACGGGCTGCGATAGACATGGCTGGTGGCCATGCCCGGGGCGCCGATCGAGCCGTCCAGCGCCACCTGGGCTTCGGGCTCGATGCGCGTCTGGCGCGGCGGCGCGCCGGTGATGAAGGCCCAGGTCTGCGCGAAGGCCTCGGCGTGGTACGACACCTCGCGGTGGTCGCGCCCGGGCAGCACGACATTGGTGGCGCCCTTGAGCGCCGGGCTGTCGAAGCTGACGTTGGTGGGTTTTCCGGCCATGCCGATCCAGCGGCCCTCGGGCTGCGCAAACTTGTCGTAGTTGTCGGAGCGCAGGGTCAGCCAGCGCACACCGGACGTGACCTCGTCACCGCTGGGGCCCTTGGGTGCATTCAAGTCCTTCAGGAGGGGGTCACCGCCGTTGATTCGTTGCCGGTTCGCGAGGGTGGAGGCGCGCAGCAGCGCGCGGCGGGTGAGGAAGGTGAAGGGTGTCATGGTTCGAGGCTATCGGCGCGCTGTCGGCGCCGGGGTCGGGAATTGGTGCAGCGGCCTCAGTGCGGGCCGGCCGACGGCAGCGGCGGCTGCGCCAGGCCGGTGGCGGCTCGCACGGCGTTGCGGATGGCGCGGGCCACCGCCTCGGCTGCCATCGCGCCCAGGGCGCTGGGGTCGCCGGCCCGGCCGGCGCGACCGGTGGCCAGCGCGAACAGCGTATCGCCGTCGTTGACGGTGACGGGGTCGATGGCGCGCGACAGACCATGGTGGGCCAGCGACGCGAGCTTGTTGGCCTGCGCCTTGGTCAGCCGTGCATCGGTGGCCACCACACCGATGGTGGTGGCCATGCCGGCCATCACGCGCATCGGGCCCTCGCCGGCGTACAGACGGTCGCTGGCGCGCACGCGGCCCAGCCCGTCTTCGCCGCGTGCACCGGCGATCACCTTGCCGTCGGCATCGATGACGTCGCCGATGGCGTTGACCGCCACCAGCGCGCCGACGGTGAAGGCGCCGACCGTCAGCGAGGCGCTGCCGATGCCGCCCTTCATCGCGCGTTCGATGCCGAACAGCTTGCCCACCGTCGCGCCGGCTCCGGCACCGACGCTGCCCTGCGCGGGCGCGGCGGCGGAGGCGGCTTCGCAGGCGCCGTAGCCGTCGTCCGCCCCGGGACGGATGCGCGCATCGCCCACCCACAGGTCGAACAGCACCGCGGCGGGCACGATCGGCACACGCGCCGGGCCCACGGCCAGACCATGCCCGCGTTCGTCCAGCCAGCGCATCACGCCGCTGGCGGCATCGAGCCCGAAGGCGCTGCCGCCGGTGAGCAGCAGCGCATGCACGCGGTCGACGGTATTTTCGCTCTTCAGCAGGTCGGTCTCGCGCGTGCCGGGGGCGCCGCCGCGCACGTCGACGCCGCAGACCAGGCCCTCGGGGCACAGCACCACGGTGCAGCCGGTGGGACGGTCGGCGCGCGTGTGGTGGCCGACCGCGAGGCCGGCCACATCGGTCAGGCTGCCGGGGTGCAGCACGGTCAGGCGAAGACGCCCGCGGTGTCCTGCATGCGTGCCGAGACCTCGCCCAGGTGGTGCAGGGTATCGCCGAAGTTCATCTCCAGCATCGTCAGGCGCTTGAAATAATGGCTGGCGATGTACTCGTCGGTGACGCCGATGCCGCCATGCAGCTGGATGCACTGCTGGCCGACGAAGCGCATCGACTGGCCCATCTGCACGCGCGCCTGGCTGATGGCGCGGCGGCGCTGCGGCGCATCGCGTCCCAGCGTCAGCGTGGCGAAGTAGCTCATCGAGCGGCCCAGTTCCAGCTGCATCTTGACGTCGGCGATGCGGTGGCGCAGCGCCTGGAAGCTGGCGATGGCCACGCCGAACTGCTTGCGCGTATTCATGTACTCGACGGTGATGGCGGTCAGCCGGTCCATCAGGCCCACGGCCTCGGCGCATTGCGCCGCGATGCCGATGTCGACCGCGGTCTGCAGCACGGCATGGCCGTCGGCGGCGATCAGCGTGGCCGGTGCGGCGTCCAGCACCACGTCGGCGGCGCGGGCGCCGTCGTGCGTGGGATAACCGCTGACCTTGGCGGCTGCCTTCTCGACCAGGAAGAGGCCGATGCCGGCCTCGTCGCCATCGGCGCCCGACAGCCGTGCGGGCACGATGAAGCCATCGGCCTCGTCGCCGGCCGGCACCACGCTCTTCTTGCCGGTCAGCGTGTAACCGTCACCCGCTGCCGCGGCACGCGTCGTCACGTGGTGCAGGCGGTAGCGCGCGCCGCGTTCCTGGTGCGCCAGCACGACCAGCGCCGACGCATCGGCCACCTTCGGCAGCCATTGCGCCTGCACGGCGGCCGGGGCGGCGGCCAGCAGCGCCGGCGTGACGAGGGCGCCGTGGGCGAAGGGCGCATTGACCAGGCCGCGGCCCAGTTCCTCCATCACCACCATCGCCTCGACGGCGCCGAATCCCATGCCGCCCTGCGACTCGGGAACGGCCAGGCCGGTCAGGCCCAGTTCCGCCAGTTCGGCGTAGACCGCGCGTGTGGCGCCGCCGGCCTTGGCGATGCCATGGCGGCGCTCGAAGCCGAAGCCCTTCTCGACCCAGCGCGCGACGGCGTCGCGCAGCGACAGTTGGTCTTCCGAGAATTCGAAGTCCATGTTCAGCTCCCGAGGACGAAGGACGACACGATGTTGCGCTGCACCTCGTTGCTGCCGCCGTAGATCGTCGTCTTGCGCATGTTGAAGTAGGTGCCGGCCAGCGGCGCCAGCTGCATCGAGCCGACATAGTCGCCCTGCCAGCCGGCCTCCATCGCCTCGTGCACGAAGGGCCGCGTCAGCGGGCCGCCGGCCAGCATCATCAGCTCGGTATAGCGCTGCTGGATCTCGCTGCCGCGGATCTTCAGCAGGCCGGCCACGTCGAGGCTGTTCTTGCCGCTCTTCTCGGCCGACAGCACGCGCAGCACCATCATCTCGAGGGCCACGACGTCGACCTCGAGCAGCGCGATCTGGTCGCGAAAGCGCTGGTCGTCCCGCCCTTGACCCATCAGCCCTTCGGCCTTGGCGATGCGCTTGAGGCGCTCGAGCTCGCGTTTGGCGCGATTGACGTCGGCGATGTTGGTGCGCTCGTGGCTGAGCAGGTGCTTGGCGTAGGTCCAGCCCTTGTTCTCTTCGCCCACCAGGTTCTCGGCCGGCACCTCGACGTTGTCGAAGAAGACCTCGTTGACCTCGGGCTCGCCGTCCAGCAGCACGATCGGGCGCACCGTGATGCCCGGGCTCTTCATGTCGATGAGCAGGAAGCTGATGCCGGTCTGCGGCTTGCCCTCCGTGCTGGTGCGCACCAGGCAGAAGATCCACTCGCCATACTGACCCAGCGTGGTCCAGGTCTTCTGACCGTTGACGATATATTTGTCGCCCCTGCGTTCGGCGCGCGTCTTCAGGCCGGCCAGGTCGGAGCCGGCGCCCGGCTCGCTGTAGCCCTGGCTCCACCAGACCTCGCCGCTGGCAATGCCGGGCAGGAAGCGCTTGTGCTGCTCGGGCGAGCCGAAGGCCATGATCACCGGCGCCACCATCACCGGGCCGAAGGGCACGACGCGCGGCGCACCGGCCAGCGCGCACTCCTCCTCGAACAGGTGCTTCTGCACCGCATTCCAGCCCGGTCCGCCGAAGGCTTCGGGCCAGCCCCAGCCCAGCCAGCCCTTCTTGCCCAGGATCCGGGCCCAGCGCTGCATGTCGTCACGGCTCAACCGCAGTGCGTTGTGCACCTTGTGGCTGATGTCCTGGGGCAGGTTTTCGGCCACCCACTGGCGGATCTCGGCGCGGAAGGCGAGTTCTTCCGCGGTGAAGTTCAGGTCCATCGGCTTGTCTCCGTCGCACCGGGCAGCGCCCGGCCTCGGCCGACATTATCCGCACGATCGTTCGACCCGCTGCGTCCCAGGGGCGACACGCCGGCGGCGCCAGCGCCCCTCAGCGGCGGTATTCCAGCCGCATGACGTCGTTCTCGCGCCGCATCTGGAAGCGCGACAGGAAGCTGTTGCCCAGCAGCACATGCGGCATCTGCGCCGGCATCACCACGGCGGGCACGTTGGTGACCTCGACCTCTCCCACGCGCACGCTGGTCAGCGTGACCATCACCACCGGCACCGTGCCGTTGGCGGTGTTGCTCAGGCCACGCCGGCCGCTGCGCAGGTCGAGCCCGATGCGGGCGGCATCGGACTGGCTCATGGCGATGGTGGTGGCACCGGTATCGACGAGGAAGCTGACCGCCTGGCCGTTGATCGATCCACCGGTGACGAAGTGGCCGCCGGGGCCGGCGGTGAGCACGATCTCGCGCGAGGCCGTGGCGCGCGACGGCGACCCGCCCACCAGCGCCACCGGCGTGCCGCCGACGCGCAGCGCCAGCACACGGCCGCCGATATCGACCTGGGCCGCATCGCCCTGCAGCGAAACCAGCCGCACGCCGCCGGCGCTGGCGCCCACGGCCAGCATCTGCGGCTGGCCGTCGATGACGAGCAGCGCCTTGCCGCCCATCACGCCGCCGAGCTGCACCTGAGGCAGCACCGGGGGCGCGGTCTGGGCAAGCGCGGGCAGGGCGAGGGCGCCGACGATGGCGGCGAAGCAGCGACGGTGCATCGCAGCCATCAGTCGCGGAAGTTGTCGAAGCTCAGCGGCAGGTCGCTCACCTCCTGGCGCAGCAGCGCCATCGCCGCCTGCAGGTCGTCGCGCTTGGCACCGCTGACGCGCACCGCATCGCCCTGGATCGACGCCTGCACCTTGAGCTTGCTGGCCTTGAGCACGCCCTGGATCTTCTTCGCCGGTTCGGCGTCGATGCCGCATTTGACCGGCAGCGTCTGGCGCAGCTTGTCGCCGCCGATCTTCTGCGGCTTGGCGCCGAGGTCGAGGAAGCGGATGTCGACCGCGCGCTTGCTCAGCCGGCCGAGCAGCAGGTCGCGCACCTGCTCGAGCTGGAAGTCGCTGTCGGCGTCGAGCACCAGTTCGCGCTGCCTGGCGCTCTTGTCGACAAACTCGACCTTCGCGCTGCTGCCCTTGAAGTCGAAGCGCGTGCCGATCTCCTTGTTGGCCTGGTCGACCGCATTGCGCACCTCGACGAGGTTCGGTTCGAGGACGGTGTCGAAGCTCGGCATGGGGCAGGGGACCGGTGCGATGAAGGGACGAAAATTCTGCCACGCGGGGCCCGCTGGCGGGGTGCGCCGATCGATCAAAATCAAGCCATGAGCACTGCCAGTTGGCCCGCCGCACGGCCGTCGCCCCCTGCGCTGGCGATCGACCGCGATGCCAGCCTGCGCGACTACAACAGCTTCGGGCTGCCGGCCACGGCCCGCACGCTGGTGCACATCACCAGCGACGCCGACGTGCGCCGGCTGCTGGCCCATCCCGAGCATGGCCGCGCGCCCAAGCTGGTGCTGGGTGGCGGCAGCAACCTGATCCTCAGCCGCGACCCGCAGGCGGTGGTGCTGCGCGTCGAGGTGCGCGGGCGCCGGCTGGTCGCCGAGCGGCCCGATGCCTGGATCGTCGAAGCCGGTGCCGGCGAGCGCTGGCACGACGTCGTCGCCTGGACGCTGGACCAGGGCTGGCCGGGGCTGGAGAACCTGGCGCTGATCCCCGGCACCGTGGGCGCGGCGCCGGTGCAGAACATCGGCGCCTACGGGCTGGAGCTGAAGGACCGCTTCGAGTCGCTGGATGCGGTGGACCTGGTGACCGGCCGCAGCGTCACGCTGGATGCGCGCGCCTGTGCCTTCGGCTACCGCGACAGTGTCTTCAAGCACGACGCCGCCGACGGCGGCCTGGCGGGCAAGAGCCTGATCACGCGCGTGCGGCTGCGTCTGCCGCGGCCCTGGGCACCGGTGCTGGGCTACCTGGACCTCGAACGCAAGATGTCCGAGTCGGGCCAAACCGCGCCCGATGCGCGCACGATCTTCGACTGGGTGTGCGCCATCCGCCGCGCCAAGCTGCCCGACCCGGCGCAGATCGGCAATGTCGGCAGCTTCTTCAAGAACCCCATCGTCAGCGCCGAGCAGTGCAGGGACATCATCGGCCGCGACCCCGAGATCGTGCACTACCCGATGCCCGACGGCAGCGTGAAGCTGGCCGCCGGCTGGCTCATCGACGCCTGCGGCTGGAAGGGCAAGAGCGTCGGCCGCGCCGGGGTCTACGAGCGCCAGGCGCTGGTGCTGGTCAACCGCGGCGGCGCCAGCGGCGCCGAGGTGGTGACGCTCGCGCGCGCCATCCAGGAAAGCGTCTACGGGCGCTTCGGCATCCGGCTCGAGCCCGAGCCGGTGATCGTCTGACGCCGCCCGCCGGGCGTCAGCCGGCCACCGCGGCACGCGGCAGCAGCCCGGCGCGCCCCGCCGCCTCGCGCGTGGCGCCGAGCAGGTCCTCGAAGCGCTGCACCAGCCGCGCCACCTCGTGCGCCGGCAAATGGGCGGCGCCGTCCTGCAGGCCTTCGGCGGTGGCCGCCAGCGCCGGCAAGCCGAGGTTGAGCGCCGCACCGCGCGTGGCATGGGCCTGCAGGCGCAGCTCCAGCGGCTGGGCGTCGCGCACCGCCTTGCGCAGGCGCTCGACCGTGGCCGGGCCCTGGGCAAAATATTCGGCCAGCACGCGGGCATAGCGGTCGGCCGGCAGCACCTGCAGCGTGCGCGCCACCGCCGCGTCGTCGATCAGCGGCAGGGCATCGGGGTCACCCGCTTCGCCGCGCGCGGGCAGCACCTCGGACTGCCCGTCGGCCGCCGCGCCGGCACCGCAGCCGAAGAACTGGCGCAGCAGCGTGCTCAGCTTCTCGCGGCTGACCGGCTTGGTGAGGAAGTTGTTCATGCCGGCCACCAGGCAGCGTTCGCGGGTGTCGGTGAAGGCATCAGCCGTCAGGGCGACGATGGGCAGGGTGGCGGCGCCGCGGTCGGGCAGGGCACGGATGCGCCGCGTGGCCTCGATGCCGTCCAGCCCCGGCATGTGCAGGTCCATCAGCACGAGGTCGAAGGGACGCGCCAGCACGGCGGTGATCGCCTCCTCGCCGCCGGGCACGAAGTGGGCGCGGTGGCCCAGGCTGTGCAGCAGCGCCTCCAGCACCTGACGGTTGACGGGGTGGTCCTCGGCCACCAGCACCTCGAGCCGCTGCGCCGGCAAGGTGTCGAGCTCGCGCATGGCGGGCGCCAGCTCGGCCTCGGTCACGGCGACGATCGGGACGCTGAAGGTGAAGCGGCTGCCTTCGCCGGGCCGGCTGGCGGCCTGCAGGTCGCCACCCATCAGGTGCGCCATGCTGCGCGAGATCGCCAGTCCGAGCCCGCTGCCGCCCGGGGCGCCGGCCACCGGCAGTTCACCGCGCTCGAAGCGGTTGAACAGCCGCGCCAGCGTCGCCGCATCCATGCCGGGGCCGGTGTCCGAGACGGTGAAGGCCAGGTGTTGGCGACCGTCATCGCCCGTCTGCACGCGCAGCGCCAGCTCGACGCTGCCGCTGGGCGAGAATTTGATGGCGTTCGACAGCAGGTTGAAGATCACCTGCTTGACGCGCGTGGGGTCGAGCCGCACCCGCTCTGGCACCGCCGGGTCGACGTCGACGTGCAAGGCGAGGTGGCGCGCGCCGGCCTGCGGCCGCATCAGCGCTTCCACGTCCTGCAGCAGGCTGCGCACCACCACCGGCATCGGGCTGAGCTGCAGCCGGCCGGCCTCGAGCTGCGACATGTCGAGGATGTCGTTCAGCACCGCCAGCAGGTGGTCGGCGGATTCGGTGGCGGTGCGCAGATAGTCGACCTGGCGCGCGTCCAGCCCGGTGTCGCGCAGCAGGCCCAGCATGCCCAGCAGGCCCTGGAACGGCGTGCGGATCTCGTGGCTCATGTTGGCCAGGAAGTGACTCTTGGCCTGGCTGCTGGCCTCGGCGGCCCGGCGCGCGGCGCGCAGGTCGGCGGTCAGCCCTTCCAGCGCCTCCTGGCGGCGGTGCAACTGACGCATCTGGCTCAGGCTCAGGCCCGCGAAGGCCAGCGCCATCAGCGCCAGCAGGGCCGTCGCCGCGAGCGCGTTGCGCGTAAAGCGGCTCAGCGCCAGGTCGCGCTCGGTCTGTTCGGCCGACGCCAGGTGCGACGCCGACAGCGCCAGGTCGAGCATGGTGTCGCCCAGGCTCAGCAGCTGCGGGTGCAGGCGCGCCAGCGCGGCGCGCCGGGCGTCGACCGGCATCTCGGCGGCCATCACCGGGTCGGCGGCGCGCACGAAGGCATCGATCTGCTGCAGCGTCTGGTCCAGCGCCGGTGCGATCGACATCGCGGTGCGCCGCATCGAGGTCTCGTCGCGCAGCATGGCCACGCGGCCGACCCAGATGTCGTAGCGCAGCGACAGCGCACGCAGGTCCAGCGGCACCCCGGCGTCGAGCGCCCGTGCCCACTGCTCGCGCAGCTGCAGGTATTCGGTGGCCTGGCGGTGCATCTGCACCGTGCGCACCTCCTGGCCGCCCTGCAGCGCCTCGTTCAGGCGCTCGAGCTGCTGCACCTGCAGCAGCACCACGGCCAGCAGCGCGATGCCGGAAACAGCCGCGGTGACCACCAGCCACGACCAGCGTGGGCGCGTCGGCGTGGGCGACGGGGCCTCGGTCACTGGACCTCGATGGACCGCAACTGCCAGGCCGAGCGGCTGTAATAGATCGCGTTGCGCAGCTCGGCATGCGCATCGAAGGGGTAGATGACGAACAGCGGCCCGCGGTCGCGCACCAGCATCGGGGCCCCGTCGAGCAGCCGCGCGACGATGATGTCGAAACGCTGCGTGTCCTGGTACGGGATGTCGACGTGGTAATCGTTGAGCGCACGCGCGCGCAGCACCGTGCCCCTGGCGCCGGCGGCACGCAGCACGTCGCGCAGCAGCGGACCGGTGAACTGACGGGCCTGCGCGTACCAGGGCGTGCGGGTGGAGAAGCTGGTCTGCGGCAGCCGCTCCAGCATCGCCATGTCGAAGCGGGCTTCCTGGCCGGCGTTGGGGGTGCGCAGCTGCCCGGTGAGGGTGAGCACGACCGTGCCGGTCGGTGCCTCCAGCGCGTGGGCCCGGCCCAGCGGCAGCAGGCCGATGGCTGCGGCGCAGCGCAGGACGGTGCGGCGCCCCGGCATCAGGCGCGGCCGTCGCAACGGCAGGCGGCGGGACTGTTGTGCTGCAGCTGGCGCATCGCTCGCTCTCCTCGTCCGGGGCCGGAGGCCGGAGGCGGGATTCTAGGGCTGCCGCTGGAGGGGCCCCTTGCCTGCACGCCGGGCGGCGTCCTGATGCGCACAAACCCTAGCGCGTGCCACGGCGTGGGCGAACGAGAATCGCCGCAACTGGTCAGGCCACTTGGCCACGTCGACCGCCGATCCCATCCCCCCCGTCATGCCGCTGCACACCATCGAGCCCAAGCGCCTGTACCGGCAGATCGCCGACCAGGTGCGTGCGCTTGTCGAGCAGGGCGAATTTCCGCGCGGTGCACGGCTGCCGGCCGAACGCGAACTGGCGCAGCAGCTGGGCGTGTCGCGCCCCTCGGTGCGCGAGGCGCTGATCGCGCTCGAGGTCGAGGGCCTGGTCGAGGTGCGCATGGGGTCGGGCATCTACGTGCGCGACCAGGCCGCGGCAGCCCGCGCCGCGCCGGTGACGGCCGAGCCGCCGCTGGAGACCATCCGCGCCCGCGAGGTCATCGAGTGCGAGCTCGCCGCGCGTGCCGCACTGGCCATGAAGGCGCCGCAGGTGCGCGGGCTGCGCGAGGCCATCGCGCTGATGCAGCAGGAGGCCGCGCAGGGGCAGATGCCGACGCAGGGCGACCGCCTGTTCCATGTGCGCATCGTCGAGGCGGCCGGCAATGCGGTGCTCACGCGCGTGGTCACCGGGCTCTACGACGAGCGCCACAACCCCTTGTTCGCGCAGCTCGGCAGCCACTTCGAGAATGCCGCCAGCTGGCAGCTGGCGATCGCCGAGCACCAGGCCGTGGTCGACGCCATCGCCGCCCACGACGCCGACGCTGCGCGCGCGGCGATGAGCCGCCACCTCACGCAGTCGCACGACCGCTTCACCGCCAGCTGGCAACAGCCGGCCGCCGCGCCCCGCGGCCCTCGCCGCAAGGAGACCACCCCATGAGCATCGTCTGCCGCATCCACGGCGCCAAGGATCTGCGCGTCGAGACCGTCGCCCCCGTCGAGCTGGCCCCGCACGAGGTCGAGATGCGCCTCGGTGCCGGCGGCATCTGCGGCTCGGACCTGCACTATTTCCAGCATGGCCGTGTCGGCGCCTTCGTCGTCAGGGAGCCGCTGATCCCCGGGCACGAGGTCTCGGGCGTGGTCGAGCGCATCGGCAGCGCCGTCACGCGCGTCAGGCCGGGCGACAAGGTGGCGGTCAACCCGTCGCATGCCTGCGGCCACTGCGACTACTGCCGCGGCGGGCGCTTCAACCTGTGCCGCAACATGCGTTTCCTGGGCAGTGCCAGCGTCTTCCCGCATGTGCAGGGCATGTTCCGCGAACGCTTCGTGATGGGCGAGCCGCAGCTCACCCCCATCCCCGAGGACATCAGCCTGGGCGAGATCGCCTGCGCCGAGCCGCTGTCGATCGGCCTGCACGCCGCGCACCGCGCCGGCGAGCTGCTGGGCAAGACGGTGCTGGTGACCGGCGGCGGCACCATCGGCTGCATGTGCGTGCTGGCGGTGCGTTTGGCCGGGGCGGCCGAGGTCATCGTCTGCGACATCGCCGACCGCTCGCTGGCCATCGCCAGGCAGGTGGGTGCCGACCGCGTGATCCGCTCCGACCAGGCCGCGCCGGCGGACCTGAGCGACATCGCCGACATCAGCATCGAGGCGGCCGGCAGCCCGGCAGCACTGGGCACCTGCCTGCAGGCCACGCGCAAGGGCGGCCGCATCGTGCAGGTGGGCACCTTGCCGGCCGAGGGCGTGATGTTCCCGGCCAACAGCGTGATGGCGCGCGAGCTCGACTATGTCGGCGTCTTCCGCGCCGCGCACGCCTTCGACTGGGCGGTGCAGGCGCTGCGCACGCGCCGCGTCGACGTGCGGCCGCTGATCAGCGCGCAGGTCCCGATCGCCGACGCGGTGAGCGCCTTCGAACTGGCGCTGGACCGCAGCAGGAGCACCAAGGTTCAACTCGTGGCCGGCTGACAACCCGCAGACCGGCCGCTTTCGACAACCCCAAGGAGACAAGCCATGAAGCGCACGACCCTGAAGACCCTGATCGCCGCGGCCGCCGTGGCGCTGACCGCCGGCAGCGCCTTCGCGCAGACCAAGCTCAAGTGGGCGCATGTCTACGAGACCAGCGAGCCGTACCACACCGAGTCGGTGTGGGCCGCCGAGGAGATCAAGAAGCGCACCAACGGCCGCTTCGAGATCCAGGTCTTTCCGGCCAGCAGCCTGGGCAAGGAGACCGACATCAACCAGGGCCTGACGCTGGGCACGGTCGACATGATCATCAGCGGCCCCAGCTTCGCCGCCCGCAGCTATCCGCGCATCGGCGTCGCCTACTACCCCTTCATCTTCCGCGACGCCGACCACCTGCTGGCCTACAGCAAGAGCCCGGTCTTCAAGGAGATGATCGACGGCTACCGCGCCAAGACCGGCATCCAGATCCTGGCCTACACCTACTACGGCGCGCGCCACACCACGGCGCAGAAGGCCTTCACCGACTGTGCCGGCATGAAGGGCATCAAGATCCGCGTGCCCGACGTGCCCGCCTACCGCGCCACGCCCGAGGCCTGCGGCGCCAACCCGACGCCGATCGCCTTCGCCGAGGTCTACCTCGCGCTGCAGAACGGCACCGTCGAGGCGCAGGAAAACCCGCTGCCCACCATCGAGGCGAAGAAATTCTTCGAGGTGCAGAAGCACATCATGCTCACCGGCCACATCGTCGACGGCCTGACCACGCAGGTGGCGCCGCATGTGTGGAACAAGCTCTCCGACGCCGACAAGAAGGTCTTCACCGACGTGGCGCTGGAAGCCGCGCAGCGCGCCACCAACCAGATCAAGAAGCGCGAGGCCGAACTGGTCGAGGAGTTCAAGAAGAAGGGCCTGGGCGTGCACCCCGTCAACCGCCAGAGCTTCGTCGACGCGGTGCTCAAGGCCAAGCCGGTGGCTTCGCTCGGCTATGACCCGAAGGACTACGAGCGCATCGTCGCGATCAAATGACCCGCCCCCCCCCCCCCCCCCCGGGCCCCCCCCCCCCCCCCCCCCCCCCCCCCCCCCCCCCCCCGGGCCGCCCCCCCCCCCCGGCGGCGCGGGCCCCGACATGGACCTGGATGACCTGCCCAAGGTGATGGGCGACGACGGCGAGTTCCACGCCGTCGACGAAGCGGTGGACCTGTCGGGCACGACGCTGGAGGGCTGGGCGGCGCTCGGCCTGTTCTGGCTGCTGGCGGCGACGGTCTTCTACCAGTTCTTCACGCGCTATGCGCTCAACGACTCGGCCTCGTGGACCGAGGAGATCGCGCGCTACCTGCTGATCGGCACCGTCTTCGTCGGTGCCGCGATCGGCGTCGCGAAGAACAACCACATCCAGGTCGACCTGCTCTACCGCTACCTGCCGCCCAAGGCCGGCCGCGTGCTGGCCACGGGGGTGGACCTGCTGCGCATTGCCTTCTTCGCGGCGATGGCGGTGCTCACCGGCCAGATGATGCAGAAGATGGGCAGCTACCAGATGACGATCATCGACCTGCCCATGAATATCGTCTACGGCGTATGCCTGTTCGGCTTCGCCGCCATGGCGGTGCGTTCGGTGCTGGTGATGCGCCGCCACCTGAAGCAGGGCTGGAGCGTGCTCGAACGCCCCGACCTTGCCGACTGACCTTGCCGACTGACCTCGTCGACTGACCGAAGCGCCCCGATGCTGAAGTTTCTGTTCCTGTTCCTGATGGCCAGCGGCATCCCCGTGGCCATCGCCATGGCCGGTTCGTCGCTGATCTACATCCTGGTCAGCGGCGACCTGCCGGGCTTTGCCGTCGTGCACCGCATGATCGGCGGCATCGACAGCTTTCCGCTGCTGGCGGTGCCCTTCTTCATCCTCGCCGGCAACCTGATGAACAACGCCGGCATCACCAACCGCATCTACAACTTCGCGCTCGCGCTGGTGGGCTGGCTCAAGGGCGGGCTGGGTCACGTCAACGTCGTCGGCTCGGTGGTCTTCGCGGGCATGAGCGGCACCGCGATCGCCGATGCCGCGGGCCTGGGCACGATCGAGATCAAGGCCATGAAGGACCATGGCTACAGCAGCGAATTTGCCGTCGGCGTCACCGCCGCGTCGGCCACGCTCGGGCCCATCATCCCGCCGAGCCTGCCGTTCGTGATCTACGCGATGATGGCCAACGTCTCGGTGGGGGCGCTGTTCCTCGCCGGCCTGCTGCCGGGCGTGCTGATGGCCGTGCTGATGATGGTCACGGTGGCGTATTTCGCGCACAAGAACGGCTGGGGCGGCGACATCAAATTCAGCGGCTCGCGCTTCGGCAAGGCGCTGATCGAGACCGGCGTGGTCGCCGGCTGGCCGCTGGCCCTCTATGCCATCGTGCAGGCCGGCGCGCAGCCGCAGCTCACGGTGCTGGTCGGCCTGGCGCTGCTGTTCATCGCCGACCGCGTCTTCCGTTTCCAGGCCGTGCTGCCCATCATGACGCCGGTGCTGCTGATCGGCGGCATGACCACCGGCATCTTCACCCCCACCGAAGGCGCCATCGCCGCCTGCGCCTGGGCGATGCTGCTGGGCCTGGCGTGGTACCGCACGCTGAGCTGGAAGATGTTCGTCAAGGTCTGCCTCGACACCGTCGAGACCACGGCCACCGTGATGTTCATCGTCGCCGCGGCGTCGATCTTCGGCTGGATGCTCACCGCCACCGGCGTCACCACGGCCATCGCCGAGTGGGTGCTGGGCTTCACCAAGGACGCGTGGCTGTTCCTGCTGCTGGCCAACCTGCTGATGCTGTTCGTCGGCTGCTTCCTCGAGCCGACCGCGGCCATCACCATCCTGGTGCCGATCCTGCTGCCGATCGCGCTCAAGCTCGGCGTCGACCCGGTGCATTTCGGTCTGGTGATGGTGCTCAACCTGATGATCGGCCTGCTGCACCCGCCGATGGGCATGGTGCTGTTCGTGCTGGCGCGCGTGGCCAAGCTCAGCGTCGAACGCACCACCATGGCCATCCTGCCCTGGCTGGTGCCGCTGCTGGGCAGCCTGGTGGTGCTGACCTACCTGCCGCAGGTCAGCCTGTGGCTGCCGCGCACGCTGGGCTTGTGACATGACGACCATCCGCTCGGTCGAGATCCTGCATGTGGACCTGCCGCCGCCGGTGCCGCGCAGCGACGCCATCCAGAGCTTCGTCACGCAGGAAACGCCCTTCGTGCGCATCCGCATGGCCGATGGCAGCGAGGGCACGGGCTATAGCTACACCATCGGCACCGGGGGTTCATCGGTGGTGGCGCTGCTGCGCGACCACCTGGCGCCGCGGCTGATCGGGCGCGACCCGGCGCGGGTCGAGCAGATCTGGCGCGAGTTGCTGTTCGCCACCCATGCCACCAGCGTCGGCGCCATCACCAGCCTGGCGCTGTGCGCGATCGACACCGCGCTGTGGGATTGGCGCTGCTGCCGCGACGGCCAGCCGTTGTGGCGCGCCGCCGGCGGCGCGCAGGCCAGCGTGCCCGTCTACACCACCGAAGGCGGCTGGCTGCACCTGTCGCCCGACGAACTCGTGCGGCAATCGGTCGAGGCGCAGTCGCAGGGCTTCAAGGGCGCCAAGGTCAAGGTCGGCAAGCCGCGGCTGGCCGAGGACCGGGCGCGGCTGCGCGCCGTGCGCGAGGCGGTGGGCGACGGCTTCGAGATCATGGTCGACGCCAACCAGTGTTTCACGCTCGGCGAGGCGCTGCGCCGCGCGCCGCACTATGCCGAGCTGGCGATCGGCTGGTTCGAGGAGCCGCTGCCGGCCGACGACCTCGAAGGCCACCGCCGGCTGGCGGCGCAGGCCACGCTGCCGATCGCGGTGGGCGAGTCGCTGTATTCGCCGGGGCAGTTCGGCGACTATGTGCGCGCCCAGGCCTGCCACATCGTGCAGGTGGACGTGGCGCGCGTGGGCGGCATCACGCCCTGGCTGAAGGTCGCTCACCTGGCCGAATGCTGCAACCTGGCCGTCGCGCCGCATTTCCTGATGGAATTGCATGTGTCGCTGACCACCGCCGTGCCCAACGGCGCCTGGCTGGAATACATCCCGCAGCTCGACGCCGTGGCCAGCAGCCGTGTGCAGATCGCCGACGGCCGCGCCGTGCCGCCCGAGACGCCGGGCCTGGGCATCGCCTGGGACTGGCCGGAAATCGAACGCCGAAGCAAAGCTCGGCATGTGATCAACTGAATGGAGCCCGCATCGTGACCCAGAGACTGGCCGGCAAGACGGCTTTCGTGACCGCCGCAGGGCAGGGCATCGGCCGTGCCACCGCCGAGGCCTTTGCGCGCGAAGGCGCGCGCGTGATCGCCACCGACCTCGACGAAGCGCTGCTGGCCACGCTGGCCGGCACGCCGGGCGTCGAGGTGCGCAAGCTCGACGTGCTCGACGCTGCCGCCATCCAGGCAGCAGCGGCCGCTGCCGGCTCGGTCGACGTGCTCTTCAACGGTGCCGGGTACGTGCACGCGGGCACCGTGCTCGACTGCACCGAGGAGCAATGGGCCTTCGCCTTCGACCTCAACGTGCGCTCGCAATTCCGCACCATCAAGGCCTTCCTGCCCGGCATGCTCTCGCGCGGCCAGGCTTCGATCATCAACATGGCCAGCGTGGCCGGCAGCATCAAGGGTGCGCCCAACCGCTTCGTCTACGGCAGCACCAAGGCGGCGGTGATCGGCCTGACGAAGGCGGTGGCGGCCGACTTCATCACCCGCGGCGTGCGCTGCAACGCCATCTGCCCGGGCACGGTCGAATCGCCCAGCCTGCGTGAGCGCATCGCGGCGCAGGCGGCCGCCAGCGGGCAGACGGTCGAGCAGGTGGAAGCGGCCTTCGTCGCCCGCCAGCCCATGGGCCGCATCGGCCGCGTCGAGGAAATCGCCGCGCTGGCGGTCTACCTCGCGTCCGACGAATCCGCCTTCACCACCGGCACCGCCCAGATCATCGACGGCGGCTGGTCCAACTGAAATTTCAACCGAAGCACCCACCATGAAACTGATGCGATATGGCGCCAAGGGCGCCGAGAAGCCCGCCCTCGTCGACGCGCAGGGCCAGGTTCGCGACCTGTCGCGCGAACTGGCCGACATCACCGCCGCCACGCTCACGGTGCACGGCCTGCAGAAGCTGCGCAATCTCAACGTCCAAGCGCTGCCGGTGGTGGCCAATCCCGGCCGCATCGCGCCGCCCTGGGCCGGCTGCGAGAAATTCGTCTGCATCGGGCTCAACTATGCCGACCACGCGGCCGAATCGGGCCTGCCGATCCCCAAGGAGCCCATCATCTTCATGAAGCCGATCAGCGCCCGCGTCGGCCCCAACGACGCCGTGGTGCTGCCCCAGGGTTCGGTGAAGAGCGACTGGGAGGTCGAGCTCGGTGTCGTCATCGGCGCCAAGGCGCGCTATGTGTCCGAGGCCGACGCGCTGAGTCATGTCGCGGGTTATTGCGTCGTCAACGACGTCTCCGAGCGCGAATACCAGATCGAGCGCGGCGGCACCTGGGACAAGGGCAAGGGCTGCGACACCTTCGGCCCGGTCGGCCCCTGGCTGGTGACCGCCGACGAGGTGGGCGACCCGCAGAACCTGGGCATGTGGCTGGACGTCAACGGCCACCGCTACCAGAACGGCAGCACGACGACGATGATCTTCGGCGTGGCGCAGCTGGTCAGTTATGTCAGCCGCTTCATGACGCTGTACCCGGGCGACCTCATCACCACCGGCACGCCGCCGGGCGTGGGCATGGGCATCAAGCCGAACCCGGTCTTCCTGAAGCCGGGTGACGTGATGCGCCTGGGCATCGACAAGCTGGGCGAGCAGCAGCAGACGGTGCACGCCTGGAACGCCGATCTGATCGACGGTTGAACCCATGAGCAGCCCGGCGATCCGCATCCACGCCAGCGACAACGTCGTCATCGCACGCCGGCAGCTGCTGGGCGGCACCGTGATCCCGGAAGAGGGCATCACGGTGGCCGGCCTGGTGCCGCCGGGCCACAAGATCGCCACGCGCGCGATCGCCCGTGGCCAGCCGGTGCGGCGCTACGACCAGATCATCGGCACCGCCACGCAGGACATTTCGCCGGGCCAGCATGTGCACACGCACAACCTGGCCTTCAGCGACTTCGCCCGCACGCACGAGCCCGGTGCCGGCGCCACGCCGACGGCCTTCGTCGCCGAGCCGGCCACCTTCATGGGCATCGTGCGGCCCGATGGCCGCGTGGCCACGCGCAACTACATCGGCGTGCTGACCAGCGTCAACTGCAGCGCCACCGCGGCGCGCGCGATCGCCGACCACTTCCGCCGCGACATCCGCCTGAAACCAGAAGATTGGGCGCTGGCCGACTACCCCCACGTCGACGGCGTGGTGGCGCTGACGCATGGCATGGGCTGCGCCACCGCCAGCGACGGCGAGGAACTGCACGTGCTGCGCCGCACGCTGGGCGGCTATGCCAAGCACGCCAATTTTGCCGCCGTGCTCGTCGTCGGCCTGGGCTGCGAGACCAACCAGATCCAGGGCCTGATCGCGCAGGAAGGCCTGGCCGAAGGCGCGCGCCTGGCCACCTTCAACATCCAGGACAGCGGCGGCACCGCCAAGACCGTGGCCAAGGGCGTCGAGCTGATCAAGGCCATGCTGCCCGAAGCCAACCGCGTGCGGCGCCAGCCGGTGCCGGCCCGCCACCTGGTCGTGGGCCTGCAATGCGGCGGCAGCGACGGCTACAGCGGCATCAGCGCCAACCCGGCGCTGGGGGCGGCGGTCGACCGCCTGGTGCGCCACGGCGGTACCGCCATCCTGAGCGAGACGCCCGAGATCTATGGCGGCGAACACCTGCTGACGCGACGCGCGGTGAGCAAGGCCGTGGCCGACAAGCTGCTCTCGCGCATCGCCTGGTGGGAGGCGTATACGAAGCGCAACCAGATGCAGATGGACAACAACCCCAGCGCCGGCAACAAGGCCGGCGGGCTGACGACCATCCTGGAGAAGAGCCTGGGCGCCATCGCCAAGAGCGGCACCACCAACCTCGTCGACGTGCTCGAATTTGCCGAGGCCGTGCAGACACCCGGCTTCGTCTACATGGACACGCCCGGCTACGACCCGGTGTCGGCCACCGGCCAGGTGGCGGGCGGCGCCAACCTGATCTGCTTCACCACCGGCCGCGGCTCGGCCTATGGCTGCGCGCCGTCACCGTCGCTGAAACTGTCGACCAATACCGCGCTGTGGCTCAAGCAGCAGGACGACATCGACATCGACTGCGGCGGCATCGTCGATGGCCTGGAGACGGTGGATGAGGTCGGCGAGCGCATCTTCCGCCTGATGCTGGAAACCGCCTCCGGCCGCCAGACCCGGAGCGAAGGCCGGCGGCTGGGGTGTAGCGCGCGATGGCCGCCGCACGCTGGTGGGCGTGGACTGCCCCCCGGCCCCCCTGGGTGCGCGAGCGGCGCCCGCTGCCTGGCGCGGGGCCGCCCGCCCCGCCCCCCCCCCCCGGGCCCCCCCCCCCCCGTCGGCGGCATCGCGCCCTCGGTGGCCTGAGACGGGCGGCGTGCAGGGCCGGGCGGGCGGCGACCGTGCCGCCTGATGCTGGGCGAACCTGCCTCCCGGCCTGCCAGGCCGGGAGCGACCCGGCGGCAGATCGATGGCGGGTCTTCAAGCTGCCCGAGCGCTATGCCGACGACGAGGCCGCGCCGCTGCTGTGTGCCGGGCTGATCGGCTACCGCGCCTATGCGATGGCGGGCCCTGATGCGCAGCGCATCGGCCTCTACGGCTTCGGCGCCGCGGCGCACCTGATCGCCCAGGTGGCGGTGGCACAGCGGCGCGAGGTCTTTGCTTTCACGCGCGCCGGCGACGACGCG
The DNA here is from genome assembly GCA_016719535.1 of Rubrivivax sp. Lineage (GTDB taxonomy): Bacteria > Pseudomonadota > Gammaproteobacteria > Burkholderiales > Burkholderiaceae_C > Rubrivivax. The sequence goes on along the minus strand of JADJYX010000043.1, from coordinate 184,446 downwards.
GCACAGGCGCTGGCGCGATCGCTCGGTGTGGCCTGGGCCGGATCGTCGGACGATGCACCTCCGGCCGAACTCGATGCCGCGCTGCTCTTCGCCCCGGTGGGTGCACTGGTGCCGACCGCGCTGCGCGCCGTGCGCAAGGGCGGCACCGTGGTTTGCGCCGGCATCCACATGAGCGACATTCCCTCGTTCCCCTACGCCTGGCTGTGGGGCGAGCGCCGCATCGTCTCGGTGGCCAACCTCACGCGCCAGGACGGGCTGGACTTTCTGCGCATCGCCGCCGAGCTGCCGCTGCAGGTGCACGCGCACCGCTATGCGCTGGCGCGCGCCAACGAGGCGCTCGACGACCTGCGTCACGGCCGCTTCGGCGGCGCTGCGGTGCTGGTCTGCTGAACCTCAGGCTGCGTCGCTGGGCGCGCGGCTGAGCTCGTTGTTGGCCTGCACCAGCGTGCGCAGCATGCGCATGAATTCGGCGCGGTCGCCTGCGGGCAGCGGTGCCAGCATGCGCGCCTGCGCCCGCTGCATGCCCGGCAGCGTCTCGGCCAGCAGGCGCCGGCCGTCGTCGGTGAGCGTCAGCAGGCGCACGCGGCGGTCGGTGGGCGAGGCGTTGCGCTGCATCAGGCCACGCGACTGCAGGCGGTCGATGACGCCGGCGATGGTGGAGGTGTCGAAGCCGATGGTGCGCGCCAGCGTGCGCTGGTCGACGCCCGGTGCATTGGCCACCGTCTGCAGCGCCGCATACTGCACCGGCGTGATGCCGGTCGCCTCGGTCTCCTGCAGGAAGATGGCCACCGCGATCTGCTGCAGGCGGCGGATGTGGTGGCCGGGCAGCTCGTCGAGGTCCACCGCCGGGGCCTTCTTCATCGCGTGCGTTCGAGGGGGTTGCGGGCGGCGGCGGATGCTATCACCGGGCCCGCGCGGGCCATCCGCACCCGGTGCACACTGCGCGCCCATGAATCCGCCCCCCGAACGCTGGCGCCTGGACGCCGGCGACCGCGCCATCGCGCGCCTGGACGTGCCGCCCCATGCCACGCGCGAGCGCGTCTTCGAGATCGACGTGCGCTTCGTCGTCAAGGCCGGCGCCGGGCGCGAGCCGCAGCATGGCCTGCGCGTGCTGGTCGACGGTGCCGAGCAATGGGGGCGCCGCATCGCCACCGCGCGCGACGGCGAGGATTCGCTGGAATGGCGCCAGCGCCGCCGAGTGCCGGTGGGCCAGCCGCTGCGCATCCAGGCGCTGACCGAGGTGCGCAGCGCGCTGCGGCTGCGGCTGCTGGTCAGCGCGGTGGAGGAATGACCGCCTTCAGTACCGATCCGGCCGCAGCACCTGCACCGGGCTGAAATGCATCGACACGCTGTAGTGGCCGGCATAGGTGCGCAGCACATGTTCGGCGATGGCGTCGGCCACCGCGGCGTCGCACAGCAGCTTCAGCTCCACCGTGCGGTCGGCCTCCCACTGGCCTTCGCGCAGGCCTTCGCGCGCGGCGCCGCGCACCTCGCTGGCGGTCCAGGCCTGCGCGCCCAGCTGCGTGGCGTCGCGCACGAGGGCGCGTTCCAGCACCGCCTCGGCGACGATCACCAGCAGGGTCTTGTCGTATTTGGGCAGCGGCATGGGGCCTCGGCGGTGGTTCAGGTCCAGCGGCGGGCCAGCTCGATGTAGAGCGGGATGCCGACGACCAGGTTGAACGGAAAGGTCACCCCCAGGGCGGTGGTGATGGACAGCGCCGCATTGGCCTCGGGCACCGCGATGCGCATCGCCGTCGGCGCGGCGATGTAGCTGGCGCTGGCCGCCAGCGTGGCCAGCAGCGCCACGCCGCCGGTGCTCAGCCCCAGCATCACCCCGGTGGCGGCACCCAGCAGCGCCAGCACCGGCGGCACGCCCACGCCCACCACCAGCACGGCGGCGCCGAAGCGCTTCACCTCGGCCAGGCGCGCGCCGGCCACCAGGCCCAGTTCCAGCAGGAACAGTGCCAGCACGCCCTTGAAGGGGTCGATGAAGACCGCCTTGATCGGCGCCATGCCCGCGTCGCCCGCCACGGCGCCGATGAGCAGCCCGCCCAGCAGCAGCAGCACGCTCTTGCCGAACAGCACGTCGTGCATCAGCTCGCCCCAGCGCGAAGGGCCGGCGTCACGGCCGGCGGCGCCCCAGCGCGCCAGCAGGATGCCGGCCACCAGCCCCGGCGCCTCCATCACCGCCACCCACAACGCCGCGTGCGGCTCGTGGGCGATGCCCTCGCGCGCCAGCGCCGCACTGGCCACCGCGAAGGTAACGACGCTGACCGAGCCGTAGTGCGCCGCCAAGGCGCCAGCGTCGGCCTGCACCAGCCGCAGCGCGCGCAGCAGCGGATAGAGCATGAACGGGATCGCGAAGCCCAGCGCCACGCAGGCCAGCACCTGCGGCGCCAGCAGGGCGATCGGCTGCCGCGACAGCTCCAGGCCGCCCTTCAGGCCAATGGCCAGCAGCAGGTAGATCGACAGCGTCTCGTACAGCGCCTCGGGCAGCCGCAGGTCGCTCTTGACCAGGCGGGCGAAGACGCCGAGCAGGAAGAAGAAGACGACGACGTCGATCATGGGGCGCGCATGCTGCCACAGTGGCCTGCGGCCCCAGGCGGCGCGGGCGATCTCAGGGACATTGCCGATCCCGCGGGCGGGACCAGGCCTCAGAATTGGTCAGACCACCTGACCACGCTGCAGCCGTCCGGCGCCGCCGCCCACGCCATGAAGATCACCGCCGCCCGCGTCATCGTCTGCAGCCCCGGCCGCAATTTCGTGACGCTGAAGATCGAGACCGACCAGGGGCTGACGGGACTGGGCGACGCCACCCTCAACGGCCGCGAGCTGGCGGTGGCCAGCTACCTGACCGACCACGTCGTCCCCTGCCTGATCGGCCGCGATGCGCACCGCATCGAGGACACCTGGCACTACCTGTACCGCGGCGCCTACTGGCGGCGGGGGCCGGTGACGATGAGCGCCATCGCCGCCGTCGACACCGCGCTGTGGGACCTGAAGGCCAAGGCGGCGGGGATGCCGCTGTACCAGCTGCTGGGCGGCGCCAGCCGCGAGCGCGTGCTGGTCTACTGCCATGCCAACGGCCGCGACATCGAACACACGGTGGACGAGGTATTGCGTCACCGCGAACTGGGTTACGAGGCCATCCGCGCGCAGAGCGGCGTGCCGGGGCTGGACAAGGTCTACGGCGTGGTGGACCCTGACAAGGGCGACCAGCCCTACGAACCCGCCGATGCCGACCTGCCCAGCGAACACGCCTGGTCGACGGAGAAATACCTGCGCCACGCGCCGCGGCTGTTCGATGCCGTGCGCCGCGCGGTGGGTGACGACGTGCACCTGCTGCACGACGCCCACCACCGCCTCACCCCCATCGAAGCCGCGCGCCTGGCCAGGGACCTGGAGCCCTTCCGCCTCTTCTGGCTGGAAGATGCCACGCCGGCCGAAAACCCCGACGCCTTCCGCCTGCTGCGCCAGCACAGCACGACGCCGATCGCGGTGGGCGAGGTCTTCAATACGCTGTGGGACTGCAAGGGCCTGATCGAGCAGCAGCTGGTCGATTACATCCGCGCCACCGTCGTGCATGCCGGCGGCATCACGCACCTGCGGCGCATCGCCGATCTGGCGGCCATCCACCAGGTGCGCACCGGCTGCCACGGTGCCACCGACCTGTCGCCGGTGTGCATGGGGGCGGCACTGCATTTCGACCTCTGGGTGCCCAATTTCGGCATCCAGGAGCACATGCCGCACACCGCGGAGACCGATGCCGTCTTCCCGCATGCCTACCGCTTCGAACGTGGCTACATGCACCCTGGCGACGTGCCCGGCCATGGCGTGGAGATCGACGAGGCGCTGGCCGCCAAATACCCGTACCGGCGCGCCTACCTGCCGGTCAACCGCCAGCAGCACGACGGCACGCTGTGGCACTGGTGACCCCGATGAACCGCCTGCATCCCGACACCCTGCCCACGCTGCCGGCCGACGTGCAGCGCCCCGGCTTCGACCGCCGCGTGCTGCAACCCGGCATCGTGCACCTGGGCATCGGCGCCTTCGCGCGCGCGCACACGCTGCCGATCACCGACGCCGCCATCGCCGCCACCGGCGACACGCGCTGGGGCGTCGTCGGCGTCTCGCTGCGCCAGCCCGAGACGCACGACGCGCTGGCGCCGCAGGACGGGCTCTATACCCTGGCACTGCGCGACGAGGCCGGCACGCGGCTGCAGGTGGTGGGCTCGCTGCTGGCGCTGCGGGTGGCGCCGGAAGACCCCGACGCGGTGTTGCAGGCCCTGTCGGCGCCCGCCACGCGCATCGTCAGCCTGACCATCACCGAGAAGGGCTACCACGCCGCCCCCGACGGTGCAGCCGACTTCCTCGCGCGCGCGCTGCAGCGCCGGCGTGCGGCCGGGCAGGGCGGCATCACGATGCTCAGCTGCGACAACCTGCCGTCCAACGGCCAGGTGCTGCGCCGCGTGGTGCTGCAGCGTGCGGCCGCGCTCGAGCCGGGCCTGGATGCGTGGATCGACGGCTCGTGCAGCTTCCCCAGCTGCATGGTCGACCGCATCGTGCCGCGAACCACCGACGCCGACCGCGGCCAGGTCGCCGCCGCGCTCGGCGTGCAGGACGCCTGGCCGGTGGTCGGCGAACCCTTCATGGACTGGGCGATCGAGGACCGTTTCGTCGCCGGCCGCCCCGACTGGACCGCCGGCGGCGCGCGCTTCGTGCCCGCGGCCGAACCCTTCGAGCAGCTGAAGCTGCGCATGGTCAACGGCAGCCATTCGGCGCTGGCCTACCTGGGCGCGCTGCGGGGCCTTCCCACGGTCGACCGCGCGGTGGCCGACCCGGCGCTGCGCGGCTTCGCCGACGCGCTGCTGCGCGACGAGGTGCAGCCCACGCTGCCGCCGCTGCCGGGGCTGGACCTGGACGCCTACCGCGCGCGGCTGCTGCAGCGCTTTGCCAACCCCGCGCTGCAGCACCGGCTGCTGCAGATCGCGATGGACGGCTCGCAGAAGATTCCGCAGCGCTGGCTGGGCACGGTGCGCGAACGCCTGGCCGCCGGGCAGGGCATCGACCGGCTGGCGCTGTGCGTGGCGGCGTGGCTGCGCTTCATCGACGGGGCCGACGAACAAGGCCAGGCGCTGCCGCTGGACGATCCGCTGGCCGACGCGCTGCGGGTGGCACGCCGAGCGCCCGATGGCGGGCTGGGCTTTGCGCCGGTCTTCGGTGACCTGGCGCAGACACCGGCCTTCGTGGATGCGGTGCAGCGCCAGGCCGGGCAGCTGGCCAGGGGCGGCGTCTGCGACGCGCTGGCTGTGCTGCAGGCCGCAGAGGCAGGGCCGGATGGGGGCTCGACCGGGGGGCGATCGTCGGGGTGATAGCACCGGGTTATCCCGGAGATAGTGCGAATCAAAACTATCGATCAATAAAAGTCGATAGCATTGTCTTCGTTGCAGATTTTCAACCCCTCCCCAGGAGCTTCACCATGTCGATCATCAACACCACCGTCCAGCCCTTCAAGACCCAGGCCTTCCACAACGGCAAGTTCGTCGAAGTCACCGAGCAGAACCTCAAGGGCCGCTGGTCGGTCCTGATCTTCATGCCGGCCGCCTTCACCTTCAACTGCCCGACCGAAGTGGAAGACGCCGCCGACAACTACAACGAATTCCAGAAGGCCGAAGCCGAGGTCTACATCGTCACCACCGACACGCACTTCTCGCACAAGGTGTGGCACGAGACCTCGGCCGCCGTCGGCAAGGCCAGGTTCCCGCTGGTGGGCGACCCGACCCACACGCTGACCAACATGTTCGGCGTGCACATCCCCGAAGAGGGCCTGGCGCTGCGCGGCACCTTCATCATCAACCCCGAGGGTGTGGTGAAGACGGCCGAGATCCACGACAACGCGATCGCCCGCGACGTCAAGGAGACGCTGCGCAAGCTCAAGGCCGCGCAGTACGTGGCCAAGCACCCCGGCCAGGTCTGCCCGGCCAAGTGGAACGAGGGTGCCAAGACGCTGGCGCCGTCGATCGACCTCGTGGGCAAGATCTGAAGCCCACGCTGCGATGACGCGCAACGGGGCGGGCCGCAGGCCCGCTCCCTCCCTCCGGCCCGGGACCTTCCTCGGGCCCCGTTGACAGCACCCCGGTCCGCTCGCGCCGGGGTGCTGTCGACGGGGTCTGCCTGACCACGACCGCATCACCGAACCGAAAGGACCTGCCATGTTGGACGACGGCATCAAGGCGCAACTCAACGCCTATTTCGAGCGCATCACCCAGCCGATCGAGCTGATTGCCAGCCTCGACGATTCGACCGGCGCGGGCGAGATCCGCGAGCTGATCACCGAGATCGCCGCCATCGCGCCGGACAGGATCACGGCGCGCTTCGACGGCGGCTTCGAGCGCCGGCCCTCGTTCCAGATCACCCGCGTCGGCCACGACATGGGCGTGCATTTCGCCGCCGTGCCGATGGGCCACGAATTCACCTCGCTGCTGCTGGCGCTGCTGTGGGCCGGCGGCCACCCGCCCAAGGTCGAGGCCGAGGTCATCGAGCAGATCAGGGCCCTGGACGGCGACTTCCGCTTCGACACCTGGATGAGCCTGACCTGCCACAACTGCCCGGACGTGGTGCAGGCGATGAACCTGATGGCGGTCTTCAACCCGCGCATCCGCGCCATGGCCATCGACGGCGGCCTCTTCCAGGCCGAGGTCGAGCAGCGGCAGATCATGGCCGTGCCCAGCGTCTACCTGAACGGCGAGTTGTTCGGCAACGGCCGCATGGAGCTCGGCGAGATCCTGGCCAAGGTCGACACCGGCGCCGCGAAGCGCGCGGCCGCCCAGCTCAGCGAGAAGGCGCCGTACGACGTGCTGATCATCGGCGGCGGCCCGGCCGGCGCCGCGGCCGCGGTCTATGCGGCGCGCAAGGGCATCCGCACCGGCATCGTGGCCGAGCGCTTCGGCGGCCAGACCATGGACACGCTGGGCATCGAGAATTTCATCTCCGTGCTCGAGACCGAAGGGCCGAAATTCGCCGCCGCGCTGGAGGCGCATGTGCGCCACTATGGCGTCGACCTCATCACGCTGCAGCGCGTGGCCAGGGTCGACCCGGCCACGGTGCCCGGCGGCCATGCCACCGTCACGCTGGACAACGGCGCCACGCTGAAGAGCCGCACCGTGATCCTGGCCACCGGCGCACGCTGGCGCAATGTCAACGTGCCCGGCGAGCAGCAATACCGCACCAAGGGCGTGGCCTACTGCCCGCACTGCGATGGCCCGCTGTTCAAGGGCAAGGACGTGGCGGTGATCGGCGGCGGCAATTCCGGCGTCGAGGCGGCGATCGACCTCGCCGGCGTGGTCAGGAGCGTCACGCTGCTGGAATTTGCCGACAAGCTGCGTGCCGACCAGGTGCTGGTGGACAAGCTCAGGAGCATGCCCAACGTCAGCATCCACCTGAATGCGCAGACCACCGAGATCACCGGCGACGGCCAGAAGATGAACGGCCTGCGCTACAAGGACCGCGTATCGGGCGCTGAGCACCACCTCGACCTGGCCGGCGTCTTCGTGCAGATCGGCCTCGTGCCCAACACCGAGTTCCTGAAGGGCACGGTGGAGCTCAGCCGCTTCGGCGAGATCATCGTCGACGACAAATGCCACACCAGCGTGCCGGGCCTCTTTGCGGCCGGCGACGTGACCACGGTGCCGTACAAGCAGATCATCATCGCCACCGGCGAAGGCGCCAAGGCCGCCCTCAGCGCCTTCGACCACCTGATCCGCACGCCGGCGCCGTGATCAGCGCATGCCGAGCTTGAAGGCGATCATCGCGCGCAACTTGTTCGGCAGCACCGGCTTGATCAGCAGGTGGTAGTCGTGCGCCAGGGCCTGGTCCTCGTGACCGCCCAGGCTGCTGCCGGTGACCATGATCGCCGGCAGCCGTTCGCCCGGCCAGTGGGCGCGCAGCGCGACCAGCGCGTCGACGCCGGTCTGGTTCTCGGGCAGGCGGAAGTCGACGAGGGCCAGGTCGGGCCTGGCCGCCGGCGACGTCACCAGCCAGGCCTGCAGGGCGGCCACGGTGTCGAAGGCCAGCACGCTGGCGCCCCAGGCCTGCAGCACCACCACCAGCCCTTCGCGCACCGCCGGTTCGTCTTCCACCACCACGATCAGGCGGCCCTGCAGCGTCAGCCCCAGCGGCGCCTTGGCATTGCCGGCCGCCGGCTCGCTGCTGCGCGGCGCCTTGCCGGCCGGCAGCTCGAGCGAGAAGACCGTGCCGTGGCCGACGCGTGAGCGCACCGTCAGCGGCACCTGCATCAGGTCGGCCAGCCGCTTGACGATGGCCAGGCCCAGGCCCAGGCCCTTGCGCTGGTGCGGCTCCAGCGGGCGCGAACTCTGCACCTGGTAGAACTCGTCGTAGATGCGCGGCAGCGCGGTGTCGGCGATGCCGATGCCCGAGTCCCACACCTGCACGCGCAAGCCGCCCTGCCAGGGCCGGCAGCTGACCAGCACGCCACCGTCGTCGGTATAGCGGATGGCGTTGCTGACCAGGTTGCGCAGGATGCGCTCGAGCAGCACCGGGTCGGCCTGCACCACATGCTGGCCGCCGCGAAACGACAGCATCAGCCCCTTCTCGAAGGCGATGGGCTCGAAGTGCAGGCGCAGGCGGCCGAACAGCTCGCGCAGGCGCAGCGGGCCCGGGTTGACCTCGACGCCGCCGGTGTCGATGCGCGTGATGTCGAGCAGTTCGCCGAACAGGCCTTCCAGTGCATCGACCGATTCGTTGATGCTGTTGACCAGGCCGGCCACCTCGGGGTCGCGGCTGCGCTGGCGCAGCGCCTCGGCAAACAGGCCCATGGCGTGCAGCGGCTGGCGAAGGTCGTGGCTGGCGGCGGCAAAGAACTGCGTCTTGGCGCGGCTGGCGGCCTCGGCGGCCCGGCGCGCGCTCTCGGCTGCGGCCATCTCCACGCGCAGCTGCGCCGCCAGCTCCTCGGTGCGCGCCTTCAGCGCGATCGCCTGGCCGAGCGCGCTGCCGTAGGTGCGACCCATCAGCGCCGTGATGCCGAACATGATGCTCAGCAGCCCGGCCAGCTGCCAGTGCCAGCCATGGCTGCTGTCGCTGGCGATGCGCACGATCATCGGCACCAGCACCACGCTGATGAAGGCGAGAAAGACGCGCGGCTGCGGCGACAGCAGCTGCACCGAGGCCATGCAGTAGCTGAAGACGATGAAGATCAGCCCGAGGTCGTGGTAGGGCGTGCCCAGGTCCCAGAACAGCCACGAGGCCAGCCCCCACAGGGCCGCCTGGACGATGACCAGCGCACGCCAGCTGCGGCGCCAGCGCGAGAGCGTGGCGGCATCGGCGTCGGGCCGGCTCAGGTAGCGGCGGTAGTGGGCCAGCCGTGCCAGCCAGGCCAGCAGGCTGAACAGGCCCCAGCTGCCGATCGCCAGCGGCGGCGACAGCCCGCCGAAGATCGCCAGCACGAGGGCGATGCCGATGGCATTGCCGGTCAGCGAGGCCGGCGTCTGCTGCATCAGCGCGCGCAGGTGCTCGATGTTCCGGTGGTGCTGGGCGCTGCGGTCGTTCGCCGGCGCCGGGGCGGCGCGCGCGGTCGCCACGTCAATCGGCGCTGCGCCGCTGGCTGTCGTGCGCCATCTGGCTGACCGCCAGCACGGCCTGCGTGCGCGTGCTCACGCCCAGCGCCCGCAGCACCGCGGCGACATGGTCCTTGACGGTCTCGACCGAGAGCTTGAGCTCGCGCGCGATCAGCTTGTTGGGCAGGCCCTTGAGCAGCAGCGCCAGCACCTCGGATTGCCGCGGCGTCAGGCCGATGGCGTCCAGGCCCGTCACCTGCTGATGGGCTTCGGCGCGCGCTGCCGGCCCCAGCGGGGCGCCGCGCGTGTGCATCACCGCCGGCTCGGTGTCTTCGTCGACGGCGGCGCGGCCCTGCAGGCCCAGCAGCATGGGCGGCACGTACAGGCCGCCGGACATCACCATCTGCAGCGCCTCGGTCAGCTGCGCGTGCGACGAACGCTTGGGCACGAAGCCCATGGCCCCGAGGTCGATGGCGCGGATGACGTCGCTCATGCGTTCCGACGCCGAGACCACCACCACGGGCAGTGCCGGGTAGGTCTGCCGCAGCTCGATCAGCACGTCGAAGCCGTCGGCATCGCCCAGCGCCAGGTCCAGCAGCACGAGGTCGTAGTCTGCATCGCGCTGCAGCGCGGCGCGTGCAGCGGCCGCGCTGTCGACACCGTCGACGGCGACATCGTCGCCGAGGCCGCGGATGACGGTCTGCAGGGCCGACAGGATCAGGGGGTGGTCATCGACCAGCAGGACTTTCATCGGGGCCTCGCTGCAAACCGGCCGGGGTGCTTCCGGCGCTGACGACTGCGCTGCATGCTATGCCGGTGCCCGCGGTGACTCGCACCCTCTTTCGAGGGGGCGGCGCACGCCCTCGCGGTGGATCAGGCCGGCGCCTGCGTATAGCGGCGCGACAGCGACTCGGCCACGCACACCGGCTTGTCGCCGCCCTCGACCTCCATCGTCACCTCCACCGTCAGCTGCGCGCCGCCGGGCAGGGGGTCGAAGGCCAGCAGCCTGAAGCGGCCGCGCAGCCTGGCGCCGCTCTTCACCGGTGCCGGGAAGCGCACCTTGTTGAGGCCGTAGTTGATGCCCATGCGCACGTCGTCCAGCGCGAAGGCGGCCTGGCTCAGCTCGGGCAGCAGGCTCAGCGTCAGGAAGCCATGCGCGACGGTGGTGCCGTAGGGCCCCCTGGCGGCCCGTTCGGGGTCGATGTGGATCCACTGGTGGTCGCCCGTGGCCTGGGCGAAGAGGTCGATGCGGCCCTGGTCGACGGTGATCCAGTCGCTGACGCCGATCTCGGTGCCGACCAGCGCGGCCAGGTCCTGCAGGTGCGGGTAATGTTTCATCGGGTGAGCCATTCCTTCAGCGGTTGCCATTGTTCGAGGTCGCGTTCGACGCGGCTGGGCGCCACGTCCCACAGCGTCAGGCCATGCGCGGCCAGCTGCACATAGTTCTGCGTGTCGCGCAGCCAGGCCACCACCGGCACCGGCAGCGTCGACAGGTACTGGTGCAGCTGTTCGTTGGACAGCGTGTGTTCCTTGATGCGCATGCCCACCAGGCCGACGCCGATCTCGTGGCCGCGCCGGTGCTGGCGCAGGGCCTGCACGAAGGCATGCGTGGCCTGGATGTCGAACAGGCTGGGCTGCAGCGGGATCAGCAGCCGGTCGGCGATCTTCAGCACCGCGTCCAGCCGCTTGCCATGCAGCCCGGCCGGGGTGTCGAGCACGACGTGGGTGGTGCCCTTGGGCGGGCGCACGATGTCGTCGTGCGCCACGTCCCAGCTGCGGATGAGCGGCAGCTGCGGCGAGCGCAGCGCCAGCCACTGGCGCGCTGACTGCTGGCGGTCGACATCGCCCAGCATCACCGCGTGCCCCTGGCGCGCCAGCAGTCCGGCGACGTTGGTGGCCAGGGTGCTCTTGCCGACCCCGCCCTTGGGATTGGCGATCACGATGACCGGCATCGGCAGCCTCCTCGGAATTGCGTGCCGGCGATGTTAGCCGCGACAGCGCGGCCGATCAGGCCAGGCCGGTGGGGTCGAAATTGGCGCCGCACAGCACCACCGCCACGCGCTCGGCCGGCGCCGGGCGCACGGCGCCGGTCCACAGCGCGGCCAGGCCGAGCGCGGCCGCCGGTTCCACCGCCAGCCGCAGCTCGCGCCAGATGCGCTGCTGGGCCGTGCGGATGGCCTCGTCGGGCAGCAGGTGGCAGGCCGCCACGTGCTGCCGGCAGACCGACCATGCGATGGCGCCGATGCGCTGCGCACCCAGCGAATCGGCGGCCACGCCGCCCACGGTCACGTCCACCGGTTTGCCGGCCCCCCACGCGGCATGCAGCGTGGGCGCGCGTTCGGGTTCCAGCGCTTCGACGCGGCAGCGGCCGGCACACCAGGCGGCGATGCCGGCGATCAGCCCGCCGCCGCCGACGCTGACCAGCAGCCGCTCGGGCAGGGCGCCGGCGTCGGCCTCGATCTCGGCAGCCAGGGTGCCGGCGCCGATCACCACCTCGTCCTGGTCATAGGCGTGCATCAGCAGCGCGCCGGTCTGGCGCTGGCGCGCCACGCAGGCCGCCAGCGCCTCGACATAGACCGCGCCCTGCACGGTGACGGTGGCGCCCAGCGCGGCCAGCGCCGCGCGCTTGGCCGGCGTGGCGACCTCGGGCAGAAAGACCTCGCAGGGCACACCCAGCGCGCGCGCCGCGGTGGCCACCGCGATGCCGGCGTTGCCGCCGGAGGCCACCACCACGCCCGCCGCGGGCAGCGGCAGCGACCGCATGCGGTTGAACATGCCGCGCGCCTTGAAGCTGCCCGACAGCTGCAGCTGCTCGAGCTTGAGCCAGACCTCGGCGACATCGATGCCCAGCGCGCGGCCGGGCAGCCGCCACAGCGGCGTGCGCCGCACGTCGCCGGCGATGCGGGCGGCGGCGTCGCGTATGGCCGGGCGCCAGTCGACCGCTGGCGTCAGGGGGCTCGGGCAGGGCAGGGACATGGCGCCGGGTGCCTTTCGATCGGGTGGCAGGCAGGCTAGCATGCCTGCATGGCCGACCAACCCTCCTCCACGCCATCCAGCGACGCGCTCGAGTGGGCGCGCCGCCTGGTGCGCTTCAACACCGTCAGCGACCAGTCCAACCAGCCGCTGATCGACACCATCGCCGACCACCTGCGCACGCTCGGCGTGCCGCTGCGGCTGACGCACGACGAGCACCGGCGCAAATTCAACCTCTTCGCCACGCTGGGCGAGGGCAGGCCCGGCGGCGTGATCCTGTCGGGCCACACCGATACCGTGCCCTGGACCGGCCAGGCCTGGACCGTCGACCCGGTGGGCGCCGAGTTGCGCGACGGCCGCCTCTATGGCCGCGGCAGCGCCGACATGAAGGCCTATATCGGCCTGTGCGTGGCACATGCGCGGGCCTTCCTGGAGGCCGACCTGCCGTTCGCGGTGCATTTTGCCTTCAGCTACGACGAGGAGGTGGGCGGCTTCGGCGCGCGCCACCTGATCGCCGACCTCAAGGACGCCGGGCTGGCGCCCACGCACTGCATCGTCGGCGAGCCCACCGGCATGGTGCCGGCGCTGGCGCACAAGGGCGTGCACCGCTGGTGCTGCCGCGTCAAGGGCCATGCCGCGCATTCGTCGCAGACGCCCAAGGCCGTCAATGCCATCGAGGCGGCCGCGCGTCTGGTCGCCCACCTGGCCGATACCGCCGACCGCTGGCGCGCCGAAGGGCCGTTCCACGACGGCTTCGAGGCGCCGTTCACCACCGCCGCGGTGGGCGTGATCGAGGGCGGCATCGCCGACAACGTGGTGCCCGAGGACTGCCGCTTCCACTACGAATTCCGCGACGTGCCCGGCGCCGATGTCGACGCCATGCAGGCGGCGGTGGTGGCGCGCGCCCGCGCGCTCGAGCCGGCGATGCATGCCGTCGACCCGGCCACCGGCTTCCGCTTCGAGACGCTGTGCTCGATGCCCTCGTTCAAGGCGACGCTGCAGGATCCGGCGGTGCAGCTGGTGCAGCGGCTGCTCGGTACGCGGCAGACCACGCTGGTGGGCTTCGGCACCGAAGCCGGGCTCTTCCAGCGCGCCGGCATCCCGACCGTGGTCTGCGGCCCGGGCTTCATCGACCAGGCGCACCAGGCCGATGAATATGTCAGCCTGCAGCAGCTGGCGGCCTGCGAAGCCATGCTGGTGGCGCTGCGGCGGCCGCCGGCCGCCTGACCCCTGGCTGCGGGGGCGCCCCCGGGCCGCGGGGTTGCCGCGCCGGGTGGGTGCGCCGACCATCGGCGCCGTTCATCCGCTGCGCCCAGGTCCGCCACCATGTCAAGCCCCAAGCCCGCCGCGCCCGCCCTGCCGCCTGGTCACCCGCTGGAGGCCAATCTGGCTGCCTGGACGCAACTGCGCGACCAGCTCGCCGAGCTCAATGCCAGGCTGGAATATCTGCGCCTGATGATGCGGCTGGAGCAGCGCCAGCGCTGATTGCGCCAGCGGCGGACCGTCAGACCGCCTCGCCTTCCACCCACACCCGGCGCAGCTGCAGCGTGACGGGATCGAGCGCCACGACGTCGGCCCAGGCGCCGGCAGCCAGCACGCCGCGGTCGGCCAGCCCCAGGTATTGCGCCGGGTAGGCGGCGGTGCGCGCCGAGGCCTCGGCCAGCGGCAGGCCCAGCTGCACCAGGTTGCGCAAGGCCTGGTCCATGGTCAGCGTGCTGCCGGCCAGCGTGCCGTCGGCCAGGCGCACGCCGCCTTCGCACTTGCGCACCGTCTGCCGGCCCAGCCGGTAGTCGCCGTCGGGCATGCCGGCGGCGGCGGTGGCGTCGGTCACCGCATACAGGCGCGGCACCGCGCGCAGCGCGGCGCGCATCGCGCCCGGGTGCACGTGCAGCAGGTCGGGGATCAGCTCGGCCTGGTCGGCATGCGCCAGCGCGGCGCCGGCCACCCCGGGCGCGCGGTGGTGGAAGCCGCCCATGGCATTGAACAGGTGGGTGAAGCCGCTGGCGCCCGCGGCCAGTGCGCGGCAGGCGTCGTCGTAGCTGGCGGCGCTGTGGCCGATCTGCACGCGCATGCCGGCCTCCACCAGCGCCGGGATCAGCGCCAGCGCGCCGTCGACCTCGGGCGCCAGCGTGATGACGCGAATGGGCGCCAGCGCGTGCAGCGCCAGGATCTCGGCCAGCGCCGGCAGCCGCGTGAAGGCCGGCTGCGCGCCCAGCCGCCCGGGGTGGATGTAGGGCCCTTCCAGGTGCACGCCCAGCACGCGCGCGGCGCCGTCGGCGCGCTGTTCGATCGCCGGCGCCAGCGCACGCAGCGCGGCCTCGATGTCGGCCAGCGGCGCCGTCATCGTGGTGGCCAGCAGGCTGGTCGTGCCGTGGCTTGCGTGCAGCCTGGCGATGCGTGTGACGGCGTCACCGGCGTCCATGGTGTCGGCGCCGCCGCCGCCATGCAGGTGCAGGTCGATGAAGCCGGGCAGCAGCAGCGGTTGCGCCGGGTCGGCGCGGGCGGCGGCTTCGCCGACAGGCTCGGCGTCGATCGCGGCGATGCGGCCCCGGTCGATCTGCAGGGTTCCGCGCCGCCAGCCTCGCGGCGTCAGCAGGTGGCCGCGCAGCAGGGTAGCGGGGGTCTGGCTCACCGGCGCATGCTACCAATGCGCCGCGGCAGCGCCCTTCAGATGCGGTGGCCGTAGCGCTCCATCACGCCGGGCAGCGCACGCCGCATGTGCAGCGACACCCCCAGCGCCGCCATGTGGTCGCCGTTGCGGCCGAGGATGGTCTTGGACAACGGCAGAAACTGCTGTTCCTCGAAGCGGGCATGGGCCTTGTAGTGCGCCACCAGCGCCGCCAGCGCCTCGGTGTCGAGCGTGCTGTCCTGGCCCTTGGCGATGGCCTTCAGGTGCGGTTTCAGTCGCTCCCAGGTGGCCTCGATGTCGCGGTGTTCCTGCGTCAGGCGGTCGACCAGGCCCTGCACCTGCTCGCGCTCGGCGCCGTCGCCGGCGCTGGCCAGCACGGCGGGAAAGAGCTCGCGTTCCTCTTCGGCGTGGTGCTCGTAGACCGCGTGGGTGAAGAACGCCAGCGAATCGGCGGCGATGCGGCGCGCCTCGGCGGCCGGGGCCAGCAGCGCGGGCAGGCGGTCGAGCGCGTCGAGCTTGCCGAGGATGCCGCCATGGCAGTTGGAAAACTCGTCGAGCGGTTGCTCTGCGATGGGGGCGGGGGTGGCGCGCACGGGCGGTCTCCGGGCTGCGGATCAAGGGCTGACAGTCTGTGCGCCGGCATCCGCGCCGGTCTTGATCGCAATCAAGCGTGCGCCATCTCACTCGCCCGCGCCGGGCGCCCACCCAGGGCCTTGGCGCCGAACGGGCCGCCGGCACCCGGCTTGAAGGCAAAGCCCGGTCGCGCCACCTGTTCGACGAAGACCTTCAGCAGCGCCGGCATGTCGCCCGCTGCACCGGTGCAGCCTCGAGCCGGCGCAAGCGCGCCGTCCGGCAGAACGTTCAGTCCGGCTTGGCCAGCACCACCGCCTGCTTGCGCGTCTGGCCGGCGCGCCACAGCGTCAGCGTGACGGTCTCGCCGGGCTGGAAGCGCTCGAGCTGCGCCAGCATCTCGTCCAGGTCGGCCACCGGCTGGTCGTTGATGGCGGTGATGACGTCGCCCTGCACGATCTCGCCGCGCTGGCCGCGGCGGAAGGGCTGCAGGCCGGCGCGTTCGGCCGGGCCGCCGCGGCCGACATCGACCAGCGTCACCCCCTTGGGCAGTTGCAGCGCCGGGTTGAGCCCCGGCGGCCCGGCGCTGATGCCCAGCGCCGGGCGCACGAAGCGGCCGTCGCGGATGAGCCGCGGCACGATGCGGTTGACTTCGTCGACCGGGATGGCAAAGCCGATGCCGGCGCTGGCGCCGCTGGGGCTGGCGATCTGCGTATTGACGCCGATCAGCCGCCCCGCCGAGTCGAGCAGCGGGCCGCCGGAATTGCCGGGGTTGATGGCGGCGTCGGTCTGGATGACGCCGCGGATGCTGCGGTTGTTGAACGACTCGATCTCGCGGTTGAGCGCGCTGACGATGCCGATGGTCAGCGTCTGGTCCAGCCCGAAGGGGTTGCCGATGGCATAGACGCGCTGACCGACGATGAGGTCGCGGCTGCTGCCGATGGCGATCGGCGGCAGCTTGTCCTTCGGCGCCTCGATGCGCAGCACCGCCAGGTCGCGGTCGGGGAAGGCGCCCACCAGCGAGGCGTCGAAGCTCGACTGGTCGGCCAGCGTCACCTTGGCGCCATTCGCGCCCTGGATGACATGGAAGTTGGTGACGATGTGGCCGGCGGCGTCCCAGACGAAGCCGGTGCCGGTGCCGCGCGGCACCTGCTGCACGTTGAGCGAGAAGAGGTCGCGCTGCGCCCCCAGCGAGGTGATGTGCACGACGCTGGGTGATGCCTTGCGGAAGATCTCGATATTGGCCAGTTCGTCGGCGGCCAGCGGCCCGCGCGGGCTGACGGCACGCGGCACGGCGTCGGGGCGGCTCTCCACGCAGGCCGGCACGGCCAGCAGCGCCGCCGACAGCAGCAAGGCGATGCCGCCCAGCGGCAGCCAGCGGCGGCGCAGGGCAGGGGCGACGGAGAAGCTCATCGGCGGCTCGGCTCGAACGTCAATCGGATGCAGGTGGGGCCAGCGGCGGGCGCTTCAAGCGTCGCGCCAGGCATGGGCCAGCACGGCGAGGTCCTCGCTCCAGCCCGACAGCGGCAGCACCAGCCCCTTGCCGGCTGCCGCCACCTTGGGCCGCGTGACCAGCGGCAGCAGGTGGTGGTCGCCGCAGACGAGGTCGTTCATGCGGATGAACAGCGCCGCGCGCTTGACGGCGTCGAGCTCGCCATCGGCCGCGCGGTAAGCGGCGTCGTAGTCGGCGTGGCGCCAGCGCATGTAGTTGCGGCCCTGCCACTGGTTGGCGCGGCTGGGCATCTCCCAGCTGACATACTGGTCCATGAAGCGGCGCGGGTCGGGCTCGCCCATCGTGAAGGCGAACTGCTGCAGGTCGGCCCAGAATTTGGCCACCGTATCGGGGTTGGCGATGTCGTTGCCGAAGAAAACCGAGGCCTGCACCGCTTTCAGCTCCAGCTCGATGCCGGCCTGGGCACAGGCCTGCTTGAAGACCGTCTGCACCTTCTGGCGCAGCGGGTTGGTGGAGGACTGGAAGACAAATTTCAGCGTGCGGCCGTCCTTGGCGCGCAGGCCGCCCGCACCGCGACGCCAGCCGGCGCCGTCGAGCAGCGCTTGGGCCTGCTCGACGCTGAAGGCATGGCGGCGGTTGGGGCTGCGAAAGCGCGCCGGGTTATTCAGGATATTGGGCGTGGCGCGGCCGGTGCGGCCGAAGACGAAGTCCTGGATGCTCTGCCGGTCCAGCAGCAGCGCCATCGCCTGGCGCAGCGCCGGATCGCTCAGTTGCGGGTGGCGGCTCTTCGGGCTGCTGCGTTCGCCGTCGACCTCGGTCCACGGATCGGCGGCGTTGAGCTGGATGAATTCGACGCTGCCGCCGGCGACCATCATCACACGGCCCTTGCCGCCGGATTCCAGGCGCCTGAGCACGTCGTCCTCGACGAGCAGGTTCCAGGCGTAGTCGAATTCGCCGGTCTGCAGCACCGCACGTGCGGCGGAGGTGGCGTCGCCGCCGCCCTTGACCTCCACGCTGTCGAAATGCGGGCGGTTCGGCAGGTGGTAGGCCGGGTTGAGCACGCCACGCAGCAGGTCGCCGGGGCGCAGCTCGGCAAAGCGGTAGGGGCCGGTGCCCACCGGCTTGTCGTGGTGGGGCGCCTCGCGCGCCCTGGCGCCCAGGTGCGGCGCGAACAGGTGCTTCGGGATCAGGTAGACCGGCGTATAGCTGCCGGTCCAGAACGGCGTGGGGCGGTCGAAGCGCACGCGCACGGTGTGGCTGTCGATCTTCTCGAAGGCCACGCCCAGGTATTCGCCGGCGCGCGTGCTGGCGGTGGCGGGGTCGGTGGCGAACTGCCAGTTGAAGACCACGTCGTCGGCGGTGAAGGGTGCGCCGTCGTGCCAGCTGACGCCGGGCTTGAGCTTCCACACCACGCTGCGGCCGTCGGCCGACAGGCCGCCGTTGTCGCGGCTGGGGATCTCGGCGGCCAGCACCGGCTGCAGCTGGCCCTCGTCGTCCCAGCGTGCCAGCGGCTCGTAGAAGAGCGCGCAGCCCTCCAGGTCCTTGGAGCCGATGGCGAAATGCGGCTGCAGCGTCGTCGGGCCCTGCCACATCAGCACGCGCAGCGGCCCGCCGCCGCCGCGGCGCGTCGGCTTGTAGGGCAGCGGCCGGCCGGCCACCTGGGCCAGGCCGGCATCGGCCAGCAGCAGCGTGGCGATCGGTGCGCCCAGGCCCAGCGCGGCGAGACGGCCGGCGAAGCCGCGGCGCGAGAGCCGGCCGCGGCGCACGGCATCGATCAGGTGGTGCAGTCGGGCTTCGTCGGTCATGGCGGCAACGATAGCCGCACCCGCGCCGGCGGGGGGTGTGGCGCTGCAGGGACAATGCAGCGCATGCAAGCTCCATCCCGCAAGCTGACCCTGGCCCTGGTGTCGGCGCTGCTGCTGGCCGGCATCGCGGCGCTGGCCGTGCAACGCTGGCGCGGCCCCGAGGTGCCGGTGGCTGCCGTGCGCCTGGCGCCGCTGGTGCAGTCGGTGGTCGTCAGCGCGCGCGTGGCCAGCCCGTCGCGTGTCTTCGTGGGCAGCACCGTCACCGGCCGCGTGGCCGCGGTGCCGCAACGCGAAGGCGCGCTGCTGAAGGCGGGCGACCTGGTGCTGCGGCTGGAAGACGCCGAATGGGCAGCGGCCCTGCGCCAGGCCGAGGCCGCGCTGGCCAGTGCCCGCGCGCGGCTGCAGGGCCAGCGGTCGCTGACGGCGCCGGTGGCCAACCAGCAGCTGCTGCAGGCGCGCGCCAATGCCGAGGCGGCCGCGCGCGAGCGCGAGCGCAGCGAGGCCTTGTTCGCGCAAGGCTTCATCGGCCAGGCGCGGCTGGACGAGGCGCGGCGCGCGGCCGATGTCGCCCAGGCCCAGTGGCGCAGCGCCGAGGCGCAGCAGACCGCCAATGCCAGCGGCAGCGAGCTGGCGCAGGTGCTCGCGCGCGTGCAGGAGGCCGAGGCCGCCGTCGACGCCGCGCGCGCCCGGCTGGCGCAGGCGCGCGTGCTGGCCCCTGGCGATGCGGTGCTGCTGCAGCGCCTGGTCGAGCCGGGGCAGATCGTGCAGCCCGGCACGCGGCTGGCCGAGCTGAGCCTGCGCCAGCCGCCGCAGCTGGTGGCGCAGGTCGACGAAAAATTTCTCGGCCAGCTGGCCGTCGGGCAGGTGGCCAGCGTGGTGGCCGACGCCTTTCCCGGCCGGCCCTTCGACGCCCGCGTGGCCTTCATCGCGCCGCTGGTCGACGCCCAGCGCGGTGCGGTGGAGGTCAAGTTTGCGCTGCCGGCGCCGCCGGATTTCCTGCGCGACGACCTCACGGTATCGGTCGAGATCGCCACCGCGCGGCGCGCGCGCGCGCTGGTGCTGCCGGCCGAAGGCCTGCGCGCGGGAGGGGCCGTGCACGTGCTGGCCGACGGCCGCATCGAGGCGCGCACCGTGCAGACGGGGCTGCGCAGCCTGGCCGAGGTCGAGGTGCTGCAGGGCCTGCGCGAGGGCGAGCTCGTCGTGCTCGACGGCGTGCTGCCGCCGGGCACCTGGGCGCGGCCGGCCGTGGCGGCCCTGCGCGGGGCCCGCGGCAACGCGGCCGACGGCGCCGGCGCCGTCATGAATACGATGGGACGCTGATGGGCGGTTTTGCGATCACGGTGGCGCTGCGCTTCCTGCGCGAAGGCCGCTTCCAGTCGCTGCTGATCGTCATCGGCGTGGCGGCCGGCGTGGCGGTGGTGACCTATGTCTCGGCCTTGATCGATGGCCTGCAGGGCAACACCATCGAGCGCACGCTGGGCACGCAGGCGCACCTGGTGGTGAGCCCGCCGGAGGAACGCTCGCTGCCCAGCCTGCCGGTGGCCAGCGGCAGCGCCGCGCTGCGCGACGTGCAGCCGCGCGCGCAGCGCCCGCGCACCGTCGACCAGTGGCGCGCCGTCGAGCTGGAACTGGCGCGCACGCCGGGCGTCACCGCGGTGACCTCGGTGGTGTCGGGCTCGGTGCTGGCCGTGCGCGGCGAGGCCAGCCGCTCGGTGGCGCTGGTGGGCATCGATTTCGACGGCTACGACCGCATCGTCTCGCTGCGCCAGCGCCTGGTGCAGGGCGTGCCACGCGTGGCGCCGGGCGAGGCGCTGATCGGCATCCAGCTGGCACTGGACCTGGGCGTCACCGTCGGCGACCGCTTCGTCGTGCGCACCGGCGGCACGGCCAGCGACACCTTCAAGGTCACCGGCCTGATCGACCTGGGCAACCGCGAGCTCAACCGCCGCAGCGTCTTCGTCACCCACACCGCGGCGCAGAGCCTGCTGGGCATTCCGGGCGGCGTGACGCAGGTGTGGGCGACGGTGGCCGACCTCTTCGGCGCCGACCGCATCGCGCAGCGCGTGGCGCGGCAACTGGGGCTGCAGGTGGAAAGCTGGATGGAGACCAATGCGCAGCTGCTGTCGGCGCTGAATGCGCAGAGCGTGAGCACGGGGCTGATCCGCGGCTTTACCGGCATGGTGGTGATGCTGGGCATCGCCAGCGTGCTGGTGGTCAGCGTGGTGCAAAAGCGCAAGGAGATCGGCATCCTGCGCGCCATGGGCGCCACGCGCGCGCAGATGACGCTGGTCTTCCTGGTGCAGGGCGCGCTGGTGGGGCTGGCCGGTTCGCTCATCGGCGTGGCCCTGGCGCAGGCGCTGCTGTGGGGCTTCTCGACCTTCGTGCGTGGCAGCGACGGCCAGGCGCTGTTTGCCGTGGGGCTGAACTGGCGCCTGGCCATCACGGTGCCGTTGATGGCCACGCTGGGCGGCGTGCTGGCTGCGGTGGCACCCGCTCGCCGCGCCGCCCGGCTCGACCCCGCGCAGGCGATCCGCGTCTGAAACCATGGCCGAGCCGCTGGTCGAACTGCAGGGCGTGCGCAAGCGCTACGGCGTGGGCACGCCGGTCGAGACCGAGGTGCTGCACGGCATCGACCTGCGCCTGGACCGCGGCGAATTCGTCGCGCTGATCGGGCCATCGGGTTCGGGCAAGAGCACGCTGCTCAACATCATCGGCCTGCTCGAGCCGATGAGCAGCGGCGACTACCGGCTGCTGGGGCGCCCGGTGGGCAGCCTGGGCGACGCCGAGCTGACGCAGCGCCGCGGCGATACGCTGGGCTTCGTCTTCCAGTTCCACCACCTGCTGCCGGCCTTCAACGCACTGGAAAACGTGCTCATGCCGCGGCTGATCGCCCAGGGCCGCTTCAGCGCCGCCGACCGTGCGCACGGGCTGGCGCTGCTGGACAAGGTCGGCCTGGCCGCGGCGGCGCACAAGAAGCCGGCGGAACTGTCGGGCGGCATGCAGCAGCGCGTGGCGATCGCGCGCGCGCTGTCGCACGGCTGCCCGCTGGTGCTGGCCGACGAACCCACCGGCAACCTCGATACGCACAGCGCCGACGACGTCTTTGCGCTGATGCGCCGCTTCAATGCCGACGAAGGCACGGCCTTCCTGGTGGTCACCCACGACCCGCGGCTGGCGGCGCGCTGCGACCGCATCATCGAGCTGGTGGACGGGCAGGTGCGGCGCAGCTGAGGCTCAGGCTCGGGTCGAGTCGACGACTGTCGGTGGCATCACCCCGCTGCCCTTCGCCTGATCTCGTCCAGCACCTGCACCATCTGCTCGACCCTGGCCCGCGGGAACAGGGCCTCCGGCCCCTGCGGGCTGATGTCGAGGAACGGCGACTCATCCCGGCGATCCTCCGCCACCTGTTCCGGACTGCGGCCTCCACCTCGTCGGGCGGCGGGTTGCCGGCCTCGCTCCACGCCAGGGCGTCCCACGGGTCCTTGTCGTCCTCGCTGCACGGGGCGGCATGACGAACATCCAAGCGCTGATCGCCGACGGCGGGCAGATCACGCTGCGCGCCGCGGACCCGGTCGAGTGCGCCGCCGCGGCAGCCGACCAGCACAACACGCCGGAGATGCTCGGCAGGCGCAAGGGGCAGACCTTGACCGCGCTGATCAAGCAGCTGGACTGGGCGCCGGGCCGGTACCGCGAGACGGGCGACTCGGTCGACGAGGCCCATTCGGCTGGCGGCTGATCTCGGCGGCGTCAAAGTGAGGTGGCAAGACGCTCGCGCAAGTCAGGTTCGCGAGGCCTAACGCAAAGGTAACCGGGCGACGGCGGCGAGCTGCCGGGGCCGCGAGGCTCAACATGGACAGCGAGCGCTCCGCGGCCCAGGTGCCATGCCGTTGGCGCCCCGGTTGACCGCCTGGTCAGGCCTCAGCTCTTGGTCTCTGCCAATTCCTTGACGCACTCGATGGCGACCTTCTTTACCTGCTCCTTCTGGGGCGTCGCTTCGGATTCGAGCTTGCGCAGGCCTTTGGCGCCGAGCAGCTTGATGGTTCTGTCGACTGAGCACGCGCAGAATTGCTCGACCTGGCTTCCAGTCATTGCCTTGACGGAGAGGCCCTGCCGCAGGCAGCCGCTGGTCAACTCCTTTCGGGCCTTCGCGATAACGCTCGCGTCGGTTCCCTGGGAAATCATCCGTGCGGCTACGGCAAGCCCAAGGACCACGGGGATCCAGATCCACTTCTTCAAGACGCTCCCTCCAAGCTGGTCGACGCACCCTCCTGCATCGTGGCCAGATTGTGAGGGCAGTCGTTACGGTAGACTAGACGGCATCGACCTGGCGGCGGAGTGCGCCGGTGAACAGGGCGGCTGCGCTGGATGGGGTGGGAATCGGGGGGTGACTGCGCGACGCTGTGCGCTGGCGCAAATGGTATCGCCCAGGGTGGCTCGGCTTGGCGGCCGAAGGCGGGCCACCGTGCGATCACGCCAAGGGAAGCAGGGCGCTTGCGGCCCGCGGGCACGGCAGCACGCCATGCAGCCGCGGCAGCAGGCGTTTCGTTCACGCATGCTCAGGCGCGCGTCCAGTCGGCGATCGACCCGGTGGCATTGCCCCAGCCGCTGAGCGAGAGCTGCAGCCGGTTCGACGCCGCGTCCACATTCGGCCGGTGCATCAGCGGCAGCGTATAGCCGGCGGCCACCACGAGGTCGTTCATGCGCACGAAGAGCGACGCGCGCCTGACGGGGTCGAGCTCCTGTTCGGCGGCGCGGTACAGCGTGTCGTATTCGGGGCTGCTGAAGCGGCTGACATTGCGGCCCTGCCATTTGTTGGCCCTGCTGGCGCGCTCCCAGGACGTCCAGCGGTCCATCAGCCGTTCGGGGTCGGGCGGGCCCATCTGCGTGGCGTACATCTGCAGGTCGGCCCAGAATTTGGAGTTGGTATCGGGGTTGGCCTGGTCGGAGCTGAAATAGACCGCGGCCGCCACGGCCTTGAGCTCGACCTCGATGCCGGCGCGCTGACAGGCCTGCTTGACCACCTGCTGCACCTTCTGGCGCGGGCCGCTGGTGCTGGTCTGGAAGACGAGCTTGAGCTTGCGGCCGTCCCTGGCGCGCACGCCGTCGGGCCCGCGCGCCCAGCCGGCGCCATCGAGGATGGCATTGGCGCGGTCGATGTCGAACACCATGCGCGCATTCGGGCTGCGAAAGCGCACCGGGTTGTTGACGATGCTGGCCGTGGCCACGCCGCCGCGGCCGTAGATGTGCGCCTGGATGCCGGCGCGGTCGATCAGCAGGCCCATCGCCTGGCGCACGGCGTCGTGCCGCCACAGCGGGTGGCGGCTGTCGGGGTGGGCGCGTTCGCCCTGCACCTCGGTCCAGGGGTCGGCGTGGTTGAGGTCGATGAATTCCAGCGTGCCGCCGGGAGAGACGATGATGCGGCCCTTGCCGCCGGTCTCCATGCGCTTGAGCAGGTCGTCCTCGACCAGCAGGTTCCACGCATAGTCGAATTCACCGGTCTGCAGCACGGCACGCGCGGCCGAGGTGGCATCGCCGCCGCCCTTGAGCTCGACGCTGTCGAAGAACGGCTTGCCCGGCCGGTGGTAGTCGGCATTGATCTCGGCGCGCAGCAGGTCGCCCGGCTTGAAGTCGACCAGGCGAAAGGGCCCGGTGCCGACCGGGCGCAGGTTGACCGGCGCCTCGCGCGACCTGGCACCCAGCCAGGGCTCGAACAGGTGGCGCGGCAGCAGCTGCGTGGTGGCGTAGACCCGCGGCCAGAAGGGCGTGGGCTTGGAGAAGCCGATGCGCACGGTATGCGCATCGATCTTCTCGACGCGCAGGTCCTGCCAGGCGCCGGCGGTGGTGGCGGCGGTCTCGGGGTCGGTGGCGAAGCGGGCGCTGAAGACCACGTCGTCGGCGCTGAAGGGCTTGCCGTCGTGCCAGCGCACGTCGCGCTTGAGCTTCCAGGTCACCGAGCGCCCGTCGGCGGCCACGCCGCCGTTGTCGCGGCTGGGGATCTCGGCCGCCAGCACCGGCTGCAGCTGGGCATCGGCGTCCCAGCGCGCCAGGGCCTCGTAGAACAGGTTGGACGCCTCGGCGTCCTTGCTGCCGGTGGCAAACGCCGGGTTGAGCAGCGTCGGCGCCTGCCAGTACAGCAGCCGCAGCGGGCCGCCACCGCCGCGGCGCGCGGGTGCCAGCGCGGGGGGCGTCTGCGCCAGGCCGACATCGGCCAGCAGCACCGAGATCGCGGGGATCGACAGGCCCAGGCCCAGCAGGCGGCGGATGGCCGCGCGCCGCGGCAGCCGGCCCTCACGCACGCGGCCGATCAGGTGGTGCAGGTCGGCTTCGTGCGGCATGGCGCTCCCCGGTGGATCAACTCACGCTGTAGGCTGCCGCCGCGGTGGCGATCAGCACGCCGGCGTCATTGTGCAGCCGCATCTGCGTGCTGGCGATGCGTCCGCCCAGGCGCGTGACCTCGGTGCTGGCGATGAAGTGCCGCCCGATGCCCTGGCGCAGGAAGTCCACGCGCAGGTCGATGGTGCCGTAGCGCGCAAAGCGCACCATCACCTGCTCCATGCTCTCGTGCGCATGGTGTTCGGCGATGGCCGCCATGCCGGCCAGCCCGCCCATGGCGTCGAGCACCGCGGCGATCACGCCCCCGTGCAGCCGGCCATGCGCCGGGTGGCCGATCAGCTCATGCTTCATCTCGAAGCGC
Source organism: Rubrivivax sp. (assembly GCA_016719535.1). GTDB lineage: Bacteria > Pseudomonadota > Gammaproteobacteria > Burkholderiales > Burkholderiaceae_C > Rubrivivax. Next base: position 158,750 of record JADJYX010000043.1, on the reverse strand, counting down.
CCGCGCACGTCGCCATGGCGCACCGACAGCACGGTCAGGCCCAGCACCTGGTTGAAGACGATGCGGTTCTGGAACAGGTCGAGCAGTGCGGCGTCGACGCGCGCCTGCTCGGCATCGCTGCGGCGCGGTGGTGTCGAAGGGGCGGGATGCGTCGGCGAGGTCATGCGGCGGCGGCGGCACGCAGCCCGAGCAGCGTGCGCGCCTCGGCCGGCGTGGCGACGCTGCGGCCGGCCTGCTGCGCGCAGCGCGCCAGCGCCTCGATCAGCACGCCGTTGCCGCTGGCGCGTTGGCCGCCGGGCACGTAGAAGGTGTCCTCCAGCCCGGTGCGCAGCATGCCGCCGAGCTCGGCCGTCTTCTGGTGCACCGGCCAGACCTCGGCGCGGCCGATCAGCGTCGTCTGCCAGACGGCGCCCGGCGGCGCATAACGCGGCAGCAGCGCCAGCAGGTCGGCGTCGCAGGGCATGCCGCTGGCCACGCCCATGACGAAATTGACCTCGGGCACGCCGCTGAACATCCCGGCCTTCAGGTACATGCCCACGCTGCGCACGATGCCGACATCGAAGCATTCGAATTCGGGGTGGATGTGCAGCTCGTTCATCACGTCCAGGTATTGCTGGATCTTGGCCACCGGGTTGTCGAACACCATCGGCGGCCAGGCCCACTCGCCGTTGTCCTTGATCTTCAGGTAGTTCAGGCTGCCGGCGTTGCAGGCCGCGGCCTCGGGCTTCACGCGCCGCAGGCAGGCCAGCGGGCCCGAGATGTCCTTGCCCACGGTGCCGGTGGTCAGGTTGATGATGACGCCGGGGCAGGCGGCGCGGATGGCACTCACCACCGCCTCGGCCACGTCCGGGTCCCAGCTCGGCAGGTGGCCCATGCCGTCCTCCTGCGCGCGCAGGTGCACGTGCATGATGCTGGCACCGGCGTTGAAGGCATCACGCGCCTCGGCGGCCATCTGCGCCGGTGTCACCGGCACCGGGTGCTGTTTCGGGTTGGTCAGCACGCCGGTCAGCGCGCAGGTCAGGATGGCTTTGTCCATGGTCTATTCCTCGATGTCCAGTTCGACCAGCACCGCGCCGGCGGCCACCGGGTCCTTCACCTTGACGTGCACCGTGCGCACGACGCCGCTGGCCGCCGCATGCAGCCACATCTCCATCTTCATCGCCTCCACGCACACCAGCGGCTGGCCCTGGGTGACGGCATCGCCCTCGGCCACCGCCACATGGGCGATCACGCCCGCCACCGGTGCACGCGCGCGGCCGGGGTCGGTGCTGCTGTCGCGTTCGGGGTAGGCCGAGGGTTCGCTGAAGGTGAAGACGGTGCCGGCTATCGCCAGGTGCAGCCTGTGGCCGTCGTCGATGGCGCGCGCGCGGCGTTGCACGCCGTCGAGGGTGTAGCGCACGGTGTCGCCGTCGCGCGCGATCACCCGCAGGCCTTCGGGCGGCGCGTGCAGCGTGCGGCGCTCGCCCTGGCATTGCAGCAGCAGCTCGAAACGCGCCACGCTGGCCGGCCTTTCGGAGGGATGCCCGGCGCGCAGCGCAGCGGCAAGCTGCCAGGCCTCGTCGCCGGGCAGCGGGGGTTGCAGCAGCGCTTCGCCTTCTGCCGCCCATTCGTCCAGCCTCGTCGTCGTCAGCGCGGCGGCGCGGAATTGCGGGTGGTTCAGCAGGTCGCGCAGGAAGCGGCCGTTGCTGGCCAGGCCCATCAGCGGCACCTCGGCCAGCGCGCGCCGCAGGCGGCGGATGGCATCGTCGCGGTCGCGGCCATGGGCGATGAATTTGGCGACCATGGCGTCGTAATAGGGCGTGACCTCGCCGCCGGCGGCGATGCCGTGGTCGATGCGGATGTCGCTGCCCATGTCGACGCATTCAGGGGCCCAACCCAGGATGCGCCCAGTCTGCGGCTTCCAGCCGTCGGATGGGTCTTCGGCATACAGGCGCACCTCGATGGCATGGCCGTCGAAGCGGATCTGCTGCTGCGTCACCGGCAGCGGCTCGCCTTGCGCCACGCGCAGCTGCCACTCCACCAGGTCGAAGCCGGTGATGCATTCGGTCACCGGGTGCTCGACCTGCAGCCGCGTATTCATCTCCAGGAAGAAGTGGCGCTTGTCCTGGTCGACGATGAATTCCACCGTGCCGGCGCCGCGGTAGCCCACGGCCAGTGCGGCGGCCACGGCGTCGCGGCCCATGCGCGCGCGCATGCCGGCGTCGACGATGGGCGAGGGCGCCTCCTCGATCACCTTCTGGCGCCGGCGCTGCGCGGTGCAGTCGCGCTCGCCCAGGTGCACGGCATTGCCGTGGGCATCGCAGAAGACCTGGATCTCGATGTGGCGGCCGTCGTCGATCAGCCGTTCGAGCATCAGCGTGCCGTCGCCGAAGGCGCTGAGCGCCTCGCGGCGCGCGCCGGCCAGCGCGTCGGCCAGGTCCTCGGGGCGGCGCACCAGCCGCATGCCGCGGCCACCGCCGCCGGCCACCGCCTTCACCAGCAGCGGCAGGCCCAAGGTTGCGGCTTCGGCGGCCAGACGCTGGTCGTCTTGTTCATCGCCCAGGTAGCCGGGCGCACAGGGCACGCCGGCTTCGATCATGCGGCGCTTGGCCAGCGCCTTGTCGCCCATCGCGCGGATGGCGGCCGGCGGCGGGCCGATGAAGACCAGGCCGGCGCCGGCGCAGGCCTCGGCGAAATCGGCGCGCTCGGACAGGAAGCCGTAGCCGGGGTGCACCGCATCGGCGCCGGTGCGGCGCGCGGCGTCGAGGATCGCCTCGATATTCAGATACGAGGCCGCGGCCGGCGGCGCACCGATGCACACCGCCTCGTCGGCCATCGCGACATGCGGTGCCTTCGCATCGGCCTCGCTGCAGACGGCCACGGTGGCGTAGCCCAGCCGGTGCGCGGTGCGCATCACGCGGCAGGCGATCTCGCCGCGGTTGGCAATGAGGATCTTCTGGAAGCTCACGACTTCGGCATCCATGTCGCCGGGCGCTTCTGCAGGAAGGCCATCGTTCCTTCCTGCCCCTCGGCCCCGAGCGCGGCGCGTGCGAAGGTCTCGGCCGCCTCGTGCACCAGCGACGCCGGGCTGTGCAGCCGCGCCTTGGCGATCAGCGCCTTGGTGGCGGCCAGCGCCTGCGGCGCGCCGTGCAGGATGTCGGCCAGCACGCGCGCCAGCGCGGCATCCAGCGCTGCCGCATCGGCGTGCACCTCATGCACCAGGCGCAGCCGCAGCGCCTCGGCGGCGTCGACGCGGGCGCCGGTGACGGCCAGGCGCCTGGCCTCGGCATAGCCCAGGCGCTCGACCAGGAAGGGCCCCACCTGCGCCGGCACCAGGCCGAGGCCGGTCTCGGGCAGGCGGAAGACCACGCTGTCGGATGCCAGCGTCACGTCGGCCACGCAGGCCAGGCCGAAGCCGCCGCCCATCACCGTGCCCTCGGTCACCGCCACCACCGCCAGGCCCGTGGTGGCATAGGCCACACACAGGTCGCCGAAGGCTTCGTTGACCTCGACCACCGCATCGGGGTTGTCGGCCAGCTTCATGCGTGCCGCAGCCATGTCCTTGATGTCGCCGCCGGCGCAGAAATGCCCGCCGGCGCCGCGCAGCACGACGGCGCGCGTGGCGCCGTCGGCTTCGGCATTCAGCAGCGCCTGGCGCAGCTCCAGCACCATCGCCAGCGACATCGCATTGCGCACCTCAGGGCGATTGAGCGTGAGGTGCAGCACCGGCCCGTCGTGTTTCGCGATCAAGGTCTGAAAAGTCATCCAGTGCCTCTCGAGTTCGTCCCCTCGGGGACCGGTCGCCTCCGGCGACCAGGGGGAGCGGCGTCGTGAGCGCCCTGAACCGGATCCGGGTTTCCCGGTCCGGTTCAGCAGCCCCCGCGGGGGGCGGCCGCCCCAGCGGCCGGGGGTCGTCAGTTCCTCCCGGGCAAGGTGCCTTCGAGCTTGCAGATGATGCCGAGCATCACCTCGTCGGCGCCGCCGCCGATGCTGACCAGTCGGCTGTCGCGGTAGGCCTGCGAGATCGGGTTGTCCCAGGTGAAGCCCATGCCGCCCCAGTATTGCAGGCAGCTGTCGGCCACCTCGCGCACCAGGCGGCCGCATTTGAGCTTGGCCATGCTGGCCAGCTTGGTGACGTCCTTGCCGCCGACATAGGCCTCCACCGCGCGGTAGGTCAGCGAGCGCAGCGCCTCGACCTCGGTGCGCAGTTCGGCCAGCCGGTAGTGCACGACCTGGTTGTCGAGCACGCTCTTGCCGAAAGCCTTGCGCTGGCGCGTGTAGTCGATCGTCTTGTCGATCAGGATGTCCAGGCTGCGCAGCGAACTGGCCGCGCCCCACAGCCGCTCTTCCTGAAACTGCAGCATCTGGAAGGTGAAGCCCAGGCCTTCCTGGCCGATCAGGTAACGCTTGGGCACGCGCACGTTGTCGAAGAACAGCTGCGCGGTGTCGCTGCTGTTCATGCCGATCTTCCTGATCTTGTGCTTCGTGATGCCGGGTGCATCCATCGGCACGATGATCAGGCTCTTGTTCTTGTGCGGCGGGCCCTCACTGGTATTGGCCAGCAGGCAGCACCAGTCCGCCTTCAGACCGTTGGTGATCCACATCTTGGTGCCGTTGATGACGTAGTCGCCGCCCTCGCTGCGCGCGCTGGTCTTCACCGCCGCCACGTCGGAGCCGCCGCCGGGTTCGCTGACGCCCAGGCAGGCGACCACGTCGCCGGCGATCGTGGGCACCAGGAATTCCTTGCGCAGCTCGTCGCTGCCGAAGCGCGCCAGCGCCGGCGTGGCCATGTCGGTGTGCACGCCGATGGCCATCGGCACGCCGCCGCAGGTGCAGGCGCCCAGCGCCTCGGCCATCACCATGCTGTAGCTGAAATCGAGCCCGGCGCCGCCGAATTCCTCGGGATATTTCAGCCCCAGCAGGCCCAGGTTGCCGAGCTTCTTGAAGACCTCGTGGCTGGGGAATTCCTCGGCCGCCTCCCACTCGGGAATGTAGGGGTTGAGTTCCTTTTGGACGAACCTGGTGACGGTGTCGTCGATCTGGCGGTGTTCGGGGGTGAATTTCAAGCGGGTCTCCTAGAGTCTGGCAATGCCGAAGGTATTGGGGTGCAGCGTGCGCGCGGCGGCTTCGCGCGCCAGCGCCAGGCCGAGGCCGAGGATGCGGCGCGTATCGCGCGGGTCGATGATGCCGTCGTCCCACAGCCGGGCGGTGCCGAAGAGGACATGGCTCTCGGCATCGAGCCGGCGCTTCAGGCCGTCGCTCATCGCCGCCAGCGCCTCGTCGTTGGCCGGCAGGCCCATCTTCTGCAGCTTGTTGCGGTTGACGATGTCCATCACCTTGGCCGCCTGCGCGCCGCCCATCACCGCGGTGCGCGCGCTCGGCCAGGCAAAGATGAAGCGCGGGTCGAAGCCGCGGCCGCACATGCCGTAGTTGCCGGCGCCGAAGCTGCCGCCGAGCACGATGGTGAACTTCGGCACGCGCGCGTTGGCCACCGCCTGGATCATCTTGCTGCCATGCTTGATGGCGCCGGCCTGTTCGGCTGCCTTGCCGACCATATAGCCGGTGGTGTTCTGCAGAAAGACCAGCGGCGTGCCCGACTGGTCGCACAGCTGGATGAACTGTGCCGCCTTGGTGCTGCCGGCGGGCTGGATGGGCCCGTTGTTGCCCAGCATGCCCACGCGCTGGCCGTGGATGCGGGCATGGCCGCAGATGGTGTCGGTGGCCAGGGTCGCCTTGAATTCGAGAAAATCCGAGCCGTCGACCACGCGCGCGATGACCTCGCGCACGTCGTAGGGTTCGCGCTCGTCGGCAGGCACCACGCCCAGCAACTCCTCGCGGTCGTACAGCGGCTCGGGCGCGGGTGCCGGCGGCGGCACGGTGTCCCAGGGCAGCGCGTCGATCAGTTCGCGCGCGATGGCGATCGCATGCGCATCGTGGTCGGCTAGGTATTCGCCCAGGCCGGTGACTTCGGCATGCATCTGCGCGCCGCCGAGCTCCTCGTCGCTGGCGTCCTCGCCGATGGCGGCCTTCACCAGCGGCGGGCCGGCCAGGTAGATGCTGCTGCGGCCCTTGACCAGCACCACATAGTCCGACAACCCCGGCAGATAGGCGCCGCCGGCGGTGGACGAGCCGTGCACCACCGCGATCTGCGGAATGCCCGCTGCCGACAGCCGCGCCTGGTTGGCGAAGGTGCGGCCACCGTCGACGAAGATCTCGGCCTGGTACATCAGGTTGGCGCCGCCGCTCTCGACCAGCGCCACCAGCGGCAGCTTGTTCTCGGCCGCCAGCGCCTGCGCGCGCAGCGCCTTCTTCAGCCCCATCGGCGCCACCGTGCCGCCCTTGACGGCGCTGTCGCTGGCGCTGACCAGCACGCGCTTGCCGGCCACCACGCCGATGCCGACGATGCTGCCGCCGCCTTGCACGCTTTTCTTGCCGTCGTCGTCGTGCATGCCCAGGCCGGCCAGCGGGCTGAGCTCGAGGAATTCGCTGCCGCGGTCGATCAGCCGCGCCACGCGTTCGCGCGGCAGCAGCTGGCCGCGCTGCTCGAATCTTTCGCGCTTGCTCGCCGATTCGGCGATGACGCGGGCTTCGAGCGCCCGCACCTCGGCCAGGCGCTCGGCCATGCGCGCGGCGTTGGCCTGGAAGGCGGGCGATTTCGGATCGAGCCGGGAGACGAGGCAGGTCACTTCAGCACGTCCGGCGTCACGGCGCGGTGAAAGCCGTCGAACGGCACGCTCTTGGTCGTCTTGCTCAGGGGGAAGACCGCGCTGCCCAGCGACGCCGCACCGTCGATCTGCACCGTGACGCCGCTGATGAAGGCCGCCGCCGGCGACAGCAGGAAGACGATGGCGCCGCTGACCTCGGCCTCGACGCCCAGGCGGCCCAGCGGCACATGCTCCTTCAGGCGGGGGATCAGGCTCTTCATCGCGCCGCCATAGGTGTCCATGCCGCTGCTGGCGATCCAGCCCGGCGCCACCGCATTCACGCGCACGCCGGCATGCGCCCATTCGTAGGCGGCGGTCATCGTCAGGTTGCTCATGCCGGCGCGCGCGGCGCCGCTGTGCGCCATGCCGGGCATGCCGTTGCGGAAATCGGCCGTCATGTTGACGACCGCGCCGCCGTGCGTCTCCATGCTCTGGTTGAAGACCTCGCGCATCATCAGGAAGCCGCCGGTCAGGTTGTTGGCGACCACGGCGTCGAAGCCCTTCTTGCTGATGGCCATCATCGGCGCGGGAAATTGCCCGCCGGCGTTGTTGACGAGGCCATGCACCGCGCCGTGCCGGGCGACGATGGCGGCCACGCCGGCCTTGACGGCCTCTTCGTCGCGGATGTCGAAGGCGATGGTGTCGCAGCGGCCGCCGTCGGCCGCGATCTCGGCGGCCACGCGCTCGAGCTTGTCGATGCTGCGACCGCTGATCACCACCTGCGCGCCCAGCGCCGCCAGTTCGTGCGCCACGCAACGGCCGATGCCGCTGCCGCCGCCGGTGACCCAGCAGACCTGGCCGTCGAACAGGCCGGGGCGGAAGATGCTGCGGTAGCGGGCGGCGGGCTCGGTCATCCGGATCTCATGGTCGTGGCGGGCCGCGGCATTAGGCGATAGGGTGACGTTAACGTCAACCGGGTCCCGCTAAGGGTATTCCACGACAAACCGGGGCAGGCGGCGTCACTATGCTGCGCGGCCATCGAAGACCCTCGTTTCACCCCCTCTTCCGGAGTTTCCATGGACCTGCAAGCCTGCACCGACCACCTGCGCAACAAGGTCGGCGACGACAGCGGCCTGAATGCGACGCTGAAGTTCGATTGCGGCGCCGACGGCGTGGCCTATATCGACGGCAAGTCGACCCCCAACGTCGTGCACAACGAGAACCAGGACGCCGACTGCACGGTGGCCATCACGCTGGAGAACCTGGCCGCGCTGCTGACCGGCGAGCTGGAGCCCGCCACCGGCTTCATGATGGGCAAATTCAAGGTCTCGGGCGACATGAGCGTGGCCATGAAGCTGCAGCGCGTGGTGTGAATACCGACGCCCCCACCGCGCCGACGCGCCGGCGCGTGCCCTCGGCCGCGCAGGCGGCGGTGGACGCGCACCGTGGCGCCGATACCGGCGAGCTGTTCGGCATCGCCGAGCTGTGCGCCGAGTTCGGCATCACGCTGCGCACCATCCGCTTCTACGAGGACAAGGGGCTGCTGAAGCCCCGCCGCATCAACGGCACCCGCGTCTATACGCGCAAGGACCGCGCGCGGCTGGCGCTGATCCTGCGCTCGAAGGCGATCGGCGCGTCGCTGGAAGAGATCAAGCATTATCTCGACCTGTATGGCGACCAGGGCGAGGGCCGCGTGCAGCAGCTGCGCTATGTGTTCGACCGCACCACCGCGGCGATCGCCGAGCTGGAACTCAAGCGCGCGCACATCGATGCCACGCTGGCCGAGCTGCGCGTCATCAATGCCGCGGTGCGCGAACGACTGGAGTCGAAATGACGCTTCCCCTCTTCCCGTCGAGCTGGATCACCGAGGAGCACCGCATGCTGCAGGACAGCGCGCGGCGCTTCTTCACCGAGCGCTGGGTGCCGCAGGCTGCCGGCTGGCGCGAGGCCGGCATCATGCCGCGCCTGACCTGGAACGAATGCGGCGCCCAGGGCCTGCTGTGCCTGTCCACGCCCGAGGCCTATGGCGGCGCCGGCGGCGATTTCGGCCACGAGGCGGTGGTCATCATGGAGGCAGCGCGCGCGGGCCTGAGCGGCTGGGGCGGCGGGCTGCATTCGGCCATCGTCGCGCCCTACCTGTTCCACTGCGGCACCGAGGACCAGAAGCAGCGCTTGCTGCCGCGCATGGTGACGGGCGAGCTGGTCACTGCGATCGCGATGACCGAACCGGGCACCGGGTCCGACCTGCAGGCCGTGCGCACCTTCGCGCGCCGCGACGGCGATCACTACGTCATCAACGGCGCCAAGACCTTCATCACCAACGGCCAGCATGCCAACCTGATCATCGTGGTGGCCAAGACCGAGCGCGAGGCGGGTGCCAAGGGCGTGAGCCTGTTGCTGGTGGAGACCGATGGTGCAGAAGGCTTCCGCCGCGGCCGCAAGCTCGACAAGGTGGGGCTGAAGTCGCAGGACACCTCGGAGCTTTTCTTCGACGACGTGCGCGTGCCGGCGGCCAACCTGCTGGGCGGCCGCGAAGGCCAGGGCTTCGTCCAGCTGATGGAGCAGCTGCCGCAGGAGCGGCTGATCATCGCGCTGCAGGGCGTGGCGGCGATGGAGCGTGCGCTGGAGGAAACGCTGGCCTACGTCAAGCAGCGCAAGGCCTTCGGCAAGACGGTGTGGGATTTCCAGAATACGAAGTTCAAGCTCGCCGAGGTGCAGGCCACGGTGCTGGCCACACGCGCTTTCGTCGACGCCTGCATGGTGTCGCACCTGAGGGGCGAACTCGACGCCGCGCGCGCCGCGCTGGCCAAGAGCTGGGTCAGCGAACAGCAGGGCAAGGTGATGGACGAATGCCTGCAGCTCTTCGGCGGCTATGGCTACATGATGGAATATCCGATCGCCGAGCTGTATGTCGACGCCCGCGTGCAGCGCATCTACGGCGGCACCAACGAGATCATGAAGGAACTCGCGGCCCGCTTCATGTGAAGCGGGCGCGATCAACAGGATTGGCCTCACGGTTCATGTGAGGTCGAGGAGCAAACCATGTCTGACGCGTATATCTACGACCACGTCCGCACCCCGCGCGGCAAGGGCAAGAAGGACGGCGGCCTGCACCAGGCGGCGCCGGTGTGGCTGCTGCGCACGCTGCTGCACGCCCTGCAGCAGCGGCTGCAGCTCGATACGGCCCTCGTCGACGACGTGGTGCTGGGCTGCGTGACGCCGGTGGGCGAGCAGGGCGCCGACATCGCGCGCACCGCGGTGCTCGACGCCGAATGGGCGCAGACGGTGGCCGGCGTGACGCAGAGCCGCTTCTGCGCCTCGGGGCTGGAATCGGTCAACCTGGCCGCCGCCAAGGTCAACAGCGGCTGGGAGGACTTCGTCGTCGCCGGCGGCGTCGAGAGCATGAGCCGCTGGCCCATGGGCAGCGACGGCGGCGCCTGGGTGATGGACCCGCGCGTCAACCAGAAGACCGGCTTCGTGCCGCAGGGCGTGGGCGCCGACCTCATCGCCACGCTGGAAGGCTGGGGCCGCGACGACGTCGACAGCTTCGCGCTGCGCTCGCACCAGCGTGCGGCGGCGGCGCGCGCCGAAGGGCGCTTTGCCCGGTCCATCGTGCCGGTGAAGGACATCGCCGGGCTGACGATGCTGGCCGAGGACGAAACCATCCGCGCCAATGCCTCGATGGAGGCCATGGCCAAGCTCGACCCCAGCTTCGCGATGATCGGCCAGATGGGCTTCGACGCCACTGCGCTGCGCCGCTACACCACGGTGGAACGCATCCACCATGTGCACCATGCCGGCAACAGCAGCGGCATCGTCGACGGTGCGGCGCTGATGCTGGTGGGCAATGCGGCAGCCGGCCAGAAGGCCGGGCTGAAGCCGCGCGCGCGCATCCGCAGCGCGGCGGTGATCGGGTCCGAGCCCACCATCATGCTCACCGGCCCCACGCCGGCGTGCCGCAAGGCGCTGGCCAAGGCCGGCATGTCCCCGAAGGACATCGACCTCTACGAGGTCAACGAGGCCTTTGCCGTGGTGCCGATGAAGACCGCGCGCGACCTGGGCGTGGACCTGGAACGTGTCAACGTCAACGGCGGCGCCATCGCCATGGGCCACCCGCTGGGCGCCACCGGCTGCATCATCCTCGGCACCCTGCTCGACGAGCTGGAGCGCCGCGACCTGTCCACCGGCCTGGCCACGCTGTGCGTGGGTGGCGGCATGGGCATTGCAACCATCATTGAACGGGTGTGACGATGAGCGACGCTGTCAAACTGAGCCTGGGCGACGACGGCATCCTCGTCGCCACGATGGACCTGCCCGGCCGGCCGATGAACGTGGTCGGCGATACGCTGATGGAAGGCATTGCCGCGGCGGCCGGGAAGCTGGCCGACCCGGCGGTCAAGGGCCTGATCCTGACCAGCGGCAAGGCCGACTTCTGCGCCGGCGGCGACCTCGACCGCATGTCCAAGTGGACCACCGCCGAAGAGCCCTTCGAAGCCTCGATGGCGATGAAGAAGGTGCTGCGCCAGCTCGAGCTGCAAGGCAAGCCGGTGGTGGCAGCGATCAACGGCCACGCGCTGGGTGGTGGCCTCGAGATCGCGTTGGGCTGCCATGCGCGCATCGTCATCGACGACCCCAGGCTCAAGCTCGGCCAGCCCGAGGTCAAGCTCGGCCTGCTGCCCGGTGGCGGCGGCACGCAGCGGCTGCCGCGGCTGGTGGGCATCCAGCAGGCGATGCAGATCTGCGCCGAGGGCAACGACATCGCGCCGGCCAAGGCGCTCTCCATGGGCCTGATCACCGCGCTGGCCAGGGACCGCGACGACCTGATGGCCCAGGCGCGCGCCTGGATCGCCGCCAATCCGAAGGCGAAGCAGCCCTGGGACCAGCCAAAATTCCGCATCCCGAATGGCGACTCGCGCAGCCCGGGCGTGGTGCAGATGCTGGCCATCGCGCCGTCGATGGCCGGCGCCAAGAGCTGGGGCAACTACCCGGCGGTGACGCACATCATGAGCAGCATCTTCGAAGGTTGCCTGCTCGATTTCGATGCCGGCTGCGTGGTCGAAAGCCGCTTTTTCGCCGCCTGCGTGCTGAGCCAGGAATCGAAGAACATCATCAACACGCTGTGGTACCAGCTCAATGCCATCAAGAAGGGCGCGTCGCGGCCCGCCGGCATCGAGCGCAGCCAGGTGAAGAAGCTCGGCGTGCTGGGCGCCGGCATGATGGGCGGCGGCATCGCCTACGTGTCGGCCAAGGCCGGCATCGACGTCGTGCTGCTGGATACCACGCAGGAGGCGGCCGAAAAGGGCAAGGCCTACAGCCAGGGCATCCTGGACAAGGCCGTCAAGAAGGGCCGCAGCACGCCGGAGAAGCAAGACGCGCTGCTGGCGAAGATCACCGCGGGCACCGACTTCGCGCTGCTGCAAGGCTGTGACCTGGTGATCGAGGCGGTGTTCGAGGACCGCGCGATCAAGGCCGACGTGACGAAGCGCGCGGAAGCCGTGCTCGGTGCGGACAAGGTCTTCGCCTCCAACACCTCGACGCTGCCGATCACCGGCCTGGCGCAGGCGAGCAGCCGGCCGAAGAACTTTGTCGGCCTGCATTTTTTCAGCCCGGTGGACAAGATGCCGCTGGTGGAGATCATCGTGGGCAAGGAAACCAGCGACGAAACGCTGGCGCGCGGCTTTGACTATGTGCTGCAGATCGGCAAGACGCCGATCGTCGTCAACGACAGCCGCGGCTTCTACACCAGCCGCGTCTTTGCCACTTACGTGATGGAAGGCATCACGATGCTGAAGGAGGGCGTGCACCCGCGCAGCATCGAGGTCGCCGGCCTGCAGGCCGGCATGCCGATGCCGCCGCTGGCCTTGCAGGACGAGGTGAGCCTGTCGCTGGGCCTGCATGTGGCCGAGCAGACGAAGAAGGATCTGGCGGCCGAAGGCAAGACCTACGCCGAGCACCCGGGCATGGCGGTGGTGCGGCAGCTGTGCGAGATCGGCCGCATCGGCAAGAAGGCAGGCCAGGGCTTTTACGACTGGGGCCTGGCCGACGACGAACGCGGCAAACAGCTGTGGCCGGGGCTGGCGCAGCTGTTCCCGGTCGCTGCGCAGCAGCCCGAGCAGAAGGAACTCATCGACCGCCTGATGTTTGCGCAGGCCAACGAGGCGGTGCGCTGCCTGGACGAAGGGGTGCTGAGGTCGGTGGCCGACGGCAACATCGGCTCGATCTTCGGCTGGGGCTTCGCGCCCTTCCAGGGCGGCGCGCTGCAGTTCATCAACGCGATGGGCGCCCAGGCCTTCGTCGCGCGCTCGCGCGCGCTGGCGGCAAAATTCGGTCCGCGCTTCGAACCGGCAGCCGGCGTGGTGAAGCTGGCCGAGGCGGGTGGACGCTTCGAGTGACGGGCCGGGCCGCCGGCATGCGGCCATGAGCATTGGCGCCGATTCCGGTGTGCAGGCTGTGGGCGCTGCCGTGCGGCAGGCCGCGGGTCACGCCGGCGGCCTGGCCGTGCTCACCGGCGCCGGCATGAGCGCCGAAAGCGGCATCCCCACCTTCCGCGATGCGATGAGCGGCCTGTGGTCGCGCTTCGACCCGGCGGCGCTGGCCAGCGAGGAGGGCTTTCGCGACGACCCGGCGCGCGTCTGGCAGTGGTATGCCGAGCGGCGCGATGGCGTGCGGCTGGCCGAACCCAACGCCGGCCACCGCGCGCTGGGCGACTTCGCGCGCCGGCACCCCGGGGCGCTGACGGTGATCACGCAGAACGTCGACGACCTTCATCAGCGCGCCGGCAACGCCGACGCCATCCGGCTGCACGGCGACATCCTGGCCGACCGCTGGCTGCAGCGCTGCCCGCAGGGCCGCGCCTGCGCGCCCGAGGCCGCGCCGCCCGGCACCCCGCCGCGCTGCATGGACTGCGGCAACCTGGTGCGGCCGGACGTGGTGTGGTTCGGGGAGATGCTGCCCACGGCCGCCATGGCCGCCGCCGAAGCGGCGGTGCAGCGCTGCCGGCTGCTGCTGGTGGTGGGCACCTCGGGGGCCGTGTGGCCGGCGGCCGGTCTGGCCGGGCAGGCACGCCGCGCCGGCGCGCGGGTGGTGATCGTCAACCCGCACCCGAGCGAGATCGACGACGAGGCGCACGAGCACCTGCGCGGCACCGCGGCCACGCTGCTGCCGCTGCTGCTGGCCGACGATCGACATGAGCCGCGTTGAGCGCTTCGATCGCCTGGACGCGCTGCGCGGCGCGGCCATCGTCTGGATGGCGGCCTACCACTTCGGCTTCGACCTCAACCACTTCGGGCTGCTGCAGCCGCGGCAGTTTCCGAATGCCGATCCGGTGTGGATCGCGCACCGCACGGCCATCCTGAGCCTGTTCCTCTTCTGTGCCGGCTTCGGGCAGGCCCTCGCGCTGGACGCGGCCCAGGGCTGGCCGCGCTTCTGGCGCCGCTGGGCGCAGGTGGCGGGCTGCGCGCTGCTGGTCAGCATCGGCTCCTGGCTGGTCTTTCCGCGCAGCTGGATCGCCTTCGGCGTGCTGCACGCGTTGGCGCTGATGCTGGTGCTGGCCCGGCTGCTGGCGCCCTTGCGCAGCGGCTTGTGGGGCCTGGCTGCGATGGCGCTGACGGCGCCATTGGCCTGGCGGCACGAATTCTTCGATGCGCCCTGGCTGAGCTGGACCGGCCTCGTCACGCGCAAGCCCATCACCGAGGACTATGTGCCGCTGCTGCCCTGGTTCGGCATGCTGCTGGCCGGCCTGGCCGCCGGGCAGTGGGTGCTGGCGCGGCGCCGGCACTGGGTGGCCGGCGCCTTGCCCGGCGTGCTGCAGCCGCTGGCGGTGCTGGGCCGCTGGAGCCTGAGCTTCTACATGGTCCACCAGCCGGTCTTCTTCGGCCTGCTGACGGCCTGGATGGCGCTCGGGGCCCGCGGCTGATCACAGCTCGCGGTTGCGCGCCAGCGGCGGGTTGCGTGCGAAATAGCGCCGGATGCCGGTGGCGATGGCGTCGACCAGTTCGCGGCGGTATTCGGGGTCACGCAGCTTCTCCTCCTCGCCGGGGTTGGAGATGAAGGCCGTCTCGACCAGGATGCTGGGGATGTCGGGTGCCTTCAGCACCGCAAAGCCGGCCTGCTCGACCTGGCGCTTGTGCAGCCGGCCGACGCGGCCGATGCGGCCCAGCACCTCGCGGCCGAGCTTGAGGCTGTCCTTGATCTGCGCCGCGGTGCTCATGTCCAGCAGCGCGCGCATCACCTGCGCGTCGGCCACGCCGAGGTTGACGCCGCCCACCAGGTCGGCGCGGTTCTCGCGTGCGGCCATCCAGCGCGCGGCGGCGCTGGTGGCGCCGCGGTTGCTGAGGGCAAAGACGCTGGCCCCGCGCGCCTCGGGCCGCATGAAGGCATCGGCGTGGACCGATACGAACAGGTCGGCCTGCACGCGGCGCGCCTTGCGCACGCGTTCGTGCAGCGGCACGAAATAGTCGCCGCTGCGCGTCAGCATGACGCGCATGCCGCGCTGCTTGTTGAGCTCGTCGCGCAGCGCGCGCGCGATGGCCAGCACCACGTCCTTCTCGCGCAGCCCGGTGGGGCCGATGGCGCCAGGGTCCTCGCCGCCATGGCCGGGGTCGATGGCGACGATCACCAGCCGATCGACCCGGCGGCGCTCGGCGTCGGTGGGTGGCTCGGGCGGACGGGGGGCGGGCGTGATCAGCGCCGGCGCCGGCTCGGCCGTGGCCGGCGCCGACGCGGCGGCATGCGGCGGCGTGGTCACCGGCGCCGGCGGCGGGCGATCGACGCGCGCGATCAGCTCGCCCAGCGCGTCCTCGACGGCGCGCGCGGCCTGCGCCTCGGCGGCTTCCTTGTCGCGGATCAGCGCCAGCAGCGGGTCGGCCTCCTTCAAGGGGTAGAGGTCGAAGACCAGCCGGTGCTGGTAGGCCGCCACCGGCGCCAGCGCAAACTGCTGCGGCGCCACCGGCTGCTTCAGGTCCAGCACCAGGCGCACCTGGCGCGGCTGGTACTGGCCGACGCGAACGCCCGCGATGAAGGGGTCGTCGGGCCGCACCTTGCCGACCAGCTCGCGCAGCGCCGCGTCCAGTTCGAGGGCGTCGATGTCGATCACCAGCCGGCCGGGGCCGTCGGTGAGGAAGTGGCGCGCGACGAGCGCGCGGTCGCTCTCGATCGTGACGCGCGTGTAGTCGCTGGCCGGCCAGATGCGCACGGCGACGATGCCGGCCCCCTGCGCGATGCGCGCGGCGCCCAGCAGCAGCACCAGGCTGCCCATGCGGCGCAGCGCGGCGCGGCGGGCGGTCATGTGAACAGCTCCACGCCACGCGGCGTGCAGGCATCGGCACGCACCAGCCGCTGGTCGTCGTCGGCCACCTCGATGAACAGCCGCAGGTCGGGCACGGGCAGCACCGCGGCGGCCTTCTCGGGCCATTCGGCCAGCTTCAGCCCCGGCGCGGCGAAGAGATCGCGAAAGCCCGCGTCCTCCCATTCGCGCGCATCGTCGAAGCGGTAGAAGTCGAAATGCGAGATCGCCAGACCCGGCCGTTCGTAGGGCTCGACCACGGCATAGGTGGGGCTCTTGATGCGACCGCTCACGCCCAGCGCCCGCAGCAGGTGGCGCACGAAGGTGGTCTTGCCCGCGCCCAGCGGGCCGTGCAGTTCGACATAGGCGTCGCGCAGCGCGGGGCGTGCGGCCAGGGCCTGCGCGAAGGATTCGCAGGCGGACTCGTCGGGCCAGACGAGCTGGCGGGTTTCTAGAATCGGCGCATGCGTCATTCGCGGGACATCGACGGGCCGCGGCTCGTGCAGCGGCTGCAGGCGTGGGCGCATGAGCTCGGATTCTCCCAGATCGGCATCGCCGGCATCGACCTGACCACGGCCGAGCCGGGGCTGCTGGCCTGGCTGGCGGCGGGCTTCCACGGCGACATGGGCTACATGGCCGCGCATGGCCTGAAGCGCGCGCGGCCGGCCGAACTGGTGCCCGGCACGGCCAGCGTGATCAGCGTGCGCATGGACTACCTGCCGCGCGCCCTGCCGGCGGGCTGGCAGGCGCTGCAATGGCAGGGCCTGCAGGATCCGGCGCGTGCACAGCTGTCGATCTATGCCCGCGGGCGCGACTATCACAAGGTCTTGCGCCCCCGGCTGCAGCGCCTGGCCGACCGCCTGCAGGCCGAGCTGGGGCCGATCGGCCACCGCGCCTTCACCGATTCGGCGCCGGTGCTGGAGGTGGAGCTCGCCACGCGCAGCGGCATCGGCTGGCGCGGCAAGCACACGCTGGCGCTGCACCGCGACGGCGGCTCGATGTTCTTCCTGGGTGAGCTCTTCGTCGATGTCGAGCTGCCGCCCACCGCCCCGGTGGACGCCCATTGCGGCCAGTGCCGCGCCTGCCTCGACGTCTGCCCCACGCAGGCCATCGTGGCGCCCTACCGGCTGGATGCGCGGCGCTGCATCTCCTACCTGACGATCGAGCACGACGGCGCCATCCCCGAAGCGCTGCGTGCGCCGATCGGCAACCGCATCTACGGCTGCGACGATTGCCAGCTGGCCTGCCCGTGGAACAAGTTTGCGCAGCGCGCGACGCTGCCCGACTTCGACGCCCGCGAAGCGCTGGCCGAGCCGACGCTGCTGGCGCTGTGGGCCTGGGCCGAGGACGAGTTCTTGCGCCGCACCGAGGGCAATGCCATCCGCCGCATCGGCTGGCGGCGCTGGCGGCGCAACCTGGCGGTGGGCCTGGGCAATGCGTGGCGCGCCAGCGGCGACGCGGCGCTGGCGCAGGCCTTGACGGCCGCGCGTGATGGCGCCGACGATCTGGTGCGCGCGCACATCGACTGGGCGCTGGCCCAGCGGTCGGCACCGATCAGCGGCTGACGGCCTGCAGCGCCGCCAGCGCCAGCGGCAGGCCGGCCATGCCGATCAGCGTGGATACCGTGATCAGCCCCGCCACGTAGCTGCCATGCCCGCCCATGCGCACCGCCAGCACATAGGCGCTGGACGCGGTGGGCATGGCCGCGAAGGCCACCACCACCGCCTGCTGCGCCGGCGGCAGGCCGAGCGCGACCACCAGCACGATGGCCGCCAGCGGCAGCACCGCATGGCGGATGGCCAGCAGCGCGGCGGCCAGCCCGGGCCCTTCACGCAGCGCGCCCAGCCGCAAGCCGGCGCCCACCGCCATCAGCCCCAGCGGCAGCGCCGCGCTGCCGATGCGTGTGGCGGTATTCATCGCCAGCTCGGGCAGCTTCAGCCCCAGCAGGTTGAACAGCAGCCCGCCGGCGGTGGCCAGGATGAGCGGGTTGCGCAGCAGCTCGCGTGCATAGCCCTGGCCGCCGTGGCGCGCCAGCGGCCACACCGCCGCCACGTTGCACAGCGGCACGCACAGCGACATGATGAGCGCGATCCAGGCCAGCCCCTGCGTGCCGGCCAGCCGCTCCGACAGCGCCAGCGCGATATAGCTGTTGAAGCGGAAGGCCGTCTGCGCGCCCGAGGCGTGCAGGTGCGCGTCCACCCCCGGCCAGCGGCGCAGCGCATAGGCCAGGCCCACGCCCAGCAGCACCACCGCCACGCCGCTGGCGGCCAGCGGCAGCAGCTCGCCCGGCCGCTGCGGGTTGCGCACGATCGAGGTGAACAGCAGCACCGGGAAGAGCACGAAGTAGACGAGCTTCTCGGCGCCGTCCCAGATCGGCCGGTCCAGCGGCGTGTGGCGGCAGATCAGGTAGCCGCAGACGATGAGCAGGAAGTCGGGCAGCAGCAGCAACAGCAGGTCGGGCATGCGCCCGAGTGTGCCAGCCGCCTGACGCACGCTCGGGTCAAGAGGCCGTGCCGCCGATTGACGGAGAATCGGCGCTCCCCATCCCTTTGTGCCCCTGTATCCCGCGGAGATCCCTCGATGAAGCGCAGAACCGTCGGCCTGCTGGCCATTGCCACCCTGGCCGCTGGCCCCGTCCTGGCCCAGAACTACCCCACCAAGCCGGTGCGGCTGATCGTGCCGTTCGCGCCCGGCGGCACCACCGACATCATTGCGCGCGTGGTGTCCGACAAGCTCGGACAGGCGCTGGGTCAGACCGTGGTGGTCGAGAACAAGTCCGGTGGCGGCGGCTCGATCGGCGCGCTGGAGATGATCCGCGCCACACCCGACGGCCATGTGCTGGGCATGGCCACGGTATCGACCACGGCGGCCAACCCGGCCATCAACCCGAAGATCGGTTATGACCCGGCGGTCGATTTCGTGCCCGTGATCAACATCGCCGCCACGCCCAACCTGATTGCGGTGCACCCGTCGTTTCCGGCGCGCGACTACAAGGGCTTCGTCGCCGAGCTGAAGAAGAACCCCGGCAAATACAGCTACGCCAGCTCGGGCACCGGCGGCATCGGCCACCTGCAGACCGAGCTCTACAAGAGCCTGGCCGGCGTTTTCATGACGCACATCCCCTACCGCGGCGCCGGCCCGGCGCTCAACGACGTGGTCGCCGGGCAAGTGCCGATCATCTTCGACAACCTGCCATCGGCACTGCCGTTCATCAAGGACGGGCGCCTGATTCCGATCGTCGTCGCCGCCCCGCAGCGCCTGGCGGTGCTGCCGGACATCCCGACCTTCAAGGAAGTGGGGCTCGAGCCCGTCAACCGCATGGCCTATTACGGCGTATTGGCACCCAAGGGCACGCCGCGTGAGGTCGTCACCAAGGTGGCCGGTGCGGTGAAGAAGACGCTGGAAGACGCCGCGGTGCGCAAGCGCATCGAGGACACGGGCTCGCTGATCATCGGCAATACGCCGGAGCAGTTTGCAGAACAGATCAAGGCTGAATTCGAGGTCTACAAGAAGGTCGTGGCGACCCAGAAGCTCACGCTGGAGTGACCGGGCCGCGGCCCGATCCGCGGATCGATCCGCGGCCTGACCTGCCGACCGACAGCCAGGCCGCGATCGACCGCTTTGTCGATGCGCTGTGGATCGAGGACGGCCTGGCGCCGCTGACGCTGGCGGCCTACCGGCGTGACCTGGGCCTGTATGCCGCCTGGCTGGCGGCCCATGCCGGCAAGGCACTGGACGCCAGCAGCGAAGCCGACCTGCTGGGCTATATCACCGAGCGCCACGCCGCCACGCGCGCCACCACGGCCAACCGCCGGCTGACGGTCTTCAAGCGCTATTTCCGCTGGGCGCTGCGCGAGCGCCGCATCGACGCCGACCCCACGCTGCGGCTGCTGGCCGCGCGCCAGCCGCTGCGTGTGCCCGGCAGCCTGTCCGAGGCGCAGGTCGAGGCGCTGCTTGCCGCGCCCGATGCCGACACCGCGCTCGGCCTGCGCGACCGCACCATGCTCGAGCTGCTGTATGCCAGCGGCCTGCGCGTGAGCGAACTGGTGGGCCTGAAGACCGTGCACCTGGGCCTCAACGAAGGCGTGCTGCGCGTGCTGGGCAAGGGCGCGAAGGAACGCCTGGTGCCCTTCGGCGAGGAAGCCCACGCCTGGCTGCGCCGCTGGCTGGCCGAAGGCCGCCCGCAGGTGCTGGGCGCGCGCAGCGCCGATGCGCTGTTCGTCACCGTGCGCGGCGCCGGCATGACGCGGCAGATGTTCTGGAACCTCGTCAAGCGCTACGCGCGCGTGGCCGGCATCGGCGCGCCGCTGTCGCCGCACACGCTGCGCCATGCCTTCGCCACCCATCTGCTCAACCACGGCGCCGACCTGCGCGCGGTGCAGCTGCTGCTGGGCCATGCCGATATCGGCACGACGACGATCTATACCCATGTGGCGCGCGAACGGCTGCGCCAGCTGCACGCCCGGCACCATCCGCGCGGCTGATCGCGCCGGCGTCGCACGCCACAATCGTGCGCTCGCCATCCGTCGGAGTCGCCGTTGGCCCGGTTCTTTCGCATGTCCACCGTGTGGGTGGTCGAGTTCCGCTTCGACGGCCACCCCCGACGCTGGTTGAAGGCGCTGCCGGCCGATGCCGATGCGGCCGCCGTGATGGCCGCCGAGCTGCGCGACCTGCATGGCGGCCGGGCGCAGCTGGTCTCGGTGCGGCCGGCCACCGCCGACGAGGAGGGCCGCTACCTGCGCGACGAAGCGCCGGCCAGCCCGCTGTGCCCGACCGGGCGCGCGCCGCGCGCGGACTGAGACTGCGGCACGGCCCTCACCGCCGTCGGTGCGCTGCGCGGGGCCGGGCGGCGCAGACCGCTCAAGGTGCCTGGAAGAGCCACTGCGGCCGCAGCAGCAGCAGCGCGCCCAGCGCCAGCATCACCAGGCCACTGACGAGCTTGAGCACACGGCCCGCACCTTGATCGAGCTTGCGGCTGCCCAGCGCGGCGACGGCGGCCGCCACCATCAGGGTGTCGTCGGTGAGGTAGCCGACGATATACAGGCCGATGTAGCCATAGTGGGCGGCCGGGCTCAGCGACTGCTGCGTCAGCACGGCGGTGAAGATGGCCGGAATGCCCGCGGTGCACAGCAGCTCGACCAGGTTGACGACCACCGCCAGCGCCGCAACGCCGGCCAGCGAAGCCGGCAGGGCCTGTGCCTGGGCCACCCGTCGCATGCGCGCATAAAGCCCAGGCTTGGCGGATTCGGGGATGCCGATCGACGGCCCGCGGCCCCAGGCGACGAAATCCTTGACGTTGAAGGCGCCGATGGCCAGCGCCACCGCGGCCAGCAGCCAGCGCACCGGGGTCGACAGCCCGACCGCGAGGAAGACATTGAGCCAGGCCGCCATGAAGGCGTAGTACACGGCACCACTGACCAGCACGAAGGTGCCGGCGATGAGCGCCATGCGCCGGCGGTCGTGCAGGTGCACCAGCAGCGACAGCAGGAAGAGCAGCACCCACATCGCGCACGGGTTGAAGCCGTCGAGCAGGCCGAGCGCCAGCGTGAACAGCGGCAGGCCCAGGCGTGCGGCACTCAGCGTGCCCCAGGCGGTCTCGAGCTGGGTCGGCACGGCGGGTCGGGCCGCAGCGTCGGTTGCACCGTCGATGAGGGCGAGCAACTCGCGGCCCCGGTGCCCGGCGTCGTCGAAGCCGATCATCATCGCCTGGCCGAAGATGAAGGTGGGCACGCCCGGCGGCCACACGCCCGCCGCCAGCGAGCGATCCATCAGATCCTGCGCCGCCTGCGGGTCGGTATCGACCGGCCGCAGCACGATGCGCAGCGCGGGGCGCTGCGGCGCCAGCTGTTCGAGGTAGCGCTTGGCGTCGGCGCAGTGCGGGCAGTCGCTGCGCACGAAGACCTCGAGCACCGGCTCGGTGGCCGGGGCGGCCGCCCTCACCGGCCAGGGGGCCAGCGTGACGGCAACGAACAGACAGACCGCCAGCGCGCGGCCCCACCAGCGGGCCCAGGTCACCGGGACGCTCAGCGAGCGCGCGATGACCGTCGCAGCGCCAGCAGCGGCCATGCAAATGCCACGGCCGCCGCGCCGAAGCCCAGCGCGACCGCGAGCAGGTTGGCCCAGTCGACCCAGTAGGCCAGTTCGCCGAGCGAGGACTTCGTCAGCGAGGGCACGGCGAAGAAGGCGATCGCCGCCGCGACGGCACCGATGCCCAGCGCCAGCGGCAGCCCGGCACGCCAGCCCGGGGCGGGCCGCAGCAGCGCCAGCGCCATCACCACCACCCAGGCCAGCGCGGCAGCCGCCAGCAGCGGCCAGATGCCCAGCGCGATCTCCCACACGATATTCATCACCAGCCAGATCTCGTACATGGCATGCCCTCCGTCAGACCCGGCCCTTGAGCACCGCCAGATAGGCGGGCTTGAGCATGCGGTATTTCATCAGCCACGCGAAATAGCTGTCCTGCAGCGGCTCGATCATCGGCAGCGACGGTGTCAGCCGGCCTTCGTAGTCGAACTCGATCAGCATCGCCGAGCCTTCACGGGTGATCAGCGGGCACGAGGTGTAGCCGTCGAAGGGCTGGTCGGGCTGGCGGCCGGCGATCACCTCGGCCAGGTTGTGCGCGACGATGGGCGCGCTCTTCTTCACCGTGGCGGCGGTCTTGCCGCGCGGCGTGCCGTTGATGTCGCCGATGCCGAAGACATTGGGGAAGCGGCGGTGGCGCAAGGTGCTCTTGTCGACCTCCAGCCAGCCGCCAGCGGCGAACGGGCCTTCCTTCCAGGCCAGGTCGCTGTTCTTCACCGCATCGGGCGCGCGCATCGGCGGCACCACGTGCAGGAAGTCGTACGGCTGCTCGACCTTCTCGCCCTCGGGCGTGACGAAGGTCGCGCGGCGTGCGCCGATGTCCACGGCCGCCAGCTTGTGCGTGGTTTCGACGGCAATGCCCAGTTGCTGCCAGCGCTGCAGCACGTTGTCGTTGACCGGCTTGACGCCGAAGACGTTGCCCAGCGCCGACATGAACAGCACTTTGCTCCTGTCCAGCGTGCCCGCCTGCAGCAGCCGGTCGCGCAGCATGAAGGTCATCTTCAGCGGCGCACCGGCGCATTTCAGCGGCGTGGCCGGCAGCGTCATCACCGCGTCGCCGCCCTTGGCGGCAAAGGCCTGCATGGCGGCCCAGGTGGCCTGCGCCGCCTGCGGGCTGGGGTAGACGCTGGCCAGGCCGTTGCGGCCGATGGCGCCCACGTCCATGCCCTCGATCTGCGCATAGTCGAGGTGCACGCCGGTGGCGACGACCAGGAAGTCGTAGCCGATGCGCTGGCCGCCGGCGGTGACCACGGCATTGGCGGCCGGGTCGAAGGCGGCGACCATGTCCTTCACCCACTCGATGCCGGCCGGCTGGAAGTCGGCATTGCGGTCCTGCACCTTGTCCACAGGCCACACGCCGGTGGCCACCAGCGTATAGCCGGGCTGGTAGTTGTGTTCTTCCTTGCGGTCGACGATGGTGATGCGGGCGCCGTCCAGCAACCTCGACAGCCGGCTGGCCACCGCGATGCCGCCCAGGC
Source organism: Rubrivivax sp. (assembly GCA_016719535.1). Classification (GTDB taxonomy): domain Bacteria; phylum Pseudomonadota; class Gammaproteobacteria; order Burkholderiales; family Burkholderiaceae_C; genus Rubrivivax. Next base: position 135,285 of record JADJYX010000043.1, on the reverse strand, counting down.
CGCTGCCCGCGATGACGATGCGGGCGCTGGTCTTGACCGCTGCGCGTGCCGGCATCGTCGCCGCGCCGGCCAGCGGCAGGGCCGCTGCCGCGCCGAGCCAGCGGCGCCGGCCGGCATCGACCCGTGGTGCATCAGACGACGTGGATGGCCGGGCCTGCGGCATGCTTGTCTCCTGCTGGATCGGTACGGCTTCAGTCTGGTGCGCGGAAGGGGTCGAGGTCTTGATCTGTCTCAGGCGACGCATCCGCCTGCGCCGGGGGTCAGGCGGCGCGGTCGTCGCCGATCACGATGCGCGTCTCGCTGACATAACGGTGCGGCGGCACTTCGAGGTTGGTCGGCGCGGGCTTGTTCCTGAATACGCGCCCGGCGCCATCGAAGGTGGACCCATGGCACGGACAGAAGAAGCCGCCCTGCCAGTCGGCGCCCACGCTGGGGTTGGCGCTGCCGGCGGGCACACTCGTCGGCGAGCAGCCGAGGTGGGTGCAGATGCCGACGGCGACGAAGACCTCGGGCTTGATCGAGCGGCTGGCGTTCCTGGCGTAGGCGGGTTGCTGGTCCCGGGCCGACTGCGGGTCGGCCAGGCTGGCCTCCTGGCCCTGCAACGCGGCCATCATCCCGGCCGTGCGCCGCACCACCCACACCGGCTTGCCGCGCCACTCGACGGTCTTCATGCCGCCGGGCGGGATGTCGGCGATGTCGACCTCGACGGCGGCGCCGAGCGCCTTGGCGCGCTCGCTGGGCGTGAAGGTCGAGACAAAGGGCACCGCGGTGGCGACGGCCGCCACGCCGCCGGCCGCACCGGTGGCGAGCAGCCAGGTGCGGCGCTCGGGATCGCTCGCGACCGGCTGGGCCAGGGGGTTGAGGGTCTGTTCGATCATGGTCGACTCCTGGTGGAACAAGGCAGCTTCATACCCGGTGGTGTATCAAGATCCATGCCAGCCTGGAACAGGCGGCACTGTCGTTGCGTGACAAGGACTTGAAGCGGCCGTGGCGATGCAGACGGGCCGCGGCCGCTCGCCGGAGTGCCAGATTTGTGCCAAATACTGCCACGGACGGCGCGTCCTGGCGCGTCTTGGCGCGATCTGGCACTCGTGGCACCATGGCAGCCGAACCACCGACTGCCGACGCCATGCCACCCCACACTGACCGTGCCTCGACCGCCGCAGCCGCTGCCGGTGTCCTGCCGGAGCTGGTGTCGTACCTGGAAGGGCTGCCCGAGCCGCATATCCTGTTCGACCGCCGCTACCGCATCGTGGCGGCCAATGCGGCCTACCGGGCACAGTTCAGCCCGCACGCGTCGGTGATCGGACGCACCTGCTACGAGGTTTCGCACCATTTCGACCGGCCCTGCGACCAGGCGGGCGAGAGCTGCCCGCTGGCGCGTTCGCTGCAGAGCGGCCGGCGCGAGCGGGTGCTGCACCTGCACCACACGCCGCAGGGCGAGGCCTATGTCGACATCGAACTCGTGCCGATCCGCGATGCCGGGGGTGCGACTGCCTATTTCATCGAGAAGATGGAGCCGCTGCGCGTGGCCCAGGGGGCGCCGGCGGCGACCGGCCTGATCGGGCGCTCGGCGGCCTTTCAGGCCATGCTCGACATGGTGGCACGTGTCGGGCCGTCGGAAGCCAGCGTGCTGCTGCTGGGCGAGTCGGGCACCGGCAAGGAACTGGTGGCGCACGCGGTGCACGAGGCCAGCCCACGCGCCGCGCGGCCGCTGGTTGCGGTCGACTGCGCCAGCCTGTCCGAGCCGCTGTTCGAGAGCGAACTCTTCGGCCATGAAAAGGGCGCGTTCACCGGGGCCCATGCGGCGAAGGCCGGCCTGGTGGAAGCCGCCAGCGGCGGCACCTTGTTCCTCGACGAGGTGGGTGACATCCCGCTGGCGATGCAGGTCAAGCTGTTGCGGCTGCTGGAGAGCGGCACCTACCGCCGCGTGGGCAGTACCGAGTTGCGGCGGGCCGATCTGCGCCTGGTGTCGGCCACCCACCGGGGCCTGCCGACCCTGGTCGCCGAAGGCCGTTTCCGCGAAGACCTGTTCTACCGCCTGAGTACGTTTCCGATCGCGTTGCCGCCCTTGCGCGACCGGCGCGACGACATCCCGCTGCTGGCGACATCGCTGCTGGCGCGTGTGGCGCCGGCGCGGCGGCTGTCGCTGGCGCCGGCGGCGCTGGAGCGGCTGGGCCGGTACCCGTTCCCCGGCAATGTGCGTGAACTGCGCAATGTGCTCGAACGGGCGGCTCTGCTCAGCGATGGCGACGTCATCGACGTCGAGGGGGTCGAGCGCGCGCTGGCGGTGGGGCTGCCCGCTGCGGCGCAGCCGGCCCGGTTGAGCCTGCCGTCGCTCCCCACGCCCGGCCTGACAGGGTTTGCGTCAGCGCGCATGAGCGAACGCGATGCCCTGCGCGTGGCGCTGGCCGCACACCGCGGCACCCGTCAGGCGCTGGCACGGTCGCTGGGCATCAGCCTGCGCACCCTCTATCGCAGGCTGCACGCCCTGGACGAATCGGAAGGAGGTCGGATCGAGACCGCGACAGCGTGATGACGATGGCCGGCCGCTGCCCCTGGTTCTGTCAGCCGGCCGAAACGGTGGCGTCAACCACCGACAGCGGCCGGATGTCCTTCGCCAGGTCGCCTTTCGGCCCCTGGATCACCTCGTAGGCGACGCGGCTGCCTTGCTTGAGGGTGCGAAAGCCGTCCATCTGAACCGCCGAAAAATGCGCGAAGACGTCGGCACCGCCACCTTCGGGCTCGATAAACCCAAAACCCTTGGCGTCATTGAACCACTTGACCACACCAACGGCCATGACGAACCTCCCTGCTGTGTTGTCAAGAAATTTTCTGGCGCGTCAGATGCCATTGTCAAGACAGAAATGACGGCTCAGATCCCGTTTGTTGGAAACAGGGACCGATCGATGCATCAGCGCCGGGTCGCGTTGCGGAATGAGGTGGAACGCGGTTTCAACTCGAGGCTTGATGCCTGCCGTTCGGCGCCAACATGACAGGCTTCGGACCACGGGCCCCTGGTGCACGGCCTTTGGGCTTGCTGGCTAGAATGGTTCATGCCCGATGACGGATCGCCACCGCCTCCCAAGCTTCCTGCGCGCCCGCGGCGCGAAGGTGGCCAGGGTGCGGTCGTGGCCGAGCGCAAGGCGGCGCGGACCAAGCCGCCATCGCTGTACCAGGTGGTGCTGCTCAACGACGACTACACGCCGATGGAGTTCGTCGTGATGGTGTTGCAGCAGTTTTTTCAGCGTGACCTCAATACGGCCACGCACATCATGCTCAAGATCCACCACGAAGGCCGTGGCGTCTGCGGGGTGTATCCCAAGGACATCGCGGCCACCAAGGTCGAACTGGTCCTGGCCGCGGCCCGCCGCGACGGACACCCGCTGCAGTGCATTATGGAGGCCGCATGATCGCCCAGGAACTCGAAGTCAGCTTGCACATGGCGTTTGTCGAGGCGCGCCAGCAGCGGCATGAATTCATCACCGTCGAGCACCTGCTGATGGCGCTGCTGGACAACCCCAGTGCCGCCGAGGTGCTGCGCGCCTGCGCCGCCAACCTCGACGACCTGCGCAAGAGCCTGGCGACCTTCATCAAGGAGAACACACCGACGGTCTCGGGCACCGAAGAGGTCGACACGCAGCCGACGCTGGGCTTCCAGCGTGTGATCCAGCGCGCCATCATGCACGTGCAGTCCACCGGCAGCGGCAAGAAAGAAGTGACGGGCGCCAACGTGCTGGTCGCGATCTTCGGCGAGAAGGATTCGCATGCCGTCTACTACCTGCACCAGCAGGGCGTGACGCGGCTGGATGTCGTCAATTTCATCGCCCACGGCATCAAGAAGTCCGACCCGCCCGAGCCTGCCAAGGGCAATGAAGGTCAGGGCGGCGAAGCGGAGAAGGAAGACGGCGCCGCTGGCGACGGCAAGGGCTCGCCGCTCGACCAGTTCACGCAGAACCTCAACCAGCTGGCGCTGCAGGGCAAGATCGATCCGCTGATCGGCCGCGAGCACGAGGTCGAGCGCGTCATCCAGGTGCTGTGCCGCCGGCGCAAGAACAACCCGCTGCTGGTCGGCGAGGCCGGGGTGGGCAAGACGGCCATCGCCGAAGGCCTGGCCTGGCGCATCACCGAGAAGGACGTGCCCGAGGTGCTGGCCGATGCCACGGTCTATGCGCTCGACATGGGTGCGCTGCTGGCCGGCACCAAATACCGCGGCGACTTCGAGCAGCGCCTGAAGGGCGTGCTCAAGCAGCTCAAGGACCAGCCCAACGCCATCCTCTTCATCGACGAGATCCACACCCTGATCGGTGCCGGCGCCGCTTCGGGCGGCACGCTGGATGCGTCCAACCTGCTCAAGCCGGCGCTGTCCAGTGGTGCCATGAAATGCATCGGTGCCACCACCTTCACCGAATACCGCGGCATCTTCGAGAAGGACGCGGCGCTGTCGCGGCGCTTCCAGAAGGTCGACGTCGTCGAGCCTTCGGTCGAGCAGACGATCGAGATCCTCAAGGGCCTGAAGTCGCGCTTCGAGGAGCACCACAGCGTGAAGTACGCGCTGGGCGCGCTGCAGGCCGCGGCCGAACTGTCGGCCAAATATATCAACGACCGCCACCTGCCCGACAAGGCGATCGACGTCATCGACGAGGCCGGTGCCGCGCAGCGCATCCTGCCCAAGAGCAAGCAGAAGAAGACGATCACCCGTTCCGAGGTGGAGGAGATCGTCGCCAAGATCGCGCGCATCCCGCCGGCCTCGGTATCCAGCGACGACCGCGGCAAGCTGCGCAACCTCGAACGCGACCTCAAGAGCGTGGTCTTCGGCCAGGAGCCGGCGATCGAAGCGCTGGCCGCGGCCATCAAGATGGCACGTTCGGGCCTGGGCAAGCCCGAGAAGCCGATCGGCAGCTTTCTCTTCAGCGGCCCCACCGGCGTCGGCAAGACCGAGGTCGCCAAGCAGCTGGCCTATATCCTGGGCATCGACCTCATCCGCTTCGACATGTCGGAATATATGGAGCGCCACGCGGTCAGCCGACTGATCGGCGCGCCGCCGGGCTATGTCGGCTTCGACCAGGGCGGCCTGCTCACCGAGGCCATCACCAAGAAGCCGCATTCGGTGCTGCTGCTCGACGAGATCGAGAAGGCGCACCCCGATGTCTTCAACGTGCTGCTGCAGGTGATGGACCACGGCACGCTGACCGACAACAACGGGCGCAAGGCCGACTTCCGCAACGTGATCATCATCATGACCACCAATGCGGGTGCCGAGACCATGAACAAGGCGACCATCGGCTTCACCACCAAGCGCGAGCAGGGTGACGAGATGGCCGACATCAAGCGGCTGTTCACGCCCGAGTTCCGCAACCGGCTGGATGCCATCGTCAATTTCCGCTCGCTCGACGAGGAGATCATCCTGCGCGTGGTCGACAAGTTCCTGCTGCAGCTGGAGAGCCAGCTCGCCGAGAAGAAGGTCGAGGTCACCTTCAGCGATGCGCTGCGCAAGCACCTGGCGGGCAAGGGCTTCGATCCGCTGATGGGCGCGCGGCCGATGCAGCGCCTGATCCAGGACGTGATCCGCCGCGCGCTGGCCGACGAGCTGCTGTTCGGCCGCCTGGTCGACGGCGGCCGGCTGGCGGTGGACATCGACGACAAGGGCGAGGTGCTTCTGGACATCCAGCCGCCGAAGAAGAGCGACAAGCCCAGGGCCGAGACGACGCCGGCCTGAAGCGCCGCTCAGCGCGCCGGGTCGACCCGGTAGAAGCGGGCCAGCATCGCGTGCAAGGCGGGGTGCTCGGCCCGCAGTCTTTCGGGGTCGACGAACAAGGCCTCGCTGGCGACGGCAAAGAATTCCTCCGGCGCTTCGGCCCCGTACGGGTCGAGCGCTGTCTCTTCGTGGGCATCGACGCGGGCAACGAAGGCCTCGTAGTCGCGCATCAGCGTGGCCAGCCATTCGTGGCGCGGCAGCTCCGGCGGCAGCAGCGGCACGCCGTCGGCCTCGCCGTCGGCCATGTCCAGCACATGCGCAAATTCGTGGATGACGACGTTGTAGCCGTCGGCGGCGCTGCGGCCGCTGGTGCGCACATCGCGCCACGACAGCATCACCGGCCCGCCCTGCACCGCCTCGCCCGACAGCACCTCGTCGTATTCGTGCACGATGCCGTCGTCGTCGACCTGCTGCCGGCGCGCCACCACCTGGTCGGGCTGCAGCACGATGCCGACGAAGCCGTCGTAGCGGTGCAGCCCCAGCCTCAGCACCGGCAGGCAGGCCTGGGCGGCGACGGCCACCACGACATCGTTGGTCAAGCGCAGCGGCGGCACCGCGGTGAACTCCTTGCGGTCGAGAAAGAGGCTGGTCAAACGCCGCAGTTCGGCGGCGCCGGGGTCGGCCGTCGTGCGCAGGAAGGGGTAGCGCACCAGCGTGCGCTTCCACAGGTCATCGGCGATCGGGCGGCGGCGCAGCGCCGCGGCCTCGCGGCGCGCCGTCCACCAGCGCGACAGGGCAGCGAGCATCACGCGGCGCAGGCGGCGTCGGGCGCCATCCGCCGCAGGCTGCCGGCGGGCGACAGGCGCAGCACCTCGGCGCGCGGGGCAGCCGCATCGTCCAGGTCCCAGTCGCTCAGCACCTGCCGGCTCAGGCCCTGGCCGAGGTCGTGCACCGCCGGGCGGTGGGTGTGGCCGTGCAGCAGCACGCTCGCACCGGCGCGGTGCAGCAGCGCGCGGCAGGCCGGGGCGTCGAGGTCACCGATCGACTCGGTGACGCCTTGCTGCTGGCGCATGCTCTCGCGGCGCATCGCGCGGGCGATCTCGATGCGCTCGGCCAGCGGCCGCGTCAGAAAGGCCTGCTGCCAGGCGGGATCGCGCACCTCCGTGCGGAAGGCCTGGTAGCGCCGGTCCTGCAGGCACTGCGCATCGCCATGCGCCAGCACCCAGCGGCGGCCGCAGGCTTCGAGGCAGGTGGGGTCTGACAGGTGCAGCATGCCGGCGGCCCCGATCAGCGCGGGGCCGACCAGAAAATCGCGGTTGCCGGCCATGAAGGCCACGGTGCGGCGCGAGGTCGCCGCCTTGATCGCGTCGACCAGGCTGCGCTCGAAGGGCTGCTCGCGGCTGTCGTCGCCGACCCAGGCTTCGAAGACGTCGCCGAGCATGACCACGGCGTCGGCCTGCGTGCGGGCCAGGTAGCGCGCCCAGGCTTGCACCGTGCGCGGATGGTCCGCTGCCAGGTGCAGGTCGGAGATGAAGTCGATCGACCGCCACCCGGCGGGTGGCGTCCAGACGGGCAGGGCGCTTGCCGTGCCCGCGTTCACGCCACCTCGTAGGCGCGCTGGATCAGCACGTCGTCCAGCGGCACGTCGTCGTGGAAGCCCTTGCGCCCGGTGCGCACCGTCTCGATGGCATCGACGACATCGGTGCCCGCGCTCACGCGGCCGAAGACCGCATAACCCCAGCCTTGCGCATTCTCGGCGCGGAAGTCGAGAAAGTCGTTGTCGACGGCATTGATGAAGAACTGCGCGCTGGCACTGTGCGGGTCCGAGGTGCGCGCCATCGCCAGCGTGTAGCGCTTGTTCTTCAGCCCGTTGTTGGCCTCGTTGCGGATCGGCGCGTCGGTGGGCTTCTGCTTCATGCCGGGCTCGAAGCCACCGCCCTGGATCATGAAGCCCTTGATGACGCGGTGGAACACGGTGCCGTCGTAGTGGCCCTTGGCCACGTAGGCCAGAAAGTTCTTCACCGTCTCGGGCGCCTTGGCATCGTCGAGCTCGATCTCGAAGGCGCCGGCGCTGGTTTCCATCTTCACGGTCTTGGTCATGTTCAGTTCTCCACGGTGGCCTTGGTGATGACGACGTCGGTGACCGGCCGGTCCTGGAAGGGGCCGCCCCGGCTGGCGGTGGCCACGCCCTTGATCTGGTCGACGATGTCCATGCCGGCGACGACCTTGCCGAAGACGGCATACCCGCCGCCGGCGGTGTCGAGCCGGGGGTTGTCGACGACGTTGATGAAAAACTGCGCGGTGGCCGAGTCGGGCACCGCGGTGCGCGCCATCGCCAGCGTGCCGCGCAGGTTGCTCAGGCCGTTGCCCGCTTCGAGCGGGATCGGCGGCCGCACGGGCTTTTGCGTGCCGTCGGCCGTGAAGCCGCCGCCCTGGATCATGAAGCTGCCGATCACGCGGTGGAAGATGGTGCCTTCGTAGTGACCGGCCTTGACGTACTGCAGGAAGTTGTCGACCGATTTCGGCGCCTTGGCGGCGTCGAGTTCGACCACGATGTCGCCCAGGGTGGTGGCCAGTCGGACCTTCTGCGCCCACGCGGGGGACATGGCGGTCATGCCGATGGCCAGCAGCCCGGCCACGAGCCAACGATGCTTTGCAGGGATCAAGCTCTTTCTCCGTCGAGGTGCGCGGCGTCGGGATCTCCGTACAGGGCCGCTCGCTATACTGGTTGATTCTATCGGGCCAGGCGATTTCTCCCGGGCAGACTCGCCCCGGATCGCATCAGGACCGCGCCCCGCCGCATGAGCCTTCGCATCCACAACACGCTGACGCGCCGCCTCGAAAAATTCGAGCCGATCGAACCGGGCCACGTGCGGATGTACGTGTGCGGCATCACCGTCTACGACCTGTGCCACATGGGGCACGCGCGCATGATGACGGCCTTCGACGTGGCCTACCGCTGGCTGCGCGAGAGCGGCTGGCGCGTCACCTACGTGCGCAACATCACCGACATCGACGACAAGATCATCCGGCGCGCACTCGAGCGCGGCATGAGCATCCGCGCGCTGACCGACGAGATGATCGCGGCCATGCACCGCGACATCGGCGCCATCGGCGTGCTGCCGCCGACGCACGAGCCGCGCGCCACCGACTACGTGCAGCCCATGCTCGACATGATCGGCCGCCTCGAGGCCAAGGGGCTGGCCTACCGCGCGGCCGATGGTGACGTCAATTTTGCGGTGCGCAAGTTTCCGGGCTATGGCCGCCTGTCGGGCAAGTCGCTCGACGAGCTGCGCGCCGGCGAGCGCGTGGCCACCGACAGCGACAAGCACGATCCGCTCGACTTCGTGCTGTGGAAGGCGGCCAAGCCCGACGAGCCCGCCGATGCGAAGTGGGACGCCCCCTTCGGGGCCGGCCGCCCGGGCTGGCACATCGAATGCTCGGCGATGTCGTGCGCGCTGCTGGGCGAGCACTTCGACATCCACGGCGGCGGCATGGACCTGCAGTTTCCGCACCACGAGAACGAGATCGCGCAGAGCGTCGGTGCCAACGGCGGGCCGTTCGTCAACCTGTGGATGCACAACGGCTTCGTCAACGTCGACAACGAGAAGATGTCCAAGAGCCTGGGCAACTTCTTCACCATCGCCGACGTGCTGAAGTCCTTCGACGGCGAGACGCTGCGCTTCTTCATGCTGCGCACGCATTACCGCAGCCCGCTCAATTTCAGCGACGCCAGCCTCGAGGATGCGCGCCAGGCCTTGCGGCGGCTCTACACGGCACTGGATACGGCCCTGCACGGCATCGCCAGCACCGGCGAGGCGCCCGTGGATGCGGTCATCGACTGGACACAGCCGCGCGCGGCGGCCTTCCGCACGGCGATGGACGACGACTTCAACACACCGGCCGCGGTGGCCGTGTTGTTCGAGCTCGCGGCCGAGGTCAACCGCGGCCATGACCATGACGCAGCCCTGCTGCTGCGGGCGCTGGGGCGCGCGCTGGGCCTGCTGCAGCAGCGACCGCGCGACTTCCTGCAGGCGGGCAGCGGGCTCGACGAGGCCGCGATCCGTGAGCGCATCGACGCCCGCGCCGCGGCCAAGGCGGCGCGCGACTTTGCCGCGGCCGATCGCATCCGTGCCGAGCTGGCGGCGCAGGGCGTCGAGCTCAAGGACTCGGCCCAGGGCACGACCTGGGTGCGCGCCTGAAGCCGCCCCCGCCGCACACGCCATGCCTTCCCGCGAGCCCTCGGCTTCGGCCGTGCCCCCGGTGGTCGCGCCCGACTACTGGGACGAGGCCTGCAGGCACCTGGCGCGGCGCGACCGCGTGCTGAAGCGGCTGATGCCGAAATTCGGCGATGCCCGGCTGCAAAGCCGCGGCGATGCCTTCACGACGCTGGCACGGTCCATCGTCGGCCAGCAGATCTCGGTCAAGGCGGCGCAGTCGGTGTGGGAGCGCTTCGTGGAGCTGGTGGCGCCGCGCAGCGTGCCGCTGCGGCCCGAGCGCGTGCTGGCGCTGGCGCCGGCACAGCTGCGCGAGGCCGGGCTGTCGGCGCGCAAGGCCGAATACCTGCACGACCTGTCGCGCCACTTCGGCAACGGCAGCGTGCATGTCGATCAGTGGCAGCAGATGGACGACGAGGCCATCATTGCCGAGCTGGTGGCGATCCGCGGCATCGGCCGCTGGACGGCCGAGATGTTCCTCATCTTCCACCTCATGCGCCCCAATGTGCTGCCGCTGGACGACCTGGGGCTGCTGCGTGGCATCAGCGTCAACTATTTCAGCGGCGAGCCGGTGTCGCGCGCCGAGGCGCGCGAGGTGGCCGAGGCCTGGGCGCCCTTTCGTTCGGTGGCCACTTGGTATATTTGGCGCAGCCTCGATCCGCTGCCGGTGGAGTATTGATGTCAAAGCGCCACTTCCTCGACTTCGAGCAGCCCATTGCCGAACTCGAGTCCAAGATCGACGAACTGCGCTATGTGCAGAACGAGTCGGCGGTGGACATCTCCGACGAGATCGACCGCCTGGGCCAGAAGAGCCAGCAGCTCACCAAGGACATCTATTCGAGCCTGACGCCCTGGCAGGTGACGCAGATCGCGCGCCACCCGCAGCGGCCTTATACGCTGGACTATGTGGGCGAGATCTTCACCGACTTCCAGGAGCTGCACGGCGACCGCCACTATGCCGACGACCTGTCGATCGTCGGCGGCCTGGCGCGCTTCAACGGCCAGGCCTGCATGGTGCTGGGCCACCAGAAGGGCCGTGACACCAAGGAGCGCACCGCGCGCAACTTCGGCATGTCGCGCCCCGAGGGCTACCGCAAGGCGCTGCGCCTGATGCGGCTGGCCGAGAAATTCGGTCTGCCGGTCTTCACCTTCGTCGACACGCCGGGTGCCTACCCGGGCATCGGCGCCGAGGAGCGCGGCCAGTCCGAGGCCATCGGCCGCAACATCTTCGAGATGGCGCAGCTGCAGGTGCCCATCGTCTGCACCATCATCGGCGAGGGCGGCTCGGGCGGCGCGCTGGCGATCAGCGTCGGTGACCAGTTGCTGATGCTGCAGTTCAGCGTCTATTCGGTGATCTCGCCCGAAGGCTGCGCGTCCATTCTGTGGAAGACCGCCGAGCGCGCGTCCGACGCCGCCGAGGCGCTGGGCATCACCGCGCACCGGCTGAAGGCGCTGGGCGTGATCGACAAGATCGTCAACGAACCGGTCGGCGGCGCGCACCGCGACCCGAAGTGGATGGCCGCCCAGCTCAAGCGCGGCCTCAACGACGCGCTGCGCCAGGTGGTCGATCTCAAGCCGAAGGAGTTGCTGCAGCGGCGCTACGAGCGGCTGCAGTCGTACGGCCGCTTCAACGACACCAAGGACCGCTGACCGTGCCGGCCGGTGCGACGGTGCCGCGCCTCGCGGTGGCCGTCAGCGGCGGCATCGATTCCATCGCCTTGCTGCATTGCACCGCCCGGCTGTGTGCCGCGGCGGGCGCGCAGGTGCACGCACTGCATGTCCACCATGGCCTGCATGCCGATGCCGATGCCTGGATGGATCAGGTTGCCGCGCAGTGCCGCCGCTGGGCGCGCGCGGGCCGCCCGGTGCAGTTCCATGGCCACCGCATCACCGAGCGGCCCGCGCCTGGCGACAGCGTCGAGGCCTGGGCGCGCAGCGTGCGCTATGACGCCCTGGCCGCACTGGCGCAGCAGGCCGGGTGTGGCCTGGTGCTGCTGGCGCAGCACCGGCGCGACCAGGCCGAGACCGTGCTGCTGCAGGCCCTGCGCGGTGCCGGGCCGGCCGGGCTGGCGGCCATGCCGCGCCAGTTTCAACGCGGCGGCCTGACCTGGCTGCGGCCCTGGCTGGACCAACCGCGCGTCGCCATCGAGGCCTATGCCCGCCGCTGGCGGCTGAGCTTCGTGCAAGACCCCGCCAATGCAGACGACCGCTTTGCCCGCAGCCGGCTGCGCCAGCGCCTGTGGCCGCAACTGCAGGCGCTGTTTCCCGATGCCGAGACCGCGCTGTCGGCAGTGGCCCGGCGCGCGCAGGAGGTGCGTGCGCTGGTCGACGAAGTGGCCGCCGCCGATGCCGCTCGTGCCGGCGATGCGCAGGGCTTGAACGTGCCGGTCTGGCTGGCCCTGAGCGCGGCACGCCGGGCGGCGCTGTTGCGCCACTGGCTCCGACTGAGCCTGCCCGGTGCCGTGCCCGAAACGCTGGTGCAACGCCTGCTGCTCGAACTGCCGTCGGCGCGGGCCGCTCACTGGCCCGCACCGGGCGCAGGCCTGTGGCGGCATGGTGACCACCTGTGCGCGGTGCCGCCGCGCGAGCCGGTGCAGGCCGAGGCGCGAGCGATCGACCTCGTCCGGCCGGGCGTGCATGCGCTGTCGCCCTGGCCCGGTGCCATCCGGGTGGAGGCCGTTGCCACCGGCGGCGTGCCGGTGGTCGACCTGCAAGGTGCGCAGTTGCGGCTGCGCCAGGGCGGCGAACGGTTCCAGCGCCACGCGGCCGGCCCGCCGCGCAGCCTGAAGAAGCAGTTTCAGGACCTGGACGTGCCCGCCTGGCAGCGTGACGTGCCGATCGTCGAGGCGCAGGGCCGGCTGGTCTTCGTGCCGGGTCTGGGCACCGACGCGCGCGCGCTGGCAAGGCCGGGATCGCCCCGCGTGCGGCTGCACTGGCAGCCCTGAGCACGGGCGCGGTGTCAGGCGCGGGTCAGGGACGACGCCGGAGCGCCGCCTACAATTGACGGTTTCGCGCGGCAGGCCCTGCCTGCGTTCCGACCTTCCGCCCCTTCTTCGGCATCCCGCTTCGGCAGGCATTCATGGCTTTGATCGTTCACAAATACGGTGGCACGTCGATGGGTTCGACGGAGCGCATCCGCAGCGTGGCCCAGCGCGTGGCCAAATGGGTGCGCGCCGGCCACCAGTTGGTGGTGGTGCCGTCGGCGATGAGCGGGGAGACCAACCGCCTGCTCGGACTGGCCAAGGAACTGGCCCCGCCGTCGGCCAGCGCCGACAGCCAGCGCGAACTCGACGCCATCGCCGCCACCGGCGAACAGGTCTCGGTCGGCCTGCTGGCGCTGGCGCTGCAGGCGCAGGGTGTGCCGGCGATCAGCTACGCCGGCTGGCAGGTGCCCATCGCCACCGATTCGTCCTACACCAAGGCGCGCATCCGCTCCATCGACGACACCCGCGTGCGTGCCGACCTGGCTGCCGGCAAGGTGGTCATCATCACCGGCTTCCAGGGCATCGACGACCAGGGCCACGTCACCACGCTGGGCCGCGGCGGCAGCGACACCTCGGCGGTGGCCGTGGCCGCGGCGATGAAGGCCGACGAGTGCCTGATCTATACCGACGTCGACGGCGTCTACACCACCGACCCGCGCATCGTGCCCGAGGCGCGCCGCCTGGCGAGCATCAGCTTCGAGGAGATGCTCGAAATGGCCAGCCTGGGCTCCAAGGTGCTGCAGATCCGCTCGGTCGAATTTGCCGGCAAGTACCGCGTGCCGCTGCGCGTGCTGTCGAGTTTCACGCCCTGGGACATTCCGGTTGAAGAAGAGTGCCGCTCGGGCACGCTGATCACCTTCGAGGAAGACGAGAAGATGGAACAAGCCGTCGTGTCGGGCATCGCGTTCAACCGCGACGAAGCCAAGATCACCGTGATGGGCGTGCCCGACAAGCCCGGCATCGCGTACCAGATCCTGGGGCCCGTGGCCGACGCCAACATCGACGTCGACGTCATCATCCAGAACGTCTCGCACGACGGCAGGACCGACTTCTCGTTCACCGTCAACCGCGGCGACTATGCGCGCACGCTGGACCTGCTGAAGAACACCGTGCTGCCCGCCACCGGCGCGGCGCAGGTGATGGGCGACCCCAAGATCTGCAAGGTGTCGATCGTCGGCATCGGCATGCGCAGCCATGTCGGCGTGGCCAGCAAGATGTTCCGCACGCTCAGCGAAGAGGGCATCAACATCCAGATGATCACCACCAGCGAGATCAAGACCAGCGTGGTGATCGACGAGAAGTACATGGAACTGGCCGTGCGCGCGCTGCACAAGGCTTTCGACCTCGACGAAGGGGCCGTGGCCGCCGAGTGATCGTGCGGCCGTTTCCTGGCTAGAATGCGCACCTTCGCGCTGGAGTCGTGACCGAGTGGCCGAAGGTGCTCCCCTGCTAAGGGAGTATGTGGGCAAAACCTGCATCGAGGGTTCGAATCCCTCCGACTCCGCCAAGCCTTCGACGCCCCGCATCCGCGGGGCGTTTTTTCTTCCGGAGCCTGCCATGCCCTTGCTTCGCTGCTGGATCGGTCGTCTCGCGGCCTGCTGCTTGCTCGTCATGGCCGTACAGGCCCAGGCGCTGGACCTGCAGGGCCACCGTGGCGCGCGCGGGCTGGCCCCGGAGAATACGCTGCGCGCCTTCGAGGTGGCGCTGCAGCATGGCGTGACGACGCTGGAACTCGACATCGCGATCACGCGCGACGGCGTGCTCGTCATCCACCACGACCTGGAGCTCAACCCCGCGATCACGCGCGACGACCAGGGCCGCTGGCTGGACCAGCGCCCGGCGCCGATCGCCACCATGACCTGGGCCGAGCTGCAGCGCTACGACGTCGGCCGGCTGAAGCCGGGGTCCGACTATGCCAGGCCCTATCCCGACCAGGTGCCGGCCGACGGCACGCGCATCCCGCGCCTGGCCGACCTGTTCGAGCTGGTGAAGAAGGGCGGGCACGACCGCGTGCGCTTCGCGATCGAGACCAAGATCAACCCCAGCCGGCCCGACGCCACGCGGGGGCCGGAGGAATTCGCGACGCTGCTGCTCGACGAGATCCGCCGCGCCGGCATGCTGGACCGGGTGCAGATCCTGTCGTTCGACTGGCGCTCGCTGCAGGCGGTGCAGCGGCTGGCGCCCGCGGTGCCCACCGTCTACCTCAGTGCGCAACAGCGCTGGCTCGACAACATCCAGGCCGACGTGCGCAAGGCCTCGCCGTGGACGGCGGGCATCGCCTTCCACGACCACGGTTCGGTGCCGGCGATGATCAAGGCCGCCGGCGGGCGCATCTGGTCGGTCTTCCACGGCGACCTCGATGCGGGCAAGCTCAAGGCCGCCAAGGACCTCGGCCTGCAGGTGCTGGTGTGGACGGTGAACGACCCCGCGCTGATGCGCCGCATGCTCGACCTCGGCGTCGACGGCCTGATCACCGACCGTCCCGACCTGGCGCAGCAGGTGCTGCGCGAGCGCGGCATCACGCCACGCTGATCGACTGGGCAGCGCGGCATCACGCCACGCTGATCAGGCCAGCAGCGCCCGTGCCAGCTCGATCACCGACCGCGGCGCCGAGCCCTCGGCCTTGTTGTTGATGGTGACGAAGACGCGGTGGCCGGCGTCGAGCGTGGCGCGCGCCACGCGCGCCAGTTCATGGCGCGTGCCGGGGTCGGGCGCCACCAGGCGGTCGAACGGCGCCCAGGCATCGCGTGCCTGCGCATAGCGCTGACCGCGCTGCAGGTTCCAGCGGCACACCAGGTCACCCGGCCAGGTGGCGCGCTGCATCGGCAACTGGGCGTCGATGGGTGGCAGCCGGCTGTGCAGGCCCAGCACGGCGCGCACGCCGTTCGCCTTCAGCTGCGCCGCCAGCGACGGCGCCAGCAGCGCGGCATCGCGCACCTCCAGCGCCGCCAGGGCGCGGCCCTGCAGTGCGGGCATCACGGCCTGCCACAGCCGTTCGAGTGCCGGCAGCAGCGGCTCGCTGCGGCCCAGCCAGCGCGCGGGCAGCGGCGAGAGCTGGAAGACGATCACGCCCAGCCGGTCACCCAGCCCGTCCAGCGCCGGCTGCACGCAGCCGTCCAGCGCCAGCGCGGGGTCGAGAAAGTGCGGGTTGTCGGCCTGCGGCCGGCCGCTGCCGGACTCGCGCGCCACGGCATCGGTCAGCACCGCCGGCGCCTTGACGACGAAGCGGAAGTCTGCCGGCACCTGGCGCGCCAGTTGCGCATACTCGGCGGCGGCCAGCACGCGGTAGAAGGCGCGGTCCAGGCTGACGGTGCGCAGCAGCGGATGCCGGGCATAGGCGGCCAGGCCCTGGCGCGACAGCAGCGCTTCGGCGCGGGGCCGGTCCCAGACCAGCCCGGCCCAGCCGGTAAAGTGCCAGGACGAGGTGCCCAGGTGGCAGCGACCGCCCCAGCGCGCTTGCAGCGCGGCAGCCAGCGCCAGCCATTCGGCATGCGGCGGCGCCGGCCGCACGGCATCGGCGTCCGCCTCGTCGTCGTCGAACAGCGGCAGCGGCTGCATGCGCGCCGCCTGGCTCAGGCCCGCGCCGTGGGCCTGGTGCGGTAGAAGGCCATCGGCACCGCGGCCGCCTGCTTCAGCACGCCCTTGCGGATCTTGCCGACCACGTGCATCTCGCAGGGCTTGCAGTCGAAGCGCAGCGTCAGCCGCTCGTGGCCGTTGACCAGCGTCAGCGGCTCGGCGCGCACCGTGCCCTGCACGCCGATCACGCCCTTGGCCTGCTTGGGGCACAGGCTCAAGCTGTAGCGCACGCAGTGCCTGGTGATCATCAGGCTCACCTCGCCCAGTTCTTCGTGGCTTTCGTAGGCGGCGGCGATCACCTTCACGCCGTGCCGGGCATAGAAGTCGGCGGCCTTGCGGTTGTAGACGTTGGCCAGGTAGCTCAGCGTGTCCTCGGGGTAGGGCACGGGCGGCGCCACCGGCGCATGGCGCGGCAGCCGCTCGAAGGCGCGCTCGCGCGCCGCCTCCAGCGCCGCCACCGCGTCGCGGCGCAGGCCGTTCAGCACGCTGGCCGGCAGGAACCAGGGCTGCCGGGTGGCGATCTCGACCGCGCGCGCCTCGAACAGCGTGCCGCCGAGCCTGGCCACGCCGTCGCGCAGCGCGGCCTCGGCGCGCGCCGCGATCTGCGCCGGCTCGTGCGCGTGGCGGATGGCGGCGCGGCCGACGTGGCCGTCGGCGTCGGTCAGCGTGAGGGCGAAGCCGTCGGGCGTCTGCTCGAAGCGCACGGCCACGCCGATCAGCCGCTCGGCCGATTTCTTCTCCAGCGCCCGCTCCCAGCCGCGGTCGCGGTTGCGGCTGATGCCGGCGTCGCGGCGCAGGTCCTTCAGGTCCAGGATGGGCGCATTGGGATGGAGCCGCCAGCCCGCGCCACCCAGTGGCTGCGCCACGTTGATCGGCACGCCCTGCAGCTCGCCCTGGCGGTCCCACCAGGTGACGGCATCGCCGTTGTGCATCACCGTGTCGGCAGCGTCGCACTGGATGTCGAAGTGGTCGGCGCCCACGCGCGTCACGTGGCCCACGGGCAGGCCGGCATGCTTGGGCGTGTCGAAGGCGCCGATGTCGTCGCGGCGGCCGTTGACGAAGTAGTCGGTGCCGCCGCGGTTGAAGCCCTGCTCGGGATCGGGCACGAAGAAGTGCCGCGTGCGCCCGCTGGACGAAGGCTTCAGCCCCGGCCGGCCCTCGAGCAGCGCGTCGAACAGCTGGCGGTAATGCGCGGTGACGTTCTTCACCGTCGCCATGTCCTTGTAGCGGCCCTCGATCTTGAAGCTGCGGATGCCGGCGTCGACCAGCGCGGCCAGGTTGGCGCTCTGGTCGTTGTCCTTCAGGCTCAGCACATGCTTGTCGTGCGCGACGATGCGGCCCTGCGCGTCCTCCACCGTATAGGGCAGCCGGCATTCCTGGCTGCAGCTGCCGCGGTTGGCGCTGCGCCCGGTGTGCGCGTGGCTGATGTGGCAGTTGCCGCTGTAGGCCACGCACAGCGCGCCGTGGATGAAGAATTCCAGCGTTGCGTGCTGCACCTGGTCGGCGATGGCGCGGATCTGTTGCAGCGTGAGCTCCCGTGCCAGCACCATCTGCGAGAAGCCCACGTCTTGCAGGAAGCGCGCCTTGGCGGGCGTGCGGATGTCGGTCTGCGTGCTGGCGTGCAGCTGGATCGGCGGCAGGTCCAGCTCCAGCAGGCCCATGTCCTGCACGATGAGCGCGTCGACGCCCGCGTCGTACAGATGCCAGGCCAGGCGGCGGGCGTCTTCGAGTTCGTCGTCGCGCAGGATGGTGTTGTGGGTGACGAAGACGTGCGCGTGGTAACGGTGCGCATGCTTCACCAGGCGTGCGATGTCGGCCACCGAATTGCCCGCCTTCTCGCGCGCGCCGAAGCTCGGCCCGCCGATGTAGACGGCATCGGCGCCGTGGTGGATGGCCTCGATGCCGATGTCGGCGTCGCGCGCGGGGGCCAGCAGTTCGATCTCGGCTCGGGGCATGGGGGCTATAGCATCGGCGCCGCACGCGCGGACGGCGCAGACGGCGCGCGCAGCGGCAGGGCGTCGGGGGAGGGCGTGAGATGGCGCGATTGTTTCGCATCTGGCTGTTGATTGCCGGCCTGGCGGGCTGCGCACTGGCTGCCGCGGCGGCGGTGACCGTGGAGCCGCTGCGGCTGTTCAACCGCGAGGTCGCCGAGTTGCGCGCGGTGCTGGGCGGGCTGACGCCGGCCGAACGCGTGGCCCGCGCGCAGCAGCGCTTTGCCGACCTCACCGCCGGGGATCTGGCGCAGCCCCTGGCCTTGCAGCCGCTGGCGGCGGGCAGTCCGGACGGCCTCACGATCGTGGTCGGCGGGCAGCCGCTGTTCACCTTGCTGGAGACCGACCTCGACCCCGAGGAGCGCCTGTCGCTGCCGCAGGCCGCAGAACGCGCCCTGCGCCGGGTGCAGCGCGCCGTCGATGCGCGGCAGGCGCAGGCGCAGCCGGCGGCCTGGCTGCGCGGCGGTGCGGTGGCGCTGGGCCTGCTGCTGGCCGTCGCGCTGGTGTGGTGGGCGGCGCTGCGCCTGCATGCGCGGCTCGAGCCCGAGGCGCCCGGCGGGTCCGATCCATCGGGCCCGCACACCGGCACCTATGTGCGCCTGTTCGCGCGCCGGCTCGGCGCCGCCGCCACCTGGCTGGCGGCCGCGGGCCTGTCGCTGGCCGGCGGCGTGCTGCTGCTCGAGGCCTTTCCGTATACCGAGCCCTGGGGTGACCGGCTGCTCAAGGGCGTGCAGCAGCTGGGCGGCTGGATGGCCGGCGGTACCCTGGCGGCCATCCCGGGGCTGCTGACGGTGCTGCTGATCGCACTGCTGGCGCGCGCCGTGCAGGACGTGCTGTCGCTCTTCATGCAGCATGTGCAGAGCGGGCGGCTGCGCGTGCCCTTCGTGCACGCCGATACCGCCGGCGCCACGCGCCGGCTGCTCAACGTGCTGGTGTGGCTGCTGGCACTGGCCGTGGCCTACCCGTTCCTGCCGGGGTCGGACAGCGACGCCTTCAGGGGCCTGTCGGTGCTGTTCGGCCTGATGGTCACGCTGGGCTCGACCGGGGTGGTCACGCAGTTGATGAGCGGGCTGGTGGTGGTCTATTCACGGTCGCTGAAGAAGGGCGACTTCGTCGCCGTCAACGGCATCGAAGGCATGGTCAGCGACGTGGGTGCGCTGGCGGTGAAGATCATCACCATGCGCAACGAGGAGATCACCGTGCCCAATGCGGTCATCACCAGCAGCCCGATCCACAACTACAGCAAGCTCGGCGGCCAGCACGGCACGCTGGTGTCGACCACGGTCACCATCGGCTACGACACGCCCTGGCGCCAGGTGCACGCGATGCTGGTGGCCGCCGCGCTGGCCACGCCCGGCCTGCGGCGCGAACCGCAGCCCTTCGTCTACCAGCGGGCGCTGTCGGATTTCTACGTCGAATACGAGCTGTTCGCGCACATCGACCGGCCGCTGGAGCGCGTGCCCATCCTGTCGGCGCTGCACGCGGCGATCCAGGACGAATTCAACCGCCACGGCGTGCAGATCATGTCGCCGCATTTCTACGCGCAGCCGGAGCAGCTGGTGATCGTGCCGCCGTCGCGCTGGCACATGCCGCCGGCGCGGCCGCCCGCGGGCTGATCAGGCGGCCAGGCGCGCCGCCGCGGCGTCGATCGACGCCAGCAGTTCGGGGTAGCCGTGGTGCGGTGCAAACTGCGGAAATTCCGCCGCGATGTGCGGCGGCGCGTGCATCAGGAAGCCGGCATCGGCCGCGCCCAGCATCGCGGTGTCGTTGTACGAATCACCGGCCGCGATGACCTTGAAATTGAGCGACTTCAGCGCGTTGACCGCATGCCGCTTCTGGTCGGGCTGGCGCAGCCGGTATTCGGCAACGAAGCCCTGGTCATCGGCGATCAGGCGGTGGCAGAACAGCGTCGGCCGGCCGAGCTGCTGCATCAGCGGGTCGGCAAATTCGTAGAAGGTGTCCGACAGGATGATGAGCTGGTAGCGCGCGCGCAGCGCATCGAGGAAATCCTTCGCGCCCGGCAGCGGCGCCATGCCGGCGATCACGGCCTGGATGTCGGCCAGCTTCAGCCCATGCTGGCGCAGCAGTGCCAGCCGCCAGCGCATCAGCTTGTCGTAGTCGGGCTCGTCGCGCGTCGTGCGCCGGAATTCGGGGATGCCGGTGCGTTCGGCAAAGGCGATCCAGATCTCGGGCACGAGCACGCCTTCGAGGTCGAGGCAGACGACTTGCATGGTGGGTGGGGCAGGGGTGGCAGACAGGGCGCGCGATCGTAGCGCAGCGCCCTGACGCCTTCGTTCAGCGAGCCGGCGGCAGCCGGTTGTCGAAGCACTGCAGCCAGCCGTCCCAGCGCTTGTCGTGCAGCTCTTGCTCGGTGAAGCGGCCCTGCGTGTA
Source organism: Rubrivivax sp. (assembly GCA_016719535.1). Classification (GTDB taxonomy): domain Bacteria; phylum Pseudomonadota; class Gammaproteobacteria; order Burkholderiales; family Burkholderiaceae_C; genus Rubrivivax. The sequence goes on along the minus strand of JADJYX010000043.1, from coordinate 114,428 downwards.
GGCGTCGATCACGTGCCGCCAGAAGGCATGGGCGCGGTGGTTGCCGGCCATCTGGCCCACCTCCCAGCGCCCGCGGATGGCGTCGAAGACCTGCATCGCCGCGCGCTGGCCCACGCGCCGGCGGCGGTATTTCTTCAGCACGAAGAACTGCGCCATCCAGAGCTGGTTGTCGCGCAGGCAGACGTCGTCGTCGACGAGCGCGAAGCCCGCAGGGTGGCCGTTGCAGCGGAAGACGAAGGCCTGGTGCACCGGCTCGTGCCAGTAGCGCTCCAGCGCATAGCCATATTCGCCGTGCACGTCGAGGTCCTGGTCCCAGATGTCGGACAGGTCGTGCTGGTAGAGCTCCAGCATGCGGCGGATCGGCAGCTGGTCGGCCAGCGTGGCGTGGCGCACGTCGAGCACGAGGCCGGCAGGATCGGGGGTGTCCATCGTGGGGTCGCCGCGGGTCAGGCCGAGGGGTGCTGCACCAGCTGCAGCGCATTGCCGTCGGGATCCTCGAAGCTCGTCGTCCAGCCGCCCCAGGCCTGGCGCTCGGGCGCCGACGCAAAAGGCACGCCGCGCGCGGCCAGCGCCTGCTGCGCGGCCTGGATGTCGTCCACCGCGAACGACACCCCGGTGGGGCGGCCGACGAGCGCCTGCTCGTCCTCGTCGGCGTCCGGGGCCACGGCCTCGACCACCAGGTCGACACCGCCGCCGAGGTCGAAGACGCACCAGCCCTGGCGACGGCCGTCCACGCGCAGCGGCAGGCCCAGGCGCGTGCCGTAGAAATCGGCCGCGCGCTCGAGCCGGTGCACATGCAGGCGCAGGGCGGACAGTTTCATGGTGTCTCCTTCGGCGCTGGCGGGAACGGGATCAGCCCGGGCACCACCGGCGGCCGCGGGCGCACGCCCGAAGCCGGCGCGGCCGCGGGCGTCGCGGGCGCCGCCGTGCCCGACGGCTGCGGCGGGCATTGGCCGCGGCGCTCGGCCCAGTAGAGGATGTTGCCGATGATCGCCACGCTGCCCGAGACCACCGCGCTGGCCGCGGAGACGATGCCCATCGATGCCAGCATCACCGCGCAGCCGTCGTTGCTGCAGTGGCCGATGGTGCCGATGACGGCCGTCTCCAGCACCATCTGGCGCACCATGGTGCGGCACTTCGGGTCGTAGACCTCGGCCGTGCGCGGCACCACGATGCAGCCGCTCAGCAGCAGCGCCGTGGCCAGCGTCGGCAGGCGGCGCCGACGCATGGCGCAAGGGGCGGCGGACGGGCGATGGCGCATCGTTCGCGCACCATAACCCAAGCCCCGCGGCGCGCGTCAGGCGGCGCGCCGCAGCGCCGCCAGCTGGCCCAGGCAGGCCTGCGCCACCTCGACGCCTTTCTTCTCGAAGTGGGCGGCGAAGAAGCCCTGGTGCTCGGCATGCTCGTGGAAGGCCTGCGGCGTGAGCACGGCCGAGAACACCGGCACCCCGCCGTCGAGCTGCACGCGCATCAGGCCGTCGATCACCGCCTGGGCGACGAATTCGTGGCGGTAGATGCCGCCATCGACCACCAGGCCACAGGCGACGATGGCATCCACCGAGCCGCGGCGCGCCAGCCGCTGTGCCAGCAGCGGGATCTCGAAGGCACCGGGCACGTCGTGGTGCACGAGCTGCGACGGCGGCACGCCCTGGTGTTGCAGCTCGGCCTGCAGCGCATCGCGTGCGCGGTGCACGATCTCGCGGTGCCAGGACGAACAGATCACCGCGATGCGCGGCGGCGGGCCGTCGGTGGCGGCGGGGGAAGGGATGGCTGGGGTCTGATTCATGGTTTCCTCGAAGGTTGGAAGCACAGGAATCAGGGCGCGCGCCCGCAGCGGGCCGCCCGCAGCCGCGCGGCCGCGGCACGCCGCGACCGCGCGGCGGCCGCAGCAGCCCGCGCGGGTGCGTTGCTCTTTCATCCGGACTGTGACCGTCGGCCCTGGCTTCGCACCAGGTCTGCTGACCCTGGCCGGCGGATGGGCTGGCCAGGCGCTCGCGGGCTCCTGCGGGGCAAGCCCCGCAGCTACCGCCGGTGGGGACTTCCACCCCGCCCTGAGAACGCACGCCCCCTGCAGCGCAGAGGGCGCCTGCAGTCTAGGCGGGCTACCGCCGCGGGCACGTCGCACGCGTGACGCCCAGGTACATTGCGTCCCATGTGCAACCTCTACCACATGGCGCCGCGCGACCATGTCGAGCGCCATTTCCGCACGCTGCTGCCCGAGGGCTACCGCGAGGTGGCGGTGGGCCCGTACAACCACGGGCTGATCCTGCGCCGCGCCGGCGCCGGGCTGCAGCCGCTGATGGCGCAGTGGGGGATGATCGCGCCGGGCAGCAAGGTGCGCCGGCCCGAGTCACGCGCCATCCTCACCAACAATGCGCGCGCCGAATCGATCGCCTCGCGTCCCACCTACCGCGACGCCTGGCGCCGCGGCCAGCGCTGCCTGATCCCCTGCGCCTGGTACCAGGAGCCGAACTGGGAGACCGGCCGCAACATCTGGTGGCGCATGCGCCGCGCCGACGGCGCGCCCTGGGCGCTGGGCGGACTCTGGTCGGCATGGACCGACCCGGCCAGCGGCGAGATCGTGCCCAGCTTCACGATGATCACCATCAATTGCGACGGCCATCCGCTGCTGGGCCGCCTGCACAAGCCCGACCCCCAGCTTCCCGCCGATGCGCAGGACAAGCGTTCGGTGGTGCCGCTGGAGCCGGCCGACTGGGACCGCTGGCTGGACGGCGACGAGGCCGCGGCGCGCGCGCTGCTGCAGGTGCCGCCGGCCGAGCGCTTCGACCCGGCCGATGCCGGGCGCACCGATGCCTTGCTCGCCGACGCCCAGGGCCTGTTCCGCACGCGCTGAGCGGCGCGCGCGGATGGTGGCGTTGCCGCTGGTGGCGCTTTTGATGGCGCTGCAGCCGTGGCCGGCCGCAGGCGCAGACGCCGACGCAGACGCCGACGCCGACGCCGACGCCGACGCCGACGCCGCGTCGCCAGTCGCCTTGCCGCCCGCGCAGACCAGCGGCCGCATGCCGCTGGAGGCGGCCCTGCAGCAGCGCCGTTCGGTGCGGGCCTTTGCCGATGCGCCGCTGACGCTTGCGCAGGCCGGCCAGCTGCTGTGGGCCGCGCAGGGCCAGACCGCGGCCGACGGCCGCCGCACCGCGCCCTCGGCCGGGGCCTTGCGGCCGCTCGAACTGCACCTGGTGGCCGGCGCCGTGCAGGGCCTGGCGCCGGGGGTCTACCGCTATCGGCCGACCCGCCATGCGCTGGCGCGGGTCGCAGCCGGCGACCCGCGGGCGGCACTGGCGGCGGTGGCCCATGGCGGCCAGCAGTGGCTGCAGCAGGCGCCGGCGCTGGTGGTGGTGTCGGGCGTGGTGGCGCGCAGTGCCGGCCGCTACGGCGAGCGCGCCGAGCGCTTTGTCGTGCTCGAGGCCGGCGCCGCGACGCAGAACCTGCTGCTGCAGGCGGTGGCGCTGGGCCTGGGGGCGACCTTCGTCGGCGCCTTCGACGAGGCTGCGCTGGCCCGGCTGCTCGTGCTGCCCAGCGGCGAACGGCCGCTGGCGCTGGTCCCGGTGGGGCGGCCGCGCTGAGGGGCCTACACTCGCGGCCCCGTGCCGGCGGCTTGCCGGCCGCTGCCACGCCCCGACGCCGACATGTTCAAGAACGCCCTGATCTACCGCATCGAACACTGGGACCAGCCGACGCTGACCGAGATCGAAAACCGCCTGGCGGGCGGGCCTTTCGTCGAATGCGGGGCCACGCAGCCCGAATCGGCCGGCTGGGTGGCGCCGCGTGGCGACCGGCACGCCGCGCTGGCCGAGAGCGTGGGCGGGCAGCTCGTGCTGCAGCTGTGCACCGAGACCAAGGCCGTGCCCGGCGGCGTGGTGAAGACGCAGCTGCAGGCAAAGCTCGACCAGATCGAGCAGGAGACCGGCCGCCGCCCGCGCGGCAAGCTCGCGCGCGAGCTGAAGGACGCGGTGGTGCACAGCCTGCTGCCGCGCGCCTTCCCCAAGCGGTCGGATACGCGGGTGTGGGTGGACCCGAAGGCGGGTGTGGTCTGGGTGGGCACCGGCAGCAGCAAGCGCGCCGACGGTATCGTCACGCGGCTGATCGAGCACCTGGGCGGTGGCCTCGAGCTGGCGCTGCTGCAGACCGCGCTGTCGCCGGCCAGCGCGATGGCGCAGTGGCTGGCCGACAAGGAGCCACCTGCGGGCTTCACCATCGACCGCGAGTGCGAGCTCAGGCAGCCCGACAGCGAGAAGGCCACCGTGCGCTATGCGCGCCACACGCTGGACATCGACGAGGTCGGCGACCACATCCGGCAGGGCAAGCTGCCCACGCAGCTGGCGATGACCTGGGCCGGCCGCGTGTCCTTCGTGCTCACCGAAGGGCTGACGCTGAAGAAGATCCAGTTGCTGGATGGGGTGCTGGAAGCCGCGGGCGTCGACGCCGCGCAGGGTGGGCCCGACGACGGCGGCTTCGATGCCGACGTGGCGATCGCCACCGGCGAGCTGCGCCGGCTGCTGCCCGACCTGATCGAGGCGCTGGGCGGGCTGCAGGAGCGGCAGCCGGCCGCCCCGGCGCCGGCACCGCAGCCGGCGGCGTCCGACGAAAGTGCGCCATGGGACCCGGTGCCCGCGTGAGGCCGCCAACCCGCCGGCGCCGGCACCTGGCCGCGCTGGCCCTGGCCGCCTTCGCCACGCTGCCGGCGCGCGCCCAGACCGTGCCCACGGTGGCGGCGGCGTCCGACCTGCAGTTTGCAGTCGAGGAACTGGCCGCCGCCTTCGAGAGGACCACCGGCCACCGGCTGCGGCTGGTCTTCGGCTCGTCGGGCCAGTTCAAGACGCAGATCCTGCAGGGCGCGCCGTTTCACCTGTTCATGTCGGCCGACGAGGGCTTTGTCTACCAGCTGGCCGACGCCGGCAAGACCGAGGACCGCGGCCGCGCCTATGCGCGGGGCCGCATCGGCATCATGGTGCCGCCGGGTTCGCCCTTGAAGGCCGATGGCGAGCTGAAGGACCTGGCCGCGGCACTGAAGGACGGACGGCTGCAGAAGCTGGCCATCGCCAACCCCGACCACGCCCCCTACGGCGCGCGCGCGAAGGAGGCGCTGCAGCACGCCGGCCTCTGGCCGGCCATCCAGCCCAAGCTGGTGTTCGGCGAGAACATCTCGCAGACGGCGCAGTTTGCCGTCTCGGGGTCGACGCAGGGCGGCATCGTCGCGCTGTCGCTGGCGCTGGCGCCGGCGGTGGCCCGAAAGGGGACCTTCGCCCTCATCCCCGAATCCTGGCATCAGCCGCTGAAGCAGCGCATGGTGCTCGTCAAGGGGGCGCCTCCGGCCGCGCGCGCGTTCCACGACCACTTGTCGACGCCGGCCGCGCAGGCGGTCCTGAAGCGCTACGGCTTCGAGATGCCCCAGGACTGACCGGCGAAGGTCGGCGGCACATGGACTGGCAGGCGCTGATCCTTTCCCTGCAACTGGCCGCCGCCACGCTGGCGGTGCTGCTGCCCGCCGGCCTGTGGCTGGGGCGCTGGCTGGCGCGCACGCCCTTTGCCGGCAAGGCCTGGATCGAAGCCCTGGTGGTGCTGCCGCTGGTGCTGCCGCCCACCGTGCTGGGCTATTACCTGCTGGTGTCGCTGGGCGGTGCGTCGCCGCTGGGGGCCTGGGTGCGCGAGCACCTCGGCGTGCAGCTCAGCTTCAACTTTCCCGGCCTGCTGATCGCCTCGGTGATCTTCAACGTGCCCTTTCTGGTGCAGCCGGTGCAGCGTGCCTTCGAGGCCATCCCCGCCGACCTGGCCGAGGCCGCGGCCGTCAGCGGGCTGTCGGCCTGGCAGACCTTCTGGCGCGTGGAACTGCCGCTGGCCTGGCCCGGCGTGCTGTCGGCGATGGTGCTGACCTTCGTGCACACGCTGGGTGAATTCGGCGTCGTGCTGATGGTGGGCGGCAGCATCCCCGGCGAGACCCGGACCATCGCCATCTCGATCTACGACCGGGTGCAGTCCTTCGACCTGGCAGGCGCCCACCAGATGGCGTTGCTGCTGCTGGTGTTCTCGCTGGCGGCGGTGGCGGCGTCGTTCTTCGCCTCGGCGCGGCTGGCGGTGCGGCGATGAGTGCCCCGGCGCCGCCGACGGACAGGGCGCTGACGGTCGAGGTCGAGCAGACGCACCCGATGCCGCTGCGCGGCGGGCTGCGCTGCGAGGCTGGCGAGCTGCTGGCGCTGGTGGGCCCGTCGGGCGCCGGCAAGACCTCGCTGATGCGCGTGCTGGCGGGGCTGATGCGGCCGCAGCGCGGCCGCGTCACGGTGGGCGGCGAGTGCTGGTGCGACACCGGCCGCGGCATCTTCCTGCGCCCGCAGCAGCGCCATGTCGGCGTCGTCTTCCAGAACTATGCGCTGATGCCCCACCTGGACGCGGCGGGCAACGTCGCGCTGTCCTTGCTGGACCGCCCGCGCGCCGAGCGGCTGCCGCGCGCCCGCCGCTGGCTGGACCATGTCGGGCTGAGCGCCGAGCAGCAGGCACGCCGGCCGGCGGCCTTGTCGGGCGGCCAGCAGCAGCGCGTGGCGGTGGCGCGGGCCCTGGCGCGTGAACCGCGGCTGCTGCTGCTGGACGAACCCTTCTCGGCGGTCGACCAGATGAGCCGCCAGGCGCTCTACCGCCTGCTGGCCGACCTGCGGCAGGATCTGGCCATTCCCATCGTGCTGGTGACGCACGACCTCGACGAAGCGCGGCTGCTGGCCGACCGGCTGGTGGTGATCGACGGCGGCCAGGTGCTGCAGCAGGGCACGCCGGCGCAGATCCACACGCAGCCGCGCAATGCGCGCGTGGCCGACCTGGTGGGCATCCAGAACCGCTTCCAGGGCTGCTGGCTGGGGCCGGCCGATGCGCCGGGCCAGGGCTGGCTGCGCTGGACGCCCGAGGCCGCCACCGCTGCCGGCGCGGATGCATCGGGCCCGCTGCTGCGCGTGCAGGACAAGGGCCGGCTGCCGCCCGGGCAGGCGGTCCACTGGGTCATCCCCAGCGACGGCATCCGGCTGCTGCCACCCGCGGAGATGGAGCCGGGCGACTTTGGCGCCGAGGTGCGCGAGGCGCGGCACCTGGGCGAGATCACGCTGGTCACGCTGTCCATCGCCGCGGTGCCCGGTGCACGCCTGGTGCTGACGCTGTCGGGCGCGCAGCGCCAGGACCTGCGCGCCGATGCCGCAGTGGCCGTGCGGCTGGACCTGCGGCAGGTGCATGTGATGCCGGTGCGCACCGGCTGAGGGGGCGTGGGCGGCGTGGCTGACCTGGCGCTGCAACTCCCGCTGGCCGGCGGCATCAGGTGATCCGCGCCAGGAAGCTGCAAACCCGCTTGATCGCCACCAGAGCGTCTTCGATGACCACGGCATGCACGGTCTCGAGCACGGAACCTTGCGGTCCCTGAACCTGCCTGAACCTGGTCAGCGACGTCAGTCATCCTTAGACTGGAGAATGCGCAGCAGACCAGTGCTTCTTGTGCACGGAGGTACAGAAGATGAAGACTTGGACCGTCGTTGTGGCCATCGCTGCCCTGCTGGCAGGCCTGGCCGGGTGCGGTGGCGAACAACGGGCCGATCACACCCATCAGGCTACGGACCAGACCCGGGCCGAGTCCTCGCTGGCGACGCTGCGCATGCGTGCACTTTCGCTCACGACGCAGGGAGTGAGCCCCGAGGACGCGGCACGTCAGTTGCTGGACTTCGGCGAGGCAAGTTACCCGGCCTATTTCCCCGGGCACAAGCCCACGCAATCGCTGCCGCCGTTCCTCTATCGCTTCTACCCCGAGACCGGTGTCTACCTGGGCGTTCTGATGCCGGCTGGCCAAGGAGTCGAGCAGCTGGCCGTGTATGTGATGGGCGGTGAGTTCGGAAGCCAGCCGCAGTTCGTGGGGCCGCTGGCCCAGTTCATCCGGCCGGCGACGCGGGCCGCGACCTGGTTGGCAGGATCGGCGCCACTGGCAGGCAGTGTCGTCGATGTGTCGACCCCGTACTACGACCTGCAGAGCACGGATCGGCTCGGCGATCTGATCGCGATCGATGGCGCACAGCCTGCCCAGTACCGCCAGGTCGAGGCGGCAGGGACGTGGATGCACCACGCCCAGATCTTTGCCGCCGATGTCGATGCCGTGACTCAGGAGGTGTGGCGGCTGCGAGAGCGCTGGCGGACCTACTTCCGCAACGGCCGGCTCTACCGCCTGGACCTGGAGCCGGGGGCGGGCCAGGTGCCGTCATCGTCACAGGTGTCGTCGTTGAGTACGCTGGCTGTGTGCGAGGGCGATCAGCAGGTGTTTCAGGACTGGACGGCGCCCGAAAGGGCGGTGCTGGTATTCCCGGCGCCGGCCGACGGAGTCTCGAACTGTTACAGCGAAAGGTCGTACCGTGCGGTGCGACTGGACATGCCGCCTGCGATGGCGCCGCTGCGCGTCGAGGGGCGACCGCAGGCTGCGGTGCGTGATGCACGAGGCGCCATCGAGGGTTTCATCGTCCAGCAGGATCAGCGCGTGCTGCTGACCGACGCCACCTTCGCAACCCGGCGTGTGCTGGTGGATAACAGCCAGGCCACCGATGGTACGAGCGTAAAAGCCTATGGCGTCCACGGCCGGGGAGACAGTCGCTACCTGCTCTATTACCAGGGCAACTCGTTCGCGCCGTCGAACGAACAGATTCGTGCCGTGAAGCTGGCGGGATCGGCGGCGCCCGCCACGCTGGCCACTGGCGGGCTGCGCGCAGGCGGACCGACGGTCGTCGAAGATGCGAGCGGTCTGTACTTCATCAGCGGCAATGGCCGCCGCCTGATCCACGTTGCCCCCGACCTGACCGTGCGCACGGTGACCGATGGTCTGCCGCCGGGCGATGATCGGCTCTTTCTGACGCCCACGCGTGTGCTGGCGGTGGCCGGCAGCGCGGCGCCCACGGCCGTGGTGTCAGTCCCCCGCACAGGCGGCAGCGTCGACATCATCGTCACCCTCCCGGGCAACAGCGCGTTGCCGCCGGCGATCACGACGATCGGCGAAGACGTCTACGTGCAGGCAGGTAACGGCCAGACCGGCGGGGGCCTGCACATCGTGCGCAGCGACGGCAGCCAGTACCAGCGTCTGGAGCGTGGCGTCATCGTGGCCCCGCTGCGGCCTGCCGCCTGGCGGCTCGACCAAGCGACCACGGGCTACGATCACCGGGAGCAGGAATCGGTCTTCGGCGCCGACAACAGCGATGCCCTGATCGTCATCGACGGCTATTTCCACGACCTGACCGGTGATGTCGTGCGCTATGACGCCGATCGGGCACGCCGCGTTCTTGGAAGTACGCCCGCCTTTCTGCGGCCAGCCGGCGGTTTGGGGCGCGCCGATGTCGGCAGTGTCCGGCGCCAGGGCGCGAGCCTGTTCGATGGTCGGCGCTTTCTCGGCATTCAGCAGCTCGGCGGCAGCGGCCTGTTGCAGCGCAACGGTGAGGACGTGATCTTTGTCGACAGCACGATGGGTGTGGCGCGGGTGACGACGATCGAACCGGTTCAGCGCTGACGAAGGCTTGCGGACCGGGTTGATGAACGCCAACGTGGGTTGCATTCGCGCTCGGTCGTGTCTGCTTTCGACTCTGGGCTCTTCGGCGGGATGGCGCTCGGGCGCACCAGGCCGAAGCGCGCCAGCACGGCCTGCCACTCGCTGTCGGCCCTGTCGGTCTTGCGGACCGGCACGTGCTCGATCATGTGGACGTTGACCAACCCGGCTTCTGGGTCGTGCTCCACGGGCTGAAGCGAGATGCTGACATGCCACGATCGTGGACCGCTGGTGGCTATGCCGTCGAGCGGGCGGAAAACCGGCGAGCGGACCGGGTGCCGCTGTTCTCAGGATGAATGCTCGGATGGGTGGCAGGTCAAGAACGCCCGGCAACCCGCATGAAACCTGGCGCCGTGGCGGAGGCTGTGAGATTCGAACTCACGGGCCCTTGCGGGCCGGCAGTTTTCAAGACTGCTGGGTTAAACCGCTCCCCCAAGCCTCCGGCGTGCGGGGCGGATTCTAGGAGCCCGTCGGACTTGAACCCGTCCGACGCGCCGTGACCGAAGCGGGTTCGTTTTCTGGCCTGGTGCGACGGATTCGACCGGCGCGAGGCGCCTCAGGGGTCTGGTGGACATCCTGGCGTCATCACCAGGGCTCAAATCGGAGCGTTCGGTCGGCATTTGACGCCCTTGTTCCTCACGCCGCGCGCAGCACTGCAACCGCTTGATGTTCCAGGCCATCGTCACCAGCGACCATTCGCCGCGCGCCTGGTCCAGCCCGCGCATGCTCATCTGGCGCCAGCCCATGACCCGCTTGATGATGCCGAACACGGGCTCCACGGTCTGCTTGCGCAGTCCATACAGTGCCCGACCTGTTTTCGTGCCCAGCAGGTGCGCCATCTTGAGCACCGGATCGTCGGTTTCAGGCGCTGACGCGTCCGCAGCGAAGCGCTCAAGCACTGGTGCGTGGTGGGATTCGCGCTTCATCGACAGCATGGGCTCGATTTCGTGGCCCAGGCAGGCCTGCACGTTGGCCCGGCTGAAGTAGCCCGTGTCGGCCAGCAAGGTCGAGACGCAGCCCAAGGCCTGCGGCAGGGCCTGAACCTTATCCAGTACCGGCGCAATTTCGCGCTTGTCGTTGGGCGCCTGCGTGACGTGTGCAGTGATCACCAGCATCGTCGCGGTGTCGACCGCAGCCTGCGCGTTGTAGCTCTGCCCGAAGCCACCCCCCGAACTGGGCATGATGCGCGACTCTTCGTCGGTGAGGTTGACTTGGTCGCCTGGCCTGGGTTCACTCGATGGCGGCTCGGGCTCGGGGCCGCGCGGCTTCTTGCCCGCATCGCGCTGGGCCTGGCGCTTGGCGCACTTGGCCTCGTGCGCCTGGCTCTCCACGGCATGGCGCTCGGCAGCCCGCTGTCTGATCTTGTCCTTGGCTTGCGCCAGTGCAGCCAGACGCTGCTCGCGGCGGGCGATCTCCGCAGGCACGTCCAGGCCGTCGCCCACCGGCCGGCTGTCGCTGTCCTCGGCCAGCTTCAGCAGCAGTTGCACCTCTTCGCGCAACTGGGCTTCGATCCTGTTGGCGTGCTCCCACGACAGCGCACTGTGCTTGCTGGCGTTGGCCGCAATCTTGGTGCCGTCCAGTGCGATGGTGCCCAGCTTCAGGCACTTCATCTCGCGCGCCAGCATCAGCACTTGCACGAACAGCGCTTCGATCTGCGGCAGAAAGCGCCGTCGGAACGTGGCAATGCTGTCGTGGTCGGGTTGGGTGTTGGCAGCGATGAAGCGCATGGCCACCGAGTCGTGGCAGGCGCGCTCGATCTTGCGGCTGGAGTGCAGCCCGGTGGCGTAGCCGTAGACCAGCAAGCCCAGCAGCATCGCCGGATGGTAGGCATCGCTGCCGCGACCCGCGTACTGACGCGTCAGTTCGCTCAGATCCAACTGGTCGATGACCTCCACCACGAAGCGCGCCAGATGATTCTGGGGAAGCCACTCGTCCACCGACGGCGGCAACAGATAGGCAGTGTCTCGATCAACGGCAATGAAGCGGCTCATGGGCTCGGTGGTTCGCTCAACGTTGCTGCGATTGTCTCGACCGCCACTCCGTCGGGGTAGCCGTGAAAGCCCGACAGACTCCTAGGCGCCGGGCCGTCGGGCCTGGTCGCAGGGGACCTGCATCAGCTCGCGCCGGCCGCCGTCCACGCGCACGGCGGTGAGCGCGCCGCCCCAGACGCAGCCGGTGTCGATGGCCAGCAGATCGGGGCGGTCGATCAGGCCCAGCGTGCTCCAGTGGCCGAAGGCGATCGGCTGCCCCGCGGTGGCGCGGCCGGGCACCTCGAACCAGGGCTGGAAGCCGGGCGGTGCCGCGTCGGTGCCGTCCTTGGTGGCAAACTCGAGCTCGCCGTCGGCGCTGCAGAAGCGCATGCGTGTCAGCGCATTGATGACGAAGCGCCAGCGGTCCGCGCCTTGCAGGGCATCGTTCCAGCGGCGGGGTTCGTTGCCGTACATCACGCGCAGGAATCCCGGCAGATCGGGTCCGGCGAGCAGGCCCTCGACCTCGGCCGCCAGTTCCAGCGTGCGCTCGGTCGTCCACGGTGGCACCACACCCGCGTGCACGCACAGCCAGCCGCTGTCGACGCAGGCCAGCCGGCGCGTGCGCACCCAGTCCAGCCAGGCCTGGCGGTCGGGGGCGTCGAGGATGGGGCCCAGCGTGTCGCTGCGGTGCGCCGGCCGCACGCCCGCGGCCACCGCCAGCAGGTGCAGGTCGTGGTTGCCGAGCAGGCAGGTGGCGGCGTCGCCGAAACCGCGCAGGCGCTGCAGCACGGGCAGCGACTGCGGCCCGCGGTTGACCAGGTCACCCAGCACGACGAGGTGATCGCGCGACGGCGAGAAGCCGATCGCTGCCAGCAGACGGTCGAAGGCGTCGCCGCAGCCCTGCAGGTCGCCCACCAGATAGCGCATGCGGCGATTCTGCTACGCTCACGGCCCCTTCACCGCCACCGCCGGCTCTTGTTCCGGCGGCGCGCATGGACGTCTCGCTGCTCATCCTGCTCATCCTGCTCAACGGTCTCTTCGCGATGTCGGAGATGGCCCTGACCGCCGCCCGCAAGGCGCGGCTGACGGTGATGGTGGAAGGCGGTGAAGCCGGGGCGCAGGCCGCGATGGACCTGCACGAAAACCCGACCAAGTTCCTGTCCACGGTGCAGATCGGCATCACCTCGATCGGCATCCTCAACGGCATCGTCGGGGAAGCGGCCTTTGCCGCGCCGCTGTCGCACTGGTTGCGCGATGCGCTGCAGGTGGCGCCCGGCCCGGCCTCGATTGTCGCCACCGGCCTGGTGGTGGTCATCATCACCGTGCTGACCATCATCTTCGGCGAACTGGTGCCCAAGCGCCTGGGCCAGATGTACCCCGAGACGGTGGCGCGCATGGTGTCGCGGCCGATGAACTGGCTGTCGACCGCGACGCGGCCGCTGGTGCTGCTGCTGACGGCCTGCACCAACGGCGTGCTGCGGCTGCTGGGCATCCGCGGCGGGCCGTCGCGGTCGGTGACGGAAGAGGAGATCGCGGCGCAACTGGAAGAAGGCCTGGACGCCGGCGTGATCGAGGAGCAGGAGCACCAGATGGTGCGCAACGTCTTCCGGCTCGACGACCGGCAGATCGGCTCGATGATGATCCCGCGCGCCGAGATCGACTGGATCGACGCCGCCGGCACGCTCGACGAGGTGGTGGCCACCATCGTCGAGCATGGCCATTCGCGCTACCCGGTGTGCCGCGGCGGCCTGGACGACGTCATCGGTGTGCTGGGGGCGCACCGGCTGCTGCAGCCGCTGGCGCGCGGCGAGCGGCCCGAGCTGCCGGCGCTGCTGGACCCACCGGTATTCGTGCCCGAGACGCTGTCGGGGATGGAGCTGCTCGAGCATTTCCGCACCTCCAAGGCCGACCTGGTGTTCGTCGTCGACGAATACGGTGCGGTGCAGGGCGTGATCTCCGAGCGTGACCTGCTCGAGGCCATCACCGGCGAATTCGGGACCACCGCCGACGAGGATTCGTGGGCCATCGAGCGCGACGACGGCAGCTGGCTGATGGACGGCCTGATCCCGGTGCCCGAGCTGAAGGACCGGCTCGAGCTGAAGGAACTGCCCGAGGAAGACCGCGGCCGCTACAACACCCTGGCCGGCATGGTGATGCTGCTGCTGGGGCGGCTGCCCAAGACCACCGACCGCGTCGAGTGGCAAGGATGGGCCTTCGAGGTGGTGGACCTCGACGGCAAACGAGTCGACAAGGTGCTCGTCACGCGCACCGAACAACGGGGAGAGAACGAGTGATCATTCCGCAACTGCACCGCCAGGTGGCGCCGCTGGACCGCGAGGCGCACCGCATGCTGCGCGTCAGACCGCTGGAGGACTGGGGTGTCGCCGGCAAGCTCAATTCCGTCTTCATCGCGGCGACGGAGTTTGTCGACGCGTGCCGCGAATACCCGATCGTCTTCGTGCGCGCCGGCACCGACGCCGCCGGCCAGGTGCAGGTCGCACCGGTGGCGGTCTTCGGCCTCAGCGCCGAGGAAAACCTGTTCCTCGACGGCCCGCGCTGGCGCGGCCACTACCTGCCGGCCGTGCTGCGCCTGTACCCGTTCGCGATGGGGCGCCTGGACGCCGAAAACTTTGCCATCTGCATCGACACCGGCTGGCCGGGCCTGTCGCCGACCGAAGGCCAGGCGCTGTTCGACCCCAAGGGCGAGCCGAGCGAATTCACCCGCCGCATCATCGGGCAGCTCGAGGGCTTCGAGGGCGAGGTGCAGCGCACGCAGAAGGTCGGCGAGCGGCTGATGGCGCTGGGCCTGCTGCGCGACATGCGCTTCGACATGACCACGCCCGAAGGCAAGACCTTCGCCGTCGACGGCTTCATGGCCATCGACGAGGACAAATACAAGGCCCTGCCCGACGACGTGGTGCTGGAACTGCACCGCAGCGGCGTGCTGGCACTGCTGCATGCGCACAGGATCTCGCTGCACAACATGCGCCGCCTGGCCGAGTGGAAGGTGCAGCGCCTGGCGCCGGCGCAGGCGCCCGCGGCAGCCTGAGCGGCGGCGGCTCGCTGCCTCGCTCAGCGCGTCAGCGCGGCGGCGTCGAGCCGGTCAGCCGGCACAGCAGTTCGATCAGCATCGCGTGTTCGGCGCGCGACAGCCGGGCCTGCAGCCCGCGCTCCATCGGTCCGGCGGCGGCGGCGCTGTCGTCGGCCACGCGCCGGCCCCTGGCCGTCAGCACGATGTGCTGCGAGCGGCCGTCGCTGGGGTTGCGCTCGCGGCGCAGCAGGCCACGCTCCTGCAGGCGGTCGAGCAGCAGCGTCAGCGTCGGCGCCGTCAGCGTCAGCGTGCCGGCCAGCTGGCGCGGCGTCAGCGGCCCGTTGGCCAGCAGCAGCATCAGCAGCGAAAACTCCACCTTGCGCAGGCCGAAGGGCTTGCCGATGTGTTCGTCGAAGGCGATGTAGGTGGTGACCGCCGCCTGCGCGATGTGGTAGCCCATCAGCCCCGACAGGGTGCCGAGCGAGACCTGGGAACCCGCGGCCTTGCCGCTTGGCGTGTCGCTGGTCATACCCCGGTGACGAAGGGCAGGGCGGCGTCGCGCCGCGCCACGCGGGCCCAGTGCACCTGGGCCTGCGGCAGCAGCCAGTCGATGCCGTGGCGGGCCGCGGCCAGCCACTGTTGCTCCGACCGGCCACCCACCGCGCCATCGACCTGCCGCGTGCGGCGGGCAATGCGGGCCCAGGCCCAGGCCAGCAGCGCATGCCCGATGCCCTGCAACAGGTCGTCGGCCACGCGCAGCGGCCATTCCGGGTCCTGTGGCGCGCCGTCGATCAGCGCCTGCTGCACCTGCGACCAGGCTTCGAGCTGCGCGGCCAGCGCGTCCGCGAAGGGTTTCAGCGCATCGTCGCAGCGGCAGGCATCGACCTCGGCGCCCAGCTCGGCACGCAGGGCGTCGGCCCGCAAGCCGCCGTCGTCGAGGATCTTGCGCTGCACCAGGTCGATCGCCTGGATCTCGTTGGTGCCCTCATAGATCATCGCGATGCGGCTGTCGCGCACGGTCTGCTCGATGCCGAAGTCGTGCACGAAGCCGTAGCCGCCCCAGGCCTGCAGCGCCTCGTCGGCGCTGCGGTGGCCGAGGTCGGTGCTGAAGGCCTTCGCCACCGGTGTCAGGACCGAGACGAGCTCCGACCGGGACCGGCGGTGGTCGGCGTCGGGGTGCTGCTCCGACTCGTCCAGCCACAACGCGATCTGGTAGGCCAGCACGCGCAGGCCGTCGGTGCGGGCCTGCAGCGTCCACAGCAGCCGGCGCATGGCCGGGTGCCAGGCGATGGGGTCTGCGGGGCTGGCCGTCGCGCCCGGGGGCCGGCGCGATGCGCGCATCTGCTGCCGCTCGGCCGTGTACGCCAGTGCGTTCTGCGTGGCGGCCTCCAGGTGGCCGACGCCTTGCACGGCCGTCAGCAGCCGGGCGGAGTTCATCATCAGGAACATCGCGGCCAGGCCGCGGTGCGGCTCGCCGATCAGCCAGCCTTCGGCCTGGTCGAAGCGCATCTGGCAGGTGGCGCTGGCCTTGATGCCCATCTTCTTCTCGACGCCGTCGCAGTGCACGGCGTTGCGGCGGCCATCCGGCAGCCACTTGGGCACCAGCGCGAGCGACAGGCCCTTGGTCCCCGGCGGGCTGTCGGGCAGCCGGCACAGCACCAGGTGCACGATGTTGTCGGTCAGGTCGTGGTCGCCACCCGAGATGAAGACCTTCTGCCCGGTCACGCGCACCGGCACGCCGTTGGCGACGGCACCCAGCGGTTCGGCCTTCGTCCGGACCAGGCCGAGGTCGCTGCCGGCGTGCGGTTCGCTGAGGTTCATCGTCGCCAGCCAGGTGCCGGTGGCGACCGGGGCCAGGTAGCGCTCGCGCAGCGCGGGCACGGCGTGGGCCTTGATCACTTCGTAGGCGCCATGCAGGATGCCCGGGTACATGCCAAAGCCGTGGTTGCTGGCCGTCACCATCTCCTGCAGCGCGACGTTCAGCAGCTGCGGCAGTCCCTGTCCGCCGGCCTCGGACGCGCAGGCCAGGCCCGGCCAGCCGCCCGCGACGAACGCGGCATAGG
Source organism: Rubrivivax sp. (assembly GCA_016719535.1). Classification (GTDB taxonomy): domain Bacteria; phylum Pseudomonadota; class Gammaproteobacteria; order Burkholderiales; family Burkholderiaceae_C; genus Rubrivivax. Next base: position 97,805 of record JADJYX010000043.1, on the reverse strand, counting down.
CCGCGGGAAAGCCGGCCGGCGTCGACACGGCCGTGGGCGTCCAGTGACAGCCGGCGACATCGCCGGGTGCGTTCAGCGGGGCCAGCACCTCGGCGGCAAACCGGCCCGCCTGCTCCAGCACCTGGTGCGCCGTCGCGGCGTCCAGCCCGTCGAACGCGGGCAGGGTGGACCACGAGGCCGGCGCATCGAGCACCTGCGTCATCAGGTGCAGCATGTCGGCGACGGGGGCGCGGTAGGTCCACATGGTCATGCCTTTGCGGCGCTGGCGCCGAGGTAGGTCTCGATGACGCGCGGGTCGTCGGCCAGTTCGGCCGCCGGGCCCTGCAGCGCGATGCTGCCGGTCTCCAGCACATAGCCGTGGTCGGCGACTTCCAGCGCGGCGCGTGCGTTCTGCTCCACCAGCAGGATGGTCGTGCCCTGCTCGCGCAGGCGCTGGATGATGCGGAAGATCTCGCGCACCACCAGTGGCGCCAGGCCCAGGCTGGGTTCGTCGAGCATCAGCAGCTTGGGCGCCGACATCAGCGCGCGGCCCACCGCCAGCATCTGGCGCTCGCCGCCCGACAGCGTGCCGGCGAGCTGCGTGCGGCGTTCCTTCAGGCGCGGAAAGAGTTCGAAGACGCGCTCGATCTCGCGCTGCCAGTGCGGCACGCGCAGCTTCATCGCGCGGTAGCCGCCGAGGATCAGGTTGTCCTCCACCGGCATGGTGCCGAAGAGCTCGCGCTTCTCGGGCACCAGCGCCAGGCCCAGCATCACACGGTCTTCGAGCGTGCTGCCGGCGAGGTCCTGGCCGTCGAAGACGATGCGCCCGCGTGACGGCAGCACGCCCATCAGCGCGCCCAGCGTGGTGCTCTTGCCGGCGCCGTTGGGGCCGATCACCGTCACCACCTGGCCCTGCGCGAGCTCGAAGTCCAGCCCGCTCAGCACCTCGGCGCGGCCATAGCCGGCGTGCAGGTCGTGCACTTCGAGCAGGGCCATGTCAGTACCGCCCGGCCGTTCCGAAGGTGCTGACAGCCCCCGCGGGGGGCAGCGAACGAAGTGAGCGTGGGGGCTTCATTTCAGTGTTCCGTTCCCAGGTAGGCCGCGCGCACGGCCGGGCTGGCCTGCACCTCGGCCGGCGTGCCTTCCATCAGCTTGGTGCCGAATTCCATCACCACGATGCGGTCGGTCAGGCCCATCACGAAGTCCATGTCGTGCTCGACCAGCAGGATGCTCATGCCCTCGCTTTTCAGCTGGCGCAGCACCTCGCCCAGCGCCTGCTTCTCCTTGTGGCGCAGTCCGGCGGCGGGTTCGTCCAGCAGCAGCAGCGCCGGGTCGGTGCACAGCGCACGCGCGATCTCCATCAGCCGCTGCGGGCCCAGCGCCAGGTTGCCGGCCAGCTCGTGCATCTGGCCGGCCATGCCGATGCGCGCGAGCTGCCGTTCGGCTTCGGCGAAGAGCTGGCGCTCCTCGGCGCGGTCCAGGCGCAGCATGGCCTTCACGCTGCCGGCGCTGCTGCGCAGGTAGCCGCCCAGCGCCACGTTCTCGAGCACCGTCATCTCGGGGATCATCTTCACGTGCTGGAAGGTGCGCGACATGCCGCGGCGTGCGATCTGCCGCGACGGCAGCCCGGCCACCGCCTGGCCGCGGAAATTGACCGCGCCGCCGCTCAATGACAGCACGCCGGTGACCAGGTTGAAGGTTGTGCTCTTGCCGGCGCCGTTGGGGCCGATGAGGCCGACGATGTCGCCGGCGCGCACCTGGAAGCTGACGTCGTTGACCGCCACCAGACCGCCGAAGGTCTTGCGCACGCGGTCGACGTCGAGCAGCAGTTCACCGCGCGCGGGCTTGGTCGCCGTGGGCAGCGGCGCGGCGCCGTCCCAGTCGCGCACGCGCACCGGGGTCGGCAGCCAGCGCTGCACGAAGGTCCACAGGCCGTCGGGCGCGTACTTCAGCACCACCACCAGCACGATGCCGAAGACGATGGTCTCGAAATTGCCGCTGGTGCCGATGAGCTGCGGCAGCAGCACCTGCAGCTTGTCCTCCACCAGCCGCACCACCGCCGAGCCGAGGAAGGCGCCCCAGACATGGCCGACGCCGCCCAGCACCGCCATGAACAGGTACTCGATGCCCTTGTTGATGCCGAAGGGCGAGGGGCTGACGCTGCGCTGGAAATGCGCGAACAGCCAGCCCGAGACGGCGGCCAGGAAGGCCGCGAAGACAAACACCGTGAGCTTGTAGCGGAAGGTCGAGATGCCCATTGCCTCGGCCATGGTCGAGCCGTTCTTCAGTGCGCGGATGGCACGCCCCGGGCGCGAGTCGAGCAGCCGCAGCGCCGCCAGCGCCGCCGCCAGTGCGATCGCCCACACCAGCGGGTGCAGGCCGCGCCCGGTGCCGAGGTGGACGCCGAAGATCGACAGCGCCGGGATGCCGAGGATGCCGTCGTATTTGCCCAGCCATTCCATGTTGGCCATGGTGTAGTTGAGCGCCAGGCCCCAGGCGATGGTGGCCAGCGGCAGGTAGTGGCCCGACATGCGCAGCGTCAGCGCCCCCAGCAGCAGCGCTGCCGCCACCGCCAGCGTCACGCCGACGAACAGCGTCAGCCAGGGCGAGATGCCGAGCTTGGTGGCCAGAAAGGCCGCCGTATAGGCGCCCACGCCGACGAAGGCGGCCTGGCCGAAGGACGTGAGCCCGGCCACGCCGGTCAGCAGCACGAGCCCCAGCGAGACGATGGCATACAGGCCGATGTAGGTGCTCTGCGTGATCCAGAAGTCGGGCACCGGCAGCGCGGGCAGCAGCAGCATCACCGCCGCGAAGGCGGGAAAGATCCAGCGTGACATCAATGGTCCTCGCCGTGCGGGTCACGCAGCGAACGCCACAGCAGCACCGGCAGGATGGTGGAGAACACGATCACCTCCTTGTAGGCGCTGGCCCAGAAGGAGCCGAAGCTCTCCAGCAGCCCGACGCCGAGCGCGCCCACCAGCGCCAGCGGGTAGCTGGCCAGCCCGGCGAAGACCGCGGCGACGAAGCCCTTGAGGCCGATGAGGAAGCCGCTGTCGTAGAAGACGGTCGTGGTGGGCCCGATCAGCAGGCCCGACAGCGCGCCGATGAAGGCCGCCATCGTGAACGACAGCCGACCGGCGCTGCTGCTGGAAATGCCCATCAGCCGCGCGCCCAGGCGGTTGACCGCGGTGGCGCGCAGCGCCTTGCCGGCGAGCGACTTCTCGAAGAACAGCCACAGCCCGACGATCAGCGCCACCGAGGCCAGGAAGATGATCAGCGCCTGCCCCGACAGCGTGACGCCGCCGACGCTGAAGCGCTCGTCCCAGAAGCTGGGGTTGCGGAAACCCTCGGCGCCGAAGAAATACAGCCCCAGGCCGACGAGCGCGAAATGCACGCCGACGGAGACGATCAGCAGCACCAGCACGCTGGCATCGGCCAGCGATTCGTAGGCCAGGCGGTAGATCAGCGGCCCGAAGGGCGTGACCAGCGCCACCGTCAACGCCGCCTGCGCCAGCAGCGGCAGGCCGCGCGGCGCGGCCCAGATGGCCAGCAGCGACACCGCCACCGGCCACGCCAGCGTGCGCGCCGCGCCGGCCAGCAGCCGCGGCAGCGGCCGGCGGGCCCGCCAGCCGTGCCACAGGTCACCCAGCGCCACCGCAGCGGCCAGCACGAGCAGGAACCACACGGTGCCGGGCACCTTGCCGGCCTGCAGCAGCGCCAGCGTGAGCGCGCCGAAGGCGACGAATTCGCCCTGCGGGATGAAGATCACCCGCGTGACGGCGAAGACCAGCACCGTGGCCAGCGCCAGCAGCGCATAGATGGCGCCGTTGGTGAGGCCGTCGATGGCCAGGATGCCGGCGATCGTCGCGTCCATGGGACTCCTTGCATTTCTGTCTTCGGCCGGGCCTGCGGCCCTTGACTTGGCTGCGCCAAGTCAGCCTTCGACGAAAGTGATTCGCCTGCGGCGAATCACTTTTCGACGACGAACTGCCCGCCGGCGACCTTCAGCATCACGCCCGTTTCCATCGTGTAGCCGTTGTGGTCGGTCGGCGTCCAGTTCATCACGCCGTGCGAGAAGATGGTGCGGCCCATGGTCTCCACCGCATCGCGCAGCGCGGCGCGGAATTCCGGCGTGCCGGGCTTGGCCTTCTTCAGCGCCACCGGCAGGATCTTCTCCAGCACGATGCGGGCGTCGTAGGCATGGCCGGCAAACTGGTTGCGCGAGCCCTTGCCGTAGGCCGCCTCGTATTTGGTGACGAAGTCGACCGCCACCGCCTTGGACGGGTGGCTGTCGGGCAGCTGCTCGGCGACCACCGCCGGACCGCTGACGACGAAGGCGCCCTCGACATCCTTGCCGCCGATGCGCACCAGGTCCGGCGTGGCGGCGGCATGCGTCTGGTAGACCTTGCCCTTGAAGCCGCGCTCGATGACGGCCTTGTGCGGCATCGCGGCACCCGAGCCCGAGGCCACGACCAGCATCGCATCGGGGTTGGCCGACACCAGCTTCAGCGCCTGCGGCGTGACGCTGGTGTCGCTGCGCGCGAAGCGCTCGGTCGCCACCACCTTGATGCCGGACTTCTCGCCCTGGGCGGTGAACTCCTTCAGCCACAGCTCGCCATAGGCGTCGGTATAGCCGAGGAAGCCGACGGTCTTGACGCCGTTCTTCTTCATGTGCTCGACGATGGGATGCGCCATCACCGCGAAGCCCTGCGGCAGGCGGAACAGCCAGCGTTCCTGGTCGGGCGGCACGCCCACCGGCGAGATGGCGATCTGCGGCGTCTTCGCCTCGGCCGCCACCGGCGCCACCGCCGCCGAGACGGTGGTGATGGAGCCGCCGAAGATCATGTCGACCTTGTCGTCGGTGACGAAGCGGCGCGCATTGCTGACGCCCTTGCCGGGGTCGGAGGCGTCGTCGAGGATGATGAGGTTGACCTTCTCACCGGCAATCTCCTTGGGAAACAGCTTGAACTGGTTGCCCACCGGGATGCCCAGGCCCGAGGCCGGGCCGGTGAGCGAGAGCGTGACGCCGATGTTGACGTCGGCCCAGGCCGAGGCCGTGGCCAGCAGCGCGGCGGCCGCGGCCATCAGGGTCTTGAGTTGGAAGGACTTCATCGCTTGTCTCCTGTGGGGTTGTGAGGGTGAGGGTGGGCGGCGAGCGCGGCGGCACTGGAACGGGCACCGCTCATCGCGGCGCCATGCGCAGCGCACCGTCGAGGCGGATGACCTCGCCGTTGAGGTGGCCGTTGGTGACGATGTGCGCGGCGAGCGCGGCAAATTCGGCCGGGTCACCCAGCCGCTTGGGGAAGGGGATCGACGCCGCCAGCGACTGCTGGATGGGCTCGGGCAGCGTGGCCAGCAGCGGCGTCTTGAACAGGCCCGGCGCGATGGTGCAGACGCGGATGCCCCACTGCGCCAGGTCGCGCGCCATCGGCAGCGTCATGCCGACCACGCCGCCCTTGCTGGCCGAATAGGCCTCCTGGCCGACCTGGCCGTCGAAGGCGGCGACCGAGGCGGTGTTGACGATGACGCCGCGTTCGCCGTCGGTCAGCGGCTCGAGCGTGGCGATGCGCGCGGCGGCCAGACGGGCCACGTTGTAGGTGCCGACCAGGTTGACGCGCAGCACACGCTCGAAGTCCTCCAGCGGCGACGGCGAGCCGTCCTTCTGGATGATGCGGTTGGCCTTGCCGATGCCGGCGATGTTCATCACGATGCGCGGCACGCCATGCGCAGCCGCGGCGGCATCGAGGGCGGCGGTGACGCTGGCGGCGTCGGCCACATCGCCGGTGCAGGCGATGCCGCCGACCTCGGCCGCCACGCGCTGCGCATGGGCGGCGTTGACGTCGAGGAGGGTGACCTTCGCGCCCTGGCGCGCCAGTTCGCGCGCCACCGCTTCGCCCAGTCCCGAGCCGCCGCCGGTGACGAGGGCGCTGTGTCCTTGGATGTTCATCGGGTGTCTCTCCTCACGCCTTGTTCGGCAGGATCAGGAAGGGGTCGGACGCGCCGCCCTCGTACAGCGCCTCGACCAGCGACGCGCGGTGCTGCAGCACCGCGCGCTGGTTGATCGAGCCCTTGTCGGTGACCTCGCCCTTGTCGATCGACGGTGGCTCGGCCAGCACGTGCAGCCGCGCCACGCGGTTGGCGCTGCCGGTGGATTCGCGCCACAGGCGGTCGGCCAACGATTGAAAGAAGGCGCGCACCGCGGGATGGTGCAGCACCTCGGGCAGCGGCGCCTCGGGGCCGAGGCCGGCCAGCCGGCGCACCTCGTCGGCACGCGGGATCAGCAGCGCGCCGACGTCGTCGCGGTTGAGGCCGGTGATCACCGCGTCCTGCACGCAGGGCTCGCCGGCGGCGACGATCCTGCCGCGCAGCGGCCCCACGCTGACGAAGGTGCCGGTGGAGAGCTTGAAGTCCTCGGCCGTGCGGCCGTCGAAGAAGAGGCCGCGCTGCGGGTCGGCGGCATCGATCCAGCGTGCCGCGTCGCCGGTGCGGTAGAAGCCCTCCTCGTCGAAGGCCTCGGCCGTCTGCTCGGGCATGCGCCAGTAGCCCGGCATCACGTTGGGGCCGCGGAAGCGGATCTCGGTCTTGCCGCTGGCGGCGTCGGCAATGAGCTTGACCTCGACGCCGGGCACCGGCAGCCCGATGTGGCCCGAGGCCACGCCGGTGCCGACGGCGAAGGTGCAGCTCGGTGCCGTCTCGGTCATGCCCAGCCCGGTGATGATGCGCACCCGTTCGCCCACCGCCGCCTCGGCATGGGCGTGCAGCTGGTCCCAGACCGCCTGGCTGAGGGCGGCGCCGGCAAACATCATCGCCTTGCAGCGGCGGAACAGCGTGTCGCGCAGCTGCGTGTCGCTGTCCATCGCGCGCGCGATCTCCTCCAGCCCCTTGGGCACGTTGAAATAGATCGTGGGGCTGATCTCGCGCAGGTTGCGCAGCGTCTGGGCCATGCCGCCCGGCGTGGGCTTGCCGTCGTCGATGTACAGCGTGCCGCCGTTGTAGAGCGTGATGCCCACGTTGTGGCTGCCGCCGAAGACATGGTTCCAGGGCAGCCAGTCCACCAGCACCGGCGGCTCGTCGGCCAGAAAACCCAGGCACTGGCGCAGCATCTGCTGGTTGGCGCACATCATGCGGTGCGTGGTGATGACGCCCTTGGGCTGCTTGGTCGACCCCGAGGTGAACAGAAACTTGGCGATCGTATCGGGCCCCACCTTCAGGTGCGCGTCGACCAGCAGCGGCCCGGGCTCGGTGGCCAGCAGTGCGTCGAACGAGCGCACCGCGCGGTCGTCCAGCGTGCCCGTGGTCAGCACCACCGGGGTATCGGCCGGCACCGTGGCGGCGATGGCGCGCGCGTAGTCGGGCCCGCTGGCGAAGACCAGCCCCGGCGTCGTCACCGACAGGATGTGGCGCAGCTTGCCGAAGTCCTGCGAGACCAGCGAATAGGCGGTCGACACCGGCACATGGGGCACGCCGGCCCACATCGCGGCCAGTGCCAGCGTCAGGTGCTCTAGGTCGTTGCCCGACAGGATGGCCAGCGGCCGGTCGACCGAGAGTCCCAGGTCGAGCAGTGCCTGGCCCACCGCCTGCACGCGGTGCAGCATCTGTCCGTAGGTGATGGTGCGCCAGTCGCCGCCGTCGTCGCGCCGCGCGGCGAGGACGCGGTCGGGTGCCTCGGCGGCCCACTGCTGCAGGCAGTCGGTGAGGCGGTCGGGAAACCAGCGCAGCGCTTCGGTCGAGCGCACGATGACGGCGCCGTCGGCGCGCGTCTGCACCGTGGCCTCGACGCAGCCGCCGACCTGCGCATCGCGGTAGCGGATCCTGGACGCCGTGGGGGCCATCGTCAGCCGCCCTTGACGACCTTGCCCGCGCGGCCGTCGAGGAAGGCGCGCAGCCGGTCCTGGGCCTCGGGCGTGCTTTCGGCCACGGCGGCCATCAGCGATTCGGTGAACAGGCCTTCGCTCTGCGACTGGTCGGCGATGCGCGGCAGCGCGTGCATGACGGCAAAGTTGCTCATCGGCGCGTTCTGCGCGATGCGCTCGGCCAGCGCCAGCGCCTTGGGCAGCGCCTGGCCCTCCTCGACCACATATTGCGACAGGCCCACGGCCAGGCCTTCTTCGGCATCGTAGACGCGGCCGGTCATCATGAGGTCGGTCATGCGGGCCACACCCATCAGGCGCGGGATGCGCGCCGAGCCGCCGCCGCCGACGAAGATGCCGCGCTGGCCCTCGGGCAGGCCGTAGTAGGCGCTGCGGTCGGCCACGCGGATGTGCGCCGAGGCCGCCAGCTCGAGCCCGCCGCCGACCACCGCGCCGTGCAACGCCACCACCACCGGCACGCGGCCGAACTGGATGGCGTCGAAGGCGGCATGCCACATGCGCGAGTGCAGCATGGCGCTGTGGATGTCGCGCGCGACCAGCTCCGACAGGTCCAGCCCGGCGCAGAAATGCTGGCCCTCGCCGCTGACGACGACGGCGCGGCAGTCATCGGGCAGCTGCACGAAGCAGGCATGCAGCTGCTGGATCAACGGGTCGGACAGCGCATTGCGCTTGGCCGGACGGTTCAGGCGCACGTGCACGACGGCGCCGCCGACGCTGACCTGCAGCAACTCGAAGGCGGCGAGGGGGCCGGTGGCGGGGGTGTAGGCGAGGGTCATGGCGAGACGGTGCGTTGCGGACGCGAAGATAGTTCAAGACGTGAACAAACCACTCAGGGCAAACCCGAGGAGCAATCGAATGCTGCAGAGCAGCACAATGCCGGCAGGCTGCGGCAAACTGGTTCAAGGCCTGAACGGAGAGTGCCATGAAGACGGACGACCTCATCGCCATCGACATCCACACGCATGCCGAGGTGTCGTGCTGGAACCCCTTCGACAGCTATGGCGAGGAATACGACCGCGCGGCCGACCGGTATTTCGGCAGCAACCGCCGGCCGACCATCGACGAGACGGTGGCCTACTACCGCGAGCACAGGATCGGCCTGGTGATGTTCACGGTCGACAGCGAGGCCCAGCTCGGCCGCCGCCGCATCCCCAACGAGGAGATCTGCGAGGCGGCGCAGAAGAACAGCGACATGATGATCGCCTTCGCCTCCATCGACCCGCACAAGGGCAGGATGGGCGCGCGCGAGGCGCGGCGGCTGATCGCCGAGCATGGCGTCAAGGGCTTCAAGTTCCACCCCACGGTGCAGGGCTTCCTGCCCTACGACAGGATGGCGTGGCCGATCTACGAGGTGATTGCCGAGCACCAGCTGCCGGCCATCTTCCACAGCGGCCACAGCGGCATCGGCTCTGGCATGCGCTGCGGCGGGGGCCTGAGGCTGCAGAACAGCAACCCGATGCTGCTGGAAGACGTGGCGATCGACTTCCCCGACATCCAGATCGTCGTCGCCCACCCCAGCTGGCCCTGGCAGGACGAGGCGCTCAGCCTGGCGATGCACAAGCCCAACGTATGGATCGACCTCTCGGGCTGGAGCCCGAAATATTTTCCGCCGCAGCTCGTGCAGTACGCCAATACGCTGCTGAAGGACCGCATGCTCTTCGGCAGTGACTTCCCGCTGATCACGCCCGAGCGCTGGATGAAGGATTTCGACGAGGCCGGCTTCAAGGACAAGGTCAAGCCGCTGATCCTGAAGGAAAACGCGAAGCGGCTGCTGAAGCTGGCCTGAGCGGCAGCGCTCGGGCCAGCGGGCGCCCGCGATCAGCCCATCGCGCGCCCGCGCTCAGCCCATCGCCCGCTCGGCGCGGTGCCGCCCCATCGCGCGGGCGCGCTCCAGCGCCTGTTCGGCGGCGCGCAGCAGGCTGGCGTGCTCGCCGGGCTGGTGCGGGTGCGCCGATGCATGGCCCGCGCTCAGCGTCACCTGGGGCGCCACCGGCGAATCGGCATGCGGCATCTTCGCCTCGTCGATGGCCTGGATGCAGCGCCGCGCCAGGCGCGCCGCCACCTCGGGCGTGGCGTGCGGCAGCAGGATGCCGAACCCCGCGTCGCCCAGGCGGGCCACCACGTCGAGCGGGCGCCGCACGCAGGCCTGCAGCCGCAGGGCCACCTGCTGCAGGCAGGCATCGGCCGCCGCATCGCCGCGCGCGGTTCGGTAACGGTCGAAGTGATCGACATCGATCATCAGCACGGCCAGCGGCGTGCCCAGGCGCGCGCCGCGCGCCCATTCCTCGGCCAGTCGGCGGTCGAACAGGCGGCGGTTGCCCACCTGGGTCGACGCATCGATTTCCGACAGCGCCGCCAGCTGGCGTTCGCGGTCGACCAGTTCGGTGATGTCGATGCCGACGACGAGCCGCCGGCCGTCCGGCAGCTGCGCTGCGGTAAAGCGCTGCCAGCGGCCGTCAGCCAGCGGCAGCCGCAGCGGCTCGCCGGCCGTGGCGGCCAGCAAGCGATCGTGCAGCGGGCCGCGGGCCGCCGAGCTGTCCGACTGGCGGAAATCGGCATTGCCGAATTGCAGCCGGCCCGACGCGTCGAAGACGGCAACGGCGCAGCCCAGGTGGTCGAGCAGCGTCTGCCAGTCCGCGCCCTCGGTCGGCGCGCCAGACGCAGGCGCGCAAGACGCAGGCTCGCCAGGTGCGGCGGTGGCTCGGGTCGGAATCGGGGACCATGCTTCAGGTGCTGGGCGTGCGGCCCGGCCGCGAGTCTAGGCCCGCGGGTCGCCGATCTTGCCCTCGCCGGATGAAAGACGAGTCCTTGGCTGCAGATCAACCCGATCCGCCAGCGTCGTCGCATAGTCAATACAGAGGTGATCCTCTGCCATCGCACGAGGACGCCCTAACCGGAGTGCTCGATGCAAGCCATCGCGAAGGTCCTGACTTCTCTGGCCTGGTTGGCCGTCTCCTGGCTGGTCACGGCGGCACCCGCCGTCCAGGCCCAGTCGATCCCGCCCGAGTTGCGAGCCCGCGCCCAGGCGCTTCAGGAGCGCGAGCGAGCGCTGCTGTCCGAGCGCCATGCGTGGAACACGCTCATCAACGACGCCAGGACGTTCTTCATCCTGGTGCCCACGCCTGTCGGGCACTATCTGGTGCCCGTCGATGTCGACGCCCTGTCCCAGGTCACGGTTCGTCAGCTGATCCTTCGCCAGCTCACGAACAGAACGCCCTATCTCGCCCCCTGGACCAGCACGGCACAGTCGGTCAGCGACGGCATCAGGCCGATGGTCGAGTTGGATCGAGCCGCTCGCCAGCAGATTCGTCAGTCGGTGCTTCCCGAAATCGAGGCCGCGCTGGCCAGGACGCATGAGGAATTTCGAGCGCTGGTGGCGCGGCCCGGTGCCGATGCCACGGAACGCGTTTTCGTCAGGCCGATGGTGGACGAATTCCACCGTGTCGATGCCTGCGTGAACTGGGGCGGCTGGTGCGATCAGTTCGCGGCCGACCGCTGGTGCCAGCTGAACGGGTTTGCCAGGTCGAGCAGCTGGGTGCCCGACAAGGCCGACCTGACGAAGGAGTCCACGAAGACGCTGGGTGACGGCCGGGTCTGCAACCTTCAGACGCGACCGCCCAGTGGTTGCGGCACCTTCAAGTCCATCACCTGCACACGGTAGCGCCCACCGTGTCGCGGGCGCTGCGGGGGGGCGCTCAGGGCGCGCTGCGCTCCTGCCAGCCCCCGCCCAGCGCCTTCATCAGCGCCACGTTCGCATCCAGCCGCGCCTGGCGCGCGCGCAGCAGCGCCAGTTCGGCATCCTGCGCGGCGCGCTGCGCATCCAGCACTTCCAGGTAGCTGGAATAGCCGGCCTCGTAGCGGCGCGTGGCCAGGCGCTGGGCCTCGGCCGCGGCGCGGCGCTGGCGTTCGAACTCGGTCTCCTGCGCGGACAGCCGCTCGCCGCTGACCAGCGCATCGGCCACCTCGCGGAAGGCGCCCTGTGCCGTCTGCTGCCAGCCGATGGCCGCCTGTTCGGCACGGGCGCGTGCCTCGTCGGTGCGGGCCTGGTTGCGGCCGGCGTCGAAGATCGACACCAGCAGCGACGGCCCGATCGACCAGATGCGGGCGCCGGCCTTCACCAGGTCCAGCAGATCGGCGCTCTGGGCACCGAAGCTGCCGGTCAGCGCCAGCGTCGGCCAGGCGGTCTTGCGGGCGACGTCGAACTGCGCAAAGGCGGCACGCATCGCGGCTTCGGCCTGCTGCACGTCGGGGCGGCGTTGCAGCAGCTCCGACGGCAGGCCCGCGGGCACGCTGGCGGGTGCGGGCAGGGGACGCGCGTCCACCGGCAGCGGCAGGCCCGGCCGGCCGGCCAGCAGCGCCACCTGGTTGACCAGCAGGGCACGCTGGCGCTCGAGCTCGAGCTGCTGCGCCGACAGCGCGGCAAGCGCGCCTTCGGCCTGCGCCTGGTCCAGCCCCGAGGCGATGCCACCCTGCACACGCCGCTGCACCAGCGCCAGGCTGTCGCGCCGCAGTTGCAGCTGCGTGGCCACGGCGGCCTGCTGCAGGTCGAGCGTGCGCACCCCCAGCCAGGTCTGCACCAGCGTGCCGACGAGGGCCAGGCGCACCGTATCGCGCGCGTGCTGCACCGACAGCAGCTGGTCCTGCGCGGCGCGCGTGGCGTCGCGCAGCCGGCCCCAGAGGTCGATCTCGAAGCTGGTATTGAGCGCGATGCGGTGCGACGTGGTCTCGGCCTGCGTCACCGGCTGGCCGTTGAGCAGGCTGCTGCGCGAGCGCGTGACGGCGCCGCCCAGGTCCACGCCCGGCCATTGCGCCGCGCGCGCCAGGCCCACGGCAACAGCCGCTTCGTCGACGCGGGCGGCGGCCAGGCGCAGGTCGAGGTTGCTGGCCAGCGCCTGCTCCACCAGGGCATCCAGGCCGGGCTCGCCGAAAGCCTTCCACCAGTCGGCGGCCAGCACCGGGCTGGCACTGGCGGCGGCGCCGGCATAGCGGTCGGGCAGGGCGATCTCGGGTCGCTGCGGTGGCGTCGACGTGGCACAGGCCGCCAGCAGCGCCGGCAGCAGCATCAGGGCAGCGCGCTTCATGCGTGGCCCTCCCCGGGGTGCAGGCCCTGCGGCTCGTGGCCGTGCGTCGGGCGCGGCTTGCGCGCCAGCAGGCTGAAGAACAGCGGGATGAAGACCGGCGCGACGAAGGTCGCGACGATCATGCCGCCGAAGACGCCGGTGCCCATGCTCTGCCGCGCCGCGGCGCCGGCGCCGGTGGCCAGCACCAGCGGCACGACGCCGAAGACGAAGGCCAGCGAGGTCATCACGATCGGCCGGAAGCGCAGCCGCGCGGCATCGGCCGCGGCCTCCATCGCCGACATCCCGGCCTCCATGCCCTGCATCGCGAATTCGGCGATCAGGATCGCATTCTTGGCCGCCAGGCCGATCAGCACGATGAGGCCGATCTGGAAATAGATGTCGTTTTCCATGCCGCGCAGGAAGACGAAGCCCAGGGCGCCCAGCAGCGCGAAGGGCACCGCCAGCAGCACCGCCAGCGGCACGCCCCAACGTTCGTAGAGCGCCGCCAGGATGAGGTAGACCATGACGAGCGCGAAGGCGAAGGCGAAGATCGACGCGCTGCCGGTGCGCTTTTCCTGGAAGGCCTGGCCGGTCCATTCGATCGCATAACCCGGCGGCAGCACCTCGCGCGCCACCTGCTCGACGGCGGCGATGGCCTCGCCCGAACTGAAGCCCGGCTTGGCATTGCCGAATACCTTGGCCGCGATATAGCTGTTGTAGCGCTCGATCTGCTCGGCGCCGACGATGTCGCTCACCGTGATCAGCGCCTTCAGCGGCACCATCTGGCCGCTGCTGGCGCTGCGCACATACAGCCGGCCCAGGTCCTCGGGCCGGGCGCGGTAGGGCGCGTCGGCCTGCATGGTCACGCGGTAGGTGCGGCCGGCCTTGTTGAAGTCGTTGACATACAGCGAGCCCATCTGCGCCTGCAGCGTGGTGAAGACCTCGTTCACCGGCACGCCCAGCGCCAGCGCCTTCTCGCGGTCGACCTCCACGCGCAGCTGCGGCACGTTGGGGCGGAAAAAGGTATTGGGCGGCGTCAGTTCCGGCCGTGCCGCCAGCGCGGCCATGAAGGCCTGCGTCACCTGCGCCAGGCGCTGCGGGTCGGCGTCGCCGCGGCCCTGCACATAGACCTCGAAGCCGCCGGCCTGGCCCAGGCCCTGGATGGGCGGCGGGTTGAAGGCGAAGGCGATGCCGTCGGGCAGCGCCATGAAGCCCATGCCGCTGACCTGCTGGGCGAGCGCCATCGCCGTCTGCTCGCGCTGGTCCCAGGGCACCATCGGCACGAAGATGGTGGCCGCGCTGCTCTTGCTGCCGCCGCCGATGAGGTCGAAGCCGTTGACGATGAAGATGTTGCTGATGGCCTTGTTGTCCTGCAGCATCAGCCGCAGGCGTTCGGTGGTGGCGCCGGTGCGCTCGAGCGTGGCGCCGTCGGGCAGCTGCGCGGCGGCGATGATGTAGCCTTGGTCCTCGGGCGGCACGAAGCTGCCCGGCACCTTGGCCAGCAGCCAGCCCACACCGCCGATGACGCCGGCAAACAGCAGCAGCGCGACCAGCCGGTGCGCCAGCGCCAGGTGCACCGCGCCCATGAAGCGGCGCGTGATCCAGCCGAAGGCGACGTTGAAGGGCTTGAACAGCCGCCCGCCACCCTCCGCGCCATCGCCGTGGTCGGGCTCGAGCAGCAGCGCGCACAGCGCCGGCGTCAGCGTCAGCGCGACCACGCCCGACAGCACCACGGCCACCGTCACCGTCACCGCGAACTGCCGGTACAGCTGCCCGGCGATGCCGCCCAGAAAGGCCACCGGAATGAACACCGCGGCCAGCACCAGCACGATGCCGACCACCGCGCCCTGCACCTCGCGCATGGCTTCGATGGCAGCGGCCATCGGCGCCATCTTCTCCTCGCGGATCAGGCGCTCGACGTTCTCCAGCACCACGATGGCGTCGTCGACGACGATGCCGATGGCCAGCACCATGGCAAACAGCGTCAGCGTATTGATCGAGAAGCCGAACAGCAGCAGCCCGGCGAAGGTGCCGATCAGCGACACCGGCACCGCCAGCATCGGGATCAGCGTGGCGCGCCAGGTCTGCAGGAAGACGAACACCACCGCCAGCACGATGAGCGCCGCCTCGACGATGGTCTTGAGCACCTCCTGGATCGACTCCGACACGAACAGCGTGGTGTCGTAGGGGATCAGGTAATCGACGCCCGGCGGGAAGCGGTCACGCTTGAGCTCGACCAGCCGCGCCTTCACCGCCGCGGCCACGTCCAGCGCATTGGCGCCCGAGGCCAGCAGCACCGCGACGGCGATGGCCGGCTGGCCGTTGACGCTGTTGGTCTGGTCGTAGCTCTGCGCGCCCAGTTCGACGCGCGCCACGTCCTTCAGGCGCAGCACCCCTTGCGGGCCGGCCGAGCGCAGCACGATGTCGCCGAACTGCTCGGGGTCGACGAGGCGGCCGCGCGCGGTCACCGTCATCTCGATCTGCTGGCCCGCGGGGGCCGGCGGCGCGCCGATCTTGCCGGCCGCGAATTGCGCATTCTGTGCATTCACCGCCGCGCCGATGTCGGCCACGGTGACGCCCAGCGCCGCCATGCGATCGGGCTTGAGCCACAGCCGCATGCTGTAGTCGCGCGCGCCGAAGATGAAGACACTGGCCACGCCGGGCACGCGCTTGAGCTCGTCGACGACGTTCTGCGTGGCGTAGTTGGACAGGAACAGCGTGTCGCGGCTGTTGTCGGGCGAATTGAGCGCCGCCACCAGCAGGAAGTTGGTCGATTGCTTGGCCACCTGCACGCCGTTGCGCCGCACCTCGTCGGGCAGGCGCGGCGTGGCCAGCTGGACGCGGTTGTTGATGTTGAAGGTGGCCTTGTCGACGTCGGTGCCGACCTCGAAGGTGGCAGTGATCGTGGTCTGGCCGTTGGCCGAGGAGTTGCTGTTGAAATACAGCAGGTCCTCCACGCCCGAGAGCTGTTCCTCGATCGGCGCGGCCACGGTGCGCGCCAGCGTCTCGGCCGAGGCGCCGGGATAGGTGGCGGTGATCTGCACCGTGGGCGGCGCGATCTCGGGGTACTGCGCCACCGGCAGCGAGCGTGCCGACACCAGCCCGGCGATCAGGATGATCAGCGCCAGCACGGTGGCGAAGACCGGCCGTTCGATGAAGAAGCGCGACATGGATGGCGCTCCTTATTTCGACGCGGCGGCGGCAGGGGCGGACGCGGTCGCAGCTGGTGCGCCCGGGGGCGCACCGGCGGGCGGCGCCACCTGCACCGGGGCGCCCGGGCGCAGCTTGATCAGGTTGTCGACGATGACCTTGTCGCCGGCGGCCAGGCCGGAACGGATGACCCAGTCCTGGCCCTGCCAGGGCCCGGCCACGACCGGCTTCGGCGCGGCCTTGCCGTCGGCCATCACCCACACGAAGCGGCCCTGGTCGCCGCTCTGCACCGCGGCCTGCGGCACCAGGAAGGCATCCTGCTCGCCGGTGACGATCTGTGCCCGCACGAACTGCCCGGGCAGCCACTGGCCGCCGGGGTTGGCGATCTCGGCGCGCATGGGCACCGTGCCCAGGCGCGGGTCGACCACCGAACCGGCGAAGTCCAGCCGCCCGACCTGCGGCACCGGCTGGCCGTCGGCGCCGAGCAGCCGCACCGTGCGGCCCTTGCCCTGGCGCACCTGGGCCAGCTCGGCCTCGCTGAGCGCGAAGCGCACGCGGATCGGGTCGACCTGCACCACCGTCGTCAGCAGGCCGCCGTCGGCCGCGGGCGACACCAGGCTGCCGACGCTGCGCTGCGCGCGCTGCGCGACGCCGGCGATCGGCGCCGCCACCTCGGTATAGCCCTGGTTGAGCTGGGCGTCGCGCAGCTGCGCGCGCGCGGCCAGCAGCGCGGCTTCGGCGGTCTTGGCGGTGCTGGCGGCGTCGTCGGCCTCGCGCTGGCTGATGGCGCGGTCGGCCACCAGGCCGGCCAGGCGGGCGGTCTCGCGCCGGGCCTGCTCGGCGCGCGCCTCGGCCTGTGCCACGGCGGCGCGTGCGGCGTCGACGGCAATCTCGAACGGCGCGCGCTCGATGCGAAACAGCGCCGCGCCGGCGGCCACCGGCTCGCCCTCGCGGTAGAGCTGCTGCTGCAGCGTGCCGGCCACACGCGCACGCACCTCGACCTCGCGCAGGCCTTCGAGCGTGCCGACGGTCTCGATCACGACCGGCACCTTGCGCGGCTCGGCGTTCAGCACGGTCACCGCCAGCGGCGGCATGGCCCCGCCGGGCGGGCCGCCGGCCGGCGGCGCCGGCGAGCGGTCGCAGGCGGACAGCAGGGCGGCCACGGTCAGGGCGGCCAGGGCGGCGCGGTGAGGGGGGTACGACACGACAGGCACTCCTGCTTGTTGTTCTGGCCGACGACCCGGCAAGCGCGCTGCGTGCCGGGCCGGTTCAGGGTTTGTTCTAGGTCAAGGATAACGTCTGACCGGGCGCTGTCCATGACGGTGCCGGTCAAACCCCCGCCGGGGTGATCGGGGATCAGGCAGCGCCGTGCACGGTGGCGGGATCCGTGCCCAGAAGCGGCGCGTCCAGCCCGAACAGTGCCCCGTAGCGCACGCCGATCAGTGCATGTTCGCGCATCAGCGTCTCCACGCGCGCCGATTCGCGGCGCCGCAGCGCCTCGACGATCAGCCGGTGCTGCAGTTGCGCCATCTGCAGCTTGCGGTATTCGCGCTCGAGCGCACGGCGGTCGATGGTGATGGAGTCGGCCGAGGCAAACGGCAGGTGGTTGTTGCGCGCGATGGCATCGGCGATGACGCGGCTGCCCGTGCCTTCGACGATGGCGCCGTGGAAGACCTGGTTCAGCCACGTCCAGCGCGCCACCTCGGACTCGGTCAGCGTGCCGGCGGCGAGCACGGCGTCACCTTCGGCCAGGCAGTCCTGCAACCGCGCCAGCAGTGCGGGCGTGGCGCCGGCCTCGGCCAGCCGGCGCGCGGCCAGGCCCTCGAGCGCGCCGCGCACCTCCACCGCGCACAGCACGTCGGCCTCGGTGAAGGCGCGCACCTCGAGCCCGCGCTTGCCCGACTTCTGCAGCAGCCCTTCCTGCTCCAGCGTGCGGAAGGCCAGCCGCACCGGCGTGCGCGACACCCCCAGCGCCGCGGCCACGGGGATCTCGGCCAGGCGTGTGCCCGGTGGGTAGCGGCCATCGACGATGAGCTGCCGCAGCGCCGCCAGGACGCTGGCTGATTCTGCGGCGGGGGGTTCGATTGGATCCATATGAAGCTTTATTCTTGCGTCAAGTGATTGTTCGAGTCAAAATTGGATCCAATTAAGGTTCTCCTTGGGGTGTTCGATGTTTCCTCGCAACCACTGGTATGTGGCCTGTACGCCGGCCGAGATCGACGACAAGCCGCTCGGTCGCCGGGTGTGCAACCAGCCAATGGTGTTGTACCGCGGCGCGCAAGGGCAGGCGGTGGCGCTGGAGGACTGGTGCCCGCACCGCGGTGCGCCGCTGTCGCTGGGCACGGTGGTCGAAGGCAAGCTGGTGTGCGGCTACCACGGCCTGGAGATGGGCTGCGACGGCAAGACGATCGCGATGCCCGGCCAGCGCGTGCGCGGCTTTCCGCCGATCCGCAGCTATCCGGTGGTCGAGCGCCACGGCTTTGTCTGGCTGTGGCCGGGTGACCCGGCGCGAGCCGACCCCGCGCTCATCCCCGACCTCTTCTGGGCGAACAACCCCGACTGGGCCTACGGCGGTGGCCTGTACCACATCGGCTGCGACTACCGGCTGATGGTCGACAACCTGATGGACCTGACGCACGAGACCTACGTGCACAGCACCAGCATCGGCCAGAAGGAAATCGACGAGACGCCGTGCACGACGCGCGTGGAAGGCGACCAGGTGGTGACCGAACGCTTCATGAACGGCATCCAGGCGCCGCCGTTCTGGCAGATGGCGCTGCGCAGCCACCAGCTGCCCAGCGACCAGCCGGTCGACCGCTGGCAGATCTGCCGCTTCACGCCGCCCAGCCACGTGATGATCGAGGTCGGCGTCGCGCTCGCCGGCCAGGGCGGTTACCACGCGAGTGCGGACCGCAAGGTGTCGAGCATCGTCGTCGACTTTCTCACCCCCGAGAGCGACACCTCGATGTGGTATTTCTGGGGCATGGCGCGCAATTTCCGCGCCGACGACAAGGGGCTG
Organism: Rubrivivax sp.; assembly: GCA_016719535.1. Classification (GTDB taxonomy): domain Bacteria; phylum Pseudomonadota; class Gammaproteobacteria; order Burkholderiales; family Burkholderiaceae_C; genus Rubrivivax. The sequence goes on along the minus strand of JADJYX010000043.1, from coordinate 78,726 downwards.
ACGGCGCAGATCCGCGAAGGCCAGGGCCGGATCTTCAGCGAGGACCTGCAGGTGCTCGAGCTGCAGCAGCGCAACCTGCTGCAATGGCCGGGGCGCGAAGTGCTCAAGCTCAACATCGATGCCGGCGGCGTGCAGGCGCGCAAGCTGATCGACCGCCTGCTGGCGGCGGAAGCGGCGGAAGCGGTGGAAGCGGCGGCATGAGCCAGCTTTCCACCCCGCTCGCGGTGCGTGTCGCGCGCAAGGCGGTCGAGGCCGAGGGCATCTGCAGCTTCGAGCTGCAGGCCGCGGACGGGCAGCCGCTGCCCGCCTTCAGTGCCGGCTCGCATGTCGACGTGCAGCTGCCGGGCGGCCTGGTGCGCCCCTATTCGCTGTGCAACGACGCTGGCGAAACGCACCGCTACCTGATCGCGGTGCTGAAGGACGCCGCCTCGCGCGGTGGCTCGGTGGCCATGCACGAGCGCGTGCACGAAGGCGACGTGCTGACGATCAGCGCACCGAAGAACCACTTCGCGCTGGCGCACGATGCCACCGAACACCTGCTGCTGGCCGGCGGCATCGGCATCACGCCGCTGCTGTGCATGGCCGAGCGGCTGGCCGTCACCGGCGCCGCCTTCGCGCTGCACTACGCCACGCGCAGCCGCGCGCGCACGGCCTTTGCCGACCGCATCGCCGCGTCGAGCTTCGCGCCGCGCGTGCACTTCCACGTCGACGATGGCGACGCCGCGCAGCGCCTGGACCTGGCGCGCGTGCTGGCGGCGCCGCGCCCCGGGCGGCACCTGTATGTCTGCGGCCCGCAGGGCTTCATGGAGGCGGTGCTCGGCGGCGCGCGCGCTGCCGGCTGGCCCGAGTCGCAGCTGCACTGGGAGTTTTTCGGCGCCGCGCCGACGGCCGGCGCCGACGACGGCGGCTTCGAGGTGCAGCTGGCCAGCTCCGGCCGCGTCATCGCCGTCGCCGCGGGGCAGCGCGTGACGCAGGCGCTGGAAGCCGCCGGCGTCATGGTGCCCACCTCGTGCGAGCAGGGTGTGTGCGGCACCTGTCTGACGCGCGTGCTCGACGGCGTGCCCGACCACCGCGACCTCTACCTGACGCCCGAGGAACAGGCCGCGGGCGACCAGTTCACCCCTTGTTGTTCGCGCGCGAAGTCGGCGCGGCTGGTGCTGGACCTGTAGCCCACAATGCGACCTCCCTGACGACGGAGCCACTCGACGATGACCGCCCGCACCACGCCCCCGTTTCGCGCCGACCATGTCGGCAGCTTCCTGCGCCCGGCCTACCTGCTGCAAGCGCGCGAGCAGTTCTTCGTCGCGAAGTGCATCAGCGCCGCACAGCTGCGCGCGGTGGAAGACCGGGCGATCACCGAGATCGTCAAGTTCCAGGCCGATGTCGGCCTGCAGAGCATCACCGACGGCGAATTCCGCCGCACCTATTTCCACATCGACTTTCTCGAACAGCTGGGTGGCGTGAAGACCGACATCCCGGTGACGGTGAAGAAGGCCGACGGCACCGAGGAACTGGCGCCGCCGGTGATCCGCGTCATCGACAAGGTGCGCCATGCGAAGAATATCCAGCTGGCGGACTTCCAGTATCTGCAGGCGCAGGTGGCGGCGCTGGGCCTGAACGTCAACGGCGGCCTGGTGCCCAAGGTGACGATCCCCAGCCCGACCATGCTGCACTTCCGCGGCGGCCGCGCGGGCATCAGCCGCGAGGCCTATCCCGAGCTCGACCCCGTCTTCTACGACGACGTCGCCCGTGCCTACGGCGAGGAACTGCAGAGCCTGGCCGATGCCGGCTGCACCTATGTGCAGATGGACGACACGAATCTCGCCTACCTGTGCGACGAGAGCATGCGCGAGGCCGCCCGCCAGCGCGGTGACGACCCCAACGAGCTGCCGCACCGCTATGCGCAGTTCATCAACAAGGTGGTGGCGCTCAAGCCCGCGGGCATGACGCTGGCCATGCACCTGTGCCGCGGCAATTTCAAGAGCACGCATGCGGCGGCCGGCAACTACGAGCCGGTGGCCGAGGCGCTGCTGTCGGAGATGAACCTCGACGCCTTCTTCCTCGAATACGACGACGAGCGCAGTGGCGACTTCCGCCCGCTGCGGTATCTGTCCAAGGGCAAGATCGTCGTGCTCGGCCTGGTGACGACCAAATTCGGCCAGCTGGAAAGCAAGGACGCGCTCAAGCGCCGCATCGCCGAGGCGGCGCAGTATGCGCCGCTGGACCAGCTGGCCTTGAGCCCGCAGTGCGGCTTCAGCTCCACCGTGCACGGCAACAACATCGCCGTCGAGGACCAGCGGCGCAAGCTGGCCCTCGTCGTCGAGACGGCGCGCGAGGTGTGGGCTTGAACCTGCACGCGTGCCGAGCATCGATCCCTTTACCAACGACGACCGGAGACAAGAAGATGACCCGCCCACTCGTTCGATCGGCACTGGCTGTTGCCGCTGCGGCGCTGACCCTGCCCGCGCTGGCGCAGGAGGTGACGCTCAAGTTCCACCACATCTGGCCGCCGGCCGCGATGGCGCCCACCAAGGTCATCGGGCCCTGGTGCGAGAAGATCGCCGCCGAATCGGCCAACCGGATGAAGTGCCAGTTGCTGCCCGCGATGTCGGGCGGCGGCACGCCGGCGCAGCTGGTCGACCGCATCAAGGATGGCGTCGACGACCTGACCGTCACGCTGCCGGGCTATACCGCCGGCCGCTTCCCGATGATGGAGGTGTTCGAACTGCCCTTCATGACCAATTCGGCCGAAGCCGGTGCCGCCGCCGCCTGGGACTATCTGCAGAAGCACGCGCTGAAGGAATTCCCCGGCACCCGGATCCTGGCCACCTGGGTGCACGACGAAGGTTATGTGCACACGGCCAGCAAGCAGATCAAGTCGCTGGACGACTTCAAGGGCCTGAAGGTGCGCGCGCCCACGCGCCAGACCAACAAGCTGCTTGCCAGGCTGGGCGCCGCTCCGGTGGGCATGCCGGTGACGGGCGTGCCCGATGCGCTGAGCAAGGGCACCATCGACGGCTTTGCACTGCCCTGGGAGGTGATTCCGGCCTTCAAGCTGCACGAGATGACCAGGTTCCACACGCAGACCGATCCGTCGCGCCCGGCCCTGTACAGCGCGGGCTTCGTCTTCGCGATGAACCAGGCCCGCTACGACAGCCTGCCGGCCGACCTGAAGAAGGTCATCGACAACAACAGCGGCGCCGCGCTGTCGCGCCAGATCGGCAGGATCTGGGACGACAGCCAGGCCGTCGGCCGCAAGGCGGCGCAGGACCGCGGCAACACCATCATCACCCTGTCGGCCGCCGAAACCGACAACTGGATCAAGGCCTCGGCGCCGATCTACGACGAATGGGTGGCCGACATGGACAAGCGCGGCCTCAACGGCAAGGCCCTGCTGCAGGACGCGCGCGACCTGCTGGCCAAATACCGCAAGTGATGGCCGGGTGAGGGCCAGGGCCTGAATCCGCGCAGCGCCGGCCCCGTGCCGGCGTTGCTGTGTTTGCGAGACGGAATGGGACGAACATGATCCAGGCACTGCGGCAGGTGGCGAGGGGCTTTGCGCTGCTGGGCGCAGCCGTCGCCCTGGCCACCGGCATTCTCGCCGTCGTCAGCATCATCGGCCGCGCCGTCTGGCATCGCCCGATTCCGGGCGACGTGGAGCTGACGCAGTTCGGCATCGCGCTGGCCATCTCGCTCGGGCTGCCCTGGTGCCAGCTGCGCAAGGCCAACATCATCGTCGACTTCTTCACCCAGAGGCTGTCGCCGCGCCGCCTGCAGTGGCTGGACGGCATCGGCGCGCTGCTGCTGTCGGCCATGTGCGCGCTGCTGGCCTGGCGCAGCGCCGTCGGCGCGGTGGCGGTGCACCAGGCCTTCGAGACCTCGATGATCCTGTCGCTGCCGATGTGGTGGGTGTATGCGTCGCTGGCACCCGGCCTGGCGCTGGCCGCCCTGGTGGCGCTGGTGCAGGCGCTGGCGCACTTTGCCGGCCGGCCGCTGGACGCCGCGGCCCAGGAGGCGGCATGACGCCCACCGCCATCGGGCTGTCGATGTTTGCCGGCATGCTGCTGCTGATGGTGCTGCGCGTGCCGATCGCGGCGGCGATGTTCGTGCCCGGCGCCATCGGCTACTGGGCGATGAGCAACGAGGCCTCGCTGTTCAACCTGCTCAAGGGCAGCGCGGTGGCGCGGCTGACGGTGTACGACCTGAGCGTGATCCCGCTCTTCCTGCTGATGGGGCAGTTTGCCACCCAGGGCGGCCTGAGCCGCGCGCTGTTCCGTGCCGCGGCAGCCTTCGTCGGGCCCATCCGCGGCGGGCTGGGCATGGCTTCGGTGCTCAGTGCCGGGGCCTTTGGCGCGGTCTGCGGGTCGTCGGTGGCGACCTCGGCCACCATCACCCAGGTGGCCTACCCCGAGATGCGCGAACACGGCTACAGCGGCCGCCTGGCCACCGCCACGCTGGCCGCCGGCGGCACGCTGGGCATCCTGATCCCGCCGTCGGTGCCGCTGGTGGTCTATGCCATCCTGACCGAGCAGAATATCGCCAAGCTCTTTGCCGCCGCCCTGGTGCCGGGCCTGCTGGCGATGGCGGGCTATCTGGCGGTGATCGCGCTCATCTGCCGGCGCCGCCCCGACCTGGCGCCGCCCACGGTGCCGCTGCCCTGGCCCCAGCGCTGGCGCGCGCTGCTGGCCATCTGGCCGATCATGCTCATCTTCGCCGTCGTCTTCGGCGGCATCTACGGCGGTGTCTTCTCGCCCACCGAAGGCGCGGCCGTGGGCGCCGTGGCCACGCTGGTGGCCGGCCTCGCGCAGCGCGAACTGGGCTGGCGCGGCATCCGGCTCAGCTTCGTCGGTACCGCCGAGACGAGTGCGATGGTCTTCATGATCTTCCTCGGCGCCGACATGATGAATGCGACGCTGGCGCTGACGGCGATGCCGGCGGCGCTGGCGCAGTGGGTGGGCACGCTGGCGGTGCCGCCGCTGGTCATCGTCGGCGCCATCCTGCTGTGCTACGTGGTGCTGGGCTGCGTGATGGACGAACTGTCGATGCTGCTGCTGACCATCCCGGTGATCTTCCCGGCCGTGATGGCGCTGCCGCTGTTCGACCTGGCGCCCGAGGCGAAGGCGATCTGGTTCGGCATCCTGGTGCTGATGACGGTGGGCATCGGCCTCATCGCACCGCCGGTGGGGCTGAATGTCTACGTCGTCAACAACCTGGCGCGCGACGTGCCGATGGCCGAGACCTACAAGGGCGTCTTCCCCTTCCTGGCCTGGGACGCGCTGCGCGTGCTGCTGCTGCTGGCCTTTCCGGTGCTCAGCCTGGGGCTGGTGCAGCTGCTGTTTGCGCGCTGAGGGGGCGTCGGCCGCATCGCCGTGCAGCCAGGCATCGACGGCGCGCATGTCGGTCATCGTGCGCAGCGCCTGGTAGGCCGATTCGGCTTCGGCATGGCGCCGGCGCAGCAGGTTCAGCCACTGCTTGAGTCGCCCGGCGCGATGCCGCGGCTCCACATGCAGCGCGATGCGCGCCCAGTAGCTGCGCAGCAGCGGCCGCAGCGCGGCGCCGCCGCCCCAGCCCTGGCCGCGGATGGCCAGCGCCAGCCCGGGGTCGGCCACAATGCCACGGCCCAGCATCAGGCTGTCGCAGCCGCTCACCGCCAGGCAACGTTCGGCGTCAGCCACGGTCCAGACCTCGCCGTTGGCCACCACCGGCAGGCCGACATGCTCGCGGATGGCGGCGATGTGCTCCCAGTAGGCCGGCGGCCGGTAGCCATGGTCCTTGGTGCGCGCATGCACCACCAGCTCATCGGCGCCGCCGTCCAGCACCGCCTGCGCATTGGCCAGCATGCGCGAGTGGTCGCGCGTGCCCAGCCGCATCTTGGCCGAAACCGGCAGCTGGGCCGGCACCGCGCGCCGCACCGCGCGCACGATGCGAAAGACCAGCTCCGGCTCGTCCAGCAGCACGGCGCCGCCGCGGTGGCGGTTGACGGTCTTCGCCGGGCAGCCGAAATTGAGGTCGATGCCTTCGGCGCCCAGGGTGGCGATCAGCGCCGCGTTGTCGGCCAGGCAGGCCGGGTCGGACCCCAGCAGCTGCGGCCGCACCGGCACGCCGGCGGCGGTGCGGCTGCCGGTCAGCAGCTCGGGCACGATGCGGGTGAAGACGCGGGCGGGAAGCAGCTGGTCGGTGACGCGGATGAATTCCGACACGCAGCGGTCGATGCCGCCCACGCGCGTGAGCACGTCGCGCAGGCTGTGGTCGAGCAGGCCCTCCATCGGGGCCAGCAGGATGCGGGCGGGGACGGATCCCGATCCGGGTCTCCCGGTCGGGATTGCTCCCCCTTGGGGGGACCGGTCCGCAGGACCGTGGCGGGCTGAGTTCAAGTGATGCGGTAGACGTCGAGCAGCACCGCCCGCGCCTCGCGCTGCCCCACCGCCAGCGCCAGCACCTTGTTCAGGTGCAGCCATTGCGGCGCGCCGGTGGTGAAGCGCATCACGGTGCGGAAGAAATACTCGTCGCGGCCCACCGGCTCGCCGGCGGCCAGCCGTGCCATCACCGCGGCCGGGCCGTGGCGCATGCCGTCGCTCTGCACCTCGACCAGCGCGCCGTCGTCGGTGCGGATCACATAGTGGGCCGCGATCTCCAGCGCGCCGTCGGCACGATTGATCTGCCAGTCGACACCGCCCTCCACCAGCGTGCCGTTCAGTTCGGGCCCTTGCACGGTGCCGCCACCCAGCGGTACGAAGCGGCGTTCGCCGGTGGGTGCAGGGCCGAGGGTCACCAGCGCGCCGACCTCGCAGCGGATGTGGGTCATCGGGACCAGGGCAGGGGGGGCGGGCAGGGGCATGGGCGGGGTGGCGCGCGGCCGTGGGGCTGGAAGACCCGGCATCATGCCGCAGCGGTGCCATCATCGCGCCATGCTCAAGACCCTGAAGGACCTCTTCGACAGCCTGCTGCCCCCGCCTGGGGCGGCCGCCGCGGCCACCAGCGAACACCAGCTGCAGCTGGCCACCGCGGTGATGCTGGTCGAGGTGATGCGCGCCGACGCCAGCTTCCACGACGACGAGCGCCAGGCCGTGCTGGCCGCACTGCGCGAGAAGTTTGAGCTCGCCGACGACGAGGCCGCGCGCCTGGCCGAGCTGGCCGAGACCACGGCCAGGCAGGCCACCGACCTCTTCGGCTTCACCGCGCGCATCAACGAACGCTTCGAGATGCCGCAGAAGCTGCGCATGGTCGAGCACATGTGGCGCGTGGCCTATGCCGATGGCCACCTCAGCGAGCACGAGCGCCACGTGATGTGGCGCATCGCCGACCTGCTGCACGTGCCGCAGGGCGCCTACCAGCATGCCCGCCTGCGCGCCCAGCAGGCGGTCAGTGGCGGCTGACGACGAAAATCCTTCCATCTTCCCCGACCCTTTCGACCCCATGACCGTCCTGCTGAAGAAGCCCCTGTCCGCCACCATCCCCGTGCATGCCGTCGATGCCACCCGCTTCGCCGGCGCCGCCGCCACGCTGCCGCCGATGCAGCGCCAATGGCTGGCCACGCTGGGCTTCAAGGGCGCGCCCGACACCCATGCGCTGCTGCCGGGCGAGGATGGGCGCATCGCCGCCGTGTGGGCCGGCGTGCGTGCGGCCGATCACCCCTATGCGCTGTCGCTGCTGCCGCGCGCGCTGCCCGAAGGCGCCTATCGCCTGGCCGAGGGCCCGCTGGCGCTCGACCCCACCGCCGCGGCACTGTCGTGGCAGCTCGGCAGTTATGCCTTCGAGCGCTACAAGAAGCGCCCGCGTCCCGCCGCGCAGCTGCAGCTGCCCACCAGCGCAGGCGCCCAGCGCGGCCTGATGCTGGCCGAGGCCATCACGCTGGTGCGCGACCTGGTCAACACCCCGGCCGAGGACATGGGCCCGGCGCAGCTGGCGGACGCCGCACACCAGCTGGCCAAGGCCCATGGTGCGCGCTTCGGCCAGATCGTCGGCGACGCGCTGCTGAAGAAAAATTTTCCCGCCATCCACGCCGTGGGCCGCGCCGCCGATGCCAAGGCGAGGGCGCCGCGGCTGATCGAGCTGACCTGGGGCAAGCCCAAGGATCCGAAGCTGACGATCGTCGGCAAGGGGGTGTGCTTCGACAGCGGCGGTCTGGACATCAAGTCCGCCGACGGCATGCGCCTGATGAAGAAGGACATGGGCGGCGCCGCCAATGCGCTGGGCCTGGCCAGCCTGGTGATGGGTGCCAAGCTGCCGGTGCGGCTGCAGGTGCTGATCCCGGCGGTGGAAAACAGCATCTCCGGCAATGCCTTCCGCCCGGGCGACGTCTTCAAGACGCGCAAGGGCATCCACATCGAGATCGGCAATACCGATGCCGAGGGCCGCGTCATCCTGTGCGATGCGCTGGCCTACGGCGCCGAGGGCAAGCCCGATCTGATGATCGACCTGGCCACGCTGACCGGTGCCGCGCGCGTGGCACTCGGCGCGCAACTGCCGGCGCTGTTCTGCCGCCGCATGGACCTGGCGCGCGAGCTGGTCGACCGCGGCCTGGCGCTGCACGACCCGCTGTGGCAGTTGCCGCTGTGGAAGGACTATCACGGCAGCATCGAGAGCGACATCGCCGACATCGTCAATACCGGCAAGGGGCCGATGGCCGGCGCGGTGACGGCGGCGCTGTTCCTCGACGACTTCGTGCCGGCCGACCTCGACTGGCTGCACATCGACCTCTTTGCCTGGAACGACGGCGCCCGGCCCGGGCGCCCGGCCGGCGGTGAGGCACAGACGCTGCGCACGCTGCTGGCCTATCTGGAACAGCGCTTCGGGCGCGGCTGAACGCAGCCGCAAGCGACTGGCCATGACGCACAGCCTGGCGCGCAGTCTGGTCGGCGGGGCGCTCTGGGCCGGGGTGGCGATGGCCCAGGCGGCCACCATCGCCGGCGTCAGCCCGCAGGGCGAGGTGGCCGCGGTGCGCCAGGTGGTGGTGCGCTTCGACCAGGCCGTGGTGCCCGCCGGCGACCCGCGCCGGCCCGATCCGGTGACGGTGAGTTGCGAAGGCGCCCCGGTGACCGGCAGCGGCCGCTGGCTCGACGATCGCCGCTGGGCCTGGGACTTTGCCGCTGCACTGCCGCCCGGCGTGCGCTGCACCGTGGCCCTGCGCGCCGGCTGGCAGCCGATCGAGGGGTCCTTGAGCGGCCGCACCGAATTCCGCTTCGCCACCGGCGGGCCGGCAGTCGTGCAGGTGCAGCCCTGGCCCGGCGCGGCGATCGAGGAGGACCAGCATTTCATCCTGCGCCTGAATGGCCCCGTGGTCGAAGCCGAGGCCCTGCGTCGCAGCGCCTGCGAGGTCGAGGGCCTGGGCGAGCGGCTGCCGCTGCAGGCGCTGACCGGCCCGCTGCGCGCCGCGGTGCTGAAATCGCGCCGGCTCGAATCCGAGGCCGGGCGCACACTGGTCGTGCACTGCGGCCGACCGCTGCCGCCCAGGGCCAAGCTGCAGCTGGTGTGGGGCAAGGGCATCCCGGCGCGGCAGCAGCCGGCGGTGGTGACGGCCGTCGAGCAGCGCTTCGACTTTCGCGTGCGCGAGTCCTTTCAGGCCGAATTCAGCTGCGAGCGTGAACGCGCCAATGCCCCCTGCCTGCCGGTGCGGCCGCTGGTGCTGCGCTTCTCGGCCCCGGTGGCGCGCGCGCTGGCCGAGCAGGTGCGCCTGCAACCGGCCGCCGGCGGCGCGGCCATCGCGCCGGGCTTCGACCGCGACGACAAGGCCGCCGAGATCGGCGCGGTCGCCTTCAAGGGCCCGTTTGCCGAACGCGCGGGCTACACCCTCGAGCTGCCGCGCGCCCTGAAGGACAGCAGCGGCCGGCCGCTGGCCAATGCCGGCAGCTTTCCGCTGCAGGTCGCCACCGGCGAGGCACCGCCGATCGCCAAATTTGCCGCCGCGCCCTTCGGCGTGCTCGAGCAGGGGCCTGACGCCATGCTGCCGATCACGCTGCGCCATGTGCAGGGTGACCTGCGACCGGCCGCGTCCGGCGGCCAGGTGCGCATCAAGCGCCTGGCCACCGATGCCGAGGTCATCGCCTGGTACCGCAGGCTCGACCGTCATCACGAGCGCCGCGTCACGGCGCGCGAGGCCGGGCTTCCACAGGCGCAATGGCACGAATGGGTGGAGGAGCCCGACGAACGTGGCCGGCCGGTGCGGCGGCGGGTCGAACGCACGATCGGCACGCGCGAGCTGTCGCTGCTGGCCGGCGAGCCGGACGTGCGCCGGCTCGACCTGCCGCAGATCGCCGGTGGCGACCCGCGCCCCTTCGAGGTGGTGGGCCTGCCGCTGCCCGAACCGGGTTACCAGGTGGTCGAGGTCGAGTCGCGGCGGCTCGGCCAGGCGCTGCTGGACAAGGCGGCGCCGATATTCGTGCGCACGGGGGTGCTGGTCACCAACCTGGCGGTGCATGTCAAGCAGGGGCGCGAGAATGCAGTGGTGTGGGTGACCTCGCTCGACCGTGGTCGCCCGGTGGTCGATGCGGAGGTGGCGCTGTCCGACTGCGAAGGCCGCCGGCTGTGGGCTGGCCGCACCGACGCCAGCGGGCTGGCGCGCGTGCCGCAGCGCTTCGACACCCCCGAAACCTGCAGCGACGGCGAGGCGGTCTTCGTCAGCGCCCGCAAGGCGGATGCGAAGGGCGTCGTCGACATGGCCTTCGTCTTCGACGGCTGGGCCAAGGGCATCGAGCCCTGGCGCTTCAACGTGCCGGTCAGCACCGAGCCGCAGCCCGATCACCGCGCGCACACGGTGTTCGACCGCACGCTGCTGCGCGCCGGCGAGACGGTGTCGATGAAGCACTTCGTGCGCCGCGAAAGCGGCCAGGGCCTGGCGCTGCTGCCGGCCGGTGAACTGCCGACGCGGCTGAAGATCGTGCACGAGGGCAGCGGCGAGGAATTCACCCAGCCGCTGACCTGGGCCGGTGGGCGCAGCGCCACCAGCACCTGGAATATCCCGCCGGCGGCGAAGCTGGGGCTGTACCGCGTCGAGCTTCACAACCCCGAGGCGCCCGAACGCCGGCGCCGCAGCTGGCCCAGCGGTGACTTCCGGATCGAGGAATTCCGCGTGCCGCTGGTCGATGCGCGGCTGTCGCCGGCGCCGGGTGCGGGGCCGGCCACGGTGGCGCCGGCCGAGCTGGTGTTCGGTGTGCAGCTCAACTACTCGGCCGGCGGCGCCATGGCGCAGGCGGCGATCAAGGGCAGTGCGCTGCTGCGTCCGCGCGCCGCGGGCTTTGCGGGCCACGAGGATTTCGCCTTCGACCCGCCACGGCCGCTGCGCCCCGAAGGTGATGACGAGCGCGACGCCGATGACACCCGCGGCAACGGCCGCCTGGTGGCCGACCGCGTCGCCCTGACCACCGACCGCCAGGGCGCCGCGCGTTTTGCCATCGGCGCGCTGCCCGCCATCGAGCGGCCGAGCGAGGTCGTCGCCGAGATTGCCTTCAACGACCCCAACGGCGAGGTGCAGACGGTGTCCAGCACGGTGGCCGTGTGGCCGGCCGCGGTGGTGCCCGGCATCCGCACCGGCGGCTGGGCGGCGCAGCGCGGGCGTGCGCGCTTCACCGCGCTGGCGCTGGATACCGCCGGCCGCCCGCTCGAGGGCCAGGCGCTGGCGGTGCGCGGCCGTCTGGCGCAGCCGGTCAGCACGCGCAAGCGCCTGGTCGGCGGCTTCTATGCCTATGAGCACCGCACCGAGGTGCAGGACCTGGGCGTGCTGTGCAGCGGCCGCAGCGACGAACGCGGCCGCCTGGAGTGCGACGCCACGCTGGCCAGCGCCGGCGAGGTCGAGCTGATCGTCAGCGCGCAGGACGAGGCCGGCCGCCGCGCGCAGGCGGCGGCATCGATCTGGGTCACGAAGCAGGGCGAGCTGTGGTTCGAGCAGGACCACGACGACCGCATCGAGCTGCTGCCCGGCAAGAAGCGCTACGAGCCCGGCGAGACCGCGAAGCTGCAGGTGCGCATGCCCTTCCGCGAGGCCACCGCGCTGGTGGCGGTGGAGCGCGAAGGCGTGATCGATACGCGCGTGGTCACGCTGCGTGGCGACGACCCGACGGTCGAAGTGAAGATCGACAAGGCCTGGGCGCCCAATGTCTATGTCAGCGTGCTGGCGCTGCGCGGGCGCATCCGCGACGTGCCCTGGTATTCGTTCTTCCGCTGGGGCTGGCGCTCGCCGCTGGAATGGGGGCGCGCCTTCTGGTACGAAGGGCGCGAATACCAGGCACCGACCGCGATGGTCGATCTGGCCCGGCCGTCGTTCAAGCTGGGCGTGGCCGCGCTGCAGGTGGGGCTGGCCGCGCACGAACTGCAGGTGACGGTGACGCCCGAACGTGCGCAGTACGGCGTGCGCGACAAGGCGCGCGTGCGCATCCAGGTGCGCCACGGTGGCCAGCCGGTGGCGGGCGCCGAGCTGGCCTTTGCCGCCGTCGACGAAGGCCTGCTGGCGCTGCGCGACAACGACAGCTGGCAACTGCTGCCGGGCCTGCTGAAGCAGCGCGCCTGGGGCGTGCAGACCGCCACCGCGCAGGGCGAGGTCATCGGCCGCCGCCATTTCGGCCGCAAGGCGGTGGCCGCGGGCGGTGGTGGCGGCAAGGGCGCGACGCGCGAGTTGTTCGATACGCTGTTGCTGTGGCAGCCGCGCGTGGCGCTGGACGTACGCGGCGAGGCGCTGGTCGAGGTGCCGCTGAACGACGCACTGACGCGCTTCCGGCTGGTGGCAGTGGCCGACGATGGGGCACAGCGCTTCGGCACCGGCAGCGCCGGCATCGCCGTCACGCAGGACCTGCAGATCCTCGCCGGCCTGCCGCCGCTGGTGCGCGACGGCGACCGCTTCAGCGCGCTGCTGACGCTGCGCAACACCACCGCGCGCGCGATGACCGTGCGCGCCTCGCTGCAAGGCCAGGCCGCGATCGGCGATGCCGGCCGGCCGGATGTCACGCGCACCGCGCTCAACCTGCCGGCGCAGACGGTGAGCCTGCCGGCCGGCGGTGCGCAGGAGGTCGCGTGGCCGGTCGACGTGCCGGCCGATGCGCTCAGCATCACCTGGGAGGCGGCCATCGACGAGCAGGGCGGCGCCGCGCGCGACCGCCTGAAGACCACGCAGCGGGTCGGCCCCGCGGTGCCGCTGCGCGTGTTGCAGGCCACGCTGATGCAGCTGGACGGCACCGCCTCGCTGCCCGTGGCGCGGCCCGAAGGCGCCTTGCCGCGTGGCGGCCTCGTTGTCGGGCTGCAACCGCAACTCAGCGGTGCGCTGCCGGGGCTGCGCCGCTTCTTCGAGACCTACCCCTTCAGCTGCCTGGAGCAGAAGGCCGCCAAGGCCATCGGCCTGCGCGATGCCGCCTTGTGGGCCAGCGTGGCCAACGCATTGCCGACCTACCTGGACGAGGACGGGCTGGCGAATTATTTTCCGCCGCGCGCGGGCGATGCCGCGCGCGGCAGTGACCGCCTGACCGCGCACCTGCTGGCCGTGGCGCACCAGGCAGGTGTCGAGCTGCCGGCGGCGGCGCGCGAGCGCATGCTGGCCGGGCTGCTGGCCTTCGTCGAAGGGCGCATCGAGCGCCGCTTCTGGAGCCCGCGCGCCGACCTCGACGTGCGCAAGCTGGCGGCGCTGGAGGCGTTGTCGCGCCACGGCCGCGCCGCGCCGCGGCTGCTGGGCTCGATCCACCTCACGCCCAACCAGTGGCCGACCGCGGCGCTGATCGACTGGCTGCAGATCCTGCAGCGCCTCGACGACATCCCCGACCGTGCGCGGCGGCTGGCCGAGGCGCAGCAGATCCTGCGCGCGCGCCTGGCCTGGTCGGGCACCACGCTGCGCTTCAGCACCGAGGCCAGCGACGACTGGTGGTGGCTGATGGACGGGGCCGACGCCAACGCCGCCAAGCTGATCCTCGCGCTGCTGGACGACCCGGCCTGGCGCGACGAACTGCCGCGGCTGGTGGTCGGCGCGCTCGGCCGCCAGCAGCGCGGCGCCTGGCTGACGACCACCGCCAATGTCTGGGGCACGCTGGCGCTGGACGGCTTTGCGCGGCGCTTCGAGGCCACGCCGGTGGCGGGCCGCACGCAGGCCGGCATCGGCGCCGCGCCGCGCGTGCACGACTGGGCGGCGGCCGCGCAGGGCGGACGCATCGAGCTGCCCTGGCCGGTACAGACTGGCACGCTGGCTGGCACCCTGGCCGTCTCGCACGAAGGCAGCGGCAAACCCTGGCTGACGGTGCAGAGCCTGGCCGCGCTGCCGCTGACCGCACCGCTGCGCGCCGGCTACGGCATCACGCGCAGCGTCAGCGCCGTGCAGCGCGCCGACCCCGCGCGCTGGTCGCGCGGCGACATCCTGCGCGTGCGGCTGGAGATCGACGCCGCCGCCGACCGCAGCTGGGTGGTGGTGGCCGACCCGGTGCCCGGCGGCGCCACCGTGCTCGGCACCGGGCTGGGCCGCGACGCGGCGATCGCCACCCGCGGTGAACGTGCCGAGGGCAACGCCTGGCCGGCCTACGACGAGCGCGGCTTCGACGGCTTTCGACGCTATTTCGCGTTTCTGCCGCGCGGCCGGCATGTCGTCGAATACACGTTGCGGCTGAACAACCCCGGGCGCTTCGGGCTGCCGCCGACACGCGTGGAGGCGCTGTATGCGCCCGAGACTTTCGGCGAGCTGCCGAATGCGCCGCTGGAGGTGTCGCCGTGAAAGGGCTGCGCGCGGTGGCGCTGGCCGTCGCACTGGCGGTCGCCACCGCCGCGCAGGCCGTGCCGCGCTTCGACGAGGTGAAGGTCGCGCATGCGGTGTCGGACCTCACGCTGCTCGACCGCCACGGTGTGCCGCTGCAGACGCTGCGCGTGGACCCGACCGTGCGCCGCCTGCCCTGGGTGCCGCTGCAGGACCTGTCGCCGGCGCTGCTGCAGGCCATCGTGGTCAGCGAGGACCGGCGCTTCTGGGAACATGGCGGTGTCGACTGGGCGGCGGCGGCACGCAGCGCCTGGGCCAATCTGATCGATACCCGCACGCGCGGCGCGTCGACGCTGACCATGCAGCTGGCCGGGTTGATCGACGATGGCCTGGCGCGGCCGCCCGGTGGCCGCAGCGCCTGGCAGAAGCTGGGCCAGGTGGTGGTGGCGCAACGGCTGGAACGCGGCTGGACGAAGGCGCAGATCCTCGAGGCCTATCTGAATGCCGTGCCCTTTCGCGGCGAGCTGGTGGGCATCGGCGCGCTGTCGCAGACGCTGTTCGGCAAGCACCCGAGCGGACTCGACGCGCAGGAAGCGGCGATCGCCGCCGCGCTGGTGCGCGGACCCAATGCCGGCGCCGAGCGCGTGGCCGAACGCGCCTGTGGCGTGCTGCAGGCGATGCAGCAGGACTGCCGCGGCGTGGCCACGCTGGCCGCCCAGGCGCTGCTGCGCCGCGGCGGCATGCCGCTGGGCGAGCAGCTGGCGCCGCACTTTGCGCGCCTGGCGCTGCGGCGCGACGGCCCCGCCGCGCAGCGCAGCACGCTCGATGCGCGGCTGCAGCGCCTGGCGGTGCAGCTGCTGCGCCAGCAGCTGGCCGAGCTGCAGGGGCGGAACGTCGAGGACGGTGCCGTGCTGGTGCTGGACAACGCCAGCGGCGAGCCGCTGGCCTGGGTGGGCGCGCACGGCGACTCGGCGGCGGCGCAGGTCGACGGCGTGCTGGCGCGGCGGCAGCCGGGGTCGACGCTCAAGCCCTTCGTCTACGGCCTGGCCTTCGAGCGGCGGCTGCTCACGCCGGCCAGCCTGCTCGACGATTCACCGGCCGAGATCCCCACCGGCAGCGGCCTGTACCTGCCGCAGAACTACGACCGCCGGTTCAAGGGCCTGGTCAGCGTGCGCACGGCGCTGGGCGCCAGCCTGAACATACCGGCCGTGCGCGTGGGCGCGATGCTGCCGCCCGACGCACTGCATCAGCGGCTGAATGCGCTCGGCTTCGAGCTGAAGGAAAGCGCCGGCTGGTATGGCGCCAGCCTGGCGCTGGGCAGCGCCGATGTCACGCTGCTGGCGCTGGCCAATGCCTACCGCACGCTGGCCAATGGCGGCTTGCATGCGCCGCCTGCGCTGCCGGGCGCAGAGCGGGCGGCGCCGCGCCGGGTGCTGGATGCCGCCGCCGCCTTCCTGGTGAGCGACATCCTGGCCGACAACAATGCCCGCGTGCGCACCTTCGGCCTCGACAGCCACCTGCGCACGCGCGGCTTCGCGGCGGTGAAGACCGGCACCAGCAAGGACCTGCGCGACAACTGGTGCGTCGGCTTCACCGAGCGCTTCACGGTGGCCGTGTGGGTGGGCAACGCCAGCGGTGCGCCGATGCACGCCGTCAGCGGCATCAGCGGCGCGGCGCCGATCTGGCATGCGCTGGTGGGAGCGCTGCACGAGGGCAGGCCCTCGCGGCCACCGGCCACGGCCCCCGGGCTGCTGCGCTGGCCGGTGAGCTTTGCCGGCGGCGAGGAGGCGCCGCGCCAGGAGTGGTTCCTGCCCGGCACGCAGCCGGCGGGGCCGATCGTGGCGCGCCGCGTCGATGCCGGCAGCGGCATCACCAGCCCCAGCGACGGCTCGATCTTCGCGCTCGACCCCGACATGCCGGCGGCCGTGCAGCGTATCCGCTTCGAGGGGCAGCGCGGCACCTGGGTGCTGAACGGGCGCCGCCTGGCGCAGGGCGATCGCCTGCAGTGGGCGCCCTGGCCCGGCCGGCATGAACTGCGCCTGCTGGCCGACGACGGCCGCGAGCTGCAGCGCGTGCGCTTCGAGGTGCGGGGTGCCACGGTGCGGGCGCCGCACGCGGCGCGCTGAACGCCGCCGTCGCGCCAGGTGAGGTCGAAGCCTAGACTCGCCACCATGACGCCACGCCCCCGCCACTACGAGCTCTGCCTGCGCCTGACGGTGGCCGAATGTGCCGTCGCCTTCTCCATCGCACTGGTGCAGTGGGTCAACCTGATGCCGCTGTGGATCGCCATGCCCGACGCGCAGCAGCTCTCGCGCTTCACGGCCTACATGACCACCGGCTACGGCTTCTGGGGCAGCATGTGGGCGATCCCCTGCCTGGTGATGCTGAAGACGAGCGACGTCGACACGCTGCGCCGCTTCGCGCGGCTGTCGGGCGCCATGTATCTGCTGTGGTGGGCCTTCTGGTGGGGCCAGATGTGGAACCACACCTGGCACACCTGGGTGCTGGTGGGTTACCTGCCGCTGCGCGCCTTCCAGGCGGCGTCGCACCTGAGCTACGGGTTCCGCAACCGATGAGCCACGCCCCGGCCTACCCGCACGACGCCATCCAGCCCATCGCCGACGAGGTCTTCGCGGTGCGCGGCAGCCTGCTGCTGAACCCGCTGATCCGCATCTCGCGCAACATGGCCATCGTGCGCCAGGACGGCGAGCTCTCGCTGATCAACCCGCTGCGGCTGAACGACGCCGGCATGGCGGCGCTGCAGCGGCTGGGGCGCATCCGCCGCATCGTGTCGCTGGGGGCGCTGCACGGCATCGACGACGCCTGGTACCGCCAGCAGTTCCAGGTGGAAACCTGGGCGCGCCCGGGCAGCCGCATATACCCGCCACCGCCGGGCCACCGGCTGCTGGACCCGACGCAGCCGCTGCCCTTTGCGGGCGCACGGCTGTTCTGCTTCCACGGCACCCAGCCCGAATCGGCGCTGCTGCTGGACCGCGGCAAGGGCCTGCTGCTGACCTGCGACGCGCTGCAGCACTACGGCGACTACCACCAGCACAGCGCCATGGCACGCCTGGTGATGCCCTTCATCGGCTTCCCCAAGACGACGCTGGTGGGGCCGATCTGGCTGAAGGCGGTGACGCCGGCGGGCAGCAGTCTGCGTGCGGATTTCGAACGCCTGCTGCAGTGGCGCTTCGACAGCCTGCTGTCGGCGCACGGCAGCCTGCTGGCCACCGGTGCGCACGCGGCGGCCGAAGCCGCGGTGCGCAAGGCCTTTGCCTGACCGGCTTCGTTCACGCCTGCGAACCGACCGCGCGGTCGAACAGCGCGCGCGCCTCGACGACGTCGGGGGTCTGCAGGCCTTCGGTCCGGACCTGCAGCAGCTCGCGCAGCGCGGAGATGGCCAGCGCCGGCTGGCCCTGCCGCTGGTGCAGCCGCGCCAGGCTGGTGGCGGCACGCAACTCCCACAGCCGCCCCTGCTGCTGGCGCGCCACCGCCAGCGCCTGCCTGAAGTCGTCCAGCGCGGCGGCCTCGGGGGCGCCGGCCTGCAGCCGCAGTTCGCCGCGCACGCGCAGCAGTTCGGCTTCGTAGAAGCGCTCGTCGCTGTGCACGACGAAGGCCAGCCCTTCGTCCACCGCCGCCAGGCCTTGCCCGGTCTGGCCGGCGCGCAGGCAGACCGACGCCAGTTCGGCCAGCGAGGCCGAGCGCGACACGCGCGCACCCGCCGCGTGCGTCGCGTGGTGGGCCTGGCGGACGAGTGCACTGCCTTCGGCGGCGCGGCCGTCATGGGCCAGCGCGCAGCCCAGCAGCAGCGTGGCCCAGGCCTGCAGGGCCGGAAAGCCCTTGTCGCGCGACAGGTCCAGCAGCGCCTGCGCATGGCCGCGCGCGGGCTCGGCTTCGCGGCGCAGGTGGTGCACGACGGCCGCGAAGAAAACGGCATAGGCCAGGCTGAAGTCGTGCCCGGCCTCGCGCGCCAGGGCCAGGGCCTGCGCCACGCGCTGCACGGCGCGGTCGGGCTGGCCCAGGCAGGCCAGCGCCCAGGCGCCGTAGCACAGGCAGCCCACGCCGGGGTCCATCCAGTACTGCGCCACATGCGCGTGGTGGCGCGCGGGGTCGTACAGGGCCATGCCGGCGTCGCAGTGGTGCAGCGCATCGGAAAACTGCCCGGTGTGCAGCGCGAGGATGCCGTTGGCGCGGTGCGCCTGCAGCTGCAGTCCGTCGTCCTGCGCGTGGACGGACAGCGTCAGCAGCTGTTCCGAGATGGGCCGCGCGGCGCGGTAGTCGGCCTGCACCTGCAGGTTGGACCAGACGCCGAAGAGCGCGCGGAACAGCTGGCTGGACTCACCCAGCGTGCGGCACAGCTCGAGGGCCCGTTCGTTGGCCGAGCGCACCTCGGGGGCCGCCCAGCTGACGGTGACCGACAGCGGCACGCCCAGGCCCATCAGCAGCGCCAGCTCCTGGTGGTCGCGATCGGCACCTGCGGGCAGCGTGCGCAGGATCTGCAGCGCGGTGCCGAAGTGGCGGATGGCTTCCTGGTTGGCCGAACGCTCCACCGCCAGCAGCCCGGCGCGCTGCCAGTAGCCGATCGCCTGCGCCACCAGGCCGGCTTCGGTGTAGTGGTGCGCCACCAGTTCGGGGTGGGTGTGCGCGGTGTCGGTCCAGGTCGACTCCAGCAGCCGCGCCACGCGCGCGTGCAGCTGCTGGCGGCGGCGGATCAGCAGCGACGCATAGGCCGCGTCGCGCAGCAGCGCATGGCGGAAGAGGTAGGAGTGCTGCGGGTCGGCATCCTGGCGCACCAGGATGTCGGCGTCGCACAGCGCCTGCAGGCCGCTGGCCAGCGTGGTGGTGTCGCCGTCGTAGACGGCCCGGATCCATTCGTCGCTGAATTCGCGGCCCAGCACCGACGCCACCTCGGCCAGCCGCCGCGCCGTGCCCAGCCGGTCCAGACGCGAGGTCAGCGAATCCTGCAGCGAAAACGGCACCGCCACGTCCAGCGGCGACGACGCCAGCTGCAGCTGCCCCGCCTGCTCGCGCAGCAGGCGCGATTCGAGCAGGTCCTTGGTCAGCTCTTCGACATACAGCGGCACGCCGTCGGTCTTGCGGATCAGCAGTTCCAGCAGGTCCGGCGGCACCGGCTGGCCGGCGATCCCGGCCGCCAGCCGCGCGATCTCGGGCGGCGACAGCCGCGTCAGCGGCAGCGCCAGCACATGAGGCGCCGTCGGCCACGGCGGCATGAATTCGCTGCGATGGGTCGCGGCCAGCAGCAGCGTCGCCTCGGGCAGCCGGTCCAGCACCAGCGACAGCAGCTCCAGCGTCGACGGGTCGGCCCAGTGCAGGTCCTCGAAGGTCACCAGCAACGGCTGGTTGGCGGCCAGGCGCAGCAGCCAGTCGGTCAGCGCCTGCAGCGTCAGCGCCTTGCGTTCGTCGCGCGCGATGGCGGGGTCGGCCTGGGCGTCGGGCAGCGCAATGGACAGCAGCTGCGCCAACAGCGACAGGCTGCGCGGGTCGTCCAGGCCCACCGGTGCCAGGACCTGTTCCAGCCGCCGCAGGCGCGCGCTGCCGTCTTCGTCGCTGCCGACCTGCAGCAGCCGCGTCAGCTGGTCGATCACCGGGTACAGCGGGCTGTTGGCGTAGAACGGCGAGCAGCGGAACGCCAGCCTCGATGCGCCATCGTCCGCCGTCGCCTGGCCCAGCGCCTGCACCAGGCGCGACTTGCCGATGCCGGCGTCGCCGCTGAGCAGCACCAGTTGCCCGCGGCCGGTGCGCGCCAGCCGCCAGCGCTGCAGCAGCTGCTCCAGTTCGCGGCTGCGGCCCTGCATGGGCGTCAGCCCGCGCTGCAGCTGCACCTCGAAGCGCGAGCTGGTGCTGGCCGGCTGCAGCACCTGGTACAGCGTGACGGGCTCGGCAATGCCCTTCAGGGCGTGGGCGCCCAGATCGCGGCAGTCGAACAGGCCCTGCACCAGCCGGTGCGTGGCGCCGCTGATGGTCAATGCCTGCGGCTGCGCCGCGCCCTGCACGCGGGCGGCGACATTGGGTGTCTTGCCCAGGGCCAGCTGCTCGGTGCGTCGGCCTTCGCCCACCGCGCCGATCACCACCGGGCCGGTGTGCACGCCCAGTCGCACCTGCACCGGCGGCGTCACCGCCAGCTGGCCGATCTCGGCCAGGATGTCCAGCCCCGCGCGCACGGCGCGCACGGCGTCGTCTTCATGCGCCAACGGGTAGCCGAAGTAGGCCAGGATGCCGTCGCCCAGGTATTGCGCGATGTGGCCCTCGTAGCGCTGCACCACGCGCAGCACGGCCTGCTGGTAGGCGGTGACGAGCTGGTGCAGGTCTTCGGGGTCCAGCTGCTCGGACAGCGCGGTCGAACCCACCAGGTCGCAGAACATCACGCTCAGCTGGCGGCGGTCGCCGTCGGGGGCCGGCCGTTCCTCGGCGACGCGGTCGGCGGCGGGCGCGGGCGTGGCCTCGGCAGGCCGGTCCGCCCACGCCAGCACCTGGCCGCCCTCGTCGGTGGCCACGCGTTCGGCCAGCACCAGCTCGTCGACCAGGTCCTGCAGGGCGTCGGCCTCGAGTGCAAACTCGCGCGCCAGCGCACGGCGGGTGATGCGCCCCTTTTGCTGCAGCAAGGCCTTGGCGGCTGAGACGATGTCGGAGAACTTCACGTGCGCTTCTTGTCGGAGCCGGGCGCGGCCGGCGCCGCCGCTGCCACGGTGTGCGCGAGTATCGCAGCCCGCTGTTTCAGTCGTCGCGCCCCAGGCGAGAACAGGAACGCCACCTGCGCATCGGTGTGCCCGGGTCTGCCGATCGCTTCGAGAGCGCCGAGCGCGAGCGGGCGCTGTTCGCCCAGCGCCATGCCCATACCTGGGTGCATGCGCCGGGGCAGCCGCCCTTTTGCAAGGACGTGCCGCCGGCCGAGGCCTTCACGGCTTGGCGCTGCGTGCCGAGGTGGCCGACCTGTCGCAGCACCAACCCGCCGCGGACAGCTGCGACGCGGCCATCGCGATCGGCCTGCTGATGCCTTTCGACGGCCGCACGGCGCGCCGCCTGCTGGCTCGGCTGCGCGCGGCGGTCCGCCCGGGCGGGGTGGCGATCATCGACGTGCTGACGCAAGGCACGACCTGGCTCGAGGCGTTCGGCCGCGACCCGTGCTGGCTGTGGCCGGCCGAAGAGCTCCGGCGCGCCTTCGAACGCTGGCTGTCCGCCTGTGCGTCACCCCGTCCGGGTGATCGGCTTGCGATCGCGTCGAGATGCCAGGAAGCTGCCGTTCGCCAATGAACGTTGCCGAGAGCTGAGACTCGAAGTCGACAATCGGGGCCCGCGGCTCGCGCACCCATGGCGGGCTCGACGCGAACCACTGCAGATGGGCTGAGATTCAAGCAGCGACCTGCTGCCTACGACTCGCCGCCAAAGGCAGCATCCACGTCGCGGGCGCTGTGCAGCAATCGCACGACATCGATGCCGCCATCGACCGGTGCGTAGAAGATGACGTACCGCCCAAACGGGAAGCTGCGCAGATCAGCGGCCAGCTCGTGCCTTGCCCGGCCCATCAGCGGCTGTGCCGCGATGAGCTTGAACTTCTCGTCCAACTTGTCGACCCACCGATCGGCCTGATCCAGGCTGTCTTCGGCGATGTGATCCCAGATGTCGAGGATGTCGGCCGCCGCCAGCGGTCGACGGGTGACGCGTGCCATCGCTCGCTATCCGGGCTTGCGAGCGCGCCGAGCCCGGCCTTCTCGCTTGGTCTCCTCTGCGCTCCAAGCCTGGCCCGGTCCGCTGTCAAAGCCCTGGCGGATGTCTTCGCGCAGCTGCTCGAGCTTGGCGGTGCGCAAGCGGTCCCGTTCGTCCATCAAGCGCAGCGCCTCGCGCACGACCTCGCTGGCCGAGGTGTACATGCCCGAGGCCACTTTCGACCGGACCAGCTCCTCGAGTTGCGGCGTGAGGTTGACGTTCATGCCCACCGGGAATCTCCTTGCTCGTGGTTTGGCTCATGATATCCAGATATGTCAATGATGGACATCCGGCGCCACCGTCGGTGCTGGCGCTTCGGCGGCGGCGCGCTGCCGCCGGATCAATGGACGTCCATCGTGGGAACCACCAACAGTGCCGCTCATCGCGAGCCGTGGGCCAAGGGCAAGATCGTCGGGCAGAAGGCACCGTTCGAGCTCGAGGACATCGGGGCGCTGCGCGTCAGGCTTCAGATGCAGTGCCGGGTGCGCGAGCTCGCTCTCTTCAACCTGGGCATCGACAGCAAGCTGCGCGGCCGGCGCCGCCGCTGCCACGGTGTGCGCGCGTATCGCAGCCCGCTGTTAGAGTCGTCGCGCCCCACGCGAGAACAAGAACGCCTCATGCGCATCTGTGTGCCCGGGTCTGCCGATCGCTTCGAGAGCGCCGAACGCGAGCGGGCGCTGTTCGCCCAGCGCCAGGCCCACACCTGGGTGCATGCGCCGGGGCAGCCGCCCTTTTGCAAGGACGTGCCGCCGGCCGAGGCCTTCACGGCCGAGAAGAACCGCTGGCTGACGATCGACCTCGTCGAGAGCGTGGCCGACATGGCGCTGGCGATGGTGACGCGGCTGTTCAAGAACAACGACACCGTGGCCAGCTACCGGCGCTACTACCCACTGCGGCCGCTGCCCGCGGTGGCGTCGCGCTGGATGCGCGACGAGGAATTCGCGCGCCAGCGGCTGGACGGCATCAACCCCTACCTGCTGCGCCTGGCGACCGAGCTGCCGCCGCACTTTCCGGTCAGCGACGAGATCCTGCGCGGCGTCGTCCCGCCGCCCAACACCCTGGCGCAGCTGCTGGCCGAACGACGGCTGTTCCTGCTGGACTACGAGATCCTGCACGGGCTGACGCCGGTCTTCGGGCGCTTCTGCGTGGCGCCGATGGCGCTGTTCTGGCGCGACGACCAGGGCCGGCTGATGCCGCTGGCCATCCAGCTCGGACAGTCGCCGGCCGAGGCGCCGGTGATCTTCACGCCCAAGGACGAACACTGGACCTGGCTGCTGGCGCGCAGCTTCGTGCAATGCGCCGACGGCGCCTACCACGAGGTGGTGGCCCACTTGTGCCGCACGCACCTGGTGATGGAATCGTTCTGGGTGGCCACGGCGCGCAGTCTGCCGATGCAGCACCCGGTATATGCCCTGCTGCAGCCGCACTTCACGGGCACGCTGGACATCAACCACAAGGCGCGCACATCGCTGCTGGCGCCGGGCGGACCGATCGACGAATCCATCGCCATCGGTGCCGAAGGTTCGCTGACGCTGCTCGGCCTGGCCTACGAGCGCTGGGATTTCGACGCCACCTGCCCGCGGCTGGACCTGCAGCGCCGCGGCCTGGACGATGCCGCTGTGCTGCCGCACCACCACTACCGCGACGACGCGCTGGCCCTGTTCGGCGCCATCGAGGCTTTCGTGGGCGAGTTGCTGCGCGTGTACTACCCCGACGACGCAGCGGTGCAGGCCGACGGCGAGCTGCAGGCCTGGGTGCACGAGCTGCAGTCGCCTGCCGGCGCCCGCGTGAAGAAGCTGCCGCTGACCGACGGCCGCCTGGCCCGCTTCGACCAGTTGCACCACATCGTGGCGCGCATCATCTTCAACTGCAGCGTGGAACATGCGGCCGTCAACAACGGCCAGTATGCGCAATTCGGCTGGATCCCCAACACCCCGGGTGCGATGTACCTGCCGCCGCCCACGGACCACCGGCCGACCAACGAGGCCGCCTTCGTCTACGCGCTGCCCGAAGGCCTGGCGGTGGGCGAGCAGCTGACGCTGGTGCACCTGCTCAGCAAGCGCACCCAGCACCCGCTGGGCGACTACCCCGACACCTTCTTCGTCGGCGTGCACGCCGCGCGTGCCGCGCTCGACCGCTTCCGTGCGCGGCTGGAGGACATCGGCCGCGCCATCCAGGAGCGCAACCGCCCGCTCGCCGTGCCTTACGTCTACCTGCAGCCCTGGCTGGTGGCACGCTCGATCGCCATCTGACGGCCCGCCGCGCAGGCGCCTACGGCGGCTTGGCCATCGGCGGCACGCCGAGCCAGTCCCTGGCCTGGCGCGAATCGGGGTAGGGTTTGGGCACGCCGGTCAATGCGTACGACAGCAGCCGTGCGCGCGTGGCCCAGATGCCGGCCAGTCGCAGGTGGTTCAGCGAGTGCGCGTCGTCGATGGAGCGCGCCTTGGGGATGGGCAGGCTGGCCGGGTGGTGGCGCAGGTCGAACCAGGTGAGCATGCTCTCCTTGTGCGAGAGCATCTCGTCGAGTTCCAGCTCGGCCAGGTCCAGCCAGGGGAAGATCGTCTCGTCCCACGGCACCGACGACGCGATCCACTCGGGCTGCACCGTCTCGTCGGGCGGCGGCAGGCGCAGCTGGATCTGCAGCTTGTAGCGCATGACCTGGCCCGCTTCGACAGCCGCGCGCACGGCGTCCTTCAGGTAGTTGCGGCCGCGTGTCTCGTCGGGCAGCGGGTTCTGCAGCCAGGCGTGGTGGCGGTCCCAGTCGTCGGGCATGCCGCTCTCGATGCCGTCGAAAGGCTCGGGCACCAGCCGGTAGCGCACATGGCGCAACACCTTGTCCCGGCCGATGAAGCCCGAGGTGGTCTGCGTCCGGTACACCAGCCGGTGCGGCGTGTCGGGGTCGCGCCGCACGCTGTCGCCGCCGCCGATGGCCGCCTGCGGGTGCTGCTGCAGGTAGGGCACGTAGTGCTTGCCCTTGCCCTGGATGGACCGGCGCATGAACTGCATGAAGGTGCGCGCGTTCCAGAACAGCGGCATGCGGCCGGTATTCATCAGGATGTCCAGCGGCGAGCGGCCGCGCCGGTCCGCGAATTTGATCGACGCGCTGCGCACCACCAGCTTGGCATCGTCCTTGTACGACGCCGCGCCGTGCCGCACGCGGCAGGCGAAGCTGCGGCCCTGCTCGAAGAAGTCGTGCCCGGGTACGCGCGCATCGGCGGCGATGCGCAGGCGCCCGCGCAGCACGTAGCCGTTGTCGTGCGACATGCGCACCTTGGCAAACAGGCTGTTGGCGCTGATGAGCAGCGTGACGCCGAACGTGCACAGCGCCAGCACGAAGCGCGCCCACAGGGCGGCCAGCGCTTCGAGGAAGGGGTGCTCGATCATCGACGGGCCCTCGCCGTGGTTGCCGGGCCAGTCTAGCAATGCGTCCGGCGGGCTGCCAGCAGGGCGATCGGCCGCGCCCCGGCTCGCCGATGGCGATGCCCGGTGCGCGGCGGCCCCGGCCGGCGGCCGCCGGCGAGCCGGGTCAGGCGCCGATCACCCCGCCGTCGCTGCGGCGCACGACCACCGTGGCCGCACGCGGCCGTGCGCCGGCGGTCGGCCATTGCGAGAACGCGGTCGCATTGCGCGCGATGTCGTTGTCGCTGAAGGCGGTGCCGGCCGCGGTCCTGGGGGCGCGCGGGTGGCCCGAGACCTCGCCCGGGTGCTGGACGTTGATGAACATCGTCTTGCGATCGGGCGTCCAGGTCACGCCGGTGATCTCGCAGCCCGAGGGGCCGACGAGGAAGCGGCGGATCTCCTTGGTGCCAGGGTCGGCGGCCAGCATCTGGTTGTTGCCCATGTTGACGAAGTCGCCGGCGTTGCTGTAGCTGCCGTCGGTCTGGATCCACAGGCGACCGAAGCTGTCGAAGGCCAGGCCGTCGGGGCTGTTGAACAGGTTGTCGATCGTGATGTTGGCCGACGGCTTGCGCGCATCGGTGATCGACGGCTGGCCGGCCAGCACGAAGATGTCCCAGTTGAACGTCAGCGCCGTCGGGTCGTTGCTGGCCTCGGTCCAGCGCACGATGTGGCCCCAGACGTTGTTGGCGCGCGGGTTGGCCTCGTCGACCGGCGGGCGCGCCGAGCCGGCCGTCGACGTGCCGTCGGCGGCGTTGGACGTCGTGCCGCCGCGGCGGTTGTTGTTGGTCAGCGTGACGTAGACGTTGCCCGGGTTGTTCGGGTTCACCGTCACCCATTCGGGGCGGTCCATCATCGTCGCGCCGACACGGTCGGCCGCCTGGCGCGCACGGATCAGCACGTCGGCCTGGCTGGCAAAGCCGTTGGCCTCGGTCAGGCCGTTCTGGCCGAATACCAGGGGGATCCAGACCCCGGTGCCCATGTTGTCGCCGGCAGCCGCACCGGCATCGAAGCGCGCGACATACAGCGTGCCTTCCTCGAGCAGGCGACGGTTGGCGGCGCTGGTCGGGTTGGCCTTGTCGAAGGTGCCGGCGGAGACGAACTTGTAGATGTACTCGTTGCGCTCGTCGCAGCCCATGTAGACCACGACCTTGCCGTTGGACGCAATCGAGTAGGCGGCGTTCTCGTGCTTGAACCGACCCAGCGCGGTGCGCTTGACGGGCTTGCTGCCCGGCGTGAACGGATCGATCTCCACGATCCAGCCGAAGCGGTTGGGCTCGTTGGCATTGGCGTTGACGTCGAAGCGCGGGTCGGTGGTGTGCCAGAGGTAGCCGAAGCCGTTCTGGGTGATGCCGTAGCGGTTCTCGAGCGCGGTCGGCGTGCGCGTGCCATTCCAGCCGAAGTAGCCGTTGAAGTTCTCTTCACAGGTGAGATAGGTGCCCCATGGCGTCCAGCCATTGCCGCAGTTGTTCAGCGTGCCCAGCACCTCGGTGCCGGCGGGGTCGGCGGCGGTCTGCATCAGCGCGTGGCCGGCGGCCGGGCCCTGGATGGCGATCGGCGTATTGCCGTGGATGCGCCGGTTGTACGGCGAGGACTTGACGTGCTCCCAGCTGCCGTCGGACGCGCGGCGCACGTGGGCGACCGTGACGCCGTGTCCGGCCTGACCCTTGCGCGCCTTCTCGTAGGTGAAGGGCAGCAGCCAGTTGGCGGCGTCACTGCCGGGGGCGTAGAAGTACTCGGGGTTGATGTACTCGTGGTTCATCACCAGCAGCCCCTCGTCGCTGCGCTCGCCCGGGCCGTTGCCGGCGGCGTCGAAGCCGAAGAAGTGGATGCCGTCGTGGTTGTCCCCGACTTGCTGCTCCTGCTCGGCCGCGGTGTTGCTGGCATCGGCTTTCCACGCCGGGGCCGTGGTGTTGATCGGCTCGCCCCAGGGCAGGAAGGCGGTGGCGACATAGCCGGTGGGCACGGCGACGGTGTCGGCCGTGGAGGTGGCGACGGCGCTGAAGCCGAACATGCGCTCGGGCTCGGGCCCGTCGTCGCCGCCGCAGGCGGCCAGGCCGCCCAGGAAGGGTAGCGCGGCTGCGCCGAGGCCGCCCATGAGCAGGCGGCGCCGGCTCGGGTTGGCCGCGATCGCGCGCTCGACCACATCGGTCAGGCTGGGGTTGTGGGAGGGATTGGAAACGCCGTCGTCGTCGCGAATGCCTTGCGCCATGCTGGGTCCTCCAGGTTGAACAAAGCCTGAGAGGATGGCGGCCAGCGGTGACTGTTTCTTGAACGTCCGGTGACGGTCGTGTGACGGCGCCGGCCCCCGGGCCCGGCGCGAGCGGGCGCTCAGCGGATCGCTGCCGCCTCGGTCTCCATGCGCGCCACCAGCTCGTCCATCTGGTCGATCACCGCCTGGATGGGTGCGCGCTGCGTCAGGTCGACGCCGGCCTTGCGCAACTGCTCCATCGGGTGGTCGTTGCCACCGCTCTTGAGCAGCGTCAGGTAACGATCGGTGGCCGCCCGGCGCTCGGCCTCGGGGCCGGTGGTCAGGGCCTTGAACAGCTGCGCACTCGACGCGAAGCAGGTCGCGTACTGGTAGACGTAGTAGGGCGAGTTGAAGAAGTGGCTGATGCGGGTCCAGGTCCACTTGTAGAAGTCGTCCACCGTCAGCGCATCGCCGTAGTAGTCCTTCAGCAGTTGCACGTAGAGCTGGTTCAGCACCTCGGCGGTGACGGGCTGGCCCTGCTCGACCAGCCGGTGCGCCTGCAGCTCGAAATCGGCAAACATGACCTGCGTGTAGAAGGTCTGCATGATCTGGTCGGCCGCGTGCTGCAGCAGCAGGAAGCGCTCCTTCGGATCGGTCGTCTTCTGCAGCAGATGCTCGAGCAGAAAGCGCTCGTTGGTGGTGCTGGCCACCTCGGCGACGAAGATCGTGTAGTCGGCGGTGACGAAGGGCTGGTGCTCGTAGCTCAGCACGGTGTGCATCGCATGGCCGGCCTCGTGCGCCAGCGTGAACATCGCGTCCATCGTGTCGTTGTGGTTGAGCAGCAGGTACGGGCCCACGCCGTAGACACCGGCGCTGTACGCGCCGCTGCGCTTGCCCTCGCTCTCGTAGACGTCGATGCGCCCGCCCTGCACGAAGCGGCGGTAGCGCGACCCGTACTCGTCGCCCAGCGGCGCCACCGAAGCCACGACCACGTCACGCGCCTCGGGGTAGGGGTACTTCTTGTCGGTGCGGAACAGCGGCTGGAAGTTGTCGTAGGTGTGGTATTGCTTCAGCCCCAGCAGCTTCTGGCGCAGCCGGATGTAGCGCTGCAGCGGTGCCGTTCCGGCGCGGGTGGCACTGATCAGGTTTTCCACCACCGCGCGCGGGATGGCATTGCCGAACAGCGCCGCGTCCAGCGTGGTCGGAAAGTCGCGCGCCTGGGCCAGAAACCAGTCGCGTTCCAGTACGCCCTTGTAGATGGCGGCGTAGGTGGCGGCGTTGGCGCCGTAGGTCTTGAGGTGCGCTTCGGCGGCCTTCGCGCGGTCTGCCTGGTTGCGGTTGCTCTCCAGCAGCGCGGCATAGGCGCCGGGGGCCAGCTTGACGGTCTGGCCGTCGCTGAAGGTCAGCGTCGGGAACTGGATGTCCGAAGTCGACAGCTCCTCGTACACCGTGCGCGGCGCCTGGTTGGTGGGGCCGGCCAGCGACAGGATGCGCTCGCCCTTCTCGTCCAGCACATGGGCGCGCTTGCGGAATTCGTCGAGGATGGTGTGGCGGTAGGGTGCCAGCGCCGGCGTGGCGTCGAGCCAGCCGCGCACCGTGGCCTCGGGCAGGGTCAGCAGCTCGGGCGTGAACCAGCTGGTGGCGGCATCGAATCTGGCGAATACCGCCCCCACGCGCTGGAAGCGGCCCGATACCGCCTGGTCGCGTGTATCGACGTCGCGCTGCAACTGCGGGTAGCGGTAGACCTTGTATTGCAGCTTGCCGATCGCGTCGTAGGACTGGTAGGCCTTCAACAGCGCCTGCGGCCCCTGCGAGAGCGAGCCCTTGAGCCTGGCGAAGGCGTCCATCTGCCGCTCCATCTCGGCCATGCCGGTCTCCCAGGCGGCCCAGTCCGGGTAGATGGGGCTGAAGTCCCATTTGAATTCGGTCGGGATGTCGGCGCGGCTGCGCGGGGTGGCGGCATGGGCCTGGGCGGTATCGGCAAGCATGGCAAGGGTGAAGCAGGTGACGCCGAGGGCAGCGGCGAGTGCGGTGGCTCTGAACATCGGAATGGTGCCAGCGCCGGCCGGGCCCGGCGCTGTGGGTGGCAAAAGCCGGCAAGTATGCGGGGTTGGCGCCTGACATCCAGCGGCCTGCGACGAACTGGCGTGGTGGCGGCACGGGCGGTGGCGGCATCGGACGGTCACCTTCGGGTTAACCAGGGGAACACGACGCTTGTGCGAGGTCAATTTGATTCGCGATAATTTACCGACCGGTCGGTAAAGAAATCCGCTCGACCGCCCATCCAGCCGGAGATCCGATGTCCGAAGCCCTCGTCCTGATCGCCAACCACGGCCCCGTGCGCGTGCTGATGCTCAACCGCCCGGCGCAGCTGAACAGCTTCACCGCGGCGATGCACGGCCAGCTGCTGCCCGCGCTGCAGGCCGCCGCCGACGATGCCGGCGTGCGCGCGGTGGTGGTCACCGGGGCCGGTCGCGGCTTCTGTGCCGGCCAGGACCTGAACGACCCCGGCATGGCAGCCGGTGCCGGCGGCGCGCCCGATGTCGGCGGCGTGATCGAGCGCCACTACAAGCCGCTGGCGCTGCGTGTGCGGTCGATGCCGGTACCGGTGATCGCCGCGGTCAACGGCGTGGCCGCCGGCGCCGGCGCCAGTCTTGCGCTCGGCTGCGACCTCGTGGTGGCGGCGCGCGGCGCCAGCTTCATCCAGGCCTTTTCCAAGATCGGCCTCATCCCGGATTGCGGCGGCACCTGGCTGCTGCCGCGGCTGGTGGGGCGTGCCAACGCCCTGGGTCTGGCGATGACGGGCGACAAGCTGGCGGCCGACGAGGCCAGGGCCATGGGCCTGATCTGGCAGGTGGTGGATGACGCGCTGCTGATGGACGCCGCGCTGGCGCTGGCCAGCAGGCTCGCCGCGATGCCCTCCCGGGCGCTGGCCGCGACGCGCCGCGCCATCGACGACGCGATGGCACTCGACCATGCCGGCGCGCTCGACCTGGAGGCGCAGCGCCAGGGCGAACTGGGCCGCGGCGCCGACTTTGCCGAGGGCGTGGCCGCCTTCCTGGCCAAGCGCGCACCCGTCTTCAAGGACCGCTGATGCCGTCGACCGCCGTCACGCCCCAGCAGGTGGCCGAAGCCGTGCGCGACGCCATGTGGAAGGACGACCGTGCGTCGCAGTTGCTGGGCATCGAGGTGCTGGACATCGGCCCCGGCACGGCGCGGCTGCGCATGACGGTGCGGCCCGACATGCTCAACAGCCATGCCATCTGCCACGGCGGGCTGATCACCACGCTGGCCGATTCGGCCTTCGCCTTTGCCTGCAACGCCTACAACGACTTCACCGTCGCCTCGGGCTTCGACGTCAATCTCGTCGCCAGCGCCAGGCTCGGCGACGTGCTGACGGCCACCGCCGCCGAAGTCGGCAAGACCCGCCGCACCGGCCTCTACGACATCGACGTGCGCGACCAGGACGGCAGGCGCATCGCCGCCTTTCGCGGCCGCTCGATGACGCTGACCGGCAAGCTCGTGATTCCCGGCCTGCCCAGCACGCGAGGAGTGTGAGCCATGCCCGTCAAAGCCCCCGCACCCGGCGACCTGGAACCGATCGAGCGCGCCAGCCGCGACGAGCTGCTGGCCTTGCAGTTGCAGCGGCTGCAGTGGTCGCTGCAGCACGCCTACGACAACGTGCCGCACTACAAGGCCGCATTCGACGCCAGCGGCGTGCACCCGTCGGACTGCCGGTCGCTGGCCGACCTGTCGAAATTTCCGTTCACCGGCAAGGGCGAGCTGCGCGCCAATTACCCGTTCGGCATGTTCGCGGTGCCGCGCGAGCAGGTGGTGCGCATCCATGCCAGCTCGGGCACCACCGGCAAGCCCACGGTGGTGGGCTATACGCAGGCTGACATCGACCGTTGGGCAGACCTGGTGGCGCGATCGATCCGCGCCGCCGGCGGGCGGCGCGGCGACATGGTGCACGTGAGCTACGGCTACGGCCTCTTCACCGGCGGCCTGGGCGCGCACTACGGCGCCGAGCGGCTGGGCTGCACGGTGATCCCGATCTCGGGCGGCCAGACCGAGAAGCAGGTGCAGGTGATCGAGGACTTCCGGCCCGACATCATCATGGTCACGCCCAGCTACATGCAGGTGATCGTGGAGGAGTTCCGCCGCCAGGGCAAGGACCCGCGCGCGATGTCGCTCGCCGTGGGCATCTTCGGCGCCGAGCCCTGGACGGAGGCGATGCGGCGCGACATCGAGCAGTCCGCCGCCATCGATGCCGTCGACATCTACGGCCTGTCGGAGGTGATGGGCCCGGGCGTGGCCAGCGAATGCATCGAGACCAAGGACGGCCCGGTGATCTGGGAGGACCACTTCTACCCCGAGATCATCGATCCCGACACCGGCGAGGTGCTGCCCGACGGCTCGGAAGGCGAGCTCGTCTTCACCACGCTGACCAAGGAGGCGCTGCCCGTCATCCGCTACCGCACGCGCGACCTCACGCGGTTGTTGCCGCCCACCGCGCGCAGCATGCGGCGCATGGGCAAGATCGTCGGCCGCAGCGACGACATGCTGATCATCCGCGGCGTCAACCTGTTTCCGACGCAGATCGAGGAGCTGGTGCTGGCGCATGGGGCCCTGTCGGGCCAGTACCAGCTGGTGGTCACGCGCAGCGGCCTGCTCGACCAGGTGACGGTGCGGTGCGAGGTGCAGCCCGCGCACCGCCATGCCGACCGCGACGCCATCGGCCACGAGTTGCAGCACCGCATCAAGACGCTGATCGGCGTCAGCACCACGGTCGACGTGGGGCTGCCCGACAGCATCGAACGCACGCTGGTGGGCAAGGCCCGCCGCGTCATCGACCAACGGCCGCGTTGAGCGGCCGGTCCGACCAACGCCCGAAGAACTGAAGGAGAGCCCCGCATGTATACGCAGGCGATGGACGTCGGCCCCAGGGAGGAGCGCAAGGCGGTGCGCTCGACCGCGGAGGCTGAGCTCGAGGCGCGCTTCGACGCCAGGATCGACGACGGTGGCCTGATCGAGGCCAAGGACTGGATGCCCGACCACTACCGCAAGACGCTGGTGCGGCAGATCAGCCAGCATGCGCATTCCGAGATCGTCGGCATGCTGCCCGAGGGCAACTGGGCCACGCGCGCGCCCACGCTCAAGCGCAAGGCGATCCTGCTGGCCAAGATCCAGGACGAGGGCGGCCACGGCCTGTACCTGTATGCCGCCGCCGAGACGCTGGGCACCAGCCGCGACCAGCTGCTGGACGCACTGCACAGCGGCAAGGCCAAATACAGCAGCATCTTCAACTACTCCACGCTGAGCTGGGCCGACATCGGCGTCATCGGCTGGCTGGTCGACGGCGCGGCGATCATGAACCAGGTGCCGCTGACACGCTGCAGCTACGCACCCTATGCACGCGCGATGGTGCGCATCTGCCGCGAGGAGAGCTTTCACCAGCGCCAGGGCTACGACAGCCTGCTGGTGATGATGCAAAAGGGCACCGATGCACAGAAGGCCATGGTGCAGGACGCCGTCAACCGCTGGTGGTGGCCCAGCCTGATGATGTTCGGCCCGCCCGACAGCGAAAGCACGCACAGCGCCACCAGCATGCGCTGGGGCATCAAGCGCATCGGCAACGACGACCTGCGGCAGAAGTTCATCGACGCCACCGCCCAGCAGGCGCAGGTGCTGGGCGTGAGCCTGCCCGACCCGCTGCTGAAGTGGAACGAGGCACGCGGCCACTACGACTTCGGCCCCATCGACTGGAGCGAGTTCTGGCGCGTGGTGGGCGGCCACGGCCCCTGCAACGCCGAGCGGCTGGCCGCACGGGTCAAGGCCTGGGACGACGGGGCCTGGGTGCGCGACGCCGCGCTGGCCCATGCCCGCAAGCAATCGACCCAAAAGGAGGCCGCATGAGCGCCGATGTCAAGAACGAAAGGCCGGGAACAGGAACAGCGGCCGAATGGCCGCTGTGGGAAGTCTTCGTGCGCCCCAAGGCCGGCCTGGACCACAAGCACTGC
Source organism: Rubrivivax sp. (assembly GCA_016719535.1). Lineage (GTDB taxonomy): Bacteria > Pseudomonadota > Gammaproteobacteria > Burkholderiales > Burkholderiaceae_C > Rubrivivax. The sequence goes on along the minus strand of JADJYX010000043.1, from coordinate 44,738 downwards.
GGCAGCCTGCACGCGCCCGACGCCAAGATGGCCGTGCAGATGGCGCGCGAGGTCTATACCCGCCGCCAGGAAGGCACCAGCGTGTGGGTGGTGAAGAGCAGCGACATCACCGCCAGCGACCCCGGCGACAAGGACATGTTCTTCGACCCGATGGAGGACAAGGTCTACCGCCATCCCACGTTCTACGAGTTGCCCGAGTCGGTCAACCACATGTGAGGCCGCGATGACCGCCGTTGCCGAATCGCTGCGCCTGAACCTCACGCCCGCCGTGCGCTACGTGCTGCGCTGGGCCGACGCCTGCCTGATCCACGCCCAGCGGCTGTCGGAGTGGTGCGGCCACGGTCCGGTGCTGGAGGAGGACATCGCACTCACCAACATGGCGCTGGACCTCATCGGGCAGGCGCGCGGGCTGCTCACGCTGGCCGGTCAGCTCGAGGGCCAGGCCTTCGATGAAGACCAGCTCGCCTTCCTGCGCGAGGAGGGCGACTTCCTCAACCCGACGCTGGTCGAGCAGCCGCTGCGCCGCAGCAGTGCTCATTCGCCGGGTGGCGATTTTGCCGATACCGTGGTTCGCAACCTGCTGCTGGCCACCTGGCTGAAGCAGGCCTGGCAGCGCATGGTGTCGTCCAGCGATGCCGAATTGGCCGCCATCGCCGCCAAGGCCTTGAAGGAGGCGCGCTACCACCAGCAGCATGCCGCCGACTGGACCATCCGCCTGGGTGACGGCACCGACGAATCGCACGCGCGCATGGAACGCGCGCTGGATCGCGCCTGGCCCTACACCGCCGAGCTGTTTGCCACCGACGCCGTCGACGAGGTCGCCGTAGCCGCCGGCCTGGGCCCGTCGCGTGCCGCGCTGCGCGACGACTGGCTGCGCGAGATCGACGCCGTGCTGGCCGAGGCCACGCTGGCGCGGCCCGCCGACACGCCCTTCGTCAGCACCGGCACCCAGGGCGTGCACAGCGAGCACATGGGCTTCATCCTGGCCGAGATGCAGAGCCTGCAGCGGCGCTATCCCGGCGGCGTCTGGTGACCCCCGCGAAGGCCGATGCCGCGCGCGCCTGGGGGGTGCTGCACCAGGTGCCCGACCCCGAGGTGCCGGTGCTGTCGGTGTGCGACCTGGGCATCGTGCGTGAGGTCAACGTGCAGGGTGCCGGCGTCGAGGTCGTGCTCACACCCACCTACAGTGGCTGCCCGGCGACCGAGGTCATCGCGCAGAGCGTGCACGATGCGCTGGTCGCCGCCGGCTTCGCGCCGGTGACGATCGGCACGCGGCGTGCGCCGGCCTGGACCACCGACTGGATCAGCGACGACGGCCGCCGCAAGCTGCGCGAATACGGCATCGCCCCGCCCAGCGGGCAGGCGGCCGTGCACGACGGCCCGATGCCGATCCGCATCCACGCCCGCGGGGTCGACTGCCCGCGCTGCGGCAGCGCCAGCACCGAGCGCCTGTCGGCCTTCGGCTCCACCGCCTGCAAGGCGCTCTACCGCTGCCTGGCCTGCCGCGAGCCCTTCGAACACTTCAAACCGATCTGATCACCATGAGCGGTCTTCATTTCCACCCCCTGCGCGTGCGCGACGTGCGCCCCGACACCGACGACGCCATGGTCGTCTCCTTCGACGTGCCGGCCGATCTGCGCGATGCGTTCCGCTTCCAGCCCGGGCAATACCTGACGCTGCGGCATGTCGACGGCGCCGACGACCTGCGGCGCTCGTATTCGATCTGCGCCGCCGCCGACGAAGGCCTGCGCGTGGGCGTGCGCCGCGTTCCCGGCGGCGCCTTCTCGACCTGGCTGCACGAATCGCTGAAGGCCGGCGACACGATCGAGGTGATGGAGCCGCAGGGCCGCTTCGGCGCCGCGCTGGCCAAGGCGCTGGCGCCGCGCCACCTGCTGTGCATCGCCGGCGGCAGCGGCATCACGCCCATCCTGTCGATCGTGAAGACGGTGCTCGCCACCGAGCCCGGCAGCCGCGTCACGCTGCTCTACGGCAACCGCAATGCCGCCTCCACGATGTTCAAGGAGGAACTGGAAGACCTGAAGAACCGCCACCTCACGCGGCTGGCACTGCACCCGGTATTTTCGCGCGAGCAGGTCGATTCGCCGCTCAACAGTGGCAGGCTCGACCAGGCCAAGGTGGCCGACTTCCTGCGGCTGGTGGGCGTGGGCACGGTCGACGAGGCCTTCGTCTGCGGCCCGCACGCCTTCAACGACGAGGCCGAGGCCGCGCTGCACGATGCCGGGCTGGCACCCGAACGGATCCACGTCGAACGCTTCGGCGTGCCGCCCTCGGCAGCCGACGCCACCTTGCACGCGCCGAAGGCCGGCGACGCCACCACCGCGATCATCCGTGTCATCCGCGACGGCCTCACGCGCGAGGTCGGCTTCCAGCCCGGCGACGAGAGCATCCTGGCCGCCGCATCGCGTGCCGGCATGGACGTTCCCTTCTCCTGCAAGTCGGGCGTGTGTGCCACCTGCCGCGCCAGGCTGCTGGAAGGCCGGGTGCGCATGGACCGCAATTTCGCGCTCGAGAAGGACGACCTCGAGGCTGGCTTCATCCTCACCTGCCAGGCGCACCCGCTGACCGACATGGTCGTCGTGTCCTTCGACCACCGCTGACGCGGATCACCTTGGCCCGCCCCCGCGCCGCCACCTACGACGAGCAGCGCGAGCAGATCCTGGCTCGAGCGGCGGAGCTGTTCGCGCACCAGGGTTACAGCGGCACGACGATGAACCAGGTGGCCGCGGCCTGCGGCGTCTCCAAGCCCACGCTCTACCACTACTTCACCGACAAGAAGAACCTGCTGCTGCACATTGCCGCCGGCCACGTGGCGCGGCTGGAGGCGCTGGCGGCCGAGGTTCAGGCGCTGCCGCTGGCGCCCGAGGCGCGGCTGCGCACGCTGATCGAGCGCTTCATGGCTGCCTATGCCAGCGCCCAGCACCAGCATCGGGTGCTGACCGAGGACGTGCGCTTCCTGCCCGACGCCGAACGCGCGCAGGTGGTGGCGGCCGAACGGCGGGTGATCGCAGGCTTCGCCGAAGCCATCGTGGCGCTGCGGCCCGAGCTGAAGGGCCGCGCACTCGACAAGCCGCTGACGATGCTGCTGTTCGGCATGATGAACTGGACCTTCACCTGGCTGCGCCCCGACGGCGCGCTGACCTACGAGGCGCTGGGCGACATGATCGCCGAGCTCTTCTGCGGCGGGCTGGCGCGGGTCGAATCCGGGTCGGCGATGGCGTCACCGTGAGCCGACCGGTGCCGGCTTGCCGCGCCGCTCGAGCCAGTCGAGGTGGGGCTGCGCCTGATCCAGCGGCCGATTGCCCATGCAGACCCGCGTCTGCAGGCGCTGCTGACTGTCGCGGAAGACATAGAGCAGCAGGTGGGTGCCCGCGGTGAACGAGTAGGCGCAGGTGGTTCTGGTATGGACCCACTGCTCGCTGTCGACAGGCAGTTTCCAGGCCCGTTCGACCCCGACGAGCGCCTGCTGTTCACCTGGGTAGGTGCCTGCGTCGACGCGCAGGACCTCGCCTGTCAATACGCCCGCGGCGCGCGCGTAGGCCGCTGCGGGCCCTGGCTCGGCCGGGCAGCGGCATGCCTGTGCCGTGCCGCAAGCCATCATCGCTGCGGCCAGCGCCAGTAAGCGGGCTTGACGCTTCATGTCAACCCTGGATGTTGGGGTTGTAGGGCGTATTGGCATCGTCGCCATGTTGGTCCTCGGATGCCCGTCCCAGACCGCAGGCGAGCAGGGCGCGTTCAGCGCTGCGGTCGTTGCCACCGGGTGCGCCTGCTGCATGGGCCAGTTCGTGGATCAGCGTTGCGAGCACCGTCCAGCGCCCGACCTTGCAGGAACGCTCCGAAATGGCGATTTCCGTGCCGCTGACGCGATTGGTCTCGCCGAAGTGAGGCATGGTCGCATGGTAGTTGACCCAGATGCGGCCGTCTGCAAGCAGGTCGCTCAAGGTGCGGCCATCGGGCAGCGATCGGAAATAGACATTGGCCGATGGCATGGCGGCGGCGATCCAGCGCGCCTTCACCCGCGCCCATCGGACATCGGCCCGGCGGTGGTTGGGGAACGCGATGTAGCCATCCTCTGAACTCGTGTGGTCGCCGATGTTGATCTGCATGCCCATCGTCGGTCTCCTTGCGGTTGCCTGCCGTGAATGGCACACGCAGTGTCCGACAGCCCCCCTCGTGCCGGCTGTGCGCTAGTGGCGATGGCGCCCGTGAATACTCACGCGTGCGATCGGTGCACGGCTTGCACCGGCCAGCGTGACCGCAGCAGCAGCACCAGCACGGCAGCCAGCGGCAGCCCCAGCAACGCGAAGGCCCAGGCCAGGCTGCCCAGCGCCGTGCCCAGCAGGCCGAACAGCGGGGAGCCCAGCAGCACGCCGAGGAAGGTGAAGAACAGCGTCCCGCCGGTGGCGCGCGCGGCGTCGGCCCGTGGCACCAGCCGGGCCACCGTGGCCAGGTAGACGCCGTTCCAGCCGATGGCGGTGGCGCCGTAGACGCACAGCAGCGCCAGCAGCAGGCTCGGCCAGGCCAACGGCGCCAGCAGCGGCAGCGCCAGCCCGCAGCCGAGCGAAATCGCACCCAGCACCAGCAGCGTGTGGCGGGGCCCCAGCCAACGGTCGGCAAGCAGCCCCCAGCCGACGCGCCCGATTACACCGGCCGTCTGCGCGGCCGCCAGTGCGGCGCCGGCGGCCACCAGCGTCCAGCCCCGTTCGCCGTGAAGGAAGCTCACCAGGTAGGAGGTCAGGCTGACCTGCACCATCGAATAGACGAAGCTCACCACCGCCACGCTGCGCAGCACCGGGTGCAGGGCCACGAAGACCATCGGCTCGACCAGGCGGCGCACGCCAGGCCAGGCGGCGCCGGGCTCGCGGTCGTGATCGAGCGCGCGGCGCAGCGGCCAGGCGCTGACCGCGGCCAGCGCGCACAGGGCGGCACTGGCCAGCAGTGCCGCGTCGACACCACGCCAGCCCGCCAGCGGCGGCACCATCAGCCCGGCGATCACGCCGCCCAGCGGCACGCCGGTCTGCTTGATCGAGAACACCAGCGAGAAATGGCGCGGGTCGGTGGTGCGCGACAGCATCTGCGAACTCGCCGGCGTGATGGGCCCGTAGCCCAGGCCGCCGATGACCGCGCCCAGGGCCACCACGCGCAGGTCGCTCACCGACAGCAGCAGCAGACCCGTCGCCGACAGCAGCAAGGCCAGCTGGCTTGTGCGGATGGCCCCCCAGCGGCGCACGCACAGCGGCCCCAGCTGCGTGGCAGCCATCGCGCCCAGGTAGACGAGCGCGATGTAGACGCCGACCGCAGCCGCGCCCAGCTGCAGCCGCTGCAGCAGCAGCGGTGCCGCCACCGTGGGTGCCACCATCGCGGCGGCCGAAGCCGCCTGCACCAGCAGCGTGACCGGCAGCGTGGCGCGGCGCGCCATCGGCGATGGCGCGGGCGTCGGCAGGGGTGGGGGATCTGCACGGGCCGGGCTGGCCGCAGTCGGGGCATCGGGCACGCGTGATTGTGGCCTGCACCCAGCGGGTGCCTCCCGGGTCACCTGGACGGTGGTGTGCGCACCGGTGTGCGCAGCGCCGCGGTGCTCTCAGCGCGCGTCGAGGGCCCCGGTCGCGGCCACGTGTCCCCGCCGCGGCACCGGCGCCACGCGGCGCGGCGAGGCGATCAGCCGCCCTTGCGTCGGCAGCGCCCAGCCCTCGGTGGCGCTGCTGCGCTCGTGCACCAGCAGGTGCAGACCGGCGAGGCCGCTCTCGGCCACGCGCTGCAGCAGCACTTCCGATTCGGCGGCCGTCAGCTGCACCGCAAACTGCGCCCAGCGGCGCTGCACGCGGCCGTCGGCCCAGGCGTCCTCCTGCGCCCAGCGCAGGTCGCGCGGGCTGGCATCGAGCGGGATGGTCATCAGCCGCGCCGCCAGCGCGCCGACGAAGAGGTTGAAGTCATGGCGCAGCTCGGCGCGCGGCAGCAGGTCGGCCACGGCGCGGGCGCGGCGGCTCCAGCCCGCGGCCTGCAGGCGCAGCGTCAGCAGGGCCTGCAGGCCCTGCGCCGGATTGAGCACGCGCACGCGGTTGGGCGGCAGCACGCGCAAGGGGATGCGCGCCGCCTGCACCTGCGGCAGTTCCACCGCCAGGCTCATCAACGTGGCCAGCCGCGCCCAGGCGGCGGCGTCCAGGCCGTCGAGCGTCTCCAGGCCCTCGCGCGCCATGCGCTCGGCGTGCTGCAGTGCCTGCGCAGCGGTGCACGCGGCCTTGGCGCGCTCGGCGATGCGGCTCATCACCACCAGGTTGCCGGCGGCGAAGCCGGCGTCGTCGCGCAGCCGCGTGGTCACCGGCGCGCTGTCGTCGCCACTGCCCAGCGCCTGGCGCGTGACCGGGCAATGCGGGGTCTCGATCTGCGTCAGGTAGTGGGGCGTGACCTGCTCGGGCTCGAAGGCCACGCCGGTGCGCCAGGCGTCCAGGCGCAGCGCCAGCCACTGCCGCACGCCGCGCGTGGCGGCCACCGTGCGGCGGCCGAAGACGGCGCGCGCCGCGCGCCAGCCCTGGCTGACCGGCGTGCCGTCGAGCATCAGCCCGGCCGGCGGCACCAGGCCATGGCGGGCATGGTCCCAGCCGATGTCGAAGCCGGTGCGGTCGAGACCGTTGCCGGCAAGATCGGGGGCGGGCAGGGTGTCGAGGTCGAGCAGGGCCTGGGTCATCACGTTCTCCGTCAAGGGTTGCGACAGCGGATGGCAGGCAGTCTGGCGGCGGGGTGGCTCAAAGGGTGAGCCTGGCATTGTCATGCCGGCCGTTCATGACGATCGGTCCATGCCCAAAGCTCACGCCGTCACACCGTCACGCCGCCGTCGCACCCGCAGGCCTGGCATTGCCGCCGCGATGGCGGGCCCGAGGTGCTGGCGCTGGTGACGCAGCCCCTGCCGCGCCACGGCCCGCGCCAACTGCTGGTGCGGGTGGAGGCCACCACGGTGGACAGTGGCGACGCGCGCATCCGCAGCCAGCGCCTGCCGCGCGGCTTCGGGTTGCTGGGCCGGCTGGCTTTCGGCTGGCGGCGGCCGCGGCGGCCGGTGCTGGGCTCGGTACTCGCCGGCACCGTGGTGACGGTTGGCGCTGGCGTGGCGGTCTGGCGCCCGGGTGACGCCATCGTGGCCGCCACCAGCATGGGCGGCGATGGCCATGCGCAATGGGCCTTGCTGGCCTCGCACCGGGCCATCGTCCGTCGGCCCGAAGCGCTCTCGGCGGTCGAAGCGGCGTCGCTGGTCTTCGGTGGCCTGACGGCGGCGCATTTTCTCGACCGCGCCGCGGTGAAGCCCGGCGAGCGCCTGCTGGTCATCGGGGCCACCGGTGCGGTCGGCAGCGCGCTGCTGCAGCAGGCCCGCGCGCGTGGGCTCGTGGTCACGGCGCTGGCCAGCGCGCCCCATCTCGCGCTGGCGCATGACCTGGGGGCGGCCGAGGCGCTGGACTGCCGGGTGCATCCGGCCGACACCCTGGGCGACGGGCGGTTCGACGTGGTGGCCGACACCTGCGTGGCGAGTTTTTGCCCGCTGCCTGCACCTGCTGCGGCCGGGGGGGGGGCCGCTTCCTCGCCATCGCGGCCGGCCTTCCGGCGATGCTGGCGCTGCCGCGCCAGGGCTGGCGAAGCATCAGCGGCAGCGGACGCGAAACCATCGAGGCGCAGCAGCGCCTGATGGATCTGGCCATGCGCAGCGACATCGTGCCGCTCATCGACTCGATCTGGCCCTTCGAGCAACTGCCGGCGGCGCATGCCCGCGTCGGCAGCGGCCACAAGCGGGGCAGCGTCGTCGTGCAGGTGACGCCGACCGACGGCGCGCCGGCGCTTGCCGGCTGATCGCGCGCCGGCTCGCTTCGCAGGGGCTGAACGGCCGCTTCGGTCATGCCGAAGGCCGCACGTGCGCCTGCGGTCGTGCGACGCTCACAATGCCCGCATGGATCTGAATCGCTTGAAGGACTGGGTCGGCCGCGAACAGGCGCAGCGGGATCTGATCACCGCCGCCCCGCTGGCGGGCCTGTCGGCCACGCTGGACCGCGACGATCCGCCGCCGGTGCCCGGCACGGCAGTACCGCCGTTGTGGCACTGGCTGTATTTTCTGCCGCAGGCGCCGGCGCACGAGATCGGGCCCGACGGGCATCCGAGGCGCGGCGGCTTCCTGCCGCCGGTGCCGCTGCCCAGGCGGATGTGGGCCGGCAGCCGGCTCGACTTCGTGCAGCCGCTGCGCGTCGGCGAAGCGGCCACCCGCCTCTCGCGCATCGGATCGGTCGACGTCAAGCAGGGCCGCAGCGGCACGCTGGTCTTCGTGACCGTGCGGCACGACTACACCGGCGACCGCGGCCTGGCGCTGACCGAAGAGCACGACATCGTCTACCGCGACATGCCGCAGCCCGGTGCTGCCGCGCCGGCGCCGCAGCCGGCGCCGGCCGATGCCGCCTTCAGCCGCGACATCGTGCCCGACCCGGTGCTGCTGTTCCGCTATTCGGCGCTGACCTTCAACGGCCACCGCATCCATTACGACCGCCCCTACGTCACCGTTGTCGAGGGCTACCCGGGCCTGATCGTGCACGGGCCGCTGATCGCCACGCTGCTGCTGGACCTGCTGCGCCGCGAATGGCCCGACGCCACGCTGCGACGCTTCGCCTTCAAGGCGGTGCGGCCGGTCTTCGACATCCACCGCTTCAGCGTCTGCGGCCGCCCCGAGGGCACCGGCGCCGTGGCGCTGTGGGCACGTGACCACGAGGGCGCGCTGGCCATGCAGGCCCGTGCCGACCTGGCCTGAACCCCATCACCCCGGAGCGATCATGAACGACGAGCTGTTCGAACAAGGCCTGCAGACGCGGCGCGAGGTGCTGGGTGCCGCCTACGTGGACGCCTCGATCGCCGGTGCCGACGACTTCAGCCGGCCGATGCAGGAACTGGTCACCCAGTATTGCTGGGGCGACGTGTGGAACCGCCCCGGGCTGGACCGGCGCACGCGCAGCCTGCTCAACCTGGCGATGCTGACGGCGCTGAACCGGCCGCACGAACTGAAGCTGCACGTGCGCGGCGCGCTCAACAACGGCGTGACGAGGGACGAGATCCGCGAGGTCTTCCTGCAGGCGGCAATCTATTGCGGCGTACCCGCGGGCATCGACGCCTTCCGCCAGGCACGCGAGGTGTTCAAGGAGATGGGCGTCTGAGCGATGCCGGTGCGCGCCGCAGCAGCGGGGCCGCCAGCAGCAGGCCGATGGCGATGCCGGCGGCATCGGCCGCCAGGTCGCTCCACTCGCCGCTGCGCGGGGGCAGCCGCGACTGCACCCCTTCGATCAGCGCGCCGTAGGCGAGCAGCCCGACCACCGTCAACCAGCGCCGCGCCGGGTGTGGCCACACGGCCAGTTCGGCCACGGCCGCCAGCACCGCAAAGGCCAGCGCATGATTGGCCTTGTCCCAGCCGGTATCGGCCTGCGGCGGCGGCGCCGGGCTGAAGGCCAGCCAGGCCACGGCCAGCAGCAGCAGGGCCAGCAGGGCGCGCCACCAGCGCCGTGCGGACGGGTGCAGCCACCAGGGCAGGGGAGCGGCTTCCATGCGCCGATGCTACGGGGCGTCGGGGCTTGTCACGGAACCGTCGCAGTCTGTTCATAAACTGTCATCCATGCCCATGATGGCCTTGCTCGACCGCGAACGCTCGATCCTGCAGTTCAACCACCGCGTGCTGGCGCAGGCCCGGCGGGTCGACGTGCCGCTGCTGGAGCGGCTGCGCTATGTGACGATCGTGTCGTCCAACCTCGACGAATTCTTCGAAGTCCGCATGGCCGAACTGCTGGAGGCCGCGCATACCGCCGCCACCGCGGCGGCGCAGGCGCAACTGGCCGGTGTGGCCGAGGCGGCGCGGGCACTGATCGCCGAGCAGTACGCCATCTTCAACGGCGAACTGATGCCGGCGCTGACGCGCGAGGGCATCGTCGTGCTCAACCACGCCGAGCGCGACGAAGGCCAGCGCCAGTGGGTGGATGACTTCTTCCAGCGCGAGGTGCGGCCGCTGCTGATGCCGGTCGGGCTGGACCCGTCGCACCCCTTTCCGCAGGTGGCCAACAAGTCGCTGAATTTCATCGCCCGCCTGTCCGGGCGTGATGCCTTCGGCCGCAGCAATGCGGTGGCCATCGTCAAGGTGCCGCGCACGCTGCCGCGCGTGATCCGCCTGCCGGATGCGCTGTGCGGTGGCCGGCAGGGCTTCGTGCTGCTGACCAGCGTGATGCGGGCGCACCTGGGCGAACTCTTCCCGGGCCGCACGGTGGAGGCCTTCTCGCAGTTCCGCGTGACGCGCGATTCCGACCTCGAGGTCGATGGCGACGATGTCACCAACCTGCGCCAGGCGCTGCGCAGCGGCCTGTCACGGCGGCATTTCGGACGCGCGATCCGGCTCGAGGTGGTCAGCAGCTGCCCGGCCGAGCTGTCCGACTTCCTGCTCGAACAGTTCCAGCTGCCGGCCTCGCAGCTGTACCGCGTCGACGGCCCCGTCAACCTGGTGCGGCTGAACCAGCTGATCGACCAGGCGGCGGCCCAGTCACTGCGCTTCCCGCTGCACGTCCCGGCCTGGCCGACGCGGCGGCTGCCGGCCGGGGTGCCGATCTTCGAGCGGCTGCAGCAGGGCGACCTGCTGCTGCACCATCCTTTCGAGAGCTTCGAGCCGGTGGTGCAGTTTCTGCGCGAGGCGGTCGACGACGCCGACGTGCTCGCCATCCGCCAGACCGTCTACCGCACCGGCGAGCAGTCCGAGCTGATGGAACTGCTGATCGAGGCCGCCCGCCGCGGCAAGGACGTGACCGCGGTGGTGGAGCTCAAGGCCCGCTTCGACGAGGAGGCCAACATCAACTGGGCCGACCGCCTGGAGGCCGTGGGCGCCCAGGTGGTGTATGGGGTGGTCGGGCTGAAGACGCACGCCAAGCTGCTGCTGGTGACGCGACGCGAGGGCGGCGGCCTGCGCCGCTACGTGCACCTGTCCACCGGCAACTACAACCCGCGCACGGCGCGCCTCTATACCGACATCGGCATGCTCAGCGCCGACGCGGCGCTGGGGGCCGACGCCGACGGGGTGTTCCAGCAGATTGCCAGCCAGGCGCGCATGCGCTCGCCCACGCGGCTGGTGGCGGCACCCTTCCAGTTGCACCGCCGGCTGCTGTCGCACGTCGACCAGGTGGCCGCGTCGGCACGCGCCGGGCGGCCCGCACGGATCGTCGCCAAGATCAATGCGCTGACCGACCCGGCGCTGATCGAGGCGCTGCTGCGCGCCGGCCAGGCCGGCGCCCGCATCGACCTCATCGTGCGCGGCGCCTGCATGCTGGCGCCCGGCGTGCCGGGGGTCAGCGACAACATCCGCGTGCGTTCGATCGTCGGCCGCTTCCTCGAGCACTCGCGCATCTTCTATTTCCGCTGGGGCGAGGGTGACGACGACGAGGTGCTGTACCTGAGCAGCGCCGACTGGATGAGCCGCAACCTGCACCGCCGCATCGAGGTGGCCTGGCCGATCCGCGACGCGCAGCTGCGCCAGCGCGTGATCGACGAGGCGCTGGTGCCCTACCTGCACGATCAGATCGATGCCTGGGTGCTGGGCGCCGACGGCAGCTACCGGCGCGTGGCCGAGCAGGGTGTCAGTGCACAGCAGGCACTGTTGCGGCGTTATGCTGGCGGAGCCTGACGCGCATGGACCTCATCCTGTGGCGCCACGCCGAAGCGCACGACGCCAAGGCCGGACAGGACGACCTCGACCGCGCCCTGACGGCCAAGGGCGAGCGCCAGTCCGAGCGCATGGCCGCCTGGCTCAACCGCGTGCTGCCCGAGTCGACGCGCGTACTGGCCAGCCCGGCGCGCCGCAGCCAGCAGACAGTGGCCGCGCTCGATCGCAAGTTCAAGACGCTGCCTGCGATCGCGCCCGGCGCGTCGGTCGAGGCCCTGCTGCACGCGGCACGCTGGCCCGATGCGCGCGAGCCGGTGCTGGTGGTCGGCCATCAGCCAGCGCTGGGCCTGACGGCCGCCTGGCTGCTGGCGCAGTCGACCGAACCCTGGACCGTGCGCAAGGGCGCCGTGCTGTGGCTGCGCGGCCGCGATCGCGACGGCCAGCTGCAGGTGCTGCTGCATGCCGCGATGCCGCCCGAGCTGCTGTAGCCGCAGCCGCCCGCGGTGAGCCGCCACAATGACGGCATGACGCACAGCCCCCGCATCCCCGGCACCCGTTTCCTGCATTCGCCCGGCCCGACGCACCTGCCCGACGAGGTGCTCGACGCCATGCACCGCCAGCCCATCGACCTGATGGACCCGCGGCTGATCGACATCGTGGCCGCCTGCGAATCGGGCCTGCAGCGGCTGGCCGGCACCGCTGCCGGCGAGGTCATCATGTATGCCGCCAACGGCCATGGTGCCTGGGAGGTGGTGATCGAAAACCTGTTGCCGCCCGACAGTTCGGTGCTGATCCCCGGCACCGGGCACTTCTCCGACTCCTGGGCGTTGCAATGCGAGGCGCTGGGTCGGCACACGGTGCGCACGCCCTGGCGCGAAGGCCATCCGATCGACCCGCAGGACGTGGAGGCGGCACTGCGCGAGGACCGCGAGCACCGCATCCAGGCCGTCTTCGTCGTGCACACCGATACCGCCAGCAGCGTGACCAGCGACCTCGACGCGCTGCGCGCCGCCGTCGACCGCAGCGGCCATCCGGCGCTGTTCGTGGTGGATGCCGTCGCATCGCTGGGCGCCGCACCGCTGGCGATGGACGCGCAGCGCATCGACCTGCTGGTCGGCGCCTCGCAGAAGGGGCTGATGCTGCCGCCGGGCATCGGCTTCGTCATCATCGGCGCAGCGGCGGCCGAGGCCGCGAAGCGCAACCCGGCACCGCGCTTCTACTGGGACTGGGGCCGCCGCAGCGGCAGGATGGCCTACCAGAAATTCTGCGGCACGCCGCCACTCAACCTGTTGATGGGCATGCGGGCGGGCCTGGACCTGCTGTTCCAGGAAGGGGTGGACGCCGTCCACGCGCGCCACCGCCTGCTGGCCGCAGCGGTGCAGGCGGCGGTGCAGGCCTGGTCGCGCGAGGGTGCAGTCGACTTCTTCTGCCCGACGCCGGCCGCGCGGTCGGTGTCGGTCACGGCGATCCGCACCGCGGCCGGCATCGACCCCGAAGCCATCCGCACGCTGGCCCGCGAGCGTTTTCAGGTCGCCATCGCCGGGGGTCTGGGCCCGCTGCACGGGCGCGTCTTCCGCATCGGCCATCTGGGCGACCTCAATGCGGCGATGATCCTCGGCGCGCTGGGTGGCGTGGAAGCGGCGATGCTCAGCCTGGGCGTGCCCTTCGGCCGCGATGGCTTGCAGCGCGCGGTCGATGTGCTGGTGGCGGGCTGTGCATCCTGAGCACCGGGCGGCCCGGCGGCCGGGCGGCCGGGCGTCAGCTAGGCCGGCGCCTGCAGCAGCCAGGCCTTGAAGGCGGCGGCGCGTTCCTGGCTGACCTCCACGTCGTGCCCCGGGACGGTGGCAAGCTGAAGGCGCAGCCGGCCCTTGCCGGCCGGGCGGTAGCCGGCGATGGCCGACAGGGCCACCAGCACCTGCCGGTTGGCACGGAAGAAGCGCGCCGGGTCGAGCGTCTGCTCGACCTCGGCCAGCGTGCCGTCGAGCAGATGCCGGCTGCCATCGCCGCAGACCGCGAAGCAGAGCCGGTCCACCGAGACCAGGCAGGCCAGCTCGGCCACCGGCAGCACGCGCACCGGCCCACCGCCCTGGCGGCCCAGCAGGCGCTGGCGGTAGGGCGCTTCGGGCTTCGCGTTGCCCGGCGCCGCCAGCCAGCCCGAGACCTCGGCGCCGAAACCGGCGCGCAGCCGCTGTGCACGCGCCAGCGCGCGCACCATCGCGGCCTCGCCGACCGGCTTGAGCAGGTAGTCCAGCGCCAGCGCCTGGAAGGCGTCGAGCGCGAAGCGGTCGTAGGCGGTGGTGAAGACCACCGGGCAGTCGGGCGGCTGACCGGGCGCGCCGGGCTGGAAGAGCTCGAGCGACAGGCCGTCGGCAAGCTGGATGTCGAGCAGCAGCAGGTCCGGCGGGCCATGCGCGGCCAGCCAGTCGCGCGTGCCCTGCACCGTCTCGGCATGGCCGAGCAGCTGCGCGTGCGGGGCCACGCGCGCGATCAGCTCGACCAGCCGATCGCGCGCCGGTGCCTCGTCCTCGGCGATGAACAGCCTCATGGCGACCGGGCCGGCTGCAGCGGCAGCACGACCTCGAAGTCGTCGGGGGTCTCACGCCGCACCAGCGGTCGACCGGTCAGCAGCCGGCAGCGTTCGTCCAGGTTGGCCAGGCCGCGCCCGCTGCCGGGCACGGCACTGCTGCGCGGGCGGCGCCGGTTGCCGGCGTGCAGGCGGTCGCCGCGCCGTTCCAGGCGCAGCTGCAAGGGGTCGTGCCGGGTCGTGCGGTTGTGCTTGACCGCATTCTCCAGCAGCGCCTGCAGCGCCAGCGGCGGCACCAGCCAGTCGCGGGCGTCGCCCTCGATGCCGTCACCCAGCACCAGCTGCACGGCGTCGCCGAAGCGGGCCGCCAGCAGCTGCTGGTATTGGCGCAGGAAGCCGAGTTCGTCGCCCAGCGGCACCAGGTCACGCTCGCGGCTGGCCAGCACGTAGCGGTAGATCTCGGCCAGCGTGTCGCAGCACTCGCGCGCGCGCGCCGGGTCGTGGCCGATCAGGTGGCCCAGCGTATTCAGGCTGTTGAAGAGGAAGTGCGGGTCGACCTGGGCCTTCAGCGCGCCGAGTTCCGCCTGCGCGCGGGCGCGCTCCAGCCGCTCGACCTGCAGGAAGTCCGACTCGCGCTCGCGGATCAGAAAGACCGTCTCGTAGGCGTGCGTCACGAAGAGCACGCAGATCACGTTGACGGCGACCACCAGCTCGAGCGCGCCCGGCACCAGCGGCTGGCCGATGAGGCGGGCGCACAGCCACAGGCCCAGCACCGTCAGCGGTGCCGTATAGAGCACATTGGCTGCCACCAGCAGCACCAGCTTGCGCCAGGGCTGGCTGAACCAGTCGAAGTGCTCGCGCTGCCTGAACAGCAGCCAGCGATTGCCGGCCCAGATGGCGAAGGCGAGCACGATGTAGCCGGCCTGGCCCAGCCAGAACCGGCCATCGCCCGGGCCCAGGCGGCCATACAGTCCGGTGAGCGCCGGGATCGCGAGGCCGAAGCTGGTGGATCCCACGACCATCATCAGACGGTCGTCGACGCGCACGTCCGCGCTGCCCGTGACCGACTTCGGCAGCCCGCTGTCGGCCGTCGGTGCGCCGGCGTCCGGGTTCATCGCACGCCACCTTGCGCCCCGATGCCGGCGGCACGCACGATGCGCGACACCGCCGCCCGGGCAGGCGCGGCGCCTGACCTGGCCATTGGCCGATTGGAGGACCGCATGGAGCCCATCTCGTTTCATTATCCGGCCGTGATCGCCGCCGCCGTCGTGCATTTCGCCATCGGCGGCCTGTGGTATTCGCCGCTGATGTTTGCACGGGCCTGGCAGCGCGAGGCCGGGCTCAGCGACGAACAGCTGCGGCAGGCGCCGATGGGGCGCATCTTCGCGTTGGCGCTGCTGGCGGCGCTGGTGATGGCCTTCAACCTGGCGGCCTTCATCGGCGCCAAGGCCAGCTTCGGCTTCGCCGTCTTCGCCGGCCTGGCGGCCGGGCTCGGCTGGGTGGCGATGTCGGTGGGCGTGCTCTACCTCTTCGAGCGCCGATCGTTCAGACTCTGGCTCATCAACGGCGGCTATCTGGTGGTGGCCTACACGGCCATGGGAGCCATACTGGGAGCATGGCGATGACGATACCTGGCGGGCGCCGGCAGGCGCGGCGGGTGGCGGCCCTGGTGCTGTCCGGCGCGGTGGCCGCGCTGGCCCCGGCGCGGGCCGAGATCACGCAGTCGGGACCGAGCGGCTTCACCTCGGATTTCGGCGAGCCGGTCGACGCCAGCCCCGAGGTGGTCTGGAAGGCCGTCATCGCGCTGCCCACCTGGTGGAGCGGCGCCCACACCTATTCGGGCAAGGCGTCGAACCTGCAGCTGGATGCGCGCGCCGGCGGTTGCTGGTGCGAGACCTGGGACGGCGGCTCGGTGCAGCATGCGCGCGTCGTGCTGGTGCTGCCTGGTCGCGTGCTGCGCCTGCATGGCGGCCTGGGACCGTTGCAGGACCTGCCGGTCGAGGGTGTGCTCAACATCGCCGTCGGCGTGCGCGACGGCCGCACCCGGCTGCGCATGCTCTACCGCGTCGCGGGCGCGGCCGATCTCGGGCTGGAGAAGCTGGCTGCCCCCGTCGATGGCGTCATGGGCACGCAGTTCCGGCGATTGAAGGCGTTGATCGAGACCGGCCGGCCGGAGTGAGGCGCTCTCAGCCCTTTCGCAGGGCGCGCGCCACGTCGGTCACCAGCGCCGGCCCGCGGTAGATGAGCCCGGTATAGATCTGCACCAGGTCGGCGCCGGCCTCGATCTTGGACCGCGCATCGGCGCCGCTCATCACGCCGCCCACGCCGATGATCGGGAAGCCCGGCCCCAGCGCCGCGCGCAGCGCGCGGATGACGCGGTTGCTGGCCTGCAGCACCGGGCGGCCGCTGAGGCCGCCGGCTTCATCCGCATGCGGCAGGCCCTGCACGGCGTCGCGGGCGACGGTGGTGTTGGTGGCGATGACGCCGTCCATGCCGTGGCGCTGCAGCGTGGCGGCGATGAGCGCGATCTGCGCGTCGTCGAGGTCGGGCGCGATCTTCAGGAACATCGGCACGCGCCGGCCGAGGGCCTTGGCCAGCCCGTCGCGCCGCTGCACCAGCGCCGACAGCAGCGCGTCCAGCGCCTCGTCGCTCTGCAGCGCGCGCAGGTTCCTGGTGTTGGGGCTGGAGATATTGACCGTCACATAGTCGGCATGCGGGGCCACGCCGTCCAGGCCGATCAGGTAGTCATCGACGGCGCGCTCGATCGGCGTGGCCGCGTTCTTGCCGATATTGAGGCCGACGATGCCGCCGCGCGCGCGGAAGCTGTGCGCTTGTCGAACGTTGGCCAGGAAGGCCTCCAGCCCTTCGTTGTTGAAGCCCAGGCGGTTGATCAGGCCTTGCGCCTGCGGCAGCCGGAACATGCGCGGCTTGGGGTTGCCCGGCTGCGCCTTGGGCGTGACCGTGCCCACCTCGATGAAGCCGAAGCCCATCGCGCCCAGGCCGTCGATGCAGCGGCCGTTCTTGTCGAGCCCGGCGGCCAGGCCCACGCGGTTGGGAAAGCGCAGCCCGGCGATGGTCACCGGGTCGTCGATGCGCGCGCCCGACCACAGGCATTGCGCCGGCGTGTTCTGCAGCCGCGCCAGGCTCTCCAGTGTCAGCTCGTGCGCATGTTCGGGGTCCAGCCCGAAGAGGAAGGGGCGGGTCAGGGCATAGGGCAGCAGCGGCATGGGGCTGGATTGTCGCAGCCGGGATAATCGGGGCCCATGACGCAAGATCAACTCAAGGCCCTGGTCGGCCGTGCGGCCGTCGACTTCGTGCCCGCGGGCGCAATCGTCGGCGTGGGCACCGGCTCCACCGTCAACCATTTCATCGACGCCCTGGCGCAGCACAGGGACCGCATCGCCGGGGCCGTCTCCAGCTCCGACGCCAGCAGCGCGCGGCTGCGCGCGCACGGCATCACGGTGCTGGAGGCCGGCGCCGTCGAGCGGCTGCCCGTCTATGTCGACGGCGCCGACGAGATCGACCACCGCGGCTGCATGATCAAGGGCGGCGGCGCGGCGCTGACGCGCGAGAAGATCGTCGCCGACCTGGCCGAGCGCTTCGTCTGCATCGCCGACGAGAGCAAGCTGGTGCAGGTGCTGGGGCGCTACCCGCTGCCGGTGGAGGTGATCCCGATGGCGGTGGCGCAGGTCACGCGGCGCTTTGCGGCGCTGGGCGGCACCGCCACGCTGCGCGAGGGCGTGCGCACCGACAACGGCCAGCCCCTCCTCGACGTGCGCGGCCTGGCCATCACCGACCCGCTGGCGATGGAGACCGAGGTCAACCAGTGGCCCGGCGTGGTGACGGTGGGCATCTTCGCGCGCCATCGCGCCAGCGTCTGCCTGCTGGGCACGCCGCAAGGCGTCAGGCGGCTGGACTTCTGACCGCGTTGCGCGCCGCGCGCACGAGGAAGCGCCCGGGGTCGACGGCGTCGACCAGGCTCTGTTCCAGCGGCAGCGGCGTGCCCGCGATGCGCGCGGCGACCAGTTCGCCCAGCAGCGGCGCCAGCGTGATGCCGCGCGCGCCGAAGCCGCAGGCCAGGTGCAGGCCCGGCTCGCGGGGCAGCAGCCGCGCCTGGTCGAGCCGCGTGCCGGCGGCGATGCGCAGCGCCGGCAGCGGCCCCGCGAGCGGCAGGCGGTCGGCCGGCTGCACGCGCCAGCCGACACGGCCCTGCCAGCGTGCGGGATCGGCCGGCGCCTGCAGCCCGCACAGGCGCTGCAGGCGCTCGAAATTGGCGCGGTGGTCGGCGTCGCGCAGTGCCGCATCGTCGTCGTCTGCTGCCGTGGTGGCGCCGCAGAGCAGGCCACCGCCGGGCAGCGGCAGCGCATAGCCGTCGCCGGCCACGGCGCAGCGCAGCGCGGTGGCCGCATCGGCGTCGGGGTCGAAGTGGCTGACCTGGCCGCGGCTGCGTGTCAGCGCAAACGGCGCCGCGCCGATCGAGGCCAGCAGCGGGTTGACCTGTCCGGCCACGGCGAGCACGAGTTGCGGTGCCGAGGCCAGCACCGCGCCATCGGTACCCAGCAGCTGCCAGTGGCCACCCGCGCGCTGCAGGGCCTGAACGTTGCAGCTGCCGACGAAGCGGATGCCGGGATGCGCCAGGCGCTCGCGCACCAGGGCGCCGGGCGATGCCCAGCCGCCGCCGGGATAGAACCAGGCCGACGCTGCCAGTGGGGCACCGGCGCGCCGGCTCGCCTCGGCCGCCTCGAGCGCCTGCAGAAATTCGGCTGGCAGTCCCAGCCGATCGACTCGGGCTCGCATCGCGGCGACGTCGAGTGCCTGCTCCAGGCGCAACAGCCCGGAGCGACCCTGCGGCACGCGCCCGGGGTCCAGGCCGTCGAGCAGCCTTGCGGTGTGCAGCGCGGCGGCGCGAAACAGCCGCGCATGGGGGCCGTCGTCGGCATGCACGGTGGCATGGAACAACCCGGCCGGATTGCCGGAACTGCCGCCGGCGGGCTGGTCGTGGCGGTCGAGCACGGTGACCTCGAAGCCCAGCGCCGCCAGTGCGGCGGCGGTGCACGCGCCGGCCAGGCCGGCGCCGACGACGACGGCGCGGCGGTCGTCGTCGGCGGGCACATTGGCGGCGTGGGCGTGGCGATGCCGCGGCGCATGCCGCGCCCGCAAGGTCTCGCGCTTGCCACCCAGGCCCGGCGCGCGCTGCCAGTCGAAGCCCGCCGCCGCCAGTCCGTCGCGCAGGCTGCGCGCCACGCTCCAGGTGGCGGCGGTGGCATCGGGTGCGGCGCGCCGCCCCAGTGCCTTCAGCATGCGCGGATCCCACATCGCGGGGTTGAGCGCCGGCGCAAAGCCGTCGAGGTAGAACGCATCGGCCGCGAATACCAGTTCGGGCAGCAGGTCGCGCACGTCGCCGAGGGCCAGCAGCAGGCGCAGCGCGCCGCCCTCGAAATCCAGCCGGTGCAGCCCCGGCACCAGGGGCGGCCAGGCGGCAACCAGTTGCGCCGCCAGGTCGGGGCTGTCGCTGCCGGCGTGGGCCCGCTGCAGGTCGTCGCGCCGCGGCGGATGGGCCTCGATCGACACCAGGTGCAGCCGCTGCGGCCGCGCCGGATCGTCGCGCCAGGCCTGCCAGGTGGCAAGAAAGTTGTGCCCCAGGCCGAAGCCGGTCTCGGCGATGGTGAAGTCGCGCCGCCCGGCCCAGCGCGCGGGCAGCCCGTTGCCGGCCAGAAAGACATGCCGCGCCTGCACGCGCGCGCCGACGCGGGCGTGGTAGACGTCACCGAAGTCGGGCGCGCACGGCGTGCCGTCATCGGCCCATTCGATGCGGGCCGGCACGATGGGGCGCGACTTCACCGCGTGGCCAGCCAGTCCAGCAGCGCGTCGCGCACGCTCGTCAGGCCGCGGTAGGCCAGCACCTCGGGGCTCATGCTGGCCACGGCCTCGGCCAGGCGCTGCGCGCGCCCGTGGCTGTCGATGACGTCGGCCAGCGGCTGCACGTCGACCGCGATCGTGAAGACACTCTGCGCCCGCCCGGGCAGCGGGATGAAGGTCTGGCGTTCGCTGCGCAACCAGGCGCGCGGCAGGCCGATCGTGCCGGGCTCGTGCTGCCAGCGTGGCGACGGCACGCGGCGTGGGTGTGCATGCAGGCGCGGGTGGTCGGTGACGTTCCAGACGAAGCGCTCCCAGCGCTCGGGGCCGGACACCAGGCGCATCAGCGCCTGGCCGGCCTGGCGCACGCGCTCGGCGTCGGCGACCGGCGCATGCACCTGCGCAAAATGCAGCCCGACCTTGTCCTCCGGCGCCCAGTGCGAGGGCAGGGCCACGGCCATCCAGGGCACGCTGGCATCGGTGGCATCGACGATCGCCAGGTCTTCGACGAAGGTCAGCGCCAGCAGCGCGGGCAGCCGCCAGGCCGGGGCCTGCAGGGCCAGACAGCGCGGCAGTTCGTCACCCAGGCCGAAGGTGCCGCCGGCCAGGTGCTGCACCTCGCCGTCGACCACGCGCACGCCCAGCCGGGTGGCGGTGGCGGCGCGGCCATCCCAGGCGAAGTGATCCGGGTGCTCGGCGGCCGCCTGCCCACACAGCGCGGCCAGCGCCGGCGCGGGGTCGAAGCCAGGTCGCGCCACCAGCGCCTGGTCAGCGAAGGCCGAGAGCACGGCCAGCTTCTCGCGCTGGTGGCGGGAGCCGGCAGCCACCGGCGTCAGCTGCGGCGCCCCCGCAGCCAGTCGGCGCAGCCCGGGCTGCATGCGAAAGGGCGCCTGCACCGCGGCGTCGAAGTCGAAGCTCATCGTGCAAGCATAGGCTTTGGCGACGGCATCAACGACGAGGGCACCTTGCGGTGCCCTCATGCTGCCCCTGCGTCGTGATCAGACGCGCTTCTTGTATTCGTGCGTGCGCGTGTCGATCTCGATGCGGTCGCCGTTCTCGACGAAGATCGGCACCGCGATCTCGAAGCCCGTTCCCTTGAGCTTGGCCGGCTTCAGCACCTTGCCCGAGGTGTCGCCCTTGACGGCGGGATCGGTCTCGATCTCGCGCACCACGGTGGTCGGCAGCTCGACCGAGATCGCCTTGCCGTCGTAGAAGGTCACCTCGACCTGCATGCCGTCTTCCAGATACTGGATGGCGTCGCCCATGTTGTCGGCCTCCACCTCGTACTGGTTGTACTCGGCGTCCATGAAGACATACATCGGGTCGGCGAAGTAGGAGTAGGTGCACTCCTTCTTGTCGAGGATGATCTGGTCCATCTTGTCGTCGGCCTTGAAGACGACCTCCGCCCCTGCGCTGTTGAGCAGGTTCTTCATCTTCATGCGTACCGTGGCGGCGCCGCGGCCACCGCGGCTGTATTCGGTCTTGAGCACGACCATCGGGTCCTTGCCCTGCATGATGACGTTGCCGGCGCGGATTTCCTGAGCGAGCTTCATAGCGTGGTTCCTGCGGGAGCGCCCGACGGGAAGATGCTCCCGGGGGCTTTGAGATCGGACGTTGCCGGCCTGAGCCGCGCAAAGCCCGCAATTCTAGCAGGTGATCAGGGTTTGTCCGGCCTTCACCGCCGCGAACCGCCGCAGCTGCGTCGTCAGGTCGTCCTGTGCCAGCAGCCGCTGGCGCCAGACCCGCTGCCAGCCGCGCCAGGCCGCGAGATCGGGCAGCGCAGCCGCTGCGGCGGCCAGGCCGTTCCAGTGCCGGTGCGCGTGTCGCGCCGCGGCGGCCAGCGCCGCCGGTGCGCCGTCCAGGCTGGCTGACAGCCAGGCCTCGAGCTTGGCCGCGTGCACGCCGTCGTGCTGCGGGTAGATCTGCCACAGCATCGGCGCTGCCGCCCATTGCGCACGCACGAACGAGTCCTCGCCGCGCACGGCATTGAGGTCGCAGGCCCACAGCAGGCGGTCATAGTCGGGCTGCGTCAGCCACGGCAGTTCGATCGAGCGCAGCCCGGGCGGCCGCGGCAGCGCCCGCAGCTGCCGGCTGGCGGGGCCGGGCGTGGCCAGCAGCAGGGTCGGCTGGGTGGCCAGCGCCGGCAGCCAGGCCGGCAGTTGCGGGTGTTCGTAGCAGAACAGGCTGACCACCCGTTCCGGCGGCTGCGGTGCCCAGCCCTGCGCCGCCAGCCAGGCCCGGCCGTCGAAACCGGCCATGTCGTCGATCAGGCCGGGTTCGCGCAGCAGCCCGCCGGTGCGCGGCGTGAAGCCGGGGTAGAAGAACCACTTCGTCAGGCCACAGGCCTGCGGCGACGGCAGGCCGTGCGAGCGCTCGACATAGGCCTCGGCGCTGAGGTATTCGAGGTTGATCCACACCGGTGCCGGGCGGCGCTGCGCCATCGCCCGCACGAAGGCGGCCGGCGGGTCGCAGCCGAAGGCCTCGACCACCGCATCGGCCACGTCGTCGGGCGCTGCTTCGGTCCAGGCCAGCAGCTGCACGCCGTCGGCACCCCGCGGCGCCATCCAGGCCAGGGCGGCGGCATCGTCGACCCACAGCCGCACCGCATCACCGCGGGCGGCGAGGTCGCGGGCCAGCCGCCAGCACACCCCCAGGTCGCCATGGTTGTCGATGACGCGGCAGAACAGGTCCCAGCGCATGCGGTGATTGTCGGCGGGCGCGCGCCGTCCGCGGCGGCACAATCGCGCCCGATGAGCGAGCCCGTGCCGACCGACGATGCCGATGCGGCTGCCGCCGCGCGCGAGCGGCTGCTGGCGGAGGTGGCGGCACTGCCGGGCCTGCCGGGTGTGTATCGCTGGTTCGACGCCCAGGGCCAGGTGCTGTATGTCGGCAAGGCGCGCAACCTGAAGAAGCGCGTCTCGAGCTACCTGCACAAGGACCACGGCGGCACGCGCATCGGTGCGATGGTGGCGCGCATCGCGCGGCTCGAGACCACGGTGGTGCGCACCGAGGCCGAGGCGCTGCTGCTCGAGAACAACCTCATCAAGACGCTCAACCCGCGCTTCAACATCCTCTTTCGCGACGACAAGAGCTACCCCTACCTGAAGATCACGGGTGTGCGCGCCGCCGACGGCGCGGCGGCCCTGTCGGCATCCACCTGCGCGCGCATGGCCTATTACCGCGGCACGGTGGACCGCAGGCACCGCTATTTCGGCCCCTACCCGAGCGCCTGGGCGGTGAAGGAGACCATCCAGCTGCTGCAGAAGGTCTTCCTGCTGCGCACCTGCGAGGACACGGTCTTCGCCAACCGCTCGCGGCCCTGCCTGCTGTACCAGATCCGCCGCTGCTCGGGCCCTTGCGTCGGCCTCATCGCACCCGAGGCCTATGCGCGCGACGTGCGCGATGCCGAGCGCTTCCTGCTGGGTGAGCAGCAGCGGGTGATCGAGGACCTGCAGGCGCAGATGATGACGTTCTCGGAGGCGCTGGCCTTCGAGAAGGCGGCCGAGGTGCGCGACCGCATCGGCGCGCTGTCGCGCGTGCTGCACCAGCAGTCGGTGGACGAAAGCAGCCTCTCGGCGGCCGAGCGCGATGTCGACATCCTGGCCGTCAAGGTGGCCGGCGGCCGCGCCTGCGTCAACCTGGCGATGGTGCGCGGCGGCCGCCACCTGGGCGACCGCGCCTACTTTCCGGCCCATGTCGACGATGGCGCGGCGATCAGCAGCGAGCAAGCCGACGACCGCGCCGCGCGCGAGCCCGAAGCGGCGGTGCTGGAGGCCTTCATCGCGCAGCACTACATCGGCCAGGCCGTGCCGCCGCTGCTGGTGACCAGCCATGCGGTGGATGCAGAACTGATCGCCGCGCTGGCCGAGGCCGCGGGCACCCGCGTGCGCACCCTGCAGCAGCCGCGCGAGCAGCGCCGCATCTGGCTGGAGATGGCGGTCAAGGGCGCCGAACTCTCGCTGGCGCGGCTGCTGGCCGAGGAGGGCTCGCAGCGCGAGCGCACGCGGGCCCTGATCGAGGCGCTGGACCTCGACATCGCCGATCCGGATACCTTGCGCATCGAGTGTTTCGACGTCAGCCACACCGCCGGCGAGGCGGCGCAGGCATCGTGCGTGGTGTACGAGAAGCACCAGATGCAGAGCAGCCAGTACCGCCGCTTCAACATCGAAGGCATCACCGGCGGCGACGACTATGCGGCCATGCGCCAGGTGCTGACGCGCCGCTATGCCAAGCTGGCGGAAGCCGTGGCGTACGAAGGTGCCGACGCCTTGCCCCCGGCTGCAGACCCGGCCGGGCCCGCCGTTGCCGCCGGCGCGATGCCGGCGCGGCAGCGGCCACGGCCGGCAAGCCACGGGGCCCGCGCGCCCGGCTGCCCGACCTGGTGCTGGTCGACGGCGGCCGCGGCCAGGTGGCGATGGCGCGCGAGGTATTCGAGGAACTGGGCCTGGACATCGCCCTCATCGTCGGTGTCGAGAAGGGCGAGGGGCGCAAGGTCGGGCTGGAGGAACTGGTCTTCGCCGATGGCCGGCCCAAGGTCTGGCTGGGCCACGACTCGGCGGCGCTGATGCTGGTGGCGCAGATCCGTGACGAGGCGCACCGCTTTGCGATCACCGGCATGCGCGCCAGGCGCGCCAGCGTGCGCACCGGGGCCAGCAAGCTGGAGGACATTCCCGGCGTCGGCCCGCGCAAGCGGGCGCGGCTGCTGCAGCGCTTCGGCGGCGTGCGCGGCGTCGGCAATGCCGGTGTCGACGACCTGGCCAGCGTGGAAGGAATCTCGAGGGAACTGGCGGAGGAGATCTATCGTGCGCTGCATTGATGCTTCGACCCGGCTGGCGCTGCCGTCGCTGCTGGCGCTGCTGCTGGCGGCCTGCGGGTCGCCGTCGACGCCGCCGGCCGTACCGGCACCGGCCCCGGCGCCCGCCCCGCCGCCGCCACCGGCGGTGCAGACCCTGCCACCGCCGGCGCCGTCGCCCGCGCCCGCGGGGCCGGCCGCGGCCAGGCCGCCGGCCGCACGCGCTGTGCCGCTGGACCCGCCGCGTTCGGCACGCAGCTGGGACGAATTCAGGCTGCAGGCCGCCCGGCGGCTGGTGCAGGCACACCCTGACGGCACCTTCCTCGGCCCGGTGCCCGAGCCGCTGCTGGCCATCCCGGTGCTGGAGATCGAACTCAATGCCGACGGCAGCGTGCGCCGCGTGAGCGTGCTGCGGCATCCCGGGCAGGCGCGCGACACCACGCAACTGGCCATCGACGCCGTGCACCGCGCCGCGCCCTATGGTGCGATGACCCACCTGCCCAGGCCGTGGAAGTGGACGGAGGTCTTTCTGTTCGACGATGCGCGCCGCTTCAAGCCGCGCCAGCTCGACGTGGATTGATCCCGCGCCAGCGGGCCCGGCGCTTTCGGTACCATCGGTCGCATGTTTCTCACGGTACCGACGCTGCTGACCTGGGCCCGCATCGCGGCCATCCCGCTGATCATCGGCGTGTACTACCTGCCGCTGGACGCGGCCACGCGCAACCTGACGGCGACGGTGATGTTCGTCTTCTTCGCCCTCACCGACTGGCTGGACGGCTGGCTGGCGCGCAAGCTGAACCAGACCTCGGCCTTCGGTGCCTTCCTCGACCCGGTGGCCGACAAGTTCCTGATCTGCGCCGCGCTCATCATCCTGCTCAAGCTGCAGCGCGTCGATGCCCTGGTGGCGCTGATCATCATCGGGCGCGAGATCGCGATCTCGGCGCTGCGCGAATGGATGGCGCAGATCGGCGCCTCGCGCAGCGTCGCGGTGCACATGCTGGGCAAGCTCAAGACCACCTCGCAGATGGTCGCCATCCCCTTCCTGCTGTACGACGGCCCCCTGTTCGGCGTCGTCGATACGCGCGTGTGGGGCACGCTGCTGATGTACGTGGCGGCACTGCTGACCGTGTGGTCGATGGTCTATTACCTGCGCAAGGCGATCCCCGAGATCCGCGCCAAGGTGCGCTGATGCCGCGCCGATGAGCGCGCCAGGCGCCGACAGCCGGGCCGGCACCCGCGGCGACGCCTGGGTGCGCGCCATGCCCGCGGTCTTCGTGCTGATCTGGAGCACCGGCTTCGTGGTGGCGCGGCTGGGCATGCCGCATGCGCCGCCTTTCGGCTTCCTGGCCTGGCGCTATGCGCTGTCGGTGTTGCTGTTTCTGGCCTGGGTCGCCGTGTCGAAGGCGGCCTGGCCGCAGGGCCGCGCGCAATGGGGGCACCTGGCGGTGACCGGGGTGCTGATGCATGCCGGCTACCTGGGCGGCGTGTGGGCGGCGGTGAAGGGCGGCCTCGGTGCCGGCACGGCGGCACTGATCGTCGGCCTGCAACCGCTGCTGACGGCGCTGTGGGTGTCGTTCCAGGGCCCGGGCCATCGGGTCGGAGCACGCCAGTGGTTGGGCCTGGTGCTGGGCCTGGCAGGCCTGCTGCTGGTGGTGCTGCACCGACTGGGCAGCGGGCAGGCCACGATCCTCAACGTGGTGCTCGCCGTTGCGGCACTGGGCAGCATCACAGCCGGCACGCTCTACCAGAAGGGGCGGGTCGCGCCCTGCGACGTGCGCACCGCGGCGGTGGTGCAACTGCTGGCCGCCTTCGCCGTCACCGCGCCGCTGGCGCTGCTGGAAACCGAGGCCATCGTCTGGCACCGCGACCTGCAGCTGGCGATGGCCTGGTCGGTGGTCGCGCTGACGCTGGGCGGCAGTTCGCTGCTGTACCTGCTGATCCAGCGCGGCGCGGCCACGCGCGTCAGCAGCCTGATGTACCTGGTGCCGCCGTGCACCGCCATGCTGGCCTGGCTGATGTTCGACGAGCCCATCACCGCCACCGTCGTCGCCGGCATGGTGCTCACGGCCGTGGGCGTGGGCCTGGTGCTGCATCAGGCGCCGTCGAACCCGCGCCGCTGACGCATCCGCCGCACGCAGGATGTCAAGCCGTGCATGCCCGTTGATCGGCGTCAGCAACAGCACGCGGCCCCCCTCATCGGAGGGCCTAGAATCCGCGCCGTCCCTTGACACTGTCAGGGTCCGCAGATGTAATGAACCAGCGGTTTTTCGAGTGCCCGCGACGCCGCAGCACGACGCCGGACCGACGCGATATCCGAGACCTTTGAGAGGGGGCAAGCACGTGAACAAGACGGAATTGATCGAGCACATCGCCAAGCAGGCCGACATCTCCAAGGCGGCGGCCACGCGGGCGCTGGAGGCTCTGATCGG
Organism: Rubrivivax sp.; assembly: GCA_016719535.1. GTDB lineage: Bacteria > Pseudomonadota > Gammaproteobacteria > Burkholderiales > Burkholderiaceae_C > Rubrivivax. The sequence goes on along the minus strand of JADJYX010000043.1, from coordinate 17,469 downwards.
CGGCGTGAAGACCACGCTCAAGAAGAACGGCAGCGTCGCCATCGCGGGCTTCGGCACCTTCGCCGTCACCAAGCGCGCGGCCCGTACCGGCCGCAATCCCCGCACCGGCGCGGCGATCAAGATCAAGGCGGCCAAGGTGCCGAAGTTCCGTCCGGGCAAGGCCCTCAAGGACGCACTCTGATGCATCGGCCGTGCGGCCCCGCGCCGCGCGCAGGCAGGCATCTTCGGGGTGCTTAGCTCAGTTGGTAGAGCGGCGCCCTTACAAGGCGTAGGTCGGCGGTTCGAGCCCGTCAGCACCCACCAGACCCCAGCTGCGGCCCGTGCAACTGCGGGCCGCTAAAATCAGCATCCAGCCAGTGCCGACCGGCTGGAGCCGCCAGGGCGAACCACGGTTCGCCCTTGTCGTTTCTGGCGAACCCGGTCCGGGCCAGCCGCCGTCGGCAACCCTCTCACCCGCGCATGGCGCCCCGTGCGCGATCGCGCAAGGCCCCAGAACCATGTTCGATTTCGTTCGTACGCACTCTCGATTGATGCTCGGGTTGATCGTTTTGCTGATCATCCCGTCGTTCGTCTTCTTCGGCATCGAGGGCTACTCGCGATTCAACGACGAAGCGACGGCCAACGCCGCCAAGGTCGATGGACGCGGCATCTCGCGCGCCGAATGGGAGGCCGCGCACCAGCGCCAGGTCGAGCGCATGCGCCAGCAGATGCCAGGCGTCGATATCAAGCTCTTCGACACGCCGGAGATGAAGCGCCAGACCCTGGACATGCTGGTGCAGGAGTACGTGCTGCGCAACGCGGCGGCGAAGCTGCACCTGGCGCCCAGCAACGACCGGCTCGATCGCCTGTTCAAGTCCGACCCCAGCCTGGCGGCGCTGCGTAACCCGGACGGCAGCGTCAACCGCGACATGCTGGCTGCGCAGGGCATGAGCTCCGAGGCCTTCGCCGAGCAACTGCGCCAGGACTACGCCACCCAGCAGGTGCTGGGCGGCGTGCGCAGCACCGGCTTCGTGGTACCGGCCGGCGCGGCCTTGTCACTGGACGCGATGCTGCAGCGTCGCGAACTGCAGTTCGAGCGCTTCGACCCGGCGGCCTATATGGCCAGGATCAGCCCGACCGACGCCGACCTGGCGGCCTACCACCAGGCCAACGGTCAGCGGTTTACGGCGCCGGAGCGGGCCACCATCGAATTTGTCGTGCTCGACCTCGCGGTCATCGGCAAGGACATCCCGTTGCCCGAGGCCGATCTGCGCAAGTACTACGACGAGAACATCGCTCGCTACACAACGGCCGAGGAACGCCGCGCCAGCCACATCCTGATCAAGGCGGACAAGGACCTGTCCGCGGCCGAGCGCGCCAAGGCCCGCGCCCGCGCCGAAGCCATCCTGACCGAGGTACGAAAGTCACCGGCCGCATTCGCCGAAGTGGCGCGCAAGCAGTCCGAGGACACGGGTTCGGCCGGGCAGGGAGGCGACCTCGATTTCTTCGGTCGCGGGGCCATGGTCAAGCCCTTCGAGGATGCCGTCTTCGCGATGAAGCAGGGCGAGATCAGCAACGTGGTCGAGTCCGATTTCGGCTTTCACGTCATCCAGCTCACCGGCGTGCGCGGCGGCCAGAAGAAGCCTTTCGACCAGGTGCGGCCCGATATCGAGGCCGAGGTGCGCAAGGCGCTGGCGCAGAAGCGCTATGCCGAGGCCGCCGAGCAGTTCAGCGAGATCGTCTACCAGCAGTACGACAGCCTGCAGCCGGTGATCGACAAGCTCAAGCTCGAAAAGAAAACGGCGGTCGTGGCACGTGCCCCGGCACCGGGCGCCAGCGGCCCGCTGGCCTCCGAGAAGCTGCTGACCGCCGTCTTCGGCAACGAGGCCGTCAACAACAAGCGCAACACCGACGCGGTCGAGGTCGGCCCCAACCAGATGGCCTCGGCCCGTGTGGTCAAGCACGAGCCCGCGCGCACCTTGTCGCTGGACGAGGTCAAGGACCGCGTGCGCGCGGCCGTGATCGCGGAACGGGCTGGCGCGATGGCACGCAGGGATGGCCAGGCCCGTCTGGAGGCCCTGCGCAAGGGCGACGTGTCGCTGCCCGGCAGCGCGACGGTATCGCGTGCCCAGACGCAGGGCCTGCCGCGGGAAGTGATCGACGCCGTGCTGCGGGCCGACGTCTCCAAGGGCCCTGCCGTGGTCGGAGTTGACGCTGAAAATCAGGGTTATGTGGTCGCCCGCGTGACCAAGGTGCTGCCGCGCGAGCCCGTGCCCGGCGGCGACACCCCGTTGCAGGCGCAGATCGGTCAGGCCTGGGCGGCCGCCGAAGGCGATGCCTACCTGGCCGCGCTGAAGAAGCGCTTCAAGGCCGAGGTGGTGCCGGCGGTCGTGGCCCAGGTGGCCCGGAGCGCGTCGGCGCCTTGACGCGTCGTCGTCAGGCTATAATTTCAGGTTCTACGGTGGCTGTAGCTCAGTTGGTAGAGTCCCAGATTGTGATTCTGGTCGTCGTGGGTTCGAGTCCCATCAGCCACCCCAGGTAACACCGGGCAATGCCTCCCCAGCGGCCCCTCATCGCGTGGTGAGGGGCCGTTGTCGTTGGGGATTGATGCGGTGCCAATGATCCGATTCGTCGTCGCAGTCGACCAGTCGAAACGACGGCGTTCTGGCGGGGCTTTCGCCAGTGGCGCACGCCTTGTTGCGCCGGGGAGCCACTGACAGCGGTCGACCATCGAGGCTGGCGGCTGGCGATGGTCTAGCGCTTGTCCGTGACAGCCCGACTCCTGCCCTCGTGGTGGACGAGACGTCCGGCATGCCGGATCGACCTGGGTCCGAAGCAGCGTGTTCAATGTGTGCTGCGCTGCCAAAGGGCCAGCGCCGCAGCCATGCCGATCAGGGCCAGGCCGCTGATCCGGTCCAGCCAGCGGGCCCCTTGCGCGGAATGGCTCAGGCGTGCGGCAACCAGCGCGCCCGCGCCAGCATAGACCAGCAACACGGCAGCGTCGATGACGGCAAAGGTGATGGCCAGGCCCAGGTATTGCGCCAGTGCAGGCGCCTGGGGCTGGATGAAGGCGGGCAGCAATGCCAGAAAGAACAGGTAGCCCTTCGGGTTGCTGACGGCCACGCTGAAACTGCGCAGCAGCACGCGGGCCGGGCGCGCGGCAGGCGGTGGGGTGGCCGGTGGCGCGCCGTCCTGCGGCGAGCCCGGACTGCGCAGCAACTGCAGGCCCAGCCATGCCAGGAAGCCCACGCCGGCCCAGCGCAGCGCTTCCAGCAGCCAGGGCGTGGTCGCCACCAGCGCGCCCAGCCCCAGCGCCACTGCTGCGATCAGCACCAGGTCGGACAGGGCCGCGCCGGCAATGCCCGGCAGGGCGGCCCTGAGCCCCCAGCGTGCGCCGTTGTTCAGCGCCAGCAGGCTGGTGGGGCCGGGACTTGCCACGGTGACGAACGCGGCGGCGGCAAACAGCGCGAGCGAGTCGTTCATCTGCGGTCGTGAGCGCGAGATTCAGTCGAAGCGGATGTCGTCCACGCGCCCGCGCCAGAACGGGTACAGCCTTCCGCCCGCCATGCGGGAGATGGTGAACTCCATGGGGATCATCTGACTGCCGATCAGCCGGTAGCCCGAGCGCGCCACGTGCTCTCCCGAGCCGTGGTACGGCGTACCCAGATCGCCGTCGGTCTCCGTTTGCATGTGGGTCATGCGGCCGTCGGGTGCAAAGTGAGCGACCATGCTCGAGTCCATGCCGCCCCAGTTCACGATTGCCCGGGCGCTGTGCGCGTCGATGTCTTCCCAGCGGACCGGGCCACCGGGCAGCAGGGCAGCGGGATAGAGCGCGCTCTCGAGCAGCCATCGTCGCAGCGAGATCACGTTGAGGGCCGGCGTCTCCCTCTCGTCGACCACGGTCAGGGTGGACAGGATCTTGGCCTTCATCTCCATGCGGCCGTCAGCGAAGAAGTCGTAGGCGCGCGCCCAGACGCCAGGCAGCACCGGGGTGTTGGCCGAAAACATGAGCGCCGGCGTACCAACGGCGATCACCTGACGGGCCGTGGTGGGGCTGAAGCCCTCGGTGAGCGGACGTCGGAACTGACCCGAGGCCGACAGGTGCACCGCGCGATAGCGGGGTGGCTCGCCCGGAAACGAGAAGCGGAAGTAGCGCCGCACCGGTTCGGGCAGGGCGTCCAGCCGGGCGGTGTCCCAGGTGGGGGCGGGCTGCGTCTGCGCCAGCGCAGCCACTCGGGCCTCGAAGGCGGCGATGTCGCGCTCGGTGCGGTGGGCGCTGTAGGCCACGGTGCCGGCCAGGGCGGCGAGGCAAGTCGCCAGTAGGAGGCCGATGGGTTGAAGTCGCTTGTTCAAGGCGGTTCTCTCTCTCGCGTCAGGTTGCATGAGTCACTACCAGTACATGCGTGTACAGCACGTGGTCGAAGTGTATATGCATGTACACTTGCGCCGCAAGAACTTCATTGACCGCAGTGCGACCATGAACAGCGACGAGCGAGACGACCGGCACGCGCAAATCCAGATGGCTGCGTTTGCGCTGCTCAAGGAACTGGGCTATCGCAAGACCAGCATGCTTCTGATTGCCAAGCGGGCGCAGGCATCGAACCAGACGATGTACGCCTGGTACCGCAACAAGCAGGAGCTTTTCCGCGGCATCATCGAACGCTTCGGTCAAGCGGTCCGCGGGCAGCTGCAGTCCGCGCTGCAGGACGGTCTGGATCCTTTGCCTGCGCTGGCCGCGCTAGGCCCCACGCTGCTCAGGTTCACCACCGACGAGCACGCCATCATCATGAACCGCGCGGCCGTCATCGATGCGGCAGAGACCGGCGTGCTGGCCCGTGCGATTGACGAAGTCGCGCGTGACGCCATCTTCCCGCTCATCGTCGAATTGATGAAGCGTCTGGTTGATGACGGAACCTTCGCGGCCGACGTGGTGGCCGAAGAGGCCGCGCAGACCTACGTGGCACTGCTGTTCGGCGAGGCTCAATTGCGGCAGGCGCTGGGCAACCTGCCGCCTTTCGACGACGCCGAAGTCGAGAGGCGCTCGGCGCAGGCCTTCGCACTGACGTGTCGGCTGTACAAAGCGCCGTGCACGACGCGCCGGGGTCGGAGCAATCGCTGAACAACTGCACCGTCCCCAGTCGAGCGGCCGCCGGACCTCAAGCGCCCGCGAGGACTTGGTCTCGCCCGTCTGGGCGTCGTGTTTCGCTTGGTTGATGAACTCGCGACGCGGCCGGGACGTCAGAGTGTGGACGCGGGCTGCTCAAGGCCCTGCAGCCGCGTTGGCTCTTGATGCCACTTCCTCACAGGCCATCATGAGATCCTCGAAGGGCAGCGCATCGCCCACCATCACCTGGTCCTCGAGCATGCTGGCGTAGTCTGCCGCCAGTGCTTCGCGCGCAGTTCCCTCGGGCACCAACTGCAAAGATCCGGCGACGGCAGCAAGGTAGTCAACCGGATGGCCGGTGGCGTCTTTCTCGCTGAAGAAGTGCGACTTGTGTTCGGCCACGGCACGCGCGATTTCGCGGTCCTTGACTGCGGCGTCGAAGTGAGGGCTTCGCAGGATGGCCGCCAGGTCATGCCAGTGCCTCGCATACCGCTCGCCACGGATCCGGCCTTGGGCGCAGTAGACGTGCGCGGCAGTTGCCTTCTCCCAGAAGGTCCGCGTGACGCTCATGACCATGGGCGATGCCACCGGAAACGACACGCCCTCGACCTGGCCCTCGATATCGCACGGCACCGGCGTGATCGAGTGCGGCTCGCCCGTCGCCCGGCCGCCGAACTCCATGGTGACGACCGGCGCGACATACCCGGTTCCTCGCTTGACTGCAGGGTAGTGCAGCAGCAGCTTGTCCTTGTCTGCGCCGGAGAGCTCTAGCTTCGCACCCAAACTCGCCTGGGCGAGTGCTGCCTGAATGACAGGCTGCACCGTGCCGGCGATCCACTCGGGGAGGCGGTCGCGAACGGCCCTCGTCCACTTGCCGGCCTGGCTGCGGCTCGTCGGCAAGAACTCTTCGCCCCCTGTCAGGTCGGCGATCAGCCTGCGGATGTCGTAGGTCAGGTCGAGGTCTTCCGAGAATCGGTCGATGATCCGATACGCCTTGGAAAGCGACGTGCCGCCCTTGAACGTCAGGTCAGCGCCGACCGGGGATCCGAACAGGGCGCCCAACGTCCACACGACCCAGACGTCCTTCTCCAACAGATGGGCTGGGCGGCCGGTGCGCTCCCGGCCCAGTTCGAGGACTTCGGCCCGGTCCTCGTCGCTCAGAGAGAAGTAGGGCTCAGCCACGGGTCGCTTGTTCAACGATCGCTTCGCCGATCGCCCTGGCCATCCAGGAGGGAAGGCCGGCGCGGCCCGCCGTCAGCGCCTGCCATTCCGTGGATGGCAGTGTTCGCCGCAAGGCGGCCAGCGACTCGCGCACATGCGTCGGCCCCATCCAGGCCAGCGCTCGAACGGCGGCACCGGCCTGGCCGCCGCCCAGCGCCAGCATCCAGCGAGGGGCGTGCTTGACGGTCACCTCGTAGCGGCCCAGGCTGAGCTTGCGGCTGCGCCCCGACGTCAGATAGACCTCACGGATCGGCACCTGCTGTGTGAGGCCGAGCGCATTGGCTGCGTTGGCGCCGTGCGGCGTCACCACCTCGCCACTTTGCACGGCCAGGGACTGGACGACCTTCTCAGGCGCCGGAGCGCGCGTTCCGAATCGGCTCGAGACCGGCGTGACATAGATGCCTCGGCCCACCCGAAGCAACTTGCCTTCCTTGGTGAGCCTCGAGAACGCCTGATCCACCGCGGCTCGGCTCCCGAGGTGCAGGAACTCCTTGGGCGATACCAGCCCGCCCTCGGGCAGGGACTCGGCATGCGAAAGGATGGAGCGGGGGATCGTGCTCATGACTGCACCGTTGTGGGTCAGAATGATACTGCAGTTTCTGACATTCTGCCTCGACATCGGCCTGACAGGGAGAGGAGAGGTTGACGACCGGCGAAACTCGGAGCGGGTCATCGTCCACTGCGCTGTGAAAGCGCGCGGTGCGTTGCGGACGACCGGCTGCATGAACACAATCAAGACGTTGAAGGCCTCAGGACATCCCGGTCAGGGCAGGGGAACAGGTGGGGGAACGGATCGATCGCTCCCGCTGCTTGTCCCAATGAGATCAACAGCTTAGGTCGCCGTTTTGTATCCCATCAGCCACCCCAGGTAACACTGGGTGCAAGCCCTTCCAGCGGCCGCTCATCGTTAGGTGAGGGGCCGCTGTCGTTGAGGCTCGATGTGGAGTGAATGATCTGGTTCGTCGTCGCGGTCGACGAGTCGAAACGACGTCATCGTGGTGGGGCTTTCGCCATCAGCCCGCGACCGTTCGCGCGTTGAGACATCTCTTGTCCGCTTCATGCTCGAGCGTGCGGCGATCCAGCAGCCGCACCCCATCGAGGTCCTTGACGAGGACGCGGTGCGTCGCGCCGCGGCACATCTGGTCGAACTCGCGCCAGGCGACGCCGAACCCCGCAGGAAAGATGAGCTCGCCGTCGATTCGCACCGCCCAGCCAGGCAGCGCGCGCCCGGAAGCGGGGCCTGTGGATGGCGGCGAAGAACGCCAGCGTGAGCTACCGACAGGAGGTGCCGCCCGACACGCTGGGCCATGCGCTGGTCAGCGGCAGCGTACCGAAGGGCTACGCGGCCCACCTGACGCACCTGCTCGACGAGGCGCCGGTGCCCCTGGTGGTGATGGCCGTGGAGGAAGCCGCCGCGAAGGAGGGCGTTGCCGCCAAGGCTGTGTGGCGCAATGTTGCGAAGCTCGCCAGGTCACTGGCGGTGCACCGGCAGTGCCTGTGGGCGTGATGACCGCATGATGAAGTCGCTGCCGTCCCGCCCCTGCAGTGCTGTCCCAGCTCAGGTCAGGTTGGAAACCCAGTTCTCCGCCATCAGGCCGGGTACGCGCTCGAACTCGCCGAGGTTGTTGGTCACCAGGGTGAGGCCTTCGCTGCGCGCATGGGCGCCGATGTGCAGGTCGTTCACGCCGATGGTCCGGCCCACCTTCTCGAGCGCGCTGCGGATGGCGCCGTAGTGCTGCGCGGCCTTGGCGGTGTAGGGCAGCACCTCCAGCAAGCTGGCGAATTCCTCCACCACCGCCAGGTTCTGAGCCACCTTCGCGCTCTTCTCGGCGCCATAGAACAGTTCGCTCAGCGTGATGGCGGAGATCGCCATGCGGCCAGCGTTGTCGTTGAAGATGCCCATCACCTCGATCGGCCGCCGCTTGATGACGTAGATGACGATGTTGGTGTCGAGCATGAACTTCAGCATCGCGGGCACCTTGTCAGAGGGACTCGCGTTCGGGCTGTTGCTGCGAGGCGCGCTCGACCAGGAAGTCGTCGGATGCCTGGGGGCCGTTCAAGAAGAACTCGTCCCACGTGTGGCCCACTGGGGAGATGATGCGATCGACCCCCCGGGCTCGCACCTGAACCTTCTTCACGCCTTCGGGCAGGCGCACATCGGCGGGCAGGCGCACGGCCTGCGAGCGGTTGTTGGTGAAGACGGAGGTGATGCTCATTGGGGTCGGTGCGAGTTGGGATATGGCATAAGTATATGGCGTGACAGGCCCTCACGTACTTCTTCGACGGCGCTGCGGACGGCGGGAAGGTTGTCACGCGGCTTGCGCCCATCAGTCAGCTGGGCAGAATGCAACCGTACTTGGTCTCACGACGGCCCGGATGGGTTGGGGGAACAGACTGGGGAACGGCGAACGATGCGCCCCTGAGTTCCTCAATGAAATCAAGTACTTGGGTCGCCACTTCGTATCCCATCAGCCCCCCAGGTAATACCGGGCACAGCCCCTCCAGCGGCCCCTCATCGTTAGGTGAGGGGCCGTTGTCGCTGGGGCACTGTGCGGAGCGAATGATCCGTCTCGGCGTCGCGGTCGACGAGTCGAAACGACGTCATCGTGGTGGGGCTTTCGCGGTCAGCGGCATGTTTCTCGGCGTGCGCCTGGCGGCTGCCTGGCACTCGAAACAGGCGGGGGCGGCTCAAGAAACCAGCCTGGTCCACGGATCGATCAACGCAACCTTGCAATTCCGGAAGTCGTCGGTGTTCCGGGTGGCCAGCCGGGCGCCAGCCCGTCTCGCGATGGCCGCGATCTGTGCATCGAACTGGGAGATGAGCCGACCCATCTCGCGTCTCTCACTGACGATCTCGACATAGGAATCGACCGATGCCGAGTCGAAGGGCAGGATCCTGCCGGCGAAGTCCTCGGTGAACATCGCCACAAGCGCCATCTCCAGGGCCTTTCGCCGTTTGCCCGCTGGCAGCAGTCGGGCGCCGAGCATCATCTCCGCCTGGGTGACGGCGCTGACAAACAGGCTTTCGGGCGGTTGCTCGGCGAACCATGCCAGCACGGCAGGCGCCGGTGGGCTTCTGAGAAGTTCGGACAGCACGTTCGTGTCCAGCAGCGTGCTCATCGACGCCCCGCTCCAGGCTTGCGAAGCTTGGCGGGTGGCGCGGGGGCTGAGTCATCGAACAGCGGCGGCTCGTTGGGCGGCTCACGGGGTTCGAGGGCGAGTTGAATGTCGCCCAACGGCGCGAAGCGGGCGCGGATCCTGCTGCCCAGATCCTCGGTCGGTGCAGCGGTCTCCTGCAGCGCGGCGCGCAGGATCTGGCGCGCCTCCTCTTCCATGGATCGATTGCGAGCCGCCGCACGCAGTCTCAGGCGGCTCTTGAGCGGATCCTCCAAGTTGCGGATGGTGAGGGTTCCCACGCGGGTCTCCATTGCTGGCGAAGACTGCAATGATAGCAATGACAGCGTTCGATCGGCCTGGGGTGCCGGCGCGAGGTGGTCCGTTGCGGGCCGGCTGGAGGCGGCCCACGGCGTCGCGGGTTCGAGGCATTGCTCCCCGAGCGGGTCGCGCGAGTTCAAGGCCCAGGTCAGCTCCTCGAGGTCGATGGTCAACACCCGTGCGGAATCGCCACCGCGGGCGGGAGGGGTGCCGTCCTTGCTCACCTCGAGATCCCCAAGGCGTCCCACAAGAACTGGTAGGACACGGCGGGCCGCCCTTGGGCGGCGGATTGCTGGCGTTCGCCTTCTTCGTACTCGCGCAGCAGGCCCTTCACGCGCTCCAGGCCCGCCGGGGTGGTGATGGCCTGACGGGGCGTGCGTCCGTCCAGAGCGGGAATCGGCTCGTCAGCCCAGTTGGCGTAGTGGCGATGGAGCACTTGCTCGATGGCCTGCGCGATGACCTCGGGCGGCAGGTCCGGTGTGCTTGCTGCGGAGGAGGATCGCGGCGTGCCGCCCGTGTTGTTGCCACCCTGGCCGCCGCCCGCTCGGGCGAGACGGCCTGCCGGATCGGTGATCTCGCGCGTCAGGTGCTGCACGGCCACGCCGGCCACGCCTTCGAACCAGGCGCGGCCAACATCCGCCAGTGCGTATTTCGGAGGAGCGTGACCGCCCGTTTCGGCATCGTGACCGCCGAATTCGGGAGCGTGACCGGTCATTTCGGTGGCGTGACCGACGGACGTTTGGTACCCGCCTGAAGGCGGTCGCCGGCCTGTCAAGGGGCTCGGTGCTGGTGTTGCGTATGAACCACCGCGGCGGCATAGCGTCACGGCCTTTTGGCCGGAGCCTGGATGCCGCAGCAACGAATGGACATACGCATGATCAAGGACATCCTCAGACTCAAGTACAGCGCCGCGCTCTCGCATGAGGCCATCGCGCGCAGCCTCGGCATCTCCAAGGGCGTCGTCGCCAAGTACCTCGGCCTGGCCGGCGCCGCCGGCCTGGACTGGTCTACCGTTGCCGACCTCGACGAGGCCGGGCTCGAGCGTCGGCTGCTCGGGCGCAGCAGCGCCGAGACGGCGGTGGTCGAGGCCGACTTCGCCCGCGTGCACATCGAGCTGCGCCGCAAGGGTGTGACGCTGATGCTGCTGTGGCAGGAATACCGCGCTGCCCATGAGGGCCGGCGTACCTGGGCCTACACCCAGTTCTGCGAGCACTACAAGGCCTTCGCCAAGACCCTCAAGCGCTCGATGCGCCAGCACCGCCGCGCCGGCGAGAAGCTGTTCATCGACTACGCCGGCGCGACCTGGCGCTGGCCGACGGCCCCGCGCGCAGGTCTTCGTCGCCGCGATGGGTGCGTCCAGCTACACCTTCGCCTGCGCCACCGCCGACCAGAGCATGCGCTCGTGGCTCGGCGCCGTGGCGCGGGCGCTGAGCTTCTACGGCGGCGTGCCGCAGCTGATCGTGCCCGACAACCCGCGCTCGCTCGTCTGCGACGCCTGCCGCTATGAGCCCAAGCTCAACGAGACCGTGCGCGACTTCGCCCGCCACTACGCCGTCTCGATACTCCCTGCGCGCCCATATTCGCCCAGGGACAAGGCCACCGCAGAGTCCGCGGTGCAAGTCGTCACCCGCTGGATCCTGGCGCGGCTGCGCACGGTGCTGGCCGACGTACACGCCGCCGACGCTGCGATCTCGGCGCTGCTGGCGTCGCTGAACCAGCGGCCCTTCCAGAAGCTCGACGGCTGCGCGCCAGCCTGTTCGTCGCGCTGGACGGACCGGCCTTGACGCCGCTGCCAGCGCAGCCTGGCAGTGGGCTACCTTCAAGACCGTCAAGGCGCACTCGACTACCACGTCGAGGTCGAATTCCATCGCTACAGCGTGCCGCATCCTTGGTGGGACTGGAGCTGGAGGCACGCGTCACCGACGCCTTGGGTGGAGGTGCTGCACCGCGGCCAACGCGTGGCATGCCACGCCCCAGCAGCCCGCCGCGGCGGCTTCACCACGGTGGACGCGCACATGCCCGCGGCGCATCGGGCGCACAAGCAGTGGACGCCTGAGCGGCTGATCCACTGGGGCACCGGCATCGGCCCGAACACGGGCCAGTTCGTTGCCCAGCTGCGCACTTCAAGCACCCCGAGCACGGCTACCGCAGCTGCCTGGGCCTGCTCAGCCAGGCCAAGCACTACGGCCCGGTGCGGCTGGAGGCGGCCTCACGCTGGCCCTGAGCTGCCGCCGGGCACTACCGCCATTGCGCGACATCCTGGCCAATGGACGCGACCTCGTCCCCGCAGCGAGCCCGCGCCTGGTGGCCCTGCACGACAACGTGCGGGGCGGCGAATTACCACTGACACCACTGAGGGCGCCGGCACTGCCGACAGCACCGACCGCAACAATTGAAGGATCTCACCATGATGATGAACAACACCCTGGCGCAGCTGCGCGAGCTCAAGCTCGTGGGCATGGCCAGCGCCGTCGAAGAACAACTCTCCAGCACCGCCAGCACGACCTTGAGCTTCGAGGAGCGGCTGGCCTTGATGGTCGATCGAGAGGTGCACCAGCGCGCCGACAAGCGCCGCGGCGCTGCTCGGGCGGGCGCGGCTGAAGTACCCGCAGGCTTGCATCGAGGACGTGGACGGCCGCACCGGGCGCGGCTTCGAGCGGCCCGCATTGATGAGCCTGGCGCTGTCGCGCTGGGTCGAGGACGGCACGGCAATCCTCATCACCGGGCCCACCGGTTCGGGCAAGTCGTGGCTGGCTTGCGCGCTGGCGCAATCGCCTGCCGGCGCGGGCAATCGGCGCTGTACTTGCGCGTGCCAAGGCTGGCCGAGGAACTGCGCATCCTGCACGGCAACGGCGGCTTCACGCGATGGCTGGCGGCGGTGGCGCGCACTGACGTGCTGTTGCTCGACGACTGGGCGCTGGAGGCGATGGACGGGCCCACGCGGGCCGACCTGATGGAGGTGATCGACGACCGTGCAGGCACGCGCGCCACCATCATCACCAGCCAACTGCCGGTGGAGCACTGGCATGCCTGGATCGGCGACGCGACCATTGCCGATGCCATCCTCGACCGGCTGCTCTCGCGCAGCCACCGTCTGGCGTTGAAGGGCAGTCGCTGCGCACGCAACAGGCTGGCCACGGCCAACGCCGGCGGCAGCGCCACTACCGACGCGGCGCACTGACCACCGCCAGCCCTGTGGATTTATGGACAGGCCCGCTGGCGCGGCTTCCTCGCCCCGGGGCGTTCACCTGTGGATGGCCGGATGGACAACCCTGCGGGTGCCCACGCGCCCACCCAGGCCGTCGGCTGCCCACAAGCTCCACAGGACCCCACCACGGGAGATGGAGAAGTACGGCAATACCCCGCCTGCCGCTCAGGCATCGCAGGCCCCAACGTCCGCCAAGGAGGCCGCCAACCAGCCCGTCCGCACTCGTTCCTACAATCTCAACCGCGCAACCCAGCACCGAACCCCAGATCGGTCACGTTCCCGAAATCATCGGTCACGTTCGCCGAAATGCGCACTGCTGCGTATCGCCGCTCACATCGGGCTGCGACGCCAAGGAAGCGGCGAGCGCCGCCGCATCGAGCACGCGGTAATGGTCGGTCACCAGGAGCAGGGGATCGCCGGTCGACGCATCCTGGATCTGTGGCAGCGGTGCGGGCGCGAACCACTGGTCCAGCCAGGCGCGGGCGATTGCCAGCTCGAGCAGATCGCGTTGGTTGTCGACGTGAAGCTTCAACTCGGCAGAGCCGGCCAGCACCTGCCGGGCCCGCGCCAGCACGGCCGCCTCGGCCAGTTTGGAGAAGGGATAGATGGCGCCCGAGAGCTCACGGTGCCCGTCGATGCCGGCGCCGGTGGCGACCTCCATGATGCGCGCGCCCATCAGCATGCCCGGCTTTGCACTGCGACTGCCGCTGATCTCGCGCACCGGCTGCGGCTGGGCCTGCGGGTCGAACTCGTCGATCAGGGTCATGCCGGCGCCGGGCTGTACGTCGGTGACCCGGTACAGGCGAAGGGGCCGTGCGCGCAGCTGGGCGATCCAGTCGCGCTGGCCTGGCGTGAGGAATGGGCCTTCGCGCCCCAGCAGATAGGCGTTGATCTCGCGCAGGCCACCACGGGCGTGGATCTCGCCGCGGGCGATCAACCACTCGCCGGCGTTGATCGACACCATGGTCATGCCGTCTTCGTCCAGTTGCCAGCCGTCACGCGGACCTTCGGGCCGCCAGAGGTCCAGCAGGGCTTCGAACGCGCTGCGCCAGCCCTTGCGATGACGCTCGGCCAACCACGAGATGGCGACGCGGGCTGCGTCTTCGTGATCGAGCGGACGCAGCGGGTGAATGTTCATGGTTGAAATCAGGTGCGGTGGTTGAAGCGGGTCGAGCTGTTGCCGAACGCAGCCACGGTACGGCGCTGGTCGAAGGTCCGGGACATGGTCGGAGAATGGCGCCTCATGGCCTTGTATGCTATTGTCATACATCTCTAGGGAGATGTCCTCGTGCCAACAGCTTCCGCCTCCATTGTGAGTGTTCGCGTCAGTGCCAGCGAGCGTGCCTTGCTGGAGGCCGCGGCCGAACAGGCCAGCACCAACCTCAGTGATTTCGTGAGGCGGCGCGCGCTCGAAGCCGCCGAGACCGATCTGCTGAATCGCCGCATCGTGACGATTGCGGCGAAGGACTGGGCCCGGTTCGAGGCATGGGCCAGTGCGCCGGCGAGGGAAGTGCCGGCGCTGCGAAAACTGTCCAAGACTCGCCCCGTCTGGCAGAAGTGACCTCAGGCGCAACGGCCGCCTTCACATCGCCGCGACCCCTGGCGGCTGATGACGACACGGCGGCGTTCGATTGCGGGCGCGACGCGCTGAACCACTGGTTCCGCCGCCATGCCTGGCGCAACCAGGAACTGGGGGTCTCGCGGACCACGGTGATCTGCGATGCGCAAGCTGGCCGCATCGTCGGCTACGTGAGCCTGTCGACGGCGCAGGTCGAGCGAGCCTGGTTGCCCAAGGCGCAGCAACGCAATCGACCCGACCCGATGCCCGCCATCCTGCTGGGCCAGTTGGCGGTCGACCTGCGGTGGCAAGGGCAGGGCATGGCGCGATCGCTGATGTTCTATGCGCTCACAACGGCGGTGCGCCTGTCCGAGCAAGTCGGCTGCTTCTGCGTGCTGACGCATCCGCTGGATGACGATGTGCGGGCGCTCTATGCGGCCTTCGGATTCGAGGACCTTCCGTTCGATCCTGCGCGCAGCATGGCGGTTCGGATCGCGGATCTGGTTCGCAGCGGCTTTGGGGCATCTGACTGAGCTTGCATCTTCACGATCACTGGCTTCAATGCGGCGTGACGAGCCATTGCGGTGGCGACGGGCTCACACCAGAATCGCGGCTTTTGTTGGTCCCCTGATGGCCACTTCAAATTCCCCCACCTGTGGCCACTCAAACTCCCCCAGGCAGGACGGTCGAATTATGGGTTTCCTGCTCCTGTCTGAGTTGACCTGCGAGGCTGCGATGCCGGGGCCGCTTGAGCGGGCTTCTGTCGCCTGTTGGCCTGGTGCGGGGGTGTTTTGATTCCCCTTCTGCAATCGGCTGTTCGGGCAAGAAGCGCGTCAGGCCGTAGGCATCGGCCGGGGAGCGGTGGGCAAGCCACGGACCCGCAGGGGCGTCCACAGGCTTGCCCTGTGGGCGGGTGGTTTGTCCACGGCGGGCGCGAGTCGCCTGGACTGGATCGAGGGTGTCAGCCCGGCTGGGCCGTTGCTGCGGGTCTGCCTGAGCGACCAGGGCGCCTGCTCAGGGGCAGTCGGCGTTCAGCGCGATGCGCGAGGCCGCCTCCTTGAGGCGATAGCTCTGCCCTCGAACCCAGCAGGGCCGCGGTGCATGAGACGGTCGAGGATGGTGGTGGCCATGGTGGCGTCGCCGAGGTACTTGCCCCAGTCTTGCACGGACACGGTTTGAGGTGACGACGATGCTGCGGCGCTGCTTGTAGCGCTGGTGCACGACGGTCTGCAGCAACTCGGCGCTGGCCTCGGAGATGCGCCTGGCCAGGAACAGATCGTCCAGCACGACGAGGTCGGGCTCGACGAAGCTGCGCAGCAGCGCGGCCTGCTCGGCGGTGCTGCCCAGCCCGTAGCGGGCGAACTTCGGTGTCGGCCTCCAGGTAGCGCACGTCGTAGCCCTGCAGCGTGGCCTGGTAGGCCACCGCCTTGGCGACATGGCTCTTGCCGGTGCCGGGCTTGCCGATGATCAGCGCATTGCCACCTTCGCCGATGAACTTCGGGTGTGCAACTCGAAGCAGGCCTGGCGCGGCAGCTGGGGTTGAAGCGCCAGTCGGTCGGCGAGTGTGGGCCGCTCGTCCAGGCGTGACCGCTTGAAGCGCCGTTCGGTCCGGCGCGAGCGGCGCCGGTCGAGCTCGTCCTGCAGCATCGCCGCGAAGGTGTCCAGGAAGGGCTCCTGGGTGCTCTGGGCTTGCATCACCCGGGTGCTCAGGGGTGGCGGCGATGCCCGACAGGCGCAGCTCGCGCAGGGGCGCGCTCGATCTCTGCATGTTCATGGGTTGATCTCGGTGATGGTGGTGTTCGGGGTGCCGGTGTCGGGCTGTGCGGCGCCGCGCGCGAAACAGCTCAGCGTAGTCGTCGACGCTGCGGATCAGCGGGTGGTCCTGGGTCAGGCGAGCCTCGCCCTGCACCGGGGCGGCATCGGCGCGGTCGATGGCGCCAGTGCCTCGGTGACCAGCCGCTCGGTGGCGACCTTGACGTGCCGGTAGCTGTAGATGCCGTCGGCCGGGGCCCGCCCGCAGGCGCTGTTGACCAGGCGGCGGGGGCAGCTGGCGCCAGGCTGACGATGCCCACAGCTTGCGTTGCCCGACGCGGCCTTCGATGGCGAACAGCAGCTCGCACAGCCGGGCCGCGTCGGCCCCGATGGCCTGGCCTGGGCCAGGATGTGCCGCGTCTGGCGCGACGGGTTGAACACGCGCTCGTCGTCGGGCAGCACCACCGTGCCTGGGCGTTCGGCACGGGGGTGGGTGCGCAGCAGGGCCTGAGAGGTCAGGTCGCGGATCTCGATGCGGTGCTCGAACACGCGCACCAGCACCTTGCTGCCGATGGGTGCCGGACGAGCCGCGTAGCTGCTGTGATCGACACGCACGCAACGCTGTCGTCGCAGACCGTTCGCTGGGCCTCGGTGAAGTGCATCGAGCAACGGCAAGGGCCGCAGATGCGGCTTCTCCTCCTCGAACATGGCCTGCACCTGGCGGCGTTCGCTGCCGTGGATGCGCAAGCGCAGCCCACTTGGCCTCCCAGTGCTCAGGAAGGTGTTCTGCTCTTCGATAGACTCGAAGCGCCGCCCCTTCAGTGCCGTGGCCTGGGTGGCGATCGCGTTCTCCACGCTGCCCTTGCGGTTGGGGTCACGGACGCAGGGCCGGGTCGGCCACCACGCTGTAGTGCGCCAGGGCCGCGGCATAGACCGGGTTGAGCTCGGCTCGTACAGGTCGGGCTGAGCACGCCTCTTCAGGTTGTCGAGCACGACGTAGCGGCAACCGCCGAAGTTAACGCCAGGCTTGCTCGTGCAGCCGCGCCCAGGTCTCTGGCTTGAGCGCCGACCACACACAGCGGTAGCTGCGCCGTGATCAGCGCAGCGTGGCCACGAACAGCCGCGGCTTGCGCCATCGGTCGGTGCCGGGCACGCGCGTGAGAGCGCCCTCGCCGTGGTCCATCTGCATCTCTCTCGCCCGGCAAAGGAAGG
>JADJYX010000042.1 GCA_016719535.1 Rubrivivax sp. | reverse complement strand
TCGAGGACCTTCCGTTCGATCCTGCGCGAAGCATGGCGGTTCGGATCGCGGATCTGGTTCGCAGCGGCTTTGGGGCATCTGACTGAGCTTGCATTCACGATCACTGGCTTCAATGTGGCGCGATGAGCCATTGCGGTGGCGACGGCCCGCCACCTTCCAGAATCGCGGCTTTTGTTGGTCCCCCGATGGCCACCTTCCAAATTCCCCCACCTGTGGCCACTCGGGAAACCCCCAGGCAGGACGGTCGAATTATGGGTTTCTCCTGCCCCTGTCTGAGTTGAATTCGCGAGGCTGCGATGCCGGGGCTGCTTGAGCGGGCTTCGTCGCCCGTTGGCCTGGTGCGGGTGTTTTGATTCCCTTCTGCAATCGGTTGTTCCGGTAAGTGAGGAGCGCGTCAGGCCGTAGGCATCGGTTGGAGGCGGCGGGCAAGCCACGGGACCTCGCAGGGGCCGTCCACGTCAGGCTTGGTCCCCGGTGGGCGGGTGGTTTGTCCACGGCGGGCGCGAGTCGCCCGGACTGGATCGTAGGTGTCGGCCCGGCTGGCCGTTGCCGTGGGTCTGCCCGAGCGACCAGGAGCCCTGCTCAGGGGCAGGCGTTCAGCGACAGCGAGGCCGCCTTTGAGGCGATAGCTCTTGCCCTCGAACCCAGCATGGCCGCGCGGTGCATGAGACGGTCGAGGATGGTGGTGGCCATGGTGGCGTCGCCGAGGTACTTGCCCCAGTCTTGCAACGACACGGTTTGAGGTGACGACGATGCTGCGGCGCTGCTTGTAGCGCTGGTGCACGACGGTCTGCAGCAACTCGGCGCTGGCCTGGAGATGCGCCTGGCCAGGAACAGATCGTCCAGCACGACGAGGTCGGGGCTCGACGAAGCTGCGCAGCAGCGCGGCCTGCTCGGCGGTGCTGCCCAGCCCGTAGCGGGCGAACTCGGTGTCGGCCTCGACGTAGCGCACGTCGAAGCCCGGCAGCGTGGCCTGGTAGGCCACGGCCTTCGCAACATGGCTCTTGCCGGTGCCGGGCTTGCCGATGATCAGCGCATTGCCACCTTCGCCGATGAACTTCAGGGGTGTGCAACTCGAAGCAGGCCTGGCGCGGCAGCTTGGGGTTGAAGCGCCAGTCGAAGTCGGCGAGTGTGGGCCGCTCGTCCAGGCGTGACTGCTTGAAGCGCCGTTCGGTCAGGCGCGAGCGGCGCCGGTCGAGCTCGTCCTGCAGCATCGCCGCGAAGGTGTCCAGGAAGGGCTCCTGGGTGCTCTGGGCTTGCATCACCCGGGTGCTCAGGGTGGCGGCGATGCCCGACAGGCGCAGCTCGCGCAGGGCGCGCTCGATCTCTTGCATGTTCATGGGTTGATCTCGGTGATGGTGGTGTTCGGGGTGCCGGTGTCGGGCTGTGCGGCGCCGAGCGCGAACACTTCGGCGTAGTCATCGGCGCTGCGGATCAGCGGGTGGTCCTGGGTCAGCGCGAGCTCGCCCCTGCACCGGGGCGGCATCGGCGCGGTCGATGGCCGCCAGTGCCTCGGTGACCAGCCGCTCGGTGGCGACCTTGACGTGCCGGTAGCTGTAGATGCCGTCGGCCAGGGCCCGCCCGCAGGCGCTGCTGACCAGGCGGCGGGGGTAGCGCTGGGCCAGGCTGACGATGCCCCACAGCTTGCGTTGCCCGACGCGGCCTTCGATGGCGAACAGCAGCTCGCACAGCCGGGCCGCGTCGGCCCCGATGGCCTTGGCCTGGGCCAGGATGTGCCGCGTCTGGCGCGACGGGTTGAACACGCGCTCGTCGTCGGGCAGCACCACCGTGCCTGGGCGCTCGGCACGGGCGTGGGTGCGCAGCAGGGCCTGTGTCTTCAGCTCGCGGATCTCGATGCGGCGCTCGAACACGCGCACCAGCACCCGGCTGCCGATGGGCGCCGGGCGTGCGGCGTAGCTGCTGTGATCGACGCGCACGCAGCTGTCGTCGCAGACCGTTCGCTGGGCCTCGGTGAAGTACTGCATCCCGAGCAACGGCAAGGGCTGCAGATGCGGCTTCTCCTCCTCGAACATGGCCTGCACCTGGCGGCGTTCGCTGCCGTGGATGCGCAAGGCAGCCCACTTGGCCTCCCAGTGCTCCAGGAAGGTGTTCTGCTCTTCGATAGACTCGAAGCGCCGCCCCTTCAGTGCCGTGGCCTGGTGTGGCCGATCGCGTTCTCCACGCTGCCCTTGCGGTTGGGGTCACGGACGCGGGCCGGGTCGGCCACCACGCTGTAGTGCGCCAGGGCCGCGGCATAGACCGGGTTGAGCTCGGGCTCGGCCAGGTCGGGCTTGAGCACGCCCTCCTTCAGGTTGTCGAGCACGACGTAGCGGCAACTGCCGCCGAAGTAACGCCAGGCTTGCTCGTGCAGCCGCGCCCAGGTCTCCTGGCTTGAGCGCCAGACCACACAGCGGTAGCTGCGCCGCGAGTAGCGCAGCGTGGCCACGAACAGCCGCGGCTTGCGCCAGCGGTCGGTGCCGGGCACGCGCGTGAGAGCGCCCTCGCCGTAGTCGACCTGCATCTCTTCGCCCGGCAGGAAGGCCAGACGGTCGAACTGCTCGGGCTCGCGGTGGCGCAGCTTGTTGGCGAAGCGCTTGACCGAGTTGTAGGCGCCGGCGTAGCCGTGCAGATCCACCAGGTCCTGGTAGATGGCTACGGCGTTGCGACGCAGCCGAAGCTGGGCCTCGATGAAGGCGCGGTGGGGTTCGCAGGCCGATGCCGTCGGCGCAAAAGTCGTCGGCGTCACTGCCGGAGTCGGTGTCGGTGTCGGTGCCTGTGCCTGTGCCGGTGGCCGGGGTGGGGGAATTTGCTCCGCCGCGCCGGCGGCCACACCCAGGGAGCCGGTGGCCACCCTGGGGAATTTGCTGCAGCGGCAGCGGCGAACCGCTTCTGGTAACCGCGGATCGTCTTGCGATCGATCCCCTGTGACGCGCTGGATGTCGCGCTGGCTGGCGCCGGCCTCCAGCAGCGTCCAGACGGTTGTCTGTAGATGTGGCTTCAAGACGTTCACTCCTTGCTTCCCCTCGACATAGAGGGGTGGAAAGTAACGTCCTGCTCAGCCCTGACCGGCCGGCCTCGCCGGCCTGCTCAGCGCCTCATCGAAGCACGGTCAGGGTGGGGGAATTTGAGGTGGCCACGGGTGGGGGAGTTTGGGTGGCCACCAGGGCGAGGCGCAAGATTGACAGCGGGCGCCTCGCGGCCAGGGTGCCTTGCTGTAGCGCGTCCGGTTGACCGACATGTTCGGCGTCACTTGGTGGCTATGCCGGCTGTGCATGCAGGCGGACTCCAAGGGCCTTGGCTACCTTGAGCACGGTGGCGAAGCTCGGGTTCCCGTCGGCGCTGAGCGCCCGATAGAGGCTTTCTCGGCTTAGACCAGCTTCCTTGGCCACCAGGCTCATGCCTTTGGCACGGGCGATGTCACCGAGCGCGCGAGCAATACCGGAAATGTCTTCCGGCGCTTCCTCAAGCCAAGCATCGAGGTAGGCCGCCATCTCTTCGGGCGTACGCAGGTGCTCTGCGACATCGTACGCCGAGGTCTTGACCTTCGGGGCCTTCTTGCGAGGTGACGTAGCCATGTCTTTACCCTTCGTAGTCACGAGCCAGTCGAATGGCTTTGGCGATGTCTTTGGACTGGGAGGACTTGTCGCCGCCCAGCAGGAGCAGGAGGAGTCGATCTCCACGGATCGTGTAGTAGACGCGATAGCCAGGGCCGGCGTCGACCTTGAGTTCCGAGACACCATCCGTAAGGCTCCGATGAGTACCCGGGTTGCCGTGAACGAGGCGATCGACCCGCATGAGGATGCGAGCGCGCCCGACGACATCCTTCAGGTTGTCAATCCAGTCTCGGTACTCGTCTGTCTTCTCGACCCGCATGCCGCCAGTGTAGCGTATGGGCTACGCGACAAGGCACGAGCTTCGTGACGCCGAACGTTCGAGCTAACCGGGCACCGACGGCGGGACGCCAGGCCCGGGCTGGCGAAAATGTACCGCGTACCGCCAGACCGGGCCTGGTGGCCCGCCGTTGGTGCTCCGGTTGAGCGAATACGAAGGGACTTCCCCAGTCCTGTGACGGTATCGAGGTACCAAGATTGACTTGCGGAAGTTCAATCTGAACGGAAAGGAGAAGTCCATGGTGGAGATTACACGTGCGCCGGTGGCGCGGGTAGGGGTGGATCTGTCCAAGCGGGCCTTGCAGGTGCACGCGGTGGATCGATCGGGGCGGGTGGTGCTGGCCCGTGCGATGCCGCCTGATCGGTTCTATGCATGGTGCGCCGAGTTGCCTGCGGGGTGCCTGGTGGCGATGGAGGCCTGCGGCGGGGCGCACCATGTTGCGCGGCGCCTGCAGCTGCTGGGGCTGGACGCCAGGCTGATCGCCGGGCACTTCGTGAGCCCTTACCGCATGGCGGGCAAGCGGGGCAAGAACGACGCCAACGACGCCCAGGCGATCTGCGAGGCAGCCGGTCGGCCGCACATGCGCTTCGTGCCGGTCAAGACCGTCGAGCAGCAGGGGCAGCTGTCGGTGCACCGGCTGCGAGAGGGCTACAAGTGCGCATTCCACTGATCGCGGACACCCATTCCAGTCTGATCGCGGACAGCGTTCCAGGCGATCGCGGACACCCTTGGTGAGGTGCCTGAGTGACGGTCCGGATGGTAGGTCAACTGCCCGCCATCACGGTGGAACGCTGTCCGCGATCAGCGTGGAACGCGGGCTGCCGGGTTATTCACGCGGCGCCCGGGCGCCGGGTGGATAACCCGGTGCCGAAGGCGTCTTGATCGGTCTTCGCTTCGCCACCCCGGCAGCCTTGTCCACGGCGGCGGCGTCGCCTGCGACGAACAGCCGCCGCGGTGGGCAAGGCGGGGCAGAAGCGGCGCGGGGCCGCGCGCCTCGGATGCCGTCAGGCTGGGGCCTTGGTCCGGCGCAGCGACTCGCCCTTGAGCGCCAGGGTGTGCGAGCCGTGCAGCAGCCGGTCCATGATGGCGTCGGCGATGGTGGGCTCGCCCAGCCACTGATGCCACGCGCTGGTGGGCAGCTGGCTGGTGATGAGCGTGCTGCGGCTGCCCGCCCGGTCGTCCAGCAACTCCAGCAGGTCCTGGCGCTCCTGGGCGGCAATCGGCGCGATGGCCAGGTCATCGAGCACCAGCAGGTCGAGCTTGGCCAGCGCGCCCAGCCGGCGACCGAAGCTGCCATCGCCGTGCGCCACCTGCAGTTCCTGCAGCAGCCTCGTGGCACGGGTGTAGAGCACGGTGAAGCCCTGCCGGGCCGCCTGCTGCGCCAGCGCGCAACCCAGCCAGGTCTTGCCACAACCTGTCGCGCCGGTGATGAGCACGTTGCGGCCGCGGCGGATCCAGTCACCTTCGGCCAGCGCGGTGACGAGGTGGCGGTCCAGGCCGCGGCCAGCCCGCCAGTCGATGTCCTCGATGCAGGCGCTGCTGACCTTGAGCCTGGCGTTCTTCAGCAGACGCGCCACGCGCTTGCCGTCGCGCCAGTCGAGCTCGCGCTGCACCAGCAGCGCCAGACGTTGTTCGAAGGGCAGCGCCTCGGCGGCGGCCTGGGTGGCGGTGTCGTTGAGCGCGGCGATCATGCCGTCCAGGCGAAGGCCGCGCAGTTGGTCCAGGGTGTGTTGGTGGAGCATGGTGGGTTCGTCTCGATCGATGGACAGGGTGGGATGCGTGGCCGGTATGGCGGCCATCAGTGGTGGCCGTAGTAGCCGGGCCCGCGCACGTTGTCGTGGCTGGGCATGGGTGAGGCGGCGCCGCCCAGCAAGGCGGTGTCCTGCCGGTCCAGGCCGCACTCCAGGATGGACTTGACGCTGCGGTAGTTCGGCGCCCGGATGGACTGTGCGCGGGCGCAGGCGGCCTCCAGCCGCTCGTCGCCGTACTGCCGGGCCAGCCGCATCAGGCCCAGGCAGGCGCGGTAGCCCTGCTCTGGGTGCGGGCGGTGTTCCATCTGCCAGCGCACCACGCCGGCGGTGGCCGCGCCGATGCGCTCGCCCCAAGCGATGAGCTTGGCAGGCGTCCACTGCAGGTGCGCCCGGTGCGAGGCCGGCATGTGCTCGGCCACCGTGGTGAAGCCGCCGACGCGGTGGCTGCGGGCATGGGCGGCGATGCGCTGGCGGCGCAGCAGCACCTCCAGCGTGGTGGCCGTGATGCGCAACTCCACCGCCGCGCCCACGTGCTGGTGCGGCACCGAGTAGTGAGTGGCCCTCGAAGGCGACGTGGTAGTCGATGTTCACGCGCGCGGGCTTGAACTGCGCCAGCACCATCGCCACGGCGGGCAGTGGCTTGAGGGCCGGCGCGTCCAGCGCCTCGAAGGCGCTGCGCCGGCAGCCGGGCAGCTTCTTGAACGGACGCTGGTTCAGATCGGCCAGCAGCGACGCGATGGCACCGTTAAGCTCGGCCAGGGTGAAGAAGCGCCGGTTGCGCAGCCGCGCCAGGATCCAGCGCTCGACCACCTGCACGCCGACTTCGACCTTGGCCTTGTCCTGCGGCCGCCCTGGGCGTGCGGGCAGCACCGCCACGCCGTAGTGCTCGCCCAGTTCCTGCATCAGCCGCGCGGTGACGGGCTCGTAGGCGTCGGGGTTGGCGATCAGCGCGCGCGGTTGGTCGGGCACCAGCAGCCGGGGTACGCCGGCGATGAACGCCAGCGTCGCGATGATCGAGCCCACCCAGTCGGTGGCCGTCTGCTGCCAGGTGGCACAGGCGTAGGTGTAGTTCGACGCGCCCAGCACGGCCACGAACACCTGCGCGCGGCGGATCTCGCCGCTGGCCGCATCGACCACCGGCACTGTCTGGCCGGCGTAGTCGACGAACAGCCGCTCACCGCCGGGGTGGATCTGGCGCATCGAGCGCTTGAGCGTCTTGGCCCAGGCGCGGTACTTCTCGCAGAAGGCGCTGTAGCGGTAGGCCTGGGCCTCAGCGTCTGCGCGGTACTCCTCCCACAGGAGTTGCAGGGTCACGCCAGGGCGCTTGAGTTCCTGGTGCAACGCGGGGTAGTCGGGCTCGCGCCGGTGCGTGCTGCGCGGGCGTGGCGGCGGGTACAGCCGCGCCTGCAGTTCGTCGTCGCTGAGGGTGCTGGCCAGCGGCCAGTCCACGCCGGCGTCGCGCGCATACATCGCGATCTCGCTGACGGTGGTCTTGCTGATGTTCAGCGCCGCGGCGACCTGCCGCGTGCTCAGGCCGGCGTCGGCCAGTAGTTGCAGTGCTCGTCTGATCTTGCTCATGAGGACCCTTGGTGTGGGCATCGCTTCTCCCGGTCAAAAAACCGGGCAGCCTATGCCTCGTTGGGTCACTCAGGACACCTCGCCGGTGTCCGCGATCAGGCTGGAACGCTGTCCGCCATCCGCCCGGAACGGTGTCCGCCATCACGGCGGAATGCTGCCCGCCATCAGCGTGGAACGCTGTCCGCGATGGCGTGGAATACGCATACAAGGAAGAGCGAACCGCGCTGATCAACCGCATCCGCGGGCTGCTGGCGGAGTTCGGCCTGGTGTTCCCGCGCAGCCCCGAGGCGCTGCGCGCCGTGCTGGCTTCAGTGATCGAAGACGCCGGCAACGAACTGCCCGGCGTGGCGAGGCTGGCCTTGCAGCGGGCGCATCTGCACTGGATCGACATCGAGCTGCAGATGGCCTGGTGCGACGAGCGCATCGCCAGCCACGTGCGCAGCGACGAACGCGCCAGGAAGGCTGCCACTTTGCTGGGCGTGGGGCCGACCACCGCCTCGGCCGTGGTGGCCAGCGTGGGCGACTTCAAGCAGTTTGCCAACGCCAGGCAATTCGGTGCGTGGATGGGCCTGGTGCCGAGCCAGAACTCCACCGGGGGCAAGGCCAGGCTCGGGCGCATCACCAAACGGGGCGACGACTACCTGCGCACGCTGCTGATCCAGGGCGCGAAGTCCGCGGTGATGAGCGCCGGCAAACGAAGCGACCGCATCAGCCAGTGGCTGGTGCAGCTCAAGGAGAGGGTCGGCTGGCAGAAGGCCGTGGTGGCGCTGGCCAACAAGAACGCGCGCATCCTGTGGGCGGTGCTCACGCGAGACGTGGCGTTCGACCCCGACCATGTGCCGCAACCGCCGGCCGCGCGTAGCGGCCTCGAGCCGCAGCCCGCAGCCTGAGCAGGCCGCCACCGATCGATCGACAACCGAATCCTCAGCCAGACGCGCGCCGAAGATGCTCACCACAGGTCAGACCGGCGGCAGGTGAACTCGATAACTCGTCCGTGCCCGAGAGCACGAGAGCGAATGGAGACCTGCCGAGCGGTTCGTATCTGGGGCCTCGGTCAACAGCACCGACACAAGCCCGCCTGTAGATGTGCAGTCTGTTCCTCGATGGTGAACATCGCCAAGCGCCGTCCAGCAGCGAAAGGAAGACCGAATACCGCTGACCAAGAAGAAGTCAGTCCCGTTGACTCAACGGGAAGTCCCTGTAGAGGGGTTAGGCATCAGACGGCAACACGTTGCGCGAGGGCTTCTTGGGCTAGCGTGTTTATGCTCTTGCCCTCGGCCTGAGCAGCAATGGCGAGCCTCTCGTGAAGTTCCGGAGGAATTCGAAGGTTGAACTTTCCGGAGTAGTTCCGTCTGGGTTCAATACCCTTTTCTTTACAGACCTCGAGGAAGACTGCCAAGGACTTCTTGAACTCTGTTCTTAGTTCCTTCGGGGTCTTGCCGTAGAAGTCGGCTCCGCCAGTAAGACCGAGAATCTCCCCGCGGAACATGTCAATCTCCGGGTCGTACTCGATCTTTGCGTTGTATCCGTCAACCGTCATGACGTTCATGGCTTCACTCCGTGTTGCTCAAGCCACTTCTTCACTGACACTACGGCGCCCTTGTCTGTCTTTGGCGAGGGATGCGGTCTGTGGAAGACGCGGACTTCTTGGAACAGAACGATTGCGACGCGGCTACCTTCGCGTTCGGTAACTTCCGCGCCGAGACCAACCAGTAGCGCTTCTATGTCCTTCCAAGCGATATTCGCGCTGGTCGGGTGGGCGAAGATCGCTTCGAGGGTCTTCTGATGGGCGCGCTTCATGTGAGCATGGTACCGCAGGACGGTACCGAACGCAACACGGGTGGATTCTGAAGCCTAACCATTCATGATTCGGACGCATCGCCCCCGAGCATGAAAGCCTGAGATTGGCGCACGATGCGAGGCGGCACACTGGGCGATTGAGGTCGCAATACGAGTGAAGGCCCGACCCCGCCGCCTAACCGGATCTCCACCGGGCTGGCTCGAACCCCCCGACTGTCGCGTGGCGCGGCCCGTTTGCCCGGGCCGGGTTGCAGCACGAACGGTAAAGAGGCCCGAATCGAGTTCGATTCGAGGAGTCTTCCAGCCCTCGGGCAATTGCATCTTGCACTTGGCCGAATAGGTGATCGCCCTGTGTGCCGCCTGGCACTTTAACCACAGGAGCACCGTGATGGAAGACCTTGGATTGCGAGCCTTGTACCGGCGCGTGGCCGGTATCGACGTGCACCGCATGCTGCATGTGGTGACGGTCTTGATCGAGCAGGGCGACGGCTCGATGCAGCGCCACACGCGTGAGTTCGGCGGCTTCCGGCGTGACTGCCGGGCTCTGGCGGCATGGCTGAGCGGGCTTGGCGTCGAACTGGTGGTGATGGAGAGCACGGGGATCTACTGGAAGAGCGTGCACGCCCACCTCGAGAACGCCGGCATCTGCGCCTGGGTGGTCAACGCGCACTTGATCAAGCACGTGCCTGGGCGTAAGACCGACATGGCCGACAGCGAATGGCTGGCCGTGCTGGCGCGCTTCGGGCTGGTTCGGGCCAGCTTCATTCCCCCGAAGGACCTGCGCGAGCTGCGCCTGGTCTCGCGCTACCGGCGCAAGCTCAGTGCGATGTGCGCCAGCGAGGTCAACCGGCTGCACAAGATCCTGGATGACGGCGGCATCAAGCTCGGTGGCGTGGTCAGCGACATCAACGGCGTGTCGGCCCGGGCGATGGTCAGCGCGCTCATCGAAGGCAAGTCCGTCGAGCACATGCTCGGCCTGGCCCGCGGCAAGCTCAAGCAAAGGCGCGAAGACCTCGGCGCGAGCCTGGAAGGCGATCTCAGCGCACGGCACCTGTTCGTGCTCGGGCACATCCACGCCCACATCGAGACGCTGCAGCGCGAGATCATCGACATCGACCGTTACCTGCTGGCGGCGATGCAGCCCTATGCCTGGGCGCACCAACTGCTGCAGACCATTCCCGGCGTCGACGAGATCGCCGCGGCGCTGATTCTCATCGAGATCGGTGACGACATGGCGCGCTTCGGCTGCGCCGAACGCCTGGCCTGCTGGGCCGCACTCAGCCCGGGCAACAACGAGAGCGCGGGCAAGCGCAAGTCGGGCCGCACGCGCCACGGCAACTCGATCATCCGCTTCATCCTGTGCGAGTGCGCCAACGCCGCGCGCATGACCAAGAGCACCCTGGCCTCCAAATACCGAAGCCTGATGGCGCGCAAGTCGCACAAGAAGGCGATCGTGGCAGTGGCGCACAAGATGATCCGGCTGATCTTCCTGATGCTCAGCCGGCGCCAGCCCTACATCGACCAGGCCATCGACTACGCGGCCATGAGCGCGAAGAAGAACGCCCCGCGCTGGATCAAGCAGCTCAAGACGATCGGCCGCTGGCCGTCGCCCGAACCCGCTGCTGCCAGCCACTGAAACACCGCTGACTTCGAGGGGTCGGGCCCAGCGGATCTCGACATCCCGCGCTGCTGCGGGAGGCCCTGACATGCCCGATTCATCAGGGGCTTTCACGGTAACGTGACAGCGTGCCGCAACGGGCAGCGGTACGGCCCCGACCGCTGGATCGGCCGCCACATCCGGCTCTGGCGGTCGGCGCTGTCGCCGCCCGGAAGGCACGGTGTCTACCTGCGGCGGCCGCCTGCAGGCGGGCGATCAGCCCGGCGTGCGCCGCGGCGCCAGGTTCTGCGCCGGCAGTGACAGTGACGGCAGCTGGGCCCCGCGGCCAGCCCTCCGCCCGCTCATATCGGGGGGGGCGCGCCGTCGGTCCGCACCAGGGGCCTTCTCGGCCTTGGCCGGGTTGCGCGCGATCACCGCGTCCAGCACCGCGCGGTGCAGCGGCAGCGACTTGGCCGGCCCGTCGGGCTTGGCCGTGCTGGAGCCGGAAGCTGGTGCGCAGCAGCGCCCCCAGCGCCTTGCTCATCTGGATCACCATGCGGTTGTGGCAGGCGCGCAGCAGGCCCTGGTGAAAGGCGAGGTCGTTCTTGACATAGTCGCCGCCCTGCTCGATGGCCTGCTTCATGCCGGCGTAGGCGGTTTCGATCCCGGCGATGTCGGCCGCGGTGGCGCGCTCGGCGGCCAGGCGCACCGCCGCGGGCTCGACGACGCGCCGCAGTTCCTGCAGGTCGCGCAGGAATTCGCGCGTCAGTCCGGCCTTGCTCTGCCAGGCCACCACGTCGGGGTCGAACCAGTTCCACTGTTCGGAGGCCAGCACCCGCGTGCCGACCTTGGGCCCCGTCACCAGCATGCCCTTGGCGACCAGCGACTTGACCGCCTCGCGCACCACGGTGCGGCTGACGCCGAGTTCGTCGCACAGCAAGGGCTCGGGCGGGATCGACGCGCCCGGCGGGTAGCGCCCGCCGACGATGGCCTCGCCCAGCTGGTCGAGGGTGTGGCCGAGGACGTTCTTGATGGCCATCATGTCCGTTCAGCCGCGCACGAACAGCGTCACCAGCGGCTCGTCGCCGAGCCGCCGGCTCCAGTGGCCATGCACCTGGGGGTCGAAGGTCGCGCCGTCCGGCAGCCGGTCCGCCGAGTAGAAGTGCTGCCCCGGCCCGAAGGTGCGTGAACTGCCGTCCTGCAGGCCGATCTCCATGCGCCCTTGCAGGATGAAGACCCATTGCGGGTTGTCGGTGCAGTGGAACTCGCTGCGAAAGCCCACCGGACTTTCGCGCAGCTGGCAGCCGCCGCTGGCCATCAGCGGCGACAGCCGTGCCTGCGGCTTGCCCTCGGTGAGCGCGATGGCCTGCTCGCGCCAGCGCGCGCGGCCGTCGGTGTCGGTGAAGAGGATGACCTGGGTGAAGCTCGTCATGGTGTGATCACAGCGTGGCCGTCACGCCGCCGTCCACGTAGAGGATGTGGCCGTTGACGAAGCGCGCCGCGTCGCTGGCCAGAAAGACGGCAGCGCCGCCCAGGTCCTCGATCTCGCCCCAGCGGCGGCTGGGCGTGCGGCCGATCAGCCATTCGCTGAATCTGGCATCGGCCACCAGCGGCGCGGTGAGCTCGGTCTTGAAATAGCCCGGCCCGAGGCCGTTGACATTGATGCCGTGCGGCCGAGGTCGATCGCCATGCCCTGGTCAGCATCTTCACCGCGCCCTTGCTGGCGGCATAGGGCGCGATACCAGGGCGGCCGAGCTCGCTCTGCACCGAGGCGATGTTGACGATGCGACCGCGCCCGCGCGCCACCATGCGCCGCGCCACGGCCTGGCCGACGATGATCATGCTGTCGACATTGGTGCGCAGGATGCGCTGCCAGGCCTCCTGCGGAAATTCGTGGAAGGGCGCGCGCTGCGTGGTGCCGGCATTGTTGAAGAGGATGTCGATGGGGCCGACCCCGGCCTCGATGGCGGCCACGGCGGCCTCCACCGCCGCAGCGTCGCAGACGTCGAAGGCCTGCTCGCCAACGGCCAGACCCTCGCCGCGCAGCGTGGCGGCGGCCGCCGCCAGCTTGCCGGCATCGCGCCCGTTCAGCACCACGCGGGCACCGGCCTGGGCAAGTGCACGCGCCAGCGCCAGGCCGATGCCGGCCGAAGAGCCGGTGACCAGGGCCACGCGGCCGTCGAGTCGAAAGGTGCTGGCGTCGATCATGGCGGTCTCGTCCGTTGGTCAGGGCTGGCGCAGCCAGCGCTCGGCATCGGCCACCATCGCCTGCGCGGGCCGCCCGATGTCGAGCGTGAGCGCGTGCTCGTCGGCGCCCGGTGGCTGCAGGGTGTCGAGCTGGCTTTGCAGCAGCGACGGCGGCATGTAGTGGCCACGGCGTGCGGCCAGCCGCTCGCGCAGCAGGTCCGGCTCGCCGTGCAGGTGCACGAAGCGCACATCGGGCGCGGCGATGCGCAGCAGGTCGCGGTAGCTGCGCTTGAGCGCGCTGCAGCCGACGACGACACCGCGTGCCTCGGTGGCGGCATTGCCCAGCTGCCCGGCCACCGCCTGCAGCCAGCCGTGGCGGTCGGCGTCGGTCAGTGGCGTGCCGGCGGCCATGCGGGCCACATTCTCGGGCGGGTGCAACGCGTCGCCTTCGATATAGGGCACGCAGTGCCTGGGCCAGCAGGCGGCCGACGGTGCTCTTTGCCACAGCCGCTGACACCCATCACCACCACGCGCGGTGCACTCATGGCCGCTTGCTAGAGGCGCTGTCCGCCCTGGGCATCGAAGACATGGGCCTTGGCGGCGTCGACCTGCAGGTGCACGATGTCGTCGGGACGGGCCTCGGTGCGGCCGTGCATCACCACCACCAGCTGCTGCCCGTCGACCTCGACCAGCAGTTCGGTCTCGGCGCCGGTGGGCTCGACCACCACCACGCGGGCGGCGATGCCGACGTTGCCCAGGCCGAGGTCGGTCGGGCGGATGCCGTAGTGCACGCTGTGGCCCGCGCCCGCGCCCGCCGCGCTGCCCGGCGGCAGCGGCCAGCGCACGCCCAGTGCCTCCACCGCGCCGCCTTGCACACGGCCGTCGAAGACATTCATCGCCGGCGAGCCGATGAACTGTGCGACGAAGAGGTTGCCCGGGCGGTCGAAGAGTTCCAGCGGCGTGCCGATCTGCTCGATGACGCCGTCGTGCATGACGACGATGCGGTCGGCCATCGTCATGGCCTCGATCTGGTCGTGCGTGACATAGACGGTGGTCGTCTTCAGGCGCTGGTGCAGCGCCTTGATCTCGGCGCGCATGGCCACGCGCAGCTTGGCATCGAGGTTGGACAGCGGCTCGTCGAAGAGAAACACCTTGGGGTCGCGCACGATCGCGCGGCCCATGGCCACGCGCTGGCGCTGGCCGCCGGAGAGCTCGCGCGGGTAGCGGTCGAGCAGCGCGTCGAGGTTGAGGATGCGCGCCGCATTCGCCACGCGCCCGTCGGTGGTGGCCTTGTCGGCCTTGCGCAGGCGCAGCGAGAAGCCCATGTTCTCGCGCACCGTCATGTGCGGGTAGAGCGCATAGCTCTGGAACACCATCGCGATGTCGCGGTCCTTGCTCTCCAGCTCGTTGACGACCTTGCCGTCGATCAGGATCTCGCCGCCGCTGATCTCCTCCAGGCCGGCCAGCATGCGCAGCAGCGTGCTCTTGCCGCAGCCGCTGGGCCCCACCAGCACGACGAATTCGCCGTCGTGGATGTCGAAGCCGATGCCGTGGATGACCTTGACCTTGCCGAAGGCCTTCTGGATATTCTTGAAGCTGACGGAGGCCATGGTGTTAACTCTTGACGGCACCGGCCGTGAGACCAGAAACCATGTAACGCTTGAACGCGTAATAGATCGCCGCCGGCGGCAGCGCGTAGATCAGGCCGGTGGCCATCAGCAGCTCCCACGGCGAGTCGTCGGCCGACAGGAAGCTGCCCAGCGCCACCGCCAGCGTGACGTCGGTGTCGCGCGACAGCAGCAGGAAGGCGTAGAGGTATTCGTTCCAGGCCAGCAGCAGGGAATAGGTGCCCACCGCCACCAGCGACGGCACCATCAGCGGCAGGTAGACCAGCCGGAACAGCTGCAGCGGGCCGGCGCCGTCCATGCGCGCCGCCTCGTCCAGTTCGGCCGGCAGCTTGTCGCTGGCCTGCTTCAGCACCCAGATGCAGTAGGGCGAGGCGATGGTCACCATCGCCAGGATCAGCGACCACTGGTTGTTCAGCAGGCCGTAGACGCCCATCGTCTTGTACATCGGCACGGCGAGGAAGGCGGCGGGGATGAAATAGGTGAAGAGCGCCAGGTTCATCACCGTGCGGCCGCCGCGCACCTTCAGCCGGCTGATGGCGAAGGCGGCGCAGGTGGCGACGAACAGCGTGATGGCGCCCACCGCCACGGCGATGACCAGCGAATTGGCCATCTGCTGCCAGAAGTGGTTGAGGTAGAAATGCTTCTGCTGGAAGACGATGTCGAAATTCTGCAGCGTCGGGTTCTTCGGCCACAGCCGGCCCGAGGTGGCCGTGTCGCGCTCGGAGATCGCGAACAGGAACATGTGGTAAACGGGGATCAGCGTCCACAGCAACACCGGGATGCCGATCAGCAGCAGCTGCGCCTCGGTGGAGACCTTCTTGAGCGAGATGCCCCGGCTCATTTGCTCAGCCTCTTCATCATGAAATAGACCAGCGGCAGCACCAGCGGCAGCGACACCACGATGGACGCCATCGCGAGGTCGATCTGGTCCAGCCGCAGGTAGCGGATGCCCAGCGTGGCCAGCACATGCGTCAGGTCGGCCGGGCCGCCGCCGGTCAGCAGGTAGACGCTGTTGAAGTCACCCAGCGTCCAGATCATCGACAGGATCACCGAGGTCAGGTACAGCGACCTCATCGCCGGCCAGGTGATGAAGCGGAATTTCTGCCAGCGCGTGGCGCCGTCGACCGAGGCCGCCTCGTACTGCTCGGCCGGGATGGCCAGCCGGCCGGCCACCAGGATCAGCGTCCAGAACGGCAGGCTCTTCCAGATGTGCATCAGCATCGAGAAGCTCAGCGCCAGCGTGGGGTCGTTGAGCCAGTTCGGCCCGTCCAGCCCGGTGAGACGGAAGTAGGTGCTGTTGATGACGCCCCACTCGGGGTTGAGCATGAAGCGCACCGACAGGATGGTCGGGATGCTGGGCACCGCCCAGGGCAGGATGAAGATGGCCGCCAGGATCGAGATCCACCAGCGGCTCTGCACGAAGAAGCCCGACAGGCCGAGCGCCACCGCCATCTTCACGTTGATGGCCACCACCAGGAAGATGATGGTGTTGATCGCGGTGCGCAGGAAGATCGGGTCGGCGACCAGGCGACGGTAGCTGTCGGGGTCGCGCGCCAGCCACAGGCCGTAGCCCACCGGGTACAGCACGAAGACGACGAAGACCACCAGGTAGGGCAGCACCAGCATGCGGCCCCAGAACGTCCAGGACGAGGACACGCGGGCAGCGGCAACTGGGGCGGTGACGGTCGATGTGCTCATGGCGCTGACGCAGCAGGGTCAAGCGGACGCCGTGGATCCGGCTTTGCCGGTCCGCTGGCGTGGCCCCCTCGCGGGGGCCGAGGGAGAGGGAAGCAGTCCGGGGGACTGCTTCCCGACCCGAGGGCCGTCAGGCACCCCGGGGGTGGGCCTCAGTTCGCCGCCACCGTCTTGATGCGCGCGATCATCTCGTCGACCGCACGGTCCACGGTCCACTTCTCGCTCAGCACGCGGTTCATCGCCTTCCCCCAGACGTTCTCGTTGTTCAGCACCGTGAACTTGTAGTTCTTGGTGAATTCGAACGGCGAGGTGCCGGCCATGAACTGGTTGTAGACGGCCAGGCGGTGCGGGTCGTTCTTCCAGAAGGCGCTCTGCTGACCGGCCCTGGTGACCGGGAACCAGCGGCCGAGCGAACCCTCGACATAAGGCGTCAGGTTGGCGTCGTCGAGCAGGAAGGTCAGGAACTTCTTGGCCAGCGCCTTGTTCTTGGCGTCCTTGAAGATGACGCCGGTCTTCACCGCCGCGCGGTAGGCCATGGGCTTGCCGTCGGGCCGGTTGGGAAAGCCGGCGGTGGCGATCAGCTCGGTGTAGTTCTTCTTCGCCAGGTCACGCTGGGCCTGCGTCAGCGTGGCGTTGTTCATGTCGTCCAGGTGCTTGGCGGCGATGGAGATGGTCGCGTTGTGCGTCATCACCGTCGTCTTGTTGTGGAAGGCGACGTTGTTGTCCGGGTCCTTCCAGCTGGTGGACGACGGTGGTGTGCAGCCCTTGGCATAGATGGCCGTGTAGTCGGTCATCGCCTGGATGAGCTTGCCGCGCACGGCCGGGTCGTCGACCAGCACCTTGCCGGAGTCGTTGACCAGTTGCACGTCGTAGGCGTCCATGAAGGTCAGGAACGAGAAGAAGGTGTCGGTCGAATCCACGCCCATCGGGTTGCCGATGCCGAAGCCGCGGTTGCCGGTCTTCTGGCGGTAGCCCGTCTGCACCTTCGAGCACCAGAAGTCCCAGTAGCCCTTCCAGTCCTTGGGGATGTCGCTTTCCTTGAAGCCCGCGTCGGCCAGCATGTCCTTCCAGTACTGGATGTGCATGGTCTGCTGCTTGAGCGGGAACGCGTAGTAGGCGCGCGTCTGGTTGGCGTTGTTCAGCAGGAAGGTGGTCGACAGCGCGCGCGGCTCGAACTTGTTGCGCAGCGGGTCGATGACGCTGGAGATGTCTTCGAGCTTGCCGTCGTAGGCCCACTTGGCGGTGACCTGGAAGTCGTAGGTGTCGGCATAGGCGACATCGGGCGGACTATTGGAATCCAGCGCCGCCACGGTCTTCGGGATCATGTCCTGGATCGGATACTGCGACAGCTCGATCTTGACGCCCTTGTTGCGCTCCTCGAACTTCTTGATGGCGGCGAACAGTGCGTCGTCCTCGGCCTTGTAGAAGCCCTTCACCCACCACACGGTGAGCTTGTCCTGCGCCATCGCCGGCACCGCCATCGACGCCATCGCCGCGCCAGCCATTGCGCTGACGACCCAGGTCTTGATCCGCATGCCCATGTCTCCTTGTAAACGTGACGCCCATGCGACGCCTCGTCTTATGATATGACCATTGACAAGCCGCAAACCTGGGGCTTTCCCGTGCCGGCCGCGCGCCGCCGGAGCGCGCCCGACCGCTTCAGCCGCCCTGGTATTCGGGCGTCGGCGTCAGCAGGGGCTGCCCGGCAAAGTGGGCCTGCAGGTTGCCGTGCGCCAGGTCGGCCATCGCCTGCCGCGTGGCGCCGGTGGCGCTGCCGATGTGCGGCGCCAGCACCACCTGCGCAATGGCACGCAGCCGCTCGGGCACGTTCGGCTCGTTCTCGAACACGTCCAGCCCGGCGCCGGCGATGACGCCGCGCTCCAGTGCGTCGATCAGCGCCGCCTCGTCGACCACCGAGCCGCGCGCCACGTTGACGAGGATGCCCTCGCCGCGCCCCTTGCCCAGCGCGGCCAGCACGTCGGCATCGATCAGCTTGCGCGTGGCCGCACCACCGGGGGTGATGACGACCAGCACGTCGCTCTCGGCGGCCAGCGCCTTCGCATCGGGCAGGTAACGGTAGGGCACCGCCTTGGCGCTGCGCGAGGTGTAGGCGATGGCCATGCCGAAGGCCTGCGCGCGCGTGGCGATCGCCTGGCCGATACGGCCCATGCCGACCAGCCCCAAGCGGCCACCCGAGAGCTTGCGCGCCAGCGGCATCGGGCCCTTGGCGGCCCAGTCGCCGCTGCGCACCCAGCGGTCGGCCTGCGGCAGCTGGCGCGCGGCGCACAGCGCCAGACCGATGGCGAGGTCCGCCACGTCGTCGTTGAGCACGTTGGGCGTGTGCGTGACCGTCACGCCGCGCGCCTTGGCAGCGGCCACGTCGACGCCGTCGTAGCCCACGCCCATCACCGAGATCAGCTCCAGCGCCGGCAGCCGGGCGATGAGCTCGGCGCTGACCCGGGACTCGCCACTGGCGGCAATGGCGCGGATCTGCGGCGCGATGCGCTCGAAGGCGGCCGGGTCGGTCTCGTGCAGACGGTCGTGCACGGCATAGGCGGCGTGCAGCTGGGGGGTCCACAGCGGCGACAACCTGGAGACGGCGAGGACGTGGATCGGTTCGGACATGCGCGGACGGGTTGGCAGGCTGTTAAGGGTGTGCGCGGATGCGCGTCTCAATCGTCATACCATAGTATGCGAAGCCATCGCCACACCGACTACGGGAAAGCCAGCATGAGTTCCAAGCCCCGCAAGAAGCCCGCAGAGCTGCGCAGCCAGCAGTGGTTCGGCCGCCAGGACCGCGACGGCTTCGCCTACCGCAGCTGGGTCAAGGGCAAGGGGGTGCCGCACGACCAGTTCGACGGCCGGCCGGTGATCGGCATCTGCAACACCTTCAGCGAACTCACGCCCTGCAACAGCCACTTCCGCACGCTGGCCGAGCAGGTGAAGATCGGCGTCTACGAGGCGGGCGGCTTTCCGCTCGAATTTCCGGTCATG
Organism: Rubrivivax sp.; assembly: GCA_016719535.1. Taxonomy (GTDB): domain Bacteria; phylum Pseudomonadota; class Gammaproteobacteria; order Burkholderiales; family Burkholderiaceae_C; genus Rubrivivax. The sequence goes on along the minus strand of JADJYX010000042.1, from coordinate 244,948 downwards.
AGCCTGGGCGAGACGCTGCTGCGCCCCACCGCCATGCTCTACCGCAACCTGGCCAGCATGGACGTCGAGGAGAGCATCCGCGGCAACCCCCTCGACGGCGTGGTGCTGCTCTTCGGCTGCGACAAGACCACGCCCAGCCTGCTGATGGGTGCTGCCAGCGTCGGCCTGCCGACCATCGGCGTCAGCGGCGGGCCCATGCTCAACGGCAAGTGGCGCGGGCAGGAGCTGGGCAGCGGCACCGGCGTGTGGAGCATGAGCGAGCAGGTGCGCGCCGGCACGCTGAAGCTGGCCGACTTCTTCGAGGCCGAGAGCTGCATGCACCGCAGCCACGGCCACTGCATGACCATGGGCACCGCCAGCACCATGGCCAGCATGGTCGAGGCGCTGGGCATCGGCCTGCCCGGCAATGCCGCCTACCCGGCGGTGGACGGCCGCCGCAACGTGCTGGCGCGCAACGCCGGCCGCCGCATCGTCGAGATGGTGCATGCCGACCAGACCATCGGCGACGTGCTGACGCGCCAGGCCTTCGAGAATGCCATCCGCACGCTGGCGGCCATCGGCGGCAGCACCAATGCCGTCATCCACCTGATCGCCATCGCCGGCCGCCTGGGTCTGAAGCTCACCGTCGACGACTTCGAGCGCCTGGGCTCCGAGATGCCCTGCATCCTCAACCTGCAGCCCAGCGGCGAACACCTGATGGAGGACTTCTGCTACGCAGGCGGGCTGCCCGCGGTGATGAAGGAGATCGCGCCCACGCTGCACCTCGACCCTGTCACCGTCAGCGGGCAGACGGTGCGCGAGAACATCGCCGACGCGCAGAATTTCGACCCGCGCGTCATCAAGACCATGGCCCAGCCCTTCAAGGACAAGGCCGGCATCGCCATCCTGCGCGGCAACCTGGCGCCGCGCGGCGCCGTCATCAAGCCCAGCGCGGCCACGCCGGCGCTGATGCAGCACACCGGCCGCGCCGTGGTGTTCGAGGACAGCGACGACTTCCACCGCCGCATCGACGACGAGAACCTCGACGTCGACGAGACCTGCATCATGGTGCTGAAGAACTGCGGCCCCAAGGGCTACCCCGGCATGGCCGAGGTCGGCAACATGCCGCTGCCGCCCAAGGTGCTGAAGAAGGGCATCACCGACATGGTGCGCATCAGCGACGCGCGCATGAGCGGCACCGCCTACGGCACCGTGGTGCTGCACACCGCGCCCGAGGCCGCCGCCGGCGGCCCGCTGGCGCTGGTGAAGAACGGCGACCTGATCACGCTGGACGTGCCGGCGCGCAAGCTGCACCTGCATGTCGACGACGCCGAGCTCGAGCGCCGCCGCGCCGCCTGGCAGCCACCGGAACCGCCGCTGAAGAGCGGCTACTGGAAGCTCTACATCGACCATGTGCTGCAGGCCGACGAAGGCGCCGATCTCGACTTCCTGGTCGGGCAGCGCGGGGCCTTTGTTCCGAAGGACAACCACTGACATGACTGCCACGATGAAATATGCCGCCATCACCGGCGCCGGCTCCGGCATCGGCCGCGCCTGCGCCCTCGGTCTGATCAAGGATGGCTGGACCGTCGCCGTGATCGGCCGCCGTGCCGACGCGCTGCAGGCCACCGCCGCGATGGCCGGCGACGCCGCCGCGCGCTGCCTGCCCGTGCCCTGCGACGTGGGCAGCGAAGAGCAGGTCGCCACCGCCTTCGCCAGCATCGAGAAGACTTTCGGCCGCCTGGACCTGCTGTTCAACAACGCCGGCCTGAGCCTGCCGCCGAAGACGCCCGACGAGGTCTCGGGCGCCGACTGGCGGCGCATCGTCGACGCCAACCTCAACGGCAGCTTCTACTGCCTGTCGCAGGCCTTCCGCATCATGCGGCACCAGCGGCCGATGGGCGGGCGCATCGTCAACAACGGCAGCATCTCGGCCTATGCGCCGCGGCCGGGCTCGATCGGCTATACCGCCACCAAGCACGCCATCAGCGGCCTGACGCGCACCGCCGCGCTCGACGGCCGGCCCTACGACATCGCGGTCGGCCAGATCGACATCGGCAATGCGGCCAGCGAGATGACCGACCGCATGGTGGCCGGCGTGCCGCAGGCCGACGGCACGATGAAGCCCGAGCCGCGCATGGACGTGCAAAACGTGGTCGATGCCTTCCTGACGATGGCGCGGCTGCCGCTGTCGGCCAACATGCTGTTCGTCAACGTGATGGCGACGAAGATGCCCTTCGTGGGCCGGGGGTGAGCGGCATGAAGATCGGCTTCATCGGTGCCAGCGGCCTCATGGGCCATGGCATGGCCAAAAATCTGCGGGCCAAGGGCCACGACCTGTCACTCACCGTGCACCGCCGGCGCGACGCGGTGGCCGACCTGCTGGCCGCCGGCGCCACCGAGGCGCCGACCGCCGCTGCGCTGGCCGCCGGCAGCGAGATGGTCTTCATCTGCGTCACCGGCTCGCCGCAGGTCGAGGCGGTGGTTGCGGGCGAGCAAGGGCTGCTGGCCGGCGCGAAGCCGGGGCTGGTGATCGTCGACTGCTCGACCTCGGAGCCCGACTCCACCGCCCGGCTGCGCGAACGCTGCGCCGCACAGGGCGTGACCCTCGTCGACGCGCCGCTGTCGCGCACGCCGGTCGAGGCCGAGGCCGGCCGCCTGAACGTGATGGTCGGCGCCGAGCCCGCGGTGATGGCAAGGCTGGAGCCGGTGCTGAAGTGCTTCGCGGAAAACGTCTTCCACATGGGCCCGCCGGGCTCGGGCCATGTCATCAAGCTGCTGAACAACTTCATCGCGCAGGCCATCTGCAACGCCACCGCCGAGGCCTTTGCGGTCGGCCAGCGTGCGGGCATCGACGTGAAGAAGCTGGTCGAGCTGGTGTCGCTGGGCCCGGTCAACTGCGGCCTCTTCCAGGCCATGGCGAAGACGCTGGACGGCCAGATGGACGGGCTCAAATTCGAGCTCGACAACGCGCGCAAGGACGTGCGCTACTACACCCACCTGGCCGAAGGCCTGAACTGCCCCTCGGTGATGGGCGAGGCGGTGCACCAGTCGCTGGCGCTGGCCAGTGCCCTCGGCCACGGCAGGAAGTTCGTACCGTCGCTGGTGGAGGCGCAGGAGCAGCTGACGGGCGCGAAGCTGGTGCCGCGCTGAGGAGCTTGGACGGGCCGCTCGCGGTGCTTTGCCGTCTTTCGCTGGTGCGTCTCTTGGCCTTGGTCTGGCCTGCTGATGCCCCCGGCCGGGGTTTCGGCCCGGCGGCCGACTCCCTTTCTTTGCGGGTGCAAAGAAAGGAAGCAAAGAAAGCACCTTCAATGCAACACCCCCGGCTCGTCGGGTGCGGATCGCTCGCTGACGCTCGGTGCGGCTGTCAATCGATGCTCTCGCAAAGGATTGCTCGACAGTCCACGACCTTTCACCGACACAGGAACGCGCGCGGCGTCACGCTGGACCACCGGCCGCCGCCCGTGCGCACGAGCGGTGGCACGCCGATGGCGGGTGGTCCAGCGTGACCAAGCCACGGCTCGCCTCGTCGGTGAAAGGTCGTGGACTGTCGAGCGAGGCTTCGCGAGAACTGTCACCACAGCCGGCCGGAGCGCAGCGCAGCGCGGCGATCGATCACCGCCGACGAGCCGGGGGTGTTGCATTCAAGGTGCTTTCTTTGCCTACTTTCTTTGCACCCGCAAAGAAAGTAGGTCGGCCGCCGGGCCGAAACCCCGGCCGGGGGCGTCAGCAGGCCAGCCCAAGGCCCAGAGATGCATCAGCGAAGGACGGCACAAGGCGCCGCAGGCCGCCCGATGGCACTCGAGCCGTCAGGACACCGCCCCCTCCCCGTACAGACCCGTCAGCAGCCGCCCCGCCCCGAAGCGCCCGATCGCATAAGGCTCGACCGCTGTGTCCGTCGGCAAGCCCAGCGCCAGCTGCGCCATCAGGTGCCCGACCGCCGGCGACAGCTTGAAGCCGTGGCCCGAGAAGCCGAAGGCCACCAGCAGCCCGTCGAGACCCGGCACCGGGCCGAGCACCGGGTTCCAGTCGGGCGTGACGTCGTAGACGCCGGTCCACGACGAGGCCAGGCCCGCCTCGGCATAGGCCGGAAAGCGCCCGGCCACCTGCTCGCCGACCTCGAGCACCGCGTCCATCGGGATGTCGCCGGGCTCGACATCGGGCGCCGGCAGCACCTCGCCGGCGATGCCCTCGCTGGCCAGCATCTGGCGGCCGCCATAACTGCGGCAGTAGAGCATGCCCGGCGAGCCCAGGTCCTTGTAGACCGGCATCGCCGGCGTATACGGCGCGGCGGCCGATTCGAAGGCGAAGACACGGTGGCGCTCGGGCTTGACGGGCATGTCAATGCCGGTCCAGGCCGCCAGCTCGGGTGTCCAGATATTTTGCGCACTGATCACCACAGCGGCCGACATCGGCCCGCGGTCGGTCTGCACGCCGGTGACGCGCTGGCCCTCGCGCAGCAGGCCCTGCACCGCCACGCCTTCGGCAAAGCGCACGCCGCGCCGCCGCGCCGCGCGCGCGAAGCCGGTGGCCACCAGGTAGGCATCGGCAAAGCCAGCCTCGGGCTCGAAGCCGATCAGCGCCGCATCGTCGAAGCGCGCGATCGGCAGCCGCTCGGCCGCCTGCCGGGCGTCGAGCCGCTGCAGCGGGATGCCCATCGCCTGCTGCTGCGCCAGCGCGGCCTGCAGCGGCGCCAGCCGCGGCCCCTCGGGCGCGGCGATCAGGTAGCCGCACTTGACGAGGCCGGAGTCGGCCTCGTCGTCGTCGAGGCAGGCCGCAAAGCCTTCGAAGGCGGCAAAGGACCGCCGCGCCAGCTCGACGTTCTGCGGCACCGAATAGTGCGTGCGCAGGATGCCGCTGGACTGCGCGCTGGTGCCGGCGCCGATGGACAGGCGGTCGAGCACCAGCACGCGCGGCTGGCCCAGCGCGGCCAGGTGGAAGGCGATGGAACAGCCGACCACGCCGGCACCGATGACGATGATCTCGGGCGCGGTCTGGCTCATGGCAGGGGATGGGCGCAAGGCAACACGGGCATGCCCCGAATTGTGGACGCACCGCGGCGCGCTAGAGTCGGCCCACCGATTGCTTGAGCTGCACGAACAAGGAGCCCCCATGAAACTCACCTGGAAATACGCCGCCGCCCTGGTTGCCGCGGCCACCCTGGCCACCGCGGCCGTGGCGCAGCAGCGCCTGTTCTTCGGCATCGCCACCGGCGGCACCGGCGGCACCTACTACCCGCTGGGCGGCATGCTGGCGCAGCTGATCAGCAACAAGGCGGTGGTCGACGGCAAGAAGATCAGCGCCACCGCCGAGGCCGCCGGCGCCTCGGTGGCCAATGCCCAGCTGCTGGGCAAGAAGGACATCGAATCGGCCTTCGTCGCCGCCGACATCCTCGATGCCGCCTACAACGGCAAGGGCCAGTTTGCCAACGCGCCGATCAAGAACCTGCGCGTGCTCGGCGCGCTCTACCCCGAGACGGTGCAGCTGATCACGCGCGCCGATTCCGGCATCAACAGCGTGCGCGACCTCAAGGGCAAGAGCATCAGCTCGGGCGCGCCCGGCTCGGGCCAGTACCAGCTGCTGACCGACCTGCTGCAGGTGCACGGCATGACGCGCAACGACGTGAAGGAGGATCTGTCCTCGTTCACGCAGGCGGTCGACAAGATCAAGGACGGCAACCTGCACGCCACGCTGATCACCGCCGGCACGCCCACCGCGGCCATCACCGACTTCGCGCAGAGCCACGCGCTGAAGATCATCCCGCTGGCCGGCGCCGAGATCGCCGCGCTGCAGAAGCAGCAGCCCTTCTATGCCAACGTCAAGCTGCCGGCCAATACCTACAAGGGCCAGGCCGCGGCCGTCGATACGCTGGCGGTGATGGCCGTGTGGACCACCCACGACGGCGTGCCCGACACCGTGGCCTACGAGGTGACGAAGGCGCTGTACGACAACGTCGCCATCATGGGCCAGGTGCATGTGCAGGGCAAGAATATCGCGCTGGCCACCGCCACCGCGGTGGGCAATGCGCCCATCCACCCCGGCGCGCTGAAATATTTCAAGGAAAAGGGCATCGTCAAGTGAAGCCCGCGCAGCGCGCCGCCGCCCTGGCGGCCGCGCTGCTGCTGGGCACGGCAGCACCGGCCTGCGAGCTGGTGCTGTCTGCCCACCCCGACGGCCGCGAACTGGCGCGCCTGGCGCTGGACCCGGCCGAGCCGGGCCTGCGCATCGCGTTCGACCATTCGGTGCTGGGCACGCCGGTGCAAGACCACTACCGCTTCCGCATCGGCGCCGAAGGCTGGCGCGCGCACCTGGTGGAAGAGCGCTTCAGCGGCGACGGCTACGGCCTGCCGCATGCCGCCGGCCCCGGCGAGCGGCTGCAGCGCGACGGCGACGGCTGGCGGCTGCACACCGACCGCGTGGTGCACCCGCTGGTGGTGCGCGCGCTGGCGGCGCAGCGCATGCGCCTGCTGCTGCCGGGCCGCGAGCCGCAGCCGCTGGCCGCGCTGGGCGCCGCGGCCGTGGCGCTGCGCGCCGAGCATTGCCCGACGAACTGAAAGCACCGCGTGAGCACCAACCCCGCCGACGCCGCCGCCCCGACCCCGCAGGACGAGGTCGACCGCCTGATCGAGCAGTTCGACCCCGAGTCGAATTTCCGCCGCCTGGCCGGCCTTTCGGCCGGCATCGTCACCGTGATCGCGGTGGCGCTGTCGGGCTGGCACTACTACACCGCCGGCTTCGGCCTGCACAACGAGATCGCGCACCGCGCCATCCACCTGGCGGTGGTGCTGGGGCTGTGCTTCCTGGTCTTTCCGCGCCAGCGCCGCCTGCCCGGCCCCTGGGAGTGGATCGTCTCCATCGGCCTGGTGGTCTTCTACGGGCTGCTGGGCTGGGGCCTGCTGCGCGACCTGGGCAGCGACGTGCCGCCGCCGGCGCAGGCCGCCTTCATGGCCGTGCTGCTGGCGGTGGCCGGGCTGTCGCTGCCCTTGCGCGCGTACGACGGCAGCCACCGCCACATCCCGTGGCGCGACTGGATCTTCGCGGCCACGGCCTCGGGCTTTTCGCTCTACCTGCTGCTGTTCTTCGACAGCATCTTCATCCAGCGGCCCGGCCAGCACACGCCGGCCGACCTGATGGTGGGCGTGATCGCCATCGTGATGGTGATCGAGGCCACGCGCCGCACGATGGGCATCTTCCTGCCGCTGCTGGCGATTGCCACCGTGCTCTACGGCATCTTCGGGCCCTACCTGCCCGGCGGCCTGGCGCACCGCGGCTACAGCGTGCCGCGCGTCATCGCCCACCTGTACAAGGGCACCGAGGGCATCTACGGCATCCCGGTGGGCGTGGTGGCGACCTTCGTCTTCCACTTCGTGCTGTTCGGCATCATGGCGCAGCTCACCGGCCTGGGGCAGCTGTTCGTCAACCTGGCCACCATCGCCGCCGGGCGCTTTGCCGGCGGGCCGGCCAAGGTCAGCGTGGTGTCGTCGGGGCTGTTCGGCATGATCAGCGGCAGTGCCATCGCCAATACCGTGACCACCGGCGTGATGACGATCCCGCTGATGAAGAAGGTGGGCTTCCAGCCGCGCTTTGCCGGCGCGGTGGAGGCCAGCGCCAGCTGCGGCGGCCAGATCACGCCGCCCATCATGGGCGCGGCCGCCTTCATCATGGCCGAGACGCTGGGCATCCCGTACAGCACGCTGATCCTGGTGGCCATCGTGCCGGCGGCGCTGCACTACATGGCCATCCTGTACATGGTGCACCTGGAGGCCAGGCGGCTGAAGCTCGCCGGCATGGACCCGTCCGAGATCCCCTCGCTGGGCCTGGTGCTCAGGAGCAGCTGGCACCTCTTCATCCCGCTGGTGGTGATGGTCACGCTGCTGCTGATGCAGTACACGCCCTTCCTGGCCGCCTTCTGGGGCATCACGCTGAGCATCGCCTGCTCGTGGATCCCCAAGCTGCTGGGGCCGCTGGGCCGCGGCATGACGGGCATCGCCATCGGCCCGCGCGCGCTGGTGCAGGGCTTCGAGATGGGGGCCAAGTCGGCTTTGGGCATCGGCGCCGCCTGCGCCTGCGTGGGCTTCGTGCTGGGCATCACCACGCTCACCGGCATGGGCTTCAAATTTTCGGCCTGGGTGCTGGATCTCTCCGGCGTGGCGGCGGTCATGGTCCAGTCGCTGGACGTGCTGGGCTGGTTCGACCTCAAGCAGATCACCATCCTCTTCGGCCTGCTGTTTACCGCCGCCGCCTGCATCGTGATGGGCTCGGGCGTGCCGACCACGCCGACCTACATCATCCTGGCCGCCATCGTGGCGCCGGCGCTGGCTCAGCTGGGGGTGCCGCAGCTGGCCACGCATTTCTTCGTCTTCTATTACGGCGTGCTCGCCGACGTCACGCCGCCGGTGGCGCTGGCGGCCTTTGCGGCCGCCGGCATCGCGCGCAGCGAGCCCATGCGCACCGGCATGACGGCCTTCCGGCTGTCGATGGGCAAGGCGCTGGTGCCGTTTGCCTTCGTCTATTCGCCGGCACTGCTGTTCGTCGATTTCACATGGGCCGGATTCGGCATCGCGCTGGTGTCCATCGTCGTCGGCATCCTGGGGCTGGGCGCGGCCTATACCGGCTTCGTCGCCCGGCCCGTCGGGCGCATCGCCTTCCTGGCGCTGAACGTGCTGTCGCTGGCGCTGGTATTCGCCAACCCGCGGGTCAGCGCGGTGTGCGTGCCGGCGGTGCTGGCCATCCTGGCCTGGCATGCGCGGCCGCTGCCGGTCGCGGCGGCCCCGGCGCCGGCATGAGGACAGCCATCCTCACCGACCTGCATGCCAACCGCGAGGCGCTGGAGGCGGTGCTCGACCACGCCGGCGGCCGGCGCATCGACCGCTTCGCGCTGCTGGGCGACTTCGTCGGCTATGGCGCCGACCCCGGCTGGGTGGTCGACCGCGTGCGCGCACTGGTCGCAGCCGGCGGCGTGGCGGTGCAGGGCAACCACGATCTGGCCACCGTGCGCGGCGCATCGCCCGGCATGCGACCCGAGCCGCGCCTGGTGATCGACTGGACGCGCGAGCAGCTCGACGCCGACCAGCTCGACTTCCTGGCGGCGCTGCCGCTGCGCATCGAGCAGGACCCGGTGCTGTTCGTGCACGCCAATGCCTGGGCGCCGGGCGACTGGGGCTATGTGCTCGGCCGCATCGACGCCGTGCGCAGCCTGCACGCCACCAGCGCCTGGCTGACCTGTGTCGGCCATGTGCACGAGCCGCGGCTGTACCACCTGTCGGGCGTGGGGCGCGCCGGCGATTTCGTCCCCACGCCCGGGGTGGCGGTGCCCCTGCTGCCGCAGCGGCGCTGGCTGGTGATCCCCGGCGCGGTCGGTCAGCCGCGCGACGGCGACCCGGCGGCCGCCTATGCCGTCCTCGACGACGCCGACGGCACGATGACCTGGTGGCGCGTGCCCTACGACCACGAGACCGCCGCACGCAGGATCCGCGCAGCCGGGCTGCCGCTGGCGCTGGCGGACCGGCTGGCCCATGGCGTGTGACGCGGATACCTGATGTCCGCCGCCGCCTTCAGCCCGCGGCCGGGCCTGGTCATCGACGGCTTCGTCGTCGACGAGCAGCTGCACCGCGGCGGCATGGCCACCCTCTGGGCCGTGCGGCGCGAGGGCCCGGCCCCCGATGCGATGCCGCTGGTGATGAAGGTACCGCGCATCGAGGGCGGCGAGGATCCCGCCGCCATCGTCGGCTTCGAGGTCGAACAGATGATCCTGCCGGCGCTGCAGGGCCCGCATGTGCCGCATTGCGTGGCGCGCGGCGACTTCACGCGCACGCCCTACCTGGTGATGGAGCGCATTGCCGGCCCCTCGCTGCGGCCGCGCCTGGACGCCGCGCCGCTGCCGCTGGCCGAGGTCATCGACATCGGCGCGCGCGTGGCCACGGCGCTGCACGAACTGCACCGCCAGGGCCTGGTGCACCTGGACGTGAAGCCCAGCAACGTGATGTTCCGCGCCGACGGCACCGCGGTGCTGGTGGATTTCGGCCTCTCGCGCCACGACCGCCTGCCCGACCTGCTGGAAGAGGAATTCCGCCTGCCCATGGGCACCGCGCCGTACATGTCGCCCGAGCAGGTGCAGCATGTGCGCAGGGATCCGCGCAGCGACCTCTTCGCCCTGGGCGTGATGCTCTACCACTTCACCACCGGCCACCGCCCCTTCGGCCAGCCCGAGACCGTGCGCGGGCTGCGCCGGCGGCTGTACGAAGACCCGGTGCCGCCGCGCCGCCTGCGCCCCGACTGCCCGCCCTGGCTGCAGGAGCTCATCCTGCAGTGCCTGGAGGTGCGCCCGGAGCGACGTCCGCAAAGCGGCGCGCAGCTGGCGCTGGCGCTGCACAACCCCGAGCAGGTGGCGCTGACCGAACGCGCCGTGCGCAGCGCCACCGCCGGCCGCCTGCAGCGGCTGCGCCGCCGGCTGCGCGGCCTGCGCGACGAGGCCAGGCCGCCAGCGCGGCCGGGGGCGGTGAGCCAGGTCATGAAGAGCCCGATCGTGCTGGCGGCGATCGACGTCGACCAAGCCGCCAGCGGCCTGCTGGAACAGCTGCGCGAGGCTGTGCGCCGCATCGTGCTGACCGAACCCGGCGCGCGCCTGGCCTGCGTGAGCGTGATGCGCATCGGCCGCATCGCCATGGACGAACGCGTCGACGAACAGGGACAGAGCCTCCACGTCAGGCAGCTGGTGGCGCTCAAGCACTGGGCGCGGCCGCTGCTCAAGAGCCTGGATCTCGACGAGAGCCGGCTCACCTTCCACGTGCTGGAAGCGCCCGACCCGGCGCTGGCCATCGTCGACTTCGCCGAGCGCACGCGCGTCGACCACATCGTCATGGGCGCGCGCGGCGCCTCGGCCTTGCGCCGGCATTTCGGCAGCGTCAGCTCGCAGGTGGTGGCACAGGCCGGCTGCACGGTGACGGTGGTGCGCGAGTGATGTCAGGCGTTGCCCCCACCAACCCCTGCCTGCGCTGCGGCGCCTGCTGCGCCAGCTTTCGTGTCGATTTCGCCATCGAGGAATGGGCCGGTGCCGGCGGCATGGTGCCGCAGGGCCTGGCAGAACCGGTGACCGCGACGCTGTGCAGGATGCGCGGCACCGACCATGCGCCACCTCGCTGCGCGGCGCTGGTCGGCCGCATCGGCGAAGCCGTGCACTGCGGCATCCACGAATGGCGGCCATCGCCCTGCCGCGAATTCGGCGCGCGCGCGCCGATGGGCATCGGCGACGAGGCCTGCGATCGGGCACGGCGGCGCCATGGCCTGCCACCGCTGGCCGGCTGAAGGCGGTCAGGCCTTCAGGCCTTCAGCCCGCCAGCCCCAGCGCCTCGCGCACCAGCTTGCGCAGCGCGATGAAGGTCGGCTCGAGCGCCTGCGTGCTGGTGTCGAGCCGGAATTCGGCCTTCGAATAGAAGGCCGCGCGGCCGGAGAGGATGCGCCGCAGGTCGTCCATGGCCTCCGGGCTGGCGGCCATCGGCCGCAGGTCGCCTTGCGCCTGCACGCGCCACATGTGGTCCTCGGGCGACGCCTGCAGCCACACCGTCGTGCAATGCGCCAGCAGCAGGTTGAAGGTGGCGGCGTCCGACACCAGGCCGCCGGGTGTGGCGATGACGGCCTCGGGATAGATCTGGATCGCCTCTTCCAGCGCGCGGCGCTCGTAGCGGCGGTAGGCATTCATGCCGTACAGCGCCTGGATCTCGCTGATGCTGCAGCCGGCAAACTTCTCGATCTCGCGGCTGAGTTCGACGAAGGGATAGCCCAGGTCGTCGGCCAGCATCTGGCCCAGCGTGCTCTTGCCGGCGCCGCGCAGGCCCACCAGCGCCACGCGCGTGCTGCGCGACTGCGGGTCGGCGGCATTGGCGCCACCGGTGCCCAGCAACTGGCCCACGGCCACGCGCACACGCCGCAGCGTGGCTTCGTCGCGGTGCTCGAGCAGCTCGCGGATGAGCAGCCATTCCGGGCTCGTCGTGGTGACGTCGCCGATCAGCTCCGCCAGCGAGCATTGCAGCGCACCGGCCACCTGCAGCAGCACCAGGATCGACGCATTGCCGACACCATATTCGAGATTGGCCAGATGGCGTTCGGAGACATCGGCGGCAAGCGCAACCGCCTTGCGCGTCATGCCGCGCCGCGCCCGCAGCGCGCGCACGCGTTCACCCAGCGACACCAGGAAGGGGTTCTTGTCGGGCGGGGCCTCTTCGCCGCCTGCGGTGGTGGCGGCCCCGGGATTCTGCAGAAAAATGCTGGTCACGGCAGTTGATCAGGGCCGATCTGGCCCGATGCGAGCACGATAATGCATCACACCCCACCCGGCAAGCCGGTGCAGGCGGGTGCTGCCCGCGGTTCAGGCGACCAGCAAATCCACCAGTTCGCAGGCGTCCGCCAGGCCGCCCAGGCCTTCGATGGCCGCCAGCAAGGCCTGCCCCTGCGCCGGCGGCAGCGGATGCGGCGCATCGGCCATGCAGTCGGCAAAGCGCGCCAGGTGCTGCGCATCGCTGAGGTCGTTGCCCGGGAAACCGGGCGCGATGTCGAGCTCGCGGTGGTGGCGCTGGCCATTGGTCAGCGTCAGGTCGACGTCGACCGCGGTATGGCCGCGGGCATCCAGCGCCGGGTCGCCGACCGTCACCACGCGGTCGATCAGCGCCAGCACCGCCGGGTCGCCGATGGCGTCGACGCGAAAATGCTGCAGCGTCGAGCCGCGCCGCACCACCGCATTGGCGGCGCAATACTGCGCGCTGAACTGCGCATTGACACGCGGGTTGTCGCCCAGCCGCCAGGGGTGTCCGACCAGCTTGTGCGAATACGGCGGCTGGCGGATCTCGATGCGCGCCACGTCCTCGGGCTTCAGGTCCAGGTCATGCACCAGGTCCAGCACCAGGCGGGTCAGCCCCTGCGTGGCGCCGCAGCTCGGGTAGGGCTTGAACATCATGCGCAGCAGCCGCCACTCGGTGCCCAGGCCTGCCACCACGGCCGCCGGCGCCAGCCGGTCGCGCCCGTACAGGTGCGGATAGCCGTAGACGCCGGTGAGAAAGTTGACCGGCCCGGTGAGGCCGGCGGCCGCCAGCTGTGCGCACTCGATGCCGGTCGCGGCCACCCAGCCCTGGATGACGCGCACCGCCAGCGTGCCGTCGATGTTGCTCTGGAAGCTGCCGCCACAGCGGTTGAAGGCCAGGCCCAGCGCGTTGAGCGTCTGCTTCGCATCCAGCCCCAGCACACGGCAGGCGGCGGCGGTCGATGCAAAGCCGACGGCCACGCCGGTGGGGTCGAAGCCGTCGTATTGCGATTCGTCGAGGTTGAAGCGCGCGCCGACCTCGCAGCCCACCACCAGCGCCGCCAGCAGCTCGGCGCCGCTGCAGCCGCCGCGCAACTCGACGGCGGCCAGCGCCGCCGGCAGCAGCGCCGAGCCGATGTGCGGGCCCGGCGCCATCGCATCGCAATAGTCCAGCGCGCGGCACATCGTGCCGCCCAGCTGCGCGGCGGCGATCGCCGGCAGGCGGTCGCCGAAGACCAGGCTGCGCGCCTGGCCGGTGCCGCCGCGCTGGCGCAGCAGTTGGCGCAGCGGGCCGATGCCGTCCTCGCCGGCGCCGGCGATGCCGGCCCCCAGCGCGGCCAGCGCGACGAGTTTGGTGATGCGCTGGGCCTCGGGCGGCACCGCCTTCGGCTGCAGCGCGGTGACAAAGCGGGCCAGCTGCTGTTCGGGCGTCATCGCGGGGTCTCTCGGGGGCTGGGGGGTCGGTGGTCATCAGGAGGGGCGCGCGCCTGCGCCGGGTGTCAGCTCGGTGCCGCTGAGCGATTCGACCCAGCGCACCAGCTCGCTGACGCTGGCCCCGGGCCCGGCGGCGTGATCGGCCATCGACCACAGCTGCTGGCCCAGGCCGGCCATCGGCATCGGGCTGGCGGTCTGCCGGGCCAGCTGCAGCGCGATGCCCACGTCCTTGAGCATCAGCGCCAGCTTGAAGGGGTCGTCGAAGCTGCGGTTGAAGATGCGCTGGTGGTAATGCGTCTGCGTGATCCAGCTGCCGCCGGTGCTCTGGTTGAGCACGTCGACCATCGCCTGGGGGTCCAGGCCGTAGCGCTTGCCGGCCACCAGCGCCTCGCTGGTGGCGGCGAAGGTCATCGCGGTGATGCAGTTGTTCAGGCACTTCATCGCGTGGCCGCAACCCAGGCCGCCCAGGTGGTGGATGCTGTGGCCCATCAATTCGAGCAGCGGCCGCACGCGCGCCACATCGGCATCGCTGCCGCCGACCATGAAGACCAGCTTCGCCTCGGCCGCGCCCCAGGCGGCGCCCGAGACCGGCGCGTCGACCATCGAGGCGCCGCGCTCGGCCAGCGCGGCGGCGGTGCGCTCGGTCAGCCAGGGTTCGGCCGACGAGGTGTCGAGCAGCAGCGCGCCCGCCCGCACGCCCTGCAGCACGCCGTCTTCGCCCAGCACCACCTGCTGCACCACCTCGCCATTGGGCAGCATGGTGACGATCACCTCGCTGGCACGCGCCACTTCGGCGGCCGTGGTGGCCGCCTGCGCGCCCCGTTCGCGCGCCACGCGTTCGGTGGCGGCGCGGTCGATGTCCAGCACCGTGAGCCGGTGGCCGGCGCGGGCCAGGTGGCCGGCCATGGGCGCGCCCATCACGCCCAGGCCGATGAAGCCGATGTCCATGGGGGGTCTCCGGGTCAGGCCGCGGGCTGCAGCGCGAAGCCGGTCAGGCGCTGCAATTCGTCGAAGGCCAGGCCCTCGGCCATGGCCAGCACGCGCGGCGGCTGCTGGCGCAGGTCGATCACCGCCCGGTCGGTATAGACGCGCGCCACGCAGCCCAGGCCGGTGAGCGGGTAGGAACAACGTTCGACGAGCTTCGTCTCGCCGCCCTTGGTCAGGTGGTCCATCATGACCCAGGTCTGGCGCGCGCCGGTGGCCAGGTCCATCGCGCCGCCGACCGCCGGGATGGCGCCGGGCTCGCCGGTGTGCCAGTTGGCGAGGTCGCCGTTGACGGCCACCTGGAAGGCACCGAGCACGCAGATGTCGATGTGGCCGCCGCGCATCATCGCGAAGCTGTCGGCGTGGTGGAAGAAGCAGCCGCCGGCCTTCAGCGTCACCGGCTGCTTGCCGGCGTTGATGAGGTCGTAGTCCTCCTCGCCCGCCGCCGGCGCCGGGCCCATGCCGAGCACGCCGTTCTCGCTGTGCAGGATGACCTCGCGGTCGGCATCGAAATGGTTGGCCACCGCGGTGGGCGCGCCGATGCCGAGGTTGACGACCGCGCCGTCGGGGATGTCGGCCGCAACGCGCGCGGCCATCTGTTCACGGGTCCATTTCTTCATCGGTCGCGCTCCGGTCAGGCGGCGGTCTTGAAGCCGGCGCCCTGGGTGCTTCGCCGCGGCACCTGCACCAGGCGCTGCACGAAGAGGCCGGGCGTGACCACGGCCTCGGGGTCGAGCGCGCCGAGCTCGACGACCTCGTGCACGGTGGCCACGGTGATGCGCGCCGCCGCCGCCATGATGGGCCCGAAGTTGCGCGCCGTCATGCGGTAGCTGAGGTTGCCCCAGCGGTCGCCGCGCTCGGCCTTGATCAGCGCATAGTCGGCATGGATCGGATATTCCAGCACCTGCATGCGGCCGTCGATCTCGCGCACCTCCTTGCCCCTGGCCAGCTCGGTGCCGTAGCCGGTGGGCGTGAAGAAGGCGCCGATGCCCGCGCCGGCGGCGCGGATGCGCTCGGCCAGGTTGCCCTGCGGCACCAGTTCCAGCGCGACCTTGCCCTCGCGGTAGAGGCGGTCGAAATGGTGGCTGTCGGCCTGGCGCGGGAACGAGCAGATGACCTTGCGCACGCGGCCGGCGGCCAGCAGCGCGGCGATGCCGCGTTCGCCGTTGCCGGCGTTGTTGTTGACGATCACCAGCTCGCGCGCGCCCTGTTCGATGAGGGCATCGGTCAGGTCGTCGGGCAAGCCGGCGGTGCCGAAGCCGCCGATCATCACCGTGGCGCCGTCGGGCACGTCGGCCAGCGCCTGCGCTGCGCTGGCCACGCGTTTGTCGATCATGGGGTGTCTCCGGCGCGGGCCGCTGTCGAGCCCTGCGCGGCGATGCTACCCTTGCCCGCCACCGCCTGCCCGAACCAGCCCCATGCCCCGCATCGCCCTCGTCCATGCGCTGTCGCACCCGGTCGCCCCGGTCAAGCAGGCCTTCGCCCGCGACTGGCCGGCGGCCGCGTGCATGAACCTGCTCGGCGGCGAACTCGCCCCCGGGGCAATGGCGGCGCTGAACCGCGGCGACCGCGCCACGCACGATGCAGCCGTCGTCGCCGCCGCGCGGCGCCTGGCCGCACGCGGCGCGGCGCTGATCGCGCTGGCGCAGTTCAGCATGGCGCACGTGGCGCACCCGGCTGGCCAGGCCACCGGGCTGCCGGTGCTGACCACGGTGGACAGCGCTGTCGCCGCGATGCGCCACCGCCTCGCCTGAGGCGCCGTGAAGTTCCTGCTCGCGGCCGGCCTGTGCGCGCTGCTGGCGGGCTGCGCGGTGGTCGACTTCGAGCAGCGGCGCTGGATCTTCCAGCCCACCGACCAGGCCTGGGGCCCGGGACTCGAGGCCGCACAAGGCATGCAGGACCGGTGGATCGACTATGTCTCGGACCACCCGGAGCAGCGCGGCCAGGCGGTGCGCCTGCACGGCCTGTGGCTGCCGCAGCCCGATGCCGCGGCGCCGGTGCTGCTGTTCCTGCACGGCGTGCGCTGGGACGTGCGCGCCAGCGCACCGCGCATGCGCCAGCTGCACGCGCTGGGCTTCTCGGTGCTGGGCATCGACTACCGCGGCTTCGGCCGCAGCAGCGACGCCATGCCGTCCGAGACGCTGGCAGCCGAGGACGTGCGCGCGGCCTGGCACTGGCTGGCGCGCACGCAGCCGCAGGCACGGCGTTATGTCTTCGGCCACTCGCTCGGCGGCGCCATCGCCGTGCGCCTGGCGCAGGAGGTGGGCGACGAGGCGGGCCTCATCGTCGAAGGCGGCTTCACATCGACGCTGGACGTGCTGCGCAGCACGCGCTGGGGCTGGCTGCCGGTGGCGTGGCTGATCACGCAGCATTTCGATGCCGGCGCGCGCATTGCCGAGGTCGGCTCGCCGGTGCTGGTGGTGCACGCCAGCGGCGACAGCATGGTGTCGCCGCAGCTCGGCCGTGCGCTGTACGAGCGGGCGCGGCCGCCCAAGCGCTTCGTGCTCGTCGAGGGCGCCGTGCACGAGGACACCGACGTCGTCGGCCGCGACCTGTACCGGCAGGCGCTGCGGGACCTGTTCGGCATCGGCCCGCCGCAGCGCTGACGGTGGTCAGGTCGTCTTGCTGACCGTGATGGTCGGGAACTTCGACGAAAAATCCTTGGCCTTGAGCGCGATCTTCACCGCCACCTGGCGTGCCACCGCCTTGTACAGGCCGGCGATCTCGCCGTCGGGCTCGGCGGCCACGGTGGGCGTGCCGCTGTCGGCCTGTTCGCGGATCTTCATCGTCAGCGGCAGCGCCCCCAGGTAGTCGACGCCATATTCGGCGGCCATCTTCTTGCCGCCCTCAGCGCCGAAGATATGCTCGACATGGCCGCAGTTGGGGCAGCAGTAGACGGCCATGTTCTCGACGATGCCGAGGATGGGCACACCCACCTTCTCGAACATCTTCAGGCCCTTCTTGGCGTCGAGCAGCGCGATGTCCTGCGGCGTGGTGACGATCACCGCACCGGTCAGCGGCACGCGCTGGCTGAGCGTGAGCGCGATGTCGCCGGTGCCCGGCGGCATGTCGACCAGCAGGTAGTCGAGCTCGCGCCAGTTGGTCTGGCGCAGCAGCTGGTCCAGCGCCTGCGTGGCCATCGGGCCGCGCCAGATCATCGCCTGGTCGGGCTCGACCAGGAAGCCGATCGACATCACCTGCACGCCGTGGTTTTCCAGCGGCTCCATGGTCTGGCCGTCGGCGCTCTCGGGGCGGCCCTCGATGCCCATCATCATCGGCTGGCTGGGGCCGTAGATGTCGGCATCCAGGATGCCCACGCTGGCACCTTCGGCGGCCAGCGCCAGCGCCAGATTGACGGTGGTCGTGCTCTTGCCGACGCCGCCCTTGCCCGAGGCGACGGCGATGACGTTCTTCACCTTGGGCAGCAACTGCACGCCGCGCTGCACGGCATGCGAGACGATCTTCGTCGTCAGGTTGACGCTGACGTTGTCGACGCCGGGCACGCTGCGCACGGCGGCAATCAGCGCCTTGCGGAATTCGGGCTGCTGGCTCTTCGACGGGTAGCCGAGCTCGACGTCGAAGGAGACGTCGCCGCCCTCGATGCGCAGGTTCTTCACCTGCTTGCCGGACACGAAGTCGCGGCCGGTGTGGGGGTCGATGACGGCTTTGAGCGCGGCGGTCAGCGCGGCTTCGGTGACGGTGGACATGGGTGGGGGCAAGGTTGTCAAGAGGGGCACGCAGCAAGGCCGGCTGGCCCGCGACGATACCGGCCAGTCTATCCAATGCCCGCGGCCCGCACGCCGCCAGGGTCAGGGGGCACAAACCCGCGGGCCGGGGCTCGGTGCCGGGAGCCGCGGCCTAGAATCCCGCCCCTGCCCCGGACGGCCCCCGCCATGACCCGCAAGCTCTTCGTCACCACCGCCCTGCCCTACGCCAACGCCGCCTTCCACATCGGGCACATGATGGAATATATCCAGGCCGATACCTGGGTGCGCTTCCAGCGCATGCGCGGGCACGAGGTGCGCTTCGTCTGCGCCGACGACGCCCATGGCGCGCCGATCATGATCGCGGCCGAGAAGGCCGGGCTGACGCCGCAGGCCTTCGTGGCGCAGATCGCCGCCGGCCGCGCGCGCTACCTCGACGGCTTCCACATCGCCTTCGACAACTGGCACAGCACCGACGCGAGCGAGAACCACGAGCTGGCGCAGGACATCTACCGCGGGCTGCGCGCCAACGGGCTGATCGAGACGCGCACCATCGAGCAGTTCTTCGACCCCGACAAGGGCATGTTCCTGCCCGACCGCTTCATCAAGGGCGAATGCCCGCGCTGCGGCGCCCGTGACCAGTACGGCGACAACTGCGAGGTCTGCGGCGCCGTCTACCAGCCCACCGAGCTGAAGAACCCGTATTCGGCGCTGTCGGGCGCGACGCCGGTGCTCAGGACCAGCGAGCACTTCTTCTTCCGCTCTCGCGACCCGCGCTGCGTCGAATACCTCGAGAACTGGACGCAGGACGGCCGTCTGCAGCCCGAGGTGGCCAACAAGGTGCGCGAGTGGTTTACGCGCGACGAGGCCGGCCGCGTCAGCCTGGGCGACTGGGACATCAGCCGCGACGCGCCCTATTTCGGCATCCAGATCCCCGATGCGCCGGGCAAATATTTCTACGTCTGGCTCGACGCGCCGATCGGCTACCTGGCCAGCCTGAAGAACCTGTGCGCCAAGCTCGGTGTCGACTACGACGCCTACCTGGCGCAGCCGGAGCTGGAGCAGATCCACTTCATCGGCAAGGACATCGTCACCTTCCACACGCTGTTCTGGCCGGCCACGCTGCATTTCAGCGGCCGCAAGGCGCCCGACCGCGTCTACGTGCACGGCCACCTCACGGTCAGCGGCGAGAAGATGAGCAAGAGCCGCGGCACCGGCATCAGCCCGCTGCGCTACCTGGAGCTCGGCATGAATGCCGAATGGCTGCGCTACTACATCGCCGCCAAGCTCAATGCGCGTGTCGAGGACCTGGACTTCAACCCCGACGATTTCGTCGCCCGCGTCAACGCCGACCTGGTGGGCAAATACATCAACATCGCCAGCCGTGCCGCGGGCTTCATCGCCAAGCGCTTCGGCGGCAAGCTCAGCGCCGACATCGGCGTCGAGGGCCGCATCGTGCTGGATGCGCTGCGCGCGCATGCCGACACCATCGCCGGGCTCTACGAGGAGCGCGAATTCGGCAAGGCGCTGCGCGAGGTGATGGCGCTGGCCGACAGGGTGAACGAGTACGTCGACGCGCACAAACCCTGGGAGATCGCCAGGCAGCCCGGGCAGGACGCCTTGCTGCACGACGTCTGCACCACCTGCATCGAGGCCTTCCGGCTGCTCACGCTCTACCTCAAGCCGGTGCTGCCGGCACTCGCCGCTCAGGTCGAGGCCTTCCTGAGGATCGAGCCGCTGAAGTGGGCCGACGCGGCGCGCGCGATGGGCGCACACACCATCGGCACCTACCAGCACCTGATGCAGCGCGTGGACCCCAAGCAGATGGAGGCGCTGTTCGAGCCGCCTGACGCCGGGCAGGCCCCGGCAGCGCCGGCGCCGGGCGGCGAGGCACTGGCGCCCGAGATCGGCATCGACGACTTTGCCAAGGTCGACCTGCGCATCGCCCGGATCGTCGCCGCCGAGCGCGTGGAAGGCAGCAGCAAGCTGCTGCGGCTGACGCTCGATGCCGGTGAAGGGCGCCTGCGCAATGTCTTCAGCGGCATCGCCAGCGCCTACCAGCCCGAGCAGCTGGCCGGCAAGCTGACGGTGCTGGTGGCCAACCTGGCGCCGCGCAAGATGAAATTCGGCGTCAGCGAGGGCATGGTGCTGGCCGCCAGCCACGCCGACGAGAAGGCGCAGCCCGGCATCCATGTGCTGGAGCCGTGGCCGGGCGCGACGCCGGGTCTGCGCGTGCGCTGACGAAGCGGCCGGCAAAGCGGCCGGCAAAGCGTCGGATCGCACGCGCGGCCCCGTGATTGCGGGGGCGCCGCGCCACCCAAGCCACCCCGGGCTTGGTAGCCTTGCGGCCCCATGCATGCCGATCGCCCCCCGCGCAGGCCGCAACCGCCGGTGCCCTTGCCCGTCGGTGCCCGGCTGGGTGCCTTCGACGTGCGCGCGCTCATCGGCCGCGGCACCTACGGGCTGGTCTACCGCGTCTGGGACCCCGAGACCGAGGCCGAATACGCCATCAAGGAATACCTGCCCGCGATGCTGGCCGTGCGCGACGGCGAGCATGCGGTCGCGCCGCGCTCGCCCGATGACGCCGAAGCCTTCGCGCTCGGACTGCGCCTGTTCGTCGACGAGGGCAAGCTGCTGTCGCAGCTGCGCCACCCGTCGCTGGTGCATGTCTACGGCGCGTGGGAGGAAAACGGCACCGCCTACATGGCGATGAACCTGGTCGCCGGGCGCAACCTGCACGACACGCTGCTGGCACGCTGGAAGTCGCCGCGCGAGGCCACGCTGCGCGCCATGCTCGACAGCCTGCTGGGCGCGCTCGACGTGCTGCACCGCGCCGGCCTGCAGCACCGCGACATCGCGCCGCAGTCGATCGTCATCGGCCCCACCGGCCGCCCGCTGCTGATGGACCTGGGCGCGCCGCGCCGGCTGGCCGCCGCACGGGGTGTCACCGGCCCCGCCGGCGCGCGCGACGGCTACGCCGCGGTCGAGATGTACGGCAGCGGCGGCGGCCACGCGCGCGGGCCCTGGACCGATCTCTATGCCCTGGGCGCCACGCTGCACTACATGATCACCGGCAAGCCGCCGGCGCCGTCGCTCGAGCGGGAGGCTGCCGCCGCGCTGGCGTGGGGCCCGGCAGCGGTACTGCGCCACTCGCTGGACTTTCTGGCGCTGGTCGAATGGATGCTGTCGCCGCGGCCGCAGGACCGGCCGCAGAGCGTGGCCGCCGTGCGTGAGGCGCTGGCCGGCCAGGGCCTGCCCGAGCGGCTGCAGCCCCGCCTCGGGGCCCGGCTGGCGGTGCAGCTGCGCCGCCATCGCCGCTGGATCTGGCTGGGTGCCGGCCTGACGCTGCTGGCCGCCACGGCCGCCGGCGGCCACCTGCTGATGACGTCCGAGCTGCTGCCCTGGAACCGGCCGCCGGCCTGAACGCGCGGGCGCCCTGCGCCCGAAGGCACGGCCGCAGCGGCGGCGGTGGCATGATGCAAGCCATGCATGCAACGGTGAACGCCGATCCCCGGGTGTGCCTGCCCTCGAGGCGGCGCCGCTTCATCGCGCGTGTGCACCACGGTGGCCCTCCGGCCGGCGGCCCTGCCCGCCCGTTCCCCGCCCCGGAGACTGCATGCTGCCCACCCGCTTCCACCCCTTTCGCCCCCGGCTGCTCGACACCCTGAAGGGCTATGACCGGCCGGCCCTGCTGGCCGATGTCGGCGCCGGCATCACCGTCGGCGTCGTCGCCTTGCCGCTGGCGATGGCCTTTGCCATCGCCAGCGGCGTCAAGCCCGAGCAGGGCCTGTTCACGGCCATCATCGCCGGGCTGCTGATCTCGGCCCTGGGCGGCTCGCACGTGCAGATCGGCGGGCCTGCCGGTGCCTTCATCGTCATCGTCTACGGCATCGTCGAACGCTACGGCCTGGCCAACCTGCTGATCAGCACCGCGATGGCCGGCGTGCTGCTGTTCCTGATGGGGCTGTTCAAGCTGGGCGCGCTGGTGCGCTATGTGCCGGTGACCATCGTCATCGGCTTCACCAACGGCATCGCGGTGCTGATCGGGCTGTCGCAGGTGAAGGACTTCTTCGGCCTCACCACGCCCAAGCTGCCGGGCGACTTCTTCGCGCTGCTGGCCGTGCTGGCGCAGCACGCGCACACCGTCAACCCCTGGGCGGTGGCGCTGGCCGCGGGCAGCCTGGCGCTCGTCGTGCTGTGGCCCAAGAGCTATGCGATGCCGGTGGGCGCCGTCGGCCTGGGCCCGAAGACGCGCCGGCTGGCCGCGCATGTGCCGGGCACCATCGTCGCGCTGGTGGGGGCCACGCTGGCGGTGACGCTGCTGCACCTGCCGGTGGAGACCATCGGCACGCGCTTCGGCGGCATCCCGCAGGCGCTGCCGGCACTCGCCCTGCCCGACTTCAGCTGGGCCACCGCCAAGCAGCTGGTGATCCCCACGGTGACGATCGCGCTGCTGGGGGCGATCGAGTCGCTGCTGTGCGCGCGCGTGGCCGACAACATGACCGAATTCAAGCGCCACGACCCCAACCAGGAGCTGATGGCGCAGGGCGTGGCCAACCTGGTGAGCCCGCTGTTCGGCGGCATCCCGGCCACCGGCACCATCGCGCGCACGGTAACCAACGTGCGCGCCGGCGCCCGCAGCCCGATCGCCGGCATCGTGCATGCGCTGACCATCCTGGGGGTGGTGCTGCTGGCAGCGCCGCTGGCGATGAACGTACCGCTGGCGGCGCTGGCCGGCATCCTGACCTTCGTGGCCTGGAACATGGGCGAGTGGCGCGAATTCGCGCGCCTGAAGCACTTCAGCATCCCCTACCGCACCATCCTCGTCGGCACCTTCGGGCTGACGGTGATCTTCGACCTCACGGTGGCGGTGGAGGTCGGCCTGGTGCTGGCCTGCGCCTTCTTCATCTACCGCATGGGCACGCTGTTCCGCGTGCAGGCGCTGCCGCGCGGCGGGCTGCCCGAGGGTGTGCAGGTCTTCGAGCTCTTCGGTTCGCTGTTCTTCGGTGCCGTCGGCAAGATCGAGCAGCTGCCGGCGCAGCTGGAGGCCGGCACGCGCGCCGTGGTGCTGGACATGCACCGGCTGATCTCGATGGACACCTCGGGCCTGGACGCGCTGGAGCAGCTGCACCGCACGCTGCAGCGGCAGGGCCAGGCGCTGGTGCTGGCCAACGTCAACGAGCAGCCGCTGTCGCTGATCCGCCGCTCGGGCTTCGAGCAGCGTCTGGGCGCCGACCAGATCGTGCCGACGGTGGCGGCGGCCTTCGACGATCAGCCGCCGTCCGCCTGAGCGCTACCACTCGATGCGCCAGCGGTGCCGGCAGCGGCGGCAGCACACCTGCATGGCCTCGGGGCGGCCGCTGGCGGCGTCGCCGGGCTCGGTGGATTCGACCTGCCAGCGGCCATAGACCTCGCACGCCGGGCAGCTGGCCTGGTTGGCGATCAGCTCGGCGCGCATCAGGTGGAACAGGTAGCGCCGCAGCGCCAGCACGCCGATGCCGGTGGACACCAGCAGGCTGAGCACCATCAGCAGCCGTTCGCTGCCGGCCTGCCCGAAGGCCTCGAGCGCACCCAGAGCGGCCAGCGCCGCCAGCACCAGCAGCACCAGGTGGGCGTGGCCGAGCAGCAGTTCGTGCTCGTACCACCTGGTAAACCCGCGCTGCCGGATCGAGGTGGGGATCGCCATGCCGTGCCGCTCCTGCGGCGCATGGTAGCGACGAAGCGCATGCCGCGTGCGCCGCCCTCGAGCCGGCCGGCGGCTCAGCGCAGGTAGTCCAGCTCCAGCCGCTGCTGCAGCCGGCGCGCGACGCGCAGCGTCTCGCGCAGCACGCGGCGGTCGATCTCGTTGAGCGAGGCCAGCTCGATGCGGTTGGCCTGCGCCGGCGCGGCGCCGCCGGCCTGCACGCCCAGGCGCATCAGCTGCAGGTATTCGAAACCCGAGATCCAGGCCGAGATCTCGGCCGCGGGGATGGCCAGCGGCGCCGCGATGCCATGCAGCCGCTGGCGCGTGCCCGTGGCATCGACGCCGGCGGCCAGCGCCAGCAGCCGCGCGGCCTCGACGAAGATCGCCGTGCCCTGCAGCTTGAGGTCGATGGCGTCGCCGGCGATGCCGCCATGCCAGGCCAGCGGCGGCCGGTGCTCGAGCGCATTGACCGCCATCTGCTTGAGGAAGCGCGGCGTGGCCGCGGCGCGCTCGGTGACGAAGCGCTGCAGCGGCTCGGCCAGGGCGCGGTTGCCGGCCACCGGGCGCAGGTCGAAGAAGATGCTGGCGTTGAGCAGGTCCTGCGGCGCGCCATGTTCGATCCAGTGCGCGAAACGCTCGTGCCAGCCCTGCACCGTCAGGCAGCATTCGGGCCGGCCGGCCATCACGCCGCCCTGGCACAGCGGGTAGCCGCAGGCGTCGAGCGCGTCGTTGACGGCCGCGCCCAGCGCCATCCAGGCCGCCGGGTCGCCGGGGTGGATGAGGCCGTTGTCCTGGTCGGTGGCAATCGTCTGCTCGCCGCGGCCCTCGGAGCCGAAGGCCAGCCAGCAGCCCTGCATCGGGTCCAGCCCGCGCTGCGTGGCCAGCAATGTGTAGCAGCGCGCCGCCAGGCGGTCGTTGAGGTGGCTGATGAGCTCGGTCAGCGCGCGCGCCTGCACACCCTGCGCCAGCAGCTGGGTGGCAAAGCGGCGGATGTCGGCGGCGGCCTCCTGCAGCGTGGCAAGGTCGGTCGCACCGTCGATGGCGCCGCCGAGCTGGCGCAGCGACAGCCGCTGCAGCGCAAACAGGTCGCGCTCGGAGACGATGCCCACCACGCGGCCGCGCTCGGTGATCGGCACGTGGCGCACGCCCTCGCGCGACATCAGCAGCGCGGCGTCGTGCGCGCGCTGCTCGACGTCGAGCGTGTGCACGGGCGCGCTCATCACCTCGGCGATCGGCACCGACAGCTCGCGCCGCGGCAGCACCACGCGGTCGAGCATGTCGTGCCGCGTCAGGATGCCCAGGGCGGCGCCGGCCTCGTCGGTGACCAGCACCGAGCCGACGCGCTGCGCATGCATGGCCTGCAGGGCCTGCGCCAGCGGCGTGCCCGGCGGCACCGCCAGCGGCGCCCGGCGGGCCAGGCCCGCCTGCGGCGAGCCGTGGACGAAGCGCGCCAGCGGCGCCTCGAGCGACTGCTCGGCCACCGCCGAGCTGGCAAAGCGCTCGTGCAGCGCACGCTGGCTCAGCTCCAGCAGCTGCAGCATGCGGCGGTTGACAAAATCGGCGAAGGGGGCGCTGTCGGCGGCCAGCGTGCGCGCCACCGCGGCCGGCACGCGCAGGCAGACGGTATCGCCGCGCGCCTTGTACGACACCGTGACCGCGCGTCCGCCGAGCGCCGCGCTGACCGGAAACAGCTCGCCGGGCTCGATCGCGAAGGGGCCCGCCGCACCCAGGCGCTGCTCGCCGCAGACACCGCCCTGCCGCACGTAGTACAGGTGCGTCACGGCGCCGGTCGCGGGATCGAGCACCAGCTCGTCGGGCGCGAAGCGCAGCTCCTCGGCGGCCTCCAGGAAGCGCCGCCGGTGGGCCGCGCTCATCTGCGCGAAGGGTGCGTG
Source organism: Rubrivivax sp. (assembly GCA_016719535.1). Lineage (GTDB taxonomy): Bacteria > Pseudomonadota > Gammaproteobacteria > Burkholderiales > Burkholderiaceae_C > Rubrivivax. The sequence continues at coordinate 218,980 of JADJYX010000042.1, read as the reverse complement.
GGCAGCCAGCTCGGCGTCGAACGGGGTGCCCGGGCTCGGGGTCGGCGTGCCGGTTTTCATCGGGCCATGCTAGACAAAGTCGGCGCCATGAAAAAGGGCCGCGCGGTGCGCGGCCCCTGGCGGTTTGCGTCAGCGCAAACGCTCTTACGCTTTACCCAGGTTCAGGTCGGGGTAGCGCACATGCTCGACCAGTTCCTGCGTCTCCTTCTTCGGCGACGGCGTCAGCAGGCTGACGATGATGATCACCGCAAAGCCGATCGGCACGCCGAACAGGCCGGCCGAGATGGGCTGGATGTCCCACCACAGTTCCACCGGCCTGGTCACGCCGAAGACGCCGCGCAGCCAGGGCTGGGTGGTGACCATGTAGTAGAAGGTCGTGCCCAGGCCCGCGATCATGCCCAGCGAAGCGCCCCACTTGTTGGCGCGCTTCCAGAACACGCCGAGCACCAGCGCCGGGAAGAACGCTGCCGCCGCGAACGAGAACGCCGCCGAGACCAGGAACAGGATGTCCGCCGGTTTCTGCGCCGCCACGTAGGCTGCGGCCAGGGCCACGACCAGCAGCAGGGCCTTGGAGATCGCCACGCGGCGCGAGGTCGGCGCGTTGGGGTCGATCATCTTGTAGTACAGGTCGTGCGACAGCGCGTTGGCGATCGTCAGCAGCAGGCCGTCGGCGGTGGACAGCGCCGCCGCCAGACCGCCCGCGGCCACCATGCCCGACACCACATAGGGCAGGCCACCGATTTCCGGCGTGGCCAGCACGATGATGTCGCCGCCGATCTTCATCTCGCCGAGCTGGAAGATGCCGTCCTTGTTGATGTCCACCACCGACAGCAGCGACGGGTCGACCCGCGTCCAGTTGGAGATCCAGCCCGGCAGCTTGTCGAACGGCGTGCCCACGAGCACGTTGAACACCTCGTACTTGACCAGCACCGCCAGGGCCGGCGCGGTGAAGTACAGCAGGAAGATGAAGAACAGGCTCCAGAACACCGACTCGCGCGCCTGCTTCACCGACGGCGTGGTGTAGTAGCGCATCAGGATGTGCGGCAACGCGGCCGTCCCCACCATCAGGCAGAACACCAGCGCCAGGAAGTTGCGGCGCGACACGTCGAAGGCCTTCTGCGCCGCGGCATCCCCGTTCGGGTCACCCGCGAACACCTGGGCATGGCCGGGCATGCCGCCCAGCGGCTTGGCGCGGGCCGCATTGGCGGCCTGCGCGGCCGTCCATGCCTTCTTGGCGTCGGCTTCGTTGGCCGGCACCGCGGCCAGCGCCTTCTCGGCGGCCTGGATCTCGGCCACCGGGCCGTTGGCGGCCTTCAGGTCGGCGACCTTCTTCTCGGCCGCGGCCTTGTCGGCCGCCAGCGCGGCCGGCACGTCCTTCAGCTTGGCACCGAACTCGTCGGCGCGCGCCTTGAAGATCGCCACGACCTCCTTCTCCTTGGCGTCGTCACGCAGGCGCTTTTCCGAATCGGTCACCTTCTGCAGCTGGAAGCCGTAGACGGCCTGCGGGATCGGCACGCCGGTCTGCTTCACGCTCAGCCACACCACCGGGATCATGTAGGCAATGATCAGGATGATGTACTGGGCCACCTGGGTCCAGGTGACGGCGCGCATGCCGCCGAGGAACGAACACACCAGGATGCCACCCAGGCCGACGAAGATGCCGATCTCGAAGGCCAGGCCCGACAGCCGCGCCGTGATCACGCCCACGCCGTAGATCTGCGCCACCACGTAGGTGAAGGAGCACAGGATCGCGGCCACCACCCCGAGAAAGCGCGGCAGGTTGCCCTCATAGCGCGCACCCAGGAAGTCGGGGATCGTGAACTGCCCGAACTTGCGCAGGTAAGGCGCGAGGAACAGCGCCACCAGGCAGTAGCCGCCGGTCCACCCGAGGATGAACGCCAGGCCGCCGAAGCCGGTCAGGTACAGCGTACCGGCCATGCCGATGAACGATGCCGCCGACATCCAGTCGGCGCCGGTGGCCATGCCGTTGTAGATCGCGGGCACGCGCCGGCCGGCCACGTAGTACTCGGCCGCGTCCGTCGTGCGGCTCATGATGCCGATGCCGGCATACAGCGCCACGGTGGCCAGCAGGAAGATGAAGCCGATCCAGTTGCGCGGCAGCCCCATCTGCTCGAGCACGGCCAGCACGACCACGAAGGCGACGAAGCCCCCGGTATACCAGCCGTAGACCTTGTTCAGCTGCTGCTTGAAGGCGCGGTTCTCGGCGGCACCCGTCTTGCCGCCAGCGGTTTCGAACATGCCAGCCATGTCATTCCTCCTCGGCAACGCCGAATTCCTGGTCCAGCCGGTTCATATACCGGGCATAGAACCAGATGATCACGACGTAGACGATCAGCGCACCCTGGGCAGCGACCCAGAAGCTGAACGGCCAGCCGAAGAACGTGAAATTCAGATCGCGGGCAAAGAACCCGAGAACGAAGGTCACCACGAACCAGATGCCCAGCAGAAAACCCGTGATGCGCAGGTTCTTCTGCCAGTACTGGTGATGCCTCTCGGTCAACTGCATGTCTCACCTCCAACCGTTGAAAACACCCTGTCTGCCGGGACCGCACGCGGCGGCTCCGGCTTTCGAACGGCCACCTCGCGGATGGCTCTCTTCCCCACCGTGGCGGGCCCGCATGCGCGTGCCCGGCATCCTTGCATGGCCTCGATCCTTCAGGCTGCGAGCCCGGTCTCGCGTTCCAGTTGCGCCGCCACCTTGGGCTCGAAGCCCTTGAGGTGGCGGATGACCTTGAGCGCCTCGTCGGGCGCATGGCGGTCCATGTGCACGCGGGCCAGCTGGTACCAGCCGTAGGGGCTCATGGGCTGCAGCCGGGTGTTGCGCTCCAGCGCCTTCACCGCCTCGTCGTAGCGGCCCAGGCGGATCAGCACCAGGCCCAGGCCGTACCAGGCGCGGTCGAGCTTGTCGTCGATCTCGACGGCGCGGCGGAAGGCGGGTTCGGCGTCCTGCAGCCGGCCATCGGCCTCGAGCAGGAAGGCGAGGTTGAACCAGTCGGCGGCGCTGCGTGCCGGGTGCGCGGCCACCAGCGCCTGGGCGTCGGCGACGGCACCGGGGCGGTCGCCGCGCTGGGCGCGCAGGTGCGCACGGCTGGCCAGCGCATAGGCATCGTCGGGCCAGCGCGACAGCATGCGGTCGAGCAGCTCCAGCGCACGCCGGTCCTGGGCGATCAGCAGCCAGCCCATGACGGCATATTTGAGGACGGGGTAGCCCCAGCCGCGGGGATTCATCGACATGCCTGCACTCCGATTTCCAGACAGATCCGCACCTTGGCCAGCGTGCTGAACACCCACACGAAGCCGAGCAGCAGGAAGGCCACCAGCGGCACATGGCGGTCGAGCACGATGCGCGGCGTCAGCCAGCGCGCACCGCGCACGAAGGGCTTCGTCATCACCTGCAGCAGGCGGTAGAAGAAGTTCGAATCGCGCCGGGCACCGGCCAGCAGGCCGAGCAGCCCTTGGCCCGCCAGCGCCAGCAAGGCGATCTCGGCGACCAGCTTGATCGAGGAAACGAGCAGCAGCATCTGACAAGGGCTTACAGCAGGCCCCGAGGGTCAGAATTCCGGCTGACAGCTTTCTGACAAAGCACGCCCCCCCGGTGCAACCCCCGGGGAGGATTAACCCGCAGGTGACTTCACTGCGAGCCGGCCTGCACCTGCGCGGCGGGGTCGTCGGTGACGGTGCTGCGCAGCACGCGGCCGCCGCGGTCGAAAAAGACGCTGAAGAGCTGCGACCGGTTGGGGTCGGGGCGGAAGCGCCACACCCATTCGACCTCGCCCTGGCGCTCCCAGGGCGTGATGCGCGCCGGCCGGCCCAGCAGCTCGCGCACCTCGGCCTCGGCCAGGCCCGGCTGCACGCGCGCGAAATTGTCGGCGTGCAGCAGCTGGCGCAGCGAGCTCATCACGCCGTCGGGGCCGATGGCGATGCGGTAGTTCGTCCAGCCTTGCGGCTGCCGCGGGTATTCGAGCACCTTGCCGCCGTCGGGCAGCAGGGTCACGGTGGCGGGCTCGCCGAATTCCCGCCGCACCTGCGACTCGGTCGACACGCCCTCCTCGAGCCGGGCCACGCGCGCCGGGTCGCAACCGGCCAGCGCCGCCAGGGCGCCCAGCGCCACCACCACACGGTGCCACAAGCTCATCGCATCCCCCCGGGTAAAATGGAAAGGTTCATTGTCAACCGTGCCCGCCATGCCGCTCTTCTGGAAGCCGTACCGATCCGACGTCACGCAGTTTCTCGACGAACTGAAGGCGAAGAAGCCCACGCTCGAGGCCGAACAGCGCGCCGGCCGAGCGCTGCTGTGGGACCGGGCCATCGACCGCCAGGCGCAGTCCGAGTGGCGCAGCGCGCGCGTGCCGCAGCAGCCCTACGTCTACCAGACCCGGCGCTGATTGCCGGTGAGCGACGCCGTCGCCCTGCCCGACGCCAGCGCCGACACCACCGTCGCCCCCGAGGTGGTGGACCAGGTCGCCGTCGCCCGCCTGTACGGCGAGCCGCTGTTCCGGCTGCCGCACGACCTGTATATCCCGCCGGATGCGCTCGAGGTCTTTCTCGAGGCCTTCGAAGGCCCGCTGGACCTGCTGCTGTACCTGATCCGCCGGCAGAATTTCAACATCCTCGACATCCCGCTGGCCGACGTGACGCGCCAGTACCTGGACTATGTCGAGCAGATCCGCCGCCACAACCTCGAACTGGCCAGCGAATACCTGCTGATGGCGGCCATGCTCATCGAGATCAAGTCGCGCATGCTGCTGCCGCCGAAGAAGAGCGCCGACGGCATCGAACCCGAGGACCCGCGTGCCGACCTCGTGCGCCGGCTGGTCGAATACGAACGCATCAAGCTCGCCGCCGCGCGGCTGGATGCGCTGCCGATGCTCGGCCGCGACTTCCTGCGCGCGCAGGTGCACATCGAGCAGAGCGGGGTGCCGCGCCTGCCCGACGTCGACCCCGACGACCTGCGCCAGGCCTGGACCGAGATCCTGCAGCGCGCCAGGCTCAACCAGCACCACACCATCAGCCGCGAACAGCTGTCGGTGCGCGAGCACATGAGCATCGTGCTGCGCCGCCTGCAGGGCCGTCGCTTCCTCGAATTCCAGGACCTGTTCGACACCCGCCGCGGCACGCCGGTGCTGGTGGTGACCTTCGTCGCGCTGCTCGAGCTCTCGCGCGAAAGCCTGGTCGAGATCACGCAGGCCGAGGCCTTCGCGCCGATCTACGTGCGCCTGGCCTACGCGCCGAGCTGAGCCGGGACATGCGGGTCCACCTGCGTGGACCCGCACGCCTGGCAAAGGGCCGTCCCCGTCCCGCGGGGACGGGCTGAGGCACCCTCACTTCAGGCTGTCCCAGACCAGCTTGCAGCCGGTGAGCAGCAGGCCGAGGTTGAACAGGCGGTAGAACACCCGCTGCGGCACGCGGCGCACGAAGCGCAGCCCCAGCCACACGCCCAGCGGCGCGACGGGCAGCAGCAGCGCCGAGGTCAGCATGTTGCGCGCGTCGATCAGGCCCAGCCAGGTGTAGGGCACCCACTTGGCCAGGTTGATGGCGGCGAAGAAGACCGACAGCGTGGCCGCGAAGACCACCGGCGGCAGCCGCAGCGGCAGCATGAAGAAGGCCAGCGGCGGGCTGCCGGCGTGGGCGACGAAGCTGGTGAAGCCCGACAGCACCGCCAGCGCGCGCCCCAGCCAGCGCGGCGGCGGCGGCGCGTCGGCGCGGGGCGGGAACAGCGTGCGCAGCGCCAGGAAGGCGAGCGTGATGACGCCGACGATGCCGGCCACGGCCGACGACGGCAGCAGGCCGAAGCCCAGCGTGCCGATCACGATGCCGGCCAGCCCGGCCGGCAGCAGCAGGCGCACCAGTGCGCGGTCGCGCTCGCGCACCAGCGCACGCAGGCCCAGCAGGTCGGCCACCATCAGCACCGGCAGCAGGATGGCGGCGGCCTGCGGCACCGGCACGGTCATCGCCATCAGCGGCACCGCCAGCGCGCCGAAGCCGCCGCCGAAGCCGCTCTTGGAGATGCCGATCAGCAGCACCGCCGGGATGGCGACGGCGTAGAAGGCGGCGTCGGTGATCAAGCGTGCGCCGTCACAGCAGCCGGCAGGCGTCCTCGAAGGCCAGGCGCGGCAACCGCGGCATCACCTTGGCCGGGTCGCCATGGCCGAGCGTGCAGACGAAGTTGGTCTTCACCGCGGTGCCGGCCCAGAAGGCGGCGTCGACGCGGGCGGCGTCGAAGCCGCTCATCGGCCCGCAGTCGAGGCCGAGCGCGCGTGCGGCCAGGATCAGGTAGCCGCCCTGCAGGCTGGAATTGCGCAAGGCGCTGGACTCGATGACGGCGGGCTTGCCCTCGAACCAGGCGCGTGCGTCGACATGCGGAAACAGCTGCGGCAGCCGGTGGTGGAATTCCAGGTCCATGCCGACGATCACGGTCACGGGTGCCTGCTGCACCTTGGCCACGTTGCCCGCGTTCATGCAGCCGAGCAGCGTGGCCTTGGCCTCGGCGCTGCGCACGAAGGCCAGCCGCGCGGGGCTGCTGTTGGCCGCCGTGGGGCCCCACTTCACCAGCTCGTAGAGCTGGCGCAGCGTGTCGTCGGCGAGCGGGCGGTCGAGGTAGCCGTTCTGGGTGCGCGCGGCGGTGAAGAGCTGTTCGGTGCTGACGTTCATCGGGGAGCCGGGGTCGGGGTGGAAGAGCCGACAATTGTGGGATGTTCCAACCGTCCCAGAACGACGTGCGGCGATTCTTCTGCGCCGCCTACCGCGGCCGCCAGGCGGGCGCGCCGCTGACCCCGATGGATGCGCTGGCCGCCGACTGGATCGACGAGCACCCCGAATACCACGCCGACCTGGCCGACGAAGCCGCCGCGCTGGCCGCCGTCTATGCGGTGGAGGACGGCCGCAGCAACCCCTTCCTGCACCTGTCGATGCACCTGACGATCGCCGAGCAGTGCAGCATCGACCAGCCGCAGGGCATCCGCCAGGCGGTGCAGCTGCTGGCCGCCCGCCGCGCCTCGCTGCATGCCGCGCACCACGAGGTGATGGAATGCCTGGGCGAGATGATCTGGGCCAGCCAGCGCAGCGGGCGGCCGCCCGACGGGCTGGCCTATCTGGAAGCGGTGCGCCGGCGCGCCACGCGCTGACCGCGGCCGCGCCCGTTCAGCCGGGCCGTGGCGCGTGGGTGTCGGCCCACAGGCTCTCGAGGTGCTTGAAGCCCCATTGCGCGGGCGACTCGCGGCCGGCGATGCGGTCGTTGCTGTGCGCCAGTTCCAGCCGCAGCACGCTGATGGGCATGTTGCTCTTGGTGGAGAAGAAGACCTTCACCACCGGCAGCGTCAGCGCCCCCGGGTTTTGCTCCACCACCACCGCCAGCCGGCCCGACTGCAGCCTGACCAGCGAGCCCACGGGGTAGATGCCCAGGCTCTTGACGAAGAGCTTGAACAGCGCTGGATCGAAGTGGCCCTGCCACGAGGCCATGCGGGCGATCGAATCGGCCGGATCCCAGCCGTCCTTGTAGGGGCGGTTGGAGGTGATGGCGTCGTAGACATCGCAGATGGCGCCCATCTTCGCGACGGTGGAGAGGGCCGCGCCCGCGAGCCGGTGCGGGTAGCCGCTGCCGTCGACGCGCTCGTGGTGGTGCAGGCAGACGTCGAGCACCTCGGCGCCTGCGCCGCGGCCCTCGACCAGCAGCGTGTGGCCGCGTTCGGGGTGCGAGCGCATGAGGTCGAACTCGGCGTCGGTCAGCTTGCCCGGCTTGTTCAGCACCTCCAGCGGCATCAGCGCCTTGCCCAGGTCGTGCAGCAGGCCGGCCTGGCCGGCCGCGCGGCAGGCGTCGGCGTCGAGCCCGGCCTCGCGCGCCAGCGCCACCATCAGCGCGCACACGGCGACCGAGTGCATGTAGGTATATTCATCCTGCGATTTCAGGCGCGCCAGGCTGACCAGCGCGCCCGGGTTGCGCAGCACCGAAGAGCTGATCTCCTCCACCAGCGGCAGGCAGCCCTCGGCGTCGATCGCCTTGCCCAGCCGGGCCTCGCGGAACATCGACATCACCGCCTGCTTGCCGCGGTTGCAGATGGCAGCGGCCCGGTGCAGTTCATCGGCCACCGAATGCGTGGGTGAAGGCGGTGCCGCCGGTGCAAGCGCCGGCGGCGGCGCCGCAGGCGGCGTCACGGGCGGCGCCGGTGCCGCCGCGCTCGCCACCACATCCAGGCCCTTGCCGGGGTCGATCCAGACCTCGCGCACCTTGCTGTCGAGCAGCTTGCGCAGGTCGGCCGCATCGTGGATGACGAAGCGCGACTTCCAGAACGGGTGGTCGATCCACGCCCCTTCCAGGGCATGCAGGTGCATGCCCACGCGGACTTCGTCGACGCTGATCTTCTTGAGCATGAGGCGACTGCAGACGGCGACGGCGTCGCCGGACTGCCGGCATATCGGCCGCGGGCCGACCGGCTTGAGCGATGGCAGGCCCCGAAATGACGAAGCCGCTGCTGAGGCAGCGGCTTCGAGCGCCGGCGTGAGCCGCCGGATCAGCGGAATTTGGATTGCGGCACGCTGCGCAATTCGCCCGGCAGCGAGCCGATGTACTTGGCGATGGCCTTCAACTCCGACTGCTTGAACTGCTTGACCTGCCCGGCCATGATGGCGTTGCCGCGGCCGACGCGCGGGTTGCTCTCGATCTGGTACGACTTGAGCGCCACGAAGAGGTAGTCGGCATGCTGGCCGGCGATCTTGGGGTAGCTGGCGTCGATGGGCTTGTTGAAATCGGCCCCGTGACAGGACGCGCAATTGCCCTTGGTCAGCAGCGCGGCCACCTCGGCCGACGGCGCCGGCGCCGCGGCCACGGTCTTCACCGAGCTCTGCCCGTGCTTTTCGTAGTAGGCGGCCAGGTCGGCCATGTCCTGGTCGCTCAGCGATGCGGCGATGGCCTTCATCGTCGGGTGCTTGCGCTCGCCCTTCTTGTACGCCTGCAGCGACGCCTCGAGAAATTTCGCGTTCTGGCCCGAGATCATCGGCACCTTGTGGACCTCGGGGAAGCTGGCCTGGTAGCCCGGGATGCCGTGGCAACCGATGCACATCGCCACCTTGCGCTGACCCGCGGCCGCGTCCTGGGCCTGGGCCAGCGGGGCCATCGAAGCGGCGCCGGCCAGCGCCAGCAGGAAGGGGAACGGTTTGAACATGACGGCGGCGGATGAAGGGTGGTGATGGGGCCGGTCGCCTGGCAGGCGCATAGCGCACGGTGGCTTGAACCGCATTGATTCAGCGCAGGATTATAGGGGCCGCCTGCGGCCCCCGAGCAGCCGACGGACCGCCGCTTATACTGGGTTGAACCCCAGCACCGCAGACCCGACACGATGAAATTCCAGGGCTCCGACCAGTATGTCGCCACGCAGGACCTGATGCTGGCGGTGAATGCCGCGGTGACGCTCCAGCGTCCGCTGCTCGTCAAGGGCGAACCCGGCACCGGCAAGACGATGCTGGCCGAGGAGGTGGCCGCGGCGATGCAGATGCCGCTGCTGCAATGGCACATCAAGAGCACGACCAAGGCGCAGCAGGGCCTGTACGAATACGACGCCGTCAGCCGGCTGCGCGACAGCCAGCTCGCCGGCGTGGCCGGTGGCGATGCCCAGCGCGTGAAGGACATCCGCAACTACATCGTGCAGGGCGTGCTGTGGCAGGCCTTCACCGCCGAGCAGCCGGTGGTGCTGCTGATCGACGAGATCGACAAGGCCGACATCGAATTTCCGAACGACCTGCTGCGCGAACTCGACCGCATGGAGTTCTACGTCTACGAGACGCGCGAGCTGGTCAAGGCGCGGCACCGGCCGCTGGTCTTCATCACCTCCAACAACGAGAAGGAGCTGCCCGACGCCTTCCTGCGCCGCTGCTTCTTCCACTACATCAAGTTTCCCGACGCCGAGACGATGCAGAGAATCGTCGACGTGCACTTCCCGGGGCTGAAGAAGGAACTGCTGGGCGCCGCGCTGAAGACCTTCTACGACGTGCGCAACCTGCCCGGGCTGAAGAAGAAGCCCAGCACCAGCGAACTGCTCGACTGGCTCAAGCTGCTGGTGGCCGAGGACATCCCGCTCGAGGCGCTGCAGAGCCGGGACGAGAAAGGTCGCCGTGCCGCCGCTGGTGGGCGCGCTGCTGAAGAACGAGCAGGACGTGACGCTGTTCGAGAAGCTGGTCTTCATGCAGCGGCACAACCGTTGAACCGATGACCTGGCCGTCACCCGTCACGCTGGAGGGACCTTGCGCGCGGCTGGTCCCGCTTTCGCACGACCATGCCGAGGGCCTGCGCGAGGCCACGCGCGACGGCGCGCTGTGGCAGCTCTGGTATACCGCCGTGCCTTCGCCCGAAGGCATGGGCGCCGAGATCGACCGCCGGCTGTCGCTGCACGCTGCCGGCAGCATGCTGCCCTGGACGGTCTTCGACGCCGCCGGCCGCATCGTCGGCATGACGACCTACATGAATATCGACCGCAGCAACCGCCGCGTCGAGATCGGCAGCACCTGGTATGCGGCGTCCGCGCAGCGCAGCCCGCTCAATACGCAGTGCAAGCGGCTGCTGCTGGCGCATGCCTTCGACGACTTGCAGTGCATCGCGGTCGAGTTCCGCACGCACCGGCTCAATACGCAGAGCCGGCGCGCCATCGAACGGCTGGGCGCGCAGCTCGACGGCATCCTGCGCGCGCACCAGGTCAGCCCCAACGGCACGCTGCGCGACACCGCCGTCTACAGCATCACCGCGGCCGAGTGGCCGACGGTGAAGGCGCATCTGGACTGGCAGCTCGCCAAGCCGCGCTGAACCCTCCCCTTTCGACCGTCCGCCGGCCCGGCCGGCCCCGCTGCCATGCCCAAGAAGAAGCTCCTCGACGTCGACACCCTCTGGCGCCTGGAGCGCCTGGGCACGCCCAGCCTGTCGCCCGACGGCGCGCAGGCGGTGGCGGCCGTCACGCGCTTCTCGATGGACGACAACAGCGCCAGCAGCACGCTGTGGCTGCTGTCGACGCTGGGCGGCGCGCCGCGCGCGCTGACGCAATGCGGCCAGAAGGACGGCCAGCCGCAGTGGAGCCCGCGCGGTGACCGCATCGCCTTCGTCGCCAGGCGAGAGCAGGAGGGCGCCAAGGACGAGGAGCCGCAGCTCTACCTGATCGCGCCCGACGGCGGCGAGGCGCAGCGCGCGGCCACCGTCGCCACCGGCATCGAGGCCTTGCGCTGGCTGCCCGACGGCCGGCGGCTGCTGTTTGTCTCCTGGGTGTGGCCGGGCCTGAAGGGCGAGAAGGCGCAGGCCAAGGCGATGGCCGAGTTCAGGAAGCGCAAGGAAAGCGGCTACGCCACCAGCGAAACGCAGTACCGCCACTGGGACCACAACCTGCCGATGGGCCGCGAGCCGATGCTGCACCTGCTGGAACCCGGCCTCGACGGCCGGCCCGCGCGCGTGCGCAACCTCTTCGAGGGCACGCCCTACAGCCTGCAGCGCAGCGAGCCCGGCGCCAATACCTTCGACGCCTCGCCCGACGGCCGGCGCGTCGCCTTCGCCTTCGACCCCCACCCCGAGCAGCGCATCGAGAACCGGCACGCGATCGCCGAGCTCGACCTGAAGAGCGGCCGCATCGACGTCATCCTGCAGGATGCCGACTGGCACTTCGCGGCACCGCGCTACAGCCCCGACGGCGAGCGCATCGCCTTCGTGGCGCAGCACGACGCGCGCAAGCACACCGCGCCCGACCAGCTGGCGGTGTGGGAGCGCGAGCGCCACACCTGGGACGTCGTCAGCGGCGAATGGGACCACGCCGTGCAGGCGCCGCTGCTGTGGGAGGACGACGGCCAGGCCGTGCTGCTGATGGCCGAGCAGGAAGGCCGCAAGCACCTGTGGCGCTTCGACCTGCCCGACCGCCGCGCCGAGCGCGTGGTCAGCGGCGGCACGCTGCAGGGCTTCGACAAGCGTGCCGGCGTGCTGGTGACGCTGGCCGACGCCGTCGACCACCCGGCACGGCTGACGGCGCACCTGCCGGGGCAGCCGCCGCGGCGCATCGAATCGTTCAACGACAAGGTGCTGGCCGGCGTGGCGATGGCGCGCACCGAGGAGGTCTGGTACACCGGCGCGCAGGATGAACCGGTGCAGATGTGGCTGAGCTACCCGCCGGACTTCGACCCGAAGAAGAAATACCCGATCCTGCAGGTCATCCACGGCGGCCCGCACACCGCCTTCGGCGATGCCTTCCATTACCGCTGGAACGTGCAGACCTTCGCCGCCCAGGGCTATGTGGTGGCCTGCGTCAACTACCACGGCTCCAGCAGCTTCGGCTGGGCCTTCCTCGACAGCATCACGCACCGCTGGGGCGAGCTGGAACTGCAGGACATCGAGCGCGCCACCGACTGGCTGCTGCACAAACCCTGGGCCGATGCGAAGCGCGTCTTCGCCACCGGCGGCAGCTACGGCGGCTTCATGGTGGCGTGGATGAACGGCCATGTGGCAGCCGGCCGCTATGCCGCCTATGTCTGCCACGCCGGCTGCTTCGACTGGACGGCGATGTTTGCCGACGATGCCTTCAGCTGGCACGCCAAGGAGCTGGGCGCCTTCTACTGGGACGACCCCGAGCAGGTTCGCCGCCAGAGCCCGCATGCCTTTGCCGCGGCGATGAACACGCCCACGCTCGTCATCCACGGCGCGCTCGACTACCGCGTGCCCGATGCCCAGGGCCTGGCCTACTACAACACGCTGAAGGCACGCGGCGTCGACGCGCGGCTGCTGTGGTTCCCGGACGAGAACCACTGGATCCTGAAGCCGCGCAATTCGAAGCAGTGGTACGGCGAATTCTTCGACTGGCTGGCGCGTCACGACATGCGTCCCGGCAGGCGGCGCTGACCCCGGTTCACAATAGTGCGGCCGGAGGTCCTGCCATGCTGATCAACTTCTTCTTCACCCTGCGGGCCGCCAAGCTGCCGGTCTCCGTGAAGGAATACCTGACGCTGCTGGAGGCCATCCGCGCCGAGGTGATCGGCCCCTCGGTCGACGACTTCTATTACCTGGCGCGTGCCACGCTGGTCAAGGACGAGGCCCATTTCGACAAGTTCGACCGTGCCTTCGGCGCCTATTTCAAGGGCGTGGAACTGCTCACCGACTTCACGCAGGACGTGCCGCTGGAATGGCTGCGCAAGACGCTGGAGCTCGAGCTCAGCGCCGAGGAGAAGGCCGCCATCGAGAAGATGGGCTGGGACGAGCTGATGGCGACGCTGAAGAAGCGCTTCGAGGAGCAGAAGGAGCGCCACCAGGGCGGCAACCGCATGATCGGCACCGGCGGCACCAGCCCCTTCGGCGCCTACGGCTACAACCCGCAGGGCATCCGCATCGGCCAGGACAAGGGCCGCAACAAGAGTGCGGTCAAGGTGTGGGACCAGCGCGCCTACAAGGACTACGACGACACCAAGGAACTGGGCACGCGCAACATCAAGGTCGCGCTGCGCCGGCTGCGGCGCTTCGCGCGCGAGGGCAACGAGCTCGAGCTCGACATCGACGACACCATCCACAGCACGGCGGCCAATGCCGGGCTGCTGGACATCAAGATGGTGCCCGAGCGCCACAACAAGGTGAAGGTGCTGCTGCTGATGGACGTGGGCGGCACGATGGACGAGCACATCCACCGCGTGGAGGAGCTCTTCAGCGCCACCAAGAGCGAGTTCAAGCACCTGGAGTTCTATTACTTCCACAACTGCGTCTACGACTTCATGTGGAAGAACAACCGCCGGCGGTTCAGCGAGAAATTCCCGACCTGGGACGTCATCCGCAAATACAACAAGGACTACAAGCTGGTCTTCGTGGGCGACGCGACGATGAGTCCGTACGAGATCCTGCAGCCCGGCGGCAGCGTCGAATACAACAACGAGGAGCCGGGCGCCGAATGGCTGCAGCGGCTGACGCATGCCTTCCCCAAATACGCCTGGATCAACCCCGAGCCGCAGGGCGTGTGGCAGTACCGCCAGAGCATTGCCATCGTCCAGCAGCTGATGAACCAGCGCATGTTTCCGCTCACGCTGGCCGGGCTCGAAGGTGCGATGCGGCTGCTGAGCAAATGAAGCCGCGGGCGCCGGTTGCGCCCGCCCGAGGGGCCGCGGCCGGCTGGCGCGCACGGGCGGCCGCGCTGCTGGTGGCGCTGTCGGCGCTGGGCCTCGGCGGCTGCGCCATGCTCGGCGGCGCCGGCGCCGGGGCCGGCCGCGCCGCCGGCCCCGGTGCCGAAGCCGCCGCGGCGCCGGTCGTCAGGGTCGAGGTCGACGCCCCCGCGCCGCTGCGCGACCTGCTCGAGAACCACCTCGACCTGTCGCGGCTGGCGCGGCTGTCGCGCGGCGACGCCGTCACCGACACCGAGCTGCAGCGCCTGGTCGATGCCGCCCCGGCACAGGTGCGCGACCTGCTGCAGACCGAGGGCTATTTCCGGCCGCAGCTGGCCGTGCAGCGGCAGCCGGCGGCCGCACCCGGGCTGCCCGAGACCGTGGTGCTGCGCGTCACCCCTGGTCCGCGCGTGCAGATCGCGCGCGTGACGATCGAGGCCGAGGGCGCGCTCGAGCAGGCGCAGGTCGCCGGCGACGAGCGTGCCCGCGGCGTGCTGGCCGACCTGCGCGGCAGCTGGCCGCTGCCCGTTGGCAGCCGCTTTCGCAATGCCGACTGGAGCGATGCCAAATCGGCCGCGCTGGCGCGGCTGCGCGGCGCCGGTTATGCCGCCGCCACCTGGAGCGGCACCGCCGCCGAGATCGACGACGAGCAGCACGGTGCGCGGCTGTTTCTGGTCGTCGACAGCGGCCCGCTGTTTCGCAGCGGCACGATCCAGGTCGAGGGCCTGCAGCAGCAGGATGCGGCCACCGTGCAGGCGCTGGCCGGTTTTCGCCCGGGCACGCCGGTGACCGAGGCCCTGCTGCTCGACTACCAGGAGCGGCTGCTGAAGGCCGGCCTGTTCGAGAGCGTGACCGTCTCGCTCGACGTCGACCCGGCGCTGGCCGACGCCGCCACGCTGCAGGTGCGGCTGCGCGAGGCGCCGGTGCAGGTCTATACCGTGGGCGTGGGCATCAGCGCCAATACCGGGCCGCGGGCCTCGCTGGAACATGTCTACCGGCGCGTCTTCGGCCATGCCGTGTCGTCGAACAACAAGCTCGAGCTCGGCCGCGTGCGCCAGGCCTGGGCCGGCGAGGTCAGCACCCACCCGGGCGAGCGCTTCGGCCGCTGGCTGGTGGGCGGTGCGATCGAACGCCTGGTGTCCGACGACGACGTCGTCACCTCGCAACGGCTGCGCGCCGGCCGCGCGCAGGACACGCGCTCGCTCGAGCAGCTGGCTTTTGCCGAGGTCGAGCGCGGCGTGCGCAGCACCGACGCCGCCGAGGCATCGACGATCGCCGTCTCGGCCAACTACCACGTCACCTGGCGGCAGCTGGACAGCGTGCTGCTGCCCACCGAGGGCTATACGCTGTCGCTGCAGGGCGGCGTCGGCCACTCGCGCGGCAGCGACTCGAAGCGAGGCCTGTTCACGCGCGCCTATGGCCGGCTCACCGCCTACCGGCCGCTGGGCCAGTCCTGGTATGCGCAGGCGCGCATCGAAGTCGGCCAGGTCTTCCTGCCCAGCGGCGTGGCGGCCCCCGAGTCCCAGCTCTTCCGCGCCGGCGGCGACGATTCGGTGCGCGGCTATGCCTACCGCAGCCTGGGGCCGGTGACCGACGGCGTCGTCGGCTCGGGCCCGGTGCTGCTGACCGGCAGCCTCGAGCTGGCACGGCCCTTCGTCGCCAGCATGCCCTCGCTGTGGGGGGCGGTCTTCGTCGACGCCGGGCGCGCCGGCAGCGCTTTCGGCACCCTCAGCCCGGCGCTGGGTTATGGCGCCGGCATCCGCTGGCGCAGCCCGGTGGGCCCGCTGCGGCTGGACCTGGCCTGGGGCCAGGAGGTGCGCAAGCTGCGCCTGCACTTCAGCGTCGGCATCGCCTTCTGAACAGGCCATGAGCGACGACCGCCCCGACCTGCCGCCGCCGCCGGCACCGCCACCGGCGCCGGGGGGGCCGCTGCGCGCTGCCTGGCAGCTGCTGCTGCCGGTGCTGGCCATCAGCGTGCTGCTGGCCGTGGTGGCGGCATCGCTGGCTGGCCTGGCCGTCTGGCTGCTGCGCCACGACAGCGGCACCGCCTGGCTGCTGGCGCGCGTGCCGGGGCTGGAGGTGAAGGGCCCGCAGGGCGCGCTGCTGTCGGACCGCTTTGCCGTCGAGCGCCTGGTCGTGCGCTGGGACGGCGGCCGCCAGTGGGTGGCCATCGACGGCTTCGTCGGCAGCGGCCTGCGGTGGCGCTGGCACCCCGAGCCCGGCATCTGGCTGGGGCTGGATGCACAGGCCCTGCAGGCGCGGCGCGTCGAGGTGCAGACCGGCCCGCCCGGCGCGCGGCCGATCACGCTGCCGGGTACGCTGGGGCTGCCGCTGCGCCTGAATGCCGCGCAGGTCGAGGTCACCGAACTGCAGATCGACAGCCTGCCGCCGATGCAGGCGGTGCAAGGCCGGCAGCTGCGGCTGTGGGAGCCCGGCGGCCGCGAATACCACGCTGAACAACTGGCCTTCGACTGGGACCGCGCGCGCATCGAAGGCACGGTGTCGCTGGGCGCGCAACCGCCGTTCACGCTGCAGGCGCAGGCCACCGCCACCTCACGCGGCGACGGCCCGGCCTGGAGCGCCCAGGCGCGCGCCGCCGGCCCGCTGGCGCGCTTCGAGCTGCACGCCACGCTGCGCGGCCAGGCCGCGGTGCGCACCGCGCCGCCGCCATCGCTGGACGCCGAGGCCACCATCACGCCGCTGGAGGCCTGGCCGCTCGGCCGCCTGCGGCTGCTGACGCAGGGGCTGGACCTGCAGGCGCTGTACAGCGCGGCGCCGCGCACCGCGCTCGCTGGGCGCATGGACATCGACAGCCGCTCGTTCACTGGCCCTCTCGGCGCTGCGATCGAACTCGACAACGCCCTGCCCGGCCGCTGGGACCAGGGCCGCGTGCCGGTGCGCCGGCTGCAGGCGCGGCTGCGCAGCCCCGACAACGACCGCAGCCGGCTGCAGATCGAGGCCTTCGACGTGCAGCTCGCCCAGGGCGGCGAGGCCGCCGGGCGCTGGCAGGGCAGCGGCCTGTGGACGGCCGAGCGGCTGCAGATCGACAGCCGGGTCGAGAACCTGCGGCCGCAGCTGCTGGACAGCCGCGCGCCGGTGATGACGCTGTCGGGCCCGCTGGCGTTCGGCGTCAGCGGCCTGCCCTCGCCCGACCCGCGCGCGCCCGCGGTGGCGGCGGCCCAGCGTGCGCCGTGGGCGGTGGACCTGCGCAGCACGCTCGAGGGCCGCATCGAGGGCAGCCCGCACACGGTGACGCTGGGCATCGACGGCAGTGCCGATGCGCAGCGCGTCAGCCTGCGCAGCCTGCGTGCCGATGCCGGCAGCGCACGCGCGGCGCTGGCGCTGGATGCCCGCCGCAGCGGCAGCGGCCCCTGGCAGCTGCGCACCAGCGGCACGCTGGCCGATTTCGACCCCGTGCCGTGGTGGCCAGGGCCCGAAGGATCGGCGTGGCGCAGCGGCACGCACCGGCTGTCGGGCAGCTGGTCGCTGGACCTGACGCTGCCGCGGCTGGTCGCCGACATGCCGCCGCTGGCGCTGGCACAGGGCGTGGCCGGCAACGGGCAGCTGCGCATCGAGCGCTCGCAGCTGGCCGGCGTGCCGGTGACGATGCTGCTCGAGCTCGGCCAGCGCGCGGGCGGCGGCGGCGCGCCGGGCCGCGTCGAGGGCGAGCTGGTGCTGGGCGGCAACCGACTGCTCGTCAAGGGCCAGGGCAACCCGCTGGGCGACGGCCGCGAGGACCGGCTGCAGTTCGACCTGCAGGCCGCCAACCTGGCCACGCTGGGGCCGCTGGCACGCCTGCTGCCCGAAGGCGCCGCCTGGGCGCCGCGCGGCGGCAGCGCGCAGGCCAGGTTGACGCTGGACGGCCGCTGGCCCGACATCCGCAGCGAGGGCGAAGCCGAACTGCAGGCGCTGCAGACGGGTTCGCTGACGGCGCGGCTGCTGCGCGCGCGCTGGCGCTTCGATACCGGCGGCGACGACCCGCTGTCGGTGCAGGTCAGCGCACAAGGCCTGGTGCAGGGCGCGCAGCGGCTCGAACAGCTGCAGGCCGAGTTGCGCGGCACCTGGCGCCAGCACCGGCTGGACCTGGCGGCCGCACTGCCGGTGAGCCCGCCGCCGGCCCTGCAGGCCGGGCTGGGCCTGCAGACCGGCGCCGGCACGCTGCTGCGCATCGGCGCCGATGGCCAGTGGGCCGGCGACGGCGCCGGCGGCGGCCGCTGGGCCGGCCGCGTCACCCAGCTGGCGCTGCTGCCGTGGCGCGGCAGCGGCCTCGACCCGGTCGACGCCGCCGCGCGCCCCTGGCTGGAAGCGCGCGAGCTGCGTGCCGAACTGCGTTTCGACGCCCGCGACGGCTTCACCGATCTGCAGGCCGCGGCCGGCCAGCTGCGCCTGGCCGACGCCGCCACGCTGCGCTGGGACGAGGTGCGCGTGGACCTGCGCGGCGAGCGCGCCGCCTTCGCGCTGCGCGCCGACATCGAGCCCTTCGCGCTGGCGCCGCTGCTGGCGCGCGCGCAGCCCGCGATGGGCTGGCAGGGCGACCTGCGCCTGGCCGCGCGCGTCGACCTGCGGGTCGGCGAGCAGGTTGATGCCGACATCGTCTTCGAGCGCCGTGACGGCGACCTGCGGCTGTCGGAAGAAAACGCCAGCACCCCCTTCGGCCTGAGCGATCTGCGCCTGGTGGCCAGCGCCCACGAGGGCCGCTGGCAGCTGGCCGGCGCCTTTGCCGGCCGCACGCTGGGCGAGGCGTCGGCGCGGCTGAACCTGCGCACGCGGCCCGAGCAGCGCTGGCCCGATGCCGCCACGCCGATCGACGGCGTGATCGAGGGCCATGTCGCCAACCTCGGCATCTGGGGCACCTGGGTGCCGCCGGGCTGGCGCATCTCGGGCGAACTGCGCACCAGCGCCAGCGTCAGCGGCCGCCTCGGCGAACCCGACTATGCCGGCGAGGTGCGCGCCAGCAACGTGGCCGTGCGCAACCTGCTGCTGGGGGTGGACGTGACGCAGGGCGAGGCGCTGCTGCGGCTGCGCGGTGCCGGCGCCGAGATCGAACGCTTCACGCTGCGCGGCGGCGACGGCCAGCTCAGCGTGCGCGGCAGCGCGCGCCTGACCGACAAGCCCGGCGCCACGCTGCAGCTCGAGGCCGAGCGCTTTCGCGTGCTCGGCCGCATCGACCGCCAGCTGATCGCCAGCGGCCGGCTCGAGATCGGCCTGGCGGCCGATCTGCTGCGCGTGCAGGGCCAGGTCAAGGTCGACGAAGGGCTGTTCGACCTCGGCCGCAGCGACGCGCCGTCGCTGGACGACGACGTCAGCATCCGCCAGGCGCGGCCGGCCGGCCCCGAGGCCGAGGCGCCGCCGGCGGTGGCCGCGCGGCCGCGGCGCCTGCAGCAGGTGGCGGTCGATCTCGACCTCGGCGACCGGCTGCGCGTGCGCGGCCGCGGCCTGGATACGACGCTGACCGGCCAGCTCAAGCTCGGCAGCAGCGCCGGCCGGCTGACGGTGCGCGGCATCGTCAGCGCCGGCGGCGGCACCTACGCGGCCTATGGCCAGAAGCTCGACATCGACCGCGGCCTGGTGATCTTCAGCGGCGAGCTCGAAAACCCGGCGCTGGACATCCTGGCGCTGCGGCCCGACCTCGACATGCAGGTCGGCGTGGCCATCACCGGCACGCCGGTCGCGCCGCGCGTGCGGCTGTATTCCAGCGTCGACATGAGCGAGTCCGACCGCCTCAGCTGGCTGGTGCTGGGCCGCGCCTCCGACGGCCTGGGCCGCGCCGACACCGCGCTCATCCAGCGCGCCGCGGTGGCGCTGCTGGCCGGCGAGGGCGAGGCGCCGACCGACACGCTGCTGCGCAACCTCGGCCTGGACACCCTGAGCCTGCGCCAGAGCGGCGAGGGCGAGGTGCGCGAGACCGTCATCACGCTGGGCAAGCAGCTCAGCCGGCGCTGGTATGTGGGCTACGAGCGCGGCGTCAATGCCACCACCGGCACCTGGCAGCTGATCTACCGCATCGCCCAGCGCTTCACGCTGCGCGCGCAGTCGGGGGCGGAAAACTCGCTCGACCTGATCTGGGTCTGGCGGCTGGAGCACCAGCCCCCGGAGCCCATGCCAAAATCACCCGGCTCAGCGCCGCCGTAGTTCAATGGATAGAACGGGGACCTCCTAAGTCTCAGATGCAGGTTCGATTCCTGCCGGGGGCGCCATGCGGGACCTTCGCGCCCCTGATCCGCTTCGACGCGGTGGCGGGTCACGCAGACGGACGCCTGTCCTGCGGCGAACGCAGCGCTCGCGACAGCAGCATCACCGGGATCAGGCCCACGGCCACGATGGCCAGCGACGGCAGCGCCGCCTCCCCCAGGCGTTCGTCGCGCGCGAAGTTGAAGGCCACCACGGCCAGCGTGTCGCTGCCGAAGGGTCGCAGCACCAGCGTGGCCGGCAGCTCCTTCATGACGTCGACGAAGACCAGCAGCCCCGCGGCCAGCGCCGAGCGCCGCAGCAGCGGCGCGTGCAACTGCGCGAAGAGGCGCCACGAACCCGCGCCCAGCATGCGCGCCGTCTCGTCCACCGACAGCGGCACGCGCGCATAGCCGGCCTCGACCGACTGCAGCGCCACCGACGAGAAGCGCGCCAGGTAGGCATACAGCAGGCCGAAGACGGTGCCGGTGACGGTGGCCGCGATGGGCGCGTCGGGCCAGCGCTGCTGCAGCCAGCCCACCGGCAGCAGGATGCCCACGGCCACCACCGCGCCCGGCACCGCATAGCCCAGCGACAGCACGCGCGCCGCCGCCTGCAGCAGCCGTCCGCCCTGCCGGCGCAGCACGAAGGCCAGTGCCAGCGCCAGGCCACCGGCCAGCAGCGCCGCCAGGCCGGCGAGGCGGAAGGTGGCCCAGGCCCATGCGGCGAAACGCGCCAGCGGGAGCCCGAATTCCGCGTTGTGCGCCTCCTGCCACAGCATCCAGCCCAGCCACAGCACCGGCAGCACAAAACCCAGCAGCACCGGCAGCGCGCACAAGGCGAACGCAAAAGCGGCCGCACCGCCGCGCAGCGGCAGCGCGCGGGCATCGGCGGCATGGGTGGCGCCGCCGCGGCTGGAGGCAAAGCGCAGCCGGCGCTGCGCCGCACGTTCGGCCGCCAGCAGCAGCGCCACCACCACCAGCAGCACCGACGCCAGCTGCGCCGCGGCCACGCCGTCGTTCATCACCAGCCAGGCCTTGAAGATGCCGGTGCTGAAGGTGGTGAGGCCGAAATAGGCGCCGACGCCGTAGTCGGCCAGTGTCTCCATCAGCGCCAGCGCCACGCCGGCGGTGATGGCCGGTCGCGCCAGCGGCAGCGCCACCTCCAGGATGCGCCGCCGCGGGCCGGCACCCAGCAGCCGCGCCGCCTCCATCAGCTGCACCGCGCGTTCGCTCAAGGCGGTGCGCGCCAGCAGGTAGACATAAGGGTAGAGGCACAGCACGAACAGCACCACGGCGCCGCCCAGGCTGCGCACGTCGGGCCAGAGCGCACCGCGCACGCCCAGCGCCTGGCGCAGTGCAGCCTGCAGCGGGCTGCCGTACTGCAACGCATCGGTCCAGGCGTAGGCCAGCACATAGGCGGGCATGGCCAGCGGCAGCAGCAGCGCCCATTCGAAGACGCGCCGGCCCGGGAAGTCGAACAGCGCCACCGCGGCCGCGGCGCCCGCGCCCATCAGCATCACGCCCAGGGCCACACCACCGGCCAGCAGGGCCGACTGCAGCGCATAGTCGGGCAGCACCGTCTGCGCCTGGTGCAGCAGCACCTGCCAGGCAGCGGCATCGGCCACCAGCCAGGCGCCCAGCACCCCCAGCACCGGCAGCGCCAGCACGAGGCACAGCGCCGTCAGCGCGGCGCGCATGCCGGGAAAGGGCGCGCAGGCGCCGTTGCATGGAAGATGAGAACGATCCTCATTCTGATCGAACGATTATCATCGACCCATGTTCCTCAAGCTCGAAGGCGTCTCGGTGCGCTATACGCGCGGCAGCGGCAGCCGCGCCGCGGTGGAGGCGGCCACGCTGGGCCTGCGCCAGGGGCAGATCGGCGTGCTGATCGGGCCTTCGGGCTGCGGCAAGACCTCGCTGCTGCGCGCGGTGGCGGGGCTGGAGCGCATCGAGGCCGGCCGCATCGGCATGGGCGGCACGGTGCTCAGCGACGCCGGCGCGCGCGTGCACCTGGCGCCGGAAGCGCGCCGCATCGGCATGGTCTTCCAGGATTACGCGCTCTTCCCGCACCTGAGCGTGGCCGACAACGTGGCCTTCGGCGTACAGCACCTGCCGGGCAGCGATCGCAGCGCGCGCGTGCAGCAGATGCTGGACCTGGTGGGCCTGGGCCACGCCGCGAAGCGGGCGCCACACCAGCTCTCGGGCGGGCAACAGCAGCGCATCGCGCTGGCGCGGGCGCTGGCCCCGCAGCCGCAGCTGCTGCTGCTGGACGAGCCCTTCTCCAGCCTGGATGTCGACCTGCGCGAGCGGCTGGCGCAGGAGATCCGCGTCATCCTCAAGGACAGCGGCACCACGGCGCTGTTCGTCACCCACGACCAGTTCGAGGCCTTCGCGCTGGGCGATGTCATCGGCGTCATGCAGCGCGGCCACCTGGAACAGTGGGACGACGCCTACAACCTCTACCACCGTCCGGTCAGCCGCTTCGTCGCGCAGTTCATCGGCCACGGGGTATTCACGCCCGCGCGCATCGAACGCCGCGGCGCGGCGCCGGTGGTGCATACGGCGCTGGGCGACCTGGTCGACGTGCAGGAGTGCCCGCTGCCCGATGCCTTCCCGGGCGGCGAATGCGACCTGCTGCTGCGCGCCGATGACATCGTCCACGACGACGCCAGCGCGGTCAAAGCGTGCATCGAGCGCAAGGCCTTCCGCGGCTCGGAGTTTCTCTATACCCTGCGTCTGGACAGCGGTGAGCTGGTGATGGCCCATGTGCCGTCGCACCACGACCACCACATCGGCGAATGGATCGGCATCCGCGCCGAGGTCGATCACGTGGTCACCTTTCCCCGCCAGCCGGTCTGAGCGGACGCCGGCCACGGCGCCGCGGCAAAGCACCGCCGCGGGCGATGCAACTTTCCCCCGCATCCGCACTCCGAGGGATGCCGGTCCTATACTGGGCTCGGGTGTGTTCGCTTTTGGCGTGGAGGCGCATCTGACATGGGTGCCAAACTGAGAGTCGCGGGTTTGCTGGTCGCCGGTGGCGTGGCCGGTGCATTGACCACCCTGCAGTTGCAGGCGGTGGCGCAAGGTTCGCTGGCACCGCTTCCGGTGGCCGAACTGCGCCAGCTCGCCGATGTCTTCGAGATCATCAAGAGCGACTATGTCGAGCCCGTCGACGAGAAGAAGCTCATCAACGACGCCATCGCCGGCATGGTGTCGGGGCTGGATCCGCATTCCGCCTATTTCGACAAGAAGTCCTACAAGGAATTCCGCGAAAGCATCGGCGGCAAATTCGTCGGCATCGGCATCGAGATGAGCATGGAGGACGGCCTCGTCAAGGTCGTTTCGCCGATCGAAGGCTCGCCGGCCTTCCGCGCCGGCCTCAAGCCCGGCGACCTCATCACCCGCATCGACGACACCGCGGTCAAGGGCCTGACGGTCGACCAGGCCGTCAAGCGCATGCGCGGCGAACCCAACACCAAGGTCGTGCTGACGGTCTTCCGCAAGGCCGAAAGCCGCAGCTTCCCGGTCACCATCGTGCGCGAAGAGATCCGCATGCAGAGCGTGCGCGCGCGCATGGTCGAGCCCGGTTTCGGCTGGGTGCGCGTGAGCCAGTTCCAGGAGCGCACGGTCGACGACTTCGTGCGCAAGGTGACCGAGCTCTACCAGCAGGATGCCAACCTCAAGGGCCTGGTGCTCGACCTGCGCAACGACCCCGGCGGCCTGCTCGACGGCGCGGTGGCGCTGTCGGCGGCCTTCCTGCCGCCCGACGTGCCGGTGGTCAGCACCAACGGCCAGGTGGCCGAATCGCGCGCCACCTTCAAGGCCTCGCCCGAGTACTACATGCGCCGCAGCGGCAGCGACCCCCTGCGCCGCCTGCCGGCGGCCATCAAGAACGTGCCGCTGGTGGTGCTGGTCAACGAGGGCTCGGCCTCGGCCAGCGAGATCGTCGCCGGTGCGCTGCAGGACCACAAGCGCGCCACCATCATGGGCGCGCAGACCTTCGGCAAGGGATCGGTGCAGACCGAGCGCCGCCTGGGCCCCGACACGGCGCTGAAGATCACCACCGCGCGCTACTTCACGCCCAGCGGGCGCAGCATCCAGGCCAAGGGCATCGTGCCCGACATCTGGCTCGACGAAACGGCCGAAGGCAATGTCTTCGCCGCGCTGCGCATGCGCGAGGCCGACCTGGAAAAGCACCTCGCGGGCAAGGACGAGGTCAAGGACCCGGCGCGCGAGAAGGCGCGCGAGGAAGCGCGCAAGAAGCTCGAGGAGCAGCAGGCCAAGTCCAAGGAAGCGCCCAAGCCGCTGCCCGAATTCGGCAGCGCCGAGGACTTCCAGCTGCAGCAGGCGCTGAACCAGCTGCGCGGCAAGCCGGTGCTGGTGAGCAAGACGGCCGGCGAGCGCAAGGCCGAAACGACCAACTGAAGCCGCGGCCGGCCATCCGGCCCGCGCCGGTGCACACTGCGAAGCCCGCCACCCGGCGGGCTTCTCGCTTGTCAGGCCATGACCGACGACCAACTGCTGCGCTATTCCCGCCACCTGCTGCTCGACGACATCGGCGTCGAGGGCCAGCAGCGCCTGCTGGCCAGCCACGCGCTGGTGATCGGCGCCGGCGGGCTGGGCTCGCCGGTGGCGCTGTACCTGGGCACCGCCGGCGTCGGCCGCATCACCATCGTCGACCACGACACGGTGGACCTCACCAACCTGCAGCGCCAGATCGCGCATGACCGCTCGCGCGTCGGCCAGCCCAAGGCCGAATCGGCCGCGCACGCGGTGCGCTCGATCAACCCCGACCCGCAGTTGAACGCGCTCGTGCGGCGCGCCGATGCGGCCCTGCTCGATCAACTGGTGCCCAGCGCCGACGTGGTGCTGGACTGCTGCGACAACTTCAGCACCCGCCACCTCGTCAATGCCGCCTGCGTGCGCCACCGCAAACCGCTGGTCAGCGGTGCGGCGATCGGCTTCGACGGCCAGATCTCGGTCTACGACATCCGGCAGGACGGCGCGCCCTGCTACGCCTGCGTCTTTCCGCCCGAGGCCACCTTCGAGGAGGTGGCCTGCGCGACGATGGGGGTTTTCGCGCCGCTGGTGGGCATCGTCGGCAGCATGCAGGCGGCCGAGGCGCTGAAGCTGCTGGCCGGCGCCGGCCACCCGCTGGCCGGCCGGCTGCTGATGCTGGACGGCCGCGCGATGGCCTTCGACGAGGTGCGCATGGCGCGCCAGCCGCACTGCACGGTGTGCGGCACCGCGGCCGCCGGCAGCGGTTAAGCTGCCCGCATGGACGAGCCACGCCCCACCGACGCGCTGACCGCGCGCAACTTCCCCAGCGCCGAGGAAGAGGCGCGCCAGGCGCCCCCGGTCAGCCTGTACGCCGGCCCCGAGAGCAGCTACCGGCTCGCCTTCACCGACACCGATTTCCTGCTGCGCGAGGAACTGCGCCCGGTGCGCATGCAGCTCGAGCTGCTCAAGCCCGAGCTGATCCAGCAGGAGCAGGGCATCCAGTCGACCATCGTCATCTTCGGCAGCGCCCGCATCCTGCCACCCGAGGACGCGGCACGCCGGCTGGACGAGGCACGCGCAGGCGCGGACGAGGCCGCCATCCGGCGCGCGGAGAATGCCGTCGCGATGAGCCGCTACTACGACGAGGCGCGGCGCTTCGCCGGCCTCGTGACCACGCGCTCGCGCGCGCTCGATGCGCCGATCTATGTCGTCACCGGCGGCGGCCCCGGCATCATGGAAGCCGGCAACCGCGGCGCACACGAGGTCGGCGGCAAGAGCATCGGGCTGAACATCGTGCTGCCGCACGAGCAGGCGCCCAACCGCTACATCACGCCGGAGCTGTGTTTCCAGTTTCACTATTTCGCGCTGCGCAAGATGCACTTCGTGATGCGCAGCATCGCGCTGGTGTGCTTCCCCGGCGGCTTCGGCACGCTCGACGAGCTGTTCGAGACCATGACGCTGGTGCAGACGGGCAAGAGCCGCCGCCGCCCGATCCTGCTCTTCGGCCGCGAATTCTGGGAGAAGCTGGTCGACTTCCGGCACCTGGTCGACACCGGCATGATCAGCCCCGGCGACCTCGGCCTGTTCCACTTCGTCGAGACCGCCGAGCAGGCCTGGGAGGTGCTGGCCGCGCACTACGGCTTCGACCTGCCGGCCACGCAGACCGGCGAATTTGCCGACGACATCTGACGCCGGCGCCATGAATACCCGCATCAGCCTGATCGGCGCGCCGACCGACATCGGCGCCGGCGCGCGCGGCGCCAGCATGGGCCCGGAGGCGCTGCGCGTCGCCGGGCTGCAGGCGGCGCTGGAGGGCCGTGGCCTGGAAGTATTCGACCGCGGCAACCTCGCCGGCCCGGCCAACCCCTGGCTGCCGCCGGTCGACGGCTACCGCCACCTGGCCGAGGTGGTGGCCTGGAACCAGGCGGTGCACGCGGCCGTGCATGCCGAACTGCAACGCGGCCACCTGCCCATGCTGCTGGGCGGCGACCACTGCCTGGCGGTGGGCAGCATCAGCGCGGTGGCCCGCCACTGCCGCGACGCCGGCAAGCGGCTGCGCGTGCTGTGGCTCGATGCCCATGCCGACTTCAACACCAGCGTGCTGACGCCCAGCGGCAACCTGCATGGCATGCCGGTGGCCTGCCTGTGCGGCCATGGTCCGCGCGATCTGGTCGAGATCGGCGGCAGCGTGCCCGCCATCAGCGCGAAGGTGGTGCGCCAGATCGGCATCCGCAGCGTCGACGTCGGCGAGAAGCGCTTCGTGCACGAAGCCGGCCTCGAGGTCTTCGACATGCGCTATATCGACGAGATGGGCATGCGCCACACGATGGACCTGGCGCTGGCCACGCTGGACGCGAAGACGCACCTGCACGTGAGTTTCGACGTCGACTTTCTCGACCCCGAGATCGCCCCCGGCGTCGGCACCACGGTGCCCGGCGGCCCCACCTACCGCGAGGCGCAGCTGTGCATGGAGATGATCGCCGACAGCGGCCGCCTGGCCAGCCTGGACGTGATGGAACTGAACCCGGCGCTGGACGTGCGCAACAAGACCGCGGCGCTGGCGGTCGACCTCATCGAGAGCCTGTTTGGCAAGAGCACGTTGATGCGTGCTCCTTCGCGATCCGCACGCTGACGCGCCATGACCTGCGACTTCGCCATCGTCGGTGCCGGCATCGCCGGTGCCTCGCTCGCCTTCCGGCTGGCGCCGCAGGCCTCGGTGCTGCTGCTGGAGGCCGAGATCCAGCCCGGCCTGCACAGCACCGGGCGCAGCGCGGCGATGTTCATGGAAAGCTACGGCCCGCCTCAGGTGCGTGCGCTCACGCGCGCCAGCCGCGCCTTCTACGAGCATCCGCCGGCCGGCTTTGCCGACGTGCCGCTGGTGGGCCCGCGCGGCGCGCTGTATGTGGCCTGGCAGGGCCAGCAGGCCGAGCTCGACCACCTGCACGCTGAACTGCAGGCCACCGGCACCGCGATCGAGCGGCTGGATGCGGCCGCCACGCTGGCGCGCGTGCCCGTGCTGCGCGCGCAGGGGCTGCTGGGCGCGGTGTGGGAGTCCGATGCGCTGGACCTCGACGTGAATGCACTGCACCAGGGCTTTGTGCGTGGCGCGCGGCGTGCCGGTGCCGAGCTGTGGATCGAGGCCGTGCTGCAAACCGCGACGCAAGACGCCGGCGGCTGGACGCTGACCCTGGCCGACGGCCGCCAGGCGCACGCCCGCGTGATCGTCGACGCCGCGGGCGCCTGGGCCGACGAGGTCGCACAGCGCTGCGGCGTGGCGCCGCTGGGCATCCAGCCCCGGCGGCGCAGTGCCTTCACCTTCGACGCGCCGGCGGGCATGGACGTGCGCGCCTGGCCCACCGTGGCCGGCGTGGCCGAGGACTGGTATGTCAAGCCCGACGCCGGCCGCTTGCTGGGCTCGCCGGCCAATGCCGACCCGGTGCCGCCGCACGACGTGCAGCCCGAGGAACTCGACATCGCCCTCGGCATCGACGCCATCCAGCGCGACACCACGCTCACCATCCGCCGCCCGCGCCGCACCTGGGCCGGGCTGCGCAGCTTCACGCCCGACGGTGAACTGGCGATCGGCTTCGATGCCCGCGTGCCTGCCTTCTTCTGGCTTGCCGGCCAGGGCGGCTACGGCATCCAGAGCGCGGCCGGCGCCTCGGCACTGGCAGCCAGCCTGCTGCTGCAGCAGGACCTGCCGGCCGAGCTGCGCGCACAGGGTGTCGATGCGCGCGCGCTGGCGCCGGGCCGCTTCGCCGCCTGACCCGCCGCCGCAGACGATGCCGGTCAGCGCGGCGCCGCGTGCAGCCAGCGCTGCACGCGCTGCCAGCTGCGCCAGCCCCACCACAGCCGCAGGCCCCAGCGCCAGGCGCGGCGCGGGCGCAGCACCACCAGCACCACCGCGGCAGCCAGCGGCGCCTGCGGATGCGCACGCAACCAGAGCCAGCCCGCCCGCACGCGGTCGGCCAGCGCCAGCGGCGCCTGCAGGCGCTGCAGGTCGTGCCCCAGGTCGCTGCGCAGCGCCGCGCTGCGCAGCAGCAGCCCTTGCTGGCGGCGCGCCAGCGCCGCCATGCGCTCGGTGCGCGACGGCGGTGCGGGTTTCACGGCGCCTCGCGCGGCGGCTCCCCGTCCGTCAGGCCGCGGCGGTCACGGCGCAGCTCGGACAGGCTGAGCGCGAACGGGCCGCCGTCGCCGGCGTGCAGCCGCGCGCGCGCGCAGCGCAGCAGCCACCAGCCGCCGCCGCCGAAGATCAGCGTCAGCACGCCGACCGCCGGCATGCGGTAGCCCTCCTGGAACAGCAGCACCACGAAGCCAAGCGCCAGCACCAGCGCCAGGCCGACCATCAGCAGGCCCAGCGCCGCCCACAGCAGGGCGTCGAAGAGGCGTTGTTTTTCCTGCTCGAGCTCGGTGCCGAAGAGTTCCAGCCGCACCTGCACGATGCCGACCGCGGTGTCGGCCAGCCGGCGCAGCGAATGCACCAGGCCGCCACCGGGCGCGGGGCCGGTCATGACCGGCGCAGCCTCAGCGGCGGCCGATCAGCAGGCCGACCACCAGTCCGACGCCGGCGCCCAGGGCCACCGCCTGCCAGGGGTGGTCGTGCACATAGTCGTCGGCGGCGTGGCCGGCGGCCTTGGCCTTCTCGGCGGCGGTGGCCTGCAGGGTCAGCAGGCTGTGCTTGGCATCGGCCATGCGCTGCTGCAGGCGCTCGCGCAGGCCGACGGCGCTGTCGCTGACGTCGCCGGCCGTGAGCTTGAGCAATTCCTCGGCATCGTTGATGACGACGCGCAGGTCGGCCATCAGCTTGTCCTTCTGGGCGGTGGTGAGTTCGGTCATGTCGTGCTCCGGTTGATGTCAGGGAATGCCCGACCCTACCACTGCCGGGCGCCGGGCATGGCCAATACCGGCAGTTGCCGCGGGGTGTTGAGCCGCCCGCGGTCAGGGCAGCACGATGCCGTAGACCCGCTCGCCGAGCAGGCGCGCAAACGGCGTCGCGTCGGCGCAGGGGCCGACGATGGCATGTTCGGGCTCGGCGGTATCGACCGTCTGCGCATTGACACTGGGCTGGCCCTTGCGGTCGCTGAGCGTCAAGGCCAGTGGCGACGGGCTGCCCGCGGGACGCTGCTTGACGACGGCCACCTGCCCGCTGTGCAGCTGCACCAGGCAGCCCGGCGGGTGCACGCCGATGGCCTTGATCAGCGTCATCGCCAGCGGCGATCCCGGCTCCTGCTGGAACAGCTGCCGCGACGCCACCACCGGCGCCAGCGGCGGCCGCCTGGCGCGCGGCGTGATCTTGGCCATGTAGACGTCGGTCATGCTCAACACGCGTGCCTCGTCGCAGACCTCCGACAGGCCACGCGGGTAGCCGCTGCCGTCGGCGCGTTCGTGGTGCTCGGCCACCGCACGCAGCCAGGCGAAATCGCTCACCCCCGCCGCCTGCAGCAGTTGCACGCCCTTGAGCGTATGCGCGCGGATGACCTCGAGCTGGCGCTGCGTCGGCGGGCTGTCCTGCTCGGCCATCTGCGCCTGCAGATCGAGCATGGCCACATTCATCGACAGCGCCGCGCCCACCACCGCGCGCTGGCGTTGCACTGGCCAGCCCGCCTGGCGCGCCGTCAGCAGGGCGATCACCGCGGCATGCAGGGCGTGCGCCAGCGGATAGAGCACGAATCGCCGGTCCTCCTGGCGCACGGCCTGGAAGAGCGCGATATCGGCATCGCGGTCGACCAGGCGGGTCAGCTCGTCGACCATCGTGGCCCAGTCCGCGGCGGCGGCCTCGCCCTTGATCGTGGCGCGCAGCACGGCATCCAGGTCCCACAGCGCGCGCTCCCAGCGGTCGAACAGCGTGACCACACGCTGCACCGCCCCCTTGCCGCTCGCGCCCGCGCCCGCGCCGGCGGCGCCGGCGGTGGCACCGCGGCGCTGCTCGACGAACTGGCGGTCGACCCAGGCGCCGCGTTCGGTCAGCAGCGCCATCTGGCGTTCGCTGTCGATCACCTGCCCCTCGTTGAGCAGCAGCCTTTCCTGCGCATCGAGCACGCTGAAGGGCAGCGACACCCCGATGGCGATGAGGTCACGAACCTCGCCGATCGGCACGCGTTCCTGCAGCGGGACCCTCATGAGGCCTTCAGTGTAGGCAGGGACCGGGCCGGATATCAGCGCCAGCGGTCCCAGGCGCGCGCGGTCACCCGATCTCCCCACAGGTCCAGCTGCAGCGGCGTGCCTTCGTGCACGGTCTGCGCCGCCGCGCCGCGCACATAGCCCAGGCCGACGCAGGCGCCGGCCCGCAGGCTCCAGCCGGCCGACGACAGCTCACCCACCGGCTCGCCGTCGACGAACAGCGTCTCGCCGCCCCAGACGTAGGCCGCGGGGTCGTCCAGCACCACGCTGACCAGCTTCTTGCGCAGCGGCCGGCCCCAGGCGTCGAGCAAGGCCTGGCGACCGAGAAAATCGCAGCCCTTGTCGAGCGTCACGCCGGCCAGCAGGCCGGCTTCGAGCGGCGTCTCGTCGGGGCCGAGCTCGGCACCCCAGGCACGGCGACCGGCCTCGATGCGCAAGGCGTCGAGCGCGTAGTAGCCGGCATCCACCAGGCCGCGATCGCGGCCCGCCTCGGCGCCCGGGCCCAGGTCGGCGCCGGCCTCGTGCAGCGCCAGATGGACATGCCGGCACATCTCGATCGGTACATGCAGCTCCCAGCCCGGGCCGCCGACATAGCTCATGCGCGCGGCGCGCACGCGCGCGTGGCCGAGGTCGATCTCCTTCGTGTGGCCGAAGGCCAGCCCGGCGGGCGACAGATCGTCGGGGCTGACGCGGGCCAGCAAGTCGCGCGCGCGCGGTCCCATCACCGACAGCACGCCGTAGAGCGCGCTGACATCGGTCAGCGTCACGAAGGCTTCGCCGATGTGGCGCCCGATCCAGTCGGCATCGCGCAGCGGCTGCGCCGAGCCGGTGACGAGCAGGAAGCGCTCGGCGCCCAGGCGCAGCACCGTCAGGTCGCTCTCGAAGCCGCCGCGGGCATTGAGCATCGCCGTATAGACCATGCGGCCGACGGGCACGTCGACATCGTTGGCGCACAGCCGCTGCAGCAGCGCCAGCGCATCGCGGCCCTGCAGCAGCAGCTTGCCGAAGCTGGTCTGGTCGTAGACGGCCACCGCCTCGCGCGTGGCGCGCATCTCGTCGATGACCCAGGGCAGCCAGCCCGGCCGGCCCAGCGCATCGGCCGGCAGCGGTGCTGCCGCCGGCTTGA
This sequence comes from Rubrivivax sp., assembly GCA_016719535.1. GTDB lineage: Bacteria > Pseudomonadota > Gammaproteobacteria > Burkholderiales > Burkholderiaceae_C > Rubrivivax. Next base: position 186,949 of record JADJYX010000042.1, on the reverse strand, counting down.
AATAGCTGGCGCGCTCCCAGCCGTTCTTCGCACCGAAGACGGCCCCGCGCGCGGCCAGCAGGTCGTACAGCGGCGAGGTGCGCAGCGGCCGGGCGGTCTGCAGCTCCTGCCGCGGCCAGCGCATGGCGTAATGCAGGCCCAGCGTCTCGCCGGTGCGTTCGGCCAGCGCGCGGCGGTTGGCGGTGAAGGCGCCGAAGCGGCGGATGTCCACCTCCCACAGGTCGCCGGGCGCCTCGCCGCCGGCAATCCATTCGCCGATCAACCGCCCGGCGCCGCCGCTGTTGGCGATGCCGGCGGAATTGAAGCCGGCGCAGACAAAATAGCCGCGCAGACCCGGCGCCTCGCCGAGGATGAAGTTGCCGTCGGGCGTGAAGCTCTCGGGCCCGTTGAGCAGCATCTTGACCTTCGCCGTCTCCAGGCAGGGAGTGCGATGGATGGCGTTGATCATCAGCGGCTCGAACTGCTGCCAGTCCTCGTCGAGCAGCTGGAACTGGAAGCTGCTGGGGATGGGGTCCACGCGCCAGGGTTTGGCCACCGGCTCGAAGCCGCCCATCAGCAGGCCGCCGACCTCCTCCTTGTAGTAGATGAAGCCGTCGGGGTCGCGCATCACCGGCAGCATGGGGTGCACGCCGTCGATGCGGTCGGTGACGATGTAGAAGTGCTCGGCCGGGAACAGCGGCACGTTGACGCCCGCCAGCGCGCCGAACTGCCGCGCCCACTGGCCGGCGCAGTTGACCAGCGTCTCGCAGCGCACCTCGCCCTGGGCGGTGCGCACGCCGACCACGCGCTCGCCGCCCGCCCCGCGCTCGGTGATCACACCGGTGACCTCGACGCCTTCGATCAGCTTCGCGCCGCGTTGCCGCGCGCCCCTGGCCAGGCTCATGCAAAGGTCGGCGGGGTTGGCCTTGCCGTCGCCCGGGATCCAGATCGCACCCTGCAGGTCGTCGGTGCGCATCACCGGGAACAGGTCACCGGCCTCTTTCGGCGTGATCAGTTGCACCTCGATGCCGAAGCTGCGCGCCAGCGCGGCCTGCTTCTTCAGCACCTGCCAGCGCTCGGGCGTGCGCGCCACGTTGACGCTGCCGCAGGCCTTCCAGCCGGTGGCCAGGCCGGTCTCGGCCTCCAGCGACTGGTACAGGCCGATGCCGTAGCGGCTCATCGCCGTCATGCTGCGGTTGGGCCGCATCTGCCCCACCAGCCCGGCGGCATGCCAGGTGGTGCCGCTGGTGAGCCGACCCTGCTCGAGCAGCAGCACGTCGGTGATGCCGAGCTTGCCCAGGTGGTAGGCGGTGGAGCAGCCGGCGATGCCGCCGCCGACGATGACGACGCGGGCGTGGCTGGGCAGCGGCCGGGCGTCGCTCATGGCGGCGACGGGTCCGGCAGCGCCGGGCCGTCGCGCGCGACCCAGGCCTGGCGCCGGCGCTCGCGTTCAGCGGCGCGTTCGGCACGGCAGGCCGCGGTGAAGGCATCGGGCGCCAGCCCGGCGACTGCGGCGGCGGCCGCGGTGCGTGCTGGCGGCAAGTCGCCCCGCGCCACGCGCTCGTAGCGGCGACCGTAGCCGTCGCGCGCCAGCCAGCCGGCGTCGACCAGCCAGCGGCGCAGTTCGACGTGGTCGGTATCCAGGCAGCGCAGCGCCCGGGCCAGCAGCGACTTCAGTCGATCGTTGACCTCGGGTTCGGTCAGCGGCACCTCGGGCAGGCCGACCCAGGCGAGGGCCAGCGCCAGCTGGCGCTGGTGCTCGGGCAGGCCGCCGAGCGCCACGCCGTCCTTGACCACCAGCGCGGCAAGGGCAGGGTCGATCGCAGGAATCAGCGCCATGCGCGCAGCATAGCGCGCGGCATGCAGCCGGTGACGGCATCATCGGGGCCGTCCGCCTCTCGATCGACGCAAGCGCATGTCCACACGCCTGGTCTACAGCACCGATGCCGGCCGCATCTGCCCCGACTGCCGCCAGCCGCAGGCGCAGTGCCGCTGCAAGGCCCTGGCCGCCGCCGCCCGCCCGGCCGGCGACGGCATCGCCCGCGTGAGCCGCGAGCGCCAGGGCCGCGGCGGCAAGACCGTCACCGTGGTGCGCGGCCTGCCGCTGGCCGATGCCGAACTGCAGGCGCTCGGCAAGCAGCTGCGGGCGGCCTGCGGCAGCGGCGGCACGGCCCGGGACGGCACGCTCGAAATCCAGGGCGACCACCGCGAGCGTGTGCTGGCGCTGCTGCAGCAGCAGGGCTTCAAGGCCAGGGCCGCCGGCGGTTGAGGGTCAGGGCGGCGCGGCGCGGCTAACGGCGCAGACGGGCGGCGGTGGCAGGCCGCGCCGGCAGCGGCAGCCGCGTCTCGGCCTTCAGCTCGCGCAGCACGATGCGCGATCGCACATGCGTGATGCCCGGCAGGCGCAGCAGCGTATCGTGCAGGAAGCGGTCGAAATGCTTGATGTCGGCCACCAGCACCGTCATCACATAGTCGCTCTCGCCGGTGGTGCTGTGGCACTGCACGATCTCGGGCAGCATCGTCATCGCCTGCTCGAAGGCCTGCACGCGGTCCTCGCTGTGCGGCGACAGGTTGGCCTCCACCACCACGCGCAGGCCGAGGCCGATCTTCTCGGGATCGACGATGGCGGTATAGCCGCGGATCACGCCGCTGGCCTCCATCGCCTTGATGCGCTTCCAGCAGGGGCTGGGCGACAGGCCGACGGCGTCGGCGAGCTGCTGCACGGTCTGGCGCGAATCGCGCATCAGCGCCTCGAGCAGGCCGCGGCTGTAGGGATCGAGATCGTCCTGCTCGTTCATGTCTGATCTGGAGAATGATTTGCTCGAAATATAGATCCTTAGGAGCAGGATCGACAGCCTTTGCTCGGCATCGGGGTCTAGGCTCGCGCCCTTGCGCATCTGCCCCTGGAGGCCCGCCATGCCCACCAGCCCCGCCATCGACGGATTGGCCCGCCCCGACTACGCCTTGTCCGACAGCCTGTGGGCTGGCGGCGGCGCGGTCTTTCTCACCGGCACGCAGGCGCTGCTGCGCGTGCTGCTGATGCAGCGCCGCCACGACGAGGCCGCGGGCCTGGCGACGCAGGGTTTTCTGTCGGGCTACCGCGGGTCGCCGCTGGGCGCGGTCGACCAGCAGGTGTGGCAGGCGGGTGAACGTTTGACCCAAGCCGGCATCCGCTTCCTGCCGGCGGTCAACGAGGAACTGGCCGCCACCGCGGTGCTGGGCACGCAGCGCGTCGAGTCCGACCCCGAACGCCGCTGCGACGGTGTCTTCGCCATGTGGTACGGCAAGGGCCCGGGCGTGGACCGCGCCGGCGACGCGCTGCACCACGGCAATGCCTTCGGCAGCTCGCCGCATGGCGGCGTGCTGGTGGTGGCGGGCGACGACCATGGCTGCGTGTCGAGTTCGATGCCGCACCAGAGCGACGGCGTCTTCGCCGCCTGGGGCGTGCCGGTGCTGGCGCCGGCCGATGTCTCCGACCTCATCGAATTCGGCCTCTACGGCTATGCGCTGTCGCGCTACAGCGGCGCCTGGGTGGCGCTGGCGGCGCCGTCCGAGGTGGTGGAAAGCGGCGCGACGGTGGACCTCGACCGCATCGCGTCGCGCCGCGCGGCCTGGCTCGACGCCGCCGGCGTGCAGGCCGCCACCGGCCACCGGCCGCCGCCCGACGGGCTGCACTACCGCTGGCCCGACCTGCCCTCGCTGCGCATCGAGACGCGGCTGGCCGACAAGCATGCCGCGGTGGCGGCCTTCGCGCGCATCAACCGCGTCGACCGCGACGTCATCGAGGCACCGCAGGCCCGCGTCGGCATCCTCACCGCCGGCAAGGCGCACCATGACCTGATGGAGGTGCTGCGCCGCCTGGCCATCACGCCGCGGCAGCTGGCCGCGGCCGGCGTGCGCGTGCGCAAGCTGGGGCTGGTGTGGCCGGTCGAGACCACCTCGCTGCGCGAATTCGCGCAAGGCCTGGAGCAGATCCTCGTGATCGAGGAGAAGGCGGGCCTGGTGGAGGACCAGTTGCGGGCACTGTTCTATAACGATGCCGTGCGGCCGCGCATCGTCGGCAAGCACGACGCCGCGGGCGCGCCGCTGGTCAGCGCGGTGGGCGAACTGCGGCCTTCGAAGCTGATCGAGATCGTCGCCGCCTGGCTGGCCAGCCACGACGGCGCGCTCGACCGCCACGAGCATGTGCGCGACTTCACCGTGCCCGCGCTGCTGTCGAACGAGTCCGATGCAGTCAAGCGCCAGCCCTATTTCTGCGCCGGCTGCCCGCACAACACCAGCACGCGCGTGCCCGCGGGCAGCCAGGCGCGCGCCGGCATCGGCTGCCACGTGATGGCCACGTGGATGGACCGTCACACCGACGGCATCATCCAGATGGGCGGCGAAGGCGTGGACTGGGTTTCGCACGCGATGTTCACGAAGGTGCCGCACATCTTCCAGAACCTCGGCGACGGCACCTATTTCCACAGCGGCTACCTCGCCATCCGCCAGGCCGTGGCGGCGAAGGCGACGATGACCTACAAGATCCTCTTCAACGACGCCGTGGCGATGACCGGCGGCCAGCCGGTGGACGGCGGCACCAGCGTCGATGCCATCGCGCGCCAGGTCGAAAGCGAGGGCGTGGCGCGCGTGGTGATCGTCAGCGACGACATCGGCAAACATCACGCGCTGAAGGGCCGCTTCCCTGCGGGCACCGAGTTCCACCCGCGCGAGGAGCTCGATGCCGTGCAGCGCCGGCTGCGCCAGGTGCCCGGCGTCACCGTGCTCATCTACGAGCAGACCTGCGCCGCCGAGAAGCGCCGCCGGCGCAAGAAGGGCGAGCTGCCCGACCCGCCGACGCGCCTTTTCATCCACGACGCCGTCTGCGAGGGCTGCGGCGACTGCGGCGTGCAGAGCAACTGCGTGGCCGTGCTGCCGCACGAGACCGATTTCGGCCGCAAGCGCCGCATCGACCAGAGCGCGTGCAACAAGGACTACAGCTGTGCCACGGGCTTCTGCCCCAGCTTCGTCAGCGTCACCGGCGGCCGGCCGCGCAGGCACTCGGGCCTGCTGGATGCGCGGCGCGAGGAATTCCTGCAGCGTGTGCAGGCGCTGCCGCTGCCGCCCGCCGTGCAAGGCCCCGGCCCCTACGACCTGCTGGTCACCGGCGTCGGCGGCACCGGCGTGGTGACGGTGGGCGCGCTGATCACCATGGCCGCGCACCTCGAGGGCCGGCACGCCAGCGTGCTCGACTTCATGGGCTTTGCGCAGAAGGGCGGCGCCGTGCTGTCCTTCGTGCGCCTGGCGAGCGACGCGGCCATGCTCAACCAGGTGCGCATCGACGCCCAGCAGGCCGACGCCGTGCTGGCCTGCGACCTGGTGGTGGCGGCCTCGGCCGATGCGCTGCAGACGGTGAGCCGCGGCCGCACGCGCATCCTCGCCAACGTGCACCCGACGCCGGTGGCCGAGAGCGTGCGCCGGCCCGATGCCGAGCTGCATGTGGATGCGCTGCTGGACAAGCTGCGCTTCGCCGCCGGCAGCGACCGCGTGCAGACCTTCGACGCGCAGGCGCTGGCGCTGGACTTCCTGGGCGACACCGTCGGCGCCAATGTCGTCGCGCTGGGCTTTGCCTGGCAGCGCGGGCTGGTGCCGGTGGGGCTGGCGTCGCTGCAGCGTGCGATCGAGCTCAACGGCGTGGCGGTGGCCGGCAACCACCTGGCCTTCGCGCTCGGCCGCCTGGCCGCTGCCGAACCGCAGGCGCTGGCCGCGCTGCGCGAACCGCTGGCCGCTGGCGACCGCCTCGTCGCCGAAGACCTGCCGGCGCTGATGGCACGCGCCGGGGCCCACCTCAGCGCCTGGCAGGATGCCGCCTGGGCCGACCGCTTTGCCCGCACCGTGCGCGCGGCCGAGGCGCGCGAGCGTGGCCTGGGCGGCGACCCAGACCTGCCCTTCACGCAGGCGGTGGCGCGCAGCCTGCTGAAGCTGATGAGCTACAAGGACGAATACGAGGTGGCGCGCCTGTATACCGACGGCCGCTTCCAGCGCGCGCTGCACGACCAGTTCGAGGGCGACCTGCAGCTGGCGTTCCACATGGCGCCGCCACTGCTGTCGCACGCCCGCAACGGGCAGCCGCCGCGCAAGCTGCGCCTGGGCGCGTGGCTGCTGCCGGCGATGAAGTGGCTGGCCCGCGGCAAGCGCTTGCGCGGCACGGCGCTCGACGTCTTCGGCCGCACGGCCGAGCGGCGCCTGGAGCGCCGGCTGATCACCGACTTCGAGGCCCGCATCGCCGAGCTGGTCGAGAGCCTGGACGCCGCGCGGCTGCCGCTGGCGGTGCAGATCGCGCAGCTGCCGCTGACGGTGCGCGGCTTCGGCCACGTCAAGCTCGCCGCCGTGGCGCTGGCGCGGGCGCGCGAGGCCGAGCTGCTGCACCGCTGGGACCCGGCGCGCCACCCGCGCCCGGCGGCCACGCGGCAGGCCGGTCAGCTCAAGGGGATCGCGGTGGTCGGCGGCTGATCAGGCCGCCATCTGCTTCATCAGCGCATCGTCGATCTGCTGCGCACGCTGCCAGGCCGGGCGCTGGTGCAGATGATCGACGTAGGCGACGAAGGCGTCGCGCCTGGGGATGGTGTCGAACTGCATGCCCCAGCCCAGCGACGAGCCCAGGTAGACATCGGCGGCGCTGAAGTGGTGGCCGGCGATATAGGTGCGGCCGCGCAGTACGCCCTCCAGCGTGTCGATCACGGTGGCCAGGTCGCCATAGCCGACGAAGCCGCGCTGCTTGTCGGCCACCTGCACGCCCAGCGCCTGGTTGACGGTGGCCTGCTCCAGCGGGCCGGCGGTGAAAAACAGCCAGCGGTAGTAGTCGCCGCGCTCGGCGGCGGGCGGTGCCAATGCGGCTTGCGGAAAGGCGTCGGCCAGGTAGGCGCAGATCGCCGGTGTCTCGGTGACGACCACGTCGCCGTGGCGGATGGCCGGCACCTTGCCCATCGGGTTGATGACGCGGTATGCGGGCGCCTTCATCGCCGCGCCATAGGCCAGCACCTCGGTGCGGTAGGGCACGCCCAGCTCCTCGAGCATCCAGCGCACGATGCGCCCGCGCGACTGCGGGTGGGTATAGAAGGTCAGCGGGCGGTCCATCGGCGTGTCCTCCTGTGAAGGTCCGGGGCGGCCAGCATAGCCGGCTGCGACGCGCGCCAGAATGGACCATGCACGACGCCCACCCGCGCCCCGCCCTGCCCGCCGGCGTGTGGGTGCTGGGCTTCGTCAGCCTGCTGATGGATGTCTCGTCGGAGATGATCCACAGCCTGCTGCCGCTGTTCCTGGTCGGCACGCTGGGCCTGAGCGTGCTGGCGGTGGGCGTGATCGAGGGCATCGCCGAGGCCACGGCGCTGATCGTCAAGGTCTTTTCCGGCGCGCTCAGCGACGGGCTGGGCCGGCGCAAGGGCCTGGCGGTGCTGGGCTATGCGATGGGCGCGCTCAGCAAGCCGGTGTTTGCGCTCGCCACCGGCGCCGGCCTGGTGGTGGCGGCGCGCTTCGTCGACCGCGTCGGCAAGGGCATCCGCGGCGCGCCGCGCGACGCGCTGCTGGCCGACATCACGCCGCCGGCCATCCGCGGTGCCGCCTTCGGGCTGCGGCAGTCGCTGGACACCGTGGGCGCCTTTCTCGGCCCGCTGCTGGCCACCGCGCTGATGCTGCTGTGGGCGAACGACTTGCGCGCCGTCTTCTGGGTGGCGGTGATCCCCGCCGTGCTGGCGGTGCTGCTGCTGGTCGTGGGCGTGCGCGAACCGCCGCGGCCACCCGGCGTGAAGCCCGTCAACCCGATCCGCCGCGAGGCGCTGCGGCGCCTGGGCCCGGCTTACTGGCAGGTGGTGGCGATCGGCGCGGTGTTCATGCTGGCGCGCTTTTCCGAGGCCTTCCTGGTGCTGCGCGCGCCGCAGGTGGGCATTGCCGCGGCCTGGGTGCCGCTGGTGATGGTGGCGATGAACCTCGTCTATGCGGCCACCGCCTACCCCTTCGGCACGCTGTCCGACCGCATGGACCACCGCCGGCTGCTGGCCGCGGGCCTGGTGGTGCTGATCGCGGCCGATCTGCTGCTGGCCAGCGCCGAGGGCTGGCCGCTGCTGCTGGCCGGCGTGGCCCTGTGGGGCGTGCACATGGGCATGACGCAGGGCCTGCTGGCCGCGATGGTGGCCGACACCGCGCCGGCCGACCTGCGCGGCACCGCCTACGGCTTCTTCAACCTGCTGAGCGGCATCGCGATGCTGGCCGCCAGCGTCATCGCCGGGCTGCTGTGGGACCGCCTGGGCTCGGCGGTCACCTTCTACGCCGGCGCCGGCTTCGCGGCGGTCACGCTGCTCGGCCTGCGGCTGCTGCCGCGACGCCGCTGATCAAAGCTCGACCTGCTGGCCGGCCGCCGGCGCCTGCACCGTCCAGCCCAGTTGCTGCGCGATGGTGTCGGCAAAACCGCAGGCGGTGGCCGCCTCGCCGTGGACGACGAAGGTGTGCTGCGGCGGATGTCGAAAGCCGCGCAGCCAGCCCAGCAGCGCGTCGCGGTCGGCGTGCGCCGACAGGCCGCCGATGGTGTGGATGCGGGCGCGCACCACGATGTCCTCGCCGAACAGGCGCACGCGCCTGGCGCCGTCCACCAGCCGCCGGCCCAGCGTGCCCTCGGCCTGGAAGCCGATGATGACGATCGCGCATTCGCTGCGGCCGAGGTTGTGCCGCAGGTGGTGCTGGATGCGCCCGGCATCGCACATGCCGCTGGCGGCGACGATGACGGCGCCGGCCCTGATGCGGTTGAGCGCCACCGACTCGTCCACCGTCTGCGTGAAACGCAGCGACAGCCCGTCGGGCCCCGGCGCCCCGGGCGTGAGCATCGCGCGTGTCTCGTCGTCCAGCGCCTCGGGGTGGCGCGCGGTGATGGCCGACACCTTGCCGGCCATCGGCGAATCGACGAAGACCTGCAGCGGCGGCAGCCGGCCCTGCCGCCGCAGCTGCGCCAGCAGCACCAGCAGCTCCTGCGTGCGGCCGAGCGCGAAGGCCGGGATGACGATGTTGCCCTGGCGCCGGCGCAGCGTCTCCTCGATGACCTCGACCAGTTCGTCGACGGTCTCCTTCAGCGGCCGGTGCAGGCGGTTGCCGTAGGTCGATTCGACCACCAGCACATCGGCATCGGCGATCGGCGTCGGGTCGCGCACCACCGGCCGCCCGGGCTGGCCGAGGTCGCCCGAGAACACCAGCTTGCGCGTGCGCCCGCCTTCGTCGAGCCACAGCTCGAGGATCGCCGAGCCCAGGATATGGCCGGCATCGCGAAAGCGGCAGCGCAGCGCCGGGTGCGGCTGCAGGTCGGTGTCGCAGGCCACGCCCTGCACCTGGGCGAGGCAGGCCTCGGCCTGCGCCACCGTATACAGCAGCTCGGCGGCGGCCCCACGCGGCCGGCGCCCGGCGGCCCGGCGCTGCGCGCGCGTCCAGGCCATCTCCTGGATGTGCGCGCTGTCCAGCAGCATCACCGGCAGCAGGTCGGCGCTGGCGCGCGTGGCATAGATCGGGCCGCGAAAACCCAGCGCCGCCAGCCGCGGCAGCAGGCCGCTGTGGTCGATGTGCGCATGCGTGAGCAGCACGAAGTCGATGCTGCGCGGGTCGAAGGGCCAGGCGCGGCGGTTGCGGTCGGCCGCCTTGCGTCCGTCCGGCCCGCCCTGGAACATGCCGCAGTCGACGAGAAAGCGCAGGTCGCCGGACTCGACCAGGAAGCAGGAGCCGGTGACCTCCTGCGCAGCACCGATGAAGCTGATTTTCATGGCCTGCAGGCTAACCGAACCACACCTGCCACAGGCCCACGGCGACATGGCCCCAGATCAGCAGGTTGACGGCCAGCAGCGTGAAGACGCGCGAGACGTTCCACAGCATCTTCGCGCGCTGGCCGTGGTCGTAGGAGCCGGTAAACAGGTGCAGCAGCAAAAACACCACCGACGGCACGAAGGTGCCGACGATCAGCAAGCCCATCGTCCAGTAGAAGACCTTCATGGTGCGGGCGCGCGCTCAGCGGTAGAAGGCCTCGACCTGGCCCTTGAGCTTGATCAGCAGCGGCCGGCCCTTGCGGTCCACCGTCTTGCCGGCGGGCACCTTGACCCAGCCTTCGCTGATGCAGTATTCCTCCACGTCGTGCCGCTCCTTGCCGTTGAGGCGGATGCCGATGTCGTGCTGCACGACGGCGGCCACATGGTGGGGGCTGCGCGGATCCACCGAAAGGTGGTCGGGCAGCGGCGGCGGGGTGGGCTGGGTGTCGTCCATGAGGTGATTGTCGGGTGCTTTTTCGGGCGTGGCCGAGCGGCCGGTGCGCGGGCGATACTGCCCCACCTGTTGCTGCGAACGTCTGACATGAGCCCCACGCCCGCGAGCCCCATCACCCTGCCCGCCGATTTCCAGCGCCTGGCCGCACGCCTCGAGCAGGTGCTGAAGCTGCGCGCGCTGCCCTTTGCGATGCGGCTGTGCGACAGCGTCGAACAACTGCAGACCGTGCCGCGCCTGCGCCGGCCGCAGGCGGTGCACACGCTCGACCAGCTGGTGGGCCAGGCGGCGCGGCTGGGCTGGACGCTGGGCGTGACAGCCGACGACCTGGTGGGCGACCAGTGCCGCGCCGTGGTCGGCCTGGGCGGGCAGGATGCCGAGTGGCGGGCCGGCGGCAGCATGGTCGGCGTCTGGTATGCCACGCCCGAGGACAGCGCGCGCCACCAGGCGGCGATGCACGTGATGCCGCGCGGCGTGCACCAGGCGCTGGTGATCGCGCCGCTGGCGAAATGGGGCCGCGCGGAAGGGGCTGCATCGACGGCGCTGGACGCACCCGACATCGCGCTCTTCTATGCCACGCCGGGCGCGATGATGTATTTCATCAACGGCCTGCAGTGGCGCGGCTACCGGCGCTTCGACTGGTCGGTGGTGGGCGAATCGGCCTGTGCCGATTCCTGGGGCCGGGCGCTGGCCACGCGCGAGCCCAGCCTGTCGATCCCCTGTTTCGCGGAACGCCGCTACGGCGGCGTGGAAGACGACGAGATGCTGATGGCGCTGCCGGTGGCCGATATCGAGCGCGCGCTGCAGGGCATGGACGCGCTGGCGAAGAATGGCCTGCGCTACCCCTTCGCGTCCTATGGCCTGCAGCAGGACGTGCGCGCCGGCATGGCCGCGAGCTACCCCACCCGGTCACCCTGATCGTCGCAAAGAAGGCCCCATGCGCACCTACGACATCGTCACCATCGACGGCGACGGCATCGGCCCCGAGGTCTGCCAGTCGGCCATCACCGTGCTGCGCGAAGCCTGCGGCGAACGGCTGCGCTTCACGGCCGCCGAAGGCGGCGCGGCGCACCATCTGAAGACCGGCGCCGTGCTGCCCGACGACACCTTCGCCGCCTGCCGCGATGCGCATGCCATCCTGCACGGCGCCGCCGGCCTGCCGGGCGTCACCTACCCCGACGGCACCGAGGTCGGCAACGACCTGCACCTGCGCCTGCGCTTCCGGCTCGACCTCTATGCCAACGTGCGGCCGATCCGGCTGCTGCGCGGCGTCACCTCGCCGCTGGCGGGCTGGCAGCCGGGGCAGATCGACTATGTGATCGTGCGCGAGAACACCGAAGGGCTCTATGCCAGCCGCGGCGCCGGCATCAACCTGCGCGGCGAGGTGGCCACCGATACGCTGGTGATGACGCGCAAGGGCGTGGAGCGCGTGGCGCGCTTCAGCTTCGAGCTGGCGCGCCGCCGCCAGGGTGCGCCGCGCGACGGCCGGCGGCGCGTGACGGTGTGCGACAAGGCCAACATCCTGCGCAGCTATGCCTTCTTCCGCGCCGTGTGCGACGAGGTGGCCGCCGGCTACCCCGACGTCGAGATCGACCACGCCTATGCCGACGCCATCACCGTGCACATGCTCAAGAAGCCCGACTGCTATGACGTCATCGTGGCCGAGAACATGTTCGGCGACATCCTCTCCGACCTCGGCGCCGGCACCGTCGGCGGCCTGGGCATCGCGCCCTCGGCCGAGGTCGGCGATGCGCATGGCCTGTTCCAGGGCGCGCATGGCTCGGCACCCGACATCGCCGGGCAGAACCTGGCCAGCCCGGTGGCCACCATCCTGTCGGGCGCGCTGATGCTGCACTGGCTCGCCGACCGCCACGACGACGCCGACCTGCGCGCCGCAGGCGAGCGCGTCGACCGCGCGGTGGAGGCCGTGCTCGCCGCCGGCCACACGGTGCCGCGCGACCTCGGCGGCAACGCCAGCTGCAGCGCGATGACCGAGGCCGTCTGCCGCCAGCTGGGCGCCTGAACCCCCCATTCAGACCATCCTCAAGCCATCCCTTTGGATGGTGTTAGGATGGCGCCATGGCCACCAGACAACGCCCCGCCGCGGCCCCGGAACGCAGCGCCGAGTCCGAGAAGATCACCATCAACCTCGGCTTCGTCGACCTCGGGCAGATCGACCTGCTGGTGGCCGAGAGCTTCTACGGCAACCGCACCGACTTCATCCGCACCGCCATCCGCAACCAGCTGGCGCGCCACGCCGACGCCCTGCAGCAGGTGGTGGCGCGCAAGACGCTGGTGCTGGGGCTGCAGCATTTCAGCGCCGACGACCTGCGCGCCGTCCAGGCGCGCGGCGAGAAGCTGCAGGTGCGGGTGCTGGGGCTGGCGTCGTTCGCACCCGACGTCACCCCCGAACTGGCGCTGGCCACGATCGCGTCGATCGACGTGCTCGGCGCCCTGCACGCCAGCCCGGCCGTCAAGGCGGCACTGGCCACCCGGCAGCGCTGAATGCGCGGCAACCCCGAGGGCCCCATGAACCCCAGCTTGCAGGACCTGATGCGCGACGCCACCCGCCTGACCCGCGCCGGCCGGCTGGGTGCCGCCACGGCGGCGATCCAGAGTGCGCTCGCCGGCGCCGCGCCCGGCCCGGCAGGCTCGATGCCGCCGGTCGGGCCTGCCGCCGTGCCGCCCGTGGCACCCAGCGTCCCTGGCGACCGGCCCCGCATGCCGGACCGCAGCGCGGGCACGTTCACGCCGGGCTCGCACACCCATGCCGCGCTGACGCGCGGCTACAAGCTCTACGTGCCGCCCGGTGCGCAGGGCCGGTCGCGGCCGCTGGTGGTGATGCTGCACGGCTGCACGCAGGATGCCGACGATTTCGCCGCCGGGACCGGCATGAATGCGCTGGCCGACGAGCATGGCTGCCTCGTGCTCTATCCGGCGCAGGCCGCCGACGCCAACCCCTCGCGCTGCTGGAACTGGTTCAAGCACAACCACCAGGGGCGCGACCGCGGCGAGGCGGCCTGCATCGCCGCCATGGCGCAGGCGGTGGTGCGCGCACAGGGCGCCGATGCCGATCGTGTCTATATCGCCGGCCTGTCGGCGGGCGGTGCGATGGCCTCGGCGGTGGCCGCCGCCCACCCCGATGTCTTCGCCGCCGTCGGCGTCCACTCCGGGCTGGCGCCGGGCGCGGCCCGCAGCCTGCCCGAAGCGATGGCCGCGATGCGCGGTGGCGATACCGGGCCGGCGCTGGCCGGCCTGCGGGCCCACGCGCAGCCGCTGTCCCGTCCCGCGGGCGCAGCCGCGCTGCCCGTGCCGACCATCGTCTTCCACGGCGACCAGGACCCGACCGTGCACCCGCGCAATGGCGAGCAGGTCATCGCGGCGGCCTTGCGCGGCCGACCGCACCAGGCAGCCGGGTTCGTCGGCGCCACCGTCGTCGAACGAGGCGTCTCGGCGCAGGGGCTGCGCTACACCTGCACCCGCCATGGCGCCGCATCAGGGCCAGCGGTGGCCGAGCACTGGGTGGTGCACGGCGCCGGCCATGCCTGGTCGGGCGGGCGGCCGGCTGGCTCCTATACCGACCCGCGTGGGCCCGACGCCAGCCGCGAGATGCTGCGCTTCTTCCTCGGCCACACGCGGCGGGCGGGGCATTGACGGTGGCCGGCCGGCGTCACCCCGACAGCCGGGGCCCCGGCCCTCAGCGACCCAGCCGCTCCGGCGCCAGGTAATGCTGGCGGTAGACCTCGAAGGGCAGGGTGTCGGCGGCCTCGATGCGCGCCTGCTCGGCCAGCGAGGCACGGGCCTCGGCCTCGTGGCGGGCCTGCAGCGCGGCGGCATAAGGCTGCGCCATCACGGCGGCGCGCGCGGCATGGGACTGTGCGCGCGTGAAGGCGATGAAGGAGTCGCCGTGGTCGGCCTGCATCGCCTGCAGCGCACGCGCCGACGGCAGCTCGGCGGGCCGGCGCAGCGCGTCGCGGGCGGCGGCCTGCGCCAGCAGGTAGCCGTCGTCGTCCAGCGCCGCCGCCAGCGTCTGCGCGATCGGCAGGCATTCGTCCACCAGCAGGGCTGCCCATTCCAGCAGCGGCACCTCGCCGCCGGCGCTGTCGAGCTTGAGCCCCGGCTCGCGCCCGCGCGCGGCGGTGCGGTGCTGGTTCTGGCCCAGGCGCACGATCTCTTCCGGTGAATCGGGCGGGCTGTCGGACAGCAGGCAGTGCAGCAGGAAGATGTCGAGAAAACGCATCGTCTGCGCGTTGATGCCCGCCGGCTCGAACGGGTCGAGGTCCATGCAGCGCACCTCGACATATTCGACACCGCGCTCGCGCAGCGCGTGCAGCGGGCGCTCGCCGGGGTGGATCACGCGCTTGGGGCGGATGGTGCCGTAGAACTCGTTCTCGATCTGCAGCAGGCTGGTCGCCAGCTGGTTGTATTCGCCGCCCAGGCTGCGCACGCCCAGGCGCTCGTAGGGCGGATGCGGGCGCGTCAGCGCGCCGTGCAGCGACGCCGCATAACTCTCCAGGCTGTTGTAGCTGACCGCCAGCGCGGCCTGCGCATCGCTCTGGTAGCCCAGCCGCCCCATGCGCAGCGAGGTGGCGTGCGGCAGGTGCAGCGAGCCGCCCTCGCCCAGCGGCTGCAACTCGTGCGGGCGCCCTTCGACGAAGCTCCTGCACACCGCCGGGCTGGCACCGAACAGCAACAGCAGCAGGAAAGAGTGACGTCGAAAGTTGCGGATGAGGCCGAAATGCGCTTCGTTGTCCAACCCGGGCAGCGACCAGTTGTAGTGGATGCCCGAGATCGTCTGCATGCGCCGCCCGTAGCGCAGGCCCAGGCCCATGCGATAGACGCTCTTGGCACGCGCGACGTTGCTGGTGCCGTAGGTGCCGATGGGGATATTCTCGTCGGCCGGCAGCCCGCAGGGCATGCTGCCCACCCACAGCAGTTCGTCGCCGATGGCGCGGTAGACAAACTGGTGGATCTCGCTCAGCTCGCGCGCGCAGGCCTCGACCTGGCCGTGCACGCCGGTGATCAGCTCGAGCTGGCTCTCGCTGTAGTCGGTGGTGATGTGCGGGTGCGTCAGCGCCGAACCCAGGGCCTGCGGGTGCGGCGTCAGCGCCAGCCCGTTGTAGGGCGTCACGCGCAGGCTCTCCTTCTCGACGCCGCGCTTCATGCCGCGCAGGCGGTCTCCGGCCAGGCTGGCCAGCCGCTGCTTCAGGGACGAGCTGGAGGTGTGCATTTGTGTCCATGCATTCCGGAAAGGGGCCGCACGGTATCAGGTTTGTTTGACAGACGCTCGACAGCGCCCGCATGCTCACCGTTGCGGCATGTCCTTCGTGCCGTAGCCCAGGCTGACGGTGGCGTCCTGTGGTATGGCCGGCATCGTCGCCTCCCAGTCCAGCCAGGCTTGACGCAAGGCGGACAGCCGTTCGGGCTGACGTGCCGCGTGGTTGGCGCGCTCGCGCTCGTCGGCCGGGATGTCGAACAGGTAGTCGTGACCGTCCACGCGCAGGTATTTCCAGCGCCCGATGCGGCAGGCGCGCTGGCCGCGGTGGTTCATGCGCCAGAACAGCGGCCGCTCGAAGGTGGCGGCGGGGTCGCGCAGCACGGCCTGCAGCGAGACGCCGTCCAGCGGGTAGTCGGGGTGCGGCGTGGCGCCGCCCAGCGCCAGCATCGTCGCCGACCAGTCCATCGTCAGGCACTGCTGGTCGCTCACGCCTCCGGGCGCGATGCCCGCCGGCCAGTGCGCGATCCAGGGCACGCGGATGCCGCCTTCGGTGAGGTCCATCTTGCCGCCCACCAGCGGCCAGTTGTCACTGAAGCGCTCGCCGCCGTTGTCGCTGGTGAAGACGACCAGTGTGTCGCGCTCGACGCCGCGTTCGCGCAGCGCCGCCATCAGCCGGCCGATGCCTTCGTCCATGTGGTGGATCATGCGGCGGTAGCTGTGGATGTTGCCGCCGTGCAGGTGGAAGAGGTTGTCCTTCACCTCCTCGGCCAGCGCGGCGTCGTCGCGCGTCTCCCAGGGCCAGTGTGGCGCGGTGTAGTGCAGGCTGAGGAAAAAGGGGCGCTCGCCACCGGCCACGCGCTGCACGTAGTCGACCGCGCGGTCGCTGATGAGGTCGGTCAGGTAGCCGATCTCGTGCTGCTCGGCATCGCCCTGCCAGAGGTCGTGCGTGCCGCTGCTGGCGCAGTGGGTGAAATAGTCGACGCCGCCCGACATGGGGCCGAAGAATTCGTCGTAGCCCGAGCGCAGCGGCCCGAAGGCCGGCGGGTAGCCCAGGTGCCACTTGCCGACCAGCGCCGTGCGATAGCCGGCCTCGCGCAGCAGCGACGGCAGCGTCGGGTGCTCGGGCGGCAGGCCGAGCGTGGTGCTGCCGCGGCTCCTGCTGTTGATCGGCTCCTCGGCAGCGCCGCGCAGCCGGTACTGCCAGCGCGCCGTCATCAGCGCAAAGCGCGTCGGGCTGCACACCGGGCTGTTGCTGTAGCCCTGGGTGAATTTCAGGCCCTTCGCCGCCAGGCCATCGAGCACCGGCGACACCGGGCCGAAGCCGGCATCGCGGCCGCCATAGCAGCCCAGGTCGGCAAAGCCGAGGTCGTCGGCGACGATGAAGACGATGTTGGGTCGGGTCATGGTCAGTCAGCCTGGTAGCCGGTGGCCTTGACCGGCTTCTCCCACTTGGCCAGGTCGGCCTTCTGCACCGCGGCCAGCTGCTCGGGGGTGGAGCCGATGGGCTCCAGGCCGATGGCCTCGAAGCGCTGGCGCAGCGCCGGGTCCTTCATCGCCGTGGCCACGGCCTGCTGGATGCGCGCGGCCTGCTCGCGCGGCAGCGCGCCGGGGCCGTACATCGCAAACCAGGCGGTGGCATCCATCGCCACGCCCTGCTCGCGCAGCGTGGGCACGTCGGGCAGCAGCGGCGAGCGCGTGGCACCGGCCACCGCGATGATGCGCACCTTGCCGGCACGGTGCTGCTCCAGCGCCTCGCTCACCACGTCGATGTTGTAGCCGATGTGCCCGCCCAGCAGCGCATTCATCGCCGGCGCGCCGCCCTGGTAGGGCACATGCTGCAGCGGCACGCCGGCGGCATCGGCCAGCATCACGCCGAGAAAGTGCGGCACGGTGCCATTGCCCGACGAGCCGTAGCTGGCGGTCGACGGGTCGGCCTTGGCCTTGGCCAGCATCTCGGCCACGCTCTTCACGTTGCTCTTCGGTCCCGACACCACGGCAAACTGAAAGCCCGCCAGCTGGCTGATCGGCGCCAGGTCCTTGTTGACGTCGTAGCCGAGCCGCTTGAAGACATGCGGGAACAGCACCACCGGGCCGCTGGGCATCACCAGCACCGTCTGGCCATCGGGGGCGGCATTCTTCAGCTGGTCGATGGCGATGCGGCCGGCGGCACCGGGCTTGTTGTCGACCACCACATTCTGGCCGCCCAGCGCCTCGCGCATGCGCTCGGCCAGCAGCCGCGCGATGGTGTCGGCCGAGCCGCCGGGCGGAAAGCCGACCAGGATCTTCAGCGGCGGCCGCTCGGCCTGTGCCTGCACGCCGGCCGCGGCCAGGCTGGTGGCCACGCCGGCCAGGATCACGCCACGTCGCTGCATCCTCGTCTCCTTGTCTTGTCGGGCGGTCACTATAGCCAGCGGGCGGCCGCGGCCGGCCCCGCAAAAGCCCGGTATGCGCGCGGGCGCGACGTCGCCGGCGCGCCCCTTAAACTGCAGGATTCCCGGCTGCCAGTGCCTCACCAACGTGCATCGTCCGCCCCCCGCTGCCACGCCGCCTGTGCAGCGCACCGTGCGCGCGCTGCTGGTGCTGCTGGCCTTGTCGGCCGGTGCACCCGTGGCGGCCCAGCTGCCCGACCCGGCGCTGACGCTGGAATCGCTGCCGCGCCCGACCATGCCGCCGGGTGAACGCGGGCCGGTCGTGCCCTCGCAGGTGGAGCGCTGGCGCAAGGAAGGCCATGCGTACGAGCATGGCGAAGGCATCGAGCGCGACGCCGTGAAGGCGGCGCAGTTCTATTGCCGCGCCGCCCGCTACGGCGATGCCGAGGCGCAATACAGCCTGGCCTGGATGCTGACCAATGCGCGCGGCATCGAGCGCGACGATGCCCATGCCGCGCACCTGTTCAGTGCCGCCGCCGAGCAAGGCCATCCGCAGGCGGTGGCGATGGCCCAGCGCCTGGGCACGCCGCTGGGCGCGCCGCCCCCCTGCCTGCGCCCCCCCGATACCGACCCGCCGCCGCTGGCGGTGGCCACGCCGCCGCGGCCGGGCCCGGCCGCTGGCGCACGGCCGACGCTGACGCCGGCCGCGCTGCCGCCCCCTCCGCCACCGGCCCACGCCCCGCCGCAGATCGTGCGCTTCGTCGAACTGGTGGCGCCGCAGTACCAGCTGCAGCCGCACCTGGTGCTGGCGGTGATGGCGCAGGAGTCGAATTTCGACCCGCTGGCGCTGTCGCCCAGGAATGCGCAGGGGCTGATGCAGCTGATCCCCGACACCGCGCGCCGCTTCAACGTGCGCAACGCCACCGACCCGGCGCAGAACATCCGCGGCGGCATGGCCTACCTGCGCTGGCTGCTGGCGTATTTCGAGGGCGACCTGGCGCTGGCGCTGGCCGGCTACAACGCCGGCGAACGGGCCGTCGACCGTTACCGCGGCGTACCGCCCTACGCCGAGACGCGGCTTTATGTGCGCAAGATCATCGCCGCCATCAACGGCCAGCGCGCGCACCCCTTCGACCCCAAGGCGGCACCGCCCTCGGAAATGCTGACCCTGCTCAAGGCCGGCAGCGCCCGCGGCAACTGACGATGCGGCCATCTGGGGTCAGCCCGGTTTGACCGGGCACGCCGGGGCGGCCACCATCGGGACTCCGACCCCTGGGGAACCCGCGATGAATCCGTTCAAGCAACTGCTCAGGCGCGCCGGCAGCCAGCCACCGCTGGGCACCTGGCTGCTGTCGGCCAGCCCGCTGCTGGCCGAGGCCGCCGGCCACGCCGGCTTCGACTTTGCCGTCATCGACATGGAGCATGGCCCGCTCGACCTGGGCGACGTGGTGCACCTGCTGCAGGCCGTGGGCGGCACGCGGCTGGTGCCGGTGGTGCGCGTGCCCTGGAACGACACGGTCATGATCAAGCGCGTGCTCGACGCCGGCGCCACCACGCTGCTGGTGCCCTTCGTGCAGAACGCCGCCGAGGCCGCGGCCGCGGTGGCGGCCACGCGCTACCCGCCGCAGGGCGTGCGCGGCATGGCCGGCATGAGCCGGGCGGCGAAATTCGGCACCCAGCCCGACTACCTGATGACGGCCAACCGCCAGATGGCGGTGATCGTGCAGATCGAGACCGAAGCCGCCTTGGGCGAGCTGGAAGCCATTGCCGCCGTCGACGGCGTCGACGCGATCTTCGTCGGCCCGGCCGACCTGTCGGGATCGATGGGCCTGACCGGCCAGATCAACCACCCGCGGGTGATGAAGGCGATGGCCGACGCTGCGCGGCGCTGCCGCGCGCTCGGCAAGCCGGTGGGCAGCATCGGCGTCGAACTCGAGGTGATGGCCCAATACCGCGCCGCCGGCTACGACTACCTGGCCATCAATTCCGACCTCGGCCTGTTCGTGCAGGCGGCGCAGCGGTCGATCGCCGCGCTGCGCGGGCGCGACACCGAGCATGTGCACGACCTCGCCGGCGGCACGCGCGAAGCCTGACCCGCGCGACGCCACGCCGATGCTCAACCCCGCTTCGTCGCTCCCCGGCTTCTCGCACGGCAGCGAACGCCGGCGCCTGGCCCAGCGTGTGGCCGATGCCCACCGCGGCCTGGACGACAGCAGCCTGCTGGCCTTCGTCTCCGGCTCGGTGGTCGACGGCCTGGCCGACGCCCGCTCCGACGTCGACATGAGCATCGTCATGCGCGAGCTGCCGCCGCGCGACGAGCTCGAGGCCGCGTGCCGGCGCGCCGGCGGCGGGCCCTGGTTCTGGACCGCGGGCGACCTGGCGGCGCAGCAGGCCGTGGTGGCCTTCATCGCCGACGGCATCGAGGTGCAGGTGGCCTATGCATCGCATGCGGTGCTGCACGACCAGATCGACGAATTGCTGCTGCGCCACAACCCCGATACGCCGCTGCACCACCTGGCCGAGGGCATCCTCAAGGCCGAGCCGCTGTTCGGCCAGCGCCCGCTGCAGGCGCTGCAGGCGCGCCTGGCCGACTTTCCGCCTGCGCTGGCGCTGGCCATGGCGCGCCACTTCAGCGCCACCCCGACGCCCTGGACGGCGATGCAGCAACTGGTGCACCGCGACGCCCCGCTGTGGTGCCGCGACCTGCAGGTGCAGGCCTGCTACCGCCTGCTGGGCCTGCTGGCAGCCGTCAACAGCCGCTACTACTCGACCTTGCAGAACAAGCGCCTGCACCACTTCGCCGCCAGCCTCGACCTGGCGCCGCCCGGCCTGGCCGACCGCATCGAGGCCCTGCTGGCCGCGCCGCCACGCGCCGCCGCGCTGGCGCTGCATGCGCTCGAAGGCGAGGTGCTGTCGCTGGTGGAAAGCCGCTTTCCGGCGCTGGACCTGGCGGCGCTGCACGCGCACCGGGCCGCCTTCGCCCATCCCTGAAGGGCTTCCGCCGCGGTGCCGTGCCGGCTGCGGGGGGCGCGGCCTAAACTGCCCCGCATGAAGAAGCTCCTGCTGACGCTGCTGGCGGCCCTGGCCTGCAGCCTGTCCGTCGCCACGACCACCTTCGCCCAGGCCCCAGCCGCCGCGGCCGCCGACGCGCTGCCACCGATCCCGCCGCGCGAAGTGGCACCGGGCGACACCGCGCAATGGCGCCGCCTCGTGCTGCCCAACGGCATCCCGGTGCTGCTGCTGTCGGACCCCAAGCTCAATGTCTCGTCGGTGGCACTCGCCGTGGGCGTGGGCTCGCTGGCCGATCCGCCCGAGCGTGCGGGGCTGGCGCACTTTCTCGAACACATGCTGTTCCTGGGCACCGAGAAATTCCCCGACATCACCGGCTTCGACGCCTACCTGCGCCGCAACGGCGGCATCAACAACGCCTATACCGCCGACGACCGCACCAACTATTTCCTCGAGATCCGCCACGAGGCCTTCGAAGGCGCGCTCGACCGCTTTTCGCAGTTCTTCATCGCGCCGCTGTTCGACGCCCGCTTCACCGAGCGCGAGATGAATGCGGTGGCCTCCGAGCACGAGAAGAACCTCGAGAACGACCTCTGGCGCGAACACCAGGTGCGCGCCACCGCCTATGCCGCGGGCCATCCGGCGCGCCACTTCGGCACCGGCAGCCGGCAGACGCTGGCCGGCGTCACGCGCGAGGAGCTGCTCGATTTCTACCGCCGCCACTACAGCGCCAACCGCATGACGCTGGCGCTGACCGGCCGCGCCGGGCTCGACCAGCTCGAAGCCTGGGCGCGCCAGTATTTTGCGGCCGTGCCCGACCGCCAGCTGGCCCCGCTGACCTACCCCGCCGACTACCTGCCGCGCAAGCCCGCGCTGCGTCTGCTGCGCATGGAGCCGATCAAGGACCTGCGCCATCTGCACCTGCAGTTTCCGCTGCCGGGCCTGCGCGACGGCTGGCCGCACAAGTCGGCCGACCTGCTGGGTCATGTCTTCGGCGGCGAAGGCCCGGGCAGCCTGCTGTCGCAGCTCAAGGCCGAGGGCCTGGCCACGACCTTGAGCGCCGGCGCGCAGTCGAGCACGGCGCAGTACGGCGCCTTCGAGCTGCAGATCGGCCTCACGCCGCAGGGCCTGCAGCAGGTGCCGCGCGTGCTGCAGCTGGTCTTCGCCACCGCGCGCCTGCTGCGCGAGCAGGGCCTGCCGGCGCACCTGTTCCGCGAGCGGCAGACGCTGGCGCGGCTGGACGAGCGCTACCGCGACAAGGGCGAAGGCGCCAACCTGGCCGCCGGCCTGGCCAGCCTGGTGATGGACCATCCGCTGGCGGTGGCCGAACGGGTGCCCTTCCTGTGGCTGCGCGAGGACCCGGCCGCGGTGCAGGCGCTGCTGGCGCGCATCAGCCCCGACAACCTGCTGGCCACGCTGGTGGCCAAGGGCCTGCCCGCCGACCGCGTCGAACCCGTCTACGGCGCCCGCTACAGCTATGCCGAGGACGCCGGCGAGGCCTACACCGCGCTGCTGCAGCCGCCGCGCGTGGCCGGCCTCTTCCCGCCGCGGCCCAACCCCTTCGTGCCGGCGCGCACCACGCTGCAGGCGCTGCAGCCGGCGCGGCTGATCGACGAGCCGGCCTTGAGCCTCTTCCACGCGCAGGACACCGAATTCCAGCGCCCGCAGGCCGCGCTGCTGCTGCGCCACCGCCTGCCGCGCAGCCTGGCCGGTACGCAGACCGCCACGCTGCTGCG
The DNA here is from genome assembly GCA_016719535.1 of Rubrivivax sp. GTDB lineage: Bacteria > Pseudomonadota > Gammaproteobacteria > Burkholderiales > Burkholderiaceae_C > Rubrivivax. The sequence goes on along the minus strand of JADJYX010000042.1, from coordinate 164,372 downwards.
CTTCTACGAAGGCTGCGCGCGCGAAGTCCTCAACGAGACCACCTACATCGCTGCCGAGGCCGGTCAGCGCTTCGTGCTCAATGCCTCGCTCGACGGCGTGCTGCTGCTTGCCGAAGGCTGGGACGAGGCCAACGGCCGCCTGCTCGATGCGGTGGCGCCGCAGCTCACCGACTGCACGCTGTCGCCCGCGCGCTTTGCCGACCTCAAGGACCGGCTGCTGCGCGAGCTGTCGGCCTTCGAATCGGCCGACGCCTACATCGGCATCCGCGAGACGCGGCGCGCGCTGGTGCGCGAGTTCCACGCCACGCCGGCCGACATGCTGCCGCTGGCGCGCGGCGTCACGCTGGCCGACGTGCGCCGCTTCGCGCGCGCGCTGTATGCCCGCGGCAAGCTCGAGGCGCTGGCCTATGGCAACCTGGGGCCGGAGGCGGCCACCGCCGCGGTGCGCCGCGTGGCCGCCGTGCTGGGCACGCAGCCGGTGGCCGAGGCCGAGCTGCTGCGCCCGCGCCAGCTGGCCGGCCGCGCGGGCGAGGACCTGCGCAGCAGCCAGACGCTGAAGGTCAACAATTCCACGCTGCGCCGCGAATATGTGCTGGGCGACGACGGCCCCGAGGCGCGCGCCATCGCCCAGGTGCTGTCGGCCGTGGTCGGCGACCCTTTCTACAGCGAGATGCGCACGCGCCAGCAGCTGGGCTACATCGTGCAGGGCAACGCCTTCGAGGACGAGCGCAGCACGGTGGCGATGTTTCTCATCCAGTCGGGCGAATATCCCGCCGATGTGCTGGAAGCGCGCGCCGATGCCTTCATCCAGACGCTGCCGAAGCAGCTGGCGGAACTGCCCGACGAGGCCTGGGCCACCATCGTCGCCGGCGTGCGCGCGCGGTTGCTGGAACGCGACAAGGCGATCGCCGACCGCGCGATGCGGCTGTTCGTGCTGGCCTACGACGAGCGCGCCGACTGGGCGCGCAACGAGGCCACGCTGGCCGCGCTCGATGGCCTGACGCGAGCGCGCGTGGCCGAGGTGCTGGCGCGCGCGCTGGATCCGTCGACGCGACAGCTGCGCAACTTGCTCGGCTTCGCGCGCGACCATCGTGCGCAGGCGACACGGCCGGTGACGGTACCCGCCGACGCCGCCGGGCGCGAGGCCTGGAAGCGCGGGCAACGTTACAAGTGATGCGCGCTCACTCCAGCACGACCCTGGCGTCCTTGACCAGCTTCGCGAATTTTTCGACGTCGGCCTTGATCTGCTGGGCCATCTGCTCGGGCGTGTTGCCCACCGGCTCGGCGCCGATGGCGGCCATGCGCTGACGGAAATCGGCCGACTGCAGGATCTTCACCGTCTCGGCGTTGAGCCGGGCGATGACGTCCTTCGGCGTCGCCGCCGGGGCCAGCAGGCCGAACCAGGTGCCGATGTCGAAGTCCTTCAGCCCCGCCTCCTGCAGCGTGGGCACGTCGGGCAGCGCCGACGAGCGCCTGCCCGTCGTCACCGCCAGTGCCTTGAGCTTGCCGGACTGGATGTGCGGCAGCACCGGCGTCACGGTGTCGAAGGACATCGTGACCTGGCCGCCGATGAGGTCGGTCACCAGCGGGCCGCTGCCCTTGTAGGGGATGTGGCCGAGCTGGATGCCGTTGGCATTCTCGAACTGCGTGCCGATCAGGTGCTGCGCGGTGCCGTTGCCGTTGGAGCCGTAGTTGAGCTGGCCCGGCTGCGCCTTGGCCTGCGCCACCAGGTCGGCCACGTGGCGCGCCGGATTGGCGGCATTGACCACCAGCACGTTGGGCACCATCGCCACGGTGGTGACCGGGGCCAGGTCCTTCTGCAGGTCGTAGGCCAGCTTCTTGAACACCGCCGGTGCGATGGTGTGGTGCACCGCGCCCATCAGCACGGTATGGCCGTCGGGCCGCGACTTGGCCACGTAGTCGGCACCCAGCGTGGCCCCGGCGCCGGGCTTGCTCTCGACGATCACCGTCTGGCCCAGGCTGAGCGTGAGCTTCTCGGCCAGCGCGCGCGCCAGCACGTCGGTGGTGCCGCCGGGCGGGAAGGGCACGACGATGGTCACCGGCTTGCTCGGCCAGGCCTGGGCCTGGGCCCAGGGCGCGGCGGCGGCGGCGCAAAGGCCGAGGGCGGCCAGCGCCAGGGCACGGCGGGTGGTGGGGATGCGACGGGTCATCGGTGGTCTCCGGTGGTCGGGGTTCAGCGCGCCAGCCGCGCGCAGACGGCACGGGTCACGTCTTCGGTGCGGGCGCTGCCGCCCAGGTCGCGCGTGTGCAGCGCCGGGTCGGCGGTGACGGCCTCGATGGCCTGCATCAGCCGCTGCGCGGCCTCGGCCTCGCCCAGGTGCTCGAGCAGCATCACGCAGCTCCAGAAGGTACCGATCGGATTCGCCAGGCCCTGGCCCATGATGTCGAAGGCCGAGCCGTGGATGGGCTCGAACATGCTGGGGCAGCGGCGCTCGGGGTCGATGTTGCCGGTGGGCGCGATGCCCAGACTGCCCGCCAGCGCCGCCGCCAGGTCGCTCAGGATGTCGGCGTGCAGGTTGGTGGCCACCACGGTGTCGATGCTGGCCGGGCGGTTGACCATGCGCGCGGTCATCGCGTCCACCAGTTCCTTGTCCCAGGTCACGTCGGGAAACTCGGCCGCCACCTGCTGCGCGATCTCGTCCCACATCACCATCGCGTGGCGCTGCGCATTGCTCTTGGTGACCACCGTCAGCAGCTTGCGCGGGCGGCCCTGCGCCAGCCGGAAGGCGTAGCGCATGATGCGTTCGACGCCGGCGCGCGTCATCAGGCTGACGTCGGTGGCGACCTCGATCGGGTGCCCCTGGTGCGCACGGCCGCCGACGCCGGCGTATTCGCCCTCGGAGTTCTCGCGCACGATCACCCAGTCCAGGTCCTGCGGCCGGCAGCGCTTGAGCGGCGCGTCGATGCCGGGCAGGATGCGGGTGGGCCGCACGTTGGCGTACTGGTCGAAGCCCTGGCAGATCTTCAGCCGCAGGCCCCACAGCGTGACGTGATCGGGGATCTTCGGGTCGCCGGCGGAGCCGAACAGGATGGCGTCCTTGCCGCGCAGCGCCTCCAGGCCGTCGGCCGGCATCATCTCGCCGTGCGCGCGGTACCAGTCGCCGCCCCAGCCGAAATGCTCGAACGTAAAGGCGAAGCCGCCGCCGGCGTCGGCCAGCGCCTGCAGCACCTGCTGGCCGGCGGGCACCACCTCCAGGCCGATGCCGTCTCCGGGGATGGTCGCGATGGCGTAGGTCTTCATGGGCGGGCCTGGGTCGGGTGGAAGGGAAGGGCCGCACTCTAGGCGTTGGCCGGGTTGATGGTTCACCGCTACAGTGAAGGCGTCGTTAACCTGAAGGCAACGATGACCACCACCACCACCACCACCACCACCGCCCCCGCCGCCATCCAGCCCGCGGAGCTGGGCTTCTTCGCCACCCTGGCCACCAGCGGCAGCCTGAGCGCCGCGGCGCGCGAACTGGGCATCTCCACGCCCGCGGTCAGCAAGCGGCTGGCGGGCATGGAAGCGCGCCTGGGCCTGGCGCTGGTCAACCGCACGACGCGGCGCATGAGCCTCACGCCCGAGGGCGACCTGGTGCTGGACCACGCGCGCCGCATCCTCGCCGATCTGGACGACCTGACGCGGCTGCTGGGCGCCTCCAAGGGCAAGCCGCAGGGGCTGCTGCGCGTCAATGCCACGCTCGGCTTCGGCCGCATGCACGTGGCGCCGCTGGTGTCGCGCTTCGTGCGCCAGCATCCGCAGGTCGACGTGCAGCTGCAGCTCTCGGTCAACCCGCCGCCGCTGACCGACGACAGCTTCGACGTCTGCGTCCGCTTCGGCGCGCCGCCCGATGCGCGCGTGGTGTCGCGGCTGATCGCGCGCAACCGCCGCCTGCTGTGCGCCGCGCCAGCCTACCTGGCGCGGCACGGCACGCCGCGCTCGCCGGCCGACCTGGTGCGCCACCACTGCATCGGCATCCGCCAGGGCGACGAGGCCTACGGCCTGTGGCGGCTGACGCCACGCCGAGGCCGCGGCCCGGCCGCCCCGGCCGAGGCCGTGAAGACACGCGGCAACCTGTCCAGCAACGACGGCGAGGTGGCCGTCCACTGGGCGCTGGAGGGGCTGGGCATCGTGATGCGCGCCGAATGGGACGTCGAGCGCCACCTGAAGAGCGGCCGCCTGGTGCGCGTACTGCCGCAGTACGACACGCCCGATGCCGACATCCACGCCGTCTGGCCGCAGCGGCTGCAGTCGTCGACGCGCGTGCGCAGCTTCGTCGACTTCGTCGCCGAGGCCTTCGCACGCCGTGCACCGGCCGCGGGCTGACGCCGGAGCCTGCCAGAATCAGCGTTCCCTTCCCTGCCCGCCCGAACGTCCACCCACCATGAACCCCAAGACCCTTCGTCGCACCCTGCTCGCCACCGGCATGGCCGCCGCGCTCGGCCTGGCCGGCATCGCCCCCGCAGCCGCGCAGGACTATCCAGCCAAGCCGATCCGGCTGGTGATCCCCTTCCCTGCCGGCGGCAGCAGCGACGGCATCGGCCGCCAGGTGGCCGAGAAGCTGTCGCAGGTGCTGAAGGCCACCGTGGTGGTCGAGAACAAGGGCGGCGCCGGCGGCGTGATCGGTGCCGACGCGGTGGCCAAGTCGGCGCCCGACGGCTATACGCTGGTGCTGGTGGACGTATTCCACAGCAGCATGCCGATCTATACGCGCAAGATGCCCTACGACGCGGTGAAGGACTTCACCCCGGTGGCGATGATCGGGCGCTCGCCCGCGTTCCTGGTGGCCGGCCCGGCCTTCGAACCCAGGACCGCCAAGGACGCCATCGCCTGGGCCAAGGCCAATCCGGGCAAGCTGACGATGGCGATCGCCGGCACCGGCAGCGTGGTGGTCGATCTCTTCAAGGCGCGCACCGGCATCCAGTTCGTCAGCGTGCCCTACAAGGGAAGTTCGCCGGCGCTGGTGGACCTGATGAGCGGCCAGGTGCAGGTGATGATCACCACCATGGCCAGCGCCGGCACCAACGTCAAGGCCGGCAAGCTGCGTGCGCTGGCCGCCACCGGCCCCAGGCGCTTTGCCGATCTGCCCGACGTCCCCACCTTCGAGGAACTGGGCATCAAGGGCATGGACTACGAGCAGTGGTTCGGCATCCTCGGCCCGGCCGGCATGCCCAAGGGCGTGGTCGACAAGCTGGCCGGCGCGATGGACCAGGTGATGCGCATGCCCGACGTGCGCGAGCGCCTGGTGAGCATGGCGCTCAACGTCGCTGCCCCCGGGCCCGACGAGATGAAACGCCAGCTCGAGGGTGATGCCGCGCGCTGGGTGAAGCTGGCGCAGGAACTGGACCTCAAGCCGCTGGACTGAAGGCACGGGTGCGACGCCAGCAACCGGTCCGACCCGAAGGCAAGGCCCCACCGCCATGAACCCGACCCGCCGCCGCCTGCTGACCCTGGCCCCGCTGCCGCTGCTGCCCGCGCTGCAGGGCTGCGGCACGCCCTTGCCGCTGGCCTCGGCCGGTACAGCGGCCGGCGTCGATGCGCAGGCCGTGCGCTGGCTGCGCCAATGCGCCGACCGCCACGGCCGCGGCGCCTACCAGGGCCTGCACGACATCAATGTCGCCTACGACGGCCAGTGGCGCCCGCTGATCGACCGCATCCAGCCCGATGTCGTCGACAAACCCTGGCGGCAGCGCAGCGAGGAGCGCCTGTTGCCGCGCGAAGGCGTCATCGCGCAGGCGCATCGTGGCCCGTCGGGCCGCAAGCAGGTGCTGCGCCGTGCCGGGCGCGCGCGCGGCCAGCCGGGCGAGGTGAGCGTGTGGTACGACGGCCGGCCCGATGCGCGCGATGCGGTGCGCACCGCATCGGCGCTGGTGGCCGACTGCTATGTCTTCTTCCTGCTCGGCCCGCTGTGGCTGGACGAGCAGGTGGCCGCCGGCAGCACGCCGCTGGCGATGGGCGAGCGCGTGCGCGTCGACGGCCGGGCCTGCCAGTGGGTCGAAGCCTGGCTGCGGCCGGGCTTCGGGCTGTCCACCGGTGACCGCGCATCGCTGGCCATCGACCGCGACGACCTGACGTGTCGCCGCCTGCGCTTCACGCTGGAAGGCCACCCCACGACCCAGGGCGCGGTGGCCGAGGTCGACTGGCTGGAGCTGGTGCAACGCCACGGCGTGTGGTGGCCGTCGAGGTCCTACGAGCGCGTGGTGCACCCCTTCCCCGACTTTCCGGCGCACGACTGGCGGCTGACCGGGCTGGACGTCAACCGTCGCTACGACGCCAGCGCATTGCAGGGGCCGGCCTTCGGCGGCGCGGCGGCGGCACCGGCCGCGCCGCTGTGAGCCTGACCGGCGTCAGCCGCCGGCCTTGACGGTGGTGGTGGCGCCGTTGGCCTTGACCGCCGCGATGCCCTGGTCGCGGTCGACCGAAGTCTTGTACATCTGGCTGCTGCCGATGACCTGGTGGTTGGCGGCGCGCAGGTTGAAATACAGGCGCCCGTCGGAGGCATCCTTGCGCTCGTAGCGCTCTTCGAGCGGGCTGTTCTTCTGCACCGAGGCGATGCCGTTCTCGGCCGAGGCCTTCGCGTCGTAGGTCTCGCTGCGCAGCACGACCTCCCCGTTCTCGGCCTTGAGGACAAACGAAAACTGACCCTTGTCGTTCGACTTCAGTTCGTACCAGCCTGGCATGACAGATCCTTCGCGGTGGGTTGAGGGATACGGTGGATGGTAAGCGCGCCGGAACCCGTTCGGAAGTGGGCTCGCACGGCGTCGGGTTGCTTCACGTGCCGTCGACCAGCGCCAGCAGCGTCGGCAGGCGGTCGGCCTCGTGCAGCGGCTTGTCGTGGCGGATGCGCAGCATGCGCGGACCCCGGCGCAGCCGGGGCGGCGCAGCCAAAGCGCACGGCGGCGCGGTCGGCGCCGTCGTGCGCTTCACGCGCCGTCGACCAGCGCCTGCAGCGTCGGCAGGCTGTCGGCCTCGTGCAGCGGCTTGTCGTGGCGGATGCGCAGCATGCGCGGACCCCGGCGCAGCCGGGGCGGCGCAGCCAAAGCGCACGGCGGCGCGGTCGGCGCCGTCGTGCGCTTCACGCGCCGTCGACCAGCGCCTGCAGCGTCGGCAGGCTGTCGGCCTCGTGCAGCGGCTTGTCGTGGCGGATGCGCAGCATGCGCGGGAAGCGCACCGCGATGCCGCTCTTGTGCCGCGGACTGCGGTTGATGCCCTCGAAGCCGAGCTCGAAGACCAGCGTCGGGCGTACGCTGCGCACGGGGCCGAATTTTTCCAGCGTGTGCGCGCGGATGATCCGGTCGACCTGCGCGAACTCGGCATCGGTCAGGCCCGAATAGGCCTTGGCGAAGGCCACCAGCTGCAGCGCACCGGGCGCGGGCGGGCGGCGCGCGGCGATGGCCTCGACCACCGCGCGCGCCTCGTCGGCATCCCGCGGCGGGCGGCTCCACACCGCGAAGGTGTAGTCGGTATAGACGCCGGCGCGGCGGCCGTGGCCGGCCTGGGCATAGATCAGCACACCATCGACCGTCAGCGGGTCGACCTTCCACTTCCACCAGGTGCCGTCGGCCTTGGTGCGGCCGCTGCCGTAGCGCGCGTCGCGGTGCTTGAGCATCAGGCCCTCCACGCCCTTCTCGCGAGCGCGTGCGCGCTGCGCCACCCAGTCGTGCCAGTCGTTGGCCGGCACGAGCGGCGACAGCCGCAGCGGCTGGCCTTGCAGCAGGGCCTGCAGCCGCGCGCGGCGCTGGTGCTGAGGTTGCCCGCGCAGGTCCTCGCCGTCGGCTTCCAGCAGGTCGTAGGCGATGAAGACCACGGGCGCGTCGGCCAGCACCTTCTTCGTCAGCGTCTTGCGGCCGATGCGCTGCTGCAGCCGCTGGAAGGGTGCGGGCGCGGACTCGCCCTCGCGCCAGACCAGCACCTCGCCGTCGAGCACCGTGCCCTCGGGCAGGCTGCGGGCTTCGGCCACGATCTCGGGGAAGCGCTCGGTCACCAGCTCTTCGCCGCGCGACCAGATCCAGCAGCCACCGGCGCGCCGCACCAGCTGCGCGCGGATACCGTCGTATTTCCACTCGGCCAGCCAGTCGCTCACGGCGCCCAGCGTGGCCGGCTCGGCCTGCAGCGGGTGCGCCAGGAAGAAGGGGTAGGGCTGGCCGGCATCGGCGGCGGCATCGGGGCGATCGGACACCAGCTGCTGCCAGCGCGCGGCACTGACGCTGGCGCGCGCATCGGTCCAGCCCATCAGGCGCTGCGCCATCAGCTTGGGGTCGACGCCGGCATGCAGCGCCAGCGCGCGCTGCACCAGCAGCTTGCTGACGCCGACGCGAAAGCCGCCGCCGATCAGCTTGACGAGCAGGAAACGCTCGGCGCTGTCGAGCTCGTCGAAGGCCTGGCGCAGCCGCGCCGCCTGCTCGTCGGGGGCCAGGCCGCGCAACGGCAGCACACGCTCCTCGACCCAATGCGCCAGGCCCTGGTCGCTGCGCCGGGCCGGTGGCGGCAGCACATGGGCGATGGTCTCGGCCAGGTCGCCCACGGCCTGGTAGCACTCGTCGAACAGCCAGTCGTCGATGCCGGCCTGCGCGCAGGCGGTGGCGCGCAGCAGCGCGCTGGGCACCACCTGGCGCGGCTTGCCGCCGGCCAGAAAATAGACGGCCCAGGCGGCGTCGGCCGCCGGCGCCTGCGCGAAGTAGCCGCACAGCGCGTCGACCTTGTCGCCGGTGGCGGTGCTGGCGTCCAGCGCCTCGAACAGCGCGGCGAAGCGGCGCATCGCCGGCGCGTCGTCAGGCCGCGGCGGCCCCCGCGCCGGCGGTTGCGTCGGGGCCCGTGGCGTGACCCGTGGCGTGCCCGCAAGCCTGCAGCACCGCCGCCAGGTCGGCCAGCCACTGCATGCAGGCCTCGCCCTGCACGAAGCCCTCGCCGGCGTTGGCGTCCAGCAGGTCGGCCACCGGCGGTTCGCGGCGCTCGGCCAGCACACCGAAGACGGCGCCCTCGAAGCTGCCTTCCAGCAGCAGCTGCGTCACAGGCACCAGCTGCGCCTTGCCGCGGCGGTGCACGCGGCCGAAGCGGCGCGACAGCAGGCGCGGGTTCCACGGGCGGTCGAGGTGGATCACCTGCGCGCCGGGGCAGCGCAATTCCAGCGCGCCACTGCCGGGCTCGGCCACCAGCAGCACGCGGCAGGCGGGGTCGGACTGGAAGCGCTGCACGGCAGCCTGGCGCGCGGCCTCGGGGTCGGCGGCGCGCCAGGCGGCGGCGCCGATGCCGGCCGCGGCCAGCTGCGCCTGCACCGCCTGCAGCGCCGCCGGCCACTGGCCGAAGACCACCGCCTTGGCCACCGGCGCATCGCCACCATCCAGCAGCGCGCGGATCGCGTCGGCCTTGGCTTCGGCCACCGCAGGCGCCCCATCGCCTGCACACAGGCGGCGCAAGGCCTGCACCTGGTCGATCAGGCGGCGCTGCCCGCCATCCGGCAGCCAGCCCAGGCGCTGCCAGCGCAGCACGGTGGCGGCCAAAGCCTCGGCCTGCGCGGCGTGGGCCGGCCGCGCGGCGGCGGGCAGCGGCACGCGGCGCACGCGGTCGATGCGCTCGGGCAGCTGGCCGCGCACCTCGTCCAGCGTGCGCGCCAGCAGCATCGGCGCCAGCGTATCGCGCACCCCGTCGAGGTCGTGCAGGCCGCAGAGTTCGCCGTTCTCGTCGCGCTCGCCATGGGCCTGCAGCAAGGCGTCGTAGCCGCCCAGGCGTTCGGCATCGACGAAGGCCACGCGCAGCGGCAACTCGGCCGGGCGCTGCAGCCAGCCCGCCGCCGGCAGCACCAGCGCATGCGGGCTGTGCAGGCGCAGCAGCGCCGCGGCGCGGTCGGCGTCGACCCACAGGCCGCCTTCGTCGGCCTCCTGCACGATCACCAGGTCGGGCGACAGCGAGCGGTGCAGCTCGATGTCGGTGGCCACGCTGTCGATCGAGGTCAGGTTCCAGCCGCTGGCGTCGGCCGGCAGCGCGCGGCGCCAGCGGTCGAGCACCTCGCCCGGCGCCAGCAGCAGCACGCGCTCGAGCCCGAAATGGCGCTGCATCAGCAAGGCGGCGGCGAGCGCCTGCTGCATCGGCTGCAGCTCGGGTGCATCGCCCAGGATGCAGCGCCCGGCACAGACGGCAAACAGCGCGCCCTCGACCTGCAGCGGCAGCAGCGGCGCAGCCGCGGTGGTGCCCAGGACCTGCAGGTCGGAACTGGCCGGGCCCTGCGGGAACAGCGTTTCCAGCCGGTGCACGCGCCAGCGCGCGTCGCGCGCCGCGGCCAGATGCGCCCAGGCGGCCTCGTCGACCTGCAGCTCGTGCCCGGCTTCGCGCGCAGCGCGCAGCAGGCGCGGCAGCGCCTGGTCGTCCAGCTCGTCGGGCGGCACGCCCAACAGCTGCTCGGCCAGGTCGTTCAGCGACGCCGTGCATTCGGTGCCCGGCAGCCACAGCAGGCGCCGGCGCGCACCGTGCAGCACCGCGATGCGGCTGCCCACGGCCTGCGGGCCGCGCGCGAAGGCGGCGGCACGATCGGCGTCGGCCTGCAGGTGCGACCACAAGGCCTGCACATGCGGGCAGTCGGCATGTTCCGACAGCGCAAAGTCCAGGCAGGTGCAGACCGCGGTGCCGGGGTGCGGCGAACGCAGCCAGACCTCGGCCGCCTCCTCGCCCGGCACGCGCACGGCATAACGACCGAACAGCGCGCCATCGGCGGGGGACTCGATCTCGGCCACCGGGCCGCGCGGGGCGGCCGGCGGCACCGGCGGGATGGGCGCTGCGGGCACGGCGGCGTCGCGCGCGGCACGGTCACCGCGCGCGGCACGATCACCGCGGTCGCCACCTTCGCCGCGGCGACCCCGCGACCGCCGCGAAGGCGCGCGCTCGGCGACGGGCGCCGCGGTGGACTCGGGGGCCTCGGCCGCCGGTTTTCCATCCGGCGCCACAGCGGGCTCGGCAGGCGGCTCGACCATCGCCGGGGCCGGAGCATCGGCCGCGGGCTGGGCCGCGGATTGGGCCGTGGATTGGGCGGCAGATTGGGCCGCCGATCCGCTGACCGGCGGCGCCGCACGGCGCGAACGGCCGCCGCGCCGCGTGGGGCGCTCGGCGGCATCGGCCGCGCCCTGGGCTTCGGCCACGGCGGCCGGCGCAGGTGCAGGCACCTCGGCCGCGTCGGCAGCGGGTGCCTCGGCGGCTTGCGCCACCGCGGCACGCGCGCGCGGGCTGCGGGTCTTCCCGGCGGCTGGCGGCGGCGTCGTCGCCGCGGCCCTGGCCTTGCCTCGCGGCTTGGCCGCGGGCACGTCGGCCGGCGCGGCGGCAGCGGGCGCGGCGTCGGGCGTGAGGTCGGGCGTGACGTCAGGCGCGCTTGCGTCGGCAGCGGTCGCTGGCGCGCGGCGCGTGCGCTGGCGGGCGGGCGGCGAAGGGGCCGCCTGCGGGCGGGCGGAACGGGTCTTGGAAGGCATGTGGGTCTCGGGGCAAGGGCGCAACTGTAGCCGCTGGGCGTGCCGCCGCCGGCGCCCGGCGCGCGGCAGGGATCAGCGCCGCAGGCGCCAGATCGCCAGGGCACCCAGCAGCACGCCGGAGCCGATCATTGCCGCCTCGTTGGCATAACGCTTCAACCCCGTGCCATTGACGCCGTCGGCGTAGGCCCGTGCTTCGCGCGGCACCGGGCCCTGCCCCAGCTGCACCTCCACGCGCAAGGGCCGCAGCCCCTGCAGGCGCGTGACCTGCAGACCGAAGCGGGTGAGCGCGGGCCGCTGGATCGCCACTTCGCGGATCACGACCACGCGCCGCACCTGATCCGCGGCCAGGCCGGCCGCCAGCGCGTCGTGCTCCGCAGCGGGCAGGGCACCGCGCGACGGCGAGGTCAGGTTGCCGCGCTCGTCGCGCGGCCAGCGGGCTGCGTCGGGCCTGGCCATGCGCGATCCCTTGACGATCTGCACGGTGTCGGTGGGCTGCATCGGCATGTCCAGCAAGGACAGCTCGAAGACCATCTCGTCGCGCCCGCTGCCGTCGCGCAGCGCGACGATGTCGAGCAGGATCCACAGCGGACCGGCATCGCGCCGCGGCAGAAACTCGATGCCGCGCACCGCCTGCGCGCCGGGCTCCAGCGACCGGCCGACGATGGGGAAGGCATCGATCGTCCGCGTCTCCTCGACCAGCGGCGCATCGGCGGCACCGGCCGCGACGGGCAGCGCCGCGATCGCCCCCAGGCTGCGCCGGCGGTTCATTGGCGCGCCGCGCGCGACTGCGCTTCGTCCAGCACCTTGCGCCAGCCGTGAACCATCGCCGCGCACAGGCCGCCGTCGGTATTCAGGCAGCGTTCGGCCTCGGCCATGCAGAACGCCTCGAGATCCGGGCGCATGCGGGGCTGGGCCCGATGGGCGGCGATGCAGGCGCGCACCGCCACTTCGTCCAGCGGCAGCGGGTCGGGGTCGTTCAGCATAATGGCAATCTTGCGCACTCTGTCGGGGCCGCGGATGCCGGATGCGTCGATCGCCCCGCCGGGCCGCCACCAGTGCAGCTCGACGGCCTGGCCGCGCTGCGAGGGTGCGATGCGCCAGCGCTTGAAGCGGCCGTTCTCCAGCCGGTTGCCCGGCAGGCTGGCCGGGACGTAGGCCTGCCCCATCGGCGAAGGGGTGAACTGGTGGTGGATGTCGGCGCCGGTGCGGTTCTCGATCACCAGATAGGCGCCGTCCAGGCGCACACGCATGTCCTCGGTCGGCTTCTGGCTGCAGCCCGTGGCCAGCAGCGCCAGCGCCACCGCCAGCAGCGCCGGCGGCACGCGCCCGCTCAAGAGCCCGACCAGAACGACATCGCGCGCAGGCACAGCTGGCCGAGGTCACGGCCGAAGGCGGCGTTGACGCGGACCCTCTTCGGCGGCGTCCTGCCGTCCGAGGCGCCGAAGGGGTTGTGGTAGGCGTAGAAGGTCAGTGCGTCGATGCCGGTATCGGCCGGCTGCCGCGCCATCTCGACCTTGTCGGCGGCCATGCGGGCGCCCTCGGCCTTGAGCGAGCCCTTGATCGTCGGGTTGGAAAAGCTCTGCCGCTCGCGCGGGCACAGGTGGGCCACATATTCGTCGATGCGGCCGGTCTTCAGCCGCTCGAAGGCGTCAAAGGCCAGCCGCGGGCCTTCACGCGCCAGCTGCTGGCGCATCCTGGCGGCGTCGGAGCCCGAGTAGCTCCCGCCGCCGCCCGTCGGCCCCGACTGGATGCGCATGGCTTCGCCCTCGGCACCGGGCCCGCAGGGCGCCTGCTGGTAGACGACCTTGCCGTCGACGGTGCATTTGTAGGTGGCCGCCAGCAGCGGCAGCGGCGCGCACAGCGCCCCGAGGAGGACCAGGCGCCAGGCGGCAGTACGGGGTGTGGGCATGTCGGGTGTTCTCGCATCGGGCTCGGGGCGCCTCGTCATCGCCGATGATGGCGCCGGGCCTGGCCGGCAGCCCGCGCGCAGCGCGCCGGGTGCCAACATTTGCCGCTCAGGCGGGCGTTTCGTCGCTCGCGCGCACCACGGTGACCGGCAGCGTCGCGCTGTCCAGCACACCCTGCGCCACCGAGCCCAGGCCGCCGGCCTCGGGGTCGCCGGCGCCGCGTGCCCCCAGCACGATGAGATCGCAGCCGTAGTTTTCGGCCAGCTCGACGATCAGGTGCTCGGGCGCGCCACCGGCGACCTCGCTTTCGAAGCCGATGCCGGCGGCCTCGAGCAGCGCCTCGGCCGCGCGCAGGAGGTCGGCACCGGCGGCGCCGCGCACCTGCTCGATGACCTCGGCATCGTGCGCCGTCACCACCTCGTACAGCGAGGCCGGCTCCTGCACGTTGACGAGCACGAAGTCGGCGCCCAGCCCCTGTCCCGCCAGGTCCAGCGCCCAGCGCACGGCGCGCAGGGACGGGGCCGAGCCGTCGACCGCCAGCAGCATCTTCATGGCAACTCCGCCATCCGTGGTGTGAAGCGCCATCATGCCTTGCCTGCGGCCCGCGGGGCTTGCGCACCGTCAGCGTGCTGCCACGCAAGCCGTGCATGATGGCGGCATGAGCATCCGCAACCTCGATTCCCTCTTCGACCCCGCATCGGTCGTCGTCATCGGTGCGTCCGACCGGCCCGCCCGCGTGGGCAGCACGGTCTGGCACAACCTGCGGCACGGCAGCTATGGCGGCACGCTGATGGCCGTCAACCCCAAATACCGGCAGCTCGACGACCTGCCCGTGGTGGCGCGCGTGCAGGACCTGCCGACCACGCCCGAACTGGCCGTCATCTGCACGCCGCCGGCCACCGTGCCGGGGCTGATCGACGACCTGGGTGCCATGGGCACGCGCGCGGCCATCGTCATGACCGCCGGCTTCACGCCGGCGCACAAGCAGGCCATGCTGGACGCCGCGCGGCGCCACCTGCTGCGCATCCTGGGCCCCAACTGCCTGGGCCTGCTGGCGCCGCACATCGGCCTCAACGCCAGCTTCTCGCACGTGCCGGCCACGGCCGGCTCGCTGGCCTTCGTGTCGCAGTCGGGCGCGCTGGTGACGGCCATGCTCGACTGGGCGCGTGGCCGCGGCATCGGCTTCTCGCACTTCGTCTCGCTGGGCGAGCATGCCGACGTCGACTTCGGCGACATGCTCGACTGGCTGGCCAGCGACGCCCGCACGCGCGCCATCCTGCTGTATATCGAATCGATCGAGGCGCCGCGCAAATTCATGTCGGCGGCACGCGCCGCGGCGCGCAACAAGCCGGTGCTGGTCGTCAAGGCCGGGCGCTCGGCGCAGGGGCAGCAGGCCGCGGCCTCGCACACCGGGGCGCTGGCCAGCGCCGACATCGTCTTCGACGCCGCCATCCGCCGTGCCGGCATGCTGCGCGTGGACACGCTGCAGGACCTCTTCGTCGCCGCCGAAGCGCTGGCGCACTACCGCGGCGGCTCGACGCCCGGCGACACCGCCCCGCTCGACCGGCTGACGCTGCTGACCAACGGCGGCGGGGCCGGCGTGATGGCCGCCGATGCCGCCGCCGCCGCCGGGCTGGACCTGGCGCCGCTGCCGCCGGCGACGATGGCCGCGCTCGACGCCTTCCTGCCCGCCAACTGGTCGCACGGCAACCCGGTGGACATCATCGGTGACGCTCCGGTCGAGCGTTATGTGCAGACCCTGCAGGCGCTGCAGGCCGACCCCGACACCGGCACGCTGCTGTTCATGCATGCCCCCACGGCCATCGTGCCCAGCGCCGACATCGCGCGCGCGCTGCTGCCGCTGGCCGGCGCCGAACCGCGCCGGCTGGTCAGTTGCTGGCTCGGCGGGCCGGGGCTGGACGAAGCGCGGCAGGTCTTCCAGGCCGCCGGCATCCCCAGCTACGACACGCCGGAGCAGGCGGTGCACGCCTGCGCCATGCTGGCCACCTACCGCCGCAACCAGGAACTGCTGCTGCAGGCGCCGCCGGCGCGCACCGCGCGCGCCGAGCCCGATCTGGCGCGCGTGCGCGAGATCATCGCCGCCGTGCTGGGCAACGGCCGCGAGATGCTGACCGAGCCCGAGGCCAAGGCGCTGCTGCAGGCCGCCGGCATCCCCGTGGCAGCCACCGAGGTGGTCGGTCCCGACGCCGCCGAAGCCGCCGCCGCCGCGCGCGCCATCGGCTGGCCGGTGGTGCTGAAGATCCTGTCGCACGACATCAGCCACAAGAGCGACGTCGGCGGCGTGGTGCTGCAGCTGGAGAGCGAGGCCGAGGTGCGGCAGGCCGCCGAGGCCATGCTCGGGCGCGTGCGGCGGTTGCGCCCGCAGGCCGTGGTGCAGGGCTTCACGGTGCAGGCCATGGTGCGGCGGCCGCAGGCGCTGGAGCTCATCGTCGGCAGCCATGTCGACCCGCTGTTCGGCCCGGTGATCCTGTTCGGCCAGGGCGGCACCGCGGTCGAGGTGGTGGCCGACCGCGCGGTGGCGCTGCCGCCGCTGAACGAGCCGCTGGCCGAGGCGCTGATCGAGCGCACGCGCATCGCGCGGCTGCTGGCCGGCTGGCGCGACGTGCCGGCGGCCGACCGCGGCGCCGTGGTGCAGGCGCTGACCACGCTGTCGCAGCTGCTGGCCGACGAGCCGCGCATCGCCGAGATCGACATCAACCCGCTGCTGGCCGATGCACGCGGCGTGATCGCGCTCGACGCACGCGTGCGCGTGTCGGCGGCCGCGCCCGGCGGCGCGGCGCACTTTGCCATCCGCCCCTACCCCAGCGCGCAGGTCGAGACCGTCGACTGGCATGGCCGGCCGACGGTGCTGCGCCCCATCCGTCCGGAAGACGAGGCGCAGCACCGCGCCTTCCTCGAGCGGCTGGAGCCGATCGACATCCGCATGCGCATCTTCTACAGCCGGCGCAACATCGAGCGCACCGAGCTGGCGCGGCTGACGCAGGTGGACTACGAACGCGAACTGGCCTACATCGCCACCCAGGGCGAAGGCGCGCAGGAAGAAACCCTGGCGGTGGCGCGCGCGGCCATCGACCCCGACAACGTCGATGCCGAATTCGGCATCATCGTGCGCAGCGACCTCAAGGGCGGCGGCCTGGGCGAGGTGCTGATGCACAAGCTGATCCGCCACCTGAAGGAACACGGCACGCGGCGCCTGGTGGGCACCGTGCTGACGGACAACCGGCGCATGCTCGAGCTGGCGCGCACGCTGGGCTTCGAGTCGATGCCGCCCGAGGCGGGCGAGGACAGCGTGCGCATCGTGCTGTCGCTGGCCTGATGTCGCCTGCGCGACGCCGGTTCGGGGGAGCGCTCTAGCGGCCCGGCGGCGGCGCGCCGCACAATGGCGCGATGACCCAGCGCCACCCCCACCAAGGCCCGCCGCACCTGCTGCATTCGCTGCTGGAATGGCGGGCGCTCGTCGAGATGTCGCTGCTGCCCGGCAGCTGGCCGCTGCTGATGCAGGCGCCGCGCGGTGACGGCCACCCGGTGCTGCTGCTGCCCGGCTTCATGGCCGAGGAAGGCACGCTGGCACCGCTGCGCTGGTTTCTGCGCCAGCAGGGCCACGACGTGCAGACCTGGGGTTTCGGGCGCAACGTCGGCTTCCAGCGCCGGCACGCGGCGGCGCTGGAGCAGAAGATCCGCCACCTGCACCATGTCAGCGGGCGCAAGGTCAGCCTGGTCGGCTGGAGCCTGGGCGGCGTCTTCGCGCTCTACGGCGCGCACCAGGCGCCGGAGTGCGTGCGCCAGGTGATCACGCTGGGCAGCCCGGTCAGCGTCGACGAGAAGGCCGGCAACCAGAGCCCGGCGATGGTGAAGGCGCTGTACCGGCTGATCGCCCACCCGATGGGGCCCGGCGTGCACGTGGCGCAACCGCGGGTGAAGAAACTGCGCGAGCGCTCGCCGTCGCCGGTGCCCACCAGCTGCCTGTATTCGCTCACCGACGGCGTGGTGCCACCGCAGGAGGCCACCCTCGACGGCGACCCGAAGCGGCACGAGAATATCCGCGTGCTGGGCAGCCACAGCGGCCTGGGCTTCAACGCCATGGTGCTGGCCATCGTGGCCGAGCGCCTGGCGCAGCCCGAAGGCGACTGGCGCCCGTTCAAGCCCGAAGGCTGGGCGGGCGAGGTCTATCGGCGGGTGGCGGCCTGAAGCGGCGGCCGGCGCGTGCCGACCGCCGGCCGGGTCACGGCGCCGGGCAGGCCGCGGGCTTGGGGAACGGCCAGGTCGGGCTGTCCCACAGACGCGGCGTGGTGTTGTCGGTGTAGGTGCAGCCGAAGGTCGGCTGCGCCACCACCTGCGGGTTCAGCACGTCGTCGCCGGCCGGCTTGACGCCGCCTTCCACCCACGTCACCAGGTCGCTGAAGGTCCGCACCAGTTCGGTGGGCGTGAAGGTGCAGTGGCCGACATCGCGCGTGGCCCGCTGCACCAGCAGGTTGGACGCGCCGTTGGCGGCCACGCGGCGCGCGTAGACCTGCTGCATGTGGAAGGGCACGAACAGGTCGCCCAGCGTGTGCAGCGTCAGCATCGGGATCTTCAGGTTGCCGTTGGTCGGCGTGACATTGGCCAGACCGTCGCGGCGGCGCGCCTGCGCATCGGCGGTGATGCGCTGCACGGTGGCATTGAAGGCGCTTTCTGCCGGCGACAGCGCCGGGTCGGCGTCGAACTGGTAGGTCACGTCGCTGTTCTGCCAGGCCACGCCGGGCTGGCGCGTCAGCGTGCCGTCGCCGACGCCGCGCAGGAACAGGAAGTCACCCGGGACCAGTGCATTCCAGTAGATCCAGGCCTGCTCGAACATCGGCCGCACGCCACCGGTCTGCATCTGCGTCAGTCTCGCCAGCGCCTGACCGGCCGCATTCAGCGCGAACGGGAAGGCCGGACCCAGCGCCGCCTTGGTCTGCGGCACCGTCACCGTCAGATAGTCGGCGGCAAAGGGCGCCGTCTGGCCCACACCCGACAGCGCCTGCGCGGCGACGTTGAAGTCCAGGAAATAGTCGAACAGCTCGTAGTCGCCCATCACGCCGCAGATGGGCATGGCGCCGTCGTAGGACCGGGGCCACTGTTCGGCGACGATGGTGCTGACATGGCCGCCCATCGAGGCGCCGGTGATGTAGGTCTTGACCGGCCTGCCGAAGCGGCCGTTGAAAAACTGCGCCAGCGCATGCGTGTCCTTGGCGCCCTGCGACGGGTCGTAGGCATTGCGGCTGTAGCTCGACGCCGCCCAGGCATAGCCATTGGCCAGCAGGAAGGGGCGCAGCGGGTGGTTGTCCACCGTCAGCTCCAGCCCCGTGCCGCGGAAGCCATGCGCCCACAGCACCAGGCGGCCATTCCAGTTGACCGGCAGCTCGATGCGGTAGCCGGCCTTGTTGTGCACGCCCCAGAGCCGCTGGCCGGTCAGCCCCGGGATGGGATCGAAGGGCAGCTTGGCGGCATCGACGTAATAGGCCGGCGGCGGTGCCGCGGTGGTGGCGCCGGATACGGCCAGCAGGGCCGCGAAGACGCAGGCGGTCAGCGTTTTCATCGAGGGGTCTCCTGGGGCCCGGTGGGCTCCGGCGGGCGGCGCTGCCCGCGCAGCCCGGGGCCGCCGGATCCTGCGGAGCACCGGGCCGCAGATTAAGGCTGCGCGCGCCGGTCGGCCAGCGGACTTGACCGGCCCCGCAAATCGGGGGGTGGTGTCGCCGGTGTGACGGCCACGCCGGCCGCCTCTTGAAAGCCGCGCACGCCGTTCCCAATTGAGGGCTGTCGGGTCGGCCAACGCCGCCCGCCCTGAACCGGAGGAAGACCATGTACCGCAGCCTGTTTCCGCGTGATCTGTTTGCCGAGCTCGATCGCCTGCAGCGCGACATGAGCGGCGTCTTCGACTACTCCCCCGCCATCCGCGGCCTCGGCCGCGGCGGCTATCCGGGGTTGAATGTCGGCAGCACGCCGACCGGCATCGAAGTGTTTGCCTTTGCCCCCGGCGTCGAGCCGGCGTCGGTCGAGGTGCACCTCGACCGCGGCGTGCTCACGATTGCCGGCGAGCGCAAGGCCGCCACCCCGGCCGCCAGCGACGAGAAGACGACGCTGCACCTGAACGAGCGTTTTGCCGGCCGCTTCCGCCGCGTGGTGAGCATGCCCGACGACATCGACCCCGCCACCGTGCAGGCCGAATTCCGTGACGGCGTGCTGCGCGTCAGTGCGCAGCGCAAGGCCGCCGCGCAGCCGCGCCGCATCGACGTGCAATGAACCCGAGGAGCCCCACGATGAACACCCTCACCCGCACCGCCGACACCCCTGCCGCCGCGCCCACCCGCCCCGAGGCTGCGCTGCTGCCGCCCGTGGACGTGATCGAGGACGCCACCGGCATCACGCTGTATGCCGACCTGCCCGGGGTGCCGCGCGACAAGCTCAACCTGCGCGTCGAAGGCGACCAGCTGACGCTGGAGGGCGAGATCGAGCTCGCCGTCACCCAGGGCATGGCATCCACCCATGCCGAGGTGACGCTGCCGCGCTACCGCCGTGCCTTCACGCTGAGCAAGGAGCTCGACGCCACCCAGGTCAGCGCCGAACTCAGCCAGGGCGTGCTGCGCGTGCGCATCCCCAAGGCCGAGCATGCGCAGCCGCGCCGCATCGAGGTGCGCGTGGCCTGACGCCGCCAGGGCGCCAAAAACGCAAGGCCGCCCACGGGTCACCCCGGGGCGGCCTTGTCGTCGCGGGGGTCCAGGCGGTCAGGAATCGACCTTGACGTTGCCTTCCTTCACCACGCGGCCCCACAGGGCGATCTCGCTTCTGATGAAGTTCGAGAAGCGCTCGGCCGTGCCGCCGCCGTCCTCGGCGCCGTAGGTCTGCAGCTTCTCCTGCACGTCGGGCATCGCCAGCACGGCATTCACGTCGGCGTTGACCTTCTGCACGATGGCCGGTGGCAGCTTGCCGGGGCCGGCCAGGCCGTACCAGGTGGTGGCCTCGAAGCCGGCAAAGCCCAGTTCCTGCATCGTCGGCACGTCGGGGTAGGCCTTGGAGCGCTTGGCGCGCGTCTGCGCGATCGCCTTCACCTTGCCGTTCTTGACGTGCGGGGTGGCAGCGGTCATGGTCTCGAAGCAGTACTGGATCTGGCCGCCGATGAGGTCGATGAGCAGCGGGCCGCTGCCCTTGTAGGGCACATGCAGCGCATCCACCTTGGCCTGCAGCTTGAACAGCTCCAGCGCCAGGTGCTGCGCCGAGCCCGGGCCGGCGGAGCCGAAGGCCACCTTGCCGGGCTCGGCCTTGCAGGCGGCGACGATCTCGGGCACGGTCTGCGCCTTCAGCTGCGCATTGCCGATCAGCAGGCAGGGCGTGACGCCCACCAGGCACACCGGCGTGAAGTCGCGCTCGACGTTGTAGCGCAGCTTGGGCTGCAGGCTGGGCGCCAGCGCATGGCTGTTGATGTGCGCCATCAGAAACTGGCTGCCGTCGGCCGGCTGCTGGGCCATGTATTCGGCCGCCAGCACGCCGGCGGCGCCGGCCTTGTTCTCGACGATCACCTGCTGCTTCCACAGCTCGGTCAGCTTGGCGGCGACCACGCGCGCCAGCGCATCGGTGCCACCGCCGGGCGGGAAGCCGACGATGATCCGCACCGGGCCGCTGGGCCAGGCGCCCTGCGCCCGCAGCGTGGGCAGGCCGAGGGTGGCGGCGGCCGCGGCGCCGGCCTGGACGAGTGTTCTTCTGCGCATCGAGCGTGTCTCCTGGGTTGATGAAACGGTGGAAGCGGTCAGGCCACGCGCACGTGCGGCGCCGGGTGCGCGCTGAAATGCGCCATCGCCGCCTGCACGCCGCTGCCGGCGAGCTGGACGCCGGCGAGCTGCAAGCCCATCTCGCAGCCGGCCAGCGTGGCCAGCAGCGTGAGGTCGTTGCTGTCGCCGAGGTGGCCGATGCGGAACATGCGGCCCTTGACCTTGCCCAGGCCGGTGCCGAGCGAGAGGTCGAAGCGCTGGTGGATCAGCTGGCGCAGCTTGTCGGCGTCGACGCCGGGCGGCGTGATGACGCCGGTCAGCACCGGCGAATACACCGCCGGGTCGGCGCACTGGATGGGCAGGCCCCAGGCCTGCACCGCCGCGCGCACGCCGGCGGCCCAGCGCTGGTGGCGCGCAAAGACCTGGTCCAGCCCCTCGCCCAGCAGCATGTCCAGCGCCTCGCTCAGGCCGTAGAGCAAGTTGGTGCTGGGCGTATACGGGAAATAGCCATCACGGCCCATCTCGACCATCTCGTCCCAGGCCCAGAACGAGCGCGGCATCTTCGCCGTCCTGGCCACCGCCAGCGCCTTCGGCGACAGCGCATTGAAGCTGATGCCGGGCGGCAGCATCAGCCCTTTTTGCGAGCCGCTGACGGCCACGTCGACGCCCCACTCGTCGTGGCGGTAGTCGGCGCTGGCCAGGCCGCTGATGGTGTCGACCATCAGCAGCGCCGGGTGGCCGGCGGCGTCGATGGCGCGGCGCACGGCGGCGATGTCGGAGGTGACGCCGGTGGAGGTTTCGTTGTGCACCACGCACACGGCCTTGATGCTGTGCCCGCGGTCGGCCTTCAGGCGCTGCTCGACCCGGTCGGCCGGCACGCCGCGGCGCCAGTTGGGGGCCGACGGAAATTCGGGGTCGTCGCCCTGGTGGGCCAGCACCTCGGTCTGCAGGCCCAGCTTGCCGGCCATCCTGGCCCACAGCGACGCGAAGTGGCCGGTCTCGACCATCAGCACGGGGTCGCCCGGGCTCAGGGTATTGGCCAGTGCCGCCTCCCAGGCGCCGGTGCCCGAGGCCGGGTAGATGACCACCGGGTGCTGCGTCTTGAAGACCTGCTTGATGCGCGTCAGCAGGTCACGGCCGAGCGCGCCGAATTCGGGCCCGCGGTGGTCGATGGTGGGCAGGCTCATCGCCCGCAGGATGCGGTCGGGCACCGGGCTCGGGCCCGGGATCTGCAGGAAGTGGCGGCCCGAGGGGTGGTGGTCGAGGTTCAGCATCGCAAGTCCTTTCGCTGCGGATTTTTGCATTCAAAATCAAACCGACCCTCCGGACTTACGAGGATTTGCTCGTTTCAGATTTCGACGTTTTTGCATGCAAAATCCAGCCTCGACCATGGCCGACATCATCGACCTCACCCGCGGCGCGCTGCACGACCAGGTGGCGCAGCGATTGCGCACCCTGCTCGTCGAAGGCCGCATCGCCCCCGGCGCCAAGCTCAACGAGCGCGAGCTGTGCGAGTTGCTGCATGTCTCGCGCACGCCGCTGCGCGAGGCGATCAAGCGCCTGGCCGCCGAAGGCCTGGTCGACCTGCTGCCCAACCGCGGCGCGGTGGCCGTCAAGCTCGACGCCGCGGCCGTCGAACAGGCCTTCGAGGTGCTGGCGGCGCTGGAAGGCCTGTCGGGCGAGCTGGCCGCCACGCGCGCCACCGACGCCGAGATCGCCGAGATCCGCGCGCTGCACTACGAGATGCTGGCCTGCCACGCGCGGCAGGACCTGTCGGGCTACTACCGCCTGAATGCGCGCATCCACGCCGCCATCAATGCCGCCGCGCGCAACCCGGTGCTGACGCAGCACTACGCCGCCATCAATGCCCGCGTGCAGGCGCTGCGCTTTCGCACCAACCAGGACGGCGCCAAATGGCTGCGCGCCGTGCAGCAGCACGATGCGATGGTGCAGGCACTGGCCGCGCGCGATGGCCCGGCGCTGCAGGCGCTGCTGGTGCAGCACCTGCAGCACAAGCGCGACGCCGTGTTGCAGCTGATGGCCGCCGGCACCGCCTACCAGGCCGCAGAGAAGCCGGCACGTCCGGCCCGCAACCGGACCTCCGCATGAAGATCGATGCCGCCCCCACGCTGGCCCCGGCCGGCACCGTGCCCCCGCCCAACGAGGTCTGCGCACAGCTGGCGCGCCGCCTGCAGCGCGAGACGCAGGGCGAGCTGCTGTTCGATGCCGCCTCGCGCGGACGTTATGCCACCGACGCGTCGATCTACCAGATCATGCCGGTGGGCGTGCTGGTGCCGAAGACGCCCGAGGACGTGGCGAATGCGATCGCCATCGCACGCGAGCTGCAGGTGCCGGTGCTGCCGCGCGGCGGCGGCACCAGCCAGTGCGGCCAGACCACCGGCGCCGCGCTGGTCATCGACTGCAGCAAGCACCTGCGGCGCGTGCTGCAGGTGGACCCGGCCGACCGCGTGGCCGTGGTCGAACCCGGGCTGGTGCTGGACCACCTGAATGCCGGGCTCAAGCAGCACGGCCTGTGGTACCCGGTGGACGTCTCGACCAGCGCGCAGGCCACGCTGGGCGGCATGGCGGGCAACAACAGTTGCGGCTCGCGCTCCATCGCCTACGGCAACATGGTGCACAACGTCATTGGCGCCGAGGCCTGGCTGGCCGACGGCGAGCTGCTGCGCTTCGGCCGTGTCGACCAGGCCACGGGCCGCGCCGCGCAGCTGGCGGCCTTCGTCAAGGGCCTGGCCGAGACGCACCGCGCCGAGATCGAGGCGCACTGGCCCCGGGTGCTGCGCCGCGTGGCCGGCTACAACCTGGACATCTTCCACCCGCGCAGCGAGCGGCCCTATACGGCGGACGGCCACGTCAACCTGGCGCACCTGCTGGTGGGCGCAGAAGGCACGCTGGCCTTCACGAAGAGCCTGACGCTGCGCCTGGCCCCGCTGCCGAAGGCCAAGGTGCTGGGCGTGGTCAATTTCGGCCGCTTCCACGACGCCATGGCGAGCGCGCAGCACATCGTCAAGCTGGGCCCCACGGCGGTGGAGCTGGTCGACCGCACGATGGTCGAGCTGGCGCTGGCCAACCCGGCCTTTGCGCCCACCATGCGCACGGCCTTGATCGGCGCGCCCGGACGCCATCCTGCTGGTCGAATTTGCCGGCGACGACCGCGCCGTGCTGCTGACGCAGCTGCAGCGCCTGGTCGAGCTGATGGGCGACCTGGGCCACCCCGGCAGCGTGGTCGAGATGCCCGACGAAACGGCGCAGAAGGCGCTGTGGGAGGTGCGCAAGGCCGGCCTCAACATCATGATGAGCCTGAAGGGCGACGGCAAGCCGGTCAGCTTCATCGAGGACTGCGCGGTGCCGCTGCCGCACCTGGCCGACTACACCGATGCGCTGACCGAGGTCTTTGCGCGCCACGGCACGCGTGGCACCTGGTACGCCCATGCCAGCGTGGGCACGCTGCACGTGCGGCCCATCCTCGACATGCGCACCAGCGGTGCGCAGAAGATGCGCGCCATCGCCGAAGAGGCGGCCGTGCTGGTGCGCAAATACAAGGGCGCCTTCAGCGGCGAGCATGGCGACGGCCTGTGCCGCGGCGAGTGGATCGAGTGGCAGTTCGGTCCGGCGATCAACCAGGCTTTCCGCGCCATCAAGCAGCAGATGGATCCGGCCGGCCTCTTCAACCCGGGCAAGATCATCGACCCGCCGAAGATGGACGATGGCGCCCTCTTCCGCTTCTCCCCCGCCACCGCGCCCCGGCCGTACAAGCGCATCGAACTGAAACCCGTGCTCGACTGGTCGGCCTGGAACGTGAATGCCGACCCGGTGACCGAGCAGACCACCGCCCCCGGCACCGGTGGCGACACCACCGGCGGCCTGGCCAAGGCGGTGGAGATGTGCAACAACAACGGGCACTGCCGCAAGTTCGACGCCGGCACCATGTGCCCGAGCTACCGCGTCACGCGCGACGAGCAGCACCTGACGCGCGGCCGCGCCAATACGCTGCGGCTGGCGCTGTCGGGGCAGCTCGGCCCCGATGCCTTCACCGGTGACGCGGTGCGCGAGGCGATGGACCTGTGCGTCAGCTGCAAGGGCTGCAAGCGCGACTGCCCCACGGGCGTCGACATGGCGCGCATGAAGGTCGAATGGCTGGCGCACGACCGCCAGCGCCACGGCCACACGCTGAAGGACCACCTCATCGGCCGGCTGCCCGACTATGCCGCCTGGGCCAGCCGCTTGCCCTGGCTGGCCAATCTGCGCGAGGCGCTGCCCGGCGCGCGTGCACTGAGCGAGAAGTGGCTCGGCCTGTCGGCCAAGCGCGCGCTGCCGCGCTTCCGGTCCGACACCTTCTGGCGCACCCGCGACGAGGCGCAATTCGCCACGCGCGAGCAGACCCTGGCCGCCGGCCCGGCCAAGGCCGCGGTGCTGTTCGTCGACACCTTCAACGGCCACTTCGAGGGCGAGAACGCCCATGCGGCCGCGAAGGTGCTGAAGGCCGCCGGCTATGCGGTGCACACCGTCACCAAGGGCGGCGGCCATGTCTGCTGCGGCCGCACCTATCTGTCGGCCGGCATGGTCGACGAAGCACGCACCAAGGCGGCCGAACTGGTCGACGCGCTGCTGCCCTTTGCGCAGGCCGGCATCGCCATCGTCGGCCTGGAGCCGAGCTGCCTGCTGACGCTGCGCGACGAGGCGCTGGCGCTGGGCCTGGGCGAGCGCGCCGAGGTCGTGTCGAAGCAGGCGCTGCTGTTCGAGGAATTCCTGGCCCGCGAGGCGAAGGCTGGGCGGCTGGCGCTGAAGCTCGAGGCCATCGACCGGCCGCTGCTGCTGCACGGCCACTGCCACCAGAAGGCCTTCGGCGCCGTGAGCCCGATCCTCGACGTGCTCGAGCTGATCCCGGGCGCCAAGCCGCAGCTGATCGAGAGCAGCTGCTGCGGCATGGCCGGCAGCTTCGGCTACGAGGCGAAGCACCACACCGTGTCGATGCAGATGGCCGAAGCCGCGCTGCTGCCCGCCATCCGCCAGCAGCCCGATGCCATCGTCGTGGCCGACGGCACCAGCTGCCGGCACCAGATCGCCGATGGCGCGCAGCGGCAGGCGATTCACGCGGCCACGTTGCTGGCATCGCTGCTGGCCTGATGCGGCACGGCAGTCGCCCCCCGGGATCGCGGTTCGACGACAGTTGACGGCGCATCTCGGTCGTTGAACCTGCGACTGCAGGCGTCGCTGCAGCAAGGCTGCGGGCGGGCCCTGGCGGCGGCTCGACCCCCCCCCCCCCCCCCCCCCCCCCCCCCCCCCCCTTCCCCCCCCGCCCAACGGTGGTGCGCGGGGCCCCGCACGCCACAGTCGGTGGGGGCCGCAGTGGGGTGATCCCGCCACGGCCCGTGTGCGCAGCCGAGGACCACAGCGGCGCGGGGGAAGTCGGCCGCAGGCCGACCGAGCGAGGAAGATCTATGCAGCGACGCGGGAGCGTCGCTGCGGAGCTACCGCAGCCGCCCCGCGGTGCGAGGCAAGCAGTCGGGCCGTGGCGGGATCACCCCGCTGCGGCTGCACGGCCATGCGCAAGCGATGGCGAGCGGCAACCTGGCACCGGAACGGACGCCCCGCCGAGGTCGGTACGATGGCCACCTCACCCACTGCCGGGAGGCCGCCATGCGGATCGTGCAACGGATGCGGGCGGCCTGGCTGGCCGCGCTGCTGGCGCTGGCCGGCTGCGGCGGCGGCTTCGCGCTGTATTTCGGCGACGGTGACTGGCCGGTGTCGCTGACCGTGATCGCGCCCGGGCGCATCGAAACCGGCACCGCGGTGCTGCTGCGGCCCGGCGGCCTGACCAGCTACGGCGGCCTGCGCTTCGAATGGGATTTCGGCGATGGCGGCAGCTTCCTGTTCGAGGCCGAACCCACCCACCGCTTCGACCGTGCCGGCAGCTACACCATCGTGCTGCGTGTCAGCGACGACGACGAGACGCTGGACGCCAGCTTGCGCGTCGAAGTCGGTGCCTGGTCCATCGTCGACGGCCGCGACTGCACCGGGCCGGCCTACAGCGGCTGGTGCCGGCAGACCGCGCCCGGCGGCGGCATCGCCGATCTCGACGGGCTGTGGTTCTTCGACACCCGTGAGGGCCTGGCGCGCGAAGCCGGCGGCGGCCTCTGGCGCACCGGCGACGGCGGCCGCAACTGGTTCTGGGTGGGGCCGAGCGTGCGCGCCCGCTTTGCCGCCGACGGCAGCGGCTGGGACCTGCGCAACCAGGCGCTGTGGCGCAGCACCGACCTCGGCCGCAGCTGGCAGGCGGTGGCCACGCCGCCCGGCGCCGCCACCGATGCGCAATTTGTCGACCGCCAGCGCGGCTGGCTTCGCGTGTCGGATTGCAGCACCACCGTGCCGGGTGGCGCCTGTGCGCAGCGTCTGCACCGCACGCTGGATGGCGGCCAGCGCTGGCAGGCGGTGGCGCTGCCTGCCGCGGATGCCACGCTGCATTTCATCGATGCGCTGGGCGGCGTGGCCACCGACGGCCGCACGGCCGCGTGGTCGACGCAGGACGGCGGCCAGACCTGGACGCCGTCGGCGGTCAATTTCGGCGGCGCCGGCGGCGCCGTGCAGCGCATCGTCTTCACGGATGCCAGCCGCGGCTGGCTGCTGCTGGCCGATGCCGGCGGTACGGCCCGCCTGCTGCGCAGCAGCGACGGCGGCCGCAGCTGGACGGCACCGCAGGCGCTGCCGGCCCCCCGGATCGCCGATCTGGCCTTCGGCGACGCGAGTACGGGCTGGATCGTGGGCGACGGCGGCCAGGTCTGGGCCACGCGCGACGGCGGCCTGAGCTGGCAGGCGCAGGCCTCGGGCAGCGCACAGCCGCTGCGGGTGGTCACGGCCTACGACGGCCGCACCGCCTGGATCGCCGGTGCGCGCGGCACCGTGCTGGCCACGGCAACCGGCGGGCAGTGACCATGGGCAGCCGCTGGCCCGGTCTTCATCTGCAACTGGCGTAGGCTCTGCCCTTCGCGCGCCCTGGCCGCCCCACCCGATAATCATCCGCATGGAAGTCAAGCTCGACAAGCGCTACCCCCTCGACGCCACCGTCGAACAGGCCTGGACGGTGCTGTCCGACATTCGCGCCACCGCGGCCTGCATGCCGGGTGCAGCCATCACCGAACAGGTGGACGACACCCACTTCAAGGGCACGGTGCGCACCAAGGTCGGCCCGGCGCACATGCAGTTCGGCGGCGAGATCGAGGTCAAGGCGCTGGATGCCGCCACGCGGTCGATGCAGATGATGGGCAAGGGGGCCGACAAGGCCGGCTCGTCGGCGTCGATGGACCTGGCCGCGCGCCTCGAGCCGGGCGACACGCCGGCGAGCGCGGTGCTGGTGGGCAAGGCCACGGTCGTCGTCAGCGGCAAGCTGGCGCAATTCGGCAACCGGTTGCTGGTGCCGGTGAGCGATGCCATGCTGGCGCAGTTTGCCGACAACTTTCGCACCGCAGCCGCAGCGGTGCCGGCGACGGCCGCGGCCGCCGGGCCGGCGGCAACCGCGGCAACCGCAGCACCACCACCGGCCCCGGCACCGGTGCCGCAGCCGGTGAAGGAACTCAATGCGCTGGCGCTGCTGTGGACGGTGCTGAAGAACTGGCTGGCCGGACTGTTCGGCCGCCGCACCTGACACCTTGCGGAGATGGGCCCGATGAACGGCATCGACGTCGACGTCCTGCGCACCGCCATTGACTGGCTGGACCGCGGCCACCGCGTGACCCTGGGCACCGTGGTGCGCACCTGGGGTTCGGCGCCGCGACCGCCGGGCTCGCTGATGATCATCCGCGACGATGGCCAGGTGGCCGGCTCGGTCTCGGGCGGCTGCATCGAGGACGACCTCATCGGCCGCGTGGCGCGCGGCGAACTGGCTTCGCGGCTGCCGCAGCTCACGACCTATGGCGCCACCGCCGAGGAAGCGCAGCGCTTCGGCCTGCCCTGCGGCGGCAGCGTGCAGGTGGTGCTGGAGCCGCTGTCGGCGCGCTCGCAGCTGCGCGAGCTGCTGGCGGCGATCGAGTCGCACCGGCGGGTGTCGCGCCGGCTCGACCTGGCCACCGGCGTCGTGCAGCTGGCCGATGCCGACGGCGGCGCCACGCTGGCCTTCGACGGCGCCACGCTGAGCACGGTGCACGGCCCGCGCCTGCGCCTGCTGATCATCGGCGGCGGCCAGCTGTCGCGCTACCTGGCCGCGATGGCGGTGATGCTGGACTACCGCGTGACCATCTGCGAGCCGCGCGAGGAATACCACGAGGGCTGGGCGGGAACCTGGAGCCCCTTGGCGGCGACGATGTCGCCGCCGTCCCCCGGGGGGAGCGGGCAGCCTTGGGGCGGCCCGGCGGCTGCCCTGGAAGGCGTGACCCTCTCCCGCACCATGCCCGACGACCTGGTGCTGGACATGCACCTGGACGCCAACAGCGCCGTGGTCGCCGTCACGCACGACCCCAAGCTCGACGACCTGGCGCTGATGGAGGCGCTGCGCACGCCGGCCTTCTACGTCGGCGCGCTGGGTTCGCGCCGCAACAACGACGCGCGCCGCCAGCGGCTGCTGCAGTTCGACGTGACCCGCGAGGAGGTGGCGCGCCTGCGCGGCCCGGTGGGGCTGAAGCTCGGCGGGCTGACGCCGCCCGAGATCGCGATGAGCATCGTCGCCGAGATGACGGCGATCCGCCGCGGCGTCGATGTGGGCGGGCCGCTGGCCGACTGGAGCGGGTCGACCACGGCCTGCGCGGTCAGCGACGCGGCTACCGCCGGCCGCTGAACGTCAGACCGCCACCCGCATCGGCACACGCCGGCGGCCGATGCGGCCCTGGAAGTCCGCATCGAAGCGTCCCGCCACGGCCGTGCCGCAATGCGGGCAGGCGCCGCGCTCGTCCAGCCCGTAGTGCAGGATGGCGTGCCAGTCGCGCTCGATCAGCAGTGCCTGGCAACCCGCGCAGTAGGTGCGGCCGCCCACGGTGTCGTGCACGTTGCCGGTATAGACATGGCGCAGCCCGGCATCGAGCGCGATGCGCCGCGCGCGCTGCAGCGTGGCGGCCGGCGTGCGCGGGATGTCGTCCAGCTTGTAGTCGGGGTGGAAGGCGGTGAAGTGCAGCGGCACGTCGGGGCCCAGTTCGTCGTGGATCCAGCGTGTCATCGCCTCCAGCTCGGCCGTGCTGTCGTTCAGGCCCGGGATCAGCAGCGTGGTGATCTCCAGCCAGCAGCGGCTGTGATGCACGATGTGCAGCAGCGTATCGAGCACCGGTGCCAGGTGCGACGCCGTCTGCTCGACGTAGAAGCGGTCGGTGAAGGCCTTCAGGTCGACATTGGCGGCGTCCATCTTCGCGAAGAAGTCGCGCCGCGGCTCGGGGTGGATATAGCCGGCGGTCACCGCCACCGTCTGCACGCCCAGCGCGTGGCAGGCGTCGGCGGCGTCCATCGCATATTCGGCAAAGATCACCGGGTCGTTGTAGGTGAAGGCGACGCTCGTCGCGCCGGCATCCTTTGCCGCGCGGGCGATGGCTTCGGGCGAGGCCCGGTCCTGCAGGCGGTCCATCTCGCGGCTCTTGGAGATGTCCCAGTTCTGGCAGAACTTGCAGGCCAGGTTGCAGCCGGCGGTACCGAAGGACAGCACCGCCGAGCCCGGGTGGAAGTGGTTGAGCGGCTTCTTCTCGATCGGGTCGATCGCAAAACCCGAGCTGCGGCCGTAGGTGGCCAGCACCATCGCGTCACCACGGCGCTCGCGCACGAAGCACAGGCCGCGCTGGCCTTCGTGCAGCTTGCAGTCGCGCGGGCACAGGTCGCACTGCAGCCGGCCGTCGGGCAGCCGGTGCCACCAGCGCGCGGGATGGGCTTCAGTGGGCGGCGGCATGACGGGCCTCCTCGAACGCGGTGACGCGGTAGCGCCACCACTGCAGCCCGGTCGTCGGCCAGTCGTCTGCGGGCAAGTCGGCCTTGCGCAGCAGCGCGGCCAGAAATTCGCGCGCCGTCGGCAGCTGCGACCACACCTGCGGCAGGAAGGTGCCGCGCCGGCCGCGATGCTCGATCAGCACGCCGTCGATGCCGGGGCGCAGCTGGGCCACCGCCTCGTCGAGGTGCGCCACCGCCGGCAGCGGCTGCATCGCGCCCAGCACCGAGACCTCGATCTGCAGCCCCGTCCATTCGCGCAGGTGCAGCGGCGCGAAGCGCGGGTCGGCGAAGGCCGCTGCCAGCGCATTGGCGCGCACGTCCTCGCCCAGGGACCGCTCGGCCCGCAGGCGGCCGATGCAGCCGCGCAAGGCCCCCTGCACATCGTGCAGAGTGACGAAGCTGGCGCCGGGTTCCAGCAGGCGCGGGTGCGGCGGCGCCGCGGCGGCAGCCAGGCCCAGCGCGCCGGCGATCTCGGCGCGCGCCGCGCCCAGCAGCGCCGGGCCGAGCGCCGGGTCGGGCCCTTGGGCATCGGCGTCAGCGTGATCGTCGCGGACCGCTGCCCCCGGCGGCGGGCCGAAGGCGATGGCGCCATAGCCGACCACGCGGTCGCGGCTGCCGGCGGTGTCGCCCGAATTGCGCAGGTCCAGCAGCACCGGCTGCAGGCCATGCCGGCGCGCGGCACGCAGCGCACCGTTGAGCGCGCGGCAGCCGCAGGCCTCGTCGCCCTGCAGGTCGTCGGCGAAGGACAGGATGCGCTGCACGGTGCGGCGGTCCTGCGCCACCGCCTGCGCATGGGGCAGGTAGTGCGAGAGGTCGGAGCTGATCACGATCAGCGTCTCGTCGCCGCCCCAGAGGCGCTCGAGCACGGCGTCGACCTCGGCCGGCGCGGCGTCGCCCACGGCCAGCGGCAGCAGCTGCCAGCCGTCACCCAGCACGGTCTGCAGGAAGGGCAGCTGCACCTCGAGCGCATGTTCCTGCGCATGGGCGCGGTCGCTGGAGAGCACCTGCGGCAAGCCGGCGATGGCCGCGCGCGCCGTGTCGTCCACCGTCACGCGGCCGAGCGGCGTCTCGAAGGCGTCCACGGTCGGCAGCGCCAGCCCGCGCACGGTGACGCGGTGCGTCGGCCCCAGCAGCACGACGCGGCGCACGCGCCCGCGCAGTGGCGCGATGCGCGCATAGGCACTGGCGGCGATGTCGCCGGAATAGACATAGCCCGCGTGCGGCACCACCAGCAGCTTGGGCGCCGGGCCGCCAACGGCCGCGGG
The DNA here is from genome assembly GCA_016719535.1 of Rubrivivax sp. GTDB lineage: Bacteria > Pseudomonadota > Gammaproteobacteria > Burkholderiales > Burkholderiaceae_C > Rubrivivax. Next base: position 132,089 of record JADJYX010000042.1, on the reverse strand, counting down.
CGCACCGGCCTGGCCCAGGTGGGCGGCGACCGAGGCGCGCAAGGCAGCGGCGCTGGCGGGGTAGAAGCTGCCGGCCACGGCAGCGGGTCGAATGTCATGCATGGCGCGGGCCCTCCTGCATGTCGCAGTTTGGACCTGCGGCGGTGGCGATCAAGCCCCACCCGGCTGCGCCGCCGTGCTCTGGGGGGTTCCCTCCAAAGCGCGACGGTGACCGGCCCGCTTCAGACCGGTTGCGGAAAGACCGGCGGCCCGAAATCGCGCCGGTTCAGCGCGCGCCAGATCACCTCGCTGGTCAGCGGCATCTGCACCTTCTCGGCATCGCGGCCGAGACCCCCCGACGTGGCCAGCGCATCGACCACCGCATTGACCACCGCCGGCGTGGCGCCGATGGTGCCGAGCTCGCCCACGCCCTTCACGCCCAAGGCGTTGGTCAGGCAGGGGATGCGGGTGTCGAAGGCCGTCTTGAAGCCGCGGAAACCATCGGCATGCGGCAGCGCATAGTCCATGAAGCTGGCGCTCAGCAGCTGGCCGGTGTCGCGGTCGTAGGCCACGCGCTCGCACAGCGCCTGGCCGATGCCCTGCACCGCGCCGCCCTCGATCTGCCCGCGCACGATCACCGGGCTGACGATGCGGCCGATGTCGTTGACCGAAGCGTAGGCGACGACCTCCACCGCGCCGGTGGCGGGGTCGACCTCGACCTCGCAGACATGGCAGCCGTTGGGCCAGGTGGGGCCGCCGACCTTGGCGGTGCTGTCGACGAAGATGCGCTGCTCGGGCTGCTTCGCGGCCAGTGCGGCCAGGTCGATGCCGAGGTCGGTGCCGGCGACCGCGAAGCGCCCCTCGCGGTATTCGATATCGGCCACCGGGGCCTCCAGCGCCTCGGCGGCGAGTTCCTTGCCCTTGTCGACCGTGCGCTCGGCGGCGATGCGCAGCGAGGTGCCGCCGGTGAAGAGCGAGCGGCTGCCGGCGCTGCCGAAGCCGTTGTAGCGGTCGGTATCGCCCTGCAGGATGCGCACGCGCTCGGGCGGCACGCCGAAGACGTCGACCGCCAGCTGCACGTAGCTGGTGGCGATGCCCTGGCCCATGGCCTGGGTGGCGGAGCCGATCTCGATGATGCCGTCGGCGGTGACGTTGACGCTGACGCGCTCTTCCAGCGCATTGCCGCCGGTCCATTCCAGGAAGGTGGCGATGCCGCGGCCGCGCAGCCTGCCGCGGGCCTTGCTCTCGGCCTGGCGCGCGGCGTAGCCGTGCCAGTCGGCCAGCTGCAGGCCCTGGTCGAGGATCTGCTCGAAGCGGCCGCTGTCGTAGACCTGCCCCATGGCATTGGTATACGGCATCTGCTCGGGGCGGATCATGTTGCGGCGGCGCAGCTCGCTGCCGTCGACCTTCATCTCGCGCGCGGCGGCGTCCATCAGCCGCTCGGTGATGTAGATCGCCTCGGGCCGGCCGGCGCCGCGGTAGGCGCCGGTGGGCGCGCAGTGGGTCAGCACCGCGGTGAAGCGGAAGTCGATGGTCGGGATGTCGTAGATGCTGGTCGACACCCAGGGGCCGATCAGCAGCTGGATCGCCGCCGAGGTGGTGCCCGGGTAGGCGCCGACATTGGCCAGCGAGCGCACGCGCAGCGCCAGCACCTTGCCGCTGGCATCCAGCGCCATCTCGGCGCGCGACACCACGTCGCGGCCATGCACGGCGGAGGTGAAATCCTCCAGCCGCTCGGCCTGCCACTTGATGGGGCGCTTCAGCTGCAGCGCACACCAGGCGACCGCGATGTCCTCGGGGTAGATGCCGGTCTTCATGCCGAAGCCGCCGCCGACATCGCCGACGACGACGCGCGTGTTGTCGGTCGTCAACCCCGGGATGGCGTCGACCAGACCGGTGCGCACGCCGGTGGGCATCTGGCTGGACATGCGCACCGTCAGCTTGCCCCCGTCCAGCCAGGCGAGCACGCTGCGCGGCTCCATCGGCGCCGGCGCCAGGCGCTGGTTGACCAGTTCCAGCGACACGCGGTGCGCAGCGCGGGCGAAGGCGGCCTCGGCGGCCGCGGCATCGCCATGGCGCATCTCGGCGCAGATGTTGTCGGGCGCGCCTTCCCACAGCACCGGCGCGCCGGGCATCAGCGCACGCACCGGGTCGACATTGACCGGCAGGTCCTCGGTCTGCACGAAGACGGCATCGGCCGCGGCCCTGGCGGCGGCGCGGCTGTCGGCCACGATGGCCACCACCGGCTCGCCGACATAGCGCACCGTCTCGTGCGCCAGCGGCCGCTTGGGCGGTGCCGCCATCGGCGCGCCGTCGGGGCGCTTGAAGGCGGGCGCGGTGGGGATGGGCTTGACGCCGGCGGCCACCAGGTCGGCGCCGGTATAGACGGCCACCACGCCCGGCGTGGCGCGCGCGGCGTCGAGCTCGATGCCGGTGATGCGGCCATGCGCCGAGGTGCTGCGCACGAAGGCCAGGTACAGCTGCCCCGGCAGCACATGGTCGTCGGTGAAGCGGCCCTGGCCCTGCACCAGCGCCGGATCCTCGATGCGGCGCAGGCTCTGGCCGCTGCCGTAGCGGGCGGCGATGCCTTCGGCGGTGCTCATGCCGTGCCCTCCGCCATCTTCGTCGCCGCCAGCTGCACCGATTCGACGATATTGACGTAGCCGGTGCAGCGGCAGAGGTTGCCTTCCAGCGCCTGCGCGATCTGCTCGGCGCTGGGGCTGGTCTGCTCCTGCAGCAGGCAGACCGCACTCAGGATCATGCCCGGCGTGCAGAAGCCGCATTGCAGGCCGTGGCAGGCGATGAAGGCGTCCTGCACCGGGTGCAGCTGGCCATCCCTGGCCAGCCCTTCGATGGTGGTGACGCGGCGGCCGGCGGCCTGCACCGCCAGCATGCTGCAGCTCTTCACGGCCCGGCCGTCGAGCAGCACGGTGCAGGCGCCGCACTGGCTGGTGTCGCAACCGACGTGGGTGCCGGTCAGGCCCAGCGGGCCGCGGATCAGCTCCACCAGCAGCGTCTGCGGCTCGACCTCGGCCGTGGCCGCGCGGCCGTTGACGGTCAATGAGACGGTTGTCATCGTTCCTCGTCCGGGTTGGGGTTCATCGGCCGCGCAGGAAGAGCGCGTCCAGGTCCTTCATCGTCACCTGCCGCCAGGTCGGCCGGCCGTGGTTGCACTGGTCGGCGCGCTCGGTGGCTTCCATGTCGCGCAGCAGCGCATTCATCTCCTCGACGGTGAGCCGGCGGTTGGCGCGCACGGCGCCGTGGCAGGCCATGGTGGCCAGCAGCGCGTCGCGGCTGCGTTGCACCAGGCGGCTCGAACCCACGGCCTGCAGCTCGGCCAGCACCGAGCGCGTGAGCTCGGCCAGATCGGCGTCGGGCAGCGCCGCCGGGCGGCTGCGCACGGCCAATGTGGCGGCCGACAGCGGCGCCACGTCCAGGCCCAGTTCCAGCAGCGCCTCGGCTTCGGCCTCGGCGGTGGCCACCTCGGCCGGCGTGGCGGCCAGACTCACCGGCACCAGCAGCGGCTGCGCCGGCATGCGGCCGGCACCGGCCTGCGCGGCCTTCAGCCGCTCGTAGACGATGCGCTCGTGGGCGGCGTGCATGTCGACGATCACCAGGCCTTGTGCATTCTCGGCCAGAACGTAGACGCCGCCGACCTGGGCGATGGCGCGGCCCAGCGGCCAGGCTGCAGGCTCGGGCGTGACCGGCATCGGCGCCGCGGGCCGCAGCGCGGCCCAGGTGGCCAGGCCGGCCTCGCCGCCGGCCGGCGCCGCGGACGCGGACGCGGTACGCGGCCAGGCCGGCGAGGGCTCGCGCGCCTCGACCAGGCCCAGCGCCGGTTGCCACATCGGCGCAGTGCGCTCCGGCAGCGGTGCCGCGGGCCAGGGCATGGCGGCAACGGGCTCGGCCGCGCGCGTGATCGCCAGCGCGTCCTGCAGCGCCGCCTGCACCGCGCCGTGCACCGCACGCCCGTCGCGGAAGCGCACCTCGATCTTGGTCGGGTGCACGTTGACGTCGACCAGTTCGGGCGCGATCTGCAGGAAGAGCGCATAGGCCGGCTGCCGGCTGCCATGCAGCTGGTCGTCGTAGGCGGCGCGGATGGCATGCGCCACCAGGCGGTCACGCACGAAGCGGCCGTTGACGAACAGGTACTGCTGGTCGGCGCGGCTGCGCGCCGCCTCGGGGCGGCCGACGCGGCCGCTCAGCGCCAGCGGGCCACGCTGCACCGCCAGCGCGCGGCTGGCGGCCATGAAGTCGGCGCCCAGCACATCGCCCAGGCGCTGCGTGGCGGCGTCGTCGAGCAGCGGCGCCACCACCGCGCGCCACTGCGCCACCAGCCGCCCTTCGTGCCAGACGGCAAAGCCGACATCGGGCCGCGCCAGCGCGTGCCGGCGCACGGCGTCGAGCGCATGGGCCAGCTCGGTGGCGTCGCTCTTCAGGAATTTGCGCCGCGCCGGCGTGTTGAAGAAGAGCTCGCGCACCTCGACGGTGGTGCCGATGCCGCGCGCCGCGGGCTGCAGTTCACCGCCGCGCGCGTCCAGCCGCAGCGCATGGGCGGCGCCGGCCGTGCGGCTGGTGATCGAGACATCGGCCACCGAGGCGATGGCCGCCAGCGCCTCGCCGCGAAAACCCATCGTGGCCACCGATTCCAGCTCGGCCAGGCTGGCGATCTTGCTGGTGGCGTGGCGCTTGAGCGCCAGCGGCAGCTCGTCGGCCGGGATGCCGGCGCCGTCGTCCTCGACCACGGTGGCGCGCACGCCGCCGCCGGCCAGCCGCACGGTGATCTGGCTGGCGCCGGCATCGAGCGCGTTGTCGACCAGTTCGCGCACCACCGAGGCCGGGCGCTCGACCACCTCGCCGGCCGCGATCTGGCTGACCAGTTCGTCGGGCAGTTCGCGGATCGGGCGGCGCGGCGTGACCGAAAGCACGGCATTCATCACGGGGCATTCTAGGAGCCGGCCCCCGACCCTTCCCGATAATCGGCCGCATGGATCTCGTGATGTGGCTGGTCGACTTCATCCTGCACGTGGACGTGCACCTGCGCGAATTCGTCACCGACCACGGCAGCTGGGTCTATGCGCTGCTGTTCGTCATCATCTTCGTCGAGACCGGCGTGGTGGTGATGCCCTTCCTGCCGGGTGATTCGCTGCTCTTCGTCGTCGGTGCGCTGTGCGGCCTGGGGCTGATGGACCTGTCGCTGTCGTATGCGCTGCTGATCGCCGCCGCCATCCTGGGTGACCAGGTCAACTGCGCCATCGGGCGCCGGGTCGGGCCGCGCGTGTTCCAGTGGGAGCAGTCGCGCTGGTTCAACCGCCGCGCCTTCGACCAGGCGCATGCCTTCTACGAAAGATACGGCGGCATCACGCTGGTGCTGGCGCGCTTCATGCCGTTCCTGCGCACCTTCGTGCCCTTCGTCGCCGGCGTGGCGCAGATGTCGCATGCCAAATTTACCTTCTACAACGCGGTCGGCGCCTGCATCTGGGTGCTGGGCCTGGTGACGGCGGGCTACCTGTTCGGCAACCTGCCCTGGGTGCAGGCCAACCTGTCGAAGATCATCTGGGCGATGATCCTGGTGCCCGGGCTGATCGTGCTCTATGGCGCCTGGAAGGCACGGTCGGCGGCGCCGGCCACCTAAACTGCGGCGTTTTCGCCACTGACCGGATCCTGCCATGGACAGCCCCCGCATCCGCTTCGGCCTCGACGGCCGCGTCTTCATCGTCACCGGCGGCTCGCAAGGCATCGGCGAGGCCTGCGTGCGCCGCCTGGCCACCGACGGCGCGCGCGTGTCGATCTGGGACCTGGCCGACGAACGCGGCCAGGCGCTGGCCGCGGCTTTGCGTGCCGAGGGCGCCGACGTGCGCTATCAGCACTGTGACGTGACTCTCAAGGCCGAGGTCGACGCCGCGCTGGCCGCCACCCAGGCCGCCTTCGGCCGCATCGACGGGTTGATCAACAACGCCGGCATCTTCAAGGCCAGCGACTTTCTCGACATCACCGAAGCCGACTGGGACGCCGTGCTGGCCGTCAACCTGAGGGGCAGCTTCCTCGTCGGCCAGGCGGTGGCCCGCGTGCTGGCGTCGCAAGGGCAAGGCGCCATCGTCAACATGAGCTCGGTCAATGCCACGCTGACGATCCCGACGATTGCCAGCTACAACGTCAGCAAGGGCGGCATCAACCAGTTGACGCGCGTGATGGCGCTGAGCCTGACCGATCGCGGCGTGCGCGTGAATGCGGTGGCGCCGGGAACGATCGCCACCGAACTGGCCGCCGCCGCGGTACTGACCAGCGACGAGGCGCGCCAGAAGATCATGATGCGCACGCCGATGAAGCGCCTGGGCGAGCCGCGCGAGATCGCCGATGTCTGCGCCTGGCTGCTGAGCGACGCATCGAGCTACGTCACCGGCGAGATCGTGGTGGCGGATGGGGGGCGGATGACGCTCAATTACACGGTGGCGGTGTGAGCGATGCCTCCCCGGCCAGTGTCGATGCGCTTTACAGTCCGGGGGCCGGAGGCGGCCGACGGACCCTCCCCCCGATCGCGGGGTGGCGCGCAAATTTGTGGCTTTGTCGATCGCCCCGGGCCCGCAGAGGCCGGAAAATCAAGGCTGTGGGCGCTGCGCGGGGCCGCCGCTGCGAAAGCACGAAGCGTGCCCTGGCAGTCCGCCCGGCCAGCAGGCGCGTTGCTTGCTTGCAGTGCCCGATGAACGAATGAGGTTACCCATGGACCCGCAAGCACCCGACACCGATGTCAAGACCCAAGCCCGCCGACGGCTGTTGCGGGGATCGTTTTCGGTGCCGGCGGTGCTGGCGGTGCATAACGGCAGCGCGCTGGCGGCAGCATCGAACAAGTTTCTGTGCGCCGTGAAGGCGACGACCGGCAACAGTATTCCTTTGCCGACCGGCACCTACTTCGGCGCTGGACACTGGGTGCGAGTTTCAGTGTACGAGGGCAAGGAGTCGGCTTCCGTCTGGGACCTGAAGGGCTACGTCAGCACCGGTCTCCTTCGATCAGCCCCTTCGGGTACAGTCGCAACCTTGCATCGGTCAGGTCCGGGTCGTTGGGGTGGGTGGAATTTGTTCAGGGTGGCAGTTATCAGTTTGCTCCGACGTGCCTACAGCCTCGCCGAGCCCGACCAGCGCTGCGACGGCCCGCGGTCCTGTTCTCTCCAGATAACGGCACCCCGCCCAAGGTGCTGGTTGTTGGATTCGTCCAGCCCGGTATGACGACCGGGAACAACCAGGGCGGAATCTCTGGCTCGTGCTGGACCTCGTTTCAAGCTCTGAGCGCGAAGGACGTTGCACCGCTATCGGGCATCCCGAGCTCGAGTCACTGGGGCCCGTTGGGTGTCGTATAGCCCGCGAAGCGGGGAAACTCACGTTCTGAACGACGAGAGCGTGGCGATCCTCGAGTGCGTGATGGCCCATCCAGATGGTGTTGTCACCGAAGACGTGGCAGTTCTGCTCGCTGACGACGCCGGCCTGGCGCCGCAGCATATCCAAGACGTCATTGAACTGGGGGCCCCGGACCGGGCTCCGTCCGCCGTCGAAGCTGTCGGGTGGGCCATCCGCGAGCCCACCTGGCACCAGGCCGTGGCGACCCTGGGCACGCTTCACCTTGCACCGCATTCCCGGTGCATTGCAGGTTGCCGGCCTTTGGCTCGATGTCGGCAACGCTATCCTGCGCGTGCAAGGCGACAGCCCGCACCTGCCCGCGCAACTCCAATCGGCCTATCGCCACTTTCCCTTCGTCGACCAGGCCGCCTGGGCCGACGTGCACTGCCGGCTCGACCCGCCCCGCGGCCTGCGCCGCTGGCTCAAGGCCCAGGTAGTCTTTCTCAGCGACGGGGTTTCGATCTTCTCGCCCTTTCCCGCCAACGCCCCGCTGCCGCTGTTCGAATGGGGCTGCAACTGGCTGCTCGGCCACCGCATGCACGACCGGCTGTTGTTCCACGCCGGCGCGCTGGAGCGCGACGGCCATGCGCTGCTGCTGCCGGCCACGCCGGGTTCGGGCAAGAGCACCCTCACCGCGGCGCTGTCGCTGCGCGGCTGGCGGCTGTTGTCCGACGAATTCGGCGTGCTCGACCCCGACACCGGCCTCGTGCATGCGATGCTCAAACCGGTGGCCCTGAAGAACGCCTCGATCGACGTCATCCGCGCTTTCGAACCCACGGCATCGTTGGGCCCTTCGTTCCCGAAGACGCGCAAGGGCACGGTGACGCACCTGGCGGCATCCGCCGACGCGGTGGCGCGCCGCCACGAGGCGGCCCGCCCGGGTGCCGTGGTGCTGCCGCGCTGGGAGGCCGGCAGCAGCACGCGGTTCAAACGCGTGGACCCCGACGGCGCCTTCGCGGCACTGGCCTTCAACGCCTTCAACTACCAGCTGCTGGGCGAGACCGGCTTCGATGCCGTGGTGCGGCTGGCGCGGCAATGCCCGGCGTGGGAACTCGTCTACAGCAACCTGGACGACGCCATCGCCACCCTCGACCGCACCTGGCCGCAGGTGCTGGAGGCCGCCGCGCGATGAAGCCGGCCGGCATCGCCTGGCTGGCCTCGCTGCACGATCCGGTGCAGGCCCTCGACTGGTCGCTCGCTGACTGGGAATACGCGCTGCGGCTGGCCCGCAGGCTTCGGCTGCTGGGGCGGCTGGCCGAATCGGTGTCGGCGGCCGGGCTGCTCGATCGCGTGCCGGCCGCCGCCCGGCGACACCTGGTGGCCGAAGGCCGGCAGTCGCGCTTCCGGCTGCGCACGCTGAGCTGGACCGTCGAGCGCGTGAGCACGGCACTTGCCAGTGCCGGCTATCCCCGCGTGCTGCTCAAGGGCGCGGCCTATGTCGCGCAGGGGTTGCCGATCGCGCCCGGCCGCCTGCCGTCGGACCTGGACATCCTGGTGCCGCGCGACGCGCTGAACGACGCCCACCAGCGCCTGCAGGTGCACGGCTGGTGCCCGGTCGAACTCGACGCGCACGACCAGCAGTACTACCGCGAATGGAGCCACGAACTGCCGCCGCTGCGCCACCCGCAGATCGGCATGGAGCTCGACCTGCACCACGGCATCCTGCCGCCGGTGGCGCGCACCACCGTCGACAGCGCAGCCTTGCTGGCGCGGCTGCAGCCTTCCGGATTGCCGGGCTGGCAGGTGCTGGCGCCCGTCGACCAGGTGCTGCACAGCGCCGCGCATCTGTTCCTGGACAGCGAGCTGCGCGACCGCGTGCGCGACCTGGTCGACCTCGACGGCCTGATGCGGCACTTCGCAGCACGCCAGGTATTCTGGGAGGACCTGGTCGCGCGCGCCGGCGAACTGGGCCTCGTCGAACCGCTGGCACTTGCCGTTCACTTCACCACCCGCTGGCTCGACACCCCGGTGCCGGGCGATGTGCGCCGGCAGCTGCAGGCGCGCGGCCCCGGAACGGTCAGCCAGGCGTTGCTGCTGCCGCTGCTGGAGACCGTGCTGACGCCCGCCGACCCCGATGCGCTCGACACGCGCCGCCGCGACCGCGCGGCCACGGTGCTGCTGGCGCGGCACCACCTGCATCGCATGCCGCTGCACCTGCTGCTGCCCCACCTGTGGCACAAGGCGCGCTCGCGCCGCCATGGCCAGGACGACGGCGACGACGGCTTCTGACGGCGAGCGACGACGGGCTACAGTGCGAGCGACAGCCGGAGGTTCCATGTCGCCCACCCAGACGCCCCAGCCCGCCCCGCCCGCCCTGCGCGCCCTGCTGCGCCGCATGCCCAAGGCCGAGCTGCACCTGCACATCGAAGGCAGCCTCGAGCCCGAGCTGATCTTCGCGCTCGCCGCGCGCAACCGCGTCGGCCTGCCCTACCCCAGCGTGCAGGCGCTGCGCGCAGCCTATGCGTTCACCGACCTGCAGAGCTTCCTCGACCTCTACTACGCCGGGGCCTCGGTGCTGCTGACCGAGCAGGACTTCTTCGACATGGCCTGGGCCTATTTCGAGCGTGCCGCGGCCGACAACGTGGTGCACGCGGAAATCTTCTTCGACCCGCAGACGCACACCGACCGCGGCGTGCCGATGGCATCGGTGATCGTCGGCCTGGCGCATGCCTGCCGGCGCGCGCACGCCGAATTCGGCATCAGCGCGTCGCTGATCCTGTGCTTGCTGCGCCACCTGAGCGAAGACGCCGCCTTCGCGACGCTGGAACAGGCGCTGCCGTTTCGCCACCACTTCATCGGCGTCGGGCTGGACAGCAGCGAGCGCGGGCATCCGCCCGAGAAGTTCGCGCGTGTCTTCGCCAGGGCCCGCGAGCTGGGCCTGCACGTCGTCGCCCATGCCGGCGAGGAAGGACCGGCGGCGTATATCGAGACCGCGCTCGACGTGCTGAAGGTCGAGCGCATCGACCACGGCGTGCGCTGCACCGAGAGCCCGGCGCTGGTGCAGCGGCTGGCGCGCGATCGCGTGCCGCTGACGGTGTGCCCGCTGTCCAACGTCAAGCTGCGTGTCTTCCCGGACCTGGCCGCGCACAACCTGCCGGCGCTGCTGGACGCCGGCCTGTGCGTGACCATCAACAGCGATGACCCCGCCTATTTTGGCGGTTATGTGGCGCAGAACTACCTGGCGCTGTTCGAAGCCCACCCGCAGCTGGGCGTGGCACAGGCGCGGCAACTGGCGCTCAACAGCTTCGAGGCCAGCTTCGCGCCCGAGGCGCAGAAGGCACGCTGGCGGCGCGAGCTCGACGCCGTGGTCGAGCGGCTGGCAGGCTGAACCGGCGGCAACCGCCGCCCGCTCAGGCCGGCCGCGACGCCGGCGTCGCGGCCGTCGACTTGCGCACCAGCACGACGATCAGGTTCAGCAGCCCACCCAGCAGCAGCAGGCCGAGGGTGCCCGCCGCCCACAGCACCCACACCAGCCAGGGCGCCACACCGCCCAGCCATTGCAGCAGCGCCTGCGCGGCATCCAGCGTTGCCTGCGTGGCCATCATCCAGCCCGGCACCCAGGCGTCGAGCCAGTCGCCGAAAGGCGCATCGACCAGCCACATCTGCACGCGGTCGATCCAGCCGGTGTCGGCCCCCAGCAGCGCGGCCATGCCCCAGGCGCCCAGGGTCCACAGGCCGACCAGCAGCAGCGTGACGATCCAGATGGCGATGATCATGAGGGCGCCTCCCGCGCAAGCCAGGCGCCCATGCTAGCGGGGCCGCGAGGCCTTGGACGCACCGGTTCAGCCGGTGCGCAGCGCCTGCTGCAGTGCCGCCGCGGCCGGGCCGAAGGCATAGGTGTCCATGCCCAGGCAGCCATAGGTGACGCTGTCGTGCAGCCGCAGGCCGGCCGCGGCCTCGCCGGCCGCCCCGCCTGCGGGGTACCAGGGCAGCCAGTGCTCGTCGGTGGGGTGCATCAGCGCGGCCTGCGGCGCCTGGCGGCGGTAGTCGGTCAGCGCCACCCAGTCGGCCGCCGCGGCGCGCTCGGCCACCCAGGCGCGGAAGGCGGCGCTTGCGGCGATTTCGGGTGCGTCCAGCGGCGGGCGGCCGTTGCCGAAGACCAGCCGCAGGTTGTGCGTGATGCTGCCGCTGCCGACGATGAGCACGCCCTCGCCGGCCAGCGGCGCCAGGGCCAGGCCCAAGGCATGCAGCCGCGCGGGCGACCAGTCGGGCGCAAAGCCCAGCGGCAGCACCGGCAGGTCGGCATCGGGGTACATGTAGCGCAGCGGCGTCCAGATGCCGTGGTCCAGCCCGCCCTCGTCGACGCGGTGCACCGCGATGCCGGCATCGGTCAGCCGCTGCTGCACCCGCGTGGCCAGCCCGGGCGCGCCGGGGGCGTCGTAGCGCAGCCGGTAGAGCGCATCGGGAAAGCCGCCGAAGTCATGCACGGCCTCGTGCCGCGGCGCGGCCAGCAGCACCGGCTCGGGCGTGAGCGTGTGCGCCGAGATCGCCAGCACCGCCTTCGGCCGCCCGAAGGCGGCGTCGATGGCCGGCCCCAGGCGCTGCAGAAAGGCACCGGCGGCACCCGGCTCCAGCGCCGTCATCGGCGAGCCGTGGGAGATGAAGAGGGTGGGCAGCGTCGTCATGCCGGCATTGAAGCACCGCCGCCGCGCCCGTCCGTTCAAGGGGCTTGCACACAGGGTTCGACGGCCATGCGGCCGGATGCGCTACCGTGACGGCCCCCAGGAGCCCTGCATGAGCGTTGCCGCGTCCGCCCCCCGTCCCCCGTCCGTCGTGCTGCTGGCCTGGCGCCAGACGCTGCGCGACCTGCGCGCCGGCGAGCTGCGCCTGCTGGCGGTGGCCGTGATGCTGGCCGTGGCCGCGCTGACGGCGGTGGGCTTTTTCGCCGACCGCCTGAATACCGGCCTGGCGCGCGACGCCCGCCAGCTGCTGGGCGGCGACGCCATCGTCGGCAGCGACAAGCCGGCACCGCCGGAATTTGCCGCCCAGGCGCGGGCCATGGGCCTGCGCGTGGCCACCAGTGCCGGCTTCCCCAGCATGGCGCGCGCACCCGACGACCGCGGCGGCGCCACGCGGCTGGTGGCGGTGAAGGCGGTCAGCGCCGACTACCCGCTGCGCGGCCGGCTGCAGCTGCGCCAGGCGCCCGACGGCGCCGTCGAATCGGTGGCCGCCGCACCCGAGCCCGGCAGCGTGTGGGTCGACGCGCCGCTGCTCGACGCGCTGCAGCTGCAGCTGGGCGACCCGCTGCTGCTGGGCGACGCGCGGCTGCGCATCGCACGCATCATCGTCGTCGAGCCCGACCGCGGCGCCGGCTTCATGGCCTTCGCCCCGCGCGTGATGCTGAGCCAGGCCGACCTGGCCGCCACCGGGCTCATCCAGCCGGCCAGCCGCGTGAGCTGGCGGCTGGCGGTGGCCGCCCCCGGCGCCAGCGACGCCCCGGTGAAAGCCTTCGTGCAATGGGCCGAGTCGCACATCGCCCAGGCCGGCCTGCGCGGCATGCGCATCGAATCGCTGGAAGGTGGCCGCCCCGAGATGCGGCAGACGCTGGACCGCGCCGAAAAATTCCTCAACCTGGTGGCGCTGCTGGCGGCGCTGCTGGCGGCGGTGGCGGTGGGCATCGCGGCGCGCGATTTTGCCGAGCGCCACCTCGACGACTGCGCGATGCTGCGCGTGCTGGGGCTGTCGCAGCGGCGCATCGCCGGCGCCTACACGCTGGAGTTCGGCTTTGTCGGCCTGCTGGCCAGCGGCGGCGGCGTGCTGCTGGGGCTGCTGGTGCACAACGTCTTCGTCTGGCTGCTGTCGGGGCTGGTGGAGGCGCAGCTGCCGCCGCCCGGGCCCTGGCCGGCGCTGTTCGGCCTGGGCGTGGGGATGACGCTGCTGCTGGGCTTCGGCCTGCCGCCGGTGCTGCAGCTGGCACGCGTGCCGCCGCTGCGCGTGATGCGCCGCGACGTGGGCAACCTCAAGGCCAGCTCGCTGCTGGTGCTGGCCGCCGGCGCCGGCGGCTTTGTCGCGCTGCTGATGGCGGTGTCGTCGGACCTCAGGCTCGGCGTCATCGCCGTCGGCGGCTTTGCGGCGGCGATCGGCGTCTTTGCACTGCTGGCCTGGGGCGCGGTGCAGCTGCTGCGCCGCGTGGTGCCGGAAGCGGGTGCGCCGCGGTGGCTGCTGCTGGCCACGCGCCAGCTCGCCGCGCGGCCGGCCTTCGTGGTGCTGCAGGTGAGCGCGCTGTCGGTGGGCCTGCTGTCGCTGGTGCTGCTGGTGCTGCTGCGCACCGACCTCATCGGCGCGTGGCGCCAGGCCACGCCGCCGGATGCGCCCAACCGCTTCGTCATCAACCTGCAGCCCGACCAGGGCGATGACTTCAAGCGCGTGCTGGCCGAAGCCGGCGTCACGCGCTACGACTGGTACCCGATGATCCGCGGGCGGCTGGTGGCCATCAACGGCAAGGACGTGCTGCCCACCAGCTTTGCCGACGACCGCGCGCAGCGCATGGTCGAGCGCGAGTTCAACCTCAGCCACGACGCCAGGCTGCCGCCGCACAACCTGATGGCGGCCGGCCGCTGGACGCCCGAGGAAGCCGATGCGCTGTCGATCGAGGAAGGCCTGGCGCAGACCCTGGGCGTGACGGTCGGCGACCGGCTGCGCTTCGACATCGCCGGGCAGGCCCGGGAAGGCCGCATCACCAGCGTGCGCCGCGTCGACTGGGGTTCGATGCGCGTCAACTTCTTCGTCATGTTTCCGGTCTCGGCGATGCCCGATCTGCCGTCGACCAGCATCAGCGCCTTCCGCGCGCCGGCGCAGCCGGGTTTCGACAATGCGTTGTCGCGGCGCTTTCCCAACATCACCAATGTCGACGTGTCGGCGTCGGTGGCGCAGGTGCAGCGCGTGCTCGACCAGGTCATCCGCGCGGTCGAATTCCTGTTCGGCTTCACGCTCGTGGCCGGCCTGGTGGTGCTGTTTGCGGCCGTCAGCGCCACGCGCGAGGCGCGCGCGCGCGAATTTGCGGTCATGCGCGCGATGGGCGCCGGCAGCCGCCTGCTGGCGCAGGTGCAGCGCGCCGAGTTGCTGGGCGTGGGCGCGCTGGCGGGCACGCTGGCGTCCATCGCCGCCGTGGTGATCGGCTGGGCGCTGGCGCGCTACGCCTTCGAATTCAGCTGGAACCCCTCGCCCTGGGTGCCGCTGGCCGGCGCCGCGGCCGGCGCGCTGCTGGCGCTGGGCGCCGGCTGGTGGAGCCTGCGCGAGGTGCTGCGCCGCCCCGTGCTGGACACGCTGCGCCGCGCCGGCGCGATGTGAGGGCGTCAGGCGAGCACGAAGCGCTTGACCACCTGGTCCAGGCTGGCCGACTGTTGACGCAGGCTCTCGGCCGCGGCGGCGCTCTGCTCCACCAGCGCGGCATTCTGCTGCGTCATCTGGTCGAGCTGCGCGACGGCGCCGTTGACCTGACCGATGCCGCTGCTCTGCTCGCCGGCGGCGCTGGAGATCTCGGCGATGATGTCCGACACCCGCTGCACGCTGGCCACGATCTCGCCCATGGTGCCGCCGGCGTCCTGCACCAGCCGCGTGCCGGCCTCCACGCGCTCGACGCTGGCGCCGATCAGGCTCTTGATCTCGCGCGCGGCTTCGGCCGAGCGCTGCGCCAGGCTGCGCACCTCGCCGGCCACCACCGCGAAGCCGCGGCCCTGTTCGCCGGCGCGCGCCGCCTCCACCGCGGCATTGAGCGCCAGGATGTTGGTCTGGAAGGCGATGCCGTCGATGGTGCCGATGATGTCGCCGATGCGCCGGCTGCTGGCATTGATCTCGTTCATCGTCTGCACCACCTGCGACACCACCGTGCCGCCGCGCTGCGCCACGCTGGCCGCCGAACGCGCCAGCTGATCGGCCTGCGACGCCGCATCGGCGCTGTTCCTGACCGTGCCGGTGAGCTGCTCGATGGCGCTCGCCGTCTGCTGCAGGTTGGACGCCGTCTGCTCGGTGCGCTGGCTGAGGTCGTGGTTGCCGGCAGCGATCTCGTGCGACGCATTGCCGATGCTGCCGGTGGCCGCCTGCACGGTCTGCAGGCTTTCGCGCAGCTGCTGCACCATGCGCTCCAGCGCGCGCAGCAGGTCGCCGATCTCGTCCTGCGCTGCCGCGCCCACCGTGGCCGTCAGGCGGCCTTGCGCCACCTCGCGCGTGAGCGCGGCAGCACGAGTCAGTCCGGCGACGACACGACGCTGCAGCCACCAGGAGCCGGCCAGTGCCGCCGCGGTGACCAGCAGACCCAGGCCGAGCAGCAGCCAGGCGCTGCGCAGCGCCTCGGTGCGCGCGCGCTCGGTCCGCCCGGCGGCCAGCCCTTCGACGCGGGCACTCACCGCGGCCACCGCCGTCGACAGGTCGGCAAAGGCCGCCTCGGCCGGCTTCATCGCGGCCACGCCCATTTCGGGCGAGACGGCAGACAGCTCGACCGCCTTGTCGGCCTGCTTGCCATAGCGCTCGAGCAGCGGTCCCACCGCCGTCACCACGCGGCTGAGCTCCGCGTCGTTGCCGGCGCCCTGCGCCTGCACCGTCTGCCGCACGGCGGCGAGCTGGCGCGCCAGGTCGCTGCGAAAGGCGGCCACCGCGGCCTCATCCACCGACGCCACGATGGCCAGCATGCGGAAGGTGCCGGCATGCAGCTCACCGACCCGCCGCTGCACCTGGGCCATGGTCTCGAATTGCGCGCGATCGGCCGCGGTGGCAGCCTGCGCCTCGTCGGCGCGCGCGGCGCCCAGCCAGGTCACGCCGGTGCCGACGACCACCGCCGTCACCGCCACCAGCAGCGGTGCGGCCATCAGCTTGTATCCGATCTTCATGAACGCTCCTGTGCAGTGAACGAGGGTGACGCGGGCAGGCGGCGACGCATCAGGGATAGACGCCGCCGCAGACGGCCGTCTCGCCGTGCTTCTCGCAGTACATCACCTTGGGTTCGATCTTCTTGCTCACCGGGTTGGTGAACTTGTATTCCTGCCAGGCGCCGGCGGGCTTGCCCTTGACCATCGCGACGCGCTCCTTGACGAAATATTTGCCGTCGATGTCGGTCAGCTCGAGCAGGTCCTTGCCGACCTGCTTCGGGTTGGCGCCATGCGCCAGCACCTTGCCGTCGAGGCCGTAGACGACCAGGTAGAGATCGCGGTCGACAAACTGCGGATCCTTGGCGGTGAAGGCCGCATAGGCCTTGTCGGCACCCTGCGACTTGATGTGGGCGACGCCCTTCTTGACCATCGCCACCGCCTCCTCCTTCGAAGCGCCGGCCGAGGCCATGGCCAGGGGGGCAGACAGGGCCGCGACGGCGGCGATGATGGACACGAGCAAGGGTTTCATGGATCGGGCTCCTTCGCAGGGACGGGTTGAGGACGGGACCCGACGGCGCCCGGAGGGCGCTGCGAGTCCACCCCTTGGCTATCGACACCAGAGCCGATCCGCTGCAGTCGGGACATCTGGTCAGGGCGGCGATGTCTGCACGCGGCTGCCAGCGCGGCACCCCCGCGATGCGACAGCGCGGCGGCGCCACCGCGCGGTGGCGCGGCAGCGCGGCGGCAGTCAGATCGAGCCGGGCCAGGGCGGCCAGGCGTCCGGGTGCCGGGTGCGCGTCCCGTGCCGCTCCGGTGCCGAACTCCGAAGAAAGTTCAGGCGGTCCGGCGGTGCCGCCGGGCCGCCGGGGGCAGGACCCCAGGTCAGGCGACCAGCCCCATGTCGGCGCTGCTCATCAGCCCTTCGATGTCCATCAGGATCAGCATGCGGTCGCCCACGCTGCCGATGCCGGTGATGAAATTGCCGTCGACGTTGCTGTGGAGCTCGGGCGCCGGCTTGATGTGATCGCGCGTCAGTTCCAGCACGTCGGAGACCGAATCCACCACCGCACCGACCACACGCCCCCTGACGTTGAGCACGATGACGACCGTGAAGGCGTTGTACTCGGCGCTTTCGCAGCCCAGCTTCAGGCGCAGGTCGATGATCGGCACGATCACGCCGCGCAGGTTGACCACGCCCTTGATGAAATGCGGGGCATTGGCGATGCGCGTCGGCGCTTCGTACGAGCGGATCTCCTGCACGCGCAGGATGTCGATGCCGTATTCCTCGCCGCCGAGGCGGAAGGTGAGGAATTCACCACCTTCGGCGGTGGGGGCTGCCGGCTTGCCGCCGGCCAGGCGGACGGCCTCGTGGCGGGCGACGACGGCGGCATCGGTGATCATGTCCATGGGGTCACTCCTTGAAGGGGCGGCCCGGCTGCGGGCCTGCTGCGTCTGTTATCGGCGGATGACGGCCCGACTGAAATGCCGGCACCGCGCGGGGTCTGGCGGGTGCACGGCCCGTGGTCAGAAGGTTTCCCAGTCGTCGTCGGCCGGCGGCACCGCGGCCGGGGCACGGACCGGCGCCGAGGCGGGTGTCACCGCGGCGGGCGCGGCCGGCGGCGCCGGCCGTGCCGCCGCCGCGGCCTTCTGGATCACCGTCCGCGCCACCGCCTTCGCCGGCACCGGCGCAGCTGCCGCCGGTGCCGCCGTCGCGCGTGCTGCCGGCGGCGCCGGCGTGGCGCCCTCGATGCGGAAGGCCGCCACCACGCTGCCGAGCTTGCCGGCCTGGTCGCGCAGGCTCTGCGCGGCGGCTGCCGATTGCTCCACCAGCGCGGCGTTCTGCTGCGTCATGCCGTCGAGCCCTGTCACCGCCTGGTTGACCTGGGCGATGCCGGTGCTCTGTTCGCTGGCGGCCGACGAGATCTCGGCGATGATGTCCGACACCCGCTGCACGCTGGCCACGATCTCGCCCATGGTGCCGCCGGCGTCCTGCACCAGCCGCGTGCCGGCCTCCACGCGCTCGACGCTGGCGCCGATCAGCGCCTTGATCTCGCGCGCGGCTTCGGCCGAACGTTGGGCCAGGCTGCGCACCTCGCTGGCCACCACCGCGAAGCCGCGGCCCTGTTCGCCGGCGCGCGCCGCCTCGACAGCGGCATTGAGCGCCAGGATGTTGGTCTGGAAGGCAATGCCGTCGATGGTACCGATGATGTCGCCGATGCGGCGGCTGCTGGCGTTGATCTCTTCCATCGTCTGCACCACCTGCGAGACGACCTCGCCGCCGCGCTGCGCGACCGTGCGCGCCGAGCCCGCCAGCACGTTGGCGGTGCGGGCGGACTCGGCCGTCTGCGTGACGGTGCCGGTCAGCTGCACCAGCGCTCCGGCGGTCTGCCGCAGGCTGCCGGCGGTGGACTCGGTGCGCTCGCTGAGATCGCTGTTGCCGCGCGCGATTTCCTGGCTGGCGACGCCCACCGAATCGATGCCCGCGCGCACCTGCGTCACCAGGCCCGACAGCCGCAGCCGCATCTCGTCGAGGGCACGCAGCAGCTCCGCCGTCTCGTCGCGACCCGGCGCCGCGACGCGCTGCGTCAGGTCACCGGCGGCCACCGTGCGCGCCACGCCCAGCGCCTGCGCCAGCGGCCGCGTGATCGAGCGCGAGATCGTCCAGGCCAGGCCGGCACCGAGCAGCATCGCCAGCCCGCCCAGCAGGCCCAGCAGCTGACGGCCGCGGGCGGCATCGGCCTGGATGCGGGCGCCGGCGGCGTCGATGGTCTTCTGCTGCCTGTCCAGGAAGGCCTGCACGCTGCTCAGGTAGGTTTGGGCCGAAGTGCTGAACGCGGTCGCGAACAGGTGGTCGGCATCCTGCGTGCGGCCTTCCTTCTTGGCCTCGAGCACCTTCAGCCGCGCGCCCAGGAATGCCTTGCGCAGCTCGGCCGAGTGGGCCAGCATCTTCTGCTCGTCGCTGTCGGCCAGCTTGACCAGCGACGCGAAGACCTCGTTGGTGCGCGCCGTCGTGGTCTTGATCTCGTCGGCGAAGACGGCGTCGAGCGAGGTGTCGCTGCTCTTGGCCAGCGCCGTCGTGCGCTTGACGCCGGCGGTGATGTTGCGGAACCACTCGCTGGCCAGGCGCTCCTTGACCAGCGGGTCGCGCATCAGCGCATCGGCGTCACCGGCCACGCGGCTCAGCTGCCAGAAGGCCACGAGCGTGGTCAGGGCCACGAAGGTCAGCAACACCGCGAAGCCGGCGGCCAGACGGCTGCCGATGCGGATGCGATCGAAGGACATGCCACGCTCCCATCAATGGTTCAGAAGGTTTCCCAGTCGTCGTCGCCGGCCGGTACGGGGGCGCGCGCCGGCGCCGCGGCGGCGGCGGCCACGCTGGCGGGTCCGGCAGCAGGCCCGGCGACGGTCTTCACGGCCGGTGCTGCGACAGCCCGTAGGGCCGGTGCTGCGACAGCCCGTAGGGCCGGTGCTGCGACGGCCCGCACGGCCGGTGCTGCGGCAGCGCCCTTGGCCGCTGCGGTGATTGCCGCCGGGGCCAGCGCCACGGCCGGTACAGCCGGTGCGGCTGGCGCCGCCGCAGCATCGGCCCCGTGCAGACCCTGGAGGCGGAACGACGCCACCACGCGCGAGAGCTTGCCGGCCTGTTCGCGCAGGCTCCGGGCCGCGGCGGCGCTCTGCTCCACCAGCGCGGCATTCTGCTGCGTCATCCGGTCGAGCTGCGCGACGGCGCCGTTGACCTGACCGATGCCGCTGCTCTGCTCGCCGGCGGCGCTGGAGATCTCGGCGATGATGTCCGACACCCGCTGCACGCTGGCCACGATCTCGCCCATGGTGCCGCCGGCGTCCTGCACCAGCCGCGTGCCGGCCTCCACGCGCTCGACGCTGGCGCCGATCAGGCTCTTGATCTCGCGCGCGGCTTCGGCCGAGCGCTGCGCCAGGCTGCGCACCTCGCCGGCCACCACCGCGAAGCCGCGGCCCTGTTCGCCGGCGCGCGCCGCCTCCACCGCGGCATTGAGCGCCAGGATGTTGGTCTGGAAGGCGATGCCGTCGATGGTGCCGATGATGTCGCCGATGCGCCGGCTGCTGGCATTGATCTCGTTCATCGTCTGCACCACCTGCGACACCACCGTGCCGCCGCGCTGCGCCACGCTGGCCGCCGAACGCGCCAGCTGATCGGCCTGCGACGCCGCATCGGCACTGTTCCTGACCGTGCCGGTGAGCTGCTCGATGGCGCTCGCCGTCTGCTGCAGGTTGGACGCCGTCTGCTCGGTGCGCTGGCTGAGGTCGTGGTTGCCGGCAGCGACCTCGCCCGAGCTCAGGCCGATGCTGTCGCAGGCCTGCCGCAGCTCGCCCACCAGCGCCGACAGCGCGCCGCGCATGTGTTCCAGGCTGCGCAGCAGTGCGCCCGCCTCGTCGGCGCCGTCGTCGTGCACCGTCTGCGTCAGGTCGCCCTGCGCGATGGCCGTGGCGACATCGCGCGCGCGCCGGATCGGACCGGTGATGGAGCGCGAATTGATCAGCGTGGTGGGCACCACGATCACCACCACCAGCATCAGCACGGCGGCGAACAGCCAGCCGGTGCGCTGCATCGCGGCCTCGAACCCGGTGCGCGTCTGGTCGGTCTCGGCCTGCACGATGCGGTCGATGGCGGCCACGCGCTGCTCGACCTCGACGACATGCTGCTTGGCACGCGCCAGCATCTTGTCGGCCACGCGCGCGTTGTCGTAGGCGCCGCCCTGCACCTGTTCCAGCACGCGCGCCGACGCGGCGACATAGGCGTCCAACGCCTTCGCCGCGGCCAGCGCCTCGACGGTGCCGGCATCGGCTTCGCCCTCCGACAGGCGGCCGAGCGCGGCCCGGGCCTGGTCGATCGTGGCCTGCCACTTCACGCGGTGGGCCTGCACGAGGGCGGGGTCCTCGTAGTCGATGACCATGTTCTTCTCGTGCTGGCGCACCTCGCCGAGCAGCGCGCGCAGCTCGGCGACCACGCGCATCTCGGCCACGCTGAGCGTCATGAACTCGTGGTTGAGCGACTGCAGCGTGCGCCCGCCCAGCAGCGCGGCCACGGCGACGTGGGCGAAGAGACCGATGACGATGGCGATCGCACCGTTCATGCGCGTGCGGATGGAGAATCGCCGCAGCGCCCGGTTCAGGAATGCCATGCTCAAAGCCCTTCGGTACGGCTGGAAGGCGGTTGCTTCGGTGGTGGTCAGTGGCGGCTGCGCCGCACCAGCGAGCCCACGTCGAGGATCAGCGCGACGCGGCCGTCGCCCATGATGGTGGCGCCGGAGACGTCGTCGACCTTGCGGTAATTCGATTCGAGGTTCTTCACCACCACCTGCTGCTGGCCGAGCAGTTCGTCGACCAGCAGGGCGACGCGGCCGCCCTCGGCCTCGACGACGACCATGATGTTGCTGACGCGCTCGAAATCGAAGCGCGGCACCTCGAACACCTTCTCCAGGTCGATCACCGGCATGAATTCGTCGCGCACCTCGACCACGCGGCCGCTGCCGCCGATGGTCTTGATCATCCCGGCCTCGACCTGGAACGACTCGACCACGCTCGACAGCGGCAGGATGTAGCACTCCTCGCCCACGCCCACGCTCATGCCGTCCATGATGGCCAGCGTCAGCGGCAGGCGCACGCGCACCGTCATGCCGTAGCCCTCGGCCGAGTCGATCTCGACCGTGCCGCCCAGGGCGGTGATGTTCTTCTTCACCACGTCCATGCCGACGCCGCGGCCGGAGACATCGGTCACCTGGTCGGCGGTGGAGAAGCCGGGCGCGAAGATGAGGCCGTAGACCTCCTGGTCGCTCATGCCGTCGTGCACGTCCAGGCCACGCTCGCGCGCCTTGGCCAGCAGCTTGCCGCGGTTCAGGCCCTTGCCGTCGTCGCGCACCTCGATGACGATGCTGCCGCCCTGGTGGCTGGCGATCAGCGTGATGGTGCCGGTCTCGGGCTTGCCCTTGGCCAGGCGCTCGGCCGGCAGCTCGATGCCGTGGTCGCAGCTGTTGCGCACCAGGTGCGTCAGCGGGTCGGTGATCTTCTCCACCAGGCCCTTGTCGAGTTCGGTCGCCTCGCCCTGCGTCACCAGCTCGACCTTCTTGCACAGCCTGCCGGCGAGGTCGCGCAGCATGCGCGGGAAGCGGTTGAACACCAGCGACATCGGAATCATGCGGATCGACATCACCGCTTCCTGCAGGTCGCGCGTGTTGCGCTCCAGGTCGGCCAGGCCCGAGGCCAGCTGCTGGTAGAGCGCGGTGTCGACGCCCTTGCCGTTCTGCGCCAGCATGGCCTGCGTGATGACGAGTTCGCCCACCAGGTTGATGAGCTGATCGACCTTCTCGACCGACACGCGCAATGTGCTCGACTCGGGGTTCGGCGCGGGTTTGTCGGCGCGCGGCGCGGCGGCACGCGCGGGCGCGGCCGACGCGGCCGGGCCCGGCACCGCGGCGGCGGACTCCAGCGCGGGCGCACCGGGTGCGCTGTCGAAGAAGCCATAGCCGGGGTCGGTGGTCGCCGGCGCGGTGGCCTCGGGTGCGCCCGGCGCCCCCGGGAAGAAGCCATAGCCGGGGGTTGCCGCTTCCAGCCGCAACTGCTCGCGCGCGACGTGGAAGGTGCACAGGTCCAGCAGCTCGGCGTCGGGCGTGGCGGTGACGATGCGCAGGCGCCGCAGGCCGTCGGCCGCCTGGCCGCCGTCGATGGCATCGATGGTGCCGAGGTCGGGGATCTCCTGGAACAGCTCGAACAGGTTCTCGGCCTGCCGGGGGTCGTCCAGCGGGCCCACCGTCAGCACCAGCACGCGCACGGTCTTGTCGGCGGCAGCCGGGGCAGGCGCCACCGGCGCCGCCGCGGCGGGCAGCGCGCTGGCCGGCGCCGCCGCGGCGGGCAGCGCGCTGGCCGGCGCCTCCGGCGCGGCCGCGGCACCACGGCCGTCGACCAGCGCGCCGATGACGGCCAGCAGCGCGCGCGTGTCGATCGCCTCGGCGCCGTTGCCCTGGTGGCGGGCCAGCTGTGCCTTCAGCGCGTCGCCCGACTGCAGCAGCGCGTCGACCATCTCGGGCGTCGGCTGCAGCTCGTGACGGCGCAGCTTGTCGAGCAGCGTCTCCATCTGGTGCGTCAGCTCGGCGACATCGGTGAAGCCGAAGGTCGCGGCGCCGCCCTTGACCGAGTGCGCGCAGCGGAAGATGGCATTGAGCGCCTCGTCGTCGGCGCGCCGACGTCCAGCGCCAGCAGCATGCGCTCCATGTTGTCGAGGTTCTCGCCGGCTTCTTCGAAGAAGACCTGGAAGAACTGGCTCAGGTCGATGCCGGCGTGCAGGCTGGCGGCGCTTTGTGACGACTCACCCATGCTGGTGCTCCTGGCGACTGTGCTGGACGGGGGTCCGGCGGGTCAGCGGATGACCTTGCCGATGACCTCGATCAGCTTGGACGGATCGAAGGGCTTGACCAGCCAGCCGGTGGCGCCGGCGGCGCGGCCGGCCTGCTTCATCTGGTCGCTGCTCTCGGTGGTCAGGATCAGGATCGGCGTGGCCTTGAACTTGGGGTTCTCGCGCAGCTTCCTGGTCAGGCTGATGCCGTCCATGCGCGGCATGTTCTGGTCGGTCAGCACGAGGTTGAAGTCGCGGCTGTTGGCCTTCTCCCAGGCGTCCTGGCCGTCCACGGCCTCGACCACGTTGAAGCCGGCATTCTTCAGGGTGAACGACACCATCTGGCGCATCGAGGCGGAATCGTCGACAGCGAGGATCGAGTGCATGTTGTGTGCTCCGGGGGTCTTGAATCGTTCGGGGATCTTCAGAACAGCTCGATCGAGCCGGCGTCCATTTCGTCCTGCGTCACCGGGTTGGGGCGCAGCGGCAACTCCGCCACCAGGGCGGCACCGTCCTCGTCATCGCCCAGGGCCTCGCGCGCCAGGCGGTCGGCGCAGGTGCGCAGCCGGCAGGCGGTGTGGGCGATCAGCTGGGTGGCCAGGTCCTGGAACTGCAGCGCCGTGACGGCGCTGGCCAGCGTCTGCCGTGCCTCGCGGATGGCCGGCGGCTCACCGGCGCGGGTGGCTTGCAGGTGCACCGCGGCCGCGTCCATGTGCGCCGACGCATAGGTGAAGTGGCTCAGCAGCGCCTGGCTCGCATCGTCGAGCAGCCGCTGCAGGCGTTCGAGGTCGTTGTTGGCCACCAGCAGGTGGTCCTGCAGCTCGGTGGCCGCCAGCATCGTCAAGGCCATCGGCGCGGGTGGTGGATCGTGTGGGGATGCGAGCATCGGCGCTCCAGGGCTGCGGTTCGACTTTGGTACGGCCAAGGGTCGACGGGCCCCGGTGGGCCCACCCTCCGAAGCATTTTCGGCAGCACCCCGGCCGACATTGAGCGGAAGAAGCGACCAATCCGGCGCCAATTCGGCGCCGCCGGCGCCCGCGTGCACCGCTGCGCGATACTGGGCGCATGTCCAGCACCGCCGCGCCGCTGCGCATCCTGCACCTGGAAGACTCGGAACTCGACCACGAGCTGGCGCTGGCTCACCTGCTGCGCGGCGGGCTGGATGTGCGCGCGCAGCGCGTCGACAGCCGCGCCGAATTCGAGGCGGCGCTGGACCGGCCCTGGGACGCCATCGTCTCCGACTACAACCTGCCGGGCTTCTCGGGCCTGCAGGCGCTGCAGATCGTGCGCGCGCGCGACCCCATCGTGCCCTTCGTCCTGGTCTCGGGCGAAATCGGCGAGGACGTGGCGGTGACCGCCATGCGCAACGGCGCCAGCGACTACCTGCTGAAGAACCGCCTGGCGCGGCTGGCGCCGGCGCTCGAGCACGCCATCGACGCCGCGCGCACGCGCGCCGCCAGGGTCGACGCAGACCGCGAGCTGGCCGCCTCGCGCCAGCGCCTGGCCGAGCTGGCGCGCCACCTGCAGACGCGCGTCGAGGCCGAGCGCGCGGCCATCGCGCGCGAGATCCACGACGATGTCGGTGGGTCGCTGACGGCACTCAAATTCGACATCGACTGGATTCGCCGCCACAGCAGCGAGCCGGCCGTGCAGCAGCGCGCCGCCTCGGCGATGGAGACCGTCAGCCACGCCATCGGCGCCAGCCAGCGCGTGATGCACAACCTGCGCCCGGCGATCCTCGAACAAGGCCTGGTGGCTGCGCTGCAGTGGCTGGCCGGCCGCTTCGAGAAACGCACCGGCGTCGAATGCCTGTTCCGCACCAGCCACGAGCACATCGGCACCGAAGGCCACGAATGGCCCGAAGGCGTGCCGCTGGTGGCCTACCGCACCGCGCAGGAGGCGCTGACCAACATCAGCAAGCACGCGCAGGCCAGCCGCGTGACGATGGACCTGTCGATCTCGGGCGGCGTGCTGTCGCTGGAGATCAGCGACAACGGCCGCGGCCTCAGCCGTGCCGACCTGGCCAAGGCCAGCAGCTTCGGCATTCGCGGCCTGCACGAGCGCGCCACAACCGTCGGCGGCTGGATCGACCTCAGCAGCGGCCGCAACGGCACCACGCTGATCCTGTCGGTACCGCTCGCCGGCGCAACCAGGGGCGCCCCGATGGAGGGCGATGCCGGCGACGACGACAATCGCGACCACGACCCGTCCGCGTGGTCGGCCCTGTGACCCCTTCACACCCCCTGCCAGCCGCGCCACCGCCATGATCCGCGTCATCCTCTGCGACGACCATGCGCTGATCCGCCGCGGCATCCGCGACACCCTGGCCGACGCACCCGACATGCGCGTGGTCGGCGAGGCCGGCGACTACACCGAGCTGCGCGGCCTGATGCGCACCGAAGCCTGCGACGTGCTGGTGCTCGACATCAACCTGCCCGGCCGCAGCGGGCTGGATGCGCTGCATGCGCTCAAGGACGAGGGCTCGCCGGTCAAGGTGCTGGTGGTGAGCATGTACCCCGAGGACCAGTACGCCATCCGTGCGCTGCGCGCCGGCGCCTTCGGCTATGTCAACAAGGGCGGCGACCCGCAGGCCATCGTCAATGCCGTGCGCACCGTGGCCCAGGGCCGAAAATACGTCACGCCCGAGATCGCGCAGATGCTGGTCGACAGCCTCACCGCGCCGGCGACCGAGCAGCTGCACCAGAAGCTGTCGGACCGCGAACTGCAGACGCTGGTCCTCATCGCTTCGGGCAAGCGGCTGTCGGACATCGCCGAGGCGCTGATGCTGAGCCCGAAGACGGTGTCGGTCTACCGCGCGCGCGTGCTCGAGAAGCTGCAGCTGGCCAACAACTCCGAGCTCACGGTCTACGCCATCCGCAACGGCCTGGTCGGACAGTGACGCTGCGCGCCGCTGCACTCGACGACCCGGTCGCCATCCGCCGCGGCGACCGCGATCTGCTGTCGCTGGCGCTGATCGACACGCGCAACCTCACGCTGCGCTGGCTGTCGGTGTTCGAGGCGCGCGGCGCCGAGGCCGGCGCCGACGATGGCCCGAGCGCCCTGTGGCTGGCCGGCCATGCCGGCTGGTACCAGGAGCGCTGGATCGCCCGCCATGTGCAGCGCGCGCGCGGCGAGCACGCCGCTGCCGACGCGCTGCGGCTGGCGTCGGTCGAACCCGCGGCCGACGCCTGGTTCGAAACCGGCGAGCGCCAGCCGCCCGACCCCGATACCGTGCGGCGCTACCTGGCCGATACGCTCGACACCACGCTCGACCTGCTGGCCACCGCCGGCGACGGTGACGATGCCCTGCATGTCTACCGCGCCGCGCTGCTGCACGAGGACCGCCTGACCGAGGCGCTGGCCGAGCGCGCCGCGGCGCTGCAGCTGCGCCGCCAGCCCGACCCGCCGCCACCCTGGGCGCCACTGCCCGCCCGCGTCGACCGCGAGCCGCTGTGGATGCCCGCTGCCAGGCTGCAGCTGGGCAGCGCGCGTGGCGGCTTCGTGCCCGACCTCGAACGCTGGGCCGAGGATATGGCCGTGCCCGATTTCGAGATCGACGCCCAGGCCGTGAGCTGGGAGCGCTTCATCGAATTTGCAGAGGACGGTGGCTACGACCGGGCCGAACTCTGGACCGACGCCGGCTGGGCCTGGGTGCAGCAGGTCGGCCGCCGCGCACCGCGCGACGTGGAGCAGCTGCGCGGCGGCGTGCTGGTGCAGCGCGGCGGCGAACTGCAGCGCGCGCCGGCCGGCCAGCCGGCGATGCACCTGTCGCGCCACGAGGCCGAGGCCTGGTGCCGCTGGGCCGGCCGCCGCCTGCCGACCGAGCCCGAATGGGAGCTGGCCGCGCTTACCGCGCGCAGCCGCGGCTTCGTCTGGGGCGATGTCTTCGAATGGGTGGCCGGCAGCGCCCGCCCGTGGCGCGGCCATGCGCAGACGCCCGGCTCGCTGGACCGCCTGCCGCCGCCGCGCACCGAGGGCGTGCTGCGCGGCGCATCGTTCATGACGCCGGCCCGCCAGCGCCACCCGAAGGCGCGCCGCTTCCTGCCGCCCGAGGCCGACCATGCCTTCTGCGGCTTTCGCAGCTGCGCGCCCTGACAGGGTGTGAATGGGCCCGGCGCGGCGCTGGTGCCGGTGCGCATGAAGGCGGCCTGTCGCTGGCCGCAGCATCCCCTGCGGGGCCACCGGCGGCGACCCGCCGGGCGCCGGCCTGCGCCGCCCTTTCATCCGCCAGTTGCAGGTCTGCGGCACACGCTGCACAACCCGGGCGAAGGCCACGACCTGCTGGACGCCGTGGCCACCAACCGGCTGCAGCCGGGGGTCGATTCGCGCTGCGGTGTGGCCGATGCGCACGAGGCGCTGCCGCGGCTGGAAGGGCAGCGGCAGTTCGGCAAGGTGGTGGTCGAGCGGCCGGCGGAGGACCGCTCAGGCTTACTCGGCATCGCGCGCCGGCACCGGCGCCACCCATGCCACGACCACCGGGGCCGGCGTCCGGGCCAGTGCGGGCGCCGGCTGCGCCGCCGGCGCGGCGGCCCGGGCCAGCAGTTCGCCACGCTCGTGCTGCGGCGCGATGGAAACAACGGCCGTGAACAGCACCAGCGTGGTGCATGCGGCGAGAGCGGCGGCGGCGGTGCGATGCAGGCGGTGGGTGTTCATGGCGGTTTCCTGTCGGTCGGGGGGTCGTGGCTCAGCGGATGACGGCGGTGGCGGCGGCCATCTGCAGCGGCGCCGCGCCCTGGTTGTCGGCCAGGCCGACCACGGTGCTGAACAGCACCAGGGTCGTGGCGGCGGCGGCGGTGGCGGCGATCAGGCGGCGGGCGGTGGTGTGCAGCGGGTTCATGGTGGGCTCCGGCAGAGGGGGTGCGTTGTCGATGGCTGAACTGTCCGCCTGCTGCCCCTGAGCCGTCCTTTGGCCAGCTGAAAGCGACCTGAAGCGTTCTGATTCAGAGGGCCCGGTGCCGGTTACATTCGACACGGGAGGCTTGGCATCGATGCCCGACCGCCGGCGTTTTGGCCGCTTCGAGATCCGGTTGACCGAACGCCAGTTGCGCGTCGACGGCCAGGCCGTGCCGCTGGGCGCACGCGCCTTCGACGTGCTGGCGGCCCTGGTCGAGCGGCGTGACCGCCTGGTGCCCAAGGCCGAACTGCTGGAGCTGGCCTGGCCGGGCCTGGTGGTCGAGGAAAACAACCTGCAGGTGCAGGTCAGCGCGCTGCGCAAGGTGATGGGCCCATCGGCCATCGCCACCATCCCCGGCCGCGGCTACCGCTTCACGCTGCCCGCCGATGCGGACGAATCCGCGCCCGCCCCCCCGCCCGCCGACGCCGAACCGGCATCGAGAGCCGCGCCGCTGCCGGTCGACGCCCCGCCGCTGCTGGGCCGCGATGCCGACCTGGCCGCGCTGGGCGAACTGCTGGCCACGCAGCACCTGGTCAGCATCGTCGGCGCCGGTGGCCTGGGCAAGACGGTGCTGGCGCGCACGCTCGCGCTGCGGCACCGCAACACCTGGCCCGATGGTGTCGCCTGGGTCGACCTGTCGGCGCTGGCGGAAGACGAACCCGCGGCGCAAGCCCGCGCCGTGGCGCTGGCGGTGGCCCATGCCGTGCACGCACCACTGGGCGAAGGCGACGCCGCCGCGCTGCTGGCGCGCAGCCTGGCGCCGCGGCAGCTGCTGCTGGTGCTGGACAACACCGAGCACCTGATGCCCGGACTCACCGCGGTGCTGCCGGCGTGGCTGGCGGCGGCCCCGGGCCTGCGCGTGCTCGTCACCTCGCAGGTGGCGCTGCACCTGTCGGGCGAGCAGGTCTGGCGCCTGGGCGCCCTGGCGCTGCCGGCGCCCGACGCCACGCCCGACGCCATCGCCGCCAGCCCGGCGGTGGCGCTGCTCGTGCAGCGCGCGCGCGCCGGAGACCAGCGCTTCGTGCTCGATGCCACCGGCCTGGCGCGCGCCGCCGAGCTCTGCCGGCACCTGGACGGCCACCCGCTGGCGATCGAGCTCGCCGCCGCCCGCGCGCCACAGCTGGGGCTCGCGGCACTGAACCAGCGCCTGGCCGAACGGCTGCGCCTGCTGCACGGCAGCGCGCCGCTGCGGCCGTCGCGCCAGCAGAGCCTGCGCGCCATGCTCGACTGGAGCTGTTCGCTGCTCGACGCCGTGCAGCAGGCGGCGCTGCGCCGGCTCTCGGTCTTCAGCGGCAGCTTCCGGCTCGAGACGGCACAGCAGGTGGTGGCCGACGATCACCTCGACGAATGGGCGGCGCTGGACGCCATCGACGCGCTGCTCGACCGCTCGCTGCTGCAGCACGAGGCGGGCGATCCGCCGCGCTTCCGGCTGCCGGAATCGACGCGGCTGTATGCCGCCGAAAAGCTGGCCGCAGCCGGCGAGACGGCATCCGCGCAGGTCACCCACGGCCGCGTGCTGGCGCAGCGCGCGCTCGGCATGCTGGACGAATTGCATGCGTGCAGCACGGCCGACTTTCTGCGCCTGCATGGGCCCGAATACGGCGACCTCGACGCCGCCTTCGAGCGTGCCCGCGTGCGCGGCGATGCCGCGGTGGCCGGCGCCACCGGCCTGGCGCTGCAGGCCATCGACGGCCTGCGCGGCGTGGCCACGCTGCGCCGCCGCCGCATGGCCGCGGCACATGCCCTGCTGCCCACGGCCAGCAGCGCACTCGACCGCGCGCGGCTGTGGAGCCAGGCCGCGCCGGCGTCGTCGATCGCGCTGCCCGAACTGCCGCGGCTGGATGCCACGCAGCAGCGCGTGGCCGCCTGGCGCGAGGTCGGCGACCGGCGCGAGCTGTATGTCGCCCTGGTGCTGCTGGCCGAGGAACTGGCCCGCGCCGGCCAGCCCGGGGCCGCCCGCGCCGCCGCCGACGAAGTCGCCGCGCTCGAAGACCCGGGCTGGCCGGCCGCGCTGCGCATGGTGGGCGCGCAGCTCGACTGCAACCTCGCCATCTACAGCCGCGAGCCAGGTGCACGCCTGGCCGGCCTGCAAGGCCTGCGGCGCATGCTGGCCCTGGCCGAACAGACCGGCGACCCGGCGCGCATCGCGATGGCGCACTTTCGCCTGGCCGACCATGCCACCGGCGAAGGCCGGCTCGACGAGGCGGTCCGCCTCGGCCAGGCCTGCATCGCCGAGCTGGCGCAGGTGCGGCGGCCGGTGGTGCAGGCGATGGCGATGGCCAACCTGGCCTCGGCCTGGCTGCAGGCCGGCGACGACGCACGTGCCGCGCAGGCGCTGGCGCAGTCGCTGCCGATGATGCGGCCGCACCTGTATGCCGGCGTGCTGTTCAACCACCTGGCGCTGCTGGCGGTGCGCGCCGGCGACGCCGCCACCGCGGCGCGGCTGCTCGGCCATGCCGACGACTGGTATGTGCGCAACCAGAGCCCGCGCCGGCAGGCCGCCGAGCAGCAGGTGATGG
The DNA here is from genome assembly GCA_016719535.1 of Rubrivivax sp. Lineage (GTDB taxonomy): Bacteria > Pseudomonadota > Gammaproteobacteria > Burkholderiales > Burkholderiaceae_C > Rubrivivax. The sequence goes on along the minus strand of JADJYX010000042.1, from coordinate 101,132 downwards.
CGCCGGCGCTGGCGGCCATCGTCGCCGCGCTCGGCGAGCCCGCATGCGATCGCCTGCGCGCCGAAGGCGCCCGGCTCGACGAACTGCAGGCCGAGGCGCTGGCCTGGCGGGTGCTGGCTGCAGCAGGCGCAGCAGCGGCCTGAGCGTGGGATCATTCTTGCGGGAGGACACCCGATGGCCAGCAGACGCCAGACGAAGCCGGCAGGCGCAACGGCAGCCACCCGCATCCGCGCGCGCAGCCCCGGCGATGCCGACCGGGTGATCTTCCGGCTGGCGGGTGACCTGGGCCGGCCGATCGAATGGCGGCCCGACCCGTCCGCCTTCCAGGCCGCCGCCATGCGCTGGTCCAACGTGGCACGCAACCGCGAACGCTGGCGCGCCGCCGGCAAGGACCCGGCGCAGGCCGACGACGGCCCGCTGGCCGGCCAGCTGGCGGCGCCCGAGCTCGAACGCCTGGCGCGCGCCGAGGTCGTCGAGGTCAGCCTGCCGGAGTCGGGTGCCGAGCACGAAGGCTGGGCCTTTCGCGTCTTCCCCTGGGAATATGCGCTGACCGCGGTCACGCGCACGCTGCGCAGCGGCCCCATGCTGGTGGTGCGGCAGCTGCGCCGCGCCGGCGCACCGGCCGACGCCGCGGTGGCGATCGAGCGCGCGGCCACGGTCGAATGTGCACCGGGCAGGCTGGCGCAGTGCTACGACACGCGCCTCGAGGGCGACCGCATGCTGCGCAGCCTGGGCTTCGACCCGGCGCAGGTGAAGGACCGGCTGCGCGACCCCTCGCTGGGCGAGCTGCACGACTGGATGCGCAGCACCCGCCCGGGGCTGCTGCACCTGGCCGGTGTCGACAACCACCAGGCGGTGGACCTGCTGGGCGCCGAGCGTGAGTTTCCGGCGCGCGAACGGCGCGACGGCTTCGCGCTGAAGTCGGCCGACCCGGCGCGGCCGGTGCACCTGGCCGATGCCGAATCGCTGGCCGGCGCGCTGTGCAGCGAAGGCCGCGGGCCCGACCTGGTGATGTGCAACTTCTACAACTCGGGCGCGCGCGTGGCGGCGCGCATCGTGGCGCGCGGCGCCAAGGCCGCGGTGGGCTACCACGACGTCATCGACGACAGCCTGGCCGAGCTGTTCTGCACCTCGCTGTACGGCGCGCTGGCCGACGGCCAGGGGCTGCTGGAGTCCTTCCGCCGTGCGCTGGTCAACCTGCGCCAGCAGGGCACGCTGCGCGGCGCCGGCGTGGTGCTGTGGAGCGCGGTGTCGCTGCTGCAGGCACCGCGCGCCGCGCCCACGCGCACGACGCGCCTGTCCGAGCTGCGGCCGGCCGACCAGGTGCCACCGCGCGAGCGCATCACCGTGCGCGCCACGCACCGGCCGCTGATCAACTATTCGCTGCTGCACAACGGGCAGAGCCCGCTGGCCTCGCTGCTGATCGAGCGCACGCGCGTCGAGGGGCCGGTGCGCGAGATCCAGGTCCGCGTCGAGCTCGACGTCGGCGGCACCACCTGCCCCTACCAGTCGACCTTCGAACTGCCGGCCGAGCGCCAGGCGCTGGTGCTGACCGACGAGGTGGTGCTGCCGCTGACCAGCACGCTGATCCGCACGCAGAGCGAACGCATCCAGAGCAGCCTGCGCCTGAGCGTGCACTGCGCCGGCGAGCGCGTTGCCGAGCAGACCTTCCGCGTCGGCCTGGCGCCGGTGGACGAATGGCAGGACGGCGATCATGCCGAATGGCGCTGGCTGCCGTCCTTCGTGCTGCCGCGCGACCCGGCGGTGGCGCGCATCGTCGATTCGGCACACGCCATCCTGTGCGCGCTGAGCGACGATCCGGCCGCCGGCTTCGACGGCTACCAGAGCGTGGACGAGCGCGGCGCCGACGACGATGCCCGCTACGGCAGCGTCGACCGCCAGGTGCGCGCGCTGTGGTATGCGGTGCTGGACCACCATGGCCTCACCTACATCAACCCGCCGCCCTCGTACGGCCAGGCCACGCAGCGGCTGCGCACGCCCAGCCAGCTGCTGGCCGAGCGGCGCGGCACCTGCATCGACCTGGCGCTGCTGCTGGCGGCCTGCCTGGAATATGTGGGCATCTCGCCGGTGCTGTTCCTGCTGTCGGGCCATGCCTTCGCCGGCTACTGGCGCAGCGAGGCCTTGTATGCGCGCTTTCGCACCCTGCAGGCCGGCCGCGGCGATGCGATGGCCGCCGACCGCCCCGATACCGGCCCGCGCAGCACGCTGGCCAACCCCAAGGGCGTGATCGGCCAGGGCCAGCAGCGCGAGGTGCAGCAGCACATCGCGCTCGGCCACCTGGTGCCGCTGGAGACCACCTGGCTGACCGCGCGCGGCAGCTTCGACGCCGCGGTCGAGGAAGGCCGCCACAACGTGCGCTCGGCCGACTACCAGGCGCTGATCGACGTGCGGCTGTCGCGTGACCTGGGCATCACGCCGTTGCCGCTGCTGGGGGCTGCATCATGAGCCAGGCCACCGACCCCGTCATCACCGACCCTGCCGCGCTCTTCGACGCGGCGACGCGATCGCTCGAGGCCGACGGCCATGCCTTCGGACCGCACGCCGGCCCGGCGCCGCGCGTGGCCGATGCGCGCCGCCGCCGCCTGCGCGACGGCGCGCCGGCAGACGCAGCCGCCTACCTGACGCTGGTGCGCGGCGCCGACGGGCTGCTGGACTTCCGCTTCGACGCCGGCCCGGCCATGCGCCCGCAGCGGCGCGCTGCGCGGCGCGGGGCGGCGGGGCTGTTCGACGCCGTGCCCATCAACCACACGCTGTTCAAGCCGGTCGACGGCTCGCAGGTCAGCGCCTTCCTCGCCGGGCTGGACCAGGGTTTCAACCCGCGCTACGGCCTCTTCGACCTGCAGGGCCGACGCGTCGACCACATCGTGCCCGCGGGCCGCGTGCTGCTGATCGTGCACGGCACCTTCAGCCACAGCGGCGCCATCGTCGACCAGCTGGCACAGGCGCGGGGCGCTGCCGGTGCCGCCACCGGCCGCCAGCTGCTGCAGGCGGCGCAGGCGCATTACCAGCAGGTGCTGGTGTTCGAGCACCCCACGCTGCAGGTCGGCCCGTGGATCAATGCGCTCGACCTGGCACGCGCCTTCGCCGGCACGCAAGCTGCCGTCGACGTGGTCTGTCACAGCCGCGGCGGCCTGGTCACGCGCTGGTGGCTGGAGGTGCTGCAGCGCGACTTGCAGGCGCGCTCGCGCGTGGTCTTCGTCGCCTCGCCGCTGATGGGCACCGGGCTGGCCTCGCCCTACCGGCTGCGCGCGGCGCTCAAGCTGCTGGCCAACTATGCCGCGGCCGTGGGCACCGTATCCGGCCTCGCCGGCCTGGCGGTGCCGATGTTCAAGGTGGTCGAAGGGCTGGCGGCGCTGCTGGCCTCGGGCACCGGGCTGCTGGCGCGCACGCCGGTGGCCGACGCCACCATCGCCATGGTGCCGGGGCTGGCGGCGATGTCGCGCTACGGCCCCGACGGCGGCGATTTCATCCGCGGCAACGTCGAGCTGGAAAAGCTCGCCTTCGGGCATGCCGCGGCGCCGCCGGGCTATTTTGCGGTGACCAGCGATTTCGAATCGGCCGCGGCCGGCTGGCAGTTCTGGCAGGCCTTTCGCCGCCCCGTCGAGCGTGTGGCCGACGCCGGTGCCGACATGCTGTTCTCGGGCGCCAATGACCTCGTCGTCGATACCGCGTCGATGACCCAGGTGGGCGGCGATGCCCACATCGTCGATCCGCCGCTGCCCGCCGAGCCGCGGCGCCGGCTCGACTTCGGCACCAACGACCGCGTGCACCACCTGAACTATTTTCTGCAGCCGGAGACGGTGGCCTTCATCCGCCGCGCGCTGGGGTTCTGAGCGCCCAGGCCGCCCGACATCACCACAGCGTGGTGATGCAGAAGTCCGCGAAGGCGGGATCGCGCGTCACCAGCGGCATCGACTCCAGCTCGCTCTGCGCGGCCAGCATGCGGTCGACGGGGTCTCGATGGGCCACGTCATAGCCCCCCGCCCGCAGTCCGTGACCGTGACTGATGGGCAGGTGCAGGAAGCCGTCGGCCGCCACCAGTTCGGCAAACCGCGCGGCCGCTTGCGGGACCTCATCCAGCTTCCCCAGCCGCTGCTTGGTGGCGATTTCCCAGGCGCTGGCGGCGCTGACGAAGATTTCGTTGGCGTGGTCGGCGATCGCCGCCTGCGCCGCGGCGGACAAGCGTGGATCGGCCGTGAACCACCACAGCAGCGCATGGGTGTCGAGCAGCAGCCTCATCAGCGGCCTTCCCAGGCATCCAGTTCCTCCGGCGGCAAGGGCTCGAAGAAGGCCTCGCCGACCCGCCCCGCGAGCCGCCCCGGTTGCCGTCGACCCGGCTCGGGCGCCAGGGGCATCAGCCGCGCATAAGGCTTGCCGGCCTTGGCCAGGATGATCTCCTCGCCGGCGTGGGCTTGTTCCAGCAGCCTCGACAGATGGGTCTTGGCCTCGTGGACATTGACGGTCAGCGTCATCGGCGCCTCGGCATGGACTAAGTACGATGGCTAAGTCTACCGAAACTGCCGCCTCCACCACTTCCTGCAGCCAGAGACACTCGCTCTCGACCGGCGGTCGCTGCCGGTCTCAACCCTTACGATGAGCGCGATGTCCGAGACCGTGCCTGCTGCCCCACACGCCGCTGTCACCGCCGTCGCCGGCGGCCCCTTCCTGCGCAACACCTGGTACGTGGCCGCCTGGTCGCACGAGCTGCCGCCGGGCGCGCTGCTGGCGCGCACCATCGCCGGTGAGGCGCTGGTCCTGTGGCGCACGGCCAGCGGCAGCATCGCCGCGCTGGAGGACCGCTGCTGCCACCGCCAGGCGCCGCTGTCCTGCGGCCGGGTCGAGGCCGACGGCCTGCGCTGCGGCTACCACGGCCTCAAATTCGCGCCCGACGGCCGCTGCATCGAAGTGCCGGGGCTGGACCGGGTGCCGCCGGCGGCACGCGTCAGGCGTTATGCGGTGGTCGAGCACCGGCGCTGGGTGATGGTGTGGCTGGGCGACGTCGACGCGGCCGACCCCACCCGGCTGCCCGACAACCATGCCTGCGACTCGCCCGACTGGCGCTACCGCCCCGGCTATCTGCACTACGACACGCCGGTCGAGCTGATCGCCGACAACCTGCTGGACTTCTCGCACCTGAGCTACGTGCATGCCGGCACGCTGGGCGGCAGCGATCGCATCGCCGCCATCCGCCCCACGGTGCAGGACCTGCCCGACGGCGTGCGCGTCGAGCGCCACGTGCCGGCCGTGCCACCGCCGGCCTACTACCGGCCGCTGTGGCCTTACGACGGCCTCATCGACCGCTGGATCCGCTATGACTTCCTGCTGCCCGGCGTGCTGCTGATGGATTCGGGTGCGCAGCCCGCCGGCCTGACGGCCGACGAAGCCGCCCAGCGTGGCGTGGGCGTGCGCTTTCGCAGCTGCCAGGCCATCACGCCCGAGACGGCGTCGAGCACGCACTATTTCTTCATGGAGGCACACCGCGCCGACCGCGGCGACGAGACCGTCACCGAAGGCCTGTACCAGGGCCTGCTGGCGGCCTTCGCCGAGGACCGCGCGATGATCACCGCGCAGTGGCACAACCTGCAGCGCACGCCGGGGCGGCCGATGCTGCCGCTGGCGATGGATGCCGCGCTGGTGCGTTACCGCGCCTGCCTGGCGCAGGCGCTGGCCCGCGAAGGGCGCTGATCAGCGCCGCTGCGCCGCGCGCAGCCGGTCCACCTCGGCCTGCAGCGACGCGGTGAGCTGCGCATAGACCTGCAGCTGCTGGCCCATGCCGCGCAGCCGCTCGGTGATGCGCTGCGACAGCACGATCATCAGCTTGGCGGCCACGCGCGGCTGCTGGTCGAGCATGGCCTGCAGCGACGCGCGCGTCAGCCCGGCGGCGCGCACCGGGCTCAGGGCGGTGCAGTGCGCCGAGCGCGGCAGGCCGTCGAGCAGCGCCACCTCGCCGAGCACGCTGCCCGGGCCCAGCGAGGCGATGGCCACGCTGCCGGCCGCGTTGTCGGTGCCGGCGTCGACCGAGACCTCGCCGTCGAGCAGCAGCAGCATCTCGCTGGCATCGCGGCCGTCGCCCTCGCGCAGCAGCGTCGCGCCCTTGGCGCAGGTCACCACGCGCATATAGCCCACCACCACCCGCGCCTCGTCGGCCGTGAGGCCGAACAGCGCATGCGACGAACGCAGCATCTCCACCGTCTGCGCCGCCAGCATCGGCACCTCGGCCAGGGTTCGTGCACGCGCGGTTGCAGCGCCGGTCGGGGCAGTGTCGGGGGTGGTCATCGGCTTCGGCGGGGGTGGCGCAGCAACGTCGGCTTGCGGGCCCGACTATACGAAGCCGAAGCGCGCGGCTCGCCCACGGCCTGGCAGGCGCGGCGATAGGCCTGCAGCGTGCGCTGCGCCTGGCCCAGCACGCTGCCGGCCGGGTAGCCGCCCGGCCCCAGGCTGCCATAGGGCCGGCCGGTGAGCAGCTCCAGGCCCTCGCCGGCGCGCTCGGCGGTGTGGATGTGGAAGCGACCCTGCGCCACCGCGTCGACCAGCGCCGGGCTCAGCATCAGGTGGCGGCGGTTGCGCTGCGGGATCAGCACGCCCTGCCGGCCATCCAGCCCGAGCCGTTCGCAGCTGCGGAACCAGCCCTCGATCTTCTCGTTGACGCCACCCACCGGCAGCATCTCGCCGGCCTGGTTGATGGCACCGGTGACGGCGATGCCCTGGCGCAGCGGCAACCCCGCCAGGCCGGACAGCAGCGCATAGAACTCGGCGCACGAGGCCGAGTCGCCCTCGACGCCGCTGTATTCCTGTTCGAACACCACCGCGGCATTCAGCGCCAGCGGCGCGATATGGCCGAACAGCGCCGACAGGTGGCTCTGCAGGATCAGCACGCCCTTGTCGTGGATGGGGCCCGACAGTTCCACCTCGCGCTCGATATTGAGCAGCCCCTCCTCGCCGGCGTGGGTGCTGGCCGTCACGCGCACCGGAAAGCCGAAGCGGTGGTCGCCCAGGTCGACCACGGTCAGGCCGTTGACCTGGCCGATGCATTCGCCCTGCACGTCGATCAGCCGCTCGCCGTCGGCGATCGAGTCCTGCAGCTGCTGCTCGGGGTGGTCGTGGCGGTGGATGCCGGCCTGGATCGCGGCCTGCACGTCGGCGGCATCGACGCGTGCCGCGCCGCGCGCATGCGCCACCGCCGCGCTTTCCATCACCAGCGCCTCGGTGCGCGCGAAGATCGCGCTCTGGCGCGTCTGGTCCTGCGCCTCGCGGTGGCTGGCCTCGATCAGCACCGCCACCGCCGCCGCGGTGAAATGCGGCAGGCCCATGCGGCGGCAGGCGTGGGCGACGAAGATGCCGGTCGCGTTGCGCGACGCGTCGGTGGCCGTGAAGCGCTCGGCAAAATCGACCTTGCAGCGGAAGCGCCGCGCCACGTCGGGGTCGCCCTCCTGCACCCGGTAGTAGTCCTCGACCGAGGCGATGAGCACGATCTTCACGTCGACGTCGACCGCCTCGGGCTGCAGGGCCACGGCCGAGATCGGCGCGAAGACCATGCCCGGCTCCTCGATCTGCAGCCGCCCGGTGCGCAGGAAGCGGCGCAGCTTCTCCCACACCGCGGGGTCGGCCAGCAGGTCCTGCAGGTGCAGCAGCAGGAAGCCGCCATGCGCCTTCAGCAGGCTGCCGGCGCGGATGCGGCTGAAGTCGGTGACGAGCACATCGTTCTCGGTCTCGTATTCGATGCTGCCGAAGAGCGAGCGGAAGACCGGGTTGTCGTCGGCGATCACCGGCGCGCCGGCGCTGTCGTGGTGGTCGACGGCGACATTCACGCGCAGCCGCGTCAGCAGCTCCAGCAGCGAGGCCACACGCACCTCCTCGTCGCTCGCCTCGCCGGCCTCGAACAGCGCCAGGTTGTCCAGCACCTGCTGCTGCACCTGGTCGAGGTAGCGACCGAGCTTGACCGAGTCCTTGATCTGCTTGCGCAGCGCGCCGCGGATGGCCTGCAGCTCATGCTCCAGCAGCGGCTTGATGGCCTGGCGGCGCAGCGTGGTCAGCGCCTCGTGGGTGGCCAGCTCGCGCGCGCGGCTGCGCTCCATGAAGCGGCCGATCTCGGCGCGCAGTGCCTCCTCGTCGGCGTCGATGGCGGCGCGCTCGGCCGGCGACAGCGTCATCGCCTTGGCCGCGGTCAGCGGCTCGCCGGCCTCGTCGCGGCGCGTGAAGACCATGTGGCCCTGATCGCGACCCAGGCCCTCGCGGGCCTGATCGCGAAGCAGGCCGAAGCGGCGCGCCTCGGCAAAGGCGCTCAGCTCGGCGAAGGCGCGGTCCTCCTCGGCCTGCGCGGTGCTCTCGACGCGGTCGGCGCCGACCTTGAAGTCCGGCGCCAGCAGCCGCTTGGGGATCTGCGTCTGCAGCGTCTTCGCCAGTTCGCCCATCAGCTGGCGCAACTGCCGCCCTTCGCCCGCGGGCAGGCGCAGTGCGCGCGGGTGCTCGGGCACCTCGAAATCGTGCAGGTAGACGAGGTCGGGCGGCACCGGCCGTGTGGCGGCCACGCGCTGGACCATCTGGTGCATCAGCGTCGTGCGGCCGCTGCCGGCCTCGCCCAGCACGAACAGGTGGTAGTCGGGCTGGTCGATGGCCAGGCCGAAGCGCGCCGCCTGCCCGGCACGCTCCTGGCCGATCCAGGGCAGCGGCAGGTCCAGCAGCTCGCTGGTATCGGCAAAGCCCAGCGCATCGGGATCGACGCGCAGGCGCAGCGCGGACGGGCTCAGGGTGGCGATGGGCATGACGGCATTCTGGCTGCGGTGTCGGCCGCTCAGGGCAGGCGCAGCACGAGCTCGGCACCGGGCTGCTGCATGCGCACGCAGCAGGCGATCACCTTGTGCCGCCGCTCGGCCGCCGACAGCACGACATCGCGGTGGTCGACGGCGCCCGAGGCCGCGGCGTCGTAGGGCAGCGCGCAGACGCCGCACAGGCCGTCGCTGCACTTGGTGTCGACGCGAACCCCGGCGGCGGCCAGCGCGTCGGTGGCGCTGGCATCGGCGGCCACCTCGATGCGCCGCCCGCTGCCGGCCAGCACCACCGTGAACGGGTGGTTCTCGCGCGGCGGCGCCTCGGGCACGGCAAAGAATTCGCGGTGCAGCGCCTCCTGCGGCCAGCCGCGTGCCGCAGCCGCCGCGAACACCGCGTCCATGTAGCGGGGCGAGCCGCAGGTATAGAGCTGGCGGCCGCTTTCGTAGGGCGGCAGCAGTGTCGCCAGATCGGCGCGGCCGCCTTCGTCCTTCACATGCAGGTGCACGCGGTCGCGCCAGGCGGCCGTCTGCAGATCGCCGACGAAGCCGGCGCGCGCGCGGCTGGCCACGCTGTAGTGCAGCTCGAAGGGCGTGCCCAGCGCGTGCAACCGGTGCGCCATCGTCAGCAGCGGCGTGATGCCGATGCCGCCGGCCAGCAGCCAGACCTCGCGCGCCGATTCGTCGAGCGCGAAGTGGTTGCGCGGCTTGCTGACGAAGACCTGCCGCCCTTCGCGGAAGGCACGGTGCATCAGCGCCGAGCCGCCGCGGCCGCCCTGCGCCGGGTCCTCGCGCTGCACGCCCAGCACCCAGCGGCGGCGTTCGGCCGGGTTGCCGGCCAGGCTGTAGGCGCGCAGGTATTCGGGCGCGATCACCACGTCGATGTGCGCGCCGGCCTCAAAGGGCGGCAGCCCGGCGCCGTCGACGGCCTCGAATTCATAACGCGCGACATCGCTTGCCTCCTCGACCCGCCTCACGAGCTTCACCGGGAATACCGGCGGCTCGCCCGCGGGCATCCTGAACGGCGGCGCCAGGCCCGCGGTGTCGCCGCGCGCCAGGCGCTCGCGGTACTGCGACGGCGACAGCAGCGCGCGGTAGCGCGCGATGCCTTCCTCGCGATCGACGGGGAAGGCCACCGGATACGGCGGCGGCATGCGGTCGGCCGGGTAGACAGCCAGCGTCTGGTCCTCGGCGCGCAGCTTCAGATCCGGCTGCAGATTGCGGCGGTTGGTGTGCCTGGCGCGCACATAGCCGCCCGTGCGACGGTCGAGCTCGATGTCCCACCACCAGGCCTTCACCGGGTTGATGCGGCCGCGGCCGAGCGCGTCGTCCCACCTCGCCAGCCAGGGTGCGGTGGCCGGCGCCTTCATCGCCAGCTGGCGCACCAGCGCCTCGGCCAGCAGGCCTTCCAGGTTCCAGGGGCAGGTCTTCATGCAGCGCCCGCACATGCCGCCGGCGGCATTGGTGATGCGGTAGCGCGCGCATTTCTCGGCGTCGCTCTTCCAGATCTCGTAGCCGTTGTACATGCGCTTCGGGCCGGCGGTGATGGCGCCCGACGGGCATTCGCGCGCGCACTTGGCGCAGCCCTCGCAGAAGGTCTGCAGGCCGAAATCGACCGGGCGGTCGTGCGCCAGCGGCAGGTCGGTGGTGACGGCGCCGCTCTTCAGCCGCGGGCCGAGGAAGGGGTTGAGGATGACCTCGCCGATGCGGCTGACCTCGCCCAGCCCCGACAGCAGCAGCAGCGGCGGCTGCAGCACGTCGCCATCCAGCACCGAATGCACGCGCGCCGAATAGCCCAGGCCGCGGATGTGCTCGGCGAGGATGCCACCCAGCAGCGAAAAGCGCAGGTAGGCGCGCATGCTCTGCGCGACGCTGATCCAGTCGTCGCCGCTGGCGCCTTCCATCGTCTCGTGGCCCTGGTCGAGCAGCAGGTTGATGGCTTCGCGGTGGTAGGCCGGCAAGGGGTTGCCGCCGGCATCGTGCGAATACCAGGCCCACTCGGGCACCGCGCACAGCCCGGTGGCATCCACGCCCAGCCAGTAGGCCGCACCCTTGACGTTGAGCGCGTTGCGCTGCGGGTCGGCCACGGTCGGCGACACCGGCGCGCGCGCGTCGCCGAACTGCAGCAGCAGCAGCGCGCCCAACGCCCGACGTGCGCAGGCGCCGATCGGGCTCTTCATCACATAGTGCGCATTCCTGGCATCGTCCTGCACCGCACGGCCAAGGTCGCCGAACAGCGCGCGCGCGAAGAAGTCGGCGCGCTTCGGGAAGCGCGGCACGCGTTCGTGGTCGATGAAGGTGGTGGGTGCGTCGCGGCGCTCGAGCGTCTCGAACGGGTGCGCGCCCTGGTGGAAATCGCGCTTCGCAAACGGGTCCTGGTTCAGCGCGCCCTTGAGCGTGCCCATGCCCAGCCACCAGGCCGGCCCGTGCGATCGCCAGCGGTGCTGCTGCGCCGGCGGCGCCAGCGGCTCGTCGGGCTGCAGTTCGAAGGTCGTCGTCACCGCCGCCAGGCCGTAGCGCTTGCCCAGGTAGGGGTTGGCGCCATCGAGCTGCGCCAGCCCGGCGGCCACCGCCAGCCGGTTGAGGTCGACCTCGCTGCCGGTGGCGGTGTGCGAGCGCGCGCCATGCCCCAGCAGCCGCAGGTAGCTGGCCAGCAGCACGGCGGTCTGCGCCGCCAGCACCGCGGCGCGGTGGGGCTGGATGCCCTGGATCCAGTCGGTACCCGGCTCGTCGGGCCGCGGGTCGCGCGGCCATTCGACGGCGATCACCAGCGCATGCGTATGGCCGTCGATCGGCCCCGGCAGCTGGCGCGACGATTCGATGACATCGGCCAGGATCATGTCGATGCCGGCGGCAAAGCTCTGCGGCTGGCTGCGCTGCAGTTCCTCGCCCAGCGCCGCCACGCGCGGGTTGCGGATCGGCTGCGCCAGCCGCGCGGCCGCGGGCAAGGCACAGGCACCCATCAGCGTGGCGTCGAAATAGTAGCCCGCGGCTTTGAGGTGGCGCGTGCGTTCGGCCGCGTCGTCGCTCACCTCGGCCGGCCGTGGATTCACACCGCCGTCACGAACGAGGTCGAACATCGCCAGATAGCGGGCGATCGCCGGCGCCAGCGAAGCGGCCGGCGCGCGCTCGACGTCCAGCGGCTGCATCGGCGCCACCGCCTGCAGGTCCGGCAGCGTGGACTGCCGGGTCAGCCGCTCGAGCGGATAAGGGCCCAGGTGAACCGGACGGTCGCGGTAGGAAAACAGGCGCATGGGCGCGACGATAGCCCGAGGCCACCCTCGGGTCAGCCCGCGTGTCGCCCGCCCGTCGCCGGCGCTAGATTCGCGGGTTGCTCCGCCCGCATGCCACAACAACAACCCGTGTCCTCCATTTCACTGCAAGGCATCAGCAAGCACTGGGACACCGCCACCGCGCTGGCCGAAACCTCGCTGGACATCCCAGCGGGCAGCTTCACCGTGCTGCTCGGCCCTTCGGGCTGCGGCAAGTCGACCACGCTGCGGCTGATCGCGGGGCTCGAATCCCCCAGCAGCGGGCGCATCGTCATCGATGGGCAGGATGTGACCGCCCTGCCGCCGGCCCAACGCCGCATCGCGATGGTGTTCCAGAACTACGCGCTGTTTCCGCACCTGAGCGTGGCCGACAACATCGGCTTCGGCCTGCAGGTGCGCCGTACGCCGCGCGCCGAGCTGCAGCGCCGCGTGCAGGAGGTGGCCGAGCTGGTCGGCCTGCAGGCGCTGCTGCAGCGCAAGCCGGGGCAGCTGTCGGGCGGGCAGCAGCAGCGCGTGGCGCTGGCGCGCGCGCTGGTGTCGCAGGCCCGCGTGTGCCTGATGGACGAGCCGCTGTCCAACCTGGACGCGCAGCTGCGCCAGGAGATGCGGCGCGAGCTGCGTGAACTGCAGCAGCGGCTTGCGCTCACCGTCGTCTATGTCACGCACGACCAGGCCGAGGCCATGAGCATGGCCGACCAGGTGGTGCTGCTCAACAAGGGCCGCATCGAGCAGGTGGCCAGCCCGCGCGAGCTGTATGCGCGGCCGGCCACCGCCTTTGCGGCGCGCTTCATCGGCACGCCGCCGATGAACCTGGCGGCACTGGATGGCCCTGCGATCCGCGGCAGCGGCCAGGCCGTGGGCGCACCGCCCGGCGCCGCCTGGCTGGGCCTGCGGCCCGAGGGCGTGACGGTGGGCGCGGCCGATGACCCCGCCCGTGTGCAGGCCACCGTGCGCAGCATCGAATACCTGGGTGCCGACGCCGTGCTGCGCTGCGCGGTGGGCACCGAGACGCTGACCGTGCGCACCACCGGGGCCTTCGACGCCGCGGTGGGCAGCACGGTCACCCTGGGCTGGCCGCCGGCCAGCAGCCACTGGTTTGGCGCCGACGAGCGCCGCCTGCCCACCTGATCAACCCCGAGGAGCAACCCGATGACGACGAGACGAATCATGAACCGCGCGCTGGCTGCCGCCCTGACCGCCGCCGCCACACTGGCGCCGCTGGGCGCCGCGCAGGCGCAAGCCACGGTGGAAGTGCCCTTCTACTTTCCGGTGGCCGTGGGCGGGCCGATCACCAGGCTGATCGACGCCTATGCGGCCGATTTCAACAAGGACAACCCGGCCATCAAGGTGCAGCCGATCTATGCCGGCAGCTACCAGGACACCATCGTCAAGGCGCTCACCGCGCACAAGGCCGGCACGCCGCCGGTGGCCAGCGTGCTGCTGTCGACCGACACCTTCACGCTGATCGACGAAGACGCGGTGGTGCCGATCGACAACTTCGTCAAGACGGCGGAAGACAAGGCCTGGCTGTCGGGCTTCTACCCCGCCTTCCTGCTCAACGGCCAGATCGGCGGCAAGACCTGGGGCGTGCCCTTCCAGCGCAGCACCGTGGTGCTGTACTGGAACAAGGATCTCTTCAAGGAAGCAGGCCTGGATCCCAACAAGCCGCCGGCCAACTGGACCGAGCTGGTGGCCATGGCGCAGAAGCTGACCAAGAAGGATGCCAGCGGCAAGGTCACGCAATATGGCATCCAGGTGCCGTCGTCGGGCTTCCCGTACTGGCTGTTCCAGGGCTTCACGACGCAGAACGACGTCGTCCTGGCCAACGCCGCCGGCAACGCGGTGCGCTACGACGACCCCAAGGTGATCGAGGCGCTGCAGTTCTGGGTCGACCTGTCGCGCAAGCATGGCGTGCACCCGGGCGGCGTGGTGGAGTGGGGCACCACACCCAAGGACTTCATGGAGCGCAAGGTGGCGATGATCTGGACCACCACCGGCAACCTGACCAATATCCGCAACAACGCCAAGTTCGATTTCGGCGTGGCCATGCTGCCGGCGGGCAAGAAGCGCGGCTCGCCCACCGGCGGCGGCAACTTCTTCATCTTCAAGAAGGCCACGCCGGCGCAGCAGGAGGCGGCGTTCAAGTTTGCGCGCTGGCTGACCACGCCCGAGCGTGCGGCGCAGTGGGGCATCGACACCGGCTACGTGGCCGTGTCGCCCGCGGCCTGGGAGACGCCGGCGATGAAGAAGTACGCGGCCGACTTTGCGCCCGCCACGGTGGCGCGTGACCAGCTGCCGCATGCGGTGGCCGAGCTGTCCACGCACGACAACCAGCGCGTGACCAAGGCGCTGAACGACGGCCTGCAGGCCGCGCTGACCGGCGCCAAGACGCCCGAGCAGGCGATGAAGGACGCGCAGCGCGAGGCCGAGCGTCTGCTCAGGTCCTACAAGTGACCCCCCGCGCGGCCTGACCGATCACCGTGAACACCCGCGCCGTCCACGCGTATTTGCTGCTGCTGCCGGCCTTCGTGCTGCTGGCGGGCTTCACGCACTGGCCGGCCGTGGGCACGGTGATCGACAGCTTCTTCTCCACGCCAAAGCCGAATCGCGCCGCGGTGTGGGTGGGGCTGGAGAACTACCGGGTGATGGTGGAAGACCCGGTGTTCTGGCGCGCGCTGCGCAACAACCTGTGGTTTGCGCTGGGCACCATCCCGGCATCCATCGGCCTGGCGCTGGCGATGGCGCTGTGGGTCAACGGCCGCATCGCCGGCCGCGCCTTTCTGCGCCTGGCCTATTTCACGCCCACCGTGCTGCCGATGATCGCAGTGGCCAACATCTGGCTCTTCTTCTACACGCCCACCTACGGCCTGCTGGAACAGGTGGGCGGCCTGTTCGGCCTGCCGTCGCGCAACTGGCTGGGCGACCCGTCCACCGCGCTGGCCGCCATCACCGTGGTGGCGGTGTGGAAGGAGGCCGGCTTCTTCATGATCTTCTACCTGGCGGCGCTGCAGGGCATCAACCCCAGCCTGCGCGAAGCCTCCGCCATCGAAGGCGCCAGCCGCTGGTTCTTCTTCCGCCGCGTGCTGTGGCCGCTGCTGATGCCGACCACGCTCTTCATCGGCGTCAATGCCGTCATCAATGCCTTCCGGCTGGTGGACCATGTCTTCGTGATGACGCGCGGCGGCCCCGACAACGCGACCGCGCTGCTGCTGTATCACCTGTACGAGGTGGGCTTCAAATTCTGGGACCAGGGCTATGCCGCCGCCATCACGGTGGTGATGCTGGCGCTGCTGGCCCTGGTGGCCCTGGTGCAGTTCTTCGTGCTCGACCGCCGCACCCATTACCAATGAGCGCCGCTGCGGTCACCAGCTACCAGCAGCCGACCTGGCTCGACACCCTGGCCGCCTGGGTGCTGGCGCTGCTGTGGTTTGCGCCGCTGGCCTATGCCATCTGGACGGCCTTCCACCCGAGCGAGTATTCGGCGCGCTTCACGCTCACCGCACCGCTGACGCTGGACAACTTTCGCAACGCCTGGTCGGCCGCACCGTTTGCGCGTTATTTCCTCAATACCGCCTTGCTGGTGGTGATGATCCTGTCGGTGCAGCTGGTGCTGTGCACGCTGGCCGCCTATGCCTTTGCACGCTTCAGCTTCCGCGGCAAGAACGTCCTCTTCGCACTGGTGCTGGTGCAGCTGATGGTCATGCCCGACATCCTGCTGGTGGAAAACTACCGCACGCTGTCGCGCCTGGGCCTGATCGACACGCTGGTCGGCATCGGCCTGCCGTATTTCGCATCGGCCTTTGCCATCTTCCTGCTGCGCCAGACCTTCCTCGGCGTGCCGAAGGAACTGGACGAGGCCGCGCGCGTGGAAGGCGCCGGTGCGCTGCAGATCCTCTGGCGCGTCTACGTGCCGCTGGCCAGGCCGGTGTACCTGGCCTTTGCGCTGGTGTCGGTCAGCCACCACTGGAACAACTTCCTGTGGCCGCTGGTGGTGACCAATTCCGTCGAATCGCGCCCGCTCACCGTGGGCCTGCAGGTCTTTGCCAGCACCGACCAGGGCATCGACTGGTCCATCATCACCGCCGCCACGCTGATGACGAGCGCGCCGCTGCTGATCGGCTTTCTGCTCTTCCAGCGCCAGTTCGTGCAGTCGTTCATGCGCGCCGGCATCAAATAGCCGGCGGCGCGCGAGGGATAGAGCAAGGATTCCTTGCTTTGGAGGTCTCTGCGATGCTGGCCAAGCTCACATCGAAGAACCAGCTCACGCTGCCCAAGAGCATCACCGAGGCGGTCGGCCCCGCGGAGTATTTCGACGTCGAGGCGCGCGACGGTCAGATCGTGCTGACGCCCGTGCGCATCCAGCGGGGTGATGCGGTGCGCGCCAGGCTGGCCGAATTGCAGCTGACCGAAGCCGATCTGGCGGCTGCCGTCACCTGGGCCCGGCGCAAGGCGTGAGCGCGTCCCGTGCGCAGCCCCGAGCGCGGGGGCGCAAGGCGGCCCGGCTGGCCCGCGTCGTGCTCGACACCAAGGTCGTGCTGTCGGCGCTGGTCTTCGCGCGCGGCCGCCTCGCGCCGCTGCGGCTGGCCTGGCAGGCCCATCGCTTCGTGCCGCTGGTCAGCACCGCCACGGTACGGGAACTGGTGCGCGTGCTGGCCTACCCGAAATTCAAGCTCGATGCCGCGGAACAGCAGGAACTGCTGGCCGACGACCTGCCCTGGGCGCAGATGGTCCGGGTGCCCGATCCGCCGCCCGACGTGCCGGCGTGCCGCGATCGCTTCGACCTGCCCTTTCTGCACCTGGCCGCCGCGGGTGATGCCGACGCGCTGGTGACCGGTGACGCCGATCTCCTGGTGCTGGCGGGCCAGGCCACGCACGAGATCGTTTCACCCGCGGACTTCCTGGAGCGTCTGGGTCCGGTCTGAGGGGGCCGATCAGACGCGCAACACCCGCCGGTCGCGGTCCTCCTGCAGCGGCACACCGTCGATCGATGGGGCACCGGCGGCCTGGGCAGGCCGCACGCAGGGGCCTTCAGGGTCCGGCGTTTTCTCGTGCCCGCTGACCCTCATGGTCTGGCCGGCACCGCCTTGGCAGAGGCCGGGTGAGGCACCGGGATCGAACGTTCGATCTCTTCCCGGGTCGCCAGGGTCTCGAGGTCGTAGCCGGCCTGCAGCGCCAGCCATGACTCGGCATCACCACCGAAATAGCGCGCCAGCCGCATCGCCGTATCGGCCGTGATGCCGCGGCGCTCCTTCACGATCTCGTGGATGCGTGTGGCCGGCACGCCCAGGGCCATGGCCAGGGCATTCACGCTCATGCCGAGCGGCGCCAGGTCGTCCTCCCGGAGCACTTCCCCGGGGTGCACCGGCCGCATGCGGTTGACAGGGCGGCTCATCGGTTGTCCTCTCGAGCAAATGTGGCTTTGCCACTTGGCTTGACCCCCGCGGGGGGCGGGCTGGGCGCAGCCCGGCCCTGGGGGTGCTCAGTACGGAGGCAGAAATTTCACGCAGGCCAGCTGGTTGGCCGTCGGCCCGTCGGTCAGATTCGGCGGCAGTTCGGCCTTGATCGCCGTCTCGCGGATCAGGCGCGAGCCCGAGGCCCCGCCCTTGGTGAACAGCGGCCCGTGGATCGTGAGGTCGTAGCGGGCTTCCCATTCGAACAGGTGCAGGGCATGGAACTGCTTGGTCGGGATGAACTGCATCACCAGCCAGGTCTTGAACTGCAGGCTGCCGCCGATGTGCTGCAACTTGGCCGTGCCCGCATCGTGGCGCGGATCGAGCGGGTCGAACCAGCCCAGCGTATAGGCCTGCCCCACGCGGGCACGCGGGTCGGCGGTCTGGCGGCAGGTCAGCTTCAGCGGCAGATGGCCGGCGCCGGGCCGGTCCTCCAGGGTCACGAAGCGGATGTCCGGCCCGGTGAGGAAGGGCTGCACATGCGCCGGGTAGGGCACCAGGGGATGCGCCATCGCATCCTCCAGCGCTGCCTCGCCCGCCGTGCGGGGCGGCCGGGCAAAGGCTTTCACCCCCGCCATCGACTGGTCATAGAACGGGCCTGCACCGTCGGAGTCACGGCAGGGCAGCGCCGCCGGCCCCACCGCGGCCCGCACCGCGGGCCCGTTGCCGCCGCCGTACGAATAGATGACGGCGCCCGACTCGACGCGCTGCAACCAGCCCACGCGCCAGTTGGCCGGGTCGTACTCGCCCTCGGGCGGCGCCTGCGGCGGCGCATGAAACTCCACCAGCGCCGACACCGTGCACGGCCCGACCTCCACCGTCACGCCCTCGTCCTGGTTGCTCAGGCTCATGGGCGCGGCGTTCAGCTCGTGGTGCACGCAGTACTGCGGCACGAGGTGCTCGATCAGCGCGTAGTGAACATGCGAAAAGCCTGCGGGGGTGTTTCTCATCGACGTCCTCGATGTCGGATTCGGGGCAGTCTATGTCCGCGCATGGCACCGCCGCCTCGCGCCAGGTCAAGCGAATCTGGATCAGCCGACCCGCACCAGCCGGTCGCGCTCATCCTGCAGCGTCAGCCCGCGCGCTGTCGGCCGGCCGAGCCGGTGCGCCGTCAACCCAGCCGCGTCAGGTCCATCACCCAGTTGGTCTCCCAGGTCTGGCCGCCGTCGGCCGAGAAGGCCTGCTGCCAGCGACAGCGGCTGGCGGTGATGTCCGACCACAGGAAGCGCACGCGGATCGGGCGCCCGTCGAGCAGGTCGTCGGCATGGAAGCGCCCGACGCCGTCGCTGAAGCCGCCGACCACCGGCACGTCGAGCTGGTGCGGGTGCCGTCCGTCCAGCCACCAGATGGCCCATTGCCGCGTCGCCGGGTTCCAGGCGCGCAGCGAGATCGCGCGGTAGGCGCCACCCGGAAGGTCGAGCCCGTTGTCGTCGACATTGGCAAAGCCTGCCATCAGTGGCCAGGCCTGCGTCGTGCCCGTGAAGTGGTCCCACTCGGTGCAGCCGGCCAGCCGTTGCCGCAGCCGTCGGTGCGCCACCCGCCAGCGGCCGATCAGAAAGTCGAAGTCGCCGGGCGCGACGGCGGCATCCGGCGTGGATGAAGGCAGCGAGGACATCGGTCGATCCCGTTCCGAAGTGATGGACGGCGGCCAGTGTGTCCGACAATACCTGCCATGGCGTGACAGGTTTTAGGCCAAGGGGGCACGATGCGCGCGAGCCGGCTGCTGTCGATCCAGATGCTGCTGCAGACGCGCGGCCGCCTGAGCGCACGCGCGCTGGCCGATGCGCTCGAGGTCTCGGTGCGCACGCTGTACCGCGACGTGGACCAGCTCAGCGCCGCCGGCGTGCCGGTCTACGCCGAACGCGGCCGCGCGGGCGGCTTCCAGCTGCGCGAAGGCTGGCGGACAACGCTCACCGGGCTCACGCCGTCGGAGTCGCAGGCCGTGCTGCTGAGCGGCCTGCCCGGGCCGGCGGCACAGCTCGGCCTCGGGTCGGCGGCGGCATCGGCGCGCCTGAAGCTGCTGAGCGCACTGCCGGCCGACGCTCGGGCCGATGCCCTGCGCATCGGCGAGAAGCTGCACCTCGACCCGGTGGACTGGTACCGCGAGGCGGAAGCGACGCCGCACCTGGCCACCGTGGCCGATGCCGTCTGGAACGGGTTTCGCCTGTCGCTGCACTATGAAAGCTGGACGAGCGCGTCGACGCGCAGCGTCGATCCGCTGGGCCTGGTGCTGAAGGCCGGCACCTGGTACCTGGTGGCTGCCGTGCGGGGCGCGCCGCGCACCTTCCGCGTGGCCGGCATCGGGCAGGCGCAGGCCTTGCCGACGCGCGTGCAGCGGCCCCGGCACTTCGACCTGGCCGCCTGGTGGACCGCGTCGACGCGGCGCTTCGAGCGCGAGCTGCTGCGGTCCCGGGCCACCGTGCTCGCCACGCCCGCCGGCCTGCGCGGCCTGCGCCAGCTGGGCCGTGCAGCGGCGCGGGCGGTCGACGCGGCAGCGCCGTCACGGCGCGCCGACGGCCGCCTGCGGCTGCAGATCCCGATCGAGTCGGTCGACCATGCCACCGGCCCGCTGCTGCAACTGGCGCCCGGGGTGGAGGTGGTGGCGCCGGCCGCGCTGCGCGCCGCGGTGGTGGCGCGCCTGCACGACGCGGCCCGGTGCTATCGAACGTTGGCGGCGGCGCGGCGCTGAGGGCCGGCGGTGAACCGGGCAGCGGCGGCCGATGCGGTGTTGCGCGCCGAGGTGCGCAGCGACCTATCATGGCTCACATCGTCATCACCACGAGGCCGCCCCGATGGAACTCTGGCAACTCGACGCCACCGACCTGGCGCACCTGATCCGCAGCGGCCGCGCCTCGGCGCGCGAGGCGGTGCAGTCCGCCCTGGCGCGCCTGGATGCGGTCAACCCGGCAATCAATGCCGTGGTGCGCCGCCTGGACGACGAGGCGCTGGTCGCCGCCGCAGCCGCCGACGCGGCACGTGCGCGCGGCGACGCGCTGGGCCCGCTGCACGGTGTGCCGGTGACGACCAAGATCAACGTCGACCAGCAGGGCCACCCCACCGACAACGGTGTGGTGGCGCTGAAGGACCTGATGGCCACCGAGGACAGTCCGGTGGTGGCCAACCTGAAGGCGGCCGGCGCCATCGTCATCGGGCGCACCAATGCACCGCCCTTCTCGATGCGCATCTTCAGCGACAACGCACTGCACGGCCGCACGCTCAACCCGCTGGATGCGGCCATCACCCCCGGCGGTTCCAGCGGCGGCGCCGGCGCCGCGGTGGCCACCGGCATCGGCGCCATCGCGCATGGCAACGACATCGGCGGCTCGGTGCGCATCCCGGCGCACTGCTGCGGCGTGGTCGGCCTGCGCACCGCCTTCGGCCGCGTGCCGGCGCTCAACGCCAGCGCGCCCGGCGGGCGGCCCATCGGCGCGCAGCTGATGTCCACCCAGGGCCCGCACACGCGCAGCGTGCGCGACGCCCGGCTGGCGCTGGCGGCGATGGCGCGCGGCGACCGCCGCGACTGGAAGTGGGCCGACATGCCGCTGGCCGGGCCGGCGCCGGCGCGGCCGATCCGCGTCGCGCTGGTGCCCGAGGTGCCCGGCGGCAGCACGCACCCGGCGCAGGCGGCCGCCGTGCGCCAGGCCGGTGCGCATCTGGCCGCGGCCGGCTACCGCGTGGAGGAGGTGCTGCCGCCCGAGATTCCGCAGGTCGTCGAGACCTGGCACACCCTCCTGGCCACCGACAGCGCCCTCGGCCTGTGGCCGCTGATGCAGCAGGTGGGCGACGACGATGCCAAGGCGGCGATGAAGGCCTGGCTGGACCTGTACCCGCCGGTGGACCTGGCCGCCTATGCCGCCGCCTTGCAGCGCCGCGACGCGCTGCTGATGCGCTGGCTGGCCTGGTTCGAGCAGTGGCCGTTGCTGGTGACGCCGGTGCTGTGCCACCTGCCGCCGGCGCAGCGCAGCGACGTCACCGTCGAGGGGCAACGCGAGATCTTCGATTCGATGCGCGCGGCGCTGATCGCACCGCTGCTGGGCCTGCCCGGCCTGGCGGTGCCGGTAGGCCGCCACGGCGCCTTGCGCACCGGCGTGCAGATCATGGCCACGCGCTGGCGCGAAGACCTGTGCCTGGATGCCGGCGAGGTGATCGAGGCCTGTGAGGGGGTGGTGGCGGCGGTCGATCCGGCGGCACGCTGACGCACCGAAGGCCGCACCGGCATGCTGCCCCTGACCCCCATCGCCACCGTCGACGACCTGCGCGCGATCGAGCGCCTGGGGCCGCAGCGCTGGATGCCCTTCGACCAGGTGATCGACGCGCTGACCGACGTCGCCCGGCGGCATGCCGACCGGCCCGCGCTGACGGCGCTGGCCACGGTCGACGATGCGGCCCCGCGGCGCTGGACCCATCGCGAGCTGCTGGTCGACATCCGCCGCGCCGCCAACACATTCCAGGCGCTGACCGGCCCCACCGAACCGCGCGTGGCACTGCTGCTGCCGCCGCTGCCCGAGGCCTGGCTGGCGCTGTGGGGTGCCGAGACCGCCGGCCTGGCCTGCCCGATCAACCACGCGCTGGGTGACGAACACCTGGCGGCGCTGCTCGGCGCCGCCGGCGTCAACCTGGTGGTGACGCTGGTGCCCGGCCATCCGGCGGGCGATATCGGCACCCGCGTGCAGCGGCTGCGCGGGCAGCTGCCGGCGCTGCGTGCGGTGCTGACCGTGGGTGGCGCCGCCGAGGGCACGCTGGACTTCGGCGAAGCGCTGGCCGGGCAGGATGGCGCCGCGCTGCGCTTCACGCCGGCGGCCGGCGCCGGGCGCATCGCCGCCCTCTTCCACACCGGCGGCACCACCGGCACGCCCAAGCTGGCGCAGCACACGCACGCCAACCAGCTGCACGCGGCCTGGGGCGCTGCGCGGCTGTACGACGCCAGCGCGCACGACGTCATCCTCAACGGCTTTCCGCTCTTTCACGTGGCCGGCGCCTTCGTCTACGGGCTGTCGATGCTGCTGTCGGGCGCCGAAGTGCTGCTGCCGCCGCCGGCCGGTTGGCGCGACGCCGCCTTCGTCGCCCGCGCCTGGGCGCTGGTGCGCGAGCACCGCGTCACGCTGCTGGCGATGGTGCCGACCGTGATGACGGCGCTGCTGGCCGCCCCACGCGGGGCCGCCGATGCCGCGGGGGTACGCGTGGCGCTCACCGGTGGCTCGCCGCTGCCCACCGAGCTGGCGCAGCGCTTCGAGTCCGAGACCGGCGTGCCGGTGCGCAACATCCTGGGCATGACCGAATGCGCCGGCGTGATCGCCATCGAGCCGGCGCGCGCGCCACGCACGCCCGGCGCCTGCGGGTTGCCGCTGCCCTTCAGCACGGTGGTGGTCGACGGCCAGGGCGTGCTGCGCGTGCGCGGCCCCCATGTCGGGCCCGGCTATACCGATGCGGCGCGCAATGCCGGCAGCTTCGACGACGGCTGGCTGATCACGGGGGACATCGGCCTGGTGGACGCGCAGGGCCGCGTGCACGTGACCGGCCGCGCCAAGGACGTGATCATCCGCGGCGCGCACAACATCGACCCCGGCGTGATCGAGGAGGCGCTGCTGCAGCACCCGGGGGTGGCGATGGCGGCGGCGGTCGGTGAACCCGACGAATATGCCGGCGAGCTGCCGGTGGCCTTTGTCGTCGCCAGGCCCGGCGCCACGCTGGACGCGGACGAACTGCTGGCCTTTGCCGCGCCGCGCATCCCCGAGCGCGCCGCCGTGCCGCGGCGCATCGACGTGCTGCCCGCGTTGCCGCTCACCGCCATCGGCAAGGTCTACAAGCCGGCACTGCGCCAGCAGGTGGCCGCGCGCGTGCTGCGTGAACGCCTGCAGCGCGCCGGCCTGCACAGCCGGCTGGCGGTGCAGGCCGATGACCGCGGGGGCCGCCTGCTGCTGCGCTTCGTACCCGCCGGCGCCGCGCCCGCCGCCGGTGCCCCGGGGCTGCACGAGCAGGTGCGCACGCTCATGGCCGGTTTTGCGCTGGACTGGGAGCTCTTCGATGACGGCCCGAAGGCATCGGCATGAAGCCTCCGATCGCTTTCTGGTTCGACTTCATCTCGCCTTTCGGCTACCTGGCCAGCCTGCGCATCGACGAGCTGGCCGCGCGCCACGGGCGCACGGTCGACTGGCGGCCGCTGCTGCTGGGCGTGACCGTGCTGAAGGTGATGGGCCTGCCGCCGGTGCCGCAGACACCGCTGAAGGGCGACCATGCAGCGCGCCAGATCGCGCGTTACCTGCGGCGCCACGGCCTGGCGCTGGGCCGCGACCCGGCAGCGGCGCCGATGAACCCGCTGCCCGCGGCGCGGCTGCTGGCCTGGCTGCGCGCCAACGCCCCCGAACATGCCAGGCCGATGGCACGCGCCGTCTTCGACGCCCACTGGGCCCGCGGCCGCGCGATGGACGACGCCGCCGCACTGCGCGACGAGGCGCTGCGCGCCGGCGTGCCGGCCGCGGTGGTGGACGCCGGCCTGGCCGATCCGACCGCCGCCGCGCTGCTGCGCGCCGAGGTCAACGCCGCCATCGCTGCCGGCGCCTTCGGCTCGCCCTTCTTCATCGTCGACGGCGAACCCTTCTTCGGCGTCGACAACCTCGAGCTGCTGGACGAGTGGCTGGCGCGCGGTGGCTGGTGAATCGCATCGGGATCGACGAAGTCGGAAGTGTGCGGCATCAGGTATCGATGGACACTGCGTTTTACGGTAAGGTGATCGATATGGACACCGTCACCCTCTCGCCGAAATTTCAGGTCGTGGTACCGCTCGCGGTGCGCCGCAGCCTCGGTCTCGAACCCGGTGAAAAGCTGCAGGTGCTCGGGTACGAAGGGCGCATCGAACTGGTGCCCTTGCGTCCCATGCGGGAGCTGCGCGGCGTGCTCGGCCCCATCGACACGTCGATCGAACGCGACGACGACCGGCTGTCACCGCGTCCCGCCGCCCACGCGAGGCGCGGCTGCATGTCGTCGATTCATCGGCGTGGCTGGAATATTTCGCCGGCACGGAGCGAGCGGCCTTGTTCGCCGAGCAGATCGAGCGGCCGGCCAGTCTGGTCGTGCCCGTGATCACGCTGTACGAGGTCTTCAGGAAGGTTCTTCGTGATCGGGGCGAGCATCTGGCGCTGCGCATCGTGGCCCACATGCAGCAGGGGCGCGTGGCGGGGGTCGATGCGCCGCTCGCCCTGAAGGCCGCCACGCTGAACATGCCGCTGGCCGACAGCCTGATCTACGCCACGGCGCAGGCCCACGGCGCGACCTTGTGGACCCAGGATGCACAGTTCGAGGGCCTGGCGGGCGTGCGCTACCTCCCGAAGGCGGGCTGATCCCCGCTGCCCGCTGCGTCGTCGATGCCCCCGCCGGCGGCTTCCACAGCCCGGCGTGCCGCAACTGCCCCCGCACGCGCGCCAGCACGTCGCGCCGGCAACGTGCCGATCGCTTGTGTCGTCGCCCACGTGCGCGCTGATGGCCGTGAAGGCGCCGCGCTTGGCGTCCATCGTCTCGGGCCCGCCTTCGAACACCAGATCGGCGGGGGCCAGCGCGGCGGCGGCGCTGTCGGCATCGACCCGCCGCACGCGCGCGACGATGGGCGCCACCCGTTGCGGTTGCAGCGCGCCCCGGGCCTCGGGCGTGCGCCGGCGCAGGTCGACCCGCGTGACGGGGTGGCCGGCACAGGCGGCAGGCGCAGGCGATGGCGATGCCTCGGCCTCGTGCCTCGCCGGAGAGACGCCGGCGGGCAGGCGCACCGCGCGCGCGGTGACGTTGACCCCGCGCGGGCCATGCTTGCGCGCCAGGCAGGGCAGCGTGCCGGTCTCCGCCCACCGCACAGGGGCCTTGACGCCGCGCGACATCGTCCCGCTGCCGAAGGTGCCCGGCGCCAGCAAGACCACCGGGCCGTCGACCCGGTGCGGCGCCGCGGCGCGCGCCCGGATGGACCAGACTAGAATTGGTCTGAATCGAGGATTCTGGGCATGGACACGGTCAACATCTACGACGCCAAGACGCGCCTGTCGCAACTGGTCGACCAGGTCATCGCCGGCGAGGACGTGGTCATCGGCCGCCATGGCAAGCCGCTGGTGCGCATCACCCGCCTGACGACCGGACCCCGCCGGGTGACCTTCGGGGTGCTCAAGGGGCAAGTGAAGGTGGCCGCCGACTTCGACGCCCCCCTGCCCGACGAGGTGCTGGCCGGCTTCGAAGGCCGCTGATGCGGCTTCTGCTCGATACCCATGTCTTCCTGTGGGCGGTGGCCGGCTCGGCCCGGCTGAAGCCGGCCCACCGGCGGCTGATCGAATCCGCCGACGAGGTGCATGTCTCGGCCGCCTCGATCTGGGAGGTGGCCATCAAGGTGCGCCTCGGCAAGGTCGAGGCCGACCCGCAGGCCCTGGTGGAGGCCATCGGTGCCAGCGGCTTCTTGCCCCTGGCGGTCAAGCCGGCGCATGCGGCGGCAGTGACTTCCCTGCCCGATCACCACAAGGACCCCTTCGACCGCCTGCTGGTCGCCCAGGCGCTGACCGAGCCCTTGCGGCTGCTGACGGCCGATGCGGCGCTGGCGGCATACAGCGATCTGGTCATGCTGCTGTAGTCAGATGACCAGCGTGCCGACGCTGGCCCCGCCGCAGACATAGAGCACCTGGCCGGTGACGAAGCCGGCCTCGGGGGCGATGAAGAATTCGACCGCACGCGCCACGTCGTCGGGCGTACCCAGGCGCTGCACCGGGATGGCGGCGGCGAGCCTGGCCTCGCGCTCGCTCTCGGCCGGCACCACGGCGTGGAACATCTCGGTGCCGCGGATCGGCCCGGGCGCCACCACGTTGACGGTGATGCCGTCGGCCGCCAGCTCCAGCGCCCAGGTGCGCGCCAGGCCGACCATGCCGGCCTTGGTGGCCGCATAGGCGCTGCGCGTGGCCAGGCCGAGCGCGCCGCGCGACGACATCAGCACCACGCGGCCGAAACGCTGTGCCCGCATGCGCGGCAGCAGCGCCTGCATCAGCGTGATGGCGCTGCCGAGGTGCAGCCGGCTCAAAGTGGGCAGGTCGTCGGGCTGCACGTCGGCCAGCAGCGCGGGGCGGATGATGCCGGCGTTGTGCACGAAGGTGTCGATCGCGAAGCGCTGCGCCACCTCGGCCGCGGCCTGCGCGGTGGCGGCGGCATCGGCGAGGTCGACCGAGAGCTCGTGCAGCCTGGCGCTCTGCAGGCCGCTCGGCCGGCGCGCCAGCGCCACCACCTCGCGGCCCTGCGCCAGCAGGCGTTCGCACAGCACGCGGCCGATGCCGGTGCTGGTGCCCGTCACGAGCACCGCGCCGCGGTGCTCGGTGCCGGTGATCAGGGCGGCGCTGCTCATCGGGCGACCAACGCCAAGACCCGCAAGGGGCTGCCACTGCCCTTCTCGATCTTCAGCGGCGGCGTGATCAACACGCTGCCCGTGGCCGGCAGCCGGTCGAGGTGGGTCAGGCACTGCAGCCCCCAGCGCCCGGCGCCGTGCATGAAATAGTGGCAGGGGTACGGAGGGCGCAGGTGGAAGCCCTGGCCGGCGTCGGTGCCGATGGCCTCGCTGCCGAAGCCCAGCACGTCGCGCTGCGCGACGAGAAACTGCACCGCTTCGCTGCCGGGGCCGGGTGTGTGCTGGCCGGTTTCGTCGAAATTCTGGTAGGCCTCGGGGTCGGTGCGCTGGCTCCAGTCGGTGCGCATCAGCACCCAGCTGCCCGGCGCGATGCGACCATGCTGCGCCTCGAAGGCCAGGATGTCGTCGACCGTGAGCAGGTAGTCGGGGTCGGCGGCGGCCTGTTCGTGGCAGTCGATCACGCACGCCGGCGCCACCAGCTTCTGCACCGGCAGCGTATCCACCGTGCCGCCGGCCAGGTGGCGGCCCGAGATCCAGTGCGCCGGAGCGTCGAAGTGGGTGCCGGTGTGCTCGCCGCAGGAGAAATTGTTCCAGTACCAGCCGGGGCCGCGTTCGTCGTAGTGCGAGATCTCCTCGATGCGGAAGGGCCAGCATTGCCCCATCTCGGGCGGCAGCGCGATCTGCGGAAAGTCGGGCGACAGCGTCTGCGTGAGGTCGATGACCTCGATGCCACCGTCCTGCAAGGCGGTGGCCAGTTGCGTCAAAAGCTGGGCGTTGGGGTTCATCGGTTCATCCACCCACCGCGAGTTCGCGTTCCAGCACGCGCGGGTCGTCGCGCCAGCGCGCCAGCCATTCCTGCGCCACGTCGCCGGGGTAGACGTCCTCCACGCCGTCGCGCAGCGCCTTCACGATGGCATGGGCCAGCGCGTCGGGCGTGAGCTTGGGCGGCGGCAGGTTCTGGTTCCATTCGTCGTCGATCGGCCCCGGAAAGAGGTTGATGACGCGGAGGCCGGCCGGCCGCATCTCGGCGCGCAGGCATTGCGCCAGCGAATGCGCCGCCGCCTTGCTGGCGCTGAAGGTGCCGTGCGGCGGAAAGTTGGCCAGCGCGTAGATCGACAGCAGGTTGACCCACGCGGTGGCGCTCAAGCTGCCGTCGGCCGAGCGGCCCTTCAGCGCCGGCCCGAAGGCCTGCGCCAGGCGCAGCAGGCCGAAATAGTTGATCTCCATCTCGGCCCGTGCCACGTCGGTGCCGCGCCGCGCGCCGATGCCGAAGCTGCGGTGCACCTCGGCGTTGTTGATCACGATGTCGACCTTGCCGCCGATCTCGCCGGCCAGCTCGGTCACGCTGCGCTCGTTGGTCAGGTCCAGCGGCACCAGCGTGACCGGCGGCAGGCTGGTGATGTCGTCCAGGCCGGAGCCATGCCGCTTCCAGGGTTCGGCATGACCGACCCAGACGATGTCGGCACCGGCCTTGACGAGCGCCCGCACGGTGGCCTGGCCGACGGCGGTCATGCCGTCGGTGACCAGCACCTTGCGAAAGCGGGGGTCGCAGCTCATCTCGCGCAGCATCGGGTCGTCGGCCATGTTCGGGGTCTCCTCGGGCGGAAAGGCGATCAGCACGGCGCGGCCGGCACGGTCCAGCCGGGCACCGACGATGACGCGGGCCGGCGCGGCCGTGACGTCGCCATGCAGGTGCGCCACGACCGTGGGCCCGGCAGCCAGGTGCACCAGGCCCAGGCGCCAGGGCAGGCGTTCGCGGAAGAAGAGGTCGTTGCTGTGGTGCAGTGTGGTCAGTGCCAGCAGCTGGCCCTGGCCCGATTGCGCGCGCCACTGCAGCCGCGGCGACACGCAATGGCTGCAGGCCTCGCGCGGCGGGTATTGCACGCTGCCGCAGTCCTGGCAGACCTGCAGCTCGAAGCGGCCCTCGGCGGCGGCGGCGGTCAGGCCCATCGCGACGCGGCCGCGCGCCCAGGGCGGCACGTTCATCTGCCGCGTGCGCTTGACGGGGTTCTTGCGCTTCGGGCGCATCAGCGGCAGGGTCATGTCGCTGCTCCAGAGTGTCTGGGCATCGTCATTGCGGCGCTCCCAGGATCACCGCACCCGTGCACAGGCAGCGGTCGTAGGCCACCATGCCGTAGCCGCTAACGAGGCCGAGCGTGGGCCTGCCCACGGTGCGGCCGGGCGCGGCGCCGGTGATCTGCCGCAGCGCCTCGGTCATGCCGAGAAAGCCGCCGGCACAACCCGCCTGCCCCGACGACAGCTGGCCGCCCGAGGTGTTGTGCGGAAAGTCGCCATGCCAGGCCATCGAGCGGCTGCGCACGAAGCCCGGCGCTTCGCCATGGCCGCAGAAGCCCAGGCCCTCGAACTGCATCAGCACGATGACGGGATAGTCGTCGTAGGTCTGCAGGAAGCCGATGTCGGCCGGCGTGCAGTCGGCCATCGCATAGAGGTCGTCGCGGTCGACGTGCCAGCCGCCGCGCAGCATGATGGGGTCGCCGCTGTAGGCGTTGTGGCGCTCGATGCTGCCGCGCACGGTGGCGTAGGCCAGGCCCAGGTCCTGCGCACGCGCTTCGCTCATCACCAGGAAGGCTTCGGCGCCGGCGCAGGGCATCACGCAGTCGAACAGGTGGATGGGATCGGCGATCGGGCGCGCGGCCAGATACTCGTCCAGCGTCAGCAGCTTCCTGAAGACGCGCGAACCATACGCCAGCGCATTGGTGCGCTGGTCGACACACAGCTTGCCGAAGTCGGCCCGCGTGGCGCCGGTGCGCGCCATGTAGGCGCTGGTGATGAAGGCGAACAGCGCATTCGGCCCACCGGAGCCATAGGGATAGGTGGCGTCGCGCGCAAAGTCGCTGAAGCCGCCCAGCATCAGGCGAAAACTGTCGACATGGTTGGTATCGGCCGCCACGCAGGCCACGATGTCGGCATCACCGGCCTGCACCGCACGCGCGGCGCGGCGCAGCGCCATCACGCCGCTGGCACCGCCGGTGGGGATGTGGTCGAGCCAGCGGGGCTGAAGGCCCAGGTGCTGGGTGACGCCCACCGCGGTATCCGGCGTCAACGAGAAGCTGCTGACGGTCAGGCCGTCGATCTGGTCCTTCTGCAGCCCGCTGCCGTCGAGCAGACGCTTGACGGCCTGGCCGATGAACCAGTGGGCACCGCGGGTGCTGTAGCGCACGTAGGGCACCGTCACGGGGACAGTGACGGCGACGCCTTCGTAGCTTCGTCTGCTGCGCTTGGTCATGGTGTTGGGTGGCATGGCCGTGCAGCAAGACCGAGGGCTGGGGCGGGCCGGGCCTGGCGCTCAAACGCTCGGCTTGTGCGTGGCGCTGCGCG
Source organism: Rubrivivax sp. (assembly GCA_016719535.1). Taxonomy (GTDB): domain Bacteria; phylum Pseudomonadota; class Gammaproteobacteria; order Burkholderiales; family Burkholderiaceae_C; genus Rubrivivax. The sequence continues at coordinate 70,930 of JADJYX010000042.1, read as the reverse complement.
CCACGCTCCCCTGCGATGCTCGGTCACTGGGCCCGCCGGGAAACTCACTGCGTTCGCTGCGCTCACTCCGTTCAAACAGTCCCGGCGAGTCAGTGCACGAAGCGCGCCTGCGGCGCGCGGCCCAGTGATCTGCGCTTCTCGGGAGCCTCGCCATTCGCGCCAGACCCGGCCCGCCCCAGCCCTCGGTCTTGCCGGAGACAGCGAGGTCCGCCTCCCGCACAGCGAACGCCGCCGCAAGGCTGCGGGTGGACGCTGGCGGCGGCGAATATCGAGACGCCGGAGGAGCACAGGACTTGCGGCCGCGCGCCGGCACGGCGCGCTTCGTGCACTGACTCGCCGGGACTGTTTGAGCGGAGCGAACGAAGTTCGCGCAGCGAGTTTCCCGGCGGGCCGGAAGTCCGAGCACCACACGGGACGTGCCGCGCAGCGGCACGCCACGGCTCGATTCTGAGCCGCCGCCAGGGGCCGCCCGCAGCCTTGCCGCCACCACCCCACGCAGGACGAGCGGCCTCACTCCACCACCCGCTTCTTCAAGTGCCGCATATCCACACAAACGGCAGACCTCGGCAACTGCAAGGCCAAGCCCTTCAACTCCCCCCGCGCGATCTTCTGCGACGCCGTCAACGGCAGCGCGTCGACGAAGGCCACATACCCCGGCGCCTTGTAGTACGCCAGCCGCTCCAGCGCATGCCGCACGATGCGCTCGGCCAGCGCGGCACGATCACCCTCGGCCACCGGCGCATGCGTCACCACGCAGGCCAGCACCTCGTCACCGCGCACCGGGTCGGGCGTGGCGGCCACCGCGCTGGCCTTCAGCTCGGGCATCTGGTTGAGCACGCCTTCGACCTCCACCGCCGAGATGTTCTCGCCGCTGCGGCGGATGACGTTCTTGCGGCGGTCGATGAAGTGCAGCAGCCCGTCGGCATCGCGGCTGACGATGTCGCCGGTGTGGAACCAGCCCTGCTCCCAGGCCTCGTTCGTCGCCGCCTCGTCCTTCAGGTAGCCGGCGAAGAAGCCGTCGCGCGGGTCGTCCCCGGCGTGGCGCACCCACAGCTCGCCCGGCTGGTCGATGCCCGCCTCGCTGCCATCGTCGGCGACCAGGCGAAGCTGCACATCGTCGCCTTCACGCCCGAAGCAACTGCTGCCGACCTTGCGTGGATGATCGTGCGCCATCACCACCGCGCCGGCACCGGTCTCGGTCATCGCCCAGGCTTCCAGCAGCGGGAATCCGAAGCGCGCCTCGAAGGGTGCCTGCAGCGCGCGGTCGACACCGGCGCCAAAGCCGAAGCGCACCGCATGCGCGCGGTCGTCGGGCGACGGCGCCGCCTTCATCAGCATCGCCGGCATCACGCCCAGGTAATGCACGACGGTGGCCCGCGATGCGCGCACGCTGGCCCACCAGCTGCCCGGGTGGAAGCGGTCGAGCACGATCAGGCAGCCGCCGGTCAGCACCATCGCCAGCGTGGAATAGGCCATCGCATTCATGTGCACCAGCGGCAGCGGCGTCAGCATGCGTTCCTGCCCTTCACGCAGCGTGGCCATGCCGCCCACCTGCGCATACCAGCGGCCGGCATGCAGGTAATAGCGGTTGGGCAGGATGCAGCCCTTGGGCCGGCCCGTGGTGCCGCTGGTATAGAGCAGCGCGCATTCGGTCCGTACGCCGACCGGCTGGCCCGCGAGCGGTGCCGCCAACGGGGCCGGCGGCGGCACATCGCCATCGGCCATCAGCGCCAGCGGACGGCCGGCCGCGGCCGCTGCGTCGCGCAGCGCGCGATGGCGCTGCGGCAAGGCGACGGCCAGCGCGATCTCGCTGTGGCCGACCAGGTATTCGAGCTCGGCGCTGCGCAGCTCGGCATTGATCGGCACCACCGACACACCCAGGCCGTTGAGCGCAAACCAGTGCCAGAAGAAGGCCGGGCGGTTTTCCAGCAGCAGGCCCACGCGGTGGCCGTGGCCGTAGCCGGCGGCGGCATAGGCGGCACGCAGCGCGGCGATGCGGGGCTGCGCCTCGCCATAGGTCCATGCGCCGGGCTGCAGGCCGTAGATCGCCGCCGTCTCGGGCAGCAGGGCCAGGAAGGGCAGCGCCGGCCAGCGTTGGGCGGCCTCTTCGAAGGCCTGGGCCACGGTCTGCGCATCGGCCATCACATGAAGAGCTGGATGTTGCCGAAGGCAGCGTCGCAATTGACGAGATCGACCCGCTTGAGCTGGATCTTCAGCGCACCCGCTTCGCCCACCAGCGTGTGCGTCGCCCAGCCGGCGTAGAGCTGCTGCTCGTCGCGCCGCGTCTCCACGTAGTGGAAGGCGGTGCGCGTGACGTAGACACCCACTGCGTCGTCGCGCGACTCGATGGCCGGCTGCTGCAGCAGGTGGTGGCAGCGGCTGCCGGGCTGCTGCGAGAAGGTGCGCGCACCGTGCAGGCGTTCGATGCGCACCTTCAGCAGCAGCTTGTCCTCGTCCATCAGCGAGCAATGCAGCCGGCGCTCGGTCTGGCCGCGTTCCAGCGGCATCCAGTAGCGGCCGTCGTCGGTGAAGAGCGCCAGCCAGTCGTCGAAGCGCAGGTCGTCCAGCAGCCGCACCTCGTGCAGCACGAAGTCGATCAGGTGCTGGTTCGAGGGGACCTTCATGCCGCCACCCCCCGCTTCATCGATGCCGTCATGTAGCGCACCCAGGCGCGCATCTGGCTGCGCATCTGCCATTCGTTGGTGCCATTGGTCACCACGCCGGCGGGGTTGGGCAGCCGGCCGTGCTCGGCCGGGTCGTACAACCGCGCGACGTTGATCCAGTCGGTGCCGCGCGACAGCAGGCCGGCTTGCGCGCGCCCGTACATCTCCAGGTCGTCGTGGCCCACCACCGAGGTCGGCGCATTGATCAGTCGGTTGTACATCAGCGTGCGTTCCAGCAGCAGGTCGGGCGCGCCCACCAGGCGGAAGGTCCAGCTCTCGACCAGCGTGCGGTCGGCGGCCAGCGGCTTGAACAGGCGCAGCGTCTGGATCGGGCCCTTGACCATGATGTTGGGCCAGTAGACGGTGTTGTGCCGCACCTCGCCGAGGATCTGCTGCGCGCGCGCCTCGCCGTAGGCCGCGCTCATGGCCTCCCAGTAGCCGGGCACGGGCGAATAGGCGGCGTGGATGGAGTCGGCCACGCCGGTGTGGCCATGGCCGTTGTCCCACACGCGGATGCCCATCTTCTCGAAGAAGTCGTACGGGCTGACGAAAGGCGCGAACAGCTCCACCGCCATCGGCTTGGGCGTGCCTGCGGGCGCCTGCTGCCACACGCGCACCGCGGTGCCGGCCGAGGATTCGTGCGCCACCATCGGGTGGCAGGTGTCGGTCTGGTTGTCGACCAGCATCTTCCAGTTGCAGCGGTGCAGGTAGCGCAGCACGCCGCCGGCCACCTCCAGCCGGCCCTCGGGCGAGCGGTCGACCATGTTGTCCAGTGTCGACAGCGAGGGGCCGAAATAGTCCTCGAAGCTGACGCCGGTCGGCGCCAGGCGGCCGAAGACGAAGTCGCGGTAGACCTGCGTGGTGACGGGCGGCATGCCGCGGCTGGCCTCGCAGTGCTCGAAGCCGGTGTTCTCGTAGCCCTGGCGCAGCGGCACCGACTGCAGCGCGCCGTCGAGCTTGTAGGTCCAGGCGTGGTACGGGCAGCGGAAGTGGCGGCCGGCGTGGCCGGCGCCGTCGGGCGCCACCTGCACGCCCTTGTGCAGGCAGCGGTTGTGCAGCACCTTCACGCTGCCGTCGTGCTGGCGCACCATCACCACCGGCTGGTCGCCGAGGGTGGTGGCATAGAAGTCGCCTGGCTTGGGCACCTGGCTGGCGTGGCCGACATAGACCCAGCAGTTGGCGAACAGGTGCTCCATCTCGAGCTGGAAGAGCTCGGGGCTGGTGTAGCAGTCCTTGTGCACTTCGGTGTCGCGCACCAGGGCAGCGACGGCCTCGGGGTTGTCGCGGTAGCTCGGCATCGTGACCTTCCTCGTTCAGGCGGTGCTCAGGCGATATTCAGGCGCTGCATCGCGGCGGTCAGCGCGTGGCCCTCTTCGTCGGCCAGCGCGGCCGTGCGCAATTCGGCCAGCATGGCGGGTGCGATCGGATGGCCTTGCCAGGCGCTGCGCAGCCGCGCATAGCTGGCCAGGCCACGCTCATGCGTATCGCCATAACCCTTCACCAGCCGCTGGCAGCGCACGACCTCCAGCGCCAGCGCGGGGTCGATGGCGGCGGTGCTGCGGATATCGGCCAGCCAGGATTCGATGCGTGCGTCCTCGGCCGCAAAGCGCAGCGTGCTGCGCCGCCAGCGGCGCAGGCCGGCCACCGCCCACAGCAGCAGAAAACCGCCGAGCGAGCTGGTCGTCACGACGCGCCCCTTCGCACCCACGCGTTCGACGAAGCGGCGTGGTGCGCCCGCGGCCAGCAGCCAGCGGCCCAGGCCGGCGGGCAGCGTATCGGCGATCTCCTGCAGCCGCGGGTGCATGAATTCGCTGAAGCGCAGCACCTGGTCGTCGGCGGCCTTCACCTCGCCCTTCACGCGGGCGAAGCGGGTGTCGCGCGTCTTCAGGTCGGCCACGCGGATGGTGTCCTCGTAGCTCATCCACAGTGCCAGGTGGCGCGCCAGTTCGGTGCGCAGCATGGCATCGGGCGGAGCGGCCGCCAGGCGGTCGAGGTACAGCGCCGCGTAGGCCGGGTCCTGGTAGTCGACCAGGCGGCGCAGGCCTTCGACGACGATCGGCAGCGCCTGTCCATCGTGCTCACGCGCCGCGCGGTCCAGCAGCGCCTGCACCGCGGGGTTGGCGGCACGCGGCAGCGTGAAGGCCGGTGCGGGCGCGGCGGACGCCGGGCCCGACCTCACCTGCCGATGCGCGGCATCGAAGGCCGCCAGGCTGCTCTTCACGCCGACACCGCCGCGCTGGATGGTGGCCTCGAACTGCTCGCGCGTGAACGGCAGTTCACCGGTGGCGGCGAGCGCGCCGAACAGCACCGAGCTGATGACGCTGCCCTGGCTTTCGGCGGCCGCCGCCATGTCGAAGCCGATGAATCGCCTGGCCGCGGCCCGCGCGCCGGCCAGCAGCATGTCGGCATCGGCACGGCCATCGCCCAGCGCCGTCTTCTCGGCGATGGCATAGACGCGGTGCGTGCTGGCCACCAGCGTCGTGCGATCGCGCGTCACCAGGCCGCGCTGCACGGCGCGGCCGGCTTCCATCAATTCGGAAGCCAGCACCAGATCGACATCGCCCGGCAGCGGCATCAGCGCCAGCACCGGGCGCGCGCCGGCGGCCTTCGCGGCGGCGGCCGGAAAGAGCTCGACGTAATAGATGGTGGCGCCGGTGCGCTGCGCCACGCCGGGCACCGAAGTGGTCTGCGCGAGGTAGCCGTTGTGCTCGGCCAGGTCGACGATCCAGTCGGCGAGCACGCCGCCGCCCTCGCCGCCCATGGCCAGGATGGCGATCTTGATGGGCTTCGCGTCGGTCATGTTCAAAAGGCGTACTGCGCGCGACGTGCCGCCGAACGCGACTGCAGCCAGCCGATCACCGCACCCGCCACCCGCGCCTTGAAGCGGTCCCAGCCGCTCGGGTTGCTGACGATCTGCGCGCGGTAGAACGACGGGCACAGCACCGCGGCATGCGCCAGCTCGCCGCACAGGCCGCAGCCGACGCAGCTGTCGATCACCGCGGTGACCGGGTCCTGGCGCAGCGGGTCGGGGTTGTCCGAGATGGTCAGCGACGGGCAGCCCGAGAGGCGGATGCAGGCATGGTCGCCGGTGCAGGTGTCGGGGTCGACGCCGAAGCGCTCGCGCACCACGCGCTCGCCGCGCGCCGCGGCCTGGCGCTGCAATGGCTTCTCGCGCCGCTGGCGGTTGAGCATGCATTCGCTTTGCGCGACGATGACCTGCGGGCCGGCGGCCTTGCTGGTCAGCGCCGCTTTCAGCGCCGCCTTCATTGCCGCCAGGTCGTAGGTGCGGGTGACGATGCGCACCTGCTCCACACCCACGCCACGCACCGCCTTCTCGATCGCGTGGCCGGTGCTGCGGCTGGGATTGGCCGCCTTGCTCGACAGCACGTCCTGCCCGCCGGTTGCCGAGGTGTAGCTGTTGTCGATGATCAGCGTCAGGTTGTCGGACTTGTTGAAGACCGCATTGGCGACGCCGCTGGTCAGCCCGTTGTGCCAGAAACCGCCGTCGCCCATCACGCTGATGGCGCGCCTGGCCGAGCCCTTGGCATTGAGCGCTGCCGCGCCGGCCCCCCCCAGGCCGTAGCCCATGGTGGTGTTGCCGAGGTTGAACGGCGGCAGGATCGAGAACAGGTGGCAGCCGATGTCGGCCGAGACATGGTGCGGGCCGAGTTCGCGCTCGACCAGCTTCATCGCGGCGAAGATGGGGCGCTCGGGGCAGCCGGTGCAAAAGCCCGGTGGCCGGACATGCACCTGCGGCGCGATGTCGATCGGCAACATCTGCGGCGGCGCAGGCGCCGGCACGTCGGCCGGCAGCACGCCGTAGCGCTGCAGGAAGCGCTTCACACCGCCGAGCATCTCGGCCACGGTGTATTCGCCGCTGGCGGGCAGCAGGTCCTTGCCGTGCAGCGCCGCGGTCGACCCGGCCGCGCGCAGGATGGTGGCGATATTCTGTTCGACGAAATTGGGCTGCCCCTCTTCCACCACCAGCACGGCGCGCTTGCCGTGCGCAAAACGCTCGACCTCGGCGTCGATCACCGGGTAGGCGACGTTCATCACGTACAGCGGCAGCCGCGTGCGGCCGTAGACATCGGCCAGACCCAGGCGCTCGAGCACGCGTGCCAGCGTATTGAAGTGGCCGCCCTGCACGATGAGGCCGACGTCGGCGGCAGCTTCGGCCAGAAATTCGTTCAGGCCCTGTCCGGTGACGTAGCGCACCGCGGCCGGCCAGCGCTGCTGCAGCTTTTCCTTCTCGTGCACGAAGCTCGCCGGCGGCAGCACGATGCGGCTGGTGTCGCGCTGCGGCTGCTCCATCGCCTGCTGCAGCGTGAAGCCGGGCTTGACGTTGGGCGAGGTGACGAATTCGCCGTGCACGTGGCAGGCGCGGATGCGCAGCATCAGCATCACCGGCGTGCGGCTGGCCTCGCTGAGCGCGAAGCCATGTTTCACCGCGGCGACGATGTCGGGCAGGTTGGGCTTGGGGTCCAGCAGCCAGATCTGCGACTTCATCGCGAAGGCGTGGCTGCGCTCCTGCATGATGCTGGAGCCTTCGCCGTAGTCCTCGCCGACGATGATCAGCGCGCCGCCGGTGACGCCGCCGCTGGCCAGGTTGGCCAGCGCATCGCTGGCGACGTTGGTGCCCACCGTGCTCTTGAAGGTGGCGGCACCGCGCAGCGGGTAGTTGACGCTGGCGGCCAGCGTGGCGGCGGCGGTGGCCTCGCTGGCGCTGTGCTCGAAATGGATGCCGTTGTCGGCCAGGATGTCCTGCGCGTCGGCCAGCACGTCCATCAGGTGCGAGATCGGCGCACCCTGGTAGCCCGACACATAGGCCACGCCCGATTCGAGCAGCGCCTTGGTGACGGCGAGGATGCCCTCGCCACGGAACACCGAGCCCGGCGGCAGGCGCAGCTTCTCGACTTCTTGCTTGAACGAACGTTCGGCCATGGATGGGTGCCTGAGGGAAAGTTCCGAGTGCCCGGCGACGCGACGGGATTAGATTCAACTTCATGCATTTGCATCGGTCAAGGGTGAAAACATCCACCCCGCGGGGAACCTGAGCATGGCGCGTGCCCGCTTCGTCGACGACTACCTGGCGGCGCTGCTGGCGCAGGCCAGCCACCTGGTTTCGGACGACTTTCACCGCCTGGCGCGGGCCGTCGACGTGCCGGTGGCCGAGTGGCGCATCCTGGCCACGCTGACCGGCGGCGATCCGCTGCCGGTGGGCCGGCTGGCGGCCATCGTCGTCGCGCCCCAGCCCACGGTGACGCGCCAGCTCGACCGCATGGCCGCCAAGGGCCTGGTCGAGCGCGTGGCACACGAGAGCGATCGCCGCCTGGCGCTGGTGCGCATCACGCCCGCGGGCGAGACACTGGCCGCCAGCCTGGTGCGGCAGGCGCGGGCGCACGAGCGGCGCGTGCTGGCGCCGCTGGGGCCCGAGCGCGCGGCAGCCCTCAAGGCCATGCTGCGGGAAATGATCGACGCGCATGAGGGGGAGCGCTGACTGACTGTCGGGCGGCTGACGGCGCATTGCCGTCCTTCGCTGATGCGTCTCTTGGCCTTGGGCTGGCCTGCGCAAGCCCCCGGCCGGGGTTTCGGCCCGGCGGCCGACTCCCTTTCTTTGCGGGTGCAAAGAAAGGAAGCAAAGAAAGCACCTCGAATGCAACACCCCCGGCTCGTCGGGTGCGCATCGCTCGCTGCGCTCGAGCCGGTGGTGACTCGATGCTCTCGCAAAGGATTGCTCGACAGTCCACGACCTTTCACCGACACAGGAACGCGCGCGACGTCACGCTGGACCACCAGCCGCACCCATGCGCAGGAGCGGGTGGCATGCCGATGGCTGGTGGTCCAGCGTGGCGCGGGCCGCGCTCTCGTGTCGGTGAAAGGTCGTGGACTGTCGAGCGAGGCTTCGCGAGAACTGTCACCACAGCCGGCCGGAGCGCAGCGCAGCGCGGCGATCGATCACCGCCGACGAGCCGGGGGTGTTGGAGTTGAAGGTGCTTTCTTTGCCTACTTTCTTTGCACCCGCAAAGAAAGTAGGTCGGCCGCCGGGCCGAAACCCCGGCCGGGGGCGTCAGCAGGCCAGACCAAGGCCAAAAGACGCACCAGCGAAGGACGGCAAAGCGCCGTGAGCAGCCTTATGCCAACCCCACCACCCGCCCCTCGTCATCGAGGTCGATGCGTTCCGCCGCGCTCACCTTGGGCAGCCCCGGCATCGTCATCACGTCGCCGGTCAACGCAATCACGAAGCCTGCGCCGGCCGCCAGCCGCACCGCGCGGATGTCGATCACGTGGCCCTCGACGGCGCCGCGCTGCGACGGGTCGGTGCCGAAGCTGTACGGCGTCTTGGCGATGCACACCGCCAGGCGAGCGTGGCCATCGCACTCCAGCTGCGCGAGCCGCTCGCGCACCGCAGCCGGGGCGGTGATGCCGGTGGCGCGATAAACGCGCGTCGCCACCTTCTCCAGCTTGACCCACAGCGGGTCGTCGTCGGCATAGACGAAGCGTGGCGAGCCCGGACGATCGGCCAGCCGCAGCACCGCGCGCGCCAGGTCCAGCGCACCGGCGCTGCCCTCGGCCCAGTGCCTGGCCTCGACCACCTCGACGCCCGCTTCGTGGCCCCAGTCCTGCAGCAGCGCCCGCTCGGCCACGGCGTCGCCATCGAAGGCATTGAGCGCCACCACGCAGGGCAGGCCGAAGACCTGGCGCACGTTGTCCACGTGGCGCTGCAGGTTGGGCAGGCCGCGGCGCACCGCGCCCAGGTCTTCGCCCGACAGCTGCGGCACCTCGACGCCGCCCTGGTATTTCAGCGCCCGCACGGTTGCCACCACCACCGCCGCCGCCGGCCACAGGCCGGCGCTGCGGCACTTGATGCCGAGAAACTTCTCGGCGCCCAGGTCGGCGCCGAAGCCGGCCTCGGTGACGACATAGTCGGCCAGCTTGAGCGCGCTGCGCGTGGCCAGCACCGAATTGCAGCCATGCGCGATGTTGGCGAAGGGCCCGCCGTGCACCAGCGCCGGCGTGTGTTCCAGCGTCTGCACGAGGTTGGGGGCCAGCGCGTCCTTCAGCAGCACCGCCATCGCGCCCTGCACCTTCAGGTCGGCCGCCGTCACCGGCCGGCGGTCGACGGTCTCGGCGACGACCATGCGCGCCAGCCGCGCCTTCAGGTCCTGCAGCGACGACGCCAGGCACAGCACCGCCATCACCTCCGAGGCGACGACGATGTCGAAGCCGTCCTCGCGCGGCACGCCATTGGCAGGCCCGCCGAGCCCGATCACCATGTGGCGCAGCGCGCGGTCGTTGATGTCGAGCACGCGTTTCCACGTCACGCGGCGTGGGTCGATGCCCAGCACGTTGCCATGGTGCAGGTGGTTGTCGATGGCCGCGGCCAGCAGGTTGTGTGCCGCCGCCACGGCGTGGAAATCGCCGGTGAAATGCAGGTTGATGTCCTCCATCGGCACCACCTGCGCATGGCCACCGCCGGTGGCACCGCCCTTGCGGCCGAAGACCGGGCCCAGCGAAGGCTGGCGCAGCACCACCGTGGCGCGGTGGCCCAGCCGCTGCAGCGCATCGCCCAGGCCGATGGTGGTGGTCGTCTTGCCTTCACCGGCCGGCGTGGGCGAGATCGCGGTCACCAGGATCAGTCGGCCGTCGGCCCGCGCGTGCAGCGACTCGACGAAGGGCAGCGCCAGCTTGGCCTTGAAGTGGCCGTAGGGACTGAGGGCGTCGGCATCGATGCCCAGCCGCTCGCGCGCCAGATCGGTGATGCGCTGCAGCCCGGCGGTGCGGGCGATGTCGATGTCGTCGGCGGGCATGGGGGTGCGGCGGATCTGGGGGGCGGCCCATTCTGGCCGCGGGGCCGCTGCGGGTCGACCGCGGTTCTCCCTAGAATTCCGCCCCTCGCCTCGCGCTTGTCATCGCGCACGACGGCTCTCACAGGAAACGGCCATGGACCTCAAACTACCGATCACCCTCGTCGACGAACTGGCCGACGACGAGGTGCGCGCCCGTGGCGAACTCGACATGGCCAGCGGCGAGATCCGCCATGTCGAATACGAGGATTACGACGTCGACACCGAAGGCGTGCCGGCCGCGCGCAAGGACTACGAATTTACCGTCGGCATGCTGGCCAGCGGCAACCGCGAGGTGGAATTCAAGGTCGATGTCGATGCCTTGTCGGGCCGCTATTCGGTCACGCCCAGCGAGCTGCTGGAACTCAAGGGCCGCGCCGCCAAGCTCTTCACGCAGCGGCCGGGCAAGTAGCCTTCAGACGCAGTGCTCGACCGCCGGCAGCGGCTGATCGGCTGCTGCCAATGCGCCACCGGGCTTTGCAGCCGGCGCCCGCGCACCTCGCGCAGCCGGTGGTCGACGTACGGGCGCGAGGCCTGCGCCAGCGGCGCGCCGTGGATTTTCTCGCCCTGCACCGCGCCGGGCAGCAGCAGCCGGGCGAGGGCGCTCGGCATGCCGTGCACGGGCGCGCAGGTGGACGCGGCCCAGGCCACCAGCCACGCCATGCGCGCCGCCTCGTCGAGCGTGGCCACCGCGCCCGTCGGTACCGTCGGCCGCATCATCACAGGGTGTCATGCCGCCGTCCTTGACCATGCCCACCGGGGCGCTGGTGGTGCCGCTGAACGACAGCAGCCCGGTGCCGAAGACCTTCGATGTCGACCCATTCACCGTCGATGCGTCGAGGCCCGGTGCGGCGCTCAATCGGGCACCACCGCGCTGACCTCGATCTCGACCCTGGCGCGGTCCTCCATCAGCGCCACCACCTGCACCGCGGTCATCGCGATGTCGTAGTGGCCGATGAGATCGCGAAAGGCGCGGCCGACCTCGGGCAGCGCAGCCAGGTATTCACGCTTGTCGACCACGTACCAGGTCATGCGCGTGATGTGCTGCGGCTCGGCACCGCCGGCCTTCAGCACCGCGACCACGTTGGCCAGCGCCTGGCGCACCTGGGCACCGAAATCGTCGCTCGGAAAGCGCTCCTGCGCGTCCCAGCCGATCATGCCGGCCACGAAGACATGCCGTCCCTTGGCCGCCACGCCGTTGGCATAGCCCTTGGGGCGATTCCAGCCCTCGGGGAGCAGGGGTTGCATGGGCGGTCTCCTCAGGCTGCAGGGTTGTGGGCGGGCAAGTCGGCAGCGCCCTGGAAGGCATCGATGGCCGCGCGCACATCGGCCGGCCATGGTTGCGAGCGGTGGGCATCCACCTGGGTGAGATCGGTGCAGACGATGACCTTGCGCACCTGCACTCGCGGCCCGTCGTCCCCGCGCACGTCCAGCACCAGCGTGAGCGAGCTGTTGCCCAGCCGTTCGACCGCCAGGCCCAGGGTGACGCCTTCGCCCATGCGGCTGATGGCGCGAAATTCGGTCTGCAGGCTCACCGTCGGCAGGCCGACCCGGCGGCGGCCGACGAGGTCGGCATAGGCGATGCCCAGGCCCTCGTCGAACCAGTCCTCGACATGGTTCTGGAACATCACGAAATATTGCGGATAGAAGACGATGGCCGCCGGGTCGCACTGTGCGAAGCGGATGCGCTGCACGCGCTCGAAGCGGCCGCCGCCCGGCCGGGCCTGCTTCATGCGGGCGTACCCGCTTCGCGCAGCAGCTCGCGCGCGATGATCAACTGCTGCACCTCGGTGGCACCTTCGTAGATGCGCAGCGCGCGGATCTCGCGGTACAGCCGCTCGACCGTCTGTTCGCTGACCACGCCCAGGCCGCCCCACAGCTGCACCGCGGCGTCGATGACCTGCTGCGCGCCTTCGGTGGCCACCATCTTGGCCATCGCCGCCTCGCGTGTGACGTTGGCCCCCTGGTCGCGCTGCCAGGCGGCGCGGTAGGTCAGCAGCGCGGCCGAGTCGATGGTGGTGGCCATCTGCGCCAGCCGCGCCTGCGTGAGCTGGAAATCGGCCAGCACGCCGTTGAACATCCTGCGCGTGGTGGCACGCTGCAGCGCCGCGTCCATCGCGCAACGCGCAAGACCCAGCGCTGCCGCCGCCACCGAGGTGCGGAAGACGTCGAGCGTGCGCATCGCCACCTTGAAGCCCTCGCCGGCGGCGCCGATGCGCCGGCTGGCCGGGATGCGGCAGTTGGTGAAGCGCAGCCGCGCCAGCGGATGCGGCGCGATGACCTCGATGCGCTCGGCGATCTGCAGGCCCGGCGTGCCGGCGTCGACGATGAAGGCGGAGATGCCACGTGATCCGGGCGCTTCACCGGTGCGCGCGAAAACGACGTAGAAATCGGCGATGCCACCGTTGGAGATCCAGGTCTTCTCGCCGTCGAGCACATAGTCGCCACCGTCGGCGCGCGCCGCGCAGGCCATCGCGGCGACGTCGGAGCCGGCGTCGGGCTCGGACAGTGCAAAGGCGGCGATGGCCTCGCCTCGCGCCACGCGCGGCAGGCAGGCCGCCTTCTGCGCGTCGCTGCCGGCCAGGCTGATCGCGCCCGAGCCCAGGCCCTGCATCGCGAAGGCAAAATCGGCCAGTCCCGAATGGCGCGCCAGCGTCTCGCGCAGGATGCAGACGGCGCGCGTGTCGATGACATCGGCGGCACCGCCATGCACGCGGCCGCCCACCACATGCGCCAGCCAGCCGCCGGCGCCCAGCGCACGCACCAGCGCGCGGCACCCGGCGTCGACATCGGGGCCGTGCGCGTGCGGCACCTGCTGCGCGGCCCAGGCTTCGAGCTCGCGCGCCAGCGCGCGGTGGCGGTCGTCGAAGAAGGGCCAGTCGAGGTAGCGGGTATCGGCCATGGCGGGTGTCCTCAGCGACCGTCCCTGGGCAAGGTGCGGGGGTTGGAAGCGGTGGCCGCGGGCGCCGCCGTCTTGCCGACCAGGTGCACGCGCAGCCGGCCGAGCGTGTCGTAGAGCACGCGCTTGTCGTCGAGGTCGAAACCCTCGAACAGCGCGACCACCCAGGCCTCGTGCTCGGCCGCCATGCGCAGGAATTCGGCGCGGCCGGCATCGGTCAGGCGCACGTTCAGCGAGCGGCGGTCGTTCGGGTCGGGCAGGCGCTCGACCCAGCCTTCGGCGGTGAGCTGGTCGGTCAGCCCGGTGACGTTGCCGCCGCTGACCATCAGGTAGCGCGACAGCGCATTCATGCGCAGACCTTCGGGGTGGCGCTCCAGCTGTGCCAGGTAGTCGAAGCGCGGCAGCGTGGTGCCGAAGCGCTGGCGCAGCCGGCTGCGGATCAGCTGTTCGATCTGCGTGCTGCACGACAGCAGGCGCAGCCAGAGCTTGACCGCCGAGTGGTCGCTGGACTGCGCACGCGCCTCGCGGCCGATGTTGTCGTCATCGAGCAGGCGCACCAGCTTGAAGCCGCGTGAAGTGGGCATGCCCGGGGGACTCAGGGTTTGCCGGCCAGGCTGGCCGCCGCCACCGACGCGGCCTGCTGGGCCTTCTCGCGCGCGAAATTGGCTTCCATCTGCGCCTTGGCCGATCGGTAGGCCCTGGGCCAGGCCACTTCGGTGAAGCCGATGCGGGCCGCCTCGGTCAGCGTCCACGCCGGGTTGGCCAGGTGCGGGCGTGCCACCGCGCACAGGTCGGCGCGGCCGGCGGCGATGATGCTGTTGACGTGGTCGGCCTCGCTGATGGCGCCGACCGCGATCGTCGGGATGCCGGCCTCCTGGCGCACGCGGTCGGCGAACGGCGTCTGGAACATGCGGCCGAAGCTGATCTTCTCCTGCTTGCTGACCTGGCCCGACGAACAGTCGATGAGGTCGGCCCCCGCGGCCTTGAAGGCGCGTGCGATCAGCACCGCATCGGCCGGCGTGATGCCGCCCTCGACCCAGTCATGCGCCGAGATGCGCACCGACATCGGCAGCGGATCGGGCCAGGCCGCGCGCACCGCGGCAAATACCTCCAGCGGGTAGCGCAGGCGCTTGTCCAGGCTGCCGCCGTAGTCGTCGTCGCGCCGGTTGGTGATCGGCGAGATGAAGCCCGACAGCAGGTAGCCGTGCGCGCAGTGCAGTTCCAGCCAGTCGAAGCCGGCGGCAGCGGCGCGGCGCGTGGCGGCCACGAAATCGGCCTTCACGCGGTCCATGTCGGCGCGTGTCATCGCGCGCGAGAGCTGGCTCTCGCCGTCCAGATACTGCTGCGGCGACGCGCTGATCAGCGGCCAGTTGGGCTCGGTGTCGGTGGGCTGCAGCGGGCGGTCGATGCCGTCCCAGGCGCGGCGGGTCGAGCCCTTGGCGCCGGCATGGCCGATCTGCACCGCCATCCTGGCGTCGGTATTCGCATGCACCCAGTCGACGATGCGCGCCCAGGCCGCGCCCTGCTCGTCGGTCCACAGGCCCGGGCAGCCGGGGGTGATGCGGGCATCGGGGCTGGTGCAGGTCATCTCGGCAAACACCATGCCGGCGCCGCCCATCGCGCGTGCGCCCAGGTGCACCAGGTGGTAGTCGCCCGGCACGCCGTTCACCGCCGAATACTGCGCCATCGGCGACACCACGACGCGGTTCTTCAGCGTCACCGAGCGCAGCGAATACGGCGTGAACATCGGCGGAATGGCGGGCAGCTGGGCATCGCGGTCGACGCCGGCGCGCGCGGCAAACCAGCGCTCGTAACCTTCGAGCCAGCCCTTGTCGCGCAGGCGCAGGTTTTCGTGGCTGATGCGCTGGCTGCGCGTGAGCATGCTGTACATGAACTGCTCGGGCTCGAGCTGGTCGCAATAGCGCTCGCCGCAGACCTCGAACCATTCCATCGCATTCCAGGCCGCATTCTGGATGCGCAGCGTCTCGACGCGGCGCGCGGCCTGGTAGGCGGCCAGCACCTCGGGGATGTGCCCGGCGCTGTCGCCCAGGCGCTGGAACTGGCGCGTCAGTTCGATGGCGTCTTCCAGCGCCAGCTTGGTGCCCGAGCCGATGGCGAAGTGCGCCGTGTGCACCGCGTCGCCCATCAGCACCACGTGGCTGCCGTGCTCGTTCTTCAGCCACCACTGCTCGCACACCACGCGCTGGAAATTGAGCCAGGCCGAGCCGCGCAGGTGGCGCGCATTGGTCATCAGCGCATGGCCCTGCAGGTTGTCGGCGAACAACTTTTCGCAGAAGGCGATCGACTGCGCGGGGTCGGCCTGGTCGAGGCCGTGCGCCAGCCACACCTTCTCGGGGCATTCGACGATGAAGGTGGTGGTGGTGTCGTCGAATTTGTAGATATGGGCCTGGAACCAGCCGTGCTCGGTCTTGCGGAAATCGAAGGTGAAGGCGTCGTAGAGGCGGTGCGTGCCCAGCCAGATGTAGCGGTTGGGGCGCGTGACGATGTCGGGCTTGAAGACCTCGGCATATTTGCCGCGCACCTTCGAATTGATGCCGTCGCTGGCGATGATGAGGTCGGCGTCGGGGTAGTCGGCGTCGGAATCGGCGTCCTGCTCGAACACCAGCTTGACGCCCAGCGCCTCGCAGCGCGCCTGCAGGATGTTGAGCAGCTTCTTGCGCCCGATGCCGACGAAGCCGTGGCCGCCCGAGCGGATGGTGCGGCCCTTGAACAGCAGCTCGATGTCGTCCCAGTGGTTGAAGGCCTGCTGGATGGCGTCGGCCGTCTCGCGGTCCCACTGGCGCATGGTGTCCATGGTGGCGTCGGAGAACACCACGCCCCAGCCGAAGGTGTCGTAGGGCTTGTTGCGCTCGACGACGGTGATGTCGTGTGCCGGATCGAGCTGCTTCATCAGCAACCCGAAATACAGGCCGGCCGGGCCGCCGCCGATGCACACGATCTTCATGCCGGGTCCTCCGCGCGATGACACTGGATTTATTTTGGAATGGAACTATTCAGGTGTCAATCAATGATGGCACCAGCGTCCGCACTGCCCGGCAGCATGCCGGCACCGGCACGGGTCTTGGTCAGCGACGACAATGCCGTCGATCGTTCGGGCCCTCACGGGCCCGGCCCGGAAGGACGCCCATGAAGCTGATCACCTGGAACGTGCAGTGGTGCTGCGGCCTGGACGGCCGCGTCGACGTGGCGCGCATCGTGCAGGGCGCGCGCGAGATGGCCGATTTCGACGTGCTGTGCCTGCAGGAGGTGGCCGACCACTACCCCGACCTGCCGGGTGATGCGTCGCATGACCAGCCGGCGCTGCTGCGCCGCCTGCTGCCCGGCTTCGAGGTCTGCTTCGGCGCCGCCGTCGACGAGCTCGCCCCCGATGGCAGCGGCCGCCAGCGCTTCGGCAACATGGTGGCCACGCGGCTGCCGGTGCTGCAGGTGCAGCACTTTGCCCTGCCCTGGCCGACCGAGGACGGACTGCCCGGCATGCCGCGGCTGGCGGTGTGCGCCACGCTGCGCGCGCCCTGGGGCCGCCCGCTGCGGGTGACGACCACGCACCTGGAGTACTACTCACGCGGCGCCCGGCTGGCGCAGGCGCAGGCGCTGAGTGCGCTCAACGCCCAGGCCACGGCGCTGGCCGGGTGCCCGCCGCAGACCGAGGGCACCATCGGCCCCTTCCGCGCCAAGCCGCACACCGCCGACGCGATCTTCACCGGCGACTTCAATTTCGAGCCCGACAGCGAGGAATACCTGGCGCTGACCAGGCCCGCCGGCGACGCCCCGCCGCTGATCGACGCCTGGCGCCAGGTGCACGGCGCGCGCGTGCACGACCCGACCTTCCGCCTGCACGACCGCAGCTACGGCCCCAACCCGATCGCCTGCGACTTCGTCTTCGCCAGCGGCGGCATCGCGCCGCGGCTGCGGCAGGTGGAGGTCAACCTGGCGACCAAGGCATCCGACCACCAGCCGGTGCTGGTCGAACTGGGCGGCTGAACCAGACGCATGGCCCTCGCCCCGCTCACCCACCACGAGATCCTGGCACTGGTGGCGCCCTTCGCGCGCCAGGGCCGCCATGTCGACCTGGGGAGCAGCCGGCGCGAGGAGCGCCAGGTCGTCTTTCGCCCCGTCGACCACCCCGCCGGCACCGATGGTGCCGCGGCGCTGCGCGAGGTGCTGCAGCTCGACAGCCACGGCACCGGCAGCTTCAAGCTCACGCGCACGCTCACCGGCGAGTGCGGCCTGCAGGCCACGCTGGAAGCCAGCGGCAGCGGTCCGGCCGAAGTGCTGGCACGCATCCAGAGCGTGGACCTGCAGCGCCACTTCCGCCGCGGGCCGGGCTGGGCGATGGCGCGCAGCTACCGCTTCGAATCCTTCACCGGCGGCGGTGCAGCGCCGGTGCTGGCGCGCGGCCTGGTGCGCTTCGATGGCCTGACGCTGGCCTTCGAGGTGTCGCCGGTGCGCGGCGTCTCGGCCGAGCTGATGCTGACGCCGGCTGCCGGCCCGCGCCCGCCGCTGCCCGAGGACCTGCTGGCCGTCATCGGCTGGGACTGGGCACGCCTGGTGCCGGGCGCCGACGGCTGGACCAGCCGCATGCGACTGCGCGGCCAGGGCGAGCGCCGCAGCCTGGCGGCCGAGCACGCGCTCGACCGCGTCACCGCGCACCTGGCGCAGGTGCTGGCCGAGCCGCCCGCGCGCTTCCACGAACGCTTGCGCTTCGCGCGCTGGGGCGTGGTGCTGCGGCGGCTGATCCCCACGCTGACGGCGCTGGGCCTGATCGTCGGCACGCTGCTGCTGCCGCGCATCGCACCCGAACAGGACCCCGGCTTCTGGCTGCTGCTGCACTACCTGCCGATCGGCGTGCTGGCGCTGGCCTTCACGCTGCAGGAGCTGCCGCGCTTCGAGATCCCGCCCTGGCCGCGCCGGCTGCGCGCCAACCGCTGGCAGGCCGCCGCGCCGCCGGCCGCGGCCGAAGGAGATGCATGCTCGGCAACCCGATGAACATCCCGCCGGTGTCGATCGCCGCGGCCAAGGCGGCGCTGGTCGAGCAGTTTGCCGACCCGGTGCTGAGACGCCGCGCCACCATGCTGTGGGGCCCGCGCGGCGTGGGCAAATCGTCGATCGTGGCCCAGGTGGCGGCGCAGCAAGGCGTGCCGCTGGTCGACCTGCGGCTGACCACCATCGAGCCGGTGGACATCCGCGGCGCCATCTATGCCGACGACACCCAGGGCAAGACGGTGTGGTTCCCGCCGGAATTCCTGCCCGGCGCCGACCAGCCGGCCGGCATCCTCTTCCTCGACGAGCTGACCGCCGCCGATCAGCGCCTGCAGATCTCGGCCTATTCGCTGATCCTCGACCGCAAGGTGGGCCACTACCGGCTGCCCGAGGGCTGGCTGGTGGTGGCCGCCGGCAATGCCAGCTTCCACGGCGCCGTCAGCCACGACATGGGCACGGCGCTGGCCGACCGCCTGTTCCACTTCAACGTGCAGACGGTGATCGACGCCTTCCTCGACCACGCGCTGGCGCAGCGCTTCGCGCCCGAGGTCATGGCCTACCTGCGCGTGCGCCCCGACCGCCTGGACGAAACCCAGGCCCAGCTGGCCGCCGACCACCTGGTGGGTGCCAGCCCGCGCGGCTGGGAGGACGTGTCCAACGTGCTGAAGTCGGGCCTGTCGGAAGCCGCCAGGCGCCTGTTCGTGCAGGGCCGCATCGGTGCGGCCAATGCGGCCGAATTCTTCGGCGTGCTGCGCGAACTGCAGAGCGCCACCGACGTGGTGCGCCTGCTCGCCGCGCGGCCGGGGGCCGAGACGGTGGCGCTGCTGCCGCGCACGCTGGACGCGCTCTACGGCATGGTCTACGGCCTGCTGGCGGCCACGCGCGACGCGCCGACGCTCGCGCGTGCGCTGGAGATCATCGATCAGCTGCCCGAGTCGCGCAGCGACGGCCCGCTGCCGGTGCGCGAGGCGCAGACGCTGGCGATGGAGCTGCTGCTGCGCCAGGCGCTGGAGGCGGGGCTGGAGACCACCGTGCTCGACAGCCCCGCCTACCGCCGCTACAGCGAACAGCGCGCGCGCGGCGGCTGAGGCGCGCGATGGCCGACGGCGCGGACACCCACCGCCACCGCGGCACGCGCGCCACCCAGCGGCTGGTCGAATATGCGCCATCCACCGGCGGCCTGGCGCTGTGGGTGCACCACCGCGATGGCGCCGATGCGGGCGAGCAGATGCCGGCGGTGGCCACCGACGGGCACACGATCTTCTACGCCCCCGCCTTCGCATCGCTGCCGCTGCCGCTGCAGACCGGCCTGGTGGCGCACGAGGTGCTGCATGTCGCGCTGCGCCATGCGCAGCGGCTGGCCGAGCTGCGCCAGCAGCTGGGCGACGTCGACGCCAGGCTCTTCAACACCTGTGCCGACGCCATCGTCAACAGCGCGCTCGGCCACCTGGCGTGGCTGGAGCTGCCGGCGGGGTCGGTGCGGCTGGAGGCGCTGCTGGCGCAGACGCTGGGCGGCAGCTTCGACGCCACCGCGGCGCTGCTGGACTGGGACGTCGAGCGCCTGTACCGCGCCATCGACGACCGCGCACCGCCCGACCCCCAGGGCGGCCGCAGCGACGGCCCGCGTGCCGCGCGCACGCGCGCCATCGACCCGCAGGGCATGGCCGACCTGCTGCCCGTGCCGCAGCCGCAGGCCGACCCCGAACAGCAGGCCGAACAGGCGCGCACCTGGGGCGAACGGCTGCAGCGCGCGCATGCCGGCGATGGCGTGTTCTCGCTGCTGCGCACGCTGGTGGCCGACCTGCCGCGCACGCGCACGCCCTGGGAGCAGGTGCTGCGCACGCAACTCGCGCGCAGCCTGTCGCGTCGGCTGGACGTGTCGTGGTCGCGCCCGGCGCGCTCCTACCTGGCCAACCAGGGCCGCACCCACGGCGGGCGCCGCCTGCCTTTCGAACCCGGCCGCCTGCCCGCCAAGGCCCTGCCGCGGCTGGTGGTGGTGGTCGACGTCTCGGGTTCGATCGCCGATGCGCTGCTGCAGCGCTTCGCGCGCGAGATCGACGCCATCACGCGGCGGCTGGAAGCCGGCGTCACGCTGGTGATCGGCGACGACCGCGTGCAGCGCGTCGAGCAGCACGAGCCCGGCCGCAGCAGCCTCGCCGACATCGCCTTCCAGGGCGGCGGCGGCACCGACTTCACGCCGCTGCTGGAAGAGGCCGGCCGCCACGACCCCGACCTCATCGTCGTGCTGACCGACCTGCAAGGCCCGGCCCGCCAGCGTCCGCGCGCGCCGGTGCTGTGGGCGGTGCCCGAGGCGCATGCGGCGGCGCTGCAACCCTTCGGTCGCAAGCTGGTGCTGGGGTGATCGCTGAGCAACGGATCTGGGCGGCCAGGTGATGTCGCACGGTGGCCGGGTGGCGGTTCGCGGCGGACACATGTCGGCAGGCAGCAGCCGCAGCGATTGCGACGCGCCGCGCGGCTCGAGACCTTGCGGGCCCACCAACCGGGCAACCCAGCCGGCTGCGCTGCCCACACCGGGGCCAGCACCTCCTCAGGGACGAAGAGCTTCAGCAGCGCGACAGGTGAGAATTGAGTTCGTGGATCGCGATAGGCCTCGTCAGGCCCCACCTCTGAGCTTTTCTTCTCTCACCAGAAGAAAATTGGATCCTTGAACGCGACAATTTTCGACAGGCAGGGTCCGACCCAGGATCCCAACAACAGGACGAACAGCTGCCCGCCCGCCACGCGGCAGCCCGGCCCGCGTCAGGTCCGGCACCAGCCGGCAGCGCGGGCGATCGCCGCAGGAGAGCACCCGATGACATCGCCGGCAGCCGTACTTCGCCCCGCTCTGGCGCCACTCGACCTTGCGCTGGCCGACATCGCGCCGGGTGGCAAAGGGCAGCCTGCGGCACCCGACAAGGTCGAGGACGGCTGCCGCCTCCTGTTCAAAGACACCATCGCCCTGGCCCGGGCCGCCGGTGCGGCGTGCGATCCGGGTTCGTCGGCCACCGATCTGCCGGCGCTGGCGTCCACGCTGTACCGCTGCACTGCCGACGCGGTGGCCGGCTACCACGCGCTGGCCGATGCCAGCCAACGTGAACCGGCAGACATCGCATGGGAACGCCTGTTCGAATTCGCCCACGACGCCCTCGTCACGCTCGCCCATGCCCTCGCGGAGTTGATCGACCACAACCTGCATGGCGTCGGCACCGTGTCACGGGATCTGAACATGACGCTGCCCAGCGACCGGACCGAGCTGCAGCGCCTGCGCCCGCAGCGCCTGGCCTATGCGCGCCACATGGTGCAGGCAGCCCTGCGTGATGCACAGCGCGCCGAGGACGAAGCACCGCGGCTCGCCCAGGCCCTGCGCGACGGGCTCGCGGCCGATCAACGCGTGGCGCTGGATCTGGCCAAGTCGATCTTCTGGTCGCAGGTGGCGGCGTCCGGGCTGGCCGTCTGGCTGTTCGGCTGAGGCTTGGCCGCAGGCCGTGCGCTCACGTCGGCGGCGGCCGGCCCAGTCTTGGCCGTGCCTCAAACAAACCGCACGCGGACTTTCTCAGCCCGTCGCCTCGCCCAGCACTTCCAGAAACAGCCGGTCCAGCGCTTCCCAAGCCGCTTCGGCGGCCAGCGCCTCGTGCCGTGGTTGCGTCACCACGCTGCGCGCGAGTTCGGCCTCGATGAAGCGCTGCAGCGGCGGCAGCGGCGGCCCGTCGGCCATCTCGCTGGCGGACCGCTTGCGCGCCAGCAGCTCGGCAACGGCCTCGCGGAAGTCGTGCGGCAGTTCGGTCGCCGCCAGCAGCGCTTCGAACGCCATCGGCGGCGGTGTGCCCCGGGCCTCGATCCAGCGCGCGGCCAGCAGCGGCCGCAGCAGATACAGGTACTTTTTCAGCCGCACGCGCTCGCCGCGCAGGTAAGCCCGGTAGTTGCCCGCGGCCATGTGCCGGTAGTGGTGCAGGCCACGCACGCTGCTGTACAGCGCCGGCGGCAATGCCAGCGCACGGGCGCGGAATCTGCCGCGCTCGACGTAGGTGATCGGCGAGTGCAGCCACTCGATCACCGCCGGGTTGGTGCGCGCCAGCAGGCGCAGGGCCTTGCGCAGATCCCAGCCATTGAGGTCGATCTCGTCGACGATGGGCTGCTCGATGACGTCGCGGCGGTCTTCGACGCGGATGGACAGGTAGTGCGCGGTCGGCCGGACGTAGATGAAGCGCACGTCGTAGTCGCTGTCCGGCGAAGCAAAGCCCCAGCCGCGGCTGCCCGATTCCACCGCCAGCACGATGCGCACGCCTTCTGCGGCCTCCAGGGTGCGCAGGCGTTGCCCGATGTCATCCCGGTGCGCGTCGTCCACGGTGGGCGTCGAGATCACGTCGCGACCCCGCCCGCGCCAGGTTCAGCGCCAGCAGCCGGCGCAGGATCTCTTCGTCGGGCGTGGCGGGCGTGATGTCGGCCCAGCCGTAGGCCGCGGCGACGGCGGCGTCCAGCGCTTCGTGGGCGTGGGCCAGCCAGGCGGGGCGCTGGTTGTAGAGGTTCGTCAGCGTGCGCTTCGCCAGGTCCTTCTCGTGGCCGGGCTTGGCGACGATGCGGTCGGGGTAGGGCGAAGCCGTCATGCCCAGCGGCACGGCTTCGGGCACCCGTTCGGTCCACTCGGGTGGGTTGAGCCAGGCATCGCGCAGCGCCACCAGACGCGCCGCGGCGCGGGCGATGGGCTCGGCCTGTGCCTGCACTTCGGCAGGCAGGTCGGCGGGGATCACGGCGCCGTCGGGCAGCGCTTCGGTGCGCTGGTGGGCGGTGTCGGCGGGGGTGAGGCCGGCGGGGAAGGGGAAGGTTTCGAAGCAGGTGGTGGGGGTGTAGCGCGGCCGGTCTTCCAGCGAGGTGCCCATGCGCAGCGACCAGAGTTCGTGGAAGCGGCTGTGCAGGATGCCGAAGGTGGTGTCGTCGGCGCGGGAGACGGTGATCAGGGCTTGGTCCGGCGACGTCGTCACCGGCAGCCAGACGAAGAAACGGTGCTTGCTGTGCGCCACTGTCGCGATGAAGCGCGGCAACGATGAGAGTGCTCTCCGCAACGCCGGCCGAGCCTCAGCGAATCGCCACCAGTATTTCCTATAGGACTCTCGGTTGTTCCTCTCGCGCTCAGGCTTGACGTGCTCCACCACATAGCCGAAAGGGGCTTCATAGAGAGCCGCTGCCGGCTCTGGCAAGTCGATGCCGAAATCGATGATCCACTGGTGCTGCGCGCCGCGACTCAGTTCGAAGCCGTTCGCCCAAGGCTTGAGCACGTCGCTGTTCGGTCGCCCGTTCGGGTTCGGCATGCGCAACCAGTCGCGCGCCAGTGCCGCGTCGATCTCGAACTTGGCCTTCTTCGATGCGCCCTGAAAGCTCGCGGTAACGTTCGCGGACAGCGCTGTGCCTGCGTCAGATTCAGCGATGCGCCGCCTTCGCTGGCGGCGGTGAGGTCGGCATAGATCTCGCGCACCGGAACGCCGTTGAGCGCGGTCCCGGCACCGTCGCCGAAGCACACGAGTGACACGCGCACCGCCGCGCCGTCGTTGACCCAGGGCTCATCGGCCCAGGCGTCGAAGATGCGCGTCGCGCGCACAGAGCGATCCAGCACCTCCCGATTCGCCCCGCCCCGAATCGAATTCGTCGCCACCAGCCCCGCCCGCTGCAACTCCCCCCTCGATCTGCCCGCGTGCCTTCTCGAACCAGTAGCACACCAGATCGGCCCCGCCCGGCACCCGCCCCTTGTAGGCCGCACGCAGCCGCTCGGTGTAGTCGTCGCCCAGCTCGCCGCGCATCTTCTTGTCGCCCACAAACGGCGGATTCCCCACCACCGCGTCCGCCACCGGCCACACCGCCTCCAACCCGTCCTCGCCCAGCACCGCGTCGCGGCACTCGATGTGCTCCAGCGCGTCCAGCACCGGGTTCAGCTTGAAGGCGTAGCCGCGCTGGATGCGCCACTGCAGTTCACCGATCCACACCGTCACGCGCGCCAGCTCGGCGGCGTAGCCGTTGAGCTCGATGCCCAGCACGTTGTGCGGGCCGGTCACGTCGTGCTGGCGTTCCAGGCCCAGCTGTTCGGCTTCCAGGTTCACCTGGTGTTCGATGTCCTTCAGGCAGCGCAGCGCCAGGTAGAGGAAGTTGCCGCTGCCGCAGGCCGGGTCCAGCACACGGTAGGCCTTCAGCCGTTCCAGGAAACCGACGAAGGCCGCCTGCGCGTCGCGCCAGGCCTTGTCGCCGTGCCGTTTGCTCTTGGCAAGCGCCTGCTCGATGCGCGCCCGGTGCCCTGCCCACTCGGCCAGCAGCGGGCGCTGCACCACCGGTTCCACCAGCCGCAGGATGGTCGCCGGGTCGGTGAAGTTGGCGCCCAGCTGGCTGCGCTTGGCGGGGTCGAGCCCGCGTTCGAACAGGGTGCCGAAGATGGTGGGGTCGATGGCGCTCCAGTTCAGCGCGCTGGCGGCCTTGAGCACGGCCACGTCTTCGGCCGCCAGCGGCGGCACGTCGACGCTGGCGAAGAGGCCGCCGTTGAACCACGGCAGGTCGTCGACGCCGAACAGGCCGCCGTCGCGCATGGTGGCCAGCAGCGCCGCCAGCTGCGTGCGCAGCCGCTCGGGCGTGGTGGCCACGCCCACCAGGCGCTCGAACAGGCGGCTGGGCAGCAGGCCCGTGTCTTCGGCGAAGAAGCAGAACACACACTGCGTGAGGAAGTGGCTGGCCTGCTGCGCCGGCACGCCGGCCCGCCGCAGCCGCTCGGCGGTGCCGGCGAAGGTGCGCGCGGCGGCTTCGGTGATGTCGCGGTTCGTCAGGCGCGGCTTGAAGGCCTCGGGCGCCAGCCACAGCGCACGCAGGCGCTGGCGCACGTCGTGCTGCGCGATGTCGTCCAGCGTGAAGACATGGCGCTCGCTGGGCGTGCCGGTGAAGTGCGTGTGCAGCTCGATGCGCTGCCGGTCGCTGACCACCAGCAGCGGCGGGTTTTCCAGCGGCAGCGCGTACATCATCAGCTGCTTGAGCGCAGCTTCCAGGCTCTTGCCCGGGGCCTTGTATTCCCAGGCGAAATGGCCGCGCTTCCAGACGTCGGCGAAGCCGTCGGTGCGGTGCCGCCCCTCGACGGCCGCGCTGCCGGTCTTGGTGACACCGCGCTCGAAGCAGTAGGCCTCGGGGTCGCCGGGCTCGGGCACGCCGAGCACGCGGCACAGGTCGATGAAGTGGGCCTGCGCGCCGGCGCGTTCGTTCAGGCCGTGGGCGGGGGCGCCGGGGCTCCACTTGCGGATGAAGTCCTGCGCTTGCATGGGGTGCGTGTCCTGCCTCGGGCCTGGGGATCTGGGAGTCTGGGCATTTCACCATGCCGACGCGCTGCGGCCGCGGTTCGGCCTGCGCTCACCCGGCAGGGGCGCCTGATCATGAGCCCGCTGGAATTTCTGCAGCCGGCGGCAGATGCGCCCGCGAAGCGGGCTGAAAGCCCAGCGCCCGCGATCGTCGTGTGTGCGCTCACGAACGAGGGCATGCTGGTCCGACGCTGCGTGACGCTGAGCGAGTCGCTGCGAACCACGCGCCGCCAGCGGCTGGCCGAGATCACCTTCACGGGCGGCGGCGGCACCGACTTCACGCCGCTGCTGGAAGAGGCCGGCCGCCACCGGCCGGACCTCATCGTCGTGCTGACCGACCTGCAGGGCCCGGCCCGCCAGCGCCCGCGCGCGCCGGTGCTGTGGGCGGTGCCCGAGGCGCATGCGGCTGCAATACAGCCGTTTGGAAGGAAGCTGGTCCTGGGGTGATCGCGGCAGCATGGGGCGAGGGCTGCTGTCGGCGCAAAGCGGCCGCTGGTCGTTGGCTCGACGGGACCCTGGGTTCTGCCTGCGGATGCCCCTGGCCGGGGTTTCGACCCGGCGGCCGACCTACCTTCTTTGCTGGTGCAAAGAAGGTAGGCCAAGCACCTTCAAGCACCCCCGGCTCGTCGGGTGCCGACTCCTGCGCTCGGTGCGGCTGTCCTCGATGCCTCCGGAGCCTCGCCGACGTCCACGACCTTTCACCGACACAGGGGCGCGGCCGGCGTCACGCTGGACCACCAGCCGCCGCACGCGCAGGAGCGGCGGCATGCCGATGGCGGGTGGCCAGCGTGACCAGGCCACGCTCGCCTGGGCGGTGAAGGTCGTGGACCGAGCAATCCTTGCGAGAGCATCCGGCCCCGAGGGCGCTCCTGCCCGCAAAGAAAGGGTCGGCCGCCGGGCCGAAACCCCGGCCAGGGGCATCAGCAGGCCAGACCAAGGCCAAAAGACGCACCAGCAAATGACGGCAAAGCGACGAATCGCAACACTGCGGTCGCCTCGCCCTGGCATCGACCTGTCAGCCGCGGCTCAAGCCAGCCGCAACGCCATCACGCCGCCGACGATCACCACCGTGCCGATGGCGCGCTGCCAGCCGAATCTTTCCTTCAGCATCCAGGTGCCCAGCACGGTGGCAAACAGCACCGAGGTCTCGCGCAGCGCGGCCACGCTGGCCACCGGCGCGCGCGTCATCGCCCACAGTGCGATGGCATAACTGCCGATCGATGCGGTGCCGCCGATGGCCGCCAGCGGCCAGCGCTGCCTGGCATAGGCCCAGATGTCGCGCCGGCCCTGCGGACCGCGGCGCAGCAGCACCAGCAGCGGATACGGAAAGCCGTCGAGCACGAACAGCCACAGCACATAACGCATCACCTCACCGCCCAC
Source organism: Rubrivivax sp. (assembly GCA_016719535.1). Taxonomy (GTDB): domain Bacteria; phylum Pseudomonadota; class Gammaproteobacteria; order Burkholderiales; family Burkholderiaceae_C; genus Rubrivivax. The sequence goes on along the minus strand of JADJYX010000042.1, from coordinate 43,824 downwards.
CGCGACCTCGGTGCGCACGCCCAGGCCGTCGACGAAGGTGTAGGTGGCGATGATGGCCGCATTGGCGAAGGCGAAGGCCAGCGCCTTGCCGTGGTGCAGGGCCTCACCCGGATGCGCCAGGCCCACCAGGGTCACACCCAGCGTGATGCCGAGGATGCCGATCCAGGCCGCGGCCGAGGGCGACTCGCCCACCACCGTGGCGCTGCCCAGCGCCACCAGCAGCGGCGCGAAACCGCGCATGATCGGGTAGGTCAGCCCCAGCTCGCCATGCTGGTAGGCACCGGCCAGCGCGGTGTAGTAGCCGATGTGGATGAACAGCGAGCCGGCGATGAAGGGCCAGCTCTCGGGCCGCGGCAGCCCGACCCACAACGCAAAGGGCAGCGCCACCCCCGCGCCCAGGAAGTGCACCAGCGCGGTGTCGACGGTCTTGTCGCCGGCCGATTTGACGAGCGCATTCCAGCCCGCGTGCAGCGCCGCGCCGCACAGCACGGCCAGCACGACCGGCCAGGTGAGCGTCATCCGGTCAGGGCGCAGCGGCGGGCGCGGGCCAGGTAGTGCGCCAGCGGCGGCGTGGCCAGGCCGGCCGTCTTGGCGCGGTCGTCGTACAGGCGCAGCTGCACCGCTTCGGCGGCGCCGGGGCGGGCGATGAAGGCGGCAGCCTGTGCCTCGTCGAAGGGGCCGCCCTGCAGCACCAGGCTGCGCTGGCTGTCGTCGGACAGCGCCTCGTGGTAGCCCGGCCGCGTGGCGCACAGGTAGCGCTTGGCGTCGACATGCAGCTGGATGCCGCCGAGCACGCGCTCGGGGAACAGCCCGCGCAGGAAGGGGATGGCGGCGTACTGGTGCACATCGTCCACGCCACGCAGCGTGGGCGTCTCGCCAAGATCCTGCAGCAGGTGGCCCAGGTCGTGCAGCAGGCAGGCGGTGATCAGCGCGTCGTCGGCGCCATCGCCTTCGGCCAGCGCGGCGGTCTGCAGCGCGTGTTCGAGCTGCGTCACCGGCTCGCCGCTGTACTGCTCATGGCCGCTGCGGGCGAAGACCGCTTCGATGTCGTCGATGCTCAGCATGGTCTAGGGCCGTTCGTCCAGGCCGGCCAGTTGCGAATGGCGGATGCGGGTATTGGCCAGAGCACCGGCCGATTCCAGGATCGGGTAGGCGATCGAGCAGATGTGCGAGTTGATGCGCTTCAATTCGCTGATCAGGTCCAGGTGCAGCGAGCTGGTCTCGATGCTGGGCGCGCTGTTGTCCTGCAGCCGCGCGATGTGGTTGGCGGCATATTCGTGCTCGAGGTCGCGAAAGCGCGCCTTCTCCTCCAGCAGCTTCTGCGCGTCGCGCACATGGCCGTCGAGGAAGACGCTCATGCCCAGGCGCAGGTTGGACAGCAGGCGTTCGTGCAGGTGGCAGATCTCGGCCATGCCGGCGTCGCTGAAGCTGCGGTTCTTGCGGATCTTCTTGTCCTCCAGGTCCTGCAGCACGCGCTCGATGCAGTCACCGATCTGCTCCATGTTGATGGTGAAGCTGACGATGTCGGTCCAGCGCCGGCCCTCGCGCTCGGACAGCGCCTCGCGCGAGATCTGCGTCAGGTAGAACTTGATCGCCGAATAGAGCTCGTCGACGGTGTCGTCCATGCGGCGCAGCCGTTCGGCCAGGTCGAGGTCGTTGTCGCGCATCACCGGCAGCACGCCGCGCAGCATGGTCTCCACCACGTCGGCCTGGTGCAGCGCCTCGCGCGCGGCGCAGCTGATGGCCAGGCTGGGCGTGGCCAGCGCCACCGGGTCGAGGTGGCGCGGCCGATCGCCATTGGCACCCGCCGTCGGCCTGGGCAGCCAGCGCTCGACGATGCGCGCCACCGGGCCGGTGAAGCCGATGAAGGTGATGGCCATCAGCACGTTGAAGCCCAGGTGGAACAGCACCACCTGCTGGTGCACCTCGCCGACATGGTTCTGCAGCAGCAGGCGGGCCTCGCCCAGGAAGGGCACCGCCAGCAGCACGCCCACCGCCTTGAAGATGAGGTTGCCCAGCGGCAGCCGCCGCAGTTCGGCCTTGCCCGAGGCAGTGACCAGCATCGCCAGCACGCCACTGCCGACATTGGCACCCAGCACCAGGCCGAAGGCGACCGAGATCGGCAGCAGGCCCTGCGCGGCGAGCGTGGCGGTGAGCAGCACGATGGCCAGGCTGGAATAGCTCAGCACCGCCAGCACGGCGCCGACGAAGATGTCCAGCAGCACCTCGTTGGGCAGCGCCACCAGCAGTGCGCGCACCGCCGGCGCGTCGGTCAGCGGTCGCGTCGCGGCGACGATGAGCTGCAGCGCCAGCGTGATCAGGCCCAGCCCGATGAGGACACGGCCGACGCGGCCGGTCATGGTCTTCTCGCGCGAGACGAAGAGCACGACGCCGAGAAAGATCAGCAAGGGCGACAGCCACGAGAGGTCGAACGAGAACACCACCACCATCAGCGCGGTGCCGACATCGGCACCCAGCATCACCGCCAGCGCGGCGGCGGTGCCCACCAGCCCGGTGCCGACGAAGCTGGCGACGATCAGGCAGGTGGCCGTGCTGCTCTGCACCAGGCTGGTCACGCCCAGGCCCGCCGCGGCCGCGGTGAAGCGGTTGGCGAAGCTGCGCGACAGCACGTGGCGCAGGTTTTCGCCGAAGACGCGCAGCACGCCCGTGCGCACGATGTGCGTGCCCCACACCAGCAGTGCGATGGCGGCGAGAAGGTTGAGGAGGTGGATCACCCGGTCGTCAGATCCACGGCAGCGAATAGGTCTTGGTGTTGGTGAAGCTCTTCATCGCTTCCTGCACACCTTCCTTGTAGCCCAGGCCCGAGTCCTTGATGCCGCCGAAGGGCGTGAGCTCGAGCCGGTAGCCGGGCACTTCGCGCACGTTGACCGTGCCCACGTGCAGTTCGTCGACGAAACGCGTGATGACGTCCAGCCGGTTGGTGCACAGCGACGAGCTCAAGCCATAGGCCGTGCCGTTGCTGAGGCGAATCGCCTCGTCGACCGAGCCGAAGGGGATGATGGGCGACACCGGGCCGAAGGTCTCCTCGCGCACCACGGTCATCTCGGGGCGCACCTGGTCGATCACGGTGGGCGCGTAGAGCGCGCCGTCGCGCACCTGGCCGGCCAGCAGCCGCGCGCCCTGCGACACCGCTTCGGCGACGCGGGCCTCGAACAGCCTGGCCGCCGCCTCGTCGATCACCGTGCCCATCTCGGTCTTCGCGTCGGCGGGGTCGCCGTGCCGCCAGGCGCGCGTCTTGTCGACCACCAGGTCGGTGAAGCGCCCGACCACGGCCTGGTGCACCAGCATGCGCTTGACGGCGGTGCAGCGCTGGCCGGAATTCTTGTACGAACCCTGCACCGCCAGCGTGCTGGCCTCGTCGAGGTCGGCGTCGTCCATCACGATGATGGGGTCGTTGCCGCCCAGCTCGAGCACCATGCGGCGGTAGCCGGCGCGGCTGGCGATGTGCTTGCCGATGGCCACGCCGCCGGTGAAGGTGACCAGGTCCACCGCCGGGTGCGTGATCAGTTCGTCGGCGATCTCGCGCGGGTCGCCGGTGACCACGCTCAGCATCTCGGGCGGCAGCCCTGCCTCGTACAGGATGTCGGCGAACCTCAGCGCCGACAGCGGCACCTTCTCCGACGGCTTGAGCACCATGCGGTTGTTGGTGGCGATGCTGGGCACGACCTTGTGCGCCACCTGGTTCATCGGGTGGTTGAAGGGCGTGATGGCGCTGATCACGCCCAGCAGCGGGTCACGCTGCGTATAGACGCGGCGCCTGCGGCCATGCGGCGTGATGTCGCAGCTGAAGACCTGGGCGTCGTCCTTCAGGCATTCGCTGGCGCCGAACATCAGCACATCGGCCACGCGGCCGGCCTCGTACAGGCTGTCCTTCAGGCACAGGCCCGACTCGGCGGTGATCAATGCGGCGACCTCGGCGCTGCGCCCGCGCACCAGGGCCGCGGCCTTGTTGAGGATGTTGGCGCGCTCGAAGCGCGACAGCCGCGCCTTGTAGGCCTGGCCGATCTCGAAGGCGCGGGCCACCTCGCCCAGCGTGGCCTTGGGCACGGTGCCCACCACGTCGCGCGTGAAGGGGTTGCGCACGGTGATGACGCGGTCGCCACCGCGGTCGGCGCCGACCTTCTCGCCGGCGATGCGCAGGGACTCGATCAGCATGGGCGGTTCCTCATTGGGCGCGGTTGAGCGCCAGGTCGAAGGCGTCGAAATTGCGCCAGCGGCGGTTGGCATCCAGCCCTTCGATGCGGCGGTTGAGGATCAGCGGCACGCGCTGCTCGCTGATGCCGCCGTGCGATCGCAGCGGCACCTCCAGCGCCGACAGGTCGTGCCGCGCCGCGCTGGTGCCGATGACGGTGAAGCGCTCCGACACCACCACCAGGTCGCCGATGCGGTCGGCCGGCAGCTCGAAGCGATCGGCCGCGGCCTGGCGCGTCCACACGCCTTCGATGCCGCGCAGCGCACGCAAGCGGCCGGCCAGCGCCTCGGCGTCGGCCCCGGCGGGCAGGTAGACGGTGGCGAACGAGCCGAGCGCGCCGTGGTGCACCACGTAGGGATCGGTGATCGGCAGGATCACCCGCGCCGCAGCAGGGCCGGTCCAGCCGTCGAACAGGTCCTGCAGGTAGACGACGTCGGGCCGCGCGTCCATGCCGGTCTTGGCATTCATGCCATGGTCGGCGGTGAGCGCGATCACGCAGCCCAGCGCGTCCAGCTCGCCCAGGTGGCGGTCCATCATGGCGTAGAAGGCATTGGCGCCCGGCGTGCCCGGCGCATGCTTGTGCTGGATGTAGTCGGTGGTGCTGAGGTACATCACGTCCGGGCGGCGTGTCTTCATCAGCGCCACGCCGGCGCGGAAGACGAATTCCGACAGCCCGGCGCTGTAGACATCGGGCACCGGCATGCCCACCAGCGGCAGCAGGTCGGTGATGCCGTTGTCGGCCAGCGTCGCCTGGTCGGCCTTCTCCGACGAAAAACAGATGCAATGGCCCGCCCCTTGGCCCGCGCGAGCGCGGTCCGTCCCCCGAGGGGAGCTGTTCGGACCGGCAGAGCCGGATCCGAACTTCATGCCATGCCCCAGCAGGCGGCGCAGCTTGTCCTTGGCGGTGACCACGGCGCAGGCCTTGCCGGCATCGGCCAGCGCCGCCAGCAGCGTGGGCGCGCGCAGCCATTGGGGGTCGTTCATCATCACCTCGGTGCCCGAGGCGGTGTCGTAGAGGTAGTTGCCGCAGATGCCGTGCACGCTGGGCGGTGCGCCGGTGACGATGCTCAGGTTGTTGGGGTTGGTGAAGCTGGGCACCACGCAGTCGGCCACCAGCGCGGTGCCGGCGTCCAGCGTGCGCTGCATCCAGGGCATGACGCCGGCGGCCACGCCCTGCGCGATGTATTCGGGCTCGCAGCCGTCGACGCACACCACCACGGTGGGTTGCTTCGGCAGGGCATAGGTGCGCTGGTTGACGGTCAGCATGGGTTCAGGCTCCGGTTTCGGCGGGCTGGCGTTTCAGGTGGTTGTGCAAGGTGCGTTCCTTGCTCTCCATCACGTGGTCGAACATCGCGCGGCCGGCGGCCTCGGGGTCGCCCGAGGCGATGGCCTTGACGATGTGGCGGTGCTCGCCGGCGCTGATGGGCAGCAGCACGCCGTCGGCGAGGTTGAGTCGGCGGAACAGGCTCAGCTCCTTGATCAGCTTGCGATAGATCGCACAGAGCTTGCGATTGCCGGCCATCTCCACCAGCCGGTCGTGAAACTGCAGGTTCAGCAGGTGATAGCCGCGCGTGTCGCCGGCCTTGACCGCGCGCTCCATCGCGTCGACCAGCGCACGCACCTCCTTCAGCTGCGCCGGCGTGATGCATACGGCCAGCTGGCGGCCCACCAGTTCGTCCATCGCGGCACGCAGGTCGAAGATCTCGACCGCCTCGTCGATCGGGATGTCGCGCACGAAGACGCCGCGGTTCTTCTCGGTGCGCACGAGGCCGGCTTCCTCGAGCATGCGAAAGGCCTCGCGCAGCGGCCCGCGCGACACGCCCAGGCGGGTGGCCAGCGCCATCTCGGTGAGCTTGGCACCCGGGGCCAGTTCGCCCGACAGGATCATGCGTTCGAGCTCGCCCTGGACCACGCTGGTCAGCGTGCTGCTCTGCAACAGGGCGATCGTCGGATGCGGTGCGTCGACGGCGGCAGCCGCAACGCTCAGGGTTTTCATGCACGCATTGGAGCCGCGCCGCTGCAGATTGTCAACAATCGACCAGATACCGTTGACACCGGCGCGGGCGGCTTGCAAGATGCCGCGATCCTGCCGCGCCGTCGCCGTGCATCGACCCGTTGCGATGCGGTCACGAAGGTGTCACGGGCCCATCGCACGCTAGCTGGTTTTTGTCCTGCGCTTTGACCCAAGGAGCCGTCATGCCGTTGCCCCGTCTTTCCACCCTCGTCGCCAGCCTGGCCCTGGCACTGGCTGCCGGTGGCGCCGCCGCCCAGAAGACCCAGCTGCTGGTCTATACCGCGCTCGAGACCGACCAGCTCAAGGCCTATCAGGAGGGTTTCAACAAGGTCCACCCCGATATCGACCTGAAATGGGTGCGCGACAGCACCGGCGTCATCACCGCCAAGCTGCTGGCCGAGAAGGCCAACCCGCAGGCCGACGTGGTGATGGGCGTGGCGGCCTCGAGCCTGGCGCTGCTGGACAAGCAGGGCATGCTCGAGCCCTACCGCCCGATCAACCTCGACGCCATCATGAGCCAGTACCGGGACAAGAAGAACCCGCCCGCCTGGTTCGGCATGGACGTCTGGGGCGCCACGGTGTGCTTCAACACCATCGAGGCGGGCAAGCGCAACATCCCCAAGCCCGAGACCTGGAAGGACCTGACCAAGCCCGTCTACAAGGGCCAGGTCGTGATGCCCAACCCGGCCAGCAGCGGCACCGGCTTCTTCGACGTCACCGCCTGGCTGACGCTGTTCGGCGACGACAACGGCAAGGGCGGCGGCTGGAAGTACATGGACGCGCTGCACGAGAACATCGCGCAGTACACGCACAGCGGCTCCAAGCCCTGCAACATGGCCGCCAGCGGCGAGTTCGTGGTCGGCATCAGCTTCGAATACCGCGCCAATGCCAACAAGGCCAAGGGCGCGCCGATCGACCTCGTCTTCCCGAAGGAGGGCCTGGGCTGGGACCTGGAGGCCTTCGCCATCCACAAGGGCACGAAGAAGCTCGATGCGGCGAAGAAGCTCGCCGACTGGGCCAGCAGCAAGGACGCCATGCTGCTGTACGGCAAGAATTTCGCCATCACCGCGCAGCCCGGCGTGGCGGCACCGCTGGCCAACGTGCCCAAGGACTACGAGGCGCGGCTGGTGAAGATGGACTTTGCCTGGGCGGCCGAGAACCGCGAGCGCATCCTGGCCGAATGGACCCGGCGCTACAACGCCAAGTCGGAAAAGCGCTGACCGGGCTGTGACGACGTTCCTCGAGCTCCGCGGCGTCCGCAAGACCTTCGGCAGCTTCACGGCGCTCGAGAACGTCGACCTCGATGTCGACCGCGGCGAGTTCGTCTGCTTTCTCGGCCCGTCGGGCTGCGGCAAGACAACGCTGCTGCGCATCATCGCCGGGCTGGAGGTGCAGAGCGCCGGCCGCATCGCGCAGGGCGGGCGCGACGTCTCGCTGCTGCCGCCGGCGCAGCGCGACTACGGCATCGTCTTCCAGTCGTACGCCCTCTTCCCCAACCTGACGGTGGCCGACAACGTGGCCTACGGCCTGGTCAACCGCAAGATGCCGCGCGCCGAAGCGCGCGCGCGGGTGACCGAGCTGGTCAAGCTGGTGGGCCTGCCGGGCAGCGAGGACAAATACCCCGCGCAGCTCTCGGGCGGCCAGCAGCAGCGCATCGCGCTGGCCCGCGCGCTGGCCACGTCGCCGGCGCTGCTGCTGCTGGACGAGCCGCTGTCGGCGCTGGACGCCATCGTGCGCGTGCACCTGCGCGGCGAGATCCGCAGCCTGCAGCGCAAGCTGGGCGTGACGACCATCATGGTCACGCACGACCAGGAAGAGGCGCTGTCGGTGGCCGACCGCATCGTGGTGATGAACCACGGCCGCATCGAGCAGGTGGGCTCGCCGATGCAGGTCTACCGCGAGCCGGCGTCGCCCTTCGTGGCCGACTTCGTCGGCCGCATCAACGTGGTGCCGGCCACCGCCGAGGCGGCGGGCCGCGTGCGCATCGGAGCGACCTCGTTCACCTGTGCGCACGACGCGCCCCCCGGTGCGGCGGTCAAGCTCTACCTGCGGCCCGAGGACGTGCTGGCGCGGCCGATCTCGGCGGGTGACGACAACGTCTTCACCGCCACCATCGACAAGGTCGAGTTCCTGGGTTCGTACTGCCTGGTGCGCGTGGCGAGCCCTGCGCTCGGCGAGCACAAGCTCACCGTCTACCTGTCGCTCAACTTCCTGGCCGAGCATGCGCTGGAGGTCGGCGGGCAGCTGCCGCTGCGGCTGCTGCCCGAGCGCATGCGGCTGTTCGCATAGGCCCGCGATGCCTACCGCCGCCATCGCTGCCGCCGGCCCCGGCCCGGCAAGACTGCGCGCCACCGCCGGCGACCGTGTCGCCGCCCTCGCCATCACGCTGGTCGCGCTGCTGCTGGTGGCCTTCCTGGCGCTGCCGCTGCTGGCCATCGGGCTGCAGGCGCTGCAGGACAACCAGGGCCGCTTCGTCTGGCTGCGCAACTTTGTCGCCTATGCGCAGACGCCGGCGCTGCTGGAGTCGCTGTGGAACAGCGTCTGGGTGTCGGCCCTGGTGACGCTGCTGGCGGTGCCCACGGCCTTCATGGCAGCCTACGCGCTGACGCGCAGCCGCATGCGCCTGAAGCCGCTGTTTCGCGGCATCACGCTGATCCCGCTGCTGGCGCCCAGCCTGTTGTCGGCGATCTCGCTGATCTACTGGTTCGGCAACCAGGGTGTGCTGAAAGCCTGGCTGACGGCGCTGGGCATCGAGCAGATCTACGGCGCGCCGGGCATCGTGATGGCCGAGTGGTTTGCGGTCTTTCCGCATGCGCTGATGATCCTGGTGACGGCGCTCACCGCCGCCGACGGCCGCCTGTACGAGGCGGCCGACGCGCTCGGCACGAGCCGGCTGCGCGCCTTCTGGACCATCACGCTGCCCGGCGCCAGATACGGCCTCATCAGCGCCAGCCTGGTGGTCTTCACGCTCGTCATCACCGACTTCGGCATCCCCAAGGTGATCGGCGGCAGCTTCAACGTGCTGGCCACCGATGTCTTCAAGCTGGTGATCGGCCAGCAGGACTTCCAGCGCGGCGCGGTGGTGGCACTGCTGCTGCTGGCACCGGCGGTGCTGACGTTCGCGGTCGACCACTTCGTGGCGCGCAGGCAGACGGCGATGCTCACCGCCCGCGCCGTGCCCTACCGGCCGCGCCGCTCGCCCTGGCGCGACGGCTTGCTGGCGGCCTACTGCGTGCTGATCGCCGCGCTGATGCTGGCGATGCTGGGCATGGCGGTGTTCGCGTCCTTCGCCAGCTTCTGGCCCTACAACCTGACGCCCAGCCTGCGCCACTACACGATGGGCCTGTTCGACGCCGAGGTCGGCGAGGGCTTCGTCAACAGCCTGCGCATGGCCGCCGGCACCGCGGTCTTCGGCACCGCGCTGGTCTTCGTCGGCGCCTACCTGCTGGAGAAGACGCGCGTGCCGGGGCCGCTGGGCAGTGCGGTGCGCATGCTGGCCCTGCTGCCGATGGCCGTGCCCGGGCTGGTGCTGGGCCTGGGCTACATCTTCTTCTTCAACGAGCCGTCCAACCCCTTGAACGGCCTGTACCACACGATGACGCTGCTCACCCTGTGCAGCATCGTCCACTTCTACACCACCGGCCACCTGACGGCGGTGACGGCACTGAAGTCGCTCGACGCCGAATTCGAGGCCGTCAGCGCCAGCCTCAAGGTGCCGTTCTACAAGACCTTCTGGCGCGTCACGCTGCCCATCTGCACACCGACGCTGGTGGACATCGCGCGCTACTTCTTCGTCAATGCGATGACGACGATCTCGGCGGTGGTCTTCCTCTATTCGCCCGAGACCAAGGTGGCCTCGATCGCCATCCTCAACCTCGACGAGGCCGGAGAGATCGGCGCCGCCGCGGCCTGCGCGATCATGATCCTGGTGGCGTCGGCGGTGGCCACCTTCGTGTTCTGGCTGCTGGCGCTGTGGATCGAGAAGAGGACGCAGGCGTGGAAGGCGTGAAGTCAATCCGCATGCCAGTGCCTGCGCTTCGCGGCGGGGAGTATCGGCTGGGGGCTCATGCGGGAGCGGCCGGCGCTGCGCGCCGGCTCCCCTGCGATTCCCGTATGAGCCCCCAGCCGATACTCCCCACCGCGAGGCCACCATGGTGGCGCCCTGCCGGGTTGCACGCCTCTGCCGCATCTGCAGAGGGCTGCCCGGTCTGCCGCCGGCGCGCCTATGGGATGCCGAGGAGCACAGGGCCCGTGGACCGCGCGCGCAGCGCGCCACGTGATCTGACTTCGTCCCGACTGTCTGAACGGAGCGAGCGCAGCGAGCGAAGTGAGTTTCGGGACGGGTCCACGGGACCGAGCACCGCAGGGGAGCCGGCGCAGCCGGCCGTCCCATCGAAGCGCCGGCGGCAGGCCGGGCAGCCCTTTGCCGCGCGACTGCCGGCATGCAAGACATCACGGAGACGCTGAACCACCATGGACCGCGACCGCATCCTCCTCACCCCCGGCCCGCTCACGACCACGTTGCGCACCAAGCTGGCGATGCTCAAGGACTGGGGCAGCTGGGACGCCGATTTCAACGCCCTCACCGCCAGCGTGCGGCACCGGCTGCTGGACATCGTGCACGGCCACGAGACGCACGTGGTCGTGCCGCTGCAGGGCAGCGGCACCTTCAGCGTGGAGGCCGCGGTGGCCACCGTGGTGCCGCGCGACGGTCATGTGCTGGTGCTGGACAACGGCGCCTACTGCAAGCGCGCCGCCAGGCTGACCGAGATGATGGGCCGCCGCGCCAGCGTGATGGCCTTCGGCGAGGAAGAGCCGGTGTCGGCCGCCGCACTCGACGCCCGGCTCAAGGCGGTGGGCAGCATCACGCACGTGATCCTGATCCACTGCGAGACCGGCACCGGCGTCGAGAACCCGCTGGCCGAGGTGGCCACCGTCTGCGAGAAGCACGGCAAGGGCCTGATCGTCGACGCCATGAGCAGCTTCGGCGCGCTGCCCATCGATGCGCGCAGCACGCGCTTCGACGCGCTGATCGCCGCCAGCGGCAAATGCCTGGAGGGCGTGCCCGGCATGGGCTTCGTCTTCATCCGCCGGGCCATCCTCGACGGCTGCGCCGGCAACAGCCAGAGCCTGGCGATGGACCTGCACGATCAGCATGTCTACATGGGCAAGACCGGGCAGTGGCGCTTCACGCCGCCCACGCACGTGGTGGCGGCCTTGTCGGAGGCCATCACGCAGTTTGTCGAGGAAGGCGGCCAGCCGGCACGGCTGGCGCGGTATGCCGACAACTGCCGGGTGCTGATCGACGGCATGGCCGCCATCGGCTTCAAGCCCTTCCTGCGGCCCGAGGTGCAGGCGCCCGTCATCGTCACCTTCCACGCGCCGGCGCACCCCGCCTACGACTTCAAGACCTTCTACGAAGGCGCCAAGGCGCGCGGCTTCATGCTCTACCCGGGCAAGCTGACGCAGGTGGAGACCTTCCGCGTCGGCTGCATCGGCTCACTAGGCCGCCACGAGATGCGGCAGGCGGTGGAGGCGGTGGCCGATACGCTGCGCGAGATGGGCATCCCGGGTGGGGAACCGCACGTCGGTGCCTGATTTGCCTTGCATTTTGGACTTCACACGTCCAAACTGCAAGGCATGTTCGACCGCACCCTGATCGAGCCGCTGCGCAGTGCGGCGGCCGCGTTTCCGGTCGTCGTCGTGCTCGGCGCGCGCCAGGTCGGCAAGACCACGGCGGCGCGCACGGCATTCCCCGCGCACCGCCACGTGGATCTCGAGGATCCGCGCACCGCCGAGCGCTTCCGCGCCGACCCGCGCTTCGAGCTCGACGCCGCGCCCGACGGCGGGCTCGTGCTCGACGAAGCGCAGGCGGTGCCGGCCGTCTTCTCGGCGCTGCGCGGTGCGGTGGACGCCACGCGCGGCCGCATGGGCCGCTTCGTCGTCCTCGGCTCGGCGCAGCCCGCGCTGGTGCGCGGCGTGTCCGAATCGCTGGCCGGCCGCGCCGCCGTGCTCGAGCTCGACCCGCTGACCGCCGCCGAGGCGGCCACTGGCCCGGCGCCCAGGGCCTGGCAGGACCTGTGGCTCAAGGGCGGCTTCCCCGATGCCCTGCAGGGCGATGCGCAGCGCTGGTGGGCGTCCTACCTGCGGCTGGTGCTCGAGCGGGATCTGCCGCAATACGGCGTGCGGGCCGACCCGATCTTCATGCGGCGGCTGCTCACGATGCTGGCGCACCAGCAAGGGGGGCTGCTCAATGCGTCGGCGCTGGGGTCGTCGCTCGGCGTCTCGCACCATGCGTTGCTGCGGCACCTCGATGTGCTGGAGGGCATCCACCTCGTGCGTCGCCTGCCGCCGTATTTCCGCAACGTGGGCAAGCGGCTGACCAAGTCGCCCAAGGTCTATCTCCGCGACAGCGGCCTGCTGCACCACCTGCTGGGCATCGGCAGCACCGAGGCGCTGCATGACCACCCCGTCCGTGGCGCCAGCTGGGAGGGTTTTGTCATCGAGGACGTGCTGCGCCGCGAACGCCTGGCCCACCCGACCACGCAGGCCGGCTTCTGGCGCACGGCCGCCGGCGCCGAGGTCGACCTCGTGCTCGACCGCGGCCACGAGCGCGTGGCACTGGAGTGCAAGGCCGGCCGCGGCGACCAGGCGCGCGCCGTGCGCACGCTGCGCGACGCCATGGCCGACCTGCAGGCGGCGCGCGGCTGGATCGTCGACCAGGCGCCGGGCATCGAGCGCATCGGTGAGAACATCGCGCGAGCGGGCTTCGATGCCGTGCAGACCGGCTGCCCCTGACCACCACCACCTTCCAACCCGAGGAGCACCCGACCATGGCCACGCAGAAGGAGCACCCCGCGCTTGCCGCCGTCCGCAAGCAGGGCCACGGCAAGGTCAAGGTCGCGGTGAGCGACATCGACGGCATCCTGCGCGGCAAATACCTGCACCGCGACAAATTCTTCGCGGCGGCGGACAGCGGCTTCGGCTTCTGCGACGTCGTCTTCGGCTGGGACAGCCACGATGCCTGCTACGACAACACCCAGGTCACCGGCTGGCACCACGGCTTCCCGGACGCGCTGGCGCGCATCGACCTCGACACCGCGCGCCACGTGCCCTGGGACGGCGGCGTGCCCTTCTTCCTCGGCGAATTCGTCGATGCCGACGGCTCGCCGTTTGCCGTGTGCCCGCGCCAGACCCTCAAGCGCGTGCTGAAGCGCGCCGGGAAGCTGGGCTTCGCACCCATGGCCGGCATGGAATTCGAGTGGTTCAACTTTGCAGAGACGCCGCAGAGCTGGGCCGCCAAGCGCGGCGTGGGTCCGGAGCCCATCACGCCGGGCATGTTCGGCTATTCGCTGCTGCGCATGGCCGACCAGCGCGGCTTCTTCAATGCGCTGATGGACGACATGGCGGCCTTTGGCGTGCCCATCGAAGGCCTGCACACCGAAACCGGCCCCGGCGTCTACGAAGTCGCCATCACCTTCAGCGAAGCGCTGGAGGCCGCCGACCGCGCCATCCTCTTCAAGACCGGCGCGAAGGAGATCGGCAAGCGCTACGGCGTCATGCCCAGCTTCATGGCCAAGTGGAACGCTGCGCTGCCGGGCTGCAGCGGCCACATCCACCAGAGCCTGTCGGACGGCCGCAAGAACCTCTTCTTCGACGCCAAGGCCAGCCGCTCGATGAGCAAGCTCTTCGAGAGCTACCTCGCCGGCCAGGTCGCCTGCCTGATGGAATTTGCGCCGATGTTCTGGCCGACGATCAACAGCTACAAGCGCCTGGTGGACGGCTTCTGGGCGCCGGTCAAGCCGACCTGGGGCATCGACAACCGCACGGCCAGCTTCCGCGTCATCGCCGGCGCGCCCAAGAGCACGCGGCTGGAAACCCGCTGCCCCGGGGCCGACGTCAACCCCTACCTGGCGATGGCCGCCGTCATCGCCGCCGGCCTGCATGGCGTCGAGCAGGGTCTGAAGCTGACCGCGCCGCCCATCACCGGCACCAACCAGGGCGCCGAGCACATTCCGCGCGCGCCACGCTCGCTGATCCGCAGCGTGCAGAACTTCAAGGCCAGCAGCATCGCGCGCGACTGGCTGGGCGACACCTTCGTCGACCACTTCGCCGCCACCCGCGAATGGGAGCACCGCCAGTGGCAGGACGCGGTGACCGACTGGGAGATGAAGCGCTATTTCGAGATCATTTGATGGCCACGCATTCGTAAGGCAAACTCCGCTTTCGCCTTACTCGGAGAGGATCGTGGAAGAAGCCACATTGACCAGCAAGAGCCAGATCACGGTGCCCAAGGCCGTGCGCGAGGCCCTGGGCGTGGGTCCAGGTGACAAGATCCAGTTCGTGCCGGCGTGGCAGGGCTTCCGGCTGGTGGTGGTCAAGGGGGACATCACCTCGCTGCGCGGTGTGCTGAAGGGAAACCGCCGCAAGCCCTTGTCGATCGACGAGATGAATGTCGCCATCGCCGAGATGGGCAGCCACCCCGAAGACCGGCCGCTTCGCAGGTCGCGAACCCAGACGGCGAAGCCCAGGTGATCGGCATCGACACCAATGTCCTGGTGCGCTACTTCGCGCAGGACGACCCGAAGCAGTCGGCGATCGCGGTGCGCTTGATCGAGCGCTCACTCAGCCCACAGGCCCAGGGCCATGTCTCGCTGGTGGCGCTGGCCGAACTGGCCTGGGTGCTGCGCACACGCTTCGACGCCGCCAAGGACACCGTGATCGACATCGTGACCCACTTGCTGGCCGACGAGCGCTTTGCCGTCCAGTCCCGTCCTGCGGTCTGGGCGGCGCTCGATGCCTACCGGCACGCGGCCGTCGACTTTGCAGATGCCCTGATCGCCGCACTGGACCGCGCCCAGGGCTGCACCCACACGGTGACCTTCGACCGCCGCGCCGCCCGGCTTGAAGGCGTGACCCTGCTCGACAGCACCCACTGACCCGTTGAACGCCATGACCATCACCCGCTTTGCCTTCCCCACCGCCATCGCCTTCGGCGCCGGCGCCCGCACGCTCGTCGCCGAGCACCTGCTGGCGCAGGGGTGCAAGCGCCCGCTGATCGTCACCGACCGCGCGCTGGCCCGGCTGCCGGTGCTGGCCGAGTTCCGCAGCCACCTGGGCGGGCTGGCCGTGGCGGTCTTCGACGGCGTCTTCGGCAACCCCACCTGCGCGCAGGTGATGGCCGGCGCCGACGCCTACCGCGCGCATGCGGCCGACTGCGTGATCGGCTTCGGCGGCGGCGCCGCGCTCGACGTCGCCAAGGTCGTGGGGCTGGCGGCCACGCACCCGGGCGACATCCTCGAATACGTGTGGGACCACCCGCAGGTGCGGCCCATCGGCGAC
This sequence comes from Rubrivivax sp., assembly GCA_016719535.1. Taxonomy (GTDB): domain Bacteria; phylum Pseudomonadota; class Gammaproteobacteria; order Burkholderiales; family Burkholderiaceae_C; genus Rubrivivax. Next base: position 28,255 of record JADJYX010000042.1, on the reverse strand, counting down.
ACCCTGCCGTACTTCGTCGCCCTGCCCACCACCAGCGGAACCGGCTCCGAGGTGGGCCGCAGCGCCGTGGTCAGCGAGAACGACAGCCACGTCAAGCGCACCGTCTTCAGCCCGAAGATCCTGGCGAAGATGGTCTTTGCCGACCCCGAGCTGACACTGGCGCTGCCGCCGGCGATCACCGCCGCCACCGGCATGGACGCGCTGACGCACAACATCGAGAGCTGGCTGTCGCCGGCCTACCACCCGCTGTGCGACGGCATCGCGCTCGAAGGCCTGCGCATCGGCGCGCGCGCGCTGGTCACCGCGGTGCGCGAGCCCGGCAACCTGCAGGCGCGCAGCGACATGATGATGAGCAGCCTGATGGGTGCCATCGCCTTCCAGAAGGACCTGGGCTCGGTGCACGCCTGCGCGCATGCGCTGGGCGCGGTGGCCGACCTTCACCACGGCCTGGCCAATGCGCTGATGATCGACACCGTGATGGCCTGGAACCTGGAAGCCGTGCCGCACAAGTTCGACGAGATGGCGCATGTGGCCGGCGTAGCGGGCGGCGGCTATGCCTTCGTCACCTGGCTCGAGCACCTCAAGCGCGAGGTCGGCATCAGCGGCGGCCTGGCCGCGCATGGCGTCACCGAAGCGATGATCCCGAAGCTGGTGCCGCTGGCCGACCGCGACTTCACCAGCAGCACCAACCCGCGGCCGGCCACCGCGGCCGACTACGAGCGCCTGTTCCGCCAGGCGATGTGAAGACCTTGACGTGACGACGGCGAGAAGACCATGCCCTTTCGCAAGCCCCACCTGCTGATCGGCGTCTCGGCCCGCATCTACTACCCGGCGGGCCCGGTGCTGGACCTCGGCGGCGTCTGGACCAAGACGCTGCACTACCTGGAGCAGTCGGTCGCGCACTGGCTGCTGCGCGGCGGCGCGCTGGCGGTGATGATCCCGGCCGTCGACTCGCAGAGCCTGACGGTGCGCGAGGACTTCAACCTCAAGCAGTACGCCGAATCGCTGGACGGCCTGGTGCTGCAGGGCGGCAACGACGTGGCGCCGCAGAGCTACGGTGAACAGCCGCTGCACCCCGACTGGGCCGGCGACGCCGTGCGCGACCGCTACGAGATCGAGCTCGTGCGCGCCTTCGTCGATGCCGGCAAGCCGGTCTTCGGCATCTGCCGCGGGCACCAGCTGCTCAACGTGGCCTTCGGCGGCACGCTGCTGCAGGACATCCCCACGCAGCGGCCGGGCGCGCAGATGCACGTCAACCGCGGCCACTACGAGCGCAACCTGCACATGGTGGAGATCGTGCCCGGCAGCCGGCTCGCGCAGCTCTACCCGGGCCTTGCGCGCGCCACCATCAACAGCATCCACCACCAGGCCATCAAGGACCTGTCGCCCGAATTCGACGTCGAGGCGCGCTGCCCCGAGGACGGCATGATCGAGGCGGTGCGCTGGCGCGGCCCGAGCTTCGTGGCCGGCGTGCAGTGGCACCCCGAGTTTCACCACAGCGCGGCCGATCCGGCGATCTTCGACGACACGCCGCTGCTCAACGACTTCCTGCAAACCGCCCGCGCGCTGCGCGGATGAGCACTTGACGACATGACCATGGCCAGCCTCGACATCCTCAACCCCGCCACCGGCGCGCTGATCACCACGCTGCCGGCCGACGACGCCGCCTCGGTGGCCGCCAAGGCCGCCGCGGCGCGCGCCGCGCAACCGGCCTGGGCCGCCGTGCCGATGGCCGGGAAGGTCGCCGTCATGCAGCGCTTCCGTGCCGCGCTGCTGGCGCAGATCGACACCCTGGCGCGCACGCTGACCGAGGAGACCGGCAAGCCGATCACGCTGTCGCGCAACGAGGTCAACGGCCTGCTGCCGCGCATCGACTTCTTCATGGAGCAGGCCGAGGGCGCGATCCGCGACGAGCATGTGTTCGACGGCGGCGGCATGCACGAGCAGATCGGCCACATCCCGCTGGGCGTGGTGCTCAACATCTCGGCCTGGAACTACCCCTACTTCGTCGGCTGCAACGTCATCGTGCCGGCGCTGCTGACCGGCAATGCCGTGCTCTACAAGCCCAGCGAATACGCCACGCTGACCGGCCTGCACATCACGCGGCTGCTGCACGCCGCCGGCGTGCCTGCCGACGTGATGCAATGCCTGGTGGGTACCGGCGAGGTCGGCGCGGCGGCACTGGCGCAGCGCATCGACGGCGCCTTCTTCACCGGCAGCCACGCCACCGGCGTGAAGATCGCCGCCGCGGTGGCGCAGCGCATGGTCAAGCTGCAGCTCGAGCTCGGCGGCAAGGACCCGATGTATGTGCGCGCCGACGTCGACGTCAAGGCCGCAGCCGAATCGCTGGCCGACGGCGCGATGTACAACACCGGCCAGGGCTGCTGCTCGGTGGAGCGCATCTACGTGCACGAGGCGGTGCACGACGCCTTCGTCGACCACTTCGTGGCCACCGTGCGCGGCATGCAGCGGGGCGACCCGCTGGAAGCCGACAGCTACATCGGCGCCATCACGCGCGCGCCGCAGCTGCAGGTGCTGCAGGCGCAGGTGGCCGACGCGCTGGCCAAGGGCGCGACGCTCGCCATCGGCGGCCACGTGCTGCCCGGCCCCGGCCACTGGTTCGAGCCCACGGTGCTGACGAATGTCGACCACGGCATGGAGGTGATGCGCGAGGAGAGCTTCGGCCCCATCGTCGGCATCCAGAAGGTGGGCTCCGACGCCGAGGCCGTGCGCCTGATGAACGACACCCGCTACGGCCTGACCGCCGGCGTCTATACGAAGGACGAAGCCAAGGCGCGCGAGCTGCTGGCGCTGGTCAATGCCGGCAGCGTGTACTGGAACTGCTGCGACCGCGTCAGCCCGCGCCTGCCCTGGTCGGGCCAGGGCGATTCCGGCGTCGGCCTGACGCTTGGCCGCCACGGCATCCAGACCTTCACGCGGCCCAAGGCCTGGCACCTGCGCAGCCCCGGCTGAACCCGATGACCCGGCTGGCCATCTTCGACCTCGACCACACGCTGATCGACGGCGACAGCGACCAGCTGTGGTGCGAGTTCCTGATGGACGAGGGCCTGCTCGAGCGCGCCGGCTTCGCGGCGCGCAACCGCGAGATGGAGCAGGCCTACCGCGCCGGCAGCGTCGACGTGCAGGCCTTCTGCGACTTCTACATCGGCACCCTGGCCGGGCGCAGCGCCGCCGACTGGCAGCCGCTGCGCCAGCGCTTCTGGCGCGAGCGCGTGCGGCCTTGCATCTTTGCCGGCACCGCGGCCTTGATCAACCACCATCGCACGCGTGGCGATCTGCTGCTGCTGAGCACCGCCACCAACCGCTACCTGTCCGAGCTGACGGCCGCCGCGCTGGGCTTCCGGCACCTGATCGCCACCGAATGCGAAGTCGGCGCCGACGGCCGCTTCAGTGGCCGGGCCGCGGGTGTGCCGAACATGCGCGCCGGCAAGGTGACGCGGCTGCACGACTGGCTGGCTGCGCGCGGCCTGGCGCTGGCAGCCGTCGACAGCTGCTTCTACAGCGATTCGATGAACGACCTGGCGCTGCTCGAGCAGGTGAACGAGCCGGTGGTGACCAACGGCGACGAAACCCTGCGGGCGCTGGCCGCTGCACGCGGCTGGCGCAGCATCCGCCTGCACGGCTGATCCCCCCCTGCCACCCGACCCCCATGCTCACCTTCTACTACGCCCCCCAGACCTGCGCCCTGGCCACGCACATCGTGCTCGAGCAGGTCGGCTGCGACTACCAGGCCTTGCGCCTGGACTTCAAGGCCGGCCAGCAGCGCTCGCCCGACTTCCTGGCCGTCAACCCCAAGGGCCGGGTGCCGGCCATCGTCACCGAACGCGGCGTGCTCACCGAGACGCCGGCGCTGCTGCTGTACCTGGCGCAGCAGTTTCCGCAGGCCGGCCTGGCGCCGCTGGACGACCCCTTTGCGCTGGCCGAGCTGCAGGCGGTCAACGCCTGGTTCTGCAGCACCGTGCACGTGGCGCATGCGCACCGCCCGCGCGCCTACCGCTGGGCCGACGACCCCGCCGCGCAGGCCGCGATGCAGGCCAAGGTGCCGCAGAACATGGGCGAATGCTTCGACTGGATCGAATCGAGCGTGCTGCGCGGCCCCTGGGTGATGGGCGATCGCTTCAGCATCGCCGACCCCTACCTGTTCACGCTCAGCGGCTGGCTGGCCGCCGACGGCGTCGACATCGCGCGCTTTGCGCGCGTGGCCGATCACCGTCAGCGCGTGGCAGCCCTGCCCGCGGTGCAGCGCGTGCTGCCGCTGCACCGCTGACGGCGAACCCCTTCAACGGCGGCCGGCGCCGCACCACTGCGTCTCGCAGGGGACGCCGTCGCCGTCGCCGTCCATCCGGGTGCCCGGGCAGTGCTGCAGGACCCAGGCCGCCTCGGCGCAGGACGACACCTGGCTGCAGTGGATGCGGCCGTCGCAGCGGTAGGGGCTGGCGGGCGCGGTGGCCACCGACGGGCGTGGTGGGGCCTGCGGCGCCGGCGCGACCGCCGCCGGCCCCGTACAGGGCCCATGGCGCTGCCGGAAGTCCCGGGGCTGCAAGGCGGCCGAACCGGCCTTGTGCACGCCGCGGTTCAGCGCGCGCGCCATGCGCTCCTGCGCCACATACGGCCCCTGGTCCCACCTGACGCGCAGGCTCCAGGCCTGGCCTTCCTCGACCAGCCGCCGGTTGACCTCGACACCCTCGACGATCAGCGTGCCCAGCGTGCGGCCGTAGGCGTCGCGCGCCGTGCCGCTGCGGCCCGGCAGCAGCCGTGCCGGCTTCTTCAGCGCCAGCCCGGCGAGAAAGGCCCTGGCCTCGGCGCCGCCGTCCTGGCAGATTTCGGGCGCGTCGATGCCGGCCAGCCGCACCTCGATCGCCCGCCCGCCGCCCGCCGGGGTGAGCCAGAGGCTGTCGCCGTCGACGACGCTGGTGACGGTGCCTTCGATGCCGGTCGACGGCCGTGCCGGCGCTGCCGCCCGCGTCGGCTCCGGGCTGCCGGCCAGACCGATCAGCACGGCGGCCAGGGCGCGGGCGATGCGGGGGGCGAGGGTGGCCATGGGCATGCGGTCGTGACCGGCGGCCTGCACCGGCAGACCTCAACCGCCATGCTACGGCCCTGCCTCGGGCTGCCCGCTCGCCAGGGTGCGCCTGCGCCAGATCAAGTCACGGTGCGTCACTGCGATCTAGGCTGCTAATGAGGATTTTTTAACATGTCAACCAGGAGAACCCCATGAACCATCGCTTCCAACGTCACCCCGTGGCCCTTGCCGTCATCGGCAGTTGTCTGCTGCTCGGCGCGGCGCAGACCCGCGCCGGCGGCTTCCAGCTCAACGAAACCTCGGCCTCCGGGCTGGGTGCGGCCTCCGCCGGCGGCGCCGCGGCGGCCGAGGATGCAGCATCGATGTGGTCCAACGCCGCCTCGCTGTCCAGGCTGTCGTCGCGCCAGGCAGTGGGCGCCATCCACCTGATCAAGCCGTCGATCAAATTCCGCGACGAGGGCTCGACCCCGGCGGCGCAGCAGGCCCTGGGCGGCAACGGCGGCGACGCCGGCGGCCTGAACGTGGTGCCCAGCCTGTATGTGGCCATGCCGATCAACAGCCGCTGGGCCGTGGGCTTGGGCGTCACCGTGCCCTGGGGCCTGGTGACCGACTACGACGAAGGCTGGATCGGCCGCTACCAGGGCGACAAGTCCGACATCCAGACGCTCAACCTCAACCCCGCGGTGTCGTGGAAGCCGGCGGCCGGCATCGCGGTCGGCTTCGGCCTCAATGCCCAGCGCATCGAGGCCACGTTCACCAACGACGTCAACTATTCCGGCGCGCTGCTGTCCGCGGCCGCGGCCAATGGCATCGTTCCCGGTTCGGCCACCTTCAATGCCATCGCCGGCGCCACGCCGGGCCTGAGCTCGCAGGCGGTGATCAAGGGCAGCGACAACGCGTACGGCTGGAACGCCGGCGTGCTGTGGGATCTGTCGCCGCAGCAACGCATGGGCTTGTCGTACCGCTCGGCCATGCGCTACCACATCAGCGGTCAGGCGCGCTTCACCAACCCCACGGTCGCCGTCGCCGGGCCGCTCGGCCCGACCGTCGGTGCCTTGTCCGCCGGCGTGAATGCGGTCGCGCTCAGCGACACGGCGGTGCGCTCCGACGTCAAGCTGCCGGCGATCGCCAACCTGTCCTGGTTCGGCACCGTGAGCAGCGCCTGGGACCTGATGGCCGATCTGCAGTGGACGGGCTGGTCGTCGATCCAGGCGCTGACCTTCACGCGCGACGACGGCAGCGTGCTGCAGAGCACGCCCGAGAATTTCAAGGACACCTACAAGCTCGCGGTCGGCTTCAACCACCGGCCCGGCGGCGCGTGGACGTGGCGCGGCGGCCTGGCCTATGACCAGTCGCCGGTGCGCGATGCCTACCGCACGGCGCGGCTGCCCGACGCCGACCGCGTGTGGCTGACGGCCGGTGCGCAATACCGGCCGACGGCGGACTGGCGCTTCGACGTCGGCGCCGCCTACCTGTGGGTGCGCAGCGCCTCGATCGATGCCAATGGCGGCAGCGCCGCCGGCCGCCTGCGTGGCCACTACGACAACAACACGATGATCCTGTCGATGCAGGCCACGAAGTCGTTCTGAGCGCCCCCAGGGCCGGGCTGCGCCCAGCCCGCCCCCCGCGGGGGTCGAGCAAAGTGGCAAAGCCCAGCCCGCCCCGCCCCCCCGCGGGGGTCGAGCAAAGTGGCAAAGCCACATTGGCTTGGGACCGGCGTCAGGTCGCCGTCCGGCGCCGCCGCTTGCGCGGCACCGCCGGCGGCGCGTCCAGCGCCGCTTCCGCCTCGGCCAGCAGCCGCGCCAGGCGGTCCTCGAGCTTCTCGGTCGTGAGCTGCTCGCGCAGCCGCTCCACCATCAGCGGCAGCGCGAAGGGGCTCGGCGCCTTCAGTTCGACCAGGTCCAGCGGCAGCGCCGCCAGCCGCTGCAGCGTGGCACGCAGGCGCTGCAGCTCCAGCTCCTGCGCCAGCACCTCGGATTCGGCCTGCGCCAGCAGGCGGTTGCCGGCGTCGTACTTCCTGAAGACTTCGTAGAAGAGCGAGCTCGACGCCTGCAGCTGGCGCAGGCTCCTGGGCGCGCCCGGATAGCCGCCGAAGACCAGCCCCGCCACGCGTGCGATCTCGCGAAAGCGCCGCTGCGCCAGTTCGCCGCTGTTGAGGCTGGCCAGCACGTCGGCCAGCAGGTCACCGGGCGCAAACAGCGCCGGCGCGATCGTGTCGTCGAAGGGCAGCGGCCGCGCGGCGACGATCTCCAGCCCGAGGTCGTTGACGCTGAGCGAGAAGGTATTGGGCTGCGAGCGCGACAGCCGCCAGGCCAGCAGCTGCGCCAGCCCGATGTGCACGTTGCGGCCGGCAAAGGGGTAGAGGAAGAGGTGCTGCCCTTCGCGCGAGGTATAGCGCTCGACCAGCAGCCGCTGGCGCACAGGGATGCGCGACAGCCGCGCCTGCGCCTGCAGCATCGGCAGCGCGGCCTGCAGCTCCGGATCGGACAGGTCGCCCTGCAGCTGCGGCACCGCACCGCCGGCCGCCACATGGTCCAGCACCGCCTGCATGGCATCGGCGAGTTCGCTGCTCAAGGGCATCTTGCTGCCGGCCCAGGCCGGCACCACGCCCTTGGGTTTGGTCGCCTTGCGCACCTGCGCCGTCATCTCGTGCGTGCGCACATATTCCAGCAGCCGGCCGCCGAAGACGAAGCAGTCGCCCTTGCTCAGCCGGGCGATGAAGCTCTCCTCGATGGTGCCCAGCGTGCCGCCCGAGACCCAGGCCACCTTCATCGCGGCGTCGGACACGATGGTGCCGATCTGCAGCCGGTGGCGGCGGCCGATGGCGCGGTCGGGCACGCGCCAGCGGCCGTCCACCAGCGCGATGCGGTGGTAGTCGGGGTAGGCGGTCAGGCTGTCGCCGCCGCGTTCGCAAAAGCGCAGCGCCCAGTCGAAGGCCTCGCGCGGCAGCGCCGCATAGGCCGGCGCGCGCCGCACCTCGTCGAACAAGGCATCGGCGTCGAAGCCGGGGCCGTCGATGTCGCCGCCCAGCGCCACCGTGACCAGGTGCTGCACCAGCACGTCCAGCGGCTGCTGCGGGCTGTGGCGAGATTCCACCTGCCCGGCGAGCGCCACGCGGCGCGCGGCGGCGGCTTCCACCAGCTCCAGCGTATTCGTCGGCACCAGGGTGACGCGGCTCGGCCGCCCCGGCGCGTGGCCGCTGCGGCCGGCGCGCTGCAGCAGCCGCGCCACGCCCTTGGCGCTGCCGATCTGCAGCACGCGCTCCACCGGCAGGAAGTCCACGCCCAGGTCCAGGCTGCTGGTGGCCACCACCGCCTTCAGCCGCCCTTGCTTCAGGCCGAGCTCGACCCATTCGCGCACGCCCTTGTCCAGGCTGCCGTGGTGCAGCGCCACCAGGCCCGCCCAGTCGGGGCGCGCCTGCAGCAGCAGCTGGTACCAGATCTCGGCCTGGCTGCGCACGTTGGTGAAGACCAGCGTCGTGCCCGTGCTGCGCGCGATCTGATCGACCACCGGCTGCTGCATCTGCGCACCCAGGTGGCCACCCCAGCTGAAGCGCCCGGGGTCGGGCGGGATCAGGGTGTCGATGCGCAGCGTCTTGTCGAGCCGGCCCTGCACCAGACGGCCGCGCGGGCGGGCAGCGCCCGGCGCCGGGCCGGCGTCGTCGCCCACCAGCGTGTGCATGGCCTCGGCCAGGTTGCCGAGGGTCGCCGACAGGCCCCACACCACCAGGCCCGGGTGCCAGCGCTTCAGGCGCGCCAGTGCCAGCTGCACCTGCACGCCGCGCTTGCTGCCCAGCAGCTCGTGCCATTCGTCGACGATCACCGTGTGCACGCCGCCGAGTTCGGCCGCGGCACGCTCGCGCGTGAGCAGCAGCGTCAGCGATTCCGGCGTGGTCACCAGCGCCGGCGGCAGCGTGCGGTCCTGGCGCGCACGCTCGGCACTGCCGGTGTCGCCGGTGCGCAGGCCCACGCTCCAGCGCGGCGCCAGCTCGGGCAGCGGCTGCTGCAGCGCGCGCGCGGTATCGGCGGCCAGCGCGCGCATCGGCGTCAGCCACAGCACCTGCAAGCCTGCCCCGGCGCGCTGCCGCGCCAGCGCACCCATCCACACCGCGAAGGTCTTGCCGCTGCCGGTGGTGGCGTGCAGCAGGCCGCTCTCGCCCGCGGCCATGGCCTGCCAGACCTCGGCCTGGAACGCATGCGGCTGCCAGCCGCGGGCGGCAAACCAGGCATGGGCGGGCGCGATGGCGTCGGGCGGCGTCATCGAAAGGCGGCGACGTCTGGTTGCGGGGCGACGATTATCCGGCGCGGACGGCGGACGGCGGACGGCGGACGGCGACGGGCCTGGGGCCAGACTCGTGACCAGAAGTTCGGCCGCGACTTGCGCCGCGTCAAGACCACGATGCGCGCCGGCCCCTAGTCTGCGCAGGCTGCCCTGACTTGCTGCGCCGGCGTTCGACCGCGCGCGCCCTGCCATGACCGACGCCGACCCCACCCCCCCGTTGCCCCCGATGCCGCTGCGCCTGCTGCAACTGGCGGGCCGTCGGCTGCTGCCCATCGTCCAGGGCGGCATGGGGGTCGGCATCTCGGCGCACCGGCTGGCCGGCAGCGTGGCCGCCGAGAATGCGGTGGGCACCATCAGTTCGGTCGACCTGCGGCGCCACCACCCCGACCTGATGGAGGCCACCTCCCACCAGCGCGTGGGTGTGGGCGAAGCGGCCAAGGCGGCGATCAATGCCGCCAACCTGGAGGCGCTGGGCCGCGAGATCCGCGCCGCCCGCACGCTGTCGCAGGGCCGCGGCCTGCTGGCGGTGAACGTGATGCGCGCGGTCAGCGACTATGCCGCCGCGGTGACACGCTCGCTCGAATGCGGCATCGACGCCGTGGTGGTGGGCGCCGGCCTGCCGCTGGACCTGCCCGACCTCGCCAAGGACCACCCCAAGGCGGCGCTGGTCCCCATCCTGTCGGACGCGCGCGGCGTGGCGCTGGTGGTCAAGAAGTGGGAACGCAAGGGCCGCGTGCCCGATGCCATCGTCATCGAACACCCGCGGCTGGCCGGCGGCCACCTCGGCGCGGCCAAGGTCGCCGACGTCAACGACCCGCGCTTCGACTTCGAGAACGTGATCCCGGCGACGCTGGAATTCCTGCGCGGCGCCGGGCTCGAGGGCTCGGTGCCGCTGATCGTTGCCGGGGGCATCCGCAGCCACGAAGAGATCGTGCGGCTGCAGTCGCTGGGTGCCGCCGCGGTGCAGCTGGGCACGCCCTTCGCGGTGACCGAGGAATGCGACGCCCACCCCGAATTCAAGCGCGTGCTGGCGCAGGCCCGGCGCGAGGACGTGGTCGAATTCGTCAGCGTGGCCGGGCTGCCGGCACGCGCCGTCAATACGCCCTGGCTGCAGCATTACCTGAAGGCGCTGCCGCGGCTGGAGGCGAAGGCGCACAAGAAGCCGCGCTGCATCCTGGCCTGGGACTGCCTGGCGCAATGCGGCCTGCGTGACGGCCTGCCGGGCTGGGGCCAGTTCTGCATCGACACGCAACTGGCCGCGGCCTTGCGCGGCGACGTCAAGAAGGGGCTCTTCTTCCGCGGCGCCGGTGCGCTGCCCTTCGGCGAGCGCATCGTCAGCGTGCGCGAACTCATCCGGCGCCTGCTCACGCCGACGCCGCTGCCGGCGCTGCGGCCCGAGCCGGCGCTGGCCGTCTGACCGCGTCCGCCCGCTCAGGCCACAGCCGCTTCAGCGCGCGTGGCGCTCGATGAGCGCAAACAGATCGTCCGCCGCGAAGGGTTTGGTCAGGTAGGCCGCGCAGCCCTGTTCGAGCGCATGCTCGATCTCGGGGCCGAGCGCAAAGGCCGATACCGCCACGCAGGCAAAGTCGGCGGTCGCGGGGTTGGCCCGCAGCCGGCGCAGCAGCTCCAGGCCGCTCATGCCCGGCAGGTCCAGGTCCAGCAGCACCAGCTGCGGTTGCCAGGCGCTGACCAGTGCGATCGCCGCCGGGCCGTCCTCGGCCACCCGCAGCTCGATGCCGGGCTGCAGCCGCAGCAATTCGCGCATCAGCTCGACATTGACCGGGTTGTCCTCCACGTAGAGCACGCGGCGCGGTGCCCCGCCCGCGGCCGCCGCCAGCGTGTGCAGGCTGGCCGTCTGCGCTGGCGCCGGGGGTTTCGGCGCCTGCACGGCGGCCGGCAGCGACAGCGTGAAGGTCGATCCCGCGCCCGGCTCGCTGCGCACCTGCAGGCTGCCGTGCATGGCCTCGACCAGCTGCTTGGCGATCACCAGCCCCAGACCCGTGCCCTCGATGCCGCTGGACTCGGCGCCGACGCGGTTGAAGGGCTGGAACAGCGCCGCCAGCTGCTGCGGCGTCATGCCGTGGCCACTGTCGGCCACGGCCACCTGCACGCCGGCATCGTCGCCCGTCACGGCCAGGTCGACGGCGCCGCCGGCATGGTTGTATTTGATGGCGTTGGTCAGCAGGTTGACCAGCACCTGCCGCAGCCGCGTGCGGTCGGCCTGCACCAGGCAGGAGCCGCGCGTGGGCCGCTGCGTGATCGCCACCCGCTGCTGCGCCGCCAGCGGCCCCACCAGCTGCTGCGCTTCCTGCACCAGCTGGCAGGCGTCCACCGCCTCCAGGCTGAGCCGCAGGCCGCCGGATTCGATGCGGGCGAGGTCGAGCACCTCGTCGATCATCTCCAGCAGGTGGCGGCCGGCGTCGTGGATGAGCTGCACCTGGCGCCGCGCCTGGCCGGCGCCGGCCAGCGCCGGGTCCAGCGCCAGCAGCTGCGAGAAGCCCAGCACCGCATTCAGCGGCGTGCGCAGGTCGTGGCTCATGCGCGCCAGAAAGGCGGACTTGGCGCGGTTGGCGGCCTCGGCGGCGTCCTTGGCGGCCTCGAGCTCGGCGGTGCGCTCGGCCACCTTGCGTTCGAGCGATGCATTGAGCGCGCGCAGCGCCGCCTGCTCGCGCGCCGCCTGCACGCGGTGAAAGGCGTTTTCCAGCACCGACGGCAGGGCCAGCAGATAGTTGGGGCGCTTGACCAGGTAATCGGTGGCGCCCAGCCGCATGGCCAGTGCGGCCACGTCCTCGCTGCCCTGGCCGGTGACCAGCACCACCGGCAGGTCCAGCGCGCGCTCCTGGCGCACCGCCTTCAGCACGTCCAGGCCGCTGTCGCCGGCGAGGCGGAAATCGATCAGCAGCACGTCGAAGCCCGCGGGCGCACCGGCCCCGGCGGGCAGTTGCTGCAGCACCCCGCTGGCGTCGGGTGCCCATTCGATGCGGATGTGCGGCGCATGGGCGTCGAGGTGGCGGCGCGTCAGGTCGACATCGAGCGCACTGTGTTCGCCGTACAGCACGCGCAGCGGCCTGGCATGGCGCGCGCTGTGGTCGTGGTGCGCCGCCAGCGCGGCGCGCACCGTGGCCGGTATACGTTCGGCGAAGGTTTCGGACTTGGCCAGGTAGTCGTCGGCGCCGGCGCGCAGCAGCGTCATCACCAGGTCTTCGTCGCCTTGCCCGGTCAGCGCCACCACCGCCAGCGGCAGGCCGCGGCTGCGGATCTCGGCCAGCAGCTCGAGCCCGCTGCCGTCGGGCAGGTGGAGGTCGGTGAGCACGAGGTCGAAGCGCAGGGGTTCGGCCAGTGCTGCCCGCGCCGCGGCCAGCGTGGGCGCCTGTTCGAGCAGCGCGGGCGGGGGTTCGCTGCGCATCAGCGCGCGCCGCACCAGATCGGCATCGCGCGCATTGTCCTCGACACAGAGTATGCGCATGGCGGCAGGGTCAGTAGCTGCGCTTGTTGATCACCGTCCAGTAGAGGTCGATCTTCTCGCTCACGTCCATGAACTTCTCGAACTCGACCGGCTTGACGATGTAGGAATTGACCCCCAGCAGATAGGCCGCCTGCACGTCGGCGCCCTCTTCCGACGTGGTCAGCACCACGACCGGGATCGCGCGCAGCGTCGGGTGCTGCTTGAGCTGCCGCAGCACCTCCAGCCCATCGACCTTGGGCAGTTTGAGGTCGAGCAGGATCACCGCCGGCCAGGTCTCGCCCGCCTCCCAGCGCGGCAGCCAGGCCAGCGCCTCCTCGCCGTCGCGCGCCACCAGCACGGGGTTGGTGACGCGGCGGCGCTGGAAGGCCCGCAGCGTCAGGTCGACGTCCATCGGGTTGTCCTCGACGAGCAGGATCGGGCGGTCGGTCATGACGGGTCGGCCTCCGGCAATTCGAGCGTGAAGGTGGCACCCTCGCCCGGCTGGCTGTGGGCCCAGACGCGGCCTCCCATGCGTTCCATCGCCTTGCGCACGATCGCCAGCCCGACGCCGGTGCCGGGGTAGTCCTCGGCGCGGTGCAGCCGCTGGAAGATCGAGAAGATGCGGTCGTGAAACTTCATGTCGAAGCCGACGCCATTGTCGTGCACGGCCAGCCGCACGCCACCCTCCGATCGCGTGGCCTCGATGGTGACGCGCGGCGTCGCGCGGGTGCGGCTGAACTTGACGGCGTTGTCGACCAGGTTGCGCAGCGCCATCGTCAGGCCCTGGGCATCGGCACGCGCCCGCAGCCCCGGGTCGACCCTCACCTCCAGCTGCACGCCGGCGGCATCCAGGTCCTGCCGCAGGCCGGCCAGCGCCGTCCGTACCGCGTCGGCCAGCGGCAGCGGCACGATCGCCAGGTCGCGCCGCTCCAGCCGCGAATAGGTCAGCAGGTCGTCGATCAGTGCGCCCATGTGCTGCGTGGCCTGGCGGATGTGCTGCAGGAACTGGCGACCCTCGTCGTCGAGGCGATCGAAGTGGTCGCTCAGCAGCAGCCGGCTGTAGCCGTCGATGCCGCGCAGCGGCGCCTTCAGGTCGTGCGACACCGAATAGGTGAAGGTCTCGAGCTCCCGGTTGGCCTTGCGCAGACGTTCGACGCTGAGGTCGAGCTCGGCATTCAGGCGGTCGATCTCGGTGATGTCCACCAGGCACACCAGCGCGGTGCCGTCGTCGTCGTCGAGCGCGGGCAGCGACATCGTCATCATCAGGCTCAGCGGCCGGCCCGTCACCGAGGGCAGCGAGCGCTTGGCGGTGAGCAGGCGCTGGCCGGCCCACATCGCCTCGAGCTCGCCGACGAACTGGTGCAGGTCGTCCGGCCGCGGGTAGACGGCCTGCAGGTCGGGCAGGTCGGCGTGCTGGTCGCGGGCGTCGTGCAGGGCCAGCGCCTTGCGGTTCAGGCGCCGCACCGTCACCGCGCGCAGGCAGTCGTGGACGAAGTCGGGGCGCGCGGCGAAATAGCCCGCGGCGTCGCTCACGCCGCGGCTGCGCAGCTCGCGCAGCAGGCGCTGCACGGCCGACCAGTCCTCCTCGCCGATCGAGATGGGCACGGTCTCGAAGATGGCGCGGTAGCGGGCCTCGCTCTGCGCCAGCTGCGCCGTGCGCTCCTGCACGCGCTGGTCCAGTTCGGCGGCCAGGCGACGCACCTGGTCCTCGGCCTCGCGGCGCTCGGTGATGTCGATCCAGGCGCCGACCAGCTCGACGGCGGTGCCCCGCGCGTCGCGCTGCACGCTGACCTGGTCGCGCATCCAGCGCCAGCGGCCGTCGGCATGGCGGAAGCGGTATTCCAGCGCCAGCTCGTCGCGCGTGGCCAGTGCGGCCAGGTCGCGCAGCACGGCATCGCGGTCGTCGGGGTGCAGGTGCTCGATCCAGAAGGCACTGTCGGCCAGGAAGTCCTGCGGCTGCCAGCCCAGCAGCTGCGGCAGGTTGGGCGAATAGTAGGTGGCGGCATAGTCACCGTCGGCGCGCGCCGTATAGACCACCGTCGGCGCGCGCGCCAGCAGGTGGGTCAGGCGCGCCTGGCTGGTGCGCAGCGCGTCCTCGAGCTGCCTGCGCCCGGAGATGTCGTGCAGCATCACCAGCAGCGCGGCGCGGCCGTCGAAATCGATCGCCTCGGCACTGACGAGCACGTCGAAGCATTCGCCGCCGCGCCGGCGCGCCACGCCTTGCAGGCCCTGCACCGTCTCGCCGGCCCGCACGCGTTCGACGGCATCGAGCCAGGTCCGCGGGTCAGTCCACAGGCCCAGCTCGAGCGCATCCTGCCCGAGCACCTGTTCGCGGGCATGCCCGAACCATCGGCAGAAGGCATCGTTGACCTGCAGCAAGCGGCCGTCGGCCCGATCGCTGACGGCGATCGCATCGGGGGCCGCGCGAAACAGCGTCTCGAAGCGCTGCGTGGCCGCCAGCTGGGCCGCCTGCGCCGCCTTGATGGCGTCGAGATCGGTGTGCGTGCCCAGCATGCGCAGGGGCCGGCCATCGGCGTCGCGCTCGACGATGCGGCCAACCGAAAGGATCCATTTCCAGCCGCCGTCGCGCATCTGCTGGCGGAATTCGACGCGGTAGTCGTCGCGGCGCCCGGCGACATAGTCCTCGAAGCGGCGGTAGACGGCGTCGCGGTCGTCGGGGTGCAGCCACTCGCGCCAGGCGGCCGTGGTGACCGTGAAGCCCTCGGGCTCCCAGCCCAGCATGCGCGCATATTCGGGGCTGACCAGCGCGACGCCCGTGCGCAGGTCGAGGTCGTACAGGCCCTGGTTGGCCGCCTGCAGCGCCAGCCGCAGGCGCTGCTCGCGGTCACGCAGCATGCGCTCGGCCTCGTTGCGCCGCGTCACGTCGTGCGCCAGCACCAGTTCGGCATCGCGGCCGGCGAAGCGCAGCGCGTGCGAGGTGATCTCCACCTCGATCAGCCGGCCGTCCTTGGTGCAGTGACGCCAGCTGCCGGCCAGGTCGATGCCGTTGCGCACCGCGGCCACGTTGTCCAGCAGGCGCGGCACGTCCTCGGGCGGGCGGATGTCGGCGATCGACAGGCGCAGGAATTCCTCGCGCGTGAAGCCGTAGCGTCGCACCGCGGCGTCGTTGACGGCCAGGAAGGCCAGCGTCGCGCGGTCGTAGACCCACATCGGGTGCGGGTTGGCCTCGAACATCGCGCGGTGGCTGGCCTCGCTGGCACGCAGCGCATCGTCCACGCGGCGGGCATCGGTGTCGTCGCGGCCGCTGGCGGGCACGGCCGGCTCGCCCCCGGGCGGCAACGGTTCGGGCTGGCGGGCCGCCTGCGAGCGCACCTGCAGCACCCGTTCCAGCCGGCGCACACCGGCGACGATGGCGCCCAGCAGCAGCAGTGCCACCCCCACCGCCCACGGCAGCCGCGCGCGCCAGCCGGCCAGCAAGGCATCCGTGGCCAGGCCGCTGGTCACCACCAGCGCGGCAGCGTCGCCGTCCAGCCGTTGGTAGGCGACGACACGCTGCGGCTGGTCAGGCTGCGGCTGCGCATCGAACGCGCCCTGCGGCGACCGGGCGAGCGCGGCCGCCAGCGCACCACGCGTGCGCGGCCCGGGATCGGCTTCGTCGGAGGGCGCCTGCGCCAGCAAGGCGGCGCTGCCGTCGGCGTCGATGCGCAGCAGCGCGGCGCTGCTGCCATCGGACAGCCGGGCTGCGTGCAGCCGCCCGAGCAGAGCGGCAGGGTCGAGCTCGACCACGAATGCGGCCACGCCATGGCGGTTGGGCGCGGCCCGGCGCAGCAGCGGCACGCTGCGGCTGCCGGCCGGCCCCTGCGCCAGCCCGACCTGCCAGACACCGGCGGTCGGCAGCGCGCCGGGCGCGCCCGGCGCGGCGGCATCCTCCAGCAACGGCCGCCCGTCGGCGCCGATCGCCCGCACCTGCATCGGCAGCGCCAGCGCGGCCAGCAGGGGCCGCTGCTCAGCGGCCACGGCCGCCAGCGCGGCCGCCACCGGCGCGCCGGGCGGCAATTGCCCGAGGCTGGACTCGATGCGCGCGAGCGCTGCCCGCGCCACGGCCAGCGCGCCGTCCACCTGGTCGGCCAGTGCGGCAGCACGGTGCCCGTTCAGGGCTGCCGCCGATGCGAGCGTCTGCCTCCGGTCATGGGCCAGCCAGGCGGCGGTCGACGCCAGCACCAGCAGCGACAACAGGGCCGCAGCCAGCCGCAGGCCGGCCCGCGCGGTCGCGCCGGCCTGCACCTGCCATGGATCCACATCGCCGACGCCCCGCACGCCCACTCCTTCCCGTCCGCCGCCGATTTAACCATTGACCGTGATGCACTCCACCGACGCCGCCGCTTGCCGGTCGCCGATGGCCGATGGCCGCTTGCGTCAGCGCAAAGTGCCGCGAGCCGCGCCTGCCTAGAGTGCACGTCACGTCTTGCCGATGGAGGTGACGGACATGTACCAACGCATCCTGGTTCCCGTCGACGGTTCCGACCTGTCGGACCGCGCCATCCACGAGAGCATCGGCCTCGCACGCCAGCTCGGTGCGGCGATCACCGGCTTCGTGGCCGAGCCCAAGCTCGACGCGCCCGACCGACCGACCAGCACCTCGGCGCTGCTGCGCGAAGCCGAGGAATACGACGCCATGACCGCCGCCCATGCGCAGCAGGTGCTGGACCGCTTCGCGGCCGCGGCGCAGGCCGCGGGTGTGCCCTTCGAAGGCCACCACGCGCAGGTGCCGCGCATCGACAAGGCCATCATCACCGAGGCCGAGTCGCGCGGCTGCGACCTCATCGTGATGGTCACCCATGGCCGCGGCGCCTTCGGCGAATTTCTCTACGGCTCGCAGACCAAGGCCGTGCTCTCGGGCAGCAAGCTGCCGCTGCTGGTGCTGCACTGAGCAGCCCTGGGGCCGGCGCCGCCCGGCCCCTTCTGCCCGGCCTGCCCGGCCTGCCCGGCCCCGTCGGGTCGAGCGTCGGCCCCACGCGCTGCGCCGTCACGGTGCAGTGCCGTCCGCGTAGGCGGCCACTCGCGTTGCGGCCCTCGGCCGCCGCTTCAGAATCCCCTCGAGGCTGTCGATAAGCCCGCAGGCAGGCCGCCCTGCGCGCGCCGAGACCACCGTCGTGGCCGGCACGCTGCGCCGTGCGCCGCCCCCGGCACCGTGGCCCGCCACGGCCGTTCGATCCGAAGCCCGAGGTTTCTGCGTCATGACCGATCACACCCACTGCGTCGCCAACCCGGCCGCGGCACGCGCCCGCCGGCTCGATGCCGACCTGGTGATGCTTGCCACCCTCGGCATCGGCGCCCTGGTGGCGCTGGCCATCGGTGCGCAGTTCAACCAGTTGGGCACCGCGCTCACCGTCGGCGCGGTGCTGCTGCTGCTCACGGCCGGCGTCTTCCTGACCGCCCGCGGCACGCTGTTCGCCAGGCTGACATTGCCGGTGCTGGCGATGGCGATGGTGGCGCTGCACATCCAGCTCGGCCGCGGCACGCTGGAATTCCACTTCGGCGTCTTCGCCACGCTGGGCATCCTGCTCGTCTACCGCGACTGGCGGCCGCTGGTCGCCGGCGCCGCGGCCATCGCCGTGCACCACGTCGTCTTCGACCGCCTGCAGGCCGCCGGCCTGGGCTTCTACTGCACGCCCGAAGCCGACTTCTTCAAGATCCTGATGCATGCCGGCTATGTGGTCGTGCAGGCCGGCATGGAGGTCTGGCTGGCCGTGCAGATGGCGCGCAGCGAGCGCCAGGGCCGTGAACTGGACGAACTGGTGTCGTCGATCGAGCGCGATGGCCGCATCTCGCTGGACCTGCGCCACTTCGCCGCCACCACACCGGCCGCGCTGGCACTGCGCAGCCTGATCGCGCGCATCGACGGCGCCGTCATCGACGTGCAGGCCACGGCGATCAACTGCAACACCGCCAGCCGCGAGATCGCCACCGGCAACCAGGACCTGAGCCGGCGCACCGAGCGCACGGCCTCGAGCCTGCAGGCCATCGCCTCGTCGATGGAACAGCTCACGGGCACGGTGCGCCAGACCGCCGATTCGGCGCGCAGCGCCAACCAGCTGGCGGCTTCGGCCAGCGACGCCGCCGGCAAGGGCGGTCAGGTGGTGGCCCAGGTGGTGGCGACGATGGACGAGATCAGCGCCAGCTCGCACCAGATCGCCGAGATCATCGGCACCATCGACGGCATCGCCTTCCAGACCAACATCCTGGCGCTGAATGCCGCGGTGGAAGCGGCGCGTGCCGGCGAGCAGGGCCGCGGCTTCGCGGTGGTGGCCGGCGAGGTGCGCAGCCTGGCCCAACGTTCGGCCGAAGCCGCTCGCGAGATCAAGTCGCTGATCGGCAACAGCGTCGAACGGGTCGAGGCCGGCTCGCGCCTGGTGGCCGATGCCGGCCAGTCGATGCAGGCCATCGTCGCCAGCGTGCAGCGCGTCACCGACATCATCGGCGAGATCAGCATGGCCGCCACCGAGCAGAGCACGGGGCTGGCGTCGGTCAACCAGTCGGTCAACCAGCTCGACCAGATGACACAGCAGAATGCCGCGCTGGTCGAGCAGAGCGCCAGCGCCGCCACCAGCCTGAGCGCGCAGGCGCAGCGGCTGGCGCAATCGGTGCGCGTCTTCCAGGTCTCGCAGCCGCTCGTCACCTGACGCGCGGCCGGTGCATCAGCCGACGCCGTCGCGCCGCGGCTGCGTCACGGCCCGATCCCGGATCGGCCGCCGAGCGACGCGCGCCGAGGGCCCGCGGGCGCGGCGGCCCCGACAGCGCTCACGTCGCCTCCCGTGCCACGTCGGCGGCAAAGTCGGCCTGCATCATTTCGTCTGCCATCAGCCGCGGATAGAGGCGGCGGAAGTCGGCGACGATGTCGTCCAGCGGCATGTCGTCGAAGACGCCGCGCTGGCGCACATATTCCATGTGCCGGTTGCCGGCCTTGTCGAAGGGGTGGTAGATCGAGTCGCTGCGGCCGTCGAATGCCAGCGGCAGCAGCCCGAAGCGATCGCACAGCTCGATGTTGAAGGCCGGCGTGGCCTTGACCCAGGCGCCGTCGAGCCAGAGGTCGGAATAGCCGTGCCAGACGAAGAGGTCGGTCTGCATCGACTGGCGCATGCGCTCGGTGCTGAGGTGGTTGCGCACATCGGCATAACCCACGCGCGCCGGGATGCCGATCGCGCGGCAGGCCGCGGTCAGCAGCGCGGCCTTGGGCAGACACCAGCCGTAGCCGCACGCCAGCACGCCGCTGGCGCGCATGCCCGCGGGCGAGAGGTCGATGCGGTAGGGGTCGTAGCGAAAGCCGTCGCGCACGGCGTGGTACAGGGCCACCGCGCGCTCGCGGTCGTCGGCACCCTGCGCGTGTTCGCGCGCGAAGGTGATCACGTCGGGGTGGTCGCTGTCGATGAGCGCGGTGGGCGCCAGGGTGGCGGGCGTGGGGTTCGGGGTGGCGGTTTCGGTCATGCCCGACAGTGTGCCTGCATCAGCGGGCAGCGCGCTGTCCGCCGCGCGACGGTGGCGCCGGCGCGGTGGCGATCCAGCCCTCGACCGCATCCACCGCCTCGGGCAGGCCGAGACCGGGCTGCGCCGATGCCCATGCCGCCTGCACCAGGCACAGCAGCGCGTCCAGGCGGTCGCCGCTGGCGTCGTCGACCAGCGCCTCGCGCTGCGCATGGCCCATCTTCACGCGCAGGTCCAGGCGCGTGCGCCCCTGCTCCAGGCGCTCGACGATCTCCTTGCGGGCGATCAGGCGGTCGGCGGCGTCGCTGTTCTTGTACGAGCGGCTGCCGATCAGCTCGTGTGCCAGCAGGCCCGGGTAGCCTTCGACGGCCTGCCGCGCGGGGTCGCCGGCGTGCAGGCGCGGCAGCGTCACGCCGGCGGCCACCAGGCGCGACAGGCCTTCGTAGTACATGAAGCCCACCGGCACGTAGCGCGTCTGCAGCGGGCTCGTGCTGGTGACGCCCGGCAGCGCGGTGTCGCAGGCCCGGTGCAGCAGCCGCCGCCCGGCCGGCTGCCCGTTGCCCCAGGTGTCGATCAGCGACCGCATCGCCATGCGCGTGGGGCAGCGGCGCTGCAGCTCGGCGATCACCGCGGCGGCGGTCTCGCCCAGGCCCTGCGCCTGCACGAAGGCGCGCGGCAGGCCGAAGGGAAAATCGAAAGCCCCCAGCCAGGGCCCGGGCCGCCGCAGCAGCTGTTCGAAGGCGGCGAGCGAACCCAGCGCCTCGACGCCTTCCAGCCTCAGCACGCCGCCTTCGAGCCGACCGCCGGCCACGGTGATGGGCTTGCGCGCGCCGGGGGCGCAGGTGAAGTCCACGCCCAGCAGCACGGGGGTGGTGGCAGCAGCAGCGGTCATGCGCCATTGTCGGCGGCGCTACAGTCGCCCCGATGAACCCCGAAACCTGCAACCCCATCCTCGTCCACGCCTGGCGCGGCGGCATCGTCGAATCGGCGCACCGCGGCGCCTTCGCCGTCGTCGACGCCGGCGGCGCGCTGCGCATGGCGCTGGGCGACATCGAGCGGCCGATCTTCCCGCGCTCGGCCTGCAAGGTGCTGCAGGCGCTGCCGCTGGTGGCCAGCGGCGCCGCCGATGCGCTGCAGCTCAACGACGAGGAACTGGCGCTGGCCTGCGCCTCGCACAGCGGCGAAGCGGCGCATGCGCGCACCGCCGCGGCGATGCTGGCCAAGGCCGGCGTCGACGTGAGCGCGCTCGAATGCGGCGCCCACTGGCCTTACAACGAGGCCGCGTCGCGCGAACTGGCGCGGCGCGACGAGGCGCCGAGCGCGCTGCACAACAACTGTTCGGGCAAGCACGCCGGCTTCGTCTGCCTGGGCTGCCGGCTCAACGGCGGACGCGGCGACCTGCGCGGCTTTCTGTCGGGCTATGTCAGGCCCGAGCACCCGGTGATGCGCGAGGTGAGCGCTGCGCTGCAGGCCACCACCGGCTGGGACCTGTCGACCAGCGCACGCGGCACCGACGGCTGCTCGATCCCCACCCACGCGGTGCCGCTGCGCCACCTGGCGCTGGCCTTTGCGCGCGTGGCCACCGGCCAGGGGCTGAGCGCCGACCATGCCCGCGCCGCGCAGCGGCTGCGGCAGGCGGTGGCGCGCGCGCCCTTCATGGTCGGCGGCACGGGCAAATTCGACACCCGCGTGATGGAACGTTTCGGTGAACGCGTGTTCTGCAAGGTGGGCGCCGAGGGCGTGCACTGCGCAGCGCTGCCCGAGCTGGGCCTGGGCGTGGCGATCAAGATCGACGATGGCAACAACGCCCGCGCCTGCGAGGTGGTGCTGGCCGCGCTGCTGCAGCGCCTGCTGCCGCTGGCCGATGCCGACGCCGGCTTCCTGCGCGGGCTGTCGGACCTGACGCTGCGCAACTGGAACGGCCTCGAAGTCGGCCGCCTGGCGGCCGCACCGGCGCTCGATCTGCGCTGAAGCCGCGGGCCAGGCGCCCGCGTCAGTTCACTGCTTCGCCCAGCGTGCGCTGCAGCCCTTCGAGTTCGGCGTGCAGCGCCGCCAGCGGCAGTGGCCGGCCATGGGCAAGCGCCGATTCGCAGTCCAGTGCCAGCGCCTGCACCGGCAGCGCGCCGATGGTGGCGGCGGCGCCGCGCAGCGCATGCAGCGCCGCGGCCAGGGCTTTGGGGTCGCTGCCGGTCAGCGCGGCGTGGCCCTCGCCGCCCGGGCCATACAGGCGCGCAAACTCGGCCAGCGCACGCTCGTAGGCCTCGGCATAGTCGCCGGCCAGGCGCTGGCCGGCGGCGGCGTCGAGCGACGGCAGCGGCGCGGCGGCCGGCACTTGGGTACCGGGTTCGCGCGGCGGCAGCCAGCGCAGCAGCGCCTCGTACAGCTGCTGCAGGTCGACCGGCTTGACGACATGGTCGTTCATGCCGGCCGCCAGGCAGGCCGTGCGATCCTCGGCATAGGCGTTGGCGGTCATGGCCAGCAGCGGCACCTCGCGCCAGCCGGGCAGCAGGCGCAGGCGACGGGCGGCTTCCAGCCCGTCCATCACCGGCATCTGCACGTCCAGCAGCACCAGGTCGTAGCGTTCGCGCGTGGCGCGCGCCACGGCAGCGGCGCCGTCGCCGACGACATCGATCTCCAGCCCCACGGCCTGCAGCAGCGCGACCGCGACCTCCTGGTTGACCGGGTTGTCCTCGGCCAGCAGCACGCGGGCACCGGCGTGCTCGGCGCGCAGCCGGCGTTCGATGTCGCGGCGCGCGAGCACCGGCGTGGCCGGCCCGTCGGGCTGCAGCCGGCGCACGCGCGACCACAGGCGCGCCACCGCATCCTGCAGCGCCGACGGCGTGACGGGCTTGACGAGCACGGCATCGAAGCCCATCGCCAGCGCCTGGTCCATCGCCTGCGCATCGTCGCTGGCGCTGAGCAGCAGCGCGGGCGGCAGCACGCGGCGCGCACCGGCGCGCAAGCGGCGCAGGATCTCGGCGCCGCTGCCGCCGGGCATGTGGTCGTCCAGCACCAGCAGGTCGTAGCGCGGCGCGGGCTCGCCGTCGGCGTGCCACAGCGCCACCGCATCGGGACCGTCGGCCACCGCGTCGACCGCCAGCCCCATCTGGCCCAGCATCAGCGCCACCGCCTGCCGCGCCTCGGCCAGGTCGTCGGCCAGCAACACACGGCGGCCGGCAAACTGCGGCGACCCCCCGGCCGCCGCCGGCACGCGCGCCGGCGCCAGCCGGGCGGTGAACCAGAAGCGGCTGCCGCGGCCGGGCGCGCTGTCGACGCCGACCTCGCCGCCCATCAGCTCGGCCAGCCGGCGCGTGATCGTCAGGCCCAGGCCGGTGCCGCCGAAACGCCGCGTCGTCGAGCTGTCGGCCTGCTCGAAGGGCTGGAACAGGCGCTGCAGGTGCTCGGGCTCGATGCCGATGCCGGTGTCGCTGACCTCGAAGCGCGCCAGCAGCCCCTGATCGTCCTGGTGCAGGCGTTCGCAGCGCAGCACGATGCTGCCGCGCTCGGTGAATTTGCTGGCATTGTTGAGCAGGTTCAGCAGCGCCTGCGACAGCCGCGTCGGGTCGCCATGCAGACGCCCGGGCAGGTGGCCGGTGTCGACCACCAGCTCCACGCCCTTGGCACGCACGCGGTCGGCCACCAGCTCGACGACGCGGCCGATGACGGCCTCGAGCTCGAAATCGACCTGCTCCAGTTCCAGGCGGCCGGCCTCGATCTTGGACAGGTCGAGGATGTCGTTGATGATCGCCAGCAGGTGCTGCGCGGCACCGTCGATCCTGGCCAGGCGGTCGGCGACCGGGCCGGCGCCGACCTCGCGCCGCAGCAGGTGCGTGAGGCCGACGATGGCATTCATCGGCGTGCGGATCTCGTGGCTCATGTTGGCCAGGAAGGCGCTCTTGGCCTGGTTGGCGGCGTCGGCACGGTCGCGCGCGGCGGTCAGCTCCTCGTTCAGGCGCTTCAGGCCCAGCTCGGCCTGCTTGACCGCGGTGATGTCGGTGACGACGACGAAGAAGCCGTCGACGCGGCCCTCGTGCAGGTCGGGGATCGCGCTCGTCCAGGTGTGCACGCGCTCGCCGCTGGCCTTGACGACTTCGCGCTCGTAGTGACGCGGCTCGCCGGCCATCACGGCGTCGAGGATCGGACGGTTGCGCTCGAAGACCTCGGCCCCCACCACGTCGACCAGCCGCATGCCCAGCATCTGCTCGGACGTGGTGCCGTACCACTGGCTGTAGGAGCGGTTGGCGAAGCGGCAGCGCCAGTCGCGGTCCCAGTAGCCCACCAGGCCGGGGATGGCATCGGCGATCGACTGCGTGAAGCGCAGACCCTGCTCGCGCTGCTGCAGCGCGCGCTCGAGCTCGGCCGAGCGCGCGTCGACCAGTTCCTGCAGGTGGTGGCGATGCTGCTCGAGTTCGGCGGTGACCCGCTTGCGCTCGCTGATGTCGCGGCAATGCGCAGCGATCAGGCGCTGGCCGTCGACCTCGATCACGCTGGCCGCCACCTCGACGTCGATCCGGCTGCCGTCGGGACGCACGACGCGGGTCTCGAAGGGCGACAGGCTCGCGGGTCCACGCCCGGCCGCCGCACGCAGCTGGGCCACGTCGAAGTCGGGGTCCCAGTCGGCGAGGCTCAGCCCGATGGCCTGCGCCGGAAGCCGGCCGATCATCTCGGCAAAGGCGGGGTTGCATTCGATCAGGCGGCAGTCGGTGTCCATCATCAGGATGCCGTCCTGCGATTGCCGCAGCAGCGCCTCGCGCAGCCGCACGCTGTGCTCGACCTCGCGCCGCAGGTCATGCGTCTCGGTGATGTCGCGCATGGCACCGAAGACGCCCACCACGCGGCCGTCGTCGTCGCGCAACGGCCCCTTCACCAGGTGGTAATGGCGCAGCCGGCCCTCGGCATCGGGCCATTGCGCGGCGCGGGTCAGGCGCCGGCCCTCGGCGATCACGAGCCGGTCCTCGGTCATCGCCTGTTCGGCGCGCCCGGGCGGCATCACCTCGCGGTCGTCGCGGCCCAGCACGGCGGCCGGGTCGAGGCCGAAGGCGCGGCCGGCGGCGTCGTTGAAGAGCTGGTAGCGGCCGTCGCGATCCTTGGCGAAGATGATCGAATCGCTGCCCTGGGCGATGGCCGCATAGAGCGCCATCTCGGGCAGCCGGCGCTCCTGCCGCCACTGGCGCAGCACGCTGGCCAGCAGCAGCACCAGCAGCACGGCGCCACCGATGACCGCAGGCAGATCGCGCCAGGTGGCGGCACGCACGGCCGCGGGGTCGAGCGCGGCGCTGATGACCCAGTCTTCGCCCGTCAACCGCCGCAGCGCCACCAGCAGGTCACGTCCGTCAGGGCCCGGCTGCAGCCGGGCGCGGCCGTCCGATGGCAGCGGCGACCATCCCGACGGCCCGCCGTCGGCGGCCGGCCCCAGCCGCTGCAGGCCGGCGGCCGTGCGGCGCCACAGCTGCAGGGTCACGCCGTCGCCGGCCGCCCCGCGCGCTGGCCGCAGGCGGTCGATGAGATCGGCCTGCAGGTCGATCTCGAATACCGCTGCCAGCGTCGGCGGGGTGCCGCTGTGCAGGAAGGGAATCACCGCATGCACCCGCATCGGGGGCCCGGCGCCGGCCGCCGCCAGCGGTGCGCCCAGGCGCAGGCTGCCGCTGGCCAGGGCGTCGGCCAGGGTCGGGGCCAGCGCGGACATCGGCACGCCGTCGGCGTCGCCCAGCACCCGGGTGCCATCGGCGCGCACGACGAAGGCGCGCCGGTTGCCACCGCGGCCGATGAAGGTCTGCAGCCGGTCGCGCAGCTCGTCACCCGCCGCGGCATCGCCGTTGGCCAGCCGCCGGTGCAGACTGACCATGTGGAGGCTGCTGGCGAGGAAGAGGCCTTCGGTATGGCGCTCGGCGAGCCAGGCCTCGACAGCGGCCGCCTGCGATGCGGCTGCCAGTTCGAGGCGGGCGCGCGCCTCGACCTGGTGATGGCCATGGCGCCAGGCGGCGAGCGCTGCCGCCAGCAGCAGCAACAGCAGCATCCCGGTGAGCAGGCGGCGACGCGACAGCCGCCACGGCGCGGCCGGTACCAGGCCGCGCAATGCCGTCATGCAACCGCTGCCGCTGCGAGGGCGCGACGGCCTGGGGCATCGCCGCCGATGTCGGGCAGCAGGGGCAGGTACAGCAGGGGGGCTGGCAAATTCGGACCCTCACCGGCATTGTCGGCCGCAGGGTCCGGGGTCTCGACGCGGGAAAGCCCGCACGCGCCCGGCGCCTGCGGCCCATCCGCGCTGACGGCCTTGACCTACGGCAGGATCCGCACCTCGACGCGACGCGCCTGCCTGTCGTCACCACTGCCGGTGGTGGATTCGGGCTTGCGCAGCGCGATGCGCGCCGGGTCCAGCCCGGCCGCCTGCAGCGCGGCGCGCACCGACTTGGCGCGCTCCTTGGCCAGTTCGGCATTCTTCGCCGGGTCGCCGGTGGCATCGTGGAAGCCCGACAGCACGATCTGCCGGCCCGGTGCGGCATCGGCAGCCGCCTTGATGGCGGCGATGGCCGCCGCCGCATCGTCGGGCAGTGCCGCGGCGCCGACGGCAAAGTGCAGCGTGCCGGCGAGGTCACCCGCCAGCGGCCCTTCGATGAATGCATCGGCTGTGGCCGCCGCAGCGGTGACCGCAGGAGCCGCGGCGGCGGCGAGCGCAGGCTTGGCCTTGCTGTTCATCTGCTTGATCGCCAGGCCACCGAGCAGCCCGAACAGCAGGAAGGCGACCACGCCCAGCGCGGTCCAGACGCCGATGCGGGCGCCGTCGTCGAGTTCGTCGAGCATTCAAATCCTCCGAAGGTGTGTTTCGAGTGTGCGGGGCCCGCGTGTCACGAGCCTGACGCATCCGGGGCCGGCTGGCCCAGCAGCGGGATGCTGCCGCCGGCGCCGGCCAGCAGCCCGGTACCGCTGTAGATGCCGAGCTTGGCGCGCGTATCGGCGATGTCGAGGTTGCGCATCGTCAGCTGGCCGATGCGGTCGGCCGGCGTGAAGGTGCCCTCGACCTTTTCCATGCTCAGCCGCTCGGGCTGGTAAGTCAGGTTGGGGCTTTGCGTGTCGAGCAGCGAATAGTCGTTGCCGCGGCGCAGCTCCAGCGTCACCTCGCCGGTGATGGCGCTGGCCACCCAGCGCTGGGCGGTCTCGCGCAGCATCAGCGCCTGCGGGTCGAACCAGCGGCCCTGGTACAGCAGCCGCCCCAGCACGCGGCCGTTGGCACGGTACTGCGCGATGGTGTCCTCGTTGTGGATGCCGGTCACCAGGCGCTCGTAGGCGATGTGCAGCAGCGCCATGCCCGGGGCCTCGTAGATGCCGCGGCTCTTGGCCTCGATGATGCGGTTCTCGATCTGGTCGCTCAGCCCCAAGCCGTGGCGGCCGCCGATGCGGTTGGCCTCCTCGAACAGATCGACCGCGCTGGCGAAGGTGCGGCCGTTCAGCGCCACCGGCACGCCTTCCTCGAAGCGCACCGACACCTCTTCGGCCTTCACCGCCACGTCGTCGCGCCAGAAGGCCACGCCCATGATCGGGTTGACGATGCGGATGCCCTTGTCGAGGAATTCCAGGTCCTTGGCCTCGTGCGTGGCGCCGAGCATGTTGCTGTCGGTGCTGTAGGCCTTCTCGACGCTCATCTTGTAGTCGAAGCCGTGGGCGACGAGGTATTCGCTCATCTCCTTGCGGCCACCGAGCTCGTCGATGAAGGCCTGGTCGAGCCAGGGCTTGTAGATCTTCAGCGACGGGTTGGCCAGCAGGCCGTAGCGGTAGAAGCGCTCGATGTCGTTGCCCTTGTAGGTGCTGCCGTCGCCCCAGATGTTGACGCCGTCCTCGCGCATCGCCACCACCAGCGCGGTGCCGGTGACGGCGCGGCCCAGCGGCGTGGTGTTGAAATAGGTGGCGCCACCGGTGCTGATGTGGAAGGCGCAGGCCTGGATGGCGGCGATGCCCTCGGCCACCAGCTGGGCGCGGCAGTCCACCAGGCGGGCGATGTCGGCGCCGTAGAGCTTGGCCTTGCGCGGGATCTCTTCGTAGTCGCT
>JADJYX010000041.1 GCA_016719535.1 Rubrivivax sp. | reverse complement strand
GCCGGTGGCGCGGCGCTGGCACGCATCCGCACGTGGGTCTCGATCAACCTCGGCCTGGGCATCGTCATCCTGCTCGCCATTGATGCGCTGGACGCCTTGATCGCTGCACGAGCGGTCACCGGGCCCAGGCACCCTGGGTGACCGGGTCGCCCCCTCGAGGCGCAGGCGTCGACGGCCAGGTCACCGCGCCGCGGAGCCAGTACCCGCCCGGGCCCTCTTTCGCGTTCAGGCGGCGTGCAACGGCCGGCGACGCAGGCAGGCCGTGCGGCCGCATCACGCTGCAGCAGCCGATCGCCGCGCCGAACCCCGACGGCCACCGCAACACCACCCGACCTTCGAGCTGGCAAGTCAGCAGCAGACGGCAAGCGTCCGCAGCGGCCAGCGCGGTCTTCCCGGGCCCATCCACCGGGGCGGTCGTCGAGCCCACGCTCGCGTGCAGGCCTCGGATGTCGGGATCGACGTTGGCTGGATCGAGGTTGTGGACCACACCTTTCCCCTCCATTCAAGGGGGCGATCACAGGGGAGTCAGGGGTGTGCTGCCGGCCCGGGTGTTGCTAACCTTGAAAGGTCGGCCTTTCGATCGGGTGGGCCTTCTGATCGGTCGTTCCGAATCGACCCAGGTCGCAACCCACAGACATGCGACCCGGGCCAACAGGCCGATTCCCGGTTTCTCCTTGCGACGAAAGGGCTCTTGCCATGTTCAGTCTCTCCTGGGCCAGGTGCCTGACCGGCGCCGCGGTGCTGTCAGCCGCAGCCATCTCCACGGTCGCCTCGGCGACGACCGGCAGCTTCGAATCGGCGCCACCGCTGACCGTGGTCGGCCCGGGCCAGGCCGACGCGTCGTATACCGAAGCGGGCTTCACCTTCACACCTACGGGCGGTGACGCGCTCGTCGACCTCTCGTTCTGCGCGGTGGGCGTCGAATCCTGCATCCGCAACAACGCCACCACCTACCTCACGGCCCTCAATGGTGCGGAAGTCACCATCACGGCGCCGCGCGCCTTCTCGATCCAGGGCCTCGATGTCGCCTTCTTCCCGCTGCCGTTGCCCGCTCCAGGTCTTTTCGCCGGCGCCCTGATGGGACTGCAGCTGTCAGGCACGCTGTGGGACGGCGGACTGGCCACGCTGACCCTGCCGCTGCTCGAGGATGCCGCCAATCCGGGTGACTTCCTGTTCGAGGGGTGGAGCATCGGCAATTCCCCTCTCTTCAGCTCGCTGACGCTCGGCGCCTGCGCATTCATCGGGCCCAACTGCGTGCGCAGCGGCGCCGACTTCGACAACGCCGGATTCCTGTTCAACGACCTGCAGTTCGCGATCGACAACCTGTCGTTGACGAGCCCCGCACCATCGGCCCTGTGGCTGATGGCCCTGAGTCTGGGCGGCCTGGCGTTGACCCGCCGCCGCTTGGCCCGCTAACCCGGCTGCGCACCACGCAGGAGGAGAAGACTCGATGACGAAATCCCCGTGGATCTGGGCCACCGCGCTGCTGATGGCTGCCGGCACTGCCGGCGCACAACAGGCCGCTCGCAAGTCCTACATCGTGCAACTGGTTGACGCACCGGCTGCCGGCTACACCGGCAGCGTGCAGGGCTACCCTGCCACCAGGCCCACGCTCGGCCAGAAGTTCAACGCGCGTGCGGCCAGTGTGCTGGCCTACCGCAACTACCTCAGCAGCCGTCAGGCCACCGTGCTCGCCTCGCTGGGCAACGTGCCGGTCACGCACCGCTACAGCGTGGCCTTCAATGGCTTCTCGGCCTTGCTGACCGACGCCGAGGTGGCCAGACTCAAGACCAACACGGCCGTGGTCGCGGTGTCCGAGAATGCGGCCCTTTCGCTCGACACCAGCCGTACGCCAGGGTTCCTGGGCCTCACCACGCCGGGTGGCCTGCACACCAACGGCGTCACGGGCGAGAACGTCATCATCGGCATCATCGACGGCGGCATCACGCCCGAAAACCCGGCGTTCTCGGACAAGGTCGACGCCGCCGGCAGACCGACGCCCAGCCATCTGCCGGGCACCGTGGTCTACCAGCCGATCACCAACGTGCGCGCCTGGGCCGGCAGTTGCCAGACCGGGCCCGGCTTCCCGGCCGGCTCGTGCAACAACAAGCTGATCGGCGCACGCTTCTACAACCAGGGCCGAGACAACAACGGCCTGGTCAACCAGTCCGTCGAGTTCGAGTCGCCGCGCGATGCCGACGGGCACGGCACGCACACGGCATCCACCGCTGGCGGCAATACGGGCGTGGCCTCGTCGGTCAACGGCAGCGCCACCGGCCTGCTCAGTGGCATGGCCCCCAGGGCACGCATTGCCGCCTACAAGGTGTGCTGGCTGACGAACCTGCGGCCCACCGCGGTGTGCTTCTCCAACGACAGCGTGTCCGCGATCGATCAGGCCGTTGCCGACGGTGTCGATGTCCTCAACTTCTCGATCAGCGGCACGCGCACGAACTTTCTCGACCCGGTCGAGGTGGCCTTCCTGTTTGCGGCTGACGCTGGCGTCTTCGTCGCCGCGTCAGCGGGCAACGAGGGTCCGGCCAACACCGTGGCGCACATGAGCCCGTGGCTGACGACCGTGGCCGCCTCCACGCACGACCGGTTGAACATCGCCACCGTCACGCTCGGCAACGGCAGCGCCTACACCGGCCCGTCGCTGCAGGCCGCCGGCCTGCCGAGCAAGCCGCTGATCCTGTCCACCGAGGCGGGCGTCTTCCCGCTGGCCAGCCTCACGGCACTGCAGCAGGCCGCCCTGCGGCTGTGCTTTGCCAACGCCGACCTGGCCGATCCCACCTTGCTGGGCGCTGCGGCCGGCTCGGCCGCGGCGCTCGACCCGGCCAAGGTGGCCGGCAAGATCGTCGTCTGCGACCGCGGCGCCAACAACCGTGTCAACAAGAGCCTGGCCACGCTGGAGGCCGGCGGTGCCGGCACCATCGTGATCAACACGGCGCAGAATACGTTGAACGACGACGCGCATTTCGTGCCCACGGTGCACCTGTCGCACCTGGACCGCACGGCCGTGCGCAGCTATGCCGCCGGCGGCGCCGGTACGGCCAGCTTCGGCCCCTCGTCGCTGGCCCCCAACGTGGTGGCCCCGGTGATGGCCGACTTCTCGTCGCGCGGCCCCAATCTGGCCAGCGCCAGCATCCTGAAGCCCGACATCACTGCCCCGGGCGTCGGCATCCTGGCCGCCTATGCGCCGCCGCTGGCCGATGCAGCCCAGACCTCGGCGCAGATCGCCGTGGGCAATTTCCCGGCACCGTCCTTCAATTACCTGCAGGGCACGTCGATGTCCAGCCCACACGTCGCCGGCATGGCCGCCTTGTTGAAGCAGGCCCGGCCGACCTGGTCACCGGCGGCGATCAAGTCGGCGCTGATGACCACGACCACCGGCGTCAAGCTGGTCAACGGCAGCCCCGACCTGAACCGCTTCGGCTACGGTGCCGGCCATGCCAACCCGACGGCCGCTGCCGGCGTTGGCCTGGTGTACGACGCAGGTTTCCCGGACTACGCCGCCTTCCTGTGCGGACAAGGCCTGCTCAACCCGACAGGCGCCACCTGCAATGCCTTCGGCCTGCTGCCAGCATGGGACCTCAACCTGCCGTCGCTGAAGTCCGAAGTGGTCGGGCGTCAGACGATCCGCCGCACGGTCACCAACGTAAGCGGCAATCCAGCCACCTTTACCGCGTCGGTGACGATGCCGGGCTACAACACCGTCGTGACGCCGGCGGCCCTCAACCTGCCGGCTGGCGGGCAGGGCAGCTTCACGGTGACGGCCACGCGCACGGATGCGCCCATCGGCAACTGGGCGTTCGGCAATCTCGACTGGAGCAACGGCGTTCAAACCGTTCGCAGCCCGCTGACGCTGAAGGCGCTGCAGCTCGTGGCGCCAGGCTCGATCGAGGAAACGCGGGTGCGCGCCAACCGGCTGTTCACCGTCGGCACCGGCTACGACGGCACGCTGAGAGGCAGCACGGTTGGCCTGGTGCCCGCCACCCGCACGGCGGGGTCGGTCAACTTCGGTGCGGACAACTGCAGCGTGTCGTTCGACGTGCCCGTGGGCGCCCATGCACTGCGCGTGGCCCTGTTCGACAGCGAGACCACCGGCAATGGCCTGGACGATCTCGACGTCGAGATCTACCGTGGTGCGGACCTGGCCACGGCCACCCTGGTCGGCGGCAGTGGTGGTGTCATTTCGAACGAACTGGCCCAGATCGCGTCGCCAGCGGCCGGCAAATACTGGGTCTGCATCGTCGGCTTCGGCACCGGCCGCGCCGGCGCGACCAGCAGCAACTACACCCTCTCGCGGTGGCTGGTCGCACCCGGCAACGGTCTGGCCAACTCGCTGCGCGTCACCACCCCGGCGACGGTCGTGACGGCAGGCACCGGCACGGTGGGCTTCGTGTGGGCCGTGGCCGCCGGCCAGCGCTACTTCACCACGGTGCAGTTCACCGATGGTGCCAACACCCAGATCGGCACCACCTCGCTGTACATCGACAACCAGGCGCCGTTGATCGCCCCGCCGTCCGGCGGCGGCAGCCGCATCACGCTCAGCAGCCGATCGGCCGCGGCGCGACGACCCGGCGACCCAGCCCCAGCCCGACTCGGCTGGCCAGTCAGCCCAACGGCAGCGTCCGCAGCGCGTGGCGGTCTCCGGCCCATCCTGTGGGGCGCGGCCCGCTCAGCCGGCCTCGGTGCCTGGATCGAGGTTGGCTGGACCGCGGGCGCCCCACCTTGGCGCCAAGGGGGCGATCACAGGGGTCATCGAGCCCATCGACCGTCAGCCGCCGACGTCCCCAGCGGGCTGCGGGCGATGTCCGGATCGACGCCGCGCGATCCGGATCGACAGGATGAGGGACCCGCCGCGACGGTCGATGCAACCAAGCGCGCGGCACCTGGCTACCATGGCTGGTGGCCGGCGCACCCGCGACGGCCGCGCATCCGGCAGGAGGCCGCATCATGGGCGCAGGCAACGCGATCGAGAGGAAGCCAGCCAGGCCGGAGCTGGGCTACCGTCCTGCGGACGCGCTGCAGCACAAGGTGAACGACGGCGACAGCTGGTTCACGCTGGCCACGCGCAGCGAAGTCGTGTCGAAAGGCATGTCGGCACTCGATCTTTGCTTCTACAACTTCCGCACCCGCGATCCTGCCGAGATCAACTGGTACCTGTACCACCAGGTCGGTTGCCGCAAGCGAACAGCCGACGGCCGCAACTACATCTTCAGCAAGGATGACCGGCCCGGCGTCGTCTACCTGCCGGACCCGCTGTCGGGGGCCTGTGCGAGGCGCCGGACTGCCCGCCGGGCAGCCGCAAGGCGGCCATGGTCGACCAGCGCTCGACCTGCTGGTTCAAGATTGCCGACAACAGCGCGGCCGATGGGAGCAAACCGCTGGTCGAACTGTCCTCGTTCTCGGCGGTCAACCGGCACAGCGCCACCATTGCCAGAGTGGCCAGGGACACCGGCGTCGATGCCAGGCTGATCAGCGCCATCATGTACATGGAAACGACGCATGGCTACTACGATGCGCCGCTCTCGGCGATCGGCCGGAACAAGTCCATCCTGCCGATGAACATCAATGTCGCCTACTGGGGCAACACCTTCGGATCACGCAGCGATCTCGAGAAGGCAGAGCCCAACATCCGGGCCGGCGCAGAGATGCTGTTGCGCATCCGCGCGCATTTGCCGCCTGACGCCCCGGTGTCGCATGTGGCCACCCTCTACAACAACATCAACGCCACCCGGGTCAACCATTACGGCGCCCGGGTACAGGCGCTGTACGACACCCAGCCCTGGGACACGGAAGGGGCAGGCCAGGATGGCGGCGCCGAGCCGCACTGACCCGCGCCGCGGCTGCCGGTGGTGGCTCTGGCTGGCGCTGGCAGGCGGCGCGCTGGCCGGCGCGGCCGCCCTGTCTCTGGGGCTTGCGCACGATGCGCAACGCGAGTTCCGGCTCGGTGACGGTGATGCCCTGGACATCGGCTATGCCCTTGCTGTCTTCGGTGCCTGGTTCTTGATCGTGTCGCTGCTGCTCGCCGTCTTGCTCGGGGGTCTTTGCCGCTGGCGGGCGGGCCGGCGGCCCTGACCACCCGCGAGATCGATCGTCCTGGCACACAAGCCCCGGGCGTGAAGCGCCCGCAGTTGCCAGCACCCCGCCCCCATCCCGCTCCGCATTTCACGCCCCCCACCGCCACTTCACACCTCCCATCGGCCTTTCGTCGCCCGGCCGCTGACGGCTGCGGCGGCGATGGCCAGCATGCACGGCATCCCAGCCCCGAGGAGCCGCCATGCAGACCCCGTCCTTCCCGATCCGCGCGTCGTCACGCCGCCTGCACGCGCTGTTGCTGCCCACCTTGCTGGCCGTCACGTCGGCTGCCGTGCTCGTGGCCAGCCCACCGGCGGCGGCCCAGGCGGGCGCTGCGCCGGGCGCCAGCCAGCTGGCCGACCCCGAGGTGGCCGCCGCACTGGCGCGCTTCGACGAGGCCGGTGCCGGCGACCACGCCGCCATCGAAGACGCCGCCGAGCGGCTGACGCGGCTGTCGGCCGCCCGCCCGGCCGACCCCGTGCTGCGCGCGCCTATGCCGGCGCTGCGCTGGCCATGCGCGCGCTGACGACGAGGTTGCCCTGGCGCAAGATGAGCCACACCGAGGATGGGCTGGCCCTGGTCGACAAGGCGCTGGCGCAGCTGGGCCCGGTGCACGAGGCGCCGCTGTACCGCGGCGTGCCGGCGGTGCTGGAAGCGCGCTTCATTGCCGCCTCCACCTTCCTCAACCTGCCGGTGATGTTCAACCGCCGCGAGCGGGGCCGCCAGCAGCTCGACGAAGTGCTCGGGCACCCGCTGTTCGACGCCGCCCCAGCGCCCTTCAAGGCGGTGGTGTGGCTGCGCGCCGCCCGCCTGGCCGACGCCGACCAGCAGCCTGCGCGGCGCCGCCAGTGGCTGGAGAAGGCGGCCGCCACCAATGCCCCGCAGGCCGCGGCTGCGCGCGACCAGCTGAAGGCGCTGTGACCATGGACGCCGCCACCGACGTGCTGCGCCTGGCCGGCGTGCACAAGACCTACCGCCTGGGCACGCACGGGGTGCGAGCGCTGCAGGGCGTGGACCTGTCGCTGCGCCGCGGCGAGATGCTGGCGCTGACCGGCCCTTCGGGCAGCGGCAAGAGCACCCTGCTGCACATCGCCGGGCTGATCGACCGCGCCGACGGCGGCCAGGTGAGCCTGCGCGGCCAGAATGTCGCCGCGTTGACCGAAACCCAGGCCACGCTGCTGCGACGCGACGCCATCGGCTTCGTCTTCCAGGGCTTCAACCTGGTACCGGTGATGACGGTATGGGACAACGTGGACTACGCGCTCTTCATCGCCGGCGTGCCGGTGTCGCAACGCCGCCAGCGTGTGCAGGCGGTGCTGGACGCCGTGGGCCTGGCCGGGCACGCCGCGCACCGGCCCGACGCGCTGTCGGGTGGCCAACGCCAGCGGGTGGCGATCGCGCGTGCGCTGGTCAAGCGGCCGGCGCTGGTGATTGCCGACGAGCCCACCGCCAACCTCGATTCGCGCACCGCCGACCAGGTGCTGGACCTGATGCACGAGCAGGGCCGCGCCCACGGTGCCGCCTTTCTCATCGCCACCCACGACGATCGCCTGCTGGGCCGTTGCGACCGCGTGCTGCGCCTGCTGGACGGCTGCATCCAGACCGAGTGCCAACCCTTTCCGAAGAGGGCCGTGGCATGAACACGCTGCCCTGGTTGCACTTTGCCGCCGCCAATACCCTTCGCAACCACCGCCGTTCGGCCGTGACCGTGGGCATTGCCGCGCTGGGCACCGCCGCCATCCTGCTGGCCGGCGGTTTTGCACTCTTCACGTATCAGAGCCTGGCCGAGGCTGCCGCGCGCACCACCGGCCACCTGATCGTGGCCACGCCCGCGCAGTTCCAGCGCGACGAAGACCTGCCGCTGCAGCATGGCCTGGACGACGCCGCGGCAATCACGGCTGCACTGCTGGCCGACCCGCAGGTGCGCCAGGTGCTGCCGCGGGTGGAGTTCAGCGGCCTGGTCAGCAACGGCGACAAGAGCACGGTGATGGTGGCGGCGGGCATCGAGCCCGATGCCGAGCTGGCCGTCAAGGGCCCCTTCCTGCAGGTGTCGGCGGGCCGCGTGCTGGCATCCGGCCAGCGGCAGCAGGTGATGCTGGGCGAAGGCCTCGCGCGCAGCCTCAAGGCCAAGCCGGGCAGCGGCCTGACGCTGCTGGCCAGCACCACCGAAGGGGCGCTGAATGCGCTGGACGTGACCGTGGTCGGCATCTTCAGCACCGGCGTGCCCGACATCGACCAGCGCCTGGTCTATACCGACATCCACACCGCGCAGCAGCTGCTGGTGACGCAGCGCGTCTCGAGCCTCGGCGTCTTTCTCGACCGCATGGCGACCACCGACGAAGCGCGCACGCGCGTGCAGCAGGCCTGGCCGCATCGGTTGGTGCAGACCTGGGTCGACCAGGCCTTTTTCTACCGCAGCGTGAAGGCGCTCTACAACCGCATCTTCGGCGCCCTGGGGCTGATCATCGGCGTCATCGTCGTCGTCGTCGTCACCAACGCGATGGCGATGGCGGTGATCGAACGCACGCGCGAGATCGGCACGCTGCGCGCCCTGGGCACGCTGCCCGGCCAGCTGGTGCGCAGCCACGCGCTCGAAGGGCTGCTGCTGGGCGGCGTGGGCACCGCGCTGGGTGCCGGCCTGGCGCTGGCCGTCACCGCTGCGCTGCTGGCCTTTCCGGTGCAGATGCCGCCACCACCCGGACGCAGCGCGGGCTACCCGCTGCAGATCGCCATCGACGGCGGGCTCTACGGCTTCACGCTGCTGGCGATGGTGGTGCTGGCCGGCATCGCCTCGGCGCTGGTGGCGCGCCGCACCGTGGCCATGCCGGTGGTCGACGCCCTCGCCCATGTCTGAAGGCCCGCCATGACGATGCCCTTGCTGATCGCCCTGCTGCTGCCGCTGGTCGCGGCCCGGGCCCTGGCCGCCGACGACGTGACCGCGCTGCTGCAAGCCGCCGACCGCTTCCGCAGCGGCGCCGATGCGCTGCAGGTCGAGACCCTGGTCACCACGCTGGGCCGCG
The DNA here is from genome assembly GCA_016719535.1 of Rubrivivax sp. Taxonomy (GTDB): domain Bacteria; phylum Pseudomonadota; class Gammaproteobacteria; order Burkholderiales; family Burkholderiaceae_C; genus Rubrivivax. Next base: position 462,458 of record JADJYX010000041.1, on the reverse strand, counting down.
ACGGCCGGCCCGACAAGGAGCGCCGCTACACCGTCTTCACGCAGCCGCGGCGGCGCTCGCTGGTGCTGATGCGCTCGCCCGCCGAAGCCGGCCAGAAGGTGCTGATGCTGGGCGACGACTTCTGGCTGCTGCTGCCCGGCAGCCAGCGGCCGCTGCGCATCACGGCGTCGCAGAAGCTGCTGGGCGATGCCGCCACCGGCGACATCGCGACGATGAACTGGGCCGACGACTACCAGGGCACCGTGGGCGCCGACGGGCCCTGCCCGGCGCCCGACGAGGCTCGCAGCTGCCGGCGCTTGCGTCTTGCCGCCACGCGCAAGGGCGTGAGCTATGCGCGCATCGAGCTGTGGATCGGCCAGGCGCGCAGCGAGCCGGTGGCGGCCGAGCTCTACGTGCAGTCCGACAGGCTGGCCAAGCGGGCGCGCTTCGTGCTGGACCCGGCCGGCCGGCAGGTCGACGAAATGGTGCTGCTGGATGCGCTGGCCGGCCACCGCGAGACGCGCGTGCGCTACCTGTCCCGCATGCCCCGGACGGTGCCCGAGGCCTGGCTCAACCCGATGTTCCTGGCACGCAACCCGGTGATGGAATGAGGGCCTCGGGGCACATGCTGGCGCTGCTGCTGGCCTTGATCGCCGCCGGCGCCGCCGCGGCCGATGGCGGCGCCGGCATCGCGCTGCGTGCCGACGGCCGCGGCGTGAACGACCGGGGGCCGCTGGCGCTGGCCGCGTCGCTGCAGGCGGGCATCGCGCCACCCACGCCGTCGGGCCAGGCGCTGCAGGCCGAGCTGCGCCATGTGCTGCGCCTGGCGGCCGGGCTGTCGCTGCAGACGAATGCCTTGCTGGCGCATGAGCGACCAGCGGGCGGCAGCGGCCGCGATGCCAGCCGTCTCAACGAGCTGCATGCCGCCTGGGACCTGGGAGCCTGGCAGCTGGCCGCCGGCAAGAAGGTGCTGGGCTGGGACGTTGGCTACGGCTACCGCCCCAACGACGTGGTGCAGCAGGAGGCGCGCCGCGTGCAGTTCGGGCAGACGCCCGCAGGCCGGCCGCTGCTGATGGCCGAGCACTTCGACGCCGATACCGCCTGGACGCTGGTGGCGGTGCAGCCCGGACGCTGGCCGGACGACGTCGACCGCCAGCGCGGCGCGCGCGAAGCGGCGCTGGCCGGGCGCATGTACCGCCGGCTGGGTGCGCTGGACCTGCATGGCTTTGCGCGCCACGGCCGCCACACCGGCGCCAGCGCCGGCCTGGCGCTGGCCTGGGTGGCCACCGACGAGCTGGCGCTGCACACCTCGGCGCGCGCCTTTCGCCGGCACGACGGCTGGGCCATGGCGGCCGATGCCACGACGCTGGCGAGCAGCAACCCCTGGCGGCAGGCCATGCGGGGCGGCGGCACGCAGTGGCTGGTGGGCGGCCAGTGGACGGGCGGCCCGAATCTGAGCCTGCTGGCCGAGGCCTGGCACGACGGCAGCGCCTTGTCCGACGAGGCCTGGCGCCGCTGGGGCGCGCGCAACGCGGCGCTGGCCGCCCTTGCCACCCAGCCGGCCCGGCGCCGCGCCGCCGCCGGCAACCTGGCCTGGCAGGCATCGCCCCTCGACGCGCCGAACCTGCGGCGCGACAACCTCTACCTGCGGCTGGCCTGGCAACCCACCGACTGGACACTGTCGATCGATGCCCTGGTGACCCCGGCCGACCGCGGCCAGGTGGTCAGTGCCGCGCTGCAGTGGCGTGGCGACCGCTGGCGCGTCGATGCCAGCCTGCGCCTCTTCGGCGGGCCGGCCGATGCCGTCCTCGCTCAACTGCCCTTGCGGCGCAGCCTGGTGCTGGCCGCGACGCTCGGCTTCTGAACGCCCGTGCCATGGACACCCTGACCCACAATGCCGGCATGCCGACGCCCCGGCCCGCCGACTTCCTGCGCCCGCTGGGCGTGCGCTTCCTCATCAACCAGGCGGCCTGCACGCTGCTGGCGGTGCTGCTGTGGCAGTTCCGCGTCGACATCAGCCTGTGGGAGAGCTGGGTCTTCTCGATGCTGATCGGCAATGCCTGCTGGCTGCTGATCGACGGCGGGCTGCGGCTGGCGGCAGCCTGGGTCAACCGCGACGGTTCGGGCCCGGCGGGCTGGCCTGGCTGGGGATGGGCCGTGCCCATCGTGGTGGTGGGCACGCTCGCCGGCTATCTGGCCGGGCATTCACTGGCCCGGCTGGCCCTGGGCATCACCGGCAGCCACGAGACGGTGCAGCTGCGGGTGCTGATGATCAGCCTGGTGGCGGCCCTGGTCATCAGCTATGTCTTCTACGCCCGCGAACGGATGCATGCGCAGCACCTGCAGGCGGTGGCCGCCGAGCGCCTGGCCACCGAGATGCAGCTCGAGCTGCTGCAGTCTCAGCTGGAGCCGCACATGCTGTTCAACACGCTGGCCAACCTGCGCGTGCTGATCGGGCTGGACGCCGCGCAGGCGCAGGGCATGCTGGACCACCTGATCGCGTTCCTGCGCACCACGCTGGCCAGCACGCGGGTGGACCGCCACGCGCTGGCGTCCGAATTCGAGGCGCTGAACGACTACCTGGCGCTGATGCGCGTGCGCATGGGCCAGCGGCTGCAGCCGCACTTCGAGCTGCCCGCGCCGCTGCGCGATCTGCCGGTGCCGCCGCTGCTGCTGCAGCCGCTGGTCGAAAACGCCATCCGGCATGGGCTGGAACCCCAGGTCGAGGGCGGCCGCCTCGAAATCGGCGCCCGCCGGCTGGGCGACCAGCTGCAGCTGCGCGTGCGCGACACCGGCGTCGGCCCGTCTGCCGCGGCCGCCGGCGGCAGCCCCGGCAGCGGCTTCGGCCTGGAACTGGTGCGCACCCGGCTGGCCACGCTCTATGGCGGGCAGGCCTCGCTGACGGTACAGCCCGCTGCCGATGCCGAAGGCGGCACCGAAGCGCTGATCCTGCTGCCCCTGCGCACCCAGGGCACGCGCGCATGACCACCGCACTGATCGCCGAGGACGAACCGCTGCTGGCCGCCGCGCTGCGCGCCGACCTGGCCGCACTGTGGCCGGCGCTGACGCTGCTGCCCACGCTGGCCGACGGCCGCAGCGCGCTCGAGGCCGCGCTGGCGCAGCAGCCCGACCTGTGCTTGCTGGACATCCGCATGCCGGCGCTGACGGGGCTGGAGGTGGCCGCCGCGCTGGCCGAGGACTGGCCCGATGCGGCCGGCAGCCGCCCGTTTCCGCTGCTGGTCTTCGTCACCGCCTACGACCAGTATGCGGTGCAGGCCTTCGAGGCCCAGGCCGTCGACTACCTGGTCAAACCGGTGCAGCGAGACCGCCTGGCCGCCTGCATCGCGCGGCTGCGGCAGCGCCTGGCCGACCGCGCGCCGCAGGGCGACGCGCTGGCGCAGGCCATGACGCAGTTGCGGGCGCTGCTCGGGCAGGCGGCGCCGGCGGCCCAGCCGCGGCTGGACGTCATCCAGGCGCAGGTGGGCAACCTGGTGCACCTGGTGCCGGTGGACGAGGTGCTGTATTTCGAGGCGGCCGACAAATATGTGCGCGTGGTCACTGCCGGGCGCGAGCACCTCATCCGCCAGTCGCTGCGCGAGCTGCTGCCGCAACTCGACCCCGGCGTCTTCTGGCAGGTGCACCGCGGCACCGTGGTGCAGGCACGCTGCATCCGCAGCGCCCGCCGCGAGGAATCCGGCAAGGTCACGCTCACCCTGCATGGCCGGCCCGAGACCCTGGTGGCCAGCCGCCTGTACGCGCATCGGTTCAAGGGCATGTGAAGGCGCCGGCCGCCGCGGACCGGCGGCCGCACCCTCCTACAATTCGCCTTCTTGCGGCGCTCGGCCTCTTCCGGCGCCGCCGAAAGGACGATTCGTGTCAGTGCCCCTTCCCGATCCCGGCCCCGCCGCCGCCGAGCACCCTGCGCTCGAGCGCGAACTGGCGCAGCTGTTCGTCGACGCGCTCAACCTCGAGACGCCGGCGGACGGGATCGACGTCACCGCGCCGCTGTTCGGCGACGGCCTCGGGCTCGATTCGATCGACATCCTCGAGGTGGCGCTCGAGGTCTCGCACCGCTACGGCTTCCAGCTGCGCTCGGACGACGCCGACAACGAGCGCATCTTCCGCTCGATCCGCAGCCTGGCCGCCCACGTGGCGCAGCACCGCGTCAAGTAGCGATGTCCACCTGGGGCATGGTGGCCGCCGGGACGGGCCTGGTGGCCTATTCCCTGCTGTCCTGGGGGCTGATGGCCCATGCGCCCGACCGCGCCTGGACGGTGCTGGCGCTTTTCGGCCCGCTGCTGGCGGCGCTGGCGCTGGCCGGGCTGCAACGCCGTCACGCGCCCACGCTGCTGGGCTGCGCGCTGCTGGCGGCGGTGCTGGTGGTGGTGTGGCAGCGCGGCGGTGTCGACGTCAACCGCCTGTACGTGCTGCAGCATGCCGCCATCCACGCGCTGCTGGGCTGGGGATTTGCCATCACGCTGCGCGGCGGCGCCACGCCGCTCATCACCGCGCTGGCCGAGCGCGTGCATGCCGAGCCGCTGCCACCGGCCGTGCGCGCCTATACGCGCCGCCTGACCGCGGGCTGGGTGGGCTTCTTCGTCGGCATGATCGTCGTCTCGCTGGCGCTCTACGCGCTGGCGCCCTGGGGCTGGTGGTCGTTCTTCTGCACCGTGCTGACGCCGGCGGCGGCGGTGGCCGGCTTCGCCGGCGAATATGCCTGGCGGCGCTGGCGCCACCCCGAATTCGAGCCGGTGTCGATGCAGCGGGCCATGCAGGCCTGGCGCGACCACGACCGCCGCACCACCTGAGTCACCGTGACCTGCAACGCGCTGCCGCTGCTCGGCGCACGTGACCCGGCGCTGCCGCTGGCCTGGCACGCGGGCCAGCCGATCAGCGCCGGGCGCTTCCTGGCCGAGGCGCAGGCGCTGGCCGGGCGTCTGCCGGCCGCCGGCCCGGCCGTCAACCTGTGCCAGGACCGCTACCGCTTCGCGCTCGGCCTGGCGGCGGCGCTGCTGCGCGGCCACACCAGCCTGATGCCGCCCAATGCACTGCCCGAGACGCTGCGCCGGCTGCGCGACCAGGGGCCCGCGCCCTATGCGCTGGTCGACCACGACGAGGTCGACGCGGCGGACCTGCAGCGCGTGAGCGTGATCCGCGAAGCCGATGCACCCGCGGCGGATCGCGTGCCCGCCATCGATGGCGACCTCTCGGCGGTGTGCCTGCTGACCTCGGGCTCCACGGGTGCGCCGCAGCCGCACCCCAAGCGCTGGGCGCCGCTGGTGCGCAACATCGCCGCCGAGGCCGAACGCCTGGCCGAACTGATGGCGCTGCCCTCGCTGGCCGGCCTGACCATCGTCGCCACCGTGCCGCCGCAGCACAGCTACGGCTTCGAATCCAGCGTGCTGCTGGCGCTGCTGGGCGGCGCCAGCTTCGACAGCGGCCGCCCCTTCTACCCGGCCGATATCGTGGCCGCGCTGCAACGCCTGCCGCGCCCGCGCGCGCTGGTGACCACGCCCTTTCACCTGAAGACGCTGCTGCTGGCCGGCGTGGACCTGCCCGTGGTCGATCTGGTGATGTCGGCCACGGCGCCGCTGTCGCCGCAGCTGGCGGCCGAGGCCGAAGCGAAGCTGGGCGCACGGCTGATCGAGATCTACGGCTGCACCGAGGCCGGTCAGGTGGCCGCCCGCCGCACCACCGACGGCGAGGTGTGGACAGCCCTGGGTGAACTGCACCTGTGGCGCGAGGCGGATGCCGACGGCGGCGAGCGCTTCCTCGTCGAAGGTGGCCATGTCACCGAACCGACGCCGCTGGCCGATATCCTCGAACTGCTGGACGAACGCCGCTTCCGGCTGCTGGGGCGCGCGGGCGACCTCATCCACGTGGCCGGCAAGCGCAGCTCGCTGGCGCACCTGAATTTCCACCTCAACCGCGTGCCCGGGGTGCAGGACGGCGCCTTCTGGCTGCCCGACGAGGTGGCCGACGGCGTCGTGCGGCCGGTGGCCTTCGTCGTCGCGCCGGCGCTGACGGCGCACGAGGTCATCGCCGGGTTGCGCGAACGGCTGGAGCCGGCCTTCGTGCCGCGCCGCGTGGTGCTGCTGCCCGAACTGCCGCGCGAGGCCACCGGCAAGATCACCGCCGCCACGCTGCGCGCGCTGGCGGCGCGGCATCTGCAGGCCGACGATGGCGGCTTTTCCATCCCCACCGACCACCCCGCCTTCGACGGTCACTTTCCCGGCCGGCCCATCCTGCCCGGCGTGGTGCTGCTGTCGCTGGTGATGCAGGCGCTGGCGCGCGAACCCGCGCTGCGCGACCGCCTGGGCGCCACGCCGGTGATCGACAGCGTCAAGTTTCTCGCCCCCGTGCGCCCTGGCGCGCGACTGGTGGTGCAGCTGGCCGAAGCCGGGCGCGGCGTGGGCTTCGAGGTGCTGGACGGCGCGCGCTGCGTGGCACGCGGCAAGCTCGTCGCTGGCGGCCAGGCCTGGTCATGAGCGGTACGGCCTGGCCGGACGCGAATTCCCGCCTGGCGGGACCGCGCGCAGCGCGCAGGGTGCGCCCGTGAGCGGCGAGACCCCGGCCCCGGCCGCGTGGGCCGCGCAGCGCGAGCGCAGCAACCGCCTCGCGCTGCGGCTGATGGCCTGGATCGCGGTGCACCTGGGCCGCCCGGTGGCGCGGCTGCTGCTGCACCCCATCACCGGGTATTTCCTGCTCTTCTCGCCCGGCCCGAAGCGGCAGACGCGGCGCTACCTGCAGCGCGCGCTCGGTCGCGAGCCCGGCTGGGCCGACCACTACCGGCAGGTGCACGCCTTCGCCTCGGTGGTGCTGGACCGCGTCTACCTGGCGCGTGGCGGGCTGGACCGCTTCCGCATCCAGGTCACGGGCGGCGAGCTGGTGCACCAGCTGCTGGCCGAGGGCCGCGGCGCCTTCATGATCGGCGCGCATGTCGGCAGCTTCGAAGCCTTGCACGCGGTCGGCAAGGGCCAGCAGCTGCCGGTGGCGATGGTCATGTTCCCCGACAACGCGCGCCTGATCCACGGCGTGCTGCAGGCGGTGGCGCCGAACCTGGCGCTGGAGATCATCGCCATCGGCCGCCCGGGGTCGACGTTGAAGATCCGCGACTGGCTGGACCGCGGTGGCCTGGTCGGCGTGCTCGGCGACCGCGTGCCACCGGTGGGCAGCGGCGGCGGTGCAGGCGGCCGCACCGATAACGTCAGCCTGCCCTTCCTGGGCACGCCGGCGGTCTTCAACGACGGCCCGCTGCGGCTGGCGATGCTGCTCAGGCGCAAGGTGATGTTCATGGTCGGGCTCTACCGGGGCGGCGACCGCTACGACGTGCGCTTCGAGCTGCTGGCCGATTTCAGTCAACCCGAAGCCGACCCCGCGCGTCGAGAGCAGCAGCTGCGCGCCGCGCTGCAGGCCTATGTGACGCGGCTCGAGGCACTGTGCCGCGAGGCGCCCTCCAACTGGTTCAATTTCCACGACTTCTGGAATGAAGATGGCACCCCCCCGTAGCGGCCTGCGGCCGCCTCCCCCCCAGGGGGGCACCGCCAGCGGCCTGGCCAAGCCAGATCCGCGGCGGTTGCTTGGTTTCACGCGTCGGACTTCGCTCGCCTTGCTGCTCGGAATCCGGGGCCTGTCCGTGCGCGCCCAGGCGCTGGACCTCAAGACCCTGATGCAGCGCATGGCGCAGCGCAAGGCGGGCGAAGCGCGCTTCACCGAAGAGCGCATCGTCAGCGGCATCGACAGCCCGCTCACCGCCAGCGGCACCCTGAGCTTCAGCGCGCCCGACCGCTTTGCGCGCCACACGCTGCACCCGCTGAAGGAATCGATGGAGGTGCAGGGCCGCACGCTGCTGCTGCGGCGCGGCGGCCGCACGCGGCAGCTGGAGATGGACACCGTGCCCGAGGTCGGGGCGCTGCTGGAGGCCTTGCGCGGCACGCTCACCGGTGACGCCGCGCTGCTGCGCAAGCACTTCCGCACCGAGCTGACGGGCAGCGACGCCCAATGGGTGCTGCTGCTCGAGCCGCTGGACGAGCGCCTGGCGCGCCAGGTGATGCAGATCGAGGTCGTCGGCCAGGCGACCGATGTGCGCAGCATCGCGCTGCAGCTGACCGGCGGCGACCGCTCGCTGATGCTGCTGGAACCCGTGACCCCGCCGGGCGCCAGCGGGCCCGCCGGCCGATGACCGCTGCCGGCCACCTGCCCTGGCGCCGGCGGGCGCTGCCGCTGGCGCTGTGGCTGCTGCTGCTGGGCCTGGCCGTGCTGCAGATCGCACGCACACCCTTCAACGCCGACCTCAGCGCCTTCCTGCCGGCCGCGCCCGATGCCCGCCAGCGCCTGCTGATCGAGCAGATCCACAGCGGCATGCCGTCGCGCACGCTGCTGATGGGCATCGCCGGCGGCGACGCCACGGCGCGCGCGCAGGCCTCGCGCGAGCTGGCCAGGGCCCTGCGCGGCAGCGGCCGCTTCGACCAGGTCAACAACGGCGAGACCGAAGGCTGGGCCGGCTTCGGCCAGTGGCTGTTCGAACACCGCTACCAGCTCAGCCCCGCGGTCACGCCCGCGCGCTTCACGGCCGACGGCCTGCGCGAGGCGATCGCCGAATCCACGTCGCTGCTGGGCACGCCGGCGGGCAACGCCATCAAGCCGCTGCTCGACCGCGACCCCAGCGGCGAGACGCAGCGCATCGCCGAATCGCTGATCCCGGCACGCTCGCCGAAGACCGAGGCCGGCGTCTGGGCCGGCCGCCAGCAGCCGCGCGCGCTGCTGATGGCCACCATCGGCGCCACCGGTGCCGACATCGACAGCCAGGCCGCCGCCATCGCCACCGTGCAGCAGGCCTTCGCGCCGCTGGCCGCGCGCGGGCTGACGCTGCAGCTCAGCGGCGCGCCGGTCTTCTCGGTCGACAGCCGTGCGCGCATCGAGCGCGAGGTGCATGTGCTGGCCATCGCCGGCGCGCTGCTGATGAGCCTGCTGCTGCTGCTGGCCTTCGCCTCGCCGAAGGCGCTGGCGGTGGCCGCGCTGCCGGTGGCCACCGGCGTGCTGGCGGGCATCGCCGCGGTGAGCCTGGGTTTCGGCAGCGTGCACGGCATGACGCTGGGCTTCGGCTCGGCCCTGCTCGGCGAGTCGGTCGACTACGCCATCTACTACCTCATCCAGTCGCGCCGCGACGACCAGGGCCGCGGCGGCTGGACGGCCTGGGTGCGCGGCAGCTGGCCGACGGTGCGGCTGGGCCTGTTCACCTCGATCTGCGGCTTCGCGGCGCTGCTGTTTTCGGGCTTTCCCGGACTGGCGCAGCTGGGCGTGTTCTCGGTCGCCGGCCTGGTGGCAGCGGCGCTGACCACGCGCTTCGTGCTGCCGGCGGTGATGCCCGACGGCGCGCGCGGCAGCGGCCTCATCCGTTGGCTGGGCCACGCGGCGCATGCAGTCGTCGCGGGGCTGCCGCGGCTGCGCGTGCCGGTGCTGGTGCTGGGCGCGGCGGCGGCCGTGCTGCTGTGGCAGCGCGGCGACCTCTGGCGCGCCGACCTGGCGTCGCTGAGCCCGGTGCCGCGCTCGGCGATCGAGCTCGACGAGCAGCTGCGCGCCGACCTCACGGCAGGCGACAGCGGCACGCTGGTGGTGGTGCAGGGCCCCGACGTCGAGACCACGCTGCAGCGCGCCGAAGCCGCCGCCGCGCGGCTGGAGGCTCTGGTCGACCGCGGCGTCATCGGCGGCTTCGACAGCGTCACGCGCTTCCTGCCCAGCCAGGCCACGCAGCAGCGGCGCATCGACGCGCTGCCGCAAGGCCCGGCACTGCAGGCGGCGCTGGCGCAGGCCACCGTCGGCGGCCCGCTGCCGGCGGCCCGGCTGGCGCCGTTTGTCGACGAGGTCGCGCGGGCACGGCAGGCCAGGCCGCTGGCGCTGGCCGACCTGAAGGACAGCGCGGTGGCGCCGCTGGTCGATGCGCTGCTGCTGCGCCGCGCCGACGGCAGTGCCAGCGCGCTGCTGCCGGTGCAGCCGGCGCGCGACGCCATCGACATCGCCGCCCTCGGCGCCGCGCTGCAGGGCCTGGCCGATACCCAGGTGCTGGACATCGGCACCGAGCTGCGTGGTCTGTATGACCGCTACCTGGGCGAGGCGCAGGCCCAGGCGCTGCTCGGTGCCCTGGGCGTGGTGCTGTTGATGGCACTGTGGCTGCGGTCGTGGCGGCGGCTGCTGGCGGTGTGCCAGCCGCTGCTGCTGGCGGTGCTGCTGAGCATGGGCACGCTGGCGGCGCTGGGCGTGCCGATGGGCATCCTGCACCTGGTGGGGCTGCTGCTGGTGGTGGCGGTGGGTTCGAACTACGCGCTTTTCTTCGACATGCTGCGCGAAGGGCATGATGCCAGTGGCGCCACCGGGGCGACGCTGGTGCTGAGCAACGACGACACGCTGGCGTCGCTGTTGCTGGCCAATGTCACCACCGTGGCCTCGTTCGGGCTGCTGGCGATGTCCAGCATCCCGGTGCTGTCGGCCATCGGCATGGTGGTGGCGCCCGGCGCGCTGCTGGGGCTGCTGCTGGCGGCCACTTTTGCGCCGCGCACGGCGACGGCGGCGGTGACGGAAAATCGGCCCTCGTGACCACCGCCCTGCCCCTGCCCACCACCGCCCGCGCCTGGCCCTGGCCGCCGCTGTTCAAGGCCAGCGCCGTGGTCCATGCCGGCGCCGCCGCGCTGGCGCTGGTGCCCGGCGGCTGGCCCTGGGGCCTCGGTGCGCTGGTGGCCAACCATGCGCTGCTGACGGCCGCCGGCCTGTGGCCGCGCAGCACGCTGCTGGGCCCCAACGTCACGCGGCTGCCGCCGGCCAGCGCCGCGCGCGGCGAGGTCGCCATCACCATCGACGACGGCCCCGACCCCGAGGTCACGCCCGCGGTGCTGGATCAGCTCGACGCCGCCGGCGCCCGCGCCACCTTCTTCTGCATCGCCGAGCGCGCGGCCGCGCAGCCGGCGCTGCTGCGCGAGATCGTGCGCCGCGGCCATGCGGTGCAGAACCACAGCCTGGCGCACCGCCACCACTTCTCGCTGCTCGGCCCGCGCGGCTTTGCCGCCGAGATCGGCCGCGCCCAGGAGCTGCTGACCGACCTGGCCGGCCGCGCGCCGCATGGCTTTCGCGCCCCGGCGGGCCTGCGCAACCCGTTGCTCGACCCCGTGCTGCACCGCCTCGGCCTGCACCTGGTGAGCTGGACGCGCCGCGGCTTCGACACCCGCGAGGCCGACCCGCAGCGTGTGCTGCAGCGGCTCATGCGCGGCCTGGCCGGCGGCGACATCCTGCTGCTGCACGACGGCCATGCCGCGCGCAGCGCCGGTGGTCGCGCGGTGATCCTCGACGTGCTGCCGGCGCTGCTGCAGCGCTGCCGCGAGGCCGGACTGACCGCGGTGACCCTGAACGACGCCTTGCCGCCGCGGCATGGCAGCCAGCCATGACCCAGAACCTCACGGCCAGCCTGCCGGCGACCCCCGATCCCGGCACCGCGTGGCGCCAGTTGCACGAACAGGCCACCGCGCCCTACCGCGCGTCGGGCCGCTTCGCCTGGCACTTTGCGCGCGGCAAGCTCGGCCGTGACCCGGTCTTCCGCGGGATGCTCGAACGCGGCGACCTTTCCGGACGGCTGCGCGTCGTCGACATCGGCTGCGGCCAGGGCCTGCTGGCCAGCCTGCTGCAGGCCTGCCGCGATGCCGCCGCCCAGGGCCGCTGGCCGACCGCCTGGCCGGCCGCGCCGCGGGCCACGCAGTACACCGGCATCGAGCTGATGCCCAAGGACGTGGCGCGTGCGCAGGCCGCCATCGGCAGCCTGCCGCTGGCGCCCCGCTTCGTCTGCGCCGACATGCGCATGGCGGCGCTGCCCGACTGCGACCTGGTCGTCATCCTCGACGTGCTGCATTATGTCGACCATGCCGCGCAGGCCGCGCTGCTGGCGCGCGTGCGCCAGGCACTCGGCGCGCGCGGCCGGCTGCTGCTGCGCGTGGGCGACCAGGACGAGGCGCGCGGCTTTGCCATCAGCCAGTGGGTCGACCGCGTGGTGACGATGGTGCGCGGCCACCGCGTGCCGCCGACCTGGGGCCGCAGCGTGGCCGAGTGGTCCGAGCTGTTGCGCGGCCTCGGCTTTGCGGTGCAGGCGGTGCCGATGAGCCGGGGCACGCCCTTTGCCAACGTGCTGCTGGTGGCCGACGTGCAGGACGTTGCGACATGAAGCGGCAGCCGATCAGCGACTACACCGTGGTCAGCGCACTCGGCCACGGCCGCGAGGCCACGCTGGCCGCGCTGCGCGAGGGCCGCAGCGGCCTGCGCCGGTGCGACTTCGAGACCGCCACGCTGGGTGCCTGGCTGGGCGTGGTCGACGGCATCGACGAGCTGGCCTGGCCCGAGGCGCTGGCGGCCTTCGACTGCCGCAACAACCGCCTGGCCGAGCTGGGCCTGCGCGCCGACGGCTTTGCCGCCAGCGTGCAGCGCGCGCGCGAACGCTTCGGCGCCGGCCGCATCGGCGTCTTCCTGGGCACCAGCACCTCGGGCATCCTCAATACCGAGCTGGCCTACCGCCGGCGCGACCCCGTCACCGGTGCGCTGCCGGCCGACCTGCACTACGCCGAGACGCACAACACCTATTCGGTGGCGCGCTACGTGCGCCAGCGGCTGGCCCTGCAGGGGCCGGCGGCGGTGGTCAGCACCGCCTGCTCGTCCAGCGCCAAGGTCTTCGGCCAGGCGGCGCGGCTGATCGAGCTGGGCCTGATCGATGCCGCGGTGGTCGGCGGCGTCGACAGCCTGTGCCTGACCACGCTTTATGGCTTTTCCGCGCTGGAGCTGGTGTCGAGCGACATCTGCCGGCCCTGGGACGCCGACCGCAAGGGCTTGTCGATCGGCGAGGCCGCGGCCTTCGCGCTGCTGGAACGTGACGCCGACGCGCCGCAGGCCTGGTTGCTGGGCTGCGGCGAGAGCAGCGACGGCCACCACATGAGCAGCCCGCACCCCGAAGGTGCCGGCGCCGCGATGGCGATGCGCCAGGCGCTCGCCCAGGCCGGCTGCGACGCCGCCGCGGTCGGCTACGTCAACCTGCACGGCACCGGCACGCCGGGCAACGATGCCGCCGAGGACCAGGGCGTGCGCGCCGTCTTCGGCACCGCCACGCCCTGCAGCAGCACCAAGGGCCATACCGGCCACACGCTGGGCGCGGCGGGCGGCGTGGAAGCGGCGATCGCCATGCTGGCGCTGCAGCATGGCCTGGCACCGTCAGGGCTGAATGTCGAGCACCTCGACCCGGCGCTGCAGGTCAACTACCTGTTGCAACCGCTGCACGCGCCGCTCGAGGTCGTGGCCAGCAACAGCTTCGGCTTCGGCGGCAGCAATTGCTGCCTGGTCTTTGGAGCCGCACGATGAGCGCGATCCGGGTTCCCCGGTCGCGTTCGCTCCCCCTCGGGGGGACGGCGCGCAGCGCCAAGGGGGCACGATGAGCGCGGCGCTGAGCGTCGGCGTGCAAAGCCTGGCCCTGCTCGGCCCCGGCCTGCCCGACTGGGCGACGGCGGCGCCGCTGCTGCGCGCCCCGTCGGCCTGGCAGCGCGTGCCCACGGTGGTGCCGGCGCCGCAGCTGCTGCCGGCCACCGAGCGCCGTCGCGCCGGGCTGGTGGTCAAGGCCTCGGTGGTGGTGGCCGATGCCGCTGGTGCGGCCGCCGGCATCGCGCCCGCGACGATGGCCACGGTGTTCACCTCGTCGACCGGCGATCCCGCCAACTGCCACGCGATGTGCGAGGCCCTGGCGGCGCCCGAGCGCCTGGTCTCGCCGACACGCTTCACGAATTCGGTGCACAACGTGGCCGCCGGCTACTGGCACATCGCCACCCATGCGATGACGGCCTCGACCAGCCTGGGCGCCTTCGATGCCAGCTTTGCCGCCGGGCTGCTGGAAGCCGCCGCGCAATGTGCCTACACGCAGGCCCCGGTGCTGCTGGTGGCCTGCGACGTGCCCTACCCCGAGCCCTTGCATGCGGTGCGGCCGGTGGCCGACGTGATGGCCGTGGCGATGGTGTTGACGCCCCGGGGCGGCCGCCGACTGCGCCTCTCGCTGGCCGGCGATGCCGCCCCCACGCCCTGCGCCGACGCAGGCCTGGAGGCGCTGCGCCTGCAGATCCCGGCCGCGCGTGCGCTGCCGCTGCTGCAGGCGCTGGCCGGCCATGCCGCCGCGTCGCTGGTGATCGAGGGCCTGACTATGCAGGCGCTGGCGGTGACGGTGGACGCGGCGTGATGACCTGGCCCGCCAGCCCCGCCGAGATCGCCCGGCTGATCCCGCACCAGGGCCGCATGGGCCTGCTGGACGCGGTGCTGACCTGCACGCCCACGCACATCAGCTGCCGTGCCAGCAGCCACCACGCCGCCGACCACCCACTGCGCAGCCCGACGGGGCTGCTGGCGCCGGTGGGCATCGAATATGCCGCGCAGGCCATGGCCTTGCATGGTGCGCTCAACGCCAAGCCCGGCGTGACGGGGCGGCCCGGCTTTCTGGCCAGCGCGCGCGGCGTCACGCTGCACGTGCCGCGGCTGGACGACGTGGCCGGTGTGCTGATGATCGAGGTCGAGCACCTGGCCGGCGATCAGCGCCAGGCGATGTACCGCTTTGCGCTGCATGACGAGACCGGCCGGCCGCTGGTCGACGGCCGCGCCACCGTCGTGCTCGATACCCCGCTGCCCCCATGAACAAACCCCTGCAAGGCAAGCGTGCCCTGATCACCGGCGCCAGCGGCGCCATCGGCAGCGCCATCGCGGCGCGCCTGGCCGCCGACGGCGCGCAGGTGCTGCTGCACGCCAACTCGCGGCCCGACATGGTGCAGGCGCAGGCCGATGCGCTGAAGGCCGCGGGCGGCAGCGCCGAGGTGGTGGTCTTCGACATCACCGACGACGCCGCGGTGCAGCAGGCCACCGCGAAGATGCTCGAAGGCGGCGCGGTGCAGATCGTGGTCAACAACGCCGGCATCCACGACGATGCCGTCTTTCCCGGCATGAAGCCGGGGCAATGGCAGCGCGTCATCGACGTCTCGCTCAACGGCTTCTTCCGCGTCACGCAGCCGCTGGTGCTGCCGATGCTGCGCACGCGCTGGGGGCGCATCGTCAGCATCTCGTCGGTGGCGGCGATGGCCGGCAACCGCGGCCAGGTCAATTACGCCGCCGCCAAGGGCGCGCTGCACAGCGCCACCAAGGCCTTGTCGCTGGAACTGGCCAGCCGCGGCGTCACCGTCAATGCGGTGGCGCCGGGCATCATCGAATCGCCGATGGCGGCGGCTTTCGATGCCGAGACCATCAAGCGCCTGGTGCCGGTGCAGCGCGCCGGCCGCCCCGACGAGGTGGCGGCGCTGGTCGGCTTTCTCTGCGGCCCCGAGGCCGCTTACATCACCGGACAGGTGATCTCGGTCAACGGCGGCATGATCTGAAGCGTCAAGGCTGTTCACCCCTTCGGAGTCCGTCGATGTCCCACGCACCGCGCCTTGCCGCCGCCCTCGCCCTGTTCCTCGCGGCCGCCGCGCTGCCGGCCCGGGCCACGGTGACCACCTCGTCGGCGGTGTCCGACAGCGTCGATGTCTCGTCGCGCGCGACCTCGCATTCGCTCAAGCGTTCGAGCCAGAGTTCCTCCGGCCGCCCGCTGGCCCAGGGCGACTACCGCGTGACGCAGGTGGCGCAGGTCGCCCCCGAGGTGCAGGAGGTCACGCTGCAGGCCGTGCCCGGCACCGGCGCCCGCGGCGAGATCGTGCTGCACATGCCCGACCGCGCGGTGGTGCAGGGCGACGTCACGGTCGGCCGCGTGGTGAGCGCGCGCGAGCGCCCCTACGGCTACGAACTGGCGCGCGCCGATACCCGCACCGCCTTCTTCCTGCTGCTCGACGACCCCTGGTACCGGGAACTGCAGTCGGTGATCGTGCGGCTGTGATGGCGCACGGCGCGCTGGCGGCGCTGGCCTTGCTGCTGACCCTGGCCGCGCCTGCGGCCCAGGCCGGCGTGGTGGCTTCGTCGCGCGGGCTGTGCGAATCCAGCCAGCCGATGGGCGCCACGCTGCAGGATCGCCGGCTGCGCCTGGTGGCGCGCATCCGGCAGGAGCTCGAAGCCGCCGGGCGCCCGGCGGCGCTGGTGGCGCGCTCGGGGCTGGACCTGGAACGTTTCGGCCAGCGCTATTCGCATGCCGGCATCAGCCTGCGCGACAGCCCCAATACGCCGTGGTCGGTGCGCCAGCTCTATTACGCCTGCGACGAAGGCCAGCCGCGGCTGTTCGACCAGGGCCTGGCGGGCTTCCTGCTCGCTGCCGACGACCAGCCCTCGGCGCACGTGACGCTGCTGCTGCTGCCGGGCACCGAATCGGCGTCGCTGGCGGCCGCGGCGCTGGACCGGCAGCAGGCGCTGCAGCTGCTGGCGGCACGCTACAGCGCCAATGCCTACGCCTTCAGCACGCGCTACCAGAACTGCAACCAGTGGGTGGCCGAACTGCTGGCCACCGCCTGGGGCGGCCTGGGCGAAGCGCCCACGCGCGCGCAGGCCCAGGCCTGGCTGCACGAACGCGGCTACGAGCCGCATCGCTTCGAAGGCTCGCGCTGGCTGTATGCGTTGTCGGTCTTCGTGCCGCTGCTGCACCACGACGACCACCCCGACGAAGACCGCACGGCGGCGGTCTTCCGCGTCAGCATGCCGGTGTCGCTGGAAACCTTCGTGCAGCGGCAGGTGCCGGGTACCGAACGGATCGAGCTCTGCCACGATCACCGCCACATCGTGGTGCGGCGTGGCTGGCGGCCGCTGGGGGCGGGATGCGAAGGCGATGCCAACGACCTCACGATCCCCTTCGAGCCTGCCGCCGCCCCGGCGGCGGTTGCGGCTGTCCGCCCCTAACATCGCGGGGCTCCGGGGCGCCACTGTCGCGCGCACCCGGCCACGCCGCCAGGAGACGTTCCATGCCGATCACCCGCACCGCCTTGCCCACCCTTGCCATCGCCGCCGCCGTTGTGCTCGCCGGCTGCGTGACGCTGCCGGGCAGCAAGTCCGACAGCAGCACCGCCAGCAAGCCGGCCGGCACCACCACCGCATCGGCCCCGGCCGCGCCCAAGGGCCCCAAGCCCGGCATGAACGAACGCGGTGACGTCATCGACCCGAGCAAGGTCGAGTCCGGCAGCGGCCAGACCGTCAAGGGCATCAATGACTGGGAAGGCGAGATCGTCGGCCGTCCGACGCCGGGCAGCAAGTTTTCACAGATCAAGATCGGCATGAGCATCAAGCAGGTGACCGACATCGTCGGCCAGCCCACCGACCAGGGCGCCTACATCACCGGCAAGGCCTTCATCCCCTTCTTCTGGGGTTCCGACCGCTATCGCCACGAACTGCTGTACAAGGGTGTCGGCCGGTTGATCTTCGCCGGCGGCAACCTCGGCAACATGACCGGCGGCAACCTGATCTGGATCATCCACAGCGCCAACGAAGGCGGTTACCGCTGAACATGACAACCCCCGGCCGCCTGGCGGCCGCCCCCCCGAGGGGGCACCGTCCCCGACCGGGGGACCCGGATCGGGTCCGGCGCGCTGATACCGCCGCTCCCCCTGGTCGCCTGCGGCGACCGGTCCCCGAGGGGACCACGTCGGCGTGACTGACATGCCTCTTCGTCGGGACTGGCTGCGGCGCGGCCTGGCCCTGGCCGCCGCACCCTTGGCGGCTTGCACGGCCTGGCCACGGCCGGCCCCGGGACGGATGGAACTGCTGCACCTCGACGACAGCGGCCCTTATGCCGCGCCCACGCTGCTGGTCATGCTGCCCGGTGCCTACAGCGTGCCGCAGGAATTTGTCGACGAAGGCTTCGTGGCCGAGCTGCGCCAGCGCCGGCTGGCGGTCGACGTGGTGATCGCCGGCGCCAGGGTCGACCACTATGTCGAAGGCCGGGTGCTCGAACGCCTGCACGACGAGGTGATCGGCCCGGCGCGTGCGCGCGGCGTGCGCCGCGTGTGGCTGCTGGGCATCTCGCTGGGCGGGCTGTTTGCGCTGGGCTATGCCGCGCGCCACCCGGCGGCCGTCGACGGCGTGCTGGCGCTGGCGCCCTACCTCGGCCGGCGCACGCTGCTGTCCGAACTGGCCGCGGCCGGCGGTCCGCAGGCCTGGGCCGCGGGCCGGCAGCGGCTGCCCGACGACCTGATCGAGCACGAGGTGTGGACGTGGATCGCCCGCGGCCAGGCCGCCGGGCCGGTGCACCTGGGCTACGGCCGCGACGACCGCTTTGCCGACGCCCACCGGTTGCTGGCCACCCAGTTGCCGGTCGATCGCCATTTCGCGGTGCCCGGCGGGCATGACTGGCCGGTCTGGCGGGCGCTGTGGCAGCAGTGGCTGGCCCGCGGCCTGCTGGCGCCGGCGGCGGCATGAAGCTTCACCCGCGCCCGAGGCCGATGGCCCCGGTGGCGCTGCGCGCCTGGACGGCCACCGGCGCCCATGGCCAGGGCATCGAGGCGCTGGCCCGGGGGCTGGCCGGCAACCGCAGCGCGCTGCGCGCCAACGACCTGGCCGGCATCGATCTGGCCACGGCGATCGGTCGCGTCGACGGGCTCGAATCCCTGCCCTGGCCCGACGACTGGGCCGCCTGGGACAGCCGCGCCACGCGCCTGGCCTGGTGGGGCCTGCAGGCCGATGGCTTCGTCGACGCGGTGGCGCGCGCGTGCGAACGGCATGGCGCCGGGCGCGTCGGCCTGGTGCTGGGCACCTCGTCGTCGACGATCGCGGTGTCGGAAGCTGCCTACCGCGCGCTCGACGACCAGGGCCGCTTCCCGGCCGCGCTGCGCCACCCCGAACTGCACACGCCGCATGCCATCACCGCCTTCGTGCAGCAGGTGCTGGGCCTGCAGGGGCCGGCAGTCACGGTATCGACCGCGTGCTCGTCCAGCGCCAAGGCGCTGGCGGTGGCCGAGCGCTGGTTGCGGCTGCAACTGGTCGATGCGGTGGTCGCCGCCGGCGTCGATGCGCTCGGCGGCAGCCTGCTCTACGGCTTTCAGGCGCTGGGCGTGCTGGGCCGCGAGCCCTGCCGCCCCTTCGACGCCGCGCGCCGCGGCATCAGCATCGGCGAGGCGGCGGCCTTCACGCTGCTCGAACGCGGCGAGGCCGCGGTGATGCTGCAAGGGCATGGCGAGAGCAACGACGCCCACCACATGTCGACGCCGCATCCGCAGGGGCTGGGCGCCGAACAGGCGCTCGACGATGCGCTGGCACGCGCCGGGCTGGCCGCCGCAGCGATGGACCTGGTCAACCTGCACGGCACCGCCAGCGCCGCCAACGACGAGGTCGAGGCCGCGCTGGTGGCGCGCCGCTATGCGCCCACGGTGCATGCCTGCGCCACCAAGGGCCTGACCGGCCACACCATGGGCGCGGCCGGGCTGCTGGAGGCGCTGGTGTGCGCGCTGGCGCTGGAACGCGGCCTGCTGGCCGGCAGCGCGCCCACCACCACGCCCGATCCGGTTTTCGGACCGGCTTTTGCCGAACGTTGGCACGCGCAGCCGGTGCAGCGCCGCATCCGCCACGCGGCCAGCCATTCCTTCGGCTTCGGCGGCAACAACTGCGTGCTGGTGCTGGGATGCTGATGCCGCCCGTCTTCGTGCAGGCGCTGGGCTGGTGGACACCCGGCTGCCCCGACTGGCCGCGCGCCGCTGCCGCGCTGCGCGGCGAGCCCGCGGCGCCGGCGGCGGGCGCGGGCCGGCCCGCGCCCACGCTGCTGGCGGCCAACGAACGCCGCCGCGCGCCCGACGCGGTGCTGATGGCGCTGCAGGTGGCCGAAGAGGCCTGCACCGCCGCCGGCGCCGACCCGGCCACGCTGCCCAGCGTCTTCACCAGCGCCTATGGCGACCTGGCGATCGTCGACGCGCTGTGCCGCACACTGGCCGGCGACCCGCGGCTGCTGTCGCCGATGCGCTTTCACCATTCGGTGCACAACGCCGCCTCGGGCTACTGGGCGATCGGCGCGCGCAACCCCGAGGCCAGCACCGCGCTGGCCGCCGGCGCGCACAGCTTCGCGGCCGGCTGGCTGGAAGCGGCCACGCAATGCATCACCGATGAGCGCGCGGTGCTGCTGGTCGGCTGCGATACCGAGGCCATGGGCCCGCTGCAGTCGGTCAATGCCAGCCGCGGCCTGCTGGCGGTGGCGATGCTGCTGGCACCGCAGCCGCGCACCGCGCAGGATCGCGCCATCGCCTGGCGGCTGCAGCCTGGTGCGCACGCCGCGCCGCCGCTGCGCTCGGCGGCGGCGCGCACGCTGCAGGCCCAGGCGATGGCCGATGCCCTGCCGCTGTTCGAAGCCCTGGCCGACAAGGCTTCGACGACGCTGTCGCTGCCCTTGTCGACCACGCTCGCGCTGGCCTTGACGCTGTCGCCGGCTTGACCCGCGGCTGCGCACGGGCTGCGGGCATGGGGCATCATCGCGCGCACGCCAGCAGCCACGGTCCACCCGATGAACGCATCCACCCCCCCGCACGATGTCGTCATCATGGGCGGCGGCCTGGCCGGGCTGACGCTGGCGCTGCAGCTGCGCCAGCGCGACCCCGGGCTCGACGTGCTGGTGCTGGAACGCCGCACGCACCCGGTGCCGGCGGCCACGCACAAGGTGGGCGAGTCGACGGTCGAGATCGGCGCGCACTATTTCGCCGAGGTGCTGGGCCTGAAGGACCACCTGCTGCACGCGCAGCTGAAGAAATTCGGCTTCCGCTTCTTCTTCAGCGAAGGCCGGCGCGACATCGACCGGGTCACCGAGATCGGCGCCAGCCGGCCGTTGCCCACCGGCAGCTGGCAGATCGACCGCGGGCTGTTCGAAAACTTTCTCGCCGAAGAAGCGCAGCGCCGCGGCATCCGCTTCGAGGACGGCGCGCTCGTGCGCCAGGTGACGCTGGGCCGCGGCGGTGCGTCGCACGAATTGAGCTGGCAACACCCCGGCGCCGAGCTGCAGCGGGTGCAGGCACGCTGGGTGATCGACGCCTGCGGGCGCGCCGGGCTCATCAAGCGCCAGCTGGGGCTGGCGCAGGACAACGACCATGCGGCGCATGCGGTGTGGTTCCGCGTCAACCACCGCATCGATATCGACCGCTGGAGCGACGACCCCGCGTGGCAGCAGCGCTGCACCACGCCCACGCGCTGGCTGTCGACCAACCACCTGGTGGGCGCGGGCTACTGGGTGTGGCTGATCCCGCTCGCCAGCGGCTCGCATTCGGTGGGCATCGTCGCCGACCCGGCCTGGCACCCGAGCGAGCGCATGGACAGCTTCGACAAGGCGATGGACTGGCTGCGCGAATACCAGCCGCGCCTCTTCGACGAGCTCGACCCGCGGCGCGATGCGCTGCAGGATTTCGCCTTCTTCCGCCGCTTCTCGTACGACTGCAAGCAGGTCTTCAGCACCGACCGCTGGGCGCTGGCCGGCGAGGCGGGGCGCTTTCTCGACCCCTTCTATTCGCCGGGCAGCGACTTCATCGCCATCGGCAATACCTACATCACCGAACTGGTGATGCTCGACCGCGCCGGCAGGCGCTTGGGCGCGCATGTGCAGGTATTCGAGCAGATCTTCAAGTCGTTCTACGACAGCACGCTGGCGCTGTACCAGGGCCAGTACGGCCTGTTCGGCGACCCCGAGGTGCTGCCCAGCAAGATCATCTGGGACTACACCTACTACTGGAGCGTGCTGGCGCAGCTGTTCTTCCAGCAGCGGCTGGCCGACCTGGCGTCGCTGTCGCACCTGCGCGACGAGTTGCTGCACTGCCAGCGCCTGAACCTGGCGGTGCAGGACCTGCTGCGCCGCTGGGGCGAGGTCAGTGCGCGACGCAACCCGCCGGTGATGCTCGACCAGGCCTCGGTGCCCTGGTTCGTCGAACTCAACCGCAGCCTCACCGACGCCCTCGACGACGACGCCTTCCGCCAGCGCCTGCGCGAGGCCACGGCGCGGCTGCATGCGCTGGCCGCCGAGATGCTGCAGCGGGCGCTGGCCGGGCACCCGGGGCTGGATGGCAGCGGACTGCAGGCATTGCTGGCCAGCCGCCCGGCACCGTCACCGCATGCGCCGATGCTGTTTCCGGCCGTCGCCGAGGCCGCGGCGGCGCTGGCCGCCTGATGACGGCCTGGAACGGCGGCCGGCCGGTCAGCCGCCGCCGATGCGGCGACGGCGCGCGGCGGCGCCGAGGCCGGCGAGTGCCAGCGCGGCCAGCGCCAGCGAACCCGGCTCGGGGACCGACTGCTGCGAGAAGCGCTGCTCGAAGTTCCAGACCCCTGCCGCGTCCGTCTGCGCCGAGGCCCAGACCAGGACATTCTTCGTGACGTAGATCGAATTGCTCGGTGCGAACGTCGCTCCGTCCTTGAGTTTCGACGTCTCCCCCGCCGCTTCGAGGTAACTGAACTCGACGTCGATGGAGGCAAGGTCGGGGCTCGGGAAGCTGAGGTCGACGTAACCCATGGAGTCGACATACTCCTTGATGTAGAAGCCGGCATCGAGCGGGCCGGCACCGGTCGCGTTGGGACTGAATTGCAGGAAGCCGTTCACGCCGTCCATCGAGACGTCTTTGATCGCCTTGCCCGGAGCGGGCGTGACGCGGAAGCCGAACGCGAGGTCGATGAAGGCGTAGCCGCCGTCGCCGCCGATGTTCAGCTCGCCGTCCAGGACAGCGAAGCGAAGCCCCGGGCCCGGGTCGTCGCCGCCGTCGCCGAGCGAGGTGACGGTGATGTTTCCGGGATTGAACGTACGAGTTGGATCGGAACTGAAGAAGCCCGGATCGGTCAGGTTGGTCCAGTTGTCGAACACCTTGTCGCCGGCAGTGATGGATTGACCGGCAAATAGTTCGGCGAGCGTGAGCGGATCGGCCTGCGCCGGCAGCGCCAGTGCGATCGCGGCAACCAGTCCGCCCAGGGCTTTGGTGATGGTCTTCATTCGGGTTCTCCTGCAGGTCAAGAGGCGGGGATCACTGGGCCGCGCAGTTCGGCCGCGTGCACTGCGGGATGCACACCTTGACGTCGTTGGGCGTGATCGTCCCGTTGCCGTCGGCGTCATAGGCCGGATCCAGCGGTGGCACCGTCTTGCCGCGCGCGCGGCTGATCGCACTCAGGTCGTTCTTGTCGATGTCGCCATCCTTGTCGACGTCGCAGCGGGCAATGTCGCAGGCGTCGCCGATGCCGTCGCCATCGCTGTCCCGCTGGTCGGGGTTGGGCGTCCGCGGGCAGTTGTCGACGTCGTCGCAGACGCCATCCCCGTCAGAGTCGACGCAGGCGCCGCCGGTCGCGCGCTGCAGCACCAGCAGCGCGTAGGACTGCAGCGAATAGGGGTTCCACCCACCCGGCGCAGCGTTGCACTGGAAGAAGCCGTCGCTGCCGCTGACCGGCAGGCTGCCGTCCCAGCACTGGTGACCGATGATCTGGTGCGCATAGTCGAAATACTGGCCCGCGGGGAAGTCGCCGTAGATGCCGGCGGCACCGGCACCGAACGACGGCACGCGCGCATAGGACCCAGGCAGCTTGCGGTTCTGGCGCTGCGGGCAGGCGGGTACGGCGGCGGGCGGCAGGACGCCCAGGTCGTCGGGGCCGATGTTGCCCGGGCTGGGCGGGATGCCCGCGTTGCGCAGCAGCTCCATGCCCTTGAACGAACTCCACAGGTAGTACCAGTACGACAAGTCGGGCCAGAAATTGGCCATCGAGTCCAGATCCTGCCAGCGGTAGCGGTTGCGCAGCCATTCCAGGTAGTTCTGCACGCGCGGTGTATTGACGTTGGCGCCGCCGAAGAGCTGGATGTAGATGCCCGAGGCGGTCTGCTGCAGCGACGGGTTGTAGACCTTGGCGTTATATCCGTGGCCCCGCTCCGTGACGGTCATGACGCCGCAACTGCCGTTGTCCGAGCCGGTCAATGCGTTGAGTTCGTAGGCCGTGCGCACAAGCGCGAGTGCGGCATCGATCGCGGCAACGCGGGCCGCATCCGCCCAGGCGCCGCCGTCGCCGCTCTTGCCCGAGGTGTAGAAGGCCTTGGCGGCCGCCAGTCCGGCAGCGGCAAACTGGGTCGTCGACGAGTCCTCGCAGCTCGAGTCGACGTAACACCAGTAGCCCTGGTTGACCGGATCCGGATAGCCATTGACCGCCCTGCGCTGGTTGGCGACCGTGCGGTCGACCAGGGCGTCCATCGCCTGCTTGATGGTCTGGTAGTCCGCGTCGCCCGCAGCCAGCACGCCCTTGTCGGGGCCGCCGGTTCGCGCATACGCAGACAGCGCAAACATGAAGTTGCCGTCGCGGTAGGCATAGAAACTGGTTTCGTTGACGACATCGAGGATGTAGGCCGCGGCATTGCGCAACCGGCCCTTGTCGGTGGCACTGGCCCCTTCGTAGCCCTGGGGCGGGTCGCTGGGGTCGCCGCTGGCGCGCTTTTCCAGCAGCGCGAGCATCGGCAGCCCATGCGCATCACCCGCACCGCTGGGGTTGCTGAAGGCGCCGTTGTTGGCGAGCCATTCGATGCCGCGGTCGATCGCGGTGCTGACGTCGTTCTCGAACACGGTCACGGCCTGGGCCGGACCCGTCGCCATCGAGAGCGCGGCGAGGGCGGCCGCGGCGCCCGCCGAGCGTTTGAAAAAACCCTGGAGTCTCGACATGTCATGCCCCCGATCGGTCTTGC
This sequence comes from Rubrivivax sp., assembly GCA_016719535.1. Lineage (GTDB taxonomy): Bacteria > Pseudomonadota > Gammaproteobacteria > Burkholderiales > Burkholderiaceae_C > Rubrivivax. Next base: position 437,857 of record JADJYX010000041.1, on the reverse strand, counting down.
GACCCGTTGCAGAGGGACCACCCTCGGCTCGTCGTTACGAGCCCTGGCGAGAGCTTCGGCGCGCTTTGGGGGGCACGGCGAGAGCCGCGCGGACCCGGGTCGCGCCCGACGCCGACCAGCGCCGCCCGTTCAACCCGATATCAAAACCCTTCACTTGCAGGGTTTTCGCATATCCTGTACCGGATTTGAATTGCGTCGCAAATTCAAGCGCCTGACTTGCGTGTCCGAGCGGGCCGGGGCGAAGGTGTAAAAAGGGGCGACACCGGCGCCGGCCGACACCGATCGGCAGGTTCGCCGCGCGCGCGACGGAGTCAAGCCTGGAACGGCGGCCGGCCGGTCAGCCGCTTCCACAGCAGCAGCGGCAGCCGCAGCCCGAAGCCGATCATCAGCCGCGTGTGCATCCAGGTCAGCAGCAGGTTGTCGCGGCCGTAGCGGAAGTGCGAGACGCCGCCCTCCTCTGCCTTCAGGTATTTGACCGGCGCGTCGACATTGACCGGCTTGACGCCGCGCCAGGCCAGGCGCACCACGGCCTCGGTGTCGAAGTCGAAGCGGCGCATCCAGGTCTGGCCGTGCATCACGCGCACCAGTTCGGCCACCGGGTAGACGCGAAAGCCGTAGAGCGAATCGGCAACGCCGGCGCCCAGGGTCTCGAGGTTGGTCCAGGCATTGGACACCTTGCGGCCGCGCACGCGCAGCAGCGGCGCGCTGGCGTCGAAGACGGGGCGCCCCAGCACCATCACCTCGGGCCGCTGCATCGAGGCCTGCATGAAGGCCGGGATCAGGTCGGCCGGATGCTGGCCATCGGCGTCCATCGTCAGCGCATGCGTGAAGCCGGCGGCCCGGGCCACCTGCAGCCCGTGCAGCACCGCCGCGCCCTTGCCCTGGTTGTGCGGCAGCACGAAGACCCGCAGCCCCGCATCGTCGGCCGCCAGCCGCTGCAGGCCCTCGGCGGTGCCGTCGGTGCTGCCGTCCACCACCACCCACACCGGAGCCCACTGCGCACGGGCCTCGCGCACGGTCTGGTAGACGCGCGCGCCGGTGTCGTAGCTGGGAATGAGGACGAGGTGGGTGCGCGAGGGCGTGGGTGCGGATGCAGTCATCGGACAGGCCCCGGCGTGCGCTGCACGCCGGCGCAGAAGTAGGCCTCGAGCCCGGCCTGGAAGGCCGCCGGGTCGTCGGCCGGCGCAAAGCGCCGCCCCAGGCGCACCGTGAAGACGATGGGCAGCGGCGGCAGCCGCCACAGCGGCCAGCCCTTGCCCAGATAGGGCGAGTCGGTATCGATGAAGACCGCCTGCACCGGCGCGCCGGCGCGCTTGGCGATCAGGCCCACGGCCGAGTGGAAGGGGCCGATCGGCCAGCGCGTGGTGCGCGTGCCTTCGGGGAACAGCACCAGTTGCCCGCCTGCCCTCAGGTCTTCCACCGCCAGCCGCACCATGCCGAAGGTGGAGTCGTTGCGGATGTAGCGCGCCAGTCGCGCGCCCGGGCCGAGAAGGGGATTGCGCACCAGGCTGGCCTTCATCACGCAGGCGCTGCGCGGCAGGTGCGCCACCAGCATCAGGGCATCCAGCAGGCTGGGATGGTTGGCAACGACGATCAGGCCCGGCTCGTCGGCCAGCGCGTCGAGCGCGCGCGCGTCCATCTGCAGCAGGCCGCTGGCGCGGGCGGCGCGCCAGAAGACGGCATAGCCGCGCGAGATCATGCGGCGCCCGAAGTCACGGCCGCGCTCGCGGCTCAGCAGCGGCAGCAGCAACAGCGCCAGCAGGTTGCCGGCCAGCGAGGCCAGGCCCAGGCCGAGCAGCAGCCCCTGCAGCAGCAGCCAGGCCAGCGGCCGCAGCCCGGCGCGGGCCATCAGCGGCCGGGGCGGCCGCTCGGGTGGCAGGGGCGGGGCGGTCATGTCGCCGCGCAGGCCGTCGGGCTCAACGGAGCGCATCGGGATCGGGCACCAGCCGAGCGGACTGCCACAGCACCCACGAGACCGCCACGCCGGCACTGAGATTGTTCGACTGCCGCACCAGCGGGCTGTCGCGCAGCGCGCTGCCGGCGAGCGAATCGGCGCGCACGAAGGCACCGATCCAGCGGTTGCCGTCGCGCCGCGACAGCGACAGCGTGGCCTGCCAGCCGGCGTGTCCGGCCCGGGCCCGGTGGACCGGTCGCGTCGGCGTGGCAAATTCGGGCGCCACGTCGTAGAAGTGGGCATGCAGCCGCTGGCTGCCCCACAGCCAGCCGACCTGGGCGCCGAAGCTCCAGCCCCGCCACTCGGTATCGAGGTTGAGGTGCGGCATGACCGACCAGCCGATCGCCCGCGAACGCGATTCGAGCGTGAAGGCCGCCCGCACCGGCAGCCGCGCCTGCAGCTTCCAGCCCGGGCCACGGGCCAGCCGCCCGTTGAGGTTGGGGCCGAATTCGACCGTGCCGGCCAGATCGGGCATGCCGGCGCGGGCGGGCTCGTCGCCGTTGTCGGCCGGTGCGGTGGCCGAGGCGCTGAGGTCGAAATCGATGCGGTCGCTGTCGAACAGCAGCGCCCGCAGGCCGTCGCGGTCGGCACGCAGGATTTCCCCGCGGTAGACGGCATAGGGCACGGGCAGCAGCCAGGCGGTGGATTTCTCGGCGCCGCGGTAATGCGGCAGGCTCAGGCCGGCCACGCCCAGGCCCAGCTCCCACAGCGGCAGGTCGGCGGCCGACGCCGGGCCGGCGGCCAGCATGGCGAGGGCGGCCACCAGGCCGGGAAGACGCGGGCTCATCGGCGCTCCGCCATCACGGTCTCGCCCGGCAGCGCGCCGCCATCGGCCACCAGCTGCCGGCGCATGCGCCAGGCCTTGAAGGCGCGCGGCGCCTGTGCCAGCGTCGACACCCAGTAGATCAGCTTGAACAGCCGCAGCGCGCCCCAGAAGGGCGTGCGGCCGTAGATGTCGCCGGCCAGCAGCGAGAGCACCGCGCTCTGCACGCCCAGCGGGTTGCGCGGCTGCATGAAGAGGTCACGCATCACCGGGTTGGTCATGCGGAAGATGAACCACGAAAACTCGCGCGGGCCCTTGGCCATCACGGCCTCGAAGCGGCGGCGCGCCGCCGGCAGCGCGGCGGGCTGCTCGAAGAAGGCCTGCACGACCTGGGCGCCTTCGAAGGCGCTCGTCATCGCCAGGTGAACGCCCGACGAGAACACCGGGTCGACGAAGGCATAGGCATCGCCCAGCATCAGCCAGCGTTCGCCCTGACAGACCGTGCTGCCGTAGCTGTAGTTGCCGGTGGCGTGCACGCGGCCGTCGACCAGCTCGGCGCCCTGCAGCCGCGCCGACAGCTCCGGGCTCATGGCGATGGTGTCGGCGAAGAATTCCGCCAGCGGCTTGTCGCGGCGCTTCAGGTAATGCGGCCAGCAGGTGGCGCCCACGCTGGTGGTGCCGTCGGCCAGCGGGATGAACCAGAACCAGCCATGCTGGAACCAGAAGATGCTGATGTTGCCCGCATGCTTGCCCTCGAGGCGCCGGGCGCCCCGGAAGTGCCCGAACAGCGCCGCGCTGTTGTGCCTGGGATTGCGCTGCTTGCTGCCCAGCTGGTTGGCCAGCAGCGTGTCGCGGCCCGAGGCGTCGACGACGAAGGCGGCGCGCCAGCGCACCGGCGCACCGTCGTCGAGCTGCGCCACCACATCGACACCATCGGCATCGAAGTGCACGCCGCGCACGCGGCAGCCCTCGACCGTGGTGGCGCCGCTGGCCGCTGCGTGGCGGAAGAGGATCTGGTCGAGCTCGCTGCGCCGCACCTGCCAGGCGTAAGGCATGGACTTGTCCCAGGCGTCGGCAAATTCGAGCCGGCTCGGCGCGCCATGCTGCGGCGAGACGAATTCGACCCCCCACTTGGGCATGCCGATGCGCTCGACCTCGGCGCGCACGCCGAGCCGGTCGAACAGCGGCCCATTGGCCGGCAGCAGCGATTCGCCGATGTGAAAGCGCGGATGGTGCTCCTTCTCGACCAGCACCACGCGACGGCCCTGGCGCGCCAGCAGCGCCGCCACGGTGCTGCCGGCCGGGCCGCCGCCGATCACCAGCACGTCACAGGCCCCACCCGGGGCGGCAGCGGTGTCACGTGAAGCAGCAGGCATGCGGATCGGGCCCCGGTGGGTAAGCTGGCGATTATCGGTGCCACGGCCGGGTGGTAACCTCCCCGCCGAGGGGGTTGCCCCGACGAGGGCAGCTTGAGCAAGTCCATCGAACGAGCTGACGATCCGGGCGCGATCGGCAGTCGAAGGCCAACCGGCAGTGCCCGCTCCAGGGACGGCTGGAAGACCACGCTGGCGCGGCACTGGCGCCACCGGCAGTGGCTGAAGGTGATCGGCATCTGCGCCTTCACGTGGATCTTCTTCATGGCCTATTTCCACGTGCTGCGCAACGCGCCCCATCCGGTGACGGTGATGCCCCTGACGCCGCTGGACGGCTGGATCCCCTTCGAACCGGCAGCCTTCTGGGTCTATGTCTCGCTGTGGTTCTATGTCGGCATCGCGCCGGGGCTGCTGCCCTCGTTGCGGGCGCTGCTGGGTTACGGGGCCTGGATCGCGGCCCTGTGTGTCGCCGGGCTGATGTGCTTCTGGCTGTGGCCGACCGCGGTGCCGTCGCAGGCGCACCAGCTCGACCCGGCCGTGGCCAACCATGCGGGCTTTGCGCTGATGCGCGGGGTCGATGCCGCCGGCAACGCCTGCCCGTCGCTGCACGTGGCCACGGCGACCTTCACCGCCCTGTGGGTCCAGCGCCTGCTGGCCGCGGCGGGCGCACCCTGGCCGCTGAAGGCAGTCAATGCGACCTGGTTGCTGCTGATCGCCTGGTCGACCGTGGCCGTGCGCCAGCATGTGGTGCTGGACGTGGTGGCCGGGGCCGCGCTGGGTGTGGCCTTTGGCCTGGCCGCGCTGCGATTCGGGCCGGCGCCGCAGTCGCAGGCGGCAGACCAGCGGCTATGATGCCGCCATGAGTTCGCTCGCAGAACTGCAACAGCTGATCCACAAGAAGTACGGCATCGAGCCGTCGGCGCTCGACCCGAACGCGTCGATGCGCGAGCACGGCATCGATTCGCTGGCGCTGGTGGAATTCCTGTTCGACGTCGAGGACACCTTCAAGGTCTCGCTCGAATCCAACCCCGACATCGACACCCTGGCCGAACTGGCCAGGCTGATCGACGAACTGCGCGCGGCGCAGGCCGCCTGACGCCACACCTGCGCATGGTCGTCGTCACCGGGCTGGGCCTGCAGTCGCCGCATGGCGAAGCGCCACAGGCGGTCTTCGCGGCGCTGCGGCGCGGCGAATCCGCGGTGCACGAGGTCTTCCCGGGCCAGCTGCCCAAGCCCGCGGCCGCGGCCACGGTGGCCTTCGATGAATCACGCTGGTTTACCAAGCTGCAGCTGGCGGGGGTGGACCGTGTCAGCCAGCTCGCGGTGGCCGCGGCCGACCTCGCCGTCCAGGACGCCGGCACCCCCGCCGGGCTGGACCCCGAACGCGTGGGCGTCTATGTCGGCTGCGGCATGGGCGGCGGCGCCGCCATCGAAGCCGCCTACCTCACCGGCGCCGCCGGCGGCCGCGTGCCGCCGCTGACCATCCCGGCCTTCATGCCCAATGCGCCGGCTGCCCATGTGGCCATCCGCCAGCGCGTCAAGGGGCCGGTGCTGACCTATTCGGTGGCCTGCGCCTCGTCGGCGGTGGCCATCGGCGAGGCCCTGCGCGCGGTGCAGCGCGGCGAGGTCGACCTGGCGATCGCCGGCGGCAGCGAAGCGCTGATCGTGCCCGGCGTCGTCGCCGCCTGGCAGGCCATGCAGACGCTGGCCGGCTTCGCCCCCGGCGAGGCGGCGCGCGCCTGCCGCCCCTTCGCCGCCGACCGCAGCGGCTTCGTGCTGGGCGAAGGCGCGGCCTTCCTGGTGCTGGAATCCGAGGCGCATGCCCGTGCGCGCGGCGCGCGCATCCAGGCGCGGCTGCTGGGCTACGGCCTGAGCAGCGACGCCACCCACCTGACCAAGCCCGACGCCGGCGGCCAGGCACGCGCGCTCGCTGCCGCGCTGCGCGAGGCCGGGCTGCCAGCGGGCGAGGTCGGCTACTGCAACGCCCACGGCACCGCCACCCGGATCGGCGATGTCGTCGAGGCCGAAGCGCTGGGCCTGGTGTGGGGCGATGCCCTGCCGCGCCTGCGCGTGAGCTCGACCAAGGCGCTGCACGGCCACCTGCTGGGCGCCGCCGGCGCACTGGAGGCGGTGATCACCATCCTGGCGCTGCAGCAGCAGGCGCTGCCGCCCAACCAGCATGGCGGCGCCGTCGAGCCGGCCTGCCCGCTGAACCTGGTCGAGCCTGGCGACACCGATGCGCCCGGGCTGCGGGCCGCGGTCAGCAGTTCGTTCGCCTTCGGCGGCACCAACGCGGTGCTGGCCTTCGGACGCGCCTGAAACCGCCGGACCCGGTCGATAAAATCGACCGATGGCCCCCCCTCCCAAAGAAGACCACAAGCCCGGCAACTTCCTGCGCGCCCTCATCGAGCGCGACCTGGCGCGCGGCACCTACAGCGGCCGCCACTTCGCCGGCAGCCCGGGCGACGGCACGCACCACGAGGCCGGTGCGCCCGACCCGGCGAAGATCCGCACCCGCTTCCCGCCCGAGCCCAACGGCTACCTGCACATCGGCCATGCCAAGAGCATCTGCCTGAATTTCGGCCTCGCGCGCGACTACGGCGGCGTGTGCCACCTGCGCTTCGACGACACCAACCCCGAGAAGGAAGAGCAGGAATATGTCGACGCCATCGTCGAGATGGTGCAGTGGCTGGGCTGGAGCTGGGACGCCAACGGCACCCGGCATCTCTTCTACGCCAGCGACTATTTCGACTTCATGTACCGCGCGGCCGAATACCTGATTCAGACCGGCCACGCCTATGTCGACGAGCAGAGCGCCGAAGCCATGAAGGCCGCGCGCGGCGATTTCGGCACGCCCGGCACCGACAGCCCGTTCCGCACGCGCACGCCCGAGCAGAACCTGGCGCGCTTTCGCGAGATGCGCGACGGCCGGCACGCCGACGGCGCGATGGTGCTGCGCGCGAAGATCGACATGGCCTCGCCCAATATCAACCTGCGCGACCCGGCCCTCTACCGCATCAAGCGCGCCACGCACCACAACACCGGCGACCGCTGGTGCATCTACCCGATGTATGCCTACGCGCACCCGATCGAGGATGCGCTGGAGCAGATCACGCACAGCATCTGCACGCTGGAATTCGAGGACCAGCGCCCGTTCTACGACTGGACGCTGGAGCGCATCGTGCCCATGCTGCGCGCGCCGCAGTTTGCGCGTGCCAGGGCGCTGGTCGAGCAGATCGCCACCCAGGGCATCGAGGCCGGCAAGGAATTTGCGCTGCACTGCCACAACCACGCGCACAAGCTCTTCGCCAGCGCGCCCGAGGCGCAGATGCGCGCGCTCTTCCAGCGCTGGGAACACGACCGCGACGCCGTGCTGCGCGACCTGCCGGTCTTCTTCGGCCTGCTGCGCGAGCACGCCGAGCAGTTTGCGCCGCTGCTGACGCATGCGCTCGACGAGCGCCAGCCCAATGTCTTCCAGCTGCCGCACCAGCATGAATTCGGCCGCCTGAACCTGACCAGCGTGATGACCAGCAAGCGCAAGCTCAAGGCGCTGGTCGACGAAGGCATCGTCAGCGGCTGGGACGACCCGCGCATGCCCACGCTGGCCGGCCTGCGCCGGCGCGGCTATACGCCGGCCAGCATCCGCAGGATGGCCGCCGATACCGGCGCCAGCAAGACCAACATCTGGGTCGACTACAGCGTGCTCGAGATCGCGCTGCGCGACGACCTGGAAGGCCAGGCCGCACGCGCGATGGCCGTGCTGGACCCGCTGCCGCTCAAGCTCACCAACTGGGCCGAGGTCTTCGGCAGCGCCGACCACCGCGAACCCTGCCAGGCGCCGGCGCACCCGCAGCACCCCGGGATGGGCCTGCGCCGCTTCGAGCTCGGCCCCGAGCTCTGGATCGAGCGCGACGACTTTGCCGAGGTGCCGGAGAAGGGCTTCTTCCGCCTCTTCCCCGGCAACAAGGTGAGGCTGAAATATGGCGTGGTGATCGAGTGCACCGGCTGCGAGAAGAATGCCGCCGGCGCGGTGACCGCCGTGCTGGCCAGCGTGCTGCCCGACACCCGGAGCGGCACGCCGGGCGCCGATGCCGTCAAGGTCAAGGGCACCATCACCTGGGTGGCTGCGCACGACGCGCTGCCGGCGGAGGTGCGGCTGTTCGAGCGCCTGTTTGCCACCGACCAGCCCGAGGAAGGCGGCCGCGACTTCCGCGACAACCTCAACCCGCACAGCCGGCGCGTGGTGCAGGGCTGGGTGGAGCCGTCGGCGGCTGCGGTCGAGCCCGATGCAAAGCTGCAGTTCGAGCGCCACGGCTATTTTGTCGCCGACCGCATCGACCACCGTGCCGGCGCGCCGGTCTTCAACCGCGTGACGACGCTGAAGGACTCACGCGGCAAATAGGCGCGCGCCGGGGCCCGGTCAGCGCGGCAGCAGCCCGCTGGCCACCGCCGTAGCCTTGAGCCCCTGCGCGAAGACCGCATAACCGCGCGCATTGGCGTGGATGGCGTCCGCGCGCAGGCTCTCGTCGGCCAGCACCTCGCTCCAGCCCTGGCGGTGCAGCGGCAGCTTCAGTTCCTCGGCGATCTCGCCATACAGCGGGTGATCGGTCAGCGAACCCGTGAACGCCGCTGCCACGCTCGGCCGCGGCACGGCAATCAGCAGCAGCTGGGCATCGGTGGCCCGCACCTGGGCGATGGCGGCGCGCACATTGGCGCGTGTCTCGGCCTCGGGCAGGCGGCGCAGAAAATCGTTGCCGCCGATGCCCAGCAGCACCAGCGCCGGCTGGTGCGCCTGCAACAGGGCCGGCAGCCGCGCCAGCGCCTGCGCCGAGGTGTCGCCGGGTACGCCGGCATTGACCACGCGCCAGCCGGTCAGGCCCGCCAGCACCGCCGGGTAGGCGGTCTCGGGCGTGGCGCCGGTGCCGTGGGTGAGCGAGTCCCCCAGCGCCAGCACCACCGCACCCGGCGGCACCGGGCGGCCGCGCAGCGGCTTGCGGCCGCAGCCGGCCAGCAGCAGACTCGGCGCCACCGCGGCCAGCGCCACCAGCGCCGCACGGCGCCCGGCGACGTGGAAACTTTTTCCACGCAACCGGGGTCGCAAGCCTGTGCCGATCAACACCGGAGATGCCATGAACCGAACCCTACTCGCCTTCGCGTTGACCCTGGCCAGCACGGCTGCCCTGGCGGCCGGGCAGGTGGAGGTCAGCTTCAGGCCGGCCGACCAGCTGTCCGACGTCGGTCGCGGCATCGATCGCGAGCGCAACGTCAAGGCGCTGGCCGACCACTTCAAGTCCCTGGCCGCGCAGCTGCCCGACGGCCAGGCGCTGAAGGTCGAGGTGCTGGACGTCGACATGGCCGGCGAGGTGCGGCCGATGCGCCGGGTCGACGAGATCCGCGTCCTGAAGGGCAGCGCCGACTGGCCGACGATGCACCTGCGCTGGACGCTGGCCGGCGGCGGGCAGACCCTGAAGTCGGGCGAGGACCGGCTGTCCGACTTGGCCTATCTGAGCCATTCGCTGCGCAGCGGCGAGAATCGCCCGGTGGCCTACGAGGCGCGCATGATCGACCGCTGGTTCGAGGCCCGCGTGCTCGGCGCCAAGACCGATCCGCGCTGATCAGCGCGCCACCCACAGCCACAGCGCCACCACCGCCAGCGAGGCCACCGTCACCGGCACGCCGGTGCGCGCGTGGCGCGCCCAGTCGATGACGATGCCGCGCTTGCGCGCCGCGTCGACGACGATGATGTTGGCGATCGAGCCGACGATCAGCAGGTTGCCGGCCAGCGTGCTGACCAGCGCCAGCACCGTGCCCATGCGTGCCGCGTCGGGCCCGGTGGCGGCCGGCAGCAGCAGCATCACCGCCGGCACGTTGCTGACCAGGTTGGACAGCCCCAGCGTGGCGACGAACAGCGTGGCCGTGTCGCGCAGGTCCACGCCGGCAGCCACCAGGGCCTGCATCGCCGCCGCCGTGAGGCCGCTGCGCTCGAGCGCGTGGTTGACGACGAACAGGCCCATGAAGAGGATCAGCAGTTCCCAGTCGATCAGGCCCATCACCCTGGACGAGTGGAAGCGCTGGCTCAGCAGCAGGATGCCGGCACCGACCAGCGCGGCCACGTCGTGCGGCCAGTCGGTGACGAGAAAGATCACCATCAGCGCCAGCGCCACCGCCAGGCCCTTGGCCGTCTGCCAGGCATCGAAGGGCGGGATCTCGGGGTCGGGCGCGGTCGGCGCCGGCGGCAGTGCGCCCTCGCCGCGGCGCAGCGACCAGGCCAGCAGCGCCCACAGCAGCAGCAGGCTGATGGCCACCGGGGCCAGCGCGTGCAGCGCATAGCGGCCGAAGGGCAGTTGCAGCACCTGGCCGATCAGCATGTTCTGCGGGTTGCCGATCAGCGTGGCGGCCGAGCCGATGTTGCTGGCACAGGCCAGCGCCAGCAGGTAGGGCACGGGGTCGACGCGCCGGCGCAGGCAGGCGTCGACCAGCACCGGCGCCATTGCCAGGCAGACGATGTCGTTGGTGAAGACCGCCGACAGCGCCGCCGCGACGGCGATCACCACGCCCAGCAACCCGGCAGGGCCGACCGGCAGCCCGGCCATGCGCCGCGTGACGGCGCTGTAGAAGCCGCCCAGCCGCATCTGCGCCGAGATGACCATGAACGAGAACAGCAGCAGGATGGTCGGCAGGTGGATGCTGCGCGCCGCCTCCTCCACCGTCAGCACACCGGCGCCGACGATGGCGATGGCGCCCAGCAGCGCCACGCCGGTGCGGTCGAGGTGCAGCCGCGGCAATCCGCCGAGGATCATGCCCAGGTAGACGATGCCGAAGACGGCGAGCACGAAGGCGCTGGGCGGGATCTCGGGCATCGGGGCGGAAACGGCTGCTGACGCGGCAGGCTCGCGTTGCTGCGATGATCGCACCCCTCATCCCACCCGGAGTCCGACCTCGTGCCCAGCCTGCGCCCCTTGCTTGCCCTGTTGCCTGCCCTGTTGACCGCCCTGCCGCTTGCTGCCGCCGCCCAGGCCGACCCGCTGAAGGCCGCTGCTGCCGAAGCCGGCGCCAGCGTCACCGCCAGCGGCCTGGTCTACCGCTCGCTGAAGGACGGCAGCGGCCCCGCGCCCGCCGCCACCGACACCGTGCGCGTGCACTACCGCGGCACCTTCCCCGACGGCCGTGAATTCGACAGCTCCTACAAGCGTGGGCAGCCGACGGAATTTCCGCTCAACCGCGTCATCCCCTGCTGGACCGAGGGCGTGCAGAAGATCAAGGTCGGCGGCAAGGCCAGGCTCACCTGCCCGGCCGCCATTGCCTATGGCGAGCGCGGTGCCGGCGGCGTGATCCCGCCCAATGCCGTGCTGCAGTTCGAGGTCGAGCTGCTGGCCATCGCCGGCAAGTAAGGCCCCTGGACCTCGTCCAGGGCGGCCACCGGCCGGCGTGGAGGCGGGCGGCTGACGGCGCTTTGCCGTCCTTCGCTGGTGCGTCTCTTGGCCTTGGTCTGGCCTGCGCAAGCCCCCGGCCGGGGTTTCGGCCCGGCGGCCGACTCCCTTTCTTTGCGGGTGCAAAGAAAGGAAGCAAAGAAAGCACCTCGAATGCAACACCCCCGGCTCGTCGGGTGCGGATCGCTCGCTGCGCTCGGTGCGGCTGTCATTCGATGCTCTCGCAAAGGATTGCTCGACAGTCCACGACCTTTCACCGACACGAGAGCGCGGCCCGCATCACGCTGGACCACCAGCCATCGGCATGCCACCCGCTCCTGCGCATGGGTGCGGCCGGTGGTCCAGCGTGACGCCGCGCGCGTTCCTGTGTCGGTGAAAGGTCGTGGACTGTCGAGCGAGGCTTCGCGAGAACTGTCACCACAGCCGGCCGGAGCGCAGCGCAGCGCGGCGATCGATCACCGCCGACGAGCCGGGGGTGTTGCATTGAAGGTGCTTTCTTTGCCTACTTTCTTTGCACCCGCAAAGAAAGTAGGTCGGCCGCGGGGCCGAAACCCCCGCCGGGGGCTTGCGCAGGCCAGCCCAAGGCCAAGAGATGCACCAGCGAAGGACGGCAATGCGCCGTCAGCGGCCAACGCGAGATGGCACCAGGCGCTGCCATCAACCACGAGGCCGTTCAGGCCGTGGCCGCGCGGCCCTTGAAGAGTTTCTTGCCCAGCGTCACGCCCGCCAGCACCAGCGCACCGGCAGCGATGCCGACCACGGCGTCACCCAGCACGCCCACCAGCAGCGCGCCGAAGCCGCCGACGGGCTGGGCGATGGCGTCGATGGCGTGGTGCAGCGGCCCGATGCCGTGCACCAGGATGCCGCCGCCGACGAGAAACATCGCCGCCGTGCCCAGCACCGACAAGGCCTTCATCAGCCAGGGCGCGGCGGCCAGGATGCCGCGGCCCAGCGCCTGCGCGCCGCCCGAGGCCCGACGGCTGAGCCACAGGCCCGCGTCGTCGAGCTTGACGATGCCGGCGACGAAGCCGTAGACGCCGATCGTCATCACCACCGCCATGCCGGTCAGCACCATCACCTGCGTGGTGAAGGGCGCAGTGGCCACCGTGCCCAGCGTGATGGCGATGATCTCGGCCGAGAGGATGAAATCGGTGCGCACCGCGCCCTTGATCTTGTCCTTCTCGAAGGCCACCAGATCGACCTGCGGGTCGAGCAGTGCCTCGGTCAGCTGGCGGCGTTCGGCCTCGACCGCCTCGCGGCCGTGCAGAAACCTGTGCGCCAGCTTCTCGAAGCCCTCGAAGCACAGGAAGGCACCGCCCACCATCAGCAGCGGCACCACCAGCCAGGGCGCGAAGGCACTGATCAGCAGCGCCGCCGGCACCAGGATGGCCTTGTTGACGAACGAGCCCTTGGCCACCGCCCACACCACCGGCAGCTCGCGCTCGGCCGTGACGCCGGCGACCTGCTGCGCGTTGAGCGCCAGGTCGTCGCCGAGCACGCCGGCGGTCTTCTTGGCGGCGACCTTGCTGAGCACCGCCACGTCGTCGAGCACGGTGGCGATGTCGTCGAGCAGGGCAAGCAGGCTGGCGGCGGCCATGGGCAGGACGGGCTGTCGATGAGGCTAGCATCCTCTCATGCTTCGCCGCCTGCTCCTGCCGCTTGCCATGCTCGCGCTGCTGCCACCGCCCGCCCGCGCGCAGCCGGGCGAGGAGGTGCCCTTCATCACCACGCCCGACAACGTCACCCTGGCGATGCTGCAGCTGGCGGGCGTGGGCCCGGACGACCGCGTGATCGACCTCGGTTCGGGTGACGGGCGCATCGTCATCACCGCCGCGCGCCGCTTCGGCGCCCGCGGCCTGGGGGTGGAGATCGTGCCCGACCTGGTGGCGCGCAGCCGCGCGGCCGCCGCACGCGCCGGCGTCGCCGAGCGGGTGGAGTTCCGCGAGCAGGACCTGTTCAAGACCGACCTTTCGGCTGCCACCGTGATCACGATGTACCTGCTGCCCGAGGTCAACCTGCAACTGCGACCGGCGCTGCTGCAGCTGGCGCCGGGCACGCGCATCGTCTCGCACGACTGGGACATGGGCGACTGGTGGCCCGACGAGACGCTGACCGTCGACGCCCCCGAAAAGACCATCGGCCTGGAGAAGAAGAGCCGGCTGCACCGCTGGGTGGTGCCGGCGCGCGCCGACGGCCTGTGGTGCGGCCCGGCCGGCACGCAGTTGCGCATCAGCCAGCGCCACCAGGCCGTGCAGGCGCTGTGGCAGCGCGGCGATCGCCAGTGGGCGCTGCAGGGCCGGCTGGACGGCCGCGTGCTGCGCCTGCTGGGCACGGCCGGCACCCCGCTGCAGGCGCGGGTGCAGGACGAGCGGCTCGTCGTCGAAGCCCCGGCGACCGAAGCCGTGACGCTGGCACGGGCCGGCGGCGAGCGCTGCAGCCCCTGAGCACGCACGGGCGGCTCAAGGCGCGCGGACGACCGCCGATAACGAGGCGTCGACCGCCCTGGACCCACCATGCTCGCTACGCCCGAAGCCCGATCGCGCATCGCCACCATCACCAGCGAGATCGATGCCGCACGCCGCAGCGGCCCGCTGCAGCAGATCGTCGTGCCGCCCTGCCCCGAGCTGCTGACGCGGCTGCAGCGCGCGATGGCCAGCGACGAGCCCGACCTCAACGAAGTCAGCCGCATCGCCAATGCCGATGTGGCGATGGCCGCCACGCTGATCCGCAATGCCAACGGCGCCGCCTTTGCCGGCAGCCAGCCGGTGGCATCGGCCGGCCAGGCGATGAACCGCCTGGGCGTGCGCCAGACGGCGGCCATCATGACGGGCTTTCTGGCCCGCCACGCGCTGCCGGTAAAGAGCCCGCTGCTGCAGGGCTTCTGGGACCGCTCGACGCGGCGCGCCATCGTGATGGCGGCGCTGGCCGAGCAGCTGCCCGGGCTGTCGGCCGACCTGGCCTGGAGCTACGGCCTCTTCAGCCATGTCGGCCTGCCGGTGCTGATGCAGGGCGTGAAGGGCTACGCCGGCACGATGATGGAGGCGGCGGCGCGCAAGGACCGCCCCTTCATCGCCACCGAGAATGCCAACCACCGCACCGACCACGCCGTGGTGGGCGCGCTGACCGCACGCGCCTGGCACCTGGCGCCGGCGGTGGTGGCGGCGATCCGCCTGCACCACAGTCTGGAATCGCTGGGCAGCCAAGGCACCGAGCCCGAGGTGCACACGCTGGTGGCGACCGGCCTCGTGGCCGACCAGATGCTGCAGCGCCTCGAAGGCCTGGCCCCCGAGGCCGACTGGCTGGCGCACGGCGACGCCGCGCTGGCCTGGCTGCACGCCAGCACCGACGATCTGCTGCACTGGGAAGACGGGGTCGGCGCACGGCTCGACAGCGCCTGAACCGCAACCCGACGGCCGCGGTGCCGGCTTGCCGCAGCGATGAGGCACCATCGGGGGCATGAGCACCCCGCGCGACCCGATCACGATCTTCGCCGCACGCCGCATCATCACCATGAACCCGGCGCGCCCCACGGCCACGCATGTGGCGGTGCGCGAAGGGCGCATCCTCGGTGTCGGCCCGCTGGCCGAACTGGCCGGCTGGGGCCCGCACACGCTGGACGAGCGTTTTGCCGACCGCGTGCTGATGCCCGGCCTGGTCGAGGGCCACAGCCACCTGATGGCCGGCACGCTGTGGCGCCACGCCTACTGCGGCTGCTTCGACGCCACCGACCCCGATGGCCGCCGCGTGGCCGGCTCGCCGTCGATCGACGCCATGCTGAGCACCTTGAGCGAAGCGGCGGCGACGCAGCCCGACGGCCCGGTCGTCGGCTGGGGCTTCGACCCCATCTATTTCGGCAGCCGCCGCTGCACGCGCGCGGATCTCGACCGCGTCAGCACCACGCGGCCGGTGGGCGTGCTGCACGCCAGCGGCCACATCCTCAACGTCAATACCGTGGCGCTGCAGGCCGCCGGCTTCCTGCGCGCGGGGATCGACCACCCGGCCTTCCCGCTGGGCGCCGATGGCCTGCCGACGGGTGAGCTCAAGGGCCCCGAGGCCATGCTGCCGGCGCTGGACCCCGTGGGCCTGAACCGCTCCTTCCTGTCGGGCGACGAATCCGGCATCCGCGCGTTCGGCCGCCTGGCCGTGCGCGCCGGCGTCACCACCGCCACCGACCTCGCGGCCACGCTGCTCGACCCCGAGCTCGACACCCTGCTGCGCCTGACCGGCGAGGCCGACTATCCGGTGCGCCTGGTACCGCTGCTGCGCATGATCGGCATCAGCCCGGCGCAGGCGGTCGAACGTGCCGTGGCACTGCGCGCGCGCAGCACCGATCAGCTGCGGCTGGGCCGCATCAAGGTGGTGGCCGACGGCTCGATCCAGGGCTTCTCGGCGCGGCTGCGCTGGCCGGGCTACTACAACGGTGCACCCAACGGCCTGTGGTATGCGGCGCCCGAGGCGATGCGCGAGGGCTACGAGCGCGCACTGGCCGCCGGCATCCAGGTGCACACCCACACCAACGGCGACGAGGCCACCGCGCTGGCGCTGGACTGCATGGACGCCGCGCTGGCGCGGCAGCCGCGCGCCGACCACCGCTTCACGCTGCAGCATGCGCAGCTGGCCGATGCGGCGCAGTTCCGCCGCATGCGCGCGCTCGGCCTGTCGGTCAACCTGTTTGCCAACCACCTGTATTACTGGGGCGACCAGCATGCGGCGATCACGGTCGGCCCCGAGCGCGCGGCGCGCATGAATGCCGGCCGCAGCGCACTCGACGCCGGCGTGCCGCTGGCCATCCACAGCGACGCGCCGATCACGCCGCTGGCGCCGCTGTTTACCGCCTGGTGCGCCGTCAACCGCGTCAGCGCCAGCGGCCAGGTGCTGGGCGAGGCCGAACGCATCACCGTGCCCGAGGCCTTGCACGCCATCACGCTGGGCGCCGCCGCCACGCTGCACCTGGACGGCGAGATCGGCTCCATCGCCTGCGGCAAGCGCGCCGATTTCTGTGTCCTCGACGACGACCCCGTCAGCGCGGCGCCCGAGGCACTGAAGGACCTGCGCGTCTGGGGCACGGTGCAGGGCGGGCGCGTCTTCCAGGCGTGATCAAGAACGTGGCCGCCCCACTGGCAGCCCCACTGCCCTGCGTGCTGATCGGCGGCTGGCTGGGCGCCGGCAAGACCACGCTCGTCAACCAGCTGCTGCGTCAGGCCGGCGGGCTGCGGCTGGCGGTGCTGGTCAACGATTTCGGCGACCTGGGGCTGGATGCCGACCTCATCACCGGCGCCAGCGGCGAGGTGCTGGAACTGGCCGGCGGCTGCATCTGCTGCAGCCATGGTGCCGACCTCATCGGCACGCTGCGCCGGGTGACGGTGCGCGAGCCGCGGCCCGACGCGCTGCTGCTCGAGACCAGCGGCGTGGCCGACCCCGCCGCGGTGGCGCGCAGCCTGACGCTGCTGCCCGCGATCAGGCGCAACGGCACCGTGGTGCTGGCCGATGCGCCGCGCCTGGCCGCGCTGCAGGCCGACGCCTATGTCGGCGACACCGTGCGCGCGCAGCTGGCGGCCGCCGACCTGCTGCTGCTGAACAAGGTCGACGGCCTGGACGCCGCCGCACTGGCCGCGCTGCGCCGTTCGCTGCCCGCGGTGCGCACGGTCGAGACCGTGCAGGCTGCACTGCCGATCGAGGTGGTGCTGGGCCTGGGGTTCGGCACCGACACCGGCACCGGCACCGACACCGGCACCGATACCGATACCGATACCCCGGCGCCGCAGGCGTTGCGCGCACCGGCAGCCGCGGCCGGCCGCTTCGTCAGCCGCAGCCGGCACCTGGACGGGCCGCAGGACGTGGCGGCGCTGGTGGGGCAACTGACCGCCGCCGGCAGCGGCGTGCTGCGCGCCAAGGGCCTGCTCACCGACGCCGACGGCCGGCGCCTGCTGCTGCAGGTGGTGGGCCGGCGGGCGCAGCTCGCACCCGCGCCGGCCGCCGCCCTCGGCCCCGACCGGCTGGCCGTCATCGGCCTGGCCGGCTCCTGCAACGGCCCACCCTGGACATGAGCCCACCCTCGATCTCCCCGCGCGCCTTCGTCATGCTGCTGTTGCTGGCCACGATGTTCGGCGGCAACCATGTGGCGGCACGCTTCGCCTTCAACGACGGTGTCGACGTCGCCACCGCGGTGGCGCTGCGCAGCGCCGTCACCGCGCTGGTGGTCGGCGCGCTGGTTGCGCAGCAGCGCGTGCCGTGGGCGATGACGCCGCGCCAGCGCTGGGTGCTGCTGGGCATCTCGCTGCTGGTGGCGGTGCAGAGCCTGGCGCTGTATGCCGCGGTGGCGCGGCTGCCGGTGGCGCTGGCGCTGCTGGCCTTCAACACCTGGCCGATGGCCACCGCGCTGTGGGCGCGCGTGCTCTACGGCCGCAGCCCCGACCGCCGCACACTCCTCGCCATGCCCATCCTGCTGGTCGGCCTGGCGCTGGCGCTGGACGTTTTCGGCGCCGCCTCGGGGCTGGGCGCGCAGGCGCAGTGGAGCCGCATCGGCGCCGGCGTCGGCTTCGCGCTGCTGGCATCGGCCACCTTCGGCCTCGTGATGGTGACCACGCAGCACGAGATCGCCGCCATCGACGGCCGCCTGCGCAGCGCGGTGACGATGGCCATCGTCGGCGTGCTGGCGCTGATCGTCACCCAGGCGCAGGGCGGCCTGCGGCTGCCGCACACGCCACCCGGCTGGTGGGGTCTGGTGATGCTGACCGTGCTCTACGGCACCGCGTTCACGATCATGTTCACGCTGCTGCCCCGGCTGGGCGTGGTGGGCTCGTCGCCCATCCTCAATGTCGAGCCCGTGGCGGCAATGGTGCTGGCCTGGGCGCTGCTGGGCCAGCGCATCGCGCCCATCCAGGTGGCCGGCGCGCTGGTCGTCGTCGGCACGGTGATGGTGCTGGGGCTGAAGCGGCGCTGATCGGCACCGGACGCCGGGCCGGCGGCGCGGCGGCCATCGGGGCCGGACGCCGGCGACGCCGGTGTTTGCGTGGCGTCAAGCGGCATCGCGCAAGGCAAGTCAAGACTGACCGCCATGCAAAGCGATGTCGCTCGCGGCGGCCAGGAGCCGGCAACGCCGCCTACAGTTCCGACGAATGCCGACAAAACCCGGTGCACGCGCCATGCGGGGTGGCTGGTCGCGGTCGCGGCCGCGCTGCTGCTCGTCACGGGCTGCGGCGGCGGCGGCGGCACGACGACAACCGCACCGCCACCGGTGAGCGCCGCCAATGCGGACACCGGCGAGGCCTTGTTCCGCCGCACCTGCAGCGGCTGCCACAGTTTCGGTCACGGCGACCACCTCGGTCCGGACCTGAGTGTCCGCAACAGCAATGCGAACTGGGTGCGCAACTTCCTGCGCGATCCGGCCGCCTGGATCGGAACCACCCCCTACGGCCAGCGCCTGCTCGGCACCTGGGGCTACACGATGCCCGACTACGGGCTGTCCACGTCCGACATCGACAACCTGCTGGCCTTCTTCGAGCGCCAGGATGCGCGCGGCGCACTGCCGCACAGCGCGCCGATGATGCTGGACGCCAGCGCCTTCGAGCAGGCGCGGCAGACCTATTTCGACCGCTGCGCCGGCTGCCACGGGGTCTATCGCGGCGGCGCCACCGGCCCGGACATCGGTCAGGCGCGCTCCAGCTGGATCGGGACCGACGGTCTGGGCGCGCTGATTCGCCACGGCACGCCGCGCGGCATGCCCAATTTCGGCACGAGCGGCACGCTCACCGAGACGCAGATCGCGCAACTCGCCGCCTACCTGCAGCAACCGCCGCCCGAACCGCCGGCGCTTTCGATGAGCGCCATCCAGGCGAGCTGGCGGCTGACGGTGCCGGTGGACCGGCGCCCGACCGCGCCTCGGCACGCACGCGACTGGCGCAACTTCTTCGGTGTCGTCGAGCGCGACGCCAGCAAGGTCTCGATCTTCGACGGCGCCAGTCGCGAGCGCGTCGCGCGGCTGGACGTCGGTTTTGCGGTGCACATCCTGCGCGCGTCGGCCTCGGGGCGCTACTTCGTCGCCATCGGCCGCGACGGTCTGGTCAGCCTGATCGACCTGTGGGCGGCAACGCCCGATGTCGTGGCCAGCGTCAAGGGCTGCCATGACGCACGCAGCGTCGAGGGCAGTCGCATGGCCGGCTACGAGGACCGCTACCTCGTCGAAGGCTGCTACTGGCCGCCGCAGTACGTGGTCTACGACGGCAAGACACTCGAACCGCTGGCCCGCGTCGACCTGCCGCTGGACAGCATCGACGGCCAGACGCTGCCCGAGGTTCGCGTGGCGTCGATCTTCGGCCTGCGCAGCGAGCCCGTCTGGTCACTGGCGCTCAAGGAAAGCGGCTGGCTGGCCCTGGTCGATTATTCGAAGCCGGGCTTCCCGCTCGTGCAGCGAATCGCTGGCGAGCGCTTTCTGCACGACGGCGGCTGGGACGCGGCCGGACGCCACCTGCTGATCGCGGCCAACGCCAGCAGGCGCATGGTGGTCTTCGACATGCAGCGGCGAGAGAAGGCGGCGAGCTTCGAGACCGGCGATACGCCCCACCCGGGGCGCGGCGCCAACTGGCTGGATCCGCAATACGGCTGGGTCAACGTCACGCCTCACCTGGGTGAGCCCAAGGTGTCGATCTACGGCGCCGACCCGGCGGCAAGACCCGATGTGGCGTGGAAGGTGGTGCGCGAGGTGACGCTGCCGGCGGCGGGGTCGCTGTTCGTGAAGACGCACCCGAAATCGCCTTGGGTGCTCTTCGACATGACGATGAGCACGACGCACGCGCGCCAGGTCTGCGCTTACGCCAAGGCCGACGGCCGGATCGACCGCTGCTTCGACGTCGCACGCGCCGGCAAGGCCGTGCACTTCGAGTTCGACCGCGACGGCAAGCAGGTCTGGGTGTCGGACTGGGCCAGCGACGGCGCCGTCGTCGTGCTCGATGCGGTCACGTTGCAGGAGGTCGCGCGCATCGGCGGGCTGGCCAGCCCGACGGGCAAGTTCAACGTGCACAACACGACCGAAGAGGTCTACTGACGCCCCCGCTCCTAGACCTGCCGCCAGGGCAGGCCGTGCTTGCGCCAGCCGCCGAGCTGGCCGCGGTGGTGCTCGGCGTCGAGCTCGCCCTCGAAGCCCTCGAGCACGTTGGCGACGTTGGTGAAGCCGTGCTTCTCGAGTTCGAGCCCCGCGTCCACCGAACGCTTGCCGCTGCGGCAGATGAGGATGACCTGGCGGTCCTTGCGCCCGGCCATGCGCAGCACCTGGTCGGCGAAGTGCGGGTTGAGTTCGAAGTCGGGCGCCGTATTCCACTCGATGTTGATCGCATCGGTCGGATGGCCGACGTAATAGAACTCGACCTCGGTGCGGCAATCGATCAGCAGCGCATTCGGGCTGTCCTTGACGATGGCGTAGGCGTCCTTGGGCTCCAGATGTTCCATGCTGCGCTCCGTGGGCGCGCATTGTCGGACGCCGCGACCGCTGCGGTCGGACATTCACCTCATATGCTTATGCCGTCGGCCGGCCCTGCGGTCGACGCGCCTACGGCTGTTTCGGCGTCTGGTACTCGGCTTCCTTCTGGAACGGCTCCCAGATGGTTTCGAAGCCCACGAATCCCTTCTCGTTGGGCGGCATCTGGCGCGTCGTCAGGAACCGCGATTGCCCGTCCGGCACGCTGGTGGTGGGCTTGTGCTCGCTCTTTTGCTCGCTCATGGGCTTCCTCTTCCTGGGTTGAAGTCAGGGTCGCAGCCGCGCGACCCCAGGCGATTCATGCGCTGCCATTCGACGCCGCCGTTCAGACGGCCCTCAGCAGCGAAGGGTCGACATCCGGCTGCGCCGCGGTCGCACCGCCGGCCTGCATCTCGTCGCCGGTCGCGTCGCGCACCGACAGCACCTCCAGGATGAAGACGACCTCCCTGCCGCACAGGGGGTTGTTGCCGTCGACGGTCAAGGTCTCGTCGTCCATGCGCGTGACGATGAAGCTGCGCGTCTGGCCCTGGTCGCTTTCCATGAGGATGGAGGTACCGACCTGCCGGTACTCCGGTGGCACGTTGTCGATGTGATCGGTGAAGACCAGCGACTCGTCCCGGGGACCGAAGATCAGGTTGCCGTCGATCGGCACCTCGATCACGTCGCCCGCCGCCCGGCCCTCGAGCTGCCCGTGGACGGAGGGGGCCAGCACTTCGTTGTGCCCGTGGACATAGCCCAGGGGAAAATCGACGCGGGTGAGGACATGGCCGGATTTCCTGTCGGTCACCCGGTAGGTCAACTCGACAAACTTGCCGTCCTGGATGGTTTGACTCATGCCGAACTCGAACCGATCGTTCAGAAGATGGACGCCGCGAAGATCCTGACCTGCCCGTTCTCGTAGCCGAGCACGAGCCGGCCCAGCCATTCGCCGCTCTTCGTGGTGCTGCGCTGACGGTAAAGCACCGTCACGTGCTCGCCCCGGCGAATGATGCCCAGAGGGTCGAAGTCCTCCGACAGGTTGCGGGCGAGTTCGCTGTTGGCGAACTGGTGGTTGACGACGACCTGGTCCATGGCCAGCGCCAGCGAACTCGAGAAGTTGCGGACGAACTCGCCGTATTTGCCCTCGTTGGAGGACTTGAGCAGGCCGCGCCACAGCGGCTCGGCCATGGCCCGGATCTCTTCGTCGGTTCGTTCGACGATATTCACGCGCGCCGCTCCGTGGCCGCGGCGGCCGGGCCCTGCAGGGCGCCCGCGGGCCTGACGCGATGGCTATTCATCGGCACCGACCAGGTGGTAGCAGGGCGCCTTCTCCATCGTGTAGTAGCCGGTCTGCGGATCGCGGCGCGAGACGGTCAGCACGTGCCAGTTCTCGTCGTCCAGCTTCATGGCATCGCCGCGGTAGTAGTAGCCCGGCCAGCGCGTCTCCTTGCGGAACAGCGTGTGCTGCGTGACGCATTCGGCGGCGCGATGACGGTGCTTGAGCTCCCAGGCGCGCAGCAGTTCGTGGATGTCCTCGGCGGCCAGCTGCTCGAGGTCTTCCTCCATGATCCTGAGCTTCTTGAGGCCGATGCTCAGCAGCTTCTCGTTGGTCATGTAATTGACGGTCACGCCGCCGCAATACTCGTCCATCAGCTTCTGCAGACGCTCGAGGCCCTGCTTGGGGTTGATGTAGTGCGGGTTGACGCTGCCGGCCACGATGGCGTTGCGGTAGGTGCGGTAGTGCTCCAGGGGCTTGTAGATCTCCGCCCTGCGGCGGCTGATCTGCGCCTCCGACACGACGATGCCTTCGGCCTTGCCGTCGTCGATGTACTTGCAGGCGGCCTTTGCCGCCAGACGCCCCTCGGTGAACGAGCCCGACGAGAAGGCGTGCGGCGTGCCGCCGACCGCGTCGCCGGCGCCGAACAGGCCCTCGACCGTGGTCATGCGGTTGTAGCCCCAGAAATATTCGGGCGGCGAGACGTCCTCGGGGCCCGAGCACCAGGCGCCCGAGCCGGTTGCGTGCGAGCCCATCACGTAGGGCTCGGAGGTGGTCAGCTCGGGGTTCTCGTTCTTGGGATCCACGTCGGTGGCGGCCCACAGGACCGCCTGGCCGACCGTCATGCCCAGGAAGTTCTCCCAGCCGACCTCTTCCAGGTGCGGATCCTGGAAGGCGCGCATCGTGATCATGTGGATGGGGCCGCGGCCGGCATTCACCTCGCTGATGAGCGCGTGGTTGCGCAGGCAGGTCGGGATCGGCCGGTGCGTCAGGTGGGACGCTTCCGGATCCAGGTATTCCTTGCCGACCATCTTCTGCAGTTCCGGGAACCACTTGGACTCGTATTCCTCGCCGACGCCGTTCTGCGTGTAGGTCTTCAGGTGCAGGAAGTAGGCACCGACCGGGCCGTAGCCGTCCTTGAACCGCGCCAGCACGATGCGGTTTTCCATCTGCGTCATCTTGGCGCCGGCTTCGATCAGCAGCCCGTAGGCCGACGCCGACGACCAGGGCGCATACCAGGTGCGGCCCGAGCCTTCGCCCACCGACCGCGGCTTGAAGATGTTGGAGGCGCCGCCGGCGCCGCAGATCACGGCCTTGGACTTGAAGACGTGGTAGTCGCCGGTGCGCACGTTGAAGCCGACCGCCCCGGCCACCCGGTTCTCACGGCTGTCGTCCATCAGCAGGTGGGTGACGCAGATGCGGTTGAAGACCTTGTCGGCGGACTTCTTGGCGGCCTCGGCCACGATGGGCTTGTAGGACTCGCCGTGGATCATGATCTGCCACCGACCTTCGCGCAGGTAGCGCCCGGTCTTGGGGTTCTTCATGATCGGCAGGCCCCACTCCTCGAACTGGTGCACGGTCGAGTCGACATGGCGTGCCATGTCGAACAGCAGGTCCTCGCGCACCAGCCCCATGAGGTCGATGCGCGCGTAGCGCACATGGTCCTCGGGCTTGTTCTCGCCCCAGCGCGTGCCCATGTAGCAGTTGATGGCGTACAGGCCCTGGGCGACGGCGCCCGAGCGATCGATATTGGCCTTTTCGGCAATCACGATCTTCTTGTCCTGTCCCCAGAAGCGGGCTTCCCAGGCGGCACCGGTGCCGCCCAGACCTGCACCGACGACCAGGATGTCGATGCCGTCCTCGATGATCGTTTCGTAGGCCATCAGTAGTACACGCCTTTCTTCATCTTGAGACCATTGGACTGCAGCGTGTGCAGCCCGCCGTCATCCAGGCGGATGTATTTCGGCTCGTTGTACAGGAGCTGGCTGTCACGCATCTCGCGGGTCGGCCCGGAAACGCTGCGCAGCTGCGGGATCGCCTGCCCCCAGGGCTTGGTGGTGATGGGGGAGAGAAAGCTCTTCTCGGTGCCGTTGCGGAACTTGATCCTCCAGGCGATCGTGCCCTTGCGCTCGTCGCGGTCGACGCGCACGCTGTGGCCCAGCGGCGCGAAGTCGGCATAGCCGCGCACGTCGATCGCATGCTGCGGGCAAGCCTTCACGCAGGAGTAGCACTCCCAGCACATGTTGGGCTCGATGTTGTAGGCACGTCGGTAGGTCTTGTCGATGTGCATGATGTCCGACGGGCAGATGTCGACGCAATGTCCGCATCCGTCGCACCTCGTCATGTAGACGAAGGTTGGCATGGGTTCGGCTCCTTATCGATTTCCGGTAAAACGGGCGGGTGGCTGGATGATCAGTAGTGGCGGGGCGCTTCGCGCTTGATGCCCAGCCCCATGTCCATCGGGGCGTCGCGCAGCAGCTCCATCGAGTGCCGCCGCTGCTGCTCGGGGTCGTCGCGGGTCTGCGTCGGCAGGTTGTCGGCCGTGCCATTGGCCTTGGAAACCCGCTTCTCGAAGGCTGCCGCGGGCTTGAAGAACATGTGCGCGAACTTGGACCACGGCACGCCGAGGAACAGCACCGTGGTGGCCAGCATATACAGGGCGAAGAGCACGCCGACCCCGCCACCCGCCGCGGCCCACACGAGGCCGAGCGTGACGCTCGCCAGCAGCGACAGGACGAACAGGTCGGCCTTCATGATGCGCAGCGCCGGCCTTCCCTCGGCAGCGACATCGACGCGGATGAAGAACCAGAACCAGTAGCCGCCGATGCAGACCATCAGGCCGCCCAGCCACCACAGCATCGGCACGATGCCCGATGCAGGCGTCGCCGGGCCGAAGACCATGATCACGGTCGTCACGATCCAGGTCACGAAGCCGTACATGGTCAGCAGGTGGGCGAGGCGGCGCCGCGGGTTGCAGAACTCGCCGGAGGCGAGCACGTCCACGACGCCGGTCTTGACCGCCAGCGACACCATCTCGCCGCCGCTCAGCGGCTGCTTGCCCTTGCTGCTGGACTTGCGCCAGTTGGCGAAGAAATAGCGGGCGCTGCCCTTGTGGACGATGTCGAACAGCGTGCCGGCGATCACCGCCAGCGCCATCAGCACGACGTAGATCTGCATCGCGTTCATCGGCAGCGTGCCGGTGAGCGTGGCGAAGGGATTGTGGGCAAGCATCCTGGCACTCTCCTCGAACGTTTCTTCAATGTGCTCTCGGCACGGGCTGCGGCGCCGGCACTAGCCGGAGCGAGGGTCGGTGGGCGGGCGCCCGAGTTCGCGCAGCTCGAACCGCATCGCCGCCAGGTCGCCCAGCGCCCAGGTCGGCGGCCCGGCAAGGCCGGCGACGGTGCCGGGGTTGACGAGCCAGGTGTCGCGGCCCTTCACGCTGCGCACGCTGCGGACCTCGGCGCGGTGCGAGTGGCCGCAGCACACCAGATCCCAGTCGCCGGTGCAGGCCATCGCGTAGCCGTAGTCGTCGTAGTGCACGAGGAAGACCCTGCGGCCGCCGAGTTCGATGCGCGCATCGGCCCCGTGGTAGCGCAGGCGGCCGTCGCTGGCGAGCGCCAGGTTGTGCAGGGCCTGCGAATCGCCGATGTTGTTGCCGTGGATGATGTGCATCGGCAGCCCCAGGGCCAGCGCCGGCTTGAGCGACTGCGCGCCGATGAGGTCGCCGCAGTGGACCACCGCCTGCGCGCCTTCGGCCATGGCCTGGCGCACGGCCTGCGTCAGTGCGTCGGCGCGGTCGTGGCTGTCGGAGACGATGCACAGCTTCATGCCGTCAACCCGCGCCGGCGGCCGCCGCGGCCGGGCGCGCCTGCAGGCTGGCGTAGTACTCGCGCAGCACCGCCAGCACCTCGGGCCGGCTGAATTCGGCCGGCACGGGCTGGCCGGCGTCGAGCCACTTGCGCAACTGCGTGCCGCTGACCTGCAGCCGGTCGGCGTCGCCATGCGGGCAGGTGCGGCCCGAGGCCATGCCGCCGCAGCGGTAGCAATGAAACGACACGTCGATGCACAGCGGCCTGGTCTGCAGCGCATCGGCGGGGATCTCGTCGAAGATGCGGTGCGCGTCGAAGGGGCCGTAATAGCTGCCCACGCCGGCGTGGTCGCGGCCGACGATCAGGTGCGAGCAGCCGTAGTTCTGGCGGAAGAGGGCGTGCAGCAGCGCCTCGCGCGGGCCCGCGTAGCGCATGTCCAGCGGATAGCCGGCCTGCACGATGGTCGACGGCACGAAATAGTTCTTCACCAGCGCCGCGATCGCCCGCGTGCGCACCTCGGCCGGAATGTCGCCCGGCTTGAGCGCGCCCAGCAGCGAGTGCACCAGCACGCCATCGCAGACCTCGATCGCCACCTTGGCCAGATACTCGTGCGAGCGGTGCATCGGGTTGCGCGTCTGGAAGGCGGCGATGCGGGTCCAGCCTTGCGCGACGAACAGCGCGCGGGTCTGCGCCGGCGTCATGTACAGGTCGCCGTACTTCTCGGGGAAGCCGCCCTGCGACAACACCTTGACCGGTCCGGCGAGATTGACCGCGCCTTGCTCCATCACCATCTTGACGCCCGGGTGCGCCGGGTCGGTGGTGCGGAAGATCATCGCGCATTCGTGCGCCTTGTCGATCTCGTACTTCTCGGTGACGAGCATCGTCGCCAGCACCGAGCCGTCGTCCGGGTCGAGGAGCGCGATCTCGCGGCCGGTGGGCAACGTCGACGCGGTGGCCGCGTCGGTCGACAGCGTGATCGGAATGGGCCAGAACAGGCCGCTGGCCAGCCGCATGCCGTCGCAGGCCCCCTGCCAGTCGGCATGGGTCATGAAGCCGTCCAGCGGCGTGAAGCCGCCGATGCCCATCATGAGGATGTCGCCGCGCTCGCGCGAGCTCACGCGCAGGCCGGGCATCGACGCCGCGCGCCGCCGCTCCTCGGCGATCGACTGCCCTTCGAGCAGCAGCGGGCGCAGGCGATCACTTCCGTGCGGTTCGACGAGGCCGGTCATGGCGCCTGAATCCTCCTGGTGGCTGCACCGCCGGGGCCGGACTGCCGCGGCTGGCGCCGCGTGCAGGCCGTGTCCGGCATGCATCCTGTGGATCGGGGTTGCAAGCCCCGGGACCGCGGGCGTCTGGCGGCTAGCGTCACCGATGCCCGCAGCGACGTGGTCGATCGTAGGCACCCCGACGCACGAGGAAAAACGGACAATAGCGGTCACCATGACCGGAAAACCAGATCAGTCCAAGGATTCCCCACAAGCCCCCCGGCTGCGCCTGAGCCTGCGCCAGTTCGAGGTCTTTGTCGCCACCGCGCGCGCCGGCTCCACGCGCGCGGCGGCCGACCGGGTGGCGCGCTCGCAGTCGGCCGCGAGCAGCGCGCTCGCCGACCTGGAGGCGGCGGTCGGCGCCGCGCTGTTCGATCGCGTCGGCCGCCGGCTGGTGCTCAACGAGAACGGCCGCGCGCTGCTGCCGCGCGCGCAGGCGCTGCTGGACGAGGCGGGCGAGCTGCAGTGCCTGTTTGCCGGCGCGCACGAGGCACCACTGCGCGTGGCGGCCAGCTTCACCATCGGCGAATACCTGCTGCCCGGGCCGGTGGCGCGCTGGGCGCGCGAGCATCCGCACAGCCCGGTGCGGCTGCGCATCGGCAACACCGCCGAGGTGATCGCCGCGGTCGCCGGCTTCGACGTCGACGTCGGCTTCATCGAGGGCCCGCAGACGCATCCCGACCTGCGCGTCTTCCCCTGGCTCGACGACGAGCTGGTGATCGTGGCGGCAGCCGGCCACCGCCTTGCCGCGCGCGTGGCCAGTGCGCGCCAGCTTGCCGAGGAGACCTGGGTGCTGCGCGAGCACGGATCGGGCACGCGCCAGGTCACCGACGCCTGGCTGACGCGCCACCTGCCCGAGCTGCGCGTGGGCTACGAGCTCGGCAGCACCGAGGCGATCAAGCGTGTCGTCGCCGAGGGCGCGGGGCTCGGCTGCGTGTCGCGCCATGCGCTCACCGGCGACATCGACTGCGGCCGGCTGGTCGTGCTGCGCACAAGGCTGCCGGCGGCGCGCCGGCGGCTCGCCACCGTGCTGCATCGCGACAAGCATCTCGGCGCGGTGACGCAGCGCTTCCTGCGCCACTGCGGCGTTGGCTGATGCAGGCGCAGCGAACGACTCGCATCACCTTCGCTCTCAGACGAAGCGGAAGGCGACCGCGCCCAGCGGGCCGTAGTCGGCGTGGAAGCAGTCGCCGGCCGCGGCATTCACCGGCCGCGTGAACGATCCCGCCAGCACCACCTGCCCGGCTTCGAGCGATTCGCCGTGCGGCGCGATCTTGTTGGCCAGCCAGGCCACACCGGTGGCCGGGTGGTTGAGCACCGCGGCGGCCAGGCCGGTCTCCTCGATGACGCCGTTCCTGAACAGCATCGCGCCCACCCAGCGCAGGTCGACATCCAGCGGCCGCACCGGGCGCCCGCCGAGCACGATGCCGGCATTGGCGGCAAAGTCGCTGATGGTGTCGAACACCTTGCGCATGGCCTTGGTGTCGCGGTCGAACTGCTCGATGCGCGCGTCGATGATCTCGATCGCCGGCGTGACGTAGTCGGTGGCAGCCAGCACGTCGAACAGCGTCACGCCCGGGCCCTGCAGCGGCCGGCCGAGGATGAAGGCCAGCTCGACCTCGACGCGCGGCGCGATGAAGCGGCTGACCGGGATGTCGCCGCCCTGCTGCAAGAACATGTCGTCCATCAGCGGCGCGTAATCGGGCTCGTCGATCTGGCTGGAGACCTGCATCGCGCGCGAGGTGAGGCCGATCTTGCGGCCCTTGATGGAGCGGCCATCGGCGAGTTCGAGCGCGACCCAGGCGCGCTGGATGGCGTAACCGTCGGCCAGGGTCATGCCCGGGTGCTGCATCGAGAAATGGCGCAGCGGCGTGCGGGTCTTGCGCGCCTCGTAGAGCTGGCGCGCCAGTGACTCGATGGTGGCGTTGTCGAGCATGCTCAGGGCCTGGCAAACAGCGGGTGGAGGTTGCCGAATTTGGCGTCGAAGACTTCCGCGCCGACGTCGACCTGCAGCGTCAGGCCCACGGGCCGGCGCGCCAGCAGCGGCGCCAGGTGGTCGCGCGCCGCGGCCACCAGGGCCTCGCCGGCGGCGCGCTGCACCGCGTCGCTGCGGCCGCGGCCCATGCGCAGGTTGAACCAGCAGAAGGCATGGTCGCCCGAGCCGTCGGCCACCGCATGGTGAGCCGCGGGGTAGGCCAGCACGCGCGTGCCGCCGGTGGGAAAGACCGGCGCACCCTGCTCGTCGCGCAAGCTCAGCATGGTGTCGGCCAGCCGTCGGCACAGCGCGCCCATGTCGGCCTCGGCGTCGAGCTGCGGCGTATAGAGGATCACCAGATGCGGCATGGCGCGGTCCTACAGCCGCGTGGCCACGCTGGTATAGCCGTCGGCCGCCGAGGCCACCGGCCGCGGGATGGCGCGCCCGTCCTGCGGCGTCACCGGAAAGACGGCATTGATCTGCCCGGTGCCGCTGGCGCCGAAATAGGGTGTGACCACCTCGGCGCGGCCGTCGTAGGCCGACCAGCCCAGGGCGCCCAGCAGCATCGCGGTGTCGTGCATGAAGCCTTCGCCGTGGCCCTTGGCGGCATATTCCGGCAGCATGGTGCAGAAATCGGCCCACTCGCCCAGCTGCCACATGCGCACCACTTCATGGTCCAGGTGCTCGAGGAAGGGGCTCCAGATCCTGAAGGCAAATTCCGGCGCCAGCCCGTTCTGCGCGAAGCGGTGGCTCAAGGACCCGCTGGCGAAGAAGGCCACGCTGCCGTCGTAATGGTCCTCCACGGCGCGGCGCAAGGCCCAGCCCAGCCGCGCACTGTCGTTGAGGTAATGCGCCATGCACAGCGCCGACACCGACACCACCTTGAAGTGGCGGTCGGCGTTCATGTAGCGCATCGGCACCAGCGTGCCGTATTCGGGCGCCAGCGTCGTGCGCTCGTGCGCCAGCGTCTCCACGCCCATCTCGGCCGCCACCTTCGCCAGCAGGGCGCCGAGCACCGGGTTGCCCGGAAATTCGTAGCCCATGTTGCTGATGAAGTGCGGCAGTTCGTTGCTGGTGTAGAGGCCTTTGAAGTGCGGCGCGCAGTTGACGTGGTAGTTGGCGTTGACCAGCCAGTGGGTGTCGAAGACGACGATGGTGTCGACGCCCAGTTCGCGGCAGCGGCGGCCGATCTCGACGTGGCCGTCGATCGCGTCCTGCCGCGTGCCCTTGCGCGGGCCGTCGAGCTCGCTGAGGTACATCGACGGCACGTGGGTGATCTTCGCCGCCAGCGCCAGCTTGCCCATGCTCAGACCCCCCAGTGCGGGATGTGGTGCGAGCCCAGGCTGACGCACACGTTTTTCGGCTCCAGGAAGACCTCGTAGCTCCAGGTGCCGCCCTCGCGCCCGGTGCCGCTGGCCTTGGTGCCGCCGAAGGGCTGGCGCAGGTCGCGCACGTTCTGGCTGTTGACGAAGCACATGCCGGCCTCGATGCCGGCGGCCACGCGGTGCGCGCGGCCGATATTCTCGGTCCAGACATAGCTCGACAGGCCGTAGCCGATATCGTTGGCGATGCGCACCGCATCGGCCTCGTCGTCGAAGGGGATCAGGCAGGCCACCGGGCCGAAGATCTCGTCCTGCGCGATCTGCATGCGGTTGTCGACATCGGCAAACACCGTCGGCTGGACGAAATTGCCCCTGGCCAGATCGGCCGGCAGATCGGGCGCGTCGGCACCGCCGCACAGCAGCGTGGCACCTTCCTTCGGGCCCAGCTCGATATAGTGCCGCACCTTGGCCAGGTGCTGCGGGCTGATCATCGGGCCGACGATGGTCTTCTCGTCCAGCGGGTCGCCGACGGGGATCTTGCGCGCGCGCTCGGCGAAGCGGGCCGCGAAATCGGCATAGATCGAACGTTGCACCAGGATGCGGCTGCCGGCGGTGCAGCGCTCGCCGTTGTTGCTGAAGATCATGAAGACCGCGGCATCGAGCGCGCGCGCCGGGTCGGCATCGTCGAAGATGACGAACGGGCTCTTGCCGCCGAGCTCCATGCTGAATTTCTTCAGCCCGGCGGCCTGCACGATGCGGTTGCCGGTGGCGGTGGAGCCGGTGAAGGAAATGGCGCGCACGTCGGGGTGCGAGACCAGCGCCTCGCCCGCCGTCCTGCCGTAGCCATGCACGATGTTGAGCACGCCCTTGGGGATGCCGGCCTCGAGCGCCAGCTCGCCCAGCCGCGCGGCGGTCAGCGGGCTCAGCTCGCTCATCTTCAGCACCGCGGTATTGCCGAAGGCCAGGCAGGGCGCGACCTTCCAGGTCGCCGTCATGAAGGGAACGTTCCAGGGGCTGATGAGCGCGCACACGCCCACCGGGTGGAACAGCGTGTAGTTCAGGTGCGTGGGCGTGGGGTAGGTGTGGCCGTCGACGCGCGTGCACATCTCGGCGAAATAGTAGAAGTTGTCGGCCGCGCGCGGCACCAGCTGCTTGCCCGTCTGCGCGATGACCTGGCCGGTATCCAGGGTCTCGGTGCGCGCGAGTTCGGGCACGTGCTTCGCGATCAGGTCGCCGAGCCGGCGGATCAGCTTCGCGCGCTCGGTCGCCGGCATGCCCGCCCACGCCGGAAAGGCCGCCTTGGCCGCCGCCACCGCGGCATGGACCTCCTCGGCGCCGCCGCTGGCCACGGTGGCCAGCACCGCCTGCGTGGCCGGGTTGACGGTCTCGAAACGCTCGCGGCTGTCGACCGGCTCGCCGTTGATCAGGTGCTGGATGTGCATGGGATTCAGTAGAGCGTATTGACGAGACGGCCGATGCCGTCGATCTCGCAGGCGATCTGGTCGCCGGCGTTGCAGTTGACGGTGCCTTCGGGCGTGCCGGTGAGGATGATGTCGCCCGCCTCGAGCGTCATGAAGTCGCTGAGGTATTCGATCAGCGCGGCCACCGAGTGGATCATGTTCGCCGTCGTCCCCTGCTGCACGACGCGACCATTGACGGTGGTGCGCAAGGCCAGCGCCTGCGGATCGGGCACCTCGTCGGCGCTGACCAGCCAGGGGCCGAGCACGGTGCCGCCGTCGCGGTTCTTCACGCGCAGGTTGGGGCGGTACCAGTTTTCCAGGTAGTCGCGCACGGCATAGTCGTTGCACACGGTATAGCCGGCCACGTGGCCCAGCGCGTCGGCAGCCCTGACGCGGCGCGCGGTGCGGCCGATCACCACCGCCAGCTCACATTCGTAGTGCATGAAGCTCGCGTCGGCGGGCCTGCGCGTCAGGCCGCGGTGGCCGATCAGCGAGCCCGGGCCCTTCAGGAAGACCAGCGGCTCGTCGCGGGTGGTCTGCGTGAGCTCCTTGGACAGCTCCTTCACGTGGTCGGCATAGTTCAGGCCGAGCGCGATGATCGTGCCCGGCTCGGCCACCGGCGGCAGCCAGACGACCTGGTCCTCGGCGAGCGCGCGGCCATCGGGCAACTGCAGGCCCTGTGCGTGCGGCCGGGCCTCGTGGATGGCGCCGGCATGGGCGACGCGGGCGGTCCTCATGGCTGCGCCTCGCCGACGAGCCTGACGTGCAGGCTGCCCAGGCCCTCGATGCCGACCGTCACCGCGTGCCCGGCGGCGACCTTCGGCGCGCCGGCGGATACCCCCAGCATCAGCACGTCGCCGGCGCTCAGCGTCATGAAGTCGGAGACATCGGCCAGCAGCCGCGCGGCGCCGCGGATGCGGTCGCCGGTGGTGGTCTCGTGTACCACCTGGCCGTCGATAGCGACGGTCACGGTCAGTGCATCGGGCGACGGCACGGCCGCCAGCGGCCACACGCGCGGTCCCATCGGGCAGAAGCCGTCGCGCGCCTTCAGGCGCACTGCGGGCCGGTAGAAGCTGTCGTGCGGCACCGAAAGGTCGGCCACGATCACCAGGCCGGCCACATGGTCCGGCGCCTGGTCCTCGGACACGCGGCAGGCGGTGCGGCCGATCACCAGGCCGAGCGCGGCGCCGACCTCGAGCGCCGGCACGCCGGCTGGCACGGCGACGACAGCGCCGTCGCCGACCTGGGTGTTGCGCGGTTTGAGGTAGAGCACCGGCGCCTGCGGCGGCGCCTTGTAGGGGGCGGCGTGCACGGCCTCGCCCAGCGCGGCCAGCGCCGGCCGATGGTTGAGCAGCACGCCGACGACCTGGCCGGACAGCCGCCAGGGTGCGAAATCGAAGGTCAGCCGGTTCATCGCCGATGCACTCGCATCGAAACAATGTAATTGCTAAGATGTGAGCAAGTCAAGGATGAACATGCCTGCCGAACAACCGGTCTTCCGACACCGCAACCTGCCGCTGCTGCTGCTGCAGGCGCGCGAGCGCGTGATCGCGCGCTTTCGCCCGGCGCTGAACGCTGCCGGCGTGACCGAGCAGCAGTGGCGCATCGTGCGTGCGCTGCAGGAACTGGGGCCGCTGGAGCCGCGGCAGATCGTCGATCGCTGTGCCATCAGCAGCCCCAGCCTGGCCGGGGTGCTGTCGCGCATGGACGCGCTGGGGCTGGTGACGCGCACGCGGCTGGATCATGACCAGCGGCGGCTGCAGGTGGCACTGACGGCGAAGAGCCGTGCGCTGGCGCGGCGCCTGGCGCCGCAGATCGAGGCGGTCTACGACGACATCGAGCAGCGCATCGGCCGTCGATTTACGCAGGACTTCTACGCCACGCTGGACGAACTGGTCGCCCGCCTGGACGAGCCGGGCGACGAGGCGTCGCCAGCGGCCTGAGGCTTACGACCGCCGCGCCAGGTGGCGGAACGTGATGCGACCCTTGGTGAGGTCGTAGGGCGAGAGTTCCAGCGACACGTTGTCACCGGCGAGGATGCGGATGTGGTTCTTCTTCAGCTTGCCGCCCGAATAGGCGACGAGCTGGTGACCGTTGTCCAGCGTCACGCGGTAGCGTGAATCGGGCAGCACCTCGTTGACGATGCCGTGCATCTCGATCAGTTCTTCCTTGGCCATGGGTTCCTTGCAACAAAAGTACGGGCGGGCCCCGCAGTCGGCTCACGGCCGACCGGCGAGGCCCGGAACGAGGCGGCGGGCCCGGGCCGACGAAGCTACCCGGCAGATCCGCACGCCTACAGCGGCTTGATGTTCGATGCCTGCAGGCCCTTGCGGCCTTCGGTCACTTCGAATTCGACGCGTTGCGCTTCGGCCAGCGTCTTGAAACCCGTCGTCTTGATCTCGCTGAAGTGCGCGAACAGGTCCTTGCTGCCATCGTCGGGCGCGATGAAGCCGAAGCCCTTGCCTTCATTGAACCATTTCACG
This sequence comes from Rubrivivax sp., assembly GCA_016719535.1. Taxonomy (GTDB): domain Bacteria; phylum Pseudomonadota; class Gammaproteobacteria; order Burkholderiales; family Burkholderiaceae_C; genus Rubrivivax. Next base: position 403,296 of record JADJYX010000041.1, on the reverse strand, counting down.
GTACCGGTCTGCGTCGCCATGTCGATCTTCCTTCGGGTTCGCGCGCAGCACCCAGCCGCGCGGTGCAGAGTCACGCAAGAGAACACCGGGGGGAGATCAACCGCGTCGCGCCGGCCTGCATGAAGGCCGGTGGGCACAGAGACGAACGCCATACGACGGTCAGATGGAGGCCTGCGCGCAGATGATAACCGATCGCGTCCGATGGCGCCGGATGGTGCCGGAGCGGGCGCTCACAACACCATCGTCTCGTCGCTGCGCGTGCCGTCCAGTCGTGAGCTGCCCAGCAGGTCGAGCGTCATCACGCCCGACAGCGTGACCACCGTGCCCGGCCCCACCGGCACCTCGTCGCCGCGCTGCAGCGCTCGGCCGTCGACCAGGGTCGGATGGCTGGTGACCGAGCGCAGGATGTAGCCGTCGGTGCGCCGGCGCAACTCGAAGTGCCAGCGGCTGATCTGCCGCGTGGCCATGCCGTCGGGCAGCGTGAGCACGATGTCGTTGGCGCTCATGCCCTCGATGATGTCCATGCGGCCGAAGGAGACGATGTCCTGCAGCGGCAGTTCGATGCGCTCGCCGGTCTCGCGCACGCGCACCGCCACCGGGAAGCGTTCGCGGTCCAGCCAGTCCAGCGACAGCAACTCGACCGCGCGCCCTGCGCCCTTGAGCTCCACGTCGCCGAGCGGCCGGCAGCGCAGCCGCATGCCGATGTCGAGCTCGCGAAAGGCAGCGCGCGACAGGCGGATCTGCCCCGGTTCGGCCGAAGCGGCGATGCGTGCGCACAGGTTCATCACGTCGCCGGTGACCTGCACGCCGTCGGTCAGCACACTGCCCCAGTGCACGCCGATGCGCAGCACCAGCTGGTGGTCGCGCGCGCGGTGCACGTTCTCGGCGTTGATGTCCTTCTGCAACTGGCACATCGCGGCCGCGGCGGCCGCGGCCGCGGTGAAGAAGCTCACCGCGCCGTCGCCGGCGGTATCGACCAGGCGCCCGCCGTGCTGGGCGAGCGCGCGCTCGAGCAGATCGATGTGCAGCTGCTGCAGCTGGCGACCGGCGGCGTCACCGAAGCGCGCGAAATAGGCGGTGGAACCGGCGATGTCGCTGAAACAGATCGCGGCGCTGGTCTCGAAGCGGCGCGACAGCTCCTGCGACAGCAGGTTCTGCAGACGGATGATCTCCGTCATCGAAAGGGAGCCGAGGTCGAGGGCGAGGGTCATGGCCGGCACTGCGCAAGCCGCCGCACCCAGATGGCGCCGGCGGTCAGACCACGATGCTAGGGCCAATCGGCGCGTCCTGCGTCCCGCAACCCGGTGCCACCTGCCCTCGACGGGTTAGGCTGCAGGCCCCGCTGCCGCCCCCGGGACTCCGTCGATGCGCGTCTTCACCGCCTCTCTCGCCACCGAGACCAACACCTTTGCGCCCATGCCCACCGGGCTGGCGGCCTTCCGCGAAGGCGGCTGCTACCCGGCCGGCAGCCACCCCGACCACCTGACGCTGTTCAGCGGCCCGCTGTGGGCAGCGCGCCAGCAGGCCGCAGGGCGCGGCTGGACGGTGGTCGAGGGCCTGGTCGCCTTCGCGCAGCCCGGCGGTGTCACCACGCGCATGGCCTGGGAGACGCTGCGCGATCAACTGCTGGCCGACCTGCGCGCCGCGCTGCCGGTGGACATCGTGCTGCTCGGCCTGCACGGCGCGATGGTGGCCGACGGCTGCGACGACTGCGAGGGCGAGTTGCTGCGCGCGGTGCGCGCCATCGTCGGCCCCGGCGTCACCGTGGGCGCCGAGCTCGACCCCCACCACCACCTGAGCGAGGCCATGCAGCGGCACGCCGACGTGCTGGTGAGCTTCAAGGAATACCCGCACACCGATGTGCTCGAGCGCGCGCACGAACTGGTCGACCTGTGCGCCGATGCGGCGGCCGGCCGCATCCGGCCGACGATCGGCGTCGCCGACTGCCGGATGATCAGCATCGTGCACACCACGCGCGAGCCGGCACGCGGTTTCGTCGACCGGCTGCAGGCGCTGGAAGGCCGCGACGGCGTGCTGTCGATCTCGGTCACCCACGGCTTCCCGTGGGGCGACGTGGCCGACATGGGCACCAAGGTCTTCGTCTATACCGATGGCGACGCCGCCCGGGCGCAGGCGCTGGCGCAGCGCCTGGCCGACGAGCTGGTGGCGATGCGCGATGCACTGCAGCCGCCGCAGCCGGGCATCGACGACGCCATCGCCCAGGCGCTGGCGGCGCCGGCCCATCCGGTGGTCATCGCCGATGGTGCCGACAACCCCGGCGGCGGCGCCGCGGGCGACTCCACCTTCATCCTGCGCCGGCTGGTCGAGCGTGGCGTCGAGGGCGCCGCGCTCGGCCCGTTGTGGGATCCGCAGGCGGTGCGCATCGCCTTCGAGGCCGGCGTCGGCGCACGGCTGCCGCTGCGCATCGGCGGCAAGACCAGCCCGCTGTCGGGCGACCCGCTGGACGCCGACTGCAGCGTGCTGGCACTGCAGCCGGCGATGGTGATGAGCGGCCTGGCCGGCACCCCGGTGGCGCTGGGTGACTGCGCGCTCGTGCGCACCAGCGGGGTGCAGGTGGTGCTGATCTCGCGCCGCAACCAGGCCATGGGCACCGACCTGTTCACGCAGCTGGGCTGCGACCTGGCGGCGCAGCGGCTGGTGGTCGTCAAGTCGTCGCAGCACTTCCACGCCTCGTTCTCGAAGGTCGCCGCGCAGGTCATCTATGCCGCCGCGCCGGGCGCGGTGACCGCCGACCTGCGCAGCCTGCCGTACCGCAAGGTGATGCGACCGAAGTGGCCGCTGTGACGGTGTTTGCCCCAATCGGACCGGCGCGGGTCGCGCACCACAATCAAACATCCACGCCGGGCACGGCCCTTGCGTGATCGTCCCGGATTGCTGGAGAGGCACCCCATGAAACTGCATCGCAGATCGCTCGTCACGCTGGCCGGCCTGGCCTTGTCGACCCTGGTCACCCTCGCGCCGGCCACCGGACAGGCGCAGGGCACCGTGCTGCGCGTGGTGCCGCACTCGAACCTGGCGATCCTGGATCCGATCTGGACCACCGCCTACATGAGCCGCAACCACGGCTACATGATCTACGACACCCTCTTCGGCACCGACGAGAACGCCAAGATCAGGCCGCAGATGGTCGACACCTGGACGGTGTCGGGCGACAAGCGGCTGTGGACCTTCAAGCTGCGCAAGGGCCTGGAATTCCATGACGGCAAGCCGGTCACCGGCGAGGACGTCATCGCCAGCCTGCAGCGCTGGGGCAAGCGTGACGCCATGGGCAGCGCGCTGATGCAGTTCGTGCAGCGCATGGATTCGCCCACGCCCGATACCTTCCGCATCTTCCTCGGCGAGGCCTGCGGCTTCGTGCTCGAGGCGCTGGGCAAGCCGTCGTCGAACGTGCCCTTCATCATGCCCAAGCGCATCGCCGATACCGATGCCTTCAAGCAGATCGAGGAACACATCGGCTCCGGCCCCTACGTCTTCAAGAAGGACGAATTCAAGCCCGGCGACAAGGCCGTCTACCTGAAGAATGCCAAGTATGTGCCGCGTGCCGAGCCGCCGTCGGGCACCGCCGGCGGCAAGCAGGTCTTCGTCGACCGCGTCGAATGGAACCTGGCGCTGCGTGACGCGCAGGCGCAGGTCAATGCGCTGAAGAAGGGCGAGATCGACATCATCGAGGCCCTGGGCTTCGACTTCTACGAAAACGCCAAGACCGACGCCGACATCCAGCTGCCCAAATATTCGAACCTGGGCCTGCAGTACATGGCGCGCTTCAACCACCTGCACAAGCCCTTCGACAATGCGAAGGTGCGGGCAGCGGCGATCGCGGCGATGACGCAGGAGCCCTTCCTGCGCGCGCAGGTGGGCGTGAAGGAGCTGTACAAGACCTGCCCGTCGATGTTCATCTGCAACACGCCCTACGGCAGCACGGCGGGCAGCGACATCCAGGCCAAGAGCAACATGCGCAAGGCGCAGGACCTGCTCAAGGCCAGCGGCTACGACGGCACGCCGATCGTCATCATGAAGCCGACCGACCTGGCCTCGATCCAGAAGTTGCCCGACGTGGCCGCGCAGCTGCTGCGCCAGGCCGGCTTCAAGGTCGACCTGCAGGCGATGGACTGGCAGACGCTGGTCGGCCGCCGCGCCAAGAAGGACGCGCCGGACAAGGGCGGCTGGCACATGTTCCTGACGGCCTGGAACGTCTTCGACGTCTGGAGCCCGATCGCCAACCCCACGGCCGATACGCGCGGCGAAAAATCCGGCTGGTTCGGCTGGGCCAGCGACGACAAGCTGCCCGAGCTGCGCAACCAGTTCATGCGCGCCACCGACGAGGGTGTGAAGAAGAAGCTGGCCGACCAGATCCACGCGCGCATGTTCGAGATCGGCACGCATGCGCCGCTGGGTGAATACAGCCAGCCGATGGCCGCGCGCAAGAATATCAGCGGCTTCTTCATCACCAACGGCAACATCTACTGGAATCTGAAGAAGAACTAGTGGGCCCCCGGCCGTCTGGCGGCCGGCCCCGCCGAGGGGGGCAACCGAACCCGACCGGGGGACCCGGATCGGGTTCGGCGCTCTAACACCGCTGTTCCCCCTGGTCGCCTGCGGCGACCGCTCCCCCGGGGGAACACCCGGCTCGCTGCCTGCAGCCTCGTTGCCGATGCTCAACTTCCTCTTCCGCCGCCTGCTGTCGACGATCCCGGTGCTGCTGATCGTCGCCGTGCTCGTCTTCCTGATGCTGCGCCTGACGCCGGGCGATCCGGCGGCGGTGCTGGCGGGTGACGCGGCCAATACCGAGCAGATCGCGCTCATCCGCCAGCAGCTCGGCCTGGACAAATCGGTGCCCGAGCAGTTTTTCATCTGGTTCGGCCACCTGCTCAGCGGCGACCTCGGCCAGAGCTACTACTACAAGACCGAGGTCACGACGCTGATCGGCCAGCGGCTGGAACCCACCGTCTCGCTGGCGCTGATCACCATCACCATCGCGGTGCTGGTGGCGGTGCCGCTGGGTGTGCTGGCGGCGTGGCGCTTCGGCGGCTGGCTGGACCGCACGCTGATGGGCTTCTCGGTACTGGGTTTCTCGGTGCCGGTGTTCGTGCTTGCCTACCTGCTGATCTGGCTGGTCAGCCTCAAGCTCGGCTGGCTGCCGGTGCAGGGCTACAAGCGCATGGCCGACGGTCTGGGCCTGTGGCTGTACCACCTGCTGCTGCCGGCGCTGACGCTGTCGGTGATCTATATCGCGCTCATCGCACGGGTCACGCGCGCCAGCGTGCTCGAGACCCTGGGCGAGGACTACATCCGCACTGCCCGTGCCAAGGGCCTGCCCGAGGCGAAGGTGCTGATGCGCCACGCGCTGGCGAATGCCGCGGTGCCCATCATCACCGTCATCGGCATCGGCATCGCGCTGCTGATCGGCGGCGTGGTGGTCACCGAATCGGTCTACGCCATCCCGGGGCTGGGGCGGCTGACGGTCGATGCCGTGCTGGCGCGCGACTTTCCCACCATCCAGGGCGTGATCCTGCTCTTCAGCTTCGTCTACGTGATGATCAACCTGCTGGTCGATCTGTCGTACGTCTTCTTCGACCCCCGCATCCGCTACTGACCCGGCCGCATGGACGCCAAGCAGCTCGAAGCCCTGTCGGTCGAATCGGCGACCATCGTCACGCAGCCCAGCACGTGGGCGCGCGTGCGGCGCAACGGCTCGGTGCGCCTGGGCGGCGCCGTGCTGCTGGTGCTGCTGCTGGTGGCGCTGGCCGCACCCTGGCTGGGCACGGTCGACCCGTCGCTGTTCGATCCCGTCAGCCGCGACCTCACGCCCGGCAAGACCGGCGAGATCACCACGCTCGACGGCGATACGCTGCAGCACCGCTTCATCATGGGCAGCGACAGCTTCGGCCGCGACATCTACAGCCGCGTGATCTACGGCACCCGCGTGTCGCTGCTGGTCGGCGTGTGCACCGCCATCGTGGCGCTGGCCTTCGGCATCGCGCTCGGCCTCGTCAGCGGCTTCGTGCGCTGGCTCGACGGCCCGCTGATGCGGGTGATGGACGGCCTGATGGCCATCCCCGCCATCCTGATCGCCATCGCGCTGGTGGCGATGTGGCGCGGCAGCCTGCTGACGGTGATCATCGCCATCGCCATCCCCGAGATCCCGCGCGTCACGCGGCTCGTGCGCTCGCTGGTGCTGACGATCCGCGAGGAACCCTATGTCGAGGCCGCGATCTCGCTGGGCACGCCGACGATCAAGATCATGTGGCGCCACATCCTGCCCAACACGGTGGCACCGCTGATCGTGCAGGGCACCTTCATCTGCGCCTCGGGCATCCTGGTCGAGGCCATCCTGTCGTTCCTGGGCGTGGGCCTGCCGCCCGACATCCCGACCTGGGGCAACGTGATGGCCGAAGGCCGCGCGCAGTTCAACCAGTATCCGCACAACATCTTCTTCCCCGGCATCTTCCTGGCGGTGACGGTGCTGGCGGTCAACATCCTGGGTGACGGCCTGCGCGACACGCTCGATCCCAAGATGGCGAAGCGGGTATGAACGCAGCAACCGGGCCGAGCGCCGGGCCGCCCCAAGCCGGCCCGGGTCCCCTCGGGGGACCGGACGGCGTACCCGCCGGCCGCGGGGCCGACACGTCGCCGATCCTGCAGGTCGAGGACCTGTCGATCGCGCTGCCCTCGGGCGGCGACCGCGCCACCGCGGTGCGCCATGTCTCCTTCAGCGTCGGCCGCGGCGAGATCGTCTGCCTGGTCGGCGAATCGGGCTCGGGCAAGTCGGTCATCGCCCAGGGCGTGATGGGCCTGCTGCCCAGGCAGCTGCCGGTGACCGCCGGCCGCATCCTGCTGCAGGGCGAGGACATCACGCACGCCCCCTTGTCGCGCCTGCGCGAGCTGCGCGCCACGCGCATGTCGATGATCTTCCAGGAGCCGATGACGGCGCTGAACCCGGTCATGACCTGCGGCGACCAGATCGACGAGGTGCTGGCCGAGCACACCAGGCTCTCGCCCGCCGAGCGCCGCGCCAAGGTGCGCGCCATCATCGAGGAGGTGCTGCTGCCCGACCCCGACCGCATGATGGCCAGCTACCCGCACCAGCTCTCGGGCGGGCAGCGCCAGCGCATCATGATCGCGATGGCGCTGGTGCTCGAGCCGGTGCTGCTGATCGCCGACGAGCCCACCACCGCGCTCGACGTCACGACGCAGAAGCAGGTGCTGGAGCTGATGCTGCAGCTGCAGCGCCGCCACGGCACCGGCGTGCTCTTCATCACCCACGACTTCGGCGTCGTGGCCGAGCTGGCGCACCGCGTGGCCGTGCTGCGCCTGGGCGACCTGGTCGAGGTGGGCAGCAAGCACGACGTGCTGCAGCGCCCGCAGCACGCCTACACCAAAATGCTGATCGGTGCCGTGCCCACGCTGCGCCTGCACGAGCGCCCGCTGGATGCACAGGCCCCGGTGGTGCTGGCGGTGCGCGGCCTGGAGAAGACCTACCTGGACAAGAGCTGGTTCGGAAAGGCGCGCAGCGTGCACGCGGCGCAGGACGTGCATTTCGAGATCCGCCGCGGCCAGACGCTGGGCATCGTCGGCGAATCGGGCTCGGGCAAGAGCACGGTGGCGCGCTGCGTGGTGCGGCTGATCGACCCCACCGGCGGCGAGGTGCGGTTGTATGCCCCCAGGTCCGGGCCTGCCGCCCGGCCCGCCCCCCAAGGGGGTTCGACCGGACCGGCGGAGCCGGATCCGGTCGAGGGCTACGACGAGATCGCGAAGCTGTCGGCGCGCGCGCTGCGCCCGCTGCGCCGCCGCGTGCAGATCGTCTTCCAGGACCCGTACCGATCGCTCAACCCGCGCCGCACCATCGCCGAGGCGATGATCGAGGGCCCGGTCAATTACGGCATGGCGCGCGCGCAGGCGCTGGACAAGGCGCGCGACCTGCTCCAGCTGGTGCGCATGGATGCCAGCGCGATGGATCGCTACCCGCACCAGTTCAGCGGCGGCCAGCGCCAGCGCCTGTGCATCGCGCGTGCGCTGATGATGGACCCGGAGCTGCTCGTTGCCGACGAGGCGGTGTCGGCGCTCGACGTCTCGGTGCAGGCGCAGGTGCTGCAGCTGTTCGAGGAGATCCGCGCGCGGCTCAACCTGGCGATGCTGTTCATCACCCACGACCTGCGCGTGGCCTCGCAGGTGTGCGACTTTCTCGCCGTGATGAGCAAGGGCCAGGTCGTCGAATACGGCCCCGCGCACCAGGTCTTCAGCGCACCCCGGCACGACTACACGCGGGCGCTGTTCGCCGCTGCGCCGGGCAAGGATTTCGCCTTCGGCGCCTGACGCGCGTCAGCGCTTCGCGCGCAGGCAGCGCGTCACCACCTCGCGCAGCCGCTCCGGCGCGATCGGCTTGGGCACGAAATCGTCCATGCCGGCATCCAGGCAGGCCTGGCGGTCCTGGTCGAAGGCATTGGCGGTGATGGCGACGATGGGCGTGTGCCGGTGCGGCGGCAGCGCGCGGATGCGGCGCGTGGCTTCCAGCCCGTCCATGCGCGGCATCTGCATGTCCATCAGGACCAGGTCGTAGACGGTGGACTCGGCCATCGCCACCGCCTGCACCCCGTCCTCGGCCAGATCGATCCGGTGGCCCAGGTCCTCGAGCAGGAAGCCGGCGATCATGCGGTTGACCGGGTCGTCCTCGACCAGCAGCACGCGGCAGGCGCCCGGGGCGGCGTCGGCGGCCGGCGGCGGCAGGCAGTCGGTGCCCGGCAAGCCCTTGTCGACCCAGGCCGTAAACCAGAAGCGGCTGCCCTCGCCGGGGCGGCTGTCGGCCCCGGCTTCGCCACCCATCAACTGCGCCAGCTTGCGCGTGATCACCAGCCCCAGGCCGGTGCCGCCATGCGCGCGCGTGGCACTGTTGTCGGCCTGCTCGAAGGCGCTGAACAGGCGCGCCAGCGTCTGCGCGTCGATGCCGATGCCGGTGTCCTCGACCTCCACCTGCAGGCACAGCCGCGACGCCGTCTCGGCCGCCGTGCGCACGCGCACCACCACCTGCCCGCAGCTGGTGAAGCGCACCGCATTGGCGGCATAGTTCAGCAGCGCCTGCTGCAGCCGCGTGGCGTCGCCCAGCAGCGGCTGCGGCGCCACCTGCACATCGCTGACCCAGCGCAGGCCGCGCGCCTGCACGGTGTCGCTCAGCATCGAGCCGACCTCGTCGACCAGCGCCTGCGGGTCGACCGGCGCATGCGCCAGCTCCAGCCGGCCGCTCTCGATCTTCGACAGGTCGAGGATGGCATTGATGACCTGCAGCAGGTGGCGTGACGAGGCTTCCAGCGTATCCAGCCGGCGTGCCTGGTCGGCGCTGACACCGGCATGGCGGATCAGGTAGGCCATGCCGGTGATGGCATTCAGCGGCGTGCGGATCTCGTGCGACATATTGGCCAGGAACAGCGTCTTGGCGACGCTGGCGGACTCGGCCGCCTCCTTGGCCGCCGCCAGCTGCGCCGTGCGTTGTTCGACCTGGGCCTCGAGCTGGTGCCGGTGGCGCTCGAGCTCGGCTTCGATCGCCTTGCGCGCGCTGACATCGCGCAGCGCCGCCGCCACCCGCGGCCGCTCGTCGATGCGCAGCGGGCTCAGGCTCAGCTCGAGCGGAAACCCGCTGTCGTCCATGCGGCGGCCGCGCAGCTCCAGCGGCCGGTCACGCGGCGTCGATGCGGCGGCGACGAGGTCGTGCAGGCCATGCTGCGGCACCAGGCGATCGAGACCTTGCCCGACGAGCCGGGCGCGCGGCCAGCCGAACAGGCGCTCGGCCTGCGGGTTGCCGAATTCGATGCGCCCCTGCTCGTCGAGCAGCAGCATCGCATCGGGCGCGCCCTCGAGCACGGCCACCACCTCGCGCTGCGCGGCCTCGGCACGCTCGCGCGCCTGGCTGGCCGTCTGCAGCGCACGCGCCAGCAGCACGAAGGCCCCCATCACCAGCAGCGCCAGCGCCGCGTAGCCCGCGCGCAGCAGCCACAGGTTGTCGGCATGGCGGGGCCAGCCGCCGCGCGGTTGCGCCGCCAGCTGCCAGGCGCCCTGCGGCAGCGCCACCTCGGCCAGCACCGGCTGCTGGTCGAAGAGCGCCGCGCGGCCGATGAAGACCGGCCCCGCCGCGCCCTTGGCGTCTTCACCGCGCACAGCGATCTCGATCGGCAGCGCGGGGTCCAGCAGACCGGTGGTGCGGAACAGGCGGTCGCTGTCGATCACCGCGCTGACCAGGCCCCAGAAGCGCTCGCCACCGGCGTCGGCCACGAAGACCGGCAGCCTGGCGATGAGCCCGGTGCCGCCCTGCACCAGCGGCAAGGGGCCGGCGAGCACCACCTGGCGCGTGCTGCGCGCGCGCTCGGCCGCCTCGGCCTGCGCGGGCGTGCGGCGGTAGTCCAGCCCGATGGCGCGCTCGTTGCCCTGCAGCGGCACCATCAGTCGGATCACCATGTCGGGCGCCGCGGCGATGTTGCGCAGGTGCGTGCGATCGTCGAGCAGCGGCCGCGCGGCGCGCTCGAAGCGCACCTGGTCGAGCGCCGGGTCGAGGTTGATGACGCTGACCAGGCCGCGCACCAGCTGCAGGTCGCTGACCAGGTGCGCATTCAGCCGATCACGCGTCTCGACGAGGCGGTTCTGCACCTCGGCGCGCACGGCCAGCGCATGGCGCTCGTCGTTGAGCCGCTCGACGACGACGCCGATCGCCAGCAGCACGACGGCGAGCAGCAGGACCAGCAGGCGGATGTGCAGGATCGGGCGTTGCGTCACGGACGCCAGCGTATGCCAAGTCGGCGCCCGCGTGAGCCTCCGCAGTGCATGGCCGGGATGCCGGCATGATGGGCGCCATGAATCTGCCCTGGCTCGTCGTCACCACCGTCGGCAGCGCCGACGACGCCCGCCGCCTGGCACGCGCCATGGTCGACCGCCGTCTCGCCGCCTGCGTGCAGATCGGCGCCATCGACAGCATCTACCGCTGGCAGGGCGCGGTGCAGGAAGACGCCGAATTCCGCCTGCTCTTCAAGACCGCGGCCGATCGCGTGCAGCCGCTGCTCGACGCGCTGCGCGAGCTTCACCCCTACGAACTGCCGGCCCTGCACGCCTGGCCGGTGGCAGCCGCCGATCCGGCCTACGCAGGCTGGATCGTCGAGAGCACGCGGGCCGACTGACCGGCGGACCGGCTGCCGCCCCGCGGCAGCCGGCAGAGACGGCAGCGGCCGGTCAGCGCGGCAGCGGGCGCCTGGCCGCAAACCACTGCTGCAGGAACTCGACGAAGACCTTGATCCTGCGGGACAGGTTCTTCTGCCGCAGGTAGACCACATAGACATCGGCCGGCACCGGCGACCAGTCCTCCAGCAGCACCGTCAGCGCACCGGCGGCGATGTGCTCGGCGGTATTCCATTCGGTGGCCAGCACCACGCCACGACCGTCCAGCGCCCACGCCAGCGCGGTCTCGCCGTCGTTCGTGCTCGCCGAGCCCCCGACGCGGACATGCTTGACCTTGCCGTTGCGCGCCAGCTGCCAGGTTCCGTAGGCCAGCTCGTTCGAACGCACCACCAGGCAGGCATGGCGGACCAGATCCTCCGGGACCATCGGCACGCCGCAGCGCGCGAGGTAGCCCGGCGACGCCGCCAGGAAGCGCCGGTTGTTGGCGATGCGCTTGGCGACCATGCGCGAGTCGGGTACCTTGCCAAAGCGGATGCCGACGTCGATCTGGCTGTCGGTCAGGCTCAACAGGCGGTCCGTGAGTTCGAGGTGCACCTGCACGCTCGGGTACTGCTCGCAGAACGCAGACACGGCGGGCGCGACGAAGCGCCGGCCGAAGCCCATCGTCGCATTCACCCGCAACAGCCCGCGCGGGCCCTGCGACGTGCCGGAGACCCTTTCCTCCAGGCCCTGCAGTGCCGCCAGCAGCTCGGTGCCTTCGGCCAGATAGAGCTGGCCCTCGTGCGTGAGCTTGAGCGAGCGCGTGGTCCGCGTCAGCAGCCGCGCCCCGAGACGAGCCTCCAGCCGCGCCAGTCTCGTGCTCACCGCAGGGGGCGTGACGCCCAGTTCGCGGGCCAGCGCCGACAGGCTGCCGGCAGCGACGACGCGGACGAAAAACTCGAGGTCCGAAACACTGATCATTCTTCAGTTCTGTTTAACGATAGCTTCAGATTTCGAGCCGTTCCCAATCGATCGGGCCGACGATAACCTGACTCCAGCGGTCCTCGAACAGCGGGCCCGGGAGACGAGGATGCCGGATCAGCCCACCCACCGGGTACGGGAGTCGTCGTGGCGCGCAGCGCATCGCCATCGATGCCGTCGCGTCAGCTGTCGTGCCGGTCGGCCCCCGGGCCGCAGCCAGGAGCGGTCTTGAAGCCGGCACCCGATCCGCGACCCCGGCCGCTCGAAGGCGTGCGCGTGCTCGACCTGACGACGGCGCTGGCCGGGCCCTACGCCACCCTGGTGCTGGGCGGGCTGGGTGCCCGCGTGATCAAGATCGAGAACCCGCGCAGCCCCGACACCGCGCGCGGCAATGCGCCCTTCGTCGGACGCGACGGCGTCGGCATGGCCCGCCGGCGCGACGACGACATGTCGCTGGCCATCCTCGAGCGCGGCCGCAACAAGGAGTCGATGACGATCGACCTCAAGCATCCGCACGGACGCGACCTGTTCCTGGCGCTGGCCGAGACCGCCGATGTCGTGGTCGAGAACTACAGCGCCGGAACGACCGACCGCCTCGGCGTGGGCTACGGCGCCGTGTCCGCGCGCAATCCGCGCATCGTCTATACGTCGATCAGCGGCTTCGGTGCCGACCAGCTCAGCGGGCAGCGCAAGGCCATGGACACGGTCGTGCAGGCGCTGTCGGGCCTGATGATGACCTCCGGCGAAGCCGACGATGAGCCGCTGCGGGTGGGCGTGCCCTTCGGCGACCTGAGCGCGCCGCTGTATGCCGTGATCGGCACGCTGGCGGCGCTGATGCAGGCCAGGCAGACGGGTCGGGGCCAGCATGTCGACGTGTCGCTGCTGGGGGCGCTGACCGCCATGGTCGCCGCCGAGCCGTTCGAGGTCATGCGGCGCATGGGCCAGCAGACGCGCACCGGCAACGCGATGCCGCGTCTGGCCCCGTTCGGTGTCTTCAGGGCTCGTGACGGGCATGTGGCGATCTGCGCCCCGACGGACGTGCAGGCGGGGCTGCTCTTCGATGCGATGGAGCGCGGCGAGCTCAAGGTGGATGCGCGCTTCGGCGACCGCAACGGCCGCGTCCGCCACAGCGGCGATCTGCACGATGCGGTGGCGGCCTGGGTGGCGACCCTGCCCACCGACGAGGTGGTGCGCCGCCTCGACCGCGCCGGTGTGCCGTCGGGGCGGGTGCGCGACCCCGGCGAGGCCGTGCGCGACCCCCGAACCCTGGCCCGTGGCGAGACCGTGGTGCTGGAACACCCGCGCTTCGGCGCTGTCGGCGATGTCGTCGTGGGGGGGCTGCCGATCCGCATGAGCGGCTCGCACACGGGATTCGACCGCCCGGCGCCGACGCTCGGCCAGCACACCGCCTCGATCCTCGGCGAGCTGTTGCAGCTGGATGAAGCGCGCCTGCGTGAACTGGCCGCTGACGGCGTCATCGGGCAACCCGGCACGACATGAACTGACACCAGGGACAGGCCCGGTCCGCCGACGTGCACGGCGGACCGGGCGCGGCAAGACCGGATCCATGCACGGCGGGCACCCCACGAGCCACACGGCACACAAGGAGACAAGTCATGAAATTCGGACACGCACGCCACCGCATACCCCTTCGCCCCGTCTGCCTGGCGGCGATCGTCGCCACCCTGGCACCGACGGCGGCCAGGGCCCAGGCCGCCGAGGGCGACAAGGCCGCGCAGGCGTCGCAGGAGATCACCGTCACGGGCAGCCGCATCCGCGGCGTGGCGCCGGTGGGCGCCCCGGTGACGACCGTGACCCGCGCGTCGATCGAAGCCTCCGGCGCGGTCAATACGGCGCAGATCCTGCAGGAGGTGCCGCAGATCTTCAACCTCGGGGTGTCGGAGACGTCGCGCGGCCAGTCCGGCGGGTCGGCCAACATCACCTACGCGTCGGGCATCAACCTGCGCGGCATCGGGCCCTATGCAACGCTGACGCTGCTCAACGGCCACCGCGTCGTCGGACAAGGCACGGTGGGCATCACCGTGGACCCGTCGGTGATCCCGTCGCTGGCGCTCGAACGGGTCGACGTGGTGGCCGATGGTGCCTCGGCGATCTACGGCTCCGACGCGATCGCGGGCGTGGTCAACCTGATCATGCGCAAGGAAGTCGGCGCGGAGGGCCTGCTGCGCTACGGCGTGGCCGACGGCTACGACGAACGCCAGGTGGGCGCGCTGTGGGGCACGCGCTGGAAGGGCGGTCAGGCCACCTTCACGCTCGAGCACACCTACCGCAGCGCCCTCAACGGCCGCGACCGCGACTTCTTCAAGGCCGACCTGCGCCCCGACGGTGGCGACTTCCGGTCCACGCAGTGCGCGCCCGGCACCGTCATCGTCGCCAATGTGCGCTATCCCATCCCCGCAGGCGGCGTCACGCCGGCCACGGCAGACCGCCTGCTGCCGGGTGCCGCCAACCGGTGCGACAACCTGAAGGTGCAGGACCTGATCCCGCGGCAGGAGCGCAACAGCTTTGCCTTCACGCTCAACCATGCCGTCGCGCCCGGCTTCGAGCTCTTCGCGGACGGCTTCGCCACGCGCCGCGACTACCGCTTCCAGCCGGGCTACCTGGAGTCCAACCTCACGGTGCCGTCGACCAATCCGTTCTACGTGCGCCCGCCCGGCGCACCGGCCGGAACCTCGGTGACGGTGGCCCATTCATTCGCCAACGACCTGCCGGTGAATACCGCCGCCGGACATTCCGAGACCTGGCAGGTGACGCTGGGCGGCGATGTCGCGCTGGGGCGGCACTGGAAACTCGGCGCGCTGGCCACCCACGGCGACAACTTCGATGTCTCGCGCACGCTGCGCGGCCTGAATACGGGCGCCATCACCGCCGCGCTGGCGAGTGCGGATCCGGCGACGGCGCTCAACGTCTTCGGGTCCGGCGCCAACAACCCCGCCACGCTCGATGCCATCTCCAACAGCATCGCCATCTCGCCGGGCCGCACGCGCTTCACCAACGTCCTGCTCAAGGCCGACGGCCTGATCGCCGAGCTGCCGTCGGGGCCGCTGCGCGCCGCCGTCGGACTCGAGCGCCAGGACGTCAGCACCGTCGGCGGACAGACCTCGGGAACCCTGGCCAGGCCGGTGCCGGGTGAAGCCTCGCTCAGCCGCAGCGTCGACTCGGCCTTTGCCGAGATCTACCTGCCCCTGGTCGGCGGGCGCTGGGCCATGCCCGGCGTGCGGCGCCTCGACCTGGTGGCCGCGGTCCGCACCGACCGCTACAGCGACGTCGGCGACACCGACAACCCCAAATTCGGCCTCAGCTGGGAGCCTGTCGAAGGGCTGGCCTTGCGCGCCAGCTACGGCACCTCGTTCCGCGCCCCGGGGCTGACCCAGGTGCGCCCGTTCACCAACGGGGGCCGCGGCGGCCTGTATGTGCAGAACTACAGCGACCCCACGCTGGCGGGCGCGCCGCGTGTCGGCGTGACCATGAACGGTGCCAATCCCGACCTGCAGCCAGAGACGGCCAAGACCCGCACCCTCGGCTTCGACTGGCAGCCGCAGGCAGCCCGCGGCACCAGGCTCAGCCTGTCGTGGTTCGACATCAGCTACGACAACCAGATCGTGGGCTACCTCTCCGACCTGTCGATCCTCAACCGCGAGGCCAGCTTCGCGGGCACCGGCGTGATCCTGCGCAACCCCACGCCGCAGCAGGTGGCCGAGCTGACCGCCACCTACCCGCTGGTGCGCGGCGTGCTGCCGGCGACCTGGACGCTGTATGTGGACGGGCGCAGCAAGAACCTGGCCCAATCGATCTCGCGCGGCATCGACTTCGACCTGCGCACCCGGCTGTCGCACGCGCAATGGGGCGATTGGCTGCTCGGGCTCAACGGCACCTGGTTCACCCGGCACGACGTCGCCGCCACCGCCAACAGTCCGTTCGTGAGCCAGCTCAATACCATCTACAACCCGATCCGGCTGCGCACCCGGGCTTCGGCGCAGTGGCGGCTGGCCAATCTGACGGCCGCTGCGGTGGTCAACCACACCAGCGCCTACAAGAACAACCTCACCGCGCCGACCCAGAACGTGCGCAGCCAGACCACGCTGGACCTGCGCCTGTCGTATGCGCTCGACGAGCTGTTTCGTGGCGACGCCCTTCGCGATACCGTCGTCTCGCTGGGCATCACCAATGTCTTCGACCGCGACCCGCCGTTCGTCAACCTGGCGCCCAGCCCGAATGGTGGCGGTGGCTTCGACCCCAGCCTGGCCAGCCCGCTGGGGCGCGTCATCGCCCTGAGCGTGAGCAAGCGTTTCTGAGGCAGGGCCGCGTGATGCCATTCGCAGCGCAGGAACGCCGGCGCCTGCTGTCCACGCCGGGCCTGGGGCCCCGGGTGATCGCCCGGCTCGAGGCCGCGGGCATCGAGTCCCTGGTGCAGCTGCGCGCGATCGGGGCCGAGGCGGCGGTGGCCCGCGTCTGCCGGCAACTGGGCACGCAGGCCTGGCGCAACCGCCTCGGCGCACTGCAGGGCGCACTGCAGTGCGCCGTACAGGGCGCACCCGACCCGCGGGCCGACACATGACGGACGTGCGGGTCCACACGGTAGGCACGGGGATGCCCCTGGCCCTGGTGCGCGCCTGCGGGCTGCACGGCATGGCACTGGATGTCGACTGGCAGGCGCACGGCCTCGGCCGACGCACGCTGCCCGGCATCCTGGCGGTGCTGGCCCGCAGCGAGCCCGCACCGCTGCTGCTGCGCACCGACGACCCGCTGGGCGCCGCGGTGCTGTCGACGCTGCGCGAACAGCTGCGGCTGGGCCAGCTGGCCCGCCGCCCGGTCTTTGCACTGGACCTGCCCACCGGCACCGGCGAACCGACCCGCGCCTTCCGGCGCCGACAGCTCGAAGCGCTGGCGCGATGGGCCGGCACCGTCGGCGGCATCGTGCCCGACGACGCCCCGCTGCGGCACGCACTGGCGCAGGAGCGCGAGCGGGATCTGTTGCTGCACGAACTGGACCGGCGCCGCCATGCCGATGGCCCGGCACCGGCTGCCGGGGCCTGGCGCAGGGCGCTGCTCGGCGCACTGGTGATGCCGCTGCCGGCGCACCTGCAACTGCTGCAGGCGCTGGTCGATGCGCCGGACCCGAACCCCTCGCCCGCTGCCGGGCGGGTCTTCGTGGCCGGGGCCCGTCATGGCGGCATCGCGGACGACGAGCGCCTGCAGGCGCAGGCGCTGCGGGTGGTCGGCGACGACCTCCGCGGCCTGACCGACGCGGCCGCGCCGGTGCCGGCCGGGGACCCCTGGTCGCAGCTGCCGATGGTGATGGGCCCGCTGCAAGACCTCGAGCCGGACCCGGTCGCCCGCGCCGAACAGACGGTGCGCGCCGCCTGCGCGAGGCGGGCCGACCGGATCATCCATTTCGCCGCGGCCGGTGACGAACGCGAGCCCTGGTTCCGGCGCTGGCTGCAGCAGGCCTGCAAGCGTGAGGGCCTGGACTTCACGGCGGTGGACCTGCCCGCGGCGCCGGCCGCCAGCACGGCACCGGCATCGGCACCACAGCCTGCGGCGGCGCCGGCGCGCCGCGAGCCCGCGCCGGCGCCGGCCGCCGCAGACGATGGCCGCAGCCGCAAGTCATTGCGGCTCGCGGCCGACTTCTCGCAGCACCAGCGGGACTGGTTCCAGTCGGTGCGCCGGCGCGCGCACGACGGCGAGCCCTTTGCCGTCATCGGCGCCGATGCGCCGCAGGAACTGCTGCGCGCCTTCGACCTGCCCTTCGTCGTCAACCAGTGGTGGGCTTCGATCGTCGCCGCCAAGCAGCACAGCGGGCGTTATCTGCAGCTGCTGCGCGCACAAGGCTACCCGACCGATGCCGAGGCCTACAGCGCCCAGGGCCTGGCGGCCGTATTCGACGATGCGGCCGCGCAGGCCCCCTGGGGCGGGCTGCCGCGGCCCGGGCTGCTGATGGCGATGAACGGCACCGCGGCCACGGCCGGCATCTACCGTTCGTGGGCCGCTGAAACCGGGGCCCGGCTGCTGCTGTTCGACCGCACCACGGAAAAGCGCATCGACCTCTACGACGACTGGTGGGACCGGCTGCCGACCGACTGGGACCGGTCGCTCGAGGCCGACCGGCTCGACCTGCTGGAAGCCCAGTTCGGCGAGGCGGTAGACGCCATCCAGGCCTTCAGCGGCCGCCGCTTCGACGAGGCCCGCCTGCGCGAGGTGATGGCGCTCGTCAACCAGCAGGAAGACTGCTACCGGCGCACGCGTGACCTCATCGCGCGCGCGCCGCAGGCACCGGTGAGCGTGGCCGACACCATGCCGGCGGTGATGGTGCCGCAGTGGCATCGCGGCACCCCCTGGGGCGTGCAGGCGGCGCAGGCGCTGCACGACGAGGTGCGCCAGCGCGTCGAGCAGGGGCAGGCGGTCTGCAGCGGCGAACGCATCCGGCTGATGTGGGTCGGCCGCGGCCTGTGGAGCCGCATGGCCTTCTACCAGCAGTGGGAGGCCAGCCACGGCGCCGTCTTCGTGTGGTCGATGTACCTGGGCCTGGCCGCCGACGGCTACCTGCGCCACCTCGGCGACGGCCAGTCGGCACTGCGTGCGCTGGCCTCGCGCTTCGTGACGATGGGCGACGAGCTGCGCATGCCCACCTGGGCCGGCGCCTGGCACGTCAAGGAAGCCCGCCTGCACCGCGTCGATGCTGCCGTGGCCGTGGACGACGCCGATGCGCTGGTGCTGGCCGCGCTGGAGCGCGCGGGGGTGCCGGTGCTGCGGCTCGAGCTCGACAATTTCGGCGCCGCGCCGCAGGCTCTGTCGCGTGCCGAGGCCGCGGTCGGGCGTTTTCTGGATGCACTGGGCGGCCAGCGATCGGGCTGATCCGCAGGGAGACAGCGTGATGCCGACGAGACGACAGGTGTTGAGCAGGGCGGCCGCCGCGGCGGGTGCGGCCGTCGCCCCGACGCTGCGGGCGCAGGGCCGGCAGACGCCGCGGCTGATCGTCGGCTCCTCCCCGGGCGGGCCGGCCGACCTGCAGGGCCGTGCGCTGTCCGACGCGATGCGGCGCGCGGGCGGTGCGCTGACGGTGGTCGAGAACCGACCGGGTGCCGCCGGCCGCCTGGCGGTGCAGGCCCTGCGGCAGGCGCCGGCCGACGCCGTCACCGTGCTGCTGGCACCGGGCTGGCAGCTGTCGCTGACGCCGCTGACGGACCCCCACACCACCTTCGATCCGGTGGCCGAACTGCAGGCCGTGGGCGGCTTCTGCGAGCAGGAGATCGCATTCGTCGTCGGACCGCTGTCGCGCGCGCGCACGCTGGCGGAATTCGTCACCGCGGTGCGCGCCAGCGGCCGGGCCGAGCTCTGCGCCAGCGGCGGCATCGGATCGCTGGGCCACCTCGTGGCCGCGATGTTCGAGCGCAGCGCCGGCATCGAGCTGCAGCCCGTGCCCTACCGCGGCGCGGCGCCGGCGCTGCAGGACCTGCAGGCCGGCCATGTGGCGTCGTATGCGGGCGGCCTGGGCGATATCGTCCGCCTCCACCGCGAAGGTGCGCTGCGCGTGCTGGCCACCTCGGGCACGAATCGCTCGATCTTTCTGCCCGACGTGCCGACCTTCAAGGAGGCAGGCCATCCCGATGTCGTCGCCGTCGACTGGACGGCCGTCTTTGCGCACAGGTCCATGCCGGCAGCCCCCCTGGCGGAGCTGACGCGCCTGTTGAAGGCGGCCCTGAACGACCGCCCCTTGCTGGCCACGCTCGAGCGCCTGGGCGTGGAGGCGAAATATATCGACCCCGCCAGCGTGACCCGGCGCCTGCGGTCGGACATCGAGAGCATGGGAGCGCACGTCAGGACCTACAAGCTCCTGGCCAGACCGTAGCCGGCGCGGATCCTCAGGGGCAGGCCGGCGCGTCGGTCGGCACCGCCGCGACACGCCGCAGCGACAGCGGCCCGAGCAGTGCGCGCCCGTCGGCGTCCAGCACCTGCAGCAGCAGGGCGTCGTCGCGGCCGGGCACGGCCTGCAGCCACAGCTGGGCGCGCCAGGTGGCCGCCTGCCCGGCGCCGGTCCAGCCGCCGAGGAAGCGCGCCTCGCCGCCAGGCAGCAGACCGAATTCACCCTCGAAGCGCGCCGCGCTGCAGCGCGACTGCAGCAGCGCATGGTTGTCCTGCATCGTCAGCACATAGGCGCCGCTGGCGCCATCACCGACAAAGACCACCGGCGCCGTGCCCGGCAGTTGCGCGGGCGACGCCGGCGCCAGGCTGGTCGTGCCGCAGGCCAGCGCGCCGGCGAAGGGTGCCGAGCAGGTGCTGGTGGCGCTGGCGCCGAAGCTGGCCACGGTGATGGCGCCCTCGCCGGTGCCGGTGCCGCCGGTGGTGGGGCCGCAGCCCGCCAGCAGGGCCAGCAGCAGCGGCAGCAGGCCGAAGGAAGGAGGGGCACGCCAGTCGGTCTTCACGGGTCACGACTCCTTGTCGCGGTCGATCAGGAAATAGACGCCGAAGCGGGCGCGGTGCCCGCGCAGCGCGGGCCGTGCGTCGCGCGCATCGGCATCGAAGCGGGCCTGCGCCAGCGCCAGGTAGCCCGGGCGCAACTGCTTCCAGGCCGCCACCGCGGCCTGCTGCAGTTCGGCCGCCGAGGTTTCGGTGATGGCATCGACATGCACCGACTGCTCGAGAAAATTGGCCTGCCCCTGCAGGTTGAGCGCCGCCGCGGCCAGGTGGTCGCGCAGGTGGTCGGCCAGCAGCCAGCTCATCTCCTCGAAGCCCTGGCGCGGCGCAAAGCTGCCGGCCAGCAGCCGCACGCCGTCGTCGCCTTCCTCGGCCACGCCCAGGCGCTTGAGCTCGTCGAGCACCGCACGCGGGCGGATGTCGCTGGACACGCTGGCCACCAGCGCGTCGAAGCTGTCGCCGGCGCCGCCGCGCGGCAGCACACGCGGCCGCTGCCGGTCGTCGATCCAGGGCGGCAGGCTCAGCCAGCGCGCCGCCACCTCGCTGGCCATCGACAAGGGCTCGCGCCGCTGCGCGGCCCCGGCAGCCGCATCGGCCGCCGGGGCCGCGCGCAGCAGCGTGCGCACGTCGCGCCGGTGCACGCCCGACAGCAGCGTGATCGCGCTGTCGGTCTGCGCCATGCCGCGCGCCTTCAATTCGTCCTGCGCGGCGGCCAGGAAGACGCGCTTGAGCGCGGTGGCGAAGGCACCGTAGCTGACGCCGTTCTGCAGCAGCAGCCGCGCCGCCGGCTTGAACAGCCGCAGCACGGCGTCCAGCACCAGGGTCGCGCGGTCGGCAGCGGGGTCGGCGGCGGGTTGGGTCATTGAGCGTGGAATGATATTCCACAGCCAGCGGCGGCGATCGCCGCCTATAGTCGTTCGACGCCCGAATCCACCTGAACGCATGCCCCGCATCCTGATCGCCGGCTACCAGCACGAGACCAATACCTTCGCCCCCAGCCTGGCCGACTGGGCCGCGTTTACGCGCGGCGACTCCTTCCCGCCCTTCATGCGCGGGCCCGAGATGCAGGCCACGCTGACCGGCATCAACATCCCGGTGGCCGGCTTCATCGACGCCGCCAGGGCCCATGGCTGGACGCTGCTGCCGTCGGCCTGGGCCGGCGCCATCCCGTCGAGCTATGTCACGCGCGACGCCTTCGAGCGCATCGCCGGTGCCATCTGCGAGGACGTGCAGGCCGCGCGCAGCGACGGCCGCGGCGGCCTCGACGGCATCTACCTCGACCTGCACGGCGCCGCGGTGGCCGAGCATGCGCTGGACAGCGAAGGCGAGCTGCTGGCGCGGCTGCGCGCCCTCGTCGGGGCCGACGTGCCGATCGTCGCCAGCCTGGACCTGCACGCCAACGTCACCGAACGCATGCTGCACGAGGCCGACGCGCTGGTGGCCTACCGCACCTACCCGCATGTCGACATGGCCGATACCGGCGCGCTGGCCGCCGAGTTGCTGTCGCGCCGCCTGCGCGCCGGGCAGCGGCTGCCGCAGACGCACCGGCGCCTGCCCTACCTGATCCCGCTCAATGCGCAGAGCACCTGGATGCAGCCGGCGCAGGGCGTGTACGAGCAGCTGCTGGCACTCGACCGCGAGCATGGCACGCTGCTGAGCTTCTGCATGGGCTTTCCGGCCTCCGACTTTGCCGAATGCGCGCCCATGGTCTGGGGCCATGGCCCGACACCCGAGGCCACCGGGCGTGCGGTGCAGCGCCTGTACGAGATCGCCGCCGAGCCCACGCAGTGGCGGCCCGACTACCTGGAAGCCCGCGACGCCGTCGTGCACGCGCTGGCGCTGGCCGACGGGGCCTCGAAGCCGGTGGTCATCGCCGACACCCAGGACAACCCCGGCGCCGGCGGCGACAGCAACACCACCGGCATGCTGCATGCGCTGCTGCAGCAGGGTGCCGGCCGCCAGTACCCCGGGCAGGTGGTGCTGGGCCTGATGTACGACCCCGCCGCCGGCCGCGCCGCGCACGAGGCCGGCGTGGGCGCCGAGATCGAGCTCGCGCTCGGCACCGCGGTGCCCACCTTCACCGGCCAGCCCAGCGACCCGCCGCTGCGCGGCCGCTTCAAGGTGCTGGCGCTGTCGGACGGCCGCTGCACGCTGACCGGGCCGATGATGACCGGCGTGTCGGTCCAGCTCGGGCCCAGCGCCTGCCTGGAGATCGACGGCGTGCGCATCGCCGTCGTCAGCGGCAAGAAGCAGCTGCTCGACCGCGAGCTGCTGCGCATGGTGGGCGTGCACACCGAGGCCATGCGCCTGATCGTCGTCAAGAGCAGCAACCACTTCCGCGCCGATTTCACGCCGCACGCCAGCCATGTGCTGGTGGCCAAGGCCGCCGGCCCGATGGCCGCCGACCCGGCCGACCTGCCGTGGACAAGGCTGCCGGCCAGCATCCGCCGCCGGCCCTGAGCATGGCGACGGGGGCCGCCGGCGGCGCGGTATGCATCGCGCTCGAAGCGCCCGACCAGCCCGAGGTGCTCGCGCTGATCGACGAGCTCGACGCCTACCAGAAGCCGCTGTACCCGCCCGAGAGCCACCATGGCATTCACATCGCGGCGCTGCTGCAACCCGAGGTGGTCTTCGCGGTGGCGCGCCTCGCGGAGGGTCATGCCGTGGGCTGCGGCGCGGTGGTGCTCGAGCCCGGCGGCTGGGGCGAGCTCAAGCGCATGTATCTGCAGCCGCCGTGGCGCGGCGGTGGGCGCGCGCGGGCGCTGCTGGCCTTTCTCGAATGCGCCGCCGTCGACCGCGGCTGCACCTTGCTGCGCCTGGAGACCGGCGTGCTGCAGCACGCCGCACTGGCGTTCTACGAACGTGCCGGCTATGCCCGGCGCGGCCCCTTCGGTGACTACGCACCCGACCCGCTGTCGGTCTTCATGGAAAAACAGGTGAAGCGATGACCCACCCGACGTCGACCCCCCTGCCCCGCCCCTGGTTTACCGGCGACGCCACCGCGCTGGCGCAGGCCATCGTGCGCGGCGACTGCAGCGCCGTGCAGGCGCTGGAGCGCACGCTGGCCGACGTGGCCGCGATGGACCCGCATCTCAACGCCGTCTGCCGCCTGGCCCCCGATCTCGGCCGCCAGCAGGCGCAGGTGCTGGACGCCGAACTCGCCGCCTGCCGCAGCGACGCCGAGCGCGCCGCCTTGCTGCAGCGTCGCCCCTTCTTCGGCGTGCCGCTGCTGCTGAAGGACGTCGGGCCGGCCACCGCGCACCGCGGCCTGCCCTCGCGCATGGGTTCGCGCCTGTTTCCCGACGGCGCCCCTTGGGCCGTGGACGGCACGCTGACGCAGCGCTATCTCGCCGCCGGCTTCGTACCCTTCGGCCGCAGCACCAGCCCCGAGATGGGCATGAGCGCCACCACCGAGGCGGTGGCCTACGGCGGCCCCACGCGCAACCCCTGGCACCGAGCGCATTCGCCGGGCGGCTCCAGCGGCGGTGCCGCCGCGGCCACCGCCAGCGGCATGGTGACGATCGCCCACGCCAACGACGGCGCCGGCTCGATCCGCATCCCGGCCTCGGCCTGCGGGCTGATCGGCCTCAAGCCCAGCCGCGGGCTGATGCCCACCGGCCCGCTGGCCGGCGAAGGCTGGGGCGGCCTGACCACCGACCATGTCGTCACGCGCAGCGTGCGCGACTGCGCGCGCGCGCTCGACGCCACCGCCGGCAGCGACCCCGGCGCCCCCTATGCCGCACCGGTGCTGCCGGCCAGCTGCGAAGCGGCGCTCGCCGAGGCGCCGCGCGGGCTGCGCATCGGCGTGATCAACCAGTTTTTCGAAGGCGATCCGGTTCACCCCGAGGTGGCCGCGGCGATCCGCGCCTTCGCCGACCAGTTGCAGCGCCTGGGCCACGAGGTCGAGACGGCCACGCTCGACTTCAGCACGCACGATGTCGTCTACCCGGTGATGCAGGGCGTGGCCACCGGCACCGCGCTCTTCCTCGACCAGTTGCAGCAGCAGCGTGGCCGGCCGGTCACGCAGGGCGAGGTCGAGCCCGTGGTCTGGAGCGCCTGGCAGACCGCCGCTGCCTTCAAGGCCACCGACTACCTGGCCGCGGTGAACACCTTCCACCGGCTGGGCCGGCGGCTGGCGCAATTCCACGAGCGCTTCGAGTTGCTGCTGACGCCCACGCTGGCCGAACCGCCCGCGGTGCTGGGCCGCTTCACGATGGACAAGCCGGACTTCATCGACTACCGGCTGGGCCCGCAGGGCCTGTGGCGCTATACGCCCTTCTGCCCGCTGGCCAATGCCACCGGCGCGCCGGCGATCAGCCTGCCGGTGGGCCGTTCGTCGAGCGGGCTGCCCATCGGCGCCATGCTGGCCGCGCCGCATGGCCAGGACGCGCTGCTGCTGCGCGTGGCGGCCCAGTGGGAGGCGGCGCACGGCCCGGCGCCCATGCCCTTTGCCGCCTGATCGGAGCGCACGATGCACCGCCGCGCCCTGCTGCGCCTGCCCACCGGGCTGCTGGCCCTGGCCCTGGCGCTGGCCGGCTGCGCCACGCCGCCGCCCGACCTGACGCTGCTGGCCGAGCAGGTGCGCGCCGCCGAGACCGCCTTCGCGGCCACGATGGCGGCCCGCGACTTCAAGGCCTTCGGCGAATGGATCGCCGACGACGCCACCTTCGTCAACGGCGGCCAGCCGCTGCGCGGCAAGCCCGCGATCCTGGCGCACTGGGAACGCTTCTTCCGCCAGCCGCAGGCGCCGTTCGCGTGGAAGCCCGCGGTCGTCGAGGTGCTGTCCAGCGGCCAGCTGGCCTACAGCGAAGGCCCGGTGAGCCTGCCCGACGGCAAGCTGGTCGCACGCTACGCCTCCACCTGGCGGCGCGAGGCCGATGGCCGCTGGAAGGTGGTGATCGACAACGGCCACGATGTCTGCGACTGCACGAAGAAGCCCTGAACGGAAGCCATCCCATGGACCTCACCGACCTCGACGCCCACGCCCTCAGCACCGCCATCCACGCCCGCCAGGTCTCGTGCCGCGAGGTGATGCAGGCCTACCTGGCGCGCATCCACGCGATCAACCCGCACGCCAACGCCATCGTCAACCTGGCCGCCGACGACGACCTGCTGCGCCAGGCCGACGAGCGCGATGCGATGCTGGCGCGCGGGCAGTCGATGGGCTGGCTGCACGGCATCCCGCAGGCCATCAAGGACACCGGTCAGGCGACGGGATTCCCCACCACCTTCGGCTCGCCGCTGCTGCAACACGCGCTGCCCGCGGTCGACAGCCTCTACGTGGCGCGCATGAAGGCCGCCGGCTGCATCGTCATCGGCAAGACCAACATGCCGGAATTCGGCCTCGGCTCGCACACCTACAACCCGCTGTTCGGCGCCACGCCCAACGCCTGGGACGAGGCGGTGACCTGCGGCGGCAGCAGCGGCGGTGCCGCGGTGGCGCTGGCGCTGCGGCTGCTGCCGGTGGCCGACGGCTCCGACTTCATGGGGTCCTTGCGCAACCCCGCGGGCTGGAACCACGTCATCGGCCTGCGGCCCAGCCAGGGCCGCGTGCCGGGCTGGCCCAAGGCCGACCATTTCGTCAGCCAGCTGGCCACCGACGGACCGATGGGCCGCACGGTGCGCGACGTGGCGCAGCTGCTGTCCATCCAGGCCGGACACGATGCGCGCGTGCCGCTGTCCATCGCCGAGGGCCCGCGCGACTTCGTGCCGCCGGCCGATGCCGACGTGCGCGGCCTGCGCATCGGCTGGCTGGGCGACCTGGGCGGCCATCTGCCGATGGAGGACGGCATCCTGTCGGTGTGCGAACAGGCGCTGCAGCGCCTGCAGGGCGGCGGTGCGGTCGTCGAGCCGACCGCGCTGGGGTTCGATGCCGACGCGCTGTGGCAGGCCTGGCTGCGCTGGCGGCGCGCGCTGGTGGCGCCCGGCGTCGCTGCCGCACTGGCCACACCCGGCGCCCGCCGCGACCAGGTCAAGCCCGAGGCGCTGTGGGAGATGGACCAGGGCGAGGGCCTGGGCAACCAGGACTTCATGCAGGCCGCCGCGGTGCGCAGCGCCTTCTATCAGCACCTGCTCGGCATCTTCCAGCGCTTGGACCTGCTGGCGCTGCCGGTGGCGCAGACCTGGCCCTTCGCGATCGGCGAGACCTGGCCGCGCCGCATTGCTGGCCGGACGATGGACACCTACCACCGCTGGATGGAGGTGACGCTGTACGCCACCTTCGCCGGCCTGCCGGCCATCAGCCTGCCGGCGGGCTTCCACGCCAACGGCCGCTGGCCCTGCGGCATCCAGCTGATCGGCCGGCCGCAGGGCGATGCCGCGCTGCTGCACGCGGCGCAGGGCTACCAGAACCTGGCGGGCGAGCTGTTCGCTCAGCGGCCCTGACCCCGCGCCAGCACGCTACTCGGGCTCGATCTTCGCCGCCCGGATCACCTCGCCCCAACGCTTGATCTCGCCGGCCAGCAGCGCCTGCAGTTCGGCCGGGCTGCTGCCCTGCACACGCATGCCGGCGCGGCCCAGCTTGTCCTGCACCGCGGGCGCGGCCACGGCTTCGCGCACGGCCCGGTTCAGCAGGGCGATCACCTCGGGCGGCGTGCCGGCCGGTGCCGCGATGGCATTCCAGCTGGCCACGTTGTAGCCGGCCACGCCGGCCTGCTGCACGGTAGGCACGTCGGGCAGCGCCGGGTTGCGGCGATCCGACGACACGGCCAGCGCACGCACGACACCGGCCGCCACCTGCGGCACCATCGGGCCCAGCACCTCGAAGGCGAGGTCGATCTCGCCGGCGCGCAGTGCCGTCAGCACCGCCGGCGAGCCCTTGTACGGCACCACCAGCGCGTCGATGCCGGCCACCGTCTCGAACAGCTTGGCGCTCAGGTGCTGCGTGCTGCCGGGCGCGATGGTGCCGACGTTGAGCCTGCCCGGGTTGGCCCTGGCAAAGGCCACCGCATCCTTCAGCGTCGCGAAGCGCGAAGGGCCGGCCACGAAGAGGCCGATGTCGAAATAGCCCAGCGTGCTGACGGGGGCGAAGTCCTTCACCGGGTCGTAGGGCAGCTTCCTGAACAGCCCGACGCTCACCGCATTGGCGTTGCTCATCAGCAGCAGCGTGTGGCCGTCGGGCCGGGCGGTGGCCACCGCCTGGCTGGCGACGATGCTGCCGGCGCTGGGCTTGTTCTCGACCACCACCGGCTGGCCCAGCGTGCGGCCCATGTGCTCGGCCACCGCACGCGCGGTGAGGTCGGCGATGCCGCCGGGGGCGAAGGGCACCAGCAGCGTGATGGCGCGCTCGGGAAAGCGGGGCTGGGCGTGCAGGGCGCCGGGCAGAACCGCGCCGGCGGCCAGCGCGGCCAGCACGGCGCGCCGCCGGGGCGGGGACGATGAAACCATGGGCGGCCATGTTATGCCGGCATCAGGCGGGCTGCGCCGCCGTGGCGCGCACCGATCCAGGCGCCGATCGGCGCGCCAGCGCCGCGCGCGGCACGATAGCCGGCAGCAGCGCCGCTGCCGCCACCGACAAGCCCACGGTGCTGCGCGCGCCGCGCCGCGCTGCCGGCCGTCTGCGGACGCGTGATGCGGGGCGTGAGCGGACGCGTGTCGCCCGGTCAGTGCCTGTCGGCAGCGGGCCGCGGCGCCTCGTCACGCGTCGGCAGCGCCGGTGCCCTGTCGCGCGCCAGCAGCGCCGGCACCTCGGCCGCCGGCACCGGCGCAGCCAGCCAGAAGCCCTGCATCACCGGGCAGTTCAGCGCGGCCAGGCGCTGCGCCTGCATCGGCGTCTGCACGCCCTCGGCGATCACGCCCAGGCCCAGGCTGTCGGCCATCGCCAGCACGGCGCGCACGATGGCCTCGCTTTCGGCGTCGTCGAGCAGCCGGCCGACAAATCCGCGGTCGATCTTGATGGCGTCGATCGGCATGCGCGCCAGATAGGCCAGCGACGAATAGCCGGTGCCGAAATCATCCAGCACGATGGCGATGCCGGCCTCGTGCAGCGCCGTCAATGCCGCGCGGGCCTGCTCGCTGTCGGCCAGCAGCGCGGTCTCGGTGACCTCCAGCCCCAGCCGTTGCGGCGGCAGGCCGCTGCCCTGCAGGGCCCGCAGCACGCGCGCGGCCAGTCCGGGCTTGCCGACGAGCAGCGGCGAGAGGTTGACGCTCACCCCCACCGGCCAGCCTGCCGCGTCGGCGCAGGCGGTGCGCAGCACCCAGTCGTCGATGGCCTCGATCAACCCCAGTTCCTCGGCCAGGCGGATGAAATCCGCCGGCGCGAGCACGCCGCGCGCGGGGTGGTGCCAGCGGATGAAGGCCTCCAGCGTGCGCACCTGGCCTGTCGTGGTGTCGACCACGGGCTGGTAGACAAGCCGGAATTCGTCGCGCCGCAGTGCCTCGCGCAACTGGCGCTCGATCGTCACGCGCTCGACGATGGCGGCCGTCTGGTCGGCGCTGTAGAGCTGCGCGCGGCCGCGGCCGGCGCTCTTGGCGTGGTACATCGCGGTATCGGCATGCTTGAGCAGCGTGGCCGCGTCGGTGCCGTCGTCGGGGAAGAGCGCGATGCCGATGCTGGCGCCCACGCGCACCGGCTGGCCGTCGAGCACGAAGGGCCGCTGCATCAGCTCGCCGATGCGCGCAGCCACCGCCAGCGCGTCCTCGGGGCGGTCGATGTCCTGCAGCAGCGCCGTGAATTCGTCGCCGCCCAGCCGTGCCAGCTGCAGCGCCTCCTCGCCGGCGCCGTGCAGGCCCATCGGGCGCGACAGCAGGTCGGTCGGCCGCAGGCCGTCGCGCAGGCGGTCGGCAGCCCAGCGCAGCAGCTGGTCGCCGGCGGCGTGGCCGAGCGTGTCGTTGACGACCTTGAAACCGTCGAGGTCCATGAACAGCACCGCCAGGCGCTCGCCCTTCTGGCCGGCGCGGCGGATGGCGCGGTCGACACGCTCGAGGAAGGACTGCCGGTTCGGCAGTCCGGTGAGGCTGTCGAAATAGGCCAGCCGCGCGATGCGCGCCTCGGCCTGCTTGCGATCGGTGATCTCGCGCGAGAGCATGATGAAGCGCGGGCTGGCGCCCGGCGCCACCGCCTTGCGCGCCACCGACAGCTCGAACCAGGTCGACCCCTGCGGCAGCGTCAGCTCGAACTGGCGGCCGTTGGACTGGCCGCTGTGGTGCGCCTCGCGCAGCGCGGCCATGCAGACCTCGGCGACGGCCGTCGGCAGCACCTGGGCGATCGTGCGCCCGAGAAAGGCCTCCGCCGGCGCCGCCAGCAGCTCGCGGCGCGGCGCGCGGTAATCCAGGTAGGTGCCGTCGAGGTCGACCTCGAACAGCAGGTCGGGTATGGCATCGAGCACCGCCGCGTGGCGGGCCTCGGCCTCGCGCAGGCTCAGCAGCGCGTCGTGCATGCGCAAGAGGTAGCGCACACGGTGCCCGATCAGCGCCCAGTTGACCGGCTTGGCGATGAAATCGGTGGCGCCGCTGTCGTAGGCCGCCTGCACCGATTCGAGGTCGTCCATGCCGGTGACCATGACGACCGGCAGCAGCGGGTCGACCTCGGCGCGCAGGATGCGGCAGACTTCGTGCCCGTCGAGATCGGGCATGTCGACGTCGAGCATCACCAGGTCGCAGGGCCGGGCGCGGTATTGGCGCAACGCGTCGGCGCCGCCCTCGGCCAGCAGCACCTCGTAGCCGGCCTTGCGCAGCGCGGCACGCATGATCAGCCGCGCATTGAGGTCGTCGTCGACGACGAGGATGCTGCGCACCGGCTCCGCTGGCGCGGCGGCGGTCACGGGACGGCCCTCCGCACCGCGTGCTGCGGAATGAGCGCTTGGCGGGCTGAGGCCGGTACGCTCATGCGGCGGCTCCGCTCAGCCGGCCCAGCGCCTTCAGCGCCCGCGCCTGCTGCTGGCGCGTGCGCACCAGCAGCGCGCGTGCATCGTCGATGCGCAGCTCGCGGCCGCAGCGCTCGAGCTCGCGGTAGCAGGCCGAGAGCGCCTCGGCGCCGAGGTTGGCGGCGCCGGACTTCATCGCGTGCGCGCCGCGCGCCAGGGCGGCGGCGTCGCCGGCGGCGAGGGCGGCGGCGATGGCCTCGAGCTGGGGCCCGGCCATCTCGACGAAGCCTGCCGCCAGCTCGGCCAGCAGGCCCTGCTCGTGATCGTCGAGCTCGCGCAGCGCCGCCAGCGCGGCCGGGTTCAGCACCGGGCGCTCCAGCGGTGCCGGCCCGGTATCGGCGGCGCCGTCATCGGCGGCCGGTTCGGCCACCGGATCGCCGATCGGTGCGGCGATGGCCGCTGCCGGCCCCGCACCTGGCAGCCAGCGCGCCAGCGCGGCCTGCAGCGTGCCCAGCGAGAAGGGCTTGGCGACGAAGCCGTTCATGCCGGCGTCCAGGCAGCGCTGCTCGTCGCCCTGCATGGCATTGGCGGTGACGGCCAGGATGGGCAGCAGGCGGCCGCGGCCGTCGGGCAGCGCGCGGATCGCCGCGGTGGCCTGGAAGCCGTCCATCACCGGCATCTGGCAGTCCATCAGCACGATGTCGAAATCCTGCGCCTGCGCGGCCTGCACGGCCTGCACGGCCTCCAGGCCGTTGCCGGCCAGCTGCCACTGCAGCCCCAGCTTGGCCAGCATGGCCTTGGCCACGCCCTGGTTGATGGGGTTGTCCTCCACCAGCAGCACGCGCCCGCGCAGCGGTGCCCAGGCACCGGCCGCAGCATTGGCGCGGCCCGGCAGCGCCGGCGCTGCATCGGCGCTGACCAGGCCGACGAGGGCACGCAGCAGGTCGGCGCGGCGCGCCGGCTTGTTCAGGTAGCGGCGGATGCCGGCCGCGGCCCGCTCGTGCTCGTCGGCATTGGCATAGGTCGAGCTCAACATCATCAGCCGCGTCGACGCCAGCGCCGGCTCGGCCTGGATCGCATGCGCCAGTTGCAGGCCGTCCATGCCCGGCATGTGCATGTCCAGCACCGCCAGCTCATAGGGCTTGCCGCTGGCCAGCGCGGCGCGCAGCGCCGACAGCGCCGCCGCGCCGCCGTCGACGCAGCGCACGCGCAGGCCCCAGCCGTGCAGCTGCTGGAACAGGATGTCGCGGTTGGTCGGGTTGTCGTCGACGACGAGCGCGGTGCGGCCCTGCAGCACCCCGTCATCGAGCGCCGGCGTCGCGGCAGCCTGCGCCAGCGGCAGCGCCAGGCTGACGACGAAGCGCGAGCCGCGGCCGGCCGCGCTCTCGACGCGGATGCTGCCGCCCATCATGGCCAGCAGGCGGCGGCAGATCGCCAGCCCGAGGCCGGTGCCGCCGAAGCGGCGCGTGGTCGATCCGTCGGCCTGCGAGAACTGCTCGAAGATGCGCTCCTGCACCGCGGGGTCGATGCCGATGCCGGTGTCCTGCACGCAGATCTCGACGGCGACGCGGCCGTCGTGCACGCCCTGCAGCGCCACCCGCACCACCACCTCGCCGTCGTCGGTAAATTTGACCGCATTGCCGACCAGGTTGGCCACCACCTGGCGCACGCGGAAGGGGTCGCCGCGCACCGCGAGGGCGGCATCGGGCGGCACGAACTGCGCCGCCAGCTCCAGCCCCTTGGCCTCGGCCGGCTGCGCAAACATCGCCAGCGCGTCCTCCACCGCCTCGACGAGGCTGAAGTCCACCTGCTCCAGCTCGAGGTGGCCGGATTCGATCTTCGAGAAATCGAGGATGTCGTTGATGACGCCCAGCAGGTGGCGGCCCGAGGCCTGCACCGCTTCGGCCCAGGCACGTTGCTGCGGCTGCAGCGGGCTGTCGATGAGCAGCTCGTTCATGCCCAGCACGCCGTTCATCGGCGTGCGGATCTCGTGGCTCATGGTGGCCAGGAATTCGCTCTTCGCCTGGCTGGCGGCCTCGGCGGCGTCCTTGGCGGCCTGCAGCTGTGCCGTGCGCGCCACCACCTGTTCCTCGAGGTGGTCGCGCTGCGCCGCCAGGCGCTCGTCGCGGTGCTGGATCTGTACCAGCATGCTGTTGAAACCGTGGCTCAGGGTGTCGATCTCGACGATGTCGCTGGGCTTGGCACGCAACTGGTAGTCGCCCTGGGCCGAGACCGCCTGCATCTGCGCGTCGAGCTCGCGCAGCGGCTTCAGCACGGCATCGTTGAGGCGCTGCAGCAGCAGCCGGCTGGCCGCCACCGCCAGCAGCGCGGCCAGCGCGATGGCCACCAGCTGCCGCAGCGTCAGCTCGTACAGGCTGCCGAGGTCGACCTCGAGCCGCACGCGGCCGTCGACGGTGCCGGCGCCGGCGCTGCGCACCGGCTCGCTGACGCCGACGACACGCCAGCCGATGAAGCCGTCGGCGGCCAGCGGCGGCCGCGCCGGCGCGGCGCCGGCACCCGCTGCCCAGCTGGCAAACAGCCGGCCGTCGTTGCGGTAGATGGCCGCGCCCAGCACCTGCGGCGAATGGTGCAGCGACTGCAGCAGCTCGCCGGCCGCCTTGTCGTCGTCGAAGGCCAGCGCGGCGCTGGCGTTGTCGCCCAGCACGCGCGCCTGCACGCGCGCCTGGTCGGTCAGCGACCACAGGCCCAGCATGAAGGTGCTGGCGACGATGGCCACGGCGATGATGCCGATGGCCAGCATCAGCATGCGGCGGTTGATGCGCCGCAGCGTGTCGGCAAAGTGGACCTGGGTGTTCATTGCACGACCTCGGTGGCCAGGCGCAGCAGCTTGGAGCTCAGGTTCAGCCCGGCGGCACGTGCTGCCTGCAGATGGGCCTCGAAGCTGACCTTGTCCTGCGCCAGGTTCATATTCAGCATGACGCCGTGGCGCAGCGCGCCCGGGGTATCGGCGATCGTCAGCACCGGCTGGCCGAGCAGGCCCTGCAGCACGCGCGGCAGCGCATCGCCCAGCGCTGCCGACAGGAAGACCACGTGGCAGCCGCGTGCGCCCTCGCCGGCGCTGCGCCGCTGCAGCGCCAGCTTGCGCCCGGCGGCCACGCGGTCGTGCAGGCCGTCGATGTCGCGGCCGAAGGGGTCGGCGCCGAGCACGCACAGCTGCAGCGTGGACGGCGCATCGGCCGGCCATTCCGTGAAGGCGATGAAATTGAAGACGAAGGCCGCCTTCAGGCGGTATTCGGGCACGTCCTGGGCCAGTGTGGCGCCGCCGCCGGCCAGCAGCGTGCCGGCCAGCAGCGCCCGCAGCCAGCGGCCCGCGCGCGGGCCCATGCGGCCACGCTGCTGCAGGCGATGGTGCCGGGCCGCCACGTGCATGCCGCCGGTCAGAAAGCGACGGCCAGGGTCAGCCGCAGCGTGCGGCCGTCCTGCTCGAAATCGTTCTGCCAGTTGGTGTCGGCACCGGGGTGCCGGTAGCGCCGGTCGAACAGGTTGCCCACACGCAGCCCCAGCCGCAGGCCCGGGGCCAGCGCCTCGGTGCTCAGGTGCAGGCTGGACACCGCATGCCCGCCCAGCGCCTGGCCGTCGAGCGTCAGGCGCCGGCCCTCGGCCTGCAGTTCGTAGCCCAGGTGCCAGCCGGCCCAGGACAGCGGCGTGGACAGCGCCAGCTTGCCCAGCAGCCGCGGCGAATTGACCAGGCGGCGGCCGTCGCGGTCTTCGACGTCCTGCAGCGACACGCTGCCACGCAGGCGCAGGCCGCGCGCACCGCTGTGGTCAGCCGACAGTTCGAGGCCGCGCGCCTGCACCGGCCGCCCCGACTGGTATTGCGGCAGCCCGCTCACCGGGTCGATGCCCAGCGTCACCAGGTCGCGCAGCGACCAGCGGTAGAGCGAGGCACGCAGCAGCAGGCTGGTGCCGAAGCGGTGGTCGGCCACCAGCTCGCTGGTATCGATGCGCTCGCCGCCCAGCGCCGGGTTGGCCACCTGCGACAGGCCGTCGTCGTACAGGCGTTCGTAGGCATTGGGGGCGCGGTGGGCGCGGCCGTGCAGCGCGCGCAAGGTGGTGGCCGGGCCGGGCTGCCAGATGGCGGCCACGCGCGGGCTGGTCTTCATGCCGGTGACGCTGTTGCGGTCGACGCGCAGGCCGAGCGTGAACAGCAGGCTGTCGCTGGCCCGCCATTCGTCCTGCAGGTAGAGACCCAGGCGCGAGCCCGACGAGGGGGTGTACAGATTGGCCGACGGATCGTCGGGCATGAGCTGGTTCTGGTCCTGGTGCGGGTTGCGCTGCGCTTCCAGGCCCAGCATCAGCTTGTGGCCGGCCCAGGCGGTGGCGAGCAGCCGCAGGTCGAGCCCGTGCCAGTCGCCGCGGCCGGGAAAGCTCATCAGGCTGCCTTCGTAGCTGAGTTGGCTGCTGAAGCGGTAGCGGCCGGCAAACAGCCGCGTCGACAGCTCCAGCGCCGGCGCCAGGCGGTGCTGCCACTCGATTTGTGCCATCGTTTGGGTGTCGCCCTGGTATTGCCCCGGCACCAGTGGGTCGGACAGATAGACGCCGGTGGGGTCGTCCTTGCGACGGTCGCCATGCACGACTTCGGCCGCCCAGCCTGCGCCAGCGGCGCGCGCGAAGAGCTCGCGGTCGCGCTCGCCATCGAGCCCGGCCGCCACGCCGCCGACGCCGGCATCGCCGAAATCGAAGAAGCGGTCCTTGCCGCGTGCGCGCATGGCCGATGCCGACAGCAGCAGGTCGACGCCGCCGGCCAGGCGCCGGCCCCAGCTGACGCGGCCTTCGCGCAGCCGCTGGCCGCTCTCGGCGGCGAGCGCGAGGCGGCCGCCATCGAGGTCGGCACCGCGGCGGGTGACGATGTTGACGACGCCGAACATGGCATTCTGGCCATAGACCGCACCGCCGGGGCCGGGGATGAATTCGATGCGCTCGACCAGGGCCAGGTCCAGCGGCAGCTGGGTGCCGAAGGCGGCACCGTCGTAAAGCGGCTCGTTGGCGCGGTTGCCGTTGACGGTGATCAGCACCCGCGTGTTGTAGTCGCCCGGCACCGAAAAGCCGCGCGTGCCCAGGTACAGATACTGGCGGTCGTAGGTGGTGTAGACGCCCGGCAGGCTGGCCAGCGCCTGCTCCAGCGTCGACCAGCCGAAGGCCTGGATCTCCTGCCGCGTGATGACGCTGACGGCCGCCGCCACCTCGTTCTGGCGCTGCTCGTATTTGGCGGCACCGACCACCTTCACGTCCATCAGCTGCTCGAGGCTGAGCGACAGCGGGTCGGCCTGCGCCTGCGCCGCGCCCGGCGCGGCACACAGGGCGAGCCAGCACCAGACGGCCAGCGGGCGCCGGACGGGCGAAGGGACGAGGCAGCGGCGGACGGGGTACGGCTGGGACATGGCGTTGGCTCCGGGCGCGGGGCGGCGATCGGTGACCGCGGAGGTCGCCCCGTCGGATGGATACATCGCCGAGTATCGACAGCGCGGCGGCCGGCCAGCGCGGGAAAAGCGGGCGGGTTTGCCGTCGATTGGGCGTTTGCCGCGCCCGCCGACGGGGCCGCACCGGCGCCGGGTGTGCCTGGAGCCCGGCCGGCCGGCATCAGGTGCCGCCCCGCCTCGACCCGCCGGCCACCACGCGCTGCACCTTGCCGCTGCGCCCGCGCTGCGGCAGCGTATCGGGTTCGTCGAGCAGGCGCAGCGCCCGCACGCCCTGCGTGCGCGCATAGCGCTGCAGCGCTTCGTGGCAGCGCGCGCGGCGCGCCGCCTCGCCGGGGCCCAGGCGCAGCGCCAGCGTGTGCGCGTCGCGCTGGCAGAGCTGGAAGTCGAAGACACCGGCTTCGTCCTCCATCACGGTGGCCAGCGCCAGCGGCAGCAGCGTGACGTCGCGGCCCTGCGCGCCGCTCAACTGCAGCGCATCGTCGTGCCGCCCCAGCACCTCGATCGCCGGCAGCGGCGAGCCGCAGGCGCAGGGCTGCGCGGCAACGCGGATGCGGTCGCCCAGGTCGTAGCGGATCAGCGGCTGCACGTGGTTGGCCAGGTTGGTCAGCAGCGCGCCGTGCGACAGCTCGCCCGGCGGCACGGCATGGCCGTGGCGGTCCACCGGCTCCAGGATCACCCAGTCGGCATTCAGGTGCAGCGCGCCATGGCCGCATTCACTGGCCATGGCCAGAAATTCCGAGGCGCCGTAGCTGTTGCGCAGCGGGCAGCCGAAGGCGGCCTCGATGGCCGTGCGCTGGGCCTCGCCCAGCGTCTCGCCCCCGGTGCGCACCTCCTGCAGGCGCAAGCGCAGCGAGCCGCGCTGCTGCTCGGCAGCCAGCATCACGGCGACCGTGGGGTAGGTGGCCAGCGTGCGCGGCTGCCAGTGATTCAGCGCCGCCAGCAGATCGGGCAGCGGCTGCAGGATGGAAAAGCCGCGCAACGCCGTCGCCAGCCAGGGGTTGAGCCGCCGCAGCCGCTGCACCGACACCTGGCTGGCAAAGTGGCCCTCGATGGCGCCGACGAAGGCCATGCGCAGGGTCCAGGGGCTGCCGCCGCGCCAGGCGCCCTGCGGGTCCAGCGCCAGCGGGCGCAGCGCTTCCAGCGCGTCGTAGACCGCCAGCGCCGCCGCGTCCTGCACGAAGAGCCCCGGGCTGCCGCTGCTGCCCGAGCTCTCGAAAACCGCATAACGGCCCTGCAGCGGCAGGCCGATGCGCGCCGGGTCGGCGGCAAAGGCACGCACGGCAGCCCGCGTCAGCGCCGCATCGGCGACACCGTCCTCGAAGCGCGCCATCCAGTCGTCCTTGCGCAGCACCGGCAGCGCCGACAGCGGTGCCGCATCGGGCAGCCCGCGCAGCCGTTCGGCAAACAGCCGCGTGCCGGTGCGGGCCGCCGACAGCAGTGCGGCCAGGCGGCGCGCGCGCGTGGCGGCGATGGCCGCCGGTGCGGCATGCGCCATCGCCGCCACATCGGCCGCCACCGCGGCGCTGCGCCAGGGATCGAAGTCGGAACCGATGCTCTGCATGACCGAATCTATGCCGCTGCCGCGCGGTCGCTTGGTTGATGCGGCTCAAGCCTCGGCGATGCCGGCTTGCGATCATGCCAACGCCAGCGTGCGGCGCACCGCCGCCATGCCCAGGAGCCGCCGATGAATCCAGCATCAACCAGCCCCGGCAGCGAATTGCCCGCGCGCATCCGCAAGGACCCGGCCGCGCTGCACCCGCCGCCGCACCTGCGCGACCCCGCCGCCACCGCGGCACGCTTTGTCTGGGACGACGCGCGCGCGCTGGTCGACGGCCTGCCCGACGGCGGCGGCCTCAACATCGCGCACGAGGCCGTCGACCGCCACCTGCGCCATGGCCGCGGCGACAGGACGGCGCTGCGCTGGATCGGCAAGTCGGGTGAACGCCGCGCCTTCACCTACGCCGAACTGGCTGCCGCCAGCAACCGCTTCGCCAGCGCGCTGGCCGGCCTGGGCGTGCAGCCGGGCGAACGCGTCTTCGTGCTGATGGGGCGGCTGCCCGAGCTGTATGTGGCCATGCTGGGCGCCTTGAAGGCCCGCTGCGCGGTGACGCCGCTGTTCTCGGCCTTCGGGCCCGAGCCCATCGCCACCCGCTGCGCGATGGGCGACGCGCGCGTGCTCGTCACCACGCCCGAGCTCTACCAGCGCAAGGTGGCCGGCCTGCGCGAGCGGCTGCCGGGCCTGCGCCACGTGGTGCTCGTCGGCGACGCGCCGGCCGACGGGCCGGGGCTGCGGCGCTGGGGCGAGCTGGTCGACACGGCATCGGCCGACTACCGCATCGGCCCCACCGACCCCGAGATGCCCAGCCTGCTGCATTTCACCAGCGGCACCACCGGGCGGCCCAAGGGCGCGGTGCACGTGCACCAGGCGGTGCTGGCGCATGCCGCCAGCGGGCGCTTCGCGCTCGACCTGCACGACGACGACATCTACTGGTGCACCGCCGACCCCGGCTGGGTGACGGGCACCAGCTACGGGCTGATCGCGCCGCTGGTGTGCGGCGTCACCAGCGTCGTCGTCGAGGCCGAATTCGACGCCGCCACCTGGTACGACGTGCTCGAGCGCGAGCGCATCAGCGTCTGGTATACGGCGCCCACCGCAATCCGCATGATGATGAAGCTGGGCACCGGGCCGCTGGCCGGGCGCGACCTGTCCAGCCTGCGCTTCCTGGCCAGCGTGGGCGAGCCGCTCAACCCCGAGGCCGTGGTCTGGGGCCAGCAGGCCTTCGGGCTGCCCTTCCACGACAACTGGTGGCAGACCGAGACCGGCGGCATCATGATCGCCAATGTGCCGGCACTCGACATCAAGCCCGGCTCGATGGGCCGGCCGCTGCCGGGCATCACCGCCGCCATCGCCACGCGCGACGGCGCGGGCCATGTGCACCTGATCGACGACCCCGGCGTCGAGGGCGAACTGGTGCTGAAGACGCCCTGGCCGTCGATGATGCGCGACTACCTCGACGAGCATGCGCGCTACCAGAAGTGCTTCAGCGAAGGCTGGTATTTCACCGGCGACCTGGCGCGGCGTGACGACGAGGGCTACTACTGGTTCGTCGGCCGCGCCGACGACGTCATCAAGACCTCGGGCCACCTGATCGGCCCCTTCGAGGTGGAAAGCGCGCTGCTCGAACACCCGGCGGTGGCCGAGGCCGGCGTCATCGGCATCCCCGACCCCACCGCCGGCGAGGTGGTGAAGGCCTTCGTCGCCCTCAAGCCCGGTTTCGAAGGCAGCGAGGCGCTGCGGCGCGAACTGCTGGGCCATGCGCGCAAGCGCCTGGGCGCGGCGGTGGCGCCGAAGGCGATCGACTTCCGCGCCAACCTGCCGAAAACACGCAGCGGCAAGATCATGCGGCGCCTGCTGAAGGCGCGCGAGCTCGGCCTGCCCGAAGGCGACCTGTCGACGCTGGAGAGCGACGAACGATGAGCACCCCGACCAAGCTCCACCTCGACCGCGCCCACCTGCAGCAGCTGCTGCGCCAGATGCAACGCATCCGCCGCTTCGAGGCACGCTGCGTGCAGCTCTACCAGGAGCAGAAGATCCGCGGCTTTCTGCACCTCTACGACGGCGAGGAGGCCGTGGCCGTGGGCGTGATGGCCGCATTGCAGCCGGGCGACGCCGTGGTCGCCACCTACCGCGAGCATGGCCACGCGCTGGCGCATGGCGTGCCGATGGCACCGCTGATGGCCGAGATGCTGGGCAAGGCCGAGGGCTGCTGCCGCGGCCGCGGCGGCTCGATGCATCTGTTCAGCCGCGAGCACCGCTTCTTCGGCGGCAATGCCATCGTCGGCGGCGGCCTGCCGCTGGCCGCCGGCATCGCGATGGCCGACCAGCGCCTGGCGCGTGGCGCCGTCACCACTTGCTTCTTCGGCGAAGGCGCGGTCGGCGAAGGCGCCTTCCACGAGACCATGAACCTGGCCGAGCTGTGGCAGCTGCCGCTGCTCTTCGTGTGCGAGAACAACCTCTATGCGATGGGCGTGCCGCTGGCCGACAGCGAGGCCGAGACCGACATCTGGCGCAAGGCGCAGGCCTACCGCATGCCGTCCGAGCCGGTCGACGGCATGGACCCGGTGCAGGTGGAGGCGGCGGCGCGGCGTGCCGTCGAGCATGTGCGCAGCGGCCAGGGGCCGTATTTTCTGGAGGCGCGCACCTACCGCTTCCGCGCGCATTCGATGTTCGACACCCAGGCCTACCGCACGCGCGACGAGATCGACGACTGGAAGCAGCAGGACCCGATCGAGCGCCTGCGCCGCTGGATGCTGGCCAACCACCAGCTCACCGACGCCGAAGCCCAGGCAATGGACACCGCCATCGCCGCCGAGATCGACGCCGCGGTGGCCTTTGCCGAAGCGGGCACGCTGGAGCCGGTGGAGGACCTGGAGCGTTTCGTGCTGATGGACACCGTGGTTCAGGAGCAGGCAGCATGACCGCGGCCACACGCATGACCTACCGCGAGGCCTGCCGGCAGGCCATCCGCGACGCACTGATCGCCGATGCGCGCACCTTCGTGATGGGCGAGGATGTCGGCAGATACGGCGGCTGCTACGCCGTCACCAAGGGCCTGCTGGAGGAGTTCGGCTCCGCGCGCATCGTCGACACGCCGCTGGCCGAGAACGGCTTCACCGGCATCGGCATCGGCGCCGCGCTGGCCGGCCTGCGGCCCATCGTCGAGATCATGACCTGCAACTTCAGCCTGCTGGCGCTGGACCAGATCATGAACAACGCGGCCACGCTGTCGCACATGACCGGCGGCCAGTTTGCGGTGCCGGTGGTCATCCGCATGGCCACCGGCGGCGGGCGCCAGCTGGCGGCGCAGCATTCGCACAGCCTGGAAGGCTGGTATGCCCACATCCCGGGGCTGAAGGTGCTGGTGCCCGCCACGGTGGAAGACGCACGCTTCATGCTGGCCGCGGCGCTGGCCGACCCCAATCCGGTGCTGATCTTCGAGCACATCGTGCTCTACAACGCCGAGGGCGACCTCGACCCGGCGCTGACCGCGGTCGACATTCAGCACGCGAAGATCCGCCGCGCCGGCCGCGACGTCAGCGTCGTCACCTACGGCAACAGCCTGCCCAAATGCCTGGCCGCGGCCGAGGCGCTGGCGCGCGAAGGCATCGAGGCCGAGGTGATCGACCTGCGCGTGCTGCGCCCGCTGGACATGGCCACCGTGGCGCAGAGCGTGGCGCGCACACGCCGCGTGGTGATCGTCGACGAGGGCTGGAAGAGCGGCGGCATCGGCGCCGAGATCGCCGCCCGGCTGGCCGAGGACAGCCTGTACGAGCTGGACGCGCCGGTCAAGCGCGTGGCCGGCCGCGAGGTGCCGGTGCCCTATGCCGCGCAGCTGGAAGCGGCCGCGCTGCCGAGTGCGGAGGCGGTGGCCGCCGCCGTGCGCGCCGTGGTGCCGCGGCGCTGAAGCCTGCCATGGCCGACTTCCTGATGCCCGCGCTGGGCGCCGACATGGAAACCGGCACCGTGGTCGAGTGGCGCGTGCACGCCGGCGACCGCGTGCGACCGGGCGACGTGGTGGCGGTGGTGGAGACGCACAAGGGCGCGATCGACGTCGAGTGCTTTCTCGACGGCGTCATCGACGACCTGGCGCCGCTGGGCCAGGCGCTGCCGGTGGGCACGGTGCTGGCGCGCGTGCGCGGGGCGGGCGAGGCGGCAGCACCGGCGGCGGCGTCCTCGCCGTCACCCTCGCCGTCACCTTCGGCACCCCCTTCGGCACCACCGGTGACGCCGCCGCCCGCCCCTGCAACCGCCCCCA
Organism: Rubrivivax sp.; assembly: GCA_016719535.1. GTDB lineage: Bacteria > Pseudomonadota > Gammaproteobacteria > Burkholderiales > Burkholderiaceae_C > Rubrivivax. Next base: position 361,665 of record JADJYX010000041.1, on the reverse strand, counting down.
CCGCCACCGCCGCTGCCGCGCCACCACCCGCCGCCGGCATGGCCTTGACGGCCGCCGCCACGCGGGCACGCGTGAGCCCGGCGGCACGGCGGCGCGCCGCCGAACTCGGCGTCTTGCCCGATGCGCTGGCCGGCAGCGGCGCCGACGGCGCGGTGGTGCTGGCCGACGTCGAACGCGCCGCGCCGGCTGCGGCGCCCGCTGTCGCACCCCCTGCCGCACCCGCACCCCGGCCACGCGGCTTCGACCCCGCGCTGATGCGCCAGGCGATCGCCGCCGCGATGGCGAAGTCCAAGCGCGAGATCCCGCATTACTACCTGCAGACCACGGTCGACTTCGCCGCCGCGCAGGCCTGGCTCGACGCCTGGAACGCCGAACGCGACGCCATCGACCGCCTGCTGCCCGCGGTGCTGCTGCTCAAGGCCGCGGCGCGCGCGCTGGTGGCGGTGCCGGCGCTCAACGGCTTTTTCGACAACGGCGCGTTTCGTCCCGGCCCCGGCATCCACATCGGTTGGGCGGTGTCGCTGCGCGGCGGCGGGCTGGTGGCACCCGCCGTCCACGATGCCGACCGCAAGACGCTGCCCGAGCTGATGACGGCCTTGCGCGACCTCGTGCAGCGCGCGCGCAGCGGCGGGTTGCGCAGTTCCGAAATGACCGACCCCACGGTCACCGTCACCAGCCTGGGCGACCGCGGCGCCGAGAGCGTGCTCGGCGTGATCTACCCGCCGCAGGTGGCGCTGATCGGCTTCGGCCGCGTCGTCACCCGGCCCTGGGTGGTCGACGGCCAGGTGCTGCCGCGCCCGCTGCTGAGCCTGAGCATGGCGGCCGACCACCGCGCCAGCGACGGCCACCTGGGTGGCCAGCTGCTGGCCGCCATCGACGACGCCCTGCAACAGCCCGCATCACTGTGAAGGCAAGGACCATGAACGAAGCACAGATCCGCGCTTTGGCCGCCGAGGTGCTGGCCGGCATCGCCCCCGAAGCCGACCTCGCCACCGTCGGCGACGACGAAGACCTGCGCGAAGCGCTCGACCTCGATTCGATGGACTTCATGAACTTCGTCATCGGCCTGTCGCAGGGCAGCGGCCGCAAGATCCCCGATGCCGATACGCCGAAGCTGCAGACGATGCGTTCGCTGGTGGCCTATCTGGGCGGCTGAGCGCCGCCAACCGGCAGGCCGGCAAGCCGGGCTCGAGTTTGGTCGCTTGGGGCCGAAAAGATGGCCAGGAGCATGGTCCGACCCGGTGCTCTAACATCCCCACGGAAGAGACCGAGCCCTGCGGGCGCGATGGAGACAGGTGATGGCATCGTGTTGGCGTCCCACGCGGCGCAGCGCCTCGGCGGGCCTTCTGATGTGGGCCGCCTTGCCATTGGCAGCCGCCGCGGCGCCGCGGGTGCTGACACTGGCCACCGGCGCGCGCGAGCCGATGATCTCGGTGCCGGGCCGGCCCGGTTTCGTCGAGGAATTGATGCGGGCCGCCTGCCGGCGCATCGGCATCGACCTCGTCGTGCTGCCGATGCCGCACGAACGGGCGCTGATCAATGCCGACGCCGGCATCGAGGACGGTGACCTCTACCGCGCACCGGGCTTCGAGCGCGACTATCCCAACCTGGTGCAGGTGCCGGAGCCGCTGCTGCGGCAGGACTTCGTGGCCTTGACCACGCGCACCGGCCTGGTGGTACGCGGCTGGGACGACCTGCGGCCGCTGGCGGTGGCCTATGTCACCGGCAACAAGATCCTCGAGCGCCACCTGGCCGGGCACCCGCAGCTGACCACGGTGCGCGACAACGCGCTGGCCATCGGCCTGCTGGCCGCCGGCCGCGCCGATGTGCTGATCATCAACCGCTGGGTGGGCCTGATGGCGGCACGCCAGGCCGGCCTGGCAGCGCGTGCGCTGGAGCCGCCGCTGCTGCGCGTGCCGATGCATGCCTACCTGCACAGGCGCCATGCCGAACTGGCGGCGCCGCTGGCGCAGGCGCTGGTCGAACTGCGACGCGACGGCAGCCGCCAGCAGCTGTACGACCGCACCCTCGGGGCCCTGGAGCGCGACGGTTGAGCGCCCACCCGGGTGGCGGCTTCGTGCGCGAGGCCCTGACCAACGGCAACGGCGTCGCCAAGCGGTTGATCGTCGCGCTGGTGCTGTTCAGCACCGTCATCACCGGCATCATCACCGCGATCGAACTCTGGCTCGACTACCGGCGCGACCTGGCGCAGATCGAGCGTTCACTGCAGTTCATCGAGAACAGCTACCTGCCGACGCTGACCGACAGCGTCTGGGTCGCCGACCGCCAGCAGGTGCAGACGCAGATCGACGGCCTGCTGCGCCTGCCCGACCTGGAGGCCATCAGCATCCGCAGCGGCGGCCAGCTGCGCTGGTCGGCCGGCGCCGTGCGATCGCAGCGCGTGCAGACGCGCGAGCTGCTGCTGCGCCAGGAACACCGTGGGCAGCTGCTGGAGATCGGCCGCGTCGAGGTGGTGGCCAGCATCGACGACGTGCTGGCGCGGCTGTGGGACCGCCTGCTCACCACGCTGGTCAGCAACGCGGTGAAGACGGCGCTGGTGGCGCTGTTCCTGCTGCTGGTCTTCCACCACCTGGTGACGCGCCACCTGGTGCACCTGGGCGCCTTCGTGGGGGGCCTCGACCCCACCCGCCCGGGCGGCGAGCAGCTGCGGCTGCAGCGCCCCGACGGCGGCCGCTGGCGACCCGATGTGCTGGACAAGCTGGCCGGCGCCGTCAATGCGTGGTCGAGCTCGCTGCACGCGGCGGTGGGCGAACTGCGGCGCAGCGACGACCGGCTGCGCGCGCTCACGCGCGAGACGCCGGCCTTCATCTACGAGATCGACGCCGAGGGACGCATCGCGTTCGCCAACCGCACGCTGCCGGGGCTGACGCGGGCGCAAGTCGAAGGCACGCGGCTGGTCGACTGGTTTCCGGCCGAACTGCAGCCGCGCATCCAGCAGGCGCTCGATCGCAGCTTCGCCGATGGCCAGGCGCAGACGCTGGACTATCGGTTGAGCGACCCGGGCGGTCGGCCACACGACTATCTGGCCGCCACCAGCCCGCTGAAGGTCGACGGCGTCGTGCGCAGCGTGGCCTGGACCGCGCTCGACATCAGCCAGCAGCGCGCCGCCGAGGAGGCGCTGCGCGAGCTCAATGCCAGCCTGGAGGCGCGCGTGCTCGCGCGCACCGACGAGCTGGGCCTGGCGCTGCGCCGCGCCGAGGACGCCAGCCGCGCGAAGAGCGAATTCCTGTCGCGCATGAGCCATGAACTGCGCACGCCGATGAATGCCATCCTGGGCTTCGCGCAGATCATCGAGATGTCGGACCCGACGCCGCAGCAGGCGCAGTGGGCCGGCCAGATCCGGCGTGCGGGGCAGCACCTGCTGCAGATGATCGACGACCTGCTCGACCTCGCCCGCATCGAGGTCGGGCGGCTGTCGGTCCGCCTCGAAGCCATCGACCCCGCCACCGTGGTGGCCGAGGCCGTCGACATCGTGCGGCCGATGATCGCGGCGCAGGGCCTGCAGCTCAGCGTGGACACCACCGCCGCCGCGCCGGTGCGCGCCGACCTGCTGCGGCTGCGCCAGGTGCTGGTCAATTTCCTGTCCAACGCCGCCAAATACAACCGTGCGGGCGGCGCGGTGGGCGTGCGCATCGAAGCGCGCGGCGAATCGCTGCGCATCGCCGTCACCGACACCGGGCGCGGCATCGAGGCCGCCGCGATCGAACGGCTGTTCAGCCCGTTCGAGCGGCTGGGCGCCGAGCAGGACGGCATCGCCGGCACCGGCATCGGGCTGGCGCTGTGCCGTCAGCTGGCCGACCTGATGCACGCCGGCATGGGTGTCGACAGCCGTGTCGGCGAGGGCTCGACCTTCTGGATCGAGTTGCCGCGCGTGGCTGCCGCCGGTTCGGCCGTGCCGGCCGCGCTGCCGCCGCCGTCGGCACCGGCGCGCGCCACGGCTGAGGTGCTGTATGTCGAGGACGACCCGGCCAACGCCGAACTGATGGCCGCGCTGCTGGCCCGCCAGGGCTTCGTCCGCCTGCGCATCGCGCACGACGGCGCCGCGGGCCTGGCACTGGCCGCCGCGCAACGGCCCGACCTCGTGCTGACCGACCTGCAGATGCCCGGGATGGACGGCTTCGAGGTGCTGGCCAGGCTGCGCGCCGACCCGCGCCTGGCCGGCGTGCCGGTGGTCGCCGTGTCGGCGGCCGCGCTGGCAGCCGACCGCGAGCGGGCGGTGGCCGCCGGCTTCGACCGCTTCCTGACCAAGCCGCTGGACCTGCAGCAGCTGCTGGCCGTGCTGCACGAACTGCTCGACGGCGCCCCAGCCGCACGCTGAAGGCCAGCCGGCACGCGAACCTGCCCACCATTGACGCAGTACCGTCGACGCTGCAAGGCATCACCTCCGCGGATGCCCAGAGGCATGGGGGCCTTCTGGCTGGACTCGGCGTGCGGGTGGCGAAAACGGTGGGCCGAACGGTACTCAACAGTCCCGGACCGGGTAGGGAGCGGGGGCAAGTCCCGGCGATGTCCCCATTCATGCCACGGTGCCGGCTATGCCTGCGCTATACCGGCCCAGAAAGCAAAAAGCAGACCCCGTGGCGCGACGGAACCACGCACCTGGTGATGAGCCCGCTGGAGTTCATGCAGCGGCTGGCAGCGCTGGTGCCGCGGCCGAGGCTGCACCTGATCAGGTTCCACGGCGTGCTGGCGCCGAATGCGAAGCTGCGCCCGCTGGTGGTGCCGCGGGGACCCGAGGTGCAGGCGCAGGCCACCAAAGTGGCAGTCACCGACCAATGCGAGGCCGAGATGGTTCAGGCCCGGCCGCACCGCATCAGCTGGGCGCGGCTTCTCAAGCGGGTCTTCGACATCGACATGCAACACTGCCCGAACTGCGGCGCTGGGGAGCTGAAGATCATCGCGGCCATCCTCGAGCGGCCGGTGATCGAGAAGATCCTGACCCACCTGGGGCCGGACCCGCAGCCGCCGCCCAGGGGTCGCGCGCGCGAGGCGGGACACGACGTCGCCGCCAGAGCCGCGTCCGCCGTCGATGCGACACGCCAGAGGCCGCACAGCTACGCCGCAGCCGGGGTGGCGCAGCGCCCCGTGTCCGTGCGACATGCCTCACATCAGGGTCAACCCTGGGATCCGAGATCCAAGCAGGCCAAGGCCGCGACCTGTGAACGGTCGCAAGACCTGCCGCGTCGACGGCCATGCCAGTCGAGAAGCCCAGCTGCGCGTACTTCAGCCGCCAGCAGACCCAGCCTGGAGCCTCTGCTGGGCCTCGCCAAGGGCGTTTGAAATTCCTATGCTCTGCCCACAAGAGGCCGGGCGGGGGCCGGGCGCCCAAGGTCCACACCCATGGGCATGCCGGAAGCGATCTAAACTCGATCCAGCTTTCGCATGCTTCTGCACCCACCCCGACCCCGCCCACGGAGAACCGACTTCATGCTGCGCACCCTCGCCTCCTTGTTGATGATCGGCGCCATCGGCGTCGGCGCGTCCATCGCCGCCGGCGACGCGATGGCCCAGACGAAAACGGTCGCGATCGCCAATTTCGGTGAACACCCGGCGCTGCGCGCCGCGGTCAACGGCTTCAAGGACGAGCTGTCGCGCGCACCGTTGAAGGACGGCTCCACGCTCGCCTTCGACGACCAGCACATCAACTTCGACCGCACGCTGATTCCGCAGCTGCTGACCAATGCCCAGTCCAAGAAGCCGGCGCTGATCATGGCGGTCACGACGCCGATCGCGCAGTCGTCGATCCGCGTCGTCACCGACAAGTCGATCCCGATCGTCTTCATGTCGGTGGTGGACCCGGTGGTCGCGCAGATCGTGCCGTCATGGAACGCAGGCTCCGCCACCCATACCGGGGCGACGCTGTATCCGGACTTCAACGCGGCGCTGGCTTTCCTTCGCCAGCTGATGCCCGGGGCCAAGCGCATCGGCATCCCCTACAACCCGGCCGAGGACAACGACCGGACCAACCTGACCGAGATCCGGGCCGCGGCGGCCAAGGCCGGCATCGAGATCGTCGAGGTCGGCATCGACAGCGCCAACGACATCGCGCCACGGATCCAGTCGCTTCGCGGCCGGGTGGATGCGCTCTTCGTGATCCAGTCCAACATCCTGCAGACGGCCCTGCCGGTGATCGCCGCCACCGCCCAGCGGATCGGCGTGCCCGCCATCAACACGCTGGATACGCCCGTGCGCGACGGCAGCTTCCTGGCGGCCTATGCGGTCTCGTACCGTCAGATGGGTGTCGCCGCCGGCCGCATCGCCCGCCGCATCCTGGACGGCGAGAAGCCGGCTTCGATCGCGCCGTGGAGACCCGGCCCGTCCGACTACACCGCCCTCGTGAGCCGCAAGCAGGCCGCGCAGTGGAAGATCACCGTGCCCGCGGAGCTGGAGCGCGCGCTGATCGACTGAGCGGCATCATGACGCTGTCGATGCGCGGTGCGCTGCGCACCTTCAACCGCGGCACCGAGGATGAGCGGATCGCGCTGGACCGGATCGACCTGGACGTCGCCGAGCGCGATGTCGTCGTGATCATCGGGTCCAACGGGGCCGGCAAGTCCACGCTGCTGAACGCGATCACCGGCCAGCTGGCGCTGGACAGCGGCACGATCCTGATCGACGGCGAGGCGGTGGAGCGTCAGCCCGAGCAGCGGCGCGCGCGCCTGATCGCCCGGGTGGCGCAGGACCCGATGCGCGGCACCTTCCCGACCCTGACCCTTGCAGAGAACCTGGTGCTGGCCGACCTTCGCAGCCGGCCCCGCGGGCTGCGGCCCGCGCTGGGACGGGCGCGCGTCGAGCGCTTCGAGGCCGTGCTGTCCCGCTTCGGCCTCGGCCTGGAGAAGCGGCTGGGCACCCGCGTGGGCACCTTGTCCGGCGGGCAGCGGCAGGTGCTGGCGCTGGCGATGGCGGTGCTGAACCCGCCGCGGCTGCTGCTGCTGGACGAACACACCGCCGCGCTGGACCCGCGCACCGCCGCGCTGGTGATGGCCGCCACGTTCCGCGCCATTGCAGACGGCGGCCTGACCGCACTGATGGTCACCCACAACATGCAGCAGGCGATCGACCACGGCAACCGGCTGCTGATGATGGACGCCGGCCGCATCGTGCTCGACCTGGACGCCGAGCAGAAGGCCGCGATGACGGTGGCCGGGCTCGTCGCCCGCTTCCAGGTGGCCGACGACAAACTGCTGCTGCAGACATGAACGACCTGCTCGCGAGCTTCTGGAACCTGGTGCCGATCACGCTGGTCCAGGGTCTGGTCTATGCCTACATCGCGCTGGCCGTGATGATCCCGTTCCGGCTGCTCTCGTTTCCGGACCTGACCTCCGAGGGCAGCTTCCCGCTGGGCGGATGCCTGTGTGCGGTTCTTCTGGCGGGCGGCGTGCACCCGCTTGCAGCGATGCTGGCTGCCGTTGCCGGCGGCCTGCTCGCCGGGATGGTGACGGCCTACGTGCACCTGCGCTTTCGCATCAACACGCTGCTGGCCGGCATCCTGGTGATGACCATCCTGTACAGCGTCAACCTGCGCGTGCTCGGCCAGGCCAACCTGGCGCTGCTCAGCAACGACACCCTGCTGTCGATCCTGTCGCCGGCGCTGGTCAGTGACGTGGGCCTGCAGGCGGCCCTGTTCGGCGGCTTCATCGCCATCACCCTCGGCCTGCTGCGAGCCTTCCTCGGGACCGAGGCCGGACTGACGCTGCGTGCGGTTGGCGCCAATCAGGCGCTGGCGCCGTCGCTGCGCATCGGCCCCTGGACCTGGATCATCCTGGGCCTGGCACTGGCCAACGGGCTGTCGGCGCTGGCCGGCGCGATCGTTGTGCAGACGCAGGGCTTCGCCGACGTGCAGATGGGCTTCGGCGTGCTGATCACCGGCCTGGCCGCGGTGATCATCGGCGAGACCCTGGTCGGCCGCCAGACCATTGGCCGGCAACTGATCGCACCGGTGCTGGGCTCGATCCTGTATTACCAGCTGGTGTCGCTGGGCCTGGCACTGGGCCTGAAGCCGGCCGACCTGAAGCTCGCGACGGGTGTGTTCGTGCTGCTGACGCTGGCACTGCCTGCACTGCGCGGCGCCCCCGCCACCGAGACCCTGAGGGACTGACCGTGACGATCGACGCACCTTCTGCAATGCCCGGCATCGACCATGTCGTGATCCTGGTCCGTGACCTGGACGCGGCGGAGGCAGCCTTTCGCCGGCTCGGCTTCCAGCCGACCCCGCGCGGCTTCCATTCGATCGGAACGCAGAACCACTGCCTGATGTTCGGCAGCGACTACCTGGAGCTCTTGTCGGTGGTGACGCCGCACCCGGTGACGGCGTACTTCTCGGACTTTCTCACCCGGCGCGAGGGTGCGGCCGCAATTGCCTTCGCGAGCGACGATGCCGATGCCACGTGGCGGGGCTTCGTGGACCGCGGCATTGCCGCCGACCCGCCGGTCGACTTTGCGCGGCCGGTGGAACAGCCTGGCGGCAAACAGGATGCGCGGTTTCGGGTTGTGCAGCTGCCGGTGGACGTGACGCCGGGATGCCGCGCGTTCGTCTGCCAGCACTTCACGCCTGAACTCGTCTGGCTGCCGGCGTATCAGGCCCATCCGCTGGGGGTGACCGGCATCGCGGGGCTGGACATCGTGAGCGCGGACCCGGAAGCTGCGGCGAGGTCGTACGCGCGGGTGGTGGGCACTGCCGCGGGCGCGGTGAAGGCCGAAGCGGGGTGGTTCCGTGTGCCGCTGCAGGGCGCGGACTTCCGCTTTGGACCCTTGAAGGACGCGACGGAGCCCGGGCCGCGGATCGAGGCACTGCGCCTGACGGTGAGCGACGTCGATGGCGCGGCCAGCGCGCTGGCATCGCGCGGCGTCGCGGTCGAACCCGATCCAGCGTCGGGCTGGAGCGTCGCGGCAACCGAGGCGATGGGGGTCCGACTGGTGCTGGTTGGGGCGGGTCAGCCCGATCGACATCGAATCGGCGACTGACCGGCCCGGGACGGTCAGGGACCCGGGATTCCGGATGGGCGGGCGGGCTCGCCGGGCCAAGCGGATGCGGTCGTCGGGCAGCCCGATGCGGCTGCCGACTTGGTGCAAGCAACCAGCCCGAGGTCTGCGGATGCCGTCGACCTACCGGTAGATCGCAGGTTCGCGCTGCCGCAGGTCTTCCGCAACGTCGACGCCGAGCGCGTCGACCACGGGCCGCCACGTGCTTTCGTAGCAGGGCATCGCGCTGGGCTCGAACGAGGTGTGCGGCCAATCCGATCCCCAGACCATTCGCCCATCGAACATCTGCGCAAGGCGACCGATGCGTGGGACCAGCTCCGCATAGGGCTCGCAAGCATCGAGTCGGTACCAGCCCGACAGCGTGAGCCACGCTCCTTGATCCGCCAGCGACGCCACGGCCTGCCAGGCTGGATGGGCGGCCGTCACCCCGGCCCCGAGTCCGCCGAGGTGATCCAGCACTGTTGTCGCCGACGCCGATTTGAGCCATGTGCCGAGATCGCGATGAGCCGGGTTTTCACCGTCTGGAGCCTATGGACTCGCTGCCCGCTAGCGCGTGCCTCTGGCTCAGACTCCGGTCGGCACATGGCTCAAACCGGCGTCGGCGCACACAGACCTGGCCACAGTCGGTGACGGCGGGGACCTGCGCGAGGCGCTCGACCAAGACTCGATGGACTTCATGAATTTTGTCATCGACCTGTCGCAGGGCAGCGGGCGCAAGATTCCCGATGCCGATACGCCCAGGCTGCGGACGCTGCGTTCGCTGTTGGCCTATCTGGGCGGCTGAGATACTTCAGGGCATGCATTTCGACGTCCAGTCCCGCCCCGCCGCGCTGCGGCACGACCCCTTCAAGGCCCTGGTGGCGCCACGCCCGATCGGCTGGATCGGCAGCGTCGACGACCAGGGCCGCGCCAACCTGGCGCCCTACAGCTTCTTCAACGCCGTCAGCGACCGCCCGCCGATGGTGATGTTCTCGTCCGCCGGCCGCAAGGACAGCCTGCGCAACATCGAGGCCAGCGGCGAATTCACCTGCTCGCTGGCCACGCACGCGCTGCGCGAGGGCATGAACCTCAGTTCGGCGGCGCTGGCACCGGGCGTCGACGAGTTCGAGGCCGCCGGCCTGGACAAGGCGCCGTCGCTGCGCATCAGGCCGCCGCGCGTGGCCGCGGCACCGGCGGCACTGGAATGCCGCCTCTGGCGCACGCTGGACCTGCCCGGCAGCTATACGGTGGTCTTCGGCGAGGTGGTGGCGATCTATATCGACGATGCCTGCGTCAAGGACGGCCGCGTCGACACCGGCGCGCTGCGCCTGATCTCGCGCCTGGGCTATATGGACTACGGCGTGCTGGAGGCGGCCGATGTCTTCACGCTCAACCGCCCGCTGACCAGCGACGACGGCCGCAGCCTGCGCCCGCCGCCGGCCGATTGGGACGGCGTCTACCGCTAGGAGCGTGGACAATCGCCGACTGGCCGCAGCGCCCGATGCCGCTGTGCCTGTGCCCCATGTCCACTGATCACCCCACCTCCCCCACCGAACCCGCGATCCAGCCCGACGCCGCAGCACCCCCGGTTGCGGCCGATGCGGCGCCGGCCGCGCTGCCGGAGGTTTTCGAAGCGCCCGCAGCGCCGCAGGCCATCGCGGCTCTCGAGGCTCCTGCAGCACCCGAGGCTTCCGATGCCGCCCAGCCGCCGGCAGCGGACGCCGAACCGGCAGCGCCACCGCCGGCGGCAGTGGTACCGCGCATGGATCCGGCGGCCTGCGCCGCCGAACTGGCGGCACGCTTCCCGGCGCTGTTCAGCGGCGCGCCCAAGCCGATCAAGCTGCGCATCCAGGCCGACATCCAGGCGCGTGCGCCCGGTGTCTTTGCGCGGCAGGCGCTGTCGGCCTTTCTGCACCGGCACACGACCAGCACGTTGTATCTGATCGCGCTGTCGCAGCAGCCGCATCGGGTCGACCTCGACGGCCAGCCGGCTGGTGACGTGGCCGCCGAGCACCGCGATGCCGCGGCGCAGGAGGTCGAACGCCGGCGCGCACTGCGCAAGGAGCGCGAGGCCCGGATGCAGGAAGCACGCCGCGCCGCCATCCAGGCCGAGCGCGAAGCGGCGCGCGCAAAGGCGCGCACGCAGGCAGGCGACGCGCAGCCGGCCGCAGCCGGGCCAGGGCGTGCGGGCGAGGCCGCGCCGGCGCAGCCGCAGCCGTCGTCACGCCCCCCGCGCAACGCGCGACCGGCCCCCCGTCCCGGCCAGGACCACCACCGTCCGCCGCACCCCCGTGCGCCCCGGCCGGCGCCGGCGCCCGCGGCGCCACCGCCCGACCTGCGGCCCGCGCCCATCGAAAGCCCGCGTGACGAGGACCCGGCCCGCCGCGAGCGGGCGCGGCTGCTGCGCGATTTCGAGGCCAGCCCGCTGACGAAGGCCAATTTCTGCGTCCTCAAACGCATCAAGCCCGACGCGCTGGATGCGCAGCTGGCGCTGGCGCGCGAGGAAGCGGCCGCCTGGGCCGCCGCCCATCCGCGCCCGCCGCGCACCGACCGGAACGACCGCGGCGACCGCGGCGATCGGACCGCCCCGCCGCCGCGCGGCGCCGATGAGCGCCGCCCGCCGCGCACCGACCGGCGACCCGAGGGCCGCGCGGCAGGCCCGCGACCCACCCCACCCCGAAGAAGGATCCTGCCGCATGAGCGCGCAGGGCAGTCCCATGAGCGCCTCCACCGTGATCGTCCACGCCGAACCGCTGCGCCGCTTCGTGCAGACCATCGTCGAACGCGGCGGCTCGCTGCCGCGCGAAGCCGGGCTGGTCGCCCACAACCTCGTCGAGGCCAACCTCACCGGGCACGATTCGCACGGTGTCGGCATGCTGCCGCGCTATATCGACAACCTGCTGGCCGGCGGCCTGAAGGCCAACCAGCACCTGAAGGTCGTCACCGACCACGGCAGCCTGCTCACGCTCGACGGCCTCGCCGGCTACGGCCAGGTGATGGGCGTGGAGGCGATGCAGCTCGGCATCGAGCGCGCGCGCGCGCATGGCGTGGCCGTGCTCGGCCTGGCCAACAGCCACCACATCGGCCGCATCGGCGCCTGGGCCGAGCAATGCCTGGACGCCGGGCTGGTGTCGATCCATTTCGTCAACGTCATCAGCGAGCCCATCGTCGCGCCGTTCGGCGGCAGCGACGGCCGCTTCGTCACCAACCCGATGTGCGTGGGCATCCCGATGGGCGCCGGCGCCGATCCCGTGGTGCTGGACTTCGCCACCAGCCGCATCGCGATGGGCAAGGTGCGCGTGGCCTACAACAAGGGCCAGCCGGTGCTGCCCGGCACGCTGATCGACGCCGACGGCCAGCCCAGCAACGACCCCGGCACCATGTTCCGCGAGCCGCATGGCGCGCTGCTGCCCTTCGGCGAGCACAAGGGCTACGGCCTGGCCGTGGCCTGCGAGATCCTGGCCGGGGCGCTGACCGGCGGCATCACGCTGCATCAGAAGCCCAACCCGAATGCCATCATCAACAACATGCTGAGCTTCGTGGTCGACCCCGAGCGCCTGGGCACCGCGGCGCGCCTGGCGGCCGAGGCGCGCGCCTTCGCCGACTGGGTCAAGGCCTCGCCGCCGGCCCCGGGCCAGGATGCCGGGCAGCGCGTGATGCTGCCCGGCGACCCCGAACGCGCCGTCCGCCGCCAGCGCCTGGCCGAGGGCATCCCGATCGACGCCACCACCTGGGCGCAGCTGCTGCAGGCGGGCACGCGCCAGGGGATGACCGAGGCCGAGCTGCTGGCCATCGCACAACCGCACTGACACCCCACCGGAGCCGACGATGAGCACCCCCGAGATCAGCGCCGCCGGGCGCAGCGACATCGCCCACCACCTGCACCCCTACACCCAGCTGCGCGCGCTGGAGCGCGATGGGCCGCTGGTCATCGTCAAGGGCGACGGCTCGCACGTCATCGACGAGCATGGCAAGCGCTACCTCGAAGGCATGGCCGGGCTGTGGTGCGCGTCGCTGGGGTTCAGTGAATCGCGCCTGGCCGATGCCGCCAACCACCAGATGCGGCTGCTGCCCTACTACCACTCGTTCTCGGGCAAGGTGCCGGGGCCGGTGACCGAGCTGGTCGCGCGGCTGACCGCCTGGGCGCCGACCGAGGCGCTGCGCCGCGGCCGGCTGCTGTTTGCCAATTCGGGCTCGGAGAGCAACGACACCGCCTTCAAGCTGGTGCGCTACTACCACAACGCCCGAGGTCAGCCGCAGAAGAAGAAGATCATCGCGCGCCAGAAGGGCTACCACGGCGTGACGGCAGCGGCAGCCTCGCTGTCGGGCCTGCCCACGATGCACCAGCATTTCGACCTGCCGCTGCCCGGCGTGCTGCGCGTGTCGGCGCCGCACTTCTACGGCAACGCGCTGCCGGGCGAGAGCGAGGCCGCCTTCGTCGACCGCCTGGTCGCCGAGCTGGAAGCGCTGATCACGAGCGAGGGGCCCGAGACCATCGGCGCCTTCATCGCCGAGCCGGTGCAGGGCGCGGGCGGCGTCATCATCCCGCCGGCGGGCTATTTTCCGCGCGTGCAGGCGCTGCTCAAGCAGCACCAGATCCTGTTCATCGTCGACGAGGTCATCACCGGCTTCGGCCGCCTGGGCGAGCGCTTCGGCACCCAGGTCTTCGACCTGCAGCCCGACATGATGACGGTGGCCAAGATGCTGACCAGCGCCTACGTGCCGATGTCGGCGCTGTTCGTCAGCGAGGCCATCTACCAGACGGTGGCCGATGCCAGCGCCGCGGTCGGCACCTTCGGCCATGGCTATACCTACAGCGGCCACCCGCTGGCCTGCGCGGTGGCGCTGGAGACGCTGCGCATCTACGAGGACGACGACATCGTCGGCCACGTGCGGCGCGTGGCGCCACGCCTGCAGGCCGGCCTGCAGCGCTTCGCCACCCATCCGCTGGTGGGCCAGGCGCGCGGGCTGGGCCTGATCGGCGCGCTGGAACTGGCCGAGGACCCGGCCGCGCGCAAGCCCTTCGACCCCGCGCGCGGCGTCGGCGCCTACCTCGTCAAGCGGGCGCAGGCGCATGGCCTGATCCTGCGCGTGCTGGGCGGCGACGTCATCGCCTTCTCGCCGCCGCTGGTCATCACCGAGGCCGAGATCGACTTCATGCTGGAAAAGACCGCGCTGGCGCTCGACGAAACGCTGGCCTGGGTGCGCGGCTGAAACACTGAGCGCGGGTCATGGCGCTGATCGAGTTCGATCGCATCAGCAAGCTGTACCCCGGCACCACCGCGCCGGCGGTGGATGAGCTCTCGCTGGCCATCGAGGCCGGCGAATTTCTCACCCTGCTCGGGCCCTCGGGCTCGGGCAAGACGACGACGCTGATGCTGCTGGCCGGCTTCGAGCAGCCCAGCGCCGGCGAGATCCGGCTCGACGGCCAGCCCATCCAGCGCCTGCCGCCGCACCGCCGCGGCATGGGCGTGGTGTTCCAGAGCTATTCGCTGTTTCCGCACCTGACGGTGGCGCAGAACGTCGCCTTTCCGCTGTCGGTGCGCAAGGTGGCGGCGGCCGAGACGGCCGCGCGCGTGGCCGCGGCGCTCGACACCGTGCGCCTGCCGCACCTGGCCGGGCGCAAGCCGCAGCAGCTCTCGGGCGGGCAGCAGCAGCGCGTGGCGCTGGCGCGTGCCCTCGTCTTCGAGCCGCGCGTGGTGCTGATGGACGAGCCGCTGTCGGCGCTGGACAAGAAGCTGCGCGAGGAGATGCAGCTCGAGATCCGCCGCCTGCACCGCGAGCTGGGCGTGACGATGGTCTTCGTCACCCACGACCAGTCCGAGGCGATGACGCTGTCGGACCGCGTGGCGGTCTTCAACCAGGGCCGCATCGAGCAGCTGGCCACGCCGCAGGCCTTGTACGACAGCCCGGCCAATGCCTTCGTCGCCGGCTTCGTGGGCGACAACAACACGCTGCCTGGCCACGTGGACGGCGACGGCCACCTGCGCCTGCCCGACGGCCGCGGCCTGCACGCGCGCGGCATCGGCACGCTGGGCGCCGGCGCGGCGGCGCAGCTGTGCGTGCGCCCCGAGCGGCTGCACCTGTCGGACGGCGGCGCCGGCCACGCCAACCGGCTGCCCGCCACGGTGCTGGACGCCATCCACCAGGGCGACCACTGGCGCGTGGTGGCGCGGCTGCAGGGGCTGGAGGCGACCTGGTTCGCCAAGCTCGCGCCGCGCGAACTGCCGCGTCCGCCGGCCCCCGGCGACAGCGTGCATTTCAGCTTCGGCCACGATGATGCGTGGCTGTTCCCGGCCTGACCCCAACGTTTTCCACACCCAGGAGCGAGCATGAAGACGATGTTGATCACCACCCTGGCGGCCGCGGCCGCCGTGCTGTCCGCGCCCGCCTTCGCGCAGCGCGACCTCACCGTCGTCTCCTGGGGCGGCGCCTACCAGGACGGGCAGAAGGAGGTCTTCTTCAAGCCCTTCAATGCCACCGGCACCAAGCTCGTCGACGAGAGCTGGGACGGCGGCCTGGGCGTGCTGCGCACCAAGATCAAGGGCGGCAACAACAACTGGGACGTGGTGCAGGTGGAGGCCGACGAGCTGGAGGTCGGCTGCGACGAGGGCCTGTACGAGAAGCTCGACGCCAGCAGGATCGGCGGCGCCGCGCGCTACCTGCCCGGCACCGTGCACGCCTGCGGCGTGGGCGCGATCATCTACAACCTGGTGCTGGCCTTCGACGGCGACAGGATGAAGACCGCGCCCAACGGCTGGAGTGACTTCTTCGACAGCAGGAAGGTGCCGGGCAAGCGCGCCATCCGCAACGGCGCCAAGTGGAACCTCGAGATCGCGCTGATCGCCGACGGCGTGCCGGCCAGGGACGTGTACAAGGTGCTGGCCACGCCGGCCGGCGTCGACCGCGCGTTCAGGAAGCTGGACTCGATCAAGCCCGACCTGGTGTTCTGGAAGAGCGGCGCGCAGCCGCCGCAGATGCTGGCCGCCGGCGACGTGGTGATGACCACCGCCTACAACGGCCGCATCACCGCCGCCAACGAGAAGGACAAGAAGAACTTCAGGATGGTCTGGAAGGACACGCCCTACACGATGGACAGCTGGGTCATCATGAAGGGCACGCCGCACAAGGCCAGTGCCGAGAAGCTGCTCGAATTCATGGGCCGGCCCGACAACCAGGCCAGGCTGCCGAAATATGTGCGCTACGGCGTCACCGCCGCCGGCGCCGCGCCGCTGGTCGACAAGAGCCTGACCGCCGAGCTGCCCACCAACCCCGACATCCTCAAGCAGGCCTTCGCCGAGAACCCCAAGTTCTGGATCGACAACGGCGACAAGCTGGCCGAGCGCTGGACGAAGTGGGCCGGCACGAAGTGAGCCCCCGGTTGCCAACGCGCGCTGTCGCGCGCATGGCAACCACCGTCCGGCGGGCACGCCGGACGGCCCTCTCTGGCGAAGAACAGTCCGCAGGGACTGTTCTTCGTCCGCGCTCGGCCCCCCGAGGGGGTGACGCCGGGCCTTGGGACGGCCCGGCGGCCCGGCGCGCGCTGACACCATCGGCGCGCCCGCGGCCGTGGTCGGCCGCGGGGGGCCAGCGGCCGCACTTCATGCGCCGGATCTGATGCGCCGCGTGCTGGTGCTGCCGCTGGCGGGCTTCCTGCTCGTCTTCTTCGTCGTGCCGCTGGCCTGGCTGCTGAGCCTGGCGGTGCGCGAGGCGGAGGTGCCGCGCGCCTTGCCGCGCACGTTGGCGGCACTGCAGCCCTGGGCGCCGGGACAGCCGCTGCCGGCGCCGCTGTGGGGCGCCTTCGCGCAGGACCTGGTGGCCGCACGCGAGGCCGGCACGCTGGCCGATGCGGCGCGGCGGCTCAACTACGAAGTCAACGGCGTGCGCAGCACGCTGATGCGCGCGGCGCGCACGGCCGGCGGTGCCGCGCCGGGCACGGCCTTCGACGCCGCGTTCTTCGCCGCGGTCGATCCGTCACTCGCCAGCCCGGCCTTCTTTGCCGCCGTGCAGCGGGCACGCGGTCCGCTGTCGGCCTACTACCTGCTGGCCGCGGTGGACCTGGCGCGCGACGAGCAGGGCCGCATCCAGCGTGCGCCGGCCGACAGCCGCATCTATGTGGAAGTGCTGCTGCGCACGCTGGGCATCAGCGCCGCGGTCACCCTGCTGTGCCTGGCGATGGGCTTCCCGGTCGCGCTGCTGCTGACGCAGGTGAAGGAGCGCACCGCCGACTGGCTGCTGGTGCTGGTGCTGCTGCCCTTCTGGACCTCGCTGCTGGTGCGCACCGCGGCCTGGGTGGTGGTGCTGCAGAAGGAGGGCATGGTCAATACCCTGCTGCTGAAGCTGGGGCTGATCGCCGAGCCGCTGACGCTGATCTACAACCGCACCGGCGTGCTGGTGGCGATGACGCATGTGCTGCTGCCGTTCATGATCCTGCCGCTGTATACGGTGCTCAAGGGCATCCCGCCGCAATACCTGCGCGCGGCGCAGAGCCTGGGCGCGCCGCCGGCGGTGGCCTTCGTGCGCATCTTCCTGCCGCTGGCCGCGCCAGGCGTGGCCGCCGGGTCGCTGATGGTCTTCATCCTCGCGCTCGGCTACTACATCACGCCGGCGCTGGTGGGCGGCGGCGCCGACCAGATGCTGTCGGCCTTCGTCGCCACCTACACCACCGACACCGGCAACTGGGGGCTGGCGGCGGCGCTCGGGCTGCTGATGCTGGTGACGACGTTGCTGCTGTATGCGGTGGCGCACCGGCTGTCGGGCGGGCGCGTGTTGGCGATGGGGCAGTGATGGCGCTGCGCTGGATCTTCCGCGCCTGGTGCGCCGCGGTGCTGGTCTTCCTGCTGCTGCCCATTGCCGCCATCGTGCCGCTGTCGTTTTCCAGCGGGTCGTTCCTGAGCTACCCGCTGCCGGGCTGGTCGCTGCGCTGGTATGCCGAGGTCTTCGGCGGCGAAGGCAAGTGGCTGGGCGCGCTCGTCAATTCGCTGCGCGTCGGGCTGGCGGCCACCGCGCTCGCGGTGCTGCTGGGCACGCTGGCCGCGCTGGGCCTGGCGCGCCAGCGCGGCGCGGGGGCGGCGCTGCTGAAGGCGCTGATGCTGTCGCCGATGATCGTGCCGGTGATCCTGATCGCGGTGGGCTCGTATTTCTTCCTCGCACCGCTGGGCCTGACCAGCAGCTTCAGCGGACTGATCCTGGCGCACACGGTGATCGCCGTGCCTTTCGTCGTGGTGCCGGTGCTGACCGCGCTGGAAGGCCTGGACCCCACCCTCGAACGCGCGGCCGCCGCCTGCGGCGCGCCGCCGCTGCTGGCCTTCGGGCGCGTCACGCTGCCGGCGATCGCGCCGGCGGTGGCCTCGGGCGCGCTGTTTGCCTTTGCGGCCTCGTTCGACGACGTGGTGATCGCGCTGCTGATCGCCGGCCCCGGGCAGCGCACGCTGCCGCGCGAGATGTTCAGCGGCCTGCGCGACAGCATCACGCCGGCGCTGACGGCCGTGGCCACGGTGATGATCGTGGGCTCGACGGCGCTCTTCCTGGGCATGCTGGCGCTGCAGCGGCGCGCGCGGCGGCAGATTCAGCACCAAGCCGGGCGCTGAGCCGGGCACAGAGCCCGTCGTCAAGCCGCGGCGGCCCGCGGCGGCAGCGCCGGCGGCTGGCGCAGCGTGCGCCGCAGCAGGAAGACGGCGATCGACAGGTTGAGCAGGTTCCAGGCGATGCCGTTGACGAAGGCCGCCTCGTAGCTGCCGGTGAGGTCGAACACCTTGCCCGACATCCAGCCCCCCAGCGCCATGCCGAAGAGCGTGAACATGATGACCGTGCCCACGCGCGCGCCGGCCTCGGCGGGCGGAAAGTGCTCGCGCACGATGATCGCGTAGCTGGGCACGATGCCGCCCTGGAAGAGCCCGAACAGCGCCGAGATCACATACAGCGACACCAGGCCGTCGAAGGGCAGGAACAGCAGCAGCGCCACGCCCTGCAGGAAGCTTCCCAGCAGCAGCGTGCGCAGGCCGCCGATGCGGTCGCAGATAACGCCCGACACCAGCCGGCTGACGATGCCGCAGGCCAGCATCAGGCTCAGCATCTCGGCGCCGCGCGCGGCGCCGAAGCCGAGGTCGCTGCAGTAGGCGACGATGTGCACCTGCGGCATCGCCATCGCCACGCAGCAGGCGGTGCCGGCGATGCACAGCAGCACCTGCGCCTGGTTGAGGCTCAGTCCGAAGGGCCGGTTCGACGGCACCGCGCCCAGCCGCGTGGCCGCGGGGGCCTGCTGCGCCGCCGGCGGCCGCGGGCGCATCAGCAGCGCCAGCAGCGGCAGCGTGACGGCGCAGAACAGGCCCAGGCCGGTATAGGTGGCGCGCCAGCCCTGGGTTTCGACGAAATGCTGCACGATGGGCGGCCAGACGGCGCCGGCGACATAGTTGCCGCTGGCGCAGATGGCCACCGCGATGCCGCGCCGGCGCACGAACCACAGCGAGGTATCGGCCACCAGCGGCGCAAAGGTCGCCGACGATCCGAAGAAGCCCAGCAGCAGCCCGTGCCACAGGCTGAAGGTGCCGATGCCGCCCGAGGCGCCGGCGACGACGAAGCCGCCGGCCAGGCCCGCGGCGCCGATGAGCAGCGGCCGCATCACGCCATGGCGGTCGGCCAGGCGACCCATCCAGATGCCGCCCAGGCCGAAGCCGATCATCATCGCCGTATAGGGCATCGACGCATCGGCCCGCGCGACGCCGAATTCGGCCTGCACCGCCGGCAGCACGACCGACACCACATACATGGCGCTCGACCCGATGGTCATCGCCAGCAGCGTGACCATCAGCCGCGTCCAGGCGTAGCGGGAGTCGGGGGCGTGGGTGGCGGTCACGGTTCGCTGTCCATGCGCGAGAGGGCGCGCGACTCGCGCCGCGCCAGCCAGATGGTGGCGGCGCTGATGATGGCGCCGCCGATCAGGGTGCTGAGGGTGGGGATGTCGCCGAAGACGGCCAGCCCCAGCAACGAGGCCCAGATGAGGTCGAGAAACTTGACCGACTGCGTGGCCGAGATGTCGGCCTGGCGGTACGAGCGCGTCAGGCAGTAGTGACCGAAGGTACCCAGCAGCCCGCAGACGGCAAAGCCCGCCCACTGCCAGGCACTGGGCCACTGCCACACCGGCAGCGCCAGCGGCAGGCTGAACGCCGTGACCGTCAGCGCCTGCCAGAAGACGATGACCTCGGTCGTCTCGCTGCGCGTCAGCGCCTTGGTCAGCAGGTAGGAGGCGGCGAACACCGGAGCCGAGGCCAGCATCACCAGGTGCCACCAGCCGGCCTGCACGCCCGAGCCGGCAAATTTCGGGCCCAGCACCACCAGCATGCCGGCAAAGCCGATGCCGGTGGCCAGCCAGCGCTCCCAGCGCATCGGTTCGGACAGGAACAGCCAGGCGCCGATCATGATGAAGATCGGTCCGGTGAAGCCGATGGCCGTCATGTCGGCCAGCGGGATCTTCGGCAGCGCGCTAAACCACAGCATCAGGCCCAGCGCATGCACGGCGCCGCGCAGGAACTGCCCGCCGATGCGCTGCGGCCTGTAGGCCGCCAGGCCCGCGCGCGCCACCAGTGGCAGCATCACCGCCACGCCGAACAGGTAGCGCAGGAATTGCGCCTCCATCGGGTGCAGGTGCTGCGTCAGCGTGCGCGCGATGGCATTGAGCACGCTGAAGAGAAGACCCGCGCCCATGCTCCACAGCAGTGCGCGCATCGTCGGGCTCAGGTGGGCGGTGCGCTCGTGCAGCGCCCGGTGCACGCGGCCCGCGATGCCGGGGCGCGGTGCCCGCGTCAGGGAAGTTGGCGCTGGTTCCGCGGACATGCCGGATCAGCATAGCACCCACCCTGGCGTGCGCGGCCTGCAGCGCCGCAGGCCGCGGCTGCGGCACTGCGCGGCTACCAGTCCCAGGTCTGCAGCAGGCCGTCGCGCAGCAGGTGCAGCTGGTGGCCCAGCAGCAGGCCGCGCACGCCGCTGATGTCGGCCCAGCCGCTGCCGAGCTCGATGGCCGGCCTGGCGGCCAGGCTGCGGGTGGCGCTGTCGACGTCGAAGCGCTGCACCTGCTGCAGCGGCGGGCCGATGCCGTCGGCCTGCGTCAGCAGCATCGGCAGCGCCAGCCGCGTGGTGGCACCGTCGACCTGCAGCGCCAGGCCCTGCGCGCTGTAGTCGAGCGCGGTGACGCTGCCGCGGCTGCCGAAGCGGCGGCTGTCCAGCAGCGTCGGGCGGGCGGCGTCGCGCACGTCGAAGAGCGCGACCTTCACGCCCAGCACCTCGCCGCGCTCGCTGGCGTCCTTGCCGACGCCGAACAGCAGGCCGCCGTCCAGCGGATACAGCCAGTCGGAGAAGCCCGGCACCTGCAGCTCGCCGGCGGTGCGCGGATCGGCCGGGCTGGACAGGTCCAGCACATAGAGCGGATCGACCTGGCGGAAGGTGACGACATAGGCGCGGTCACCCGCAAAGCGCACGGCATAGACCTGCTCGCCGGGCTTGCCGATGGGCGCCGGGCGCTGTGCATTGGGCAGCGTGGCGACCGTCTGCAGCGTGGCGTTGGGCCCCTCGCGCAGCACCGTCAGCGTGGCGGGTGACGGGGCCACGCTGCCGGCATCCGCCGCCGAAAGCCAGCCCAGCGTGCCGGTGAAGGTCAGCACGCGCAGGTCACCGTGGTGCTCGCTCAGGCGGTAGGGCGCGCGCTCGCGGTCCCAGCCCAGGTGGCCGTTGACGCTGCCGCTGGCGCGGTAGGCGACGCTGCTGCCGGCGATGGCAAATTTGTGCAGGTCGGTGCGCATCTCGGGTGCGAAGGCCACGCGGCCGTTGGCCAGCGTCTGCACGTCCTGGCGCGTGGTGGCCAGGTAGAGGCTGGCCGGCGACAGGTACAGCGCCTCGGTGCCGCCGACGAAGCAGCGGCTCGTGCGCGCCCAGGCCGGCGAGCCGAGGTCGATGGCGGTGACGGTGGTCACCGCGACCTGGGTCGACGCATTGGCCGGCTGCAGCCAGCAGTCGGTTTCGGCCACCAGCGGCTGCGCCGGGCCGCCGTTGACGCGGATCTTCGGCAGCACGTCGGCCGCCGTCAGCCGGTCGAGCGCGGCCTGTCGATCGGCCATGCTGGCGCTGGCCGGCAGCTGGTCGAAGGCCAGCTGCGGCACGTGCGACGCCACCAGGTACAGCATGCGGCCGATCTGGCGCGAGCCGATGAGGCGGCCGTCGATCTCGAGCCGCTCGGGCGTGGGCAGGGCTGAGGGCTGGCCGGCGTCGAGCAGGTGCACGTGCAGGCGCGGCTGCTGCGGCACATAGGGCAGCAAGGCAGTCAGGCAGGCCATGCCCGGCGGGCAGGGCTCGCCGAAGCCGCCCGCGGTGCTTTCGGCCACCACCGCCAGGCGCGGCAGGTCGTCGGCGATCAGCAGGCCGCGCGTGACCATCCAGGCGCCGTCGCCGCTGGTCAATGTGGCCTGGCCCAGCGGCTGCGGGCGGCCGGCGGCACCCGGCGCGTAGACCTGCAAGCGCGCATAGGCGCTGCCGGGCTGGCCGGTCGATGCCAGCGGCTGCAACGCATACAGGCGCGTGCCGTCGGTCTTGAGCAGGTTTTCTTCATCGACCCCGGCCTCCTGCACGACGGTGCCGCTGCGCGACACATTGCCGCTGGCGCTGACCGTGGTCTGGAACCAGCCCGGTGCGTTGGCCAGGTCCGCCACCGCGCCCTGCGGGCCGCGTTGCTGCAGGCGCTGGCGCACATAGCCCAGCAGTTCGCCGCTGCGCGCGGTGGCGATGGCGGCGTCGTTGTGCACCGGCGGCGGCGTGCCGGCGTCGGTGCTGCCGCCACCGCCGCAGGCGGCCAGCAGCGCCGCGGCGACGAGGGCGAGCGCCATCCCCGCCAGTGACGGCAGCGCCAGGCGCCGCGGGCGGGTGCGGATCGGGGGACGGGGGAATGACATGGTGGATCCCTGCCTGCTGTCGATGTGTGGGACATTATTCCACACCCTTGCCATTGTCAACCGGCATCCGATGGACGGGTGCTGCCGGGACCGGCGGTGCTACAACCCAGCGCACCGGCCACCGCGCCGCCACCCCCGCCCGGAGCACCCTGCATGGCCGCGTCAGAAACCGTCCCCCGCCCCGGCCGTCTTGCCGGCCGCCATGCGCTGATCACCGGCGCCAGCCGCGGCATCGGTCGCGCCATCGCGCTGGCCTATGCGGCCGAAGGTGCCGAGCTCGTCCTGGTGGCGACGAAGCGCGAGGCACTCGAACAGACGCAGGCGCTGGCGCACGGGGCCGGCGCCAAGGCGCACGTGCAGGTCTGCGACGTGAGCGATCGCGCCGCGGTGCAGGCGATGGTCGACGCCGCGATCGCGGCGATGGGCCAGGTCGACGTGCTGGTCAACAACGCCGGCGTCTACCACGCGGCGCGGCTGGTCGACACCGAGCCCGAGGCCTTCGACCGCGTCATGCGCGTCAACGTCTATGGCGCCTTCCACGTGCTGCAGCTGGTGCTGCGCCACATGCAGCAGCGCCGCGCCGGGCAGGTGGTCAATATCGCGTCGACCGCCGGCAAGTGGGGCTCGATGAACCAGAGCGCCTACAACGCCAGCAAGCATGCGCTGGTGGGGCTGACGCGTTGCGCTGCACTCGAGATGGGCGGCTTCGGCGTCACCGTGAATGCCATCTGTCCGGGCTTCGTGCAGACCGACATGCTGGGCGAATTCGAGGCGCACGCCCGCATCCTGGGCCTGCCCTTCGAGACGGTGCTGGAAAACGGTCGCAACCGCGTGCCGCTCAAGCGCTTCCTGCAGCCCGAGGAGATCGCCAGCCTGGCGGTCTACCTCGGGTCCGCCGAGAGCCGCGGCATGACGGGGCAGTCGCTGCTGCTCGACGGCGGCATGGTGATGGTGTGACGACGGTGCCGCTGCGGCGGCCCCCGCGTTCCTCAGGCCGGCGGCGGCCCGGCCCGATGCACCTTGCGCAGCGCCTTCAGCAGCGCGGCACGATCGGGCATCGGCGCGCCGCAGGAGGTGCGGCGCGCGATCGCCAGGTCCAGCGCACCCTCGACGCCATGGCGGTCGACCGAGAAGCGTGTGCTGCAGGGGCGGCCGTTGCGGCCGCGCCAGGTGGCCACCACATACAGCACGGTGCGCAGCGCGAACGGCGTCCACTCGAAGCGCACGCCGGCGGCCGGCGTACGGCTGGTGCTCAGCAGCCGGCCGGGCTCGCTGCCGCCGCGCCGGCGCGTCTTGGGCAGACCCATCTCGCGCGCCGTGCGGCGGGCGGCGCGCAAGGCCTTGTCGGCGCCGCCGAGCTTGCGCGCGGCGAAGAATTTCGACAGGCCGGGGCCGCCGCCGTTGATGCGCAGCTGGTAGCCCTCGACCACGCCCTGGCGGCGGATGGTGACGATGTGGGCGGAGGTGGCTTCGATGCTCATGGCCTGGAGGACCTCGGTGCTGCAGGGCCCTGCCTTGCCGGTGGGCGCCGTGCGGGTTCGGATGGTGACTGCTTCTTCACCCTGGTGACGGACGGCAGCGGCGACCTTTCGGGGTCGGCCAGTTCGTCGAGGATGGGGCACTCGGGCCGCCCGTCACCCTGACAACAGTGCATCAGGGTCTCGAGCGTGCGCCGCATGCTGGTCATCTCGGCGATGCGCCGGTCGAGATCGACCACGTGCACCTGGGCGATGCGCTTCACATCGGCGCTGGCGCGACGCCGGTTCTGCCACAGCTTGAGCAGGTCGGCGATCTCGGCCATCGAGAAGCCGAGCTCGCGCGCGCGCCGGATGAAGCGCAGGGTGTGCACCTCGGCCGGCCCATATTGCCGGTAGCCCGACTCCGTACGGGCGACCTGGGTGAGCAGGCCGAGCGATTCGTAGTGTCGCACCATCTTGGCCGAAACGCCCGATCGTTCGGCGGCCTCGCCGATGTTCATGCCTGCACCTCGCGCGCCTGGGACGGGGACGCCTGCGCCCGGGGGCCCCGGCGCTGCAGCAGCAGCGCATTGGTCACCACGCTGACGCTGCTGAAGGCCATGGCCGCGCCGGCGATCACCGGGTTGAGCAGCCCGAAGGCCGCCAGCGGAATGCCGATGACGTTGTAGCCGAAGGCCCAGAACAGGTTCTGGCGGATCTTGGCCGTGGTGGCGCGCGACAGCTCGATCGCCTCGGCCACCAGCGCCGGGTCGCCGCGCATCAGCGTCACGCCGGCGGCGTGCATGGCCACATCCGTGCCCGTGGCCATCGCGATGCCGACATCGGCCGCGGCCAGCGCCGGCGCGTCATTGATGCCGTCGCCGACCATCGCCACCACCGCGGCCTGATCGTGCAGCGCTGCCACCACCGCGGCCTTGTCCTGCGGCAGCACCTCGGCGCGCACGTCGTCGATGCCGAGTTGCGCCGCCACCGCCTGCGCGGCGCCGCGGTTGTCGCCGCTGACGAGCACGGTGCGCACGCCCAGCGCGTGCAGGCGGCGCACCGCCGCAGCCGCCGTGGGCTTGAGCGTATCGCCGAAGGCCAGCAGGCCGACGGCACGCGGCGGCGCCCCGGCGTCGGCGGCGGCCAGCCAGGACACCGTGCGCCCTTCGCCTTGCAGCGATGCCGCGGCAGCGGCCAGCGCGCTGCGGTCGACGCCGAGCTCGTCCATCCAGCGCGCGCTGCCCAGCTTCAGCGCCACGCCCTCGACACGGCCTTCGATGCCGCGGCCGGCCACCGCACGCGTGTCCGCTGCCGCCGGTACCGCCAGGCCCTGCTCGCGCGCGGCCTGCGTCACGGCGCGCGCCAGCGGGTGTTCGCTGCCGGCCTGCAGCGCGGCTGCGCGTCGCAGCAGCGCCGCGACGTCGCCGTCGGCGGCCTGCGTCGCCACCACCCGCGGCCTGCCCTCGGTCAGCGTGCCCGTCTTGTCGAAGGCGACAACGCCGATGCGGTGCGCCAGTTCCAGCGCCTGCGCATCCTGGATCAGGATGCCGCGCCGCGCCGCCACGCCGGTGCCGGCCATGATGGCCGCCGGCGTGGCCAGCCCCAGCGCGCAGGGGCAGGCGATGACGAGCACCGCCACCGCATTCAGCAAGCCCTGCTGCCACTGGCCGCCAATCAGCCCCCAGCCCAGCCCCGTGATGACGGCGATGCCGATCACCACCGGCACGAAGACCGCGCTCACCTGGTCGACCAGGCGCTGGATCGGCGCCTTCTTCGCCTGCGCCGATTCGACCAGCCGCACGATGCGCGACAGCGTGCTCTCGGCGCCCACCGCGCGCGTGCGCAGCAGCAGCAGGCCCTCGCCATTGACGGCGCCGCCGGTGACGCGGTCGCCGAGCTGGCGCGACACCGGCAGGCTCTCGCCGGTGATCAGCGATTCGTCGACCTCGCTCGCGCCCTCGACCACCTCGCCGTCGACCGGCAGCCGCTCGCCGGGACGCACGACCACGAGGTCGCCGACGCGCACCTCGGCCAGCGGCAGGTCGACGTCGACCCCGTCGCGGCGCACGCGCGCGGTCTCGGGGCGCAGTGCCTGCAGCGCGCGGATCGCCGCCGTGGTCTGGCGCTTGGCGCGCGCCTCCAGCCACTTGCCCAGCATGACCAGCGTGATGACCACCGCCGAGGCCTCGAAATACAGGTGCGGCATGGCCTCGGCCCCGGGGCGCAGCCATTCGTACAGGCTCAGGCCATAGGCGGCGCTGGTGCCCAGGGCCACCAGCAGGTCCATGTTGCCGCTGCCGGCGCGCAGCGCCTTCCAGCCGGCGCGGTAGAAGCGCCAGCCGAATCCGAACTGCACCGGCGTGGCGAGCACGAACTGCAGCCACGCCGGCAGCATCCAGTGGCTGCCCCACAGCAGCGCCACCATCGGCAGCACCAGCGGCAGCGACAGCGCGCCGGCCACCCACAGCGGCCAGGTCGGTGCTTCGGTGGCCGCGGGCGGCGGCGCCTCGCGGTCGACCACCACGCTCGCCTGGTAGCCGGCCCTGGCCACCGCCGCCAGCAGCGGCGCCACGCCGTCGGCCCCGCCGCGGGTGGCGACGCTGGCGGTCTCGGTGGCCAGGTTGACGCTGGCCATGGTCACGCCCGGCACCTTGCGCAAGGCCTTCTCGACGCGCGCCACGCACGAGGCGCAGGTCATGCCCTCGATGCGCAGTTGCCACGCCTGCGCCGGCACCGCATAGCCGGCCTGCTCGACGGCGGCGGTCAGGCGGTCGAGCCCGAGCTCGGCGGCCGCCGTCACCTGCGCCTGCTCGGTCGCCAGATTGACGGTGGCGTCGGCCACGCCCGGCAGCTTGCGCAAGGCCTTCTCGACGCGCGCCGCGCAGGAGGCACAGGTCATGCCCTGCACGGCGAAGCGCCATTCGCGCTGTGCCGGCGCAGGGCCGGCGAGGGGGGCGGCGACAGGGGCGACGGGTTCGGTGATGGTGGTCATGCCCGCAGCATCATCCCTCACATGGTGGCAAGGTCAAGCCCTTTCGCGCCGGGAGCGGGACTTGACCTTGCCCCCATGGCAAGGATCATGATGCGGGCCCGACTGTCTGAAGAGGTTCTCTCATGCTCGAATTCGACATCGCCAACCTGTCCTGCGGCCATTGCGTGCGCGCCGTCACCGAGGCCGTGCACGAGGTCGACCCCGCGGCCCAGGTCGACGTCGACCTGGGCACCAAACATGTGCGCGTGGCCACGCAGGCAGCGCGCGATCAGGTCGTCGCCGCCCTGGTCGAGGCCGGCTACGCGCCTGCAGCCGGTTGAGCGCCAGGCGCCCACCCTGGGAGAACTGTCAGGTGCGCGCCGGCCCGACGTGGGCGACGATAGTCGCCATGCCGTTGTTGTCGGAGTCCGCATGAGAGTCGTCATCGCCCAGATGAAGCACGAGACGAATACCTTTTCGCCCGTGCCCACCCCGCTGGCCCGCTTCGGCGGCGACGGCGAACTGCCGCTGGAGGGGGGTGACGCCTACCAGGCCTACAAGGGCACCGGTTCGGCCATCGCCGCCTTCATCGAACTGGCCGAGGAGGCCGGCGCCGAGATCGTGCTGCCGGTGGCCGCCAATGCCTGGCCCAGCGGCCCGGTCGAGGACAACGCGTTCGAATATATCGTCGGCCGCATCTGCGCCGCGGTGGCCGATGGCTGCGACGCCGTGCTGCTGGACCTGCACGGCGCCATGGTCACCGCCAGCCACGAGGACGGCGAGGGCGAACTGCTGCGCCGGCTGCGTGCCATCGCGCCGCGGGTGCCGATCGGTGTCGCGCTCGACATGCACACCAACCTCTTCGCCGGCATGGCCGACCGCGCCACCGTCATCGCCGGCTACCAGACCTACCCGCATGTCGACATGTTCGAGACCGGCCTGCGCGCCGGCCGCGTGGTCTTCGCCATGCTGGCCGGCCGCGCCCAGCCGGCCCTGGCCTGGGGCAACCGGCCGATGCTGCCGCACGTGATGCGCCAGGGCAGCGACGACAGCCCCAACCGCGAGCTGCAGGCCCGCTGCAAGGAGATGGAACTGCAGGGCGCGCTGTGCGCGTCGGTCTTCGTCGGCTTTCCCAACGCCGACGTCAGCCAGGCCGGCCTGTCGGCGGTGGTGGTGACCGACGGCGATCCCGAGCGCGCCCGCCGCTGGTGCGACGAGCTGCTGGACATGGCCTGGGCCGCGCGCGAGCAGTTCGTCTACCGGCCCGAGCCGCTGGCCGATTCGCTGGCGCGCGCGCAGGTGCTGCGCGCCGGGCTGCGCGAAGGCGACGGCCCGGTGGTGCTGCTGGACCACAGCGACAACTGCGCCTCCGGCGGCACCATGGATACGATGACGGTGCTGGGCGGCATCCTCGACGCCGGGCTCGACAACGTGGCCGCCTTCGCCATCTGCGACCCCGGCGCGGTGCAGCTGATGATGCATGCCGGCATCGGTGCCGAGTTGCGGCTGTCGCTCGGCGGCAAGCTCGACATGCCGGCCATCGGCCTGAAGCGCGAGCCGCGCAGCGTGAAGGGACGCGTGCGCCTGATCTGCGACGGCCGCTACCGCAACCGCGGCCCGATGGCGCGCGGCGAGGTCAACCACATGGGCCCGACCGCGGTGCTGGATACCGGCCAGGTCGAGATCGTGGTCATCAGCCGGCATGTCGAGCCGCATGACCTGGCCGCCTTCCAGGCGGTGGGCATCGACCCGGCCTCCAAGCGCTACCTGATGCTGAAGAGCCGCGTGCACTGGCGCGCCGGCCTGCGCAGCCTGGCCGGCGCGGTGGTCGAATGCGCCGGCACCGGGGTCTGCACCTCGGACTACGCCGCGCTGCCCTTCCGGCACGTGCGGCGGCCGATCTATCCGCTCGACCCGCTGTAGCGCACGGCGCCTGGCCGCGGCCCTTTGCCGGCGAGGTGCTGCAGGTCAGCTGTCCGGTGGCGGCTTGCGGCGTGGTGCGGTCGCTGGTCGCTGGTCGCTGGCTCGACCGGAGCTTGGGTTCTGCCTGCTTATGCCCCCGGCCGGGGTTTCGGCCCGGCGGCCGACCTACTTTCTTTGCGGGTGCAAAGAAAGGAAGCAAAGAAAGCACCTCGAATGCAACACCCCCGGCTCGTCGGCGGTGATCGATCGCCGCGCTGCGCTGCGCTCCGGCCGGCTGTGGTGACAGTTCTCGCGAAGCCTCGCTCGACAGTCCACGACCTTTCACCGACACAGGAACGCGCCCGGCGTCACGCTGGACCACCGGCCGCACCGCATGCGCAGGCGCGCCTGGCATGCCGATGCGCTGGTGGTCCAGCGTGATGCGGGCCGCGTTCCCGTGTCGGTGAAAGGTCGTGGACTGTCGAGCAATCCTTTGCGAGAACTCGAGTCACCACAGCGGCCGGCGCGCAGCGCAGCGCGGCGATCGATCACCGCCGACGAGCCGGGGGTGTTGCATTCGAGGTGCTTTCTTTGCTTCCTTTCTTTGCACCAGCAAAGAAAGGGAGTCGGCCGCGGGGCCGAAACCCCCGCCGGGGGCATAAGCAGTCGAGCCCGAGGTGAAGTGACGCACCAGCGAAAGACGGCAAAGCGCCGCAAGCCGCCACCCGAACCGAGCAGTGGCATCCTCCCATGCGACGATCCCGGTGCAGGAGATCCGCCCATGCACCTCGACCCCCAGCACGGCACCGACACCGGCACGCGCCGCGACAAGATCACCAGCGCCGCCGAGGCGGTGCGCCTGATCCACGACGGTGACACCGTGGCCACCGGCGGCTTCGTCGGCATCGGCTTTGCCGAAGGCATCGCAGTGGCACTGGAGCAGCGCTTCCTGGCGTCGCAGGCCGAGGGCGGCCACGGCTCACCGCGCGACCTGACGCTGGTCTATGCCGCCGGCCAGGGCGACGGCCACGAGCGCGGGCTCAACCACTGGGGCCATGTCGGGCTGGTGCGGCGCGTCATCGGTGGCCACTGGGGCTGGTTCCGAAGCTGCAGGCGCTGGCGGTGGGCAACCAGATCGAGGCCTGGAACCTGCCGCAGGGCGTGATCTCGCACCTGTTCCGCGACATCGCCGCCGGCAAGCCGGGCACGCTCACGCGCGTGGGCCTGGGCACCTTCGTCGACCCGCGACTGGGCGGCGGCAGGATCAACGCGCGCACCACCGAGGACCTGGTGCGCCTGCTGCCCATCGACGGCGAGGACTACCTCTTCTACAAGGCCTTCCCGATCCACGTCGGCATCATCCGCGCCACCACCGCCGACCCCGACGGCAACCTGACGATGGAGCGCGAGGCGCTGACGCTGGAGGCGCTGGCGATCGCGATGGCGGCGCACAACAGCGGCGGCATCGTCATCGCGCAGGTCGAGCGCATCGCCGAGCGCGGCAGCCTGAATCCGCGGCAGGTCAAGATCCCCGGCGTGCTGGTCAGCTGCGTGGTGGTGGCCGAACGGCCCGAGCACCACCCGCAGACCTTCGCCACGCCCTACAGCGCGGCCTATGCCGGCGAGATCCGCGTGCCGGTGCACACGCTGGCACCGATGCCGCTGTCGGCACGCAAGGTGATCGCGCGCCGCGCCGCGCTCGAATTGCGCCGCAACGCCGTCGTCAACCTCGGCATCGGCATGCCCGAGGGCGTGGCCGAGGTCGCCGCCGAGGAGAGGCATCATCGACCTGGTGACGCTGACCGCCGAGCCGGGCGTGATCGGCGGCATCCCGGCCAGCGGCCTCAATTTCGGCGCCGCGGTCAATGCGCAGGCCATCATCGACCAGCCCAGCCAGTTCGACTTCTACGACGGCGGCGGGCTCGACCTGGCGGTGCTGGGGCTGGCGCAGGCCGATGCCGAAGGGCACCTCAACGTCAGCCGCTTCGGCCCGCGGCTGGCGGGCGCCGGCGGCTTCATCAACATCAGCCAGGCGGCCCAGGCGGTGGTCTTCGTCGGCACCTTCACCGCCGGCGACCTGCAGCTGCAGGTGGCCGATGGCCGGCTGCACATCCAGACCGAGGGCCACACGCGCAAATTCGTGCGCGCGGTCGAGCAGCGCAGCTTCAGCGGCACGGTGGCACGCGCCAAGGGCCAGCGTGTGCTCTACGTGACCGAGCGCGCGGTCTTCCGGCTCGCCGGGGCGGGGCTGGAGCTGATCGAGATCGCGCCCGGCGTCGACCTCGAGCGCGACATCCTGGCGCAGATGGACTTCAGGCCCGTCATCAGCCCGCGGTTGCAGACCATGGACCCGCGCCTCTTCACCGACGCACCGCTGGGCCTGCGCGAGCGGCTGCTGACGGTGCCGCTGGCCGAGCGCATCGGCTACCGGCCGCAGGGCCGGCTGCTGTTCATCGACTTCGAGGGCCTGCGTGTCGACGACGCCGCCGACATCGACGAGATCGAGCAGACCGTCACCGCCCGCCTGCAGCCGCTCGGCCACCGGGTGCACGTGGTCGTCAATGTCGACCACTTCAGCATCCGACCCGAACTGCGCGATGCCTATGGCGCCATGGTGCAGCGGCTGGAGCAGCGCTTCTACGAGCGCGTCACGCGCTACGGTGCCAGCGGCTTCCTGAAGGCGCGGATGAGGGGCACCGGATGAACGACAACCCGGCCGGTCGCCTCGTCGACTGGCACACGCTGGCGGCCGACGAGGCACTGGCCCAGCTGGGCAGCGACGCCGCGCGCGGGCTCGACGCCGCCACCGTGCAGCAGCGACGGGCCGAACATGGGCCCAACGCGCTGCCCGAGCCGGCGCCCACGCCCGGGTGGCGGCGGCTGGCGCGGCACTTCCAGAGCCCGCTGGTGGCCATCCTCGTCGTCGCCGCGGTGCTGGCGGTGGCGCTGGGCCACCTGGGTGACGCCGCGGTGATCCTGGTGGTGGTGGTGGTCAACGCCGTCATCGGCCTGGTGCAGGAAGGCCGCGCCGAACGCTCGATGGCCGCGCTGCGCCGGCTGGCCGCGCTGCAGGTGCGCGTGCGGCGCGACGGCCGCGAGCAGGTGCTGCCTGCGCGCGAACTGGTGCCCGGCGACCTGCTGCTGCTGGCCGCCGGCGACCAGGTGGCCGCCGACGCGCGCCTGGCCGAGGCCGCGCAGCTGCACGTGGCCGAGGCGGCGCTGACCGGCGAATCGGTGCCGGTGGCCAAGGCGCTGGCGCCGCTGCCGCCGGCCACCTCGCTGGCCGACCGTCGCTGCATGGTCTACGCCGGCACCCATGTCACCACCGGCCGCGCGCTGGCCGTGGTGGTGGCCACCGGCGCGCGCACCGAGGTGGGCCGCATCGCCGGCCTGACGCAGTCGGCCGTCGAGCCGCGCACGCCGCTGGAGCAGCGCATCCACCGCTTCGGGCAGCGGCTGGTGGCGGCCGGCATCGGCCTCTTCGTGATCGTCGTGCTGCTCGGCCTGTGGCGGCGGCTGCCGCTCGCCGAGGTGCTGATGGTGGCCATCAGCCAGATGGTGTCGATGGTGCCCGAAGGGCTGCCGGTGGCGATGACGATCGCGCTGGCGGTGGGCATGCAGCGCATGGCCGCGCGCGGCGCCATCATCCGGCGGCTGTCGGCGGTGGAGACGCTGGGATCGACCACCGTCATCTGCAGCGACAAGACCGGCACGCTGACGCGCAACCAGATGACGGCGGTGGCGCTGTGGCTGCCCACCGACCAGGGCCGGGGGCGCCACGTCGAGGTCAGCGGCAGCGGCTACGCGCTGCACGGCAGCTTCAGCCAGGACGGCCAGCCGCTGCCGTCCGCCGACCCCGCGCTGCAGCCGCTGCTGCACGCCGCGGCGCTGTGCAACGACGCGCTGCTGCAGCCGCCGATCGACGACGGCGGCGACTGGGCCGTGCAGGGCGACCCGACCGAGGCCGCGCTGCGCGTGCTGGCAGCCAAGGCCGGCATCGACCTGGCCGCGCTGGACGCCGCCGCCCCGCGCGAGGCCGAGCTGCCTTTCGACGCCGATGTGCAGCTGATGGCCACCCGCCACCGGCTGCCGCAGGCGCCGCGCACGGTCTTTGTCAAGGGATCGCCCGAAGCCGTGCTGCGCCTGTGCAGCGGCCCTACACCGGTGCACCACGTGGCAGCCGCACGCCACGTGGCCGAGGCCATGGCCACGCGCGCGCTGCGCGTGCTGGCCTTTGCGCGCATCGACGACGAAACGCTGGACGGCGGCTTCGACGCCCTGGCCGGCCGCGCCGCGCTGCTGGGCCTGGTGGGCCAGATCGACCCGCCGCGCGACGAGGTGCGCCAGGCCATCGCTGCCTGCCGCGCCGCCGGCGTGCGCACGGTGATGCTGACCGGCGACCACAAGCTCACCGGGCTGGCGATCGCGCGGGCGCTGGGCATCGCGGGCGAGGGCGAGCTTGCGAAAGAAGGTGGCGGCGCCTGGCGCGCCGTCGACGGCACCGAACTCGAGCGCATGGGTGAGCGGGAACTGCACGATGCGCTGCCGGCCATCGCCGTCTTCTCGCGCGTGCAGCCGGCGCAGAAGCTGCGCATCGTGCGCGCGCTGCAGGCGCGCGGCGAGGTGGTGGCGATGACGGGCGACGGCGTCAACGACGCGCCGGCGCTGGCGCAGGCCGATGTCGGCGTGGCCATGGGCATCACCGGCACCGAGGTGGCCAAGAGCGCGGCGCGCATCGTCATCAGCGACGACAACTTCGCCACCATCGTGGCCGCCATCGAGCAGGGCCGCGTCGTCTACGGCAACCTGAAGAAGGTGATCCTGTACCTGTTCGCGACCTCGGTCGACGAGGTGCTGGTGCTGCTGCTGGCGCTGCTGGCGGGCCTGCCGCTGCCGCTGGCGGCGGTGCAGATCCTGTGGATCAACATCGTCACCGAGGGCACGCTGACGGTCAATCTGGTGCTCGACCCGCCCGACGGCGACGAGATGCGCCGCCCGCCGACGCCGCGCGCCGACCCGCTGATCGACCGCGGCATGCTGCAGCGCGTGCTGCTGATGGCCGGCACCGCGGTGGCGGCCACCTTCGGCTGGTTTGTCTGGCGCTCGGGCCAGGGCGTGCCGCTGGAGCAGTTGCGCACCGAGACC
Organism: Rubrivivax sp.; assembly: GCA_016719535.1. Classification (GTDB taxonomy): domain Bacteria; phylum Pseudomonadota; class Gammaproteobacteria; order Burkholderiales; family Burkholderiaceae_C; genus Rubrivivax. The sequence continues at coordinate 327,268 of JADJYX010000041.1, read as the reverse complement.
TTCACCGTGCTGGCCATGTGCCAGTGGTTCAACCTGCTCAACTGCCAGTCGGCCACGATGTCGGCGCTGCGCGGCGGCCTGCTGCGCAACCGCTGGCTGCTGCTGGGGCTGGCCGCCAGCGTGGTGCTGCAGCTCGCCGTGCTCTACCTGCCGCTGCTCAATGCGATGTTCCACACCGTGCCGCTGCCGGTCGACATCCTGCTGCCGCTGCTGGCGGCGGCCAGCGGGGTGCTGTGGGTGGAGGAAGCGCGCAAGCTGTGGGCGCGCCGCCGGCGCCGGCCCGGCCCGGCAACCGGGTCCGCGGTTCGACGCGGATAGCATCGAGGCGATCGCGGGCCGGGGCCTGCTGCCAAAGGATGCCGATGGACACCGCCACCCTGTGCCCGCTGACCGAGGGCGAGATCCTTTCCGCCGTGGCCGCCCAGCGCGACGAAGCGGTGCGCTTCCTGCAGCTGCTCGTCGCCGAGCCCTCGCTGCTGGGGCAGGAGCAGTCGGCGCAGGCGCTGATGAAGCGCCGCTTCGAGGGCCTGGGCCTGGCGGTCAGCGAACTCGTCATCGACGAGGCGGCGCTCCAGGGCCACCCGGGCTATTCGCCGTCCATCGTCTCCTACGACGGGCGTGTCAACGTCATCGGCGTGCACGAGCCGCGCCAGGTGCGCGGGCGCTCGCTGATCCTCAACGGCCACATCGACGTCGTGCCGGTGGGGGCCGAGCGGCTGTGGACGCGCCCGCCCTTCGAGCCCTGGATAGCCGGCGACCGGCTGCACGGCCGCGGCGCCAACGACATGAAGGCCGGCATCGTGGCCTACACGATGGCCTTCCAGGCCCTGCAGCGCCTGGGCTGGCAGCCGGCGGCGCGCGTCACGCTGCAGAGCGTGATCGAGGAGGAATGCACCGGCAACGGCGCCCTGGCCTGCCTGCTGGCGGGGCATACGGCCGACGCCGCCATCATCCCCGAGCCCTTCGACGAGCTGCTGAGCGCGCAGCTGGGCGTGATGTGGCTGACGCTCGACGTCTACGGCGTGCCGGTGCACGCCGCGGTGGCGCAGACCGGCATCGGCGCGATCGAATTCGCGCAGCACCTGGTGGCCGAGCTGCGCCAGCTGGAGGCGAAGTGGAACCAGCCGCAGCACCGCCACCCGATGTACTGCCACCATGACCACCCGATCAATTTCAACCTCGGGCGCATCGAGGGCGGCGAGTGGAGCAGCTCGGTGTCCACCCATTGCCGCGTCGACCTGCGGCTGGGTTTCTACCCGGGCGTGACGCCGGCGCAGGTGCGCGCCGAGGTCGAAGCGCTGATCCGCGAGGCGCATGCCGCGCATCCGGCACAGGCCAGCGTGAAGGTCGAGCTCAGCTACCACGGCTTCCAGGCCGAGGGCCTGGTGGTCGACCTGCAGCAGCCGGCGCTGCAGGCGCTGATGCAGGCGCACCACGACATCACCGGCCGCCCCGGCGGCCACGCGCGCCGCCACCGCCACCACCGACGTGCGCTTCTTCCACCTCTACGGCCAGATCCCGTCCACCTGCTACGGGCCGCGCGGCGCCAACATCCACGGCGTCGACGAGTGGGTGTCGATCGATTCGATGCAGCAGGTCACCGCGGTGCTGGCGCTGTACATGGCGCGCTGGTGCGGCCTGGAGCCGCTGGCCCCGGGCGGCGCCTGAATCCCGGCACCTGAATCCCGGCGCCTGAATCCCCTGCACCCGAACCCGCCGCGACAATCCCCCCGTGCAATACCCCGACTACAAACCCACGCTCGAAAGCCCGCCGCTCACCGACGAGGAACTGGGCGCGCTCGACGAGCTGCTGACCGGCCTGCCGGTCGGGCAGGCGATGAATATCGAGCAGCTCGACGGCTACCTCACCGCGCTGCTGCTGGCGCCGAAGCCGGTGGCCACGCTGGCCGGCGCCGACTGGCTGCCCGCCATCTGGGGCGGCGACGGCGACGGCGATGCAGCCGACTTCCCCTTTGCCAGCGGCAAGCAGAAGAAGCGCGTCATCGTGCTGCTGCTGCGCCACCTGCATGCGCTCGACCGCCAGATCCACCACGCCCCCGACCGCTGGGAGCCGGTCTTCAGCGTCGCCGAGACCGACGACGGCGATGAACTGGCCGACGCCGAGGACTGGTGCATCGGCTTCCTGCAGGCCACCACGCTCGACCCCGAAGGCTGGGGCGCACTCTTCGACGACCCCATCCTCGGCCCGCTGCTGTTGCCCGTCGGCCTGCTGGGCGGCGACGACGGCCAGCTCGAGCCCGCCGATGCCGAACGCCTGGCCGACCCCGCGCACCGCGACGCACTGTCGCGTTCGCTGCCCGACACCGTGCTGGCCCTGGCGCAGCGCGCACGGACTGTGCGTTAGTCGCCACATCCGCCGCTCGCGTGTGTCGGAGGGTCTTGACCCGATGATGAAGCTCGCGCGGCCGCGACCGAAAGCGTGCATAAGCTGCGCTCACATGACCCTGCAACTCGCGATCTTCGATCTCGACGGCACCCTGCTGCCGGGCGACAGCGACACGCTGTGGTGCCGGTTTCTGGCCGACCTCGGCGAGATCGCCACCGAGCAGGCCGAGCGCTGCGCCACCGTGGCCCGGCGTTATGCCGCCGGCACCGTGGTGCCCGAGGACTATTGCCTGGCCCAGGCCGCGCTGCTGGCCGGCCGCAGCGCCGCCAGCCTGCAGCCGCTGCGCGAACGCTTCCTGGCCGAGGTCATCCGCCCGCGGGTGCCGCAGGCCGCACGCGACCTGCTGCAGCGCCACCGCCAGGACGGCGACACCCTGCTGCTGACCACGGCCACCAGCCGCGTCGTCAGCGAACTGACTGCCGCCGACCTCGGCGTCGATGCCTACCTGTGCACCGAACTCGTCTGGGCCGACGGCGTGTGCAGCGGCCGGATCAAGGGCAGCCCCAATATGCGCAGCGGCAAGGTCGAGCGTCTGCGCGCCTGGCTGGCGCAGCGCGGCGAGCCCGACAGCGTGCTGCGGCGCGCCAGCTTCTACAGCGACTCCATCAACGACCTGGCGCTGCTGAGCATGGTCGGCCGGCCCACGGTGGTCGACCCCGACATGCGCCTGGCCGCCACCGCGATGCGCAAGGGCTGGACGGTGCTGCGTCTGCACCACCGCAGCCGTCGGGCCGACGCCCTGCCGGCCTGACGGGCCAAGGGGCGCCAGGCCTGGCGCACGGCAGTGGTTGCGGTTGCGCCTGCGGCTGCGAGGACAATGCCGGCTTCCCAGCGCCTGGCTCCGCCCCCGCCCATGCCCGACATCCGCTTCATCCACCCCGACGGCCGCGAAGAAGGCTTCGAGGCGCCCGACGGCGTCAGCCTGATGCAGGCCGCCACCGGCCACGGCATCGACGGCATCGTCGCCGAATGCGGCGGCTCGGGCATCTGCGCCACCTGCCACGTCTGGGTCGACCCCGCCTGGGCCGGCCGCCTGCCGCCGCCCGACGCCAACGAGCGCGACATGCTCGAACACACCGCCGCCGAGCGGCGGCCCGAAAGCCGGTTGTCGTGCCAGATCCGCCTTCACGCCGGGCTGCAGGGGCTGTTGGTGTGCGTACCCGATCGCCAGTATTGACCCGACTCGAGCCGACGAATCACCGTCCGGCCACGGCCTGGCCGCGACACCACCCACCCTCATGAGCCTGCACCGCCAACTGCAACAACGCGCCGACCAGGGGCGCCCCATCCGCGTCGCCCTCATCGGCGCCGGCAAATTCGGGTCGATGTACCTGTCGCAGGTGCCGCGCACGCCCGGCGTGCACCTGGTCGGCATTGCCGACCTCTCGCCCGAGGCCGCCTGCCGCAACCTGGCGCGCGTGGGCTGGGGCGTGCAGCGGATGCAGGCCGCCAGCCTGGATGCCGCGCTGCGCGACGGCAGCACGCATGTCGGCGACGACTGGCGCGCCCTCGTCAGCCACCCGGCGATCGACATCGTCGTCGAGTGCACCGGCCACCCCATCGCCGCCGTCGACCATTGCCTGGAGGCCTTTGCGCAGGGCAAGCATGTGGTCAACGTGACGGTCGAGGCCGATGCCTTCTGCGGCCCGCTGCTGGCCCGGCGCGCGGCGCAGGCCGGCGTGCTCTACAGCCTGGCCTTCGGCGACCAGCCGGCGCTGATCTGCGACCTGGTCGACTGGGCGCGCACCTGCGGCTTCCCGGTGGTGGCCGCCGGCCGCGGCCACAAGTGGCTGCCGCATTTCTGCGAAAGCACGCCCGAGACGGTGTGGGCGAATTACGGCCTGACGCCCGAACAGGCCGTGCGCGGCGGCCTCAACCCGAAGATGTTCAACAGCTTCCTCGACGGCTCCAAGCCCTCGATCGAATGCACCGCGGTGGCCAATGCCACCGGGCTGGCGGTGCCGTCGACCGGCCTGCTCTACCCGCCGGCCAGCATCGCCGATATCCCCTTCGTGACGCGGCCGAAGGGCGAAGGCGGCGTGCTCGAGAAGAAGGGCATGGTCGAGGTGATCTCGTCGCTGGAAAGCGATGGCCGCACGATCCCGTACGACATCCGCATGGGCGTGTGGGTCACGGTCGAGGGCGAGACCGACTACATCCGCCACTGCTTCGAGGAATACAACGCGCACACCGACCCGTCGGGCCGCTATTTCACGCTCTACAAGCGCTGGCACCTGATCGGGCTGGAGGTCGGCTGGTCGGTGGCCAGCCTGGCCCTGCGCCGCGAACCCACCGGCGTCGCGCAGGGCTGGCATGCCGACGTCGTGGCCACCGCCAAGCGTGACCTGCAGCCCGGCGACATGCTCGACGGCGAAGGCGGCTATACCGTGTGGGGCAAGCTGACGCCGGCCAGGGCGTCGCTGGCGGCCGGCGGCCTGCCGCTGGGCCTGGCGCACGACGTCAAGGTCGTGCGGCCGGTGAAGAAGGGCCAGAGCCTGTGCTGGGCCGACGTGGCGATGGACACGACGACACGCGCCTACGTGCTGCGGCGCGAGATGGAGTCGCAGTTCGATCCCGCGCTGGACTGAGAAGCTGCACGGCCCGGCCCGCCATCCACAACTGTCGGTAGAAGACCCGGCTGTTCGGACACTGGCCGCGGCCGGTTCTGGCGCAGGATGCAGGCTCGGGCCCTGCGCGGCTGGCTGCGCCGCCCGCCCGCCGCCATGCCCACCCCACCCGCCGCGCCTTCTTCCCCGCCGTTTGACGGTGCGCGGCCCCTGCGCGCGTGAACGCCACGCTGGCGTCGCCGCTGGCGCTGGTCTGCCACGACGCCGGGCCGCTGGAGCTGCTGCTGCCCTGGCTCGAACTCGACCGGCTGGTCGTGCGCGCCCACCTGCAGGGCCCGGCACTGGCGCGCTGGCAGCAGCGCCACGGAAGCAAGGGCCTGGTCGCCGATATCGACGCCGCCCTCGACGGCGCGGCGATGCTGCTCAGCGGCAGCAGCTGGCGATCAGACCTGGAGCACCGCGCACGGCTGGCCGCCGCCGCGCTGGGCCTGCACTCGGTCGCCGTGCTCGACCACTGGATCGGCTATGCCGCACGCTTGCAGCGCGACGGCGTGCGTCGCCTGCCCGACGAGATCTGGGTCTGCGACGCCGAAGCCCATGCGCTGGCGCGCACCACCTTCCCCGGACTGCCGGTGCGCCTGCAGCCCAACCTGCACCTGCACGAGCAGGTCTCGCGCCTGGCACCCTGCCCCGATCCGCAGCGCCACCCCGCGCTGCTGCTGTTGCCCGAACCGGTGGGCACCGGCTGGGGCGGCACCTTGCCGGGTGAGGAGCAGGCGCTGAATTTTCTGCTCACCCATGCCCGCCGGCTGGGCCTGCACGACCCGCTGCAGTTGCGGCTGCGCCCGCACGACAGCGATCCGCCCGGCCGCTGGAACGCCTGGATGGCGGCCCATCGCGGCCAGCACGACATCCGCATCGATGTGGCGCCCAGCCTGCTCGACGCCATCGACCGCGTGGCCTGGGTCGCCGGTCTCGAGTCCACCGACCTCGTGCTGGCGCATGCCGCCGGCCGCCGCGCGGTGTGCCTGCAGCCGCCCTGGGCGCCGCGCTCGCGGCTGCCGCAGCGCGGGCTCATCCACCTGCGCGACCTCATCGTTGCGTCGAGCTGATGGGCGCTGCGGCGTCGATCAGGCGTCGTCCCAGGCCTGCACCAGCGCACGCGCGCGGCGCTCGAGTTCATCCAGCGCCACACCCGGGCTGTACAGCGACGAGCCGATGCCGGCACCGGCCGCGCCCGCGGCCTTGAAGGCCGCGAGGTTGTGCAGGCCCACACCGCCCACCGGCCACATCGCCGTGCCGGGCGGGAAGACCGCCCGCCAGGCCTTGAGCACCGTCGGGCCCAGCATCTCGGCCGGAAACAGCTTCAGCGCATCGGCCCCGGCGGCCAGCGCCGCGAAGCCCTCGCTGGGCGTGGCCACGCCGGGCATGGCGATCAGGCCGCGCGCCCTGGCCTGCCGCACCACCGCGATGTCGACATTCGGCGCCAGCACCAGCTGCGCGCCGGCGTCGGCCACGCGGTCGGCGTCGGCCGGCGTCAGCACCGTGCCGGCACCGATGACGGCACGTCCGTGCAAGGCCTGCACCAGCCGCTCGATGCTGGCCAGCGGCGCGGGCGAATTCAGCGGCACCTCGATCACGCGCACACCGCCGCGCAGCAGTGCTTCGGCCACATCCAGCACCTCGGCCGGCGTGACGCCGCGCAGGATGGCGATGACGCCGTTCACTGCTGCACCCTGCGCGCTGCGCGCGATCCCGCCAAGCGGGAATTCGCGTCCGGCAAAGCCGTACCGCTCATGGCCCGTTTCATGCCGTCTCCTTCACCAGGCCGGCGGCCACCGCCACCCGCCACTGCCCGCGCGTAGTGGCATCGGCCGGCGCGGCGCGCGCGGTCATGCCGGCCAGCTGCAGCGCCACCGCATAACGGTCGCACAAGGCGGCCTCGCCCAGCAGCGTGACCGCCGCCGGCGCGCCGCGCTGGCGCGCGCTGCCGACCTCGGCGCCGATCAGCAGCCCCGACAGGAAGTCGGGCAGTTCGTCGGCGCCGCGCGTGGCCATCAGGCCGGCGGTGCGCGCGGCGAAGATCAGGTGCGTGAGGTGGGCATGCTCGGCCAGGCCCAGACGCGCGCCATCGGCAAAGGCCGCGGGCCGGGCTGCGCCAGGCTGCATCAGCCGGCCGAGGATCGAGTGCTGCACCAGCACGGCATGGAGCTCGCCCGTCATGTAGGTCTGGAAGCGCTCGACCGCGCCGCCCACGCCCGTCCACGCCCATTTGCTGTGGGTGCCGGGCAGCACGCAGACCTCGCCGTCGGCCAGGCCGGCGCCCCAGAGCTGCGTCTCCTCGCCGCGCATCACGTCGGCCTGGCCGTCGGCGCCGGTGCACACCAGCCCCGGCACGATGTGCAGCGTGGCACCGCCCGCCAGCGGCACCGCCACCAGCCGCGCGGCGGCGGCATCCCGCGTGGCCGGGCAAGGCAGGTAGGGCGCCTCGACCCAGCCCTGGCGGCTGCCGATCATGCCGCTGGCCAGCAGCGGGCCGCGATGGGCGTCGATCCAGTCGCCGCACAGGCTGCGCAGCGCGGCCTCGAAGCGGTGCTCGGGCACCGCCATCACGCCGCCGGCGGCGCTGCGGCGGTCGAGCACCGCGCCGCCCGGCCCCAGCAGGCTGGCGCGCAGGTTGGACGTGCCCCAGTCGAGGGCGATCAGGGTGGGGTTGTTCGACATGCGCCAAAGTGTAGTGACGCACACTCCCGGCTTCGGAGGCCCGCCGTGATCTTTCGCCAGCTGTTCGACCCCGTCTCGTCCACCTACACCTACCTGCTGGCCGACCCCGCCAGCGGCCAGGCGCTGCTCATCGACCCCGTCTTCGAGCAGGCGCGGCGCGACCTGGCGCTGCTGCGCGAACTGGACCTGAAGCTGCTGGCCACGCTGGAAACGCATGTCCATGCCGACCACGTGACCGGCGCCTGGCTGCTGCAGCAGCGCAGCGGCAGCCGCATCCTCGTCGCCGCGGCCGGCGGTGCGCAGGGTGCCGACCGGCTGCTGGCGCATGGCGACCGTGTCGACTTCGGCAACCGTCATCTGACGGTGCGCGCCACGCCGGGCCATACCGACGGCTGCCTGAGCTTCGTGCTCGACGACCGCTCGCTGGCCTTCACCGGCGATGCGCTGCTGATCCGCGGCTGCGGCCGCACCGACTTCCAGCAGGGCAGCCCGGAGCGCCTGTACCGCAGCGTGCACGAGCAGTTGCTGAGCCTGCCCGACGACTGCCTGCTCTACCCCGGCCACGACTACCGCGGCATCACCAGCACCAGCGTGCGCGAGGAGCGGCGCTGGAACCCGCGCTTCGGCGGCCAGAGCAGCCTGGACGACTTCGTCGGCTACATGAACAACCTCGGCCTGCCGCACCCCCGGCAGATGGCGCGCGCCGTGCCCGCCAACCTGCGCGTCGGCCACCCCGAGGGCGACCTGCAGGCGCCGGACGAGCCCGGCTGGGCACCGCTGACCTGGGCCTTCGCGGGGCTGTGGGAGATCGAACCCGTGGCGCTGCAGGAACTGCTCGGCCGCGTGCAGGTGGTCGACGTGCGCGAGGCGGCCGAATACGCCGGCCCGCTGGGCCACATCCCCGGCGCGCGGCTGCTGCCGCTGGGCGGCCTGCTGGCGCGCGAAGGCGAACTGCGCCGCGACCAGCCGGTGGTGACGGTCTGCCGCTCGGGCGCCCGCTCGGCGCAGGCGGCGCTGCAGCTGCACAAGGCGGGCTTTGCCGACGTCGCCAATCTGGCCGGCGGCATGCTGCGCTGGACGGCCGAGCGGCTGCCGGTGGAAGGCACCCCCGAGACCGACTGATCGGCCCGCTGCGCCCTGGGGATTTGGCGCGCAGCCTTCGAATCGGCTGAAGATCCGCATCAACGGCACTGAATGGCCGCGGCCCGTCCAGCCGGCAGACTCCCCACATGCCTTCGACGCCCCGCTACACCGGCCCCGCCATCGCGCTGCACTGGCTGCTGGCGCTGGCCCTGTTCGGCCTCTTCGGCATGGGGCTCTACATGACCGGGCTGTCGATGTCGCCGACGCGGCTGAAGCTCTACAACTGGCACAAATGGGCCGGCGTGACGGTGCTGGCGTTGTCGTTCCTGCGCCTGGCCTGGCGCCTGACGCACCGGCCGCCGGCCGACGTGCCGATGCCGGCCTGGCAGGCACGTGCCGCGCACGCGGCGCATGTCGCGCTGTATGTCCTGTTCTTCGCCGTGCCGCTGGCCGGCTGGGCCTACAGCTCGGCGGCGGGCTTTCCCGTCGTCTGGTTCGGCGTGCTGCCGCTGCCCGATCTGATTGCCCCCAACCGCGAGCTGGCCGAGGCCATCAAGCCGCTGCACAGGATCCTGGCCTACACGATGGCCGCGATCGTGCTCGTCCATGTCGGCGGCGCCCTCAAGCACCAGTGGGTCGACCGCGACGGCCTGCTGCGCCGCATGTGGCCCGCCCGCGCCTGACAACCTGTCGATCGGAATCCACCATGAGTGCATGCACCCGTTTTACCCTCACCGTGGCCGTGGCCCTGCTGTCGGCGCTGACGCTGCCCGTGATGGCGCAGCCCAAGCCGGCGGCCCCTGCTGCGGCACCGGCCGCCGCACGGCTGCAGGCCGCCGGCAGCGAGATCGCCTTCGTCACGCGCCAGATGGGCGTGCCGGTGGAAGGCAAGTTCGGCAAATTCAGCGCGCAGATCGCGCTCGACCCGAAGAAGCCCGAAAGCGGCCGCGTGGCCTTCACCATCGACACCGGCAGCGCGCGCTTCGGTGCCGCCGAGACCGATGCCGAGGTGCCCAAGCCGGTGTGGCTGAACGTGGCCAGATTTCCGCAGGCCAGCTTCCAGTCGAGCGCCATCAAGGCGCTGGGTGGCGGCCGCTTCGAGGTGGCCGGCCAGCTGACGATCAAGGGCGCCACGCAGCCCGTGGTCGTGCCCGTGCAGGTCACGCAGTCGGGCGCCGGCAGCACCGCCAGCGGCAGCTTCACGATCAAGCGCCTGGCCTTCAAGGTCGGCGAAGGCGAGTGGGCCGACACCTCGATGGTCGCCGACGACGTGCAGGTGCGCTTCAAGCTCGCGCTGACCGGCCTCGGGCCGCTCTGATGCCCCCCTTCCCCGCAGATCCCTCCATCCCTCAACCCGTCCCGAAAGACATCATGCACAAGCTGATCGCCCTCGCCGCCCTCGCCGCCACCGCCACGCTGGCCCAGGCCGCGCCGGCCACCTATGCCATCGACCCGACGCACACCTTCGCCACCTTCGAGGCGCTGCATTTCGGCACCTCCACCAACCGGGGCCGCTTCGGCAAGAACAGCGGCACCGTGGTCATCGACAAGGTCGCCAAGACCGGCAAGGTCGACCTGACCCTCGACATGACTGGCATCAGCACCGGCGTCGCACCCTTCGACGGCCACCTCAAGGGGGCCGATTTCTTCGACGTCGCCAACCACCCGACGGCCCGATTCGTCGGCGAGCAGTTCGTCTTCGACGGTGACAAGGTCAAGGAAGTGAGCGGCCAGCTGACGCTGCGCGGCAAGACCGCGCCCCTCACGCTGAAGGCCGTGCGCTACAACTGCTTCGACCACCCGATGCTCAAGCGCGAGGTCTGCGGCGGCGACTTCGAGGCCACCGTCAAGCGCAGCCTGCATGGCGTCAACTGGGGCCTGCAGATGGGCGTGGCCGACGACACCCGGGTGATCGTCCAGGTCGAGGCCGTCAAGCAGTGATGCGCTGAATCCGCGGCGCGGGTTGGCCGGCCTCGCCTTGAATCGGGCCACCCGCTCGGCGCCGTCCTCGAACAGGTCGGGCGTCATGACCGATCGCCCTGGCGGCGCTCGATCAGGCCGATGATGCACCCCGGCTTGCGCAGCAAGCCGATGACCCCGTTCGGCAGGAACAGCGTCACCGCGATGAACAGCGCGCCCAGGAAGAACAGCCAGAACTCGGGGAAGGCGACCGTGAACCAGCTCTTGGCGCCGTTGACGAAAAAGGCGCCGACGATGGGCCCGATCAGCGTGCCGCGGCCACCGCCTCGGCCAGCGCGGCGATGCGCTCGTCGCTGTCGCTGGATGCGATGCGGCCGGTGAACTCGGGCGTCAGCGCAAGGACAGGGGCAGCGAAGGGCCAGACGCCAGCCCTTCATCACCGAACCCTGCGCCCTGCCGGCGCTGCCCGAAAGCGTGGGCGGCTGTCGACCCGCTGGGATCAATAAGGCCAAATTGGATCAATTTGCCTATGGGTTTCAATGGGCCTACGCTCGGGCGCCATTCACCTTTCCGCGGAGTCCCTCATGGCCGCCACTGGTTCGCATGCCGCCGAGACCGGGCTCGAGCACCTGCAGCGCAAACCCGTTTCGGACGTCAAACGAGAAGGTTGGCGGGGCGTGATGAAGCGCGTCGGTGCGGCCGGCACGCTGCTCATGACCAACCATGACCAGCCCGAGGCGGTGATCTTGTCGCTGCAGGAATTCCGGCGGCTCAGCGAGTTGGCCGAGAGCGCCCTGCGCGACCAGGAGCGCAAGCTGCAGGCGCTGAGCCAGGCCTTTGATGCCGATTTGGCCGTGCTGAAGCAGGCCGACGCCGGCAGCCGGCTGCGGCGGGCCTTCGGCGCGCCACTGGTGCTGAAGGGCAAGGTGATCGCGGGCCGCAGTTACTGAGCTGCCGATCAGCCCATCACCCGATGGCCGGCAAGCGATCCGCAGTCCCTGCCAGGCGGCCGGCGAACCAGCCGCGTCCAACGCCCGCCGGGCCTGCGGCAGCCCGGGCGAAAGCGAGAGCGGGGGCGGGGGCGGGGGCGGGGGCCGACGCGTCGAGGCCCGTGCTGCTCGTGCTGGCCGGCGTCAATGGTGCGGGCAAGAGCTCCATCGGCGGCAACGTGATGCTGCGCCGCCTGGGGCTGACCTGGTTCAACCCCGACACCTATTCACGCCTGCTGATCGAGCAGGTCGGCCTGCCCCTGGCCCGGGCCAATGCACTGGCCTGGCAACATGGCCTGGACTTGCTCGACCAGGCCGTGGCTGCGGGCCACAGCCACGCCTTCGAGACGACCTTGGGTGGCGCCACGATGGCGCAGAGAATTGCAGCGGCTTCGAGCACGCACGATGTGCTGGTGTGGTTCTGCGGCCTGTCGTCTGCCGAGCAACACATCGCCCGCGTGGCCAAGCGGGTGGCGGCCGGCGGCCATGCCATCCCCGAACCCAGGATCCGCGAGCGCTGGATCAAGGCGCCGCTGCATCTGATCGAAGGGCTGCCTCACCTGCACGAACTGCGGGCCTTCGACAACAGCGTCGAGGCCCGGACCGGCCAGGCGGTGAAGGACCCTCGGCTCGTCTTGCACCTGCAACGCGGCGTGGTGGAGTTTTCGCTGACCCTGGCGGACCTGCAGCGCACACCGGCCTGGGCCAAGCCCATCGTCAAGGCGGCCCGGGATCTGGAGCGCGATCGGTAGGGGCGCGAGCAGGGGTCGCGCCCCTGCTCGTGGCGGGACGGCACGGGGGAAGACCCGAGGGGCCCCATCGAGCGCGTCGCGCTGTTCATCGGGATTGAAGCGAATCGTGGCTGGCTTGGCGTTGGCCATGACTGCGTGTACGCCAGGATTCGCTGCTTCGAGTCCTTCCCGTCCGACGACCCCGGCCTGACCGAGCAGATCATGGCCGTGGCCCAGGTGCTGGCCGGCAGCCCGCGCACGCTGTCGCTGGCCTGCCAGCTCATCGTGCAGGCAGCCTCGCCGGGCTCACTGCTTCGCCGCCACCCAGCGCGGCTCGTCCTTCTTGCCCTTGTTCTCGGGGATGAAGGGGCTCCACGGCTGGGCCCCGATCGCCTGCTGCCACAACATGATGCCGATGTCGGCGGCCTCCATCGAGTCGTTGGTCAGCGGCCTGGCATCGACGCCGCGCAGCGCCTCCTCACCCACGCGGAAGGCCACCACCGGCACGTCGGTCGCCTTCAGGCCCTGGTTGCCCAGTTCCTTGCGGAAGGGCAGGTTCGAAGCGTCGTTGAGGGTGCCGACGACGGCGGTCTGCTTGCCCTCGGCGGCAAACGATCGGCGCCACGTCCTTGCGCACGGCCTCGCTGATGGCCATCGTGCCCGGCAGCGCATGCAGCACGCCGACCTTGATGGTGGCCTGGGCGTGGGCGGTGCCCAGGCCCAGGGCCGCCAGTGTGGCGGCGGCGAGCGGCTGGAGCGTGAAGCGGCGGGATGTCATGCGGGGGTTTCCTGGCAGGTCGATCGAACGCTGGCGGGATCACACCGTTCGCTGCCCATGCGACAGATGGCGCAGCCGGTGCAGGTCCTGCAGCCGATTGACCGCAGACCCGCGTTCGGGGAAGCTCGCCGCATGAGCATCCTCTGCCGGCGCCTGCTGTGCCTGGTCGCCGCGCTGGCGTGCATGGCCCTCGGCGCTGCCGCACGTGCCGATGGCGATCCGCTGCGCATCGGCTCCAAGCGCTTCACCGAGGCCTATATCCTGGCCGAACTGCTGGCGCAGACGGCGCGCCCCCACGGCCCGGTGGAGCTCAAGGCCGGGCTCGGCAATACCGCCATCACCTACGAGGCGCTGCGCAGCGGCGCCATCGACGTCTACCCCGAATACACCGGCACCATCGCGCTGGAGATCCTGAAGGACCCGCAGGCCACCACGCTGGCCGCGCTGCGCGAACGGCTGGCGCCGCTGGGCCTGGGGGTGGACGTGCCGCTGGGCTTCAACAACGGTTATGCGCTGGCCATGCGCGACGAGGTGGCCACGCAGCGGGGCATCCGAACGCTGTCGGACCTGGCGCGCCACCCGGACCTGCGCCTGGGCCTGAGCCACGAATTTATCGGCCGCGCCGACGGCTGGCCCGGGCTGGCGCGCGTCTATGTGCTGCCGCAGCGCCCGCAGGGGCTGGAGCATGGCCTGGCCTACGACGCGCTGGCCGGCGGCCAGGTCGACGCCATCGACATCTACACCACCGATGCGCAGATCGGCCACCGCCGGCTGCGCGTGCTGGTCGACGACCGTGCGCACTTTCCGCGCTACGACGCGGTGCTGCTGTACCGGCTGGACCTGCCGCAGCGCCACCCGGCCGCCTGGCGCGCCCTGCAGGCGCTGGCCGGAACGATCGACGAAGCGACGATGGTGCGGCTGAATGCGCGTGCCGAGATCGACCAGCTGGGCTTCGACGCCATCGTGCGCGAATATCGCCGTGGCGGCACCGGCACCGGCGCCGCGGCCGCGGGGCAGGGCTTTGTCGACCGCCTGCTGGGGCCCGACCTGCCGCGGCTGGCGCTGCAGCATGTCGGCCTGGTGGTGGCGGCAGTGGCGCTGGCCACCGTGCTGGGCGTGCCGCTGGCGGTGGCGGCCTCGGCGCATGCCGGCGCACGCGCGCTGCTGCTGGGCACCGCCGGCGTGCTGCAGACGGTGCCGGCGCTGGCGCTGCTGGCGGTGGCCATCGGGCTGCTGGGTCGCATCGGCACCGCACCGGCGCTGCTGGCGCTGACGCTCTATGCGCTGCTGCCCATCCTGCACAACACCGGCGCCGGGCTGGCCGGCGTGCCCACCGGGCTGAAGGACGCGGCGCGCGCGCTCGGCCTGCGCCGCTGGCAGCAGCTGTGGCTGGTGGAGCTGCCGCTGGCGCTGCCGGTGATCGTGACCGGCATGCGCACGGCCACCAGCTGGGCGGTGGGCACGGCGACGATTGCCGCCTTCATCGGTGCCGGCGGCTTCGGCGAGCGCATCGTCACCGGGCTGGCGATCAACGACCGCGCGCTGATGCTCGCCGGCGCCCTGCCCGCGGCACTCCTGGCGCTGCTGGCCGAAGGCCTGTTCGCGCTCTGGCTGCGCCGCCTGCGCCGGCCCTGAAGGGCGACGGCCGCGACGCTGGCACACTGCGCGGCCTCGAGGATCGACCCGCGCCCCCCGAGGCGCCGCCCGCTGCCGCATGACCACGACCGAGATCTACCTGATCGCGATGCTGATCATCTTCAGCATCCCCTGGCTGGTGTGGCGGCTGGCGCGCACCGACTATGTGGCGCCGCTGGTGGTGGTGCAGATCATCGGCGGCATCCTGCTCGGCCCGGGGGTGCTGGGCGCGGCCTTCCCGGCGTATTACGAATTCGTCTTCACGCCGGCGGTGGTGCAGTCGCTCAACGGCGTGGCCTGGTGGGCGGTGATGCTGTTCGTGTGCATCGCCGGCATCGAGCTCGATCTGCGTCAGGCCTGGCGGCACCGCGGCGAGACCGCGGTCACCGCCGGCCTGGCGCTGGTGATGCCGCTGGGGCTGGGCTGCATCGCCGCGGCGGTGATGCTGGCCACGCCGGGCTGGATCGGTGCCAGCGCACAAGGCTGGCAGTTCGTGCTGGGCGTCGGCATGGCCTGCGCGGTGACGGCGCTGCCCATCCTGATCCTGCTGATGGAGAAGCTGGCCATCCTGCGCCAGCCGCTGGGCCAGCGCATCCTGCGTTATGCCAGCCTCGACGACATCGCCATCTGGGGCGTGCTGGCGCTGATCCTGCTGGACTGGACACGCGTCGGCCGGCAGCTCGGCTTCCTGCTCGCCTTCGTGATCATCGGCTGGGCCTTCCGCCGGCTGATGCGCCGCCTTGCCGAGGCCGACCGCTGGTACGTGGCGCTGATCTGGCTGGCCGCCTGCGCGCTGGCCGCCGACTGGGCCGGCCTGCACTTCATGGTGGGCGCCTTCCTGGCCGGCGCGGTGATGGACGCCGACTGGTTCGAGCAGGAGCAGCTGGACCTGCTGCGCCACCATGTGCTGCTGGTGATGATGCCGGTCTTCTTCCTCAGCACCGGGCTGCGCACGCAGTGGGACAGGGGCGGCGTGGCGGTCTTCGTGGCCGCCGCCTGGCTGCTGGCCGCGGCGGTGGTGGGCAAGCTGGCCGGCGCCCACCTGGCCGGGCGGCTGCTGGGCTGGCCGCGCGGCGAGGCCTCGCTGATCGGCTGGCTGCTGCAGACCAAGGCGCTGATCATGATCATCTTCGCCAATATCCTGCTCGACAAGGGCGTGATCACCAGCGCCACCTTCACCGCGCTGCTGCTGATGGCGGTGGCCAGCACCATGCTGACGGTGCCGGTGGTGACGCCGATGCTGCGCCGGCTGGGTGAGGTGGCCCGGCCTTGACCGCCCGGCCCGGGCGTGCGCCTATTTCCAGAGATCCACCGGCCGGCCTGCGGCCCGCAGCCGCTCGGCCCGCGCCTGCACGAAGCGCTGGAACTGCGGCTCGCGCCGGTATTCGCCGCTGGCCACATAGTCGAAGGCGCTCTCGACGTGGAAGGGGCGCATGTAGCCGTCGAAACGGAAGACTTCGCGCCCGCTGGGGTCGAAGAAGACGACGGTCGGGTACAGCGTGATGCGCAGGTCGCGTGCGAAGGCCTGGGCATCGACCACTGCACCGCCGGGGGCGGTCAGCCGCGACGGCCGGCCCGGCACCAGCCGTGCGATGTCGAAGCGCGCCAGCAGCGGCTTCAGCGTCGGGCGCCGGAAGGCGTCGCCGTGCAGTTCGCCGCAGGGCGCGCAGCGGTCGGACTCGAACAGCACGGCCAGCGGCTTGCCGCCGGCCCGGCGCGTCAGCGCGGACGGGTCGCGCATCAGGTAGTCGCCCCGCGGGGCAGGCGTCGCCGGCGTCGAGGTGTCCAGGCGCGCCAGGTATTCGGCCAGCGATTCGCGCCGGTCGTGGCGGTCGGCCACCCAGTCGACGATGGGCCCGAAGCGCTCCGGCGGCTGGTAGCCGTCGAGCCTCAGCACCACGCGGCCGTCGGTCTCGAGGAAGAACAGCGTCGGCGTGAACTGCACCGCCAGCTTCGCGGCCAGCTGCTTCTCGGTGCCCCGGGTGCCGTCGAGCCATTGCACCTCGCGGTCGCCCCACAGGTTGATGGCGATGGCGACGAAGTGCTGCCGGGTCTTGGCGGTGATGCGCTGGGCCGCCGGGCTGGTGCCGAAATTGGCCTGCATCAGCGCCTTGCAGTAGGGGCAGCCGTCCTGGCCGAAATAGACGAGCACGCGCTTGCCGGCGCGGGCCGCCTCGGCGACCTCGTCCGGGAAGTCGAGGAAGCTCTCGGTAAACCAGCGCGGGATGTCGATCGCATGCGGCGACGCCACCGGGGCGCGTGCCGGGGCCGCGCGCGCCGCGGCGCCCAGCAGCGCCATCGCGGCGATGGCAGCGCCGGCGCGGCGGCGGCTTCGATGCACCGGGACGGCTGGGTTCATCGGATCGACTGGCGTGCAGGGGATGGCGCAGTGTGCCACCCGCTGCGGGCATCCCGCCAGCGGCCTGCGCCCGCGTCGGCCGCGGTCGGCAACGGCCTCAGGGCCGCGCCAGCTCCTTCACCCGCGACAGCGCCAGCGCCGCCGCCGCGGTGCGTGTTTCCACGCCCAGCTTCTCGAAGACATGTTCCAGATGCTTGGTGATGGTGCGCGGGCTGGTGCCCAGGATGTCGCCGATGTCGCGGTTGGTCCTGCCCTTGACCACCCAGTACAGCACCTCGGCCTCGCGCGCGGTGAGCGTGCAGGCCAGCGCCACCGCCGCGATGACGGCGGCGTCGTCGCTCTCGCGCATGACGATCAGCCATTCGCCGTCGCCGCTGTCCTCCAGCGTCTCCTCGGGCATGGGGTGCAGCGTGAAGGTGATGCGGCGCGCGCCGCGCGCCACCGTCAGGCTCAACGGGTCGGCGCCGGCGCGGCGGCGCAGGCTCTCGCGCGCCACCCAGGCGATGACCTCGGGCGGTGTCACCGTCTCGGCGCCGCCGAAATGCTCGCCGAGCAGCTTGCGCGCCAGCGCCGTCTGCCAGATGCGGCGGCCGTCGCGCTCGCGCACCACCAGGGTGGCATGGCCGAAGGCGTCGAGCGCCAGCCGCGCCTGGCGCTGCGTGCGCGCGGCCTGCAGGTGCGTGGCCACCCTCGCCAGCACCTCGCGCGGCTTGATCGGCTTGGTGACGTAGTCGGTGCCGCCGGCGGCAAACGCCGCCACCACATGCTCGGTCGCGGTGAGGCCGGTCATGAAGACGATGGGGATGGCGGCGGTGGCCTCGTCGGCCTTGAGCCGGCGCGCCACCTCGAAACCGTCCATCCCCGGCATCACCGCGTCCAGCAGCACGATGTCGGGTTGCGCCCGCGCGGCCAGCTGCAGCGCCGCCTCGCCGCCGGTGGCCACCCGCACGGCATAGCCGGCTTCCTCCAGCGCGTCGACCAGCAGCGCGATGTTGTCGGGCACGTCGTCGACGACCAGCACCACGTCGGCGTTGGCGGGCAGGCGGAGGTCGGTGTCAGGCAGGTCGGGGTTCATCGGGCTCGCGATCGAGAAGGTGATTCATGGCGTCGAAACGAAACTGCTGCGCCAGCACGCGCCGTCGTCGGCCGCGGCGGTCACCGGCACGATCGGCACCATGCGCGGTGCCAGGTCGTACGTAGCGGCCCCGGGTCGCCCAGGCGATCAGCGGCGACGCCACGAAGGCGGTGATCAGCGCGATGGCCGCCGAGAGGGCCTGCGCCAGCGGCCCGCAGGCGCCCAGGTGGGCGACGGTGGACGGCACCGACGCGATGCCCATCGCGCCCACGCCCACCGGATCGATGTCGTACAGGTGGGCGCGCGTGAACTCGATGCCCGGCGGGCTCGAGCCCAGCGGCTTGTTGACCACCAGGTCGGCCACCACCGCCATCATCCAGGCAATGGCGATCGGGGCGTACAGCCCCAGCACGTGGCCGAGCGCGCTGAAGGCATTCATCTCCATCAGCACCAGCGCGATCGCGGTATTGAACACCTTCCACGCCACCCGCGCCGGGTGCGCGTGTGTCAGCCGGCTGAAGACATTGCTCCAGGCCAGGCTGCCGGCATAGGCGTTGGTGACGTTGATCTTCCGCTACGAGACGATGGCGAAGACGGCGGTGGCGGCCACCGCCCAGCCGTGGTTGGACGTCACCGTTTCCCACGCCGCCAGGTACATCGGGCTGGGGTCGACCGCGCGCTCGACCGGCACGCTGTGCGTCAGCGCCAGATAGGCCGGCAGGTCGAAGCCGGCGCCGGTGCCGCGCGTCAGCAGGTCCCTGTCGACGTCGTGGCGCGCGGCATGGACGCTGATCGGCCGGCCGGCGAGAAGGATCACCCGCCCGGTGGCCAGGATGGCCAGCGCGGCATTCAGGAAGCCGTGCTGCACCAGCAGCGTGGCATCCACGGCCTCGAGGATCAGGCACGAGGCGGCGCCGAAGGCAGTCCTGACCACGCGCTGCGGCGCGGCGGCGGGCGGTGGTGGGGTTGCGGTCGCCTCGGACACACCGGGCACGCACTCAAGATCCGCACCAGCCTGGCACCGTAGCCTGGCATCCAGGCTGCTGTGCCACCGGCATGGACCCGACCCCGCGCAAAAAGGACAAGCTGCTGATCTGCACCGCCGCGCTGCTGGCCGAGCGCCGCCCGGGCCCGCGGCCTGAAGCTCGAGGTGCCCGAGGCGGTGACGCTGATCACCGCCGCCATCCTCGAAGGCGCCCGCGACGGCAGGACCGTGGCGCCGCTGATGGGCGAAGGCAAGCAGGTGCTGACGCGCGCCGACCTGATGGACGGTGTGCCCGAGCGGGTGCCCGCAATCCAGGTCGAGGCCACCTGTCCCGACGGCAACAAATTGGTGACCGTGCACCAACCCATTGCATGAAGGCACCACGATGATCCCGGGTGAACTGCTGGCCGAGCCCGGCGAGCGCGAACTCAACCCCGGCCGGCCGACGACGACGCTGGGGGTCGAGAACGCCGGCGACCGCCCGGTGTGGGGCTTCCGCGCCGAGATCCAGGTGAGCCTCTGACACCATGGCCACCATCGGACGCCGCGCCCATGCCGAGATGTTCGGCCCCACCGTCGGCGAAGGGATGATCGTCTCCGCGCGCGGCACCGGGCCGGCCACCGGCACGTTTGCCACCGCCTCGATGCGTCGATCGCCGAGGACCTGGCCTTCGCCGAGAGCCGCATCCGCCGCGAGACCATCGCCGCCGAGGACCTGCTGCGCGACCTGGGCGCCATCAGCATGATGCGCAGCGGCAGCCAGGCCCTGGGCCGCGTGGGCGAGGTCATCATCCGCAGCTGGCAGACGGCGCACGAGATGAAGGCGCAGCGCGGGATACTGCCAGGTGATTCCGAGCGCCACGAAAGTACTCGGTTCAAGCGTTATGTTGTCAACTACACCATCAATCCGGCCTTCGCCAACGGCATCGCGCACGAGGTGGGTTCGGTCGCGGTCGGCCAATGGGCCGACCTGGTGCCGTGGAAGCCGGCCTTCTTCGGCGTCAAGCCCAGCCTGGAGATCAAGGGCGCCTTCGGCGGCGCGGTCGGCCGCGGCCCGCTGCCCTTCGTCAGCCAGGCGGCGCTGGCCGGCGGCGCGGGTGATCGGCTGGGTCTGTGCAAGCAGCTGTCCGCGGTGCAGGGCTGCCGCACCGTCAAGAAGGCCGACATGGTGCACAACGGCTACCTGCCGGCGATGGAGATCGACCCGCAGACCAGCGCCGTGCGCGCCGCCGGCGATTCGCTGACCTGCGAGCCGGCCACGGTGCTGTCGATGGCGCAGCGCTACTTCCTGTTCTGAACGCGGCGGCAGCCGCCGCCTCCGTGTTCTACTGCGGACCCGGCACCCTGCGCCGCCCGCCCGCCATGATCGAAACGCTGTTCGCCGCCCTCGGCCTGACCGTCTGCCTCCTCTTGCTGTTGCGCATGGGCCTGGGCCCGGCGAAGCGGCAGCGCTTCGACGCCTTCTGGCGGCGCCGGCTCGACGGCCTGCGCCGCAGCGGGCAGTGGCTGCAGCGGCAGTGGCGGCTGCTGCGGGCCAGCCGCGGCGCCCGGCAGCAGGCCGAGGATCTGATCGATCGGGCCAAGGGTGGCCGCGTCGACGCCGAGCGCGACGGCAACGTCATCCGTCCGCGCCGCTTCAGCGGCAAGGGCCGCGGCCGTGACGACCGCACGCTGCACTGAGGTCAGGCCGGCGCGGCGATCCCCAGCAGTTCGGCCGCCAGCGCCTCGGCCACCTCGATGCCGTCGACACCGGCGGACATGATGCCGCCGGCGTAGCCCGCACCTTCGCCCGCCGGATACAGGCCGGCCACGTTCAGGCTCTGCCGGTTGCGCCCGCGCGTGATGCGCAGCGGCGACGAGGTGCGCGTCTCGACGCCGGTGAGCACCGCGTCGGGCATCGAAGAAGCCCTTGATCTGGCGCTCGAAGGCCGGCAGCGCCTCGCGCAGCGCCTGCAGCGCATAGTCCGGCAGGCTGCCGCGGCCGGGTTCGGCCAGGTCGGTGGGCGTCACGCCGGGCTTGTACGAGGGCAGCACGCTGCCGAATGCGGTCGAACGTTGGCCCTTGACGAAGTCGCCCACCCGCTGACCGGGCGCACGGTAGCCACCGCCGCCCAGTTCGTAGGCGCGCGACTCCCAGTGGCGCTGGAAGGCGATGCCGTCCAGCGGCGAGATCGGCCCCGTCGCCGCCGGGTCGAGCCGGTAGTCGGCCGGGTTGATGCCCACCACCAGCCCGGCATTGGCATTGCGCTCGTTGCGCGAATACTGGCTCATGCCGTTGGTGACCACGCGCCCGGGCTCGGACGTGGCGGCCACCACGGTGCCACCGGGGCACATGCAGAAGCTGTAGACCGAGCGGCCGTTCTTCGCGTGATGGACCAGCTTGTAGTCGGCCGCCCCGAGGATCGGATGGCCGGCATGGGGACCGAAGCGGGCGCGGTCGATCACGCCCTGCGGGTGTTCGATGCGAAAACCCACCGAGAAAGGCTTGGCCTCCAGGTGCACGCCGCGGCGGTGCAGCATCTCGAAGGTGTCGCGTGCGCTGTGTCCGAGCGCCAGCACCACGTGGTCGGCGGCAATCTGCTCGCCCGAGGCCAGCGTCACGCCGCGGACGTGGTGCCCCTGCGGACCGCTCTCGATCAGCAGGTCGGTCACGTGCTGCCGGAAGCGGACCTCGCCGCCCAGGGCCTCGATGCCGGCGCGGATCTTCTCGATCATGCTCACCAGCCGGAAGGTGCCGATGTGCGGCTTGCTGACGTAGAGGATCTCCTCCGGCGCACCGGCCTCGACGAATTCGGTCAGCACCTTGCGCGTGAGGTGGCGCGGGTCGCTGATCTGGCTCCAGAGCTTGCCGTCGGAAAAGGTGCCGGCGCCGCCTTCGCCGAACTGCACGTTCGATTCGGGGTCGAGCACGCCCTGGCGCCACAGGCCCCAGGTGTCCCTGGTGCGCTCGCGCACCGCCTTGCCGCGCTCGAGCACCAGCGGCCGCAGGCCCATCTGCGCCAGGATCAACGCCGCGAACAGGCCGCAGGGCCCGAAGCCGATGACCAGCGGCCGCGGCCGCCCGTTGGCCTGGAAGTCGGCCGGGGCATGGCCGATGAAGCGGTAGCGCGTATCGGGGCTGGGCTTGACATGGGCGTCACCCGCACAGCGCCCCAGCACGGCCGCCTCGTCGGCCACTGTGCAGTCGACGGTATAGATGAGCACGATGGCCGACTTCTTGCGCGCATCGTAGGCGCGCCGGAAGACGGTCAGGTCGAGCAGTTGCCCGTCACGCAGGCCCAGCCGCGCCAGCACGGCAGCGCGCAGTTCGCCCTCCGCATGATCCAGCGGCAAGCGCAGCTCGGTGATACGCAGCACGATGAAGAGTCAGCGGACGCCGCGGATCCGGCTCCGCCGGTCCGCCAGCGTCGCCAACCGGCCTGCAGGCCGGCTGGCCCTCGCAGGCGAGGACCGGTCCGCAGGGACCGTTCCTCGTCCGGCATCGGCCCCCGCGGGGGCTGGTTATCCGCCCTTGTGCGGGCGCTTGCCGGGGTTCTTCTTGCTGCGCGTGTGCGAGCCACGCTCGCGGCTGACGCGCTGGCCGCTGCCGCCGACATTGAGGTTGGCGCTGGAACTGACGGCCGGGCGGGGGGTGGCCTTGCGGTCGGCTTCGGTACGGATCTTCTGTGCCATGAAAGGGGCTCGCGACGGAACGTGGAGGGCGGGATTAGGCCACAAGTGGCTGTCGGCGCCCGGCTGCCGGGCATGCCGAGCGACAATGCCGCCATGCTCACCATCAACAAGCTGATCCCCCAGGGGCGCGGCCTCGCCGCCGTGCTGCTCAAGCGCGCCGCCAGCGTCGAACTCGACTGGGACACGCGCAGCAAGAGCCGCTTCGACGCCACCGACAGCCAGGGCCGCCGGCTCGGCGTCTTCCTGCCGCGCGGCAGCGTGGTGCGCGGCGGCGACGTGCTGGTGGCCGAGGACGGCTCGCTGATCCGCGTGCATGCGGCGCCGCAACCGGTGCTGGTGGTGCGGCCCTGCGCGCACCATGGCAGCCCCTTCGACCTGGTGCGCGCCGCCTACCACCTGGGCAACCGGCAGGTGCAGCTGCAGCTGGCGAGCGACCACCTGAAGCTCGAGCCCGACCCTGTGCTGGCGCAGATGCTCGACGCCATGCACCTGATCGTGACCGAGGAACAGGCCGCCTTCGAGCCCGAGGGCGGCGCCTCCGCCGCCGCGGGCGCGGGCCATGGCCACGAGCACGGCCACGGCCACGCGCACGACCATGGGCATGGCCACGCGAGCGCGCCCGCCGCCCATGTGCATGGCCCCGGCTGCGGCCATGACCATGGACACGACCATGCGCATGACCGCACGCACGACCATTCCCACGACCCGGCGCACGACCATGGCCACCGTCACGGCCATGGTCACGGGCACTGACCGGCCCCGGTGGCGCAGCCGTCGTCCACGCTGCGGTCGCTGATCCGCCTGGCTTCGCCCTCGCTGCCGGTCGGCGGGTTCAGCCATGCCGAAGGGCTGGAGGCGGCGGTCGATGCGGGACGGCTGCACGACGAGTCCGGCGCCGGCGACTGGCTGCTGCAGCAGCTCGAACTCGCGCATGGGCGGGCCGATGCACCGGCCGTCGCCCGGGCCGCCGCGCTGGCGGCCGTGGCGGCGCAGGCGCCCGCAGGGGCCCTTCGTGATGGCCGACCTGAAGACGCACAAAGACCTGGACGAGGTGGTGCGCTTCATCGAGGCGCGCGGTCTGCTGGCGGCCTGACGGCCCGTCATGGCGCCGCCACCCCGGTGCAGTAGAGTCGACAGTCCACATCCTCGAAGGGAGTACGTCATGGGTCTCTTGTCATTCATCAAGGAAGCGGGCGAGAAGCTGTTCGGCAAGGGCGAGGCCAAGGCCGCGCAGGATGCGGCTGCGGCGGCGCCAACGCCGGAAAATATCGCGGCGCTGAGCAAGTCCGCCGGCGATGCGATCGCGAGCTATATCGTCGCCCAGAACCTGAAGGTGGACGGCCTGGCCGTGGCCTTCGACGCCCCGAGCGCGACGGTCACGGTGTCGGGCACGGTGGCCGACCAGGCCACGCGCGAGAAGGTCGTGCTGTGCTGCGGCAACGTCGATCGCGTGGCCGCCGTCAACGACCAGCTGACGGTCAGCAACCCGCAGCCCGAATCGCAGTGGCACACCGTGGTGTCGGGCGACAACCTGTCGAAGATCGCCAAGAAGTTCTACGGCGATGCGAACAAATACCCGGTCATCTTCGAGGCCAACAAGCCCATGCTGAACCACCCCGACAAGATCTACCCGGGGCAGGTGCTGCGCATTCCGCCGCTGTGATCGACGGCACGCTCAGGCCGCGGGGCGGGTGGCCAGGGCGATGCTGGGCAGGATGAGTGCCGCGCCCACCACGTGGTAGGGCTGCGGCACTTCGCCCAGCAGGCCCCAGGCCAGCAGCGGCGCGTAGACCGGCGTCAGGTAGAGCATCAGCGCCGTGCGCGCGGCGCCCAGTTCGCGCTGCAGGAAGGAATAGGCGCCGTACGACAGCACGCCCGGCAGCACCGCCGCGGCCAGCACCAGGCCGGCGGCCTGCCAGCCCAGCGGCGGCATCGGCAGCAGCCAGGCTTCGGCGATGGTGAAGGGCAGCATCACCAGCAGGCCGCCGATGCAGGTGGCCACCAGGCGCTCGGCGGGCCCGAGCCCGCTGCGCCAGTGCTTGAGCAGCACCGAATACGCCACCCACGAGATGGCCGCGATCACGATCCAGACGTCGCCGCTGCCGAAGCGCACGGCGCGCAGGCGATCGATGTCGCCCTGCCCGATCACCACCAGCAGCCCGGCCAGCGCCAGCACGGCGCCGACCCATTGCCGCGGCCGCATCTGCTCGTGCAGCAGCCGGGCCCCGACGATGGCGATGGCGATCGGCGTGACGGCATAGATCAGCGCCATGTTGGTGGCGCTGGTGCGCTGGCCACCGTGGTACATCCAGGCGCCGCAGATCCACATGCCGAGCGCGCCCAGCACCAGCAATTGCCTGCACTCGCGGCGCAGCGCCGCGCGCCGTGCCGACAGGCCGCGCATCGTCAGCGGCAGCAGCAGCAGCGCCGCCAGGCCCCAGCGGCCGAAGGCCAGCGCATGCGGCGCGATCACGCCTTCGGCAGCGCGCGCGATCAGGTAGTTGGTCGACCACAGCGCCGGCACCACCCACAGCAGCACCCGCGCCCGGCGCGCGGTGGCGTCGCTCACGAAGCGGTCGCCATCGCCTCGCCCATGCGGATGGCGCCGCCCGGCGCCCACGCCGGGTTGAAGCGCAGCGGGCCCGGCGGCAGCAGCAGCACCACGGTGGAGCCGAGCAGGAAGCGGCCCATCTCGTCGCCGCGCGCCAGTTGCACCGGCGCCTGGTCATAGGTCCACTGGCGCACGCTGCCCGGCCGCGGCGGGTTGACCACGCCATGCCAGGCGGTGGCCATGCTGCCGACGATGGTGGCACCCACCAGCACCAGCACGAAGGGGCCGGGCGAGCCGTCGACGCCGTCGAAGACACAGACCACGCGCTCGTTGCGCGCAAACAGCCCCGGCACGCCGCGCGCGGTGGTCGGGTTGACCGAGAAGAGCTCGCCCGGGACATGGATCATGCGGCGCAGCCGGCCGGCCGCGGGCATGTGGATGCGGTGGTAGTCGCGCGGGCTCAGGTAGAGGGTGGCGAAATGGCCGCCGGCAAAGCGCGCCGCCAGTGCGGCCTCGCCGCCGACCAGTGCGGTGGCGGTATAGGTGTGGCCCTTGGCCTGCACCAGGCGCTCGCCGTCGAGCGGCCCGAACTGGCTGATGGCGCCGTCCACCGGGCACAGCCAGGCGGCATCGGCCAGCGGGCGTGCGCCGTCCGTCAGCGCCCGCGTGAAGAAGTCATTGAAGGTCGGATAGCGCGCGACGTCGGGCTCGGCCGCCTCGGCCATGTTCACGCCGTAGCGGCCGACGAACCAGCGGATGACGGCGGTCGTCAGCGCGCCGCCGCGTGCGCCGGCCGCCGCCCCGGCCAGCCGGGTGAGCGCCCGCTTGGGCAGCAGGTATTGCGGCAGCACCGCCCGCCGCGCAGCGGCCTCGAAGGCCTCGGGATCAACCATCAATGGATGCGGGGCAACTCGCGCAGCGCCTTCACCGCACCATAGCCGATGGCGGCGCCGAAGCGCTTGGCCAGCCGCTCGGCGACGTTGTCGCGCGGCGTGTAGTCGATGATGTCCTCGGCCTTGACGACTTCGCGCGCGACGTGGTCCAGGTTGCCGAGCTTGTCGACCAGGCCCAGCCGGATGGCCTCCTCGCCATTCCAGAACAGGCCGGAGAAGGTCTCGGGTGACTCCTTCAGGCGCTTGCCGCGGCCCTGCTTGACGACGCCGATGAACTGCTGGTGGATCTGGTCGATCATCGCCTTGGCATAGGCCGTCTCGCGCTCGTTCTGCGGCGAGAAGGGGTCGAGCATGCCCTTGTTCTCGCCGGCGGTCAGCAGCCGGCGCTCGATGCCCAGCTTCTCCATGGCGCCGACGAAGCCGAAGCCGTCCATCAGCACGCCGATGCTGCCCACCAGGCTGGCCTTGTCGACATAGATCTCGTCGGCCGCCACCGCGATGTAGTAGGCCCCCGAGGCGCAGATCTCCTCGACCACGGCATAGACCTTCTTCTTGTGCAGCGCCTTCAGGCGTCGGATCTCGTCGTTGACGATGCCGCTCTGCACCGGGCTGCCGCCTGGCGAGTTGATGCGCAACACCACGGCCTGTGCACCCGGGTCCTCGAAGGCCGATTTCAGCGCCGACACCAGGGCCTCGGCGCTGGCATCGTTGCCGGGCGCGATCTCGCCCTGCACCTCCACCAGGGCCGTGTGCGGCTTGGTGCTGGTTGCCACGTGCGAGCGCTGCGCGAACAGCGCCCAGGCGATGGCGATCGCCAGACCCAGCCAGGCGAGGCGGAAGAAGACGCGCCAGCGGCGGTCGGTGCGCTGCTGGCGCAGCAGTTCACGCGCCACGCGTTCGAGGCTGCTCTCGAAGGATGCAGCCGGCACCGTGGTCGCGCCCGCAGCCGCAGCCGGCGGCGGGTTGAGGTCGTCTTGGGGGGTCATCGGGGGCTCCCTGGCACGGGCTCGTCGAAGGGCACCGGCCGGATGTCGCGTGAAGGATACCAATACACCTGTGCGCCCTCTTCCTCGACGCGGATGGCGGTCAGCCGGCCGCGGCCGCAGGGGCCACCGACGCAGCGGCCGTCACGCGGCTCGTAGCTGGCGCCGTGGATCGAGCACAGGATCCAGCGCCGGTCGCTGTCGAGAAATTCGCCGGGCTGCCAGTCCATCTCGGTCGGTACATGGGCGCAGCGGTTGAGGTAGGCGACCACGTTGCCGTCGAAGCGAAGCGCAAAGGCGCGTGCCGGCCGACCCCACTGCAGCACGTCCCACACATGGGCCTTGCCGCGCTCGGACAGTTCGGCCGCCGCGCACAGCGGTTCGCGCGCCGCGACCTCGCCGCCCGGGCCGTCGACCGGGGGCTCAGCCATGGGCCAGCAGCCAGTCGCGCAGTTCGCGCGTGGAGTGCGCGACGAACAGCGGCTCGAAGGGCTCGAAGCTCGCGTGGTCGTGGGCGCCGAAGCTCACGCCCACGCGCGGCGCGCCGGCATTGGCCGCCAGCTGCAGGTCGTGCGTGGTGTCGCCGATCATCAGCGTGCGCCCGGGGTCGACGCCGAATTCGCGCATCAGCTCCAGCAGCATCTGCGGGTGCGGCTTGGACTGCGTCTCGTCGGCGGTGCGCGTGGCGTCGAACAGCGGGCCCAGGCCCGACTGCTGCAGCACCTGGTCGAGGCCGCGGCGGCTCTTGCCGGTGGCCACGGCCAGCCAGTGATTGCGCGCGCGCAAGTCCGTCAGCATCGCCAGCGTGCCCTCGAACAGCACCAGGTCGTCCTGCCGTGCCAGGTAGTGGTGGCGGTAGCGCGCGCCCAGTTCGGGATAGCGCTCGGGCGGCAGCCCGGGCGCGGCGTGCTTGAGCGCATCGTGCAGGCCGAGGCCGATGACATAGGCGGCATCGGCTTCGCTGGGCACGGCCACGCCGACGTCTCGGCAGGCGTCCTGGATGCAGCGCGCGATCAGCGCGGTGGAATCGAACAGGGTGCCGTCCCAGTCGAAGGCGATGAGGTCGAAGCGGCGCGGGCGGGTGGTCATGCGGGTTCCAGTGCGGCCAGCAGTGTGGCGCACTCGGCGGGCAGTTCGGCGCGCAGGGTGATGCGCTCGCCGCTGGCCGGGTGGTCGAAGGCCAGCTCCAGCGCATGCAGGAACATGCGCGCGAAGCGCAGCGGCCCGCGCGCCAGCTCGCGGTTGCGCGCGAAGTCGCCGTATTTGGGGTCGCCGACGATGGGGTGGCCGCTGTGCGCCAGGTGCACGCGGATCTGGTGCGTGCGCCCGGTCTTCAGGCTCACCTCCAGCAGCGAGCAGCTGCCCGCCGGCTGCACCGAGCGCACCAGCGTGATCGAGCGCCGGCCGTCTTCGCTGGCCGGCGAGACCACGCGCACCTGGCGCTCGCCCATCGCGTCCAGCGACTTGTGCAGCGGCAGGTCGATGACCTTGAGCCTGGCGGGCCAGGCTCCCCACACCAGCGCGAGGTAGGTCTTGCCCGTGTCGCGGGCGCGAAACTGGTCCTGCAGCGCGGTCAGCGCGCTGCGCTTCCTGGCCAGCAGCAGCACCCCCGAGGTTTCCTTGTCGAGCCGGTGCACCAGTTCAAGGAAGCGGGCCTGGGGGCGCGCCTGGCGCAACTGCTCGATGACGCCCGAGCTGACGCCGCTGCCCCCGTGCACCGCCACACCGGCGGGCTTGGCGATGGCCAGCAGGTGGTCGTCCTCGAACAGCACCGGAAACTCCCGCGCCGGCGCCGGGGCCGCGGCCGGCCGCTCGGGCAGGCGCACCGGCGGCACGCGGATGGCATCGCCGGGCTGCACGCGCGTATCGGCAGCGGCGCGACCCTTGTTGACGCGCACCTCGCCCGAGCGGATGACGCGGTAGACATGCGTCTTGGGCACGCCCTTGAGGTGACGCAGCAGGAAGTTGTCCAGCCGTTGCCCGGCCGATTCCTCGTCGACCACCAGCATTCGCACCGCCGCCGGGCTGCGATCGGCGGGGCTTTTCGGCCGATCCGCCGCAGCGACTTTGGCCCCTATAATCCGTCGCTCCACGTTGGTGCGGTAAGTGCTTGATTTTTCGAAGTTTACTCGGGCACCTGACAAACGGCGTGGGAAGCCATGCGCGCGCAGCGCGCATGTTCGAGGTGATGCAACGCCGGCAGGCGGCACGCAGGCCTGGGCCCCAAAGTGGCCTGGCGGCGGGCAACGGCCGGCGGCAGAGAACTGCGAGAACCGAGCCTGATCGTCCACCGGCCCCGAGCTTGACTCAGGGCCTGGCCGGTCGGGCACCGAAAGAATCACGGGGCCAGACGACGCCATCGCGTCGGCCTGGCCCTTGCGACCGGCGACGCCACCGGCCCATGCGCCCGACCTTCCTCCCCTGCCCTGCCCCCGCCCGGCCCCGGTGTTCCACCGGCGCTGCACGCGGCCCTGGGCGGCTGCCGCGTGATCCGCGGCCGGGGTGGCGGTCGGCCGCGCAAGCCAGCATCGACGCCGGTTCGCACGCGCCAACGCTGCAAGGCTGACCGTCGACTCCGGTCGCGGCGCAACGCAGTCCAGGGCATTTCGCGCCAACGGTTTTCCGCCTTTCTCGTGCATCGATTGCAGACCGGCGCCCCCGCCGAGGGTGGCGCCGCTTTGGAGTGCACATGAAACGCATGCTCATCAACGCCACGCAGCCCGAGGAACGGCGGCTGGCGATCGTCGACGGCCAGAAGCTGCTCGACTTCGAGACCGAGATCGAAGGGCGCGAACAGCGCAAGGGCAACATCTACAAGGCCGTCATCACGCGCGTCGAGCCTTCGCTCGAAGCCTGCTTCGTCGACTACGGCGAGGACCGCCACGGCTTCCTGCCGTTCAAGGAGATCTCGCGCAACTATTTCCGCGACGGCACCGACGTCAAGAATGCGCGCATCCAGGACGCCGTCAAGGAAGGCGACAACCTGCTGGTGCAGGTGGAAAAGGAAGAGCGCGGCAACAAGGGCGCGGCGCTGACCACCTTCGTCAGCCTGGCCGGCCGCTATCTGGTGCTGATGCCCAACAACCCGCGCGGCGGCGGCGTGTCGCGGCGCATCGAGGGCGAAGACCGCGAAGAACTGAAGGAAAACCTCGACCAGCTCGAATATCCCAAGGGCATGAGCCTGATCGCGCGCACCGCCGGCATCGGCCGCAGCGCGCCCGAGCTGCAGTGGGACCTGAACTACATGCTCAAGCTCTGGGACGCCATCGACGGCGCCGCCAGGTCGGGCAAGGGCGCCTTCCTGATCTACCAGGAGAGCAGCCTCGTCATCCGCGCCATCCGCGACTATTTCACCGCCGACATCGGCGAGATCCTGATCGACACCGACGACATCTACGATCAGGCCCAGCAGTTCATGAACCACGTGATGCCGGAGACGGCGGGTCGCGTGAAGCGCTACCGCGACGACGCGCCGCTGTTCAGCCGCTTCCAGATCGAACACCAGATCGAGACGGCCTTCAGCCGCACCGTCGTGCTGCCCAGCGGCGGCGCCATCGTCATCGACCACACCGAGGCGCTGGTGTCGGTCGACGTCAACTCGGCGCGCGCCACGCGCGGCGGCGACATCGAGGAGACCGCCACCCGCACCAACCTGGAAGCCGCCGACGAGATCGCGCGCCAGATGCGGCTGCGCGACCTCGGCGGGCTGATCGTCGTCGACTTCATCGACATGGAGGAGAGCAAGAACCGCCGCGAGGTCGAGCAGCGCCTGCGCGACGCGCTGCGCAGCGACCGCGCCCGCGTGCAGTTCAGCTCGATCAGCAAGTTCGGCCTGCTCGAGATGAGCCGCCAGCGGCTGCGCCCGGCGCTGTCCGAAGGCAACCACATCACCTGCCCGCGCTGCAACGGCACCGGCCACATCCGCGACACCGAGAGCTCGGCGCTGCAGATCCTGCGCATGGTGCAGGAGGAGTCGATGAAGGACAACACCGCCGCCGTGCACGTGCAGGTGCCGGTGGAAGTCACCAGCTTCCTGCTCAACGAGAAGCGCACCGAGATCACCAAGATCGAGCTCAAGCAGCGCGTGACCGTGCTGCTGGTGCCCAACAAGCACCTGGAGACGCCGAACTACAAGCTCGAGCGCCTGCGCCACGACGATCCGCGACTGGAAAACCTGCAGGCCAGCTACACGATGATCGAGGAGCCCGACGACGAGGTCGGCATCACCCGCCGCGAGAAGGCCAAGGCCCGGCAGGAGCCGGTGATCAAGGGCGTGCTGCCCGATCAGCCGGCGCCGCCGGCACCGGCGCCCGCACCCGTGGCCGCACCCAGGGCCGCGGCCACGGTGGCCGCCACGCCGCCAGCCCCGGCGCCCGCGCCGGCCGCTGGCTCGGGCTTCTTCTCGTGGGTGCGCCAGCTCTTCGGCGGTGCGCCGCCCGCCCCGGCGCCGACCCCGGCGCCGGCCGCCGATACCCAGGCCGCCCTGGCGGCACCGACAGCCGACAAGCGCGAAGCGCGCGAGGGCCGGGACGGCCGGCGCGGCGGCCGCGGCGATCGTGGTGGCCGTGGCGGACGCGAGGGGCGTGAGGGCCGTGAAGGCCGTGGCGAGGGCCGTGGCGAGGGTCGCGAGGGCCGAGGCGACAGCCGCGACGCGCGCAATGGCCGTCCGCCGCGCGGCGCCGAAGGTGCCGAAGCGCGCAGTGGCGAAGACCGCAGCCGTCGCGGCCCGCGTCCGGAGCGCAACGGCACCCCGCGCGCCGAGGCCCAGCCGCTGGCTGCCGATATCGCCCAGGCCGAGACCTTGCCCTTGCCCGAAGGCGCCCTGCCCGCGGCCGAGGACGGCGATCGCGATGGCCGCCGTCGCCGCCGGCGCGGTGGCCGCGACCGCAGCGAGGGTCGCACCGAGGACGGCGGCCATGGCGTGATGCCGCCCGTCGAACCCAGCGACGCGGCCCAGGGCACTGAGACCGTGGCGACCGAAAGCGCCCCGGCCGGCGAAGCGGCGGCAGCGCCCGGCGGCGAGCGCGAGGGATCGCGCCGCCGCGGCCGCGGCCGCGACCGCCAACGCCGCGACATGCAGGAAGGCGACGGCATGACCGCCGCGCCCGAAGGCGGCGAGCCCCCCGCGATGGCCGAGGGCGATGAGGTGACGGCCATCGCTACCGGCCGCGAAGCGGCCGCCTATACCGAACGCCGCGAAGCGGCGGCTTTCACCGAACGCGGCGAAGTGGCGGCCTTCACCGAACGCGGCGAAGCGGCGGCTGTGGCAGAAGGCCGCGCAGCGACGGTGGTGGACGCCGAGGCAGCGTTGCCCGCGGCCGCCGCACGCGCCGCACCCGCGCCGGCGCAACCACCTGCGCCGCCGGTGGTGGCGCGGCGCTACGAACTGCCGATCGAGGACCTGCGCAACCTGGCCGCCGGTGTCGGCCTGGAATGGGTCAACAGCGACGCCGACAAGATCCGCGCCGTGCAGGCAGCGATGGCCGCCGAACCGCCGCCGCTGCGTGTGCCGCGCGCGCCGCGGCCGCCGGTGGTCGTCGACGAGGGCCCGCTGGTGCTGGTGGAGACACGCAAGGACCTGTCGCAGCTGAAGCTGCCGTTCGAGACCGACAGCCCGCGCGCCTGAGCGCCGCGACCGCCCGCCAGCGCGCGGGCGGCCCGCGCCGGCAAACCATCACAGTTGCCACCGGTGCCGAGGTCAAGCGGACGACGGGGCTGCCGATAGTGAATCGATGGTCGGCGGATGTTCCGCCGGCCGTGTCGCGAACAGCAGCCCGGTCATCACCATGCAGGTCTTCTCGCTCAACGCCGTCCGCTCGCGCGTCCAGCTGGGCAGCGCCCTGCCTTTCAGCGTGCGCAGCGCCGACAAGTCGCTGCTGCTGGCGGCGGGACAGGTCATCGCGGACGAAGCGCAGCTCGAGCAGCTGTCCGAAGCCGGCGCCGTGGTCGAGGTGCAGGAGCTGCTGACGGTCTACGGCGCCAACGACCCGCTCTTCGCCACGCCCGCGCGCGAGACCGCGGCCAGCGCCATCCCGGCCGCCCATCTGCCGCGCCGCTGGGACGAATGCATCGGCCGTGTCGGCGCCGCGCTGGCGCCGGATCAGGCCGAACGCCTGCAGGCCATCGAGCTGGCCACGCGCAACGTGCTGTTGCTCGTCGACCGCTCGGCCGGCCTGGCGATGTCGCAGATCGTGCGCCAGCATGCCGCCGCGCAGGCGCACTATGGCGTCTCGCACGCGATGAATTGCGCCATCGCCTGCCTGGTGACCGCCCGCACCCTGGGCTGGTCAGCCGCCGATCAGCAGCGCGCGATGCGCGCGGCGCTGACCATGAACCTGTCGATGGTCGAACTGCAGGGCCGCCTGGCGCATCAGGTCTCGCCGTTGACCGCCAAGCAGCGCCAGGTCATGCAGGAGCATCCGCTGCGCAGCGCCGAGCAGCTGGAACTCGCCGGCGTGACCGATGCCGTGTGGCTGGACGCCGTGCGCGAGCACCACGAGACGCCCGACGGCAAGGGCTATCCGGCCGGCCTGCTGGAACCGGACGAGCTCGGCCAGCTGCTGCGCTTTGCCGATGTCTATGCCGCCTTGATGAGCCGCCGCGCCACGCGGGCGGCGATGAGCGCACGAGACGCCGGGCGCGAGCTCTATGCGATGGCCGCCGGCAGCAGCCTGTGCCAGGCCTTGATCAAGGCGTTTGGCGTGCTGCCGCCGGGCAGCTTCGTGCGCCTGGCTTCGGGTGAGGTGGGCGTGGTCACGCGCAACGGTGACAAGGCCTACCACCCCCGCGTGGCGGTGCTGACCACCCCCGACGGCCGCGCGCCGGACCCGCACTCCGTGCGCGATACGGCCGATGCCCGCCATCGCGTGGTGGCGCTGCTGTCGGAGGACGCCATGACCATCCACGTGACGCGCGAGGTGCTGGCCACGGCGCTGGACGGCGACTGCGGCTGACCACCTCAGGGCAGGCGTTCCAGCGCGTGCTGGTAGACCGGGTCGTGCATCAGCGCGTCCCAGGCCAGCGGTGTGCTGGCCGGCAGCAGCGCCAGGCGGCGCGCCTCGCCGTCGGGGTCGGGCTGCCACAGGCCGCGGCCGGCGGCCTCGCCCAGGCCGTCGAGCAGCGCGTCGACCGCCGCGCCGCCATCCAGCGACTGGTTGCACAGCAGCACCAGGTCGCAGCCGGCGTCCAGCGCCAGCGCCGCCGCCTCCACGTAGGTCAGTTCGCGGCCGCGCAGGCGGCGCGCGCCGGCCATGCTGAGGTCGTCGCTGAAGACGGCGCCGGTGAAGCCGATCTGGCCCCGCAGGATCTCCTTCAGCCAACGTTCGGAAAAACCGGCTGGACGGTCGTCGACGCGCGTATAGACCACATGCGCCGGCATCACCGAGGCCAGTGTGGTGCTCAGCCATTCGTAGGGGCGCGCGTCGTCGGCCAGGATGGCCCTGAGCGCACGGCGGTCGACCGGGACCTCGTGGTGGCTGTCGGCCTTGACATGGCCATGCCCCGGAAAATGCTTGCCGCAATTGGCCATGCCGGCGCGCAGCAGGCCGTGCATCAGGCTCTTGGCCAGCATCGTCACCACGCGCGGGTCGCGGTGCAAGGCACGGTCGCCGATCACGCTGCTGGCGCCGAAGTCGAGGTCGAGCACCGGCGTGAAGCTGAGGTCCACGCCGCAGGCGCGCAGCTCGGCGCCGAGCACATAGCCGGCCGCGCTGGCGGCATCGGTGGCGGTCAGCGCATCCAGCATCCAGGCCTCGCCCAGCACGCGCATCGCCGGCAGCGCGGTGAAGCCGTCGGTGCGAAAGCGCTGCACGCGCCCGCCCTCGTGGTCGACGCAGATCAGCAGGTCGTCGCGGATGGCCTTGATCGACGCCGTCAGCGCGGTCAGCTGGCGCCGGCTCTCCCAGTTGCGCGCAAACAGGATCAGGCCGCCGGTGAGCGGGTGCTGCAGGCGGCGGCGGTCGTCGGCGGTCAGCGTGGTGCCGGCGATGTCGAGGATGACCGGGGCGTGTTCGCTCATGATGCAGGGTTCTCCAGGGTCTCGACGACGACGAAGGATGCCGCGTAGTCGCTCTCGTCGGTGACGGTGACGTGCGCGCGCCAGCCGCGCGCGGCAAACCAATCGGCCAGCACGCCGTTCAGGCGCACATAGGGCTTGCCGCTGGCTTCGTTGAGGATCTCGCAGCCGCGCCAGGTCATGGGCATGCGGATGCCCAGGCCGATGGCCTTGGAGAAGGCTTCCTTGGCCGAGAAGCGCGTGGCCAGGTAGGCCACGCCTCGCACCTCGGCACGCGCGCGGCGGGCGCGGAAGACGGCGAGTTCCTGATCGCCGAGCACGCGCTCGGCAAAACGCTCGCCGCGGCGCGCCAGCGTCGCGCGCATGCGCCGCACGTCGCAGATGTCGGTGCCGATGCCGACGATCACGGTGCGCCCGGTGATGCGTGCGCCGAGCGGATGCAGCGCTGGTAGTCGCACACGGTCTCGACCAGGCCGAGTTCGAGCGCGTCGGCGATCAGCGCGTGGCCGATCGACACCTCCAGCACCCCGGGCACGGCGCGCAGGAAGTCGGCCAGGTTGTCGCGGTTGAGGTCGTGGCCGGCATTGACGCCCAGACCGGCGGCCTGCGCGGCGCGCGCGGCAGCGGCGAAGCGGGCGACCTGCTCGGCTTGTCCGGGCTTGCCATGGGCGGCCGCATAGGGTTCGGTATAGAGCTCGACACGGTCGGCGCCGACCGCGCGCGCCAGCGCCATCGCCGCGGGCAGCGGGTCCATGAAGAGGCTCACGCGCACGCCCAGCGCATGGCACTCGTCGATCAGCGGGCGCAGGCGATCGCCGTCCTGCGCCAGGTCCCAGCCATGGTCGGAGGTGAACTGCCCTTCGCTGTCGGGCACGAAGGTCGCCTGCTGCGGTCTTGTGTCGCGCACGAAGGCCATCAGGTTGTGGAAGGGGTTGCCCTCGATGTTGTATTCGGCCTGCGGCCAGTCCTTCAGCAGCGCGGCGATGTCGTGCACGTCGTGGGCGCGGATGTGGCGCTCGTCGGGCCGCGGGTGCACGGTGATGCCGTCGGCGCCGGCCTGCAGCGCCAGCGTGGCCGCGCGCAGCACGCTCGGAATGCCCAGGTGGCGCGTATTGCGCAGCAGTGCGACCTTGTTGACGTTGACCGACAGCGCGGTCGGGCCACCGCGGCGGTGGGCGCCGGATCCGGCCTCGTCGGCCATCAGGGGATTCATGGGCGGGGGGTCTCGCGGTCGATGAGCTTCTGCAGGTCCACCATCAGCTGGCGGGTGCGCAGCATGGGGGAGCCCAGATGATAGTGAAGCACCTGGCGCAGCGGCGCACGCAGCGCGGCGGTGACCGGCGCCGCCGCCGCGCGCAGCGCGGCGCGGTCGCCGCCGGCGAGTGCGGCTTCGAGCGCCGCCAGCGCCTGCCCCGGCAGCGCGGACTCGTCGCCCGCGGCGGTGACGACACCAGCTTCCGGGTGCAGCGAATACCGACCCGCGGCTTCGACCGTGCGCACGGTCAGCGTGACGCTGTCGAGTTCGGGCAGCACGCCCAGCTCGCGCAGCAGCAGCAGCTCGAAAGCGCGCAGCGTCAGCTGCACGCTGGCGTCGTCGGCCGCCTGCAGCGCGGTCACCGCTTCGGCATAGGCGTCGAACAACCCGCCATGCGGATCCTGGCGCGCCAGCAGCTTGAGCAGCAGCTCGTTGAGGTAGAAGCCGGCAAACAGCGCCGCGCCGGCGGGCATCGGCGGGCCTCCGGCCCGTTCGGCGCTGCGCAGCAGGTGCACCTCGGCCGACTCGTCGGCCGGCGTGCGCCCCAGTTGCACCAGCAGCCGCTGGAAGGGGATCAGCACCGGCCGCAGCTGTGAATAGGGCCGCTTGGCGCCCTTGGCGGCCACCACGATGCGGCCGCGCTCGCGGGTGAACAGCTCGACGATCAGGCTGGTCTCGCTCCAGTCCCAGCTGTGCAGCACGTAGGCGGCCAGCGGTGCCGCAGCGGCCTTGCGCGCAGAGGCTGCGCTCACGAGGCCCTCACGCGGTCACTCGTAGCCGTAGCTGCGCAGGTGGGCCTCGTCGTCGGCCCAGCCCGAGCGCACCTTGACCCACAGCTCGAGAAAGACCTTGGCGTCGAGCAGCTTCTCGAGCTCCTGCCGCGATTCGCTGCCGATGCGCTTGAGCCGTTCGCCGCCTTCGCCGATCACCATGCCCTTGTGGGCGTCGCGCTCGACGACGATGCTGGCCCCGATGCGGCGGAGGTTTCCTTCCTCCTCGAAGGTGTCGATCACGACCGTCGACGTGTAGGGCAGTTCGTCGCCGGTCAGGCGGAACAGCTTCTCGCGCACGATCTCGCTGGCCAGGAAGCGTTCACTGCGGTCGGTCAGCGTGTCCTCGTCGTAGAGCCAGGCCTGTTCGGGCAGGTGACGCTCGAGGATGGCAAACAGGCGCTGCACGTCGGCCTCGCGCGTGGCCGACATCGGTACATATTCGGCGAAGGGGTGGCGGTCCTGCATGCCCTTCAGCCAGGGCAGCAGGTCGGTGCGACGCCTGACGGCGTCGAGCTTGTTGGCGATCAGGATCACCGGCTTGTCGGGCGGCAGCAGGTTCAGCACCTTGGCGTCGTCGAGGCCGAAGCGCCCGGCCTCCACCACGAACAGCACGGCATCGACGTCGCCCAGCGCCGCCTGCACGGTCTTGTTCAGGTTGCGGTTGAGCGCCGTGCCATGCGTGGTCTGGAAGCCCGGCGTATCGACGAAGACGAACTGCGTCGCGCCCACGGTGCGCACGCCGGTGATGCGGTGGCGCGTGGTCTGCGCCTTGCGCGAGGTGATGCTGATCTTCTGCCCGACCAGCGCATTGAGCAGCGTCGACTTGCCGACGTTGGGGCGGCCGACGATGGCGATGAGGCCGCAGCGCGGCGGCACGCCGGGGAAGTCGGCGGACGGGGTGTCGATCATGAACGGAGCGGGCCGCCGGGGCGGTCGCTGGCCTTGAGGGTGTCGAGCATGCGGCGCGCCGCCTCCTGTTCGGCGGCGCGGCGCGAGCGCCCTTCGCCGCATTCGGCCAGCCCGAGCGCGGCGACCGCGCACTCGACCTCGAAGGTCTGCGCATGCGCCTGCCCGCGCGTGGCGGTGATGCGATAGGCCGGCACCGCGATGCGGCGCGCCTGCAGCCATTCCTGCAGCTCGGTCTTGGCGTCCTTGCTCCAGCTCTCGACCTCGGTGCTGCCGATGACCTCGCCGAACAGGCGGCGCACCAGCTGCTGCGCGGCATCGAAGCCGGCATCGAGGTAGGCGGCGCCGATCACGGCCTCCAGCGCATCGGCCAGGATCGACGGCCGCAGCGCACCGCCGCCACGCAGTTCGCCGTCGGACAGGCGCAGCACCTCGGGCAGACCGAGCTGCAAGGCCAGCCTGTGCAGGCTGTCCTCGCGCACGAGGTGGGCGCGGATGCGCGTCAGGTCGCCTTCGTCGGAGCCCGAAAACCGTTCGTACAGCAGGCCCGAGACCGCCAGATTGAGCACCGCATCGCCGAGAAATTCGAGCCGCTCGTTGTGCTCGGCGCTGCCGCTGCGGTGCGTGAGCGCGCGCGTCAGCAGACCGGGCTGGCCGAAGCGGTGGCCCAGCCGCTGCTGCAGCGCGTCGAGTCGAGGGTCCATCGGCGGATCCGGCGCCCGGCCTACTTCGACCGCCCTTCGTACTTGATGACGAGGAAGACCGGGCCGTAGAGCGGGATCTCCTTGTCGTAGGCGAACTTGAGCACGACCTTGTCGTTCTCCTTCGTCACCTCGAGGTCCTTGCCGCCGATCGTGCTGATCGAATATTCGACATCCTTCTGGCGATCGAAGGCGGCGCGCGCTTCGGCCACGGTGGCCGGTGACGCCGCCGCCACCTTGTCGACCGTGCGCTGGATGGTCAGG
Source organism: Rubrivivax sp. (assembly GCA_016719535.1). Lineage (GTDB taxonomy): Bacteria > Pseudomonadota > Gammaproteobacteria > Burkholderiales > Burkholderiaceae_C > Rubrivivax. The sequence continues at coordinate 288,003 of JADJYX010000041.1, read as the reverse complement.
TATTCGTTGACGGTGGGGAAGACGCGCAGCCCGATGTAGGCCACGGCACCAATGACGATGGCCCAGAACATCAGCCCGAAGAGCGTGACGCCGCGCTGGCGGTGCGGTGACCGGCGCCCGGCGATGGGTGCTTGGCGGGACCTCATGTTGGTCTTGTCTCCTGTGCGCGTGGCAACACGGCCGGATCAGTGGAAGGGGCCGATGCGGCCGAGGTTGCCGAAATTCATCCAGACGAAGAAGGCCTTGCCGACGATGTGTTCGTCAGGGACAAAGCCCCAGAAACGCGAGTCCTGCGAATTGTCGCGGTTGTCGCCCATCATGAAATAGTGCCCGGCCGGCACCTTGCAGCTGACACCCTCGGCCGTATAGCGGCAATTGTCGGCCATCGGGAAGCCCTTGGGCTCGGGCCCGTAGTAGGCCTGGCGCCGAGGGTCGACCAGGATGTGGTGCTCGACCGCGCCCAGCTTCTCGCTGAACTGCGGGCTGTAGCGCAGGCTGTCCTCGTCGTAGAACTCGCCCTTGGCCACGGTGGCGACCTTCTGGCCGTTGATCGACAGCGTCTGGTTGACGTAGGTGACCTCGTCGCCGGGGATGCCGACCACGCGCTTGATGTAGTCCTGGCGCGGATCCACGGGGTAGCGGAAGACCATCACGTCGCCGCGCTGCGGGTCGTTGTTGGCGATGATCTTCTTGTTGATCACCGGCAGGCGCACGCCGTAGTGGTATTTGTTGACGAGGATGAGGTCGCCGACCAGCAGCGTCGGGATCATCGACCCGGACGGGATCTTGAAGGGCTCGAAGAGGAACGAGCGCAGCACGAAGACGACCAGGATCACCGGGAACAGGCCGGCGGTCCAGTCCAGCCACCAGGGCTGCATCAGCAGCCGCGCCCTGGCCTCCTGCACGTCGCCGTCGACCTTGTCGATGCCCATCTTCGCCAGTTCGGCGCGGCGGGCGGTGTCCTGCTGTTCGAGCGCCGCAGCTGCGGCCTCGCGCGCGGGCTTGAAGCGCATGCGCTCGGCCAGCCAGTACACCAGCGTGACGACGGTCAGGATGAACAGCAGCAGCGAGAAGTTGCCCGTCCAGTGGCCGAGAAACCAGCCGCCCAGGTAGACGATCAGCGCGCCGTACAGCGCAGCGGTGAGAGAACTCATGCGGTCCCGTGAGTGCTTTGGATTCAGTCGTCGACCTGCAGGATGGCGAGGAAGGCCTCCTGCGGCACCTCGACGGTGCCGATCTGCTTCATGCGCTTCTTGCCGGCCTTCTGCTTTTCGAGCAGCTTGCGCTTGCGGGTGATGTCACCGCCGTAGCATTTTGCCAGCACGTTCTTGCGCAGGGCCTTCACGTCCTCGCGCGCGATGATGTTGGCGCCGATCGAGGCCTGGATCGCCACGTCGTACATCTGGCGCGGGATCAGGGTGCGCATCTTGGCCACCACGGCGCGGCCGCGGAACTGGCTCTGCGCGCGGTGCACGATCATCGCCAGCGGGTCGACGCGGTCGCCGTTGATCAGGATGTCGACCTTGACGACGTCGGCGGCGCGGTATTCCTTGAACGCGTAGTCCATGCTGGCGTAGCCGCGGCTCACGGACTTCAGCTTGTCGAAGAAGTCCAGCACGATCTCGGCCAGCGGCAGCTCGTAGGTCAGGTGCACCTGCTTGCCGTGGTAGGCCATGTTCATCTGCACGCCGCGCTTGAGGTTGCACAGCGTCATCACCGGGCCCACGCTGTCCTGCGGCATATACAGCTGCACGGTCACGATGGGCTCGCGGATCTCGCGGATGCGGCCCTGGTCGGGCATCTTGCTGGGGTTCTCGACCATCAGCACGGTGCCGTCGTTCAGTTCCACCTCGTAGACCACGCTGGGCGCGGTGGTCACCAGGTCCTGGTCGAATTCGCGCTCCAGGCGTTCCTGCACGATCTCCATGTGCAGCAGACCGAGGAAGCCGCAGCGGAAGCCGAAGCCCAGCGCCTGCGACACCTCGGGCTCGTAGCGCAGCGAGCTGTCGTTGAGCTTGAGCTTCTCCAGCGCGTCGCGCAGCGAGTCGTATTCGCTGGCCTCGGTCGGGTACAGGCCGGCAAAGACCTGCGGCTGGATCTCCTTGAAGCCGGGCAGCGGCTCGGTCGCCGGGCCGGCGTTGTTGGGCAGCTTCTTTTCCAGCGTGATGGTGTCGCCCACCTTGGCGGCCTGCAGCTCCTTGATGCCGGCGATGACGAAGCCCACCTCGCCGGCACGCAGCACGTCGCGGTTCTCGCTCTTGGGCGTGAAGACACCCAGGTGCTCGATCGGGTAGACGGTGTTGGTGGCCATCAGCCGGATGCGCTCGCCCTTGCCCAGCGAGCCGTCGACGACGCGCACCAGCATCACGACGCCGACATAGTTGTCGAACCAGCTGTCGATGATCATCGCCCGCGGCGCGCCGTCGGCATTGCCGCGCGGCGCCGGGATGCGCGCGATCACGGCCTCGAGGATCTCGTCGATGCCCATGCCGGTCTTGGCCGAGCAGGGGATGGCATCGGTGGCGTCGATGCCGATCACGTCCTCGATCTCGGCCTTGGCGGTGTCGGGGTCGGCCTGCGGCAGGTCCATCTTGTTGAGCACCGGCACCACCTCGACGCCGAGGTCGAGCGCGGTGTAGCAGTTGGCCACCGTCTGCGCCTCGACGCCCTGGCTGGCATCGACGACGAGCAGCGCACCCTCGCAGGCCGACAGCGAACGGCTGACCTCGTACGAGAAGTCGACATGCCCCGGCGTATCGATCAGGTTGAGGTTGTAGACCTGCCCGTCGCGCGCCTGGTAGTGCAGCGCCGCGGTCTGCGCCTTGATGGTGATGCCGCGCTCGCGCTCGATGTCCATCGAGTCGAGCACCTGCGCTTCCATCTCGCGATCGGAGAGGCCGCCGCAGCGCTGGATGATGCGATCGGCCAGCGTGCTCTTGCCGTGGTCGATGTGGGCAATGATGGAGAAATTTCGGATGTGGTTCATGAGGTCACGCGGGCCGCGCTGTGCGAAAAGCGGCGCAGCCGCTTCGGCAGAGACTCACACCGCGCAGCGATGTGAAGGCGCAAGGCGCCGGGCCGAAGCCAAGGTAAAAAAAAGGCACGTCGAAGAGGTGACGTGCCTTCCAACAGAACGTTTGGCAACTGCTTGTTGGGGTTTCATTGTAGCCAAAAGGATCCGGCCGGAAGCCGCGCCAGTGCTTGTTTTCGGGCCGTTGCGGACCGCCAACAGCAAAAGTTGTCCACAGCTTATCTACAGTCAGATGAACGCAACGGCACCCATCGCTGCAACAGCCTTCGCTGCGGCCCGGATGCGCCTAAAGATCGGCTTGCAGCGCTCGATTCTAAACGCGCAGGTCGCAAATCGATACCGATGATCTGGATGAAGTAAACGGACACTTACTTTCAACGAAATCACCGGATCGGGAATCTTGTCTGGCCGAAGATTTGCTTTATTCCACAAAGTGAAAAGACCCGGCATCCCGCTGGGCCAGTCAGCGGGATGCCGGGCCCGAAGGCCAGGACCAGCTTCGGCGTCAGCGCGCGGGCCGGATGACGAGATAGTTGACCGCATCGCCTCGCCGCACCAGCACGCTGGCGCTGCGCGCCTTCTCGACCTTGGCGGCCACGGCGGCGAACTGCCTGGCATCGGCGATGTCGGTGTTGTCGAGCGACAGGATGATGTCGCCTTCGCGCAGGCCGGCGCGTGCTGCCGGTCCATCCACCGCATCCACGCGCACACCGCCGCGCACGCGAAGTTCCTTCTTCTGCGCGTCGCTCAAGTCCGACACCGTCAGGCCGAGCGCGCTCTTGGCAGCCGGCGCCGCACCGGGCTCGGCCTGTGCGCGGCGCGCCGGGCGGTCGGCCTCGAACTCGGCCACGGTCACCGTCAGGTCGCGCGTGCTGCCACGGCGGAAGACCTGCAGCGTGGCTTTCGCGCCCGGCTTGATATTGCCGATGATGCGCGGCAGATCGCTCGATTTCTCGACCGGCTTGCCATCGACCTTGACGATGATGTCGCCGGCTTCGACGCCGGCCTTCTCGGCCGCCTGCCCCGGCTCGACAGCCTGCACCAGCGCGCCCGCGGGCTTGCCCAGGCCGATGGATTCGGCCACGTCCTTGGTCACCGGCGCAATCTGCACGCCGATGCGCCCGCGGATCACGCGGCCGCTGCTGCGCAACTGGTCGGACACGCGCATCGCCTCGTCGATCGGGATCGCGAACGAGATGCCCATGAAGCCGCCCGAGCGGCTGTAGATCTGCGAGTTGATGCCCACCACCTCGCCGCGCAGGTTGATCAGCGGGCCGCCGGAGTTGCCGGGGTTGATGGCCACGTCGGTCTGGATGAAGGGTACGTACTCGCCGGTGTCGCGCGCCTTGGCGCTGACGATGCCGGCGGTGACCGTGTTGTCGAGGCCGAATGGCGAGCCGATGGCCATCACCCATTCGCCGACCTTCAGGCGCTGGCTGTCGCCGATCTTCACCGCCGGCAGCCCGGTGGCCTCGATCTTCACCAGCGCGACGTCGGTGCGGCGGTCGGCACCGATCACGCGCGCCTTGAATTCACGCTTGTCGGTCAGCGTGACGAGCAGTTCGTCGGCGCCGTCGACGACATGGGCGTTGGTCATGATGTAGCCGTCGGCACCCAGGATGAAGCCCGAACCGACGCCGCGTTGACGCGGCTCGTCGTCGTCACCGCGCGGGCCGCGGCGCTGGTCCGGGCGCTGGTCCGGACGACCCGGCAGCGGGATGCCGAAGCGGCGGAAGAATTCCTCGACGTTGGGGTCCATCTCGCCGCTGGCGGCCACGCGGCCGCGTTCGAGCGTGCGGATGTTGACCACCGCCGGGCCGACCCGTTCGACGAGTTCGGTGAAGTCGGGCAACTGGCCGGCCTGCGCCCGCGCCGCTGTCGGCCAGGCCGAGACAAGGCTTGCCAGCAGGACAGCCAGCAATGCCCACAGGCGCAGCGCGCGGGCGGGATTCGCTTGGACGATCAGAGATCGCATGAGGATTGCTCCAGCAGGGTGGAATGACTGTGGAAGTCGGACCGAAGGCGCGGAAATGGGGGCGAAGGTGGCGCGCTCAAGGTCGGCGCTCGAGCGCGTCGACAAACTGCTCGAGTGTGCCGGGTGGCACGTCACCCATCGCGGTGACCCAGAAATCACCCTTGCGGCCGGCCAGCGAATGCGTGGCGCCGAACTGGGCACGGATCGGCTTGCGGTGACGCGCGGCGTCCACCGGCTCGATGAACAGCGACACATGGGTCAGCCCGTCGCTGAAGACCGCCTGCAGCACCTCGGCGCGCGCGGGCTTGCCCGCGATCATCGGCTCGGGGGTGGCCGGCCGCTTGACACAACTGGCCAGCTGGAAGCCCGAGACCGGCCTGGCCAGCGCCCAGCCCTCGGCCTCGAGTTGCGTCGACACCTGCGCCGGCCGCAGCACGCGCAGCCCGTCGAGCTGGCGCAGCGGCTGCAGAACCGATTCCGGCTGCGCGCGCACGCCGATTTCGAGGGTGGTGAAGCGCGCCGACTCCAGCACCACCTGCTCCGGGCCGATGACGTCGGAGCGCAGCATCAGCCCGGTCTCGTGGTCGGCCCACACACGCTGCGCGAAGCGCAGCGCGTCACGCGGCTGCAGCAGGAAGATGCGGGCCTCGCGCCCGGCGACGCGGTCGCGACCCTCGGCGCGCAGTTCGTACTGCTCGAGCGCGCGCGGGTCCACCGATTGCGTGATCGAAGGCAGGCGCGACGGCAGGCTGCGCCGCTCGATCACCACGACGCCCGCCTGCGGCCACACGGTGTGCACGAGGTCGTTGTGGCGATAGACCTGCCGCTGCTTGCCGTCGAGGGCCTCGATGCGCTCGTAGGACTGGCTGCCGACGCAGAAGTGCGCCACGTTCGAGCTCGACATCACGCCATTGGCAGAAAAAAGCATCGTGCCCTGGTAGTTGCGGCTGCTGGCCGCGGCGTGCATGCGCGCCAGCCAGCCGCGCGCATCGGTCGGCACGCTGGCGGCCGCGGGTGGATCGGCAGCCGCCGCCCAGACCGCCGGCCACACCCCTGCCAGCAGGCACAGCCCGGCCAGCCAACGCCCCGCAACACGCTGCATCGGCATCACCGCTGCGGAACCAGGATCTCGACGCTGCGCAGGGCACCGCCCGGCAAGGCCGACGGCATCGGGCCGACGGCCCCGCGATGGGCCTCGAAATAGGCATCGAGGCGGGCGTCGCGAATGACCTGGCCATCGATCACCATCAGGCTTTGCGACGATGCCGGCGCCGCGGGCGCGGCGCCGCCGACGCGGCGCAGCTTGCCGCCGTCGGCCGGCGGTGTCGCCGCGATCTGCGCATTCCAGCCCGTGGCCGGGCGCCGCGCATCGGGCTGCAGCATCACCACCGCGGTCGCCACGGCCATCAGTCCCGCCACCATGGCCGCCGGCGCGCGCCAGCGCCGCGACGGTGCAGGCTCCCTCGCCGGCAAGGCCGCAGGCGCCAGGGGAACCGGCTCGGCAGCCAGGCGCTCGCGCAAGCCTTGCAGGAAGGCCGTATCGGCAGGACGCGACGGGCTCAGCTCTTCCGACCGCAGCACGTCGCCGATCAGGTGGTAGGTCTGCCAGCTGCGACGCAGCGCCGGGTCGGTCGTCCAGCGGCGACAAGCCTCTTCGGCGGCGCCGGGGTGACACTCGCCGTCGACGAGGCTCGACAGGGTTTCGCCAGGGTGTGGGCGATCGGACGGATCCGGATGGGAAGGTGCATTCATGCGCTGGGGCTCTCGGGGCGTGGAAGTCGGCGCGCTCACCAGCGCTCGCCTTCCCGGGTATCGAGCAACGGCCGCAGCCGGGCTGCAATGGCTTCGCGGGCGCGGAAGATGCGCGAGCGGACGGTACCGATGGGGCAGTTCATCACCTCGGAAATCTCTTCGTAGCTCAAGCCTTCGATCTCGCGCAACGTGATCGCCTGCCGCAGATCCTCGGACAAGGCCTCGATGGCCGCATTGACGGCCGCCGCGATCTCCTTGCTGGCCAGCAGTGCCTCGGGGGTTTCGCCGTCGCTTAGTTCGTTCTCGACGCGGGAAGTTTCATCGCCGTCCTCACCACGTGCCAGGCTGGACTCCGATACCAGCGGGTCGCGCCTGAGCTCGACCAGCGTCTTCTTCGCGGTATTGATCGCGATGCGGTAGAGCCAGGTGTAGAAGGCACTCTCGCCGCGAAACTGGGCGATCGCGCGGTAGGCGCGGATGAAGGTTTCCTGCGCCACGTCCTGCACCAGGTCGGAATCGCGCACCATGCGCGCGATCAGGCGCTCGATCCGCCGCTGGTATTTGACCACCAGCATCTCGAAGGCCGCGGTCTCGCCACGCCGGGCGCGATCGACCAGCAGGGCGTCGGTGTCGGCGTCAGCCATTCACGTCGAGCCCGGCGCCGGCGGACGCTCGGCCGGCGTGGGCCTGCAGGGCCGCACGGGCCAGGTGGACCGACGCGCCGCAGCTGCGCAGCCGCAGCGGCAACCACACGACGGCGTCCACCGATCGATGGCGCACAAGCAGCCAGCTTCCCACATCGACCATGACGCCCACCTCGCCCGCGATGCCGTCCAGAGCCCAGGTCCGGCCGTCCCAGGCCAGGCGTCGTTCACCCGCCCGCTTGACCCGCCACCCGCCGGCCGCCCCCGCGAGGAGGGCTGCGGCGGCCATGGTCGCCACGATCAACCCGGATGGCCACTGGGCATGCCATCCCAGCCAGCCGAAGAATGCAGCGGCCGCGGTGGCCGACAGCAGGCCGACCGCCACCGCCGCCCGCGCTTCACGGCCGCAGGCCATCTGCACCGGCGGCGCGCCGCGCATCGTGGTCAGGCGCGCTTGAACAGCAGCGTGCCGTTGGTGCCGCCGAAGCCGAAGTTGTTCTTCATCGCGACGTCGATCGCCATGCTGCGCGCTTCGTTGGCGCAGTAGTCGAGGTCGCACTCCGGGTCGGGGTCGGTCAGGTTGATGGTCGGCGGCGCCACCTGGTGGTGCAGCGCCAGCACGGTGAAGACCGATTCCACCCCGCCGGCACCGCCGAGCAGGTGACCGGTCATCGACTTGGTCGAGCTGATCACCAGGCTGCGGCTGGCGGCGTCGCCGAAGGCGGCCTTGATGGCGTTGGTCTCGTTGACGTCGCCCAGCGGCGTCGAGGTGCCGTGGGCATTGAGGTACTGCACGGCAGCAGGCTCGAGGCCGGCGTCGCGCAGCGCGGCCTGCATGGACCGGCGCGGGCCGTCGACATTGGGCGCCGTGATGTGGTGGGCATCGCCGCTCATGCCGAAACCGACCAGTTCGGCATAGATGCGCGCGCCGCGGCGCAGGGCGTACTCGCGCTCCTCGAGCACCAGCACGCCGGCACCTTCGCCGATGACGAAGCCGTCGCGGCCGCGATCCCAGGGGCGCGAGGCGCCGGCCGGATCGTCGTTGCGCGTGGACAGCGCACGCGCCGACGCAAAGCCGCCGATGCCCAGTGCCGAGATGGTGGAGTCGGCGCCGCCGGCGACCATCGCGTCGGCATCGCCGTACTGGATCAGCCGCGCCGCCAGGCCGATGCCGTGCAGCCCGGTGGTGCAGGCGGTCACCACCGCCAGGTTCGGGCCCGTATAGCCGAGCTTGATCGACACGTGGCCGGAGATCATGTTGATGATCGAGCCCGGGATCAGGAAGGGCGAGATGCGGCGGGCGCCGCGCTCGTGGTATTCCTTGTAGTTGGCCTCGATCATCGGCAGCCCGCCGATGCCCGAACCCACCAGGCAACCAATGCGCTGCGCCGATTCCTCGGTCAGCGCGTCGCCGTGGGGCAGGCCGGCGTCGGCCACGGCCTGCAGCGAAGCGGCCACGCCGTAGTGCACGAAGGTGTCGACGTGGCGCGCTTCCTTGACCGGGAAGATGCCTTCGACGCTGAAATCGCGCACCTCGCCGGCAATGCGCGAGTTCATCGTCGACACGTCGTACTTCGTCACCGGGCCCACGCCCGATCGGCCGGCCACGATGTTGGCCCAGGCTTCAGCCACCGTGTTGCCCACGGGGCTGACGATGCCCAGACCCGTGACGACGACGCGTCGCTTGCTCACGCTCAGGCCTTCTGGTGGGTGGTCGCGTAGTCGATCGCCAGTTGCACCGTGGTGATCTTCTCGGCTTCCTCGTCGGGGATCTCGATGCCGAATTCGTCCTCCAGCGCCATCACCAGTTCGACGGTATCGAGCGAGTCAGCGCCGAGGTCGGCGACGAAAGCCTTCTCGTTGGTGACGTCGGCCTCGGGCACGCCGAGTTGCTCGGCGATGATCTTCTTGACTCGTGCTTCGATGTCGCTCATGACTCCTCCAGGAGTGGGTTCGAAAAACAGCGCGGGATTCTACCGGCGCGGCTGCCGCAGGCCCTTGGCGGGCCGCGCGGTCGTCGCTGGCCCGCGCTCAGGTCATGTACATGCCGCCGTTGACGTGCAACTCGGCGCCGGTGATGTAGCCCGCCTGCGGCGATGCGAGAAAAGCCACCGCGTGCGCCACATCGTCGGGCGTGCCCAGGCGGCCCAGCGGGATGTGGCCGAGCAGCGCGCTCTTCTGCTGCTCGGTCAGCGCGTCGGTCATGTCGGTGGCGATGAAGCCCGGCGCCACGCAATTGACGGTGATGCTGCGGCTGCCGAGTTCACGCGCCAAGGCGCGCGTCATGCCGGCTACGCCGGCCTTGGCAGCGGCATAGTTGGCCTGGCCGCCGTTGCCGCTGGCGCCCACCACCGAGGTGATGTTGACGATGCGGCCGTAGCGCTGCTTCATCATCGTGCGCATCGCGGTGCGGCAAGCGCGGAAGACGGCCTTCAGGTTGGTGTCGAGCACCGCGTCCCAGTCGTCGTCGCGCATGCGCATCGCCAGACCGTCGCGCGTGATGCCGGCATTGTTGACGAGCACGTGCAGCGCCCCGCGCTGCTTGACGATGGCGTCGATGGCAGCGTCGAGCGCCGGGCCGTCGGTGACGTTGAGGCAGATGCCTTCGCAGCCCGGGTGGGTTGACAGCGCGGCGGTGATGGCGGCGGCACCGGCCTCGCTGGTGGCGGTGCCCACGACCTGGAAGCCCTGCGCGGCCAGCGTGGCCGCGATGGCACGGCCGATGCCGCGCGATGCGCCGGTGACGACAGCGACCTGGCCTGGGGCGATGGTGTCGGTCATGCCAGCAACTCCTTGGCCTGGGCCAGCGACGCGGGGTCGAGCACGGTGGTGGTGCGCGCCTCGGCGTCGATGCGCTTGACCATGCCCGAGAGTACCTTGCCCGGCCCGCATTCGATGATGGCCTGCACGCCGCGCGCGCGCATGGCCTGGATGGTCTCGACCCAGCGCACCGGGCCGAAGGCCTGGCGGTAGAGGGCATCGCGGATGGCATCGGGTTCGCGCTGCACCTGCACGTCGACGTTGTTGATGACGTCGATGTGCGGCGCGGCAAAGGCCGTCTGCGCCAGCACCGGCTTCAGCGCCTCGGCGGCCGGCTGCATCAGCGCGCAGTGGAAGGGTGCGGATACCGCCAGCGGCAGCGCGCGCTTGGCACCGGCGGCCTTCAGCGCCTCGCAGGCGGCGTCGACGGCCGCCTTGGCGCCGGAGATCACGGTCTGCTTCGGGTCGTTGAAATTGGCGGCGGCGACAGCCTGGCCGACCTTGGCCTGCACCTCGGCGCAGACAGTCTGCACGACGGCGGCGTCGAGCCCGAGGATGGCGGCCATCGCGCCTGCCCCCACCGGCACGGCGCGCTGCATGGCCTGCGCGCGCAACCGCACCAGCGGCAGCGCCTGCGCCAGCGTCAGCGCGCCGGCAGCCACCAGCGCGCTGTATTCGCCCAGCGAGTGGCCGGCGACGACGGCCGGCTGCAGCCCCGTCTCGGCCAGCCAGGCCCGGTAGCAGGCGATGCCCGCGGTCAGCATCACCGGCTGCGTGTTGGTGGTCAGTTCCAGGGCCTCTTTCGGCCCTTCGTGAATCAGGCGGCCGAGGTCCTCGCCCAGCGCCTGCGAGGCCTCGGTCAGCACCTCGCGCACCGCGGGATGATCGCCCCAGGCGTCGAGCATGCCCACGCTCTGCGAGCCCTGGCCGGGAAAGACGAATGCAAACGAAGCCATGTCGGTCGGAAAGCTATCGGGGTCCGGAATCAGAAGTCGAGCAGCACCGCGCCCCAGGTGAAGCCGCCGCCGACGCCCTGCAGCAGCACGCTGTCGCCGCGGGCGATGCGGCCACCGCGCACCGCGGTGTCCAGCGCCAGCGGGATCGACGCCGCCGAAGTGTTGCCCTGCTCGTCGACGGTGACGACCACGCGGTCGGCCGGCAAGCCCAGCTTGCGCGCGGCGCTTTGCATGATGCGGATGTTGGCCTGGTGCGGAACCAGCCAGCGCACGCTGTCGGCCGTGCGGCCGGCCTTGGCCAGCACCGAGCGCGAGACGCTGTCGAGCACGCCGACGGCGAGCTTGAACACCGCCTGGCCGTCCATGCGCAGGAAGGGGTCGCCGGTGACCTGGCCGCCGGCCACCTGGCCGGGCACGCACAGGATGCCGACATGGCGGCCGTCGGCGTGCAGCTCGCTGGCGAGCACGCCGGGCGTGTCGCTGGCCTCGAGCACCACGGCGCCGGCGCCGTCACCGAAGAGCACGCAGGTCGTGCGGTCCTTGAAGTCGAGGATGCGCGAGAAGACCTCGGCCCCGATCACCAGCGCCCTGGTCGCCAGGCCGGTGCGGATCATCGAGTCGGCCATCGCCAGCGCGTAGACGAAGCCGGTGCACACCGCCTGCACGTCGAAAGCCGCGCCGCCGTGCATGCCCAGCTTGCGCTGCACGATGCAGGCGGTGGACGGGAAGATCATGTCCGGCGTCGACGTGGCGACGATGAGGAGGTCGATCTGCTCGGGCCGGCAGCCGGCGGCCTCCAGCGCGTGGCGTGCCGCGTGCACGGCGAGGTCGCTGGTCTGCGCGCCGGCGTCGGCGAAGTGGCGCGCCTTGATGCCGGTGCGTTCGACGATCCAGGCGTCGCTGGTCTCGATGCCGTCGGCGGCCAGCCGGGCAGCCAGGTCGGCATTGCTGACGCGGCCCGGGGGCAGGTGGCTGCCGGTGCCGGTGATGCGCGAATAGTTCGCGGGGCTGGGGTTCATGCGACGCGTCGGGCCGGGTCATCGGATGCCGCGGGGGCGGCGGGGGCGGCGTCTTGGGCCACGGCGGGAATCGAAGGCATCGTCTGCACGATGCGGTCGTGCACGCGTTCGAGCAGCCGGTGCCGCGCCGCATCATACGCGCGCTGCAAGGCATGCTCGAAGGCCAGCGCGTCGGCCGATCCGTGGCTCTTGAACACCAGGCCGCGCAGGCCCAGCAGCGCCGCGCCGTTGTAGCGACGGGGGTCGACGCGGGCCTTGAAACGCTTGAGCACCGGCATCGCCACCAGCGCCGCCAGCCTGGACGGCAGCCCGCGGGTGAATTCCTGGCGGATGAACTCGGTGAGCATCGTCGCCAGGCCCTCGGAGGTCTTGAGCATGACGTTGCCGACAAAGCCGTCGCAGACGACGACGTCGCTGCTGCCCTTGTAGATGTCGTTGCCCTCGACATTGCCGATGAAGTTCAGGTGCCCGGCGGCCTGCGCGGCACGCAGCAGTTCGCCGGCACGGCGGATGGTCTCGCCACCCTTGATGAGTTCCTCGCCGATGTTGAGCAGGCCCACCGTCGGCTCGTAGGCCTCGTCGTCCTGCATGGCCGCCGCCAGCGCCGCCCCCATCACCGCAAACTGCAGCAGGTGCTCGGCCGTGCAGTCGACATTGGCACCCAGGTCGAGCACAGTCGTGGTGCGGTCGGCCTGGTTGGGCATGGCATAGGCGATGGCCGGGCGCTCGATGCCCTCCATCGTCTTGAGCACATAGCGCGCCACCGCCATCAGCGCCCCGGTATTGCCGGCCGAGACGCAGGCCTGCGCCACCGGTGGCTGGCCGCCGATGCTCTTCAACTGCGTGATGGCCACGCGCATCGACGAATCGCGCTTGTGGCGCAGCGCGGCCTCGATCGGGTCGTCCATCGCCACCACCTGCGAGGCCGTGACGCGGGCACAGCGCGGCCAGCCCTGGGCCTGGGTCAGGACTTCGGCAGAGCCGACCAGCACGAGGCTGGCGTCAGGGTGATGATCGAGGAAGGCGCGGCACGCCGGCATGGTGCTGGCAGGACCGTGGTCCCCGCCCATGCAATCGACCGCGAGACACGTGGGTGTCATCGAAGCATGTACAGCCAAAAGGCCCGGCTGCAGCGGGCCCCGGCAGCAGCGTGGCCACCGCGCGCCGACCGGCCCTCGAGGGCTGCCGCGGCGGCCGCCACTGCGCCCGGCTTCAGGCGTCGGCCTTGGTCTTCACGACCTTGCGGCCACGGTAGAAGCCGGTCGGGCTGATATGGTGACGCAGGTGCACCTCGCCGGTGGTCGGCTCGATGGCGGTGCCGGGCGCGGCGATCGCGTTGTGCGAACGGTGCATGCCGCGCTTGGACGGCGACTTCTTGTTCTGCTGAACGGCCATGGGAATCTCCTGGGATCACGGCGCCTGCGGGTGGCGGCCGGTCGGGGCAACACGGTGCAGCAACAGGCGGCCGCGGCCGCACGGGCCGCGCGGCGAACCCCTGGCTCTGCAAAGCTTTTCAGTATAGCACCGCGGCAGGGCCCGCCGACTGGCGCGTCAGCCCTGCCCGCGGCGCAGCGCCGCCAGTGCCGCAAACGGGTTTTCGACCGGCAGCTCGGCCTCGTCGCGCACGAGCGCCGGCAGCGGCTCGGGGCAACTGGCATGCCGCGGCACCAGCGGCAGCTCCAGCAGCAGTTCGTCTTCCAGCAAGGCATGCAGGTCCAGCTCGCGCGCGAAGACCAGCACGTCGTGCTCGGCCTCGGCGTCGAGGGCAGCAGCCGCGGCCTCGTCGGCGACAAACTGAAACCGGCGCTCGATGGCCAGCGGCTCGACCATCGGCTGCAGGCAGCGCTGGCAGACCAGCGGCAGGTCGGCGCCGGCCACCAGGTGCAGCCACACCTGGGCCGCAGCGCCGCGCACGGGCACCTCGTCACCCCGGGCCGACCACTGCACGAGGCCCGTGGGCGGCGTGCCGTCGGCGGCCGCCAGCAGGTCACGCAGGCGCTCGAATCCGGCCAGCGGCCAATGGCCCGCCAGTTCACCGGCATCCTTGGCAAAGGCACGCACGTCCAGTCGACGGGGGTCGAATTCGCGCGCTTTCATGCGGGCAGTGTAGCGGCCGGTGAAACAATCCCCGCGATGAGCCGCCCCGCCCTGATCCTCGCTTCGACCTCGCGCTACCGGCGCGAACTGCTGGCCCGCCTGCGGCTGCCCTTCGACGTCGCATCGCCGCGGGTCGACGAATCCCCGCGCGCCGGCGAGGCACCGGCCGCGCTCGCCCGGCGCCTGGCGCTGGAAAAGGCGCGCGACGTGGCGGCGCGCCACCCCGATGCCATCGTCATCGGCTCCGACCAGGTGGCCGACCTCGATGGCGAGCCGATCGGCAAGCCCGGCACGCACGAGCGCGCGGTGGCGCAACTCACGCGCATGAGCGGACGCAGCCTGGTCTTCCAGACCGCCGTGGCGGTGGTCTGTGTCGCGCGCGGCTTCGAGCGGGTCGAACTGGCGTCGGTGCGGGTCGGCGTGCGCCCGCTGCAGCCGGCCGAGATCGAGCATTACCTGCGGCTGGAGCAGCCCTATGACTGCGCCGGCAGCGCCAAGTCCGAAACCCTGGGCATCGCGCTGCTGTCGGCGATCGACAGCGACGACCCGACGGCACTGGTCGGGCTGCCGCTGATCCGCACCTGCGAACTGCTGCGTGCAGCCGGCCTCGACCCGCTGGCCGCGGCATCGGCATGAGCACCCCTGCACCGGGGCGCCTGCTGCTGGTCCCCAATGCGCTCGATCACGGCAACGATCCGGCGCCGATCGAATCGATACTCGCCCTCGGGGTTCTGGAGCAGGCAGCACGGCTGCAGCACTGGGTGGTGGAGGATGCCCGCAGCGCGCGCGCCTTTCTCAAGCGCGTGGCCGCGGTGGCGCCGCTGGCCGTGCCGCTGCAGGCCGTGGCGATGACCGAGCTGCCGCGCGCGCGCAAGGGCAGCCGCGAGGGCATCGAACCGGCGCAGTGGCAGGCCTTGCTGCAGCCGGCGCTGGCCGGACATGACCTGGGCCTGCTGTCCGAGGCCGGGCTGCCGGCCGTGGCCGACCCGGGCGCCGCCGTGGTCGAAGCAGCGCACGCCGCAGGGCTGACCGTGGTGCCGCTGGCAGGGCCGAGCGCGCTGGTGCTGGCACTGGCAGCCAGCGGGCTCAACGGGCAGAGCTTTGCCTTCGTCGGCTACCTGCCGCAGGAGGCCGAATTGCGCAGCAAGCGGCTGCGCGAGCTGGAAGCCCTGTCGCGCCAGCAGCGGCAGACGCAACTCTTCATCGAGACGCCCTACCGCAACCCGGCGCTGGCTGCCGCCTTGCTGGCCAGCCTGCAGCCGGCCACGCGGCTGTCGATCAGCTGCGGGCTGACGCTCGAAGGTGGCTGGTCACGCTGTCTGACGGTGGCGCAGTGGCGGCGGGCGCCGCCGGTGGTGTCTGACCGCATGCCCGCGGTCTTTGCGCTGCTGGCGGCCTGAAGGAGCATCCAGGGCCGCGTGATCGGCACGCGTGATCGGGGCCGCCCGATCAGCCGCCGAGCAGCGAGGCCACCTTCTTCTTGGGCCGGATGCTGGGCGACTTGGCCGGCAGCTCGGCCTTCTTGCGCTCCCAGGCCGGTGACGATTCGGCCGGCTCTTCATAGGGCCGATCAAAGAAGGGATCTGCCGCGGCCGCGGCCGCGGCCACGGTACGGCGCGGCGCCGGCTCGGGGCGGGCCTCGCGCAGGTCGCGGCTGTCATCGTCGCGCGGGCGGCGGCGCACCCGCGTGTCCTCGAACTCGAAGGGCTCGATCTCGAGCCTGGTCTTGATCAGGCGCTCGATCTCGCCGATCTGGCGCGCATCGTCGCGCGTGACCAGCGTCACCGCCAGCCCCGACGCGCCGGCGCGTCCGGTGCGGCCGATGCGGTGCACATAGTCCTCGGCATTGAAGGGCACGTCGAAATTGAACACCGCCGGCAGGTCGGCGATGTCCAGGCCGCGTGCGGCCACGTCGGTGGCCACCAGCAGTTCGACGTCGCCGCGCTTGAAGGCGTCGAGCGACTTCAGGCGCTCGTCCTGCGACTTGTCGCCGTGCAGCGCCGCCGTCTTCAGGCCGTCGCGCTCGAAGGACCGCGCCAGCCGCGCCGCGCCGATCTTGGAATTGACGAAGACGAGGGCCTGCGTCAGCTCGCGCTGGCGCAGCAGCTGGCGCACCGCGGCGCGCTTGTCGTCGTCGGCCACGTTGTAGAAGCGCTGCTCGACGTTCGTCGCCGTGGCATTGGGGCGCGCCACTTCGACCGTCACCGGATCCTGCAGATAACTTTCGGCCAGGCGCTTGATCTCGGGCGAGAACGTGGCCGAGAACAGCAGCGTCTGCCGCTGCCTGGGCAGGTAGGACAGGATGCGCTGCAGGTCGGGCAGGAAACCGATGTCGAGCATGCGGTCGGCTTCGTCGAGCACCACATACTCGACCTGGTTGAGCACCGCATTCTTGGCCTCGATGTGGTCCAGCAGCCGGCCCGGCGTGGCGATCAGCACTTCGACGCCGGCCTTGAGCTGCAGGGTCTGCGGCTTCATGTCGATGCCGCCGAACACCACCGTCGAGCGAAGTTGCGTGTGCTTGGCGTAATTCTTGACGTTGGCTGCCACCTGGTCGGCCAGTTCGCGCGTGGGTGTCAACACCAGCGCGCGCACGGGGTGGCGGGCCGGTGACATGCTGGCGCTTTCGTGCCGCAGCATCTTCTGCAGCAGCGGCAACGAAAAGGCCGCCGTCTTGCCGGTGCCGGTCTGGGCCGCGCCCATGACATCGCGCCCGGCCAGGACGATCGGGATCGCCTTGGCTTGGATCGGCGTCATCGACTCGTAGCCGGACTCGGCCACCGCACGCAGGAGCTTGGCGTCTAGGGCCAGGCTGTCGAAGCGGGCAGGGGTGGCAGGTGCGACAGGATCTGTAGGGGTGTTGTTCACCGTTCGATTATCGTGCACCGCACCAAATGACAGGCATCGATGGTGACGCGCGTCACAGGGCGCACCGAAACCAGCACTGACAATCAACCTGCCGGTTGTCATGGCGTTGCACCTGAATAGTTGCATGTTTGCAACATTTCCACCACTGAATCGACGCACCGTCGCAATTCCTCACCACGCCGACACGACACTTCGTGAAGGATCGCCGAAGGCGGCGCATCAACTCCAGGCTCACGCGCCAGGCAGCAGCCCTTGAGGCTTGCTCTAAAATCTTCGATGACATGTCTTTGACAACAGAAAAGGCGCCCGAGCCTTCAATTGCCCGGAGGAGTCGCGCCAAGCGCACGGCAGTCGAAGAACTCCTCGCCCCCTGGGAGGAGTTCCGCCGCGTCATTCCTCTCGTGTCGCTCAAGTCGCTGCTGCAACGGCCGCACCCCTCGGTGCCCAAGGTCGCGGTGTTGATGTGCACGATGCAAGGTCAGCATTTCCTGGCCGAGCAACTAAACTCGATCGCCACGCAGACGCACCCGATGTGGGCCATCTGGGCTTCTGACGACGGTTCCGACGACCACACCCATGCCATCCTCGAGTACTACCAGTCGCATTGGGGAGAGGATCGCATCTCGATCCACGCCGGCCCAGCCGAAGGGTCGACCGCCAATTTCCTGTCGCTGACCTGCCGAGCCGACATCGACGCCGACTATTTCGCTTATGCCGACCAGGATGACGTCTGGGAGTCGGACAAGCTCGAGCGTGCGGTGAACTGGCTCAAGACCGTGCCGGACAATGTGCCGGCGCTCTATGGGTCCCGCACCCTGCTCGTTGACGCACGCAACCAGCACATCGGCTATTCGCCCTTGTTCGACCGAGAGCCCAACTTCCGCAACGCCCTCGTGCAGAGCATCGCCGGCGGCAACACCATGGTCTTCAACCGCGCCGCGCGCGACCTGTTGCGGCGGGCCGGTGAAGATGTTGAAGCGGTGACGCACGACTGGTGGGCCTACATGCTGGTGGCCAGTTGCGGCGGTCAGGTGCACTATGACCCCTACCCCACGGTGCGCTACCGCCAGCATGGCGGCAACCAGTTCGGCTCCAACGCCAATCCGGTGGCGCAACTGCGCCGTGCCAGGCTGCTGCTTCAAGGGCGCTTTCGCGGCTGGGTCGATGCCAATCTGCGCGCGCTGCAGCGGGTTCGGCACCTGATGACGCCGGAGAACCAGCAGGTGCTCGATGACTTCGTCCTGGCACGCCAGCGCCGGTTGCTGCCGCGCCTGCTGGGTCTGCGCCGGGTCGGCATCTTCCGCCAGACCACCCTTGGCAACTTCGGCCTCACGCTGGCTGCATTGATCAATCGCCTCTGACCGACTCCGGGGCGACGCTGTGGCCGACCGGACCCCGCTGGCAAGCCGCACGGCGGCGATCCTGGTGGTCTACAGGCTCGGTACGCCGATCGAACCGGTGCTGAGGCGACTTGCAGGCACGGTCGCCTTGACGGTGGTGGTGGACAACTCCGAGCACGGACACGCGAGCCTGCCAGCGCTGGCCGATCGCTACGGCGCGGCACTGCTCAAGTCGGCCAATCGCGGTGCGCTGGCGGGCGCCTACAACCGGGCTGTCTGCCACCTGCGGGAGCGACATGTCGGCGCCATCGACCAGATCGTCTTTCTCGACGACGACTCCGATCCCGCGGTGCTGCAGGCCTTTCTGGCCGATCCCGTGACAGCAAGCCGGCTCGCCGACGCGAGCACTGCAGCGGTTGCTCCCGCCTATCGTGACCGTGCCACCGGGATGCGTGGCAAGTACATCGAGCTCGGCCGATTCCGCCTGTCCTACCTGTCGCGTCAGTTCACCGACCTGCGCGCAGTGGCCTTCGTGATCAACTCGATGTCGGTCTGGCGGCTGCCGGCCCTGGACCGCATCGGCGCCTTCAATGAAGGCCTGGCGATCGACCACGTCGACACCGAATATTGCCTGCGCGCGCGTCAGCTCGGCCTTCTGATCTACGTGCACGGCGGACACGAGTTCGCGCACGCCATCGGTGAGCGCAGGCGCTTTCGATTTCTCGGTCGTGAAATGCAGGCCGGGGGTCATGGCCCGGCACGGCGCTACCTGATTGGTCGCAACACGCTGTGGCTGGCCCGCGATTGGCTGTGGCGCGAACCGGCCTTCGCATTCCTGTGCGCAACGCGGCTTGCCTACGAAGTGGTGGGCATCCTCATCGCCGAGGACCGCGCCATGGCCAAACTCGCGGCGCTGCTGCGCGGTGCCTGTGTCGGACTGTTCATGCCGCGCCAGACGTGAACGCGATCGCTGGCGACCGCACTGTCGATCGCTGGCTGGCGGCCCTGCTGCTGCTCGGGGCCTGGGCCTGCTATCTTCCGCTGGGCACCAAATACATCACCATCGTGCCTGCGGCACTGTGCGCAGCGTTGGTGCTGTGGCGGCATCGACACGTCCAACGACTTCAAGCCGCACCAGGGCTATGGGCGAGTGTGGCCTTGCTGGGGGCACTCGCCTTGTCCGCTGCCTGGTCCCCGGCACCTTGGCCGCTCATCGGTTCCCATCTTGGGCAGTACGGCCTGCTGCTGCTGGTGCCGTTGATCGGCACAGCCTGCCCACCGGCCGTGGCCAGGCGTGCGCTGCGGCATTTCATGCTGGCGTCGGCCATCGTCGGCCTGCTGTTCGTGCTTGCGGCAGCCGATCTGCTACCGGCAGCACCGCTCTGGCGCACCACCATCGACGCTGAAGGCAACCAGCGCATCGCGACCTCCATCCTGCTCGCACTGGCCGCTACCCTGGCGCTGCAAACCGGGCTGCAAGCCGCGGCTGCGCCACGCGCCTTCTGGCTGCTGGCAGCCGTCTCCTGTGCCGCTGGCCTGGCGCTGCAGGATCGCCGCAGCGGCATGCTGCTGCTGCCGTTGCTGCTGGTGGCCTGGACGCTGGTACGGCAGCCAGGCGCGTGGCGGCGATTGGGTCTGTTGGTTGCCATCGTGCTGGCTGCGCTCGCCGCGTCGCAGTTCGCGGATGGCGTCCGCGGGCGGCTCGCCGAAGGTGTGGCCGAATTGAGGCAGTACAAAGCCGACGACCACGTCGCCACCAGCTGGGGCCAGCGCCTGCGGATGTGGCAGTTGACAGGCGCAATGGTGCAGGAGCGTCCGCTGGCCGGTCACGGCGTGGCCAGCTGGCGCGGGCTGTGGCAGGAAAGGGTCACGCCCGGTACCGCGCTGGCCGCGCACAGCACACCCCACAACGAATACCTGCTGCTGGCCCAGCAGGCGGGCGGCATCGGTGCGGCTCTGTGGCTGTGGCTGCTGGCGGAAGGCCTGCGCCAAGCGGCAATCCGGGGCGCGGCCGGCCTGCCATCGCTGTTGGTCTGGACCACGATCGCCTGGACCGGCCTCTTCAATGCCGTGCTGCGAGATACCAAGTTCTCGCTGCCGCTGATCTTGCTGGCAGCGCTGGCCCTGGCGGCGTCACGGCCCGACGACAACCGCATCGGCCGACAGACCCCTTGACTGCCCCGACGAGCGGCGCGTCGGCGCAGCGGCAGCGTCCGTCACCGCCAGACCGGGTCGAAGCCGAAGCGGACACGCAGACGACGGTCGACTGCATCGAGCAACGACTGCACGCCGCCCTTCAGTTCCTGCCTGGAAACGCGCAGAAAGGCCTCTGCATGGGTCACCGTCGGACCGAGTGTGTAGGCACGGTATCGGTTCAGACCGAGCACCTGCTCGTCATAGGCCTGCACGGCAAGTTGCGAGCCGAAGCAGCGAAGAGCAGCCTTCTTGCGCTCCACTTGGGCCGTGATGTCGACCAGCACATCGGGAATCAGCGGCTGGCCAACCTCGTAGCAGAGCAAATCCCGACCGGCACCCGATGCCTGCATGGCGAGCAATCCCGCCATGCACAGCGCACGGTGGTCGGGATGGATCTCGAACGGAGACGGTAGCAGCACGCAGTCGGGCGCGGAACTGTCGATCAGGCGCTGCAGGCGCAAGTCGAGGTCCACTGACGAGGCGAGGCCTCGATCGGGCAGGTGCCAGAAGACCATTTCGGGCGGTGCCGAGGTGGCGGCCAGAACCTGCGCAGCAACCATGGATTCACGCTCGCGCACCGCAGCGTCGCCCCCCAATGCCCCGTCCGACACGATCACCACCTGCACGGTCGCGCCCTGGGCGAGCATGGCCGCGACGAGACCTCCACAGCCCAGCACCTCGTCGTCGGGATGCGGCGCCAGCACCAGCAGGCGCTGCGCGGGCAGCGCCTGCAACGCGTGGTAGGGATAGAGGGCGGGCTCTTCGGGCCAGTCAGCGGCATTCGTGGGCATGCAGGGGGTCGCCATGTTCAGCGGAAGTCAGTGTCACCAGCCATCAGAAACCAGCGCTCGCGCAGGCTGTCTGGCGTCGGGCCCGGCGTATGCACGCAAGTCGGCACCTGCACGTCCAGGTCGGTCCGCCGAGCCGGATCGGCCGGATCGTCGATCCAGTGAACATGCGAGGCGGTGATCCAGGCATGCAAACACGCTCGACCGGTCGCCTGTGTCGCCAACCGGGCAGCACGCACCAGGCTTGCCAGCACGTTCGGCGGGCCGATCAAGTCCATCAATTCGACATGGTCGTCGTGTACGCGCAGCACGAAGGCCCCGATTGCGCGACCACCGATGCGTCGGCGCAACAGGTAGACCCGGTAGGTCACATCGGGGCGCAGGCCGTAGCGGTGCCGCAGCCAGGCCGGATCACGCACCGGCAGCAGCGCTGCCGGCAAGCCACCGCACATCGCCTGCCAGAGTTCCTGCAGAGTCAGCCAAATGGGAAGGTCCGGCCGCACTCCAGCGATATCGACGGATTCGACGCTCACCAGATGATCGCGCCAACGATGCGCCGGTGGCGCGGGCCAGTCGAGTTGCAGCACGCGATCGACCGGTGCATACAGGCCAAGCCGCTGCGCCACGCGCAGCGCACGCGCATTCGGGAACCCGTAGCCCACGATGTGCTGGCGACCCCATCCGATCTGCTGTTCGAGCAGCGTGGCACTCACCTGCTGCAGCGCGCCTTGGCGACCGAGGCCCGCGTTCGCATCCGGCGACACCATCACGTCGCCGATCTGACAAGCCGCCACCACCTGGCCGTCCATGTGGACCGCACGCGTGGCGCCGCCATAGTGAGCCAGCAGTTGGTCGCCGCGCCAAAGGCCTGCCGCGTGACCACGGCCGTCACCGTACTTCCATTGCCACTCGGGCGCGCTCATCGGTCGCTCGAAGATTCGCTCGAAGAGCGCTCGCATGGCCGGCGCCTGCTCCAGGGCAACGGCTCCGAGGCGCAAGGCCGGCCGCTGACGCCGTTGCAGGCGCAACAGTCGATAGCCGTAGATCCCCTCGTCGTACAGGGCCTGGTAGCGGCGACCAGCCTCGATCAGCGTGTCGAGCTGCGCACCGGTAACCGGCAGCTCGCGCAGCAGCGTCTCACGCTGGCGCTGCACCAGGCGGCAGATGGCGCCGACCGTGCCGCTGGCGGATGCCGAAACGTCCTGGTCATCGGCCAGCGTCCACCCCATGCGCTGCGCCAACGCGATGAATGCGTCAAGGTCATGCAGTCCGGTATCGGCGGGGCCGCGTCGCCTCAGGGCGAACTCGTCCATGACCACGATCGTCGCGTCGACCGGCGCCAGCAGCCGGTCGGCGGCCTCGAACAATGCCAGCGGTTCGATGTACTGCGCGCTCTCCTGCAGCAGCATCAGGTCCCAGGGGCCGCAGTGCGCGTGCAGCGTCTCCAGCGTCGACTGCGCCACCTGCACCGCGTCACCATGGCGCGCACGGACTTCGCCAAGCTGCGCCGCATCCGGCGTGATGCCGAATGCCCGGTACCCCGCTTCGCCGAGCTTGCGCAACGTGGTGCCAACGCCGATGCCCACCTCGAGCACGCGGCACGGCGGCGGCAGTGCACGCCACAGCAAGCGGGTGGCCCGCTCCTGCGCCCGCCACACGGGTTCGTCGACATGCTCGAAGAGCCCATAGTGCAGGTAGTCGACCCGCCCTTCTTCGAGTTCGAGCATGCGCGCGTAGACATTCAGCGGGAATGCAAACTGCGCAATGTTCACGGCTGGGGCCCCATCGCCCAGTGGTGCGGCAGCGACACCACACCCTGCTCCAGATGGTCCTGAACGACCTCAAAGCTGGCAACGTGCTCTGCCGCCGCCCAGAGATTGATCGAGCGCTCGCACAACACGTAGGCCGACACCGTATAGCGCCCCTTGAGCAGCGGCAGCCGCGGCAGCGTGAGCCGCGCCAGAATCTCACCGTCGACGGCTCGCTCCAGCGGCAGACCATCGAGCCAGTTGCCGGCGCTGGCCACGGCCCGCCCGTCCCCGCCGTGGAGCACGATGCCCAGCGTCGGCAGCGGCGCATGTGGCTGTGAGCGCAGCGCAACGTCGATCCTGAGGTCGTGTTCGCCGCTGCGCAGCACGGACACACCTGCAGGCAGTCGCAGGCTGACCTGTGTGATCGCCGCCTGGGGCGAATCGAAGCGCGCAGCCTGCAGGCCTGCGTCGCCCTTGCCCTGTTCCATGCGCGATAGCCACTCGGTGTATTCCACCGTCGCCCGGTGCGCCGGGCCGTCGAAGCGCACGGCGCCGGCTTCGATCCAGAGCGCCCGCGTGCACAGCGCCTCGACCTGAAACATCGAATGGGAACAGAACAGGATCGTCGCGCCGCGTTCCTTCAACGCCATGATCCTTTCGAAACTCTTGTGCGCGAAGGCCCCGTCGCCAACCGACAGCGCTTCGTCGACGATCAGGATGTCGGGCTCGACGCTGGTCGCCATCGAGAAGGCCAGGCGCATGAACATGCCGCTGGAGTAACTGCGCACCGGCTGGTCGACATAGCTGCCGATGCCGGCGAAATCGATGATGGCGTCCATCGAGCGCTCGACTTCGGCTGCCGACAGGCCGAGCAGCGGCCCATTCAGGCGCACATTCTCCCTGCCGGTCAGTTCGGGGTTGAAGCCGGCACCCAGTTCGAGCAGAGCGGCGATGCGGCCATGCACCGTCCGGCGCCCGCTACTTGGCTGCAACACGCCACAGATGACCTGCAGCAGTGTCGACTTGCCGGCACCGTTGCGGCCGATGATGCCCACCACCTCGCCGCGGCGCACGCTCAGGTTGACCTGGCGCAGCGCGGCATGCTGCTGGCCACGGTCGCTGCGGCCGCTGAGCTGGTTCCACAACCGCTGCCAGGGCCGCATCTCGAGTGAATAGCTCTTGCACAACTCGTGCAGCTCGATGACGCATGCGTCGACCATCACACCAGATCCGGAAAACCGGGCCGCAGCCGGCGGAACATCCAGCGTGCGCCGAGCATCGCGACGATCAACGCGGCGCCCTGCCAGCCAGCGGCGACCACGTCCACCGCGTCACCAAACCAAGCTGCGCGCGCCAGTTCGATCGGCGCCGACAGTGGGTTGAAGGCCAGCAGCACCTTCAGCACCGCGGGTGCCGCCTGAACCGGGTAGAACACGGGCGACAGGAAAAGCAGGCCGGTCATCGCCACCGGCACGACGTGCTGCAGGTCGCGCAGGTAGGGACCCAGGGCTGCCAGTGCCATCGCCAGCGTGTATTGCAGCATCAGCAGCCAGGCCGCAGCCAGCGCAAGCAGCAGCCAGGACCAGCGCAGGCCTTCGCCGAGTCCCAGCAGCAGCAACGCCAGCACGCCGGCCTGCAGCAGGGTATGAACGCCAACCTGCAACAGCAGCGCCAGCACCAGCAAATCGAGCGGAAATACCACCCGCTTGACGAGGTTGGCATTGTCCTGGATCAGGCGCGTTGCCCGTGTCGCGACCTCGGCCACGGCCTGAAACACCATCAGCCCGGCGAACAGCCGCGCCACATAGCCAAAGCCGTCGGCGCTGTCGGCGCCCGCACCCCAGCGCGCCTGGAACACCCCGCGAAACACCAGCGTGTAAACCAGCACCATCGCCAGCGGGGCGAGCAGCGCCCAGGCCACGCCGATCAGGCTGCCACGGTAGCGGGCCAGCACGTCGCGCTTGGCCAGTGGCCAGGCAAGCGAAAGATTCGTCCAGGGCGAACGCGCGATCACGCTGGAACACCGTATCTGATGAACCTCAACGACGCATTCTCAGCGCGTCTGGGTCACGGCTGAAATCCGCACCATCGTGACCGGCACGTCGGTGACACCGAGCACCAGGTCGGGCCGAACCGGAACGGCCGCGATCGTGTTCAGCACGTCGAGGCCCTGAATCACCTTGCCGAATACGGCATAGCCATCCGGGGTCTCGACACTGCCCGCATCGAAGCGCGGGTTGTCCACGGTGTTGATGAAGAACTGCGCATTGCCCGAGTCGAGCGCCTCTTCCCGGTAGAGGGCGATCGTGCCGCGCAGATTCTTCAGCCCGGTCCGCTCCAGCGCGATGGCCGCGCGGGTCGGCGCCTTGGCCACCATGTTGCCGTCGGCGTCACGCGCAAAACTTCCGCCGAGAATGCCCGTGTCGGGCCGCACGCGGTGGAACAAGGTGCTGGTGTAGAAGCCGGAATTGGCATAGGCCAGAAACTGCGACGTGGTGTTCGGCGCCGCAACGGGATCGAGTTCGAGTTCGATGCTGCCCGTGCGCGTCCCGTCGGTCACGGTCAGGCTCAGGCGCGGCAAGGGGATCGCGACGCGCACCGACCCGAGCACGACGCCACCGTCGTTGTCGACGAGATAGGGCCTGATCTCACCCACGCCCTGCACGAAGCAGCTGAACTGCAGCACGTTGGCCGTGCCACCGGCCAGTCGTGTCGGCGGCGAGCAGGGCCCGTCGACACGGGCCTCGAGGTTCTGGTCGAGGCCCTGCCCATTGAACGTGATGACCATGTTCTGCCCGTAACGGGCGTTGCCGGCGCTGGCGTTGGCGACGGACGTCGTGCCGCCGCCACCACAGGCGGCCAGCAGCGTCGTGAGCAGGCCGAGGGCACACCAGCGGCGCAGGAGCGTAGACGTCATGGTCATGGTGACAACGATGCGGAAGGGGTCAGGTCGATGCGCTCGATCAGCACCGCGCCGATCTGTTCGATCACGCGCTGCATGGCCTCGCCGGCGAGCAGCATCATGCGCATGCGGGCCGCCAGGTGGTCGTACTGCGCCTGTGCGAGTTCGCGCCGGCTGGCATACAGCCGGCTGCGCGCGTCGAGCACCTCCGACTGCGTGGCCAGCCCGGCCGCCTGCGCGCGCGTGGCGCCCGTGACGGCGGTCTCGCCCGCGGCGACGGCGTTGCGCAGCGCGTCGGCACGCAGCGCCGCGCTGTCGGCCGCCTGCAGCAGGCGTCGTACCTCCAGCTGCACGTTCTCGCGCTCGTTGCGCAGGTCCTCCTCGGCACGCGACATCTCCGACTGCGCCTGGCGCACCGAGGCCTGCACGCCGCCGCCGCTGAAAAGCGGCACGCTGACCTGCACCCCGATGGTCCGCAGGTTCGAGGTCTGGTCGAGATTGGCCAGCGACTCGTTGCGGTTGCGTGCGACGCTGCCGATCAGGTCCACGCGCGGCAGATGACCGGCCTGTGCCCGCCTGACGCCGAAGCGCGCCGCGTCGACGGCGATCGCACGCGCTTCGACGACGGGGCTCTGCGTCAGCGCCGCGTCGGTCCATTCGCGCAGCACGGCAGGTGCCGACACCAGCGGGCGGAAGTCGGGAACGATGTTCTGCACGAAGGCCGGGGCCTGCCCCGTCAGGCGTCGCAGGCGGGCCGCGGCCACCAACACCCGCTCGCGCGCGTCGCTGGCGCGCGCGCGTGCCACCTCCACGCCGGCCAGTGCCAGCGCCTCGTCGGTCTTCGTGCCTTCGCCGCGGCGAAGGCGCTGCTCCGCCCGCTGGAACTGGCTTTGCAGCGCGACCACCTCGGCGTCGGCCAGGGTCAATTGCGCGTGGGCCTCCAGGGTCTGCAGATAGGCGGTGGCAACCCGTTCGGCCAGCTCGAGCCCGCGCGCACGGAACGAGGCCTCGGCCCCACGCGCCTGCGCGGTGGCCTGATCGACCCGACTCCAGGCCTCGTAGTTGAACAGCGGCATGCGCAGGTTCAGGGCCGTCTGCGGCGACTCGTAGTCGACGCGGGTGGTGACCTGCTGCGACAGGCTGTTGGGAAACTCGCGCGTACCGCTCACGTTGGCGTTCGAGTAGCTCAGCGAGACCTGCGGAAACAACACCGAGCGGGCGATCGGCACCCCTTGCCGCGTGGCTTCGAGTTCGTGCAGGGCCGCCCGGTACTGCGGGTCGTGGTCGCGCGCCGCCTGCAGGGCCTCGGAGAGGCTCATCGCATGCAGGGCCGGCATGAAGGCTATCGCACACAGGGCCGCCGGCAGCCGTCGCGGCGAGCGTGGGCGCCGCATCCCCGAAGCCTCGGAACCGCCGGCCATCGTCACTCCTCGGTCATCGCCGAGGCGATGCGCTTGGTCAGCGGGTGCAGCAGGTAGGTCAGCAGTGACCGCTCGCCGGTCTTGACAAGCACCTCGGCGCTCATGCCGGGTTGCAGAACGCGGTCGCCGAGCGCCTTCTTGCCGTCGGGCGTCAGCTCGACACGCCCGAGGAAGTACGACATCGAACCCGTCGGCAGGTGCTCGGTGACGGCATCGGCCGACAGCGAGACCAGCCGCCCCAGCACCACCAGCTGGGGCGCATTGGCAAAGGCCGAGAAGCGAACCTCGGTCACGTCGCCGACCTTGATGCGGTCGATGACATGGGTGGGAATGCGCGCGTCGAGCAGCAGCGATTCGCCCTGCGGCACGATGTCGAGCAGCTTCTGGCCCGGCGTCACCACCGCCCCCGGGCCGTTGATCGCAAGGCCCAGCACCTGACCGGCCACCGGGGCGCGGATCTGCATGCGTTCGAGCTCCTGCGTGATGGCCAGCAGACGCTCTTGGTTGGCTTCCACCTCGCGCTGCAGGTCGGCCAGGCGTTCGGAGACCTCCTTCATGAATTCCTGCTCGCGCTGGGCGATGCGCAGCCGGGTCTCGGCGATCGAGCTGAGCGAGCGCTGCACATTGGTCTCGATGTCGGCCAGCGAACCGCGCAATTCGGCTTGCTGCTGCTGCAGCATCAAGGCCTGGTTGCGCGGGGCAAAGCCATCGGCGGCCAGCCCTTGCACCTCGGTCAGCTGGCGGGTCTGCAAGTCGGCCTGCGTCTTGCGGTTTTCCAGCACCATCCTCAGGCCCGATACCTGCCCCTCGAGCCCTGCGATGGCCTGGTTGGCGGCGGCGATCTCGGCCTGCTGGGCCGCACGGCGCGACGCAAACAGCTGCTGCTGCACCTGCATGTGCTGCGCCGCCTGAGGGTCGGTGGAGCGCAGCAGATCGGGATGGAAGGTAATGCTTCGGGCGCGGCTGGCCTCGGCCAGCAGGCGGCCCTCCATGGCGCGTTGTGCCTGGTAGGTCTGCTGCACCATCTGGTGGCTGGCGCGCGCCATGGCTTCGTCGAGCACGATGAGGACGTCACCCTCCTTCACGGCCGAGCCTTCGCGCACGAGGACCTTCTGCACGACGCCGCCGATCATGTGCTGCACGGCCTTGCTGCGCGTCTCGATGGCCACCGTGGCCGGCGCCGACACGCCCTCGTCGAGCGGTGCGAAGGCGGCCCAGGCCAGAAAGAGGCCGAAGCCGACGATCAGCACCCAGAAGCCCAGGCGGATGACCGGCCGCGTGTCGGCACGCGGTTCGAGGTCGGTCACCGGCCCGCCGGCAGCGGCCTTCGCAGCCATGGGCTTGGCGTCGACCGCCATGGTCGATGTCACGGGAGAGTT
Source organism: Rubrivivax sp. (assembly GCA_016719535.1). Classification (GTDB taxonomy): domain Bacteria; phylum Pseudomonadota; class Gammaproteobacteria; order Burkholderiales; family Burkholderiaceae_C; genus Rubrivivax. Next base: position 259,124 of record JADJYX010000041.1, on the reverse strand, counting down.
CATGGGGTCGCGGTTTCCTTGGGGGCGGGGGCCTCGACGCGGATGGCGGCGAACTGGGCCACGCGGCCGTTGTCCAGCACCAGCAGCCGATCGGCCACCCTCAGCAGGTTCGGTTGATGAACGATCATGAAGACGGTCCGGCCGCGCGCCTTGAGATCGGCCACGGTGCGGATGAGGGCGGCCTCGCCGACATCGTCGAGGTTGGCGTTGGGCTCGTCGAGCACGACGACCAGCGGATCGCCGAGGATGGCGCGCGCGAGCCCGATGCGTTGCCGCTGGCCACCGGACAAGGTGCTGCCGGCCTCGCCCATCGGGGTGTCGTATCCGCGCGGCATGTGCAGCACCATGTCGTGGATGCCGGTGCGCTTGGCGGCCTCGATCACCTGCGTTTCCTGCCCATCCTCGAAGCGGGCGATGTTCTCGGCGATGGTGCCGTCGAACAACTCGATGTCCTGCGGCAGATAGCCCAGGTGGGGCCCGATCGCCTCGCGCGACCACTGTTCGATCGGTGTGCCGTCGAGCAGCACCTGGCCTTCGGCATCGGGCCAGATGCCGAGCAGACAGCGCGCCAGCGTGGACTTGCCGGCGCCGGACGGGCCGGCGATGGCAACCACTTCACCGGCCCGGAAGTCCAGGTCCAGGCCCTTGAGGATGGGCTGCTCGCGGCCCGGGGCCTTGGCCACCAGGCCGCGCAGGCTGATCTGTCCGTTCAGTTCGGCGACATCGGTGCGGCCGCTGCGGGGTGGATGGTCCTGCAGCAGCGTCGACAGCCGCCCGTAGGCAGCACGCGATTCGACAAACTGGCTCCAGCTCTGCACCACCAGGCCGATCGGCCGCAGGGCGTTGCCCATCAAGGCGTTGCAGGCCAGCATGGCGCCGGCGGTGATGTGGCCGTCGATGGCCAGCAGCGCGCCCAGGGCCAGCACCAGTGACTGCTGCGCATACTGCACGTATTTGATCGTCGCCTGCAGCCGGTGCGAGCCTTCGTGCACATGGGCCTGGTGCAGGCCATGCTGGTCGTGGATCGAGAGCCAGCGCCGGCGCAGGTCGGCCAGCATGCCGAAGGCCTCGATGGTCTCGGCATTGCGCAGCTTGCCGCTGAGGTAGTTGCTGCTCTGGATCTGTGCCGCCTGGACCTTGGCGTGGCGCGACGCCATGACCTTGTTGCCGATCAAGGCGACGGCCAGCGTGATGAGCACGAAGACAACCGCGGCGTAGCCCAGCCAGGGGTGGATCAGGTAGAGCACGCCGGCAAAGACCAGCACCCACGGTGTGTCGATGGCGGCGTAGACGCCATTGCCGGTGAGGAACTGGCGCAGTTGCGTCAGGTCGTTCAGGGCCTGCGGGCTGGCGCTGGCCGTGTTGCGCAGCTTGGCGTCGAAGCTGGCACGAAACACATGCCGCTGCATCAGCAGGTCGAACCGGGTGCCGGCGCGCACCAGCAGCCGCGAGCGCGCCCATTCGGCAAAGCCCAGCACCAGGAACAGCAGCAAGGCCAGCAGGGACAGGGCGGCCAGCGTGTACTCGCTGTTGCTGAGCATGACGCGGTCGAAGACCTGCATCATGTACAGCGTGGGGGTCAGCATCAGCAGGTTCGAAAAGAACCCGAAGATGGCGATCCACAGCGCCTCGCGCTTGAAGCCAAGCAGGACGGCCTTGACCGGCGCCGCAGCGGGCTCGGCGTGTGCGGGGGTCGCGGTCATGCCGTTGCTCCGGGCGCTGCCAGTTTGGGACCCGGCGTCGGCGCTGCGACTGAACGCGCGCGCAGCTGTTCGTTGGCCTTGGCCAGCGCGGCGAGGACCTCGTCGCGCGGCCCGAAGGCCACGGTCTGGCCTTCCCGCATCAGGACGATCTTGTCGGCCGCGGGCATGAGCGTGTTGCGGTGCGTGATGGCCACGAGGGTCATGCCGGCAGCCTTGAGCCGGTGGATCAGTTCGAGCAGGTTCTGTTCGCCGGCGGCATCCAGGCTGGCATTGGGCTCGTCCAGGACCAGGACCCTGGGGTTGCCGTAGAGCGCGCGCGCCAGGCCCAGGCGTTGCCGCTGCCCGCCGGAGAGCACGGCACCGTCTTCGCCGATGCGCGTTTCGTAGCCTTCGGGCAGGGCTTCGACGGTCGCGCGCATGCCCACGGCCTCGACGGCGGCCTTGACGGCGTCCATGTCGACGTTGCCGAAGCGGGCGACGTTCTCGGCCACCGTGCCTTCGAACAACTCCACGTTCTGCGGCAGATAACCCATGTGCGGCCCCAGCTGTGCCTTGTCCCAGGCATGGACGTCGGCGCCATCGAGCCGCACCTTGCCCGTGGCGCAGGGCCAGGCCCCGACGAGCAGGCGGGCCAGCGTGCTCTTGCCCGAGGCCGTGGGGCCGATGATCAGCGTGAGTTCACCGGGCACTGCCGTGAAGCCGACGTTGTGCAGGATGCGTTGCGTGCTGCCCGGTGCCGTGGCTTGCACGGCTTCTGCGGTCAGGCGCCCCGTCGGCGGCGGCAGTTGCATGGTGGGCCCCGGCGGCGTGAAGTCGAGCAGCAGCTTGTTCATGCGCTCCTGCGCGTCGCGCGCGGAGACGAACAGCCGCCATTGCCCGACCAGCTGCGCCAGCGGCTGCAGGGCACGTCCGCCCAGGATCGAGGCCACGATCACCATGCCGGCGCCACCCCACAACTGGCCATGCAGCATGACCCAGGTAGCGCCCCCCAGCAGCACCGAGCCCTGCATCAGCTGCACCGTCTTGGCCACCGCCGAGGTGATGCCCGCATAGTCGGAGGCATCGCTCTGCCGTTGCAGAAAGTGGTGCTGGCGCTTGATCCAGCGGGCGTGGATGCGCTCGAGCATGCCCATCGATTCGATCACCTGCGCGTTGCGCAAGGTGTTGGTGGCGTAGTGCTGCGCCTGGATCGACGCCGCCATGGCGCCGGTCAGCAAGGGCATGGTGCGACGCTGCGTCAGCACGATGAGGACCACCTGCACGCCGGCGCCCACCATCGCCATCACGCCCAGCCAGGGGCCCATCGCGAACAGCAGCACCAGGCACAACAGCGCGGCGGGGATGTCGAGCACCGAGGTCACGAAGGGCGACGCGATGAAGTCCTTGAGGTTCTTCAGGTCGTTGAAGGGCTGCGTCGTGCCACCGGGCAGCCGCTTCAGGTTGGCCTGGAAGACGGCTTCGAAGACCGTCTGCTTGAGCTTCTGGTCGAAGCCCTGGGCAACGGCATGCAGTGCACGCGCGCGCACGAGGTCCAGCAGTTCGATGACCAGGTAGATGCCCATCACCATCAGCAGCAGCCACATCAGCGTGGTGGCGTTCCGGCTGTTGAGCACCCGGCCGTAGACCTCGAACATGTACCAGGACGGCACCAGCATCAGCACGCCGATGACCAGGCTCATCCAGGCGGCGGTGCGCAGCTCGGTGCGATGCTGCAGTACGACACGCAGCAGGACGTTGGCGCGTGGCGCCGTCGGGCCGGCAGGGGATGGCGTCATTGCGGCAACCTCGTCGACAGGACCGGGGCGGTGGGTGTTGGCGTCTGGGTGGGCTGCGCTTCGTCGGTGACCATCACGTATTCGGGCATGTCAGGCGCCAGTGTGTCGTCGTCGGCGGCTTCCTGGCCCGGCGATGCGCCCGCGTCGTTGAAGTTGAAGGACAAGGCCAGTTCAGCGCCCTGCCCGCTCATCACCACCTCTCGCAGCCGATGCGTGCGGAACAGCGCTTCCTGCTGTTCATCGAGCTTCAGGTTGAACTTGATGCGGCCGTCCAGCGTATATAGGGAGACGCGGCCGTCTTTCAGGCTCAGGGTGTGGCGGTCGAAATACACGGGTGATTGGGGCAGGAACAAGACCTTGGGCAACGGGCCGCTGCCGAGCTTGTGCAAGGCGTACGGACTTTCGCGGTTCTGGAACAGTGCGCGGCAGGTCCTGGAGACCGAATAGATCGCGTTGCACGCCATTTGCGAGCCCAGTGCCGGGAAGCGTTCGCGCAGGGTGCGGTAGGCCATGTGGTGCAGGGCGACACGGTTCCAGCAGCGCGTTTGTTGCACGATGGGTGAGAGGTGATTGCAGGCCTGGGCAAACATCTGCTGCAGCTGGAGCAGGCGTTCGGTCTGCCCCGGGCTCAAGGCCATGCGCAGGATGACCTGGGGCTTCATGCGCTCAGTTTAGCACATTCCTATATGAAGTTTTTTACGCGCGACCAGGCATTGGCTTTTCTCGGGCCCCGCGCTCTTCGGCGCGGTCACCCGGGAAAGCCGCTGTGCTCAGGACATGGCCAGCGGAATGGTGCAGACGAGGTCGACAGCGGGCGAGGTGCGTTTGACCTCGATGATCAGATTGCCGCCCTGCTGGAAGAACTGCCCCAGCACCTTGTCTTCGGTGCGGGCCCTGATGCGCAGCGCCGAAGCAGACGATGTGGTCGAGCCGTAATCGAAACTGAGGCCGGCGCCGGTCTTCGTGAAGTTTCTTTCCGTCGACTTGAGGTCGGGCACCGAGATCGCGTAGTTCTGGTCATCGGTCGACACGGTCACCACGCCGGCGCTGCTGACCGTCATGCCGCAGCTCTTCTGCACCGCCGGGGTTTGCGTGCCCTGCGGCGTGGCGCCGACCAGGCAGCTGTAGCTGTTGGCAGCCGACGATCCGTAGGCGGTGGGGCATTTGGCCAGGGCAGCCACCGTCAGCGTCGTCGACGACACCGGCGGCGTGGTGCCGCCGGACGCGATCTGCAGCCAGTTGACGGCACTCGAGGCGGACAGGCCGCTGTTGTCGGTGGCCTTCGCCGTCAGCTCGTACAAGCCGGCAGCCACGTTGCTCAGGGTAAGGGTATGGGGTGCTGCGGTGGTCTCGCCCAGCTTGGTGCTGCCGTTGAAATATTCGACCTTGGCCACCGTGCCGTCGCTGTCGGTGGCGGTGGCTGACAGCACGATGCCCGGCGTCTGCGACGTGGCGGCGGCGAGGGTCAGGTTGACCGTGGGCGCCTGGTTCGACGGCGGCGTGATGCTGATGTAGCTCGACACCTCGCCCATGTCTTGCGCTTCGGGGCCGAAGGGCCCGCCCACCACGTAGACACGCCAGTTGATGACCGCCAGGTAGATGCCGGTCTGGGCGTAGTACCGATACCGCCAGCCGTCAAGGCTGCGCGTGGGTTCGGGCGCGGGGAACAGGTCCTTGTACTGCTGTTCGGCGTGGTCCATCAGCCGTTCGGCGTTGAGGATGGGGTCGGCAGCGGCGGGTACGACCGCCAGCGCGCGCATGCGCTGCGGCACCGCCGCCGCCGATTCGAGTGCATCGACGGCCTGCCCTTCGCCGTCGCCGCCGCAGCCGGACAACACCGCTGCACAAACCAAGGCCATCACTCTTTTCATGGAACTGTTCCTGAATCGCCAAAAAGGAAATGCCGCTTCGCTTGCGGCGGGTACGGATGAACCGGGGTCAAGGCCTGCGCACGCCGCAGCGCCAGTGAACATTGTGGTTCATGCTGCGAATGACCCTGGCGCGCGCTTGTCACCGTCGGCAACATCGGCCCAGGTCGGCTGCCGCGCGGTGACGGTGCCTGGCGGCCTGAAAGAAAAAAGGCCGCGCTGTCAGACAGCGCGGCACTTGGAGAGGGGTCCTGCGGACCTCGGCGGGCGCCCGCCGTGAAGCGGGGCCCTGCCGTGGCGATCAACCGAAGTTGACGGCCGTCAGGTCAGCCCACAGCGTATCGGCGAGGTCGATCGTACCGGCCAGGGTGGCCGAAACGCTGCCCGCGCCGGTGCCGGCCGCGTCCACCACCTGGTACACCTTGCCGATGTTGGTGGTGGTGTCGACGGCGACGTAGACGTGCGTCTGCGCGGTGGCCGAGTCGGTATACAGAGCCGCCACCAGGGCTGCGGTGCCGTTGGTTGCGACCGCTTCGTTGGCGACGTTGACCGATTTGTCGACGTTGAATGCCGTGCTCAGGATGTTGCCACCCAGGGCCGACAGGTTCAGCACGTCGCCACCCGTGGCCAGCGCGCCGGCCTTGAAGTAGACAACCGTGTCGTTGCCGAAGTCAGCGCTGAACACCACCGTGTCGTTGCTCGACAGCATCGCATCCGTGCCCACCGTGGTGCCCAGGACGATGACGTCATTGCCGGTACCGGCATTGATGGTGTTGTCGCTCGTCGAAGTGCTGGCGGCGCCGCGGACGTTGGCGTTGCCGGCGAACGCACCACTCTCGGCCCACTGGTCGACATAGTCGCCCTTGGTATCGAATGCGGCCTTCGCGGTCACCATCGCAGCCAGGACGTCGGCGGCAGTGGCACCGGCAGCCAGGCCATAGACCGGTGCAGCCGCAGCAACGTCGGCCGTCGACAGCGTGGTGACCAGCGGCAGCTTCAGTTCGATGGCCAGGTTGTCCAGCGTCAGCTGGCCGTCGATCAGCGAGGTGATCACCAGGGTATTGCCGGGACCATCGGTCGCAGCCAGGAGCTTGCTCAGCACCGGGTTGTTGTTGATGGCGTCCTTGATGCCCTGGTTGACCTGCAGGTCGCTGGTCTTGTAGCCGGTGTTCGGCACGTTGGCCGTCGCGACGATGCCCTTGAAGGTCACCGAGACGGTCGAGCTGAACAGGTTGTACGAGTTGTTCGCGTCCGACTTCAGATCAGAGATGTTCCGCTCGTCGTTCTCGGCGTTGACATAACCCGTCGCCGATTCGGCCTTCTGGTTGGCCGTGTTGACGACATAGACGCCCCGCGACGTCGTCGCAGCCGCATCATTCACCGGAGCACCAGCCGCTGCAGCACCCGCTTGCGCCGAAGCGAAGGCGGTGGCCGTAACCGCAGCTGCCAGTACGGCTTGCTGCGACAGAGCGGCGTCGACGGCAAGGTCGTTCGCCTGCTGCAGAGCCGTGATCAGGACATCGAGGTTCTGCTTCTCGAGGGCATCGACGACACCCGCCTGAGTCACCACACCGCCGAAACCTGCAGCGTCGATCGCGACCTTGTCAGCCGGCAGGATGGTGCCGGCCGCCACCGCAGCGGCCGTAGCCAGGCTGAAGTTCAGGTCGGACAGGCCGACTGCGAGCGCCGACTTCAGGTTGGCCAAACCGGTCTGAACCGTGGTCAGAGGCGTCAGCGTGGCGTTGTTGAAGGCTGTCAGCGCGGCAGAGGCAGCAGCAGCAGCAGCAGCAGCCTCCACGGAGCCCACGGCGTCGTTTGCAACCACCGCACCCGCAGCATTGACAGGCTCTGCACCGGCGAAGCCAGCCGCCAGCGCCGCGGCGGTGTTGTTCGCCGTGGTGGCAGCCGTCAACGCGGCGTTGGCAGCGGTATTGGCAGCCGTCGCAGCAGCGTACAGGGGCTCCAGGATCACCTGGATGTTGAAGAACTCGTTCGCGTCGATGGTGCCCAGACCACCACCAATGGCCGCGTTGTACAGCGCCAGACCCTGCGCGCCGGTGATCGAGAAGTTCTGCACCGCAGTCGTGATGGCAGTCACGACCTGCGCGTCGGTGGCGCCGACGACCAGCGACGACCGCAGCGCGGACATGCCGGCCAGAATCGTCGCCGTACCGTTGACGCTACCTGCTTCGGTACCGGGCACGCCGTTGACCGCGAGGGTGGCGTTGACCAGCGCCGCTTGCGTTGCGTTCAGCTGAGCCAGTTCGGCAGCCAGCGCATTGTCGACACCCACGGCCGTCGCCAGGGCCGCTTCGGCCTCGGCGATGTAGGTCGCCAGCAAGGCGTTACCAGCAGCGTAGTCCGCCGCGGTGAACGCACCGGCCACCGGCACAGCACCCGTCAACGCCGGGGCGGTGAGCGGGTTGGTGATGGCTGCGGCGGGCGTGATCACGGTGGCGGTCGACGTGTTGTAGGCCACGTAGAGCGCCAGTGCCTGCTGCGCCGTCAGCGCGCCGGCCGCATAGGCGGCATCGATCTGCGCTTGAACGGCGGCGCGCGCCGGCACCAAGGGGTTGATCACTGCCGGGTTGAGCGGATCGGTGAAGCTGACCGGGGTGAACAGGTTCAGCGCGTCGAGGGTGGCAACGGTGGTCGCCGGTTGACCCAGCGGGTTGAAGGCGAGGTTACCGCCGTCGTTGGTGGTGTTGGACTGGTTGGCGATGGCCAGAACGCGTGCCAGTTCGGCTGCTTCCGCGGCCGCATAGACGGCACCCGCCATGTTGGCGGTTCCGACATTGAGGGCCTGAGCGCCCGTGTTGTCGGCGTAGACCGTGTCGGCACCAGCGCCGCCATTGATCTTCGCGTCGCCGGCGCCCAGCTTGCGGATGGTGTCGTTGCCTTCGCCGCCGTTGAGGGTGACGTTGGCATTGAGCTTCTGGTTGGCATACCAGGCTTGCGACTGGCCTGTCAGCGCACCGGGAGCGATCCGCACCACCAGGTTGTCGTTGCCGGCGCCACCATCGAGCGTGAAGGTGAAGTCTTCACGGCCCGGATTGATGGTGTTGCGGCTGGCGACCGCGTCGCTGGCCAGCGACACGAAGAACGTGTCGGCGGCAGCGCCACCGTTGTACGTGAAGTGCACGTTGTCACCGGCCGGCAGGGCCTGGATGTCGCGCAGGTTCAGGTACTTGGCGATCGACGCGCTGGTCACCTCGGCCGTGAAGGCCAGCTGACCCTTCATTGCCGAACCGTCGATCAGGCGAACGTCGGTGAAGCCGAAGTTGGTGGCCGCACCGGAGTTCGGCAGCGGCGTGTTGTTGCCGACCTGTGCGTCGACGTTGCCAACGGCTTGTGCCCCGGTACCTCCGACATAGGCGCCATTGGCACCCGAATTGCCGTTGACCGTGAGCGTGCCGGCATCGGTGACGGTCGGAACGTAGGCATAGCCGCTGTTGCTCGTCTCGCCATTGACGATCACGACTTCACGCAGCGTGTTGTTCGTCGACTTCATCGACTCCAGCTTGCTGTTGTCGCGCACTTCGACTTCGAAGCGCTGCACGCCCAGCGAGGAGGAGGTGACACCGGTCGACAAACCACCGATGACCAGGTCGCCGCCGGTGGAGCCGCGGCCGACGTCGTCGAGCAGCACCTGAACGGTCACCAAGTCGGCCGATTGCGTCTGGCCAGTGGTGAAGTTGGTGTAGAAGTTCGAAGCGGGGGGCGCGGTGCCATCAGCCAGCCAGCCAGAGCCGACCGGGGTGGAGAACACCGTGGCCGACTGCGTCGTCAGCACCACGGTCTGGCCGGTCACCAGGGTCGACGACAGCGGGTCGACGACGGTGAAGTTGGCACCCAGCGCGGCGGTGGCGACACCGGCGCCGAATTCACGGTCCAGCTCGGCCTGGAAGGCGGTGCGCAGTTCCGCGTAAGTCTGGGCAGCCTGGATGGCGTCGGAACCCAGCGTCACGACACGCGCGGCTTGTCCGGGGGGCGTGACGGTGAAGGTGAAGGCGCGGTAGTTGCTGTCCTTCAGCGGGGCTTCGCCGCGGGCGGCGGCGCCGGTGTCCATGATCTGCAGGTTGATCGAGGACGAGGCGCTGGTCTGGTTGCGCAGCGAATACTGGTCGAAATAGACGCCGTAGTCGACATGGCCCGGATCGCTTTCCACCCAGGCGACGGTGATGTCCTTGGTGATCTGCGACGGCAGGATGCGGACGTCTTCGATGATGACGTCGGAACGGCTGTTATTCGATTCGAAGCGGTCGGCGCCGTTGATGCGCTCGGCGTCGATCGTCACGCGGGGGGTGTTGCCAGGATTGTTCTGGCCGCCCTGGTTGACGGTATCGGACTGGGCGCGAATGACGATGTTTTCGACACCCGTGGTGATCGGCGTGACCGCGAAGGCCTGCGACGAACCCATGTCGGCAAACAGCGTGTCGTCGCCAGCGCCGCCGTCGACGCGGTCTGCACTCTGCAGCGAGTTGTTGTTGTCGAAGATGTAGGCGTTGAACTCGTCAGCGCCCGGGGTGCCGGTCATGTTGTCCTGACCCAGGGTCAGGAAGAAGCTGCCAGCAGACGGCAGGAAGCCCAGCGGCGCGTCTTGTGTACCGGCGGTGCTCGAATAGGCGTTGGCGGCGGCAACCTTGGTGTTGAAAGCCGAAGCGGCGGCACCGTAGACCGGGTCAGCGCTCAGGCCCGAGAACAGGGCGATGACTTCGGAAATCTTCGCACCACGCTCAGCCGCCGGCACCGAGGCCATCTGGGCGACGAGGTAGTCGGTACCTTCGGTGGCAGCAGCGCCCGTCAAGCCGAGGTTGGCGACGACATTGGCAGCCACATCGGCATTGCTGACGCGACCGAAGCTGTCGTTGAAGGCCGAATTGATGACGGAATTGACGCCGCCGGTTGCGACATTGGCCTGTGCCAGCGCAGCCTGCATCGTCACGAAGCCGAGCTTCAGGCCCCAGATCGATGCGGCAGCACGAGCAACAACGGTGTTGTTAAATGCCATTTAGAGAACTCCTAGTTGGTTCCAGACGGAAGTGATTTCTTTGCAAAGAAACCGAGAGTGACTGACCTGGTCTTGCTCACACTCGCCTCAGGGCCCGGCCCGGAGGGGCTGGCTCTGAATCAAATGAAGGACTCGATTCGATCATGCGGTGCGAGTGTGTGTGCACGTGGGTGTTGTGGATGTGATGACCATCACATGGTTGGCCGAACTCATCGACGGGCCTCCCACCCGCACAGGTCTGCACTCTGCCTGGGCATTATGGCACCCGGTTCGTGGGGGGCCGCCCGGTCGCATGCCGCAAACATCCACGCAAGACCGCATGGAAGTTGCGCAAACGCAACATGCACGTTCACCAGATCACCAAAACCAGCGCACGCCGCCGTAGGTGCTGTTGGCCCGGTAGCGAAACAGCGGCAGGTTGCTGGACTGATAGGCCGCCTGCCACTTCAAGACCGCTTCCAGCCGCTGGCCGTCGGCGCGGTGCAAGGGCACGGCCATTTCCATCGACAGCTGGTGCAGGGCCAATCGACGCGGTGCGTTGTCGTCAAGCAACGGGCTGTAGCCCAGCGCGTCGCGAGCGGTGCCGCTGCGCAGACCCAGCTCGAGCAGGGCATCGCGCCACACGGCGCCGGCCAGCCGCAACCCTGCACCGTTGCTGCGCTGCAGCCCGCCCGGGCGGTCCGGCGATTGCGGTCGGTCGCGCGCCGCACGCAGGTCCAGCGTCCAGCGCCACCCCTGGCCGATCGGCAACGGGCATTGCAGGCCGGCCAGCCAGGCGTCGGTGCGCGAGTCGAGGCTGGCGGTCTGGCTTTGGACACGCCGCTCGTGCTCCAGGGTGAGGCGGACGCGGCAATCCTTCAGCTCGGCTTCGACGCTCATCCCGAGCCGGCGTAGCGCGTAGGGCTCACCCAGCGGCCCGCCGATGCCAGCCACGCTGAGGTCGAGTTGGCCCCGCAGGCCGTTGCGGGTGTGACTGGCGCCTGCAGCCCACTGCCATTGATGCCAATCGGTGGCACGCTGCGATGAAGCAGCACGCGCGGCCAGGATGACACCGGCGCGCAAGATCGTCGCTGGCTGTGGCGCATAGGCCAGTTGAAGGGCGGCCGCACCCAAGGTTGCTGCGCCCGAGCGGGGCTGGCTTTCCACCGGCAAGACCAGCACGCCGTCCGGCAGCGTGAGCGTCAGCTCGCTCAGGCGAGGGGACCGGTCCAGGTTGCCCTCATGCCCGGTCAACAGGCTGATTTCACCCTGTGCGCCCCAATGGGGCCGCAGTGCGTGGCCAAGCCGGACCGATGGCCACGCAAAGACGCTGCGCTGTTCCGACGGATACAGGCGAGCGCGCAGCGCAGGCGGCACGTCGCCGCGATTGCGCAGCGCATCGGCAACCTCCTTCAGCGCGCCTGGCTGCCCCAGCGCGGCCAACGCCAGCGCGTGATCAACCCGGGCACCGAGGCTGTCGGGATCCAGCAACAGGGATCGCTCGAGCCAGACCAGCGCCTGCTCGGCATCGCCGTCCTCCAGCAGCATGGCGCCCAGCAGGGCGAGGAAGGCTGCGTCGTCGATGCAGAGATGGCGCAGGCGTTGCAGTTCGGCGATGCGCGCGCGGCGAGCGGTCAGGCTTTCCGGCCAGTTGGCGCGGCTCTGCTCGGCACAGGTTGCGCCGTGCAGCGCTTTCGGCTGGACGAGGGTCGAGGCGGCCGGCAACTCGCCGGCGTGCGTGGACGACAGGATCAAGGCCGACAAGGCCCCGCAGACCGCCTGCGCGATGACGCCAGGCATGCCCCACCGGAGCAGGCGCCCGCGAGAAGCGCCTTGCGATCTCTCCAGCAAGATCACGCGCTGTGGCGCCGTAATGCAGCGAGCGCGTCAGCCATCCAGGATGCCGTCGAACGATGACGCATGGCGCTCTTGCCCCATCGAGACCACTCGACAGCGTCCAGGGATCTGCCGGGTTCACCGACGGCGCTGTTCGCCCAGTTGGAGTCCACATAGGCCAGTTCGCTCCAACCCACGGGTGCCGCCAGCTGGTAGTGCTTGCCCAGCCCTTCCAGCAGATAGTCGCCAAGCGGCTCGAGCTGGTCGGCCGGCAGCATGGACGCCATGTGAGGCCCGACCAGAACGGGGATGGAAAGGTCGGTGGTCATCTGCTGGATGCGATTGGCGACGCTGACCGGCTCGCCCAGCGCCGCATGGGCCCGTCGGCGAGACGGGCCGAAGGATCCGACGATGGCCATCCCTGCCTCCAGGCCCACGCCCAGGGCCAAAGGCTGCACGGGGCTGAGTTCGGTGACAGGGTGCTTGCTGGCCAGCAGGGTGCGGGTCGATCGGACCAGGTCCTGCGCAGCGGCCAGGGCCTGGGTTGCGCTGGCGCCGCCGTTGGACGAACCCGACCAGATGGCCACGATGCCATCACCAATGACATTGTCCACGATGCCGCCGTGGCGCTCGATGACGTCGACAGCCACGCAGCAGTGGGCGTGCAGCAACGAGGCCACCTCATCGGGGTCGCCATGGGTCGCAAAGGCCGTGAAGTTGCGCACCTGTGCCACGAGCACGCAGACGTCTCGCTGCTCCAACTGCAGGCTGCCGCTGGGCTCCGACGCCATCAGCCGCTGGGCCACCGGCGCCGGCAGATAGGCGCCCAGGTGCGCCGACAGACGCTCCCGCTGGGCGCGGACCAATGCATGCTCGACGGTCGCCAGGCAGATCGACGCCAGCAGGCAGAACACCGCCAGGGGCAGCCAGGGCAACCAGAGAGCCAGCTTCAGCTGCGCCAGGCAGGCCGCCACGAGCACGGCCAGCGCCAGACCCGCGCCGATCAGCGGCAGGCGCTTGGCATGCACGCCGCGCCGCTGCAGGGCGGCCGCCATCAGCACGCCCGACAGCACGATGAACATCAGGCCCTGCCACAGCGACCATCGGGCCGGCGTGTAGGGGATGCGCTGATCGAGCAGGCCGACGACCGTCTGCGCGTGGACTTCCAGTCCCGAAGCAACCGCACCCAGCGGCGTGGCAATGGTGTCCCCGATGCCGAAGGCAGTGGCGCCGACGATCACCATGGCGCCGTTCAGCAGGCCGCCATCGATCCGCCCCTTGATGACGTCGGCTGCCGATACGGAGGTCATGGCCTGCCGCGAGACCGCGTACGGCACCCGTACATTGCCGGTGCGGTCGAGCGGCACCACGAGACCCGGCAGGCTGGGCGACGTAAGCCATGCCGCAGGCGCCAGGCCCGCCGGAAATGGCGAAGCCGCGCCGGCGGTATGCCATACCCAGTCGACGGCTGAAGGTCCCGCTCGGGACGGACCGTCGGCGCCGGGCTGCGCGGCCCGCCACAACACGGTCAACCCCAGGCTGGGGTAGGCATGGTCGAGGTGGCAGATGAGCGCGGGAACCTGACGGACAACGCCGTCGGGGCCGACGCGTGGGGTGATATGGCCGACGGCAGGCTGGGCGGTCAGCAGGGATTCTGCGGTGCCGTAGTGGCCGAAGGATCGGGGGGCAAACGGCGGGCACCCCGGAGCGGCCAACGCACCCTGGATCTGTCCGACGGAGGGCGTGACACCCGCATCGATCGAGAAGACCTGGGCGACGACGGTCGGAGCCTTGCTCCATGCCAGTTGCAGCGCATCGTCATGATCCCGCTCGTCAGGAAATGCAATGTCGTAAGCATGGACACGGGCACCCGCGGCCGTGAGGCGGGACGACAGCTCGGCCACCGTCGAGCGCTTCCAGGGCCAGGGGCCGATCTCGACCAGGCTCGCTTCGTCGATATCGACCAGCACGACGCGTCTTTCGACTTCGTCTCTGGCGCCCAGGCGCCAGACCCAATCACCGGCCCTGTCCTCGAGACCCGAGATGACCTCTGGCACCCACGACATCGGCAAAGCAACACCTGCCAATGCCAGCAGCAATGCGAAACCGCGCAGAAGCCAGGGATACCGGCGCCAGATCTGCATCACGGGTCTGTCCAACCAAGCCGTTGTCGCCACTCAGCCGCGTACGCTGTCACGGCCCCCACAAGGTTCGACCGCGGAACCACCCGCCACCGGCGCTGCGTTCAAACAGATAGCCGGCTTCGCGTCCGTTCAGCGAAATGGCACCAGCGACGCGCTGCTCGGCACGCTGGTCGATGGGGCCCTCCCGCAGCACAAAGAGTCCATCGCTGCGGACATTTCCGGCCATGCGCAACTCACCGCTGACGCCGGATTCAGACTTCAAGTCCAGCCCGGTGGCGAAGGTTCGTCGTGTGAAATCGATGGTGAGATTGCTTCGACTGATGGCGGCCGACTCGGACCGGTCTCCGGCCTCGAACATCGCCGTGGCCCGATTCAGGCGGAATTCGACCGTACCTTGCAGGGAGGCCGGAAACAACTCGCCTGGAACGCTCTGATTGCTGCGGAACAGGCCGGTTTCGGCGTCGGCCACCGTGACGTGGCGGCCCAGGCTGGCAAGGGAGAATGGAACACTGAGCCTGTCAAGCTCGGCGCTCTGGATCGCCCAGTGCCCCCAGATCAATTGCCCTGTCAGGCTGGAGGGGCGGTTGAGATTGGCGCCCGTCGAGGCCAGGGTCAGGAGCCCGGCCGCCGCGGCGTCGTTGCCGCGGCGCGCTTCGGATTCGGTCGGCTCTGCAGCCAGCAGTCCACTGGCCCGAAGCGCCGTCACGCTTCGGTCTCCACGTGATTGCAGCCGTTCGTTCGCCGCTGCGGCAGTCATGTTCAAGCTGTCGCCGGGCACGATGCGAGTGGCGTGCTCGCCCGCTCGAACGACCGCCATCAGACGCCCCATCTCCGCCGACAACTCGCGCACGTGGGCGCCGGCGCAGGGGCCGAGACCAGCAGCCGAACAGGCACCGCCAAGGGGGCTCATGACGATCGTGCCATCGGCCACGCTGGCCTTGTCGCCAGACGGGTCTGTCTGCACGATGAAATCCGTGCCCCGGATGCCGATCGCGGCAATGGGCGTATTCAGACGGAAGCGCGACTTGTCAACATCAGTGGCAGCACCGGAAATGGACCGACTGGTGCCCTTCTCGACCAGCAAACGGATCTCGTTGGACTGCGGACGTTCGGCATCGTAGGTATACGCCTGGACCTGAAGAACGCTGTCGGGCCGGACGCTGACGGCCGCGTTGTCGATGAAGCGCATGTGCACATGCCCGTTGGCAGCGGTTTCGACCCGATCGCCCACAAAGATGGCCGCACCACGCGCCAGCGGCAGGCGCGTGCCATCGGCGCGGACGACCCAGGCCTGGCCGATGTGCAAACTCACGCGCCCGACCTCTGTGGGCTGCGCGAAGGCTGCCCAATTCCAGGACGCAAGTACCACGATGCACGCCTGCAGGCCGCGGCGGCAGGCGCTCTTCGATGAAGGGAGCATGTCGAACTCTTTCAAAGGAAGCCTTGGCGGGCCCGTGCTCTTTCAAAGGAAGCCTTGGCGGGCCCGTGCGTGAAAATGCATGGTGCGCCTGATCCGATAGCCCCGTTGTGACCTGCGTCACAGGCCTTGGGCCAAGCGAAGTGCAGAGTCCCCCCGTCAATGCCCATCCTGATCCCGATTCTCCAGGGTCTGCGCCTGTTCGATCAGTTATCTGTCGAGAAGCTGGCTCAAATTGCGAAGCACATGACCGAGCGCCGTGTCGAGCGTCGTGAGGTCGTCATCAAGCGCGGCGAGATCGGTGCAGGTTTGGGCTTCTTGATCGAAGGTCGCCTGCAGGCTGTCAATTTTACGCTGGACGGCAAGGAAGTCGGCACTGACTTCATTGAGAACGGCGACTTCTTCGGGGAACTGTCGGTCATCGACGGGAGGCCCGCGCCCGAATACGTCATCGCCGTTGCACCATCTCGGGTTGCCGTCCTGGACAGAGAGAGGGCCCGCGAACTGATGTTCTCCACGCCCGCCGGCGCCGAAGCCGTGGCCACGCGGCTGGCGGAACGCATGCGGCGGGCCGCCAGCCACCGTGCGATGCTGGCCTTGCCGAGTTCGTTCCAGCGCGTCTGCGCCCAACTGGCCTTGATGGCGCAGCAGCGTGACGGTTTTGTCGTGATCGCCATGCCTCCCACCCACCAGGAAATCGCCATCATGGTCAACACCAGTCGCGAGACCGTGACCCGAACGCTGCAGTTCCTGCAGACGATGAAGGTGGTGGCTCGTGACGGCAACGATCTGCGGGTGAGTCAGCCTGACATCCTGCAACAGGCTGCAGACGGCAAGGTCGCCCCGACCAAGTAGCGCGTCCTTTTCGACGCGCAAGCGCTACCTGTATTCCGGAACAACCCCTCGCAGCTTGGCCTTGATGAGAGGCTCGTCCAGGCTGCTTGCCTGCGCGGCCCAGGCCAAGAGTTCGTCGATGCCTGAGTCGGACGCGGTGATCTGCGCGACGCGCAGCCGTTCGAAACGCGTCGGCAGCGTGGCGTCGCCGTCGGCCAGCAGCTCCTCGTAGAGCTTTTCGCCCGGGCGCAGGCCCGAGAAGACGATGGGGATCTCGTCCAGCGAATGCCCGGCCAGGCGGATGAGGTCGCGCGCCAGGTCGACGATCTTCACCGGCCGGCCCATGTCCAGCACCAGCACCTGGCCGCTGTCGCCGATGGCGGCGGCCTGCAGCACCAGGCGCGCGGCCTCGGGGATGGTCATGAAGTAGCGGATGATGTCCGGGTGCGTCACCGTCACCGGACCGCCGCGCGCGATCTGTTCCTTGAATTTCGGGATCACGCTGCCGCTGCTGCCCAGCACGTTGCCGAAGCGCACGGCCATGAAACGCGTGCCCGGATGCCGCGCCACCAGCGAAGACAGCGCGATCTCGGCCGCCCGCTTGCTGGCGCCCATGACGTTGGTCGGGTTGACCGCCTTGTCGGTGCTGATGAGCACGAAACGCCCCGCGCCCGCCTCGGCCGCCGCCAGCGCGGCATGCCAGGTGCCCAGGGTGTTGTTGCGCAGCGCCGCCCAGGCGTTGTGGTCCTCCATCAGCGGCACATGCTTGTAGGCGGCGGCGTGAAAGATCACCTGCGGGCGCCAGGCGGCAAAGGTCTGGCGCAGGTGGGCCAGGTCCTTGACGTCGCCGATCAGGCGCACCAGCTCGATGTCCGGGTGCTGCTCGGTCAGCTCCTGCTCGATGGCATAGAGGTTGAATTCGCTCAGTTCGTACAGCACCAGCTTCGCCGGCCGGTAGCGCGCCACCTGGCGGCACAGCTCGCTGCCGATGCTGCCGCCGGCGCCGGTGATCAGCACCACCTGGCCGCGCAGCGTGTCGCCGATGCCGGCCTCGTCCAGCTGCACCGGTTCGCGGCCGAGCAGGTCCTCGGGCTCGATGTCGCGCAACCGCTCGATGCGGCTCTTGCCTTCGCGCAGTTCCTCCACCGTGGGCACGGTCAGCACCGGCAGCCCGGTATCGGCGGCCAGTTCCAGCGCGCGCCGGCGCTCGTCGGGCGTGGCCGAGGGCAGCGCGACGATGACATGCGTGGCGCTGCCGCGCACGGTCTTGTCGCGGATGGCGTCCAGCGGCCCCAGCACATGGGTCGAGCCGATGCGCGTGCGGTGCTTGGCGGGGTCGTCGTCGAGCAGGCCCAGCACCGTCCAGCCCTGCTCGTGAATGCCGGCCAGCAGCATGCGCGCCGCGGCGCCGGCACCCATCACGATGGCGCGGCGGGCATCGGGCGCGCTGCCGGCGATGCGCGAGCGCGCATGCTCGTAGACCATGCGGTAGGCGATGCGCACCAGCACCATGCCCATCAGCGTGACCACCGGGTGCAGCGCCAGCACCGCACGCGGCACCTTGCGCAGGCCCAGGCCCATGATCACCGCCGCCGCCAGGCCGCCGGCGATCAGGCAGGCCAGCGTCAGGCGCTTGACCTCGCCGAAGCCGGAGAAGCGCCACAGGCTCTGCGGCAGCCGCAAGGCGGCCAGCACCGCCAGGTACAGCACCACCACGCCGGCCAGCACCAGCGCGTCGTAGCCGGGGCGGGCGCTGATCCAGCGCTCGAAGCCCAGGCGGAAGAGGTAGGTCACGTTCCAGCAGGCGACGACCGCCAGCGCATCGACGGCCAGCGACAGCGGCACGCGGTGCGGCCGCAGCCGCGCCAGCAGGGCGTCGAGCCGCTGCCAGACGGTGTCGGCGCGGGCCGCCGGCTTCACGGGGTCAGCCCCTTGCGCACCAGCACGCGCAGCGTGCGCGCGATCACCAGCAGGTCGGTCCGCAGGCTGGCGCGCTCGGCATAGTCGGCGGCGGCCTGCAGCTTGCGCGGCAGGATGAGCTCGACATAGTCGCGCTCGGGGTCGGCGGCCTGGGCCAGCAGCTCGGCCTCGTCGATGAAAGCCAGCGAAGACGGGTCGGTGATGCCTGGGCGCACGGCCAGCGCGCGCTCCCGCAGCCCCGGCGGGTAATGCTGCACGTAGCGCGGCACCTCGGGCCGCGGGCCGACCAGGCTCATGTCGCCGCGCAGCACGTCGATCAGCTGCGGCAGTTCGTCCAGCCGGGTGCGCCGCAGCCAGGCGCCGCACTTCGTGATGCGCGGGTCGGCGCCCACGGTGATCGCCAGCCCGCGCTGTGGCGCGTCGGCCACCATGGTGCGGAACTTGTGGATCAGGAAGGGCTGGCCGAAGCGTCCCACGCGCTGCTGGCGAAAGAAGACGGGGCCCGGTGAATCGAGCTTGATGACCAGCGCCAGCACCAGCAGCAGCGGCGACAGCAGCAGCAGCCCCACCGCCGCGCCGAGCAGGTCGAAGAGGCGCTTGGGCATCTAGCCGGCGGGCGGCTCGACGCCGTCGAAGACCTGCGCCATCGGCACCGTGCAGCCGATGCTGGCGGCCTCCAGCGCCGGGCCTTCGGTCATGTCGTGCAGCACCCACAGGTCCTGCTCGTTGCGGCGGAAGCCCTCCACGCGGCGGGCATCGGGGTCGACGAGGATGTATTCCTGCAGCGACGGCAGGCGGCGATAGACGGCAAACTTGAGCCCGCGGTCGCAGGCCTGCGTGGGCGGCGACAGCACCTCGATCACCAGCCTGGGCGCGCGGAAGATCATCTCGGTCGCCAGGTCGGCCCGGTCGCAGGTGACCAGCAGGTCGGGGTAGAAGATCGCATCGTCGGCGACTTGCAGCTTCATGCCTTCGGTGAAGACGCGGCAAGGCGTACCGTCCAGTTGCTCGGCCAATCGGCGGTTGAGGTTGGAAACCACGGTGCCGTGCACCCGCCTGGCGCCCACCATGGCATACACCTCACCACGGTAATACTCATTCTTCTCCGGCTGCTGGTTCTCCCAGGCCAGGTAATCGTCGAGCGTCAGGTGCTGTTGCGGCAAGGCCATGATCGTCACCTCCGGTGGCGGCATTGTGCCGGTCAGCCGCGCAGCACCGCACGCACCGCCTGGACCACGCGCTCGACATCGGCATCGTCCATGCGCGTATAGATCGGCAGGCTGACCAGGCGTTCGTAGGCCTGCTGGCTGTGCGGAAACTGCCCGGGCTGCAGGCCATAGCGGTCGCGCCAGTAGGGGTGCAGGTGCAGCGGGATGTAGTGCACGCTGCAGCCGATGCCGCGCTCGAACAGCGCCTCGATGAAGCGGTCGCGTTCGATGCCGGCCTCGTCGCCCAGGCGCAGCGCATACAGGTGCCAGGCGTGCTGGTCGCCGGCCGCCGGTTGCGGCGGCGTGACCAGCGGCAGGCCGGCGAAGGCGGCGTCGTACTGCGCGGCGATCTGTGCGCGGCGCTGCTGGAAGCCCTGCGCACGCTTCAGCTGATGCAGGCCCAGCGCCGCCGCGATGTCGGTCAGGTTGTATTTGAAGCCGGGCGCGACGATCTCGTAGTACCAGCTCGGCACCGTGGCGGTGAAGCGGTCGAAGGCATCGCGGCTCATGCCATGCAGCCGCATGATGCGCGCGCGGCGGGCCAGTGCCTCGTCGCGCGTGACCAGCATGCCGCCCTCGCCGGTGGTCATGGTCTTGTTGGCGTAGAAGCTGAAGACCGTGGCGTCGGATTCGAAGGTACCCACGAGCTGCCCGCCCCTTGTGGTGGGCAGCGCATGCGCGGCGTCCTCCACCACCTTCAGGCCGTGGCGGCCAGCGATCGCCAGCACGGCTGGCATGTCCACGGCCAGACCCGCGTAATGCACCGGCATGATCGCCTTGGTGCGCGGCCCGATCGCCGCCTCCACCTGCGCCAGGTCGATGCACAGCGTGGCCGGGTCGATGTCGACCAGCTTGACGTCGGCGCCCAGGTAGCGCACCACCTCAGCGGTGGCGGTGAAGGTGTGGGTGGTGGTGATGACCTCGTCGCCGGGGCCGATGCCCAGCCCCTCCAGCGCCAGGTGCAGTCCGGCGGTCGCCGAATTGACGGCGATCGACTGCAGCGACGGGTCGCCCAGGAAGGCCGTGAAGTCGGCCTCGAAGCGCCTGGCCTTGGGCCCGGTGGTGATCCAGCCCGAACGCAGGGTGTCGATCACTTCGACGATCTCGTCCTCGCCAATCTCGGGCAGGGCGAAGGGCAGGAAGGGCTGACCGGGTGCGTGGCTCATGCGGGTTTTTCGATCCAGGCCAACAGGTGCGTGCGCAGCAGCGGCACGGCATTGAACAGGCGCCAGGCCGCGGGCGTCAGCCGCACCACCCGCCGACCGATGGGCGGCGCCAGCGTGACCCGGCGCGCACGCATTGTCCCCCGCGCGAACAGCTGCGCCACGCGCCGCGCGGGCATGCCGCGCACGTCCGGGTTGCGCGGGTTGTCCACGGTGAAGTCGTACCAGACCACGGCGCCGCCGGGTTTCAGCCACCCCCACATGGCGTCGGCCAGGCGCTGCTGGAAGGCATCGTCCAGCAGCGACGAGAAGACGGTATAGGCAAAGACCAGGTCCTGGCTGGCGGGTGCCAGTGGCGCCTGGGTGGCGTCGCCCTGCCACAGCCGGGTGGCCGCCGGCAGCACCGCGCGCGCCTGCGCGCATCGTTGCGGCAGCAGTTCCAGCCCGGTCAGGTGCGCGGGCGCGAAGCCCAGGCGCAGCAGTTCCAGCAGGTTGCCGCCGCTGCCGCAACCCACTTCGGTGACGGTCAGCATCGACAGATCGTGATGTCCGGCCGCCGACAGAAAACCCAGCAGCACGCGCTGGCGTTCGTGCAGCGTCTGCCAGACATCGGGTTCGAGCGGGCTGTAGAGCCCGCCGTTGCCGCGGCGGGCATAACGTTCGGCCACGGCCCGGGGTTCGTCGTTCATGCCAGCGCCTCCAGGAAGCGCTGCGCCAGCACCGGGTAGGCGTGGTTCGCCCGCACGAAGGCACGTCCGCGTTCGCCCATGGCGCGGCGCTCCCCGGCCGTCAGCGCGGCCAGGCGGCGCAGCCCCTGCGCCACCGCCACCGGATCCTGCGGCGGCACGGTCAGGCCGCAGCCGGCCTCGGCCACGGGGTCGTTGCCCGCCTCCACGGAGTGCAGCACGACGCAGCCGGCCATCATGTAGTCCATCAATTTGTTGGGCGCGATGCCGAAGCGGTAGATGGGCACGCGCTGCCAGCCGATGTAGGCGATGTCGATCGCCGCCAGAAAGGCCGGAATCTGCGCCTTCGGGATCGGTGGCAGCAGCGATACGTTCGCCAGGCCCTCGGCAGCCAGCCGCCCCGCCAGCCTGGCCTGCTCGTGTCCGCCGCCGACGAGCACGAAGCGCATCGGCTCGTGCTCGAGCAGAGCCGCCGCGTCCAGCAGGGTGTCCAGCGCGTTGGGC
Organism: Rubrivivax sp.; assembly: GCA_016719535.1. GTDB lineage: Bacteria > Pseudomonadota > Gammaproteobacteria > Burkholderiales > Burkholderiaceae_C > Rubrivivax. The sequence continues at coordinate 237,076 of JADJYX010000041.1, read as the reverse complement.
AGGCCCATGCTGCCGGCGTAGCCGACCACGCAGCCGGCGCCGCGCAGCGCCGCAGCGACGTCGGCACGCAGGGGCTCGGGCGGCTGCGACCAGTCGTCGAGCGCGATGCCGTTGGGCACGATGGCGAGTTTGCCGAGGTCGAGCCCGCGCGACGCCATGTAGGCATGCACCCGGGGCAGCATGGACACCACGCGGTCCGAGCGCCGGTAGGCAAAATCCTCCGCCGCCTGCGCCAGCGCGACGAAGGGATGCCAGCGCGACAGCCCCGACAGCTCGATCGGCGACAGCGGCCACAGGTCGTGCACCTCGTAGACATGCAGCGCACCGGCGCGACGGGCCAGTCGGCGTACCACCCAGTTGTCCATCGGATAGGTGGACGAAGCGATCACCACGTCGGGACGGAAATCGCGCACCAGGCGCGGCGTATCGCGCCACACGGCTGCGCAGAATGCCCAGATGTTCCATGCGCGGCGCGGGCCGTTGCCTGCGTAGGACGGCGTGGCATACCAGCGGTAGGCGATGCCGTCGATCCGCTCGTCCCCGGCGGCCGGCTGCAGCGCGCGCACATGCGAGTGATCGGCCGCCAGCACCATCACGCGGTGACCGGCACGCACCCATTCGCGCGCCAGGTAGTAGGGGCGGTATTCCATGCCCAGCATCGGGGTGCCGGCATAGTGGTTGACGAGCAGCAGGTTCAAGCGTGCAGGTCCGCGGCCAGCCGCTCGGCGATGCGCGTGGCGGCGTCGCCCCGGCCGTAGGGCTGCACCTCGCGGCCGCGGGTGCCGATGGCGGCGTGCAGGGCGGCCGCCACCGCAGCCGCATCGTGCGGTGGCGCCAGGCGGTTCCAGCCGGCGTCCACCAGTTCCACCCACTCCGTCTCGTCGCGCAGCGTCACGCAGGGCACGCGGTGGAAGAAGGCCTCCTTCTGCACGCCGCCGGAATCGGTGGCGACGAGCGCGGCATGCTTCTCGAGCTGCACCATGTCGAGGTAACCCACGGGCTCCACCACCCGCAGCGCCGCCGGCAGCGCCGCCAGCATGCCCTGCTGCTGCAGCACGAGGCGCGTGCGCGGGTGCAGCGGCCACACCACCGGCAGCGTGGCCGCCAGCATCGACAAGGCCCGCACCACCACCGCCAGGCGCGACGCAGCGTCGGTATTTTCCGCCCGATGCACGGTGGCCAGGGCGTAGCCACCGGGCGCCAGGTCCAGCCGTTCCAGCGCCCCGCCCTCGGCGCCGGTGCGCGCCCCGTGGTGCAGGGCGACGTCGTACATCACGTCGCCCACGGCCACGATGCGTGCTGCTGGCCACGCCTTCGCGCAGCAGGTGCGCGCGTGCCGCGTCGGTGGGCGTGAAGAGCCAGCGCGAGATGCGGTCGGTGAGCAGGCGGTTCACTTCCTCGGGCATGGCCAGGTTGAACGAGCGCAGGCCGGCCTCCACGTGCGCCACCGGAATGTGCAGCTTCACCGCCGCCAGCGCGCCGGCCAGCGTGGAGTTGGTATCGCCGTAGACCAGCACGGCGTCGGGCGACTCGTCCACCAGCACCTGCTCCACGGCCGCGAGCATCTGCCCCGTCATGGCGCCGTGCCGGCCGCCGTGGATGGCGAGCTGGTGCGCCGGCGGCGCCATGCCCAGCTCGGCGAAGAAGACATCGGACATGTTGACGTCGAAGTGCTGCCCGGTGTGCACCAGCACCTCGTGCAGCCCACCCTGCGCCGCCAGCGCATGCGACACCACGCTGGCCTTGATGAATTGCGGCCGTGCGCCGATGACGGTGACGATCTTCTTCACGCCGGCACCTCGTCCATGACATCCCGGTAGAGCTGCACCAGCTTCTTCTCCTCGTGGGCCCAGTGGTAGACGCTGTGCACGGCCCTGCGCCCGCGCTCGCCCATGGCCTGCGCCTGGACCGGGTCGTCCAGCAGCGCAGCGATGCAGGCGGCGATGGCATGCGGGTCTAGCGGGTCGGCGCAGCGCCCGGCGCCGGCGTCTTCCAGCAGCGAGCGCCACAGCGGGAAGTCCGAGGCCAGCACCGGCAACCCGGCCGACATGTACTCGAACATCTTGTTCGGCTGTGCATCCACGTGGTTGGGCTCGGGGTGAAAGAAGATCAGCCCGGCACGCGACGCGGCCATGATGCGCCGCACCTCGGCACGCGACACGCTGCCGCGGTAGTTCACCTTCCGCCAGCCCGGCAAGGCGCGCAGGCGCGCCTCGGTGCCGGCATTCTCGAAGGCGCCGGCCAGCAGCAGCGTGGCATCCACGTGCTCGAGCGCCGAAACCATCTCGAGCGCACCGCGGATGAGGCCGATGCCGCCGATGTAGCACACGCTGCGCCCCGCGGTGGCGGCCTGCACGCCGTCGGCCAGCTCGCTGGGCAGCGGGTAGTTGTTGATGTCCACCGTGCGCCGGTTCAGCCGGGCAAAACGCCGCGCGATGTGCGGCGTGGCCGCCACCACGGCCGAAAAGCGGCGGGCTGCGAAGTCCTCGAGGGCCTCGAACAGCGTGGCCACGGTGCGGCGCAGCCAGGGGCGGATCCAGTATTTGCTGAGCACGGCGCGCGGCACGTCCTCGTGCGCGTCGTAGATGACGTGGCGTCCGCCCCAGCGCAGCAGCAGCGCCACGGGAATCAGCTCCGGGTCATGGAAGTGGAACAGCCGCGCCGGCAGCCGCCGCGCCGCCCGCCACATGCGCCAGGGCTGCAGCAGCATGCGCTGCAGGCGGCCACGCGACATGCCGATGTCGTGCACCCGCACGCCGTTGCGTTCGGCATCGCCCTTGCCGTCCGCCACCAGCAGGTGCGTCTGGAAGCCGGCCGCGGCCAGGCTCGTGCACTCCTTGTGGAAGATGCGCACGTCGTCGCGCGGATGCGCCGTCGTCAGGTGGGCGACGACCTCAGCTGTAGACATTGACCCTCCGGCCCAGCAGCCGCTCGACCACGGCCTGCACGCGCTTGAGCGCCCGGTAGCGGCCGTCCCAGGTGGGGTATTCGCCGTGGTGGTGCGGCGGCTGGGCGATGAAGGCGTCGAACTGCTCGCGCGTGATGCGCAGCTTCTTGCAGAAATAGGCGATGTCGGTTTGCAGCTCGCGCGGGTCGTACAGCGGCTGCTGCAGCTCGGCCAGCGCCTGGTCGCGTGTCATCTGGCCCGAGACGATGAGGCTGGACAGGTGGGGCAGGCGCTTGTCGTAGCCGAACTTCAGCGGCAGGTAGTGGTTCTGGAACAGCCGCGTGAACAGCGATTCGCCATGCTTGCGCCCGTAGGCGCGCCAGCCGATCGTGCGCTCCAGCTCCCGTACCGCCGCCGCCTTGTCGTAGGGCATGTAGTTCAGCGGCCGCAGCGTGCGCATGCGCTTGACGAAGGGGAACCAGACATAGGCCTGGAAGAAGCTGACCGTGGTGTAGGTCTTCAGCGGCCGCTCGCCGTGCGCACGGTGGATGGCCTTCAGGTTGATGGCATCCATCGCACTGCCGTGCCAGGCCTTGGGAAAGATGCCCTCGGTGGCGAGGTTGCCGCCCGAGAGGATGCTGCGAATGCCGTTGCGGGTGGCGAAGTGGTACAGGCTGGCGAAGAAGACGTGGTCCTGCGGCACGTCCTGGTTGGGGATGCCGGCGCGCAGGTAGGCCAGGTGCAGGTCGCGCATCTCTTCCCAGTCGACCACGTGGGTGTGCAGGTCGAAGCGGCAGTGCTTGACGATCTTCTCGATGTTGGCCACCGCCAGCTCGCTGTTCCAGCCGGCGTCCACGTGCACCACCAGCGGCCTCAGGCCCCACGCGTGTGCCTTCAGCGCCAGGTAGCTGCTGTCCACCCCGCCCGAGAGGCCCAGGATGCAGTCGTAGTCGCGTCCGCGTCCCTCTTCCTTCAGCTGCATCAGGATGGCCTGCCACCGCCGCGCGCCGTCCTCGTTGGGAAACCAGTGCGCCCGCGTGACGGTGTCGAAGGTATGGCAGTGGTTGCAGACCCCGTCCGCGTCGAAGCGGATCTCGGGATCGGTGGTGTCCATCACGCAGCGCGTGCAGCGTTGGTACGGGCGGGCGGCGGCGGTCAGGACCATGCGAGTTCGGCGGCGCTGGGGTAGTTGATGAGCACTGCGCGGTGCCGGCCGTGGAAGACAAACAGACTGCCGGCAGCCACGGCCGAGGCGCCGCCGTCCCGCACCGCCTGGCGCAGATGATCCACGCTGCCGGCACCACCGCAGGCAATCACCGGCACATCCACCGCGCCGCTGACCCGGCGCACGAGTTCGAGGTCGAAGCCGCTCATGGTGCCGTCGCGGTCGATGCTGTTGACGAGGATCTCGCCGGCGCCGGCATGCACCAGCGCCTGCACATGGGCGTCGAGTGCCAGCCCGGTGTCCGCGGTGCCCGATCGGGCCATCACCTTCCAGCCGCCGAACAGCGTCTTCCTCGCGTCGACCGCACCGACCACGGCCTGACTGCCGAAGACCTCGGCCGCCGCGCGGATCACCTCGGTGGAGCTGCAGGCCGCGGAATTCACCACCACCTTCTCGACGCCCGAGCGGATCAGCCGGCGCACCTGCTCCAGCGTGCGCACGCCGCCGCCATAGGCCACCGGCATGAAGCATTCGCCGGCGATCTCGGCGATGAGCTCGTAGGGGGGCTCGCGGCCCTCGCGCGAGGCATCGATGTCCAGCAGCACCAGCTCGTCGACCTCCTTCTCGCTGAAGATGCGCACCGCATTCACCGGGTCACCGACATAGACGGCATCCTTGAAACGCCGGGTCTTGACGAGGCCGTGACCGCGCAGCAGCAGGCAGGGAATGACACGCGTGCGCAGCATCACGGGGCCACGCCGGCAAAGTTGCCGAGCAGCTGCTTGCCGAAGCGGTGGCTCTTCTCGGGGTGAAACTGCACGCCCGCGAGATTGCCGCGCGCCACGCCGGCGGCAAAGCGGCCACCGTAGTCGGCACTCAGCAGCAGGTCGGCCGGGTCGGCCGGGTCGATGAAATAGCTGTGCACGAAATAGAAGCGCGCGTCCTCGCCCAGGCCCGCGGCCAGCGGGTGGCCGGGCTGTTCCACGCGCACGCCGTTCCAGCCCATGTGCGGCACGCGCAGGCCCGGCCGGGCCGGGAAGCGCCGCACGCGCAGGTCCATCCAGCCCAGGCCGGCCTCGCGCCCTTCCTCGCTGCCGTGGCCCAGCATCTGTGCACCGACGCAGATGCCCAGCAGCGGCACGCCTTCGCCCATCACCCGGCGTTGCAGCACCGGCAGCAGGCCGCTGGCGCGCAGGCCTTGCATGCAGGCGTCGAAGGCGCCGTTGCCGGGCAGGATGATGCGCTCGGCCGCCTCGATGCGCGCCGCGTCGGCCGTGATCTCGCAGTCGGCGCCCAGGCGGCGCAGCATGTTGGCCACGGCGCCGAGGTTGCCGATGTCGTAGTCGACGATGGCGATCACGGGCGCCTCACGCCAGCCCCCGGCTGTAGCGGAACGAGAGGAGCAGGTAGACGCCATACATCGCGCAGTAGCCCGCGCTGTAGGCGACGAGCGCGCCGCGCAGGTCGGCCGGCAGCCACAGCGTGGCCAGCGTCAGCACCAGCAGCAGCGCCTGCCAGATGAGGTCCACATGCTGCTTGCCGGCGACGTAGAAGAGGTAGCTCAGCGGGCTGGCGACAAAACGCAGCGCGAACAGCGGCAGCAGCCACAGCGCCATCGTGCCAGCGAGCCGCCAGCGTTCGCCGAAGGCGAGCACGAACAGCCACTCGGCGGTGGCCGCCAGCAGCAGCGCCACCCCCACCGAGCCGGCTGCCAGCACGCGCAAGGTGCGGTCGAAGACGGCGCGGCATTCGCCGCGCTCGCGAAAGGCGAGCGCGCTCTCGCGCCGGAAAACGTCCAGCACGGCCGCGCCCAGCAGCGCCACCGGCGCGGCCAGCACGCGTTGCGTGAGCGCCAGGCAGCCGGCCGCCTCGGCGCCGAAGCGGCTGCCCACGATGACCAGCGGCAACTGCGCCGCCGCGGCATTGATGGCATCGGCCGGCAGCGACAGCAGCGGAAAGCGCCGCCGCGTGCGCCAGAAGGCACGCATCGCGGCATGCCGTTCGGCGCGCGGCGGCAGCGGTGGACGGTGCGGCGGCAGCGCGCGCCAGCTCTGCAGCAGGCCCAGCAGCAGGCCCGCCAGCTGCGCCGCCGCCAGTGCCTCGGCCCGCGGCCACAGCGCGCCGGCGGTGATCTGCGCGCCCGTCACCGCCACCGCCTGCGCGATGCGCATCGACGACAGCGCCGACAGCCGCCCGTCCCCTGCGGCCCAGGCCTGCCACACCTGGGCGGCAGCGAGTGCCGCCGCGGTGGGCGCGAACAGCAGCAGCAGCAGCACCGGCACGCCGGCGATGCCACCCGCCAGCCACAGCAGCAATGCCGCGACCAGCAGCAGCAGCGCCGAGCCGCCCACCACGACGAAGGTGGCCCGTGCGGCCGCACGGCGCGGCTCGCCGTCGGCCTCCAGCGCGAGCGCGGCCTCGAAGCGGCCGGTGACCACCACCGCCGCCAGGTACGCCAACCCCAACCAGGCCGCGAACAGGCCGAATTCGGCCGGCGCGTACAGGCGCGCAATCAGCAGCGAGCCGAGGATCGGGATCGCCTGCGCCAGCGCCGTGCCGCCCAGCACACGCCCCACGCGCTGCCAGAAGCGGTCGGCCCCGCCAGCCGCCGCACGGTGGCCGGCGTCGCTCATTGGACGACCCTCCGTGCAAAGCACTCCGGGATGAGCGCCTGGCGGGCTGAGGCCGGACATCGACAGTCCCTGCGGACTGTCGGTGCCTGCCGAAGGCCATCGGCCGATGGCGGCCCGGCGCGCTCATGGCGGCGCCGGCCGCGAAAGGGGCGGGGCGGGAGGGCTGGCACCGGGCATGTTGGAGCGGAAAGGCGAAATTATCGCCGCGGGGGCGCCGCGTCCCAGGCCTGCCCCATCGCCGGCGCGAGCCGAGCGGCATAGCGCGCCGAGAGGTGATGATCGTCGCGGTAGACGACGATGGGCCGGCCGTCGTCGCCCGGCACCAGCGCGGGACAGGCCGTCGGGCCGCAGATGGCATCGGACAGGTCCCACAGCACGGTGCCGGTGGCGTGTGCGGCCCGCAGTTCGGTGCCGCCGGCCGGCCGCGCCAGCAGGCGATCGTGGTCGCAGGCCCGAGGTGGCGCGCCGCCGTAGAGGCAGCCCAGCAGGTCGGGGCGCGGCCGCGGGTTGTCGCGCAGCACCACGGCCGGCACGCCGGTGGCGCGCAACCGCTCCAGCGTGCGCACGAGGCCGGTCTCGTAGGCGGCCGCCGCCGCTGCGCCGGCCAGCCGCGCGCCGGTCGTGCGGTCCACGAACTCGGCGCTGGCGTCGTCGAAATTGGCCAGCACCACGAACGCCGGCCGCAGCACCGCCAGTTGCGCGAAGACGGTCTCGCGCCAGGCGTCGCAGGCGTGGTAGGGCCCGCGGGCGGCGGCGTTCCACACCGTCACGTCGGCCGAGGGGCAGCTGGATTTGGTCCACGACACCAGCGCATGGCCACGCGCGGCGGCGGCGGCGGCCAGCGGCGGCATCCATTGCGCCGCGTGCGAGTCGCCAAACAGCAGCACGGCCGGCAACGCGGCGTCGCCGAAGCGGCATGTCGGCGCCGGCGCCGTTGGCTGCACGCCCAGGTGGCAGCCATTGGCGTAGACCGGTGCGAGGTCGTTCTGCACCTGGGCCAGCGGCGGCAGCCCCGGCGCGCGCCCGCGCCAGCCGGCATCGGCCGCGTGACGCAACACCAGGCCGGCCGCGGCGATGCAGGCGCTGCCGGCCAGCCCCCAGGCCAGCACGCGGCCGGCGCGCCAGCCCTGTGCCCAGCGCCAGCGGGCCGGCACTTCCACCCAGCGGTAGCCCGCCTCGGCCAGCAGCAGCGAAACCAGCAGGCAGGCCAGGGCCAACCACGTCGGCCGCTCGCGCCACAGCGCCTGCGCCAGCACCAGCAGCGGCCAGTGCCACAGGTAGATGGCGTAGGAACGCGCCCCCAGCGCACGCAGCGGCGCGCTGCCGAAGGCCCGCGCCAGCACGGATTGCGGCGCCGCACCCATCCCGGCGATCAGCGCCAGCGCCCCCGCCACCGGCAGCAGCGTCGGCCAGCCCGGGTGATGGCTGTCGTGCGACAGACCGGCCGCCGAGGCCAGCACCGCCGCCAGCCCCAGCGCGGCCAGCCAGCTTCCCTGGCGCGCCGGCAGCGCCGGGCCGCCGCGCTGGTGCAGCGCCAGTGCCGCGCCGGCCAGCAGTTCCCAGGCGCGCAGTGGCGAGGCAAAGAAGGCCAGCGTGAGCCGCGATTCGCCCACGACCAATGCGCCGGCGAAGGACAGCGCAGCCAGCGCCGCGGCGCCGCCGACCGCCAGCCGCCGCGCCTGCGCGCCGTCGGTGCCGCACGACCGCCACAGCGCCAGCAGCAGCACCGGCCACACGAGGTAGAACTGCTCCTCGACCGCCAGCGACCAGAAGTTCAGCAGCACGCTGGCATCGGTCTCGCCCCAGCGCAGGTAGTCGACGGCGCGCACCACGTACAGCCAGTTGACGGCATAGCCGGCGGCCCAGGCGACGTCGCTGCCCAGGCGGCTGGCCGCCAGGTCGTCCAGCCACAGCGCACCGGCGGCCGCCGTGGTGGCCAGCACCAGCAGCGCGTGCGGCAGCAGGCGCCGCGCGCGCCGCGCCCAGAAACCGAACAGTTCGTCGCGCCAGCCGAGGCCGCGCCGGTGCCCGTCCAGCAGGCTCAGCGTGATCAGGTAGCCCGAGATGACGAAGAAGACGTCGACACCGACGAAACCGCCGGGCAGCGCCGCGGCGGCGTAGTGGTAGACGACGACGACCGAGACCGAGAGGGCGCGCAGGCCCTCGATATCGGCGCGAAATGCGCTCACCGCAGGGCGGTGACCGCCTCCGCCAGCGCCGCCACCACACGGTCCTGGTCGGCCTCGGTGAGGTCGGCGCTCATCGGCAGGCTCAGCACACGCGCGGCAGCCTCGTCGGCGCGCGGCGTGCAGTCGGGGCAGCACCGATGGGCATAGGCCGGCTGGCGGTTGAGCGGAATCGGGTAGTGCACCGCGGTGGGGATGCCTTGCGCCTGCAGCGCCGCCTGCAGCTCGGCGCGGCGCTCGACGAAGACGGTCATCTGCGCCCACACCGAGTTGCGATCGGGCCGCACCGCGACCACCGGGATGCCGGCTTCGCCCAGCAGCCGCTGGTAGCGCGCCCCCAGTTCGGCACGGCGCTGCAGCTCCCAGTCGAAGCGCTCCAGCTTGCCCAGCACCACCGCGCACTGCAGCGTGTCCATGCGGCCGCCGACGCCCACGCGCGTGTGGCGGTAGCGCTGGCTCTGGCCGTGCACGCGGATCTCGCGCGCGGCCTGGGCCAGCGCGTCGTCGTCGGTGAACAAGGCGCCGCCGTCGCCGTAGCAGCCCAGCGGCTTGCTGGGGAAGAAGCTGGTGGCTCCGAAGGTCGACAGCGCGCCCGAGCGCTGTCCCTGGTAGACGGCGCCGAAGCTCTGCGCCGCGTCCTCGATCACCGGGATGCCGCCGTGGCGCGCGGCGATGGCGTTGATCCCGGCCATGTCGGCCACCTGGCCGTACAGGCTGACCGGCAGGATGGCCTTCGTGCGCGACGTGATCTTCGCTTCGATCTGCGCCACGTCGATGTTGCAGGTGTCGGGCTCGATGTCGACGAAGACCGGCTTCGCGCCCAGCAGCACGATGGTCTCGACGGTGGCGGCGAATGTGAAGGGCGTGGTGATCACCTCGTCGCCGGGCTGCAGGTCGAGCGCCATCATCGCGATCAGCAGCGCCTCGGTGCCGCTGGCGACGGTGATGCAGTGCTTGGTGCCGGCGAAGGCGGCGAGCGCGGCTTCGAGCTCCTTCACCTCGGGGCCCATGATGTACTGGCCATGGTCGAGCACGCGCTGCATGCGTTCGTCGATGCTCGTCTTGAGGGCCGCGTACTGCGACTTCAGGTCGGTGAATTGCATGGGGTCACATCGCGGCGAGGGTCTCGCCGTCGAGTCGGTAGCGCTCGCCGGTTGCCGGGCAGACGGCCTCGCCCTGCCCCGATGCCGGCAGGTCCAGCCGCTCGCCGTGGCGGCTCATCCAGCCGATGCGCCGGGCGGGCACGCCCACCACCAGCGCGTAGGCCGGTACGTCGCGGCTGACCACGGCGCCGGCACCGACAAAGGCATGGGCGCCGATGGTGGTGCCGCAGACGATGGTGCAGTTGGCGCCCAGCGTGGCGCCCTGCCGCACCAGCGTGCGCCGGTATTCGTCCTTGCGCGGCACCGCCGAGCGCGGGTTGTGCACGTTGGTGAAGACCATGCTGGGGCCGCAGAAGACATCGTCCTCGAGCGTCACCGCGTCGTAGACCGAGACGTTGTTCTGGACCTTCACGTGGCGCCCGATCACCACGTCGTTGCCGACATACACGCCCTGCCCCAGCGAGCAGCCCTCGCCGATGCGCGCGCCCGCCGAGACATGCACGAAATGCCAGACGCGCGTGCCGTCGCCGAGTTGCGCGCCTTCGTCGACGATGGCGCTGGGATGGATGCTGACGGGCATCAGAACACCAGCGGCAAGCCCACGCGCACGCCGTCGCGCGCACTGCGGTAGGCGGCGATCACCACCTCGAGCGAGCGCAGGCCCTCGTAGCCGTCGACCTCGGCATGGGCCTCGCCGCGCAGCGTGCGGATGACGTTGTCGTAGTACAGCGGGTGTCCGGGCCCGTAGACGCTGGGCGTGGCGTAGCTGGCGCTCCTGACCTGGTCGTCCTCGGGCCTGGCGTCGGCAAACTCCCAGTGCTGGATCTGGTTGACGGCCACGCCGCCGATGCGCACGGTGCCGCGCTCGCCCAGCAGCGTGATGCTGCCCTCGAAATTCCGGCCGTGGGTCAGCATGGTGACGTTGATCGACGCCAGGCCGCCGCGGCGCAGGCGCAGCGACATCACGCCCGTGTCCTCGGCCTCGATGTCGCGCGCCAGCGTGGCGGTATAGGCATGCACGCTGTCGACCGGCCCGACCAGCCAGTCGACCATGTCCACATAGTGGCTGGCCTGGTTGAGGAAGGCGCCGCCGTCCATGTCCCAGCGGCCGCGCCAGGGGGCGTCGTCGTAATAGCTTTGCGGACGTGTCCAGAAGACATTGACCGTGGCCAGGTGGACGGCACCGAAGCGCCCGCCGTCGACCGCCTGCTTCAGCAGCTGCAGCGTCGGGTTGAGTCGGTTCTGCTTGACGACGAAGAGCTTGACGCCGGCCTCGCGACAGGCACGCACCATCTGCATGCCCTCGTCCCATTTGGTGGCCATGGGCTTTTCGGTCAGCACGTGGCGGCCGGCCCGCGCCGCCTTCATCGCCTGCCGCGGGTGCAGGCCGCTGGGCGTGGCCAGCACGACGATATCGGCATCGCTGCCCGTGCCATCGGCGGCCAGCAGCGCGTCCAGCGACGCAAAACCGCGCACGCCGGTCTTGGCGACCGCGGCTGCCAGCGCGGCCGGCCGGTTGTCGCATACCGCCACCAGTTCGGCGCGGCCGGCATGCTGGCGCAGCGCCTCGACATGGTTGGCCGAGATGCGGCCGCAGCCCACCAGCGCAAAGCGGATCGGGCGGTCGACGATGGGAACCGGGGCGAGCACAGGGACAGTCATGAGCCGGCGCAATAAAAGCCGTCGATTGTAAGGCGACGCCCCCTGCGGGCGCCTAAAATTGCAGCAGTTTCAACGAGTTGACGATGACCGCCCCTGTCCCCACGCCAGCCCCGCCCGTTGCCCCCGACGACAACCAGCTGATCGCCGAACGGCGCGAGAAGCTGGCCACCATCCGCCAGGCCGGCGTGGCCTTTCCCGAACGACTTCAAGCCCGCCCACCAGGCGGCCGACCTGCACCACCGCCACGGCCAGGTGCCCAACGAGGAACTCGAGCCGCAGGCGATCCAGGCCCGCGTCGCCGGCCGCCTGATGCTCAAGCGCGTGATGGGCAAGGCCTGCTTCGGCACGCTGCAGGACGCCAGCGGCCGCATCCAGCTCTACGTCACGCTCGACCACGTCGGCGCCGAGGTGCTGGCGGCCTTCAAGCACTGGGACCTGGGCGACATCCTCGGCTGCGAGGGCATCCTCTTCCGCACCAAGAGCGGCGAACTGTCGATCAAGGCGACGCGCGTGCGGCTGCTCACCAAGAGCCTGCGCCCGCTGCCCGACAAGTTTCACGGCATGACCGACCAGGAGCAGAAATACCGCCAGCGCTATGTCGACCTGATGACCGACGATGCGGCGCGCGCGCGCTTCGTGGCGCGCAGCAAGGCGGTCAGCTCGATCCGCAACTTCATGGTCGAGCATGGCTTTCTCGAGGTCGAGACGCCGATGCTGCACCCGATCCCGGGCGGCGCCAACGCCAGGCCCTTCGTCACCCACCACAACGCGCTCGACCAGGAGATGTTCCTGCGCATCGCGCCCGAGCTCTACCTGAAGCGGCTGCTGGTGGGCGGCTTCGAGCGCGTATTCGAGATCAACCGCAATTTCCGCAACGAGGGGATCAGCGTCCGCCACAACCCCGAGTTCACGATGATGGAGTTCTATGCGGCCTACTGGACGCACCATGATCTGATGGACTTCACCGAGGCCGTCTTCCGCCATGCCGCGCGTGCCGCCACCGGCACGGCGGCGCTGACCTACGCCGGCCGGCCGGTGGATCTGGACAAGCCCTTCGCGCGGCTGTCGGTGCGCGACGCGCTGGTCGCGCATGCCGGCCTGACACCCGCCGAGGCCGACGACGCGGCGGCCATCCACGCCAGGCTCAAGCACCTGGGCGAGGAGCCGCCCGCGCACTGGAAGCTGCCCGAGCTGCAGTTCGGCCTGTTCGAGGCGGCGGTGGAAGACAAGCTCTGGCAGCCGACCTTCATCATCGACTACCCGGTCGAGGTGAGCCCGCTGGCGCGCGCGTCCGACAGCAACCCGGCCATCACCGAGCGCTTCGAGCTCTTCATCACCGGGCGTGAATATGCGAACGGCTTCTCGGAGCTGAACGACGCCGAGGACCAGGCGGCGCGCTTCCAGGCGCAGGCCGCCAACAAGGACGCCGGCGACGAGGAGGCGATGTACTACGACGCCGATTTCATCCGCGCGCTGGAATACGGCATGCCGCCGGCCGGCGGCTGCGGCATCGGCATCGACCGCCTGGTGATGCTGCTGACCGACAGCCCCAGCATCCGCGACGTGATCCTGTTTCCGGCGCTGCGCCGCGAAGGCTGAAGAGGAACCCTGGCCATGGCACGGTTCGACGACCTGCAGGCGATCGAGGACGCGGTCTGGGCCCAGCTGGCGCTGGCGCCGCGCGAGCGCGACCATGGCTGGCGCGTGGGCGTGCTGGCCACCACCGACGGGCAGGCGGCCGATGCTCGCAGCATCGTGCTGCGCGACGTCGATGCGCTGCGCCGGCGCCTGGTGTTCTACACCGACAGCCGCTCGCCCAAGATCCGCCAGATCGAGGCCTACCCCGCCGGCACCATCGTGCTGTGGTCGGGCGCCCTGAGCTGGCAGTTGCGACTGAAGGTGCAGCTGGGCGTCGAAACCAGCGGGCTGGCCGTGTCGTCGCGCTGGGCGCGGCTGAAGATGGCGCCCGGCGCGCAGGACTACCTGTCGCCGCTGTCGCCGGGCACGCCGGTCGAGCACCCGACGCCCGAGCGCGGCAGCCGCGAATATTTTGGTGTCGTCACCGCGCAGATCAACGCCATCGACTGGGTGGAACTGCACGCCGATGGCCACCGCCGGGCCGCCTTCGACGAGCACGGGCGCCGCTGGCTGACGCCCTGAGCAAGCGCCTCGGTCTCGGGCGGCCAGCACGGCAGACGGGGCGAGGCGCAGACCTCAGCGCTGCTTGAAGACCGGCGCGCGCTTGCTCAGGAAGGCGTCCATGCCCTCCTTCTGGTCCTCGGTGGCAAACAGCGAATGGAACAGACGGCGCTCGTGGTCGATGCCGTCTTTCAGCCCGCCCTCGAAGGCCTTGTTGACGCAGGCCTTGGCCAGCGCCACGCTCGGTCCGCTGAGCGCGCTGATGGCCGCCGCCACCGACAGCGCCTCGTCGAGCAGCTTGTCGGCCGGCACGATGCGCGACACCAGGCCGGCGCGCTCGGCCTCGTTGGCGTCCATCATGCGGCCGGTCAGCACCATGTCCATCGCCTTGGCCTTGCCCACGGCGCGCGGCAGCCGCTGCGTGCCGCCGGCGCCGGGGATGATGCCGAGCTTGATCTCGGGCTGGCCGAAGCGGGCACTGTCGGCAGCGATGATGAAGTCGCACATCATCGCCAGCTCGCAGCCGCCGCCGAGCGCGAAGCCGGCCACCGCGGCGATCACCGGCTTGCGCACCCGCAGCAGCGTCTCCCAGTTGCGGGTGATGAAGTCCGATTTGTGCACCTGCATGTAGTCGAATTTCGCCATCGCGCCGATATCGGCGCCAGCGGCAAAGGCCTTGTCGCTGCCGGTGATGACGATGCAGCCGATGGTGTCGTCGCGGTCGAAGGCCGTCAGCGCCGCGCCCAGCTCGTCCATCAGCGCGTCGTTGAGCGCGTTCAGCTGCTGGGGGCGGTTGAGCTTGATCAGCGCCGTGCGGCGCGGGCCGTCGCCGTGCATTTCGGTCAGTATCAGGGCTTGTGTCATGGTGATCTCCGGGGCGAATCGCGGACACTATACGGGCAGCGCCTGGACCGCCGGCGCCGCGGACGACCGCCTCACAATCGGCGGTCGGTCGATGACCGAGGCCAGGGAGAGGCCCCCAACGAAGGGGCTGGTTGTTGCCCGACGCGCGCTTTCGACGCATGGCCACCATCTACCGCAAGACCGCCAAGGGACAGACCGAGATCGAAACGCGGGTGCTGAAGCTGGCACCGCGATTTCGCAGCCTGCTGATCCTGGTCGACGGCCGTCGCAGCGACCGTGAACTGACCACCCTGATGCCGCACGCGGGCACCGAGGCACTGCAGGCGCTGGCCGAAGGCGGCTTCATCGAGGCCATCGGCCTGACGGCCGATACGCCGCTGCCCGGCGCCTTGCGGCCGGTGGTCGCAGCCTCGGCGCCGCCTGCCGCGCCGGCGGCCGCAGCCGCGGCCGCAGCAGCGGCGAAGCGGCCCTTCGAACAACTTCGCCGCGAAGCCGTGCGCGCGCTGATCGACCAGGTGGGCCCGATGGCCGAAACGCTGGCGATGCGCATGGAGCGCGCGCGCGACTTCGACGAACTCAAGCCGCTGCTCGCCACCGCCACCCAGTTGCTGGCCAATGCGCGCGGCCGCACCGTCGCCGCCGAATTCAGCCGCCGCTTCGAGACGGGCTGAACGTCAACGCGGCGGGGCTTCGGCCGCCTGCTGCGGCAGCCGCTCGAGCAGCAGGTCGACGAAGGTTTCCGCGTCCTGCCGGATGACGATGCGCACCGGCAGGTATTGCAGACTGGGCGCGACCCACATCTCGGCCGTGAGATCGCCCCCCGGCCGCGCCGGCCGCCGCGGCCGCACGTGCACGGCGTCGATCGGCCCCGCCGCGGTGGCCAGGGTCTCTGACGCCAGCACGTCGTAGACCCAGGTGTCGACCCGGCGCGGCAGCGCCAGCATCAGCGACACCGACTCACCCGTGCGCAGGCGCTGCGGCTGGGTGGTAAACAGCCAGGTCAGCTGCACGAACTGGCTGGCCGCGTCCTGCACCCCCGGTGGCCGCGGCAGATCCTGCCCGTTCGGCAGCCGCACCCAGGCGTCGTCGAACAGCACCGCCAGCCGCCGCGGCGAGCGCAGCGCGACGCGCGTCTCCTCGTCGTAGCGGCGCGGCGACAGGCCGTCGGGGCCGATCTCGCCGTCGCTGGACATGCGGCGGCTGAGCAGCGGCGCGAACGACGGGCCGACGCTCACCTCGACATGCACCTGGTAGCGCAGGCCCTCGCGCAGCCACTCGACGCTGGCCTGGCCGTCGACGGGACCACGGAAATAGCCCGTGAGGCGGTAGCTCAGGCGCGTCGAGCGCGGCCACTCGAACGATGGTGGTGCCGAGGCCGCCGCCGCCGACGCCACCGCGGCCATGGGCGATGCGTCGACCGCCGCCGGCATCGATGCGGTGACGGCCGGGGCGCTGGCCGCGGCCGTCAACGGCGGCCCGACCATCCCCGCCGGTGATTCAGCGGCCACCGCCGCTGGCTCGGCCGGCGCCGAAGCGCCCGCATCGGCCATCGAGACCGGCGCTTCATCACCGTTCACGACGGCCGGGGCCGCCGAAGCCGCCGCGGCTGCCGGTGTGGCTGCGGCTGCCGAAGCCGCCGGCGCGGCCGCGGCGGCGGCCGCCTTGCGTCGCGGCGCCGGCACCGCGGGCCGGGGCGCCACCGCCGGCGGCGCCGCCGGCTTCAGCTCGGCCAGAAACTGGGTCTTCAGCCGCGGCGGGCCCTGGCGCGCGGCGCCCTCGCCCAGCTGAGCCAGGTTGTCGAGCAGCCAGGCGCCAAGCAGCGCGTGCGCCAGCCCCACCGCAGCCACCAGCAGCGCGAAGGCGGCGCGACGCCGCGCGGCGGGGTGGGCCAGGGCCACCGGTCGGTCCCGTGCGCGGCGCCTGCGCTCAGGTGCCGGCAGCGCCGAGGAAGCAGCTCGAGGCGGCCACCGCACTGAGGCGGAAGCGCAGGGTCAGCCAGCCCGCCAGGCCGTGGCGGGGGTACAGCTGGCGGTCGACGGCATAACACACCAGCAGCATCACGCCGTGCACCACCAGGCCGGCGCTCGGCGGCATCATCACCGCCACCCAGGCCACCAGCGACGGCAGCACGCCCCAGAGCAGCAGCGCACGCGGCGCCGCGGGCGCGCGCATCGCCACCCCCCAGTGGATGCCACCCAGGAAGGACACGATGAGCCCGGCGTAGGTCGACAGGCCCAGGGCCACATAGGGATGCGCCGCGGGCCAGACCAGCCACACCAGCAGCGCACCGCCGATGAAGGGGATCAGCCCGGCCGCGCCGAGGCGGCGCGCCCAGTGCGGGGGCTCGGGGCTGGGCGTGGGGCTGGGCGTGGGGCTGTCGGGGACGGGCGGGACGGTGGCGGTCTGCATGCCGCGGATTGTCGCCGGCGGGGCCCGCGGCCCCGGGGCGGCAACCTCAGTTCTTGCGCGTGGCGGCAGCGAGCAGCCGCTCGACCTCGGCCCCGGGCAGCGCGCCGGGCTTGCGCGACCCGTCTTCGAAGAACAGCGCCGGTGTGCCCAGCACGCGGTGCTTGCGGCCGAAGGCGACGTTGCGGTCGATGGCGGCGGTGTCGCAGGCGCCCATCACCTTGGCCGGGGTCGCGCCGTCGATCATCCAGCCGCGCCAGGCCTTGGCGGCGTCCTTCGAGCACCAGATGTCGCGCGACTTGGCGGTCGAATCCGCCCCCAGGATCGGGTACAGGAAGGTATAGACGGTGACGTCCTTGACCGCCTGCAGGTCACGCTCGAAGCGCTTGCAGTAGCCGCAGTTGGGGTCGACGAAGACCGCCAGCTTGCGCTGGCCGTTGCCCTGCTTGATGACCATCGCGTCCTTCAGGGGCAGGGCGTCCCACTCGACGGCGGTCAGCTTGTCGATGCGCGCCTCGGTGAGGTTGGCGCGTGTGCGCGTATCGATGATCGATCCCTGCACGATCAGGTGGTCCCCCTTTTCGTCGGCGTAATAGAGGTCATGACCGATGCGCACCTCGTACAGACCGGGGATCGGCGACTTGCTGATCTCGTCGATCTTCGGCAGGCTGGGGATGCGCTCGGCCAGGTTCTTGCGCAGCACCGCCTCCTGCGCCAGCACCGGAGCGGCCGCGGCCAGCGCCAGCAGGGTGGCGGCTGCCAGCCGCGGGATCGAAACGGTCATGAAGAGTCCTCGGAAAGCGGGGGATCAGGCGTCCATCGCCTGACGAACGAGCGCACGCTTGAGCGGCGACAGGCGATCGACCAGACTCAGCCCGCGGTTGCGGAGTTCCCGCGGCAGCGCATGCGAGTGTGCAAAAAGCTGCAGCAGGCCGTCGGTCACCAGCCCCATCGCCTGCGTCGGCAGCAAGCGCGCGCGGGCGTAGCGGCGCAGCAGCTTTTCGTCACCCAGGCTGCGCCAGGCTTCACGCGCGGCCAGCTGGGCGGCGAGCTCGGCCACGTCGGCCAGGCCCAGGTTCAAGCCCTGCCCGGCCAGCGGATGCACCAGATGGGCGGCATCGCCGACCAGCACCCAGCCCGGGCCGCAGACGGCATCGGCGCGCGCCAGCGCCAGCGGCCAGCTGGCGCGGTCGCTGGCCAGGCGCAGCATGCCGGCCGCGCCACCGGTGGCGGCGGCGAGTTCGGCCTCGAAGGCCGCGGCATCGAGCTGCTGCAGGCGCTGGGCACGTTCGTCCGGCAGCGACCACACCAGCCCGTAGGACTGCCCCGGCGTCGGCCGGTCGAAGGGAAGCAGGGCCAGCACGTCGGGCGACCGGAACCACTGCCGCGCCAGCCCGGCATGCGCGCGGTCCGCCACCAGCCGTGCCGCCAGGCCGCGCTGGCCGTAGGCCTGCACCGGCATCGCCACGCCCAGACGCTCGCGCGCGGCCGAGGCGCGGCCTTCTGCCAGCACCTGCAGCGCGGCATCGGTGCCGTCGGCCACGTGGGTGACATGAGGGGCGTAGCGCAGCGCGGCGGCGAGCGCCGATTCGAGCTCGGCGGCGTCGACGATCCAGGTCAGCTGCGCGACGCCGGCCGACCAGGCGGAAAACTGCACCGCCGCGCCCGGCGCATCACCCTCGATGCGCATGTCGTGCACCGGCGTGCGCGCGTCGGCCGGCAGGCTGTCCCAGACCTTGAGCGTACCCAGCAGGCGGATCGAACCGGCATTCAGCGCATAGGTGCGCACATCGGGCGCGGCGCCGGGTGTGCGGTGCCCGGTCCAGGCAACGGCCAGGCCCAGGCGCGACAAGGCCAGCGCGGCGGCCATCGCCACCGCCCCGGAGCCGCGCACGCAGACATCGAAAGCCGACATGGGCACGGATTGTAGGGAGCGCCCCCGGGCACAATCGCCGGATCCCTCGATGACCCCTGCCCGACCGTGACCGACCGCATCGACTGCTCGATCGCCGCCCTGCATCTGCACCCGATCAAATCCTGCGCCGGCATCGCCGTCGACGAGGCGCTGCTGATCGAGACCGGGCTCGAACTCGACCGCGCCTGGATGATCGTCGATGCCGGCGGCGAGATGATCACGCAGCGCGACCGGCCGCGGCTGGCCCTCGTGCGGCCGCGGCTGCGCAGCGACGACATGGTGCTGCGCGCCCCCGGCATGCTGGCACTGCATGTCTCGCTGGACGCGGTGGAAGCGCCGACGCGGGTCCGCGTCTGGCACGACGAGGTCAAGGCCTACGACATGGGGCCGCTGGCGGCGCAGTGGTTCAGCGATTTTCTCGGCCAGCCGGTGCGGCTGGTGCGATTCGACCCCGATCAGAAGCGGCTGTCCGACCGGTCCTGGGCCGGCGACGTGAAGGCCGAGAATGCCTTCAGCGACGGTTTTCCGCTGCTGGTGGCCTCGACGGCAGCGCTGGCCGGGCTGAACCAGCGCCTGGCCTCGCGCGGGCTGCCGCCGGTCACCGCCGAGCGCTTTCGCGCCAACCTGTGGCTGGACGGCCTGCAGGCCCACGACGAGGACCACCTCGACGAGATCGTCATCGCAGCCGACGGCGGCCCGGTGCGGCTGAAGCTGGTCAAGCCCTGCGCGCGCTGCAGCATCCCCAATGTCGACCCGGCCACCGGCGAGGCCGGCCACGAACCGGGCGATACGCTGGCGGGCTACCGCGCCGACGCGCGGGTCAACGGGGCGATCACCTTCGGCATGAATGCGTTGATTCTGGAAGGCTTCGACCGCCTGCTGCGACCGGGGCAGGCGGCCCGGGCGAGCTGGGGCTTCTGACGCTCTTTCTGACGCTCTAGGAGCCCGTCGGACTTGAACCCGTCCGACGCGCCGTGACCGAAGCGGGTTCGTTTTTCTGGCCTGGTGCGACGGATTCGACCGGCGCGAGGCGCCTCAGGGGTCTGGTGGACATCCTGGCGTCATCACCAGGGCTCAAATCGGAGCGTTCGGTCGGCATTTGACGCCCTTGTTCCTCACGCCGCGCGCAGCACATGCAACCGCTTGATGTTCCAGGCCATCGTCACCAGCGACCATTCGCCGCGCGCCTGGTCCAGCCCGCGCATGCTCATCTGGCGCCAGCCCATGCCCGCTTGATGATGCCGAACACGGGCTCCACCGTTTGCTTGCGCAGTCCATACAGTGCCCGACCTGTTTTCGTGCCCAGCAGGTGCGCCATCTTGAGCACCGGATCGTCGGTTTCAGGCGCTGACGCGTCCGCAGCGAAGCGCTCAAGCCTGGTGCGTGGTGGGATTCGCGCTTCATCGACAGCATGGGCTCGATTTCGTGGCCCAGGCAGGCCTGCACGTTGGCCCGGCTGAAGTAGCCCGTGTCGGCCAGCAAGGTCGAGACAGCCAAGGCCTGCGGCAGGGCCTGAACCTTATCCAGTACCGGCGCAATTTCGCGCTTGTCGTTGGGCGCCTGCGTGACGTGTGCGGTGATCACCAGCATCGTCGCGGTGTCGACCGCAGCCTGCGCGTTGTAGCTCTGCCCGAAGCCACCCCAGCTGGGCATGATGCGGGACTCTTCGTCGGTGAGGTTGACTTGGTCGCCCGGCCTGGGTTCACTCGATGGCGGCTCGGGCTCGGGGCCGCGCGGCTTTGCCCGCCTCGCGCTGGGCCTGGCGCTTGGCGCACTTGGCCTCGTGCGCCTTGGCTCTCCACGGCATGGCGCTCGGCAGCCCGCTGTCTGATCTTGTCCTTGGCTTGCGCCAGTGCAGCCAGACGCTGCTCGCGCCGGGCGATCTCCGCAGGCACGTCCAGGCCGTCGCCCACCGGCCGGCTGTCGCTGTCCTCGGCCAGCTTCAGCAGCAGTTGCACCTCTTCGCGCAACTGGGCTTCGATCCTGTTGGCGTGCTCCCACGACAGCGCACTGTGCTTGCTGGCGTTGGCCGCAATCTTGGTGCCGTCCAGTGCGATGGCGCCCAGCTTAGGCACTTCATCTCGCGCGCCAGCATCAGCACTTGCACGAACAGCGCTTCGATCTGCGGCAGAAAGCGCCGCCGGAACGTGGCAATGCTGTCGTGGTCGGGTTGGGTGTTGGCAGCGATGAAGCGCATGGCCACCGAGTCGTGGCAGGCGCGCTCGATCTTGCGGCTGGAGTGCAGCCCGGTGGCGTAGCCGTAGACCAGCAAGCCCAGCAGCATCGCCGGATGGTGGCATCGCTGCCGCGACCCGCGTACTGACGCGTCAGTTCGCTCAGATCCAACTGGTCGATGACCTCCACCACGAAGCGCGCCAGATGATTCTGGGGAAGCCACTCGTCCACCGACGGCGGCAACAGATAGGCAGTGTCTCGATCAACGGCAATGAAGCGGCTCATGGGCTCGGTGGTTCGCTCAACGTTGCTGCGATTGTCTCGGCCGCCACTCCGTCGGGGTAGCCGTGAAAGCCCGACAGACTCCTAGGCGCTGACGTCCAGCGTCTGGCCGCTGGACGGTGCGCTGACCACCCTCAGCAGCGGCCCCGGGTAGACCTGCAGGTCGTAATAGGTCGACGGGCCCATCTTGTAGGGGCCCAGGTTGGGAACCTCGTTCTTCAATTCGACCTGCGGCAGGGGTCGCGCGCCGACCTGCGCGACACGTCCCGGGAAGGTCTCGGGTTCGCGCGCAGGCGGCTTGGCGGGCCGCAGCGTGACTCGGTCGTCCATGATGCCCTCACAACGCCTGAATGGGGCGTGGGGGGATGATAGGGACTGCAGGCCCGCAAGGCTCCCCGGTAGGCACCCGGGGTGGCACCGTGTAGGACAATCGGCGCCCTTCCAGAGCGTCTTCGCGAAAGCCCTCCATGAGCCTCAAGTGTGGCATCGTGGGCCTGCCCAACGTCGGCAAGTCCACCCTCTTCAACGCCCTGACCAAGGCCGGCATCGCCGCCGAGAACTATCCCTTCTGCACCATCGAGCCCAACGTCGGCATCGTCGAGCTGCCCGACCCGCGCCTGACCAGACTGGCCGAGATCGTCAAACCCGAGCGCGTGGTGCCGGCGATCGTCGAATTCGTCGACATCGCCGGGCTGGTGGCCGGCGCAAGCAAGGGCGAGGGACTGGGCAACCAGTTTCTCAGCCACATCCGCGAGACCGATGCCATCGTCAACGTGGTGCGCTGCTTCGAGGACGAGAACGTCATCCACGTCGCCGGCAAGGTGGACCCCATCGCCGACATCGAGGTCATCCAGACCGAACTCTGCCTGGCCGACATGGCCACGGTGGAGAAGAGCCTGGCGCGCTACAGCAAGGTGGCCAAGGCCGGCGGCGACAAGGAGGCGCAGCGTCTGGTCGACGTGCTGAAGAAGTGCGAGGCGGCGCTCGACGAGGCGCGCCCGGTGCGCAGCATCGACTTCAGCAAGGAGGAACTGGTGGTGCTGAAGCCGCTGTGCCTGATCACCGCCAAGCCGGCGATGTTCGTCGGCAACGTCAGCGAGACCGGTTTCGAGCACAACCCCTTCCTCGACCGCCTGCGCGAGTACGCCGCGAAGCAGAATGCGCCGGTGGTGGCCATCTGTGCCAAGACCGAGGCCGACCTGGCCGACATGGCCGACGAGGACAAGGCCATCTTCCTGCACGAGATGGGGCAGGACGAGCCGGGCCTGGACCGCCTGATCCGCGCCGCCTTCAAGCTGCTGGGGCTGCAGACCTATTTCACCGCCGGCGTGAAGGAGGTGCGCGCCTGGACCATCCACGTCGGCGACACCGCGCCGCAGGCCGCCGGCGTCATCCACACCGATTTCGAGCGCGGCTTCATCCGTGCGCAGACCATCGCCTACGACGACTTCGTCGCCTACAAGGGCGAGCAGGGGGCCAAGGACGCCGGCAGGATGCGCGCCGAAGGCAAGGAGTACGTCGTCAAGGACGGCGACGTGATGAACTTCCTCTTCAACGTCTGAGCAGCGACACCATGAGCAAGACGCACCGCATCGCAGCGATCCCCGGCGACGGCATTGGCAAGGAGGTCATGCCCGAGGGCCTGCGCGTGCTCGAAGCCGCCGCGCAGCGCTTCGGCATCGCACTGGACATCACGCCGGTCGATTGGGCCAGCTGCGACTGGTACGCCCAGCATGGTCAGATGATGCCCGACGACTGGAAGGCCCGGATCGGCGGCATGGACGCCATCCTCTTCGGCGCGGTGGGCTGGCCGGCCACCGTGCCCGACCATGTGTCGCTGTGGGGCAGCCTGCTGAAATTCCGCCGCGAGTTCGACCAGTACATCAACCTGCGGCCGGCGCGACTGTTCGACGGCGTGCCCTGCCCGCTGGCCGGGCGCAAGGCCGGCGACATCGACATGCTCATCGTGCGCGAGAACACCGAAGGCGAATACAGCGCGGTGGGCGGCGTGATGTTCGGCGGCACCGAACGCGAGTTCGTGCTGCAGGAGTCGGTTTTTACCCGTCTGGGCAGCGAGCGGCTGCTGAATTACGCCTTCGAACTGGCCCGCACCCGCGCGCGCCGGCACGTGACGGTGGCCACCAAGAGCAACGGCATCGCCATCAGCATGCCCTGGTGGGACGAGCGCGCCGCCGAGGCCGCCGTGCGCCACCCGGACGTCACCTGGGACAAGCAGCACATCGACATCCTGGCTGCGCGCTTCGTGCTGCAACCCGGTCGCTTCGACGTGGTGGCCGCGACCAACCTGTTCGGCGACATCCTGTCCGACCTGGGCCCGGCGTGCACCGGCACCATCGGCATCGCGCCGAGCGCCAACCTCAACCCGGAGCGCAAGTTCCCCAGCCTGTTCGAGCCCGTGCACGGCTCGGCGCCGGACATCTTTGGCCGCAACATCGCCAACCCGGTGGCGATGATCTGGAGCGCGGCGATGATGCTGGACTTCCTCGGCCACCGCGATGCGCACGACGCCATCCTGCGCGCCGTCGAACTGGTGCTGCGCGACGGGCCGCGCACACCCGACCTGGGCGGCACCGCCGACACCACGGCGGTGGGCCGAGCGCTGGCCGAGCGGGTGGCCGGCGGCTGCTGACCGGCTTCAGCCGGGTTGAAAAATGTAAGCGCACGCTGACAGGATAAAACCTGTGGTTTGGTCGGCCTGATCGATCAGCACTCTCTGTCGGCGAGTGCTAATATGGATGGAACTTAGGGTTCACCCCTTGATCCCAACCAACATGAACCACACCTCGTCGACTGCGCTGTCCGTCAGCAACCCCTGGGGCGTCGTGCCTTCGCTGGGCAATCTGGACGCCTACATCACGGCCGTCAACCGGCTGCCGATGCTGAGCCAGAGCGAGGAAGTCTCGCTGGCGCGCCGCCTGCGCGAGCACGGCGACATCCAGGCCGCCGGGCAACTGGTGCTGTCGCACCTGCGTCTGGTGGTATCGATCTCGCGCCAGTATCTGGGCTACGGCCTGCCGCAGGGCGACCTGATCCAGGAAGGCAACGTCGGCCTGATGAAGGCCGTGAAGCGTTTCGACCCCGACCAGGGCGTGCGCCTGGTCAGCTATGCGCTGCACTGGATCAAGGCCGAGATCCACGAATACATCCTGAAGAACTGGCGCATGGTCAAGGTCGCCACGACCAAGGCGCAGCGCAAGCTGTTCTTCAACCTGCGTTCGATGAAGCAGGGCATGAAGGGAGAAGGCACCGACGGCGAGACGCACCGCAGCACGCTGACGGCCGCCGAAGTCGAGGCCATGGCGCGTGAGCTCAAGGTCAAGCCCGCCGAGGTGATCGAGATGGAAACGCGCCTGGCCGGCGGCGACGTGGCGCTCGAGCCGCAGACGGATGACGGCGAGGAGAGCTACGCGCCCATCGCCTACCTGGCCGACGAGACGCACGAGCCGACGCGCGCGCTGGAAGCCCGCCGCCGCGACTGGCTGGCCGGCGACGGCATCGTGCACGCGCTGAATGCGCTGGATGCACGCAGCCGCCGCATCGTCGAGGAGCGCTGGCTGAAGGTCAACGACGACAGCAGCGGCGGCATGACGCTGCACGAGTTGGCGGCCGAATATGGCGTCTCGGCCGAGCGCATCCGCCAGATCGAGGTGGCGGCGATGAAGAAGATGCGCAAGGCCCTCGAAGCCACGACAGCCTGAGCGCGTCTGGCTCTCAGTCGACCGCTTCTCCGAGCAGGATCTTCAGGTCGGCCGCCAGCTTGTCGGCGCCGATGCCGTAGCGCGTAAACAGTCGCACCTGGCCCTTGGCATCCAGCACATACGAGCCGGCAGTGTGGTCGATGGTGTAGCTGTCTTCGGTCTTGCCCGGCACCTTGCTGTAGAAGATCTTGAACTGCTTGGCGGCGGCCTTGGTTTCCTCATCGCTGCCACGCAGGGCGACGAAGTCGCTGCCGAAGCTGCCGACGTAGGCCTTGAGGAGCTCGGGCGTGTCGCGTGCCGGGTCGACGCTGACGAACACGCCCTGCACGCGCTCGCCGTTGGCGCCCAGCAGCTTGCGCGCCTGCGCCAATTCGGCCAGCGTCGTCGGGCAGACATCGGGGCACTGCGTGAAACCGAAGAAGATCACCGTCACCTTGCCTTTGAAGTCGGCGAGGCTGCGCATGCGTCCGTCGGCGTCGCGCAGGTTGAGTTCCTTCGCAAAATCGGCGCCGGTGATGTCGATGGCGTGGAATGCCGGCTTGCTGCCCGTTGCCGAGCGATCGCAGGCGGCCAGCAGGGCGACGGCAGCAGCCGTCAGGATCAGGCGACGAGTCGGTGCAGCCATGGTTCGAGGTAGTGGTCGAGCAGCAGCGCCGCGAACAACAGCGACAGGTGCCAGATCGAAAAGCGGAAAGTCTGCCGCGCCAGTCCGTCGCTGTACTTGCGCCAGAGCATGAAGGCGTACTGGATGAAGCGCAGGCCCAGCAGCGTGGCCGCCGCCAGGTAGATCCAGCCGCTCATGCGGTAGACGAAAGGCAGCAGCGTGGCTGCGAACAGCACGACCGTATACAGCAGCACCTGCAGCCGCGTGAACTCCGGGCCATGGGTGATGGGCAGCATCGGCAGACCGGCCTTGCGGTAGTCCTCGGCGCGGTACAGCGCCAGCGCCCAGAAGTGCGGCGGTGTCCACAGGAAGATGATCAGGCACAGCATCAGCGACTCGGGGCCGACCTCGCCCGTCATCGCGGCCCACCCCAGCACCGGCGGCATGGCGCCCGAGGCGCCGCCGATGACGATGTTCTGCGGCGTCAGCGGCTTGAGCACCACCGTATAGATCACCGCATAGCCGACGAAGGTGGCGAAGGTCAGCCACATCGTCAGCGCATTGACCCACAGCCACAGCACGGCGCTGCCGGCCGCGCACAGCACGGCCGAGAACAGCAGCGCCTGCCCATCGGTGAGCTGGCCCTTGGCGGTGGGCCGCCACGCGGTGCGCTGCATGCGCGCGTCGATGTGCTGCTCGACCAGGCAGTTGAAGGCTGCGGCGGCCGCGGCCACCAGCCAGATGCCGACCGCCGCCGGGACGGCACGCGCCAGGTCGGGCAGGCCAGGCTCGGCCAGCAACATGCCGATGGCGGCGCAGAAGACGATGAGCTGCACCACGCGCGGCTTGGTCAGCGCGTAGTACTGGGCCCAGCGTGTGGCTGCGCTGACGGGGGCCGCGACGGTGGATGCCATGGGGTCGGGATTCTAGGCAAGGCCCGCCACGGGCCTGGCCTGCCGCACGGGCGCGGGCGCCACTGCCGAGCGCGCCAGCAGCAGGGTCAGCAGCAGCACCAGCGCGGCCGCGCCGGCGCTGTGCAGCAGCGCTGCAACGATGGGCCATTGCAGCACGACATTCGACAGCCCGGTGGCGAACTGCGCCGTCAGCAGCGCGAGCAGCCCGTGGCCCCAACGCTGCAGCCCCGCGTGCGGCCGCTGCAGCAGGCCGACGGCGAGCATGACCGCGGCCACCACCACGACCACTGCAAACAGCCGGTGCACGAAGTGGATGGCGACCAGGGCCTGGAACGGCAGCAGTTCGCCCGAAGCCGTGTGCCCGAGGTCGCGCAGCAGCGCAAAGCCGTTGGCAAAGTCGGCATCCGGCCACCACTGCCCGTTGCACTGCGGGAAGCCACTGCAAGCGAGCACCGCATAGTTGGTGCTGACCCAGCCGCCCAGCGCGATCTGCAGCGCCAGCAGCGCGAGCACCGCGATGGCGCCGCGCCGCAAAGGGGCCGGCAGCGCCAGCGGCCGCGCCAGGAAGGATTCACGCTGCACCGCCAGCAGCGCCAGCAGGAACAGCCCGCCCAGCAGGTGCAGGGTGACGATGGCCGGATAGAGCTGGAGCGTGACGGTGAATTTGCCGAACAGGCCCTGCACGATCACCCACAGCAGCGTGAACGTCGGCCACCAGGGCGAGTGCGGCAGGTTGCGACGATCGACCCAGCTGGCGGCCGTCATCACCAGGCACAGCGCGCCCACCACCATCGCCAGGTAGCGGTGGATCATCTCGATCCAGGCCTTGCTCTCGGTCACCGGGCCGCTGGGCAGCGCCGCCTCGGCCTGGGCGATCGGCGTTTCGGCACCGAGGGGGCTGGCGTGGCCGTAGCAGCCGGGCCAGTCGGGGCAACCGAGTCCGGAATCGGTCAGTCGCGTGAAGGACCCGAAGACGATGAGGTCGAAGGTCAGGAACAGCGTCACGCCGGTGAGCAGCGCCAGCCGCGTCTGCGCATGGCCGCGTCGCCGCCGCAGCCACACCCAGGCCAGCGGCAGCAAGGCACCCACCGCGGCCAGCAGCAGCAGGCGCAGCGTCGGGCTGAAGTCGACCAGCGGGCCCATGTCAGTGGCGCCCGGCCGCCCGAAGCCACTGACGCGCGCCCTCGGGGGGCAGCGAGCGAAGTGAGCGTGGGGGTCGTTTCATTTCAGCGGCCGGCGCGATCCCAGGAGGACGAGGCGCGCAGCAGGCGGTCGATGTCGCGCTTGACCCGGGTGGGGTCGAATTCGACCGGAAAGCGCATCATCCATTCGCCCATCGGATCGATCAGGTAGAGGTGCTCTTCGAGCAGCCGACCCGGCTCGGGGGCGAGCCACCGGGCCAGTTCGGTGCGCGGCATGCGCAGCACCGTGACCGGCGGCTCGGCCAGCACCGCGTCGCGCAGCGCCGGCTTCGGCGCTGTGTCGTCGGTGACGAGCCAGAGCTTGTCGAGCCGGTCGCGCTCGCGGCCGAGCATCTCGCGCAGCTGGCGTTGCGCATACAGGCGCCGCTCGCAGCCGGCATCGCAGGCCGCCGGGCCCACCACCACCAGCAGCCACTGGCCCCGCAGTGAGCGAAGCGCCACTGGCGCGCCGTCGAGCGCCGGCAGTGTCAATTCGGGCAGGCTGCGCGTGGGCTGGATGAGCGCACCGTAGTTCGTGCGGCCGTCGGGCCGGATGACGAAATAGGTGAGGTAGGACGCGATCACCGGTGCCGCGCAGATCAGCAGCATCGCCAGCATCTTGATGCGGCCGGCGCGGGTGCGGCGCTGCTGCGCCGCAGGTTGCGTCTCGGCGAGCTCGTAGACCGTCAAACCCAGCGGGTCAGCGCCGGGCGCGGCGTCGGGGGCGGATGATTTGAAACCAGACATAGAGGACGATGACCAGGGCGCTGAGGCCGAACCACTGGAAGGCGTAGCCGTAGTGCTTGTGCACATCGGATGCCGGCTCCGGCCACTGGCGGAGCAGCCCGTCGGCGGAGGCGGCACCGGCATCGTCCTGGACGATCACCAGCGGCAGCAGGGGGCGGCGGATTTCACGCGCATAGTCGAACAGATCGAGATTCTGCCGGATCGCCCCCGACGCAGCGGCGCCCAGCTCGTACAGCCTCGACGGCGTGGGGGCGATGCGGCCCGCCACGCGCACCAGGCCGGCCTCGGTGCGGTGGGGGGCGATGGCACTGCGGTCGCGCGGGTCGCGCGGCAGCCAGCCGCGCTGCACCAGCACCGCACGCCCGCCGGTCAGCAGCAACGGCGTGACGACGAAGAAGCCGGAACGGCCCTTCATCGTGCGATTTTCCAGGTAGACACTCTCGGCGTCGATCCAGATGCCCTCGACCACCGCCTGGCGGTACCACTGCCGGGCGGCGGCGTCGGGCGCGTCGGCCAGTTCCGCCGTCGCCAGCGGCGGCAGCAGCCGTTGGGCATCGCGCACCGCCTGCAGCGTGGTTTTCTGCGCCGCGCGGTCGAGCTGCCACAAGCCCAGCCGCGCCGTAAGGGCGCACGTGGCGACCGCCGCCAGCAGGACGATCCAGGCGCGCGCATTCATGGCATGCCCGGGTGCACCGGTCGGCGGCGCTGAATGCAGTACCCTCTTTGCATGAAGATCGTGATGGTGCTGATGCTCGTGCTCGTGCTCGTGGCGCTGGCCAGTGCCGGCATCTTCATGCTGCGCCGGCGCCAGGAAGGTGGGGCCTCCGACCGACACATGGCGCGCGCGCTGGCCGTGCGCGTGGCACTGTCGGTGGCCTTGTTTCTGTTCGTGCTGCTGAGCTGGAGCCTGGGCTGGATCAAACCGGGCGGTCTGCCCACCGGCGGCTGAAACGACAAACGCCGCACGGCGGCGGCGTCGGGCGTTCGGGTGCGAAGGTGTTCAGAGCCAGTAGACCAGGAAATACAGGCCCAGCCAGACCACGTCGACAAAATGCCAGTACCAGGCCGCGCCCTCGAAACCGAAGTGGCGCTTCGGGGTGAAGTGGCCTTTCATCAGGCGCAGCGTGATGAACAACAGCATCAGCATGCCGACGAACACGTGGAAGCCGTGGAAGCCGGTCAGCATGAAGAAGGTCGAGCCGAAGATGCCGGAGCTGAGCTTGAGGTTCAGGTCGCGGTAGGCATGCATGTATTCGTAGCCCTGCACGACGAGGAAGGTCGCGCCCAGGGCGACCGTCACCCACATCCAGAAGATCGTCTTGCCGCGCTGGTTGGCGATGAGCGCATGGTGGGCAATGGTCAGCGTCACGCCCGAGGTCAGCAGCAGGGCCGTATTGATGGTGGGCAGCCAGAACGGGCCCATGGTGGCGAAGGGCTCGACGGTACCGGCGGGCGAGGCAGTGACACCACCCCCGGCGCTCGGCCAGATGGCCTTGAAGTCGGGCCACAGCACCTGATGGTCGAGGTTGCCGAGCATCGGCACCGCGTGCACGCGGGCCCAGTACAGCGCGCCGAAGAAGGCGGCGAAGAACATCACCTCCGAGAAGATGAACCAGCTCATGCTCCAGCGGAACGAGAGGTCGATGCGGTCGGAGTAGAGGCCGCTCTCGCTCTCGTGGATGGCCTGCGAGAACCACTGGAACAGCACCGTCAGCCAGACCACCACGCCGGCCAGCAGCAGCCAGGCGCCCCAGCCGGCGCCGTTGACCCAGTTGCCGGCGCCGAAGATGACCAGCAGCATGCCCGCCGACACCAGCACCGGATGCCGCGACGGCGACGGGATGAAGTAATAGGGCGTGCTGCCCGCAGGTGTCACGGCTGACATCGGTTGGGTTCTCCTCGAATCGACTCGGTCTGTTGGGTGTTATCTGGCGCTCAGGCGGCCACGCCGCTGCTGACGACCCAGCGGATCAGCGCCACCAGCAGGCCCACGAAGATGGCGGCGCCGACGACGCCGGCGATGATGACGTGCACCGGGTTCAGCCGCTGCAGGTCGCGCTCATGGTCGGCGCGCCGGCGCACGCCGAAGAAGGACCAGGCGACGGCACGCATGGTTTCCAGCACGCCGGCTCTGCCGTCGCCGCTCATCCTGCCCGTCCCCCGGCCGTCGCCGCGGCGGCCTTGTTCGACAACTGCCCGGCCGGTGCCGGCGGCACCTTGCCGCCGACTTCGAAGAACGTATACGACAGCGTGATCGTCGTCACGTCGCGCGGCAGCTTGGGGTCGATGACGAAAGCCACCGGCCACTGGCGCTTCTCGCCCGGGGCGAGCGTGTATTCGTTGAAGCAGAAGCACTCGAGCTTGTTGAAGTGCGGCGAGGCCTGGCGCGGCGCGTAGCTGGGAATCGCCTGGGCCGCCATCGTGCGGTTCTGCACGTTGGTGAACTCGTACATCACCGTCGTCAGTTCGCCCGGGTGCACCTGCATCGAGCGCACCGCGGGCTTGAAGTCCCAGGGCCCGCGCGCATTGGCATCGAATTCGACGGTGATCGTGCGCGTGCGATCGACCTGGGTATTCGGCTGCACCCTGGAGCCGCTCCAGTTCTGCACGCGCTGCTCGGCCAGCGACAGCACGTTGATGCCCAGCGCGTCGCAGATCGCGCGGTACATCGGCACCAGCGCATAGCCGAAGCCGAACATCAGCCCGACCACGACCAGCAGCTTGGCCGTCATGCGCCGGTTTGCCGCCAGCAGAAATGCCGAGATCTTCATGCCGCGCTTCAGTTCGGACCCAGCAGCCAGATCTTGGCCACGAAACCCAGCGCGAAGACCACGGCGACGCTGAGCAGGATCAGCGCCAGCCGCAGGTTGGCCTTGCGCTGCCGGGGTTCGGAGGCGGTCATCGCGTTGGCCTCAGCCGATGACCTTGGTGGCGGTGGCATCGAGCTTGGGTGGCGTCTCGAAGGTGTGCCAGGGCGCCGGCGAGGGCACTTCCCACTCCAGGCCCTCCGCGCCCTCCCAGGGCTTCTGCGCCGCCGGCTGTCCCTGGCCGCGCATCATCGGCACGACGACGAAGAGGAAGAAATACACCTGCATCAGGCCGAAGCCGAAGGCACCGATCGACGACAGCATGTTGAAGTCGGCAAACTGCAGCGGGTAGTCGGCATAACGGCGCGGCATGCCGGCCAGCCCGAGGAAATGCTGCGGGAAGAAGGTGACGTTGAAGAAGATCAGCGAGCCCCAGAAGTGGATCTTGCCGCGCGTCTCGTTGTACATCACGCCGGTCCACTTCGGGCCCCAGTAGTAGGTGCCGGCGAAGAGGCCGAACAGCGAGCCTGCCACCATCGTGTAGTGGAAGTGGGCGACGACGTAATAGGTATCGTGCAGCTGCTGGTCGATCGGCGCCATCGACAGGATGAGGCCGGTGAAGCCGCCCATCGTGAAGACGAAGATGAAGCCCACGGCCCACAGCATCGGGGTCTCGAAGGTCATCGAGCCCTTCCACATGGTCGCGATCCAGTTGAAGACCTTCACGCCGGTGGGCACCGCGATCAGCATCGTCGCGTACATGAAGAACAGCTGTCCCGTGACCGGCATGCCGGTCGTATACATGTGGTGCGCCCAGACGATGAACGACAGGATCGCGATCGACGCCGTGGCGTAGACCATCGAGGTGTAGCCGAACAGGCGCTTGCGCGCAAAGGCCGGGATGATGGCGCTGACGATGCCGAAGGCCGGCAGGATCAGGATGTAGACCTCGGGGTGGCCGAAGAACCAGAAGATGTGCTGGTACATCACCGGGTCGCCGCCGCCGGCGGGGTTGAAGAAGCTGGTGCCGAAGTGGCGGTCGGTCAGCGTCATCGTGATGGCGCCGGCCAGCACCGGAATGACGGCGATCAGCAGGTACGCGGTGATGAGCCAGGTCCAGCAGAACAGCGGCATCTTCATCAGCGTCATGCCCGGGGCGCGCAAGTTCAGCACGGTGACGACGATGTTGATCGAACCCATGATCGAACTGGCGCCCAGGATGTGCATCGCGAAGATGCCCATGTCCATGCTCGGGCCCATCTGCAGCGTCAGCGGCGCATACAGCGTCCAGCCCGCGGCCGGCGCACCGCCGGGCATGAAGAACGACGCCACCAGCATGATCGCCGCCGGGATCATCAGCCAGAAGCTGAGGTTGTTCATGCGCGCGAAGGCCATGTCCGCGGCACCGATCTGCAGCGGGATCATCCAGTTGGCAAAGCCCACGTAGGCCGGCATGATGGCGCCGAACACCATGATCAGGCCGTGCATGGTGGTGAACTGGTTGAACAGCTCGGGGTTGACGAACTGCAGGCCCGGCTGAAACAGCTCGGCACGGATGCCCAGCGCGAGGATGCCGCCCACCATCAGCATCGCGAAGCTGAACAGCAGGTACAGCGTGCCGATGTCCTTGTGGTTGGTGGCGAAGACCCACCGCCGCCAGCCATGGGGGTGGCCGTGAGCATAGTCGTGGGCGTGGTCGCCGTGGTGGTCGAGGACTGCGCTCATGTCGGTTCCTTGTCGTGCGACGGCTTCATTTGCGGGCGGCAACCACTTCGGACGGCTGGACCACCGTCCCGGTCTTGTTGCTCCAGCTGTTCTTGGTGTAGGTCATGACCGCCGCCAGTTCGGTGTCGGACAGCTGCTTCCAGGCCGGCATCGCCCCATTGGCGGCGCCGTTGAGCAGGATCGCCAGCTGCTTGCCCTTGTCGGCGTCGAGCACGATCGCCGACGCGTCCAGCGCCTTGATCGGGCCGGCGCCCTTGCCGTCGGCACGATGGCAGGCGGCGCAGTTGGCGGCATAGACCTTCTCGCCGCGCGCCACCAGTTCCTCGAGCTTCCACTGCTTGGCGGGGTCATCGGCGGCGGCCGCCATCTTCTTCTGTTCACCGTCCACCCACTTGGCATAGTCGGCCTGGCTCAGCACCTTAACGTGGATCGGCATGTACGCATGTTCCTTGCCGCACAGCTCGGCGCACTGGCCGTAGAAGTCGCCCGTCTTCTCGGCACGGAACCAGGTGTCGCGCACGAAGCCCGGAATGGCGTCCTGCTTGACGCCGAAGGCCGGCACCATCCAGGCGTGGATGACGTCGTCGGCGGTGGTCACGATGCGGATCTTCCGGTCGACCGGCACCACCAGCGGGTTGTCCACCTTCAGCAGGTAGTTGTCACCCTGCGGTTTGCCGGAGTCGGACATCTCGCGGTGCGCGACGTCCAGCGTCGACAGGAATTTGATGCCCTGCCCTTCGCCGTTGAGGTAGTCGTAGCCCCACTTCCACTGGTAGCCGGTGGCCTTGATGGTGATGTCGGCATTGGAGGTGTCCTTCTGTGCCACCACCGCGCGCGTGGCCAGGGCCCCCATCCCGATGACGATGATGAAGGGAATCACCGTCCAGGCGATCTCGACACTCACGCTCTCATGGAAGTTGGCCGACTTGTGCCCGACCGACTTGCGGTGCTTCAGGATGGAATAGAACATCACCCCGAAGACGGCGGCGAAGATCACCAGGCACAGGATCAGCATGATGTGATGCAGATCCTTGAGGTGGGCGGTCATGGCGGTAACGCCAATGGTCAGGTCCAGTTGGTTGACGCCCGGCCCGCCGGGCAGGTCGTTCACCTTCGCCAGCGCCCAAGGTGGGGCCAGCATGGCGCCCAGCATCACCGCACCTCTTGCGAGGTGCTGCCGGAGAGTGCTCTTCGTAGTCATCGTCCCATCAGCTCCACAACGATTCATGTCCGCACGGGCAAGGCCGCCATCGGCCGCCGCACCCGTCGGCGCAAGTCGGCCAGTACCTGTTGTCGGCGCGCGGCATCGGCATGACAGCCGATCCGCACACTGCGTCCACCCACCTGCAATTCGATCGCCCCACCCGCCGCCTCGGCGACGCGCAGACCGTCGAGGTCGAGAACCTCGTGCGCATGCCGCAGGCCGTGCCGGCGCTCGATCAGCAGGCGCCCCCCTTGCACCCACACCCGTTCGCCATCGGTGGCGTGCACGGCGTGGAAGGCGAAGGCCAGCCCCAGGGCCAGCACCTCGACACCGGCAAAGAAGGTCACGAAGCGCGCGCCCTGCGCCCAGAAGAACAACGCCACCAGCGCCGACAGCACGGCCAACGCCAGAAAGCAGCCGCCGAACTGGCTGGGCGACAACGAACAACGACGATGCAGTGACCACGCGGGTTCATCGTCGCCACCCGAACCTTGCCCGCTGCCGTCACGCCGGTCGGCCTGATCAGGCGCAGCGGACGACGGATGGGCCCAGGCGCGGGGCAAGGTAACGGGATTCATCGGCAAGAAGACAGCAGCGGCGATGCCGGATTTCGATGACCCGGACTCGAATATTCGACCTGAACCTGAGCAGGCTCAAAACGATGAAATTCTAGCTCAGCTAAAAGGGCCGATCGCTGGGCGTTTGTCCGTGGCGCAGCTTTGCCTTAAATCATGTGGGCGAAGGCTTGCCCGCGCGGATCAGCGAACGCATGTCGTCGAGCGAGAGCGCGGTTTGTGCCTGCACAGGTGCACGCGGCGCGGCCTTGAAGGCATGTCCATAGACCAGTTCGAACGTCAGGCGAGGGCGCCCGTCGACGGCCTGCGCCTGCAGCGCGGCCACCAGCCGCTCGCGCCAGCGCGGTGTTCGCAGGCCGGCATGGCGGCGTGGCGACACGTTGGCCCCCAGCCCTCGCAGCTCGCGCAGCAAGGCATCGGCATCCGGCCAGCTGAGGGTCAGCAGTTCCTGGTCCATCACCGGGTCGGCAAAACCGGCGTGCACCAGCATGTCGCCGAGGTCATGCATGTCGATGAAGGGCACCCAGGGCTCGCCCCAGCCTTGCGCGCGGTGGATCGAACGCAGCTCGGGCAGCGATCCCGGCCCCAGCGTCGAAAACATCAGGAAGCCGCCGACGGCGAGCGCACGCTGCCATTGTCCGAACAGCGGCTGCGGGTCGCTGCGGCCGTGCAGCAGCATGTTGGACCACAGCAGCTGGCCCTCGCCAGCCGGGACCTCGGACGCTGGCACCGGCACCACCGATGACGCCGTGCGCCGCCAGGTCCACCGGCGACGGGCTGGCGCCGCCGGGGCGGGCCAGCCGCCCATCAGCACCGCGCGCCGCTGCGCCTGCGGATAGGCCTGTTGCAGCAACGAGTCGCTGCCCCCCAGCGGACCGCTCCAGTCGAGCACTCGTTGCGGTTGCAGCTTCATCAGCGGCAGGCGGTCGGCCATGCGGCGTGCCGCCTCTTCATGCAGCCACGGAACCTTGGCAGCCGCGCACAGGCGGGCCACGGTGCGAGCCAGCGCCACGGCATCCACCCGGGGATCAGTCGCCCCGCCGTCACTGCGCTCAGCCTGCATGCAGGCAGTATATTGAGCCGATGCAAGATGCCGCGCGCCACGGACTTTGCGCCGCGGGGCGGGCCCTGCTGGCCGGTGGCTGCGAGGTCTGCCGCGGCTGGACGGCCGGCCGGCTGTGCGCCGACTGCCGCACGCGCTTTGCCGCGCCAGCCCCCCGCTGCTGCCGTTGCGCGCTGCGCGTTCCCGCTGGCCTGGCCTGCTGCGTCGACTGCCAGCGCGCTCCACCGCTCTTCGAACGCTGCCTCTGCGTGGCCGATTACGACTTCCCCTGGGACCGCCTGATCGGCCGCTTCAAATACGAACAGGCACCCGAGCTGGCCCTGCTGCTGGCGGACTGCATGGCCGCCGCTGCGCAGGCCGCCGGCATGCCGTCGGCGGAGGTGCTGGTTGCGCTGCCCCTGTCCGCGCAACGCCTGGCCGAGCGCGGCTACGACCAGGCCTGGGAACTGACCCGCCGCCTGGGGCGGCGCCTGGGCGTGCCGGCACGGCCGCGACTGCTCGAGCGCCGTTTCGATGGCCAGCCGCAGGCGCGGCTGACACGCGCGCAGCGGCTGCGCAACCTGCAAGGAGCGTTTCAGGTACCGCCAGCGGCCGTCGCCGCGGTGCAGGGTCGTCACCTGGCCCTGATCGACGATGTGATGACCACCGGCGCCACGGCGCATGAAGCCACACGCGCCCTGCTGGCAGCCGGCGCCAGACGCGTCGACCTGTGGCTGGTGGCGCGCACCCCCGTGCCCACCCACGAGGCCTGAGCGGGCGTCGCCATGTTCCGCATCGTCCTCGTCGAACCCGAGATCCCGCCCAATACCGGCAACGTGATCCGGCTGGCCGCCAATACCGGCTGCGAGCTGCACCTGATCGAGCCGCTGGGCTTCGTGATGGAGGACCGCCTGCTGCGCCGCGCCGGCCTGGACTACCACGACTATGCGCCGGTGCGCCGGCATGCCGGCTGGGCCGCCTGGCACGCGGCGATGGCGCCGGATCCGGCGCGCTGCTTCGCCTTCACCACGCGCGCGACGCGTTCGCACCACCAGGTGCAGTGGCAGCCCGGTGACTGGCTGGTCTTCGGCCGCGAAAGCGCAGGCCTGCCCGAAGCGCTGCGCGCCGGCTTTGCGGACAACCGCCAGGTGCGGCTGCCGATGCGCCCTGGCCAGCGCAGCCTGAATCTGAGCAATGCCGTCGCGGTGGCGGTATTCGAGGCCTGGCGGCAGAACGGCTTCGAAGGCGCCGGCTGATCAGGCCTCGGCGCGGCTCTGGCGCGACATCAGCAGCGCCATCGCCTCGCGCGGCTGCAGGCGGCCCTCCAGCACCTCGACCACGGCCTGCGTGATCGGCATCTCGACGCCCAGTTGCGCCGCGCGGTCGGCCACCGTGCGGGCGGTATAGACGCCCTCGGCCACATGGCCCAGCTGCGCCAGCACCTCGGCCAGCGACAGGCCATGGGCCAGCAAGAGGCCGACCTTGCGGTTGCGCGAGAGGTCGCCGGTGGCAGTGAGCACCAGATCGCCAAGGCCGGACAGGCCCATGAAGGTCTCGGGCCGCGCCCCCAGGGCCATGCCCAGGCGGGTCATCTCGGCCAGGCCGCGCGTGATCAGCGCCGCACGCGCATTCAGGCCCGGTGCGCCGGCTGCGCCCTGGGCAGCCATGCCGTCCAGCATGCCGGTGGCGATGGCCAGCACATTCTTCACCGCACCGCCGACCTCCACGCCCACCACGTCGCTGGACGAATAGACGCGCAGGCCATCGCCATGCAGCGCCTCGACGACGGTGGCCGCCATTTCCGCGCTCTCGCTGGCCGCCACCAGGGCCGTCGGCTGGCCGCGTCCGACCTCGAGCGCGAAGCTCGGGCCCGAGAGCACGGCGCAGGGCACGCCAGGGCGAAGGCTGCGCGCGATCTCGTGACCGAGCAGCCCCGTGCCGGCCTCGAAACCCTTGCACAGCCAGACCGCCGGCCGTCCCGCTGGCAAGGCCTGCAGCGTGGCGCGCAGGCCGGCCATCGGCGTGGCGATGATCAGCAGCCCGTCTGCGGCATGCGCACAGGCCGCGGCGAGGTCATGGCCGACCTGCAGATCGGCAGGCAGCGCCACCTCGGGCAGGTAGCGCCGGTTGCAGCCGGCAGCGCTGATCTGCGTCGCCTGGGTCGCATCCCGCGCCCACAGCAGCACGTCGTGGCGGGCGGCGGCGGCAACGGCGACCGCCGTTCCCCAGGCGCCGGCGCCGAGGACCGCGATCTTCATCGCCGTGCGCCCAGCGGCACCCGCGCCGATGCGATCAGTTGACGCCGGTGATGATGCGCGAGCCGTTGCCCTGCTGCGCCGCCTGCTCCTGCTGGGCCTGGAACATGGCCTGGAAATTCACTTCCGTCAGCAGGATGGGCGGGAAGCCGGCGCGCGTGCAGACGTCGGACACGATGGCGCGCAGGTAGGGGTAGACCATCTGCGGGCAGACGATGCTGATGATGCCCTGCATCTGGTCGGCCGGCACGTTGCGGATCTCGAAGATGCCGGCTTGCTTGGCTTCCACCAGGAACAGCGTCTTGTCGCCGATCTTGGTGGTGACGGTGGCGGTGACGGTGACCTCGAAGATGCCGTCGGCGACCTGTTCGGCGCCGACGCCGAGCTGGATGTCGACCTGCGGCTGCTGTTGCTCGAGCAGGATCTGCGGCGAGTTGGGCTGCTCCAGCGACAAGTCCTTCAGGTACATGCGCTGGATGTTGAACACGGGATTCGCTTCGTCGGCCATCGGTCGTCTCTTGGGTGAAAGGCCCGCTGCGGGGGCCGCGGGCAAGCGCGGGATTATGGGCCCGCCCGTGCGGCCGGCCCGTGACGAAGCACCGCCGCTTCAGCGGCCGAGCAGGGGCGTCAGGCCGCCGGCCTGGTCGAGCGCGATGAGGTCGTCACAGCCGCCGACATGGGTATCGCCGATGAAGATCTGCGGCACCGTGCGGCGGCCGGTGATCTGCATCATGTGATCGCGCTGGGCGGGGTCGAGGTCGACGCGGATCTCCTCGATCTGCTCGACGCCGCGCTGCTTGAGCAGCGCCTTGGCGCGCACGCAGTACGGGCAGACCTGGGTCGTATACATGCGGACGGCGCTCATGCCGGCTCCCTCCTGTCGTTCGAAAGCGCGGATTGTCCCGGGCCCCGCATGCCCTTGCTGCCCGTCGGAAGTTGTCAGGCCTTCTTCTCGACCGGCAGGTTGGCGTCGCGCCAGGCGGCGTTGCCGCCGGCCACCGCCACTGCCTTCTCGTAGCCGGCCTTGCGCAGCTGCGAGGCGGCCCGTCTGGCGCGCGCGCCCGAGGCACACATCACGAGCACCGGCACGGCCTTGTTGGCGGGCAGATCCTTGGCGCCCGCCAGCGAGCCCAGCGGCACGTTGCGTGCACCGACGGCATGGCCGGCCGCGAATTCGGCCGGCTCGCAGACGTCGATCAGCACGCCCTTCTCGCGGTTGATCAGGCGCACCGCCTCGCTCGGCGACACGCTGCTGCCGCCACCCTTGCCGACCATCGGCCAGACCAGCATGCCGCCGGAAATGCACGCGACCAGAATCAGAAGCCAGTTCTCGAGAATGAACGTCACGGTGGGCCGCACGCGGTGCGCAGTTGGCAAAAGCGTCGAATTATAGAATTTGCGGTTTTCCGCAGCCCTGCGCCGGCCACCCCATGCACAAGCTCGTCCTCATCCGCCACGGCGAATCGACCTGGAACCTCGACAACCGCTTCACCGGCTGGACCGACGTGCCGCTGACGGAAACCGGCGTGCGGCAGGCGCGCGAGGCCGGCCGGCTGCTGAAGGCCGAAGGCTGGGAGTTCGACGTCTGCTACACCTCGGTGCTCAAGCGCGCCATCTGGACGCTGTGGCACTGCCTGGACGAGATGGACCGCACCTGGCTGCCCATCGTCAACGACTGGCGGCTCAACGAGCGCCACTACGGCGCGCTGCAGGGCCTGAACAAGGCCGAGACGGCCCGCCAGTACGGCGACGAGCAGGTGCTGATCTGGCGCCGCAGCTACGACACGCCGCCGCCGGTGCTGGACGCCGCCGA
The DNA here is from genome assembly GCA_016719535.1 of Rubrivivax sp. GTDB lineage: Bacteria > Pseudomonadota > Gammaproteobacteria > Burkholderiales > Burkholderiaceae_C > Rubrivivax. The sequence continues at coordinate 197,073 of JADJYX010000041.1, read as the reverse complement.
TCCGCGCGGCCAGCGCCACGACATCCGCTATGCCGCCCTGGCGCCCGGGCAGATCCCGCTCACCGAATGCCTGAAGGACACCGTGGCGCGCGTGCTGCCCTGCTGGCACGAGCGCCTGGCGCCGGCCATCCGCAGCGGCCAGCGCGTGGTGGTCGCCGCCCACGGCAACAGCATCCGCGCACTGGTCAAATACCTCGACGGCATCGGCGACGCCGACATCGTCGGCCTCAACATCCCCAACGGCATCCCGCTGGTCTATGAACTCGACGCCGACCTGAAGCCGGTCCGGAGCTACTACCTGGGCGATGCCGAGGCCGCAGCGAGGGCCGCCGCCGCTGTCGCCAGCCAGGGCAAGGCCTGATCAGCCCGTCGTCGCCGGGTCCCTGGCCCAGTCGGCCAGCGCCGCCGCCAGCAGCGGCGCCACGCTGACGCAGTTGCTGGCGTGCGGCACGCTGTCGGTGCTCCAGCAGTGGCGCACACCGGCGGCACGCAGCCGGTCGATGGCATCGCCGACGAACAGACCATGCGTCACCGCGACGTCGACGCTGGCCGCGCCGCGTGCCAGCAGCGTGGCCGCCGCATCGAGCAGGGTGTGCCCGGTGCTGGCCACGTCGTCGAGCAGCACCACCGCCCGGCCCTGCACGTCGGCCGCGGGCACGTCGACCCGCACGTCGCGGTCGCCATGCCGCTGCTTGCGCGACACCAGGTAGTCCAGCCCCTGGGCGCGGGCAGCGGCGGCCACCCATTGCTCGGCCTCCTCGTCGGGCGCCACCAGCAGCGCACCCGGCACCTGCCGTGCCAGCCACGCGCCCAGCAGCGGCGCCGCGCTGAGCGCCACGCCGCGCCGGCCGGGCACCACCTCGTCCATCGTTGCCACGCGATGCAGGTGCGGGTCGACGGTGATCACGCAGTCGAAGCCGGTCGCCAGCAGGCGGCCCAGGTGGCGCTGGCTGACCACCTCGCCCGGCGTGAAGGCGATGTCCTGACGCATGTAGGCCAGGTAGGGGCTGACCAGGGCCAGCTGGGCAGCCCCCAGCTCGCGCGCGCCGGCCGCGGCCAGCCACAGCTCGGTCAGCTTGGCATTGGGCTGCTGCAGGCCGCGCAGCACCGCCACGCGCGGCGGCAGTTGCGGCGGCAGGCGCAGCCGCGTCTCGCCGTCGGGGAAGGTATGGCGTTGCACCGCCTGCAGCGGCCAGCCCAGCGCGTCGGCCAGGCGCTGGGCCAGCGCCCACTCGTCGTCGAAGGCCAGCAGCATCGCGTTCAAGCAGCCGCCCCGTTGCGCGCAAAGTCGTGCGGCATGTCCTCGGCACGGCCGATGCGGTAGCCGCTGCCCTGCTCGGCCATGCGGCGCGCGAAGCTCAGGTCGGTGTCGTAATGCGCATGCAGCCGGTAGAGCAGTTCCCCCTGGCGCACTGCATCGCCGAGCTTGCGCGCCAGCCAGACGCCGGCATCGCGGACCTGCGGTGCACCGGCCAGGCGCGCGATGCGCGCCAGGCGCAGGTTGTCGATGCCGATCACGACACCGTCGGCCGCTGCCGTCACCTCGAAGGTCAGCGGCGCCGGGTCGGGGATCGCGCCGCGCCGGCCCTGGGCGTCGATGATGGCGTTCATCTGCGCCAGCGCGCGCCCGGAATCGAGGATGTCGCGCGCGATGCGCCAGCCGTCGCCGCCGCGCACGTCGGGGTCGAACTCGATCACGCGGCCGGCCAGGTGCAGCGACTTCTGCCGCAGGTCCTGCGGCGCATCGGGGTGGTTGGCCAGCACCTGCATCACGTCGTGCGCCTCCAGCACCGGGCCGATGCCGCGGCCGATGGGCTGACGGCCATCGGTGATGACGGCGTCGAGCTGCAGGCCCAGGCGCTGCGCCACATATTCGAACAGCTTCTTCAGCCGCTGCGCCTCGGGCATGCTGCGCACCTTGGCGCTGGGCCCGACCGGGATGTCCAGCACCAGGTGCGTCGAGCCGGCGGCGATCTTCTTGCTCAGGATCGAGGCCACCATCTGCCCGGGCGAGTCGATCGCCAGCGGGCGCTCGACCGAGATCAGGATGTCGTCGGCCGGCGAGAGGTCGGCGGTGCCGCCCCAGGCCAGGCAGCCGCGCGTCTCGCGCACGATCTGCTGCAGCCGCTCCAGCGGCAGTTCGACCTCGGCCAGCACCTCCATCGTATCGGCGGTGCCGGCCGGCGAGGTGATGGCGCGCGAGCTGGTCTTGGGGCACAGCATGCCGTGCGCGGTGACGATGGGCACCACCAGCATCGAGGTGCGGTTGCCCGGGATGCCGCCGATGCAGTGCTTGTCGACCACCGGGCCGCCGCGCACGTCGTGCTGCCAGTCGATGCGGCGGCCGACCGCGATCATCGCCTCGGTGAGGTGCAGCACCTCGTCGCGGTCGAGTTCGAACTGGTTGGTGGCGACGACGAAGGCGGCGAGTTCGATCTTCGAATAGCGCGCGGCGGCGATGTCGCGCATCACCGCCACCAGGTCGTCGCGCGACAGCCGCTCGCCGGCGATCTTGCGGTGCAGCGCGGCGATCGACGGCGGCGGCTCGGCGTGCTCGACGGTCACGTCACGCCCGGCCGCCACACCCAGGCGGTCGAAGGCCTCCTCGCTCAGGCCCAGCTCCAGCGGGCCGACGATGGCTTCGTCGTCGACGACATTGAGCACGGCGGCGATCGACTGCCCGTTGGCGCGCACCGTGACCTTGGCCAGCGCCTGGAAACCGGCGGCCCGCACCACCGGGCAGCTGCGGTGCAGGAAGGCGACGTTTTCGCGCCAGGTGTCGATGCCGACGCGCCGGATGTGCAGGGAGGACAGGACGGTATTCATGCAGGGCGGTGGCGGCGGTCGATATCGGCCAGCGCCGTTTCGATGTCGATTCTGAGGGTATCCGACAGCGCCCGGCGGTCGGCATGCGCCGTGCCGCGTGCGCCCAGCACGTCCAGCCGCGCCACCAGGCCATCGGCGGTGGCCAGCAGCCACAGCGTCTGCGCCAGCGTGGTGTCGCCCACCCACAGCGCCGACGGGCTGACGGCGCGGCGGCGGTCGGCATAGCGCAGGGCCAGCGGCTGCACCGGCGCGGCGACCGCGATCGCCGCCTGCAGCAGGTTGGCGTGGAAGGGCAGCAGTTCGTCACCCGGCCCGGTCGTGCCCTCGGGGAAGACGGCCACGGTATCGCCCGCGCGCAGCGCTTCGGCGCATTGGTGCACCACGCGCATGGCATCGCGCTTGCGCGCGCGTTCGATGTACAGCGTCTCGGCGGCGCCGACCAGGCGGCCGACCAGCGGCCAGTGGCGCACCTCGGCCTTGGAGACGAAGCGCGCCTCGGGGCAGACCGCATGCACGACCAGGATGTCCAGCCACGACACATGGTTGGCGACGAGCATCTTGCCGCCGGGTTTGAAAGTGCCCTGCACCTCCAGCCGCAGGCCGAGCAGGCGCAGCATCTTCGCCGACCACCAGCGCACGCGTGCACGACGCCCGTCGCGCCGCAGCGCCGGGAACAGCAGCAGCACCACCAGCAGGCCGTGCAGGCCATGCAGCACGGCACGCAGCAGGCACCAGATGCCGCGCAGACGCCGCATCAGAACCTGTGAAGCGCTCAACGACGGTCGTAGGCAATCGTGCCGGCCACCAGCGTCGTGCGCACGCGGCCGCGCAAGCCCATGCCGGTGGACCGGAAGGCAAACGGCGTGTGCTTGCCCTGGCTGCACAGCTGCTCGGGCGTGACCGCCCAATCGGCGCTGGGGTCGAACAGGCAGACATCGGCGACGCCGCCCTCCACCAGCCGGCCGGCACTGGAGGCCAGCGAGCCGAGCGCATCACCCAGCACGCGCACCGGGTCGCAGGTCACGCGGGCCAGGGTCCTGGCCAATGGCTGGCCCTGGTCGGCGCCCCAGCGCAGGGCCAGCGCCAGCAGCAGTTCGAGCCCGGTGGCGCCGGGTTCGGCCTCGCCGAAGGGCAGGTTCTTCATGTCCTCGGCCACCGGGTTGTGGTCGGACACCAGCGCGTCGACCGTGCCGTCGGCCAGCGCGGCGCGCAGCGCGTCACGGTCGCCCCCCTGGCGCAGCGGCGGCGTCAGCCGCATGTCGGCGTCGAAGAAGCCGATGTCGACATCGGTCAGGTGCAGCGAGTTGATGCTGACGTCGGCCGTCACCGGCAGGCCCTCGGCCTTGGCCCGGCGCAGCAGCGCCACGCCGGCGGCGCTGGACAGGCGGCACAGGTGCAGGCGCACGCCGGTCACGCGCACCAGTTCGAACAGCGTGTGCAGCGCGATCGTCTCGGCCGCCACCGGCACGCCCGACAGGCCCAGCCGCGTGGCCACGGCGCCGCTGGCGGCCACGCCCTTGCCGAGCCAGGCGTCCTGCGGCCGCAGCCAGACGGCAAAGCCATGCGTGGCGGCATATTGCATCGCGCGCAGCATCACCTGCGTATCGGGCACCGGGACGTCGACCTGCGAAAAGCCGATGCAGCCGGCCTCGGTGAGTTCGACCATCTCGGTCAGCGTCTGGCCCTCGAGCCGGCGCGTCAGTGCGCCGAGCGGAAAGACGCGGCAGCGCGAGAGCTTGCGCGCGCGGAATTTCAGCATCTCCACCAGCCCGGGCTCGTCGAGCACGGGGTCGGTGTCGGGCAGGCACACCAGGCTGGTGACGCCGCCGGCCGCGGCCGCCTGCAGCTCGCTCTCGAGCATGCCTTCGTGTTCCTGCCCCGGCTCGCGCAGCCGCGCGGCCAGGTCGACCAGACCCGGCGCGACGATCAGGCCGCTGGCGTCGATGATGCGCTCGGCCTCGGCGAAGCCCGCGGCCTTGGCGCCGATGCCGACGATGCGGTCGCCGGCAATGGCGACGTCGGCCAGCTCGTCGCGGCCGCTGGCCGGATCGATCACCCGCCCGCCCTTGATCAAGACCCTCATGCTGCGTTCCCCGCGATCGTCGACATCACCGCCATGCGCACCGCGATGCCGAAGGTGACCTGCGGCAGGATCACGCTCTGCCGGCCATCGGCCACCGCCGAGTCGATCTCGACGCCGCGGTTGATCGGCCCCGGGTGCATCACGATGGCATCGGGCTTGGCCAGCGCCAGCTTCGCGGCCGTCAGGCCGTAGCTCTTGAAGAATTCGCCGGCGCTGGGCAGCATCGCGCCGCTCATCCTCTCGTTCTGCAGCCGCAGCATGATGATGACGTCGGCGCCGCGGATGCCTTCGGCCATGTCGTGACAGACACGCACGCCCATCTCGCGCAGATCGCCCGGCACCAGCGTCTTGGGGCCGACGGCGCGGATGTCGGGCACGCCCAGGATCGACAGCGCATGGATGTCCGAGCGCGCCACGCGCGAATGCACGATGTCGCCCACCACCGCGACGCTGAGCTGCGTGAAGTCGCGCTTGAAGTGGCGGATGGTGTACATGTCCAGCAGCCCCTGCGTGGGGTGGGCATGGCGGCCGTCGCCGGCATTGACCACGTGCACGTGCGGCGCGCAGTGCTGGGCGATGAGGTAGGGTGCGCCGCTCTCGCTGTGGCGCACGACGAACATGTCGGCATGCATCGCCGACAGGTTGGCGATGGTGTCGAGCAGGCTCTCGCCCTTGCTGGCGCTGCTCTTGGCGATGTCGAGGTTGATGACGTCGGCCGACAGCCGCTTGGCGGCGATCTCGAAGGTGGTGCGCGTGCGCGTGCTGTTCTCGAAGAAGAGGTTGAAGACGCTCTTGCCGCGCAGCAGCGGCACCTTCTTGACCTCGCGGTCGTTGACGCTGAGGAAGGTGCTGGCGGTATCGAGGATCTGCGTCAGCACCGCGCGCGGCAGCCCCTCGATCGACAGCAGGTGGATGAGCTCGCCATGGGCGTTGAGCTGCGGGTTGCGGCGGGCCAGCATCAGGCGCGCTCCTCGACGGTGAAGCTGAAGCGCCCGGCCTCGTCGCGCGCCAGCGCCAGCTTCTGCGTCGGCGGCAGCGCGATGCGCGCGGCGGCGAAGGCGGCCTCGATCGGCAGCTCGCGCCCGCCGCGGTCGACCAGCACCGCCAGCTTCACGCTGGCCGGCCGGCCGAAGTCGTAGAGCTCGTTGATGACCGCGCGGATGGTGCGGCCGGTATAGAGCACGTCGTCGATGAGCACGATGCGGCGGCCCTCGATCTCGAACGGCAGGTGCGTCGGGTCAGCGCCGCCGGCCAGCCCGCGCGAGCCGAAGTCGTCGCGGTGCAGGGTGCTGGAGATGACCCCGGGCTTGCCCGTGCGCTGCAGGTCGGCCTGCAGCCGCTCGGCCAGCCAGGCGCCGCCCGACCAGATGCCGACCAGCACCGCCTCGGGTTGCAGCAGGGCCCGCACGCCGGTCCGCAGCTCGGCATACAGGCCTTCGGCGTCAAGCTGCAGCATCGTCGTCCTCCGGCAGGTTGCGCAGGTGTTGTTCCAGGATGAGCGCCGCCGCCGCGGCATCGGCGTCGCGCGCGCCGGCGGCCAGCGCCTCGGTGGTGGTGTAACGCTCGTCGACCTCGTGCACCGGCAGCCGGAAGCGGCCGTGCAGCTGGCGCGCGAAGCGGCGTGCGCGACGGGTGTTGTCGTGCTCGGCGCCGTCGGGGTGGAAGGGCACGCCGACCACCAGCGCATCGGGCTGCCATTCGGCGATCAGGCGGGCGATGGCGTCGAAACGGGCGTCGCCCTCGGCGGCGATGGTCTTCAGGCCCCGGGCCTGGCGCAGCAGCGTATTGCCGCTGGCCACGCCGACGCGGCGGGTGCCGAAATCGAAAGCGAGAAAGGACCGTTCACGCACCGCGGCAGCCGCCGGCTCAGGCATGCCCGGCCTCGTTCGACAGCATGCGCGGGTCGAAGCCCAGCAGCGACACCGCGCGCTGGTAGCGCTGCTCGACCGGGGTGTCGAAGATGATCACCGGGTCGGCACCGACGGTCAGCCAGCCGTTGCGGCCGATCTCGTCCTCCAGCTGCCCCGCCGACCAGCCGCTGCAGCCCAGCGTGATCAGCACGCGCTTGGGCCCGGCGCCGTTGGACATGGCTTCGAGCACGTCCTTGCTGGTGGTCATCTCCAGGCCCCCGGGCACCGACATCGTCGAGGTGTAGGGGCTATCGCCCTCGCCCTGCCGCTCATGCAGCACGAAACCGCGCTCGGTCTGCACCGGGCCGCCGAAGAACACCGGCTGTTCGGCCAGTTCGGCACGGTCCAGCGGCAGCTCGACCTTCTCGAACAGGTTCTTCAGCTTGATGTCGATCGGCTTGTTGATGACCAGGCCGAGGGCGCCGCGCTCGCTGTGCTCGCACAGGTAGACGACCGAGCCGGCAAAGGTGTCGTCGGCCATGCCCGGCATGGCGATCAGGAACTGGTTGGTCAGATCGATGCGGGAACCAGAGGCCATGCTGAGATTTTAGTCCGCCGCCGCCCGCCCGCCGGCCCCTCGGGCACACTCGGGCCCGTGAACAAGCCGCTCGACCGCGCGCTGGTCTGGATGCGACGTGACCTGCGCGTCGAGGACCAGGCCGCGCTGCACCACGCCCTGCGCGAGGCGCGCCAGGTGTGGTGCGCCTTCGTCTTCGACCGCGACATCCTCGACCCGCTGCCACGTGCCGACCGCCGCGTCGAATTCATCCGCGACAGCCTGGTCGGGGTGGATGCCGAGTTGCGCGCGCTCGGCGCCGCGCATGGCATCGAGGGCTGCGCGCTGCTGGTGCGCCATGGTCATGCGCCGGAGATGATCGCCACGCTGGCGCGCCAGCTCGGCGTGCAGGCCGTCTATGCCAGCCACGACGACGATCCTGCCGCACTGGCGCGCGACGCGCGCACGCGCGGCCTGCTGGCCGACGCGGGCGTGGTGCTGCACACGGTCAAGGACCATGTGGTGTTCGAGCGCAGCGAGCTGCTCACCCAGGCTGGCGGCACCTACTCGGTCTTCACGCCGTACAAGAATGCCTGGCTGAAGAAGGTCGATGCCTTCTTCCTGGGCGCCTACCCGGTCGCCCGGCATGCGGCGGCGCTGGCACCGCCACCGCCCGGCGAGCATGGCGTGCCGACGCTCGAGGAGATCGGCTTTGCCAGGACCAACCTGCACCAGCTGCGCCTGCCCAGCGGGCCGGCCGGTGCGCAGGAACTGCTGGACGACTTCCTGCCGCGCATCGACCGTTATGCCGACACGCGCGATTTCCCCGCCGTCAAGGGCCCCAGCTACCTCAGCACCCACCTGCGCTTCGGCACGGTGTCCATCCGCCGCCTGGCGCGCGAGGCGCACCAGCGCATGGTGGCCGGCTCGCGCGGCGCCGAGGTCTGGCTGTCGGAGCTGATCTGGCGCGACTTCTACCACCAGGTGCTGCACCACCACCCGCATGTCGTCGGTCATGCCTTCAAGCGCGAATACGACAAGATCCGCTGGGAGCATGGCAAGCACGCCGACGCATGGTTTGCCGCCTGGTGCGAGGGCCGCACCGGCTATCCGCTGGTCGACGCCGCGATGCACCAGATCAACGACACCGGCTACATGCACAACCGGCTGCGCATGGTGGTGGCCAGCTTCCTGGTCAAGGACCTGGGCATCGACTGGCGGCGCGGCGAGGCCTACTTTGCGGACAAGCTCAACGACTTCGACCTCGCGGCCAACAATGGCGGCTGGCAATGGGCGGCGTCCAGCGGCTGCGACGCCCAGCCCTATTTCCGCATCTTCAACCCGGTGGCGCAAAGCGAGAAGTTCGACCCCCAGGGCCGCTTCATCCGCCGCTACCTGCCGGCGCTGGCGAAGCTGCCCGATGCGCTGCTGCACGCCCCTTGGGCGGCGCGTCCGGTGGATCTGGCGGCCGCCGGCATCGAACTCGGCCGCGACTACCCGTTGCCGGTCGTCCAGCACGAGCATGCGCGCATGAAGACGCTGGAGCGCTATGCCGTGGTCAAGGGTGAGCGGCCGCCGCGCTGAGCAGCTACGCCGCGTGCCGCGCACGCCTTCAGAACAGTTCCATGTCGCCCGTGCGCGTCTCGTCGACCAGCAGGCCGCGAGCGATGAGGTCGCCGTGGTGGGCCACCTGGTTGCGGCCGTTCTGCTTGGCGTGGTAGACGGCCTTGTCGGCGCGCTCGAAGGCGCCGGAGGGTGAGTCGCCGGTTCGCACCTCGGTAAAGCCGATCGATACGGTGATGTGGCCCACGCGCGGGAAGACGTAGGCGGCGATATTGGCGCGCAGCCGCTCGAAGGCGATGGCCGCCTGCTCGGCCCGGCCGCCGCGGACCAGCACGACGAATTCCTCGCCACCGAAGCGGTAGAGCTGATCCTGGAAACGGAAGCTGCCGCGCATCAGGCGCGCGATCAGCAGCAGCACCTCGTCGCCGATCAGGTGCCCATGGCTGTCGTTGACGGCCTTGAAGTGGTCGATGTCGATCACGCCGAGCCAGGTCGATTCGCCGCCGCTGCGGCGTTCGTGGCACGGCGCTGCCTGCACCGGGGTCGGCGCGCCCTGGGCGGACACGCGCAAGAACGAGCCGTCGAAGGTCTTGCGATTGAGCAGGCCGGTGAGCGTATCGCGTTCGCTGTAGTCCAGCAGAACCTGGAAGTTGCGGTAGACGCGCAGGATGCTCGACACCAGCCGCGTCTGCTCGTCGGTGAGCGGGGCACGGGTGCGGATGTCGAGCACGCCGGCGACTTCGCGGTCGGTGTTGAGCGGAAACAGGCTCATCGTGCGGCCGTCGGCCGTGCAGGTCACGGCGGCCTGCTCCTGCAGGCAGCGGCGGTGCTGCGGCAGCGTCTCCAGCGCCGGCAGGTCCTCGAGCGCCGCCCAGACCGAATCGGCGGTGGGCGTCGTTTCCTGGCCCCGCAGGCGGGCGCGCGTCAGCCAGCGCTGGGCGTCGGGTTCGCCCACCGGGCGATAGATGGCGACGCTGTCCGGCCGCAACAGGTCGCAGAAGGCACCGACGAGCGTGACGTCGACGACATCCCGGTCCCGGAATCCGGTGAGCTCCGCGAGGTGATCGACGACTTCGGACATGGTGCCCGGGCAGGGGATGAGTGCTTCGAGGCCTGATTTTCGGCCGCTTCAGCAGATTCCTGACATCGAAATGCACGCCTTTCGCACACCAGCCGCCCCCGTGCAACGGCGGCGCCGGTGCGCGGGAGACGTCGCCCGGTCAGGCCACCGCTGCCGGAGCACCGGCGTGGCGGGCCACCAGCCGCAGCAACTCGTCTTCGGCGTAGGGCTTGCCGAGGTAATGGTCGACACCGAGCTGGGCGGCATAGTCACGGTGCTTCTGCGCGATGCGCGAGGTGATCATCACCACCGGCAGCCCGGCCAGGCGCGGATCGGCGCGCACGTTGCGTACGAGGTCGAAGCCGTCCATGCGCGGCATCTCGATGTCCGACAGCATGATCGCCGGCCGCTCGATGGCCAGCTTCTCCATCGCATCCATGCCGTCCTTGGCCAGCACGACGCGGTAGCCCTCGCGGGCCAGCAGCCGCTGCGTGACGCGGCGCACGGTGAGCGAATCGTCGACCACCAGCACCAGCGGCGCCTGTGCCGCCGCGGTGGCCGACGCGGCGGCCTCGGCGGACTCGGGCAGGGCTGCGGCCGGCGCGCCCATGGCACGGCGCTGCGCCGCCTCGCCGTACAGCGCCGCCAGCGCCACCGGGTTGTAGATCAGCGCCACCGCGCCCGAGGGCAGCAGCGTCACGCCAGCCAGGCCCGGCAGCCGCGCCAGCTGCGGCCCGACATGTTTGACCACCACTTCCTGGTTGCCGATCACCTCGTCGACATGCAGCGCCACGCGCTGCGCCGCGCTGCGCACCACGACCACCGGCTGCGTGCGGCCGATCGTCGGCCCGCGGGCGCTGTGCTGCAGCAGGCCGCCGAGCCAGAAGAAGGGCAGCAGCTGGTCGCCGATGGCATAGCCGCCGCTGGCATAGGCGCGCTCGACCTCGTCGGTCGGCACGCGGCGCACGACCTCGACCAGCGTCGACGGCACGGCCACCTGCAGCTTGCCGCTGCGCAGCAGCACCACCTGGGTGACGGCGGTGGTCAGCGGCAGCACGAGCTTGAAGCGCGTGCCCTGGCCGGGGGAGCTGGCGGTCTCGATGCGTCCGCCCATCGCATTGACTTCGGCGCGCACCACGTCCAGGCCGATGCCGCGGCCGGCCAGCTCGGTGACCTCGGCGGCGGTGCTGAAGCCGGGTCGGAAGACCATATTGGCCAGTTCGGCGTCACTTGCCGCCTGGCCGGGCTGCAGCAGGCCGCGTTCCTCGGCGCGCGCACGGATGCGGCCCAGGTCGAGGCCGGCGCCGTCGTCGCGGCACTCGACACCGATCTCGTTGCCTTCCTGCGTGACGGTGATGCGGATCTCGCCGGCCGGATCCTTGCCGGCGGCCTGGCGCGTCGCGACGGCTTCGATGCCGTGCGCGACGCTGTTGCGCAGCAGGTGCTCGAAGGGGCCGATCATGCGTTCGAGCACGCCGCGGTCGACTTCGATCGAGCCGCCGACGATGTCCAGCCGCACCTGCTTGCCGGTGTCCTTGGCGGCCTGGCGCACCACGCGGTACAGGCGGTCGGCCAGGCTCTCGAACTCCACCATGCGCGTGCGCAGCAGGTCGTCCTGCAGCTCGCGCGTCAGCCGCGCCTGCGCGGCGAGCTGGTCTTCCGTCGACTGCAGGGTGCGCTGCACGGCGCGCTGCACGGTGGCGACGTCGTTGACCGACTCGGCCATCATGCGCGTCAATTCCTGGAAGCGCGTGAAGCGGTCCATCTCCAGCGGGTCGAAGGTCTGCGACGCCGCCTTGGCCGCCTCGATGCGCGAGGCGATCTGCGTATCGGCCTGCAGTTCGATGTCGCGCAACTGGCTGCGCAGGCGGTCGAGGTTGTCGGTGAGGTCGTTGACGGCACCCTGCAGCTGGTGCACGTCGGCATCGATGCGGGCGCGCGTGATGCTCACCTCGCCGGCGTGGTTGACCAGGCGGTCGAGCAGCGCGGCGCGCACGCGCACCGCGGTGGCGCCGGCGGCGGCTCGCGGTTCGTCGGCCGCGGGCGCTTCGGTGCGCTCGGCGCCGAAGCGCGACCAGTCGATCGACGGCAGGGGCACGGCAGGAACCGCCGCCAGGTCGGGCACCAGCCCGTCGGCTGCAGGTTCGCCGGGGGCTTCGGCCGCCGGTTCGGTCGCCGGTTCGACCGCTGGTTCGAGGGCCTGTTCGGCCAGGGCCGGCGGCAGGTCCACCGGCACCGGCTGCGCCGGCACGGCCGCCGGCGCGGGCATCGGTGCAGCCGGCGTGCCGGGGCGGCGCAGGGCCTCGTACACAGCGCCCATGGCATCGGCACGCGCGAGCAAGGGCTCGACCTGGGCCGCTTCGACCCGGGGGGCAGCCGCCAGGTGCTCGATCGCCGTTTCCAGCCGGTGCGCCATTTCGCCCAGCCGCATGGCACCCGCCAGGCGCGCACCGCCCTTGAAGGTGTGCAGCGTGCGCATGCAGGCCGAGGGCGCATCGCCGTCGGATGGATGCAGCATCCAGTCGCGCAGGCGCGACTGCAGCTGCGGCAGCAGTTCCTCGGCCTCCTCCTCGAAGATCGGGAACAGTTCGGTGTCGATGGCGTCGACGGCCTCGAGGTCCTCGTCGTCGTCAAAAGCGTCCTCGCGCGCGGCGCGTGGCATCGGCACGGCCTCGGGCAGGGCCTCGAGAGCACCGAAGCTGGGCGCCAGCGCCGGCAGCACCGGCATCGGTGTCGTCGTCTCGACCGTCCGCTCGAGCGCATCCTCGAGCCCGCCGGGCGCCTGTTCCGCAGGTTCGACCGCAGCCAGCGCCAACCGGTGTTCGGCATCGGCCAGACGGTCGCGCAACCCGGGCAGCATCGGCTTCAGGAAGCCGGCCGCAAACTGGTGCAGCAGCCGGCGGATCTCGTCGGCTGCCTCGCTGAACAGCGCGGCGTCGGCGGCCGTGCCCTGGCCGAGTGCGGCCGAGCGCAGCAGCGCATGTTCGAGCGAGCGCGCCAGGCTCGACAGCTCGCCATAGCCGACGGTGGCCGAACTGCCGGCCAGCGAATGGGCCAGCGCCACCGTCGACTCGGACACCGGGCGGCGCTCGTATTCGAGACTCCACTCGGCAAGCTCGGTCGACAGGCGTCGCGACAGTTCGTCGGCCTCGTTGAGGTAGATGTTGAACAGCGGAATCGAGATGCGCAGATCGCCGATGAGCTTCACCTGCTCGTCGGACTCGACCGGCTCGGCTTCGGCCAGCACCGGTTCGCCCGCGGCTCGGGCCGGCGCTGGGGGTTCGGGCTCGGGCTCGGCGAGGTCGAAGTCGAACGCCAGGTCCGGCGTCGCCGTCGGCGCCGCCGCTGCTTCGGCGGCCCGTTCCTCGTCGAAGGCACGGTCCAGCGGCAGCGTCACCTCGCCGATGCCCAGGGCTTCGGCCGCCGCGGCATCGGTCGGCGGCTCGCCGCCGGCATCGGCGGCCTGCGCCAGGTCGAAGGCGCCGAAGTCGACCTCGACGACATCGGCCAGGTCGGGCAGATCGACTGCCGGCTCGGCCGCCGCCGGCACTTGCAGCCCCTGCAGCGGCAATTCGACCGCTTCGCCGAGGTCGAGCTCGAACGCCGGTGCCGGTGGCGGCGACTCGCCTGCCAGGGCGGCCCCGAGGTCGAGGTCGGCGGCCTGCGGCAGATCGGGCACGCGCTCGGCCAGCGTCGAAGCGAGCGCGAAGGCGGGCAACTCGGGGACGTCCTCCAGCACCGGCAATTCGATCGCCGGCGACGGCGGCGAAAGGTCGAATGCCGGTTCGGGCTGCGCTTCGGCCGCCAGCTCGACCAGCTCGGGCAAGGCTGTCCAGTCGGGCTGATCGGCCGCGGGCGGTGCCGGTGCGGCCGCGGGCGGCGCCGGTGCGGCCCCGGCGGTCGCCGGCGGCAGGGCCGGCATCGCGGGGGTGGCCTGGATCGGCCGTCGCAGCCCGTGCACGCGCAGGCTCTCGGCCGCGGCCACGATGGCGGCCGCCGCGCGCGGGCCGGCGTCGCCGGCGGCGATGGCGTCGGTCCAGGCCGTCAGGTGGTCGAGTGCGTCGTGCGAGAAGGCCTCGAGGTCGGCGTCCATGCGCGGCGACTGCGCCAGCCGCGCGTTGAAGAGCTGTTCGCACGCCCAGGCGGCTTCGCCATAGTCGCGCAGGCCGACCATGCGCGAGCTGCCCTTGAGCGTGTGGAAGGCGCGGCGCACGGTGGTGAGCTCGCCCAGGTCTTCGGGGCTGTCGGCCAGTTGCTGCAGCGACGCGCGCGCGGCCGCGATCACCTCGCGCGCTTCCTCGAGGAAGATCTCGCGCATCTCGGCGTCGTCCTCGAGATTGGTCGTCGCCGGCGGCAAGGGTGCCGGTGCGGGCGCCGGTTCGGCCGCTGTCGGCGGTGCCTGCAGCTGGTCGACGGCCTGGGCCAGACCGGCGCCCACGGCCTGGCGCGATGGCGCATCGGTGCTGAGCGCCAGCGCACGCTGCGCGCTGCTGACGGCGCCGGCCATGCCCGGCAGGTCGGCAGCCAGCGCGCGCTGGCTCAGGCGCTCGAAGGCCGGCCCGTGATCGGCCTGCGGCTCGGCGCTGACGCTGTCGGCGAGCGCACGCACCTCGTCGGCCAGCGGCATCGACGGTGCCGGTTCCAGGTCGCTGAAGGCCGATGGCCGCTCGCTCTGGCCCATCACCGCGCTCAGGCTGCCCTCGACGGGATCGAAGCGGAACAGCGACTTGGCCAGCGCCGGCTGCACGCTGAGCATGTCGATGAGGAAGCTCAACGCGCCCAGGTTGTCGGCCAGGCGGTCGAAGGTGCCGGCCTTGATGGCCTGCTGCGGGTCGACCTCGGTCTGCGCCAGCGCGTCGACGTCGTCGCGCATGTGCAGCACGGCGGCCGAGGCCTGGTCCATGCCCAGCACCGACAGCACGCCGCGCATGGCCTGCAACTGGCCGGGCACGGGGATCAGCACCTCGCGCTGCGCCGGGTTGCGGAAATACTGGTCGATCTGCTTCTCGACCTCGGACAGCGAGGCACGCAACTCGTGCACCACGCTGCCCATGGTCTGGCGGTCGGAGACGCGGCGGTAGAGCTCCTCCATCCAGGGCTCGAGCGGCTGCGGCTCGCCGCCGGCGCGCAGATCCTCGATGCGCTGCGCCAGGCGCTGCACGCGCTCGCCCAGGCCGGGTTGGTCGAGGTCGCCGTCCTCGAGCGTGGCGTCGAGGTAGATGATCGAGGTCGCGACCTCCATCGCCAGCGGCGCCGGCGGGTTGCCGCCGGCGGCCATGACCTGGGCCGCCGTGTCCTGCAGCGCCTTCGACAGTTGCGGGCCGGCCGGGAACAGGCGGTCGACCGAATCGCCCAGCAGCGTCATCTGTTCGCCCAGGGCCAGCAGGCGGTGCTGCTCGCCACCGGCCACCGCCGACCAGACATCCTTGGCACCGGCCACGCGCTTGCGTGCCTGCGCGATCCAGGCGGGGTCGAAACGGCCCAGGCGTTCGTTCTCGTAGTCGAGTGGCGCGCCGCGCTCCAGCCGCCAGGCGCGGCGCACGGCCTCCAGCCGCGGCGTCGGACGCTGGCCCTCGCGCACATGGGCGCAGAAGAACAGCAGATCCTGCGCCAGACGCTCCGACGGTTCGTCCTGGCGGCGGGCGCTCAGGCGCAACTGCGCCAGCAGCCGCGCGGCCATGCGCTTGGTGTGCACGTCGCCCTGCGGCAGCAGACCGGCGGCCTCGGCCTCGGCGAAGGCGGCGGCGAGCTGCCACAGCGCGGTGGCGCGGCCGCTGGTGCCCGCGGCCAGTTCGGCGCACAGGCTCGACAGCCGCGTCCACGCCGAGGCATCGGCGCGGCGCATCAGCCGCAGCACGATGGCCTCCATCGTGCCGCGCGAGGCATCGTCGGCGGCCCGCGGCGCCACGCCGGGCTCGGTCGGCAGGTCGTGCCAGGCGAAGTCGGCCTCCCACAGGTCGGCCGGGTGCACGCGATCGGCACCGGCCAGCACCTGCACGGCCGCATACTGAGGAAACAGGTCGACCGGCGCCATCGGCTTGCCGGCCAGCAGACGCCCGAGATAGTCCAGCAGCGCGAAGCAGGCCCGCTCCACCGTGTGCACCGAGGCCTCGTCGACCGTCGCCGGCCGTGCCAGCATGCGCTGCACGGCGGCCTCGGCACCGCGCAGCACGCGCGCCGCGGCCGGCAGGCCGACCAGTTCGAGCGCGCCCACGCCCTGGTGCAACTGCGTGCGCGCCGTGCGCAGTGCCGCCGGGTCGACGCTGTCGAGGTCGGAGCGCGCGGCCGACTCCGTCTCCTTCAGGTAGCGGCGCAGCGACTTGATGGCGCCATCGAGCGAGCGGCGCAATTCGCTGTGCACCCAGGCCAGCGCGCTCAGGTCGTCGGTGGGCTTGTTGTCGAGGGTATCGGCCACGGCGGTCCTGCGAGGGTGGGTGACGGAAGGGTCGGGAACCGGTGCGCCCGCGCAGCGCCTCAGGCCACCTTGAAGCGCGCCACCGAGGCCTTCAGATCCTCGGCGCTGCGCGACAGCTCGCGCACCATCTGCGCGGTCGACCGCGTGCCCTCGCCGGTCTGTTCGGTGACGGCGAAGATGTGCTGGATGTTGGCTGCCACGACGTTGGCCGATTCGGCCTCGCGCGAGGCCTGCTCGGAGATCTGCGCGATCAGGTCCGACAGCTGGCGCGTCACGCGGTCGATGTCGGCCAGCGCCGAGCCGGCGGCGTCGGACAGCCGCGCGCCCTCGACCACGCCCTGCGTCGAACGCTCCATCGCGGCCACGGCGTCCTGGGTGTCGGTCTGGATGGTGCGCACGATGGCGGCGATCTGCCGCGTGGCATCACCCGAGCGTTCGGCCAGGCGCTGCACCTCCTCGGCCACCACCGAGAAGCCGCGCCCGGCCTCGCCCGCCGACGCCGCCTGGATCGCGGCGTTGAGCGCCAGCACGTTGGTCTGCTCGGTGATGTCCGAGATCAGCTCGGTGATCTCGCCGATCTCCTGCGACGACTCGCCCAGCCGCTTGATGCGCTTGGCGGTCTCCTGGATCTGGTCGCGGATCGAATTCATGCCGCCGATGGTGTTCTGCACCGCGGTCAGACCCGACTCGGTGACCTCCAGCGACTGGCGCGCCACCTGCGCCGTCTGCTGCGCCTGCGCCGACACGTCGTTGATGCGGCCGGCCATCTGCAGCACCGACTCGCCGGTTTCGCGGATCTCGCGCAGCTGCTCGGTCGATGCCGCCAGCAGCTCGGTCGACGTCTGCTCGACCTGCTGCGTGGTCTCGGTCACGCGCGCCACCGTGTTCTGCACCGCCTCCACCAGCGTGCGCAGCTCCTCCACGGTGTAGTTGACCGAATCGGCGATGGCGCCGGTGATGTCCTCGGTGACGGTGGCCTGCTGCGTCAGGTCGCCCTCGGCCACCGTCTGCAGCTCGTTCATCAGGCGAAGAATGGCGGCCTGGTTGGCGTCGTTGACGCGCTTGGCCTCCTGCTCCTGGCGCTCGGCCTCCAGGCGCTGCGCCTCGGCGACCTGCGAACGCGCCGTCTGGTCGACGACGAACAGTCGCAGCAGGCCCAGGCCGCCGGCCAGCATCAGCAGCACCGCCAGCACCGAGGCCACCATCGACAGCGCGCCGAAGCCGCCGGCATCGGACAACGCCTGCTGCAGCTTGCCCAGTTCGAGGCGCAGCGGTTCGCTGTCGCCCACGATCGTCGCGTGCGCATCGCGCGCCGCCACCAGCCCTTGCAGGTTGGCCAGGATGGCGCCGGCCTGGCCGCGCGTTTCCTCGTACTGCTTGACCAGTTGCTGCAGGCGCTCGCGAACCTGCGGGTCCTTGGTGCCGGGCAGGCGCAATTCGGCATTGCCGCCGAGCAGGCCGTCCGAGATCTCCTTGAAGGAGTTCAGGTCCTTGCCGAGCTGGAAGACGGCCTCGGGGCTGACGCCTTCCATGGTCTGGAATTCGTTGGCGCTCTTGCCGATGCGCTGCGTCAGCATCACCAGCTGACCCACCGCCGACAGCTCGGCCGACGATGCGCCCTGCTGCAGCTTCAGCGACGACACCGTCTCGGCCAGTTCCAGCAGGTCGGCCGACTGGCGGTTGATGGTGCGCAGCGACTGACCGACCTGGGTCAGCGTCTTCTGCTGCGCCAGCACGACGCCGGCACTCTTCTGTGCGCGATCGACGAGCGGCAGCAGCGCCTGCACCTGCTCGCGCAACGCGGCTGGCGCGGCCGGCACGTCGCCGTCGCCGGTGGCCAGGCCGCGCACGTTGCGGGCCAGGATCTCGGCGCTTTCCTTCACCTCGCCGAAGGCCGGCACGCCGCCCAGCAGCGCCTGCGACACCGACTTGGCCAGCCGCTGCGACTGCGTCTGTGCCTGGCCGGCGGCGGCGACCTGGGTCGCGCTGCGGCTGGCGTTGGTGAGCGCCGCGACCGCGATCAGGATCAGCACCACCAGGCCGGCACCGAACAAGGCCAGCAGCACGCGCTGCTGACGGGCCGTCGACCAGTGGCCGATCAGCGGCAGGCCCGACGCCGATGCGTCGTCGAGGTCGCCGGCCATGCGCGTCTCGCCGAACTCGGCCGCCAGTTCGGAAGGCGCGGCCTCGGAGATGATCGACGAGTCGCCGCGGTTGAGGATCGAGTCCGGCAGTATCGAACCCGGCCCGAGACGCATCGTCTCTTCCATCGGGTTGACCGGCTGCGGCGGCGTCTGGGTGTCTTCCAGCGTCGGGAGGTTGTCGGTCTTGCGCGGCGATCCGGCGATCTTGTCCAGGAAGCTCATGGGGTCCTCATCGGTACGACGCGGTTTCTCGGTCGGGGGCGACGCGCAACCAACCTCATGCGGCGATGCCCAGAAACTGCTCCTGCCGAGCCAATGCGGCGAGGTCGATCTCCTGCCACACCTGGCCCTGCGTATCGCGGTAGCGCGCGCCGGCGAAGGCCGGACGCGGCCCGGCCGGGTCGGGCAGCCGGCTCAGCTGACCCGGGTTGCGCAGGCCCGCCAGGCGGTCGACCAGCAAGGCACAGTGGCCGCCGTGGGCCGGGTTGAGCGCCAGCAGTCGCGCCTGCTCGCCCAGGTTATCGAGCGCCAGCGGCCGCGGGCGCAGGCCGAGGAAGCCGGCCAGGTCGACCACACCGTGCAAACCGCCACGCAGATTGGCCACGCCGAGGAACCACGGTTGCGTATGCGGCACCGGCAGCACGCCGGCGGCGGTGAAGATCTCGCCGGCGGTGCGCAGCGGAAAGATCAGGCCCTGGCCGCCGCAGTGCACGGCCAGCCACGAGGCCGTCGGCACTTCGGTCATCGCGGCCTGCAGCCGCTGGGCCAGCCGGCTCTGCAGTTCTCGAAGGGCTTCGCGCTTGGCCATGGGGGAGGTACAGCCGGCGCGTCAAGCCGCGTCGAAGGCGCGGATCTTGGACAGCAGTTCGTCGGCATTGACGGGCTTGACGATGTAGTCCCTGGCGCCCTGGCGCATGCCCCAGACCTTGTCGGTCTCCTGGTTCTTGCTGGTGCACATGATCACCGGCACGTCCGACCAGCGCGCGTCGCGCGTGATCGTGCGTGTGAGCTGGAAGCCGTTCTGGCCAGGCATCACCACGTCCATGAGGATGAGGTCGGGCTTCTCCTCGTTCAGCCGGCGCATCGCCTCTTCGCCGTTCTCGGCCGTGCGCACCGCATAGCCGCGCTTGCCCAGCAGGTCGGACAGGTGGTAGAGCTCGGTTTTCGAATCGTCGACGACGAGGATCTTCTGGATGGCCATGACGGGGTCCTCGGGGTTCGCTGTGCAGCCGGCCTGGTGGGACGCGCTCAACGCCTTCTCAGGGGGCCGGCCGGCGGAAGGTCTCGACCGCGCGCAGCAACTGCTCCTTCGTGAAGGGCTTCGTCAGGTAGTCTTCGGAGCCGACCATGCGGCCCCGCGCCTTGTCGAACAGCCCGTCCTTGGACGACAGCATGATCACCGGCACATGGGCAAAGCGCGGGTTGCGTTTGATGATGGCGCAGGTCTGGTAGCCGTCCAGGCGCGGCATCAGGATGTCGCAGAAGATCAGCTGCGGATCGTGGTCGTTGACCTTGGACAGGGCATCGAAGCCATCCTCGGCCAGCACCACCTCATGGCCGCCCTGACGCAGGAAGATCTCGGCGCTGCGCCGGATCGTATTGCTGTCGTCGATGACCAGGACCTTGGTCCCGCTGCCACCGGTCTCGGTGCTGCCCTCTTCCACGAGTTGCCCTCCTCAACACCGCGGGTGCGGCTGAAACACCCGGCAGTGAACGCGACCGCCGGGCCGTGTCAGACCGCCACCATCTCGAAATCTTCCTTGCGCGCACCGCACTCCGGGCAGGTCCAGTTCATCGGCACGTCGGCCCAGGCGGTCCCGGGTGCGATGCCGTGATCGGGATCACCGCTTGCCTCGTCGTAGATCCAGCCGCAGATCAGGCACATCCAGGTACGAGGCTCGCTCACGTTGATACCGTCAGATCACTACAATGGTCGTCGATTGTAGCCACGCACATTGGCGAAAAAGCAAGGATTTGTGCGCACCTACGCCACAGTCCTAAGGTTCCGCCTCACGTTCTGCCCCGGCGTTGGCGCCGGTCCCGACCCGACCGCCACGCCCCGTCTTCCGCCCTGCCACACCGCCCATGAAGCCCTCCCCCGACACGGCTCCCGAAGCCGACCCCGCCACGGCCGAGCCGCCGGCGCCGGCCTGCGTGCTGAGCTTCAACGGCAGCGATCCCAGCGGCGCCGGCGGCCTGGCCGGCGACGTGGCCACCATCGCCGCGATGGGTGCGCACGCGCTGCCGGTGGTCACCGCCATCGTCATGCGCGACACCGCCGAGGTCTTCGACCAGCATCCGATCGAGGCCGACATCGTGGCCCAGCAGGCGCGTGCCATCCTCGAGGACGTGACGATCGCCGGCTGGAAGGTCGGCTTCCTGGGCAGCGCCGAGGCGGTGGGCGCGGTGGCCGAGGTGCTGTCCGACTACCCCGAGGTGCCGCTGGTCAGCTACCTGCCGCCGCTGTCATGGCTGGACGACGACGAGTTGCAGCCCTACCTCGAGGCATTTCGCGAACTGATCCTGCCGGCCACCGAGGTGTTGGTCGGCAACCACAAGACGCTGTCCGACTTCCTGCTGCCCGACTGGGACAGCGAGCGGCCGCCGTCGGCGCGCGAGCTGGCCGTGGCCGCCGGCGAGCACGGCACGCGCTACGTGCTCGTCACCGGCGTCATGCTGCCGGCCAAGGGTGCCGAGCAGTTCATCGACAACGTGCTCGCCTCGCCGCAGGGTGCGCTGACGGGCGAGAAATTCGAACGCTTCGAGACCACCTTCGTCGGCGCCGGCGACACGCTGGCGGCGGCGCTGGCCGCCCTGCTGGCCGCGGGCAGCGAGCTGCAGGCCGCGGTGGGCGAGGCGCTGTCCTTCCTCGACCAGAGCCTGGATGCCGGCTTCCGCCCGGGCATGGGCAACGTCGTGCCGGACCGCTTCTTCTGGGCGCTGCCGCCACCCGACGACGACGGCGAAGGCGAACCCGTGCCCGGCGCCGAAACCGGCGACGCAGCGCCGCCCGACCAACCCAGCAAGGGAAGCCCGCGCCGTGTCCACTGAGTCCGCCGTCACCAACCAGGCCGCCTTCGAGCGCGCGCAGCGCGTCATTCCCGGCGGCGTCAATTCGCCGGTGCGCGCCTTCCGCGCCGTCGGCGGCACGCCGCGCTTCATCCGGCGGGCGCAGGGGCCTTTTCTGTGGGACGTCGAGGGCCGGCGCTACATCGACTACATCGGCTCCTGGGGGCCGATGATCCTCGGCCACGGCCACCCGGCGGTGCTCGACGCCGTGACCAAGGCCGCCCACGACGGCCTGAGCTTCGGCGCGCCGACCGAGGCCGAGGCCGAACTGGCCGAGGCCATCATCGGCCTCGTGCCCACGGTCGAGCAGGTGCGGCTGGTCAGCAGCGGCACCGAGGCGGCGATGAGTGCGCTGCGGCTGGCGCGCGGCGCGACCGGGCGGCCGAAGATCATCAAATTCGAAGGTTGCTACCACGGCCACGCCGACGCCCTGCTGGTGAAGGCCGGCTCCGGCCTGGCCACCTTCGGCCACCCCACCAGCGCCGGCGTGCCGCCCGAGGTGGTGCAGCACACGCTGGTGCTCGAATACAACAACGTCATCCAGCTGGAAGAAGCCTTCGCGCAGCACGGCCGCCAGCTCGCCTGCGTGATGATCGAGGCCATCGCCGGCAACATGAATTTCGTACGCGCCAGCGTGCCCTTCATGACGCGGCTGCGCGAGCTGTGCACGGAGCATGGCGCGCTGCTGGTGTTCGACGAGGTGATGACGGGTTTTCGCGTCGCGCTGGGCGGCGCGCAGGCCGTCTACGCCAAGCTGATCCCGGGCTTCAGGCCCGACATGAGCGTGTTCGGCAAGGTCATCGGCGGCGGCATGCCGCTGGCGGCCTTCGGCGGCACGCGCGACGTGATGGCGCAGCTGGCGCCGCTGGGCCCGGTCTACCAGGCCGGCACGCTGAGCGGCAACCCGGTGGCCACCGCCTGCGGCCTGGCGACGCTGCGCGAGATTCAGAAGCCGGGCTTCTTCGAGACCCTGTCGGCGAAGACCAGGCGCCTGGCCGACGGCCTGGCCGCCGCCGGCCGTGACGCCGGCGTGCCGCTGGTGGCGGAGTGCGAAGGCGGCATGTTCGGCTTCTTCTTTGCCGACACCCTGCCGCAGCACTACGGCGCCGTGATGGCCACCGACAAGGAGCGCTTCAACCGCTTCTTCCACGCCATGCTCGACCGCGGCGTCTACCTGGCGCCGGCGCTGTACGAGGCCGGTTTTGTCAGCGCCGCGCACTCCGACGCCGAGCTCGACGCCACCATCGCGGCCGCCCATGCGGCGCTGAAAGCCTGAATCAGCGGGCGGCGGCCACCGCTTCCGTATAGCGCCGCAGTCCGTCGAGGTCGAGCACGCGCAGGCCGCCATATTCGATGCGGATCAGCTGTGCCACCTGCAGCGCCTGCAGCGCCTCGTTGACGCGCTGGCGCGACAGGCCCACCAGATAACCGAGTTCGAGCTGGGTGATGCGCAGCAAGCCGCCCACCCCCGGGTAGAGCACCGGGTGGAAGAGCGCGCCCAGGCTGCGCGCCACGCGCTCGTTGGCGCTGGTCAGGCGGTCGATCTCGCGCGCGGCGATGAACTGGCCCAGGCGCTCGTTCAACTGCATCATCACATAGCGGTTGAAGCCGATGCTGCGGTCCAGCAACCAGTGGAAGGTGGCCACCGAGATGCCGGTGACCAGGCTCTTGCGCAGCGCCTGGATGTTGTAGCGGTAGGCCTCGCGCTTGAGCACCGTGCCCTCGCCGAACCAGCCGCCGGGCGGCAGGCCGGTGAAGGTGATGGGCATGCCCAGGGCGGTGTCGTTGCTCATCTTCAGCAGCCCGTCGAGCACGCCGAACCAGTAGGTCACCGGCCGGCCGACGCGGCACACCAGCTCGCCCGGGTCGACCTCCACCACGCGCAGGTCGTCGACCACGCGGGTGCGCTCCTCCTCGTCGAGGCGGTCGATCCAGGGAATGCCGCGCACTTCATCGGCCAGGATGGCGCGCGAGCGCGACACCCGCACCGTTGCGGCATCGGAAGCTGACGGAAAACTTGTCGACGGCATCGGGGAAATACCGGTCAGTAGAGACCCGCGGATTGTCGTCACAACGACAAGTTGGCGTCAAAGCCTTGCCGACAATGACGGCTGGCATCGCCCAGGAGACCATCGGTGCAGACCACTTTTCCACGCCTGCTGCTCGAGCACGCCAAAGCGCGTCCCGATGCGCCTGCGCTGCGCGAAAAGGAATACGGCATCTGGCAGACCCTGAGCTGGTCGGATCTGGCTGCCCTGGTGCGCCCGCTGGCCTGCGGCATGGCCGAGCGCGGCATGCAGCGCGGCGACCACGTGGTGGTGATCGGCGAAAACCGCCCGCGCCTGTATGCCGCGATGCTGGCCGCGCAGGCACTGGGCGCGGTGCCGGTGCCGCTGTACCAGGACGCGGTGGCGGCCGAATATGTCTTCCCGATCAACAACGCCGAGGTGAAGTTTGCCGTCGTCGAGGACCAGGAGCAGGTCGACAAGATGCTCGAGCTGCGCGAGCAGTGCCCGCAGCTGGCGCACATCTGGTACGACGACCCGCGCGGCCTGCGCAAATACGACGAGCCGGGGCTGCTGGCGCTGGACGCCCTGATCGAAGCGGGCCGCACCTTTGCCGCCGCCAACCCCGGCTTCTTCGACGCCGAGATCGCCCGCTCGACGCCGCAGGACGTGGCGGCGATGTTCTTCACCAGCGGCACCACCGGCAACCCGAAGGGCGTGGTGCATACGCATTTCTCGCTGCTGGACCGGGCCGCCGCCGGCCAGCGCTTCGACCGGCTGACCGAGCGCGAGGAGGTGCTGGCCTACATGCCGCCGGCCTGGGTGGGCCAGAATATCTTCAGCTATGCGCAGTGGCTGGCCTGCGGCTACGTCGTCAACTGCCCGGAGAGCAGCGCCACGGTGACGATCGACCTCAAGGAGATCGGCCCCACCTACTACTTCGCGCCGCCGCGCATCTTCGAAGGCCTGCTGACCAGCGTGATGATCCGCATGGAAGATGCCAGCGCGATCAAGCGCAGGCTCTTTCACCACTATATGGAGGTGGCGCGCCGCGTCGGCCCGCAGCTGCTGGACGGCAAGGCGATCTCGTTCGCCGACCGCCTGTCCTACCGGCTGGGCGACCTGCTGGTCTACGGGCCGCTGCGCAACTCGCTGGGCCTGTCGCGTGTGCGCGTGGCCTATACCGCCGGTGAGGCCATCGGCCCCGACCTCTTCACCTTCTACCGCTCGATCGGCATCAACCTCAAGCAGCTGTACGGCAGCACCGAGACCGCGGTCTTCGTCTGCCTGCAGCCCGACCACGCGGTGCGCGCAGACACCGTCGGCGTGCCCATCGACGGCGTGGAGATCAGGCTCACCGAACAGGGCGAGATCCTGGTCAAGAGCCCGGGGCTGCTGAAGGAGTACTACAAGAACCCGGCGGCCACCGCCGAGGTGCTGACCGCCGACGGCTGGTACCACACCGGTGACGCCGGCTTCCTGGATGCCAGCGGCCACCTGAAGATCATCGACCGTGCCAAGGATGTCGGGCGCATCGTCGGCGGCGTCAACGACGGCGCCATCTTCGCGCCCAAGTATGTCGAGAACAAGCTGAAATTCTTTCCGCACATCAAGGAGGCGGTGGCCTTCGGCGACCGGCGCGAGAAGGTCTGCGCCTTCGTCAATATCGACTTCGAGGCCGTGGGCAACTGGGCCGAGCGCCGCAACCTGCCCTATGCCGGCTATGCCGACCTGGCGTGCAAGCCGGCGGTGCTGGAGCTCATCCGCGAATGCGTGGAGAAGGTCAATGCCGACCTGGCGCAGGACGACAAGCTGGCCGGCAGCCAGATCAGCCGCTTCCTGGTGCTGCACAAGGAACTCGATGCCGACGACGGCGAGATGACGCGCACGCGCAAGGTCAAGCGCGGCTTCATCAACGACCGCTACCGGGTGCTGGTGGACGCCATGTACGGCGGCAAGGCCGAGCAGCACATCGAGACGGTGGTCAAGTTCGAGGACGGCCGCACCGGCAGCGTGAGCGCGACGCTGAAGATCATCGACGCCAAGACCTTCCCGGCGATCAGGAAGGCTGCCTGACCATGGCCGAGCGCAACATCGGCGACGTCATCCTCGACGTCAAGAACATCTCGCTGCGCTTCGGCGGCGTGAAGGCGCTGACCGACATCAGCTTCGACGTCCGCGAACACGAGATCCGCGCCATCATCGGCCCCAACGGCGCCGGCAAGAGCAGCATGCTCAACTGCATCAACGGCGTCTATACGCCGCAGGAGGGCCACATCACCTTCCGCGGCAAGACCTTCAGCCACATGAACAGCCGCCAGGTGGCCGAGATGGGCGTGGCGCGCACCTTCCAGAACCTGGCGCTGTTCAAGGGCATGAACGTCATCGACAACATCATGTCGGGGCGCAACCTGAAGATGAAGACCAACCTCTTCCAGCAGGCCATCCGCTGGGGGGCGGCACAGCGCGAGGAAGAGGCGCACCGCGCCTTCGTCGAGAAGATCATCGACTTTCTCGAGATCCAGGCGCACCGCAAGACGCCGGTGGGCCGCCTGCCCTACGGGCTGCAGAAGCGCGTCGACCTGGGCCGGGCGCTGGCGATGGAGCCGCAGGTGCTGCTGCTCGACGAGCCGATGGCCGGCATGAACGTCGAGGAGAAGCAGGACATGTGCCGCTTCGTGCTCGACGTCAACGACGAATTCGGCACCACCATCGTGCTCATCGAGCACGACATGGGCGTGGTGATGGACATCTCCGACCGCGTGGTGGTGCTCGACTACGGCAAGAAGATCGGCGACGGCAGCCCGGAAGCGGTGCGCGCCAACCCCGAGGTCATCAGCGCCTACCTGGGCACGAGCCACTGAAGGGGGCCGCCATGGGACCGTTTCTCGAAACCCTGATCGGCGGCCTGATGTCGGGCATGCTGTATTCGCTGGTGGCGCTGGGCTTCGTGCTCATCTTCAAGGCCAGCGGCGTGTTCAACTTTCGCCCAGGGCGCGATGGTGCTGTTCGCGGCGCTGGGGATGGCCCGCTTTGCCGAATGGCTGCCGGCGCTGCTGGGCTTTGACTCCAAGCTGCTGGGCAACCTGCTCGCCTTCGTCGCCGCGATGGCGATGATGGTCGTCGTGGCCTGGCTGATCGAGCGCCTGGTGCTGGGCAAGCTGGTCAACCAGGAAGGCATCACGCTGCTGATGGCCACGCTGGGCATCACCTACTTCCTCGACGGCTTCGGGCAGACGGTCTTCGGCAGCGACATCTACAAGATCGACATCGGCCTGCCCAAGGACCCGATGTTCCTGCTGGAGAACGTCTTCCAGGGCGGGCTGCTGGTGAACAAGGAAGACCTGTATGCCGCGGCCATCGCCGCCGCGCTGGTGATCGCGCTGTCGCTCTTCTTCCAGTACACCTCCACCGGACGCGCGCTGCGCGCGGTGGCCGACGACCACCAGGCGGCGCAGTCGATCGGCATCCCGCTCAACCGCATCTGGGTCATCGTCTGGTCGGTCGCCGGCTTCGTCGCGCTGGTGGCCGGCGTCATCTGGGGCAGCAAGCTGGGCGTGCAGTTCTCGCTCTCGCTGGTGGCGCTGAAGGCGCTGCCGGTGGTCATCCTCGGTGGCCTCACCAGCGTGCCCGGCGCCATCATCGGCGGCCTGATCATCGGCGTCGGCGAGAAGCTGTCCGAGGTCTTCATCGGCCCCATGCTCGGCGGCGGCATCGAGATCTGGTTCGGCTACGTGCTCGTGCTCTTTGTCCTGCTCGTGCGGCCGCAGGGGCTGTTCGGCGAGAAGATCATCGATCGGGTCTGAACATGATCTACAGAGAAAACGGCCAGTTCAAGACCAGCTACCGCGCCGACCAGCAGATCTTCCCGATCGCGCAGGACCGCATCGCCATCGGGCTGCTGGTGGCCTTCGCCATCGTCGGCGTGCCGCTGCTGGCCGACGAATACCTGTTCCGCGCCATCCTGATCCCGTTCCTGATCATGGCGCTGGCCGCGATGGGGCTGAACATCCTGGTCGGCTACTGCGGGCAGATCTCGCTGGGCACCGGCGCCTTCATGGCGGTGGGCGCCTATGCGGCCTACAACTTCTTCGTCCGCATCGACGGCATGCCGGTCATCGTGGCGATCCTGCTCGGCGGCGTGTGCACCACGGTCGCGGGCGTGCTGTTCGGCATCCCGTCGCTGCGCATCAAGGGGCTGTACCTGGCCGTGGCCACGCTCGCCGCGCAGTTCTTCTTCGACTGGGCCTTCCTGCGCGTCAAGTGGTTCACCAACGATTCGACCTCCGGCACCGTCAGCGTGGCCGACCTGTCGCTGTTCGGCGTGCGCATCGACAACCCGCTGGGCAAGTACTACTTCTGCCTGGGCTTCGTGCTCGTCTTCGCGCTGGTGGCCAAGAACCTGGTGCGCGGCCACATCGGACGCGAATGGATGGCCATGCGCGACATGGACGTCGCCGCCGCGGTGATCGGCATCCGCCCGGTCTACGCCAAGCTGTCGGCCTTCGCGGTGAGTTCGTTCTTCGTCGGCGTGGCCGGCGCCCTGTGGGGCTTCGTGCACCTGGGCTCGTGGGAGCCCGCGGCCTTCAACATCGACCGCTCGTTCCAGCTGCTGTTCATGGTCATCATCGGCGGCCTGGGCTCGATCATGGGCAGCTTCTTCGGCGCCGCCTTCATCGTCGTGCTGCCGATCTTCCTCAACCAGGCGCTGCCGGCGCTGGGCTCGCTGATCGGCATCGACATCAGCACGGCGCTGATCTCGCACACCGAGCTGATGATCTTCGGCGGGCTGATCGTCTTCTTCCTCATCGTCGAACCGCACGGGCTTGCCCGGCTGTGGTCGATCGCGAAGGAAAAGATGCGCCTGTGGCCCTTCCCCCATTGAGTCGCTGCCAAGCGTCCGATCCCCGCACCGTCGCGTGCATTTCACCCCCACTCCTGGAGGCAAACCCATGAAGTTCCGTTCCCTCACCCTGGCCGTCGCGATGGCCACCGCCGGTGCCGGCGGCCTGCTGGCCTCCGGTGCCGCGCTGGCGCAGGACAAGGTCCAGTTCTTCCCCGTGCTCTCGGGCCGCACCGGACCGGTGGCGCCGAACGCCACGCCCTGGGCCAACGGCCACAACGACTACATGAAGCTGGTCAATGCGCGCGGCGGCATCAACGGCGTGAAGACCCTGGTCGAGGAGTGCGAGACGGCCTACGCGACCGACCGCGGCGTCGAGTGCTACGAGCGCCTGAAGGGCAAGCACGGCGGCGCGACGGTGTTCCAGCCGCTGTCCACCGGCATCACCTTCGCGCTCACCGAGAAGGTGCCCGGCGACAAGATCCCGATGATCACCTCGGGCTATGGCCGCAGCGACACCGCCGACGGCGGCATCTTCAAGTGGAATTTCCCGCTCGTGGGCCACTACTGGGTGGCCGGCGACACGGTGCTGCAGCACATCGCCAAGACGCAGGGCGGCTGGGACAAGCTCAAGGGCAAGAAGATCGCGGTCGTCTTCCACGACAGTGCCTTCGGCAAGGAAGTGCTGCCGATCATCCAGGAGCGCTCGAAGATGCACGGCTTCGAGCTGCTGCTGCTGCCGGTGCCGGCACCGGGCGTGGAGCAGAAGGCGATCTGGCTGCAGGTGCGCCAGCAGCGACCCGACTTCGTCGTCATGCAGACCTGGGGCGTGATGACGCCGACCGCCATCAAGGAGGCGGTGGCCACCGGCTATCCGCGCGAGAAGATGTTCGGCACCTGGTGGTCGGGCGCCGAGCCGGACCTGAAGGACGTCGGTGCCGCCGCCAAGGGCTACAGCGCGGTGATGATGCAGCACGGCGCCGAGCCGCAGTCGCAGGTCGTCAAGGAGATCCTCGACAAGGTGCACGGCAAGGGCCAGGGCACCGGCCCGAAGGAAGAGGTCGGCACCGTGCTCTACATGCGCGGCGTGATGGGCGCGATGCTCGCGGTCGAGGGCGTGCGCGCGGCACAGGAGCGCTTCGGCAAGGGCAAGGTGATGACCGGCGAGCAGGCGCGCTGGGGCTACGAGAACCTGAACCTGACGCAGGCCAAGCTCGACGCGCTGGGCTTCAAGGGTGTGATGCGGCCGATCTCCACCAGTTGCGTCGACCACCTGGGCGCCAACTGGGCGCGCGTGCACACCTGGGACGGTGCCAAGTTCACCTGGTCGAGCGACTGGCTGCAGGCCGACGAGCAGATCATCAAGCCCATGGTCAAGGCCTCGGCCGAGAAGTACGCGGGCGAGAAGAAGCTGCAGCGCCGCACGCCGCAGGACTGCCAGAGCTGAGCCGCCAGGGGCGGCTCCCTCCCCCTGCCCCCTCCCTCCAAGCGGGAGGGGGTTCCAGCGAGTCTGTCGATGAGCAACATCCTCCTCAACGTCAACGGCATCGAAGTCATCTACAACCACGTCATCCTGGTGCTCAAAGGTGTGTCGCTGAACGTGCCCGAGGGCAAGGTGGTGGCGCTGCTGGGCGGCAACGGGGCGGGCAAGACGACCACGCTGCGCGCCGTCAGCAACCTGCTGGCGGGCGAGCGCGGCGACGTCACCAAGGGCTCGATCGAGTTGCGCGGCGAGCGCATCGAGAAGCTGAGCCCGGCGCAGATGGTCGACCGCGGCGTGATCCAGGTGATGGAGGGGCGGCACTGCTTCGCGCACCTGACGATCGAGGAAAACCTGATGACCGGCGCCTATACGCGCCGCGACGGCAAGGCGGCGGTGGCCGAGACGCTGGAGAAGGTCTACGCCTACTTCCCGCGCCTGAAGACGCGGCGTGGCTCGCAGGCCGCCTACACCTCGGGCGGCGAGCAGCAGATGTGCGCCATCGGCCGCGCGCTGATGGCCAACCCGAAGATGGTGCTGCTCGACGAGCCCAGCATGGGCCTGGCGCCGCAGATCGTCGAGGAGGTGTTCGAGATCGTGAAGGACCTCAACACCAAGGAGCGCGTGACCTTCCTGCTGGCCGAGCAGAACACCAACATCGCGCTGCGCTACGCCGACTACGGCTACATCCTGGAAAACGGCCGCATCGTGATGGACGGCGAGGCCGCGGCGCTGCGCGAGAACGAGGACGTCAAGGAGTTCTACCTCGGCATGGGCGGCGGCGACCGCAAGAGCTTCCGTGACGTCAAGAGCTACAAGCGTCGTAAGCGCTGGTTGAGTTGACCGCCATGCCCGACGACAAGGACTTCGGGTTTGCGCTGCCGGCCTTCGACGCCGACAACGCGCTGGTGCAGGTCAGGCGATCGCTGCGCGACCTGAAGCTGACCGAGCGCGGCAGCGGCTTCGAACTCAAGGGCAAGGCCGTGGTTCAGCTGGCCGTGGCGGACGGCGCCGTCGTGGCCCGGCTGGCCCGGCGGCTCGCGCTGACACCCGAATGGGACCGCCAGGTCGTGAGGAACGGCGCCGACCAGCGCAAGCTGCTCGACGAGGTCAGGCGCCGCCTCGAACGCTGGCAACGAGAAGATTGAAGGAACCCGCATGGTCGCCGAACACTACGACGCCCTCGAAACCCGCGACCCCGCCGTGCGCGAAGCCGCGCTGATGGCCGCGCTGCCGGCGCAGGTGCGGGCCGCACGTGCCACGCCGGCCTATGCCCGGCGCCTGGCGGACGTCGATGCGCAGGCGGTCGACTCACGCGCGGCGCTGGCGCGGCTGCCGGTGACGCGCAAGAGCGAACTGCTCGAGCGCCAGCAGGCCGGCCGCGCCGATGCGGCCGCGTGGGACCCGTTCGGCGGCTTTTCGGCCATCGGCTGGCGCGCGATGGGGGCTGCGCGCCTGGCGCGGCGCGTGTACCAGTCGCCCGGGCCGATCTATGAGCCCGAGGGCCACGGCAGCGACTACTGGCGCTGTGGCCGCGCGATGTTCGCCGCCGGCTTCCGCGCCGGCGACCTGGCGCACAACAGCTTCAGCTACCACCTCACACCCGGCGCCTGGATCATGGAAAGCGGCGCCCATGCGGTGGGGTGCACGGTCTTCCCGGGCGGCGTCGGCAATACCGAGATGCAGCTGCAGGCCGCGGCCGAGTTGCGCGCCGACGGCTACATCGGCACGCCCAGCTTTCTGCGCATCCTGCTCGAGAAGGCGGCTGCAGACCGCGTGGCGCTGCCGCACCTGAAGAAGGCGCTGCTGGGCGGCGAGGCCTTTCCGCCCGCGCTGCGCGACTGGCTGGCCGAACGCGGCCTGACGGCCTACCAGAGTTATGCCACCGCCGATGTCGGCCTCATCGCCTACGAGACCAGCGCACGCCAGGGGCTGGTCGTCGACGAGGGCGTGATCGTCGAGATCGTGCGCCCCGGCACCGACGACCCGGTGCCCGAGGGCGAGGTCGGCGAGGTCGTCGTCACCGTGCTGCACCCCGAATACCCGCTGCTGCGCTTCGGCACCGGCGACCTGTCGGCGGTGCTGGCCGGCACCTGCCCGACCGGCCGCAGCAACCAGCGGATCAAGGGCTGGCTCGGACGTGCCGACCAGACCGCCAAGGTGCGCGGCATGTTCGTGCACCCCGGTCAGGTGGCCGAGGTGGTGCGCCGCCACCCCGAGATCGGCAAGGCCCGGCTGGTGGTCGAAGGCGAGATGGCCAACGACCGCATGACGCTGAAGGTGGAGGCCGCGGCGGCGCCCGAAGGTCTGGCCGATGCCGTGGCGGCCAGCGTGCGCGACGTCACCAAGCTGCGCGGCGACATCGTGCTGTGCGCGCCCGGCAGCCTGCCCAACGACGGCAAGGTGATCGAAGACCTGCGCAAGATTGGCTGAACCCCGCGCGGGCGGGGGGATACGTAGTTTCCGCCGCTGCCCCGGCATCGGCGCCCCTAACATGCCACGCTGTGGCGACGAGTCGGTCGCACCCATTTGATCAGCACGGAGACAGACCACGATGAAGAAGCTCACGCTTGCCCTGGCCATCGGTGCCACCAGCCTGTCGGCCCTGGCCGCCTACCCCGAAAAGCCGGTCACCATCGTCGTGCCGTTCGCGGCCGGCGGCCCCACCGACAAGGTGGCGCGGGATCTCGGCGTGGTCCTGTCCAAGGGCCTGAACAACCAGACCATCATCATCGAGAACGTCGGCGGCGCCGGCGGTACGCTGGGTGCCGGCAAGGTCGCCAAGGCCGCGCCCGACGGCCATACCTTCCTGCTGCACCACATCGGCATGGCCACCGCGCCGGCGCTGTACCGCAACCTGCCGTTCAAGGTGCTCGAGGACTTCGAGTATGTGGGCATGGTCAACGACGTGCCGATGACACTGGTGGGCCGCAGCACGCTGCCGGCCGGCAACTTTGCCGAGCTGCAGAAGTGGCTCGAGGCCAACAAGGGCAAGATCAACCTCGCCAACGCCGGCCTGGGCGCTGCCTCGCACCTGTGCGGGCTGCTGTTCCAGCAGGCGATGAAGATCGACATGACGACGGTGCCGTACAAGGGCACCGCCCCGGCCATGACCGACCTGCTCGGCGGCCAGGTCGACATCATGTGCGACCAGACGACCAATACCACCTCGCAGATCGCGTCCGGCAAGATCAAGGCCTTCGCGGTGACAACGCCCAGGCGTCTGTCCACGCCGGGGCTGGACAAGCTGCCGACGCTGGACGAATCGGGCCTGAAGGGCTTCAACGTCACCATCTGGCACGGCCTGTATGCGCCCAAGGGCACGCCCAAGGCCGTCATCGATACCGTCAATGCGGCATTGAGGAATGCGCTCAAGGACCCCGAGTTCATCAAGCGCCAGGAGGCCCTGGGCGCGGTGGTGGTCACCGATGCGCGCGTCAACCCGGCCGACCACAAGAAGTTTGTCGAGGCCGAGATCGCCAAGTGGGCCCCGGCCATCAAGGCCGCCGGGCAATACGCGGACTGAGCAGCGCTCCATACGCCGAGCCGGGGCCGCCGTTGGGCGGCCTCGGCGTTTCAGCGCAGCGTGATCGGAATCGTCACCGGCCCGTCGTTGACCAGGTGCACCTGCATGTCGGCGCCGAAACGGCCGGCCTGCACCTGCGGATGGCGTTCACGGGCCAGCCGCAGCACGGCTTCGTAGAGGGCCTCGCCCTGCGCCGGTGGCGCGGCGCCGGTGAAGCCGGGGCGGTTGCCGCCGCGCGTATCGGCGGCGAGCGTGAACTGCGAGACCACCAGCAGACCGCCGCCCATGTCCTGCAGGCTGCGGTTCATCTTGCCGGCCTCGTCGGCGAAGATGCGCAGCCTGAGCACCTTGTCGACCAGGCGGCGGGCCTGGTCCTCGGTATCCGCCGGCTCGGCGCACACCAGCATCAGGAGCCCGCGGTCGATGCGGCCGACCACCTCGCCGGCCACCTCCACGCGCGCCTGCGCCACCCGCTGCAGCAGCGCGATCACAGCAGGTCCCTGGCGTCGTCGAAATGCGCCTCGACGTCCATCGGCAGCAGCTGGATGCTGGCCCGCAGCCCTGGCACCGCGCTCATCAACGCCTGCTCGACCGAGGTGCGAAGCGCCGCGGCGCGGCCCAGCGTCCAGCCGGCCGGCATGTGCATGTGCAGGTCGACGAAGCGCCGCTGGCCGGCGCGGCGGGTGACCACGTGGTCGAAGCGGATCGACTGGTGCTGGAAGCCTGCCAGCGTCTGGTCGATCTCGGCACGCACCTCGGGCTCGACGGCGCGGTCCATCAGCCCTTCGGTCGACCGCCACACCAGCGAGGCGCCCTCGCGCAGGATGTTCAGCGCGACGGCGATCGCGATCACCGGGTCCAGCCACAGCCAGCCGGTGGCCATCACCGCCAGCAGCCCGACCACCACGCCGGCCGAGGTGTAGACATCGGTGAAGAGATGGCGTGCATCGGCTTCGAGCGCCATCGAGCGATGGCTGCGCGCCTTCTTCAGCATCGCCCATGCCAGGGCACCATTGAGCACCGAGCTGGCCACGGACAGGCCGATGCCCAGGCCCACGGCCTCCAGCGGCTGCGGCACCAGCAGGCGCTGCGTGGCCGCCCAGATGATGGCCAGCGCGGCCACGAAGATCAGCACGCCTTCGAAGCCGCTCGAAAAATATTCGGCCTTGTGGTGGCCGTAGGGATGATCTTCGTCGGGCGGGCGCTCGGCGATCACCACCATGGCGAGGGCGAAGACGGCGCCGGCCAGGTTGACCAGCGACTCCATCGCATCCGACAGCAGGCTGACCGAGCCGCTCACCCACCAGGCAGCGGTCTTCAGCCCGATGGTGGCCAGCGCCACCGCGATCGAGAGCTTGAGGTAGCTGGAAACCTGCACCGCAGCCGCTTCAGGCCGTGAGCGTGACGCGCGCAAACTTGCGCTTGCCGACCTGCACGACGAAGCAGCCGGCCGGCAGCTTGAGGCCCTTGTCGGACACCACGCCACCATCCACGCGCACGCCGCCCTGCTCGACCAGGCGCATCGCCTCGCTGGTGGACGGCACCAGACCCGCCTGCTTGAGCAGGTTGCCGATGGCCAGCGGGGCGCCAGCCAGCGTCACCTCGGAGATGTCGTCGGGTATGCCGCCGGCCGCGCGGCGCTGGAAGTCCTCGTGCGCGGACTCGGCCGCCGCGGCGCTGTGGAAGCGCGCCGTGATCTCCTTGGCCAGCAGCACCTTGGCGTCCTTGGGGTTGCGCCCCGCATCGGCCTCGGCCTTCAGCGCCGCCACCTCGGCCTCGTCGCGGCGCGACAGCAGCCGGAAATACCTCCACATCAGCGCGTCGCTGATCGACAGGATCTTCGCGAACATGGTGTTCGCCGGCTCGGTGATGCCGACATAGTTGCCCTTGCTCTTGGACATCTTCTCGACGCCGTCCAGGCCTTCGAGCAGCGGCATGGTCAGGATGCACTGCGGCTCCTGGCCGTATTCCTGCTGCAGCGCGCGGCCCACCAGCAGGTTGAATTTCTGGTCGGTGCCGCCGAGCTCGAGGTCGCTCTTCAGGGCCACCGAGTCGTAGCCCTGCATCAGCGGGTACAGCAGTTCGTGGATGCTGATCGGGCTGCCGGCCCTGAAGCGCTTGGTGAAGTCGTCGCGCTCGAGCATGCGCGCCAGCGTGTGCCTGGCGGCCAGCTGGATCATGCCGCGCGCGCCCAGCGCGTCGGACCATTCGCTGTTGTAGCGGATCTCGGTCTTCTCCGGGTCGAGCACCAGGCTGGCCTGGGCGTAGTAGGTCTTGGCGTTGGCCTCGATCTGCTCGCGCGTCAGCGGCGGGCGGGTGGTGTTGCGGCCCGACGGGTCGCCGATCATCGACGTGAAGTCGCCGATGAGAAATATCACCGTATGGCCGAGGTCCTGCAGCTGCCGGAGCTTGTTCAGCACCACGGTGTGGCCGATGTGGATGTCCGGCGCTGTCGGATCGAGCCCCAGCTTGATGCGCAGCGGCGTGCCCGTGGCCTCGGCGCGGGCGAGCTTGCTCAGCCAGTCGGCTTCGGGCAGCAGCTCTTCGCAGTGGCGCAGCGTCACGGCCATGGCCTCGCGCACGCGGTCGGTGATCGGATGCGCCGGCACAGCGACGGAAGCTTCGGTCATGGAAGACGGGCTGAAAAGAATGGAGTTTTCCCGGCAGGCCGGCCCGGGAGCCTTGGCTATACTCGCGCGACCC
The DNA here is from genome assembly GCA_016719535.1 of Rubrivivax sp. Taxonomy (GTDB): domain Bacteria; phylum Pseudomonadota; class Gammaproteobacteria; order Burkholderiales; family Burkholderiaceae_C; genus Rubrivivax. The sequence goes on along the minus strand of JADJYX010000041.1, from coordinate 160,949 downwards.
GCCTGACGGTCCCGAGCCTGGTGCTCGGCCGGGGGCGGATTCTAGTGGACGGTCCAGGATGGGCCGGCCTCCCGAAACCCGCCGTGGCCCATCGGCCTGGTGCCCCGCTTCGGAAGACCTCAGTTGACCCATCAGTTTTTCGCACCGTGGCGCGCGACCGCCCTGCAGTTTGCCGCCCGCTACCGGCGTCGCCTCGTCGCGGCGGTGGTCATGGCGCTGGGTGGCTTCACCGTCACCGCCTTCGGCATCGCGCCGCTGATGCCCGACGCCGCCACGCTGCCGCTGCGCAGCCTGAGCGAGAGCGTGCAGCCCGACGGCCTCGATGCGCAGCTCGACGCGCTGGCCGCGCAGGCGCTGACACTTCGGCGCAGCAGCATCAGCCGCGGCACCGATACCGTCGACAGCCTGCTGCTGCGGCTGGGCGTGGCCGATGCCGCCGCTTCGTCCTTCATCCGCAGCGACCTGCTGGCGCGCCGGCTGGTGCAGGGCCGCGGCGGCAAGCTGGTGCAGGCCACCGCCGACGCCGACGGCCACCTGCAACAACTGGTGGCCCGCTATCCGGCCGAAAACGCCGAGCAGCGCCAGACCCATTTCGCCCGGCTGACGCTCGACAAGGTCGAGGGTCGCTGGCAGTCCAGGCTCGAGACGGCACCGCTCGAATCCAGCGTGCGCCTGGGCAGCGGCAGCATCCGCAGCAGCCTGTTCGCCGCCACCGACGAAGCCGGTGTGCCCGATGCCGTGGCGTCGCAGCTGGCCGAGATCTTCGCCACCGACATCGACTTCCATCGTGAGCTGCGCAAGGGCGACACCTTCTCGGTGGTCTATGAAGCGCTCAGCGCCGATGGCGAGCTCGTGCCCTGGGGCGAAGGCGCCGGCCGCGTGCTGGCGGCCGAATTCGTCAATGCGGGACGCACCCATCAGGCCGTCTGGTTTACCGATGCCCAGGGTCGTGGCGCCTATTTCGGGCCCGACGGCCTCAGCCGCAAACGCGCCTTCCTGGCCAGCCCGCTGGAGTTTTCGCGCGTGACCTCGGGCTTCGCGATGCGCTTTCATCCGCTGCTGCAGAGCTGGCGGGCGCACCTGGGCACCGACTATGCGGCGCCGACCGGCACGCCGGTGCGCGTGGTCGGCGACGGCGTGGTGCACTTCGCCGGCCGCCAGAACGGCTACGGCAATGTCGTCGAGGTGCGGCACGACAACTCGCGCTCGACCCTGTATGCCCACCTGAGCCGCATCGACGTGCAAAGGGGCCAGCGGCTCGAACAGGGCGCAACGATCGGTGCCGTTGGTGCCACCGGCTGGGCCACTGGCCCGCACCTGCATTTCGAGTTTCGCGTCGATGGCGAGCACCGCGACCCGCAGCTGATCGCCAAGGCCTCCGACGCCGTCGCGCTGGCGCCGGCCGACCGCAGCCGCTTCATCCGCGATGCCGTGCTGGTGCAGGGCAAGCTGCAGATCGCCGCCAGCCTCGCCGGCACGCGCAGCCGCTTCGAATAACGCCGGGCCAGCGGGGCCGCGCGCCATGCTGCTGTGCGCGGGGCTGATGTCCGGCACCTCGCTCGACGGGGTCGACGGCGTGCTGGCGGCCTTCGACCCGCGCAGCCTGCGGCCGCAGCGCGTGCTTGCCCACGTTCACGCCGACCTGCCCGGGGCCCTGTCGTCGGCATTGCTCGCGCTCAACCAGTCGGGGCCCGACGAGTTGCACCGTGCATCGCTGGCCGCCAATGCCCTGATGGGGGTCTATGCCGAGGTGGTCGGGCGGCTGCTGGGCAGCGCCGGCTGCCATGCCGCCGACGTGCTCGCCATCGGCGCCCACGGTCAGACGGTGCGCCACCGGCCGCAGGCCTTCGACGGCTGCGGCTATACGATCCAGCTCGCCAACGGTGCGCTGCTGGCCGAACGCTGCCGCATCACCACCGTGTGCGACTTCCGCGCCGCCGATGTGGCCGCCGGCGGCCAGGGCGCGCCGCTGGTGCCGGCCTTTCACGCCGCCTGCTTCGGCCATGCCGCCGGCGCTGCGGCGGTGCTCAACGTCGGCGGCATTGCCAATCTCACGCTGCTGCCGGCGTCCGGCGCCGTGGGCGGCTTCGACACCGGACCAGGCAATGTGCTGATGGACCTGTGGAGCCAGCGCTGCAGCGGCCACCCCTTCGATGCCGGGGGCGTGATGGCCGCGTCGGGCCAGGTCTTGCCCGCATTGCTGGCCGCCATGCAGGCCGATCCGTATTTCGAACAGCCGCCGCCCAAGAGCACCGGACGCGACCTCTTCAACGCCGACTGGCTCGACGCGCGGCTGCTGCTGGCCGGCGGCGCGGCCAGGCCTGAGGACGTGATGGCCACGCTGGCGGAGCTGACGGCGCAGTCCGTCGTCGACGCACTGCACCGGCACCTGGCTGCGCTGGTGCGCCTGCGTGTCTGTGGCGGCGGCGCCTTCAACGACCACCTGATGACGCGCTGGCGGGCGCTGCTGCCGGGTGTCGACCTGGCGTCGACGGCCGTCGACGGCATCCCGGCCGATCAGGTCGAGGCATTGGCTTTTGCGTGGCTGGCTGCCTGTCGCCTGGCCGGGCGCACCACCAGCCTGCCCGCCGTCACCGGCGCCCGCGCGCCGCGGGTGCTGGGTGCGGTCTACCCGGCACCCGGCTGAACGTCGTCAGCACTCAGGCCGAGAACGACGAACCGCAGCCGCAGGTCGTGCCGGCATTCGGATTCTTGATCACGAACTGCGCGCCCTGCAGGTCTTCCTTGTAGTCGATCTCGGCGCCCATGAGGTATTGCAGGCTCATGGCGTCGATCAGCAGCGAGACGCCATTCTTCGACATCTGCGTATCGTCTTCGTTGACGACCTCATCGAATGTGAAGCCGTACTGAAAGCCCGAACAACCGCCGCCTTGCACGAAGACGCGCAGCTTCAATTCGGGGTTGCCTTCCTCGGCCACCAGATCGGCCACCTTGGCTGCCGCACTGTCGGTGAAGATCAGCGGCGCGGGCATCTCGTCAGCGGATGTCTGGACGGGTTCGGCAAGAGCGTTCATCGGGACTCCAGGTCGTTTCGATTTCAGGATGCGATCGTACCGGTCGCTTCAGGCGTCGTTCGAGGCTGCCAGGACCAATGCGGGCTTCTCGGCGGTTTTCAAGGGTCGCAGCTCACCGTCGATCAACGCACCCTGGTGCATTTCCAGCACCTCGTAACGCACGTTGCCGACGATGCGCGCCTTCGGCTGCACTTCCAGCAGCTCGGTCGAATGCACCGGACCTTTGACCTCGCCATTGATGATCACATGCGCGGCCTTCACCTCGCCGAAGACGCGGGCTTTCTCGCTGATCACCACCAGGCTGGCCGCCGTGGTGGCCACCACGTTGCCGTGCACCTCGCCATCGATGCGCACGCCGTCGGCAAAGCCCAGGTTGCCGTGCAGGACGGTGCCTTCACCCACCAGGCTGCGGATGGGCGCCGCCTTTCGCTTCGCAAACCACATGCTCGGTGTCTCCTCGTCGTTGTCATGCCGCCGTCGCGTCAGAGGCGGGCAATCTGGTCGGCGCGCAGGCTGCCTTTGGGGTCGTACACCCGCGCCTGCACCGTTTTTAGCACGGCCCCGGGCGGCAGGTCGATGCTGCCCTCCAGCCGCACATACTGCCGGAACTGCAGCGGCCGGTCACCCGCGTGGGTCGCCGTCCAGGCGCGTCCTTCGAGCAGACCGCCCAGCACGAGCTCGTAGCGGCCCTTGAAGTCGGCGCTCGCCCGGCCCGCCTGCATCAGCAGCAGCTGGTAGCGCAACTGCCCCGGCGTGCGGATGTCGGCCTGCAGGCCGCGCAGTTGCAGGCCGTCGCCGGACAGCGGCATCAGGCCTTCGAAGAAGCCGAGGTCCGCCTGCAGCGCGAGCTTGTCCGCTTCGAGCTGCCGCACCTGCTGCGCGAGCTGTTCCTGCGCCGCCTTCTCGGCCTTGACCAGGCTGTCGGCGCTGTCGGCCACGGCGCGGGCGCGTTCGTTCTCGGCACGCAACCCGGTGACCTGGATGCGCAATTGCGCCAGCTCCTGGCGCGAACTGCGGTCGAGGCCGGCGATCTCCTTGCCGAATTCGAAAGCCCAGAGGGCCAGCGCGGCCGAAAAACCCAGCGTCAGCGCCACCACGGCCCAGCGCAGCGGCCACGGCAGATGGCTGCGCACGATCACCCTCGGTGCACTGACCGAGAGGCGGCGGCGCAGCAGTTTCCAGCGCATGCGGTGGGTGGCGCGTCGAGAAAGCGAACAGGGCGCATGCAGCGCCCCGCCCACTTCCCGGAACAGGCCGCGGCGTGCAGCCTGCCGCGGGCGTCAGCGTTTGCTGAACTGCTTCCGGCGACGGGCGCCGTGCAGACCGACCTTCTTGCGCTCGACTTCGCGCGCATCACGCGTCACGAACCCGGCACGGCTGAGGTCGGGCTTCAAGGCCACGTCGTAGTCGATCAGTGCCCGCGTGATGCCGTGGCGCACCGCGCCGGCCTGGCCGGATTCGCCGCCACCCTGCACGTTGACCTTGATGTCGAAGGCCGTCTCGTTGGCCGTCAGCAGCAGCGGCTGCTTGACGATCATGATCGAGGTCTGACGCCCGAAATAGCTTTCGATGGGCTTGCCATTGACGACGATCTGGCCGCTGCCCTTCTTGATGAAGACGCGGGCCACCGACGACTTGCGGCGGCCGGTACCGTAATTCCACTGTCCGATCACGAGCCGCTCCTTACAGTTCCAGGGCCTTGGGCTGCTGCGCGGCGTGCGGATGAGACCCGCCGGCGTAGACCTTCAGCTTCTTGATCATCGCGTAGCCCAGCGGGCCCTTGGGCAGCATGCCCTTGACCGCCTTCTCGAGCGCGCGGCCCGGGTGCCGGGCCTGCATGTCCTTGAAGGGCGTGGCGTAGATGCCGCCCGGGTAGCCCGAGTGACGGTAATAGATCTTGTCGGTGGCCTTGGAGCCGGTGACACGGATCTTGTCGGCGTTGACGATGACGATGAAGTCACCGGTATCGACGTGAGGCGTATAGATGGCCTTGTGCTTGCCGCGCAAACGGAGTGCCACTTCGCTGGCAACACGTCCGAGCACCTTGTCGGTGGCGTCAATCACATACCACTCGTGCTTCACCTCGGCCGGCTTGGCGCTGAAGGTCTTCATGAGGGTCTTTCGAGAAACCGCCTGCAACCGGCTGTCGCCGGCCATCCAGGCAGCGGATTCGGCTGCTGGCCGGGCCAGGGTCGACCGTGGTCGGTTCTGGTCGAACCTGGTCGATGAAAGCCCGGGCATCGCCACCAACGCCCGCCATCGGTGCCGCTTGTGTGCTGCGGCCTCTCAGGCGGTGCAGGGTGGAGATGCTTCCCCCCGCCGATTTCAGGGGAGCCGATGATTCTATACCGACCAACCGTTGCGGTGGCAGCGGGCCCGGCGCGTGAAACCCGTCGAAACATTAGGGTTTACCCTTAACGATCAAGGTACCATCGCTGCGTTTCCACGCTTGGAGATCGACATGACGATCATCGGCACCAACCCTGCCCCTTCGCCTGCGCCGGCCGCCACCCGCCCGTTCCGGTGGTTCCCGGTCCGCTCGCTCGGGCCACAGCAGCGCGCACGCATCCTCGTCCACCTGCTGGGCCTGGGGCCCGACGATCGCCACCTGCGCTTCGGCTATCCAGCCAGCGATGCCCACATCGGCCGCTACGTGGAGCAACTGGATTTCGAGCGCGACGAACTCTTCGGCGTCTTCAACCGCCGCCTCGAACTGGTGGCGTTGGCGCACCTGGCCTTCCTCGGCCGCGACGGCGAACGCCCGACGGCAGCCGAGTTCGGCGTCTCGGTGCTGCCGCACGGCCGGGGTCGCGGCATCGGATCGCGCCTGTTCGAACGCGCCGGACTGCACGCACGCAACCGCGGCGTCGACACCTTGATCGTGCATGCGCTGAGCGAAAACCTGCCCATGCTGAAGATCGTGCGCCAGGCGGGCGCGCAAGTCGGGCGCGAAGGTCCCGATGCCACGGCCATCCTGCAGCTGCCGCCGGAGGACCTGGGCTCGCACTGGTCGCAGGTGCTGGCTCAGCACGCCGGCGAAGTCGACTTCGGCCTCAAGCTTCAGGCCCTGCATCTGGACCGGCTGATGCGCAGCGTGCGCGACTTCCTGCCGTGCAGCCCCCGCGATTCGGGGTCTTAGCAGCAGGCCCCTCGTTTCGAGGGGCATCGGCGATTCCCCGCACCGACTCGCGGGGTACCCCCCCCGGCTACGCGCAGTAACATCCCTGCACATTCTTGTCGGGTTCTGCCGCAGTGCTCGCCACGTGTCGGCCCCTCGCGTCATGTTGGAACTGCTGCCCTGGCTGCTGGCGTCGATGTCGGCGATCTTGCTGATCGCCGCGACGGTGCTGTGGTGGCACGGCAAGCGGCGGCGCCAGCCGCCGCCGCTGCCCAGCGAATGGGCGCTGACGGCGCGCCCGGTCTTCAACACCGACGAGCGCCGCGTCTACCGCCAGCTGCGCGAAGCCCTGCCGCACCACATCGTGCTGTCCAAGCTGCCGCTGGTGCGCTTCTGCCAGCCCATCGACCCGCAGGAAACGCGCTACTGGTACCAGTTGCTGGGCGCGGTCAACGTCACCTTCGCCATCTGCAGCGCCAACGGGCGCGTGCTGGCGGCGATCGACCTCGACAATGACCGCAATCCGTCGCGGCGCGCGGTGCAGACCAAGCAGGCCGTGCTCGGTGCCTGCCGCATCCGCTACCTGCGCTGCCCCGTCGACCACCTGCCCTCGATTCCCGAGCTGCAGCTGCTGGTGCCGCAGAGCAGCACACAGACCCGCGGCCCGCAGGCGGCGCCGACCATGGGCTCCTCCCGCGACGCCGTCGCCAGCCGACGCCGCGAGCGCCATGCGCTGTGGCAGGACTCGGGCTTCTTCCACGACTCCTTCTTCGGCACCGACACCCGCGGCGGCGACCTGCCGACGAGCGAATTCGGCGCGCTGCGCAGCACCCCGCCGTCGAGCGACGACGAGCGGCCGGGCGACGGCTCGTCGCGACCGTTCACGCCGCCGGCGTCGCCGCCGATCCGCCATTGAACAGCAACGCCCGGCCCGGCTACCTCGAGCTGACCCCGGCCCGCGTCCTCGACGCGCTCGACGCGCTCGGCCTGCGCCCCGACGGGCGGCTGCTGCAGCTCAACTCCTACGAAAACCGCGTGCACCAGGTCTTTCTGGAGGACGGCAGCGCGGTCGTCACCAAGTTCTACCGGCCCGGCCGCTGGACCGACGCGCAAATCCTCGAGGAGCATGCCTTCGCGCGCGAGCTGGCCGCGGCCGAGGTGCCGGTGATCGCCCCGCTGGTGCTGCACGGCAGCGACAGCGCCGGCCTGCAACTGCTGGGCGAACCGCCGACGCTGGCACGCTGGCACGCGGGCGGCGACGTGCACCGGCTCTCGGTGTCACCCCGCTGCGCCGGGCGCGAGCCCGAGCTCGAGCAACCCGACACCCTGCTGCGGCTGGGCCATTTCATCGGCCGGCTGCATGCGGTGGGCCGGCGGCAACCCTTCGTGCACCGCCACCGCATGGACGCGCGACGCGACGGCGCCCGGGCGCTCGATCGCCTGCAGGCGCTGGGCGTGCTGACGCCGCTGGAGGCGCCGGCCTGGCTCGCCAGCTGCCAGCGTGCGCTGGCCGCGGTGAACGAGGCCTTCGACCGCCATGGCCCGCCCCGCCTGCTGCGGCTGCACGGCGATTGCCACCTGGGCAACGTGCTCTGGCGTGAGCATGGCAGCGACAGCGGCCCGCATGTCGTCGACCTCGACGATGCCTGCATGGGCCCGGCGGTGCAGGACCTGTGGATGCTGGTGTCGGGCGACGCGCGCACGATGGCGGCCCAGCTCGACCGCCTGCTCGAAGGCTACGAGGCCTGGTGCGACTTCGACCCCGCCGAGCGGGCGCTGATCGAACCCCTGCGCACGCTGCGCATGGTGCGCCACAGCGCCTGGCTGGCCGAACGCTGGACGGACCCGGCCTTCCCCGCCGCCTTCCCGTACTTCGGCAGCCCGGCCTACTGGTCGCAGCAGACCACGCAGCTGCGCGAACAACTCGAGGCGATGCAGCGCTCAGCCTGAGGCGTTGCCGTCGCCGCCGTCCGTCAACGCGCGCCGTCCGGCAGCCAGCGCACCACCCCCAGAAACAGCGCGGCCTGCAGGAAGCCGCGCAGATCCGTCAGGCTCACGCGGCAGCAGCGGCGCAGATCGCCCGGCGCCATCGGCTGCTGCGCCAGCGCACGCGCCAGTGCCCGATGCTGGGGCAGCGGCGTATAGCGCGCGACATCGACGTGCGGCAGCACGATCAGCGGCGTGCGCCACCAGTTGACCGGCGCATGCAGCAGCCGGAAATCCCCAGCCGCGAGGGCGATGTCCCAGGCCACGAGGTCGAGGTCGCGCAGCCTGGCACCCGTCTGGGGCAGCGCGCCATCGCCCAGACAGGGCAGTTCGCGTGACAGGCGCAGCCGCTGGTCGGCCAGCTCGTCGATCTGCACGACGCCGGCGGCGAAGTCGATGCGCAACGACGCCCGCAGCCCATAGCCGGCAGTCAGCGGCGCCTGTGTCGGATCGACCAGCCCGCGCCGCAGCCGGTTCAGCATGGCGGTGCGGTCGGGATCGAGCTCGCTGCCGGCCAGGCGATCGGCCTGCTGTCGGGTGTCGAAGGCGGAGTCGAAACCCGGGTGGCGCTGCGACGGCAACCCGGCAGCGCCGGGCACGAGGCCCTGTCCCTCGGCCAGGCCCTGCAGCTGGCGTACGAGTTCGGCATGCCAGAACCGTGTCCGGCGCAGGGCATCGCCCGCATCGCGGGGCAGCGGCGCCACGGTCAGCAGCGGGCGGTCCTCCAGCAGGGCGTGCAGCAACTGCGGCGCCACGCGATCGACAAAACCCTGCTCGGCGAGCACCAGGTCGCCGCTGACGCCGTCGAGCGCGAGCTCGACGCCCAGTTCCCGACCGACGTCGTCGAGCACCGCCGGCAGCGTATCGAGGTCCGGGCGCTCGAATCCCAGGTGCTGCACGACCAGCGCGCGGTGCTGCGGCATCCCCACCGACAGCAGGGCGCGGAGCGCGCGGCGAAGCGGCTGGACGGTGGGCATGGTGCGGCGGTGCTGGATGGGGATGAGGCCCCCGACCATAGGGTCGACCCGCCGGGCCGACCATCGCCGCGGCACTGAAACCGGCCTCGGGGACGTACCGGCTGGCGGGTCAGGGATTGCCCGAGGCGTTGCCGAGCTGCAGCTCGAAGACCGCGCCGCATCCGGCCGCACCCGGCCGCACCCGCAGGCGGCCGCCGTGCCGCTGCGCCACACGCTGCACGAACAGCAGCCCGAAACCGACGCCGGCGCTGGCGCGCGGCACCAGGCCCTCCTGGTCCTGCATCAGGTGCTGCATCGCGGCCTCGTCCAGCCCCGGCCCCTGGTCGGTGACGCGGACGGTGCAGCCCCCCGTCGCCAGGGGCTGCACCTCGAGTTCGACCGCCGCGCCGGCCGGGCTGTGCCGGATGGCGTTCGACAGCAGGTTGCCCAGCGCCCGCAGCACGAGCGCGCGGTCGACCGCTGCCGGCACGGGCAGCGCCGCATCGGGCCGCTGCAGCCGCACGTCGGCGGACTCGGCCTGCGGCCGGAAGTCGGCGATCGCCTCGTCCACCAGCCCGCGCAGGTCCAGCATTTCACGCTGCAGCGGCCGCTGCGCGGCCTGCACGATGCGCACGAAGTCGTCGGCCAGCGCCAGCGTGCGCTGCGCCAGCCGCCGCACCTCGTGCAACAGCGACTCGGGCCCCAGGCGGCCGCGGCCGGCGAGCTGCAGATCGACCAGCAGCGCGATCGAGGTCGCCGGCGAGCGCAGGTCGTGCGAGACGAAGGCCAGCAGTTCGTCGCGGGCGCGCTCGGCCTGCTTGATCGGCGCCACGTCGGCGATGGCCACGATCAGCCGCGTGCCGCCATGCATGTCCACGCCATGGGCGTGGATCACGTGGTCGCCCCGGCCCGCCAGCCGCGCCTGCACCGCCAGCCCCTGGCGCGTGCCGCGCACCTCGGCCAGTGCCAACGGCCAGTCGACGGCGGGTTGGCAGTCGAACTCCGCCAGCAGCCGCGCCAGGTCCAGGCCCTGCATGTCCGCGGCCGAGGCCTCTTCGAAGAGCTGCGCGGCCAGCGGGTTGGCCAGCAGCACGCGGCCGGCGCCGTCGTCGACGAGCATCGCCGTCGGCAGCCCCGCCAGCGCATCGGCCAGGAAGCGCCGCGCCGAGCGCAGCGTATCGGCCGCCGTGTGCAGGGCAGCCAACCGCACCGCCAGGCGATCGGTTCCGGGCGCGTCGTCGCGCGGCGCCGCCGGCGCCAGCAGGCCGGGTTCGGCCGCCAGGCGGTCGATCTCGCGATCGAGTTCGGCCACGCCGCGCTCGAGCCGCCGCCAGCTCCACAGCGGATAGGCCACCACCGCGGCCAGCATCAAGGACGCCGGGCTCCACCACCAGCCCCAGCGCAGCGCCAGCAGGCTGGCGGCCAGCGCCAGCGGCAGCGACAGCAGCGCCAGCAGCAGCGCGGCGCGGGTGCCGGCACGCACGAAGGCGGCCACCAGCGCCAGCACGGCCAGCGCCGACAGCAGCCCACTCGCCAGCGGCGACAGTGCGCGCACGGCATCGCCGCGGCGCAGCGTCGCCAGCGTGTGCGCGTGCACCTCCACCCCCGGCATGGCGTGCCGGCTGGCATTCACCGGCGTTGCCAGCGTATCGCCCAGGCCCTGCGCCGTCATGCCCACCAGCAGGTAGCGCCCACGCAGCTGTTCCACCGGCACCGCACCGCGCAGCACGTCGACGTAGGACACCCGCTTCACATGCCCCGGCGGGCCGTCGTAGCGGATGAGGAAGCGGCCTTCGCGGCGCCAGCCGCGGGCCGGCGAATCGTCGGTGGCGCGCTCCAGCGCGGTGCCCGCATGCACCGCCTCGCCGGCGGCGCGCAGCACCGCCACCGCCAGGTGCGGATAGGGCCGCCCCGGCGGGCCGGCCTCGACGAAGGCGTGGCGCAGCACGCCGTCGCTGTCGACCACGGCCTCGGCAGCGCCCAGCGTGACGGCCGCGCGCAGCGGCGCCACCGGCTCCAGCGCCCGCAGCGGCTCGCCGGGCACTGCCTGCCAGGCGACCGGCATCACCACCGGCGCGACGCGACGCAGCGCCGCCGCCAGCAGGTCGTCCTGGCGCGGATCGGGGTCGGGTTCGCTGAGCACGAGGTCGAGCACCACCGCACGCGGCGCGGCCTCGGCCAGGCGCTCGAGCAACGTCGCGTGCACGCTGCGGCGCCAGGGCCAGCGGCCGATGGCCTCGATGCTGGCGTCGTCGATGGCGACGATGACGACCTCGTCGGCCGGGGGCCGTGTCCACAGCGACAGCCCCGCGTCGTAGACCAGCCGGTCGGCGCGCCACAGCCAGCCGCCGGCCGCCAGGGCGAAGGCCAGCAGCGCCAGCGCCAGGGCCACCGCGGCGTCGTCGCGCCGCCGGCCCTGGGGCGCCGTCAGCCGCGCCATCACGGCGGCTGCAGCGGTCCGCCCTCGGTGCGCACGCAGCCCGCCTGGGCATCGCGCACGCAGTTCGGCACGTCGAAGAACTGGGTCGCCGACCAGGGGCCGACGAAGCCGTCGGCGTCGCGCGCGCGCAGCCGCACGAAATGGCGGCCCGGGCCCGGCAGCGGCAGTTCGAAGGTGTTGCCGTCCAGCAGCGGCTCGGCCACGCGCGCCTGGAAATCGGCATCGCGCGCCACCTGCAATTCGAAGCGCTGGCCGGGCACGCCCTGCCAGAAGAAGCGGATCGAACGGTCGCCCACGGCGGGCGGCTCGGGCGGGGCCGGCTGCGGCGGCAAGGCCCGCAACTCGAAATGCATCGGGTCGCCGAACGGCCCGGCATCGCCGTCGGCCCGCACGCTGCCCACCCGCCAGACATAGACGCCCGGCGGCAGGCCGTCGGCCCGATGGGCGAGCGCAGCCAGGTCCTTCAGGTCCAGCAGCGGCGCGGAAAACGGCGCGGCGCTGCCGTCGTCGCGCGCCAGTTGCAGCCGGTAGCGGGCGGCCTCGCTGCTGGCCGTCCAGGCAAAGTCGGCCGCGCTGCCGCGCAGCGTCGCCCGCGCCGCCGGCGCGCGCGGCAGCGGCGGCTCGGGCCGGGCCTTCAGCCACAGCGTGGCCAGGGCGTCACGGCCTTCGAGCCCGTTGCCGCCGACCGCGCGCAGGCGCATCGGGTAGCGGCCATCGGCCAGGCCGGCGATGCGCAACTCGGGCGTGGCCGAACGCAGGTCGGCCAGCAAGGCGTCGAAGCGCTCGTCGCGCGCCACCTGCACGCGGTAGCCGGCGGCACCGGGCAGGGGCGGCAACACCAGCCGCACCAGCGGCCGCTCGTGCAGCGCCGGCAGGCCGGAGAGGTCCGGCGCCGGCAGCAGCGCCAGCGGCTGGGCCACGCGCCCGGCGGCGTCGACCACCGTGCCCTGGCCGGCGCTCACATGCTGCCCGGCGCCATCGCGGCCGGCCACGGCGACGGCGCCTTCGAGCACCTCGCCCAGCGTCTGCATCGCCTCGGTGGCCACGCGGAATTCGGTGCCGCGCACCGCCAGCACGCCCTGCGGCGTGTGGATGCGAAAGCCCGGCTGGCCGCCACGGGCCGGCTGGGCCTGCACCTCGACGCGGCCCTGGTCGAGCTGCACGCCCGAGCGCACGGCAGCGGCCGCCGGCACGCGGTGCGATTCGTCGATGCGCAGGCGGCCGCCGGCGCGCAGCCGCAGCAACGTGCCGTCGACCAGCCGCACGGTGACGTGTCCGTCGGCACCGGTGGCGAGATCGCTGCCCTCGGGCAGGGACTGGCCGACGGCGACCGCGGCATTGCCGCTGCGCACGGCACCGCTGGCGGCCAGCACCGACGCCGGCGCGGGCTCGACGTTCATCAGGCGCAGCGGAATGCGGATGCCGCGGCCGACTGGCAGCCGGCGCGGGTTGCGCACCTGGTTGACGCTGGCCAGTTGTGGCCACTGCCCCGGATCGGCCAGGTAGCGCCGGCCGAGGCCGATCAGCGTATCCCCGGCAACCGTGAGGTGCACATGCGCCGCCTCGTCGGCTGGTGCAGGCCACGCCGCCACCGGCAGCGCGGCCAGCGCCGCCAGCGCAAGCAGCCGCAGCGGCGCCGCCATCAATGCCCGTCGCCCAGAAAAGCGATCGCCTTGCGCACCAGCATCGCCGGCGAATCGGCATCGAGCTTGAGCTTGAGCGACTGCTTGTGCGTCTCGATGGTCTTCACGCTGCGGTTGAGGTGGTCGGCGATCTCGCGCGTGCTGCGGCCGGCAGCCACCAGGCGCAGCACCTCCAGTTCGCGCGCCGACAGCTCGGGGCCATCGGGCGAGCCCGCGGTGCGGCCGGTGGCGCGGCGCAACAGGGCCTCCCGCTGGTCGGGGCTGACCCAGATCTGCCCGGCCAGCACGGTGCGCACGGCTTCCAGGAGCGTGGCCGACAACGAGGACTTGGGCACGAAACCGTCGGCGCCGGCGCGCAGGCAGCGCTCGGCATACAGGTCCTCGGGCATCGACGTCAGCACCAGGATGCGCGCGCGCGGCGCCGCGTCGCGCAGCCGCGGCAGCGCGGCCAGCGCCAGGTCGTCACCAAGACCGAGGTCCAGCAGCAGCAGGTCGGCCGGATCGGCCGTCATCGCCGCCAGCGCATCGCGCACCGTGGCCGCCTCGCGCACCGTGCTGGGCCGGTCCAGCGCCGACAGCACATGGCGCACGCCCAGGCGCACGACGTCGTGATCGTCGACGACCAGGACCTTCAGCGGCGGCTCGGTTTCCATCGGCAGGGGGCGGTGCATCCACCTCGTGAGATGGCGGGGATTCTAGAAGGCCGCCCCGCATCGCGCCGGCCCCGTGACCGCGTCAGGCCGCGGCCACCAGCATGCGGTTGATGCGCTGCACGTAGGTGGCCGGGTCCTCGAGCTGGCCGCCTTCGGCCAGCAGGGCCTGGTCGAACAGCACCTGCGCCAGGTCGTCGAAGCGCTCGTCGCCCTCCAGCCGCCTGACCAGCGCATGTTCGGGATTGACTTCCAGGATCGGCAGCGACTTCGGCGCGCTCTGCCCTGCCTGCTTGAGCATGCGCGCCAGGTGCGAGGACATGTCGCCCTCGTCGACCACGATGCAGGCCGGCGAGTCGACGAGCCGGGTGGTCGTGCGCACGTCCTTGGCGCGGTCCTTCAGCGCCGCCTTCAGGCGCTCGAGCACCGGCTTGAAGGCCTCGGCGGTGACTTCGGCGGCCTTCTTCTCGTCGTCGTCCTGCAGCTTGCCGAGGTCGACGCCGCCCTTGGCCACGCTCTGCAGCGGCTTGCCCTCGAACTCATACAGGTGCGACAGCATCCACTCGTCGACGCGGTCGGTCAGCAGCAGCACCTCGAGCCCCTTCTTGCGGAAGATCTCGAGCTGCGGGCTGTTCTTGGCCGCCGCCAGCGTATCGGCGGTGATGTAGTAGATGGCCTCCTGGCCTTCCTTCATGCGGCCCGCATAGTCGGCGAAGGAGACGCCTTCGTCGGCCTGCGTGGAGGCAAAGCGCAGCAGCCTGGCCAGCCGCTCCTGGTTGGCATGGTCCTCGCCCACACCTTCCTTCAGCACGGCGCCGAACTGGCGCCAGAACTCGGCGTATTTGTCCTTCTGATTTTCGGCCACGTCCTCCAGCATGCCCAGCACGCGCTTGGTGCTGCCCTCGCGGATGGCCTTGACGTCGCGGCTTTCCTGCAGCAGCTCGCGGCTGACGTTCAGCGGCAGGTCGGCCGAGTCGATCACGCCCTTGACGAAGCGCAGGTACACCGGCATCAGCGCCTCGGCGTCGTCCATGATGAAGACGCGCTTGACATAGAGCTTGACGCCGCCGCGCTTGTCGCGGTTCCAGAGGTCGAACGGTGCCTTGGCCGGCACGTACAGCAGCTGCGTGTACTCGGTGCGGCCCTCGACGCGGTTGTGCGTATAGGCCAGCGGCGCCTCGCTGTCGTAGCTGATCTGCTGGTAGAAGGCCCGGTATTCGGCGTCGGTGATGTCGCCCTTGCTGCGCGTCCACAGCGCCGCCGCCTTGTTGACGGTCTCCCATTCGTCGGTCTCGACCTGCGCCTTCTTCTCCTCGTCCCAGGTCTGCTTGCGCATCAGGATGGGCAGCGAGATGTGGTCGGAATATTTGGAGATGATCGATTTCAGCCGCCAGGCGGAGAGAAAGTCCTCCTCGCCGTCGCGCAGGTGCAGGATGACGTCGGTGCCGCGCGCGGGCTTGGCTATGGTCTCGACCTCGAATTCGCCCGTGCCCTCGCTGCTCCAGCGCACGCCCTGGTCGGCCGGCAAGCCGGCGCGGCGGCTCTCCACCGTGATGCGGTCGGCGACGATGAAGCCCGAATAGAAGCCGACGCCGAACTGGCCGATCAGGTTGGCGTCCTTCTTCTGCTCGCCTTCCAGCCGCGCCATGAATTCGCGCGTGCCGCTCTTGGCGATGGTGCCCAGGTGCTGCACCGCCTCGTCGGCACTCAGGCCGATGCCGTTGTCGCGGATAGTCAGCGTCCTGGCCTCGGCGTCGAAGAAGACGCGCACCTCCAGGTTGGGTGCATCCTCGTACAGGCCGGCCTGGTCCAGCGCCTCGAAGCGCAGCTTGTCGCAGGCGTCGGAGGCGTTGGAGACCAGCTCGCGCAGGAAGATCTCCTTGTTGGAATAGAGCGAATGCGTGACCAGGTGGAGGATCTGCTTGACCTCGGCCTGGAACGACAGGGTTTGCTTGTCCATGCGGATGACTCGTTGTCGGGTGGGTTCAGGATCGGCGTCCCCGCCGCCGGCCACCCAGGGTGGGGCCGCCTGCGGCACTTTCAAGGGGGCGCATTGTCGCCGCCCGACAGCGCAAAAAGGGCCGCCCTCGCACAGGCGAGGGCGGCCCCGGGGGCGGGCAGCCGGGCTCCGAAGGCCCGGCGCGTGACCCGCTTACTGCAGCAGCCGCAGCACCTGCTGGGGCATCTGGTTGGCCTGCGCGATCATCGCGTTGCCCGCCTGCTGCAGGATCTGCGCCCGCGACAGGTTGGCCGTCTCGATCGCGAAGTCGGCATCCAGGATGCGGCTTCGCGCCGCCGACTGGTTCTCCACCGCCACCTGCAGGTTGGCGATCACGGCCTCGAAGCGCGACTGCGTGGCGCCGAACACGGCCCGCTTGTCGTTGATGGTGTCGATCGCGGTATCGAGATCCTCGATCACCGAGGCGATGTCGTCCGCAAGGGCCGAACCGTCGATCGCCGCCGTGCTGACAGTCACCGCTGCGATTTCGGAATTGGAAACCATATTCTCGAAATTGACGGTGATCGAGTCGTCCGCCTGCACGTTGGCGCCGATCTGGAAGGTGACCTCGGTCCCGCCGGCGCCCAGGATGTTGGTGCCGTTGAAGGCCGTGCCGCCGAGCACGCGGTTGATCTCGCTCTGCAGCTCGACGAACTCCTTGCTCAGCGAGTCCTTGTCCTTGGCCGTATTGGTGCCGTTGCGGGCCTGGATGGCAAGCTCGCGCATGCGCTGCAGCGCGTCACCCACGCGGGACAGCGCGCCTTCGGCGGTCTGCGCCATCGAGATGCCGTCGTTGGCGTTGCGGATCGCCACATTCATGCCGCGCACCTGCGAGGTCATGCGTTCGGCGATCGCCAGCCCGGCCGCGTCGTCCTTGGCCGAGTTGACGCGCAGGCCGGAAGACAGGCGCTGCATCGCGGTGTTGAGGGCGCTCTGAGACGTGGCGCTGGTGCGCTGCGCGGTCATCGAGGCGATGTTCGTATTGATGATGGATGGCATGTTGCACTCCTTCGCGTTTCAAACATTCCCGGCCGGACGCCGGCGTGACTCCAATGCGGTGGGCAGGTTCATCACCCACCGCACCTTCGTCTGCAAGGTCCGCGTGTCGCCACCCGGGCCTTGCAGCGCCCGACGTCGGCCACCTCGTGTCGTGCAGCTGTGCTGCGCGGCCATCGGAAGACCAACCGGACCGCGGAGCCCGCTGTGCGTGCCCCGTTGGGCCTGTTATCGACGCCCGGAAAAACAAACTTGAGGCCCTGTTTTTGCCACCGATCGATGCCCCGGGACGGGTCGAAAACGAACAGGCGGGTGCTTATCGGTCAGTTCCCGGCATGGCTTGAGCACCGCCCTGCCTAGACTCGTCGCAGGGGTCGTGGTGCGTGCGATGCCGCACGCTGCCGCCAGCGCCCCGGCCCAACCGAGAGCCCGTCCGCCCATGCGAACCGCCGTCCGCAATGCCAAATCCGGCACATTCCACCGCCAGCCGCCCGTGCTCGGCACCCGCATGCGCACGGCCTGGCAGGCCGGCCAGGCCCATGCCGGCCGGGGCGAGTGGGCGGCGGCGGTACAGCACTTCGAGGCCGCATCGCGGCAGGCGCCGCACGACACCGCGGTCGCACTCAACCTGGCGCGCGCGCTGCTGGCGCTGCGCCGCTGCGACGAGGCGGCGCAGGCCGCGGCGCAGGCCTACAACCTGAACCCGCGCGATACCGTCGCCTGCGCCTTCACCGCGCACTGCCTGATGGAAGGCAAGCGATTCCGCGATGCCGCGCGCTGCCTGCAGAGCCTGCCGGCCGACATCGAGCGCAACTTCGACTACCACTCGACGCTGGGCCGTGCGCTGCAACTGGGCGGGCAGCACCGCGACGCCGTCGGTGCCTACATGAACGCGCTGGCCTGCCGCCTCACCGACGCCAATACCCACTACCAACTGGGCCTGTGCCTGAACGAGCTGGTGATGAAGGAAGAGGCCGCGCAGTGCTTCGAGACCGCGCTGGCGATGGGCGTGGGCAGGCACGAGCTGGGCGTGCGCGGGCTGCTGGCCTATTTCGCCCGCGAGGCCTGCCAGTGGGCGGGTGCCGAGCAGGGCCTGGCGGCGCTCGAGCGCGCGCTGCACGCCCTGCCCGACGACACCGCTGTCGCCACCGCGCCGTTTGCGCACGTGACGCTGCTCGACGACCCGGCCGAACAGATCAAGGCGGCGCGCATGCTGGCGCGCCACCTGGCCGGCCACGCACGGCCGCTGGCGCCGCGGGTCAGCGACTGGCGGCCCGAGGGCGGCCGCCGGCTGCGCGTGGGCTACCTGTCCGCCGACTTCCACGAGCACGCCACCTGCATCCTGATGGCCGAGATGCTCGAGCAGCACGATCGCAGCCGCTTCGAGGTCACGCTCTATTCGCACGGCAAGAACGACGCCAGCGCGATGCGCCGCCGCATCGAGCAGGCCTGCGAGCACTTCGTCGACCTGCGCGACACCAGCGACGGCGACATCGCCGCGCGCATCCGCGCCGACGGCTGCGACCTGCTGATCGACCTCAAGGGCTATACGCGCGGCCACCGCGTGGGCGTATTCGCCTGGCGGCCGGCACCGGTGACCGCCACCTTCCTCGGCTTCCCGGGTTCGACCGGCGCCGACTACATCGACTACCTGATCGGCGACCCGGTGGTCACCCCGCTGGACCATGCGCCCTTCTACAGCGAGCGGCTGGCGCAGATGCCGGTGTGCTACCAGCCCAACGACCGCCAGCGCGCGCTGCCGCCGGCGCCATCGCGCGCCGAGGCCGGCCTGCCCGAGGATGCGCTGGTGCTGGCCGGCTTCAACCAGCCGTACAAGATCTCGGCGCAGGTATTCGACGTCTGGTGCGTGCTGCTGGACGCGCTGCCGCAGGCCGTGCTGTGGTTGCTGGAATGGAACGCGCAGTCGCGCGAGAACCTCGAGCGCGAGGCGCGCGCACGCGGCATCGACCCGGCGCGCATCGTGTGGGCGCCGCGCAAGCGGCCGGCCGACCATCTGGCGCGCATGCAGCTGGCCGACCTCTTCCTCGACACCTGGCCCTGCAACGCACACACCACGGCCAGCGATGCGCTGTGGGCCGGCGTGCCCGTGGTCACCTGGACCGGGCGCACCTTCGCGTCACGCGTGGCCGCCAGCCTGAACCATGCCGTCGGCCTGGGCGAACTGGCCTGCGCCGACATCGAGCACTATGCGCGCACGGTGGTCGACCTGGCGCACGACCCCGAACGGCGCGCACGCCTGCGCGCCACGCTGGCGGCAGCGCGTGACACCTCGCCGTTGTTCGACAGCCTGCGCTTCACGCGCGACTTCGAGGCGCTGCTGCTGCGCATGATGCAGCGCCATGTCGACGGGCTGGCCCCCGCGCCGTTGCCGGCGGCGCACTGAGGGCGGATCAGACCGCCGCGCCGCGCAGGTAGTCCTGCTTGCCCAGGTCCACGCCGGCGTGGCGCAGCAGCGCATAGACGGTCATGACGTGGAAATAGAAGTTCGGCAGCGCCCAGTGCTCGAGGTAGCGCTGGCCCTTGAGGTGCACGTCGCCGCTGCGCAGCGTGATGGTGATGTCGCGGTCCTCGCTGCCGTCGATCTGCGCCGCGGGGATCGACTGCACGTAGTCGATCGTCTTGCGCACGCGCGCACGCAGCTCGTCGAGCGAGGACTCGTTGTCGTCCCATTTCGGGATCTCGACGCCGGCCAGCCGCGCCACGCAGCCCTTGGCGCCGTCGCTGGCGATCTGGATCTGCTTCACGAAGGGCAGCATGTCCGGTGCCAGGCGCAGCGCGAGGTAGTTGCCGGTGTCGAACTTCCTCGCCTCGGCATGCGCCTGCGCCTTGTCCAGCCAGGTCAGCAGGTTGTCGAGGTTGCGCACGAAGATCGGCACGCTGGACGAATGCATCGAAATGCTCATCGGGGTCTCCTGATGTGAATGATGTGAAAAGCGGGGGCGGATGCTAGCGCCGACCGTCTGCGCCTGCAGGCCACGGCAGAATCGGCAGCACCCGCCATGAACATCATCATCCTCGACGACTATCAGGACGCCGTGCGCAAGCTGCGCTGCGCGAGCCGCCTGGAACCCTACAACGCCAAGGTCTTCACCAACACCGTCAAGGGCATCGGGCAGTTGTCGGTGCGGCTGCGCGATGCCGACGTGCTGGTGCTGATCCGCGAACGCACCCACTTCCCGCGCGCGCTGCTCGAGAAGCTGCCCAAGCTGAAGCTGATCTCGCAGACCGGCAAGGTCGGCAGCCACGTCGACGTCGAGGCCTGCACACGGCTGGGCATCGCGGTGGCCGAGGGCGTCGGCTCGCCGATCGCACCCGCCGAGCTGACCTGGGCGCTGATCATGGCCTCGATGCGGCGGCTGCCGCAGTACATCGGCAACCTCAAGCATGGCGCGTGGCAGCAGAGCGGGCTGAAGTCGGCGTCGATGCCGCCCAACTTCGGCATCGGCATGGTGCTCAGGGGCCGCATGCTCGGCATCTGGGGCTACGGCAAGATCGGCCAGCTGGTGGCGGGCTATGGCCGCGCCTTCGGCATGCAGGTGCAGGTGTGGGGCAGCGAAACCTCGCGCGCACGCGCCACCGCCGACGGCTATGCCGCCTGCGACAGCCGGCAGGCCTTCTTCGAGACGAGCGACGTGCTCACCGTGCACCTGCGCCTGGACGAGCGCACGCGCGGCCTGATCACGCTCGATGACCTGTCGTCGATGCGGCCGACCGCGCTGTTCGTCAATACGTCGCGCGCCGAGCTGCTGGCGGAGAATGCGCTCGTCTCGGCGCTCAACCGCGGGCGCCCCGGCATGGCGGCGATCGACGTCTTCGAGAGCGAGCCCATCCTGCAGGGCCATCCGCTGCTGCGGCTGGAAAACGCGGTGTGCACGCCGCACATCGGCTATGTCGAGCAGGACGGCTACGAGCTGTATTTCGGCGCCGCCTTCGACAACGTCGTCAACTTCATCAACCAGACGCCGACGAATATCGTCAATCCCGACGCCCTCAGGGTCCTGCGTTGAACGAGGGAGCACCCCCCAGACTGCGCGTACCGGCGTCGCCGGGCGAACTCTTCCGCGCCTTCAACGCCCTGGCGCTGCAGGGCTTCGGCGGCGTGCTGCCGGTGGCACAGCGCGTGCTGGTCGAACAGCGCAACTGGCTGACGCGCGAGCAGTTCGTCGAGGTGCTGTCGCTGGGCCAGGTGCTGCCGGGGCCCAACATCGTCAACATGGCGCTGATGATCGGCGACCGCTTCTTCGGCCTGCGCGGCGCGGCAGCGGCGCTGCTCGGCCTGCTGTGCGCACCGCTGCTGATCGTGCTGCTGCTGGCGGCGCTGTACGGCCAGCTGTCCGGCATCCCGGCCGTGGCCGGGGCGCTGCGCGGCATGGGCGCGGTGTCGGCCGGGCTGATCATCGCCACCGCCCTGAAGGTGATGCCCACGCTCGAGGGCAATCCGCTCGGGCGGCCGCTCGCGGGCCTGATGGTGCTGCTGTCGGCGCTGGCCATCGGCTGGTGGCGCGTGCCGCTGGTGTGGGTGGTGCTGGGCCTGGGCGCGGTGTCGATGGCGCTGGCGGCGTGGCGGATGCAGCGATGAATGCCATCCTCTTCGGCCCCGGGCTGCTGACCCATGCCGACCTGTGGGCGATGTGCCTGCATTTCATGCTGCTGTCGGTGCTGGCCATCGGCGGCGCCATTACCACCACGCCGGAGATGAGCCGTTATGTCGTCGGCGAACGGGGCTGGCTGAGCGACGCGCAGTTCACCGCCTCGGTGGCGCTGGCCCAGGCCGCCCCGGGCCCCAACCTGCTGTTCGTCGCGGTGATCGGCTGGAACGTGGCCGGCCTGGCCGGCGTGGCGGCCACGATGATCGGCAGCCTGCTGCCGTCGACCATGCTGGCGCTGCTGGCCACGCGCTGGGGCACGCAGCACCAGCAGACGCTCGCCGTGCGCGCCTTCAAGGCCGGCATGGCGCCGCTGACCATCGGCATGCTGCTGGCCACCGGCTGGGTGCTGACCGAACCGCTGCGCGGCCACGTGGCCACCGCCGGCCTGGTGGCCGTGGCGGTGGTCTTCATCCTCTACACCCGGCTCAGCCCGCTGTGGCCGATCGCCATCGGCGCCGTCGTCGGCGCGCTCGGGTATCTGGGGTGATCAAACAGCTGCTGGGCGGCGCCGCGGTCGTGCTGGCGCTGTATGCGGCGATCCTGGCGCTGCTGTGGTGGGGTCAGGAGCGGCTGATGTTCTTCCCCGAGCGGCTGCCGCCCGACCACCGCTTCGACGTCGGCGCCGACGTGCACGAGCGCTGGATCGAGGTGCCTGGCGCGCGCCTGTCGGCGCTGCACCTGCAGCGCCGCGGCGCCCGCGGCGTGGTCTTCTACCTGCACGGCAACGCCGGCAACCTGGACAGCTGGTTCGTCAATGCCGAGTTCTGGCGCGGCACCGGCTTCGACCTCTTCATGCTCGACTACCGCGGCTACGGCAAGAGCACCGGCCGCATCCAGAGCCAGGCACAGCTGGAGGCCGACGTGCGTGCCGCCTGGGCTGCGGTGGCGCCACTGTATGCAGGGCGGCGCATCGTGCTGTTCGGCCGCTCGCTCGGCAGCGGCCTGGCCGCGGGCCTGGCGGCCGAGCTGCAGCCCGACCTGACGGTGCTGGTCTCGCCCTACACCAGCCTGCGGGCGCTGGCACGGCAACACTACCCCTGGGTTCCGGCCGCGCTGCTGCGCTATCCGCTGGCCACCGACGAGGCCCTGGCGGGCGTGCGCACGCCGGTGCTGCTGGTGCATGGCGGGCGTGACGAACTCATCCCGGCCGCTCAAAGCCGTCAGTTGGCAGCCATTGCACCCAAGGCCACGTTGCTGCTGGTGCCCGAGGCGGGGCACAACGACATCCAGCTGTTTCCCGCCTACCTGGACGGGCTGCGGGCGGCGCTGGATGCGTTGTGATGGCGGGGCGGTCTGCTGTCTCATATCGGCGCTTTGCCGTCTTTCGCTGGTGCGTCTCTGGGCCTTGGGCTGGCCTGCCCACGCCCCCGGCGGGGGTTTCGGCCCCGCCGGGGGCATCAGCAGGCCAGCCCAAGGCCCAGAGACGCACCAGCGAACGACAGCAAAGCGCCGCGACAAGCCATGCGCTCCGCGCCTCAGCCAGCCACATGCACCCCCGGCCGCCGCCCGTCGTTCCAGCGCCCGCCGAGTGCCCGCTCGACCTGCGCCGCCAGCTGCAGCAGCAGCCCGTCGCGCCCCTGCGCGGCCTGCAGCTGCATGCCGAAGGGCAGGCCGTGGTCCTGGCGCGCCATCGGCAGCGAAATCGCCGGGATGCCGCACAGGTTGGCGAGCGGCGTATAGGCGAAGAAGCGCCACAGGTTGCCGAACCAGTCCAGCACCGAGGGGTTGTCGCTGGTCGTCAGGTATTCGGTGGTGCCGATCGGCGGCGTCGGCAGCGCGGTGATCGGCGTCAGCATCAGGTCCCAGTCCTCGAAGAAGGCGCCGAAGGCGCGCGCCGTGGTGTTGAAGACCGCCAGCATGCGGTAGCGCTCGGCATAACTCAGGTTCTTGCCGGCTTCCCAGATGCGGATGTTGATCGGCTCGATCAGCTCGGCCGGCGGCCGCTGCAGCCCGCGCGTGGCCAGATGGCCCTCGATGACCTGCGCAAAATTGCTGATGTAGCAGGTGGTCTGCGCCGCGAAGGCGGCGCGGTAGTCCAGCGCCGGCAGCGCCCAGTCGACCTGGTGCCCCAGGCCCTCGAAGCAGCGCGCGGCACGTTCGAGCTCGGCCACGATGGCCGGCGTGGCGCGGTAGTCGCCCCATTCGTGCGACACCGCGATGCGCAGCCGCGGCGGGTCGCGCCCGATCAGCTGCGCATAGGGCTCGGGCGCCGTCCAGTAGGGCATGAATTCGCCGGGCGCACCGCCGCGGCAGGCGTCGACGAAGACCGCGGTGTCGCGCACCGTGCGGCTGTGGCAACCCTGGATCGACACCAGGCCGGTGATGTCCGACAGGTGCGGCGCGATCGAGAAGACGCCGCGCGAGGGCTTGAGCCCGATATTGCCGTTGAAGCCGGCGGGGATGCGGATGGAGCCGCCGCCGTCGGTGGCATGCGCCATCGGCACCGCGCCGGCCGCCACCATCGCCGCCGACCCCGCGGACGAGCCGCAGGTCGTGAAGTCCAGGTTCCAGGGGTTGCGCGTGACATAGACCGCGGGGTTTTCGGCCGAGCTGCAGACGCCGAATTCCGGCGTCGTCGTGCGGCCCATCAGGTTCAGCCCGGCTTGGCGCATGCGGCCGGTGAGGAAGGTATCGGCCGCCGCACGGTGGCCGCGCATGAACAGCGAGCCCTGCTCCTGCAGCCGGCCCTTCAGCGTCGGGCCCAGGTCCTTCATCAGGAAGGGCACGCCGGCCAGCGGACCCTGCGCATCCAGGCCGTCGCGCAGCGGGTCCGCGACCACGTCGTCGAAGACCTCGACCACGGCGCTGAGCGCCGGGTTGGTCCTGGCGATGGCGGCGGCGGCCTGCCGCGCCAGTTCGGCCGGCGTCAGCTCGCCCCGGCGCACGCGGCCGGCCAGGCCCACGCCGTCATGTGCCGCCCATTCGTCCCAGCTCATCGCCAGCGTCATGCATCACCCTTTCATCGGCTCGTGGATCCGGATGCAGGGCTTATACGGGATCGGGCGGCGGTGGCCGCCTCCCTGCAGATCGGGGGCTCCCCCCCAATTCAACGGCAGGCGGCGGCTGGCGGTCGGCCGGAGATGCGTCTACAACCCGGGCGGCGCCACCTTCGTGCGTCCCGCCCCTCGAAACCGGAGTCTTGCCATGCTGTCGTGTCGTCTCTCTCTGGCTGCCGCCGTCATCGCGGTGACGGCCGCCACCGCCGGCCCTGCGGCGGCAGCCGGCAATATCCAGCTCGTGACCAGCGGCCTGGCGCTGCCCAACGGCAGCGCGCCACCGGCCACGCAGGCCTTCACCGACTGGTGCGCCGGCGTCTGCTTCCCGACCACGCGGCAGCCGGTCTACGACCCGCGCAACGGTCAAGCCAAGGGCACGATCGCCGTCTGGGGCAAGAATTTCCAGTTCGGCGCCGGCGGCTCGCTGTGCTTCAGCGAATTCATCGTCTTCGCGCTCGACCCCGGTGAGGTGCATGTGGCCTCGGGCGACCGCGGCACCTGTGGCGCGCCCATCGACCCGTTGCTGAAGCCGCCGCTGCACCAGGACAAGGGGGCGCAGGTCGTCATCGCCGGCGGCGGCGACGGCCACATCGTCGGCGGCACCCGCGCCTACCGGCATTGGACCGGCACCTTCACCGACCGCGTCTTCGTCGGCTTCGGCGCGCCCACCAGCGGCGTCGGCGGCATCGTCTACTACGACCAGCTCTGGTTCAGCATCTCCGGCAGATAGCGGCGGGCGTTCAGGCCAAGGTCATCAGGCTGGCATTGCCGCCAGCCGCCGCGGTATTGATGCTGAGCGAGCGTTCGATCACCAGCCGCTCCAGCGGCACGCGGCCGTCGCCGCCGGCCAGTGCGGTGAGGCCGACGATGGGCCCCGGGCGCGCGGCCAGCACGGCCGCCACGCGCAGCCGCTCGGCGGCGTCGCCGTGCAGCAGCACGGCCTCGAAGGGCACCCCCGGCTGCATCCAGTCCGCCGCCAGCGTGACCCGTTCGCGCACCGCGGGCGGCAGGCGGTCGGCCAGCGGCTGTGCGTCGGCCGGCCACACCGCCTGTGCACCCACCGCCAGCACGGCCGCCAGCTGCGCCAGGCGGTCGGCATCGCCGGCCGCACCGTGCGCCGCCAGCCCCAGCACCCGCTCGCGCGGCTGCACGGTGTAGAGGTTGGCCTCGCCGGTGGGCCCGTGCAGGCCGTGCCAGGCGCCGACCGGCGATTCGGCGGCAGCGCGGTCGCACTGCGCGGCCAGCTCGCCCAGGCCCTGTGCCTGCGCCCAGGCGCGCAGCGCGGCCAGCGCCGCCGGCGTGCCGTCGGCGGCGACCGCGAGGCCGCGCACCGGCGGGTGCTCGATCGGCCCGCTGCGTGCCACCGCCAGCCGCGCCGCCTGCTGCGGGCGCTCGGCCAGCAGCCGCAGCAGGTAGAGCGGGCCGCCCGCCTTCGGCCCGGTGCCCGACAGGCCCTCGCCGCCGAAGGGCTGCACGCCGACGACGGCGCCGACGATGTTGCGGTTGACATAGACATTGCCCGCGCGCGAAGCCGCAACCACCTGCGCCACCGTCTCGTCGATGCGCGTGTGCACGCCCTGCGTCAGGCCGTAGCCGGTGGCGTGGATGGCTTCCAGCAGCTGCGGCAGCTGCTCGCGCCGCCAGCGCAGCAGGTGCAGCACGGGGCCGAAGACCTCGCGCTCGAGCTCGGCCACGCGGTCGATGTGAATCAGCGTCGGCGCCACGAAGTGGCCGGCAGCGTCGGCAGGCAGCTCGGCGCGCCAGATGCGGCGCCCGCGCTCGCGCATCGCCGCCACGTGGCGCTCGATGCCGTCGCGCGCGGGCTCGTCGATCACCGGGCCGACATCGGTGGCCAGCCGGCGCGGGTCGCCGATGCGCAGCTCGCGCACCGCGCCCTGCAGCAGGGTGACGATGCGATCGGCCACGTCGTCCTGCACGCACAGCAGCCGCAGCGCGCTGCAGCGTTGGCCGGCGCTGTCGAAGGCCGAACTGACGATGTCGGCCACCGCCTGCTCGGCCAGTGCCGAGCTGTCGACGATGAGCGCATTCTGGCCGCCGGTCTCGGCGATCAGCGGCACCGGCCGGCCATCGGCACCCAGCCGGCCGGCCAGGGTGCGCTGCAGCAGCCGCGCGACCTCGGTCGAACCGGTGAAGAGCACGCCCTGCACGCGTGCATCGGCCACCAGCGCGGCGCCCACGGTCTCGCCGCGGCCGGGCAGCAGTTGCAGCGCGCCACGCGGCACGCCGGCCGCATGCAGGGCCCGCACCGCGGCGGCGGCCACCAGCGGCGTCTGCTCGGCGGGCTTGGCCAGCACCACGTTGCCGGCCGCCAGCGCCGCGGCCACCTGGCCGGTAAAGATGGCGAGCGGAAAATTCCAGGGGCTGATGCACGCCACCGCGCCCAGCGGCCGGTGGGTGGCGTTGTCGAAATCGCGCCGCAGCTCGGCGGCGTCGTAGCGCAGGAAGTCGACCGCCTCGCGCACCTCGGCCACCGCATTGGCGGCGGTCTTGCCGGCCTCGCGCACCAGCAGCGGCAGCAGCCGCGCGGTATCGGCCTGCAGGCGGTCGGCGGCGGCCTCGAGCAGGCGCGCGCGCTCGGCCGGTGGCGTGGCGGCCCAGGCGGGTGCGGCGATGGTGGCCGCAGCCAGCGCCTGCTGCACATCCGCCAAGGTTGCCTCGCGCACCCGGCCCACCTGGTCGGTCGGGTCGGCCGGGTTGGTGACCGCTTGCCAGGGTGTGTCGCTCGTGCCATCGGCCAGCAGCGGTTCGGCCTGCCAGGGCTGCCGCGCATCGGCATCGAAGGCGTCGCCCAGCGCCTGCAGCGTGGCCTCGTCGGCGAGGTCGAGCCCGCGTGAATTGACGCGCAGCGGGCCCTGCAGCGCGATCGGCAGCGCGATCGCCGGATGGGGCGCGCCCAGCGTACCTTCACGCGCGGCCAGGGCCTGCACCGTCTGCACCGGGTCCTGCACCAGTTCGTCCAGCGCCACGCCTTCGTCGGCGATGCGGTTGACGAACGAGGTATTGGCGCCGTTTTCCAGCAGCCGGCGCACCAGGTAGGCCAGCAGCGTATCGTGGCTGCCCACCGGCGCGTAGATGCGGCAGGGCCGGCCCAGGCGACCCTTGGCCGCATCACCCACCACCTGCTCGTACAGCGGCTCGCCCATGCCGTGCAGGCACTGGAATTCGTACTGCCCCGGCTGCCACTGCGCCGGGTCGGCCAGCGCATGCACCGCCGCCATCGTGTGCGCGTTGTGGGTGGCGAACTGCGGGAAGACGGCGTCGGGCGCGGCCAGCAGCTTGCTTGCGCAGGCGATATAGGCCACGTCGGTATACGGCTTGCGCGTATAGACCGGATAGCCATCCTGGCCGTCGAGTTGCGCGCGCTTGATCTCGCTGTCCCAGTAGGCGCCCTTGACCAGCCGCACCATCAGCCGGCGGCCGCTGCGGCGCGCCAGTTCGACGAGGAAGTCCACCACCGCCGGGCAGCGCTTCTGGTAGGCCTGGATGACGAAGCCCAGGCCGTTCCAGCCGGCCAGCGCCGGCTCGACGCACAGCCGCTCCAGCAGGTCGAGCGACAGGTCCAGGCGGTCGGATTCCTCGGCGTCGAGGTTGAGGCCGATGCCGCAGCCCTTGGCCCGCACCGCCAGCTGCAGCAGCCGCGGATAGAGCTCGGCCATCACGCGCTCGACCTGCGCACGGGCATAGCGCGGATGCAGTGCCGACAGCTTGATCGAGATGCCGGGGCCGTCGACGATGCCGCACCAGGCGGCGCCGCGGCGTTCGGCCTGCGCGGCTTGCTCTGCCGCGGCCTGGCCGATGGCATCGATGGCCTGCGCGTAGGCGGCGTGGTAACGATCGGCGTCGTCGGCGGTGAGGGCGGCTTCGCCCAGCATGTCGTAGCTGTAGCGAAAGCCCTCGACCTCGCGCGGGCGGGCATGGGCCAGCGCCTGCACGATCGTCTCGCCGGTGACGAACTGCTCGCCCATCAGGCGCATCGCCATGTCCACGCCCTTGCGGATCAGCGGCTCGCCGCCGCGCGCCACCACGCGCCGCAGCGTGGCGCCCAGGCCGGCGTCGCTGTGCGTGGCCACCAGTTTGCCGGTCAGCAGCAGGCCCCAGGCGGCAGCGTTGACGAACAGCGACGGGCTGCGGCCCAGGTGCTGCTGCCAGTCCACGCCGTGGCCGTCGCCGATCTTGTCGCGGATGAGGGCGTCGCGCGTGGCGGCGTCGGGGATGCGCAGCAGCGCCTCGGCCAGGCACATCAGCGCCACGCCCTCGGTCGAGCTGAGCGCAAATTCCTGCAGCAGCCCCTGCACCAGCCCGGCGCGGCCGCCGTCGCGGCTGCGCGCGCGCACGCCGCGCGCGATGCGCAGCGCCAGCGCCTGCGCGGCGGCGGCCTGCGCCGGGGCCAGCGTGGCCTGCGCCAGCAGGGTCGGCAGCACATCGGGTTCGGGCATGCGCGTGAGGGCGCGGATGGCGGCGCGCGCCGGCGAGCGCTGCAGCGGGGTGGTGAAGGTCGTCATGGGCGTGCAGTGTGGCGCTGCGCGTGCCGAACTTTCAACGGGAACGGGGTGCCGCCACCGAAGCTTGTTCGGCAGCAGATCGTTACGCGCGGACATTGCCGGATGCGCCACGGGATGTAAGGTGCTGCCGCGCCGGTCACGATCGCTGGACGCCGGCCGCCCGCGTGCCGACCATGGCAGCCCGACGACGTGAAGCAGGAGTGAACCAACGATGAGTGCCTCGACTTCGGGCGCGCTGGCCTCGGTGTATGCGCAGGGCGGCTGGATGCAGCGCGCGCAGCTGGTCACGGGCCGCAGCGTGACGGTGCAGGTGTGGGCCGACGATCGCTCGCGCGGCGCTGCCGCGATGGCGGCGGTGATGGCGGAGATGCAGCGCATCGCGCGCGTCTGCGACCCGCAGCGGCCGGCCTCGGAGCTGGCCATGCTCAATGCCGCGGCCACGGCGCGGCCGGTGCCGGTGTCGGACGAACTCTTCCAGCTGCTGGTGCGGGCGCATGCCTTCGCGCGCGGCAGCGACGGCGCCTTCGACCCCACCTGCGGCGCGCTCACGCTGGCCGCCGAGCCGCCCGGCGGCGACCCTGCCGACGAGCCTGGCCTGCGCGCATTGCAGGCCGTGGGCTGGCGGCACCTGCTGCTCGACCCGGCCACCCGCAGCGTGCGGCTGGCGCGCGCCGGCGTGCGGCTGGACCTGACGGGCTTTGCCACCGCCTATGCGATCGACCGCTGCGTGGCGCTGCTGCGGCGCCAGGGCATCCAGCACGCCCTCGTCGGCGCGGGCGGCGATACGCGGCTGCTCGGTGACCGCCGCGGCGGCCCGTGGACGATCACGCTGCGCGATCCCGACGACGCCGATCGGGTGCTGGCCCTGCTGCCGCTGCAGGATCTGGCGGTGTCGACCGCGGTCGGCCACCGGCGCGAGCACCGCCTGCGGGCACCGGTGCTCGACCCGCGCAGCGGCCGTCCGCCCGCGGGCCTGCGCAGCGCGACCGTGGTCGCGTCCGAGGGCATCACCGCCCATGCGCTGGCGAAGGCGGCCCTGGTGCTGGGTGTCGAGGGGGCGCTGAAGCTGGCAGCCGCCCAGGCTGCCGTCGACGCCGTGCTGGTCGATGCCGAAGGCCGCCTGCACGTCAGCGCGGGTCTGCAGAACCTGCGACAGGCGCCGCCGGCGGGGCGTGCTGCCGTGCGGGCGGGGGCGGCGCCACAATCGGTGGCATGAACCCGCCAATGCCGCCGGCCGCCCAGGACATCCTCGACTTCTGGTTCGGTGCGGGCGATCGGCCGCGCGCCGAATGGTTCCGCAAGGACCCGGCCTTCGATGCCGCCGTGCGCGAGCGGTTCGGCCCGCTGATCGAGCAGGCGCTGCAGCGCGGCATCGACGACTGGGCACACTCGCCGCAGCCGGCGCTGGCCCGCATCGTGGTGCTCGACCAGTTCACGCGCAATGTCTTTCGCGACACGCCGGCCGCCTTTGCCGGCGACGCCCTGGCGCTGGCCGCCGCGCAGGAACTGGTGGCCGGCGGGCAGGACCGCCGCCTGACGCCGCTGCAGCGCTGGTTTGTCTACCTGCCCTTCGAACACGCCGAGGACCGCGCGGCGCAGCAGGAATCGATGCGGCTGTTCGGCCTGCTGGCGGCCGAGCACCCGGAGCGGGCCGACGCGCTCGAATGGGCGCGCCGACACCAGGTGGTGATCGAGCGCTTCGGGCGCTTTCCGCACCGCAATGCCATCCTCGGCCGCGCCAGCAGCGCCGAGGAAGCGGCCTTCCTGCGCCAGCCGGGGTCGAGCTTCTGATCAGCCGGTGAGGCGGACGGCCAGCCGCTTCCACACCGGGCGGCGGCGCCACTCGGTGCAGGCGCGCTCGGCAAACTCGCGGCCGCGCGGCGTCAGGCGGTAGTAGCTGGCGCTCGGAAAGCCGTCCGGGTTGTGAAATTCGTCGATCAGGCCGAACTGCTTGAGCGGCTCGTACGAGCGATAGAGGGTGCCGCCGTCGAGCACACAGCCACCGGCCTGGTCGCTCACGCGCACCAGCACATGGCCTTTGCGCAGCAACTGCAGGGCGTCGACGAATTCGCCGCGGTCGGCAATCAGGGTGCGGGCTTCCATGGGCGGGGCGGCGGGCGCGGGTGGATGCCTGCAGTATCGGCAGCGTGGCCGGCTCGCGGTGCGCCGAACATCGGCGCGAAGCGGGCACAGTTCCGCAGCTTGCCCGCGGCGTCGACGGCCGGGCGCGGGCCGCCGGCGCCAGCCGTCAGGCTTCGCTCGGTGCCCGGCTGAGGTCGTTGTTTGCCGTCACCAGCACGCGCAGCATGCGCATGAATTCGTGGCGCTCGGCGGGCGACAGCGGTTCGAGCAGACGCTGCTGGGCGCTCAGCACGCGAGGCTGCGAGGCCTGCAGCAGCGCATGGCCTTCAGGGGTCAGCGACAGCCGCCGCACGCGGCGGTCCGCCGGCGAGGCACTGCGCTGCATCAGGCCGCGCGCCTGCAGCCGGTCGATGACGCCGGCGATCGTCGAGGTGTCCAGGCCGATCGTGCGCGCCAGGGTGCGCTGGTCGATGCCCGGCCCGTTGGCGACGGCCTGCAGCGCGCCGTACTGCACCGGTGTCACGCCAAGGGCATCGGTCTCCTGCAGAAAGACCGCCACGGCAATCTGCTGCAGGCGGCGGACGTGGTACCCGGGCAGCGATTCCAGATCGACCGCCGAGGCGGTTCCGTCTTTTCTGACCATGCTCGGATTTCCGCCGCGGGTTTTTCCGGATTCTTCCCCGTGATGCTATCACTACACTTATCGTCAGTATACTGATTGTTGAGTTGCTGATTCAAGGAAGCACGCGCATGTCCGACACCAACCCATCGCTGCCCGTGCTGGTATCCGGCGGCGGCATCGGCGGCCTGGCCGCGGCGCTGGCGCTGACGCGCCGGGGTCTGCGCGTCAAGGTGCTGGAACAGGCGCCGCAGCTCGGTGAGATCGGCGCCGGCATCCAGCTCGGCCCCAACGCCTTCGCCGCCTTCGACGCGCTGGGCATCGGCCCGAAGGCGCGCGCGCGCGCCGTCTATACCGACGAGATGGTGATGCACGACGCGCTCGACGAGACGCTGGTCGGCCGCATCCCCACCGGCGAAGCTTTCCGCGCCCGCTTCGGCAATCCCTACGCCGTGATCCACCGCGCCGACGTGCACCTGTCGCTGCTCGAAGGCGCGCGGGAGGCCGGCACGATCGAGGTCGCCACCTCGACCACGGTGCAGCGCGTCGAGCAGGACGAAAACGGTGTCACCGTGCACGACGCGCAGGGCCACACCCACCGCGGCATCGCGCTGATCGGTGCCGACGGCGTCAAGTCGGCCGTGCGCCGGCAGTATGTGGGCGACGACGCGCGTGTCTCCGGCCATGTCGTCTACCGCGCGGTGGTCGACAAGAAGGACTTCCCGCTCGACCTGCAGTGGAACGCGGCCAGCATCTGGGTCGGCCCGAACTGCCACCTGGTGCACTACCCGTTGCGCGGCGGCGAGCAGTACAACGTGGTCGTCACCTTCCACAGCCGCGACCAGGAAGAATGGAGCGTGCGCGAAGGCAGCCGCGAAGAGGTGCAGAGCTACTTCGAAGGCATCTGCCCGCGCGCGCGCAAGCTGATCGACCTGCCCCGCGACTGGAAGCGCTGGGCCACCGCCGACCGCGAGCCCATCGGGCAGTGGACCTTCGGCCGCGCCACGCTGCTCGGCGACGCCGCGCACCCGACGCTGCAATACCTGGCGCAGGGTGCCTGCATGGCACTGGAAGACGCGGTGACGCTGGGCGAGGCGCTGCGCGCCACCGCCGCTGCCGGTGGCCACCGCTTCGACAAGGCCTTCGAGCTTCCACCAGCGTTCGCGCGTCGCGCGCACCGCGCGCATCGTGCTGTCGGCGCGCGAGATGGGGCGCATCTTCCACGCCAAGGGCGTCGAGCGGCTGGTGCGCAACGACCTCGTGGCAGGGCCGCACGCCCGAGCGTTTCTACGACGCGATGGAATGGCTGTACGGCTGGAAGGTCGAGAACCGCCTGGCCTGACCGACCTCGAAGCGGCCCGCGGCCCCTTCCCCCGACGGGGCAGCGCCAGCGGCCCGGCAACGCCGCTTCCGCGGCGTCCGCCTGATGAACACCGGAGACCTGTCGAACGAACTCGACGACTCGAAGACCTGCCCGTGGCGTACCGCGAGGCGCTGACGCAGCGTTGCCTGGTGCCGTTGTGGCCCAACCTGCGCGCGGTGCTGCCGCCGCAGGTGCCTGCGCGCAAGACGCGGCCGACCTTCTGGGCCTATTCGTCGATCAGGCTGCTGCTGCAGGCCGGCGAGCTGACGCCGATCGAAAAGGCCGAACGCCGCGTGCTGGTGCTGGCCAACCCCGGCCACGGGCTGGAAAATATGCAGGCCAGCGCCGCCATGTACCTCGGCATGCAGCTGCTGCTGCCGGGTGAATGGGCGCCGGCGCATCGCCACACGCCGAATGCCGTGCGGCTGATCGTCGAGGGCGAAAGCGCCTACACCACGGTGGCGGGCGGCGAGAAGTGCGTGATGCAGCGCGGCGACCTCATCCTCACGCCCACCGGCCAGTGCGGCACGAACACGGCCACGACGGCGACCAGCCGGTGGTGTGGCTCGACGTGCTCGACCTGCCGCTGGTCTATTACATGGAGGCCAGCTACCACATCGACGGTCAGCGCCAGACGGTCAAGCCCGATCGCGGCGATGCCGTCTATGCCCGCGGCGGCATGGTGCCGACGTTGAATTTCGAGCGTGCCGGCAAGCCCTACCCGATGCTGCGCTACCCGTGGGTCGAGGCGCGTGCGGCGCTGCTGGCGCTGGCCGGCAACCAGCCCGACCTGCCCAGCGTGCAGATCGCCTACACCAACCCCGAGACCGGCGGCGACGCGCAGAACATCCTCGGCTTCTATGCGCAGATGCTGCGCCCGGGCCAGAGCCTGCGGCTGCCGGCGCGCTCACCGGCGATGGTCTTCCACCTCATCGAAGGCGGGGCCGACGTGCAGATCGGCGACCAGCGCTTCGCGCTCGGCGAGGCCGACACCTGCTGCGCACCGGGCTATACCGCGGTGACGCTGAGCAAACCGCCTGGCCGACCAGCCGGCCTTCATCTTCATCGCCGACGAATCGCCGCTGCACCGCAAGCTGGGCGTCTACGAAAAACCGCGGCTGAACGCCTGCCATCGAAGACGCGACCATGACAACGACTTACCTCTGAACCCGCCGCCTGTCCATTCGCTGCCGGTGCGTGGCAGGACCGAACGGCTGCCGATCAACCGCCTGTTCTTCGTCGGCCGCAACTACCACGCGCATGCCGTCGAAAATGGGCCGCCCTGTCGACAAGCGCGTCGAGGTGCCGTTCTACTTCACCAAGGCGCCGGGTACGCTGGTGGAATCGGGCGCCACCGTCGCCTACCGCCGCAGACGCAGAACTACCACTACGAGATGGAGCTGGTGCTGGCCATCGGCAGGCCGGGCTTTCGTGTCGCCGAAACCGATGCCGCCGCGCTGATCTACGGTTATGCCTGTGGTCTGGACACGACGCGCCGCGACCTGCAGCTGGTGGCGCGCGACAAGGGCCGCCCCTGACCTGGGCAAGGACGTCGAGCAGTCGTCGGTGGTGTCCGAGATCGTGCCGATGCCGGGCCAGGTCATCCGCCGCGGTGCGCCTGAACTGACGGTCAACGGCCAGGGGGCAGCATCGTGCTGCATGTCGGCGCGGCGGCGTGATGCGGATGAAGCCGTAAGGCTTCTTGCGCAGCGGCGGCTCGCACCGCCTGCGCCTCGCGCCCCACCTCGAGGGCCTGCTGCCGGCACCGGCGGCCAGCGTCGGTTGCGACGTCCACCCGGTCACCAACCGCCGCATGCCGATGGCGCTGCGCGCGCAGTTCGGCGCCGACGGGGCCGCCGTCGAGCGGTGGTGCGCGCGTCTTGCCAGTGCGCCGGGCAAGGCTTCGGGCGGCCGGCCTGGGCGATGCCTGCGCCGGCATGCGCCACGTGCTGTCGCTGCAGCCGGTGGCGTCCAGCAAGGACCTGGCCGGCAAGCAGGTGCGCTCGTTCCCGCGCCCGATCTCCAACGACTGGCGCAAGACCCAGCGTGCAGCCCCGACGGTGAGGCCGCTGTCCGGGGTGGCGCCGTCGCTGACCACCAGGCCGCTCGACGCGGTGGACGTCGACCTCGGCGCGCGGGTCGGCCTGAAGGTCCACCAGCAGGCGCCCATCGAGATCCACGTCCCAACTGCCCTGTCGGCATGCTGGGCAAGCTCGGGCTGCTGGGCGAACGGCCGGCGCTGCTGGCCCGGCGGCCCGCGCGGGCGAGGCGCGCGACCGCAGGACGGCCATCGTCAGGCGGTTCACTGACGAGCGCCGCGACCTGAAAAGCCGCTGGAAGCGCCTCGAGCCTGGCTGAAGAAGGTGGCCAAGGGTCTGGCCGTGGACATCGACGCGGCCGAGATCCAGCACTGGGTCGTGCACTGCCGTGGCCACGCGCAGTGCGAGGAACCCGCCATCCGGCGCTGGCGCAGCAGATCCTGGGGCGCATGTCCACGCCAGGTCAGTCCAGCGTACCCATGCGGTAGCCGGCCATCATCGCCGTGGCGCGCTGCGAGTGCGGGCGGCCGCGCGTCTTGGTGCGGTAGGCCTCGCTGGCCTCGCGGCCACACCAGGGCTCGATCAGCGCCGGATCGCTAGGGTGTTGCGGCAGGTAGGCGCTGAAGTCGTAGACGCCGCCGTCGATGGCCATCCAGCAGTCGGCCGGCGTGGCATGGCGCGCCACCTCGGCCAGGGTATAGCGGCGCTCGGGCCGTGCCGATGCGGCACTGGGTGCCGCGGAGGGCGGCTGCACAGCGGGAGCGGCCGCCGGGGGGCGGTCGAACCATCCGAAGGCGGCCACGGCCAGCCAGAACAGCGCGGTGGCCAGCAGGAACAGCGCCTTCATCGCGGTAAACCGGTCAGCGGAAGTCGAAGCGCTCGGCCTGCACGGCGTCGGCCGGCAGGCCGCGGGCGGCGAGCGCATCGCGCAGCGCCTGCACCAGCGGCGCCGGGCCGCAGGCGCGCACCTGGCAGCGCGCCAGGTCCGGGACGCGGTCGAGCAGCGGCGGCAGGTCGGCGGCGGCGTCGCGGCTGCCCTGCATCCGCAGGCTCAGCTGCGGGTGGCGGTCGGCGATCTGCCGCAGCTCGTCGGCAAAGGCCGCGGGCGCCGGGTCGGCCACGAGGTAGACCAGCGTCAGCGGCCGCGTCGGCACCGCGTGGCGCAGCACGGCGATGAAGGGCGTGAT
Organism: Rubrivivax sp.; assembly: GCA_016719535.1. Lineage (GTDB taxonomy): Bacteria > Pseudomonadota > Gammaproteobacteria > Burkholderiales > Burkholderiaceae_C > Rubrivivax. The sequence goes on along the minus strand of JADJYX010000041.1, from coordinate 124,647 downwards.
GCCGATGCCGCCGGCCACCCACAGCCACGGGCCTCGATGCCCATCGGGCCGGTCGACCTCGTCCTGCAGGAAGGTGCCGAACGGGCCCTGCAGCCGCACCGTGGTGCCGGGTTTCAACGCCTGCGCCTGCGTGCTGCACGGCCCGAGTGCCTTGATGGCCACGCGCAGCCGGCCGCGGGCATCGATGTCGCTGACCGTGAAGGGGTGGAATCTGCCGCAGCCGCGGAAGCCCGGTCCGTCGCCGAAGGCCAGCAGCACGAACTGGCCCGGCTGCAACGGCAGCGCGCTGGCCAGCGGCTCGAGCGTGGCCTCGACCACCTGCGGCGCGGCATGCCGGACCGCGGCCACGCGAAAGGGCAGCGCCATCAGGCCGCGGTCGAGCGCCAGATAGCGCAGGGCCAGCGCCAGCGTGGCGACGGCGGCCAGCAGCCACAGCAGGCCGGGGTCGCCGAGCAGCCGTTCCACATGCACCAGCCCCAGCACGACGCCGGCGCCCAGCAGGTGGTGCCAGGCGCGCCAGCGGCGCCAGCGCAGGTGCAGGCTGAAGGTGCTGCCCAGCCCCGCCATCAGCAGCAGCAGGCCGAGCCAGCCCAGCTGCACGGCGCTGCCCTGGCCATGTGGGTCGAGCACCGCCCAGCCACCGCCGCCGTCCTGCAGCGCCTCGTCAACGGCCAGCGCCAGCGGGTGCAGCAGCAGCAGTGCATAACCCAGCGTGCCGCTGACATGGTGGCCCCGCAGCATGGCTTCGATGCCGCCCAGGTGCCGCGCCAGCCGCGCCTCGCGCACGATCAAGGCGGTGCTGGCGACGATCAGCGCCGTGCCGGCCCAGCCGCTGACCAGGCCGATGCTGCGCCATGGCGGCAGCTCGGCCGGCCAGGCCCAGCCAGTACGCCGGCCACCAGCGCGATGACCAGCAGCGGCACGCGGACACGCGGCGCCAGCATCACCGCAGCCGGCCCTCCTGCTGCAGGCGGTCGCAGGTGTCGGGGCTGCGCGGCGTCCAGGGGTCACCGGCGCGGCGGGCGCGTTCGGCGATCAGGGCATGGTGCTGCGCCAGGTAGGCCTTGCACTCGGCCAGCGTGGTGAAGCCGCGCAGCCGGCGCTGGTGCTCGACGCGCTCGGCCGGCGTCAGGTGGCGCCAGCCGGGGCTGTTGCCCTCGTGCGCGCGCCAGGGGCCGGCTGCCGCCAGCAGTGGCAGCAGGGCCAGCAGCGCAGCGGCGCAGGCGTGCATCAATCCAGCCCGAGCCCGATGCGGCGCGCCACCGCGCCCCATTTGGCCGCGTCGGCGGCCAGCGTGGCGGCGGCCTGCGCCGGCGTGCTGCCGACCACCACCTGGTCGCTGGCCTTCAGGCGCTCGGTCACCTCGGGCAGCTTCAGCGCATCGACGAAGGCCTGGCGAAAGCGCGTGACGATGGGCTCGGGCACGCCGCGCGGCGCATACATCACCAGCGTGAAATCGGCCCGGTAGCCGGCGACGCCGGCCTCGGCGATGGTCGGCACCTCGGGCAGCGTGGGCGAGCGGCTGCCGCCCGACACCGCCAGCGCCACCAGCTTGCCGGCGCGCACATGCGGCAGCACCGTGGGCCCGGCCAGCAGGCCGCAGGGCACCTGGCCGCCGAGCACGTCCTGCGTCGCCGGCGCCGGGCCCTTGTAGGGCACATGCGTCATCTCGAAGCCGGCCATCGACTGCAGCAGTTCCATCGACAGGTGGCCCGGCACGCCGGCGCCGCCCGGAGGCATAGCTGAGTTTGCCGGCCTTCGCCTTGGCCACCAGCTCGGCCACCGTCTTCACGCCCAGCGCCGGGTTGCAGACCAGCGTCTGGCTGAAGCTGCTGGCGATGGCCACCGGCTGCAGGTCCTCGGGCTTGAAGCCGGGCTGCTTGTAGACATGCGGGTTGACGCTGAGCAGCGTATCGGTGCCGAACAGCCATGTATGGCCGTCCTTCGGCGCGCGGGCGACTTCGGCCGCACCCAGGTTGCCGCCGGCACCGGGCGGTTCTCGATCACCACCGGCTGCTTCCAGCGTGGCCTGCATCTTCTCGGCCGCCAGCCGCATCACCATGTCGCTGGGGCCGCCCGGCGGGAAGGGCAGCACCACCTTCAGCGGCTTCTCGGGCCAGTTGGACTGGGCGAGAGCGGGGCTGCTGGCGGTGGCGGCCAGCAGCCCGGCTCCGCCAGCCCCGGAGCCCCGTAGATGTCCGATCCTGTTTCCCGCAAGCAACCCGCCCTCGGCGCCGAACCGGCGGCCGCGGTGTCCCTGCAATGGCGCCAGCGCGGCGACCCGGTCGCGCTGTGGCGCGCGCTGCAGGCGCTGCACCAGCCGGGCGCGGTGATCGGCATCGGCGCGCCGCTGGCCGCGGCGGTGGGCGCCGACCTGCCGGGGCTGCGGCCTTCGAACGCCTGCAGCGCGGCCGCTTCACGATGCCGGCGACGCAGCTCGATGTCTGGCGCTGGTGCCGGCGCACGACGCCAGCCAGGCCTTCGACAAGGCCGATGCGCTGATCCACGCGCTGGACGCGCATGCCGAACTGGTGGAGGCGCTGCCGCTGTTCAGCTACCGCCAGGGCCACGACCTCACCGGCTACAGGGACGGCATCGAGAACCCGACCGGCGACGAGGCCTGGGCGGCGGCGGCGCTGGCGGCCGATGGCGACGGCGCCGGCGGCAGCGTCGGGCTGGGGCAGCGCTGGCTGCATTTTCGCGACCGCATGGCGGCGCTGCCGGCGCCGGCGCGCGACCACGTCATCGGCCGCCGCCTGGCCGACGACGAGGAGATCGCCGAGGCGCCCGAGAGCGCGCACGTCAAGCGCACCGCGCAGGAGGACTTCGACCCGCCGGCCTTCATGCTGCGGCGCTCGATGCCCTGGGGCGACGGCCGCCGGCACGGGCTGCTGTTTGTCGCCTTCGTCGCCGCGCTCGACACCGCGCAGCGCCAGCTCGAACGCATGATGGGCCTGGACGACGGCCTGCAGGACGCGCTGCTCGGCCACAGCCAGGCCGAGACCGGCACCTTCTACTGGTGCCCGCCCTGGGACAGCCAGCGGCTGCTGCTGCCGGCGGTCTCGGCCTCGGTGGTGACGCCGGCACCGCTGCCGGCGCCCGCGCCCTGCGTCGTGCGCGTGCCAGGACGGACCGCTGGAACTCAGCGGGGCCTTGATGATCGCCGGCACCCCGGCCACCAGCGCAAGGCTGTGCCGCTGCGGCCGCTCGCAGCGCAAGCCCTGGTGCGACGACAGCCATTTCGACGCCGGTTTTGTCGCCGACGGCGAGGTGCCGCCGATCGACGAGCCGCAGGCCGAGGGGCTGCCCGGCCGCACCCGTGTGCAGCCCATCGCCGACGGGCCGCTGGTGCTGCATGGCGCGGTGCAGATCGTGTCGGACCCGGGCCGGCCCGTCACCCGCTGCGTCGGCCCCACGCTGTGCCGCTGCGGCCACTCGGCCAACAAGCCCTTCTGCGACGAAGCGCTCGCACGCGGGCGCCGGCTTCACCGCACCCGCCTGATATGAAGCCCCACGCTCACTTCCGTTCGCTGCCCTTCGGCTTGCAGGCCGCAGGGCCTCGCCAGCCACTCGCGAGCGCGCAGGCGCTCGCTCGGCGCCGGCTCGACCCCCCCGAGGGGGCTGTCAGTCCCTTCCGGAACGGCCGGGCGGCCTGACATGCCCGGCGTCGGCGATTGGAGCCTGTCGCAGGCGCAGGTGGCCATCGAGGCGGTGGCCATCGTCGCCTTTGCGCTGTCGGGGCTGATCGAGGCCGCGCGCAAGCGGCTGGATGCGGTGGGCGTGGCCGTCGTCGCCGGGCTCACGGCTTTCGGCGGCGGCACGCTGCGCGACGTGCTGCTCGATCGACGACCGTTCTTCTGGGTGCAGCATGCGCACTGGCTGTGGGCGCTGCTGGCCCTGTGTGCGGCGGCGATGCTGTTCATGCGCGCGCGCCACATCGAACCCACCGAACGCGCCATGCAGTGGCCCGATGCCCTCGGCCTGGGCCTGTTTGCCGCCGGCGGCACGCAGGTTGCGCTGGCGATGCAGATGCCGGCCATCGTCGCCGTGCTGATGGGCGTGGTGACGGCGGTTTTCGGCGGCGTGCTGCGCGACATCGTCTGCAACGAGATTCCCAGCGCCTTCGGCGACCACCGCCCCTATGCGCTGTGCGCCTTCGCCGGCGGCTGGGTGGTGGTGGGGGCACGCATGCTGGGCTGGCCGGAAGAGGCCGTGCTGCTGGCCGGGGCCGGCACGGCCGGGCTGCTGCGCGTGGCGGTGCTGCTGAGCGGCTATACCTTGCCGGCCTGGACGGCGGGGCTGCCGCCGCGACGCTAAGGCCCCGCGCGTGGCCGCCCCCGCGGCTGGCGTGCTGCGCGTGCAGCTCGGGTCGATGACGGCGACCACGGTGTCCGACGGCATCATCCAGCGCCCGCTGGCCGAGGGCTTCGTGCGCAATGCGCCGCTGGCCGCGGTGCAGCAGGCGCTGAAGGACGCCGGCCTGCCCACCGACCAGCTGACGGTGCCCTATGCCGGTGGTGGCCGACGTGGGCGGACAGCGCGTGCTGTTCGACACCGGCAACGGCGAATCGGCGCGCCCACCAACGGCAAGCTGCTCGAGAACCTGGGCCGTGCCGGCATCGCCCCCGATGCGATCACCGCGGTGGTGATCTCGCATTGCCACGGCGACCACATCAACGGCCTGCGCAACAAGGCCGGCGCGCTGGTCTTTCCAAGGGCCAGGATCTACGTGCCCACGCCCGAATGGGCCTGGTGGATGGACGACCAGCGCATGACGGCTGCACCGATGCGATAAAGGGCGTCTTCAACGCCGCGCGCCGCGTCTTCGGCCCCATCGCGCAGCAACGGGTGCGCTTCGAACCGGGCGCCGAGGTGCTGCCCGGCGTGCGGTCGCTGCCGGCCTTCGGCCAGTCGCCGGGCCATGCCGCTTCACCATCGACGGCGGTGGCCAGAAGCTGATGTACTGGGCCGACGCCGCCAATATCGCGGCCCTGTTCGTGCGCAACCCCGACTGGGCGGTGCAGTTCGACATGGACGCCGAGGCCGCGCGCCAGACGCGCCGCCGCCTGGCCGACCGGGTGATCCGCGAGAACATGCTGCTGGCCGGCTACCACCTGCCGGGCAGTTCCATCGGCCGCCTGGCCGTGCGCGGCAACGGCTACGACTTCACGCCGCTCGCAGCCTGAAGCGCGCCGTGCGGCGGTGCCTTGGCGGGGCGCCGATGGCTTGCTACCGTTGCGGGCCTCCGTGAGGCCCGTCACCGATGCCTGCTGTCCCGCATGTTCCGCCCAGGACCACCGCTGTCACCGCCAGCCACCCGCGCCTGGTGGCCGACATCGGCGGCACCAACGCCCGTTTTGCCTGGGTGAATGCGCCGGGTGACGGCCCCACCCATGTGCAAACCCTGCCGGTGGCGTCCCATGTCGGCCCGGCGGAGGCGGCGCGGGCCTACCTGAGCGGTCTGCAGGCAGCAGCCGGCACCGGCTGGCATGCCCCGCGACGCGCCGCCTTCGCGGTGGCGACGGCGGTGGCGGGCGACCGCATCGAATTCACCAACAGCCCCTGGTCGTTCTCGCGCGAAGCGGTGCGGCAGGCGCTGGCGCTGGATGCGCTCGCCATCGTCAATGATTTCGAGGCGCTGGCGCTGTCGCTGCCGGGGCTGGCGCCGTCGCAATGGCGCCCCCGCTGGGCGGGCCTGCGCTGGTTGCGTGCGCCGATGCGCCGGTCGGCACGCTGATGGCGGTGCTGGGGCCGGGCACGGGGCTTGGCGTGGGTGCCGTGCTGCGCACGCGCGTGGGCTGGCAGGCGATCCCCGGCGAAGGCGGGCATGTCACGCTGGCAGCGACCGATGCCCTGGAGACCGAGGTGATCGACGTCGTGCGCCGCGATCACGGCCATGTCTCCGCCGAACGCCTGCTGGCCGGCCCGGGGCTGCCGCTGCTGCAGGCGGCGCTGGCGGCGGTGCAGGGACGTACGCCGCGGGCCGATCCGACGCCCGAGGCCATCGTCGCCGCGGCGCTGGCCGGCGGCGATGCGCTTGCCGCCGATACGCTGGACCTCTTCGCCCGCCTGCTCGGCGCCTTTGCCGGCAATGTGGCACTGACGCTGGGCGCGCGTGGTGGCGTCTTCATCGGCGGCGGTGTGGTGCCGCGCCTGGGAGCGCACTTTGCCGCCCGCGCCTTTCGCGACCGCTTCGAGGCCAAGGGCCGCTTTCGCGACTACCTGGCCACGGTACCGACGGTGCTCATCACCGACACCCTGGCCGCGCTCGGCGGCGCGGCGCTGGCGATCGACGACCCGGCGTGATCAGGCCACCGCCGGGAAGCATCAGGTTCGCGCCCGGTCCGGGGCACCCAGCCGCCAGGCGAAGACATTCTCGGCGCAGCGGTCCAGGCAGCGCCCGCAGCGCAGGCAGTCGACGTCGGCGATGACGGTGCCGATGGCCTGCCGCTGCAGCACCGGCGCGATCACCTGCGGCTCGGGGCAGGTCTGGAAGCAGTCGCCGCAATGGGTGCAGGCCTCGGGCCGGCGTGCCTGCACGGTGCGGCCGAAACGGCCCAGCAGGCCGTAGAAGGCACCCACCGGGCACAGGTGGCCACACCAGCCGCGCCGCAGCAGCAGCAGGTCGCAGGCCGCCACCGCGGGCAGCGCCACCGCGCCCGCGCCCCACAGCCCGAAGGCCAGCGCGCGCACGACATGGCTGATCGGATTCAGCAGCTCCCAGGCCACGCTGCCGGTGAGCGCGCTGGCCAGCAGCACGCCGGCCAGCACGACCCGGCGCAGCCGGCGGTCGGCCCGCGGAAACAGTGCGCCATGCCAGCCGATGGCGCGGCGCAACGCCCCCACCGCGTCGGTGATCAGGTTGACCGGACACACCCAGCCGCAGTACAGCCGCCCGGCCAGCACGGCAGCCAGCGCCGCGACGGCGGCCGCACCCAGCAGGGCCGGCGCCGCCGCGGCATGGCCGGCCAGCGCCGCCTGCAGCACGACCAGCGGGTCGCTCAAGGTCAGCGCGCCGAACCAGCGGCTGCTGGCCAGCGTGCCCTGCACCAGCGGGGCGCCCCACCAGGGCGCACCGGCAAAGGCGGCCAGCAGCGTCAGCTGCACGCCGCGGCGGGCGATCAGCCAGCGCGGCGTCATGCCGTGCCGGCCGGCAGCCGCCGCGTGGCCACGGTGATCGCCGGTTGCGACGCGATGCAGGCCTTCTCGCACAGGCCGCAGCCGGTGCAGACCGCGGCGTCGACGGTGGGCGTCAGCTGGCCGCCGGCGGGCGGTGAGCCCGCGCTTCATGGTGATCGCGCGGCCGCGCAGCGGGCAGGCCTTGAAGCAGCTGTTGCACGCGGCAGCGCCGATGTAGCTGTAGCAGGCCGCGGGCCGGCTCAGGCCGGCCAGTCCCATGCGTGCGTCGGTGATGCGCAGCGCCGGGCTGCCCAGGGCAGCGGTCGGGCAGGCGCGCTGGCAGGGCAGATCGGCACACATCGCGCAAGGCGTCTCGCGCGGCACGAAGAAGAAGGGCGTGCCGATGGCCACCGGCGCCCCGTCGCCGGCCAGGCGCAGGCTGCCGAAGGGCAGGCCTGCACGCACAGCCCCGCAGCGCACGCAGGCGGCGTCGAATCGGCCCTCGGGCACGGCGCCCGGCGGGCGCAGGGCGCGCGCGGCGTCGGGGCGGGCCTGTTCGTGCCCGCCGCGGGCCAAGCCCAGTCCGGCCACGCCGGCCAGCGCCAGCGCCGAGCCGAGCAGCCGGCGGCGGCGCAGGGGGCGACGGCGGCCCGGCCCGATCATGCCGTGGCGAACCCTCAGGCCGTGGCCTGCACGCTCAGACCCAGCTCGCGCATCATGGCGTCGCGCATGAGGAATTTCTGCGGCTTGCCGGTCACCGTGACCGGCAATTCGTGCACGAAGCGGATGTAGCGCGGCAGCTTGTAGTGCGCGATCTGGTCGCGGCAGAAGGCGCGGATCTCGTCCTCGGTGCAGCTCTCGCCCGACCTGGTGATGATCCAGGCGCACAGTTCCTCGCCATATCGCGCATCGGGCACGCCGAAGACCTGCACCGCCGCCACCTTCGGGTGGGTGAAGAGGAATTCCTCCACCTCGCGCGGGTAGACGTTCTCGCCGCCGCGGATGATCATGTCCTTCACGCGGCCGACGATGTTGCAGTAACCCTGTTCGTCCAGCGTGGCCAGGTCGCCGGTGTGCATCCAGCCGTCGCGCACGGCATCGGCGGTGCGCTCGGGGTCGTCCCAGTAGCCCTGCATCACGCTGTAGCCGCGCGTGCACAGCTCGCCCTTGACGCCCACCGGCAGCGTGCGACCTTCGAAGTCGACGATCTTCACCTCCAGATGCGGCAGGATGCGGCCCACCGTGGCCACGCGCTTGTCGACCGGGTCATCGGTGGCGCTCTGGAAGCTCACCGGGCTGGTCTCGGTCATGCCGTAGGCGATGGTGACCTCGGTCATGTGCATGTCGCGCTGCACGCGGCGCATGACCTCGATCGGGCAGGGCGCGCCGGCCATGATGCCGGTGCGCAGCGTGGACAGGTCGAAGCGCGCGAAATCGGGGTGGTCGAGCTCGGCGATGAACATCGTCGGCACGCCGTGCAGCGCGCTGCAGCGTTCGGCCTGCACCGCCGCGAGCGTGGCCGCGGGGTCGAAGCCCTCGCCGGGAAGACCATTCTGGCGCCCGCGCTCACGCAGGCCAGCACCGACAGCACCATGCCGAAGCAGTGGTAGAGCGGCACCGGGATGCACAGCGCATCGGCCTCGGTGAAGCGCATGCAGCGCGCCACCGCGATGGCGTTGTTGACGATGTTGTGGTGCGTCAGCGTGGCACCCTTGGGCGCGCCGGTGGTGCCGCTGGTGAACTGGATGTTGATGGCATCGAAGGCATCGAAGGCGGTCGGCGGCGGCAGTGCGGCCACGCGGCCGGCGCCCAGCGCCAGCAGCTGCGACCAGTTCATCATGCCGGCGGTGGTTTCCTCGCCCAGCCGCACCACCTGGCGCAGCCGGGGCAGCCGCGCACTGCGGCCGCTGGCGTCCACGCCCAGGTTCTGCAGCAGCCCGAGGTAGTTGCTGGACTTGAAGGCGGCGGCGGTGACGAGCACGCCCACGCCCGCCTTGTCGAGCGCGTAGGCCAGTTCGTGCAACCGGTAGGCGGGGTTGATGTTGACGAGGATGGCGCCGATGCGCGCGGTGGCGAATTGCGTCAGCAGCCATTCGCTGCGGTTGGGCGACCAGATGCCGACGCGGTCGCCCTGATCGACGCCCAGCGCCTGCAGGCCGGCGGCAGCCGCTTCCACCGCCGCCAGCAGCTGCGCCCAGGTGAAGCGGTGGCCCTGCTCGACGAAGACGGCGGCGTCGCGGTCGGGCCAGCGCGCCGCGGTGGCGGCCAGCAGATCGAAGACGGTGGCCTCGGACAGCGGCTCGTCGCTGCGGCCGCGCACATGCGACAGGCCGCCGATGGGGGCGCGGGGGTCGGTGCTCATCGAGGTCTCCGGGGGTGTTGCTCAAAGACCGTGTCCGCCGCTGCCGTTGAGGCCGTAGGCCTTGAGCGTCGCCGACGGCAGTTCGTCGAACATCAGCTTGTAGTGCCGCGTGAAGTGGCTGGCGCTGGCAAAGCCCAGTTCGCTGGCCAGTTCGGTGATGGGCTGGCCGGCACGGGCCTTGAGCGCGCGCCGCGCCTCGTTCAGGCGCAGCGCGCGCAGGTAGGCCTGCGGCGTGGTGTGCAGGAATTCCTCGAAGCAGTACTGCAGGCTGCGCCGGCTGGCGCAGGCGGCGGTGCAGATCTCGGGCACGCCGATGTCGTCCTGCAGATGGGCGCGCATGAAGTCGACCGCCCGGCGCACGACCTTCATGCGCGAATCGGCCCGGCGCGGGATGGCGCTGGCCTGCCGGCCGGCATCGCCGCTCATCGCCAGCACCACCGTCTGCGTCAGCGTCGCCGACAGCAGCGCCATATCCTGCGCGCCGTCGGCCAGCGACTCGATCTGCCGCTCGGCGTCCTCGAATACCGTCATCAGCATCAGGCGGATGGCGGCGGCGGCGTCGGGCGACAGCGGCAGGTTGCGCTCGCTCTGTGCATGGCGCAGCCATTCGGCCATGGTCGGGGCCAGCGTCTCGAGCAGGTCGCGGTGCACCGCCAGGCCGATGAGGTCGAGGTCGCCGTGGCTGACGAGGTCGTATTCCTCCTGGCCGCTCAGCACCATCAGCGATTCGCGTTCCAGCGGCCGGCCGGCGAAGACCGAGCCCGGCCGCACGGCCAGCGGCACCGCCAGCGAAACATGGTCGGGCGGTGGCGAGAAGCGCTGGCGCAGGCTGCGGTTGGAGGCCTCGCGCAGCAGGAAGCCTGCGTCCATCATCACCTGCCACACGCGGCCGTGGAAGCGGCCGCAGCCGAGTTGTTCGTAGAACTGGCGAAAGCCGTTGAGGGCCTGGGCCTGGTCGTCGACGTCGTGCGACTGGCTGCTGGTGAGGGTGGCCATGGTCGACTGCCTTCAGGCGCGCAGCGCGCCGTCTTCGACAAATTCGGCGGCGCTCGCGCGCCCTTCGGCGCGTGCCGCGGCCTCCTGCTGGCGCAACTGCACGCGGCGGATCTTGCCCGAGATGGTCTTGGGCAGCTCGGCGAATTCGAGCCGGCGGATGCGCTGGTAGGGCGCGAGCCGGCCGCGCAGGAAGGTGAAGATGTCGCGCGCCATGGTCTCGTCGGGCGCGTGGCCGGGGCGCAGCACGACGAAGGCCTTGGGCACGGCCAGGCGCACCGGGTCTGGGCTGGGCACGACGGCGGCCTCGGCCACCGCCGGGTGCTCGATGAGCACGCTCTCCAGCTCGAAGGGGCTGATGCGGTAGTCGCTGGCCTTGAAGACATCGTCGGCGCGGCCGACATAGGTGATGTAGCCGCTGTCGTCGCGGCGCGCCACGTCGCCGGTGCGGTACCAGCCGTCGCGCATGACATCGGCGGTCTTCTCCGCATCGCCCCAGTAGCCGGGCATCAGGCCGGTGGGACGCGGGTCGAGGCGTATGGCGATCTCGCCTTCGTCGACCTCGCGGTTGTCGGCATCGATGAGGGCGATGCGGTAGCCCGGCAGCGGCCGCCCCATCGAACCCGGCACCACCGGCTGCCCGGGCGCATTGCCGATCTGCGCCGTGGTCTCGGTCTGGCCGAAGCCGTCGCGGATGGTCAGGCCCCAGCCGGCGCGCACCTGCTCGATGACCTCGGGGTTGAGCGGCTCGCCGGCGCCGATGAGCTCGCGCAGCTTCAGGCGCGGCCGCGCGGCGGCCAGGTCCTGCTGGATCAGCATGCGCCAGACGGTGGGCGGCGCGCACAGCGAGCTCACCGGGTGCGTGGCCAGCACGTCGATCAGTGCCGCGGCATGGAAGCGCGGCTGGTTGTGGATGAAGACGCAGGCGCCGGCATTCCAGGGCGCGAAGAAGCAGCTCCAGGCATGCTTGGCCCAGCCCGGCGACGAGATGTTGAGGTGCACGTCGCCCGGCTGCAGGCCCAGCCAGTACATGGTGGACAGGTGGCCCACCGGGTAGCTCTGGTGGGTGTGCATCACCAGCTTGGGGCGGGCGGTGGTGCCGGAGGTGAAATAGAGCAGCAGCGGATCGTCGGCGTGCGTCGGGCCGTCGGGCACGAAGGTCTCGGACGCGGCCAGCGCGGCGTCGAAACGCGGCCAGCCGGCAGGCGCCACCGGCCCGGTGGCGATGCGGGTGTAGTCGCCCGGCAGTTCGTCGAAACGCCCGGCGAGCGTGCCGTCGACGATGACGTGGCGCACGCCGCCGCGTGCGAAGCGGTCCTCGAGGTCGCCCTTGCTCAGCAGCGTGGTCGCCGGCACGACGATGGCGCCCAGCTTCATGCAGGCCAGCAGCGACAGCCACAGCGCCGGCTCGTTGCCCATCATCAGCAGCACCACATGGCCACGCTGCACGCCCTGCGCGCGCAGGTGGTTGGCCACCGCATTCGACTGCCGGCGCAGCTGCTCGAAGCTGTAGCGCTGCTCGCGGCCGTCCTCGCCCACGATCCACAGCGCCGGTGCCTCGTTGCCGGCGGCCATGACGTCGAAATGGTCGAGCGCCCAGTTGAAGGCGCCGAGCGTCGGCCAGCAAAAGCCGGCGGCCGCGGCATCCTGGTCGCTGCGGTGGGCCAGCAGAAAGTCGCGCGCGGCGAGGAAGGGGGCGGCAGCAGGCATCACGTGGGCGTCTCCAGCAGGCGCGGACCGGCCATGCCGGTCGCCACCAGGGCACCACCCGGCAGCCGGGTGACGGCCGTCAGCGTGGCACGGTCGTCGAGCCGCTGCAAGCGGAATGACGAGCCCCCGGCATCGCCGACCACCACCGTGCCGTCCACGCCCACCAGCAGCGGCCGGCCGTCGGCCAGCGTGGTGCAGCCGGTCAGCGAGCCGGCCTCGGGCACCGGTCGGTGCGTCCAGCTGCGGCCGTCGTCGGCGCTGCTCACCAGGTTGCCGCGCATGCCGCCCAGCAGCGCGCTGCCGCCGGGGAGCAGGGTGCCGGTCCACAGGCTGCCGGCGTAGGGTGTCTTCACGGCCTCCCACTTCAGTGCACCGGCGCTGCCGCTGCCGCGCAGCACGAGGCCACCCTCGGCGGCGATCAGCCAGCTGCCGGCCGCTGTGACGACGATGCGGTTGAGGTGGCGCTCGCCGGCCTCGCCGTCGACCAGCGTGGTGCCCTGCCAGCTGCGGCCGCCGTCGGCCGTGGCCAGCGCGATGCCGAAGCCGCCGACCGCCAGGCCAAGGCCGTCGGGCTGCACGCGGATGGCCAGCAGCACGTCGGGGCCGTCGGCCTTGCCGGTGGCCACCGTCCAGGTCTCGCCGGCATCGGCGCTCTTCAGGATCAGGCCGCCGTGACCGGTGGCCCAGAGCTGGCGCTCGTCGGTGGCGTGCAGCGCGGTCAGCGTGCTGCGCGTCGGTACCGCCCTGGCCTGGCGCCAGGCCTTGCCCTGGTCGTCGGACAGCAGCACATGGCCGCGTTCGCCCACCGCCACCAGCCGGCTGCCGGCCAGGGCGATGTCGAGCAGCACGCCCCTGGCGGCCAGCGGCCGCATGCGCGCCGGGCCGTCGGCGGCATAGGGAGCCGCCGCCGCCGCCAGTGGCGACAGCAGCGACGACAGCACAAGCCTGCGGCGGGTGGTCGGCATCGGGCCCTCAATGCGCCATGAAGGGGCGGTGCACCGGCCCGCGCCGCGGCAACAGCGTGTCGATGGTCACCGCCAGCGCCGGCAGCACCGTGATCGCCATGATCATGTTGAGCATGAACATGAACGCCAGCAGCAGGCCCATGTCGGCCTGGAATTTCAGCGGGCTGAAGACCCAGGTGGCGACGCCGATGCTGAGCGTGATCGCGGTGAAGATGGTGGCGATGCCGGTCTCGGCGAGCGCGCGGCGGAAGGCCGGCACGATGGCCATGCCGTCGGCCAGGTACAGCTGCAGCCGGTTGTAGATGTAGAAGGCATAGTCGACGCCGATGCCCACCGCCAGCACCATCACCGGCAGCGTGGCCACGGTCAGGCCGATGTCCAGCGCCTTCATGAACCAGTAGCCGACGAAGGTGGCCAGCGTCAGCGGCAGGCAGCAGGCCACCACGGCGCGCCAGTCGCGGTAGGTCAGGAAGACGAGCACGACGATGGTGGCGTAGACGTACAGCATCATCGGCAGCTCGGTGGCCGCCAGCACCTCGTTGGTGGCCGCCTGCACGCCGGCGTTGCCGCTGGCCAGGCGCACGGTGACGCCGTCGAGCGGGTGCTCGGCGCGCCAGGCCTTCACCACGTCGATCGTGCGCTGGATGGTTTCGGCCTTGTGGTCGGTGAGGTAGACGTTGATCGGCAGCACCGTGCAGCGCGGGTCGTACAGGCCCGAGCCTTCGCCCACCAGGCCGATGAAGCTGGCCATGCTGCGCCGGTCGCGCGGCATGTCGCCCCACTTGGGGTTGCCCTCGTTGAAGCCGGCGGCGCCGAGCTTGACCAGCGCCGCCAGGCTGGCGGTGCCGATCACGCCCTCGGTATTGGCCAGCTCCCAGGCCAGCTCGTCGATGAAGCCCATCACCCGGCGGTCGTAGCAGCTCTCGGGCGCGGTCTCGTGCACCACCGTGAGCACGTCCAGGCCGACGCTGAATTTGTCGGCGATGGCCACCGCGTCGCGGTTGTAGCGTGCGCTGTCGCGCAGCTCGGGCGCGCCGGGCTGCACATAGCCGACATGCCGGCCCAGGCTGCCCCAGACCGCCAGGCCGAACAGCAGCGCGCTGACGATGACGACGATGCGCGCCGGGCCCGGTTCGGCCAGGCGCGCCAGCGCCACCACCGTCAGCGCCCGCCGTTCGCGCAGGGCCTGCATGCGTTCGGCGTAGCCGGCGGGCAGCTTCACGTAGCTGGCCACCACCGGCAGCATCACCAGGTTGGTGACGATCTTGTAGGCCACGCCCAGGCTGGCCGTGATCGCCAGCTCGCGGATCATCGGGATCGGGATCAGCATCAGCGTGGCGAAGCCGACGAACGCCGTCACCAGCGCCATCGTGCCCGGCACCAGCAGCGCGCCGAAGCTGTGCCGTGCGGCCGCCAGCGGCTGCACGCCGGCGCCGATCTCGCGCACGATGGTATTGATCTGCTGCACGCCGTGGCTGACGCCGATGGCAAAGACCAGGAAGGGCACCAGGATGGCCAGCGGATCGAGGCCATAGCCCAGCAGCTGCAGCGACGCAAACTGCCACACCAGCGACACCAGCGAGCAGACCATGGCCGCCGCCGTGAAGGCCCAGCTGCGGCAGTACCACCACACCGCCAGCGCCGTCAGCACGAAGGCCAGCGCGAAGAAGCCGACCACGCCCTGTGCGCCCTCGGCGATGTCGCTGATCTGCTTGGCGAAGCCGATGATGCGGATCTCGTGCCCGGCGTCCTCGAACTTCGTGCGCAGCGCGGCCTCGATCTGCGGGCCGAGCGCGATGTAGTCGGTGGGCACCCGCGTGCGCGGGTCGGCGTCGAGCAGGTCGGCGGTGACCATCGCGCCCGAGCCGTCGCTGGCCACCAGCGAGCCGATGTAGCCGCCCTGCACGACGTTGTCGCGGATCTTCGCCACCGTCGTCGCATCGAGCTTCTCGGGCGTGATGTCGCCGCCGATGACGTCGCGCGCCTCGTAGCCCTCCTCGGTGACCTGCATCACGCGCGTATTGGGCGTCCACAGCGACGACACCGAGCGCCGGTCCACCCCGGGCAGGTACATCAGCGCCTGCGTCACCTCGTTGAGCTTCTTCAGCGTCTCGGGCTTCCAGATGTCGCCCTGCTTCGCGTGCACGACGACGATCAGCCGGTTGGCGCCGAAGAGCACGTCCTTGTATTTGACGAAGGTCTCGGTGTATTCGTGGCCCAGCGGCAGCTGCTTGCCGAAGCCGGCGGTCATGTGCAGGCGTGCGGCGAAGACCGCCGCCACCGCCGTGACGAGTGCCAGCACCGCCAGCACCGCCGCGCGGTGGCCGAAGATCAGGCGCTCGATCGCGGCGACCAGTCGCTCGAGCATGAGAGGGCCGGAATCAGAAGCTGTACGACAGGCTCACCGAGACGTTGTCGCGGTCGCGGATGATGTTGTTGAGCCCGCCGCCGAAGAAGGCGGCATAGCCCGCCTGCAGCTTCCAGGTGGCGTCCTTGTCGAAATTGAAGCCGATGAACAGCGACTTGCGGCCCTTCACGAACGGCAGCGTATTCGGCGAGATGCCGCCGACGTCGTGCGTGAAGACCGTCACCTGCGTCAGGTTCCAGTCGCTGCCGCCCACGCGCGGGTACGAGAGGTCGAACTCGAACGCGTAGCCCCAGCTGGTCTTGGTCGGCGAGGCATAGCTGGGGAAGATCAGGTAGGGCACGTTGGCGCGGTCGAGGTCGGGGTAGTGGGTGACCGCCACCTCGCCCAGGAAGGTGCCTTCGGCAGCGCCCAGCGCCTTCACCAGCGCCCCGGTCCAGCTGTTGACCTCGGTGAAATACAGCGCCGTCAGCTGCGCCTGGATCTTCTTCTCCTCCTTGTAGCCGCGCACCGTGATGCGGCCGTTGGCGTCGGCATTGGCCGGGTCGTAGATGCTGTAGCGGCCGGCGAAGGGCACGCTGCCGTCGATGGCCACCGAGTCGCGCGGGCGATAGCTGATCTCGCCGCCCACCGCCATCGGGCCGACCTTGGTGTTGAACGAGGCGCCGAAGAGGTTCTTGTCCTGGCCGTATTCGTTGTAGTAGCCGATGGCCGCGACGTTGTACTGCAGGTAGGCGGGGTCGGTGAACAGCGTCGTGAACGGCAGCTTGTCGTGGTAGCGCTGGTAATAGACGCCGAATTCGGTGTCGGCGCCCCGCGGCTTGAAGCGCATCGCCAGTCCGAACTGCTTGCCCTCGGGCGGCTTGCGGTCGGCCTCGAAGGGCGAGACGTTGACGCCCGGCACGATGCGCTCGCCGATGTCGCCGAAGGTGCCCGCGGCTTCGCCGAGCACGCTGCTGGGCACGTAGGCCGGGCGCTGGCCCGCACCCACCACGTCGGCGCCGCTGAAGAAGGTGCCCACGGGGTCGAAGCGGAAGGCATTCCACTTCCACTGGTAATAGGCCTCGACGCTGACGCCGTCGGCGACGCCGGCATTCAGGCTGACCATCGGTGCCGGGCGCAGGATCTCCTTCACCTGCGCGCCCGGCGTGCGCAGCTTGCGCAGGTCGAAGGCATTGATCTGGTTGATGCCGCCGATGATGAAGATGTCCTCGCCCCAGCTCAGCACCTGGTTGCCCACGCGCACGGTGGCGTTGCCGGCGCCGAGCTTGAAGTCCTTGGACACCCAGGCATCGAGCCAGGTCCAGTTGGTGACGGCGATGTCCTTGGCCGCCTCCGACAGCGGTGTGCGCCGCGTATCGTCGGTCTTGAAGTCCTTCAGCCAGCTCGCGCGCACCAGCGCACGCCAGCCGTCGCGTGTCTTGAGGCCGAATTCGTGGTTGCCCTTGAGCGGCGCGGAGACGACGTCGCCGCGCTTGTAGTTGAGGTTGCCGTCGTCGCCGTTGAGGAAATTGAAGTCGGGGTTGGCCGCCGGCTCGCCGCCGGGGCCGTTCATCACCGCGCCCAGCGGCGCACTGGTGGGCACGCTGCCGCCGTTGTCGTTGCCGACGGTGTCGCGCAGCGGCTTGCCCAGGCGCACCTGGGCGCCGAAGGACAGCGTGGTGTTGAAGTCGATCTCCATGCCGCCGTCGGTGCTGGTGCGCAGGGCATGGGCGGGTGCGATCGCGGCCAGCGCGGCGGTGGCGAGCAGGCTGCGGGCAATGAGGTGGGTCATGATCGTGCCTCCTCGTTCAGCGCGAGCCCGCGCGGCGCAGTTCGTCGGCGTTGAAGCGCTTCATGTCGATGCGCCCCTCCTTGCCCGCCAGCCAGTCGACCTTGCCTTCCTGCGGCATGTTGTCGGCCATGTAGCGGCCGACGTTGAGGTCATAGACGGTATAGCCCTGGTAGACACAGGCCGGCAGCTCCCAGGCCACGTAGGGGTAGCTCTCCTGCACGCGCCAGACCTTGCCCTGGGCGTCGTAGTTGTCGGCCGCCACCATCATCCAGCTGTCCTCGTCGAGGTAGATCACGCGCTTGGGAAACTGGTGGCGCTGGCCCTGCTTGACCGTGGCCTCGATCTTCCAGACGCGGTGCGCCTCGTAGCGGATGAGATCGCGCTTGGGGTAGTCGGGGCCGAAGACATCGGCCAGCTTGGCGTCCTGGTTGTTGAAGCGGAAGGTGTTGTAGGGGATAATGAGCTCCTGCTTGCCCACCAGCTTCCAGTCGTAGCGGTCGAGGCGGCCGCCGAACATCGGGTACTGGTCGACGGCCAGCAGGTTCTCGTAGCCCGGCACCGGGTTGTCGTAGGCGAAGGTGGGCGCTCGCCGCACGCGGCGCTGGCCCGGGAAATACAGCCAGGCGTCGTTGTCCTTGGCCTGGTAGTAGTGCACGAGGATGATCTCGCCGGTGCGCGCCGCGGGCGTGACGACCTCGTTGAGCACCAGCCATTCGAAGCCGTCGCCCTCGGTGGCCGGCTTGCCCGCCGGGTTGCCCAGCGGCGTGGCGGTCCACTGGTCCTGCACCAGCGGCACGAATTTGCCGTCGCCGGGCTGCGAGAAGACGGTCGAATAACGTTCGATGCGACCTTCACCGACCCAGCGCATCTTGTAGTTCCACATCGCCTCGGCGCCGTTGGCCGGGATCGGGAAGGGGATGCCGCCGGTCACCGCCGCGCCGAGGTCGTAGCCGTTGGCCGCCAGCCTGGCGCCGGTGGCGTTCTTGCGCGTGTTGTCGTAGACCTGCTGCGGGTAGCCGCAGCTGCGCCGCGTCGGGTAGACGTCCATGCGGTAGCCCTTCAGGCCCTTGAGCAGGGCGAGCTGGCCTTCGCTGAGGCGGTCCTTGTACCTGTCGGCGCTGGCGGCGTCGATGGTGAACAGCGGCTTGTCGGCCGCAAAGGGGTCGGGTCGCGCGGTGCCGGGCTTCCAGCCGCCCGGGGCCTTGCTGTCGCCGCCGGTCCAGGCGGGGATCGAGCCGTCCCGGTTGGCGGCCTTCTCGGCACCCAGCGGCGTCAGCGTATTGCCCAGGGCGGCGGCCTGGGCCTCGGTGGCGGCAAGGGCCGGGGCCGCGGCCACCAGCAGCAGCCCGGCGGCAGTGGCAATGGCTGTCAGTCGCTTCATCGTTGCTCCTCTCGGCACCCGGCGGGTGCGGCTTGGTCGATCGAAAACCGTCAATCGATGGCGACGCCCTGCGCGCGGGCGCGCTGCAGCAGGCGTTGCCGTTCGGCGGCCACGTCGGTCAGCGGCTGCTGGCGCGCGCGCGTGACCTCGGCCGGCTCGAAAGGCCGGTGGCCGGCGGGCACGGTGTCGCGCGCCAGCGTGGACAGGACCCAGTTGGTGACCTCGGCCACCTGCCGGTCGTCGAGCCCCGAGCCCATCACGCCCGGCACCTTGATGACAAATTCGCGGCCGCCATCCACGCGCAGCCACAGGCCCAGGCGACGCAGGTCGGGCACATAGGTCGCGGGCGAGCCCGCACCGTCCATGCCGTGGCAGCCGCCGCAGTGCAGCACGTAGTGCGCCCGCGCGTGGGTGGTGGCGGCCACGCTCGGTGCGTCGGGCCGGGCCTGCACCATGCGGCCCAGCACCATGTTCTGCCCGCCCATGGCCCAGGCGGTGGATGCGAGCACGGCCAGCAGCAGGGGCAGGGCGCGGCGCATCGGGTCAGCCGGCGAGGATCTGTGCCCGACGCTGGCGCGTCTGCGGCGGGCTGCCGGGCCGGGCGCGCTCGGCCCTGACTTCGTCGGCGGCATAGGGTGCATCGGCGGCGCCCTGCAGCCTGCGCACATGCGTGGCCAGCGCGGCCAGCGCGGCGTCGTCGAGCTGGCCGCCGAAGGCGGGCATGCTGCCGACGAAGGTGGCGCTGCCGAGCTTGATGGCGCCCGACAGCCCATGCACCAGCACCATGGGCAGATAGCCGCGGTCGGCACCGAGCCGGGTCCAGTGCTCGCCCTTGATCGCCGGGGCCAGGCCGACGGTGCCGCCGCCGTCGGCCTGGTGGCAGGCGGCGCAATGCTGCGCATACAGCGCCGCGCCGTCGGCCTGGGCGGCGACGGCCGGCGGCAGCAGGACCAGGGTCATCAGCCAGGCTCGCATGGTCAGGCCACGCCGACGATCACCGACGTCGTGCAGTGGAACATCGTGCTGGTGTTGGACATGCACCAGTTGATGTCGTTGTGCACGCCCAGCCGGTAACCGGGGCGCTCGCGCTCGTTGTTGTTGCACAGGCACTCGCCGCACGAGGCCTTGCCGCAGCAGTCGTTGTAGGACACCAGGTACTGGCGGCCGTCGGTGGGGTTCAGGCAGGTGCCGACCCAGGACACCTTGGACGCCTCGGTGCCCGGCGGGCATTGCGTCAGGCTGCCGCCGCAGCAGGTGCAGAGATAGCCGTCGAAGGCGCAGTAGCGCCAGTATTCGCACTTGGTCGGGTCGTTGGCGGGGTCGGCCGCGGGCTTGCCCTTGGCGCCACCGCCGGCCGCCTGCGCCGCACCGGCAAACTGGCCGCTGCGGTCGAAGGGCAGCATCGGCAGCAGCGCGCCGCCGACCATGGCCACGCCCAGCCGCGCGATCAGGCTGCGGCGGCCGTGCTGGTGCGCCGCCTGGCGCACCGCGCGCTGGGTGAAGCGGTCGATGAGGTCCGTAAACCAACGCATGGCATGACTCCTTCAGGCCGCTTTGCCGTCGAGGTATTGCTGGATGGTGGGCGTGCCCATGTCGTGCGCGTTGAGCAGGCTGTCGAGCTGCTCGCGCGAATTCACCAGCCCCTTGGCCGCCACCGCACCCTGGCGGTCGAGCAGCACCGCATAAGGCAGGCGCGATACGCGGTAGCCCATGCCGAGCTCGGTGGACAGCACATAGGGCATGCCCGTGAGCCCTTGCTCGACGACGAAGCGCAGGTGCTCGGCCTGCTCGCCGTCGCTGGCCAGCACCACCGCCAGGTGGCGCTTCTCGTCGCGCACCAGCGCCTTCAGCACCGGGATCAGCTTCTTGCACACCGGGCAGGTCGGCGAGAGGAAGAACAGCAGCGTGGCGCGCTCCGCAGGGCCGCCGATGGTGACCGCCTCGGACTGGATGCCGCGCAGCTGGAAGCTCGGCGACGGCTGGCCGACGGCGGGGCCGGCGTCGGTGACCAGCGCGCCCATCGGCGCCACGCGTTCGAACAGCACGCCGACCTGGCGCGACAAGGCCCACAGCATCACGCCCAGCGCGATGACGGCCAGCCACAGCAGGACGACGGAGACGGTCAGGGCATCCATGTTGATTCAGCTCCGGAGCGAGAGGCGGGCGCGGTGGCGCAGCATCTGGTGCAGGGCCGCGTGCAGCAGCGTGCCCAGCACCAGCGCCGCGGCGATGACGAGGAAGTCGGCCAGGCCGAGCGCGCGCGCGGCCATCGGCGCCGCGGCGGCCAGTGCCAGCGCGGCCAGCACCAGGTTGCGCAGCACCAGCGCCCACGACAGCGGCAGCGGCTCGCCGCCGCAGCCGCAGTCCAGCGCATGGCCTTGCTGGCGATGCCAGGCCATGGCAGCGGCATACAGCAGCAGCAGCGCCGCGGCCAGCACGGCGCCGGCGGCGCGCCAGG
The DNA here is from genome assembly GCA_016719535.1 of Rubrivivax sp. Taxonomy (GTDB): domain Bacteria; phylum Pseudomonadota; class Gammaproteobacteria; order Burkholderiales; family Burkholderiaceae_C; genus Rubrivivax. Next base: position 103,520 of record JADJYX010000041.1, on the reverse strand, counting down.
GCGTGAGCAGCGCCAGCGCCGCCGCGGCCTCGGCCAGCGGCAGCAGCCAGGCGAGCGCGCCGGTCAGCGCCGGCGGCACGCCGTAGGCCGCCAGGTGCTGCTCGAACAGCGCGCGGTCGCCGAGCTTGGCGATTCCCCCATGTGCGAACAGCGTCGCCGTGCAGGCGACGGCGATCCAGACGAGCAAGGGGTCGAGCGTCATGGCGTCAGTCGTGGCTTTCGAGCTGCAGCGACGCCATGCCCGCGGGCTTGACGGTCGACACCAGCTTGAGCTTGCCGCCGTCTGACCAGTCCCACACGCGCAGCGCGGCGGTCATCCCGTCCAGCGCCTGCAGGCGCTTGCCGCTCTTGCTGAAGGTCAGCGACGCCGTGCCCAGGCCCGGCGCCGTGGCCACGCGCCTGCCGCTGTCGAGGTCGATCGTCCACAACTGCTTGGCCGGCACCTTGTGCGAGCCCTCGCGGCCCTGGTCGTGCATCGACACCACCGCCCACTTGCCGCCGGGGTGCACGGCAAAGGCCTGGTAGCCGCCGGGGCGCCAGCCCTGGCGCGCCTGCGCGGCATTGACGATGGACTTCTGCGCCACCTGCCGCGCGACCGCGCCCGCGAGGTCGAGCTCGGTCAGCATGCCCTTGAAGGAGAGGAAGAAGAAGCGGTCGCCGATGCGCTCGGCGGTGTGAAACCAGGCGTCCTGGTCGGCGTCGAAGAGCTTGTCGCTGAGCTGGCGATCGGCCACCTGGCCTTGCTCGGTCAGCGTCACCGTGGCCACCTTGCCGTCGCCGCACAGCATGGCAAAGCGCGCCGGGTGGCCGGCCGCCGGCAGGCTGCCCCAGCAGCCGGGTGTCATGACCTCGGTGGCGACCTTCTTCTCGGCGAGGTCGACGACCGTGATCGAGGTCGCCGGGGTGGCGTTCTGCACCAGCACGAAGCGGCCGTTGGCGGTGACGCTGACCAGCCCGCGGTAGTTGAGCGCCTGCGCGCGCTTGGGCGGCAGCAGCACCTCGTACTTGAAGCCCAGCGTCTGCGCGTCCCAGACCTCCAGCACGTCGACGCGGTCGCCGCGGCCGCCGCGGCTGAGGTAGGTGGTGGCGACGTAGATCTCGTCCGATCGGGCCGAGAGCGCGAAGTTGCCGGCGAAGCCGGTATTGACCATGCCCAGCAGCTTGCCGGCGCGGGCGTCGAAGACACGCAGGCGGCCGTCGGCGATGTTGGCGATCATCACGTCGGCGACATAGATGCGCTCGCTGGTGACGCCGGCCAGGCTGCCGCCGCTGGCCAGCGTCTCGGCCGGCAGCTCCGGCGGCACGGCCTTGGGCGCGCCGGCCCTGGACGCGCCGGCCTGGGGTGATGCCGCGGCCGCCCAGCCCAGGGCGCCGGCCAGGGCCAGCGCGAGGCCGGCGCGGGCGAGGATCGATCCTTGTGGCATCACGCTCTCCTGCTCGAGGTCGGGCCACGGACATGGCCCCATGCTGGCTGCGGATTCTCTGGACCGACCCCGCAGGCGGCTATCACGATCCGGCAAACATCAGGGTGGGTTAACCCCGGTATTCGGCGTGTCGCCGACGGTCGCACCGAACAGCGGCTTGCGCATCACCAGCCGCACCCAGGCGGTGCCGATCAACGCCACCAGCCCCAGCACCGCGGCCAGCGCCGTGAAGACCGGCCCTTCGAGCTCGGGCGCCGGCGCTGCATGCGCGATCACCCAGCCCATGCCGGCGATGGCCAGCAGCTGCGGCCAGGGCGCGAAAGGCGAGCGCCAGGGCCGCGCCGCGCCGGCGGCGCGGCGGCGCAGGGCCAGCAGCGCCAGGTGCGCCACCATGTACGACACCAGCCAGGCGCCCGCGGCGGCCACCAGCAGCGGCACGATGCGGCCGATGTCGCCGCCGGCCCAGGCCAGCCCCACCAGCGGCAGCGCGGCCACGAACAGCGTCGCCACCCAGGGCACGCCGCGGGCATTGGTGCGCGCCAGCACCGGGAAGGCCTCGCCGCTGCGCGCCATCTCCATCAGCATGCGCGGCACCGCGCCCAGCACCATGTTCAGCAGGCTGGCGGTGGCGGTGATGGCAATCGCGGCGAACAGCAGCCGCGCGCCGGGGCCGAAGACCGCCTGCACCACGTCCAGGTGCGGCAGCGGGCTCTCGCCCAGCCGGGCGCGGCCGACCGCGGCCACCGCCGCCAGGCAGAACGCGGCATTGGCCAGCGCCACCACCGTGAGGCCGACGAACATCGCCCGCGGCACGTGGCGGGCGGGGTCGCGCGCGGCGCCGGTCAGCGGCGTGACGAATTCGGTGCCGATGAGCGAATACATCACCAGCGCGACGATGCCGAAGACGGTGATGTCGGCGCCCATGGCGGACAGGCCCTGTGCGGCCGGGGCCGTGGGTGAGCCCGCCAGGCCGGTGGCCGCGGTGAGCAGCAGGAAGACCAGCATCGTGAAGGTCAGCGCCGTCTGCACGCGCGCGAAGACATCGGTGCCCAGCAGGTTCAGCACCACCAGCACGCCCAGCAGCAGCGCCGCCCAGCCGAAGCCCGGCAGCACGCCCGGCAGCAGCTGCGCCAGCACGGCGTCGACCAGCAGCAGCTCGGCCGCGGGGCCGAACAGCGCCGGCACCACATAGCCCGCGAAGACGGCGAAGATCGCCGGCAGCGGCCCCAGCCCGGCGCCGATATAGGCGCCGATGCCGGTGGCGCGCGGCATCATCAGCGCCAGTTCGGCGTAGGTGGCCGAGTTGGCCATCATCAGCGCCCAGCCGATCGCCAGCGCGCCGACGAAGCCCCAGCCGCCGATGGCCGTGGCCTGCAGCAGCGACACGATGGTGCTCTGCGCGACGATGACGCCGATGGCCACCGCAAAGAGGGCGGCAAATCCCAGTCCCCGGGTCTGTTCGTGCATCGCGGTTCCTTCAAAGGCCCAGGCGCCGCAGCACCTGCGCAAAACTTGCGGCCGGGTGGGTGACGTCGAAGGCCACCGCGTCCATGCCGGCCGCCAGGCCGCCGGCCACGTTGCGCGGCTGGTCGTCGACGAAGACGCAGGCCGCCGCCGGCAGGCCCAGGCCCGCCGTCACCGCGGCATAGGCGCGCGGGTCGGGCTTGAGGATGCCGGTGTGGGTGCCGTCGACGATGAGCTCGAAACGCTGCAGCAGCGGCAGCCGGCGGCGGAAGTCGGCGCCGTAGAACAGGTCGAGCTCGTTGGACAGGATGGCCAGGCGCACGCCGGCGGCGGCGGCGCAATCGACCGCGGCCGCCGCCTCCGGGCGGATCACCGCCGCCGGGTCGGCGCCGCGCGCGCGCACGACGAAGGTCTCCATGCGGTCCCAGTCCTCGCCCAGCAGGCGGCCGACCTCGCGCGTGCGCGCCATCCAGTAGTCGCGCTCGCTGATGTCGCCGGCCTGCATGCGGCGCCAGAGCGCGTCGTGTGCGGGGTCGAAGGGGCCGCGCCAGCCCAGCGTGCCGGGCGGCAGGCCGAGTGCCTGCTCGCTCAGCGCATGCGTCTCGAACAGCGTGCGGCTGATGACGCCGCCGAAGTCCAGCACCAGCGCACGTGGCTTCATGCCAGTGCCCGCGGCTTCATGCCGCGCCCCGGATCAGGCCCTGCGCCACCCAGTCGTCGAAGACCTGCAGCGCGGCGGCGGCAAAGGCCTCGTCGTTGATGTGCGCATCGAGCTCGATGCCGCGCACCTGGGCGGGCAGCGCGGCGCGCATCGCGCCCAGGAAGGCGCTCAGGCCCTCGGGGTCGTGCAGCGGTTCGCCCGGGCGGTCCCATTGCTCGACGCCGCGCATCGGCAGCAGCAGGCAGCTCGGCCCGCGGGCCTGCGCCAGCCGGGCACCGATCTCGGCGGCGATGGCGCGGCGCCGCGACGGCGCCGAGGTGGCCGAGGCGATCAGCCGGTTGTGCACGTGCACCGGGCGGCCGGCCAGCGCAGCCGGCACCGGCTGCCAGGCCGGAAAGTCCACCATGTCGACCGCGCCGGGCGCGACGATCTGCGGCGTGCCGCTGCGGCCGGCGCCGGTGAGGCGGTCGGCGCCGGCGGTGACCACCGATCCGCCCACGTGGTTGGCCAGCTCCTGCAGGCTGAAGTCCATCACCGCCGCGAAGCGCCCGGCCGCGGCCAGCGCCTCGAAGGCGCGGCCGCCCATGCCGGTGGTGTGGAAGACCGCGAGCTCGAAACCGCGTGCCGCCAGCGCGGGTTCGAGCGCCACCATGTACGACAGGCAGCTCTTGCCCAGCGAGGTCATGCCGACCAGCGGCCGGTCGGTGCGCGGCGGTTCGGCCGCCTGCACCGCACCGGCCACCGCGCCCGCCGCCTGCGCCAGCGCCGACCGGCACAGGCTGTTCAGCCCGTACAGCCCGCCGGCCCACAGCACCATGATGAGGTCGGGCGTGATGCGGTCGGGCGGCACCAGGTGCGAATGGGCCACCGTCGACAGCACGACCTTGGGCAGGCCCAGCGGCAGTGCGGCGGCGACGTCCAGCGCGAGGTCGGTGCCCATGGTGCCGCCCAGCGCCAGCAGGCCGTGGATGCGGCCCTCGGCGTGCAGCCGCGCCGCCAGCGCCGCGGCGCCCTGCGCCATCAGCGCCATCGCACGGGCCTCGTCGCCGCCGTCGATCAGCGCCTGCAGCGTGCTGCCGGCGGCGGCCGCCACCACGCTGCTGGCGATGTCCACCGGCGCGTGGCCGGTCGCCAGCACGCCGACGTCCATCAGCAGCACCTGCTGGCCCAGGGCCTGCACGCGTTCGCGCAGGAAGGCGAGCTCGTCGCTCTTGGTGTCGGCGGTGCCGACCAGCAGCACGGTCTTCACGTCGGACGCACGTCGTCGAACGCCGCCTCGAGGGTGCTGCACAGGAAGTCGAGCTCGGCCTCGGTGATGACCAGCGGCGGCGACAGGATCACGTTGGGCCCCGACACGCGCACCATCAGCCCGCGGCGATAGGCCGCCCGCGCCAGCCGGGCGGGCAGGTCGCTGGTCTTGGGCAGGGTGGCGCGGGTGACCGGGTCGGCCACCAGCTCGATGCCCAGCATCAGGCCGTGGCCGCGCACGTCGCCGACGAAGGGGTGGCGCCGCGCCAGGCCGCGCAGCCGCTGCTGGAAGGCCGGGCTCACGCGCGCCACATGGCCGGCGATGTCGTCCTCGAGCAGGATCTTCAGCGTCGCCAGCGCGGCCGCCGCGGCCACCGGGTGCGCGCTGTAGGTATAGCCATGCGTGACCTGGCCGCCGCCGCTGGTGTCGGCGTCGAAGACCTCGGCCACGCGGCGCGAGACGGCGGTGGCACCCAGCGGCACATAGCCGCTGCTGATGCCCTTGGCCAGGCACCACAGGTCGGCATTGACGCCCCACAGGCGCGTGCCGAACAGGTGGCCGGTGCGGCCGAAGCCGGTGACCACCTCGTCGGCGATCAGCAGCACGCCGTGGCGGTCGCAGACCTCGCGCACCAGCGGCCAGAAATTGGCCGGCGGCACGATCACGCCGCCGGCGCCCTGCACCGGCTCGGCGATGAAGGCGGCCACCGTATCGGGCCCCTGGAAGACGATCTCGCGCTCGAGCTGCGCGGCGACGATGCGGCCGAGTTCCGCCTCGTCCTGCGTATAGCCGTTGCGGTAGAGCCAGGGGCTGTCGATGTGGAAGCAGCCCGGCAGCAGCGGTTCGTAGGGGCGGCGGAAGTTGGTATTGCCGTTGACGCTCATGCCGCCGAAATGCACGCCGTGGTAGCCCTGGCGCATGGCGATGAATTTGCTGCGGTCCTTGTGCCCGCGCAGCTTGTGGTACTGGCGCGCCAGCTTGAGCGCGCCCTCCACGGCGTCGCTGCCGCCGTTGCCGAACATCACCGCCGCCACGCCCTCGGGCTGCATGACGTCGACCAGCGCGCGGCTGAGCTCGATGGCGCGCGGGTGCGTGGTGCCGCGGAAGGTGTTGAAGAAGGGCAGCTCGTCGAGCTGCGCGACGATGGCGTCGCGCACCGGCCGGCAGCTGTGGCCGAGGTTGCTGCTCCACAGGCCGGCCACGCCGTCGATCATCTTGTGGCCGTCCACGTCCCACACCCAGCAGCCTTCGCCGCGGGCGATGATGTCGGGGCGGTCGGCCTGCATCGCCCGCGGGTGCGCCATCGGGTGCCAGATGAACTGCGCGTTGTCGCGCCTCAAGGTCTCGATGCTCACGGGACGAGCCTCCGCGCTGCGCGCTGCGGAATTCGCGCTCGGGGGCGGTCCAGCGCGTTCATGACGGCGCCCCCAGCGTGACGGTCTTCACCTCGGTGTAGTGCAGCAGGCCCTCGGGGCCCATCTCCGAGCCCAGGCCGCTGGCCTTCCAGCCGCCGAAGGGCAGTTCGGGCTGGCTGATGCCGAAGTGGTTGATGCCCACCATGCCGGCCTCGATCTCCTCGGCCAGCCGGTGCGCGGTGTGCAGTTCGCGCGTGAAGGCATAGGCGCCGAGCGCATAGCGCGTGGCGTTGGCGGCGGCGATGGCGTCGTCCAGGCGCTCGTAGGGCTGGATCACCGCGATCGGCCCGAAGGGCTCGTCGCGCAGCACGCGCGCCTGCGCGGGCACGTCGGCCAGCACGGTGGCCTCGAAATAGCAGCCCGGGCGGTCGATGCGCGCGCCGCCGCACAGCACGCGTGCGCCCTGGTCACGCGCGTCGTCGACGAAGCGCTGCATGTCGTCCACGCGGCGCGCGTGCGTCAGCGGGCCCATCTGCGTGGCGGGGTCGCCGCCTGCGCCCACACGCAGGGCCCGCGCGGCGGCGGCAAAGTCGGCGGCAAAGCGCGGCTGCCATGCCGCCGGCAGGTAGAAGCGGATCGGCGATGCGCACACCTGGCCGGCATTGCGGAACTTGGCCGCCACGGCCAGCTTCAGCACGAAGGCCGGGTCGGCATCCTCGGCCACGATCACCGGCGCGTGGCCGCCCAGCTCGGCGGTGTAGCGCTTGACGTGGCGTGCCGCGCGCTCGCCCAGCAGCTGCCCCACCGGCACCGAACCGGTGAACGACACCTTCTCGATCGCCGGGTGGTCGATCAGCCAGGCCGACACGGCAGCCGGGTCGCCGCAGACCATCGACACCGCCGCCGCCGGCACGCCGGCCTCGAGCAGGCAGCGCAGCATCAGCATCGCGGTGGCCGGGGTCTCCTCGGCGGGCTTGAGCACCACGCTGCAGCCGGCGGCCAGCGCGCTGGCCAGCTTGCGCGCCGGCAGCTGCGCCGGAAAATTCCACGGCGTGAAGGCTGCCACCGGGCCCACCGGGCGGCGCAGCACCTGGTGCGAGAGGATGCCGTCCACGCGCGGCGGCACCACGCGGCCATACAGGCGCCGGCCCTCCTCGGCCTGGAAGTCGATGACCTCGGCGGCCAGACCGACCTCGCGCCGGCTCTCGGCCAGCGGCTTGCCCTGCTCCAGCGTCAGCACCGCGGCGATGGCGTCGATGCGCTGGCGCATCAGGTCGGCCGCCCGACGCAGCACGCTGCAGCGCTCGAGCGCGGTCTTCGTGCGCCACGTGCGAAAGCCGGGCACGGCCGCTTCGGCCGCGGCCGCCACTTCGTCGGCGCCGGCCAGCGGCAGCAGGGCCAGCGTGCGGCCGCTGCCGGGGTCGATCACCGGCCGTTCGCCACCGCTGGCCCGGGTGATCCAGCGGCCGGCGACGTGCAGCGCAAGCTCGGGATAGTCCATGGCGGCGACTGTAGGCCGCAGGCAGACGAGGGCGATATCGCATTCGCGCAAGGCGCGATGCGGGTTGTCCCAGGGGGCGTGCCCTCTCAGCCGCCGGCCGACCGGCTCGACGGACGGTCTGGCGGCGGGCGGATCGGCCCCGGTGGCGCGGTGCGCTCGAGCCCGCTTTCAGCCCTGCTTCGGCGCCCAGCCCAGCACGGCCTTGATCTCCAGAAATTCGCCGAAGGCGTGGTCGCCCCATTCGCGGCCGTTGCCGCTTTGCTTGTAGCCGCCGAAGGGCGCCATCAGGTCGGGCGCGGCGCCGTTGAGGTTGACCTGGCCGGCGCGCAGCCGGCTGGCCACGCGGCGGGCCTGCTCCAGGTCGGCGCCCCAGACATAGGCCGCCAGCCCATAGGGCGTGTCGTTGGCGATCTGCACCGCCTCGTCGACGCTGTCGTAGCCGATGACCACCAGCACCGGGCCGAAGATCTCCTCGCGCGCCACCGTCATGCGGTTGGTCACGTGGCCCAGCACCGTGGGCCGCACGTACCAGCCGCGGTCCAGGCCCTCGGGGCGGCCAGGGCCGCCGGCGACGAGGGTGGCGCCTTCCTCGATGCCCTTGCTGATCAGTGTCTGGATCTTGTCCCACTGCGCGGCCGATACCACCGGGCCGATGCTGGCACCGCTGTCGGGCGCGCCCACCGTGGTCGCCTCGGCGGCGGCCTTGGCGATCGCCAGCGCCTCCGTCATCAGGCTGTGGGGCACCAGCAGCCGCGTCGGCGCGTTGCAGCTCTGGCCGCTGTTGTTCATCACGCCGCGCACGCCGGCGGTGACGGCACGCTGGAGGTCGGCATCGGGCAGGATGATGTTGGGGCTCTTGCCGCCCAGTTCCTGGTGCACGCGCTTGACCGTGGGCGCCGCGTTGCGCGCCACCTCGATGCCGGCGCGCGTGCTGCCGGTGAAGGACACCATGTCCACTTCGGGGTGGCCGGCGATGGCCGCACCCACCGTGGGGCCATCGCCGTTGACCAGGTTGAAGACGCCGGCCGGCACGCCCGCGGCATGCAGGATCTCGGTCCACACCTGGGCCGAGAAGGGTGCGATCTCGCTCGGCTTGAGCACCATCGTGCAGCCCGCGACCAGCGCCGGCGCCACCTTGCAGGCGATCTGGTTCATCGGCCAGTTCCAGGGCGTGATGAGGCCGCAGACGCCGATCGGCTCCTTGCGCAGCAGCGTGCTGCCGCGCGCTTCCTCGAAGGCATAGGACTTGAGCACGGTCAAGGCGGTCTGCAGGTGGCCGATGCCCATCGCGGCCTGTGCCTTGCTGGCCAGTGCCGCCGGGGCGCCCATCTCCTCGGTGATGGCGGCGGCCATGTCGGCGTAGCGTTTCTGGTATTCGGCGACGATCGCCTCCAGCAGCGCCGCCCGCGCGGCCAGCGGGGTCTGCGACCAGGCGTCGAAGGCGCGGCGCGCCGCCCGCGCGGCGCGGTCGACATCCGCCGCCGAGCCCATCGAGATGCGGCCGGCCACGGCCTCGGTGGCGGGGTTGATGACGTCCAGCGTCTTCGGCACGGCCGGGGCGACCCATTGGCCGTCGATGTAGAAATTGAGGTATTCGCGCATGGGCTTCTCCGGCAAGGTCAGGTGCAGCCCATTCTAGGCAGCGCACTCCATCGCAGGGTTGATCCGGTGCCATCGGGCGCGCCTTGGCGCTACCGTGCCGGCGCTGCGCGTCGCCGCGCCCGTATCCCAAGGAAGGACCATGAACACCTCAGCCCCGCCCAGCCCGTCGATCCTCGATCGTGTCTACGACCATGAGGCCAACCGTGCCAGCCAGACCTACCTGACGCAGCCCACCGGCGGCGGCCAGGTCGTCGACTACACCTGGGCGCAGGCGATGGACCAGTCGCGCCGCATGGCCGCCCACCTGCAAAGCCGCGGCCTGGCGCCCGGCTCCCGGGTGGCCATCCTGTCGAAGAACTGCGCCCATTTCTTCATGGCCGAGCTGTCCATCTGGATGGCGGGCTATACCACGGTGGCGATCTTCCCCACCGAGACGGCCGACACCATCCGCTACGTGCTGACGCACAGCGAGGCCAGCCTGCTCTTCGTCGGCAAGCTCGACACCTGGGAGCACCAGAAGCCCGGCGTGCCGCAGGGCCTGCCCTGCATCGCCTTCCCGCTGGCGCCCGACAGCGCGCGCAAGGACTTCGAGACCTGGGACACCATCGTCGCACGCACGCAGCCCGTGGCCGGCAAGCCGGCGCGCAAGCCCGACGACCTGGCGATGCTGATCTATACCTCGGGCAGCACCGGCACCCCCAAGGGGGTGATGCAGAGCTTCCGCGCCATCTCGGCGGCCGGCAAGGGTTTTGCCGAATTCACGCGCCGGCAGATCGGCCCCGGCGTCGATGCCCGGGTGCTGTCCTACCTGCCGCTGGCGCACAGCTTCGAGCGCAGCTGCGTCGAGGCCTCGTCGCTGTGGTCGGGCGACATGCACGTCTTCTTTGCCGAGGCGCTGGACACCTTCGTGCAGGACCTGCAGCGCGCCCGGCCCACGCTGTTCATCAGCGTGCCGCGGCTGTATGTCAAGTTCCAGCAGGGGGTGTTCGCGAAGATGCCGCCGGCCAAGCTCGACCGGCTGCTGTCCATCCCCATCCTGGGCAAGCTGGTGGGCAAGAAGGTGCGCAAGGGCCTGGGGCTGGACCACGTGATGTTTGCCGGCAGCGGATCGGCGCCGTTGCCGCCCGACCTCATCCGCTGGTACCGCCGCCTGGGCCTGAAGCTGTACGAGGGCTACGGCATGACCGAGGACAACTCGTATTCGCACACCTCGTGGGGCCAGTTCAGCGAGCCGGGCTACGTGGGCGTGCCGATGGAAGGCGTGCAGGTCAGGCTCTCGCCCGACGGCGAGGTGCTGATCAAGTCACCCGCGGCCTGTGCCGGCTACTACAAGCAGCCCGAGCTGACGAAGGAATCGTTCACCGACGACGGCTATTTCCGCACCGGTGACCTGGGCGAGCGCCGCGCCGACGGCATGCTGAAGATCACCGGCCGCGCCAAGGAGCTGTTCAAGACCGCCAAGGGCAAATATGTGGCGCCGGCGCCGATCGAAAACCGCATCAATGCGCACCCGATGATCGAGATGTCGATGGTCTCGGGCGTCGGCCAGCCCTCGGCCTATGCGATGGTGGTGCTGGCCGAGCACCTGCGCCCGCGCCAGTCCGACGCCGCCTTCCGCGCCGAGGTCGAGGCCGAGCTCTCCGCGCTGCTCAACCAGATCAACCAGGAGGTGGCCGATTACGAGCAGCTGCGCATGATCGTCGTCGCCGGCGAGCCCTGGTCGATCGAGAACGGCCTGCTGACGCCGACGATGAAGATCCGCCGCGCGCGCATCGAAGGGGCGGTCGAACCGCAGGTCGGGCGCTGGTACAGCGCGCGCGGAACGGTGATCTGGAGTTGAGCGCGAGGGCGGCAGATGCCGCCGCATCGGCATAGGGGGCCTCCATCATAGGGGCGGCCCTGCCACCCCCGGCATGCGGGTCCGCACCGGGCGGTTCGAGGCTTGAGGTCATGAGGTCTGGGTACGCCCAGCCCGTCGAAGTAGGCGATGGTCAGCACGGTCTCGAGCAGGCCGTCACTGTTGCGCCACCAGCGGCGGCTGTTGGCCGCCACCCGCTTTGCAACGGTGTCCCCTGCTCCGCGCGCCTGGAGTTCCCGGTAGATCGTCGCCGGCCGCTTCCAGTGCCGCAGCTGGATGGCCCTCAGGCGGTGACGCAACCATTCGTCCAGCTTGCGCCAGACCTGGGTTTTGCGCCAGCCCGAAGTACGCCTTCAGCCCAGCATGTACGGCCGCAGCCGCTGCACCACTTGCTCCATGCTGCGCCCGCCCGAGCGGCGTGTGAGTTGCCGGATGCGGGCCTTGAAGTTGTCCATGGCCTTGTGCGCCACAGCACATTTGACTTCTCGGCCCTTGGCCACCCACAGCTCAGCCCAGGAACTTGCGCCCGGCGGGGCCTCCCCGCCGGCCCCCCCCCCGCTCCGCTGCGCCCGGTCTCGGGGCGGGCCGGCTTCGTCGCTGGCAAGATCACGCCCGGCTTCACCGTGCGCTACGCCCGCCCGCCCAGGTCGCCCCGGCATCTGACGCATGGCCTTTGACATCCCCATGTCTTCGGTCACTCACTCGTTCGTCCCTCCCCCTTTTGGTCCTGCCTCAACGGCCCCCGACTCGGACTACTACGACCTCTGCTGACTTCTCGCTCCGGCAAACACCGTCGGGCTTTCACCCACGAGGCGAGATCTCCCCGGGTAAGAACGCACTCCTTCGCTGCACAACCGCCGGATCTACGCCACCTCGCCTTGATCACGAGAGCTTTGCGGTTCTTGGCCCGCTCGCCCTGCTCGGCAGCGCCTTCTATCCGATTCTTGTTCATCGGCTCGCAGCTTCGCTCCACGCTTCCTCTCCACACTCGGTCACCCTCATGCAGTTGCGCTTCGCTTCGTTCGCTGTGATCAACTTACGGCGGGACTTGCACCCGCAAGAGTGCGCCCGTGCCGGGCGCACCAAGCAAAAGGGCGGAACCATGGTTCCGCCCTTCTTGTCTAAGGGGCAGCCGGCACGCCGGCTGCCACCCCTTGCGTCAGGCTTGCCGGCGGCGGCGCGAAGCGCCCACGGCACCCAGCATGGCCAAGCCGGCCAGCGCCAGCACGCCCGGCTCCGGGATCACGATCGGCTGGCCGGTGATGACCAGGCCGAAGTCGATGGTTTCGGCTTGCCCCTCCCCCGTCCAGAAGCCGAGGCAATTCGGAGCCGCGCCCGCTTCCGCACAGGCCTGGGGGCTCAACGGCGTCAGCGGACCGCTCTGCAGGTCGAGGAAGCTCACGAAATAGGTGACGCCGTCGTAGACGAACGAATTGTTCAGGGCACTGGCATTGACCAAAACGAAGACGTCGTCACAGTTTGTCGTCGCCTCGGGAATGCAGGAGCCGTCATTCGAGGTCTCGGCAAAATCGACCTGGAAGGTCAGATTCTGAGCTGCCAGGGCGCTGCCTACCGGGTTGAACGGCGTCAGTGTCAGCGTGGTGCGCACGGAGGCCGTCCTCAGCGTCGCGAAGGCCCCGTTGAGCGGGTTGTTGATGTGTTGAAACGTCGCCACGCCCTGAGGAGTCAGCACATTGGTATCCAGCGTACCGATCCCGCTCTGAGGCGAGTTCAGGATTCGCAGGCCGCTGCGCTCGCCGCCGCCAATGATGAGGTTGCCCACGCCCGCATCGCCGCCGTTGTTGTCGCCGCCCCAGCTGAGTTCGCTGGACGTGATGACCTGCGTGCCCGTACCAGCAGTGAAAGTCGGCGCGCCGGCGCCGGCAGTCACCCACTGGGTCGACACCGAATAGCTCCAGTCGGTGACGAATGCGGCCTGGGCGCTGACGCCCACCACGGCAAGCGCTGCCGCCGCCATCATCTTGATCGAATGCTTCATGAAGGTTCCCCTGTGTCCGTGAGCCGGGTCCTCACCCGTCGCCTTGGACCAAGCATTCGTCGTGCCAAACCCTTCCAAGTTGCACATCGACAATGCTTTGGCCCCGTGACGGGCGATGGAACGCGCAATTGGTGACAAATTTTTCGACAGTCCACGTATTGATTCTGATCAAGTACGCTCCCGCAATGCCGAGACCTCGCGCTGCCGCGGATAGCGGTCGCCCAGCCGGGCCAGCACGTCCAGTTCGTCCCGCGCCTTGGACTTGTCGCCGTTCTTGACGAGCAGTTCCGCCAGGTGCAGGCGGAAATCGGGTTGGTTCGGGAAGCGCTCGACCAACCTTGTCTGGATCTCGACAGCGCGCTTCACCTGCCCTTCGGCCGCCAGCGCCAGCGCCAGCGTGTCCTGGACGGCCGGGCTGTAAGGTGCGGCGGTGCGGGCGCGCTCGGCCATCACCAGGGCACCCGGCTTGCCCTGCCGGGCCAGCAGCCAGGCGAGGTTGTTCAAGGCGCCGGCGTGCGCGGGTTGCATCCGCAACACGTCGCCGTAGGCGGCCTCGGCACCAGCCAGGTCGCCCCGCAACGCGGACTGGTCAGCGAGGTAGACGATGAACTCGACCTGATCCGGGTGTTCGGCCGACCAGCTCTTTGCGAGCGTGCTGGCGTCATCGCTGCGCCGGGCGGCCAGCAGCGCCGTGTGCAGGCGGATCGCCGACCGGGCCGAGGGTTCGAGCCGCAACGCCTGCCGATAGGCGGCCACCGCCGCGTCCCAGCGCTGCCTCTGCAGCTCTACATCGCCCTCGAAATAGTGCCCCACGGCGCTGGCCGGCTGGCGCTGTTGCACCTGGCGTGCAAATGTCAGCGCAGGGTCGTGGCGGCCATTGCGCAGCAGTGTCGCCACCAGGGCCTCCTGCGCGCCGGCCATCTCGGGCGCCAGTTCGAGCGCCCGGCGCAGGTGACGCTCGGCACCCGCCATATCGCCGAGCCCGATGCGTGCGCTGGCCAGATCGAGCTGCAGTTGCGGTGACTTCGGCAGCTTCTGTGTCAGTTCGTTGAAGGCGGAGACGGCCTGCTGGTGATCGCCGGCGGCCACAGAGGCCCGGCCCTGTGCGTGCAACAACTCGGCATTGCCCGGGATCGCGGCTACCGCGTCGGCCGCTGCGGTCTTGGCGGTGGTGACCTGCCCGTTGCGCAGGAGGGTGTTGACGAGTTGCAGCCGCAGGGCCACCGAATCCGGGCTGGCGGCGATGGCCTTTCCCAGCTGGGCGACCACGTCCTCGGGCGGCGTGCCGATGCGGTCCATCAGGTGCACGAGGGCGAGTTGCGCGCGGGCGTCCGCCGGGCGTTCCGCCACCAGGGGCGCCAGGCGCTGGCGCGCCAGCTCGGGCTTGCCGTCGAGGATGTCCAGCCCGGCCAAACCCTGCAGGGCCGGCAGCAACCTGGCGTCGGTTTTCAGGGCAGTTTCGTAGCTGGTGCGGGCGCCGGCGCGGTCGTTGCGGGCCGACTGCACCTGGGCACGCAGCAGGTGAGCCATCGGTCCATCGGGCTGCTTGCGCGCCAGGCCGTCGATCGCGGCCAGCGCACGCGCCCAGTCCTTCCTGCGCATGTGATGGGCGATCAGGGCGACGTCGGCGGTCACCGTCTGGCTGCGGCGTGCCAGCGCGTCCAGTTCGGCCAGCGCGGCCGGGCTGCCGTTCTGCGCCAGCCGCGCCACGGCCAGGCCGACCTGGAAGCGGTCGTCGCCGGGGCTCGAGGCCTGTCCGGCCGCAAACAGCTTTTGCGCCTGCGCCGGTTCACCGTTGAGCAGGTGTGCCTGGCCCGCCATCGCCAGCACCGCGGCCGGCATGGTGCCCGACTTGAGCATCGGTCCCAGGGTCTCGAGCGCTCGGTCGGGTTGACCACGCCTCAGGTAGAGCTGCGCCAGGTTCTGCCGCGCCATCGCCAGGTTGGGGGCGCGGTCCAGCGCGGTCTTGAGGAGCGACTCGGCCTTGTCGAAGGCATTCAGGTTGAACTCTGCGGTGCCGGCCAGTTCCAGCAGCACCGGGTTGTTGGGCGATGCGTTGAGCAGCGGCTGCACCTTGTCGCGCACGCCGGCGTAGTCCTTCTTCGCCAGGGCCACCATCGCATGCAGCACCTTGGCAGCCGCCTGGTTGGGCTTGGCGCGCTCGAGCGCCTCGAGCTGGGCGGCCGCGCCGGCCGTGTCCCCGCGGGCCAGCAGCAGCAGCACGGCGCCGCGGTGCGCGGCCACGTGGGCAGGGTCGGCCTGCAAGGCCTGGCGGAATGCCGCCAGCGCGGTTTCGGTATTCCTGAAATGGGACTGCTGGATCTCACCCTTGAGCACCCAGGCATCGGCCGTCTCGGGGCCAGTGCTGCCCGTCAGCGCGTCCAGCCGCGCCATTGCGGCCGGGGCCTGCCCCGCCGCCAGATCCAGCCGCGCCCGCAGCATGGCCGCTCGAGGCACTTCGGGCCCGCCCTTGGCGGCCTCGGACAGCAGGGTCTCGGCCAGCGCCTGCTGGCCCGTGGCTGCGGCCGCGCCGGCCAGCGTCACCTTCAGTTCGGCGTCGGCCTTGGGGTCGGCCAAGGTGGTCGAACGGTAGCGTTCCAGCGCCTTTCCGGGCTGGCCGGCGCTGACCAGCGCCCGTGCGCGCTCGGGCGACACCAGGCTGGGGTCATGCCGCAAGTCCTCGGCCTTGGCCAGTTCGATATCGGCCGCCGTGGCATTGCCCTGGGCCAGCAAGGCCTTGCCCAGCAGGTACCTTCCGGCCGCGGACTGCGGCTGCCGTTCCAGCAGTGCCTTGAGCTCGACGACCGCGGCGCCAGCGTCCTTGCTTGCCAGCGCCTCCGTGGCAGTGGCCAAGGCGGCTGCCTCCGGCTTGTCGCCGCAGGCAGACAGTGCAACGAGCAGCGTCGCCACCGCCGCCATTCCTGCAGTCTTTCGATGCATCATGCTCCCTTTGTCGATGCGTTGCGCGCGAGTCTGGCCCGCGATTCAACAATCATCAAGGCTGCCATGAACGTACCCGCCCGCGCCACCCTTCACGGCGGCGACCGCGTCGCCGACGCGCTGCAGGCGCACGGCGTGCGAGAAATCTTCACGCTCTGCGGCGGGCACATCTCGCCCATCCTGTCGGCGTGCAAGGCACGCGGCCTGCGCATCGTCGACATGCGCGACGAGGCCACCGCCGTCTTCGCCGCCGACGCCGCGGCGAGGCTGACCGGCATCCCCGGCGTGGCCGCGGTCACCGCCGGGCCGGGCATCACCAACACCATCACCGCGCTGAAGAATGCGCAGCTGGCGCAGAGCCCGCTGCTGCTGATCGGCGGCGCCGCGCCCACCGCGCTGCAAGGCCGCGGCGCGCTGCAGGACATCGACCAGCGCCCGCTGGTGGCGCCGCACGTCAAGCGCTTCATCAAGGTCACGCGCGTGCGCGAGCTCGGCCCCGCGGTGGCCGAGGCGATGGCGCTGGCGCAGCAGGGCGTGCCGGGCCCGGTATTCGTGGAGACGCCGGTCGACCTGCTGTACGACGAGGCCAGCATCCGCCAGTGGTATGCCGACGCGGCCGGCAAGGGCAGCAGCCTGCCCGAGCGCGCGCTGCGCTGGTACCTGCAGCGCCATGTGCGCCGGATGTTCGACGGCAGCGCCGATGCCACCCCGGCCGCCGCGCGCGCCGTGCTGCCGCCTCGGGCCGGCGATGCCGCGCTGCGCGCCGCCGCCGCGGCGCTGGCCAAGGCCGAGCGCCCGCTGCTGGTGATCGGCAGCCAGGCGCTGGTGCTGTCGCAGGAGGCCGACCGCCTGGCCGCGGCGGTGACGGCGCTCGGCCTGCCGGTCTACCTGTCGGGCATGGCGCGCGGCCTGCTGGGGCGCGAACACCCGCTGCAACAGCGCCACGCCCGCCGCCACGCGCTGCGCGAGGCCGACTGCGTGCTGCTGGCCGGCGTGCCCTGCGACTTCCGGCTCGACTATGGCCGTCACGTGCGCCGCAGCGCCACGCTGATCGCCGCCAACCGCAGCGCCAGGGACGCGAAGCTCAACCGCAAGCCCGACATCGCGGCCATCGGCGACGCGGGTCTCTTCCTGCAGGACCTGGCCGCTGCGGTCACGGCGCGCGAGCACGGCGCCTGGATCGACACCCTGCGCCGGCGCGATGCCGCGCGCGAGGCCGAGATCGACAGCCAGGCCGCCGCGCGCGGCGAGCATGTCAACCCGCTGGCCTTCTTCCGCACGCTGGAGCGGCTGGCCGCGTCCGATGCGCTGCTGGTGGCCGATGGCGGCGACTTCGTCGGCACCGCCAGCTATGTGCTGCACCCGCGCGGGCCGCTGGCCTGGCTGGACCCGGGCGCCTTCGGCACGCTGGGCGTGGGCGCGGGCTTCGCCATCGGCGCGGCCACCGTGCGCCCCGGGCGCGAGACCTGGATCGTCTGGGGCGACGGTGCGTGCGGCTATGGCCTGGCGGAGTTCGACACCTTCGTGCGCCACGGCCTGCCGGTCATCGCGGTGGTGGGCAACGACGCCGGCTGGACGCAGATCGCGCGCGAGCAGGTCAAGATGCTCAAGGACGACGTGGCGACCGTGCTGGCGCGCACCGACTATCACGCGGTGGCCGCCGGCTTCGGCGCCGAGGGCCTCGTGGTCAGGCATGCCGACGAGGTGGAGCCGGCGCTGCGCCGCGCGCAGCAACTGGCCGCCGGCGGGCGGCCGGTGCTCGTCAATGTGTGGCTGGACAGGACCGAGTTCCGCGAGGGCTCGCTGTCGATGTGAGCCGATGGCGCGATGCCGGCCGGGTGCCGGCATCGTCCACCGAGACGCGGCCAGGCGCGTGGCCGTGCGCCAATGGCAAACGGGGCGCAGTCCTCAGAATGCGGCGCCGACGCTCAGCACCACGCCCTGTGTCGTCGACGGTGCATTCACGCGTGGACTGGCCAGCAGTTGTGGCGGTGCATCCAGGCTGTAGACCGGCAGATCGACGCGTTTGAGCGTGAGCGTCTGGGTGCGGTAGCCCAGCTGCAGCGTGACGTTGGCCGGGCCACCGGCTCTCCAGGCGAGGCCGAAATCCGCCACCGTGTAGCGCGACGGGTAGCGGTTGGACTGCCCGGGGATGTCGACCGCCGTCCAGCGGCCTCCGCCATAGGCCAGGTTGGCATACAGGGACAGTGCACCCTGCAGCGCGGCACTGGTGCTCAGGCCCAGCAGCACGGCATTGCCCGAGCCCTCCCCCTCGGACAGCCCGAGCAGATCACGGGCGGCCTGCGTGATGGTTGGCGATGCCTTGCCGCGCTTGTAGATCAGCGATACGGTCGTCGCCGGCAATGCCTGGTAGCCCACGCTGAGGTCGAATTCCTGGCGGCGGATCTGGCTGCCCCCCATCAGGCCGCCGGAATCAAAGCCGGTGGAGGGCAATACCGATACCGTTGCCAGCGCCTTGCCGTAGCGCACCCCGAGCGCCGTGATGGGCACGACGTTCGACGAGGTGATCTCGGCCAGTCGTGTCTGCAACACCGGCGCGGCGGCAGTGCCAGGGACCGACAGGCCGGCATCGAGAACCTTGACGCTCTGCGTGGCGAACCAGAAGCGCTGGGCGCCGAAGACGGTCCATGGTGATGCCGCCGAGTCGACCTGCTGCGCATGGACAGGCAAGGCGCTCGCCAGGGCAGCGACGGCGGCGAGACGGGTGACGACGTGGCGTTGATGCATGAGGACCTGCGATGTTGGTGGGGGACAAAGGGTGCCGCTGGCGGGTGCGGGGCCTGCCGCGGTTTGACGAAGACTCAGAAGCTGGGTACGACGATGGTTCTCGTGGCCGGAGGCGAAACCGGTGGATCCCGTTCACCGAGGCGACGCGACTTCTCCTCGTTGTCGCGCTCCAGCGCCTTGATGCGGCGCTGGTACTCCTCGAGCTGCAGGCCTTGCGCGCGCAGGGCTTGCAGCTGGGTGCGCAGCTGCAGCAGCTCGGTCTCGCGGGCCTGGACCTCGCCACTCGAGCTCGCGTCGCTACGGCCACTGGCCAGGCGCGCATTCTCCCGCTCCAGCGCCTGGATGCGCTGCGCGGCCGCCTCGCTGCGGGCGCGCAGCTCGGCCATCTGATCGGCCAGGCGCTGGTCGTCACACCCCGCCAGGCACAGCGAGCCGGCATAGGACAGGCTGCGATACGGCACCTGCTCGAAGCGATAGCGCATGCGAGCCTCGTCTTCCACGCCTCGCGCCACCAGCTGGAACAGGTCGGCCAGACGCAGCCCCGGGGCTGCCAAATGCATCAGCAGGTGCTTGGTGAACAGGCCGTTGCGGTCAACGCCGTCCAGGGCCAACCCGCCTGGCGCCGTGGCATAGGCCAGCACGGTGCCCACGGGCGGATCGACCCGTGCCAGGCCGCGTGCAAACTTGAGCGAAGGACTGCGCGCGAAGGGCTCGTTGCGGCAGGCATCGACGATCACGATGTTGGGCGCACTGCGAGCTTCCTCCAGCGTGCGCAGCAAGTAGCTCAGGCTGAGGCCGTCGTCTTCGATGTCGAGTGCGGTCTCTGGCGCGATGGCCACCGGCAAGAGGTAGTTGTCACCGCGTGACTGCACCGCGTGGCCCGCGAAGTAGAACAGCGCCACCGTGTCCGGCCCGAGTTCGGAAGCGAAGGCGCGTACCGCTTGCCGCAGATCGCCACGCGAAGCCAGGTCGAAATGGCAATGCACCCGGAACGCCAGACGTTTGAGCGTGGCGCACACGTCGTCGGCGTCGTTGCGGGGGTTCTTCAGCGGTTCGATCTTCTGGTAGGCGGCATTGCCGATCACCAGTGCCACCCTGGGGGCTGCGGACTGCGCCGGAAGGGGCAGCGCGGCAGCGCCGCACAGCACGACGGCCAGGGCGGCTTTCAGGACCGAAAGATGAGCAGTCATGGCGCGATCGGCTGGCAAATCAGTGTATCGAACGTCGGCCGGACCCGACTGCCTCTCACTTACCCGGATGCCTTCCGTGGCCGCGTCGATGCGGTAACGGCCGTGCGACCTGGTCAGGCCGTGTCCGCGCACGGCCCTCCCAACCTGAACGCCAGTGGCTGGCCAAGGTCTCGCCGGCGGTCGCGCGGCATGCCGTTGCCAGTGCATCTGGACTTCATGTATACCCTGGTGCCCAGGCTGGTGTGCCCGGCATCGACCCATCGTCCCTGTCCCTCGGCCGCCGTCAACCTGACCCCCCCATGAGCGCCGACACCAGCATCCGCTTCTTCGATGCCCAGTTCGAGCGCCAGCTGCACGACGCGGAGCCAGCGCTCAACCCGTTCGAGCAGCGTGCGCTGCCCTGGCTGCACGGCCGTGTGCTCGATCTCGGCTGCGGCCTGGGCAACCTGGCGCTGGCCGCGGCCCGGCGCGGCTGCCGCGTGCTGGCGCTGGACGGCAGCCGCACGGCGATCGAGCATCTGCAGCGGCAGGCGGCGGCCGAATCGCTGACCCTGGAGGCGCGCGTGGCCGATCTGCGTACGCACGGGCCCGACGGGGATTTCGACGCCGTCGCCTGCATCGGGCTGCTGATGTTCTTCGACTGCCCGACCGCGCAGGCGCGGCTGCGCCAGCTGCAGGCGCAACTGCGCCCCGGCGGCGTGGCGGTCGTCAACGTGCTGGTGGCGGGCACCACCTTCCTCGACATGTTCGACCCCGCCGGCCATTGCCTGTTCGCGCGCGACGAGCTCGGCGGGTACTTTGCCGGCTGGGAGATCCTCGACCTGCGGCACGAGACCTTCCCCGCGCCGCGCGGCACGCTGAAGGCCTTCGACACCGTCATCGCCCGCAAGCCCGGCGGCACCGGACCGCGCCCGCCGCGCGCCTGAAACATGGTCGGCCGCCGTCTCGCGCTGCTGCTGGCCTGTTCGGCGCTCGGTGCCGGCATCGGCGCCGTCGGGCAGTGGCTGACGGGCGACGGACGCTGGTTTCTGGCGCTGCCGGCGGTGATCGCGCTGGGCTGGCTGTTCGTTGCCGATCCGACGCGCTGCCAGCCGCCGCCCGGCGGCGCACCGCGGCGCACTGGCCACCCGGAGGACACCGCCCCGCCGACGGACGCGGGGCAGGGAGCCCGCCACGGAGGCAACCGGTGAGCGCGCGCATCGCCCTGCGGCCGCTGACCGCCGCTGACCGCGACGCCTTCGTCGCCGCCGCGCGTGCCAGCCGGCATCTGCACCGGCCCTGGGTGACGGCCCCCTGCGACGCGGCGGCCTTCGACCGCCACCTGGCGCGTTTCGACGGCAGGCAAGACCACGGATTCGTCGTCGTGCAGGCATCGACCGGCGCGCTGGCCGGCGCCATCAGCCTGACCCATGTCGTGCACGGTGCCTTGTGCAGCGGCTACCTCGGCTATTACGCCTTCGCGGGGTTCGAGCGCCAGGGCCTGATGGCGGCGGGGCTGGCGGCGCTGGCGCGCCATGCCTTCCGCTCGCTCGGGCTGCACCGGCTGGAGGCCAACATCCAGCCCGGCAATGCGGCCTCGATCGCGCTCGTGCGCCGTTGCGGCTTCGAGCGCGAAGGCTGCTCGCCGGGCTATCTGAAGATCGGCGGCCGCTGGCGCGACCACGAGCGCTGGGCGTTGCGCCGGCCCAGCGGTGCCGGCGGGCGGCTGCCGCGCGGGGCCGCCGCCCGCGCCGTCACCCCTGCCCCTGCGCCGCTCATCCGCGACGCCAGGCCCGACGATGCGCTGTGCCTGGGCGTGCTGGGGCTGCAGGTCTTCCTCGACACCTATGCCGGCGCCGGCATCCGGCCGACGGTGGCGCGCGAGGTGCTGGGCACCTTCGCCACCGAGACCATGGCCGCCCAGTTGCGGGACCCTGACACGCGCTTCCTGGTGGCCGAGCAGGATGGCCACCTGGTCGGTTTTGCGCAGGTCACGCTGGGGGCAGTGCACGACCTGGCGCCGCCCGGGCCGGCGGCCGAATTGCTGCGCCTGTATGTGCAGGAGCCCTTCACCGGCGCCGGGCTGGGCACGCGGCTGCTGCGCGCGGCCGAGGCGGTGGCCGCCGCGCGCGGTGCGCGCGTGCTGTGGCTCACGCCCTGGGTGCACAACCGGCGGGCGCTGGCCTTCTACGCCGCCCGCGGCTATGCGGACCATGGCCAGACCTGGTACCGCTTCGAGGGCGAAGCGCATCAGAACCGGTTGCTGGCGCGGCGGCTGCAACGGCCTGCTGACGGAGGGTCAGGCGGCCCAGGCGGCGCCGGGTGACGCCCCGGGGGTCTTGCTCAGCGCGCCGTGGCGGTGCCGCGCAATTCGGCCGTCAGCACCCGCAGTGCCGGCTCGTCCAGCGTCTCTTTCGCCAGCAGTTCGTGCGCGCAGCGCTCCAGCAGCGCGCGGTGCTGCTGCAGCAAGGCGGTGGCGCGCTCGAAGCAGCCCATCACGATGGCGCGCACGGCGTCGTCGATGTGCTGCTGCGTCTCGGGGCTGCGCGGGCAGCCGCCGGGCTCGAGCCCCGGCACGTCGAGCATCGTCTGCCGCTGCGGCTCCCACGAGACATAGCCGATGGCCTCGTCCATGCCGTAGCGCGTGACCATGTCGCGTGCGATGTCGGTCACCTTGGCCAGGTCGTCGGCGGCGCCGGTGGAGAGATGGCCGAAGACCAGCTTCTCGGCCGCGCGGCCGCCCAGCAGCACCATGATCTTGTGCTCGAGCTCCTCGCGCGTCATCAGGAAGCGGTCCTCGGTGGGCCGCTGGATGGTGTAGCCCAGGGCGCCGATGCCGCGCGGGATGATCGACACCTTGTGCACGGTGTCGGTGCCGGGCAGGCCCAGCGCCACCAGCGTGTGGCCCATCTCGTGGAAGGCCACGACCTCGCGCTCGCGCGGGTTGAGCACGCGGTTCTTCTTCTCCAGCCCGGCGACGATGCGCTCGATGGCGACGGTGAAGTCGGCCAGCGTGACCTGGTCGGCGCCGCGGCGCGTGGCCGCCAGTGCGGCCTCGTTGCACAGGTTGGCGAGGTCGGCGCCACTGAAGCCGGTGGTCAGCTGCGCCACCTGCTCGAGGTCGGTGCCGGCGGCCAGGCGGATCTTGCCCACGTGCACCTGCAGGATCTGCACGCGGCCGGCGCGGTCGGGGCGGTCGACCAGCACCTGGCGGTCGAAGCGCCCGGCGCGCAGCAGCGCCGGGTCCAGGATCTCGGGCCGGTTGGTGGCCGCCAGCAGCACCAGGCCCGACGAACTGTCGAAGCCGTCGAGTTCGACCAGCAGCTGCTGCAGCGTCTGCTCGCGCTCGTCGTGGCCGCCCATCGGGCTGGCGACGCCGCGCGCGCGGCCCAGCGCATCGAGCTCGTCGATGAAGATGATCGCCGGCGCCTTGGCGCGCGCCTGCTCGAAGAGGTCGCGCACGCGCGCCGCACCCACGCCGACGAACATCTCGACGAATTCGCTGCCACTGATGCTGAAGAAGGGCACGCCGGCCTCGCCGGCCACGGCCTTGGCCAGCAGCGTCTTGCCGGTGCCCGGCGGGCCCACCAGCAGCACGCCCTTGGGGCAGCGCGCACCCAGGCGGCCATAGCCCTGCGGGTCCTTCAGGAAGGCGACGATCTCCTGCAGTTCGGCCTTGGCCTCGTCGACGCCGGCCACGTCGCCGAAATCGACGCCGGTGTCCTTCTCGACATAGACCTTGGCGTGGCTCTTGCCGATGCTCATGAAGCCGCCGAGGCCCGAGCCCTGCTTGTCGAGCACGCGGCGGATGACGAAAAACCACAGCCCGAAGAAGACCGCTGCCGGCGCCACCCATGACAGCACGTCGCGCAGCAGCGTGCTCTCGACCACGCGGGTATAGGGCACGTCGTATCTGGACAGCCGCTCGGCCAGCGCCGGCTCGACGCGGTTGGCCACGATCACCGTCTTGCCGCCGGGTTCGGCGACCTTCAGCTTGCCGGTGACGGTGGTCTCGCCCACCACCACCTCGGCGACGCGGCCCTCGGCCAGCGCCTTCTCGAACTGGCTGTAGGGCACCGGCTCGACGGTGCGCACGGTCTGCCAGGTGGACTGGATCCACAGCAGCGCCAGCATCGCCAGCAGCCAGTAGCCGACGTTCCACGACGTCGTCTTGGGGTCGGTCTTGATCATCGGCCGAGGCCCCGGCGGATGCCGGCGAGTTCGGCGCGCAGCCGTGCGATCTCGTCTTCCAGGTCGGCCACCAGCGCGGCCAGTTCGGGCACGGCGTCGAAGTCGCGCTCGATGCGTTGCATGCAGCGCACGCGCCGCAGCGCCGCAGCGTCGAAGCGCCAGTCATCGTGCGGGCCCAGCGGCCGGGGTTCCAGCAGGCCTTCGGCCGCGCGCTGGCGGACCCAGGGCGCGGGCACGCCGGCCACGCGGCACAGCTGGTCCAGATCGAGCCACAGCTCGTCGAGCAGGGCGTCCACGGGCGTGTTGCTGCGCATCATCGGCGGTCCTTGTGCGGTTGGCGCTCGGCCTCGGCAGCCGCCACCTGGCGGGCGTCGAAATCGGTCAGCTCGGCGGCCATCTGTTCGTAGAGTTTGCGCGCACGCGGGTCCCAGGCGCTGGGCAGCAGCACGCGCACCACCAGTTCCAGGTCGCCCGGGGTGGCGCCCGGCAGGCCCTTGCCCGGCACGCGCAGGATGCGCCCGCCCTGGGCATCGGCCGGCACGCGCACCTTCAGCGTCGAGCCGTCGGGCAGCCGCACCGGCACCACGGCGCCCAGCGCCGCTTCCCATGGCGCCACCGGCAGCTCGGCCACCAGCGTGCCGCCGTCCAGGCGGAAGCGCGGGTGCGGGTGGAAATGCACCTCCAGGAACAGGTCGCCGGCCGGCGCGCTGCCGTGGCCCGGCCCGCCCTGGCCGGCCAGGCGGATCATCTGCCCGGGCCTGACGCCGGCGGGGATGCGCACCTCCAGCGTGCGCTCGCCCACGCGCACGCGGCCATCGGGCCCGAGCTGCGGCAGGCGCAGCGCGATCTGCCGCGTGGCACCGCGCCAGGCGTCTTCCAGGTCGAGCAGGATCTTGGCGTGGTGGTCCTCGCCGCGCCGGTGCAGATCCTCGCCGGCGGCAAAACCGCGCGGCCGCGCCCGGCCGTTGGGTCGGGACCCCGCGCGGCCGAACAGTTCGGCGAAGAAGTCGCTGAAATCGCCCGCGTCGGCACCATCGCCGAAACCGCGGCCGCTGAATTCGAAGCCGGCGTCCCAGTCGGGCGGCGGCGTGAAGGCCTCGCCCTGGCGGCGGCCCTGGCCGACGGCATCGTAGGCGGCGCGCCGCTCCGGGTCCGACAGCACGGCATGGGCCTCGTTGACCTCGCTCATGCGCGCGGCAGCGTCGGGCTCCTTGCTGACGTCGGGGTGGTATTTGCGCGCCAGCTGGCGGAAAGCCTTCTTGATCTGCTCGGCGGTGGCGTCGCGCGGCACGCCCAGCACCTGGTAGTAGTCCTTGAACTCCATGAGGCTTGCACTCCCGTGCCTTCAATTGCCGGCCACGGGCGCACATTTCAAGGCGTCTGCCGTGCCCGCGCGGGCACGAGCATCATGCGCCACCGCCGGCAGCGGCGTCGAGCCGGACTGCCGGGCTCAGGCGCAGAAGGGGCGACCGCCGAGCTGCGCCGTCAGCTCCGCCGCCACGCGCTGCAGCGCGCGTGCCGGCGCGCCGCCGCCGGTGGTGTCGAGCAATGCCCCGGGCCCGATCGCCGTCAGGCCCAGCACCATCTGGCCGCCGGCGTCGAAGACCGGCGCGGCGAGTGCGTTGATGCCGGCCAGCGCCGAATCCACCGCATGGGCCAGGCCGACCCGGCGCGCGTGCTCGACCTTGCGCCGGAAGGCGGCCTCGGCATGCGCCGAGGCCGGGTCGGCGTCCAGTGCCGGCTGCACGCGTTCGCGCGGCAGGAAGGCGGCGAAGAGCCGGCCCGAGGCCGTGCCGCGCACGCTCATCACCGTGCCGTGGCGCATATTGACGTGCACGGGCGAGGGCGGTTCCTCGGTGCGCACGATGGTCGGGCCCTGGTTGCCCCACACCGCGATGGCCACCATGTGGCCGAGCTGCCGCGCCAGCTCGGGCAGCCGCGTGGTGGCCAGGCGCACCGGGTCGTACTGCTGCAGGCTGATCAGCCCCAGCTGCATGGCCAGCGGACCCAGTCCGTAGCGGCCGCTGCTGCCGTCCTGCGTCACCAGCCCCAGCTTGCAGAAGCTCACCAGGTAGGGATGGGCCTTGGCGGGGGTCATGCCGGCGGCCAGCGCCAGGTCCTTCAGCGCCATCGGCCGGCCGGAGGCGGCCAGCGCCAGCAGCAGCCGGCCACCGACCTCGACGCTCTGGATGCCGCGTTGCGGGCGGGTGTCTGCGTCGCCGGCCAGGGCGCTGGGGGCAAGCATCAGGTGTTTCTACTTAACCGAACCGATTCGACATTAACAAACATGCTGATTAAGATCAAGTTTGTTTTCCATCCGGTCGAACCCTTTCGACGCGACCTTCGGAGCCGACGTGAACACCCCCACCAAAGCCTTTGCCAGCCAGGCCGACCTCGAAGAGAAGCAGGTCAGCTTCACCCGGCTGTCCGACCATGCCTATGCCTATACCGCCGAGGGCGACCCCAATACCGGCATCGTGATCGGCGACGACGCGGTGATGGTCATCGACACCCAGGCCACGCCGGTGATGGCGCAGGACGTCATCCGCCGCATCCGCGAGGTCACCGACAAGCCGATCAAATATGTGGTGCTGAGCCACTACCACGCGGTGCGCGTGCTGGGTGCCAGCGCCTATCAGCCCGAACACATCATCGCCAGCGAAGACACGCTGTCCATGATCAAGGAGCGGGGCGAGCAGGACAAGGCCAGCGAGATCGGCCGCTTCCCGCGCCTGTTCCGCAACGTCGAGAGCGTGCCGCCGGGCCTGACCTGGCCGACGCTGACCTTCACCGGCAAGATGACGCTGTGGCTCGGCAAGCTGGAAGTGCAGATCCTGCAGGTGGGCCGCGGCCATACCAAGGGCGACACCATCGTCTGGCTGCCGGCCGAGCGCATCCTCTTCAGCGGCGACCTGGTCGAATTCGACGCCACGCCCTATGCCGGCGACGCCTATTTCACCGACTGGCCGCAGACGCTGGACAACCTGGCGGCGATGAAGCCCGCCAAGCTGGTGCCCGGCCGCGGCGCCGCGCTGCAGACCGAAGCCGAAGTGGCCGCCGGCCTGCAGGGCACGCGCGATTTCATCGCCGATGTCTTCTCGGCCGTCAAGGCCGGTGCCGCCAAGGGCAAGGACCTGAAGACCGTCTACCAGGAGACCATGGCCGCGGTGCGGCCCAAATATGGCCACTGGGTGATCTTCGACCACTGCATGCCCTTCGACGTGACACGCGCCTACGACGAGGCCACGCACTACCGCGACCCGCGCATCTGGACCGCCGAGCGCGACATCGAGATGTGGAAGGCTTTGGAGAGCTGAGGTGGGCGCGCTCGACTATCAGACGCTCGAGTTCGCCTATACCCCACCACCCGACCTGAAGGCCGCCACGCCGGCCCACCGTCCGGTGGTGGTGGTCGGTGCCGGCCCGGTGGGGCTGTCGCTGGCGATCGACCTCGCGCAACGCGGCCAGCGCGTGCTGCTGCTCGACAACGACCACCGGCTGTCGACCGGTTCGCGCGCGATCTGCTTTGCCAAGCGCACGCTCGAGATCTGGGACCGCCTGGGCGTGGCGCAGCGCATGGTCGACAAGGGCGTGTCCTGGAGCGTGGGCCGCGTCTTCTTCGGCAGCCAGGAGGTCTACCGCTTCGACCTGCTGCCCGAGCCGGGGCACGAGCGGCCGGCCTTCATCAACCTGCAGCAGTATTACGCCGAGGGTTTTCTCGTCGAGCGTGCGCAGCAACTGCCGAGTCTCGAGATCCGCTGGAAGAACAAGGTCACGGCGCTGGCGCAGGACGGGGAGCGCGTGACACTGACCGTCGACACGCCTGACGGGGTCTACACCTTGACGAGCGACTATGTCGCCGCCTGCGACGGCTCGCGCTCGCCGCTGCGCGCGATGCTGGGGCAGGAAAGCAAGGGCCGCATCTTCCAGGACCGCTTCCTGATCGCCGACCTCAAGTTGCCGGGGCCCTTGTTCCCCAACGACGCCACCGAGCGCTGGTTCTGGTTCGACCCGCCGTTCCACCCGGGCCAGAGCGTGCTGCTGCACAAGCAGGCCGACAACGTCTGGCGCATGGACTTCCAGCTCGGCTGGGACGCCGATCCGGACGATGAGAAAAAGCCCGAGCGCATCACCCCGCGCGTGCAGGAGGTGCTGCGCCAGGGCTTCGGGCGCGAGGTGCCGTTCACGCTGGAATGGGCCAGCGTCTATACCTTCGCCTGCCTGCGCATGGACCGCTTCCGCCATGGCCGCGTGAACTTCGCGGGCGACTCGGCGCATGGCGTGTCGCCCTTCGGCGCGCGCGGCGCCAATTCCGGCGTGCAGGATGCCGAGAACCTGGCCTGGAAGCTGGATGCCGTGCTGCGGGGCCAGGCGGGTGACGCACTGCTCGACAGTTATGCCGCCGAGCGCGAATGCGCCGCCGACGAGAATATCCTCAACAGCACCCGCGCCACCGACTTCATCACGCCCAAGAGCGAGGTCAGCCGGCTCTTCCGCAATGCCGTGCTCGGCCTGGCGCGCGACTTCTCCTTTGCGCGCCGCGTCGTCAACAGCGGCCGGCTCTCGGTGCCGGCCACGCTGGACGGCTCGGCGCTGAATACGCCCGATGCCGACGGCTTCACGGCCGCGCTGCGCCCCGGCGCGCCGGCTGCCGATGCGCCGCTGCTGAAGCACGGCCAGCCGCGCTGGCTGCTGCGCGAGCTGGGCGAGGGCTTCACGCTGCTGGTCTTCGGCACCGCACCGGCCTGGGCGCGTGACCTCGATGTGCACGTGGTGGCCATCGACGGCCATGGGCTGGCCGACGCCCAGGGCCTGGCCGCGCAGCGCTACGACGCGCGCCCCGGCACCACCTACCTGCTGCGCCCCGACCACCATGTGGCCGCGCGCTGGCGCGCCCCCGGCGCCGCCGACGTGCGCGCGGCCATCGACCACGCGCTGGCCCTATGCTGATCACCGAACCGAATCTCGAACGGCCCGACGACTTCTACGAAGCGCTGCTGGCCGCCCACCAGGGCCTGACGCCGGCACAGAGCCACGACCTCAATGCGCGCCTGGTGCTGCTGCTGGCCAACCAGGTCGGCCGCCTCGACGTGCTGAAGGCCGCCTTTGCCGCCGCGCGCGCCAACCTCGAAGGAATGCCCCGATGAGCGAGCTGCCCTACCTGAGTGGCTTCGGCAACCAGTTGGCCAGCGAGGCCGTGCCCGGCACGCTGCCGGTGGGCCGCAACAGCCCGCAGCAGGTGGCCCGCGGCCTGTATGCCGAGCTGCTGTCGGGCAGCGCGTTCACCGCGCCGCGTGCCGAGAACCGGCGCACCTGGATGTACCGCCGCCAGCCCAGCGTGGTGGTCGGCGGCACGGCCTACGAGCCCCTGCCCCACGCCACCTGGAAGACCGGCGCCGCGATGGGGGTGGAAACGCCCCCCAACCCGCTGCGCTGGCACCCGCTGCCGATCCCGGCCGACCAGCCGCGTGACTTCATCGACGGCGTGCGCACCATCGCCGTCAACGGCGACGCCGATGCGCACAGCGGCATCGCCGTGCACCTGGTGCTGTGCAACACCTCGATGCAGCGCGCCTTGGTCAATGCCGACGGCGAGATGCTGATCGTGCCGCAGCAGGGCGCGCTGACGATCCAGACCGAACTCGGCTGGCTGCACGTGCGGCCGGGCGACATCGCGCTGCTGCCGCGCGGCATGGCCTTCCGCGTGGAGGTCGACGGCCCGACGCGTGCCTATGTCTGCGAAAACCACGGCGCCCCCTTCCGCCTGCCCGAACTGGGCCCGATCGGCAGCAACGGCCTGGCCAACCCGCGCGACTTCCTGGCGCCGGTGGCGGCGTTCGACGCCGAGCCCCAGCCGATGGAGGTGGTGCGCAAGTTCGGTGGATCGTTGTGGCGCACGCAGGTGCCGGCCAGTCCCTTCGACGTGGTGGCCTGGCACGGCAACCTGGTGCCGGTCAAATACGACACCGCGCATTTCATGGTCATCGGATCGATCAGCTTCGACCACCCCGACCCCAGCATCTTCACCGTGCTCACCAGCCCCAGCGACACGCCGGGCGTGGCCAACTGCGACTTCGTGATCTTCCCGCCGCGCTGGCTGGTGATGGAGGACACCTTCCGCCCGCCCTGGTACCACCGCAACGTGATGAGCGAATTCATGGGCCTGGTGCACGGCCAGTACGACGCCAAGCCCGAGGGCTTCAAGCCCGGCGGCATGAGCCTGCACAACGCGATGGTGCCGCACGGCCCCGACGCCGAGGCCTTCGACAAGGCGTCCAACGCCGCGCTCGCGCCGCACAAGCTGGATGCGACGCTGGCCTTCATGTTCGAGAGCCGCTGGCGCTTCAAGTGCACCGAGTTCGCGCTGCGCGGCGGT
Organism: Rubrivivax sp.; assembly: GCA_016719535.1. Classification (GTDB taxonomy): domain Bacteria; phylum Pseudomonadota; class Gammaproteobacteria; order Burkholderiales; family Burkholderiaceae_C; genus Rubrivivax. The sequence continues at coordinate 72,983 of JADJYX010000041.1, read as the reverse complement.
GCGCTCGATGCGACCTACCCCGCCTGCTGGTCGACACTGGGCGACCGTTTCGAGGCTTGAGATGAAGACCCTGACCAACGCCACCCACGACCCGTCGCTGAAGAGCTGGGTCGCCAGCGCCAACAGCGGCGCCACCGACTTTCCGATCCAGAACCTGCCCTACGGCCGCTTCCGGCGCGCCGGCGTCGACGAGCCCTGGCGCATCGGCGTGGCCATCGGCGACCAGGTGCTGGACCTGCACCTGGCCTACCGCCAGGCGCCCTGGGCCGACGAGGTGCGGCCGCTGCTGGAGCCGCTGGCCGCCGGCGACCTCCATGCCTTCATGGCGCTGGGCGCGCCGGCCTGGCATGTGCTGCGCGCGGCGCTGTCGGCGGCGCTGGCCGAGGGCAGCGAGCAGGCGCCCTTCCTCGAGCTGTGCCTGCTGCCGCAGTTGCAGTGCGAGATGAGCCTGCCCTGCCGCATCGGCGACTACACCGATTTCTACAGCGGCATCCACCACGCCACCACCATCGGCAAACTGTTCCGCCCCGACAACCCGCTGCTGCCCAACTACAAATGGGTGCCGATCGGCTACCACGGTCGCGCCTCCAGCATCGGCCTCGGCGGCACCGTCAAGCGCCCGCAGGGCCAGACCAGGGCGCCGGACGCGGCAGCGCCCGGCTTCGGCCCCTGCCAGAAGCTGGACTACGAACTGGAAGTGGGCGCCTTCGTCGGCCGCGCCAATGCCCTGGGCGAGCCGGTGCCGATGGACCAGGCCGAGGACGCACTGTTCGGCCTGGTGCTGCTCAACGACTGGTCGGCGCGCGACATCCAGGCCTGGGAATACCAGCCGCTGGGCCCCTTCCTGTCCAAGAGCTTCGCCAGTTCGATCTCGCCCTGGATCGTCACGATGGAGGCGCTGGCGCCCTTCCGCCGCCCGTTCACGCGGCCCGCGGGTGACCCGCAGCCGTTGCCCTACCTGGACAGCGGCTTCAACCGCGCCGCCGGCGCCATCGACATGATCCTCGAGGTCTGGCTGCAGACGGCGGCGATGCTCGACGCCGGACAGCCGGCGGTGCGGCTGTCGCAGTCCAACCTGACCGACGCCTACTGGACCTGGGCGCAGATGCTGGTGCACCACGCCAGCAACGGCTGCAACCTGCAGGTCGGCGATCTGCTGGGCAGCGGCACGCTGTCGGGCCCGAAGGAAGGCACCTATGCGTCGCTGATGGAGCTGTCGGCCAATGGCAGGCAGCCGATCACGCTGCCGGGCGGCGAGATCCGCGCCTTCCTGCAGGACGGCGATACCGTCACGCTGCGCGCCTTCTGCGCCGCTGCGGGCGCGGTGCGCATCGGCCTGGGCGAGGTCAGCGGCACGATCGCCGGTTGATCAGGGCCGGCTGATCAGGGCCGGATGCGCAGCGGCGCGCTCGCCGGCGCCGGCAGCGCGCCGCGGCCGAGGATGGTGAAGCTGCTGTCGATACCGGCTTCGCACGGGTCGCGGCCGAGCAGGCCGAAGTCGATGCGCTGCGCGATCAGCGCCGTCAGGCTGCCCGCCAGGTTGAGCTCGGGCCGCGTCACGTCCAGCCGCCCGGCCAGGCCGTCGGGTGCGGCGGCCTGGATCACGTTGTAGCCGGGCACGTCGGGGCGGAAAGCCGCGATGCGGTTGCCGCCGACGAAGACATTGTTGCCGTCGGGCACCAGCACCGGCACGTCGATGGTCACCGTGCCGCCGCTGGCGCGTGCGGCGGCGGTATTGGCCTGCACGAAGCCCGAGGCCAGCGCCAGGCCCTGGCCGGCGATGCGGATGTTGCCGCCGTCGCCGCCGTCGCGGCCGTCGACCGAGGTGGTGATGGCCGCATTGCGCAGCAGCACCGCGCCGGCGGCATCGATGGCGATCGGCCCGCCGTTGCCGCTGTGGGCCGAGGTGCGCAGCGCGCTGTCGGTCAGGCGCACGCCATCTGCGCTGGCCAGCGCGATGGCGCCGGCATCGGCCGGGCCGCCGGCCGCCGCGGTGATCTCGGCACCGGTGAGCGTGACCTGCGCCGCCTGCACGCGGATGAACGACGGCCCGGCGGCGGTGGCGGTGACCTCGCGCGCATCGTTGGCGATGCTCAGCAGCGCACCGTCGGCCAGCGTGAAGGCAGCGTCGACGACGATCTCGATGCGGCCGCTGTCGCCCGACGAGCCCGCCAGCGCGCGGCTGGCGATGCGGCTGCGCTGGCCGTTGGCGGCATCGGTGCCGGCAGCGGTGAAGCGCCCGGCCTGGATGCGGATGCTGCCGGCGGCGCCGGCGCCGCCGCTGCTGGCGACGACAAAGCCGCCGTCGACGAGGTCGATCGACCCGCTGGCGCGCAGCTCGATGCGGCCGGCGTCGCCGCTGCCGCCGGCCACCGAGGCCAGTCCGCCCGACGTGGCCAGGCGCACGCTGCTGACCTGGATGTCCATCGCGCCGCCGCGGCCGCTGCCCAGCGTGCTGGTCGATACCAGGCCTTCGCCGACGACGTTGATCTCGCGCGCCTGGATCGTCAGGCTGCCGGCATCGCCCGCGCCGCCGGTATCGGCGCTGATGCCGGTGGCGGTGGTGGCGTTGCCGCCGCCGTCGATCAGCAGGCTGTCGGCCTGCACGCGCAGCGGCTGGCCGTCGCGCATGTTCTGCGTGGAGGTCGAGATGCCGCTGCCTTCGAGCACCTCGAGCCGCGTGGCCTGCACCGTCACCGCGGCGCCGGTGCCGGCAAAGAGGGCGTCGCCGGCGATGCCGGTGAAGCTGCCCGCGGCGCCGCGGCCATCGAGCTGCAGCGTGCCCGCCTGCACGGCGATCGTGCCCGGGCTGCCGCTGCCCAGCGTGCCGGCGGTGATGGCACCGCCGCGCAGCAGGTCCAGCCGTTCGCGCGCCAGCACCTGCACCTGGCCGGCATCGCCGCTGTTGCCATAGGCGAAGGAATCGATGCCGGTGGCGCGGCCGCGGCCGTCGATGGCGATGCGGTCGGCGGCCACCACCACGCTGCCGGCCGATCCGCTGCTGCTGCTGTTGGTGGTGGTGGAGATGCGCGCGCCGTCGGTCAGCGTCAGCTGCGTGGCGTCGACGGCGACCGCGCCGCCGCGTCCGCGCCCGAAGGCGCCGGCAAAGATGCCGGTGACGGCGCTGCCGCCGTGCAGCTCGATGACCGGGCTGGCGACGGTGACGCTGCCGGCATCGGTATCGCCCAGCGTGGAGCCGAAGATCTGGCCGCCGTTGCGCAGGCTCAGGGCTTCGCCGGCCTGCACCGTGACGGCGGCCGCCGGCCCGCTGCCGGTGGACAGGCTGCTGATGGTGGAGGGCTTGCCGCCGCCGTCCACGGTGATGCTGCGCGCATTGAGCTGCACGGCACCCGGCGCACCGTCGCTGCGGTGCGACGAGCCGATGCGGGCGCCGTCGGTGACGGTGACGGTATCGGCGGTCACCGTCACCGCGCCCGAGGGGCCGCTCTGGCCGAAGCTGCTGATCGTCGAGGCACCGTTCTCGCCTTCGCCGGACACCCTGACCTGGCCGGCGCGCACCACCAGCGCGCCGGCCTGGCCGCTGCCCTCGGTATAGCTGGAGAGGCTGGCGCCGCCGGCCAGCGTCAGCGTGCCGGCCACGTCCAGCGCCGCGCCGTCGCCGCGGCCGTCGCCGTAGTGCCAGGCCGTGAGCGTCGCGCCGGCCGTGGCGTCGAGCTGGCCGGCCTCGACCAGCAGCCGGCCGGCGCCGATACCCAGGCCGCTGGCGTCCACGCTGCTGCCCGCGCCCAGCCGCAGCAGGCCCGCGGCCTGCAGGCGCAGGTCGCCCAGCGCGGTGAACAGCTGGGCACGCTCGAGGGTCAGCGTGGCACCGGCCAGCGTCAGCGCAGCGCCCAGCGGCGGGGCCAGCACGGCGTCCTGCACCACCAGCGGGCCGCCGCTGCCGGGGCCGAGAAAGCCGAAGCGCTCGGGCGCGGCCACGCTCAGCGTGCTGGGCTCGGCGCTCTGGGTGGACCAGATGCTGCCGTCGGCCAGCCGCAGCTGCGGCGCGGCGCCCAGGTGCAGCCCGGCGGGCAGGTCGAAACTGGCGCCGGCGCCGACCAGCACGCCGCTCGGGTTGAGCAGCCAGAAATCGGGCTGCGCGCCGCCGGCGGCCTGCAGCGCCAGCGGGCCCTGCAGCAGGCTGGCCTCACCCCCGGTGACGCGTGCGATCACGTGGCGCAGCCCGGGGTCGACGGTGGTGAAGGTGGCCGTCTCGCCGCTCGCGATCGAGAAGCGGCCGAAGCTGTGGAAGAGGTTGGCGCCGCGCACCTGGCCGAGCGACTGCGGCACCGTGAAGCGGCCCGACAGGCTCTGCACCGCGCCCAGCGAACCGTCGGTCACGGCCGCGGCATGAACGGCCGGCGCCGCGGCGCCGAGTGCGGCCGTCACGGCCAGCGCGATCAGGTGCGGCTTCATTGCCAGTCTCCGATCAGGATGAAGGGCGCCCAGTGGAAGGGGTGGCCGCGCTGGGGCTGGTTCATCAGCTCCAGCTGCGCCTGCCGCAGCGCCTCGACGCGCGACAGCTCGCCGGCGGCCAGGCGGCGGTAGAAGCCGCCCATCACGCGCTGCGCCGAGGCATCCGACACCGGCCACAGCGTGCCCAGGGCACTGCGCGCGCGCGCCTTGAGCGCACTGCCGCTCATGCCCAGCGGTGCACGGTCGTCGCCTTCGGCGGTCTGGCAGGCCGACAGCGTCAGCAGCTCGATCGGCGCGCCGCGCGGGCGTCCGTCGCGCAGCAGCGCCTGCAGGCCGTCGAGCGTCAGCAGCTCGTCGTAGGTCATGATGAAGGTCGAATCGGCGTCGTGGCCGAAGACGCCGTGCGAGGCGATGTGCACGATGGGGTGGCTGCGCGTGCGCATCTGCGCCTTCAGCGCTGCCAGCGTGAAGCTGCCGTCCAGCAGCACGGTGCCGGGCAGCAGGCCGGACAGGATCTCGACCTCCTCCTTCACGCCCGGCAGCGCCAGCGCCTCGCGCAGCGCGCGCGTGCTGGCGGCGTCGCGTGTCACCGGTCCGCGCGAGCCCGAGCCGCGCGGCTGCTGCGGGTCGGCCGCGGGTTCGAGCACGGCATCGACGACGGCCTGCGACAGCCTGTCGATCACCGGCCCGGGCTCGCTCAGGCCCGCCAGCAGGGCCTGCAGCGGGCGTCGCTCGCCGCGCTGGGTGCCCTGCGCGGCGGTCAGGCTCAGGCCCGGCACGGTGGCCACCGCCAGCCGCTGCAGCAGCCAGCCGCGGCCGTCGTGCAGGCTGGCCAGCGGCAGCAGCCGCAGCACGCCATCGGGCACGGCCACCAGGGTGTGGATGCCCTGCGCCGCCAGCTGCGCATCCAGCGGCGCGATCAGCGTGCGGTACAGCGCCTCCGAGCGCGCGCGCAGCGGCTGGCCGTTGCGCAGCGCGGCGACATAGGCCTGCACCTCGTCGCGCAGGCGCTCGCCGGGCAGCGCGACCGTGCGGCGCTCGAGGCCGGCGGCGGTCTCCAGCAGCAGTTCCAGCCGGTCGGGCAGGATGATCGGGTAGTAGATGGCGGTGCCGGCCGGCGGCGCGGCAGCGAGGTCGCGGCGCGCCGCATCGACGCTGCAGCGGTCGCGCAGGAAGTCGGCGAGCTCGGTCTGCTTGATCAGCTCGACGGCATCGCGTGCCTGGCGCAGCAGCGCCTGGCGCTCGGCCGGCGGCGCGGTGTCGGCCGAGCGCAGCAGCAGGTCGGTCAGACCCAGGTAGAGCGGCTCCAGCGTGTCGCGGAACGACGAGCGGCCGTCCTGGTATTGCACCGGGATGTCGCTGCGCACGGCCTCGACATGCTCGACCGCGCGGCGGTAGGCGGCCAGCGCGCGCTCGGGCTGGCCGGTGGCCAGCGCCAGGCGGCCGGCGCGGCCTTCCAGCGTCATCAGCCGTTCGCGCGCATCGACGCGGCGGGCGTGGGCGATGCCCTGCTCGACCAGGCGCAGCGCCTCCTCGGGCCGCTGCTGGCCTTCGTACAGCGCGGCCAGGCCTTCGAAGGCCTCGGCGGCCAGCCGGTGATCGCGCGCGGCCAGCGCCTGCGTGCGGCCCGACTCGAAGGCCCGCCAGGCCAGCTCGGTGGCGGAGGCTTCCGTCGCCTGCGCGGCGATGTGCAGCGCCAGCCGGGCGCGCACGGTGGCTTCGGGCAGCGTGGCCGCACGCGGCAGGGCCGCCTGCAGCGCGGGCAGGCGCTCGGCCGCGGGCGACAGGCGCAGGCGGTTGAGCTCGGCGCTCAACGCCAGTTCGGCATCGTCGGGGGCCAGCGCGGCGGCGGCCGACCAGCTGCCAGCGGCATCGGCGCGCTGCCCGCGGGCGAGCTGCAGGTTGCCCAGGTCCATCAGCGCGGCGGCGCGTGCGCGCGCGGGCAGCGCTCCGGCGGCGGCCAGGCGCAGCAGCGGCTCGGCCTCGTCGGGGCGGTTGAGCTTCAGCCAGGCCGCACCCAGTGCGGCGGCGCTGCGTGCCCGCTCGAGGTCACCGCTGGCGCGCGCATGGGCGGCCTGCAGGTCCTCGACCGCCAGCCGCAGCGGGCCGCGCCCGGCCGGGCAGGCGGCATCGGCCGCCTGCGCCGCACCGGCGGCCAGGCACAGCAGCGCCAGCGCCGCGCGCAGCGGCCAGCGCTCCCGCCTGGCGTCAGAACGACGGGCGCCAGCGCAGCAAGAGGTGGATGCCACGGTCCTGCAGGTCTCCATGGGTATCGGGGTGGCGGCGCTCCAGGCGCCGGGCGACGTGCAGCTCGCCTTCGAGGTCGGCCAGCGTCCAGTTGAAGCCCAGGCCGACCGCGGCCAGGCGGGTCTCGTCTTCACCCGCGTTCCAGCCAGCGCCGGCGTCGATGAAGGGCAGCAGCGTCAGGCTGGCGCGCCGGGCCTCGTCGCGCCACAGCGGCCAGTGCCATTCGGCGCCGACGGCCCAGCCGTTGTCGCGCACGAGCTGGTTCTCGCGGTAGCCGCGCACGGTGTGGCGGCCGCCGACCGCCAGCTGTTCCAGCGGCAGCAGACGGTCGGGGCTGCGCTGCAGCAGGCCGCGCAGCACGATCTGCCGGCCGGCGTCGCCCAGCGCCAGCGCGGCCTGGCCCTGCAGCTGCCACAGCCGGTAGCGGCGCGGCAGCGCCTGCGGCAGCGGTGTCTCGCCGACCAGGTTGTTGCGACCGTCGACCACGCTCGCGCGCAGCGCGATCACGTGGCGGTCCAGGCGCAGCGTCAGCTCCTGAAACAGGCGCCAGGATTCGATGCGCGTCACACCGGTGGATTCGCCGGGCACGAAGGAGAAGGGCTCGCCGGCCAGCGTGGTGCGGTTGCGGCGCAGCGCATGCGTGACGCCGAGCAGCCAGCGCCGGCGCGGCTGATCGAGCAGCGGGTGGGCCAGCGTGGCTTCGCGCGTGGTGACCGCGCTGCCGATGTCGAGCACGGCCACCGGTTCCTCGACCAGCGACGAGGCGCCGCGCGCCAGGCGCAGGCTGGCCAGCGTGCGCGAGCCACCCAGTGGCAGCTGCCAGCCGGCGTCGTAGCTCGTGCTGCCCTCGCCCCGGCCCAGCGTGGCCGTCAGGGCATCGCCCCAGCCGAGCAGGTTGCGCACGCTGCCGTCGATGCCGGCCAGCACCGACCCCACCGCCGGCGCCAGGTGGTTGTGCGCGAACAGCGAGACCTGCCAGGGCCGCGCGCGCGTGACCTCCACGTCCAGCACCGCGCGGCCGGGGCCGTCGTCGGGCAGCAGGCGGGCATTCAGCCGCGAGAACAGCGGATCGGCCAGCTGCAGCTGGAAGCGCTCCTGCAGGCGGTTGACGTCCAGCACCTCGTCGCCGTGCACGAGGCGTGACGCCAGATAGGCATCGGTCAGCCGCTGCAGCCCGGACTGGCGGATGCGCGTGACGCGGCCTTCGACGATGCGCAGCGTCAACGTGCCGCCCTGTAGCGCGTCGTCGCCCAGCACCGCGCCCGAATTGACATGGCCGCGGTCGACATAGGCACGGCTGATGGTCTGGCGCAGGTCTTCGAGATCGAGCGCGCGCAGCGGCCGGTTCAGGAAGGGCGCGGCCAGGGCCTCGAGCTCGGCGGTGGCGATGGCGGTGGCTCCCTCGAAGCGCACACGCTGCACCGTCACCGGCGCGGCCAGCCCCAGATCGGGCAGTCCGCTGGTCGCAGGGGGCGCCGGCAGGCGCAATCCAGGGCCCGCATCGGCTGCATGCGCGGTTCCGGCCGCCACCAGGGCAGCGGCCAGGATCAGCGCGCGCGCGGCGCGGGCAGGCGGCATCGGGATCTTCCGGGTCGACGCGATGGCCGCATTCTCGCCACCCCGTGGCGCGGGCGTCCAGCGGGCGGCGTGACTTTTCTCAGCCGGCGGCGGTCAGGCCGCGCCGCTGGGTGAGCCGGTCGTCGTTGCTGGCGGTCACTGGTCGGCGACGCCGGCAAATTCGTTCTCGTGCATCCAGGCGGCATGCCTGGGCGCGCGCTTGGTCCGGCTCCACTCCTCCAGCATCGCCCATTTCACCTCGTCCAGGCGCCGCGTCATCTCGGGCGTGGCGGTATCGGCGGCGAGTTCCAGCCGGTGGCCGTTGGGGTCGAAGAAGTAGATCGACTTGAAGATGGTGTGGTCGGTGATGCCCACCACCGGGACGCCCCTGGCTTCGAGCCGGGCCTTGGCTTCTTCGAGTTCCTGCACGCTGTCGACCTTGAAGGCGATGTGCTGCACCCAGGCCGGGGTATTCTCGTCGCGGCCCATCGGCGGCGAGTGGGGGATCTCGAAGAAGGCCAGCACGTTGCCGCCGCCGGCATCCATGAAGAGGTGCATGTAGGGGTCGGGCTCGTGCGTGCTGGGCACCTGGTCCTCGGCGATCGCCAGCACGAAATCCATGCCAAGGTGGTCGCGGTACCACTCGACGGTCTGCCTGGCGTCTTTGCAGCGGTAGGCGACGTGGTGGATGCGCTGGATCTTCATGGCGGGTCTCCGTGCGGATGGGGATCGGCGCGATCGTAACGAAGGTTACGATCGAAGTCGAGCCCTGCCGGGCCCGGCCCTGAGCGGACCCCGGGCCGGGCAAGGGGCGGTCCGCAAATGGGGGGCGATCGTGGCGCTGTTCCGGCCAACGCCGGCGCGTGCGCCGCGAACAATCGGGCGATGCAGTCCGAGCTCGAACGCGACGATCAGGTGGTCGCACGCGTGGTGGCCTGGCACAACCGCCACCCGCTGGCCACGCGCATCAGCGCCGACCAGGTCCACAGCGTGGGCGTGGTCAGCCTGCCCTTTGCCGTGCACGGCGCCGTCGTGCTGGCGCCGCCGGGCCCGGCGGTCGCGGGGCTGCCGCTGCCCGTCAATCCGGCACCCGAGGCGGCCGTGGAACTGGCCATCGAAGCGCCCGAAACCGAGACCGCCACGCCCCCGGCGCCAGGCGCCGGCGGTGCGGAGCCGTCGCCGGCGGCGCTGGAGGGGGCAGTCGACCCTTCACCGCCACCGGCGCTGCCGGCCGCCGACGCACCCGCGGCGCCCGCCGGCGCGATGCCGGCCGCAGCCCCCTTGCTGTCGACGCTGCCGCCGCGGCCGCGAAGCTGGCACCCGCTCACTTGGTGGCGACGGCTGCGCGGGCACGATCCCTTTCGCGCCCTGTTCAGCGAGGACTTCATCGAGCCGCTGCGCCCGCGGCGCGTGGCGCGCTGGGCCGCGGCACATGGCGTCGGTCACCTCCCGCTGGCTGCCGATGCGCCCCACCGGCGGGTGGCGCTCGACCCGCAGCGCCGACGCAGCGACGACGGCGCGCCCGAAACCGAACTGCATCTCATCACCGCCGCCATCGGCGTCGGCGACGAGCGACGCCGCCTGCTGCTGGCGCCCGGCGCACGAGGCGCCATCCTCGGGCCCAGGCATTGGAGCCGGCCGCGCCTGGCAGGCGCCGGCGCCTTGGCGATGGTGCTGCTGACGGCAGTGCTGCTGCCGCTGGCCGCACGGCCCGGGCTGCGCGGCGGCGCCAGTGCCACCGCGCTGGCGGCTGTGCCGGCCGCATCGTCGCCGGCCGCGGCAGACCCCGGCAGCGCGCCCGCGGTGGACGAGCCGCCCGAGGGGGCGATGACCACCGCGGCCAGCACCGGGCCAGCCGGCGCGCGCATGCCCACGCGGCTTGCGGTGGCGCCGCCGCCCGACGCAGCACCGCTGCGCGGCCGCATCGCGCTCGAACCGCTCGTGCCGCGTCTGGCCGATGCCGAGCGCCAGGAACTGCGCCGCAGCGGCCGCGACCTGCGGCGCCAGTCGTCGGCGCGCGGCGAGGCCAGGGCCTGGGCACTGGTGACCGCACCGCTGGACCAGCGGCGCGCCGACCGCGCCACGGCGCAGTTGCGGGCCGTGGCGCTGTTCCAGGCCCTGCCGATGCGCGTCGAACAGCTGCCGGCCGGCAGACAATGGCGCGCCGTCTTCTGGCCCTTCACCTCCGCGCAGGACGCCGAGAAGGTGCGCCTGGCGCTGGCCGACAAGGGACTGCAGACCGAGGTGCTGGAATTCTGAACACAGCCACCCTTATCGTCACATCCGTTACGATAGGCGCATGCAGCTGCAGCAGTTTCTGCCCTACCGACTGGCGCTGCTGGCCGATGCGGTGAGCCGCTCGATGGCCGCCGTCTACCACCAGCGTTTCGAACTCTCGCGCGACGAATGGCGGTTGCTGGCCACGCTGGGTGGTGCCGGCCGCGTGCAGGCGGCCGAGGCGGCGCAGCTCACCACCCTCGACAAGATGCAGGCCAGCCGCGCGCTGCGCAGCCTGCAGGCGCGCGGCCTGGTCGAGCGCCAGCCCGACGAGCGCGACCGCCGCCACGTCATCGTGCAACTGCTGCCGGCCGGCCGTGCGCTGCTGCGCCAGCTGCAGCCGATGGTGCTGGCGCGCGAGGCCTACCTGCTGGAGGCGCTGGACGAGGCGGAGCGCGCGGTGCTCGACCGTGCCCTGGACAAGCTGCTGCAGCGGGCGCGGACGCTGCATCGACAAGGCTAGGCGCGATACCGTTCGACCACCGCCCGGTCGACCTCGATGCCCAGCCCGGGTCCGTCGGGGATGTGCACCCAGCCGTCCTGCAGCCCGATCGGCCGCGTGATCAGCTGCTGGCGGAAGGGATGCGACGAGCGGTCGTATTCCAGCACCGGCTGCTGCGCGAACAGCGAATGGTGCGCCACCGGCAGCGCCGCGATCACCTGCAGCGACGCCGCCTGCGCGACAGCCGATCCCCACACATGCGGGTTGACCGCCACGCCATGCGCCTGCGCCAGCGCCACGATGTGGCGCATCGCGGTGATGCCGCCGCAGGAGCCGACGTCGGGCTGCGCCACGTCCACCGCACCAGCCGCGAACAGCTCGCGAAAGCCGTACAGCGTGTGCTCGTTCTCGCCGCCGGCGATCGGCATCGGCAACTGGCGGCGCAGCTCGGCGTAGCCCGCCAGGTCCTCGGGCACCACCGGCTCCTCGTACCAGCGCAGGTCGAAGTCGGCCAGCGCGCGGCCCAGGCGCAGCGCCTCGGCGCGGCCATAGGCATGGTTGGTGTCGATCATCAGCGTGACGCCGCGGCCCTCGATGGCGCGGTGGATGGCGGCCATGCATTCGATGTCGTCGTCGACGCCATAGCCCAGCTTCACCTTCATCAGCCGGAAACCGGCCTCGTGGTGGCGCAGGGCTTCGTCCGCCAGCCGCGCCGCCTCGCCCTGGCCGCGGGTGCGGTAGAAGCCGGTGGCATAGGGCTGCACGCGGGTGCGAAACGCGCCGCCCAGCAGCTGGTGAATGGGTGCATTGGCGGCCTTGCCCGTCAGGTCCCACAGCGCGATGTCGACCGCGCTGAGGGCCGCCACCACCGAACCCTTGCGGCCATAGTCGCGCGTGGCGTGGTACATGCGGTGCCACAGCACCTCGGTGTGGCGCGGGTCGGCGCCCAGCAGCAGCGGTTTCAGTGCATGCTCGATCGCCGCCGCAGCGATCTCCGGCGGCTCCAGCCCCTGCGCGAAGGCCTCGCCCCAGCCGGCCAGGCCGTCGTCGGTCAGCACCTCCACCAGCGTGGCGCTGCGCTGGCGCACCCAGCCCTGCGAGAACGCGAAGGGCTCGGCCAGCGGGCTCTTCAGCACATGGATGCGGATGTCGGTGATCTTCATCGGTCTTCGCGTCTCAGCCCAGCAGTCCCAGCGGCTGCTTGGTGATGGCCACCGCCACGATGTGGCCGAAGACCGCCAGCGCGGCCACCCCGGCCAGCACGCGCTGCGCCGCCGGCCGTGCCGGGCGCAGCGCCACCATGCCCAGCCCGATATAGACCAGCAACAGCACGATCTTCGTCAGCAGCCAGGGCGCGTCGGCGGGGCTGATGGCGGCGCCGAAGGCCATCGCCAGCGCCGACAGCAGCAGCACCGTGTCGATCACGTGTGGCAGCGACTTGGTCAGGCGGCGCTGCGTCCACGCCTGGCCGGCCATCACGCCCAGCCAGCGCGCACCGAAGCCAACGATCGACAGCACCGCGCACAGCCGGTGCAGGTGGCGCAGCAGGGTGTAGGCTTCCGGCGACATCGCCCTTCAGCCCAGGCGCTGCATGAAGGCCAGCAAGCGGTCGAAGGTGGCACCGAAGGGCGGGTACAGCAGCTTGACGCCGCTGAAGGCGCTCTGGTGATAGACGCCGGTCTCCTTGCTGAAGGTGCGGAAGCCCCACTCGCCGTGGTAGGCACCCATGCCGCTGGCACCCACGCCGCCGAAGGGCAGGTCTTCCTGGCTGATGTGCATCAGCGTGTCGTTGACCGTCACGCCGCCGGCCAGCGTCTGGCGCAGCACATGTTCGCGCTCGGTGGCGTCGCTGCCGAACCAGTACAGCGCCAGCGGCCGGTCGTGCCGGTTGACGTGGGCGATGACGTCGTCGATGCGCTCGTAGGCCAGCACCGGCAGGATGGGGCCGAAGATCTCCTCGCGCATCACGCGCAGGCCGTCGGGGGCGCCGAGCACCAGGTGCAGCGGCAGCTTGCGCGTGGCGTCCGACGGCCCTTCGTCGTGCAGGCCCAGCACGCGTGCGCCGGCAGCGCGCGCCTCGTCCAGCAGCGCCAGCAGCCGGCGGTAGTGGCGCTCGGTGGCGATGCTGGTGTAGTCGGGGTTGGTGGCCACCGTCGGATATTGCCGCGCATGGGCCGCGCGCATGGCGGCGATGAAGGCGTCGAGCTGTGCGCGAGGCACGGCCACATAGTCGGGCGCGATGCAGGTCTGGCCGGCATTGAGCAGCTTGCCGAACAACAGCCGCTGCACGCTGGTGGGCAGGTCGCAGCCGGCGCCCAGGATGGCCGGCGACTTGCCGCCGAGCTCCAGCGTCACCGGCGTCAGGTTGGCCGCCGCGGCCATCGCCACCTGGCGGCCGACCGCGGTGGAGCCGGTGAACAGCAGGTGGTGGAAGGGCAGCGAGACGAAGGCGCGGCCGAGTTCGGCGTCGCCCGTCACCACCACCATCTCGTCGGCCGAGAAGCTCAGGCCCACCTGCTCGCGCAGCAGGTCCGAAAAGCGCGGGCCGATCTCGGAGGGCTTGATCATCACGCGGTTGCCCGCGGCCAGCGCCGCGATCGCCGGCGCCAGCGCCAGCATGCCCGGGTAGTTCCAGGGGCTGACGATGCCGACCACGCCCAGCGGCTGGCGCATCAGGCGGTTGTGGCCCGGGCGGTGGATCAGCCCGGTGGGCATGCGCCGCGTCTTCATCCAGCCGGCCAGGTGCTTGCGCGCGTGGCGCGCGGCCAGTTGCACCGGCACGATGTCGGCCAGCCGCGTGACCTGCGCCGGGCGGTGGCCGAAATCGGCCGCGATGGCGTCGATCATCGCCGGCGCCATGCCTTCGAGCATGGCCTCGAGCCGGCGCAGGCGGTCGGTGCGCACCGCGTGGCTGGGGTCGCGCTCGGCCTCGAAGCCGGCCGCCAGGCGATCGAAGGCGGCGCGCAGGGCGAGCGCATGCTCGGGTGGCTCGATGTGCAGGACGGCACTCATGGCTGGACCTCGAAGGCGGATCAACGCAGCATCATAGGTCGGCCCGTCGCTGGCTTCGCCGGCGCAGAATGCATTTAGAGAGGGTGCCCGGCAGTGGGCGCCCGCCACCCCCAGGAGGTCCTTCGATGTCGTCCGGCAAGATCCTCGTCGCCCAGGGCGGCGGCCCCACCGCGGTCATCAACCAGTCACTCGTCGGCGTCGTGCTGGAGGCGCGGCGCTTTCGCGAGGTGACGCGCGTCTATGGTGCGCGCCACGGCGTGCGCGGCGTGGTCAACGAGGACTTTCTCGACCTCACGCAGGAAACCAGCCACAACCTCGAACTGGTGGCCGGCACGCCCGCGGCGGCGCTGGGCAGCACGCGCGACAAGCCCGACCTGGCCTACTGTCGCGCCATGTTCGAGGTGCTGCGCGCGCATCAGATCGAGCATTTTTTCAACATCGGCGGCAACGACTCGGCCGACACCACGCGCATCGTCGACGACGAGGCGCGCCAGGCCGGCTACCCGCTGCGCTGCATCCACATCCCGAAGACCATCGACAACGACCTCGTCGGCAACGACCACACGCCGGGCTTCCCCAGCGCCGCGCGCTTCGTCGCCCAGGCCTTTGCCGGCGCCAACCTCGACAACGCCGCACTGCCCGGTGTCTACGTGGGCGTGGTGATGGGCCGGCATGCGGGCTTCCTGACGGCGGCCTCGGCGCTGGGCAAGAAATTTCCCGACGACGGCCCGCACCTGATCTATGTGCCCGAGCGTATCTTCGAGCTCGGGCGCTTCCTGGCCGACGTGAAGGCCGTGCACGAGCGCCATGGCCGCTGCGTGATCGCGGTCAGCGAAGGCATCCACGATGCCAGCGGCCAGTCGGTGGTCGAGCAGCTGGCGAAGGACCTCGAACGCGACGCGCATGGCAACGTGCAGCTGTCGGGCACCGGCGCACTGGCCGATCTGCTGTGCGATCAGATCCGCGACAAGCTGAAGATCAAGCGCGTGCGCGGCGACACCTTCGGCTACCTGCAGCGCAGCTTCGTCGGCTGCGTCAGCGACGTCGACCAGCGCGAGGCGCGCGAGGTCGGCGAGAAGGCGGTGCAATTCGCGCTCTGGGGCGACCGCAGCGGCTCGGTGGCCATCAAGCGCACCGGCTTCTATTCGGCCGACTACGAACTGGTGCCGCTGGACGCGGTGGCCGGCAAGACGCGCACGATGGAAGACGAATTCATCACCGCCAGCGGCACCGACGTCACCGACGCCTTCCGCCTGTACCTGCGGCCGCTGCTGGGTTCGGGCATGCCCGATGCCTACCGGTTGCGCGGGGCGCGGGTGGCCAAGCTGCGCGGCTGAGCGGGCGCCGATCCGCGTCAGGGCAAACCCTCGAACATTCCCACCCTGCCCGCAGGGATTGTTTTCTGCCCATCATCGCGCCTTCGACCAACGCCAGGAGCCGACGCGATGCCCCGATTGAACGTCAACGGCAAGGCCATGGATTACGAGGCCGAGGCCGACACCCCCTTGCTGTGGGTGTTGCGCGAGCAGCTCGGCCTGACCGGCACCAAATACGGCTGCGGCATCGCGCAGTGCGGCTCCTGCACGGTGCACATCGACGGCGCGCCGGTGCGCTCCTGCGTCATGCCGGCGGCGTCGATCCAGGCGAACCAGAAGATCACCACCATCGAGGGCCTGTCGGCCGACGGCTCGCACCCGGTGCAGAAGGCCTGGGCGCAGCTGGACGTGCCGCAGTGCGGCTACTGCCAGAGCGGCATGATCATGGCCGCGGCGGCGCTGCTGAAGGACAAGCCTCGGCCCAGCGACGCCGACATCGACCAGGCGATGACCAACATCTGCCGCTGCGGCACCTACAACCGCGTGCGCGCGGCGATCAAGGTGGCGTCGGGCCAGCAGAAGGTGGCCGCGGCCGATATCGTGCACATCGTCAGGAGCCAGGCATGAACGGCACCGTGCAAGTCTCCCGTCGCGAGTTTCTGGGCGTGGCTGGCGGCACCGCGGCGGTGGCCGGCTCGCTGGTCTTCGGCTTCCCCACCACCGCCGCCGCGCAGGGCGCCGCACCCGAGGTCACCGCCTGGGTGGTGGTGCAGCCCGACGAGCGCGTGATCATCCGCATCGCCCGCTCCGAGATGGGCCAGGGCACGCTGACCGGCCTGGCGCAGCTGGTGGCCGAAGAGCTGGAATGCGACTGGGCGCGCGTCACCACCGAATACCCGACACCGGGCCAGAACCTGGCGCGCAACCGCGTCTGGGGCAATTTCTCCACCGGCGGCAGCCGCGGCATCCGCGAGTCGCAGGACTATGTCCGCAAGGGCGGCGCCGCGGCGCGGCTGATGCTGGTGCAGGCCGCCGCCACCGGATGGGGCGTGCCGGCTGCCGAGTGCCGCGTCGCCAAGGGCGTGATCAGCCACCCCGGCAGTGGCCGCAGCACCAGCTACGGCAAGGTGGCCGCAGCAGCCGCCAGGCTGACGCCGCCGACCGAGGTGCCGCTGAAGGACCCGAAGGACTGGACGCTGGTCGGCCAGCGGCTGGCGCGGCTGGACACGGTCGAGAAGACCAACGGCGCCCAGGTCTACGGCGCCGACCTCAAGCTGCCCGGCATGCTCAATGCCGCCATCAAGGCGTGCCCGGTCTTCGGCGGCAAGGTCAAGGGCTACGACGCGGCCAAGGTGCTGGCCATGCCCGGCGTGAAGAAGGTGATCACCATCGACGGCAAGTCGGTGGCCGTGGTGGCCGACACCTGGTGGCGCGCCAGGCGCGCGCTCGACGCGCTGCCGATCGACTGGGACCTGGGCGAGCATGCCAAGGCCTCGTCGGCAGCCTTCGACGCCGTGCTGAAGGCCGGTCTCGACGCGTCCGACGCGGTGGTCGGCAACCGCAGCGGCGACGTCAAGGCCGCGCTGGCCGGCGCCGCGCGCACGATCAGCGCCGTCTACGCCTACCCGCACCAGAACCACGCCACGATGGAGCCGATGAATGCGACGGCGAAGTGGACCGCCGATCGCTGCGAGGTGTGGACGCCGACGCAGAACGGCGAGGCCGCGCTGGCCGCCACCGCCGCCGCCGCCGGCCTGCCGCCGGCCAAGTGCGAGGTCTACAAGATCCACCTCGGCGGCGGTTTCGGCCGCCGCGGCGCGGTGCACGACTGGGTGCGCCAGGCGGTGCTGATCGCCAGGGAACTGCCGGGCACGCCGGTCAAGCTGCTGTGGTCGCGCGAAGAGGACATGGTGCAGGGCAACTACCACCCGGTGACGCGCGCCAAGCTGACGGCCGGGCTCGACGCGCAGGGCAACGTGCAGGCCCTGCACATGCGCATCTCGGGGCAGTCGATCCTGGCCGGCATCTTTCCGCAGAATATCCGCGACGGCCGCGACCCGGTGATGTTCCAGGGCCTGAACAATGGCGGCGGCGAGGCCATGATCGGCTACAGCTTCCCGCACCTGCTGGTCGACCACGCGATGCGCAACCCGCATGTGCCGCCGGGCTTCTGGCGCGGCGTCAACCTGAACCAGAATACGATCTACCTCGAGTGCTTCCTCGACGAGATCGCGCACGCCACGCAGCAGGATCCGCTGGCCTTGCGCCGCCAGCTGATGGCGCAGCACCCCAAGCACCTGGCGGTGCTGAATGCGGTGGCCGAGCGCGCCGGCTGGGGCAAGCCGGCGCCTGACGTCAACGGCCAGAAGGTCTTCCGCGGCCTGGCGCAGACGCATGGCTTCGGCAGTTATGTCGCCGCCTGCGCCGAGGTGTCGGTGTCGGCCAAGGGCGAATTGACGGTGCACCGCATCGTCGCCGCCACCGACTGCGGCCATGCCGTCAACCCGCAGCAGATCGAGGCGCAGATCGAGGGCAGCTTCGTCTATGGCCTGTCGGCGGCGCTGTACGGCGAATGCACGGTGAAGGACGGCGCCATCGAGCAGAAGAATTTCGACACCTACCCGATGCTGAAGATGGACCGCATGCCCAAGGTCGAGAGCATCGTGATGCCCTCGGGCGGCTTCTGGGGCGGCGTCGGCGAGCCCACCATCGCGGTGGCCGCGCCGGCGGTGCTGAATGCCATCTTCGCCGCCACCGGCAAGCGCATCCGCGAGCTGCCGCTGAAGAACCAGCTGGCGAGCGCCTGACGCGGTGCATGGCGTGGCGCGGTCTCGGTCTGCTGGCGGCGCTGGTGCTGGCAGCGCCGCCGCTGACGGCGCAGGAGGTGGTGGGCGATGCCATTCCCGCGCCGCTGACCGCCACGCCGGGCGACCCGGCGCGCGGCCGGGCCATCGTCGCCAGTCGGCAGACCGGGCTGTGCCTGCTGTGCCACAGCGGGCCCTTTCCGGAAGAACGCTTCCAGGGCAACCTGGCCACCAGCCTGGCCGGCGCCGGCAGCCGCTGGTCGGCCGGCCAGCTGCGGCTGCGCATCGTCGACAGCCGGCGCCTTCAGCCCGACGGCCCGATGCCGTCCTTCCACCGCACCGAGGGCCTGCAGCGCGTGGGCCCGGCCTGGCGCGGCCAGCCGATCCTCGATGCGCAGCAGGTCGAGGACGTGGTCGCCTTCCTGGTCACGCTGCGCGATTGAACGCGGCATGACCATGGACCGCCGCCAGGCCGTGCTGGCCGTCACCGTGCTGCCGCTGCTGCCGGCGGCACCGGCACGCGCCACGCCCGAAGCCATGGCCGCGGCGATGCAGGCCTTCAGCGGTGGCGCGCCGGTGCGCGACGGGCGCATCACGATCGAGGTTGCCGAGCTGGTGGAAAACGGCAATACGGTGCCGGTGGCGCTGAGGGTCGACAGCCCGATGACCGCCACCGACCACGTGCAGCGCCTGGCGCTCTTCACCGAACGCAACCCGCAGCCCGAGGTCGCGGTCTTCCACCTCTCGCCGGCGGCGGGCCGGGCCCAGGTGGCCACGCGCATGCGGCTGGCCACCTCGCAGCGTGTGGTCGCGCTGGCGCGCATGAACGACGGCAGCGTCTGGCGGCGCCAGGTCGACGTCATCGTCACGCTGGCCGCCTGCGTGGAAAGCTGAGCGCATGGCCGTTCGCGCACTCGTCCAGGTGCCGAAGGCGGTCCGCCGCGGCGAGGTCTTCGAGGTCCGCACCACGCTCGCGCACCCGATGGAGACCGGCTACCGCCGCGACAGCGGGGGCCGCATGCTGCCGCGCGACATCGTGCGCACGCTGGAGGTGCGGCTCGCCGGCGAGCGTGTCTTCGCGGCCGACCTGCACCCGGCCATCGCCGCCAACCCCTTCTTCGCCTTCACGCTGGTGGCGAACGCCGGCGGGCCGCTGGAGATCCGCTGGGTGGGCGACAACGGCTTCGTGCACACCGAGACGGTCACGCTCGTCGTCACATGAGGCGCCGGTGCGGGGCGCTCGTGCTGGCGCTGGCGGCTGTCACCGCGGCGGCCGACGACCGCCGCTCGGGCTTCGACTTCATGACGCGCGAGACGCAGGCGCTGCAGCGCGACGACGGCCTCAATCCGGCGATGCTGTGGGTGCGCGGCGGCGAGATCGCCTGGAGCGAGAAGGCCGGCCGTGCCGACAAGGCCTGCGCCGACTGCCACGGCGATGCCGCACGCTCGATGCGCGGCGTGGCGGCGCGCTACCCGGCCTTCGACGCCGCCAGCAGCCAGCCGCTGACGCTGGCCGGCCGCATCAATGCCTGTCGCGTGCGCCATCAGCGGGCCGGCCCGCACCCGCCCGAGAGCGAGCCGCTGCTGTCGCTGGCGGCCTTCGTCGGCATGGCCTCGCGCGGGCTGCCGATCGCGCCGCCCGACGATGCCCGCCTGGCGCCCTGGCGCGCACAGGGGCAGCGCCTGTTTACGCAGCGCATCGGCCAGCTCGACCTGTCATGCGCGCAGTGCCACGACGTGGGGGCCGGCCGCCGCCTGGGCGGCAGCACCATCCCGCAGGCCCACCCCACCGGCTACCCGATCTACCGCCTGGAATGGCAGGGCCTGGGCTCGCTGCAGCGGCGGCTGCGCGGCTGCTTCGCCGGTGTGCGCGCCGAGGTGCCGCCCTTCGAGCATGCCGACCTGCTGGCGCTGGAACTGCACCTGATGCAGCGCGCCGCCGGGCTGCCGCTGGAGACGCCGGCCGTGCGGCCCTGAGCAAGGGTGAGCGGGTGGGCGCGGAGCGGAGCGGACAATGCGGGCATGGATGCGCCCGCTGCCGATGCCGTGATCGCCGATACCCGCCGCTGGCTCGAGCGCGCGGTGATCGGCCTCAACCTCTGCCCCTTCGCCAAGAGCGTGCTCGCGCGCGACCAGGTGCGCTTCGTCGTCAGCGGCGCGACCACGCCCGAGGCGTTGGCGATCGAGCTGGCGACCGAGTTGCAGCAACTGGCGGCTGCCGATCCGCACCTGCTCGACACCACGCTGCTGATCCACCCGCAGGTGCTGCAGGACTTCGAGGCCTACAACGATTTCCTCGACGTTGCCGATGCGCTGCTGGACGAGCTGGGGCTGGAGGGTGAGTTGCAGGTCGCCAGTTTCCACCCCGACTACCGCTTCGCCGATGCCGAGGCCGACGACGTGAGCAACTGCAGCAACCGCGCGCCCTGGCCGACGCTGCACCTGCTGCGCGAAGCCAGCATCGAGCGCGCGGTGGCCGCCGCCCCCGATGCCGCCGAGATCTACGAGCGCAACATCGACACCCTGCGCCGCCTCGGCTGGGAGGGCTGGCGCGCCCTCTGGCGCTGACGATGCGCGCCGAGGCACCGATGAAGCACGCCAGCCGCCGCCCGCACGAGACCTCGCGCCACCACGCCGCGCACGCGCTGCTGGCCGCACCCGAAGAGACCGTGGGCGCGCTGCGCCAGCGTGTGCGCGAGCGGCACCTCACGCGCTGGGAGCTGGTGTGCGTGGTCGACGAGCAGCAGCGCCTGGTCGGCACGCTGGCGGCGCCGGAACTGCTGGCGCTGCCCGACGAGGCGCTGCTGCGCCGCGTGGCGCGGCGCGACCACCCGCAGGTGGCGCCCGGTGTCGACCAGGAGAAGATGGCCTCGATCGCGCTGCACCATGGCGTGGGCGCGGTGCCCGTGGTCGACGACGACGGCCGTCTGGTCGGCGTGGTCGGCGCCGCCACCCTGATGGCCATCCTGCGCCGCGAGCATGTCGAGGACCTGCACCGCCTGGCCGGCGTGGCGAGCGAGTCGAACCAGGCGCGCGAGGCGCTGGAAGCACCACCACTGCGCCGCGTTCGCCACCGCCTGCCCTGGCTGGCGGTGGGCCTGGCCGGCAGCATGGTGGCCACGCTCGTCATGTCGCGCTTCGAATCGGCGCTGGCGGCCAAGCCGGCGCTGGCCTTCTTCGTGCCCGGCCTGGTCTACCTGGCCGACGCCATCGGCACGCAGAGCGAGGCCATCGCCGTGCGCGGCCTCTCGCTCAGCCACGCCCGCCTGCCGCAGCTGCTGGGTGCCGAGCTGCGCACCGGCGCGCTGATCGGGCTGGTGCTGGCGCTGCTGGCGCTGCCGATGGTGTGGGCGGTCTTCGGCGAGTGGCGGCTGGCCGCCGCCGTGGCCGGGGCGCTGTTCGGCGCCAGCGCGGTGGCGTCCACGCTCGGCCTGCTGCTGCCCTGGGCACTGGCGCGGCTGGGCAGCGACCCCGCCTACGGCAGCGGCCCGCTGGCCACCATCGTGCAGGACGTGCTGAGCCTGCTGATCTATTTCGCCTTCGTCTCGGCGGTCGTGCTCTGAGCGGCCAGCAGCTGGTCGGCGCGGTGCGCGTCGTCGGCGCTCATCGGTGCTGCCGGCGGCGCCGCCTGGCCGAGGCGCAGCGTGCGCCAGAACAGGCCGCCGCCGATCAGCAGCAGCAGCGCCGGGCCGGCCCACAGCAGCAGCGTGCTGGCCTTGAACGGCGGCCGGTAGAGCACGAAGTCGCCGTAGCGCTGGGTCATGTAGTCGATCACCTCGCGCTCGCTGCGGCCGGCCTGCAGCTGCTCGCGCACCTGGTTCTTCAGGTCGATGGCCAGCGGTGCATGCGAATCGGCCAGGCTCTGGTTCTGGCAGACCAGGCAGCGCAGTTCCGCCGACAGTGCATTGACGCGCCGCTCCAGCGCCGGGTCGGCGGCCACGTCGACGGCCTGCTGCGCGCGGATGCCCGGGCCGATGCCCAGCAGCAGCAAGGCGCAGCCGATCCAGATCCAGCGCTTCATCGCCCTCATCCCTTCAGCCGCGCCAGCAGCGGCAGCACGTCGCGCTGCCAGACCTCGGGCGTCAGCGGACCGATGTGCTTCAGGCGCACGACGCCGTCGCGGTCGATGACGAAGGTCTCGGGAACGCCATAGACGCCGTAGTCGATGGACACGCGGCCGTCGCGGTCGACGGCGATCGCCTGGTAGGGGTTGCCCAGCCTGCGCAGCCAGGCGGTGGCCGCGCCCGCTTCGTCCTTGTGGTTGAGGCCGACGATGGGCACCAGGTTCTGGCGTGCGGCGGCCACCAGCAGCGGGTGCTCCTCGCGGCAGGGCGCGCACCAGCTCGCCCACACGTTGAGCAGCCAGACCTGGCCCTTCATCTGCGCCGGCTCGAAGGCCGGCCGCCCGGGCTCGAGCTGCGCCAGGCTGAAGGCGGGTGCCGGCTTGCCGATGAAGGGCGAGGGCACTTCGCGCGGCTCGAGCGTCAGGCCCGCGGCCAGCAGCACCGCCAGCGCCACGAAGAGCGCCAGCGGGATGAAGAGCCGGGCCTTCATGTCGCGGCCGGCCTGGCCGCCGGCGCGGTGCCGGCGGGAGCGGCACTGGCCGATGCGGCATCCAGCAGCGGGTCGGCCGCCTTCACGTTCACGCGGTAGCGGCGGTCGGCCATGGCCAGGAAGCCGCCCAGCGCCATCAGCGCGCAGCCGCCCCAGATCCAGTCGACGAAGGGCTTGTGGTAGACGCGCACGGTCCAGGTCCGGGCGTCGAGCATCTCGCCCAGCGACACATAGAGGTCACGCGTCAGGCCGCTGTCGATCGCGGCTTCGGTCATCGGCATGCCCTGAACCTTGTAGACGCGCTTTTCCGGGCGCATCGTGAACGGTGCGCCGCCGTCCACCGCCTGCACCTCGAAGCGGCCGCGCGCGGCCACGTAGTTGGGGCCCTGCACCTCCTCGACGCCCTGGAAGCCGAAGCGGTAGCCACCGACGACCACGTGGTCGCCCACCGCCATCCTGACGTCGCGCTCGCTCTCGTAGCCGCGCACCATCGTCACGCCGACGATGAAGACGCCCACGCCCAGGTGCGCCAGCACCATGCCCCAGAAGCTGCGCGACTGGCGCAGCAACTGGCCGCTGCCGCCGCGCGCGCGCTGCAGCAGCAGCACCAGCGTGCTGGTGAAGACCCAGGCCGCCAGCAGCAGGCCGAAGGCGACCCCGGCGCTGAAGCGGCCGGCGGCCAACGGCAGGCCGACCGCCGCCACCACGCTGGCCAATGCCGGCCACTTCAGCCGCGCCGCCAGTTCGGCCACCGGGGCCTGCTTCCAGCGCGCCAGCGGGCCGATGCCCATCAGCAGCACCACCGGCGCCATCAGCGGCACGAAGACGGCCTCGAAATAGGGCGCACCGACCGAGATCTTGCCCAGCCCCAGCGCGTCCAGCGCCAGCGGATACAGCGTGCCCAGCATCACCGCGCCGGTGGCCGCCACCAGCAGCACGTTGTTGCCCAGCAGCAGCGATTCGCGGCTGACGCGGTCGAAGCGCCCCGCAAAGCCCACCGCCGACGCGCGCCAGCCGAACAGCGCCAGCGAGCCGCCGATGACGATGGCCAGGAAGATGAGGATGAAGCTGCCGCGCGTGGGGTCGGTGGCGAAGGCATGCACGCTGGTCAGCACGCCCGAGCGCACGAGGAAGGTGCCCAGCAGGCTCAGCGAGAAGGCGCTGATCGCCAGCAGCACCGTCCAGGCCTTGAAGGCGCCGCGCTTCTCGGCCACCGCCAGTGAATGGATCAGCGCCGTGCCGGCCAGCCAGGGCATGAAGGACGCGTTTTCGACCGGGTCCCAGAACCACCAGCCGCCCCAGCCCAGCTCGTAATAGGCCCACCAGCTGCCGAGCGCGATGCCCAGCGTCAGGAAGGCCCAGGCGGCGGTCGTCCACGGCCGCGACCAGCGCGCCCAGGCGGCGTCGAAGCGCCCCGCCAGCAGCGCCGCCACCGCAAAGGCGAAGGCCACCGCGAAGCCCACGTAGCCCATATACAGCAGCGGCGGGTGGATGACCATGCCCGGGTCCTGCAGCAGCGGGTTGAGGTCGCGCCCGTCCGGCGCCGGCGGCAGCAACCGCTCGAAGGGGTTGGAGGTCAGCAGCACGAAGAGCAGGAAGCCGACGCCGACGAAGCCCAGCACACCCAGCACGCGCGCCACCATCGCCAGCGGCAGCCGCCGGCTCAGCAGGCTTACCGCGCCGGCCCAGCCGGTGAGCATGAAGACCCACAGCAGCATCGAACCCTCGTGGCTGCCCCAGCTGGCGGCGATGCGGTAGGGCAGCGGCAGCGCGCTGTTGGAGTTGGACGCCACGTTGACGACCGAGAAGTCGTTGTTGACGAACGAGATCACCAGGCAGGCAAAGCCGATGGCGACGAAGACAAACTGCGCCTGCGCCGCCGGCCGCGCGAAGGCCATCCACACGACGTCGCCGCGCGCCGCGCCGGCGATCGGCAGCACGGCCAGCGCGATGCCGATGAAGAGGGCGACGACGAGCGCGAAGTGGCCGAGTTCGGGGATCACGGCCGTGCTCCGGGCATGGTGTTCTGCGCCTGCTGCGCCGCCTTGTGCGCGCGCTCCACCGCATTGGCGGCCTCGGGCGGCATGTAGTTCTCGTCGTGCTTGGCCAGCACCTCCTGGGCGCGGAAGGTGCCGTCGCCCTCGAGCTTGCCCTGCGCCACCACGCCCTTGCCCTCCTTGAACAGGTCGGGAAGGATGCCGCGGTATTCCACCGGGATCGTCTTGGCGGTGTCGGTGACGACGAAGCGCACCGTCACGCCGTCTTGCTGGCGCTTGATGCTGCCTTCCTCCACCAGGCCGCCGATGCGGAAGGTACGCGCCTGCGGCGCCTTGTGGGCCGCCACGTCGGACGGGCTGTAGAAGAACACCAGGTTGCTGTTGAAGGCATTGAGCACCAGCGTCACCGCCACGGCGGCGCCGCCCAGCACCACGCCGGCCAGGGTGAGGCGTTTAGCGCGCGGCGTCATGTTCGTCCCCTTGCAGCACCCGCCACTGGCGCACGGCGGCCAGCGCGCGGCGCCGGCGCTGGGCCAGCGAAATCAGCTCCCAGGCCAGCACGGCGGCGGTGACGCCGAACGAGCCCCATACGAACAGCCCATGGCCGCCCATGGCCAGAAAATCGGTCAGCGACGACCAGTGCATCAGCGTGTCTCCTGCAGTTGCTGGACCCATTCGGCGTCCTTCTCGCGTTCCAGGATGATGGCGCGCACGCGCTGCAGCGCGGCCGCGATTGACCATGCCCAGAATGCGGCCACCATCAGCAGCAGGCCCGCCAGCATGATGCTGGCCATGCTGGGTGCGCGCGTGAGGTTGATCGTCGAGCCCTGGTGCAGCGTATTCCACCATTGCACCGAAAAATAGATGATGGGCACGTTGACCACGCCCACCAGCGCAACGATGGCGCCGGCACGGTCGGCGCGGCGCGGGTCGTCGGCGGCTGCCTGCAGCGCCATGAAGCCCAGGTACAGGAAGAGCAGCAGCAGCTCGCTCGTGAGCCGCGCGTCCCACACCCACCAGGTGCCCCAGGTCGGCTTGCCCCACAGCGCGCCGGTCCACAGCGCGATGAAGGTCATCAGCGCGCCGGTGGGCGCCAGCGCGGTGGCCATCATCGAGCTCAGCCGCGTATTCAGCACCAGCCCCAGCCCGGCCCAGAAGGCCATCACGACATAGATCAGCATCGACATCCAGGCCGCCGGCACATGGATGAAGATGATGCGGTAGCTGTCACCCTGCTGGAAATCGGTGGGCGCGACGACCAGGCCGACCCACAGCCCGGCTGCCGCCAGCACGGCGGCCAGCGCCCACAGCCAGGGCAGCAGCCGGCCGGCCAGCGGGTAGAACTGCTGTGGCGCGGCGTAGCGGAACCAGCGGACCCGGTTTCCGGCATCGGGCTTGGGGGCGAGGGCGGCAGGCGGCACGGGTCGGGACAGGGCGAGGCGGAGATCGGGCGGGCAGTCCTGACTCTAGCGCCTGACTCAGATCAATTCATTGACCTGGGGCGGTGGTCGCGATGGATGTCTTCACCCGCGCTCACTCGCAGGCGATGCGCATCGCCTGCGCCAGCGCAAACGGCACCGTCACCAGCCCGATGGCCAGCAGCGCGCCCAGCACGGAAAACAGCCCGGCCACCGGCAGCCCGCTCATCTGCGCCTGCACCACGCCGCTGCCGAAGATCAGCAGCGGCGCATTCAGCGGCAGCACGATGAGCGCCGTCAGCACGCCGGCGCCGCGCAGGCCCAGCGCCAGTGCCGCCGCCACCGCGCCCAGCAGGCTGAGCACCGGCGTGCCCACCAGCAGGCTCAGGGCCAGCACGCCGATGGCCTCGGCAGGCAGGCCGTATTGCAGGCCCAGCAGCGGCGACACCAGCACCAGCGGCAGCCCGGTGGTCAGCCAGTGGCCGGCCACCTTGGCCAGTGCCAGCAGGGCCAGCGGCTGCGGCCGCAGCAGCAGCTGTTCCAGCGTGCCGTCGGCATGGTCGGCGACGAACAGGCGCGGCAGCGACAGCAGACTGGCCAGCAGCGCCGCCACCCACACCACGCCGGGGCCGATCTCGCGCAGCAGCCGCGTCTCGCTGCCCACCCCCAGCGGAAACAGGCTGGCGACGACGACGAAGAAGACGAGGCCGGTGACGGCATCGGCGCGGTGGCGCGCGGTGACCAGCAGGTCACGCTGCAGCGTCGCCCACAAGGCGCGGCGCAGCGACGGCGTGGCGGCCGTGCCGCTCATCCCAGCCTCACCGTCTGCAGCCGCGCCGGCGACACCGGCAGCGGCATGTGGCTGGTGACGACGGCCAGGCCGCCGCCGGCCACGTGCGATTCGATCAACCGGCCCAGCTGCGCGGCGGCGTCCACGTCGAGGGCATTGAAGGGCTCGTCCAGGATCCACAGCGGTGCCGGCGACAGCGTCAGTCGCGCCAGCGCCGCGCGCCGCTTCTGCCCCGCCGACAGCACGCGCAGCGGCAGCGGCGCCTGGCGTGCGATGCCCCAGTGCGCCAGCGCGCCGGCAATGGCCGCCTCGTCGACTGCCGGGGTGCCGGCCAGCGCGGCTTCGATGCGCAGGTTTTCCGCCGGTGTCAGCTCGTCCTTCAGGCCGCCCAGGTGGCCCAGGTAGTGCAGGGCCTGGGCATAGGCCTCGCGCTGGCGGCGGATGGGCTGGCCCTGCCAGCGCACCTCGCCGGCCGCCGGCAGGCCCAGGCCGGCCAGCAGCCGCAGCAGGCTGGTCTTGCCGCTGCCGTTGGCGCCTTCCACACGCAGAAGCCAGCCGGGCTCCAGGCGCAGGTTCAGGTCGCGGAACAAGCGGCGGTCGCCGCGCAGGCAGGCCAGGTCCAGGGTTTCGAGCACGGGGCCGATTGTGCCGACGCGGTGTGCGGGCTTCCTTGAAGCGGTTCAGGATGCTCGCGCGGCCGGCTTGATATCGTGCGCGCCATGAACTGGCTGCTGGGAATCGGAATCGCGCTGCTGCTGCTGCTGGCGCTGGGGTGGCTGCTGCCGGGCCTGCTGCGGCCGCGCGGCGGCCGTGCAACGGCGGCCGCCGGCGCCAACGCCGCCGTCTACCGCGACCAGTTGCGCGAGGCCGAGCGCGACCTGGCCGCCGACCTCATCACGTCCGAGCGCTTCGAGCAGCTGCGGGCCGAGATTCAGCACCGGGTGCTGGAGGACACGGCGATGGCGCCCGCCCCTGCGGCGGCGGCATCACCGGCGCGGCGCACGGCCCTCGTGCTGGCGCTGCTGCTGCCCGCGGCCAGCGTGGCGACCTATCTGGCGCTGGGCCAGCCCGCGGCCACGCTGGCGCCGGCCGCAGCCGACAGCGCCCGCCACGAGGTGGGCGCCGAGCAGATCGAGGCCATGGTGGCCAGGCTCGCCGAGCGCCTGCAGGCCGAGCCCGCCAACCCCGAAGGCTGGCAGATGCTGGCGCGCAGCCAGGCCGCACTGGGACGCCATGCCGATGCGGTGGCCGCCCTGCGCCAGCTCGATCGCCTGCAGCCCGACAACCCCGATACGCTGGCCGACCTGGCCGATCTGGTCGCCGTGGTCAACGGGCGTCGGCTGGCCGGGGAGCCGGCGCAGCTGGTGCAGCGCGCGCTGGCGCTGAACCCCCTGCACCCGAAAGCGCTGGCGCTGGCCGGCACCATCGCCTTCGACGCCGGCGACTACGCCGCGGCACGCGACCAGTGGCAGCGCCTGGTGGCGCAGTTGCCCGCGGATTCCGAACTGGCGCGCAACCTGCAGGACAGCATCGCCGAAGCCGATCGACTGGCAGCGGCCGGCGGCGCGTCCGCGCCTGCGGTGCCGACGCCGGCTTCGGCGCCTGCGGCGGCGTCGACCCCGGCGGCCGCCGGCCTGGGCGGCGAGGTCGTCGTCAGCCCCGAGCTCGCCGGTCGCGTGGCCGCCGGTGACACGGTCTATGTCTTTGCGCGCGCGGCCGATGGCCCGCGCATGCCGCTGGCCATCGTGCGCCAGCCCGTCGGCAGCTGGCCGCTGCGCTTCACGCTCGACGACCGCAGCGCGATGACGCCGCAGTCGCGCCTGTCCGCCGCACGCTCGGTGGTGGTGGTGGCGCGCATCAGCCGGAGCGGCGATGCCCTGCCGCAACGCGGTGACCTGATCGGCGAGAGTGCGCCGCTGGGCCCGAATGCCCAGGGCGTGCGCATCGTCATCGACCGCGTGCAGCCCTGAGGGGTATTTTCGCGAGATTGGTGCACTGCAGCATGAAGCTTGCGGCAGCGCAATCGCGGGTGGGGTCATGACACACCGCCCGGCCCCCGGCTGGCCTATGCTCGACCGTTGATTCGTCGTACCAAAGTCGCTGCCGTGGACCGCCACTTCCTGAACCCGTTGTTTGCCCCGCAATCGATCGTCGTCTTCGCCGGCGATCCCGACGCGCCCGAGGCGCCCACGCCGATGGCGGCCACGCTGCGCCGGCAGCTCCGCGATGGCGGCTATGTCGGCCAGGTGACGTGGCTCGACATCGCGATGACGGGCACGCTGGCCGATCTGGCGCATTCGCGCGCCGATCTGGCGCTGATCGCGCTGCCGTCCGAGCAGATGACGGCGGCGCTGGAGATCGTCGGCCGCATCCGCTGCCGTGCGGCGCTCATCCTGTCCGCCGGCTTGCCGCCGGCGCTGTGCAACGAGCTGCACCAGATCGCGCGCCGCTACGGCGTCAACCTGCTCGGCCCCAACAGCCTGGGCTTCCAGCGCCCGCAGCTCAAGCTCAATGCCAGCGCCCTGGGGCCCTTGGCGATGCCGGGGCAGCTGGGGCTGGTGTCGCAGTCGGGCGCGCTCACCGCGTCCATCCTCGACTGGGCACAGCACAACGGCGTCGGCTTCTCGGCGGTGGTGTCGCTGGGGCCCAATACCGCGGTCGAATTGCCGCAGGTGCTCGACTTCCTGGCCAACGATGCCGGCACGCAGAGCATCCTGGTCTACATGGAAGGCATCCGCAGCGCGCGCCGCTTCATGAGCGCGCTGCGCGCGGCCGCCTATGCCAAGCCGGTGGTGGTGATGAAGGCCGGGCGCCGGCCCGCGGGCAGCAAGGCGGCGCTGACGCATTCGGCCAGCATCGTCGGCAGCGACGATGTCTTCGACGCCGCGCTGCGCCGCGCCGGCGTGGTGCGCGTGCGCGCCTTCACGCAGCTGTTCTCGGCCGCCAAATGCCTGGCCAGCCGCTTCCGCCCGGTGGGCAAGCGGCTGGCCATCGTCACCAATGGCGGTGGCCCCGGCGTGCTGGCGGCCGACTGGGCGGGTGACATCGGGCTGGACGTGGCCCACCTGGGTCAGGCCGGCATCGATGCCCTGCAGCCGCAGGTCGCTGCCGGTGCCGTGCTCGACGGCGTCATCGACCTCGGCGAGGACGCCACCGGCGCGCACTACCGCGCCGCGCTCGAAGCCTGCGTCAAGGACCGCAACACCGACGGCGTGCTGCTCATCTACAGCCCCAAGGCCGATGGCGACCCGACGGCCATCGCGCAGGCGGTGGCGGGTTCGTTCTCGCCTTCGGGCAAGCCGGTGCTGGCCTGCTGGATGGGCGACGCCACCGTGCGCGAAGGCCGCAGCGGCCTGGCCGACGCCATGCTGCCGAGCTTTCGCACGCCCGAGGCGGCGGTCGACGCCTTCAACAGCATCGCCAGCTTCTACCGCAACCAGCAGCTGCTGCAGCAGACGCCGCCGCCGCTGTCGGAGCTGCAGCAGCCCGATACCGAGGGCGCGCGGCTGCTCATCGAAGGCGTGCTGGCCGAGCGCCGCAAGGTGCTGACCGAGATGGAGAGCAAGGCGCTGCTGGCGGCCTTCCACATCCCGGTCACGCGCACGATGCTGGCGCGCACGGCCAACGAGGCGATGCTGATCGCCAGCCAGCTGGGCTACCCGGTCGCGCTGAAGATCGATTCGCCCGACATCAGCCACAAGTCCGATGTGCAGGGCGTGGTGCTCAACGTCGGCAGCGCGGCGCAGGTGCGCGATGCCTTCAACGACATGAAGGAGGCGGTGGCGCGTGCGCAGCCGGCGGCGCGCATCAACGGCGTCACCATCCAGCCGATGGCGGGCTTCAAGCGCGGGCGCGAGGTCTATATCGGCCTCACCACCGACGACCCGTTCGGCCCGGTGATCACCTTCGGCGCCGGCGGCACCATGATCGAGCTGGTGGCCGACCGCGCGATGGAGCTGCCGCCGCTGAACCAGTTTCTGGCGCGGCGGCTGATCGAGCGCAGCCGCGTGGTGGACACGCTGGGCGAATGGCGCGGCGCGCCGCCGGCCGACATCGAGGCGCTGGAGCGCGTGCTGCTGCGCGTGTCGGAGATGGTGTGCGCGCTGCCGCAGCTGCGCGAGATGGACATCAACCCCATCATCGTCGACGACAGCGGCGCGCTGGCGGTGGACGCGCGCATCGTCATCGACCATGCGCCGCAGGCGTCGGCGTCCTCGCCGGGCGCCTACAACCATCTCGCCATCCTGCCCTACCCGACGGCGCACGAGCGCGAATGGCCGATGAAGGGCGGCGGCCTCTACACCATCCGCCCGATCCGCCCCGACGACGCCGACATGCTGCAGGCGCTGGTGCGCGGCCTGTCCGACGAGAGCCGCTATTTCCGCTTTGCCAGCACCATGCCCGAGCTGCCGGCGCGCATGCTGGCGCGCTATACGCTGATCGACTACGACCGCGAGATGGCGCTGGTGGCCGTGCACAAGGACCGCCACGTCAGGGACGACGGCAGCATCGGCGAGAGCGAGCGCATCGTCGGCGTGTCGCGCTACATCACCAACCCCGACCAGACGAGCTGCGAGTTCTCGCTGGTGGTGGCCGACGACTTCAAGGGCCAGGGCCTGGGCTCGCGGCTGATGCTCAGCATCATCGACGCCGCGCGCGCCAAGGGCCTGGCCGAGATCGACGGCCTCATCCTGGCCAACAACACCAACATGCTGCGGCTGATGAAGAGCCTGGCCTTCACCATCGGGCCCTTCCCCGAAGACCCGGACTTCAAGCTGGCGAGCAAGGCGCTGTAGCGCGCTGGCGCCCGAGCAGATGCGGCATGTGGCGGCTCGCCAGCATCGCCGGCAGCCCGGTCACCAGCACCTGGTCGATGCTGCTCGCGCACACCAGCGTGAGGCCGTTGCGCAAGACGCCGACCCCCAGCGCGCCGATCAGACCGGCTGGCCGCCGGCGTCGAACAGGCCCTCGAACAGCGCCGAGCTGAGGTAGCGCTCGCCGCTGTCGGGCAGGATGACGACGATGGTCTTGCCGGCGTGCTCGGGCTTGTGCGCCCAGCGCAAGGCGGCCGCGGTGGCGGCGCCGCAGGAGATGCCGCACAGGATGCCCTCCTCGCGGATCAGCCGGCGCGCGGTGTCGATCGCCTCCTCGTTGCTCACCGTCTCGATGGCGTCGACCAGCGACAGGTCCAGCACCTCGGGCACGAAATTGGCGCCGATGCCCTGGATCTTGTGGCCTGCCGGTTGCAGCGGCTGGCCATTGCGTGTCTGCGTCAGCAGCGGGCTGGCGCTGGGCTCCACCGCCACCGTGGTGACGGCCTTGCCGCGCGTGTGCTTCAGGTAGCGCGACACCCCGGTGATGGTGCCGCCGGTGCCCACGCCGGCGACGAAGATGTCGACCGCGCCGTCGGTATCGTCCCAGATCTCGGGGCCGGTGGTCCGCTCGTGGATCGCCGGGTTGGCCGGGTTTCTGAACTGCTGCAGCAGCACGTATTTCGCCGGGTCGCTGGCGACGATGGCCTCGGCACGGGCCACGGCGCCGTTCATGCCCTTGGCGCCTTCGGTCAGCACCAGCTTCGCGCCGTAGGCCAGCAGCAGCTTGCGGCGCTCGATGCTCATCGTCTCGGGCATCGTCAGCGTGATCGGGATGCCGCGTGCCGCCGCCACGAAGGCCAGCGCGATGCCGGTATTGCCCGAGGTCGGCTCGACGATCTCCTTGCCCGGCCCCAGCAGGCCGCGCTGCTCGGCGTCCCAGATCATCGCCGCGCCGATGCGGCACTTGACCGAATAGGCCGGGTTGCGGCCCTCGATCTTGGCCAGCACGGTAGCCGCTGCGCCGTCGGTGACGCGGTTCAGGCGCACCAGCGGGGTGCGGCCGATGGACAGCGAGTTGTCGGCGAAGATGGTGCTCATGCCGGGGCCTCTTCCGTTGCGCTGAGGGCGCGATTGTGCGCACGGCGCACGCGCCGGTCTGCGCCAGGGCAAAGACCGGCACGCCGGGCGCTCCGAAACTGATCATGCAGGCCGATGTCCGGCCGCTTGCAGGTCCAGCCCATGTCCCACTCGACCCTCCACACCAGCACCGTCTTCAGCGCCGACGCGCAGCGCCTGGTCGACGAACTCGACGCTGCCGTCGAGGCGCACCTGGGCTGGACGCGGCGCGTGCTGCGCTGCGCGGTGCTGCACACGCACCCGGGCGACGACGTGCTGGCCGCCGACGCCCACCGGCGCTGCCGCTTCGGAAGCTGGTTTCTGGCGCAGCAGGATGACTTCGCGGCCCTCGACGCCGCCGCCACCGCGCGCGTGTGCGAGCAGCACGAGCGCATGCACGACGCCGTGCGCGCCCTGTGCGCGGCGCTGCTGGCGGGCCGACGCGGCGAGCCGGCCGACCTCGATACCTTCGAAGCCACGCAGTCCAGCCTGGTGAACGGACTGGCGCAGCTGAAGACGCGGCTGCTGGCGCACAGCGCGCGCCACGACCCGCTCACCGGCCTGCCGCTGCGCTACGGCCTGGAGGACGAATACGGGCGCCACCTGGCCCTGGCGGCGCGCGGGGGGCACCGGCTGGCGCTGATGCTGGCCGACGTCGACCACTTCAAGCGCGTCAACGACCGCCACGGCCACGCGGTGGGCGACCAGGCGCTGCGCCACATCGCGGGCGTCCTGCGCGGCACCGCCCGCGCGGCCGAACCCGTCTTCCGCTTCGGCGGCGAGGAATTCCTGCTCCTGCTGCACGCCAGGGATGCAGGCGCCGCCGCGCAGGCGGCCGAACGTGTGCTGCGGGCCCTGCGCGACGCACCGCTGCAGCTGGCCGACGGCACGCGGCTGGACCTGCGCATCAGCGCCGGCCTCAGCCTGGCCGGTGACGACGAGACCATGGCCGTTGCGGTCGAACGCGCCGACCGCGCGCTCTACGCCGCCAAGCAGGCCGGGCGGGATCGCTGGTGCTGGGGCGAGGCGGGGGCTCCCGCCCCCTGAGCACACCGACGCCAGCCTGCGGCCCGTCACCGCCGGCGCTTCAGCCCGAGCCGACGGCCCCAGCCATCGCCGCCGGCCGGCTGGCCAGCCGCGCCACGTCACCGACGACGACGATCGCCGGGCTGGCCAGGCCGTGATGCGCCACGTCGGCTTCCAGCGCGCCCAGCGTCGTCACCCGTTGCCGCTGGCGCGGCGTATGCGCGGCGCTGACCACCGCGGCCGGCGTGGCTGCGCTCAGGCCCCCGTCGCGCAAGGCCCGCACCGTGGCGGCCAGGCGCGCCACGCCCATATAGATCACCAGCGTGAGGCCGCTGCTGGCCAGCGCCGCCCAGTCGGGGCCGCGTCCACCGTCCTGCGCATGGCCGGTGACGAGGGCGACGCCGGGCGCATGCCGGCGGTCGGTGACCGGGATGCCGATCGCCGCCGGGCCGGCGATGCCGGCGGTCAGCCCGCTGATCACCTCCACCTGCAGCCCGGCCGCGCGCAGCGCGTCGCATTCCTCGCCGCCGCGGCCGAAGACGAAGGGGTCGCCGCCCTTGATGCGCACCACGCGTTCGCCCCGGCGCGCCTCGGCCACCATCAGCTTGTGGATGAAGGCCTGCGGCGTAGAGGCGCAGCCGCCGCGTTTGCCGACCGGGATCACGCGCGCCGAGCGCCGCAGGTAGCGCAGCACGCCGGGATCCACCAGGTCGTCGACCAGGGCCACGGTGGCGCGGCGCAAGGCCTTGACCGCCTTGATCGTGAGCAGCTCGGGGTCGCCGGGGCCGGCGCCGAGCAAGGTGACGGCGGGGGTCATGGTCTTCATGCGGTGACGGCCTCGGTGGCGGGGTGTCGCTGCAGCAGGGTCTTCAGCGCCGGCACGCAGCTGCCGCATTGGGTGCCGCAGCGCAGCCGGCCCTGCAGCTGCTGCAGGCGTTGATCGGCGCTGCCGGTGCACTGCGGCGCGGCGGCGGCGATGGCCGCTTCGCCGACGTCGAGGCAGTTGCAGACCTGCGGGCTGCGCGCCGCCAGCGCCTGCGGCGGGCGCGCGCTGGCGGCCAGCAGCGCGCGGCCGAAGGCGGCGGCCGGGCGGCCCTGCTGCAGCAGGTCCAGCACCCAGCCCTGCGCGGCGGCGTCACCGGCCAGCACGAAGGCCTGCAGCGTGCCGTCGGCGGCCAGCTGCATCGCGCGGCACTGGCCGGCGCGTGCATCGGCATAGCGCAGCACCGAAGCGCCGTCGATGCGCAGTGCGGCCTCGACCGCCGCCACCACCTCGGGAGCCACCGCCGCCGGCGCCGCGGCACGCAACAGCACACCGACACGCGCAGCGGGTTCGCGGCCGAAGGGCAGCGCGGTGGCGAAGGCAAAGTCGGCATAACGATCGCGCAGCCGCGCCAGCGTGGTCAGCGCCTCGTCCGCCGGCAGCCAGGCCGCGGCCACCAGTTGCCAGGGCAGTTCGGCCCGGGTGAGCCGCACCGCCGTGTGCTTGAGCTCGGGCTGCCGGCTCTGCGGGCAGAAGGCCGGCGTGGTGAGCGCATTGACGCCCAGGCCGGCCAGCCATTCTGGCCCCCAGTGCATGGCGACGAAGGCCTGCGCCGGCGCCACGCTGTCGGTGCCGCGCACCGGCAGGACGGTGCTGCCGCGGCGGGACTGCACCTGCACCAGGTCGCCGTCGCGCCAGTGGCGGCGCGCCAGTTCCTGCGGGTGCAGGTCCAGCGTCGGGCCGGGCGCATGCGCAGACAGCCGGCCCAGCGTGCCGGTGCGGCTGCCGCCATGCCACTGGTCGCGCAGCCGGCCGGTGGTCAGCGCGACCGGGAAGCGCGCGTCGCGCGGCTCGGCGACCGGGCGCCAGGCGGGGGCGACGAAGCGGGCGCGGCCGTCGGCGGTGGCAAAGCGGCCATCGGCATAGAGCCGCGGCGTGCCCTCGCGCTGGCCCGCGGGGCAGGGCCAGGTCTGCGGGCGGTCGAGGTCGGCCCAGGTCAGGCCGGTGATGTCGAGGTCGCGCCCGCGCGTGCTTTCCCGATGTTCGAGCCAGACCGACTCGGGCGTCTCGAACGGGAACAGCGTGCCACCCTCGGGGCGCCGCGGCGGCAGCCGGCGCTCGAGCCGGCGCGCCACCTCGACGGCGATGCGCCAGTCGTCGCGCGCCTGGCCCGGCGGCGGTATGGCGCGGCGCACGCGGCTGATGCGGCGTTCGCTGTTGGTGACGGTGCCGTCCTTCTCGCCCCAGGTGGTGGCGCTCAGCAGCACATCGGCATGGGCGGCGGTGGCGGTGTGCCCGTACGCATCCTGCACGACGACAAACTCGGCGCGCTGCAGCGCGCGCTGCACCAGGCCGGCATCCGGCAGCGAGGCGGCGGGGTTGGTGCAGACGATCCACAGCGCCTTCACCGCGCCATCGGCCGCGGCCTGGAACAGCTCCACGGCCGACTTGCCCGGTGTCGCCGGCAGCTCGCCCACCCCCCACAGCCGCGCGACCTCGGCGCGGTGTGCGGGGTCGGCCGCCTCGCGGTGGCCGGGCAGCAAGTGGGCCAGTCCACCGACCTCGCGCCCGCCCATCGCATTGGGCTGGCCGGTCAGGCTGAAGGGGCCGGCACCCGGCTTGCCGATCTGCCCCGTGGCCAGGTGCAGGTTGATCAGCGTGCTGTTCTTGTCGGTGCCGCTCGTGCTCTGGTTCAGGCCCTGGCAGTACAGCGACAAGGTCGGACCCCTGCCGCCGGAGGCGTCGTGCAGGCCCGCGAACCAGCGCGCCGCCTGCACGATGTCGGCCTCCTTCAGCCCACAGACCCTGGCGGCATGCGCCGGGGTGAATTCGCGCACGCGGTCGCGCAGCGCGTCGAAGCCGCGGGTGTGCGCGGCGACATAGGCGGGGTCGGTCAGGCCTTCCCACAGCATCAGGTGCAGCAGCGCGTGGTGCAGCACGACATCGGTGCCGGGCAGGATCTGCAGGTGCAGGTCGGCGACCTCGGCGGTCTCGGTGCGGCGCGGGTCGACGACGATCAGTTTCGCCGCCGGGTTGGCGCGCCGCGCGTCCTCCAGCCGGCGGAAGAGCACCGGGTGCGCCCAGGCCATGTTCGAGCCGGTGATGAAGACGGTGTGCGCCAGGCCGATGTCGTCGTAACACGCCGGCGGTGCGTCGGCGCCCAGGCTCTGCTTGTAGCCGGCGACCGCGCTGCTCATGCACAGGCGCGAATTGGTATCGACGTTGTTGGTGCCGATCAGGCCCTTGGCCAGCTTGTTGAAGACATGGTAGTCCTCGGTCAGCAACTGGCCCGACAGGTACAGGCCGACGGCGTCGGGGCCGTCGCGTTCGATGACCGCGGCGAAGCGCGCGGCCACGGTGTCGAGCACGTCGTCCCAGTCCACCGGCCGCAGCGGCTGGCCGCGCGCCGCGCGCTGCATCGGCTGCAGCGCACGCACCTGGCGCTGCACCGTGGCCGCTGCCGTCAGGTGCAGCGTGCTGCCCTTGGTGCACAGGCGGCCGAAATTGGCCGGGTGGTCGGGGTCGCCGCGCACGCCGGTGATGTGCGCGCCATCGTGCTCGACGAGCACCCCGCAGCCGACGCCGCAGTATGGGCAGGTCGACCGTGTCTCAGCCATGGGCGTGGGCGCAGGGGCCGGCAACGGGCGCCTTCAGGTCCAGCGCCTTGCCGGCCAGCTCGTCGGCATCGAGGAAGACCTGACCGCCCTCGACCTTGCAGGCGAAGGTCGGCGTGCAGCCTTCGTCGGGCGCGCGCGCCCGGCCGTCGGCGAAGGCAATCGTCCAGTTGTGCAGCGGGCAGGCCACGCTGTCGCCGAAGACGATGCCTTGCGACAGCGGGCCGCCCTTGTGCGGGCAGCGGTCGAGCAGCGCGTGCACGCGGTCGCCGGCGGTGCGGAACAAGGCCACCGGCAGGCCCTGCCCTCGCGCCACGCGGCGCGAACCGAGCAGCGGGATGTCGTCGACGCGGCAGATGGCGGTCCACTGTGTCATGCCAGCTCCTTCGCGGTGGGCAGCGGCGAAAACTGCCGCAGATCGACCTGCGCCTGCTCGAATTCGAACCAGGGGTCGGGCTCGCCGTCGAGCGCGAACTGCAGCTGTTCCCACAGCGCACGTCGGCCCTCGGCATCGTCGAGGATCTTCCTCTTCACATGATCCAGCCCGACGCGGGCGACGTAGTGCACCGTGCGTTCCAGGTACCAGCCCTCCAGCCGGTACAGCTGCAGGAAGGCGCCGCTGAATTCCAGCACCTCGGCGGCGGTCTTCACCTTGCACAGGAACTGCGCCACCTCGGTCTTGATGCCGCCGTTGCCGGCGACATAGATCTCCCAGCCGCTGTCGACGCCGATCACGCCGACGTCCTTGATGCCGGCCTCGGCGCAGTTGCGCGGGCAGCCGCTGACCGCCAGCTTGACCTTGTGCGGCGCATACATGCGCCACAGCGCGCGCTCCAGGTCCTTGCCCATCTGCGTGCTGTCCTGGGTGCCGAAGCGGCACCACTCGCTGCCGACGCAGGTCTTCACCGTGCGCAGCGCCTTGGCATAGGCGTGGCCGCTGGGCATGCCGATGTCCTGCCACACCGCGGGCAGGTCCTCCTTCTTCACGCCCAGCAGGTCGATGCGCTGGCCGCCGGTGACCTTGACGGTGGGGATCCGGTATTTGTCGAC
Source organism: Rubrivivax sp. (assembly GCA_016719535.1). GTDB lineage: Bacteria > Pseudomonadota > Gammaproteobacteria > Burkholderiales > Burkholderiaceae_C > Rubrivivax. Next base: position 34,550 of record JADJYX010000041.1, on the reverse strand, counting down.
CGCGTCGGCGATGCGGCGCAGCTCGTCGGCCGTGGTCTCGCCGCCCCACATGCGCGGGATCACGCTGTAGCTGCCGTCCTTCTGGATGTTGGCGTGGCTGCGTTCGTTGATGAAGCGGCTCTGCGGGTCGTCCGTCGCCTCCTTGGGCCAGGTGCTGGTCAGGTAGTAGTTGACCGCCGGCCGGCAGCTGGCGCAGCCGTTGGGGGTGCGCCAGTCCAGCGCCCGGTAGACCTGATCGATGGTCAGCAGGTGCAGCTGCCGGATGGCGTCGCGCACCGCCTGGTGGCCATGGTCGGTGCAGCCGCACATCGCCTTCAGCCTGGGCGTGGCCGAATAGTCGCCGCCGGCGGTCGACATCAGCAGCTGTTCCACCAGCCCGGTGCAGCTGCCGCAGGACGCGCTGGCCTTGGTGTGCTTGCGCACCTCGTCCAGCGTGAACAGGCCCAGGTTCTTGATCGCCTTGCAGATGGCACCCTTGGTGACGCCGTTGCAGCCGCAGACCTCGTCGCTGTCGGCCATCGCGGCCGCCTGGTTGTGGCCCTGGTGGCCGACGTCGCCGATGTTGCTCTCGCCGAACATCAGCTGGCCGCGGATGCCGGCCACGCTGCGGCCGTCGCGGATGAGCTTGAAATACCAGCTGCCGTCGACCGTATCGCCATACAGGCAGGCGCCGACCAGGCGGTCGTCCTTCAGCACCAGCTTCTTGTAGACGCCGCCGACGGCGTCGCTCATCACGATCTCTTCGCTGCCGTTGCCACCCTGGAAGTCGCCGGCGCTGAACAGCTCGATGCCGGTGACCTTGAGCTTGGTGGACACCTGGCTGCCGGTATAGCGGCCGATGCCGAATTGCGCCAGGTGCGTGGCGCAGACCTTGCCCTGCTCGAACAGCGGCGCCACCAGGCCGTAGGCGATGCCGCGGTGCGCGGCACATTCACCCACCGCATAGATGCGCGGGTCGGTCACCGTCTGCAGCGTGTCGCTGACGGCGATGCCGCGGTTGCAGTGGATGCCGGCGCTTTCGGCCAGCTGCGTGTTGGGGCGGATGCCGGCGGCCATCACCACGAGATCGGCCGGGATCTCGCGGCCGTCCTTGAAGCGCACGGCCCCGACACGCGGTCGCGTGTCGTTCCCGCCAACCCGTCCGTCCCGGTCGGGGATCAGTTCCTGCGTCTGCGCGCCGATCTCGAAGCGGATGCCGCGTGCTTCCAGGCTTTGCCGCAGCAGCTGGCCCGCCGTCTCGTCGAGCTGGCGCTCCATCAGCCACGGCATGATGTGCACCACCGTGACCTGCATGCCGCGCTGCATCAGGCCGTTGGCGGCCTCCAGCCCCAGCAGACCACCGCCGATGACCACCGCATGCCGGTATTTCGCCGCCGCGTCGATCATCGCCTGCGTATCGGCGATGTCGCGGTAGGCGACCACGCCGGCCAGGTCACGCCCCGGCACCGGCAGGATGAAGGGCAGCGAGCCGGTGGCGATCAGCAGCCGGTCGTAAGGTGCCTCGGTGCCGTCGTCGGCGACCACGCGGCGCTTCACGCGGTCGATCGTCGTCACCGTCCTGCCGGTGTGCAGCGTGATGCCGTGCTCGGCATACCAGGCCAGCGGGTTGAGGACGATCTGCTCGACCGTCTGCTCGCCGGACAGCACCGGCGACAGCAGGATGCGGTTGTAGTTGGGGTGCGGCTCGGCGCCGAAGATGGTGATGTCGTAGAGGTCGGGCGCGATCTTCAGCAGTTCCTCGACCGCGCGCACGCCGGCCATGCCGTTGCCGACGACGACCAGGCGCTGGCGCTGTGACGGCGGCGTGGGAAAGCGTTGGGGGTTGAGCATCGTTGGGTCCTCGGAAAGAAAAATGGCGTCGCGACCGCGACACCCGCCTCGAAGAAGCGGACACGCTGGTCGGACGCCTTTGCCCGATCGGAAGGCGGCCACGATGCCGCCTCGATCGGGCCGGATGCATGCGGCGTGCCAGCTTGGGCGACCATCAACGGCCACCCGGCGCACGCGCGGGTGGCAGTCGGCGTCCCGAAGCGGTGCATGGTGCACCGCCGCAAGGCATCGAACGACCGCGCATGCCGCTTGCTTGCATCGGGGCCATGGACCCTGCACTGGCCTTCCTGATCGCCGCGCAGCGCAGCGAGATCCGCGCCCTGGAGCAGCTGCGCGCCACCAGCGACCTGGTGCGCGGCATGAGCGAATGGGTGCACCGGCTGCAACGTGAACGGGGCGCCAGCAACCTGTATCTGGCCTCGCGCGGGCAGCGCTTCGCGGCGCAGCGGCAGCAGTGCGTGCAGGACAGCGAGGCGGTGGAGCGCGCGGTGCGCGAGCGCCACTTCAGCCCCGCCGGCGACCCCAGCGACACCTACGGCGGGCTGCGCCTGCTCAGCCGCATCGCGCAGCTGCTGCACGCCCTGGGCGAGCTGCCGGCGCTGCGGCAGCAGATCGCGCAGCGCGCGCTCGAGCCCGAAACCGCGACGCGCGCCTACAGCGAGCTGGTGGCGGCGATGCTGGCCGTGGTGTTCGAGGCGGCCGACACCGCGGTCGACCCCGGCGTGTCGCGCGCGCTGGTGGCCTTGTTCAATTTCATGCAGGGCAAGGAGCTGGCGGGCCAGGAGCGCGCCGCCGGTGCCGCTGCCTTCGCGGCCAGCCGCTTCGAGCCGGCGGTGCTGCAGCGCCTGGTGCACCTGGTGGAAGCGCAGGACCGCTGCTTCCAGGTCTTCCAGGAATTTGCCGAGCCGGCGCTGCGCGCCATGTGGGGCCATGTGCTGGCAGGCCCGGAGACGGGCGATGTGCAGGCCCAGCGCGCGCTGCTGCACGGCGGCGGCGCGGCGCGCACGTCAGCCGATGCCGGCGACCGCTGGTTCGAGGCCGCCACGCGCCGCATCGATGCCATGCGGCTGGTGGAAGACAGCGCCACCAGCGCGCTGGTGGCGCTGTGCGACGCCCGCCTGGTGCACGCACGCACCGATCTGGCCGACCAGACGCGCCTGCGCGCCAGCCTGCCTGCCGCCTGCGAGGGTGGCCGCGCGCTGGCGCCGGTCTTCGGCAGCGCCGCGCCCGATCTCGTCGCCGGTGCCGGCCTGGGCCCGCTGCTGGGACGGTCGGTGCTCGACCTGGTGCAGGCGCAGGCGCAGCGCCTGCAGCAGATGGGCGACGAGCTGAATGCCGCCCAGTCGGCGCTGCGCGAACGCAAGCTGGTCGAACGGGCCAAGGGCCTGCTGATGACGCGCCGCGGCCTCAGCGAGGACGCGGCCTACCGGCTGCTGCGGCAGACCGCGATGCACCAGCACCGCCGCCTGGGCGAGGTGGCCGAGGCGGTGCTGCAGATGGGGCCGCTGATCGACGGCTTGTAGCGCCGGCCGCGCAGGCGGCCGCACCGCTGCCGTGCACAAAGGCTGGCACGCCGCGTGCATGGGTTGATGCCGACGGGCCAACGGCGGCCCACCGGACAACGGCGTCCTCTCCCGATCGCACACCGACGTGCATCGCGGGAGGACGCCGTTCTGTTTTTGTCGTCCCCGACGAGGAGTGAACCCTCATGAACGATTTCCGCAGCACCCACCGTCCGCTGTCGCGGCGCACCCTGACCCAGGCCGCCGCGCTCGGCGGAGCCGCCGCCCTCTTGGGTGGTCTCGCACCGCGCGCGGCCCATGCCGCCGGCAAGCCCGAGACCACCAAGGCCAAGCTCGGCTTCATCGCGCTGACCGATGCCGCGCCGCTGTTCGTCGCCGACGAGAAGGGCTTCTTCAAGAAGCACGGCATGACCGAGGTCGAGGTGCTCAAGCAGTCTTCGTGGGGCACCACGCGCGACAACCTGGTGCTGGGCTCGGGCAAGGGCGGCATCGACGGCGCCCACATCCTCACCCCCATGCCCTACCTGATCGCCAGCGGCACCACCACCGCCAACAACGTGCCGGTGCCGATGAACATCCTGGCGCGCCTGAACCTGGCCGGGCAGTGCATCTCGGTGGGCAAGGAATATGCGGATCTGAAGGTCGGCGCCGACACCAGCGCCTTCAAGCGCGCGCTGGCCGCCAAGGCCGCCAAGGGCACGCCGGTGAAGGCGGCGATGACCTTCCCCGGCGGCACGCACGACATGTGGATCCGCTACTGGCTGGCGGCCGGCGGCATCGACCCCAACAAGGACATCGCCACCATCACCGTGCCGCCGGCGCAGATGGTGGCCAACATGAAGGTGGGCAGCATGGACACCTTCTGCGTCTGCGAGCCCTGGAATCGCCAGCTCATCAACCAGGGCATCGGCTATACCGCGGTGACCACCGGCGAGCTCTGGCACAACCACCCCGAGAAGGCCTTCGCGATGCGCGCCGACTGGGTGCAGGCGCACCCGCAGGCCACGCAGGCGCTGCTGCGCGCGGTGATGGAGGCGCAGATGTGGTGCGAGAACCCGGCCAACCGCGAGGAGGTGGCGCGCATCTGCTCGCAGCGCCGATGGATCAACGCACCCTTCGAGGACGTGGTCGACCGCCTGAAGGGCGACTTCGACTACGGCACCGGCCGCGTGGTGAAGAACAGCCCGCAGCAGATGCGCTACTGGAAGGACCAGGCCAGCTACCCCTTCCAGAGCCACGACCTGTGGTTCATCACCGAGAACATCCGCTGGGGCTACCTGCCGGAAAACTTCGACGCCGCCGGCTGGATCCGGAAGGTCAATCGCGAGGACCTCTGGCGCGCGGCCGCCAAGGACCTGGGCGTGGCCGCGGCCGACATCCCGGCGTCGACCTCGCGCGGCGTCGAGCGCTTCTTCGACGGCAAGGTCTTCGACCCCGCCAACCCCAAGGCCTACCTGAACAGCCTGGCCATCAAGGCGCTGCGCACCGCCTGAGCGGAGGACATCGACCATGAGCCCCATTCCCCTGACCGAGGCCGCGCGCGCAGCGCCCGCGGCGCCGGCCTCCCGCGTCGTCGCCAGGCTGCGCGATGCCGCCGGCGCCTTCCTCACCCATGGGCTGCCGCCGCTGATCGTGCTGGCCCTGCTGCTGCTGGTGTGGGAGCTGCTGGGCAGCCGACCCGGCGCCGCGCTGCCGGCGCCCAGCCGCGTGCTGGACGAGACCTGGGAGCTGATCGTCCAGCCCTTTGCAGACAACGGCGGCAACGACAAGGGCCTGGGCTGGCAGCTCCTGGCCAGCCTGCAGCGCGTGGCCCTGGGCTATGCGCTGGCGGTGGCGGCCGGCGTGGCGCTGGGCGTGCTGGTGGGCCAGTCCACCTGGGCGATGCGCGGGCTCGATCCGCTGTTCCAGGTGCTGCGCACGGTGCCGCCGCTGGCCTGGCTGCCGATCTCGCTGGCCGGCTTCCAGGACGGCCAGCCGTCGGCGATCTTCGTCATCTTCATCACCGCGGTGTGGCCGATCATCATCAACACCTCGGTGGGCATCCGCAACATCCCGCAGGACTACCGCAACGTGGCGCGCGTCATCCGCCTCAACGGGGCCGAGTATTTCTGGAAGATCATGCTGCCGGCGGCGGCGCCCTACATCTTCTCGGGCCTGCGCATCGGCGTCGGCCTGTCGTGGCTGGCCATCGTGGCCGCCGAGATGCTGATCGGCGGCGTGGGCATCGGCTTCTTCATCTGGGACGCCTGGAACAGCTCGCGCATCAGCGACATCATCCTCGCGCTGATGTACGTGGGCTGCGTGGGCTTCGTGCTCGACCGCCTGGTGGCCTGGATGGGCCGCCTCGTCACGCGCGGCACTGCCGCCGGCTGAAAGGACATCACCCCATGGTCTACCTCAACCTCTCCGCCGTCGACATGAGCTTCACGCGCGACGGCCAGACCAACCCCGTGCTCGACGGCATCGAGCTGCAGGTCGAGCGCGGCGAGTTCATCTCGCTGATCGGCCACAGCGGCTGCGGCAAGTCCACCGTGCTCAACATCGTCGCCGGGCTGCTGCAGCCCACGCGTGGCGGCGTCATCCTCGACGGCCGCGAGGTCGGCGCCCCCGGGCCCGACCGCGCGGTGGTCTTCCAGAACCACTCGCTGCTGCCCTGGCTCACCGTCTACCAGAACGTCGAGATCGCGGTCGACAAGATCTTCCGCGGCTCGCGCAGCAAGGCCGAGCGCCGCGAGTGGATCCTGCACAACCTCGCGATGGTCAACATGAGCCATGCGCTGGACCGGCTGCCGTCGGAGATCTCCGGCGGCATGAAGCAGCGCGTGGGCATCGCGCGTGCGCTGGCGATGGAGCCCAAGGTGCTGCTGCTCGACGAACCCTTCGGCGCGCTGGACGCGCTGACGCGCGCGCACCTGCAGGACGAGGTGATGCGCATCCAGGGCGAGCTGCACAACACGGTGCTGATGATCACGCACGACGTCGACGAGGCGGTGCTGCTGTCCGACCGCATCGTGATGATGACCAACGGCCCCGCGGCCACCATCGGCCAGGTGCTGGCGGTGGAGCTGCCGCGCCCGCGCGACCGCATCGCGCTCGCCGACGACCCGCGCTACAACCACTGCCGCCACGAGGTGCTGAGCTTCCTGTACGAGAAGCAGCGCAAGGTGGAGCCGCTGCACGGCCGTGCCGCGCGGGCCGCGGCGCCGGCCGCGCGCTCGGTGGCCTGAGCCGCGGGTATTGGCTCACCTGCCGGCAACATGCCGGCAACGTGGGGCCGGCAAGCTGCCGCCCCATCGGCAACCACGGGAGGTTCACGATGGGCAGCATGCGGATGCGTTGGGTTCCATGGCTCTGGGGGATGGCGGGCTTGCTGGGCCTGGCGGCGGCGCAGGCGCAGGACGGCAGCCTGCGCGAACGCCTGCGTGAACGTGCCGAGGTCCGTGCGGCCACCGGCCCCACCGCGGCCTCGCTGGCGCGCCCCGGCACCCACCGCCTGACGGTGCGCCACGACGGCCGCCTGCGCGAGGCCCTGGTGCATGTGCCGCCGGCCATCGCCGGCGGCCGGCCGCTGCCGGTGGTGATGGCCTTCCACGGCGGTGGCGGCAGCATGGAATACCAGGCGGGCGAGGCCTACGGCCTGGTCGACAAGGCCGACCGCGCCGGTTTCATCGCCGTCTTTCCCAACGGCACCGGCGCCCTGCGCGCCAATGGCAACCTGGCGACCTGGAATGCCGGCCACTGCTGCGGCCGTGCGCGCGACGACGCGGTCGACGACGTCGGCTTCGTGCGCGCCCTGGTGGCCGAGCTGAAGCGCCGGCTGCCCGTGGATGCGGCGCGCATCCACGCCACCGGCATGTCCAACGGCGGCATGATGGCGCACCGCCTGGCCTGCGATGCCGCCGACCTGTTCGCATCGGTGGCCGCCGTGGCCGGCACCGACAACACCACCGCCTGCACGCCGTCGCGCCCGATCCCGGTGCTGCACATCCACGCGCTGGACGATGCGCATGTGCTGTATGGCGGCGGTGCCGGGCCCGATGCCTTCCGCGACCCGTCCAAGGTGACCGACTTCACCTCGGTGCCCGAGACCATCACGCGCTGGACGCGGCGCAACGGCTGCAGTGCACCGCCGCAGCGCGTGCTCACCGTGCCCGGCGCCTGGTGCGAGCGCCACGACGGCTGCAGCGGCGGCGCCGCGGTGCAACTGTGCGTCACCGAGACCGGCGGCCATTCCTGGCCCGGCGCCCCTGCCGTCCGCCGCGGCAAGCCGCCGCCGTCGCAGGCGCTGTCGGCCAACGACGTGATGTGGGACTTCTTCGGCGGGCGCTGACGGCCGCCCGGCGCGGGGCAGGCATGCGCCACCTACGGGGTGGCGCGGCGCCCCTGAGGCATCAGCGTGGCCAGCGCGACATATGCCACCGCTGCGATCACCGGCCCCAGCAGGTGGCGCAGCGGGTGCGCCATCCACAGCACCACCGCCACGCCGATGCCCCAGGCCAGCAGGCCGGTGGCATGCCAGCGGCGGTCGGGCGCGGCCGGGGCGGGCACCAGCCACCAGGCGGCGATCATCGCGCCGGCGATCGGCATCACCGTCAGCGTCAGCAGCGACAGGAAGCCGGTCAGCCGGTCCAGGATGCCCGCGGCGGCCAGCACCGAGCCGATCAGCCCGGCCAGCGCGGTGGCGATCGCGCGCCGGTCCGACCCCCAACCCAGCAACCCGCCGATCAATCCATCCAGGGCCAGCCCGGCCGAATAGACATTCATCACGTTGGTCGTCCAGGTGGCGACGATCAGCACCGACAGCGCCAGCAGCGGCAGCCCCAGCCGTGCATAGATCTCGACGATGTCGTGCGTGCGCTGCGCGATCGCCAGCAGGGCGCCGCAGGCCGCCAGCAGCACGGCTGCCGGCACCAGGCCGAGCAGGCAGCCGAGCACGGCGTCGCGGCCGGTGCGTGCCTGGCGCGCATAGTCGGGTGCGATCACCGCGGCCACGGCGACGAAGCCCACCGCCATGCCGATGGCGGTGAGCGGGGCCATGGCCCGGGCCGGGTCGGGCCGCCAGGCCCACACCGGGCCCAGCCCTTGCGCCTGCACCGCCATCGCCACGCCGTAGGCCACCAGCGCCACCTTGGCCGGCACGGCCAGATAGTTGAGCCATTTGAGCGCACCGAAGCCGGCCACCGCGGTCAGCGTCATCGTCGCACCCAGCGCCAAGGCCACCGGCGGCAGGCTCCAGCGCAGGCTGAAGCTGCGCTCGACGATGTGCACCAGCGATCCGGCGGCGATCGCCGTCTGCACGCCGAACCAGCCCATCAACGGCACGCCGACCACCAGCCCCAGCACCACGCGCGCACCCTGTTCGCCGAAGGCGCGCGTGGCCAGCGCACGCGTATCGGCCCCGTGTTGCGCGGCGCGTGCGCCCAGCAAGGCCATCGAGGTGCCGACGATCAGAAAGCCCAGGCCGCTCCACAGCAGCGCCGGGCCGAAGCCCAGGCCGCCGATCAGCGTGGCGCCCACCAGCAGCGCCGGCACGCTGATGACGCCGCCGAACCAGATGGTGGCCAGGCCGAACCAGCCGATGCGCTTGTCGGCCTGCACGGTCATCGATCAGAAACGCAGCTTGGCGTCGATGCCCACGGTGCGCGGCTGCGCGCGCCAGGCGATGGTGTAGGGCAGGCCCGAGAAGCGCGGCGAATTGACGTCGGTGTAGTAGGCCTCGTCGGTGACGTTCTTGCCCCACAGCGCCACCGTCCAGCGGTCGCCGGCGCCGGCGTAGGCCAGGCGCAGGTTGAGCAGGTCGATGGCCGGCTGCACGTCGACGTTGTCGGCCTGCCAGTAGCGCTTGGACCGGTGCTCGAGGTCGGCACGCGCGGTCAGCCGCCCGCCGCCCAGCGTCCATTCGTACTGCGCGCCCAGCGTGGCCTTCAGCGGGGTGTTCTTGGGCGTGTGCTTGCCCACGGTATCGGGCAGCGCGGCATTGGCCTTGATGATGCTGTCGGTGACGCCGACGCCGGCGTCCAGCTCGAAGGCCTTCGACACGCGCCAGCGCACATCGAAGTCCAGCCCGCGCATGCGCACACGGTCGATGTTGCCGATCAGCTGCGCGGCGCGCGAGACGTCGACGTAGAAATACTGGAAGTCCTTGGACCGGCCCTCGAACAGCGCCAGGTTCACCACCATCGCGCCGCCCAGCAGCGTATTCTTGCTGCCGACCTCGTAGTTGGTCAGCGTCTCGGCGCGGAAGTCGGGCAGGCCCGGTGCATTCAGGCCGCCGCTGCGGAAGCCCGTGCTGGCGGTGGCGTAGACCAGCGCGTCCTTGCTCCACTTGTGCGTCAGCGTCAGCTTGGGCTGCGTCTTGCTGAAGCTGATCTCGCGCACCGTGCCGCTCGTCAGGTCGGTCTGCCGGCGCTCGTCGCGGTCGTGGCGCAGCGCGGCCGACAGCGTGGTCTGCTTCGACAGGTCGATGTCGACCTGGCCGAAGACGGCGGTGGCGGTGTTGCGGTTCTTCTCGGGGTTGTTGATGATGCCCAGAGCGGGGTTGTCGATCTGGTCCAGCGTGCCGTCCACGTCGACGAAGGCGCGCGTGGTCATGCGCCGGTCGGTGCGCAGCGCATAGACACCGCCGATCCAGCGCACGGCGCGGTTTTCGGGCGAGGTCAGGCGCAGCTCCTGGCTCGTCATGCGCACGTGCAGGTCCTGGCCCTGGCCGGCCTGGAAGCCGAAGCCCAGAAATCCGCCGGGCAGGTCGCGCGGGTTGCTGAAGTCCAGGTCGCCGCGGTAGCTCTCTTCCAGGTCGGTATAGGCGGTGATCGAGGTCAGCGTGCCCAGGCCGGTGGCCACGTCGACCTTCACGCTGGCGTCGCCGATGGAGCCGAAGGTCTTGCCGTAGAGGCTGGTGATCGGGTTGACCACACGCGTGGCGTCGCCGCCGGGCGGGATCGAATCGTGCGTGGCGCCGGCCTTGAAGTCGTTCCAGCCGGCCTGCACGTCCACCGTCACGTCCTTGCCCGGCGCGAAGCTGAGCTTGCCGCGCACGAGCTGGTCGCGGTCGATGCCGTCGACCTTGGTGTTCAGGTAGTCGTTGCGGATCAGGCCATCGGATTCGCGACCCTGGGCCACCAGGCGGAAGGCGGCGCCCCCACCCAGCGGGCCGCTGATGCCGGCATTCAGCGTCACGTCCTTGCCCTCGGCCAGGCTGAGGCCGGCAAAGCCCTCGAAGCGGTCGCTGGGCGCCTTGGTCACGATGTTGATCGCCCCGCCCAGCGCATTGCGGCCGTACAGCGCACCCTGCGGACCTTTCAGCACCTCGATGCGCTGGATGTCGAACAGGTTCATGCGGAACTGCTTCTGGTTGTTCTGCGGCACGCCGTCGACGACGATGGCCACCGGCGAATCGGCGTTGTTGATCTGCGTGACGCCGCGCAGCACCACGAAGCTGTTGAGGTGCGTGAACGACTGGTCGAAGGACATGTTCGGGATCGCGGCCACGAAGTCCTGCGTGCTGGTGACGCCGCGCATCTCGAGCTGCCTTTCGGTCAGCGCATTCACCGCCGCGGGTACCTCCTGCAGTGGCTCGACGCGGCGCTGTGCCGAGACCTCCACGCGTTCGACCACGGTGACGGACTGCGCCTGCGCTGCGCCGGTTGCGGCCAGCAGCGCGGCGCAGGCCAGGGCGGTGGGGGTGGGGTGGTGGCGACGCTTGGGGCTCATGGATTTGTCTCTCTGGCGGTAGGGGGTGATCGGTCGGGTGATCAGTCGGGTGTTCGGGATCAGATCGCGGCGGCGGCCACCAACTGCTCGATGGGCACGAAGGGTTCATCGATGCCGAAGGCCTGCGGCCCCCAGACCTTCAGCGCCGCCTCGCTGCGCATGATGGGCGGCACGCTGGCGGCCAGCACACGCACGCGCTGGCCGTAGCGCAGCTGCTCGGCGGTGATGGCCTGCGCCGTGTCCTCGTCCAGCACGGCCACCAGGTCGGGCACGATGGCCGCGGTGCGGCCGTTCAGGCGCGCCACCAGCAGCTCGTTCTGCACCGCCACCTCGAGCACGCCGCGCGCGCCTTCGATGCGCGCCTGCCCCATGCTCCAGCGCCCGGTGATGCGGCGCTCGACGTCGGTGACCTTGCCTTCGAAAATGAGGTGCGTGTGCCGGTAGTACTCGGTCGCCCGCATCGCGCCCAGCAGCGCCTCGAACGGGTCCTGCCGCTGCTGCCGCGCCAGCCGCAGCGCGCGGCCGATGTCCTGGCAGATCGACAGCGTGCCCGGCACCGCGGCGCGCTTGACGTCGGCACCGCTCTGCGCAAAGCCGGCCGAGCTCATGATGCCGCCCATGCCCACCGCCAGGTGCTTGACGAAGTGCTCGGCCTGCTGGTCGCTGGTGGTCTGCATCAGCACCAGGTCGGCGCGTTCGTTCACCAGGGCCAGCGGCGTGGTCGGGATGCCGAAGATGTGGAAGCTGGTCATCTCCAGCTTCGGGAAGGCGCGGCCCATGCCGTCGGCATCGACCACCGGCAGCCCGAGCTTGGCCGCCACCTGCAGCGGGTACAGCGAATTGAGCCCACCCACCTCGGCCGACATCAGGTAGTCCGCACGCCGGCCGAGGTGACGCTCCAGGTGGCGCAAGGCGAGTTCACTCTCGCTGCCGTTCGGGATCTTCTCGATCAGCACCGGCGGCGCGCCGATGCCGGCGATGACCACCACCAGCGCGTCGTCGGGCACGTCGGCCGGCGCCACCAGCGTCACCGGCCGGCCGGCGGCGCGCAGCGACTGCTGCGTCATCAGCGCGCCCACGTAGGGGTCGCCACCACCGCCGCAGCCCAGGATGGCGGCGCCGGCGGCGATGTCGTCGACGTCGTCGATGGCGATGAGTCGGCTCATTGGTCCCCCTTGGCGCTGCGCGCCGTCCCCCCGAGGGGGAGCGAGCGCCTTCGGAACGGCCGTGCGGCGCTCATTCCGCTGCCTCCAGCGCCAGGTCGCCGATGGCCTTGACGTGCACGCGCGTGCCGCCGCCGGGCAGATAGGCCATGGGCACCTCGTCGACGCTGTAGATGGACACGCTCTCGCGCGCCGCGCCGGCGGCCACGGCCCGGTCGACGGCCGCGGCGCGCGCATCGTCGAGTGCCTTGGCGCGTTGGGATTCGGAGTAGCTCAGGATGGAGTCGAATTCGCCGCTCACCTGCGCGATCGACGCGCCGATGGCGTTGGCGCAACCAGCCTGCTCGGGGCGGATGACCTGCGAGGCACCGGCCAGCTGGTCGCCGACGAGGATCACGCCGCCGCCCACCAGCACCACCGGCACCGGGTCGGCGCTGGTCTTCACGCGGTCGATGGCGGCCTCCAGCATCGTGCGCATGCGCAGCAGGCTGCGAGCCACCAGCGACGCCGAGAGATGTGCCACGCGGGCGCGGTCGCCGATGTCGGCCATGCCGGCGGCGACCGCGATGTCGGTGGTGGTCAGCGTCGAGCCGCCGAAGACCAGCGCCTCCTCGGTCAATCGGTAGCCCACCGAATCGGGGCCGATGGTGACCGTGCCGTCGGGCTGCTGGCGCACCAGGCTGCCGCCGCCCAGGCCGATGGCCAGCAGGTCGGGCATGCGGAAATTGGTGCGCACGCCGGCCAGTCGCACCGCCATGCCGGCCTGGCGAGGAAAACCCTTGGCCAGCACGCCGACGTCGCTGGTGGTGCCGCCGATGTCGACCACCAGCGCGTCGGGCAGACCCGACAGGAAGGCGGCGCCGCGCATGCTGTTGGTGGGGCCGCTGGCGAAGGTCAGCACCGGGTACTGGCCGATCTCGCGCGGGGCCATCAGCGTGCCGTCGTTCTGGCTGATGAACAGCGGCACCTGCAGACCCAGGCGCTGCATGGCCTGCTCCAGCGCCGCCGTCACGCGCGCGGCCTCGGGCATCAGCGCGGCATTCAGGATGGCGGCGTTCTCGCGCTCCAGCAGCCCGATGCCGCCCAGCCGGTGCGACAGCGAGAGCTGCACCTCGGGGTGCTCCTGGCGCAGGATCTCGGCCGCGCGCAGCTCGGCCGCGGGGTTGACCGGCGCGAAGACGCCGACCAGCGCCGCCTGCGTCAGGCCGCGGCGCTTCATGTCGTGCGCCACCTTCACCAGCTCGGCCTCGTCCAGGGGCGTCAGCACGCGGCCGTCGTATTCATGGCCGCCACCCACCAGGTAGACATGGTTGCCGATGGCCGGCGTCAGGTCGGACGGCCAGTCGGCGAAGGGCAGCACGCCGGTGGTGGCCGGCAGCGCCAGCCGGATGACGGCCACCGGGGCCAGCCGGCGCCGCTCGACCAGCGCATTGGTGAAGTGGGTGGTGCCGATCATCACCGCGCGCAGCGCCGACGCCGGCAGCCTGGCGGCCGCCAGCGCCGCCTGCACCGCGGCCACGATGCCGCTGGTGACGTCGGGCGTCGTCGGCGACTTGCACGCCCCCAGCAGGCGCGGCCCGTCCATCACCGCGGCATCGGTATTGGTGCCGCCCACGTCCACGCCCACTCTCAGCATCGCTTGCGCCCCTCCTGCCCGTCGATCGACGGTACTGGAGCGGCCACTGTAGGCAGCGTGCCGTCAGGGCCTCAAGCTGGCCGGCGGACAGGGGGGAGGCGGCCGACGGACAGGGGCGGGGCCGCGTGCGTCAGCGCAGCCGCTGCAGTGCCTCTTCGCGGCTGTGCGCGCCCAGCTTGGCGTACAGGTTGCGCAGGTGGAACTTCACCGTGCCTTCGGACAAGGCCAGTTCGCGGCCGATCAGCTTGTTGCTCAGGCCCTGGGCCAGCAGGCGGGCGATCTCGGCTTCGCGCGGGCTCAGGCCCTGGGCGTGGCGGGTCGCGGCCGGCGGTGCACGGCGGTGCAGGTTGTCCAGCACCGTGGCCAGGAAGCGCGCACGCAGGTTGGGCGCGCCGCGGCCGCCGCTGCGCGACAGGGCCTGCTCGAACGCATCGTCGATCCCGGGGCCGAGTTCGATGAAGGGCAGCAGCACCTGCGCCGGCACGGCCAGCGACAGCGCGCGGTCGAGCGCGCGCGCGCCGGCACCGGGCTCGCCGCGCTGGCGTTCCACCTGGGCCAGCAGCAGCAGGCCCTCGATGGCCTGCAACGCCGAGCCTTCGGCCGCCCAGGTCTCGATGCGCGCGGCCAGCGTCGTGGCGGCGTCGGCCTGGTCGCGCGGGCCCTGGCCGCGTGCCAGGTGCACGCGCCAGTGCGCCAGCCAGGCGGCGTCGGCGACGCGGCGGTCCACCGCCTCGAAGCGCGCATGCAGTGCCGGCAGGTCGAGCGCGTCGGCGATGGCGGTGGCATGGGTGACGTCACCGCGCGGCAGCAGCAGTTCGATGCGGTGCACCTGCAGCCGCGCCGACAGCCGCTGCAGCCGCCGTCGCTCGGCCAGCGCCAGGCCGCGGTCGAGCACGGCCTGCGCCGCGGCGTCGTCGCCACCCAGCATCGCGACCCCGGCCGCCGCGGCATGGCCCGCCCACAGGATGTCGAACCAGGCGTCCTGCTCGAGCACCTGCAGCAGCGACCGTTCCAGCAGCTCGCTGGCGCCGCCGGCATCGCCCTGCAGGGCCAGCACACGCGCCAGCAGCACCTCGGCCACCGCGGCCAGGTCGCTGCCCAGGCCGCAGGCCTGCTCGGCACGCGCGTGGGTCTGGCGTGCCAGCGCCAGCGCCTGCGGCAGCCGCGCTTCCTCGGTGAGGATGCCGACCTGGATCAGGCGCAGGTACAGCTCCTGGTCGTGGAAGCCGGCGCCGTCGATGGCGCGCAGTGCCTGCTCGGCAGCGTCCCAGGCGGCGCGATGGCGGCGCAGGCACTCCCATTCGTAGCACAGCAGGTTGCCGGCGGTGCCGGCGAGCAGCGGGTCCGACTGCGGGTCGGCCCGCGCCACCAGCGCCTGGATGTCGGCGGCATAGCCGCCCGGCGGCGCCTCGTCGAGGTACCAGCCGACCACCACGCCCATGATCGGCGCTTCCAGTGCGAGCTGGGCGGCGTCGTAGCCGGTGGTGGTGCTGTCCAGCGCATCGGTGAAGCCGCCGCTGGTCTGGCGCACGCGTTCCATCCAGGCGCCGGCCTGCAGCCGCGCGGCCGATTTGGCCAGCAGCAGCGGCCATGCCATCGCCAGCCGCGGGTGGCGCAGCAGCGTGGCGTCGTCGATGTCGGCGAGGTGCGCGCGCAGCAGGCCGATGCGGCCGTCGACCACCAGCCGCCAGCCGCCGGCGCGGTCGAGCAGCCGCGCCAGCAGCGCGGTGTCGCCCGCGGCCGCAGCGGCGCGCAGGGCTTCCGGCAGCAGCTGCGCCTGCGCGAACCATTGCGCCGCGCGGCGGTGCATCTCGCGCGGCGCCTCGGCATCGACCTGCGCCAGCCGCGCGCGCAGGAATTCGGCCAGCAGCGGGTGCAGCCGGTACCAGGGTGCATCGCCTTCCAGCCGCGACAGCAGCACGTTGCGCCGCGCGAAGCGCTGCAGCAGCGCGCCGCCGTCGCGCCGGCCGGCCAGCGCATTGAGCAGGTCACCGCACACGCGCGGCACGCAGGCCAGGGCCAGCAGCGCCTGCTGTTCGTCGGCCGGCAGTGTGCGCAGGATGGCTTCGTAGAGGTAGTTGGCAAGCTCTTCGGCGCGGCCCGAGAAGGCCGTCAGCGGCGCTGCCGCATCCGGGTGCGACTGCACGAAGTCGCCGGCCATGCGCAACGCGATCGGCCAGCCTTCGGTGCGCTGCAGCAGCAGCGCCACGTCGCCTTCGGTCACCGGCCGCGCGCCGGCGGCCAGCAGCGCCTGCGCCTCCTGGAAGCCCAGGCGCAGGTCGGCCGGCGTCAGTTCGGTCAGCACGCGCTTGGCGCGCAATTCGGCCAGGCCGACGTCCGGCAGCACGCGCGAGGCGATCACCAGGTGCAGGCGGGGCGAGGCCCGCTCGATCAGCAGCCGCACGAGGTCGTCGAGCGCGCCGCCCAGGCGTTCGTAGTCGTCGAGGAAGAGCAGCGTGCGGCGCTGATCGGCCAGCGTGGCGGCCAGCAGGCGCGAGACCGCCGCGCGCCGCGTGGCGGGCGCGCTGCTGGCCGAGGTGGCGCCTGCCTGGCCGAGTGCGGCCAGCGCATAGTCGAGAAAGACCTCGATCTGGGCGTCCTCGGGCTCCAGGCTGACCCAGCCCACGCGCAGGCCGTCGTCGCGGCACTGCTGGTACCAGCGCGCCAGCAGTTCGGTCTTGCCATAGCCGGCCGGCGCCACCAGCAGCGTGGCATGCCCGGCCAGCGCGTCGTGCAGCCGCCCCAGCGCATAGCGGCGCGCCACGGTGGGCCCGAAGGCGGCCGGCGGCGCGAGCTTGCTGTCGATGAGCCAGTCCATGCGGGGTGGGGGCGGTGCGGACCGGCGCATTATCGGCAGGCGCGATCTGGCGAAAACCGCACGCTGCGCGGCCGGTGGCCCGGGCTCCGTCCGTTTCGGCGCTTGCAGTTCAAGTCAGACGACCAGCGGGCCATCGAAGTCGGTGGCGCGGAAGCGGCCATGCTCGCGCACTTCGCATCCCTTGGTATCGGCCATGCGGTAGAGACGAAGGCAGTCCTGCTCCAGGTCGATGATGTCGAGCAGCCGCCGCTCCAGCGACTCCAGCCCGGCCAGGTCCAGCTGGCATTCGAATACCGACCTCTGCACGCGTTGACCCCGCCCTTCGCAGGACTTGGCCACGCGGCGAAGGCGCCGCCTGCCGGCCGGCGTCTCGGTATTGACGTCGTAGCACACGATCACGAGCATGCGGCATCCCTTGGCTCAACGCATGGCAAACGGCGGGTACTCGGCAGCCTCGCCGCGCAGGTGGCGGGCCAGCAGCCGCGCCTGCACCAGCGGCACGAGCCCGAGCGGCACGCGCAGCCGGGTCTGGTCGCCCACCAGCAGGCGCACGGTGTCGTTGTCCAGCCGCAGGTGGCTGTCGGGCAGCGTCACGTGCAAGGCATTCAGCAGTTGCACGATCAGACGCTGCCGTCGTCGGGGTCGAACAGTCTGGCGTCGCCGCTGCCGTCGCTTGCCAGCCGCGCCAGCGCCTCGGGCTGGCAGCGGTCGTGCAGCGAGCAGCCGCGGCAACGCCGCGTGTCGGCGGTGGGCGGGGGCAGGCGCCCGGCCTCCAGCATGGCGCGCACCTCGGCGGCCGTCTCGGCCACGCGCTGCAGCTGCGCGGCGTCGATGGGCACCACGCGGCGGCGCTGGCTGCTGGCGTAAAACAGTGCGCCTTCGGGCACGGGGCAGCCCGTCATCTCCTGCAGGCACAGTGCCTGCGCGGCCAGTTGCAGGTCATCGCAGGCGGCGATGTCGGCCGCCTTGTGGCGCGACCCATGCCTGTATTCCACCGGGTAGGGCGTGCCGTCGGGCTCGAACTCCACGGTATCGGCCTTGCCCACCAGCGCGAGCCGGTCGCTGAACAGCGGCAGGGCACGCTCCACCCGCAGGCCGCGGCGCAGCTCGAAGCCGGGACGGTCCACCTGGGCGTGCACGGCGTTGCCCCGCTGCGTGTGCAGGTTGTCGTCGAAGGCCTGCTCCAGGTGGATGAGCCCGCATTGCCGCGGGCAGTGGGCCCAATGCTGCAGGACAGAGACCGGCAGAAGGTCGACATCGTCCACGGCTGCCCGTCAAGGCTGGGGGGGGCAGTGGTCGGCGACGCTGGCCTTCGCGCGTGCACACCACAAACTGCCCCTGCACGGGCTGGTCAAGTGCCTGCATCACGAGCTCGGCGGCCGCGGCCCCGTCGATGGGATGCGGGCGCAGGTACACGATGGCCGGTGGCGCAGGTTCCCCGAGCCGATAGACAAGGTCGCCGAAGTCAGCGTCGAAGGTCACGAGCGTGCGCCTTTGCAACCGTGCCATGGCCAGCACCCGCCTGTCGTCGGCCGACGCTTCGGCCTGGGCCAGGTGCAGCACGTCGTGGCCGGCACGGGCGAGCGCTTCTGCGGCCGAACGGAGCAGGTTCTCGTCCAGCGGCAACGCAGCCATCGGCTTGCCCTGGGCGGGTCTAGTCGGTCATGCCCTCGGCCGCCTTGGCCTTCAGCACGAAGTCCTCTTCCTTCAAGCAGTCTCGGACGAAGGCAAAGACGGCCTGCAGGTCTTCGGGCCGGAGATGGGGGTATTCGTCGAGGATGCGCTGGTTGCTCCAGCCCGACGCCATCAGGTCCAGCACGAAGTCGACCCCGATGCGCGTACCGGCGATGCGTGGCCGCCCGAACAGGGTTTCGGGCGTGGTCACGATGCGGTCTTGCCAGTCCATGGTTCATGCCTTTCACGCGAGGGTGACGCCCGGCGCCGCCTCGATGTGCTCGCCCGTGGCGAGGCTGCGACCGTCGAATGTGACCGAGTAGGCGCCGAGGTCGCCTGCCGGGCTGGCCGGGTCGCCGTTGCGGGCGACGGTGAGACGTCGGGTTGATCCATTTCAATAAATACGCTTAAGAACGATTCGCATTCCGTATATAATGAATGCACCAGTATCAGCGCGCTTATCCGCATGATGTTCGTCTGCCTCTGCCCCCGGATTTCCGACCTCGACATTGCCGCCGCCGTGGTGGCCTGCGGGCACGCCTGCCGCCAGCCGTGGCGGCGGGCGGTGGCCTTATCGGCGCACGCCCGGGCGTGACGAACGCGACGGCGTCACCGACGGCGAAGGCGGCGCCGAAGACAGCGGCTGCGCTCGACGACCAGCCCATCGGCCGCGGCGCCACCATCGTGCGCGTGGTGGCGCCGGCGCACTCACCCGAGTGGGCGCTGCGGCTGGCCGAGATCGGCTACATGCCCGGCGAGCGCGTGATGGTCGCCGCCCGCGGCTGGCCCGGGGGCGAGCCGCTGGCCGTGCGGGTGGGGAACTCGACTTTCGCGCTGCGGCGTGCCGAGGCGGCCTGCATCCAGGTCACCCCCGACGAGGCGCCGCGATGACCGAGGCCGTGATCCACGTGCACCGCGGCGGGCCGCTGGTGGCGCTGGTGGGCAACCCCAACTGCGGCAAGACGGCGCTGTTCAACCGGCTCACCGGCAGCCGCCAGAAGGTGGCCAACTATGCCGGCGTGACGGTCGAGCGCAAGGAAGGCCGGCTGCTCACCGCCACCGGCAAGACCTTGCGCGTGCTCGACCTGCCCGGCGCCTACAGCCTGCAGCCGCGCTCGCCCGACGAGCGCGTCACCGCCGACCTGCTCTACGGCCGCGCCCGCGGCGAGAAGCGGCCCGACCTGGCGGTGTGTGTGGTCGACGCCACCAACCTGCGCCGCACGCTGCGCCTGGTGCTGGCGGTGCGCCGCCTGGGCCTGCCCTGCGTGGTGGCGCTGAACATGACCGACCTGGCGCGCCGCCGCGGCGTGGTGGTGGACCCGCAGGCGCTGTCGCGCGAACTGGGCGTGCCCGTGGTGGCCACGGTGGCGGTGCGCGGCGACGGCGCCGACGAATTGCGCCGGCTGCTGGACGACACCGCCGCCTGGCGCACCTGGACGGCGGCGCAGGCGCCGCACGCCGCCCACGCGACCGGTGCCACCCACGAGGCCGATCACGAGGGGGTCGACCGCCTGCTGCGCAAGCTGGGCCTCGACAAACAGGTGCCGCACACGCCCAGCGACCGCATCGACGCCGTGGTGCTGCACCCGCTGCTGGGGCCGCTGCTGCTGGCCGTGGTGCTGTTCCTCGTCTTCCAGGCGGTCTTCGGCTGGGCCGAGGCGCCCAAGGCGCTGATCGAGGCGGGCACCGGGGCCGCCGGCCAGGCGCTGGCCGCCGTGCTGCCCGAGGGCTGGCTGCGCAGCCTGCTGGTCGACGGCGTGCTCGCCGGCCTGGGCGGCGTGCTGGTCTTCCTGCCGCAGATCCTGATCCTGTTCTTCTTCATCCTGGTGCTCGAGGAATCGGGCTACCTGCCGCGCGCGGCCTTCCTGCTCGACCGGCTGATGGGCGGCGTGGGGCTGTCGGGGCGGTCGTTCATTCCGCTGCTGTCGAGCTTTGCCTGCGCCATCCCGGGCATCATGGCCGCGCGCACCATCGCCGACCCGCGCGACCGCCTGGTGACGATCCTGATCGCGCCGCTGATGACCTGCTCGGCCCGGCTGCCGGTCTATGCGCTGCTGATCGGCGCCTTCATCCCGGCGCGCACCGTGGGCGGGCTGTTCGAGCTGCAGGGCCTGGTGCTGTCGGGCCTGTACCTGGCGGGCATTGCCGGTGCGATGGCCGTGGCCTGGCTGCTCAAGCGGCTGACGCCCGAAGGCCGTCAGGTGCGCAGCCTGATGATGGAGCTGCCGGCCTACCACTGGCCCACCGCGCGCAACGTGGCGCTGGGCCTGTGGCAGCGCGCGCTGATCTTCTGCCGGCGCGTGGGCACGCTGATCCTGGCGCTGACGGTGGCGCTGTGGTTTCTGGCCTCCTTCCCGGCGCCGCCGGCGGGTGCCACCGGCGCGCCGATCGAATACAGCCTGGCCGGGTGGCTGGGCCACGCGCTGGCACCGCTGCTGGAGCCGCTGGGCTTCAACTGGCAGATCGCCATCGCGCTGGTGCCCGGCCTGGCCGCGCGCGAGGTGGTGGTGAGCGCGCTGGCCACGGTCTACGCGCTCTCGGGCGCGGGCGGCGGCGCGGATGGCGCCGCGCAGGCGCTGCAGCCGCTGATCGCGCAGCAGTGGTCGCTGGCCACCGGGCTTGCCCTGCTGGCCTGGTTCGTCTTTGCGCCGCAGTGCATGGCCACCCTGGCCGCCGTGCGGCGCGAGACGGGCGGCTGGCGCATCCCGGCGCTGATGCTGGCCTACCTGTTCGTGCTGGCGTGGGTGGCGGCCTTTGTCACCTACCGCGTGGCCACCGCGCTCGGCGCGTGAGCACGGCCAAGGCTGGCCAGCCACAGCCCCGCGCTGGTGATGGCGGCGTTGGCCAGCAGCAGCTCGAGCCCGATCTGGTAGCCGCCGAACCAGCGTGACTGCTGCGCGTCGATGACGGCGCACAGCGCCGGCGCCGCCAGTGCCACCACCGGCACCCAGCCCTCGCGCGGGCGGCGGGCGCTCAGCAGCCCGAAGGCAAACAGGCCCAGCAGCGGGCCGTAGGTGTAGCCCGCCAGCCTGAGGATCAGCACCACCATGCTCGGGTCGTCCACGGCGCGAAAGCCCAGCACCAGCAGCAGGAAGAGCAGCGCAAAGCCCAGGTGCACGCGCTTGCGCATGCGCGTGCGCGCGGCCTCGTCGAGGTCGGCGCGCCTCGGCAGGCCCAGCAGGTCGATGCAGGTCGACGAGGTCAGTGCCGTCAGCGCGCCGTCGGCGCTGGGGAACAGCGCCGAGACCAGCGCGATGATGAACAGGATCTGCACCCAGCCCGGCAGGTGGCCCAGCACCACCGCCGGGAACAGGCGGTCACCGCCGGCCTGCAGACCCACCGTGGGTGCAAACATCGCCAGCAGCCCGCCCAGGTAGAGAAACAGCGCCACCACCGCCAGCAGCACCAGCGACATCACGATGACGTTCTTCTGCGCGTCGCGCAGCGTCGTCACCGAGATGTTCTTCTGCATCATCTCCTGGTCCAGCCCGGTCATGGCCACCGCGATGAAGATGCCGGCCAGCACCTGCTTGAGCCAGAAGTCGCGCGCCAGCGGGTCGGTGCCGAATACGCGCGCCGTGCCCTGTGCCTGCATCGCGTCCAGCGCCCCGGCGGGCGACTGGCTGGTCAGCCACAGCAGGCAGCCCACGCACACCAGCAGCCCGCCCAGCATGCCGGCGGTCTGCAGGGTGTCGGTCCAGACGATGGTCCTGACGCCGCCCTCGTAGGTGTAGAGCACGATCATCAGGATGATCACCGCCGCGCTCAGCCAGAAGGGCACGCCCAGGCGGTCGAGCACCATGTCCTGCAGCACGCGCACCACCAGGTACAGCCGCGCGGTGGCACCCAGCGTGCGCGACACGATGAAGAAGCCCGCGCCCGTGCGGTGCGAGGTGCTGCCGAAGCGATCGTCCAGGTAGCGGTAGATCGAGGTCAGCCCCAGCCGGTAGTACAGCGGCAGCAGCACGAAGGCGACGATGAGGTAGCCCAGCACATGCCCGAGCACGATCTGCAGGTAGCCGAAGCCGCTGCCGGCCACCGTGCCCGGCACGCTGATGAAGGTCACGCCCGAGAGCGACGTGCCCACCATGCCGAAGGCCACCAGGCCCCAGTGGCTGCGCCGGTTGCCGATGAAGAAGGACGCGTTGTCGGCATGGCGCGAGGTGCGCCAGGCGACCAGCAGCAACAGCAGGAAGTAGCCGAGCACGAAGCCCAGCAGCGCGATCGGCGACATGGAGGCGGCCGATTCTGTCACCCACCCTGGGGCTACGATGCGGGCATGAGCACCAAGGTCCTGTTCGGCTTCCATGCCGTGACCGTGCGGCTGAAGACCGCGCCGCAGTCGATCACCGAGATCCATGTCGACGCCACGCGGCGCGACGCGCGCATGCGGCAATTCGTCGAACGGGCGCAGGCCGCGGGCGCGCGCATCGTCGACAGCGACGACGAGCGGCTCACCCGGCTGGCCGGCGGCCCGCGCCACCAGGGCGTGGTGGCCCGTGTGACGCCGGTGAAGCTGCCGCACTCGCTGGACGGGGTGCTCGAGGCGGTGGAGGCCGAAGGCCGCGGCCCGGCGCTGGTGCTGGTGCTCGACGGCGTGACCGATCCGCACAACCTGGGCGCCTGCCTGCGCGTGGCCGACGGCGCCGGCGCGCATGCGGTGGTGGCACCCCAGGACCATGCGGTGGGCCTGAACGCCACCGTGGCCAAGGTGGCCAGCGGCGCCGCCGAGACCGTGCCCTACCTGATGGTGACCAACCTGGCGCGCAGCCTGAACGAGATGAAGGAGCGCGACCTGCGCATCATCGGCACCAGCGACGACGCCGAGCGCACCCTGTACGAGGCCGACCTGCGCGGCCCGGTGGCGCTGGTGCTGGGTGCCGAAGGCGCCGGCATGCGCCAGCTCACGCGCAAGACCTGCGACGAGCTGGTGCGCATCCCGATGGCGGGGGCGGTGGAGAGCCTGAACGTGTCGGTCGCCGCGGGTGTGTGCCTGTACGAGGCGAGGCGGCAGCGGGGTCGGTGAGCGGCGGCTGCCGGCGCTTGGCCGTCCTTCGCTGATGCATCTCTTGGCCTTGGTCTGGCCTGCTGATGCCCCCGGCCGGGGGCATCCGCAGTCGAACCCAAGGCCCGGTCGAGCCAACGACCAGCGGCCGCTTTGCGCCGTCAGCCGCCAACCACTTCTTGACGACCGGATGCAGCGCCGCATGAGTGCCCCGGCGCACCGCTTCACGGCCACCGAAACCGGCGTTGCCGAATGACGAATGGCCGCCGCCACGGGGCTGCGGCATGCTGCCGCACCCTGACCGATTGCCGACGATGAACCACGCCGATCCTGACCCCTCCGCCGACCGTTACCAGGAGATTCGCGACGCCGTGCGATCGTTGTGCGCGCAGTTTCCCGACGAATATTTCCGCAAGGTCGACGCCGAACGCGGCTACCCCGAGGCCTTCGTCGATGCGCTCACCCAGGCCGGCTGGCTGGCGGCGCTGATCCCGCAGGACTACGGCGGCTCGGGCCTGGGCCTGGCCGAGGCCAGCGTGATCATGGAAGAGATCAACCGCAGCGGCGGCAATGCCGGTGCCTGCCACGGCCAGATGTACAACATGGGCACGCTGCTGCGCCATGGCAGCGCCGCGCAGAAGCAGCGTTATCTGCCGGCCATCGCCAAGGGCGAACTGCGGCTGCAGAGCATGGGCGTGACCGAGCCCACCACCGGCACCGACACCACGAAGATCAAGACCACCGCGGTGAAGAAGGGCGACCGCTGGGTCGTCAACGGCCAGAAGGTGTGGATCAGCCGCGTGCAGCACAGCGACCTGATGATCCTGCTGGCGCGCACCACGCCGCTGGCCGAGGTGGCGAAGAAGAGCGAAGGGATGTCGATCTTCATCGTCGACCTGCGCCAGGCCATCGGCCAGGGCCTGACGGTGCGGCCGATCGCCAACATGGTCAACCACGAGACCAACGAGCTGTTCTTCGAAAACCTCGAGATCCCGCACGAGAACCTGATCGGCCAGGAAGGCCAGGGCTTCAGATACATCCTCGACGGCCTGAATGCCGAGCGCACGCTGATCGCCGCCGAATGCATCGGCGACGGCCACTGGTTCATCGACCGCGTCTCGAAATACGTCAACGAGCGCATCGTCTTCGGCCGCCCGATCGGCCAGAACCAGGGCGTGCAGTTTCCGATCGCCGAGGCGCACATCGAGGTCGAGGCCGCGAGCCTGATGCGCTGGGAAGCCTGCCGCCTGTTCGACGCCCACCAGCCCTGCGGCGCGCAGGCCAACATGGCCAAATATCTGGCCGCCAAGGCGAGCTGGGAGGCCGCCAACGCCTGCCTGCAATTCCACGGCGGCTTCGGCTTTGCCTGCGAATACGACGTCGAGCGCAAATTCCGCGAGACGCGGCTGTACCAGGTGGCGCCGATCTCGACCAACCTGATCCTCAGCTACGTGGCCGAGCATGTGCTCGGGCTGCCGCGGAGCTTCTGATGCGGCCCCTGGACGGCATCACCGTGCTCGCACTCGAGCACGCCATCGCCGCGCCCTTCTGCACGCGGCAGCTGGCCGACCTGGGCGCACGGATCATCAAGGTCGAGCGTCCCGGCGTCGGCGATTTCGCGCGCGGCTACGACCAGCGCGTGAAGGGACTGTCATCGCACTTCGTCTGGACCAACCGCAGCAAGGAAAGCCTGACGCTGGACCTCAAGCACGAGCGCGCGCCCGCCATCCTGGACGCCTTGCTGGCGACATGCGACGTGCTGGTGCAGAACCTGGCGCCCGGCGCCGCGGCGCGGCTGGGCCTGTCGTACGAGGCGCTGAAGGACCGCTTTCCGCCACTGATCGTCTGCGACATCTCCGGTTACGGCGACGACCCCGCGCACCCCGGCCCCTACCGCGACAAGAAGGCCTATGACCTGCTGATCCAGAGCGAGAGCGGCTTCCTGTCCGTCACCGGCAGCCCCGATGCACCGGCCAAGGCCGGCTGCAGCATGGCCGACATCGCCGCCGGCATGGTTGCCTACAGCAGCATCCTCGCCGCGCTGCTGCAACGTGGGCGCACCGGCCGTGGCTGCCGCATCGACGTCTCGATGCTGGAATCGGCGGTGGAGTGGATGAGCTTTCCGCTCTACTACGCCTTCGACGGCGCGCCTCCGCCGCCGCGCGCCGGCGCCGCGCACGCCACCATCTATCCCTACGGGCCCTTTCCGGCCGGTGACGGCAAGCAGGTGATGCTGGGCCTGCAGAACGAGCGCGAATGGCAGGTCTTCTGCCGCGAGGTGCTGCAGCGGCCCGAACTGCTGGACGACCCGCGCTTCGCCGGCAACGCCAATCGCGTGGCGGCGCGCGAGGCGCTGCGCGCGATCATCGTCGAGGCGTTCGCGACCCACACCTCCACGCAACTGGCCGAGCGGCTGGAAAGCGCGGGCATCGCCAATGCGCGCGTCAACGAAATGGCCGACGTGTGGGCGCACCCGCAGCTGGCGGCACGCGGGCGCTGGACGCAGGTCGAGACACCGGCCGGGCCGATCCCGGCGCTGAGGCCACCGGGGCTGCCCGAGGGCGTGGACGCGCGCATGGACGCCGTGCCGGCGCTGGGGCAGCACAGCGAGGCGGTGCTGAAGCAAATCGGCCTGAGCGAGGATGACGTGGCGGCGCTGAGGCGCGGCGGGGCGATCTGAGGGCGGCTGGCGGCCAGGTCCGAGCAAGAACGGGCGGTGGCGCTCGAGCGGGTTGCCGGCTCAGCCAGGAGCAGGATCTCGGCTGGCCGTCAGTGGAAATCCTCTTCGCGCTGGTGGCGCGCCGATGACGAGGACCAACTCCGGCGTACGTATATCGAACCGAAGGACGTACCCGGTGGAGCCGAACGGGACGATGAGTTCGCGCAAGGTTGGGCGTTGTCCGACCTTGCGGTAGCTGTAGGGCGTGGTCGAAAGATGACTGTTGGCAATGGTGCGAATGCCCTCGACAGCGTCGTAGGCGCGCATGGCATCGTCGACGGTCTCGGCGCGCTCCAGCAGGAAGTCGAACAGGCGATCCAGATCGGCGTCAGCCTCAGGCGTGAACTCGACCCTGAACGTCATTTGCGCAGCTGCTTCACCCGTGCTGCGACCTTGCGCCTCGAGCTTCGACAAGACAAGGTCCGACGGGACGGAAATCCCGGTGCGCTCGTAGGCTGCCAACGAGGCTTCGCAGCGCGCGGCGAAGTCTGTCTGCACGCGACGGAATTCGACGGCGCGACGCACCGATGCCTCGACGAACTCGGTCAGCGTCTCCCCGGGCAGGAGCACCGAATCAAGATCAGCGCGCAGTTCCGGCTCGACACGGACCTGGGGAATGACGGCGGTCTTCATCTTTCAATTGTAGTGCACACGCACTACATGCGCGAGCACTGCGAAACAGCCCATGTCCGCGGTCACTGGAGGAGGCGGCTGGACAAGCCCGAAGGAGATGCCGGAGCGTTCAGCGGGTCCTGCCGCCATCCGCACGCACAGGTCGAACGCCGCCTGCATTCCCTCGATCGTTGGCGATGCCGCGGCCCGCGATGTCATAGGCGCTGCCGCTGGCGCTGGTGGCCACCGGCACCGGCAGGCCGCCGTGCAGCGTGACGCCGCGCTCGAAGCCCATCAGCTTCATCGCGATCTGGCCCTGGTCGTGGTACATCGACACCACGGCGTCGAAGTCGCCGCGGCGCGCGGCGATGAACACCGTGTCCGGCGAGTAGGGCCCGCGTGCATCCAGCCCCTGGCCTGCAGCGCGCGCACCGCGGGCTCGATGACCTCGATCTCCTCGCGACCGATCGAGCCGCCGTCGCCGGCATGCGGATTGAGCGCCGACACCGCGATGCGCGGCTTGGCCACGCCGGCCTGGCGCAAGGCGCGGTCGATGATGTGCACCGCATCGGCCACCGCGGGGCCGGTGATCAGCGCGCCACCTCGCGCAGCGGCACGTGCGACGTCACGCGCGAGGTCCACAGCCCGCCGGTGATGTTGAATTCGCAGACGAAGCCGGCACATCGAAGCGCTGCTGCAGGTGACGCAGCTTTCGTCCTCCTGCTGCAGCCCGCCCAGGCGCAGCGCGTGCTTGTTCAGCGGCGCGAAGACGATGGCGCCGACCAGGCGCGGCGCGCGGCGCCAGCCGCGGTGTCCAGCGCCCGCATGGCGGCGCGGCCGGCGGCCTGGTGTCTCCTGCCCGCACGATCGGTGCGCCATGCAGGCCGTCCAGCGCCAGCATCGACACACGCCCGGGCTCGAAGCGCAAGGCATCGAGTGACGCGCAGCGCAGCGGGTCCAGCGCCACGCCGGCCACGCGCTCGCCATCGGTCAGGATGGCCTCGTCACCGATCAGCAGCGCTTCAGCGGCGTGGCGGTTGGCCTGGCGCGCCAGCAGCTTGACGGCCATCTCGGGGCCGACGCCGCCGGCATCGCCCAGCAGCACCGCGATGCGGGGCCTCGCCATCACGATCCGTCCACCTTGATGCCGGCGTCGCGGATCAGCTTGCCGTAGCGCTCGAACTCGACCCGGTTCATCTCGGCGAAGGCCTCGATCGACATCGGCTGGATATCGCCGCCCAGGCCCTTGATGCGCGCCACCACCTCGGGGTGCTTCAACGTGGCCTGCAGCTCGGCGGCCAGGCGCTCGACCACCGGCCGCGGCGTGCCCGCGGTCACGTAGAGGGCGTACCAGGTCTGGATGTCGGCGCCCTTGACGCCGGCTTCGGCCAGCGTGGGCACGTCGGGCAGTTCGGCGGCGCTGCGGCGTGGTGACGGCCAGCGGCGGAATTTGCCGCCGCGGATCTGGCCCATCGCCGAGCTGGTGGTGTCGAACATCAGGTCGACATTGCCGCCGATGATGTCCAGGTGCGCCTGGCTGCCGCCCTTGAGGGCACGTGGATGGCCTTGGTTTGCCGTCACCAGGTTGAAGGCCTCGCCGACGATGTGCTGCGTGCCGCCGATGCCCGAGGAGCCGTATTGAGCTGCCCCGGCTTGACGGCCATCGCCTTCACCAGGTCCTGCACGCTGCGGTACGGCGAGGTGGCCGAGACCACCAGCACGTTAGGATCACCGCCACCAGGCCCAGCGGCTGCAGGTCCTTCAGCGGGTCGAAATTTGAGCTTCAGCAGGTGCGGCGCCACCGCCTGCCCGGTATTGGTGGCCAGCAGCAGCGTGTGGCCGTCGGGCGCAGCCCTGGCGGTCAGCTCGGCGGCGATGGTGTTGCTGGCGCCGGGGCGGTTTTCGACCACCACGCTCTGCCTGAGCACGGGCCCCAGGCGCTCGGCCAGCAGGCGCGCCAGGATGTCGGTGCCGCCACCGGGCGAGGCGCCGACCATGATGCGCAACGGCTTGTCGGGCCAGGCGGTCTGCGCGGCGGCGGGCGACAGGGCGCCGGCCAGCGTGAGCGCAGCGGCCGCCAGCAGCCGCCGACGTGGGCGTGGATCGGGGTTCATCGGCTTGTCTCCAGGTGGTTGTGGCGCGCAGGGTAGGCCGCACAGCCATGCCTGGCCAATGAAAGTTCCTCAATGATCGATATACGATGGCATATCGATGTCCACCCGGTTGCCCGACCCCGCGCTGCTGATGCGCTTGCGCACGCGCCAGTTGCTGCTGGTGGCGCAGCTGGGCCTGGCCGCCCACCTCGGCCGCGCCGGCGGCGGCGCTGGGCATCAGCCAGCCGGCGGCCACCAAGCTGCTGCAGCAGATCGAGGACGCCCTGGGCCAGCCCCTCTTCACGCGGCTGGCGCGCGGCATGCAGCCCACGCCGGCGGGCGAGGTGCTGATCCGCTTCGCGCAGCAGCTGCTCACCGACTTGGTGCCGCGCGCGGACCGAGATGCAGGCGCTGACCCGCGGCCTGCGCGGCCTGCTGCGCGTGGGCAGCGTACCCGGCGCCATGCCCGGGCTGCTGGCGCCGGCGCTGGTGGCCTGGCAGCGCCACCACTCTCGCGTGGCCGTCAGCGTGGTGGTCGATACCAGCGACCGCATGCTCGCCCAGCTGGCCCGTGGCGAGGTCGACCTCATGCTCGGGCGCCTGAGCGAAGGCTTCCACGACGATGAGTACGACAGCCGCGCGCTGCTGGCCGAGCCGCAGGTGCTGGTGCTGCGGCGCGGCCACCCGCTGCTGGCGGCGGCCGAGCCCGTCACGCTGCGCGAGCTGTCGCGCCAGGGCTGGGTGCTGCAGCCCCGGGCAGCCCGCAGCGGCGGCGCTTCGAGGCCTTGCTGCACGAGGCCGGCATCCACCGCCGGCTCGAGATCACCGAGACCGCGTCGACCGTGGCCACCACTGCGCTGCTGGCGGCCAGCGACCGCCCGGCGGTGATGCCGGCGTCACTGGCACAGCACTATGCGGCGCTGGGCGTGCTGGCGGTGCTGCCCTTCGATCTGCCGCTGACCGTGCCCTCGGTGCACCTGATCACGCGGCGGCAGCGCGTGGCGTCGCCGGCGGCAGCCCCGTTTGCCGGGGCGCTGGTGGCGCAGGTGGAGCTGATGGCGCCCGCCGCCGCCCGCCCGATGAAGCGTTCAGCTACGCGGCCCGCAGCATGAACCGACCTTGACGGCGTCGTAGGGAAAATTGGGCCTGCCCCTGCGGGTACGGACCAGAACGCCCGCATTGAAGAGCGCCGTCATGTCACTGTGAATGGCCTTGACGTCGCGGCCGACACGCTGCGCCGCCTCGCGCACCGTCATCGGCCCGGCGGGCACATGGCCTTGAGGAGTTCCCAGCGCTTGGCCGTCAGCACTTTCCAAAGCAACCCGGGCTCGCGAAGGAGATGCGGTCGCCCCGCGTGGCCTTTCCGACTTCCAGGCCTGGGTAAATCTCGGCCATGGACTCATCCGGTGTTCGAACATCAAGCGTCACGGTCTTCACGTCGATACCTCGCGATGTCACGCAGGAAGGCCTGCATCAGTTGCTCGGGGACCTGAAGCCGAACGGGGTTTCCCTCGCCCGCGGCACGGCGGTGGTCGCCCTTGTCCGCCCGTTGTCATATCGAAGCACACATGCACCGTCGACGACGAACGCCAGCCTGTACTTGTAGGCGTGCGACGAACCCGCCAGCGGCTTGGGCAACTGCCACAGGACCAACCTCGGCAAACGAGCGCCCGAGTAGACGATGCGACGTCGGAGCAACCTGGTTGCCTTCATCGACGATCACGCTATCGTCAAAGGCATCTGTTGTCAATGATGATAACGTGGTCCTGTTCCCGATCGATATTGCCGAGCTCTGCCTGCCGCCGCCCTCAGGCACCTCCTCGTCGAAATAGTCGCTGTCGATCTTCGGAGGGCGCACGGTGCGCGCCGTGACGCCGACGTCGGGGTCGATCATCAACGCCGCCAGACGGCGGCCATCGACCAGCACCAGTGGCCTTTCCACGCTTCGGGCTGGCGGACAGACCGGCGCGCTTGAGGCGGTCAGGGCCCAGCCGATGCGGTTCTTGTAGACCGCCTGCGCGCCGCTGGGCAGCAGTTCCCGCCGGTCGACATCACTCAGCCTGAACCGATCGGGCTAAGACCCGTGCGCCTCCCGTGCGGGCAGGCCACCCGGTCGCGTGTCCAGCAGGCGCAGCAGCGGTTCGATGAAGCGGTCGTAGGTCGGAATGGTCATCGCGGTCCTCACGCAGCCGACAACGCATCGGCCACCGGCAACTCCACCAGGTCGCGCGCAAACAGCGGCAGCG
The DNA here is from genome assembly GCA_016719535.1 of Rubrivivax sp. Taxonomy (GTDB): domain Bacteria; phylum Pseudomonadota; class Gammaproteobacteria; order Burkholderiales; family Burkholderiaceae_C; genus Rubrivivax. The sequence continues at coordinate 3,521 of JADJYX010000041.1, read as the reverse complement.
CGTCCAGCTGCCGCACGCAGATGCTCAGGATGCGCAGCGACCACTGTCGCGCAGCGGCACGATGGCGATCGCCATCGCCTGCGCGTGCCGGCGCGCGGCCGACTCCGGCAGGATGCCCACGCCCACGGTGGCCCTGATCATGCGGCAGGCGGTCCCGGAAATTGCCCACCTGGATGCGCAGCCGCAGGTGGCGGTGCAGGCCGTCGCAGATCTGGCGCAGAAAGGCGTGGATGGCACTCGCCCCGTGCAGGCCGACGTGGTCCAGCTCCAGCGTCTCGGCAGTGTCCACCGCCTTGCGCCGGGCCAGCGCGTGCCGCGCCGGCAGCACCAGCACCAGGCGGTCGGCGCGGTAGGGATGACCTGCAGTCCTTCGGTGCGCACCGTGCCGGCGACGGATGCCGATGTCGGTCTGGCTCTCGGTCACCGCGCGCACGATGTCGTGGCTGAGGTGCCTCGCGCAGGTCGATATTGACGTCGGGGTGGTTTCAGCAGATAGCTGCGCAGCACCGGCGGCAGGAATTCGCTCAGCGCCGTGGTGTTGGCGAAGATGCGCAGGTGGCCCTGATGCCCTTGGCATTATTCCCGGTATCTCGCCCTTCAGGCTCGATCTGGCCGAGCACGGTGCGCGTGCAGCACGAAGCGCCCGGCCGGGCGCGGTGAGCGTCGCACCCCGGCTGCTGCGGTTGAACAGCCGCGCGCCGACGCTTTTCGAGGTTCCTTGATGCGCGTGCTGGTCGCCGGCAGCGACATGAACGACGCTCGGCGCCGCGCGTCAGGCTTTGTACTCGGGCCACGCGCACCATCAGCCGCAGGTCGGTCAGATCGAAGTGCAGCCGTGCGGCATCCTAGGGCGCCATCGGAAGCGGCGCTTCCCGCCCTGGGTATGTCGCGGCGGCGCCGGATCGGCGTCGATCGCGGCATGATCGCGCCGCTGCCCCCGGCATCACCGCCCGCCTCGCCACCTTGCCGCCCGCGCCGACGCGACGCGCTTCCTGACAGCGCGCGTGCCATCGCCCGCCGCTCGCTGCTGGACTGGGCCGCCGTCGGCCGCGCTGGCATCGACGAGCCGGTGGCGCGCATCGCGTGAGGGGCGGCGCTGGCCGACGGCGGCCGCGTTAGCTTATGTCTTCGGTTCGGGGCAGGCCCTGCCGCGCGCGCCGCCGCGCTGGTCAACGGCGCCACCAGCCATGCGCTGGACTATGACGGCACCCATTTTGACTATGTTTGCTACGCCAATTGTGGTGGTCATCTTTCCCGGCCGCGCTGGCGATGGCCGAGTGGCTGGACGTCGGGCGCCGCCTTCCCGATGCCTGGAGCTGCCCGGGCCGGAGACGGCCTGGCCGCGTCGGCCGCCGGCTGGGCATGAGTCACTACCAGCTTATTTCCACCAGACCGTTACCGCGGGCAGTTGGCGCGGCCGCCGGGTGCGCGCGGTTGCTGGGGCTGGATGTCGATCGCAGCGCCCCATGCGCTGGGCATTGCGGCTGGCGCGCGCGGCGGGCCGGAAGTCGTAGTTCGGCACCATGGGGGCCAGTTGTACCACGCCGGCATCTGGCGGCCAAGGCGTGGAGTGGCGGTGTTGGCGGCCGGGTTTGTCTCGGCCCGACGCGCTGGAATGCGAACAGGGCTTCGGCGGCACGCATGTCGGCGCGAATGCCTGAGTCGACACCGTCCTCGGCGGCCCGGGCGTGTTTTCCGCTTCGAGAAGGTCCAGCAAGCCGCATGCGGTGCTGTCACGGCACCTATGCGGCGCTGGAGGCGCTGGCCACGCCGCGTGCGGCGCAGCGTTGCCGGCCGGTCAAATCGAGCGCACACGTTTCACCGTGCACCTCCGCGCTAGTGCGCGCGCGTAAACCTCGAGCAGCCGCGCACCGGGCTGGAAGCCAATTCCCAGCTACCGGTTGACCGCCGCGATGGTCCGCCGGCCCGATACCGGCGCGTCTGGCCACCTGCACCGACACCGCCCGCGAACGCCCTGACCTGGTGGTTCTGCGCGACCGCGTGCGCGTGGCCACCGACGAGTCGCTGCTCGATACCGCGGCGCTCGTGGCGCTGGAGCGCGGCGAAGGCCGGCGAGTCGCAGTCCCATGACTCCGATGCCGAGGTGTGGCCGCTGGCGGCCCAGCAGGCCAGGTTGCTCAACCAAGGCGGCGGCGCTGTCAGGCGCTCCGATGCCGACGCCCCTGTGGCGCGATCGAGGGGTTGGCGCACGCTGTCGGCGCGTGAACTGGCGGCGTGCGCTGAGTCCGGGGACCGGCCGCCGTCGGCGGCCCGTGGATCAGGCCCGCGCCGCTGCGGCCGGCGCCAGACTGAAGACGCCCACCGAGCTCGGCTTTCGGGTTGGAGGCCTCGGCGGGCGCAGGCTTTCGGCGGCGGCGGCGTTCTTCCGCCAGCGCGGCATTCCTGTGGTGTCACCCGGTCGAGCTGCGCTACGGCGTCGCCGACCGCCGATGCCCTGCTTCAGTTCGGTGCTGCGGCGGTGATGTCGGCGTAATCAGGTCGGCCACGCGCAGCCAGTCTTCGTCACCAGGCCGTCCAGAGCTCGACTGACCGGCTTCGCCGACCAGCCGCGTAAAGCCGGCCCGACGCGCTGACCGAGCTGCCGATCAGCGTTCTGATCTCGCGCGCCGCCTCGGCGGCCCGCTGCGCCAGGCTGCGCACCGCCGGGCCACCACCGCGAAGCTGCGGCCCCTTTTCGCCGGCGCGCCGCCCACCGCGGCATTGAGCGCCAGGAGCGCGGTTCGGGGTTATGCACGCGTCGATGGTGCCGATGATCTCGCTGATGCGGCGGTCGTTGGTCGAGATCTCGCCCATCGTCACCACCTGCGCCACCACGCCTGCCGCCCCGCCAGCTGCCCGCTGGTTGGCCAGCTGGCCGGCCTGGCGCGCGGTATCGCGCCACCCTGACGGTGGCGGTCATTGTTCCATCGACGCCGCCGGGTTCGCTGCAGGCTGGACGCCTGCCGGTTCCTCGGTGCGCTGGCTGAGGTCGGTATCACGGCGGTGATCTGGCTGCTTCTGCGGCGATCGAATCGCTGGCCTGGCGCATCGCGCCCGACGATGCCCGCCGGTCGTTCATATCCTTCAGCGCGGTCAGCAACCGGCCGGTCTTGCCACGGCTGTCGGATCACGACGCGCGCGCTTCAGGTCGCCCGCGGGCCACCTGCTGCGCCAAAAAGACCGCGCGGGCGATTTCCGGGTTGCGTGACCGAACGTGGGATGCCCCAGGCCAGCAGGCCGCCCAGCGCCAGCGCGGCCAGCGTGCCCAACAGCATGGCCAGGCTGGATGCTCTCTTCCCATCAGGGGTGGCGGCCTGTAACCTCGCCGGCCACGTCGGCCTGCAACTGGTTTAACCAATCCATCAGCTGCTCTGTAGGTTGGTGCTAGCGGGCTGATGGCGCTGCGGTGGGCGCTGCGCTCCGTCGATCTTGCCGGCGGGCAGGGGCATGGTTGCCGGCAGGATGCCCTGCTCGACATAGGGCCTTGCGGGCGGCGATGAACAAGGCGAGTTCCTTCCTTC
>JADJYX010000040.1 GCA_016719535.1 Rubrivivax sp. | reverse complement strand
CGGCGGCAATGCGGTGCCTGCCACGGCCAGATGTACAACAGTGGGCACGCTGCGCTCGCTACGGCAGCGCCGCCCAGAAGCAGCGTTAATCACCCGGCCATCGCCAAGGGTGAGCTCCGGCTAGCAGGGCAGGGCGTGGCCGGCCCACCACCGGCACCGACACCACGAAGATCAGGACCACCGCGGTGAAGAAGGGCGACCGCTGGGTCATCAACGGCCAGAAGGTCTGGATCCAGCCGCGTGCGGCAAGCGACCTGATGATCCTGCTGGCGCGCACCACGCCGCTGGCCGAGGTGGCGAAGAGGGCGAAGGGATGTCGATCTTCATCGTCGACCTGCGCCAGGCCATCCCGGCCAGGGCCTGACCGTGCGGCCCATCGCCAACATGGTCAACCACGAGACCAACGAGCTTCTTCTTCGAAAACCTCGAGATCCCGCACGAGGAACCTGATCGGCCAGGAAGGCCAGGGCTTCAGACGCATCCTCGACGGCCTGAACGCCGAGCGCACGCTGATCGCCGCCGAATGCATCGGCGACGGCCACTGGTTCATCGACCGCGTCTCGAAATACGTCAACGAGCGCATCGTCTTCGGCCGCCCGATCGGCCAGAACCAGGGCGTGCATTTCCGATCGCCGAGGCGCACATCGAGGTCGAGGCCGCCAGCCTGATGCGCTGGAAGCCTGCCTGTTCCTTCGACGCCCACCAGCCCTCAGGCGCGCAGGCCAACATGGCCAAATATCTGGCCGCCGGCGAGCTGGGAGGCCGCCAACGCCTGCCTGCAGTTCCACGGCGGCTTCGGCTTTGCCTGCGAATACGACGTCGAGGCGCAAATTCCGCGGGCAGCGGCTGTACCAGGTGGCGCCGATCTCGACCAACCTGGTCCTGTCGTACGTGGCCGAGCATGTGCTCAAGGCTGCCGCGGAGCTTCTGATGCGGCCTGGACGGCATCACCGTGCTCGCACTCGAGCACGCCATCGCCGCGCCCTTCTGCACGCGGCAGCTGGCGATCTGGGTGCACGGATCATCAAGGTCGAGCGTCCCGGCGTCGGCGATTTCGCGCGCGGCTACGACCAGCGCGTGAAGGGACCGTCATCGCACTTCGTCTGGACCAACCGCAGCAAGAAAGCCTGACGCTGGACCTCAAGCGACGCGCGCCCGCCATCCTGGACGCCTTGCTGGCGACATGCGACGTGCTGGTGCAGAACCTGGCGCCCGGCGCGCGCGGCGCGGCTGGGCTTGTCGTACGAGGCGCTGAAGGACCGCTTTCCGCCACTGATCGTCTGCGACATCTCCGGTTACGGCGACGACCCCGCGCACCCCGGCCCCTACCGCGACAAGGAAGGCCTGCTGACCTGCTGATCCAGAGCGAGCGGCTTCCTGTCCGTTACCGGCAGCCCCGATACACCGGACAAGGCCAGCTGCAGCATGGCCGACATCGCCGCCGGCATGGGTGACTACAGCAGCATCCTCGCCGCGCTGCTGCGTGGCGCACCGGCCGTGGCTGCCGCATCGACGTCTCGATGCTCGAATCGCTGGTGGAGTGGATGGGTTTCCCGATGTATTACGCATTCGACGGCGCGCCGCCGCCGCCGCGCGCCGGTGCCAGCCACGCCACCATCTATCCTTACGGGCCCTCTTCCGGCCGGTGACGGCAAGCAGATGATGCTGGGCCTGCAGAACGAGCGCGAATGGCAGGTCTTCTGCCGCGAGGTGCTGCAGCGGCCCGAACTGCTGGACGACCCGCGCTTCGCCGGCAACGCCAATCGCGTGGCGGCGCGCGAGGCGCTGCGCGCGATCATCGTCGAGGCGTTCGCGACCCACACCTCCACGCAACTGGCCGAGCGGCTGGAAAGCGCGGGCATCGCCAATGCGCGCGTCAAGCGAAATGGCCGACGTGTGGGCGCACGCAGCTGGCGGCACGCGGCCGCTGGACGCGGGTCGAGACACCGGCCGGTCCGATCCCGGCGCTGAGGCCACCGGGCTGCCCGAGGGCGTGGACGCGCGCATGGACGCCGTGCCGGCGCTGGGGCGCACAGCGAGGCGGTGCTGAAGCAAATCGGCCTGAGCGAGGATGACGTGGCGGCGCTGAGGCGCGGCGGGGCGATCTGGGGGCGGCTGGCGGCCAGGTCCGAGCAAGAACGGGCGGTGGCGCTCGAGCGGGTTGCCGGCTCAGCCAGGAGCAGGGTCTCGGCTGGCCGTCAGTGGAAATCTTCTTCGCGCTGGTGGCGCGCGCCGATGACGAGGACCAACTCCGGCGTGCGGATGTCGAACCGAAGGACGTACCCGGTGGAGCCGAACGGGACGATGAGTTCGCGCAAGGTCGGGCGTTGACCGACCTTGCGGTAGCTGTAGGGCGTGGTCGAAAGATGACTGTTGGCAATGGTGCGAATGACCTCGACAGCGTCGTAGGCGCGCATGGCATCGTCGACAGTCTCGGCGCGCTCCAGCAGGAAGTCGAACAGACGATCCAGATCTGCGTCCGCCTCAGGGGTGAACTCGACCTCGAAAGTCATTTGCGCAGCTGTTTCACCCTTGCTGCGACCTTGGCCTCGAGCTTCGACAAGACAAGGTCCGACGGGACGGAAATCCCGGTGCGCTCGTAGGCTGCCAACGAGGCTTCGCAGCGCGCGGCGAAGTCTGTCTGCACGCGACGGAATTCGACGGCGCGACGCACCGATGCCTCGACGAACTCGGTCAGCGTCTCCCCGGGCAGGAGCACCGAATCAAGATCAGCGCGCAGTTCCGGCTCGACACGGATCTGGGGAATGACGGCGGTCTTCATCTTTCAATTGTAGTGCACACGCACTACATGCGCGAGCACTGCGAAACAGCCCATGTCCGCGGTCACTGGAGGAGGCGGCTGGACAAGCCCGAAGGGAGATGCCGGAGCGTTCAGCGGGTCCTTGCCGCCATCCGCACGCACAGGTCGAACGCCGCCTGCATTCCCTCGACGTTGGCGATGCCGCGGCCCGCGATGTCATAGGCGCTGCCGCTGGCGCTGGTGGCCACCGGCACCGGCAGGCCGCCGTGCAGCGTGACGCCGCGCTCGAAGCCCATCAGCTTCATCGCGATCTGGCCCTGGTCGTGGTACATCGACACCACGGCGTCGAAGTCGCCGCGGCGCGGCGATGAACACCGTGTCCGGCGAGTAGGGCCCGCGTGCATCCAGCCCCCGGGCCTGCAGCGAGCGCACCGCGGGCTCGATGACCTCGATCTCCTCGCGGCCGATCGAGCCGCCGTCGCCGGCATGCGGATTGAGCGCCGACACCGCGATGCGCGGCTTGACCACGCCGGCCTGGCGCAAGGCGCGGTCGATGATGTGCACCGCATCGGCCACCGCGGGGCCGGTGATCAGCGCCGCCACCTCGCGCAGCGGCACGTGCGAGGTCACGCGCGAGGTCCACAGCCCGCCGGTGATGTTGAATTCGCAGACGAAGCCGGGCACATCGAAGCGCTGCTGCAGGTGACGCAGCTCGTCCTCCTGCTGCAGCCCGCCCAGGCGCAGCGCGTGCTTGTTCAGCGGCGCGAAGACGATGGCGCCGACCAGGCCGCGGCGCTGGCGCCGGCCGTGGTGTCCAGCGCCCGCATGGCGGCGCGGCCGGCGGCCTCGGTGCTCTGCCCGCGCACGATCGGTGCGCCCTGCAGGCCGTCCAGCGCCAGCATCGACACACGCCCGGGCTCGAAGCGCAAGGCGTCAGGCGAGCGCAGCGCAGCGGGTCCAGCGCCACGCCGGCCACGCGCTCGCCATCGGCGAGGATGGCCTCGTCGCCGATCAGCAGCAACTCGGCGGCGTGGCGGTTGGCCGCGCGCGCCAGCAGCTTGACGGCCATCTCGGGGCCGACGCCGCCGGCATCGCCCAGCAGCACCGCGATGCGGGGCCTCGCCATCACGATCCGTCCACCTTGATGCCGGCGTCGCGGATCAGCTTGCCGTAGCGCTCGAACTCGACCCGGTTCATCTCGGCGAAGGCCTCGATCGACATCGGCTGGATATCGCCGCCCAGGCCCTTGATGCGCGCCACCACCTCGGGGTGCTTCAACGTGGCCTGCAGCTCGGCGGCCAGGCGCTCGACCACCGGCCGCGGCGTGCCCGCGGTCACGTAGAGGGCGTACCAGGTCTGGATGTCGGCGCCCTTGACGCCGGCTTCGGCCAGCGTGGGCACGTCGGGCAGTTCGGCGGCGCGCTGCGGCGTGGTGACGGCCAGCGGGCGGAATTTGCCGCCGCGGATCTGGCCCATCGCCGAGCTGGTGGTGTCGAACATCAGGTCGACATTGCCGCCGATGATGTCCAGGTGCGCCTGGCTGCTGCCCTTGTAGGGCACGTGGATGGCCTTGGTCTGCGTCACCAGGTTGAAGGCCTCGCCGACGATGTGCTGCGTGCTGCCGATGCCCGAGGAGCCGTATTTGAGCTGCCCCGGCTTGTCGGCCATCGCCTTCACCAGGTCCTGCACGCTGCGGTACGGCGAGGTGGCCGAGACCACCAGCACGTTGGGCATCACCGCCACCAGGCCCAGCGGCTGCAGGTCCTTCAGCGGGTCGAATTTGAGCTTCAGCAGGTGCGGCGCCACCGCCTGGCCGGTATTGGTGGCCAGCAGCAGGGTATGGCCGTCGGGCGCAGCCCTGGCGGTCAGCTCGGCGGCGATGGTGTTGCTGGCGCCGGGGCGGTTTTCGACCACCACGCTCTGCCTGAGCACGGGCCCCAGGCGCTCGGCCAGCAGGCGCGCCAGGATGTCGGTGCCGCCGCCGGGCGAGGCGCCGACCATGATGCGCAGCGGCTTGTCGGGCCAGGCGGTCTGCGCGGCGGCGGGCGACAGGGCGCCGGCCAGCGTGAGTGCGGCGGCCGCCAGCAGCCGCCGACGTGGCGTGGATCGGGGGTTCATCGGCTTGTCTCCAGGTGGTTGTGGCGCGCAGGGTAGGCCGCACAGCCATGCCTGGCCAATGAAAGTTCCTCAATGATCGATATACGATCGCATATCGATGTCCACCCGGTTGCCCGACCCCGCGCTGCTGATGCGCTTGCGCACGCGCCAGTTGCTGCTGGTGGCGCAGCTGGGCCTGGCCGCCCACCTCGGCCGCGCCGCGGCGGCGCTGGGCATCAGCCAGCCGGCGGCTACCAAGCTGCTGCAGCAGACCGAGGACGCCCTGGGCCAGCCGCTCTTCACGCGGCTGGCGCGCGGCATGCAGCCCACGCCGGCGGGCGAGGTGCTGATCCGCTTCGCGCAGCAGCTGCTCACCGACTTCGGTGCCGCGCGGGCCGAGATGCAGGCGCTGACCCGCGGCCTGCGCGGCCTGCTGCGCGTGGGCAGCGTACCCGGCGCCATGCCCGGGCTGCTGGCGCCGGCGCTGGTGGCCTGGCAGCGCCACCGCCCCGCGCGTGGCCGTCAGCGTGGTGGTCGACACCAGCGACCGCATGCTCGCCCAGCTGGCCCGTGGCGAGGTCGACCTCATGCTCGGGCGCCTGAGCGAAGGCTTCCACGACGATGAGTACGACAGCCGCGCGCTGCTGGCCGAGCCGCAGGTGCTGGTGCTGCGGCGCGGCCACCCGCTGCTGGCGGCGGCCGGGCCCGTCACGCTGCGCGAGCTGTCGCGCCAGGGCTGGGTGCTGCAGCCGCCGGGCAGCCCGCAGCGGCGGCGCTTCGAGGCCTTGCTGCACGAGGCCGGCATCCACCGCCGGCTCGACATCACCGAGACCGCGTCGACCGTGGCCACCACTGCGCTGCTGGCCGCCAGCGACCGCCTGGCGGTGATGCCGGCGTCACTGGCACAGCACTATGCGGCGCTGGGCGTGCTTGCGGTGCTGCCCTTCGATCTGCCGCTGACCGTGCCCTCGGTGCACCTGATCACGCGGCGGCAGCGCGTGGCGTCGCCGGCGGCAGCCTCGTTTGCCGGGGCGCTGGTGGCGCAGGTGGAGCCGATGGCGCCCGCCGCCGCCCGCCCGATGAAGCGTTCTCGCGCTACGCGGCCTGCAGCATGAACTCGACCTTGACGGCGTCGTAGGGAAATGCGAGCTGCCCCTGCGGGTACGGACCAGAACGCCCGCATTGAAGAGCGCCGTCATGTCACTGTGAACGGCCTTGACGTCGCGGCCGACACGCCGCGCCGCCTCGCGCACCGTCATCGGCCCGGCGGCACACATGGCCTTGAGGAGTTCCCAGCGCTTGGCCGTCAGCACTTTCCAAAGCAACTCCGGGCTCGCGAAGGAGATGCGGTCGCCCCGCGTGGCCTTTCCGGACTTCCAGGCCTGGGCAAACTCGGCCATGGATTCTTCCGGTGTTCGAACATCAAGCGTCACGGTCTTCACGTCGATACCTCGCGATGTCACGCAGGAAGGCCTGCATCAGTTGCTCGGGGGACTCGAAGCCGAACGGGGTTTCCTCGCCCGCGGCATGGCGGTGGTCGCCCTTGTCCGCCTCGTTGTCATATCGAAGCACACATGCACCGTCGACGACGAACGCCAGCCTGTACTTGTAGGCGTGCGACGAACCCGCCAGCGGCTGGGCAACTGCCACAGGACCAACTCGGCAAACGAGCGCTCCGAGTAGACGATGCGACGTCGGAGCAACCCGGTTGCCTTCATCGACGATCACGCTATCGTCAAAGGCATCTGTTGTCAATGATGACAACGTGGTCCCGTTCCCAATCGACATTGCCGAGCTCCGGCTGCCGCCGCCCTCAGGCACCCTCCTCGTCGAAATAGTCGCTGTCGATCTTCCGGGATGCGCACGGTGCGCGCCGTGACGCCGACGTCGTGGTCGATCATCAACGCCGCCAGACGGCGGCCATCGACCAGCACCAGGCCTTCCACCCCCGGCCCGCCCCGCCCCCCCCCGCTTCGGGCTGGCGGACAGACCGGCGCGCTTGAGGCGGTCATGGGCCCAGCCGATGCGGTTCTTGTAGACCGCCTGCGCGCCGCTGGGCAGCAACTCCTGCCGGTCGACATCACTCAGCCCGAACCGATCGGCCAAGACCTCGTGCGCCTCCCGTGCGGGCAGGCCACCCGGTCGCGTGTCCAGCAGGCGCAGCAGCGGTTCGATGAAGCGGTCGTAGGTCGGAATGGTCATCGCGGTCCCTCACGCAGCCGACAACGCATCGGCCACCAGCAACTCCACCAGGTCGCGCGCAAACAGCGGCAGCGCGTCCAGCTGCCGCACGCAGATGCTCAGGTTGCGCAGCGACCACTCGTCGCGCAGCGGCACGATGGCGATCGCCATCGCCTGCGCGTGCCGGCGCGCGGCCGACTCCGGCAGGATGCCCACGCCCACGGTGGCCTCGATCATGCGGCAGGCGGTCTCGAAATTGCCCACCTGGATGCGCAGCCGCAGGTGGCGGTGCAGGCCGTCGCAGATCTGGCGCAGGAAGGCGTGGATGGCACTCGCCTCGTGCAGGCCCACGTGGTCCAGCTCCAGCGTCTCTGCAAAGTCCACCGCCTTGCGCCGGGCCAGCGCGTGCCGTGCCGGCAGCACCAGCACCAGGCGGTCGGCGCGGTAGGGGATGACCTGCAGCCCTTCGGTGCGCACCGTGCCGGCGACGATGCCGATGTCGGTCTGGCTCTCGGTCACCGCGCGCACGATGTCGTGGCTGAGCCGCTCGCGCAGGTCGATATTGACGTCGGGGTGGCTCAGCAGATAGCTGCGCAGCACCGGCGGCAGGAATTCGCTGGAGGCCGTGGTGTTGGCGAAGACGCGCAGGTGGCCCTTGATGCCCTTGGCATATTCCTGCATCTCGCCCTTCAGGCTCTCGATCTGGCCGAGCACGGTGCGCGCGTGCAGCACGAAGGCCTGGCCGGGCGCGGTGAGCGTCACACCCTGGCTGCTGCGGTTGAACAGCCGCGCGCCGACGCTCTCTTCGAGGTTCTTGATGCGCGTGCTGGCCGCCGGCAGCGACATGAACGACGCCTCGGCGCCGCGCGTCAGGCTGTTGCATTCGGCCACGCGCACCATCAGCCGCAGGTCGGTCAGATCGAAGTGCATGCGGCATCCTAAATCGCCATCGAAGCGGCGCTTCCAGCCATGCGAATGGCGCGGCGGCGCCGGATCGGCGTCAATCGCGGCATGACTGCGCCCGCTGCCCCCGGCATCACCGCCCGCCTCGCCACCTTTGCCGCCGGCGCCGATGCGACGCGCTTCCCCGACAGCGCGCGTGCCATCGCCCGCTGCTCGCTGCTGGACTGGGCCGCCGGCGGCCGCGCTGGCATCGACGAGCCGGTGGCGCGCATCGTGCGTGAGGCGGCGCTGGCCGACGGCGGCCGCGGCGAGGCCCATGTCTTCGGTTCGGTGCAGGCCCTGCCGGCGCGCGCCGCCGCGCTGGTCAACGGCGCCACCAGCCATGCGCTGGACTACGACGACACCCATTTCGACTATATCGGCCACCCCAGCGTGGCCATCTTCCCGGCCGCGCTGGCGATGGCCGAGCGGCTGGACGCGTCGGGCGCCGCCTTCCTCGACGCCGCGCTGCTCGGGCTGGAGACGGCCTGCCGCGTCGGCCGCTGGCTGGGCATGAGCCACTACCAGCATGGCTTCCACCAGACCGCCACCGCGGGCAGCTTCGGCGCGGCCGCCGCCTGCGCGCGGCTGCTGGGGCTGGATGCCGATCGCAGCGCCCATGCGCTGGGCATTGCGGCCACGCGCGCGGCGGGGCTGAAGTCGCAGTTCGGCACCATGGGCAAGCCGTACCACGCCGGCACCGCGGCGGCCAATGGCGTGGAGGCGGCGCTGCTGGCGGCGGCCGGCTTCGTCTCGCGCCCCGATGCGCTGGAATGCGAACAGGGCTTCGGCGACACGCATGCCGGCGCGAATGCCGATGTCGACACCGTGCTCGCCGGCCTGGGCACGGTCTTCCGCTTCGAGCGTGTGCAGTACAAGCTGCACGCGTGCTGTCACGGCACCCATGCAGCGCTGGAAGCGCTGGCCACGCTGCGTGCGGCGCATGCGCTGCAGGCCGGTGACATCGAGCGCATCACGCTCACCGTGCACCCGCGCTGGCTGCGGGTGTGCAACCTCGAGCAGCCGCGCACCGGGCTGGAGGCCAAATTCAGCTACCGGCTGACCGCCGCGATGGTCTTCGCCGGCCTGGATACCGGCGCGCTGGCCACCTACACCGACACCGCCTGCGAACGCCCCGACCTGGTGGCCCTGCGCGACCGCGTGCGCGTGGCCACCGACGAGTCGCTGCCCGATACCGCGTCTCGCGTGACGGTGCGGCTGAAGGACGGCCGCGAGCTGGCGCAGTCCCATGACCTCGATGCCGAGCTGACGCTGGCGGCCCAGCAGGCCAGGCTGCGCACCAAGGCGGCGGCGCTGCTGGGGCGCTCCGATGCCGACGCCCTGTGGCGCGCGATCGAGGGCTGGCGCACGCTGTCGGCACGTGAACTGGCCGCCGCGCTGGTTCGGGGCCAGCCGCCGCTGGCGGCGCGGTGATCAGGCGGCCGCGCCGCCGGCCGGCGCCAGCCTGAAGACGCCCACCAGCTCGGCCAGGCTGGAGGCCTGCAGGCGCAGGCTCTCGGCGGCGGCGGCGCTCTCTTCCACCAGCGCGGCATTCTGCTGCGTCACCTGGTCGAGCTGCGCCACGGCGTCGCCGACCTGGCCGATGCCCTGGCTCTGTTCGGTGCTGGCGGCGGTGATGTCGGCAATCAGGTCGGCCACGCGCCGCACCTGCGTCACCAGGCCGTCCATCGACTGACCGGCTTCGCCGACCAGCCGCGTGCCGGCCTCGACGCGCTCGACCGAGCTGCCGATCAGCGTCTTGATCTCGCGCGCCGCCTCGGCGGCCCGCTGCGCCAGGCTGCGCACCTCGCCGGCCACCACCGCGAAGCCGCGGCCCTGCTCGCCGGCGCGTGCCGCCTCCACCGCGGCATTGAGCGCCAGGATGTTGGTCTGGAAGGCGATGCCGTCGATGGTGCCGATGATCTCGCCGATGCGGCGGCTGCTGGTCGAGATCTCGCCCATCGTCGTCACCACCTGCGCCACCACGCTGCCGCCCTGTGCCGCCGCCTGGCTGGCGCTGCTGGCCAGCTGGTTGGCCTGGCGCGCGGTATCGGCGTTGCTCTTGACGGTGGCGGTCAGCTGTTCCATCGACGCCGCCGTCTGCTGCAGGTTGGACGCCTGTTCCTCGGTGCGCTGGCTGAGGTCGGCATTGCCGGTGGCGATCTGGCTGGAGCCGGTGGCGATCGAATCGCTGGCCTGGCGCACGCGCCCGACGATGCCCGCCAGGTGGTCGTTCATGGCCTTCAGCGCGGTCAGCAACTGGCCGGTCTCGTCACGGCTGTCGATCACGACATGCGCGCTCAGGTCGCCCGCGGCCACCTGCTGAGCCAGGCTGACCGCGCGGGCGATCGGCTGCGTGACCGAACGCGTGATGCCCCAGGCCAGCAGGCCGCCCAGCGCCAGCGCGGCCAGCGTGCCCACCAGCATGGCCAGGCTGATGCGCTCTTCCATCAGGGTGGCGGCCTGCAACTCCTCGCCGGCCACGTCGGCCTGCAACTGGCTCAACTGTTCCATCAGCTGCTCCGTGGCCGGTGCCAGCGGGCTGATGGCGCTGCGGTAGATGCGCTGCGCCTCGTCGACCTTGCCGGCGCGCAGGGCGTCGGCCGCCGGCAGGATGCCCTGCTCGACATAGGCCTTGCGGGCGGCGATGAACCGGGCGGCGAGTTCCGTTTCCTTCGGCGTCAGGTAGGTCGCCATGTAGGCATCCCAGGTCTTGCCGACCTTGGCGACGTTGTCGCGCAACTCGGCCTGGCGCTTCTCGATATTGGCCGGTTCGGGGACGGCGATCATGTCCATCACCAGCACGCGGTTGCGCATCATCCACCGGTTGACCAGGCGCAGCTGCGTCAACGGCACCACACGGTCGTCGTGGATCGTCTGCACGCTGTCGTGCACGCGGTGCACGGCAAAGGCGCCCACGGTGGCCATCGTCGCCGTCAGCGCCAGCAACAGGGCAAAGGCCAGCGCCAGGCGCGTGCCGATGGCGAGGTTCTTGATCAAATGCATGGGGGCTCGCGGGGTCGGATCAAAGGGCCCACCGGTACGGCGGTGGGTACGCTTGACCGCACTATCGGCACATCGACGCTGGCATGAAGGGCGGTGAAGCCGGGGCAAGTGCCGACATTTCCGCGGCCGCGCAGCCGGGGTCGTCGACCGGCATTGCCGGCCGTGGCGGCGATCGTGCGTGCAGGGGTCACTGCCTCCACCTGCACCTCGGCCATGCCCAGGGCCGCCAGGCTGCCGATGGCAGGTCCGAGGTCGGTCAACCGCTTCGACAGGGCCAGGCGCTGCACGCCGGCACCGGAATGCGCGCCACCAAGCCGCTGCGGTGACCCCGCTGCCGCAGGCCGCGCTGGCCGGCTGGCTGCGCGCGGAGGCCGCCGTGCGTCAAGCGGGCGCCAGCTGTGGCCGGACACCGCCTGAAACCGTCACCGCGTCAGACCGGGTCCCAGCAGAACACATCGGCCGAGCGGTCCATCGGCACGAAGCTGGCCTTCAGCGCCGGCATGCCGTGCTCGGCGATGCCCTGCGGCGTCCAGCCCTCGCTGCGGTGCACGCTGCGCAGCGGCCGCGGCTGGCTCATCAGGAAGATCTCGTTGTTGCGCACCGCGAAGACCTGCGCGCTGACGTCGGCGGCGGCGTCGCTCAGCAGGTAGACCGCCAGCGGCGCGATCCTGGCCGGCGTCATGCGCTTCATGCGCTCGACGCGCTGCTGTTCCTCGGGCGTCTCGGTCGGGATGGTGCCGATCATGCGGCTCCAGGCGAAGGGCGCGATGCAGTTGCTGCGCACGCCGAACTTCTGCATGTCGAGCGCGATGCTCTTGCTCAGCGCCACCAGGCCGAGCTTGGCGGCGCTGTAGTTGGCCTGGCCGAAATTGCCGATCAGCCCGCTGGTGCTGGTCATGTGCACCATCGCACCGCTGTTCTGTTCCTTGAAGTGCGGCGCCGCGGCGGCTGACGAACCAGCTGCCGTACAGATGCACCTTCACGACGGCGTCGAATTCGTCGACGCTCATCTTGTGGAAGAAGCGGTCGCGCAGGATGCCGGCGTTGTTGACGACGCCGTCGATGCGGCCGAAATGGTCGAGCGCGCATTGCACGATGCGCGACGCGGCCGCGGCTTCCGACACGCTGTCGGCATTGGCCACCGCCTCGCCGCCGGCGGCGCGGATCTCGTCGACCACCTGCAGCGCCGGCCCGGCGCTGGCGCCTTCGCCGGTGGACGAGGTGCCGAGGTCGTTGACCACCACGCGCGCGCCTTCGGCGGCCAGTGCCAGCGCGATGTCGCGGCCGATGCCGCCGCCGGCGCCCGTCACCACCACCACCTTGTCCTGCATCATCGAACCCATGCGTCGATCTCCTGCGACGACTTCGTCGCCGGCCAGCATGCCCGTGTGCCGGGCCCGGCACCATCGGGTTTTGACGAGGGTTGCCTTCGCCTTCACCTTCGACCGATCAACCCGCGCCGCGAGCCACCACCATGAGCCTGCCCAGCCCCGCCCCGCCTGGTTTACCGACGACCTGCAAGCCCTGGCCGATACCGCCACGCGCTTCGCCGAGCGCGAATGCCTGCCGCACGACGCGCGCTGGCGCGCCCAGCGCCGCGGCGACCGCGACATCTGGAACAAGGCCGGCGCCGCCGGGCTGCTGTGCGCCAGCATCCCCGAGGCCCATGGCGGCGGCGGTGGCCACTTCGGCCACGAGGTGGCGATCACGCAGGCGCTGGCGCTGAAGATGGCGGGCGGCTTTTCCAACAGCGTGCACAGCGGCATCGTCGCGCACTACATCCTGCGTTATGGCACCGAATGGCAGAAGCAGCGCTGGCTGCCGAAGATGGCCAGCGGCGAGATCGTCAGCGCGATCGCGATGACCGAGCCCGGCTGCGGCACCGACCTGCAGGCCGTGCGCACGCGCGCCGCCACGGACGGCGACCACTATGTGATCAACGGCGCCAAGACCTTCATCACCAACGGCTTCCATGCCAACCTGGTGTGCATCGTCTGCCGCACCGGCGAGGCGGCCGGCGGCAAGGGCCTGAGCCTGGTGATGGCCGAGGTGGATGGCCTGCCGGGGTTCCGCCGCGGCCGGCTGCTCGACAAGGTGGGCCAGCACACCATCGACACCTGCGAGCTCTTCTTCGAGGACATGCGCGTGCCGCGCAGCCACCTGCTGGGCACTGAGGAGGGGCAGGGCTTTCGCCAGCTGATGGAGCAGCTGCCCCAGGAGCGGCTGATCATCGCCGTCGGCGGCATCGCCACGCTGCAGCGCGCCATTCACGAGACGCTGGCCTACGTGAAGCAGCGCCAGGTCTTCGGCCAGCCGCTGATGCAGATGCAGAATACGCGCTTCGTGCTCGCCGAATGCCAGACGCTGGCCACGGTGGCCCGGTGCTTCGTCGACGAATGCGTGGGCCGCGCGCTGCGCGGCGAGCTCGACAACGCCACCTCGGCGATGGCCAAGTGGTGGGTGTCCGACACCGTCGGCAAGGTGGTCGATGCCTGCCTGCAGCTCTTCGGCGGCTACGGCTACATGAACGACTACCCGATCGCCCGCCTGTATGCCGACCAGCGCGTGGGCCGCATCTACGGCGGCAGCAACGAGGTGATGAAGGAGCTGATCGCGCGTGCGATGGACAAGGCCTGAGCGTGCATCGTGACACCGGGCGGCATGGAAGCTCAGGGCCTCGCGCCGGTGCGGCGCAGCAGCACCTGCGCCGCCACCGCCACCAGCGTCGACCCCAGCATCAGCAGGCCCAGGTTGAGCGCACCCTGGTGCGGCACCAGCCCGACCACCCAGGCGCCGGTGGCACCCACCAACTGCTGCATCAGGCCACCCACGGCGGCGGCGGCGCCGGCCAGCGCCGGCAGCACGCCCACCGTGCCCGACAGCGTGGCCGGCATCAGCAACCCGTGGCCCAGGCCCAGCAGCATCAGCGGCCCCACGAAGGCCAGCGGCGCATGCCAGCCGGCCAGCGCCAGACCGATGGTGAGCAGCAACCCGGCCACCGTCAGCGCCTGGCCGATCGCCATCACGCGGCGCTCGCCGGTGCGCCGCACCAGCCGGGCGGTGAGGTAATTGCCGGCGATGTAGGGCAGCGGGATGCAGGCGATATACCAGCCGATGCCCTCGGGGCCGACGCCCAGGCTGCCCAGCACCAGCGGCGCGCCGCTGAGGAAGGCATAGAAGGTGGCGGTGGTCATCGCCAGGATCACCACGTGCAGCACGAAGACCGGCTCGCGCGCCAGGCGCGCATACGACGATCCCATCGCCTGCCACCAGCGCGGCGCGCCGGGCGCGGCCGCGGTTCGCGGGGCGGCATCGGGCAGGCCGCGCCAGGCGGCCAGCGCCAGCAGCAGCGCCAGCGCGGCGATGAGCACGAAGCTCGCCTGCCAGCCCAGCCGCACGTGCAGCTGCCCGCCGACGATGGCGGCCAGCGGTGGGCAGACACCCATCGCCATGCCGATCCAGGCCATCACGCGCGTGCGCTCGGGGCCGGCGAACAGGTCCTGCACCAGCGCGCGGCCGACCACCATGCCGGCCGCCGCGCCCGCCCCCTGCAGCACGCGCGCGGCGATCAGCCAGCCGAGCCCGGGCGCCAGCGCCGCCAGCACCGAGCCGGCAAAGCCCAGCGCCAGGCCCGCCAGCAGCACGCGCTTGCGCCCCAGGCGGTCGGACAGCGGGCCATACAGCAGCTGCAGGCCGCCATAGGCCACCACGTAGCCGCTGAATGTGAGCTGCACCTGCGCCTGGCTGGCGCCGAAGAGCATTCCCCATTGCGCCATCGACGGGATGCAGATGGTCATCGCCAGCAGCCCGAAGGCGAGCTGGCCGAGCAGGTTGGCGACCAGCAGGCCGCGGGGTGGGGTCGGGGTCAAGGGATGGGCAGGGATGGGCGCCGGCGGCGCGGGTGCAGCATACGGGAGGCCGGCGCCGCACAATGCCCGGCAGGAGACCGCGCATGAAGACCACCCTCACCTTCAAGGGCGAGACGATCGCCGCCGATGACTTCGACCTGCGCTGCAGGCGCTCGGCCGCGGTGCTGCAGGCCGCGGGCATCGGCGACGGCGATGTGGTGGCGCTGATGATGCGCAACAGCCCCGAGGCGCTGGAGCTGCTGCTGGCGGTGCGCCACCTGGGCGCGCAGTGGGTGCCGGTCAACTGGCACTTCAAGACCGACGAGGTGCACCACATCCTGTCCAACAGCGGCGCCCGGCTCTTCATCGCCGATGCCGCGCTGCTTGCCGCGCTGGACGGGCTCGATGCCGGCGCGGCCACCGTCCATGCGGTGCGCGGCACGCACCCCGGCGTGACGGCCTGGGAGCCGCTGCGCGATGCCGCCGCGCCCATCGGCACGCCGCCGGCGGCAGCCGCGCGGCGCCATGTTCTATACCTCGGGCACCACCGGCCGGCCCAAGGGCATCCTGCGCCATCCGATGACGCCGGCGCAGCAGGTCTCGTCGCTGGCGCTGCGCCGCCTGGCCTACGGCATCGAGCCCGGCATGAAGGCGCTGCTGAATGCGCCGCTGTACCACAGCGCGCCCAACAGCTATGCGCTGGGCGTGGCGCAGGTCGGCGGCACGCTGGTCCTGGAGGATCGCTTCGACGCCGAGCGCACGCTGCAGCTGATCGACCGGCACCGCCTCACGCATGCCTACCTGGTGCCCACCATGTATGTGCGCATGCTGGCGCTGCCGCCCGCGGTGCGCGCGCGCTACGACCTCTCGTCGATGAAGATGGTGGCCAGCACCGGCAGCCCCTGCCCGCCGGAGGTCAAGCGCGCGATGATCGACTGGTGGGGGCCGGTCATCAACGAGTGCTACGGCTCCAGCGAACTCGGCTACATGACGCTGCTGACCAGCGAACAGGCGCTGCGCAAGCCGGGCTCGGCCGGCGCCGTGCTGCCGGGGGTGACGCTGAAGATCCTCGACGACGACGGCCACGAACGGCCCCCCGGCACGCCCGGGCTGATCTATATCGACCAGCCGGCCTTCGCCGATTTCAGCTACATCGGCAACCCCGAGGCGCGCGCCGAGATGGAGCTGCACGGCCTCAAGACCATGGGCGACATCGGCTACCTCGACGAAGAAGGCTTCCTCTTCATCGTCGACCGCCAGGCCGACATGGTGATCAGCGGCGGCGTCAACATCTATCCGGCGGAGGTCGAGGCCGTGCTGCACGGCATGCCCGGCGTGGCCGACTGCGCGGTCTTCGGCATCCCCGACGACGAGTTCGGTGAATCACTGGCCGCGGCGGTGCAGCCGCTGCCCGCCGCCGCGCTCACCGCCGAAGGCGTGCGCGCCTGGCTGCACGAGCGCATCGCGGGCTACAAGGTGCCCCGCGTCGTCAGCTTCCACGACAGCCTGCCGCGCGAGGACACCGGCAAGATCTTCAAGCGGCTGCTGCGCGAGCCCTACTGGGCCGGGCGCGCGCGGCGGGTCTGACGCCGTCGCACGACGGCACGGCCGGCGCCGGCTGCGCCGCGGCGCCGGTCAGGCAAACAGCCAGCGCGTGCCGGTGGACGAGCGCAGCACCTTGCCGGGCATCTCCTGCGTCGCGATGGCGATGAAGGCCTCGCCCGAGCAGTGCATGGGGATCAGGTGGTCGGGGTTGATGTCCTTCAGCGCCGCGACCGTCTCGCGCAGGTATTCCGGCGCATGCGGCGCCAGGTGGAAGCCACCCAGCACCGCGTGCACCTTGTTGACGCCCGATACCGCCATCGCGCGCCGCACCGAATTGACGACGCCGCGGTGGCCGCAGGACGTCATCACCACCAGCCCCTTGCCCTTGAGCAGGAAGCAGGTGGCCTGCTCGTGCTCGAAATCGTCGGGCACGATGGCCACGCTGCGCTTGGCCTCGGACAGCGATTCGGGCCGGCAGCCGACGTTGTTGGCGAAGCCGGGCTTCATGCGCGTGGGGGCCAGCACCCGCTCGAACGACGCGCGCGGAATGCCGCCGGTGGAAAAGGCATGGCCGGCGATGACCGAGGGCTGGTCGGCATACAGCACCTTCAGCCCGGCGTTGGCGATCGCCTGCCGGTCGAGCGCACCGAAGTCGCCGGCCGAATCGCCCACGCCGGCCTCGCGCGTGCAGAAGCATTCCTCGCCGCCCAGGTAGAAGGGCAGTTCCTTCTTCAGCCGGCCCTGGTGCTGCGCCAGAAAGCCGACGAGGCCGCCGAAGTGGTCGTAGTGGCCGTGGCTGAGCATCAGCGCGTCGAGCCGGGCCGGGTCGATGCCCAGCAGTTCGAGGTTGTTGTTCAGCGTCTCGGGCGTATAGCCGAAATCGATCAGGATCTGGCGCGTTTCGCTGCCGCGCTTCGATTCGAGGTGCAGCGACAGGCCCCATTCGTTCTGCAGGGCCTTGCGCGGCGGGCGGTCCTTGGCCAGCGCGAAGGCAAAGCGCTGGATCGTCAGGTCACCGACCTTGCGGCCCGGCTCGAAGGCGTGGTGGTAGGAATCGGTGACCACGCGCACCGCCACCGAGTCGACCTCGGGCACCGGCCCGCTCAGCGCCTGCGCGCGCGCCGGGCGCGGGGCACCGGACAGCGCCGCGCCCAGCACGCCCACCGCGGCACCCGAGCGCAGCAGGTCGCGGCGTGACAACTGGCCCAGGTAGAGGCCGCCCTCGGTGGCTGCCGGGTTCGACGCAGGTCGGGCGCGAGCGGTCATGGCGACCCTCCAGGGGTTGTGGGGTGTGCGGGCCATCGTAGGAGCAGCGCGGGCGGCCGTCAAACGCCGGGGCCGCCGCCACAATCGCGGCACTTTCGTTGCCGGACCCGACCCATGCGCCTGACCACCGATGCCCGCGGCGTCTACCCGATCGCCCCCACGCCCTTCCTCGACGACGGCCGCATCGACGTCGATTCGATCGACCGCCTGAGCGACTTCTACCTCGCCTGCGGGGCCACCGGCATCACCGTGCTCGGCCAGCTGGGCGAGGCGCCCAAGCTCGAACATGCCGAGAGCGTGGACGTGGCCACGCGCATGATCCGCCGCGCGGCGAGCCTGCCGGTGATCGTGGGCGTGTCGGCACCCGGCTTTGCGGCCATGCGCGCGCTCACGCGCGAGGTGATGGACCGCGGCGCCGCCGGCGTGATGATCGCGCCGCCCAACACCCTGCGCACCGACGACCAGATCGTCGGCTACTACGCGCAGGCGGTGGCGGCCATCGGCGCCGACGTGCCCTTCGTCATCCAGGACTATCCGCTGACCTTCAGCGTGCAGATGACGCCGGGCGTGATCCGCCGCATCCACACCGAGCTGCCGAGCTGCACCCTGCTCAAGCACGAGGACTGGCCGGGGCTGGAGAAGATCAGCACGCTGAAAGCCTGGGTGCGTGACGGCACGATGCGGCCGCTGCCCATCCTGGTGGGCAACAACGGCCTCTTCCTCGACTACGAGATGGAACGCGGCGCCGACGGCGCCAATACCGGCTATGCCTTCCCCGACATGCTCGTCGACGTGGTGCGGCTGTCCGGGGCGGGCCGGCGCGAGGAGGCGCACGACCTCTTCGACGCCCACCTGCCGCTGCTGCGCTACGAGCAGCAGCCGGGCGTCGGGCTGACGGTGCGCAAATACATCCTGCACCGGCGCGGGTTGCTGCACAGCCCGGCACTGCGCGCGCCGGCCGCACCGCTGACGGCGGCGGCGCGCGCCGAGGTCGAGCACCTGCTGTCGCGGCTGGCGCGGCACGATGCGCGAGCGCGGGTCTGAAATTTCCCCGCGGGCGCGGGTGCCTCAGGTCGTGTAGTCGCCGCTGGCCTCGGGCTGGAAGAGCACGGCGACGATCTCGACCGCATGGCGGCGCCCGTCGGGCGTGACCCACGCCGCCACGCTGCCGACGCGGCGGCCCAGCAGCGCCGCGCCCACCGGCGACAGCACCGAGACGAAGCCGGCCTGCGGGTCGGCATCGGCCGGGTAGCACAGGGTCAGCGTGCGGCGCGGGCCGCCGGCCGCGTCGGCCAGCAGCAGCTGCGAATACATGGTCACGATGTCGGGCCCGACATCGCGCGAGGACACGAGGTCGGCGCTGTCGAGCCACTCGTCGAGGGGTGTGTCGGCTTCGCTGTCGGCGCGCCGCAGCAGGCCGGCCAGGCGGATGTGGTCGAGTTCGGTGAGCACGCGCTCACTGGTGTCATAAGGGGTCATGGTCGATTCCGATCGGGATCGGCGGCGCAGCGCGCAGCCGCAGCGCGGTGGCGGGCCCGGCGATCAGGAATGCGCGAAGACGGTGGGGAGGGGGGATCGCCGGGCCGGGGGAAGTGCGGCCGGCGTTCGACCGCTGCGCGCTGCGCCCGCCGCCCGGCGCGGGGCGTCGGGGCGGGGCAGCCGGTGCAGGGTCGGAATGGTGGTCACGGGCCGCAGTCTAGCCGGCCCGCCTTGGCCTCAGCGGCCGCGCGGTCGCGGCAGGCCGATCACCGTGCCTTCGCGGCGGTCGTCGGCAGCGCCGTACTGCTTGCCGGTCCTGGGTTCGATCAGCACGGCCTGGACAGAGCCGACGTCGCCGCTGCCGACGTTGTAGCCGAGGGCCCGCATGGCATCGACGGTGGCGGCAGGGAAGCGGTTTTCCAGCGTCACGGTGCCGAGCGTGACGCCGCCTTCGCGCGTGGCCCCCGGGCCTGCCACCGAGATGCGGGCCGCGTCGATCGCCTCTTGCAGCGTCATCCGGTGGTCGACGAGATTCATCGTGATGTTGACCACCGAGTTGATGATGGTGGCGCCCCCGGGCGAGCCGTAGGCCAGCAGCGGCTGGCCGTCGGGCGAAAACAGCATGGTGGGTGCCATGCTGCTGCGCGGGCGCTTGTCGGCGACGACGTCGTTGGCCCCGATGGCTCCCACGATGTAGGGGTGGTCCGCCGGGGTGGTGTTGAAGTCGGTGAGCTCGTTGTTGAGCAGGAACCCGTGATTGCGGAAGCTGCCGTCGGGCCTGGCATAGCCGGCGAAGACGCCGATGCCGTAGCCCGATTCGATGGTGTTGGTGTAGCTGACGACGTTGCCCCATTTGTCGACGACCGAGAAATGCGTGGTGCCGTTTTCCATCGACGGGCCGGCCAGCGCCACGTTGCGCATCGGCTGCGCCTGCAGGCCGGCAACCTCGAAGGGCCGCGGGTCGCTGCTCGGCGCCAGGCCCGGCCGCACGGCGCCCGGCTGGATCAGCAGACTGCGTTGCGTCAGGTAGCGCTCGTCGATCAGCCCCCTGGTGGGCACGCTGGCAAAATCGGCGTCGCCCATCCAGTCCCGGCGGTCGGCAAAGGCCAGGCGCATCGACTCGGCCATCACGTTGAGCGTCTTCACGCTGCCAAAGCCGTAGCCCTGCGAGGCGTCGCCGATGGGGAAGCGCTCGAGCTGCTTGAGGATCTGCAGCACGGTCAGCGCGCCCGACGACGGCGGGCCCATCGACTTGATCCTGTAGCCGCGATAGGTGCCCTCCACCACCGGGCGGATGGCGGGCTGGTAGGCCTCGAGGTCGGCGTAGGTCATGCTGCCGCCCTTGCCGCCCGCAGCCTGCGGCCGGTTCCAGGTCTGGCCTTCGACGATGCCCTGCGCGATGTCGCAGCCCTTGGCGATGTCGAGCTTGTAGAAGCAGTCGGCGCCATGGGTGGCGATCAGCCGGAAGGTCTCGGCCAGCGGCTTGTTGGTCACCACGGTGCCGGCTGCGATGGCCTGGCCGCCGGGGCAGAAATAGTCCTTGACCAGGGGCGAATTGAAGGCGCGGTTGGTGGCACTCGTGCTCGTGCAGTTGGGGCTGCCGACGAAGCGCGGCGTGGCGGCAAAACCCTGGTCGGCGAGTGCGATCGCCGGTTGCAGCACCTGTGCCAGCGGCAGGCGGCCGAATCTTTGCAGCGCCAGCGCCGTGCCGCGCACCATGCCGGGCACGCCCACGGCCACCCCTTGGAGCGACGCATTGGGCACACCGACAAACATGTTCCGCGTGGCGCCGGCCGGTGCCTTCTCGCGGCTGTCGATGGTCAGCGTCTGACCGCTGGCCGCCAGGTGGATCATCATGAAGCCGCCGCCGCCGATGCCGGCCGATTGCGGCTCCACCACGTTGAGCGCATAGGCGATGGCCACCGCGGCGTCGATGGCATTGCCGCCTTGTTCCAGCACCTGGGCGCCGGCCTCGGCGCCGTAGGGGTTGGCCACGGCCACCACGCCCTGGCGAAAGGCCTTGCCGGCCCAGGCCGGCGGGTTGCCCTTGGCCTGCGCCGGCAGCGTGACCGCGCGTTCCACCCCCAGCGGCTCGTCGCCGCCGTCGGCCTGCGCGGCCAGCCAGGGGCCGATGACCAGGGCGGCGGCCAGCGCCAGGCGCGACGGACGGTGCCAGGTCCGGTGGGAATGGGTCATGCGCAGACTCCTCGAACGGTGTGGGGAATTTCTGCATGTTCGAGGCGGGCTGCAGCCCTTGCAAGCGTGTCCACCCTCGGCAAATCCCTTGATCTCGGGCAAAACACCCCCCCATTCGCGGGGGATGGCGGGTCAAAGGCCGGCGTTGGCCAGCAGCGCCCGCGTCGCCGCGATCACCGCCCCGGGCTGGTCCTTGTGCGGCGAATGGCCGCAGTCCGGCAGCTCCAGCAGCCGCGTCTGCGGCAGGCGGCGCGCGATGCCGCGGATCTGCGCCAGCGTGCCGTATTCGTCGTCCAGCCCCTGCACCGCCAGCAGCGGGCAGTTGATGGCGCCGATCTCGGCCTCGATCGACCAGTGGCGGAAGGCCGGCAGCAGCCAGACGTCGTTCCAGCCGTGGAAGGCCGAGTCGGGGTCGTCGTGGTGGCGCATCAGGCGCTCGCGCAGGTCGGTCGTGCGATAGGCCTGGCGGGCCTGCGCGATGCTGGCCACCGAGAGGTCCTCGACCATGATGTGCGGCGCCAGCACCACCGCGCCGGCCACCGCCGACGCAAACCGCGCCGCATGCAGCAGCGCGATCGAGCCGCCATCGCTGTGGCCGAAGAGCCAGGGCGGTTCGGCCTGCGCATCGATGCCGAGCGCGCGCAGCAGCGCCGGCAGCACCTCATGGGCCTGGCGGTGCATGAAGTCCAGGCCCCAGGCCTCGGCGGCGGCGCGCGGCGTGCTGCGGCCATAGCCGGGGCGCGAATAGACGAGGCCACGCAGGTCGAGCGCCTCGCACAGCCGCGCCGGAAAGTCGCGCCACATCGACACCGAGCCCAGGCCTTCGTGCAGGAAGACCATCAGCGGGCGATCGCGGCGCCCGGCACACAGCCAGCGGTGCTCGATGCGCACCGGGCGGCCGGCCCAGTCGATGTCGATGAAATCGCTCATGCAGCCCCCTTGGCGCTGCGCGCAGTCCCCCCAAGGGGGAGCGAGCCCGACCGGGCAACCCGGATCGGGCTCATGGCCGCCCCCCCCCCCCCCCCCCCCCCCCCCCCCCCCCCCCCCCCCCCCCCCGCCCCCCCCCCCCCCCCCCGGCGAGCCACCCCGGCAACCCGGATCGGGCTCATCCGGCCTTCAGCTCCTGCTCGCGCAGCTTGAAGCGCTGGATCTTGCCGGTGGCCGTCTTCGGCAGTTCGTGCACGAAGTCGATCTGGCGCGGATATTTGTAGGGCGCCAGCTTGTCCTTGACGAAGGCCTTCAGCTCGTCGGCCGTGGCCTCGGCGCCGGCCTTGAGCACGACGAAGGCCTTGGTCTTGGTCAGGCCCTCGGCATCGGGCACGCCGATCACCGCCGCTTCCAGCACCGCCGGGTGCTGCACCAGAGTGGCCTCGACCTCGAAGGGGCTGACATAGATGCCGCTGACCTTCAGCATGTCGTCGCTGCGGCCGCCATAGGTATAGCTGCCGTCGGCGTTCTTCACATACTTGTCGCCGCTCTTCGTCCAGCCGCCCTGGAAGGTCTCGCGCGTCTTCGTGCGGTTGCCCCAGTACATCATGGCGGCGCTGGGGCCCTGGATGTAGAGGTCGCCGATCTCGCCGTCGGGCACGCTGTGGCCGTCCTCGCCGCGCAGTTCGACCTCGTAGCCCGGCACCACCCAGCCGGTGCTGCCGTAGCGCACGCGATCGGGCCGGTTGCTGATGAAGATGTGCAGCATCTCGGTGCTGCCGATGCCGTCGACGATGTCGACGCCGAAATGGGCCTTGAAGCGCTCGCCCAGTTCGGCCGGCAGCGCCTCGCCGGCCGATGACACCAGGCGCAGCGCGACCTCGCCGCGCGCGGGCAGGTTCGGCGACGCCAGCATGCCGGCAAAGCCGGTGGGCGCGCCGAAGAAGACGGTCGGCGGGGGCCTGGGCCGACAGGTCGCCCGCGCCCCCCCCCCGCAGCCCGTGGCTGACAGGTATGCCGCGCCAGCGCCTGAAGGTGGCGTCGGGCGTCGGCCGTTCGCCCATCAGCAACGTGGTCGCGCCCACGCTCATCGGAAAGGTCAGCGCATTGCCCAGGCCATAGGCGAAGAAGAGCTTGGCGGCGCTGAAGCACAGGTCGGCCTCGGTCAGGCCGAGCACGCGCACGCCGTAGAGCTCGCTCGTCCAGTAGGGGTTGCCGTGCGAGTGCACCGTGCCCTTGGGGCGGCCGGTGGAGCCGCTGGAATAGAGCCAGAAACCGGGGTCGTCGGGCCCGGTGGCGGCGGGCTGCGCGGCCGGCGGCTGGGCGGCGACAAAGGCTTCGAAATCGACCTCGGCCGGCAGTGGCGGCGTGGTGCCGGACGGCGCCGCCTTCAGCGGCGCCTCGGGGCGCGAGACGATGACCTTGCCGATCTCGTGATCGCTCTTGATCATCGCCGCCGTCAGCACCGGCAGCAGCGCGCCCGAGACCAGCGCCGCCTGCGCGCGGCTGTGCTCGAGCATGTAGGCATAGTCGTCGGCAGTGAGCAGGGTATTGACGGCCACCGGCACCAGGCCGGCATGCATCGCGCCCAGAAAGGCCACCGGCCAGTCGCAGCCGTCGTGCATCAGCAGCAGCACGCGTTCCTCGCGCTTGATGCCCAGGCCGCGCAGGCCGGCGGCCAGGCGCCGCACACGGTCTTCCAGCGCGCCGTAGCTCAGGCTGCCGTGGTCGTCGATGAAGGCGGCCTTGGCGGCGCGGCCTGCATTGCGCCGCAGCAGGTGCTGCGCGAAGTTGAAGCGCTCGGGCAGGGGCGGCAAAGGGGTCGCGGACATGGTGTTGTCTCCATCGGCTGATCGACAAGATGCATTATCTTGCGTGCATCAACTCTAGGGTCTGGCACGGAAAACTGTCAAGCCCTATAGTTCGCCGCCCATCGCCGCGGTGCGGATCAAAAAGCAATGCATTAAAGTGCTTGCGACTCATCAGAACAGGCACTATCATGCCTTTCAACCGATCCCGCATCAACGCAAGATGCTGCAGCCGCTTCAGGAGCATGCCGTGAACCAGCCGTCCCGCGTCGACTACCAGACCCATCCGTCCCGCTACCACCACTGGAAGCTGAGCTTCGAAGGCCCGGTCGCCCGCCTGGCGATGGACGTCGACGCCGACGCCGGACTGCGCGCGGGCTACAAGCTCAAGCTCAACAGCTACGACCTGGGCGTGGACATCGAGCTCAACGACGCGCTCAACCGCATCCGCTTCGAGCACCCCGAGGTGCGCACCGTCGTCGTCACCAGCCTCAAGGACAAGGTCTTCTGCTCGGGCGCCAATATCTTCATGCTCGGCCTGTCCAGCCACGCGTGGAAGGTCAACTTCTGCAAATTCACCAACGAGACGCGCAACGGCCTGGAGGATTCGTCCAGGCACAGCGGCCTCAAATTCCTGGCCGCGGTGAATGGCAGCTGTGCCGGCGGCGGCTACGAGCTGGCACTGGCCTGCGACGAGATCATCCTGGTGGACGACCGCAGCAGCGCGGTGAGCCTGCCCGAGGTGCCGCTGCTGGGCGTGCTGCCCGGCACCGGCGGCCTGACGCGTGTGACCGACAAGCGCCATGTGCGGCATGACCTGGCCGACATCTTCTGCACCACCACCGAGGGCGTGCGCGGCCAGAAGGCCAAGGACTGGCGACTGGTCGACGACATCGCCAGGCCGGCGCAGTTTGCCGCCCGGGTGCAGGAGCGCGCGCTGCAGCTGGCCGCCGGCAGCGACCGCCCGGCCGACGGCCAGGGCGTGACGCTGACGCCGCTGGTGAAGGCGGTCGAAGCCGATGGGCTGCGCTATGCGCACGTGAATGTCGCCATCGACCGCGCCCGCCGCGTGGCCACCTTCACCGTCAAGGCGCCCACCGGGACGCAGCCGCAGACGCTGGCCGGGATCGAAGCCGCCGGCGCCGCCTGGTACCCGCTGCAGATGGCGCGCGAACTGGAGGACGCCATCCTCGAGATGCGCACCAACGAGCTCGACATCGGCCTCTGGCTGGTGAAGACCGAAGGCGATGCCGCCGCCGTGCTGGCGATGGACGCCACGCTGCAGGCGCATGCCGGCCACTGGCTGGTGCGCGAGACCATTGGCCTGCTGCGGCGCACCTTCAGCCGGCTGGATGTGTCCAGCCGCAGCCTGTTCGCCCTCATCGAGCCGGGGTCGTGCTTTGCCGGCAGCTTTCTCGAGCTGGCGCTGGCCTGCGACCGCAGCTACATGCTGGCGCTGCCCGACGATGCCGCCAAGGCGCCGACGGTCACCGTCAACGACGCCAATTTCGGCCTCTATCCGATGGCCACCGGCCAGAGCCGCCTGGT
This sequence comes from Rubrivivax sp., assembly GCA_016719535.1. Taxonomy (GTDB): domain Bacteria; phylum Pseudomonadota; class Gammaproteobacteria; order Burkholderiales; family Burkholderiaceae_C; genus Rubrivivax. The sequence goes on along the minus strand of JADJYX010000040.1, from coordinate 103,820 downwards.
GCGCCGCTTCTATGGCGAGCAGCCGGCGCTGGAGGCCGTGCGCGCCCGGGCCGGCCAGGCGCTGGATGCCGAGGCGGCCTTCGCGGTCGGGCTCGTCACCAGCAGCCCCGACGACATCGACTGGGCCGACGAGACGCGCATCGCCATCGAGGAGCGTGTGGCGATGAACCCCGATGCGCTCACCGGCATGGAAGCCAACCTGCGCTTCAACGGCCCGGAAAACATGTTCACGCGCATCTTCGGCCGCCTGACGGCGTGGCAGAACTGGATCTTCCAGCGCCCCAACGCCGTCGGCGACAAGGGTGCGCTGAAGGTCTACGGCAAGGGTGACAAAGCGAATTTCGACTGGAACCGCGTCTAAGCATCAGGAGCAAGCGATGAGCAGCATCAACTACAGCGACAAGATCCCCAACAACGTCAACCTGTCGGAAGACCGCACGCTGCAGCGCGCGCTCGAGCAGTGGCAGCCCAACTACCTGAGCTGGTGGAACGACATGGGGCCCGAGGGCAGCCAGAATTTCGACGTCTACCTGCGCACCGCGGTCAGCGTCGACCCGCAGGGCTGGGCGCAGTTCGGCCATGTGAAGATGCCCGACTACCGCTGGGGCATCTTCCTGAACCCGGCCGAGAAGGACCGCAAGATCCATTTCGGTGACCACAAGGGCGAGGACGCCTGGCAGGACGTGCCCGGCGAGCACCGTGCCAACCTGCGCCGCATCATCGTCACGCAGGGCGACACCGAGCCGGCGTCGGTCGAGCAGCAGCGCCACCTCGGCCTGACGGCCCCCAGCCAGTACGACCTGCGCAACCTCTTCCAGGTCAACGTCGAGGAAGGCCGCCACCTGTGGGCGATGGTCTACCTGCTGCACAAATATTTCGGCCGCGACGGCCGCGAGGAAGGCGAAGCCCTGCTCGAGCGCCGCAGCGGCGACCAGGACAACCCGCGCATCCTCGGTGCCTTCAACGAGAAGACGCCCGACTGGCTGAGCTTCTTCATGTTTACCTATTTCACCGACCGCGACGGCAAGTTCCAGCTGTGCGCGCTGGCGGAAAGCAGTTTCGACCCGCTGGCACGCACCACCAAGTTCATGCTGACCGAAGAAGCGCACCACATGTTCGTGGGCGAGTCGGGTGTCAGCCGCGTCATCCAGCGCACCTGCCAGGCGATGAACGAGCTGAAGACGGACGACCCGGCCAGGCTGCGCGCGGCGGGCGTGATCGACCTGCCGACCATCCAGCGCTACCTCAACTTCCATTTCAGCGTCACCATCGACCTCTTCGGCGCCGATCAGTCGAGCAACGCCGCCACCTTCTATTCGACGGGCCTCAAGGGCCGCTACGAGGAAGGCAAGCGCAGCGACGACCATGTGCTCAAGGGCCAGACCTACAAGGTGCTGGAGGTCAACAACGGCATGCTGGTCGAGAAGGACGTGCCGATGCTCAATGCCCTCAACGAGGTGCTGCGCGACGACTACATCAAGGACTCGGTGGGCGGCGTCGAGCGCTGGAACAAGGTGATCGAGAAGGCCGGCATCCCGTTCCGTCTGAAGGTGCCGCACAAGGCCTTCCACCGCAACATCGGTGCGCTGGCCGGCGTGAAGGTGTCGCCCGACGGCCGCCACATCCACGACCACGAGTGGAATGCCAATGTCGAGCAGTGGCTGCCCACCGACGAGGACCGTGCCTATGTCGCCAGCCTGATGGGCCGCGTCGTCGATCCGGGCAAGTTCGCCAACTGGATCGCGCCGCCGGTGATGGGCATCAACCGCCAGCCGGTGGACTTTGAATACATCCGCTTCGGCTGATGTGAGCCCCCGGCCGCCTGGCGGCCGCCCCCCGAGGGGGCTGCCGAACCCGACCGGGAGACCCGGATCGGGTTCGGCGCTCTTACAACGCCACTCCCCCTGGCCGCCTTTGGCGGCCGGTCCCCGAGGGGAGAATGCCTGCTGCATACCCTGCCTTGCGCGCCTTGGAGACATCGGCATGGACCAGTCCGACCTTGCGGTCATCAAGCAGCACCTGATCGACCCCGAGATCTGCATCCGCTGCAACACCTGCGAAGCCACCTGCCCGGTGGGCGCGATCACGCACGATTCGCGCAACTATGTCGTCGATGCAGCCAAGTGCAACCTGTGCATGGACTGCATTCCGCCGTGCCCCACCGGCAGCATCGACAACTGGCGCCAGATGCCGCGCGTGCGTGCCTATGCGGTCGACGAACAGCTCCGTTGGGACAGCCTGCCGGCCGAACTGTCGGCCGACGAACTGGCCGCGGCCGGCGGTGGTGAAGCCGCGACCATCGCCGAAGCCGCGGTGACCGCGCCGCAGCCCGACCCCAGCGGCCAGACGGCCTTCAACAGCGGGGCCTGGAACGCCACGCTGCCGCCCTGGTCGGCGGCGCATGCCTATGCCAACCTCTACGGTCCGAAGGCGGCTGAGAAATCGGTGACGGCCACCGTGGTCGGCAACGTGCGCGTCACCGAGGTCGGCACGGAATACGACACCCACCACGTGATGCTCGATTTCGGCACCATGCCCTTTCCGGTGCTGGAAGGGCAGAGCATCGGCATCCTGCCGCCGGGCGTGGACGACGGCGGCCGGCCGCACCATGCGCGCCAGTACAGCATCGCCAGCCCGCGCAACGGCGAACGGCCGGGCTACAACAACCTGTCGCTGACCGTGAAGCGCGTGCTGGAAGACCACCAGGGCCGACCGGTGCGCGGCGTGGCCAGCAACTATGTCTGCGACCTGAAGGTGGGCGACAAGGTGCAGGTCATCGGCCCCTTCGGCACCAGCTTCCTGATGCCCAACCACCCGAAGAGCCACATCGTGATGATCTGCACCGGCACCGGCAGCGCGCCGATGCGGGCGATGACCGAGTGGCGCCGCCGCCTGCGCAAGAGCGGCAAGTTCGAAGGCGGCAAGCTGATGCTCTTCTTCGGCGCGCGCACGAAGGAGGAGCTGCCCTACTTCGGCCCGCTGCAAAGCCTGCCCCGGGACTTCATCGACATTCACTTCGCCTTCAGCCGCACGCCCGGCCAGCCCAAACGTTATGTGCAGGACCTGATGCGCGAGCGCGCCGCCGACCTCGCGGCGCTGCTGGCCGACCCGAATGCCCACTTCTACGTCTGCGGCCTGAAGTCGATGGAAGAGGGCGTGGTGCTGGCGCTGCGTGACATCGCGCAGCAGGCCGGTCTGCAGTGGGACACGGTGGGCGCGGCGCTCAAGCGCGAAGGGCGGCTGCACCTCGAGACTTATTGAGCGCCGCAGCGTCGCGCGTGCCCGGCCGATGCCTTCATCGTCGCGCGGCGGCTTGCGGCGCAAAGCGGCCGCTGGTCGTTGGCTCGACGGGGCCTTGGGTTCTGACTGCGGATGCCCCCGGCCGGGGTTTCGGCCCGGCGGCCGACCTACCTTCTTTGCTGGTGCAAAGAAGGTAGGCCAAGAAAGCACCTTCAATGCAACACCCCCGGCTCGTCGGGTGCCGATCGCTCGCTGACGCTCGGTGCGGTGGTGACTCGATGCTCTCGCAAAGGATTGCTCGACAGTCCACGACCTTTCACCGCCCAGGGGAACCGTGGCCTGGTCACGCTGGACCACCAGCCAGCGCCGCACGTGCGCAGGAGCGGCGGCATGCCGATGGCTGGTGGTCCAGCGTGACCAGGCCACGGCTCGCCTCGCCGGTGAAAGGTCGTGGACTGTCGAGCAATCCTTTGCGAGAGCATCGAGTCACCACCGGCTCGAGCGCCGCGAGCGATACGCACCCGACGAGCCGGGGTGTTGCATTCCAGGGTGCTTTTTGCTTCCTTTCTTTGCACCCGCAAAGAAAGGGAGTCGGCCGCCGGGCCGAAACCCCGGCCGGGGGCATCAGCAGGCAGAACACAGCACCGAGCAGACCCTGACAAGGTCCGCTTTGCGCCGGCAGCCGCCGCTGGAATCCCTGCCATCGAATGCAAATTCGCCTCAGGCGCGTGCCCGCAGCCGCTGCACCCGCCGCGCCCGGCAGGCTTCGGCAAAGGCGGCGAAGATCGCGCGCGCCTCGGCGCTGTCGTGAATGCGCATCTCGGGGTGCCATTGCACCGCCAGCGTGAACTGCGGCGCCGCCGCCACCGAGATCGCCTCCACCAGGCCGTCGTCGGCACGCGCCTCCACCGTCAGGCCGGTGCCCAGCCGGTCGATGCCCTGCTCGTGCAGCGAATTGACGGTCAGCGTCGGCGAGCGCACGGCGCGCGCCAGCCAGCCCTCGGGGCTGCACGTTCGACGGGCTGCCGGTCAGCAGCAAGCCGTGCATGACGTCGGTGACGGCGCGCACGTAGCCGTCGAAGGCGGCATGGGCATCGTGCTGGAAGACCCGCACGCGGTCGCAGGCGATGGCGACCACGGGGCGGACGGTGGTGGCGGTGGCGGTCATCGGGCGGCGAGTTGTCGTTCGCGGTAGGCCTGGATACGGGTCTTCAGGCCCGGCTCGGCGGCCGAGCGCACCAGCGCCGCCAGGTCGGCATCGGCGGCGCCGGGCGGATCGCCACGGCTGGCGGTGCGCACCGCGCGCGCGGTGGCGGCGTCGATCACCGGCGGCGTGAGCACCGGCTCGGTGCCGATGGCCGTCACCAGGCCGGCGGCCCGCGCGGCGGCGGCATCGAGCGTGCCGCCACCGATCACCAGCGCACGCGCCGCGTCGGTGCCGATGCGCGCGGCCAGGCGCCGCGTGCCGAGCACGATGCCGAACTGTGCACCCGGAAAGCGGAAGCTGGCATCGGGCGCGGCGATGCGGATCTCGCAGGCGGCAAAGAGGTCGGCGCCTGCACCCCAGGCGCGGCCCTGGGCCAGCGCCACGGTGGTCAGCGGGCTTTGCCACAGCGCCTGCAGCAGCGTCTCGATGCGCACCAGGCGCTGCAGCCAGTCGGCGTCGCGGCTGCTCTCCAGGTCCGACAGGTCGAGCCCGGTGCAGAAGTGGCGACCCTCGGCGCGCAGCAGCAGGGTGTGCAGCGTGGACTCGGCGCTGGCGCCCTGCACGGCGGCGAGCAGCGCCTCGACGAGGTCGCTCGCCAGCGCATGGCCGCGCTCGGGCCGCGCCAGCGTCAGCGTCAGCACGCCGGCGCTGCGTTCGGCCCTCAGCACACGCCGCTCCGCACCGCGGCCGAGCGGTCCCACAGGTTGGGCAGCACGGCGCTGTCATAACCGGAGACGAAGTCGTGCATCACGCCCTGGTCGTCGAGCCGGTGACGGCGCACGGCGCCGATGTTGGCGCCGTAGACGTGGATGCTGATCGAGGTGCCCGCGGTCAGCGCGCTGCTGACGCGGTGCCAGTCACCCACGGTGGGCGAGACGGCTTCGATGTCGCCGGCCCGCATCACGTGGTGGCCGCCGGTGGGCACCGGGCGGCCAGCGTCGAGCCGGTATTCGTCGCAGCGCTCGGCGCCGCGCAGCATGCCGACCAGCCCCCACACGGTGTGGTCGTGCACCGGCGTGCGCTGGCCCGGCCCCCAGACGAAGCTGACGACCGAAAAGCGCTCCAGCGCATCGGCATGCAGCAGGTATTGCGCATAGCGGTCGTCGCGCGGCTGGCTGAAGGCCGCGGGCAGCCACGCGTCGCTGGCCAGCAGGTGCGCCAGCCGTTGGCGGCCTTCGGCCAGCAGCGTCGGTTCGTCGTTGGTGCGGGCGACCAGTTCGGTCATCGCGACGACGAAGCGGCGCAGCGGGGCGATGGTGTCGGTGGGCTCGTTCATGCAGGGTCTCCGGCGCGCGGGCGCCACTGCGCGGGGCCGCTGCCCAGCGCCGGCACGGTGGTGTCGACGGCGATCGGCCGGCCGTCCAGCCGCAGCGGGCAGCCGACGGTGTGCGTGGCGTGGCCGCCGGGCAGCAGCTGATCGCGCACCAGTTGCAGGTGCGTGGCCTGCGGATCGGCCAGCGCCTCGGCATAACCGTTGATCGGTGCACATGGCACGCCGGCAGCCGCAAAGGCCTGCAGCCAGTGCGGCACGCCCCGGCGCGCGAAATGCGGGTCGAGCGCCGCCTTCAGTTCGCGCTGGTGCTGCGCGCGCAGCGCCGGCGTGGCGTAGCGTGGATCGGCCAGCAGTTCCGGCGTGCCCACCACCTCGCACACCGATTGCCACAGCCGGTTGTTGCCGGCGGCGATAACGAAGAACCCGTCGGCCGCCGGATAGGCCTGGTAGGGCGCATTGCGCGGGTGCGCCGAGCCCAGCTTGACCGGGTTGCGACCGGTGCCGAAATATTCGCTCGTCTGCAGCGCACTGATGGCCAGCGTGGCGGCAAACATCGGCACGTCGATCGGGCCGCCGGGCCCGCCGGCGCGCACGCGCGCGATCAGCGCCGCGATGCCGTAGGCCGCATACAGGCCCGAGGCGAAGTCGGCCAGCGGCACGCCGGCCTTCACCGGCGCGCCATCGGGCTCGCCGGTCACGCTCATCACGCCGGCGGCGGCCTGGATGGTGACGTCGAAGCCGCCTTCGCTGCCGCGCGGGCCGTCCTGCCCGTAGGCCGAGATCGAGCAGTAGACGAGTTGCGGCTTGCGCGGCCCGAACCAGTCCCAGCCCAGGCCCAGGCGCTGCATCGCGCCGGGGCGGCTGTTCTCCACCAGCACGTCGGCATCGAGGATCAGCGCCCGCGCCGTCTCCAGGTCCCGCGGATTCTTCAGGTCCAGCGCCAGCGAGCGCTTGCCGCGGTTGAGGCTGGCGAAATTTTCGCTGCAGCCGCCGTTGATCGGCGGCCATTGCCGCATGGCGTCGCCTTCGGGCGGTTCGATCTTGATGACCTCGGCGCCGAAGTCGGCCAGCAGCATGCCGCAGAAGGGGCCCGAGGCGATCTGGCAGCACTCGACGACACGAACGCCGGCCAGCGGCAGCGCGGGGTTTGAGGCAGCGGGGTCCATGCGCCCGGACTGTAGGCCCTGCCGGGCCGGCAGCCGGGCGGATGGGGGGATCAGGTCTTGAGACCGCGGCGCTGCGGCAGCTTGTCCAGGTTCAGCAGCGACACCGGCTGCGCGGGGTCGTTGCGGTCGGCGAACTGCGTGCTGGGATAGTCCTCTGCCGGCTGGGTGTCGGCAAAGTGGCCATGGCCCGACTTGGCGGCACGCTCGGCCTGGGCGTCGCCCAGCGCCAGCAGGGCCTTCAGCGCCACCAGCTTGGCCTGGTGCGCCTGTTCGGGGGTGAGGGGCGCACTGGGCACTGCCGGCGCCTTGCCCGGCGCAGCCGTGGCGGTGTGACGGTGAACGGCCGCCGTGCGCGCCGGCGCCAGCGGGACCCCCTCGCCGGACCGGGCCCTGGGTGCCACGGCGGCGGCCGAACCCGGCGGCCGCCGCCGCACCCGCGACCCCTGCTGCCGCGCCGACATGCGCAGCGCCAGGGCCGCACCGATACCGGCCACGGCCACGACGATGGCCACCACCAACAGCAGCACCTGCAGCGCCACGCTCATCGATCACCTCCACTGGGACGGCAACATAGCGCGGCCGGCAGGGGCTGTCCACCGGGCATCTGGGGATGGCCTATTCGCGCTCATACATCAAGCGCAGGGCCAGGCGCCGCTGCGGAGCCGCCAGCGTGGCCAGTTCGGTCAGCATCGCGCGGCCACGGTCGCAGTCGGGCTCGTTCGCGGGCGGCATCACCGTCGGCCGCCACAAGATCGCCAGGTGCTGGGGTGCACGCTGGCCCAGGGTGCGGCGGATGACCTCCAGCTCCAGCGGGTTCGGCCGCCGCGCCGGCGTGCCGCGCGGCGCCTCGCCCAGGGCCCCCAGCAGCCATTGGGCCTCGCGCCAGGCCAGCTCGGGCGGCAGGCGGCGGTGCGCGGCGGGGTCGCCCAGCAGCAGGTTGCGGCAGAGCTCGGCGTCGATGGCCGCCAGCGCATTCATCTGCGCCAGCAGCACCTCGGTAAACAGCCAGCGTGTCTCGGGGCTGGCCTGCACCAGCAGCGGCGGCAGCAGCGCGGCGACCACCTCGTGGCCGGCGGTCTGCACGGCCTCGGCGCCCTGCGGGCTGGCGGCACCCATGTGCTCGGCCGCCAGCGCCTGCACGCCTGGAAAGCGCCGTTCGACGGCCTGCCACAGCGGGCTGGCACTCAGCGCCTCGGCATAGTCGGCCACGGTCGCGCCCTGCGGGCCCGGCAGTTCGACGTCCAGCGGCCGCTCGGGCACGGTGACAAGGCCCGCCGCCGCCAGTTCGTCGCTTTCCGGGTACCACGATCGCGTGGGCGGCGTGGCCAGCGTCTTCGTCACCAGGTGCGGCGTCAGCCCGGCGGCGGCCAGCCGATGGCGCAGTTCGCGGTTGAGCAGGCGCTGGTAGGGCGGGTTGAAGCCACCCGCCGACAGCCGCTGCAGCCCCAGCCTGGCGCCCGGCAGCAACTGGCGCCGCGACCCGGCCAGAAAGACGAAGGGGCAGACGCCGCTGCACTCGCCGGTGGCGCGGGTGGGCAGGCCGCGCGCGCGCACGGCGGCGGCGATCTGCAGCGCTTCGGGCAGGCGCCCGGCGCTCGATTCCAGCACCACCCAGCGCAGCTGCGGCGAGGCCTCCAGCAGCGTGCGCACACGGGCCGCGCTGCCCAGCCCCAGCGGCCCCTTGATGTGCAGCCGGCGGCCATCGGCCGAGACGCTGGCGCTGGCCATGCCCTGCGGGTCGTGGCCGACCAGCAGCGCGCCGATCTCGAACAGCCGCGGTGCCAGGTTGACGCCGGCCAGCAGCAGCACGCCCGCAGCGGCCACGCCCATCAAGCCCCGGGCACCGAGCTTGCGCCAGGCCGGCGGCGGCCCGCCGCGGCGCGTGCGCAGCGTGCGGCCCGCGGCGCGCCACACGCCCACGGCACCCCAGGCCACCATCAGCAGCAGCAGCGGCCAGCCCAGCAGCAGCAGCAGCCCCCCCGCGCGCAGCACCACGCCGTCCAGCCGCGACGCCGCCTCCACCGCGCCCAGCCCCAGCAGCAGCGGCAGCGGCAGCAGCAGGCCGTGGATGCACAGGCTTTCGGCCAGCGGCAGATCACCCGCCCAGTGGCGGGCCGGCACGCTGTCGGGGATGTCGGGGTCGCGCTCGACCACCGCCGTACCCGACAGGCGGTCGTGCCAGGCCCTGGGTGCGCGCCCGCCGTGGCGCCACAGCGGCGCATACAGCAGGCTGGCCGCCGTGGCCCAGGCGCCGACCCAGCGCAGCAGCGCCTGCCGGCCCTGCAGCCGCGGCTCGCCGCGGTCGTCCACCACCTGCTGGCCCAGCAGCAGCTGCCCCGGCGTGCCGCCCAGACCCAGCCAGCAGGGCACGGCGCCCAGGCTGAGCAGCAGCATGCCGCCGAACCAGGCCCAGGTGAGCCCGAAATCGCCGGGCGGGCTGGCCCACCACATCCACGGCAGCGAGGTGCCCAGCACCCAGGTGGCGTCGATGACCAGCGCCAGCAGGCGCGGCAGCGGCCCGATCGCGTCACGCGGTGCCATCAGCGGTGCAAGGCCTGCTCGAGCACGCGTTCGCGCTGCGCGGCGCTGTCGTCGGGGCCGGCCAGGCGGCGCAGCGGTGCCTGCGCGCTGCCGGCGGACGCGGCGGCGGCTGCCGCGGGTGGCCGCACCGCGGGCAGCACGGTGACGCTGCCGCCGTCCATCGCCGCTTCGCGCGTCCCCGCCGGGCAGGGGCCGTCGGTATAGACCACCCGCGCAGCGCCCTGGCATTTGCGCGCGGCGGCACCCGACTGGCCTGCGGCCTGCACGCGGGCGGGCCGCTCGCGCAGCGCTTCGGGCAGCCAGCGCTGCACGGCCGGCTGGTCGAGCGCCCACCACGCACCCAGGCCGAGGGCGGCAAGCAGCAGGATCCAGCTCAGGCTTCGCACGATCATGGCAGCGGTCGGGTGCGCGGCGGCGTGGCGTTGGCGAACGAGTCTAGCCGCAGGCTCGCAGGAACCCGGGCAGCGCCCACGCACGAACAACGCTAGGCTTGCCGGCCTCTCCCACGACGACACAAGGACGCACGATGGACCTCGGACTGCAAGGCAAGGTGGTGCTGGTGACCGGTGGCAGCAAAGGCATCGGCCTGGCCTGCGCCACGGCCTTCGCGGCCGAGGGCGCGCGGGTGGCGATCGCCGCGCGCGACGCCGCCCACCTGGCGGCGGCGGCCGCGAAGCTGCATGCCGCCGGCCATGGCGTCTTCACGCACGCGGCCGACCTGCGCGACGCCGCTGCGGCCGCGGCCATGGTCGACGCGGTGGAAGCCGCGCTCGGCCCCATCGACGTGCTGGTGACGAGCGCCGGCGCCGCCCAGCGCACCCCGGCGCCCGAGCTGACGGCCGCGCACTGGGCGGCGGCGATGCAGGCCAAATTCTTCACCTGCATCCACGCCCTGCAGGCGGTGCTGCCGCGCATGGCGGCGCGCGGTGGCGGCAGCGTCGTCAATATCGTCGGCATGGGCGGCAAGCTGGCGTCGCCGCACCACCTGCCGGGTGGCTCGGCCAATGCGGCCCTGATGCTGGCCAGCGCCGGCCTGGCCCATGCCTATGGCCGCCAGGGCGTGCGCGTGAACGCCGTCAACCCCGGGCTGGTGAGCACCGGCCGGCTGCACGAAGGGCTGGCGGCGCAGGCGCGTGCCGAGGGCGTGGACGTGCAGGCCGTGCTGCAGCGCCACCGCCAGACGCTGCCGCAGGGCCGCATCTGCGAGCCCGAGGAGGTGGCGCGCGTGGTGCTGTTCCTGGCCTCGCCGGCGGCCAGCTATGTCAGCGGCGCGGTGCTGTCGGTGGACGGAGCGCTGACGCCGATGGTGGTGTGACCTGGCGTGAGGCCGCGCAGGCTCAGCGCCCTCCGCGCTCGGCAATCGTCACCTCGATCGGCAGGTCGATCTCGGCGCGGACCGTCTTGCCCGATGGCGTGGCCTCCACCACCAGCCGCCAGCCACGGTCCACCGGCAGCATGTCGGCGCTGGCCTTGACGATCCGTCGCCCGAAGGGCACGTTGACCACCAGCAGCGACTTCACCTGCACGCGGTCTTGCGGTGCGCGCTCGATGAAGGCGCGGATGCGCTTGAGCTCGGTAGGCAGACGGAACTGGAAGGGCACCGCAGCGCCGGAGGCCGGCACCGCGGCCTCGGCCTGCCCTTCCCAGGCCACCTGGGGATGGCGGCGCCGGCGCTGCGAGGCAGAGGCGTTCTCCTCCTCGTAGATGTCGATGCACTGCAGTTGCAGCCGCAGCGGGCTGCCGGCCGGCAGCGGCCGCCCGGGCAGCCAGCGCCCGCGCAGGGTGTCGCCCGGGCGCAGCCGGCCCGGGCCATCGATCTGCACCTGGGTGCTGCCCTGGCGTGCGTGGCGGCGCCAGGCCAGGCCCGCCTTCACCGCCTGGTACAGGCCGAACGCCGCCAGCAGCGGCAGCAGCAGGTTGAGCGGGAAGAAATCGGGATCGTGGATGTCGAACTGCCAGCGCGCCTGGCCGAACAGCATCAGCCCGGCGACGGCCACCAGCACGACGACGAGGTTGAAGAGGGGCAGGGTGATCTGTTCGCGGCTGCTGTCGGTGGCGGTGATCGGCATCGCGGGCGCCTTCCATCGAATGGCGGCGATGATCGCACCGACGAGCCTCGACCTGAGGCCCATCCACCCGCACCCTGCCCGGTCATGACACAGCCCCACCCACCGCCGTTGCGGCGTCTGCACGACGACGGCCGGCTGCTCGTCATCGACAAGCCGCCCGGGCTGCTGGTGCACCGCACGGCGCTGGATGCGCATGCGCACGACAACGTGCTGCAGCGCCTGCGCGACGAAGGCGAGCCCTGGCTGTGGCCGGTGCACCGGCTCGACAAGGGCACCTCGGGCGCGCTGGTGCTGGCGCGCGATGCCGAGGCCGCGCGGGCGCTGGGCACCGCCTTCGAGGCAGGCGCCGTGGCCAAGCGCTACCTCGCGCTGGTGCGCGGCTGGCCCGACACCGACGGCTGCATCGACCACCCGCTGGCGCGCGACCCCGAGCGGCCGTCGGCCGGCCAGGAGACGCGCGCGGCGCGCACGCACTGGCGCCGGCTGGCCACCTTCGAGTGGCCGTTCAGCGTCGACGGCCGCCACCCGACGTCGCGCTATGCGCTCGTCGAAGCCTGGCCCGAGACCGGCCGCCGGCACCAGATCCGCCGCCACTGCAAGCACATCGGCCACCCGCTGCTGGGCGACAGCACGCATGGCAAGGGCGCGCACAACCGCGCGGTGGCCGCCTGGCTGGGCCTGGCGCGCCTGTGGCTGCACGCCGAGTCGGTCACGCTGCCGCACCCGGACGACGGCCGCGCCGTGGTGGTCACGGCCCCGCCGGACGCCGCCTGGGCGCCGCTGCTGGCCGGCATCTTGCATGACCCCGCCCGATGACGACGCATCCGACCGCACCCTCGGCCACCCAGGAAGCCGCCGACCCGCGATGGCGCACGCAGGAGCTGCTGCTGTCGCAGGTGGTGCATGCGATCGGCAAGACCCTGGCGCCCGGGGTCGTGCTGCGCGAGAGGCTGCAACTGATGTCGGAGCTGCTGGGCCTGAACCGCAGCCGCATCGTGCCCGTCGACGGCCTCGACCAGACCGAACCGATGCCCGCGAGGCGCCGGTGCGACGATGCCCTTCGTCAAGGTCAACTGCGCCGCCATTCCCGAGAGCCTGTTCGAGCGCGAACGCTTCGGCCACGAGCGCGTCGCCTTCACCGGCGCGCATGCGGCGCGTGCCGGCTGGTTCGCGCAGGCGGACCGCCTGCCGCGGCGTCAACGGCCGCAGTGCGCCAGCATGGCGGCAACCTGCCCACTGCGACTGCTTGCGCGTGATCGGTACCCGTGTCAGATCGGGATGCCGTCGATCGGCAGGCCGATCGCGAGGAAACGCCGCATCGTCGCGACCTGCTCGGGGGTGAAGCGCTTGTCGCAGATCTCGACCTCGCGGAAATACGCGCGCCTGGCGACATAGTCGGGCACCCAGATCTCCTCGTTCGGGAAGATCAGGTTCGGGTTGCCGCTGCGCAGCAGATCGCGGTTGCGCCGGCCGTCCTGGCCGCGGAAGTTGTACAGCGCGGTCCAGTTTGCGAGCGGGGGCCGGAATCCGATGTGGTCGGCGATCCGGGACAGCGAGTCGCCGGGCCGGATGCGGTAGCGCCGCGTACGGCGGAAGTCGTCCATCAAGGGCACGAAGTCGGCGTGCAACGAGTTGATGAACATGAAGTTCCCGGCGTCGCCGACGTGGGCCGACCCGTCGACGCCGCCACTCTCGAGCCCGAGGATGTGGCCTGCCTCATGGGCCGCGGTGTAGACGATCGACTGGCCAAGCTCGCGCGGCAGCTCGCGCGCCACCGCCTCGCAACTCGCGGCGTCGGCGACATCGGTGCAGAAGTTTCGACGCCGCATCTTCTCGACGTCGACCCTGCCGGTGACGCCCGCGGTCAGCGGGCGGTACCAATGGCGGTCACGGTCGATCGGGGTCCAGTTGTGGGTCACGACGAACGTCAACTGGTAGAGGCTGTCGGTCGACGCGCCGCTGAAGTCGAGACGCAGCGCGCCCTCGGCGATCAAGGTCGAGAAGGCCGCTTCCAACCGCGGCCCGACGAACTCCCGGAAAGGCACTTGCCTGAATTCCACCAGGTTCAATGTCCGAGTCACCATCTCGCGCTCCTCACTGCGGGCCGACCATCTCGACAGCGCAACCATGCGCCCGCCGCCCGGGCCGGCATTGCGCTGGGACAATCCGGCGCGACGCCGCCGAGCGAAGCCGCGCGCGTGGAAAGCGCCCGGTCGTGAGGCGTTTGTCGAGCCGTGGCACCGACGCCGCCGTCGCGCAGCTCGGTGTCGAGCACGGGCTGCAGACCGATTCCTGCGCCAGTGCCGCCTTGCCAGGGCCGGCTTTCAGTCGGGCCTGCGGCGGGCGATCGGCGACGGCTGTCCGGGCTTCGGCCTCAGGGGCGAGGCGCAACGCCCGAACCCCGCGTATGCCGCAGATGAATTCGACGTGCAGGCCCTGCCATCACCGAAGGCCCTGCGCGTGGGCTGCCAGGCCAACCTGCTGTGGATGGACTTGTACAGGTTCAAGACGCCCCAGCTCTAGCTCTGAGCACCCCCAGGGCCGGGCTGCGCCCAGCCCGCCCCCCGCGGGGGTCAAGCAAAGTGGCAAAGCCACATTTGCTTGAGAGTGACGTGAATGCGCTCGGCCACGGCGGCACGCTCACGACCGTCGAAGCCGTGGTCCGCCACCTTAGCCGCGGTGCCCGCGGGCCTGTGCTTCCCGAACAACGACACGCTGTCGTGGGTTCCCGGCCCATGCTGACCGGGCTTCAGCCGCCGCGGTCGAACTGGTCGGCGTTGCGGCCGCGAAACGGCGCATAGAAGGCGCGGATGCGGGCGATGTCGCCATCGACATCGGCCGTCGGCTCGACCAGCGGGCCCAGGCCCAGCCGGCGCTGCCCCCAGTCCAGGTAGGACAGCTGGATCGGCAGCCCGGCGCCGCGGGCGATGTGGTGGAAGCCGGTCTTCCACTGCGTCGTGTGGGCACGCGTGCCCTCGGGCGCCAGCACCAGCTGCAGCGGGCCGGGTGCGGCCTTCAGCGCGTCGATCGACGATGCCACCAGGTTGGTGGAGCGGTCGCGCCGCACCGCGATGCCGCCCAGCCAGCGCATCAGCGGCCCGAACGGCGGGCGAAAGAGCGCGGACTTGCCGAGCCAGCGGATGTGCATGCCGAGCGCAAAGGCGCCGAGCAGTGTGTACGGGAAATCCCAGTTGCTGGTGTGCGGCGCGGCGATCACCACGCAGCGCGGCGCCAGGGCAGACAGCTCGCCCTCGACGCGCCAGCCGGTCAGCCGCAGCAGCACGAGCGACAGGCGGCGCAGCAAGGGGCGGGCCAGCGGGCTGTCGAAGAGTGTGGTGGTCATGCGGGCGAGCATAGTGCCCCGGCGGACGCACCCGCGCAGCCGCTACGCTACACGTCGCCATGTCCACCTCCGACCCCACCGTGCAGCAGCAGGCGCGGGCCCAGGCCCTGCTGGGCTGCAGCCCCATCTTCAGGCGCTGCAGCGCCGACGACCTGGCCGCGCTGGCCGCCGGCGCGCACTTCGTCGACCATGCCGACGGTGCCGACATCGTGCGCGAAGGCGACCCGGCGACCGCGCTCATGCTGATCGAGCGCGGCCGGGCGCAGGTCATCAAGCGCGGCGACGGCGGCGAGCATGTCATCAACCAGCTCGGCGCCGGCGATTCCTTCGGCGAGATGGCGCTCTTCGACCGCGTATCGCGCTCGGCCACGGTGCGCGCCGTCGGCGCGGTGCGCACGCTGGTGCTGCCGCTGGCCGGCATCGTGGCGCAGGCCGAGGCGCGGCCGACGCTGGTGCCGGTGCTGGTGGACATCGGCGCCCTGGTGGCCGAGCGGTTGCGCCAGTCCAGCGCGCACGCGGTGGCGGCGTCCGACCGCGCACTGGACGAGGAGCGCACGCGTTCGGTGATGGGCCGCTTCACGCTGCTGCTGATGCTGGCCTATACGCTCTACACCTGGCTGCTGGGCACGGCCGTGCAGGTGAAGGAAGCGCTGGGCCGCAGCGAATTCATCACCGTGCCCTTCATCGTCGTCTGCTGCGCGATCCTGTTCGTCTTCGTGCGCGTCTCGGGCTACCCGGCGCGCTTCTTCGGGCTGACGCTGCAGGGTGCCGGCCGCCACGTGCGCGAGGCCGTGCTGTTGACACTGCCGTGGCTGGCCGGCGCGGTGCTGCTGAAATGGGCGCTGGTGAACTGGGTGCCGGCGATGCACGGCCTGCCGCTGCTGCAGATGTTCTCGCCGCCGCCAGCGGGCATGCCGGCCAGCGGCTTCAACCCCTGGCTGGCGCTGGCCTATGTGGTATTCGCGCCCTTCCAGGAGCTGATCTACCGCGGCGGCGTGCAGGGGCCGCTGGCGCACTTCCTCACCGGCCGCGGCAGGGACTGGCAGGCCATCGTCGGCGCCAACATCATCTTCTCGTCGGCGCACCTGTACGTGTCGACCGGGCTGGCGGTGACGGCCTTCGTCGCCGGCCTCTTCTGGGGCTGGCTGTATGCGCGCCAGCGCGGGCTGGCGGGCGTCTCGGTGTCGCACATCCTGCTCGGCTTCTGGGCCTTCGAGGTGGTGGACCTGGGGGTGCTGGAGTGACGCCGGCGCGGCCCACCCGGCCGGCCGGGCGTGGCAGTGATGTCGATGTGCAGGCTCCGGGAAGACCGGGCGTGAGCCTCGATCGACCCAACCGGTTGCTTGCAGCACGCGACGGCCCTCGCCCCGGTGCGCTGACGCACCGCGCGCGGCATCGACCGGTGGGCAGGGGGGCGAGCCGCGCCCGCGCGATCAGTCGCTCGTGTCCCGGTCGCGGAACGCCTCCCATTCGAGCTCGGTCCACCACTCGGCCTCGAGTCCGTTGCAGGTCGTGCCGTGGGACCGGCACATGAAACAACCGTCGCCGCGCGTCAGCGCATCGTCCTCGAGCGGCGGGTAACGGACCAGCAGCGCCGCGGCGCCCTGGCGCGCGGCCGCCGCTGCGTCGCTCATCGGCCGATCCGCGAGCTCGCGGATGCCGCTCAGGACCAGCCGTTCCTCGCCCTGCGGGAAGAGGACGGAATTCTCCGCGTCGATGTGACGCCAGAGCGCGTGCGAGTACCGCACGGCCAGGGCCCGAAGCCGGGCCCCGTCGTCCGCCGACTGCGGCCTGTGGTCGAGCAACGGCGTCATCTCGTGCAGCCACGCCTCCATGTCAGCGTGCTCGCGGGCCAGGGCGTGCACGGGTCCGCGGTCGGCGGGCAGGTCCGCCTGCGAGACCAGCGCGCGGAAGAGCACATGCTCCTCGCGATCGTGATGGAAATGGCCGGCGAACTCGGTGAAGAACGCGGCGAACCTGGCGCCGTCATCCGGATCCGCAGTCCCGTCGACGAGCCCGTCGACATAGGTCCGCAGGGATCCGAGCACCTGATCGATCAGCACATGTTCGTCCTGCAGGGTGTCGAGCAGCTTCATCGCCGGGTCACGGAAGGGGTGCGCAAGGAAGACGGGGAGTCTATCCAGCCGCTGCGGCGCGGTCGATGCCGGTCGGTCTCGAGCGGCACGGCGCGCCTGCGCTCGCGTGTGCTGCGCAGCAGGACCGGCCAGGGATCGGCTGTCACCGGACCTCCAGCTGCGCCCCCAGGCGCCGCAGCAGCAGCGCATGCGCCCAGTCCATGAAGGCCTGTACCCGCGCCGCACGCTTGCGTGTGGTGGGTGTCACCAGGTGCAGCGGCAGCGAAGGGCATTGCCAGCCGGGCAGCACGCGCACCAGCGCGCCACTGGCCAGGTGGTGGCTGGCCACGAATTCGGCCAGCACGATGAGGCCCAGCCCATCCAGGCCCGCGCTCAGGGCTGCCGCGCTGTCGGTGGTGACGAAGCGCGCCGCCACGTCGAGCTCCACCTGGCGGCCGTCTCGAAGCAAGGTCACCGGTCGCACCCTGGCCGTCGACGCCCGTACGAAGCCGATCTGGTGATGGCGGGCCAGGGCCTGCGGGGTGTCGGGGAGCCCGTGCCGGTCGATGTAGGGCGGCGCGGCGCACAGCACGAAGCGCAGGTCACCGACCCGGCGCGCCGACAGCCGCGAGTCCGGCAGCGGCCCCCCGCGCAGCGCGCAATCCACGCCTTCCTGCACCAGGTCGACGGCGCGGTCGTTGCATCCCAGCTCGAGCGTGATCCTCGGGTAGCGCTCGAGAAAACGGCCGATCTCGGGCGCGAACACCAGGCGGCCCATGGCCACCGGAACGTCGACCCGCAGGTGCCCCGCCGGCGCGCTGGTGCCTTTGCGCAGCATCGTCTCCACCTCGTCCACCTGCTGCAGGATGGCGCATGCATGCGGGTGATAGGCCCGCCCCTCTTCGGTGGGGGTGACCGAGCGCGTCGTGCGCGTGAGCAGCCGCGTGCCGAGCTTGTCTTCGAGCCGCTGGATCTGCTGGCTGACGGTGGCCTTGTGCAGGCCGAGCTGCATCGCTGCCCGCGTGTAGCTGCCGCTTTCCAGCACCTGCACGAAGGCGCGCATGGCGTCGAATCGGTCCATGGGGCTGCTCCGGTGGGAAGCGTCGATTGTCTGTGCATGCCCAACAGTGTGTCGCCGCCTTCAGGCTATGCGCAGCGCCACGCGGTTCCTACAGTGCAGGCATCGACAGCGCACACCGCAGACGCCGCATGCCCGGTTCGCGCCCCCTGAAACCGAAGCCATCGGAGAAATCGCCTTGCCTCGACGTGCCCACCTCATCGCGGGCATCCTCGCCCCGCTGTGCCTCGTCATCTTCTTCCTTTCGACCGTCCTGACGGAGCTGTTCGGGTCGCCGGCGGCGGTGGCGCAGCTGAAGGCGCTGATCGTCGCGCCGGGCCTGTGGATCATGATTCCGGCGATGGCGGCGGCCGGCGGCAGCGGCATGTTCCTCGGCCATTCACGCAAGGGCCGGATCGTCGACGCCAAGAGGAAGCGCATGCCCTTCATCGCCGCCAACGGGTTGCTCGTGCTGGTGCCCTGCGCCCTCGTGCTGAACCGCTGGGCGACTGCGGGCACGTTCGACGGGGGCTTCTACGCCGTTCAGATCATCGAGCTTGTCGCGGGCGCCACCAACCTCGTGCTGATGGGGTTGAACGTGCGCGATGGCCTGCGCATGGCCGGCCGGTTGCGCGCGGCGCCGGCTTCGCCCGGCAAGGCCAGCTGATGGCCCGGCTGCGCGCGGGCTCCGGTGCTGCGCGGTCAGCCGGCCGCGCCCCCTGCGGCGGCAGTCGCACCTCGATCCGGCAGCAGGGCGCGACCCGACTGGCAACGCTCACGGCGTCGACGTGCAGTCGGCCGGCACGGCGCAAGAGCGCGCCCCTCACGCCGCGGTCACGCCGCGGTCAGGCGACGGTCAAGCGACTGTCAAGCGACGGTCACGCGCTCGGCAAGATCGACGGGTTTGTGGCAGCTGCCGGCACTGCGCGCCGCCGGACGGTGACCGTCACTCGACGGTCACCGACTTGGCGAGGTTTCTCGGCTTGTCCACATCCGTGCCGCGTGCGCAGGCGGTGTGGTAGGCCAGCAGCTGCAGCGGCACCACGTGCAGGATGGGGCTGAGCGCGCCGTAGTGCTCGGGCATGCGGATGACGTGCACGCCAGCACCGCTGGCGATGTGCGTGTCGCTGTCGGCAAAGACATAGAGCTGGCCGCCGCGCGCGCGCACCTCCTGCATGTTGCTCTTGAGCTTTTCCAGCAGCGCGTCGTTGGGCGCCACCGTCACCACCGGCATCTGGTCGGTGACCAGCGCCAGCGGGCCATGCTTGAGCTCACCGGCGGGGTAGGCCTCCGCGTGGATGTAGCTGATCTCCTTGAGCTTCAATGCCCCTTCCAGCGCGATCGGGTAGTGCAGGCCGCGGCCGAGGAAGAGTGCGTTCTCGCGCCTGGCGAAGTCTTCGCTCCAGGCGATGACCTGCGGCTCCAGCGCCAGCACCGCCTGCACCGCCACCGGCAGGTGGCGCAGCGCCTTCAGGTGCGCGGCCTCCTGCGCGTCGCTGAGGCGGCCGCGCGTCTGCGCCAGCGCCAGCGTCAGCAGGTACAGGCCGACCAGCTGCGTGGTGAAGGCCTTGGTGCTGGCGACCCCGATCTCGACGCCGGCGCGCGTGATGTAGTGCAGCGCGCATTCGCGCACCATCGCCGACGTGGCCACGTTGCAGATGGTCAGCGTATGCGGCATGCCCAGTGAACGCGCGTGCTTGAGCGCGGCGATGGTGTCGGCCGTCTCGCCGCTCTGGCTGATGGTGACCACCAGCGTGCGCGGGTCGGGCACGCTGTCGCGGTAGCGGTATTCGCTGGCAATCTCCACCGTGGTCGGGATGCCGGCGATCGATTCCAGCCAGTAGCGCGCCGCGCTGCCGCTGTAGTAGCTGGTGCCGCAGGCCAGGATGAGCACGCGGTCGACGGCCTTGAAGATGCCGTAGGCGCCGTCGCCAAACAGCTCGGGGCTGATGCCGGCCACGCCTTCCAGCGTATCGGCAATGGCGCGCGGCTGCTCGAAGATCTCCTTTTGCATGTAGTGCCGGTAGGGGCCCAGCTCGGCGGCGCCGCTGTGGGCGTTGACGGTGCGCACCGGGCGCTCGACGCTGGCGAAGCGGCCCGCCGCGTCGCGCGCACTGATCCAGCATTTGCCCAGCTGCAGGTCGACGACGTCGCCCTCTTCCAGGTAGACGATCTGGTCGGTGACACCGGCCAGCGCCATGGCATCGCTGGCCAGGAAGTGCTCGCCCTGCCCCACGCCCAGCACCAGCGGCGAGCCCTGCCGCGCACCGACCACGCGCTGCGGCTCGTCGCGGCAGAAGACGGCGATCGCATAGGCGCCGCGCAGCCGCGGCAGCGCACGCTGCACGGCGTCGAGCAGGTCGCCGTCGTACAGGTGGTGCACCAGGTGGGCGATGACCTCGGTGTCGGTCTGGCTGGCAAAGACATAGCCGCGCGCTTCGAGTTCGAGGCGCAGCTCGTCGTGGTTCTCGATGATGCCGTTGTGCACCAGGCCGATGCGGGCGGGCACGCGCTCGTCGTCGATGCCGTCGAGCCCGCCGAAGCCGGTGCTGGCGGCATCGACACCGGGGCCGGCGGAAAAATGCGGATGGGCGTTGTGCACCGCCGGCGCGCCATGGGTGGCCCAGCGCGTGTGCGCGATGCCGGTGCCGGCCTGGATGGCGTCGGCCGCGACATTCGATTCGAGCTCGGCCACGCGCGAGGTGCTGCGCGCGCGGCGCAGCTGGCCGTCCTGGTGCACCGCCACGCCGCAGGAGTCATAACCGCGGTATTCGAGCCGCTTCAGGCCCTCGATGAGCACCGGGACGATGTTGCGCGTGCTGACGGCGCCGACGATTCCACACATGGTTCGAGGTCCTGAAGGGTTGCTGCGGGCTGGATGCTAGGCCGGTGGTCGTGGCATTTTTCGCCGTTCCGATCCAGTGATGTGAATGAAATCACCGCCGGATATGCTTCGTGAAATTCAGCCCGATATTTGCGGCGTTCTATGAGTAATCATTTCGCCATGATTGACCTCGATGCCACCGATCTGCGCCTGCTCGACCTGCTGCAGACGGATGCCTCGCTGTCGAACCTGGCGCTGGCGGCGCGCTCGCACACCTCGCCGGCCACCGCGCTGCGCCGGGTTCGGCGGCTGGTCGACGCCGGCGTGATCGAGCGCCGGGTCGCCCTGCTGTCGCCGGCGGCGCTGGGCGAGGGCCTGTCGGTCATCGTCGAGATCACCCTGGATCGGCAGGGCGCCGAACATCTGGAGGCTTTCGAACAGCGCGCCGTGACCGATGCCGCGGTGCAGCAGTGCTGGCGGGTGGCCCCGGGGCCCGATTTCGTGCTCGTGCTGCGCGTGGCCGACATGCCGGCCTACCAGGCGCTGGTGCAGCGCCTGTTCACGCAGGACGCCAATGTGCGCAACGTGAAGGCCTATTTTGCGGTCAAGCGGGCCAAATTCGAGACGCGGCTGCCCTTGCCGACGGCGCGCGGCTGATCAGCTTTTCAGGATCGCCAGCCCCTTGAGGTATTCGCCCTCGGGGAAGAGCAGCGTCGTCGGGTGGTCGGGCGCACCTTCCAGCCGCGCCAGGATGGCGCCGTCGGCACCGGCGTCGATGGCCGCACCGGCGACGATCTTGTGGAACAGCTCGGGCCCGATGCCGCCGCTGCAGCTGAAGGTCAGCAGCAGCCCGCCCGGGCGCAACAGCTTCAGCGCCAGGCGGTTGATGTCCTTGTAGGCGCGCGCGGCGCGGTCGGCATGGCTGGCGGTGGGCGCCAGCTTGGGCGGGTCGAGCACGATGGCGTCGAAGGATTCGCCGGCCGCCAGGCGGTCGCGCAGCAGCTGGTTGACGTCGGCATCCACCGCCTGGTGGCGCGCCGGATCGAAGCCGTTGAGCAGCACATGGGCATTGGCGCGCGCCAGCGCCGGGGCCGACGAATCGACGCCGACGACCTCCTGCGCCCCGCCGGCCAGCGCCGCCACGCTGAAGCCGCCGGTATAGCAGTAGCCGTTCAGCACCCGCTGCAGCCCGAAGTGGCGCACCCAGTCGGCAAAGCGTGCGCGGTTGTCGCGCTGGTCGAGGTAGAACCCGGTCTTGTGGCCCTCGGCCACGTCCAGCGTCAGCTGCCAGCCGTGCTCGCGCAGGGTGATGGCGGTAGCGCCGCTGCCGCGCAGCCAGCCGCTGCGCGCCGGCAGCCCTTCGAGGCCGCGCACGCTGGCATCGCTGCGCTCGTACAGCCGCGTGGCACCGCTGGCCTGCAGCAGCAGATCGGCCAGGGTGTCGCGCCAGCGTTCGGTGCCGGCGGACAGAAACTGGGCACTCAGCGTATCGCCGTAGCGGTCGACGATCAGCCCCGGCAGGCCGTCGGCCTCGCCATGCACCAGGCGCACGCCGTCGCTGGCGATCGGCAGCCGCGCACGCAGCGCCAGCGCACGCTGGATGCGGCGCTGGAAGAAGGCGCGGTCGATGCGCTCGGCCTCGTCGAAGCTCCAGGCGCGCACGCGGATCATCGATGCCGGGCTGTAGGCACCCCAGGCCAGAAAGCGGCCGTCGGCGGCCTCGATGCGAACGGTTTCGCCGGCGTCGGCCCGGCCCCTGTCGATGCTGCCCTCGAAGACCCAGGGGTGGCGCCGCAGCAACGAGCGTTCCCGGCCGTCGCGCAGGCGGATCGATTTCATGCGTCGATTGTCGCAGTGCGTGCGCGCGGGCTCCTGGCCAACAATGCGCGCATGCGCATCCGCACCGCCACCCCCGACGATGCCGCCGCCGTGCAGGCCATCTATGCGCCCATCGTGCGCGACACCCCCATCTCCTTCGAGACCGAGGCGCCCACGGTCGACGAGATGCGCCGCCGCATCGCCGCCACGCTGGCGCAGTTTCCGTGGCTGGTGGCGCTGGACGAGGCAGGTGCGGTGTGCGGCTATGTCTATGCCAGTCGTTATGCCGAGCGCCAGGCCTACCGCTGGTCGGTCACGGTGACGGCCTATGTGCGCGCCGACCAGCGCGGCCGCGGCATCGGCCGCATCCTCTACGGCGAGTTGCTGCGGCTGCTGACCGATCTCGGCTACTGCCAGGCCTATGCCGGCATCACGCTGCCCAATGCCGCCAGCGTGGGCCTGCACGAGGCCGTGGGCTTCGAGCGCGTGGGGGTATTCGGCAACGCCGGCCACAAGCTGGGCCGCTGGCACGACGTGGGCTGGTGGCAGCGCACGCTGCAGCGGCCCGATCCGCCGCCCGAGCCGCGGCCGTTCACAGCCTGAGGACGGCGCGCGGCGCTTCGCCCGCGCATCACCCCGCCGCCGCGGCGCTTCGCCGCGCATCAGCCGCCGCGGCGCTTCGCCCGCGGGTGGGCCGCGTCATACACCTTCGCCAGGTGCTGGAAATCCAGCCGCGTATAGACCTGCGTCGTCTGGATGCTGGCGTGGCCCAGCAGTTCCTGCACCGCGCGCAGGTCGCCGCTGGACTGCAGCAGGTGCGAGGCAAAGCTGTGCCGCAGCATGTGCGGGTGCACGTTCGTCGGCAACCCGGCGCGCAGGGCCTGCGCCTGCAGCCGGTTGCGCAGCTGGTTGGGCGTGAGCCGCGTGCCGCGCTGGCTGACGAACAGCGCCGGCTCGCCCGCTGCCGCC
Source organism: Rubrivivax sp. (assembly GCA_016719535.1). Lineage (GTDB taxonomy): Bacteria > Pseudomonadota > Gammaproteobacteria > Burkholderiales > Burkholderiaceae_C > Rubrivivax. Next base: position 80,238 of record JADJYX010000040.1, on the reverse strand, counting down.
AGCGTCGGCCGCAGGACCAGCCACTGTCGCAGCGCCTGCAGCGCCGGGCCGCCAATGGGCACGCTGCGCCGCTTGCTGCCCTTGCCCAGCACATGCGCGGTGGCGTCTGCGGCATCGATCCAGCCAGCGGCTGCCGGCCCGGCCGCCACGTCCAGGCCCAGCAATTCGCCGATGCGCAGGCCGCAGCCGTAGAGCAGTTCGACGATGGCATGGTCGCGCGCCATCAAGTCGGGGCGGCCGGCATCGTCCTCGTGGCCGGCCAGCGCCACCGCCTGGTCGACCGCCAGCGCCGACGGCAGCGGCTTGGCCGCCTTCGGCGCACGCACCGCCGCCGCCGGGTTGTGCGGCACGCGGCCGTCGCGGCCCCACCAGGCATACAGGCCGCGCCAGGCCGCCAGCGTGATGGCGATGCTGCGCGCGCCCAGGCCCTGGCCGCGCAGCGCCGCCACCCAGCCGCGCAGGTGGTGCACCTGGGCCTGCTGCAGCGCCACGCCGTCGGCTGCCGCCAGCCGCTGCAGCCGCACCAGGGCGTCGCGGTACATCGCCAGCGTGCGCGCGGCCAGGCGCTTCTCGACCGCCAGGTGCTGGCCGAAGCGCTGCAGTTCGGGATCGAGCGCTTCGTGCACCAGCGGCGCGGCGGGCGTCGCGCCGGCGGCCTTCACGCTCAGGCCGCCGCAGGCAGCAGCCGCGACAGCGCGGCGCTGGTCACTTCACCGATGCGCATCAGAAACTCGGTGCCCATGTCGGCCTGGTAGCGCGTGGGGTCGGGCGAGCCCAGCACCAGCAGGCCGAAGCTGGCATCTCCGGCGCCATGGCGCAGCGGGATCAGCGCCAGCGACATCACGGTGGCCGGGTCGTCCAGCCAGGACACGGCCTCGAAACCGGCATTGACGCCGCAGTACGGCAGCGCCAGGCTGCCGGCGAAGCTCTTGGCATCGTCGCTGACGGGCTGCGCGAAGTGCTCGCCGGCATGGGCGATATCGGCACCCCACAAGCGGATGGCGGCCTGCGGGATCATGAATTCGTGCCGAAGCTCTTCGACCGCCACCCGCGGCAACTGGGCCGGATCCTGGGTGAGGAAGAGCGCGCGCGTCCAGCGGTGCAGCCGGTCGGCGATGGCGACGTTTTCCTGCCCGTGGCGCAGCATCTCGACGATCTTGCGCTCCAGGCCCTTGATGCGCTCGCGCAGCATTTCCATCTGCCGCTCCTGCAGCGAGACGGCGCGCTGGCCATGGGGGCTGGTCAGCTGCACGCTCGACAGCAGGTCGGCATGGCGCTCGAAGAAGCCGGGCGTCACGGCCAGGTAGTTGGCAATGTCGGTCTCGGTGATGCCCTGCACGCCGGTGGTCGGATTCACAGTTCGATCTCTCCTTCGAAGACGGTTTCGGCGGGGCCGGTCATGAGCACGTGGTCGGCATCGCCGCCGGCCCAGGAAATCGTCAGCAGCCCGCCGCGCGTGTGCACGTCCACCTGCGCATCGAGCAGGCCCTGGCGGATGCCGGCCACCACCGCGGCGCAGGCGCCGGTGCCGCAGGCCAGGGTCTCGCCGGCATCGCGCTCCCACACGCGCAGGGCGACCTCGCGGCGGCCGATGACCTGCACGAAGCCGACATTGACCTTGCGCGCAAAGCGCGCATGCCCTTCGATGCGCGGGCCCAGCTGCGTCACCGGCGCTGTGGCCACGTCCTCGACGCGCAGCACCGCGTGCGGGTTGCCCATCGACAGCACCGCGGCCTCGACCGTGCGGCCGTCCACCGCCAGCGGCCACAGCGCCATCTGGCCCGCCCGGCGCGGCGTCAGGCCGGCGGCGTCGAAGGGCACGCGGGCGAGGTCGAAGATCGGCGCATTCATGTCCACCGTCACGCGGCCGTCGGATTGCCGGCGCAGCTCGATGCGGTTGTTGACGGTGGCCACGCGCAGCACCGGCGCCGCCGACAGGCCGTGCTCGTGCACGAAGCGCACGAAGCAGCGCGCCCCGTTGCCGCAATGCTCGACTTCCGAGCCGCTGGCGCCGTTGAAGATGCGGTAGCGGAAGTCGATGCCCTGCTCGCGCTCGCGGGCGTCGGGCTGCTCGACGACGAGGATCTGGTCGGCGCCGACGCCGAAGCGCCGATCGCCCAGCCGCCGCAGCTGCTCGACGCTCAGCTGCAGCGGCGCGCGCGTGGCGTCGAGCACGACGAAGTCGTTGCCCGCGCCCTGCATCTTGGTGAAGCGCAATCGCATGGTGCGGATTATCCGCCGTCAGTCGTACAGCGACGCCTGGCCCCCGGGCCGTGTCTTGAAGCGCTTGTGCACCCACAGATACTGGCTGGGGCAGCGCAGGATCTCCTGCTCGATCCACGCATTCATGCGCCGCGCGTCGGCCTCGGGGTCGTCGGTCGGCCAGTCGGGCCAGGGGTCGCCGAAGCGCACCACGTAGCCCTGGCCGCCGGGCAGGATCTCGGTGACCACCGGCTGCACCGCCATCTTCAGCGAGCGCGCCATGCGCGACGGTGCCAGCAGCGTGGACGCCGGCACGCCGAAGAAGGGCACGAAGGCGGCATCGCGCAGGCCGAAGTCCATGTCGGGCAGGTTGAAGAAGATCATGCCGCGCTTGATGGCGCGCACCAGCGGCAGCGCGCTGTCGTGGCGCGAGAAGACATCGCCCTGGCCGAAGCGCAGGCGGCCGCGGCGGATGGCGGCGTCGAAGACCGCATTGCTCTGCGTCTGGTAGATGGTGGCCACGTTGCGGCGCTGGTAGAGCTGGCTGGCGGCGCCGGCCACGTCCATGCCGATGAAGTGCGGCACCAGCCACATCACCGCCTGCTGAGGGTGGCGGTCGCCCCAGCCGATGTCGCCTTCGACGCGGATCAGCCGCCGCAGCCGCGCCGGGCTGGCGTACCAGAGCAGGCCACGCTCGAGCAGGCTGCGGCCCAGCCACGCGAAGTGGCGACGCACGATGGCACGGCGTTCGGCCAGCGGCAGGTCGGGCCGGCACAGCTCGAGGTTGCGCAGCGCGATGCGCCGGCGCGAACCGGCCAGCGCATGCAGCAGCCGCCCCAGGCCGACGCCCAGCGCGGCCAGCAGCGGCAGCGGCAGCCAGTGCAGCAGCCACACCAGCGCCAGCAGCGCACGCGCACCCAGGGCACCAGGCATCAGGCGCCCTCCGGCTGGCGCGGCTGCTTGTAGCGGTGGTAGCCCCACAGATACTGGCGTGGGCAGCGGCGGATCACGGCCTCCATCGCGCGGTTGATGACCTGCGCCGAGGCCTCGTCGCCACCGCCAGCCGTCGACGGATCCGGCAGCGGTTCGGGCAGCGCATCGGCGTGCACCACGTAGCCGCGGCCGTGCGGCAGCCGCTCGGTCCACAGCAGGCCCACCGCCGCGCCGGTCTGCTGCACCAGGCGCGCCGCCAGTGTCATCGTATAGGCCGGCTGACCGAAGAACGGCACCCACACGCCCATGCCGGCGGGCGGCACCTGGTCGGGCAGCAGGCCGACCGTCTCGCCGCGCTTGAGTGCCCGCAGCATCTGGCGCACGCCGGCCAGCGTGGCCGGCGCGGTGGCCAGCGCCGGGCGCGCGCGCGCCGTCTCCTCCAGCTCGCGCAGCCAGCGCTTGCGCGCCGGGCGGTACAGCACCGTGATCGGCTGACGCGCGCCGAACTGCTGCGCGTAGGCCTGGGCCGAGACCTCGAAGCTGCCCAGGTGCGGGGTCAGCAGCACCAGGCCCTTGCCGCGGTCGAGCAGCGCCTGCAGGGTCTCCAGCCCGTCCCAGTGCACGGGGTCGGTGATCGGCTGGTGCGCCGGCCGCAGCCACAGCCGCGGCAGCTCGGACACCAGCCGGCCGGCCTCGCCCACCGAGGCCCGCCGGTCGGCTGCAGACACCCCGGCCAGCGCCGCGTTGGCCTGCAGGCGGTGGCGGTAGCTGGGCGACAGCGCATAGGTCAACCAGCCCAGGGCGCTGCCGAGCGCGTGCAAAAGCCACAGGGGCCAGGTCGACAGCCAACGGAGCAGGGCCAGCATGTTTTCTATAATTGGCCGGTCGCTGAGTTAAAGGACAACTTGCGGGGCGACAAGCGGGGCGAAGGATAACCATCGCACCGCCGGACCGATGGCCAGGCCCGGCCACGGCTCTTCCGCTAAAGCGTTCGCCCAGGTACTCCACCCGGTCGACGCAGCCGGACATCAACAGGAGCACACCACCTTGGCGAACGACTTCCTCTTCACCTCCGAATCGGTTTCCGAAGGCCACCCCGACAAGGTCGCCGACCAGATCTCGGACGCCATTCTCGACGCCATCTTCAAGCAGGACCCGCGCAGCCGCGTGGCCGCCGAGACGCTGTGCAACACCGGCCTGGTGGTGCTGGCCGGCGAGATCACGACCAATGCGCATGTCGACTACATCCAGGTCGCGCGCGACACCATCAAGCGCATCGGCTACGACAACACCGACTACGGCATCGACTACAAGGGCTGCGCGGTGCTGGTGGCCTACGACAAGCAGAGCAACGACATCGCCCAGGGCGTGGACCATGCGTCCGACGACCACCTCAATACCGGCGCCGGCGACCAGGGCCTGATGTTCGGCTATGCCTGCGACGAGACGCCCGAGCTGATGCCCGCGCCGATCTACTACGCGCACCGGCTGGTCGAGCGCCAGGCGCAGCTGCGCAAGGACGGCCGCATGCCCTTCCTGCGCCCCGACGCCAAGAGCCAGGTCACGATGCGCTACGTGGATGGAAAACCCCATTCGATCGACACCGTGGTGCTCTCCAGCCAGCACGCGCCCGAGTGGAGCCTGGGCGACCGCATGAAGCCCGAATTCGTCGAGGCCGTGGTCGAGGACATCATCAAGCCGGTGCTGCCGGCCGAGTGGCTGAAGGACACGCGCTACCTGGTCAACCCGACCGGGCGCTTCGTCATCGGCGGCCCGCAGGGCGACTGCGGCCTGACCGGGCGCAAGATCATCGTCGACACCTATGGCGGCGCCTGCCCGCACGGTGGTGGCGCCTTCAGCGGCAAGGATCCGTCCAAGGTCGACCGCAGTGCCGCCTATGCGGCGCGTTATGTGGCCAAGAACGTGGTCGCCGCCGGTCTGGCGCGCCAGTGCCAGATCCAGGTCGCCTACGCCATCGGCGTGGCGCGGCCGATGAACGTGACGGTCTATACCGAAGGCACCGGCGTGATCCCCGACGACCAGATCGCCAAGCTCGTCAACGAGCATTTCGACCTGCGCCCCAAGGGCATCATCCAGATGCTGGACCTGCTGCGCCCGATCTACGAGAAGACCGCGGCCTACGGCCACTTCGGCCGCGACGAGCCGGAGTTCACGTGGGAACGTACCGACAAAGCGGCAGCACTGCGTGCTGCCGCCGGCCTGTAAGGCCGCCGCGCGCCAGCGGCGCGCGGTTTGTCGGTACGTCGGCGTAGGCTAACTTGGCGCAGCCAAGTTAAGGGCCCCAGGCCCGGCCGGAGCCAAGGCAATACACGGCGAAGCCGCACTTATGACGGGCGACGGGAGTCGCCCGTCGTGCCTTCAGGCGTCGAACACGACCCCGCCGTCCACCCGCAGCGCCCCACCTCCCACCAGTTCGCCCACCACGCGTTCGATCCATTCCGCCGGCGTGCGCAGTCCCGCCGGCGGATACAGCTCCCACAGCCCGCGCAGCAGCGGCGTGCCCTCGGCCCAGTGGACGAGATCGGCCAGCGGCTGCTCGCGCTCCTCCATCAGGTGGTATTTCACCAGCACCTTGACCGCGTGGCGCGCGTGTCGCGCCGGGTCGGTGCGAAAGCCCTGCAGCCGCGAACGCGCACGATCCAGCGCCGCACCCACGTCGTCGAAGGGCCGGCCATGGCCCGGCACCACCACCCTCACCGGCAGGCCGGCGATCAGGTCCAGCGCCGCCTGCTGGTCCTCGAAGCCCGGCTCGCCGGCGATCTCGGGGAAGATGAGGCCGAAGCCGTTTTCCCACAGCGCATCGGCCGACAGCAGCACGCCGTGTGCACGGTCGAACAGCATCACCATGTGCGGGTCGTGACCGGGCGCGGTGAGGATCTCCCAGTCGCGGCCGCCGGCGCGCAGGGCCTCGCCGGGCTGCAGCAGGTCGTCGTGGTCGAAGGGCTCCATGCGCTGGCCGGTGGCGCGGTAGCTCAGCGCATCGTCGTCCCAGCGGCGCACGGCGTCGGCCAGCCCGGGCGGCACGGCGATCGGGGCCTCGAAGGCGCGCTGCAGCGCCGCATTGCCGCCGCAATGGTCGGAATGCAGGTGCGTATTGGCGATGCGCGCCAGCGGCCGCCCGGCCAGCTCGTGCCGCACCAGCGCCAGCGTCTGCGCCGCGTGGTTGACATGCGAGGTGTCGACCAGCATCGCGCCGGCCTCGCCGGGCGCCGCATGCACGAGCACGTTGTTCGACGACAGCCAGCCGCGCTCGAAGACGGCCAGTCCGGCCAGGGGGTCTTGCGCGGTGCGGGTCACGGCAGGCGGCGGGTGGGTGGCGATCCGGCATTGTCGGGCCTGAAAAGATCAGAATGCCGGGGCCATGACAGGCGCCGAGCACCTCCCCATTCGCCGCCCCACCGCCTGCAGCTGGTGCGGGCAGCCGCTGAGCGCCCTGCGCGCGATGCGGCGCGACGTCTGCGAAAGGCCTTCTTGCCTGCAGCAGCACGATCGGCGAATGCTGCGCGAGTCCCGGGCCCGCGTCGCGGCAGACCTGCGCGCGCAGCAGGTGCCGAGGCTGGGGCGCGAACGAGCCGGTGCCCTGCGTGTGCTGTGGATCGAACCCCATGCGACGCGTCTCGTCGACATGCCGGAAGACGTGCGCCGGACGCAGCTGGACCATCTGACCCGCGTAGCCCACCTGGCCCGCCTGGCCGCCGACGAAGGCGCGCCGGCCGCGCCACCGGCCGTCGAGGCCACCGCCGTGCCGCGGGCTGCAGCCGGACTGTGCGGCTGGTGCGCCGGGCGCTGCTGCCGCTTCGGTGCCGACCACCACGCCTACCTCGAAGCCGGCCACCTGCTGCGCTGGGCGCTGGCAGGCCCCGGCCGTACCCTGGACGGCGCCGTCGCGGCCTATGCAGAGCGCCTGCCCGCACGCCATGTCGAAGGCTCCTGCCCCTATCACGGCGAACGCGGGTGCGCGCTCGAGCGCGAGATGCGCTCGGACACCTGCAACCGCCACGCCTGCGACGGTCTGCGCGAGTTGCGGTCGTCGGCGACCGCGGCGCCGCAGGCCGATTGGCTGTTCGTGATGGGGGCCCGCGCCGAGGTGCTCGGTATCCGGCTCGACACGCGGGGCGACTGACCGCACCGCCGGCAGCCCCGGCCCAGCCGGCATGCATGGGCCGCATCAGCCGGCCGGGCGCGCCTCACGGGCGCGGCAGCGGCCGCTGCAGGCTGGCCAGCAGCGAGCCCAGCGCCAGCAGCGCCGCGCTCACCGCGAAGCCGCGCGCGAGCCCGCCGCTGCCGTCGGCGATCCAGCCCACCACCGTCGGGCCGACGATCTGCCCGGCGGCGAAGACGATGGTGAAGGCGGCGATGCCCGCGGGCCAGGCCGCCGGCGCGAGGTTATGCCGCACCAGGGCCGTGGTGGCCGCCACCACCGACAGGAAGACGCTGCCGAAGAGCGCGCCCGACGCATAGACGACCAGCGGCTGCGCGCTCAGCACCGGCAGCAGCGTGGCCAGCGCCAGCAGGCCGTTGAGCAGCGCGAGCGGCCGCCCACCGCGGTGGCGTTGCAGCAGACCCGCCCACAGCCACGACGACGCCAGCACGCCCACGCCCAGCAGCGCATAGAAGGCACTGACGCGGCCGCTGGACAGCCCCTGCTCGCGCAGCAGCGTGACGATGAAGGTCATGTAGGCGATATAGCCGAGGCCGAACATCGTGTAGCCGGCCAGCCCGAAGGCAAAGGGCCCGGCGTCGAAAGCCACCCGGGGTGCTCCCGGCACCGGCGGTGCGACGAGGCTGCGCGTACCGGCCGCGACCAGCACGCTGCACAGCGCCGCCGCGGCAGCCAGCGCGAACCAGGCCAGCGGCCAGCGCGCCGGCGCGGCCTCGACCAGCGGCGGCACCATCAGCGCCGAAGCCACGATGCCCAGGCCCACGCCCCCGTAGTAGATGCCCAGCACGAGGCCGCTGCGCCGCGGCGCCGCGCTGGCCAGCCGCGCGGCCAGCAGGCCGCCGCCGATGAAGCTGAAGGCACTGGCCAGCCCGGTGGCCGTGCGCAGCAGCGCCAGCCCGGCGTCCGACCGCGTGGCGCCATGCAGCGCCAGCAGCAAGGCCGCGCCGAGGCTGCCCGCCAGCATCAGCGCGCGGGCGTCGTGGCGGCCGAACAGGCGCGGCGCCAGCAGCGCGCCGGCCAGGTAGCCGGCGGCATTGAGCGTATTCATGCCGCCGGCGGTGACGTAGTTCCAGCCGAGGTCGGCGCGCATCGGCGGCAGCATCAGCGCATAGGCAAAACGCGCCAGGCCGAGCGACACTGCCGCGGCCAGCGCCAGCCCGAGCGCGGCCGGCAGCAGGCGCGGCGGCGCCGCGCTCATCTGCCGAGAGCCGCCAGCAGCGCGCGCGCCACCTCGGCAAAGCCCTCGCCACGCTCGCCGCGCGTGATCCAGGCCGGCCAGTGCCGCAGTTCGGCGGCAAAGCGGCGCAGGTTGGCGACGCCGACGCCGTGCGGAAAACGCTCGAACATCGGCTGGTCGTTGGTGCTGTCGCCGACATAGACCCAGCGCCCGATCTCGTCGTCGAGCCGGCGGCCGAACAGCCGCTGCAGCATCCACTGCGCACCGGTCCATTTGCTGTGCGCGCCGAACCAGCCGTTGATGTGGATGGAGCTGACGGTGGCCGTCATGCCGGCGGCGCGCATCACTGCCAGCACGCGCGCGATGGCGTCGGCGTCGAGGTGGGCGAACTCGCTGTGGTCGATGGCGATGTCGGTCAGCCGCCCCGGGCTGTCGGTGGCGAGCGTGGCGCCCGGCACCTCGCGCAGCACCTGCGCCGCCACCGCCTGCAGCCGGCGTGCGTGGTGCGCGCGCGTGGCCTCGTCCTGTGCAAATTCGGTGTGCACCCGGCCGTCGATGCCCGGCAACAGCGCCACGGCACCGTTCTCGGCCACCAGCGCCACCAGCGGCCAGGCGGCCGCGAAGGGCAGGCTCCAGCCATGCGGCCGGCCGGTGATGGCGATCACCGGCACGCCGGCGTCATGCAACATGTGCAGCGCCTGCAGCGCCACCGGCTCGATGGCACCGTCGCGCGTGAGCGTGTCGTCGATGTCGGTCATCAGGCCCTGCACGCCGGACCACGCGCCGCGCGGGCACTGCGCCAGCGGGCGTGACGGCAGCCCTTGACACGCATCAACGGCGCCGGATGCCGCGCTGCCGATCATTCCTGCTTCCCGTCACGTCCGCCGTCACCCGCCATGGCCAAAGATTCTGCCGCAAGCCCCCGTCAGGCCGCTCGTCCGGCGCGCGGCGCCGCGCGCTCGCCCAGCGCGGCCCAGGCCCCGCGCCGCGGCAGCGCGCCGCGCCCGGTGGCCGCCGGCGATACCGCCGCCAGCCTGCGTGGCAGCGCGATCGAGGCCGACCGCATCAGCCGCGCCGCCACGCGCGCCGAGACGGTGGCTTCGATGGCCTTGTCGGACGTGCTCGCCCACCAGGCCCCGGGCGGTGACGGCGGGCCGGGCGAGTGGCTGACACGGCTGCGCGCGCTGGTCGACGGTGCCTCGCCCGACGAGGTGAAGGCCTTGCGCCGTGTGCTGTTCGAACGCGAACAGGGCGTCACCTCGGGCATCGACCCCGACATCGAGCTCGCCCCCGGGTGGCGCGAAGGCGGCTACCCGTACAAGAACCTGATGTCGCGCAAGAACTACGAGAAGCAGAAATACCGCCTGCAGGTGGAACTGCTCAAGCTGCAGGCCTGGGTCAAGGAAAGCGGGCAGCGCGTGGTCATCCTCTTCGAAGGCCGCGATGCCGCCGGCAAGGGCGGCACCATCAAGCGCTTCATGGAGCACCTGAATCCGCGCGGCGCGCGCGTGGTGGCCCTGGAAAAGCCCAGCGAGGTCGAGCGCGGGCAGTGGTATTTCCAGCGCTACATCGAGCATCTGCCCACGCGCGGCGAGATCGTGCTCTTCGACCGCAGCTGGTACAACCGCGCCGGCGTCGAGCGCGCCATGGGCTTCTGCAGCCAGGCCGAATACGACGAGTTCATGCGCCAGTGCCCCGAGTTCGAGCGCCACCTGGTGCGCAGCGGCGTGCACCTGTTCAAGTTCTGGTTCTCGGTCAGCCGCGCCGAGCAGCGCCGCCGCTTCAAGGAGCGTCAGGCGCACCCGCTCAAGCAGTGGAAGCTGTCGCCCATCGACATGGCCAGCCTGGACAAATGGGACGACTACACACGCGCCAAGGAGCAGATGTTCCTGCACACCGACACCTCGGATGCGCCGTGGACGGTGATCAAGAGCGACTGCAAGAAGCGCGCGCGCCTGAATGCCATGCGCTACCTGCTGCTGCGCCTGCCCTATGCCAACAAGGACCTGCCGCTGATCGGCAGCGTCGACCCGCTGCTGGTCGGCCGCGCGGCGCTGGTGGCGGGCGCGGCGGAGGAATTTACGCCGAGCAGTAACGCCTGATGCGGCCGCGTCAGCGCGGCGGACCGGGCACCTCGGCCCACAGCGCCTCGGCGCTGATGTCGAGCGTCACCGAGGCCAGCGTCACCGCCTGCCCGGGCTCGAACGGATGCAGCACCCACAGCCCGTCGTCGCCCTTGCGGTAGAGGTCGCAGCGGCGCGAATCGGTGTCGACCAGCAGCAGTTCGCGCAGGCTGAGCAGCTTGCGGTAGGCGGCAAACTTGTCGCCGCGGTCGTAGGCCGCAGTGGCCGGCGACAGCACCTCCACCAGCAGCACGGGCTCGCGCTTGACCATCGGATCGGCGGCATCGGCGGCGCTGCAGGTCACCATCACGTCGGGGTAGAAGAAGGCATCGGCGGCGTCGACACGCAGCTTCATGTCGGTGATGAAGGTGCGGCAGGGGGTGCCGGCGAGGTGCTGGCGAAGGGCCATCGCCACATTCAGCGCGGCGGTGACATGCGCCTCTCCGGCCCCCGCCATCGCAAACACCTCGCCGCCGACGAATTCGTGGCGCTGCGTCTGTGTGGCGTCCCAGTCCAGAAAGTCCCGGGTACTCATGCGGATCTGTTCGGCAGCCTGGCCCATGTGGCAACTCCGGTGACGGCTTCGGCGCCAGTCTAGGCGAGGACGATGCCACATGACACGCCACATGGCGGCACCGGGTCGACACCCGGCGGCGTGCACGGCCAAGGCGCCATGGCTAGAATCCGCCCCACTTTCCGAGGAGCGTTGCAACCTTCGTCCTGAAGGCCAGGCTCGGAAATTCCATCTGCAACCGCGCTCACCTGCACGAAGTCCTTCGTGGGTGAGCTCCCTCTCCTTATCGACGGCCGCCGTGCAGGGCTCAACACCGCCTGGAGCACGATGATGAATGCCGTTCTGAAGCCCAATCCCGCCGCCGATCACGCCGTGGCCGACCTGTCGCTGGCCGACTGGGGCCGCAAGGAGATCACCATCGCCGAGCACGAGATGCCGGCGCTGATGGAGATCCGCCGCGAATATGCCGCCGCGCAGCCGCTGAAGGGCGCGCGCGTCACCGGCAGCCTGCACATGACGATCCAGACCGCCGTGCTGGTGGAGACGCTGCAGGCCCTGGGCGCCGACGTGCGCTGGGCCTCGTGCAACATCTTCAGCACGCAGGACCATGCCGCTGCCGCGCTGGCCGTCAAGGGCACGCCGGTGTTTGCCTACAAGGGCGAGTCGCTGAAGGACTACTGGGACTACACGCACCGCATCTTCGAATTCGGCCAAGGCACCAAGGGGGCCCCTGCGGGAGCCCCGGGCAGCGACGCCGAAGGCCCGAACATGATCCTCGATGACGGCGGCGACGCCACGCTGCTGATGCACCTGGGCAAGCGCGCCGAGAAGGACGCGTCCGTGCTCGCCAACCCGACCAGCGAGGAGGAGCGCGAGCTCTTCGCCGCCATCAAGGCCAAGCTGGCCGAGGACGCCACCTGGTACAGCCGCAAGAGCGCCAAGATCATCGGCGTGACCGAGGAGACGACCACCGGCGTGCACCGCCTGAATGAGATGTCGGCCAAGGGCACGCTGATGTTCCGCGCCATCAACGTCAACGACAGCGTCACCAAGAGCAAATTCGACAACCTCTACGGCTGCCGCGAATCGCTGGTCGACGGCATCAAGCGCGCCACCGACGTGATGATCGCCGGCAAGATCGCCGTCGTCGCCGGCTACGGCGACGTCGGCAAGGGCAGCGCACAGGCGCTGCGTGCGCTGTCGGCGCAGGTGTGGGTGACCGAGATCGACCCCATCAATGCGCTGCAGGCGGCGATGGAAGGCTACCGCGTCGTCACCATGGACTGGGCCGCCGACAAGGCCGACATCTTCGTCACCGCCACCGGCAACAAGGGCGTCATCACGCACGACCACATGGCGGCGATGAAGCACAACGCCATCGTCTGCAACATCGGCCACTTCGACAACGAGATCGATATCGCTTCGATCGAAAGATACCAGTGGGAAGAGATCAAGCCGCAGGTCGACCACGTGATCTTCCCCGCCGAAGGCTCCAGGCCCGGCAAGCGCATCATCATGCTGGCCAAGGGCCGGCTGGTAAACCTGGGCTGCGGCACCGGCCACCCGAGCTACGTGATGAGCTCGAGCTTCGCCAACCAGACGATCGCGCAGATCGAGCTCTTCACGCATGCCGACTATTACGAGGCGGGCAAGGTCTACGTGCTGCCCAAGCACCTGGACGAGAAGGTGGCGCGGCTGCAGCTGAAGACGCTGAATGCGCAGCTGACCGAGCTGAGCGACGAGCAGGCCGCCTACATCGGCGTGCCCAAGGCCGGCCCGTACAAGCCCGACAGCTATCGGTACTGAGCGGCCGCGAGCGACAGCGATGAATACCGCCCGTCAGCAAGCGGCTGTCAGCTTCGAGTTCTTCCCGCCCAACACCCCGGTCGGCAGCGACAAGCTGAAGACCGTGGTGGCGGAGCTCGCGGCCGTGAAGCCCGAATTCTTCAGCGTCACCTATGGCGCCGGCGGCGCCACGCGCGACAAGACACTGGCCACCGTGCGCGACATCGCCGCCGCCGGCCACGAGGCGGCGCCGCACCTGTCGTGCGTGGGTGCCACGCGCGAGGGCATCGCCGAGATCCTGGCCACCTACCGCGCGCAGGGCATCCGCCGCATCGTGGCGCTGCGCGGTGACCTGCCCAGCGGCACCGCGGTGGCGGGCGAATTCCGCCACGCCGCCGACCTGGTGCGCTTCATCCGCCAGACGCAGGGCCCCGACTGGCACATCGAGGTCGCCGCCTACCCCGAATATCACCCGGAGCAGCGTTATGCACGGCGCGACCTGCAGCATTTCGCCGACAAGGTGGCGGCCGGCGCCACCTCGGCGATCACGCAGTTCTTCTTCAATGCCGACGCCTATTTCCACTTCGTCGACGAGGTGCGCGCCCTCGGCGTGACCGTGCCCATCGTGCCGGGCATCATGCCGATCCACAACTACGCGCGCATCGCGCAGTTTGCCCAGCGCGACGGCATCGAGGTGCCGCGCTGGGTGGCGCTGAAGATGGAAGGCTTTCTCGACGACGCCGCCAGCATCCGCGCCTTCGGCCTGGATGTGGTGACGCAGCTGTGCCGGCGGCTGCTGGACGGCGGCGCGCCAGGGCTGCACTTCTATACGCTCAACCAGTCGGGGCTGTCGCTCGAGGTCTGCCGCCGGCTGGGGCGCTGAGTCGGGTCAGAGGCCGGCACGCTGCCAGTGCAGCCCTTCGTCGGTGAGCATGGCGTCCAGCGGCACATCGTGCGGCTCGGGCTCCAGCCAGGGCACCCAGCCGTTGCCGTAGCCCACGCCCACCGTCACCGGCCGCGGCTGCAGGGCCGCCAGCGTGCGGTCGTAGAAGCCGCCGCCATAGCCCAGCCGCAGGCCCTTCGGCCCGTAGCCCACGCAGGGCACGAGCAGCAGCTGCGGCTCGAAGGCCTCGGTGTCCTTGGGCTTGGGAATGCCGTAGGCGTCGTCCTCCATCGGGCAGCCCGGGTACCAGGTGTGGAAGCGAAGCTGCCTCGTCTCGCGGTCGATCACCGGCAGGCCGATGCGGCGGCGGCTGTCGGCCTCGCTCCAGCGGTACAGCGCCGGCAGCGCATCGAATTCGCCCTTGATCGGCCAGTAGGCGCCGATGGTCGACTCGACGCGCCCCACCAGCCACACGCGCAGCACCTCCTGCAGGTGGACCGACCGCTGGTGGCGGTCGACCATCGCCTGGCGCTCGGCCTGCAGCTGCTTGCGCAGCACCTTCTTGTCGCGCGAAGGCTCGATCGAAAGCTTGAAGGGCAGCGTCATGGCGGGCGGTGATGGCGGCGGACGCGCGGATTGTCGCCGCCCGTCGGCCGCGCGCCTGATGCGTGCCGCCGCGGTCAGCCGCCGGCGGGCGCCTGCATCACCACCACGCACGCCTCGGGCCAGCCTTCGGCCACCCAGTCGCTGCCCGCGGGCAGCGCCACGCGATCGCCGGCGCCGAGCCACAGGTCCTCGGGCGGCTGCTGCGAATGCTGGCTGCGCGTCAGCCACACGCGCCCTTCCTCCACCGCCAGCCAGCGCAGGGCCGGCACCGCCGCCAGCCGCTGCGCACGGCGCGAATCCAGCCGCCACTGCCACGGCGCGGCCGCGCGGGTGTCATGCACATTTGTCATCACGGGTGCGGCCATGGGATGCTCCGGGTGGGTCTGTCGATGCCCTGGATTTTGAGCACCCGAGGCGCTGCCGTCCAATCACGATGGTGATGCCGATTGATAATGTGGCGTCATGAATCCCGTGCGCCAGCGGCCGCTGTCGGTGGGCCCGTTGCGGGCCTTCGAGGCGGTGGCGCGCCGGTCCAGCTTTCGCGCCGCCGGCGAGGAACTGCACCTCACCCAGCCGGCCATCAGCCGCCAGATCCGCTCGCTGGAAGACGAGATCGGCGCCACCCTCTTCCTGCGCGGCACGCGCCATGTCGAGCTGACCAGCGCCGGCGCCGCGCTGCTGCGCGCGGTGGCCCCCTGGCTCGACCGCCTGGACGCCAGCGTGCGCCAGATCCGCAGCCAGGGCGCACGCCAGCGCATCACGGTGACGACCTTCGCGTCCTTCGCCACGCTGTGGCTGATCCCGCGGCTGCAGGATTTCCAGCGCCTGCACCCGGCGGTGGACATCCGCGTCTCGGCCGGCGATACGCTGGCCGACCCCGACGACCCGGAGATCGACTTCGCGCTGCGCTACGTGCACCCCGACCAGGTGGGCCCGGGGTCGAGGCCGATGTTCGACGAGGTGCTGACGCCGGTGGTCAACCCGGCGCTGCGCGACGCCCTCGGCCGCACCTGGCAAGCGGCGGATCTCGCGCAGCAGACGCTGCTGGAGGAGGACGACGCGCGCCCCAGCGCCGAATACCTGACCTGGCACCACTGGCTGCGCCTGCATGCACCCAAGGGCCTGCAGCCGCGCGGCTGGATCTACCTCAATTACACGCACCAGCAGGTCCAGGGGGCGCTGGCCGGCCAGGGCGTGGCGCTGGCGCGCATTGCGCTGGTGCACGAGACATTGGCGCGCGGCGAACTGGTCGAGCCCTTCGGCGAGGCCGGCCGCATCACCTCGCCCTACGGCTACTGGCTGGTGCGCTGGCAGGGCCGGCCGCCGGCCCCGCATCTGCAGGCCTTCGAGGACTGGGTGCTGGCCCAGGCGGCCGAGACACGCGCCGCCATGCACTCGCGCGCCCGGCGCCAAGGACCGGGGTAGCCCCGGCCCGACACGCCAGCACCCCGCTGCGCTACAGTGACCCGCACGATGTCCATGCCCCTGCCCCGCACCGCGCCCCTCCGACCGGCCCTGGCGGCGCTGCTGGTGGCCGCCGCCGCGGCCTGGGCGCCGCCGGCGCGGGCGCAGGCGCAGGCGGGCGATGCCGTCATCGTCGAAGCGCGCGAGGCCCTGGGCAGGAAGGACAAGGCCCGTCTGGCCGCGCTGCGCCAGGCTGCGCTGGCGCAGCGCCACCCGCTGGCGATGTGGGTCGATTACTGGGAGCTGGGCAGCCGGCTCGACACGGCGCAGCAGGGCGAGCTCGACGCCTTCTACGAACGCTGGCGCGGCAGCTATGTCGAGGACCGGCTGCGCAACGACTGGCTGCTGGAGCTCGGCCGCCGGCGCGACTGGGCCAATTTCGTGCGCGACCACGCCGCCTACCGCATGCAGGACGACCGCGAGGTCGCCTGTTATGCGATGCTGACGCAGCACCAGGCCGGGCAGGACGTGAAGGCCCCCGCGCTGGCCGCCTGGCATGCACAGCGTGACCTCGACGATGGCTGCCAGCTGCTGGCGCGCACGCTGGCCGAGGCGCGCAAGGTCAGCGCCGGCGAGATCTGGCAGGAGATGCGGCTGTCGGTCGAGGCCAACCGGCCGCGCGCGGTGCGCGCCGCGGCGGCGCTGCTCGGCCCCTCCAGCGCCAAGGCCGTGGACGAGGTGCTGGAGCAGCCGTCGCGGGTGCTTCAGCGCCGCCTGCTCGAGCCCACCGGGCAGCGCCAGGAACTGGCCACGCTGGCGCTGATGCGCCTGGCCGCCACGGATCCCGACGCGGCCGTGCAGGCCCTCGAGGCCGGCTGGTCCACGGCCCTGGCAGACGAACAGGCGGCGCAGGCCTGGGCCAGCGTGGGCCGCCAGGCCGCGCTCAGGCTGCAGGAGCGGGCCCACGACTTCTACCGGCTGGCGTGGCAGCGCCAGCGCGAGCATGGCCACCCGCCGCGCTGGAGCGAGGACACCCTGGCCTGGGGCGTGCGCGCCGCGTTGCGCGCGCCGCGCCTGGACCGTGCGCGCTGGGCCAGCGTGCTGCAGGGCATCGAGGCCCTGGGCGCTGCCGGGCACAAGGACCCGGCCTGGGCCTACTGGAAGGCACGCGCCATCAAGGCCCGCGCCCGCGGCGAGGCCGAACGCGAGCAGGCCGCTGCCGACTTGCGCACGCTGGCCGCCGGCGTCGGCTACTACGCGCAACTGGCCGCGCAGGAACTCGACCAGCCCCCCGCGCTGCCGCCCGCGCCGCCGCCGCTGACCGAGGCCGAACTCGATGCGGCCCGCCAGACCCCGGGCCTGCAGCGCGGCCTGGCGATGGCCCAGCTCGGCCTGCGCGACGAAGGCCGGCGCGAGTGGAACTTCACGCTGCGCGGCCTGGGCGACCGCGAACTGATCGCCGCCGCCGAAGTGGCGTGCAAGGCCGCCGACTGGCAGATCTGCATCAACACCAGCGAGCGCACGCGTGAACTGGTCGACCTGCGCCAGCGCTACCCGATGCCCTTTGCCGAGGCCATCACCGCCCGCGCACGCGAACGCGAGCTGGAGCCGGCCTTCGTCTTCGGCCTCATCCGCCAGGAGACGCGCTTCATGCCGGCGCTGCGCTCGCATGCCGGTGCCTCGGGCCTGATGCAGGTGATGCCGGCCACCGCGCGCTGGACGGCGCGCAGGATCGGCCTGGAGATGCGGCCCGAGCAGATCACCGACATCGACACCAACCTGCGCCTGGGCACCACCTACCTGCGCCTGGTGCTGGACGACTTTGCCGGCTCGCAGGCGCTGGCCGCCGCCGCCTACAACGCCGGCCCGGGGCGGCCGCGGCGCTGGCGCGAAGGCCCGCCGATCGAAGCCGCGGCCTGGGCCGAGAATATCCCCTTCAACGAGACGCGCGACTATGTCAAGAAGGTGCTGTCCAACGCCACCATCTATGCGCAGCTGATGGGCGCCGCCGTGCCGCCGCTGAAGGCGCGGCTGGGCACCACCATCGGTCCGCGCGATGCCGGCGCGCCATCGCCCGATGCCAACCTCCCCTGAACCCCTCACCATGAATCGCATCGTCGTCCTCGGCGGCAGCGGCTTCGTCGGCCGCGCGCTGTGCCGCCGCCTGGCCACCGACCGTCCCGGCCTGCGCGTGGTCGTGCCCACGCGCCGCGCCGACCACGCCGCGGCGCTGCGGCCGCTGCCGACGGTCGACATCGTGCACGCTGACGTGCACGACGCTGCGCAGCTGCAGCGGCTGCTGGCCGGCGCCGATGCGGTGATCAACCTGGTCGCCATCCTGCACGGCAGCGCGGACGACTTCGAGCGTGTGCACGTCGAGCTGCCGCGGCGCATTGCCGCCGCCTGCCACGGCGCCGGCGTGCCGCGGCTGGTGCATGTCAGCGCGCTGGGCGTGGCCACCGATGCGCCGTCGAACTACCTGCGCAGCAAGGCGCGCGGCGAGCAGCTGCTGCGCGACGCCGGCCTGGCGCTGACGGTGCTGCGGCCGTCGGTCATCTTCGGCGCCGAGGACCGTTTCCTGAACCTGTTTGCCAGCCTGCAGGCGCTGGCGCCGGTGATGCCGCTGGGCGGCGCGCAGGCGCGCTTCCAGCCGGTGTGGGTGGAGGACGTGGCGCGGGCGCTGGTGCGCGCGCTCGAGGCCGGCGCGCCGCCGATCGTCGAATGCGCCGGTCCCACCGTCTATACGCTGGCCGAGCTGGTGCGGCTGGCCGGCCGCTGGGCCGGGCACGAGCGCCCCATCCTGCCGCTGCCGGCGGCGCTGACGCGGCTGCAGGCCACGCTGCTGGAGATGGCGCCGGGGCCGACGATGATGTCGCGCGACAACGTCGACTCGATGCAGGTGCCCAACGTGGCCAGCGGCACGCTGCCGGGGCTGGACGCTTTGGGGCTGGTGCCGACGCCGATGGAGGTGGTGATGCCGGCAGTGCTGGCCGGCCGCGGCTGCCGCTCGCACCTGGACAGCCTGCGCGCCAGGCGCTGAGCGCGCGCGCCGATGCGGCGCGGTCATCGTGCCGATGCGCACTCGGCATCGCCGCGCAGCACCGTCGCCCGTAGCATGCCGCTCGACCCTCCACCGGAGCATTCGATGGCCCTGCAGCTCGTGATCGGCAACAAGAACTATTCGTCGTGGTCGATGCGCCCCTGGGTGCTGATGGCCCAGCTGGGCATCCCGTTCGACGAACGCAAGCTGCGCTTCGACTTCGGCGCGCCGGATGCCGTCTTCCACCAGCAGGTGGGCGCCGTCAGCCCGGCCGGCCGCGTGCCGGTGCTGGTGGACGAGGGCTTCGCGGTGTGGGACTCGCTGGCCATCGTCGAATATCTTCACGAGCGCTACCCCGAGCGCGGCATCTGGCCGGCCGACCCGAAGGCACGGGCGCGCGCACGGTGCCTGTGCGCGGAGATGCATGCCGGCTTTTCGGCGCTGCGATCGCACTGCCCGATGAATATCGAGGCCCACCTGCCGGAGGTCGGCGAGCGCCTGTGGCGCGAGCAGGAGGCGGTGCGACGCGACGTCGCGCGCATCGAATCGATGTGGGCCGAGGCACTGGCCGCCAGCGGCGGGCCTTACCTGTTCGGCGCCTTCTCGGCCGTCGACGCCTTCTATGCGCCGGTGTGCATGCGGCTGCGTGGCTATGCGCTGCCGGTGTCCGGGACCACGCGCGGCTGCGTCGACCGCATCGCCGCGGCGCCGGGTGTGGCGCGCTGGATCGCCGACGCGCTGCAGGAGCACGACTGGGTCGCCGAGGACGAGCCCTACCGGCAACGCCCGGCCAAGCCCTGACGATGAAGCTCTATGTCGTCGGCGGCGCCGTGCGCGACGGCCTGCTGGGCCTGCCGCCCAGCGACCGCGACTGGGTCGCCGTCGGCGGCACGCCGGAGCAGCTGCTGGCGGCCGGCTACCGCCCGGTGGGCCGTGACTTTCCGGTCTTCCTGCACCCGCAGACCGGCGAGGAGGTGGCGCTGGCACGCACCGAGCGCAAGTCCGGCCGCGGCTACCACGGCTTCCAGTTTCACGCCGCGCCCGACGTCACGCTCGAGCAGGACCTGGCGCGGCGCGACCTCACCATCAATGCGATGGCGCGCGACGAGGACGGCCGCCTGGTCGACCCCTACGGCGGCGAGCGCGACCTGCGCGCGCGCGTGCTGCGCCATGTCTCGGACGCCTTCGTCGAGGATCCGGTGCGACTGCTGCGCGTGGCGCGCTTCGCGGCGCGCTGGCCCGATTTTTCGATCGCCCCCGAGACGATGGCGCTGATGCGCCGCATGGTCAGCGACGGCGAGGTCGACGCGCTGGTGCCCGAACGGGTGTGGCAGGAACTCTCGCGCGGGCTGATGGAAGCGCACCCGGCGCGGCTGTTCGAGGTGCTGCGCGAGACCGGTGCGCTGCAGCGGCTGCTGCCCGAGGTGGCGCGGCTGTGGGGCGTGCCGCAGCGCCCCGAGCACCACCCCGAGGTCGACACCGGCGTGCACCTGCTGCGGGTGCTGCAGGCCTGCGCACGCGCGGCCGCGCCGCTGCCGGTGCGCTGGGCCTGCCTGTGCCACGACCTGGGCAAGGGCGAGACACCACCCGGGCTGTGGCCACGCCACCACGGCCACGAGGCCCGCAGCGCCGGACTGGCACGCGCGCTGGGCGAGCGCCTGCGCGTGCCCACCGACTGCCGCGAGCTGGCCGACGTGGTGGCGCGCGAGCATGGCCACGTGCACCGCAGCCAAGGGCTGCCGGCCGCCGCCGTGCTGCGCCTGCTGGAACGCTGCGACGCGCTGCGCCGGCCCGACCGCTTCCAGGCGCTGCTGCTGGCCTGCGAATGCGACCTGCGCGGCCGCGCCGGCCGCGAGGACGCGCCCTACCCGCCGCGGGCGCGCCTGTCGGCCGCGCTGCAGGCGGTGCTGCAGGCCGATACCGCGGCCGTCACGCGGCAGGCGCTGGCCGAGGGCCTGCAGGGCCCGGCGATCGGCCAGCGCGTGCACGAGGCACGGCTGGCCGCGCTGGCTCAGGCGCTGGACTGCACACGCGCCGATGCGACGGGCGGCTCGGCCGGTTCGTCCACCGGCACCGGCCTGCCGGTCAGGTAACCCTGCACCAGCTTGAAACCCATCAGCCGGCAGACCTCGGCCTCGGCCTCGGTCTCGACGCCTTCGGCCAGCGGCACCGAGCCCAGCTCGAGCACCAGGCGCACGAGGTCGCCCACGACCTTCTGCTTGCGCTCGCTGGCGAGGTCGATGCCGCGGATCAGCCCCATGTCGAACTTGACAAAATGCGCCGGCACCTCGCCCAGCTCGTTCAGCCGCGCCTGGCCGGCGCCGAAGTCGTCGTAGGCGAAGCGCACGCCGATGTCCTTCAGCCGCGCGGCCAGTTCCTTCATGCGCGCCACTTCCATCACCGCGGTCTCGTGCACCTCGACCACCAGCCGGGGCGCAGCGGGGTCGTCGCGCAGCCGCGCCAGTTCGGCCAGCAGCGCCTCGTCGAAGGTTTCCTTGGGGTGCGTATTGACGAACAGCGTGGCGCCCTTCAGCCGCGCCGAGACGGTGCGGATGCCATGCTCGCGGAAGGCCTGGCTGAGCTCGGATTCACGGTCCAGCCGCGCCGCCATCTGGAACAGGTGGATCGGCGACTGCGGCAGGTCGGGGTGGCGGCCGCGGCCCAGCCATTCGTAGGCCACCGGCGCGCGCGTGCGCATGTCGACGATGGGCTGCAGCGCGCCGCTGATGCCCTGGCCGCGCAGCAGGTCCTCGAACTCGCGCTCGCGCGGCACGAAGTTCTGGCTCAGGCCCCTGCCCGGCGCCACCAGCACGGTGCGCTCGTCGGCGGCGGCCGGCCGCCCGAGCAGGGTGGTGTTTTCCCCGCTGCGCAGGCGGATGCGGAATTCGGCATTGGCGAAATGGATGACGTCGTTGTCGGCCAGCAGCACCGAACCGTGGATGCGCTGGCGGTTGACGAAGGTGCCGTTGGTGCTGTCGATGTCGGTCAGGCGCAGGCGACCGGAAATGTCGGCGCCGAGCTCGGCATGGCGCCGGCTCAGGCCCATCGCCCCTTCGGCCAGGTCGTTGGCGGGATCGCGGCCGACGCGAAAGGGCAGCTTCTTGATCTCGTGCACCACGCGCGACCCGTCGGCGGCCAGGGTTTCGAGATACCAGGTCGGATCCACGTCGGGCACTCCCTCCGATCGCCTCGTGACAGCGTGCAGCCCGATGCAACCATCGGTAACCGCGCCTGGCCGCACTGTATGCGATCCGCCGGGCTTCAGAACAGCAGGCCGACAGCGGCGGCCAGCAGGCTGAGCAACAAACTGCTCGCCAAAGGCACATACCACTCGCGGCCGCGAAAGCGGAAGTGGAAATCCCCCGGCAGGCGGCCCAGCCCCAGCCGCCGCAGCCAGTGCTGCAGGCCGTTGAAGACCAGGAAGGCGAGCAGGAAGACGATCAGCCAGCGCAAGGGCGTCCTACAAGGTGTGCGAGCGGTCGCCGCTGCAGAAGCCGATGGCATCGAAGGGTTCGCCGGCAGCGAAGCCGATCACCTTGAAGAGCTCGCCCATCTCGTGCTCCAGCATGAGCGGCTGCGCCGTGGTCCGGGCACGCACGTCGGCCGCCACCAGCAGCGCCGGCAGCCCGCAGTTGATCAGGAAGCGCGCCTGCGAGGTGTAGCCCAGCACCTGCAGCCCGGCGTCCTGCCCGGCGAGCGCGATGGCGCTGAAGTCGACATGCGCGGTGATGTCCTTCAGCCCCACGTCGACCCGCGGATCGGCATCGGCGACATGGCCGCGGTGGCACATCAGCGTGCCGCCGTGGCGCTGCGGGTGGTAATACTCATGCTCGGGGAAGCCGTAGTCGATGAAGAAGGCGGCGCCGCGCGCCAGCCGCTCGGCCAGCGTGCGCACGAAGGCCTGCGCCTGCGGGTGGATCTCGGTCACCGCGCCGGGCAGGAAGACGCTGCGCGCGGCCGGCGGCCGCAGCGCGGTCGGCCGGTCGGCCCAGGCGAAGCCGTCGCCGTCGACCGCGACGCCGCGTTCGAACCAGTTCTCGCCGTCGAAATGCAGCAACTGCACCGGCATCGCATCGAGCACCTCGTTGCCGACCACCACGCCTTCGAAGCGATCGGGCAGCGCGTCGAGCCAGCGCACGCGCTCGCCAAAGGGCGCCAGCCGCGCGGCCTGGCGCTCGCGCAGCGTGGCCGAGAGGTCGACGATGCGGTAGGCCACATCGCCATCCAGCGCCGCCAGCAGCTGCGCCGCCAGCGCGCCGGAGCCGGCGCCGAATTCCCACACCTCGTGCGTGCCGGTGGCCTGCAGCGCCTGCGCCACCTGCACCGCCAGCGCGCGGCCGAACAGCGGCGAGAGCTCCGGCGCGGTGACGAAGTCGCTGCCCGACGACGGCAGCGTGCCGAACTGGCGGCTGTCGCGGGCGTAGTAGCCCAGGCGCGGCTCGTACAGCGCCATCGACATAAAACGGTCGAAGGGCAGCCAGCCGCCGGCGGCCACGATGGCCGCCTGGATGCGGGTCGTCAGCGCCGTCGATACACTGGTGGATTCGTCGCTCGTCACCGCGGCATTGTAGGAAGGCATGTCCCCCACCCGCCCCGCCGGTCATGTCAGTCAAAGCGGCCCTACGGGCCGGTGCCCGGTCGCCCTGGTCACCGGCGGCGCGCGTCGCATCGGGCGCACGATCGTGCTCGATCTGGCGCGCCATGGCTGGGACCTGGCGCTGCATTACCGCGGGTCGCAGGCCGACGCCGAGGCGACCGCGACCGAGGCACGCGCGCTCGGCGCGCAGGTCTGGCTGCTGCAGGCCGACCTCGGCGACGAGGCCGCCACCGTCGGCCTGGTGCCGGCGGCGCTGGCGCAGGCGGGCCGGCTGGATGCGGTGGTCAACAACGCCTCGCTGTTCGAGCACGACGAGGTGGCCGATTTCGGCCACGCGGCGATGGACCGCCACTGGCGCGCCAATACCGCCGCGCCCATCCTGCTGGCGCGGGCGCTGCACGCGGCGGTCTCGGCGAGCGGCCACCCCAGCGGCCGCGGCTGCGTGGTCAACCTGCTCGACCAGAAGCTGTGGAACCCGAATCCCGATCACCTGTCGTATACGCTGTCGAAGGTGGCGCTCGAAGGCGCGACGCGCATGCTGGCGCAGGCGCTGGCGCCGTGGCTGCGGGTGTGCGGCGTGGCGCCGGGGCTGACGCTGCTGTCGGGCGACATGAACGACCAAGAATTTCAGCGCGCGCACCGGCTCACGCCGCTGGGCCGCGGGTCCACCCCCGAGGACGTGGCGCGCGCGGTGCGCTTCCTGCTGGAATCGCCCGCCATCACCGGCACCACGCTGCTGGTGGATGGTGGCCAGCACCTGCAGGCGCAGGGCCGCGACGTGATGTTCCTGGTGCGCGACGAGAATCCGCCATGCCCGACCTGACCGATCCCCGCCTGGCCGATTGCCGGCGCCTGTTCCTGCGTGATTTCGAGCTGCCGGTGCGCATCGGCGTGCACGGCTTCGAGCAGCAGGCACCGCAGCGCATGCGCTTCAACGTCGACCTCTTCGTGCCGCTGGCCGCCACCACGCCGCAGGCCGACCACATCGCCGAGGTGGTGGACTACGACTTCGTGCGCGAGCGCATCCTCGAACGCGTGGCGCGCGGCCACATCCAGCTGCAGGAGACCCTGGCCGACGACATCCTGCAGGCCATGCTCGCCCACCCCGGCGTGCGCGCCGCGCGCGTGGCCACCGAAAAGCCCGATGTCTACCCCGACTGCGCCGCCGTCGGCGTGGAAGTCTTCGGTATCAAGCCGGCGAAGGGGCCTGCCCCGTGAATGCGATGAACGATGCGGCCGCCGCCACCGCGACCGAAGGGTGCGCTGATGCACGCCGGGCCGCCTTCGAGGCCAACAAGCTCAGCAAGAAGCTGCACCGCCTGGTGGGCCAGGCAATCGGCGACTTCAACATGATCGAGCCCGGTGACAAGGTGATGGTCTGCCTGTCGGGCGGCAAGGACAGCTACGCGCTGCTCGACATCCTGATCAACCTGCGCGAGCGCGCGCCGGTTCACTTCGACCTGGTGGCCGTCAACCTCGACCAGAAGCAGCCCGGCTTCCCGGCCGACGTGCTGCCCGGTTACCTGCGCTCGCGCGGCGTGCCCTTCCACATCGAGGAGCAGGACACCTATTCGGTGGTGAAGTCGCACATCCCCGAGGGCAGGACGATGTGCAGCCTGTGCTCGCGGCTGCGGCGCGGCATCCTCTACCGCGTGGCCGGCGAACTGGGCGCGACCAAGATCGCGCTCGGCCACCACCGCGACGACATGGTGGTGACGCTGCTGATGAACATGTTCTTCGGCAGCCGGCTCAAGGGCATGCCGCCCAAGCTGGTCAGCGACGACGGCCGCAACGTGGTCATCCGCCCGCTGGCCTACGTGGCCGAGCACGACCTCGAACGCTGGGCCGCACACCGGCAGTTCCCGATCATTCCGTGTGCGCTGTGCGGCAGCCAGGACAACCTGCAGCGCGTGCAGGTCAAGGCCATGATCCACGCCTGGGAAAGGCAGTACCCGGGCCGCATCGACAACATGCTGACGGCGATGGGCAACGTCGTGCCCTCGCACCTGATGGACCGCAAGCTCTATCCTTTCCAGACGATCCAGGCCCGCGGCGTGGCCGATCCGGCCGGAGACAAGGCCTTCGACGACGACGACCCCTGTGCCACGCCGCCGGCGGTGGCACCCATCCAGTTTGTGCCGGCCCCTGTTCCGGCGGAGGACGAGGCATGAAGCGACGCGCCCTGTGTTCGATCGGCGCGGCCGCGCTGCTGGCCGGCTGTGCCGGCATCGGCAGCGTCACCAGCGACGTCAGCAGCTTCGGCGACTGGACTGCCGGCCGCGCGCCGGGCAGCTATGCCTTCGAGCGCCTGCCCTCGCAGCAGGCGCAGGCCGAGCAGGCCGAAGCACTGGAGAGGGCCGCCACGCCGGCGCTGGCCAAGGCCGGCTTCCGCCCCGTGGCCGCCGGGCAGGAGCCGGACGTGCTGGTGCAGCTGGGCGCACGCTTCACGCGCACCAATGCCTCGCCCTGGGACGATCCGCTGTGGTTCAGCGGTGGCTTCGGTCGCTACCACCGCGGGCCCTGGATCGGGCCTTCGTGGTCGCTGTCCTGGCACATGGCGCCGCCGCGCTACGAGCACGAGGTGGCGCTGCTGCTGCGCGACCGTGCCAGCGGCAAACCGCTCTACGAGACACGCGCGGCCAGCGAGAGCAGCGGCCGCGCCGACGGCGCCACCGTGGCGGCGATGTTCGAGGCCGCGATGGCCGACTTTCCGCGCCCGGCGATCTCGCCGCGCCGCGTCACGGTGCCGCTGAGCCGACCGGCGCCCTGAGCGCGCGCAGGTCGTCCTCCCAGTCCTTGATGCGCTCGCGCGCGGCCTGCCGCTGCCCGGCATTCATGGCCGCGTGGAGGCGCGCCGCGAAGCCGCAGTTGTAGCTGCGCAGCTGCTGCTGGTAGTCGCGGTAGGCGGGGTCGGGCGAGCGCTCGGTGCGTTCGGCCAGCGTGCGCAGCGCGGCCACGATGCGGTCGCCGTCGGCCTTCTCGGCCACCAGCCGGCGCAGCGTCTGCACCGTGTCGCGCTGGCGGCGCAGGCGTTCGGCCAGCCAGCGCTCGGGGCTGAAGGGCGAGGCCTTGATGCCGTCCTCGATCAGCTGGAGCTGCTGTTTGTCGACACGGCCATAGATCATCTCCACGCGGTCGAGCGTGCGCCGCAGGGCGGCCTCGTGGCGCTTGACCGGGTCGGGCTGCAGGAAGTCGCGCCGCATCTCGTCGTTGCCCTTGGCATAACGCTGCTCGAGGTGGCGCAACTGCGACTCGGTCAGCCCGGGCACCCAGGCGGCGGCGGCCAGCAGGCCGCGGTCGACCGCCGGGTCGAGCAGGCGGCGCGCCTCGTCGTACCAGGCGCACATCTGCGCCGGCGTGACCGATTCGCCGATCTTCGCGCGCGGGCCGGCCAGCCAGGCGGCGTAGCCCTCGAGTTGGGTCGTACGATGCCAGTCGAACCAGGACCGGATGCCGTCCTTGACGCGCGCGGCCTGCTCGCCGGAAAAATCGCCGTAACCGTCGATCCACCACCAGCTGAGCGTGGGCCCGGTGTCGTAGGCCACGCGCAAGGTGCTGCAGCCGGACAATATCGCCAGGCCGGCCATCACCACCCACGCTTTCAGGACCTTCAATCGCATGGCACTCCACGTCGTCATCATGGCCGCGGGCAAGGGCACCCGCATGAAGTCGCAGCACCCCAAGGTGCTGCACCGGCTGGGGGGGCGACCGTTATTGCAGCATGTTCTCGACGCCGCCGCCGGCCTGGGGGCGGCACGGACGATCGTCATCACCGGCCATGGCGCCGACGCGGTGGAGGCCTCGCTGTCCGGCAGCGGCGCCGCGTGCGTGCGCCAGATGCCGCAACTGGGCACCGGACACGCCATCCAGCAGGTGCTGCCGCTGCTGCCCGACGACGACAGCACCGTGCTCATCCTCAACGGCGACGTGCCGCTGATCCGCGAGGGCACGGCACGCGCGCTGGCCGCGGCCTGCGGCGGCCATGAACTCGCGCTGCTGACGATCGAACTCGACGACCCCGCGGGCTACGGCCGCATCGTGCGCCTGGCCGACGGCAGCGTGCGCGGCATCGTCGAGCACAAGGACGCCACGCCGCTGCAGCGCGAGATCGCCGAGGTCTATACCGGCATCATGGCCGCACCCGCCAAGGCCCTGAAGCGCTGGGTGTCGGCGCTGAAGAACGACAACGCGCAGCGCGAGTACTACCTGACCGACATCGTCGCCATGGCGGTGGCCGAACGCGTGCCGGTGGTGGCCGAGACGGTGGCCGACGAGACCGAGGTGCTGGGCGTCAACAGCCCGCTGCAGCTGGCCGACCTGGAGCGCCGCTTCCAGCGCCGGCAGGCCGACAGCCTGATGGAGGCCGGCGTGCGCCTGGCCGACCCGGCGCGCTTCGACCTGCGCGGCACGCTGCGCTGCGGGCAGGACGTCGACATCGACGTCGGCTGCGTCTTCGAGGGCGATGTCACGCTGGGCGACAACGTGCGCATCGGCGCGCATTGCGTGATCCGCGACGCGCGGATTGCCGCCGGCGCGGTGATCCATCCGTTCACGCACATCGAAGGTGCCAGCGTCGGCCCCGGCGCGCTGGTGGGCCCCTATGCGCGGCTGCGGCCGGGTGCCGAACTGGGCCCCGAGGTGCACGTGGGCAATTTTGTCGAGATCAAGAATTCGACGCTGGGCGCGGGCGCCAAGGCCAACCACCTGGCCTACCTGGGCGACGCCACCGTGGGCGCACGCGTCAACTACGGTGCCGGCAGCATCACCGCCAACTACGACGGCGCCAACAAGCACCGCACGGTGATCGAGGACGACGTGCACGTGGGCAGCAACTGCGTGCTGGTGGCCCCGGTGACGCTGGGCGCCGGCGCCACCATCGGCGGCGGCTCCACCATCGCCAGGCCGGCGCCGGCGGGCCAGCTGACGGTGGCGCGCGCCAAACAGGTCAGCCTGCCGACCTGGACGCGGCCGGTGAAGGCGAAGAAGGGCTGAACGACGCCAGCCAGCCCGGCAGCGCGGCGCCGGGCATGGGGCGCGCCAGCAGGTAGCCCTGCAGGGCCTGGCAGCCGTGCGCGACCATCCACGCACGCTGCGCTTCGGTCTCCACGCCTTCGGCGACGGTGCGCATGCCCATGCTGCGCGCCATCTCGATGATGGCGCGGGCGATCGCGGCCGAGCCGGCATCGTGCGGCAGGTCGCGCACGAACGAACGGTCGATCTTCAGGCAATCGATCGGCAGCTGCTTGAGGTGCGCGAGCGAGGTATAGCCGGTGCCGAAGTCGTCCACCGCGACGCCGACGCCCAGCACCTCGAGCCGCTGCAGCGTCAGCCGCACGGCGTCCACGTCGTCCATCAACATGCGCTCGGTGAGCTCGATCTCGAGCAGGGACCCCGGCGCCCCGGTCTCGGCCAGCGCGGCCGCCACGCTGTCGACGAAGTCGGCCGCGTGAAACTGCAGCGGCGACAGGTTTACCGCCACCGGCAGCTCGCCCAGGCCCTGCGTCCGCCACCGCAGTGCCTGTCGCAGCGCTTCGCGCAGCACCCAGCGGCCGATCGGCAGCATCAGGCGACTGGACTCCGCCACCGGCAGAAAGGCCTCCGGCCCGACCAGTCCCTGCGCCGGGTGCGCCCAGCGGATGAGGGCCTCGAAACCGACCAGGGCACCGTCGGACAGGCGCTGCTGAGGCTGGAAATGCAGCACGAACTCCTGCCCCCGCACGGCCTGCGCGAGCCGGCTCTCCAGCGCCAGCTCGGCCGAGGCCGAGACCGCCATCGCCGGCTGGAAGAAGCAGCTGGTCGCCCGGCCGCGCGCCTTGGCCCGGTACATCGCGGTATCGGCGTGCTTGATCAGCTCGTCGGGCGTGGCGCCGTCGCGTGGGAACAGCGCCACGCCGACCGAGGGCGTGACCGAGATCGACGCACCCTCCAGCAGCACCGGGGCACCGATGGCCGCCAGCAGCTTGTCGGCCACATCCTGCACCGCCTGCGGCGGCGTGTCGCCCTGCAGCAGCACGAGGAATTCGTCGCCGCCGAAGCGCGACACCAGGTCGCCGCCGCGCAGGCAGCCGGTGATGCGTCGCGCCACGGTCTGCAGCAGGGCATCACCGGCCAGGTGGCCGAGCGAGTCGTTGACGCGCTTGAAATGGTCGAGGTCGATGAACAGCAGCGCCAGCGTGCGCCGCTCGGCCAGCGCCGCCGGCAGCAGCGCCTCGGCGCGCTCGATGAAGGCGGTGCGGTTGGGCAACCCGGTGAGGGCGTCGTGATGGGCCAGGTAGTCGATGCGTGAACGTGCCGCCATGCGGTCGCGCAGGTCGCGCACGATGGTCATGCGCAACCGCTCACCCTGGTAGACCATGGTGCGCACGATGAACTCCACCGGCATCCGCGTGCCGTCGGCGTGCAGCACCGCGGTCTCGTAGGTGAGCTCGGCGCCGGCGTTCATCACGGCGGCGACGCGCTCGCGCTGGTCGGCAGCGACGAAGTCCAGCGCCGGGCGGCCCCGCACCTCGTCGAGCGAGCGGCCGATCAGTTGCAGCAGCGGCGGGTTGGCGTCGGTGATCAGCCCGTCCTTGTGGAAGGCGATGCCCTCGGCATTGGCGTGCAGGAATTTGGCCAGCCGGTCCTCGCTCTCGCGCAGCGCCAGCTCGGCGCGGCGGTGGCGCGTGATGTCGACGATCATCACGAAGGCGCCCACCGCCTGGCCGCGCTCGTCCAGGTGCGGCAGCAGGCTGACCTCGATGTGGCGCGTACCGCCATGGCCGTCGCCCAGCAGGCGCTCGTACGACGAGGCGCTGCGCTCGTCGAGCACGACGTCGATCTGCGGCTGGATCTGGCGCGCCGCCTGGTCGCCGATCACACGCTCCAGCGGCAGGCCGAGGATGGACTGCTCGTCCTGGCCGAACATGGCCGCGTAGGCGGCATTGGCGAAGCGGCACCGATACCCGCTGCGGGCGTAATAGGCGATGGCGGCCGGCACGTTGTTGGCCAGCAGCCTGAACTGCGCGATCTCGGCGCGCAGCGCGACGACCTCTTCGGCCGCGTCGTGGATGTCCATTGCGGGTGCCCCGATCGGCCCCGACGCACGAAGCCGCCAGCCGCGGATGGTCCCATGCGCGCACCCGGTCGTGCCGCCTGTGCGGCAGGCGGGCCGGGTGATTGGTCACGGTCGGCGGCATCTCCGGGCGGCGGGCACGTCACCCGGCCGGGCGCCCGACGCAGGCCGGGCAGGGCCGCCCCTCAGCCCCGGGTCGGGTCTGCCGGCCGCGCTTCGGGCGCCGATTCGGCCACCTGCGCCGCCAGGCACAGGTCGTCCCAGGCGCGCGCCTTGTCGGGCAGGTTGCGCAGCAGATAGGCAGGGTGATAGGTGACGACCAGCGGCACCCCCTGGTAGCGGTGCACGCGGCCGCGCAGCTTGCCCACCGGTTCACTGCTGCGCAGCAGCGCCTGCACGGCAAAGCGCCCCATGGCCAGGATCAGCCGCGGCTGCACGAGCGCGATCTGCCGCATCAGGAAGGGCTCGCAGGCCAGCAGCTCGGCGGCGTCGGGGTTGCGGTTTCGCGGCGGCCGGCACTTCAGCGTATTGGCGATATAGACGCGCTGCGCCGGCGCCTCGGGGCCTTCGGAAGCGCGCGTGAGCGCCAGCGCGCGCAGCATGCTGTCCAGCAACTGGCCGGCGGCGCCGACGAAGGGCTCGCCCTGCAGGTCCTCCTGTTCGCCCGGCGCCTCGCCGACCACCATCCAGTGCGCCCGGTCGTGGCCGACGCCGAAGACGGTTTGCCGGCGGGTGGCGCACAGGCTGCAGGCCTGGCAGTCGGCCACGGCCTGGCGCAGCGCCGGCCAGTCGAGCGTGGCGATGCGGCGGCCGCGCTCGTCGGCGGGCGCAGCCGGCACCGCTGCGGGTGGCGCGGCCGCTGCCGCGGCAGGCCGTGGCCCGGGTGACGCCGGTGCAGGGCGCGCGGCGGGCGCCGGCGGTGCGGCGGGCGCCGGCCCCACCTCGGTCACGCCGGCCGCGGCCTGCGACGGAGCCGCGGGCGCCCACACCGTCAGCCCCATCTCGCGCAGCATGCGGCGCTGGCGCTCGGTCCAGCTCATGGCGCGCGCCCTTCGGCCGGCAGCGGCACCGTCAGGCGCATCACGACCGCGTCCTCGCGCGCGCCGTGCCCCGCGGGGTAATAGCCGCGCCGCAGGCTGACTTCGTCGAAGCCGCGTCGGCGGTAGACATGGCGGGCGCGCGCATTGCTGGCGCGCACCTCGAGCCACAGCGCGGGCAGGCGGTGGTCGCGACCATGCCGCTCCAGCGCGTCCAGCAGCGTGCAGGCGTGGCCCTGGCGCTGGTGGTCGGGCGACACCGTCAGGTTGAGCAGGTGCAGTTCGTCGACCCCGGCCATGGCGACAAAATAGCCGACCAGCCTGCCCTGGTCGTCGACCAGCATCTGCGCCAGATGGCCGGCCGACAGCGAGTCGATGAAGTTGCCGCGCGTCCACGGAAAGCTGTAGGCGCGCGCCTCGATCGCCAGCACGCGGTCGAGGTCCGTGCTGCGCATCGGGCACAGGTGCAGGCGGGGGGCCCCGGGCTGCGCGCTCATCACGGCGCGAGGGCAGCGGCGCCGGCGCGCAGGGCCTCGCGCTCGGCCGTTGTCTGCGCGACCTTGTCGCGCAGGTACAGCGGCAGCGCCTCGGCGGCGTCGAGGCCGGCGCCGTCGGCCCAGGCCTGGCTGGCCAGCACGATCAGCGCCGCCGCGCGCGCATCGCCGGCGTCGATGTGCACCGCGGGCGGGCAGACGGCCTGCAACTCGCTGCCGAAGAGCGCCAGCGCCGAGCCGGTGGCGGCGGCCGGCGGCTGCTGGCGCCAGGCTGCCGCCAGCGCGGCCGGCGCCCACAAGCCCGGCGGCTGCAGCACCTGCCAGCGGCCGGATTGCCAGCGGTAGCGGCCGGCATAGATCTCGCCCATGCGGGCGTCCATGGCCACCGCGATGTCGAACGCGGCATCGTCCCCGCGGCGCTGGCGTGCCTGCTCGGCGACGAGCAGCAGGCTGTCGACCGGCAGCACCGGCCGCGCGAGCCCGAAAGCCAGGCCCTGGGCCACCGCACAGCTGGTGCGCAGGCCGGTGAAGGCGCCGGGCCCGCGGCCGAAGGCGATGGCCGCCACGTCGGTCAGCGTGCGCCCGGCGCGCTGCAGCACGGCCCGGATGGCGGGCAGCAGCGCGGCCGAGGCCGCCGCGCCGCCGGGCCCGTCGTCGACCCAGCGGCCGGTGCCCGTCTGCACGGCCACGGCCAGACGTTCCGTCGACGTATCGAAGGCCAGCAGGGTGTCGGCCGGCGCGGGCGACGGCGCAGGGGGCTGCATGGGCATCGGACGAGTTTAGCCGTGCGATCATCAGCGCCATGCCCTGGATCCCGGAGCGGCCGCTGGCGCGACGCCCGCGCCCACCGAGCCAGACGGCGCACCCGGAGAAGCCGCCGTGACCCCGACCGACCTGCTGGGCTACTGCGCCGCTGCGCTGACCACGCTGTCCTTCCTGCCGCAGGCGCTGCTGACGCTGCGCACGCGCGATGTTGCCGGCATCTCGCTGGGCATGTACGGTGCCTTCACCCTGGGCGTGGCGCTGTGGCTGGCCTACGGGCTGATGCTGGGTCAGTGGCCGATCGTGGTGGCCAATGCGCTGACGCTGCTGCTGGCGTCGGTGATCCTGGTGATGAAGGTCACCGTCGAACGCGAGCGGCGCCAGCAGGTCGACCAGGGCCTGTAGCCCTGGCCGCCGGGTGCTGCGGTCAGAACGGGTTGCCGACGGCGCGCGCGACCGCCAGGCTGCCCAGGCGCGCCTGGCCGCCATAAGCCAGGTGGCGATCGTCGGCCCACAGCCAGGCGGCGGAGCTGCCGGATTCGACCAGCGTCTGGGCGGTGCAGTCCGGCAGGGCCGTGGTGCAGACCGCGCCGGTGGCATTGGTGACGCCGAAGACCTCGGGCAGCTTGGCGATCGACTGCACCATCTCGTCACCCAGCACCAGGCCGACATAGCGGCCGTCGTTGAGGATGGTGGTGCGCACGCGGCCATTGAAGGCCGCCACCAGGCGGCTGATGAGCGCCGCGCGGTCGGTATCGGTGAAGGCCGCCTTCTGCGCCAGCGCATAGGGCGACAGCCCGACATCGGGCACGGTGGCGACAATCACCCGCGGACCGAGCTCGATGAGGCGGTTGACCTGCCGGGCCAGCCGTTCGCCGCGCGCGCGCGCCTCGGCGATCAGCTGGTCCTCGGTCTGCTGCGGGTAGCCGGCGTAGAGCTCGAGGATGTCGTTGGCACCGACGAGCACCGTCACCAGCGTCCTGGCGGCAAAACCGCCGCGCGCGATCTGGTCGTCGATCTGCGCCTGCACGTCGTCGACGCGCGCGCCCGCCGACGCCCGCATCAGGGCCTGGAAGCGGGTGGCGCCCGCGGGGTTGCATTCCTCGAAGACGAAGCCGAACTGGGTGGCCATGGCCTGCGTCCAGATCGGCTGCGCGGCGCAGTCGATCGCGCCCGAGGCATCGAGCGGGTTGACGGTATGGCGGCGGCCATCGCTGCGGATGACGCTGGTCTCGTCGCCGAAGGCCACGTACTGCTCGGGTGCGAAGGGCTCGAATTGCGAGGTGCCGCCACCGCAGGCCGTCATCAGCACAGCCGCGACGCAAGCGGTGAGCACGAGGCGCGCGCGCCGCGCCGTTCGACGCCCAGGATTCATGTCAACTCCGAAATTCAGCTGCGAAGGGGCGGCATTCAGGCCGCGGCGGCGCGGGCCAGCCGGTCTCGCACGCCGTCCCACTGCGGGCCCGGCGGCGGCGCCTCGACCCAGATCAGGCGCATGCCGGCAAGGTCGAAATCACGCAGCACCGCAAACAACTCGTGCGCCACGCCACCCGCGTCATCGGGCATCGCCCGCAGCGTGATGCCCCGCGGCACCTGCCGGACCGTGCGGGAATATACCGCGAGGCCCTGCGGCACCGGCGCGCCCTGCAGCACCTCGAGTGCGCTGCGCAGCATGGGGCCGTCCAGCAGGCGCAGCCTGGCCTGCGGCGCATAGTGCGCCTCCAGCGTGCCCGAGGCACGCGGCGCATCGGGCCCGGCGGCCTGCAAGGCGGTGCCCAGTGCGGCTTCGATGGCGGTGCGATCGAGCATGCCGGGACGCAACAGGGCCGGCTTGTCGCGCGTGCAGTCGACGATGGCGGACTCGATGCCCAGCGGGCAGTCGCCCCCGTCCAGCACCAGCAGGTCGGGGCCGAGTTCATCGGTCACATGCGAGGCCCGCGTCGGGCTGACGCGGCCGAAGCGGTTGGCGCTGGGTGCGGCCACGCCGCGCACGCCGCGCGCGGCCGCCGCCAGCAGCAGCGCCCGTGCCACCGGATGCGACGGCATGCGCAGGCCGATGCTGCCCTGCCCGCCGGCCGCAGCCGTGCCCACGCCGGGCCGGCGCGGCACGATCAGCGTCAGCGGCCCGGGCCAGAAGCGTTCGGCCAGGCGCAGCGCCGCCGGGTGCGAGAGGTCGCCGAAGTGCTGCGCATCGTCCAGCGTGGCCACGTGCACGATCAGCGGGTGGTCGGCCGGCCGCCCCTTGGCGGTGAAGATCGCCGCCACCGCGGCGTCGTCGTCGGCGCGTGCACCCAGGCCGTAGACGGTTTCGGTGGCAAAGGCCACCAGGCCGCCGGCGGCCAGCACGTCGGCGGCGGCCGCCTGGGCGGCGGGGTCCAGCCCGTCGAGGATCGGCATCGTCGTGCGGCCCGGGTCGCAACGGCTCAGAAGGCCGGCAGGCCCAGCACACCGGCCGCCTGCAAGGCGGTGGCGCGGGCCCCCTCGGCCGTGGCGGCGGTCACCGTCAGGTGGCCCATCTTGCGCGCGCGGCGCGGTTCGGCCTTGCCGTACAGGTGCAGGTGCACGCCCGGCAGCGCCAGCACCGCGGGCCAGTCGGGCTCACGCGGCGGCGCGTCGGGCCGCGCAGGGTCGAACCACAGATCGCCCAGCAGGTTGAGCATCACCGCCGGCGAATGCTGTCGCGGCGCCACCAGCGGAAGGTCGAGCAGCGTGCGCAGCTGCAGGTCGAACTGCGACAGATCGCAGGCGTCGATGCTGTGGTGGCCCGAGTTGTGCGGGCGCGGCGCCATCTCGTTGGCCAGCACGCGACCATCCTGCAGCACGAAGAATTCGACGCACAGCACGCCGACGTAGGCCATCGACCCGGCCAGACGCCCGGCCATGTCGGCCACGCGCGTGGCGGTGGCAACATCGACATCGGGCGCCGGCACCTGGGTGACGGCGAGGATGCCGTCGCGGTGCAGGTTCTGCTGCACCGGCAGGTGCACCATCGCACCGTCGGCCGCACGGGCCACCACCACGCTCAGTTCGCGGTGGATGGGCACCAGGGCCTCGAGCACGCAGGGCTGGCGCCGCAGGGTCGTCTGCCAGGCCGCGGCCAGCTCGCCCCGCGTGGACACGCGGCACTGCCCCTTGCCGTCGTAGCCCAGCTGCGAGGTCTTGAGCACGCCGGGCAGCAGCGCATCGTCCACCGCCGCCAGGTCGGCATCGGACTCGATGCGCGCATGCGGTGCGCAAGGCACCCCGCTGGCGACGAAATGGGCCTTCTCCAGCGCCCGGTGCTGGCAGATGCGCACCGCGTCGGCACCCGGCGATACGCGCACCGAACCGGCCAGCGCCTGCAGCGACGCCGCCGGGACATTCTCGAATTCGGTCGTCACCGCGGCGCACTGCCGGGCCAGTTCGGCCAGCGCGGCGGGGTCATCGTAGGCTCCACGCAACAGTTGGTCGGCCGCCTGTCCGGCCGGGCTTTGTGCGTCGGGGTCGAGCACGACGGCCCGAAAACCCATGCCCTGGGCCGCGTGCACGAGCATGCGGCCGAGCTGTCCACCGCCCAGCACGCCCACGGTGCGGGCACGCAGCCGAGCATCGACGGGCACACGGCCGGCATCGGCGGCGGTCATTTCAGGTCCTGCGTCATGGCACGCGCCGCCTCGGTCTGGCGCGCGCGGAAGGCATCGAGCCGCTGTCTGAGCGCGTCATCGTCGAGGGCCAGCATGGCCACCGCAAACAGCGCCGCATTGGCCGCGCCGGCGGGCCCGATCGCAAAGGTGGCCACCGGAACGCCCTTGGGCATCTGCACGATGGAATACAGCGAATCCAGCCCCTGCAAAAACCGGCTTGCCACCGGCACACCCAATACCGGCACCGTGGTCTTGGCCGCCACCATGCCGGGCAGATGGGCCGCGCCGCCGGCGCCGGCGATGATCGCCCTCAAACCCCGATCCGACGCCGATTCCGCAAAGGCAAACATATCGTCCGGCATGCGGTGGGCCGAGACCACGCGACGCTCGTAAGGCACTTGAAACTCGTCGAGAATTGCCGCCGCGTGGGAAAGTGTTTCCCAATCGCTGGAGGAGCCCATGATGATGGCAACAACGGCGGAGTGCGTCATTTCGAAGTTTGAATTCAGCAACAAATGGCAGCGATTTTACAAAACAAGAAGACCCGCTTGGTTCATTAATATCTTCCTATTTATTCATCACAAGTGAGTGAATAATTGAATATGATTTCTGGGCAACCTCAATCGCTGCAGACATATCCGACACAGTTTGATCAAAATGCCTCATGGCCTCGTCAATCAGATGTGTGTACCAATCAGCATCCAAAGTTGAACGCGCATCACCGAATGCATCTTTTATCATCATCAAAGCGATTAATCGATCATTTTGCGTTAGAGATTCAATATCAGAAATATCTACTCCCAAATATTCATTCGACGATGAAACACCAGAATTCTTAACTCTGCACCATTTAATCTCCAGCGTCAAAAGACAGTCACTCACACCGCAACGCGCTGCTGAACCAGAATCTCGAATCCGCTCAAGGACTGTACACGCGCTCGAATAATCTCCGCTGATTTCATGTGTATACGCATCGCAGAGTTCAAGTAACTCTGCAAGCGCGCGGGCATCAAAACCGACATGCAGTCGCTTCACTGATCCAAGCTCTGCCAACCAATCACGATGATCTGAACTATTATCAACGCGACCAAGCGCACGATCAACTCGAATTCGCGATAATCCAATACCTAATCGGTTATATTCGATTGCGGTCATCAGGCCGTGATCATGCGCTCGTCGGCACAGTATTCTTGCAAGAATATACCAATCGCTGGCCGCGGAACGATTGGCCAGATATTGAAGCGCATCCGCAACGAGTAAACAAGTTCTTGCGCGAAAAGAATCATCAAGAATTTCAAATTTATTTATAGCGTCGGAAAGTGATAATCCGAATTCAGAATAATTCTCAAAGTTGAATGCAAAGTGAGCCATCCACACCGATGACTCTGCTTGCAGATCAGTTATTCCGCCAACCTTCGATAATATATGAGCGCGACGCAACCGATCCGAAGAGTTAACTAGATTCTCATAATATGAAATAATTCCCTCAAAAATCATTATGCGAATCAATACGCGCGGGAAATGGCCTGTCGAATACTCTTTCCTCAGCTCAAGCAGGATATCGCGAGCCTCTTCGAACCGCCCTAACTGAGCGAGGCAAACGCCGACCCTAGCAAGCGCCTCAGCCTTCGAGCCCGGGCTTGTTGCTGCAACGACCGAAGCTCTCAGCATCGCTAGCGCGCTTGTCGTCACCTGAAGCTCCCTGCAGGGTTGGCCGTAACGCGAGCCATTGAGCCCTGCGCATGAAGTATCGCAGCGCATGCGGGTGTCCAACGAGTAGCTCTTCAAAGCTCATCAGGTACCGCTTCTTCGGTACGAGGTCAAAGCGGGTGTAGAGCACTGCAGTGTCCAAGTCCGCGTACACGACTTGAACAGAAAGGCCGCTCCCAGACTCGCGCACGTCACCGTTTGGGGAGATAGCGGGCCTGAAGAGGTGGTAGGTGCGGTCCACCGCACTTCTCACTAAGTACAGCACGCATTACTATCCTCGCCGGCGTTAGCCTAGGCCTGTGCCAGAGAGCACCCAGAGGCGGCGCAGACTCACACCAACTCTGATGGAGCAACGAAATGGCAACTGCGAAGAAGGCGCCCGCCAAGAAGGCAGCGCCGGCAAAGAAGGCGGCTGCACCGGCAAAAAAGGCAGCTCCAGCGAAAAAGGCTGCTCCGGCGAAGAAGGCTGCTGCTCCTAAGCTTCCCACCAAGAAAGCCGCCCCCGCCAAGAAGCGCACCCCCAACGCCGCCTTCATGAAGGCCTTGACGCCGAGCGCGGCTCTGGCGTCGATCATCGGTGACAAGCCCCTGCCGCGCACCGAGGTCACCAAGAAGGTGTGGGAGTACATCAAGAAGAACGGCCTGCAGGACAGCGCGAAGAAGACGATGATCAACGCCGACGCCAAGCTGAAGGAGATCTTCAAGAAGGCGCAGGTCTCGATGTTCGAGATGACCAAGCTGATCAGCGGCCACCTCAAGTGACCGCAAGCCGCCAGGCGGCGGCTTGCAGAACGAACGAGCCGCGGTTCCGGTCACCCGACCGGCCGCGGCTTCGTCGTTTCGGGCTGCAGCCTTGCGGCCGCGCCTGGCCTTCGGTCAGTTGACGACCTGGGCCAGTTCCCCGCGGGTGTAGCTCGCGGCCACCTCGCCCAGCGTCCGCGGCTTGATCTTGGGCGCCTGGCCCTCGCAACCGAATTCCAGATAACGCTGCCTGCAGATCTTGTAGGCTGCCTCGCGCGCCGGCTTGAGCCATTCGCGGGCATCGAACTTCTCGGGGTTCTCGGCCAGGAACTTGCGCACCGCGCCGGTCATCGCCAGGCGGATGTCGGTGTCGATGTTGATCTTGCGCACGCCGAACTTGATGGCGTGCTGGATCTCCTCCACCGGCACGCCGTAGGTCTCCTTCATCTTGCCGCCGTACTGGCGGATGACCTCCAGCAGGTCCTGCGGCACGCTGGAACTGCCGTGCATCACCAGGTGGGTGTTGGGGATGCGGCGGTTGATCTCCTTGATGCGGTCGATCGCCAGGATGTCGCCGGTGGGCTTGCGGGTGAACTTGTAGGCGCCGTGGCTGGTGCCGATGGCGATCGCCAGCGCGTCGAGCTGCGTGCGGCGCACGAAGTCGGCGGCCTGCTCGGGGTCGGTCAGCAGCTGTTCGCGCGTCATCGTCGCGTCGGTGCCGTGGCCGTCCTCCTTGTCGCCCTTCATCGTTTCCAGGCTGCCCAGGCAGCCCAGCTCGCCCTCGACGGTGACGCCCAGCTGGTGCGCCATGTCGACCACCTTCTTCGTCACGTCGACGTTGTAGTCGTAGCTGGCGATGGTCTTGCCGTCGGCCTGCAGGCTGCCGTCCATCATCACCGAGCTGAAGCCCAGGTCGATGGCGCCCCGGCACACGTCGGGGCTCTGGCCGTGGTCCTGGTGCATCACCAGCGGGGTCTGCGGCCAGGCCTCCACCGCCGCCTGGATCAGGTGCTTGATGAAGGCCTCGCCGGCATATTTGCGCGCGCCGGCGCTGGCCTGCAGGATGACCGGCGCGCCGACTTCGGCGGCCGCCTGCATCACGGCCTGCACCTGCTCCAGGTTGTTGACGTTGAAGGCCGGAATGCCATAGCCGTTTTCGGCAGCATGGTCGAGCAACTGGCGCATCGAAACGAGGGGCATGGAGAGTCTCCGGAAGTGGCTGGAAGGGCGCAGGGCCCGGGCGCGGCCTCGGCGGCGACGCCCGATTCGAACTGCCGACATTCTAGGATTGCGCAGGCGGCGCGATCTGACCTGATTTCACCTCGCTTTTCGCGCTGAAGCGCGGCGGCCGCTTGCCGACACTGCACCGCCTGGGGGCAGCGTCGCCCGCCGCCGAAGGACTGCCGATGAACCGCCGCGACCTTGCCGCCGTCACGCCATGGATCACCGCTGCCGCTGTCGAGGCCGGGGCGCAACTGCCGGCGCGCGTGATGGAGCGCCTGGGCATCGGCCGCCGCGCGGCGCTGACCTTGCTGCGCCGGCTGCAGGCCGCGCAATGGCTGGTGTTCGAAGGCACACCCGGCAAGGGCCGGATGCGCGGGGGCGTCTGGCGCCCGGGCGCGCTGCGGCAGGTGGTGCAGCGCTATGCGCTGGCCGGCCTGCAGGAGGACCTGCCCTGGTCGCGCGATTTCGCGCCCCACTTCATGCTGCCGCCCGAAGTCGCGCGCATGGCACGGCATGCCTTCACCGAGCTGCTCAACAACGCCGTCGACCACAGCGGCGGCACGCAGGTCACGGTGTCGATGCGGCAGACGCCGCTGCAGTTGCAGCTGCTGGTGTCGGACGACGGCTGCGGCCTGTTCGAGCGCATCGCCGACGCCCACGCCATCGCCGATCCGACGCTGGCCATGCTCGAACTCAGCAAGGGCAAGCTCACCAGCCAGCCCGACCGCCACACCGGCCGCGGCCTCTTCTTCAGCTCCCGCCTGGCCGACGTCTTCGACCTGCACGCCAACGCCAGCGCCTTCCAGTACCGCGGCTGGGACCATCGCGGCTGGTTCAAGAGCCGGCCGCTGGCGCGCCAGGGCACATCGGTCTACCTGGCGATCGCGCTCGACACCCCGCGCACGCTGGACGCCGTGCTGCGCGCCCACAGCCTGGACGGCGACGGCTACGGCTTCGACCGCACGGTGGTGCCGCTGCGGCTGCTGGCCGATGGTGACGGTGGCGCGCTGGACTCGCGCGCACTGGCCCGCCGCGTGGCGGCGCGCTTGCAGCGCTTTCGCCGCGCCGAACTCGACTTCACCGGCATCGGCGAGATCGGCCACGGCTTTGCCGACGAACTGTTCCGCGTCGCCGCACACGGCCACCCGGCGCTGCAGATGGTGCCGGTGGGCGCGGTGCCGCGCGTCACGGCGATGATCGACGCGGTGCGCGGCGGCTGACGGGGCTTGGGGCTCAGCCCCGGCGCGCCTCGATCTCGGCCACCGCCTGCATGGTGCGCAGCACGCGGTCGGGTGTCAGGCTGATGCTGTCGATGCCCAGCTCGACCAGGTAGCGCGCGATCTCGATGTGGTCCGACGGCGCCTGGCCGCAGATGCCGCTGTGGCGGTGGTTGCGCCGCGCGCCCTCGACCGCCAGTTTCAGCATCTTCAGCATGCCCGGGTCGCGCTCGTCGAAGCTCTCGGCGACGATGGCGCTGTCGCGGTCGACGCCCAGCGTCAGCTGCGTGAGGTCGTTGCTGCCGATCGAGAAGCCGTCGAAGAGCGCGCTGAATTCGTCGATCAGCAGCACGTTGTTCGGGATCTCGCACATCACGTAGACCTCGAGCCCACTTCCTTCCGGTCCCTCGCCGCGCACCAGGCCGTGCGCGGCCAGCGCGGCCAGCACGCCGCGTGCCTCGTCCAGCCGGCGGCAGAAGGGCACCATCAGCTTCAGGTTGGTCAGGCCCATGCCGTCGCGCACGCGCTTCATCGCGCGGCATTCCAGCGCGAAGGCCTCGGCATAGGCCGGGTGGATGTAGCGACCGGCGCCGCGGAAGCCGATCATCGGGTTCTCTTCGTGCGGCTCGAAGTCGCGGCCACCCAGCAGCGCCGCATATTCGTTGCTCTTGAAGTCCGACAGCCGCACGATCACGGGCCGCGGCCAGAAGGCGGCGGCGATGGTGCCCACGCCTTCGGCCAGGCGCTCGACAAAATAGCTGGCGCCATCCGGGTAGCCGCTCCACAGCGCCTGCACCTGCGCGCGCACCGCGGCGTCGACGATGCGCTCGGGGTGCAGCACCGCCATCGGGTGCACCTTGATGTGCTCGTTGATGATGAATTCCATGCGCGCCAGGCCCACGCCGTCGCAGGGCATGAGCGCGGTCTGAAAGGCCAGTTCGGGGTTGCCGAGGTTGACCATGACCTGCGTCTTCGGCCGCGTGATGCCGCTGACGTCGGTGACGTCGCGCCGGAAGGCCAGCGCACCGTCGTAGACCTTGCCCACCGCGCCTTCGGCACAGCTCACGGTCACCGTCTGGCCGCTGGCCAGCCGCTCGGTCGCGCCTTCGGCGCCCACCACCGCCGGAATGCCGAGCTCGCGCGCGACGATTGCCGCATGGCAGGTGCGGCCGCCGCGGTTGGTGACGATGGCGGCGGCGGTCTTCATCACCGGCTCCCAGTCGGGCGTGGTGGTATCGGCCACCAGCACCTCGCCGGGCTTGAAGTCGTGCAGGTGGCGGGCGTCGGTCACCAGCCGCACCGGCCCGCTGGCGATGCGCGCGCCCACGGCGCGGCCGGTG
Organism: Rubrivivax sp.; assembly: GCA_016719535.1. GTDB lineage: Bacteria > Pseudomonadota > Gammaproteobacteria > Burkholderiales > Burkholderiaceae_C > Rubrivivax. Next base: position 37,592 of record JADJYX010000040.1, on the reverse strand, counting down.
GCCCTCACCGGGCCCTGGCCCTCGAGCACGAACTCCTCCAGCAGCGTGGCCGAGCGGCGCGAGGCGGCCGTCTCGGGCCGCGCCTGCACGATGTACAGCGGGCCGTCGGGGCCGTCCTTGGCCCATTCGATGTCCATCGGCCGGTGCTCGCCGGCACCGCGGCTGTAGTGGTCCTCGATCTTGATCGCCGCATCGGCCAGTTCCAGCACGTCGGCGTCGCTCAGGCAGAACCGAGCGCGGTCGGCCTTGGGCGTGGGGCGGTTGACCACCGGCTCGCGCGTGCGGCCGGGCGCATAGACCATGCGGATCTGCTTCTCGCCCAGCGTGCGGCGCAGCACCGCGCGGTGACCCTGGCGGAAGGTCGGCTTGTGGACATAGAACTCGTCGGGGTCGACGGCGCCCTGCACCACGTTCTCGCCCAGGCCCCAGGCGCCGGTGATGAAGACGAAGTCGGGGTGGCCGGATTCGGTGTCGATGGTGAACATGACGCCGCTGCTGGCCAGGTCGCTGCGCACCATCTGCATCACGGCCACCGACAGGCTGACCTTGAAATGGTCGAAGCCCTGGTCGGTGCGGTAGCTGATGGCGCGGTCGGTGAACAGGCTGGCCTGGCAGCGCTTGACGGCGTCGATCAGCATCTCCTCGCCCTGCACGTTGAGGTAGGTGTCGTGCTGGCCGGCAAAGCTGGCGGTGGGCAGGTCCTCGGCGGTGGCGCTGCTGCGCACGGCCACGCTGAGGTCGGGGCCGACCTGCGCCTGCAGCGCGCGCCAGGCCTGGCGCAGCTGCTGCTCCACCGCGGCCGGCATCGGCGCGGCGTAGACGATCTCGCGCGCGCGGGCGGCGGCGCGTGCCAGGCTGCCGACGTCGGTCTTGTCCAGCCCGTCCAGCAGGCGGTGCAGCTCGGGCCAGGCGCCGGCCGCGTCGAGCGCGTCGCGGTAGGCCACCGCAGTGACGGCAAAGCCGTCGGGGATGCGCACGCCCAGCGGCTGCAGCTGCTGGAACATCTCGCCCAGCGAGGCATTCTTGCCGCCGACCAGCGGCAGGTCGGTCAGCGCGAGTTCGCGAAACCAGCGGATGTAGTTCGGTACCGTCATCGGAGGCTCCTGGGGATCAATCCACGCGACAGACTTTGAGCATGTTGGTGCCACCCGGGTAGCCCATCGGCTCGCCGCAGGTGATGGCATAGGTGTCGCCGGGCTTGAGCGCGCCGCGCGCCACCAGCAGCTGCTCGGCCTGCCGCAGCGCGGTGTCGCGGTCGCTTTCCTTGCCCATCAGCATCGGCCGCACGTTGCGATAGAGCGCCATCTTGCGCTGGCTCACCACCTGCGAGGTCAGCCCGAAGATCGGCACCTTGATGTTGTGGCGGCTCATCCACAGCGCGGTCGACCCCGATTCGGTGAGCGCGATGATGGCCTTGCAGCCCAGGTGGTGGGCGGTGAAGAGGGCACCCATCGCGATGCTCTGGTCGATGCGGCCGAAGCGCTTGTTGGCGAAGTCGGTCTCGATCGAGAAGTCGTCGGCGCGCTCGGCCTCCAGCGCGATCAACGCCATGTGCTCGACCGTCTCGACCGGGAATTTGCCGGCCGCGGTCTCGGCGCTGAGCATCACGGCGTCGGTGCCGTCCAGCACCGCATTGGCCACGTCGGACACCTCGGCGCGCGTGGGCACCGGCGCCAGGATCATGCTCTCCATCATCTGCGTGGCGGTGATGGCCACCTTGTCGAGCTCGCGCGCCATGCGGATCATGCGCTTTTGCAGCGCCGGCACGGCGGCGTTGCCCACCTCCACCGCCAGGTCGCCGCGCGCCACCATGATGCCGTCGCTGGCCTTGAGGATCGCCTCGAGCTGCGGAATGGCCTCGCTGCGCTCGATCTTGGCGATCATCGCCGGCTTGTGGCGCCAGGGCTCGCCGGCCACGTTGGCCAGCTGGCGGGCCATCTCCATGTCGGTGGCGCTCTTGGGGAAGCTCACCGCCACGAATTCGGCCTGGAAGGCCATCGCGGTCTTGATGTCCTCCATGTCCTTGGCGGTCAGCGCCGGTGCGGTCAGCCCGCCGCCCTGCTTGTTGATGCCCTTGTTGTTGGACAGCTCGCCGCCGACCTTGACGACGGTGTGCACCTGCTCGCCGCGCACCGTGTCCACCGTCAGCACGATGAGGCCGTCGTTGAGCAGCAGCGTATCGCCGGGCCGCACGTCGCGCGGCAGCTCCTTGTAGTCCAGGCCGACGATGCCGGCGTCACCGGGTTCGCTGCGCTGGGCGTCGAGGATGAAGGGCTGCCCATTGACCAGCTGCACCTTGCCGCCGGCGAATTTGCCGACGCGGATCTTGGGGCCCTGCAGGTCGGCCATCAGCGCCACCGTCTTGCCGACCTTGTCGGCGGTGGCGCGCACGAGGCTGGCGCGGGCGATGTGGTCCTCGGCCGTGCCATGGCTGAAATTCAGCCGCACCACGTCGACGCCGGCCACCATCAGGCGCTCGAGCACGTCCGGGTCGCTGGACGAGGGGCCGAGGGTGGCGACGATCTTGGTGGCACGCGGCATGGGTCGGGCTTTCAGGGCGAGGCGGCTCGCGACGTCGGAGCGGCGCGATTATGGGCGCCGCCTGTGTCGCTGGCGGTTCCGGCGCGGCGACGGCACGGCGGCGACGCGGTCAGGGCGCGCGCGGCAGCTCGGCGTCCTTGGCGTCGGCCACCGCCACCGCCGTCATGTTGACCACCCGCCGCACCGTCGCCGACGGCGTGAGGATATGCGCCGGCATCGCCGCGCCCAGCAGCACCGGGCCCACCGTGACGCCATGGCCGCCGGTCATCTTGAGCACGTTGAAGAGGATGTTGGCGGCGTCCAGGTTGGGCAGCACCAGCAGGTTGGCGCTGCCCGACAGCGTGGTCTCGGGCAGAAAGCCGCGGCGGATGCCGTCGGACAGCGCGGCGTCGCCCTGCATCTCGCCGTCGCATTCGATGTCGGACGGCGCGCGCTCCTTGAACAGCGCTTGAGCCTGGCGCATGCGCCGTGCCGATGCGCGGCCGGACGAGCCGAACATCGAGTGCGACAGGAAGGCCACCTTGGGCGGCACGCCGAAGCGGCGCACCTCGGCGGCGGCCATCAGCGCGATATCGGCCAGCTCCTCGGCATCGGGCTCCTCGTTGACGAAGGTATCGGTGATGAACAGCGTGTGGTCGGGCAGCATGATGGCGTTCATCGCCGCCATCGTGCGCACCCCGCTGCGGCGGCCGATGACGGTGCGCACGTGATCCAGGTGCTGCTCGTAGCGGCCGACCAGGCCGCAGATCATCGCGTCGGCCTCGCCGCGGCGCAGCATGATGGCCGAGATCAGCGTATTCGACCGCCGCACCGCGGCCTTGGCGACCTCGGGCGTCACGCCCTCGCGCGCCATCAGGTGGCGGTAGGTTTCCCAGTAGTCGCGAAAGCGCGCGTCGTGCTCGGGGTCGACGAGCTCGAAGTCGCGCCCGGCCGCCAGCCGCAGGCCGGCGCGCTCGATGCGCATCTTCACCACCTCGGGCCGGCCGACCAGGATGGGCTTGGCCAGGCCCTCGTCCAGCACCACCTGCACGGCGCGCAGCACGCGCTCGTCTTCGCCCTCGGCATAGACGACGCGCGCGGCCTGCTTCGCCACCTGCGCCTTGGCGGCGGCAAAGACCGGGCGCATCACCATGCCCGTCTGGTAGACGAAGCGCGTCAGCGATTCGCGATAGGCGTCGAAATCGGCAATCGGCCGCGTGGCCACGCCGGATTCGGCCGCGGCACGCGCCACCGCGGGCGCGATGCGCAGGATCAACCGCGCATCGAAGGGCTTGGGGATGAGGTAGTCGGGGCCGAATTTGAGCTCCTGCCCGGCATAGGCGGCGGCCACCTCGTCACTGGTCTCGGCCTTGGCCAGGTCGGCGATCTGGCGCACGCAGGCCAGCTTCATCGCCTCGGTGATCTTGGTCGCACCGCAGTCCAGCGCGCCGCGGAAGATGTAGGGGAAGCACAGGACGTTGTTGACCTGGTTCGGATAGTCGCTGCGCCCGGTGGCGATGATGCAGTCGGGCCGCGCGGCCCTGGCCAGTTCGGGCCGGATCTCGGGCTCGGGGTTGGCCAGCGCCAGGATGATGGGCCGCTCGGCCATGCTGACCACCATCGCGGCCGACATCACGCCGGGCGCGCTGCAGCCCAGGAAGACGTCGGCGCCGGCCACCACGTCGGCGAGCGACTTCGCATCGGTGCGCTGGCAGTAGCGCAGCTTGCTCTCGTCGAGGCGGGCGAAGTCCTCGCGTCCTTCGCGCACCACGCCCTTGCTGTCGACGACGAAGATATTTTCCTTCTTCACCCCCAGGCCGACCATCACGTCCAGGCAGGCGATGGCCGCCGCGCCGGCGCCCGATACCGCCAGCTTGACGCTGCCGATGTCCTTGCCCACCAGTTCCAGCCCGTTGAGCAGCGCCGCGGCGCTGATGATCGCGGTGCCATGCTGGTCGTCGTGGAAGACGGGGATGTTCATGCGCTCGCGCAGCTTCTTCTCGATGTAGAAGCATTCGGGCGCCTTGATGTCCTCGAGGTTGACGCCGCCCAGCGTCGGCTCGAGCGCGGCGACGATGTCGACCAGCTTGTCGGGGTCGCGCTCGGCGAGCTCGATGTCGAAGACGTCGATGCCGGCAAATTTCTTGAACAGGCAGCCCTTGCCTTCCATCACCGGCTTGCCGGCCAGCGGGCCGATGTCGCCCAGGCCCAGCACCGCGGTGCCGTTGGTGATCACGCCCACCAGGTTGCCGCGGCTGGTGTATTCGGCCGCCAGCGACGGATCCTGCTCGATCGCCAGGCAGGCATAGGCCACGCCGGGCGAATAGGCCAGCGACAGGTCTCGCTGGTTGGACAGCGGCTTGGTCGGCGTGACCGAGATCTTGCCGCGCGTGGGGGCGCGGTGGTATTCCAGCGCGGCGTCGCTCAGGGCCTGTTCGGCGGCCGACAGCTTGGGCTGCATGGTGTCTCCTCGTTCTGGCTGCAGAGCCCAGAACTTACACCCGAACCGGGCACCCGCCAGCGCGGCGGGGCAGCCTTCAGCGTTGACCGCGGCGCGGGCAATCAGCGCTTGTGAAGATCAGCCCGCTGCGCGCCTCATCAGCCTGGCCGCGCGAGACGCGGCCAGGCCTTCGTCAGCCGCAGCGGGCCGAGCAGTCAGCCCGCTGCGCGCCGACTCAGAATCTCGAGCGCCGGCAACGTCTTGCCTTCCAGCACTTCCAGGAAGGCGCCGCCGCCGGTGCTGATGTAGCCGATATCGCCCTCGATGCCGTATTTGGCGATCGCCGCCAGCGTATCGCCGCCGCCGGCGATGCTGAACGCGGGGCTGCGGGCGATCGCGCGCGCGATGGTTTCGGTGCCCTGGGCGAAGGCGTCGAACTCGAACACGCCGACCGGTCCGTTCCAGACGATGGTGCCGGCGGCCAGCAACTGGTCGGCCAGCATCTGCGCCGTCTGCGGGCCGATGTCGAGGATCAGGTCGTCGTCGGCCACCTCGGTGGCGGCCTTCACGGTGGCCGCGGCATCGGCGGCAAAGGCCTTGGCGCACACCACGTCCACGGGGATGGGCACCGCGGCGCCGCGTGCCTTCATGGCCTCGATCACCGCCCTGGCCTCGCCCACCAGGTCGGGCTCGGCCAGGCTCTTGCCGATCTTCAGCCCCGCGGCCAGCAGGAAGGTATTGGCGATGCCGCCGCCCACCACCAGGCCGTCGACCTTGCTGGCCAGGCTTTGCAGGATGGTCAGCTTGGTGCTGACCTTGGAGCCGGCGACGATGGCCACCAGCGGCCGCTTCGGGCTGGCCAGCGCCTTCGTGATGGCGTCGATCTCGGCCGACAGCAGCGGGCCGGCGCAGGCCACGGGCGCAAACTGCGCGATGCCGTAGGTCGTGCCCTCGGCGCGGTGCGCGGTGCCGAAGGCGTCGTTGACGTAGATGTCGCACAGCCGCGCCATCCTTCGGGCCAGTTCCTCGCTGTTCTTCTTCTCGCCCTTGTTGACGCGGCAGTTTTCCAGCAGCACCACCTGGCCGGGCTGCACGTCCACGCCGTCGACCCAGTCGGCCACCAGCGGCACCGGGCGGCCGAGCAGCTCGGACAGCCGCGCCGCCACCGGGGCGAGCGAGTCCTCGGGCTTGAATTCGCCTTCGGTCGGGCGGCCGAGGTGGCTGGTGACCATCACCGCGGCGCCGGCGTCCAGCGCCATCTGGATGCAGGGCACGCTGGCGCGGATGCGCGTGTCCTCGGTGATGCGGCCGGCGTCGTCCTGCGGCACGTTGAGGTCGGCGCGGATGAAGACGCGCCGGGCCTTGACCTGGCCTTGCGCGATGAGGTCGGTGAAGCGAAGGATCTTCATGGTGGGAACCGCAGGCAGTGGAGGAAGCCGCAACTGACGCCGATTGTCTCGCAGGCCCTGCCAGCCCGGCATCGGCCGTAGCGACGGCAAGGCCCCCATGCCCGCCGCCGGCAGCGGCGCCGCGGGTCGTGCCATCGGGCGGCCGGGCGCCGCCTGGGTCACGTACCCTTGGCCTTGGTCGTGTTGGTCGACCTGGCCGACTTGGCCGACCTGGGCGCGGGTTCGGCCTCCTCGTCGGCGCCTGCGGCGGAAGCAGCCGCCGCCGACGCGCCGGGCGGCTGCAGCGCGGGGGGCACTTCCTGCAGCTGGTTCTCGCGCATGTAGTCGTTCATCTCGCGCCAGCCGGCGAAGACGGCGCCCTTGTCGGCCTTGCGGTTGAGGGTGTAGCAGTCCTCGATCGCGCGGCCGGCATGGCGGCAGGCGCCGCCGATGGCCTTGCCCTCGGCCTCGCGCTTGGCCGCCACCACGGTGCCCGTCTCGATGCCCAGCAGGTCGCAGCCGCCCAACGGGGCAAGCAGCAGCAGGCTGGCGAAGGTCAGGATGGCACGCATGGGTTGGGCGACGGGGCTGAACCCGTTATCGGCGGGTGCCGACGTCGACTTGAGGCCACGCGTCGGGCGCGGCCCTGAGCGGTTCAGCCGGTTCAGGCCTTGGCGCTGCCCAGGATCGTGCCCGGCGCCACCGGATGACCGCGCAGAAAATCGGCCACGGCCACGCGCCGGCCGCCGGTGCGCTGCAGCTCCAGCAGGTCCAGCGCACCCTCCCCGCAAGCCACACGCAGCGTGCCCTCGCCCGCGGCCAGGCAGCTGCCGGGCGCACCGGCCGGCGCTGCCGGCGGCGCCAGGCGCGCGCGCCAGAGCTTTACCGTCTCGCCGTCCAGCCCGAAACTGGCGCCGGGGAAGGGGTCGAAGGCGCGCACGCGGCGCTCGATCGCCGCCGCCGGCTGCCGCCAGTCGATCGCCGCTTCGGCCTTGTCGATCTTGTGCGCGTAGGTGACACCCTCCACCGGCTGAGGTCTGGCCGGCAAGCGACCACTCACCCACGCCGGCACGCCGTCGACGATGAGTTGCGCGCCCAGCGCGGCCAGGCGGTCGTGCAGGCTGGCGGCGGTGTCATCGGCACCGAGGGTCAGCGCGCGCGCCAGCAGCATCGGCCCGGTATCCAGCCCGGTGTCCATCTGCATCAGCGTGATGCCGGTCTCGGCGTCGCCGGCCTCGATGGCGCGCTGGATCGGCGCCGCGCCGCGCCAGCGCGGCAGCAGCGAACCGTGGATGTTGAGCGCGCCATGGGCGGCACAGCTCAAGGTCCACGCCGGCAGGATCAGGCCGTAAGCGGCGACCACCAGCAGGTCCAGCCGCGCCGCGGAAAGCGCCGCCTGCGCGGCAGCGGCATCGTCGGGATATTTGCCGTCGAGCTTCAGGCTGCGCGGCTGCATCACGGCAAGCCCGCGCGCGAGCGCTTCCTGCTTCACCGGCGAGGCCTGCAGCTTCAGCCCGCGCCCGGCCGGGCGGTCGGGCTGCGTCAGCACCAGCGGGATGGCGTGGCCGGCATCGGCCAGCGCGGCGAGCGCGACGCGCGCGAATTCCGGCGTGCCGGCAAAGCCGATGCGCAGCGGATCAGGCATCGCGCTGCTCGTCGCGCGTCTTCTTGATCATCTTGGTGCGGATGCGGTCGCGCTTGAGGGCGCTGAGGTATTCGACGAAGACCTTGCCGCGCAGGTGGTCCATCTCGTGCTGCACACACACCGCGGCCAGGCCCTCGGCATGCATCTCGAAGGTCTCGCCATCCCGGCCCAGCGCCTGCACCTTGACGCTGGCATGGCGCTCGACCTTGTCGTAGATGGTCGGCACCGACAGGCAGCCTTCCTCGACGACCTTCATCTCGTCGCTGCGCCAGGTGATCTCGGGGTTGATCAGCACGATGGGGTGGTCGCGCGTGTCGGACGTGTCCATCACGATCAGGCGCTCGTGCACGTCGACCTGGGTCGCCGCCAGGCCCACGCCCTCGGCGGCATACATGGTCTCGAGCATGTCGTCGGCGAGGCGGCGGATGCGGTCGTCGACCGCGGCGACCGATCTGGCCACGGTGTGCAGACGCGGGTCGGGATAACGCAGGATGGTCAGGCGGGCCATGGGGTCGGTCGGCTGGCGCCGCGGCAGGCGGCAACACCGGGAAACAGTTGTGGGCGGTGCGCAACGCGGGCCTCGGCGCGGGGCCGGCACCCCGGTGCCGACACGGGGCACTTTCGTTGCGATATCAATGCTTTAGGGGCAGAATCTGTGAAACCAAGTGAACATTCTGGACATGCTGCGGCGGCTCGTCGCTGCGGCACGCTCCAGACCCCAGCCCAGATTGTGGCATTCGCGCGCCGCAGCGGGCGCCAGCCGGGAGACCCGCACATGAGTCGAAGCGATCGTCGAGGCGTGCAGCGCGCCTGGGGCCGGGCCCTCCTGGCTCTGGGGGCCGTGGCCGCGCTCGGCAGCCCCTGGCTGACGCCGGCCCTGGCCGCGGGCGGCAATTTCCCCATCACCGAGCAGCAGCGCGGCACGGCCAACCAGGTCGCCCAGGCCGGCGTGCCGCTGGCGGACCTGGCGCCCAACGCCCCCGATTCGCACACCGTGCAGCGCGGCGATACGCTGTGGGACATCTCCAAGCTGTTCCTGAAGAGCCCCTGGCGCTGGCCGCAGCTGTGGGGCATGAACCTCGACCAGATCCGCAATCCGCACCTGATCTACCCCGGCCAGGTGCTGGTGCTCGTCAAGGCCGACGGCCGCGCGATGCTGAAGGTGGCGCAGGACGCCAGCCCGGTGCCCGGCAACACCGTCAAGCTGTCGCCGCGCGTGCGCGCCGAACTGCTGCCGGGCGGCGCCATCTCGTCGATCCCGCTGCACCTGATCGGGCCCTTCCTGAACGAAGCCGTGGTCTTCGACAGCGACGAACTGGCGCGTGCGCCGCGCATCGTCGCCACGCAGGAAAACCGCGTCATCGTCTCGCGCGGCGAGACCGCATACGTGCGCGGCGACCTCGCCGGTGCGCGCGACTTCCGCCTCTTCCGCCAGCCCAAGCCGATGGTCGACCCCGAGACCCGCCAGGTGCTGGGCTACGAGGCCACCTACGTCGGCACCGCCGAATTCGTGCGCGACGGCGGCCTGCTGCCGGCGGCCGACGGCAAATCGTCGGTGGTGGTGCCCTCCACCTTCGTCATCAGCAGCACCCGGCTCGAAGCCGGCATCGGCGACCGCCTGTCGCCGGTGCCGCCCAGCGAGCTGGTGGCCTATGCGCCGCACAGCCCCAATGGCACGGTCGAGGGTCGCGTCGTATCGGTCTACGGCGAAGCGGTGCGTGCGGGCCAGAACCAGATCGTCGCGCTCAACCGTGGCGCCAGGGACGGCATCGAGCGCGGCCATGTGCTGGCGCTGTGGCGCGCCGGCGCGGCAGCGGTCGACCGCACCGATGGCCAGCGCACCGCGATGCGTCTGCCCGACGAGCGCCATGGCCTGCTGTTCGTCTTCCGCGCCTTCGACCGCGTGTCCTACGCGCTGATCCTGTCGGTGCAGGAGCCGGTGGGCGTGGGCGATCGCTTCACCCAGCCCTGACGCCACCTCGGTGATCGACACCGACGAGCTGGCGGCCTGGCTGCGCCTGCTGCTCGTCCCCGGCATCGGCCGCGAGGGCGCGCGCCGCCTGCTGGCCGCCTTCGGCTCGCCGCAGGCGGTTGTCCATGCCAGTGAGCAAGCACTCGCCACCGTCGCCGGCGCCCAGCTGGCGGGCGTGATCCTGACCGAGCCGGCCGACCTGGCCACGTCGCTCGACGCCGTGCGCCGCTGGCTCGACGGCGGCGAGGCCCGCCACGCGCTGGCCCTGGGCGACGCCGCCTACCCGCGCGCGCTGCTCGAAAGCCCCGACCCGCCGCTGCTGCTGTATGTGCAGGGCGACCCCACCCACCTGGCCACGCCGGCGATCGCGGTGGTCGGCAGCCGCAAGCCCACGCCGCAGGGTGCCGACAATGCGCAGGCCTTCGCGCACGCCTTCGGCGCCGCCGGCTATACCGTGGTGTCGGGGCTGGCGCTGGGCGTGGACGCCGCCGCCCACGAAGGTGCGCTGGCCAGCGGCGCGCCGACGGTGGCGGTGGTCGGCACCGGGCCCGACCGCGTCTACCCCAGGCGCCACCTCGACCTGGCGCGCCGCATCGCCGGGCAGGGCGCGCTGGTGAGCGAATTCCTGCCCGGCACGCCGCCGCTGGCGGAGAATTTTCCGCAGCGCAACCGCATCATCGCCGGCCTCAGCCTGGGCACGGTGGTGGTCGAGGCGGCGCTGAAATCGGGGTCGCTGATCACCGCGCGGCTGGCCAACGAGGCCGGGCGCGAGGTCTTCGCCGTGCCGGGGTCGATCCACGCCGAGCAGTCGCGCGGCTGCCATGCGCTCATCCGCGACGGCGCCCGCCTGGTCGAAAGCGCGGCCGAAGTGCTGGACGAATTGCGGCAGCCGGGCCTGGCGCTGGCCCGGCCGGGCAGCGCCCCCGCGGCCGCACCGTCTGCAGCCGTCGACCCGCGTGCCGACCCGCTGCTGGAGGCGCTGGGCCATGACCCGGTGACGCTGGACAGCCTGCAGGCGCGCACCGGCTGGCCGACGGCCGAACTGCTGGCCCGGCTGCTCGACCTGGAACTCGACGGCCGCGTCGCGCGACTGCCCGGCGGCCTGTTCCAGCGCCGCGCCAGCGCCTGAACCAGGCCCCTGCCGCGGCCGGCCCGGGCCCACACCCGGTGCGGCTTCTGACCCTCCGGTGCGACGGGGGGCTGGGGTATAGTGACCGCACCATGTTCGATGTGCTGGTCTATCTCTACGAGAACTACTGGCGCCCCGATGCCTGTCCGGACCACCAGCAACTGCAGCGCAAGCTCAGCGCCGTCGGTTTCGAGTCGGACGAAATCCAGGAAGCGCTGCGCTGGCTCGACGGCCTGGCGCACAGCGCCGGCTCGAGCGTCAGCCCCCAGCGCGGCAACAGCCTGCGCGTCTACAGCGAGGTCGAGCGCGAACTGCTCGGCGACGACTCCATTGCCTTCATCAGCTTTCTCGAATCGGCCGGCGTGCTGCCGCCCGCGATGCGCGAGATGGTGATCGACCGCGCCAGCGCGGTCGGCGCCTGCCCGATCGAGCTCGACGACCTCAAGGTCATCGTGCTGATGGTCTTCTGGAGCCTGGGCGAAGAGCCCGATGCGCTGATCCTCGACGAACTGTTCGTCGACCCCGAGGACCGGTTGATCCATTAGCCCCCGGCCTAGCCCCCGGCCGTCTGGCGGCCAGGGGCCGTCAGTTCAGGAGTCGCGAGGAATCGACGTCGAGCTTGGCCAGCGCGCTGCGCGTGGCGCGCACGGTCAGCGCCTCGTCCTGCGCCGGCAGCAGCAGGCCCGCCTGCAGATAGGACGCCAGCCGCTGCTGCTGGAACAGCATGCAGCGCCCCTGCGGCGTGACGAACAGCGACAGCTGCTTGCGCATGCCGTGCCAGGCCAGCTGCACCGGTTCGTTGCGGCCCTTGTGGTCGAGCATGTACCAGCTGCCGACCTGCAGCTCGCGCGCCCAGGCCACCATCGCCGGCGTCGGCATCGAGCCGCCTTCGAGCACGATCTCCAGCTCGGAGCTCTGGTGGCCCGAGAGGTCGAGCACCATCGATTCGTCGATCTCGACGTTCTGCGCATCGGGCAGCAGCTCTTCCAGCGTCTCCAGGCGCTCCATCATCTCGCGCAGGCGCTCGTCGGGGATGACGGCCGCGCGTGCGGTGAAGGCCGCGGCGAGCGAATTGTTCAGCTGCTGGATCTGCTCGTCCTGCCGGGCGGCGTCCATGCCGGCCGACGACATGCCCTCGCGCAGCTGCTTGAGCAGCGGCGGCAGGCGGCGGATGACCTCGGCGCGCTCCTCGCGCGAGACCTTGGCGCTGGCCGACCAGATGAGGTCGGCGGCGGCGCGCTTCATCTTGCGCGTGACCTCGCCCTGGGCGCCGTAGCGCACCGCGGCAGTGGCCAGCACGTCGGCCCAGACATGGAACAGGAACTGGCGCACGCCCTCCTGCACCGGCATCTCGTTGAGCATCTTGCGCAGCTCGATGGTGTACTGGATGGCCAGCGTCTCGCGCTGCTCGACCTGCTGCGCCAGCGACACGCCCTTCTTGGTGGCCTCGTTCTGGTCGCGAAAATACTGCTCGAGAAACTTCTCGAACTCGGTCAGCACGGTCTGGAAGACGCGGCGGCCGGTATCGGGGTAGGCCTCGACCACCTGCACGATGCGCTTGATCTCCTTCTCGAGCGCCTCGCCGACCTGGGCCGAATTGTCGAAACCCATCACGCAGGCGCCCATGCGGTCGATCAGGCGGCGCGCCGGGTGGTCGGTGGTGGCGAAGAAGTCGGGTTCGGACACCGCCACGCGCAGCACCGGCATCTGCAGCCGCGCAAACCACACGCGCACCGACGCCGGGATGCGGTCCTCGGTGAGGATGCTCTGGAACAGCAGCGCCACGATCTCGATGGTGGCGCGCTCTTCCGGCGTGGCGGCCGCCTTCTTCAGCGCCTGCTTGCGCTGGTGCAGGTCCTCCAGCATGGCCGGCGTGGTGACCTGCATGGCACGCTGCGTGGTCACCGAAAAACGCCGCCGCACGCCGGTCTGCGCCGAATCGATGGCCTGCGCCAGGCCCGGCGAGACGGCCGCCCCGCCGCCGCCATGGCCGAAGCTGGGCAGGTGCCGGCCGACCAGGCGGTTCAGCCGCAGCAGCACGGCCTCGGCGTGTTCGCCGCTGCGCGGCAGCGCCGCGCTGCGCGTCATCAGCCGCGTCTCGTCGCCCACGCCGCCATGGCCGGTGCGCACGAAGCCGCCGCTGACGGTGGGGTCGAAGCCCGAACCGGCCGCGGCACTGTAGTGCGACGAAGACGCCGGCGCGCCGCTGCCGGACGTCCAGCCCAGCGGCGCCTGCGGGTTGGTGCGCGAACGGCGGATGAACGGCCGCAGGTCGACATCGGGCAGCACGCGCTGATCGACCAGCCAGCGGTTGGTCTCGTGGTAGGCCTCTTCGACGAGGTGCGCGAATTCCTCGTGCAGCACCGGCTGCAGCTCGCGCCAGCTGGTCAGGCTGATGCCGGCGGCGCGCCAGGCCTCGAAGACGATGCGCGCCAGCACATGGGCGCGCAGCAGATCCTGGGCGTCGAGCTCGGTGCGGCCCTCGAGCGTGGCCACGCGCGAACGCAGGTCGGAGAATTCCCACGACGCGCGGTCCATCACGGCCAGCGCCAGCCGCGAGGTGACGATCTCGAGCTCGATGGTGTCGTCGTCCACCAGCGCCAGCACGCCACCGCGCCCGGGCGGCGGCAGGTCACCGGGGCGCGTGGCCGAGATGCCATGCGCCAGCACATGGCGCAGGCCATTGACCATGCCGCGGTGCCAGGCCTGCGCGCCCTTCTGCAGCTCCTGCAGCAGGTCGCGCCGGCGCACGAAGACGGTGTGCTCGCAGGGCTTGTCGATCAGCGAGCGGCTGCCTTCCAGCGCCGACTGCACCAGCGGCGCCAGGTTCCGCACCAGTTCCTCGACGTACAGCCGCCGGGCCTGGGCAGCAAGGTGCGAGGATCCGGCGGCGGTCGCCATGTGGGAAAGCTGGCCTTTTCGTGAATTCCTGACGGTGAAAGGACTCTACACCACCGCCCCGGCGTTGGGGTCGTTGGGGTCGTGGTCCTTGCTGGTCTTGACAAGGTCCTCGCGCTTGACCCCCAGCCACATGGCGATGCCGGCGGCGACGAAGATCGACGAATAGATGCCGAACAGGATGCCGATGGTCAGCGCCACCGCGAAGTAGTGCAGCGTGGGGCCGCCGAAGACCAGCATCGCCAGCACCATCATCTGCGTGCTGCCGTGGGTGATGACGGTGCGGCTGATGGTGCTGGTGATGGCGTGGTCGATGACCTGCGGCGTGGTCAGCTTGCGGAATTTGCGGAAGGTCTCGCGGATGCGGTCGAAGATGACCACCGACTCGTTCACCGAATAGCCCAGCACGGCCAGGATGGCCGCCAGCACCGCCAGCGAGAACTCCCACTGGAAGAAGGCGAAGAAGCCCAGGATGATGACCACGTCGTGCAGGTTGGCGACGATGCCGGCGACCGAGAACTTCCACTCGAAGCGGAACGCCAGATAGAGCATGATGCCGGCGATCGTCACGGCCAGCGCCAGCGCGCCGTCGCGCGCCAGTTCCGAGCCCACCGACGGCCCGACGAATTCGGTGCGGCTGAGCTTGACGGGCTCGGCACCGGCGGCATTCGTGCAGGCCGGCCGGCTGACCTGCTCGCCCTGCGGCGTGGTGTATTGCCTGGTGCCGACGCTGCCCTGCTCGGCCTTGCACAAGGCCTCGAAGACGGTGGCGGCGACGGCGTCCTGCTTGATGTTCTCGCGGATCGGCACGCGCACCAGCACATCGCGCGAGGTGCCGAAATTCTGCACCTGCACCTCGCCGAAATTCAGCGCCTCGACGGTGGCGCGCGTGCGGCCGATATCGGCCGACTGCGCATATTCCACCTCCAGCACCGTGCCGCCGGTAAATTCGATCGACAGGTGCAGCCCGCGCGTGACCAGGAAGAACACCGCCAGCGCGAAGGTGATGAACGAGACGACGTTCAGCACCAGCGCGTGGCGCATGAACGGGATGTCACGCTTGATGCGAAAGAACTCCATCTGAATCCCCTTCAGCGCTCTGCGGCCGGCAGCTGCTTGCCGCCGTCTGGGCGCCACACCTGCCCGATCGACACCGACTTCAGCCGCTTCTGGCGCCCGTACCAGAGGTTGACCAGCCCGCGCGAGAACACCACCGCCGAGAACATCGAGGTCAGGATGCCCAGGCAGTGCACCACCGCGAAGCCGCGCACCGGCCCCGAGCCGAAGGCCAGCAGGGCCACGCCGGCGATCAGCGTGGTGACGTTGGAGTCGAGGATGGTGCCCCAGGCGCGCTCGTAGCCCGCCGCGATGGCCGCCTGCGGCGGTGCGCCGCTGCGCAACTCCTCGCGCACGCGTTCGTTGATCAGCACGTTGGCGTCGATCGCCATGCCCAGCGTGAGCGCGATGGCCGCGATGCCCGGCAGCGTCAGCGTGGCCTG
The DNA here is from genome assembly GCA_016719535.1 of Rubrivivax sp. GTDB lineage: Bacteria > Pseudomonadota > Gammaproteobacteria > Burkholderiales > Burkholderiaceae_C > Rubrivivax. Next base: position 22,101 of record JADJYX010000040.1, on the reverse strand, counting down.
CAGCAGCGACAGCAGCGCCACCAGCAGCAGCAGGTTGAAGCCCAGCGCCACCGTCGAGAAGACGCCGAACAGCAGGTAGTAGCCGCACATGAAGACGGCGATCGCGACCAGGCCCCAGAGCACGCTGTTGAAACCCTTGGCGATATTCTCGGCACCCAGGCTGGGGCCGATGGTGCGCTCCTCGATGATCTCCATCGGCGCCGCCAGCGAGCCGGCGCGCAGCAGCAGCGCGGTGTCGGTGGCCTCGGCCGTCGTCATGCGGCCCGAGATCTGGAAGCGCGCGCCGAGCTCGCTGCGGATCACCGGCGCCGTCACCACCTCGCCCTTGCCCTTCTCGAACAGCAGGATGGCCATGCGCTTGCCGACGTTCTCGCGCGTGACGTCGCGGATGATGCGCGCGCCCTTGGCGTCGACCGTCAGGTTGACGGTGGGCTCCTGCGTCTGGCCGTCGAAACCGGGCTGGGCATCGGTGAGGTTGTCGCCGGTCAGCACGACCTGGCGGAAGACGATGATCGGCTGGCCGTTGCGCTCGAGAAAGCGTTCGCTGCCGAAGGGCACCGGGCCGGCGCCGCGCGTGGCGGCCTGCGCCTCGGCCGACTCGTTGACCATGCGCAGTTCCAGCGTGGCAGTGCGGCCGATGATGTCCTTGGCGCGCGCCGTATCCTGCACGCCGGGCAGTTGCACCACCACGCGGTCGGTGCCCTGCTGCTGGATCACCGGCTCGCTGGTGCCCAGTTCGTTGACGCGGTTGTGCAGCGTGGTGATGTTCTGCTTGAGCGCCTGCTCCTGCACCCGGAAGGCGGCCTCGGGCTTGAGCGTGCCGCGCAGCTTGAAGTCGGCGCCTTCCTGCGTGCCGGCCCAGGCCATCTCGGCGATGCTGTCGGCCAGCAGGTTGGTCGCCGCCGCCATCGCCGCCTGGTCGCGAAAGCGCACTTCCACCGCATTGCCGTCGCGCGTGATGCCCAGGTGGCGGATATTCTTGTCGCGCAGCAGCGTGCGCATGTCGCCGGTGACGGCCTCGGCGCGCTTGGTCAGCGCCGACCTCATGTCGACCTGCATCAGGAAGTGCACGCCGCCGCGCAGGTCCAGCCCCAGGTACATGGGCAGTGCGCGCACGCTGGCCATCCAGGCCGGGGTGCGCGACAGCAGGTTCAGCGCCACGATGTAGCCCGGGTCGGCCGCGTCGGGGTTGAGCGCCTTGGCGATCGCATCCTTGGCCTTGATCTGCGTGTCGGTGTCGCGGAAGCGCGCCTTGATCGAGTTGCCCTCGAACTGCACGAAGTCGGGCTGCAGGCCCGCCTGCTGCAAGGCCTGCTCGACGCGGGTGGCGACCGCCGCGTCGAGCTTGATCGTCGCCTTGCCGCTGGACACCTGCACCGCGGGCGCCTCGCCGTAGAAGTTGGGCGCGGTATACAGCAGCCCGACGACCAGCGCGATGGCCAGCATCGCGTACTTCCACCAGGGGTAGCGGTTCATGGGGGATCCTTCTCGGCCGCGCGGCGGGGCGCCGGCGGCGGGGTGGGCGGCCGCAGGCCGGGCGGGCCGGCGGCGCCAGAAGCCGGCTTATTTGCCGAACGTACCCTTGGGCAGCACCTGCACCACCGACGGCCGCTGCACCTGCAGCTCGACGCCGTTGGCCACCTCGACGTGGATGAACGAGTCGCCCAGCTTGGCCACGCGGCCCAGCACGCCACCGGCGATGACGACCTCGTCACCCTTGGCCAGCGCCTCGATCATGGCCTTGTGTTCCTTCTGCTTCTTCATCTGCGGGCGGATCATGATGAAGTACAGCACCACGAACATCAGCACCAGCGGCAGCAGGCTCATGAGCGTGGATTCGGCGCCGCCCGCGGCGGCGGCGGGGGCGGTCTGGGCGTAGGCGGTGGAGATGAACACGGGTTCGGTCCTCGATGGCTGGGCCCGGAGCAAGCGCGGGCGAACCGCGAATTCTAGGCGGAGAGCCTGCCAGGGGGGATCGGCAAGCCCAGGCGGCCGCCGGGCATGGCCGAGACGGCGGCTACAACACGCCGCTCAGGTCGACCGCCACGCCGTCCAGCCCGGGGATCGGCATCAGGCCCGGGGAGACGATCTCCTCGACCCGCGCATAGTCGCCGTCGCGAGGTTCGGCGAAGACGCGCAGCATCGGCGCCTGCAGGTCGAAGACCCAGCACACGGGCACACCATGGCGCGCATACAGCCGCGACTTGACGCGCACGTCGTAGGCCAGGGTGCTGTCCGACACCTCGATCACCAGCAGGGCATCGGCCGCGGTCGGCAAGGCCGACGCATAGAAGTCGTCGCGCGGCCTCAACACGCACAGGTCAGGCTCGGGCTCCGACATCGACCCCAGACACAGAGGCATCTGGCCGTTGACGATGGCGCGCGGCCCGATCGCGGCTGTCAGCAGATGGTCCAGCCGCGTGACCGCGCCGTAGTGCCGGCTTCCCATCGGCGCCATGTCGATCACCTCGCCATCGATCAGTTCGACCCTTGCGTCCGGCGCAAAGACGCCGGCCTCACCCATGCGGTGGTATTGCTCGACCGTCAGGCGATGACGCTGGATGCGGGGCTCATCGAGCACTTCCATGGGCGCGCTCCGCGGGGGACAAACGAGATCCGCCCAGTATAGGCGGCACCCCATGCGCCGGCCGGCCGTGGAAGGCGCACAGCCAGGCCAGCACGAGAAACAGCCAGAGGAAGCGCGGCTCGTCGATCAGCGTGTTGAGCGAGGCGGAGACGAGGAAGGCCGCCAGCCCCCCGGCGGCGGCGGCCCCGGGCAGGCTGCCCCGGGACAGCGCACGGGCGCCGCCGAGCCCTGCCACCCCCAGCATCGCCAGGCCCGTGATCACACCGAACCAGCCCTGGTCGAACAACACGCCGACCGGCAGGCTGTGGATGTGCCAGGGCGGATCGACGTCGGTGGCGAAGAACCAGCGGTCCATGCCGCGCGAAAGAGCCATTGCGCATCAGCTCGATGCGTTCCGCCGTCGCCAGGCTGACGTTGTCGACGTCCACCGCCTGTCGGCCCGCCGGCGTGTGCAGCGACAGCTTGATCGGCAACCCCGCCTGCCAGAAGCCGCTTGGCGCCGGCAGCGGCGGCACGGTGGCGTACTGGGTCTGCCAGACGCCGGGGGCGGCAATGCCCTCGACGGTGATCGCCTCGCAATCGGCCGACGTGAGCAGCCACTTGCGGCACAGCGTCAACGTCAGCACCGGGGCTGCAGCGGTGTGGCTGCGCAGGTTGATCGTCAACTGCAGGTCCTGCTGCCCGGCCGGCGCGCCGACGATCTGCTCCACGTAGACCGTCGCCCCGGGGGCCAGGCGCAGGAAGGCGTTGCCCTCGCCAGGCTCCAGGCGATAGCCGGCGGCGCGCACCTCGTCGCGGCTGTGCCAGGCATGGCGTTCCGGAAAGCGGCCCAGGCCGGTGCCGAAGACGGTGGCCAGCGTCGCGTCGTCGCGCAGCCCCAGCGCCAGCTGCCAGTGGCGCCAGCGCACGTCGAAGTCACGCTCGATCTGGGCCAGCCGCTCGCGCGCGAAACCGCCCGTCAGCACCGGCACCGCGGCCGCCAGCGCCACCGCCAGCAGCAGCAAGCCCGCCCAGGACCTGGCCCGCCCGCCGGCGTCGCGCCGCCACAGCAGCGGCGCCACCACCAGTGCCGCCACCGCGAGCGCGGCGTAGCCGTTGCGCGAGTAGGTGACGAAGAGCGCATAGCTGGCCAGCGCCATCAGCACGCCGGCCGCCAGCAGGCCGGCCCCGCGCTGACGGGCGCCGATCACCAGCAGAAAGGCCATCGAGACGGCCAGAAAACACTCGATGTAGGCGCCGCCCTTGTTCATCACCGAGAACGGCCCGGTGACGCGGTAGTCGGTGCCGAAATCCAGCCAGCCGGTGAAGGCCGCGCGCTCCCACAGCACCACGATCACCACCGCCGCCAGCCCGATCACCAGCCCCCAGGGCAGCCAGTGCGCCAGCGATTCGCGGCGGGCCACCAGGCGCTGGTAAAGGGTGATGAACAGCCAGGCCCAGAGTGTCCCCTTCAGGATGCGCAGGCCGTTGTACGGGCTGTGCAGGTGAGAGAAGCTGTTCAGGTCCAGGCTGGCGCCCTGGGCCAGCGGCAGCAGCGCCGCCACGGCCAGGCTCAGGCCGAAGGCCGCGAAGACGCCGCGCGCCGTGCCGGCCGCGGGCGGCACCCGCCGCGTGTGCGCGAGCCCGACCGCCAGCGCGGTGGCGCACAGCAGGTCGAACTCGTCCACGAAGAAGCGGCCCGTCCACGGCGCCAGGTCGAGCATCGGCAGCGCCGCCGGCACGATGACCAGCGCCAGCGCCGGCAGCCAGGCGACCGCGATCGCGACGAGCACCAGCAGCGGCAGCAGCACCCAGGCGCCGGCTGGCCACAGTGCAGCCAGCACCCAGACGGGCAGCAGCACCAGCCAGGCCCAGCCGGTGCGGCGCGCCACCGCGGCCACACCTGGGCCCCGTCCCAGCCGCGCAGGCGCTGCGGACGCGCCGGCCATGGCCGCGCTGGTGACCGGGGCCGGGCGGGGCGGACGGGCCGGCATCGGCAGCGACGCCCGCAGCGCGGACCGCTGGCGCTGCGCTTCCAGCGCCGTCAGCAGGCGCACCAGCAGCCACACCGAGGCCGCTGCCAGCAGCACGTTGGTCGGATCCGGCCGCGTATCGGCCATGAAGAGGCGCAAGGCCTCGACCGGCGTGGCCAGCAGCGCCGCCACCAGCGCCGCGGCGCCGGGCGAGACATGGCGCGCCCAGGCCAGCGCCCCCAGCGGGGCATACATCAGCACCGTCGCACCCAGGCTGGTGAGCGCAATGGCCTCGGTGGTGTAGTAGTGGTAGTAGAAGGGCAGCCACTGCAGTTCGTGCCAGTTCTGCCAGGCGCGGTCCCAGCCGCCCCAGCGGAAGCGGCCGTACGTGATCATCAGCAGCATCGCCAGGTAGCCCAGCAGCAACAGGCGCCGGTGCCGGTGCAGTGCCGCCCGCACGGTGGGCAAGTTCAGCCCTCGCCCGGCCAGCGCCGCACCGATCGCCACGCCCAGGCCGCGACTGGCCACCGAGATCCCCTGGCTGATGCCGCTGGCGATGAACAGCTGGCCGAGTTCGATCACCAGCCCCAGCAGCAGGCCCGCCAGCAGCCCGCGCGCGGGTGACCACCGGCGCAGGGCCAGCCCGATCGGCACCGTCATCGCCACCTCGGCGATGACGTGCAGCGTCACCCGCAGCGGCGAGGCATCTTCCGGCCAGGCCAGCAGCCAGCCCCACATCGGCGAGGCCAGCTTGCCCGCCAGTTCGCTGCGCGACAGCAGCAGGTCGTAGGGGAAGAAGGCATAGAGCACATAGGCCACCGCATAGCCGGCCAGCAGCACCTGCGCCAGCCGCCCGGCATCACGCCCCCAATGCTGCGCGGCGCGATCCAGCCAGCCCTGCACCCGGGGCGCCAGCAGCACGCCGAGCGCAGCACCCAGGAATTCGGCATACAGGTCGTTCTGCGATACCGTGCGCGGCGGAAACTGCAGCTGCGCAAATTCGACGGCAGTGGCCAGCACCACCGCCAGCAGCCAGGCGATGAGCCCCGCTGCCGGGCCGATGCGCCAGCCCGCCAGCGCGCGTGCGCCCAACACCCCCAGCGGCACGTAGAGCACGCCGTTGGCCACCCAGTCGGCGCGCGATTCGACGCCGAGTTGCAGAAAAGGGATCGCCTGAAACCGCTGCCAGGCCTCGGCCAGCGGCAGCGGCTGCCAGTCGAGGGGAACGAGGCTGCCGTAGACGACGAAGGCGGCATAGGCCAACCACCAGCGCCAGCGGCCCTGTGGGGATGGCGGGGCGGGCGTCACACCGCCACCTCGTGCGGTCGGGGGCAGAACCCACCCCGCCGACCGCCAAGGCCGGTCAGAAACCGCAGCTGGCCTTGCCCGCCCGCACGGTCGCGTTGGTCACGTTGCGGCCACCGGCCGTGGCCGTGCAGAAGTGAACGTTGGCGCCGTCCTGGCAGACGTTGTAGGCCCAGGTGCTGCCCCCAGCGTAGGCGTAGCTGACGGTGGCGTTGGAACCGGTGCCCACGACGCTCCAGGTCCCGGCCAGATCCGGGGTGGCGAAGTTTTCGCCCAGTTCGAAGAAGCTGGCGCCGTTGTGCCATTCCTGCCAGCGGTCGGAGCCCAGCACGGCACACACGGTGTTGCCGGCCAGCAGCGAGCTGATCTGGCCCTGGTTCAACCGGTTGCCGCCCGCGCACGGACAGGCCTGCGCCGCCGCGTTGCCCGCCATGACGACACCGATGCCCAACACAATCCACCACCTTTTCGTCATGCGGACTCTCCCAGTTTGACCCGATGCCGGATGCTAGGCGAGCGTGCCAGTTCCTCACAAGCCACGCCATCCCCTTGATCCGGGGGCTGGCGTCAGACCAGCACCTCGACCACCGCCGGATGCCCCAGAAACGGCTGCGGGCTGGCGCTGGCGCCATAGGCACCCGACTGGAACACCACCACCAGGTCACCGATCTGCGCCTGCGGCAACTCCATGCGGTCGGCCAGCAGGTCCAGCGGCGTGCACAGCGGCCCCACCGCCGAGGCCACCTCGCGCGGCATGTCGACGCGGTTGCCGATCGTCACCGGATAGTTCTTGCGCACCACCTGGCCGAAGTTGCCCGACGCCGACAGGTGGTGGTTCAAACCGCCGTCACACACCAGAAAGACCTGCCCGCGCGACACCTTGCGGTCGACCACGCGCGTGACGTAGACGCCGGCCTCGCCGACGAAATAGCGGCCGAGCTCGATGACGATGTGCGCCTGCGGCATCTCCACGGACGCGCGCTCGACCAGCGCCGCCAGGTTGGCGCCGATGGGTGCCAGGTCCAGCCGCTGCTCGCCGGGAAAATAGGGAATGCCGAAACCGCCGCCCAGGTTGAGGAATTTCACCGGCGTGGGCGCATGCCCGGCCAGGCGCAGCGCCAGTTCGTAGGACTTGACCTGGGCCTCGCAGATCGAATCGGCCTTCAGGTTCTGCGAGCCGGCAAACAGGTGGTAGCCCTCGAAGGCCAGGCCCAGCGCCGCGATCTGGCGCAGCGCGTCGGGCACCTGCTCGACGTCGATGCCGAACTGCTTGGGTCCGCCGCCCATCTTCATGCCCGAGCCCTTGAGCTCGAAATCGGGGTTGACGCGCAAGGCCACGCGCGCCGGCAGGCCCAGCGCCTGCGACGCCGCGGCCAGCACCGGCAGCTCGCGCATCGACTCCACGTTCACCAGCACGCCGGCGGCCACGGCCTGGCGCAGCTCGACGTCGCGCTTGCCCGGGCCGGCGAAGCTGATCTCAGCGGGGTCGGCGCCGGCGTCCAGCGCCACCTTCAGCTCGCCGGCGGAAGCCACGTCGATGCCGTCCACCAGGCCCGCCATTAGCCCGACGACCGCAGGCATGGGGTTGGCCTTCATCGCGTAGTGCAGCTTGACCTGGCGCGGCAGTGCGGCGCGTAGCTCGGCCACCCGGGCCCGCAGCAGGGCGCGGTCGTAGGCATAGAACGGCGTCTGGCCGACCTGGGCCGCCAGTTGCGAGAGGCGCTTGCCGCCGACCACCAGTTCGCCACCGGCGGTGGAAAACTGGGTCATGGGGGCGTGGACGGGGGTGGCGCGGGGCGGCGCGGCGTGGGCATCGGTCATGAAGGGCGGTCGGTGTGTCAACCCTGCCGTTCCACCCACTCGGTGGCCAGCAGCTTGCGGTCGATCTTGCCGTTGGGGTTGCGCGGCAGCGGGCCGCGCTTCGGGTGGATGCCATGCGGCACCATGTAGGCGGGCATGTGCAGGCGGCACTGTGCCAGCAGGGCCTCCAGGTCGACGGCATCGCTGCCATCGGGCGCGGTGGCGATCACCTGGATGGCCTGCCCGAGCGTGGGGTGGTCGACGCCGAAGGCCACGCATTCGCCCACCAGCCTGGTGGCGTACAGCACCTCTTCCACCTCGGTCGGGCTGACGCGGTAACCCGGAGGTCTTCATCATCTCGTCGCGCCGGCCCACGAAATACAGGAAACCTTCGGCGTCCTTGCGCACCGTGTCGCCGGAGAACACCGCGTACTCGGGCAGCATCTGCCCGGCCTGGCGGCCACCGATGCCCACCGGCAGCAGCTTGTAGCGCTCGGCGGTCTTCTCGGCATCGTTCCAGTAGCCCTGGCCGACCAGCGCGCCGCGGTGCACCAGTTCGCCCGGCTCGTCGGGGCCGCACTCGGTGCCGTCCTCGCGCAGCACCAGGATCTCGGCATTGGGGATCGCCTTGCCGATCGAATCGGGGCGGCGGTCCACCTCCTCGGGCGGCAAGTAGGTGCTGCGGAAGGCCTCTGTCAGGCCGTACATCAGGAAGGGTTTGGCCTTGGGCACGCGCTGACGCAGCGCCTGCAGCGTCTCGCGCGGCATGCGGCCGCCGGTGTTGGCGAAATAGCGCAGGTGTTCGCCAATCTCGGCCGGCCAGTCCAGCTGCGAGAGCTGGATATACAGCGGCGGCACGGCCGTGATCCCGGTGACCTTCTCCCTGGCCATCGCCTTGAGCACGTCACGCGGCAGCAGGTAGTTCAGCAGCACCACGCGCGCGCCGCTGTGGAAGGCCGTGGTCAGCTGGCTGAAGCCGGCGTCGAAGGACAGCGGCAGGGCCGCCAGCAGCGTGTCGTGCGAGCCGTTCTGCAGATAGCTGGCCACGCTCTTGGCACCGGCGACCATGTTGCGGTGGCTCAGCACCACGCCCTTGGGGCGGCCGGTGGAGCCGCTGGTGTAGAGGATGGCCAGCAGGTCGGTGTCGATGACGCGGTGGCCGGGGCGGGGTGGGGCCTGGAGCAGGTCCGCCCACACCACCAGACCAGGACCGCCGGGAAGATCCGGCAACACGGCAGGCCGATCGACCAGCACCACGTGCCGCAAGGCAGGGCAATCCGGCAGCACGGGCAACAGCGTCTGCAGGCGGTCCGCCGACGTCACCAGCACCCGCACGTCACAGTCGCGGGCGATGAAGCTCACCTGCTCGGCCTTGAGCAGCGGATTCATCGGCACGAACACGCCACCCGCCGCCGGCACGCCGAAGCTGGCCACCACGGTCTCGAATCGCTTCTCCAGGTAGATGCCCACGCGTTCGGCCCGCTGCAGGCCCATCTCGATCAGGCCGGCCGCCAGCGCGCGGATCGCGCCATCCAGCGCTTCGTAGGTGAAATGCGCGCCGGCGCTCGTCAGCGCGGTGGCGCTGCCGTCGCTATGGGCGGCAACGTGCACCAGTTCGTGCAGCAGGGTCGATTCGCGCATGCCGTGGGGCGGGCCGCGGCCGCGAACGAACAGGATCGAAAAAGTGATGGCACAGGGTCCGACGCGCCGAGGGCGGGCCGTCGCGCAGCGTGAGGCAGTGCGCCAGTTCGATGCCGGCAGGCCAAGGGCCACTGCCTAGATTCCTGTCTTTTCTGGAAACTGGATCCGGCATGGACATCACCGCCGAAGTCAACCGCGTACTCGATGACGTTCTCAGCCTCGGCGGGCGCGGCTCTGCCTTCACGCGCGACACGGCGCTGCTGGGCGCGATCCCCGAACTCGACTCCATGGCCGTGGTGTCACTGATCACCGCGCTGGAAGAGCGTTTCGGCATCACCGTCGACGACGACGAGATCGACGGCAGCACGTTCGCCACCGTCGGCGCGCTGGCCGACTTCGTCGCCGACAAGGTGGCGGCCTAGTCGCGCGTGGCGGCGCCCTTCGAAGCCTTCTTCCTCGAAGTCGGCCGCGGGCCTGATCCGCGGCGCTTCTGCGTGTACCACCCCCGGCCGGCCAATGCCGCGGGGCGGTGCTGCACGTGCCCGCCTTTGCGGAGGAAATGAACAAGTCCCGGCGCATGGTGGCGCGCCAGGCCCGGGCGCTGGCCGACGCCGGGTTCGCCGTTCTGCGCCCCGACCTCGGTGGCTGCGGCGACAGTGGCGGCGAGTTCGTCGACGCATCCTGGAGCGGCTGGCTCGACGACATCGAGACCGGCTGCACCTGGCTGCTCGACCGGCACCCCGATGCCACCTTGTGGCTGTGGGGCCTGCGCGCGGGGTGCCTGCTGGCCAGCGCGGCCGCCCAGCGGCGGACGCCGGCGCCCCACCTCCTGCTGTGGCAGCCGCCCCCCGCTGGCAAGGCGCTGCTGCAACAGTTTCTGCGACTTCGCCTGGCCGCTGAACTTGCCGATGGTGGCGGCAAGGGCGTCACCGACGAGTCGCCGTGCCGAACTGGAAGCCTGCCGGCCGGTATCCGTGGCCGGCTACGAGTTGCCGCCCTGCCGTCGCGCGGGGGCTGGAGCAGGCCCGACTGCATCCGCCGCGCGCTGGCCAGGTGATCCGCTGGCTCGAGGTGATGGCCCGCGAACCCGCCCAACTGCTGCCAGGCTCGGCACTGGCCGTGCGATCGTGGCCGGCCGACATCGACCTTCTGACGCAGGTTGTCATAGGGGCCACCCTTCTGGCAGACGACCGAGATCGAGGACGCACCCGCACTGATCGAAGCCACGATGCAAGCGCTGGATGCGCGCAGGCAACCGTCATGATCGCCGGCGCATTCCCATCGGAGCGGCCTCTGACGTTCGAGGCTGCCGGCGACACGCTGCTGGGCGTGGTGCACGACGGCGCCGCCGGCACGGATGTCGGCGTGGTGATCGTGGTGGGCGGGCCGCAGGTGCGAACGGGCAGCCACCGCCAGTTCGTGCACACGGCCAGGCATCTGGCTGCCCTTGGTGTCACCACGCTGCGCTTCGATGTTCGCGGCATGGGCGACAGCACCGGCGATCTGCGCAGCTTCGAAGCGCTGGGCGATGACATCGGCGCGGCCATCGATGCGCTGCTGCGCGCACGCCCGGCCTGCGGCGCGTCGTGGGGGCCTGTGGCGACGGCGCGCGTCGGCCGCACTGCTCTATCTGCACGATCGGCCTGACCCCCGCGTGGTCTGGCCTCGTGCTGCTGAACCCCGGTGCGCGCACGGCCGCGACGCAGGCGGCCACCACCGTCAGGCACTACCCGGCAGCGCCTGCTGGACCGGGGCTTCTGGGTCAAGCTGCTGAGCGGCCGCGTGGCCATCTCGGCGGTGCACGGCTTCATGGCCAACTGGCGCGCTGCCCGCTCGCCCCGCGCACGAACGCAGGCGGCCGACTACACCACGCGCATGCAGGAGGCCTGGCAGGCCTTTTCGGGGCCGATCCTGCTGGCCCTGAGCGGGCAGGACTACACGGCCAAGGGAGTTCTCGAGACGCGCAGCGGCCGACCCCGCGTGGCAGGCTGCCTTGCACGACCCGAAGGTCACCCGGGTGGACTTTGCCGAGGCGGATCACACGTTCTCGGTGCCCGGCACCGCCGCGCGCATGGACGAAGCCACCGCCGGGTGGCTGCAGCGTGCCATCATCGACGGCTATCTGCTTGGGAAGGCATAGCCATGGCCCTGCTCATCGCCCTTACCGCGGCACTGGCCCGCCACTTGCCGTTGCCATGCCCAGGTGCCCCAGGTGCGTGGCCGCGCGGCGCCGAGAACCCCAACCACACCTGCGGGATGTCCCGGACGGACCACCGCGGCCCGTTCGATGACCTCAATCAGTGCAAGGCCAACAGGGTCGTAAAGGGCCGTCATTCCACCGCCCGCGTGGAAAGCCAGGGGGGCGGGGCCACGCGCGTCATCGACGACGACTTGAACTGCTGGGTGCGAGCCGTCCCCAACCACCGCAGGGCGCTGGTGTCGGTGAGACGGTGGGCCGAGCTCGCCCGGTCCGACCACACGCTCGGCATGGACTCCCCGGTGGAACGCTACTTTGACCGCGCTCGACGCTTCTTCCCCGACGACACGGTAGAGCGCGCTCTGTATGCACACCAGACTCACCCGCAACAGCGCACCGCGGGCGCGGTAGCACGGCTCGGCGCCGCCGCGACCATGACCGGTGAGGGCCCTCCATCGCACAAGCGCCTGGAGCTGGTGTACGGGGAAGTGGAGGCGCGAGGGGAACCGGAGGGATGCATGCGTGAGTCGCGGCTGCGGAGCTTCCCGCAACCCGACCGGGTCGCGGAGTTGAAGCGGGGCGGGCACTGGAAAGTCTCGTCATCGGCGGACGATTCTCCCGGCTGCGCCGCATTAGCTGCTGCAGCGGCGCCAGTCCAGCTTTAGGTGCGCGGACTTGTTCTACGGGATTTGGCGCACCCGCCGCGATTTGGGACTTCCGCTGACACTGGCCTACGCGGCCCACCGCCTGTTGCAGCGCGCCAGCGGCGGCAGGGCCGCAGTCGTGCCCTATGGCCTTTACGCACAGCCCTTGGGTGGCAACGCCGCTGCGCTACGTCCGGAACCGTCCACCGTGGTGCAGCAGATCGACGCCGGCCACCCGCTGAACGAGTTGCTGCCACGCCCGGCTGAGGTGATCGCCCGGCGCCACCAACAGGGCGACCAGTGCCATGTGGCCGTGGTGAAGGGCCAGCTTGCCGGCACCATCTGGATCGCGCGCGGGCATTACGACGAGGACGAGGTGCGCTGTCGTTACCTGCTAACAGAGCCGGCCATCAGCGCCTGGGACTACGATGTCTACGTCGAGCCAAAATACCGGCTCGGCCGCACGATGGCCCGGCTATGGTCGGCCGTGGACCGGCATCTATCCGACATCGGAGTCTGCTGGTCGTTCAGCCGCATCTCACGCTTCAATACAGGGTCAGTGAGTTCGCACGCCCGCCTGGGCGCGGTAGAGATCGGCAGGGCCACCTTCGTAGTACTTGGCTCGCTGCAGTTGGCTTGGTGGCACGCGAACGGACAGCCACTGCAATGGCACCTGGGCGGCACCCCGTTGGTCCAGTTGCGGCCACCGCCGCCCCGTCCGCCTTCGGCAACTGCCGCGCCGTGAATCTTGTCATACGCACTCGCGTGCTGGCAAGCGCCAAACCGGGTGCAACAGTGAGCTGGTGCCAGAATGCATGCTAGCTTCGGTGAACGCCGATCCCGCCCGCCACCCATGCACGCCGCGCCCTTGCTGTCGGTCGTCATGTCACGCTTCAATGCCGCCCTCCGAATCGAGGCCACACTGTTTTCGGTGCTGGCGCAGCAGTGCCCCGGCGATATGGAGGTGATTGTTCGCGACGACGGCTTCAGCGGCGACCCGGCGCAGGCTCTTCGCGACACCCAGTTGGGTGTCGCCGCTGCGCGCAACTGCGGCATCGAGATGTCCCCTTGCGCCTGCAAGGCTTTGATCAATGCCGACGACACCTAGCTACCCGGCAAAGGTCAGGCACATTGGAGCCAATGGCAGCGGCACCCGCAGCCGTCGACGCGCTGTAGACAATGCACCTATCGGATACGGGCTCTCGAGCGCAGTCGGACCTGCCGCTGCAACTCTTTCGAAGTTGGGTATGCGCTCTCTCGCGCGGTCTCGCGGTTAGCCCTCAATGAACCCGTGGTTGAGTGGATGAGATCATTGTTTGAAGCACTAACGGCACCACCCAACAAGCGCCAACTTCCGCCTGATCCCACAAGTTCACCCATGCTCCATTCCTCTGCCGTCCGCCCTTCAATCAGGCGTGTAGCGCTAGCGTTCGCGCTGGCCGCCTGCGCTGCACCAATCTGGCTTCCCGCTATGGCGCAGGGCTACGACGCGCAGACCTGCGGCAAGATGAATATGGGCTATGGCCCGTTCGACTACCGCAAGAGTACGCAAGCGGACCGCGAGCTTGTCGAGAAGTTCCACTTCACGCCAAGGGTCGAAGCTCTTCTCGATGGTGCGTCGACCATGAAGAGCGAGTTGGGCGCCGATATCGCCTATCTGCTTCACGCATTTCCCAACCACCCCCGCGGCCTGCTGGCCATGTGGCGGTTGTCCGACCAGCGCAAGCTCGATCCGCCTCCGCGGGTTCCGTTCACAGTCGCATGCTACTTCGAGCGTGGACTGAATCTGGCCAAGGACGACACCGTCGTGCGCGCGCTGTACGCCAGTTTCCTGGCCAGCCGCAACCGCAAGGCGGACGCACTCGCCCAGCTGAAGATTGCCACTCACTTCGCCGCCGAGAATCCCATCTCGCACCACAACATCGGGCTGGTATATCTGGACCTGAAGGAACCCGACCTCGCGCTGGAGCAAGCGCACAAGGCCCCTGAAGATGGGCATGAACAATTCCCAGGCTCGAATCACGGCTGCGGGCCGACGGGCTCTGGAAGGACCCGGCGCCATGAGAACCGACATCCAGGCTGAAGCAATTGCCACTGCTGCAGCGACGACGGTCAGCGTCATCGTGCCCACCTTCAACCGGGCTTCGTTCCTGCCCGAATGCATCGACAACTGCTTGCAGACGGTGCCAGCGCACGAGATCGTGGTTGTCGACGACGGATCGGACGACGCTACGCCGGAGGTCGCGGCGCGGTATGGTGATCGCATCAGCTATGTGCGCAAGGCCAATGGCGGCAAGCCGTCGGCAATAGCCCAGGATTGGCGGCCGCCAGCGGCGAATGGGTGGATCTTTGACGATGACGACGCAGCCCTGCCAGATGCCATCGAGCATCGGCTCGCGGCGCTGCGCCATCGCCCCGATGCCGGCTTCGTCTATGCCCCCCACCTGCTGGGCTCGAGCGGTCACGACGGCCACATCGCAACTTGGGGCCGCAACGACGTGCCGCGCTACTCGGACGCAGAATTCCTGCTCGAAATCATGCGCGGATGCTTCTTCCACCTCAATTCGTGCCTCGTTCGGCGCTCGCTGTTCCTGCAGCTGGGAGGCCTCGATCCTTCGCTCTTCAGCGGCGAGGACTACGATTTTCAGATCCGCCTGGCCCGTGTCAGCAAGCCTGCTTTCTGCCCTGAGCCGGTGTTCGTCTTCCGCCAGCATGAGGGCGTCCGTGGCGCGATGACGGTCCGCTATGAAGCAAGGGACCGCAACAAGGTCTTCCGTCGCTACAGCGCCGCCATCGGCCGCAAGATTCGCAACGAATTCGGGCTGGGTGAGTTCCTCGTTCCGCCGCAAGTCCAGGCAACCGGTCACAACCGGCGTCAGGCCCTTATCAACCGCGCGCATGTGATGGCCAACCACGGGTGCGTGGCCGAGATGGTCGATGACCTGCGCGACAGCTTGACCTGCGCCCCCGATCGCCCCTTGACGTCCGCCGAACGCAGCCAGATCGCCGCGACCATCCGCACTGGCTGGGCCTACGACGTCTGCGTCGATGACTGGCCCGGCTTCGTCGCGGCAGTACGTGCCCTCAACCGCGAGCCGGGTGGCCGTAGCGTCGTGCGCGCACTGGCTCGTGGCTTGGCCGACCTGGCCACCAGCTACCGCGCGCCCTGGCCTATGCGCATCCGGCGCCTGGGACAGGCGTCACATTTGCTGGTCACGAGTCTGGCCTGATCGGCGTCGCCTCCAACATCTCCAGAAAGTCGTGGCACAGCCGCTCGCGCGTGTGCCGCTCGACCCAACCGGCGCCGGTCGACCCTGGTGGTGTGGGTGAGGCGGCGAGATCTTCGCCGCGCAGCGCCTCAAGCACCTCCTCCAGTGCCTGATCGTCGTCGCTGCGTATCGACCAGCCTAGCCCATTCTCGGTGACCAGGCGGTGCGATTCGCCACCGTCGTCGAACAGCAATACCGGTCGCCCCGAGGCTGCATATTCGTACAACTTCCCCGGCAGATAGCGGTCGAACCGCGGATCGTGGAACAGCAACAGAGCGCTCGATTCGCGCAACAGCCGAGCGGCCGGCCAGCGGCACCACAGGCATCACGTCCAGCACCTGCGGATGCTCAAACGTGTCGAGCTGCCGCTTTGCATCGGCACGCTTCGCCCCCACGAAGCGCACGCGCAGGCAACTCTTCCACTCCGGCCGGCGAGCCAGCAGCCGCGCCAGCGCTTGCAGGAATCGGCCTGCGTCGGTATGACCACCCAGCTTGCCCGCGAAAGTCAAAACCACTTGCCCCGGTGGAGCACCAGCAGTCACCTCATCACGCCCCGCTGACTCGCTGGGCTCCCAGCCGTTGGGCACCACGGTACAGCTCCGGACGAAGGCAGCGCCGAAGCGCGCCACCATCTGCCGCTTCTGCGACTCGGTGGTGACCACCACACGATCGGCACGCTGGAGGCAGCGCGACTCCCACCGGGGGTTGTCGCCCCCGGTGTCGACGAAATCGAACGGGCATGAGGTCCATTCGTCGCGACACTCGAGGATCACCTGCCGGTTGCTGCTGCCAGCCAACCACATTGCCGCCACGTGGCTGCAGAAGGGCGGCCCGCTGGCCACGATGCGCGCCGGCAGGTCGCCACCGAAGGCCCGTCGGGCGCCATCCGCCATATCGAGCGCGTTCACCAGCGAACCATCCACACGAGGGAACAGGCGGACGCTGGGAACCAGCCCCGAGGGCTTGAAACGAATGATGCGCACACCCGGGCCCACGTAGGCCAACAAGTCCAAGCCTGCTTGCGACGGCTGGGTGGGTGCCGGCGCCGTGACCACGGTGACATCCCAGCCGGCGCGTAGGGCGTAGCGGGCCAGCGCTGCGGGCCGATAGACCCCGCCAGCAACGGCAGGAGCGAATTCCCACACCAGCATGAGCAACCGGCGATCGTCCGCTCGGGCCGCCGGCCCCGGCGCCCCGGCCTGTCGTTCGGCCCGTGCCAGCCGAGCCCGCGCCAGTACGGTGTCCCGCAGTTTCCGCCACACGTTCAAGTCTGGCCCTCCTTCCGTGTCGTGTCCCCGGGCCGTCGGGTGGCCCCGCTCAGGCTCGGCCTCGCGCATGCACGACCAGGGCCCGCAGATCCTCGAGGTAGCGGCGCGACAGCAGGTGCAGGCTGCTCCCGTAAGCCAGCGCGCCAATGCCAACCAAGAGCGGCAACTGCAGGCTCACTTGGCCGGTCAGGCCGGCGACCAGCGGGCGGGCCAGCCACACCGCAGCAAACAGCAGCAACGAAGCCAGCGCCGGCAGGCCGATCACGCTCCAGACCGCGGCGCCGCGCAGACCGATCAGGCGCATCGCCGCCATCCACGGCAGCAGCGGGTACAAGGACACCACCGCGATGCCGGCAGCGACCGCGCGGATGCCATGAGGCATGGTCACGCCGATGGCCGCCATCGTCAGCACCGTGCCAACAAGGCTGTACCTGAAGGAGCGCTCGACGTTGTCGGTGGCGTTGAAGATCGGGGTGGCGATCGCCGTCGAGGCACGGAATGCCGCGCTGACGCCGAATAGCGCCAGCACCGGGATCATGCGTCCGACCACGCCGGACCGTACAGCACCGGCACCAGCTCTTTCGCGGTGGCGGCGACCCCAATGCCGATGGGAAACACAACGGCAGACATCAGCCGCGCGCTGCGCAGCACGAGTTGCTTCAACCGCTCCGGATCAGACTGCGCCAGGCTGAGCGCAGGAAACAGCACCTGCTGCAGCGGCAGCGCGATCCGGCCGCGGATCTCGTCGGTTAGCGAGCGCGCATTCTGGTAGTAGCCCAATGCCGAGGCGCCCAGCCAGCGCCCGATCAGCAGCAGGTCGGCGTTCATGTTGACGTAGAACAGAAGCCCACCCCCAAAGTAGCCGCCGCTGGTGCGCCAGCGCGATTGCAGGAACTCGCGGTGAAACCGCCACCGCGGCAGATACGGCACCACGACGAACGCCAGCACCACCTGGGCCACAGCACCCGCCAGCGAACCCAGCACCAAGCTCCAGACCCCAAAGCCTGCGTAGGCCAACAGCACGGCCGTGGTCGAGCGCAACGCCACCACCACGATCTGCATCCAGAAGTCAGTGCGGAACTGCAGCCGCCGCGCCAGCACCACCCATGACACGCTGGACATGCCGGCAAGCACGAAGGTCAGGCACATCACCCGCAGCAACTCGCCCACTCGCGGCTCACCGAACAATGCAGGCGCCAGGAACGACAGCCCAAACACCAGCAGTGCCAGCAGGCAGCCCACCCCGGTCGATGCCCAGAACACCGTATCCAACTGCAGCCGTGTGACGCGTCGGCGCTGAATCAGCAGGTTGCTGAAGCCGAAGTTGTTGAACAACGCAGCCAGTTCTGTGACCACCGTAACCATGGCTACGAAGCCGAAGTCGGCCGGCTTGAGCAGCCGCGCCAGGAACGCGGTGGGGCCGATGGTCAGCGCCGTGCGGAGCACGATGCCCAGGAACTGGTAGCTGGCACCGCGGACCACGCGCGTCCCCATGCGGCTGTCGTCGGGCAGCAGGGCCTGTTGCAGCGCGGTGCGGGTCCGACGCGCCATCGCGTTCATGCCGCTCCCTGGCGACCGGCTCGCGGCGGCATCAGCGACTTGACCAGCAGCTTCAACGCGGCCGGCTGCAGGCCGCGCAGGCTCAGCGCGCGGCGCGCCGCCGCACGCGCGCCGGCGGCATCACCGCCTGCCAGTCGCGCGGCGGCGAAATCCACCCAGCTCCGTGCCAGCATGTGGCGCACCGTCCGCAGATCCGCCCGCTGGCCATCGGGTCCCTCGCAACCCCAACGGGACAGCGCACGGCCGATCACCTCGGCCTTGTGGTTGCGGTCCGGAACCCGGCGCGTGATGCTCGCGGCGTGCAGCCGGTACAGCGCCAGCGGCGCTGGCACGCGCAGGATGGGCGTGACGCGCGACAGGCGCAGCCACAGGTCGTAGTCCTCGCCGATGCGCAGCCCGGTGTCGAAGCCTCCGAGCGACTCTGAACAGCGCCCGGCGCAGCATCACCACCGACGTCCAGACGCAGCAGTCCAGCAGCAGGTCGGTGTAGATCCAGCCCGATGGCCCCTGCCAGCGCGCCCCGCCGGAGCGGGCCTGGGCCGAGAGGCCGGCCAGCAGTTCTTCCGGCGGCTGCGACGCGTCGGATGGCCACTCCTGCCAAGCCGTGTAGCAGGCTGACGCGTCGTCGCGCCCTGCCACGGCATCCAACTGCCGCTGCAGCTTGTCGGGCAACCAGATGTCGTCGGCGTCGACGAAGGCCAGCCATTCGCCGCGCGCGCAAGCAGCGCCGCGGTTGCGTGCCGCCGCCACCCCGGCGTTGACCTGCTCCACCACGCGCACGCCTGGGCAGTGGGCGCGCAGCCAATCGGCCGAACCGTCGGAACTGCCGTCGTCGACGACGATGATCTCGTCGGCCGGCCGGGTCTGTGCCTGCACCGATGCGATCGTCGCGCCGATCCACCGGCGTGCGTTGTAGCAGGGGATGACGACGGAGATGGAGGACAAGGCGGGCGTGGACGGCGGCGGCGCCCCGTCGCGGGGCCGGAGGATTCTGACACCCGACCCGGTGTCCGGACCCGGGCCGCCGGCGCCGTTGCGGCCGGGCATGACTTTGCTCACGCTCGCCCCGCGGCCGCGTCCGGCCTGCCCCGCACGGCGCCATGACGTTGTTCACGCGCGCCACGCTTTGAGCGCCGCGACGCGGCCCGCATCGCCAAGGCGCGGTAACCTCGCAGGCCGCCGCATGCTGGGGCGATCCTGATGCTGACCACCCGATGAAGATCGCTCTGCTGTGCTCAGGCCTCGGCCACATCAACCGCGGGCACGAGGTGTTCGCGAAGGACCTGTTCGGGCTGCTGCGCGACGACCTGGAAATCACGCTGTTCAAGGGTGGCGGTTTGGCCGGGCCCGGCGAGGTCGTGATCGACAACCTGCCCCGCAACTCGCCGCTGTTGCGCGACGTGCACGTGGCCGCGAGTCCCAAGTGGGCTGATGCCACGCGCGAGGAGGAGCGTGTCCGCATCGAAGGGGAAACCTTCGCCTACGCGGCGCTGAAGCCCCTGATGGAAGGGGGCTTCGATGTAGTGCACTGCCTGGAACGTGAAGTGTGCAACGTCATCTACGACCAGCGCCACCTGTTCGCCAAGACGCCGAAGCTGGTGTTCTCCAACGGCGGCGCGCTGCCGGCGCGCGACCTGCCGCGCTGCGACTTCGTGCAGGAGCACACCGATTACAACCTGCGGCGCAGCGACCCTCGGCGCGCGTTTATGATTCCGCACGGCGTGGACACCCGGCGCTTCCGCCCCGGGCTGCGCTCCGACTTCAGGGCCAGGCACGGCATACCGGCTGACCGCTTCGTCGTCATCAGCGTCGGCACCGTCTGCGTTAACCACAAGCGCATGGACCACGTGATCCGCGAGGTGGCGCCGCTGCCCGGCGTGCACCTGCTGGTCGTCGGGCAGGAAAGCCCGGACTCCCCGGCCATCAAGGCGCTGGGTCGGAGTTGCTGGGCAACCGCGTGACCTTCACCACCGTCCACACGACGAGCTGCCGCAGGCCTACGCGGCGGCCGACCTGTTCGTGCTGGGGTCGCTGTTCGAGACCTTCGGCATCGTCTACATCGAGGCCATGGCCATGGGCCTGCCCGTGGTCTGCACCCATCACGTGAACCAGCGCTCGATCGTGCAAGACGGCATCTTCATCGACATGGCCAAGCCCGGCGAGTTGTCGCGCGTGCTACGCCACAGAGACTCTGCAGAGTTGGCGCGGCTCTCCGAACCAGGACCTCGCCATGCCCGCGACCGCTTCGACCTCGAGGGCCTGAAAGCGCGGTATGCCGATCGAGTATCGGCGCATGGCGGTAGCCCCCGTATCGCTGCCGCGGCACAACTGGCGCAAGTCGGTCGTGGCCCATGGCCGGAACCTGCTGCGCCGAATGACCTGGTTCCACGTAGCGCATGGCATCTGGCGGCACGGATCGATGCGCCGGCAGTAGATCTGCGCGGAAGGTTGCCGCAGGCGGCAATCTGTTGAGCCTCGGACCACAAGCACCCGGAGCGCGATCGACGCACTCCGCGGCTGAAGCAACGAGCCTAAGGAGGACACCGGAACATGACGGCGGATTCAGCTGAACTTTGGGCAGCGCTGGGGCTGATGGCGAGCGTGGCAACGCTGGCCGTCTCGCTGATCGCATATCGCAAGGTTCGTCTGGTGCCTGGCAACCTACGAACTGAGGGAGCGGGTGCGCGCAACCGAGACTGAGACCCATGCGCTGTTCTCTCAGATCCAGAGCCTGCAGGCGCTCGAGCGGCTTCTGGACTTGCCCCAGGCCCCGCCTCCGATGCGTGGCTGGGCCGGCTCTCCTGACTTCCTGCTTGAACTGGCGCGGCATGCGCTCAAGCACCGTCCCCTCGGTGATGCTGAGTGCAGCTCCGGGCGTGTCGACGGTTGTCCTGGCCCGGTGTGCGCAGCTGAGCGGCGCAGGGCATGTCTACAGCCTGGAGCACGGGGCCGGAGTATGCGCAGAAGACCCGGACCCTGCTAGAACAGCATGGCCTGTCTAGCTTCGCCACCCTCATCCTCGCACCGCTCGTCGTGCGCGACGGCTTCACCCCCTGGTACGACGAGACGGCATTGCCGCCCACCATGGGGCCTGCGAACCTGCTGGTGGTCGATGGCCCCCCTGCCAGTGTTGCTGCCGAGACCCGGTACCCGGCATTGCCGCGCCTGATGGATCGATTGGCCGCAAGCGCCACCGTGTTCCTCGACGACGCAGGACGCCCGGACGAGTTGCGGATCGTTCAGCGCTGGACCCAAAACTGGCCGACGTTCAAAGCCGAGTACCTGCCGCTTGAGAAGGGCTTGGCTATCCTTTCCCGCCAGCAGTGAAACACCCCCGCCCACCGGCGCGGCCCAGGCGGCTGCCGGGGGACCATCATCTGTTGCGGCCCCGTCCGGCTTCCACAGGCAAGCGTCTGCCCCGTCGAGCGACAGCTGACCGCAGCCAAGCCAAGACCCGCACGTCCAAGACGAACCCATGATCCAGCAAGACCTGTGCATCGGAGCTCCGCGCTTCCCGTCGACTGTGGACCAAGATGCGCCAGACGCTTTGCAGATTTGGCGACGCGCCCTCGGTACCCAGCCGCTGGACGCACTCGCCGCCGTCGGCGGCGACTTTGCCATCGGCTTGACCTTGTCCGACGGACGCACGCTGCTGGCCGTGGATCGCTTCGCCGTGCGCACGCTGTGCTGGCGTATCGTCGACGGACGGCTGCGCTACGCCGAGCGGGCCGACGAGCTCGCCGACGAGCGGCACGAGCTGGATCCTCAGGCGATCTTCGACTACCTCTACTTCCACGCGATCCCGTCGCCGCGGACGGTGTTCCAGGGCATCTTCCGGCTGCCGCCCGGGCACGCCCTGCTGTTCGAGAACGGCCAGG
>JADJYX010000039.1 GCA_016719535.1 Rubrivivax sp. | reverse complement strand
GGCGGTTGGCGGCAACTGCGGGCGCTTGTTCTTGAACCGGTTGGGGTTGGCCAGGAATGCAGCATCCAGGGCGGCTTGTCGTATGACGCGCAGCTCCATCGCCAGTCCGTAGTGAACGCTGTGCGGCGTCATGTGGCCGATGCCGCTGTGGCGATGCTGGTCGTTGTACCAGGCGAAGAAGGCTTGACAGTGGGATCGTGCGTCCTCGATGCAGCCGAAGCGCGCGGAGAACTCGGGCCTGTACTTCATGGTCTTGGCTTGAAAAAAAGAGTACGGGTTGTCGTCGGAGACGTGAGGTCGGCTGTGGCTCTTGGCCACGTCCAGATCGACCAGCAGGCTGGCCACCGGCTTGGAGCGCATGGCCGCACCTCGGTCGGCATGCAGGGTCAGCATGCCGGGTTCGACATCGTGCCGCGCGACGGTGTCGGCGATGAGTTGCTGGGCGAGTTCGGAGCACTCGCGCGGGGCGATGAGCCAGCCCACGACGAAGCGGCTGAAGATGTCCAGGATCACGTACAGGTGGAAGCAGGTCCACTTGGCCGGCCCCTTGAGTTTGGTGATGTCCCCGACCAAACCTGATTGGGCGCGACCGCCAGCAATTCGGGCTTGGTGTAGGCCGGGTGGGTGGGCTGGTTGCGCCGCTCGCGGCAGCCGCCGTTGGCCGCCAGCAGCCGGTACATGGTGCGCACCGAGCCGAGGTACTGGCCCTCGTCGAGCAGCGTGGCGTGCACGGTCGCCGGCGCGGTGTCGGCGAAGCGTTCGCTGTTCAGGGTGTCCAGCAGCGCCTGCTGCTCCTGCGGTTCCAAGGCCAAGGGCGGGCAAGGGCGAGCCGCCCGCGGCGCCGGCGGACCGACCAGCGTGAGGCGCTGCCAGCGTGCCCGCTGGCGCCCAGGTGCACCACGCCACAGGCCCACGGCCCGGCACGCCGCGCCGGCACCGAGCGCGGGGTGAGCTCGACTGCAGCGGCCATCATGTGCTCCCGCGCTTGTCGTCGGTTGCCAGGAGGCCCAGCAGCGCGGCAAGTTTTTTTTGGACCTCGATCACCAACCGCGCCTTGTCGAGCTCGACGCGCAGCTTGTCGCGCTCGCGGGTGAGCTGTGCGATGTGCAGCGCATCGACCCGCGCGGCGGCGTCCACCTTGGGGCCGCGCCTTTGCGGTGCAAGTGCGGCCAGCTCGGCGGCCTCGCGCTGGCGTCGCCAGGTGCTCAGCGAGGATGAGTACACGCCCTCGCGGCGCATCAGCGCGCCGATCTCACCGGGCTTGGTGCACAGCTCGGTGGCCTGCAGAATGCGACGCTTGTTGGCGTTGGAGAACGTACGGCGCCGTGCACGCGCAACGACCTCGGAATCGCTGCCGGGCGGGATCGCCGGCGGCGCCGATCCGGGCGCATCTTCAGTCGCCCTACGGGCTCCTTGCGATGCGCCCGGATCGGCAGAAACCTTCACTGCGTGCATCGGGACCTTCGACTGCTGGTTGATCGTCATACCTACCTCTTTGCTCACTGATCTCTCGGGGGTAGGTGTCGCAGGTCATATTGGCACGGGGGGGAGCCCGACCTCGTCGTGCTGGACGATCTGTTCCTGGCCAGGCGCATCTCCGAGGCCAGCGCCGAGTTGCTGCAGACCGTCGTGCACCAGCGCTACAAGCAGCGCCGCAGCATCGTCGTCACCTCAAACCGTGTCGTGCAGGACTGGGGCAAGTACCTCGGCGACGCCACCATGGCCACCACCATCCTCGACCGTCTCATGCACCGCGCGGCCATGCTGGAGTTCGAGGGCAAGAGCTATCGCCTCAAGGAGGCGGCCTCGCGCATCGCGCTGAACGCCGCCGACTGCCCCTGAGCAGGCGCCCTGGTCGCTCAGGCAGACCCGCAGCAACGGCCCAGCGGGCCGACACGCCTCGATCCAGTCCAGGCAACTCGCGCCCGCCGTGGACAAGCCACCCGCCCACAGGACAAGCCTGTGGACGGCCCCTGCGGGGTCCGTGGCTTGCCCACCGCTCCCCGGCCGATGCCTACGGCCTGACGCGCTTCGCTTGCCCGAACAGCCGATTGCAGAAGGGGAATCAAAACACCCCCCGCACCAGGCCAACAGGCGACAGAAGCCCGCTCAAGCAGCCCCCGGCATCGCAGCCTCGCAGGTCAACTCAGACAGGGGCAGGAAACCCATAATTCGACCGTCCTGCCTGGGGGAGTTTGAGTGGCCACAGGTGGGGGAATTTGAAGTGGCCATCAGGGGCTCGCCCGAGAACGCGACGATGGCCTTGTGCGGGCTCTTGCGCTCGGCCAGATAGGCCTGGAAGGCATGGAAGTACTGGATGGCCCGTTCAATGCTGCCGGTGACCACCATCGCCCGCGCCTGGCCGCCGATCTTGCCGGCGGCAAGCACCTGCTCGTGGAAGTGGTCCACCATGATCTCGGCCTTCAGGCGGATCGCGTGGTCGTGGCTTTCCACGTAGTGCCGCAGCTTCTTCTTCGCGCGCTTGCTGTCGAACTCAGGGTCGTCGGCAGTCTTCTTCACCAGCTTGTAGTAGCTGGCCACCGGCATGTAGTGCTTCAGCACGTCGAGGATGAAGCCCTCCTGCACCGCCTGCTTCATGGTGTAGCTGTGGAAGGGCCGGTGCTTCACCTTGCCTTCGGCATCGGGCGGCAGTGCCTCGCCGAACATCTGCAGCGTCTTGTTCTTGGGCGTGGCGGTGAAGGCGAAGTAGCTGGCATTGGCCAGCATCTTGCGGCTGGCCATGCGCGCTTCGAGCGCGGCGTTCACCAGGTCTTCGGGGTCGGCGGTCTCGGCTGCATCGACATCGGCCGCAGCCGCAGGCGCCGCGCCGGCCGACAGCGCCTGGCTCATCGCCGCCAAGGTCTTGCCGCCCTGGCTGGAATGCGCTTCGTCGATGACGATGGCGAAGTGCTTGCCGGGCTCGGTGCCGATCTCGTCCAGGATGAACGGGAACTTCTGCACCGTGCTGACGATGATCTTGCGCCCCTGCTTGATGAAGCGCCGCAGGTCGCCCGAGCGCTTCGCGTGGCCCAGCAGTTCTTCGCGGCCGGTCGTCGAGCGTTCATCAACTTCGCGAAATAGATGCTTCGCGCGAAGTTGACTCCAGCCGGCAGGAATCTGGCCCAGCTACTCTTGCCCGCTGTGTTCGTACTCGGCATACGGTTTCAGTTCGCCGATCACTCCCCGCTCCCCCGCTCTTCGCAGTCCCACCGCTCGCGGTAGGCCTGCACATACGAAACTGCGGCTTCGGGATCGATCGTCCAGTAGTGCCGACACAGCGCCTTGTACAGCGCCAGCATCGGCGCGTGGTCGCAGAAGTCGAGCATGCCGTCCAACGTGCGCTCGATGCGCGCGGCATCGCGGCTGCCGCTGCGCAGGATGTCGTCGACCACCGGCCGGTATTCGCGCACGGCCCGCCGCTCCAGCGGACGCACCTTGCGCGCGATGTCGATCAACGTCCGATCCGCCGTGCCTGCCGGCTTCATGCTTCGCCCTCCGCCGCCGGCAGCCGGCGCGCCGCCTGCTCGCGCGCGTGTTCGATCGCCTCGTGCAGCCGCCGCCGCAGCAGCGGCAGCGGCGGCAAGGCGGTCAGGTATTCGCTGACGCGGATCGACTTGGCGTCGAGCTGCAGCAGTTCCACTTGCTCGGCATCGGCATCGGCGCACAGGATCAGGCCGATCGGCGCGTCCTCGCCGGGCGCGCGCTCGTGCTTGTCCAGCCAGCGCAGGTACAGCTCCATCTGACCCACGTGGGCCGGTTGGAACGATTCGAGCTTCAGCTCCACCGCGATCAGCCGGCGCAGGTGGCGGTGGAAGAACAGCAGGTCGAGGTGGAAGTCGTCCTTGCCGACGCTGATGCGCTTTTGCCGCGCGACGAAGCTGAAGCCCACGCCCAGCTCGAGCAGCACGCCTTCGATCTCGCGCAGGATCGCGCTTTCCAGGTCGCGCTCGCTGTACGCGCCTTGCAAGCCCAGCAGGTCCAGCAGGTACGGGTCGCGGAACACGGTATCCGGGCTCATCTGCCCGCCGCGCAGTTTGCCGATCTCGGCGGCGATGACGGCATCGGGTCGCTTCGAGAGTGCGGTGCGCTGGTACAGCATGCCGGCTATCTTCTGCCGCAGCGTGCGAACGTCCCAGCGTTCGATGCGGCACATCTCGGCGTAGAAGTCGCGGGCCAGCGGGTCCTTGATCGGCAGCAGCGCGTGGAAGTGCGACCAGCTCAATTGTTGTGACAGCGTCACGACAATGGCTTCGTCCGGGAACGCCTGGGTGAACTGGATCATCCGGGCCAGTTCGGCATAGCTGAAGCCGCGGCCGTAGTCGGCCGTCAATTCTCGTGACACGGTCACGAGAATCTGCTTGCCATAGGCGGCCCGGCCGCCTTGCAGGTGTTCCTGCGCCAGGCGCCGCCCGACATGCCAGCACAGCAGCGTCTGCGTGGCGTAGGCCGCTGCGGCAATGCGCTGGCGCGCGGATTGAACCAGCGTGCGCAGGTCACCCAGCAGCGCGGCTTCGTCGACGGGGCCGGCCTGGCCACGCGCGGCAGAGGCCGGCGCCGTGGCGCCGCGCCGCGATGGCCGCCGTGCCGGCACCTGCGCTGCCTTCTTCATCACTGGCCCTCGCTCACCAGCAGCCCGTCGAGCAGGCCCTCGGCCTCGCGCTCGATGGCCAGGATGTCGGCGCTGATCTCGGCCAGCGTGCGCAGCGGCTTCGGGCGGTAGAAGTGCCGCGTGAAGCTGATCTCGTAGCCCACCTTGGTGGCCTCGGGCTTCACCCAGGCGTCGGGCGTGTAGGGCAGCACCTCGCGGCGGATGAAGGCTTCGATGCCGCCTTCTTCCAGCAGCGGCACCTGCTCGGTGTCGCGCAGTTCGGGGTCGGGTTCGTATTCCACGACGGCGGGCTTGCCGTTCACGGTGGTGGCATACAAACCGTGCAACTCGTCGGCACCCACTTTGCCGGGCTTGTGCAGCTTGGCGATGACGGGTGGCGCCGACTCCACGCGCCAGCTCACGGCCTTGAGGATCAGCTTCAGCTCGGCCGCAGGCACGCGCAGGCCGGCCCGCTGCAAGGCGGTGTCCACCCGCTCGCGGAAGACGTTGTGGTCCTCGAACAGCGCCTCGCCCAGTGCCTCGCGCAACTGCAGGGCGGTGTCGGCCAGTCGGAAGTCGCGCGCCCAGGTGGCCGGGTCGGCCAGCTTCTTGCGCTTCTTCTCGGGCAGGCCCTTGCGGGTGCCGGCTTCCTCGTCGTCACCGTCGTCATCGTCGGCGCCCCACTCGGCCAGGCGCTGCTCCAGCTTGGGCGCGACGAAGGCGTGCGGGTTGGCCAGCGCATCGCCGAACTCGTCGTACAGCGCGGCACGGATGTCTTCGTCGCCCGAGGTGAAGCGCAGCGTCTCGATGGCTCTCAGGCTCAGCTGGCTGTGCAGCCGCAGCGGGCGCTCGACCGTCACCTTCCAGTAGCCGAAGGCCTCGTTCGGGAAGATCTTCGATTCCGGCGTTTCGGCAAAGTCGTTGAAGGCGCGCAGGATGCGGTCGATGTCCTCGGCCGACAGCTCGCAGTTCTTCTTGCCCAGGTTCTTGCGCAGCGGCTTGAACCACTTCGTGGCGTCGATCAGCTGCACGCGGCCCTGGCGGTGGGCGGGCTTGCGGTTGCTCAGCAGCCAGACGTAGGTGGCGATGCCGGTGTTGTAGAACAGGTTGAGCGGCAGCGCGACGATGGCTTCGAGCCAGTCGTTCTCGATGATCCAGCGGCGGATGTTGCTTTCGCCCTGGCCGGCATCGCCGGTGAACAGCGACGAGCCGTTGTGCACCTCGGCGATGCGGCTGCCCAGGGCGCTCTTGTTATTCATCTTGCTGGCCATGTTGGCCAGGAACAGCATCTGACCGTCGCTGGAACGGGTGACGAGCGAGAGTTCCTCGTCGCGGTGCATCACCTTGAAGCGCGGGTCGCGCATGCCGTCCTTGCCGCCCAGCGCTTCGAGGTCCTTTTTCCAGCTCTTGCCATAAGGCGGGTTGGCGAGCATGAAGTCGAAGCTCTGCGCAGGGAAGGCGTCGTGCGCCAGCGTGGACCATTCGGCGCCACCGACGATGTGCTCGGCCGACTCGCCCTCGCCCTTGAGCAGCATGTCGGCCTTGCAGACGGCGTAGGTCTCGGGGTTGATCTCCTGGCCGTAGAGCAGGGACTTGACCTGCTGGCCGCGGCGCGCGGCGATCTGCGTCAGCGTCTCCTCGGCCACGGTGAGCATGCCGCCGGTGCCGCAGGCGCAGTCGTACAGCAGGTAGGTGCCGGCCTTGATCTGTGCCTCGATGGGCTCGAACACCAGTCGCGCCATCAGGCGCACGGCGTCGCGCGGGGTCCAGTGCTCGCCGGCTTCCTCGTTGTTCTCTTCGTTGAAGCGGCGCACCAGTTCCTCGAACACGGTGCCCATGGCGTGGTTGTCGATGCCGGCGGGCGAGAGGTCGATGTCGGGATCGAGAAACTTGGCGATCAGCGTGCCCAGCGCGTCGGCCTTCGACAACGTGGGCAACTGATTGCGGAACTTGAAGTTGTCCAGGATGCCCTGGACGTTGTCGGAAAAGCCGTTCAGGTAGTCCTCGAAGTCGGCCAGCAGCTGCTGCTGGCTGCCGCGCGACTTCAAGTCACGCAGCGTGAACTTCGAGGTGTTGTAGAAGTCCTGGCCGGCGGCGTCGCACAGGGCGGCCCGCTGCTCGGTGATCTGCTCGCGGTCGAGCAGTCGCTGCCACATTTTCAGGGCATTCTGCGGTCGGGTCTGGGACGTGAAGACGGTGATGAGCGAGCCGGGCTTGGGCGTGCATGGGCACCGCCACCACCGGCGGCCCCGACCGCGCCACCAAGGCCGCCGACGATGCGCATGGGGTCGACGGCAGCGCCTGCGATGAATCGTTGGGCGACCCGCTGCGCGTGACGGTCATCGCCACTGTCACTGTCCAGCAACGGCATGGACGTGATCGAGATCCATCTCAGCGCTCCTGCGCAAGCAGGTCGACTGGGCTTCGGCGTCCTGAGCTGGATCGGTCACGAGGGCGCCGGCCGGCGCCCTTGTTGCATCAGGGGAGGCTGGCGAGGACTGCTGCGACTCATTGCAGACCCCGCCCGCAGACGGTACCAGTCGGTCCGGCATGGATGCGTTGTCCTCGCGCCCGACGCGCGCAGGGCCGCGTGAGAGCCTCGTGAGGGCCTCGTGAGGGCCTCGTGCATGGAGCCGGGTTGTCGATGGGCAAGGTCTGGACGCCCTTCAGTTCGGATGCCGATTGAGCCGCGAGGCCACCCAGAGGGTGATCGCGGCCGCAGCGGCGAAGGCCACCGCCACCAGTGCCCAGTCGGCCGCATGCAAGGGCCGCAGATGCAGCAGTCGGCTGAGCACAGGAACCTGACTTCGGTGGCGGAGCGGGCGATCTCGCCGTAGCGGGTCTCGCCGCCGATGAAGACGATCAGCAGCCGGGCCGTGCCCGTCAGCAGGCGCGTCCCCGCGGTCCCCCAGTGCTCGTCGGGCACGCTGGCGGGCAGCTGCGCCGCCGCACCGAGGGCGCGCTTGGCCACCGGCAGCGATTCCCCGGTCAGCGTCGATTCGTCGGCCTGCAGGCCGGTGCCGGCGACCAGCACCCCGTCGGCCGGGAAATACTCGCCCGGCGCCACCTCCACCAGGTCGCCGGGCACCAGCTCCCGCGACGGCATGTGGCGCCACTGCCCGTCGCGCAGCACCTTGGCCGAACTGGCCAGCCGGCTGGCCAGCCCCGCCGCGGATGCCGAGGTTCGCCGGTGCAGGTAGGCGTCCATGCCCAGCAAGGGCGCCATCGCGACGAGCAGCGTGAGCGACTCTGTGACCTGGCCGGGCAGGCCGAACAGGCCAGCCGACAGCAGCAGGAACCACAGCATCGGGTCGCGTGCCGTGTCGCGTGCGACGACGAGCCAGCCGTCGGTGGCGGGCGCCACGATGTCGTTGAAGCCGTGGCTGCGCTGGCGTTCGACCTGCGCTGCGCTCAGGCCCTGCGTGCCGGGCGGCAGCGACGCCAGGCGATCGAGCGGGACGCTGCGCCTGCTCATGCGGTGCCGCACGCGAACGTCGGCCGCGCCAATGGCTGCCGGTCAGTCACGCTGGCGCCCGCCTCGGTCCCGGCCGCGCCCCTTCTGCGGTTCGACACGCGGGTCGCGGTGGCACTCCACGCAATCCTGGTAGTCGCGGATGCCTTCTTCGAGGTGTTCTGCGCGCACCTTGGCCTCGGAGTGCTCGTGGCAACCGTAGCAGGTGTAGCGGCTGTAGTCGTTGTTCTTGTGGCAGGTCTCGCACGGGGCCTGGTGGTCGCGATCGAGCACGAAAGATTTGTCGTGGTCGAAGGTCGCCGGCTTCCAGGCCTCGGTCTTGTGGCAGCTCTTGCAACTGCCCGTGATCTGGCGGTGCAGGCGGTCGGTCGGCACGTTGTGGCAGCTCGCAGCGGTCGAGCACGGCCGGCGCCAGCAGCCGGTGCTCGAAGCTCGCCGGCTTCCAGGCCTTGTCTCCGTGGCACTGGCTGCACTCGGCCTTCAGCTCGCGGTGCACCGTGTCCTTCGGGCGGCGTGGCAGGTCGCGCACTGTTCCTTCACCGCCACCTTCAGCAGCGCATGCGAGAAGGGCTTGCGGCTGCGCTTGGTGAGCTTGGGCCCCTGGTGGTCGCTGTGGCAGGCCATGCAGTCCTGCTCGACCAGTTCCTGGTGGAACGACACCTTGACGGTGCGCGAAGGGATCGCCACGCCCTTGGTCGTCTTCAGGCCGACATCGGCCACGGCATGGCATTCGATGCAGCGCGACGTGGAGGCGCCGCGCCAGGCGGCGTGGCAGGCGAAGCAGTCGGTGACGAGATCCTCGTGCCCTTTCACCAGCGGGCCGGGGCTGATCATCAGGTGCGGATAGGCGAAGGCCAGCGCGACCAGCACCACCAGGTTGAGCGCGACGACGATCCACAGGACGGGTGGCCGCTTCTTCACCGCCAGCCCCAGAAGAGAAAGATCGCCACGATGTGCGCCGTGGCCAGAAGGGCGAAGGCCAGCGTGATCGGGAAGTGCACCACGCGCCACGGCTTGACGGCGTCGAAGGTCAGGCTGTCCCAGTAGAGCTGGTCTTCCAGTTCCTCTTCGGGCAGGCCGCGGGCGCGCATGCGCTGCCGGGCCTGCTCCATCCGACGCCGGGATCGATCGAGCAGAAACTTGCCGGTCAGGCCGCTGCCGACATTGATCAGCATCGCCCACACCGCCAGCCAGCCGAGGATGGCATTGAAGTGCACGCCGGCATGCACCAGCACCAGCAGCGAACCCAGCCACGCCAGCAGCTCGTGCCAGCGCAGCAGCTTCGCCGGATGACCGCTGCGGATCAGCTTGCGCTTGCGCAGCGAATAGGCGGTGGAGCCGATGATGAGCAGCGTACCGGGGATGCCGAGCCAACGTCCGACCCAAAGCAGGTCGAACAGATGCAGCAGACCATCGAGCGCGAGGGCGAGTACGGCCAGCAGGGCGAAGCTGGCCACGAAGGGCAGCACTTCGCGCTGAAACAGTCGGGCCTTCAGCGGCATCAGGCCTCCAGCACCAGCGGGGTGGCCGGCCGGCCAACGCACAGCAGGCAGTGGCCGGCCGCGACGTCGTGGTCGGGCGTGTGCTCGTACTGCACCGAGCCGTCGAGCAGCCGCGTCTCGCAGCTGCCGCAGCCGCCGGACCGGCAGCCCGACTCGACCTCGAGGCCATGGCGCTCGGCAAAATCGAGCAGCGAGGCGTCCTGGCCGGTCCAGACCAGCGTGCGGCCGGAGCGCTGGAACTTCACCTCGACGCCCGTGGCCACCGGCGCGGCGGGTTCCGGGGCCCCCGGCAGCTTGACGGTCGCCGGCCCGAACGCCTCGTAGTGGATATCGGCGACGGGCACGCCCCACGCGGCCAGCGCGGGCACCAGGGTCTGCATCATCGCCGGCGGCCCGCAGACGTAGAACCGATGCCGCCCGTGCGGCAGCGTCTGGCGCATCAGTTCCACGTCCACGTGCCCCGCGTGCCGGTGGTCGCGCCCCGGCACGTCGGCCGCCAGCGGGCGGCTGTAGACGACATGCAGCCGCAGCGCCGGGTGCAAGGCCGCCATCTCCTCCAGCCCCGACTTGAAGGCATGCTCGTCGCTGTTGCGCAGGCCATAGAACAGGTGAACCGAGCGCTGCGGCTGGTTGGCGATGCACCAGCGCAGCATGCTCATCATCGGCGTGATGCCGATGCCGCCGCCGATCAGCACCACGGGGATCGACGGATCGGGATCGATGAAGAAGTGCCCCGACGGTGCCTTCACGCGCAGCACGTCACCGGCCCGGACATGGTCGTGGAAGTGGTTCGACGACAGGCCCGGAAGAAACTCCGGGTGGTCGGGCGGCGCCGGCACGCGCTTGATGGTCACCCGGTACTGCGCCGGGTCGGGCCGGTCCGACAGCGAATAGCAGCGCGTGATGGCGCGCCCGGCCGACTCTTCACCGGCTGCGCCCGCGGCGAGATCGAGCGAAAAGGTCAGAAACTGGCCCGGCCGGAAGGCGGGCAAGGGGCTGACCGTCGACCGGCTGCAGGTGAAAGGAACACTGCGTCCGTGCGGCGTCTTCGAAGTGACGCTGTGCGACCCGGAACGCTCGCCAACCCTCCCAGGCCAGCTCCGGCCTGGTCCTCGTCGCATCGGGTAGTACCGGTGTCGCCGGCGCCGCCAGGCGGCGGCGCCGCACCACCACGCCGATGCCCACCGTCAGCTGCAGCAGCAGCGCAGCGGTGATCCACGCGAGCAGCTGCAAGGCGGTCATCGAGGCTCCGTGGCGTCGCCGACGTTCGATGCGACGCGCAAGGGCGTGGAGCGATTCTGGGAGCCGTTGCCCCGTGCACGCTTGAGTGGCATCAAGCGCAGCAGCCGCCCGGCGGTAGCCCTCGAGGGCCGCCGGGCAGCATCGCCGCGTTCAGGCCGTGGGCGCAGGCTTGTATACGAGTTGCAGGCTGTCGCCGCGGCTGTAGTAGTAGTCGCCATTGGGGCTGATGACGACGGCGCGGGCCTTGCGCGAATCGGAGAAATACTGCCAGCCATGGCCCGGTTCGCCGGCCTTGGGAGAGACGGCAACGGCCTGCATCCCCGAAGCAGCCTGCCGATGGTCCTTCGACGCCTTTCGATCGTCGCCTGCGTGCGCGGCGAGGCCCATCGTTGCTGCCGCGATGCCGAGCGCCACGCCGATGTTGCTGAGCTTCATGATCGTTCCTTTCGAGCGACTCCAGTCGACCTTGACTGTGCGTCTACTCTGGCCGCTGGAACTTAGCAAAGTCTTAGCGGTTTGCGTCAGCCGGAAGCGAGAGCACCTCGGCGCCAATGCGGGTCGTGCGCAACGGGGAATCCGCGCGATGGTCCGGCTTCAGCAGCGAGACAGACCGACTGCTCCGTTGGCCGACAACAGCCCCCTACCCCCGACGTCGCGCGAACGTACAGCCCTCGGCTGCCGCTCGGCCTCGCTCCCGCCTGATGCAGGGTGCTGAACGAGTAGCTGCCGGAGGTGCTGGGCGACGACGTCACCCAGGACCAGGCCCGACCCTTCGAGTCAGGCATGCCCACGACGTGCTGATGAACGCCGTCGGCGGCGACATTGGCAACAGCGGCGACATCATCCACATCCCCGGCGCAGGTCAGAAGTCGACTTCGAGAACGTGAAGACGGTGATGAGCGAGCTGGGCTCGGGCGTGCATGGACACTGCCACCGCCGGCGGCCCCGACCGCGCCACCAAGGCGGCCGACGCCGCCGTGGCCTGCCCGCTGCTGGAAGGCACCGCCTCGAGCGGCGCGCGCAGGCCCGCAAGTACGTCCCGGTACCCGGGCCGTGTGCTCGTGCTGATCGCGGCCAGCAAGAACAGCTTCAAGCTGGCCGAGAGCCGCAATGCGATGAATACCATCCGCCGCTATGCCGCCGACGACGCGCACGTCATCTACGGCACCGCCTACGATGAATCGTTGGGTGACCAGTTGCGCGTGACGGTCATCGCCACCGGGCTGTCCAGCGTGCGGAGGGCCGAAAGTCGCACCCCCACGCTGAATGTCGTGCAGCCCGCGGCCACGCAGCTGCGCACCGGCACCGACAACCTGCCCATCCTCAACCAGCCGATGCAGCCGGCGCAGCCCGGTGCGGCCGACACCTACGCCGGGCTGAACACGCCCAGCGTGTGGCGCAACGCGCGCAGCCAGGCGGCGGCCAAGGTGGAGGCGCTGTCGAGCAACGGCATGGACGAGATCGAGATTCCGGCGTTCCTGCGCAAGCAGGCCGACTGAAGTCGCGCTCGCAAACCGGATCGGTCACGAGGGCGCCTGCGGGCGCCCTTGTTCATGGACCGACGTGATGGGCGGCTTGCGACCCACAACTGCCGGTCGGCCGCTCGAATTGCTGGCGGCGAAGCCGACATAGAGCATCGCACCCTGGCGATGCTTTGGCTCGGAGTCCGGGCTGCCTGCAAAGCCGCGCATGCACAGCAGCCGGACATGCCCGACAGCCCCGATCGCAAAGCGGTGACGGCCAGCGCTTTGCGCGTGCCGCTCGTATACGTTCCCCGGGGGGTGCGTGCTCGCCGCGCCGTCACCGAGCTGACGCCCCCATGGGGCCAGGCCTTCGAGCGGATCGTCGTCGACAGTACACGCTCGAAGCGTGTACGACATCGAACCCGTGGCGCTGCGCCATCGAGTGGGGGTACCGCAGTGATCAAACGACGTGACACCCTGGCCCTGGCGGCCGCCACCGCGCTGCCCCTGGGCGCTCCGGCCGCACCGGCGCCGGTCCAAGGCGGCGGCCAGCCCTTGCGCGTGCTGCGCTACGCCTTCCCCATCGCCGAGAGCGGCTTCGACCCGGCGCAGATCTCGGACGCTTAACCGCTCTCATCAACGCCCAAGTGAGGCCTTGGCTTGCTGGCGCTGCAGTTCGGGCAGTGCTCGAGGTTCAGTTAGAACAGACGGATGGGCAACGGCACCGGGCCGACGCGTGTGCGCCAGAAGCGCTCGCGCCGCCACGTCCGGCATGCGCGCGGGCCACCGCTGCGCCGGCCGCCGATCACTGCACGCTGCGCGCGCCGTCGCCGGGTCGCACGAACAGGCGGCCACCCGGTTGAAGGCGCTTGCGGACGCGGTCGACGGGCGCAGGAAGTCCAGGCGTTGCCCGTGCACCGTGCCGATCGAGGCCTCGCTGCGGGTTTCGACGGTCTGCGACACGCCGCGCGACAAGGTATTCAGCGTCGGGCCGAACGAGGTCGTCTGCGCGCCAAGCGCGCGGCTGAAGGTCTCCGCGATGCTCTGCCTTGCATAGCCCAGCGACGACACGGTGCTGGCCGGCTGGTCATCGTTGCCGAGCCCCGGCACGCGCAGGCTGAAGTGGAACAGGTCGGTGGGGCCAGACGAACAGCGCACGTCCAGCTGCGGGAAGTCGGGGCCCGGAGTCCTCTGGGTGTTGAAGCTGGCGGTGCAGCCCGTGATCACCCGCGAGCGCAGCGTGGTCTGTCCACCCGGCAGGGTGACCGGCTCGATCACGGTGTGGCTGAACTCGGTCAAAGGCTGCGACGGGTTGTCGAGCCATTGCATCGGGCTTCCCCGGGCAGGTGCTGCGCTGAATGCCCAGCACCGGGGCCAGGCCGGGCGGCAGGCCGCTGATGGCTGCGGATACGCTGACCGGCACCGCCTGGGCGCCGAAAGCGGCGGCAGCGGCAGCCAGGGCCAGCAGGATGCGCAGGGGGCGGCAGCAAGGAATGCGCGCGGTGGTGTTCATGGGGTGGGTTCCTGGTCGGGGCTGACCGCGGCAAGATCGCCGCGTACGGCCTTGACCGGCCCGGGCTGCGCTTGGATGCAGCGTGGCACGAGTCCGTGAAGATTCGCGCCGGCCCGGCCACGGGCACCCCACGTGCCACGCCGCCGCCCAGGCGCCGGATTCACGCCGGCGTTGATGCCGGTCAGCCTGGGCGCGGTGCCCGCTCCTAGGAGTCTGTCGGGCTTTCACGGCTACCCCGACGGAGTGGCGGCCGAGACAATCGCAGCAACGTTGAGCGAACCACCGAGCCCATGAGCCGCTTCATTGCCGTTGATCGAGACACTGCCTATCTGTTGCCGCCGTCGGTGGACGAGTGGCTTCCCCAGAATCATCTGGCGCGCTTCGTGGTGGAGGTCATCGACCAGTTGGATCTGAGCGAACTGACGCGTCAGTACGCGGGTCGCGGCAGCGATGCCTACCATCCGGCGATGCTGCTGGGCTTGCTGGTCTACGGCTACGCCACCGGGCTGCACTCCAGCCGCAAGATCGAGCGCGCCTGCCACGACTCGGTGGCCATGCGCTTCATCGCTGCCAACACCCAACCCGACCACGACAGCATTGCCACGTTCCGGCGGCGCTTTCTGCCGCAGATCGAAGCGCTGTTCGTGCAAGTGCTGATGCTGGCGCGCGAGATGAAGTGCCTGAAGCTGGGCGCCATCGCACTGGACGGCACCAAGATTGCGGCCAACGCCAGCAAGCACAGTGCGCTGTCGTGGGAGCACGCCAACAGGATCGAAGCCCAGTTGCGCGAAGAGGTGCAACTGCTGCTGAAGCTGGCCGAGGACAGCGACAGCCGGCCGGTGGGCGACGGCCTGGACGTGCCTGCGGAGATCGCCCGGCGCGAGCAGCGTCTGGCTGCACTGGCGCAAGCCAAGGACAAGATCAGACAGCGGGCTGCCGAGCGCCATGCCGTGGAGAGCCAGGCGCACGAGGCCAAGTGCGCCAAGCGCCAGGCCCAGCGCGAGGCGGGCAAGAAGCCGCGCGGCCCCGGAGCCCGAGCCGCCATCGAGTGA
Source organism: Rubrivivax sp. (assembly GCA_016719535.1). Taxonomy (GTDB): domain Bacteria; phylum Pseudomonadota; class Gammaproteobacteria; order Burkholderiales; family Burkholderiaceae_C; genus Rubrivivax. The sequence continues at coordinate 92,248 of JADJYX010000039.1, read as the reverse complement.
ACCCAGGCCAGGCGACCAAGTCAACCTCACCGACGAAGAGTCCCGCATCATGCCCAGCTCTGGGGGTGGCTTCGGGCAGAGCTACAACGCGCAGGCTGCGGTCGACACCGCGACGATGCTGGTGATCACCGCACACGTCACGCAGGCGCCCAACGACAAGCGCGAAATTGCGCCGGTACTGGATAAGGTTCAGGCCCTGCCGCAGGCCTTGGGGAGCGTCTCGACCTTGCTGGCCGACACGGGCTACTTCAGCCGGGCCAACGTGCAGGCCTGCCTGGGCCACGAAATCGAGCCCATGCTGTCGATGAAGCGCGAATCCCACCACGCACCAGTGCTTGAGCGCTTCGCTGCGGACGCGTCAGCGCCTGAAACCGACGATCCGGTGCTCAAGATGGCGCACCTGCTGGGCACGAAAACAGGTCGGGCACTGGTGGACTGCGCAAGCAGACCGTGGAGCCCGTGTTCGGCATCATCAAGCGGGTCATGGGCTGGCGCCAGATGAGCATGCGCGGGCTGGACCAGGCGCGCGGCGAATGGTCGCTGGTGACGATGGCCTGGAACATCAAGCGGTTGCATGTGCTGCGCGCGGCGTGAGGAACAAGGGCGTCAAATGCCGACCGAACGCTCTGATTTGAGCCCCTGGTGATGACGCCAGGATGTCCACCAGACCCCTGAGGCGCCTCGCGCCGGTCGAATCCGTCGCACCAGGCCAGAAAAACGAACCCGCTTCGGTCACGGCGCGTCGGACGGGTTCAAGTCCGACGGGCTCCTAGCATCGGTTGCACCGGCTTGCCCGCCCGGATGCCGGGCAGGCGCCGGTGGGGGAGGTCCGATGACGCTGCACAGGATGGCGCCGGTAGACGCGGCGTGGTTCCACATGGACGGCCCGGCCAACCTGGCGATGGTCACGAGCGTGGCCCTGACCGGCAGGCCGCTCGATTTCGCCAAGGTCAAGGCGCTGTATGCGGCGCGCCTGAGCGGCTACCCGCGGTTCCGGCAAAGGGTCGTCGAGCGCGGACTGCCGCTGCCGGTGCCGCACTGGCAGGACATGCCCGGCTTCGACATCGGCCAGCATCTGCACCACGTGGCGCTGCCGCAGCCCGGCGACCGGCAGGCGCTGGCGCAACTGCTCGGCGACATCGTGAGCACGCCGCTCGATCGCCTGCAGCCGCTGTGGCAGGTGCACGTGATCGACGGCGTCGAGGGCGGCAGCGCCCTGGTGACGCGGTTTCACCACTGCATCGGCGACGGCACCGCGATGACGGCGCTGTCGATGCGGCTTTACGACCAGACCGCCGACGCACCCGTCCGCCCGCGCGAGGCGGCTGCGCCGAAGGCGGGCCGCGGGGCCAGCGGTGGATGGTTCGGTTCGACCTTCGACGCCCTGGGAGCGTCGATCAAGGCCGTCGCATCGACGGCCAGCGCGGCGCTCGACGTTGCCGCGCATCCGCAGGCCCTGATCGACAAGGCCATGCTGATCACCGGCGGCGCGGGGATGCTGCTGTCCGAACTGTTGAAGCGCGACGACCCTGAATCGCCTTTCAAGGGGGCGTTCTCGCTGGCCAAGCGCGTCGCCTGGTCGGAGCCGGTGGCGATCGCCGATGTCAAGGCCATCGGCGCGCTGGCCGATGCCAAGGTCAACGACGTGCTCGCCGCCGGCATGACGGGTGCGTTGCGTGCCTATCTGAAGGGGCGGGGTGTCGACGTGGCGCGGACGACGCTGCGCGCGATGGTGCCGGTCGACCTGCGGCCGCCGGAGCGCGCGCTCGAGCTCGGCAACGACTTCGGCCTCGTGCTGCTCGAACTGCCGGTCGGCGCGCGCACGCCGCTCGAGCGGCTGCGCGTGACCAAGGCGCACATGGACGCGCTCAGCGCTCGCCCGAGCCGGTGGCGATGCGTCTGCTGTTCGAGCTCTTCGGCCGCACGCCGAAGGTGGTGTCCAACATCCCGTCGTCGATGCTCAGCAGCAAGGCGAGCGTGGTCATGACCAATGTCGCCGGTTCACCGCGGACGCTCTACGTGGCCGGGGTGCCGATCGAGCGCGTGATGTTCTGGGTGCCGCACCCGGGCGAGAACCTCGGCATGGGCATCAGCATCCTCAGCTATCGGGGCAGTGCGACGCTGGCCATCGTCGCCGATGCACACCTGGTGCCCGATCCCGAGACCATCACGCAGCGGTTCCAGCAGGAATTCGTGACGATGCTGTCCGCGGCCCGACGCGCCGGCACACGCGCAGCAGCCACCGGCGCAGGCGCGGCCCAGGCTGCCGCACCGAAGAAGGCCGCTGTCACCGGCAAGGCCGCTGCCGCGAAGAAGACGGCGGCCGCAAAACCGGCGCCGCGCAGGCGAGCGCGATGAAATCCCTCACCGGCGTCGATGCGGCGTTCCTGCATCTGGAGACACCCGAGACACCGATGCACGTCGGGTCGGTGAGCCTGTTCGACCTGCCACCGCGCTACCGGCGCGATTTCCACGCCGAGGTCAGGCGGGCCCTCGCGCGGCGGCTGCACCTGGCGCCCGTGCTGCACCGCAAGCTCGCACCGATGCCGCTGCAGTTCGCCAACCCGGTCTGGGTCGACGACGACGCGATCGACCTCGCCCACCACGTGCAGCGCGTGACGCTGCCGCCGCCGGGCACGATGACGCAGTTCGACGACTGCATCGGCCGCCTGCACGCCGAGCTGCTCGACCGCAGCCGCCCGCTGTGGCGCCTGCACGTGATCGACGGTCTCGAAAGCGGGCAGGTCGGCTACTACTTCAAGGCCCACCACGCCGCGCTCGACGGGCAGGCCGGCATCGTGCTGGCGCGCACGCTGTTCGACCTGTCGCCGCGCCCGCCGCCGGTGCCGCGGGCGAAGGGCGCCATGGCCGCCGAACATCCCGGCCTGGTCGAGCTCGGCGCCGCCGCGCTGCGCCACGACGCCGGGCAGTATGTCAAGCTCGTGCGCCACCTGCCGGACGTGGTGCGCACCCTCGCAGGCCTGCTCGGTCCGGCAAGGGCGGGCGGTGCACCGGGCCGGCTGCGGCAGAACTTCGCCTTCGGGCCGCCGACGCCGCTGAACGTGCCGATCACCGCCGAACGCGGCTTCGCCGGCCTGTCGCTGCCGCTCGATGCACTGAAGGCGCTCGCCACCGCGCACGATGCCAAACTCAACGACATCGTGCTGGCGCTGTGCAGCGGTGCGCTGCGCCGCTACCTGGCGCACCACGGCGGCATCCCGAAGAAGCCGCTGACGGCGGCGATGCCGATCTCGCTGCGCGAGGCCGGCAACACCGAGTTCACGACGCAGGCGACGATGCCGCTCGTCAACCTGCACACGCACATCGCCGACCCGGTGCGGCGTCTGTGTGCCATCCGCGACGCCGCCGACGCCGTCAAGGCGATGGTCCAGCAAACCAAGGGCGTGGTGCCGATGGACTTCCCGTCGATCGGCGTGCCCTGGGTGCTGCACGGGCTGGCCGGAGCTCTATGGCCGGTCGCATGTTGCCGGCGTGATGCCGGTGCTGGCCAACGTCGTGATCTCGAACATCCCGGGACCGCGGGTGCCGCTGTATGCGGCCGGCACCCGCATGAGCGCCTACTGGCCGGTGTCGATCGTCGAGCACGGCCTCGGACTGAACATCACCGTCATCAGCTATGCCGGGGCGATGGGCTTCGGCTTGACGACCGCGCGCGCGGCGGTGCCCGACGCGCACCGCTTGACGCAGGCGCTCGCCGAGGCCTTCGAGGAACTGCGCTCGAAGACCGGCAGGCTGCCGGCAAGGGCTGCGAGCCGACAGCATGCGCGGCCATCGACCCCCCCGAGGAAACCACGATGAACACCCCAGCACAGGGCCCGCGAGCGATCCTGGTCGGTGGCGGCATCGCCGCGCTGGCTGCGGCCGTCTATCTGCTGCGCGACGGCCACCTTGCGGGCGCCGACGTGCGGATCCTCGAGGAGGAGGCGCTTGGCGGCAGCCTCGACGCCACGGGCTCGGCCGAGCAGGGCTTCTCGATGCGGGGCAGCCGCATGTTCGGCGCCGCCTACGAACTGATGTACGAACTGCTGTCGCACATTCCGTCGCTCGACGACCCCGACAAGTCGGTGGCTCAGGACACGCTCGACTTCTGGGTCGAGGCGCCGTGGAACGACAAGGCGCGGCTCGTCGAACACGGACGCATCGTCGACGCCGCAGCGTTCGGGCTGGCCAACAAGGACCGTGTCGACCTCATCGGGTTCATGTTGCGCGGCGAGGAGGTGCTCGGCGCCCGGCGCATCGACGAGTGCTTCGATGCGCACTTCTTCGCCACCAACTTCTGGTTCATGTGGCGCAGCATGTTCGGCTTCGAGACCTGGCACAGCGCCGCCGAACTGCGGCGCTACCTGTTGCGCTTCCTGCGCCTGTTCCCCGACCTGCCGACCTTGAGGATCATCCAGTCGACGCGCTACAACGGCCGCGACTCGATCGTGCGTCCGATCGTGCGCTGGCTCGAGCGCCAGGGCGTGCGGTTCGACGTCGGCGTGCAGGTCACCGATCTGGACTTCGAAGCCGTCGCGGACGGCCGCCAGGCCGTGCGCCGCATCCGCGCCACGCGTGCCGGCGCGCGGCCGACATCGAGCTGGGCGATGGCGATCTGGTGATCGTGACCCTGGGCTCGATGACGGCCGATGCCACCGCCGGCACGATGGCTGCGCCGCCGCCGCCGCCGCCGGTGCAACGCCGCAGCGGTGCGTGGGCACTGTGGGAGCGGCTCGCCGCCAAGAGTCCGGCCTTCGGCCGCCCGGCCGTATTCTGCGGCGACGTCGAACGCACGAAATGGGTCACCTTCACCGTGACGCACACTGACGACCGCCTCGTGCGCCGCATCGAACGTTTCAGCGACAGCCCCGCCGGGCAGGGCGGGCTGGTGACCTTGAAGGATTCGAGCTGGGGGCTCACCTTCCACCTCTTCCACCCGCCCGCCTATGCCGGGCAGCCGCCCGGCACGCAGGTCTGGTGGGGCTACGGCCTGTTTGCCGACCGCGCCGGCGACTTCGTGGCCAAGACGATGCCCGCATGCACCGGTGCCGAGATCCTGACGGAGGTGATCTCGCACCTCGGCTGGCGCGATGAGTTGCCGGCGCTGCTCGAAGGTGCCCGCTGCATCCCCTGCCTGCTGCCCTACACGACGAGCCAGTTCATGCCACGGGCGCCTGGCGACCGGCCACCGGTGGTGCCGCCCGGCACCGTCAACCTCGCCTTCGTCGGCCAGTATGTCGAGATCCCCGACAACGTGGTCTATACGGTCGAATATTCGATCCACTCGGCGGCCCTCGCCGTCGCCACGCTGCTCGGCGCGCCGCAGCGCGTGCCGGCAGCCTACCGCGGGCTCGAGCACCCGAATGCATTGATCGCGGCGATCAAGCGCCTCGTCGACTGACGCCGTCGCGCTCGGCCCGCGGTTGACGCGCCCGCCCGCCGCCGATCACTGCACGCTGACCGTCTGCGTCGCCGCCTGCCAGGGCAGCAGGTCCAGCGCCTGCGGCACCCCGTCCACCATATACGCCGGCAGGTCGCTGGCGTCGGCGCTGGCGATCAGCTTCAGCGTGCCGATGGGGAAGCTGGGCAGCAGCTCGAACTGGAAGCGCGCCTTGCCCGGCTGCCCGTCGACGTTGCGTTGCAGGCTGTGCAGCCTGACCCCGCCGGCTTCCACCGGCGTGGAGCCGCTCAGGGCAGCGTGTGGTGCTGCCGGCCTGCACGCAGCGCGCGCTGTCGCTGGTTCGCACGAACAGGCTGGCCACCCGGTTGAAGGCGCCAGCGGACGGGGTCGACGGGCGCAGGAAATCCAGCCGCTGGCCTTGCACCGTGCCGATCGAGGCTTCGTGGGTGGTGTCGACGGTCTGCGGCACGCCGCGCGACAAGGTATTCAGCGCCGGGCTGAACGAGGTCGTCTTCGCGGCCAGCGTGCGGTTGATGGGCGCCGTGTTGCTCTGCTGCACATGGCCCAGCGACAAGCCAGCGCTCGCCGGTTGGTCGGCGTTGCCGAGGCCCGACACGCGCAGGCTGAAATGAAACAGATCGCTGAAGATTGCCGTGCAGCGTACCTCCAGCGCCGAAATGTAGAACGAGCCCGGTGTCCTCTCGGTGTTGAAGCTGGCGGTATAGACCGTGATCACCCGCGAGCGCAGCGTCATCTGTCCACTCGGCAGCGTGACCGGCTCGATCACGGTGTGGCTGAACTCGGTCAAAGGCTGCGACGGGTTGTCGAGCCATTGCACCTGGCTACCCGGACAAGTGCTGCGCTGGATGTCCAGCACCGGGGCCAGGCCGGGCGGCAGGCCGCTGATGGACACGCTGATCGGCACCGCCTGGGCGCCGAAAGCGGCCGCAGCGGCAGCCAGCGCCAGCAGGCTGCGCCGGGGACGGCAGGCAGGGATGCGCGGGGTGGTGTTCATGGGGCAGGATCCTGGTCGGGGCTGACCGCGGCAAGATCGCCGCGTGTGGCCCTGACGAGCCCGGGCCGCGCTTGGATGCAGCGTGGCACGATTCCGTGAAGATTCACGCCGGCCCGGCCGCGGGTACGGCATTTGCAGCGCCGTCGACAGGCCGCAGCCTGCGGGTCTGCGCCGCGGCCGCAGTCTGTGCCTGGGAGGGGAGGGCCGTGCCGGGCGCGCCGATCCGCGGCAGGCACGGCCATGCGGCGCCAATCCGGGCCGCCCGGCCGGCGGTGCGGGTGGACAGGTCGAGGCCGCGACCGAGATACGATGGCTTGATGGCCGTGCGCCTCGTGCGCTGCGTCGGCGTGCCGCCGGGCAAGTCGCTCGCCGCCTGGCGGCCAAAGCAGGCGCGTGACATCGAACGGGCGAGGCCACTCGAGCCGCTCGAGCCACTGAGTCCAGGATGAAGCCGGCGTCTGCAAAGTCCCTGATCGGAGATTCCATGTCCCTGACTCTGCAGCCCCGAAGCCCTGCACCGGCGCCGTGAGCAATCGGTGAGGACTTCCGGCCCGCCCGGCGGCAGCATGCAGCCCATGCCGATGTTGCCGCCCCACCTGCTGGTCATCGAGGACGAGCAGGATATCGCCGCGCTGCTGCGCCTGCACCTGAGCGACCTGCCGGCCCAGGTGGACGTGGTCGCGGACGGTCCATCGGGCCTGGCCGCGGCCCTGGGCCAGCCCTTCGACGCCATCGTGCTCGACCTCCGCCTGCCGGGCCTGTCGGGGCTGGACATCTGCCGCGAACTGCGCGCGCGAGGCCAGCGCGTGCCGCTGCTGATGCTGACCGCACGTGCTTCCGAGCTGGACCGCGTGCTCGGCCTGGAACTGGGCGCCGACGACTATGTGACCAAGCCGTTCTCGGTGCTCGAGCTGAAGGCGCGCGTGCGGGCGCTGCTGCGCCGGGCCGCGCCGCCGGCGGCACCCGCCGTTGCACGATCGCGGCTGGACTGCGCCGAACTGAGCATCGACCGCGCCCGGCGTCGCGCCTGGCTCGGCACCCTGGAGCTGGTCTTGACGCCGCGCGAATTCGACCTGCTCTGGCACTTCATGGGCCACCCGGGGCGCGTCTTCACCCGCGCCGAACTGCTCGAGCAAGTCTGGGGCTACGGGCACGACGGCTACGACCATACGGTCAACAGCCACATCAACCGCCTGCGCGCCAAGCTCGGCGACGACCGCAGCGAGTCCCGATTCATCCACACGGTCTGGGGCGTGGGCTACCGCTTCGAGCTCGTCGTCGAGGCGTCGTGAGCACGGGCATTGCCTGGCACCGCCGGCTGCATGTGCGCCTCACGGCCGCGGCGCTGCTGGTGCTGGCCCTGCTGGCGGCGGCGCTGCTGGTGGCGGCGCGCCGGCAGGCGGCCTTCGACGCGCTCGAAGCGACCCAGCGGCTCCAGCTCGGCCTGGCGGGCAAGCATCGCCGCGCGGCAGCCGCGGCCGCTGATCGGTGCCGACGGCCAGCCCGACCGCGCGCTGCTCGCCGAGCTGGCGATGCATGCGATGGCGCTGAATCCGGCGCTCGAGGTCTACCTGCTCGATCCCGACGGCCGGGTGATCGGCCATGCGCTCGACCAGCCGGGGCCGCTGGCCGATCGGGTCGACCTCTCGGTGGTGCGTCCGCTGGCCGGGCGCGCACAGGTGCCGCCAGCGCTGCCGCTGCTCGGTGACGATCCGCGGCGCCCCGGGGCGCGCAACGTGGTCTCGGTGGAAGGCCTGTCGCACGAGGGACGCATGAGCGGCTACCTGTATGTCGTGCTGCTGGGGCAGACGCAGCAGGCGGTGGCCGCGGCGGTGGCGCAGTCCGGCGCCTGGCGCGAACTGCTGCTGGCGGCGCTGGCCGTCACCGCGGGGGCTTCGCTGCTGCTGGTGCTCGTCATGCGCACACTGACGCGGCCGCTGCGCCGGCTGACCGACGAGGTGCGTGCCTTCCACGCCGATGCAGCGGCCGATGCCGGCGCGGGCGAGACGCCGGACGACGAAGTCGATGCGTTGCGCGAGGCGACGCGCGCGATGCAGCAGCGCATTGCGCACCAGTTGCGCCAACTGCAGCACAGCGACCGACTGCGCCGCGAGCTGGTCAGCAACATCTCGCACGACCTGCACACGCCGCTGGCCAACGTGCAGGGCTACGTCGAGACGCTGCTGCTGGCCGGCGATGGGCTCGACGCCGCGGCGCGCCGCCAGCACCTCGAGACGGCGCTGCGCCATCTGCGGCGTCTGCACCGGCGCATCGCCGACCTGTTCGAGCTCTCGAAGCTCGAGGCCGGGGGCGTGGCACCGCGCCTGGAACCCTTCCGGCTCGGCGAGCTGCTGCAGGACGTGGTGCAGGACGGGCAGCTCGCGGCGCGCGAGCGCGGCGTCACCCTGTCGCTGGCGGCGAGCGCCGAGCTGCACGCCAGCGTGCGCGCCGACATCGGCCTCATCGAGCGGGTGCTGCAGAACCTGGTGGACAACGCGCTCACCCACACGCCGCGCGGCGGCGCCGTGACGCTGGCCGTCGAGCGCGACGGGCCGGGGGCCTTGCGCGTCGCGGTGATCGATTCCGGCAGCGGCATCGCCCGCGAGCACCTGCCGCACATCTTCGAGCGCTACTGGCGCGCCGACGATGCGCCGGCGTCGCCCGGCCACGGGGCGAGCGCCGGGCTGGGGCTGGCGATCGTCAAGCGCATCCTCGACCTGCACGGCAGCCCGGTGCGCGTGGACAGCGATCCGGCGCGCGGCACGCGCTTCGAGTTCAGCCTGTCGCAGGCCGCCTGAGGTGGAAGGCGGGCGGTGATCAAGGCTCCACCGATCGGTGAGCATTTCGTGAGGCATCGGGCGCGCGTCGCTGCTTCACTGGAGGCCCGCCACAAGGCATCCACGAAGGAGCATCGCATGACCACTTTCCTGAAACCGCTGACGCGCCGCCTGCTGCTGGCCGGCCTCATGGCCACGGCGTTCGGCGCACAGGCCAACGAAGGGCGCTGGACCTACGAGGTCACCGTCACCAACATCACCTACAACCAGCGCTTCACCCCGCTGCTGCTGGCCACGCACCGGCCGGCCATCACCTTCTTCGCGCTGGGCGAGCCGGCCTTGCCGCAACTGGCCACGCTGGCCGAAGAAGGCAACGTCGCGCCGCTGCGCGCGCTGCTGGACAGCAGCCCGCTCGTGCAGGCCACCACCGCGGGTGATGGCCTGCTCGACCCCGGCAAGTCGGTCACCTTGCGCATCCAGGGCAATCCCTGGCGGGACCGGCTCAGCCTGGCCGCGATGCTGATCCCGACCAACGACGCCTTCGTGGCGCTGAACGCGGTGCCGCTGCCGCAGCCGGGCTGGCCGGCGCAGACCTACACCGCCGTCGCCTACGACGCCGGCAGCGAGGTCAACGACGAGTTGTGCAGCTCGACCCCCGGGCCCTTCTTTGCCGAGTGCGGCGGCTCGGGCGGCGGCGGCCGCGTGGGCGGCGGCGAGGGCTTCGTGCATGTGCATCGGGGCCTGCACGGCGCCGGTGACTTCAAGCCGATCGGCAGGGACTGGCGCAATCCGGTGGCGGAGGTGCGCGTGCGGCTGGTGCGCTGAACGGGCGGACACCCTTCGACCGAAGCAAGGGGTGCGAGCTTGTGAAGCCTTGAAAGCGCCGGGTCGGACCCCGCGGAAGCTCGTGCAGTCCTTTCCAGACCGGCCGGACCTCCGCCAAATCCACGGCGGGCCGCTTCGTCGGCTCGCCGCCCGCTCCCCGCAGGCCAGACTACGCAGCGAAGAACACCAGCGCGTTGGGGTTGAGCCGGTTTTTCCAGTCGTCGTTGACCAGCAGCCAATGTCCGCCGCAGCTGAGCATCGCCGAATCGCTGCCGTCGAGGGCCACGGCGTGGTGGCAACCGAGCGCCAGCGTCAGGTCGCGCAACGTATCGAGGTCGTAGGCGGGGCGATGCCAATCCTGCACCAGCACGATCAGCCGGTCGGTGTCCGGGTTGTGCGCCACCACCACCAGGCCGATGGCGTGCCGGTCCTGCAGCGCGCGGTACCAAGGGTCGGTAGGGCCATAGACACGGCGGCCCTCTGCGCTGGTCAGGATCATCGGCACCAGGCCGTCGAGCCCCATGGTCACATGTCCTCCCCCGCGGGCCTCGAGCGGCGCCCGGCCAACGCCGAAGCGCCAGCGGCGCGCGCCGCCATGGGCCACGTAGCAGATGAAGGCGCCGTGGATCCGGCCCTGGAAACGATCGAAGCGCTCGGCATCCGGCAACGCGGGCACGAATCCGGGGCTCCGGTGGCCGCCGGCGACCACCGAGCCGGAGAGCCTGCCGCCGCGCGACAGCAGGGCAAACGAACCGCTCAACGCCACCAGCGGACGGTAGGCGTCAACCCAGCCGCGGATCGTGCCGGTGGGGTTCAGCCAGTTGCCGCCGGGCACCAACCCCGGGTTGCGCCACCACGCCCAGCCGCACGCGCGCATCGTCCATCAGCACTGCGTGCACGATGCCGACTTGCTCATGGTCGACACCTGGCGCCACGTGGTTGGCCAGCGTGCCGGCAGCGAGCCGTTGCCGCAACTGCTCGAGATCGGGGTCAGCCAGCTGCGGTGCCGTGGCACCCGCCGAGGCACCCGCGGCCCCGCCGCCCGCGGATGCCCGTCGCTGCAGCATGCGATCCATCGCGCACAGGGTCACCCAGCCACAGAATCCGGTGTGCCATTCCGGGTGCGTCGGGAATTGCCGCACCTGGAAGGCCTTGATTGCCTGCCAGGTCTTGTCGCCATAGATGCCATCGGGGGGGCGGCCATCCGCCCCCGCGAGCGAGCACGCCGACCTTAGCGCTGTCGGCGCGTGCAAGCAATACCTTGCCAGCGGGTTGCGACGCGGCCGCTTGCGCTGCCCTGTGCGGTGCAGCACCCGGCCGCCGTGAAACAAGCCGCCGCCACCTGCTGCATCCGCGAGCGCGCCGCGCTGGACCCTCGGCATCGCACTGACCGTGCCCGGGGCTTCTTCGTCGCCCTGGCCATCGACTGGCTGCTGGCGCTGCCGTGCCGGGCTGGCTGGTTCTGGTTCTCTTGGCGCGCCTGGGCGTCAGCGGCGCCGACTGGACATTCATCCGCCCGGCGCAGAGGCTGGCAGGGGGCCCGGCGGCGTCCGCGATGCAGACCTCAGCGCGCCACGATGCGCCCCGCGGCCAGGTCGGTCTGGTAGACCTGCGTGTCACGCAGAAATCTCGCCAGCTGTGCTGGGTCACCCCACTCGGGCGACAGGCGCAGGCTGGTCACGCGCAGCAGGTGGGCGCGGGCAGGGTCGGTCAGCCGCGCGGCCACGGCCTGCAGGAGTGGCGGCAGCGCATCACCCTCGTCGGCGGTCTGCCGCTGCAGTTCGCTGGCGCGCCAACGACCGGCACTGTCGTCCCAGTACAGCATCGCGATGCGCAGATTGGGCAGCCCGCCGATGGTGCCTGCAGCGACATACTGGTCGGGCTCGAGCGCCAGCGCGATCTCGGGCCGGCCCCGCCGTCCACGCGGTGTGCCCGCGGTCAGCGGCACGCTGCCGATCATGCGCGCCACGGTGAGCGTACCGGTGGCGCGCTCCAGCAAGGCTGCGACCGTGGCACCCAGCACGGGTTCATCGGCGCGCAGGCGTGGCAGACCCAGGTCGGCCAGGGTGCGCTCATGCTCGGCCAAGCGCTGCGCCGTCAGCGCGCCCACGCGCTGTTCGACGCCGGCAACCCGTTCGAAATGCTGCGCCAGCGCCGCCGTGGTCTGCAGCGACGCCGCGGCGCCGCGCAGCAGCGCACGCGCCTCGTCCAGGCCGTATTTCTTCTTCCAGGCGAACAGGTCCAGCCGCAGGTGCCGCGCCGGATCGGTGAGCACCACCACCCACCGCGACTGCCCGCTGTCCGCCATCTCCAGCCAGCGCCAGCGCAGATCGGCTTCGCGCTCGCTGCGCCAGCGTGGTGAGTCGGCGGCAATGATCTGGTCCTTGACGGGCGTGTGGTAGCGGTGCACGCGCACGGGGCGCACGGTGTCGGCGTCGGGGGCGGGCAGCGCCGGGTTGTACAGCGTGATGGTCAGCAGCACCGGGTCACGCAGGTAGCCGCCCCAGTCGTGGCTCTGGTCCTGTTCCAGCCGGAAGGTGGCGGCGCTGCGGTCGCGCGCGAACTGGGGAGCCACCTTGGCCTTGAGCGTGTAGTCATTCGGCGGGTCGCCCGCATCGACCATGCCCACCAGCTGGAAGCCCGCGGGCAACTCGATCGAGGCCAGGCCCGACAGATCGATGCGCGCCGTCTTCGCGCCGACCGCCAGGCTGCCCTGCAGCGCCACCGCAACCAATCCCAGCGCGGCCAGCCATGCCGCCAGCGCCAACCAGGCGGCGTACTTCATGATGAACGGGTGCGACCTGCCTGCAGTGGCCAGCCCGGGCGCTGGCGGTACGACGGGCAGACCAGGCGCTGCGCCGGCGGATCGTGCGCAGTGGTGTTCGTCCACGCCTGCACGGCGGTGGCGCGCCTGCGCGCGGGCCGTTCGGCCAGCGGCGGACCGCTGCCGGGCGTGACCCCGAGCGCCCCCCTGGCGATCACTGCGCCCCCGACGGCGAAGCGCCCGCGGTGCGCCCGGGTGTCCTCCGTGAACCGGTCGCCATCGCGAAGACACCCATGCCGTCGCTCTGGCGCAAGATCGGCAGCGGCAGTGTCATGGTGTTCGCCAGCAAAGCGCAGTGCGCGGGAAGGCCTCGATTGGAGCGCATGATGCGCCGGCGTTCCTGCTGACGGCAAGGCGGCGTCAGATGGCGGGCACGACCGGCCGCTGCGAACCCTGCGCGGGCGCGTGGTGCGGGCGGCAGGCTGACGCGCCCGGCGTTGCCGCGTTGACGGCAGTCAACGGTTGGCGGCAGGGTTTCAGGCATCGTGCCCGGCCCCTGTCTGATGACTCCGAAGGACGGTTCATGCGGTTTTTGCTCACGGCGCCCATCCCACCGGCGGCGCCCGCCCGCGCCCTTCGCGCCCTTCGCGCCCGCGGCGCGGCTTTCGTGGCCGGGGTGCTGCTGGGCGCCGCGTGGATCGCCGGTCCCGCGGCTGCCGCCGGCCCGGCCGGCGCGCCGCAGCGCGCGGCCCCGGCGGCGCCTTCGGCGGCCGCTGGCGTGGCGGTCAAGGTCACGCCCGAGATGATCGGCGCCGGCATCGTCTCCAGCGGCGTGGCGCTGCCGCCGATGCCGCCGGTCACGGGCAGCCGCGACAAGCCCGTGCCGTCCTGGGGCAAGCCGCTGCCCTACCCGATCGTGATCGCCGACCGGCGCAACAACCGGCTCATCGAGGTGACGCCCGACAAGCGCATCGTCTGGGAGTTTCCGTCGCCCAACCTGAAGCTCTACCGTGGCAACGAGGACGTCAACTTCTCGCCCGACGGCAGGCTGCTGGCCGTCAGCGAGGAGGACAACTACGACGTGCACATCGTCGACTACGAGCAGCGCGCCATCACCTGGACCTTTGGCGTGCCCGATACCCGCGGCAAGGGCGATCTGCTGAACTACCCCGACGATGCCCACCTGCTGGCCGACGGGCAGTTTCTCACCGCCGACATCCGCAACTGCCGGGTGCTGATCATCGACCCCGCCACCAGCAGGATCACCACCGAATGGGGCAGGGCCGGCCAGTGCCGGCACGACCCGCCGCGGCACCTGGCCTGGCCCAACGGCGCCACGCCACTGGCCGGCGGCGACATCCTGGTCAGCGAGATCAGCGGCGCCTGGATCTCGCGCATCACGCGCCAGGGCCAGGTGCTGTGGAGCGTGCGCGCGCCGAATGTGCGCTATCCGTCCGACGCCTTCCCCACGGTGGACGGCAAGCAGGTGATCGTGGCCGATTTCAGCAAGCCCGGCCGGGTGGTGATCTTCGACCCCGCCACCGGCAAGCGCAGCTGGGAATATTTCGTCAAGGAGGGCGAGGGCGCGCTCGACCATCCCTCGCTCGCGCGCGAACTGCCCGACACCGGCGACATCATCGTGGCCGACGACCTGCGCAACCGCGTGGTCGTGATCGACCGCAAGACCCGGCAGATCATCTGGCAGTACGGGCTCACCGACACCAAGGGCCACCGGCCGGGTCTTCTGAACTATCCCGACGGCTTCGACCTGGATGTCTTCCGCGACTGGCGGCAGCCGCCCACGGCCGCTGCCACCGGCCGCTGAGCCGACGCGCCGCGCGCGGTGCGCGGCGCGGCCCATTCAACCCTGGAGGAGTTTCATGGCGAAGATCGAAGGTGTGTGCCGCGAGGTGTGCGATGCAAGCGAATATGTGGCCATCGTGACCCAAGGTCCCGAGGGGCCGCACCTGGCGGGCCACTGGGGCAACTACATGCGCATCGTCGACCCGGGCGAGGTGGTGGTGTTTCCGGTCGGGCGCTTCCAGCGCACCGAGCAGAACCTGCGGGCCAACGGCCGCATCCAGTTGATGGTGGCGTCGCGCAAGGTGCAGGGCACGCGCAGCCCGGGACAGGGCTGCGTGATCGACGGCACCGGCGAGGTGATCGTCGCCGGCGACGCCGTCGACCTGGTGCGCGAGAAATTTCCCTGGGCCCGTGGCGCGCTCGTGGTGCGCGTCGAGTCGGTGTCGACGCAGCTCTGATGCGCGGCGTGCCCGGCAGGCGCCGGGCCGCGGCTCAGCCGAGCATCTGGTTCCACATCGAGTCGCCCCACTGCAGCGACCCCTGACCCGACGCCTTGTTGTGCCTGGGGTCGACCTGGAAGGCCAGCTTCGGCGGCTGGCCGGCCTCGACGCTGGGCGTCACGTTGATCATGATCGCCTCGTCATGCGTCACCGCGGCCCAGCAGATCGCGCCGGGCAGCGTCACCGGGCCGGATGCCACCGGCGCGGGCTGGCCGGCGATGCGGCGCACGATGTCGGCGGCGACCTGCTTGCCGCAGCCGAATGCCAGGTGGCCGCTCTTGGGCAGCGGCGTGCCCTGCGCATCGCCCACGACATAGATCTTGTCGTCGGCCTGCGACAGGAAGCTCGGCAGCTTGACCGCGGCCCAGCGTTCGCCGAGCCGGGCGCTGCGGATCAGCGCCGGCGCGCGCATCGGCAGCACCATGTTGGCGGCGGTGAAGCCGATATCGCCCGTCGGCGTGACCAGCAGGCGGCGGCCGATGTCGACGGCACTGACCTCGGTATTGGTCACATACTCGATCTGCGCCGCATACAGGCTCTTCATCGCGCCGACGATCGGCGCGGCGATGGGCATGGGCATCGGGTTCGGGCTGGCGTCGACGATGATGACCTTGCCCTTGGTGCCGCGGCGCTTCATCTGCGCGGCGATCAGGAAGGCGCGCTCGTACGGCGCCGGCGGGCAGCGCAGCGGCGGCTTGGGCACGGTGATGACGAATTCGCCGCCGCGCTCGAGGAAGGCGTCGACCTGGCGCCGCACCGCCGCCTGCTCGAAGGCCCGAAAACCCACCGGCAGCTGCTCGCGTGCGGCGGCATAGCCCTGCACCGCCTCCTCCATGTAGTCGATGCCGGGTGACAGCACGAGGAAGTCGTAGCCGATGCGCTGGCCGCCGGCGACCACCACCGCCGCGCTGCGGTCGATCTCGGTCACGCGTTCGCGCACGCGCTGGATGCCCTGCCGGTCGATGTTGGCGTAGCTGCGCTGGTAGTCCGCCTCGCGGCCGAAGCCGGCCACGTAGTGCGCGCTCAGCGGGCACGACATGAAGCGGTCGTTCGGCTCGATCATCGTCACCGCCACCTGGCCGCTCGTCGCCAGCGTGCGCGCGGCCCCGAGCCCGCCCCAGCCGCCGCCGACGACGACGACACGCGGCCTGGCCGCCTTCGGGCTGACCGCGCAGCCGGCCACCCAGGCGGCGGCGGTGGCCACCCCCGCGCCGACCACGGCACGACGCGACGAAGAAAAATCCGGCATGACTGCGCCTCCCATCGACAAGACACCAGCGACAAGCCCCCGCGAGCGTGTCTTCATACCGTTAGGGGTTGCGGTATCGTCGGGCTGGAGCCGGCCCGCACCATCGGCATAAACCCTTGCGCCGTCGCGGTCATCTGATCGTCGTCAAACAGGCGCGCCGCGCCGGTGCTGCAGGCGGCGGTGCGGCCCGCGGCCACGCCGGCGTCATGCCGCGCGCAGCCGCACCGGCACGCAGCGCCAGCCGCCGAGCGGATAGGACTCGCCTGCAGCAGTGCCTGCACCGCGACGACGAGCTCCATCGTGGCCAGCGGCCGCCCCGGGCAGGCGTGGATGCCGACGCCGCAGCCCAGGTTGTGAGGTGCGTGCTGCACGGGCCGGCAGGCATCCGGGTTGCCGAAGACCGCCTCGTCGCGGTTGGCCGATGTCCCGTCGAGGTCGATGCGGGTGCCGGCGCAGAGCCCGTGGTCGCCGATGCGCACGCTTGCCGTCGTCCCGCGCCGGTTGACGACAAACGGGTCGTCGATGCGCAGCATCCCGTCGATCGCGGCCGCCGTGGCGCCCGGGCGCGAGCGCAGATCCTGCTGCCCGTCGGGGTGACTGGCGAGGAAGTGAACGACGACGCCGAGCGCAGCCGACAGCGATCCGGGGTCACACGCCGTCCAGTTGCGCAGGATGGAGACGACATCGGCCTCGTCCAGCGGTGCCCCGGCGACGGTGGCGGCGAGCAGTTCGATCGTCGGCTCGGCTGGCGCGGCCGCGCCCAGGCGCCGACGGTGATGCACCTGCGCGCGCACGGCAAACGGCAAGCCGATCGCGCTCCCGCATCGACGCTGGCGCCGCGTGGCAGGGCGCCGACGACGGCGTCGGCGATCGTGCGCACGCGCGGCTGCAGGTGCCGCGCTGATCGGCCAGCACCTGCGGCGACAGCGGCGACCAGGTCGGGATGGGTCTGCGCATCGGTCGATACGCCCGCCGCAGGCGGCCCCGCGCTGCATCGCCAGCCGGGCGAGCCGGCGCGTCGTGCGGGCAACCTGGGTTACCCGCCCCCTTGTCAGGCGACCACGGCGATCAGTGCCGGATCGTCGGCATGGTCGATCAGGATCGTCCGTACCCAGTCCTGCCAGGCCCCGGCAAAGGCCGCGAGCGTGGCCGCATCCGCCTGCGGTGCCAGGGCAGCGCGCATCAGGTCTGCCAGCCCGGCGGGCCTGGGCACCGCCTGCGGAAAGTGCGCCAGTTCGACCGCCGCACCATTGTCCAGCCGGGTGAAGCGGATCTCGCCCGCCATGGCCACGCCGAAGCGCAGCAAGCCCTGCCGCCCGAAGCGGCCGGCCAGGCCCTTGAAGCCGGCGTCGTTGGCCGCCCCCGTGATCAGGCCGGCAATGCTGGCGATCACGCCGGCCACGCCCTCGTCGGCCGCCTGCCGCAGTTCGACGCGCAGGCCCCCCCGCTGCGGCGCGCCATCGGGGTACAGGCGCGCCAGCGCCGAGCGTGTCATGAGCCAGGCGCCGGCCACGGTCGGGCACGAATGCCCGGCGAGCTTGACCGCATCGAGGTAGCGGTATTCGATGCGGCCGCCGGCGGTCGCGCCCAGCAGCGCGGCCAGTGGATCGGTGACCGCGATTGCCGGCACGGCATCGAAAAAGGCGGGTGTGTGCATGGGGCCATTGTCCTGCCGGACCCGCTGCATGCGCAGCCGGCCCGCTCTGCGGACCGGCGCAGACGGTTCAAGGCTTCGACGATGCGGTGGCATTGCGCCAGCCTCTGCGGCAGCCCGGCCTCGAGCCGGTCCGTGGGCGCCCGCACCGCCGCCCTCCCGGCGTTCACCTCTCCGTGCGCCAGGGCCGCCAGCAGGCCCGGCGGCCCGCCGATGCCCGACGCAGCCCGGGTGCCGGTGCGCGGTCGGGTCAGCGCATCTGGAACAGCTCCTGGTGGAAGCGGTCGGCGGGCAGCCCCTGCGCGCGGAAGTCGGCACGCAGCGCGCTGCCGAATGCCGGCGGGCCGCAGAACCAGACGCTGGCCTCGGCCCAGTCCGGCACGGCGGCACGGATGCGCTTGCCGTCGAGCCGGCCGTCGCGCGCATCCACCAGCACGTGCAGCCGCACGCCCGCGGCCCGGGCGTCGACCGTGAGCTTGTCGATGGCCGCCTGTTCATGCACCGCGGTGGGGTGGAACAGGTCCACGCTGACGGCGCGCCCCTGCGCCGCCAGCTGCTTCATGCGGGCCACGAAGGGCGTGATGCCGATGCCGGCGCCGATCCAGATCTGGCGCGGCCGCCCATCCTCGAAATCGAAGCACCCGTAGGGCCCCTCGACGGTCACGGCCATGCCGGGCTTCAGGGTGTCGCGCAGGCGCTTCGTGTGGTCGCCCAGGGCCTTGGTGATGAAGGTGATCTGCGGCTGCTGCGGCTGCCAGGCCGATGCGATCGTGTAGGGATGGGCCCCTTCGCGCGGGTCCGAGGTGACGAAGGCAAACTGGCCGGCCGCATGGCCGGGCCAGCCGGCCTGCAGGGTGATGCGCGACTCCAGCACGTCCAGCTCCGGGTAGTACTGCAGCGACTCGATGCGCCCCGCCACCCGGCGCCCGGCGCCGATGCGCCCGGCCAGCGAGACCAGCGCGGCCACCGAGCCGGCGGCCATCAGCGCGGCGAGCAGCCAGCCCACCGGCTGGCCCCAGTGGCCGAATGTCAGCAGCACCACCGAGTGGAAGACGAGTGCGAGGTAGGCGATCGCGATCCAGCGGTGGGTGCGCGCGAAGAGGCGATAGGGCACGCGGTCGATGAGCGCGAGCACGATGAAGACCACCGCGGCGTAGAAGGCCCACTCGCCGATGCCTTCCGCCAGCCCGCGCTGGCTGCCGAACCAGGCCTCGACCGCGCCCCGATCGGCAGCGCCCGGGCGGGGGCCGCGCGGCGGGCGCGTCAGCCAGCCCCAGCCCACCATCCATTTGGTGCCCTGCGCCCACCACCAGTGCAGCACCGCGACGACCAGCGAGCCGATGCCCAGCCACTTGTGCAGCCGGTAGATCTTGTCCAGACCGTCCAGGCGCGGTTCGAGCCAGCGCGGCCGCAGCGCCAGCAGCATGGCCACGCTCATCATGGCGATGGCCAGGGTGCCGCTGAACTGGATGAAGGTGGCGCGAAAAGGGAAGTAGCCGAACGGCTGCGGCAGCAGCGTATCGGCCAGCAGCCACAGCAGCGCGGGCACGCCGGTGACGATGACGAGGGCGTACTTGATCCGGTTCATGGTGGCCTGTGTGGGGGCGGGCTGGCTTGCGCAGGCCGGCGGCGGCCGCGGGCGTGCGCACAGGGCGGGAGTATCCGCCCGGGGGTATCGGCCCCCGTTTGCGCGCGATCAGGCGGCGTCGACGATCAAGGCCCGGCGAGGGCGTGGCGCAGCAGCAGCGCCGCCAGCACGAACATGGTCAGCCCGATGGCGGCATCGAGCAGCTGCCAGGCGCGGGGGCGGGCGAACCAGGGCGCCAGCCAGCGCGCGCCGAAGCCCAGCAGCCCGAACCAGCACAGGCTGGCCGTGCCGGCCCCGGCGATGAACCAGCCGCGCAGCGCCGGCGGCTGCTGCGCGCCGATGCTGCCCACCAGCAGCACCGTATCCAGGTAGACATGGGGGTTGAGCAGCGTGAAGGCCGCCGCCTGCGCCACCGCCGCGCCGCGGCCGAGGCCCGGCCCGCCCGCAGCCGCGGTCAGCTGCTGCGCTTGCCGCGCGCGCTGCAGCGCCCGCCAGCCGTAGGCCGCCAGAAAGACGGCACCGGCCAGCGCCAGCGCACGCGCCAGCCCGGGGCGCTGCCCCAGGGCCTGCGCCATGCCCATCACGCCGGCGATGATGAGCAAGGCGTCGGCGACGGCGCAGAACAGCACCACGCTGCCCACATGCTCGCGGCGCAGGCCCTGGCGCAGCACGAAGGCATTCTGCGCACCGATGGCGACGATCAGCCCCAGGCTCAGCGCCAGCCCCTGCACGAACACGGGCAGCACGAGCGGGGCGGTATCGGCAAGGTCGGCAACGGTCATGGCGCGTGCAGCTTGCCAGCACCGGCGCATGAAGACAAACTAACTTCGCTTAATTCGATGAAGCGGAACTGAATCGATGCTGGACTATGCCGCCTTGTCCGCCCTGGCCGCCGTCGTGCGCGAGGGCAGCTTCGAGCGTGCAGCCCGCACGCTGCATGTGACGCCCTCGGCCGTCTCGCAGCGCATCCGGCTGCTGGAAGAGCGCATGGGCTGCGCGCTGGTCGTGCGCGACCAGCCCTGCCGCGCCACCGAGGCCGGCCGGCGCCTGTGCCAGCATGTCGACCGCGTGCAGCTGCTCGAGCAGGACCTGCAGGGCGCGCTGCCGGCGCTGGCGCCGCAGGGCCTTGCGCGGGTGGCGCTGCCGGTGGCCGTCAATGCCGACAGCCTGGCCACCTGGTTTGCACCGGCCATCGCCGCCTTTGCGGCGCAGGCGCCCGTGCTGATGGACGTGGCGGTGGACGACGAGGACCACACCGCCGAATGGCTGCGCAGCGGCGCGGTGCTGGCTGCGGTGACGGCCAGCGCCCGTCCGGCCGCGGGCTGCAACAGCCGGCCCCTGGGCGCGCTGCGCTACCGCGCGGCCGCCAGCCCGGCCTTCGTGGCGCGCCATTTTGCGGGCGGCGTGGGGGCCGGCAGCCTGGCCCGTGCGCCCAGCCTGATGTTCAACACCAAGGACGAGCTGCAGGCGCGCTGGGCGCGGCGGCAGTGCCACCGGCAGGTGGACCTGCCGCGGCACCGGCTGCCGTCGCCGCAGGCCTTCGTGGCCGCCGCGCGGGCCGGCATGGGCTGGGGCCTGCATCCGCAGGCACTGATCGAGCCGCATCTGGCGGACGGCTCGCTCGTCGAGCTGGTGCCCGGCACGCCGCTGGACGTGCCGCTGCACTGGCAGCATGCGCGGGCGGCATCGGCGCTGCTGGATGGCCTGAGCCGCCTGGTGCTGGCCGCCGCCCGGGCTGCCTTGCTGCCGGCCTGACCCACAGCGGCCTTCGGCTGGCGCCTTCAGCTCCTGCCCGAACGCCGGCTGCGCGGCTGCAGCTTGTCGAGCTCGGCGAACTGCTGCCTGAGCATCAGCATCAGCGTGCGGGCATGGTCCACCGGCAGGCGCAGGCAGCTGGCGCCGGGCGTGTCGTCGCGCAGCGGGCGCGTCGTCACCAGGGCATCCAGGCTGACCTCGATCAGGCCCTTGTCGTGCTTCATCGACTTCAGGCGCTGGACTTCGATGTCGTAGGGCTTCACGCGGCGTCTCCCGGGGTGGCTGCGAGGGCGGATTGTCCGCGCAGGGGGCCACAATGGCCGGCCGACGGGCTGCCACTGAACGACATGGACGACGACCAGGATGCACGCATCCGCTCGGGCAAGGCGCTGAGCGAATCGATGGGGGACTTCCACGTCACCGGGTGGGACGCGGACGCCGGGCGGCTGCATGCCGGCTTCACCGTGCGGCGCGAGTACTGCCACACCAACGGCACCATCGCCCAGGGCGGCTTCATCACCGCCTGGCTCGACGCGGCGATGGCGCATGCCGTCATCCACGACAGCGGGCACCGGCAGACCGTCTTCAGCCTGGAGATCAAGGTCAGCTTCTACGAGAAGGTGGGCCCGGGTGAAGGCCGCGTGGAAGCCCGTGTGGTGCGGCGCGGCCGGCGCGTGGCCTTCATGGAAGCGGCGCTCTACAACCCCGAAGGCAAGCTGGCGGCGCAGGCCACGTCGACGGGCGTGCTGGCGGACCTGTAAGAGGCGCAGCCTTCGGCCCCGCGTCTGGTCGTGCCTGGCGGCCAACGGGCCGTCGGTCCGGCCGCCTGGGTCCTCGTCGCCGTCCTGCGTGTCGATGTCGGCGTGGCGGGCCTTCGGTCGCGCAGCCAGCGCGGCGAAGCGCGGGCTTGGTGCGGCGGATTCGCGCTGCAGGCGGCCGCGGATGGCCAATGCCTCGCGGATCGACGAGGGCAGCGGGGCCTCCCGGACATACAGGCGGTGGCTCATGCCATCCGGGGCGGCAGGTTCGATGCGGCGGCAGCATCGGCCCGCCACCCGATGCCAGAATCGCCGCTGCTTGGGGCTTGCGTACAGGGGTCACGATGAAGCTGCTGTTCGACACCGACCCCGGCGTCGACGATGCCATGGCGCTGCTCTTCCTGCACCGCCACCCGACGGCGCAGCTGCTCGGCATCACCACCGTCTTCGGCAATGCCGACATCGAGGTCACCACGCGCAATGCGCTGCACCTGTGCGAGCGTTTCGGCATCACCGCGCCGGTGGCGCGCGGTGCCGCGCTGCCGCTGGTGCGCCCGCCGCGCGGCGCGGCGTCCGAGGTGCATGGCGACGACGGCCTGGGCAACCTCGAAGGGCCTTGGGCCGGCACGCGCGCACCGGATGCGCGCCCGGCGCACCGCTTCATCGTCGACACGCTGCGTGCGCACCCGGGCGTGGTGACGCTGGTGGCCGTGGGGCCGCTGACCAACCTGGCGCTGGCGCTGGCCGAGGACCCGGCCATCACCACGCTCGTGCGCCGCGTGGTGGTGATGGGCGGCGCCTTCGGCATCGGCGGCCAGGGCGGCAATGTCTCGCCGGTGGCCGAGGCCAATATCCTGTCCGACCCGCATGCCGCCGATGCCGTCTTCACCGCGCCCTGGCCGGTGACCATCGTCGGCCTGGACGTCACGCACCGCGTGCTGATGGACCACGCCTGCTTCGAGCGACTGCGCGACCAGGGCGGCGCAGAAGGCGCGTTCATCTGGCAGGCCTCGCGCCACTACGTGGGCTTCTACGGGCGTGCGGTCGGCGTGCCCGGCTGCTACGTGCACGATGCCAGCGCGGTGGCCTGCGCGCTGAGGCCCGACCTCTTCTCGCTGCGTGCGGGCCCCGTGCGCGTGGTCGACCAGGGTCTTGCCATCGGCCAGACCATCCAGCGCACGGCCGGCCGGCGTTATGCGCATGCGGCCGACTGGGACGACCTGCCCGACCAGCAGGTCTGCGCCGACGTGCGCGCCGACGAGCTGCTGGCGCTCTACGAGCAGACGCTGCGGCGCTGAAGGCCTTCAGGCCGGCGGCAGGAACAGCGCCGGGTCGACCGACTGCGCATTGAGATAGACGCTGAAGTGCAGGTGCGGCCCGGTGACGCGGCCGGTGGCGCCGACGCTGCCGATCGGTGCACCGGCCGCCAGCTCCTGGCCGCGCTCGACGGCCACCGTGTGCAGGTGGCAGTACAGCGTGAGAAAACCCTGGCCATGGTCGACGATCACCGTCTGGCCATTGAAGAAGTAGTCGCCGGTGTCCAGCACCTGGCCCGCCGCGGCGCTGCGCACCGGGGTGCCGGTCGGCGCCGCGATGTCCATGCCGCTGTGCGGGTTGCGCGGCTGGCCGTTGAAGACACGGCGCAAACCGAACGACGACGAGCGCGGCCCCTGCGTGGGCAGCAGCAGGCGCAGCGTCGCCGGCTCGCGCGTGGCGGAGAAGCGGCGCAGCACCTCGCCCAGGTGCGTCCGCTCGCGCTCGTAGCGGGCCTTGTCCTGCGGCGACAGCTCGACATGCCGGGGCGCCACGGTCAGGCGCTGCTCGGCATAACGCTTGGGCTGCAGCGTGATGGGCAGCGTGCGCTGGTGGCCATCGGCTTCGCGCACCAGCAGCGTCTGCGGCTGGGCGGGGTCGGCGGCGAGGCCGAAACCCACCACCGCGACCCAGGCGGCGCCCTGCGCCCGCACCAGCACCGGCCGCCCCGCCAGCCGCGCCGTGGGGCGCGGCCCGGTGCTCGCGCCGAGGTCGACCACCGCCACGCCGCCGGGCACGGCGGCGTGCTCGGGCAGGGTCGGCGAGGACTCGGACTGGGCCCACGGCACCCTGCCCGGCAGCAGCAGGGCAGGCAGCAGGCAGATGGTCGCGTGGCGTCGATGCATGCGGCCATCGTAGCCGGCAGTGCGTGATGGGTGGGCGATGGGTGGACGGTGGCCGCAGGGCTACAGCGCCATCGACGGCCGCTCCGCCATCGCCGCGCGCCAGCGTCGCAGGTGTAGATGCGCGTCCTGAACGAAGCAAGCGCCCGCGCTTCAGGTTGGGGGAGCCAGGCCACCGCTGTTGATCCAACGCAACCGATGCGTGGACGATCTGGGCACGATGAATGGCATTGGTCAAGCAGGCCCTCAAGATCGGGCCGCTGCAGTGGGAGGTGAAGATGCGCGCTTTCACGAGCTTGGTTGCAGCCGGCTGCGTCTTGCTGGGGTGCCTCAGCGCCACCGCATCTCCAACCTATCGGATCGACCCTCAGACTTCATTGCTGACGTCCTTGGAGGGGCTGGAGATCGGCGGCTTGCGGTATCGAGTCCGGTTCATGGACGGAAGCTGCATCCAGCATTTCGCGGGCTGTGATGCCGAAGCCGACTTGATGTGGAAGACCCATGAGCAAGCCATGACTGCCGGACGCGGTTTGCTTAACGCACTGGTCGATGGTGTCCAAGTTGCCGGACGATCATTCGACTTCGACGCCCAGCCATGGCTCGTCCGCGGTTGTGAGAACTTGGACCGAGCTGGAAGTCCCGATGAACCCGTGTGCGACATGTGGACGCCGTTCGAATTGTTCGAAGTGGTGCCCGGTCAAGGGCTGGTTGTCAAGATCAATCAGACCTTCAATTCGATCGACGTGGGTCTGGTCGATGAAGTGAACACGGGGTGGGGCAGTGTGACCAGGGATGCTGACACGGTCGATGTCGGAGTCTTCAGAAATGTGGATCGGACATGGGCCCTGTGGGAGCTGGAATCCATGCCTGTTTCGGCTCCCGGCACGGCGCTGTCTTCACTGTCAGGAATCGTCCTGCTCCTGGTGTTGCGGATGGCGAAGGCCTCTCGTCTTAACTGCCGCAGGTGGGCCGGTCGCGCAGTGGCGGGCCGGATCGGGCGGTGATGCGGGTACGCCGAAGTCGCGCACGCGCAGGGAAGGCCGGGGTGATGCTAAAGCTCTCTGCAGAGGTATTTGCCATTCCGCTCGCGGACGGACTTCATCTCGTTTACGCGCCCTTGCGCCGAGTTGCGCTCGTGGGCAGCAGCCGGACGGTGAACCTTCTCGCTGACCTTCGAGAAGGGCGGCGAATTCACTTGGACCCTGATTCCCGCGGCATGGTGGATGTGCTGCGCCGGCTTGAGCTGGTAGGGCCCTCCCAAGCTGAGCGACCACCCATCTCGACATGCAGCGGCGATCCACGGCCGACGACGGTGTCCTTGTTCCTGACGACCGCGTGCAACCTCCGCTGCTCCTACTGCTACGCCGCTGCCGGCGATGCACCCGCCAGGTTCATGCCGCTGAGCGTGGCAAGGCGCGGCATTGACTTCGTGGCGAAGAATGCGAGCAACAAGGGATTGCCAAGGTTCGAGGTTGCCTTCCATGGTGGGGGCGAGCCCACGGTGAACTGGAAGACCATGGTCGGAGCGGCGGACTACGCGAGATCCCAGGCCGATCGACTGGGGCTTTCGGTTGGCTTGGGAGCGGCCTCGAACGGCGTGCTCAACGAGACACAGATCGAATGGATGGTCGAGCATCTTCAAGGCGTCAGCTTGTCGTTCGATGGACTGCCAGACTCGCACGATCGGCATCGGCCCCTCATTGGAGGAGCGGCGTCCAGCGGACGCGTCATGCACACCATGCGACGCTTCGACGAGGCAAGCTTCGCCTACGCGGTTCGCATGACAGTGACCGAAGATCAGATCCAGAACCTCCCAGCGTCGATTGCGTATCTCTGCGAGAACTTTCGAGTTCAGTCGATCCAGGTGGAGCCGGCCTACCAGTTGGGTCGATGGAGCAATGCCCCGGTTGCAGAGACCATCGAGTTCATCGACGCCTTTCGCAAGGCGCGGCGGCATGCCGTTGCAGCCGGCCGAACACTCAGCTTCTCTGCGGCGCGGCTGGATACGCTGACGAACCACTTCTGCGGTGTCAGCCAGGACAACTTCTGCCTGACCCCCGACGGCAACGTGTCGGCGTGCTACGAGGTATTCTCGGAGCAGAGTCAACGGGCAGCGGTGTTCATCTACGGGCATCCGCTGGCTGATGCCGAGGGTTATTCCTTCGACGAGTCTCGGCTTCGGACATTGCGCGGTCTGGCCGTCGAGCATCGCACGCACTGCCACGGCTGCTTTGCCAAGTGGCACTGCGCAGGAGACTGCCATCACAAGGCTTTGGCAGAGGATGCCGGGGTCGAGTTCGCAGGATCGAATCGTTGCCACATCACGCGTGAGCTGATGAAGGACCAACTGCTCGACCGCATCGCCGCCAGTGGAGGGATCTTCTGGCATGAGCAATTGCGAGCCGAAAGCGCATCATCAGCATGAAGCTGCCTGCACCTGCGTTTCACATCGCTCGGGTCTTCGACGACGGCAGTCGCGAGTTGGAGATCGTTCCGGTGACGCAGGCACCTGTTGACATCGTGACCCATCGACGGGGATTCTTCGGCGCCGGACTGACGGCGGCCGGCGTGCTTGCCGCGACCGGGTGCGCCTCGTCCACGCCGATGAGCCCGAAGGCCAGGACGGGCCGCACCGGTGCACCGACGACGGCAAGTGACTGTCATGAGAACACCGGTCCTCCGACGTTTAAATCGGAGGGCGAATGCGCAGGCCTTGTGGCGCACGGCCAGCCGATGCGGACCTTGAGATGGTCGGCGGACGGGCTGCAGCTGTTCTCCCAAGACGCCGGCGGGACCATCAAGTGGTGGTCGACGCCCGGCGGTGCACTGCTGGGCACCGCGAGGGACAGTGGGGCCCAAGCCACGAACCTGCTTGCGGTGTCGGCCGACGGGCGCGTCATTGCGACAAGCCTCTTTGCCGGCGTGCGGGTCAGGCTGCCAGACCTGCAGGCAAGCGCCACGTTCGACGAGATACCTCCGCTGACGTCCATTGCGCTCTCTCCGGACGGACACGTGCTCGCTAGCGCCCAGTATCTCGGCATCAAACTCTGGAATATTGCGGACAGAGTGCTGATCAGGAAGATCGAAAGCCCTGGCGTGGTGGCATTGGCGATGGCTGCCCAGGGCCGGATTCTGGTTTCAGGGCATGGTGATGGTTCGATCCGGCTGTGGGGCAACCCTGATGGAGTGCTTGTCCAGACACTGCCGCGCACCCCCGACGCGGACGGGTTGCGCGAGTTGGTGACCTCCGCGGATGGCCGCACGCTCGTATCGGGGTATCAGTCATGCCTGCGCGTTTGGAGTCTACCCGAGGGCACCAAACACAGAACACTGGGATATCTCAACAGGGGCGCACGAGGAGTGGCGGTGACGGCCGACGGCAGCAAGATTGCGGCTGGCGGCGTGGGCGAGGGTGGCGGAGAGGTACGTGTGTGGGATCTGGCGAATGGCTCCGTGCAAGCTGTGCTGCACAAGGGAGTCAGGGATGTTGCCCTTTCACCCGATGGGCGCTTCCTGGCCTCGGCTGGTGACGACAAGTCCATACGGGTCTGGAGACTGGCGGACAGCGTCTTTGAGCGTTGCCTGATCGACCTCGCCGACTCGCCATCGACATCAAAGGGTCTCACCTACCAGTGGCGGAACGAGTACGGACAGTTGCTCACCTTCACTCTGCCTTGCGGCTCGCCAATTCCCGCTGGTGCCGTCTGCACGTGCAATTGTGTGCCTGGGTCGATCGCTCCGTCCGCCCCGCCTGCCGTCGTGCCCAGGCCAGGCGGCAAGATCTGCACCTGCGTGCCTGTCTGTGTTTGCATGGCGGTGCCGGTCTGTCATGCGCTGCACCTGCTTGACGATGACCCAGTTGCCCGCACACTCGCGCGTGAACTCATTCTGCAGATGGGCAAACGCGAGTTGCCGTATCTCCGCTGGGTTCTCGGTGTTGCAGGTGGGTCGTTGTCGCCAGCCGTCGCGGCCATGATCAGTGACGTTCTTGGTGGTGTTCAATCGAACCCCGCGAGGTGGCCCAGGTTGGCGCAATGCTTGGCAAGACTGGGCTCGGGAGATGAGGTTGTGGCCGTCATGGCCGCGCAGATGGCGCGGCAGCGGCAGATTGCCTTTGGGGAGGTCGTGGACCGCGACCTCGTTGCGCATATCTCTGCACTGATCGGCGACGCCATCCGCAGACCTTGGTTTGTACGTCAGGGATTGGACAGAAGTAGTGACCGGCCAGAGTTACGTTCCGATCTAGCAGCCTTCTCTTGCCGAGTTCGTGAGCCTGTACTCCGGGCGGCTGCTGGACTTCATGGCTGATCAGGTGAATGGACAGGAAGCGTCAGGAATGCTCCACTCGTCGGACTTGCCCATGCGTCGTCTACTTGCCGCCCTCGCGAGTTTGCTCTTTTCAGGTTGCGCTTCCATGCCGGACTTTCAGTCCGACTGGCTGGACCGGCTGCCGACGCAACGAGTTGAGCTCGCTGTCTTTGTCTACCCGCTTCAAGATGCCCGCCCGTTTGCGCGTCTGTTCCCCACATCAATTCAACAGTCTGACGCTACCCGAATCGAGTCCGCAGTCAATCGACATCTGGTCGCGGCTTTGCGCTCCCGTGGATTGGACGTCGGCTCAACCCTCCTCGCACTCCGGTCAGAGCACGTCTGGCTATGGGACTGGACCAAGGGGCCGGGCAGCGAGCCCACCGTCAACCCACTCTTTGCCAGCAGTTCGCCAGCCCATGCCCAGCGCGTCAGTTCCTACATCGGCAAGCTGCGAGGTCAGATGAGTTCGCACCCTGGCTCGACTGCTCTCATCGTTTGCGTCGCGGCACATCTCAACAATCGGGATGGCAATGTCGAATACCGGACGCCGGTCTACATGCACTTCGGTGGCGGAGAGGGGATCAGTACGGAACGGTGTGGCACGACTGCTGCGGTTGCTGCAGTCAACGATCAGTTGCGCCTCATCGCGTACTCTCCCCTCTACACGGGCCACGGCGTGGAAGTTCTTGGCCAGTCAGCAAACCCCTTGTCAACGGCGTTTACCTTTCGCCGCCTATCGCCGGACGAATGGGGCGAGAAGATGGCAAAGGCAATCCTGAAAAGGATACGAGCCGTACCCTAGGGAAACGCTGATTTATTCGGGTCAAGCACGATGGCGGAGCCCGATGGTGCCGGGGATGATCGAGGCATGAAGCAGACCAGCTTTGCCAGCCTGGAGTACGCGGGCAAGAAGCGCAAGACACGGCGCGAGAAGTTCCTGGGCGAGATGCAGCAGGTGGTGCCGTGGTCGGCGCTGATCGCGCTGATCGAGCCGCACTACCCCAGCAGCGGCCGCGTGGGCCGCCCGCCCATCGGCGTGCCGCGCATGCTGCGCATGTATTTCCTTCAGCAGTGGTACAGCCTGAGCGACGAAGGTCTGGAAGATGCCATCTACGACAGCCAGGCGATGCAGGAGTTCGTGGGCATCGACCTGTCGCGTGAGCAGGTCCCCGACGCCACGACACTGCTGAAGTTCCGCCGCCTGCTGGAAGAGAACCAGCTCACGAAGGCCATCTTCGAGCAGGTCAACGCCCACCTGGGCCAGCGCGGATTACTGATGCGCGAGGGCACGCTGGTGGACGCCACCATCATCGCCGCACCGCCGTCGACCAAGAACAAGGATCACGCCCGAGACCCAGAGATGCACCAGGCCAAGAAGGGCAACCAGTGGCACTTCGGGATGAAGGCGCACATAGGCGTGGACGCTGAGTCGGGCCTGGTGCACAGCGTGCACGCCACGGCGGCCAACGAGAGCGACGTGGCCCACACGCATGAGTTGCTGCACGGTCAGGAGGCGCGCGTGCACGCTGACGCGGGCTACACCGGCGTGGACAAGCGAGCGGAGGTCACCGAGGCACAGAAGGACGGTGGCATCCGCGAGGACGTGAAGTGGATGGTGGCCACCAAGCGCGGCGTGATCAAGGCCATGCCAGAGGGCCCGCTTAAGGAACTGACGGTGCTGGTCGAGCGCAAGAAGGCGCAGATCCGGGCGCTGGTGGAGCACCCGTTCCACGTCATCAAGAACCTGTTCCGGTACAAGAAGGTCAGCTACCGCGGCCTGAAGAAGAACGGCGCCCGGCTGTACGCGCAGTTCGCACTGGCCAACCTGATGCTGGCCAAGCGGGCACTACTGGATGGCCAACACCAAGGCATTGGTGCGTCCTGAATGCGCAAAGGGCACCAAGTGACCAGGAATTGCGTCTCGAATCGAGTTCGACGGTCGCAAACGCGCCCGCTCTTCTCGCATCGCGAAATCCGAGCGTTGTTGGAATTCAACGGCTACTGGATGACGCGTTGTTCAGCACTTCCCTAGATCCGCGCGAACTGCGCGGCCATGGTTCACCAAGCGGTCGGCTCTGGCGCAGACTTGGATCGGCACCGACAGTTCTGTGGGGAGTTGCGCGCCAATTCGCACGCCTACAGCGCCATCGACGGCCGCTGCGCCATCGCCGCGCGCCAGCGCTGCAGATGCGGGTGCTGCTCGCCGGGCTTGACCTTGACGATGCGCGCGAAGTCCACCGCCACCACCGCGGTGATGTCGGCGACGCTGAAGCGGTCGGTGGCGATGAAGTCGCGCCCGTCCAGCCGCGCGTTCAGCGTCACGAAGAACTGCTGCAGCCGCGCCAGGCCGCGCGCGGCCAGTTCGGGGATCTGCGCATAGTCCACCGGCCCCGGCAGCGCGCGGCCGGCCATCGCCGGCGCGCTGTTGCGCAGCGCCTCGGCGATGGCCATCAGGCCCTCGAATTCGATGCGCCAGTTCCAGCTGGCGATCTCGGCCTTCTCGGCCGGCGTGATGCCCAGCAGCGGCGGATCGGGCCACGCCGCCTCGGCCCAGGCGGTGATGCCGGCGTTGTCGGTCAGCAGCAGGCCGTCGTCGGTGCGCAGCGCGGGCACCGTGCACTGCGGGTTGATGCGACGGTAGGCCTCGCCCAGCTGTTCGCCGCTGCGCAGGTCGATCTGCACGGTCTCGTGCGGGATGCCCTTCTCGGCCAGCAGGATGCGCGCGCGGCGCGGGCTGGGGGCGGTGGCGCAGTCGTAGAGGGTGATCATGTGGAGGCTCCTGGCGTGGGGCGGTCGAAATCGCTGGCGTCGTGGCGCTCGGGCAGCTGGCTCTCGGGCTGGCCCCAGGTGCGGTTGACGCGGCGGCCACGCTGCACCGCGGGGCGCTGGGCGATGGCATCGGTCCAGCGCTGCACGTTCCGATAGTCCTGCACCTGCAGGAATTCGCCGGCCTCGTACAGCAGGCCCTTGGCCAGCGCGCCGTACCAGGGCCAGACGGCGATGTCGGCGATGGTGTAGGCATCGCCGGCGAGGTATTCGCGCTCGCCCAGGCGGCGGTCCAGCACGTCGAGCTGGCGCTTGACCTCCATCGCAAAGCGGTCGATGGCGTATTCGATCTTCTCCGGCGCATAGGCGTAGAAGTGCCCGAGGCCGCCGCCCAGGTAGGGCGCGCTGCCCATCTGCCAGAACAGCCACGACAGGCATTCGGCACGCGCGGCCGGCGCGTCGGGCAGCAGGGCGCCGAACTTCTCGGCCAGGTACAGCAGGATGGCGCCCGACTCGAAGACGCGGATCGGCTCGGGCCCGCTGCGGTCCAGCAGCGCCGGGATCTTGCTGTTGGGGTTGACGGCGACGAAGCCGCTGCCGAACTGTTCGCCGTCGTTGATGCGGATCAGCCAGGCGTCGTATTCGGCGCCGGCGTGGCCCAGCGCCAGCAGTTCCTCCAGCATCACCGTCACCTTCACGCCGTTGGGCGTGGCCAGCGAATACAGCTGCAGCGGGTGGCGGCCCACCGGCAGGGCCTTCTCGTGCGTGGCGCCGGCCACCGGGCGGTTGATGCTGGCGAAGCGGCCGCCGCTGGCCTTGTTCCAGGTCCAGATGCGGGGCGGCTGGTAGGGCGTGGGGTCGGACATGCGGCGGGCTCCGGAGGGCAGTGGCGAGCCCGCAGCCTACCAGTGCGTCGTGCCCGCGCGGGCGAGGCGGCGCGGCACCGATGCCGATCGTGCCCGACGCACAATGGCCGCCATGGCCGTCGCCCCTGCCACCCCGACGCCGCGCCGCGTCTTGATCGTCGGCGCCAGCGGCACCATCGGCCGCGCCGCGCTGCAGGCGCTGCGCCGGCGGGGCCACGAGGTGGTGGCCTTCGGGCGCGGCGCGGTGCCGGCAGGGCCGCCCGCTGCGGGCCTGCAATGGCGGCAGGGACAACCCGACGATGCCGGCTCGATCGCGCGCGACGGCCTGCGCGGCGAGCGCTTCGACGCCATCGTCTCCTGCCTGGCCTCGCGCACGGGCGCACCCGACGATGCCTGGGCCATCGACCACGGAGCCCATCGGCAGCTGCTGCAGGCGGCGCGGCGGGCCGGTGTGCCGCAGTGGGTGCAGCTGTCGGCAATCTGCGTGCAGAAGCCGCGCCTGGCCTTCCAGCATGCCAAGCGGGCCTTCGAGGCCGAACTGCAGGCCTCGGACCTGGACTGGACCATCGTGCGGCCGACGGCCTATTTCAAGTCGCTGTCGGGCCAGGTGGAACGTGTGCGCCGCGGCAAACCGTTCCTGATCTTCGGCGACGGCAGGCTCACCGCCTGCAAGCCGATCGGCGACGACGACCTCGCCGACTACCTGGCCGACTGCCTGCACGACGCGACGCGCCGCCGGCGCGTGCTGCCCATCGGCGGCCCGGGCGAGGCCATCACGCCGCGGCAGCAGGGCGAGCGGCTGTTCCAGCTGCTGGGCCGGCCGCCGCGCTTCAAGTCGGTGCCGCCGGCACTGCTGGCCGCCATCGCAGCCGGGCTGGGCGCCGCCGCGCGCGCATGGCCGCCGC
The DNA here is from genome assembly GCA_016719535.1 of Rubrivivax sp. Lineage (GTDB taxonomy): Bacteria > Pseudomonadota > Gammaproteobacteria > Burkholderiales > Burkholderiaceae_C > Rubrivivax. The sequence continues at coordinate 59,155 of JADJYX010000039.1, read as the reverse complement.
TGCAGGCCAAGGCCGAATTCGCGCGCATCGGCCACTACTACGCCACCGAGTCGATGCTGGTCTGGGACGCCGCCGCCGGCCGCTACGACGCAGCGGCCACGCCGTCCACCGGCACGCGCACGCTGTTCGACCACTATGCCGCGCTGCTGCGCGGCGATGTGCGGCACGAGCGCGGCGAGCATGCGGTGTTCTGACCGCGCCTACCTCTTGCGGCCGTGCGCGGGCCCGGGTTTGCCCGCCTTGCCGTCCTCGTGCGGCGCGGCTTCCAGCGCGCTTTCCACCGCCTCGCACAGCGTGCGCAGCACCTTGATGCGGGCGTGGTATTTGTTGTCGGCCTCGACCAGCGTCCACGGGGCATCGGCGGTGGAGGTGCGGTCGACCATGTCGCACACGGCGGCCTCGTAGGCGTCCCACTTCTCGCGGTTGCGCCAGTCTTCCGCGGTGATCTTGAAGCGCTTGAAGGCCACCGTCTCGCGGTGCTTGAAGCGCCGGTATTGCTCGTCCTTGCCGATGGCCAGCCAGAATTTGACGAGCACCACGCGGTGCTGCACCAGCGCGTGCTCGAAGTCGTTGATCTCGCCATAGGCGCGCATCCAGTCGGCTTCGCTGCACAGGCCTTCGATGCGCTCGACCAGCACGCGGCCGTACCACGAGCGGTCGAATAGCGCGAAGCGCCCGCGCCGCGGCAGCTGGCGCCAGAAGCGCCACAGGTAGGGCTGGGCGCGCTCTTCCTCGGTCGGCGCCGCCACCGGGATGCTGCTGACCTGGCGCGCGTCGAGCGCCTGCGTCACCCGGCGGATGGCGCTGCCCTTGCCGGCGCCGTCGTTGCCCTCGAAGACCGCCACCACCGACAGCGAGCGGAAGCGTGCAGCGCGCGACGCCAGGTTGAGCCGGCCCTGCCACTTCTCCAGCTCGCGTTCGTAGGCCGGCTTGCCCATCGGCTGGTCGAGCTGCAGCGCCGTCAGCACGTTGAGCCGGTCGCCGGGCGCCGGCAGCGGCGGCGTGGCCTCGGGCCGGCCGGTGCCGGCCTTGTCGTCCAGCCGCGCGCGCATCGCCGCCAGCAGGTGGCGGCCGACGGTCAGCGCGCGATAGCGCGGCTCGGCGCCCGGCACCACGATCCATGGCGCCTGCGCGGTCGAGGTCTGGTGCAGGAAGGAATCGCAGGTCTCGACGAAGCGGTCGTACAGCTTGAAATAGTCCCAGTCGCGTTCGGTCACGCGCCAGCGCGTCTTGGGGTCGGCCTCCAGCGCCTTCAGGCGCTTCTTCTGCTGGTCCTTCGAGATGTGGAACCAGTATTTCAGCAGCAGCACGCCTTCGTTGCACAGCATGCGCTCCAGGCGCTGGATCTCGCCGATGGCGGCGGCGAATTCGCCGTCGCCGATGCGCCCCATCACGCGCTGCACGATGGGCTGCGTGTGCCAGGCGCCGAAGAAGATGCCGATGCGCCCCTTGGGCGGCAGCGCGCGCCAGAAGCGCCAGTGCGCCGGGCGTTCGGCCTCCTCGTCCGACGGCGTGCCGAAGGCCGTGGTCTGGATGTGGCGCGGGTCCATCCACTCGTTGAGCAGGTTGACGGTCTCGCCCTTGCCGGCGCCCTCGACCCCGGCGATGAGGATCAGCACCGGGAAGCGGCCGTCGAGCTTGAGGTCGTACTGCGACTCCAGCAGCGCCGCGCGCAGTTGCGCCTGCTCGCGCTCGTAGGCCGCCTTGGCGACGGCATGCTGGAGGTTGGCGGACTCGAACATGGGCACGAGTATCCGGCAGCGGCCGCGGCGCGCAGGCCGGTGCGGTCAAGGTGTGCTACACCGTTCCCGTCGCGTCGATGCGGATAAGGGCCGTCCATGGAATGTGCCGTGCTGTTTGCCGATGTCGCCGGAAGCACGGCGCTGTACGAGTTGCTCGGCGACGAGCCGGCCTTCGCCCTGGTCGAGGACTGCCTGGCCACGATGTCGGCCTGCACCACCGACTGCCACGGCCGCGTCGTCAAGACCATCGGCGACGCCGTGATGGCCGTCTTCGACCGCGCCGACGATGCCGCCGCCGCCGCCGCCGAGATGCAGGTGCGCGTGGCCGGCCTGGGCGAACCGCGCGGCGTGCAGCTGGGCGTGCGCATCGGCTTTCATTTCGGCCCCGTGGTGCCGCGCGACGGCGATGTCTTCGGCGACAGCGTCAACCTCGCCTCGCGCCTGTGCGACCTGGCCTCCAAGGGCCAGGTCATCACCGACGAGGAAACGGCGCGCCAGCTGTCCAGCCTGCATGCCGCCAACCTGCGCACGCTGTTCCCGATCGAGGTCAAGGGCAAGGCGCAGGAGATCGCGCTGGTCGAGATCCTGTGGCAGGCGGCGTCGCAGGAGATGACGGCGATCGTCGCCGCACCGGCCGCGGGCGACGCCGCCGGCTGGGCGCACCTGACGCTGGAAGTCGGCGGCGAACGCCTGGAGATGGGCCCCGAGCGCCGCAAGGCCACCTTCGGCCGTGACCACGAGGCCGATTTCACCGTGCGCAGCCCGACGGTGTCGCGCGCGCACGCGATGATCGAACGCCGGCGCGAGCGTTTCGTGCTCGTCGACCACAGCCTCAACGGCAGCTTCGTCACCTTCGAGGGCAAGCCCGAGATCAAGGTGCGCCACGAGGAACTGACGCTGATCGGCCATGGCTGGATCGCCTTCGGCGAGCCGCGCGCGCAGGCACAGCAGGTGGCGGAATTCCACTGCATCGAGCACCCGCGGCCGCCGCCGTAGCCGGCCCCGCCGAGCCGCTGCGCCGGCCCTACCAGCGCAGCACGCGCGGCCCGACGATGGCGCCGAGTGCGGCGGTGAGTCCGATGCCCAGCGAATACCAGGCGGCGACGAAGCCCGGCGAGGTCTCGGTGCACGCCAGCGCGTAGCCGGCGGCGCCCAGCGCCCCGGCCAGCAGCCCGGCCGCAGCGCCGGCGGCGTGCGGGCGCGTCGGTGCCAGGCCGCGCAGCGCCCACAGCGCGGCCGCGAGCGCGGGCAGCGACAGCGCCAGCACGTTGCCCGGGCAGGCCAGCGCGGAATGGCCCAGCAGGGCCGTCATGCGTTCGCCGGCCGGCGTGGCCAGCAGGGCGACGAGCCCGATCAGGCCCATCGCAGCGACCACCGCCGCGACGGCGCGCCCGGGCCGCAGCGGCCGCGCAACCGGCCGCGACAGCGTGGCCGTCAGCCAGAGCGCGGCAGCCGCCAGCACCGCTGCATAACCGAGCTTGACCCAGGGCGCCGCGGTGGCATACAGCGCAGCCGGAATGGGGCCGATCAGCGCCAGCGCCAGCGCGGCGCTGGCCAGCACCCCGAAGCCCGCCGCCGGCAGCAGCCGGCGTGCGGCCACGTGGCGCGGCGCCGGCCCGGCGCCGCGGGCCAGCAGCTCGACGAGGGTCTGTGTCTTCATGGTCGTTGCGTCTTCACCAATTGCGCCAGGCGCTTGAGGCCGCGGTGCACCTGCACCTTGATCGCCGAGGCCGAAGCCCCGGTGCGCTGCGAGGCCTCGTCCACCGACAGGCCCTCCACCTTGGTCAGCAGGATCGCCCGGCGCTGCGCCGCCGGCAGCTGCTGCAGCAGCCGGTCGAGGTCGCGGCGGGCCTCGCCTTCGTCGGGCGCGGCGATCAGCGCCGCCTCGTCGACATCGTCGAGCGCATCGTGCAGATCGTCGCGGCGGCCGCGCCGGCGCCACAGGTCCACCAGCTTGTGGCGGGCGATCGCCAGCACCCAGGCACTGACCGGGATCGTCGGGTCATAGGTGCCGCGCTGCAGGTGCAGCGCGAGCAGGGTCTCCTGCACCAGGTCCTCCACGTCGTCCGGCAGGCTTTGCAGGCGGCGGCGCAGATAGCCGCGCAGCCGGGTGGCGATGCGGGCCAGGGCGTCCCGGTAGGCCGCCTCGTCACCCGCCTGGGCGCGCAGCCACAACGGCTTCAGGCCGGACTCGAAGTCGTTATGGACGGCGTCATCGGTCATTCGTCGGCGCGCTCGCGTGGGTTACATCGGTCGCGCAGGAAGCCGATGGGGCCGCCCACCGGATGGGGGGAAGGCGGCGGGATTCTGCCTCGCCGGTCACGGCGGGCCTGGCGCGGGTGATTGGTGATGGGTGCAGCGAACCGGGTCGACTGCGGCGATGATCCGCGGATCCGGCTGCGCCGACGAGAAGGAGCGCTTCATGCAGACCCTGCACACCGACGTGGCCGTCATCGGCGCTGGCACGGCCGGCATGTCGGCCTGGCGTGCCGCCCGCGCCCACACCGACCGCGTGCTGCTGATCGAGGCCGGCCGCTACGGCACCACCTGCGCCCGGGTGGGCTGCATGCCGAGCAAGCTGCTGATCGCGGCCGCCGACGCCGCCCACGCCGTGCGCGAGGCCGGGCGCTTCGGCGTGCACGGCGGCGCGCTGGTCGTCGACGGCGCGGCCGTGATGCAGCGTGTGCGCGACGAGCGCGACCGCTTCGTGGGCTTCGTGGTCGACGCCGTCGAGGCCTGGCCGGCCGAGCAGCGGCTGATGGGCCACGCGCGCTTTCTCGACCGCCACACGCTGCAGGTCGGCGACCACACGCGCGTGGTGGCCTCGCGCATCGTCATCGCCACCGGCTCGTCGCCGGCGCTGCCGCGCATGTGGCGCGAAGCACTGCGCGAACGGCTGATCGTCAACGACGACGTCTTCGACTGGGCCACGCTGCCGCGCTCGGTGGCGGTGGTGGGCGCCGGGGTCATCGGGCTGGAACTGGCGCAGGCGCTGCACCGGCTGGGCGTGCGCGTGCGCCTGTACGGCCGCAGCCGGCGCCTGGGCCCGCTCAGCGACCCGGCGCTGCAGCGGGTCGCCGAGCAGGTGTTCGCGCAGGCGCTGCCGCTGAGCCTGGACATGCGTCACCTGACCGTGCAGCGCGATGGCGACGAGGTGGTCGTGAACGGCGTCGACGCCGGTGGGCAGGCGGACGAGGCCCGTTTCGACTGGCTGCTGGCCGCCACCGGGCGCCGCCCCAACGTCGATGCGCTCGGGCTCGAGACGACGGGTCTGCCGCTGGACGCCGGCGGCGTGCCGGTCTTCGACCGCCGCAGCGGCCAGATCGGCGACAGCGCCGTCTTCATCGCCGGCGACGTCGCCGAGGACCGGCCGCTGCTGCACGAGGCCGCCGACGACGGCCGCATCGCCGGCGACAACGCCGGCCGCTGGCCCGACCTGCGCGTGCGGCCGCGCCGCGCGCCGCTGGCCGTGGTCTTCAGCGACCCGCAGATCGCGATCGCCGGCGCCAGCCACGCGGAGCTGCTGGCCGCCGGCACCGCCTTCGCCGTCGGCGAGGTGTCGTTCGTCGACCAGGGGCGCAGCCGCGTCATGGGCCGCAACGAAGGCGCCCTGCGCGTCTACGGCGAGCGTGCCAGCGGCCGCTTGCTGGGCGCCGAGATGGTCGGCCCGGCCGCCGAACACATCGGCCACCTGCTGGCCTGGAGCGTGCAGCGCGGCGACACGGTGCAGCAGATGCTCGACAGCCCCTTCTATCATCCGGTGATCGAGGAGGGCCTGCGCTCGGCCCTGCGGGTGCTGCAGCGCGCGTTGCGCATGGGTCCTCCGCCGGTGGAGCGTTGTCTCGACTGCGGACCCGGGGCCTGAGCCGTTGCACATGCTTCGGCACCCGCCTGTAACCGAAACCGCCCGGCCCGCGAACTGCCTGCTGTCGGCCTCACGGGCCTCACGGGCCCGCGGGGCCCGCTCCGCCATGCATGCCACATTGCCTTTGCTCGCCACCACCGATTTTCCCGCCATCCGCCGGCGGCAGCTGGACACGCTGCAGGTCAACCTCGGCTACCGCTGCAACCAGAGCTGCCTGCACTGCCACGTGGCCGCCGGGCCGAACCGCACCGAAATGATGGACGCCGAGACCGCGGCGCTGGTGCTGCAGGTGCTGCGCGCGCGGCGCATCCGCACGCTCGACCTGACGGGCGGTGCGCCGGAGCTCAATCCGCATTTCCGCGACCTCGTGCGCGGCGCGCGCGCGCTGGGCGTGAGCGTGATCGACCGCTGCAACCTGACCATCCTGTCCGAGCCCGGGCAGGAGGATCTGGCCGCCTTCCTGGCCGGGCAGGGCGTGGAGGTCACCGCGTCGCTGCCTTGTTATTCAGCCGCCAATGTCGACCGCCAGCGCGGCGACGGCGTCTTCGAGCGCAGCATCGCGGGGCTGCGCCAGCTCAACGCGCTCGGTTACGGGCAGGACAGCTCGGGCCTGGTGCTCAACCTCGTCTACAACCCGCAGGGTCCGTCGCTGCCGCCGCCGCAGGGCCCGTTGCAGGCCGACTACCAGCGTGAGCTGTGGCAGCATTTCGGCATCCGCTTCAACCACCTGTTCGCGCTCACCAACATGCCGATCCAGCGTTTTGGCAGCACGCTGGTCAGCAAGGGCACGTTCGCGTCCTACCTTCAGCTGCTGCGCAGCGCCTACCGCGAGAGCAACCTCGACACCGTGATGTGCCGCAGCCTGGTCAGCGTGGACTGGCAGGGCGAGCTCTACGACTGCGACTTCAACCAGATGCTGGGGTTGCACGCGCGCGCGAACGGCGCCACCCGGCCTCACCTGCGTGACCTGCTGGCGCATGACGTCGAGGGCCAGCCCATCCGCGTGGCCGAACACTGCTGGGGCTGCACCGCCGGCCAGGGCAGCAGCTGCGGCGGCGCGCTGGAGGCGGCATGAATCCGGCCCGCCGACGGATCCTGCTGGCCGGCACCGCGGCCATGGTGATCGCCCCCGCCGCCCGCGCCCAGGCCTTCGACCAGGGCCATGCCGCCTGGACCGCGCTGCTGAAGAAGCATGTGCTGCTGCTGCGCGGCGGCCAGGCCTCGCAGGTCCGCTATGCCGGCTTCGCTGCCGACCGTGGGGCGCTGAAGGCCTACCTGGATGCGCTCTCGGCGGTGCCGGCGGCGGCCTTGCAGGCGTGGTCGAAGCCGCAGCAGCAGGCCTTCCTGATCAACGCCTACAACGCCTTCACGGTCGAGCTGATCCTCACCCGCTACCCGGACCTGAAGTCGATCAAGGACCTGGGGCAACTGTTCAGCAGCCCCTGGAAGCCGAAGTGGATCCCGCTGCTGGGTGGCAAGGTGTCGCTCGACGACATCGAGCACGCCATGCTGCGCGAGCGCGGCCGCTACGACGAGCCGCGCGTGCACTTCGCCGTCAACTGCGCCTCCATCGGCTGCCCGATGCTGCGCGAGGAGGCCTTCGTCGCCGACCGCCTCGAGGCGCAGCTCGAGCAGCAGGCCGAGCGCTTCATGGCCGACCGCACGCGCAACCGCTGGAATCCGCAGCGCGGGCGGCTCGAGCTGTCGAAGATCTTCGACTGGTATGGCGAGGACTTCCGCCTCGGCCACCGCGGCATCGGCTCGCTGGCGGCCTTTGCGGCGCGCCATGCCGACCGGCTGGCCGACGCCCCGGCCGAGCGCGAGCGCATCCGCGGCCAGCAGGTCGAGATTGCCTTTCTCGACTACGACTGGGCCTTGAACGACGCGCGATGAAGCCGGCGCTCGGCATCGTCGTCCCGGTGCTCGACGAGGCGGCTGGCATCGTGGCCACGCTGCAGGCGCTGGCGCCGCTGCGCGCGCGGGGCGCCGAGCTCATCGTCGTCGACGGCGGCAGCCGCGACGCCACCGTCGAACGCGCGCGACCGCTGGCCGACCAGCTGCTGGCCGCGCCGCGCGGGCGCGCCCGGCAGATGAATGCCGGCGCCGCGGCCGTGCGGGCCGAGGTGCTGCTGTTCCTGCATGCCGATACGCGGCTGCCGCCCGACGCCGATGCGCTGATTGCCCGCGCACTGCGTGCCGGGGCCGACTGGGGCCGCTTCGACGTGCGCATCGACGGGCGGCCCTGGATGCTGGCCGTGGTGGCCGCGCTGATGAACCGGCGCTCGCGCTGGACCGGCATCGCCACCGGCGACCAGGCGATCTTCGTGCGCCGTGCCGTTTTCGATCAGGTCGGTGCCTATCCCGACCAGCCGCTGATGGAGGACATCGAGCTCTCGCGCCGCCTGCGGGCCATCGGCCGCCCGGCCTGCCTGCGCGCGCGGGTCACCACCTCGGGCCGGCGCTGGGAGACGCGCGGCGTCTGGCGCACCATCGTGCTGATGTGGCGGCTGCGCTGGCGCTACTGGCGCGGCGAATCGGCCGAGGCGCTGGCGCAGGCCTACCGATGACGGCCGTGGCCGGCACCGCGCTGATCGTCTTGGCCAAGGCGCCCGTGGCCGGCCTGGCCAAGACGCGGCTGATCCCGGCGCTGGGTGCCGACGGCGCCGCCGCGCTGGCCGGCCGCCTGCTCGACCATGCGGTCGCGCAGGGCATGGCCGCGGGCTTCGAAGCCGTCGAGCTGTGCGTCACGCCCGATGGCGGGCATCCGGCCTTCCAGCGGCTGGCGGCGGCCCATGGGCTCGCGCTGACGATGCAAGGCGACGGCGACCTCGGCGCGCGCATGCAGCGGGCGCTGGCCCGCGCGCTGGGCGGCCACGCCCGCGCGCTGCTGATCGGCACCGACGCCCCGGGCCTGGATGCCCTGCGGCTGCGGCAGGCCGCGCGCGCGCTCGACGGCCACGACGCCGTCTTCGTGCCCGCGCTCGACGGCGGTTATGCGCTGGTCGGCCTGCGCCGGCCGGCGCCGACGCTGTTTGCCGACATCGCCTGGAGCACCACCACGGTGATGGCCGCGACGCGCGAGCGCGCGGCTGCGGCCGGCCTGCGCGTCGCCGAACTGCCGCCGGTCGCCGACATCGACCAAGCGGCCGACCTGCGCCACCTGCCCGCCGGCTGGGGCGTGCCCGACTTCAGCGGCTGAGCAGCCAGGCCGCGACCAGCGCCGCGTGGGTGCCGAGGTTGTGCGCCACGTTGGCCCCCAGCACCGGCAGCGGCACCGGCAGCGGCGCGCCGGCCAGCGCCCAGCGGCCCACCGGCACGATGAAGCCGATGGCCGGGATGGCGGCCAGCCCCGCCCAGGCCGGCAAGGCCCCCGTGAGCAGGCCCCAGCCGAGGGAAAGCGTCGCCACGCCCCAAGCCGCCACGCCGATGCGCGCCGTGCCCGGCACGCCCACGCGGTGCACCAGAGACCGACGCCCGGCGCGACGGTCGGGCTCGGCGTCGGGGATGGTGTTGAAGAGCAGCAGGTTGAAGGTCATCGCGGTGGCGGCGATGGCCACCAGGATCACCGCGGGCTGCAGGTCACCGCCTTGCAGCAACGCGGCGCCGATCACCGGCAGGCCCCCCAGGCCGAGGCCGGCTGCCAGTTCGCCCAGGCCGATGCGCAGCAGCCAGGGCGTATAGAAGACGATGCAGGCCGCGCCGATGGCCACCACCGGCAGCAGCCGCCATTCGCGGTAGACCCCCAGCGCGACGGCGGCCACGGCCAGCGCCACGGCGCCGCTGACGAAGGCGGCGCCCCAGGCGCCCTGGCGCGTGATGAGCCCGTTCTGCAGCGCGCCGCTGCCGCCGGAAAACGGCGTGCGCTCGGTCTCGCGGTCGAGTCCGGAGGCATCGTCGGCCAGTTCGTTGAGCACATTGACGAGCATGTGCGCGGCCGCCAGCCCGAGGGCACCCAGCAGCAGCCGCGTCAGGTCCAGCGCACCGATGCCTTGCGCCAGCCCGCCGCTGAGCGCCAGCAGCACCGCCAGCGGCAGGAAGGGCGCACGCACCACGCCCAGGATGCCGGGCAGGGTGGTGGCCGGTGCCGAGGCCAGCGGCAGGGGGGGGCGCATCGGACGGTCCTCGACGGTGGCGGACAGGGGGTTGCGATCTTGTCATGGCCGCCAGCATTGCCGCCGCCACCGCCGCTGCGGCATCATCGGCGGGCACCACAGCCAGGAGGGGCGCATGAACCGACGTTGGGGACTGGGGGTCGCCGTCATCGCGGCCGTCGCGCTGCTGGGGGCTTGCGGCATGCGGCATCACGGGCCTCCAGGTGGGCCCGGTGGGCCCGGTGGCCCTGGCGGGCCCGGGCCGCGCGCCATCGGGCTGGACCGGCTGTCGCACTTCAAGCCGCAGGTCGAGGTGGTCGCGGGCCGCGTGCGCGTCGATCCGCCGATCCTGGTCTACCTGCCCGGCGAGAAGGATTTCGACATCGTCTGGCAGCTGCCCAAGGATTCGCCCTGGCGCTTCACGCGCGACGGCATCCGCATCGACGGCGAGATCCTCGACCAGCTGGTCGACAGCAGCCGCGGCAAGGCCGTGCTGCTGGGCAGCGGCCAGAAGGAGGTGGTCAACTGCCAGCCGCGCGCCGAGGGCCGCGAATTTGCCTGCCGCAATGCGCACACGCGCCCGGGTGTCTTCAAATACACCATCCAGCTGACCGACGGCCGGCAGACCATCAGCCTCGACCCGCCGATGGTCAACTGGTGAGCGTCAATCGGCAGCGGGCGCGCCGCTGCCGCTGCCGATCGCCTGCAGCCACTCGTGCAGCGGCTGCCGGCGGCCGCGCGCCTCGTGGGCCGTCCATTCGTCCGCGCCCAGGGCCTGGCGGGCGGCCTGCAGCGCGCCATCGACGAAGGCCTCGTCGGCGGGGTCGCGCCCGAGCCCGGCCTCGCGGCGCTGGGCCTGGGCGGCGCCATAGCAGGCGGCGGCATCGGCCCAGCGGCCCAGGGCCGCGGCCAGCCCGGCGGCGACTTCCAGCGCACCCAGCAGCAGGGGCTGCGAGCCGGTCTGCTGCGCGATGCCGGCGGCCTCGCGCAGCATGCCCTGCGCCGCCTCGTGCCGGCCCAGCGACAGGCTCACCATCGCCAGGCTGAGCAGGCCGACGCCGATATTCTCCTGGTCGCCCAGGCGGCGGCAGATCGCCACCGCCTGCCGGCACAGCGGCTCGGCCAGCTCGTGGCGGCCCTGCAGCCGGTGCAGCATGGCGCGCGCATTGAGCGCCGAGGCCCATTCGCGCTCGTCGCCCTGGCCCTGCGCGCGCTGCAGCGCCTCGTCGAGGTGGCGCGCGGCCGCCGCCTCGTCGCGCAGCGCCAGGCAGGTCATGCCCAGCGGCTGCAGCACGCGCGCGACGATGGCGTCGTTGCCGGTCTCGCGCGCGATCGCCAGGCATTCCTCGAGGTGGCGCTGCGCTTCGGGGTGGCGGCCGGCCAGAAAGCTCAGCTGCCCGGCGCCGAACAAGGCCATGCAGCGGGCCGCGTCGCGCGCCGCCAGCCGCGGGCGCGCCAGCAGCGCCAGCGCCGTCTCCAGCCCCAGGCTGAGCTCGCCGCGGTTGATCCAGTAGGGGCGCAGCGCGTGCATCAGCCGCAGGCCGGGCGCATCGCTGTCGTCGACCTGCTCGCTGAAGCGGTGCGCGGCCAGGAAGTTGTCGCGTTCGGCGTCCAGCTGCGCCAGCCAGTGGCCCTGTTCGGGGCCGGCCAGCTGAGGCCGCGCGGTCTCGGCCAGCTCGAGGTGGTGGCGCAGGTGGCGCAGCCGCACGGCAGGGTCCTCGCCGCTGTCGGCCAGCTGCTCGGCCGCATAGGCGCGCACCGTCTCCAGCATGCGGTAGCGCGTGCCCGCGGGCGCCATGATGACGAGCGACTTGTCGACCAGGTTCGACAGCAGCGTCACCACGTCCAGCGGGTCGAGGCCGTCGCCGGCGGTGACGGCCTCGGCGGCCGCCAGCGTCCAGCCGCCGGCAAAGACCGACAGGCGGCGGAACAGCAGCCGCTCGGGCCCGCTCAGCAGCTCGAAGCTCCAGTCGATGAGCGCCCGCAGCGTGCGCTGCCGCGGCAGCACCGTCTCGTCGCCGCTGACCAGCAGCCGGAAACGGTCGGCCAGCCGCGCCGCGATGGCCTGCACCGACAGCGCACGCGTGCGTGCCGCGGCCAGCTCCAGCGCCAGCGGGATGCCGTCCAGCGCGCGGCAGATCTCGGCCACCGCGGCGGCATTGCCGGCGTCCAGCCGGAAGGCCGGCTGCACGGCGCCGGCGCGGTCGAGAAACAGCCGCACTGCCTCGTGCCGCGCGAGGGCATCGACATCGAGGCCCGCGTGCCCGCGTCCGGTTTCGGGCACCGACAGCGCGGGCACCGGGTAGACCGTCTCGCCGGCGACCTGCAGCACGTCGCGGCTGCTGGCCAGCACCTGCACGCCGGGGCCGGCCAGCAGCAGCTGCTTGGCCAGCGCGGCGCAGGCCCCGCGCAGGTGCTCGCAGTTGTCCAGCACGATCAGCAGCCGGCGGTCGTGCACCCAGGCCAGCAGCGCGTCGGTGATGCTGCGGCCGGCGTCTTCCTTCACGCCCAGCACGCTGGCCAGCGCGTGCGGCACGCGGCGCGCGTCGCCGAGCGGCGCCAGCTCGACCAGCCAGACGCCGTCGGGGTAGTCGCCCAGCAGCGTGGCCGCCACCTGCAGCGACAGCCGTGACTTGCCGATGCCGCCCATGCCCAGCAGCGTCAGCAGCCGCGTGCGCGACAGCAGCGCGCGGATCTCGGCCTGCTCGCGCTCGCGGCCGACGAAGCTGTTCAGCGGCTGCGTCAGGTTGGTCGGCGTGGCGGCCAGCGCGCGCAGCGGCGGAAACTGCGCGCGCAGCGCCGGGTGCTGCAGCTGGTGCACACGCTCGGCGCCGTCGAGGTCGCGCAGCCGCAGCTCGCCCAGGTCGAGCAGCGCGGCCCCGGCCGGCAGCCGGCCGGCGACGCCGTCGGCCACCGCCTGCGACAGCAGCACCTGGCCGCCATGCGCGGCGGCCATGATGCGCGCGGCGCGGTTGAGCACGGGGCCGTAGTAGTCGCCGTCGCGGCGCTCGGCCGGGCCGCGGTGCAGCCCGCAGCGGACCTTCAGCGCCAGCCCGTCGGCCTCGGTCCCGGCGAGCGCGCGCTGCAGCGCCAGCACCGCCTGCAGCGCGTCGGCCGGATCGTCGAAGACGGCGTGGATGCCGTCGCCGGTGGTCTTGACCAGCCGCCCGCGGTGGGCGCTGACGGCTTCGCGGCTGATGGCGTCGTGGCGGGCCAGCGCGCGCTGCATCGGCCCGGGCTCGCGCTCCCACAGGCGCGTGCTGCCTTCGATGTCGGTGAAGAGAAAGGTCGCGGTGGCGGGCTCGTCGGACACGCGGGCTTTCGCGGCGCAGGCGCAGGGGGTCGGTGGCTTCACGGCCGGGCGGGCCGCCGCGGCGCGCAGGCCGCGGGCGCGATTGTCGGCCTTTTCAGGGCACGGCCGCTCGACGGCCGGCAGCGCCGCGGGCGCGAGCTGGCTAGCATCGGGTGCATCCCAGCGACCCTTGCCTGCCGCCATGACCGACCCCGCCACCCTCGACGCCGAGGCGCTGATCGAGCACATCCTGACCCGCTTCCACGAGGCGCACCGGCGCGACCTGCCGCCGCTGCAGGCGCAGGCGCGCGCGGCGGTGGCGCGCGGCGCGCCGCCGGCGCTGGCCGAGCACCTGGACGCCATGGCCGTGGCGCTGGAGCAGCACCAGTTCAAGGAGGAGATGCGGCTGTTTCCGATGATGGAGCAGGGCGGCAATACGCTGATGGGCCACCTGATCGACGACCTGGAGGCCGAGCACCGCCTGCACGAGGACGCCATGGCCGCGCTGCACGAGGTGCTGGCCGGCTGGCCCGACGACGGCGCCGACGCGCAGGCGCTGCGTGCGGGCCTGGGGCGGCTGTTCGCCGACCTCGCGGCCCATGTGCAGCTGGAGGACGAGGTGCTGTTCCCGCGTTTCAGCGCAGGCGGTCGGCGCCGGACCTGAGCAGCGGGTCGGGGCCGGCCAGCGCGGCCAGCCAGACGGCCAGCGCGGCATCGAAGGCCGCGGCATCCTCGTAGGCCACCCAATGGCCGGCGCCGGGCACCAGCGTCAGGCCGCGGAAGTCGCGCGCCAGCGGCAGCACCTCGGCCAGCAGGCCCAGGCGGCCGCGAAAGAGCACGTCGTGCTCGCCCCACTGCCCGGCCAGCGGGCAGGCGATGCGCGGCAGCAGCGTGCGCAGCGCGTCGGTCAGCATCAGGCGGCGGCGGCGCATGCGGTCGCGCTCGATGTTGGCGGCGTGGATGGCCACCGCCAGCGCGTCGATGGAGGCGTCGCGCGCCAGCATCAGCGTGCGCAGGTTGTGGCGGTGGATGGCGTCGCGCCGTTCGCCCGCGGGTGTCGTGCTCCAGATGCGCAGCGGCAGCGGTGGCAGCCGCTCGTCGCTGAGCGCCGGCGCGCCCACCAGCATCAGGCTGGCCACGCGCTGCGGCTGCGCGGTGGCCAGGTAGCCGGCCACCAGGCCGCCGAAGGAGAAGCCCACCACGTCCACCGGCTGCGGCCCCAGCAACGCCTGCAGGCCCTGTTCGAGCCAGGGCGGCAGGTGGTCGGCGTCCTGGCAGCCGGGGGGCAGGGCGGAATCGCCGAAGCCCGGCATGTCGGGCGCCCACACCTGACGGCCGGCGCGCACCAGCGCCGCGATGTTGCGCGCCCAGTGCGTCCAGCTGCCCGAGCCGCCGTGCAGCAGCAGCACGGGTGCGCCTGCGCCCCAAGCATGCCAGACCAGCGGCCCGCTGCCGCCGCAGGGCGTGTGGTGCACGTGGGCGGCGGCCTGCAGCGCCTGCAGATCGGCAAGGGTGAGCACGCGGTCGGGCAGCTTCATGGAGGCCAGTGTTTCATGCCGGTGACACCGGCGCGGGCCCGGCATCGCGGGCACCCTATGATGACCGGCATGCAGGCCGCCGCATCGCCCTTGCGCACCCTGGCCCACGGGCTGCGCCAGCGTGGCCGCGTGACCTGGCGCGTGCTGCAGCTGGGTGCGATGGTGATCCTGCTGGCGCTGTCGCCGTCGAGCTGGCGCGCGCCCTGGCGCCGGCCGCTGGCGGTGCAGCTGGTGCGCGCGGCGCTGCCGCTGCTGCCCTGGTTCACGCTGCTGGCGGCCATCCTCAGCCTGGTCATCATCCGCATCGTGCTCGTTACCGCGCAGAGTTATGGCCTGTCGCAGTACGCGCTCGAGATGGTGGTGCGCGTGCTGGTGCTGGAGCTGATCCCGCTCACCGCGGCCTTCGCCGTGGCCGTGCGCGTGACGGTGCCGATGGCCGCCGAACTGGCGCAGGCGCGCCAGGTCGGCCGCCTCGAGCGCGTGCGCGCGCAGGGGGCGGACCCGCTGCGCACCGAGATCGCACCGCGGGCGCTGGCCGGCATCTTCTGCGTGCTGCTGCTGGCGGCGGTGAGTTCGCTGGTGGCGCTGGTGCTGGCCTATGTGCTGGCGCATGGCTTCACGCCGTTTGCCTTCGAGCGCTATACGCGGCTGGTCGGCCAGGTCTTCAACCCCGTGGTGTCGCTGGTCTTCGTGCTCAAGACCGGTGCGCTGGCGCTGGCCGTCTCGGTGGTGCCGATCGGCGCCGCGCTGCACGCGCGCGAGGCCGGTCTGGCCGGGCTCGAGCTGCAGGGCCTGGTGCGCATGTTCATGGTGGTGCTGGCGATCGAGGTCGCCGGCCTGGCCGGCAACTATTTCTGAACCAACCGCCGATGAGCGACGAGCCGACCCCGCCCCCGCTGCCCGTGCCGACCCTGCCCCCGAGCAGCGGGCGCGAAGAGCGCCGCGCCACCGCGCTGCTGCTGCTGCTGGCCGCGCTGGTGCTGGCCTCGGTGCTGTATGTGCTGTATGCGCGCGGCGCCTTCGAGCCGACGCAGCGCCTGGTGCTGATGGCCGAGGATTCCGAAGGCGTGGTGGTCGGCATGGACCTCACCTTCTCGGGTTTTCCGATCGGCCGCGTGCGCCGCACCGAGCTCGCCGCCGACGGCAACGTGCGCATCCTGGTCGACGTGCCGAGGAAGGACGCGCACTGGCTGCGCACCAGCAGCGTCTTCACGATGACGCGTGGCCTCGTCGGCGGCACCGCCATCAGGGCCTACAGCGGCATCCTCACCGACCCGCCGCTGCCCGACGGTGCCGAGCGCCCGGTGCTGGCCGGCGACGCCAGCGCCGAGATCCCGCGGCTGATGAGCGCCGCACGCGACCTGCTGGCCAACCTGGGCCGGCTGACGGCCGACGAGTCGGCGCTGTCGACCACGCTGGCCAACCTGCAGCGCGCCACTGGTCGCCTGGACGAACAGCTGGCCGGCAAGCGCGGTGCGTTGGGTGCGCTGCTGGGCGACGACGCACCCCAGGTCGCGGCCACGCTGGCGCGCACGCAGCAGCTGCTGACGCGGCTGGACGGCCTGGTGCAGCGCACCGACGGCGTCATCGCGCGTGCCGACGGCAAGCTGCTGGGCGACAAAGGCCTGGTCGACGATGCGCAGGCCGCGGTGCGCCAGCTCGAGCAGCTGCTGGCCGAGGCGCGCACCAGCCTGCGCAAGGTCGACGGCCTGCTGCAGGACGCCCAGGCCGTGGCCGCCAATGCGCGCGTGGCCAGCGCCGACCTGGGTGCGCTGCGCGCCGAGGTCGACGCCAGCCTGCGCAAGGTGGAACAGCTGGTCAACGACCTCGAGCGCCGCTGGCCGTTCAAACGAGATCCGGAGCTCAAGCTGCCATGAAGCGAACGACGCCGAGGCTGGGCACGATGCTGCTGGCGGCGCTGCTGGTCGGCTGCGCCGGTGCGCCCACGCCCGACTGGCAGCTCGATGCCAGCTCGTCGCTGCAGCGCACGCAGCAGGCGCTGCTGGCCGGCAACGACCGCGTCGCCACCGACGAATTCACCCGCGCGCGCGCCGAGATCGCGCGCACCGGCCGGCCCGACCTGATGGCACGTGCCGAGCTGATGCGCTGCGCCGCGCTGGTGGCCAGCCTGCAGTTTGGCCCCTGCGAGGGTTTCGAGCGCCTGCGTATCGACGCCGGGCGGTCCGAGCTGGCCTACGCCGCCTACCTGCGCGGCCGGCTCGACCCCGCGCAGCGCGGCCTGCTGCCGCCGCCGCAGCAGCCGCTGGCGGCCGCGCCGGCCGCCGAAGCGGCTCAGCTCGCCGCGCTGCAGGCCACGCCCGACCCGTTGTCGCGCCTGCTGGCCGCGGCGCTGTGGCTGCAGGGCGGCCAGGCGGCGCCGGCGGTGCTGGCGCTGGCCGTCGATACCGCATCGGCGCAGGGCTGGCGCCGGCCGCTGCTGGCCTGGCTGGGCGCACAGCAACAGCGTGCGCGCGACGCCGGCGATGCCGCCGAGGCCACGCGCCTGGGCCGCCGCATCGAGCTGGTGCTGCAGGGCACCAAACCCACGCGCTGAAGCCGCGCCGCTGTCCCCGAATCCCCTTCACAACACCGAGACCGCCATGACCACGCTGCCCGCCACCGCCCTGCAACTGCGTTCGCTGATCGGCGCCGACGGCACGCTCGACCTCTCGCTGCACGAGGTGCCGGTGCCCGTGCCGGCCGACGACGAGGTGCTGATCCGCATCGAAGCCACGCCCATCAACCCCTCCGACATCGGCCTGCTCTTCGGTGCCGCCGATCTCGCCACCGTGGCGGTCGATGGCCCCGCCGATCGCCCGCGCGTGCGGGCCCGCGTGCCGGCCGCGGCGATGGGCGCGATGGCCGGCCGCGTGGGCCTGGCGCTGCCGGCCGGCAACGAGGGCTGCGGCACGGTGGTCGCCGCCGGTGCGTCGGCGCCGGCGCAGGCGCTGATGGGCCGGCGCGTGGCGGCGATGGGCGGCGCCATGTATGCGCAATACCGCGCCGTGAGGGCCGAGGCCTGCCTGCCATTGCCCGCCGGGGCCACGCCGGCGCAGGGCGCATCGTGCTTCATCAACCCGCTGACCGCGCTCGGCTTCGTGCAGACCCTGAAGCGCGAGGGTCATGCCGCGCTCGTGCACACCGCCGCCGCGTCCAACCTCGGGCAGATGCTGGTGCGCATCTGCCGGCAGGACGGCATCGGCCTCGTCAATATCGTGCGCACGCCCGCGCAGGGGGCGCTGCTGCGCGGGCTGGGTGCCGAGCACGTGGTCGACAGCAGCGCGCCCGATTTCGAGGCCGGCCTGGTGAATGCCATCGCCGCCACCGGCGCCACGCTGGCCTTCGACGCCACCGGCGGCGGCACGCTGGCGTCGCAGATCCTGGTGGCGATGGAGGCCGCGCTGCAGCGCAAGGCCGGCGGTGCCTACAGCCGCTACGGCAGCGACACGCACAAGCAGGTCTACCTCTATGGCAACCTCGACGCCGCGCCTACGGTCATCCACCGCCGCGTGGGCATGGCCTGGGGCGTGGGCGGCTGGCTGGTCTTTCCCTACCTCTCGAAGCTGGCGCCCGAAGTCGTGCAGGGCCTGAAGCAGCGCGTGGCCGATCAACTGACCACCACCTTCGCCAGCCACTACAGCCACGAGGTCTCGCTGCCCGGCGCCTTGAGCGCCGAGGCCGTTGCCGCCTACACCCGCCGTGCCACCGGTGAGAAATACCTGATCACGCCCTGAGGCTGTGGCGGGGCTGCCGGGTTCGGCGGCGTTGGCTGTTGCGTTGAAGTCCCTCACGGTGCCTCTGCCCGTGCAGCTGCGGGCCCGAGGGGCAGACCGGGCAGGGCCGTGCGCTCAGACGCTCGGCTTGGCGCGCAGCGCCACGCTACGGCTCGATTCTGAGCCGACGGCAGGGCCCACCCGCAGCCTTGCCGCAGCGGCGTCCACAGACCAACAACCGGCGACAGCAATGCGCCGTCAGCCGCCCCTCGATCCGAAGAGGTCCAGCCTCACGAGCTTGTGCGATCGACCGCGAACGCGCGTGCGGCGGCCCGGCTGTGTGCAGCCGCGACCCCATCGTCAGGCCGGACCGCGGTGGCGCGCCCCGGTGCTCACGCCGCCGGCGGAAAATTGCGCGCCAGCATCGGTGCCAGCGCCGGCAGCGCGTCGGCACGCAGCGCGGCGGCGTGCAGCTTCGGCGCCTGCTGCGCAAACCAGTCGCGGCGCGGGCGCCAGCGCGTCATCACCGCCAGGTAGATGTCGATCGCCGAGCAGCGCGCGCCCAGAAACCAGGGCGCGCCGGCGGCGCCTTCCATCGCCAGCCACAGGCGCTGCGCATAGGCGTCGACCTCGGCGCGGAAGGCCTTGGCGGCGGCCGCGTCCTTGACGAAGCGCGTCGGCTCGTCGGCATAGGTGAAGGTCGGATAGACATTGGCCACCAGAAAGACCAGCCAGCGCAGGAAGGCCGCGCGCTCGGGCGCCGTCGGGCCGGGCACGAGGTCGTCGCGGCCGCTGCGGTCGGCCAGGTGCAGCGTGATGGCGGCGCTCTCGGTCATCACCGTGCCGTCGGGCAGTTCCAGCACCGGCACCTGCGACAGCGGGTTGAGCGCGCGCAGCCGCTCGCGCGCCTCGGCCGACGCGAACAGGTCGCCGCTGGCCTGGTAGCGCCAGGGCAGGCCATACCAGTCGAGCTGCGCCTCGACCAGGGCCGAACCCCAGCCGGGGTTGCCGTGCAGCACGTGGTCGTTCATGGATCCTCCTGCAGCCGGTCGTGGCCAGGGCTCGATGGTAGAGCCGCATCGGCCGGTGACCGCGACGGGCTGGCGCGCAGCAGCGCCAGCAGCAGCGCGCCGGTGGCGCTGCCCAGCCACAGGCGCGGGTCGTTGATCAGCTCGGGCAGCTGCAGCAGCAGCTCGGGGCTTTTCTGTTCGACATAACGCGCCAGTTCGAACACCTGCTGCGTGCTGAAGTGCCGGGCGTCGTCCGGCGTCAGCTGCGCCCCCTGCCAGCGCGACGCCGGCAGCAGCCGCGCGAAGGCACCGGCGGCAATGCCCACCAGCGCCAGCGGACCGAGCGGGCGCAGCAACTGCACCAGCAGCTGCCAGCGGGCCGTCGGCGCGGCCTGGGCATAGAGGCGGGCGATCAGGCGCGCGATGCTGACGCGCGGCACGGCCACGGGCGTGGCCGGCGGGCAGGCGGGTGACATGGCGACCTCCGTGACTCGCGAGGGACCAGACCCTAGCGTGCCAGCACGGCCAGCATGTGACAACGCGGCCGCATGGTGTGACGGCAGGTATCGGCGCCGACGCGGCGCCGCGGGGTCAGCAGCCCAGCTGCTGCGCCAGGTCCAGCAGATCCCGCGCCTGCCAGTCCACCGGCACGTCGGCCGCACGTTCGCCGATGCCGGTGCCGTGCTCGTCGGGCCGCGCGATGTGGGCGGTGCGCAGCCCGCAGGCTGCCGCCGCGGCCAGGTCCGACGAATGGGCGGCCACCATCAGCACCTCGGCCGGGTCGCAGTCGAAGGCGGCGCAGGACGAGCGGTAGACCACCGGCTGCGGCTTGTAGTCGCGCGCCAGTTCGGCACCGAGGATGGCGTCCCAGCACAGGCCGTTGCGCCGCGCCAGGTCGACCATCAGGCTGATGTTGCCGTTGCTGCACGGCGCGATGCGAAAGCGCTCGCGCAGCCGCATCAGGCCGGGCGGCACGTCGGGCCAGGCATCGAGCCGGTGCCAGGCGAGGTTGAGCTGCACCCGCGTGGCCTCGTCGACATCGTGCAGCCCGCGGTCGGCCAGCACGCGGTCGAGGTTGTGGCGGTGCAGCAGGTCGAGCTTGCAGAAGGGCAGCACACCGCTGCGCACCGCTTCCATCGCCGGCTGGTATTGGGCGCGCCAGTCGACGGCGAATGGCGCCGGGTCCGGCACGCGGTTGCCCAGCAGCGCGCCCACCTCGCGCGCGATCGAGCCATGCCAGTCGACCAGGGTGCCGAAGACGTCGAAGATCAGGGCGCGGATCGGGGGGGTGCTCATGCCGGCGATCATGCCGCAGCGCCGCGCTGCGCCCGCTCCAGCAGCACGCGCACCGCACCGAAGGCCACCAGCAGGCCCGCCACCACCGCCAGCAGCCCGGCGATCTGCAGCACCGTCGGCACCTCGCCGAGCACCGGAATCGCCAGCAGCGCCGCCGCGCCCGGCACCATGGCGCCGAAGAAGGCGGCGCGGCCGGCGCCCAGCAGCAGCACCGCACGGCTGTAGGCCAGCACCGCCACCAGCCCGGCGCCGATGCCGTGCGCCACCGCCTGCAGCACGACGAAGCCCGGTGCGGCAGCGCGCAGCGCGGTGGTGTCGCCGAGCGCTGCATAGATCGGCAGGTAGATCGCGCAGGCCAGCACCACGGCCACGCCGGTCAGGCGCAGCGGGTCGGCGTGCCAGCGCCGCGACAGCGCACCGAACAGGCCCCAGCTGCAGCCGGCGGCGGCAAACAGCAGGTCGCCCAGCCAGACGGTGCTGCCCGCGGCGTGCAGCAGGCCATCGCCGCCCATGAAGCCCAGGCCGAGCAGCACGAACAGACCGCCGCCGATGGTCTCGCGCGTGACCGGCTGGCGCGCCAGCCAGGCCGAGAAGCCGACGCCGGCCAGCATCTGGCAGGCCGGCGCGATGACGGCGCCATGCGCCAGCGGCGCATGCGCGAAGCCGGTCATGAAGAGCAGGCTGAAGACCGGCCCCGACAAGGCCGCCAGCACCAGCCCGCGGCGCCAGCCGATGCCGGCCAGGTCGCGCCAGCCCCAGTGCAGCACGACCGGCAGCATCAGCACCGCGCCGGGCACGAAACGCAGCAGCGTCATGTCCAGCGGCGACAGGCCCGACTTGATGCCCAGCCGCGCCAGCACCGAATAGACCGTCCAGATGGCCGCGGCCAGCAGCCCCCAGGCCAGCCCGGCGGCCAGCGGCGAACGCGCCGGCGTGGCCGCGCCGTGCTTGCTCACGCCAGGCCGCGCGCGGCCACCAGCCACTCGGGCGCGTCCTGCAGCGCCAGCGGGCGCAGGAAGCGGTCCAGCGCCGCATAGCCCACGCTGGTGGTGAAGGGCGCGGTCGACGACGGCCAGGGGCCGCCATGCTGCTGCGCCGCGGTGACGGCCACGCCGGTGGGCACGCCGGCAAACAGCACGCGGCCGGCGATGCGCTCGGCGGCACGCACCAGCGCGTGGTTCTCGGGCGCATCGGCCTCTGCGCCCCAGAGCGTGACGGTCAGGCTGCCCTGCACGGCATCCAGCACGGCGACTGTCTCGGTCAGCGTGCGCACGGTCACCACCAGTGCCGACGGGCCGAAGACCTCGTCGTGCAGCGCGTGGCTGGCGATGAAGGTGGCGGCATCGGTCGTGAACAGGCGCGCCCGCGGTGCACCGTCGGGGCTGTCGGGCGCCACCAGCGTCGTCACGCCGGGGTGCGCGGTCAGCCTGGCGGCACCGGCCTCGAATCCGGCGCGGATGCCATCGTGCAGCATCGGGTGCGGCGTGGCGGCGGCCAAGGCCTCGGCCAGCTGGCGCACGAAGGCCTGGCCGGCCGCATCGTCGCGCACGACGATCACGCCCGGGCTGGTGCAGAACTGGCCGCAGCCCAGCGTGATCGACCCGGCCAGCGTGGCGGCCAGCGCCGGGCCGTTGGCCTGCAACGCAGCCGGCAGCGCGACGATGGGGTTGATGGAGCCGAGCTCGCCGTAGAACGGAATCGGCTGCGGCCGGTCCTGCGCCACGCGGGCCAGTGCCGCACCGCCGCGCAACGAGCCGGTGAAGGCCACCGCGGCGATGCCGGGGTGCTGCACCAGCCCGACGCCGACCGCCACCGCCGCGCCTTCGACGGCGCCGAAGACACCCGCCGGCAGGCCCTGCTGCGCGACCACGCGCTGTGCCAGTGCCACGGTGGCGCGCGACAGCTGCGGGTGGCCGGGGTGGCACTTGACCACCACCGGGCAGCCGGCGGCCAGTGCCGACGCGGTGTCGCCGCCCAGCACCGAGAAGGCGAACGGAAAGTTGCTGGCCGCGAACATCGCCACCGGGCCGACGGGGATGCGCACGCGCGTCAGCCGCGGGCGGCCGGCGGGCGGGGCGCCCGGCACCGCCGCATCGTCGACGATCGTGAAGGGCGCGCCGGCGTCGACCTGGTCGGCAAAGCCGCGCAGCTGGAAGGCCGTGCGGTCGAGCTCGCCATGCAGGCGCACCGGGCCGAGGTGGCTCTCGGCATCGGCCAGCGGCACCAGGCTGGCGCGCTCGGCCTCCAGCGCATCGGCCAGCGCGCGCAGCAGCGCGCTGCGCGTGGCCGCGGCGCTGCGGCCGAAGTCGGCCGCCGCGGCCTGCGCCGCGCGCACGGCGCTGTCGATCTGTTCGGGGGTGCTGTCGGTGAGGGGGGTCATGGTCGGCGCGATGGCGGAAAAACTGGAGCGCGCATCCTAGACCTTGTGCCGCCGCGGCGAGGCGGATGCAGGACAATCCACACCATGGTCCCGCAACGCACCCTCAAGTCACTGACACGCGCCGTCGGCGTGGGCGTGCACAGCGGCCAGAAGGTCGAGTTGACCTTGCGCCCCGCGCCGCCCGATACCGGCATCGTCTTTCGGCGCACCGACCTGGCGGTGCCGGTGGACATCCCCGTCTCGCCCGAGTCGGTGACCGATACGCGCATGGCCACCACCATCAGCCGCCTGGACGACCCCGCCGGCCCCAAGGTGCAGACCATCGAGCACCTGCTGTCGGCCTGCGCCGGGCTGGGGCTGGACAACCTCTACGTCGACATCACGGCGGAAGAGGTGCCCATCCTCGACGGCAGTGCGGCCAGCTTCGTCTTCCTGCTGCAGAGCGCGGGCATCGAACTGCAGCCGGCGCCCAAGCGCTTCATCCGCGTGAAGAAGGCGGTCGAGGTGCGCGAAGGCGAGGGCCCGACGCTGAAATGGGCGCGGCTGGAGCCCTACGACGGCTACAAGCTGGCCTTCGAGATCGAGTTCAACCACCCCGCCCTCGACGCCACCGGCCAGCGCGAGGAATTCGATTTCGGCACCGGCCGGTACAAGCGCGACATCGCGCGTGCGCGCACCTTCGGCTTCACCAGGGACGTCGAGATGATGCGCGCCCGCGGCCTGGGCCTGGGCGGCAGCATGGACAACGTCATCGTCATCGACGAGTACCGCGTGCTCAATGCCGACGGGCTGCGCTACGACGATGAATTCGTCAAGCACAAGATCCTCGACGCGATGGGCGACATGCACGTCGCCGGCAAGCCGCTGATCGGCGCCTATACCGCCTTCAAGGGCGGCCACGCGCTCAACAACAGGCTGCTGCGCCAGCTGCTGGCCGATGCCACGGCCTACGAGATCGTCACCTTCGAGCGTCCGGCCGACGCACCCCGCGGCCTGGCCGAGCTGGCCCCGGCCTGGTAGGGGCCATTGCGATGGTGGCCTTCCGCCTGGTCTTCGGCTTCCTGCTGCTGACGGGGCTGCTGTGCTTTGCCATGTACATCGGCACCAGCCAGCCGGTGTGGCGCCAGCGCGGCATCGTCATCATCAAGTGGACGGTGCTGGCGGCGTTCGGCTTCTTTGCGGTGCTGATCCTCGAGAGGCTGGCACTGATGCTGTAGGGGGGCGTTCGATGCGTGCAAGCGGGCCGATGCTGCCGTCCATCCTGGGCGGGCTGCTGCTGATGTCGAGCGGATGCGGGCGCGCGCCCGAGACCACGCCGGCCGACGCGACACCCGCGGCACCCGCGGCGGCCGCGACCGCTGCGCCAGTGGCAAGCCGCCAAGGCGGCGAGACCGCCATCGTCGATGCCCAGGGTTTTGGCGCGCCGATGGTGGCGGTGCTGGTCGACCTGCCCGCCGGCTGGCAGAGCCAGGGCGGGGTGCAATGGGACCGCCGCACGAACTGTGCCGCCAACCAGTTGCGGCTGGGCTGGATGGCGGCCTCCGCCGACGGCCGCCAGGCCTTCGAACTGATGCACGGCCTGAGCTGGCAGCTGCAGGGCCGTGCGGTGCAGATGAACCCGTGCCCGGTGCTGCCGTTCGCGTCGGCGCGCGACTTCCTGATGGCCGTGGTGCAGCAGCGGCGGCCGGGCGCACGGCTGCTCGACTATCGCGACCGGCCCGACCTGGCGCGCGAGGCGGCGGCCAAGGCGACGGCGGCGCCGTCGGTCCGCATGCAGCACGATGCCGGTGAACTGCTGGTGGCCTGGGCGGCGCCGGCCGGCGAGGTGCAGGAGCGCTTCAGTGCCACGGTGCAGTTCACCGAGGTGCAGGCCAGCGTGATGGGCGGCACCGCGATGGTGATGTCGCAGCGCGCGCTCGGCGGCGCGCCCGATGCGGCGGTCGGCGAGCGCATCGCGCGCTCGCTGCGGCCCGATCCGCAGTGGCTGGCGCTGGTGCAGCAGGGCGGGCAGGCCGCGGTGGAGCGCTTCTCGGCCGCGCAGCGCCAGCACATCGAGCGCTGGCATGCGGGCGAGATGGCGCGCATCAACGCGCAGGGCGCGGCCGACCGCGCCGCCATCCGGGCGCAGACGCAGCAGGACGTGGCGCGCATCCAGTCGCAGACCTGGGCCGATACGCAGGCCACCAACGACCGCATGCACCGTCGCACGCTCGAAGGCGTGGGCGAATACAACACCTACCAGGGCCGCACCGGCGGCCCGGTGCAGAGCAGCATCCACGGCGGCGACCGCGTGCTGCGCCAGCCCGACGGCACCGTCTTCAGCACCCACGACCCCTACCTGCGCCCGCCGGGCAGCGAGGAACTGCGCCGCGTGCCCTGACACCCGGCGTCAGGACCGCGCCCGCGCCGCGCCCGGCGCATGCTGCGCCACCAGTGCCCCGCAGCCGAAGCCGGTGGCGATGCCGATCCATGGCGCGGCTCGGCCACGGGCCTGGGGTCCACAGTGCCGCCCTCTGCCTGACGCCGGACGTCAATGCGCACGGCCCTTGCGGTACTGGCCATGGCTGCGCCGCTGCAGCGGCGCCTGGCCGGCCAGCACGGCCAGCGAGCTGGCGGCATGGGCGTGCGCGATCGCCAGCCCCAGCGCATCGGCCGCGTCCTTGCCGGGCAGGCCGGGCAGCGCCAGCAGGCGCTGCACCATCGCCTGCACCTGCGCCTTGCTGGCCAGGCCGTGGCCGACGATGGCCTTCTTCATCTGCAGCGCGGTGTATTCGGCCACCGGCAGCCCGGCCGATACCAGCGCCGCCAGCGCGGCGCCGCGCGCCTGGCCCAGCAGCAGCGTGCTCTGCGGGTTGACGTTGACGAAGACGATCTCGGCCGACGCGCACTGCGGCTGGTAGCGCTGCACCACCTCCTGCACGCCCTCGAAGATGATCTTCAGCCGCTGCGGCAGATCGCCGCGCGCCGCCTCGGTGGTGCTGATGACGCCGCTGGCGACATAGCTCGATCGTTGCCCTTCGGCATCGATCACGCCAAAGCCCGTCCGCTGCAGGCCGGGGTCGATGCCGAGGATGCGCATGGGGAGAACCACCGTGGGTGTCAGATGCGGGACGGGCTTCGGTGCAGGCTCACATCGTCACCGACGATGTGAAGTCGCGCAGCGACGGGCCGGAGCCAAAGCCCGTCCGCTGCAGGCCGGGGTCGATGCCGAGGATGCGCATGGACTTCAGAAATACCAGCGCACGGCATGGAAGAACACCGGTGCCGCAAAGCACAGCGGCGCCACGCGGTCGAGCAGGCCCACGGCGCCGGTGACCGAGCTCTGGTTGCCCCACCAGCGCACGCCGGCGTCCTTCTTCAGCGCGCGCATCACCAGGTCGCCCAGCGTGCCGCAGCCGCCGGCCAGCGCGCCCATCAGCGCGGCGGTGCCGGGCTTGACGGGCGTGATCCAGAACAGCGCCGCGCCCAGCGCGGCGGCGGCGGCCACGCCCACGCCGAAGGCGCGCCACGAGAAGCTGCGGTCGATCTGCCGCGCCACCGGCATGCTGCGCAGGCGGCGGCCGGCCAGTTCCTGCGCGATGTGCGCGGCAGCCGTCACCACGACCAGGAAGAACAGCAGGAAGGCGCCGCGGCCGGCAAAGCGCGGCAGGTCCAGCAGCAGCAGTGCCGGGGCATGGCTGAGGCCGAAGACGCAGACCATGATGCCCCACTGGATCTTGGCGTTGCGCTCGAGAAAGCGCCCGGGGTCGCCGGCCAGCGCGCTGACCACGGGGATGGCCAGGAAGACATAGACCGGCACGAAGACGGTGAAGAGGTCGAAGCGCCGCAGCCCGACGATCAGATACTGCAACGGCAGCACGACGAAGAAGGCGAGGATCAGGCTGCGGTGGTCGCCGCGGCGGGTGTGCGCCAGCGTGATGAATTCGCGCAGCGCCAGGAAGGAGAACACGCCGAAGGCCAGCGTGGCGCCCACCGGGCCCGAGATCCAGCTCACCCAGAAGACGATCGCGCCCACCCACAGCGCGCCCAGGTCGCGCCGCAACTGCAGCACGCGGTGCGCCTGCTCGTCGTCGTCCTGTGCCACCGACCGCAGCGCCTCGGCGGCCGTCACCAGCAGCAGCACGCCGAACAGCGTGACGAAGAGCAGGGCGACCTGCTCGTCGATGCCGAGGCTGCGCAGCCGGTCCATTCAGGCCTCTCGGGGGCGCAGCGCCAGCACGGCGTCGCGGGCGCGGGTGAGGAAGTCGCGCTTGTCCTCGCCCGGCAGCAGCTGCAGCGGCGCGCCGAAGGTCACCGTGCACAGGATGGGAACCGGCACCACCTCGCCCTTGGGCATGACGCGCTGCACGTTGTCGATCCAGGCCGGGATCAGCTGCACGTCGGGAAACTGCGCGGCCAGGTGGTAGAGGCCGCTCTTGAACGGCAGGGGCTCGCCCTTGTTGCTGCGCGTGCCTTCCGGAAAGATCACCAGCGAATCGCCGCTGCCCAGCGCCGCCTGCAGCGGCTCCAGCGGGTCCTGGTCGTCGGTTCGTTGCCGGCTCACATAGACGGCATTGAAGACCTCGCGCGTCAGCCAGTGCTTGAAGCGGCCCGAGGTCCAGTAGTCGCGGGCCGCGATCGGCCGCGTATTGCCGCGCAATTCGGCCGGCAGCGCGGCCCAGATCAGCACCCAGTCGAGGTGGCTCTGGTGGTTGGCAAAATAGATGCGCTGTTCGGCCTTGGGCGCGCAGCCCTTCCAATGGCCCTGCGCGCCCGTGATCAGACGGGCGACGAAGGCGATCAGCAGGCCCATGGCGTCGGCGCGCGTCATGCGCCGATGCTAGCCGCTGCGGCGGGCCGGCGGCGAGGGCCGCGCAGCTGGCGCCCGGCCGCGGGAGCCCCCCGCGCCCCCGCGCCCCGGGCCCCGGCCGCCCGGCCCCCCCCCCCCCCGCGGCAGGCTCGCTCGACACGGGCAACCGGCCAGGCCTGCGCGGTGCACAGCCAGCGGTGGTCGGCGAGACCCGCCGACGCCAGGCCCAGCCGATCGGCCAGGTCCTGCTGCTGGCGCAGCAGCAGATGCGCGGCGGTGGTGGCATCGGCCAGTGCGCGGTGCGCGCGGCCGGTGTCGGGCAGCCGGTGCCAGGCGGCCAGCGTGCCCAGGCGATGGTTGGGGGCCTGCGGATGCAGCCGGCGCGACAGCCGCACCGTGCAGGCGAAGACATGGGCCGGGTCGCGCTCGCAGCCGGCGCGTTCGGTTTCGGCCTGCCAGAAGCCGCGGTCGAAGGCGGCGTTGTGCGCCACCAGCGGGCAGCCGGCGGTGAAGCGCAGAACCTCGCGCATCACGGCTTGCGCCGGCGGGGCGTCGGCCAGCATGGCATTGCTGATGCCGGTGAGCTGTTCGATGAACGGCGGCACCCAGGCGCCGCTGTTCATCAGGCTCTGGTAGTGGCCGACGATGCGGCCCTCGTCGACCAGCACGGCGGCGATTTCGGTGGCGCGCGCGCCCTGGCCGGGCGACGAGCCGGTGGTCTCGAAGTCGATGACGGCGATCGGCATCAGGGCAGGGCGGCGAGGAATCCGTCGTAGGTGCGGCAGAAACCGGCCAGGTCCTCGAAATAGGGCAGCGCGCCACTGTCGAGCACCGTGATGCGCCAGTTCGGCCGCCCCTGCACGATCGTCTTGCCGCGGTAGTCGGTGAAGTCGCCGCGCGTGCCGTGGCTCATCCACACCGGCTGCGTCAGGGCTTCGTAGACGGTGTGGATGTCGGCGCTGAAGAGGCCGGCCGAGAGAAAGGTCAGCGGCGCAAATTCGGCGCCGGGTTGGCGCGTGGTCAGCAGGTCGTAGCGCCAGAGGTCCTCGTCGATGGCCTGCGCACCCCAGGTGCGGCGCAGAAAATAGCGGATGACGCCCGGCCGCGTCAGCGCGCGGAACAGCGCGCCACCCCACAGGTCACCCGGCCCGCGCAGCGCGCGCAGCAGCCCCGGCACGGCGCGCGTGCGGCCGGGCTCGGCATGCCAGCGGCCGGTGCCGCGAAAGCCGGTGGGGCTGACCAGCGCCAGGCTGCGCCAGGACGCCGGCCGTTCGACCGCGGCGCGGGCCAGAAATTCGCAGCCCAGCGACACCGCCAGTGCATCGATCGGCGCCGGGCCGCAGCGGTGCGCGATCAGGTCCGCGGCGGCCAGCACGGCATCGGTCATCAGCCGCGGCGTATAGGCGCGGTCGCTGCGGTCGCTGGCGCCGTAGCCGGGCAGGTCGATCGACACCACGGTGCGCGTGGCGCGGTAATGGTCGTGCAGCGGCCGCACCTCGGCCGCCGAGGCGGCGGCATTGACGCTGTGCACCAGCAGCAGCGGCGGCCCCTGGCCATCCACCCACGCCACCAGCGGGCCGGCGGCGCTGTCGAAGGCCAGACGTTCGCCGCTGACCGGCGGCGGCAACGGGCCGGTCATGCGGTCGCCGCCTGCAATTGCACCTGCTGCGCGCCCAGGCGCACGGCATCGCCGGCACGCAGCTTGCGGCCGCGGCGGATCTCGACCACGCCGTTGACCTGCACGGCGCCGCTGGCGATCAGCGCCTTGGCGCCGCCGCCGCTGTCGGCCAGGCCGGTGGCCTTGAGCAGGGCGTCGAGCGTGATGTGCTCGCCGCGCAGGAGGAAGTCGGTGTCGGGCATGCCGGCAGTGTGAATGAAAAAGGGCGGCCGGTCGGACGCCCGTCCAGCAAAAAGGGCGGCCCGCAGGCCGCCCTTCGTCAAGCCGCAGCGCGCGTGGGCTTACAGGCGCTCGAACACCGCCGCGATGCCCTGGCCGCCGCCGATGCACATCGTCACCAGCGCATAGCGGCCATTGGTGCGCTGCAACTCGTACAGCGCCTTGGTGGCGATGAAGGCGCCCGAGCAGCCGATCGGGTGGCCCAGGGCGATGGCGCCGCCATTGGGGTTGGTCTTGGCGGGGTCGAGTTCGAGCCCGCGCGACACGGCAATCGCCTGCGCTGCGAAGGCTTCGTTGGACTCGATCACGTCCATCTGGCCGACCGTCAGACCGGCCTTCTTCAGTGCCAGCTTCGAGGCCGGGATCGGGCCCTCGCCCATGATCTCGTTGGGCACGCCGGCGACCGCATAGCTGACCAGGCGCGCGATCGGCTTGTAGCCGGCCTTGGCCGAGGTCTCGGCATCACCCAGCACGAAGAAGGCGGCGCCGTCGTTGATGCCGCTGGCGTTGCCGGCGGTCACCGTACCGTCCTTCTTGAACGCCGGCTTGAGCTTGGCCAGCGACTCCATCGTCGTGCCCGCCTTGACATATTCGTCGGTGTCGAAGACGACCTCGCCCTTGCGGGTCTGCTTGACGATGGGCACGATCTGGCTCTTGAAGCGGCCTTCGGCGATGGCCGCGGCGGCGCGGCGCTGCGACTCGACCGCCAGCGCGTCCTGCTGTTCGCGCGTGATGCCCCACTTGGCGGCCAGGTTTTCGGCCGTGATGCCCATGTGGCCGACACCGAAGGGGTCGGTCAGCGTGGCGACCATCATGTCGATCAGCTTGGTGTCGCCCATGCGGGCGCCGGTGCGCATGGCCGGGCTGAGATAGCCGCCGCGGCTCATCACCTCGATGCCGCCGCCGATGCCGTAGTCGCAGTCGTTCAGCAGGATGTTCTGCGCCGTCGTCACGATGCCCTGCAGGCCCGACGAGCACAGACGGTTGACGCTCATCGCCACGCTGTCCATCGGCAGCCCGGCCTGGATGGCGGCCACGCGCGCCACATAGGGGAAGCGGCTTTCGGTGGGGATCGTATTGCCCACCGTCACATAGTTGATCAGCTTGGGGTCGACGCCGGACCGCTCGACCGCCGCCTTCATCACCGTGCCGCCGAGCTCGGCCGGCTCGATGTCGGCGAGCGCACCGCCGAAGCTGCCGATCGCCGAACGCACCGCACTCAACACCACCACGTCACGCTTGCTCATGGAATCCTCCAAAGGTCGAAAAAGCGGGGCACCGGCCTGTCGGGCAGCCCTCGGCTGTGGATTTTGCGCCCGGAATGGGTTCGCCGGGCTTACGCGGGATCGCGTAAGGGCAAGTCGGGACGTCGGTGCCTGCCTGCGGCTCCGTCCCCACTGCCCTCGCGGCAGCGCAGCCAGCAGGCAACTGTCGCCACCAAGCGGCCGCCGCGGAACCGGCTCCGCCGGGCCGCTGGCGGCGCCCCCTGGGGGGAGGCGCCGAAGGCGCTTCGGGGGGACGAATCAGTGCCGGAAATGCCGCGCGCCGGTGAAGACCATCGCGATGCCGCGCTCGTCGGCGGCGGCGATGACCTCGTCGTCGCGCATCGAGCCGCCGGGCTGGATGACGCAGGCCGCGCCTTCGTCGATGACCACGTCCAGGCCGTCGCGGAAGGGGAAGAAGGCGTCGCTGGCCACTGCCGAGCCCTGCAGCGACAGCCCGGCGTTGCCGGCCTTGATGCGCGCGATGCGCGCGCTGTCGATGCGGCTCATCTGGCCGGCGCCCACGCCCAGCGTCATGCCGCCGCCGCAGAAGACGATGGCGTTGCTCTTCACGAATTTGGCCACCTTCCAGGCAAACAGCAGGTCGTCGAGCTGCGCCTCGGTCGGCGCCTTGCTGGTGACCACGCGCAGTTCGCTGCGCGCGACGTTCTTGGTGTCGGGCGTCTGCAGCAGCATGCCGCCGCCGACGCGCTTGAAGTCCAGGCCGTTGGCCGCCGCGCCCAGCGGCACCTCGAGCAGGCGCACGTTGTGCTTGGCGGCGAAGATCGCGCGCGCCTCGGGCGTGATCGCGGGGGCGATCAGCACCTCGACAAATTGCCTGTTGTCGCCGATCTGGCGCGCGGTGGCCTCGTCCAGCGGCCGGTTCAGCGCCACGATGCCGCCGTAGGCCGAGGTGGGGTCGGTCTGCCAGGCTTTCTGGTAGGCCTCGACCAGCGTGCCGCCGACCGCCACGCCGCAGGGGTTGGCATGCTTGACGATGACACAGGCCGGGGTGTCGTCGAAGCTGCGCACGCATTCCCAGGCGGCGTCGGCGTCGGCGATGTTGTTGTAGCTGAGCGCCTTGCCCTGCAGCTGCGTCCAGCCGGCCAGCAGGCCCGCGCCGGGCTTGCCCTCGCGGTAGAAGGCGGCGGCCTGGTGGGGGTTCTCGCCGTAGCGCATGTCCTGCGTCTTGGCGAGCTGCAGGGTATAGACGGCGGGAAAGGGCTCGCGTGCCGGCACGGCGGCGGGGTTGTCCTCGGCGCCGGGGTGCAGCGCGCCGAGGTAGTTGGCGATCATGCCGTCGTAGGCCGCGGTGTGCGCATAGACCTTCTTCGCCAGCATGAAGCGGGTGCTGCGCGCCACGCCGCCGGCCTTCAGCTCGGCCAGCACCTGCGCATAGTCGGCGGGGTCGATCACCACCGCCACGTCGGGCCAGTTCTTGGCCGCGGCGCGCAGCATCGCCGGGCCGCCGATGTCGATATTCTCGATCGCGTCTTCCAGCGTGCAGTCGGGCCGCGCGGTGGCCTGCGCAAAGGGGTAGAGGTTGACGACCAGCAGGTCGATGGTGCCGATGCCGTGCGCGGCCAGCGCCGCCATGTGCGCCGGCAGGTCGCGGCGGGCCAGCAGACCACCGTGGATGCGCGGGTGCAGCGTCTTCACGCGGCCGTCGAGCATCTCCGGGAAGCCGGTCACCTCGGCCACCTCGGTGACGGGCAGGCCGGCATCGGCCAGCAGCCGTGCGGTGCCGCCGGTGGACAGCAGGCGCACGCCCTGGTCGTGCAGCGCGCGGGCGAAATCGACCACCCCGGCCTTGTCGGAGACGGAGATCAGTGCGGTGAGTGCGGGCATGGCGGGGTCCGGAAATGCACAAAGGCCTTGGGGCGCCCGGGCGGGCGCCACACTTCATTTGATGAGCTTGTGGTCGAGCAGCTTGCGGCGCAGCGTGTTGCGGTTGATGCCCAGCCATTCGGCGGCCTTGCTCTGGTTGCCGTCGGCATGTTTCATCACCACGTCGAGCATCGGCCGCTCGACCGCCTGCAGGATCATCTCGTGCACGGCATGCGGCTCGGTGCCGCGCAGGTCCTCGAAATACTGCTCGAGGGCGCCGCGGATGCACTCGTCGATGGGCTTGTGGTGGCTGCTGCGGCTCATGCGCTGATTTCGGCGAGGTCGTCGTTGGCCGGCGGCGGCAGCTGCGGGTGCACCTCGGCCAGCCGGTCGAAGAAGGTCTGCACCGCGCGCAGCTGCGACTCGGCGCTTTCCAGCGTATTCATCGCGGCGCGGAAGGCCTCGCCGCCGGGCAGCGCGCGCACCGCCCAGCCGATGTGCTTGCGCGCGCTGCGCACGCCGGAGAACTCGCCGTGCAGCGCATAGTGGTCGTGCAGGTGCCCGCTCAGCCAGCCGGCGACTTCGCGCGTGGCCGGCGGCGGCAGCGTCTCGCCGGTGGCCAGGAAATGCGCGATCTCGCGGAAGATCCACGGCCGCCCCTGCGCGGCGCGGCCGATCATCAGCGCATCGGCGCCGGTGTGGCGCAGCACCGCGCGCGCCTGCTCGGGCGAATCGATGTCGCCGTTGGCCACCACCGGGATCTTCAGCGCGGCCTTCACGGCGGCCACGGTGTCGTGCTCGGCGCGGCCCCGGTAGCCCTGCGCGCGCGTGCGGCCGTGCACCGTCAGCAGTGCGATGCCGGCGGCCTCGGCCGCGCGCGCCAGGCGCAGCGCGTTGCGCTCGCTGTCGCACCAGCCGGTGCGCATCTTCAGCGTCACCGGCACGCCGCGCGGCGCACAGGCGGCGACCACGGCGTCGACGATGGCCAGCGCCAGCGGCTCGTTGCGCATCAGCGCCGAGCCGGCCCAGACGTTGCACACCTTCTTCGCCGGGCAGCCCATGTTGATGTCGATGATCTGCGCGCCGCGGTCGATGTTGTAGCGCGCGGCATCGGCCATCTCCGCCGGGTCGACGCCGGCGATCTGCACCGCGATCGGGCCCGGCTCGCCCTCGTGGTTGGCGCGGCGCGAGGTCTTCAGCGAAGTCCACAGCTCGCGCTTGCTGGTCACCATCTCGCTCACCGCATGGCCGGCACCGAGGCGCCGGCACAGCTGGCGGAACGGCCGGTCGGTGACGCCCGCCATCGGGGCGACGACGAGGGCATTCGGCAGCACATACGGGCCGATGTTCATGCGAGGGACGCGGGCAGGGCTGCCTAAAAAGGAGGCAGGAGTATAGCGGCGGCGGCCCCTATCATCCGCGCCGATGGAGGCCTGGCTCGAATCCCTGCTCACCGCGCTGGCGCTGCCGCAATTCGGCCTGTCCACGGTCTTTGTCGTCAGCCTGGTGTCGGCCACGCTGCTGCCGCTGGGCAGCGAGCCCGCGGTCTTCGGCCTCGTCAAGCTCAACCCGGCGATGTTCTGGCCGGCCATCCTCGTGGCCACCGCCGGCAACACCCTCGGCGGCGCCATCAGCTGGTGGATGGGATACGGCGCCGAACGTGCCTACGAACGCATCGCCCGTCACAAGCCCATGCACATGAAGGCGGTGGCCTGGCTCGAACGCTTCGGGCCCAGGGCCTGCCTGCTGAGCTGGCTGCCGGCGGTCGGCGATCCGCTGTGCGCGGTGGCCGGCTGGCTGCGCATGCCCTTCTGGCCTTGCGTGATGTACATGGCGATCGGCAAGTTTGCGCGTTACGTGACCATGACCGCGGCGCTGCTGTGGGTCTTTCCCGGTGCGCTGCCGCATTGAAGCCGTCCACACTGCAGCCTGGGAGCCCCACACGATGACGAGCACCGCCACGCCGGCCTACGACGAACTGGCCGCCACCTGCCGCCGCCTGCACCACCTGGAACACCTGCAGTCGCTGGCCGGCTGGGACCAGGCGGCCAACATGCCGCCCAAGGGCAACGACGCGCGGGCCGCGGCGATGGCCGAGATGTCGGCCCTGCTGCACCGCATGCGCACCGAGCCGGCCTTCGGGCGGCGCATCGACGAGGCCGAGCAGGAGCCGCTGTCGGACCTGCAGCGCGCCAACCTGCGCGAGATCCGGCGCGGCTGGGTGGCCGATACCGCGCTGCCCGAATCGCTGGTGCAGCGGCGCGCGCTGGCCACCGCGCGCTGCGAACATGCCTGGCGCACCCAGCGCCCGGCCAACGACTGGGCAGGCTTCGTCGACAACTTCCGCGCGGTGCTGGCCATCGGGCGCGAGCAGGCCGGCCTGCTGGCCGAGAAGACCGGTGTCTCGCGCTACGAGGCGCTGATGGACCAGTACGAGCCGGGCCTGAGCTGCGCGCAGGTCGACCGCGTCTTCGGCGAGGTGCGGCAGTGGCTGCCGGGGCTGATCCAGCAGGTGCTGGACCACCAGCGCACGCGGCCGCTGATCGAGCCGGTCGGCCCCTTCCCGGTGGCGGCGCAGCGCGCGCTGTGCGACCGCGTGATGCGGCTGCTGGGCTTCGATTTCGACGCCGGTCGGCTGGATGTGTCGACCCACCCGTTCTGCGGCGGCGTGCCCGAGGACGTGCGCATGACCACGCGCTTCACCGAGCGGGAATTTCTCGGCTCGCTGATGGGCACGGTGCACGAGACCGGGCACGGCCGCTACGAGCAGAACCGCCCGCGCGACCTGCTCGGCCAGCCGGTCGGCCAGGCGCGCTCGATGGCCATCCACGAAAGCCAGAGCCTGTCCTTCGAGATGCAGCTCGGCAGCCACCCGGGCTTCGTCGCGCTGCTGGCGCCGATGATCCGCGAGGCCTTCGGCGAGCAGCCGGCCTTCGAGCCGGGCAACCTGCAGCGGCTGCTCACGCGCGTCAAGCCCGGCTGCATCCGCGTCGATGCCGACGAGGTCACCTACCCGGCGCACATCATCCTGCGCTACGAGATCGAGCGCCCGCTGATCGAGGGCGAGATCGAAGCCGAGGACGTGCCGGCGCTGTGGGACGCGAAGATGCAGGAGCTGCTGGGCGTCGATACA
The DNA here is from genome assembly GCA_016719535.1 of Rubrivivax sp. GTDB lineage: Bacteria > Pseudomonadota > Gammaproteobacteria > Burkholderiales > Burkholderiaceae_C > Rubrivivax. The sequence goes on along the minus strand of JADJYX010000039.1, from coordinate 23,320 downwards.
CGCGGCAATTTCAGGGACGGACCGCTGCAGGACGTGCACTGGCCCGAGGGCCTGTTCGGCTATTTCCCCTGTTATTCGCTGGGTGCGATGTATGCCGCGCAGTGGTTTGCGGCCATGCGCCGCGCCATGCCCGACCTGGACGCGCGCATCGCGCGCGGCGACCTGGGCGCGGTCTTCGACTGGCTGCGCGATCACATCTGGACGCAGGCCAGCCGCTGGACCACCGACGAACTGGCGCGCCGCGCCAGCGGCGAGGCGCTCAACCCGGCGCACTTCAGGGCGCACCTGCAGGCGCGCTACCTGGGCTGCTGAGCGCGCGGCGGGCGGGTCAGCGCGCGGCCAGCGCGCCTTCCAGGTCGTCCAGCACCTCGTCGAGCCGCCGCAGCGTGCGGGCGCTGCCCGGGCCGCCGTGCCGCTGCGGCGCCAGCAGGTGGCGCTGCGGGTCGTCCAGCACCGCATGGTCCAGCGCCAGGCCATGCGCGGCCAGCGTGGCCGCGACGTGGCTGCGGCGCGAGCGCAGGTCGGCGCGCGTCTGCCGGTAGGCATGCTCGGCCAGCAGCCGGCGCTGCGAATAGCCGAAGGTATTGGCCAGAAACATCTCCGGATCGCGCTGGTCGGGCTCGAAGAGCAGGATGTCGGTGTCGGGGTGGCTGCTCTCGTAGCCCTTGAGGCCGAGTTCCAGCCGCGAATGGATGAGCGAGCGGAAGGTCTGCGCCAGCACCACCGGCAGCCCGCCGTCGACCAGCCGCGGGATGCGCCCGCGCGTGGCATCGGCCACCCGGTGCCGCCCCCCCTCGCTGCTGGCGAACGGCACCAGCGGGTTCAGGCACAGCACCAGGTCCAGCCCCATGTCGAGCAGCACCCGTGCGTGCAGCGTCTTCTTCAGTGCGCCGTCCACATAAGAGCGGCCGTCGATGGGCACCGGCGGAAACAGCCCGGGCAGCGCCGCGCTGGCCGCCACCGCCTGCGAGATCGGCACGTGGTCCCAGCCCGGTTCGCCGAAGGGCGCCGCCGCGCCGGTGTCGAGGTCGGTGGCCACCAGCACCAGCTTGCGCTGCAGGCGGCGGAAGTCGTTGCTGCGGCCGGGGGCCGAGAACAGCCGCCGCAGCTGTGCCTCGAGCGGTGCGTGCGTGAAGAGCCCGGTGGGCAGCCCGCGGCCCAGGCGCTCGAGCGCAGCCAGCACCGAACGCCGCTCGAAGGCGTACTGCAGCGCCGCCTGCGCCACCAGCCCCGGCAGCATGGCGGCGCGGTGCGCATATTCGGCCAGCGCCGGGCGGATGAAGAGCGAGGGCCGCACGATGTCGGCGCGCGGGCCTTCGTTCTCGATGAACGAGGTGCACAGCTGGCGCGGCGTGATGCCGTTGGCCAGGGCGGCGGCGATGAAGCCGCCGGCCGAGACGCCGACATAGCCGGCGAGCCGATTGAGGTCGAGGCCGACCACCGATTCGTCCAGCGCGCACAGCGCGCCGATCTCGTAGATCGCGCCCAGCGGGCCGCCGCCGGCCAGCGCCAGGCCCACGCGCGGAGCCGGGCGGCGGCGCGGGCGGCGCCTGGTGGTGAGATGCGCGGTGACCATCAGCGGATCCTCGGCGACTCAGGGGGCAGCAGAAGGGGCGCCGTGGCGCCCCTGCTCATGCCTGCGTCCAGCCGCCTCAGGCGGCCGCCTTGCGCGGGGCCCGCTTGGCGGCGACCTTCTTCGCCGGCGCGGCGGCGCTCGCAGCCTTGGCGGTGCGGCCGCCCGCGCGCGGGGCCGCGGCCTTGGCGGCGGCGCCGGCCTTGCCGAGTCGGGCGACCGCGGCGGCCAGCTGCTCGACGCGCTGGGTCAGCACCTCGACATCCTTGGCGGTCGGCACGCCGAGCTTGCTCAGGGCCTTGGCGGTGCGCTGCTCGAAGATGGCCTCGAGCTTGTCCCAGTTCTGGCCCGCCTTGGCCGTCACCGTGCCGGCCATCGCGCTCATGCGGCCCGTCACCTCGCTGATCTTGTCCTCGGCCATGCCCTGCGTCTTCTTCTGCAGCGTCATGCCTTCCTTGACCAGGGTCTCGAAGACCTTGCCGCCTTCTTCCTGCGCCTTGCTGAAGGCGCCCATGCCGGCCAGCCAGATCTGCTGCGCCGAGTCCTTCACCGACTGCGCCAGGTGGCTGTCGAGCAGCCCGGCAGCGGGGGCGGACTTCTTCGCGGAAATGCTCTTGAGTTTCTTGACCATGGATTCCTCCGGGGTTGTTCGGTCCACGGCAACCAACCGGCGCCGCCATGCCGCGAATATAGGGTTCACCCGTGCTGCGCGCAGCAGGGATCTCTAGGGAGACGGCTCTATGCGGGCCCCGGGAAAGCGCGCGCATCGACGGCCTGCCGGCCTTGCCAGAATGCCGGCTTTCGCTGCTCGTCCAACCGCCAGAGAGGAGACCGCATGCAGTATTTCGTCACCGGCGCCACCGGCTTCATCGGCAAGCGCCTCGTCAAGACCCTGCTCGCCCGCCGCGGCACCACCGTCTTCTTCCTGGTGCGCCCGGGCAGTGAAGCCAAGCTCGCCGACCTGTATGACTACTGGGGGGTGAACCGCAAGCGCGCGGTGCCCGTCAGCGGCGACCTCACCGCCAAGAAGCTCGGCGTCGCGGCCGAGGACATCAAGGCCCTCAAGGGCCACATCGAGCATGTCTACCACCTGGCGGCGGTGTACGACCTGTCGGCCGACGAGGAGAGCCAGGTCCGGGTCAATATCGAGGGCACGCGCAACCTGGTGGAATTTGCCAAGGCCATCGATGCCGGGCACCTGCACCATGTCAGCAGCATCGCCGCCGCCGGGCTGTACGAAGGCGTCTTCCGCGAGGACATGTTCGACGAGGCCGAGGGCCTGGACCACCCGTACTTCATGACCAAGCACGAGAGCGAGAAGATCGTGCGCAAGGAGTGCAAGGTGCCGTGGACGGTCTATCGCCCCGCCTTCGTCGTCGGCGACAGCAAGACCGGCCAGATGGACAAGATCGACGGCCCTTACTACTTCTTCAAGCTCATCCAGCGCATGCGGCAGATGCTGCCGCCGTGGATGCCCAGCGTCGGGCTGGAGGGCGGGCGCGTCAACGTGGTGCCGGTGGACTTCGTGGTCGCCGCGCTCGACCACATCAGCCACCACCACCGCACCAGCGGCAAGTGCTACCACCTCGTCGACCCGCAGGGCTACCGCATCGGCGACCTGCTGTCGATCCTCACGCAGGCGGCGCATGCGCCGAAGATGAACCTGTTCGTCAACGCGGCGCTGTTCGGCTTCATCCCGAAGAGCGTGCGCAAGGGGATGATGGCGCTGGCGCCGGTGCGCCGCCTGCGCGCCGCGGTGATGAAGGACCTCGGGCTGCCCGAGGACGTGATGCAGTTTCTGAACTGGCCCACGCGCTACGACCGCCGCGAGACCGACGCCGCGCTCGAGGGCAGCGGCATCGAGTGCCCCAACCTGCACGACTACGCCTGGCGGCTGTGGGACTACTGGGAGCGCCACCTCGACCCCGATCTGTTCATCGACCGATCGCTCAAGGGTGCCGTCGGCGGCAAGGTCGTGCTCGTCACCGGCGGCTCGTCGGGCATCGGGCTGTCGGCGGCCAGGCGCTTCGCCGAGGCCGGCGCGATCACCGTCATCTGCGCGCGCGACGAGGCCAAGCTCGACGAGGCGGTCAAGGACATCGTCGCCTACGCGAAGGAAAAGGGTCAGTCCTCGCCGCAGGTCTTCAGCTATGTCGTCGATATCGCCAACGCCGAGAGCTGTGCCGAATTCGTCGGCACCCTCGAGGACAAGCACGGCGGCGTCGACTTCCTGATCAACAACGCCGGGCGCTCGATCCGGCGCGCGATCGAGTCGAGCTACGACCGCTTCCACGACTTCGAGCGCACGATGCAGCTGAACTATTTCGGCGCGCTGCGCGTCACGATGGGGCTGCTGCCGGGGATGGTGAAGAAGCGCAAGGGCCATGTCGTCAACATCAGCTCGATCAGCGTGCTGGTGAACGCGCCGCGCTTCTCGGCCTATGTCGCCAGCAAGGCGGCGCTCGACGCGTGGACCGCCTGCGCGTCCAGCGAGTTTGCCGACCAGGGCGTGACCTTCACCACCGTCAACATGCCGCTGGTGCGCACGCCGATGACGGCGCCGACCAAGATCTACGAGAGCATGCCGCTGCTGAACCCCGAGGAGGCCGCCGACATGGTCGTGCAGGCCTGTGTCGCCAAGCCGGTGCGTGTGGCGACGCGGCTGGGCATCGTCGGCGAGGTGCTGCACGCGGCGGCGCCGCGCATCACCCAGATCATCATGAATACGGCGTTCCGGATGTTCCCCGACAGCGCCGCGGCGCGCGGCGAGAAGGCGCCGAAGCCGACGCTGTCGCCGGAGGCGATCGCGATGGCGCAGATGATGCGGGGCATCCACTTCTAGGCAAGCCTGACACGGCCGGCGGCCGTGCAGCCTCGCCTTCGCCTCGATGGAGCGGACGGCATTCGCCGCCGCTCATCTCGGCGGCGGGCTATTCGCTGGCTACCTGGAGCACCAGCTTGCCGAAATTCTCGCCCTTGAAGAGCTTCAGCAGCGTGGCCGGGAAGGCGGCCACGCCGCCCGGCACCACGTCCTCGCGGCTCTTCATGCGGCCGTCCTTCAGGTAGCCGGCCATCTCGGCCACGGCCTCGCCATAGCGGTCGGCGTAGTCGAAGACGACCATGCCTTCCATGCGCGCGCGGTTGACCAGCAGCGACAGGTAGTTCTTCGGCCCCTGCACGGCCTCGGTGGCGTTGTACTGGCTGATGGCGCCGCAAATGACGATGCGCGCACCGCGCGTGATGCGCGTCAGCACGGCATCGAGGATGTCGCCGCCGACGTTGTCGAAATAGACATCCACGCCCTTGGGGCAGTATTCCTTCAGGCCGTCCTTGACGCTCTGGTGCTTGTAGTCGATGCAGGCGTCGAAGCCGAGTTCCTTCACCACCCACTCGCACTTGGCCGGGCCGCCGGCGATGCCGACCACGCGGCAGCCCTTGATCCTGGCCAACTGGCCCACGGTCTGGCCCACCGCGCCGGCGGCGCCGGAGACCACCACCGTCTGCCCCGGTTGCGGCCGTCCGACGTCGAGCAGGCCGAAATAGGCCGTCATGCCCGGCATGCCCAGCACGTTGAGCCACTGCGTCAGCGTGCCCAGGCGCAGGTCGATGCGCGCCAGGCCGCTCTTGCGCAACTGCTCGGCCGGGATGCTGAGGTATTCCTGCACCCCCAGGCCGCCGCTGACATGGGCGCCGACCGGGAAGGCCGGGCTGTCGGACGCCACCACCACGCCCACGCCGCCGGCGCGCATGACCTCGCCGATGCCCACCGGCGGGATGTAGCTCTTGCCCTCGTTCATCCAGCCGCGCATGGCGGGGTCGAGCGACAGCGCCAGCGTTCTGACGATCACGCCGCCGGCACCGGCAGCGGCCACCGGCTCGGCGGCGAGCTGCCAGCAGGCGTCGGTGGGCAGGCCGACCGGCCGCGCGGCAAGGCGGACCTGGTGGTTGACGGTCTGGGCGAGTTCGGCGCTCATGCGGGCTCCCGGTGGCGGTGGCAAGGACCCGCATGGTAGGCATGCTGCCAAGCCCGCGGCGTCGCGCGGGTGACGGCGGCCGCCGCGGGCCGCCGGGCCGCCGGGCCGCCGTCAGTTGGCCTTGACCAGCGCGGTGACGGTATAGCTGCCGCTCACCTTGTCGGCGGCAAAGCGCACGCGGTCGCCCACCGCCACGCCGTCCAGCAGCCGCGCGTCGGCGACGCGGAAGACCATCGTCATCGGCGGCATGTCCAGGTTCTTGATCTCGCCGTGGCGCAGCGTCAGCTTGCCGGCGGCCTTGTCGATCTTGGTGATCTCGCCGTCGGCATTGGGCGTCTGCGCCCACAGCGCCGTCGAGGCGACGAGGGCGGCAACCAGGGTGGCAAGCGACTTCATGGGCAGGCTCCGGTGGTGGTACGACCCCTCAACGGGCCGGAACCCGCGCATGATGACAGCGCCGCGGTGAACCGGGGGGCAGGGGCTTTTCTACAATCGCCGCCACTTCCGTCCACGGGCACCGCCATGACCCACGCCACCGAGCATTCGCTGGACCACATCACCCCGCGCGACCAGGCCGAGATCCTGGCGCAGGCGCTGCCCTACATCCGGCGCTTCCACGGCAAGACCATCGTCATCAAATATGGCGGCAACGCCATGACCGACCCGGCGCTGCAGCAGGACTTTGCCGAGGACGTGGTGCTGCTCAAGCTGGTCGGCCTGAACCCCATCGTCGTGCACGGCGGCGGCCCGCAGATCGACGAGGCGCTGGCCAAGGTGGGCAAGAAGGGCACCTTCATCCAGGGCATGCGCGTCACCGACGCCGAGACGATGGAGGTCGTCGAATGGGTGCTGGCCGGCGAGGTGCAGCAGGACATCGTCGGTCTCATCAACGCCGCCGGCGGCAAGGCCGTGGGCCTGACCGGGCGCGACGGCGGCCTGATCCGCGCGCGTCAGATGAAGATGGCCGACAAGGACGACCCTGCGAAGCAGCACGACATCGGCCAGGTGGGCGAGATCACCGCCATCGACCCCAGCGTGGTGAAGGCGCTGCAGGACGACCAGTTCATCCCCGTCATCAGCCCGATCGGCTTCGGCGAGCACAACGAAAGCTACAACATCAACGCCGACCTCGTGGCCGCCAAGCTGGCCACGGTGCTGAAGGCCGAGAAGCTGATCATGCTGACCAACATCCGCGGCGTGCTGGACAAGGCGGGTGAGCTGCTCACCGAGCTGACGGCACGCCAGATCGACGAGCTGATCGCCGACGGCACCATCAGCGGCGGCATGCTGCCCAAGCTGGCCGGCGCCATCGATGCCGCCAAGAGCGGCGTCAATGCGGTGCACGTGGTCGACGGCCGCGTGCCGCACGCGATGCTGCTGGAGATCCTGACCGATCAGGCCTACGGGACGATGATCAAGTCGCATTGAGCGCATGGCGCGCGTCTGGCTGTTCGACCTCGACGACACGCTGCACGATGCGCACCGGTCGGCGATGCCGGCGCTGTCGCTGGCGATGGGGCAGTACATCGAGCGTGAACTGGGGCTGTCCAGAACCGAGTCCGATGCGCTGCGGCGGCAGTATTTCCTGCGCTATGGCGCCACGCTGCTGGGGCTGATCCGCCACCATGCGGTGAAGGCCGCGCACTTCCTGCACCACACGCACCTGTTGCCGGGGCTGGAGGGCGAACTGCGCAGCCACCCGCACGACGTGGCCGCGCTCGCCGCGCTGCCGGGCCGCAAATATATCCTGACCAACGCGCCGCGCGCCTACGCGCTGCGCGTGCTGACCACGCTCGACCTGCTGCCGCTGTTCGACGGCGTCTTCACGATCGAGGACATGGCGATGTTCGGCCACCTGCGGCCCAAGCCCGACGCGCGCATGCTGCGCCGGCTGGCGGCACGCCTGGGTGTGCCGCCGTCGCACTGCGTGCTGGTGGAAGACACGCTGCAGCACCAGAAGGCGGCGCGCCGCGTCGGCATGAAGACGGTGTGGATGCGGCGCTGGATCCATGGCCTGCCGGCCCGTGCGCATGACCGCGCGCGGCGGCCGCCCTATGTCGACCTCAAGGTGCGCAGCCTGCGCGAACTGCGCGGCCGCCTGCGCTGATTGACCTCGAATGTCAGTGTTTACCTGCAGCAGGGACACCGGTGGCCCTATGCCAGAATCCTTTGCACACCTCCTGCCCCTTGACAGCGCAGCGCGCGACGCGATGTCCGACACGCCCCCCGATCCGGTCGGCCCCCAAGCGACCCCTGCCACGGACCCCGCTCCCGCCACCCCCGCCCGCAAGCGGCCGCGCCCGGGTGAACGCCGGGTGCAGATCCTGCAGACGCTGGCCAGCATGCTCGAGCAGCCCGGTGCCGAACGCATCACCACCGCGGCGCTGGCCGCCCGGCTCGATGTCTCCGAGGCGGCGCTGTACCGCCACTTCGCCAGCAAGGCGCAGATGTTCGAGGGCCTGATCGAGTTCATCGAGTCGAGCGTGTTCGCGCTCGTCAACCAGATCACCGAACGTGACGAGTCGGGCTCGCTGCAGGCGCAGCGCATCGCGCTGATGCTGCTGCAGTTCGGCGAGAAGAATCCGGGCATGACACGCGTCATGGTCGGCGACGCGCTGGTCTTCGAGCACGAGCGCCTGATCGCGCGCATGAACCAGTTCTTCGACCGCGTCGAGTCGCAGCTGCGCCAGTGCCTGCGCCCGGCGGCCGAGGCCAAGGGCTCGGCGATGCCCACGGTCGAGGCCAATGCGATGGCCTCGGCGATGACATCGCTCATCGTCGGCCGCCTGCAGCGCTACGCGCGTTCGGGCTTCCGCCGCCTGCCCACCGAGGCGGTCGAGGCCCCGCTGCAGCGCCTGGCGGCCTGATCCGTCGCGCACCACCATGCTGGCGCTGGACCTGGCCGGCGAGCGGCTGGTGCTGCTGCCGCAACGCGCGGCCTTCCTGCCCGCCCACCGCACCCTGCTGATCGCCGACGCCCACATCGGCAAGGCGGTGTCGTTCCGGCGCCTGGGCGTGCCGGTGCCCGAGGCCACCACCGCCGGCACGCTGGCGCGGCTGGATGCAGCGCTGGCCGGCAGCGGCGCGCAATGCATCGTCTTCCTCGGCGACCTGCTGCATTCGGCGCATGCGCATGCCGCCGCGACGCTGGCGGCCGTGCAGCGATGGCGCGAGCGCCATGCGCAGATCGAACTGCGGCTGGTGCGCGGCAACCATGACCGCCACGCCGGGGATCCGCCGGCCGGCTGGGACGTGGTGTGCGTCGACGAACCGCTGCGCCTGGGGGGCCTGGCGCTCAAGCACCACCCCGATGCCGAGCCCGGCGCCTATGTGCTGGCCGGCCACGTGCACCCCTGCGTGGTGGTCGGTGGCCGCGCGCACGACCGGCTGCGCCTGCCGTGCTTCCACTTCGGTGCCGCGGTCGGGCTGCTGCCGGCCTTCGGCGAATTCACCGGCATGCATGCGGTGGCGCGCGCGCCCGGTGACCGCGTCTTCGTGCTGCAGGGCGAGCAGGTGGTTCCGCTGCCCGGCTGAATACACTTGCGCGCATGTCCTCCTTCGAAACCCTGATCGCCCGTGCCGAGGTGCTGCTCACGCGGCTGGAAGCCGTTCTCCCCCATGCACCGGCTGCGCCCGACTGGTCGGCTTCGGTCGCCTACCGCTACCGCAAGCGCGGCGGCTCGGGCGTGCTGGAGCCGGTGCGCCATGTCGCCACCATCCGCCTGGCCGACCTGAAGGAGGTCGAGCCGCAGAAGGAGAAGCTGCTGCGCAACACCGAGCAATTCGTGGCCGGCCGACCGGCCAACAACGTGCTGCTGACCGGTGCGCGTGGCACCGGCAAGAGCAGCCTGATCAAGGCCTGCCTGAATGAATTCAGCGGCCGCGGCCTGCGGCTGATCGAGGTCGACAAGGCCGACCTGGTGGACCTGCCCGACCTGGTGGACCTGGTGGCCGAGCGGCCCGAGCGCTTCGTCGTCTTCTGCGACGACCTCAGCTTCGACGAGGGCGAGGCCGGCTACAAGGCGCTGAAGAGCATGCTCGACGGCAGCGTGGCGCAAAGCAGCGACAACGTGCTGATCTATGCCACCAGCAACCGCCGCCACCTGCTGCCCGAATATATGAAGGAAAACCTCAGCTACCAGCACACCGAGGACGGCGAGGTCCACCCCGGCGAGGTGGTGGAGGAGAAGATCAGCCTGTCCGAGCGCTTCGGCCTGTGGGTCAGCTTCTACCCCTTCAGCCAGGACGAATACCTGGCCATCGTGGCGCAGTGGCTGCGCAGCTTCGGCGTGCCTGAGGCCGCCATCGTCGCCGCGCGGCAGGACAGCCTGGTCTGGGCGCTGGAGCGCGGCTCGCGCTCGGGCCGCGTCGCCTACCAGTTTGCCAGGGACTATGCAGGGCGGCACGTTGGCGACTGAACGAGAGCCGGTCGACGTGGCGGTGGGGGTCTTGATCGACGGCGCGGGCCGCTTCCTGCTGACCAGCCGCCCGCCGGGCAAGGTCTACGCCGGCTACTGGGAGTTTCCGGGCGGCAAGTTCGAGCCGGGCGAGACGGTCGAGCAGGCGCTGCGGCGGGAACTGCACGAGGAACTGGGCATCACCATCGGCGCCGTCCATCCCTGGCAGCAGGCCATCGTCGACTACCCGCATGCCCGCGTGCGGCTGCATTTCTGCAAGGTCTTCGACTGGGCGGGCGAGTTCGAGATGCGCGAAGGCCAGCAGATGGCCTGGGGCGAGCTGCCGGTGGCGGTGGCGCCGGTGCTGCCGGGTACGCTGCCGGTGCTGCAGTGGCTGGCCGCCGAGCGCGGCTTTGCCGGCGCCACGCACTAGACTGCCGGCCATGGAAGCGACCGACTGGCTGGACCAGATCAAGTGGGACCGCGACGGCCTGGTGCCGGTGATCGCGCAGGAGCAGGGCACGGGCGACGTGCTGATGTTCGCCTGGATGAACCGCGAGGCGCTGGCCGAGACCGCGCGCCGCGGCCAGGCGGTGTATTGGAGCCGCTCGCGCCGCAAGCTGTGGCACAAGGGCGAGGAATCGGGCCACTTCCAGCAGGTGCACGGCATCCGCATGGACTGCGACAACGACGTGCTGCTGCTCACCGTCACCCAGCTCGGCCAGGAGTCCTCGAACCTGTCGATCGCCTGCCACACCGGCCGCCACAGCTGCTTCTTCCAGCAGCTGGAAGGCGGCCAGTGGCGCAGCGTCGAGCCGGTGCTGCAGGACCCCGAACGCATTTATTCCAAATGACATCCAACGACACCCTGGCCCGGCTGGCCGCCGTCATCGAGTCGCGCCGCGGCGGCGATCCGGCCCAAAGCTATGTCGCCCGGCTGTTCGCCAAGGGGCCCGACGCCATCCTGAAGAAGATCGGCGAGGAGGCCACCGAGACCGTGATGGCGGCCAAGGACGGGGATCGCCGGAAGATCGTCTACGAGGTCGCCGACCTCTGGTTCCACAGCCTGGTGGCGCTGGCGCACTATGGGCTGTCGCCGGCCGACGTGCTGGCCGAACTGGAACGCCGCGAGGGCCTGTCGGGGCTGGAAGAATTTGCCGCGCGCCAGGCCGCGCCACGCGACCACGAAGGAAGCTGACACCATGAGTGCCGACCCGAACTGCATCTTCTGCAAGATCGTCGCCGGACAGATCCCGGCGAAGAAGGCCCACGAGGACGATCAACTGCTGGCCTTCCACGACATCAACCCCTGGGCACCGGTGCATGTGCTGATCATCCCCAGGCAGCACATCGCCACGCTGGCCGATGTCGGCCCCGAGCACGAGGCGCTGCTCGGCCGCATGCTCGGCCTGGCACCGCGGCTGATGCGGCAGCTGGGCGTGGTCAACGGCTTTCGCACCGTCGTCAATACCGGGCGCGACGGCGGGCAGGAGGTCTACCACCTGCACATGCACGTGATGGGCGGCCCCAGGCCCTGGCTCAAGGGGTGATCGGTGCCCCGCCAGGTGTGCGGTCACCATGCTCACCTAGAATGCCGGGTTCCTCTGCAGGAGATACGTCATGGGATCGTTCAGCATCTGGCATTGGCTGATCGTGTTGCTGGTGGTGGTGCTGATCTTCGGCACCAAGAAGCTCAAGAACATCGGTTCCGACCTCGGTGGGGCCGTGAAGGGTTTCAAGGACGGCGTCAAGGGCGGCTCCGAAGGCGATCCGGCGACCCCCGCGCCGCCGCCGCAGCAGGTCAGCACCGCGCAGCGCCAGGCCGACGGCAATACCGTCGACGTGGAAGCGAAGTCCAAGTCCTGAAGGCCAGGCCCGGGCGCGGACGGCGTCGGCTGCTTGCCGCGCCCGCCGGTGTTCGAGCCACCTGCTGCTGAATGATCGACTTCGGCTTCGACAAGCTCGCCCTCATCGGCGCCGTGGCCCTGATCGTCATCGGGCCCGAAAAACTGCCGCGCGTGGCGCGCACGGTCGGCCACATGCTGGGCAAGGCGCAGCGCTATGTCGCCGACGTCAAGGCCGAGGTCAACCGCTCGATCGAGCTCGAAGAGCTGAAGAAGATGAAGACCCAGTTCGAGGACGCCGCGCGCGACGTCGAGCAGACGGTCAACCAGGAAGTCAAGGCCGCCAGCGCCGAGTTCAACGCCATCGGTACCGACTGGGCGAGCGACAACGCATTCGTCGACCCGCTGGCCCGCAGCGGCAGCGGGGCGCTGACCACCCCGGTGCCGGAATACAGGCACCCGAGGAAGAACTGGCGCCTCAAGCGCGGCGCCATGCCGCAGTGGTACAAGCAGCGCGCCGGCATCCGCACCAAGGCGCAGTCGGGCGCGGCGCGCGTGGCACGCTTCCGGCCCCCCGGGGTGAAGTCCGGTATCAAGGGCCGACCGTGAGCGAAGCCAGGAAGGACCCCGAAGACGAACTGGCCGGCACCGAGGCCCCCTTCGTCTCCCACCTGATCGAGCTGCGCGACCGCCTGATCCGCGTGCTGATCGCGGTCGGCATCGCCTTCGGTGCGCTCGCCTTCTGGCCCGGCATGGGCGCGCTCTACGACCTGCTGGCGCAGCCGATGGTCGCGCACCTGCCCGAGGGCACCAAGCTGATCGCCACCAACGTCATCTCACCCATCCTGGTGCCGCTGAAGATCACGCTGATGTCGGCCTTCCTGGTGGTGCTGCCCTATGTGCTGTACCAGGTGTGGGCCTTCGTCGCGCCGGGACTCTATTCGCACGAGAAGAAATTCGTGCTGCCGCTGGTGATCAGCAGCACGCTGCTGTTCTTCATCGGCGTGGCGTTCTGCTATTTCATCGTCATCCCGGCGATGTCGCAATTCATCCAGGCTTTCGCGCCGACCGCGATCACGGCGGCGCCTGACATCGAGCAGTATTTCGGCTTCGTGCTGACGCTCTTCCTCGTCTTCGGCATCGCCTTCGAGGTGCCGATCGCCGTCGTCGTGCTGGCGCGCGTGGGCATCGTGACCATCGAGCAGTTGAAGAAGGCGCGCGGCTATTTCATCGTCGGTGCCTTCGTCGTCGCGGCCGTCGTCACGCCGCCCGACGTGATCTCGCAGCTGTCGCTGGCGATCCCGATGTGCATCCTGTACGAACTGGGCATCATCGCCGCGGGCATGTTCATCAAGAGCACCAAGGCGCCCGCAGGCGAGGCGGGCGCGGCCAAGGACGGCGAGAAACCCGCCGCCTGAGGCGGCCGGCGCCCGCGCCGGCGCCGCGCGTGCGCACCGTCACCATCGCGTCGAGCGGCCGGTCGCCGCGCTGCAGGCCGAGCGTGGTTTCGCTGTCGGGCTGCAGGGCTGCCACCGCCGCCAGCAGTTCGGCGGTATTGACGACGTCCTTGCTGCCCACGCGCAGCACCACGTCGCCGGGGCGCAGACCGGCCTTGGCGGCAGGGCCGCCGGCCAGCACGCCGGTGATCAGCACGCCCTGGCGCACCGGCAGGCCCAGGCTCTCGGCCACCTCTGGCGTGAGGTCGCGCGGTTCGACGCCGATCCAGCCGCGGCGCACCTGGCCGTCGCGCACCAGGCTCTCCATCACCTGGCGCGCCGTGTCCACCGGGATGGCAAAGCCGATGCCCAGGCTGCCGCCGCTGCGCGAGAAGATGGCCGTGTTGATGCCGATCAGGTTGCCCTGCGCGTCGACCAGCGCACCGCCGGAATTGCCGGGGTTGATGGCGGCGTCGGTCTGGATGAAATTCTCGAAAGTCGACAGCCCGAGCCGGTTGCGGCCGAGCGCGCTGACGATGCCCGAGGTCACGGTCTGGCCGACGTTGAAGGGGTTGCCGATGGCCAGTACCGGGTCACCCACCTGCAGCGCCGGCATGTCGCCGAAGGCGATCACCGGCAGCCGTTCGAGGTCGATCTTCAGCACCGCGAGGTCGGTCTCGGGGTCGGTGCCGATCAGCCGCGCCTGCGCCTGGCGGCCGTCGGCGAGCTGCACCTCGATCTCGCTGGCACCGTCGACCACGTGGTTGTTGGTCAGCAGGTAGCCCTCGATCGAGACGATCACACCCGAGCCGAGGCCGGTCTGCGACGGCGGCGGCCGGCCCTGGCCTTCGAAGAAGAAGCGGAATCGCGGATCCTCGGCATGCGGGTTGGCCGCGCGGCTGGTCTTGCTGGCCATGATGCTGACGACCGTGGGCGCGGCGCGGCGCGCGGCCTGGGCCAGGCCGGCCACCGCCACCGGGGCCGACGCAGCGCCGCCGGCCGCTGCGGCCAGCGGGCGCGCCGGCGGCACGAAGGTCGGCGCCGGGGGCAGCGCCGCCACCGAGTCGCGCCCGGTGCGTGGCAGCCATTCCGGCTTGAGCGTGCCGACCACGAACAGCACGCCCAGCGCGACCGTGACCGCCTGCGAGAATAAGAGCCAGTGTCTACGCCACATCGCAAGGGTCGGCAGCCATGGCCGCGCGTCAACGGATCGAATCCAGCCTCAACGAACTGTTGCAGCCGGAAAGCTTCAGGGATTATGGGCCGAACGGCCTGCAGGTCGAGGGCCGGGGCGAGGTGCACCGCATCGCCTCCGGGGTCACCGCGAGCCTGGCCTTCATCGACGCTGCGCTGGCCACCGGCGCCGACACCCTGTTCGTGCACCACGGTCTGTTCTGGCGCGGCCACGATGGCCGCCTGACGGGCTGGCTGAAGGCGCGCGTGACCAGGCTGCTGCGCGCCGACGTCAACCTGTTCGCCTACCACCTGCCGCTGGACGCCCACCCCGAGCTGGGCAACAACGCGCAGCTCGGCCTGCGGCTGGGCCTGCGCGCCGATGCCCGCTTCGGCGACCAGGACCTGGGCTTCATCGGCAGCACGCCTGCTGCCCCCGATGCCCAGGCGCTGGCCGCGCGCGTGCAGCAGGCGCTGGCGCGCGCGCCGGTGCTGCTGCCGGGCGACGGGCGGCCGCTGCGCCGCATCGCCTGGTGCACCGGGGGCGCGCAGGGCTATTTCGAGGCCGCCATCGCCGCCGGGGCCGATGCCTACCTGAGCGGCGAGCTGTCGGAGCCGCAGGCCCACCTGTCGCGCGAGACCGGCGTCGCCTATCTCGCCTGCGGCCACCATGCGACAGAGCGCTACGGCGCGCCCGCGGTGGCGGCCCATGTCGCCGCGCAGTTCGGCCTCGAGCACCAGTTCATCGACATCGACAATCCCGCATGAGCGCGGCACCGTTGCTCGTCACCATGGGCGATGCCGCCGGCATCGGGCCCGAAATCGCACTGCGGGCGTTCCGCCAGGGTGCGGCCGGCGGCTGCGTGCTGGTCGGCGACGTGGCGGTGCTGCAGCGCGCCGCGCGCCTGGTCGATCCGCTGGGGGTGCCGCTGGCGCTGATCGAGCGGCCCGCCGACATCGCCGCCGTGCCGCCCGGGGCCGTGCCGGTGCTGGAGCCACCGGGCCTGCCCGATGGCCTGGCGGCACTGCCCTGGGGCTGCATCGATGCCCGCTGCGGCGCCGCCGCCGCCGCCTGCATCCGCGAGGCGGTGGCCCTGGTGCGGCGCGGCGAGGGTGCGGCCATCGTCACCGCGCCCATCCACAAGGAGGCGCTGGCGGCCGCCGGCGTCGACTTTCCCGGCCATACCGAGATGCTGCAGGCCCTGGCCACCGACGACGGTGATCCGCGCCCCGTGCGCATGATGCTGGCCAACGACGAACTGCGCGTCGTGCTGGTGACCATCCATGTCGCCTTGCGCAAGGCCATCGAGCTCGTCACGCTGGACGCGGTGCTGCAGACGCTGCGCATCACGCACGCATCGGTGCCGGCGTGGGCGGGCGGTCCGCCGCGCATCGCGGTGGCGGGGCTCAACCCGCATGCCGGCGAGGGCGGCCTGTTCGGTGACGAGGAGCTGCGCATCATCGCGCCGGCCATCGCCGCCGCGCGCGCCGAGGGCATCGATGCCCAGGGGCCTTTTCCGCCCGACACCGTCTTCATGCGCGCGCGCCGGCGCCCGGGCCATCGCGAGCCCTTCGACGTGGTGGTGGCGATGACGCACGACCACGGCCTGATCCCGGTCAAATACCTGGGCGTGGAGCAGGGTGTCAACGTCACGCTGGGCCTGCCCTTCGTGCGCACCAGCCCCGACCACGGCACGGCGTTCGACATCGCCGGCCGCGGCCTGGCCGATGCCTCCAGCCTGGTGGCCGCGATCGGGGCGGCGCGGGCGATGGTGGCGCAGCGCGCCGGTCGCTGAGTGCAAACGCAGCGCTGTCAGCGCGGTGCACCGGCGCCCAGCGATGCCAGCTGGCGCCGGGTGCGGGCGGTTGCCCGTTCGAGCAGCTCCGCGCTTTCGAACGCGCGCATGCGGCCCGACTCGCACAGTCGCACCAGCATGCGGTGCGTCAGCGAGATGGTGCGCTGGTGGCGCTGCCCGCGCGTGAAGACGAAGAAGGTGCGGCCCGGGCTGACATGGGCCAGCCTGACCTTCTGCCATTCGCCGTCGAGGTGCATCTGGTAGCTGAAGCCGATCTGCACATGGTCGGCCAGCGTGCGGCCGCTGGCGGGCGCCATCGGCTCTGCCGGGGCCGGCAGGCCGGGCAGGGCCAGATCGACGGCATGCACCTCGGGTTCGGCGCTGAGGTCGATGTCGACCTTGCCGTCCCAGTCGAACCCGGCCTCCTGCACCAGCCCGAGGCGGGTGGCCTCGTCGCCGCTGAACACGGCTTCGGCTGACTCGTCGTCCATCGGCTCGGCCACGGTCGCCGGCGGCAGGTCGGCCGCCGTGGGCAGGTGGCGCTCGAGCGCCTGCTCGACCTGTCGCGCCAGCATGTTGTAGTCGAGCACGCTGCCGGCCATGGTCTTCAGCGCGTCGGCATGGGCCGGCATCAGCTGGCCGAAAAACTGGCGGCGCCGATCCTCGGGCCAGCCGATGGCATTCAGCCCGTCGTTGATCTGCTGCACCATCTTCGGCAGCTCGGCGATGAAGGCCTTGCGCTGTGCCGGCGAGGTCTTGGGCTGCACGCTCATGAAGAGCTCGCGCCCCGTCTGGCGCAGCGCGCGCACGCGATCGCTGGTCACGCCTTCGCGCTCGGCGGCCTTCAGGATGACGCGGCTCCACACGCGCGAGACGAAGTCGCGCACGAAGCCGGGCGCGGCCAGCGGCTGCAGTTCCTGCTCGAGCCGCTGTTCGTAGTGCCGACCCAGGCGCAGCGATTCCTCGCGCTGCTGCAGCAGCGCGGTGGCGCCCGCTTGCTGGGTCTCGACGGCAATGCGCGCCTGCTCGGCGGCAAAGAGTTCGAGCGCCGTCAGCCGGGTGGCATAGGTTTCGACCTGGTCGAAGTCGCCCTTGACGATCTCCTGCACCAGGTCGCGCACCTTGGCCAGGAAGACCTGCGCCTGCTCGTCGCTGAAGTCCTCGAAGCCGTTGCCCAGCGACGCGATGCGGTTGATGAACTGCCGCACGGGGTGCTTGCGCGTGGAAAAGAAGCTCGAATCACCGAGCGCCGCGCGCAGCACCGGCAGTTGCAGGCGCGCGATCTGCCGCGCCAGCTGCGGCGGCACCTTGGGGTCGGACAGGATCTGGTCGAACAGGCTGCCGATGACGTCGATCACCATGTGATCGAGCGCGCCGCGCGAGGCCTGCCGCAACTGGTCGCGGTTGGCGCGGATGAGGTTGGGCGCTGCCGTGCCGACGTCGAAACCCGAGCCCGACCAGGCCGAGCCCGAGGTGTCGTAGCCCACCGGCTCGGCGTGCGCGAGCCGGCGCAGCAGGTCCATCATCGTCGGCTCGACCTGGCCGATCAGGGTGCCGCGCCCGCCCGCGCGCGGCAGCGGGCCGCCCGGCAGGCCGCCCGGCCCGCTGCGCGGCCCGAAGGTGCCCGGCGCCGACAGCGCCCCTTCGCGCGAGGGGCCGAAGCCGCTGCGCCCGGAGTCGCCCGCGGCGGCCGGGCGCTGCATGCCGTCGAGCGCGCCGGCGCGGCTGTGCTCGCTGCCCGGGCCTTCGGTCGTGCGCACGCTCAGCGACACCGGCTGCACGCCGGCCTTGCGCAGGTCGCTGATGATCTCGCCGTAGGTGCTGCGCAGCACCGCGGCCAGCGAGCGCTGCAACTCGGCCTCGAGCACCTTGCGCACCTCGGGGCGATCGGCGGTGGCGTCGATGGCCCTGATGACGCCATGGCCGATATTCTCGGGCCGCAGGGGATTGCGTTCGCGTTCGGCGCGGGCATGCCCCAGCACCGACCCGACGTAGGCTTCGAGCTCGCGCAATTCCCATTCGAGCGCGTGCGTGACCTCGAGCGCAAAGCGCTCGGCCTGCACCTGGATCTCGACCTCGCGGTCCTCGACCAGGGTCAGGGATTCCCAGCCCGACCCGGCAGCGGCGCCGGCGCCGCCCTTGCCCGCGTCACGGCGCAGTTGCTGGTCGAATGCGTCGGCGAAGGTGCGGGTGAACAGCGCCAGCTTGCGGTTGAGTTCGAACTGCGCGGCCAGCAGCGCGTCGCGCTGCGACCCGCTGGTGCCCAGGGCCGTCAGCCCGAGGCTGTCCACCGTGCGTTCGGCAGCGGCCCGCATCGCCTGCTTGACGCGGTGCACGGCCGCGTCGAGCAGGGGGGGCAGGTGAGAGGGCGCAGCGGCGTTCATGGGCATCGGCCAGACCCGGTATTCTGGGCCATGGCCGGCCGCGCGGCGCCGCGGGTGCCGGACCGCGCCCTGCTCGTGGGGGCTACTTCTTCAGTGCGTCGCGGATCTCGCGCAGCAGCACCACATCCTCGGGCGTGGGCGCGGGCGGCGCCGGCGGTGCCGGCGGTTGTTCCTTCTTCAGGCGGTTGATCTGCTTGACCATCATGAAGATGATGAAGGCCAGGATCGCGAAGTTCAGCGCCACGGTGATGAAGCTGCCGTAGGCGAACACCGGGCCAGTCTTCTTCGCTTCGGCCAGCACGGTGGCGGTCTGGCCCGCCAGCGGAATGAAGTAGTTGCTGAAGTCCAGGCCGCCGAAGATCTTGCCAACGATCGGCATGATCAGGTCGCCCACCAGCGAATCCACGATCTTGCCGAAGGCGCCTCCGATGATGACGCCGACCGCCAGGTCGATGACGTTGCCCTTGACGGCAAACTCCTTGAATTCCGAACCGATGCTCATGGGTTTCCTCCAGGATGTTGGGCCGGCGTGGCGGCCCCGCCGCCCGCTGGCTTTGCCGACGGTAGGGCGGCCCGCTGGCGGCGTCAAGCGCGGTCCGGTGCGCCACGGCAACGGACCTTCCCGTGCCGGCAGCAGGGCATCACGCCGGGTGCTCGGCTAGAATCCAGGGTTGTTCCCGAAGACCGTTCGACTCATCTCCCGAGGATTCCATGAGTGACTCCGCAACGGCCCTTGTGGCCGAAGGCACAGTCGACAACGGGCGCCGGACCTGGATCGCGATCACCTGCGGCGTCGGCGCCGTCGGTGGCATCGCGACCGCCGTGCCCTTCGTCAGCACCTTCTCCCCTTCCGAGCGCGCCAAGGCCGCCGGTGCGCCGGTGCAGGTCGACATCAGCGCGCTCAAGCCCGGTGAGAAGCTCACCGTCGAATGGCGCGGCAAGCCGGTGTGGATCCTGCGCCGCACGCCCGAGCAGCTCGAGTCGCTGAAGAAGACCGAGAGCCAGGTCGCCGACCCCAATTCCGACCGCACGCAGTACCCCACGCCCGACTATGCGAAGAACGTGCACCGGTCGATCAAACCCGAGTTCTTCGTCGGCGTGGGCATCTGCTCGCACCTGGGCTGCTCGCCCAGCGACAAGTTCCAGACCGGGGCCCAACCCTCGCTGCCGGACGACTGGCAGGGCGGCTTCCTGTGCCCCTGCCACGGGTCGACCTTCGACATCGCCGGCCGCGTGTTCAAGAACAAGCCCGCGCCCGACAACCTCGAGGTGCCGCCGCACATGTACCTGTCGGATGCCGTGCTGCTGATCGGCGAAGACAAGAAGGCTTGAGGAGCGCGACTTCATGGCTGAATTCAAGGAAGCGCCTGCCGGCGCCACGGTGGTCGAGAAGACCACGGTGTGGTTCGAGAACCGGTTTCCGACCGCGTTCGCGGAATACAAGAAGCACCTGTCCGAGTACTACGCACCGAAGAATTTCAACACCTGGTATTTCTTCGGCTCGCTGGCGCTGCTGGTGCTGGTGATCCAGATCGTCACCGGCATCTTCCTGGTGATGCATTACAAGCCCGATGCGAACCTGGCCTTCGCCTCGGTCGAATACATCATGCGCGACGTGCCCTGGGGCTGGCTGGTGCGCTACATGCATTCCACCGGCGCCAGTGCCTTCTTCGTCGTCGTCTACCTGCACATGTACCGCGGCCTCATCTACGGCAGCTACCGCAAGCCGCGCGAGCTGGTGTGGATCTTCGGCTGCGCGATCTTCCTGTGCCTGATGGCCGAGGCCTTCTTCGGCTACCTGCTGCCCTGGGGCCAGATGTCGTACTGGGGCGCGCAGGTGATCGTCAACCTGTTCGCCGCCGTGCCCTTCGTCGGTGAGGATCTGGCGCTGCTGATCCGCGGCGACTATGTCGTCAGCGACGCCACGCTCAACCGCTTCTTCAGCTTCCACGTCATCGCCATCCCGCTGGTGCTGCTGGGCCTGGTGGTGGCGCACCTGCTGGCGCTGCACGACGTCGGCTCGAACAACCCCGACGGCGTCGAGATCAAGGCCAGGAAGGACCCGAAGACCGGCATCCCGCTCGACGGCATCCCGTTCCATCCGTACTACACGGTGCACGACATCATGGGCGTGAGCGTGTTCCTGATGATCTTCACGGCGATCATCTTCTTCGCCCCCGAGCTCGGTGGCTATTTCCTCGAGTACAACAACTTCATCCCCGCCGACCCGCTGAAGACGCCGGCGCACATCGCCCCGGTGTGGTATTTCACGCCGTACTACTCGATGCTGCGTGCGACCACCGACCCCATGGTCAACGTCTTCGTCGCCATCGCCGCGCTGGGCACCGTGGGCGCGCTGCTCAAGGGCGGTTTCAGCGGCAAGGCCAAGGTCGGCATCGTGATCGCCGGCCTGGTGGTGATCGCGCTGCTGAAGGTCTTCGACGCCAAGTTCTGGGGTGTGGTCGTGATGGGTGGTGCGGTCATCATCCTGTTCTTCCTGCCGTGGCTGGACCGCAGCCCCGTGAAGTCGATCCGCTACCGCCCGCACTGGCACAAGTGGCTGTACGGCGTCTTCGTCGTCTTCTTCTTCGTGCTGGGCTACCTGGGCATTCAGCCGCCATCCGACATCGGCACCCTGATCGCCCAGGTCGGCACCATCTTCTATTTCGGCTTCTTCGTGCTCATGCCCGTCTGGAGTCAGATCGGCGAATTCAAGGCCGTGCCCGACCGCGTGACCTTCCAGCCGCACTGAGACCGTCCGAAAGCCACACCACACCATGAAGAAGCTCATCCTCTGGCTGTTCGCCAGCCTGGCCTTCGTCTCGGGCGCGCAGGCCGCCGGCGGCGGCATCGCCTGGGACAAGTTCCCCAAGGAACGCGTCACCGACATGGCGGCGCTGCAGAACGGCGCCAAGCTGTTCGTCAACTACTGCCTCAACTGCCACGCGGCGGCCTTTCTGCGCTACAACCGCCTGCGCGACATCGGCCTGACCGAAGACCAGATCAAGAAGAACCTCATGTTCGCCACCGACCGGGTCGGCGACACGATGAAGGTCGCGCTCGATCCCAAGGAGGCCAAGGACTGGTTCGGCGGCGTGCCGCCCGACCTGACGCTGATCGCGCGCTCGCGCTCGGCGGCCGGCCAGGGCACGGGTGCGGACTATGTCTACACCTACCTGCGCACCTACTACCGCGACGACACCAAGGCCACCGGCTGGAACAACCTCGCCTTTCCCAGCGTCGGCATGCCGCATGTGCTGTGGGAACTGCAGGGCCAGCAGCGCGCGATCTACGCCGACGAGAAGGACCCGCACGACGCCAGCAAGACGGTGCATGTGTTCAAGGGATTCGAGCCCATCACCAAGGGCACGCTGACGCCGGCCGAATACAACCTGGCCGTGGCCGATCTGGTGGCTTTCCTGCATTGGATGGGCGAACCCAACCAGGGTGACCGCGTGCGCCTGGGCGTGTGGGTGCTGATCTTCCTGGCGATCTTCACGGTGATCGCGTGGCGGCTGAACGCGGCCTTCTGGAAGGACGTCAAGTAGCATTCGGGCCCGGCGTGCGCGCCGGGTGGGGCGCAGTGGGGGCTCGCCGCGCCCACTGCGCCTGGTTTTTTTCGGGGCCCGGCATAAGGCCCCTCACTCGATCGAGGGCTGTTCACCATGATGGTGCTCTACTCCGGAACCACCTGTCCGTATTCGCACCGCTGCCGCTTCGTGCTGTTCGAGAAGGGCATGGATTTCGAGATCCGCGACGTCGATCTCTTCGCCAAGCCTGAAGACATCGCGCTGATGAACCCGTACAACGAGGTGCCCATCCTGGTGGAGCGTGACCTCATCCTGTACGAGTCGCACATCATCAACGAGTACATCGACGAGCGCTTCCCGCACCCGCAGCTGATGCCCGGCGACCCGGTGGCGCGCGCCCGCGTGCGCCTGTTCCTCTTCAATTTCGAGAAGGAACTGTTCGCCCACGTCAACCTGCTCGAGGGGCGCGGCGTGAAGGCCACCGACAAGCAGCTCGAGAAGGCGCGCAGCCAGATCCGCGACCGCCTGACGCAGCTGGCGCCCATCTTCCTGAAGAACAAATACATGCTGGGCGACGACTTCAGCATGCTCGACGTGGCCATCGCCCCGCTGCTGTGGCGGCTGGACTATTACGGCATCGACCTGTCGAAGAATGCGGTGCCGCTGCTGAAATATGCCGAACGCATCTTCTCGCGCCCGGCGTATATCGAGGCGTTGACGCCGTCCGAGAAGGTCATGCGCAAATAGCACCTGCGGCGCACCTGCCTCCATGACCACCCCGCAGCCCCCCGACAACCAGGGCAGCTCGACGCGGCCTTACCTGCTGCGGGCCTTGCACGACTGGTGCACCGACAACGGCTTCACGCCCTACATCGCGGTCTATGTCGACGCCGCGGTGCAGGTGCCGATGGAATATGTGAAGAACAACGAGATCGTGCTCAACGTCGGCTTCGAGGCCACCAGCGGCCTCAAGCTCGGCAACGAGGCGATCGAGTTCCGCGCCCGCTTCGGCGGTGTGGCGCGCGACATCCACGTGCCGGTCGACCACGTGGTGGCCATCTATGCGCGCGAAAACGGCCAGGGCATGGCCTTCCCGGTGCCCACCGGCGCGCCGTCGGGCGAACCCGAGGCCGCCGGTCCGCGTGCAGCGCCCCCGCCGCGCGGTCTGCGGCTGGCCAGCATCGAGCCCGAGGCGGAAATCGACGAACCGCCA
>JADJYX010000038.1 GCA_016719535.1 Rubrivivax sp. | reverse complement strand
AGCGCCTCGAACGTCGCCAGCGCGCCTTTTTCAGTCAGCGATGAGACCATCACCACCGGTACCGGCCGCTCGGCCATGATCAGCGACAGCGCGGTAATCCCGTCCATTTCCGGCATGTTGATGTCCAGCGTCACCACATCGGGCAGGAAGTCGCGGTTTTCCTGCACCGCCTCCTTGCCGTTGCGCGCCTGCCGAATCACGAAATCCGCCTGGTCCTGAAACAGCGTCATCAGCTGGCGGCGCATCAGCGCGGAATCGTCAACAATGAGCAGCTTGATCATGGCGAATACGTGCTCCCTGCCCTTCGGCCGCATTACTTTGCCATCCTGGCGAGGTCTCGCGGTCGCCGACCAGGTGCGGCGGGGTCGATCAACTGCACCATGCGCTTCTGCTTTTCCAGGTTGGCCATGCGCGCCAGCAGCGTGCCCTGCTCGCTGACAGTCTGGGCGCCGGCTCGATGGCGGGCGCTGGGATCTTCAGCACTTCGGCCACCGAATCGACGATGAAGCCAGTGCGCATCCCCTCGATCAGGAACACCATGACGCGCTGGCGGTCGTTGCGCTCGGCGGTCGGCAGCCCAGGCGGCGGCGCAGGTCGATCACCGGCAGCACCGCGCCCCGCAGGTTGATCACCTTCCGACGAGGCCGGCGCCTTGGGCATGTGCGTCAGCTCTTCGGGGACGCGCACGATCTCCTGCACGCTGTCGATCGGCACGCCGAACTCTTCGTTGTCGAGGCGGAACACCACCACCTGTTCGTCGTCGCCGGTGGTCTTCGTCGAGCCCGGTTCTGCTCGGCTGGCTGGTTGTCGTCCTGAATTCTCCACGCTGGTCAAGGCCTCCTTGATGGACGAATGATGGAACAGGTTGGCGGCGGAGATGATCGACACCAGGCGCTTGCCGCCCTCCAGGCGACAGATCTGGGAAATGTCCGCAAGATCACCTTCGCGAACCAGCAGGCCGGGCATGGCGTCGACTTCCGAGCGGGCAACGCGCAGTACTTCATTGACGTTGTCCATCACGACGCCCACCGAGGCCGCGCCCAGGGCGACGACGACGATGCGGCTATGCTCGTCCGCCTCCTGCGGCGGCAGGTCGAACATCCGGCGCAGGCTCACCAATGGCAACAGGCGGTTGCGCAGCGTCATCACGCCGAGCACATGCGCTTCCGAGTGCGGCACATGGATGATCCGTTCGGGCACCTGAACGATCTCCTGCACGTCCTCGATGGTGATGGCGTATTCCTGCCCGGCCACGTCGAAGCTGACCAGCTGCAGTTCGTCGCTGCTTTCGCTCCTCCTCGCTGCGGTGGCGCTCGCCAGCCCGGTGCCCATCGCTACGTTGCGGGTCGTAGCGGCAATTTCCTGAAACTCCTGTGCGATCAACTTGGCAAAATCGAGCACCATGGTCATCGCGTGGCCGCCGACATCCTTGATGATTCCGGACAGCAATTCGGTGTTGACGGTGCTGCGAATGCCTCGACGCCCTCGATCCTGGCCGATTCGACGCCCACCACGCTGGCCACACGGTCGACCACGAAGCCCAGCGGCTGGCCGAAATCGATCACCAGGGCGCGCGTCGAGTCGTCGTGTTCATGCTCGCTGAAGCCAAGAATGCGGCGTAGCGAGATGATCGGCAGCACTTTCCCGCGCAGGTTGGACAAACCGTCGAGCGCGATTGGCGCCAGCGGTACCCGCACCACGTCGGGCATGCGGATGATTTCCTGCACCGGCGCCATATCGACCGCAAAGACTTCGCCGCCGGTGATGAAGGTGACAAATTGTCGCCCTTTTTCACCTGGCTGATGGCGGCTGCGATTTCAGTGGCCGCGGCCAGGATTTCAGCCGTACCCTTCTCGACGTCGGCGATGTCGGTTTCGATGGTTACCAGATTGGCGGTGTTGGCCTTGGCCTTTTCCACTTCGGCCAGCGCAGAGACGAGAATTTCTTCCAGGTCGCGCCCGACGACGCCAATCTGATCCTGAACGGCCTTCACCAGGTCCTTGATACGATCGGCGTTTTCCGCCGAGTCATGGGCCAGATTGCGGATGTCGGTGGCGACGACGACGAAACCCTTGCCGAATTCGCCGGCGCGCGCCGCTTCGATCGAGCCGTTGACGGCCAGCATGTTGGTCTGGATCGACACCGTCGTGATGGCGTCGACGATCTTGTCGATGCGGCGCGACACGAGCTCGAGGTCCTTGACCTGCTTGATACTTTTTCGCCACCGGCAGTAGCGCGCTGCTGGGCCAGTTCAACGCCCTTCTCGATCTGCGTGATCGCCGCCGACGATTCCTCGGCAGCGGCGGCCTGGACTTCGGAACCCTTGCGAATCTGGTCGATGGCGGCCATGATCTGGGAGCCGGAGCGGCTGATTTCCTGTACGGCCGAAGACAGTTCCTCGGCTGCCGAGGCCACTTCCTCGGCGCTCTTGGCGACGTCCGTGGAGTTCTTCAGATCCTCGGCAATTTCCGAAAGGTTGGCGGCGGTCTGCTCGCAGTGCGGCCAGGGCCTGGGCCTGCTCGGCGACGGTCTTGGCGGTTTCCTCGGCGGCGGCGGATTGCTCCTCGAGGCGGCGGCGATGTCTTCCGAGCCCCTTGAGCGCCTGCTGGTGGCGGTGGCCGACTGCTAGGCACCGACGGCGATTTCCCTGACCCCTTGACGATCTCCACCGCGTCCAGACGGATCTGCTCGAGCTGCAGGGTGATGGCCTTGCCGTTCTCGACCTCGCCTTCGACCTGCTTGGCCGACTTGCCGATGCCGTCGGCAATGACCTTGACCTCGTGCTGGATCTGGCCGACCAGGTCCTGGATCTGCTTGGCGCTTTTCTCGGAGGTTTCGGCCAGGGTGCGCACTTCGTCGGCGACCACGGCGAAACCCTTGCCGTGTTCGCCGGCGCGCGCCGCCTCGATGGCGGCGTTCAACGCCAGCAGGTTGGTCTGGTCGGCGATGCGCGCCACCGCCTTGACGATGTCGCCGATATTGGCGGCCTGCTTTCTCCAGTTCGGCGACCATGCCGACCGAGGCGGCCTGGCGTTGCGCCGCGATGCCGACGTTGGTGACCAGCGCGGCGACGTCGGCAAGGTCTTGGCCACCAGGGCCTGGGTGGCTTCGGCCTTGCTGCGGCTCAGCTCGGCGTTCTGCAACTGGCGCATGATCGAGGCTTCCACCTGCTTGAAGGCGGCCAGCGATTCCTGCGCGGCACCCGAGGCTTCTTCGGCGCCGGTGGCGATCTGGTCGGCGGCGCGCTTGAGCTCCTCGGCCGCCGAGGCGGCCTCGGCGATGCCCGACGACATCTGCCCGGTGGCCGCGGCAATGCGCTCTGCCGCCTGCTGCTGCTTGGCCAGCGTGCGCGCGCGCTTGCGCTGCAGCTCGGCGTCACGGGCCGCCACCGCGGCGGAGCGGGCCCGCGGCAGGGGCAGCGGCGGCGGAAGTTGCGGAATTGGCGGTGACGGGTTTCTTGACGATGGCCATGGCAGAAGTCCTTGCGGTGTTGGGGTTGGCAGGGGGGGAGTGAAGCGCCGGCGGCGCGGAAGACAGCTCGAAAAACCTTTCGACCAACAGGTCGTCACTCGCCATTGTTGAAAGCCAGCGCCCGTCCGATCCCGGAAAAGCACGGCATATGGCCTGGATTTGGCCCCGGCAGCGGCGCGGCAAGCCCGCGCCGAGCGTGGCAGTGTTGGCGAAAGTGGGATCGCGCAGGCGGGTGAACGCTTCAGTTTTCCGCCAGCCGGTCGACATCCCGGTCAGTCAACCTGCCGGCCGCAACGCCCGGCGGCTCCTTGCCCTGCCTCTTCTGCCGGCATGCCCAAGCCACTCGCAATTATCCAGCGCCTGCCGGCGGCAGCGCTTCTGCTGGGCGCAAGCCTCTCGGTGGCGCTTGCGCTGTTCACCTAGTCGCGCATCGATGCCGAAGCGATCAGCGAGTTCGAACGCCACGCCGACCGCATGGCCAGCGTCATCACCCAGCAGTTCCGCGAGCCGCTGCGCGGCCTGCAGGGCCTGGCCGCCGCCCACGACGCCATGGGCCCCATGCGCCGCGCGCAGTTCAGGACTACGTCGCCTCGGGCGACCTACCGCGCGACTTTCCGTCGGTGCGCCACTTCAACTTCATCCAGCGCGTGGCGCGCGACGATCTGCCGGCGTTCGCCGCCGCGCAGCGGGCCGATGGCGCACCGAACTTCGACCTCCGCGACCTGGGCTTCGCCAACCAGGATCCGCTGTATGTCATCCAGATCCTCGGCCCCCGGGGCACCGGGATTCTGGGCCTGGACGTGGGCGGCAGAACCGCAGCGCAGAGCGAAGCTCGAGCAGGCCATCGCCACCGGCCAGGCCATGCTGTCGCCACGCATGAACCTGCGCCTGGGTACCGATGGCCGGCGCGCCGGCTTCGTGCTCTACCTGCCGGTGTTCCGGCAGGGCACCCATCCCGCGACGCCGAGCCAACGGCAGGCCGCGCTGGCCGGCCTGGTGTTCGCGCCGATCCTGATCGCCGACGTGCTGGACGACCTGGCGCGCGGCGAGGCCGGGCAACTGGCCTTCGAACTGGTCGATCCCGGCGCGGGGAACGCGGCCGACCGGCAGATCTACGACTCCGGCAGCGCGCTCGGGCCGGCCACCGATCCAGCGGCTGATCAGCACCGGGCAGGCCGCTTCCAGGCCACGCGCGTGCTGGCATTGCCGGGGCGGGACATGACGCTGCACCTGAACAGCGGGCCCGACCTCGAGCGCCGGATGGAGCGTTGGATCCCGGCCCTGGTGCTGGCCATCGGGCTGCTGCTGTCAGCGCTGGCAGCCACCTGGGTGCATCGACAGGGTCAGGCGCGCCGGCAGGCCGAACGGCTGGCGCGCGACATGACCGCTGAGCTGGAGAAGCTGGCGCTGGTGGCGCGGCGCACGTCCAACGGCGTGGTCATCACCGATGAACACCGCCTGATCACCTGGGTGAACAGGCCCCTTCGGAGCACCTGACGGGCTATACCCGGGCCGAGTTGCTGGGTGAGAAGGCCGGCAAGAAGCAGCAGTTCGAAGGCACCGACCGCTGGGTGCTCGGCCAGTTGCGCGCTGCGCTGGAGGCTGGCCAGGACTTCCGCTGCGAGTTGCTCCAACCGCGCCGAAGACCGGCCGCATCTACTGGGTGGACATCGAGATCCAGCCGCTGCGCGATGGCGCAGGCCAGCTCACCGGCTTCGTGGCGATCGAGGTCCGACATCACCGCGCGCAAGCAGGCCGAGGCGCAGTTGCTGGCCAGCCAGGCCATGCTGGACAAGGCCGAGCGCATCGGCGGCGTGGGCGGCTGGGCGCTCGACCTGCAGACGCTCACCTTCCAGGTGACCGACCAGGGCTGCCGCATCCTCGACCGCCCGCTCGGCCACCGCCCCACGCTGGCACAGGTGCTGGCGCAGTTCGCGCCGTCGGCACAGGCCACGATCCGGCAGATCCTGTTGCAGGACTGGAGCGGCGCCGGCCAGCGCGACGTCGAGTTGCCGATGACCACGATCAAGGGTCGGCAGATCTGGGTGCGGCTGGTGGCCGAGCGCGAATACGGCGATGGTGGCGTGCGGCGCATCGTGGGCGTGCTGCAGGACGTCAGCGCAAGACGCGCGATGGCCGAGGACTTGCGGCGCAGCGACGGCCTGCTGCGCGGCGCGATGGAAGCGCTGGACGAGGCCTTCGTGCTGTACGACCCCGACGACCGGCTGGTGTTCTGCAACCAGAAATACCGTGACCTCTTCCATGCCATGCGCGAACAGATCGCGCCCGGGGTGCGCTTCGAGGACATCCTGCGCGGCAGTGCGGGCCGGGCGTTTCCGGACGCCGTGGGGCGGGTCGACGACTGGGTGGCCGAATGCATGCACAAGCACCACTCCGGCGACGTCACGCGCATCCAGCAGGTCAGCGACGGGCGGGTGCTGCGCATCATCGACCGCCGCATGCCCGATGGCCACACCGTGGGCTTTCGTGTCGACCTCACCGACATGGCGCAGGCCAAGAACGAGGCCGAACGCGCGCACCGGGCCCAGTCCGACTTCATCGCCACGATGAGCCACGAACTGCGCACGCCGCTGCAGACCATCATCGGCTTCTCGGACCTGGGCAAGTTTTTCGCCCAGGACGATGCCCGCTACCTGGCCATGTTCACCGACATCCACGATGGCGGCATGCGCATCTCAGGTTGGTGAACGAACCGCTCGAC
The DNA here is from genome assembly GCA_016719535.1 of Rubrivivax sp. GTDB lineage: Bacteria > Pseudomonadota > Gammaproteobacteria > Burkholderiales > Burkholderiaceae_C > Rubrivivax. The sequence continues at coordinate 2,426 of JADJYX010000038.1, read as the reverse complement.
ATCTCCAAGATCGACGGCAGCGCGGATTCGATGGTGCTGCGACCGGGCGACCTGGCGGCGCTGGCCGCGACGGTGGTGCAGGAACTGCGCCCGCTGGCCGACCAGCGCGCGCGCTGGGGGTGCTGCTGCCCGAGCCCCTGCCGCGGCTGGCCGCCGAGGTGGACGATCTCCGCATCCAGCAGGTGATCCGCAACCTGCTGGCCAATGCGATGCGCTTCGCGCCCGAGGGCTCGGTGATAACCATCGACTGCGCCGACCACGGCACCGAGGCGTCGCGCTGTGGGTGCGCGATCACGGGCCCGGCATTCCGCCCGACGAGCTGAGACCATCTTCGAGCCCTTCGTGCAATCGAGCCGCACGCGCGACGGTGCGGGCGGCACCGGCCTGGGCCTGACGATCAGCCGAAAGATCGTGCAGGCCCACGGCGGCCACCTGAGCGCGACCAACGCCGAAGGCGGTGGCGCCCGGTTCCGCATCTGGCTGCCCGCGGCAACCTGCCCATCGGGTCGCGCTGCGGCGCTGCCCGACCACCGACTTCTGCCACCCCGAGCACGACGAAGCGCTCGAAACGATGTGACCCCAACGGACCAGCCTCCATGACGCCCACCGCGAACAACCCCCTGAGACCCACCGTGCTGACCATCGAGGACCAGCCCGACATCCGCCGCCTGATCCGCATGACGCTGGAATTCAAGGGCTTCCATGTGCTGGAGGCCGGGGACGGCGATGCGGGCCTGGCGCTGGCGCGTTCAGCCAAGCCGGACCTGATCCTGCTCGACGTGATGATGCCGGGCACCGACGGCCTGAAGGTGGGCAAGATCCTGGCGGCCGACCCGGTGCTGCGCCAGATCCCCACCGTGATGCTGTCGGCGCTGGGCCAGGCGCAGAACGTCCAGGCCGGCATGGCCCCCGGCGTGCAGGCCTACCTGGTCAAGCCCTTCAGCCCTGGGGCTGCTGGAGATCGTCGGCTGGTGCACGAGACCAGGCTGGATACCGTCGCCTGAGTGCGATCTTCCACAGGGTGCGGCTTGACGGCGGCATCAAGTTGCCGCAGCACTGGCCGAAGACCCATGCAAGGGCGCCGGTCCCCGCCGTGCCGAGATTCGCCGCCTGCCAACCCATCGACACGAACCATCTCATGTTGTGCTGCCTAGCCCGAGCGTCCGATCGGCCTGCATCGTCCCGCGTGCGCGGCGCACCCGATGGGGTGCCAATGCGGCGTCACCCGGCAGGCACGCGCTCGTCTTGCGGAGTCGGGGTGATGCCGGCCGCCGGCCGAAGATATTCAACCCGATGCGACGCCTGGTCATCGCGATCGGGCTGGCTGCGGCTGCCACCGTGCTGCTGGCGCTGCTGGGCAACGACTGGCTGGAGACCGCGGTGTTGTCGAAGCTCGGGCTGGCGGATCGTTACGAGCATGCGGCGGTAGCCCTGCTGAGCGTGCTGTGCGTGATGGCGCTGCTGGCGCTAAGCTCTCGCTGGGTGCTGAGCACCGGAGCCGCTGCCACCGGATTGACCGACGCGCTCAAAGGCATGCCGCGCACGGTGGCAGTGCGTGAGGTGCGCCGGGTGGCGCCCTACCTGGACGTGATGAGCCGGCAGCTCGACGGCGGGTTGCAGGACATCGACCGCGGCATGCGGCAGATGATCGAGCGCATCGATTCGATCCACTTTCAGGTGTCGCGCACCCAGTTCGACCGCATCCGCACCTCCGAGGCGAACGGCGTCGAGCTGACCGCGGTGATGAAGAACAAGGTGATGGTGGACGCCCAGTTGGGCGCGATCCTGGAGATGTTCGTCCAGAAGCAGGAAGAGGATCTGCGATCCAACCTGGAACGTGTGCAGCGCCTGCACGCGATCAAGGCGCTGGCGCCGCTGGTCGACGAGATCACGGCGGTGGCCCGGCAGACCAACTTCCTGGCCATCAACGCCGCGATCGAGCCGCCCGCGCCGGCAGAGGCGGCCACAGCCTCGCGGTGCTGGCGGCCGAGATTCGCCAGCTCTCCAACCGCACCGGTGCCGCGGCGGTGGACCTCGGCAAGCGCATCGCCGCCGCCACCGTGGGCGTGGACAACGAGCTGACCAACGCCACCGAGGCCTCGATGGGCAGCGCAGCCACCAGCAACATGCGCCAGGTGATGGCGGACATCGCCGCGATGCAACAGCGCTTCGCCGCGGCCACCACCGATCTGCAGCGGGTGATCGAAGGGTCCGTGCCGGGCACCAGGAGATCGAGGTGCGCCTGATGGACGCCCTGGGCGACGCGCAGATGCACGACGTGATGCGCCAGCGCGCGTGGGTGCGTGCCGCGCGATGCACGACCTGAACACCCACCTGCAGGGCCTGGCCGACCAGTTGCTGGAACAGCGCTGGGATCCGGATTTTTCGCCATGACCACGCTGCGCGAACGGCTCGACGCCCAGATC
>JADJYX010000037.1 GCA_016719535.1 Rubrivivax sp. | reverse complement strand
CCCCTGCTGGCTCGAGCAGTTGGTCGAGTCCGTGGATGACATGAATCGCGTCTACACGCTTCGTTGCATTTTGGCCTCAATCGCCAGCCTGGAAGCTCAAAGTCGTTTCTGGCACCAGCGGGCCCTCGCCACGTGCTCAGCGCTCCTTACTTGTCACACGGCGTTGCTCAACCAACGGCACAGGAGTACACCCCCCCCAAGCCCCCCCCCCCTCCCCTTGCCCCCGGGCGGGGGGCCCCCCCCCCGCCCGAAACCCCCCCCCCCGCCCCCCCCCCCCCCCCGACGGGGGCCGGGTTCGGCAACCCCCCCCAGGCCCCCCCCCCCTCCCTTCGCCCCCGGGGGGGGGGGCCCCCCCCGCCCCCGCCCCCCCGGGCGGACCCCCCCCCCCCCCCGGTTTGCCGCCCGGAGTCACCCCTGCTGTGTGACCCTGGTCAGGATCCGACACTATTCGCCGGTGAGGTGGCGGTTTTGCCTGGTGGTCGTTGTTGCCGGAATGCGGCTGTGGGACGGTCCAGGTTGTGATGGGATGCGCGCCAGCCAGGCCGCCCTGCAGGGCGGCCTGGCTGGCGCGGGCCGGGACGATGGTGGCAGCGGCGCGGACGCGGTCGATGCTGTCCGGCGGCAGTCGTGGCACGGCGCGGTACAACGCGATCGATGCCGAAGAAGGTGGGCGCGGCAGCGGTCTGACTGCCGGCAAGCTTGACGACCGTACCGCGCCCGACACCGTGCCGATGAAGGTGGTGCCGCAGCAGTGTGGCGCGCTGGGACGAGTCCGTCCAGCACTTCGGTTGTGCCGGGGTGCGCATGGACCAACCCGCCCGCCTGTACCTGTGCGCGCGATGCCGCGTGCAGGTCATCCTGTGCAGCCGCTGCGACCGCGGCAACCGCTATTGCGGCCGTCTTTGCCGGCGTCAGGCCCGCGCCGAGGCACGGCGCCAGGCCGCGCAGCGCTACCAGCGGTCCCGGCGAGGGCGTATGTGCCATGCCCAGCGCTCGCGTCGGTGGCGCCGACGCCGCGCTGAGCGTGACGCCGCCGGGCATGCCGATGTCGGCGAACACAACGTGACGCACCAGGGTTCCCAGCCTGCGGTGGTGTCGGCTCCACTGGTGGCATGGACGCACGACAACACCACGGTCGAACCTGCCGACAGCGCCAAGGGCATTGCGACGCCCGCCGCCGCCCAAGAGCCGGCCATCGCCGCGCCGTGCTGGACCTGCCGACGCTGCGGCCGGCTGCAGTCCACAGCCGTGCGCCTGGGCTTCCTGCGCCACGGCTTGCCCGGGCGACGGCGCCATGACCATAGCCCCTGACCTGGTGGCGCAGATCCTGCGCCTGCACACGGTGGAGAAGTGGCGCGTGGGCACCATCGCGCGGCAGTTGCATGTGCATCGCGATGCCGTGCGGCGCGTGCTCGCCGGCAACCGTGCTCCGGTGCACACCTCGCCGCTGCGTCCCAGCCGGATCGACCCGTACCGGCCCTTCATCCTGGCCACCCTGGAGAAGTTCCCCACGCTCACCGCCGCACGGCTGCAGGCCATGGTCGCCGAGCGTGGCTACGTGGGCGGACCCTCGCACTTCCGGCTGCTGGTGGCCCAGATGCGCCCGCGCCCGCCGGCCCAGGCCTTCCTGCGCCTGCGCACGCTGCCGGGTGAGCAAGCCCAAGTCGACTGGGGTCACTTCGGGCACCTGCAGATCGGCCGCGCCCGCCGAGCGCTGATGGCCTTCGTGATGGTGCTCAGCCACTCGCGCATGGTCTTCCTGCGCTTCTTCCTGGACGCCCGGATGGACAGCTTCCTGCGCGGCCACGCGCTGGCCTTCGTCGCCTTCGGCGGCGTGCCCCGTGTGCTGCTGTACGACAACCTCAAGAGCGCCGTGCTCGAACGCGTGGATCATCCCAGAGGTTCGGCGATCCGCTTCAACCCGGCGCTGCTGGCCCTGGCCGGCCACTACCGCTTCGAGCCACGCCCGGTGGCCCCGGCACGCGGCAACGAGAAGGGCCGCGTGGAACGCGCCATCCGCTACATCCGCGAGGGCTTCTTCGCCGGGCGCAGCTTCACGGATCTGGACGATCTGAACGCCCAGGCCGCGCTGTGGTGCACGGGCCAGGCCGCCGAGCGGCGCTGGGTCGAGGATGGCGCCTTCACCGTGCGCCAGGCCTTCGAGGCCGAGGCCCCGAAGCTGCTGGCGCTGCCGCCACACGAGTTCGCACTCGGCCAGCGCGTGGCCGTGACGGTGGCCAAGACCCCGTACATCCGCTTCGACCTCAACGACTACTCGGTGCCGCACACCCACGTCGGGCGCACGCTGGCGGTGCTGGCCGACGAACACACAGTGCGCATCCTGGATGGCACCGCCGAGCTGGCACGCCACGACCGCTGCTGGGACCGCGGCCAGTGCATCGAGATCGCGGCGCACGTGCAGCGCCTGGTCGAGCACAAGCGGGCGGCCCGCACCCACCGCGGCCTGGACCGGGTAGCACAGGCCGCGCCGGCGGCCAGCACCTTGCTCGAGCGCGCCGCCGCGCGCGGCGAGAACCTGGGCTCAATCACCGCGGCCCTGCTGCGGCTGCTGGAGCGCTGGGGAAGTGCGGCGTTGCAGGCGGCCATCCTGGAGGCGCTGCAGCGTGACGTGCCGCACCCCAACGCCGTGCGGCTGGCCCTGGAGCGCGCCCGCCAGGACAGCGGCCAGCCGCCACCGGTGGCGCTGGTGCTGCCCGAGCACGTGGCGCGGCGTGACGCGCCGGTGCGCCCGCATGACCTGGGCTCGTACGACCGCCGGCCTGATCAACCGCCCGATCCACTGGAGAAGCCCGATGACTGAAGCCAACCCCACGCCTGCCCAACTGCGCGAGCACGCCGGCGCACTGCGCCTGCATGGCCTGCAGGCCCACTGGGCCGAGGTGATGGGCGACCCGCAGCAGGCACAGTGGGTGGCGCAGATGCTGACCTGGGAGGCCGCCGAGCGCGGCCGGCGCAGCCTGGAGCGGCGGCTGCGCGCAGCACACATCGGACGCTTCAAGCCACTGGCTGACTTCGACTGGAACTGGCCACGCAGCATCGACCGCGGCGCGGTGGAGGAGCTGATGACGCTGGAGTTCCTCACCGACGCCAGCAACGTCGTGCTGGTGGGGCCCAACGGCGTGGGCAAGACGATGTGCGCGTGCAACCTGGGCTACCAGGCGGTGCTGGCCGGGCACACGGCGCTGTTCATCACGGCCGGCCAACTGCTGGGCGAGCTGGCCGCCCTTGACAGTGACTCGGCCCTGCGCAGGAAGCTGCGCCAGTACGCCGCGCCGGACCTGCTGCTCATCGACGAGGTGGGCTACCTGTCTTACTCGAACCGGCATGCCGACCTGCTGTTCGAGCTCGTCAGCCGGCGCTACCAGCACAAGAGCACGGTGGTGACCACCAACCGCGCCTTCGCCGAGTGGGGCGAGGTCTTCCCCAACGCGGCCTGCGTGGTCTCGCTGATCGACCGGCTGATGCACCGCGCCGAGGTGGTGCGCATCGACGGCGACTCCTACCGCGCCAAGGAGGCCGCCGAGCGTGACACGCTGCGCCAGGCCGCGCGGGCGGCCAGGGCGCCGGCCTCACGCTCGCGCAAGGCGGCTCGATGAGCGCGCACCCGTCCTCGCCGCCGACATCGGAAGCCGCGGCACTCATCCCGCGACACTGGACTCCTGAACAAGCCCTGGCGGTCTTCGAGTGCCTGCAGACGTTGCGTCAGGCACTGTGGGATGCCTACGCACCGCAGGTGCAGCAGGCCTGGCGCGACCAACTCGTTCCCGATGGACCGCCGCCCGAGTTCGACCCCGACGAGCCGTTCTGACATCGATCCCCACCAGCCCTCCACAAGCAGATGGCCCCGCTCGGGGCCATCTGCACTTCGTCTCGGCCACAGCCGCAACAAAACCGCCACCTCGCCAGCGAATAGTGTCGGAATTACACCGGCGCCAACACTGCTGATCTCTCGATGGCGTCAACGAGCTCACCGGATGACGAGATCTGGCGCGCCATGCCCCTGAGAGCATCCCCATGGCCCTGGCGGTCCCCGGCGTTCGCGGAGAAACGACTTTGCGCTAAAAGGTGAACGGCAGCGCCGATATGACCGACAAGTCATTGGTGCGAGCCTGCAGCGGTGACAGCCGCTGTGTTGCGAGCCCGCCTGAGAGCATGGTCCGGGAATCGTCGGCGACATTGGTGAGCGCAGCGATGCGCATCCCGTTTGTGAGAGTGAGTCAAATTCGACGCTTCCATGGCGCTGCCATTCGTTAACCATTGTGGAGCAGACGATGGCGATGCGCAAGCGAGACGATGAGGTGTTCCCGAACGCGGCCGGGATTGACGTCGGGGCATCGAGCCACTGGGTGGCGGTGCCGCGGCATGCCACAGATGAGCCAGTGCGCGAATTCGGCGCGATGACCGACGACCTCGACGCAATGGCCGATTGGCTGTTGGCGTGCAGCGTGGACACGGTGGCGCTGGAGTCCACCGGCGTGTACTGGATACCAGTGTTCGAGGTGCTGGAGCAGCGCGGACTGAAGGTCTTTCTGGTCGATGCGCGGCAGATGAAGTACGTGCCCGGGCGCAAGAGCGACGTGCAGGACTGCCAGTGGCTGCAGCGCCTGATGAGCCAAGGCTATCTGCGCGCGGCGTTCCGCCCGACCGACGAGGTTTGCGTGGTGCGCGCGGTGGCGCGCCAGCGCGAGGTGCTGCTGGTCGAGCAGGCCAGTTGGGTGCAGCGCATGCAAAAGGCGCTGGTGCAGATGAACATCCAGCTCACCGAGGTGCTCAGCGACGTGATGGGCACGACGGGTCAGGCCATCATCCGCGCCATCGTGGCCGGCGAGCGCGACCCCAAGGTGCTGGCCCGCCACCGCCACAGCCGTGTCAAGGCCAGCGAGCAGGACATCGCCAAGGCGCTGACGGGCAACTGGCGCGACGAGCACCTGTTCGTGCTGCGCCAGGCGCTGGCGATGTATGACGACATCGCCCGGCACCTGGGCGAGTGCGACGCCAAGCTGCAAGGGCTGCTGGCACAGCTTGGGGCGGCCAAGGTCGATCTGGGCCGTGCGCCGCGCGCGGGCAGCAAGACGCGCGCGGAGTTCGACGTGCGCCAGATTCTGGCCAACTGGGCCGGCGTCGATCTCACGCGCATCAACGGCCTGGGGCTGGCGGCGGTGATGAAGATTCTCTCGGAGATCGGCCCAGACTTGAGCCGCTTCGCCAACGTCAAGCACTTCTGCTCGTGGCTGGGCTTGTGCCCGGGCACGAAGATAAGCGGCGGCAAGGTGCTGTCGGCCAAGACGAAGCGCTCGGCCAACCGGGTGCGCCAGGCGCTGAAGATGGCGGCGATGAGCCTGTCGCACAGCGACTCCGCGCTCGGCGCGTTCTACCGCCGACTTTGCAGCCGCATGGACAAGCCCAGCGCGAACACCGCCACCGCGCACAAACTCGCACGCATGGTGTACTTCATGCTGACCCGGGGTGAAGCCTACGTCGATCAGGGCCAGCAGCACTACGAGGAGCAGCAGCGCCAGCGCAGCATCGCCGCCCTCAAGCGCCGCGCTGCCGCGCTCGGCTTCGCAGTCATGCCAACGCCCGTGCCGGCATGAAAACGCTCATCAACCCGTTTTGTTTCTCATGAGTCAAGGCATGCGATCTCGACGGAAGGATTCCTCCAGTCCGGTGTCCTTGGGACCATCTTGACGGTCTGGACACCAATACCTGGAGACCCTCTCGGCCAGTGCGTCCTCTTCGCCTTGCGGGATGCGCACAGAACGTGCCGGCGCAGAGCCGCGTCTACGCCAATCAGGACGTCAGCGTGGCGCCCCGACAAGCTGTTCCGGACGGCCCGCCGCCCCTTTGTCGGCGGCTCGACTCCAGCAGGTCCCAGCGAGTCTTTTCCAAACGAGGTATGAGCCTGGAGAGGCCTGACCTCGGGGACGCGCGGGGCGTCGATCCGTTGTAGGAGCGGACAGTTTATTTGGGGGGTCTTTCGACCTGATTGATTTCTCAATCCCAGGCCCCTGCCAGGCCGCTGGAGGCCCCCCCGGCTCGCCTGCGACGTGCGCGCCTCAAGCTGTCCGGGCGGGCACGCGCCGGAACAGTGCCTGGCGTGCATCGTTGAGTTCCTCGGCCGCTTGCATGTCCGTCAGCGCCATGGCCAGTGCGCGCAGGTGCGCCAGCGTCATGCCCGCACGCAGGCCCTGGTTCGCCTCGGGCAGGCTGGCGAGCTTGTCCAGAGGCGTCATGGCGTCCTGGGGCCTGTAGACCCGCTTGATGCGCCCGGGCTTCTTCGGGTTGGGCTGATCGGTCGAGAACAGGCACGGCCGGTGGAAGTTCAGGAACGGGTTAAGGTACTCGCGGCAGTAGGTGTTGAAGCGCACGGCGTGTCTCTGCGGGATGTGCGCATAGCCGAACTCCTTGCGCACCACCGCCCCGTTCTTGGTCTCGGCCAGGCCGTTGTCGTTGCTGTGCCGGGGCCGGCTGCGCGTGAATTCGACCTTCAGCTTGTCCAGCATCCTGGCCACCCGGTGGTTGACGTACTCGCTGCCGTTGTCCGCATGGAAGCCCAGGATCTCGAACGGGAACTGCTCGAGCATCTGCTCGATCACCGGCAGCAGGTGCGCTTCCGAGATGGTCTGCACGGTGGCGACCACCTGCCACTGGGTGACGCAGTCCACGGCGTTGATGTGGTACAGCCCCTTGATGCCGTCGTGGTCGCCCTGGTGGACGCTGTCGATGCGGATGAAGCCCGCGCGGCCCTCGGGTGCCGGTGCTCTGCGCACGCCGATGTCCAGGCGCCGGGTGGGCTTGGTCTTGGTCAGCACCACGCGCTGGGCCCGGTAGCCCGCGCTGTTGCGCAGGTTGTACAGGTGCCCGATCGAGATGTCGCCCAGTCGCTCGAAGCCTGGGGCCTTGAACACGTCGCGCTGGCGACGCAGCACGCAGGCCGTGGCGGGTCCGGACAGCGTTCCCATGGTCCTGTCCACCTCGGCGAGCAACGCCACGTCAGCGGCCGTGTAGTGCCGCGCAAAGGCGTGCTCGGGCCGGCGGTAGTTCTTCACCAGCGGCTTGGCCGCCACCCACCGGGCCACCAACCGCGTCACCTGCGCGCGGCTGTAGCCGCTGAGGTGCTGCAGGTAGGCCAGCACCGCGCCCTTGTCCGCACGGGTGAGCTGGCGGTAGCCAAACCGGCGCAGCACCTGCTCGATCCAGCCGTAGCGTCCTTCGTCATCCTGGGGCCGCCTGAACTCCAACGCCTGGGTCCCGGCCACGATCTGGCGCACCTGCTCGAGCGTGCGCACCTGTGCCTCATCCATGTCGATCACCATCGCTTCGATGATCAACACCCCGCGCTGACCCGGTCCAGATCCGGGCCGGTCATCCCCTCAGCTCAGGCCCCTTCAGGCTCATTCCTCGTTGGAATCGCCTGCCTCGCTCCAGGCTCATACCTCGTTGGACAAGACTCAGCGTGGACCCTTCCGCGGGGACGCTTCGACTACTGGCCGCCACCGCGCGGTTCCCTCAAGGTAGGCCTCGGCAGGCCGTTCAAGGGGTGACCTTCGGCAGCAAACGGCCGTGCCGATGAGGTCCTTGGCGGTTGAGCTCATGGGGTTTGCGTAGATGGGCTGTCGGGACTTGCCCAGCTTGGCGCCGTCGTAGCCCGAGAACTTGCTGATGGGGTAGAAGATAAGCAGGCCGCGGCTGGAGGCATGAGACAGCCGCGCGGCGCGGTTTTCATCTGTCTGTTCTCCGGATTGCAGCTTGCGCTTCATCTCTAGCAACTCGTCGTCTGTTAGGCCGAAAGCCTCGTCGCCAGGCGTCGTGATGACACCGAGCGAGTTGGACGAACCCATCCGGGCGACCCCCGGGGGGCCGGGGGCGTGGAACGGGTGGGAGCGCAGGTTGCAACCGCACCGGGTTTCGAGGAGGCCTGTTGGCTTGAGTCAGACCGGGTAGGTCTGACGGTCAAGTGGACTGCTTGTGGTGTTGGATTCTCTCTCTTGCAGCCCCCCGCAGGGGCCGCCGGAGGCCCCCCGGTTGGGCCATGTACCCATGGTTCAACCCTCCTGTTGCACCGTCGCTTGGGCGAGCTTGGTGGTGGATGCGACCGGCGCGTGTTGCCGCCAGTAGTTGGCCTCGGCCTCGGCCGGCGGGATGTAGCCGATGGGTTCCAGCAGGCGCTTTTTGTTGAACCAAGACACCCATTCCAGCGTGGCGAGTTCGACCGCTTCACGGGTCTTCCACGGCCCGCGCCGGTGGATGATCTCGGCCTTGTACAGCCCGTTGATCGTCTCGGCCAACGCGTTGTCGTAGCTGTCGCCGGTGGAGCCCACCGACGGCTCGATGCCCGCCTCGGCCAGGCGCTCGCTGTAGCGGATCGAGACGTACTGCGAGCCCCTGTCGCTGTGGTGCACCAGGGTCCCTTCACGGCCGGGCCGGCGCGCGTACAGCGCCTGCTCCAACGCGTCCAGCACGAAGTCGGTCTGCATCGAGGTGCTGACCCGCCAGCCCACGATGTAGCGGGCGAAGACGTCGACGACGAAGGCCACGTAGACGAAGCCCTGCCAGGTCGAGACATAGGTGAAATCGGCCACCCACAGCTCGTTGGGCCGCTGCGCCTGGAACTGCCGGTTCACACGGTCCAGCGGGCACGGCGCCTTCGCATCAGGCACGGTGGTGCGCACCGACTTCCCACGTCGCACACCACGCAGCCCGGCTGCCCTCATCAGCCGCTCGACGGTGCAGCGCGCAACGACCAGCCCCTCGCGCAGCAACTGGCGCCAGACCTTGTCGGCGCCATAGACCTGCAGGTTCTGGTCGAACACTCGCTGCACCTCGGGCAGCAACAGGGCATCGCGCTTGGCCCGCTCTGGCCGCAGCCCAGGTAATCGCCGCCGCGCTGCATGCAGCCTGTACGCCGACGGGGCGACCTGCAGCGCACTGCAGATCGGCTCGACCCCGCAACGAGCACGGTGCTCGTCGATGAAGGCGTTCACCTCTTGTGATGGCGGTCGAGCTCCGCCTGGGCGAAATACGCGCTGGCCAGCTTCAGGATCTCGTTGGTCTTGCGCAGCTCGCGCACCTCGCGTTCGAGTTCCTTGATGCGCTGCTGCTCGGCCGTCGTGGTGCCAGGGCGTACGCCACTGTCGCGCTCGCCTTGGCGCACCCACTTGCGCAGCGTCTCGCCCGTGCAGCCGATCTTGCCGGCGATCGACTCGATTGCCGCCCACTGCGACGGGTACTGGTCCTTGGCGTCGAAGACCATGCGCACTGCGCGCTCGATCACCTCGGGGGAAAACTTCGGGGACTTCCTCATGATGGCTCCATTCTCAATCGAAGGAGCCTCCTCAAAGGGCGGGGTTCAATCGCCGGCAAGATTGGCTGCACGGGCGAGACGCTGCGCAAGTGGGTGCGCCAAAGGCGAGCGCGACAGTGGCGTACGCCCTGGTGCCACGACGGCCGAGCAGCAGCGCATCAAGGAACTCGAACGCGAGGTGCGCGAACTGCGCAAGACCAACGTCGCTGAGAAACGCCGACAGCTGGCCGGTGGGTGCAGGCGGCCGGGCCAGCACGCCGGGCAGCCGCAGCGAACGGCCGTCGACCCAGCCGCGCCGGCTGTGGTCGTCGACCAGCAGCTCACCGATCAGCTTGTGCGCGCCATAGCTCATCAGCGGGCGCGGCAGGGTGTCGTCATGGACGGGATGGGGCATGGCGCCGAACACCGCGGTGGAGCTGGCGAAGACGAACACGGGCGGCGCGCCACCGGCATCCACCTGCGCCTTGCATTGGTCAAGCAAGCCCCAGGTGGCGTCGACATTGACACGGCGGGCCAGTGTCGGGTTGGCCTCGGCGGCGCCGCCTGGCAGGCTGGCCAGGTGAAACACCACATCGACAGGCGCTTCGCCCAAGACGCTGGCGCCCTGCTCCGGCCGCCTGTCCTGCCCTTCCAGACTGCCATTTACCTTGATAATCCTTATTATCAAGTCAGCTGTTTTAGACCTCCAAAGACCAATGCCATCCGGCATACTCAGCAAATGTCTTTGTCTGACAAGCACTTGCGCCGCCGCATGCAGCCCCTGCCGGGTCGGGCACACCGCTGGCAACACCCATGGCCGCAGCCAAACCGGCCAACCACCCTGCCCTGCGCCAGCTCGGCGGCCCTCAGATGGCCTTCGTGCGCAGCTGGGCCGAGGGCCTGGACCTGGCGGCCTCTTGGAACCGCTACCTGTACGTCGACGGCGCGGCCGATGCCCGGCGCGCGCGCGGCGAACTGCAGCGGCTGCTCGACCAACTGCGCCAGCCTGGCCCGCGCCCACGGCCAGCCCGAGGTCGCCGCCCTGCTGCGGCGCGACCCGGAAGCCATCCCTGACAAGGGCACCAGGGCGCCGACGCTGGACGAGTTCGCCGCGCAGCAGCCCGCCGACTACTACACCGAGGCCGAGCTGATCGGGCTCTACCAGCAGCAGTTCGGCCAGACCGACTCGCGCAGCGCGGCCCGCCGGCGGCAGCGCCTGCGCGAGCGCCTGGTCCAGGCCATTCAATGGCTCGAGCGCGTCGGCGCGCGCGCGCCGACCCCCGCCGACCCGGTGGCGGCCTGGCTGGACGAGCGGGTCGCCCGGCGCTTGTCCGTGGTCGGCATCCTGAAGCTGGAAGAACTGGTTTTCTGGATCAGGACGAAGGGCTTCAACTGGCACCGCGGCATCCCCAAGGTCGGCCCCGAAGGCGCGCGGCGCATCGTGCGCTGGCTGCGCGAGCACGAGGGCACGCTGGGCGCCCTGCCCTCGCCTGCCCTGGTGCCGTTGTCGCAGATCGACACCACCGCGCTGACCCCGCCTCCACGCATCGGCATCGTGCCGCTGGAGCGGTTCAGGCCACCGTCCGAGCGGGATGGCTCCCAGGGCACGAACCGCGCCGCGGCCCGGTGCAAGGTCGGCCGCCAACGACTACGAGGCAGTCCAGGCCTGGCTGCGTCTGCGAGTCCCGGGCAGCCACACCTGGCGCGCCTACCGCAAGGAGGCCGAACGCTTCCTGCTGTGGGCGGTGATGGAACGGCGCAAGGCGCTTTCGTCGTTGGACGGGGACGACTGCGTGGCGTATCGGGATTTCCTGGCTGCGCCGGGGCCCGAGTGGACCGGGCCGCGCAACGCGCAGCGCTGGTCGGAAGCGTGGCGCCCGTTCGAGGGACCGCTGGCGCCTGGGTCCCAGGCTGCTGCGATGACCATCGTGCGTTCGCTGTGCGAGTGGCTGGTGCGCCGCCATTACCTGGATTCGAACCCCTGGGACGACGTGCCGACACGGCCGGACGTGCCGTCGATGCCGCAGCTGCGGGCCTTGTCGCAGAAACAGTGGGATCTGGTCCAAGCCTGGCTTGGTGAGGAACTGGCGCGCGCGCCCTCCCCTGCCCTGCACCGGCTGCAGGTTCATGCTCGACTTCGCCTACATGACGGGCATGCGGTTGGCGGAGCTGTCGGCGGCCAAGCTGGGCTGGCTGCGCCACGAGCAGCTCGACGACGGCGAGTGGGCCTGGTCGATCATGGTCCTGGGCAAGCGCAACAAGTGGCGCGAGGTGCCGCTGCCCGATGCGGCGGTGGACGCGCTGCGGGTCTACCTGGATATTCGTGGGCTGCGTACCGAGATATTCGAGAACGACCCCGAGACGCCCCTGATCGCCAAGCTGAGCATGGAGGCGCCCTGACGCCGGCGCGGATCTACGACGTCTTGGTGGATGCCTTCGAGCGGTGCGCAGCGAATATCTGGGCGCGGGACCGGCGCGCCGCGGAACGGATCCGGCAGGCGTCGACGCACTGGCTACGTCACACCTACGGCTCGCACTCGGCGGCGCGCGGCGTGCCGCAGGACGTGCTGCAGGCCAATCTCGGGCACGAGAGCCTGGCCACGACCTCGATCTACGTGAGGGCCGAGAAGGGTCGGCGGCACCGGGCAATGCAGGCGGCGTTTCCGCCGCGCAGCGGCTGACGCCTGAACGCGCGCAGGCCTCGCCCCCTGGTCAGCCGGCTGATCAGCTTTCTCGAGGAAGGTGGCGACTTCGTTCTCTGCCGCCTCCGGCGACACCTGCGCGGAATTTGAGGACGACCCGTCCCACCCATCACGCACCAGTGTGGCCTTCCGCCCCGCCGTGCCCCTGGATCAGCCTCTCGGCCGGCAGGCGTGTGAACAGTTCAATGCGCCGGCCTCGGCGCCGCCGATCAGGTCTCCAGTACTTGAGCCCCTGGCAGACGACGCCAGCCGCTCTCAGGCTCGCCGCCCGGGCCAGCACTCCGTCGGGGTCTTTCTGCAGTGCTTCAGCCAGCGGCTGGGCCCATCGGAACTGAATCTCCAGCGGGCTGGCGAAGGCGCCCACAACGGCGTCAGGCAAGCGCGCGAGCGACAGACTCTGGACACCAGCGAGATGTCGACACCGAGCGACTCCGCAAGTCGGCGCTGAGACGGGTACAGCCCCTCGTCCAGCGCCCTCCGGTACATGGTTCCCTGTTCCCACGCGCTGAGGTTCTTTCGTGCGCGGTTCTCCCGCTCCATGGCCTCGAACAGCTGCTGGTCGTACATGTCCACCACCATCGCCTGCACCGGCAGCCCCAGCTCCAAACAAGCCCGATGCCTGCGGTGTCCGAAGACCAGTTCGTAACCAACTCGGCGCCGGGTTCAGGTGTTGAACCGTTCAACACCCCGGGCGCGCCCAGCGCCAGGCGGCGCACGCAGACCGGCTGCACATTGCTGCCGGCCGAGGCGATGTCGTCCTTCAGCGCCTGGAAGTCGGCATCGGAGAACGCGTCTTCATGCCGATTGGCCCAGCGCGACCCGCGGATGGCCCGCGGGTCCAGCGTCAGGACGGGCAGGGCGCCGTCGAAGGCCTTGAGCTTGAGGCGCAGTTCCTCGGCGTCCTTGATGGCGGCAGACTGCGATGCCATGAACATCGCCATCGAGCCGGGTCCGCTTGGCCGCACGCGCCCGACGCCCGCCGCCCGCCGAGCCGGGGCGTCGGGTTCGCCTGCGGGGCGCTTGCCGGCGGTGTGGGGCTGGCGGTGCCTGGGCCCTTCGCACCGGCTCAGCGGGGAGGGGGCGGCAACTGGATCAGGCTGGCCTTGGCCGCGAGCTTCTTGCTCATCGCGGAGTCTCCTTGCTGGCGGGTGTTGAACCGTTCAACGCCTCGATCTGGCGCGCCCAGACGGCACGCACCGACCCATCGATGTGGCCGACAAAGCTGTCGTAGGCATCCCGTGCGCGCTTGAAGGTTCGCGCGCTGCCGTCGTACTTCGAAACGTCATAGACCGTACCGAACTCGGCGCTGGTCACGCCTGTGACAGCGGTCTTCGGAATCTCCACCGGCAGCACCTTCTCGGCGTAGGTCTGCCCGATCCACTGCCGCACAACGTTGCTGGCAGCGTCCGCGGAGTCCACGCGAGCGAGCAGCACGTGAATGAAATCGAAGGTCTTGTCGAGGCCCCGGCGCGTCAGCAACTCGTTGGCCAGGTCGGAGAAGAGGCTCCAGAACTGCGACGCCGACGCAGAGTCAAGCGCATTGGGCGGCAGCGGCATGATGATGCAGTCTGACGCCATGAAGGCATTGATCGTGGTGTAGGACAGGGCAGGGGGGGTGTCGATGACGATCACGTCATACTCGCTGCGCACATCGTCAATGCCCAGGTCCAGCACCCGCCAGAACTCGAAGCCGGGTTCCTGCGTCTGCCGAGCCGGCAGTGCAAATTCAGCCCCGAAGAGCACGGGCGCGGCCCCGACCAGATCAATGCCATCCCAGTAGGTCGGCCGGATCGCGTAGCGGATCGACGTCTCGACGCCCATGGCCAGCGGCAGGATGGTGTCCCGCTCGTCGATCTCGGTGTCCGGCAAGATGCCGAACAGCGTCGTCAGCGACCCCTGCGGGTCGGTGTCGATCACCAGCACCCGGTGGCCCAGCAGCGACAAGCCCTGCGCCAGCGTGACAGCGGTGGTGGTCTTGGACACCCCCCCCTTGAAGTTGCCGATGCTGATGGTCACGGCCTCGGCGCCTGGCGGGCGCAGCTTGTCCTTGCGGTAGTCGCGCGCCCAGGTCCGCACCTCCGCCAGCGTGAATTCGCGCCGGCTGCCCTTGGCATTCAATCGGCCGGCCGGCAGGTCTCCCTTGGTCATGCGGTGGGAGATGGAGCCCTTCTCCACGTCCAGAGCCGCGGCCAGCTGCGACAGGTTGAAAGTGGGGGGTGTCTTGCGCGCCGAGGGCGCCAGCATCGCAGCGCGGATCTGCTCCATCATCGCCATGGCGCGCTCGGCCTGCTGGGCAATGTCTGCCAGATTGATCGGCTTGGTCTGGTGAAGGATCTTGTTCGTCATGGCTTTCTCCGGAAGCCGAGTTTATCGCCGAGCTTTACGATTTTCCGGTGGAACCTTCGCGATTTCCGTCAAGCCTGGCTGTTGCACTGTTTCTTGCCTTTCTTCTCAGACGAGCCGGTTGCCTGCTTTCAGAGGTTCAGAAATTCTTCTGAACCCCTTTAACTCCTTTACATGCCGAAAAATCCTTCCAATCAACAACTTGCAGTACTTAGGTGAGTGGATGCGGGACTCTGCGGAGAGTTTTCGGGACGCGCGTGATGCGATGCGGGATCGGATGGAGCATCTTCGGGGCCTCAGGTGCGTGGATTCGGGATCTCGGGACGCGATGTCGCTGTTCAGGTGAGAGTTTTCGGGAGATGCCCCGGCACTCCGCCCGTCCAGCGCTGCAGCGGCGTGATCGGCCGGTTTTGATTTCGCCCGCCGGTCTGCACCCCCTGTCGGGTACGGTCGCCGCAGCGCACGGCCAGCTCGCCGGCGCAGAACATCCCGAAAACTCTCCAGAACAGGCGTCCCACACCGGGCGTGCACCGGTCGCGTGCAGCCCCGGTCTCACGTGAGACTTTTCAGGAGCGTCGACACCACCCGCGTCAGGTGAAACAGCCACTCACCTATCGTTTAGTCAGTTCAGGCAGCCTCGCACGCCGAGCCGTGAACGCCCGCCGCGCCAGCGCGGCGCCGATCCGCACGTCGCGGCGCCGCGGTGCAGGCGATGGTCGTGCTGGCCGAAGACGCGCGCTGCTGAAGAAGGCCGTTAACACGCTGGCCATCATCCCGAAGTCGGCCCGCATCACCACACTGGGGCGCAAGAGCTACAACGTGCTGCTGTACCAGGCGCAGGAACAGGGTCTGGAGAAGGATGTCTTCCGCGCGCCGCTCGAGGCCGTCATCAAGGGTCTGGACTTCGACAGCCATGACATCGGCCTGATCAAGAAGCACCTGCGGGCCATGGTGTCCACCACCGTTGAATGGCAGTCGCCGACGACAGGCGAGGGCAGCAACTGGAACGTGAGTGGCCTGCTGGCCCATGCCAGGCTCAGCAAGGAGCGTGGGCAGGTCTGGGTGGAATGGTCCTACGCCATCAACCTCAAGCAGGAACTGCTCGAACCCACCGTCTTCGCCCGGTTGCGGCTGGAAGTGATCAGCCAGCTGCGGTCGCATGCCGGCGTGGCGCTGTACGAGATCTGCACCCGCTACAAGGACATCGGCCGCACCGCGCGCCAGGCCTGGCGCTGGTGGTACCCGGTGCTCAGCGGCAACCCACCCTCGGAGAAGTCCGAGCGGCTGGAGTACCGCATCTTCAAGCGCGACACGCTCAAGCCGGCGATTGCCGAGGTCAACGCCATCACCGACATCGACGTCGAACTGGTCGAGCACAAGGATGGGCGCTTCATCTCGGAGATCCAGTTCCGCATCGCGCCCAAGCGCCAGGCCAGCCTGGAACTGGGCGCGGGCCGCCCGCCGCAGCCGGTGGACATGACCCTGATGGCCCGGGCACGCCAGCTGGGTGTGGGCGACGATGTGGCCGAGGCCATGGCCGCGGACCATGGCGACGACGCCCTGCGCGCGGGCCTGGATTCGCTGGAGCGGCGCATCGCCAGCACCTTCCCGGGCCCGCTGCGCGACCCCGCCCGGTACCTGAAGGCGCTGATGCCGGCCGAGGCATCGCGTGTGCAGCAGCGTGCCGCCGAGCGTGACGCCGCAACCCAGCCCGCTGCGCTGGAAGGCGCCAGCCGCGGCAGCAGGACAAGCGCGGCGCGCGCTGGCTGGCCGAGTGGACGCGCCGCCGGCACGAGCAGTGCGCCGCCGCCATCGAAGCCCTGGGCCGTGATCGCCAGCAAGAGCTGGTGCAGGGCCTGCTGCAAGTGCTGCACGACCGCCAGGCCCATCCGTCGATGACCAAGCGCCTGGCCACCACCGGTTGGCAGCATCCGTTGGTGCGCCACGAGATGCTGCGCTACTTCGGTGCGGCCACCTATGGCGACGGCTGGGACAAGCCGCGCGCCGAAGAC
>JADJYX010000036.1 GCA_016719535.1 Rubrivivax sp. | reverse complement strand
CGGTCGGCACCGGCACGCATGTCCTGCGGCTGGGTGCACAACCACAGTGTGTCGATACGGATCAACGCAGCCACTCCCGCAGCCAAGCCCCGCACTCGCTGGCGGCCTGGCCGGGCCAGATGATGCTCACGGTGGTCGCGCCACGGCGCAGCTCGATGCGGATGTCCGGCAGCACGCCGGCCGTGCTCGGTGGCAGCGGCAGCGCGATGAACTGCGGGGCTGGCGCCACAGCGTTCGCGTCCTGTGAAGCCGCTGCAACCCGTTCCTGCCGGCGCCAGGCATGCACCATGTTCGCGTTCAGACCGTGCGACTGCGCCACCCTGGCCACCGATGCACCGGGCTGCTCGCATTCCGTCAGCACCTGTTGCCTCAGCGCGGGTGGATGCTGGCGCACCTTCTTGCGTGTCGAGTGTTCCATCGTGTCCATGACAGAGTTGTCGTGGACACGAGACTGGCCGGGCTACTGACCCGGTTCAAGATGGGATGCCCAGACGCTCACCGCCCACCGACGACGAGCTGCACGCGCTGCTGCAGACCGTCATCGCCCGGCTGATGAAGATGCTCACGCGCCGGGGCGTGCTGGTCGAAGACATGGGCCAGACCTGGCTGGCCGAGCCGGATGCCGACGGCGAGGAGGCGCGCACGCTGCGGCCGCTGCAGGCCGCGGCCATCACCTACCGAATCGCCTTCGGGCCGCGCGCCGGGCAGAAGGTGCTGACCCTGAGAGGCGCGATGCCGCGCGAGGACTCGGCCCGCCAGCCGCTGTGCGCCGACATCGACGGATTCAGCCTGCACGCCGCGGTGCGGGTCGAAGCCCATGACCGCAAGCGGCTGGAGCAGCTGTGCCGCTACATCACCCGGCCGGCGCTTTCCGACGAACGGGTGCGGGTCAATGCCGCCGGGCAGGTCGAGCTGAAGCTGAAGACACCGTGGCGCGACGGCACGACGCATCTGGTCTTGAGCCCGCTGGAGTTCATGCAGCGGCTTGCGGCGCTGGTTCCCCGGCCGCGTCTGCATCTCATCAGGTTCCACGGCGTGCTGGCGCCCAACGCCAAGCTGCGGTCCCTGGTGGTGCCGCAGGGGCCGAGGTGGAGGAACGGGCCACCGCAGCCGTTGCCGCCAGCGAATGCGTGGTCCAGACCGAGACTAACCCGGACCGGCCGGACCGACCGCACCGAATTGCTTGGGCGCGGCTACTCAAGCGCGTGTTCGACATCGACATGCAGCACTGCCCCAACTGCGGCGCCGGGAGCTCAAGATCATCGCGGCCATCCTGGAGCGACCGGTGATCGAGAAGATCCTGACCCACCTGGGACTGGATCCGCAGCCGCCGCCCAGAGGCCGAGCGCGCGAGGCGCGGCAAGACTGAAGCCGCCTGAGCCGCGTCGACCGTCCCGGACACCGTACACATCACAAGGGCTGCGCAGCCTGGCGCCAGTGGCCGGTGGCGCTGCGCCCGCGTGCGGACTGGATGGCGGAAAACACAGGGTCAACCCCGAGATCAAGGCCCAACGAGCGCGAGGCGAGCCGTCAGGGCGGGCCGAATCCAGACAAGGCAACGGCCCAGGCGCCGGTTCAAGCCATCCAGGCAGGCATCGGCTGCCCACCCAGGGCTGAGTCGGGCTTTCCAGGCTTTTCACAGACCAGACCGTTTGAAATTCCTATGCGCCCTGCCGGCGAGATCGGGCAGGCGGCCCGGCAGGCCACGCCGCAGTTGCGCGCGTTGCAGCTAATATGACGCCTCGTCATGTCGCCCGGCGGCACCGGCGTCTCCGCGACCGGCCGCGTTCGCCGTTGTGCAGCTCCATTTTCACGAGAAATCCCATGAAGATCCAGGACGTCGTCTATGCCGAAGGCCGATCCGGCTACTTCAACAAGGACCTGAAAGCGGTCAAGGCCGGCCGCAAGGCCAGCGGCTCCTTCGTCGAAGGCGAGCCGTTGACGCCGGGCTATACCGCGATCGTGCAGCCGGGCGCCATCGTTTCGGTGATGCTGCTGCTCGAAGACGGCAGCCTCGCGATCGGCGAATGCGCCGACGTGATCTTCTCCGGTCTGGCCGGCCGCGATCCGCTGTTCGTGCCGGCGCAGCGTCTGCCGCTGCTGAGTCGGAGATCCGTTCGTGGCTGGTCGGCCGCAACGTCGATGCGTTCCGTGCCAATGCGCAGGAGATCGATCGCATGGCCTTCGGCGGCAAGCGGCTGCATACCGCGCTGCGCTACGGCCTGACCCAGGCGCTGCTGAGCGCCACCGCGCTGGCGTGCCGGCAGCCGATGGCGCAGGTGATCGCACGCGAGTACGGCTCGCGCATCGTCTCCGCGCCGGTCGGCATTCTCGCGTCGTGCCATCGCGGCGATTCGCTGCAGCTCGATCGCGTCATCATGAAGCGCGCCGCGCTGCTGCCGCATGCCTCGTTCACGCAGGCGCAGGATCTCGGGCCCGAAGGCAGTGGCCTGACGCAGTACGCGCGCTCGATCGCGCAGCGCATCCGCGAGGTCGGCGCGCCCGACTACAAGCCGCGCATCCATCTGGATGTCTACGGCACGCTCGGCGATCTGTTCGGCAACGACATGGACCGGCTGGCGCGCTACATGCAGCAGCTCGCCGAGGCGGTGGCGCCGTTCGAGCTGCTGATCGAGACGCCGGTGATCGCCGATGACCGTGCCGGACAGATCGAGCTGCTCGGCCGCCTGAAGGCTGCGTTGCAGGCGCGCGGCACGCGCATCGGACTGATCGCCGACGAATGGTGCAATACGCTGGAGGACATCCGCGTCTTCGCCGATGCCAAGCCTTGCGACTATGTGCAGATCAAGACGCCCGATCTGGGCGGCATCAACAACAGCATCGAGGCCGTGCTGTACTGCAAGGAGCGCGGCATGGGCTGCTGCCTGGGCGGCACCGCGAACGAGACCGACATCTCCGCTCGTATCACCGCGCAGATCGCAATGGCCACCGGGCCCGACTTCCTGATGTCGAAGCCGGGCATCGGTGCCGACGAGGGTCTGATGATCCTCACCAACGAAATGCTGCGCACGCTGGCGTTGACGCGCCACACCGCGGCGGCTTCGGCATGACGCTTTCTCATCCGACTACCAAGGAGAACGACGCATGAGCATTTTCAGTCCAGGCGCCGCGCTGCGCTGGCGCAGCCTGTCGGGCAGCGTGATCATGGCCGCCGGCCTGGCGGCGGCATTGCTGCTGCCGTCGGCGCAAGCGCAGACGCCCAAGCGCGGCGGCACCGCGGTGATGGTGCTGGGCACCGATCCGTTGAGCCTGAGCCCGAACACGACCAACTCGGTGCCCGACGTGGCCGCCGGCTGCCTGATGTACGACGCGCTGGTGCGCTTCAAGAAGGGCTTCGAGATCATCCCCAGCCTGGCCAAGAGCTGGAACATCTCGGCCGACGGCCTGACCTACCGCTTCGAGCTGGAAGACGCCTCCTGGCACGACGGCAAGCCGGTGACCTCGGAAGACGTGAAGTTCACGCTGGAGGAGGTGAGCAGCAAGTACGGCCCGCGCTTCAACACCGCCGGCAAGTTCATCGAGCGCATCGACACGCCGTCGCCCAAGACCGTGGTGATCCAGCTCAAGCGCCCGTTCGGCCCGTTCCTGTTCTCGCTCGCCTGCGAGCAGAACGCGGCGATCATGCCGGCGCATGTGCTGCGCGGCACCGACATCCTGAAGAACCCCGCGATCCTCACCGCGCCGGTGGGCAACGGGCCGTTCAAGATCGTCGAGTGGGTGCGCGGCAGCCATATCGCGCTGGCGCGCAACACCAACTACTGGCGCAAGAACGAGCCGTACCTGGACCGGGTGATGATCAAGATCATGCCCGATTCGTCGGCCCGCATCCTGGCCCTGCGTGCCGGCGAGGTCGACTACATCGTCCCCGACTATGTGCCGCTGAATTCGGTGCCGATGCTGCAGAAGAGCCCGCAGTTCATGGCGGAGGAGGTCAGCTATCCGGGCAGCGACATCATCATCCTGAACACCGCATGAAGCGCTGAGCAAGCGCGAGGTGCGGCAGGCGCTGCTGATCGCGGTCGACCGGCAGTTCATCCACGACCGCGTCTACCACGGCCTGGGCGGCGTGCCGCTCAGCGCGTTCGATACGCGGCTGTGGGCGCACAACAAGGCGGTCAACTACCAGAAGATGTATCCGTACGATCCGGCCAAGGCGCGCCAGCTGCTCGACGCCGCGGGCGTGCGCCCCGGCCCCGACGGCACGCGCTTCACGATGCGCCTGCTGTTCGAGACGGCCAAGCCCGAGTGGCTGCCGGCTGCGCAGGCGCTGCAGCGCTTCTGGCAGGCGGTCGGCGTGAAAGTGGTGCTCGAGGGCGCCGAGCGGCCGGTGATCCTCAAGCGCGTCTACAGCGACTACGACTTCGAGGCCACGCTGCAGACCTACACCACGCTCGGCGATCCGGCGCTGGGCATCGCGCGCACCTATGTGTCCGAGTCGATCAAGCGGGGCGTGACCTTCAACAACGTGTCGCAATACTCGAATCCGGAGATCGACAAGCTGTTCGACGAGGGTCGCGACGCGCATACGCAGGAGGCGCGCAAGAAGCACTACGACCGGATCCAGGAGATCCTCGCGCGCGACCTGCCGGTGCTCAACCTGCATCAGCAGCCGCAGTTCGCGGTGGCCAATGCACGCCTGCAAGGCTTGTGGCAGGCGGCCAATCAGCAATGGTGGGGCAGCGTGTGGATGAAGTAGCGGCGAGCCTGAGCGAGCGCCTGGCGCACTACTGGGCCGGCGCGCGCTTCGAGGACCTGCCCGCCGAGGTGGTCCACGCGGGCAAGCGTTTCCTGCTCGATACCGTGGCCGCCGGCGCGGCCGGCGGCCGCACCGAGGTGGTCGACACGGTGACGGCGGCCATGCGCGCCGGCGGTTCGGGCGACGGCGATGCGCTGCTGTGGGGCCGCGAAGGAACGCTCGCGCCGGCCGCGGCGGCGCTGATCAACGGCACGGCGGCCCATGCGCTGGAGCTCGACGACTTCGGCGGCTGCGGCCATTCGGGCGCGGTGGTGATCCCGGCGGTGTGCGCGCTGGCGCAGCGCCATCACATCAGCGGTCGCGAGGCGCTGCTGGCGATCGCGGCCGGATACGATGTGGCCGGGCGTGTGCTCGAAGGCAGCGGCGGCTACCGGCCGCACAACGAGCGCGGTTGGCATTCGACCGGCACTTGCGGCAGCTATGGCGCAGCGGCGGCCTCGGCCAAGCTGCTGCGCGCGCCGTGCCGCGAGTTTGCGCATGCGCTGGGAATCGCCGGCACCTTCACCGGCGGCACCTGGGCCTTCCTCGCCGACGGTGCGCTGGTCAAACGCTTCCACCCGGGCAAGGCCGCCGAGACCGGCGTGAGCGCGGCGCTGCTGGCTCGCGCGGGGCTCACCGGTCCGCGGCAGATTCTCGACGCGGCCTGGGGCGGCTTCTATCCGACGTATGCGCCCGGCGTGGCTACGCCCGAGCGCGCGGTGCCGGGCTGGGCGAGGCTTTCATCCTGCGCTCGGGCATCAAGCCCACGCCTGCTGCCGCACGATTCATTCGTGCATCGATGCGGCGCTGGAGATCGTCGGTTCCGCGCCGGGCGGGCGGCATCGATCACCGCCATGATCGTGCACGGCAACGAGCAGACGCAGCGGCAGTTCTCGCGCACCGACATCCGCAATCTGCTGGAGGCGCAGTTCAGCATGCCGTATTGCCTGGCGGTGACCGCCGACAGCGGCCGCGCCACGCTCGATCAATTCGAGCCGCTGCGCACCGCCGACCCCGAGATCCGACGGCTGATGGCGATCACCGAGATCCGCGCCGACCGCGTGCTGAGCGCCAACGACTATCCGTCGCTGGAAGTGGTATTCACCGATGGCAGCCGCCGTCTGCGCGACGTGCCGTTCGCGAAAGGCGCGCCCGAGGCGCCGGTGAGCGATGCCGAGCTGGCCGAGAAGGCGAGCGGCCTGCTCGCGGGCGCGGTCGGTGCGCAGACCGCGCAGCGCATCGTCGAGATGGCGTGGCAGCTCGATCGGCTCGACGATTTCTCGAAGTTCACGTCGCTGCTCGGGCGCGCAGCGGGTCACCGGACAGACCGAGGCAAGCGAGCCCGGCTGATGCGCTACATCGTCTCTCGGCTGATCTGGGGCGCGATCATCGTGCTGCTGATCCTCGTGCTGAACTTCCTCGTCATCCACATGGTGCCGGGCGATCCGTTGCATGCGCTGCTCGGCGACTTTCCGGTGCCGCCCGGCTACGCCGAGCAGGTGCGCGCCGATTTCGGCCTGGACCAGCCGCTGGCGACGCAATTGGGCCTGTATCTGCTCAATCTCGTGCAAGGCAATCTCGGCTTCTCGTTCGCCAACCGGATGCCGGTGCTCGATCTGATCCTCGGCCGGCTCGGGCCGGCCATGCTGCTGATGGTGCCCGCGCTGTTCTTCGCCGCGGTGTTCGGGGTGATGCTCGGCGTGGCGGCCGCGCCGCGCGCCGGCAGCGTGCAGGACAGCGCGCTCCGCGATCTCGCTGTTCGGCTATTCGGTGCCGATCTTCTGGCTGGGCCAGATGCTGATCATCGTGTTCGCGATCCATCTGGGCTGGTTTCCCGCGCAGGGCATGCGCAGCATGCGCGAGGAGCTGCACGGCCTGGATGCGGTGCTCAACGTGACCCGGCACCTGGCCTTGCCCGCCTTCAGCGTGATGATCTTCTACATCGCCATCGTGTCGCGCGTGGCGCGCGCCAGCGTGGCCGAGGCGCTGCATCACGACTATGTGCTCACCGCCAAGGCCAAGGGCCTGTCGCGCCGTACCATCCTGTGGCGCCATGTGCTGCCCAATGCGCTGATCCCGGTGGTGACCGTGATCGGCTACAACTTCGGCCATTCGCTGACCGGCGCCATCCTGGTGGAGACGGTGTTCGCCTGGCCCGGCATCGGCAGCCTGTTCATCACATCGATCACCAATCGCGACTATCCGGTGTTGCAAGGAATCTTTCTGGTGGCGGCGGTATCGGTGGTGATCATCAACATGCTGACCGATCTGCTGTATGCCTACCTCGATCCCCGCGTGCGGAGCAGCCATGCAAGGAGCGCGTAAGTTCCTGCGCGGCCTGGCGCAGCGCCGCAGCGGCCTGGCCGCGGGCGTGTTCATCGCGCTGCTGCTGGTGATCGCGCTGGGCGTCGGCCTGATCCCGCAGATCGATCCGTACAAGCTCAGCAACGATGCGATGCTGCCGCCTTCCGGCGAGCATCTGCTGGGCACTGACGATCTCGGGCGCAGCGTGCTGGCCGGCGTGCTGTACGGCACCCGCATCTCGCTCACCGTGGGCTTCTTCGCAGCGCTGATGGCCACGGTGATCGGCATCCTCATCGGCGCGGCCGCCGGCTTCTACGGCGGCTGGTTCGATACGATGGTGATGCGCATCGCCGAGTTCTTCCAGGTGATCCCCAGCTTCATCCTGGCCGCGGTCATCGTCGCGATGACCGGCACCGGCCTGGCGCAGATCATCGCGGTGGTGGGGCTGCTCGCCTGGCCGCAGGTGGCGCGCGTGATGCGCGGCGAGGTGATGCGGGTCAAGCAGCTCGAGTTCGTCGATGCGGTGCGCTGCCTGGGCGTGAGCGAATGGCGCGTGCTGGCCGGCGAAGTCATCCCCAACGCAGTGGCGCCGGTGCTCGCGGTGGGCACGCTGATCGTCGGTCAGGCGATTCTCCTCGAGGCTTCGTTGGCCTTCCTGGGCCTGAGCAGCGCCGAGCTGGTGAGCTGGGGCCGCATGCTCAACACCGGGCAGCGCTTCCTGTTCAACGCCTGGTGGATGTCGTTCTTTCCCGGCACGGCAATCTTCGTCACGGTGCTGGCCTTCAATCTGTTCGAAGACGCGGTCGGCTCGGTGCTCAACCCGCGCAACACGAGGTAAGGCCGATGCAGACAGCGAATCCGCCTCCGGGCGCCGACAGCGGCGGCGTGGCACCCCTGCTGCAGACCGATGCGCTAACCGTGACCTACAGCTCGCGCGGCGGCAATGTGGTGGCGGTGCAGGACACGTCGATCGTGGTACGCGAAGGCGAGTCGGTGGCGCTGGTGGGTGAGTCGGGCTCGGGCAAATCGACCGTGGCGCGCGCGATGCTCGGCCTGCTGCCCGAGGGCATCGCGGCGATCCCGTCGGGGCGCATCCTGCTCG
>JADJYX010000035.1 GCA_016719535.1 Rubrivivax sp. | reverse complement strand
CTCGACGAGATCATCGCGCTCGAGCGCCGCATCGTCGAGGACCTGCGACCCTCGGCGCTGACGCACCTGGGCCTGGTGGCCACGCTGGAGATCCTGGCCGACGAGTTTGCGGCCGCCTCGGGCCTGCGGGTGCACCGTGCGCTGGCGCCGGCGCCGCTGCCGGCCAGCACCGAACTGGTGATCTACCGGCTCGTGCAGGAGGCGCTGACCAACATCGCCCGCCACGCGCAGGCGCGGCAGGTCTGGCTGACCCTGGCTGCGCAGGACGGCGGCGTCGAGGTCGCGGTGCGCGACGACGGCGTCGGCTTCGACACCGAGGCCGGCCTGGCATCGGCCTACGGGCTGCTCGGCATGCGCTACCGCGTGGAGGCCGAGCGCGGCACGCTGACGGTGCGCTCGGCGCCCGGCCAGGGCACGTGCATCGAAGGGCGGTTTGCAGCCGCCGGCGGCTGACGGTCGCCCGTAGGCCGTGCCTGTCGGCGCTGTCCTACGACCATGCAGCCGGTCGGCCTATCGCGGCCGGCCGCGGCAGGGGCCACACTGGCAGGGTCGCAGCCGCCTGGGCTGCGGCCTCAGCGTTGGCGGCCCGGCCGCCATCCGCACCGCCAGGAGCCTTGCCATGCTGCACTACGCCGTCGTCTTTCTCGTCATCGCACTCATCGCCGCCGTGCTCGGCTTCGGCGGCATCGCCGCCAGCGCCGCGGGCATCGCCAAGATCCTGTTCGTGGTCTTTCTGGTGCTGGCCGTGGCCAGCTTCCTGTTCGGCGCCCTGCGCAAGCGCTGAGAACGAACCCTGATACCTCCGGGAGTTGCCATGTCCTTCCTCAAGCCCCACGACCGCACGCTCGCCGAGCGCAGCCTGGACGCCGTCGATGCGACCAGGCAGCAGCTCACCCTGCAGGCACGCCATGCCTCCGACCGCACGGTGGCCTCTATCCACGCCGATCCTCTCAAGGCCACGCTGATCGCAGCCGCCGCCGGCGCGCTGCTGGCGGGCATCGTCTGCGCGCTGAGCCGAAGGCCCTGATGGTCAGCCTGCGCCGCCACGCCGAACGACATCGCACCGACCGCGTCGGCTGGCTGCGCGCCGCCGTGCTGGGCGCCAACGACGGCATCGTCTCCACGGCCAGCCTGCTGCTGGGCGTGGCGGCAGCCAGCGCCGGGCATGGCAACGTGCTGATGACCGGCGTGGCCGGCCTGGTGGCGGGCGCAATGTCGATGGCCGCCGGCGAATATGTCTCGGTGCATTCGCAGTCCGACACCGAGAAGGCCGACCTGGCGCGCGAACGCGTCGAACTCGAAACCGACCCTGCCGCCGAACGGCGCGAACTGACGGCGATCTATGTCGGCCGCGGCCTGAAGGCCGAGCTGGCCACCGAGGTGGCCGAACAGCTGATGGCGCACGACGCGCTCGGCGCCCACGCCCGCGACGAGCTCGGCATCTCCGAGACGATGAGCGCGCGGCCGCTGCAGGCGGCGCTGGCGTCGGAGGGCAGCTTCGCGGTGGGTGCCGCGCTGCCGCTGGCGGTGGCGGCACTGGTGCCCGGGGCCGCGCTGATCGCGTGGGTATCGGGGCTGTCGCTGGCCTTCCTGGCGGCGCTGGGCGCCGTGGCGGCACACAGCGGCGGCGCCCCGGTGCTGGCCGGCGCCTGGCGCGTCACGTTCTGGGGTGCGCTGGCGATGGCCATCACCGCCGGCGCGGGCGCGCTCTTCGGCGCGGTGGGCTGACCCGCCGGCCGACCGTTCGGCAGCGCACAGACCGGCGCGCGTCGGTCGCCTACAAGGACAAATCAGGGAAAAGGCCTGCGGCCGCCGGCAATGCGCGGCCCCAGGCGGTGACCCTTCACATCACAAGACGACAGGCTCAGGCAAACATCATGACCATCCGATCCACCGGCGCACGCGGTGACCCGACGACGCTGCTGCAGCACGATCGATACCCGGGCCATGCGCGGCCGGGGCCGCATGCAGCCGCGATCAGCGGCCCGCACCGGGCCGCCAGGCTCATCAAGACCCGCCATGCCCTGACCGCGGCGGTGCTGCTGGTCGGCGTGCTTGGCGCGCTGGCGCTGACCGGCTGCAGCCGCGAGACGCCGACCCAGACCGCCGGCGAACGGCTCGACACCAAGCCGTGATCGCCATTGAGCGCGCGCCTGCCGTCGCCCCCGCCGCCAGCGGCGCCTGGTGGCGCACCTCGTCGTTCGGCGACATGCAGGCCGCATCGGCGCACGAATTGTCGACGCTGGGTGAACACCTGCAGGCGTGCCGGCTCGGCGGCGGGGGACTCTTCAGCGTCGGCTGCGGCGCGCAGGCCTTGCACCGCCATGTCGCCTCGCGGTTCGTGACGACACTGGCGCTGGCCCTGCTGGTGATCGGCCTCGGCATGCTGGCCACGTAGCGGATGGTGGGTACCCGGCTCGTGCATCGGGTGCCCGGGGCGTCGCGCGAGCTGTGCGACATCCTCGACGCCGCCAGCGGCCCGGTGCAGGCGCCGATCCGCGCCGAGCTCTTCGGCGCGCAGCGCTTCGCGCAGCACGGCCGCAGCCTGGCCGCGACGCACGATGTCGGTCACCGCGCCAGGCCCTGGGCCGCCACCTTCTTTCCGCGCCTGCGCAGCAACATCCGCATGCTGGCGCAGGCGCACCGCTACATCGGCATCCAGGCCAGCGGCGGCTACGACGTGAGCCCGGCAGCCGAGTGGCTGCTGGACAACTTCCACCTCGTCGAGCAGCAGCTGCAGGCCATCCGCGAGGGCCTGCCGCGCAGCTACTACCGCGACCTGCCGCTGCTGCGCCAGCCGCCGCTGGCCGGGCTGCCGCGCATCTACGGCGTCGCCTGGGCCTTCGTGGCACATACCGATGGCGCCTTCGACGAAGACCTGCTTTGCGCCTTCCTCGACGCCTACCAGGACGTGCGCGAACTGACCCAGCGCGAGGTGTGGGCGCTGCCGACCACGCTGCGCGTGGTGCTGATCGAGAACCTGCGCCGGCTGGCCGAGCGCGTGGCCGCCAACAAGGCGGCGCGCGAAGTGGCCCACCGCTGCTGCGACCGCCTCGAGGACTTCGCGCCGCCGCAGCTCGACGGCGTGCTGGCGCTGCTCGAGCGGCGCGGCGTCGCCCAGCCCTTCCTGGTGCAGATGTCGCAGCGCCTGCAGGACCGCCGCCTGGCCGGGCATGTCGACGTGCACGCCTGGCTGCACGAGCGCCTGCCCGACCCGGCCAGCGCGCAGATCCGGCAATATGCCGACCAGGCGGCCGACAACCTGAGCGTCAGCAACGCGCTGACCTCGCTGCGCGCCATCGGCGATGCCGACTGGCCGGTCGTCGTCGCGCAGGCCAGCCGCCTGATGCGCGTGCTGCTGTCGTCACCGGTCTTCGAGGCCGAGGACGCCATCACCCGCGGCCACACGCTGCATGCCATCGAACGGCTGGCGCGGCGCAGCGGTCGCAGCGAGGTCGCGGTGGCGCAGGCCCTGCTGCAGCACCTGCACGACGGCGGCACCGGCCGCAGCGCCCTGGCCAGCCACTGGCTGCGGGGCCCGGGCCGCCCAGCGCTGCTGCAGGGCCTGGGGCTGCACGAGGGTGCGGCCGCGGCCGGTGGCGGCTGTGGCCGCGCCTGGTGCTGCCCACCTACCTGCTGGCGATCGCCAGCGCCAGCGTCGGGCTGGTGGCTGCGCTGCTGGCGCCTGCGGCCAGCGGCTGGCCCGCAGGGCCCGGCTGGACGGCGCTGGTCGCCACGCTGATGCTGTTGCCGGCTTCCGAGGCCGTGGTGGCGCTGGTCAACCGGCTCATCAGCGAATCGGTGCGGCCCGAGCGGCTGCCGCGGCTGGCGCTGGCCGGGGGCATCCCGGCCGCGCACCGCGTGCTCGTCGTCATGCCCTGCATGCTTACCGGCCAGGCGGGCACCGCGGCCCTGGTGCACCGCCTGCTGCTGCACCACCTGGCCAACCCCGAACGCCACGCGCAGTTTGCGCTGCTCAGCGACTGGGCCGACGCCGACGCCGAGCAGACCGCCGGTGATGCCGATCTGCTGGCGCGCACGCATGCGCTGATCCGCCACCTCAACCGCCGTCATCCGGTGCTGCCCGGCGACCCGCCGCGCTTCCTGCTGCTGCACCGGCCGCGCCGCTTCAGCGACAGCGAGCAGCGCTGGATCGGCTGGGAGCGCAAGCGCGGCAAGCTCGAAGAGCTGATCGCGGCGCTGGCCAGCGGCGCCGACGATGCCTTCCTGGACCTGGGCGAGCTCTCGCGCCCGGCCGCCGGCACGCGCTACGTGCTCACGCTCGACAGCGACACCCAGCTGCCGCCGGGGCGGCTGCACGCGCTGGTCGGCGTGGCCGCCCACCCCGACAACCAGCCGCAGCTCGACGCCGACGGGCGCCGCGTGGTCGGCGGCTACGGCATCCTGCAGCCGCGGCTGGCCACGCCGCTGCCGGCGCCGGCCGAGGTCACGCCCTTTCACCGGCTGTTCGCCGGGCAATGCGGCATCGACCCCTACAGCGCCGCCAGCTCCGAGGTCTACCAGGACCTGTTCGGCGAGGGCAGCTTCACCGGCAAGGGCCTGCTGCACGTGCAGGCCGTGCACGCGGTGCTGAATGCGCGCCTGCCCGAGAACCGCGTGCTCAGCCACGACCTGCTGGAAGGCGCGATCGCACGCTGCGCCGCCGTCAGCGACCTCACGCTGATCGAGGATGCGCCCTTCCATGCCGACGTGGCGGCCTCGCGCGTGCAGCGCTGGATGCGCGGTGACTGGCAGCTGCTGCCCTTCCTGCTGCAGCCCGGGCGCTGGCCGCTGCGCGCCGTGCACCGCTGGAAGATGTTCGACAACCTGCGGCGCTCGCTGGTGGCGCCGGCCTCGCTGGCGCTGCTGCTGCTGGCGCTGCTGGGCCTGGCAGTGTCGCCCGTGGTGGCGCTGGCGCTGGTGGCCGCGGCCTATGGCGCCGGCCCGCTGATGGGCGCGGTGGCCGGGCTCGCCCCCAGCCGCGACGACCTCGCCAAGCGCCATTTCTACCGCCTGGCGCTGGCCGACCTGGGGCGCACGGGGCTGGCCACGGCCTGGCACCTGGCGCAGCTGCTGCAGCAGGCGCGGCAGGCGCTGGGCGCCATCGGCCGGGCGCTGTACCGGCTGCTGGTCAGCCACCGCCACCTGCTGCAATGGACGACCGCGGCCGCCGCGCAGGCCGGTGCGCGCACCGACCTCGCCGGCGTGTGGCGCCGCCACCGCGCCGAGCCGGCGCTGGCCGTGGTGCTGACGGGCGCGGTGCTGGCCGCCGGCACGCCGAAACCGGCGCTGGCGCTGGGGCTGGGCCTGCTGTGGGCGGCCTCACCGCTGTGGACCTGGCTCGTCAGCCGCCCTGCCCGGCCGCCGCGCAGCGCCGCGCTGACGGACGCCGACCGCGTGCTGCTGGACGGCATCGCGCACGACACCTGGCGGCTGTTCGAGCGCTGCATCGGCCCGGCCGACCACCACCTGCCGCCGGACAACCTGCAGATGCTGCCGCACGAGATGCTGGCGCACCGCACCTCGCCGACCAACATCGGCCTGTACCTGCTGGGCGTCGCCTGCGCACGCGAATTCAACTGGATCGCCACCGCCGACATGCTTGCCCGGCTGGAAGCCACGCTGGCCACGGTCGACCGGCTGGAGCGCCACCACGGCCACCTGCTCAACTGGTACGACACGCAGACGCTGGCGCCGCTGCTGCCGCGCTACGTGTCCACGGTGGACAGCGGCAACCTCAGCGGCCACCTGCTGGCGCTGGCGCAGGCCTGCCTGGCGCGTGCGCGCCTGTCGGCGGAAGCCGCCGCCGCGCCGCGCCTGCGCGCGCTGGCGCAGCGCTGCCAGACGCTGGCCTGGCAGCCCGACTTCGCCTTCCACTACCACCGCAAGCGCCGGCTGCTGCACATCGGCTGGCGCGTGGCCGAGCAGACCCTCGACGCGGGCTTCTACGACCTGCTGGCCTCGGAGTCGAGGCTGACCAGCCTGCTGGCAATCGCCAAGGGCGACGTGCCGGTGGCCCATTGGTCGGCGCTGGGCCGCCTGTTCTATGCCGTCGGCACGCGCGTGGGCCTGCGTTCGTGGTCGGGCTCGATGTTCGAATACCTGATGCCCGCGCTGGTGCTCGACGAGCCTCCCGGCAGCGTGCTGCACGAGGCCGGCTGCGCGGCGCTGCGCGAGCAGATCGCCTTCGCGCGCACCCAGCTCGTGCCCTGGGGCATCTCCGAATCGGCCTATGCCGCCGCCGACCACACGCTGGCCTACCAGTACGCGCCGCAGGGCGTGCCCCGGCTGGCACTGCGCCGCACGCCGGCCGACGAACTGGTGGTGGCGCCCTATGCCACCGCACTGGCGGCGCCGCTGGCGCCGGCGCTGGCCAGCGACAACTTCCGTGCGCTGCAGACCTTGGGCGCGCGCGGCGCCTACGGCTTCATCGAGGCGCTCGACTTCTCGCCCGGCCGGCGCCTCGACGGCGGGGCCTGCACGCCGGTGGCCACCTTCATGGCGCACCACCAGGGCATGACCCTGGTGGCCCTGCTCAACGTGCTGCGGGACGGCCTGGCGCAGCGCTGGGGCATGGCCGACCCGCACCTCGAGGCCGTGGCCTCGCTGCTGCACGAAAGCGCGCCGCGCGAGGTATCGACGTTGCATGAACCGGCCGCCGGCCCGCCGCCGAAGGCGCTCGCCCGCCGTGCGCCGGCGCTGCTGCGCGAACTGGCCCCCGGCGGCACCGCGGTCGAACCCACGCAGTTGCTGTCCAACGGCCGGTACAGCGTGGCTTTGCGCGCCAATGGCGCCGGCTGGAGCCGATGGAGCGGGCTCGGCATCACCCGCTGGCGCGACGATGCGCTGCGCGACGCGCACGGCAGCTTCTTCTACCTGCGCGGGCAGGCGGCGGATGGCGGCGCAGCCGCCGGCCCCGCGGTGTCGCTCACCCAGCACCCGGCGCCCGACCCGGTGGCCGACTACCACGCCAGCTTCCACGCCGACCGCGTGTGCTTCAGCGCCGACTGGCCGACGCTGCGCGCGCGCACCACGGTCTGGGTCAGCCCCGAGGACGACATCGAATTCCGCCAGGTCGAGCTGCGCAACCTGGGCGCCGACGCACTGCAGCTGGAGCTGGCCTCGGCCTTCGAGGTGACGCTGGCCGATCACCGCGCCGACGAATCGCACCCGGCGTTCATGAACCTCTTCGTGCGCGCCGAATGGCGGGCCGACCCGCCAGCGCTGATCTTCGCGCGCACGCCACGCCTGCCCAGCGAGCCGGCGCTGCGGCTGGCGCACTTCGTGGCCGAGAGCGAGCTCGACGGCCAGCCGGCTGCATTCGACCTGTGCGTGCAGACCGACCGCCAGCGCTGGTGCGGACGCAACCGCGGCGACGGCCCGCCGCAGGGCTCGCTCGACCCGGCGCCGCCGGCGGATGCCGTGCTCGACACCAGCCTCGACCCGGTGTGCGTGCTGGCCGCGCGGCTGCGGCTGGCGCCGGGCGCCAAGGCCGTGCTGACCTTCGCCACCGCGGCCTCCGAGGACGCCGGCCAGCTGCACGCCATCGTCGACAAATACCGCCAGCGCGGCCATGTGCAGCGCGCCTCGCTGATGTCGGCCACGCTCACCGGCATCCGGCTGCGCGCGCTGCGCATCACGCCCGAGAGCCTGTGGGCCGCGCAGACGCTGACCACGGCGGTGCTGCTGAACCTGACACGCGCACCCGCCACGCTGCCCGCCGCGCCCGGCAGCCCCGCCGATGCCTGCGACCGGCGGCTGCTGTGGCGCTTCGGCCTCTCGGGCGACCGGCCCATCGTGCTGGTGACGGACGCGCACCGCATGCGCTGGGGCTGCTGCGCACGCTGGCGCAGGCCCTGCGCCTGTGGGCCTGGGGCGGCGTGGCCTGCGACCTGGTGGTGGTCGACGCCGAGCCGTCTTCCTACCAGCGCGGCCTGCTGCGGCCTGGCCGACGCCGGGCACGACGCAGCTGCACGTGCTGCGGGCCGACGAGCTGATGGCCGACGAGCTGAGCACGCTGCAGGCCCTGGCGCGCGTGCGCCTGATGGGCGACGGCCGGCCGCTGGCGCGCCACCTGCAGGCCTGGGCCGAGCAGCACGAGCAGGCGCTCGTCCAGCGCGAAGGCACGTCGACCACCGCGGTGGGCGGATCGGGTCACCCCGTCGTCAGCGGGCCGCCGCCGCAGGGCGCCTTCGACACCGCGAGCGGCGATTTTCAGGTCGAGGTCGGTGCGGCCAGCGCCCGATCCGGCCGTGGCTCAACGTGCTGGCCAACCGCGACTTCGGCAGCCACGTCACCGAAGCCGGCGGCGGCGGCACCTGGGCCGTCAACAGCCGGCTGAACCAGCTCACCGCCTGGTCGAACGACCCGGTCGCCGATCCGCCGTCGGAGTGGTTCCTGCTGCAGGACCTGAAGACGCGCCAGGCCTGGAGCGTGGCGCCTTCGGCCTGGGGGGCCGAGGGTGTGCGCTACCGCGTGACGCATGGCCAGGGTCACACCACCCTCACGCACCGCCGGGGCGACCTGGTGGTGCGCGTGTCGTGGTGCGTGGACCCGCTGAGCGCCGTCAAGCAGGTGTGGCTGCAGCTCTCGAACGAGGGCCCGCGCGCGCTGGCGCTGCGCGTGGTCGGCATCGCCGAATGGACGCTGGGGGCGGGCCGCGGCGACCGCGCCACCGTGCGCACCGCCCTGCACCCGGCGCCGCCGCGGCGAGCCGGCGCAGACCGCGCTGCTGGCCACGCAGCGCGAGCGCAGCGGCGGCTTCGGCGAGGGCACCGCCTTCCTGGCGCTGCAGGGGGTCGAAGGCCAGCCGGGCAGTGCCGCCACGGCGACGACTGGACCTGCGACCGCCGCGAGTGCTTCGATGCCCGCGGCCGCCTGGTGCTGCCGGACCACCTGGGCCGCCGCCAGGGCGACGGGCTCGACCCCTGCGCCGCGCTGTCGACCGAGCTGGTACTGCCGGCCGGCGCCACCACCGCCCGCGTCTTCCTGCTCGGCTGGGCCGACAGCCCGGCGGCCGCGCGACGGCTGGCGACCGATGCCGCGCGCATCCCGCCCGCCGAGCGCCTGGCCCGGGTGCGCCGCCACTGGGACGAGCTGCTCGGCGCCACCCAGGTGCAGACCCCCGACCCGCTGTTCGACGTGATGGTCAACCGCTGGCTGCTCTACCAGACCGTGGCCTGCCGGCTGTGGGCCAAGGCCGGCTTCTACCAGGCCGGTGGCGCCACGGGCTTTCGTGACCAGCTGCAGGATGCGATGGCGCTGGCCTGGTCCGCGCCCGGCCTGCTGCGCCAGCAGATCCTGAGCTGCGCGTCGCGGCAGTTTGCCGAAGGCGATGTGCTGCACTGGTGGCACATGCCCGGTGGCGCCGGCGTGCGAACGCACTTCTCCGACGACCTGCTGTGGCTGCCGCACGCCTGCCTGCACTACCTGCGCGCCACCGGCGACGCCGCGCTGCTGGACGAACCGGTGCCCTTCATCGAAGGCCGCACCGTGCCCGACGGTGCGGAGGACGTCTACGAGACGCCGCAGGTCGGCACCCAGGTCGCCTCGGTCTACGAGCACGCCGCGCGCACGATCGACCGCAGCCTGGCGGTGGGCGTGCACGGCCTGCCGCTGATGGGCAGCGGCGACTGGAACGACGGCATGAACCGCGTCGGCCACGAAGGGCGTGGCGAATCGGTGTGGCTGGGCTGGTTTCTGTGCGCGCTGGTGGCCGGCTTCGCGCCGCTGGCGCGCGCGCGCGGCGACGCCGCACGCGCGCAGCGCTGGGAAACCGCGGCCGAAGGCTGGACGCAGGCGCTCAACGGGCCGGCGTGGGACGGTCAGTGGTTCAAGCGGGCGTTCTTCGACGACGGCCAGGCCCTGGGCTCGCAGGCCAACGCCGAGGCCCGCATCGACCTCATCGCGCAGGCCTGGGCGGTGCTGTCGGGCGTGGCGCCGCCGTCGCGCCAGCGCCAGGCGATGGCAGCGGTGCAGGCGCATCTGGAAGACCCCGAGGCGGGGCTGCTCCGGCTGCTCGAGCCGCCGCTGGCGCACGCCGTGCCGAGCGCCGGCTACATCCAGGCCTACCCGCCGGGTGTGCGCGAGAACGGCGGCCAGTATTCGCATGCCGGCGTGTGGGCGCTGATGGCGCAGGCCCGGCTCGCACAGGCCGCGAGCGCCACCGCGGCCGATATCGACCGGCCCTACCGCAGCTTCACCTGGCTGAGCCCGGCGCACCGCAGCGCGCATCCGACGCGGGGCCCAGCCTACGGCCTGGAACCCTATGTGATGGCGGGCGACGTCTATGCGCAGCCGCCGCGCGTGGGCCAGGGTGGCTGGAGCTGGTATACCGGCGCGGCCGCCTGGATGCACCGCGCGGCGGTGGAATCGATCTTCGGCCTGCAGCTGGGTGCGCGCGAGCTCTGCTTCACGCCCTGCCTGCCGACCCACTGGCCGCGTGCCGAGCTGACGCTGCGCCGCGGCGGCCGCACGATGCGCTTCGTCCTCACGCGCGGCGCGGCGCCCGCCGCAGCCGCCGTCGCGGCGGAACCGGGCGCGCGCCTGCTGCAGCCGGGCGAGCGCCTGTGCTGGCCCGAACTGGCCGACGTCACCTGCTTCGTCGTGCCGCTGCCGCCGACACCGGTGTCGGCTCGGGCGGCGGCGGCAGCGGTGGTCTGATGCAAGGGTGTGCGCGGACGCACACGGCGGAGTGCTCGCTGTCGGCGCAAAGCGACCGTAGGCCGGTGCCTTCTTTCTAGAGCCTGGGTCTGCCTGCCGATGCCCCCGGCCGGGGTTTCGGCCCGGCGGCCGACTCCCTTTCTTTGCGGGTGCAAAGAAAGGAAGCAAAGAAAGCACCTGAAATTCAACACCCACGGCTCGTCGGGTGCTGCTCGCTCGCTGCGCTCGGGGCGGCTGTTGCTCGATGCTCTCGCAAAGGATTGCTCGACAGTCCACGACCTTTCACCGACGAGGTGAGCCGAGACTTGGTCACGCTGGACCACCAGCCATCGGCATGCCACGGCTCCTGCGCGAAGGTGCGGACGGTGGTCCAGCGTGACGCCGCTCTCGCTCCCGTGTCGGTGAAAAGTCGTTCTTGTCGAGCGAGGCTTCGCGAGAACTTTCACCACCACCGGCCGGAGCGCAGCGAAGCGCGGCGATCGATCACCGCCGACGAGCCGGCGGTGTTGTGTTGGAGGTGCTTTCTTTGCCCGCGACCCAGGTTCGAAGCGCACCCAACGGCCGCCCTGCACCGTCGCTCAGTTCAGTGCGCTGCCGCACGGACACGCCGGCGCCTCGCGCCCAGACTCGGTCTGTTCGTATTTGAACGGCACCACCGGAGTCTCACCATGAATCTGCGCACCTCTTTCGTCACCGCCCTGTCGGTCGCCACCCTCGTCGTTGCATCCGGCTGTGCCGTGTCCCGCGGCCAGGAGTCGATGGGCGCCTATATCGACGACGGCGTCATCACCACCGAGGTCAAGACGCGCCTGCTCGACGACAAGAACGTCGCCGGCACCAGCATCTCGGTCGAGACGCTCAACGGCACCGTCATGCTCTCGGGCTTCGCGAAGAACAACCTCGAGCGCCAGACCGCCGAGGATCTGACCCGCAAGGTCAAGGGCGTGAGGTCGGTGAAGAACGAAATCGCCGTCCGTCCTTGAGTCCGCAACCGCAACCCCACCGGAGATCCACATGAACTGGGACCGCATCGAAGGCAACTGGAAACAGGTGAGCGGCAAGGCCAGGGAGCAATGGGGCAAGCTGACCGACGACGACCTCGATGTCGTCGCCGGCCGGCGTGACCAGCTCGCCGGCAAGATCCAGGAACGCTATGGCGTGGCCAAGGACGAGGCCGAAAAGCAGCTCGCCGAATGGCAGCGCAACGCCAGCGACAGCTGGTTCAAGCAGGGCCAATAACCCGCGCCTTGCACGCCCTGCGGCCCCGGTGCACCCTGACCGGGGCCGCCGTCGTTCGACGCACCGGCAGGCGATCGGCAGGCGATCGGCAGGGCACACTCCGCGGCTGATCCGCACGGTTGCCCAGGAGGACCGATTGCCCGCCGTCGACCCCAACCCCGATCCCCGCACCGATCCCAGCCCTGCGGCCACGTACCTGGAAAACCGGGTGCTGCTGGTGCTGCTGATCACCGTCTCGCTGGCCCTGGGCTGGATCCTGCTGCCGTTCTACGGCACGGTGCTGTGGGCCTGCATCATCGCGCTGCTGTTCACGCCGCTGTATCGCTGGCTGCTGCCGCGGCTGCGCCAGCGCCGCACGCCCGCGGCGCTGCTGACGCTGCTGTTCGCGGTGCTGCTGGTGATCCTGCCGTTCGCGGTGCTCAGCGCCACCCTGGCGCGCGAGGCGATGCAGGTCTACACCCTGTCGCAGTCCGACGCCTGGGACGCCAAGAGCTTCTTCCGCCGCCTGTTCGACGCCCTGCCCGCCTGGGTGATGGCCACGCTCGACCGCTTCGACCTCGCCGGCTTCGACATCCTGGAGCGGCAGCTCACCGCGGCACTGGCGCTGTTCAGCCGCTTCGTCGCCAGCCATGCGATCGACATCGGCCAGGGCACCTTCGCCTTCGTCGCCGAACTCTTCGTCACCGTCTACATGGCGTTCTTCCTCATCCGCGACGGCGAATCCGTGGTCGAGGCCATCCGCCGGGCGCTGCCGCTGGCGCCCGCACACCGGGCGGTGCTGATCGAGAAATTCGCCACCGTCATCCGCGCCACCGTCAAGGGCAGCCTGCTGGTGGCCGCGATCCAGGGTGCGCTGGGCGCCCTGGCGTTCTGGTTTCTCGGCGTGCGCGCGGCGCTGCTGTGGGGCGTGCTGATGGCCTTCCTGTCGCTGCTGCCGGCCTTCGGCGCCGCGCTGGTGTGGGTGCCGGTCGCGCTCTACCTGCTGGTGTCCGGCCAGGTCTGGCAGGGCCTGGCGCTGGGCGCCTACGGGGTGATGGTGATTGGCCTGGCCGACAACGTGCTGCGCCCCATGCTGGTCGGCCGCGACACCCGCATGCCCGACTACGTGGTGATGATCACCACGCTGGGCGGCATGGCGACGATCGGCATCAACGGCTTCGTCATCGGGCCCACCATCGCGGCGATGTTCATCGCCGTCTGGCACATCCGCACGCTGATGCGCGAGCAGGCCGCAGCGCGCAACATGCCCGATGCCTAGGCGCGTGGCATCGGCGTGATGTCGCTCAGCAGGCGGTCGTATTCGGCCTGGATGACGGCGCGGCATTCGCAGCTTCGCCGCGCCAGGCCTTCGCGGTCCAGCACCGTGATGTGCCCGCGCCGGTAGGCGATTAGCTTGGCGTGCTGCAGCGCCAGCGCGGCCTCGGTCACGCCTTCGCGGCGCACACCCAGCATGTGGGCGATCAGCTCCTGCGTCACCACCATCTCGTCGCCGGTCATGCGGTCGAGGTTGAGCAGCAGCCAGCGGCACAACTGCTGGTCCACCGAGTGATGCTGGTTGCACACCGCCATCTGCGCCATCTGCGCGATCAGCGCCTGCGTGAACCGCAGCAGGATGCGCAGCACCGCGCCGGAGCGTGCGAATTCCTCCTGCAGAAGCGCGCCCGCCATGCGGAAGCCGGCGCCGGCGCTGTGCACCACGGCGCGGCCGGGCGTCGACCCGGCACCCATGATGAGCGGCACGCCGACCATGCCCTCGTCGCCGACCAGCGCCACCGAGGCCGAGGCGCCGCTCTCGGTCACGTACATCAGCGACGCGATGGCCGAGGTGGGGAAATAGGCATGGGTGATCGGCACACCCGATTCGTACAGAACCTGCCCGAGCGGCATGGCATAGGGTTCGAGCTTGCCCCGCCAGCGCAGCCAGTCGGCGTCGGGCAGGGCCGCCAGCAGCCGGTTGTGGCGGGGGTCGTGCGCACCGCGCCGGCCGACGCCCGCGGCGTCCAGCGCAGGCGGCATGCTGGCATCGGGCGCCTGGTCCATCGTCGTCACCGATGACGCGGCAGCGTGACGACGAAGCGGCTGCCGCGGTGCAGCCCGTCGCTGTGCGCGGTGACCTCGCCGCCATGGGCGCTAACGATGGCGCGCACGGCCGTCAGGCCCAGGCCCAGGCTCGGCCCCTCGACGTCGAGCGCGTGCACCGCCTGCGCGAAGGGCTCGAACACCCGCGGCAGTGCCGGCGGCGTGATGCCCATGCCGTCGTCGGATACGGTCAGCGTCACGCGGTCGTCGTCGGCACCGGCCGACACGGCGATGTGGCCGCGATCTGGCGTATACGCACCGGCGTGGTCGAGCAGGTTGGCCAGCATCTGGTCCAGCCGCGCCGGGTCGGCGTCGAGCTCGATCGGCTGCGCAGGGCGCTGCCATTGCAGGCACAGGCCGCGGCGCTCGAAGGCCGGGCGCTGCACCGCGACGGCCGCGTCCACGGCCGCGACCAGGTCCACCGTCTGGTGCTGCAGCACCAGCTGACCTGCGTCGCTGCGCGTGGCGTCGACCAGCTCGCCGACCAGGCGCGCCATGTGCGTCATGCGATGGTCGACGGCCCGCTGCACGCGCGACAGCAGCGGCTCCTGGCCGGGTGCCTGCCCCAGCATCGCGCTGGCGATGCGCACCGGCGCCTGCGGGTTGCGCAACTCGGCCGCCACCGCCTTCAGGAAGGCGGCCTGGCGCTCGCGCGCCTGCTCGGCCGCCGCGCGCAATTCCTGCGCGCTCAGCGCGGCCAGCACCAGCTTCTCGTTGGCCTCGCGCAGGTTGGCAAGGCGGCGTTCAACTTCGGCCGTCGCGACGCCGGGCACCGCCGCCGGCAGCGGCGACGAGGCCGGCTCCACCCCGTGGAAGGCGACACCGCCCCGGCGCTGCCGCTTGCTGGCATACATCGCGGCATCGGCGCGCTCGACCAGCGTGTCGACATCCTCGCCATCGTCGGGATAGATGGCGAGCGCGCGCACCACCTTGTCGGCCACAGCCTGCGCGTCGGCGGCCTGGGCCAGGTCGGCCAGCAGGATGAGGAATTCGTCGCCGCCGTGGCGGCTGACGGTATCCACCTCGCGCACCGCGGCCACCATGCGCCCGGCCACCTGGCGCAGCACGCGGTCGCCGAAGGCATGGCCGCGGCTGTCGTTGAGCCGCTTGAAGTCGTCGAGGTCGACGAACAGCAGCGCGCAGCGCCGGCCGTGGCGGCGCGCCTGCGCCACCCCCTGCGCAAAACGATCGAGCAGCGTGTGGCGGGTTTGCAGGCCGGTCAGCGCGTCCACCGCCGTCGCCTGCGCGGCATCGGCCAGCGCCTGCTGCGCGGTATCGGCGTCGGACTGGCTGCGCAGCGCCGCCAGCACCAGCTGCTCGTTGGCCTCGACCAGCTGCGCCGCCTGGTTGTGCGCCAGGCACCGCTCGGCGTCCACCACGTCCTGCAGCAGGCGCACCAGCACGGCCTTCATGGCCTCGACCTCGCCACCCAGGCGCAACAGTGCCGCTTCGGCTTCGGCCACCGATCGTTCGGTGGCCGCAGGGTCCGGGGGCAGGGCTTTCATCGGCAGCGGCGGCGCTCAGCCGCCCCCGGCGAAGTCGACCGGCGTCGGCTGGCCGCCGGATGGCTTGTGCGTCGGGCGACCGCCGAGCAGGCCTTCCTGGTCGGCCAGCATCTCGCCCAGGTGGATGCCGTCGTCGCGGATGTCGTACAGGCGCAGCGCATTCGAATGGGCGCTGGCGCGCACCTTGACGACCGCCATCACGCGCTGCAGCCGGCTCGAATCCAGCACCACGCGCCGGGCACCCAGCCGCCGCACCTCGGCCAGGATCAGCAGCACGATCTCGTCGATCGACAGGTCGGGCTCGCGGCTGTCGATCAGCCCCACCTGGCCGCGCGCGATCAGCTGCGCCAGCAGCGGGTTGCGCGACCGGTTGGGGTGCTGCTCGAAGGCGGCGACGACGCCGGTCTCGCCACGGCGCACGCCCTCGGCCAGGAACGACGCCGCCAGCACGCTCTTGCCCGAGCCCGAGGGCCCCGCCACCAGCAGCGAATAGCCGCGCGGCAGGCCGCCGCCGAGCATCTCGTCGAGCGCCGGCACACCCGTCAGCGCGCGGTCGTCCAGGGCCGCCACGGCCGCCTCGGCAACGCCGGTGGCCAGGTGCTGCGCCGGCGCGAAGACACGCACGCCGCTGCCGTCGATGCGGAAGGTGTGCAGTCCCGGCAGGCTGGGCTGGCCGCGCATCTTCATGATCTCGATCTTGCGCACCATCGAGTTGCGCTGCACGCTCTGCCGCAGCCAGATGAGGCCGTCGGCCACCGTGAAGACCGGGTTGGCGTCGTTCTCGTTGAAATATTCGCCGACCAGGAAAGTGGTGGCCTGCCAGCTCGTCATCAGCATGCCCAGCTGCTGGACGAACAGCTGCAACCCGGTGTTCGGGCTGCCGGCATGCTCGCTGGCCAACACCACCGAGCGGAACGAGTCGACGAACACCAGGGCCGGGCTGTGGACGGTGACCTCGTCGACCATGCGCTGCAGCACGCGCGCCAGATCGCCCTGCGCCGCCTCGTCGGACAGGTTGACGAAGCGCACGCTGCGGTTGATGGCCTCGCTGTCGAAGAAGGCGAACTGCTGCTGGTAGCGCAGCATCTTCAGCGGCGGCTCGCCGAGCACGGTGAAATAGATCGCCGGCCGCTCGGCCGTGGCCAGCGCGAACATGATCTGGTGCGCCAGCGTCGTCTTGCCGCAGCCGGGCTGGCCGGCGATGAGGTTGAACGAGAACTCCGGCAGACCGCCGCCGAGCACCTCGTCCAAGCCCGGCACCCGGGTGGCCAGACGGTTGATGGTTGCTTTGGGGGTCATGGCAAGCGGTCCTGCACGGGCGTGTCGCCCGAGGTTGGGGCCCAGACGGCATGCAGCAGCCGGTTCGTCAGCGTGACGCCGACCAGGCTGGCGAGCAAGTCGTGGAACGAGCGGAACAAGGCCGCACCGCCGACGGCAGCGGCAGCCGGCGGCTGCATCAGCAGCGCGGCCTTCAGCGCCGGCAGGTCGACCGCGTCGAGTGCGGCGCCGCGGCCCGCGGCCAGCCACGGGTGCGTGGCCGCGGCGCGCTT
Organism: Rubrivivax sp.; assembly: GCA_016719535.1. Taxonomy (GTDB): domain Bacteria; phylum Pseudomonadota; class Gammaproteobacteria; order Burkholderiales; family Burkholderiaceae_C; genus Rubrivivax. Next base: position 6,684 of record JADJYX010000035.1, on the reverse strand, counting down.
CAGGCTGCGGTTGAACAGCGCGGCCACGCCGCGCTCGCCGATGATCGGGCTGAGGGCCTGGTCGATGTCGCGCCAGATGGCCATGACCGTGACTGCCACCTGCTCGATGCCGGCATCGGCATCCAGGCGGGCGGCCAGCGGATCGGGCCCACCGTGGCCCTGGTGGCCCTGGTGGCCCTGGTGGCCCTGGTGGCCCTGGTGGCCCTGGTGGCCGTTCTGGCTTTGCAGCGGCATGCGGCGTGCACCGAGGGGTTGGCGGGCGACCATGTTAAGCCCGGCGCCCCCCGGCCGGGCGGCGCGCCTGAAGCAGCGCCCCCATCCGGCCGGTCAAGACCTGCGGCCGCCGAAAACCAGCAGCAGCACGCCGGCCACCAGCGCGCCGGCACCGGCCCAGACGGGGATGTTGACCGTCTTCCTGTCCTTCACCGACAGCTCGATCGGCCCCAGCCTGGCGTGGCTGGTTTCGCGTGTATAGCTGAAGCCGCCGTAGCCCAGCGCCAGCACGCCGGCCACGATCAGGGCCAGGGCGGCCAGTTTGATGGCATTCATGGCAACTCCTGGCCGGGTCAGACGCGCCGACCCTGGATGACGCGGACCAGGATCACCACGACGGCGATCACCAGCAGGGCATGGATCAGGCCACCCATCGTGGTGGACGTGACGAGCCCCACCAGCCAGAGGACGATGAGGATGACGGCAAGGGTTTCGAGCATGGACTTCTCCCGTCGCCGCGGCCCTGGCCGACCGGCAACTCGTTGTGGACAGCCGTAGCTTCGCCCGCATCGCCGACCGGGTCTGTGCGCTGGCCCACACAGCCGGCGAAGGGGCCAGCGCCCGACTGCGCCGCGCCCTTGGCCTTACAGTGGCCCGCCGCATCCATGGCAAAGGGAGTCGCATGACGCGTCGGCCGCTATCGACCCGGATCGGGCCCTGGGTGACGAGCGCCCTGCTCGGGCTGGCGGGCTGCAGCAGCCTGCCCACCATCGTGCCCGACCTGCGGCTGGCGCCGCTGACCGCGGTACCGCTGCAAGGCGCCGCCGGGCCGCTGTCGGCGGCGCAAAGCCGGGCCGTCCTCGACCGCCTGGCGCAGGGCGGCCAGCCCACCGAGATCTTCGAGCGCCACCTGGCGCGCGAGCAGGCGCTGGTCGGCAGCCCGCTGACCACCGGCAACCGGCGTGCAGCTGCTGCGCGACGGCCCGGCCACCTACCAGGCGATGATCGATGCCATCGCCGCGGCGCGCGACCATGTCAACCTCGAGACCTACATCCTCGACGACGACGAGGTCGGCCAGCGCTTTGCGCATGCCCTGCTGGCCCGGCAGCGCCAGGGCGTGCAGGTCAACCTGATCCGCGACAGCGTGGGCACGATCGGCACGCCGGCGGCCTTCTTCGAGCAACTGGCGGCAGCCGGCGTGCAAGTGCTCGAATTCAACCCGCTGAACCCGGCGTCGACGCGCAAGGACTGGGAGCTGAACCGGCGCGACCACCGCAAGCTGCTGATCGTCGACGGCCGCACCGCCTTCCTGGGCGGCATCAACATCAGCGCCGTCTATGCGGGCAGCTCGTTCCGCCGCGGCTCGCGCGCGCGGGGCGACAGCGGGCCGCCGTGGCGCGACACCGACCTGCAGCTGCAGGGCCCGGTGGTGGCCGAACTGCAAAAGCTCTTCCTCGCCGCCTGGGCCAGCCAGAAGGGCCCGCCGCTGCCGCCGCGCGACTATTTCCCGCCGCCCGAAGCCGCCGGCCGCGAGCTGGTGCGCGCGATCGGCAGTTCACCCGACGAGCCCTTCAGCCTGATCTACGCCACGCTGCTGTCGGCCATCGCGAGTGCGGAGACCAGCATCCGCCTGACCAACGCCTATTTCGTGCCCGACCCGCAGCTGCTGGCGGCACTCGAAGCCGCCGTGGCGCGCGGCGTCGACGTGCGGCTGATCCTGCCCGGCCAGACCGACTCGGGCCTGGTCTTCCATGCCGGGCGCAGCCACTACGACCGGCTGCTGCGCGCCGGCGTGAAGATCCACGAGCGCCAGGGCGCGATCCTGCACGCCAAGACCGTGCTCATCGACGGCGTGTGGTCCACCGTCGGCTCGACCAACCTCGACTGGCGCAGCTTCCTGCACAACCACGAGCTGAACGCGGTGGTGCTGGGCGCAGGCTTCGGGCGGCAGATGCAGGCGATGTTCGACGCCGACCTGGCCGCATCGGTGCCGATCACGCTCGAGGGCTGGCGGCGACGGACGATCGACCTGCGGCTCAAGGAGTGGTTCTCGCAGCTGTGGGCCTACTGGCTGTGACGGCCCGCGGGCCGGCCGTGCGCGCCGGCGTCGGGGTGCCGCGCCGGCCATCCCGGACAATGCCGGCACCTGACCGCCGCAGCCGTCCGCAGCCCTTGAACGCCACCCCCGCCCCGAGTCGCTCGTTGTCCGCGCCACCCAGCCGCGATGCCCGCGCAACGGATGACGGCGCAGCGGATGACGGCGCCCGGCCCGGGCCCGCCCGCCGGTAGACCCGACGATGCTGAACCTGCGCTTCTCAACCGCACCGAAGCGCTGGCCGAACGGCTGCTGGCCGAGCTGGCCGCGCACCCGGGCGATCCCTTCGCGGGTCGACGCCGTGATCGTGCCCAGCGCCCGCCATGCGCCGCTGGCTGACGCTGGCCATCGCGCGCCACGACGGCATCTGCGCCAACCTGCGCTTCGACTACCTGGCGCAGTGGCTGTGGCGCCAGGTGGCCCGCGCTGGTACCGCGCACTGCCCCGAGGCCCGTTCGCGCCGGCGCTGACCTGGCGCGTGCATACGCGCCTTCGGCGATGCCCGACTGGGTGGCGCGCCATCCGCGGCTGGCGCGCTACCTGGGCACCGGCGACCCGGTGATGCGGCTCGAACTGGCCAGCCGCGTGGCCGCGCTGATCGAGCAGTACACCACCTACCGCCCCGACTGGCTGCAGGCCTGGGCCGACGGCCGGCGCATCGACGACCACGCGCTCGCCGGCGTCGACGAGGCCTGGCAGGCCGCGCTGTGGCAGCGCCTGGCCGCCGACCTCGACCTCATCGACCGCCACCCGGTGGCCGCCTTCGTCGACGCGCTGCAGCGTGGCGGCCCGGCACGCGCGGCCGCCGCCGGCGTGCCCGCGCGCGTGCATGTCTTCGCGCTGCCGGCCATGCCGCCGCTGCACCAGCGGCTGCTGGCGCAGCTGGGGCGTGTCATTCACGTCGAGGTCTATGTCCTCAACCCCTGCCGCGAATACTGGTTCGAACTGGTCGACCGCCGCCGCCTGGTGCACCTGGCCGCTCGCGGCCAGGATGCCGGGCACGAGGAAGGCAACCGCCTGCTGGCGGCCTGGGGACAGCAGACGCAGGCGTTGGTGGATGGCCTGGTCGACCTCGGCGGCGACGCCGCCGGCGTCGACGTGGCCGACGATGGCGACTACCGCCCGCACCCGGGCACCACGCTGCTGGCGCATCTGCAGAACGCCCTGCTCGACCTGCAGCCGATCGAGCCCGGCTCGATCACGCTGGCCGCCGACGACCGCAGCCTGGAGCTTCATGTCTGCCATTCGCGCACGCGCGAGCTCGAGGTGCTGCACGACCGGCTGCTCGGCCTGTTCGCGGCCGACGCCACGCTGCGGCCGTCGGACGTGCTGGTGGTGATGCCCGATCTCGAAGCCACGGCGCCGCTGGTCGATGCCGTCTTCGGCAGCGTGCCGGGCGCGCGCCACATCCCTATGCCATCACCGGCCGCGCGCGCAGCGTCGATGCGCCGGCGCGTGCGCTGCTGGACCTGCTGGCGCTGCTGGCCTCGCGCGTGCCGGCGAGCGCGCTCTTCGGGCTGCTGCAGCAGCCGGTGGTGGCACGCCGCTTCGGGCTGGACGACGACGACCTGGTGCAGGTGCACGGCTGGCTGCAAGCGGCCGGTGTGCACTGGGGGCTGGACGGCGCCCACCGTGGCCGCTTCGGCGTGCCGGCCACCGATCGCCACACGCTGGCCGACGGCCTGAGCCGGCTGTTCCTCGGCCATGTGCTGCCGGCGCAGGCCAGCGAGCCGCTGGCCGGCCTGCTGCCCGGTGCCGATATCGGCGGGCAGCAGGCCGCGGTGCTGGGCCGGCTGGGCCTTGCCGGGCGCTGCGGCAGGCGCAGGCCACGCTGGCCACGGCGCATCCGCCAGCGGCGTGGGTCGAACTGCTGCGCGCGGCCTGCGACCGCTTCATCGACGCCCAGGGCGACGAGCGACCCGACCTGCGCGAGAGCTTCGCACGAGGCCATCGCGCAACTGGGCGACGAGATGCAGCGCGCCGGCCTGACCGAGGCGCTGCCGCTGCCGGTGCTGCGGCTGGCGCTGCAGCAGCGCCTGGACGACCCGGCGCGCGGCGGCGTGCCCACCGGCAGCGTGACGGTGTCGTCGATGAGCAGCCTGCGCGGCCTGCCCTACCGCGTGGGTGTGCGTGATCGGGCTCGACGACGGCAGCGCCTTCCCCACGGCCGCGCGCGCGCCAGATTCGACCTCATGGCCGCTCGCCCGCAAGCCGGCGACCGCCAGCGCCGGCTCGACGACCGCAACCTCTTCCTCGACCTGATCCTGGCCGCGCGCACCCACCTGCACCTCAGCCCACCGGCCGCAGCGTGCGCGACAACGCGCCGCTGCCGCCGTCGGTGCTGGTGGCCGACCTGCTGGACATGCTGCTGCCGGCCATCGCCGACGACCCCACCGACCGCGCCGCGCTGCAGGCCGTGCGCCGGCGGCTGGTGGTGGAGCACCCGCTGCAGCCCTTCTCGATGGCCGCCTTCGCCGTCGACGGCGACCCGCGCCTGCGCAGCCACGACGGCGAACTGGCCGCGGCGCTGCGCCTAGGCGCTGGCGGCCGGTGCTGCCAAAGCCGCTGCCGGGCCCGCGTCCACCGCAGGTGCCGACGACGAGGCCGATGACGGGGTCGATGACGACGACGACGATGAAGCCGCCCCCGCCACGCTGCGCCCCTTCTTCGCCCAGGCGCTGCCGCCGCCCGGCCCCGAATGGCGCACGGTCGCGGTCGAGCAGCCTGGTCGGAGTTCTTCCGCAACCCCAGCCGCTACCTGCTGCGCCGCCGCCTGGGTGTCGAGCTGCGCCGCGATGCCGATCAGCTGCAGGACGACGAACCGCTGGTGGCCGACGGTGCCGGCCAGCGCGCGCTGGCCGAGCGGCTGCTGCCGGCGCTGCTGGCCGTTGCCGACCGCGCACGCGCTGCCTGGCCGAGGCCGGCGCGAACGGCCGGCCGGCGCGCTGGGCCGGCTGCAGCTGCAGCAGGCGCTGACGGTGCTGGAAAGCTTTTGCCGCGCGTGTGCGCGCCGCCACCGAGCAGCCGGCGCTCGACCCTTGCGTGGCCGAGCGGCCGTTCGAGATCGACGGTGAACCGTGGACGCTGCATCACGCTCGCCGGTCTGCGCCGCGAAGGCCTGCTGCGCTGGCGCTGCGCCGACCCCGACGCGCGCGACCGGCTGGAGGCCTGGATCCACCACCTGGCGCTGTGCCTGGCCGCGCCGCCGGGCGTGGCGCGGCAGACGCAGTGGCTGGCGCGGCACGAGACACTGCGCTTCGCGCCGGTGGCCGACGCCCAGGCACCGTTGGCCACGTGCTGGCGCTGTACCGCCGCGGCCTGGCCGAGCCGCTGCCCTTCCCGCGCAGCGCCTGGGCGCTGGTCGACAGCGGCGACAACCTGGCCCGGGCCGCCGCGGCCCGGACGCCGAGCGAACGCCGCTGGGCCGGAGGCGCCGACGCCGCCCACCGGCTGACGCTGCGCGGCCGCCAGCCGACGTGCTCGACGAGACCTTCAAGTCGCGCTGGCGCACCAAGGTCTTCGACCCGCTGCGCGCATGCCTGGCGGCCGCCGAGGCGGAACGGGAGCGGCATGACCCTGCAGCCTCGACGTCCTTCCACGACCCGCTCGAAGGCACGACGCTGATCGAGGCCCCCGGCCGGCACCGGCAAGACCTGGAACCTGTGCGCCCTGGTGCGCCTGCTGCTGAGCGTGGGCTTGCGCTGGCGCAGGTGCTGGTGGTGACCTTCACCAAAGCCGCCACCGCCGAGCTGCGCGAGCGCATCCGCGCCCGCCTGGTCGATGTGCTCGACGGCCTGCACGGCGGCCCGATGGCAGGACCCCTTCGTCGCCGGCCTGCTAACCTCTGCGCGGCCGTGGGCTGGCCGCACGCCGACATGGCAAGCGGCTGCAGGTGGCGCTGCAGACCTTCGACGAAACCTCGATCTTCACCATCCACGGCCGCCAGCGCGCGCGTCCGACACACCCTTTGCCGCCAGTCGCTGTGATGTCGACCGAGCCGCTGGCCGACGATGGCGAGCCGCAGCTGCAGGTCGTCAACGATTTCTGGCGCCGGCGCCTCGCCGGCGACACGCTGGACCCGGCGCTGGCGGCGCTGCTGGTGGCACGTGGCGACACCCCGCGCGCTGGGCCGCGTTGCTGAAGCGCCAGGTCGGCAAGCCCTTGTCGCGGACGATCTGGCCCGCGGACGCCGCCGCCGGCGGCCGATGGCGCGGCGCTGATGCAGGTCTTTGCCGCGTGCAGGCGCTGTGGGCCGCCGGGCGCGAGGCCACCGTCGCCCGCGTGCGCTGAGGTGGCGCCGGCCGCGGCTCAACGCGCGCAGCCACCACGCCGAATCGCTGGCCACTGCCGCACAAGGCTGGGGATCGGTTGCTGG
>JADJYX010000034.1 GCA_016719535.1 Rubrivivax sp. | reverse complement strand
CAGCCAGCCGTCGTCACCCTGCAGCCAACCCGTGCCGGTGCGCACACCGTCGGCGTCGTGGTCGAACAGGATGGGGTTGCCGGTGGCGGGGATGCCGACGGTTTCGATGCTGTCGGCGTCGAGGTCGATCGCTAGGCCGAACTTTGACCACTGAACTCGCCGCAGAGCGAGCACTGGTGCAGGTTTCGTGCCTATACAGTGGTTCAAATGTTGCCATGTAAGTAGTGGTTTTCTCTCTGGTGAAATTCCGCTCGGTTGACACCATGTGCGCGTGTACATCGAGACGATCCCCAATCGCAACTCGCCGCCGGCCATCCTGCTGCGCGAAGGCCGCCGCGAGAACGGCAAGGTGGTCAAGCGCACGCTGGCCAACCTGTCGCATTGGGACCCGCAGCTCGTCGAGCACTTTCGCATCCTGCTCAAGGGCGGCGTGGCGGTGGAGTCGGCTGCCTCGGTGCTGAGCATCGAGCGCTCGCTGCCGCACGGCCACGTGGCCGCGGTGCTCGGCGCGGCACGTGGCTCGGGCTCGGCGCTGTGGTTCGGCTCCGCACCCAAGGAGCTGCAGCCGCTGCTGCAGGCCATGCTGGTGGCGCGTGTGCTGGAGCCGGCCTCCAAGCTGGCCACGCACCGCATGCTGCACGAGGACACCGCCACCACGTCGCTCGGGCGCGTGCTGGGTGTGGGGCAGTGCAGCGTGGACGATCTGTACCGGGCGCTGGACTGGCTGCATGAGGCGCAACCGGCCATCGAGCGGCGCCTGGCCAGCCAGCACCTGGTGGGCTCGACGCTGGTGCTGTACGACCTGACGTCGACTTGGGTTACGGGGCGCTGCTGCGAGCTGGCCGCGCGGGGACACTCGCGCGACGGCAAGCGCGACGATCCGCAGATCGTCTTCGGCCTGGTGTGCACGGCCGAAGGCTGCCCGATCGCGGTGGAGGTGTTCAAGGGCAACACGGCCGACCCGGCCACGGTGGCGGCCCAGGTGGCCAAGCTCAAGGAGCGCTTTGGCATCGGCACGATTGCCTGGGTGGGTGATCGCGGCATGCTCACCTCGGCGCGCATCGAGCAAGTGCTCAAGCCCCAGGGCATGGACTGGGTCAGCTCCTTGCGCGCGCCGCAGATCGCGCAGCTGGCCTCCGAGCACGGGCCGTTTCAGCCCTCGCTGTTCGATGAGCGCAACCTGATCGAGCGTAAGCGTTCCGCGAACGACACCCTTGCGCGTTTCAGCGCGGTGTGCTGACGTGGGCGCTACGCGACCACGGCGACAGGTGTCGAATTCGCCACGGCGGCATCGTCGGGTGGCCGCCAGTTGTGCGGCAGCAGCTGCGCCAGGTCGCGCTGCTTGAGCGTCGGCAGCCGCTCGAACACGTCCTTCAGGTAGGCCCAGGGATCGTGCCCGTTGAGCTTGGCCGACTCGATCAGGCTGAGCACCACCGCAGCGCGCTCGCCGGCCTGCTGTGATCCCACGAAGAGCCAGTTCTTGCGGCCGACCGCGAGCGGACGCACCGCGTTCTCCGCCGCGTTGTTGTCGATCGGGACATGCCCGTCGTCGAGGTAGCGCGTCAGTCCTCGCCAATTGCTCAACGCGTAGTCGATGGCCTTGGCCGTCACGTCGGCCCTGGCCAGCTTCTGGCGCTGCTCGCTCAGCCAGGTGTGCAAGGCCTCGGCCACCGGTTTGGCGTGTTGCTGACGCCACCGTCGCCTGGCCTGCGGTTCCAGCTCGCGAGCCTCGCGCTCGAACTCGTAGAGTTTGCCGATCAGCGCCACCGCATGGCCCGCGATCTCGCTGCCGTTGTACTGGTGTGCCTCGAACAGCTTCCTGCGCGCGTGGGCCATGCACAGCGCCGCGGTCACGCCCTGGGATTGCAGCGCGTGGTAGCCCGAGAAGTCGTCCGTCACCAAGGTCCCGGCGAAGCCTTGCAGCACCCGGCGCGCATTCTCGCCGCCGCGGCCCGTGCTGAAGTCGTACAGCACCGCGCGTCCCTTGCCATTGACGGCGACGAAGTTCGTCGTGCGGTACACCCACACATACGCGCGGCGGGTCTTGCCCTTGCCGGGTGCCAGCAGCTTGATGGGCGTCTCGTCGGCGTGGACCACGCCGTGGCCGACGATGAAGTCCTTCAGCGCCTGGGCCAGCGGCGTCAGGCGCACGCCGCAGATGCCGATCCACTGCGCCATGCTCGAGCGCGGGATGTGCACGCCCGAGCGGGCATAGATCTCGGTCTGGCGATACAGCGGCAGGTGATCGTCGTGTTTGGCCACCACCACCTGCGCCAGCAGGCCTGGCGCCGGGATGCCCTTGTCGATCATCTGTGCCGGCATCGGCGCGGCCTGAAGGGTCTGGCAGCACGCGCAGGCGTACTTGCCGCGAATGTGGCGCAGCACGAAGAACTGCGCCGGCACGCAGTCGAGTTGCTCGCTGACCTCTTGGCCGATGCGCTCGAGCGCTTGGCCGCAGGCGCAGTGGGTGGCCTCGATCTCGTGATGCCGCTCCACGCGCGGCAGGCCGGCGGGCAGCGCCTGGCGCACGGCCTGGCGCTTGGCACGCGGCGCGGCGGGCGGCTTGGCCTCGTCCCGCGCCGCCTGATCCTCCAGCGCGGTGTCGGCCACGATGGCGTCGAACAGCACGGCCTGCGTCATGCCGTCCAGGCTCTCGCTGGACGTGTCGAAGCGCCAGCGCTTCAGGCGCGCGACCTCGAGTTCAGCGCTTCGTTCCTGGTCTTCTCGAACCTGGGCTCGACCTGCATGCGCTCGATCAGAGCGCGAAGTTCGTGCACCGGGTCGGCAGCCGGCGCCGCGTCGTGCGGAGCATCGGTCGGCGTGCCGGAGGCTTCGAGCATGGCTGGCAGTGTCCCTCGCGCGCGTGCGCGCGCGAAGCGGGACATTCGCCAATGGACAAACGCCCAGACTTCGGCCCGGATGACGCGCTCGACGCCGGTGCATCGCGGTGGCCCTCAGACTGCCGTGATCGGCTGCGGCGGCGGGGCGCTCAGCCGCTGCCAGGGCAGCCCGGCGACGAGCCAGTCGAACTGCTCGCGGCTGAGCTGGACCTGTCCGGAGTCCTCGCGCGGCCAGGCGAAGCTGCCGGCCTGCAGCCGCCGGGTGCACAGCCACATGCCCGCGCCGTCGTAGACGAGCACCTTGAGCCGGTCGGCACGACGGTTGGCGAAGACGTAGGCGTGGTGAGGCTGCGCACCGAGCGCGAAGCCGTGCACCACCATCGCCAGCAGCCGGTCGATGCCGCCGCGCAGGTCGCTCGCACCCAGCGCCAGCCAGATGGCTTCGATGCGGATCATCGCGTCATCGCCTGCAGCCACGCGGCCAGCGCCAAGGTATGGGCCGTCGGCCAGTGCAGGGTCACGGCGGTCGTGCCCGCGTGCAACTCGATTCGTACCGAGCCGGCCGCTGACGCCGCCGGCAGCCGCGCGGCGACAAAACCGACGGGCTTGGCAACGACGGGCGGGCTCACCCCGTCCAGCCGCGCCTGCCAGCGCCCGGCGTGTGCGCACCAACTCGCCAGCGAGCGCAGCGGCACGCCATGTTCAGCGGCCCACTGCGACGCCTTCTTGCCAGAGGCCCGATAGGCCGCCACGTGCCCCAGGTAGTCCTGCATCCGCTGTCGATCCATGTCTGCCTCGCCGCCTTCGCCGTTGCTGTGCGCACAAGGTTCCCAGCTTCACGATCGGCAGGGAAGATGGGTTGGCGGAACGCTTACGATCGAGCTGCGCAGCGAGCAGTTCCCCGGCGAGCGGCTGGTGGTGTGCCGCAACCCGGCGCTGGCCGAGGAGCGCGCGCGCAAGCGGCTGGAGCTGCTGGCGGCCACCGAGGCCGACCTGGTCAAGATCGCCGCGGCCACCCAACGCAAGCGCAGCCCGCTGCGTGGCGAGCAAGCAATAGCGCTGCGCGTGGGTCGCGTCATCGAGCGCTTCCACATGGCCAAGCACCTGGCGCTTTCGATCACCGACGACAGCCTGAGCTGGGCCCGCAAGGACGAGGCCATCGCTGCGCAGGCTGCGCTCGACGGGCTGTACGTCATCCGCACCAGCGTGAGCCAGAGCCAGCTCGATGCCCCGGCGGCGGTGGCCGCGTACAAGAGCCTGGCGCATGTGGAGCGCGCCTTCCGCTCGATCAAGACCGTGGACCTGCACGTGCGCCCGGTCTTCGTCTACAGCGAGCAGCGCGTGCGCGCGCATGTCTTCCTGTGCATGCTGGCCTACTACGTCGAGTGGCACATGCGCGCGCGTGTGAAGCCCATGCTGTTCGACGACGAGCAGCTCGACGAGGCCAGCGCCAGTCGCGCCTCGCCGGTGCTCAAGGCGGTGCGCTCCGAGCACGCCAAGGCCAAGGACTCCAGCAAGCGCGCCGACGACGGCTTGCCGCTGCACAGCTTCAGGACGCTGCTCAAGGATCTGGGCACGCTGAGCTACAACGTCGCGCGCACGCCGGCCAATCCGAGCGCCTGCATCGTCATCATCGCGCGACCTACGCCCGTACAGGCCAAGGCCTTCGATCTGCTCGGCCTGAGCCCGAACTGTTCCCAGTAAACCCGTCGCCACGATTGCGCAATCGCTGCGCGATCAAGGACTTACGTTCGGGGCGGCGTCAAAGTTCGGCCTAGGGGGTCGCGGGGGGTCGGTACTGTCGCGTCCATGAACCCGGTATTGGTTCTTGGATCGATGTCGATGTACTCATCACCAGGCCCGTTCACCCGGTAGCGCCACCCCGTTGCAAACCATGGCAGGACACTGGCCACGGGGATCGCGGTTGAGATGCCAGCTCGACTCATGAAGTTGGTTGCAAAGGACGCGCAGTTCTCATCTGGAATCGGAATCACGACAGCGGGAATAAGCCAATAATACCTTTGCCCTTCGGCCTCCTGGATATAATCTCTGGCACGTGCTGCATCTGCTTCCGAAACGGGAAACCAGTCACTCGTATACCCCACTCCCTCATAATCTCGAGCGTCTGAATGTCTAATATTAGTCGGGGGATCGCCTGATTCAGGATAAAATCCGTAGCTCTCCAATTGACTTCGATCGGCAGGAATTCCGGGGATTGGGCTGATCTCAACCCATGCATGTCCCCAATCGGATTTGCCACCAAGTGGGCCAACTGTACCAATGCCGACAGATCTAATTCTTACATAGAGCATTCAAATTTCTCCCTTGGTTGTATAGACCGCCAGTGATCGAAGAAGCCTTCGATTCCACATCGTCGGGTGGTTCACGTTGTCTAGCCCTCCCGGACCTGGGACAATAAGAAAAACTCTCGTGGTGATGAGTTGAATCGTCGAGTTCTTAGCGCATTCCAAAATTCGGTAATCCTTGTCGGTTGGGCCAGTCATTTGTAGGAATTGACAGGGCTGCGTCAACTCCATCGACAACCGTCGCGTGAGTTGAACAAACTCGTCCTCACGGACGCCTTGAGCATCAAGGAGATCAATGGTAACAATGGCGCACCTGCCCCAAAGCTGCTGAAAATTGATCCATGGACAGGTGCTTCGGCCACCAAGCACTCCGATGACCCGTGCCGTCATCCCGTATGGCAAGACCAGCCGTTGAAGGCGAGGCTGTGCGATCCGCCAGAGCGCCTCTCCACGCGCTTGCGGCTGCCCTTTGTCCATTCCGGCCCAAACATACTGAACGAGATAAAGACCCGCCAAAAGCATTGCCAGCAACCACGCCATGATTTTCATCGTCTTCAAGCAAATCTCCATAGATCAAAGTGCTGTCAGCAGCAATGGGCCATGCATTCACGAATCAAGACGCCCATTCGTTTCAATCACCGTTCCCTCATGCCCTCGGCAGTGACCCTTTGAAGGGGATTCAGCAAGAACTCCACCACCCGCCGACGCCCCAGCTTGATCTCGGCTGTGACCGTCATCCCCGGCGCCAGCCGGACCGGTGTGCCGTCGATGTCCATCACCTCGCGCTGCAGGGTCAGCATGGCCGCAAAGACCGGCCCCCTCCGTTCGTCAATCACCGCGTCGGCCGAAACACGCTGCACCGTCGCCGGCACCAGCCCATAGCGCGTGAAGTTGAAGGTATCCACCTTGACCTGTGCTTCCTGCCCTTCGCGCACGAAGCCGATGTCTTTGTTCTCCAGCATCACCTCGGCCGTGACCTCGGCGCCGCTGGGCACGATGACCAGCAGCGGCTGCGCTGCGGTCACCACGCCGCCGGGCGTGTGCACGGCCAGCTGCTGCACGGTGCCGGTCACCGGCGCGGTCAGTCGCATCAGCTGTTCCCTGTTCTGCGTCTTGGCGCGCTGCTGGCCCAGTTGCGCCAGTTCCAGCGTGGCTTTGGCCAGGCGGTCGTTCAGGGTGCGCCGCGTTTCGGCGCGGTAGGCCTCGCGGTTCTGGAGGGTTTCGCCCAGCGCGGCCTGGGCTTCCTGCAGCCGGGCTTGTTGCGTGGCCAGGTCGCGTTCCAGTTCGATGCGCTCGCGCATGCGGTCCTGGCCGGCGTGGCCGCTGATAAAGCCTTGCGCCGTCAGCGCCTGGAAGTCGGCCTCTCGCTGGCGTGCCAGCGGCAGCGTGGCCTGCAGCTTGGCGATCACCTGCTGCACGGTAGCGGCCTCGGCATGGCGGCGTTGGGCTTCGGCGTCCAGCCGCGCCAGACGGGCCTGGATGTCAGACCATTCGGCCTGCTGCTGGGCATCGGCCGGGTTGCGCTGGTAGGCCTGGCCTTGCAGTGCAGCCAGCAGGGCCTTGGTGCGGGCCGCTTCGGCCGCCGACGCGCGCGCCTGCTCGTGCACCGCACGGCTGTCGGCCGCGGCCTGCGTGGGGTCCAGCTCGATCAGCAGCTGGCCGGCCTGCACCACATCGCCGTCTTTTACGTGGATGGCCTGGACGACGCCGGGCTCCAGCGGCTGGACGACCTTGGTGCGGTCACTGACGATGATGCGGCCCGGTGCCACGGCCACGATGTCCAGCTGGCCGAACCAGCTCCAGGCGAGCGCCAGGCTGAACAAGGCCATGATGGCCCACAGCGCGCGGCGCGGCGCCGGGTGCACAGGCGTTTCTTGCAGGCTCAGGGCCGCCGGAAGAAAGGCGGCTTCGTCGGCCAGGCGACTGGGTCCGGCCAGTTCCTTGCGCGCGGCCCACGCGGCCGCGAAGACGGCGCGGTAGCGCGCCAGCAGTTCGATGGCCGGGTGGCGCAATGGGGTCACCTGGGCGGTCATGAACCGCCTCCTGGGCTGCCCATTGCGTCCGGCACGGCGGTCTGCAAGCGCCACAGATGGGCGTACAAGCCCTTGTGCCGCAGCAGGGCCTCGTGCGGGCCGGCCTCGACGATCTTGCCCTTGTCCATGGCGATGATGCGATGGGCCTGGCGCACCGCCGTCAACCGGTGGGCGATGATGATCACGGTGCGGCCTTTGACGATGTGGGCCATGTGGCGCTGCAGGATGGCCTCGCTCTCGTAGTCGAGCGCGCTGGTGGTTTCGTCCAGGATCAGGATGCGCGGGTTGGTAAACAGCGCCCGTGCGATGGCAATGCGCTGGCGCTGCCCGCCCGACAGGCCCGTGCCTTGTTCGCCAACCACGGTGTCGTAGCCTTCGGGCAGCTCGCTGATGAAGTCGTGCGCGCCGGCCAGGCGGGCGGCGTGCATCACCGCCTCCAGCGGGGCGGCCGGGTCGGCGATGGCGATGTTCTCGCGCACGCTGCGGTTGAACAGCAAGTTCTCCTGCAGCACCACGCCCACCTGGCGGCGCAGCTGGGCGGCGTCGATCAGGCCGATGTCGATGCCGTCCACCAGCACCCGGCCCTGCTCCGGCACGTACAAGCGCTGCACCAGCTTGGTCAGCGTGCTCTTGCCGGACCCGGAACGACCCACGATACCGATCACCTCCCCGGCCTTGATGTCCAGGCTGATGCCATGCAGCACCGGCGGTGCCTCGGGCCGGTAGCGAAAACTCACGCCCTCGAAGCTGATGCGCCCCTGCAGCGGCGGCAGCTGGGCCGCGGCCTGTGCCGGGGTCTCGGTGCGCGTATTCAGGATGTCGCCCAGCCGCCGCACCGACAGGCCCGTCTGCTGAAAATCCGTCCACATCTGCGCAATGCGCATGATGGGCTGGGCCACTCGGTTGCTGAACATCGTGAAGGCCACGAACATGCCCACGGTCAGCTCGCCGGCCATCACCGCGTGCGCGCCAAACCACAGCACGGCCGCCGACACCAGTTTGCCGATCAGGTTGACCAGCTCATGGGTCACGGTGGCCAGGTTCTGCGTCTTGAAGCCGGCCGAGACATAGGCTGCCAGCTGCTGGTCCCAGCGGCGCGCAAAAGCCGGCTCCAGCGCGCTGGCCTTGAGCGTCTGCACGCCGGTGATGCTCTCCACCAGCAGGGCCTGGGTCTCGGCGCCGCGGGCGAACTTCTCGTCCAGGCGGTGCCGCAGCACCGGCACCACGGCCAGGCTCAGCACCAGGTACAGCGGAAGGCTGACCAGGACGATCAGCGTGAGCTTGACGCTGTAGAGCAGCATCACGCCGATGAAGACCAGCGAGAACACCACATCCAGCACCAGCGTCATCGCGTTGCCGGTCAGAAAGCTGCGGATGTTTTCCAGCTCTCGCACGCGAGCCATCGAATCACCCACCCGCCGCGCCTGGAAGTAGGCCAGCGGCAGCGCCAGCAGGTGGCGGTACAGGCGTGAGCCCAGCTCCACGTCGATGCGGCTGGTGGTGTGGCTGAAGACATAGGCGCGCAAGGCCGTCAGCAGCGATTCGAACAGCATCACCACCACCAGCCCGGTCACCAGCACGTCGAGGGTGCTCAGGCCGCGGTGCACCAGTACCTTGTCCATCACCACCTGGAAGAACAGCGGCGAGACCAGTGCAAACAGCTGCAGGAACACGGAGACCAGCAGCACCTCGCCCAGCAGCCGGCGGTGCCTGACCAGGCTGGGAATGAACCAGCTGAAGTCGAACTTGGCCAGCTCGCCGGCCAGGCTGGCGCGGCTGGCGATGAGGATCAGCCGCCCGGTCCAGCCTTCGGCAAAGGCCTGCAGCGCCTGCACTTGGGGGCGCTGCACGGCAGGGTCGGCGCTGCCCGTACGCTGCAGCAGCACACGCGCCGCATCGGCTTGTGCAAGCACCAGGGTGCTGCCATCGTTCATCAGCGCCAGGGCCGGCAGTGGGGTCAGGGCCAGGCGGTCGGCCGATGTCTGCACGCAGCGGGCCTTCAGGCCCAGATGGCGGGCGGCCAGCAGTAGCTCGTCCACCCCCACCGGGGTTCCCGGCGCCAGGCCGAGTTGATGCGTCAGGGTGGCGGCGTCGGCGGCCACATGGTGCAGGCGCGCCACCAGCACCAGGGCCTGCAGCGCAGCAGCAGGTGGCTGCGGCGGCGGCAGCGGTGGCGTGGCGCCCTCGGCTGCGGCAGCCGATGCGGGCAAGAAGGGGGGTGCGGCCTCGGCGCCGGGCCGCACGGCTTGACGGATCAAACTGACTCCCTCCCTGTGCGCTGCGCCAGGCGGGTGGCGAGCGGCGTCGTTGTGGACACAGTCTATGCGTTAGCCGTCTTGCGGGCGCATCCCGGACATGCAGGGTGTCAAGGTTTACGGGGTGGGGCCGGCCGGCGTTGCGCCGGAGCGTGTGATATCACTTTATGCTATCGTCACTGACGTGAATGCCCGTCACCGCAAGACGTTGGCCGCGATCTTCGCGAAGCCGACGTCCGCATCCATCGTCTTCGCGGACATCGAGTCGCTGATCAAGGGGCTCGGGGGCACGGTGACCGAACGCGAAGGCTCACGGGTGAGGATCGAACTGGCGGGCCTGCAGTGGCGCTGCCACCGGCCGCACCCAGGCAAGGAGGCCAGGCGCTATCAGGTCGAGGAAGCGCGCGAACTGCTGGAACGGGCCGGAGTCAAGCCATGAACGTGATGCATCACGGTGCCTATACGGCACGGATCGAATTCGACGAACGCGATGGCATCTTCGTCGGCCGCGTGCTGGGCCTGCGCAGCATCATCAGCTTTCACGGCGAGACGGTGGCGCAGTTGCGCCGCGAGTTTGCAGCGGCGATGAAGGACTATTTGCGTGACTGCGAAGAACAAGGCATCGAGCCCGAGAAGCCCGCTTCCGGCAAGCTGCTGCTGCGGGTGCCGCCCGAGATCCACAGCCGCGCCATCGTGGCCGCGCAGTCGCAGGGCAAGAGCCTGAATCAGTGGGCGACCGAAGCCTTGCAGCGCGCGGTCGCTGAGGGGTAGCACCGGTGCAGCCCCGGCTCCAGAGTCTCCCCCCAGTCGATCAGGCCGGCAACCCCAGCGCCTCGCGCACCAGCTTGCGCAGCGCGATGAAGGTCGGCTCGAGCGCCTGCGTGCTGGTGTCGAGCCGGAATTCGGCCTTCGAATAGAAGGCCGCGCGGCCGGAGAGGATGCGCCGCAGGTCGTCCATGGCCTCCGGGCTGGCGGCCATCGGCCGCAGGTCGCCTTGCGCCTGCACGCGCCACATGTGGTCTTCGGGCGACGCCTGCAGCCACACCGTCGTGCAATGCGCCAGCAGCAGGTTGAACGTGGCCGCGTCGGAGACGATGCCGCCCGGTGTGGCGATGACCGCCTCGATAGATCTGGATCGCCTCTTCCAGCGCGCGGCGCTCGTAGCGGCGGTAGGCATTCATGCCGTACAGCGCCTGGATCTCGCTGATGCTGCAGCCGGCAAACTTCTCGATCTCGCGGCTGAGTTCGACGGCGGATAGCCCAGGTCGTCGGCCAGCATCTGACCCAGCGTGCCTTTGCCGGCGCCGCGCAGCCCACCAGCGCCACGCGCGTGCTGCGCGACTGCGGGTCGGCGGCATTGGCGCCACCGGTGCCCAGCACTGGCCCACGGCCACGCACGCGGCGCAGCGTGGCTTCGTCGCGGTGTTCCAGCAACTCGCGCAGCAGCAGCCACTCGGGGTTGGAGGTGGTGACGTCGCCCAGCAGTTCGCCCAGCGCTGCATTGCAGCGCACCGGCCACCTGCAGCAGCACCAGGATCGACGCATTGCCGACACCATATTCGGAGATTGGCCAGATGGCGTTCGAGACATCGGCGCCAGCGCCACCGCCTTGCGCGTCATGCCGCGGCGCCCGCAGCGCGCGCACGCGTTCACCCAGCGACACCAGGAAGGGGTTCTTGTCGGGGGCCTCTTCTCGCCGCCTGCGGTGGTGGGGCCCCGGATTCTGCAGAAAAACGCTGGTCACGGCAGCTGATCAGGGCCGATCTGGCCCGATGCGAGCAATGATGCAGCATCACACCCCACCCGGCAAGCCGGTGCAGGCGGGTGCTGCGCGCGGTTCAGGCGACCAGCAACCACCAGTTCGCAGGCGTCCGCCAGGCCGCCCAGGCCTCGATGGCCGCCAGCAAGGCCTCGCCCTGCGCCGGCGGCAGCGATGCGGCGCATCGGCCGCGCAGTCGGCAAAGCGCCAGGTGCTGCGCATCGTTGAGGTCGTTGCCTGGGAAACCGGGCGCGATGTCGAGCTCGCGGTGGTGGCGCTGGCCAGCTGTTCAGCGTCAGGTCGACGCGTCGACGCGGCGTGGCCGCGGGCATCCAGCGCCGGGTCGCCGACCGTCACCACGCGGTCGATCAGCGCCAGCACCGCCGGGTCGCTGATGGCCTCGACGCGAAAATGCTGCAGCGTCGAGCCGCGCCGCACCACCGCATTGGCGGCGCAATATTGCGCGCTGAACTGCGCATTGACACGCGGGTTGTCGCCCAGCCGCCAGGGGTGTCTGACCAGCTTGTGCGAATACGGCGCTGGCGGATCTCGATGCGCGCCACGTCCTCGGCTTCAGGTCCAGGTCGTGCACCAGGTCCAGCACCAGGCGGTCAGCCTCGCGTGCGCCGCAGCCTGGTAGGGCTTGAACATCATGCGCAGCAGCCGCCACCGGTGCCCAGGCCTGCCACCACGGGGCCGCCGGCGCCAGCCGGTCGCGCCCGTACAGGTGCGGATAGCCGTAGACGCCGGTGAGGAAGTTGACCGGCCCGGGTGATGCCGGCGGTCGCCATTGCGCACTCGATGCCGGTCGCGGCCACCCAGCCCTGGATGACGCGCACCGCCAGCGTGCCGTCGATGTTGTTTGGAAGCTGCCGCCACAGCGGTTGAAGGCCAGGCCCAGCGCGTTGAGCGGCTGCTTTCGCATCCAGCCCCAGCACACGGCAGGCGGCGGCGGTCGATGCAAAGCCGACGGCCACGCCGGTGGGGTCGAAGCCGTCGTATTGCGATTCGTCGAGGTTGAGCGCGCGCCGACCCCGCAGCCCACTACCAGCGCCGCCAGCAGCTTCGGCGCGCCGCTGCAGCCGCCGCGCAACCTCGACGGCGGCCAGCGCCGCTGGCAGCAGCGCCGAGCCGATGTGCGGGCCCGGTGCCATCGCATCGCAATATCCAGCGCGGCGGCACATCGTGCCGCCCAGCTGCGCGGCGGCGATCGCCGGCAGGCGGTCGCCGAAGACCAGGCTGCGCGCCTGGCCGGTGCCGCCGCGCTGGCGCAGCAGTTGGCGCAGCGGGGCGATGCCGTCCCCCTCGCCGGCGCCGGCGATGCCGGCCCCAGCGCGGCCAGCGCGACGAGTTTGCGATGCGCTGGCCTCGGGCGGCACC
>JADJYX010000033.1 GCA_016719535.1 Rubrivivax sp. | reverse complement strand
AGGACCCGCGAACAATGTGTCTACACCTGGACGATGCCCATAGCGCGATCACGCCGCACTTCCCCGCCGCTGCATCGCCTGCTGCATGGCGCGCTGCAGCTCGGGGCCCAAGTTGCGCTCGATCGCCTTGCGCGCCACGTATGGAAAGTCGAACCGCCCCGCCTCATATTCCGCCTTGCTCACAAAGATCAGGATTGGCTTCGGCGCTGCACGCCCCCATGCGCTGTCGCGCACCAGGTAGATGCCGGGCAGCAGTCGCCCGCGCCCATTCGGCAAGGCCACAAACTCCCCGCCAGCCCGCTGATAGGCCCGCCGAATGACACCCTGCTTGCGCCGCCGATCCTGGCCACGGTCATCGAAGTTGAAGCGCGGCAGCGACCGGCTGCTGCCCAAACTGCTCTCGATGCGCAGCTGGCTCAGCACTTGGATCAGCTGCCCACGGCTCCAGTTGCCATAGGCGTCCAGCCGCGCAAACCGCCCCGGCACGGCACGATCGTCCGACCGCATTGCCCCTGCCTGCATCAGCAGCCGCTCGAAGGCCTTCGGCGTGCGCAGCCCGCCGAACACCTGCCAGCGCAGCCAGCTCACTGCCGATCGAGCTCCGCCCACGTTGTCCTTGATGCCCACCTGCGCCACCGGCTTGGCCATCGTCGCCGGCTCGACGAACAACGCATTCAGCGTGAACGGCGTGGGCCGGTCGAAGACGTCTCGCATCTCACGCTGCTCGGCTTCACGCACCGCCAGCGCCGTGCGAGTCAACGCCTGAACCGCCGCAAACTGCAGGCGGCGCGGCATTTCCTTCAGCTCACGCACCGTCTGCTCCACGCCCCGTGTGTCCACCTTGATCACGCCCTACCCTCCCCGCCGCATCGCCCGCTGCGCCAGCTCATCCCGCAGTGCCCGCAGCCGTTCACGCGCCGCATTGGTCGCCTGCGTGGCCTGCGCCGCCAGCCCTTGCCGCACCGCCGCCTGCCGCTGCTCGATCGCCTCGCGCGCCACGGCCCCTTCGTTGGCCAGCCGCTCGATGCGCTCGGCCGACCCCAAGATCCACGTCAACTCGTCCAGGGGGTGCCCCGTGCGGTTGCCGGCCTGGCAGAACCAGCTCGCCTTGCACCCGTCGATCGCCATCTCAATCGCCGCCTCGTCAAACCCCCACCCCAGCGCCATCACCACCGCCTGCCGGCGCTGCTCCGTCAACCGCGGTTGCACCGGCCGGCCCTCTCGGTGCAACACCACCCACCGCGCAAACACCCGCTGCACCAGCGCCTCGCGCGCGCGGAATTCGTCGCAGCCTGTCGGCTGCTCCAGTGGTGTGGTGGTGTGGTGTGTGGTGTGGACCAGTCTGAGTGCACTCATTCGATTTCTGTCTCCTGCTTCAGCAGAGCCAGGGTTCCGGGCGAAGCGGGGCCCTACCCGGCGATGCCAGGCGGGGCCCCTGCTCCAGCGTCGCCATGGGACACGCTGCTCGACCGCGGCAGGGGTGCACAACCGCGGTTGGTGACGACATCCCCCCATGCGCCGGGGTCTGCTCGGGCTCGTCACTGCTGGGGCCCTGGCGGCGTGAGCTCCATCCTGCCGCCCGAAAGTGCAGACCCCCCACCCGGATCGAGGCTACCGGGTGATACCCAGCGGACGCTTGAAGCGGGGGGCACGCACCGGCACCCATCACGGCCCCTGGCACATCGTTCAATTCCTGCTCATTCCCCGGCGCTCCCTGACGTCACTCGTCGGCCGGGACTGCATTCCCGGCGATTCCCAAGCGCCGCGCCTTGTCCGCGATCACCATGGCGGCATGCACTCGACGACGCACCACCCGCACCAGGATCTGCTCGGCCAGCTCGGCCAGCTCACGCTCCTCAGCATCGGCCAGCAGCGCCAGCGCCGCGTGGTCGTCCGGGTGCAGCTTCAACCGCAGGTCTTTGCGATCCAGGCTCATCAGTGCGCGCCCTCAGAAGAGAAAAAGCCCCGGCGCGTTGCCACGCCGGGGCCAAGGACGGGATGGATCGCGGCCGCGATGAAGAACACCCGAGAAGAAACAGCCGCGCCCAGCGCCCGCCAGGAGGAGACAACCATCGCCGCAGGCCCGGCATCGCCGGCCGCCTGCAATTCGTCGCGCCGATCACAGCGCCAGCACCCACCATCGTGCTGCGCCACCGGCCGCACATGCGGCCCCATGTCCGCAAAGCGCCGCCACAACGGGCAGCCCTTGCACACCGGCACCACCGCCACCGGACGCACCGGGCTGGCGCGGCCTGGGCATGGCAGATCGGTGGCGTCAGGCGGCATCGCGCACCTCTTCCTGCGCGCGTTCCATCTGCCCTTCAAACACATGCGGCACCAGCAACTCCAAAAACTGCCGCCGCGCCGGCGGAATGCCTGAACGCCTCCACTGGCTTACAGCCTGTGAAGTCACCCGGCAAACCCGCGCCACCGCAACCGAACCGCCCATGCGGTCGATCACAACGGAGTCAGGATGTAAGGGGTCCATTGTGCTTAGTGTAAGCCGAGTTACAGCTCGCGCGCAAGCCCCCTTTCAGGCCGCGCTTTATGGTTTCATGGTGGCACTTGACACCCCGCTCGACACCGCCAGCGACCGCATTGCCTACGCCATCAACGCCAGCGGCAAGACCCTGGAATCAATTGCCGCCGAAATGGGCTGCACCCACGCCACCCTGTCTCAATGGCAGCGAGGCCGCACAGACCCCCACAGCATTAAAGCAGGCCTGCTGCAAGCCTTCAGTGACGTGACCGGCTTCGACGTTCGCTGGCTGCTCACAGGCAAGGGCC
This sequence comes from Rubrivivax sp., assembly GCA_016719535.1. Classification (GTDB taxonomy): domain Bacteria; phylum Pseudomonadota; class Gammaproteobacteria; order Burkholderiales; family Burkholderiaceae_C; genus Rubrivivax. The sequence continues at coordinate 35,817 of JADJYX010000033.1, read as the reverse complement.
CGCGCGTGTCGCGTTACGTCCTCACAGCCGAAATGGACCGCATCTCGCAGGCCATGAAGGTTATGGAGCGCACCGCCCCGCTGCAGGTCGAAACCGTCGTTCGCATGGTCGAAGCCGCCGCCAGCGGACTGCCAGCCTTAGGCGCCCACCCAGGCAGCGCCACACCGCCCCGCGCGTCAGACTAGGCTGGCCCCGCAGTGGCGGCACTTGGTTGCCGCTCGCTTCACCCTTTCCGCGCACGAAGGGCAGCGCCTGGTGCCCGTCCACCACGCCACAGCCCCGGCCACCGTCAGCGCCGCTGCCGCCAGCAGCAGAAAGCCGCCCTCCATCGCGGCGCGTGACCCCACCGGCGCCTGTATATCCACCAACCCGATCACCAAAGCGGCAACCGCCAGCCCGAACAACCATTTGTGCATGCCGCACCTCCTCGGCCCGATTTTATGGCCGCCCCCTAATTTTTTTGTAAGGCCACTTGCACTTTGTCTGTAATTTGACTTACAGTGAGCCCCAGCCCAAGACAACGGCCACCCGGCCGGGGCGCAGAGGGGCACGATGGGCCAGCCACAGCAACTTCCCCTGCCTGAAGTCGCCGACAGCGACTTCGGCGCCTTCGCCGCCGCCGTGCAGGCGCAGCAGGCCAGCCCGGCCGACCGCCTGCTGGCCCACGCCAAGGCGCGCAGCACGGCCGACGGCTACACCAGCTGGCCCGCATACGCCGAGCGCCTGGAGCGCATCGTCATCAGCCTGATGGCGACCGAAGGGGCCCGGCCGTGATCGCGCGCACCGCTGAGGCCGCCGCGCCATCGCGCAGCACTGCTCGCATTCGCGCCGACGACGTGCGCCTGGCACTGGCCACCGCCAAGCTGCGCCGTCACACCCGCCGCCACTGCAGCACGTTTGCGGCCTATAGCCAGGCGCCGCTGATCGATGCCGACTGCCACCACGGCCGCCCGCCCAGCGACGAGCAGCTGGGCCAGTCCTACCGCACCGCCGGCCGCGGCGTCACCGTCGGCCCCATCAGCCGAGGCTATGTGTGCAACGTGTTCGAACGCACGCGGCTGCTCCACGGCCTGGACGAAGTGCGCCGCACGTGGGGCACCGGCATCCGCGCCCTGCGGGCCGAGCCGCGGTACATCCTTCGCATTGGGAGCCCCGCATGATCGCACCCACCCGCATCGACACCGCCCACATCGGCCACGCCGACTTCGTCAGCACCATCCCGGCCGGCGCCGTGGCCGACGGCCTGGACTACAGCGCCGAGCTCGTGGCCCGCGTGCACGCCGAGGCCGATGCCGCCACGCGCATGCCCTGGTGGTTTTGGGAGGCCGCCATTGCCGTTTTCGTTGGCGCCATCGCCGCCAGCGCCGTCTGGCCGATGGGGGTGGCGCCATGACCGCCAAGGTCCGCCCCATCTTCGGCGACACCACGCCGCAGCAGCGCGGATGGCCGATGGACGTCGCCCCCAGCGACACCGCCTTGCGCGCCGCCGCCCGCGCCGGCTGGGACGATGGCGAGCGCGCCGGCTACATCGAAGGCTGGCGCTACGGCGCCATCTGCGGCCTGCTGGCCGGCCTGCTGCTGGGCGCCGGCGGCGTGGCCGCCGCCATCCACCTGGGCATGCTGTTCGGCACCGTCAGCGGGGCCGGCGCATGACCAGCCCCATCGTCATCACCGGCACCCTGCGCGCCGACGCCCAGCACCGCCGCACCTACGCGCAGGGCAGCCTGCTGAGCATGGACGTCACGCTGCCCGCCATGACCGGCGGCCGCGCCGTGGTGGCCCGCATCGTGCACAACTACGGCAGCGGAGAGGCCGCCGCCTACGCCGCCAAGGCCCGCGCCGCCCGGCTGCGTACCGGCGTGCGCGTCACCGTGCACGCCCAGGGCGCCGAACACCGCCGCGGCGTGCTGGTTCTGCAGCAGGTGCAGCGCATCGACGAACCCGATCTGATCGTGCGCAACGTCACTGGCGAGCGCGAGGCCTGAACATGCCCACCACCGACCCCTACCACATCACCACCGTGGCCCGCGCCGCCAACGCCACGCTGCTGGGAGAAATGACGCGCTTGGCCTACATCAACGCCGACCGCTTCGTCGCCGCAGACCTGTGCGCCCTGCCTGTCGACCACCGCAGCAACGGCTACACCTGGCGCGACACCCGGCCCTGCCTGGACGAGCGCGAGCACAGCCCCGAGGTCATCGACATCTGGCGCGACGCCCTGCGCTACGCCGACTATCGCCAGCTGGTCGAACGCCACCCTCTGCACCCGCACCTCGTGCACGTGCGCATCCGGGCCCAGTCATGACCGACCCCACCCCCATGACCATGAACGACCACCCCCCAGGCGCCGAAGGCAGCCGCGAAGCCTGCGCCCTGCTGCTGGTGCTGCACCGCTACGCCGGCCGCGCCCGCCTCAGCAGCCTGGACCTGGCCAACCTGCCTCCCGAGCGCGCCCGCATCGCCCTGCACGGCCTGCAGGACCGCCGCCGCGTGCACTGCAACGGCCGCGGCCCCACCGCCACCTGGGAGCTGGCGGGCACCAGCCAGCACCAGCCGCAGGACTGACCATGCGCCCCGCTGCCACACTCTGCCCCGACGTGCGCATCGTGCCCGAGCACATCGCCCGCAACCCCATCGCCCGCGCTATGGCCAAGGCCGCCATGACGTCTGCCGTGCGCGACTTCGTCACCCGCATCTACATGATGCGCGACGGCGAAGACGCCGCCGCCGACGGCACCGCCAGCGCCCGCGTGCTGGCCATCGGCATCCGGCTGACCGAGCAGCGCGGCCAGCAGCACGGCGCCGCCTGCCGCGTCATGCGCGGCGGCATGGAGTCCATCGTCGGCCTGGCCCAGCGCCGCTGGAAATGGCGCAGCGCTGACGCCCGCGCCATCGACGTGGCCTTGCACCACGCACTGGATGCCGTGCGCACCGCGCGGGCGCATGAACTCAACGCCGCCTGGCACTTCGTGCAGCAGCTCGAGCAGCAGGCCGCCCAACCCCATCAACCCACGGAGGGCCCCACACCATGACCACTGCCGGAGGCACCCGCATCGGCCACGCCCGCCGCGCCGCCATCGAAGAAGCGCTGCGCCAGGCAGGAGAAGCCGGCATGCGCCTGACGCATCTGGGCGCCGCCGTCGGCATCCAGGAAGAGGCCCTGGCCTGGCACCTGCACCGCATGCCTACCGCCTACTGGCCACGCTGCGCCATCCCTCGCCGCCGGCGCATCTGGCACATCGACCACCAGGCCGCCGCCGACCGCTACCTGGCCACCGAAGCGCGCGCCCCGGTGTACAGCAAGACCTTCCACGCGCTGGCCGCCGACGTGCACCGCTTGGCCAACCAGGCCGGCGGCATCAGCATGGACGAGATCATGCAGGCGCTGCACGTCAGCGTCAGCGCCGCCGAGAAGGCGCTCACCATCCTCAAGCGCATCGGCGCCATCGTCACCCGGCGCGACCCCGCGGGCCACCACCACAACTGCCGCCGGCACTACGCCAGCGGCACCCAGCTGCCGCCGGACCTGGACCGCGTCAAGCCCCGCCCCCAGCGCCAGCGCCCGCACGTGGCCAACCTGAAGCCGGCGCGCGTCACCGTCGGCCCCGGCATCACCATGACGCCGCCCGCCACCAGCGTGGCCAACGGCCTGGACGGACTGACCCTCAAGCCCGGCGCCAAGGTCATCGTGGTGCGCCACCAAGACCCGCGCGCCACCGCCGCCGCCACTGCGCAGCCGCTGTTCGGCGCGCTGCCCCTGGGCCGCTACCTCGACCACGACAGCGCCATCGCCCGCGCCTACGGGCCGCGGCCACAGCCCACCGCCGGCCGCTGAGGCCCGCACCACCCGACCACCCGCACACCACCTGAGAGGACCACCCATGCACGAACGCCCATCCCAAGCCGTCACCGACGTCGGTGCCGTCATCACCGACCTGGACGGCGGCCACTTCGAGGCCCTGCTCAGCGTCGCCATGTCGCGCACCGCGGCCGCCGTGGTCGACCACCAGCGCAAGGGCGAGGTGACCATCAAGCTCAAGCTCGAACCCATCAAGGGCACGCACCAGGTGCGCGTGGCGCACAGCGTCGAGAGCAAGCACGCCACCGCCTTCGGCAAGGCCGCCGAGGTGGCCGAAGGCGCCACCGTGCTGCACGTCAGCAAGGGCGGCGCGCTGTCGCTGGCGCAGCCCGGCCTGTTCGACCGCGGGCCCAAGGCCGACCAGGACCGCATTCCCGGCGCCTGACGCCGCACCTTACCCACACATCACCGGGAAACCCCATGTTCGACCGAGAAGCCATCCAGCAGTTGAGCGAGGCCGAAGCCATCAGCGCCGCGCAAGTGGCCGTGGACAACGCCATTGGCGAGAACGCGCTGCACGCCATCGCGGCCCTGCCCGCGCACTTCACCGTGCACGACCTCGAGCAGCGCCTGCCGCTGCGCCGTCGCGCCCGCGGCACCATGACGACCAGCCGGCTCGAAGACTTTGCCGCCTACGCCGCCGCCCACCTGGAAGACGGCGCCATCACCTTCGTGCACGCCGACCAGATGCAGGCCGTGGCCGTGCTGAACCTCGGCACCCCAGCCAAGCCCGGCCACGCCGACAACCTGGCCATCTTCAAGCCGGCCACCACCGCCGCCTATGACGCCATCAAGGCCATCGAAAGCGCGCCCAACGCCCAGCGCCAGCACACCCAGACCAAGCTGGCCGAATGGCTGGAGGATTGGGCCGAGTGCATCACCTGCTTCGACGCCGACGCCCAGGCCATCGACCTGCGCAAGGCCATCGCAGCCGTGCGCGCCATCACCATCGAATCCGCCCGCAAGGCCGAATCGGTGGAAGGCCAGCTCAGCTCCGAGCGCAGCGCCTTCGAATCCGTCAAGGCCACCGCCCGTACCCCGCTGCCCGCCTTCGTGCACGTCAGCTGCGAGCCCTACGCCGGGCTGAAGAAGCGCGAATTCGTGCTGCGCCTGGCGGTCTACCCCGACGACAAGGGCGTCAATCTCGGCCTGCGCATGGCACGCGCCGAATGGCACCGCGAGGAGATGGCGCTCGAGCTGGCCAGCCTGGTGCGCGGCGCCCTGGCCGCCAGCATGCAGGTGGCGCTGGGCACCTACGTGGCGAAGTGATGACCGCGGCAACCGACACCATCAGCCCGGCCGCCGGCACCGGCATGGCCAACCTGCAGGACCAGGGCCTCAACATGGCCGCGCTGGCCGGCAGCGCCGTGGCCGAGCTGCTGGAATGGCACGACGTGCGCACCAGCATGCCCGACGCCGAAATCACGGTGATGGCGTGGGCGCGCGACGGCCTGGGCGGCTGCGACTGGTGGGCCGCGTGGTGGGATGGCGAGCGCTGGATCGACTGCGCCACAGGCGACGTCGTGCACGGCACCGTCACGCACTGGGCGCAGCCGGAGGGGCCGGCGGGCGCTGACATGGCTGAACCCAGGATGCTGATACGCCTGTCCGATGACCTGGCGCAGCTGATGACGCTGCGCCGGGCAGTTGAGCGCGCTCTGGCCGCATGGACAGTGACGTGCGCAGGCAGGTCTTTGGGCGTGGATCGGCATGAGCTGATGAGCGAGCACATGGAGGCCCTGCGCAAAGCGCTCGGGCCCAACGTGCGCCATGAGCGCCGGGCCCCGGCCCGGCCGGGCCCCACCGCGGGCCCGCCCCCCCCCCTGCCCCCCCCGCGGGGGGTTAGGCCGCTGCGGTGGCTGTGCCAAGCCTGCGGCTGGAATGGCGACGATGCGGCGCTGCTGCGTGCGCCGAGCCCGTTTGACGACGCCGATATGGTGGTCGGTTGCCCGATGTGCCGCGCAGTGAATGAGGTTGAGAACGCATGCGACGAACCGGGATGCGACATGCCGGCAACGTGCGGCTTCCCGGCGCCCGGCGGCTACCGTCGCACCTGCGGCAAGCACATGCAATGGTGGGACTAGCGCCCTAACCGTTGCCGATAAGCGGCACGTCACGGTACTCCGTGACGGGTCCGCTTGATTGGCGGGGTTAGGCGTCTTGGTGGATGAACGCGAGGAGCGACGAATGCTGAACATGCTGAAAGACCCGGCGAAGCGCGCAGAGTGGGTGTACGGCCAGCCGATGGCCCCGTGCCCGAAGTGCGGCAGCTACAACATGAAGCCGCAGATGCCGATTGCGATGGAGACGACCGGCGACGAGACGGCGCCGCAGCTTGTGGGCAAGTGGGCGCGAGCCACGAAGGCCGGCGCCACACCCTTGCAAGGCCCGGCCTACTACGCCTGCTGGGACTGCTTCCACAAGGGGCCGGCCGTGGACTGCACCGGGCGCACCAGCGAGGACTGCCGCGCTGACCGCGCACTGAATGCGGAGATGAAGCGGCTGTGGAACGCGCAGACGCCTAACGTTCCGGTTGAGGCGGGGCAAACGGCTTGCCGTTTGACCTCGCCTCGAACCGGGGGTTAGGGCGCTGTATCCGAAGCGTGACGCACTGTGCACGCCACGAGCGGATGCCGTCCCGGCATCCGCGGAATGTGTTGATTTAGCCGCTGCGAAGCAGGGGCGTTTGATGGAGAGCAGAGATGCCTGATACCGAAGCGAAACCACTGGTTATTTACCACGGCAACTGTGCGGACGGCTTCAGCGCCGCTTGGTGCTTCTGGCGCTACCACCGCGACACGGCCGACTATGTTGCCGGCGTGTACCAGACGGCGCCGCCCGATGTGACGGGCCGCGATGTGTACCTGGTGGACTTCAGCTACAAGCGCGCAGTTGTTGCCGACATGCTGACCAAGGCTGCGCGGGTGACGCTGATCGACCACCACAAGACGGCCATTGAAGACCTGGCCGGGCTGGAAGGGCTGCGGCAGTACACCGACATCGACCGCAGCGGTGCCACGCTGGCGTGGGACTTCCTGTTTCCCGGCGAAGACCGTCCGCTGCTGCTGGGCCACGTTGAAGACCGCGACCTCTGGCGCTTCAAGCTGGCCGGCACGCGCGAAATTCAGGCGCTGGTCTTCAGCCACGAATACACCTTCGAGACATGGGACAGGCTGATGAGCGCCGATCAGGTGGAACTGCTGAAGATGACGGCGGCCGGCGCTGCCATCGAGCGCAAGCACCACAAGGACGTGGCCGAGCTGGTGAAGGTGTGCCAGCGCCGCATGGTGATTGCGAACTACTCGGTTCCGGTGGCGAGCCTGCCCTACACGCTGGTGAGCGATGCAGCGCATCTGATGGCACAGGGCCAGCCGTTCGCGGCCTGCTATTGGGACACCGAAGAAGGCCGCGTGTTCGGGCTGCGCGCTGCCGACGATGGCGTTGACGTGAGCGAGATTGCCAAGGAGTACGGCGGCGGCGGGCATGCCAAGGCGGCAGGCTTCAAAGTGCCGCGCGGGCATTCGCTGGCGATTGCATGAGGGAGCGCCCTAACGTTGCCGCTAACCGGCTGGCCCGCCAGGGCCAGTCCGGTTGAGTGGCTTGTTCGGCCCCTGTGTCCGAAGCGAACCTGTAAGGGCTGCTGACATGTTGAGAACCTGCGAGGACGGCTGCAACGGATGCGACGAATGCACGGACTGGGACGAGCCTGCGGCGGACGACGACCCGAACGCGCCACCCGAGTTCGGCTGCTGCCTGCCGCCCGGCGAGTGCTGCATGCCGGGCCTGCACTTCCCGAGCGAGTGCCACACGGCGGCCGACTACGAGCGGGCGCAGTTTGGCGGATGGGCCACCCAACCAACAAGGAAGACTTGACACATGGCCGAACCAAAGATGTTGATACCGCTGCCCGATGACATGGCGCGGCTGATGAAGCTGGTGCAGTGGCAGGCCGGCGAGATTGAGCGGCTGCGCGAGCGCGTGTTCGAGCTGGAGGCAGACCCGGAAAGCGGCGACTTGATACCGCTGGTCGAGCCCCGCTGTGGCGATCTTCGCCGAAGTGCCGAGCGGTGCATTACCGCGTGGACGGTGGTACGCGGTGGCGTGTGGGATCCGAACGGGCTGATGGATGAGCACATGGCGGCGCTACGCAAAGCGCTGGGGCCGAACCTAGAACTAACCGGCTTGCGCCGAAAGGAAGACCGATGACCACGACTGCTGCCGGCGCAAGTCCGGTTGAGTGCCATGTTCGGCCTCTGGTGGAGCGATTGATGGACGAGGCGGACCTGTGCCGCAACGAAGGCGCCACCGACATTGCTGCGCTACTGGATGAGGCGTGGCGTGCGCTGGAGTTCTACCGCGCCGTCCAGGCCAAAAGGCCGCCCCGGTGGGTGCCCGCCGCGATCTGGCTGCCGAACCTTGTGCGGGGAGATTTCCCGATCGGGCACAACGCAGTCGCCGAAGCCGGCCACCACGACTGCAAAAGCAACGCCTGGGGCGCCATCTCGGTGGCAACGCCAGGCGGCGAGCTTGGCATCAAGCCGGCAGAGTATTACCCGACCCGCTGGCGCAGAAACGAGGCGTGAGGCCGAACGTAGAGCTAAGCGGGCAACGCCCGGAAAGGACTTGACCATGACCACCACTGCTGCCGGCGTTGCTCCGCTTGAGCGCCAAGTTAGGCGCTACCCGCTGGACGTGGAGAACGTGGGCGAGGACACCTACATCCTGATGAGCAAGGGGCACCACGACGTGCACGAGTTCATGCGTGCGGTGCGTGCTGGCTACTCCTGGCCGCTTGGCATGCCGACGCATGAGTGGATGCGCGCCATCCCGGCGCCCGCGAACAGCGGCTATCGGTGCCTGTACGTTGAGGCCAAGCCTGGGGCGCGAGGCGCCTTCCCGGCCACCTACGTGCGCGAAGCCTGGGGCGATGACAGCTACGAGGCCCTGGCGCCTAACGCATAGCTAACCGGCCCGCCCGTGGGCCGCTGGAGTAACCGATGAGCGCAGAAGATACGAGCGCCGCCGCTGTAGGCGGGTCCGCGTTGAGCGAGGGGTTAGGCGCGTGGCATCCAATCGAGACGGCCCCGAAGGACGGCACGTATGTGATTGTGTGGCCGCCGACGTGGACCGGCGTGACAAGCTGCGCCCGGTGGCATACCGATGAGTACGCCAAGAAGCCGAGGCCCTACTGGTCGCGCACCGACGACCTAGGCCGAGTGTCGGTGAGCCGAGAGAATCCGCCGACGCACTGGACTTTGCTGGCCCCGCCGGCAAGCGCCCAACGCGGAGTTAACCGGCGCCCCGCGCTGAAGTTGGAAGAAGCCCGGACGCCGAAGGGCGTCCGGTTGAACGCACAGTTAGGCCTGGTGGCCGAAGGGAAAGAAGATGGCGAACGGAAGCATTGCGGTGCAGGTGGACATAAAGGGCTTGAAGCCGACCCAAGAACTGCACGCGGCAGTGTGCAACGCGGTGGCGATGCTGAACTGCTGCCCCGAGGCCGCACGCTTGACCGATGTGCGGCGGGCACACGACACGCTGCGGCAGGCGCTGGTGGACTTTGCCGATGCCTACATGGACGAGCCGGTGACAGAGAGCGAACGCGCCGCCGTGGCCGCCAAGCACCAGCGAAAGCCGCGCGTGACGACTGCTGCCGAACTGAAACAGCAGGCCAAGAGCGACACAAGCTGCGTTGGGGCCTTTGCCCGTGCGCGCCCTGGCAAGACCTAACTTGAATTCTCAGACACCCCCTGTCCGATAACCGCCGCCATGCCCGGTAACACCACCCCACCGAAGCCGCCGAAGCTCGAAGAGCAGATCCGGCAGGCGTGCCGCGTGCGCCATTACAGCCTGGCCACCGAGCGGGCCTATGTGCGGTGGTACAAAGATTTCGTCCACTGGGCCGGCCTCAAGCACCCGGCCACGCTGGGCGGCGACCGCGTCGAGGCATGGCTGTCGCATCTGGCCACCGCGCGCGAGGTGGCGGCCAGCACCCAGCGGCAGGCGCTGGCGGCCATCCTGTTCCTGTACCGTCAGGTGCTGGGCATGCATCTGCCGTGGTTGGACAACATCACCCGCGCCAAGCAGCCCGTGCGCCTGCCGCGCGTGCTCAGCCAGGCCGAGGTGCGCGCCATCTTCGCCCAGCTGCCGCGCACCAGCGCCGGCCTGGCCGTGGCGCTCACCTACGCCACCGGCATGCGGCAGAGCGACGTGCTGCGCCTGCGCGTGCAGGATCTGGACTTCGACCGCCGCGTCATCACCATCCGCGCCGGCAAAGGCGACAAGGACCGCACGACGATGCTGCCGCGGTCGCTTGAGGCAGGCCTGCGCGCCCAGATCGCCACGCGGGCCAAGATGCACGCGCTGGACACCATGCGCGGCATGGTCGACGTCGAGCTGCCCCACGCGCTGGCCGTGAAATACCCCAGCGCTCCGCGCGCGTGGAGTGGCAGTGGGTCTTCGCGGCAGACGACTACAGCACCTGCCCGCGCACCGGCGTGGTCAGGCGCCACCACCTGCACCCCAAGACGCTGAACCGCACCCTGCGCGGCGCCGCCCAGCGCGCCGGCATCCACAAGCACGTGACGGCGCACGTCCTGCGTCACAGCTTCGCCACGCATCTGCTGGAGTCTGGCAAGGACATCCGCACCATCCAGCAGCTGCTTGGCCATGCAGACGTCAGCACGACCATGATCTACACCCACGTGGCCAACGTCGGCGCCGCGGGCGTGGCCAGCCCCTTGGACAGCTTGGCATGAGCATGGACCCGCGCCCGCTCATCACTGCCCAGCAGGTCGGGCAGCTGCTCGGCCTGAGTGCCCGCTCCGTCTATGACATCCCCGACGACCAGCTGCCGCGCTACCGGCTGGGCGCCGGCCGCGGTGCGGTACGCTTCGACCCCCACGACGTTGAGGCATACAGGGCAGCATGCCGGTCTACCGCGACAAAGCGCGCAATCGCTGGCGCTATGAGTTCGACCGCGTTGTCGATGGACGCCGACTGCGCACTACGAAGCTACTTCCAGCAGCGTGGAATCGCGCCCAGGCCGAAGCCTACGCGCACGAACAAGACGCCAGTCTCTACGCCCTTGCGACTGGCGCACGACGCGAACAGCCGCTGATCAGCGAGGCCGTGCGCCTCTACCTGACCGAGCACGCCCCCAGCCTGAAGAACCGCGCCAAGCTCGAGCGCGACCTCGCGCTCTGCCTGCCCTACTACAGCGGCCGGCGCATGGACGAGCTGCCGGTCGTCATCCGGGAATACACCGCGCAGGCCGGCGTCAGCGCCGCTACCGTCAAGGTGCGCATGGCCTACCTGCGAGCCGCCTGCCGCTGGGCCTGGAAGACCCACAGCATGGGGCAGCATGACCCCGCCGAGCGCGCCACTCTGCCCGCGGTCCGAAACGAGCGCCACCGCTACATCGGACGGCGCGAGGTGCTGCAGATCGCCCGCGAGATCGTCCACCGCGATGCCCGCGCCGTCACGCTCGTGGCCTACTACAGCGGCATGAGATTGAGCGAGGCGCTGAGGGCACGGCCTCACGCTTCCACCTGGGTGCTGGACGACACCAAGAACGGCGAGCGCCGCCTCGTCCCCATCCATCCTCGAACCGCCCACCTGGCCCGGCGCTGGCCGCCGGCCGTGCCGGCGCGCACGGTGCAGGCGTGGTTCCTGTACGCCTGCCGCCGCCTGGGCATTGATGACCTGCGGTTTCACGACCTGCGACACTCGGCGGCCTCGGCGATGATCAACGCCGGGGTGCCCCTTTACACTGTGGGCGCGGTGCTGGGCCACAAGGCGGCGGCATCGACGAAGCGATACAGCCACCTCGACATCCACGCTGGCTGATGCCGTGCGGCGCATCGGCTGACCGTGCGGGAGAAATCTGCCAGAAAACCCGCTCTGACCACCCCATCCGCCCATGCCGCCCCAGCCGCGCACCTATGACGCCATCCGGCGAGCGCGGCGCTTGCGGGACTCAAAATCCCCCGCCGCAAGGCGTGCCGGTTCGAGTCCGGCCCCGGGCACCAAGGCGATAACCGCCGGTCAGAACGTGTGGGGGGTGTGGGGAGAATCTGCCGGTCGCAGCGCATCCAACTGCGCCAGCTTGGCCGCTCCGATCGCCGCCTCCAACACCTCGCCGCGCGCGGCCTGCAGCGCGCCTAGCTGGCGCTGTGCCTCGGCCAGATCGTGCCGCAACCTGGCCGCCTGATCCTGCGCCGACGCCTGAAACATCCAGGCGCGCATGCACACCCGATGCACGCGCTTCAGCTCCCACAGCGCCCCGGCCAGCATGCCGGCCAGCACACAGCAGGCGGCCCCTAGGCCGAATTCCCAGGCGGTCACGCCTCGGGCAGATCGTCAGGGCACGTCTGCAGCGCATCGGCCGCACGGTCGGCCCTGATGCGGGCGTCGGCCTCGCCCTCGTCGTCGCCGGCATGCTCGGCCAGCACGCGGGTTGCCGTCCAGTGAGCCAGGGTGCGGATCTGCTGGATTTCGTGGTCGGTCATGGGGTTCTCCTGCATGGCGCACCACCCGTCGCCACCACTGTCGTGGCGCGTCGGTTGCCCTGATCGCCGGCCGCGGCGGGCGGTGCATTGATCATGGCGCCGCCTCGGCGCGCGACGTCGGCCACGGGATCGTCGCGCACATCGGCACCACGACGCCGCGGTGCGCGGCAGCGTAGGCATCGGCCAGCGCCTTGTCTGGAAAGTAGCTCTCGCGCTCGTGCCGCTCGCCCCACACCACCACCCAGCGGGTCGGCGGCGCGGCCTGGTCGCGGGGCAGGTTCAGCATCACGTCCTCGGCGACGACGCGGGTGCGGCCGGCGCTGGCGACGCGCTGCGGTCCTGCTGGAGGATGCGCACCAGCTCGAGCGCCTGCCGGCCGGCGACGATGGATTGGCACTCGCTGGCCGCGATGTCGCCGGTGATGGCGATCGGCCCCCAGCGGCTGGCCGCCAGGCACTTGGCATCGTCCAGCGTGACCGCGACGTGGTGCGTGAGCACGCCCTGCATGGACGCGCAGCCGCCCAGCAGCAGCGCCAGGGCGACGACGGCCAGACGGCCGCTCACAGAGCCTCCGTCTGGCGGATGAAGCGGCCGATGAAGCCCAGCACCGCCAGCACGCCGTTTGCGATGCTCAGGCCCTGCGGCCCCAGCAGCGCCTGCACGTCCGGGCTCGCGGCCCAGGCGGTATTCAGCGCGCCGATGACGAACAGCGCGATGGCGCTGTACTTCTTCCACCAGGCCCGGAAGCCTTCGTCGATCAGGTTCATGTCGTCGCTCCTTCGGTGACTGCGGCCAGCGCCTGCGCGTACAGGCTCGGCCAGGTGGCGCGGTGCGGCTTGCCCGGCCGCCAGGTGCGCATGTAGAGGCCCCACGCCTCGCGCTCGTCGCCGACGTGCGGCAAGCGGCGCGGGTCGGTGAACAGCAGCAGGCGGGCCGCCGCCGCGGCCAGCACGTCGTCGTGCTCAATGGCGTTCCAGATCGCCGTCGCGTTGAACTCGACCCCGCGCGCCTTGCAGACGCGGGCCATCCAGTAGCGCGACGCCGGGTGCTCGACCACGCCCTTGCAGCCGCCGCCGCGCTCGAACTGCCACAGCCCCTTGGCAGGGCCGACCGGCCGCGGCGGGTTGCCGACGAGCTGCCGGCGGTGCGCCAGCCGCGATTCCTGCAGGCCGATGGCGATCAGCATGACGCGGGCCTCGGGCGTGTCCATCGCGTCCGGCAGCAGGCGCAGCGCCGGCTCGATGGCCAGCAGGTGCACGGGGCCGATGACGTCGGTCACGATGGCCGCGCCTCGCCCATGATCGATTTGAAGACCGCGGCCATCGCCGACCACCCGCCGACCGAATAGACGAGCATGCCGATCGCCGTGATCACCAGCGCCTTGCGCGCGACGGCCCAGACGCCGCCGATCAGCCAGCGCCCCGCGTTGCGTTCGGTGGCCTGACGCATGCCGTCCACAGCGGCGGCCCAGGTCTCGGGGCTACTTGCCGCCTGGGTGATCGCGCCGCGCAGTGCAGCCGCAATATCCTCTGGCGTCAACGCCCGGCCCTGTATCTCGTCCAGGCGCGTCAGCACGTAGCCCATCTGCCGCTCCCACGTCTCGATATCGACGGGGATGGTGTCTCCGCCGCTTGATGGCTCTGGATGGATGCGCCGAAAACCGCTGTCAGCCATCACGCCCTCCAATCCGTCGCCAGCCCGCGCGCGCCGGTCGCCACATGCCGCAGGTACGCCAGGCACTAGGCCGCCTCGCCGGTCTGCATGTCCCTGCGGGCTTGGCCGACCTCCTGCACGTAGCAGCAGGCGATGCCGGGCAGGTACTCGATCTCGATGACGCGCGACGACCGCAGCACCGGCGGGCGCCGCCGCAGCTGCGCCTCAATGCCGTCATGCCGGGCGATGCCGCGGCCGCGGGACTCGCACCACCACAGGCGCACGGGTGGAGGTCGTCGCTCATCGCAGCTCGGGCGGCGCGTGCAGCCGCTCGCGCTCGGCGATGTAGGCGCGTTCGCAGTGGCGCGGGCCCTGCCCGAAAAACAGCCCGTCGATCAGCGGCATGGCCACCCTGCCCCAGCGCCTGCCAGCGGCGTGCGCTCGGTAGGCGCGGGCGCTCAGCGTCTCGTCTGCCCAGGCGCCGCTGTGCATGGGCGTGGCCAGGACGTTGAGCAGCTGGTCGACGGCCAGGAATGCCTGGTGCAGCCAGCGCCGCACGTGCAGCCGGCCGGTGGCAGCGGCCACCACGGCGCCCAGCAGCACCCAAAGCACCAGGCCCGACAGCAGCGCGGTCAGCATCACAGCCCCGCCGCGGTGCGGAACAGGTCGTCGAGGTCGTCGCTGTCGAGCCCCAGCGCGCCGGCCAGGGCGATCAGGATCGGGCGGTGCCGCTCAAAGTTGAGGCTTTCGTCCCACTCCAGCTGCGCCAGCGCGCGCTGGGTGGCGTCGGGGATGGCGTCGATGGCGGGCTGCACATCGTCCAGCAGCCCGGCCAGCAGCAGCGCCTGCTTGGCCTGGCGCCGGGTGACCTGCTGCGGCACCGGCGCCACGGCCGCGGGCCGCGTGAACTCGCCGCCCGCGTAGGCGTCACCCGGCGCGGCGGTGTCCGACTGCACGGCCTGGCCGCCCTGCTGGGCGGCGTAGGCGGCGGCGAAGTCGGCCGCGGCCTCGATGACGTTGACGACGCCGCTGTCGACGACGATGGCATAGCGTGGCATGGCGCCCCCTCAGAATTCGATCACGCGGACATGGCCGCGGCCGCCGGCGCCGCCGTTGCGTGCCGAGCTGCCGCCAGTGCCGGAGCCCGCACCGCCGCCGCAGCCCACGCCGCCGGCTGTGCCGTTGCCCTGGGCGCTGGTGCCGCCGCCCAGGCCCACCAGCGGGTTTCGCGCACCGGCCGTCTGCGCCACGCTGTTGACTGGCGTGGCCAGGTTGCGGGCGGCGCCGGCACCGCCGTGGCCGCCCCAGGTCGACAGGCCGCCGAAGCCGCCGTAGTAGGCGGCGTCGGACGCCGACGTGCCGCCCGCGCCGCCGCCGCCGCCGCCCCAGAGGGCGTTGCCGCCGGGCGCGCCGTGCGCCGCGGTCGTCGACGACGACCCGCCGCCACCGGAGCCGCCGGCAAACGGCGTTGACTCGGCGCTGGTGCCGGCCGTGCCGGCCGCCGACGTCGAGCTCCCGGCGCCGCCGGCCGCACCGCTGGGGCTGGCCCCCGCGCCGTTGGGCATGCCGCCACCGGCCGCGCCGCCGGCGCCGCCGGTGGTGGCGCCGGTGCCGTTGCTGCCGGTGGCGCCGGCCGTGAACAGCCCGCCGCCGCCGCCGCCGCCGCCACAGGTGGTGCCGTTGCCGCAGCCGCCGCCGCCGCCGCCATAGGCCAGCAGGTGCGAGCCGAACTCGCTGTAGCCACCAGCGCCGCCGGGCGCCAGCCCGGTGCCGCCCGCGCCACCCGCGCCGACGACGGCGCTGACGGTGCCGGCCAGATCGGCAGCCGCGAAGGTCTGCATGGCGAAGGCCCCGCCACCGCCGCCCGCCCCGCGGCCCGACGCATTGGTGCCGGCGCAGCCAGCGCCGCCGCCTCCGGCGCCCAGCGCCATCACCACCACGGTGCGGGCCGTGGGGCTCTTGGTCCAGGTGCCGCTGGCCGTGAAGTCGGTCACCAGCACCTGGCCGGGCGGGCTGGCGATCAGCACGTCCCAGTCGGCATGGGTGCCGCTGCCGCCCACGGTGCTGACGGTGACGTCGAGCGTGGTGCTGGCGTAGGCGCTGACCACGCCGAACATCCAGTTTGCGCGGTTGCCGGCGCTGCTGACGATCACCGGCTGGCCGGCCGCGAAGGCCAGCCCGGCCTGGGTGGTGAAGCTCTTGGCGCCGGTGCCGATGGCCACGCTGCTGGTGGACGTGCCGCGCGCCGTGCTGGCGCCCGTCTGGGCCAGCAGCTCGGCATACAGCGCATAGACCTCGGCGGCCTGGTCGGCGACCTCGGTGCGCACCGCATTGACCTCGGTGCCGAAGGCAGGCAGCGCCGCCAGGAAGGCGTCGGCCGTGGTCGCAAAGTCCGCGTCGCCGCGGCTGGGCGGGGTTGGCAGGGCGGTGATGGTGGTCACGTGAGTCCTTCGATTTCGAGCGTGCAGAAGCTCAGCACCGGCCCGGGGATGTCGATGGCGAAGCTGCGGTACCAGCCAAAGACGGCCAGCGGCGCGAAGCGGTCGGTGTCGTCGTCGCCGATCCACAGCGCCGGGGTGGCGCGCAGGCCGGCCAGCAGGGCCTGCACGCGGCGCAGGTCATCGGTGTCGAGCACCATGCGCTGCTGGCTGCGCTTGGCGTAGCTGCGCTGCATCAGCAGCGTGTTGCCCCAGTCGTCGGTTTCCTTGCGGCTGTAGTCGGTGATGCCGGCGCTGGCGTCGGTCTGCGTCTGCCCCAGCTCATGCAGCCGGCCCAGCAGCAGCGCGCCGCACGACGCCTGGCCGCTGGGCGTGGCCGCCAGGGTGACGGTGATGGCGGCCGACAGGTAGCGCGGCAGGCCGGCAAACAGCAGCTCGCCGGCCAGCACCTGGTCGGCGAAGAAGTAGTCCTCCCAGTCGCTGATGGGCGTGCTGTCCAGGCTCTGCGTCTGGTCATAGACCGAGGTGGCGCCGTCGTGCATCTGCACGCGCACGCTCTCACCCACGCCGGCCACCACGGCCACGGCGTCGACGATGGCGTTGGGGGTGACGACGACCTCGATGTCCGCGGCGTCTGCGCTGGCGGTGCTGACGCTGCCGTCGAACATGGCCCAGCGGTTGGTGGGGCCCACCTCCAGCCACCACGTGGCCGAGGCAGCAGCGCCGGGCACCTTGTTGGTGTTGCCGGCCTGGGCCGATTCCCAGACCTTGTGGTCATAGACCACGCGCGCCGCGGCGGCGTAGGTGGTGCCGCTGTTCCACGCGCTGTAGTCGGTCTCGGCCAGCGTGCTGCTGGTCAGCATGCCGGGCGTGATGGTCAGGGGGGACAGGACTTTCACGCCTCGGCCCTGGTGGTGACGCTGGCGCCGCCGTTGACCACGTCGTCCAGCAGCCGCGCGGCGCGGCCGGTGTTGCTGGCGGTGGCGTGGTTGGCGGCCATCGTCTCGCGCCGCATGGCGGCCAGCTCGTCGCGCAGGCGCCGCACCTCGGCCACCAGGGCGCCGTTGCCACCGTCGCCGCGCAGGATGCGCATGAGGTCGGCGTTGTCGGCCGCGGGGATGATGCGCTCGCCCTCGTGCACGATGGCCGGGCCGGTGCGCGGCACGTAGGCGGTGCCGGCGGCAAAGGCCGGCAGCCCGCGGCGGCGTGCCTCGGCCAGCGACGTGCCCGGGGCCCAGCCCATCAGCGCGTCGAGCGCGGCGCTGTCGATGCCCTCGGCCACCGCGCGGGCGTAGATGCCGGTGATGTCGTCGGCCTGCAGCCGGTCATTCACGAAGGCCTGCGCCTCGGCCGCGGTGAACTGGGTGCGCAGGCCCTTGATGAGCGTGCCGTCCATGGTGGCACCGGCCTGGCGCGCGGCCACGGCGCCGCCGGCGGCGTTCCACACCTCCGTATTGCCGGCATCCAGCCAGCGGCCGGTGTCGGCTGCCGGGGCCTGCTGGCCTTGCAGCGCACGCGCGGCGGTGATGGCCGTGGCCAGCGCGCCGATGGCGCCGGCCACGCCCTGCACGCCGTCGCTGATGCGCACCAGGGTCGACGCCTGGGCGCGCGCTTCGGCGAGCTGCTGGTCCAGCACGTAGAGCTGCGCGTTGCGGGCGGCTTCCAGCGCGGCGATCTCCTCGGCACTGGCCTGTTCGATGGCCACCTGCTGCGCGGCGATGGCGGCCAGCTCGGCCGTCTGCCGGCCGCTGGCGGCGCTGCCCACGCGGCGCAGCAGCGCGCCGGTTTCGGCCACGGCGCGGCGGTAGTCCAGGGCGGTGGCGAAGTCGCCGGCGTCGATCTGCGCGACGGTGCCGGCGGCCTGGCGCAGGGCGTCGGGGTCCAGTGCGCCGGCGGCGCCTTCGCGCAGGGTCTGCAGCGCGGCCGCGCGGCCACCGTCGCCGGCCAGCAGGCCGTCGAGCCGCGGCGCCTGGTCAGCCATGGCACGGGCCAGGCCGCCGAAGGTGGTCTCGATGGTGCGGGCCTGCAGCTCCAGCGCGCGGATGCCGTCGTCGGCGCGGCTCTGCGCGAGGCGGATAGCCTGCTCGGCGCTGGATTGCACCTGCTGGCGCTCGGCGTCGACGGCCTGCGCCACGGCGGCATAGGCCGACTGAACACCCTGCAGCGCGCCGGCCGTGAGCTGGGCCCAGGCATCGGCCATGCGCTGCGCGGCGGTGGCGGTAGCTTCGGCCGCAGCGGACGCGGCGCGCTCAGCCAGTTCGGCCGCAGCCTGCTGGTCCTCCAACGCGCGGATCTGGTCGTAAAGGGCGCGGTTGCTGGCGTCGAGCTCGGCGCGCTCAAGCGCCCGGATGGCGGCCGTGTCGCCCTGCACCTGCAGCAGCTCGCGCTCAAGCTGCAGCCGCTCGGCCAGGATGTCGGCCGCGGCGCGGGCAGGCTCCACCACGGCCGCGAAGGCATCGGCCACGCCCAGCAGCGTGGCGAAGGCCTCGCGCCCAGCCTGGGTGGTCAGGTCTTGCGCCTCCACCAGCGCGCGGAAGGCGTCGCGCGTGGCCGGGGTCTGCAAGCCCACGTCGGCCAGCACCTGGCCAATGCCCTGCAGCGCCAGCGTGGTGCGCTCGGCATCGCTGTAGTAGTTCTGCAGGTAGCCGCCGGCAGCCTGCTGCAGCGTGCCCAGGTTGCCGAAGAGGTCCTGCAGCGCCACGGCCGCGACGCCGCCGTCGATGCTGGCCTGCAGGGCAGTGAGGCCAAGCGTGCCCAGCACATCGTTGACACCGGCGATCGCACCGCCCACGCGCTCGATCGTCTGCACGGTGGTCTCACCGTAAATGGTCAGCGGCTTCAGCGCATCGGCGTAGCCCTTGACCAGTTCGTCGCCGTAGCCGGCCAGCGCCTCGCCGATGGCCGCCTCGTTTTTCTCGGCGTCGTCGGTGAGCTCAATGCGCACCGACTGCGTGACCTGCGACAACTGGTCAACCGGCAGGCCCAGCGCGGCGCCGTAGTCCTTGGCCTTGTTGAAGATGGCGGCCGCGGCAGTGTCGAAGAAACGGTCGATCTCGCTCGACAGCTCGGAGGTCTGCGTGTAGCGCCTGCTGGATCGGAACCATCCGCCCTTTTCCAGCACGTCGGCAAACTGGTTGCCCGAGAAGTCGCCCCCGGACAGCGAGCCGCTGACGCCGGCAGCGGTGACGCGCGGCGCGGCGCGGCCGAAAATGCGCGCAGTGACGGTGCTGCCGCTCAGCACCTCGGCCAGGCGGTCGCTCATGCCCAGGCTGCGGAACAGGTCGCCGACGTAGGTCTCGGCGCCGCCGGCCGGGCTGATGCCGGGGCCGTACTTGTCGATGGCATCGCGCGTTTGCGCGCCCCTGAAGCCTGCGTCGTAGTCCTTGTTGCTGAAGTACGCCGCCGCCGCGGCCAGCGCGGCCCACCATCCTGCCGAGGCCGCCCAGGAGGATGCCCCTGACCCAGCACCCGCGGCCGCCTGGCTGGTGGCCAGCGTGCCGGCAGCGCCGAATTCGCCCGTCTGTGCGGCCAGCATGGCGGCCTGGCTGCCGGCGCCGATGTTGGTGGTGCCTATGGCCGCGCCATAGGCGGCATTGCTGGTCAGCGCACCGTTGACCAGCGTGCTGTTGAGCACGCTGCCGTACAACCCGCCACCGCTTTGCAGGTTGTACAGGCTGCTGAGCGTGCTGGCGCCCTGCATCCAGTTGTTGCCACCGCCGCCGGCCGCGCCCGCGGCGCCGGTGACGGCCTGCCCCAGCAGCGCGCCGATGATCTGACTCGACAGCGACGACGCGATGGCCGACGCCAGGCGCGCCTTCAGCTCGTTGCCGATGGTCTTGGCGAATGCGGTGCCGAAGTCCTCGCCCGACTCGAAGGCGCGGCGGAAGGCATCGGTCAGCCCTTGGCGGATGTCGTCGGCCACGCCCTGCCATTCCTTGGCCGCATCGCGGGCGGTCTTTTCGTTGGCCTCTCGGGCATCCTTGGCCGCGGTGGCGCTGGCCAGGTCGCGCCGCAGGGCGGCCACCTCGGACAGCTTGTCGGCCAGCAGGCTGAGCCGTTGGTATTCCTCCTCGCCCACGCCGCGCGCCTCGGCCGCCTGCAGGTTCTGCGCGGCCTGCGCGGCGGCGTCGTCCAGGCGGGCCTGGATGAGGCGCTCGCGGGCGCTTTCGCCTTCGGTGACGAGGACGATCTCCTCGCGGATGCTGGCCAGTTGCTTGTCGGCCCCGGCGATGGATTGGTCGAGCCCCTGCAGGTAGCGCGCCTGCGCGCGCGCGCCCTGGTCGAGCGCCTGGGCACGCTCGCGCTCGGCCTGCGCCGTCTGCTGCGCGAGCTGGCGCGCGAAGGGCTGCTTCTCGATCAGCTTGGTGACGGCGGCGACGTAGCGCTCCTCCGTCAGCGTGCCATTGGCGCGCAGGCGCTGCAGGCGCTGCAGGTCTTCGGCGTAGTCGGCGTTGAGGCCGTTGAGATCGGCCAGCACGGCGGCGGTCTTGCGGGCTTCGGCCTCGGCCTCGCGCAGGCCCTTGGCGCGGTCCTTGTCGGCGCCAATGGTTTCCTTGGTCTGCCTGGCGTTGATTGCTTGCTGCGCACCGAGCTTGGCTTCGGCGTCACGCAAGCGCAGCAGCCCATCCAGCTCGGCCTCTAGGCGGGCAAGGTTGCGCTTGCTGGCTGCGTCTGGCTTGTAGGTTGGGTCTTCTCGGAGGCGATAGATACGCGCAATGTTGGCCTGCAGATCGTCAATGCTGGCTTGCGTGGATTCCGGCCGACCAATGGACAACAGCGCATTCTTGGCGCCCTCAATGGCATCCTTGATGGCCAGCCACCCGCGCTCGATGCTGCCGAGCTGCTGTTCAAGCTGCGCCGATCGCTCCACCCCGCTGCGGTAGAAGGCCTCGCTGGCCACCGCAGCCGCCGCGGCCGTCTTGCCCTGCTCGGCCAGCGCCTTGATCTGCCGGTAGGTGCTCTCGGTCAGGAAGTTGGTCTGCTCGTTGAGCTTGATGCTGGCGGCCAGCGGGTCCTTGGCCAGGTCGGCGAAGGCCTTGACCGTCTGCGCCACGGCGGGGCCGCCCACGCGCTCCAGGCGGATGGCGGCCTCGGCCGCCTTGTCAATGCCCACGCCGAGCTGCACACCGGCGGCGGCCAGCTGCGCCAGCGCGGCGGCCGCCTTGCCCTGGCCACCCACGGCCCCGCCCACGGCCGCGGCCAGGTCGCTGAGCTGCCCGGCGGTGGTGCCGGCCGCGTTGCCGGTGAGCACCAGCGCGCGGCTGTAGGCGTCGAATTCGGACTGCCCGCCCTTGATGCCGTACACCAGCGCGCCCACGGTGCCGGCCAGCGCGCCCACCGCCAGCGACGTGGGCGTGATCACCGTCGACAGCGCCTTGAAGACGTTGCCCACGCTGCCGAAACTGTCACGCAGCTGGCCGCCCTGCTGGATCAGCA
Source organism: Rubrivivax sp. (assembly GCA_016719535.1). Classification (GTDB taxonomy): domain Bacteria; phylum Pseudomonadota; class Gammaproteobacteria; order Burkholderiales; family Burkholderiaceae_C; genus Rubrivivax. The sequence goes on along the minus strand of JADJYX010000033.1, from coordinate 13,924 downwards.
CCGTCAGCGGCGCCTGGCCGCTGGCCAGGCCGGTGACGATGTCGGTGATCTGCGCCGGCAGCAGGCGCATGGCGTTGCTGGCCTGGCCGGCGCTGATGCCCACCAGGTTGAGGTTGCCGGCCGCCTGCGCGCTGCCGGGCCCCAGCTTGCCCAGCGACGCGCCCAGGCGCTCGGCCCCCGCGGCCGTCTGCTGCAGGCCCTGCTGCGTTTGCTGCGCGCCCTCCAGCGTGATGCGGACGCCGATCTCGGTGCTGCCGGCCATCAGCAGGCCCCCCGGTCAGCCGCCGCGCGCGGCGCGGTCGCGGTCACGCTCGCGGCGCGCGGCCATGGCCTGCAGCACGGCGCGCTCGGCCTCGCGGATGCAGGCGAAGACGTCGCGCCGCTCGTCGCCCTGCAGGCCCACCTCGTCGAAGTAGGCGCGCACGGCGGTGTAGTCCAGGCCCGTGGCGCCGGCCATGCCGCTGCGCCACTGCGTCTGCAGGTCACCCCAGCAGTGCCAGGCGGGCACGTTTTCGGGCCAGAGGTACACCTCGACGGGCGGCAGCGCGGCGCCGAGCAGGCGGCCGGGGGTGGGGTCGTCGTCGTCACCATGCTCGAAGGCCTGCCGCGCCGCCTGCGCTAGTTTTTTGCCTTGGCGCCCACGTGCTCGAAGTAGGCGTTGAAGGCGAGCAGCGCCGCGCCGGGCACGTTGTTGCACAGGGTGCGCAGGGCTTCAGCGCTGTAGGCCACGGGCTTGCCGTCACCGTCCATGACGCCTTTCCAGTCCTGCACGACGGACTGCAGGAAGTCGAGGATGCTGCCTGCGCCGTCGGCGGTGCGGGCCTTCAGCTCGTCCTGCGTGAGGCGCTGCGCCACCAGGGTGAAGTCGAAGGCCTGGGCGGCGCCCAGGTCGTCGGTGTAGGTGCCGGCCACCTTGAAGGTGACGCGGTCGCTGATGATGATCTTGATGGCCATGCGTGCCCACTGCCTTGCTGCCCGGGTGATGAATTCGCGCGGCGTGCTGCGGCTCGGGCACGCACCGCAGCCCGGGGGCTACCCGGTGCCGCGCGAAACCGTGTCAAGAGCCGTAGCGCGTGGGGCGGCCGCCCAGCGTCACCACGCCGGCCAGGCGGTTGACCTGGTTGCGCGCCATCTGCGGCAGCTCGCTGATCGACAGGTAGCCGTAGCCGTACATGGGCGCCGAGCCGCTGACCAGCACCTTCAGCGCCACCTTTGACAGCGTGCGGCTGATGCGCACCATCTCCTTGATGGTGGCGTTGGTGGGGTCGTCGGCCAGCGTGAAGTTGATCGACGTGGCGTTGAAGCCCGTGGCCACCTGCAGGCTGTTGCGGTTGGCCAGCAGTTCGATCGGCGTGAAGCGCGGGTCGCCGCCGTCCGTGCTGATGTCCAGCAGTTGCGGAACCGTGGTCCAGCTGCTGATTTTCTTCAACGTGCCGGTGCCGGAACCCGTTGGGTAGAACGAGGTATTCGAGGAGTCGAATTCCTGCAGGCTGCCCGTGGTGGCGGTGGCGTTGGTGAACTTGAAGATGGTCTCGTTGACGTCGCTCCAGCCCGTTTCGAACAGCAGCTCGTCGCCGGTGCTGTAGCCGTGCGCGGCGCTGGTCGTCACCACGCAGGGGTTGGCGTTGGTGGCCGCCGAAACCGTGACCGACGAGGCCAAGGTGGTGCTGAATTGGAGGAGCGAACCCTCGGGGAAGTAAAAGGCCATGGCATGGTCCTCAAGATGCCGCCAGGGCGGCGGTGTTGGTGATATGGGTGATGCGCAGGGCCAGCGACGCGGCGGCGACCGGCTGGTCGGCCTCTTCGATGTCCCACTGGATGGCGGGGTCGAGCACCATGCCCGAAACGCCCTCCGGCACCGTCATGGCCAGCAGGCGCTGCCAGGCGGCGACAAGCAGCGGGTCGATGGCTGCCTCGGCATCGGTGGCGGCACTGGCGCGCGCTTTGCAGGTGACGATGACGACGGACTCCCATTGCACGGAGCCGTGCGCCAAGCCCAGCGGCTGCGCGCGGCTGCTGGCGATGCTGACGTCGATGCCCTGGCTGCTGCCCGCCGGCAGCGGCACGCCGCGGCCGCGCTGCACGTTGCCGCCGGCCAGCGCAGGGTTGGCCAGCAGGGCGTCGCGCACGGCGTCGGTGAGGCCGAGGAAGGCGCTCATGCGGAACCCCGCAGCATCAGCAGGCTCAGCCCCGTGCCGTCGGCGACATGTTCCCGCACGGTGTAGGTGCCCTGCGGGATGACGAGCGTGGCGCCCTCCACGCCGCTGGGCACGCTGGCGGTGGCGATCTGCACCTGCGGCACCGAAGACAGCACCCCCATGCCGCCGAGCTGCTGCTCGGTGGGCACGTCGAAGATCACGCGCACCGGCTGCCCGGCGAGCGTGCCCGCGTCGCCGAAGTCGGCGAAGAAGGGGGCAAGGTCTTCGGCGAAGGGCATGGCGCCGTCAGACGTACTTGGGGTGGGCCATCAGCGAAACGCCGACGAGCACCGGTCCGGTGGTGACCGTGGCCGTGACCCGCACGTGCGAACGCAGTTTGCTGCAGGGCACGATGATCTTGGCCACGGTGTTGGCCGAGCTGATGCTCGATGTAACCGCGCCGGTCACATCGGCCAGGCCGGTGCCGCCGCTGTCGGTGGCGTCTTCCACCTTGACGATGACGCTACCCGTGATGGCGCCAGTATTGACCACGAAGACGGCGTCGCCTTCGTACTTGGACAGGTCCACATAGCTGCCGTTGGCTGCACCCGCGCTGCGGGATGCTGCTGGCAGCATGTTGACGACTTCGCACGCCTGGGCTTGATTGGCCAGCATGTCAGGCCTCCGTCTTGGCGCCGTCGACGATGGCGCCGGCGGTCTTGGTGGTCATGGGGCCGGCGGGCTTGGGCTTGGCGGAGGCTGCGGCCTCCACCTTGCCCATGCCCATCAGCTCCTTGGCCAGCGGGTCGGCAAGGTCCAGGACCTTGCCGGGTTCGACGCGCTCTCCCTTCAGCAGGAAGGCGCGCAGCACGGTCACTTTCATGGCTGCGCGCTCCCGGGTCAGGTGATGCTGCTCGCGTAGCTGAAGGCGCCGGGGTAGCGCATGGCCACGTCGCACGTGTACCAGCCGCGCACCTGGCTGAGGCCGCGCGTGAAGTCGCTGAAGGGGTTGACCATCAGCTCGAGTACGCCCCACTCGGCCAGGATCACGGTGGACCAGTCGCCGAACAGCATGGTGGCCGAAGCCATCTGGTTGGTGGCCATGGCGCGGTGGCCGAACAGCTGGCCGTTGAGCATGTTTCCCGTCCACAGGCGCGTGGTGCCGGTGCTGGGCAGCTCGGGGCGGACCATCAGCAGCGCGGCCACGGCCGGCGTGGTGACGTAGCCCGAGGTGTCGCGCAGCGCGTTGCTGCCGGCCACGTCGGACATGAACTCCACCACGTCGGCGGCGTCCAGGCTGCCGCCGGTGACGGAGCCCACGCCGTTGGTGCCGACGATGCCCTGCGGCTGGCCGCTGTTGCCAGAGCCACGGATGACGCCGACGTCCACCGCCAGGGCGATGTCGCGCGCGATGCTGGACAGCACCAGCTGCTCGACGTCGGGCGACGACTGCTGCATCAGCTGGTGCGACAGCTCGGTCAGCGCCGCCACATTCTTGGGCGACAGCGACACCTGGCCGATGGTGGGCTGGCTCTCGGTGATCTGCGTGGACTCGTCGGCCAGCCAGTAGGCGGTGCCGCCGGCGGTCATGCGCGGGATGGTGACGTTGCCAACCAGGCCGGCCATGCGCGACACGCCCATTCGCAGGGTTACGGAGTCGTTGCGCAGCAGGTCGATGAACGACCCGGCCATGTTGTCGGTGCCCACGAGGTAGTTGGAGCCCGAAACGCCGGCCACCGTCATGTCACGACGGCCCTGCATCAGCTTGTCCAGCGGCACGAAGAACGACGTATCGGCGCGCGGCAGGCGAGACATGCGCTTGCTGAGCTCGCGATTGGCTTCCAACTCCAGGCCGGCCTTTGTCCAGTCCTTTGACGTGGCGGCGCGCAGCGCGCGCATCAGGCTGTAGCGCTGCACTTCCTTGGCCGACATGTCCAGGAAGGTGGGCATGTTGCCGGGCTTGGAGCGCTCGGACTGGATGGCCAGGATGTCGTCAGCCACCTTTTCCAGCGCGGCGCCGGAAGTGATCCAGTGCTGCACGTAGCGGTCGTCGCACTGCGCGCCGGCGGCCAGGTTGCGGATGGCGCGCTGGCGCTGCTGCTCGAGCGTGGCGGCGTCGGGGCGGTTGCTGTGGTCGGCGACCACGGTGATGCTGGGCGAGGCCGAGCGGGTGTCCGCGCTTGCGCCCGCGGGGGTGGCGATGGTGTCAGCCGACATGGCTTCTCCTGTGGGGGCCGCGGGTGCGGCGGGTTGCTGAATGGGCTGGGCGCGCAGCACGCGCACGGGCTTGGCCTGGTCGTCGGCCTGGCGGCCGATGCCGACGGAGACGTCAGCGGGCACGGTGACGATGGAGCCCTCCAGGGGCATCCACTGCGTAGCGGTGTAGGTGTTGCGCTTGCTGTCCTCGGTCATCTCGAGGATTTCGTACCCGATGGACACGTTGCGCAGGCCGCCGTCGATCATCTTGGCCACCTCGCGCGCGCGCTCGGTGTCGAAGAGGTGGGCGTCGACGACGAGGCGGCCGTCTTCCAGGCGCGCGCCGTCGATCATGCCGACGGGGTCGCCCCAGTCGTGGTTGAACAGCAGCGGCGCGGCGCCGGCTGCCAGGCGGTCCATGCGCACGGCCTTGGTGGCGTGGCTCAGCACCTCGGTGCCGAACCAGCGCTCCACAGGCGCCTCACTGGACAGCGGGAAACTCAGCCGCACGGGGCCGGTGTCGGCGTCGCGCTTGACGACGATCTGCACACCGGCGTGGTCACGCGCCAGGCGGCCGATCTTGATGTCGCTGGGGGTGTCGGTCATGCGGTCCTCGTGATGGGCACGACGCGGGCGCCGTCGGTGGTGGCGCCGTCGTCGTCTTCCGCGTCGTCGTCATCGGGCTCGGGCGGCTCGGCGGTGGCGGCCGGCGCGGCCGCGTCGCCCGCGGGCGCCTCGGGCACGAAGGTGACGTCGCTGGTGATGCCGGCGGCGGCCATCAGGTCGAGCTCGCGGCGGCGGGTTTCGATGACGTCCTCGATGTCGACGCCGCCGCCGGTGGCGGCGATGACGTCGGTGAGCGTGGTCAGGCCGGCCTTGATGGCTTCCTTGTAGGCGTTGACTTCCTTGGTCGGGTCCACCCAGCTCCAGCCGCGCGGCTTGAAGCGCACGGCCTCGAACTTGGCCGGCTGCAGCGCGTATTCGTCGACGCTGACGCCGGGCACGGAGCGGGCCATGACGGCGGCCTGCAGCCACTGGCGGTGCAGCGGCTCACGGAAGCTGCGAATGAAGGCCTGCTGCAGGCTGCGCCAGGTGTCGCGGTCGTCCAGCAGGGCCAGGCGGCTGCTGCTGTAGTTGGACTGGCTGTAGTCGCGGCTCAGGCTTTCGTAGCTGGTGCAGGAGCCGGATGCGATCTCGCGCAGCATGGCGCGCATGAACTCGCTGAAGGCGCTGTTCGGCCGGTTGGGGGTGTGGAAGTTGAACTTCTCGCCGGGCCGCAGTTCCTGGATGGTCAGCGGGTCGATGTCCATCACGAGCTTGCCGTCGTCTTCCTGCGCGTCGGGCAGGCCGTTGGCTGGCTCGGGCGTTTCGATGGTGCCGAAATAGGCGGCGCTGGCACGCGCGGCGGTGATTTCGTGCTGGCTGTATTCGTTGACGTCGTCGATCTTGCGCAGCACGGTGTGCAGCCACGGCACGCCGCGGGTCTGCGGCCAGCGCTCGACCAGGCGCACGTGCAGCATGTCGGCCGCGGGCACGCGCACCAGCTGGTCGGGCGCACCGCCAGCGCGGTTGCGCAGGTCACCGGGGTGGCCTTCGCGCACCCAGTAGGCCAGCGGGCGGCCGTAGCCGTCGATCTCCACGCCCATGCGCACGTCCACGCCCTGCATGGGCGCGGGCACGTGGTAGTCGTCGGCCAGGCGCTCGGGCTCGATCACCTCCAGCGCCAGCGGCACGGCGGAATCGCCGAAGCGCTGGCGGTGCAGGCGAATAAAGCACTCGCCCGCCTCGAAGACCTGCAGCATGACCATGCGCTCGAGGTCGGCAAAGTGCAGCACGCCACCGGTGTGGCAGCGGCCGGCACGTGACCAGTCGGCCCAGGCCTGTTCGATGCCGGCGTTGACGCGCTTGGCGCTGCCGTTGCGCGTGGTGACCACCTGCGCCTGCACGCCGATGCCGGGGCCGACCACGTTGTTGACGACGACGTCGCGCGCGCGCTTGGCATAGGCGCTGTCGCGCACCATCTGACGGCTGCGGTTGCGCAGCACGTGCAAGCTGGTGTGCAGCTCTGCATCCGCGCTGGTGGTGCTGCCGCCGAAGCCGCCGGTGGTGCGCGAGTGCCGCGCGCCGCCATAGGCCCGCACGCCGCTGCGCGGCGCGGGCGCCTGCAGCAGCCAGCTGGCAATGCGCTGGCGCCAGGTTGGCGCGGGGGTGGACGGCATGGGCGGGATGCTGCGCACCCCGCGCGGAACAGTTAAGGCACAGCGCTTCCGCCGCGCGCGGTCAATCGGTCAGGCGCGGCCCATGCGCACGTAGACCTTGCGCCCGCTGGCGCGGCCGGCGGCCATGGCGGCGGCGGACTGCTCGCGGCGCACCTCGCCTTCCCAGTGCCGGATGATGGCGATGATGTCGCCGGGGCTGTTGAATTCCATCTCGCGGCCGTTGATGCGGTAGCGGCGCGTGGTGGGTGTCCAGGCGGCCAGCGCGGCCTTGGCGGCGTCGAGCGCGATCTCGGCCTGAGTGCGGGTGTCGGTGCCGGCCACTGCGGTGCGCGGGTCTGGCAGCACAGTGATCTGGCCCTGCTCCAGCGTGTATTGCTCGGCGCCAAGCTCGACCCAGGCGGACCAGGCATAGACGCCGGCATCCCATCCAGCGGTTGACGTTTGCACCAGATAGTCGTCGCCGTCGGCGGTGGTGCTGACGCTGAGGACGGTACCGCCCGCCGCACGCGGCACCAGGCGGAAGCGCAGCACCCAGCCCGCGCTGGCCGGATGAGCGCCGCCGCTGACGCGGTAGTTGAGCGTGTCGCCCGCGATGATTTCGGATTGCATGGGGTCAGTCCCTGGCGATGACGAAGCCGCCGATGGTTTGCACGCGGTAGGCCAGCCGAACGGTGCCGCGCGGGTCGGTGACGATGGGGCCCTGCGCGGTGTAGGTGGCCGCAAAGCTCGAATAGGCCGTGGCGGCCGCCAGCGCGGCCATGGTGGCGGTGTGGCTGCCGGCGCCGCCGCCTGGCGCCGCGTAGGTGGCCGCGAAGCTCGAATAGGCCGTGGCGGCCGCCAGCGCGGCCATGGTGGCGGTGTGGCTGCCCGGCGTGCCGCTGCCCGCCCCGATGACGATGCTCTCGCTGGCCGTGCCAAGGTCCACCCCGTCCTGCCACAGCCGGTAGGTGTAGGTAGCCGTCAGGTCGACGGTGCCGCCGGGCGGGGTGTAGGCGTAGCTGCCGTCCTCGTACACCACCAGCGCGCCGGTGGCCGGCGGGGTGACGATGCCCCAGCGGTGTTCCTTGGCCGCGTCGGCGGGCAGGGACAGGTCGTTGTACAGCGGGCTGGGGCCGTGCGTGCCGGTGCTGGGGATGGCGTCGCCGCGCACGCCGTGGCCTGCGTACAGGCTGACGACGCAGGCCCCGGCCAGCAGCGGTGCGGTGTCGACGCGGCAGCTCATGGTGTCAGGCTGCGGTGAGCAGTTCGAGGCCCTGGGCGCCGGTGTCGGTGCGGCGCCAGACCACGCGGTATTGCGTGGCGGCGGTCAGGGCTGCGTCGGTGAACGTCACCACACCGGTGCTGGCGTGGCTGGTCAGCCCGGTCTTGCGCAGCACCAGCGCGCCGGTGGTGGCGTTGAGCACGAAGGCTTCGACCGGCGCCGACAGGTGCAGCGTGCCGGTGTTGTCCTTCAGCGGGCTGCTGGTGATGCCCGCGGCGGCGGCATTGACGGTGAGCGTGGCCGTGCTGCTGGTGGCGCTGCCGTTGCTGTCGGTGACGACGACGCGGTACTTGTCGCCGTTGTTGTGGCTGCCGCCGCTGACGGCGGTGGCGCCGGTGGTGTAGTTGGCCGACGTCTCGCCGCTGATGTTGCTGAAGCCACCGCCGGCGGCGGGCTCACGCTGCCACTGATAGCTGAGGCTGCCGCCGCTGGCGGTGGCGCTGACGGTGAAGGCGGCGGCGCCCGGCGCGGTGACGGTCTGGTTGCTGGGCTGGGTGTTGATCGTGGGCGCGCTGGCCGTGACGGCGAACGATGCCGAGCTGGCGACGGTGGACTGGTTGGCCGCCGCGTCCTCGTGCATGTAGTGCCAGTAGCGCGTGCCGGCGGTGACGGCGCCGCTGGCGATGCTTTGCACGCCGGTGCCGCTGACGGCCTGGCTGACGACGCGCAGCGCGGCGGTGCCGGTGTGGTCCTGCCCCGCCTTGACCTGCGCGGCGCTGGGCGCGGTGGCGCTGGCGGTGACGACGGCATACAGGGTGCCGTTGCCCTCGTCGGTACTGACGCTGCCGGTGCAGGTGAGCGCGCCGCCGGTGCCGGTGGGGCTGGTGAGGGTGGGCGGGGTGGTGTCGGCTGGCGGACCCGCCAGCTTGTTGGTGTAGATGTGCGCGACAGGGCTTGAGCCGGTTCCATTCTTGCCCAGGCGCAGCACCAGCGACGTGCTGGCCATCTCCCGCGTGATCAGGGTGTGAGACCCCGGCCAGGCCGCAGCGGTTCGCAGCGTGCCGTCAGCGTCCAGGAACTCGCCCGCCGCCGTGGCGCCGGTGATGACCTTGAAGGAGGTCGTGCCGTCCAGCAGCTCCGCCCGGATGTCGGGCATTGCGTTGGCGTCATCGCCCAATGCCAGGCCGATCTCGTACCACCCAGCCCCGTCGGGCAGGGTGATGGTGAAGTCCCGCGTGGTGCCGTTGTTGGCCTGGAAGACGATGCCGGCCAGGCGCCTGTCGACCGACGAGCTGCGGTCGCGCGCGTTGGCCGTCATGTCGGCCGACCACGCAACGGTCAACCCGCTCGCAGCATTGAACCCGTTGAAGCCCGCGTTGTAGCCTTCGTCTGCGCCGTCGGTGACATAGCCCAGGCTATTGCGGAAGTTGATCGACCTGCTCGGCATGAGTTACCCCGCCACCGCGTAGCTCGCGGTCGAATAGTTGGTGTAGGTGGTGTAGGTGCCCGACAGGTACAGGTACGCCGCGCGGTCGTCGTGATTGACGGGGCTGATCGGGCGGAACTTCAGCGGGCTGCCGGCGCTGCCGCCGCTGGTGATCTGTCGACGCACGGTCCACGACGCCTCGTCGCTGGTCTGGTACTCGACCACCTGACGCACGCCGGACACCGGCAGCGACAGGCACACCCGCAGCGGGTTGTTGGCGTTGAAGCAGCCGCCGCCCGGGTAGTACACCTCGGGGCTATAGAGGCCCGCACCGTCGTCGGCGATCTTGGTGCGCACCCACTCGCTTCCGGTCCAGCGGGCATGCCAGTATTCGATGGCCGACCCGTCGTTTCCGGGATAGCGGGTGTAGAGGATGCGCGGGCGACCGTCCGCGCCTTCGGCCACATCCAGCACCCACACACGGGTCGATGAGCCATCAGCGACCAGTGAGCAGTCTGTGTTGGTGATCGGGAAGCCCGCGGTGATGAGCGCGCCGTCCGGCAGCCTTGCTTCCAAGCCCGTGCCGTTGTGCACCAGGCGGAAGTAATACAGGCCGGCCGCGCCTTCCACCGGGTGCATGTTGGTAATGGCCACATGCACCACGCTGCCGACCTGGCGCAGCTTCCAGTATGGGATGCGGTTCTCGACCTTGAAAAGGTCGGTGCTCAACGTCCAGGTTGGGCTGCCCGTGTCGTAATTGGTGGCCGACCGGAACGACAGCGCCCGCGTGCTGGGGCTGGCCAGCACCCATCGACGCGAGATGACGTAGAGCTTGCTGGTGTCGGCAGGGAACACCATTGGCGACGGATAGCTGAACATGCCCTGCGACACGCTGCCGACCCAGGCTTCAGCGGTCCAGCTGGCCGCGTTGCCGGGGTCTGCTGGATTGGTGCACCGCCGATAGCGGCTGGCTTCGTCGTTGTGCTTTCCGTAGGCGGCAAAGATGTTGCCGCTGGGGAGCACACAGAACTGCGGCTGGTCGTGGTCGTCCACTTCCAGCGCCGTCGATGAAAGTTGCACCGTCGACACGGCATTGCCGCTGGCGTGGTCGATGATGTGCGCGCTGATCGTGCCGGCCGACGACACGCCGCCGGAGAACGTGAAGTCGCCTGCGCGCAGTGCGATGGGCTGCCCAAACCACGTCCAGATGGCGTTGCTGTTGACCAGATATGGCACCGGGTTTGGCGCGCTGCGGCCGCCATACACCGCCGCCGTGCTGGCGGCGACGCTGACGGAGCCCGGGGTCGGGGTGGCCATGAGTCAGGCAGGCTGGCTGAAGGTGAGCGTGATGGCGCCCACGGCGACCTGGCCGCCGATGGCCCATGGCGGCGCGTCACCACCCACGGATGCGGCCTGGCCGACGAAGAGCACCTCGCTGGTGACGGTGTCGACGATGGCACGGTACGGCACCGGCGCGGCGGGGCTGGTGACGCCGGCGGTCAGGGTGTGAGTTTTGCCGGCGATGGTGAGCACGCGCGAGTTGGACCCACCCGCGGCGATGGTGAAGTCACCTGCTGCCAGCGTCAGCGGCCCGGCGATGGTGTTGCCGGTGATGGTGGCCAGGTTGTCGCCGTTGGCGTAGGCCGAGAGCAGGCGCTCGACGATGCGGCCGGCAGTGGCTGCGCGCGTGGCCAGCAGCGCCGGGCCGGCGTCGATCAGGGTGGCGTGGCTGTAGGCCATGGGTCAGGCTCCGGGTGGATGGCTCGCTCGGTCGCTGGCGAGCGTGCGCCTGACGCGCGGAACAGTTAAGGCGCGGCGCTTCCGCCCCGGGCACGCAGGGCGCGGACCCAGCGCTCGCTGACGCGCTCACGCCGGGCGATCAGGCGCGTGGGCTCTCCGGCGGCCAGGGCCTGCTGGATGCGCTGCTCGCGCGCGGCGCGCTCGACGTCGCCGAGCTTAGGGGCATAGATGCGCTCGCCGCCGACCATGGCGGCAAACTGCACGCGCAGCACGTGCGCGGCATGCTGCTGGAAAGCCACGCGGGCCGGCGCGGGAATGCGCGAGTCGGCGGCCAGGGCCTCGGCGGCGCGTTCGATGACGTGGGCGAGCAGGCTGGTGCGCGTCATGGTCTACAGGTGGCCTCTGATGCTGCCGCGGCGGCGCAGGCGGGGTTGCTGGGGCGGGCTTGGCGCTGCGGCGGGCGTGGCCGGTGCTTCGTCGTCGGGCTTTTGCGGCGGCGGCGCGGGCTCGGCCGCGTCCTGGTCGAAGAGGTCACGCACCTCGACGCGCGCGGCCCACTTGGACCAGTCGCCCTCGCGCCACCGGTCCATGCCCAGCTTGTGGGCGCCGGCCAGCGCGTACACGGCGCAATCCAGCGCTTCGTTGCGCCTGCCGGCGGGCTTGACCCATTCCAGGCGCGGGTGGCCCTTGACGTAGCGGGTGACCAGTCGCTCGGCGGTGAGCTGCTCAAAGACGTCGGGCGGCAGGTGGCGGCTCAGGTGCACGTAGCCGGGGCCGGGCTCGGCGATGCGCAGGCGGCCGTAGATTTCGCTCTTGGCGGTGTCGGTGCCGATGGGCCAGAGCAGCACGCCGCGCTTGTGCTTTTCACCGCGCCACGTCAGATCCTGCGGCGTGGGCTTGCCAAGCACGCTGCGGCCCGACTGGCTGCTGCCCTTGACGGCGCAGACGCCGGCATGCTGGTGGCCGCGGGCGTAGCTGTAGACGGCCTGGGTGTGGTGGCCACCGCTGTCGATCATGCAGGCCAGCACGGGCACGGGCTTGCCGCTGGCGTGCAGGATGGGCGTGCGGCGGTAGTCGGTGAGCGCGGCCCAGGGGCTGCCGGGCTCGCTTTCGGGCAAGGCCGGGTCGCCGTAGATGACCTGGCGGTCGACGAGCTGGCGCTCGAGGCCGCGGCCCCAGGCCCAGGCGTATGCCTCCAGGCGGTCACCCTGAACGTCCACGCCCAGCGTGATGACGTACAGGCCCCAGTGAACCTGGCGCAGCGGGATGTCGGACGCGCGGCGGCGCAGGGCGTGCTCGTCGGCCTTGTCGCCCTGCTCTTCGAAGGTGTCGGCCAGGCGGGTGTTGACGAAGACGCGCAGCAGCGAGACATCCCCGGTGCTGGTGGCCAGGCGGGCGCGGTGCCATTCGTCGGCCAGGTCGGCCCAGGACAGCCAGCCCAGCGGGCTGTAGAGGCTGGACAGGTGGAAGCCGCGCACGCGGCCGCCCTGGGCGCCCGGTGCGTCCGGCACCCAGCGGCCGGCGGCCAGCATGGCGGGCTTTGCATGCTCGCGGATCTCAGCGCCGCAGTGGCGGCAGACGCAGCGCACGCTGGCGCGGACGGGCGACCCGTCGGGCGCCTTGTCCCACTTGATGCCGTGCTCGGTGTCGGCGCCCCATTCCAGCGGCTGCAGGCCCTGGCAGTGCGGGCACGGCACGTGGTAGCGGCAGCGGTCGCTGGCCATGTAGGCCGCCTCGATGCGCGAGAAGTCGCGCGTGGTGGGTGTGCTGGTCTTGAGGCGCTTGCGGCGGGCGAAGGTGGTCTGCCGGGCCTCGGCCAGCTTGATGGGGTCGCCCTCGCCGTCGACGTCGATCGGGTAGCCGTCGATCTCGTCGAGAAACAGGTCGCGCACGGGCATGCTGCGCAGGCCGGCGGCGCTGTTGGCGCCGGCCACGGCCATGAAGCCGCCCGCGAATTCCTTCAGCAGCGTGGTGTTGGCGTCGTCGCGGCTGCGGTTTTCAGTCACCTTGCGGCGCAGCGCGGGGGACTCTTCGATCATCGGCGCCAGGCGCTGGCGGCTGTAGCGCTTGGCCATGTCGATGGTGGGCTGCACGATCATGACCGGGCCGGGGTTGGTGTCGACCAGGTAGCCAAGCCAGTTGCTGCCGATGGTGGTTTTGCTGGTCTGCGCGCCCCACATCAGGACCACCTCTTCCACCGGCGAGGTCTGGCTGAGGCAGTCCATCGGCTCGCGCGCGTAGGGGGTGCGGGCGACGCGGTAGGGGCCGGGCTCAGACGAGTCCTTGCCCGACAGCACGCGGCTGCGCTCGGCCCAGTCGGTGACGGTGATGAGGGGCGGCGGGGCCAGGAATTCGGCAAAGACGGCGCGCACCAGGTCGTCGGCGTTGACGAGGTCGAGCTCGAGGTCGCGCGCGCCCATCAGTCGGCCTCGGTCAGGTTGGCCAGGGCGGCCACGATCTCGGTGCGCAGTGTGTGATCCATCGCCGCGGGCGAGGAGTCAGCCACCAGCAACGGCACCACCCGGGCGGGAAGCTGCAGCAGGGCCTCGCGCACGGCGGCGACGCGCTTGGCCATGGCGGCACGCACGGCGTCGGCGCGCACGAGGTTGCCCTGCAGCTCGGCCAGCTTGAGCTCGGCGATTTCGGCCTCGGCGGCCTCTCGCTTGCTTTTGGCCGTCCAGTAGCCGGTGGTGCTGTCTTCGTCGTCCCGCGACGCGGGCGTGCCGCCGGCCACCAGGTTGGCGTCGTCGGTCGGCCTGCTGCCGGCCCGCACGCGGGTGTTGCGGGACCACTGCGCATCTGCGGCCACAGGGTCGATCTTGCCGTCGATCAGCGAGATGCGGCCATCCCGCACGGCGCGGCGCACGGCGCCTTCGGTGCAGCCGCGGCGCCGGGCGTATTCCGCCTGCGTGATGAGCGTGACCGTACCGACTGGCATGCCGAACCCTTATCCGTACAAAGTTGCTGTCGCAACCACTAGCGCGATGTCGGGGTCCGAATTACC
>JADJYX010000032.1 GCA_016719535.1 Rubrivivax sp. | reverse complement strand
ATCGCCGGCGTCGACGACGGCTACCTGCTGCTGGACACCAGCAACGGCCAGGCCGATGCCACCACCGAATTCATGTTCGGCGTCAACCTCGCCTACGAGATCCGCGGCGGCAAACTTGGCCGCGCGGTGCGCGACACCACGCTGTCGGGGTCGGCGCTGAAGGTGCTGCAGAGCGTGGACGGCGTCGGCCGCGAGATGAAGTGGAGCTGCAACGGCTACTGCGGCAAGAAGCAGCCGATGGTGGTGTCGGTCGGCGGCCCGGCGCTGCGCGCGCGCGCCCACCTCGGGGGCGAATGAGATGGGCACCCCGTTTGCCACCGACCGCGCCGCCGAGCAGGTGCTGGCTGCGCTGCAGGCGCGCGGCTTCGAGCACGCGCAGGTGACGGTGAGCGAGAGCCGCCGCTGCGAGCTCAACCTGGCCCACAACGAACCCAGCCTGCTGCGCAGCAACGAATCACGCAAGCTGGCGGCCTCCGGCATCGTCGGCGGCCGCCGCGCCTCGGCCGAGGGCAACGACCTGTCGGCCGACGGCGTGGCCACGCTGGTCGACAACCTGTGGACGGCGGCCGGCTCGGCGCCGCCCGACGAGGCCAATGCGGTATCGGCCGGCCAGACGGCGACGCTTGCGCGCGGCCCGCGCGAGGCCGACCCGGCGCAGCTGGCCGCCGCGCTGCGCACGCTGCTGGACTGGCGCGCCGCGCAAGTGCCGACGATGATGATCGAGGAGGCGCTGGCGGCCCATGTGCACAGCCGCTCGCACACGGTGACCAGCGGCGGCAGCGCCATCGCCTGCGACTTCGGCTGGTGCGAGCTGTCGGTCTTCGGCCTCGCGCGCGAGGGCGGGCGGACGAGCTCCTTCAACCACGCCGGCGGCACCGCCGACGCGCTGGCCGACGTGCCGCATGCCTTCGGCATCGACCGCATGATGCGCGAGCTGACGCAGCAGGTGCACACCCAGCCGCTGGCCGAGCGCTTCGTCGGCGACGTGGTGCTGGCGCCTGGCGCCGTCGCCGACCTCGTCGAGTGGCTGATGGGGCAGCTCGGCGACGGCCCGCTGATCGACGGCAGCTCGCTGTACCGCCGGCGCGTGGGCGAGCGCATCGCCTCGCCGCTGCTGACGCTGAAGAGCCGCTACGACGCCCCCGGCTGCGCGCCGCTGTCGGCCGACGCCTTCGTCGCGCCGCCGGTCACGCTGCTGGACGCCGGGGTGCTGACGCAGCTCACGCCCAGCCTCTACGGCAGCCGCAAGACCGGGCTGCCGCACCGCCCGGTGGCCGGCCACGGCTGGGAGCTGCAGCCCGGCAGCACGCCGCTGGCCGACATCGTCGCCGCCGTGCCGCGCGGTGCGCTGGTCGACCGCCTGTCGATGGGCAGCCCGGCGCCCAACGGCGACTTCTCCGGCGTCATCAAGAACAGCTTCGTCATCGAAGGCGGGCTCATCGGCCCTGCACTGGCCGAGACCATGATCAGCGGCAACGTCGCCCGGATGCTGCACGACGTGGTCGCCGTCAGCGCCGAGCGCACCGACGCCGGCAGCCAGGCCCTGCCCTGGCTGCGCATCGGCGGCCTGCACTTCAGCTGAGGGGCGACGCCCCTCGGCCAGGACCGCGCGCGCTACAGTCGGCGTGTCGTTGACCAACCCGCTGCGCCGTCGTCGCCATGGCCGATTCACCTGACGCCGGCGGCATGGCCGCCACCGCCGCGCTGTCGGCGCTGGCCGCCGCCGGGCCGCCGCTGGCGCTGGTCGACGCCGCCGGCCACGTGGCCTGGTGCTCGCAGGCCTTTGCCGATGCGGTGGCCGGTGTGGCAGCCGCCGAATTGACGGGCACCGAAGCCGCGGCCTGGGTGGGCGAAGGCAGCGCGGTGGTGCGTGCCGGCCGGCGTCTCGTCGACGACGACGCCGGCGGCGGCCGGCGGCTGCTGCGCCTGCTGCCCGATGACGACCCCATCGCGCTGCACCGCACGGTCGCCGACCTGCAGGAGCGGATGGCGCTGCTGCAGGCGTTCTGCAACGCCGGCGTCTTCGAACGCGACCCGGTCACGCTGCAGGGGCGCTGGGACGATCAGATGTACCGCATCTTCGGCCTGCCGGTGCCGCCGCCGGGTACGCCGGCACCGCCCTACGGCGAGATCTCGCGCATGTACCTGCCCGAGGACACCACGCCGGGTGGTTTTCGGGCGACGCTGGGCCAGCCCGGCGCCCACGCCGACCGGGTGCGCCTGCGCCGCCCCGATGGCGAGGTGCGCCACATCCATTCGCAGTGGAAGGTCTTTCACGACGCCAAGGGCCGCGCGGTGCGCGTGCTGGGCGTCAATACCGACGACACCGACGTCTTCCAGCTGGCGCGCCAGGCGCAGACGCTGCGCGAGGAACTCGACCTGGTGCTGCGGCTCAGCGACATCGGGCTGTGGCG
This sequence comes from Rubrivivax sp., assembly GCA_016719535.1. GTDB lineage: Bacteria > Pseudomonadota > Gammaproteobacteria > Burkholderiales > Burkholderiaceae_C > Rubrivivax. The sequence continues at coordinate 28,913 of JADJYX010000032.1, read as the reverse complement.
CCACGACCTGGGCACCGGCCTGATGCACCTGGACGAACGCGCTGCCCGCCAGGCCGGCGTGCCCTACCGGCCGCAGGGCATGCCGCTGGCCGAGGCCCGCGTCAACATCCATCCCGACGACCGGACCGCCCTGGAGAGCTGGGCCACCGAGACCTTGCGCACCGGCGCCACGGCCGACCTGGCGATCCGCTACCGGCGCCCTGGCGGTGGCTGGCGCTACGTGCTGACGAGGCGCACCCTGCAGCGCGATGCCGAGGGCCGGCCGCTGGCCTTCGTCGGCGTGCTGCTCGACGAGACCGAGCGCGTCGAACGCTCGCGCCAGGCGCTGGCGATCGCGCGCCGGCTCGAATCGGCGGCCGAGGCGGCACGCATCGGCCTGTGGACGTCGCCGGTCGACGACAGCGACCGGCCGGACTGGAACCAGCGCATGTTCGAGCTCTTCGGGCTCGATCCGGCGCAGGGGCCGCTGCGCCTGGGCGACTGGCTGCGCCGCTGCGCCCACCCCGAGGACCGCGCGCGCGTGGCCGAGCTGGGCGCACGCTGGCTGCGCGAAGGCGCGGGGCCGATCGAGATCGAATTCCGTGCCATCAACCTGCGCGACGGCAGCGTGCGCTGGCTGGTCACGCGGGGCCGCATCAGCCAGGCATCGCCCGATGCGCCGCGGCGCGCCGAAGGCGTGACGATCGACATCACCGAACAGCAGGAGGCGCTGCAGCGCCTGCGCGAGTCGGTCGAGCGCATCGAGCTCACCGCCGCGGCCGTGGGCCTGGGCAGCTGGGACTATGTCGTCGACACCGGAAGCGTGATCTGGGACGAGGCCATGTTCCGCCTGCGCGGCGTCAACTCGCCGCGGCGCCGCGTCACGCGCGAGGAGGTCGCTTCCTTCGTGCACCCGCAGGACCGTGCTCGCGTGATGGACGACCAGGACCGGCGCCTGCGCGGCGGCAAGGGCTGGCGCACCACCTTCCGTGTCGTCTGGCCCGACGGCACCGTGCGCTGGCTGGCCTCGCGATCGACGGCGATCGAAGACGACGCCGGCCGCGTGCAGCGCCGCATCGGCCTCAACTGGGACGTCACCGAAGCGGTGCTGGCCGAGCAGGCGATGCGCGAGCGCGAACTGGCGGTGGCCGAGAGCCGCGCCAAGTCGCGCTTCCTCTCGCGCATCAGCCACGAACTGCGCACACCGCTGAATGCGGTGCTGGGCTTTGCGCAGTTGCTGCGCGAGGAGCCTGCCGCCGCCGATGCGGCCGAGCGGCGGCGCTGGCTCGGCCACATCGAGGAAGCCGGGCGCCACCTGCTGGCGCTGATCGACGATGTGCTCGACCTCTCGCGTGCCGAATCCGGTGACCTGCGGCTCGACCTGCAGCCGGTGCCGCTGGGCGAACTGGTGGCAGCGACGCTGCCGCTGGTGGAGCGCGATGCGCGCACGCGCGACGTGGCGCTGATCGTCGACCCGGCGCCGGCCGGCAGCGTGCAGGCCGACCCGCTGCGGCTGCGCCAGGTGCTGCTCAACCTGTTGTCCAACGCCATCAAGTACAACCGCCCCGGCGGCCGCGTGCGGGTGTCGAGCAGCCGACAGGGCGGGTGGATCACGCTGCAGGTGGCCGATACCGGCCGCGGCATCGACGCGCTGGCGCTGCGCGACGCCTTCGAACCCTTCAACCGCCTGGGCGCCGAAGGCCTGGGCATCGAAGGCACGGGCATCGGGCTGGCGATCGCCAAGGCGCTGGTCGAACAGATGCACGGCCGCATCGAGGTGCAAAGCCGTGCCGGCGAGGGTTCGGTCTTTTCGGTCACGTTGCCGCTGGCAGGCGGCGAAGCCGCGCCGGCAGCGCTGTCGCCCGCACCGCCGCCATCGAGCGCAGCGCCTCCCGCTGCCGTCCGCCCGGCCCGCGTGCTCTACATCGAGGACAACGAGGTCAACGCGCTGCTGGTGCGCGAGGTGCTGGCGCCGCACGACTGGGTCACGCTCGAGACCGCAGCCGACGGCCGCAGCGGGCTGCAGCGGGTGCGCGACTGGCAGCCCGACCTGGTGCTGCTGGACATGCAACTGCCCGACATGGACGGCATCGCGGTGCTGCAGGCGCTGCGCGCCGACCCCGCCACCGCAGCCTTGCGCTGCGTGGCGCTGTCGGCCAATGCGATGCCCGAGGACATCGCCGCCGCGCGGGCCGCCGGCGCCATCGACTACTGGACGAAGCCGATCCGCTTGCCCGAATTTCTCGAGCAGCTCGCGCAGTTGCTGCGGCAGGCGTGACCCGGTGTGAACGGTCAGCCGCGCTTGGCCACCAGCGTCAGGATGTCGTAGCTGGCCACCAGTTCGTCGTCCTGGTTGGTGACCTCCACGTCCCAGGCCACCACGCCCTGGCCGACGCCGTCGGGGCCATTCTTGTTGCGGTCGATCTTGCGCTTGCAGGTCAGCCGCGCGCGGATGGTGTCGCCGATGCCCACCGGCTTGACGAAGCGCAGCGTATCCAGCCCGTAGTTGGCCAGCACCGGGCCTTCGGCCGGTGACACGAACAGCCCGGCCGCCGCCGACAGCACGAAATAGCCATGCGCGATGCGCTTGCCGAAGGGGCTGGCCTTGGCCGCCACCGCGTCGAAGTGCATGTAGAAAAAGTCGCCGCTGATGCCGCCGAAGGCGACGATGTCGGCCTCGCCCACGGTGCGACGGTGGGTCAGCAGGCTCTCGCCGACCTGCAGGTCCTCGAAGTGGCGGCGAAAAGGGTGCACCCCGGTCTCGATGCGTGTCGCGCCGCGCACATATTCGCCCGTCACCGCGGCCAGCATCGTCGGCGAGCCCTGCACCGCGGTGCGCTGCAGGTAATGCGCGACGGCGCGGATGCCGCCGAGCTCCTCGCCGCCGCCGGCGCGCCCGGGGCCACCATGCTTGAGCAGCGGCAGCGGCGAGCCATGGCCGGTGGATTCGACCGCGGCCTCGCGGTCCAGCACCAGCAGCCGGCCATGCCAGGCCGCGGCCTGCGGAATGGCCCTGGCCGCGATCGCCGGCGTCTTCGTCACCAGCGTGCCGACCAGGCTGCCTCGGCCGCGCGCGGCGAGCGCCAGCGCTTCGTCGATGCCGCTGGCGTCGTCGTAGGCCATGAGCGTGCTCACCGGCCCGAAGGCCTCGATGTCGTGCACGGCGTCGCTGTCGAAGGGTTTGTCGCACAGCAGCAGCGTGGGCGCGAAGAAGGCGCCCTCGGCCACGCCATCGCCCAGCGGTGCGAAGCCGCTCGCATCGGTGACCAGCGAGGCCACGCCGCGCAGCTGCGCCACGCGCTCGGTCACGTCGGCCACCTGCGCCTGCGAGGCCAGCGCCCCCATGCGCACGGCCTGCAGCGCCGGGTCGCCGACCACCACCTTGGCCAGCCGTTCGCGCAGCTTCGTCGCCACCGCATCGAGGTGGCGGCGCGGCACGATGGCGCGGCGGATGGCGGTGCATTTCTGGCCGGCCTTGACCGTCATCTCGCGCGCCACCTCCTTGACGAAGAGGTCGAATTCCTCGTCGTCGGGGCCCACGTCGGGGGCGAGGATGGCGCCGTTGAGCGAATCGGCCTCGGCGTTGAACGGCACCGAATGGCGCACCAGGTTCGGGTGCAGGCGCAGCCTGGCGGCCGTATCGGCGCTGCCGGTGAAGGTGACGATGTCGTTGCCCTGCAGGCGGTCGAGCAGGTCGCCGGTGCCACCGATCACCAGCTGCAGCGCCCCTTCGGGCAGCAGGCCGGATTCGATCACCAGCCGCACCATCGCCTCGGTCAGGTAGCTGGTGGCGGTGGCCGGCTTGGCGATGCAGGGCATGCCGGCGAGAAAGGTCGGCGCCAGCTTTTCCAGCAGGCCCCAGATGGGGAAGTTGAAGGCATTGATGTGCACCGCCACGCCGCCGCGCGGCACCAGGATGTGCGTGGCGGCGAAGCCGCCCTGCTTCGACAGCGGCAGCACCGGCCCTTCGTGCACCACGTTGCCCGAGGGCAGTTCGTTGCCGCCCACACCGGCATACGCGGACAGCGTGCCGCTGCCGCCCTCGATGTCGATCCAGCTGTCGGCACGCGTGGCGCCGGTATGCGCCGAGATGGCGTACAGCTGCTCCTTGCGCTCGCTCAGGTATTTGGCCAGCGCACGCAGGCGCGCCGCACGCTGCTGGAAGTCCAGCTTCAGCAGCTTGGGCCCGCCGACGCGGCGCGCGTGGTCCACGGCTTCGGCGAAGTCCAGACTTTCCGCATGCGTGGCCGCCACCGGGTTGCCGTTGACGGCGCTCTTCAGCGTCTGCGCCGGATCGGCGCCGATCCAGCGGCCGGCGATGTGGCTTTGCAGCACGGGGGTGGTCATGCGGGGTTCCTCATTTGTCTACCGACCGGTCGGCGAATGGGGCGGGATTCTCCGTGCAGCGCATGACGCACGTCAATCCGGGTCGCCCGGGGTCAGGTCAGGGCGAGGTCAGCGCCTGCAGCCGCACGCGCAGCGCGGCCTCGTTGAGCACGCCGACATGGGCGCCCACGCGCCGGCCCTGGGCATCGATGAAGAGCGTGGTCGGCAAGGCCGGCGAGCCCACCGCCGGGCCCAGCGCCGAGGCCGGATCCAGCCACACGTCCTGCAGTTCGAGCCGCTCGCGCGCCAGCCAGGCCTGCACGGTGGCGGCGGCCTCGCCCTGGTTGGCGAAGAGGAAGCGCACGCCGGGCTCGCGCCGCTGCGCCGCAGCCAGCACCGGCATCTCGGCACGGCAGGGCCCGCACCAGCTGGCCCAGAGGTTGATCACCTGCGGCCGACCATCCAGCAAGGCCGGCAGCGGCGTCGGCGGGCCGCCCGCCAGCGCGGTCAACGCCACCGGCGGCAGGGTTTCGTCGTCCGCCTGCCGGACCATCGCCAGCTCACCCGCCACCTGCCAGACGATGACGCCGGCCACCGCCGAGACGGCCAGCGGCCGCCGCCACGCCGGCCGCGACGAGGCGCGCAGCATCACCAGCACCAGCGCCGCCACGGTGCCTGCGATGGCATTCCAGCCGCCGTCGCGGACATCGAAGACCGACCAGGGGCTGGCGGCGTAGGCATCGACATGGCGCAGCACGTGCATCAGCCGCGCCACCAGCAGCCCCGCGCCCAGCGCCAGCCACAGCACATTGCCGACCGCCTCGCGCTCGTCACGCGGGGCCAGCAGGCGCACGGCCAGCAACGCCGATGCGCCGCCCGCAGCCAGCAGCAGCGGCGGCAGCGGCAGGGCCAGCGGGCCGAGGGTGAGGCTCAGCATCGGGCGCTGGATTCGCCCGCCCTCAGTCGGCCTTGGCGCCGGAATCCTTGACCACCTTGGCCCACTTGGCGATTTCCGCCGCCTGGTATTTGGCCAGGTCCTCGGGCGACGAGATCCAGGTTTCCAGGCCCAGGGTCTTGAGCTTGTCCTGCACGTCGGGCAGGTTGAAGACCCGCACCATCTCGGCGTTGACCTTCATGACGATATCGCGCGGCGTGCCGGCGGGCGCGAACATCGCAAACCAGGTCGTGGCCTCGAAGCCGGGCACCGTCTCGGCCACCGTGGGCACGTCGGGCGCGGCCGGCGAGCGCCTGGCGGTGGTCTGCGCCAGCGCGCGGATCTTGCCTTCCTTGGCCATCGGCAGCGCCGAGGGCATGTTGTCGAACATGACCTGGATCTGCCCGCCCACCAGATCGGGGATGGCGAATTGCCGGCCCTTGTAGGGCACGTGCTGCATGGTGGTGCCGGTGAGCGACTTGAAGAGTTCGCCCGAGACATGCACCGAGGTGCCGATGCCCGGCGAGCCGAAGCTCAGCTTGTTCGGGTTGGCCTTCATATAGGCGATCAGCTCGGACACATTCTTCACCGGCAGCGAGTTGGTCACCACCAGCAGGTTGGGCGCCGATGCGACATGCGCCACCGGGGTGAAGTCCTTCACCATGTCGTAGGGCATCTTGCTGTACAGCGCCCCGTTGATCGAGTGCGTGCCCACCGTGCCCATCACCAGCGAATAGCCGTCGGGCGCGCTCTTGGCGACGTTGTCGGCGCCGATGTTGCCGCCGGCGCCGGGCTTGTTGTCCACCACCACCGGCTGGCCGAGCTGCGCCTTGTCGGCAAACAGCCGCGCCAGGATGTCGGGTGCACCGCCGCTGGGGAAGGTGACGACCAGGCGGATGGGCTTGTTCGGCCAGGCCTGGGCGAGGGCGAGCGGGCTCGCCATCGCGAGGGCGGTGGCAATGAGGACATGGCGCTTGAGCATGGGGTTTGTCTCCGGGTTCTGGGGTCGTCGGTCGGCCGCTTGCCGCGCCGTCGACCGGCAGCATACCGCCGCGTCGAAAGACCGCATGCGGGCCGGACTTGGGGCATGCTCGGGCCTGCCATGAACCAGACCCTCGACCCCGGACCGGCGCCCGACCTCGACCGCTTCGTCGCCGCGCAGGCACCGGTCTTCGACGATGTGCTTGCCGAGCTGTCGGCCGGCGCCAAGCGCTCGCACTGGATGTGGTTCGTCTTCCCGCAGCTGGCCAGCCTGGGGCGCAGCGCCACCGCCCGGCACTTCGGCCTGATCGATCTGGCCCATGCGCAGGCTTACTGGCGCCACCCGCTGCTGGGGCCGCGCCTGCGCGAATGCTGTGCACGGCTGGACGCGCTGCCGGCGGCAACAACCGCGCTGCAGGTCTTCGGGCCCGTCGACGCGCTCAAGCTGCGCTCCTGCCTGACGCTGTTCGAGCGCGTCGCGCCCGCGGAGCCGCTGTTTGCGCAGCTGCTGCAGCGCTGGTACGGCGGCGAGCGCGACCCGCTCACGCTGCAGGCGCTGCCGGGCGGCTGACCCGGCGGCTTCAGCCGGCGGATGCCTGGACCTGGACCCGGCGGCTTCAGCCGCTGGATGCCATTGCCTGCCCGACCTCGTTGCGCCCCTGCTCGCTGCCGTCGGCCGGCACCACCTCGTCGCCACGGTCGGAGATGGCGTCGAAGTGCGCCGCCACCTGCTCGGGCACATCGGCGCCCAGGCCCAGGTGCACGCCGCGCGTCAGCGTGACGTAGGCGCGTTCGAAGGTGCCGGCACCGGCGCAGACGATGGCGCGCGTGGGCGCGTCGTCGCTCACCAGGTGCAGCAGCGCCGGCGTCACCGCCTCGGGTCTGAGCTTTTCGAGCACCGGCGGCGGCAGCAGCCCTTCGGTCATGCGCGTGGCCGCGGTGGGCGCCAGGCAGTTGACGCGGATGCCGTCCTTCGCACCTTCGATGGCCAGCGTCTGCATCAGCCCCACCAGCGCCATCTTGGCGGCGCCATAGTTGGCCTGACCGAAATTGCCGTACAGGCCCGACGACGAGGTCGTCATCACGATGCGGCCGAATCGCTGCGCGCGCATCGTGGCCCACACCGCCTGGCTGCAGATCGCCGCGCCCATCAGGTGCACGTCGAGCACGAGGCGGAAGTCGGCCATGCTCATCTTGCCGAAGGACTTGTCGCGCAGGATGCCGGCGTTGTTGACGAGGATGTCGATGCGGCCCCAGGCGGCCAGCGCCTGCTGCACCATCGCCGCCACCGCGGCTTCGTCGGTGACCGAGGCGGCGTTGGCGATCGCCTGGCCGCCGGCGGCCAGGATCTCGGCTGCCACCGCGTCGGCCTGCGCGAGGTCGTTGATCACCACCTTGGCGCCGCGCGCGGCCAGGGCCAGCGCATGCGAACGGCCCAGGCCGCCGCCGGCGCCGGTGACGATGGCCACGCGGCCGTCGAAGCGGATGTTCATGTCTCGATCCTCGTCAGAGCGTCATCAGGCCATCATCGCCTGCGCGGCGATCACCTCGGCACGCACCGCCTCGGTCAGCTCGGCCTTGAGCTCGGTAAATTCGGGCGTCGTCTTCACCGAATAGTGCCGCGGGTGCGCCAGCGGCACCACGCGGTCGAGCTTGATGCGCCCGGGGCGCGCGCTCATCACCACCACGCGGTTGCCCATGAAGACGGCCTCGTCGATGTCGTGGGTGACGAACAGCACCGTCTTGCGCTGCGCCTCCCAGATGCCCAGCAGCAGCTCCTGCATCAGCTCGCGCGTCTGGTGGTCGAGCGCGCCGAAGGGCTCGTCCATCAGCAGCATGCGCGGATCGTTGGCCAGCGCGCGCGCCAGCGCGGTGCGCTGCTGCATGCCGCCCGACAGTTGCTTGGGGTAATGGTCCTCGAAGCCCTTGAGGCCGACCTTGGCGAGAAAGTCGCGCGCCACCTCGAGCTGCTGCGCACGCGGCAGGCCGCGCTCGCGCAGGCCGAAGCACACGTTGTCGAGCACGCTCAGCCAGGGGAAGAGCGTATAGCTCTGGAACACCATGCCGCGGTCGGCGCCGGGGCCGTGGATGACACGGCCGTCGAGCAGCACCTCGCCCGCCGTCTGCGTATCCAGCCCGGCGACGATGCGCAGCAGCGTGCTCTTGCCGCAGCCGCTGGGGCCGAGGATGGTGATGAAGTCGTTTTCGGCGACGTCGAGGTCGGTGGCCTGCAGCGCGAGCGTCGAACCAGTCGCGGAGGCGAAGCGGCGCTCGACGCCGCGCACGGAAAGAATCTGGCCCATGTTCAGCGACCCAGTTGCGCCCACGGGAACGCCCGGCGGTTGACCCACTTGAACAGCAGGTCGCTGGCCAGCCCGATGAGGCCGATGACGATGATGCCGAAGATGATCTGGTCGGTGGCCAGCAGCGCCTGGCTGTCGGTGATCATGTGGCCGATGCCGCTGGAAGCGCCGATCAGCTCGGCGACGATGACGTAGGTCCAGGCCCAGCCCAGCACCATGCGCAGCGTTTCGGCGATCTCGGGCGCGGCGCCGGGGATCAGCACGCGGCGGATCAGGCCCGCGTCCTTCACGCCCAGCGTATAGGCGGCCTCGACCAGGTCGCGCCGCGTATTGCCCACCGTCACCGCGATCATCAGCACCAGCTGGAAGAAGCTGCCGATGAAGATGACCGCCAGCTTCTGCGCCTCGCCGATGCCGGCCCACAGGATGAGCAGCGGGATGAAGGCGGAAGCCGGCAGGTAGCGCGCGAAGCTGACGAAGGGCTCGAAGAAGGCCTCCACCGGCTTGTAGGCGCCCATCGCCACGCCCAGCGGCAGCGCCAGGGCGGCCGCGATGACGAAGCCGCCGAGCACGCGCCAGACGGTCATGCCGATGTCCTCGGCAAAGTCCATCTCGGTCAGCAGCGTATAGCCGCTCTTCAGCATCGTCAGCGGGTCGGCGAGGAAAGTCTTGCTGACCAAGCCACCGAAGGTCGCCGCCGCCCAGACGGCGACGAAGAGCACGAAGAAGCTGACGCCGAGCACCACGCGGGTGCCGGGCGCGACGGGCACCAGCGGCTTCACTTCAAGAAACGCGTATCGGCCAGCTTCGACAGGTCGGGGATCGCCTTGATGATGCCGGCATCCAGCAGCAACTCCGCCGCTTCCTTGCTGAAGGCCGCGTGCTCGCCGGCAAAGAATTTCTGGTTGGCCTCGCGGTCCTGCCAGCGCAGGTAGGCCTGGCTCTTCTCGAACTGCTCGGCGCTTTGCTTGACGTCGGCGCCCATGATCTCGAAGCTCTTCTTCGGGTCGGCCTTGATCATGGCCACGGCGTCGAAATAGCCGTCGGCCAGCGCCTTGGCGGCCTTGGGGTTGTCGGCCAGGAACTTGGGCGTGCAGCCGAAGGTGTCCATCACCATCGGATAGTCGAGCGTGGTGGCGATGATGGTGCCGGCCTCGGGCTTGGCACGCACGGCGCCCAGATACGGCTCGTAGGTCATCGCGGCGTCGATGCCGGCGGTGCCGGCGATCATCGCGTTGGCGGCGGCCTGCGGCTCCAGGTTGACGACCTTGACGTCCTTCACGCTCAGGCCATTCTTCTTCAGCATCCAGGCCAGCCCGAAATACGGCGCCGTGCCGGGCGCGCTGGCGGCCACGGTCTTGCCCTTGAGGTCGGCGATCTTCGTGATGCCGGGCTTGACGACCATGCCGTCGGCGCCGTAGCTCTTGTCGAGCTGGAAGATCTGCGTCGTCGCCACGCCGTTGGCATTCCAGACGATCCAGGTCTCGACCGTGGTGGCGGCGCACTGGATGTCGCCCGAGGCGATCGCCAGGTGGCGGTCCTTCTGCGGGATCTTCTTGATGCTGACGTCCAGGCCATGCTTCTTGAAGAGGCCGGCCTCCTTGGCCAGCGTCAGCGGCGCAAAGCCGGTCCAGCCCGAGATGCCGATGGCGACCTTGGTCTCCTGGGCCTGCGCGCCGAGCGCCAATGCGGCCAGCGCGGCGGCGGCAACGATCTTCTTCATGGGTGAGTCTCCTCGTGGTTGGAAGGAAGCGACAGCTGCCCCGTCGCGGCGAGGCGGGACGATACGCGGATTTTCGGCACCGGCGATCGCATCGCGTCAGGCCGGCACCCACAGCGGCGGCGTCTGCGGCAGGCCCTGGAACAGCGCCGACAGCGCCCCCTGGCCGATGCGGTCGGCCGCGGCCTCGATGTCGCTCGCCAGCGAACGGTCGACCATCATCGCCGGGCTGAAGGCGCGCAGCTGCGCATGCGCCTGCTCCAGCACCGCCGAGCTGCGCAGCGGGCGCAGGAATTCGATCCCTTGCGCCGCCGCCAGCCATTCGATGGCCAGGATGCGCGTCACGTTGGCGATCATCGGCTGCAGCCGCCGCGCCGCGAAGGTGGCCATTGACACATGATCCTCCTGGTTGGCGCTGGTGGGCAGGCTGTCGACGCTGGCCGGGTGGGCGTAGGTCTTGTTCTCGCTGGCCAGCGCCGCGGCCGTCACGTGCAGGATCATGAAGCCGCTGTTGAGCCCGGCATTGGGCGTCAGGAAGGGCGGCAGGCGCGAGATGTTGGCGTCGATCAGCATGCCGATGCGGCGCTCTGCGATCGCACCCACCTCGGCGATGGCATTGGCCATCGCGTCGCAGGCCAGCGCCACCGGTTCGGCGTGGAAATTGCCGCCCGAGAGCATCGCCCCATCCTCGGGAAAGACCAGCGGGTTGTCGGTGACGGCATTGGCCTCGCGCAGCAGCACCAGCGCGGCGTGGCGCAGCTGGTCCAGGCAGGCGCCCACCACCTGCGGCTGGCAGCGCAGGCAGTACGGGTCCTGCACGCGGTCGTCGCCTTCGGCATGGCTGGCACGGATGGCACTGCCCTGCAGCAGCGCGCGGTAATACACCGCCACGTCGATCTGCCCCGGCTGGCCGCGCAGCGCATGGATGCGCGGATCGAAGGGGCTGTCGCTGCCGCGCGCGGCGTCGACGGTGAGCGCACCGATCACCAGCGCCGCCTCCAGCACCGGCTCGAAGCCGAAGAGGGCGTGCAGCGCCAGCGCGGTGCTGGTCTGCGTGCCGTTGATCAGCGCCAGGCCTTCCTTGGCCTGCAGCGCCAGCGGCGGGATGCCGTGCGCGCGCAGCGCCTGCGCTGCCGGCACGCGGCGGCCGTCGCCGTCGACAAATTCGCCCTCGCCCATCAGCGCCAGCGTCATGTGCGACAGCGGCGCCAGGTCGCCGCTGGCGCCGACCGAGCCTTGACTCGGCACGAGGGGAATCAGCCCGGCGTTGTGCACGGCCAGCAAGGTGTCGATGACCACCGGCCGCACGCCGCTGTAGCCGCGCGCCAGGCTGGCTGCCTTCAGCGCCAGCATCAGGCGCACCACGGCGGCGGCAGCGGCTCGCCCACGCCCACGCTGTGGCTGCGGATCAGGTTCCACTGCAGCGTGGCCAGGTCGTCGGCGCTGATGCGCGTGCTGGCCAGCTTGCCGAAGCCGGTGTTGACGCCGTAGACCGGCGCGTCGCCATCGGCCGCCGCCTTCACCAGTGCGGCGCTGGCCTCGATCGCCGGCAGCGCCTGCGGGTCGATGTGCAGGCGGTGGCCGCCGGCGTGGATGGCCTGCAGTTCGTCGAGCGACAGCTGACCTGGGCGGATCAACATCAGCGGCCCACCATGGGGAGATTCAGACCCTGCTCGCGGGCGCAGGCCACGGCGACCTCGTAGCCCGCGTCGGCATGGCGCATGACGCCGGTGCCGGGGTCGTTCCAGAGCACGCGCTCGATGCGCTTCGCGGCCGCGTCGGTGCCGTCGCAGACGATGACCACGCCGCTGTGCTGGCTGTAGCCCATGCCCACGCCGCCGCCGTGGTGCAGGCTGACCCAGGTGGCGCCGCCGGCGGTATTGAGCAGCGCATTGAGCAGCGGCCAGTCGGACACTGCATCGCTGCCGTCGCGCATCGCCTCGGTCTCGCGGTTGGGGCTGGCGACGCTGCCGCTGTCGAGGTGGTCGCGGCCGATGACGATCGGCGCCTTCAGCTCGCCCGACTTCACCATCTCGTTGAAGGCCAGGCCGGCACGGTGGCGCTCGCCCAGGCCGATCCAGCAGATGCGCGCCGGCAGGCCCTGGAAGGCGATGCGCTCTTGCGCCATGTCGAGCCAGCGGTGCAGGTGCGCATCCTGCGGAAACAGCTCCTTCATCCTGGCGTCGGTCTTGCGGATGTCTTCCGGGTCGCCGGAGAGCGCCACCCAGCGGAACGGCCCCTTGCCGCGGCAGAACAGCGGCCGCACATAGGCGGGCACGAAGCCGGGAAAATCGAACGCATTCTTGACGCCGGCGTCGAAGGCGACCTGGCGGATGTTGTTGCCATAGTCCACCGTCGGGATGCCCATGGCCTGAAAGTCCAGCATCGCCTGCACGTGCACCGCGCAGCCCTTCGCGGCTTGCTCACGCAGCGTGGCATGCTGCGCCGGGTCGGCCTGCGCGGCGCGCCAGCGCTCGACCGTCCAGCCGATCGGCAGGTAGCCGTTGACGAGGTCGTGCGCGCTGGTCTGGTCGGTCACCAGGTCGGGGCGCACGCCGCGGCGGACGAGCTCGGGCAGGATCTCGGCGGCATTGCCCAGCAGCCCGATCGAGACTGCCTTCTTCTCGGCGGTATAGCGGCGGATGCGCGAAAGCGCATCGTCGAGGTCGGCCGCCTGTTCGTCGAGGTAGCGGCTGCGCAGGCGGAAGTCGATGCGGCTCTGCTGGCATTCGATATTCAGGCTGCAGGCGCCGGCGAAGGTGGCCGCCAGCGGCTGCGCACCGCCCATGCCGCCGAGGCCGGCGGTGAGGATCCAGCGCCCGGCCAGGTCGCCACCGTAGTGCTGCACGCCGGCCTCGACGAAGGTCTCGTAGGTGCCCTGGACGATGCCCTGGCTGCCGATGTAGATCCAGCTGCCGGCCGTCATCTGGCCGTACATCATCAGGCCCTTGCGGTCGAGCTCGTCGAAGTGCTCCCAGGTCGCCCACTTGGGCACCAGGTTGGAATTGGCCAGCAGCACGCGCGGCGCATCGACATGGGTGCGGAAGACGCCCACCGGCTTGCCCGACTGGATGAGCAGCGTCTCGTCTTCCTGCAGGCGCTTCAGGCTGTCGAGGATGGCCTCGAAGCAGTCCCAGTTGCGCGCCGCCTTGCCGATGCCGCCGTAGACCACCAGCGCGTCGGGGTTCTCGGCCACCTCGGGGTCGAGGTTGTTCTGGATCATGCGGTAGGCGGCTTCGATCAGCCAGTTGGCGCAGGTGATCTGGCTGCCGCGCGGGGCGCGCACCGGATGCGGCTGCGCCAGGGCGTGGATGGCGGAGAGGTCGGTCATGGCGGTTTCCCCTGATGTCGAATGCTGCGCATGGTACTTGTCTAGACAAGTCTAGGCAAGTAGGATGCGCATCATGGTTTCCACCGACACGCTGGCGCTGCTGCCGCCCTATGCCCGCGTCAAGCAGTTCCTCAAGGACGGCCTGGCCGACGGCAGCTGGGCGCCGGGCGAGCAGATGCCGTCCGAGGCCGAGCTGGTGGCGCAGTTCGGCGTCAGCCGCATGACGGTCAACCGCGCGCTCAAGGAGCTGCAGGCCGAAGGGCTGGTCGAGCGCAGCCAGGGCGTGGGCACCTTCGCGGCGCGGCTGCACCGCGTCAGCTCCACGCTGACGATCCGCGACCTGCACGAGGAGATCGAATCGCGCGGCCATGTGCACCATGCGGTCGTGCACGAGCGGCGCGCCCAGGCCGCCAGCGGCCCGGTGGCCGAGGCGCTGGGGCTGGCGCCGCGCGCACGCGTCTTTCACACCGTCATCGTGCACCACGAAAACGGCGTGCCGCTGCAGTGCGAGGACCGCTGGGTCAACCCGGCCTGCAGCCCCGGCTACCTGGATGCCGATTTTTCGCGCACCACGCCGACGCAGGTGCTGTTCGAGACCACCGCGCTGTGGCGCGCGCAATATGCGATCGAGTCGGCCCGGCCCACGGACCGGGAAGCGCTGCTGCTGGGCATCGCCGCCGACGAGCCCTGCCTGGTCGTCACGCGCCGCACCTTCACGCGCGACGCCACCATCACCATCGCGCGCCTGGTGCACCCGGGCACGCGCTACCAGCTGCAGGGGGAGTTCCAGCCGTGACGGGCCGGCCGACGCCTGCGGCGCGCGTCGATGGACGACCCGCTGTTTTCACTGACCGTTGGTTGACACGATGAACCTGCACCTGATCGACCTGCACGCCTGCACCCCGCAGCCCTGGCGCAACGGCGGTGGCCTCACGCGCGAACTGCTGGCCTGGCCGCAGGCCGCCGACTGGCGGCTGCGCGTCAGCGTCGCGCGCATCGCCCACAGCGGGCCGTTTTCGGCCTTCCCCGGCGTGTGGCGCGGCTTCACGGTGCTGCACGGCGAAGGCGTGATGCTCGAGCTGCCCTCCGGCCGCGTGACGCTGACGCCGGCCGACGACCCGGTCGCCTTCGACGGCGAGGCGGCACCACACTGCCACCTCATCGACGGCCCCACCGAGGACCTCAACCTGATGGCGCGGCGCGACGCCGGCCGCGCCGCGCTGCGCCGCGCCCGCCCCGGCGACGCGGTCGAGGGCGCCACGCGCTGGCGCGGGGTATTTGCCGGCGGCCTGGTGCGCCTGGACATCGACGACCACACGCAGACCCTGCACGCCGGCACGCTGGCCTGGAGCGACGCCGCCGAGGCCTCGACCTGGCGCGTGCACGACGGCGGGCCGGCCTGGTTCCTGACGCTGGAGGATTGATGCGCACCCTCTACCGCCACGCCCGCCTGGCGACGATGACCGACCCCGTGCCCTGGGGCTGGATCGAGCACGGCGCGCTGCTCGTCGACGGCGAGCACCTGGGCTGGGTCGGCGCCGACGGCGAGATCCCGGCCGGCCTGGCCGTCGATGCCGAGGTCGACCTCGGCGGCGCGCTGGTCACGCCCGGGCTCGTCGACTGCCACACGCACCTGGTCTATGGCGGCGACCGCGCGGCCGAATTCGAGCTGCGCCTGCGCGGCGCCAGCTACGAGCAGATCGCCCGCGCCGGCGGCGGCATCCGCAGCACGCTGGCCGCCACCCGCCACGCCAGCGATGCCGCCTTGTTCGACGCCGCCGCGGCGCGCGCACGCTGCCTGATGGCCGAGGGCGTGACGACGATCGAGATCAAGTCCGGCTACGGCCTGAGCGAGGCGCACGAGGCCCGCTGCCTGGCGGTGGCGCGCCGCCTGGGGCGCGAACTGCCGCTTACCGTGCGCACCACCTCGCTGGCCGCGCATGCGCTGCCGCCTGAATTCGAGGGCCGGCAGGAGGACTATGTCGACACGCTGATCGAATGGCTGCCCAGCCAGCTCGGCGCCGGGCTGGTCGACGCCGTCGATGCCTTCTGCGACCACATCGCCTTCACGCCGGCGCAGACCGAGCGCATCTTCAGCGCGGCGCGCCACCTCGGCCTGCCCGTCAAGCTGCATGCCGAGCAGCTCAGCGACCAGGGCGGCGCGGCCCTGGCGGCGCGCTTCGGCGCGCTGTCGTGCGACCACCTCGAGCACCTGTCGGGCGCCGGCATCGCGGCGATGGCCGAGGCGGGCACGGTGGCCGTGCTGCTGCCCGGCGCCTATTATTTCCTGCGCGACACCCAGCTGCCGCCGGTGGCGGCGCTGCGCGCGGCCGGGGTGCCGATCGCCATCGCCACCGACCACAACCCCGGCTCGTCGCCGGTGCTGTCGCTGCTGCTGATGATCAACATGGCCTGCACGCTGTTCCGGTTGACGCCCGAGGAAGCCTGGCGCGGCGTCACCGTGCACGGCGCGCGCGCGCTCGGCCTTGCCGACCGCGGCCTGCTGGCCCCCGGGCAGCGCGCCGACCTTGCCGTGTGGGATGCCGAGCACCCGCGCGAGATGGCCTACCGCTTTGGCCACAACCCCTGCCGCCGCGCCTTCCACGGCGGCGTGGAGCGACCCCGATGACGACCGATGTCCATACCCTGCACCGCGGCAGCGCGCCGCTGGTGGTGAGCCTGCCGCACGTGGGCACCGTGATCCCCGACGAGCTGCGCGGCCGCTATGTCGAGCGCGCGCTCGGCGTCGAGGACACCGACTGGTTTCTCGACCGCCTGTATGCCTTCGTGAAGGACCGCGGCGCCAGCCTGCTGGTGCCGCGCCACAGCCGTTATGTGGTCGACCTCAACCGGCCCAGCGACAACCAGCCCATGTATGCCGGCAGCAACAACACCGAGCTGTGCCCGACGCGCTCGTTTGCCGGCGAGTCGATCTACCGCGACGGCCAGGCACCGTCGGCGACCGAGGTGCAGCAGCGCGTGGTGCGCTGGTGGCAGCCCTACCACGACGCGCTGGCCGCCGAGCTGGCGCGCGTGAAGGCCGAACACGGCCATGTCGTGCTGTTCGACGGCCACAGCATCAGGAGCGAACTGCCCTGGCTGTTCGAAGGGCGGCTGCCCGACCTGAACCTGGGCACCGCCAATGGCGCCGCCTGCGATCCTTCGCTGTCGGCCGCCATCGTCGCCGTCTTTGCCGCGCAGTCCACCTACAGCCACGTGCTGAACGGCCGCTTCAAGGGCGGCCACATCACCCGCCACTACGGCCGCCCGGCGCTCGGCGTGCACGCGGTGCAGCTCGAGATGTGCTGGCGTGCCTACATGGACGAGACACCGCCCTTCGTCTGGCACGAGGCCAGGGCCGCCGCGGTGACGCCGCTGCTGGCGCGCATGATCGACGCCATGCTCGGCTGGAGGCCCGGTGTCTGAGCCGCGCGTGCAGATGCTGTGGGCGCCGCGCGCCTGGGTCGGCGGGCGCTGGCGCGAGCACGTGCTGCTCGAGGTGGGCAGCGACGGCCACTGGCAGGCGGTGACGCCCGACACCCCCGCGCCGCCGCACGCCGAGGTGCTGGGCGCCCCCGTGCTGCCGGGCCTGGTGGATGCGCACAGCCACGCCTTCCAGCGCGCCTTCGCCGGCCTGGCCGAGCGGCGCGACAGCGCGCACGACGACTTCTGGTCGTGGCGCGACCGCATGTACGGCGTGGCGCTGCGCATCACGCCCGCGCAGTTGCGCGCCGTCGCCGCCCACCTGTATGCCGAGCTGCTGGCCGGCGGCTATACGCAGGTGTGCGAATTCCACTACCTGCACCATGCCGAGGACGGCCGCGCCTACGACGACCCGGCCACCATGGCCTGGGCGCTGGCCGACGCCGCGCACGATGCCGGCATCGGCCTGACGCTGCTGCCCACGCTGTACGAACGCGCCGGCTTCGACGCCCCCGGCCTGCGCGACGACCAGCGCCGCTTCCGCACCACGGTGGACGAGGTGATGGCGCTGCAGCGTGCCGTGCGCGCTGCCGGCCGGCCGCTGCTGGCCTGCGGCGCGGCGCTGCATTCGCTGCGCGCGGTGCGGCCGGAGTCGCTGCGCGCACTGGCCGACCGCAGCGACGGCCCGCTGCACATCCACGTCGCCGAGCAGCTGGCCGAGGTGCGCGACAGCCTCGCCGCCACCGGCGCGCGGCCGATCGAATGGCTGCTGCGCCACGCCGGCATGGACGCGCGCTGGCAGCTGGTGCACGCCACCCACAGCGTACCCAGCGAGGTCGACGGCGTCGCCGGATGCGGTGCCGGCGTCGTGCTGTGCCCGGGCACCGAGGCCAACCTCGGCGACGGCGTGCCCGACCTGCCCGGCTGGCTGACCACCGGCGTGCCGCTGTCGCTGGGCTCGGACAGCCAGGTCACGCGCAGCTGGCCCGAAGAACTGCGCTGGCTGGACTATGCGCAGCGGCTGACGCGCCGCGAGCGCAACGTGGCGGCCGCGCCCGGGCGGCAGCCGGCCACCGCGGCGCGGCTTTTCGACCGCATGGTCGAAGGCGGCGGCGCCGCCATGGGCGCGCGGCGCTGGGGACTGCAGCCCGGTGCGCGCGCCGACCTGCTGGTGGTGAATGCCGCGGACGCCGCGCTCACCGGCCTGCCGGCGTCGCACCTGCTCGACGGCCTGGTCTTCGCGGCGCCGGCGCGGCCCTTTGCCCGCGTGCTGGTGGCCGGGCGCTGGGCCACGCCCGATGGGCCGGCGATCGCCGCGCGTCACGCCGCCGCCATGCAGGCCTTGTGGGGCGACGCCGGCTGACCCGCCGCCACCCGGCCGCCACCCGGCCGCCGGCGCCATGGTCCATTGGTACAGGTACCGGTATCGATTACCCTCGGGACCGCTGACCGTCAGCCAGATCTGATGCGATGCTGGGCGCGGGGGCGTGCAGCGCACCCCGGCACTTCGAACCGCCGTTCATGGACAAGACTCCTCTCGTTGCGCCGGATGCGCCCGTCGGCCGCGGCGCCGCATCGGTACCGCCGGCGGCGGCGACGATCGGCGGCCTGCTCGGCGCCGGCGGTCTCGGCGCCACGGCAGCCGGTTTCTGGGGCCTGCTGCCGGCACCGGCCTGGTGGGCCGGGCTGGCCGTCGGCACTGCGGCGCTGGCGCTGGCGGCCCGCCGCTGGGTGCTGCCGGCACCGGCGCCGGCCGCCGGCTCGCCGCCATCGCCCGACCCCACGCAGCAGCGCCTGGCCCTGCTGGAGCGGCGCGCGCGCCAGTTCGATGCCGCCGAGCAGCTGGTGGCGGTGGGCAGCTTCGACTGGTGGCCCGACAGCGGCGAGCTGCACTGGTCGGAGCAGCATTACCGCCTCTGGGGCTACCTGCCCGGCGAGGTGGCGCCGAGCTTCGAGCTCTTCCGCCGCCACCTGCACCCCGACGATGCCGGACGGGTGGAGTCCCAGCTGCGGCAGGCGCTGGCCGGGCGCGGCACCTACGACTGCACGCACCGCGTGCAGCGCAAGGACGGCAGCGTGCGCCACGTGCGGGCGCGCGGCGAGGTCTTCTCCGACGCCCAGGGCCGCCCCGAACGCATGATCGGGGCGGTGCACGACATCACCGACCGCGTCGAGGCCGAGGCCCGGCTGCGCCTGCACGCCTTCGTGCTCGACGCCCTGCCCGACCCGGTGAGCGCCATCGATGCCGGCCGCCGCTACCGGCTGGCCAATGCCGCCTGGTACGAGGTCACCGGCATCTCGCGCCGGCGTTCGACGCCGATGCACTTCGACCATGTCTTTCCGCTGGTCATCAACCCCGAACGCCGGCACGCCATCGAGGCCTGCATCGAAGAGGGCCGCATGCAGGTGGTGCGCGGTCCGCACTCGCTGCGGCCGGATGCGGGCTGCATCCTCGAGACCCGCTATCTCCCCTTCCGCGACCCGGCGGTGGACTGGCACGGCGTGCTGATGGTGTCGCGCGACGTCTCCGACGACGAAGCCCTGCGCCGGCGCCTGACGGACAGCGTCGACAAGCTGAGCCTGACGCTGAACAACATCGGCGACGCCATCTTCGCCACCGGGGCCCAGAGCCTCGACGAGCCGGTGCTGTTCGCCAATGCACAGCTGCGCAGCCTGTGGAACATCCCACCCGACCTGCAACCGCTGACCACGCGCGTGATCCTCGACCATTCGCGCCGCTTCTTCCGCGACCCGGCGGCCGAGCTCGCGCGCCTCGAGGCCATCATCACCGGCTGCGTGGCCGTCGACGACCGGCTGCAGCTCGACGACGGCCGCGTGCTCGCGCGGCGCTGCATCCCCACCACGCAGGGCGAGCGCGCGGTGCGCATCTGGGTCTTCCGCGACATCACCGCCGAGGCGCGCGCGCAGCGCGAGCTGGCCGACGCCGAGGCCCGCCAGCGCGCGCTGCTCGAGGCCTTTCCGGGCTACATCTGGGTGGTGGATGCCGACCATCGCATCGTCTACCTCAACCCGCTGGCCGCCGCCGTCTACGACCCCGTCGTGGTCGGGCCGGGCCTGCCGGCGGCGGAGCTGTTCGGCGCCGGGATCTATGCGCGGCTGCGGCCGATCGTCGAGCGCGCCCTCGCCGGCCAGTCGCAGTCCTTCGAATGGCAGCGCGTGCGCGACGAACCGCGGCTGCCCGACGTGCTGCTGGTGCGCGCAGCCCCCGGCACCGGCGTCGACGGGAGGGCGCTGTGTTATGCCTTCGGCGTCGACATCTCGTCGCTGCGGCAGGCCCAGGAGGCACTGCGCGTGGCCAAGGACGAGGCCGAACGCGCCAACGAGGCGAAGTCGGCTTTTCTGTCGGCGATGTCGCACGAGCTGCGCACGCCGCTGCATGCGGTGGTCGGCTTCGGCCAGATGCTGGAACGCAACGGCGAGGGCAACCTGAGCGCGCGCCAGCTGCGCCAGATCGGCGAGATCCGCCAGGCCGGCACCCACCTGCTGGCGCTCATCGACGACCTGCTCGACCTCGCCCGCATCGAGGCCGGCCGCGTGCCGCTCGACCCGGCGCCGGTGGACCTGGGCGCGCTGGTCGACGAATGCCTGCCGCTGGTGCAGCCGCTGGCCCAGGCCCGCGGCTGCGAGATCCTGCGCGCCACGCCACCGTCGCTGGGCGTGCTGGCCGACCGCAGGCGGCTCAAGCAGGTGCTGCTGAACCTGCTGTCCAACGCGGTCGAGTTCAACCGTGCGGGCGGGCGCATCTGGCTGCTGGCCGAGGCCGTCGGCGACCGCGTGGGCATCGCGGTGCGCGACGAAGGGCCGGGGCTGTCGAGCGAAGCCCGGGCGCGGCTGTTCCAGCCCTTCGAGCGCCTGGGCGCCGACGCCGCCGGCATCGCCGGCACCGGCATCGGCCTGGCCTTGTCGCGCCAGATGGTGCGGGCCATGCAGGGCGAGATCGTCGTCGACAGCGCGCCCGGCGCGGGCTGCACCGTGCGCGTGCTGCTGCCGCGCGCCGATGAGGGGGCAGCGCCCGCCGGGGCGCAGCCACCGGTGCCCCGGGCCGCGCCGGCCACGGCCCCGGGCGCCGCCGCGGCGCCGACCCGGCGGCTGCTCTATGTCGATGACAACCCCGTCAACCTGATGCTGATGGAGGGGCTGTTCGAGGACCGGCCGGACTGCGCGCTGCGCACGCTGGACAACGCCCAGGCCGCGCTGCAGCAGCTGCGCCAGGCGCCGGTGGACCTGCTGCTGCTGGACCTGCAGATGCCGGGCATGGACGGCTTCGAGTGCTACCAGCGGCTGCGTGCCGACCCGGCCCTGCAGGCGCTGCCGGTGGTGGCTGTCAGTGCCGACGCCAACCCGGCGACGATCGAGCGCTGCCGGGCACTCGGCTTTGCCGGCTATGTCACCAAGCCCGTCGACGCCGGGCGCCTGCAGGCCGCGGTCGACCAGGCGCTGGCGACCCTGCTGCATTGAGCGCACGCCGCGCCGCCGCGGCTGCGCGCCGTGCAGCGCCCTACAGCGCCAGCTTGCGCGCGGCCAGGTCCTTCATGATCTCCTCGGAGCCGCCGCCGATCATCATGACCTTGACCTCGCGGTACAGGCGCTCGCTCTTCGTGCCGCGCATGTAGCCCATGCCGCCGAGGATCTGCACCGCCTGGTCGGCGCAGAACTGCATCGCCTGCGTGGCCACCACCTTGGCCATGCAGGTGCGCGCCACCAGCGCGGCCTCGTCGCCCAGCCGGTGCTGCTGCCGCCAGGCGAGGTCGTAGACCAGCGCGCGCGCCGCCTCCACGCGCGCCAGCATGTCCACCAGCTTGTGGCGGATGACCTGGTGCTGGCTGAGCGCGGCGCCGAAGGTGCGGCGCTGGCGCGCCCAGTCCAGCGCCTCTTCGGTGCACACCTGGGCATAGGCGCAGGCCATCGCGGCCATCATCAGCCGCTCGTGGTTGAAGTTGCGCATGATGGCCTTGAAGCCCGCGCCCTCCTCGCCCACGAGGTTGGCCACCGGCACGCGGCAGCCGTCGAAATGCAGGTGCGCGGTGTCCGACGCCCACCAGCCCGTCTTGGCCAGCAGCGTGCGCGTCAGGCCCGGCGTATCGCCGTCGACCACCAGCAGCGACAGGCCGCCCGGCCCGCGGTTGCCGGGGTCGGTGCGCACCGCCACCGTCAGGAAGTCGGCGCGCAGGCCGCTGGTGATGAAGGTCTTCTCGCCGTGCACGACATAGTGGTCGCCGTCGCGCCGCGCGCACGTGGCGAGCGCGGCCACGTCGCTGCCGCCGCCGGGCTCGGTGATGGCCAGCGCCGCGATCTTCTCGCCGCGCAGCACCGGCGGCACCACGCGCTGCTGCAGCGCCGGGTGGCCCAGCGCCACGATCGGCGGCAGCGCGATGTGGTGCGAGCCCAGCGAGGCCTGCAGCCCGCCGGAGCCGGCGCGCGCCAGTTCCTCGGCGGCGACGAGGGTGAAGAAGAGGTCGGCCGGCGTGCCGCCCAGCGCCTCGGGGTAGCCGATGCCCAGCAGCCCGATGGCGGCGGCCCTGGCATACAGCGCACGCGGAAAGCTGCCGGCCTCGTCCCAGGCGGCGGCGTGCGGCGTGATCTCGCGGGCGACGAAGTCGCGCACGCTGCGGCGGAAGGCCTCGTGCTCGGGGCCGAAATGGTCGGGGCGCGGCGGCAGCTCGAACATGGCGTGGTGCGCAATGCGGTGGCGCCGGAGCCTGTCGCCGGCTCGTGCATCATCGCAGCATGCGCTTCGTTCCCGCCATCGAATGGCCCGGCCAGGCCAGCCCGCAGCACTGGCACCTGGCCTTCGTCGACGGCCAGCTGCTGCTGCCCGAGCCCGAAGGCAGCGCGCTGCAGCCGCTGGCCGACGCCGCCTGGCGCCACGCGGCCGAGGCCGTGCACTACCTGGGCCGGCTGGACGGTGCCGACTGCTGGGCACTGCAGCTGCCGCAAGCCCCCGCGGGCTGGCGCCGGGTGCCGCTGCGCGCCGCCATGATGGGCCTGCCCGAGGCGCTGGCCGGCGTGGCCGGCCGCGCCGCGCAGGTGCTGGACTGGGACCGCACGCACCGCTTCTGCGGCGTCTGCGGCACGGCCACCGAACGCCAGGGCGCCGAACGCGCCCGCCGCTGCCCGGCCTGCGGCCACAGCGCCTACCCGCGCATCAGCCCGGCGATGATGGCGCTGGTGTGGCGCCCGGGCCAGGTGCTGCTGGCGCGCGCGCCGCATTTCGCACCCGGCATGTACAGCGCGCTGGCCGGCTTCGTCGAGGCCGGCGAATCGATCGAGCAGTGCATCCGCCGCGAGGTGGCCGAGGAGGTCGGCGTCGAGGTCGGCCGCCTGCACTACTACGGCAGCCAGAGCTGGCCCTTCCCGAACAGCCTGATGATCGCCTTCAGCGCCGAATGGACGGGCGGCGAGATCGTGCCCCAGCCCGACGAGATCGAGCACGCGCAGTGGTTCGACTTCGACGCGCTGCCGCGCATCCCGCCGCGCTTCTCGATCTCGGGCCACCTGATCCGCGACACCATCGACGCCCTGCGCTCGAAATCTTGACCCTGTTCATGCACGGGGCACCGCCGATGACGCTACCGTGGCGGCCATGAGACCGCATCGACACCCCCCGATCGTGAACGCGCAGCGGCGCCGCTGGCTGGGCGCCGGCGCCGCCGGCCTGCTGGTGACGGCATGGCCGGCCGCGACCCTGGCCACGCCGGCGGCCCGGGTCCTGGTCGAGGTCTGGAAGGACCCGAGCTGCGGCTGCTGCGGCGACTGGATCCTGCACCTGCAGGCCAACGGCCTGGCGGTCAAGGTCAACGACACCGGCAATACCGCGATGCGCAGGCGGCTGGGCATCGACCTCAAATATGGTTCCTGCCACACCGCACTGGTCGGCGGTTATGCCATCGAAGGCCATGTGCCGGCGCGCGAGATCCACCGCCTGCTGAAGGAGCGCCCCGCCGCGCTCGGCCTGGCCGTGCCCGGCATGCCGGTGGGGTCTCCCGGCATGGACGGCGACGCCTACGGCGGCCGCAAGGATCCGTACGACGTGCTGCTGCTGGCGCGCGACGGCGGCGCGCGGGTCTTCCAGGCCTACCGCTGAGAGCCTGTGAAGATCTGAATCGCGCCCGCGTGAGGCCCCAGAAAGGGCCCAATCAAGGCCCGAAGCACAGCCGGGGTGGGGCCAGGGCCAGAGGCCCTGGCGTTCGCCAGGCACAAACAGTCCGTGTGGACTGTTTGTGTCCGGGCTCACCCCCGGCGAAGCTTCGGAACGCCGAGTGGGCCCTTTCTGGGGCATCACCCTGCGGGCCGGGGTACCCAAGGGCCGTGGGCGGCGTTGCGCCGCTTGCCGAGGTCCGAGACATCGGCTGCGCGCCGCGCCTTGCCCACGGCCCTTGGCCACCCCGGCGCGGGCGCGATTTAGATCTTCACAGGCTCTGAGGCGGCGTCAACGGGGACGATGCCGGGCGGCACGGTCCGACAGCGCCCCCGGGAAGTACATCGCCGTCAGGCTCTTGCTGTGCACCGGGCTGAAGCCCGCCGGCTCCTGGTGCCCGGCTGACGCAGGGCCATGGGCGCGCCAGTCGCGCACCCAGTGGATGTGGTCGGCCACCTCCATCAGGCCCATGGTCTCGCGGTCGCCGACCAGCACGCCCTCGACACGCAGGCCCAGGCGCTCGCGCGCCTCGTCCAGCCGCGCCAGCGTGGCCGGCACGCAGCCGAATTCGCCGTCGCTGACGATCAGCAGATCGGCGCTGGCCCAGCGCGCCTCGTGCACGCGCCGGACGGCGCGCTCGATCGGGCCCTGCACGTCGGTGCCGCCGTCGAAACCCTGGCCCATCAGCTCCAGCATCGCATGCAGGCCGTCGCGCGTGAAGGCGAGTTCGCGCTCGATGATCTCGTCGGGCCCGCCGAAGGCGATCAGCAGGCACCCGCGGCGCTCGCGGTGTGCGCTGCGCATGGCCTCCAGCACCACCGCCTTGGCGATGGTCTCGGGCGCGCCGCGCATCGAACCCGAGGTGTCCAGGCAGACGATGATGGGCCCGCGCGCCAGCGCCTCGGGCCGCGGCGGCGCCACGTCGGCGCGCGGCGGTGCCGCCGGGTCGGGGCGCAGGTCGTGCAGCACGGCCTCGCTGTCGTAGCCCAGCAGCCGCGATTCCGCCCGCCGCGCGCGCCACAGCTTGTGCAGCACCGGGTGCAGCAGCATGGCCGCCTCGCTGCCGAGCTGGTTTTCCAGCCGGTCGGTGTGGCGGATGCCGCGCAGCTCGCCGGGCAGGCCGGGCAGCCGCGTCTCCACCACCTTGTGGCCGAGCAGCCGGCGTGCAGGCGCGTCCAGCGCCTGCGGCGGCAACGCCCGCGGCCGCGCGGCACGCTCGGCGCGGCCGAGCTGGCGGATCAGCGCCTGCAGCGCGGGCAGCCGCGCCAGCGCCTGGCTGACGCGCTCGGCCTCCTGCCATTCGCGGCTGCGCAGCAGGCCGCGCAACTCGTCCCAGCGCAGGTGGGCCAGGTCGCCCAGGCCCTGCAGCAGCTGCAGCAGCGTGTCCCAGTCGCCCTTCTCGTCGGCCCAGGCGT
Organism: Rubrivivax sp.; assembly: GCA_016719535.1. Classification (GTDB taxonomy): domain Bacteria; phylum Pseudomonadota; class Gammaproteobacteria; order Burkholderiales; family Burkholderiaceae_C; genus Rubrivivax. The sequence goes on along the minus strand of JADJYX010000032.1, from coordinate 3,342 downwards.
CGCGGAATTCCTGCGCCACGGTGGCGATGGCCTGGCTGCGCGACAGGCCCGGCTGCAGGTCGATCAGACGGTCCAGGTGCCACAACAGCGTGCGCAGCAACTGCTCGGCCAGTGCCGGTGCGCCCCGGCACAGCGCCGGCAGGCCGAGCTCGCCGCAGGCGGCGCGCAGCGGCGCGCAGGCGTCGGGTTCGCCGAAGTCGGCATCGGCGGGCGGCAGCGCGCCTTCGGCCAGCGCCGAGCGCCAGCGCGCCAGGTCGGCCAGCCGCCGCGGCGGCGTGCCGGCGGCGGTGACGATGGCCGGCAGCCACAACGCGCGAGGAAACTCCTGCAAGCGATCGTACGGAGCGTCCGCTTTCAGCATGCCGCCCCCCTAGACTGTGGGGGATGAGCGCTGCGCAACCGCTGTCCCGCATGCTTCGCCAGGGGCATTGGCGCTCGGCCACCGCGGCGCTGGTGCTGGTGGGGCTGATCGTCGGCGCGGTGGCGGTGGGCGTGCTGCGCAGCGAGGTCGGCCGCAGCCTGGCCGGCGTGGCGCGCAGCACCGCCTTCAATGCCGATGTGGCGGTGATCTTCGAGGATGCCCAGGCTGCCGCCGAATTGCTGCGCCTGGTGGCGGCGCAGGAACGGCTGGCCTCGATCGAGATCGTGCTCACCGATGGCCGCGTGCTGGCGCGCGAGCGGCGGCTCGGCGGCTGGCTGGGCGGCATCGCCGACCGCCTGGCGGCGCAGCTGTTCGAGCTGCAGGCACAGGCCCCGGTGACGCTGAACGACCGTGTGCGCGCCACCGTCCGCCTGCGCGGCGACGGCGAGAGCCTGCTGCGCCTGCTGGGTGCCTATGCGCTGGCGGTGCTGGCGGCGCTGGCCGCCACCGCCGCGCTGGTGGTGGCCGGCACGCGGCGACTGGAAGACCGCATCACCGCGCCGCTGGACGAACTGGCGCGCTTCACCCGGTCGGTGCGCGCGCACCGCGACTTCGAGCGCCGCGCAAGCCCCGCGGGCATCGCCGAGATCGATGCCCTGGCCGAGGACTTCAATGCCCTGCTGGCCGAGGTGCAGGCGCACGAGGCCGAGCTGCTGACGCGCGAGAAGCGGCTGCGCACGCGCAACGAGGCACTGCGCCTGCAGGCCGAGGCCGACCCGCTGACCGGGCTGCCCAACCGCGCCACCTTCGCCGCGCGGCTGCAGCAGGCGGTGGACCGTGCGGCCGAGCGCGACGGCGCGCTCGGCCTGATGTTCGTCGACGCCGACCGCTTCAAGGCCATCAACGACACCCACGGCCATGCGGTGGGCGACCGCGTGCTGGTGGAGATCGGCCGCCGGCTGCAGCGCTCGCTGCGCGAATCCGACCTCGTGGCGCGGCTGGGCGGCGACGAATTCGCCATCCTGCTGGAGCCGCTGGCCGATGCCGCCGACGCCGACCTGGTGGCGCGCAAGATCGAGGCGCAGATGCACCAGCCGCTGCGGCTCGAGGGTGTGTCGCCGATCGTGCCGCGGGTGAGCATCGGGCTGGCGATGTACCCCGCCGACGGCGCCGATGCGCAGGCGCTGCTGCAGCATGCCGACCGCCTGATGTACGAGCGCAAGCGCGCGCAACGCGAGGCTCCGGCCGTCTAGGCGCCGGCCGCCACCTGCGGCACCGCAGGCACCTGCGGCGGCAGGCGGTCGTCGACCTTCAGCGCCGCAAAACCCGCGCGCACCGCGGCCAGGCGGTCGGCCAGGGCCTGCGCGGCAGCGCGCGTGGCCTCGTGCGCACCGCACCAGCGCGCCGCCAGCTCGGGCGGCAGCCACAGCCGGCCGGCCAGCCGCGCCTGCAGCGCGGCCAGCGCGTCGGCCGCGGCGCGGCGCGCGGCGTCGACCGTGGCCGCCAGTTCGTCCACCTGCGCCAGCCGCGTGGCCACGTGCACGGGGCTGAAGCGGCGCTGCAGGTGGTCTTCCAACGCCGCGGAGACGATGCGCAGCATGCCGCCGGCATCCTCGGGCCCGGCGATGGCCCGTGCCAGCGACAGCTTGCCGGCCGCGTCGTCGATGCCCTCGTCGGCGGGCAGGCTGCGCTCGATGTCGAGCTGTTGCTCGAAGGCCTGCACCGCGCGCTCGAGCCCGGTCAGCGGCTGCGTCACCGCGCCCAGGTGACGGGCCAGCCAGTCGGTCAGCGGCGCCACCGCGTCGGCGTCGTGGCCGACGACATGGGGCGCCAGCCAGAGATCCGCCGCGTCCAGCGTCGAGCGGCCCTCGGTGGCGGCGGCCACGCGCATCAGGCCCACCAGCTGGCGCCAGCGGCGGTCGGACACCGGCTGCTGCTGCGCGGCCAGATGGCTGCGCAAGGCCGCCAGCGCGGCCAGTGCCTCGTCACCCAGGCTCACCCCTTCGCGGGCGGCGGCCACCGCCTGCAGCTGCGCCGGCGTGACCGGATCGGCCGTCGTCGTCGCGGCGGTGCGCGCAGCCGCAGCAGCGCGGCGAAGCTGGCATCGCCCACCGGCTGCACCGGCACGCGCACCAGGAAGCGGTCGTGGAAGGCGAGCAGCGATTCGTCGTCGGGCGGCTCGTTGCTGGCGGCGATGGCGCTGATCAGCGGCACCGCGATGCGGCCGGCGCCGTTGTCGAATTCGCGCTCGTTGAACAGCGTCAGCAGCGCATCGAGGATGGCCGAATTGGCCTTGAACACCTCGTCGAGGAAGGCGATGCCGGCGGTGGGCAGGTAGCCGTCGATCAGGCGCTCGTAGCGGTCGTCCTCCAGCGCCTTCAGCGACAGCGGGCCGAACAGCTCCTCGGGCGTCGAAAAACGCGTCAGCAGCCGCTCGAAATAGCGCGCGCCGGCAAAGCAGCGGTGCAGCCGCCGCGCCAGCTCGCTCTTGGCGGTGCCGGGCGGGCCGATCAGCAGCACATGCTCGCGCGCCAGCGCGGCCAGCAGCACCAGGCGCACGGCGGTGCCGCGTTCCAGCAGGCCGATCTCCAGCGCGGCCGGTGGGCGCGCAGCTGCGCGCAGGTGGGCAAGGCGGACATGCGGCGATTGTGCCGGGCCCGGCTTGCCGGCCCCGGGGTGCCGGCGTGCGGGTCTACAGTCGCGGCCACCGCCTGCACCGGAGACCACCGTGGACGCCTGGCTCGCCGCTGCCCTCGACCACCTGCCGCGCTGGCTGGAATACCAGCTGCGCGTGACCGAACAGCCGGGGCTGTCGATCGCCGTCGTGCACCGCGGCCAGCTGCTGCTGGCCGCGGCCTTCGGCCACGCCGACCTGGCCCAGGGCGTGAAGCTGACGCCCCGGCACGCCTTCCGCGTCGCCTCGCATTCCAAGGCCTTCACCGCCGCCGCGGTGATGAAGCTTGCGCGAGCAGGGCCGGCTG
>JADJYX010000031.1 GCA_016719535.1 Rubrivivax sp. | reverse complement strand
TCGATCACCGTCGCACCCTCGGCATGGCGCGGCTCGGCCACATTTCGACGATGCAGTCGCCCTCGATGACCAGCGTCGACACAGCGGGCCCAACGTGCCCGCAGGCGCTGTCGAAAGGGCGGCAGTGCGTGATCAGGTGCGGTGGCCGATCGGGCTGGCCGGGTCGGCTGCAAAGGGGCAGGACACCCAATATACCGGCCGACTGCCGGCGCCAGCAGCGCAGCAGTCAAACGGAGGAAAGCGCGCGCAGCAGGCACCGTGTAGCGTGCGATGATGAAGCCGCGGTCGATGCGGTCCTTCCACCACCACACCCAGCGGCCCTGCGCCGACCGGTTGCCGTAGGACGCGATCGCCCGCCCATTGCCGCAGGACGGCAGGTTGAGCGTGCGCAGTTGCGGCTGGTGCGGCAGCAGCTCGCCGCCGGTGGCCAGGAAGGCGCGCAGGTTGGCAGCCAAGGGCGGGCGGCGCGCACTGCATGGACGCCGCTCTTCCCGGATGCGGCGCATCGGCGCGCGGTAGCCCGTCGCCGGCGGCCAGCACCTCGGGGTGGCTGAGGCTTTGCAGCGTGGCGCCGGTCAGCACGAAGCCACGCTCGTCGAGCTGCAGCCCGCTGCCCTGCAGGTAGGGCGGCGCATCACCGCCGGTGGCGATCACCGGTGCGTCGCAGGCCAGCCGCGCGCGCCGCTGCCCAGGTGCAACGCACCCGTCTCGATGCGCACGCAGCGGTCCTGGAAGACGGTGATGCGGCGCGCCGCCAGCGCGCAGGCCGCGCTCGATCACCCGCTGCGGATAGCCGGACAGCGGCGGCGGGCCGCCAGTGACCAGCGCCACGCGCGCGCGTTCATCGCCCTGCCCGGCCAGGTGCTGCTGCCAGCGCCATCGCCAGCTCGACGCCAGCGGCGCTGCCGCCAATCACCGCCACGTCGAGCACGCGGTCCTGCGCCAGCGCCGCCAGCGGATCGAACTGGCGCACGAAATGCTCGATCGGTCACTGAACAGGCCCTGCTCGCGCGCCGGGGACGTCTGATCGCGGTCCATCACCGAGCCGGTATCAGCGACAAGATGTCCCAGCCGATGACCTCGCCGTTGTAGCTGCAGCGTGCGCGCGCTGGCGTCAACGCACCGCCTGCGTCTCGAGCAGCACGCGCGCCGCCGCGGCCAGCGGCAGCAGCAGGATCACGCATTGCTCGGCCGTATAACGGCCGGCCGCGAGCCGGGCCCATGCCCGAATACATCTGGCGCGTGAACGGCGTGACCAGCGTCAGCTCAGCGCCGAGGATGGACTCGCGCACCGGATCCCGCAGCACGTGCACAGGTGGGCCCGGCCCCGCCCAGCAACCACGATGCGTTTCATGGTTCGAGCATCAATCCGGTGACGTGGGGCGATGACGGCGTGGCGCCCGTGTTGTCGGCATCGGCGGCGATGATCACCCGCGGCCAGCGGCGGCGGCTCAGCGCCTCGTCGCCGAAAAGCGCATGGCGCCAGTCGGCCACCACATCGCGCGATTCTTCCAGCCAGCGGCCCGACCCGTCGGCCTGCGTGCGCAAGACGATGTGGCACACGCGACGGCTCCAGCAGGGTTAGTCGACCACCGCATCGCGCGGCGACCGTGCCCACACCCAGCACAGCGGGTGGCCGCGGGCAGCATCTCGCCGGTCTTGCCGCGCCAGCCGCAGCAGCTGACGTTCGACGAATGGCACCGCTCAGCGGCAACTGGAAGGCCGAGGAGCACACGCGCGCGCGGCCGTGTCGTCACCCGGCTTCACCCGCAGGTCGGCCGCGGGGTTGGGCTGATCCAGCCGCAGGGCCCAGGACGAGACGCCGCCAGCCAGCTGGCCCGCCGCGTCGAGCACGAAATTGCCGTAGGACGCCCGCGCCTCCAGCCACCAGCGCAGCCCGGCCGTCCACGCGCGCGCCGCATACGCCGTCAGCGGCGGCCTCTGCTGCGGCAGCCCGATCACGCGCCAGCGCCGACAGCGCGCGCCATCCCGGCATCCACCGGCGGCTCGAAGCGCCGGAGCCCGGCGGGCGCCTGCGCTGCGCAACCACCGCGGCCCCGGCAGTCAATGCCGTCGTCACCCACCGCATGGCTCATCCTCGACGCCAGTCGTGAAAGCGCTCCACCCAGCCCAGCGGCCGTGCGGCTGGTGCGCGCGCTTCCATTCGCCGGCGGCGTGTTTGTTGGCCTCGGCCAGCGTCGGATAGACGTGGATCGTGCCGAGGATCCTGTTCAGCCCAGGCCTGGCTTCATCGCCGGCACCTCCGCGATCGGTTCGCCGGCATGGTCGCCGACGGTCACGCCAGGATGCGGTCCTTGCCCGGCACCGTCAGCACCTTCACCCAGCCCTCGGCGTCGCCGTCGGCGATGGCACAGTCCGGGTCGTCCATGCCGTAGCCTGTGACCTCGTACGCGATGTCCTTCTCCTTTGCTTCCAGCTCGCTCAGGCCCACGCGTCCCACCTCGGGCTCGACGAACGTCGCCCACGGGATCACGCGGTAGTCGGCCTTGAATTTCTGCGGATCGAAGAGGCCGTTCACCGCCGCATACCAGGCCTGGTGCGCGGCGGTGTGGGTGAACTGGTAGGGCCCGGCCACGTCGCCCGCGGCGTAGATGTTGGGGAAGTTGGTCTGCAGGTAGCCATTGACCTCGACCGTGCGGCCGGTGGTGACGCCCAGTTCTTCGAGGCCATAGCCCGTCAGGTTGGCCGAGCGCCCGACGGCGACAAGGATGGCATCGAAGGGGATGTGCTTCTCCTGGCCCTCGTCTCGACGACCAGCACCTTCTTCAGACCGCCACCCTCGCACGCGCAGGCCTGGTGCCCGGTCAGCACGTGCACGCCTTCGGCCTCGAAACCGCGCCGTTACCAGTTCCGACACCTCCTGGTCCTCGCGCGCGAGGATGCGCGGCAGCATCTCCATGCGTCACCCGCGACCCCAGCCGGGCGAAGGCCTGTGCCAGTTCGCTGCCGATCGGCCCGCCGCCCAGCACCAACAGGCGCCCGGGTCGCTGGCGAAGTTCCCAGACGTTGTCCGACGTGAGCAGTTCGGTCGGACCCAGGTCTGCGAGCCCAGGAATCGGCGGCACGAAGGGACGCGCCCCGGTGGCGATGACGATCGCGCGTGTCGTGAGTGTGTCGACCCGCCCGTCGGTGGTGGGTGACCTTGACCTCCCAAGGGTCGAGACTCTTCGCGCGGCCGCTCGGCACATCGACGCCCAGCCCGGTATAGCGTTCCACGGAGTCGTGCGGTTCGATTGCCTTCACCACCGCTGCGATCCGTTCCATCACCTCGCCGGAATCGACGTCGGCGGCTCGCCCCGCGTCAGGCCGAACTCCGCGGCGTGTCGCACGTGCGCGACGAACGTGGCGAGCGGATCAATGCCTTGCTGGGCACGCAGCCGTCGTTCAGACAGTCGCCGCCCATCTGGTGCTTCTCCACCAGCGTCACCTTGGCCTTGACGGCCGCAGCGATATAGGTCGTCACCAGACCGGCCGCGCCGCCGCCAATCACCACCAGGTTGCGGTCGAAGCGCCCGCGGCTTGCGGTCGACCCGGCGCGCATAGATGCGCGCGCCTTGAACGTGTCGACGATCTTCTTGGCGATCAGCGGGAACACGCCGAGCAGCACCAGGGAGCCCATCAGCGGCGACACGATGCCCGACAGCGACTCGATCTTCGCCAACTGCGTGCCGGCATTCACGTAAACCAGCGTGCCGGCCAGCATACCGAGCTGGCTCACCCAGTAGAAGGTCCAGGCGCGCAGCGTCGTCACGCCCATGGCCAGGTTGATGACGAAGAACGGCAGCACCGGCACCAGGCGCAAGGTGAAGAGGTAGAAGCCGCCTTCGTGCGCGACGCCGCGTTCGACCGGCCTGCGCGCCGGTCGCCGAAGCGCGCCTGCACCCGGCCAGCCAGCAGCTAGCGCGCGGCCAGCAAGGCGAGGGTGGCGCCGATGCTGCTGGCAACGACACCACCAGCAGGCCCGTCCACAGCCCGAAGAGGGCGCCGCCCAACGGCCAGCGTGAGGATGGCCGCACCGGGCAGCGACAGCGCGGTCACCGCGGCATAGACCGCAAAATAGACGCCGATCACCAGCGCCGGCCGGCTGGCGTAGCGCGTGGCCAGCTCGCCCTGCACGCGGCTTGACGTGATCGAGGCTGAAGAAGCGACCGAGGTCGAGCGCGAAGAAGGCAACCACCGCGGCGGCGATCAGCGCAATGCAATGCAGGCGGCGGTTCATGTGCAGGCGGTTCCAGGTCAGGACGGATGGAGTCGCTCCGGGCAGGGGCCCGACGTTACAGCGGGCCGCCCACCCCCCAGCGGCGACCAGCCGGCATACAGCCGCGTGGCGATCGTCAGCACGCACAGCGCCGCAAAGCCGCAGGCCAGGGCCGCAAAGTGTGCCGGCCACAGACCACATCGGCGCAAAGCAGATCAGCGTCTCGCTGCCCTCGGTCAGCCCGCCCGGATAGTACAGGCCCTTGCTGGGGTAGGCGCTGCTGTGCGGGCCGCGGCGCTCGGCCAGCACCGCGAAGACCAGGAAGCTCGACCCGGTGCCGATGAAGGCCGCCAGCAGCACCGCCGTGGCCAGCGCATTGGCCGCCGGATCGGCCAGCGCGAGGCCAGCGGCACGCTGGCGTAGAAGAGGAAGTCGAGCGTGATGTCGAGGAAGGCGCCGCGGTCGGTGGGCTTCGTCAGCCGGGCGACCGCGCCGTCAGGCCATCGCACAGGCCGCCCGAGCGCCAGCCAGCGCCAGCCCCGGCAGCGGCTGCTGCCACGCGATCGCCGCCGCACCGGCGAAGCCGATGGCAAAGCCGGCCAGCGTGACGGCATCGGCGCCGACGCCGCGCGCCACCAGGGTACGCGATGGCACAGAGCACGGGCTGGAACCAGCCGAGCGGGCGGCGGTCGAGCATCAGTCCACCTGCCCAGCGCCCAGCCGCAGGTCCTGGCCCGCCGATGCGGATGGCGGTGGCCAGCGCCAGCCGCACGCCGGCGGTCTGCGGCTCCAGCGGCATGCCGGGGCCCAGGCCCCGCGCCGCCGCCTGCGCGGGCAGCAGGGGGCACGTGCGCATTGCGCCCGCGCACGCCGGGCGGCGGCGCAGCGCGTGCATGAGACCGAAGAAGACGTGGTTGCAGACGAAGGTGCCGGCCGTCTGCGACACCTCGCACCGATACCGGCATCGCGCAGCGCCGCCAGCGTGGCCTTGATCGGCAGCGTGCCGAAATAGGCCGCGGGCGCGCCAGGCGCTGCGCCGGTTCGTCGATGGGCTGCGCGCCGGCGTTGTCGGGGATGCGGGCGTCGATCACGTTGAGGGCCACGCGCTCCAGGCTGATGACGCTGCGCGCGGCCTGGCCCAGCGCCAGCACCAGTTGCGGCCGGTGGCGGCGCAGCGCGGCCCGCAGCACCGGCAGGGCGCCGTCGAAGCTGCAGGGCAGCCGCACGACGTGCACGCTGGCGCCGTGCAGGGGCCTGCCCGTGCAGCGCCTGCGCGATCTGCCAGGACAGGTTGACGGTGTCGCCGTCGAAGGGGTTCGAAACCGGTGACGAGGCGGCGCAGGTCGGATGTCATGTCGGCACGGCGGGGTTGCTGCAGATGGGTCAGGCGCCAGGCTGAGCTCGGCTGCAAAGCCCTGCGCCACCTCAGGCAGCGTCAGCTCGCCACCATGGGCGCGCGCCACAGATCGGCCAGCATCAGGCCCAGGCCCGTGCGGCCCTCGTAGGCCTGATCGGCCAGCGCACCCGCCAGCTCGGCGCGGCGCTCGGGCGGCGCGCCGCGGCCGTCGTCGTGCAGGCGCAGGCGCTGCAGGCCGTCGCGGGCCTGCCAGGTGACCTGCAGCGTGCCTGCGCCATGGCGCACGGCGTTGTCCAGCAGGTTGATGAGCGCGGCGCTCAGCAGGTCTTCGTCGGCGTCGACGACGTCGTCGGCGCCCACCTGCAGCTGCAGCGGCTCGTGCGGCAGCCGCGCCAGCAGCGACGCCAGGTGAATCCGGCCGCCGCTGCAACTCCGCGCCGCTGCGAAACAGCGCCAGCAGCGCCGCGACCACGCGCGTCAGCCGCGTCACGGCCTCGCGCACGGGCCAGCCGCGGCTGCAGCGCCGGCGGCGCCTCGCGCTCGGCCACCGCCAGCTGCAGGTCGATGCCGGCCAGCGGCGTGCGCAGCGCGTGCGCGGAATGGGCCCCGAAGGCGCGTTCGTTGGCCACGCGCCGCGCCAGGCGCTCGCCCAGCGCCTCGATGGCGTCGTGCACGGGCTGCAGCTCACGCCGCGTCGGCTACAGCCAGCGCCGTGGCCGGCGGCAGGGGCTCGTAGCGCGCCAGCGCCAGCGCCAGATCGTCCAGCGGCTGCAGCTCGCGCCGCCCGCGGCACTGCGGCCACCGGGGCGCTGAACAGCGCGATCGCCAGCGCCGACCAGACGGCCGCCCAGGCGATCTCGGCGGCCGCCTCGCGCCGTTCGTCGCGCGTCTGCGCGACGTGGAGCGTTCGCCTGCCGTCCGCCAGCGGCAGTGCATGAACGCGCCAGCCGGCTGGCGGCATCAGCAAAGCCCGTCACCGGCAGCGGCAGCCAGGGCTGCGCGGGCGCGCGTGCCGAGCGCAGCAGCAAGCCGCCGGGGCCGACCAGCTGCCAGGCAAAATGTTCGTGCTGGCCGGCGCCTTCGCCGATCGCGGCCGCCGCCTCGGTCAGGTCGCCACCGTCAGCCGGGCTCAGCAGCCGCCTAGCACCGGCGCCGCGGCCTGCAGCGTCTCGTCGAGCAGTTCGTCGACCTCGGACGTCACCGCCAGCCAGACGGCGGCCGAGACGCCCAGCCCCCAGGCCAGCGCCACGGCCACCAGCAGCCCCGTCAGCCGCGAGCGGATGGTCGGCAGCGCCTTCATCGATCGGACAGCGTGATGCGGTAGCCGAGACCGCGCACGGTCTCGATCAGGTCGCGGCCCAGCTTGCGCCGCACGCTGGAGACATGCACCTCGAGCGCGTTGCTCTGCACCTCGGCGTCGGCGCCCAGCAGCAGGCGCTCGAGGTCGGCCGCAGCCACGACGCGGCCGGCGCGGCGCAGCGGCGCCTCGAGCAACGCCCATTCGCGCGCCGTCAGCGCCACGCTGCCCGGCCACCTGCACGCTGTGCGCGGCCCAGGTCGATGTCGGCGTCGCCGACGCAGCGGCTGCCGGCGCCGCCGGCCGCGCGCCGCGACGCTGCAACGCGCAGCCGTGCCGCCAGCTCGGCGGGGTCGAAGGGCTTGACGAGGTAGTCGTCAGCGCCGGCATCGAGGCCGCGCACGCTGTCTTCCAGCCGGTCGCGCGCGGTCAGCATGAAGGCCGGCGTGCCGTCGCCGCGCTGGCGCTGGCGCGACAGCCAGTCCAGCCGGAGCCGTCGGGCAGCTGCCAGTCGACCAGCCAGGCGTCGTAGGGTTCGCCGGCCACCGCCTGCAGCGCGCGCAGCGAACCGAACCAGTCCACCACATGGCCTTCGCCGCGCAGGTAGTCGCGCAGGCCTTCGCCCAGGATGGCATCGTCCTCCAGCAACAGCAGCCGCATGCGGCGATTGTGGCGCTGCCGGCTTCAGGCCCTCTTCAGGCCCTGGGGCTCAATCGCGTCCGATGCTGATCCCGACCCCGCGCCGCCAGCCGGCCCCGCCCCTGCCCGGGCGCTGCCCTCCCGGCCGTCCGTGTGCGGGCCGCCCTGCCCACCCTGCGCCTGAGCGTCGAGGGCCTGCTGCTGCTGGCCTGCGCCTGGTTGGTGATCGCAGCCAACGGCCCGTTCGTGCGGGCGGCGCTGCAGGGCCGCGAGCTCGCCGACGCCTCGGCCTGGGGCTTCGGCCTGGCGCTGGTGCTGGGCGTGCTGGCGCTGCACCTGCTGCTGCTGGCGCCGCTGGCCGGCCGCTGGACGGTCAAGCCGCTGCTGGCGCTGCTGGTCGTGGGCACGGCCTTCGCGTCGTTCTACATGCAGCAGTACGGCGTCTACCTCGACCCGTCGATGCTGCGCAACGTGCTGCGCACCGACATCCGCGAGGCCGGCGAGTTGCTGGGCCCGTCGCTGGCGCTGCACCTGCTGCTGCATGCCGCATTGCCGCTGCTGCTGCTGTGGCGGGTCGAGCTGGTCACGCGGCCCTGGCCGCGCGCTGCTGATGCGCCTGGGCCTGGTCGTCGCGGCCCTGGCCGTGCTGGGGTGGCGCTGCTGTCGGCCTTCCAGCCGCTGGCCTCGCTGATGCGCAACCACAAGGAGGTGCGCTACCTGATCACACCGGCCAATGTGCTGTGGTCGCTGGCCAGCGTGGCCGGTGCCGAGGCCAGGGCCGGCAAGGCGCCGCGGCAGCCGATCGGCCTGGACGCCCATCCCAGGCCCGGCTGGGCCACGCGCAGCAAACCGCAGCTGGTGGTGCTGGTGGTGGGCGAGACGGCGCGCAGCGCCAGCTGGGGGCTGTCAGGCTATGCCCGCCAGACCACGCCGCAGCTGGCGCAGCAGGCCACGCAGACGCCGCTGATCAACTTCGTGCACGCCACCGCCTGCGGCACCAACACCGAGGTCTCGGTGCCCTGCCTGTTCGCCCCGGTGGGCCGGCGCGACTACGACGAGGCCGCCATCCGCGGCAGCCAGTCGCTGCTGCACCTGCTGGCGCGCGCCGGCGTGGGCGTGACCTGGCGCGACAACCAGAGCGGCTGCAAGGGCACCTGCGAAGGCCTGCCGATGCAGACCGTGCAGGACCTGGCACCGCCGGGGCTGTGCGCCGACGGCCACTGCCTCGACGAAGGCCTGCTGCACGGCCTGCCGGAGATGCTGCGCCGCTCGCGCGGCACCCAGCTGCTGGTGCTGCACCCGCTGGGCAACCACGGCCCCTCGTATTTCCGCCGCTACCCGCCGGCCTTTGCGCGCTTCCAGCCCGCATGCCGCAGCGACGACCTGCGCCGCTGCAGCCAGCAGGAGATCGTCAACGCCTACGACAATGCGCTGCTCTATACCGACCACCTGCTGGCGCAGCTGGTGGCGCAGCTGCAGGCCCGGGCCGATTCGCTGGACAGCGCGCTGGTCTATGTCTCCGACCATGGCGAATCGCTGGGCGAGGCCAACCTCTACCTGCACGGCATGCCCTACGCCATCGCACCCGACGTGCAGAAGCAGGTGCCGATGCTGATGTGGTTCTCGCCGGGCTTCGCGGCCACGCAACGGCTGGACCTGGGCTGCCTGCGCGCGCGCGCCACCCAGCCGGCCGCGCACGACCACCTGTTCCACACCCTGCTGGGCCTGCTGGATGTGAGCACCACGCTCTACGACCCGGCCTGGGACCTGGGCCGGCCCTGCCGCCAGGCCAGCCCGTCGACATGACAGCACGCCTCGAAACCGGCGGCCTGTCCGTGGCCCTGCCGGCGCGGGCGTGGCCGCGGCTGGACGATCTGCACCTGACGCTGGCCGGTCTGGTGCTGGTGCTGCTGTGGGACCTGAGCGGGCTCGACCGCCTGGCGCTGCATGCGGTGGGCGACGCCCACGGCTTTGCGTGGCGCGAGCATGTGCTGACCCGCCGCGTGCTGCACGACGGCGGCCGCTGGCTGGGCTGGGCGGTGGCGGTGCTGCTGGCGGTCAATGTCTGGCGGCCGCTGTGGGCGGGCCCGACACGCGGCGAGCGCCTGCGCTGGCTGGCGGTGACGCTGCTGTGCGGGGCGGCGGTGCCGGCGCTCAAGTCGTTCAGCGCCACCAGTTGCCCCTGGGACCTGGCCGAATTCGGCGGCGTGGCGGACTACGTGTCGCACTGGCGGCTGGGCGTGGCAGACGGCGGCCCCGGGCGCTGCTTTCCTTCAGGGCATGCCAGCGCCGCCTTTGCCTTTGTCGGCGGCTGGTTCGTGCTGCGCAGGCACCGGCCGCGCGCGGCCCGCGCCTGGCTGCTGGCGGTGGCCGGCGCCGGGCTGCTGTTCGGCGGCGCGCAGTTTCTGCGCGGCGCCCACCCGCCCAGCCATACGCTGTGGACGGCCTGGCTGTGCTGGGCGCTGAGCGCGAGCTTGCTCGGATGCTGGCGCCGGCGTCGATCCCCTGCTTGATGCGCGCCATCCACCGCCCGGTCGAGCCGGTACGCGCACGATCGGCGGACAATGCATCCCACCCGCCGCCCCGAGGGCCGACCCCGCCAGCCGATGCCCACGCGTCCGTCGATCCCCTTCCTGCTCGACCTGCTGCGCCTGGCCATGCGCAGGGAGGCGACGGCGATGTATATCGTGCCGTGGATGCCGCCCACGCTGCGCATCGACGAGAACTCGGTGCCGCTGTCGTCGGTGAGCTTCACGCCCGAGCAGACCACGCTGCTGGTGCTGGACGTGCTGGACGACGAGCGGCGCGCGGCGCTGGACCGCAGCCGCGAGATCGAATTCAGCTTCGCGCTCGACGGCGTGGGGCGCTTTCGCGTGCATGCCTTCCGCCGCCACGGCCAGCCGGCGATGGCGATCCGCCCCTTTGCCCTCGATGTGCCGACGCCGCGCACGCTGGCGCTGCCGGCGCTGGCCTGCCAGGCGGTGCTGGCCGACCGCGGCCTGCTGATGCTGGCCAGCCGCTCGCTGGCGCTGCGGCGCGACGCCGCCACTGCGCTGCTGGAGCACCGCAACCGCGTCGGTGAAGGCGAACTGGCGCTGCTGGACGGCGCCACGCGCCACTGGCACGAGCGTGCGCGCTGTCAGGTCCACCAGGGCCTGGACCTGGCCGCGCTCGACGAGTTGCTGCTGCGTCGCGCGCAGCCGGCGGTGCCCGCGCTGACGGCGTCGCCGCCACTGGCCATCGCCTGGGGCGAGCTGCGCGACGGCCCGCAGCTCGAGCGCGTGGTGCGGGCCGCCGAACGGACGCTGTGCGTGGTCACGCTGCCGGCCGAGCACCTGCTGGGCGCGTTGCAGCGGCTGATCCGGCTGGCGGCCGAACACACCGGCCATGCGCTGCTGCACCGCGCCGCCATCCAGTTGCACAGCCTGCTGGTGATGCGCCCGGTGCCGGCGGCCGTCGGTGGCCGCGACCTGGCAGCGACCGTGGCGCTGATGAATTCGCCCGAACTCGCCGCCAGCCTGGCCGAAGGCGACCTCGACGCGCTGCGCGAACTGCTGCAGGGTGCCGCGCCGCGCCCCGGCGCCGCCGCCCCCACCGGCCCCGACGAGCACCTGGGCCAGCTGCTGGCGCAGGGCCTGATCACGCCCGAGGTGGCGTTGCGCCATGCGGTCGACGAACCGGCGCTGCTGCGCCGCATAGCCGCTGCCGAGCTGCACCCGCTGCCCGACGCCGCCACCGCCCCGGTCACCGTGGACACCGGCTTCGCCGACCTCTTCGACACCGGCTCGCCGCCCAGCGACCCGTTCGACTTTGCCGAACCGGCGGCCCACCGGCCGGCGGCCGATACGCAGTTCGACAGCGTCGACTGGGTGGCCGGGGCGCCGTCCTCGCGGCCGCTGGCGCTCGAGCCGCAGCCCCTGGCGACGCGCTCGCCTTCGCCGCACAGCGTGCAGTGCCACGCCTGGACGGCACCGGCGGTGGCCGCCGGGCAGGTGGCGGTGATCGACATCTGGGCCGCACGTGCCGATCAGGCCGACGAGGTCGCCCGCCTGGCCGCCCACGGCACCGACCCGCCACCCGAGGCGGCGGTGATCGAAGGCGATGCCGAGCCGCTGACGCTGCAGCTGCGCATCGACGGCGTGCTGCCGGCGCCGACCGCGCTGCGCCAGCACTGGACCGGGCGGCCGCAACGCGCGCTTCCAGGTGCCGGTGCCGCGCACCACCGCAGCCGGGGCGCATGCCGCGCGCCTGCGGCTGGCCGTCGGCGGGCTGCCGATCGGCGAGCTGAGCTTCGTGCTGCAGGTGCGGCCCGACGCCGCCGGGCACGCGCCGCCCGAGGATGCGCACGCCGTGCGGCGCATGCTGCCGTCGGCCTATGCCTGCTTTGCCAACGAGGACCGCGACACCGCGCTGCACTGCATCGAGCAGCTGCAGCGGCTGGCGCCCGACCTCGACGTCTTCATCGGCGCGCCCGCAGTTGCGCAGCACCGAAGGCTGGCGCCAGCGCATCGAGCAGGAGATGGCGCGCCGCGAGCGCCTGTTCCTGTTCTGGTCGCAGGCGGCCGCCGAATCGCCCTGGGTCGATTTCGAGTGGCGCCACGTGCTGCGCCGCCGCGGCCCGGGCGCCATCGACGCCGTGCTGCTGCAGCCGCCGCGCGTGGCGCCGCTGCCGCCCGAGCTGTCCGACCTGCCGGTGACGCTGCTGCGCCAGCGGCCGGCGGCCGCGGCACTGCTTCAGCCCGGCGTGCCGTAGCCGCCGCCGCCCGGCGTCTCGATGACGAAGACGTCGCCGGGCTGCATCTCGGCCGAGCCGATGTGGTCGAGCGGCTCGATGCGGCCGTCGGCGCGTTCGACGCGGTTGATGCCCACCGCGCCGGCCAGCCCGCCGGCCATGCCGAAGGCACCGTGGTGGCGGCCGTTGGAGAGGATGGAGGCCGTCATCGCCTCGAGGAAGCGCACGCGGCGCACGCCGCCGTCGCCGCCGCGATGCCGCCCGGCACCGCCGCTGCCGGCGCGGATGGCATAACTCTCCAGCCGCACCGGAAGCGGAACTCCAGCACTTCGGGGTCGGTCAGGCGCGAATTGGTCATGTGCGTCTGCACCACGCTGGCGCCGTCGAAATCGGGCCCGGCGCCGGCACCGCCGGAGATCGTCTCGTAGTACTGGTGGTGCTGGTTGCCGAAGGTGAAGTTGTTCATCGTGCACTGGCTGGCCGCCATCACGCCCAGCGCGCCATAGAGCGCATTGGTGACGCACATCGAGGTCTCGACATTGCCCGCCACCACCGCCGCCGGCGGATTCGGGTTGAGCATGCAGCCCGCGGGCACGATCACCTGCAGCGGCTTCAGGCAGCCGGCGTTGAGCGGGATGTCGTCGTCGACCAGGGTGCGGAAGACATACAGCACCGCGGCCATCGTCACCGCCTTGGGGGCGTTGAAATTGTTGGGCAGCTGCGCGCTGGTGCCGCTGAAATCGATGGTCGCCTCGCGGCGGTCGCCATGCACCGTGACCTTGACGCGGATGACGGCGCCGTTGTCCAAGGGCAGCTCGAAGCGCCCGTCCTTCAGCGCGGTGATGACACGGCGCACCGATTCCTCGGCGTTGTCCTGCACATGCTGCATGTAGGCCGCCACGGTGTCGCGGCCGAACTGCGCCACCATGGCGCGCAGTTCCTGCACGCCCTTTTCGTTGGCGGCGATCTGCGCGCGCAGGTCGGCGATGGTCTGGTCGGGGTTGCGTGCGGGGTAGCTGTTGACCCCTTGGCGCTGCGCGCCGTCCCCCGAGGGGAGCGTTCCGGCCAGGGCGACCCCGGCCGCAACCCCGCCGCCGAGTTGCGCGCGCAATTCGGGCTCGCGCAGGCGGCCGTCGCGCACGAGCAGGAAGTTGTCGAACAGCACACCCTCCTCGGCGATGGTCTTCGAGAACGGCGGCATCGATCCCGGCGTGCTGCCGCCGATGTCGGCGTGGTGGCCGCGGGAGGCCACGTAGAACGACGGCCGGGCATCGCCTTCGTCGAGGTAGACGGGCGTTACGACGGTCACGTCGGGCAGATGCGTGCCGCCGTGATACGGGTCGTTGAGCACATAGACATCGCCCGGCCGCATCGCCGGGTTGCGCGCGATCACGGTCTTGATGCTCTCGCTCATCGAGCCCAGGTGCACCGGCATGTGCGGCGCATTGGCGATCAGCTGCCCTTGCGCGTCGAACAGCGCGCAGCTGAAATCCAGCCGCTCCTTGATGTTGACGCTGTAGGCGGTATTCTGCAGCCGCAGGCCATCTGCTCGGCGATGTTCGCGAAGAGGTTGTTGAAGACCTCGAGCATCACCGGGTCGGCCTCGGTGCCGATGGCGTTCTGGCTGGCGCGCGGCTGCACGCGCAGCAGTTCCAGCGCACCCGAGGGCATCAGCACCGCGCGCCAGCCGGGCTCGACCACCGTGGTGGCATTGCGCTCGGCGATGACGGCCGGGCCGTCGACCACGGCCCCGGCCTGCAGCGACGCGCGCTGGTGCAGCGCGGCCTGCAGCCATTGCCCGCAATGCATGCGCACCATGGCCTGCGGGGCCGGATGGTGCGGCGCGGCGGTGCGCTCGGTCTCGGCGCCGAAGCGCTCGCCGGCGGCCACGGCCTCGACCGACACCGCCTCGATGACCAGCGCGCGGTCGGGCATCAGGAAGGCGAAGCGCTGGCGGTAGCCGGCTTCGAAGGCCGCCTGGATGGCGGCGGCGTCGCCGAAATCGACCACCAGCGCGGTGTCGGTGCCCTGGTAGCGCAGGTGGATGCGCCGTCGGAGTTCGATCGCGGCGCGATCCACGTCCTGCGCCGCCAGCTCGTCGGCGGCGGCGGCGGCCAGCTGCTGCAGCGTGGCCGCGGCAGCGGCCAGGCCCGCGGCCGACAGCGGCTGCTCGACCGCGGCCTCGCGCATCGCGATCTGGTCGGCCAGGCCCATGCCGTAGGCGCTCAGCACGCCGGCCAGCGGGTGCACGAAGACACGCGTCATGCCTAAAGCGTCGGCCACGCCGCAGGCATGCTGGCCGCCGGCGCCGCCGAAGCACTGCAGCGTGTACTGCGTGACGTCGTAGCCGCGCGCCACCGAGATGCGCTTGATCGCATTGGCCATGTTCTGGATGGCGATCTGCAGGAAGCCCTCGGCCAGCGACTCGGGCGTGGTGGCGCGGCCGCTGGCCTGCTGCACCTGCGCCGCCAGTTGCGTGGAAGCGTTGCAGCACGCCGTCTCGGTCCAGCGGCTCGTCCGCGTGCGGGCCGAAGACATGCGGAAAGTGCGCGGGCTGGATCTTGCCCAGCAGCACGTTGGCGTCGGTGGTGGCCAGCGGCCCGCCGCGGCGGTAGCTGGCCGGGCCCGGGTTGGCGCCGGCGCTCTCGGGGCCGACGCGCAGCCGCGCGCCGTCGAAATGCAGGATCGAGCCGCCACCCGCGGCCACGGTGTGGATGCTCATCATCGGTGCGCGCATGCGCACGCCCGCCACCAGGGTCTCGAAGGCGCGTTCGAATTCGCCCGCATAGTGGCTGACGTCGGTGCTGGTGCCGCCCATGTCGAAGCCGATGACCTTGCGGTGGCCGGCGGCCAGCGCGGTGCGCACCATGCCGACGATGCCGCCGGCGGGGCCGGAGAGGATGGCGTCCTTGCCCTGGAAGCGGTGGGCCTCGGTGAGGCCGCCGCTGCTCTGCAGGAAGAACAGCCGCACGCCCGGCATCTGCGCCGCCACCTGGTCGACATAACGCCGCAGGATGGGGCTCAAGTAGGCGTCGACCACCGTGGTGTCGCCGCGCGAGACCAGCTTCATCAGCGGGCTGACCTGGTGCGACACGCTGACCTGCGTGAAGCCGACCGCCCGCGCCAGCGCGGCTGCGGTGCGCTCGTGGTCGGAGTAGCGGTAGCCGTGCATGAAGACGATGGCGCAGGCACGGATGCCGGCGTCGAAGGCGGCCTGCAGCTCGGCATGCAGCGCCGCCTCGTCCAGCGGCTGCAGCCGCTCGCCATGGGCGCCGAAACGCTCGTTCGCCTCGACCACGCGCTCGTACAGCAGCTCGGGCAGCAGGATGCGGCGGTCGAACAGGCGCGGCCGCGCCTGGTAGGCGATGCGCAGCGCGTCGCGAAAACCGCGCGTGGTGACCAGCAGCGTGCGGTCGCCCTTGCGTTCCAGCAGCGCATTGGTGGCCACCGTGGTGCCCATCTTCACGCAGTCCACGCGCCCGGGCGTGATCGGCTCGCCGGCGGCCAGGCCCAGCAGGCGGCGGATGCCCTCGACCGCGGCATCGGGGTAGTGCTCGGGGTTCTCGCTCAGCAGCTTGAGGGTGTGCAGCGGGCCGTCGGGGGCACGGCCCACCACATCGGTGAAGGTGCCGCCGCGGTCGATCCAGAACTGCCAGCGCTTGGTTGCGGTCATCGGAATTCCCAGCGCTCGTGGACGAGCGTCATCAGGTGGTGGACGGGACGCCCGCTCGCGCGCTGCAGCGCGGCGGCAAAGGGCGGCAGGTTGGTGCATTCGAGCACCAGGTCGGTGACATCGGGCCGGCGCTGCAGCAGCCGCGCGGCGGCGGCCAGCACATCGGCCTCGGCCTCGTCGCCGTCCAGCCGCGGTGCATTGCCCAGCAGCGTGCGCTGCAGGTGGCAACCCGGCAGCAGGCCCTCGATCGGGATATCGGCAGGCGCGCCCGCGGCCAGCAGGTGCGCCGCGCCCAGCGCTGCTGCATCGACGGTGATGACGCCCGGGCGTTCGAGCTCGGGCAGCTTCAGCAAGGCCGAAGTCCACACCGGCACGGGCAGCGCCGCCTGCAGCTCAGACTGCCAGCGCACCAGGAAGCCGCAGCTGGTGGTGATGGCGGCGGCGCCCTGCGCCACCAGCATGCGCGCGGCGTCGACGAAGGGCGGCAGCAGCGCCGCGTCGCCCCCTCGCACCACGCGCGTGCGGCGGGACGCCGTGCACCACCCGGGCCCGCACCGGCATCGCCCAGCTGGCCAGATGGCCGGCATCACCCGGCAGCCGCGGAAGGCCGTGTCGAGCATCAGCAGGCCCAGAAACGGCGGCGGCGCGGGGTGCAGCAGCATGGCGGCAAATGGGTCGGGGGCTTCGCGGGGCGGCGTCGCTCGGGAAAAGCACCGGGAGGCGATGCGACGGGCGCACCCTATGCTAGCCGGCTTGTCCATGCCCAACCTGGAGCCGCCATGCGCTGCCTTCGTGCCCTGTCCACCGCCACCCTTGTGCTGAGCTTTGCCCTGTCCGCACAGGCCCAGACCCGGTGGGACCTGCCGGCCGCCTACCCGGCGACCAATTTCCATTCCGTCAACCTGCAGCAGTTTGCCGACGATGTCGACAAGGCCACCGGCGGCAAGCTGAAGATCACGGTGCACGCCAACGCGTCGCTGTTCAAGGCGCCCGAGATCAAGCGCGCGGTGCAAGGCGGCCAGGCGCAGATCGGCGAGATCCTGCTCGTCAATTTCCAGAACGAATGGCAGGTCTTCGGCGCCGATGGCATCCCCTTTCTGGCCGACAGCTACGACGAGGCCGCCAAGCTGTGGCAGGTGCAGAAGCCGATGCTCGACAGGAAGCTCGGCGAGCAGGGCATGATGGTGCTGTATGCCGTGCCGTGGCCGCCGCAGGGCATCTATGCCAAGCGCCCGCTCAACGCCGCGGCCGACCTCAAGGGCATGAAGTGGCGCGCCTACAGCCCGGCCACCGCGCGCATCGCCGAACTGGTGGGGGCGCAGCCGGTCACCGTGCAGGCGGCCGAGCTCAGCCAGGCGATGGCCACCGGCGTCGTCGAGTCCTACATGTCCTCCGGCTCGACCGGCTTCGACACGAAGACCTACGAGCACCTCAAATACTGGTACGACACCCAGGCCTGGCTGCCCAAGAATGCGGTCATCGTCAACCGGGCCGCCTTCAATGCGCTCGACAAGCCGGCGCAGGACGCGTTGCTGAAGGCCGCCGCCGATGCGCCGAGGTGCGCGGCTGGCCGCCAGCAAGAAAGAAGACCAATACCGAGTCGCTGGACAAGCTCAAGGCCAATGGCATGCAGATCCAGCCGCCGAGCCCGCAACTCAAGGCCGACATGCGCAAGGTCGGCGAGACCATGCTGAAGGAGTGGCTGGACAAGGCCGGTGCCGATGGCAAGGCGCTGGTCGACGCCTTCCGCAAATAAGGGCCCCGGGTGCGCCGCCTGCTGGATGCGCTGTACGACGGCGCGGCGGGTCTCGCCGCGCTGTTCATGGTCGGCCTGCTGGCGATGGTGCTGCTGTCCATCGCGAGCCGGCTGCTGCACTTCCACGTGCCCGGCACCGACGCCTATGCCGGCTACCTGATGGCGGCCGCCGGCTTCCTGGCGCTGGCGCATACGCTGAAGAAGGGCGAGCACATCCGCGTCACGCTGCTGCTGTCGGCGCTGAAGGGCAAGCCGCGGCGCGCGCTCGCGTTCTGCTCGCTGGCCGCCGCCTCGCTGCTGGCGCTGCTGTCGGCCTTCTATACCTGCCGTCTGTCGTGGCAGTCCCTACACCTTCCACGACATCTCCACCGGCAACGACGCGCCGGTGCCGCCGCTGTGGATCCCGCAGCTGGC
>JADJYX010000030.1 GCA_016719535.1 Rubrivivax sp. | reverse complement strand
GCCTTGTAAGCGGAAGGTCGTCGGTTCGACTCCGACAGCCGGCACCAATTGAAAATCAATGGGTTACGAGTCATCGGCCACCGGCCGTCCGTGCCTGTTTCGCCATCTGGATACCATTTCGGATACCAGACCTGACGAGCACCGGTCGCCCCGCCGATCTGGTTGACCCCCTGCGGGCCACACGCGCGCGCGTACTGTTCGGGCGCACGCATGAGCATGACCAGTACGCGCGCGCGCGTGTGCGCGTAGTGCGTACTGTTGCGCCCCCCCGTTCCCGGAATGCCTGCCAGTCGGAGCTACCTCATTGGATGAGCCACCCGCGGACCAGCATGCCGCCATGTCTGCATCACACTTCAGCCCGTGGGGCTCATCGCCAAGACCTTGCTGGCACTGTGACGCCTTCGCGCGCATGGCGCCTGACGGCCACGCCGCGCTCTGCACCCGCCCCCATGCGCCACGGGTGCGGTCGATGCCCAACAACGGATGCAGCGCCTTCGCGCGTGAGCCGGGCGCCGACGATGAGCCGGAATGGAAACCTGTCAGCTATGCACCGGCTGGTCACCCCCGTAGGCCGGGCCAGAGAGCCGGAAGCCCGGGCGTGATGACGCCGCGCGCCAGCAGCACCTAAGCACTTGCCGGCGGCGGACTTTCGGTAACTGACTCCCCCTCTAGATCGGCGTTATTTATTCCGGTGCCACGCCGCCCACTCGTTGATGATCTTGCTGATCACGCTCGACTGGTCGCCGCCGGCCCACGGCCGACGTAGCTGGTTGATTGTCGCCAGTGCATGCGCATCGGGGTAATAGTCGATCCTCGGGTTACGCGCTCGCCGCTCCCGCTGCTGCTGGCGCTTGCGCTCGCACCGCCACCGCTCCCAGGCGAGGCGGTCGTCGTCGTTGACGACGGGTTGACCGGGTGTCCAAGTCATCGTTGATCGACCTCCACGAAGCCGGGACACACCTGCATCTGCGTGACCAGTTCGGCCGGCAGGTCGCGCATGACGACGGCGGCCTTGTGGTTGCCGCAGCGTAAGCCGGTCGCCAGCGTGCCGGACAGGTTTCGACATTCCAGGCACATCACCCGCTGGTCGGCATGCACGTCGCGCAGGTGCAGCCGCTCGGCCAGGTCGTCGGCATCCTGCTCGCCGAAGCCACGCCGTTGGATGCGCAGCACACGGGCCTGAAAGCGGGCAATGGCGCCATCGTCCCATGGCTCGGCGTGTGCCACCTCGGCGTCAGGTGGCGCCAGCCGGTACGGGCGCGACTCGCCCCCGGTGTGGTCCGTGGGCTGCGCATGCAGCGCCACCCGCAGGCCCGGCAGCGCCTTGCGGATGCGCTGGCGGTCGTCTTCCGACAGCAGGCTCGACGGGCGCACCATGAGCTTGTTGTCGGCGGACTCCACCGTGAACCCCCGTCCGCGCAGGTCGGCCAGCAACATGGCGGCGGTCATGCGAAGACCTCCACGTCGTCGTCAGTCGCGCCACGGATGGCCCCATTCGCGCCATTGGCGCCAGCCTCAGTGTGTGGCGTGACTGGCGCGACTGTGGCGCGACTGGCAACGAGGAACCACTCGGCGGGCTTGCTAAACCCGACCCGACGCGAATCCGCGCCGGCCTTGCGCATGGCGCGCTGCACCGTTCGCCACGCGTAGCCGGCCTCATCTGCGCACCGCTTGACCTCGCGCGCCGAGGCAGGGCCGGCCGACAGCAACTCGCGCAGCCAGCCGGCACAGTCTCGCGCGCCGCCCTCGTCATCGCCTGACAAATCCGCTTCCGCCTCGGCCAGCAGTTCGCGCGCCGTGCCGTCCAGGGGCTCCAGCCACCGCACACGCTGGCCTTCTACCTCGTGTGCCACCTCCACCAGATCGAGCGCGTATGCAAACCCGCCGTCGTCTGGTCCGACGTTTGACTTGGCGCGCAGCAGCACCCGGCGCGGTTCGTCGTCGTCGGCTTCGGCCTTGACCTTGGCCGCGACCAGCACCATGCGCGCCAGCGCCGCGAAGGCAATGCTGCCCGTCACCCGCTCGACCGGATCGCGGCCGGCGGTCCCCTTGCTGAAATGCGTGATGCCGAGCACCGCACACCCTAGCCGCTGCGCCAGATCGACAACGGGTTGCAGGGACCGGCGGACCTCGGCTCCCTTGTGCGAGTCACCCGCCACGGCCGACACGATGGGATCGAGGATCAGCAGGCGCGGCGTGGGCAGGCGCTCAATCGTCGCTTCCAACAACGGCATGTCCCGGCCGGGGTCGAAGGTCTCGATCTCATCACCGGCCACTCCCGCAACGAAGTGAACCAGGGTCATGTCGGCGCCCGCGGCCTTCAGCCGCGCCGCCGCCACCGAGGCTGGGTCTTCGCCGCTCCAGATCACCACATCGCCGCCGCCGGTGCAGTGCGTGCCATCCGGCCATGCGCCGCCGCGCGTGATCGTGGCGGCCACGGACAAGGCAATGGTCGTCTTGCCGCAGCCCGGGGCACCGCCGATGATCGTCAGCATCCCCAGCGGAAGAAACCCCTTCCACGCCCAGCGAACCGGCTCCAACTTCACGGCATCGCCACGCACCAGGCGCACGGACGGCATCGCACTGGCAGCGCGGTCAACATCTGACAGGCTGGCACTCATGCTGTGCCCTCCACGGACACCACGCCGCGCGATGCCCATACGTCGGCCCAGTCGGCGCCGTCGTCGGTCGGCGTCATCACTTTGGCGTGAACACCCGCGGCCACGGCTCGCGCCCGCAACTTGTCGGCGGCCTCGCGCCCGGCCTGATCGTTGTCCGCGAAGATCACCAGCCGCTGCACACCTGCCGGCCATTGCCATGACGAGACGTTGCCGGCGCTGTAGCCGGCCACCACGGGCACGGCCGACAGGCACCAGGCTCCGAGCGCGGTTTCGATGCCCTCGGCGATGCCGATCACGCCGCGCTGCGGTCGATGCAAGTCGATGCCGGCACCGGACAGCGGCCCGGCAGCGGCGGTCAGCTTGCGCACGGTCGGCACGTCGGCCTTGCGGCCGTTCGCGGTCAGGTAGGTGCGATGCAGCGCCACCATGCGGCCATCGGGCGCGACGATGGGCGCCACCATCGCGGGATAGGCGCCTAGCCGCTCGCCCTCATGCCAGTAGGCCAGGCCACGGTGCAGCCGCAGGCACTCGGGCAGCGGCCACACGCCGCCGAAGCCCCGGCGCTTCAGGTACAGCGTCACCGGATCGCCAGCCACCAGGGGCATGCACTCGGCCCAGGTGAGCGCGATACGCTCGGCGGCCTTGGCCCATAGCTCACGCTGCTGCGCTTCACGCTCGGCGGTCGCGGCCATCACCTGCCGGGCCAGTTCAATGCGCTGCTGCCTGGTCATCGCCGTGCGGTCGATGGCGCTCCATGTCTCGGAGATGCCCGCCCGGTAGCAGCCGAAGACGCCACCCCGCACATCGGCGAACAGCTTGCACCAGCCGGCAGAGTCGCCGCGGCGGTCGCGCGTCGGGAACCGATGGAACCGGCCGGGCTCGATCTGATCGGGCGCATGGCCCAGCGCGGCCAGGATCGCCAGCCGAAAGGCTTGCACGGGATCGCTCATAGGCCACCCCCTGCCATGCGCTGCACCAGGGCTAGAACGTCGTTGCGCGCAGCCTCGAAGCCGGCCACCGCTGCGGCCAGGGCCTCATGCCCGTAGACAGCGCCGATGCAGGCGCCGTGTGCGTGGCGCAGCATCCATGCCGCCGGGCCGATGCTACGGGCTTCGATGCCCAGCAGCGCAGCGCGGGCTATCGCGGTCGTCGTCGTCTTGGCAGAATCCTGCTGTTCCGCTTGTGCGCCTCGGTCAATCGCCGGGGCGTCTTTTTTTGTGGGGCGACCTGCCTTCGCGGCAAACTGATGATGGTTTGTCATCCTCGCCCCCTTACGCCGTCGCGGTCGTGGGGGCGTTCCGCGACACATGCAGCGCCGCGACCAGCCGCCGGATAGCGTCATCAGTCTCGCCGCGGATGCGGGCAGTGATGACTTGCTCGACCTCATGCTCGGGCCAGCCCGCAGCGCGGGCGCCGAGCTTGATCGGCCGAGGGAATAGGCCCGCCTGAATATCCGCGTAGATCGGGCTACGGCTCTTGCCCGTCTTGTCTATTACTGCGGGCAGGCGAAGGATTCGCGCCATGCTGTACCTCGTAGGTAGCCCCGGGCCACCCCGGGATGCATGGCGCTACTGTTCCGGCCTATGCGGACTTTGCCTGCGGCAGATACGTCGGCACTATTTCCCGCAGCGGGCCGGCCAGGTGCATGAGCAATTCGTTGTCGAGATCGCGCATCGGCGCGTAAGCGGCAAGCATCCGTTCCGCTGTTCGGCGATCAAGGCCAGTGTCCGGTCCCTCGTTATGCCTTCTTGCTTCGTCCATCGCGGCCTTGACCTTCTCGGGCCGCAAACCAGCCTTTAGCAGCAACGTACCGAAGGCAGCGTACTGACGTTGCCAATCTGGAAACGGATCGCGCGGCTTCACTGCCTGCCGTTTGATGCACAGCGCCTCGGCGATGGCGGCATCGCGGGCAGAGCGGATCGAACCGGAAGACGTCTTGATCTCGCGTAGTCGTTCGGCCTCATCGAGTGCTTGGTCGATGGCCCAAAGCCGGTCGGCCAGGAATTGGGCGAGCCTCGGAGATATCGAGCGAGCATCCAGAGCCTCGCGGCAAAGGCTGAGCGCAGCGCGGCCGGCATCCGCATCGCCAGCAAGGGCTAGCCGTATGGTCTCGGCTTCGTACTCGTCTTGTGTCATGCCCGCCTCGCCGTCATCGGGATGACCAGGGCGCCGCCAGCGCGCAGCGCCTTGATATGTGCGCCGGCCGCATCCCATGCCGCTGCAACCTCACCGCTGTAGTCGTGACCGTCGTAGACCCGGCGCATGGTCTCGGTCTCTTGGTGGTTCATGCACAGTTCCGCGACGTGGGGTTGCACGCCGAGCCGAGACAACATCGTGCGGAAGGTTCGGCGCAGGTCATGCGGCCGTAGCCTCTTGCCGCCCTTGGCCTCTACCCGCTCGGCCAGTCGGCGCAGTGCATGGGCAATCGCCATCTTGTCCATCGTCCCGCCCTTGGCGCCAGGGAAGACGAAAGTGCTCTTCTGGTCGTTGCGAAGCGCCTTCGCACGCTTAAGCAGCACCAGCGCCGCATCGGACAGGTGCACGCGGAATTCGCGGTCGGTCTTGACGCGCGAAGCGGGAATGGTCCATAGCGCGCGGTCGAGATTGAACTCCCGCCACTCTGCGAGACGGACCTCCCCCGGGCGTGCCCCGGTCAGCAACTGAAACTCAATGGCGAGCTTCGTTGCCTCGTGCATGTCCGACTCGTCAACCGCCCGCAGCAGCGCGACCAGTTCGGCGTCGGATGCAGCATTGACGGGCGCAGGCCGGTACGGCTTCGGGTTGTCGATGCCCCGCATGGGGTCGGCGCCGTCGATCAACTGGCGCTTGATGGCAAACGTGACCAGCCCGCGCAGGGTGCGGTAGACATGCGCAGCCGCACCCGGGGCGCCGCGTTTGCGTGGTGCGTCGATGCACGCCCGGATCGCCTCGGGCGTAAGCTTGGATATCTTGGCGTCGCCGATGCGCGCGCGGATATCGGCGTCGAAGTTCTCCGTCAGGATGGTGATCGTGCGTTCACGGACCGGACGGCCATCCTTGCGCTTGCTGCCAAGGCGCTTGTCGGCGATCCAATCATCGAAGGCTTGCGCCACCGTCGGCATTTCGACGTTGGCTCGACGGGCAAACCGTGCCGCGATCACCGGATGGTCGGCCTCGCCCTTCTTGGCGGCCTCGTGCGCCTTTTGGTGCTCCAGCAGATCGGCATTCGCCTTGGCCAGAGAGACGGCCGGATAGGCCCCCAGGGACAGCCAGCGGCGCACGCCGGCCACCTGGGCACGGTATTGCCAGTGCTTGGCAACCTCGCCGCCGGCTCGACGCCGCAAGTGCAGGTAAAGACCAGGCGCCGCCAGGATGCGGGCCTCGGCTTTGCCGTCGGGCAGCTTGGCCGCTGCCAGCTTGGCGTCTGTGACCTTGGTTGCCCGTGCCTTGTCCTGCGCCATCGCCGCCTCGCTTTGGATACCACTTCGGATACCACTCTAGCCGGACACTAGCGGATGGTCAAGGAAGCGTCAGGACTACACACCCCTATGAATCAATGCTTTGCGTGATCCTCGGTCGTCCTGCTGGATACCAGCCGGCACGCCTTGTAAGCGGAAGGTCGTCCGTTCGATTCGGACAGCCGGCACCAGCAACCTCGGGTTTCAGCTTCCCGGCGGACGCGGTTGAACCCGCACCTTGATTGAAGTACCCTGCCAGCCCGCCGCCTGCAGGTGCTGCAGCAACAAGGGCAGCAACTGGCGCAGTTTGGCCGCCGCCGGGTTGTGGGCGGCCAGCAGGGTCCAGACGTCGCCGTCCACCGGCCCGGGGCGCACGTCGGCACGCAGCGCCGGTGGCAGCAGGGGTGCCACGGTTTCAAAATGCGCACGCGCCTCCTGCAGGCGGCGCAGCAACAGGCCCAGCGGCTCGGACCGGTCGAGTGCGGTGGCCAGCTTGAGCGTTGGCTCCTGGGGCTGACGCGTCGACATGGCAGGAGTTTATTGGCGATGCAAGTGCTCATCACCCATGGCCGCATGGCCCGCACGCGCGTGATGCAGTTCAGCGCCCTGCAGATGGCCCTGGCCGCTGCGGCGCTGGCCTTCGTGCTGATGTTGGTGTCGGGCACCGTCTATCACTTCGTCTTCCTCAAGGCCGCGCGCGAGGGCTGGCCGGTCGTCAGCCAGATCGTGCAGTGGGTGGTGCGCGACGAGATCGCCCAGCGCGACCGCTTCATGCGCGACAACCTCGATGCCATGGCGCAGAAAGTGGGCGAGATGCAGGCCAAGCTGGTGCGGCTGGAGGCCATGAGCGACCGCGTCAGCGGCCTGGCCGGTGTCAAGTCCGAAGAACTCAAGCCGCTGCGCCCGGATGCCGTGGGCGCCGGCAAGGGCGGGCCCTTCGTCGCCGCGCAGCGGCCGTCGCTGGAGCAGTTGCAGCGCGTCGTGGCCGGGCTCGACGAGGCCGCCGACTGGCACACCGACCTCTTCACCTACAGCGAATCGCGTCTGTTCCAGGCCCGGCTCGAGGCCCTGCGCGTGCCCAGCGCGCCGCCGGTCGACGGCCCGGTGGGCTCGGGATTCGGTTTTCGCACCGACCCGTTCAGCGGCCGCGCCGCCCTGCACACCGGGCTGGATTTTCCGGCGGAGGCAGGCACGCCGATCGTGGCGTCGGCCGCCGGCGTGGTGGTGACGGCCGACTGGCACGCCGACTACGGCCAGACGGTCGAACTCGACCACGGCAATGGCCTCGTCACGCGCTACGCGCACTGCCTGAAGGTGCTGGTGCAGCCGGGGCAACTCGTGCGCCGAGGGCAGCCGATCGCCGAGGTGGGCTCGAGCGGACGCTCGACCGGGCCGCACCTGCACTTCGAGGTGCTGGTCGAGGGCGTGCCGCAGGACCCGGCACGCTTCCTGGCGGCGGCATCGGCACCCCTGGCTGCGCGAGCGGGCGGCCGGACGGCACGGCCCTGACATTCCTGCAGCCCAGGCGGCCGGCACCCGGGTGCTAGACTCCCCTGCTTTGCGCGCCAGGCGCCCTGCCGCGCCGCACCCCTCGGTCGAGGGCCTCGAGTCGGCACACCCGGGCCTCACCTGCCATGCCGTGCAGAGCCGGGCCGAAGCGGCCGGCAACGGGTGGCCGGCGCGTGCCGGTGGCCATCTGCCGCGGTGCCACCGGCCCCCCTCCAGAACACCTCCAAGCTCCGTCGCCGCATGTTCCCCAAGATACTGACCCAGATCTTCGGCAGCCGTAACGATCGCCTGCTCAAGGGCTACCGCAAGACGGTGCAGCAGATCAATGCGCTGGAACCGACCTTCGAGGCCCTGGACGACGCCGCGCTGCGTGCCAGGACCGACGAATTCCGCGCCCGCGTCGCCAACGGCGAGGCGCTCGACCAGCTGCTGCCCGAGGCCTTCGCCGTGGTGCGCGAGGCCGGCAAGCGCACGCTGAAGATGCGCCACTTCGACGTGCAGCTGATCGGCGGCATCGCCCTGCACGAGGGCAAGATCGCCGAGATGCGCACCGGCGAAGGCAAGACGCTGATGGCCACGCTGCCGGTCTACCTGAATGCGCTGTCCGGCAAGGGCGTGCACGTGGTGACGGTCAACGACTATCTGGCCCGCCGCGACGCCGAATGGATGGGCCGGCTGTACGGCTTCCTCGGCCTGACCGTGGGCGTCAACGTGCCCGGCATGCAGCGCGAGGAGAAGCAGCAGGCCTTTGCCGCCGACGTCACCTACGGCACCAACAACGAATTCGGCTTCGACTACCTGCGCGACAACATGGTCTACGAGGTCGCCGACCGCGTGTCGCGCGGCCTCCACTACGCCATCGTCGACGAGGTCGACTCGATCCTCATCGACGAGGCGCGCACGCCGCTGATCATCAGCGGCCAGGCCGAAGACCACACCGACATGTACGTGCGCATCAACGCCGTCGTGCCGCAACTGGTCAAGCAGATCGGCGAGGCCGACCCGCGCACCGGCGAGGGCGTCATCAAGCCCGGCGACTTCACCGTCGACGAGAAGACGCACCAGGTCTACCTGACCGAGGCCGGCCACGAGAAGGCCGAACAGGTGCTGACGCAGGCCGGCCTGCTGGCCGAGGGCGCCAGCCTGTACGACCCCGCCAATATCAGCCTGATGCACCACGTCTATGCGGCGCTGCGGGCCCACCACCTGTACAACCGCGACCAGCACTATGTGGTGCAGAACGGCGAGGTGGTGATCGTCGACGAATTCACCGGCCGCCTGATGACGGGCCGGCGCTGGAGCGACGGCCTGCACCAGGCCGTCGAGGCCAAGGAAGGCGTGCAGATCCAGAGCGAGAACCAGACCCTGGCCTCGGTCACCTTCCAGAACTATTTCCGCATGTACGGCAAGCTGGCCGGCATGACCGGCACGGCCGATACCGAGGCCTACGAATTCCAGGAGATCTACGGCCTGGAGACGGTGGTCATCCCGCCCAACAAGCCAACCATCCGCAAGGACGAGAACGACCTCATCTACAAGACGGCGAAGGAGAAATACGACGCCGTCACCAACGACATCCGCGATTGCTTCGAACGCGGGCAGCCGGTGCTGGTGGGCACGACCTCGATCGAGAATTCGGAGCTGATCTCCGACCTGCTGACCAAGGCCAAGTTGCCGCACCAGGTGCTCAACGCCAAGCAGCACGCGAAAGAGGCCGAGATCGTCGCCCAGGCCGGGCGGCCGAAGATGATCACCATCGCCACCAACATGGCCGGTCGCGGCACCGACATCGTGCTGGGTGGCAATGTCGAGAAGCAGATCCAGTTTCTGGAAGCCGACCCCGCCTTGTCGGACGACGAGAAGCAGGCGCGTGCGCGCAAGCTGCACGACGAGTGGCAGGGCCTGCACGACCAGGTCAAGTCGCTGGGCGGCTTGCGCATCGTGGCCACCGAGCGCCACGAGAGCCGGCGCATCGACAACCAGCTGCGCGGCCGCAGCGGCCGCCAGGGCGACCCCGGTGCCAGCCGCTTCTACCTGTCGCTCGATGATTCGCTGATGCGCATCTTCGCGGGCGACCGCGTGCGCGCCATCATGGACCGGCTGAAGATGCCCGAGGGCGAGGCCATCGAGGCCGGCATCGTCAACCGCAGCATCGAGAGCGCGCAGCGCAAGGTCGAGGCGCGCAACTTCGACATCCGCAAGCAGCTGCTGGAATACGACGACGTCGCCAACGACCAGCGCAAGGTCATCTACCAGCAGCGCAACGAGATCCTCGAGGCCGCCAGCCTCGACGACCAGATCGGCAACCTGCGCCAGTCGGCGATGACCGACGTGGTGCACGCCCATGTGCCAGCCGAGAGCCTGGAAGAGCAGTGGGACCTGCCCGGCCTGCAGAACGTGCTGCGCGACGAGTGGCAGCTCGAGATCGACCTGCAGGCCGAGGTCGAGAAGAGCGACTCGATCACCGACGAGGACGTGCTCGACAAGGTCAAGGCCGCGGCCGATGCCGCATTCCTGGCCAAGGTCGAGCAGGTGGGTGCCGAGCAGTTCACGCCCTTCATGCGCATGGTGCTGCTGCAGACCATCGACAGCCACTGGCGCGAGCACCTGGCGGCGCTGGACTATCTGCGCCAGGGCATCCACCTGCGCGGCTATGCGCAGAAGAACCCGAAGCAGGAATACAAGCGCGAGGCCTTCGAGCTGTTCGAGCAGCTGCTCGACACCGTCAAGCTCGAGGTGACGCGCGTGCTGATGACGGTGCGCATCCAGAGCCAGGACCAGGTGGCGCAGGCCGCCGAGGCCATCGAGGCGCAGGCCAGCCAGCTCAGCAACGTCACCTACACCCACCCCAACGAGGACGGCTCGGTGTCGCAGGACACCGACCCCGCGACGCTGGCGGCCGAGGTGCCCAAGGTCGGGCGCAACGACCCGTGTCCCTGCGGCAGCGGCAAGAAATACAAGCAGTGCCACGGCCGGCTGAGCTGAGCGACTCGCTGCCCATCAGCGACAAAGGCCCCGCGGCGCGAGCCGCGGGGCCTTTGTCCTGTTCGGGCCACCGCCGCGCACCAGCGCGTCGGCAGCCTCGTCGTCTCAGCGGGAGATGGCGTTCACCGCGTTCACACGGCCAGCGCCATAGGCTGGGTCGTTGCCCGGCTGGCCAAGATCATCTGCGCCCCGCTCCAGCAGAGAGCGCAACTGAGCCGGGTGCATGCGTCCATAGCGGCTGACGGCCAAGGCAGCGACCCCCGAGACATGCGGCGTGGCCATGCTCGTGCCGGCGCTCCAGTAGTAGTAGGCGTTGGGACCGACCACGCCGCCGGTGCTGAAGACGAGGTCGAAGACGTAGCACGGCCGGACCAGCCCACCGAGCGTGCAGTTCTCGTTGCCCGGGTAGGCCGCGTCGCCACCGGGTGCCGCCACGCTGATCACCGAACGGCCGTAGTTCGAGTAAGAAGCGAGGTTATCCAGGAAGGTACCGTTCGGATCGAGGGCCCAGCCGATGGGCGCAGTTGCCGACACCGACATCGCGTGCGGCGCATCGGAAGGCAGGTGGATCAGATTCTTGTCCTTGTCGCCATTGATGCCCTCGTTGCCGGCGGACGTGATCACCAGCGCGCCCTTCTGGTGTGCGTAGGCCACCGCCTTGGCGATGAGGTTCTTCAGCTCGTTGGCCTCACGGGCGGTGTATTCGCCGGGCACTCCCGACTTGTAGATGGCGCCGCCGAGGCTCATGCTGATGACGTCCACGCCCTGGTCGGCGGCGTGGACGATGCCCGCGGCCACATCGCCGAAGCTGCCGCTGCCGTAGTTGAAGAGGACCTTCACCAGGCAGAGCTTTGCCGAAGGCGCGACACCGATGGTGCCGGTACCGTTGAACGCCGCAGCGATGGTGCCGGCGGTGTGCATGCCGTGCGAGAAGATGCCTGTCGGGTCGTCGCTGTTCGGTCCGTAAGCCAGGCCTTCGCCCGTCATGTCTGCCGAGCACGTCGGGTCGTACTGGGTCGCAATGTCGGGGTGATCGACGCTGAAGCCCCCGTCGAGCACCGCCACGCGCGCGCCGGTGCCCGTGTAGCCGGCGTTCCATGCGTGCACGGCCTTGACCGCGGTGTGGCCCCACTGCAGGTTGAAGCGCGAGTCGATGGACCCCGGCGGATTGTTCGGCGGGTCGACGGCCTCGGCCACGGCCTGCGTGTGGATGCGGGTCTTCGGTTGCCAGCGGACATTCAGGTTCGGCAGAACGTCCTGCACGCCGGCCTGCTTGCCGACGGCCGCCTTGAAGTTTGCACCGCCTTCGGCGACCACCGCACCGATGGCGGGCAGCCGCTTGGTGACACTGCCTCCTGCCGCGACGACGGCGGCCTCCATGTTCGCCCCCATGACGACGAACGAGGCGGCCAAGGCAGCCCCTGGCACCGAGAGTGCTGTCGCCAATGCGGCAGCAGCGAGGGTCGAGAGTCTCATGAATCCTCCGTGGGTGAGAAGTGAGTTGGGCGCGCCGGTCGGGCGGCCCGACCTGCCCGCCGGGATGTGCGGGAGAGGCGTGGATACAACCTACCGTGAAGTGCAAACCTGCGCAACGTGGATGACCAGGGGTTCGAGCCCTGCCCGGGATCGGAGGCGCGACCGGCCCGCGCGGCGCGCTGAATGTCAAAGGCCCCGAGCGGGTGCCCGGGGCCTTCTGAAGTGCAGTGCCCTCGACTGCTGATCGGAGGGCTACGCGATCAAGGCCGCGCCACCGTGATCGTCGGCGAGGTCCAGGTCTCCCAGTGGGCCGGATTCTTCTCGTCGCCCAGCGGCTTCAGCGCACGGATCACGATCCGGTACTGACCGTTCGGCACCACCTTGCGATGGTCCGGCGTGCCCTTGCCGTTGTCGTGCATGCGCGTGCCGTCCCAGGTGAAGGTGAAGAAGCCACCGGGCGTCGAGTTGCGACCGAGGTATTCGAAGACGTCGGTCTTGCTGAACACCGGGTGCACCGGCTTGCCATCGGCAGCCTTCACCACCGTGAACTCCAGCTTCTGCACATGGTGATCGAAGTGCAGCAGGAAGTACGGGATGTCGTCACCGGCCATCGCATAGCTGGCGCCGTCGGGCTGGTTGAAGAGCGACGTGCCCTGCAGCTTGGCCAGCCACGGGAAACCGTTGGTCGTCGGCGTGAGCACCGGCGTGCTCTGGTAGTCGCCCTTCAGACCCGCATACGGCACGCGCAGCGTCTCGCCACCACCTTGCGGCGTCAGCGTGACGTAGCCGCCGTAGATGCCGCGGTTTGCGAGGGCCGCGTTGGCGTCGATGGTGACGTCGAAGCTGGCGCTGCCCTTGCCCGGCACGGTGATGCTCGCCGCGTTCAGACTCACGGTCGCCGGCGCGAGGAAGGTGCCGGTGGTGTTGAAGGACGCCGGGCAGGTGGCCCCGCAGGTGTTGTTCGGTCCGGTGGCCAGCGCGGCGACGTGAGACAGGTCGTAGGTCACCGCCCCCGCGGCATCGTTCTTCACCGTGATGCGCACCGTCTTCGGCCCGGCCTCGCTCTCGCCGAGGGCGATCTGGCTGGGCTCGACCAGGGCCTTCGACTGCACGGTGGCGACGATGTCCATCATGCCGGCGCCCTGGCGGTGCACGAAGTCCAGGAAGCCAGATCCTGGGTTGCCCGACCAGTTTTTCGGGTCGGCGGTATTCTGGATGTGCGCCATCATCTTTGTCGCCGGGATCTCCGGTCGCGCCTGCTTGATGAGCGCGATGCCGCCGGCTACATGAGGCGCCGACATCGAGGTGCCCGACAGCGTGGCGTAGCCGCCGGCTTCCAGCGGATAGGCCGAGTAGATGCTGCCGCCCGGGGCGCCGATGTTGGGCTTCAGGCTGAGGTCGGCGGCCAGGCCGAAGGAGCTGAAGCCGGAGATCAGGCCGCCAGTCGGGCTCGGGAAGCTGCCGACCTGGTTGGTCCAGGTCAGGTCGACCGGGCCCGAGGCGAGCCGGTTGTTGATCAGCACGCCTTCGGTGTCGGAAACCGCGGCAACCGGGATCGTGATCGCCGGGGTGCCTGCGACCGTCGGGTTGATGCGGCCTGGCGCGTTGTTGTAGAGCACGACGCCGATGGCGCCGGCGGCCTGCGCGTTGAAGGCCTTCTCGTAGAAGCTGCAGGTGCCGCGCCGGATCAGGGCGATCTTGCCGGTCAGCGATCCGGGCGCCGGCGCGACGGCGTTGCAGGCGTCGTTGGCGGTCGTGGCCGTGCCGGTCCGGGCGAGTGCGCCGGTGCCGCTGGTGGGCGGCAGCGGCGCGCCCGTCGCGGCGTTGAACCCGATGGCCGTGTTGTCGGGGGAGATGAGGAACTGGCTGAGCGTGACCGACGTGTTGTCGTACGACGCGACCCCGATCACCTTCTCGCCCACGCCGGGCGCGCCAGCGGCAAACAGGGCGTCCGGCGAACCACCGCCGGGGCCGTTGTTGCCGATCGAGGCCACCATCACCACGCCCTTGTCGACCAGGCGGCTCGTGGCCTGGGCGGTCGGGTATTGCGGCCACTGCCGCGCGGCGCCCAGGCTCTGGTTGACGATCTGCATGCCGTCGGCATAGGCGCGCTCGAGCGCCGCGACGATGATGTCCGACGAGGTCGAGCCGGCGCAGCCGAAGACGCGGTAGGCGCCGAAGGTGACGCCGGGGGCCACGCCGGTCAGGCCGCCGCCGTTGGCGCCGACGATGCCGGCCACGTGGGTGCCGTGGCCGCCGCAGTCATCGGGGTTGGGGTCGGGCGTGGGCACCGGGTTGAAGGCGGGGCTGCTGGGGTCG
Source organism: Rubrivivax sp. (assembly GCA_016719535.1). GTDB lineage: Bacteria > Pseudomonadota > Gammaproteobacteria > Burkholderiales > Burkholderiaceae_C > Rubrivivax. The sequence goes on along the minus strand of JADJYX010000030.1, from coordinate 93,154 downwards.
GCGTTGTAGGCATCGCCGACGAAGTCGTAGCCGTAGGCCACGCGCGGGCTCGGGAACGGCGTCGTGCCGTTGCTGCCGCTGCCGCCAAAGGCCGGGTGGTCGATGTCGATGCCGGTATCGATGACACCGACCTTGATGCCGGCGCCGGTCAGGCCCAGGCTGTTCTGCGCCACGTTAGCACCGGTCATGGCCAGCGCGGTGGCGAGGTCGGCGCGGATCTGCTCACGCTGCTCGGGGGTCGGGCCCTGCACCACCTCGACGGGGTACATCGCCTTCACACCCGCGATGCGGGCCAGCGCAGCGCGCTGGCCGGGCGCGACCTCGACCGCGAAGCCGTTGAACAGCACGTCGTAGCTGTAGCGCTCCTTGTAGCTGATGCCCATGGCCCTGGCCGCCTGCCGGAAAGCGGCCTTCTCGGCCTGCACCGCGCTGCGGGCATTGCCGTCGGCGACCGGCTTGCCGGCCAGTTCGACGAACCACAGCCGGCCATTCTCGGCCGCCTGCACGGGGACGGAGCCCTGCGCCATCACGCCGGGTGCGGCCATGGACATCACCAGCGCCGCCGCGGCGGCAGCGACCAGGCGCAGCTTCTTCTTCTGCATGCAATCTCTCCAGTTTCGGGGCAGGCCGGATCGCGGCTGCGCACCATCGGGGTGGTTGAAGTCGGGCAGGGTTTGCGTGGCGCGCAGACCTCAACGTCCCCGCACCGCGCCCGGTCCTGCCACGCGACCTCCGACACCGCTCCAGGGCGATGCCCGGCCGGCGTGCGAAGTGTCACGATGTTGCTCACCAGCAAGAAAGTGGCCATGGGTAGTTGCCTGTGGTTGGTGTCGCGCGGCACCCCCTCGAATGAGGGATGTGCGCGTGGCCGATCCCTACAATGTCCCGGACCAGCCTGTTCAAACTCCGGTCAAGCAATGCCCGTCAATTTCACCCCCACGCCCGCCGATCAACTCCACCCCGTCGCCGGCCTGCGCATCGGCACCGCGATGGCCGGGGTGCGCAAGGCCAACCGGCGCGACCTGGTGCTGTTTGCGCTGGACGAGGGCTGCGCGGTGGCCGGGGTGTTTACGAACAACCGCTTCTGCGCCGCGCCGGTGCAGGTGTGCCGCGAACTCCTGGCGGCGGGCAGCGGCATCCGCGCGCTGGTGGTCAATACCGGCAATGCCAATGCCGGCACCGGCGCCGACGGCCTGGCGCGGGCGCGCCGCACCTGTGCCGCGGTGGCGGCATGCCTCGGCGTCGAGGCGCAGGCGGTGCTGCCGTTTTCCACCGGCGTGATCATGGAAACGCTGCCGGTCGAGCGCATCGAGGCCGGGCTGCCGGCGGCGCAGGCCGACCTGCACGCGGCCCACTGGGCGCAGGCGGCCGAAGGCATCATGACCACCGATACGCTGCCGAAAGCGGCGTCGCGCCAGGTGAGCATCGGCGGCCAGACGGTGACGGTGACCGGCATCAGCAAGGGCGCCGGCATGATCCGCCCCAACATGGCGACCATGCTGGGCTTCGTCGCCACCGACGCGGTGATCGCCCCGGCCCTGCTGGATGCGCTGGTGCGCCAGGCTGCCGATGCCAGCTTCAACCGCATCACCATCGACGGCGATACCTCGACCAACGATTCCTTCGTGCTGGTGGCCACGCAGCGCGCCGGCCATGCCGCCATCACCGACCTGGGCTCGGCCGAAGGGCGGGCGCTGGCCGATGCGGTGATCGGGGTGTCGCGGCAGCTGGCGCAGGCCATCGTGCGCGACGGCGAAGGCGCGACCAAGTTCATCACCGTGCGGGTCGAGGGCGGCCGCGACGAGGCCGAGTGCCGCCTGGTGGCCTATGCCATCGCGCATTCACCGCTGGTCAAGACGGCCTTCTTCGCCAGCGACCCCAACCTCGGCCGCATCCTGGCGGCGGTGGGTTATGCCGGCATCGACGACCTCGACCAGGGCCTGATCGACCTGCACCTGGACGACGTGCACGTGGCGACGAAAGGCGGCCGCCACCCGGCCTACCAGGAGGCCGACGGCCAGCGCGTGATGAAGCAGTCCGAGATCACGGTGCGCGTGCACCTGCACCGCGGCGGCGCCGCCACCGAGGTCTGGACCTGCGACCTGTCGCACGACTACGTCAGCATCAACGCCGACTACCGATCTTGACCCCCCCCGAAGCGCCTTCGGCGCCTCCCCCCCAGGGGGGCGCCGCCAGCGGCCCGGCAGAGCCGGTTCCGCGGCGGCCGCTGGGTGGGTCACTGGCGCGCGATCGGTATCTCTGACGGCGAGCGCGACTGTCTTGCTTGCCGCTCGACTGCTCAGTCACCTGCCCGAGGGCGACCTCTGGCGTGACCGCACCTATGGCCGGCTGTGGCTGTCGATCCTGACCGCCTCCTTCGGCGGGCAGGTGATGCTGCTGGCGCTGCCGCTGACGGCCGCGGTGCTGCTGAATGCCACCCCCACGCAGATGGGCCTGCTGACGGCGATCGAGCTGTCGCCCTTCCTGCTGCTGTCGCTGCCCGCCGGCGTCTGGCTGGACCGCGTGCGCAAGCTGCCGGTCTATCTGGTCGGCGAGCTGCTGGTCGGGCTGGCGGCGGCCAGCGTCACCGTCGCCTGGCTGCTCGGCACCTTGACCATGGGCTGGCTCTACGGGGTGGGCTTCATCGTCGGCGCGGTGCATGCGGTATCGGGCAGCGCGGCGCAGATCGTGCTGACACAGGTGGTGCCGCGTGAACGGCTGGTCGAGGCGCACGCCAAGAATGCGCTCGCCACCTCGGGGGCCGAGGTGGCGGGTCCGGGCTTTGCCGGCTTCCTGATCAAGCTCTTCGGCGCGCCCTGGGCGATGTCGGTCAATGCGGCGCTGCTGCTGTGGTCGGCCTGGATCCTGCGCAGCATCCACGTGCGCGAGGAGGTGCGCGTCGCCGCCGATGCCAGTTTCTGGCGCGACCTGCGGGGTGGCCTGCGCTTCGTCGCATACACGCCGGTGCTGGTGACGCTGGCGGTGCTGATGGCGGTGTGGCAGATGGCCCACTATGCCGCGCTGGTGGTGCAGATCCTGGTGGCCACGCGCACGCTGGGCCTGTCGGAGCAGACCGTGGGCCTGTGCTACATGGGCATGGGCGTGGGCACCATCACCGGCAGCGTCTGGGGCCGGCGGATCAGCCAGCGCATCGGCCCGGGGCCCTGCCTGGTGGTGGGCTACGTCATCACCGGCGTCGGCTGGCTGCTGCCGGCGCTGGCGCCGGCCAATGCCTGGGGCGTGGCGGCCTTCGCGCTGATGATGGCGATGTTCACGATGGGCGCGGTCTTCATCTTCATCAACTTCCTGGCGCTGCGCCAGGCGGTCACGCCCGAGCCGCTGCTGGGCCGCATGACGAGCACGATGCGCTGGCTGACGCTGCTGGCGGCACCGGCCGGGTCGATGCTGGGCGGCTGGCTGGGCGAGCATGTCGGGCTGCGCTCGGCACTGGCCTTCGCCGCGGTGACGTCGCTGCTGCTGGCGGTGGTGGCCTGGCGGCTGCCGCTGATCCGCGGCCTGAAGGCGTTGCCGCGGCCGCAGCCGGTGCCGGGTGCGGACGAGGTCGGGTCGGAGTGGACGGCGCTACGGTAGGCAGGGTGCGAAGCGGTCGACGGCGTCGGTGACGATGCCGTCGATGCCCTGCGCCAGCAGCCGGTCGGCATCGGCGCGCTCGTTGACCGTATAGACCATCGCGCGCCAGCCTTCGGCGCGCAGTTGGGCGATCAGCGCCTCATCCATCAGCAGGTGGTTGGTGACCACGGCCACGCAGTCGAGCGCCCGCGCCACGCCTTGCCAGCCGGGCCACAGCGTGTCCAGCAGCAGGCCGCGCGGCAGCTCGGGCGCGGCATCGCGCGCGGCGCGCAGCGCCTCGGGGCGGAACGAGGTCAGCAGCGGCGGCACGGCCGCGCCGGCCCAGAGCGCGCGCACCGCCAGCGCCACGGCGCGGCCGGTGGCCTCTTCATGGCCGGGCGTGGGCTTGATCTCGAGGTCGAGCGTGAAGCCGTTGGCGCGGATCCAGCGCGCCACTGCGGCCAGCGTGGGCAGCGGTTCGCCGGCATGGATGTGGCCGTGCCAGCCGCCGGCGTCGAGCTGCGACAGCGCCGACCAGGGTAGCTCGCCGGCCTTGCCCTGGCCGTTGGTGGTGCGCTCGAGCGTGGCGTCGTGCAGCAGGAAGGGCACGCCGTCGGCGCTGAGCTTGACGTCGCACTCGAAGCAGCGGTAGCCATGGGCGGCACCCAGGCGAAACGCCGCGAGCGTATTTTCGGGCGCCAGCTTGCCGGCACCGCGGTGCGCGATCCAGCGCGGGTAGGGCCAGGGTATGTGCACCGCTGCCTCAACCGACCCGCTGGCCGGTGTCGGCGTCGTACCAGTGCAGGTGGTGCGGCTCGACGTGCAGCGACACCATGTCTCCGGGCTTGGGCGGCACCAGCGTGCCGTCGATGCGCAGCGTGAAGGCGGCATCGCCCAGGCGGCCATAGACCAGGCGCTCGGCGCCCAGCATCTCCAGCAGTTCGACCTTCAGCGGCCAGCCGCCCCTGCGGGTGCAGGTCGGCATGTTCGGGGCGCACGCCCAGCAGCAGCTTGCCGCCGCGCGGGGCGGCGGCGGGCAGGCTCAGCGTCTGGCTGCCGATGGTGAAGCGCGAGCCGTCGGCCTGCCCCGGCAGCAGGTTCATCGGCGGGCTGCCGATGAAGCCGGCGACGAAGGTGGTGGCGGGCCGGCCATAGACCTGCTCGGGCGTGCCGATCTGCTCGATGCGGCCGGCATTCATGACGATCATGCGCTCGGCCAGCGTCATCGCCTCGACCTGGTCGTGGGTGACGAAGAGCGAGGTCACGCCCAGCTCCTGGTGCAGCTTCTGGATCTCGAGCCGCGTCTGCGCGCGCAGCTTGGCGTCGAGGTTGGACAGCGGCTCGTCGAACAGGAAGACCTGCGGCTGGCGCACGATGGCGCGGCCCATGGCCACGCGCTGGCGCTGCCCGCCCGACAGCTGCCGCGGCTTGCGGTCGAGCAGGCCGCCGAGTTCGAGGATCTTCGCCGCCTTCTGCACGCGCACCTCGATCTCGGCCTTGGGCACCTTGGCGATCTTCAGGCCGTAGGCCATGTTGTCGTACACGCTCATGTGCGGGTAGAGCGCATAGTTCTGGAACACCATCGCGATGTCGCGCTCGGCCGGCTCCAGCCGGTTGACGACGCGGCCGCCGATGGCGATCTCGCCGCCGGAGATCTCCTCCAGCCCGGCCACCATGCGCAGCAGCGTGCTCTTGCCGCAGCCGCTGGGGCCGACGATGACGATGAATTCGCCGTCGGGGATCTCGGCATCGACGCCGTGGATCACCTTCACGGCCTTGGGCCCGTGGCCGTAGGCCTTCTCGACGGCCCTCAGGGAGATGGCACCCATCCGCTTCCTTCTACTTTTCGGTATCGACGAGGCCCTTGACGAACCACTTCTGCATCAGGATCACCACCAGCGCCGGCGGGATCATCGCCAGCACCGCGGTCGCCATCACCGCATTCCATTCGGTGGCTGCGTCGCTGGTGGCCAGCATGCGCTTGATGCCCATCACCACCGGGTACATGTCCTCGCTGGTGGTCATCAGCAGCGGCCACAGATACTGGTTCCAGCCATAGATGAACTGGATGACGAAGAGCGCGGCGATCGAGGTGCTCGACAGCGGCAGCAGCACGTCCTTGAAGAATCGCATCGGCCCGGCGCCGTCGATGCGCGCGGCCTCCACCAGCTCGTCGGGCACGGTGAGGAAGAACTGGCGGAACAGGAAGGTGGCCGTCGCGCTGGCGATCAGCGGGATGGTCAGCCCGGCATAGCTGTTGAGCATGCCGAGGTCGCTGACGACCTTGTAGGTGGGCAGGATGCGCACCTCCACCGGCAGCATCAGCGTCACGAAGATCATCCAGAACACCAGGCCGCGCAGCGGAAAGCGGAAATACACCACCGCAAAGGCCGACAGCAGCGAGATGGCGATCTTGCCCACCGCGATGACCAGCGCCGTGATCAGGCTGACCAGCATCATCGGCGCGACCGGCGGCAGCGTGCCGCCGGTGCGCGTCTGGCCACCGAACAGCGCCAGGCGGTAGCTTTCCAGGAAGTTGTCGCCGGGCAGCAGCGGCATCGGCACCTGCTGCACGATGGCCTCGGCGGTGTGCGTGCTGGCGACGAAGGTCAGGTACAGCGGCAGCCCGACGACGAGCACGCCGATGATCAGCGTCAGGTGCGCGACGAGGGTGGCGATGGGCCGGTTTTCGATCATGGCGCCGGTGCCCGCATCAGTAGTGGACGCGCTTCTCGACGTAGCGGAACTGGATCACCGTCAGCGCCACCAGGATGGCCATCAGCACCACCGACTGCGTGGCCGAGGCGCCGAGGTCGAGCGCCTTGAAGCCGTCGAAATAGACCTTGTAGACCAGGATCGAGGTGTCCTGGCCCGGGCCGCCGGAGGTGGCCGTGTCGATGATGCCGAAGGTGCCGATGAAGACGTAGATGACATTGATGACGAGCAGGAAGAAGGTCGTCGGCGTCAGCAGCGGAAACTGCACCGTCCAGAAGCGCCGCCAGGGGCCCGCACCGTCGATCGCCGCGGCCTCGATCAGGCTCTTGGGGATGCTTTGCAGGCCGGCCAGAAAGAACAGGAAGTTGTACGAGAGCTGGTTCCACACGGCGGCCAGCACGACCAGGATCATGGCCTGCGTGCCGTTGAGCAGGTGGTTCCATTCGTAGCCGAACTGGCCGAGCGCATAGCTGACGACGCCCACCGAGGGCGCAAACATGAACACCCACATGACGCCGGCCACCGATGGCGCCACGGCATAGGGCACGACGAGCAGCGTCTGGTACCAGCGCGAGGCCTTGACCACCCGGTCCGTCATCACCGCCAGCAGCAGTGACAGCACCAGGCCGAGCAGCGCCACCCAGAACGAGAAGACCGCGGTGACCTTGAACGACGCGAGATAGCCCTCGTCGTCGAGCATGGCCTCGAAGTTCTCGAGGCCGACGAATTCCGAACTGGTGCCGAAGGCGTCTTCCTGCAGCACGCTCTGGAACAGCGCCTGCCCCGCGGGCCAGAAGAAGAACACGAGCACGATGGCCATCTGCGGTGCCACCAGCACCCAGGGCAACCACCAGCTCTTGAAGCGGACGCGTTTTTCGACGGCCAAATCGAGGACTCCCTCCGAGTCGGCCGCGAGGACGCGGCCGGCGTTCATCCCCAGCCGGACGCTCACAGGGCCGGCGTCAGGCGACGGTCCCAGGGCCCGTCAGCCTTTGTTTGCTTTCTGGAACTTCTCGAGTTCGGCGTTGCCGCGCTTTTGCGCGTCCTGCAGGCCCTGCCGGGCGCTCTTCTTGCCCGACCACACCTGTTCGAGTTCCTCGTCGAGGATGGTGCGGATCTGCACGAAATTGCCCAGGCGGATGCCGCGCGACTTGTCGGTCGTCTTGCGGATCATCTGCGTCACGCTGACGTCGGTGCCCGGGTTCTGCTTGTAGAAGCCGCTCTTCTCGGTGATGCCGAAGGCTTCCGTGGTGATGGGCAGGTAGCCCGTCTGCTGGTGGCTGCGGGCCTGCACCTGCGGGTCGGACAGGTATTTGTAGAACAGCGCCACGCCCTTGTATTCGGCGGGCTTCTTGCCGCTCATGGCCCACAGGCTGGCGCCACCGATCACGGTATTCTGCGGCGCACCGGGCACGTCGGGGTAATAGGGCAGGGTGCTGATGCCGGCCTCGGCCTTCAGGTTGCGCTTGATGCCGCCGTAGGCCGCCGAGCTGCCGGTATACATCGCGCATTCGCCCGACTGGAAGACGGCATCGGCCGCGCCGCTGCGGCCCTTGTAGACGAACAGCCCCTGCTGCGCCATGTTGGCCAGGTTCTCGATGTGGCGCACGTGCAGCGGCGTGGTGATGGCCAGCCGCGTATCCAGGCCGCCAAAGCCGTTGCGCTTGGTGGCGAATTCCACGTTGTGCCAGGCCGAGAAGCTCTCCAGCTGCGTCCAGCTCTGCCAGGTGGTGGTGAACGGGCACTTGTGGCCGCTGGCCTTGAGCTTGGCCGCCGCCAGCACGAGTTCGGGCCAGGTCTTGGGCGGCGAGTTGGGGTCGAGCCCGGCCGCCTTGAAGGCGTCCTTGTTGTAGTGCAGCACCGTGGTCGAGCTGTTGAACGGCAGGCTCAGCATCTGGCCGTTGGGCGCGGTGTAGTAGCCCGAGACGGCCGGCACGTAGACCGACGAATTGAAGGTCACGCCGCCCTGCTTCATGACCTCGTTGACCGGCACGATGGCGCCCTTGCTGGCCATCATCGTGGCCGTGCCCACCTCGAAGACCTGCAGCACGTGCGGTGCATTGCCGGCGCGGAAGGCCGCGATCGCGGCGGCAAAGCTTTCGGGATAGCTGCCCTTGAAGACGGGGACGACCTTGTAGTCCTTCTGGCTGTCGTTGAAGCCCTTGGCGAGGCCGTTGACCCACTCGCCGAGCTGGCCGCCCATCGAGTGCCACCAGACGATCTCGGTCTGGGCGTGCGCGGGTGCGCCGCTGAACAGCGCCATCGTGACGGCGGCTAGTGCGAAGGGCTTGAAAGACATGCGGACTCCATCGGGTCGATTGGACAAACCGGGCAGTGTGACGGTCGTTTGTGACAAGGCGGTTTCTGTCACGGAAGCATGAATGCGGGCAAGCGGGATAACCCCGCTGGCCACCGTGCCGACCGTCCGGACCACGGTGCGCGATTGTTGCACTGCGGTAGCATGCACAGCTTCGCCATGAATGCACCGCTGCCCCTCGTCCCGACGACGGCCACGCGCCAGGACGCGGCCAACGCCAGCGCGCACGACGGCAGTGCGCGGCTGCGCGAGATTCCCTACAACTACACCTCGTTCTCCGACCGCGAGATCGTGTTGCGCCTGCTGGGCGCGCGCGCGTGGGAGCTGCTGAACCTGCTGCGCGAGGAGCGCCGCACCGGCCGTTCGGCGCGCATGCTCTACGAGGTGCTGGGCGACATCTGGGTCGTGCAGCGCAATCCCTACCTCGAGGACGACCTGCTGACCAGCGCCAGGCGGCGCGGCCTGCTGATCGATGCGCTGCACCATCGCCTGGCCGAGGTCGAGAAGCGCCGCACGCCCGGTGCCGATGCCGAGCGCGACGCCTGGGTGGCCGAACTGCTGGTGGCCGCGCGCGCCGCGGTGCAGGCCTTTGCCGGGCGCTTCGACGAGGTGGCGCAGCTGCGCCAGCGCACGAAGCGCGTGCTCGGCCGCGTGACGGCCAAGGACAACATCAAGTTCGACGGCCTGTCGCGCGTGTCGCACGTCACCGACGCCACCGACTGGCGCGTCGAGTTTCCGTTCGTCGTGCTGACCCCCGACACCGAGGCCGAGATGGCGGCGCTCGTCAAGGGTTGCATCGAACTCGGCCTGACCATCATCCCGCGCGGCGGCGGCACCGGCTATACCGGCGGCGCGGTGCCGCTGACCTGGAAGAGCGCGGTCATCAATACCGAGAAGCTCGAGGCGATGACCGAGGTCGAGTTTGTCGATCTGCCGGGCGTCGAAGGCCAGGTGCCGACGGTATGGACCGAGGCCGGCGTCGTCACCCAGCGCGTGGCCGATGCCGCCGAGCGCGCCGGCCACGTCTTCGCGGTCGACCCCACCTCGGCCGAGGCCAGCTGCATCGGCGGCAACATCGCGATGAACGCCGGCGGCAAGAAGGCCGTGCTGTGGGGCACCGCGCTCGACAACCTGGCCAGCTGGCGCATGGTCACGCCCGACGCGCAGTGGCTCGAGGTGACGCGCCTGAACCACAACCGCGGCAAGATCCACGATGTCGAATTGGCCAGTTTCGAACTGAAGACCTTCGATGCGTCCGGCAAGAAGCTGCTGAAGACCGAACGGCTGGACATCCCCGGCGGTGTCTTCCGCAAGGAAGGCCTGGGCAAGGACGTCACCGACAAGTTTCTGGCCGGCCTGCCCGGCATCCAGAAGGAAGGCTGCGACGGCCTCATCACCAGCGCGCGCTGGATCGTCCACCGCATGCCGCCGCATGTGCGCACGGTGTGCCTGGAATTCTTCGGCAATGCCAAGGATGCGGTGCCCTCGATCGTCGAGATCAAGGACTTCATGTTCGCCGAGGCGAAGCGTCCGCGTGGCGCCATCCTGGCCGGCCTGGAACACCTGGACGACCGCTACCTGAAGGCCGTGGGCTACGCCACCAAGAGCAAGCGCAGCCTGACCGGCAGCGGGCTGCCGAAGATGGTGCTGATCGGCGACATCGTCGGCGACGACGACACCGCGGTCGCGCGCGCCACCTCCGAGGTGGTGCGCATCGCCAACGGCCGCCACGGTGAGGGTTTTGTCGCGGTGAGCGCCGATGCGCGCCGGAAGTTCTGGCTCGACCGCAAGCGCACCGCGGCGATCGCCCGCCACACCAACGCCTTCAAGGTCAACGAGGACGTGGTGATCCCGCTGCCCCGCATGGGCGAATACACCGAAGGCATCGAGCGCATCAATGTCGAGCTGTCGCTGCGCAACAAGCTGCAGCTGGCCGACCGGCTGATCGCGCTCTTCGAGGGCGGGGCGCTGCCGCTGGGCAAGGGCGACGACGCCGGCGAGATTCCCAGCGCCGAATTGCTGGAAGACCGCGTGCAGCAGGCGCTGGTGGTGCTGCGCGAGGTGCGCACGCTGTGGCGCTTCTGGCTCGCGCAGCTCGATGTCGTGCAGCCCGCGGACGAGACGGGTCACGCCCGCACGCTGTTCGCGCAGCTGCAGGACCACAGCCTGCGCGCCAGCTGGAAGGCGCAGATCTGGAAGCCGCTGCAGCAGCTGTTTGCCGGCGGCGCCTTCGCGCCGCTGCTGGCGCGCTGCAAGGCCATCCACCAGGAGGTGCTGCGTGGCCGCGTGTGGGTGGCGCTGCACATGCACGCCGGTGATGGCAACGTGCACACCAACATCCCCGTCAACAGCGACAACTACGAGATGCTGCAGACCGCGCACGAGGCGGTGGCGCGCATCATGGCGCTGGCCCGCCGGCTGGACGGTGTGATCAGCGGCGAGCACGGCATCGGCATCACCAAGCTCGAATTCCTGACCGACGTCGAGCTGGCCAGCTTTGCCGACTACAAGCGCCGCGTCGACCCCGAGGGGCGCTTCAACAAGGGCAAGCTGCTGCGCGGCAAGCGCGACGATGCCTGGGCTGCGGACCTGAGTGCGGCCTACACCCCCAGCTTCGGGCTGATGGGCCACGAGTCGCTGATCATGCAGCAGAGCGACATCGGCGCCATCAGCGACAGCATCAAGGACTGCCTGCGCTGCGGCAAGTGCAAGCCGGTGTGCGCCACGCATGTGCCGCGCGCCAACCTGCTGTACAGCCCGCGCAACAAGATCCTGGCGACCAGCCTGCTGATCGAGGCCTTCCTCTACGAGGAGCAGACGCGCCGCGGCGTGAGCCTGGCGCACTGGGCCGACTTCGAGGACGTGGCCGACCACTGCACCGTCTGCCACAAGTGCGAGAGCCCGTGCCCGGTGAAGATCGACTTCGGCGACGTCACCATGGCCATGCGCAACCTGCTGCGCAAGATGGGCCACAAGAGCTTCCGGCCCGGCAATGCGGCGGCGATGATGTTCCTGGGCGCCACCAGCCCGCAGACCATCAAGCTGATGCGCACGGCGATGGTCGATGTCGGTTTCAGGGCGCAGCGCCTGGCGCATGACCTGCTCAAGCCGGCCGCGAAGAAGCAGACCTCGGCACCGCCGGCGACGCTGGGCGCCGCTCCGATCAAGGAGCAGGTGATCCACTTCATCAACAAGAAGATGCCCGGCGGCCTGCCGAAGAAGACGGCACGCGCGCTGCTCGATATCGAGGACCGCGACTACGTGCCGATCATCCGCGATCCGGCACGGACCTCGGCCGAGACCGAGGCGGTCTTCTACTTCCCCGGCTGCGGCAGCGAGCGGCTGTTCAGCCAGGTCGGCCTGGCGACACAGGCGATGCTGTGGCATGCCGGCGTGCAGACCGTGCTGCCGCCGGGTTATCTGTGCTGCGGCTACCCGCAGCGCGGCAGCGGCCAGTTCGACCAGGCCGAGCGCATGATCACCGACAACCGGGTGCTCTTCCACCGCGTGGCCAATACGCTGAACTACCTGGACATCAAGACCGTGGTGGTGAGTTGCGGCACCTGCTACGACCAGCTGCAGGGCTACCAGTTCGAGAACATCTTCCCCGGCTGCCGCATCGTCGACATCCACGAATACCTGCTGGAAAAGGGCATCACGCTCGGCGACAGGGCCGGCGCCTATCTCTACCACGAGCCCTGCCACAACCCGATGAAGCAGCAGGACTCGGTCAAGACCGTGAAGGCGCTGGTCGGCGAGCGCGTGCTCAAGAGCGAGCGCTGCTGCGGCGAAAGCGGCACGCTGGGCGTGACGCGGCCCGACATCAGCACCCAGGTGCGCTTCCGCAAGGAAGAAGAAATCCGCAAGGGCGAAGCCGCGCTGCGCGCGCGCTGCCCGGGGTGGCGGCCCAGGGCGACCTGAAGATCCTGACCAACTGCCCCAGTTGCCTGCAGGGCCTGATGCGCTACCAGGGCGACCTGGCCAGCGGCCTGCTCGAGGCCGACTACATCGTCATCGAGATGGCGCGCCACATCCTGGGCAGCACCTGGCTCGAGGACTATGTGGCCAGCGCCAACCGCGGCGGCATCGAACGCGTGCTGGTCTGACCCTGCTGCCGCCGGCCGGCGGCATGCCCCTGACGCGGTGCAGCCCTTTTGCCGACGCGGGTGAGCCGTGCCGGATCAAGGTTTTTGCACAGGGCGGCGATAGACTCGGCCTCCCTTTTCATGCTTCGACGGCCCATGTCCACGCCTGCTGCCCAACCCACTTCCGTCACGGTGCACCAGTCCTCTCGCGTGCTGGAGGTCGGCTTCGACGACGGACGCACCTTCCGCATCCCGTTCGAACTGATGCGCGTCTATTCGCCGTCGGCCGAGGTGCAGGGCCACGGCCCGGGGCAGGAGACCTTGCAGACCGGCAAGCGCGAGGTCGTCATCACCGACATCGTGCCGGTCGGGCATTACGCCATACAGCCGCGCTTTTCCGACGGGCACGAGAGCGGCATCTTCAGCTGGGACTACCTCTACCACCTGGGCGCCGACGAGGCCGAGCTCTGGGCTCGCTACGAGGCGCGCCTGCACGAAGCCGGCGTCGAACGCGACGCCGCCATGACCAGCGCGGCAGCCGGCGGCAGCTGCGGCCATCACTGAGGGGCGCCGTCATGGCCCAGACCCACTTCGGCTTCGAGACGGTCGACGAGCGCGAGAAGGCCGCGCGCGTGCGCGGCGTCTTCGACTCGGTCGCCCAGCGCTACGACGTGATGAACGACCTGCTGTCGTTCGGCATGCACCGCGCATGGAAGGCCTATGCGGTGGCGGTGGCCCATGTGCGACCCGGTGACAAGGTGCTCGACATCGCCGGCGGCACCGGCGACCTGGCGCGCGCCTTCGCCGCCAAGGTCGGTGCCAGGGGCTGGTCGTGCTGACCGACATCAACGAGTCCATGTTGCGCGTCGGCCGTGATCGCCTGCTCGATGACGGCATCACCTCGCCGACGCTGACCTGCGATGCCGAGCGGCTGCCCTTTGCCGGCGGCAGCTTCGACCTCGTCACCGTGGCCTTCGGTCTGCGCAACATGACGCACAAGGATGCAGCGCTGGCCGAAATGGCCCGCGTGCTGCGCCCGGGTGGGCGGCTGCTGGTGCTGGAGTTCTCGAAGATCGCCGAGCCGCTGCGCAAGCCCTACGACTGGTATTCGTTCCACGTCATGCCGCGCATCGGCAAATGGGTTGCCCGGGACGACAGCAGCTACCGCTACCTGGCGGAGTCGATCCGCATGCACCCCGACCAGGCGACGTTGAAGGCGATGATGAAGGGCGCCGGCTTCGGCCATGTCGACGTGCACAACCTTGCCGCCGGCGCGGTGGCGCTGCACGTGGGGGTCAGGTGCTGAGCGGCCTGCGCGGACTGCGCGGCCGCCTGGCGGCCGGCCGCCGGCGTCAGGCGGCCCTGCCATCGCCCGGCGATGTCGATGCCTTCCTCGACGTCGCCCGCCGCAGTTTTGTCTGTGTGCAACAGGCCTGGGACCGCGCCGATCTGGCCGCGCTGGCGGCCTTTGCCACCGAGCCGCTGTTCGAGGAATTGCGCTCCCAGCTGGCCGAGCGCGGCGCGCAGCCCAACCACACCGAGGTCATCCGCATCGAGGCGCGCCTGCTCGGCGTCGAGAACCTGCGCGAGGCCCAGGTGGCCAGCGTCGAGTTCTCGGGCCTGATCCGCGAGCAGCACGATGCCCGCCCGATGCCTTTCCGCGAACTGTGGATGCTGGCACGCCTGCAGGGTGTCGATCCGGGCTGGCGGGTGGCGCGGGTGCAGGCGTTGTCCTGAGGCCGGCCACCCAGGGTCGGCGTGAGCAGGCCGCGCTGATCGGCCCCGGGGCCGCGGGTACACTGCCGCGCGCATGAATCTGCCGCACCGCCTGCTTCGCTTTAGTCCGCTGGGTGCCGGCTTGCTGGCGCTGGCCGGCCTGTGCATGCTGATGCTGGCCAGCGGCTGCGGCGAGAAGAAGAAGGAGCGCGCCGAATCCCAGGCTGCGGCCCGCGTCAATGACCACGAAGTCACGCTGCAGCAGATCAACCTGGTGCTGCAGCAGCAGCGCAACCTGCGGCCCGAACAGGCCGACGCCGCCAGCCGGCAGATCCTCGAGCGGTTGATCGACCAGTCACTGGCGGTGCAGAAGGCCGAGGACCTGAAGCTGGACCGCGACCCGCGCGTGCAGCAGCAGATCGAGGCCGCCCGGCGCGAGATCGTCGCCCGTGCCTACGCCGAGAAGACCGGCGAAGCGGTGGCCAGACCGACGCCGGAGGAGATTGCGGCTTACTACCGGAGCAAGCCCGCCCTGTTCAGCGAGCGGCGCATCTACAGCATCCAGGAACTGGCCATCGAGGCGCGGCCCGACCAGGTGCCGACGCTGCGGGAGCGGCTGGCGGCGGCGAAGTCGATTGCCGAGTTTGTCGATCACCTCAAGGCCAACGACTTCCGCTTCGCCGCCAATCAGGCGGTGCGTGCGGCCGAACAGTTGCCCATGAATGTGCTGGAGTCGGTTTCGCGCATGAAGGACGGCCAGGCCACCGTGAACCAGGGCCCGACCGGCGTGATGGTCGTGGTGCTGGCGGGATCGCGCAGCCAGCCGGTCAGCGAGGAGCAGGCGCGCCCGGCCATCGAGCAATATCTGCTCAATGACCGCAAGCGCAAACGGGTCGAGGAAGACCTGAAGGCGTTGCGCGCGGCGGCCAAGATCGACTACCTCGGCAAATTTGCCGAGGGTTCGCAGCCGACCGGGGCGACCCCGACGGTGCCCGCATCGGCCGCGGGGTCGACGCCAGGACTGGGACTTAATTGACGGGCTGACCCCAGGTGCTGGGCTAAACTGGCACGCTACATCCGGTTTCGTCTGGTTGCGGTCGTCAACCCGCTGCAGTGTCGAATGACTGCAGCCGACGCCCGGCGCCCGTGGCGGCCGGAACCGAACCCTGAATCACATGGGCGTGTTCACTCAACTGTTCTGCCGCGGGTCTATCGCCCTGCTGCTGGCCTTGCTGGCAGCCTGGCCGGTGCACGCCCGCCGCGTGGCGATGGTGATCGGCAACGACGGCTATGCCAAGGTCGCCAGGCTCGACCGTGCCGGGGCCGATGCCGAAGCGGTGGCCAAAGAGCTCGAGGCGGCCGGTTTCGAGGTGTCGCTGCACCGCGACCTGACGAATACCCGCTTTGCGGTGGCAGTCTCCGAGTTCTACGACAAGGTCAAGAAGGGCGACGACGTGGTCGTCTTCTATGCCGGCCATGGCGTGCAGACCGAGCGTGGCGCCCAGCTGCTGCCGATCGACATCGAAGGTGACACCGAATTCGTCGTCGAACGGCTGTCGCAGCCCGTCAACGGCCTGCTCGACAGCCTGGAGCGGCTGCAGCCGCGCACGGCGGTGGTGATCATCGACGCCTGCCGCGACAACCCGCTGCGCGCGCAGGGGCGGCCGATCGGCGCGGCGCGCGGGCTGTCCGGCCCCAATGTCGCGCGCGGGCAGATGCTGATGTTCTCGGCGGCCAGCCGCGAGCGCGCGCTCGACTCGCTGGGCAAGGACGATCGGCACCCGAATGGCGTCTTCACGCGCGAATTGATCGCACGCATGCGCACCCCGGGGCTGCCCTTCGAGCAACTGGCGCGCGACGTGCAGAACGCGGTCGAGAAGCTGGCCGCCACCATCAACCACAAGCAGCGCCCGCTGGTCGTCAACGACTCGATCGGCGACTTTGCCTTCTACCCGGCCACCGGTGGCACCGCTGCCGCCGTTGCACCGGTGGCGGCCAAGGCGGCAGACGCCGCCCAGCTGGCGGCGGCGCGCGAGGATCGTTTCTGGGACGGCGTGCTGAAGGCCGATACCGTCGAGGCCTACCGCGGTTATCTCGAGCGTTATCCGCAGGGCGAATATGCGGTCATCGCCCGGGCTTCGGTGGCCAAGCTGGCCGAGCGGCCGCCGGCGGTGGTGGCGCAGAATACCCGCAGCGCCGACAACGGCGACGCCCGGCCGGCGGCCGCCGCCGCGCTGCCTGCGCCGGTCAAGGCGTCCGACCCCGCACCGCCGGCCCCGGCGACGACGGGGCCGCCGTCGGTGCTGGTGGCGCCGCCGCCGCCGGCGGCCGCGGCGCTGCCCGAGGTGGCACCGCGACAGGCAACGGCGCTGCCGCCGCCGGCGCCCGCCAGCCTGCGTTCGCGCGCCGCCTACCAGTTGCCCAATGGCGACCGTTACGAAGGCGAGGTCGTGGGCAACAGCCGCACCGGCAAGGGCGTCTACCGCTTTGCCAATGGCGACCAGTACGAAGGCGAGTTCGAGGCCGATCAGTTCATGGGCCAGGGGGTGATGACCTTCGCGAACGGCGACCGCTACGAGGGCGGTTTTCGCGGCACGGCCAAGCAGGGGCGCGGCGTGATGGTCTTCGTCAACGGCGACCGCTACGAAGGTGAATTCGTCGACAACGTCTACCACGGCCAGGGGCGCTTCAGCTTCGTCACCGGCGAGCGCTATACGGGCAGCTATCAACGTGGCCTCAAGCAGGGCCAGGGCGAGCAGATCTTTGCCAACAAGGACCGCTATGTCGGCCCGTTCGACAACGACAAGCCGCACGGCAAGGGCACGACGCAGCATGCCAATGGCGACGTCTTCGAGGGTGACCATGTGCAGGGCGTGAAGCAGGGCACCGGCGTCTACCGCTTCGCCAATGGCGATCGCTACGAGGGCGAATTCGAAGCCGGGCTCTTCAGTGGCCGCGGCCGCCTGTACCTGGCCAATGGCGACCGCTACGAAGGGACCTTCCGCAACAACGTCAAGGAAGGCCAGGGCGTCCACTATTTCGCCAGCAAGGACCGCTACGAGGGCCTGTTCCGCAATGGTGCCCAGCATGGACAGGGCACGCACTATTTCGCCAACGGCGACCGCTTCGTCGGCAGCTTCGTCGACGGTGTTCGCCACGGCAAGGGCGTGCACCACTTTGCCAGCGGGCAGACGCGCGAGATCGAATACCTCAACGGCGCCGAGAAGGCGCCGTAGCGGGGTTCGGGGCCGGATCAGGACAGCGGCAAATCGACGCCCGGATCGTGCAGACCCGGCGCGCCCGCATCCTTGGACGCCACCGTCGGCGTGCCGCCCACCTGCCCCAGTGGCCAGACGATGCCGATCGCCGCATCGTCCCAGCGCAGCGACCGTTCGCACTCGCGTGCATAGACGTCGGTGGTCTTGTAGAGGAAGTGGGTGTCGTCCTCCAGCGCCAGGAAGCCATGCGCGAAGCCTTCCGGGATCCACAGCTGGCGGTGGTTCGCGGCCGTCAGTTCGACACCGATCCACTGGCCGAACGTCGGCGAGCCGGCACGGATGTCGACCGCCACGTCGAATGCCGCACCCCGCACGACACGCACCAGCTTGCCCTGCGGGTGCGGCGGCAGCTGGTAGTGCAGGCCGCGCAGCACGCCGGCCCGGCTGCACGAGTGGTTGTCCTGCACGAAAGGCCGCGGCACCGGCAGGCCCTGCTCACGCAGGCCGGCATCGAAGCGGGCCTGGTTCCAGCTCTCCATGAACCAGCCGCGGTCGTCGCCGAACACCGTCGGCTCGACGATCACCACACCGGGCAGGGCCGTGGGCAGCAGCTTCACCGGAAGACCTTTTCGCTCAGCACCTGCATCAGATACTGTCCATAGCCGTTTTTCAGCATCGGCTGCGCCTGGCGCTCGAGATCGGCGGCGCTGATCCAGCCGGCACGGTAGGCGATCTCTTCCGGGCAGGCCACCTTCAGACCCTGGCGCTTCTCGAGCGTGGCGATGAACTGGCCGGCCTCGAGCAGGCTGTCGTGCGTGCCGGTATCCAGCCAGGCATAGCCGCGGCCCATGATCTCGACCTCGAGCTGGCGCTGCTGCAGGTAACGCGCATTGACCTCGGTGATCTCGAGCTCGCCGCGCGCGCTGGGCTTGATGTCGGCGGCGATGTCGCACACCTGCTCGTCGTAGAAATACAGGCCCGTGACCGCATAGTTGCTCTTGGGCTGACGCGGCTTCTCCTCGATGCTGATGGCCCGGCGGCCGGCGTCGAACTCGACCACGCCGTAGCGCTCGGGGTCGTGCACGTGGTAGGCGAAGACCGAGGCGCCGCTGGCGCGCTCGTTGGCGCGGCGCAGCAGCGACTGGAAGTCGTGGCCGTAGAAGATGTTGTCGCCCAGCACCAGCGCGCTGGGCGCGCCGCCGATGAACGACCGACCGAGGATGAAGGCCTGCGCCAGCCCGTCGGGGCTGGGCTGCACGCAGTAGCTGAGGTTCATGCCCCAGCGGCTGCCGTCGCCCAGCAGCGCCTGGAAGCGCGGCGTGTCCTGCGGCGTGCTGATCACCAGCACGTCGCGCATGCCGGCCAGCATCAGCGTGGACAGCGGGTAGTAGACCATCGGCTTGTCATAGACCGGCAGCAGCTGCTTGCTCATCGCCAGCGTGGCCGGGTGCAGCCGGGTGCCGGAACCACCGGCGAGGATGATGCCCTTGCGATTCATGGTTGACAGGTCTCTTTCGTTGGCGGGCCTCAGGTGCCCAGCACCTCGCGCAGCATGCGCTCGACGCCCGGTTGCCAGTGCGGCAGGCGCAGGCCGAAGGCCGTCTGCAGCTTCGCCGTCGACAGCCTCGAGTTGAGGGGCCGCCGGGCCGGTGTCGGGAAGGCCGCAGTGGGTACCGCCCGGATCGCCGCCGCGGCCACCTTCACCGGCTGCCCCTGCGCGCGTGCCCATTCGATGACGAATCGCGCGTAGCCATGCCAGCTGGTCTCGCCGCCGGCCACGCAGTGGTAGGTGCCGGTCAGCGCCGGCCGTGCCACCGCGGCACGCAGCGCATGGGCACTGACGTCGGCCAGCAGATCGGCCCCGGTGGGCGCGCCGACCTGGTCGTCGATGACTTGCAGCTCGTCGCGCTCGGCCGCCAGTCGCAGCATGGTGCGCGCGAAATTGCCGCCGCGCGCCGCATGGACCCAGCTGGTGCGCAGGATCAGGTGGCGGCAGCCGCTGGCGCGGATGGCCTGCTCGCCGTCGAGCTTGGTGCGGCCATAGACGCTCAAGGGGCCGGTCGGCGCGTCTTCGTCGCGCGACTGGTCGCCGCTGCCGTCGAAGACATAGTCGGTGCTGTAGTGCACCAGCCAGGCGCCGAGCGCGGCGGCCTCGGCGGCCAGCACGCCGGGCGCGGTGGCATTGATCGCGCGCGCCAGGTCGGGCTCGCTCTCGGCCTTGTCGACGGCGGTGTGGGCGGCGGCATTGACGATGGCATCGGGCTGCACACGCCGCACCAGCGCGCGCAGGCTGTCGGTCTGCGAAAAATCGGCCCGCAGGTCGCCCGGCGAATCGCGGTCGCAACCCACCACCTCGCCCAGCGGCGCCAGCGCGCGCTGCAACTCCCAGCCGACCTGGCCGTTCTGGCCCAGCAACAGGATCTTCATCGCGCGGCGTAGTTCGTGGCCACCCAGTCGCGGTAGCTGCCGCTCTGCACGCCGGCCACCCAGTCGGCATGGTCCAGATACCACTGCACCGTCTTGCGGATGCCGGTATCGAAGGTCTCGGCCGGGCGCCAGCCGAGCTCGCGTTCGATCTTGCGCGCGTCGATCGCATAGCGGCGGTCGTGTCCGGGGCGGTCCTTCACGTGCGTGATCAGCCGCGCATGAGGCCCCGCCGGGTCGGGCCGCAATTCGTCGAGCAGCGCGCAGACGGTGTGCACGATCTCGCGGTTGGTCTTCTCGTTCCAGCCGCCGACGTTGTAGACCTCGCCCGGCCGCCCGCGCGCCAGCACGGTGCGGATGGCGCTGCAGTGGTCGCCGACATAGAGCCAGTCGCGCACCTGCAGGCCGTCGCCATACAGCGGCAGCGGCTTGCCCGCCAGCGCGTTGACGATCATCAGCGGGATCAGCTTTTCGGGGAAGTGATAGGGCCCGTAGTTGTTGCTGCAGTTGGTGGTCAGCACCGGCAGACCGTAGGTGTGGTGCCAGGCGCGCACCAGGTGGTCGCTGGCGGCCTTGCTGGCCGAATAGGGGCTGTTGGGCTCGTAGGGGTGGGTCTCGGTGAAGGCGGGGGCGTCGGGTGAGAGGCTGCCGTAGACCTCGTCGGTGCTGACGTGGTGGAAGCGGAAGGCCGCCCTGGCGTTGCCGTCCAGGCCGCTCCAGTGCGCGCGCGCGGCCTCCAGCAGCGTGGACGTGCCCTCGACATTGGTCCTGATGAAGGCACCGGGGCCGTGGATGCTGCGGTCGACATGGCTCTCGGCGGCGAAGTGCAGCACCGCGCGCGGCCGGTGCTCGGCCAGCAGGCGGTCGAGCAGCGCGCGGTCGGTGATGTCGCCGTGCACGAAGACATGCCGGGCGTCCCGCGCCAGCGCCGCCAGGTTCTGCCGGTTGCCGGCGTAGGTCAGCGCATCGAGGTTGACGATGGGCTCGGCCGCCGGGTCGGCCAGCCAGTCGAGCACGAAATTGCTGCCGATGAAGCCGGCGCCGCCGGTCACGAGGAGGGTCATGATCTGCCGTAGGTGTCTTCGAAGCGGACGATGTCGTCCTCGCCGAGGTAGCTGCCGGACTGTACTTCGATGATTTCCAGCGGCACCTTGCCCGGGTTGGCGAGGCGGTGGGTCTGGCCGAGCGGGATGTAGGTGCTCTGGTTCTCGCCGAGCAGGGTGACCTTGTCGCCGTTGGTCACCTCGGCCGTGCCCGAGACCACGATCCAGTGCTCGGCGCGGTGGTGGTGCATCTGCAGGCTCAAGGACGCACCGGGCTTGACCATGATGCGCTTGACCTGGTGGCGTGGCCCCTGGTCGATGCTGTCGTACCAGCCCCAGGGGCGGTGCACCTTGCGGTGCAGCGCATGCTCGCCGCGCTGTTCCGCGCCGAGCTGCTGCACGATCTTCTTCACCTCCTGGCTGCGCTCGCGGTCGGCCACCAGCACGGCGTCGGGCGTCTCCACGATGACCACGTTGTCCAGCCCCACCGCGCCCACCAGGCGGCTGGTGGCGTGCACCAGCGTATTGCGGCTGTCGTTGACGATGACGTCGCCGGTGCTGGCATTGCCCTGGGCGTCCTTGTCGGCCACCTGCCACACGGCCTCCCAGGCACCGAGGTCGTTCCAGCCGGCGTCGAGCTCGACCATGCGGATGGCAATGCCGCTGCCGGGGCAGCGCTCCATCACCGCATAGTCGACCGATTCCGACGGCACGGCGGAAAATTCGGCCTTGCCCGGGCGCACGAAGGCGGCATCGGTCGAGCGCGGCGCCCAGGCCGCGCGGCAGGCGGCGGCGATGTCGGGGCGAAAGCGCTCCAGCGCCGCCAGCCAGACCGATGCGCGCAGCACGAACATGCCGGCATTCCAGTAGTAGCGGCCCTCGGCCAGGTAGCGCTCGGCGGTGGCCAGGTCGGGCTTTTCGACGAAGCGCTCGACGCTGGCCGCTTCGCCATCGTCGGCCGCCGCCGTGCGGATGTAGCCATAGCCGGTCTCGGGGCGGTCGGGCACGATGCCCAGGATGGCGATGCCGCCGCCCGCGGCCACCGCCACCGCGCGGCGCATCGCGGCCGTGAAGGCGTCGGGTCGGGTGACGGTCTGGTCGGCTGGGGTCACCACCAGCACCGGGTCGCCGCCGCCGTCCAGCGCCTGCAGGGCGGCCAGCGTCAGCGCCGGTGCCGTATTGCGGCCGGTGGGCTCCAGCACCACGGCGGCCGGCTCGACGCCGGTTTCGCGCAACTGGTCCAGCACCAGGAAGCGGTGTTCCTCGTTGCCCACGATCAGCGGACGCTGTACCGCCAGCGTGTCGTCGGCCAGGCCCTGCAGCCGCGCCACCGCCTGCTGGAACAGGCTGCGGTTGCCCGACAGCACGAGAAACTGCTTGGGGTAGCCGGCACGCGACAGCGGCCACAGCCGGGTGCCGGAACCGCCGGCCATGATCACCGGCAAGACGGGGGTCTTCATGCGTCGAATCCTCGCGGGTTCATCGATTGCCAGCGCCAGCTGTCGGCGCACATGCGGTCCAGGTCGTGTCGGGCCTGCCAGCCCAGCAGACGCCCGGCCAGGGCCGGGTCGGCATAACAGGCGGCCACGTCGCCCGGGCGGCGGGCCACCACGCGATGGGGGATCTCGCGCCCGCTGGCCGCCGCGTAGGCGCGCACGACCTCGAGCACGCTGCAGCCACGCCCGGTGCCGAGGTTCACGGTCAGCGAGCCCGGTGTGTCGAGCAGCCGGCGCAGCGCGGCGACATGGCCGTCGGCGAGGTCGTCGACGTGGATGTAGTCGCGCACGCCGGTGCCGTCGGGCGTGGGGTAGTCGTTGCCGTAGACCGACAGCTCGGCACGGCGGCCCACGGCCACCTGCGCCACGTAGGGCATCAGGTTGTTGGGCGTGCCGCGCGGGTCCTCGCCGATGCGGCCGCTCGCATGCGCACCGACCGGGTTGAAATAGCGCAGGCAGGCGGTCTGCCAGGCCGGGTCGGCGGCGCCGAGGTCGCGCAGCAGGGTCTCGCCGATCAGCTTGGTCTGGCCATAGGGGTTGGTCGCCGACAGCGGTGCGTCCTCGGTGATCGGCAGGCGCTGCGGGTCGCCGTAGACGGTGGCGCTGGAGCTGAAGACAAATCGCCTCACGTCATGCTGCAGCATGACCCGGCACACGCCCAGCAGGCCGCCGATGTTGTTGGCGTAATAGTCCAGCGGCTTCTGCGTCGATTCCCCCACGGCCTTGAAGGCCGCGAAGTGGACCACGGCGTCGATGCGGTGGCGGTCGAAGACGGAGGCCATGGCCCGTTCGTCGCAGACGCTGGCCTGTTCGAACACGATCGGCCGCGTGCCCAGCTCCTGCAGCCGCTCGAGCACGCGCGGCGAACTGTTGCTGAAGTCGTCGACGCCGACCACGTCGAAGCCCGCGGCCTGCAGCGCCAGCCAGGTGTGCGATCCGATATAGCCGCTGGCGCCGGTGAGCAGGATGGTCGTCATGCGAAGCGCTTTCCGTGCCGTGACGCAAAGCCGGCGATTCTGGCCCAGCCCGTGGCATCGGGGCCCGTGCCTCCGGCTCGGCGCCGCTGCGCCTGCCTACAATCGTGCGATGCTGCATACCCTGCAACAAATGCTCGCGCCGGCCGTGATGGAGAGGCTGACGCTGCTGCTCAACCATGTGCTCGGCGGCGAGGCCGTGGCCACGCAGCGCCTGCTGCCGCATGCCGGCAAGGTGGTGCAGATCGAGGCCATGGGTTGGCCGGCGCTGCTGCCGCCACCGCCGCCGCTGGCCTGGCACATCACGCCGGCGGGCCTGCTCGAATGGTGCGGGGCCGAGCCGCCCCCGGCCAGCGAACTGCGCCTGCGGCTGGCCGCCGACAACCCGGCCTGGCTGGCGGCGCGTCTGCTTGCCGGCGAGTTGCCGCCGGTCGACGTCGCCGGCGACGCCGCGCTCGCCGGCGACGTCAACTGGCTGATGCAGAACCTGCGCTGGGACCTGGCGGCCGACCTCGACCGCATCCTGCCGCCGCCGCTGGCCGCGGCGCTGGTGCGCGCCGGCAGCGCGCTGTCGCGTGGCCTGCTGGCGGCCATGCAGGGGGCGGGCGCGCTGCGCGACCGCTGGCGCTCGCGCCCGGGCGCGTGATGCGGCAGCTGTTGCGCCTGGCCTTCATCGTCTTCATCGTCCTGCGCTACGGGCTCGACGAGCTCGCGCTGTCGGCCTTCCGCCAGCGCTGGGTGCGCGCGCTGGTGCGCCTGATCACGGTGGGCCGGCGGCTGGACGAACCCCGCGGCGTGCGCCTGCGCCGTGCCTGCGAGCGCCTGGGCCCCATCTTCGTCAAATTCGGCCAGGTGCTGTCGACGCGGCGCGACCTGCTGCCGCCCGACCTCTCGGACGAACTGGCGCGGCTGCAGGACCGCGTGCCGCCGTTCCCGGCGGTGGTCGCCAAGGGTCTGGTCGAGAAGGCCTATGGCCGCCCGCTGGAGGCTGTCTTTGCCAGCTTCGAGGCCGAACCGGTGGCCAGCGCCTCGATCGCGCAGGTGCATTTTGCGGTGCTGAAGGATGGATGCGAGGTCGCCGTCAAGGTGCTGCGCCCGGGCATGCTGGCGGTCATCGACGACGACCTGCGGCTGCTGCACCAGCTGGCGCGCTGGGTCGAGCGGCTGTCGGTCGACGGCAAGCGGCTGCGCCCGCGCGAGGTGGTGGCCGAATTCGACGCCTATCTGCACGACGAGCTCGACCTCGTGCGCGAGGCCGCCAACGCCGCCCAGCTGCGCCGCAACATGGCCGGCCTGAACCTGGTGCTGATCCCCGAGATGGTGTGGGACCTGTGCACCCCGACGGTGCTGGTGATGGAGCGCATGAAGGGCGTGCCCATCAACCAGGTGCAGCGGCTGCGCGATGCCGGCGTCGACTTCAAGAAGCTGGCGCGCGACGGCGTCACCATCTTCTTCACCCAGGTCTTCCGCGATGGCTTCTTCCACGCCGACATGCACCCGGGCAACATCCAGGTCAGCCTGGATGCGGCCACCTTCGGCCGCTATATCGCGCTCGACTTCGGCATCATCGGCACGCTGACCGCGGTCGACAAGGAATATCTGGCGCAGAACTTCATCGCCTTCTTCCGTCGCGACTACAAGCGCGTGGCCGAACTGCACGTCGAAAGCGGCTGGGTGCCGGCGACGACGCGCATCGATGCGCTGGAAGGCGCCATTCGCGCCGTCTGCGAACCGCATTTCGACCGCCCGCTGAAGGACATCTCGCTCGGCCAGGTGCTGATGCGCCTGTTCCAGACCTCGCGCCGCTTCAACGTCGAGATCCAGCCGCAACTGGTGCTGCTGCAGAAGACGCTGCTCAATATCGAGGGCCTGGGCCGGGAGCTCGACCCCGAACTCGACCTCTGGACCACGGCCAAGCCCTTTCTCGAGCGCTGGATGAACGAGCAGGTCGGCTGGCGCGGCCTGCTGCAGCAGCTGGAGAAGGAGGCGCCGCACTATGCGCAACTGCTGCCTGAACTGCCGCGGCTGCTGCACCAGCGGCTGCTGGCGACGGGCGGCCGGCAGGGCGACGACGTGCCGCTGCGCGCGCTGCTGGCCGAGCAGCGACGCACCAACCGGCTGCTGCAGGCGCTCATCTTCGGCGCGCTCGGCTTTCTGGCGGGGGTGGTGGCGGCGCAGTTCCTGCTTCACTGGCGCATCTGAGCCCCGGGCACTCATCCTGCGGATAATGCCGCCCGCCTTCAACCCCCGACGCGGAGTCTTCCTGTGCTGATCACCTTCGTCGCGCTCTACCTGCTGGTCACCATTTCCATCGGCTTGCTGGCCGCGCGGCGGGTGCACAACGCCCGCGACTACATGGTCGCCGGCCGCTCGCTGCCGCTGTATATGAACGTGGCCACCGTCTTTGCCACCTGGTTCGGTGCCGAGACGGTGCTCTCGGTATCGGCCACCTTCGCCAAGGACGGCCTCGGCGGCATCCCGGGCGACCCCTTCGGCGCCAGCCTGTGCCTGGTGATCGCGGCGCTGCTGTTTGCGCGGCTTTTCTACCGCATGAACCTGCTGACGATCGGGGATTTCTACAAGCAGCGCTACGGCAAGGGCGTGGAGGTGCTGACCAGCGTGGCCATCGTGCTGTCCTATCTGGGCTGGACCTCGGCGCAGATGACGGCGCTGGGCCTGGTGATCCATGTGCTGTCGGGCGGTGCGCTCGATCTCAACAGCGCCATCCTCGTCGGCGCCGGCGTGGTGCTGGTCTATACGATCTTCGGCGGCATGTGGTCGGTGGCCTTCACCGACCTCTTCCAGACGGTGGTCATCATCATCGGACTGTCGCTGGTGGCCTGGCTGGTGGGCGATCTGGCGGGTGGCGCCGGCAAGGTCATCGCGCAGGCGCAAGCCGACGGCAAGTTCGACTTCTTCCCCGGCGACGCCACGGGCTGGTGGGCGATGGCCGGCGCCTTTTTTGCGTTTGCCTTCGGGTCGGTGCCGCAGCAGGACGTCTTCCAGCGCATGACCAGCGCCAAGGACGAAAAGACCGCGGTGCGCGGCACCGTCATCGGCGCCCTGATCTATTTCTGCTTCGCCTTCGTGCCCATCTTCATCGCCTATGCGGCGCTGGTGCACGACGCCAACCTCGCCAAGCTGTTCGGCGACGAGGACGCGCGCGTCATCCAGCGCATCCTGCCCGACCTCGTGCTGGGCAGCATGCCGCTGTGGGCGCAGGTGATGTTCTTCGGCGCGCTGCTGTCGGCCATCCTGTCGACCGCCAGCGGCGCACTGCTGGCGCCGACCTCGCTGTTCACCGAGAACGTGCTGCGCCCGTTCGCGCCGCGCATGGGCGACAAGCAGTTCCTGCTGACGCTGCGCATCATCCTCGTGACCTTCACCGCCGGCGCACTGCTGTTTGCCGTCAACAGCAAGAGCACCATGTACGAGATGGTGCAGAACGCCTACAACGTGACACTGGCCGGCGCCTTCGTGCCGCTGGTGGCCGGTGCCTACTGGAAGCGCGCCAACACGCAGGGTGCGCTGGCCTCGATCGTCTTCGGCATCGGCACCTGGCTGACCGCGTCGCAGGTCGCGCCCGAGGCGATGGTGCCCGCCAACCTGCTCGGCCTGTTTGCCTCGGCCATCGGCATGCTGCTGGGCTCGCTGGCGCCGACCGTGATCGCCAACCGGGGCCAGTCGATCGAAGCGGCCCTGCACCACGCCAAGGCGCAGCGTGGCCACCACAAGGCGCCGCATGGCGGTGCCTCCGGCGCCGGGCACTGAGCGGCGCCCGTACCGGCCCGTCCCCCCCGGGGGGCAGGGGCGACGGGCCCTGCAGGGCGGCCGGCCCTTGTCGTCCGCCTATAATTCGCGGTTTTTCCCAACGAAAGCCGGGTCATGCCGATCTACGCCTACCGCTGTGGCGCCTGCGGCCACGCGAAAGACGTGCTGCAGAAGCTGTCCGATCCCGTCCTGACCACCTGCCCGCAGTGCGGCGCCGAAACCTTCGCCAAGCAGGTGACGGCGGCCGGCTTCCAGCTCAAGGGATCGGGCTGGTATGTGACCGACTTTCGCGGCGGCAATACCGGCGCGCCGGCCCAGCCGGACGAGGCCAAACCCGATGCCGTCAAGCCGGCCGAGGCGGCCGTGCCGGCAGCCGGTTCGACCCCGCCGGCGGCGGCCCCTGCGCCAGCGGCTGCGCCCGCGCCCGCGCCCGCGCCCGCGCCTTCGCCGGCCGCCGGCCGCGCCGATTGACGCGGGGCCCGTCCGGACCTGCCGTGAAGAAATTTCTCATCGCCGGCCTGCTGGTCTGGCTGCCGCTGGCGATCACCGTCTGGGTGCTGAGCTGGCTGCTGTCGGTGCTGGACGGCGTCTTCCTCGCGCTGCTGTCGATGACGCAGGCCGTGCTGCCGGCCTCGGCGCATGCCGCCATCGAACAATGGCGTCACGTGCCGGGCCTGGGCGTGCTGGTGCTGGGCGTGGGCCTGCTGCTCACCGGCATCTTCGTCACCAACATCTTCGGCCAGTGGTGGGTGCGGCAGTGGGACCGCGCGCTGAACAAGATCCCCATCGTCAAGTCGATCTACAGCTCGGTCAAGCAGGTCTCCGACACGCTCTTCAGCAGCAGCGGCAATGCCTTTCGCGAAGCGGTGCTGGTGCAGTACCCGCGCCAGGGCGCCTGGACGATCGCCTTTGTCACCGGTGCGCCGGGTGGCGAAGTCGCCGGCCACCTGCCGGCCGACATGCTCAGCGTCTATGTGCCGACGACGCCCAACCCGACGTCGGGCTTCTTCCTGATGATGCCCCGCGCCGACGTGATCGAGCTGCAGATGAGCGTCGACGAGGCGCTCAAATATGTCATCTCGATGGGCGTGGTGGTGCCACCAGCGCCCGCGGCCGCGCCCGCGCCGGCGCCGGTCCTGCGCCGAAATTGACCGGGCTGCGCCGGGCGGCGACCGGCCAGTCCTGAGGGCGGCACAGCCCACCGCAAAGCCACGCATCCAGCGGCGCCGCGCCCTTTGCGCGGGCCACGAACCGAATCGAGTGGAGAGTCTGCAATGAGAACGAGCTACTGCGGCCAGGTCAGCGAAGCGCTGATGGGCCAGACCGTGACCCTGATGGGCTGGGCCCATCGCCGCCGCGACCATGGTGGCGTGATCTTCATCGACCTGCGCGACCGCGAAGGCCTGGTGCAGATCGTCTGCGACCCCGACCGCCCCGCGATGTTCGAGACCGCCGAGGGCGTGCGCAACGAGTTCTGCCTGAAGATCGTCGGCCTGGTGCGTGCGCGCCCGGCCGGCACCGAGAATGCCCACCTCACCAGCGGCAAGGTCGAGGTGCTGTGCCACGAGCTGGAGGTGCTCAACCCCAGCGTCACGCCGCCGTTCCAGCTCGATGACGACAACCTGTCGGAGACCGTGCGCCTGACCCACCGGGTGCTGGACCTGCGCCGCCCGCAGATGCAGAAGAACCTGATGCTGCGCTACCGCGTGGCCATCGAGGTGCGCAAATACCTCGACGAGCTGGGCTTCATCGACGTCGAGACGCCGATGCTGACCAAGAGCACGCCCGAGGGTGCACGCGACTACCTCGTGCCCAGCCGCGTGCACGACGGCACCTTCTTCGCGCTGCCGCAGTCGCCGCAGCTCTTCAAGCAGCTGCTGATGGTGGCCGGCTTCGACCGCTACTACCAGATCACCAAGTGCTTCCGCGACGAAGACCTGCGCGCCGACCGCCAGCCCGAATTCACGCAGATCGACATCGAGACCTCGTTCCTGGGCGAGCAGGAGATCCGCGCCATCACCGAAGGCATGATCCGCACCGTCTTCCGCAAGGCGCTGGGGGTGGAGCTGCCGGTCTACGGGCAGCTGACCTATGCCGAGGCGATGCACCGCTACGGCTCCGACAAGCCCGACCTGCGCGTCAAGCTCGAATTTACCGAGCTGACCGAGGTCATGAAGGACGTCGAGTTCAAGGTCTTCTCGACGCCGGCCACCGCCCACGGTGGTCGCGTGGCGGCGCTGCGGGTTCCGGGTGGCGGCGAGATGACGCGCAGCGAGATCGACGCCTATACCGAGTTTGTCAAGATCTACGGCGCCAAGGGCCTGGCGTGGATCAAGGTCAACGACGCCGGCAAGGGCCGTGACGGCCTGCAGAGCCCGATCGTCAAGAACCTGCACGACGCCGCCATTGCCGAGATCCTCGCGCGCACCGGCGCGTGCAACGGCGACCTCATCTTCTTCGGTGCCGACAAGGCCAAGGTCGTCAACGATGCGCTGGGTGCCTTGCGCGTGAAGGTCGGCCACAGCGAATTCGGCCGCACGCACGGTCTGTTCGACGACGTCTGGGCGCCGCTGTGGGTGGTGGATTTTCCGATGTTCGAATACGACGAGGACGGCAAGCGCTGGAACGCCGTGCACCACCCCTTCACCGCGCCCAAGGACGGCCACGAGGACCTGATGGACACCGACCCCGGTGCCTGCGTCGCCAAGGCCTACGACATGGTGCTCAACGGCTGGGAGCTCGGCGGCGGCTCGGTGCGCATCCACCGCGCCGAGGTGCAGAGCAAGGTCTTCAAGGCGCTCAACATCTCGGCCGAGGACGCCCAGGGTCAAGTTCGGCTTCCTGCTCGACGCGCTGCAGTATGGCGCGCCGCCGCACGGCGGCCTGGCCTTCGGCCTCGACCGCCTGGTGACGCTGATGACCCGGGCCGAGAGCATCCGCGACGTCATCGCCTTCCCGAAGACGCAGCGCGCGCAGTGCCTGCTGACCGGCGCGCCGAGCCAGGTCGACGAGGCGCAGCTGCGCGAGCTGCACATCCGCCTGCGCAACCCCGCGGGCGTGTGAACCCCCGGCCGCCTGGCGGCCGCCCCCCGTGGGGGCTACCCAACCCGACCGGGGGACCCGGATCGGGTTGGGCGCGTCGGCTGGTCGCCCAGCGGCGCCGCTCCTCATCGCCAGCCAAGGGGAGCCTGCTGGCTAAAATGGCCAATTCCTTGTTTTTGACCGGGAGCGCAGCATGGGCGTCACTGCCACGGAGGCCAAGAACCGCTTCGGGCAGTTGCTCGATCTGGCGCAGCGTGCGCCTGTCGTCATCGAGAAGGCCGGTCGCCGCCACAGCGTGCTGATGTCGGCCGAGCACTACGACAGCCTGATGGCCGCGCAGCGCCCGGCGGCACAGGAACCGGCGCCGTCGTACGGCCCCGAGGCCCAGGCCTTCTATGAAAAATACAAGGACTGGGTGGACATGCAGAACGAACTGGTCGAGCGCTATGGCGTCTTCGGCGAGGAATATCGCATCTGGTGATGTGAATGCGCCAGTTCGAAGCCTTTGCCAACCCCAACGTCGCGCAACGGCCCGCTTTCCCCTACGTGGTGGTGATGCAGAGCGAGCAGCTGCAGCACCACAGCACGCGGCTGGTGATGCCGCTGGCGCGGCTGCCGCGGGCGCCCGAATTGGCTCCGCGACGACTGTCGGTGGCGGTGACGGTGGCCGGTGAGCCCTTGTACCCGGCGGCCCACCTCTGTGGCGCGCTGCCGGCACGGCTGTTGCGGCATTCGGCCGGCCTGCTGCGCGAGCAGTCGCACCTGCTCGTCGACGCCCTCGACGCCGTCATCAGCGGCATCTGAACCCACACGCCAACGCATGCAAGCCTCCGCCGACGAACCCCTGCACCAGGCCACGCTGGACACCACCCGCATCGACGACGTGCGCATCGCCGCCGTGCGCGCGCTGCTGTCGCCGGCGCTGCTGCTGGAAGACCTGCCCGTCACGCCGGCGGTCGAAGCCCTGGTCGAGGGCAGCCGCCAGGCCATCGGCGACGTGCTGCACGGCCGCAGCGACCGCCTGATCGCCGTCGTCGGCCCCTGTTCGATCCACGACCACGATGCCGCCATCGCCTACGCGCGGCGCCTGAAGCCGCTGGCCGACGAACTGGCGGGCGAACTGCTGGTGGTGATGCGCGTCTATTTCGAGAAGCCGCGCACCACGGTGGGCTGGAAGGGCTATATCAACGACCCGCGGCTGGATGGCAGCTTCCGCATCAACGAAGGGCTGCGGCGCGCGCGCGAACTGCTGCTCGAGGTGTGCGCGATGGGTCTGCCCGCGGGCACCGAATTCCTCGACCTGCTGTCGCCGCAGTACATCAGCGACCTCATCGCCTGGGGCGCCATCGGCGCGCGCACCACCGAAAGCCAGAGCCACCGCCAGCTGGCCAGCGGCCTGAGCTGCCCGGTGGGTTTCAAGAACGGCACCGACGGCAGCGTGCAGGTTGCCGCCGACGCGGTGCTGGCCGCGCGCGCCGCGCACAGCTTCATCGGCATGACCAAGATGGGTGCGGCGGCGATCTTCGAAACACGCGGCAACCCCGACGGCCACGTCATCCTGCGCGGCGGCAAGGCGCCCAATTTCGATGCCGCGGCGGTCGACGCCGCCTGCGCCGTGCTGCGCAAGGCCGGCCTGCGCGAGCAGGTGATGGTCGACTGCTCGCACGCCAATTCGTCCAAGCAGCACCGGCGCCAGATCGAGGTGGCGGCCGATGTCGCGCGCCGGATCGAAGGTGGCGAACGCCGCATCACCGGCGTGATGGTCGAGAGCCACCTGCACGAAGGCCGGCAGGACCTGCTGCCCGGCCGGCCGCTGGCCGCCGGCGTGTCGATCACCGACGCCTGCCTGGGCTGGCACGACACCGAGCCGCTGCTGCGCGGCCTGGCGCAGGCGGTGCGCACGCGACGGGCCCGATGACGTCGCGGCCGTTCAAGATCCCGCGCTCGGTGCTGGTGGTGATCCACACGCCGGCGCTCGAGGTGCTGCTGATCGAGCGCGCCGACAAGCCCGGCTACTGGCAGAGCGTGACCGGCTCGCTCGACCGCGAGGACGAGCCGCTGGAGGCCACCGCGCGCCGCGAGGTGGCCGAGGAAACCGGCATCACCGGCGGCGAACTGCGCGACTGGGGCCTGGAGAACGTCTACGAGATCTACCCCGTCTGGCGCCACCGCTACGCACCCGGCGTGACGCACAACACCGAGCATGTCTTCGGCCTGACGCTGCCCGGCCGCGTGCCGGTGACGCTGCATGCCCGCGAGCACACGGCCCATGCCTGGTTGCCCTGGCGCGAGGCCGCCGACCGCTGCTTCTCGCCCAGCAACGCCGAGGCCATCCTGCAACTGCCGCGCCTGTCCGCACCATGAAGCGCCACCACGGCGCCCTGCAGTCGTCGCAGCTGCCGCCGAATACGGGGCTGAGCGCGCTGCGCGTGGCCACCTACAACATCCACAAGGGCGTGCGCGGCGTCGGCCCGCGCAAGCGGCTGGAGATCCACAACCTGGGGCTGGCGGTGGAGGCGCTGGACGCCGACCTCGTCTTCCTGCAGGAGGTGCACCTCTACCACCGCCGCCACGCGCAGCGCTTCGACCGCACCAGTTTCGGCTGGCCCGACCAGGGCCAGGCCGAATTCCTGGCGCCGCAGGGCTACGACGTGGCCTACCGCAGCAATGCCGTCACGCGCCACGGCGAGCACGGCAACGCGCTGCTGGCGCGCTGGCCGATCGGCGACATCGGCCATCACGACGTCAGCGACCACCGCTTCGAGCAGCGCGGCCTGCTGCACGTGCCGGTGCGGTGGAACGGCAGCACGGTGCATGCGGTGGTGGCGCATTTCGGGCTCATCCACGCCAGCCGCGTGCGCCAGGTGCAGCGCCTGGCCGACTTCATCGAGCGCGAAGTGCCGCGCGACGAACTGCTGGTGGTGGCCGGCGACTTCAACGACTGGAACGAGAAGCTCGACGAACCGATGGCCGCCATCGGCCTGCAGCGTGCGCGCGCGCTGCAGGGCGGCCAGCACCTGACCTTTCCGTCGCTGATGCCGGTGTTCGCGCTCGACCGCTTCTACCTGCGCGGCCTGCACTGCCGCACGACCATGGTGCCGCGCGGCATGGCCTGGGCGCGCATGTCGGACCACCTGCCGCTGGTGGCCGAGCTCGAGCCCGATTGAAGGGGGGGCGTCGTGGCCGACTCCGCCGCCAGGTCGGACCCCGCCCGCGCCGTGCCGCCGGCAGCCCCCGTGGGCGGCAACCAGGTCGCGCTGCTGCAGGGGGGTGATGAGCTCTTTCCCGCCATGGTGGCGGCGATGGCCGCGGCCCGCCACGATGTCTGGCTGGCGACCTACATCTTCCACGACGACGGCGCCGGCCGCCTGATCGCCGATGCGCTGCTGGCCGCCGCGCGCCGCGGCGTGGCGGTGCGCGTGGTGGTCGACGGCTTCGGCTCGCACGATACGCTGCCGCGGCTGCGCGAATGGCTGGCCGAGCCCGGCGTCGAATTCGAGGTCTTCCGTCCGATGGAGCGCTGGTGGTCGTGGCTGATGCCGGGGCAGATGCGGCGCCTGCACCAGAAGCTGTTCGTGGTCGACCGCGAGGTCGCCTTCGTCGGCGGCATCAACATCATCGACGACCGCAACGACCTCAACCACGGCTGGTCGGCGCAGCCGCGCTACGACTTCGCGGTATCGGTGCGCGGCCCGCTGGTGGCGGCGGTGCGCACCACCGCGCAGGCGATGTGGACGCGCGCCCACCTGGGCCACCTGTGGCGCGACGAGATGCTGGCGCTGGCCAGCAGCCGGCGCCCGGTGGACGACGCGCTGCGCCTGATCCGCCGCCTGCGCGGCAAGGGCGCCGTGTCCCCGCTGACCGAGGACACGCAGCCGATGGTGGCCGCCTTCGTCGTGCGCGACAACGTCGGCCAGCGGCGCGCCATCGAACGCGCCTATGTCGAGGCCATCCGCGCCGCGCGCGCGCGGGTCGACATCGCCGTGCCCTACTTCTACCCCGGCCGCGCCTTCCGCCGCAGCCTGCGCCTGGCCGCGCGCCGCGGCGTGCAGGTTCGGCTGCTGCTGCAGGGCAAGGTCGACTACCGCATCGCGGCGGTGGCGGCGCGCGCGCTGTACGAGGAACTGCGCGCCCATGGCGTGCGCATCTTCGAATACACGCCCGCCTTCCTGCACGCCAAGGTGGCGCTCGTCGACGACGACTGGGCCACCGTGGGCAGCTCCAACATCGACCCGCTGTCGCTGCTGGTCAACCTCGAGGCCAATGTCGTCGTGCGCGACCACGGCTTTGCGCGCGTGCTCGGCGCGCGTTTCGAGGACGCCTTCGCCGCCTCGGCCGAGGTGACCGGGCCGACGCAGCGCGTGGGCTGGCGCGGGCGTCTGCAGCGGGCGCTGGTGGCGTCGATGGCGGCCGCCTACCTGCGCGTGGCCGGCATCACGGGCCGCTACTGACGCAAGGCGCTCAGGGCCGCGTCCAGCTGACGTGGTGGCGCGCGAAGATGCGCTCGAGCTCGCCCGTCGCCCCCAGGTCGTTCACCGCCGCCTGCAGCGCCTGCGCCAGATCGGTGGCCTCCTTCTTCACCGCCATGCCCACGGCCCAGCCCTCGCGCATGCGCGGCAGCGGCAGGGGTTCGATGGCGAAGCGGGCATCGCCGCGCAGCACCGTCTGCAGCTCGGATGCATGGCCGGCGGCGCCGGCCACCTCGCCGCGCAGCAGCGCCTGCGCGGCCTCGGTGCCGTCCTTCCAGCGCGTGACCAGCTGTTCGCGGTAGGCGCCGCCGTCCGAGCCGATCAGCAGCCAGCCCGCCAGGCTCTGCCCGGGCACGGCGATGCGCTGCGTGCCGAAGGCCTTGAGCGAATCCATCGTCGGCACGCGCTGCAGATCGCGCGCGATCATCACGCGCTCGCGGTAGTAGGGCGCGAAGATCTCCA
Organism: Rubrivivax sp.; assembly: GCA_016719535.1. Taxonomy (GTDB): domain Bacteria; phylum Pseudomonadota; class Gammaproteobacteria; order Burkholderiales; family Burkholderiaceae_C; genus Rubrivivax. Next base: position 57,852 of record JADJYX010000030.1, on the reverse strand, counting down.
CGCGCGGCTGCGACGCCATCAGCGGCCGGTCCACGGGCACGTGCAGCAGCACGTCGGCCGGCCCGAAGCCCAGGTAATGCCCGCGCCAGACCAGGTTGCGCAGGTCGTCGTTCATATTCTCGTCGGCGTTGAACGGCAGCGGCGCGAGCGCCACCCCCAGCGCCTTGGCCAGCGCCTGCGCGATCTCCACGTCGATGCCCGCGCCGGCCACGTGAAAGGGCGGCATGTCGTTGTACAGCCCCACGCTCAGCCGCCCGCGGGAACGGATGCGCTGCAGCGCGCTCGGGCCGTCCTGCGCCCACAGGGCGGGGGCGGCACAGCAGGCCGCTGCGCCGGCCAGCCAGCGTCGGCGCGACGGGCCCGGGGTGGCGGGGAGGGCGGCAGGGCGTCGGGTCGGGTCGGTCATGCGCATTTTCGATGTCGGCAAGGTGGGGTCACAGCGGCTTCTCGCGCCGCGTCTCGAGGTAGGCCTTGATCGCCCACACGGCTTCCTGGTTGAGGATGCCGTCGAACGGCGGCATGTAGACCGCGCCGTTGCGCACCTTGCCCTTGCGCACGCTGGAGGCGTAGTACTGGTCGATCTCCACCACGCAGGCCTTCTTCCTGGCCTCGACCTTGAGCGTGACGCAATCGTTGTCCAGCTTGCGCAGGTCGGGCGCGATGCCGCCCGAGATGGCCTCCAGACCGTGGCAGCGCGCGCAGTTCTGGTTGTAGGCCGAGGATCCGACCTTGATCGCCTCGGCATGGCCGCGGAAGGGGTTCTCGGCCTTCCAGTCGGCGCCCAGCGTCGGCAGGGCCCGGGTGTCCACCGCCTGCGGGGTGACGTCGCCATGGGCGAGGGCGGCATGGGCCAGGCAGCTGCCGGTGGCAAGGGTCGCCAGGCAGCGGGCCAGGCGGGCAAGGGTCGGGGCGCGGGTGGTCATGGGTGTCTCCGTGGGTGGGTCTGCAAGCTGCGCATCACAGTGCAAGCCACGTGCCACGGCATTGTTGGCGCTGGAAACCTCGCTGGCATCGGGGCCGTCCCTGCCCGCCTGCTGCGGAATTGCACGATTCTTGCGAGCTGGCCTAACATCGCCCGCTGCGGGCGCCTTCGGGTGTTCGAGATTGCCACACTCATTCCTCAGACCCGTGTGCAACGGGCCGACCGACGGAGACAGCCTCATGCCCGTGTCACATGGCCCTGCCGGTGGGGCGCGCGCACGCCGCGCCGACGAGCTGGCGCGTCCGATCGCATCGGCGCTGACCCTGCCGCCGCAGCACCTGCACGAGATCGAGCGCTCGCACGAACGCTGTGCCGCGCTCGGCCTGTCGCGCATCGAGCGGCCCGACTTCTCGCCGCTGGGCCGCGCCGACCTCACCGTCGCGCGCGACCGCAACCTGCGCCTGCACGCGCACGCGGCGCCGGTGATGGAGATGCTGTTCGACCAGATCGTCAATACGCAGAGCATGGTGGTGCTGTGCGACGCCACCGGCACCGTGATCCACTCGATCGGCGACGACGAATTCCTGGTGCGCGCGAACAAGGTCGCGCTGGCCCCGGGCGCCAACTGGTCGGAGCAGGCCAAGGGCACCAACGCCGTGGGCACGGCGCTGATGTCGGAGCAGCCGACGCTGGTGCATGCCGACGAGCACTACCTGCACGCCAACCACTTCCTCACCTGCTCGGCGGCGCCCATCCTCGACCCGCGCGGCAACATCCTGGGCGTGCTCGACGTCTCCGGCGACCACCGCAGCTACCACCAGCACACGATGGCGCTGGTGAAGATGTCGGCGCGCATGATCGAGAACCACTGGCTCTCGGACGACCACCGCAACGCCATGCGGCTGCACTTCCACAGCCGCGTCGGCCACATCGGCACGCTGATGGAGGGCATCCTGGCGATCAGCCACGACGGCCGCATCGTCGGCGCCAACCGCAGCGCGCTCGACCAGCTCGGCCTCAGCGGCGCGGCGCTGCGCATGCAGAGCCTGGTGTCGCTGTTCGGCACCACGGTCGGCGCGCTGGTCGACCGCTTCCGCTCGCCGCTGGCCACGCCGCTGGAGGTGCACACCGACAACGGCCGCAACTTCCACCTGCATGCCCGTTTCGACTGGCCGGTGTGGAGCAGCGTCACCGAGGCGGCGGCCGCCGCCGCACCCTTGCCGCCGGTCGACCTGGCCGATCTCGTCGCCGCGGCCGGCGCCCCGGCCGCGGCGTCGCGCGTCATCGAGCAGCCGGGCCCCGGCCTGGCGCAGCTGCAGACCGGCGACGCGCACATGGACGCGCTGGTCGGCAAGGTGCGCCGTGTGCTCGACCGCGACATCCCCATCCTCGTCCTCGGCGAGACCGGCACCGGCAAGGAACTGCTCGCGCGCGCCATCCACACCGACTCCGCGCGCGCGCGCCAGCCGTTCGTGGCGGTCAACTGTGCCTCCATCCCCGATACGCTGATCGAGGCCGAACTCTTCGGCTACGAGGAAGGTGCCTTTACCGGCGCGCGCCGCAAGGGCGCCATCGGCAAGATCCAGCAGGCGCATGGCGGCACGCTGTTCCTGGACGAGATCGGCGACATGCCGCTGCCGCTGCAGGCGCACCTGCTGCGCGTGCTGCAGGAGCGCCAGGTCACGCCGCTGGGCAGCAGCCGGTCGGTGCCGGTGGACGTGGCGCTGATCTGCGCCACCCACCGCAACCTGCGCGAGATGATCGACGCCAAGGCCTTCCGCGAGGACCTCTACTACCGCCTCAACGGCCTGGCGGTGAAGCTGCCGCCGCTGCGCGAGCGCAGCGACCTCGCCGCGCTGGTCAGGCGCATCCTCGAAGGCGAAGCCGGCGCGCGGCCACCGCGGCTGTCGCCCGAGGCGCAGCGCCTGCTCGACGCCTACCCGTGGCCCGGCAACGTGCGCCAGCTGTTCAACGTGCTGCGCACGGCGGTGGTGATGGCCGGCGGCGATCCCGTCATCGGCTGCGAGCACCTGCCCGACGACTTTGTCGACGAGGCGCGGCGCCACCTCGCGCTGGCGGCACCCGCGGCACCCGCGGCGCCGGTGCACGCGCCGTCGAAGGCGCCGCCCGCGGTCAGCGCAGCGCCGCCGGCCGTGCCCGCGCCGGCGGCGCTGCCGCGTTCGCTGGAAGAACTGGAGCTCGATGCCATCCGCCAGGCCGTGGCGGCCGCCGGCGGCAACATCTCGGTGGCGGCGCGCCAGCTCGGCGTCAGCCGCAACACCATCTATCGCAAGCTGCGCTGGAGCCAGCCCGATTCGGCCTGACGCCAGGCCCGCTGCCAGTTCAGCGCGTGGCGGGGGCTGGCCGCCAGCTCGCGCAGCTCGGCCGGGGGTGCGGGCGCCCGGAGTTCGTCGTCGCCGGCCTCGACGCCGCGCCGTGCCGCCTGCAGCAGCCACTGCCAGTAGCGTGCCTGCAGGGCGGGTGCGCCCGCATCGAGCAGCGGCCCCTGTTCGCCCAGCCAGCGGCCGCCTTCGCGCCCGGCCTGCTGCGCCAGCGCCGCGGTGGCCGCCGCCAGCTGGTCCAGGTCGGCATCGCGGCCGTCGGGGGCGCCGTCGCCCCACAGCAGCCCGCTGGCCAGGTGGATGCCGCTGGCCCGGTGCGTCCAGACCGTCACCGGGTGGGCCGCGCCGCGCCGGTCCAGGCGCCATTGCCAGGGTCCCAGCGTGCCGCTGCGGCCTTGCAGGTGCTGCGTCGGCAGGCGCACCGGGTCGGTGCCCAGGTCCTCGGCCGCGGCACCCAGGCGCTGTCGCAGCCGCTGCGTGCAGCCGGGGCAGCTACTGCGCATGGCCTCGGCCACCGCGGCGTGGGCCCAGTGGCGGGCCGGGCTCAGCCCGCCCACGCCCAGCACCAGCTCGGGCCGCGGCCAGGGGCTGACGATGTCGCTGGCGGCGCGGCCGAAGCGCGCGCGCAGCGTGCAGTCCAGCGCGCGCCCGAAGGCCGGCGACGGGCCGCTGCCCAGCAGCCACAGGCGATCGCCGTCCTGCGCCAGCAGCAGGTTGGAGACGCGGCCGCGGTTGTCGGCGCTGGCGTCGCCGGGCGCGGCCGGTACTTGCCAGAGTGTCGGCGCCAAGGGCTCCAGCGGCACCGACGGTCCCTCGCAGGCGGCGCGGGCCGCACCCATGCCGACCCCCAGCAGCGCCACAACGGCGGCGCGCCGGCGGATACCGGGTTTACCCTGCGCCAAGCTGTCACAGGGCACGAGGCGCCGGTCACCACGGCCGTGCTGCCGGGTGCCGCGGTGCAATCCGGTGTCGAATTCCATGCCCGCATCTTGCCCGAGCGCGCAGGCGGCCGGTCGTCCACCCGGGATTGCGCGAACTTGCCGAGGCCACCCGCACGGCCCGACAGTCAAGGCGCTGCATGCAGCCGCCCCACCGATGCTCGAGATCCGACACCTGACCCAACGCTATGGCCCCCGCGTGGCCGTGGCCGACCTGAACCTGCAGCTCGGCAGCGGGCGCTTCGTCGCCCTGCTCGGCCCCAACGGCGCCGGCAAGTCGACGCTGTTCCAGGTGCTGACCGGCCTCTTCGCGCCCAGCGACGGCGAGGTGGTGGTCGACGGCCTGTCGCTGCGGCGCGCGCCGGCGGCGGCGCTGGCGCGCATCGGTGTCGTCTTCCAGCAGATGTCGCTCGACCTCGACCTCAGCGTGCGCCGCAACCTGCAGTTTCATGCCGACCTGCACGGCCTGCGGCGCAGCGTGGCCGACGAGCGCATCACGGCCGGCTGCGCGGCGCTGGGCCTGGCGGCCGACCTGGCGCGGCCGGCGCGCGAACTCTCGGGCGGCAACCGCCGCAAGGTCGAGCTGGTGCGCGCGCTGCTGCACCGGCCGGCGCTGCTGCTGATGGACGAGCCGACCGTCGGGCTCGACCCGAAATCGCGCCGCGACCTGCTGGCCGCCATCCGCGCCGACATCACCACGCGCGGCACCGCCGTGCTGTGGGCCACCCACCTCGTCGAGGAAGCCGCGGCGGCCGACCGCGTGCTGGTGCTGCACCAGGGCCGGCTGCTGGCCGACGGCACGCCGGCCGAGGTCAGCGCGCGCCTGGGCGGCCCCACGCTCGAAGACGCCTTCATCCACGCCACCGCGGCGGCCGCGCCGCCACGCCCACCCCTGGAGACTGCTGCATGACACTTCGCCGACCCCTTACCGCGCTGGCACTGGCGCTGACCCTGACGCTGCCCGTGGCCGGCCAGGCCCAGGTGGCCTACATCTCGAGCGAGAAGGACCACGCACTGACGGTGCTCGACCTGAAGACGCAGGCCGTCACCGGCACCGTCGCCACCTGCAAGCGCCCGCGCCACCTGCAGCGCACGCCCGACGGCAAGCAGCTCGCGGTGGCCTGCGGCGATTCGCACGAGGCCGACTTCATCGACCTGGCGACGCGCCAGTCGGTGCGCCGCGTCAAGCTCGGCGAGGACCCCGAGATCTTCGACATCAGCGCCGACGGCAAGACGCTGTATGTGTCCAACGAGGAGGACGCGGTGCTGGGCATCGTCGACCTCGGCAGCGGCCAGCGCAAGGGCGAGGTCAAGGTCGGCGGCGAACCCGAAGGCGTCAAGCTGTCGGCCGACGGCAAGACCGTCTACGTCACCAGCGAGGTCGCCGGCGTCGTGCATGCCGTCGACCTGGCCAGCGGCAAGGTGGTGGCCAACATCAAGGCCGGCAAGCGGCCGCGCCGCTTCGCGCTCACGCCCGATGGCACGCAGCTGTGGGTCAGCAACGAGCTCGATGCCAGCGTCACCGTCATCGACACCAAGGCCAACCAGGCGATCGGCACCCTCCGCTTCGAGGTCAAGGGCGCGCGCGCCGCCGACATCACGCCGGTGGGCCTGGCGATGAGCCGCGACGGCAAGCGCGCCTTCGTCGGCCTCGGCCGCGCCAACCACGTGGCCTTCGTCGACGTCGCCACGCGCAAGGTGACCGACCTGGTGCTGGTGGGCAAGCGCGCCTGGAGCGTGGCGCTGGACAAGGCGGAAAAGACGCTCTATGTCGTCAACGGCCTGTCGGACGACCTCACCATCGTCGACGTGGCGTCGGCGAAGGCGCTGAAGACGGTGCGCGTCGGCCGCGTGCCGCACACGGTGGTGGTGGTCGAGTGAGGCCTCCGGTCCGCTGCCGTGCGGCGGCGCTGCTGCTGGCCGCAGCGCTGGCGCCCCCGGCGCAGGCGGCGGTCTTCAAGGTCACGCTGCTGGCGCCGGCCGGCGATGCGCGGCTCGAGCGCGCGCGGCTCGAGCGCGGCTACCTCGGCCACCCCACCGGAGCGGCGGCCGATGCGCTGAAGGTGGCGCTGGCCGAAGGCCGCTTCGAGCTGGAAGCGGCCGGCGCCGCGCTGACGCTGGAGGTCGTCGAGGTGGCCGATGCCGCTGCCGCCCGGGCCGCCGCGGCGCAGGCCGAGAAGGGCGGCGCGGCGGCGCTGGTGACCGACCTGCCCGCCGCCTGGACGCTGGCCGCCGCCGACGGCGCCCGCGTGCCGGTGCTCAACGTCGGCGCCACCGCCGATGCGCTGCGCGGCGCCGACTGCCGCCGGCTGCTCTACCACCTGGCGCCCAGCGAACGCATGCGCGCCGATGCGCTGGCGCAGTGGCTGGTGGCGCGCCGCTGGACCGGCGTGCTGCTGCTCGCCGGGCCCGGCGACGCCGACCGCGAACGCGCGGCCACCGTGCAGGCTGCTCTCAGACGTTATGGCCTCAAGCTCGCCGGCAGCAAGCCCTTCAAGCTCTCGGCCGACCCGCGCGAGCGCGACCTCGCCAACCCGCTGCTGCTCACCCAGGGCAGCTACGACGCCGTCTGGGTGGTCGACAGCGACGGCGAGTTCGCGGCCTCGCTGCCTTATCGCACCGCGCTGCCGCGCCCGGTGGTCGGTGACGGCGGCCTGGTCGCCGTGGCCTGGAGCCCGAAATTCGAACGCTATGGCGCGCCCCAGGTCACGCGCCGGCTGATCCGGGCGGCCGGGCGGCCGATGGGTGCGCACGACTGGTCGGCGTGGATGGCCGGCAAGGTGCTGGTGGCGGCTGCCGTGGCCGCACCCAAGGGGCCGGCCACGGCGTGGCAGCAGGCGCTGGCCGGTGGTGAATTCGACGGGTCCAAGGGCACCAAGCTCGGCTTCCGGCCCTGGGACGGACAGCTGCGCCAGCCGCTGCTGCTGACCGACGGCCAGAGTGTCGTCGGCATGGCCCCGGGCGACGGCGTGCTGCACCCGAAGAACAACCTCGACACGCTGGGCGCCGACGCACCCGAGACGCTGTGCAAGGCCAGATCGTGAGCGCCGCCGGCGACCGCCGCCACGGCCTGGCGCATGCGCTGCAGGCCATGCGCGCCATCGTCGTGCGCGAGCTGCTCAAATTCGGCCGCCAGTACGGGCGCCTGGTATCGGCGCTGGTGCGGCCGCTGCTGTGGCTGGCGGTCTTCGCGGCGGGTTTTCGCAATGTCTTCGGCGTGGCCATCGTCGAGCCCTACGACACCTACATCCCCTACGACGTCTATATCGCCCCCGGCCTGGTCGGCATGGTGCTGCTCTTCAACGGCATGCAGTCCAGCCTGGCCATGGTCTACGACCGCGAGATGGGGCTGATGCGGCTGCTGCTCACGGCGCCGCTGCCGCGCGCCTGGATCCTGCTGAGCAAGCTGACGGCCACCGCGGTGCTGTCGCTGGCGCAGGCCGCGGCCTTCGTCGCCGTGGCCTGGGCGCTGGGCACCGAGCTGCCGGTCTTCGGGCCGCAGACGCCGCAGGTGCTGCTGGCGGCCGTCTGCGGCGCGCTGATGCTGGGCGCGCTGGGCCTGCTGCTGTCGGTGCACATCAAGCAGCTGGAAAACTTCGCCGGCACGATGAATTTCGTCATCTTCCCGATGTATTTCATGTCCACCGCGCTCTACCCGCTGTGGAAGCTGGAGGAGTCGGGCGCCGGCTGGGTCTACCAGATCGCGCGCGTCAACCCGTTCACGCATGCGGTGGAGTGGCTGCGCTTTGCGCTCTACGGCAAGGACCCGGGGCTGGCGCCCTGGGTGGTGCTGGGCACGCTGCTCGTGTGCTTCGCGCTCGCCAGCTGGGGCTACGACCCGCAGCGCGGCTTCGGCGCGCTGGGCAAGCGGCCCGGCGGGCCGCCGGGCGCCGCGGCCGGGGGCGGGTGATGAACCGCCTCCTGCGCGCCTTCGCATCGGGCACGGCGCCGGCAGTGCCGGCGGCGCGGCGCGACGACGGCATCACCGCGCTGGCGCAGCGCCTGTTCTGGGCCTGGGCGGCGCAGCTGGGGCTGGTGCTGTTCGGCGCCTGGTGGCTGCAGCTGCGCGGGCTGTGGCGTGCGCTGGTCGAAGGCGACCCCAGCGGCATCAGCCTGGGCATCGTGGCGCTGGCCATCGTCGTCACGCTGTGGATCGGCCGCCGCGCCTGGCGGCTGCAGGCGCAGGCGCAGCCGGGCTCCGACTGGCGGCGCCGCTACCGCGACGAGCATGCGCGCTCGCCGGACCTGGCTGCGCAGCTGCTGTCGGAGCGCACCCATGGCGCGCACGAGACGGCGTGGTGGTTTGCCGCCGCCGCCGTCAAGCTCGGGCTGCTGGGCACGGTGGTCGGCTTCATCGTCATGTCGCTGCAGATCGGCGCCATGCCCAGCTTCGACCTCGACCAGGTGCAGAACCTCATCCGCCAGATGACCAAGGGCATGGCGATCGCGCTCTACACCACGCTGGTCGGACTGCTGGCCAACCTGTGGCTGGGGCTGCAGCTGCTGCTGCTGGACCGCACGGCCGACCGCCTGGCGGCCGACATCCTGGCCGATGCGCCGCCCGCCGCCACGCCGACGGAGCCTGCCTGATGGCCGTGCTGCGCAAGCGCCGCTTCGACGAGCTGGACCCGTTCTCGGACCTGCTCTTCAACACGCTGCTGGCCTTCGTGATGCTGTTTGCCATCGCGCTGATCGCGATGAACCCGAAGGCCAGGACCGGCGTCATCGACGCCAAGGCCGAATTCATCATCACCGTCACCTGGCCCGACCTCAACCCCAACGACGTCGACACCTGGGTGCAGGACCCGGGCGGCAACCTGGTGTGGTTCCGTGCCCGCGAGGCCGGCATGATGCACCTCGACCGCGACGACCGCGGCCTGTCCAACGACACCATCGTCATCAACGGCCAGAAGGTGGTCAACCCGCTCAACCAGGAGGTGGTGACGATCCGCGGCTTCGCGCCCGGCGAATACACCGTCAACGTGCACTACTACGACACCAGGAATGGCGAGCCGGTCGACGTCAACGTCTCGGTGGTCAAGGTCAACCCGCGTGCCGAGGTCGTCTACTACGGCACCGTGACCGTGGCGCGCAAGGGCGACGAGGCCACCGCCGCGCGCTTCACCGTCGACCGCGACGGTGGCGTCGGCAACGTCAACACGCTGGCCAAGCGGCTGGTGGAGCGCCTCTAGATGAGCGGCACCGATGCGCTGCTGTGGGTCTACGTGGCGCTGGCCTTCGTGGCCGCGCTGGCGCTGCTGGCCTCGCACTGGCCGCGCTGGGCCAAGGCGCTGCTGGTGGTCGGCGTCAGCGCGCTGTATTTTCTCGCCGAGACCGCCTTCGACGACGTCTGGGGCTGGCCGAGCCGGCATGCGCTGCCCGAGCGCTTCGTGCTGCTGGCGGCGGTGATCGAGGAGCCGACCAGGACGCGGCCCGGCGCACTCTACGTGTGGGTCAATGCGCTCGAGGGCGGCAAGCCGGCGCCGCGCCCGCGCGCCTACCAGCTGCCCTACAGCAAGGACCTGCACGCGCTGCTCGACGAAGGCATGAAGAAGGCGCGCCAGGGCATCGCGCAGATGGGCACCGCCGAGCCCCGGCGCGGGCCGCGCGGCCTTTCGTGGCTGCGCCCGGGCAGCGACGAGCAGAACGTCAAGATCCGCGACCTGCCGCTGCCGCAGCTGCCCGAAAAATGAAGCGCGCTGCATGGCCTGTGCTGCTGTCCGCAGCGCTGCTCGCGGGTGCCTGCAGCGAGCCCTCGCTGCCGGCCTCGCTGTTCCCGCTCGAGCCTGGGCGGCGCTGGGTCTACGACGTGCGCACCGACTGGGAGAACCAGGTCGTCGAGCACGAGACGCGCACGCTCACCACCGAAGGCGAGGCCAGCATCGACGGCCAGCCGGCCTGGCGGCGTCGCAGCGCCGACGGCGTCGACTGGTACCTGCGCGTCAACGACAGCGGCGTCTTCCGCGTCGCCAGCAAGAGCGACCTCGACGAGGAGCCGCGCGCCGACGTGCCGCCGCGCTACGTGCTGAAGGCGCCGATCGCCGTGGGCACCCAGTGGCAGAGCACGACCACCGCCTACCTGCTGCGCCGGCGGCAGGAATTTCCGCCCGAGATCCGGCACACGCACCCGGTGATCCCGATGAACTATGTCATCGAGTCGCTCGACGATGCCGTCGAATCGCGCGCCGGCCGCTTCGAGCGCTGCGTGCGCGTGCGCGGGCAGGCGGTGCTGCGGCTCTTTGCCGACCCGGTGGTGGGCTGGCGCGACATGGCGCTGACCACCACCGAGTGGTACTGCCGCGGCCCCGGGCTCGTCAAGCTGGTGCGCGAGGAACCGGCACATTCCACCTTTCTGGTCGGCGGCACGCTGACCCTGGACCTGATGTCATGGCAATGAACCCGCATGTCGATGCACGGCTCCACCAGCGCCACCGACGCCGCCAGGCCCTGCGGCTGCTGGCCGCGGGCGCAGCCGGCCTGGCGCTGCCAACCCTGGCGCAAGGCGATCGTTTTCCACAGCGGCCGCTCACGCTGTGGGTGCCATGGCCGGCCGGCGGCGCCACCGACCTCACGATGCGGCTGCTGGCCGAACTGGCCGGCCAGCAGCTGGGCCAGAAGGTGGTGGTCGAGAACCGCTCGGGCGCCGGCGGCACGCTGGTGATGCCGGTGCTGCAGCAGGCCGCCCCCGACGGCTACACCATCGCGCAGATGCCGCAGCCGGTATTCCGTGCGCCGTGGATCCAGAAGGTCAGCTGGGACCCGATCCGCGACACCACGCCCATCCTGCAGATCAGCGGCGTGACCTTCGGCATCGTCGTGCCGGCGGGCAGCGACTGGCGCTCGCTCGACGAACTCTTCGCCTGGGCCCGCAACCACCCCGGGCGCCTGACGGTGTCGACCAACGGCGTGGGCACGACGCCGCACCTGGTGATGGACCAGCTGTTCGGCGCCCGCGGCCTGACCTACGTGCACGTGCCGTACAAGGGCACGTCCGAGCAGATGCTGGCCGTCAGCTCGGGGCAGGTGATGGTGGGCGTCAATTCCAACGGCTTCGCGCCCTTCGTCGACGGCGGGCAGCTGCGGCTGCTGGTCACCTTCGGCGACCGGCGCACGCGCCGCTGGCCGGCCGTGCCCACGCTGAAGGAGCTCGGCCACGGCATCGTGGCGATGTCGCCCTACGGTCTGGCCGGCCCGGCGGGCATGGCGCCCGAGGTCGTGCGCGTGCTGCACGACGCCTTCCGCACCGCCATCCACGACCCCGCGCACCTGGCCGAGCTGCAGAAATACGACCAGGACCTGGCCTACCTGGGGCCCGAGGACTATGGCCGCAGCATGCGCGCGGCCCATGCCGCCGAGCGCGTGGCGGTGGAACGGCTGGGGCTGGCGCGCAAGCCTTGAGGCCCGGCGCGCCGTGGCGCGCCCTGCAACGACAAGGGGGTTGCCTCGCGGCAACCCCCTTGTCTGGTGGTCGTCGGCGCTCGGGCGCCGCCGCTCACTTCAGCAGCTTGAACACCCAGATCGAGCCGCCCTGCTCGAGGTAGTTGACCTTCTTGGCCACGTCGCCGCCCCACAGCGGCACCGCGCCGCCCCAGCCCGAGGCCACGGCGATGTACTGCTCGCCCTTGTCTTCCCAGGTGACCGGGGGCGCGACGACGCCGGAGCCGGTCTGGAACTTCCAGACGATCTTGCCGGTCTTGGCATCGGCGGCCTGCAGGAAGCCTTCGGGCGTGCCCCAGAACACCAGGTTGCCGCCGGTGGTCAGCACGCCGCCCCACAGCGGCGCATTGTTGGGGGCTTCCCAGACGATCTTGCCGGTCTTGGGGTCGATGGCGCGCAGCGCGCCGATGGGGCCGTCGGACAGCGTCTTGATGGTGAAGCCGGCACCCAGGTAGGCCGCGCCCTTCTTGTAGGTCACGGGCTCGTTCCAGATCTCCATGCCCCATTCGTTGGCCGGCACGTAGAACAGCCGGGTGTCGGGCGAATAGGCCATCGGCATCTGGTTCTTGCCGCCCAGGAACGACGGTGCGGCGAAGACCACGCTGCCCTTCTTGCCGTCGGCGCCGGCGGTGGGGTCGCCGGGGCGGTTCTCGGGCACGAAATTCGGGCGCCCGGTCTTCAGGTCGATGCCGGTGGCCCAGGTGATCTTCTTGACGAAGGGGAAGGCATTGACCAGCTGGCCGGTCTTGGCGTCGTTGACGTAGAAGAAGCCGTTGCGGTCGGCCTTGCCGCCGAGCACGCGGCCGCCGTCCTCGTAGGTGATGAATTCATTGACGCCGTCGTAGTCCCAGCCGTCGTTGGGGGTGTTCTGGTAGTGCCAGGCGATCTGCCCGGTCTTGACGTCGATGGCCACCGTGCTGGTGGAGAAGAGGTTGTCCCCCTTGCGCAGGTGGCTGTTCCAGGGCGAGGGGTTGCCGGTGCCGAAATAGGCCAGGCCGGTCTTCTTGTTGTAGGAGCCGCCCAGCCAGGTGGCCGCGCCGCCGGTCTTCCACAGGTCGCCCGGCCAGGTCTTGCCCGGCGTGCCCGAGACGCCGTTGTCGCTGGCATTGCCCGCCTTGTCGAACTTCTTGCCCATGTGGCCTTCGACCACCGGGCGGATCCAGACCAGCTGGCCGGTCCGGGGGTCGCGCGCCTCGACGCGGCCGACGACGCCGAATTCGCCGCCCGACACGCCGGTCAGCAGCAGACCCTCGGCAATCAGCGGCGCGGCGGTGGCGCTGTAGCCGGCGGCATAGTCGTCGATCTTCTCCTTCCAGACCACCTCGCCGGAATCCTGCTTCAGCGCCACCAGCTGGGCGTCGAGCGTGGCGAAGATGACCAGGTCGTCGTAGAGCGCGGCGCCGCGGTTGATGACGTCGCAGCAGGGCATGATGCCGTCGGGCAGGCGGTGCTCGTATTTCCAGAGCTTGGCGCCGGTCCTGGCGTCGAGCGCGAAGATGCGCGAATACGACGCGGTGACGAACATCTTGCCGTCGTGGATCAGCGGCTGCGTTTCCTGGCCGCGCTGCTTCTCGCCGCCGAAGGAGAAGCTCCACACCGGCACCAGCCGGCCGATGGTGCCGGCATTGATCTGCTTGAGCGGCGAATAGCGCTGGCCGTCCTGGCCGATGCCCCAGCTGAGCACGTCCCCGGGCGTCCTGGCGTCGTTCTCGATCATCTGGTCGGTGACCTTGGCCTGGGCAGCGGTCGCCGCCAGCGCGGCGGCGACCAGCAGGCTCGAGAGGTTTTTCCGCATGGGGTGTCTCCTGTCTACGGGATGGGCTTGGGGTTGGTGTGCGGCATCGCGGCCGGCGAGATCAAGAACGCCTGGCCGGTGCAAGCGGGCCGAAAGTTAACCCTTTGCCGGCCGGGAGAAACCACCGGGCTAACCCGGGGACCTGCTCCGTTGTTGAGCAGCGGGCCTGTTCAGCGCCGCACCGGCGCCGCGCGCTGCATCACCGCGCGCTCGTAGCGCGGGTACAGGTGCGCGACGTTGCGCACATATTCGGTGTCGAACGCCGCCCAGGCGCGGAATTCGGGCGGCACCGGCGCCCGCAGCACCTCGTTCATCTCCAGGCCCTGCACCGCCCAGTCGGTGAAGCTGCGGTCCAGCCACTGCAGAAAACGGCGCGTACCCACCAGCCCGCTGCCGTCGGCATGCACCGGGCCGTGGCTGGGCACCACGGTGGCCGCGGGCAGCGCCTGCAATCGGTCCAGGCTGCCCAGCCAGGCTTGCACCTGCGCATGCGGCGTGGTCGGCACGCGCTGCGCGAAGACCAGGCCGCCGACGAAGGCCACGCCGCTGCGGCGGTCCAGCAGCACGAGGTCGGAGCCGGTATGCCCCTGCAGTTCGAGCAGTTCGAACTCGCGCTCGCCGATGCGCCAGCGGCCATCGGCCGGCGGCGCCAGGTCGCGGTCGGGGGCCAGGGTCTCGGTGCCCTTCATCCAGTCGCCGCACAGGCGGTACAGGTTGGTCTCGTAGCCTGCCGCCTCGCGCACGATGCCGGCGCGCGTGGCGGGCGTGGCCAGCCGCGGCACATCGGCAAAGGCCTGGTTGCCGAGAAAATAGTCGGGGTGCAGGTTGAGGTGCAGCACCTGCCGCACCGGCTCGGGCGTGGTGCGCGCGATGAGCGCGCGCAACTGCTCGCCGTAGCGGCGGCTGGGCCCGGTATTGATCACCAGCACGCCGTCGCCGGTGGCGATGAAGCCGGTATTGATGATGTTGCAGCCGTTGGCCGGCGTGAAGTCGGCGTTGTCGCCCTCGACCACCCACACCCCCGGTGCGAGCGCGCGCGCCTGCAGCCGGTAGTCGAGCTTGGCGGCATCGGCGCGCGGCGCGGCCGCACCGGCCAGGCCGGCGATGGCCAGCGACAGCATTCCGGCGACGACCGCCCGCACGGCCTGGCGCATCACGGCAGCTGGCTCGCGATGCGGTTGCCGTTGTTGTCGGCACCGGTGACGGTGACGCCGCCGGTGGGCGGCTGCGCGAAGTCGAACGAGAACACCGGGTTCTCGCTCACCGGCTCGAAGGCCTGCAGCCGCGCCAGTTCGCGGCCGCTGCCGTCGCGCACCGACAGGCGGTTGACGTAGAAGGCCGGCACGCCGGCCACCAGGCCGGTGTCCATCGGATGCATGACCTGCAGCCGCAGCCGTGCGGCGCCGTCCATGCCGGGCGCGCGCGAGAACATGCGGCCGCTCACCTCGCCCAGCGTCTGCGTCCAGCTGCCGTCCTTGCGCGTGGCGCCGCTCACCGTGCAGCCACCGCCGGCGGAGTCGACCCAGGTGCCGCCCACGTGCCACTGCCCGGCGCGCGTGAGCACGGCCGCGCGCACCGGCGACGCCTGCTCGAGCTTGAAGCGAAACGACAGCGCCGGCAGCGCCTGCAGCGGCCAGTATTCGAGCACGCGGCGGATCGGGTTGCGGTCCACCAGCACGACGATCTTTTCCACCGTGCCCAGCGCCGGGTCGACGCGCACGGTGATGGGCACGTTCATCGGGTCTTCGGCGAAGGCCGGGCCCTGCACCTGCACGCGGGGGTCGAAGCGCAGCGGGCGCTGGTCGAGGTGCGCCGCGCGCATGTCGAGCCAGGGCAGCGACTGGTAGGGGTCGTCGGCGGCGGGCTTGATCGCCTGGCCTTGCGCGGCCAGCGCCGCAGCGGCCAGCAGCAGGGCCGCCGGCAGGCGGCGCAGCAAGGGCAGGGTGGGCATCGCGGTGGCTCCTGGTGGCGCCATCAGAATCCGCCCACCACGCGCAGCGCCAGCAGCACGCTGCGCGGGGCGCCGGGCTCGAAGAAGCGGCCGTTGGCGTCGTTGACGATGACGCTGGCCGCGTGGTGGCGGTCGGTCACGTTGTCCACCCGCAGCAGCCATTCCCAGCGCGCGCCGGCGGGCCCCAGCGGGTAGGCCTTGCTCCAGCGCAGCGCGCCCACGGCGTAGCCGGGCACGGCGGCGTCGGCGCTGTTGCGGTCATTGGCGGACATCGACCCCACCGCGCGCCATTCCAGGCCCCAGGTGCCGAAGGCGCCGCCGTGCCAGGCCAGTTCGGCGAAGGCCGTGCTGCGCGGCGCGCCGGCGATGCGGTTGCCGGCCGGCACCGGCACCGTCGGCGCGCTGCAGGGGATGCCGGCGCAGGCCAGGAAGCCGTCGCGGTAGGTGGCCGACAGCGTGCTGGCCGCCAGCTGCAGCTGCCAGGCCGACGACAGCGCCGCCTGCAGCGCCAGCTCGACGCCGCGCCGCTCGGTGCGGCCGACATTCTGGAAGGCCGAGCGACCGCCGGCATTGGTGGCGACGCCGATCTCGTCGGACGTGCGCACCTCGAAGGCGGTGGCGTCCAGCCGCAGCCCGCCCTGGCGCCAGCGCAGGCCGACCTCGGCCTGGCGGCTGGTCTGCGGCTCGAGCGCGGTATTGAAGCCGCCGGTGCCGTCGGCACGGTAGGCCAGCTCGCCCAGCGTGGGCGACTCGAAGCCCCGCGCCACGCTGGCGTGCAGCTGCCACTGCGGCGTGACCTGCCAGCGCACGCCGGCCACCGGGTTGAGATAGTCGTGCCCGACCGCACCGGAATCGTCGCCATTGCCGAGGTAGGCGTCGCGCGACTCGAGGTCGACGCGCCCGCCGCGCACGCCGGCGCTGAGCACCAGCGTCGGCGCCAGCGCCCAGTCGGCCTGGGCGAAGGCGTCGCGCGTCTCGGCGCGGTTGACCTCGTCGCGGCGCAGGCGGCCGATCGTGCCCAGCACCTGGCCGGCGCCGCTGCCGGTGAAATTCTCGTAGCCGCGCCGATCGTCGTGCTGGCGGTCGACGGCCACGCCGGCGCTCAGGTCCAGGCCCGGCCAGGCCCAGCGCAGCCGCGCCTCCACGCCCTCGTAGCGGCGGTCGAAGTCGACCACGCCGCCGCCGTGGCGCGGGTTGCCCTGCGTGCCGGCGGGGATGGCCAGCCACTGCGTGATGGCGCGCGTGCCGCCGTAGCCGGCGAGCGTGAATTCGCGCAGGGCGCCGGCGTCGAAGGCATGGCGCCAGTGCAGCCCGAGCTGGCTCTGCGTCTGTTCCTTGCGGGTGTTGAAGTCGATCGCCACCTGCGCCGTCTGCCGCGGGCCGAGCGCAAACTGCGCCTGCGTCAGCCCGAGCGGGTCGAGCGCGGGCTGGTCGAGGTGGTTGACGGTGAGCACGAGGCTGTCGCGCTCGCCCTGCCAGCGCAGCCGCGCGGCCGCCTGGCGCTTGTCGGCCGCGCTCTGCGGCCGAAAACCGTCGGTCGTGGCCGCCGACAGGCTGGCGCGCAGGTCGAAGCCGCCGGGCAGCGGCGTGGCCAGCGTGGCCCGGCCCTGGCGCAGGCCGAAGCTGCCGACATCGCCGGCGACTTCCCATTCGCGGCGCGTCACCGGTGCGCTGAAGATCGAGATCACGCCGCCCGAGGCGTTGCCGTACAGCGCCGAGAAGGGCCCGCGCAGCACCTCCACGCGCTGCGCGCCGGCGATGTCGAAATGCGACACCTGGCCCTGGCCGTCGGGCCCGCTGGCCGGAATGCCGTCGGCATACAGCCGCACGCCGCGCACCCCGAAGGTGGCGCGCGCACCGAAGCCGCGCGAGCCGATCTGCAGGTCCTGCGCAAAATTCGAGCGGTTGTTGACCACCAGCCCGGGCACGCGGACCAGCGCCTCGCTGAGGTTGATCATGGCGCCGGAGGCCCGCAGCGTGTCGCGCCCGATGGCGCTGATGGCATAGGGCGCTTCGTCGATCCGGCGCTGCGTCACCGAGCCGGTGACGACGACGGTTTCCTCGGTCGGGCTGGCGGCGGTCTGGGCCCCGGCCGCGCCGGGCACCGCCACCGCTGCCGCACAGGCCAGCCGTGCGGCAAGGGCAAGGTTTCGCATCATGGGGGCCGATCAAACCTGCCGCCGTGTCGACTGCCAAGGCCGAAAAAACCCTCGGCCTGTCTCAGTCTGGAGCAGGGCCTGCGGAGGCCGGCGGCGGCCCGAAGCGGTTGGGTCCGCGCGTGCCGCGCACGAGACCGTTGTCGGCCAGCAACCACAGCACACCCACCACCGGCAGCAGCAGCACCAGCACCCACCAGCCCGAGCGGTCGCGGTCGTGCCAGCGCTTGGCCGAGATCGCCAGCAGCGGCCAGGTCAGCAACAGGCCGACCCACTGGTCGACCTCGTCCTGCGGCCAGCGGGCGATGTCGAGCAGCGCGCGCAGCAGCAGCGCCATGCCCAGCAGGCCGATGACGCCGTGCAGCCAGAACGTGGCGCGGCCGATGCGGCCGCGCGGGTCCAGCCACAGCCGCCAGGGCGGCATCGGATCGTCCAGCAGGGGCGGGGACGGCAGGGCGCTCATGGCTGCGAAGTATCCGGCGCGCGGCCGACGCTAAGCTTGCAGCCGATCATGCATGCCCACGCCAACGCGGACGGCGACCTCGTCGTGCAAGGCCCCGAAGGCCTGTACTGCCCGGCCGGCGACTTCCACATCGACCCCTGGCGGCCGGTGGCGCGCGCCGTCATCACCCATGCCCATGCCGACCACGCCCGGCGCGGCCATGGCGCCTACCTGGCCAGTGCGGCCGGCGCCGGTGTGCTGCGCGCGCGCCTGGGCGACATCACGCTGCAGCCACTGGCCTATGGCGAGGGGGTGGACGTGGGCGGCGTGCGCGTCAGCCTGCACCCGGCCGGCCATGTGCTGGGCTCGGCCCAGGTGAGGCTGGAACACCGCGGCCAGGTGTGGGTGGCCTCGGGCGACTATTTTCTCAGCGGCCACGCCGGCGACCACAACGCCACCTGCGCGCCCTTCGAGCCGGTGCGCTGCCACTGCTTCATCACCGAATCGACCTTCGGCCTGCCCGTCTACCGCTGGCGGCCGCAGCGCGAGGTGCTGGCGCAGGTAAATCACTGGTGGCGTGCCAATGCCGACGCCGGGCGCAGCAGCCTGCTGCTGGCCTACAGCTTCGGCAAGGCACAGCGGCTGCTGGCCGGCGTGGATGCGACCATCGGCCCCCTCGTCGTGCACGACAGCGTCGAGGCGATCAATGCCGCCTACCGTGCCGAAGGCGTGGCGCTGCCGCCGACGCTGCGCCTGGCCGACGTGAAGGACAAGGCGCTGCTGAAGCGCGCGCTCGTGATCGCCCCGCCGGCGGCGGCCGGCGGCGCCTGGGCGCAGGCGCTGGGCGAGGGCAGCGATGCCTTTGCCAGCGGCTGGATGCAGCTGCGCGGTGCGCGCCGCCGCCAGGGCGTGGACCGCGGCTTCGTGCTCAGCGACCATGCCGACTGGCCCGGGCTGCAGGCCGCCATCGCCGCCACCGGCGCCGAGCGGGTCATCGTCACCCATGGCTACGAGGCGGTGATGGTGCGCTGGCTGCAACAGCAGGGCCTGCGGGCCGGCAGCTTCCGCACCGAATATGGCGGCGACGCCGGTGACGGCGATCGCGCTTGAACGCCGCTGCTTGAGTGCCATCAAGTGCAAGCTGCGGGTCAACCCGACAATCGACCGATGCCGGACGACATCGTCTTCAGCGCCCAGGGCCTGACCAAGATCTACCGCACCGGCGATGTCGAGGTGGTGGCGCTGCGCGATGTCTCGCTGGCGGTGCGGCGCGGCGAATTTGTCGTGCTGCTGGGGGCCTCGGGCAGCGGCAAGAGCACGCTGCTCAATATCCTGGGCGGGCTGGACGTGCCCAGCAGCGGCGAGGTGAGCTTCGGCGACCATCGCCTGACCGGTGCCGGCGAGGCCGAACTCACCACCTACCGGCGCGAGCATGTCGGCTTCGTCTTCCAGTTCTACAACCTCATCCCCAGCCTGACGGTGCGCGAGAACGTGCAGCTGGTGACCGACATCGCCAGCGCCCCGATGGACATCGACGAGGCCATCGGCATGGTCGGCCTGAGCGAGCGGCGCGACCACTTTCCGGCGCAGCTCTCGGGCGGCGAGCAGCAGCGCGTGGCGATCGCGCGCGCCATCGTCAAGCGGCCCGATGTGCTGCTGTGCGACGAGCCCACCGGCGCGCTCGACGTGCAGACCGGCAAGCTGGTGCTGGAAGCGATCGCGCGCATCAACCGCGAACTGGGCACGACCGCGGTGGTGATCACGCACAACGCCGCCATCGCCGCCATGGCCGACCGCGTCATCGTGCTCGGCGACGGCCGCATCCAGCGCGTGACGGCCAACGCGCACAAGGTCTCGCCGTCGGAGCTGGTGTGGTGATGCGATGCGCGCGCTGAACCGCAAGCTCTGGCGCGACCTGCGCCTGATGTGGAGCCAGGCGCTGACCATCGCGCTGGTGGTGGCCAGCGGCGTCGGCGGCTTTCTCACCACCTTGTCGGCGGTGGATTCGCTGGCGCTGGCGCGCGACCGCTTCTATGCCGAGGGGCGCTTCGCCGACCTCTTCGCGGCGCTCAAGCGGGCGCCGCTGGCGCTGCAGCACAACCTGCGCGCCGTGCCCGGCGTGGCCGACGTGCAGACCAGCGTGCAGGCTACGGTGCGCGTGAGCTTTGCCGACCGCAGCGACCCGGTGATCGGCCAGCTGATCGGCATCGACGCGCGCCAGCCGCCGCGCCTGAACCGCATCACGCTGCGCAGCGGCGTGCCGGCCGATGCCTCGGGTTCGCCGGGCCGGCCGCTGGCCGACGGCGCGCTGCCCGCGTGGGTGTCGGAATCCTTCGCCACCGCGCATGGCCTGCGCCCCGGCGCGCGGCTGCAGGCACTGGTCAATGGCCGCCAGCGCACACTGGCCATCGCCGGCGTGGCGCTGTCGCCCGAATATATCTTCGCCGGCCTCTGGGGCATGCCCGACCAGCGCGGCTTCGGCATCTTCTGGGTCGACCACGAGGCGCTGGCCGCCGCCTACGACATGGAGGGCGCCTTCAACCACGTGGCCATCAAGCTGGCGCCGGGCGCTGACGAGCGCGCGGCCATCGCCGGCGTGCAGGCGCTGCTGGCACCCTTCGGCGCGCGCGAGGTGAACGGGCGCGACCAGCAGACCTCGCACGCCATGCTCGACAACGAGATCAAGGAGCAGCAGGTGCTGGGCACGATGCTGCCCGGCATCTTCCTCGGCGTGGCGGCCTTCCTGCTCAACGTGGTGGTGTCGCGCCTGGTGGCCACGCAGCGCGAGCAGATCGCGGCGCTGAAGGCGCTGGGTTATGCCAACCGCACCATCGGCGCGCATTACCTGGCGCTGGTGCTGGTCATCGTGGCCGTCGGTGCGCTGCTGGGGCTGGTGCTGGGCAAGCAGCTGGGGCTGATGCTGACCGGGCTGTATGGCGAATTCTTCCGCTTCCCGGCCTTCGAGCACCGGCTGGAGCCCTCGCTGGTGATCACCGCGGTCGGCCTCACGCTGGCCACCGCGGTGGCGGGCACGCTCAATGCCATCCTGGCCACCGTGCGGCTGACGCCGGCCGAGGCCATGCGCCCGCCGGCGCCCGGCCACTACCGGCGCACGGTGATCGAGCGGCTGGGCTTCACGCGCGTCAACACCACGCTGCGCATGATCCTGCGCCAGGTCGAGCGCAGGCCCTGGCGCACGCTGCTGTCGGTCACCGGCGTGGCCGCGGCGGTGGCCATCGTCATCCTGGGCAACTTCTTCCGCGATGCCATCGACTACATCGTCGACAGCCAGTTCAACCGCGCCATGCGCAACGACGTCGCCGTCTGGACCTTCGAGCCCATGGCCGAGCGCGGCCGTGCCGAACTGCTGCGCCTGCCGGGGGTGAAGGCGGCCGAGTCGACGCGTTTCGTGCTCGTCAATTTCGTCAACGGCCACCGCAAGGAGCGCGTGCAGATCCGCGGTTATGCCACCGCCGCCGAGCTCTACCGCGTGGTCGACCTGCACAACCAGGTGCTGCCGCTCACCGGCGACGGCCTGGTGATGACCGACCGCCTGGCGCACAAGCTGGGCCTGCGCGTGGGCGACCGCGTGCAGGCCGAGGTGCTGGAGGGCCGCACGCGCACGCTCGAGTTGCTGGTCGAGCGCGTGATCCCCGAGATGATGGGCCTGAATGCCTACATGCGGCGCGAGGCGCTCAACCGCGCGCTGGGCGAGGGCGACATCGCCAACGGCTTCGTGCTGGCGCTGGACCCCGGCGCCGAGGATGCGCTGCTCGACGCCACGCGCGCCATGCCCCGGGTGGCCGGCGCCTTCAGCAAGGCCAGCATGCTGCGCAACATGCAGGAGGTGAGCGCGCGCAACATCCGCATCATGAGCACGGTGCTGACCGCCTTTGCGGTGGTGATCGCGGTCGGCGTGGTCTACAACAATGCGCGCATCGCGCTCGCCGAGCGCACCTGGGAGCTGGCGAGCCTGCGCGTGCTCGGCTTCACGCGCGGCGAGGTGTCGGCGGTGCTGCTGGGCGAGATGGCGCTGTCGATCGCCGTCGCGCTGCCGCTGGGCATGCTGCTGGGCTGGGGCCTGGTGCACACGCTGGCGGGCGCACTGGCCAGCGACCAGTTCGAATTTCCGGTGGTCATCCGGCCGCCGACCTACCTGTGGGCCGCGCTGGCGGTGGTGGTGGCGGCGATCGGCAGCGCGCTGGTGGTGCGCCGGCGCATCGACCGCCTGGACATGGTGGCGGCCCTGAAGACGAGAGAGTGAAGTCGCAGACATGAAACGTTCGACGCTGATCACCGGTGCCGTTGTCACCGCGGCCCTGCTGGGGCTGGTGGCCTGGGCCTTCGCCCCGCGGCCGGTCGAGGTGGAGGTGGCTGCCGCCATGACGGGGCCCTTCGAGACCACGGTCGACGAGGATGCGCGCACGCGGCTGGCCGACCGCTACGTGGTGTCGGCGCCGCTGGCGGCGCGGCTGGCGCGCATCGCGCTGCGCGAGGGCGACGCGGTCAGGGCCGGCGACGTGGTGGCGCGGCTGCAGCCGGTGCTGACGCCGCTGCTGGACGAGCGCAGCCAGCGCGAGCAGACGGCGCGCGTGGCCGCCACCGAAGCCGCGCTGCAGCAGGCGCACAAGCGCATGGAGGCGGCGCGCGTGGCGCTCGATCGCGCGCGCGACGACCTGCAGCGCAGCGAGCAGCTGGCGCAGCAGGGCTTCGTCTCGCCCACCAAGCTGACCGGCGACCGGCTGGCGGTGCAGGGCGCGCAGAAGGACCTGGAAGCCGCCGTGGCCGGCGAACAGGTGGCCCGCCACGAGTTGCAGCTGTCGAAGGCGGCGCTGGGCGTCTCGCGCGGCGCCGTCAGCAGCAGCGGCGCCGTCTTCGAGCTGCGGTCGCCGGTGGCCGGCCGCGTGCTGAAGCTGCACCACACGAGCGAAGGCACGGTGGCGCTGGGCGCCCCGCTGCTGGAGATCGGCGACGTGGCCCGGCTGGAGGTGGTGGCCGAGCTGCTGACCGCCGATGCGCTGCAGGCGCGGCCCGGCAGCGCGGTGCGCATCGAACGCTGGGGCGGGCCGGTGGTGCTGGACGGCCGCGTGCGCCGCGTCGAACCGGCGGCCTTCACCAAGGTCTCGGCGCTGGGCGTGGAGGAGCAGCGCGTCAACGTGATCATCGACATCGACAGCCCGCGCGAGACCTGGTCGGCGCTCGGCGACGGCTACCGCGTGGGCGTGCGCATCGTCACCCGCAGCGAGCCGACGGTGCTGAAGGTGCCGGTGGGCGCGGTCTTCCCGCTGCCGGCACCGGCGCAGGGCCATGGCGTCTTTGTCGTCGACGGCCGGCGGGCGCGGCTGCAGACCGTGCAGCTGAAGGCGCGCAACGGCAGCGAGGCCTGGGTCGCCGACGGCCTGGCCGAGGGCACGCGCGTCATCGTCTACCCTGGCGCCGAGGTGCAGGACGGCGTGGCCGTGCGCGTGCGCTGAACATCCGGAGCCCATGTCCATGCAACAACTCTCCCCGTCCGACGCCGCCTTCCTGGCCAGCGACAGCGCGCATGCCAATGCCAATGTGTCGCTGCTGCACATCTACGACCAGAGCACCGCGCCGGCCGGCAAGGTGCGCTTCAAGACCATCCTCGCGCACATCGAGAGCC
Organism: Rubrivivax sp.; assembly: GCA_016719535.1. Taxonomy (GTDB): domain Bacteria; phylum Pseudomonadota; class Gammaproteobacteria; order Burkholderiales; family Burkholderiaceae_C; genus Rubrivivax. Next base: position 34,225 of record JADJYX010000030.1, on the reverse strand, counting down.
GGCTCGGCGCCTCGCCCGTGTTCCGCCGCAAGCTGATGCAGCTGCCGCTGGGGCTGGACCGGCCGTACTGGGTCGACGACGAGCACTTCGACCTCGAATACCACGTGCGCCACATCGCACTGCCCAAGCCGGGCGACTGGCGGCAGTTCTGCATCCAGGTCTCGCGCATCCATGCGCGCCCGTTCGACCTCAACCGGCCGCTGTGGGAGATCTATGTCATCGAGGGGCTGGACAGCTTTCTCGACCTGCCCGAGGGCAGCTTCGCGCTGCTGACCAAGACGCACCACGCGGCGCTGGATTTCGAGCACGACGGCGAGCTCACCGCGCGGCTGCACGACCCGTCGCCGGGCGTGGCGGCGCCACCGCCGGCCGCGCCCTGGTTTGCCGAATCGCGGCCGGCCGTGCTGCCGCTGGTGGCGCGCGGCGTGCTGCGCCACCTGGTGGCGCCGCGCCGCCTGGCCGGCCCGCTGTCGCAGCGGCTGCGCAAGCTCACGCCCACCCGCCTGTCACTGGCTGGCGACGTGCTGCTGGCCGGCGCGCAGATGCCGCTGGTGCGCTTCAACGCCGTGGTGTCGCCGCACCGCGTCTTCGAGACGCGGCGCTTCGGCGTCGACGAATTCGAGCGCATCCGCCGCCTGGTGCGCGGCGCCACCGTGCACGACGCCGTGCTGGCCGTGTGCGGCGGTGCGCTGCAGCGCTACCTCGACGAATACGACGAACGACCGGCGCACAGCCTGTATGCGCTGGCGCCGTCGCCGCCGCCGACGCGCGGCAGCGACAGCGACGGCCAGGCCCGCCCCTGGCTGCGCGTGTCGCTGGCCACCGACATCGACGACCCGGTGCAGCGGCTGCGCCTGATCCATGCGCAGACCTCGGGGTCCGGCGACGCCGCTGCCGCGGCCGCCGACGCGCCGCGCCCCGGCGCCACCGTGCTGGCGCGCACCGCGAAGGTGCTGGCGCGCGCACTGGCCGGCGAACGCACGCCGCTGGCCGCCTGCAGCATCACCCATGTGCCCGGGCCGCCGGGGCCGCTGTTCCTGTGCGGTGCGCGCATGACCTATTTTTCCGCCATGCTGCCGATCAGCGACGGCCTCGGGCTGGCCTTCGCGGTGACCAGTTACGACGGCCGCATCGTCATCTCGCCCACCAGCTGCCGCGAGCTGATGCCCGACCCCGAGCGCTTCGCGCAGTGTCTGCGCGACAGCTTCCAGCAGCTGCTGGCGCTGGCACCGGCGGCGCCCGTCCCGCCGAAAGCCGGTCGCCGCCGGCAGGCGGCGTGACGCGGCATCGGCAGACAGCCGCCGCGCAGCCTCAGCGGCCGCGCGAGGCGCCTGCCTGCGGCCGCGGCGGTTGCGCGACGGCCGAGAAGCGCCAGTCGGCGTAGCTGGAGGCGTCCTCGAACCAGGCCTGCGAGGCGTCGAAGCCGGTGCGCTTGATCGGCATGCCGGGCGCGAGGCTGTAGACGGCCACGATGCCACCCTGGCTGTCGCGGATCAGGCCCCATTCGGCCCTGCCCGTGAGCGGATCGGCGCGAATCGCGCGCAGGTGCCGGCGCACACCGGCCACGCGCGGGTCGCGCAGCAGGTTCTGCAACTCGCGCGGCCGCGCGGCGTTGCCCGGTGCAGCGGCCGCAAAGCTGCGCAACGCGAGCTCGAATTCATGCCCCGTCGCGAGCAGGGCCTGCTCGGCCTGCCGGCGCGACAGGTGGTGCCCCAGCATCAGGGCGCCGCTGGCGGCGACGCCGATCACCACCACCAGCCCCAGCAGCAACAGGTAGGCAAAGCCGGCCTGGCAGCGCCGGGCGCCGGCATGCTCACCACTGGGCATAGGGCTTGCCGTCGTGGCCGCTGCCGTCGGCCCCGCTGCGCAGGTCGTAGATCGCTCCCCGGTAGCCTTCGGGCACGGGCAGCAGGGTCCAGGTGCTGCTCGATTCGGTGATCGGGTCGTAGGGCAGGGCCGCCAGGTATTTGCGCTCGACCAGTTCGTCCAGGCTCTCGGGGTAGCGTCCGGTGTCGCCGTAGAACTGCCCGATCACCATGCGCGTGGTGCGCAGGTTCTCCAGCAGCACGGCCTCGCGCGCCTGTTCGACGCGGCCCAGGTAGCGCGGCAGCGCCAGCGACAGCAGCACCGCCACGATGGCCAGCACGACCAGCAGCTCGATCAGCGTGAAGCCGCGCACGCGGCCGGTGGCTGCCGTCACCATCGCCGGTAGGGCACGCCGTTCAGCCCCGTCAGCGGCGAGCGCGAATGGACGTCGTAGACGTCGTCACCGGCTTGCGGCGCATCGGGCTCGCTGGCGTAGCTGCGCAGGCCCCAGGTGTCGGCGTCGGGTGTCGCGGGGTCGGCATGCAAGGGGTCACGCGGCACCCGGCGCAGGAAATAGATGCGGCGCCGGTCCGGGCTGCGTTGATCCTCCACGCCCTCGGCCAGCGCCGCCAGGGTGGGCGGGTAGCCGCTGGCGCCCAGGCTGCGGCGGATGCGGCCCTCGTCGCTGGCCCGCTTGTAGGCATCGAGGGCCTGGCGGATCTCGCGCAACTGCAGCCGCAATTCCTGTTCCTTCAGCCGTTGCGCCTGCACCTGCGCCAGCGGCACCACCTGCGTCGCCAGCACCGCCAGGATCGCCAGCGTCACCAGCAGCTCGATCAGCGTGAAGCCCGAGCGTCGACCGAGGCTCATGGCAGGATGCGGATCAGGTGCACCGGCAGCGCCTGCCCCCCCAGGGCCACGCCATTCAGGCCGGTCGGGGCCAGTTGCAGCAGCTCCACCCGCGCCGGGTTGTTCGTCACACGCAGCGGTCGAAGGTTCAGCGTCAGCAGCACGCCCTCGGCCTGGGCGCCGCCGACGGCGCCGGTGCGGGCTGCGTTGACCAGCAGCCGTCCGGGGGTGCTGGACTGGCTGGAGAAAGTCGTCGCCGCGCCACCTTGACGCAGGAAGTCGCCTTCGGTCGCATTCACCAGCTGCAGCTCCGTGGGGTCGAAGCCCAGCAGGGCCTGCACCGACGTCACCGGCTGGTCGGTGCTGGCCAGCAGTTGCAGCGTGACCAGCTGCCCGGGGCGCGACTCGACCGGCCCGGCCAAGCGCGTCGACACGCCGGCCAGCTGCGTGCCCGTCAGCGGGGCGGCGGCCAGCGTGGGGGTGCCGGCCGAGGCGCTGGTGGTGGCGCCGGTGGCGGCGGGCGGGGTCGACGGCGTCGATGCCGCCGGCCGTCCCGGCGTCGGCGCCGGCCCGGGCGCGGGCGCGCGCGGGAAGGGCGAGGGGGCCGCCGCTGCACCACGACCGCCGACGCCGCTTTCGGTGCCCGACTCGAATTCCATCAGCGCGGCCGCCGGGCGCTGCACGTTGCGCACCACGCGGGGGGTGATCGACAGCACGATCTCGGTCTTGCTGCTGTCGTCGGCCTGGTTGCCGAACAGGCGCCCGAGCAGCGGCACCTCGCCCAGGCCCGGCACCTTGTTGGCCGTGCGCCGGTCCTCGTCGCTGATCAGGCCGGCCAGCACCTGGTTTTCGCCGTCCTTGAGCCGAAGCACGGACGTGGCGGAACGGGTGCCGATCTGGTAGGCCAGGGTGCCCGAGCGCGTCTGCACCTGGTTGATGATGTTGCTCACCTCCAGCGACACCTTGATGGCGACCTCGTTGTCGAGGTGGATGGTGGGCTCGACGTCGAGCTTCAGGCCCACGTCGACATAGTTCACCGATTCGGTGACGAAGCCGGTCGAGGTGGCCGTGCTCGTGATGTTGGGCACCCGCTCGCCGATGTGGATCCTGGCCTTCTCGCGGTTGCGGGCACGGATGCGCGGGTTGGCCAGGATGTTGGCGTCGGTGTCGAGGTTGCGGGCATGGATCGACGCCGAGCCCAGCGTGGCGCCGATGGTGCTGCTGTTGAGGTTGCGCAGCTCGTTCAACGTCAGCGCGGCGCCGGCTGTCGAGGCCAGCGGCGCCAGGCTCAGCTGGTCGGGCCAGCGCACGCCCAGGTCCAGCAGCCGCGTGCGCTTGACCTCGAGGATCTCGACCTCGAGCATCACCTCGGCCTCGGGCACGTCGTGCAGCGCCACTACCTTCTCGGCCAGCCGTACGGTCTCGACCGAGTCGCGCACGATCACGAGGTTGAGCCGTTCGTCGACCGTCGCCTCGCGCACCTTGAGCAGCTGCTTGAGCGTGGCCGCCACCGCCTTGGCGTCGGCGTTGGCGAGGAAGAAGCTGCGCACCACCAGGGGCTGGTAGTCCTTCTGCTTGGCCGCCGCGGCGGGGTAGACCAGCACGGTATTGGCGTTGATCACCCGCTGCTCGAGCTGGTTGGCCAGCAGGATGGTGGTGACCACCAGTTCGGTGCTGCTGTTGCGCAGATAGACCGAGGTGCGCTGGTCGATGCGCACGTCCTTGTCGAAGACGAAATTCAGTCCCGACGAGCGCGAGATGACCTCGAAGACGGTCTTCAGCGGCGTGTCGCGAAACTCGATCGAGATCGGCTTGCGGTAGGCCTCGTCCAGCGCCCTGGGTGCAGGGGAGGCGGCGCTGCCGGCGGCGTCGGCCTGCGCCAGCAGTTCGACGGCACGTGGCTGGCGCGGGTTCTCGATCAGGACCGCGCGGGCGTGCGTGCGCACCAGCTCCCAGTCCTTGCGGGCGGCGGCGCCTTCGGCATCCTCGAGCGATCGCGCCCAGCGGCGGCGCGCATCGATCTGGCGCAGGCCACCGAGTGCACGCTCGTTGGCGCCGCCGTCGGCCAGCACGCTGCGGTAGACGGCCTCGGCGGCCGGCAGCTCGCCCCGTTCCAGCGCCCGCTCGGCCGCCGCCAGGCGCTCGGCGACCAGGCGGTCGCGCGCGCGGTCCCAGGCGATGCGGTATTCGGCCGACCGCGGGTCGAGCCGAGCCGCCTGCTCGAATTTGGCGATCGCGTCGCCGAGTCGTCCCTCGGCCATCAACGACCGCCCTTCGCGAAAGGCCGATTGCGCGGCACAACCCCCCATCAGAACGAGCAGGGTCAGCAGGGTCAGCAAGGACAGGCGCCGCAGCGCGGCCGGGCAGTTCAAGGCATGTCTCCGATCGCCAGGCTCTGCGGCCTGCCACTGGGTAGATGGGTCAGCCACAGCGTCGGCGGATCGATCCTGTCGACGCGGTACGAGGCATCGAGCGTAGCGCCTTCGCGTGCGATGCTGCTGCTGTCGCCGCGCATCAGATAGACCTCCCAGCGACCGGCCTCGAGCTTCTTGCCGATGAAGCGGTAGGGCAGCGGCGGCGGCGGCTCGGGGCCCCGGTCACTGGCGGGTGCGGGGGCAGCGGCCACGGCGCGCGGAGCGGCAGCGGTCCAGGGCGCGGGCGCAAACAGATCGGGCACCCGGCGCGCACCTGCACGTGCCAGTTCGCTGCGCAACCGCAGCGTCTCGATCGGTGGCAGGGTCGCCGCCGCGGCGGCCTTGCGCGCCGATGGCGGCGGCGCACGAAGCGCCGGCTGCACGACGGTGCCTGCCGGCGGCGCGGCGCGGTCCTGCGGCCGCTCGCCGAACAAGGCCAGCCAGGCGGCCCCGGCCAGCGCCGCCAGCAACAGGGTCCAGCGCAGGCTGCGGGCATCCAGTCTCATCGCTCCCCCTGCTGCGGGGCGCGCAGCCACAGCGACAGCCGGATGCGCATGTCCAGCTGCTGGCGGTCGGCCGACTCGCGCTGGAACTGGATCTGGTCGAGCGACAGGTTGGGCGTCTGCAACAACGCCCGTTCGATCGCCGACTGCAGCGCCGGATAGCTGCCGCTGACCGGCACCGTGATCTGCAGGCGCGACAGGTCCAGCCCGGCATCGACGTGCTGCGAAAACTCGGCCTGCGTCCACTGCAGTTCCTGGCGCGTCTGCCGCACCAGCCTGCGCAGCTGGGGCAGGTGGTCGCGGTAGGGCAGCAGCACCTGTCGGAAGGCCTGCAGCCGGACCTGGTCGGCGGCGGCGGCGGTGTCGGCCGGCGACGCCGTCGCCACCGGCAACGGCCTGGCGGGGCCCGCGCCGAGCACGGCGATCTGCTGCTGCAGTGGCCGCAGATGGCCCCACCAGAGCATCGCGCTGGCCAGCAGCAGGGCCAGCAGCAACAGCGGCCAGACGCCGTGTCGCCACAGCAGCAGGTCGAAGCGCGCCCGCGCCTGCCACCCGGTGCGCACGGCCGGCCCGTTCATCGCGCCAGCACCATGTCGTAGCTCAGTCGCGGCGCCGCGCTGCCGCGGGCGGACGTTTCGTGGTCGATCTTCAGCAGCAGCGTATGCGCCACCTGCGGCGACCGCTGGACCTGCTCGGCATGCAGCAGCAGCGCATCCAGCGAACTGCCCTCGGCATGCACGCGCACCATGCCGCGCTCGATATCGGGCTCGATGGACAGCAGCGCCACCTGGGGTGAGGCAGCCTGCTCGAGAACCCCCAGCAGCAGCGGCCAGGGTGTATTGAGCTGACGGATGACGCGGTTGACCCGCATGCGCTCGGCCTCGTTCAGGGGCACCGCCGCGTGCAGCCGTGCCGCCTGCGCCGGGACCGGGGCCACCGCAACCTGCCGAACGGCCTGCTGCCGCACCTGCAGTTGCCGCCGCAGCTCGATGACCTGCCAGGTCACCGATGCCAGCACCACGCCGGCGGCCAGCAGCGCCAGCAGCGCCAGGGTCCGCCGGCGGCGACCGCCGGTGGCCCCCAGCAGCCAGTGCCCGTGCCGCCGGGCAAAGTCGAAAACCGGTACCGTCATGCCGAAGCCGCCCCCACGGCGGGTGGGCGGCCCAGTTGCAGCGCCCAGTGCGCCTCGGACTCGTGTGCCGACCAGTGCGGCAGCTGCCCGGCCGGGATCGCCGGTTCGGCCGCCGGCGCCGAAAGCACGAGCCGCCACTGCTTCAGGTCGGCCAGCAGGCGCTGCCGCGCGGCATCGGGGTCGGAGCCCAGGCCATGGCGCAGGCAGCGCAGCGCCGTCACGCGGCGGCCATCGGTGCGCGCCATCACGTTGGTGCCCGGCGTCGACCAGCAGGTCCAGCCGGCCGCGCGGCGGCCATCGAGCGCAAGGCGCAGGGCCACCCACAGCGCAGATTCGAGCTGCAGGCTGACCTTCAGCTCGTGCGCGCATTCGAGCCAGGCCGACACCAGCGCGGTCGGCATCGCCACGCAGGCGAAGGGCTGATCGAGCTGCCAGTCGGCCTGCACCTGCCAGTCGGCCGGCTGGGCGCCGAACAAGCGCGCTGCCTGCAGCTGCGTCAGCTGGCGCAGTTCATCCAGCGATCTCAGCCCGGCGGGCGGATGCTGCGTCCAGTGCTTGCACAGGTCGGGCGCCACCAGCACCCGCCACGAGCCCCGACCCCGCTGCTGCCACCAGGGCCGCAGCGCCTGGCCCAGAACCTCGGTCGTCCAGGTCTGGGGGGGCTCGAGGACGAGCAGCGGCGCCGCGCCGACGGCGACCAGGTGCGTGGCGTCGATGCCCAGCGCGTGCACCTCACGCCGCCATCGTGACACGGCGCACCTCCTCCAGGGTCGTCTCGCCGCGCGCCACCTGGTCCAGCGCCGCCTGCAGCAGGCTGCGCGTGCCGCGCTGGCGAGCCGCCTCCTTCAGCCGGCGGATGGGTTCCTTGGCGGCGATCATCTCGCGCAGCTCGTCGTCGAGCCGCAGCACCTCGGCCACGGCACGTCGTCCGCGGTAGCCGGTGCCGCGGCAATGCCCGCAGCCGGTGCCGCGCAGGAACAGGTGCACGGCCGCGGCGGCGCGGTCGAAGCCGGCGCGCTCGAGCTCGCCGTCAGCGGGCCGGTAGGGCTTGCGGCAGTGGCTGCAATTCAGCCGCAGCAGGCGCTGCGCCCAGATGCCGTTGAGTGCCGAGGCCAGCGCATACGGGTCCAGCCCCATGTGGGTGAAGCGGCCGAAGACGTCGAAGACATTGTTGGCGTGCACGGTCGACAGCACCATGTGGCCGGTGAGCGCCGACTGCACGGCGATCTCGGCCGTCTCGCGGTCGCGGATCTCGCCGACCATGATCTTGTCCGGGTCGTGGCGCAGGATCGACCGCAGGCCGCGCGCGAAGGTCAGCCCCTTTTTTTCGTTGACCGGGATCTGCAGCACGTCGGGCAGCTGGTATTCGACCGGGTCCTCGATGGTCACGATCTTCTCGCGCCCGGTGTGCGTCTCCGACAGCGCCGCATACAGCGTCGTCGTCTTGCCCGATCCGGTGGGGCCCGTCACCAGCAGCATGCCGTACGGGGCCTCGATCAGCTGGCGCAGCGCGGCCAGCGCCGGAGCGTCGAACCCCAGCGCGTCCAGCGTCAGCCGGCCCTGCGCCTCCACCATCGCCTGCTTGTCCAGGATGCGGATGACGGCGTCCTCGCCGTGGACCCCCGGCATGATGGACACGCGCAGGTCGATCGCGCGCTGCTGCGCCTCGACACGGAAGCTGCCGTCCTGCGGCACGCGGCGCTCGCCGATGTCGAGGTCGGACAGCACCTTCAGGCGCGAGATCACCTGCTCGCCCAGCGCGCGCCCGGAATGGCGGTGCTCCAGCTCGAGCACACCGTCGATGCGGTACTTGACCATCAGCCCGGTGGGCGTGCTCTCCAGGTGCACGTCGCTGGCCCCATCGCGCAGCGCGTCGTAGAGCACGGAATTGAGAAACTTCACCGCCGGGCTGTGCGCCTCGTCCACGGTGGCCAGCGACAGCACCTCCACCACGTGGCCCGGGTCGGACTCGCCACCGCGCAGCGCCACCACCTGCTCGAGCGCACGGGCCGAGGTTTCCTGCTGGTTGAGCCAGGCGTGGATGTCGGCGGCCGATGCCAGCACCGGTGTCACCGCAGCGGCCGCCCATTCCTCGAGCTGGATGCGCAACTCGGTGTCGCAGGGGTCGGAAAAGACCGCCACGTACGGGGCGACACCGTCCTCCGGCAGGGCGCGCAGCAGCGCTGCCTGGCGCTGCTGCGCACGCGCCAGCGGCAGGCGCTCGAAGGCACCGGCGCGCCGCTGCAGTTCGGCCGAATCGAAGCAGCGCAGCCCGAACCGCTCGGCCAGCTGCTCCGCGCCGGGGGGTGGCGAGCCCTGCGCACCGGCACTCATTGCAGGCTCCCGGCCAGCTCGAAGATCGGCATGTACAGCAGCAGCACGATGAGGCCGATGACCAGACCGATCACCGCCATCAGCGCCGGTTCGAAGGTCTTCGAGAAGCGCTCCACCCAGCGCGCGGTCTGCGCGTCGTGATACAGCGCGGCGTTGTTCAGCATCTGCGCCAGCTGGCCCGAGCGCTCGCCGGCGCGCAGGAAGCGCAGCGCGATCGGCGAGGCCAACCCCTGCCGATCGAGTGCCGCCGACAGCGCCAGGCCTTCGCCGACCAGGCGCTGCACCACGACGATGTCGCGGCGCCGCGAGGCGGGCAGCACCGATGCGGCCAGCGCCAGCGCCGGCTGGATCGACAGGCCGCCGCGCAACAGCAGGCCCAGCGTCAGGTACAGGCGCGACAGCGTCAGCAACTGCAGCCAGGGCCTGATGCCCGGCAGCCAGGCCAGCCAGCGCATCGGGTCGTCGCGCAGCTTGCTGCCGCGCAGCCAGGCAGCCAGCGCGACGGCGGCCAGTGCCGCGCCGGCCAGCACCCAGCCGCCATGCTGCCCGGCAAATTGCCCCCAGTCGAGCAGCAGTTGCGAGCCGCGCGGCAGCGTGCGCCCCGAGCCCTGGTAGACCGCGGCGAAGCGCGGCACCACCCACACCATCAGAAACAGGCCGATCAGCGAACCCACGGTGAGCAGGATCGCCGGGTAGATGGCGGCGCTGATCAGCCGCTGGCGCACCACCTGCACGCGCTGGTCGTACGCCAGATAACGTTCGAGCGCACCGGCCAGCTCGCCGGTATTCTCGGCTGCCTCGACGATGCCCACGAACAGCGGATCGAAGGTCGAGCCCTGGGCCTGCAGCGCGGCCGAGAAGCGCTGCCCCTCGCGCAGCGCCGACAGCAGCCGCTCCAGCACGGCGCGGCGGCCGGCGCTGCGGTCCTTCTCGGCCAGTGCCTGCAGGCTTTCCGCCAGGCTCAGCCCCGCACCCACCAGCGCATGCAGTTCCTGCGCGAACAAGGCCACCGCGAAGCGGCTTTCGCCACGGTCGGCGCTGCCAGCCGCGCGCTGCACCGACAGCGGCAACAGCTGGCGTGCCCGGGCCTGCGCGCTGGCGTCGGCTTCGTCGAGCGCCTCGATGCGCAGCGTCAGCACGCAGGCGCGGGCATCGTCGAGGGCGCGCACGTCGAATTGCACCGGGCGCCTGCAGCGGTCAATCGTTGTTCAGGTCGGCCGCGTCGCCGTCGCCGCCGGGCTGGCCGTCCTTGCCCAGGCTGACGATGTCGAAATCGCCGCGGGCCCCCGGCGCGCGGTAGGCATAGGGCCTGCCCCAAGGGTCGGGCGGCACGGCACGTTCGAGGTAGGGGCCGCGCCAGCCGGGCGCCTGACCCGGCGCCGCCATCAGCGCGGCCAGGCCTTCCTCGGTGCTGGGATAACGGCCGACGTCGAGCCGGTAGGCGTTGAGCGCCCGCGCCAGCGCCTGGATCTGCGCGCGCGCCACGCTCTGCTCGGACTTGCCCACCTGCGACAGGTAGCGTGGTCCCACATACGCGGCCAGCAACGCGATGATGGCCACCACGACCAGCAGCTCGAGCAGCGTGAAGCCGGTGGCGGCGCGCGCAACCGCCACGCCCTGGCGCGGGCGGCTGGCGCGGGAGCGGCGTCTGCGATGCATGGCCGCATGCTACATGGGCACCGCAGGCGTCGGCCAGGGCACGATGTGGTTCGCGCGCGCGGCGACCACCCCCCCAGGATCCGGGGGGTGATTGACATTCGCCGGTGTCCAGGGCCCCATGCCCGTTGCCTGCGGCTTCGATGCGCCGTTAGCATGGGCCGTAGGGGTTTCCCGGCTTCCTTGCCTTCGGCAGCACTCAGGTGCCGGGGGGGGGTGGGTGATGCCGGTTACCAAACATGGCGATGCAGATTCGAAGGCGCAGCGGGAGACGACGATGAAGACCAATTGGACCCTTCCCGGGCCGTTCTCAATGGCGCGAGGCCTCTCTGCCCTGCTCGTCGGCCTGTTGCTGGGGCTGCTCAGCTCGGGCGCGCAGGCCTATCTGCTGCGCTTCGAGCCGGTGACGCAGAACGTGGCACTGGGTCAGAAAGCCAGCGTGGTGGTGCGGGTGGAGGGCGTGCGGCCAGGGGGTTTGGGCAATTACGACTTCGAGGTCGCCTTCGACCCGGCCGTGCTGTCCTTCGACAGTGCCATCGATGCCTTCGGACTTGGCGCCGGATTTGGCCTGCTGGCGGTGCCCGGGGTGCCCGGGGTGCCCGGCGCGGGCAGCGTCGCACTGACCGACGTTTCGCTGGAAGACCCGGCTGACTTGAGAGACCTGCAGCCAGACGACTTCGACCTGCTGACGCTGGTCTTCGACACGGTGGCCCCGGGAACGAGTGCCCTGACGCTGCGCGCCGTCACGCTGGGTGATGCGGAGGGCACTGCGGTGGACGCTGTCACCGAAGTCGGCAGCATCACGGTCGACCCGCGCCAGGTGCCGGAGCCTGGCAGTGCTGCATTGGCAGCCCTGGCGCTGGCATTGGGCATCGCAGGGCACCTTCGTTCGGTGAGCAGGAGAGCGACGGTCTGTCCGGCAAGAACTGATCGGGCGTGCAATCGTCTGGCTTGACCTGATTCGAATGCAGGGACGGGGTCGTTTCGGCTTCGCGAAGCGGTCGATGTCGAAGGTGTCTGGTCGTTACGCTGGCTTGTCGGCGGCACCCCAGTTCGGGACGGCGGTGCTGGATCAATCCGCCTCTGCCGGTGGCCTGAAAGAACCGGACCCGTGGTTCGAGCTTCGGGCGACGACGCGCTGGCGATCGATTCGCTGGCCGTGAGCGGCGAACCCAGTGAGTTGCGGCGCTTGACCGTTGTCCTGACGGATTCACGATCCTTCGTCAGACTCAGGCGCTCGCGAGTCTGCACGTCGAACCCCGACCAGCAGGCGTGGGACGCGCCCATCGAAGGCAGAACGCTGACGCCACCGAATCGCACCCGAGCGATGGTCGAACGTCAAGATGCTGGGGCCACTCGTTCGTGGGGGTCGCGCCGGTATGGACGTGATTGGTGACGCGGCTGCAGAATCGGCGCGTCAGGCGAGCCGCATGCCGAGCTCGCCAACGGGGAGGCGGATGATGGGTTGGTTCGGACGGCAGTTCCTGCGCGCGGTCGTCGCGCTCTCACTGGGTCTCGGTGGCACGGCGGCGTGGGCGCTCAAGTGCGACGTCGACAACAACGGCCGCATCGACCGCGCCGACATCAGCCTGATCCAGCAGGCGGTGGTAGTTCGCGCGCCCGTCAGCGGTCCCGACGACCCGCGCGACGCCGACAGCAACGGCGTGATCAACTCGATCGACTCGCGTCTGTGCGTACTGCGCTGCAAATACCCCTCGTGCGCCACCAACGGCGCGCCGCTGGCCGATGCCGGCCCCGACCAGACGGTGCGCGTGACCGAACGTGTGCAGCTCAACGGCGCCGCCTCGGCCGACCCGGACGGCAATGCGCTCGTCTACAGCTGGAGCTTCGTCAGCCGCCCCGCCGGCAGCGCCGCGGTGCTCAGCAACCCGGGCGCCGTCAACCCCAGCTTCGTCGCCGACCGCCCCGGCAACTACGACGTGCAACTCGTCGTCGGCGACGGCAGCCTGAGCAGCGCGCCCGACCGCGTCACCATCAGTACCGTCAACTCCGTGCCGGTGGCCAACGCCGGCCCCGACCAGTCGGCGCGCGTGGGCGACCTCGCCGTGCTCGACGGCCGCGCCTCCAGCGACGTCGACGGCGATGCCATCACCTATGCCTGGCGCATCGTCTCGGCGCCCGGCGGCAGCACCGCGGCACTGATCGACGCCACCACCGTGCAGCCGCGCATCACGCTCGATGCCGCGGGCACCTATGTCTTCGAACTGATCGTCAGCGACGCCGGCAGCACCAGCGCGCCCGACACCGTGCAGGTCTCGACCGTCAACACCGCCCCCGTGGCACGGCCAGGTGCCAACCGCGCCGTGGCGCTGGGCGCGCTGGTGCCGCTCGACGGCAGCGCCAGCTCCGACGTCGACGGCAACGCGCTGACCTACACCTGGGCGCTGCTCAGCCGCCCGGCCGGCAGCACCGCGGTGCTGTCCGACACCGGCGTGGTCAACCCCAGCTTCACCGCCGACCTGCCCGGCAGCTACGTCGCACAGCTCATCGTCAACGACGGCTTCGTCGACAGCGCGCCGGCCAGCGTGACGATCACCACCGAGAACGCCGCACCGCGGGCCAATGCCGGAGCCGACCAGACCGTGCCGCTGGGCGCGCCGGTGCAGCTCGACGGCAGCGCTTCGAGTGACCCCGAAGGCGCTGCATTGACCTACGCCTGGTCGATCACCAGCCGGCCCGCGGGCAGCAGCGCGACGCTGAACGCCGCCAACATCGTCAACCCGGGCTTCACCGCCGACCGCCCGGGCACCTACGTGCTGCAGCTGATCGTCAGCGATGGCGCGCTCGCCAGCGCCCCTGACTCGGTGGTGATCTCCACCGCCAATTCGCGCCCGCTGGCCGATGCCGGGGCGGCGCAGAACGTCGCCACCGGCGCCACGGTGCAACTCGATGGCAGCGCCTCGCGCGATGCCGACGGCGATGCGCTCACCTACGCCTGGTCGCTGACCACGCGGCCCGCGGGCAGCACGGCAGCGCTGAACGACCTCAGCGCAGTCAACCCCAGCTTCGTGGCCGACCGCGACGGCACCTACGTCGCGCAGCTCATCGTCAGCGACGGCACCCTGGCCAGCGTGCCGGTGACGGTGATGGTCACCGCCACCACCCCCAACCGGCCACCCGTGGCGGTGGCCGCGGCAACGCCGGGCACGGTCAACGTCGGGCAAACCGTCAACCTCAGCAGCGCCGGCTCGAACGACCCCGACGGCACGCCGCTGACCTACACCTGGAGCCTGGCGCTGCGCCCGGCAGGCAGTGCGGCCACCGTCAGCAACGCCAACGCACCGAGCGCCAGCTTCGTGCCCGACGTGGCCGGCAGCTACACCGTGCTGCTGAGCGTCTCCGACGGCACCCTCAGCGCCGACGCGCAGGCCAACGTCATGGCCAATGCGGTGGCTGTCAACCGGCCGCCGCAGATCGTCACCGTCGCGCCTACGCTGGCCACGGTGCTGGCACCCTATGCCTACGACGTCGACGCCACCGACCCCGACGCCGGTGACACGCTCACCTTTGCGCTGACCACGGCGCCGCAAGGCATGCTGATCAATGCCCAGACCGGCCTGATCAGCTGGACGCCTTTGCCGGCGCAGACGGGGGCGCAAGCCGTCACCGTGCGCGTCACCGATGCCGCCGGCCTGTTCGCGACGCAGAGCTTCAGCATCAACGTCAGCGCCACGGCCACGCCCTTGCAGCTGGCCGCGTCGCTGACCCCGGCGATCGCCAATGCGGCCGAGCTGGTGACCCTGACCACGGCCGTCAGCGGCGGCAACGGCGGCGCCATCACCGTCACCGCCACGCTGAATGGGGCACCGCTCGCCCTCAACGCCGCCGGGTCGGCCACCTTCGCGGCGCCGGCCGCGGGCACGCACATCGTTCGTGTCACCGCGCAGGCCGCGCCGGTGGGCGGCAGCGCGCCCGCGCCGCAGGTGCGCGACCTCGTGCTGACGGTGCGCAACCCCGGCGACACCACCCCACCGGTGGCCACCATCACCAGCCCGGGTGCCGATTCGCAAGTGCTGGCGCCGATCAACGTCACCGGCACCGCCAGCGACGCCAACCTGGCCTACTACCAGTTGCTGCTGCGCCCGGCGGGCGCTGGCGATGCGGCCTGGGTCGAGATCTACCGCGGATTGGCCGCGGTGACCAACGGCACGCTGGGTACGCTCGACCCGTCGAGGGTGAACAACGGTGTCTACGAGCTCGGGCTCAATGTCGTCGACGTCAATGGCCGCAGCACCAGCACGCTGGTGCCGATCGAGATCGCACGCGAACGAAAGCTCGGCGCCTTCCGCCTGAGCTTCACCGACGTCCGCGCCGATGCTTCCGGCCTGCCGCTGACGCTGACGCGTACCTACGACAGCCTGAAGAAGGATGTCTCGGGGGACTTCGGCTGGGGCTGGAGTGCGGACGCCACCGACTTGAGCGTGCGCAAGAACATGGTGCTGGGCACCAATTGGCGCCTGCGGACCAGCGGCTTCAACCAGTGCGTGGAGCCGATCGGCAACCGCCGCGTGACGGTCACGCTGCCCGATGGCGGCGTCTACCGCTTCCAGGCACGCAACGAGCCCGTGTGCGCGTTCGCGGTGCCGCCGGCGATCAACATCCTGTTCGACCCGCTGCCGCTGCCCGTGGGCGGCACGGTCGGCGCGGCCGCCGGGGGCGGCACGCTCGAAGTCACCAACCTGCCATCGCTGGTGGAATTCCGCGGCGGCGTGCTGTTCGACTGGGACGAACTGACGGCCTGGAACCCCAAGGACTTCATCTTCACCAGCGCCGAAGGTGTGAAGTACACGCTGCGCGAAGGCGTGGGTGTGATGAGCATGACCGACCGCTACGGCAACACCGTCACCTACGGGCCTGGCGGCTATCAGCACAACGCCGCGCTGGCGGTGCAGCTCGTGCGCGACGCGCAGGGGCGCATCACACGCGCCACCGACCCCGCCGGGCGCAGCCTGGTCTACACCTACAACGCTGCCGGTGAACTGGCCAGCGTGACCGACCGCCTCGGGCAGGTCACGACCTTCACCTACGACACCGCGACGCAGCCGCCGGCCGCCGGCACCAGCGGCAGCGTCAACAGCGCGCACCTGCTCTCGAGCATCACCGACCCGCGCGGCGTGGTCGTGATGCGCCAGCAGTTCGACGAATTCGGACGGCTCGTCGGCAGCGCTGACGGCAACGGTGCGAGTGGCAGCCAGAGCTTCGATGAGACGGCCAACCAGCAGCGTGTGGTCGACCCGCGCGGCAACGCCACCACATACACCTTCGATGCCGCCGGCAACATCACCCGCATCGTCGGCGCGCGCGGCGGCGTCACCGACCTGACCTACGACGCCAACGGCAATGAGCTCACGCGGCGCGACCCGCTGGGCAATACCGTCACCAAGACCTTCAATGCCGTCACCGGACTCGTGCTCACCGAGACCGACCCACTCGGCCGTAGCACCACCACGGCGTACCCGACCACGGGGCGCGACTTCGAGCGCCAGAACCCGGTCAGCATCACCGACCCCCTGGGCCGCGTGACCAGCATTGGCTACCGGCCGGGCGACCTCACTTTCCCCGGCGCCACGCCCAATAGCATCACCGAACCGCTGGGCCGCACGACCGCGATCGGCCAGGATGCCAAGGGCAACCTGACGTCGATGAATGTCGCCGGCATCGCCACCAGCTATTTGTACGACGCCCAAGGCCGACGCACGCGCGAGACCGATGCGCTTGGCAACCGCACTGACTACACCTACGATGCCAACGGCAACGAACTCACGAGCACCCAGACGCGCACCGTCGCGGGCGTGCCGCGCATCGAGACCGTCACGCGTGTCTACGACAACAACAAGCGCATCGTCCAGGAGACCGATGCCACCGGCGCCGTCCGCCGCATGGCGTACAACGAAGCCGGCCGGATGGTCAGCAGCACCGACGCACTGGGCCGCATCACCCGTTACAGCTACGACGGCAACTCGCGCCTGATCCGCACCGAGTTTCCCGACGGCACCAGCGAACAGATCGGCTACGACGCCAATGGCAACGAGACGAGCCGCACCGACCGACTCGGCCGCGTGACGCGCAAGGCCTACGACGAGCTCAACCGCCACGTCGAGACCGAGCACCCCGACGGCAGCCGCGTGCGCATGGAGTACGACGCGGCCGGCCGCATGACGGCCGAAGTGGACGGAACCGGCGCCCGCCGGGGCAGCGGCTACGACGCCGCGGCGCAGCTCACGTCCAACACCGACGCCAGCGGACGGCGTACCGAGCACGGTTACGACGCCGCGGGCAACCGCACCCAGACCCGGCTGCCCGACGGCCGCGTGATCGTCTACACCTACGATGCGCTCAACCGACTGACGCGTACGGACTTCCCGGACGGCAGTGCGCACAGCATCAGCTACCGTCCCGACGGCCGCAGGGCCAGCGAGACCGATCCGCGCGGCGTCGTCACGACCTATGGCTACGATGCTGCGGGGCGCCTGGTGAGCGCCGTGCAAAGCGGCATCGCCACGCCGACCGCCTACAGCTACGACGAGACCAACGCCCGCACCCTGCAGCGCGACGCCGCCGGGCGCGAGGTGCAATGGCGCTACGACGCAGCCGGCCGGCCCATCAGCCGCATCCTGCCCGACGGCGCTACCGAGAGCTTCGCCTTCGACCTGGAGGGCCAGCTCACCGGCCACACGACCTTCGGCGGCCAGACGATCACGCGCAGCTACGACAGCGAAGGGCGAGAGACGAGCCGCACGATACCGCCGACCGCCAACACCCCGGCGCGAACGATCAGCTGGACTTACACCGCCGACGGCCAGCGCGCGACGCAGACCGAAGTCGGTGCCACCAGCGCTCAGGGTACGACGACCTATACCTACGATGCCCAAGGCCGCCTGACGCAGCTGGCCGGTCCCCAGGGCACGCTCGGCTGGACCTACGATGCCGCCGGCCGCATCACACGCCGCATCACCAGCGAGGGCCACACCGACTACCAGTACGACGGCGACGGCCGCCTGACCCGCCTGGTGGCCCCCGATGGCAAGGCTACGACCTACACCTACGACACTGCCGGCCGCCCGCTGCGCAGTGAACAGGTGCTGGACACCGGCGCTGGCGTCGAACTCATCACCGAGCGGCGCCACGACGCACAGGACCGCCTCATCGCCATCGCGCACCTGCGGCGCCAGGGCGGTGCGAGCACCCTCGTGTCCGGCCAGGCCATCAGTCGCGGCGTTGGCGGCGCAGTCAGCCGCATCGACACCTTCGACGCCAGCGCCGCCTTCGTGGTCGGCACCGGCGGCTTCAGCGGCAACCCGGCGCGTGCGCAGACCTTCGGCTACGACGCCAATGCCCGGCTCACGAGCGAGCGCAGCTACAAGGGGTGCAGCTCGTCGCCTTCCTGGGCAACCCCGCAGCTGCCGCCACGGAAGCCACGAGCTACACGTATGACAAGGTGGGCAACCGCACCGGCAAGACGGTGACCACCGCCGCCGGCACCGACAGCACCAGCTACACCTACGACAACAACGACCGGCTCACCAGCGAAACGCTGAGCACCGCCACCGGCAGCACCGTCACCACCACCTACACCTGGGACGGCAACGGCAACCTCGCCGGCAAGACCACCCCGAGCGAGTACACCGGCTACATCTTCGACGCCGAAAACCGGCTCATCGAAGTGCGCAGGGGCCCCAACCTGGCCACCGCCAACGTGGTGGCCAGCTACGGCTACGACGCCGACGGCCAGCGCATCCGCAAGACCATCGGCGCCAGCAGCACGCCGCTACCTCATCGACCCGACGACCGAGTGGCCGCAGGTGGTGCTGGAGCACGGGCACCGAGCGCGTGGCCTACGTCTGGGGCGACTCGCTGCGCCAGCAGACGCGCGGCGGACAGGGGCGCTGTTCGGCAGTCCGAGCGAGGATCTCCTGCCGATTGCCGGGCACCTGGACACCACGCTCGCCGCGGTGGACCGTTCGGGCGCCGCGGTCGAGACCTACGAAGTGAGTGCCTTCGGCGAACTCGTCAACGGCAATCCGCGCCTGAGGCATCAGTTCACCGGCGAGTACTGGGACCGGGAAGCGCAACTCCAGTACCAGCGCCAGCGCTGGTACCAGGCCGGTTCAGCGCGGTTTGCTTCGCGTGATCCTCACCTCGGCTCGCCGTCCGACCCCAGGTCGCAGCACGCCTACGCCTACGCGCACTCTGACCCGCTGAACAACATCGATCCGAGCGGCATGATGTCGCTCGGCGAAGTCGGTGCGGCGATGTCCGCGCAGGTCAATCTCGCGCTGGCCAACGTCCGCGCCGGGTTCGCCATCTCCCGTGCCATAGGCGGCTCTGCCCTTCGCGCCCTGGGCGCCACGGTCGAGTCCGCGGTCGAGCGCATACTGATACAGACGCTAGGACGATCTGCCGTGAGCTCGCAGATCCGTCTTGTCGGTCCAGGCGGTCGCCGTGTCATCGACTTCATGATCCAGGTGAAGGATCGCGTTGCGCTGCTGGAGGTGAAGTACGGACTGCCGCAGAAGGTCGGTCCGGCAATGACGCGGTTGATCGGCCAGATCCGAACCGGGACCGCGGCGGCCGCGGAGAGAGACGGCGTATTCGTGCTGTTTACCTGGGCGGCACCGAGCGAGGCGCAGATGGCGCTGCTCGCCAGCCAGTTGGGCCCCGGCGCCGGATTCGTCCAGCACGTGCACGGGCTCATCGGCCTGACGCAGTGGCTACGGCTCTTCCTGCTGGGGATATGATAAGTTGAAAGGTTCGCAGGCAATGCAGACGGCCAGTCCGGTCTTGCCGCGCTGCCGCGGCCGCCTCGTAGACTCGCTCGATGTCGATCAACGTAGAGATCCGCCAGCGCGTCGGCCGCGCCCTCGACGCCCTGCTCGCCACCCTTGAGCCGAAGTACACGCGGGTCAAGATCAGGAGCGACTACCTCTGGCCGGGCGAGCTGGTGTGGCGGCGCGACACGGACGCGATGTCGCGCTTCATCGTCTTCTCGCTGTCGGACAAGAACGTCGGCCAGGCAACGCTGTACCTGTGCTGGTCCAGGCTGCACCGGTTTCCGGAGCAGTCGATCCGGCCCTGGTTCGGCGCGCAGTTCGACTTCGCCCGCGACCGCGAGGCCCCCGAGGGGTCGGTATTCCTCTCGGCGGCCGCGCCCGAGTTCCCGCAGTGGAGCATGTTCACGCGCGACGACCCGGGACAGCGCTCCTCGAAGCCGCCATCGCCGCGCTGCGTGACCAGGGCCTGCCCTTCCTCGAGCGCCTCGGCTGATCCGCGGCCCGCACCGCTTATCGGCGGCCGCAGCGCATGGTCCGCTTTGGTGCGGCAGGCAGCATGCGAAGTCGGACTTCACCGAGAGCGTACCCCGGCCATGACCATCGCCGAGGCACTGCCAGCCGGCGACTTTCCACGAAACGAGAAGCTGCTACCCGTTGCACCTATGCTTGTTGGCGCCGACCGAAAACTGAGCCAGCTTTGAGGGTTGTGCCGACCGAAAACTGAGCCCGGTGAACCACCTACCGTGCTGCCTTTTGCAGCAGCAGGGAAATGGATTGTTCACCATGGACATGATTGGCAGGATCCGGCGGTTGCACAGCCGGGGCAAGAAGAGCGAGGGTGTGCATGGGGTCAGGTCTTGCTTCTTGCCCCCGCGGCCATCTTCCCCTTGTCCTCGGGCGTAACGAACCCGATAGGCCGCTTGGGCGGGTCCGGCGACGTCATGAATTCGCGCAGGGCCTCGAAGACCTGCTTGAGGTTCTGGCACAAATGTTCAAGGCAGTTGCGGGAGCTGTCTCGGTGCCTTCTGCGGCGGCATTGGTCATCGCTGTCGGCAGCGGTCCCACCAGAAGGCATCATGTGACACGGGAGGACGCGAGTGGTACGGGGCAATCAGTGACGCACTTGCAGCTGTATCGCAAGCGAGCGACTGCGCCGAGTACGCGGCCACGCTGGACAGCGGTTACACGTGGATTCACGATAACTTGCTTCGACGCGGCTCCGGCCGCGATCGGTGATCCCGCGGCGGGAACGATGAGCGGCGGTGCACGCGCCGCCACCATCGACCATCGGTTCAGAATCGCGCATGCTTGACGGTGCCGAACACCCGCTATCCGCCGCGCAGTACTTCGCCGCCTGCGTCTCGGCCGCGGACATCATGGCGGGCGCTGGTACGGCCGGAAGTCCAGGCCTGCGCGTGATGCGTCATGACCTGGCCGGCTGCGGCGCCACTTTGCTGTGCGTACTGCCGCCGGCGGGCTGTTTCTGGGGCCTGCCCTGCCGAGGCACCGATCGCGAACGCGAGTGGGCCGATGCCTGCAGCCTGGAACCCGCCTTCGTCGACGCGCTGCGTGCACTGGCCCGCGGGCGCGGCGGACTCGCCGGCTTGCCGCCCGCATTCGCCGGGGGATGCCGGATCGTGGGCGGCGAACGTGATATCGAGGTGGGCGCGAAGGCCGCGGATCCCCCGGGCAGTCGCCTGTTGCCATGGCTGGTGGCGACCGATGTCGTGCCGGCCGCCTGTGCACGCCTGGGGCGCCACATCGAGCAACTGGGGTCATTCGCGGCGCTTTCGGCCAAGGCGAGTCAGGGCGCCGGTGCTGAGGCGGATGATCTGTGGCTGTCGCCCAAGCTAATGAGACTGTTCGCGCCGGACCATGGTCGCGGGATCCTGGGTGCCGCCAGCAGCGGTGGGGCGCTCGCCGCGCTGGAAGACGCCTTGCACGATCTCGACGAATCCGCCCTGCGCGACGAGTTGAGCCCCCGCATGCTTGCGGAGGAGACCATCCGGCTGCGCTACCCCATCCCCGACCCGGCGGCCGCGCCGGCAGGGCGGAGGGCAGGCTTGGCGCCCAGCCTGTTCGCCCGCGCCGGCGCCGGCCCGGGGGAACTCGAACGCGTGGCGTTGCTCCGCGCGCAACTGCTGCGCCGCCTTGGCTGGCCCACGGGCGTCGATCTGCTGCGGCGCACTGCCGAACCCAGACTGCACAGTGCGATGCTCTCCGGCCGGCCGCCGTGGGCCGCACTGGAACACGAGGTACAAGCCCTGCTCCAGGCTGCCCGCGGTCGCTTCCCCGTGCTTTTCGAGAGCTAGCCTTGCGATCCGATGGCGGCGCACCGTCTAGGCCCCGGTCCGTATCGGCTGTCAGGGCCCCTCGTTGGGCCCCGATGCGCCACCGGTCGCGCAGAGGAATTTCAAACGGTCTCTTTGCCGCCCAGCCGCCCAAGTCACACCTGCTTGGGCGGCCGATATTGGTTCGGAGGACTCGGAGTTGGTGCCCGGACTGTTGCCCTGCCCAGATTCGGCCGGCAACCGACGTTTCGGCAACGACGTTTCGCCCGCAGTTCGCTCGGCCTCGATATCAGGGTTGACCTGAGGTCCTCCGGCGTCGAGTCCAAGGGAGTCCAAGGGCGGCGCAGCGCCACCCCTGGCTGCCTCCACGTAGCGGGGCTCGGCTTGGATCGACGTCGGGGAGGGCGAGTGTTCGAGGCTGCCGCTGGGGGCGGTGCTGGCGAGCGAAGCGATAGGCTTCGTCGGAACCAATCACAGCTACCCGACGTGCAAGAAGTAGGCTGTCAGTGAAAGTCGTTCACCAGCGCGACGTTCCACGGCGAAACTTCTGCCCGGCAGCAGAGATCAGGCTCGACTTCGACGCGCTGGCCCGCCGACTGGGTGTGCGTCCCCATCAAGGCAAGGTCAGAGTGAACTCGACGTCATGGTCAACATATCGAACCGTCTGGTTCGCTCTCTCGACTGGCAGGTACGCGAATCTCTCGCAGATCGACAGTCGACCCTCGGTGATCGAGTTCTCGCTGGAGCTTCAAGACGACGAGTACTTTCATGAAGACGACTTGCTTGAGTTGATCGCTGGCATCGGCATCGATCCGGACTACGTCAAACGATTCCAGAACGATTTCGCGTGGATCAGGAGTCCCTCCGCGGGTGGCGGAGGCTGAACGATCCGAGGCGGGCAACGGGGAAGCCCGAGTTCATCTTCATCTTCGCGCACGAGCCGGCGTGTCGCCTGAATGCTCGACGCGATCCGAGACCTTGGCGCGCGGGTGTCCGGGAGACAGGCAGCCATGAGGATAATGAGGATTGGAACTGACGTCATCCAGGTCAGCATCAAGGTCGATCCGAAGTGAGCGTACCTCCCATAGCCAGCAGTGAGCTTTGGCGGGCACTCACGTCAATCCTGGAGCCTCACGGATTCTCTGCGCGGCCGGGACGCAGGTTCTTCGTGCGGCGCCAACTGACTGGTGTCTGGCACGTCGTTGGTTTGCGCACAGGACGTCCGTCAAAGCTGCCGGAGTATTCTGTGTACTTTGGTGTCTGGGTGCCCGAGATCGATGGGCTTCGCTACGACGCGGCTGCCGATCAAGGGCGTTCGCTCAAGCACATGGGGCGTACGTTCGAACTCTCGCCCATCGCGCCGCTGAAGAACACCTTCTGGTGGTCCGCGGACTTGGCTGACGCCACCGAGCGCGAGAGCCTACGGCGACAACTGATCCAGATCGCGCTGCCGTTCTTCGACACCTTCGAGCAACCCGCTGCGTTGCTGGCGGCCATGCATTCTTGGGAAGAGTCTTTAGGCCCCGACGTGGTCGACAGCCTGCGGAGGCGATGCAGCGCCGAAGCCGGCCCCCCAGTTACCCTCTCAGATGGCTTCACGCAGAAGTTGGCGTCGGAGATGGCGGTGCACGGCTTCCAGCGTGCCGCCGATCGGTGTTGTGAACGGCTGCCAGGAAGCGCTGTTTTCTGGCTGTGAGGCCGCGGTTCTGGAGTTTGGGCTTTAAGGATCGCGGAGACATCCGTGCCTGGCCGCCCGAGGGCGGCCAGGCACGGGCGGGCGCTCAGGTGGGAGTTGGTTGAGGTGAAGGCCCCGGCATTGGCGGTCGCACTGACCACGCCGGGGCGTGTCGACGGTTCCCCGGTGTGCGCGTGGCGGTGCGGGCGGCCACCAGGAACACTACAGCCGGTCGCGGCGCTGTAATCGGCCCACACCGAGGTAGGCGGGCACGGCGGCGGTCCCTACTTGGCAGTTCGATCCCGTTCGCCGTGCCCTACACCGTGTCATGCGACAACGGGTGCAGCGCCAGTGTTGCACCCGTGGACGATCCCGTCCAGCACACCCTCGGCAACTTGCCGGGGTGCGCATGCGGGACGTTCCTGCCCGACGCTTCGTGTGCGCGCGCTGCCGTGCGCCGGTGCTCGTTTGCAGCCACTGCGACCGCGGGCAGGTCTACTGCGCTGCGGGTTGCTCCGCGACGGCGCGCCGACAGTCGCAACGCGACGCCGGCCGTCGCTACCAGGACAGCCTGCCCGGGCGCTTCCATCACGCCGCGCGAACCCGGCGCTGGCGCGAGCGCCAGGCGGCGTTGACCACGTCCACGCCGATGCCGGCGGCGACCAGGGTCGCACCGTTCGCAGCGCAATCGGTGACGCATCAGGGTTCCCCATTGGGGGCCTCGGATGCTGTACTGACCACCCCTTCATCGATGCGCGTCGCCGCAGCAGCAGCAGCAGCTGCACCGGCGTCACACGACCAGCCATGCAGGACCGTCACCACCAACAGCGCGTCCACGGCGACCACGCCGGCAACGCCGGCCGCCGGCGACCCCGCGCCCATCACCACCGTCACCTTGCCGACTTGGCGCTGCCACTGGTGCCGAACACCCTGTGCAGCACGCGTGCGGCTGGACTTCCTGCGCCACAGCCGGCCTGCGCGCCATACCCGCCGCCAATTGGATCCCGGCCGTGGCCATAGCCCCTGAACTGCGCGCGCAGATCCTGCGCCTGTACCAAGCCGAGCGCTGGCGCGTGGGCACCATCGCCAGCCAGCTGCACCTGCACCGCGACACCGTGCAGCGCGTGCTCGGCCAGGCCTGCGTCATGCGCGCCGAGACACCCCTGCGGCCCAGCCAGGTCGACGCCTACCTGCCCTTCATCCGCGAGACGCTGGCCAAGTTCCCCTCGCTCACCGCCAGCCGCTTGCACGCCATGGTGCGCCAGCGCGGCTACACCGGCGGGCCCGACCACTTCCGCCACCTCGTGGCCTGCCACCGCCCGCGTCCTGCGGCCGAGGCCTACCTGCGGCTGCGCACGCTGCCTGCTGAGCAGGCACAGGTCGACTGGGGCCACTTCGGCCACCTGGTGGTCGGCCGCGCCAAGCGCCCGCTGATGGCCTTCGTGATGGTGCTGAGCTACTCGCGCCGCATCTTCCTGCGTGCGCATTCCACTGATCGCGGACACCCATTCCAGTCTGATCGCGGACAGCGTTCCAGGCGATCGCGGACACCCTTGGTGAGGTGCCTGGTGACGGTCCGGATGGTAGGTCAACTGCCCGCCATCACGGTGGAACGCTGTCCGCGATCAGCGTGGAACGCGGGCTGCCGGGTTATTCACGCGGCGCCCGGGCGCCGGGTGGATAACCCGGTGCCGAAGGCGTCTTGATCGGTCTTCGCTTCGCCACCCCGGCAGCCTTGTCCACGGCGGCGGCGTCGCCTGCGACGAACAGCCGCCGCGGTGGGCAAGGGCGGGGCAGAGCGGCGCGGGGCCGCGCGCCTCGGATGCCGTCAGGCTGGGGCCTTGGTCCGGCGCAGCGACTCGCCCTTGAGCGCCAGGGTGTGCGAGCCGTGCAGCAGCCGGTCCATGATGGCGTCGGCGATGGTGGGCTCGCCCAGCCACTGATGCCACGCGCTGGTGGGCAGCTGGCTGGTGATGAGCGTGCTGCGGCTGCCCGCCCGGTCGTCCAGCAACTCCAGCAGGTCCTGGCGCTCCTGGGCGGCAATCGGCGCGATGGCCGGGTCAGCGAGCACCAGCAGGTCGAGCTTGGCCAGCGCGCCCAGCCGGCGACCGAAGCTGCCATCGCCGTGCGCCACCTGCAGTTCCTGCAGCAGCCTCGTGGCACGGGTGTAGAGCACGGTGAAGCCCTGCCGGGCCGCCTGCTGCGCCAGCGCGCAACCCAGCCAGGTCTTGCCACAACCTGTCGCGCCGGTGATGAGCACGTTGCGGCCGCGGCGGATCCAGTCACCTTCGGCCAGCGCGGTGACGAGGTGGCGGTCAGGCCGCGGCCAGCCCGCCAGTCGATGTCCTCGATGCAGGCGCTGCTGACCTTGAGCCTGGCGTTCTTCAGCAGACGCGCCACGCGCTTGCCGTCGCGCCAGTCGAGCTCGCGCTGCACCAGCAGCGCCAGACGTTGTTCGAAGGGCAGCGCCTCGGCGGCGGCCTGGGTGGCGGTGTCGTTGAGCGCGGCGATCATGCCGTCCAGGCGAAGGCCGCGCAGTTGGTCCAGGTGTGTTGGTGGAGCATGGTGGGTTCGTCTCGATCGATGGACAGGGTGGGATGCGTGGCCGGTATGGCGGCCATCAGTGGTGGCCGTAGTAGCCGGGCCCGCGCACGTTGTCGTGGCTGGGCATGGGTGAGGCGGCGCCGCCCAGCAAGGCGGTGTCCTGCCGGTCAGGCCGCACTCCAGGATGGACTTGACGCTGCGGTAGTTCGGCGCCCGGATGGACTGTGCGCGGGCGCAGGCGGCCTCCAGCCGCTCGTCGCCGTACTGCCGGGCCAGCCGCATCAGGCCCAGGCAGGCGCGGTAGCCCTGCTCTGGGTGCGGGCGGTGTTCCATCTGCCAGCGCACCACGCCGGCGGTGGCCGCGCCGATGCGCTCGCCCCAAGCGATGAGCTTGGCAGGCGTCCACTGCAGGTGCGCCCGGTGCGAGGCCGGCATGTGCTCGGCCACCGTGGTGAAGCCGCCGACGCGGTGGCTGCGGGCATGGGCGGCGATGCGCTGGCGGCGCAGCGGCCCCTCCAGCGTGCTGGCCGTGATGCGCAGTTCCACCGCCGCTCCGACGTGCTGGTGCGGCACCGAGTAGTAGTGGCCCTCGAAGGCGACGTGGTAGTCGATGTTCACCCGCGCGGGCTTGAACTGCGCCAGCACCATCGCCACGGCGGGCAGTGGCTGAGGGCCGGCGCGTCCAGCGCCTCGAAGGCGCTGCGCCGGCAGCCGGGCAGCTTCTTGAACGGACGCTGGTTCAGATCGGCCAGCAGCGACGCGATGGCACCGTTAAGCTCGGCCAGGGTGAAGAAGCGCCGGTTGCGCAGCCGCGCCAGGATCCAGCGCTCGACCACCTGCACGCCGACTTCGACCTTGGCCTTGTCCTGCGGCCGCCCTGGGCGTGCGGGCAGCACCGCCACGCCGTAGTGCTCGCCCAGTTCCTGCATCAGCCGGGCGGTGACCGGCTCGTAGGCGTCGGGGTTGGCGATCAGCGCGCGGTTGGTCGGGCACCAGCAGCCGGGGTACGCCGGCGATGAACGCCAGCGTCGCGATGATCGAGCCCCCAGTCGGTGGCCGTCTGCTGCCAGGTGGCACAGGCGTAGGTGTAGTTCGACGCGCCCAGCACGGCCACGAACACCTGCGCGCGGCGGATCTCGCCGCTGGCCGCATCGACCACCGGCACTGTCTGGCCGGCGTAGTCGACGAACAGCCGCTCACCGCCGGGGTGGATCTGGCGCATCGAGCGCTTGAGCGTCTTGGCCCAGGCGCGGTACTTCTCGCAGAAGGCGCTGTAGCGGTAGGCCTGGGCCTCAGCGTCTGCGCGGTACTCCCCCACAGGAGTTGCAGGGTCACGCCAGGGCGCGGTTCCTGGTGCAACGCGGGGTAGTCGGGCTCGCGCCGGTGCGTGCTGCGCGGGCGTGGCGGCGGGTACAGCCGCGCCTGCAGTTCGTCGTCGCTGAGGGTGCTGGCCAGCGGCCGTCCACGCCGGCGTCGCGCGCATACATCGCGATCTCGCTGACGGTGGTCTTGCTGATGTTCAGCGCCGCGGCGACCTGCCGCGTGCTCAGGCCGGCGTCGGCCAGTAGTTGCAGTGCTCGTCTGATCTTGCTCATGAGGACCCTTGGTGTGGGCATCGCTTCTCCCGGTCAAAAAACCGGGCGGCCTATGCCTCGTTGGGTCACTCAGGACACCTCGCCGGTGTCCGCGATCAGGCTGGAACGCTGTCCGCCATCCGCCCGGAACGGTGTCCGCCATCACGGCGGAATGCTGCCCGCCATCAGCGTGGAACGCTGTCCGCGATGGCGTGGAATACGCACCTGCGCTTCAGCCTGAACGCCCGCATGGACAGCTTCCTGCTCGGCCATGTGCTGGCCTTCGCCGCCTTCGGCGGCGTGGCCCGGGTGCTGCTGTACGACAACCTGAAGAGCGCCGTGCTCGAGCGCGTGGATCATGCCAGCGGTTCGGCCATCCGCTTCAACGCCGACTTGCTGGCCTTCGCCGCCGCCCACCGCTACGAGCCGCGCCCGGTGGCCGTGGCGCGCGGCAACGAGAAGGGCCGGGTCGAACGCAGCATCCGCTACATCCGCGACAACTTCTTCGCCGCCCGCACGTTCACCGACCTGGACGACCTCAACGCGCAGGCGCGGGCCTGGTGCGAGGGCCACGCCTGTGATCGGCGCTGGCCCGAGGACGACCGGCTGACGGTGCGCCAGGCCTGGGTGGTCGAGCAGGCCAGCCTGATGACGTTGCCCGAGAACGACTACCCGGTAGCCGAGCGCGTGCAGGTCCACGCCGGCAAGACCCCCTATGTGCGCTTCGACCTCAACGACTACTCCATTCCCCACACCCATGTGCGGCGCACGCTGACGGTGCTGGCCGAGCCCGAGCGACTGCGCGTGCTCGACGGCGCCGCGGTGCTGGCCACCCATCGGCGCAGCTGGGACCGCGGAGCGCAGATCGAGCAGCAAGAACATCTCCAGGCGCTGGTCGATCACAAGCGCGGCGCGCGAGCCCACCGCGCCACCGACCGGCTGACGCAGGCCGTGCCGGCGGTGGCCGAGTTGCTGCAGCGCGCCGCCGCGCGCGGGCACAACCTGGGCGCGGTCACCTTGGGGCTGTCGCGGCTGCTGGACCGCTATGGCGCCACGCCGATGCAACCAGCCGTCCTGGAGGCCCTGGCGCGTGATGTGCCGCATCCCAACGCCGTTCGCCTGGCGCTCGAACGTGCCCGCGAGGCCACCCGCACGCCGCCGCCGGTGGACACCCCGCTGTCCGAGCGGGCGCGCTCGATGGACGTGATGGTGCAAGCACACGGGCTGGCGGCCTACGACGCGCTGTGCCCGCGCACCGAGCCAACCGGCAAACCCACCACACCGTCGACGCCTGCGCCGACCCACTCCGAGGACGAACCATGACCGCCGCTGCAAGAACGCCTATCGTGTTGGCGCCTGCCGATCTGCCCCAGTTCAAGGAGCGCGCCCTGGCACTGCGCCTGATGGGCCTGCTGGCCCACTGGGATGCCGTGCAGGGCGACCCGGCAAGGACCGCCTGGACGGGCGAACTGCTCGGCTGGGAGGAAGCCGAGCGTGCCCGGCGCAGCCTGGAGCGGCGGCTGCGCTCGGCACACATCGGGCGCTTCAAGCCGCTGGCCGACTTCGATTGGGATTGGCCCAAGAGTTGCGACCGCGCAGCGGTGCAGGAGTTGATGACGCTGTCGTTCATGACGGACGCCACCAACGTGGTGCTGGTCGGTCCCAATGGCGTGGGCAAGTCGATGCTGGCCTGCAACCTCGGGCATCAGGCGCTCATCGAAGGCAAGACGGTGCTGTTCACCACCGCCGGGCAGTTGCTGGGCGACTTGGCCGCGCTGGACAGCGACTCCCTGCTGCTCATCGACGAGGTGGGCTACCTGTCGTACTCGAACCGGCATGCCGATCTGCTGTTCGAGCTGATCAGCCGGCGCTACGAACACAAGAGCACCGTGATCACGACCAACCGCGCCTTCAAGGAGTGGGGCGAGGTGTTCCCCAACGCGGCCTGCACGGTCTCGCTGATCGACCGGCTCGTCCACCGCTGCGAAGTGGTGGCCATCGAGGGCGAGTCCTACCGGCTCAAGGAGGCCAAGGCGCGTGCCGCGCTCAAGGCCGAGCAGCGCCGCTCGTCCAAGCCCAGGGCGGGCAAGTCATGACGCGCCGGCGCGCCGCGCCAGCGGCCATCGTCCAGCACGGACGGGCAGCGATGCCGATGACGTTGCCCACCGACTGGTCGCCCGAGCAGGCCGTCGCAGTCTTCGAAATCCTCGACGAACTGCGCGAGCGCGTCTGGGCCCACTACGGCCTGCAGATCCAGCAGGTGCTGCGTGGCCAGCAGCGCACCGCTGCGCACGACGCCGCAGACGACATCGACGAAGCCGACGTGCCGTTCTGATCAAAGGGTATCCCACCAGCACTGCCGGCGCCGCCGGTCACCGCAGCCGCGCGACCGGAACAGACTCGCCCAGCAGATCCATCAAAAAGCGCAGCCTCACAGCCACATTTGCGCGCTGGGTCACAACCGCCAACAGCTGGCCTCGAATCGGCTGTGGGAGCGCACCGAACGTGTCTTCGGGCCGCTGTTCGAGGCACGCGATGCGGACACGGGCGTCGGGGTTCACCTCATGATGGCGGCCCTCATCCGCGCTCGCAGGGAGCAGACCTACGAAGTCGAATCTCTGAGTTTGATGCTGACCAGCGAGCACTGGATACCGGTGGAGGGCGTGCACGAGCTGCCGCTCATCCAGGCGCTGGTGGCGCAGCAGCGACGATTCCTCAAGCCACTGCGCTACGACGCCAGGAGCGTCTCGGAGTTCGCGAATGCGTTGCTGCTCGATGCCGGCCGCGCTGCGGTGCCGCTGCATCTGCTCAGCCCGTTCATGGCCCCGGCGGAGCGTGCTGCCAAGGAGCGGGCGATTGCGGCGATGGGTCCGGCGGCCTGGGTGTGGTGCAACGTGGACTTGATGCCGTCGTTGCCGGCGCCGCTGATTCCGATCGTGGGATGACGCCTTCGCCACCTGCGCAGGCACTGCTGGCGAGGCATTCCGCACGGGGCGGTGTATCAATGAGGCAGCAAGTAGGTCTTCTGGTTGACGACAGAGGCCAGAATCTGCGGTCATGCTAGAACTCGTTCGTCCCTGGAAGATCGCTACGCTGGCGATCGGCCTGGGGCTTCTCATTGCCGGGTCGTTCCACTACGAGGCGCCAGACTGGGACATCCCAGTCAGTGTCCTGATGGCGCTGGTCGCCTACGTCACGGCACCTTGGTGCGTGCGGGTCATCGTGGAGCGCTGCTGGCGCCACTGGCCAGCCATGCTCCTCCTGACATGGTTCGGGGTCGACGGCTGCTACGCCGCGTACTGGTCGATCGTGAATCCTTTGGCGCCGGGACTGATGCGGGAGGCTAATGCGCCGGCCTCACTGTCGCTGTTCTGGGCGGTCGGTCTGATCTGGATGTATAAGGGGTCGCTGGGCGAGCTAGCCGCGGAGGCGGCCGCGCTCCTTCGTGGCGGTCCGAGCAGCGTTGGTGGTGGGAGCCTGTGAGGCGCTGGAATTCAGCAGTCGACATCTGGCCCAACGCCGGTCCAGTGCAATCGACTGGACAGCGACGCAGCCTGAAGGACCGCATAGCTGTCGCTGTCGCGCGGCGCGCTGGCATCCTCGCGTGGCTGTGCGCACTCGGTGCCGCCAGCACTTTCGCCCCCTACCTGCCAGATGCCGTTACGCCAGACGCAGTAAGTTGGCTCGTTGGTCTGGCGTCGCATTGACAGTGGGCGTACGCGGGACTGGCTCTCCTTGGCGCCACGCTCGCCTGTTGGTTGTCATTCGGCCATCGGTGGTACGTCGTCGTGCCGCTCGGCATGGTCGTGGCGGCCTGGCTGCACCAGTCACCGAGCGCGAAGCCGCTCAAGACTTCCGAGGCCTCGCCGGCCATACTCACGGTGGCCAGCGCCAACCTGAACTTCGAGCGCGAGGACCATGCCGAGCTCGCGGCTTGGCTCCTCTCCGGCGACGGGCCGGACGTCATTGCGCTGCAGGAGTTCACAGAGTCAGCGATGGCCACGGTGACTGGCCCCGAAGTGCTAGCTGTTTACCCGCATCGGGTGCTCGCGCCGAGCGAGGACCAATTCGGACTCGGCGTACTTTCGAGGTACCCGATTGAATCGTTCGAGAAGGTGAGTCCTGTCGACACGTTGGCAACTCTGACGCTGCGTCTCGTGATGGATGTTCGAGGCAACAAGGTCGCCTTGACTGCCGTGCATCCAATGCCGCCCATAAGCACCGCCTATGCGAGCGAGCGCGATGCCACTCTGCGTCTTGAGGCCGGACGGCTGACCAAGGCCGGCATCCCAGGCGTCCTCTTGGGCGACATGAACGACACACCCTGGTCGACAGGCTTGCGAGCTACCGCGCCACTACGGCGCGCCAGCGGGCTCGAGCCAACCTGGCCCAATGCTTGGGGGTGGCTTTCAATACTGCCGCTCGACCACGTACTTGTGACGCCAGGCGTCAGAGTAGAGGGGGCCTCGCTCGGGCCGAACCTCGGCAGCGACCATAGGCCGGTCCGCGTTCGCCTGGCGCTATAGCAGAGCGTGGCCCATCCCTCCCGGTCCCGTGTATTGGCAGGGCAAGTACAACCGCGCTGATCGGCAACATGCGGCAGCGATTTAAGTAGGTCTGGGTGGAATCAAGCAACTTTCTCCCACTAAGAGGGCGTTGGCCCCAGTTGTATGAGCACGCAGGCTTCGCTGAGCGCTACGCATACTCCGACCCCCATACTGCCACTATCAAGCTGCGCTGCTTCTGCGAGATCCTCGTCGGCACGATCTTCCGGGACCTGAGGCTTCCCAGTGAGCCGATTGATGGATTCTTCGAAAAGCTCAAGTCACCGCACTTCCAGGATGTCGTCGACCCCGCCGTCCTTCAGAAGCTTCATGCCTTTCGCATGCTGGGGAATAAGGCAGCCCACGGCCAGAGAATCGACACGGAGACTTCGCTGTACTTGCTTGAGGAAGCCTATCTAGTCGGCCAGTGGTTCTACAGAACCTACAGCGGTGATGTTTCCCGCAGCTATCCGCCCTACCTGCAACCGCAACCCCCAGCCAAGGCGGCCGAGTCCCCAGACGAGTTGTCCATGCAACTGGCTGCAGCCAAGGAAGAACTGGCCCGATTGGCTGCGTCGGAGCAAGCTGCCTTGGAAACGGTCAGCTCCCTTCATCATTCGCGGGACATTGCCAGGGCACAGGACTTCAAAGACTGCGCGTCCCAAGCTGCAGGCTCCATAGACTTTCGGGTGACCCATGCCCGGAGACAGATAGCCATCCGCGACGCGTTCTCCGAGTACGAGTTGAACGATGGCCAGTCGACGCTGGTGGACCGACTGGGGCAGTTCCTTGAAGGCAACGCGGAAAGCGTCTTCCTCCTCAAGGGCTACGCCGGCACCGGCAAGACCTTCATCACGAAGGGCCTGACCGAGTATTTCCGCGCCATCGGCCGCAACTACATCCTGGCGGCGCCGACGGGCAAGGCGTCAAAGGTAATCGCCAACAAGACCAAGTCCCCGGCCTATACGATCCACAAGACCATCTACTCTTTCGATGACCTCGTCGAGTACCGCGACGAAGAGGAGGACGGGACGGAGACCTTCAAGTTCTACGCCCAGCTGGCTGTGAACAACCTGTCCGCGGACACCGTCTACATCGTGGATGAGGCATCGATGGTCGCCGATGTCTACCAGGAGGCGGAGTTCTTCCGGTTTGGATCCGGCTTCCTGCTGAAGGACTTCCTCAAGTTCGTTAACCTGGATCACAACGATCACACCAAGAAGGTGATCTTCATCGGCGACGGCGCGCAGTTGCCGCCCGTCGGGA
Organism: Rubrivivax sp.; assembly: GCA_016719535.1. Lineage (GTDB taxonomy): Bacteria > Pseudomonadota > Gammaproteobacteria > Burkholderiales > Burkholderiaceae_C > Rubrivivax. The sequence goes on along the minus strand of JADJYX010000030.1, from coordinate 845 downwards.
TGAATTTCTCACCGGCGTTGGACTCGGACTACCTCTTTCGGGAGCACCACGTGCGCTCTACGAGCTTCGAGTTGACGCAGGTTGTTCGCCAGAAGGCCGAAAGCGGTGTGATCGCGAACGTGATCCCGATTCGCAAGGCCCTCAGCGACAAGGTCTTCAACCGACTGTCGATTGACTTCGGGTATCCAGACGTCAAGGAGGTGAAGCACAGGGACCTGATGGCCCGCTACCTCGAATCGTGCGGCCACGCGATCAATGGCGAATCTATCGTCATCGCCCACTCGAACTCGGATGTCGCCGACTACAACCATAGGATCCGAGAACACTTCTTCCCTGGTCAAAAGGAGGTGATGGCCGGCGACAAGGTCATGGTGGTGACGAACACCAATGTAAACGGGCTATTCATCTCCAACGGGGACTTTGGTCTGATTCGCCAGGTGCTCGGCAGTCCGGAGACGCGGACGATCACTCTGAAGAGACGAGTGCCAACGTCCGGGAATCTCGAGGAGATTCGGGTTCCCTTGCTGTTCCGGGATGTGGAGATCGGTTTCAACGATCTCGACGGGCTGCCACACTTCTTCCGAGCCAAGGTGCTCGGAGGAGTTGCTCTACAGCAAGGAGACGAACCTCTCCTCCGATCAGAACAAGGCGCTCTATTTGGACTTCTGCATCCGTAACCAGGACCTGCGCAGGAGGAGCACGGAATTCAAGCACACGCTGAAGTCCGACCCGTACTTCAATGCATTGAGGCTCAAGTTCGGATATGCGATCACCTGCCACAAGGCACAGGGCAGCGAATGGAACCATGTGTTCGTCAAGTGCACGAGCCACCAAAGTCAGTTGAG
>JADJYX010000029.1 GCA_016719535.1 Rubrivivax sp. | reverse complement strand
GCCGTCAACAGCCTGTGGCCGCGCACCGCCATCGCCACCGCGGCGCTGCAGATGATCCCGGGCGTGGACCTGAAGCTGTGCCGCAAGCCCGAGATCCTGGCCGATGCCGCCTGGTGGATCCTGACCAGCGAGTCGAAGTCGCTGAGCGGCCAGTTCCTGATCGACGACGAGGTGCTGGAACGCCACGGCGTGCATGACCTCGACCGCTATGCGATGACGCCGGGCAACAAGAACTTCATCCCGGACTTCTTCGTGGATTGACGCGGCTCGGGCCAGGTTGGTTGCCGGTGCCGGCATCGCTCGCATCGGCCGCGGCGGCGTGGGTGCCGGCGGCCCTGATGGCCACCATGCTGGTGTGGGGGATCAACATCCCCCTGGTGAAGGCGCTGACTGGCTGGCTGGATACGGCCACCATCGCGATGCTGCGCATGGGCGTGGCCTGCGCCACCTTCGGTGCGCTGGCGCTGTGGTTGCGCCAGCCCTGGCCGAGCCTCAGCCGCCAGCAGTGGCTGGGGCTGGCGGCCTGCGCCTTTTTCATGGTCTACCTGAACCAGATCCTGTTCGCGGCCGGCATGGCGCGCACCAGCGCCGCCAATGGCGCGCTCATCATGGCCACGGCCCCGCTGGTGTCGGCGCTGCTGGCGGCGGTGGCCTTCGGCGAAAGGCTGCACCTGCGCCACCTGGCGGCGGTGGCGCTGGGTTTCGGCGGCGTGGCGGTGGTGGTGCTGCACAGGCCCGCTGCCGCGCTCAGCGCCGCCGGCTGGGGCGACCTGCTGGTGCTGGGCAGCGTGGTCTCGTTCGCCACCGGCGGCGCCCTGGTGCAGCGCATGTCGGCGCGGCTGGATCCGCTGTCGCTCAGCGGCGTGATCTACCCGCTGGGCACGGTGCTGCTGACGCTGCATTGGCTGGCGGACCATGGCGGCACCATCGATGCCGCGCTGCAGCTGCCGGGCTGGTGGCCCTGGGCGCTGGTCGTCTTCTCGGGCGTCTTCGCCACCGCGCTCGGCAACTGGATCTGGAACGGCGCCATCGGCACCATCGGCGTGGCGCGCACGGCGGTCTATGCCTATTGGGTGCCGGTCTTCGGCATGGGCTTCGCAGCGCTGCTGCTGGGCGAACCGCTCAACGGCTGGTACGCGCTGGGGTTGGCGATGGTGCTGGGCGGCAGCCGGCTGGCGGCGCGGCGGCCGGTGGTTCTGGCTTCGGACCGGGAATAGGCGGTCGGTCGGCTGCGGGCGGTTCGCGGGCCTTCATGGGCCTGTGCGTGCGGGAACTTCGGCGTGATGGTCGATCCGGTTGCGTGGTTTCCGGCCCACGGTCAGGGGCACCGACGCCTGTTCGCCGGCCCCATGTCGATCTTGGGAGCGGTTCACCCGCAAACCCCCGTTCAAGATCGGTCGGGGCCCTGGATCCGCTGCGTCTGCCTCGGCGCGTCGAACTGCCTGGCCGCTTGCGGGTCAGCCGGTCGAACCGACGTGGCGGCTCTTCCTTCGGCGCGGCACGAGCATTGTCAATCCGAGCGCCGGTAGAAGGAGACTCAGTGAAGAAGGTCCGGACAAGGGCGCTGCCGGCTTGCAGGTGGCGCCTGATCGGCCGGTGCAGAAGGCATCGATGCTCATGGCCTCTGCGCTCTCGACACGAACGAAGAGGGTCACCTGGGCCGCGCTTTCGAAGCTCGGGCCGGGCGCCGTGCCGACCAGGCGGAAGTCGCTGAATGGCACCTCGAAACTTCCGATCGAGTCGATCTCGAGCCAGCCAGCCTGGAGGAAGGGCGGCAACTGACCACCACTGACGCCGACGTTGATGATGATCTGGACACGGCCTGTGATCGCCGTGACGTCGAGTATGAAGCGGTCGCTGGATCCGGCATCCGTGAGATCGAGACTCAAGGGGGAGTTTTCGTCGAACGGCCAGCCGATACCGTCGTAGTCGAGTCGCACCTGTCCGAGGCCGTTCTGATCGGCGCTCGCGGTCGCCGCACCGGCCGCGGCGCTGAAGCGGGTTGCCCCTGTCACGTCGGACCACGTCTCCGAACCGACAAGTACATCCCGTTCGCCACCGACGATGTCGACGCCGGTCGCCGATGAAGTGGCTACGCTCCCACCCGATACGTCGTGGATCGGAGGATGTGCGGTGGAGAAGCGGTCGATCAGGAGCGCATGACCAGGAAGGCTGGCGGTGAGAGCTGCCAAGGCCAGGGCGAGCGATCGGAGCGGCCGAGTGAGCAGGGCAGAGGATCCAGACATTGCAGTGACCTCCTGGTTGCCGGCTGGTCGCCGTCGCATTGCGCAGGTGCGACCTGGACGAGTCTGCGGTCGAGCCTGCCGTGTTGCAGGCAGGCTCGACCATTCGAATCGACATCCATGTTAGGCTCCGCCTCCCTTGGCCGCATTCATCAAACGATGAAAGGAACCCCCCCGAATCGGGGGTATTCCTCGCCCCCGGGCCTCCACTCGACGCACCGCCACGGAGCTGCTCGCTCGGGCCGCGGCCTGCTGGCCTGCTGGCCTGTTCGACTGGCCGGCTAAGCGGTCGATTCAATGGCCGGTGGCAAGCCCGCGAGCGCCGCCGCGAGCTCGGCCTGCCGCGACACGCCCATCTTGGCAAACACCGAGTTGAGCTGTGCTCGGACCGTTGATCGCGCCACGCCGTGCCGGGCCGCGATGTCGGCGGGGGTGCGCCCCTGGGCGACCGCCACGGCAACCGCCGCCTCGGCCGGCGTGAAGCCGTAGATCGCCGCTGCCAGGACGCGGTCGATCGGAGCGTGATGGTGAAGCTCGTAGACCAGCACCATCGCCAGGTCGCACGGGCCGAAGGCGCCCATCGTCGTGTTGGGGTGCAGCCGGGTGAGCACCAGGGCCACGGCGTGTGCGCAGTGCGGCGCGCCCAGTCGAACGATCGCCTGCATCGCGGCGCCAAGCGCGACGTCGCGGGCCGCCTGCGCACCGCCGATGCGCAGCCGGCGAAGCGTGAGCAGCAACTCATGCTGTGCCTGGGGTGAGACGATCCTCAGCGCGCCATCGCGCAGGCGCAGCTGATCGTGGTCCTGCAACAGGCGCCGGGCGGCTGCGTTCGCGTGGTGCAGTTGCTGCTGCTCGTCGATCAGCATCAACGGATGCGGCAACTGGTCAAGCACGGCGTTGCCGAGCAGGCGCTCTTCGAGCGCCCGGACCTGTCGCCGCCAGATGCCCAGCGCCGTGCACACATGCCGGCCCACGCGCCTGCAAACGTCCATCTGTGCCTCGTCCAACGGTTGCGTACCACGCCCGCGGTGGATGCCGAGGATCGCGATGACTTCAGCGTCTTCGTAGACCTTCGCGCCGGCGATGTAGCGCCCGCCGCAGGGGATGAGAAAGTCCTGGTAGAAGCGGTCGCTCCCGACGTAGCGCTCGTCGAAGTGATGGTGACAGCTGATCCAATCACCCGGTTCCAGCCGCGCGACCAGCGCGGCGAGCGGATCGATGCGGTGGTACTCGCGGATGTACGCCAGCACCCCTTCGGCGGGGAATCCGCCCGCTTCGAAGCTGAAGGCAACCCGGCCTGTGGCCAGGTCCACGCCATGCAGGTGCACGCCCCAAGCATCGAAGTGCGCGCGCAACCTCCCCAGCGGAACGCCCCATGGCACTTCGGCGGTTGCGGCGCGGTAGATATCCGCGACCAGTGCGTCCGTCGCCTCGAATGACGTGAGGTGCATGCGCGACATGTCGTGACGCAACCAGCTCGCCACGCATCGAGACACCCGCAGACACCCGGTCAAAGCTGAATTGCAGCGTTGCAGGCGATGAGCTTCTTACGCCGATCTCCACCGCGTTTTGATCGCGCGCAAGTCCGTTCGAAGTGCACCGATCCTCCGGCGACGGCGCACGGATGCCACCCACACGAAAGCAGACGCTCGCGCTGGAGCCTGCCCGGCACCGTGCAAAGCCGTGGACGCCGAGTCACTCGTCCAGAGCGTTCAAGAGACGTTCCGCCACGACGATCGGCGGGTGATCGTCAACGACCTGCGTCCGCGCTCCGAGCGCGACAAGGGTGCTGCCCCATCGCGCAGAGGCGCCATGCGGCGCAGCCTGCCGCGGTCACCCCCCTTGCCCGACCGCGCGCGGCTGCCCCTGACCATCGATGGCCACGTAGGTCAGATTGGCCTCGGTCACCTTGACCAGCTGCGGATTGGCGGGATTGCGCTCGGCCCAGACCTCGACATGCACGGTGATCGACGTTCGTCCCACGCGCGTGACGGCGGCGTAGAAGCTCAGCAGGTCGCCGATCGACACCGGCTGCTTGAAGGTGAACTGGTTGACGGCCACGGTGGCGATGCGCCCGCGCGCCACGCGCATCGGCAGCACCGCACCGGCCACGTCGACTTGCGCCATGATCCAGCCGCCGAAGACGTCGCCGTTGGCATTGACGTCGGCCGGCATGGGCATCACGCGCATCACCAGTTCGGCGCCGTCGGGCAAACTGGCGGGTACGGCCAGGGTCGTTGCGACCGGGGTTGAATCGGTTGCCATCGGCGCCACCTCCAGAAGTCCTGCGAAGCATTCTTTCATGAGACGAAGCACGATGGCCCTGCCGCAACCGGCGCAAGGCCAGCCCGGTGCCGCCGGCCGATCCGACTGGGCCACGCTGCGCAAGCTGCTGCCCTACCTGTGGCGCTACCGCTGGCGGGTGGGCATTGCGCTGGCGTTTCTGCTGGCGGCCAAGATGGCCAACGTGGGCGTGCCGCTGCTGCTGAAGGAGCTGGTCGATGGCCTGGCCATCCAGCCCGGCAGCGCGGTGTCGCTGCTGGTGGTGCCGGTGGGACTGATCGTCGCCTATGGCGCGCTGCGGCTGTCGACGACGCTGTTCACCGAACTGCGCGAGCTGATCTTCGCCAAGGCCACCGAAGGCACGGCGCGCATCATCAGCCTGCAGGTCTTCCGCCACCTGCACGCGCTGTCGCTGCGCTTTCACCTCGAGCGTCAGACCGGCGGCATGACGCGCGACATCGAGCGCGCGGCACGCGCGCGGTGCACTCGCTGATCAGCTATTCGCTCTACAGCATCCTGCCCACGCTGATCGAGGTCACGATGGTGCTGACGGTGCTGGCCGTCAAGTTCGACGCCTGGTTTGCCGGCATCACCGTCATCGCGTGGTGGTCTATATCAGCTACACGGTGGTGATGACCGAATGGCGCACGCAGTTCCGCAAGCAGATGAACGAGCTCGACTCGACGGCGCATTCGCGCGCCATCGACGCGCTGCTGAACTACGAGACCGTCAAGTACTTCAACAACGAGGACTTCGAGGCGCGTCGCTACGACGAGAACCTGGAGCAGCTGCGCCGCGCCAGCCTGAAGAGCCAGAGCACGCTGTCGCTGCTCAATACCGGCCAGCAGCTGATCATCGCCACCGCGCTGGTGGCCATGCTGTGGCGCGCCACGCAGGGCGTGGTCGACGGCCGCATGACGCTGGGTGACCTGGTGATGGTCAATGCCTTCATGATCCAGCTCTACATCCCGCTCAACTTCCTGGGCGTGATCTACCGCGAGATCAAGCAGAGCCTGACCGACCTCGACAAGATGTTCACGCTGCTCGAACGCGAGCGCGAGGTGGCCGATGCGCCCGGCGCGCCGCCGCTGCAGGTGAGCGAGGGCGTGGTGCGTTTCGAGCACGTGAGCTTTGCCTACGACGCCAGCCGCCCCATCCTGCACGACGTCAGCTTCGAGATCCCGGCGGGCAAGACGGTGGCCGTGGTCGGCCCCTCTGGCGCCGGCAAGAGCACGCTGGCGCGGCTGCTGTACCGCTTCTACGACGTGGGCGGCGGGCGGGTGACCATCGACGGCCAGGACATCCGCGCCGTCACCCAGGCCAGCCTGCGCCAGGCCATCGGCATCGTGCCGCAGGACACGGTGCTGTTCAACGACACCGTCGAATACAACATCGCCTACGGCCGCCCCGGCGCCGCGCGCGCCGAGGTCGAGGCCGCCGCCCGCGCCGCGCACATCCACGACTTCATCGCCGCCACGCCCAAGGGCTACGACACCATGGTCGGCGAGCGCGGACTCAAGCTCAGCGGCGGCGAGAAGCAGCGCGTGGCGATCGCGCGCACGCTGCTGAAAAACCCGCCGGTGCTGATCTTCGACGAGGCCACCTCGGCGCTGGACTCGGCCAACGAACGTGCCATCCAGGCCGAGCTGCGCAGCGTCTCCGAGGGCAAGACGGCGCTCGTCATCGCGCACCGGCTGTCGACCGTGGTCGACGCGCACCAGATCGTGGTGATGGACCAGGGCCGCGTGGTCGAGTGCGGCCCCCATGCCGAGCTGCTGGCGCGCGGCGGGCGTTATGCCGAGATGTGGCGGCTGCAGCAGAGTGGCGAGCCCACCGGCACCGCCGATCCCGCACCCGCATAGACACTGCTCGACGGCCCGCCTAACATGCCTGCATGCGACTGACCGACAACGAGCGCCGCGTCCTGCTCCAGGCCGTGGCCGCAGTCGACCCGGACGCCGAGGTCTGGCTGCACGGCTCGCGCGTGCGCGACGACGCCCGCGGCGGCGACATCGACCTGCTGGTGCTGTCCAGCCGAATGGGTCTGCGCGACAAGCTCGACGTTCTGGCGCGGATGCACCAGGCGCTGGGCGAGCAGCGCATCGATCTGACGATCGCGCGCGACGAGTCGCGCCCCTTCGTGAGGGTGGCCAAGGCGCAGGGCGTCCGGCTGTGAGCAGCGTGTCGGATCGGCGTGTCGAGCTGCGTGCCATGCTGCAGGGCGAGTCCGCGCGCGCGCAGCAGGCGGCCGACCACCTGCGCTGGTCCTTGGGCCGATGCCAAGCGCTCGGCCCCGGTCCCTGGGCTCCGGACGAGCTCGAACGCCTGGAGTCGATGGCCAGTCGCTTCGCGCGGCTCTCGGACCTGTTGACGCAACGCATCATGCGACTGGCCGACGAACTCGAACTCGAGGCGCCGGGAAGTCTGATCGACCGCATCCGCAGGGCCGAAAAGCGCGGCTGGTCGGATTCGGACGGACAACTCATGCGCGTCCGGGAGCTGCGCAACCTGATCGCGCACGAGTATGAAGACGAGGATCTGCCGGCGCTCTATGCGGAAGTGCAGCGCTCGTCGCCAGCCCTGCTTCATGCGGTGGATCGAGCGCTCGCCTGGTCGCAGCAGATCCGTTGAGTCGCGCCGGCGATGGAAACCAAGTGGCTCGAGGACTTCATCGCGCTCGCCGAGACGCGCAGCTTCTCGCGCGCGGCGCAGCTGCGCCATGTCACGCAGCCGGCCTTCAGCCGCCGCATCCAGGCGCTGGAGGCCTGGACCGGCATCGACCTCGTCGACCGTTCGTCCTACCCGACGCGGCTCACCCCCGCGGGCGAGACCTTCCACGGCCAGGCGCTGGAGATCGTGGGCGCACTGCAGGCCACGCGCAACCTGATGCGCAGCCACCAGGTGGCAGGCCAGGACATGATCGAATTTGCGGTGCCGCACACGCTGGCCTTCACCTTCTTCCCGCACTGGCTCACCGGGCTGCGGCCGCAGTTCGGCGCCCTCCGCAGCCGGCTCAATGCCTTCAACGTGCACGACGCGGTGCTGCGGCTGACCGAGGGCGGCTGCGACCTGCTGATCGCCTACCACCACCCCAGCCAGCCGCTGCAGCTCAGCCCCGACCGCTACGAGATGCTGAGCCTGGGTGACGAGAGCCTGGCGCCCTATGCCAGGCCCGGCCCCGACGGCCAGCCGCTGCTGCGCCTGCCCGCTGTGCCCGGCGCGCGCGTGCCCTTTCTCAGCTATGCGCCCGGCGCCTACATGGCGCGGCTGGTCGAGGTGATCCTCAAGCAGGCCGACGCGCCGCCGCAGCTCGACACCGTCTACGAGACCGACATGGCCGAGGGCCTGAAGGCGATGGCGCTCGAAGGCCATGGCCTGGCCTTCCTGCCCAGCAGTTCGGTGCGCAAGGAGCTCAAGGGCCGCCGCCTGGTGCATGCCGCCGCGCCCGGCCGCTGGCAGCTGACGATGGACGTGCGCATCTACCGCGAAAAGCCCGAGGCGGCACGCCATACCAAGCCGCAGGCGGCGGCGCTGTGGGACTTCCTGGCGCGTCGATAGCCTCGTCGTTCACCGGCGTGCGGATGGGACAATTGCTCGCATGAGCACGCCCCCAGCCACGCTGACCCTCACCCGCCCCGACGACTGGCACCTGCACCTGCGCGACGGCGCCGCGCTGGCTGCGGTGCTGCCCTTCACCGCCGCGCAGTTCGGGCGTGCCATCGTGATGCCCAACCTGAAGCCGCCGGTGACCACCACCGCGCAGGCGCTGGGCTACCGCGAGCGCATCGTCGCCGCATTGCCGGCCGGGGCCGGCTTCACGCCGCTGATGACGCTGTACCTGACCGACACCACCACGCCCGACGAGATCCGGCGTGCCCGGGCGGCGGGCATCGTCGCGCTCAAGCTCTACCCGGCCGGCGCCACCACCAACAGCGATGCCGGCGTGACCGACATCCGCAAGACCTATCCCACGCTGGAAGCCATGCAGCGCGAGGGCCTGCTGCTGCTGGTGCACGGCGAGGTGACTGACCCGGAGGTCGACCTCTTCGACCGCGAGGCGGTCTTCATCGACCGCGTGATGGCGCCGCTGCGGCGCGACTTCCCCGGGCTGAAGGTGGTGTTCGAGCACATCACCACGCAGGAGGCGGCGCAGTACGTGGCTGGGGCCGATGCCCACACCGCGGCCACGCTCACCGCGCACCACCTGCTCTACAACCGCAACGCGCTCTTCATCGGCGGGCTGCGGCCGCACTACTACTGCCTGCCGGTGCTCAAGCGCGAGGTGCATCGCCAGGCGCTGGTGGCGGCGGCCATCTCGGGCAGCCCGAAATTCTTCCTCGGCACCGACAGCGCGCCGCACGCCGCGGCGCTGAAGGAGCAGAGCGTCTGCGGTGCCGGCTGCTTCACCGCGCCGGCGGCGCTGGAGCTCTACGCCGAGGCCTTCGAGGCCGCCGATGCGCTGGACAAGCTCGAAGCCTTCGCCAGCCACCATGGCCCGGCTTTCTACGGCCTGCCGCGCAACACCGGCACGGTGACGCTGAAGCGCGAACCCTGGTCGCTGCCCGAGACGCTGCCTTTCGGCGACGCCACCCTCAAGCCGCTGCGCGCCGGCGAGACGCTGAACTGGCGGCTGCAGCCGGCCTGAGCGTGGATCCCGCGTGGCCGCCGGTCGACTGGCGGCACCCGGCGCTGGCGCCTTACCGCGAAGTGGGCAGGCGCGTACTGGCCCGGGTGCAGGCCGGCGTCACGGTGGCCGAGGCGCTGAATGCCGAGGATGCGAGCGTGCACTTCGTGCCGCAGGCCGCGCTGCCGCCGGGGCAGGCCTACGAGGCCTTCATCGCCCGCAGCGGCCAGGTGCCGACGCGCGACAACCTGCACGACCTCTTCAACGGCCTGGTCTGGCTCGTGCAGGCGGCGCTGAAGCGGCGGCTGAACGCGCTGCATGCGCAGGCCATCGCCGCGCAGGGTGTGGGTGCGCGCCGCGGCCCGCTGCGCGATGCGCTGACACTGTTCGACGAGAACGGCGCCTGGCTGCGGGCCCCGGCCGGGTTGCAGGCAGCGCTGCGATCGCGCGACTGGCGCGCGCTGTTTCTCGACCACGCGGCCGCCTGGGCCGGCGCCGAGCTGGTCGTCGTCGGCCATGCGCTGCTGGAAAAGCTGGCCACCGCGCCCCGCAAGGCGCTCACCGCGCATGTCTGGCTGGACGACCCGGTCGAGGCCAGTGCCGCCGACTGGCGGCGCAAGCCCTGGCACCCGCTGCCGCTGGCCGGCATTCCGGGCTGGTGGCCGGCGCCGCAGGATGCCGCCTTCTATGCCGACGCGGCCGTCTTCCGGCCGCCCAAAGCCCTTCGGCCCGCGGGTGCAGGGGGTGCCGGCCCTTGAAACCGGGGCCGTCACCCTAAGATCGCGCCTGTCCAAGACTCTTGCCGCCCGTGAAGTCGGGCGCCTTGCCATGAAGCGCATCGTCCTGTTCCTCGTGACCAACCTGGCCGTGATGCTGGTGCTGGGCCTCGCGGTGCACCTGCTCGGGCTGAACCGCTTCATCACCGCGCAGGGCCTGAACCTCGGCCAGCTGCTCGGCTTCGCGCTGATCATGGGCTTTGGCGGCGCCATCATCTCGCTGCTGATCAGCAAGCCGATGGCCAAGTGGAGCACCAAGGCGCAGATCATCAACGACTCGCCCGACCCGACGCACCGCTGGATCGTCGGCACGGTGCAGGGCTTCGCGCAGAAGGCCGGCATCGGCATGCCCGAGGTTGCCATCTACGACGGCGAGCCCAATGCCTTCGCCACCGGCGCCTTCAAGAATTCGGCGCTGGTCGCCGTCTCCACCGGGCTGCTGCAGAGCATGAACCGCGAAGAGGTCGAGGCCGTCATCGGCCACGAGGTGGCGCACGTGGCCAACGGCGACATGGTGACGATGACGCTGATCCAGGGCGTGATGAATACCTTCGTCGTCTTCCTGTCGCGCGTGATCGGCTATTTCGTCGACCGCGTGATCCTGAAGAACGACCGCGACGGCGTCGGCATCGGCTACTACGTGACGACCATCGTGCTCGACATCGTGCTCGGCGTACTGGCCTCGATCATCGTCGCCTGGTTCTCGCGTCAGCGTGAATACCGCGCCGACAAGGGTGCCGCCGACCTGATGGGCCGCAAGCAGCCGATGATCAACGCCCTGGCCCGCCTGGGCGGCATGGACCCCGGCCAGCTGCCGCAGGCCGTGGCCACGATGGGCATCAGCAGCCGCCCCAGCGGGCTGATGGCGCTGTTCAGCAGCCACCCGCCGATCGAGGACCGCATCCGCGCGCTGCAGCAGGGCTGAGCCGAGCGCTGAGCGAAAGCTGCGGATCGCAGCAGCGCGCGTTTCAGCTCGCCGATCGCCCGGTCGACTGGTCGGCAGCGGGCAGGGGGCTCAGCGCCGCGGGAGCGGGGGCTCCTCGTTGCCGCGCAGCAGGTCGTTGCAGGTTGAGCAGGCCAGCAACCGCACGTTGCCATCGGACGAGATCAGTCTGGCGGTGCCGCCGGCCCGCACCTCCCATGCCAGCACGTCCTGACCGACGCGGACGCTGCCGCGTACCCAGCAGGGCAGGTGATTGAAGCGGTCGTGCAACTCCGCGGCCGATACCGGCCGGGCGCGTTCGAAGAAAACCCTTGCCTGCGACGGCGTCAGCCTGAAGTCGCTGCAGAACTCGCCGCCAGAGTCGTAGCCCCGGGCCGTGACCTGATGGTCGCTCATGTGGGGCGTCGGCGGCGGGTTTGCACAACCGCTGGCGGCCAGCAGCAGCGCCAGGCAAACGGGCGGGCACAGCCCGTTCATCACGGCTTGGTCCATTGCGCCGTCGAGGCTTCGGTCGGTTGCTTGTAGCCGATCGCGCCGTGGGTGAAGACGTCGCCCGAACCCAGCGCGAGCTTGACCGTCAGCACGTCCACCAGCCAGGTCAGCGCCTCGTTCTGATCCTTCGTGACCGCCGCGTAGGTCTGCGCCTTGGCATCGAAGCTGCCCACGATCTCGATGCCGAGCGAGTCTTCGTTCAGCGGGAAGCGATCAGGGTATGACTTCGCGGCCTCGTGCTGGTAGAGGTTGTCGATGCGCACGTTGTAGGACTCGCCCTTCTTGAAGAGGATCGCGTTGGCGACCTTCAACTCCTCCGGCGTGCAGCTCTTCATCTCCATGCACCGGCTGCGCACCTTGCCGACATGCCAGCACTTCTGGTCGATGCGGGCGGTCTGGTACAGGGTGCCGTCGGTGTCGATCAGGAAGTGCGCACCGTTCTCGCCCTTGTCGTAGCTGCTGAACGACGAGGCAGCCGTTGCCGCGCCGGTCTGGTGAAGCACCAGGGCATGCGCCACCGTCAATGCGCCTTTCTCGATCTTGGCGTTGACCTTGTCGGTCACCTTGGCATGCACCAGCTTGCCCCCGCTCCATACGACTTCGTCAGCCATTCTTGCCCTCCTGAACTGTCTGCCCAGGGCCATTGTGCGGCCGCTGCAGGGTCCGTGGAGCGGGCAGGATGCAGCGCATTGATGACGACGACGATTGGCCGCGCCATGGGACAATCCGCCCCGTGAAGCCGGCCAGACCGCCGCTGGCACGAGCGGGGAAACCCGGTGCTGGAGGAAGGTCCGGACTGCACAGGGCAGCGCAGGAGCTAACGGCTCTCCACCGCGAGGTGAGGATCAGAGCAACAGAGACGAGTCAGCACGGGGCGTCCTCGATGCGGGGTGTTCTGCAAGGCGGCGGCGCAAGCCATCGCGCGGACGGCGCAAGCCGGCCGTCATCGGCGCAAGCCGATGTCAGCAGCCACCCAACGCGGGGCTCCGCCCCGCGTTGGGTGAAACGGGCAATCTCTGCGCGCAGCAACACCAAGTAGGCACACGTCGACGCGGCCCGCGGAGTGTGCGGGTAGGTGGCACCGAGCCGTGGTGGCGACACCCGGCCCAGACGAATGGCGGTCACGGCAGGGCAACCTGCCGCACAGAATCCGGCCTATCGGCCGACTTCACACTGATTCGCTTCAGGCGGGCACGATGAGCGCGTGCCGCGCCTGCCAGCGCAGGGCGTCGCCGCTGGCCGGCTGCAGCTGCATCGCCAGGCCGGCGCGTTCGTCGTCGTCGAGGCGGCGCCAGAGAAAGTCGCGCGCATTGCCGGCGTCGCCGGCGACGAAGAGTTGCGAGCTCAGTTCGCCGAACGTGGCGTGGCGCAGCTTGACGTGGATGTGCGGCGTGCGCCCGGGGTAGGGCACGGGGCGGATGGTGCGGAAGGCCACGCCGCCATCGGCGGCGCTGCGTGCGGTGCCGAAGCCCTGAAAGCCGGGGTCGAAGCGGCCGGGCTCGGCCGCCACCGAAGGATGGCGGTAGGCGGCCAGCGCGTCGCATTGCCAGATCTCGACCTCGGTGCCGTCGATCGCGCGGCCGCGGGTGTCGACCACCTCCAGCCGCAGGTCCAGGTGTTCGCCGCGGGCCGGCGAGACCGCGCCGCTGCGGCGCACACGCGTGAGGTCGGCGTCCCAGTCATCCTCGCGCGCACGCCAGCGTGCCGGCGGATAGAACGGCCCCTCGGTCATCGGCGCCAGCACGCGGCGCACCGGTTCGGCGGCAGCGGGCAGGGCCAGGCCGGCCAGGCCGGCGATCAGCAGGCGGCGGGTGGGCAAGGGCGGCACGGTCTTCATGGCAGGCTCCAGCAGGACCGCAGCATTCAAGCATGGCCGCCAAGCCCCGGTGGGGCCTGCGGTCGAGGGTCGTTCTACACTGAGCCCCTTCGTGAATCCTGAAGCTGCCCGCCACTGGTCCGGCCCGCGCTGGGCCCTGGCCTTGCTGCTGGCGGGCCTGGGCATGCTGGGGCCCTTTGCGATCGACACCTACCTGCCGGCCTTCGCCGGCATCGCGTCGTCGCTGGCGGCCACGCCGGTGCAGATGCAGCAGACGCTGTCGGCCTACCTGTTCGGCTTTGCGGCGATGAACCTCTTCCACGGTGCGCTGGCCGACAGCTTCGGCCGCCGCCCGGTGGTGCTGACGGGCATCGCGGTCTTCACGCTGGCGTCGGTGGGCTGCGCGCTGGCCGATTCGATCGGCACGCTGGTGGGCTTCCGGGCGCTGCAAGGGCTGTCGGCCGGCGCCGGCATGGTGGTGGCGCGCGTCATCGTGCGCGACCTCTTTGCGCCGGTGGATGCGCAGCGCATGCTGTCGCAGGTGACGATCTGGTTCGGCATCGCACCAGCGGTGGCGCCGCTGTTCGGTGGCATCCTCTTCGACACCCTGGGCTGGCGCTCGATCTTCTGGCTGCTGGTGGCCATCGGCGGCGCCCTGTGGCTGATCAACTGGCGCTGGCTGCCCGAGACGCTGGCGCCCGCGCAGGCGCAGCGCTTCGCCGCCGCGCCGCTGCTGCGCGGCTATGCGCAGATGGTGGCCAGCGGGCGCTTCCTGGCGCTGGTGGTGGCCAGCGGCATTCCCTTCAACGGCATGTTTCTGTATGTGCTGAGCGCACCGGCCTTCCTGGGCGATCACCTGCAGCTGGCGCCGACGCAGTTCTTCTGGTTCTTCCTGTGCACGGTGGCCGGCGTCATGGGCGGCGCCTGGGCCTCGGGCCGGCTCGCCGGCCGCGTGACGCCGCGCACGCAGATCCGCTGGGGCTACCGCGTGATGGTGGCCGTGGGCCTGCTCAACGTCGGCTTGCAGCTGTGGCTGCCGCCGCACCCGGTGCTGGCCATCCTGCCGATCGCGGCCTATGCCTTCGGCTGGTCGATGATGACGCCGGTGGTGACGCTGCTGCTGCTCGACCTGGTGCCCGATCGCCGCGGCATGGCCTCGTCGGTGCAGGCCTCGCTGGGCAGCGCGGTCAACGGCCTCGTGGCCGGCGTGCTGGCACCGCTGGTGATGCACTCGGCGCTGGCGCTGGCGGTGGCGTCGCTGGTGCTGGGCCTGACCGGGCTGCTGGGGTGGACCTGGGTCAAGCGGCGGCTGCCGGTGGCCACGGGCTGAAACCAGGGCCGGGGTCAAGGCCGCGATCGGGCTGCCGATAAGCGGGGTGGAGATCCGCACATGACCGCTCGCCACGCTGCCCCGCATCCCGTCGTCCGCCGCCTGCTGCCGGCCTCTTCGCTGCTGATCGCGGCGGCTGCCGCCTGGCCCGTGCCGGCACCCGCCGCGGAGCCGGTCAAGGCCGCAGCCGCCAAGGTCACCGCGGCCGAGCCCGGCAACCTCGACCGGCTGCGCGAGCGCCTGGCCGAGAAGCTGGGTGCCGCCCGGCCGCCGGACGCGCCGCATGCCAACCTGCTTCGCGTGAGCGCGCGCGCCGAGTCGCCGGCGCCGGCCGCCGGCCACCAAGCATCACCCGTCGCCATCGCGCGCAAGCCTGCGCCCGCGGTGCCGGCCGCCGTCGAGGCCCACCGCGCCGACAAGGCTGCCGGCCACGCTGCGCACTGGGCCTATGGCGGCGACACCGGCCCCGCGGCCTGGGGCGGGCTCAGGCCCGAATTTGCCACCTGCGCCAACGGCACGCGGCAAAGCCCGATCGACATCCGCGGCGGCATCGCCGTCGACCTGGAGCCGGTGGTCTTCGACTACCGCGCCAGCCCCTTCACGGTGCTGGACAACGGCCACACCGTGCAGGCCAACATCGCTGCCGGCAACAGCATCGTGGTCGGCGGGCGCCGCTTCGAGCTGGTGCAGTTTCACTTCCACCGTCCGGCGGAAGAACGCATCAACGGCCGCCAGTACGACATGAGCGTGCACCTGGTGCACAAGGACGCCGAGGGCCGACTGGCCGTCGTCGGCCTGCTGCTCGAGCGCGGCGCGCCGCAGCCGGTGGTGCAGCGGGTGTGGAACGACCTGCCGCTGGAAAAGGGCTACGAGCAACCGGGCGGCCAGCCGATCGACCTCAATGCGCTGCTGCCGCCCGATCGCGGCTACTACACCTACATGGGCTCGCTGACGACGCCGCCGTGCAACGAAGGCGTGCTGTGGATGGTGATGCGCGAGCCGGTGCCGGTGTCGCAGGCGCAGATCGACATCTTCTCGCACTTGTACCCGATGAATGCGCGCCCGCTGCAGTCGGCTGCGGGCCGGTTGATCAAGCAGTCGCAATAGCCTTCGGCGGCCGGCGCGCGGCTTCAGCGCCGCCGCGTCAGCAGCAGCAGCGCCGGCCACAGCCACAGGCTGGCCAGCCAGCGCAGCACGCGGCCGGCCGACAGCGGCCGTGTCTCGTGCTGCGCCACGCGGATGAAGAGCACCACCGCGCCGATCACCACATGCAGCAGCAGCAGGCCATAGACGGTGACACGCGCGCCGTAGGTGTCGCCGAACAGCGTGCCCAGCCAGCGGCCGGCGAAGGCGGCGATGAAGACCGACGCCAGCAGCGCCAGGCCCATGCCGGCCAGCGCGTGCCGCAGCCGCCACAGCGGATCGTTGTCGAAACTCATGCGGCCCGCATTGTCGGCCAGCGGCGCGCCCCTCGCTGGCCGGGGGCGTCGGCTCGCGGTAGTCTCGCGCCCTGGCCCCATCCTGTCGCCCAGGCAGCCGCCGGAGTTTCTCCATGGACGAACCACCGACCGTCGTCATCGACCCCAACGAGGTCTCGCTGCTGCGCACCCTGGGCACGGCGACGAAGCCCTGCCTGATCCTCTACAGCGGCCCCGACGCCGGCCAGCGCTTCGACCTCGAGCCGGGGCCGCAGATCATCGGCCGCGTGCCCGAGGCGCAGGTGCGCATCGACGGCGCCGGCATCAGCCGCCAGCACGCCGAGCTGCTGGTGGGCGCCGGCCACACCGTGCTCGTGCACGACCTCGGCTCGGCCAACGGCACCCTGGTCAACGAGGCGCGCATCGGCGAACCCACGGCGTTGAAGGACGGTGACTTCATCCGCGTCTCCAACGTCGTGCTGCGCTTTCATTCGCACAACAGCCTGGACCTGCTGCTGCACGACCGCATCTACCAGCAGGCCACGGTCGACGCCGGCACCGGCGCCTTCAACCGCAAATACCTGCACGACACGCTGCGCCAGCAGTTTGCCAAGGCACGCGCCGGCGGCGAGGAATTCACCCTCGTGCTGCCGAATACCGGCGTGGCCGGTGCGCTGGACCTGGCCGAGCGCATCCGGCAGGCGATGGCGCAGTTTCCGATCGAACTGCCCGACCCGCTGAACAAGACGAGCAGCAAGCCGGTCGAGCACCGGCAGACGGTATCGATGGGCGTGGCCGAGCTCGGGCCCGAGATGGCCAGCGAGCTCGACCTGCTGCAGGCCGGCGACCGTGCGCTCTATGCCGCCAAGCGGCGCGGGCGCAACCAGGTCAGCGTCTGAACCGGCCGCGCTGCGCCGCCGATCAGCCGGTTTGCGCCGCCGAGCGGAGCGCGTCGCACAGCAGCGCCAGCCGCCGGGCGTCGGCCTCGGGCAGGTCGCCGGCGCGCAGCCGTGCGGCACGCTCGATGGCGCGCAACCGGAAGCTCAGCTCGTGCTCGATGGCATCGACCTCGGCCACGTCCTGGCCGGCCACGGCCTCGTCGCACCACAGGCCGCTGGCCGTCCAGCCGGTGCGCAGCCGGCCGAGCAGGTGCTCGGCCAGCGCCAGCGCGCCCGTCAGCGGCGCCGATTCGGCGCTGCCGACCAGGGCGGTGGCACAGGCCTGCGCCGCCAGCATCCCGCCGTCCAGCCGCGCCAGGCGCAGCTTGAGTGTCTCGGGCGCATAGCCGCCCTGCAGCAGCGGTTCGTGGCGGGCGGCATCGGCGATGCGGCCCACCCAGGCAAGGTCGAATTCACCGGGCACGACACGCAGCGCCACGCTGGCGCGTGCCAGGCAGGGTTGCTCGCCGCGCATCACGGCCAGCGTGGCCTCGGTCACCGCCAGCAGGCGGCCCAGCGGCGACAAGGCCTCGCGCTGCAGCGCATGCGGATAGCCCGAGCCGTCCAGCCGTTCGTGGTGTTCGCCGATGGCGCGTGCCAGCGGCGGCGGGTAGTTGGTCAGCTGCGACAGCAGCAGCTTGCCCACATGCGGGTGCACCACCAGCTGCTGGTAGCTGAGAAAGTCCAGGCTGCGCTCGGCATCGGCCTCGCCGAAGCGCGGGTCGATATACATCTCGCCCAGGTCGTGCAGCAGCCCGCCCAGCATCGCCAGGCGCACGTCGGTAACGCTGCCGCGCTGGTGGATCATCAGCGCGCCGGCCAGTGCCATCGCCTGCACCGCGTGGTCGAAGGATTCGGGGCGCGAGGCCTGGCCGGCGGTCAGCAGCAACTGCGCCACCGAATGCAGCGGCAGGTGCGCCACCTCCTGCATGATGCGCGGCGCACAGGGCCGCAGCACCGCGGCCAGCGGCGAGCGACCGTCCAGCAGCTGCCAGGCCGCGGCCAGCAGCGTCTGCGAGGTGACGCCGTCCTCGGCCATCAGGCAGGTTTCGAGCGGGTTGCGCAGCTTGCGGTCGAGCAGCTTGCGCTGCAGCGCTGCCGATACCGGCTGGTCGCGCGCCCACAGCTTGATGCCCTGCAGGTCGAAGATGTCGCGCGAGGCGATGATGCTCTTCGTCTGGCTGGCCTCGAGGATGGTGGCCAGCGCATGCGGGTTGGCGGTGTTGAAGGCGGTGGCGGGTGCGGCGGGGGCGATGGGGGTCACGGCAAGTCCTCGGCGGGGGGTCTGCCGGGGCTATCGGCTGACGTGCCGCCTTGCGCGAGCGCGCATTCGTGAGCCGATGGCTGAAATTGCAACCGGCTGTGAATCGCTCAGCTGCGCTGCCAGCGCAGCAGGCGTGCCTCGGCCCGCGCCAGCGCCGCACTGCTGGCGAAGCCGACGGCGCCCAGCAGCAGCACGCCGGCATAGAGCTCGCTGGCCTGGAACGAGCGTGCCGCCAGCAGGATGGCCTGCCCCAGCCCGGGTTGCGAGGCGATCATCTCGCCGACCACCGAGACGATCAGCGACACCGTCAGCGACAGCCGCAGCCCGGCCAGGATGTCGGGCAGCGCCTGCGGCAGCCCGAGCTTGAAGGCGAAGGCGGTGCGCGAGAGCTGCAGCGCCGCCGCCACCTCGCGCAGCCGCTCGTGCACCGAGGCGAAGCCGTGCAGCGTGGCCAGCAGCACCGGCCACATGGCGCCGAAGGCCACCACCGCCAGCACCATGCCCGACGACAGCCCGAAGAGCGCGATCGCCAGCGGCAGCACCGCCGAGGCCGGCAGCGGGCGGATGAATTCCAGCATCGGCTGCAGCCACTCGCGTGCCATGGCCGAACTGCCGATCAGCGCCCCCAGCGCCACCCCCAGCAGCGACGCCAGCCCCCAGCCGGCCAGCATGCGGCCCACGGTGGCGGCAGTCTGTGCGGCCAGCTCGCCGTCGGTGAGCCCGGCCACCAGCTGCTGCCACGTGGCCTCGGGCGTGGGCAGGAAGGCACGGCTGACCCACTGGCCATGCGCCGCCAGCCACCACAGGCCGATCAGCACCGCCAGCAGCGCGAAGGATCCCGCGAGGTCGCGCACCTTCGCATTCATGCCGCCTCCCCCATGCGGCGTGCGACGGCCTGCTGCAGCGCCAGCGCGCCGGCATTGACGGCGTACCCGACGACGCCGATCCAGCCCAGCCAGGCCAGCATCAGCGCCGGGTCCAGGCTCTGCTGCGCGATCATCATCGCGTAGCCCATGCCATGCGGGTTGGCGGCGATCTCCACCGTCACCGCCACCACCAGCGCGATGGCCACCGCCAGCCGCAGCGCGACAAACAGGCGCGGCACCATCGCCGGCAGCACGATCAGCCGGAACTGCTGCGCGCGCGTGAGCTGCAGCGCCGCCGCCACCTCCAGCAGCCGCGGCTCGATCTGCCGCACCGCCGCCTGCGTCAGCACCAGCAGCGGCCACAGCGTGGCGAAGGCCACCACGGCGAGTTCCATGCGCAGGCCGAAGCCGAAGACCAGCATCGCCAGCGGAATCAGCGCCACCGACGGAATCGGCCGCAGCAGCTCGACGCTGAGAAAGGCCACTGCTGCCGCGCGCCGCGACAAGCCCAGCAGCGTGCCCGCGGCGATGCCCAGCAGCGCGCCCAGCGCCAGCCCGGCGGCGGCGGTGCCCAGCGTGAAGGCGGTAGCCTGCCACAGGCTGCCGTCGCGCAGCGCCATCCACCAGGCCTGCAGCGCGGCGCTGGGCGGCGCGATGGCGTCGCTGCCGGCGGCCTGCGTGCGGGCATAGAGCTCGAGCGCGGCCAGCAGCAGCAGCGGGATCACCAGCGCACGCCAGCGCCGGGCGCGGCCTTCACTGCGCGCCATGCCCGAGGGTGCCGTAGAGCATGCGCCGCAGGCGCAGGAATTCCGGATGCTCCTTGGTGGCGAGCTGGTCGCGCGGGCGCGGCAGCGTCACCTCGGTCAGCATCGCCAGGCTGGGCCGCTCGGGCGTGGGGTGGGTGCGCAGCGCCAGCACGCGGTCGCCCAGGTACAGCGCCTCCTCCAGATCGTGGGTGACGAACATCACCGTCAGCCCGCGTTCGCGCACCAGCCGCGCCAGCTCGTCCTGCAGGCGTTCGCGCGTCATCGCGTCCAGCGCGCCGAAGGGCTCGTCCATCAGCATCAGCGCCGGGCGCTGCGCCAGGCAGCGCGCGATCTGCACGCGCTGCTGCATGCCGCCCGACAGCTGGGCGGGAAACTGGTCGGCATGCGCGGCCAGGCCCACGGTGTGCAGCACCTCGTCGATGCGCGCCGGGCGTTCGGCCGACGGCACCGCGGCGGCCTCGAGCGCCAGCGCGACATTGCCGCGCACCGTGCGCCAGGGCAGCAGTGCGCGGCCATAGTCCTGGAAGACGAAGGCGGCCTCGCGTGACGGCCCCTGCACCGGGCGGCCCAGCCGGCGCACCTGGCCCGCGCTGGGCGTCAGGAAGCCGGCGGCGGCGCGCAGCAGCGTGGTCTTGCCGCAGCCCGAGGGGCCGATCACGCACAGGAATTCGCCGCGCGCGAGGCTCAGGCTCAGGGGGCTGATGATCTCGCGCCCGCCCAGGTGCACCGATACCCGGTCGAACGCCAGCAGCGGCTGGTCGTCAAGGGACATGGCGCGGGAGCGTACACGGTGCCGGCGGCGCTTCTAGGCGGTGCTGCCGAACCTGCTGCTGGGATGCATGCGCCAGTCGCGCCGCAGCAGCCCGTAGAGCGCGCTGTCGCTGACCTGCCCGCCGACGATCCAGCGCTCGCGCAGCAGCCCCTCGGGGCGAAAGCCCAGGCGCTCGAGTGTGCGCGCCGAGGCGCGGTTGCGCGGGTCGATGTCGGCCTCGACGCGGTTGAGGTTCCAGGTGCCGAAGCCATGGTCGAGCAGCGCCGTCAGCGCCTCGTGCATCAGGCCCTGGCCCCAGGCCTCGCGCGCCAGCGCGTAGCCCAGTTCGCAGCGCCGGCTGTGAGCCTGGTGGTCGAACAGCGTGCAGGTGCCCAGCAGGCGATCGTCGGCGCGCCGCACCAGGCCCAGGCGCAGCCAGTCGGCGTCGGGGCCGCTGGCCTGGTCCAGCGCCACCATCGCGGCGCCGGGCCCGGCGTCGGCCCAGGGCGGCGTGCTCCAGTAGCGCATGACCTCGGGGTCGCCGAAGACGGCGAACAGCGCGTCGGCATCGCCCTGGCGCAGCGGGCGCAGCAACAGGCGTCGCGTGTGGATCACGATCTCGTCGACCATCGGGGCATTGTCGACGGCGTCGGGTCCTCTCGATCGTGCGGGATGAGAACATCGCGCCTGTCCGACACGATCCGGAAGCCGTCACGATGCCCTACGACATGCGACGCCGCACCTGGCTCGGCGCCGCGGCCGCCCTGGCCGCAGGCCCCGCGCTGGCGCAGAACGACGCCTACCCCAGGCGCCCGCTCACGCTGGTGGTGTGCTTTCCGCCCGGCGGCTCCAGCGACACGCTGGCCAGGCCGCTGGCCGCGAAGCTGGCAGCCGCGCTCGGCCAGCCCGTCAATCTGGACCACCGCGGCGGTGCCGGCGGCACCACGGGTGCGGCCACCGTGGCACGGAGCGCGGGCGACGGCCATACGCTGATGCTGACCTCGTCGCACCACCTGATCGCCGAGCATGTCTACAAGAAGCTGCCCTACCGCTTTGCCGCCGCCTTCGAGCCGGTGGCCGTGATCGCCAGCGTGCCCTCGGTGCTGGTGGTGGGCAGGGATTCGAAGATCAACAGCGTGCGCGAGCTGATCGCCGCGGCGCGCGGCCAGCAGCTTCGGTACGGGTCGGCCGGCATCGGCTCCACACAGCAGGCCACGGCCGAGCTGTTCCGCTTCCGCACCGGCGCCGCCATCGAGCATGTGCCCTTCAAGGGTGGCGGCCCGATGATGGCGGACCTGGCCGCGGGCGCCGTCGACCTCGCCTTCGAGACCATCCCGTCGGCGATGGTGCAGATCCGCGCCGGCAAGGTGAAGGCGCTGGCCGTCACCACCGACCGCCGCAGTTTTGCGCTGCCCGATGCGCCCACCCTCGCCGAGGCCGGCGTGCCCGGCTTCGACGTGCCGGTGTGGTACGGCGTCTCGGCGCCCAAGGGCACGCCGCGTGTGCTGATCGACCGCCTCAACGCCACCATCAACGGCATCCTCGACAACGCCGAATTCAAGGCCCAGCTGCTGCGGCTGGGCGCGCTGCCGGTGACGATGTCGCCGCTGCAATGGAGCGGCGCGGTGCGCCTGGACCTCAGCCGCTGGGACCGCCTGGTGCGCCTGGCCGGCATGGCCACCGCGTGATGGCCGGCCGCGCCGACGAGCTGCTGGCGCTGCCCGCCGTCGAACAGCGCCGCCTGATCGGGCGCCGCGCGCTGTCGCCGGTGGAATTGCTGCAGGCCTGCATCGCCCGCATCGAGGCCGTCAACCCGGCCGTCAACGCGATCTGCGCCACCGACTTCGAGCGTGCCCTGGCTGCCGCGACCGCGGCCGAGGCGGCGGTGATGCGCGGCGATGCGCTGCCGCTGCTGCACGGCCTGCCGCTGGGCGTGAAGGACCTGCTCGACACCCGGGGCCTGCTGACGACCTGCGGCAACGTGGCCATGCGCGGCCACATCCCCGACGCCGACCATGGCCTGGTGGCGCGGCTGCGGGCCGCCGGTGCCATCGTCGCCTGCAAGACCAACACCCCCGACCTGGGTGCCGGCGCCAATACGCGCAACCTCGTCTGGGGCGCCACCGGCAACCCTTTCGATCCGCGGCTGAATGCCGGCGGCTCGTCGGGCGGCAGTGCGGTGGCGCTGGCCACCGGCATGCTGCCGCTGGCCACGGGGTCGGACACCGGCGGCTCGCTGCGCATCCCCGCGGCATGGTGCGGCGTGGTGGGCCTGCGCACCAGCCCCGGGCTGGTGGCCAACCGCGCGCGGGCGCTGGGCTGGTCGGGTCTGCCGGTGCTCGGGCCGATGGCGCGCCAGGTGGCCGATGCCGCCTTCATGCTGGCCGCCTGCATCGGGCTGGACCGGCAGGATCCGCTGTCGCACGCGGCCGATCCGGCATCGGTCTGGCCGCTGCCGGAGGTCGATGTGTCGCGCCTGCGCGTGGGCTTCAGCGAGGACTTCGGCTTCGCCGCGGTCGAGCCCGGCATCCGCCGCACGCTGCGCGCGCGCGTGGCGGCGATCGCGCCGCATGTCGCCGTGGTCGAGCCGGTGGCCATCGACATGCGCGACGCCGACTTCGCCTTCGATGTCGCGCGTGCCGAGGCCTTTCTCGCCGGCTTTGCCGACGTCGACCCCGCCAGCCTGGGTCCCAACGTGCGCGCCAACCTGGAACTGGCACGCGGCATCTCGCTCGCCGACCGCGCACGGGCGCAGGTCGTGCAGACGCGCATCGCGCGCGACTTCGCCCGCGCCCTGCAAGGCTTCGACCTCATCGTGGCGCCGGTGCTGCCGATGTCGCCCTTCCCCTGGACCGAGCTCTATGCCGAGGTGGTCGACGGCCAGCGCATGGCCAACTACTACCGCTGGCTGGCGCTGTGCTACGGCGTCACGCTGTCCACGCACCCGGCGCTGTCGCTGCCCTGCGGGCGCGACGAGGCCGGCATGCCTTTCGGGCTGCAGCTGATCGGCCGGCTGCGCGGCGATGCCGAACTGCTGGCGAATGCGCACGCGCTGGAGCAGTTGCTGGCCGCCGATCCGGCCACCGCCCGGGCGGTGCCCGATCTCGCGCCGCTGTGCGCGCCGCGGCCGGAGCTGAAGGCCATCGTCACCCACCCGCCGGTCTTCGAGGGCCTGCCGGTCCGCGGCGGCTTTGCGGCGCCGGTGTAGGGCCACTGCGCCGGCGCGGCCGTCTGTTCCTCCTCCTGCGCCTCCTGCGTCAGCAGCGGCGCCGTGCGGTCGTCCACGGCGTGTGGCGACGCCAGCGTGGGCACGCGCCAGTCGCCTTCGAGAGCGCATGCAGCACGACTGCCAACAGCAGCCAGAACGTGAGCCCGGCGAGCAGACCCTGCGGCCACGGCGGCGCGGCCGGGCACCGCTTCATCGTGCCCATCCTCGGCGGCGAATTCGAAGGGCCACGCCTGTGTGGCCGCGTGCGGCCTGGCGGCGCCGACCGCCAGCTGCTGCGGCCCGACGGTGTGCGCGAGCTCGACGCGCTGTACGAGCTGGAAGCCGACGATGGCGCCGTGCTGACGGTGCGCAACCGCGTGCTCATCGACGATGCCGCACCACAGGGTCGTTATGCCCGTTCGGTGCTGCAGGTGCTGGCGCCGGCGGGGCCGCACGACTGGGTGACGCGCCGCGTGCTGGTGGGCACGCTGCAGCCGCTGCGGCCGGCGCGCGACGCGGTGCGCATCGGCGTCTACGTGCTGGACTGACGAAAAAAGGGCCTCCCGCGGGAGGCCCTTGGTCAGCGTGCAGGTGCTGCCTATTTGCGCGCGGCGATCGCCTTCTCGGCCGATTCCACCAGGCCGGCGCCGATCTGGCCCTTCCACTTCTCGTACACCGGACGCGTGGCCTTGACGAAGGCTTCGCGCTCGGCCGGGCTCAGCTGCGTGATCGTCACGCCCAGCGCGGCGATCTCCTTCAGCAGCGGCTTGTCGGCATCGTCCAGGCCCTTGCGGGCGATGGCGATCTGCTGCTTGCCGGCGTCGATGGCGGCCTGGCGCACGATCGCCTGGTCGGCCGGCGTCCAGCTCGCCCAGACCTCCTTGTTGACGACGAAGATCAGCGGGTCGGCCACGTAGCCCCACATCGTCACGTTCTTCTGGCCGACGTTGTGCAGCTTGGCGGCGGTGAAGATCGACATCGGGTTCTCCTGCCCGTCGACCGCGCCGCTGGCCAGGGCCGGCTGCGCATCGGCCCAGCTCATCTGCGTCGGGTTGGCGCCCAAGGCGGTGAAGGTGTCGAGGAACAGCGGCGAACCGACGACGCGGATCTTCATGCCCTTCATGTCATCGGGGCTCTTGATGGGCTTCTTGCTGTTGGTGATCTCGCGGTAGCCGTTTTCGCCCCAGGCCAGCGGCAGCGCGCCGGCGCGGTCGACGATGCCGAAGATCTGCTTGCCCACGTCGCCCTGCGTCAGCGCGTCGATGGCCTTGTAGTCGGGCATCAGGAAGGGCATCGAGAACAGGTTGAGTTCCTTGATCTGCGGCGACCAGTTGATGGTCGAGCCGATCGCCAGGTCGATCACGCCCTGACGGATGGCGGTGAACTCGCGCGTCTGGTCGCCCTGCACCAGCGACACGCCGGGGTAGAGCTTGATGTTGATGCGGCCCTGGGTGCGCTCCTTCACCAGGTTGGCCCAGATCTCGCCGCCCTTGCCCCAGGGGAAGGCCGTGCCCACCACCAGGCTCATCTTGTATTCGGCCTTGTAGCCGGGCGGCAGCGCGGTCTGCGCCGTGGCCAGGCCGGCGGTGGCCAGCGCCGCGGCGGCGAGCGTGAATTTCAGGAAGGAACGGGTTTGCATCGTCGGTCTCCTCGCGTTGAAAGGCAGAGCATCAATAGCCCAGCGCGCGGGGCAACCACAGCGCCAGGTCGGGAAAAACGATCACCAGCAGCAGCACCAGCAGCAGCGCCGCCACCATCCACAGCACCCAGCGCAGCGTGTCCTCGATGCGCACGCCGGCAATGCGGCAGGCCACCATCAGGTTGACCGCGATCGGCGGCGTCACCTGGCCGATGGCCACCATCAGCGTCAGCAGCACGCCCAGCCACACCAGGTCCCACTGGAAGGCGGTGGCCATCGGCAGCAGCAGCGGGATGAAGATGAGAAAGATCGACACGCCGTCCAGCACCATGCCCACCAGGATCAGCAGCAGCACCATCAGCGCCAGCACGCCGTATCCGCCCAGGCCGGAATTGACGATGGCCCGGGTGACGGGATCGATCAGGCCCAGCGTGGACAGCGAATAGGCAAAGATGCCCGCCAGCGCCACCACCAGCAGGATCACCGCCGACAGCTCGCCGGCGTCGCGCAGGATGGCAAAGAGGTCGCGCACGCCGATCGTGCGGTGCACCACCATGCCGACGAAGAGGCCGTAGAAGACGGCGACCACCGCCGCCTCGGTGGGTGTAAACCAGCCGGCGCGCATGCCACCGAGGATCAGCACCGGCGCGAACAGGCCCCAGCTGGCATCGCGCAGGCTGGCCCAGAAGGGGGGGCGGGGCAGTGCGGCTTCCTGCTGGCCCATGCCGTGGCGGCGCGCCAGCCACACCGCCGGCACGATCAGCGCCAGGCCGACCAGCACGCCGGGGATCATGCCGGCGGCAAACAGCGCCGGCACCGACGCGCCCGGCACCAGCACCGAATAGACGATGAAGGCGATCGACGGCGGGATCAGGATGTCGGTGGCCGCCGCCGCGCCGACCACGCTGGCGGCATAGGGCAACGGGTAGCCGGCACGCGCCATCGCCGCGATCATCACCCCGCCCACCGCCGCCGCGGTGGCCGGGCCCGAGCCCGAGATGCCGCCCAGGAACATCGCCACCGCGATCGCCACCAGCGGCAGCATGCCGGGCCCGCGGCCGACGATGGCGGTGGCGAAGCTGACCAGCCGCAGCGCCACGCCCGAGCGTTCGAAGATGGTGCCCACCAGCACGAACATCGGGATCGCCAGCAGTGGATATTTGCCCAGCCCGGCGTAGAAATTCTGCGGCACCGCCAGCAGCCCGAACCACTGCGTATCGGCATTGGCCAGCGCAATGGCCGCGGCACCGGCCAGGCCGAGTGCGGCGCCGATCGGCACGCCGGCCAGCATCAGCGCCACGAAGGCGGCGAACAGCAGCGTGCCGATCATGGCTGCCGGACCTGCACCTCGTGCACGGCGGACGGCGGCGTGCGGCCGGCGCGCACGAACAGGCCCAGCGCACGCCCGGCGATGGCCACCGACAGCACCGGCAGCCAGATCGAATACCACCACTGCGGCACGCCGATGCCGGGCGAGGTCTCGTCCCACTTGATGTGGTCCCACACCAGCCGCGTGCTCAGCACCGCCAGCAGCGCAAACAGCAGCGCCACCATCAGCGCGCCGAAGCGCGCCAGCGCCCGCCGCCGTGCGGCGGTTCCACCTTCGGCGAAGGCCTCGATGCGGATGTGGCGGTTGCGCGCCACCGCGGCCGAACCGGCCACCAGCGCCAGCACGATCATCAGGAAGACCGAGATCTCCTCGGTCCACGCGAACGACTGGTTGCTGAGGTAGCGCACCACCACATTGACGAAGGTGATGAGCGCCAGCAGCGCCATCACGATCACCGTCAGCCAGTCCTCGATCTGCAGCGGCACGCGCAGCCCTTCTTCGGGTGCCGCGGGATCGGGTGGCAGCTGCGTCGGCGAGGACATGGGCAGGGCGATCAGGCCAGCGCCGCGCGCGCCGCGGCCACGATGTCGGGTGCCGTGATGCGCGACTGCGCCTCCAGCACCGGTGCATAGCCCACCGGGATGCGCGGCGCACCCAGGCGGCGCACCTTGCAGCCGACCGTTTCGGCGGCGGTGGCGGCGATCTCGGCACCGAAGCCGGCGGCCTGCACCGCTTCGTGCACGACCAGCAGGCGGCCGGTGCGCGCGCAGCTCTGCAGCACGGTGTCGCGATCCCAGGGCCAGAGGGTGGCGAGGTCGATCAGCTCGACCTCGATGCCGTCGGCAGCCAGCGCGCTGCAGGCCTCGGCGCAGGCCAGCAGCTGTCGGCTCCAGCTCACCAGCGTGAGGTGGCCGCCGGGGCGCAGCACGTGGGCGCGGCCGAGCGTGGCGGTGCGGGTGACGTCGACCTCGCCGCTGGCGCCCCACAGCGTCTTGTGTTCCAGGTAGACCACCGGGTCGCCGCAGGCCAGCGCGGCACGCAGCAGCGAATAGTTGTCCTGCGGCGTCGCGGGCGCGACGACGACCAAGCCGGGCAGGTGCGCAAACCAGGCCTCCAGGCTCTGCGAATGCTGTGCCGCCGAGGCGTCCCAGATGCCGGTGGGCATGCGCACCACCATCGGCACACGCCCCTGGCCGCCGAACATGAAGCGGTTCTTCGCCGCCTGGTTGACCAGCTCGTCCATGCCGCAGAGCGCGAAGTCGACCACACGCATCTCGACCACCGGCCGCAGCCCGGCCAGCGCCATGCCGACGCCGGCGCCGAGGATCGCCGCCTCGCTGATCGGCGTGTCGATCACGCGCTGCGCACCGAAGCGCTGCAGCAGGCCCTTGTACTGGCCGAAGATGCCGCCGCGGCCGACGTCCTCGCCGAGCACGACCACGTTCGGGTCGGCTTCCATCTCGTGCGTCAGCGCGGCCACCGCGGCCTCGGCATAGGTCCTGCTCACCGGGCTGTTCATCGCCACACCCCCGCACCGGTGGTCTGCACGTCGGTGAAGGCCGCTGCCGCATCGGGCCAGGGCGCGGCCTCGGCGGCGTCCAGCGCGGCCTGTACCTCGGCCTGGGCCTCGGCGTCGATGGCGTCCAGCGTGGCGGCCTGGGCACCGGGCAGCGCCAGCCAGGCGGCGCGCGCACCGGCGATCGGGTCGGTCTGCAGCGCCGCGGCCACCTCGGCCGGGTCGCGGTAGGCGGCCGGATCGACCGACACGTGGCCCTTCACGCGGTAGGTGATGGCGTGCAGCAGGCGTGGCCCGGCACCGCGGCGCACCGCGGCCACCAGGCGGCCGGCGGTGGCATGCACCGCCAGCACGTCGTTGCCGTCGACCCGCTCGGCCTCGATGTCCAGCGCCGCCGCGCGGGCGCTGGCGCCATCGCCGGCGGTCATCGGGCCGCTGGCGGTGGTGGCGCTCCAGCGGTTGTCCTCGCAGACGAAGAGCACCGGCAGCTGGTAGATGCGCGCCCAGTTGAGCGCTTCGAGGAAGGGCCCGCGGTTGATGGCGCCGTCGCCGAAGAAGCAGGCGGTGATCGCGTCGCGCCGCTGCAGCTTCTGCGCATGCGCCGCGCCCACCGCGATCGGCAGGCCGGCGGCCACCACGCCGTTGGCGCCCAGCATGCCGACCGAGAAATCGGCGATGTGCATCGAGCCGCCCTTGCCGCCATTGAAGCCGGTGGCCTTGCCGAACAGCTCGGCCATCATGCGGCCGAGGTCGGCGCCCTTGGCCAGCGTATGGCCGTGGCCACGGTGGGTGGAGGTGAGGTAGTCGTCGCGCTTCAGGTGCGCGCACACGCCGGCGGCCACGGCCTCCTGGCCGGTGGACAGGTGCAGCGGGCCGCGCACCTTGGCACTGCCGTCGGCCGCCTTGCCGTAGGCGCTGACGCCGCCCTGGCTGGCCGCCTCGGCGGCATTCTCGAACGCGCGGATGCGCACCATCGTGCGGTACAGGGCCGCCAGCCGCTGCAGGTCTTCGCTCAATGCCGCTCCCGGGCGTGTTGGTACGACGAAACGGCGGATTGTAGGAGGGCCATCCGCGGCGGCGGCCGTGCAGGCGCGCGGGCAGCGTCGGCGTCGCTGCAGGTGGGCTGGTCCGGGGCCGGCTGTGGCACCCTTGCGACTTTGACCGCCGAGGCGCTCGATGCCGATGATCACAGTCTCCCGCTGGGCCGCCGCAGCCCTCGCCCTGGCCGCCACGGCGGTCGGCGCGCAGACCTTCCGCTGCACCGTCGACGGCCGCACGGTCTACCAGCAGCAGCCTTGTGACGGCGGCAAGGCCATCCGCAGCGATCCCGGCCTCGATCCCGCCAGCCGCGAATTCCGGCTGGCGCGGGCGATCGCCCTCGGTGACGCCTTCGTCGGCATGACCGAGGCGGAGATGCTGCGCTCGCGCGGCAAGCCCAAGGACATCGTGCGCGTGAAGGCGAGCCAGGGCCCGGCCGACGTCTGGTACTACGACCGGACCGCCGCGGCGCCGCGGCTGAGCGTGATGCTGCGCAACGGCGTCGTCGTCAACGTGCAGCGATAGGCGGCAGGTCTCGCCGGGACCCGATTTCGGCTCTCGGCGCATTGCCGTCCTTCGCTGGTGCGTCTCCTGGCCTTGGGCTGGCCTGCGCAAGCCCCCGGCGGGGGTTTCGGCCCCGCGGCCGACTTCCTTTCTTTGCTGGTGCAAAGAAAGGAAGCAAAGAAAGCACCTGGAATGCAACACCCCCGGCTCGTCGGGTGCGGATCGCTCGCTGCGCTCGGTGCGGCTGTCACCCGATGCTCTCGCAAAGGATTGCTCGACAGTCCACGACCTTTCACCGCCCAGGCGAGCCGTGGCCTGGTCACGCTGGACCACCCGCCATCGGCATGCCGCCGCTCCTGCGCACGTGCGGCGGCTGGTGGTCCAGCGTGACGCCGGCCGCGCCCCTGTGTCGGTGAAAGGTCGTGGACTGTCGAGCGAGGCTTCGCGAGAGCATCGAGTGACAGCCGCACCGAGCGTCAGCGAGCGATCGGCACCCGACGAGCCGGGGGTGTTGCATTGAAGGTGCTTTCTTGGCCTACCTTCTTTGCACCAGCAAAGAAGGTAGGTCGGCCGCCGGGTCGAAACCCCGGCCAGGGGCATCCGCAGGCAGAACCCAGGGTCCCGTCGAGCCAACGACCAGCGGCCGCTTTGCGCCGACAGCTGCCCTCGTCAGCCCCGTGGTCGGGGCACGAACTGGCCCAGACCCCATTCAGAACGGATAGTGCCGCGGCGCCGTCTGCACCGTGATCCAGCGCAGCTCGGTAAATTCGGCGATGCCGGCCTTGCCGCCGAAGCGGCCCAGGCCCGAGCCCTTGACGCCGCCGAAGGGCATCTGCGCCTCGTCGTGCACGGTAGGGCCGTTGACATGGCAGATGCCCGATTCGATGCGCCGCGCGACGTTCATCGCGCGCGCGATGTCGCGGCCGAAGACGGCGGCCGAGAGGCCATAGTCGTTGTCGTTGGCGCAGTCCACCGCGGCCTCGACGCCGTCCACGCGCACGATGCATTTCACGGGGCCGAAGGTCTCCTCGTGGTAGATGCGCATCTTCGGCGTCACGTGGTCGAGGATCGTCGCCGGCATCAGCGTGCTGTCGGCCTTGCCGCCGCACAGCAGCTTGGCGCCCCTGGCCAGCGCGTCGTCGATCAGCGCATTGCAGTGCTCGACCGTGCCCATGCCGATCACCGAGCCCAGCACCACCGGCTCGGGCTTGCGCGGGTCGCCCAGCGGCAGGGCCTTGGCCTTCTTGACGAAGCGGGCGACGAAGTCGTCGGCGATGCGGCTGTCGACGATGAGGCGCTCGGTGCTCATGCAGATCTGGCCGCTGTTGGCGAAGGCGCCGAAGGCGGCGGCATTGACCGCATCGTCGAGGTCGGCATCGTCCAGGATCACCAGCGGCGCCTTGCCGCCAAGTTCCAGCACCACGGGCTTCAGGTATTTGGCGCATGTCAGCGCGATCAGCTTGCCCACGCGCGTGCTGCCGGTGAAATTGACGCGCCGCACCGCCGGGTGCGCGACCATGGCCTCCACCACCTTGCCGGCATCGGCCGGGGCGTTGGTGATGTAGTTGACGACGCCGGCCGGGAAGCCGGCGTCCTGGAAGGCCTCGACGATCAGCTGGTGCGTGCGCGGGCAGTTTTCGCTGCCCTTCAGGATCACCGTATTGCCGCAGGCCAGCGGCGTGGCGATGGCGCGCACGCCCAGGATGACGGGCGCATTCCAGGGTGCGATGCCCAGCACCACGCCGGCCGGCTGGCGGATGCCCATCGCCAGGCTGCCGGGCACGTCGGACGGGATCACCTCGCCGCCGACCTGCGTGGTCAGCGATGCCGCCTCGCGGATCATGCCGGCGGCCAGCATGACGTTGAAGCCGGCCCACATCCCGGTGGCGCCGGTCTCGGCCGGCACGGCCTCGACAAATTTCGGCGTCTTGGCCTCCAGCGCGTCGGCGGCCTTGAGCAGCAGCGCGCGGCGCTCGCTGGGGCCGGTCTGGCTCCAGGTCTTGAAGGCCTCGGCGGCGGCTTCGACGGCGGCCACCGCATCGGCCTCGCTGGCCGCCGGGGCGCGCGTGGCCACGCTGCCGTCCAGCGGGTTGCGGCGTTCGAAGGTGGCGCCCCTCTCGGCGCTGACTTCCAGGCCGTTGATGAGCATGGACAGGTCGGACATGGTCGACTCCTTGGTGGTGTGGGGATGTGAGGCCGCGCTCGGCGCCGCCGCCTTGCCCAGGTAGGCCTGGCGCACGACCGACGAGCGGGCGAGCAGGAAGGCGGGGCCGCTGGCGACGAGCCGGCCGCGTTCGAGCACATAGCCGCGGTCGGCCACGGCCAGCGCCTTGCGCACGTTCTGCTCGACCATCAGCACCGTGGTGCCGGCGTCGGCGATGCGGCGCGCGATCGCCAGCAGTTCGTCGACCATCTTCGGCGCCAGGCCCAGCGAGGGCTCGTCGAGCATCAGCAGGCGCGGCGCGCTCATCAGCGCGCGCGCCACCGCCACCATCTGCTGTTCGCCACCGCTCATCGTGCCGGCCAGTTGCGTCGCACGTTCGGCCAGCTTGGGGAAGTCCTGCAGCACCTGGCGCAGCCGTTCGGCACGCTCGGCCTTGTCGACCAGCCAGCCGCCGAGCTCGAGGTTTTCGGCCACCGTCATCTGGGCAAACAGCTGCCGGCCTTCGGGCACCAGCGCCATGCCCCGCTTGACGATGGCATCGGTCTTGGCGTCGGGCTCGATCACACGATCGTCCAGCCGCACCTCGCCCTGGCGCGGGATGAGGCCGCCCAGCGCCTTCAGCAGCGTGGTCTTGCCGGCGCCGTTGGGCCCGAGGATGACGGTCAGGCCCGGGCGTGCCTCCAGCGTGATGTCGCGCAGCACCAGGAAGTTGCCGTAGCCGGCCGACAGGCCCTTGACCTTCAGGTGGGCCAGCCTGCGGTCGAGGGCGGCTTCGATGTCGTTGTGCATGATCAGGCGGCCTCGTCCACGGGCAGGCTTGCAGGCCTGCCCGCTTCGCCAGGCAGTCGGCCGGCCGCAGGGCCGGCCGACTGTCCGGGCTCAGCCATCTCGTCGCCGAGGTAGGCTTCGATGACCTCGGGATTGCGGATCACCTCGCTGGGTGCTCCGTCGGCGATCTTGCGGCCCTGGTGCAGCACCAGTACGCGTTCGACATGGCGCAGCAGCGTGGTCACCGCATGCTCGATCCAGATCACCGTCAGGTCGAGCTCGTCGCGCAGGCGGCGGATCAGCTGTGCCATGGTCTCGACCTCGGATTCGGTCAGGCCGGCCGCCACCTCGTCCAGCAGCAACAGTTTCGGGCGCGTGGCCAGTGCCATGCCGATCTCCAGCAGCCGCTGCTGGCTGGGCGTGACGGCGGCGGCGGGCAGGGTGGCCTGCGCCGCAAGGCCGATCAGCTCGAGGATGCTGGCCTCGTCCTTCAGCAGCCAGGAGGCTTGGCGCCCGCGCCCGGCAAACTGCAGCCCGAAGTCGATGTTGGCGGCCACGCTCAGTTCGCCGAAGACGCGCGGCGTCTGGAAGGTGCGCGCGATGCCGTGGCGGGCATAGCGGTGCGCGGGCGCGCCGGTCAGCCGGTCGCCGAGCGCGAACAGCTCGCCGCTGGTCGGCACCTGCACGCCCGACAGCGCGTTGAAGAAGGTGGTCTTGCCGGCGCCGTTGGGGCCGATGATGCCCACCAGCTCGCCGGGCGCGAAGGCGGCGCTCACCGCGTCCACCGCCACCAGGCCGCCGAAGCGCACGGTGACCTCGCGCGCCTCCAGCAAGGGGTGGCCGTTCATGCCGTGGCCTCCGACTTCTTCTTCGGGTCGCGAAGATCCTTCCACCAGCCGCGGATGTCGTCGCGCCACTGGCCGAAGGTCTCGCGCCGCACGCTGGCCAGCCCGCCCGGCAGATAGAGCACGCACAGGATCAGCAGCAGGCCCAGCGTCATCATGTACAGCTGCGGCAGCTGCAGGCGCAGCGTCTCGGCCAGCAGGCTGAAGACCAGCGCCGCCAGCACCGGGCCCCACAGCGTGGCGGCGCCGCCGATGAGCGCGATCAGCACCGTCTGGAAGCCGATGAAGGGGTTGAAGACGGTCACCGGGTCGATGTAGGTCCAGCGCACGCTCATCGCCGCCCCCACCGCGCCGGCGAAGGCGGCGGTGAGCGCGAAGCCCGCGGTCTTCACCAGCCGGGTGTTGACGCCCAGGGTCTGCGCGCGCTGCTCGTCGGCGCCGATGCCGGCCAGCGCCAGGCCGAAGCGGCTGCGCCGCATGACGATGGCGGTGGCCAGCGCCAGCACCGCCAGGCCCAGCACCGTGAGGTAGACGGTGTCGCGCTCGGGCACCACGGTCAGCACGCGGCCCACGGTGCCGCTGACCTGCTTCTCCCAGTAGCTGATGGCGTGGCGGATCAGCTCGGTCATGCCGAAGGTCAGCACTGCGAAGTAGGTTCCGCGCAGGTGCAGCACCGCTGCGCCCATCACCAGCGCCACGCCGGCCGCCATCGCGGCGCCGAGCGCGATCACGGCCGCCCAGGGCAGCTGTTCGAGCATGAGCGCACTGGTATAGGCGCCGATGCCGAAGAAGGCCGCGGTGGCCAGCGACATGTAGCGCGTGGCGCCGCAGAACAGGCTCCAGCTGCTGGCCAGCGCCGCGTACATCAGGCACGACAGCGCCAGCGAGACGACGAAGTCGCTGCCGTAGTGCGGCACCGCCAGCGCCCAGCCGGCGAGTGCGATCAGGATGAGCCAGTCTCGCTGCATGTCATCGGGTCCGGGTGAACAGGCCGTTGGGCTTCCACAGCAGCACGGCGATGAAGATGCCGTAGGACAGCAGGCTCTTCAGCGACGGGTTGGTGAAGTGCATGCCGATGGCCTCGACCACGCCCAGCGCCAGCCCGCCGGCCAGCGCGCCGGCCATGCTGCCGAAGCCGCCGAGCGTGATGACGATCAGCGCCGTCACCGTATAGGGCTCGCCCATCGACGGGCTGATGGTGTAGCTCATCGACAGCAGGCAGCCGGCCACGCCCGACAGCCCGAGGCCGACGCCGAACATCAGCGGGTGCAGGCGTTCGGTGTCGATGCCGACCAGCCGGGCGCCGGTGGGGCTTTGCATCAGCGCGCGCACGCCCTTGCCCAGCAGCGTGCGCCGCAGCACGACGATCAGCGCCGCGCTGAAGGCCAGCGCCAGCCCGAAGAGCAGCAGCTTGTTGCCGGCAAACTGCGCGCCGGCCACCGGTACCGGATCGGCCATGTAGTCGTAGCCGCGCAGGTCGCCGCCCCACACCATCTGCGCGAAGTTCTGCACCAGGAACATGAGGCCGAAGCTGACCATCAGCCCGCGCGCCTCGAAGATGTCGAGCGTGGGGCTGGTGCGTGTCAGGCGCCGGAAGGCCAGGCGGTGCACCACCAGCCCCACCGCCATCAGCACCGCGAAGCTGACCGGGATCATCAGCAGCGGCGAGATTCCCAGCGAGGTCTGCGCCGCCCAGGTGAGAAAGGCGCCCAGCATCAGGAATTCGCCATGCGCGATGTTCAGCACCCGCATCAGCCCGTACTGCAGGTTGAGGCCGAGCGCGATCAGCGCATAGATGCCCCCGGTGATGAGGCCGGAGGCGATCAGCTCGAACCAGGCACCCGGGCTCATCGTGTCGTCACGGTCGGTGTCGGCGTCACACCCAATTCGGCTTGACGGGCAGCAGCGGCGCGGTGGCGCGCGCCTTCGGCCACACGACCTCGAATTCGCCCTTCTGCCATTGGCCGACGGTGCCGGGCGTGCCGACGTTCTCGCTGCCGGCAAATCGGATCTTGCCGAGGATGGTGTCGTGCTCGTTGCCGGCGACGAAGTCGCGGATGGCCTTGCGGTCGAGGCCGACCTTGGCGACGGCCGCGGTCAGGATCTCCAGCGCCGCCCAGGTGGCGCCGCTGGCCCAGCGGTCGGGTTCCTTCTGCGCGCCGAATTTCTTCACATGGGCATCGAAGAAGGCCTTGGCGCCGGCGCCGGACTTGCTGTTCCAGCTGCCCATGCCCAGCACGCCCTCGGTGCCGGCCTGCATCACGTTGCGGTAGAGCGGGAAGGCGGTGCCGACGCTGGTGTAGAAGAATTTCGGGTTGAAGCCGATCTCCTTGCTCTGGCGGCTGGCCAGGATGGTGTCGGGCGGGTAGGTGAAGCCGACGAAGGCGTCGGGGTTCTTGTCCTTGATCGAGCGCAGCACCGGCGACAGGTCCTTGGCGCCGGTGGGGAAGCTCTTCTCCTCGAGCAGGCTGATGCCGCTGCCCTGCAGCGCCACCTTGAGCGCGGCGTAGTTTTCCAGCCCGAACAGCTCGTCGGTGTAGAGCACGGCCATGGTCTTGGCGCCGCTGGCCTTGAGCAGATCGACCAGCGCCTCGCACATCGGCTTGGGCTGCTGCAGCATGAGGAAGAAATAGGGCAGCTTCATCTCGATCAGCCGGCGGCTGAGCGCGGTGGGCGCCAGGAAGGGGTAGCCGAAGCGGTTGGCGATCGGCGCCACCGCGAAGTTGGCGCCGCTGCCCCAGGGCGGCAGCACCAGGTCGACCTTGTCGCTGCCCATCAGCTTCTCGTAGGTGCGCACCACGGTTTCCATGTCGCTGCGGTCGTCGCTGCTCACCAGCTCGATCGGGCGTTTGCTGCCCTTGACATTCAGCCCGCCGGCGGCATTGACCTGCTCGGCCCACAGCAGGTAGCCCGGCTCCTGGCTGGTCTGTGCGCCGCCGGTCCAGGGGCCGGTGCGGCTCATCGTGTAGCCGATGCGTACCGGCGCCCCCTGGGCGCGGGCGAGCGAGGGCAGGGCGAGTGCGGCGGCCGCGCTGGCGGTGGCCTGCAGCACGGTACGGCGCGGGATGCGGGTCTCGGACATGGCGGGCGTCTCCTCGGGGTTCTGGGTGAACGCCGATTCTGGGAACGGGCGGCGGCCGGCGCTTTGCTGGCCATGCACGCCGGCTTGTCGCCGCGTGCACGGCGGATCCGGGCTTACCCGGCCCCGGACCCCTGCGGATGGCGAGGGCTTGCCGCAGCCGCTACGCTCGCGCCCCTGCTCAAACCCCGGGAGCACACCGATGGGCCAGACCGCCAGCGCGATGAATACCGACGCCGTGTCGCCGCGCGAGCGCCCGGGCTTCTGGGCCGACTGGGTCGACCGCCTCTTCCACGGCCTCAAGAGCGACTGCTACGGCGATGCCGATTTCGACGGCCGCATGAATTCCCTGCATGCCGGCGACGTGGTGCTGACGCGGCTGGAGGCCAACCGCCACCGCGTGGTGCGCTCGTCGTCGCTGGTGCGGCAGTCGGAGGTCGGCTACCTGAAGATCGTGGCGCCCTTCGTCGGCTGCGCCGGCGTCGAGCAGAAGGGCCGCGAGGCCTGGGTCACGCCCGACCAGTGGAGCATCTACGACACCACCGACAGCTATGCGGTGGCCAACCCGGTGCGCGTGGAGCACCTGATCGTGATGATCCCGAAGGAGCGCCTGGCCGAACGTGGTTTGGCGCTGGACCCGTTGATGGCGCGCCGCCTGGGCGGCAGCGGCGGCGTGTCGCGGCTGGCGCTGGAAACCATGCGCAGCGCCTACCGCGAGCTGCCCGGCATGAGCGAGGCCGCATCGCGTGGCGTCGGCGACGCCATCACTCAATTTGTGCACCTGTCGATGCTCGACCTGGCCGGCATCGGCACCGCGGTGACGCAGCGCGAGGCGCTGCGCGAGCGCATCAAGCAGCATGTGGGCGAGCACCTGGCCGACCCCGGCCTGACGGTGGACGCGATCGCGCTGGCGCTCAACTGCAGCCGGCGCCAGCTCTACAACGCGTTTGCCGAAGAACCCGACGGCGTGGCCGGCTACATCCTGCGCCGGCGCCTGCAGGCCTGCCGCACCGTCTTCGACGACCGCCGCCAGGCGCA
Source organism: Rubrivivax sp. (assembly GCA_016719535.1). Taxonomy (GTDB): domain Bacteria; phylum Pseudomonadota; class Gammaproteobacteria; order Burkholderiales; family Burkholderiaceae_C; genus Rubrivivax. The sequence goes on along the minus strand of JADJYX010000029.1, from coordinate 48,674 downwards.
CCGGTCGATCACCGATGTGGCGCTGTCCTTCGGCTTCCAGAACATGGCGCATTTCAGCCGCGTCTTCCGCGTCCACCTGGGGCTGCCGCCCAGCGACTACCGGCGCGGCGCGCTGGCGGCCTGAGCCGCCTCTTCTTCACGCGCCTTCAAGGCGCCCCGGGGCTCCGCCGCCGGGCCGCTGGCATGCGCCTGCGCGCGATCCGTCGAGCTTTCCCGGCGGCAAGATCTCACGCGCGACCCATCCCCCCTTGAATCGAAGTGATCCGACCGGTGCTCACAAAGCACTTTCGGTCCCCGCCACAAGCGCTTGTTTTTGAACGCTATTTATCGTCAAAAGGAGTCAACAAGCGACCCTAAGTGATTGATTTCACTGGGATTTTCGACAGCGTCGCGTTGACCGCAGGTGTGGCCCCCTCGGGTACAGTGCAGATAAGTGGCGGGGAGTGGGGCAAAGTGGCGGGATTTCGCGGCGGACCGGTGGTCAAGGTGGATGAGAAGGGGCGGCTGACCGTCCCTTCGAAATTTGCCATGCCGCTGAAGGAAGCCGTCGCCGGCCAGATGGTGGTGGCCAAGTCGCCCGACGGCTGCCTGTCGCTGTATCCGCTGCCGGTGTGGGAGCAGTTCGAGGCCGACATGCGCGCCTGGCCCTTCGAGATGGACGGCTGGCGCCGGCTGTATATCGGTTCGGCCACCGATGTCGAAATCGACGGCTCCGGCCGTGTGCTGATCCCGCCCGAGCTGCGCCAATGGGCCGGCCTGGAGCGCGAGGTCAAGTTCATGGGCGTCGGAGCCTACTTCGAACTGTGGGACAGCGCGCGCTACGACGAGCGCGAAGCCCGCATGCTGGCCGGCGACCGCCCCGAGACGCTGCAGAAGTCGGTCATCCGGTGACGGCCACGATGAGCACGGGCCAGCACCAGACCGTGTTGCTTGCCGAGGCCGTCGAGGCCCTGGTGAAGCAGCCCGGCGGCACCTATGTCGACGGCACCTTCGGCCGCGGCGGCCATGCGCGCGCGGTGCTCGAACGGCTGTCGGGCGACGGGGCGGCTGATCGCCTTTGACCGCGACCCCGAGGCCATCGCCGTCGGCGAGGCCATCGCCGACCCGCGCTTCTCGATCGTGCACGCCAGCTTTGCCGAGATGGGCAGCGAACTGCCGGCGCGCGGCGTGCTGCGCGTCGACGGCGTGCTGCTCGACCTGGGCGTCAGCAGCCCGCAGATCGACACCGCTGCCCGCGGCTTCAGCTTCCGTTTCGACGCGCCGCTGGACATGCGCATGGATACGACCCGCGGCGAGACCGCCGCGGACTTTCTGGCCCGCGCCGACGAGCGCGACATCGCACGGGTGATCAAGGACCATGGCGAAGAACGGTTTGCTCAGCAGATTGCGCGTGCGCTTGTTGCTCGCCGCGAAGGCGGGTCTCCGGTTCGAACCACCGGGGAGCTGGCCGCACTCGTGGCTCGCGTCGTCAAGACCCGCGAGCCGGGCCAGGACCCTGCAACGCGCACGTTTCAAGGCCTTCGGATTCACGTCAATGCCGAGCTTGAAGCGCTCGAACAGGGGCTGAACGCGGCGCTGGCGCTGCTGGCGCCGGGCGGGCGGCTGGTGGTCATCAGCTTCCATTCGCTGGAAGACCGCATCGTCAAGACCTTCATCGCGCGCGAAAGCCGCGACGTGGTCGACCGCCGCGCGCCTTTCGCGCCGCCGCGCCCGCTGCGGCTGCATGCGCTGGGCCGCGTCAAGCCGTCCGAGGGCGAGTTGCGCGCCAACCCGCGCGCCCGTTCGGCGGTGATGCGCGTGGCCGAACGCACCGAGGTGCTGTGATGAAGGGCATCGCCGTGCTGCTGCTGGCCGCGCTGATCGGCTCCAGCCTCTACCTGGTGAAGACCTCGTACGAGGCGCGGCGGCTGTTCGCGCAGCTCGACCGCGCGCTGGTCGAGCAGAAGACGCTGGACACCGAATACAAGCGGCTGGATGCCGAGCGCCAGGCCCAGGCCACGCACCTGCGCGTGGAGAAGACCGCGCGCGAGAAGCTGCAGATGCGCACCGCCACGCCGGCGGTGACGCAGTATGTGATCGACCCGGCCGCTGGCGCGTCGGCCGTGGGAGCGGCGCGATGAGCCCCGGCCGCAACAAGCCCCGCGCCGGCGCCACCAGCGTGCGCAGCGTCAACTACGCCACCAGCCCGCTGCTGGCCAGCAAGACGCCGCCCTGGCGTTCGCGCTTCATCGTGGCGCTGGTCGGGCTGGCCTTCCTGGGGTTGATCGGCCGCGCGGTCTATATCCAGATCATCGGCACCGACTTCTATCAGAAGGAAGGCGAGAAGCGCTTCGCGCACACCATGGAGGTGCAGGCCAGCCGCGGCCGTGTGCTCGACCGCAATGGCCTGGTGCTGGCCACCAGCGTGCCCACGCCGTCGGTGTGGGCGCTGCCGAAGGACTTTTCGGCCGATGCGCAGCAGCGCCGGCAGCTCGCGAAGCTGCTGAACATGCCGCTGTCGGAACTGGACGAGCGCCTCGCACGCTCGCGCCATTTCACCTGGCTGGCGCGCCAGGTCGACGAACCGGTGTGGGATGCGGTGAAGGCACTGGGCATCAAGGGCGTCTACCAGGAGCGCGAATACAAGCGCAAATACCCCGAGGGCGAGGCCGCCGCGCATGTGGTCGGCTTCACCAGCATCGAGGAGGCCGGGCAGGAGGGCATCGAGCTGCGCTTCGACAGCGCGCTGCGCGGCACCGATGGCTCGCGCACCGTGCTGCGCGACCGCCTGGGCCGCGTGGTCGAGGACATCGGCGACAAGGTCGACCCCACCGACGGCCGCGACATCCAGCTGGCGATCGATTCCAAGGTGCAGTTCTTCGCCTACCAGCGCGTGCGCGATGCGGTGGCCGAGCACCGGGCCAGGGCCGGCAGCGTGGTGGTGCTGGACGTGCAGACCGGCGAGGTGCTGGCGCTGGCCAACTACCCCAGCTACAACCCGGGCCAGCGCAAGGGCATGACGGGCGCGCAGATCCGCAACCGCGCGCTGACCGACATCTTCGAGCCCGGCTCGACGATGAAGCCCTTCATCGCCGCGCTGGCGCTGGAAAAGAAGATGGTCACCCCGGCCACGCCGATCCAGACCGCGCCCGGCCGCATGCTGGTCAGCGGGCTGCCGATCAGCGACGCGCACCCGCATGGCGTGCTGACGGTGGCCGAGGTGATCCAGAAGTCCAGCAACGTCGGCACCGTCAAGCTGGCGATGCAGATGCAGCCGCGCGAGATGTGGGAGCTGTATGGCCCAGGTCGGCTTCGGCCAGAAGCCGCAGATCGACTTCCCCGGCGCGGTGACCGGCCGGCTGCGCCCGTACAAGACCTGGCGCCCGATCGAGCAGGCGACGATGAGCTACGGCTACGGCCTGTCGGCCAGCCTGTTCCAGCTGGCGCGCGCCTATACCGTGTTTGCGCGCGACGGCGAACTGCTGCCGGTGTCGATGCTGCGCCAGACCGAACCGGCGGCCGGCCAGCGCGTGATGTCGCCGCAGACCGCGCGCGCGGTGCGCGAGATGCTTCGCATGGCCGCCGGCCCCGGCGGCACCGCGCCCAAGGCGCAGGCCATCGGCTACAGCGTGGGCGGCAAGACCGGCACCGCGCGCAAGCAGGAAGGCAAGGGCTATACCAACCGCTACCGCGCCTGGTTCGTCGGCCTGGCGCCGGTCAGCAACCCGCGCATCGTCGTCGCCGTGATGGTCGACGAGCCCGGCAAGGGCGTGTATTACGGCGGCGAGGTGGCCGCCCCGGTCTTCAGCCAGGTGGTGCAGCAGACGCTGCGCATGCTGGGCGTGCCGCCGGACCTGGAGGTCACACCCGGCATCGTGGCCAAGACCGTGCCAGCCGAGGTCGAGAGCTTCTGATGGCCGCCACCCTGCTCGCATCGACCGCCGAGGCCGTGCGCTTTGTCGTCGCGCACGGCTGCACCGCCTTGCGCGCCGACAGCCGGCGCGTGCAGCCGGGCGATGGCTTCATCGCCTGGCCCGGTCTGGCCACCGACGGCCGCCGCTTCGTGCCGCAGGCGCTGGCCGCCGGGGCCGCCGCCTGTCTGGTCGAGGCCGCAGGGGCGCAGGCCTTCGCTTTCGACGACCCACGCATCGCCGCGCTGCCGGGACTGAAGGCGGCCACCGGTCCGATCGCCGCCGCCTTTTACGGCGAGCCGAGCACGAAGCTCGACCTCATCGCCACCACCGGCACCAACGGCAAGACCTCCACCGCCTGGTTCACGGCGCAGGCGCTGACGCTGCTGGGCCGGCGCGCCGGGCTGATCGGCACGCTGGGGATCGGGGAGGCTTCGGCCCATGTCGAACCGACCGGCCTGACCACGCCCGACCCCGTCACGCTGCAGGCCGCGCTGGCCGATTTTGTCGCCCGCGGCTTTGCCGCCTGCGCCCTCGAGGCCTCGTCGATCGGCCTCGTCGAGCAGCGCCTGGCCGGCACGCGCATCGCGGTGGCCCTGTTCACCAATTTCACGCGCGACCACCTCGACTACCACGGCAGCATGGACGCCTACTGGGCGGCCAAGCGTGCGCTGTTCGACTGGCCGGGGCTGCGCGCCGCGGTGATCAACGTCGACGACGAACAGGGCCGATTGCTGGCCGCCGAATTGCGCGGCCGGCCGCTGGAGCTGTGGACGGTGTCGACCCGCGGCCCGGCGCGCCTGCGCGCGCGGGCGCTGCGCCACGCCGCCGCCGGCCTGGCCTTCGACGCCGTCGAGGGCGACGCCGTGATGCCGGTGGTCAGCACGCTGGTCGGCCCCTACAACGCCAGCAACCTGCTGGGGGTGATGGCCGGCCTGCGGGCGCTGGGCTTCACGCTGGCCGATATCGCGGCCGTGGTGCCGCGGCTGACGCCGGTGCCCGGTCGGCTGCAGCCGGTGGCCAGCGGTGCGGCCGACGAACCCGCGGTGCTGGTCGACTATGCGCACACGCCCGATGCGCTGGAGCAGGTGCTGCAGGCACTGCGCCCGCTGGTCGACGCCCGCGGCGGCCGGCTGTGGTGCGTGTTCGGCTGCGGCGGCAACCGCGACGCCACCAAGCGCCCGCTGATGGGCGCCATCGCCGAGCGCCTGGCCGACCGCGTGGTGCTGACCAGCGACAACCCGCGCGACGAGCCGCCGGCGCTGATCCTGTCGCAGATCCTGGCCGGCATGCACGGCGTGGCACGCCACGAGCCACCGGCCGTGATGGCCGACCGCGCCGAGGCCATCGCCCACGCGGTCACGCGTGCCGCGGCGGCCGACGTGGTGCTGATCGCCGGCAAGGGCCACGAGGACACCCAGGAGGTGGCCGGGGTGAAGCGGCCCTTCCAGGATGCTGACGTCGCGCTGGCCGCGCTGCGCCGCCGGGGGGTGGCCGCATGATGACGCTGCAACAGGCGCTGGCGATGCTGGGCGGCCAGGCCGCGCTGGTGGGCGACGGCGCCACCCGCATCACGCGTGTGCACAGCGACACGCGCACGCTGCAGCCGGGCGACCTCTTCGTCGCGCTGAAGGGCGAGCGCTTCGATGCGCACGATTTTCTGCCGCAGGCCCGCGCCGCCGGCGCCGCCGCGGTGCTGGCCGAGCGCGGCGTGGCCGCATGCGGCCTGCCGGGCCTGCAGGTGGCCGATGCGCTGGCCGCGCTGCAGCAGCTGGCGGCGGCCTGGCGTCGCTTGATGCCGGCGGCGTTGATCGCGGTGACCGGCAGCAACGGCAAGACCACGGTGACGCAGATGATCGCGGCCATCCTGCGCGCCTGGCTGGGCGATGCCGCCTTCGCCACGCAGGGCAACCTCAACAACCACATCGGCGTGCCGCTCACGCTGCTGCGCCTGCGCGCCGAAGCGGGCCTGACGCACCGCGTCGGCGTGGTCGAACTGGGCACCAACCACGCCGGCGAGATCGCGCAGCTGGCGCGCCTGGTCGCCGCCAACGTGGCCCTGATCAACAACACGCAGCGCGAACACCAGGAATTCCTGCACGGGCTGGATGCGGTGGCGCGCGAGAACGGCGCCGTCATCGAGGCGCTGGCCGCCGACGGTGTCGCCGTCTTCCCGGCCGACGACCCCGGCACCGCGCTGTGGCGGCAACTGGCCGGCGCCCGCCGCGTGCGGACCTTTGCGCTGGACGGCGCGGCCGACGTGCGCGGCCACGCCGACTGGCAGGGCGGGCGCTGGGCGCTGACCCTCGATGCCGACGAGGGCCGCATCGCCACCACGGTGGCCATCGCCGGCCGCCATAACGCCCAAAATGCGGTGGCCGCCGCCGCGGCGGCGCTGGCCGCTGGCGCACCCGTCGACGCCGTGGCGCGCGGCCTCGCGGCCTTCGCGCCGGTGGCCGGGCGCAGCCGGTCGCTCGCCATCGACTGGCAGGGCCGCACGGTCACGCTGGTCGACGACAGCTACAACGCCAACCCCGATTCGGTGCTCGCCGCCATCGACGTGCTGGCCGAACTGCCCGGCCCGCGCTGGCTGCTGCTGGGCGACATGGCCGAGGTCGGCGCGCAGGGGCCGCAGTTTCACGCCGAGGTCGGCCGCCATGCCGCCGCGCGCGGCATCGAGACGGTGTGGACCTTCGGCGTGCAGAGCGAGGCCGCGGCGCGCGCGTGCGGCGCCCGCCATTTCAAGGACATGGGCGAGCTGATCGCCGCGCTGGCCGCGGGCCCGGCGGCGGCGTCGGTGCTGGTGAAGGGATCACGCTCGATGAAGATGGAACGGGTGGTGCAGGCGCTGACCGGCGCGGCGGGAGACGCCCATGCTGCTTAGCCTCTCCCAGTACCTGATGGCGCTCTATCCCGACGAACTCGGGTTCCTGCGCGTCATCCAGTACCTCACCTTCCGCTCGGTGCTGGCGGCGATGACGGCGCTGCTGATCGGCCTGGCCTTCGGGCCCTGGGTGATCCGCCGCCTGACCGCGATGAAGATCGGCCAGCCGATCCGCGAATACGGCGTGCAGGCGCACCTGGAAAAGCGCAATACGCCCACCATGGGCGGCGTGCTGGTGCTCATCGGCATCGGCGTGTCCACCGTGCTGTGGTTCGACTGGAGCAACCGCTTCGTCTGGGTGGTGATGCTGGTCACCTTCGGCTTCGGCACCATCGGCTGGGTCGACGACTACCGCAAGGTCGTCAACAAGGACCCGGAGGGCATGCGCAGCCGCGAAAAATTCTTCTGGCAGAGCCTGATCGGGCTGATCGCCGCGCTGTACCTGGCCTTCAGCGTGGCCGAGACCAGCAACCTGCGCGTGCTGGAGCTCTTCCTGCGCTGGATCGGCAGCGGCTTTTCCAACGACCTGCCGCCGCGGGCCGACCTGATGGTGCCCTTCTTCAAGACCGTGAGCTACCCGCTGGGCGTCTTCGGCTTCATCGCGCTGACCTGGTTCGTCATCGTCGGTGCCAGCAATGCGGTCAACCTCACCGACGGGCTCGACGGCCTGGCCATCATGCCGGTGGTGCTGGTGGGCTCGGCGCTGGGCGTCTTCGCCTACATCGTCGGCCGCGCCGACTATTCGCGCTACCTGCTGTTTCCCTACATCCCCGGCGCCGGCGAGCTGCTGGTGTTCTGCGCCGCGATGGCCGGCGCCGGGCTGGCCTTCCTGTGGTTCAACGCCAACCCGGCGCAGGTCTTCATGGGCGACGTGGGCGCGCTGTCGCTGGGCGGCGCCCTGGGCACCATCGCCGTCATCACGCGGCAGGAGATCGTGCTCGGCATCATGGGCGGCGTCTTCGTCGCCGAGGCGCTGAGCGTGATGGTCCAGGTGGCCTGGTTCAAATACACCAAGCGCAGATACGGCGAGGGCCGGCGCATCTTCCTGATGGCGCCGCTGCACCACCACTTCGAGAAGAAGGGCTGGACCGAGACGCAGGTGGTGGTGCGCTTCTGGATCGTCACCATGCTGCTGTGCCTGGTCGGCCTGGCGAGCCTGAAACTCCGCTGAGCGCACGATGAACTTCCTGCGCGACTGCTCCGTCCTCGTGCTCGGCCTGGGTGAATCGGGCCTGGCGATGGTGCGCTGGTGCATGCGCCAGGGCGCGGCCGTGCAGGTCTGGGACTCCCGCGAGCAGCCGCCGCATGCGGCCACGCTGCGTGACGAGCTGCCCCAGGTGCGCCTGTTCTCGGGGGCGCTGGACGACACGCTGCCCGAGGGCGTGAAGCTCGTGCTGAAGAGCCCGGGGCTGGCGCCCCACGACGCGCGCATCGCGCCGTTGCTGGCGCACGCGCGTGCCAGCGGCATCGCGGTGATGGCCGAGCTGGACCTCTTCATGCAGGCGCTGGCCGACCTGAAGGCAGCCCGGGCCGCCCGCCGCGCCCGCCCCCGCCCCGCCCGCCGCCCCCCGCCCCCGTCCCCCCGGCTATGCGCCGCAGGTGATCGCCATCACCGGCACCAATGGCAAGACCACCACCACCGCGATGACCGGCCTGCTGGTCGAGCGCGCGGGCCGCCGCGTGGCGGTGGCCGGCAACATCATGCCGACGATGCTCGACCGGCTGATGGCCATGCTGGCGCAGCCGCGCGACGAATGGGTGCAGGTGTGGGTGCTGGAGCTGTCGAGCTTCCAGCTCGCCGATGCGCAGGCCTTCGAGCCCAGCGCCGCCGCGGTGCTCAATGTCAGCCAGGATCACCTCGACTGGCATGGCGACATGGCCGCCTATGCCGCCGCCAAGGCGCGCATCTTCGGCCGCAGCGCGACGATGGTGATCAACCGTGACGATCCGCAGGCCGAGGCCATGGTGCCGGCGCCGGTGGCCAGCAAGACCGGCCGCGGCAAGCCGGTGCTGACGCAGCGCCGGGTGCTGCGCTTCGGCCTGACCGCGCCCGAACGGCCGGGCGACTTCGGCCTCGTGGTCGAGAACGGCATGGCCTGGCTGGTGCGCGCGCTGCCGGTCGACGAGACGCTGAAAAAGCGCAAGGATGAGCCCGACGAGATCCACCTGCAGCGCCTGATGCCGGCCGATGCGCTGCGCGTGCGCGGCCGCCACAACGCCGCCAATGCGCTGGCCGCGCTGGCGCTGGCCACCGCCATCGGCTGCCCGCTGGCGCCGATGCTGCACGGCCTGCGCGAATACGAAGGCGAGGCGCACCGCGTGCAGTGGATCGCCACCGTGGGCGGCATCGAGGCCTTCGACGACAGCAAGGGCACCAACGTCGGCGCCACCGTGGCCGCGCTCGAAGGGCTGGGCGCCGACAAGGCGCCGGGCAAGCTGGTGGTCATCCTCGGCGGCGACGGCAAGGGCCAGGACTTCGCGCCGCTGGCCGCGCCGGTGGCCCGCTGCGCGCGCGGTGGCGCTGATCGGCCGCGACGCCGCCGCCATCCGCGCGGCGGTCGAAGGCGCCGGCGTGCCGATGCAGTTGCACAGCACGCTGCCCGACGCCGTGGCCTGGTGCTTCGAGCAGGCCCAAGGGGGTGACGCGGTGCTGCTCAGCCCGGCCTGCGCCAGCCTCGACATGTTCAGGAACTACGCCCACCGCGCCGACGTCTTCGCCGACGCGGTGCGCATGCGGGCCGCCGACCGCGGGGAGGCCGTCTGATGGCCGTCGCCGGCATGCTGCGCCAGCTCAGCCTGCAAGGGCTGAAGGAAAAGCTGTGGGCACAGCGCGACCGCGCCTTCGGCCTGCCGGTGCGCGATGGCGTGCAGATCGGCGGCGCGCGCCCGGCGCGGCTGGCCGATTTCGACCACGCGCTGGTGCTGGTGGTGCTGGCGCTGGTGGCCTTCGGCCTGGTGATGGTCTATTCGGCCTCGGTGGCGCTGCCCGACAACCCCAAATTCGCGCGCTATTCGCCCACCTTCTTCCTCTCGCGCCACCTGCTGTCGATCGGCATCGGCCTGGTGTGCGCGCTGGCGGTGGCGCAGCTGCCGGTCAGCTTCTGGGAGCGGCATGCCAGCAAGGTCTTCCTCGTCGCGCTGGTGCTGCTGGTGCTGGTGCTGATCCCGGGCATCGGCAAGGTCGTCAATTTCTCGCGCCGCTGGATCCCGCTGGGCTTCATGAATTTCCAGCCGTCGGAGCTGGCCAAGGTCGCCATCGCGATGTATGCCGCCAGCTACATGGTGCGCAAGATGGACGTGAAGGAAAACTTCGTGCAGGCCGTGTGGCCGATGGCGGTGGCGGTGGCCTTCATCGGCGTGCTGCTGCTGCGCCAGCCCGACATGGGCGCCTTCATCGTCATCGCCGCCATCGCGATGGGCATCCTGTTCCTGGGCGGCGTCAATGCACGCATGTTCTTCCTCATCGCCGCGGTGGTGGTGGCGACCTTCGCGCTGATCATCGCCTTCGACGACCTGCGGCGCGAACGCATCCTGGCCTACCTCGACCCCTGGAACCCGAAATATGTGCAGGGCAAGGCCTACCAGCTGACGCACAGCCTGATCGCCATCGGCCGCGGCGAGATCTTCGGCCAGGGCCTGGGCGCCAGCGTCGAGAAGCTGCACTACCTGCCCGAGGCGCACACCGACTTCCTGCTGGCGGTGATCGGCGAGGAACTGGGCTTCGTCGGCGTGGCCTGGTGATCGTGCTCTTCTTCTGGCTGACGCGGCGCATCTTCGTCATCGGCCGCCAGGCGATCGCGCTCGACCGCGTCTTCGCCGGGCTGATGGTGCAGGGCATCGGGCTGTGGATCAGCGCGCAGGCCTTCATCAACATGGGCGTCAACCTCGGCGTGCTGCCGACCAAGGGGCTGACGCTGCCGCTGATGAGCTACGGCGGCTCGGCCATCCTGATGAACCTGATCGCGCTGGCGATCGTGGTGCGCGTCGATCGAGAGACGCGCGCCTTGATGCGGGGTGGCAAAGGGTGAGCCATCTCGTGATCATGGCCGCCGGCACCGGCGGCCACATCATCCCCGGCCTGGCGGTGGCGCGCGAGATGAAGGCGCGCGGCTGGACGGTCAGCTGGCTGGGCACGACGCAGGGCATGGAAAACCAGCTCGTGCCCAAGGCCGGCATTCCGCTGGACACCATCGCCTTCGCCGGCCTGCGCGGCAGGGGCTTCTTCGGCTGGCTGACCGGCGGCCTGCGGCTGCAGAAGGCCTTCTGGGACTGCCACGCCATCCTGCGCCGGCGCGCCGCCGATGCCGTGCTGGGCATGGGCGGCTATGTCTGCTTTCCCGGCGGGCTGATGGCCTCGGCGCTGGGCAAGCCGCTGGTGCTGGTGAATGCCGACGCCGCGCTGCTGCTGTCCAACAAGTGGCTGCTGCCGGTGGCCGACCGCGTGGCCTTCGGCTTCGACGGCGCGGCGGCGAAGACGACGAAGCATGCCGTCGTCACCGGCAACCCGGTGCGCGCCGAGATCGAGGCCATCGCCGCGCCCGAGCGCCGCCTGCCGCAGCGCAGCGGCCTGCTGCGCGTGCTGGTGGTGGGCGGCAGCCTGGGCGCGCAGGTGCTCAATCAGACGCTGCCTGCGGCGCTGGCGCTGATCCCGGCGGCCGAGCGGCCGATGGTCACGCACCAGACCGGCAATGCCCACCATGCCGCGGTCACCGCCGCCTACGAGCGTGCCGGCGTCGAAGCCGAGGTCGTGCCCTTCATCGACGACATGGCGCGCGCGCTGACGCTGACCGACCTGATGGTCTGCCGCGCCGGTGCCATCACCGTCAGCGAGCTCTGCGCCGCCGGCGTGCCCGCCATCCTGGTGCCGCTGATCGTCTCCACCACCAGCCACCAGCGCGACAACGCGGCCTGGATGGCGCAGCACGGTGCCGCCATCCACCTGCCGCAGGGTGATCTGACGCCCGAGCGCCTGGCCGCCGAGCTGCAGGCGCTGACACGCGAGCGGCTGCTGGCGATGGCGCAGCGCTCGCGCGCGCTGGCGCGGCCGCATGCCGCGGCGCGCGTGGCCGATCAGATCGAGGCGCTGGTGAAGCCGAAGGAGCGCGCATGAAGCACGCGCTCAAACACATCCACTTCACCGGCATCGGCGGCGCCGGCATGAGCGGCATCGCCGAGATGCTGCATGCGCAGGGTTTTACCGTGTCGGGCAGCGACGTCGCCGCCAGCGAGACCACCACGCGGTTGCAGCGAATGGGCCTGCGCGTGGCCATCGGCCATGCCGCGGCGCACATCGCCGGCGCGCAGGCGCTGGTGGTGTCGACCGCGGTCAAGGCCGACAACCCCGAGGTGCTGGCCGCGCGCGCGCAAGGCCTGCCGGTGGTGCACCGCGCGGTGATGCTGGCCGAGCTGATGCGCCGCCAGCAGGGCGTGGCGATTGCCGGCACGCATGGCAAGACGACCACCACCTCGCTGGTGACCGAGGTGCTGATCGAGGCCGGCGTCGACCCCAGCTTCGTCATCGGCGGCACGCTGGCGCGCACGCAGTCCAACAGCCACCTCGGCCGCGGCGAGCACATCGTCGTCGAGGCCGACGAGAGCGATGCGTCCTTCCTGCACCTGCTGCCGGTGTTGAGCGTGGTCACCAACATCGACGCCGACCACATGGACACCTACGGCCACAGCCTGGAGCGGCTGCACGGCGCCTTCGTCGACTTCCTGCACCGCATGCCCTTCTACGGCGCCGCCATCGTCTGCAGCGACGACCCCGGCGTGCGCGCCATCCTGCCGCGCATCCAGCGCCCGCTGCTGCGCTACGGGCTGTGCGAGGGTGCCGATCTGCGCGCGCGCGACCTGCAGGCGCTGCCCGGCGGCGGCATGCGCTTCGTCGTCGACCGGCCCGATGCCGCGCCGCTGGCCGTGAGCTTGAGCCTGGCCGGCGAACACAACGTGCGCAATGCGCTGGCCGCGATCGCGGTGGCGGCCGAGCTGGAACTGCCCGACGCTGCCGTGCAGCGCGCACTGGCCGGTTTTGCCGGGGTCGGCCGCCGCTTCCAGCGCCACGGCGACCGGGCCTGCGCCGATGGCGGTGCCTGCACGCTGATCGACGACTATGGCCACCACCCGGTGGAGATGGCCGCGGTGCTGGCCGCCGCGCGCGGCGCCTTCCCCGGCCGGCGCCTGGTGCTGGCCTTTCAGCCGCACCGCTACAGCCGCACGCGCGACTGCTTCGACGACTTCGTGCGCGTGATGGGCCGGGCCGATGCCGTCTGGCTGACCGAGGTCTATCCGGCCGGCGAGGCGCCGATTGCCGGCGCCGACGGCGCCGCGCTGGCGCAGGCGCTGCAGGCCGCCGGCGGCGACGTCCGCTTCGTGCCGGCGGTGGCCGATCTGCCGCGCGAACTGGCCGCTGCGTTGCGTGGCGGCGACGTGCTGATCACGATGGGTGCCGGATCGATCGGTGGTGTTTGCCAGGGCCTGAAATCGCTCGGGGGCAGGGCACAATGAAGGACAACGTGAGCACCGACATCGCTTCCATCGAATCCCTGGGCCGAGTGGCCGTTCTGATGGGTGGCGACAGCGCCGAACGCGAGGTGTCGCTCTTGTCGGGCCAGGGCGTGCTGACGGCGCTGCGGTCGCTGGGCGTCGATGCCCACGCCTTCGATCCGGCCGCACGGCCGCTGGCCGGCCTGAAGGCCGAAGGCTTCGTCCGCGTCTTCATCGCGCTGCACGGCCGCCATGGCGAGGACGGCACCGTGCAGGGCGCGCTCGAACTGCTGGGCATCCCCTATACCGGCAGCGGCGTGATGGCCAGCGCGATCGCGATGGACAAGGTGATGACCAAGCGCGTGTGGGTGGCCGAAGGCCTGCCCACGCCGCGCTGGCGCTGGCTGCCGCCGGATGGCCAGCAGCGCGAGGCGCTGATGAAGGTGCCCGACGAACTCGGCCTGCCGCTGATCGTCAAGCCGCCGCGCGAAGGCTCGTCGATCGGTGTCACCAAGGTCGGCGGTTATTCGCAGATGCAGGACGCGGTGTCGCTGGCCAGCCGCTACGACCCCGACGTGCTGTGCGAGGCATTCATCGACGGCATCGAGCTCACCTGCCCGGTGCTGGGCCAGGGCGCATCGGCGCGCGCGCTGCCCGTGGTGCGCATCGACGCCCCCGAAGGCCAGTACGACTACCAGAACAAATATTTCACCGACGCCGTCGCCTACCGCATCCCCAGCGGGCTGTCGGCGGCCGAAGAGGCCGAGGTGCAGCGCATCACGCTGGCCGCCTACCGCGCGCTGGGTTGCCGCGGCTGGGGCCGCGCCGACCTGATGCTGCGCGCGTCGGACCGCAGGCCCTTCCTGCTGGAGATGAACACCAGCCCCGGCATGACCGGCCATTCGCTGGTGCCGATGTCGGCCCAGGCTGCCGGCATCGGCTACCCGCAGCTGTGCCTGCAGCTGCTGGCCGCGGCCACGCTGGATTCGGCACGCTGACCGATCGACGATCCATGGCCACCCGCCTGACCCGCACCTCCGCCCCGGCTGCCGCGCTGCCGCTGCCGGGCGACGTGCGCCTGATGAATGCGGTGGCCGGCGGCGTCTTCACGCTCGCTCTGCTGGCCGCGCTGGCGGCCGGCGTGCTGTGGCTGGCACGGTCGCCTGCGTTCGAGATCCGCGCCATCCGCATCGAAGGCGAGCTGCAGCGCATCAGCGCCGAGACGCTGCGCGCCAATGCGGCGCCGCGGCTGGCCGGCAATTTCTTCAGCGCCGACTTAGGCACGGCGCGCGCCGCCTTCGAAGCCGTGCCCTGGGTGCGGCGCGCCACCGTGCGCCGCATCTGGCCCGACCGACTGCTGGTGCAGCTCGAGGAACACCGTGCCAGCGCGCTGTGGCAGGCCGAGGAACGCGATGACCGCCTCGTCAACCAGCAGGGCGAGGTCTTCGCCGCCAATATCGGCGACGTCGAGGACGAGGCGCTGCCCACCTTCAGCGGCCCCGAGGGCAGCTCGGCGCCGGTGCTGTCGCTGTACCGCCGGCTGCTGCCGCTGCTGCGTCCGCTGGACATGGAGATCGAGCAGCTGCAGCTGTCCACGCGCGGCAGCTGGCGCGTGCTGCTCGACAGCGGCGCCACGCTGGAACTGGGCCGCGGCACCGAGGACGAGGTGCTGGTGCGCGCGCAGCGCTTCGTGCGCACGCTGTCGCAGCTGACCGACCGCTACCGCGCGCCGCTGGAACATGCCGACCTGCGCCATGCCGACGGCTATGCCGTGCGCCTGCGCGGCGTCACCACCAACCCCACCACAGCGCCGGCAGGGCCGAAGTCCGCACCCTGAAGAGAAGCCGCCATGCCCAAAGAGAACAAGGACCTCGTCTTCGGCCTCGACATCGGCACCGCCAAGGTGATGGTGGTGGCCGCCGAGGTGCTGCCCGACGGCGAGCTGCGCGTGGCCGGCCTGGGCGTGGCGCCGGCGCATGGCCTCAAGCGCGGCGTCGTGGTCAATATCGACGCCACCGTGCAGAGCATCCAGCAGGCCCTGAAGGAGGCCGAGATGATGGCCGCCTGCAAGATCGACCGCGTCTATACCGGCATCACCGGCAGCCACATCCGCGGCCAGAACAGCACCGGCATGGTGATCGTGCGCGACAACCGCGAGGTGACGCCGGTCGACGTGACGCGCGTGGTCGAGACCGCCAAGGCCATCAACATCCCCGGCGACCAGCGGCTGCTGCTGGTGGAGCCGCAGGAATTCATCATCGACGGCCACGAGGTGAAGGAGCCGATCGGCATGAGCGGCAGCCGGCTCGAGGTGAAGGTGCACATCGTCACCGGCGCGCAGAGCGCGGCCGAGAACATCCTCAAGTGCGTGCGCCGCTGCGGCCTGGAGGTCGAGCGCCTGGTGCTCAACCCCAGCGCCAGCGCCGCCGCCGTGCTGACCGAGGACGAGAAGCAGCTCGGCGTGGCCGTGGTCGACATCGGCGCCGGCACCACCGACGTGCAGATCTATACCGACGGCAGCGTGCGCCACACGGCCGTGATCCCGATCGCCGGCGACCTGATCACCAGCGACATCGCGATGGCGCTGCGCACGCCCACCAAGGACGCCGAAGAGATCAAGGTGGAATACGGCGTGGCCAAGCAGCTGCTGGCCGACCCCGCCGAGCAGGTGGAGGTGCCGGGCCTGGGCGACCGTGCACCGCGCATGCTCTCACGTCAGGCGTTGGCCGGCGTGATCGAGCCGCGCGTGGAAGAGATCTTCTCGCTGGTGCACCAGGTCATCCGCGAGAGCGGCTACGAGGAACTGCTGTCCAGCGGCGTGGTGCTGACCGGCGGCAGCGCCGTCATGCCCGGCATGGTGGAGCTGGGCGAGGACATCTTTCTCAAACCCGTGCGCAAGGGGCTGCCGACCTACGGCGGCGCCTTGGGCGACATGGTGGCCAATCCGCGCTCGGCCACCGTGATGGGACTGCTGGAAGAGGCGCGGCTGGCGCGGGCGCGCGGGCACAAGGCGGCGGCGCAGGCCGGCTCGGTGTCCACGCTGTTCGGGCGCGCCAAGGACTGGTTTCTGGGCAATTTCTGAGTGGTACCCAAGAAGGGGCGCCGGCACGAGGCCCCATGTGTGACAGCGACAGAGACGACGACACGAACGACTGTTTTCAGTTTGGCAACTGCAATCGACCTAGGAGGTTCACATGCCTATCGAAATGATCGAAGAGTTTGACCAGGGCACCCAGATCAAGGTGATCGGTGTCGGCGGCGGTGGCGGCAATGCCGTCGAGCACATGATCTCGCAAGGGGTGCAGGGTGTGGACTTCATCTGCGCCAATACCGACGCGCAGGCGCTCAACCGCAGCAATGCGCGCAGCCTGGTGCAGCTGGGCACCTCGGGCCTGGGCGCCGGGTCCAAGCCCGACGTGGCGCGTGCCTCGGCCGAGGAGGCGGTGGACAAGATCCGCGAGGCCATCACCGGCGCGCACATGCTCTTCATCACCGCCGGCATGGGCGGCGGCACCGGCACCGGCGCGGCGCCGGTGATCGCGCGCGTGGCCAAGGAGATGGGCATCCTGACGGTGGGCGTGGTCACCAAGCCCTTCGAGTTCGAGGGCCGCAAGCGCGGCAAGCAGGCCGAGGACGGCGTGGCCGAGCTCGAAGCCAATGTCGACAGCCTGATCGTGGTGCTGAACGAGAAGCTGCTGGAAGTGCTGGGCGACGACGTCACGCAGGACCAGGCCTTTGCGCATGCCAACGACGTGCTGAAGAATGCGGTGGGCGGCATCAGCGACATCATCCACATCCCGGGCCTCGTCAACGTCGACTTCGAGGACGTGAAGACGGTGATGAGCGAGCCCGGCAAGGCGATGATGGGCACGGCCACCGCCGGCGGCCCCGACCGCGCCACCAAGGCGGCGGATGCCGCCGTGGCCTGCCCGCTGCTGGAAGGCATCGACTTGAGCGGCGCGCGGGGCGTGCTCGTGCTGATCGCGGCCAGCAAGAACAGCTTCAAGCTGGCCGAGAGCCGCAATGCGATGAATACCATCCGCCGCTATGCCGCCGACGACGCGCACGTCATCTACGGCACCGCCTACGATGAATCGTTGGGCGACCAGCTGCGCGTGACGGTCATCGCCACCGGCCTGTCCAGCGTGCGGAGGGCCGAAAGTCGCACCCCCACGCTGAATGTCGTGCAGCCCGCGGCCACGGCGCTGCGCACCGGCACCGACAACCTGCCCATCCTCAACCAGCCGATGCAGCCGGCGCAGCCGGGGGCGGCCGACACCTACGCCGGGCTCAACACCCCCAGCGTGTGGCGCAACGCGCGCAGCCAGGCGGCGGCCAAGGTGGAGGCGCTGTCGAGCAACGGCATGGACGAGATCGAGATCCCGGCGTTCCTGCGCAAGCAGGCCGACTGAGACAGTTGCGCCTCGCAAACCGGATCGCCTGCAAGCGCCAAGGCGGCTTGACGGCGCCTTCGCTGTTCGGCCGCTGCGGCGCCCTCTGCACGCTCGCCAGCCGGAACACCATGTCGCCGACGAAGCGCGTGAAGTCGTCGTTCTCGACGAACTGCTCTTGGACGAGGCCATTCCGGACCATGCCCCAAGCTTCGCGGACGGGCATGCCGACGGTCAAGTTTCGGCTGATCGAGATTAGAGAACTCCCCCGACCATCGGTCCGGCGCGGCGCGGTAGCCTCCATCCGGAGGCGTGGCGTACGCCTGTCGATGGAGATGTCGCATGGTTCGCTTCTTCCTGCGTTCGCTCGGCACGTTCGGTGTCGTCATCGCGCTCGCGCTGGCGGCCTTGCCGACCACCGTCGCCGCGCAGATCGAGTATTCGGATTGCCCCGGGCATCTCTTCGCCATCGGTTCGCGACTTGGCTGGGCCCAGGCGCTTGCCCGCAACACCGGGCCAGAGCAGGAGACGCTCCTGTTCCAGCACATGACGGCCGTGGGGGCGCACGCGCAGGCAGCGAATGCGCAGTGCGCCCAGTCGCCGCCGCCGTGGCCGGCGTTCCAGAACTGGAGGCAGGTGCAGTCAGGCCTCGAGCAGATGATCGCGCAGTACCGGCGTGGCGTCATCAATCGATCTCAGCTGGCAGTGAACCTGCAGTCGTGGGAGCAGGGGATGGCGCGCGATCTTGCGGTCCGCCGGCTCGGCACCGATGTCTACGCAGATCGCACATGCGGTGAGCTCTACCTGCGAATCGGGGCCGCGCTGGGTGATGCGCAGACGACGACGCAGGTGCATGGACGCCTCGTGCCCGACGCCATCCGGCGCCTGCGCGACGCGCGGGCGGAGGTCGAAACCTCGCTGCGGATCAACCCGCCATGTCGTGACATGGCGCGCCTGGTCATCGACATCGACGAGGCGCTGCGGCACCCGTCGGACAACAGCACGGTGACACGTGTCAACGACGTGTGGAACATGGCGTCGTTGATCAACCGCATCGGACCTCCCATCCCGCCGGTGCCGGTGCAGCGGCCGGGGCTGAATGCGCGCGACTGCGTGTCCCACTTCTGGGCCACTGGATCGCGCCTGGGATGGGCAGAGGCGATCGCGCGCGCCGGCAACGGATCGACGGATCACATCCTGTTCCAGCACCTCGCAGCGGCCGGGCAGCACATCCGGGCCGCCAACGAGTCGTGTGCCCAGCAGCCGCCTCCGTGGCCGCCTTGGCAGAACTGGCGGGAGCTGCAAGACCGACTGGACCAACTCATCGACATGTTCCGGCGCGGCCTGACAACGCGGGCACAACTCGAGAATGGAATCCGCAGCCTGCGCGACAACCTGGCCGGTCAGCTGGCCTATCGCAACGAGGATGGCCGGGTGGTGCAGGCGCGGACGTGCGAGGAGCTCATCGTGCGCATTGGCGGTTGGCTGGGCTTCGCACAGACCACGACGCAGATCCACGGTCGTTTGGTTGCCGACGCAGTCAGCGCGTTGCAGGCCGCGCGGCAAGCCATCGTCGTCTACCAGCAGTTGCGACCGTCATGCCCGGATGCAGCGGGTCTGTTGCCGCTCATCGGTCAGGCCCTTCAGTTGCAGCAGCAGGCGCAAGCGGTGCAAGCGGTCGATGCGATCTGGAGTCTGGGTGCGCAGATCTGGCGGGCATCGAGTCCGTCGTGGTCTCCCGACCCGACGCCGCCAGCGCCTCCTCGATCCCAGCAAGTCCCCCCGGGTGTCACCGTATCGGGCGGGCTCGACCCCGCCATCGTGGCGCAAAAGAACCAGCGTGTGCTCAACGATTTTCGCTATCAGGCTTCGAGCTACGAAGCGAGCGAGGTGACGTTGCAGGTGGTGGCACCCGCGGCGGCGGGGGGCCCGTACACGGCCATCATCACCAACCAGGTGAGCCACCAGCGGCACCTTCGGCATCCTCTCCGCCCGGGTGAGCAGTTCGAAGAGTGGTGGACGGTCACCGTCACCCTCGGCACAGGGCGGGGCACGCTCGACCGGCTCGAAGGGCCCGCGCAGGCGATCGAGGAATATCGGAGCGTGGCGCCCAACCGAACGGTTCAGAGCGTCTACGCGAACGAGCGCTGGTATGCGCTGCGGCAACCGGACGGGAGCTACCGATTGACGATGCCGGGGATCCAGGACGGCGTTCCGTTCCGCTTGGTCGGCAGGTGAAGAGGAGTGGCGTGCGTTGCCGATGGCGGGATCTTCGATGCCGAAGACCGGCTTGCCGAACGCCTGATCCGCCCCGGCACCGACAACCTGCCCATCCTCAGCCAGCCGATGCAGACCATGCGGCCGGGCGCGGCCGACGACTACGCCGGGCTCAAGACGCCCAGCGTGTGGCGCAACGCGCGTTCGCAGGCAGCCGCCAAGGTGGAGGCGCGGTCGAGCAACGGCATGGACGAGATCGAGATTCCGGCGTTTCTGCGCAAGCAGGCCGACTGAGGACATGAGACAAGACTTGCGTCTTGTCTCGTGCCTCAGGAGCGCCTTGGCGCCTGCAAGCGCCAAGGCGGATTGACCGCGGCTTCGCCAGACTGATCGGTCACGGGGGCGCCTGCGGGCGCCCTTGTTCGTGCTTCACGCTCGCCAGCCGGAATACCATGTCGCCGACGAAGCGCTTGAAGTCATCGTTCTCGACGAACTGCTTGTAGAACTGCGTGTAGTCCTTGATCGAACCTTGCGCCGCCTTGGCCAGCGCCTGGTCGTGCGCCAGCCGCGCGGTATGCGGTGTGTTTTCCAATGCGTTGCGGAACGCCGGATCGGCGGCCACTTTGGGTGCGATGTCGTCGCGGATGTGACGCAGGATGCGGTCGGCGTCGCTGAACGTGGTGCCGAACTGCTCGTTGAAGCGCTGCAGGATCACGCTCAGCGGGTCCAGGTCGGGTTCCGGTTTCTTGCCGCCGCCCTCGATGGGCAGAGGCTCGATCTCGGCCTCCTGGTCGGCCAGCAGCAGCGACGCCACGGCGCGCTTCTCGACGCGGTAACTGTCCATGTCGATGCTCTCCAGGATGCCCTTGGCCAGGTCTTCGTCCTTCGGCGCCGGCAGCTTGGGCGTCAGCAGGTCCAGGAAAATGGCCAGGCGCTCCCAGTCGGCCTTGTTGTAGGGCAGCACCGACGACAGAAAGGCATACGAGCGGCAGAAAGCCTTGGCCTTGCCCTTGAAGTCGACCTGCCCGTCTTCGTCCAGGGCCTGCAGGTAAACCGCCACGCAGGCGTCGAGCACCGGATCCAGCTTGTCGCGCTCGGCCCCGGCCAGGAAGTCGGCCAGCAGCTGCTGCTGGCTGCCGCGCGACTTCAAGTCACGCAGCGTGAACTTCGAGGTGTTGTAGAAGTCCTGGCCGGCGGCGTCGCACAGGGCGGCCCGCTGCTCGGTGATCTGCTCGCGGTCGAGCAGTCGCTTGGTGTCGAGGACCTGTGCCTTCGTCGGCTCCAGCACCGCGTCGAGCCGGCGGATCACGCACATGGGCAGGATCACGTCGGGGTATTTGCCGCGCTTGAACAGATCGCGCAGCACGTCGTCGGCGATGCCGCGCCACCAAGGCCGCCGACGATGCGCATGGGGTCGACGGCAGCGCCTGCGATGAATCGTTGGGCGACCGCTGCGCGTGGCGGTCATCGCCACTGTCACTGTCCAGCAACGGCATGGACGTGATCGAGATCCATCTCAGCGCTCCTGCGCAAGCAGGTCGACTGGGCTTCGGCGTCCTGAGCTGGATCGGTCACGAGGGCGCCGGCCGGCGCCCTTGTTGCATCAGGGGAGGCTGGCGAGGACTGCTGCGACTCATTGCAGACCCCGCCCGCAGACGGTACCAGTCGGTCCGGCATGGATGCGTTGTCCTCGCGCCCGACGCGCGCAGGGCTGCGTGAGAGCCTCGTGAGGGGCCTCGTGAGGGCCTCGTGCATGGAGCCGGGTTGTCGATGGGCAAGGTCTGGACGCCCTTCAGTTCGGATGCCGATCGAGCCGCGAGGCCACCCAGAGGGTGATCGCGGCCGCAGCGGCGAAGGCCACCGCCACCAGTGCCCAGTCGGCCGCATGCAAGGGCCGCAGATGCAGCAGTCGGCTGAGCACAGGAACCTGCCCTCGGTGGCGGAGCGGGCGATCTCGCCGTAGCGCGTCTCGCCGCCGATGAAGACGATCAGCAGCCGGGCCGTGCCCGTCAGCAGGCGCGTCCCCGCGGTCCCCAGTGCTCGTCGGGCACGCTGGCGGCAGGCGGCGCCGCACCGAGGGCGCGCTTTTGGCCACCGGCAGTGATTCCCCGGTCAGCGTCGATTCGTCGGCCTGCAGGCCGGTGCCGGCGACCAGCACCCCGTCGGCCGGAAATGCTCGCCCGGCGCCACCTCCACCAGGTCGCCGGGCACCAGCTCCCGCGACGGCATGTGGCGCCACTGCCCGTCGCGCAGCACCTTGGCCGAACTGGCCAGCCGGCTGGCCAGCCCCGACGCGGATGCCGAGGTTCGCCGGTGCAGGTAGGCGTCCATGCCCAGCAAGGGCGCCATCGCGACGAGCAGCGTGAGCGACTCTGTGACCTGGCCGAGCAGGCCGAACAGGCCAGCCGACAGCAGCAGGAACCACAGCATCGGGTCGCGTGCCGTGTCGCGTGCGACGACGAGCCAGCCGTCGGTGGCGGGCGCCACGATGTCGTTGAAGCCGTGGCTGCGCTGGCGTTCGACCTGCGCTGCGCTCAGGCCCTGCGTGCCGGGCGGCAGCGACGCCAGGCGATCGAGCCGGGACGCTGCGCCTGCTCATGCGGTGCCGCACGCGAACGTCGGCCGCGCCAATGGCTGCCGGTCAGTCACGCTGGCGCCCGCCTCGGTCCCGGCCGCGCCCCTTCTGCGGTTCGACCCGCGGGTCGCGGTGGCACTCCACGCAGTCCTGGAAGTCCCGGATGCCTTCTTCGAGGTGTTCGGCGCGCACCTTGGCCTCCGAGTGCTCGTGGCAACCGTAGCAGGTGTAGCGGCTGTAGTCGTTGTTCTTGTGGCAGGTCTCGCACGGGGCCTGGTGGTCGCGATCGAGCACGAAAGATTTGTCGTGGTCGAAGGTCGCCGGCTTCCAGGCCTCGGTCTTGTGGCAGCTCTTGCAACTGCCCGTGATCTGGCGGTGCAGGCGGTCGGTCGGCGCGTTGTGGCAGCTCTCGCAGCGGTCGAGCACGGCCGGCGCCAGCAGCCGGTGCTCGAAGCTCGCCGGCTTCCAGGCCTTGTCTCCGTGGCACTGGCTGCACTCGGCCTTCAGCTCGCGGTGCACCGTGTCCTTCGGGGCGGCGTGGCAGGTCGCGCACTGTTCCTTCACCGCCACCTTCAGCAGCGCATGCGAGAAGGGCTTGCGGCTGCGCTTGGTGAGCTTGGGCCCCTGGTGGTCGCTGTGGCAGGCCATGCAGTCCTGCTCGACCAGTTCCTGGTGGAACGACACCTTGACGGTGCGCGAAGGGATCGCCACGCCCTTGGTCGTCTTCAGGCCGACATCGGCCACGGCATGGCATTCGATGCAGCGCGACGTGGAGGCGCCGCGCCAGGCGGCGTGGCAGGCGAAGCAGTCGGTGACGAGATCCTCGTGCCCCTTCACCAGCGGGCCGGGGCTGATCATCAGGTGCGGATAGGCGAAGGCCAGCGCGACCAGCACCACCAGGTTGAGCGCGACGACGATCCACAGGACGGGTGGCCGCTTCTTCACCGCCAGCCCCAGAAGAGAAAGATCGCCACGATGTGCGCCGTGGCCAGAAGGGCGAAGGCCAGCGTGATCGGGAAGTGCACCACGCGCCACTGCTTGACGGCGTCGAAGGTCAGGCTGTCCCAGTAGAGCTGGTCTTCCAGTTCCTCTTCGGGCAGGCCGCGGGCGCGCATGCGCTGCCGGGCCTGCTCCATCCGACGCCGGGATCGATCGAGCAGAAACTTGCCGGTCAGGCCGCTGCCGACATTGATCAGCATCGCCCACACCGCCAGCCAGCCGAGGATGGCATTGAAGTGCACGCCGGCATGCACCAGCACCAGCAGCGAACCCAGCCACGCCAGCAGCTCGTGCCAGCGCAGCAGCTTCGCCGGATGACCGCTGCGGATCAGCTTGCGCTTGCGCAGCGAATAGGCGGTGGAGCCGATGATGAGCAGCGTACCGGGGATGCCGAGCCAACGTCCGACCCACAGCAGGTCGAACAGATGCAGCAGACCATCGAGCGCGAGGGCGAGTACGGCCAGCAGGGCGAAGCTGGCCACGAAGGGCAGCACTTCGCGCTGAAACAGTCGGGCCTTCAATGGCATCAGGCCTCCAGCACCAGCGAGGTGGCCGGCCGGCCAACGCACAGCAGGCAATGGCCGGCCGCGACGTCGTGGTCGGGCGTGTGCTCGTACTGCACCGAGCCGTCGAGCAGCCGCGTCTCGCAGCTGCCGCAGCCGCCGGACCGGCAGCCCGACTCGACCTCGAGGCCATGGCGCTCGGCAAAATCGAGCAGCGAGGCGTCCTGGCCGCTCCAGACCAGCGTGCGGCCGGAGCGCTGAAACTTCACCTCGACGCCGGCAGCCACCGGCGCGGCGGGTTCCGGGGCCCCCGGCAGCTTGACGGTCGCCGGCCCGAACGCCTCGTAGTGGATATCGGCGACGGGCACGCCCCACGCGGCCAGCGCGGGCACCAGGGTCTGCATCATCGCCGGCGGCCCGCAGACGTAGAACCGATGCCGCCCGTGCGGCAGCGTCTGGCGCAGCAGTTCCACGTCCACGTGCCCCGCGTGCCGGTAGTCGCGCCCCTGCACATCGGCCGCCAGCGGGCGGCTGTAGACGACGTGCAGGCGCAGCGCAGGGTGCGAGGCCGCCATCTCCTCCAGCGCCGACTTGAAGGCATGCTCGTCGCTGTTGCGCAGGCCGTAGTAGAGATGCACCGGCCGCTGCGGCTGGTTGGCGATGCACCAGCGCAGCATGCTCATCATCGGCGTGATGCCGATGCCGCCGCCGATCAGCACCACGGGGATCGACGGATCGGGATCGATGAAGAAGTGCCCCGACGGTGCCTTCACGCGCAGCACGTCACCGGCCCGGACATGGTCGTGGAAGTGGTTCGACGACAGGCCCGGAAGAAACTCCGGGTGGTCGGGCGGCGCCGGCACGCGCTTGATGGTCACCCGGTACTGCGCCGGGTCGGGCCGGTCCGACAGCGAATAGCAGCGCGTGATGGCGCGCCCGGCCGACTCTTCACCGGCTGCGCCCGCGGCGAGATCGAGCGAAAAGGTCAGAAACTGGCCCGGCCGGAAGGCGGGCAAGGGCTGACCGTCGACCGGCTGCAGGTGAAAGGAACACTGCGTCCGTGCGGCGTCTTCGAAGTGACGCTGTGCGACCCGGAACGCTCGCCAACCCTCCCAGGCCAGCTCCGGCCTGGTCCTCGTCGCATCGGGTAGTACCGGTGTCGCCGGCGCCGCCAGGCGGCGGCGCCGCACCACCACGCCGATGCCCACCGTCAGCTGCAGCAGCAGCGCAGCGGTGATCCACGCGAGCAGCTGCAAGGCGGTCATCGAGGCTCCGTGACCTCGCCGACGTTCGATGCGACGCGCAAGGGCATGGCCCGATTCTGGGAGCCGTTGCCCCGTGCACGCTTGAGTGGCATCAAGCGCAGCCGCCGCCCGGCGGTAGCCCTCGAGGGCCGCCGGGCAGCATCGCCGCGTTCAGGCCGTGGGCGCAGGCTTGTATACGAGTTGCAGGCTGTCGCCGCGGCTGTAGTAGTAGTCGCCATTGGGGCTGATGACGACGGCGCGGGCCTTGCGCGAATCGGAGAAATACTGCCAGCCATGGCCCGGCTCGCCGGCCTTGGGAGAGACGGCAACGGCCTGCATCCCCGAAGCAGCCTGCCGATGGTCCTTCGACGCCTTGCGATCGTCGCCTGCGTGCGCGGCGAGGCCCATCGTTGCTGCCGCGATGCCGAGCGCCACGCCGATGTTGCTGAACTTCATGATCGTTCCTTTCGAGCGACTCCAGTCGACCTTGACTGTGCGTCTACTCTGGCCGCTGCAACTTAGCAAAGTCTTAGCGGTTTGCGTCAGCCGGCAGCGAGAGCAGTTCGGCGCCAATGCGGGTCGTGCGCAACGGGGAATCCGCGCGATGGTCCGGCTTCAGCAGCGAGACAGACCGACTGCTCCGTTGGCCGACAACAGCCCCCTACCCCCGACGTCGCTCGAACGTACAGCCCTCGGCTGCCGCTCGGCTCCTCGCTCCCGCCTGATGCAGGGTGCTGAACGAGTAGCTGCCGGAGGTGCTGGGCGACGACGTCACCCAGGACCAGGCCCGACCCTTCGAGTCAGGCATGCCAACGACGTGCTGATGAACGCCGTCGGCGGCGACATTGGCAACAGCGGCGACATCATCCACATCCCCGGCGCAGGTCAGAAGTCGACTTCGAGGATGTGAAGACGGTGATGAGCGAGCCGGGCTCGGGCGTGCATGGACACTGCCACCGCCGGCGGCCCCGACCGCGCCACCAAGGCGGCGGACGGCGCCGTGGCCTGCCCGCTGCTGGAAGGCACCGCCTCGAGCGGCGCGCGCAGGCCCGCAAGCGTCCCGGTACCCGGGCCCTGTGCTCGTGCTGATCGCGGCCAGCAAGAACAGCTTCAAGCTGGCCGAGAGCCGCAATGCGATGAATACCATCCGCCGCTATGCCGCCGACGACGCGCACGTCATCTACGGCACCGCCTGCGATGAATCGTTGGGCGACCAGCTGCGCGTGACGGTCATCGCCACCGGCCTGTCCAGCGTGCGGAGGGCCGAAAGTCGCACCCCCACGCTGGATGTCGTGCAGCCCGCGGCCACGCAGCTGCGCACCGGCACCGACAGCCTGCCCATCCTCAACCAGCCGATGCAGCCGGCGCAGCCGGGGGCGGCCGACACCTACACCGGCCTCAACACCCCCAGCGTGTGGCGCAACGCGCGCAGCCAGGCGGCGGCCAAGGTGGAGGCGCTGTCGAGCAACGGCATGGACGAGATCGAGATCCCGGCGTTCCTGCGCAAGCAGGTCGACTGAAGTCGCGCTCGCAAACCGGATCGGTCACGAGGGCGCCTGCGGGCGCCCTTCTTCATGGACCGACGTGATGGGCGGCTTGCGACCCACAACTGCCGGTCGGCCGCTCGAATTGCTGGCGGCGAAGCCGACATAGAGCATCGCACCCTGGCGATGCTTTGGCTCGGAGTCCGGGCTGCCTGCAAAGCCGCGCATGCACAGCAGCCGGACATGCCCGACAGCCCCGATCGCAAAGCGGTGACGGCCAGCGCTTTGCGCGTGCCGCTCGTATACGTTCCCCGGGGGGTGCGTGCTCGCCGCGCCGTCACCGAGCTGACGCCCCCATGGGGCCAGGCCTTCGAGCGAATCGTCGTCGACAGTACACGCTCGAAGCGTGTACGACATCGAACCCGTGGCGCTGCGCCATCGAGTGGGGTACCGCAGTGATCAGACGACGTGACACCCTGGCCCTGGCGGCCGCCACCGCGCTGCCCCTGGGCGCTCCGGCCGCACCGGCGCCGGTCCAAGGCGGCGGCCAGCCCTTGCGCGTGCTGCGCTACGCCTTCCCCATCGCCGAGAGCGGCTTCGACCCGGCGCAGATCTCGGACGCTTACCCGCGCGCCCAGAGTTCCTTTACGTATTTCGCGATGGAGCATCCCCTGGTCGGCGGCTACGAACCTTCCAAGGTGGCGCTGCGCCGCGCGATCAGCCTGGCGGTCGATGTCGTCGCGAGATCCGGCTCGTCCGCCACGGTCAGTCCATCCCGGCGCAGGGACCGGTCGGGCCCGAGACCTTCGGCTACGACCCGGCGTTCAAGAGCGAGATGAGCGGCTTCAATCTCGTCCGCGCCAGAGCCCTGCTCGACGTGCACGGCTACGTGGACAAGGACGGCGATGGCTGGCGCGAACAGCCGGACGGCCAGCCCCTGCTGCTCGAGTACGCCACCAGTCCCGACCAGGTGAGCCGCAAACTCAACGAGTTGTGGCAGAAGAACATGACGGCGCTGGGACTGAAGATCGAGTTCAAGACCGGCAAGTGGCCCGAGCATCTGAAGGCCAGCCGCGCCGGCAAGCTGACGATGTGGGGCGTGAGCTGGAGTGCCGGCAGCCCGGACGCCGACACCTTCCTCGGCCTGGGCTACGGGCCCAACAAGGGCCAGTCCAACCACGCGCGATTCGACCTGCCGGCCTACAACACGCTGTACGAGAAGCAGCGCCGTATGCCCAACGGGCCGGAGCGCGAAGCGGTAATCAAGCAGGCCACGCGCCTGTTGGTGGCCTACATGCCGTACAAGGTGGCCACGCATCCGGTCTGGACCGACCTCGCCCATCCGTGGGTGAAGGGCTACCACGCAAGCCACTTTCGCGGCCAGTTCTGGCGCTACGTGGACATCGACACTGACGAACTGAAGCGCCGCGGCGCGGCGGCCCTCTGACACGACGCCGCACGGTGGCCCGGCGCTGACGCTGCGCAGGTCCTGCGCAGCGCTGAGTTCAATCTCGGCCCACCGCACCGAGACGACGCGCGCTTGATGCGCATCAGCGCGCCGCTGCGCCGCGTGGATAACCGCTCTCATCAACGCCCAAGTGAGGCCGTGGCTTGCTGGCGCTGCAGTTCGGGCAGTGCTCGAGGTCCAGTTAGAACAGACGGATGGGCAACGGCACCGGGCCGACGCGTGCGCGCCAGAAGCGCTCGCGCCGCCACGTCCGGCATGCGCGCGGGCCACCGCTGCGCCGGCCGCCGATCACTGCACGCTGCGCGCGCCGTCGCCGGGTCGCACGAACAGGCTGGCCACCCGGTTGAAGGCGCTTGCGGACGCGGTCGACGGGCGCAGGAAGTCCAGGCGTTGCCCGTGCACCGTGCCGATCGAGGCCTCGCTGCGGGTTTCGACGGTCGGCGACACGCCGCGCGACAAGGTATTCAGCGTCGGGCTGAACGAGGTCGTCTGCGCGGCCACCCTGTGGTTGAAGGTCTCGGAACTGCCCTGCCTCGCATGGTCCAGCGACGACACGGTGCTGGCCGGCTGGTCATCGTTGCCGAGCCCCGGCACGCGCAGGCTGAAGTGGAACAGGTCGGTGGGGCCAAACGAACAGCGCACGTCCAGCTGCGGGAAGTCGGGGCCCGGAGTCCTCTGGGTGTTGAAGCTGGCGGTGCAGCCCGTGATCACCCGCGAGCGCAGCGTGGTCTGTCCACCCGGCAGCGTGACCGGCTCGATCACGGTGTGGCTGAACTCGGTCAAAGGCTGCGACGGGTTGTCGAGCCATTGCATCGGGCTACCCGGGCAGGTGCTGCGCTGAATGCCCAGCACCGGGGCCAGGCCGGGCGGCAGGCCGCTGATGGCTGCGGATACGCTGACCGGCACCGCCTGGGCGCCGAAAGCGGCGGCAGCGGCAGCCAGGGCCAGCAGGATGCGCAGGGGGCGGCAGCAAGGAATGCGCGCGGTGGTGTTCATGGGGCAGGTTCCTGGTCGGGGCTGACCGCGGCAAGATCGCCGCGTACGGCCTTGACCGGCCCGGGCCGCGCTTGGATGCAGCGTGGCACGAATCCGTGAAGATTCGCGCCGGCCCGGCCACGGGCACCCCACGTGCCACGCCGCCGCCCAGGCGCCGGATTCACGCCGGCGTTGATGCCGGTCAGCCTGGGCGCGGTGCCCGCTCCTAGCATCGGTTGCACCGGCCTGCCCGCCCGGATGCCGGGCAGGCGCCGGTGGAGGAGGTCCGATGACGCTGCACAGGATGGCGCCGGTGGACGCGGCGTGGTTCCACATGGACGGCCCGGCCAACCTGGCGATGGTCACGAGCGTGGCCCTGACCGGCAGGCCGCTCGATTTCGCCAAGGTCAAGGCGCTGTATGCGGCGCGCCTGAGCGACTACCCGCGGTTCCGGCAAAGGGTCGTCGAGCGCGGACTGCCGCTGCCGGTGCCGCACTGGCAGGACATGCCCGGCTTCGACATCGGCCAGCATCTGCACCACGTGGCGCTGCCGCAGCCCGGCGACCGGCAGGCGCTGGCGCAACTGCTCGGCGACATCGTGAGCACGCCGCTCGATCGCCTGCAGCCGCTGTGGCAGGTGCACGTGATCGACGGCGTCGAGGGCGGCAGCGCCCTGGTGACGCGGTTTCACCACTGCATCGGCGACGGCACCGCGATGACGGCGCTGTCGATGCGGCTTTACGACCAGACCGCCGACGCACCCGTCCGCCCGCGCGAGGCGGCTGCGCCGAAGGCGGGCCGCGGGGCCAGCGGTGGATGGTTCGGTTCGACCTTCGACGCCCTGGGGGCGTCGATCAAGGCCGTCGCATCGACGGCCAGCGCGGCGCTCGACGTTGCCGCGCATCCGCAGGCCCTGATCGACAAGGCCATGCTGATCACCGGCGGCGCGGGGATGCTGCTGTCCGAACTGTTGAAGCGCGACGACCCCGAATCGCCTTTCAAGGGGGCGTTCTCGCTGGCCAAGCGCGTCGCCTGGTCGGAGCCGGTGGCGATCGCCGATGTCAAGGCCATCGGCGCGCTGGCCGATGCCAAGGTCAACGACGTGCTCGCCGCCGGCATGACGGGTGCGTTGCGTGCCTATCTGAAGGGGCGGGGTGTCGACGTGGCGCGGACGACGCTGCGCGCGATGGTGCCGGTCGACCTGCGGCCGCCGGAGCGCGCGCTCGAGCTCGGCAACGACTTCGGCCTCGTGCTGCTCGAACTGCCGGTCGGCGCGCGCACGCCGCTCGAGCGGCTGCGCGTGACCAAGGCGCACATGGACGCGCTCAAGCGCTCGCCCGAGCCGGTGGCGATGCGTCTGCTGTTCGAGCTCTTCGGCCGCACGCCGAAGGTGGTGTCCGACATCCCGTCGTCGATGCTCAGCAGCAAGGCGAGCGTGGTCATGACCAATGTCGCCGGTTCACCGCGGACGCTCTACGTGGCCGGGGTGCCGATCGAGCGCGTGATGTTCTGGGTGCCGCACCCGGGCGAGAACCTCGGCATGGGCATCAGCATCCTCAGCTATCGGGGCAGTGCGACGCTGGCCATCGTCGCCGATGCACACCTGGTGCCCGATCCCGAAACCATCACGCAGAGATTCCAGCAGGAATTCGTGACGATGCTGTCCGCGGCCCGACGCGCCGGCACACGCGCAGCAGCCACCGGCGCAGGCGCGGCCCAGGCTGCCGCACCGAAGAAGGCCGCTGTCACCGGCAAGGCCGCAACGACGAAGACAGCGGCAGCGAAACCGGCGCCGCGCAGGCGAGCGCGATGAAATCCCTCACCGGCGTCGATGCGGCGTTCCTGCATCTGGAGACACCCGAGACACCGATGCACGTCGGGTCGGTGAGCCTGTTCGACCTGCCACCGCGCTACCGGCGCGATTTCCACGCCGAGGTCAGGCGGGCCCTCGCGCGGCGGCTGCACCTGGCGCCCGTGCTGCACCGCAAGCTTGCGCCGATGCCGCTGCAGTTCGCCAACCCGGTCTGGGTCGACGACGACGCGATCGACCTCGCCCACCACGTGCAGCGCGTGACGCTGCCGCCGCCGGGCACGATGACGCAGTTCGACGACTGCATCGGCCGCCTGCACGCCGAGCTGCTCGACCGCAGCCGCCCGCTGTGGCGCCTGCACGTGATCGACGGTCTCGAAAGCGGGCAGGTCGGCTACTACTTCAAGGCCCACCACGCCGCGCTCGACGGGCAGGCCGGCATCGTGCTGGCGCGCACGCTGTTCGACCTGTCGCCGCGCCCGCCGCCGGTGCCGCGGGCGAAGGACGCCATGGCCGCCGAACATCCCGGCCTGGTCGAGCTCGGCGCCGCCGCGCTGCGCCACGACGCCGGGCAGTATGTCAAGCTCGTGCGCCACCTGCCGGACGTGGTGCGCACCCTCGCAGGCCTGCTCGGTCCGGCAAAGGCGGGCGGTGCACCGGGCCGGCTGCGGCAGAACTTCGCCTTCGGGCCGCCGACGCCGCTGAACGTGCCGATCACCGCCGAACGCGGCTTCGCCGGCCTGTCGCTGCCGCTCGATGCACTGAAGGCGCTCGCCACCGCGCACGATGCCAAACTCAACGACATCGTGCTGGCGCTGTGCAGCGGTGCGCTGCGCCGCTACCTGGCGCACCACGGCGGCATCCCGAAGAAGCCGCTGACGGCGGCGATGCCGATCTCGCTGCGCGAGGCCGGCAACACCGAGTTCACGACGCAGGCGACGATGCCGCTCGTCAACCTGCACACGCACATCGCCGACCCGGTGCGGCGTCTGTGTGCCATCCGCGACGCCGCCGACGCCGTCAAGGCGATGGTCCAGCAAAGCAAGGGCGTGGTGCCGATGGACTTCCCGTCGATCGGTGTGCCCTGGGTGCTGCACGGGCTGGCCGAGCTCTATGGCCGGTCGCATGTTGCCGGCGTGATGCCGGTGCTGGCCAACGTCGTGATCTCGAACATCCCGGGACCGCGGGTGCCGCTGTATGCGGCCGGCACCCGCATGAGCGCCTACTGGCCGGTGTCGATCGTCGAGCACGGCCTCGGACTGAACATCACCGTCATCAGCTATGCCGGGGCGATGGGCTTCGGCTTGACGACCGCGCGCGCGGCGGTGCCCGATGCGCACCGCTTGACGCAGGCGCTCGCCGAAGCCTTCGAGGAACTGCGCTCGAAGACCGGCAGGCTGCCGGCAAGGGCTGCGAGCCGACAGCATGCGCGGCCATCGACCCCCCCGAGGAAACCACGATGAACACCCCCTGCACAGGGCCCGCGAGCGATCCTGGTCGGTGGCGGCATCGCCGCGCTGGCTGCGGCCGTCTATCTGCTGCGCGACGGCCACTTTGCAGGCGCCGACGTGCGGATCCTCGAGGAGGAGGCGCTTGGCGGCAGCCTCGACGCCACGGGCTCGGCCGAGCAGGGCTTCTCGATGCGGGGCAGCCGCATGTTCGGCGCCGCCTACGAACTGATGTACGAACTGCTGTCGCACATTCCGTCGCTCGACGACCCCGACAAGTCGGTGGCTCAGGACACGCTCGATTTCTGGGTCGAGGCGCCGTGGAACGACAAGGCGCGGCTCGTCGAACACGGACGCATCGTCGACGCCGCAGCGTTCGGGCTGGCCAACAAGGACCGTGTCGACCTCATCGGGTTCATGTTGCGCGGCGAGGAGGTGCTCGGCGCCCGGCGCATCGACGAGTGCTTCGATGCGCACTTCTTCGCCACCAACTTCTGGTTCATGTGGCGCAGCATGTTCGGTTTCGAGACCTGGCACAGTGCCGCCGAACTGCGGCGCTACCTGTTGCGCTTCCTGCGCCTGTTCCCCGACCTGCCGACCTTGAGGATCATCCAGTCGACGCGCTACAACGGCCGCGACTCGATCGTGCGTCCGATCGTGCGCTGGCTCGAGCGCCAGGGCGTGCGGTTCGACGTCGGCGTGCAGGTCACCGATCTGGACTTCGAAGCCGTCGCGGACGGCCGCCAGGCCGTGCGCCGCATCCGCGCCACGCGTGCCGGCGCGCCGGCCGACATCGAGCTGGGCGATGGCGATCTGGTGATCGTGACCCTGGGCTCGATGACGGCCGATGCCACCGCCGGCACGATGGCTGCGCCGCCGCCGCCGGTGCAGCGCCGCAGCGGTGCGTGGGCACTGTGGGAGCGGCTCGCCGCCAAGAGTCCGGCCTTCGGCCGCCCGGCCGTATTCTGCGGCGACGTCGAACGCACGAAATGGGTCACCTTCACCGTGACGCACACTGACGACCGCCTCGTGCGCCGCATCGAACGTTTCAGCGACAGCCCCGCCGGGCAGGGCGGGCTGGTGACCTTGAAGGATTCGAGCTGGGGGCTCACCTTCCACCTCTTCCACCCGCCCGCCTATGCCGGGCAGCCGCCCGGCACGCAGGTCTGGTGGGGCTACGGCCTGTTTGCCGACCGCGCCGGCGACTTCGTGGCCAAGACGATGCCCGCATGCACCGGTGCCGAGATCCTGACGGAGGTGATCTCGCACCTCGGCTGGCGCGATGAGTTGCCGGCGCTGCTCGAAGGTGCCCGCTGCATCCCCTGCCTGCTGCCCTACACGACGAGCCAGTTCATGCCTCGGGCGCCTGGCGACCGGCCACCGGTGGTGCCGCCCGGCACCGTCAACCTCGCCTTCGTCGGCCAGTATGTCGAGATCCCCGACAACGTGGTCTATACGGTCGAATATTCGATCCACTCGGCGGCCCTCGCCGTCGCCACGCTGCTCGGCGCGCCGCAGCGCGTGCCGGCAGCCTACCGCGGGCTCGAGCACCCGAATGCATTGATCGCGGCGATCAAGCGCCTCGTCGACTGACGCCGTCGCGCTCGGCCCGCGGTTGACGCGCCCGCCCGCCGCCGATCACTGCACGCTGACCGTCTGCATCGCCGGCTGCCAAGGCAGCAGGTCCAGCGCCTGCGGCACGCCGTCGACGATATACGCCGGCAGGTCGCTGGCGTCGGCGCTGGCGACCAGCTTCAGCGTGCCGATGGGGAAGCTGGGCAGCAGCTCGAACTGGAAGCGCGCCTTGCCTGCCTGCCCGTCGACGTTGCGTTGCAGGCCGTGCAGCCTGACCCCGCCGGCTTCCACCGGCGTGGAGCCGCTCAGGCAGCGTGTGGTGCTGCCGGCCTGCACGCAGCGCGCGCTGTCGCTGGTTCGCACGAACAGGCTGGCCACCCGGTTGAAGGCGCCAGCGGACGGGGTCGACGGGCGCAGGAAATCCAGCCGCTGGCCTTGCACCGTGCCGATCGAGGCTTCGTGGGTGGTGTCGACGGTCTGCGGCACGCCGCGCGACAAGGTATTCAGCGCCGGGCTGAACGAGGTCGTCTTCGCGGCCAGCGTGCGGTTGATGGGCGCCGTGTTGCTCTGCTGCACATGGCCCAGCGACAAGCCAGCGCTCGCCGGTTGGTCGGCGTTGCCGAGGCCAGGCACGCGCAGGCTGAAATGAAACAGATCGCTGAAGATTGCCGTGCAGCGTACCTCCAGCGCCGAAATGTAGAACGAGCCCGGTGTCCTCTCGGTGTTGAAGCTGGCGGTATAGACCGTGATCACCCGCGAGCGCAGCGTCATCTGTCCACTCGGCAGCGTGACCGGCTCGATCACGGTGTGGCTGAACTCGGTCAAAGGCTGCGACGGGTTGTCCAGCCATTGCACCTGGCTACCCGGACAAGTGCTGCGCTGGATGTCCAGCACCGGGGCCAGGCCGG
This sequence comes from Rubrivivax sp., assembly GCA_016719535.1. Lineage (GTDB taxonomy): Bacteria > Pseudomonadota > Gammaproteobacteria > Burkholderiales > Burkholderiaceae_C > Rubrivivax. The sequence goes on along the minus strand of JADJYX010000029.1, from coordinate 13,820 downwards.
GCGGCAGGCCGCTGATGGACACGCTGATCGGCACCGCCTGGGCGCCGAAAGCGGCGGCAGCGGCAGCCAGCGCCAGCAGGATGCGCAGGGGGCGGCAGCAAGGGATGCGCGGGGTGGTGTTCATGGGGCGTGTTCCTGGTCGGGGCTGACCGCGGCAAGATCGCCGCGTGTGGCCCTGACGAGCCCGGGCCGCGCTTGGATGCAGCGTGGCACGATTCCGTGAAGATTCACGCCGGCCCGGCCACGGGTACGGCATTTGCAGCGCCGTCGACAGGCCGAAGCCTGCGGGTCTGCGCCGCGGCCGCAGTCTGTGCCTGGGAGGGGAGGGCCGTGCCGGGCGCGCCGATCGTCGGCAGGCACGGCCATGCGGCGCCAATCCGGGCCGCCCGGCCGGCGGTGCGGGTGGACAGGTCGAGGCCTTGACCGAGATACGATGGCTTCATGGCCGTGCGCCTCGTGCGCTGCGTCGGCATGTCGCCGGGCAAGTCGCTCGCCGCCTGGCGGCCAAAGCAGGCGCGTGACATCGAACGGACGAGGCCGCTCGCGCCGCTCGCTCGAGCCGCTGAGTCCAGGATGAAGCCGGCGTCTGCAAAGTCCCAGAACGGAGATTCCATGTCCCTGACAGTGCAGCCCCGAACCCCTGCACCGGCGCCGTGAGCAATCGGTGAGGACTTCCGGCCCGCCCGGCGGCAGCATGCAGCCCATGCCGATGTTGCCGCCCCACCTGCTGGTCATCGAGGACGAGCAGGACATCGCCGCGCTGCTGCGCCTGCACCTGAGCGACCTGCCGGCGCAGGTGGACGTGGTCGCGGACGGTCCATCGGGCCTGGCCGCGGCCCTGGGCCAGCCCTTCGATGCCATCGTGCTCGACCTCCGCCTGCCGGGCCTGTCGGGCCTGGACATCTGCCGCGAACTGCGCGCGCGAGGCCAGCGCGTGCCGCTGCTGATGCTGACCGCACGTGCTTCCGAGCTGGACCGCGTGCTCGGCCTGGAACTGGGCGCCGACGACTATGTGACCAAGCCGTTCTCGGTGCTCGAGCTGAAGGCGCGCGTGCGGGCGCTGCTGCGCCGGGCCGCGCCGCCGGCGGCACCCGCCGTTGCACGATCGCGGCTGGACTGCGCCGAACTGAGCATCGACCGCGCCCGGCGTCGCGCCTGGCTCGGCACCCTGGAGCTGGTCTTGACGCCGCGCGAATTCGACCTGCTCTGGCACTTCATGGGCCACCCGGGGCGCGTCTTCACCCGCGCCGAACTGCTCGAGCAAGTCTGGGGCTACGGGCACGACGGCTACGACCATACGGTCAACAGCCACATCAACCGCCTGCGCGCCAAGCTCGGCGACGACCGCAGCGAGTCCCGATTCATCCACACGGTCTGGGGCGTGGGCTACCGCTTCGAGCTCGTCGTCGAGGCGTCGTGAGCACGGGCATTGCCTGGCACCGCCGGCTGCATGTGCGCCTCACGGCCGCGGCGCTGCTGGTGCTGGCCCTGCTGGCGGCGGCGCTGCTGGTGGCGGCGCGCCGGCAGGCGGCCTTCGACGCGCTCGAAGCGACCCAGCGGCTCCAGCTCGGCCTGGCGGCAAGCATCGCCGCGCGGCAGCCGCGGCCGCTGATCGGTGCCGACGGCCAGCCCGACCGCGCGCTGCTCGCCGAGCTGGCGATGCATGCGATGGCGCTGAATCCGGCGCTCGAGGTCTACCTGCTCGATCCCGACGGCCGGGTGATCGGCCATGCGCTCGACCAGCCGGGGCCGCTGGCCGATCGAGTCGACCTGTCGGTGGTGCGTCCGCTGGCCGGGCGCGCACAGGTGCCGCCAGCGCTGCCGCTGCTCGGTGACGATCCGCGGCGCCCCGGGGCGCGCAACGTGGTCTCGGTGGAAGGCCTGTCGCACGAGGGACGCATGAGCGGCTACCTGTATGTCGTGCTGCTGGGGCAGACGCAGCAGGCGGTGGCCGCGGCGGTGGCGCAGTCCGGCGCCTGGCGCGAACTGCTGCTGGCGGCGCTGGCCGTCACCGCGGGGGCTTCGCTGCTGCTGGTGCTCGTCATGCGCACACTGACGCGGCCGCTGCGCCGGCTGACCGACGAGGTGCGTGCCTTCCACGCCGATGCAGTGGCCGATGCCGGCGCGGGCGAGACGCCCGACGACGAAGTCGATGCGTTGCGCGAGGCGACGCGCGCGATGCAGCAGCGCATTGCGCAGCAGTTGCGCCAACTGCAGCACAGCGACCGACTGCGCCGCGAGCTGGTCAGCAACATCTCGCACGACCTGCACACGCCGCTGGCCAACGTGCAGGGCTACGTCGAGACGCTGCTGCTGGCCGGCGACGGGCTCGACGCCGCGGCGCGCCGCCAGCACCTCGAGACGGCGCTGCGCCATCTGCGGCGTCTGCACCGGCGCATCGCCGACCTGTTCGAGCTCTCGAAGCTCGAGGCCGGGGCGTGGCACCGCGCCTGGAACCCTTCCGGCTCGGCGAGCTGCTGCAGGACGTGGTGCAGGACGGGCAGCTCGCGGCGCGCGAGCGCGGCGTCACCCTGTCGCTGGCGGCGAGCGCCGAGCTGCACGCCAGCGTGCGCGCCGACATCGGCCTCATCGAGCGGGTGCTGCAGAACCTGGTGGACAACGCGCTCACCCACACGCCGCGCGGCGGCGCCGTGACGCTGGCCGTCGAGCGCGACGGGCCGGGGCCTTGCGCGTCGCGGTGATCGATTCCGGCAGCGGCATCGCCCGCGAGCACCTGCCGCACATCTTCGAGCGCTACTGGCGCGCCGACGATGCGCCGGCGTCGCCGGGCCACGGCGCGAGCGCCGGGCTGGGGCTGGCGATCGTCAAGCGCATCCTCGACCTGCACGGCAGCCCGGTGCGCGTGGACAGCGATCCGGCGCGCGGCACGCGCTTCGAGTTCAGCCTGTCGCAGGCCGCCTGAGGTGGAAGACGGGCGGTGATCAAGGCTCCACCGATCGGTGAGCATTTCGTGAGGCATCGGGCGCGCGTCGCTGCTTCACTGAAGGCCCGCCACAAGGCACCCACGAAGGAGCATCGCATGATCACATCCCCGAAGTCGCTGACCCGCCGGCTGCTGCTGGCCGGCCTCATGGCCACCACGTTCGGCGCTCAGGCCAACGAAGGGCGCTGGACCTACGAGGTCACCGTCACCAACATCACCTACAACCAGCGCTTCACCCCGCTGCTGCTGGCCACGCACCGGCCGGCCATCACCTTCTTCGCGCTGGGCGAGCCGGCCTTGCCGCAACTGGCCACGCTGGCCGAAGAAGGCAACGTCGCGCGCTGCGCGCGCTGCTGGACAGCAGCCCGCTCGTGCAGGCCACCGCGGCGGGTGATGGCCTGCTCGACCCCGGCAAGTCGGTCACCTTGCGCATCCAGGGCAATCCCTGGCGGGACCGGCTCAGCCTGGCCGCGATGCTGATCCCGACCAACGACGCCTTCGTGGCGCTGAACGCGGTGCCGCTGCCGCAGCCGGGTTGGCCGGCGCAGACCTACACCGCCGTCGCCTACGACGCCGGCAGCGAGGTCAACGACGAGTTGTGCAGCTCGACCCCCGGCCCCTTCTTTGCCGAGTGCGGCGGCTCGGGCGGCGGCGGCGGCGTGGGCGGCGGCGAGGGCTTCGTGCATGTGCATCGCGGGGTGCACGGCGCCGGTGACTTCAAGCCGATCGGCAGGGACTGGCGCAATCCGGTGGCGGAGGTGCGCGTGCGGCTGGTGCGCTGAACGGGCGGACACCCTTCGACCGAAGCAAGGGGTGCGAGCTTGTGAAGCCTTGAAAGCGCCGGGTCGGACCCCGCGGAAGCTCGTGCAGTCCTTTCCAGACCGGCCGGACCTCCGCCAAATCCACGGCGGGCCGCTTCGTCGGCTCGCCGCCCGCTCCCCGCAGGCCAGACTACGCAGCGAAGAACACCAGCGCGTTGGGGTTGAGCCGGTTTTTCCAGTCGTCGTTGACCAGCAGCCAATGTCCGCCGCAGCTGAGCATCGCCGAATCGCTGCCGTCGAGGGCCACGGCGTGGTGGCAACCGAGCGCCAGCGTCAGGTCGCGCAACGTATCGAGGTCGTAGGCGGGCGATGCCAATCCTGCACCAGCACGATCAGCCGGTCGGTGTCGGGTTGTGCGCCACCACCACCAGGCCGATGGCGTGCCGGTCCTGCAGCGCGCGGTACCAAGGGTCGGAGGGCCATAGACACGGCGGCCCTCTGCGCTGGTCAGGATCATCGGCACCGGGCCGTCGAGCCCCATGGTCACATGTCCTCCCCCGCGGGCCTCGAGCGGCGCCCGGCAACGCCGAAGCGCCAGCGGCGCGCGCCGCCATGGGCCACGTAGCAGATGAAGGCGCCGTGGATCCGGCCCTGGAAACGATCGAAGCGCTCGGCATCCGGCAACGCGGGCACGAATCCGGGGCTCCGGTAGGCCGCCGGCGACCACCGGAGCCGGAGAGCCTGCCCCGCGCGACAGCAGGGCAAACGAACCGCTCAACGCCACCAGCGGACGGTAGGCGTCAACCCAGCCGCGGATCGTGCCGGTGGGGTTCAGCCAGTTGCCGCCGGGCACCAACCCCGGGTTGCGCCACACCACGCCCAGCCGCACGCGCGCATCGTCCATCAGCACTGCGTGCACGATGCCGACTTGCTCATGGTCGACACCTGGCGCCACGTGGTTGGCCAGCGTGCCGGCAGCGAGCCGTTGCCGCAACTGCTCGAGATCGGGTCAGCCAGCTGCGGTGCCGTGGCACCCGCCGAGGCACCCGCGGCCCCGCCGCCCGCGGATGCCCGTCGCTGCAGCATGCGATCCATCGCGCACAGGGTCACCCAGCCACAGAATCCGGTGTGCCATTCCGGGTGCGTCGGGAATTGCCGCACCTGGAAGGCCTTGATTGCCTGCCAGGTCTTGTCGCCATAGATGCCATCGGGGGGGCGGCCATCCGCCCCCGGCTTGTCGAACGATCGGCCGAGGTCGCAATCCGGCTCCAGGGCCCTCATGGCGCGCTGCACCTGCTGCACCTCGGCGCCTTGCGCCCAACGCTTGAGCGGCGGCCGGATTTCATGGGCCACCTTCTGCAACTCGGCGTTGCCGCCGAGCTCCCGGGACGCGAGTACGCACGTCATGGGGGCCTCCGGTCGTGCGAGCGAGCACGCCGACCTTAGCGCTGTCGGCGCGTGCAAGCAATACCTTGCCAGCGGGTTGCGACGCGGCCGCTTGCGCTGCCCTGTGCGGTGCAGCACCCGGCCGCCGTGAAACAAGCCGCCGCCACCTGCTGCATCCGCGAGCGCGCCGCGCTGGACCCTCGGCATCGCACTGACCGTGCCCGGGGCTTCTTCGTCGCCCTGGCCATCGACTGGCTGCTGGCGCTGCCGTGCCGGGCTGGCTGGTTCTGGTTCTCTTGGCGCGCCTGGGCGTCAGCGGCGCCGACTGGACATTCATCCGCCCGACGCAGAGGCTGGCAGGGGGCCCGGCGGCGTCCGCGATGCAGACCTCAGCGCGCCACGATGCGCCCCGCGGCCAGGTCGGTCTGGTAGACCTGCGTCTCACGCAGAAATTTCGCCAGCTGTGCCGGGTCACCCCCACTCGGGCGACAGGCGTAGGCTGGTCACGCGCGGCAGGTGGGCGCGGGCAGGTCGGTCAGCCGCGCGGCCGGCCTGCAGGAGTGGCGGCAGCGCATCACCCTCGTCGGCGGTCTGCCGCTGCGGTTCGCTGGCGCGCCAACGACCGGCACTGTCGTCCCAGTACAGCATCGCGATGCGCAGATTGGGCAGCCGCCGATGGTGCCTGCAGCGACATACTGGTCAGGCTCGAGCGCCAGCGCGATCTCGGGCCGGCCCGCCGTCACGCGGTGTGCCCGCGGTCCGCGGCACGCTGCCGATCATGCGCGCCACGGTGAGCGTACCGGTGGCGCGCTCCAGCAAGGCTGCGACCGTGGCACCCACCACGGGTTCATCGGCGCGCAGGCGTGGCAGACCCAGGTCGTCCAGGTGCGCTCATGCTCGGCCGAGCAGCCTGCGCCAGTCGGCGCGCCCACGCGCTGTTCGACGCCGGCAACCCGTTCGAAATGCTGCGCCAGCGCCGCCGTGGTCTGCAGCGACGCCGCGGCGCCGCGCAGCAGCGCACGCGCCTCGTCCGGACCGTATTTCTTCTTCCAGGCGAACAGGTCCAGCCGCAGGTGCCGCGCCGGATCGGTGAGCACCACCACCCACCGCGACTGCCCGCTGTCCGCCATCTCCAGCCAGCGCCAGCGCAGATCGGCTTCGCGCTCGCTGCGCCAGCGTGGTGAGTCGGCGGCAATGATCTGGTCCTTGACGGGCGTGTGGTAGCGGTGCACGCGCACGGGGCGCACGGTGTCGGCGTCGGGGCGGGCAGCGCCGGGTTGTACAGCGTGATGGTCAGCAGCACCGGGTCACGCAGTAGCCGCCCCAGTCGTGGCTCTGGTCCTGTTCAGCCGGAAGGTGGCGGCGCTGCGGTCGCGCGCGAACTGGGAGCCACCTTGGCCTTGAGCGTGTAGTCATTCGGCGGGTCGCCCGCATCGACCATGCCCACCAGCTGGAAGCCCGCGGGCAACTCGATCGAGGCCAGGCCCGAGCAGATCGATGCGCGCCGTCTTCGCGCCGACCGCCAGGGCTGCCCTGCAGCGCCACCGCAACCAATCCCAGCGCGGCCAGCCATGCCGCCAGCGCCAACTCAGGCGGCGTACTTCGTGATGAACGGGTGCGACCTGCCTGCGTGTCTGGCCGCCCGGGCGCTGGCGAACGACGGGCAGACCAGGCGCTGCGCCGGCGGATCGTGCGCAGTGGTGGTTCGTCCACGCCAGCACGGCGGTGGCGCGCCTGCGCGCGGGCCGTTCGGCCAGCGGCGGACCGCCGGGCGTGACCCCGAGCCCCCCTGGCGATCACTGCGGCCCCTGACGCCGAAGCGCCCGCGGTGCGCCCGGGTGTCCTCCGTGAACCGGTCGCCATCGCGAAGACACCCATGCCGTCGCTCTGGCGCAAGATCGGCAGGCGGCAGTGGCTGGTGTTCGCCAGCAAAGCGCGTGCGCGGGAGGCCTGCGATTGAGCGCGCATGATGCGCTGGCGTTCTGCTGACGGCAAGGCGGCGTCGCCGATGGCGGGCACGACCGGCCGCTGCGAACCCTGCGCGGGCGCGTGGTGCGGGCGGCAGGCTGACGCGCCGGCGTTGCCGCGTTGACGGCAGTCAACGGTTGGCGGCAGGGGGTTCCCGGCATCGTGCCCGCCCCTGTCTGATGACTTCGGGCGACGGTTCGTGCGGTTTTTGCTCACGGCGCCCATCCCACCGGCGGCGCCCGCCCGCGCCCTTCGCGCCCTTCGCGCCGGCGGCGCGGGCTTTCGGGTCGCTGGTTGCTGCTGGGCGCCGCGTGGATCGCCGGTCCCGGCGGCTGCCGCCGGCCCGGCCGGCGCGCCGCAGCGCGCGGCCCCGGCGGCGCGCCGGCGGCGCGCTGGCGTGGCGTCAAGGTCACGCCCGAGTCCAGTCGGCGCGGCATCGTCTCCAGCGGCGTGGCGCTGCCGCCGATGCCGCCGGTCACGGGCAGCCGCGACAAGCCGGTGCCGTCCTGGGGCAAGCCGCTGCCTTCTCCCGATCGTGATCGCCGACCGGCGCAACAACCGGCTCATCGAGGTGACGCCCGACAAGCGCATCGGGGTCTGGGAGTTTCCGTCGCCCAACCTGAAGCTCTACGCCGTGTGCGAGGACGCTCAACTTCTCGCCCGAACGGCAAGGCCGCTGGCCGTCGAGCGGGGGACAACGGCGACGTGCACATCGTCGACTGCGAGCAGCGCGCCATCACCTGGACCTTTGGCGTGCCCGATGCCCGCGGCAAGGGCGAGTCTGCTGAACTACCCCCGACGATGCCCTGCTGGCCGACGGGCAGTTTCTCACCGCCGACATCCAACTGCCGGGAAACTGATCATCGACCCCGCCACCAGCAGGATCACCACCGAATGGGGCAGGGCCGGCCAGTGCCGGCACGACCCGCCGCGGCACCTGGCCTGGCCCAACGGCGCCACGCCACTGGCCGGCGGCGAATCCTGGTCGGGAGATCAGCGGCGGCCTGGATCTCGCATCACGCGCCAGGGCCAGGTGCTGTGGGCGTGACGCGCGCCGAATGTGCGCTATCCGTCCGACGCCTTCCCCGCCGTGGACGGCCGGCAGGTGATCGTTGCCGATTTCACAAGCCCAGCCGGGTGGTGATCTTCGACCCCGCCACCGGCAAGCGCAGCTGGGAATATTTCGTCAAGGAGGGCGAGGGCGCGCTCGACCATCCCCTCGCTCGCGCGCGAACTGCCCGATACCGGCGACATCATCGTGGCCGACGACCTGCGCAACCGCGTGGTCGTGATCAACCGCAAGACCCGGGCAGATCATCTGGCAAGTACGGCCTCACCGACACCCGGGGCCACCGGCCGGGTCTTCCTGAACTATCCCGACGGCTTCGACCTGGATGCCTTCGGCGACTGGCGGCAGCCGCCCACGGCCGCTGCCAAGGCCGCTGAGCCGACGCGCCGCGCGCGGGCAGCTATTCAACCCTGGAGGAGTTTCATGGCGCAAGATCGAAGGTGTGTGCCGCGAGGTGTGCGATGCAAGTGAATATGTGCCATCGTGACCCGAGGTCCCGAGGGGCCGCACCTGGCGGGCCACTGGAGGCAACTCCGTGCGCATCGTCGGCCCGGGCGGGGTGGTGGTGTTTCCGGTCGGGCGCTTCCAGCGCACCGAGCAGCACCTGCGGGCCAACGGCCGCATCCAGTTGATGGTGGCGTCGCGCAAGGTGCAGGGCACGCGCAGCCCGGGACAGGGCTGCGTGATCGACGGCACCGGCGAGGTGATCGTCGCCGGCGACGCCGTCGACCTGGTGCGCGAGAAATTTCCCTGGGCCCGTGGCGCGTCGTGGTGCGCGTCGAGTCGGTGTCGACGCAGCTCTGATGCGCGGCGTGCCCGGCAGGCGCGGGCCGCGGCTCAGCCGAGCATCTGGTTCCACATCGAGTCGCCCCACTGCGGCGACCCCTGACCCGACGCCTTGTTGTGCCTGGGGTCGACCTGGAAGGCCAGCTTCGGCGGCTGGCCGGCCTCGACGCTGGGCGTCACGTTGATCATGATCGCCTCGTCATGCGTCACCGCGGCCCAGCAGATCGCGCCGGGCAACGTCACCGGGCCGGATGCCACCAGCGCCGGCTGGCCGGCGATGCGGCGCACGATGTCGGCGGCGACCTGCTTGCCGCCAGCCGAATGCCAGGTGGCCGCTCTGGGCAGCGGCGTGCCCCCTGCGCATCGCCCACGACAAGATCTTGTCGTCGACCTGCGACAGGAAGCTCGGCGGCTTGACCGCGGCCCAGCGTTCGCCGAGCCGGGCGCTGCGGATCAGCGCCGGCGCGCGCATCGGCAGCACCATGTTGGCGGCGGTGAAGCCGATATCGCCCGTCGGCGTGACCGGCAGGCGGCGGCCGATGTCGACGGCACTGACCTCGGTATTGGTCACATACTCGATCCGCGCCGCATACAGGCTCTTCATCGCGCCGACGATCGGCGCGGCGATGGGCATGGGCATCGGGTTCGGGCTGGCGTCGATGATGATGACCTTGCCCTTGGTGCCGCGGCGCTTCATCTGCGCGGCGCCCGATCAGGAAGGCGCGCTCCGTACGGCGCCGGCGGGCAGCGGCGGCTGGCGGCACGGTGATGACGAATTCGCCGCCGCGCTCGAGGGAAGGCGTCGACCTGGCGCCGCACCGCCGCCTGCTCGAAGGCCCGAAAACCCACCGGCGGCTGCTCGTGCGGCGGCATAGCCCTGCACCGCCTCCTCCATGTAGTCGATGCCGGGTGACAGCACGAAGTCGTAGCCGATGCGCTGGCCGCCGGCGACCACCACCGCCGCGCTGCGGTCGATCTCGGTCACGCGTTCGCGCACGCGCTGGATGCCCTGCCGGTCGATGTTGGCGTAGCTGCGCTGGTGGTCCGCCTCGCGGCCGAAGCCGGCCACGTAGGTGCGCGCTCAGCGGGCACGACATGAAGCGGTCGTTCGGCTCGATCATCGTCACCGCCACCTGGCCGCTCGTCGCCAGCGTGCGCGCGGCCCTGAGCCCGGCCCCAGCCGCCGCCGACGACGACGACACGCGGCCTGGCCGCCTTCGGGCTGACCGCGCAGCTGGCCACCCAGGCGGCGGCGGTCAAAACCGCGCCGACCACGGCACGACGCGACAAAGCAAAATCCGGCATGACTGCGCCTCCCATCGACAAGACACCAGCGACAAGCCCCCCGCGAGCGTGTCTTCATACCGTTAGGGTTGCGGTATCGTCGGGCTGGAGCCGGCCCGCACCATCGGCATAAACCCTTGCGCCGTCGCGGTCATCTGATCGTCGTCAAACAGGCGCGCCGCGCCAGTGCCGGGCGGCGGTGCGCCCGCGCCCCGGCGCTCGTGCCGCGCGCAGCCGCACCAGGTTATGCGGTGCGTGCTGCGCGGGCCGGCAGGCATCCGGGTTGCCGAAGACCGCCTCGTCGCGGTTGGCCGATGTCCCGTCGAGGTCGATGCGGGTGCCGGCGCAGAGCCCGTGGTCGCCGATGCGCACGCTTGCCGTCGTCCCGCGCCGGTTGACGACAAACGGGTCGTCGATGCGCAAGCATCCGTCGATCGCGGCCGCCGTGGCGCAGGGCGCGACGCGCAGATCCCGCTGCCCGTCGGGGTGACTGGCGAGGAAGTGAACGACGACGCCGAGCGCAGCCGACAGCGATCCGGGGTCACCGGCCGTCCAGTTGCGCAGGATGGAGACGACATCGGCCTCGTCCAGCGGTGCCCCGGCGACGGTGGCGGCGAGCAGTTCGATCGTCAGGCTCGGCAGGCGCGGCCGCGCCCAGGCGCCGACGGTGATGCACCTGCGCGCCACGGCAACGGCAAGCCGATCGCGCTCCCGCATCGACGCTGGCGCCGCGTGGCAGGGCGCCGACGATGGCGTCGGCGATCGTGCGCCGCGCGCGGCCGCAGGTGCCGCGCTGATCGGCCAGCACCTGCGGCGACAGCGGCGCCCAGGTCGGGATGGTCTTGCGCATCGGTCGATACGCCCGCCGCAGGCGGCCCCCGCGCTGCATCGCCAGCCGGGCGAGCCAGCGCCTCGTGCGGGGCAGCCTGGGTTACCCGCCCCTTGTCAGGCGACCACGGCGATCAGTGCCGGATCGTCGGCATGGTCGATCAGGATCGTCCGTACCCAGTCCTGCCAGGCCCGGCAAAGGCCGCGAGCGTGGCCGCATCCGCCTGCGGTGCCAGGGCAGCGCGCATCAGGTCTGCCAGCCCACGGCGGGCCCTGGGCACCGCTCTGCGGAAAGTGCGCCAGTTCGACCGCTGCACCATTGTCCAGCCGGGTGAAGCGGATCTCGCCCGCCATGGCCACGCCGAAGCGCAGCGAGCCCCTGCCGCCCGAAGCGGCCGGCTAGGATCTGAAGCCGGCGTCGTTGGCCGCGCCCCGTGATCGGGCCGGCAATGCTGGCGATCACGCCGGCCACGCCTCGTCGGCCGCCTGCCGCAGTTCGACGCGCAGGCCCCCGCTGCGGCGCGCCATCACGGGGTACAGGCGCGCCAGCGCCGAGCGTGTCATGAGCCAGGCGCCGGCCACGGTCGGGCACGGAATGCCCGGCGAGCTTGACCGCATCGAGTAGCGGTATTCGATGCGGCCGCGCGGTCGCGCCCAACAGCGCCTGGTGGATCGGTGACCGCGATTGCCGGCACGGCATCGAAAGGCGGGTGTGCATGGGGCCATTGTCCTGCCGGACCCGCTGCACGCGCAGCCGGCCCGCTCTGCGACCGGCGCAGACGGTTCAAGGCTTCGACGATGCGGTGGCATTGCGCCAGCCTCTGCGGCAGCCGGCCTCGGAGCCGGTCCGTGGGCGCCCGCACCGCCGCCCTCCCGGCGTTCACCTCGCCGTGCGCCAGGGCCGCAGCAGGCCCAGCGGCCCGCCGATGCCCGACGCAGCCCGGGTGCCGGTGCGCGGTCGGGTCAGCGCATCTGGAACAGCTCCTGGTGGAAGCGGTAGGTGGCGGGCAGCCCTGCGCGCTGAAGTCGGCACGCAGGGCGCTGCCGGAATGCCGGCGGGCCGCGAACCAGACGCTGGCCTTGGGCCCAGTCCGGCACGGCGGCACGGATGCGCTTGCCGTCGAGCCGGCCGTCGCGCGCATCCACCAGCACGTGCAGCCGCACGCCCGCGGCCCGGGCGTCGACCGTGAGCTTGTCGATGGCCGCCTGTTCATGCACCGCGGTGGGTGGAACAGGTCCACGCTGACGGCGCGCCCCTGCGCCGCCAGCTGCTTCATGCGGGCCACGAAGGGCGTGATGCCGATGCCGGCGCCGATCCAGATCTGGCGCGGCCGCCATCCTCGAAACTCCCAACCCGTAGGGGCCCCTCGACGGTCACGGCCATGCCGGCTTCAGGGTGTCGCGCAGGCGCCGTGTGGTCGCCCAGGGCCTTGGTGGCAGGTGATGAAGGGTGATCTGCGTCGCTGCGGCTGCGACGCCGATGCGATCGTGTACGGATGGGGCCCCTTCGCGCGGGGTCCGGGGTGACGAAGGCAAACTGGTTGGCGGCGTGGCCAGGCCAGCCGGCCTGCAGGGGTGATGCTGACTCCGGCACGTCCAGCTCCGGGATGCAGCGACTCGATGCGCCCCGCCACCCGGCGCGCCGCGCCGATGCGCCCGGCCAGCGAGACCAGCGCGGCCGAGCTGGCGGCCATCAGCGCGGACGAGCAGCCAGCCCACCGGCTGCCGGGCTCAGTGGCCGAATGTCGTTGCGCAGCATTGCGGGAAGACGAGTGCGAGGGGTAGGTGATCGCAAGGATCCAGCGGTGGGTGCGCGAAAGGCGATAGGGTACGCGAAGTCGACGAGCGCGAGCAGTACGATGAAGACCATCAGGCGGCATAGAAGGCCCACTCGCTGGATGCTTTCCGCCAGCCCGCGCTGGCTGCCGAACGAGGTCACCCCGACCGCGCCCCTGATCGGCAGCGGCCCGGGCGGGAAGGCGCGGCGGGCGCGCCAGGCCAGCCCCAGCCCACCATCCATTTGCGGCCCTGCGCCCACCATCAGTGCAGCACGGCGATGACCAGCGAGTCGATGCCCAGCCACTGTGCAGCCAGCGGATCTTGTCCAGACCGTCCAGGCGGGGTTCGAGCCAGCGCATGCAGGGCCAGCAGGCGGGGCCACGCCGCACGCGCGGCGATCGCCAGGGTGCCGCTGAACTGGATGAAGGTGGCGCGAAAGGGAAGAAGGAACGGCTGCGGCAGGAGCGTATCGGCCAGCAGCCACAGCAGCGCGGGCAATGCCGGTGACGATGATGAGGGCGTACTTGATCCGGTCAGTTCATGAAGGTGGCCTGTGTGGGGGCGGGTGTGTAGTGCACTGGGCGAGTGGATCCGTCCCGGGGGTATCGGCCTCGCGTTTGCGCGCCGACTGGGGCGGCGTCGATGATCCTGGCGTCTGGCGAGGGCGTGGCGCGGCAGCGCCGCCAGCACGAATACGGTCAGCTTCACGGCGTGATCGAGCAGTCACAGGCGCGGGCGCGGGCGAACCAGGGCGCTGAAGCAGCGCGCGCACAGCTTCCAGCCCCAACCGGCATAGGTCGACGTGCCGGCTCCCGGCGATGACCAGCCGCAGCGCCGGCGCGGTTGCGCGCCGATGCCGCCTGCACCAGCAGCACCGCATCCAGGTAGATGGGGTTGAGGCAGCGTAGAAGGCTGCCTGGCGCCACCGCCGCGCCGCGGCTGAGGCCCGGCCCGCCCGCAGCCGCGGTCAGTTGCTGCAGGGGCTTAAGCCGCGCGCGCTGCAGCGCCCGCCAGC
>JADJYX010000028.1 GCA_016719535.1 Rubrivivax sp. | reverse complement strand
GCACGTCGCGTGCGGCCGCCAGGGTTTCCATCCACACCTGACGCAGAGTATCACTTGGTACCGACCGGGCGGTGCCGCCATCCTGGATGCCTATACAGTGTCGCCCGTGACCCCCTCGCCGCCCGCCCGCACCCGCCCTGGCCTCGCCCTTCGACGCGCTCGACCCCGAACAGCGCACGGCGGTGATGCACGGCGACGGCCCTCTGCTGGTGGTGGCCGGCGCCGGCTCGGACAAGACCATGATGCTGGCCGCGCGGCTGGCGCGGCTGGTGCTGGACGGTGCCGACCCGCGGCGCATCCTGCTGCTGAGCTTCTCGCACCGCGCCGCTGCCGAGATGGAACGCTCGCGCCGGACGGGTGCTGCACCAGGCGCTGGGCCTGCGCTCGACCCTGCGCCCGCAAGAACTGCCCTGGTGCGGCACCCTCCATTCGGTGGCCGCGCGGCTGCTGCGCAAGGACCATGCCCAGCCTGGGGCTGACCGTTGACTTCAGCGTGATCGACCGCAGCGATGCCGAGGAACTGCTGGCGCTCGTGCGCACCCGGCTCGGCCTGCATGACAGCGAGCGCCGCTTTCCTGGCGGCGCGCACCGCGCTGGCCATGCTGTCGCGCACGCTCAACAGCGCGCAGCCGCTGGGCCAGGTGCTGGCCGCGCATTGCCCCTGTTGCGCCGAGTGGCGGCCCGAGCTGGAGCGCCTGTTTGCCGCCTATACCGAGGCCAAGCAGGCGCAGCGCGTACTCGACTACGACGACCTGCTGCTTACTGGCAGCCGGCGGTGCAGGAACCGGCGATCGGCGCGATGGGCGCGCGCTTCGACCATGTGCTGGTCGACGAATACCAGGACACCAACCGCCTGCAGGCGCTGATCCTGCACGCCCTCAAGCCCGACGGCCGCGGCGTCACGGTGGTGGGTGACGATGCGCAGGCCATCTACGGCTTTCGCGCCGCCGAGGTCGACAACCTGCTGGGCTTTCCTGAAACGTTCACACCGACGGCGCGCATGCTGATGCTCGAGCGCAACTACCGCAGCACGCAGCCGCTGCTGGCGGCGGCCAATGCGGTGATCGCGCAGGCCAGCCGGCGCTTTGCCAAGACGCTGTGGAGCGACAAGGCCTCGTCGCACAAGCCGCAGCTGGTGCACGTGGCCGACGAGGCGGATCAGGCGCGCTGGGTGGCCGACGCCGTGCTGCGCCAGCGCGAGGAAGGCACGAAGCTGACGCAGCAGGCGGTGCTGTTCCGCACCTCGCACCACAGCGCCGCGCTGGAACTGGAGCTCGCGCGCCGGCGCATCCCCTTCGTCAAGTTCGGCGGCCTGCGCTTCCTGGAGGCGGCGCATGTGAAGGATGCGGTGAGCCTGCTGCGCTGGACGCACAACCTGCGCTGCCGGCTGGCGGGTTTTCGCGTCGCGCGGCTGGCCAGCGGCATCGGGCCGGCGGCGGCGATGCAGCTGCTCGATGCGATGGACGCCAGCGCCGACCCCGGCGCCGCGCTGCTGGCCTGGCAGCCGCCGCCGCGGGCGCGCGCCGACTGGGCCGCCCTGCGCGAGACGCTGGCCCTGCTGATGCAGCGCGACACCCCCTGGCCGGCGGCGATAGCCCCGCCACACCTGGTTGAGGCGCGCAACTGCCACGCCTGCACGGCGACGACGCGGGTGCGCAGCGCCGACCTGGCGCAGCTGGCGCGCCTGGCCGCCGGCTGCGCGGCCGCGACCATTTCCTGACCGAACTGACGCTGGACCCGCCCGAGGCCAGCAGCGACGAAGCGGAGCGCCGCACCGCGACGAGGACTACCTGATCCTGTCGACCATCCACTCGGCCAAGGGCCAGGAATGGCATTGCGTACGTGCTCAATGTCGTCGACGGCTGCATGCCGGCCGACCTGGCCACCGGCAGCGCGGCCGAGATCGACGAGGAGCGCCGACTGCTCTACGTGGCGATGACACGCGCGCAGGAGCGGCTGCACCTGCTGCTGCCGCAGCGCTTCCACGTCACGCAGCAGCGCGCCCGGGGCAGCCGCCACCTGTGCGGCGCGCTCGCGCTTCATCCGTCGGCGCTGGACGGGCTGTTCGACCACGTCGCGCCGCAGGCGCCGTCAGCCGACGGCGATGCGGGCGCACCGCTGCCGCGCATCGACCTCGCCGCGCGGCTGAAGGCGCGCGGCGGGCTTCCGGGCGCATCGTGACGCAGGCTCAGTCGCGAGCGAGTAGGCCATTCGCTCGCTCAGTCGCGAGCGAGTAGGCCATTCGCCCCCCGTGCCAATATGACCTGCGACACCTACCCCCGAGAGATCAGTGAGCAAAGAGGTAGGTATGACGATCAACCAGCAGTCGAAGGTCCCGATGCACGCAGTGAATCGTTCTTCCGATCCGGGCGCATCGCAAAGAGCCCGCAGGGCGACTGAAGATGCGCCCGGATCGTCGCTGTCGGCGACCCCGCCCGGCAGCGATTCCGAGGTCGTTGCGCGTGCACGGCGCCGTACGTTCTCCAACGCCGACAAGCGTCGCATTCTGCAGGCCGCCGACCTGTGCACCAAGCCCGGTGAGATCGGCGCGCTGATGCGCCGCGAGGGTGTGTACTCGTCGTCCCTGAGCACCTGGCGACGCCAGCGCGAGGCCGCCGAGCTGGCCGCGCTTGCACCGCAACGGCGCGGCCCCAAGGTGGACGCCGCCGCGCGGGTCGATGCCCTGCACATCTCGCAGCTCACCCGCGAGCGCGACAAGCTGCGCGTCGAGCTCGACAAGGCGCAGTTGGTGATCGAGGTTCAAAAAAAACTTGCCTCGCTGCTGGGCCTCTGGCAGCCGACGACAAGCGCGGGAGCACATGATGGCCGCTGCAGTCGAGCTCACCCCCGCGCTCGGTGCCGGCGCGGCGTGCCGGGCCGTGGGCCTGTGGCGTGGTGCACCTGGGCGCCAGCGGGCACGCTGGCAGCGCCTCACGCTGGTCGGTCCGCCGGCGCCGCGGGCGGCTCGCCCTTGCCCGCCCTTGGCCTTGGAACCGCAGGAGCAGCAGGCGCTGCTGGACACCCTGAACAGCGAACGCTTCGCCGACACCGCGCCGGCGACCGTGCACGCCACGCTGCTCGACGAGGGCCAGTGCACTCGGCTCGGTGCGCACCATGTACCGGCTGCTGGCCACCACCGGCGGCTGCCGCGAGCGGCGCAACCAGCTCACCCACCCGGCGTACACCAAGCCCGAACTGTTGGCCATTGCCCCCAACCAGGTTTGGTCGTGGGACATCACCAAGCTCAAGGGGCCCGCAAAGTGGACGTGCTTCCACCTGTACGTGATCCTGGACATCTTCAGCCGCTTCGTCGTGGGCTGGCTCATCGCCCCGCGCGAGTGCTCCGAACTCGCCCAGCAGCTCATCGCCGACACCGTCGCGCGGCACGATGTCGAACCCGGCATGCTGACCCTGCATGCCGACCGAGGTGCGGCCATGCGCTCCAAGCCGGTGGCCAGCCTGCTGGTCGATCTGGACGTGGCCAAGAGCCACAGCCGACCTCACGTCTCCGACGACAACCCGTACTCGGAGTCGCAGTTCAAGACCATGAAGTACAGGCCCGAGTTCCCCGCGCTTTGGCTGCATCGAGGACGCACGATCCCACTGTCAAGCCTTCTTCGCCTGGTACAACGACCAGCACCGCCACAGCGGCATCGGCCACATGACGCCGCACAGCGTTCACTACGGACTGGCGATGGAGCTGCGCGTCATACGACAAGCCGCCCTGGATGCTGCATTCCTGGCCAACCCCAACCGGTTCAAGAACAAGCGCCCGCAGTTGCCGCCGATGCCAACCGCTGCCTGGATCAACCCACCACCTGAGGAGACGAAACCGACCAGTGAACCCTTCGCCCGCACATTAAATTAGTGCCGTCGGGTGCCGCAAAGTCATTGACACGTTCCGCGCTCGCTCAGTTGCGAGCGAGTAGGCCATTCGCTCGCTCAGTCGCGAGCGAGTAGGCCATTCGCTCGCTCAGTCGCGAGCGAGTAGGCCATTCGCTCGCTCAGTCGCGAGCGAGTAGGCCATTCGCTCGCTCAGTCGCGAGCGAGTAGGCCATTCGCTCGCTCAGTCGCGAGCGAGTAGGCCATTCGCTCGCTCAGTCGCGAGCGAGTAGGCCATTCGCTCGCTCAGTCGCGAGCGAGGGCATCCACCAGCGTCGGCACGAAGCTGCCGGCCCCCAGCACCTGCACGCCGCGCTCGTAGCTGGCGCGCACGCCATCGGCGATGGCATGCGCGGCACCGGCGTCAGCGGCCATGGTGGCGTAGTAACCCAGGTCCTTGACGGCGTTGGACATCGCAAATTTCAGCGTGCTGGCGTCGCCGCTCACCAGGTAGGGGCGCACGCGCTCCAGCGCCACGCCACCGCCACCGCCCTTGGCCAGCACGTCGACGAAGACCTCCGGCGCCACGCCACCGCGGCGTGCGCAAGCCGCGGCTTCCGCGATCAGCGCCGCACCGCCCAGCGAGACGAAGTTGTGCAGCAGCTTCATGCGGTGGCCGGCGCCGATGCCGCCGCAGTGGGTGATGTTCTCGGCAAAGCACGCCAGCAGCGGGCGCAGTTCGGCAAACAGCGCCGCATCGCCGCCCACCAGCAGGTTGAGCCGGCCCTCGGCCGCCTCCTTCGGCGTGCGCGTCATCGGCGCGTCGACGAAGCGGCCGCCGGCGGCGAGCACCGCCGCCGCCACGCGCTCGGTGGAGGTCGGCACCGCGGTGGAACAGTCGACGATCACCGTGCCCGGACGCAGGTGCTTCAGCAAACCATCGTCACCCAGCACGATGGCCTCGACCTGGGGCGAACCGGTGACGCACAGGATGATGACGTCGGCCGCCGCGGCCACGCCCTGCAGCGTGGGCTGCACCGCGGCACCGGCCGCCTTCAAGGCATCCAGCGGCTGGTTGCCCGGGTGGTCCAGCACGGTCAGCGCGTGGCCATGCTTGACGAGGTTGCTGGCGATGCCATGGCCCATCAGGCCGACGCCGATCATGCCGATGCGCTGCTTCACCTGTCGATTCCTTTCGTGCGGATGGGGCCGACGTGCCGGCCTGGCGAATCGGCCATTGTCCTCGCAGGCTGCGGCCCGCCGGCCTGCAGCTGCGCACGGCTAGACTGCATTTCCCGTCCTGACCTCCATGCCCGCATGACCGCCGCACCCGCCACCAGTGCCTACACCCGCCACGGCGCCCTCGCCTTTCACGGCACCGAACTCACGCGCGGCCCCTGGGACCTTCGCACCAGCATGCAGGTCCGCCGGCGCTGGTCTGCCGTGCCGTCGAACAGGCTGCGGCAGCCCATGGCCTGCACCACCTGGCGCGCCTGACGGCAACCTGCTGCGCCCGGTGCCACTGGGAGATCTACAGGTCGAGGTGCACGAAGACTATGCCGGCCGCAACGCCGCCCACTATTCGGCACGGCTGCTCGGCCACGGCAAGGAACTGGCGCGCTTCACTGCACTGATGCAGCGTGAGGTCGACCAGCCGGTGCCGTCGAATACGCCCGGCCACCCGCTGCCGATGGCGCCGCGCCCGCCGGCAGCATCCGACGCGCTGGCGATGCCCTTTGCCGGCGCCCGGCGCAGCTACGCCGACCTGGTGGAAAACCGCGTGGCCACGGGCCGCTTCTTCTGCGGCCCCTGCTGCGCCTGGTTCCGGCTGCGCCACCCGCTGGTCGACGGTGAGTTGCCAAGCCCCTACCAGCGCGTGGCGGTGGCGGCCGACTCGGGCAACGGCATCAGCGCCGCGCTCGACATGCGCAGCCACAGCTTCGTCAACTGCGACCTCACGATCAACCTGCTGCGGCGCCCGGTGGGCGAATGGATCGCGCTGGATGCGCGCACCGAGCTCGGCGGCAACGGCTGCGGGCTGGCGGAATCGGCGCTGTACGACGAGGCCGGGCTGATCGGACGCGCGACGCAGAGCCTGGCCATCCGGCGCCGGGAATAGCCCGCCGCGAGTCGATTGGTCGGGGTGAAAGGATTCGAACCTTCGACCCACTGGTCCCAAACCAGTTGCGCTACCAGGCTGCGCTACACCCCGATGCCGACGATTGTACGGGGCGGGCTCAGTTCGGGGTCGCCTGTTCGGTCGGCGCCGGCAGCGCCAGCAGGCGCTGCACCTCGATGCACTGGCGGATGTGCTGTTCGCACACATAGCGCAGCGCCGAATAGGTCAATGCGGCCGATACCGCCTGCCCAGCGAGGGGCACGAATTTGGCCACCTGCTGGGTGGTCAGCCGCACGCCCACCAGCTTGAGCATCCACAGCACCAGCTCGCGCGTCACCACCTTGCCGATCAGCAGGCCACCGCCGGTGCTGATGGCCTTGTAGACGACGATGCGGCGGTCGGGCGCCAGGCGCTCGATCTGATCGGTGCTGAGGCCGAAGGCGGCATTGATGCGCGGCAGCAACTCGACCAGGATGCCGACGTCGGTGAGCCAGTCCAGCCCCGGCAGCGGCACCATCGCCACGCCGGCGGCCATCAGCGCACGGCGCCTGACCATCTTGCGGCAGCGCTCGGCCACGGCCTGCGCGTCGTGGCCTTCAGCGGGGAGCACTTCCCATTCAGGGCTGCTGGTGGCGGTGGACATGGAGCGCTCCTGGGCGGTTGCACAGGCAGCGACCGGCGCCGGCCCTGGCCGGCACGCCCGCGACACTGCCGCGGGCGCATTGCATCACAGTTGCTTGCGTCGACGGCTTGTACCCGCCGCCAGTGCGGCGCCCCCATCAGCACCCAGGGCGCAGGCTCCGGGACGGTGCCGCCGCCAGGGCCGCCGTCATCCGGCAAATCGAAGATGGGCTGCGTCGAGAAGGTCAGCCAGATGTCCAGCGAGCCTGTGGTCCGCGTCTGCGGCGTGCCCACGCCGGCCGGCGTGTGCAGGCCGAACAGAAACTGCGGCGACAGCGCCGAGACACCGGTCACCTTGCCCGTGCGGCTGCCCGACAGCGCCTGCAGCGGCAGGCCGCTGCCACGCAGCGTGGCGTCGGCACCAGGAACTCGAGGTCGTAGTCCATGCGGGCGCCGCCGTCGGTGGCGCTGGCCTGCAGTTCCCATTCCATGTGGTAGTAGAGCTCCGTCTGCGGGCCGATGCCGCCGAACTGCAGCAGACCCCGCCCCTGCCCGATGGTGAACAGGCCGTAGCCGTACTGGGCCAGCGACGACACCGCGTTGTCGAACCGAAAATGGGTCACGCCGCCTTCGATATCGCCTGCCGCCTGCAGCTTCGGCGCCAGTCAGCGCGGCCCGCATCGGCCCGCCGATCGAAGTTCGGCACGCGCGCTCACCGGTCTGTCCGGCGATCAGCGAGAAAGCCGGCAGACCGGGTGGCGTGGTGACGCCATGCGGGTAGCGGCTGTCGGCGCAGGGTGGCCGTCGCTTGCGAATAGACGCAGGCGATGTCGGGCAGCCCCAGAAGTCGCGGGGTTGAACAAGTCGCTGACCAGTCGAAGCGCGTGGCCGATGCGCCCGCATTCCAGCCCTGGAAGACCACGGCCGCCGCCGCCGGCAGCGCCGGCAGGCCGAGTGCGCCAGCAGCAGCGTGGTCCCTGCAACACGCCATCCGGGGTGCCGTGCAACCCGCTTCGACTCATCGTTCATGCTGATCTCCTGTTGATGCCTCGGACCTGGGATCGGATCGGGGCCCGGCATCGCCCCTTCACCGATGTGCCGCCGGTATAGCCGGGCCCCGTCACAAGACCGCAAATGCCGACGCCGGCCTGCCGTCAGTCCCGCCCGGCCGCAGGAAGTCTCCCGACGGGCGGGGCCGGGTTGAAGGCTTTGGGGTGCCCCGTGAATCTGTTTCGCCCTGTCGCTGCTTGGCGCTTTCGAACTCCGACGGCCCGATGACCGGCCGGCGCGTCTGCCGACGCGCGAGACCGAAGCGCTGCTGGCCTGGCTGGCGCTGGCCGGGCCCCACCCGACCCGGCGTGAGCAGCTGGCGGCGCTGCCTTGGGGCGACGCCACCGAGGCGGCGGCGCTGGCCAGCCTGCTGCCAGGCGCTGTCGCTGATCAACCGCGCCTGCGGTGAACCGGTGTTTTGTCCGAAGGCCGCCAGGTCGGCCTGGAAGATCGGGGCGCTTCGTGGTCGACGCCAGGCTCGTCGAGGCAGCCGCGGTGGCCGACGACCCGGCGCGGCTGGTCGAGGCAGCGACGGCCTGCCGCGGTGAACTGCTGGCCGGCTGGCGCTCGCCGAGCCGGCCTTCGATGACTGGCTGCAGGCGCAACGCCGCCACCTGAACGAGCGCGCGCGCTGCAACTCAACCTGCGACTGCTGCAGCTGCCGCCGCCGGCACTGCCGGCCGAGACCGCCATCCAGGCGGTCTGCGGCTGCTCGACCTCGACCCGCTGCACGAGGCCGGCCACCGCGCGCTGATGCAATTATGCGGCGCAGGGCCGGCGCGCAGCCGCGCTGCAGCAGTACCAGGTGCGCGTCAACGCTGCAACGCGAACTGGGCGCCGAGCCCGAGCCGGCGACACGGCAGCTGCATAACGACCTGCTGCGCCAGCAGCTGCCGGCAAGCGATGGGGCGGCTGCCAGTCGCCCGGCTCGGCCGGCCCTTCCAACAGCGGTGCACGAGGCGCCGCTGGTCGGCCGCAGCGGGGAGTGGGCCCGCCTGCTGCAAGCGCTGGAGCAGTCGCGGGCCGGGAACGAACCACGCTGGCGCTGTTGGCGAGGCCGGTCTGGGCAAGACGCGGCTGGCCGACGAGCTGGCAGCGCGTGCGGCGGCCGCGGGCATCGGCGTGGTCGTCGGCCGCCGCCACGAAAGCCGGCAGCCGATCCCTTCCGCCCCCTGGCTGGAGGTGCTGCGTGCGCCGGCGTGGCGGCCGACCCGGGACTGCTGCATGCCCTCGGTAGCCGCCGCCCGCGCCGACCTGGCCGACCTGCTGCCCGAGCTGGCCGCAAGCCCCCCGCGCGCGATGCCGACAGCGCGGGCCCCGCCCGGCGGCGCGGCTGTTCGATGCCGTGCTGCGCAGCTGGTCGCTGCTGTGCGAAGGCGGCCCCGGCTGCTGGTGCTGGAGGGACCTGCACTGGTGCGACGACGTCAGCCTGCGCCTGCTGGCCGCGCTGTCGCGCCGCGCCACGAATTGGCCCTGCTGATCCTGGCCAGCGCGCGTGGAAGAAGAACTGGCACTGGCCGACGGCCTGCGCCGGACCCTGCGCGAGCTGTCGCTGGATGCAGCCCGGGAATCCGCGGCGCCTGACGCTGCAGCCGCTGTCACGGGCGGACACCGCGACCCTGGTGGCCGCACTGGCGCGGCCGGGCAGCGATGGGGGAGGCCGCGGCGCGGCTGGCCGACCGCGTGTGGCCGCCAGCGAAGGCAACCCCTTCGTCGTGGTGGAGGCGGTACGCGCGCTGGCGATCGACGCGCCGGCGCCTGCCGCTGGCGCTGGCGCGACGCTGCCCGAGCGCGCGACCTCGTCGCCGGTCAGGTCGACCGCCTGGGCGCGGACGCCCGACGCCCGCTGGCGGTGCTGGCGGTGGCCGGCCGCGAGACGCCGTTTGCCGTGCTGCAGCGCGCCGCCGGCCTGCCCGAAGCCGCCGCCGCCGAGGCGCTGGAGGAACTGGTGCGCCGCCACCTGGCGCGCCTGGTCGACGACAGCTTCGACGTGCTGCACGCCCGCGCCCGCCAGGCGGTGCTCGACGGCCCTGCTGCCGCCGACCCGCCAGGCGCGCTGCACCTGGGCCTGGCCGAGGCGATCGAATCGCCGGCCGGCGGCGGCGCGTCGCCGTTGCGTGACCGCCTGGCCCATCACTATGCAGACCGATCGCCACGACAAGGCGGCGGGCGAACTGTCGCGGCTGGCGTGGCGCGCGGCACACGAGGGCGCGCATGGGCAGTCGCTGGACCTGCTCGACCAGGCGCTGGCCCATGCAGCGGTGCCTGCCGCCGTCGGCCGCCGGCGTGCGCCGCGAGCTGCTGTTGCAGCGCGCACGCAGCCTGTTCTTCGTCGGCCGCTTCGGCGAGCTGATGACCCTGCTGCTGCCACTGCAGGCCGAGATCGATGCCGCCGGGCGACCCGCTGACTGCCGCCGCCTACTACCTGCGCCGGGGCAGCACCCGCAGCTACCTCGGCGGAACATGCCGGCGCGGTGGCCGATGCACAGCGCGCACTACACCAAGCCACCGCCTGCGATGACCGGGCGACGATGGGCAAGGCCCACTTCCTGCTGTCCCTGGAATGCTTCTGGGCGCAGCCCGAGCTCGGGGTCGCGCACGGCGAGAGCGGGCGGTCGGATTGCTCGAGGGCAGTCCCGAGCGCTGGTGGACCGAGCCAGGCCTGCTGGATCCTGGGCCTGAACCTGTCCTACCGTGGCCGCTTCGAAGAAGGGCTGGATATGCAGGCGCGAGCCGCGGCGCTGGCCGAAGCGCTGGGCGACCGGCGGCTGGCCAGCTACGCCGCCTGACGACCGGCTTCATCCACACGCTGGCCGGCAACCTGGCCCCTGGCCATCGCGTCATGCCGGCGCAGCCTGCAGCTGGCGGTCGACCCCGCTCAACCGCATGACGACGCTGGCATCCTGTCGCTGGCGCTGGTCGAGCACGGCGACGCCGACGAAGCCCTTGCAGCGGCTGGACGAGGCGATCCTGCAGGCACAGCAGTTTCGATTCCGCAGATGCAGGACTTTCCTCGGCTTCCGCGGGCACGCGCTGGCATTTGCGCGGCGAGCCGGACGCCGCCGCGCGGCGGCGCGCGAAGGCATCGCCATCACGCACGCGTCGAACTACCTGTATGGCCGCGGCTGGGGCGAACGGGTACTGGCCCGCATCGAACGGGGCGGCGCTGACCCCCAGGCGGCCGAGGCCATGCTGCGCACAGCGCTCGCCACCTTCGACGGCATGGGGGCACCTTTCGAGGCCGCTCGCACGCGGCAGGAACTGGCGCAGTGGCTGGCCGTCGACGGCCGCGTCGCCGACGCCCGCGTGCTGGCCGAGGCCGCGCGCGATGCTGGCGACACCGCCGCTGCCGCGCCAGCAGCTGCAAGCCCGACAGCTCTGCGACAGGCTGGCCGCGCTGACGTGAAGCGCAGCGTGCGCGCCGCCCCGGCCCTTGCTCATGCCGGTTGCGGCAGCACGACGATGCCGTCCTCGTCGGCGTACAGCCATTCGCCCGGGCGCACGATCACCCCCTGCACGACCACGGGTACCTCGGCCTGGCCCTGGTTGCGCTTGTCGGTCGGCAGGGGCATCAGGGCCAGCGCGCGGATGCCGACGTCGCAGGCCGCCAGTTCGGCGAGATCGCGCACCGCGCCGTCGACGACGATGCCGGCCCAGCCGTTGCGCGCCGCCGCAGCAGGCCAGGTTGGGCCGCCGACCAGCGCCCGGCGCAGGCCCCGCCGTCGACCACCAGCACGCGGCCCTGGCCGGGGTGTCGAGCGCGGCCTTGACCAGCGAATTGTCTTCGTGGCACTTGACGGTGGCCACCGGGCCGGCAAAGCGCGCGCGCGCCAAGCTGCGGAAGACCCGCGGCAGCACGCGAAGGCGCCATCGCTGTCGTTCTTGTGCGCGTCGCACAGGTCGCAGGTGGGGATGGTGGGGTGGTCATGGCAAGGGTCCGTTGGCGGGGGTGGTGGCAGCATCACGCGGTGTTCGCGCAAGGTCTTGAGGATGATGGAGGTGGAGGTTTCGGACAGCTCCGACAGCCGCGGACGACGCGGTCGAGGTGGGCCACGTCGACGACGGCGATCTCCGAACATCCAGCTGTCCTCGCCGGTGATGTTCCAGGCACTGGCGATCTCGCCCACTCATCGATCAAACGCAGCATGCGGCCATGGTCGCAGCGGCCTGTCGCGCGCACCAGCGCGCGGATGCCGTAGCCCAGCGCGCCCAGGTTGACGGTGGCACGGTAGCCGGTGATGACGCCGGCGGCCTCGAGCTTGCGCACGCGCTCGGTGACGGCGGGCTGGCTGAGGTGCACGCGCGCCGGCTCAGTTCGGCCATCGTCAGCCGCGCGTCGGCCTGCAACTCGGCGAGGATGCGG
>JADJYX010000027.1 GCA_016719535.1 Rubrivivax sp. | reverse complement strand
CCGGCATCGAACGCGGGTCCGAACGTTATCTGTTCGCCGCCTGGGCGGCGCTGGCCGTGGTGGTCGCGGCGTCCTGCGGTGCTGCCATGCGCGGCCGGGCCTGGCCCGCACGCACCCTGGTCGCGGCCCTTCTGCATTGGGCGTGGGCTGCCCGCCCGGCCCCTCGCGCAACGGTCGCTGACCGAGACCCGCTACGCAGCGAACACCAGGCTCATTTCGAACGTCCGACGCGCGGCGGTGAGCAGACATCGTCGTCGCCTCGCCGTCCATCGCCGCCTGGTTCATCCAAGGCGCACTGGGCGCTGCGCCCGGCGCCTGGGGCAGGGCGAACGCCGCCCGCGGTGGTGGTCGACGAGGCCCAGCTCCTGGGCCTGCCCGAAGGCCGACGCGTCTGGCATGACGACGGACAGGGCACGCAGATGGTGGATGCCGGCGCCGCCGTGCAGGCGCGCCTGGCCGACTGGCGCGCGCGCCTGCGCGTCCGCCCGCTGCAGGTCACGATGCGCCACGATGGCCCCAGCCTGGTGCTGCGCTGGGACATGCAGGCGCCGGGTGATGCGGGCGGCGGGCGCTTCACGCTGGTCGCCCCGGGTGAGCGGCTGGCGGTGCCGATGCCCGCAGGTGCCCTGCGCATCGAACAGCCGCTGCCGCATTGCTTCCGCATCCGTCACGACGCCGCCGACGGCAGCGTGGCCTACAGCGCCTGGCTGCGCCTGCAGATGGCGCGCGACCGCAGCAGCGCGCTGCAATGGGCGGGTCCGTCGGAGGATCTGCAGGCCTTGAGCGCGCAACCCCGCTGCTGATGGCCGCGGGCTGTCCACCCGCCACCGCGGGAGAATCACGCCTGTCGCCGCCACACCACTCGTCCACCGTGCCCGCACCCGTGCCCACCCTTTCCATCGTCTGTCCGATGCGGGACGAGGCCGAGGCCTTGCCTGCGCTGGCATCGCGGCTGATCGCAGTACTCGATGCCTGCGTCGACAGCTTCGAGATCGTCTGCGTCAACGACGGCAGCAGCGATGACACGCTGTCGGCGCTGCAGGCCTGGCGATCACGCGACCCCCGGGTGCGCGTCATCGACCTGACACGCAGCTTCGGCAAGGAAGCGGCGCTGACCTGCGGCATCGACCACGCTCGCGGTCAGGCCGTGGTACCCATCGACGCCGATCTGCAGGACCCGCCGGAGCTGATCCCCGAGATGCTGCGACTCTGGCGCAGCGGCTTCGAGGTGGTGCTGGCGCAGCGTGTCGACCGCAGCGGCGACGGCCTGCTCAAGCGCAGCAGCGCGGCCTGGTTCTATCGCCTGCACAACCGTCTGGCCGACGAGCCGCTGCCGGCCAACGTCGGCGACTTCCGCTTGCTGGACCGGCGCGTCGTCGACGCGCTCAAGCAGCTGCCCGAGCGGCGAAGGTTCATGAAGGGCCTGTTTGCCTGGGTTGGCTTCCGCCAAGCGACCATCCCGTACAGCCGCGAGCCGCGCCGCCACGGTCGATCCAAATTCTCGGGCTGGCGGCTGTGGAACTTCGCGCTCGACGGCATCACCGCTTTCTCCACCGCCCCACTTCGCATCTGGACTTATCTGGGGCTGGCCGTTGCGCTGGCTGCCTTCGTCTATGGCCTGGTCATCATCGCGCTGGTACTGGTGGCCGGCCGCGACACCCCGGGCTATGCGTCACTGATGACCGTGGTGCTCTTTCTCGGTGGCGTGCAACTGATCGGCCTGGGTGTATTGGGCGAATACCTCGGCCGCGTGCACCAGGAAGTCAAACAGCGTCCGGTCTACCTGGTGCGTCACCCGGACGACCATGCAGCCTGAAGTCCATGCCGAGATGGCTGCCGTGCAGCAGCGGCATTGGTGGTTCGTCGCGCGGCGCCGCATCCTGCAGCGGCTGATCGAATCGCTGCGGCTGCCGCCACAAGCCCGTATCCTCGACAGTGGCTGCGGCAGCGGCGGCAACCTGGCCATGCTGTCGTGCTTCGGGCGGCTGCAAGCAATGGAAGTCGACACCACGGCGCGCGAGGCCGCGGCGTCGCTCGGCATCTGCCCGGTGGCGGCCGGCTGCCTGCCGCATCAGCTGCCCTTCGACGGCGAACGCTACGATCTGATTTGCTTGCTCGACGTGCTGGAACACGTGGACGACGATGGCGCGGCGCTGGCTCAACTGGCCCGGCGGCTGCGCCCGGGCGGGCGCATCCTGGTCACGGTGCCCGCCTACGCCTGGCTGTGGTCAGCCCATGACGTGGCGCATCATCACCGTCGTCGCTATACCGCTTCGGGGCTGCGGCAGCTCGCAGAACGAAGCGGCCTGGCGGTGCAGCGCCTGGGCTACTTCAACGCCCTGCTGTTCCCGGCGATCGCCGCCGCGCGGCTGCGGGGCCGCTGGCGCGGCCAGGATGGCGCTTCCGATGCCGCGCTGCCGTCGGCGCCGGTCAATGCGCTGCTGCAGGCCGTTTTCGCCTTCGAGCGTCACCTGGTGCCTCGCCGCCTGTTTCCGGCCGGCACCTCGGTGCTGGCGGTGCTGCGGCTTGCCGCCTGAGCGGTCGATGCCACGGCTGGTCATCGATCGCTCGCTGCTGCGCTTTGCCGCCGTCGGCATGCTGGCGACGCTGACCCACGTGGCCGTGGCGGCGTGGGTGCTGTGGACGCTGGGCTGGTCATCGGCGGCGGCCAACGGCCTGGCCTTCGTGATGGCCAACCTGGTCTCGTACATGGGCAATACGCACTGGAGCTTTTCCGCGCGCCCAGACGCCGGCAACGCCATGCGCTTTGCAGCGGTGTCGCTGGCCGCCCTGGCCCTGACCATGGGACTGGCTGCCGCCGTGCAGCGTGCCGGCGGCAGCCATGCCTGGGGCATCGCGCTGGTGGTCACCGTGGTGCCGGGCCTGAGCTACCTGGCCCATCGCCACCTGACCTATCGGCACAGCGCCCGCGATCGAACCCCGGGTGATCAGAGCCGCTGACCCACCCATCCAGCCACCGACTGCAGGGCCTGCGGCAGCGCCGCGGCATCGGTGCCGCCGGCCATCGCCAGGTCGGGCTTGCCGCCGCCCTTGCCGCCGACCTGCTGGGCGACGAAGTTGACCAGCTCGCCGGCCTTGATGCGGCCGATGGCGTCGGCGGTGACGCCGGCTGCCAGCTGCACCTTGCCGCCCTCGACCGCCGCGAGCACGATGGCCGCCGACTTGAGCTTGTTCTTCAGCTGGTCCATCGTCTCGCGCAGGGCCTTGGCGTCGGCGCCGTCCAGGCGCGCGGCCAGGACTTTGAGGCCCTTCACGTCCACCGCCTGCGCCACCAGATCGTCGCCCTGCGACGACGCCAGCCGGCTCTTCAGCGCGGTGATTTCCTTCTCGAGCGCACGCAGCTGGTCCAGCAGGCCGTCGACACGCGCCAGCAGCTCGGCCGGCGCCACCTTGAGCTGCCGGCACGCCGGGCACCGTGCCTTCGAGCGCCTGCAGGTAGGCCAGCGCGTTGCCGCCGGTGACGGCCTCGACGCGGCGGATGCCCGCGGCGACGCCGCCCTCGGCGACGATCTTGAACAGGCCGATGTCGCCGGTGCGCGCCACATGCGTGCCGCCGCAGAGCTCGCGGCTGGAGCCGATGTCGAGCACGCGCACCTCGTCGCCGTACTTCTCGCCGAAGAGCATCATCGCGCCGGTCTTCTGCGCCTCTTCCAGCGGCAGCACGCGCGCCTGCGTCGCGGCATTGGCCAGGATCTCGGCGTTGACGATGGCCTCGATCTGCACCACCTGGGCATCGCCGACCGGCGCGTTGTGCGCAAAGTCGAAACGTGTGCGCTCGGCATTCACCAGCGAGCCCTTCTGCTGCACATGCCCGCCCAGCACCTCGCGCAGGGCCTTGTGCATGAGGTGGGTGACACTGTGGTTGCGCATGATCCTCGCGCGCTGCTCGGCGTTCACCCGTGCATGGAAGACGTCGCCGAGCTCGACCGCACCTTCGACGATGCGGCCCTGGTGGCCGAACACCGCGGCCTGGACCTTGACCGTGTCCTCGATCACGACCCGCGCGCGTGCATTGCGCAGCTCGCCGGTGTCGCCGACCTGGCCGCCGCTTTCGGCATAGAAGGGTGTGTGGTCGAGCACGATCAGCACGTCGTCGCCGGCCCGCGCCTGCGTCACCGCCGTGCCGTCCACGTACAACGCCGTCACCTTGCTGTGTTCGCAGACCAGATGTTCGTAGCCGTGGAAGGTGGTGTCGTCGCCGCTGTAGCTCAGGCCGGCGGCCATCTTGAACTTGGCCGAGGCGCGTGCCTGCTCGCGCTGGCGGTTCATCGCGGCGTTGAAGCCGGCTTCGTCGACCGTCACACCACGCTCGCGGCAGACATCGGCGGTCAGGTCGAGCGGGAAGCCGAAGGTGTCGTGCAGCTTGAAGGCGGTGTCGCCGTCGATGAGGGTCGCGCCCTTGGCGAGCGCCGCCTCCAGGATCTCCATGCCATGCGCGATGGTCTGGAAGAAGCGCTCCTCCTCGACCTTCAGCACCTCGGTCACGCGCATCGCGTCGCGCCGCAGTTCGGGGTAGGCGTCGCCCATCTCCGCCGCCAGCGGTGCGACCAGGGTGTGGAAGAAGGGCTTGCGTGCGCCGAGCTTGTAGCCGTGGCGGATGGCGCGCCGGGCGATGCGCCGCAGCACGTAGCCGCGGCCCTCGTTGCCCGGGATCACGCCGTCGGTCACGGTGAAGGCGCAGGCGCGGATGTGGTCGGCGATGACTTTCAGGCTGGGGCTGTCTCAGGTCGCAGCTGGCGTCGCCGCCGGCCGCGACATCGACCGCATTCTTGGCCGCCAGCAGGTGCGCAAAAAGGTCGATCTGATAGTTGCTGTGCACCTGCTGCAGCACCGCGGCCAGTCGCTCCAGGCCCATGCCGGTGTCGACACTCGGTTTGGGCAGCCGGTGCATGACGCCGTCTTCGCTGCGGTTGAACTGCATGAAGACGTTGTTCCAGATCTCGATGTAGCGGTCGCCGTCCTGCTCGGGCGATCCGGGCGGGCCGCCGGCCACGTCGGGGCCGTGGTCGTAGAAGATCTCGCTGCACGGGCCGCAGGGGCCGGTGTCGCCCATCATCCAGAAGTTGTCGGACATGTAGCGGCCGCCCTTGTTGTCGCCGATGCGCACGATGCGCTCGGCCGGCAGGCCGATGACCTTGAGCCAGATGTCGTAGGCCTCGTCGTCCTCGGCGTAGACGGTGGCCCACAGCTTGTCCTTCGGCAGCTTGAAATGCACCGTCAGCAGTTCCCAGGCGTAGGCGATGGCGTCTTTCTTGAAGTAGTCGCCGAAGCTGAAATTGCCCAGCATCTCGAAGAAGGTGTGGTGGCGCGCCGTGTAGCCCACGTTCTCCAGATCGTTGTGCTTGCCGCCGGCGCGGATGCACTTCTGGCTCGTTGCCGCGCGCGAGTACGCCCGCTTGTCGAAACCCAGGAACACGTCCTTGAACTGGTTCATGCCGGCATTGGTGAACAGCAGCGTCGGGTCGTCGCCCGGCACCACCGGGCTGGACGGGACGATCTGGTGGCCCTTGGATACAAAGAAGGACAGGAAGGTGGAGCGGATGTCGGCGGCTTTCATCGGCGGCTTTCGGGATGTCGGTTTCCGGTCCCTGCGGGCATGGGCGAGCGCCCCCGGTGCCGTCGGAATGGCCGCTGGCCGGGGGTTCGCCCCGCCCCTGGGATGAACCGGCGGATTGTAGGCAGGGCCGCCGCGCCGGCACGGCCGGGGCCCTCAGTCCAGGCCGGTGTCCGCCCGCCAGGCCCGCGCCTGCCCATCCAGCCATTCACGCAGCGCCACCAGGGCCGGGTGGTGCGATCTTGGACTCCGGGCACGATCGGGCGGTAGCTGCGGTCGCTGTAGTGCGCCACCGGCAACAGCACGCGCAGCCGGCCCTCGCGCAGCGCCGGCTGGCGGCCAGCAGCTGCGGCACC
Source organism: Rubrivivax sp. (assembly GCA_016719535.1). Lineage (GTDB taxonomy): Bacteria > Pseudomonadota > Gammaproteobacteria > Burkholderiales > Burkholderiaceae_C > Rubrivivax. The sequence continues at coordinate 14,977 of JADJYX010000027.1, read as the reverse complement.
AGAGCCGCGCCTAGGCCGCGGCTGGCGGCAGCGATCAGCATCGAGAACAGGTCCATGCGCGGCCCGGCCAGGTTGCCTTCGACCCTGCACGCCCTGGGCCTCGAACCAGTGCCGCCAGGCCTGCGGCCGCGTGGCCATCTGCAGCAGCGGCAGGCGGCCCACGTCGTCGGCACGCAGCCGCTGGCGGCTAGGCAGGCGTTGCGCCAGCAGGCCCGGGCTGGCCACCGCGACCAGCGATTCACGCATCAGGTGCAGGCTGTCGGTGCCCGGCCAGGGCGCGCCGCCGGCGTGCAGCGCGGCGTCGAGCCCGCTGCCCTCGAACAGGAAGGGCTGGATGCGCGTGGTGAGGTTGAGCGTGATGTCGGGATGGCGCTGGTGGAAGTCCGGCAGGCGGGGCAGCAGCCATTCGGTGGCGAAGGTCGGCACCACGCCGAGCTCCAGCGTGCCGCGGCCGCTGCCGGCCGACATCAGCGACAGCGTGTCGCGCTCAGTTCGTCCAGCCGCTCGCGCACGACGCGGCCGTAGGCCTGCCCGGCCTCGGTGAGCAGCACGCCACGGCGCCCGCGCCGAAACAGCTTGACACCGACGAAGGCCTCCAGCGCTGCAATCTGGCGACAGACCGCGCTCTGCGTGACGGCCAGTTCGTCGGCCGCGCCGGTATAACCGCATGCCGGGCCGCGGCCTCGAAGGCGGCGAGCGCGGCGGTCGACGGAAGGCGGCGGCGCATGGGGTTTGATGGGTTTCGAAGTGGGTTTGCAGAATTCTGGAGTGCAAGAATAGCGTTTGCTGCCCACCGCGATGCGTTTGAAAATGCGAGTCGTATGGACACCGCCTGGAGCACGAGATGACTTCTTCGAACACGAAGGCCCGCTCAATGGGATGACCCGCTGCTGCTCGACCAGCAGCTCAGCGACGACGAGCGCGCCGTGCGCAAGCCGCCGCCGCCTACTGCCAGGAGAAGCTGGCGCCGCGCGTGCAGCAGGCCTTCCGCCACGAGCAGACCGACCCCGCCATCTTTCGCGAGATGGGCGAACTCGGCCTGCTGGGCCCGACCATCCCCGAGGCCTATGGCGGCGCCGGCCTGAACTATGTCTGCTATGGCCTGATCGCGCGCGAGGTCGAGCGCGTAGATTCGGGCTACCGCTCGATGATGAGCGTGCAGTCCTCGCTGGTGATGGTGCCGATCAACGAGTTCGGCAACGAGGCCACCAAGCGCAAATATCTGCCCAGGCTGGCCAGCGGCGAGTGGATCGGCTGCTTCGGCCTGACCGAGCCCAACCATGGCTCCGACCCCGGCAGCATGATCACGCGCGCCAAGAAGGTCGACGGCGGCTATGCGCTGTCGGGCAGCAAGATGTGGATCAGCAACAGCCCGATCGCCGATGTCTTCGTCGTCTGGGCCAAGGACGACGGCGGGCAGATCCGTGGCTTCGTGCTGGAAAAGGGCTGGAAGGGCCTGAGTGCGCCGGCCATCCACGGCAAGGTCGGCCTGCGTGCGTCCATCACCGGCGAGATCGTGATGGACAACGTCTTCTGCCCGGAGGAAAACGCCTTCCCCGAGGTGCGCGGCCTGAAGGGCCCGTTCACCTGCCTAAACAGCGCGCGCTACGGCATCGCCTGGGGTGCGCTGGGTGCGGCCGAGGACTGCTTGCACCGCGCGCGCCAGTACACGCTGGACCGCATCCAGTTCGGCCGCCCGCTGGCGGCCAACCAGCTGGTGCAGAAGAAGCTCGCCGACATGCTGACCGAGATCACGCTCGGGCTGCAGGGCGTGCTGCGCCTGGGGCGCATGAAGGACGAGGGCATCGCCGCGGTGGAGATCACCAGCATCATGAAGCGCAACAGCTGCGGCAAGGCGCTCGACATCGCCCGCCTTGCCCGCGACATGATGGGCGGCAACGGCATCAGCGACGAATTCGGCGTGGCGCGCCATCTGGTCAACCTGAGGTGGTCAATACCTACGAGGGCACGCACGACATCCATGCGCTGATCCTCGGGCGCGCCATCACCGGGATCCAGGCGTTCTCGTGATGAGCGGCCCGAGGCCCCTGGCAGGGGTGCGCGTGCTCGACCTCTCGCGCGTGCTGGCCGGGCCCTGGTCGGGCCAGTTGCTGGCCGACTATGGCGCCGACGTCATCAAGGTCGAGCGGCCCGAGGTCGGCGACGACACGCGCGCCTGGGGCCCGCCCTGGTGGGGCGACAAGGCCGAGCGCATGTCGGCCTACTACCTCAGCTGCAACCGCGGCAAGCGTTCGGTGGCGGTGGACATCGCCAGCGCCGAGGGCGCCGACTTCGTGCGCACGCTGGCCAGAGGCGCCGATGTCGTGCTGGAAAACTACAAGGTCGGGCAGCTGGCCAGATACGGGCTCGACTATGGCAGCCTGTCGGCGCTGAACCCGCGGCTGGTCTATTGCTCGGTCACCGGCTACGGCCAGGATGGCCCGTATGCGCAGGCGGCGGGTTATGACTTCGCCATCCAGGCCACCGGCGGCCTGATGAGCGTGACCGGCGAGAAGGACGGCACGCCGGGCAGCGAACCACAGAAGGTGGGCGTGGCGGTGGCCGACCTGTTCACCGGCCTGTATGCCACCACCGCCGTGCTGGCGGCGCTGCGCCAGGCCGAGCACAGCGGCCGCGGCTGCCACATCGATGCCGCGCTGCTCGACGTGCAGGTGGCGATGCTGGCCAACCAGGCCAGCAACCACCTGGTGGGCGGCATCACGCCCAGGCGCATGGGCAATGCACATGCCAATGTCGTGCCCTACCAGGTGCTGCCCACGCAGGACGGCCACATCGTGCTGGCGGTGGGCAACGATGGCCAGTTCGCCCGCTTCTGCCAGCTCGCCGGCCGGCCCGAGGTGGCGCAGGACCCGCGCTTCGTCACCAATTCGGCGCGCATCGAGCAGCGCGACCAGCTGATCCCCATCATCGCCGGCTGGATGCTGGAACGCACGACGCAGCAGTGGTGCGACCTGCTCGAGCCCAATGCCGTGCCCTGCGCGCCCATCCTCGAGCTGCCGCAGGTCTTCGAGCACCGCCAGGTGGTGCACCGCGGCATGAAGGCGCCGCTGATCGACAGCCAGGGCCGCAGCATGCCGCTGGTGGCCAACCCGATGCGCTTCAACGGCCAGCGCGCGATGGCACCCCAGGCGCCGCCGCAGATCGACGAGCACGGCGATGCCATCCGCCAGGCGGTGGCCAACGGCCAGGGCTGGCCCGCGCGCTGAAACCCCAACCGACCGCCCCTGCAGGAGGAGCCTCCATGCCGCGTCCCCAGGCCGTGCCCACGGTGCAGATCGACAATCCGCGCGTCATCGTCACCGAATGGCGCTTTGCCCCGGGCGCCGAGACCGGCTGGCACCGCCACGGCCACGATTACGTGGTGGTGCCGATGACCGGTGGCGCGCTGACGCTGGAGACGCCCGAGGGCGTCAAGGTCGCACCGCTGACGCCGGGCCAGTCCTATGGCGAGCCTGATGCCGGCCGACGCACACGATGCCATCGTCGCCGCCGACAAGGCCTGGCCCGGCTGGCGCGCCAAGACCGCGAAGGAACGCCACGCGATCCTGATGAAGTGGTACGCGCTGCTCATCCAGCATGCCGACGACCTGGCCCGCATCATGACCGCCGAGCAGGGCAAGCCGCTGGCCGAGGCGCGCGGCGAGGTGGTCTACGGCGCCAGCTTCCTGGAATGGTTTGCCGAGGAAGGCCGCCGCATCTACGGCGAGACCATCCCCGGCACCGACAGCAACAAGCGCTTCCTCGTCATCAAGCAGCCGATCGGCGTGTGCGCGGCGATCACGCCGTGGAACTTCCCGATCGCGATGATCACGCGCAAGGTGGCGCCGGCGCTGGCCGCCGGCTGCCCGGTGATCATCAAGCCCGCCGAGCAGACGCCGCTGTCGGCACTGGCCGCCGCCGAACTGGCGCAGCGCCGGCATGCCGGCCGGCGTGCTCAACATCATCACCGCCGACGGGCCCGGCTCGATCGAGATCGGCAAGGTGCTGTGTGCGAGTGACGTCGTCCGTCACCTGTCGTTCACCGGCAGCACCGAGGTCGGCCGCATCCTGGCCGCGCAGTGCGCGCCGACGATCAAGAAGATCAGCCTCGAGCTCGGCGGCAATGCGCCCTTCATCGTCTTCGACGATGCCGATCTCGACAGCGCCGTCGAAGGCGCGATGGTCAGCAAATACCGCAACGCCGGCCAGACCTGCGTGTGCGCGAATCGCCTCTACGTGCAGGCCGGCGTCTACGACGCCTTCGTCGAGAAGCTGGCCGCGAAGAGCCAGACCATCACGGTCGGCAACGGCTTCGAGGCCGGCGTCAACCAGGGCCCGCTGATCGACGACCAGGCCATCGCCAAGGTCGAGAGCCATGTCGCCGACGCGGTGAGCAAGGGCGCGCGCGTGGTGGTCGGTGGCACGCGCATCGGTGAGCGCTTCTATACGCCCACGGTGCTGGCCGACGTCACCGCCGAGATGAAATGCGCGAAGGAAGAGACCTTCGGCCCGGTGGCGCCGGTCTTCCGCTTCGAGACCGAGGCCGACGCCATCGCCGCCGCCAATGCCACCGAATTCGGCCTCGCCAGCTATTTCTACAGCCGCGACGTCGGCCGCATCTTCCGCGTCGCCGAGGCGCTGGAATATGGCATGGTCGGCATCAATACCGGCCTCATCTCCACCGCCGAGGTGCCCTTCGGCGGCGTCAAGCAGAGCGGCCTCGGACGCGAGGGCGCGCGCCAGGGCATCGACGACTATGTCGAGCTCAAATACCTCTGCCTGGGCGACATCCTGAAATAGTCAGGTGTCGTCGTTGGCGGCGGCCGACGGGCCGCGGTCGGCGGCCTGGGCATGGTCGCCGCCGCCCATGGTGGCCACCTGCGCCGCCTGGCCGAGCGCGCGGCGCAGCAGGTCTTCGGCGCGGTCGCCATGCGCGGGGAAAGACGCCAGGCCCACGCGCACCGCCACGTGGCGCTCGCGCCCGGTGACGCTGAAGGGCTGCGTCAGCAGGGTGGCCAGCTTGCGCGCCACGCGCTCGCCGTCGTCGGGGGCGTCGATCCAGGCCAGCAGCACCGCGAAGGTGTCACCCCCCAGCGAGGCGACGACGTCGCTGGCGCGCAAGGCCGATCGCAACCGCACCGCGACCTTGCGCTTGAGCACGTTGGCCGACTCCAGGCCCAGCGCGGCCTCGGTCATGGCCAGGCCCTCGATGCGCAGCACGATCAGCGCCATCGGCGCCGGCTCGCGCGCGCGCAGCGCCACCAGGTGTCATGTGCTCGAGCAGTTGCAGGTGGTTGGGCAGCCCGGTGGCCAGGTCGGTGGCATGCACCTTGCGCGCCCCATCTCGATGCGCTTGCGCTCGATCGCCAGCCGCAGCGCACGCGCGATGCCGGCGCTGCCGGTGGGCGGCAGCACGTCCTGCACGCCGGACTGCAGCAGCGCCAGCACCACACCCACATCGGGTTCGGGGCTGACCACGACCACCGCCGCGTCGAGCACCGCATGCAGCAGCGCGGGCCAGCCCGCCAGTGCCGACAGGGCCGCCGGCGTGGGGGCGTCGATCAGCACCGCATCGTGCGGGCGACTCTGCAGGTCGCGCGCCGCCTCGTCCAGCGAGGCCGCCTGATGCAGCACGAAAGGCCCGTAGGGCGAACCCCAGAGGTCGGCCGGCTGGGCCGAGATGCAGAGGATCTGGATGGGGGCGGTCATGAGCGGAGGGCGGGCTGCCCGCCCATGATGCCCCCGGACGGCGCGGCAAGCGAGCGGGGTTTTCCGGTCAGCCGCGGGCGGCAGGTGCTGGAGCGGGTGAAGGGAAACGAGCGCTTTGGACCTGGATGGTGGGGATATTGCTGGGCTGACATCGCTGTCCTCCCCACGTCAGAATGAATTCCACAATTCGTTTGCTGCGGAGGAAACCAGATGACGACGATCCATGGCAACGCCTATTCCGAATCCCTCACCGGCACCAGCGGCGACGACACCATTGATGGCGCAGGCGGCTCGGATTTCATCGATGGCGGGGCCGGCACCGACACGGCCATCTTCTTCGACGACGCAGCCAATTTCAGCATCACCACCCTCAGCGGCGTCACCCGCCTCTATGGCTTGGCCGGCGCGACCGACCGCTACCGGGATGACGAGGTCTTCCTGACCAACGTCGAAAAACTGCAGTTCAACAATGCCACGCTCGGCGTGCCGGCCTCGCCCAACAACCTCATCATCAAAAATGGGTATAGCGAGACCATCACCGGCACCAGCGGCAACGACACCATTGACGGCGCAGGCGGCTCGGATTTCATCGATGGCGGGGCCGGCACCGACACGGCCATCTTCTTCGACGACGCAGCCAATTTCAGCATCACCACCCTCAGCGGCGTCACCCGCCTCTATGGCTTGGCCGGCGCGACCGACCGCTATTGGTACGACGAGGTCTTCCTGACCAACGTCGAGAAGCTGCAGTTCTCGGATCGAACGATCACTCTGGGCTTAGACGCAACGAGCTACTCGATCTCACCCGCCTCAAGTGTCATCACGGAAGGCTCGCCTCCCGCGAGTTTCGTCGTGTCTCGCCCGAGTGATCGGCTGGCGTCTGAGGAAACCGTGTTCATCAGTACGACGCAGGTGCACGGCAGTTCCAACCAAGGTGACTATGTCGGGTTGTTGAATCAACAACTGACCTTCAAGGTGGGCGAGGCGGACCAGTCGGTCGACGTGACGATCCTGAATGACGGTTCAACCGAAGCAGATGAAACATTTGGATTGATCGTTCAAACCAAATCGACCGACCCAGTTTCCACCGTTTTGGCCGCTGCAACGTTCACGATTCAAGACAAATCGATCGAATCAACGTCAGTCGCGTTACCGAAGATCAATGGCAACATCCTCGTTGAACTGGCCAAGCTTTCAGCGGTTGCTTATAAAGCAGATGTTCTTAACCTGCCGGATCATCTAAAGATCGACTGGAAGCCTTTGACTGCAAACATGCTTGCAGCTGCGGGATTCGACGATATTTCGGGCTTGAATGGTCACATCCAAACGGTTCCAGTACTTGATGTATTTGAGTCCAGAGCGCACGCATACGTTGGTGAAGTTGATGGAAAACCGACCGTGGTACTGGCCTTTGCGGGTTCAGAAGAGCTCAATAACGAGACTTGGTCTGATTCAAAGATGGCTGAAATCTTGTCGCAGGTCGGCCGCTGGGGAGATTACTTCGATGCGCATCTAAAGTTCGTTAACTCAGTCGTCAACTGGTCGAATAGCCAAGGCTATCAGCTCCTCGTGACGGGACACAGCCTGGGAGGAATAATCACCGAAATCACCGCGAAGAGCCTTGAAGATACGGAGACTGCCGAGAATGCATATTTCGTGACCTTCGGGTCGCCTGGATCGCCGGCAGACGCAGGCACGTACGTTGATCGTATTTTGAATTTTGTTCGTACAAACGATCCCGTACCGCGAACTGATGGCCTCGCGAACTCACGAGAAGGAACAACAGTATCGATCATTCCGGACCTGACACCCGCCGTAATTGGCAGCTCTCATTCTATGGCAGAGAAATATTTGCCTTCGGTAGAAGGCTATGTCGAGAAATTTAGCAGCAGTCTAGGTAAGGGCCTTGACCCCATCATCTCGTCAATAAAAAACGGCAACACACTGGCGCCAATCCTTGATGGCGGGCTTGATAGCGGGATCTCGCCATATCCAGACTGGTTGATTCTATCCGCGTACTATACGAGTATCGGTCCTGCAAATCTAATTATTGATTCTGGTCTTGGAGCGCTCAGCGCTACGCAGTATGTGGGGGTGACGCTAGCTGAGTTTGCCGAGACGAGCGGTGAAGCCCTGGCGACCGGAATTGAATTTCTGGGGAAAGCAGCTTTCGACGAGGCTGTTGCAGCGGGCTCGTTCGCCCGAACGCTGACCTCCGCAGGGCTGGAGAAAGGTCAGTCCATCATCGTCGGCGGGCTTCAGCGGGTCAGCATTGCATTAGGCAAGGGATCGATCATCGTGCTGGTGGACGAGGACGTCGATGGCAAGTTCGACTCGAAAATTGTCGTTGAAGGCGATTACGACCTCGATCTTGTTCAGGCGCGCATCACCGATATTGGTCTGCAGATCAGCTACGGCGACCCCCCTCCCCCTTGGCAAGAGCGAAATTGTCGGAACATCTGCGGACGAGTTTCTCGCAGGCACGAGCGGACCCGACATTATTCGGGGCGTTGGCGGCAATAACGTGCTCTCTGGGAACGAAGGGGATGACGCACTGTTCGGAGGATCGGGGAGTGACGTACTCGACGGCGGAGCAGGTGATGATCTGCTGACTGTCTTTTCAGGGAGCCACGTCCTCAGAGGTGGAGCGGGGAGCGATATGCTCCAAAGCCACTCGCGGGCTGCCAACGCCTTTGATGGCGGCTCAGGCAATGATATACTTATCGGCGGCCGTGGAGTGGACACTGCTGTCTACAGCGGAAAGCGTTTATCCGACGCCCCACCGAAGCAGGCCAAACGCACCGGTGCCGGTGGCGTCGGATAAACCTCGTTGAACTAAACCGCCGCCACGGGGGTGACATGCGGGGCTGTTGGGGAATGTAAGGCTCAGCAGGCCAATCAGGCAACGGCGTTGCGGCTGCGGGCGGCAGTGGCGGCACGCCGGGATTGGCTGGTAGGGGTGCGCTGGCGGTTGTCGAGGCGACCTTGATGTTGGTGGTGGCCCACAAGGCGGCGAAGAAGGCGGCAGGCGTGAGCACATCCGTTGCCGTGCCCAGGAGTGCAGGCAATAGTCCAGAGGAAGCGTGCGCCGCGGATCACGGCGGCCCCCGGCAGTTGGCGATGGCGCCGTGCTCCCCGGCGCGCTCGGGCGGCAGTATCGCGGTGGTGCGCCACTGGCCCAGCTTGCAGTGCGGGCAGCAGGCGATGTCGATGCCGGCCACGCGCTTGAGGAAGGCGGCGGCATCCTCGCGAGCTTGCTCGTTGGCCGCGGGCATGGCCAGCGCCGCGCGGGCGGCGGCCAACTTCTGGGCCTTGACGGCCGGGCTGAGCAGCCCGTAGTGACGGATGCGCTTGAAGCCACGCGGCAAGACATGCTGCAAGAAGCGAGCGATGAAGTCCTGACCGTCGATCAAGACGGTGCGCTTGCCGCCGTGGTCGTCAGCGCGAACGCGCAGACGCACGCCCTGGCCGTCGATGCCGACGATGCGCTCGTTGGAGATGGCCACCCGGTGCGTATAGCGCGACAGATAGTCCAGCACCACCTCGGGCCCGGCCAGGGGTGTCTTGGCGTAGACCACCCAGTCGTGGCGCTTGAGCTGGGCGAGCCGGGCGTGACGCGCCACATCGGTGCTGGCCGGATCGTGCGGCAGCTTGCCCGCTTGGCCGGCAAGCCGCAGGGCATCGAGGAACTTGCCCCGCAGCACCTTGGACAAGGCATGCACCGGGAACAGGAAGGTCGGGCTGCGCTTGGGCGCGCACCACTGTGCCTTGATCGTCCAGCCCGCCGCAGGCCATCAGCGCGTGCACGTGGATGTGTCGCCGCAGGTCCTGCGTCCAGGTGTGCAGCACCAAGGTGAAGGCGGGCGTGGCGCCCAGCCAACGAGTGTTGGCGGCGAACTCGGTGAGCGTGGCCGCAGCGCACTGCATCAAGGTGCGGTAGACCCAGCGGGCATGGAACTGAGCCAGGCCATTCAGGGCGTGCGGCAGCGTGAAGACGAGATGGCAGTACGGCACGGGCAGCAACTCGGCCAGCTGTGCCTGGCGCCAGGCATCCCGCGCGCCGCTCTGGCACTGCGGACAGTGCCGGTTCCTGCAGGAATGGAACAACCGCTGCTCGCGCCCACACCGGTCGCACTGCTGCACCTGGCCTCCCAGGGCCGGAGTACGACAGGCGACGATAGCCCGCCAGGCCCGTGCCTGAGCCGTGCTCAGGGCGTGCTGGTTGAGGTAGGCCGGGCCGAAGGTGCGCAGCACCTCGGCCAGGGTGGCGCTCACAGCGCTGACAGCTCAGTGCAGGGGCGGCGGCGGCGGCGGTGGTGGTGGTGTCTTGGGCAACTGCGACAGCAGGGCCAGCGCGTCGCCCCGGCGCTGTAGCCGGGCGAGCCATGCGCAGGTAGCGGCTGGTGGTGCTGAGCTGGGCATGGCCGAGCAACTTGCTCACGCCGTGCAGATCGACGCCGGCCTCCAGCAGATGCGTGGCGAAGCAATGCCTCAGGGTGTGGATGCCGCCGACCTTGGTGATGCCGACGGCGTCACGCGCGAGGTGGTAGAAGCGCTAGGCCGCTGGCGCGATCGATGGCACGCGCCGGGTTCGAGCGCGAAGGGAACAACCAGTCCGAGGCCTTGGCCCCGACACGACAAGTGCGCCAGTACAGCCGCAGGTCGTCGAGCAGCTCAGTGGTCAGCAGCGCGTAGCGATCCTGAGCGCCCTTGCCCTGGATGACGCGAATGCACATGCGGTCAGGGGCCGAGTCGATGTCGCAGCCGCGCAGTTGGCACAGCTCGCTCAGGCGCAGGCCACTGGCATAGGCCAGGGTCAAGAACATCCTGGCCTTGGCGACAAAGGTGCAGCCAGCAGCGCGGCCACCTCGGCGCGCGACAGCACCTCGGGCAGCCGCTGCGGGTTGCGACCCATGGGGATCTGCGCTCGACGCTGGTCCTGGCCCAGCACATCGCAAACCAGGAAGCGCAATGCACAGGCGGTGATGTTGACGGTGGGTAAGCGTTCCGCCAACCCATCTTCCCTGCCGATCGTGAAGCTGGGAACCTTGTGCGCACAGCAACGGCGAAGGCGGCGAGGCAGACATGGATCGACAGCGGATGCAGGACTACCTGGGGCACGTGGCGGCCTATCGGGCCTCTGGCAAGAAGGCGTCGCAGTGGGCCGCTGAACATGGCGTGCCGCTGCGCTCGCTGGCGAGTTGGTGCGCACACGCCGGGCGCTGGCAGGCGCGGCTGGACGGGGTGAGCCCGCCCGTCGTTGCCAAGCCCGTCGGTTTTGTCGCCGCGCGGCTGCCGGCGGCGTCAGCGGCCGGCTCGGTACGAATCGAGTTGCACGCGGGCACGACCGCCGTGACCCTGCACTGGCCGACGGCCCATACCTTGGCGCTGGCCGCGTGGCTGCAGGCGATGACGCGATGATCCGCATCGAAGCCATCTGGCTGGCGCTGGGTGCGAGCGACCTGCGCGGCGGCATCGACCGGCTGCTGGCGATGGTGGTGCACGGCTTCGCGCTCGGTGCGCAGCCTCACCACGCCTACGTCTTCGCCAACCGTCGCGCCGACCGGCTCAAGGTGCTCGTCTACGACGGCGCGGGCATGTGGCTGTGCACCCGGCGGCTGCAGGCCGGCAGCTTCGCCTGGCCGCGCGAGGACTCCGGACAGGTCCAGCTCAGCCGCGAGCAGTTCGACTGGCTCGTCGCCGGGCTGCCCTGGCAGCGGCTGAGCGCCCCGCCGCCGCAGCCGATCACGGCAGTCTGAGGGCCACCGCGATGCACCGGCGTCGAGCGCGTCATCCGGGCCGAAGTCTGGGCGTTTGTCCATTGGCGAATGTCCCGCTTCGCGCGCGCACGCGCGCGAGGGACACTGCCAGCCATGCTCGAAGCCTCCGGCACGCCGACCGATGCCCCGCACGACGCGGCGCCGGCTGCCGACCCGGTGCACGAACTTCGCGCTCTGATCGAGCGCATGCAGGCCGAGCTCAGGTTCGAGAAGACCAGGAACGAAGCGCTGAACTTCGAGGTCGCGCGCCTGAAGCGCTGGCGCTTCGACACGTCCAGCGAGAGCCTGGACGGCATGACGCAGGCCGTGCTGTTCGACGCCATCGTGGCCGACACCGCGCTGGAGGATCAGGCGGCGCGGGACGAGGCCAAGCCGCCCGCCGCGCCGCGTGCCAAGCGCCAGGCCGTGCGCCAGGCGCTGCCCGCCGGCCTGCCGCGCGTGGAGCGGCATCACGAGATCGAGGCCACCCACTGCGCCTGCGGCCAAGCGCTCGAGCGCATCGGCCAAGAGGTCAGCGAGCAACTCGACTGCGTGCCGGCGCAGTTCTTCGTGCTGCGCCACATTCGCGGCAAGTACGCCTGCGCGTGCTGCCAGACCCTTCAGGCCGCGCCGATGCCGGCACAGATGATCGACAAGGGCATCCCGGCGCCAGGCCTGCTGGCGCAGGTGGTGGTGGCCAAACACGACGATCACCTGCCGCTGTATCGCCAGACCGAGATCTATGCCCGCTCGGGCGTGCACATCCCGCGCTCGAGCATGGCGCAGTGGATCGGCATCTGCGGCGTGCGCCTGACGCCGCTGGCCCAGGCGCTGAAGGACTTCATCGTCGGCCACGGCGTGGTCCACGCCGACGAGACGCCCATCAAGCTGCTGGCACCCGGCAAGGGCAAGACCCGCCGCGCGTATGTGTGGGTGTACCGCACGACGAACTTCGTCGCCGTCAATGGCAAGGGACGCGCGGTGCTGTACGACTTCAGCACGGGCCGCGGCGGCGAGAATGCGCGCCGGGTGCTGCAAGGCTTCGCCGGGACCTTGGTGACGGACGACTTCTCGGGCTACCACGCGCTGCAATCCCAGGGCGTGACCGCGGCGCTGTGCATGGCCCACGCGCGCAGGAAGCTGTTCGAGGCACACCAGTACAACGGCAGCGAGATCGCGGGCCATGCGGTGGCGCTGATCGGCAAACTCTACGAGTTCGAGCGCGAGGCTCGCGAGCTGGAACCGCAGGCCAGGCGACGGTGGCGTCAGCAACACGCCAAACCGGTGGCCGAGGCCTTGCACACCTGGCTGAGCGAGCAGCGCCAGAAGCTGGCCAGGGCCGACGTGACGGCCAAGGCCATCGACTACGCGTTGAGCAATTGGCGAGGACTGACGCGCTACCTCGACGACGGGCATGTCCCGATCGACAACAACGCGGCGGAGAACGCGGTGCGTCCGCTCGCGGTCGGCCGCAAGAACTGGCTCTTCGTGGGATCACAGCAGGCCGGCGAGCGCGCTGCGGTGGTGCTCAGCCTGATCGAGTCGGCCAAGCTCAACGGGCACGATCCCTGGGCCTACCTGAAGGACGTGTTCGAGCGGCTGCCGACGCTCAAGCAGCGCGACCTGGCGCAGCTGCTGCCGCACAACTGGCGGCCACCCGACGATGCCGCCGTGGCGAATTCGACACCTGTCGCCGTGGTCGCGTAGCGCCCACGTCAGCACACCGCGCTGAAACGCGCAAGGGTGTCGTTCGCGGAACGCTTACGACGGTGGAGCGCGAGCGCTGTCGTTCCTGCAACAGGTACAGCAAGTAAGCCTGAACCTGCTCGTCGGTCAGCAGCGCGGGGCTGCAGTGGTGGTGCCTGGCCGCCTGCCCGACGGCGCACAGGTAGGTCTCCTGGGTGCGCGCAGCAAAGCCGCGCAACACCATCGCATCGATCATGCGTTGGCGCAGCGGTGTCATGGTCATCTCCGAGGTCCGGGGAACAGTCCCCGGAACCAAGGTACGACTTGCCGCCGCGTAGACCTCGTGGCACGCCACCACCGCGAATACGAAGGGACTTCCCACCTTCCAGCGACGGTGTCGAAGCACCAAGATTGAGTTGCGACTCTCAATCTGCAACCGGAAAGGGGAAGCCCATGGACGAGATTACAGGAGCACGGATCGCGCGGGTCGGTGTCGACCTCGCCAAGCAAGTGATTCAGGTCCACGCAGTGGATGCGTCCGGCCGGCGCGTGGTGGCGCGGGCGTTCAAGCGCGAGCAGTTCTTCGCCTGGTGCACGCAACTGCCCGCGGGCACGCTGGTGGCGATGGAAGCCTGTTCGAGCGCGCACCACTGGGCTCGCAAGCTGATCCGGCAAGGGCTGGACGCGCGGCTGATCGCAGCCCACTTCGTCACCCCGTATCGCATGGAAGGCAAAGGCGGCAAGAACGACGCCACCGACGCCGCTGCGATCTGCGAGGCGGCATCGCGACCGAGCATGCGCTTCGTGCAAGTCAAGACCTGCGAGCAGCAGGGTGTGATGAGTCTGCACCGGGTACGCGAAGGGTTGAAGGAGGAGCGCACCGCCTGCATCAACCAGATCCGCGGTGTGCTGACGGAGTTCGGCCTTGTGTTCGGCAAGAGCCCCAAGGTCTTGCGCGCCGTGCTGGCCGACATCATCGAGGACGCGAGCAACGAACTCAGCACAACGGCGCGCCTGGTGGTGCAGCGCGCCTTCGAGCACTGGCGCGAACTCGACGAGCACATGCGCTGGTGCGACCGGCAGATCGGTCAGCATGTGCGGGCCAGCCCAGCAGCCAAGCGCGCGGCCAAGGTCATCGGAATTGGTGAACTCGGTGCGTCAGCGCTGACGGCCGGCGTGGGTGACTTCACGCAGTTCAAAAGCGGCCACCAGTTCGGTGCATGGCTGGGCGTGGTGCCACGCCAGGCCTCCAGCGGCGGCACGATCCGCCTGGGGCGCATCACAAAGCGCGGCGACGACTACCTACGCACGCTGCTGATCCAGGGTGCCAAGGCCGCAGTGATGAGCGCCGACAAACGCGACGACCCGATCTCGCGCTGGCTGGTGCAGCTAACGGCCCGCGTGGGTTGGCAGAAGGCCTGCGTGGCCATGGCCAACAAGAACGCTCGAATCCTATGGGCGGTAATGACCCGCGAAGACGGCTTCGATTCCAAACACGTCAGCGTCAAGCCCCGGGCCAACCAGCCGGACCGGCAACCCGTCGTAGATCCACCATCGATCTCGGCCGCCTGCGTGGCCTGACGCACGCTGCAAGTCGCGACACCCGATCAACCCCACGGAAAAGTCACTCCTTCCAGCCAAGACGTGCTCTCGAAGATGCATTTGACAGGTCAGACCGGCAGCTGGCGAACTCGGTAAACCGTGCGGGGCGGCAATCGCGCCCAACCCCGTACCGCGAATGGAGCCCGGCTGAGCGGTTCGTATCTGGGCCCGCGCCACGATGCGCAACAAGGCCGTTTGTAGATGTGCAGTCTGTTCTCTGT
>JADJYX010000026.1 GCA_016719535.1 Rubrivivax sp. | reverse complement strand
CAAGCTGAGCTACGGCTCGGGCGGCGTCGGCGCGTCGGCACACCTGGCGGGTGAGCTGTTCAAGTCGGTGGCCAAGATCGACCTCACGCACGTGCCGTACAAGGGCAGCGGCCCGGCGCTGACCGACGTCATGGGCGGGCAACTCGATCTCATGTTCGACACCGGCGCCTTCCCGCACATCAAGGGCGGCAAGATCCGTGCGCTGGCCGTCGCGGCCGAAAAGCGCCATCCCGCGCTGCCTGACGTGCCGACCTTCGACGAACTCGGCATCAAGGGCATGGTCATGAACGCCTGGTACGGCATCGCCGCGCCGGCCAACACACCCGCTGCGGTGGTCACGAAGGTCAACACGGCCATCAACCAGGCGCTCAAGACGGGCGACCTTGCCAAGCGGCTGGCCGATGTCGGCGCCGAGGTGCGCGCCGGCTCGCCCGACGAGTTCTCGAAGTTCTGGCGCTCCGAGTTGGCCCGCTACGAAGGGCTGGTGAAGCTCACGGGCGCAACGTTGGACTGAAGGACAACCGACGTGGACTCGACCGCGGTCCCGCGACTGTCGTCGCTCGAACTGGTTGCACTCGGTCGGCGTGCTCCGGCGCCGATTGCCTGCAGCACCTGTGCCGCTCTGTCATGTTCAGCATGGGAGTCGATGCCAGGAGGTTTCGATGCCCGGTGCCTGCGATGCGTGGGACGCTGCGCGATGAGTCCGACGACGAGCGCGCATAGGAATTTCAAACGGTCTGGTCTGTGAAAAGCCTGGAAAGCCCGACTCAGCCCTGGGTGGGCAGCCGATGCCTGCCTGGATGGCTTGGAACTGGCGCCTGGGCCGTTGCCTTGTCTGGATTCGGCCCGCCCCTGACGGCTCGCCTCGCGCTCGTTGGGCCTTGATCTCGGGGTTGACCCTGTGTTTTCCGCCATCCAGTCCGCACGCGGGCGCAGCGCCACCGGCCACTGGCGCCAGGCTGCGCAGCCCTTGTGATGTGTACGGTGTCCGGGACGGTCGACGCGGCTCAGGCGGCTTCAGTCTTGCCGCGCCTCGCGCGCTCGGCCTCTGGGCGGCGGCTGCGGATCCAGTCCCAGGTGGGTCAGATCTTCTCGATCACCGGTCGCCCAGGATGGCCGCGATGATCTTGAGCTCCCGGCGCCGCAGTTGGGGCAGTGCTGCATGTCGATGTCGAACACGCGCTTGAGTAGCCGCGCCCTGCTACTCGGTGCGGTCGGTCCGGCCGGTCCGGGTTAGTCTCGGTCTGGACCACGCATTCGCTGGCGGCAACGGCTGCGGTGGCCCGTTCCTCCACCTCGGCCCTTGCGGCACCACCAGGGACCGCAGCTTGGCGTTGGGCGCCAGCACGCCGTGGAACCTGATGAGATGCAGACGCGGCCGGGGAACCAGCGCCGCAAGCCGCTGCATGAACTCCAGCGGGCTCAAGACCAGATGCGTCGTGCCGTCGCGCCACGGTGTCTTCAGCTTCAGCTCGACCTGCCCGGCGGCATTGACCTGCACCCGTTCGTCGGAAAGCGCCGGCCGGGTGATGTAGCGGCACAGCTGCTCCAGCCGCTTGCGGTCATGGGCTTCGACCCGCACCGCGGCGTGCAGGCTGAATCCGTCGATGTCGGCGCACAGCGGCTGGCGGGCCGAGTCCTCGCGCGGCATCGCGCCTCTCAGGGTCAGCACCTTCTGCCTGGCGGCGCGGCCCGAAGGCGATTCGGTAGGTGATGGCCGCGGCCTGCAGCGGCCGCAGCGTGCGCGCCTCGCCGTCGGCATCCGGCTCGGCCAGGTAGGTCTGGCCCATGCTTCGACCAGCACGCCCCGGCGCGTGAGCATCTTCATCAGCCGGGCGATGACGGCCTGCAGCAGCGCGTGCAATTCGTCGTCGGTGGGCGCATCCGCCTCAATGAAGGCCGGCGAACCATCGGCGTCGCAGCAGTACACCCCGTCCAGTACCAGACAGTGCAGGTGGATGTTGAGGTTGGCGGCCGAGCCAAAGCGCTGGATCAGCGTGACGGCGCCGCCGTGACCTTCGCCAGCCTTGAGCCCCGCCTGCCGCAGCAGATGTCGCGTGACCACGCTGCACCACCTGCAGCACCGGCGTGACCAGTTCCGGCTGCGCGGGCCAGCAGCACGCGCAGCGGATCGGCAGCGACAGCACCCATTGCCGCACCGGCACGTGCGGGATGACGTGGTCGACCAGGTGCGCAGCGGTCTGCGACATGCGCCGGGCGCCGCAAGAGGGGCAGAATCCCCGGCGCTTGCAGCTGAAGGCCAGCAGCTTGTCGTGGCCGCACTCGCCGCAGCGTAAGCCGCAGGAATCCATGCGCCAGGATGCCGCACTCGAGGAAGGCGTCGAACCCGTCCTGATGAACCGCGGCAACTCGGCGTCCGTGCTGGCCTCGGTGTGGGCGATGAAGCTGGCCGCATGCTGCTGGACCAGGCGGTACAGCGTGGTCTGCTCCGGTCGGTGGCGTTCGTAGTGGAGCCGGCTGGCCAAGCCGGGTATGAACCGGGCTGGCGGGCGGCGTGCACGGCATGCAGAGGACTCGATGGGGACCTCTACCGTCCCAGCATCGCCCTGCACTCGCCATCGCCCTTCGGTCGGGCTTGGGGTGCAAGAAGATGGCCCTCCACCGGTGCAGCCGGTTGGGGTGGGCCAGCCCCGGCGGAGTCCGTCGTTCACCTTAGTGCCGATATCCCGGTGCTTTTGAGGTCGTTCCTGGCCGACGCCATCGTCACATCGCTTCAGGATCCACGCTCCCCCTGGAGCGACGCATGTGGGAGATCTACGCCTACCAGAACGCCGACAGCCTGTTCGGCATCTTCAACGCTGCGGCAACCATCCACGGCTCTGGCGTAAGCGGTAACCAGCCGGCGTTCTTGCCTGTCAGCCGATCCCGTGCAAGTCCGAGCGCAGCGGCTGCTCGGCGAAGTGCTGCTTCCACAGCCGTGGCGTGAGTTCGGCCACGCGGCTGGCCGGATGCTGGCCCACGCGCTGCAGGACATCGACGAAGTACGTGTACGGCTCGATGCCGTGCAGCCTGCATGTCGTGATCAGGCTTTGCACGATGCCGGCATGCTTGGCGCCGACCTCCGTCCAGCAGAACAGCCAGTTCTTGCGGCCCAGCGGGATCGGCCGCAACGCCCGCTCCAGGTGGTTCGTGTCCATCGGCACGTCCTCGTCGCCCAGGAACACCATCAACTGCGCCTTGCGTTCGCGCGCATAGGCCAGCGCCTGGGTCAGCTTGTTGCTCGGCAGCAGGCCCTGGCGCGCGAGCTGCTCGTCGACCCAGGCGAAGAACTGCTCGACCAGCGGCTTGGCGTGCTCCAGCCGGTGCAGCCGCTTGCTCTCGCCGCTCAAGCCCTTGTGGCCGATGACGGCCTCGACCTCGTAGACCAGGCCGATCATCTTCAGCGCCTGATCGGCCGCTTGCGGCTCGGCATTCAGCGCCTCGAAGAAGCCGCGCCGTGTGTGCGCCCAGCACTGCGCGTGCGTCACGCCGGTGGCTTCGGCGTAGCGGCTGTAGGCCGCATAGCCGTCGCTGAGCAGCACCGCGCCCGGCTGCGCCTTGTCGCCCAGCAGTTCCTTCACGCAGGCGTGCTGGCGCGACTCGAAGAACGGGAAGCACACCTCGCCCAGCTCGCCGTACACCGGCCAGAAGTAGCCCGCCTTCATCTTGCCCGGTCCGGCCCGGCCGGCCTTGATCGGTGTTTCGTCCACCGCCTTGACGCGGCTGCGCCGGATCGATTCGAGCTGCGCGTCGTAGATCGGCTCCAGCAACTGCGCGCCTTGAGCCACCAGCTGCGTCAACCAGGGCCGGCTGAGCTTGAAGCCGGCTTCGGTCAGCCGCTGGTGCTGGCGGTACAGCGGCAGATGCCACTGGAACTTGTCGACCATCACGCCGGCGATGAAGCTCACGTCGGCGCGGCTGCTCGATGACGCCCACCGGCGCCGGCGGGCAGTGCAGGGTTTGGGTGTCGCGGCGCTTGATCACCGGTCGTACGTACTTCAGCACCACGTAGGCGCCCGGGCGCTGCGCCAGGCGGTGGCTGACCTTCTGGCCGACGATCTCGTACTGCGCGGTGAACTGCTCGGCGCTCAGGCCCTGCACTTCGGGGTTGGGCACCTCGATGCTGACCACCGGCACCCGGGCCTCGTCGAAGAACGGTACGCTGGCGGCGTCGTCGATGAAGTCGCTGCGGGCACGGCGTCGCTTGTGCGCGGGCACGTCCTGCTCGAGCGCGGGCGTTGCCGGCTCCACCGGCATCGGCTCGCCCAGCACTTGACCCAGATGCAGTTGCTGCGCGTCGGGCAGCGGCGCGTAGCGCTCGCTCTTTTGGCCGAAGATCTGGCGCCGGAACCATTCGATCTGGGCGCGCAGCCCCTCGATCTGTGCGGCTTGCGCGCGCAGCAGTTGCGCCACGTGCTGCATGTCCATGGCGGCCAGTTCCGCCGCATCGGGCATGCGCGTGAGCACTGCGTTTGACATGGCGGGTCATGCTACGCAAGCCCCGAACTGCGCACCACGGGAGTGATCCGAATTGCCTTCCTTGCGGGGCGCGCCGTCGGAATCGACGAATTGATGTTCGTGCCGCTGATCGCGTGAACTGCCATGTCGATAGCGCTTGAGATAACGGCGCGGCTCGATGCCTTCGAGCAGCAATTTGAGCTGCGTGCAGTCGATCTCGCGCGTGCGCGCCTGCGACCAGTCGCCGATGAACTGCCCGGCCTCCAGCCGCTTGGCCCACACGCACCAGCCGCTGCGGTCGAAGTACAGCACCTTGATCTGCCGGCCGCTGCGGTTGACGAAGACGTACAGGTCCCCGCCGGTCGGGTCCTGGGGGAAGGCTGCGCGTGCCACGGCGTACAGGCCGTCGAAGGACTTGCGCATGTCCACCGCCTGGCCATACAGGTACACGCGCACGCGGGACTCGGGGAAGAACATCACCGCCTCACGATCTGCAGCACGACGCCACCACCGAGGTCCAGGCGCAGCTCCACGCCGGCACCGGCATCACGCGGCGGCGTGGCCAGGTGTCCCAGGTCGATGAAGCCTGCGGCGCGAGGCCGCACGGCCAGCTGCGATCGCCCACCGCGGGGCAGTGCAGCACCTCCCGCGTCGCCGACCGAGCCGAGTCGTTCGCGCCAGCGGTAGAAGCTGCTCGTGCTCAGCCCCTCACGGGCACAGAACGCGCTGACCGTCATGTCGGCTTCGCCGAAGCGCAGCATCACCTCGCGCCAGCTGCGTGTGTCCAGTCGCCGCCGCCGCTGTTCACCCATCGCCGTCTCCTCACGTCATGTCGATGTGAGGGATTGTCGAAACCGATCAAGCGCAGGGGAAGGACGCCGGTGGCTTACCGGTTACGGCGCGCAAGCGCATGCGCGTGAGCGGCGTGCGCAGGTCATGGGAGACTGCCGCCAGCGCGCGACTGCGCTCGACCACCAGTCGTCTCAACCGCTGCTGCATGAAATTGAACGCCTCGGCTGCGTGTCGCACCTCGATTGGTCCGCTCGCCTCGAGCGGCGGCGCGTCCAGGTCGTGCGCGAAGGCCGTCGCGGCCGTGGCCATCTGCTGCAGCGGCTTGGTCGCCCAGCGCACGGCGATCAAGGACACCACGATCACCGCGGTCAGTGTCAGCGAGACATGCCACATGAATCGCAAGGGCAGCGCATCGAAGGCCGGCAATCCGGGGTGCGCGTGGCCGGCAGCGACCATGGCCGCACGCTCCTGCAGGTGCAGCAGCAGACTGGCGACCTGGGCCGCCAGCAGGCCCAGCACGAGGATCAGCGTCATGCGGCCCGACAGCGAGCGCGGCAGCAGTCTAGAGTGATCGACCAAATGAGCTGATCACTGCGTCCCAGTGCGTCTCACTGCGTCGCATAGGTCCTTGATCTGATTCGCTGAGGTCCTGCGTCGCTGTCGTGGTGACGCGGGGATCAGTGGTGGGGCAGGGGATCTTGGTGGATTGCGGTGAGGGTTATGAGCGTCGGGTGAAGAGAACTTTCCTCCACCGGACTTGACTCCTCAATGCGAAACGGCGCCCCTCTGGGCGCCATTTCGGCATCAGCACAGGACATCGTGGCAGCAGCCTCAGCCGACGTGCACCGTATCCGCTCCGCGACTGGCATTGGGCTTCGAGGCGGCCGCGGCGGCGCAGCAGACATCCGCCGGCTTCGCCAGCCTGCTGAGGACGGAGTTCGACCGGGCCTCCGGATCGTCAAGGTTGCTGCCATCAAGCTCGAGTAGGCACATGCCGGTAGTGCAGGATCGGCCTCGCCTACTCCTACTGGTAGATCTCCGGCTCGCGCCGCCGCAGCGCCTCGGCGACATCGCGGCCGATCGCCTCGACGACTGGCATCCAGGTGGAGTCGTAGGAAGGCATCGCGTCGGGCGCGAACATCGTGTGCGGCCAGTCCGAGCCCCAGACCATGCGCGCGCCGAACAACGCGGCCAGTCGGCGGATCTGCGGCACGAGATCCGTGTAAGGCGCCTGCGGGTCGAGCCGGTACCAGCCGGACAGCTTGAGCCAGGCTCCTTGCGCGGCAAGCGCCTCGGCGGCCTGCCAGGCTGGGTCATCGGTCGCCACACTTGTCCCGAAGCCGGCCAGATGGTCGAGCACGCAGGTCAGGCCGCTGTCACGGTGCAACTCGGCGACGGCCGGCAACTCGGCAGCGCTCGCGTACCACTGCACATGCCAACCCCGCTGGCGCAGGCGCGGCGCAAGCGCGGCGAAGCGTCGCGCCGGCGTCGCGCTCTCGCCGACCGGCGAGACGAGATTGAACCGCACGCCGCGCACGCCATGGGCATGCATCGCGTCCAGTTCGGCGTCGGTGATGGCGTCGTCGACAACGACCACGCCTCGGTGGCGACCCGGCTCGAGCGCGAGTGCGCGCAGCATCAGCGAGTTGTCGGTGCCGTACACGCTGGGCTGCACGAGCACGAGACGCCCGATGCCATGGGCCCGTGCGACCACCTCGATCTGGGCCAGCGGCCGATCGACCGGCCGGTAGTGGCCGCTGTGCGACGCCAGCGATGCGTCGAAGACGTGGACATGGCAGTCCCAGCCGCCTTCGACCGACTCACTCACGGGTGATGCCCCGTTCCTTGATCACGCGCACCCAGAGTGTCTGCTGGGCTTTCAGGAACTGCGCCGGATGGCCCGTGAATACATCGCCGCCCAGTGCTCGCACGCGGCCCAGCACTTCGGCATCGCCCATCGCGCGTGCCACTGCGGCGACGAGCTTGTCACGCACGGCGGGCGTGATGCCGGCCGGTGCCAGGATCGGGTTCCATTCAAGAACCTCGTGACCGGGCACTCCCGCTTCTGCCATCGTCTGCACATCGGGCAGGGCGCGGCAGCGTGTCGCGGCGGTAACCGCGAGCGGACGCAGGCGGCCCGACTGGATCTGGCCCAGGCCGGAGGCAACATTGGCGAAGAACAGCGGCACCTGCCCGCCCATCACGTCGTTCATCGCCGGCCCGCCGCCGCGGTACGGTACGTGGGTCAGATCAACCTTGGCCAGTTGCTCGAACAGCGCGCCAGCCAGGTGCTGGGCGGAGCCGTTGCCCGACGACGCGTAGGCCAGCGTGTCCGGCTTGGCACGCGCCAAGCGCAGCACATCTGCAAACCGTCCTGGCCTCGAAGCTCGGCGTGCAAACCAGGACGTTCGGAAACTGCGCCAGGACGGCGATGGGAACGAAGGACTTCTCGTTGTCGTAGGGCAGTTTCTGGAACAACGCAGGATTGACCGCAAACGACGATGCGTCAAGCAGTAGCGTCGTGCCGTCCGGCGCGGCGCGCGCCACCTGGCCGGCGGCGATCGTGCCGCTTCCGCCCGGCTTGTTGTCGACGATCACCGGCTGCCCGAGTGCTTCGGCCAGCTTCGGCGCGATCAGCCGCGCCATCGCGTCGGCCCCGCCGCCGGCGGGATAGGAGACGACCAGGGTGACGGCCTTGCCGCCGCCGATGTCGCCGGCTGCGAAGGCCGGGAAGGACAAGCTGGCGGCAGAGGCTGCCGAAGCGCTCAGGAACTGGCGGCGGGTCGGGTGCGGAGAAGTCATCGGGTGGTTCCTCAGGTGATCGTGACGCTGTAGTGAAAGGCGAACGCGTCGCCACGCGTGACCCGCAGTTCGACACAACGGCCGGCCAAGTCGTAGGCCTGCCGCGTGACGGTGACGCCGGGATGGCCGGCGGAGAGCTCGAGTGCACGGGCCTGGGGCGCGGTGAGAGGGGCAAAGCCGACCTCGTCGGTGGCGCGGGTCACGGCCACGCCGCAGCGCTCGACGAAGAACGGGTAGAGCAGATCCCCCCAGTCGGCCAGCGCGAGCCCGACCAAGGTGTCGAAGAGCGGAAGGGGCAGCCAGATCTCCTCGAACAGGCGTGGCTGTCCGCCCAGCGACCGCAGCCGCTGCAGGCGCAGGACCGGTTCGCCGCGGGCGATGCCCAATCGTCGCGCAACGTCCGCGGAGGCGACGACGGACTGACGCGCCAGGATGCGCGATTGCGGCACTTCGCCGTCGCCGGCACCGAACCGGAAGAAGCGCAGCATCGGCGCGCCCGACAACCCGCCGCGGACGAACGTCCCTCGACCATGCTGGCGTTCGATCAATCCTTGCTCGACCAGCAATTCGAGCGCGCGTCGCATCGTGCCCAGAGCCACGCCGTGCTCGGCGGCCAGGTTGGTCTCGGCTGGAAGCGCGGTGCCGACGGGCCACTCTCCGTCGATGACGCGCTGGCGGAGGGCGGCGGCCAGGGCGCCATAGCGACTCTGACCGGGTTCGGGCTGGACCAGGCTCAGGCGTGGGCGATTTGCTGTCATGCCCAGACTATATCTAGACCTCTATAGGACTAGATAGGTAGTTCCGCTAGTGGGCGACATTTAGGGCGCGCAGCACAACCTCGATCACCACGTCGCGGGTCAAGGTCTCCGCGTAGTCGGCGTTGGCCCCATGGACCCGCTCGTGCAGCGCGCGCAGCACGGCGGCGCACAGCTCGCGGTTGTCGTGCGTGAGCGGACGGAAGAAATTCTCGCGGGGCGGGGAGAAGAATTGCATCGAGGTCGCTCAGCCGTGTCGTTCAGTCCCGGTGAGGCCTTCGCCGCTGTTCACAGGACGCCTCGAAACCCGGCGAGACCCTTCACGGTCTGCGTGAGGCCCTGCCGAAGCAGGATGTCGAGATAACGATCAACATCGATCGGCGGGTTCTTCAACTGCTGTCGCTGCCGCTGTGCAGCGGCGACCACCGCGGCCTGGTCGAGATCGAAGAGGTTCTCGACGAACAGGTCCGGGTGCTGAGCTTCGAGCCCGAACGACTCCAGCACGTCGGCCGGGAAGTCACGTTCGTTGAACGTCACGATCACGCTGGCGTGGCAGCGGATCGCGGCCGCGAGGACGTGCCGGTCATCCGGGTCGGGAAGGACCAGGCTGTCAATCAGACTTTCGTGCCCGGTCACCAGCGCGCCTGGGATCGCACGGTCCATCAGGTCCGAGGTCCGATCGAGTTGCCCGGCCGTAAGGTCCGGCCGGTTCTGCAACAGGTTGTGCTTCCACTCGTCGTGGATGCGGGCACTCCAGCGCGCGCGAAAACGTCCGGACAAGCCGAGCCACATCAGGAAGTCGCGCAGCGGTGCCGGGTACAGCACGCAGGCGTCGTAGACCGCGGTGAACGGCGAACTCCTCATTCGTAGCCCAGCTGAAGCTCCTGGGCCTGCTTCGCGAGTTCCTCCATCGCCTGAGCGCTCGCACGATCCTGCGCGGCCTTGAAGCTCATCAGGTCAGCGAAGCGGATGCGCCGGTGCTTGCCGGTCTTGTGGAACGGCAGGGCACCGCCCTCCAGCAGCTTGACGAGATGAGGGCGCGACACGTTCAGCATGTCGGCGGCCTCCTGCGTCGTCAGCTCGGCGTGGATCGGCACGACCTTGACCGCGTTGCCCTCGGCAAGCTCCGACAAGATGTCGACCAGCAAGCGCAGCGCGGACGTGGGCAGCTCGACCTGATGGGCCTGGTTCTTCGCGTCGAAGATCTGGATGCGCTGGGTCTCGAACTGCGTGGTCAAGTAGGCAGCCAGCGCACGCTGGCTCTCCACGGCCGCTGCGACCTCGCGCTCGACGGGCAGCGTGGTTTCCAGGGTGGCGGCGTGGGTCATGGCGTGATCCGGTTCGGGGTTCGATGCCGCGATATTAATCGAAACAAACGAAAATCGCAACAAACGAAATGGCGCACCTCCGGAAGTGCCTATCGCCAGTCTCAGACGCCGCCTTGAGGAAAAGAGCGGCACGCGAGCCCGGTTGATGGCCGGGCGCCGCGCGTCGTTGCGAGTCAGTGCTCGGTGTCGTGCGGCGGGATGGGATCGTTGCCGGGCTTGATCGTGTCCTTGCTGACGATCTTGCCCTTGACGCCCATCGTCGTCAGTTCGCCTCCACCCTGGTTGCCCAGCATCCGCCGGGCTGCCTCCTCGGCCTTGGCTTGGGTGGTGTGGATCGAGGAGGCGCGTTCCGCGTCTTGCCTCTTGTTCTGCCATGTGCCATCGGTCCTTCGAGAGACAGTGCGGTCCTGTGGCTTGCTCATCGCCTTGTC
Organism: Rubrivivax sp.; assembly: GCA_016719535.1. Lineage (GTDB taxonomy): Bacteria > Pseudomonadota > Gammaproteobacteria > Burkholderiales > Burkholderiaceae_C > Rubrivivax. The sequence continues at coordinate 146,723 of JADJYX010000026.1, read as the reverse complement.
CAATCTGTAGCTTGCGACGAACGTACTGTATATAAATGCAGCTTGTTTCTCAAGCTGCCCACGCCGGCGCAGGCCGCATGAGGAGCGGGCGATGTCTCGTTGGGTGACCCGAACACTGAGGCTCCAAAACTCATGATCGACCGTTCACCGATGCGACACCAGAACTACGCACTGACCCCCATCCAGATCACCAATGCCCTGCCCAGGACGAGACCCTACAAGCTGACCGACGGCGCAGGCCTGCACCTGGTCGTGTCACCCGGTGGCACCAAATCCTGGCGCTATCAGTACCGCTACGCCGGCGTGCGGTGCGACGTGGGCATCGGCACGTTTCCCGAGATCGGGATTGCAGATGCGCGGGACCAGCATCAGCGCTACCGCTCGATGCTCGAGCGGGGACTCGACCCTGCCGTCGCCCGACGGCAACAGGTAAGCGAGCGACGCGATCTGTCGTCGATGTTCAGGCGTCGCGCCGACGATTTCGAAGCGTTCTCGAAACGCTGGGTTGAGGAACGCATGACGACGAGATCGGCGACCTACCGCGCGCAGATCTCGTCGAGACTGGAGCGCTTCGTCTGGCCGTTGATCGGTACGAAGCCGCTCGGGAGCGCGCGGCCGGTGGACGTGCTTCGTGTCATCGAGCCGTTGACCCTGGCGCCGAATACCGCCGAGGGCGTGCGGGTGATCGTCCAGCAGATCTACAACTACGCGATCCAGAAGCTCATCGTCGAAGTCAACCCGGCGCTGCCGCTGCGCGGCATGGTGCAGGTGCCGCCAGCAAAGCACTATCGATACCTTCGGGAGTCAGAACTTGGCGCGTTCTGGTGTGCCATCGAGAAGCAGGGCGCTCGCTTCGTCACGATCGCTGCGGCGAAGTTGCTCGCCTACAGCATGTGCCGCAAGTCCGAGGTCCTGCGTGCCCAGTGGGCTGAGTTCGACCTCGAGCGAGCCGTCTGGGAGATTCCGGCCGTGCGCATGAAGATGAAGCGTCCTCACCGTGTGTACCTGCCGCGCCAGGCGGTCGAGCTGCTGCAACTGCTGCAAGAGGTCACCGGCATGGCCGAGGGCTACGTCTTCCCATCGCTGTGCCGGCGTTCGGTTCCGATTGCGGACGTTACGTTGAACCACCTCTTCAAGCGGCTCGACTTCGGCGTCGACGACTTCGCTCCGCACGGCCTGCGCGCGACTGGCGCAACGCTGCTGCGTGAGCACGGCTTCAGTCGCGACGTGGTCGAACTGCTGTTGGCCCACAAGGAGCGCAACCCCACGGCGGCCGCGTACCACCATCACGAACTGACGGATGAGCGGAGGAGGGCGCTGCAGTACCTGGCGGACCAGATCCATCACTTGGCCGAAGTGCACGGGCGGCAGTTGCCAAGCGCCGGGAGCAGCGTCGCGTGCACGCAGAGAGAACCGGCCAACTGCTAGAGTTCAGCGGTCGAGGTCTGGCGTGAGACGTTCTGAACCGGCGTGAGACTGCTCGTTTCCAGTGGGAAACGGATTGGGAAACGAGCAGACCTCCAAGGGCGCGGAACGTTGTGCGACAAGTACTTGGACGCGGTTTCCATGTTGTGATCGAGCACATGTGAGCCCGTCCCAAGACGTCGCATGACGTCCCGCAAGGCCCTGATTTCATTGAAGAAATCAGGGGCTTTTGCTTTTCAGCTCGTTTCACGGTCGACCACGAAATCCCGCCATTTTGGAGGAGAAATTGACGGGAGACGGGGCCAGAAACGGCCCAAATTCCTCCACTTGGAGGTGGCGGCCACCCGCTGCGGCTCGATGGGTGCCGCACATCGCAGCTCTCTTCGGGCCGTGGACTGACACCTTACGCTGGAACACAACCACTCAACCGAATTCCAAGGTTGCGCCGGCATCCACGACAAGTTCGCTTCCGGTCACCATGCGGGCGTCGTCGGAGCCCAGGAACGCTACCGCGCTGGCGATGTCGGACGTCTCGACCGCGTCGCCCGATGGCGTGAGACTGCGCTGGTATTCCCTGGCCTTCTCCTCCGAACCGAACCTTTCGCTCCACTTCTGCGCGAACAGAGGCGTCCAGACGACGCCGGGATGCACGGCATTGACGCGCACCCGGTACCCGAGCTTGGCGCAGCTCAGCGCCGCGTGGCGTGTCAGCCCACGCACGGCGCTCTTGCTGGTCGAGTAGGCCTCGTGGTTCTCGATCGACGTGAAACTGGAGATCGAGTCGATGTTCACGATCGACCCCCCGCGCGGCGAGCCCTTCATCACCCGCAGCGCAGCCTGGATGCCGAAGAAGGTGCCGTCGAGGTTCACCGCATGCACCCGGCGCCATTCCTCCGGCGAGAGCTCGTCGACGGGGCGGCGCGTCGGCGACGTGACGCCAGCGTTGTTCACCAGCAGATCCAGCCGGCCGAAGCGGCTCACCGTCTCCTACACGGCGGCAGCCCAGCTCGAGGGTTGCGTGACGTCGAGTCTGACGAGCAGCGTCGACGGCCGTCTTCCTGCTTGGCATACATGCTCCGTCTGGTCATGCTATGCCTCGCACACAAAATTCAGGACAGGCTCGTTCCTGCCCTTGCCTGGCCAGTTCCGCCATCGCTTCGCTGCTTGCGCGATCCTGAACGGCCTTGAAGCGCATCTGATCTGCGAGACGCACGCGCTTGTGCTCGCCGGTCCGATGGACGTGAAGAGCCCCGGTCTCAATCAGCTTGATCACCTGTAGGCGCGAAATCTTCAGCAGATCCGCCGTATCCTGGATCGTCAGATCATCGTGGATCGGTTCGGCTGTGACGGCGATGCCCTCGGCGGCTCTATGCCGTTTCGTGTGGAACGCGACAGCTTTATCTGACGGTCGCGGCGGCGCTGAACGGATGATCCGGCAGGTTCTTCAGGCGTGACAGCCGCAAGTAGGCGATGGCGATGAAGTTCTTCGCCGTGCGGTAGCCGCGTGCCGCCCGCTTGGCCTGCTGAAGCTGCCCGTTCATCGACTCGACGAAGGCGTTGCTGCGGTGGTCGAGCATGCCGCGCACGACCGCGTCGAAGCGTTCTTTGATCGTCGCGGCCAGCTTCTTGAACGGCTCCAGCCGACAGCGCCTGGCCCAGCTCGTCCAGGCCATCAGATCGCTGGCCGCTTGCTCGGCGCTGTTGTGCTGGCGGGCTCGCGCGTAGACCTCGCGCAGCGCCATGCGCAGCCGCCAGGCCCGCGCGCTCTTCAGCGCCGAGCGCTGCAGCCAGTGCATCGCGGTGGTCTGCGCCACGCTCCAGCCGCTGGGGTTCTTGCGCATCCCCCACAGCAGGTTGCGCCGCGTCTTGGGATCCGCGCCCAGCAGCGCCTTGGCCACCTCCTCGGGCTCGGTGCGCAACTCCTCGCGCCGCACGTCGTCCATCGCCTGGATGGCCATGGCGATGACGTGGAAGCGGTCGTAGCTGATGGCCGCCGCCGGCATCGCCTGTGCCGCGCCCTTGGCGTAGGCCGCGCTCATGTCCATGCAGACGTGGCGCACTTCAGCCGGGTCGCCACCGTGGGCCTTGAGGTCCGCCGCGAAGTCCACCACCGTCTGGTGGTCTCGACCCTCGGTGGCGAACAGCAGCCGCTTGGCGTCCAGGTCGTGCACGACGGTGATGTAGTTCTGGCCACGGCGCAGGCTGGTCTCGTCGATACCCACGATCTGCACACCCTGGAAGCTCTCCACGGCGCGCGCCTGATCGACGTAGAACTCGATACGCCGCCACAGCTGCTTGTCCTTGCAGCGCAGCAGCGCTGCGGCCTGGCTCACCGGCAGCTCGCGGCACAGGGGCCAGCGCCAGGGCCTCGAACGCGGCCGTGAAGCCCGAGCCTGGTCGCGCCCAGGGCACGCCGAGCTGGGTGGTCTTGCCGCAACTGCCGCAGGCCACGCGCGGCACGTCGGCATGCAACCAGGCCTCGAACTGGAAGAAGTCCAGGTGCCGCCACTTGCGGCGCAGCCGATCGTGCACCGGTTGCGAGGCCGTGCCGCAGGCCGGGCAGGTCAGCAACGCGCCGGAGCAGCTGACCTCGAAGTCGATGCGCTTCTTGGACACATCCAGCTTGACATCCTCAACCACCCACGGTGGCTGCAGGCCCAACGCGCTGGTGAACAGCGCCTCCACTCCAACGCTCATTTCCATGCTCCTGGCAGCCGCCCCGTGGACATGTGGACAGGCTCAAATGCAGCCTGCCCACATGCCCACCGGGCTCGACGACGACCAGCGATTCTGACTGTTGGGTTCCACACGAAACGACGAGGGGCCCCCTCGGCTCACTCGGCGCGATCCGCCTTGTCAAGCAATGCCAGTGCGCGCTTGGGGTTGCCACGCGCCGCGCGGGTTTCGAAGCGCACGCGGGCGTCGTAATTGGCGAGCGCCACCGTAGCCAACTCGTCCATCAGCTTGTTGATGCTGATCGAGTTCGACTTCGCGAGTGCCTTCAGGCGCTCGTGCTTGTCATCCGGCAAACGAATCGTCAAGGTGGACATGGAAAGGCCTCCAGGCATTGCTCGGGCGTCAACACCCGCAGCATCGGGAACTTCAGTTCGCCGCGCGCAACATCCCGCAGATTGCGCGTCACGATGGCATCGGCCTGTGCGGCCACTGCCAACTCGATCAGGTGGTTGTCGGCCTCATCAGGTGCGCATTTCGGCGAACGTGACCGATGATTTGGGAGGCGGGGGTCGGTGCTGGGTGCGGGGTTGGGGGGGGGTGGGGCGGCCTCTGGGGATGGGGGCTGAGTGGGCGGGGGGGTGCGTCTCCATCTGTGGTGGGGTCCTGTGGATGTGGGCAGGGTGTGGTGGGCGTGGGGGGGCCATCGGCCATGGTGCGCCGGCGTCGTCGGCCCGGGCCTGGCTGGGGCTGCGCCGCGTGGTAGGGCTGGGGCGTTGGCGTGGCGCCCGCCTGCTGCGGGCGGCCCTCACGCCGGGGGCTGCGCGGCGCCGGTCGGGATCGGCTGGCGCGTCGCGCGGCGCCGTGCCCAGGGGTGGCTGGTGTGTGGTGGCGCGCGTGCCTGCGCGGCGTCGCCCCCATCAGGTCGGCCGGGTGGCCCGCGCGCAGCGCCCGTCGTGAAGCGGTGCGCCCGCCGCCAGAGCGCGTGAACGGGGGGGCGCAGGGCAGCCGGGCGCGGTCGCGCCGTTGCCCGCGCCGGCGGGCTTTGCGCCGCGCGAGCGCCGCTGCCAACCGGTGGCCGGTGATGGGTTGCCTGCCGTCCTCGCCCAGCGCGCGCGCCGGCTCATGCGGGCCGCTCGGCCGCGCCCGGTGGGCGCCACGTCCTCGATGCGCCTGCGGGTACTTAGCCGCGCCCGCGCGCGCCGCTGGCGTGTCGGCGGCTGGTGCACCTCTGATCGACCATAGGCCAGCCGCTCCTCGAGCTCAAGGCGTGCTGGCGGTGCTGGAGTTGTTCTTCGACGGCGCTGGCCATGCCCCGGGCGCGGGCCGGGGGTTCATCTCTGGTGGATCCACGTGCGGTCGGTGCTGTCGGCGGTGCCCGGCGCCTGGTGGTGTCGGTGGTAATTCGCCGCCCCGCGTGTGGGGCCACCCCTGGGTCGCTGCGGACGGCGCGCCTGGCCGGGTGTCGCTGGCGGTGGTGCCCGCGCGGCTCCAGGGCCAGCGTGCGGCCGCCTCCAGCCGCCCGGGCCGTAGTGTGGCCTGGTGAGGCCCAGGCTGCGGTGCCGTGCTGGGGGGAGCGCTGCAGAGTGGGACGGGCCGTGTTCGGGCCGTGCCGGTGCCCCGTGGATAGCCGCTCGGGCGTCCTGTGGCCTGCGCCGCGGGCTCGCGTCCCTGGTGCGCGCGCGGTGCGGGCTGGCTGCCACGCGTTGGCCGGGTGCCGCCCTCCCAGGCGTCGGTGACGCGTGCCTCAGCCAGCCCGGGTGCGCGCTGGCGTGGTCGCCTCGAGTGGTGTGGTGCCGTCTGGTGGCCCGCCGGTGCGCTGGCGCGGCGTCAGGCGGGCAGGCGCACAGGCTGGCGCGGCGCGTCGTTGGAGGGCCGCTGGTTCGCGGGCGCCAGCGTGGCGGCGGTCGTGGGGGGCCGGGGTGGTGCCGGGTTGCGGTGGCCGTCCGCGTGGGCGCGCGGGGTATCGGGCGGCGTGTGGCGGGCGGTCGCGCACGGTCTCGTGGCTTGGCTCTGCGGCGGCGTCGCGACGGCGGCGGTGTCGGGCGGCTGCGGCCGCCCCGTAAACTCGCGCCCGCGGGGCCAGGCGTGTTGGTGGCGGTGGCGCAAAGGGTGGTGGAGCCCCTGGGCGCGGACCGGCGCGGGGCCGTCGGGCCGGTCGCGCCGGGTGGATGAACGGCTTCTCGCCAGCGCGGCGGTGTGGCGCATCGGGCTGGGCTTGGCGGGCCTTGCGGGCTCGCGGTGGTTGGGAGGGCTGGCCCTCATGGGCGGCGCGGACTCGCCAGCAGCTCGCGGGCGCCGGCGCAGTCGGCCGCGGCGAGCGGGCTCGCACCGCCGCCTCGGCGGCGCTGCGCCGGCGGCGCAAGCCGGCCTCGTCGGTTCGGCCCCGGCCGTGGGGGGGGGCCAGGGCTTGGCGACGACGCCCGCGGGCTGCGCGCGGGCCTCAGCGGCGGCGCTGGGGTTGGGTCGAGCGATGTCAGGGCTGGGCATGGCGCTCCGGCAAGGCCGTGCGCTATGCCGTCGCGGTGTTCCGCAACACCAGCGCCTGAGGCCGCCGCCTTTGGGCGGCGCCACCGTGCGTCGGTCCGTCACGTGCTCGGTCACGCTCCCGTCGGCGTCGGCCGAACGGACGGTCACGCTCCTCACGCAATCAGGCAGATTGGGCCGCCAAGCGTAGAACACTTCGACCCAGCGACAGCGGTTCATCAGACCATCGAACACCTCGCCACGTTCCTTGGTCGACAGCACGGAGTCGGCGAACGACTCCGGAGCGGCCCCAGAACGTCTTCGTACTCGGCCAGCAATGCAGGCCCGAGCACGGGCTGATACTGGCCCTTCAGGCATGCCCCGCAGTACGGCTCGCCCAGTGCCACCGCCTCGCAAGAGCGCGGCGACCAGCACGTTGGTATCCAGCACGACCGTGACCATGAGAAATGATAGCACCAGTGCTATCATTCAGTGGGGCAGCGAGTCGAGGGCGCCCAGGTGTGCGACCGCAGCCGGTGAGTGCCAACCCGCATCGTGCCGAAAGGCTGCGCGGCGCACCTGACCACCCGCCGGACAAGGTACCTGTGCCACAAGGCCGTCATGGCCGTGGGGGATGCAGCCGCAAGTGCGGGCATGGATGCACGTCGGCGATGCCTGGATATCGACGAATGGATAAAGCTCCGGCAGCAGATCTACATGCTGGTCGTCTATCCGAAGTCCAAGAAGGACGACCTGAGCGACAAGGAGACGGCCATCTTGCGCGAGCTGGTCAAGGAGCTTTGAACATGGACAAGACGCTGTTTGAAGAACTTGTGGGCAGCCTCGAGGAAGCCAAGGCCATCGCCAAGGGCGTGCCAAACCGTCCCGGCGTTTCGAGGTGACGGCCCCCGGACGCCAAGGCCGTGAGAGAGCAGACGGGTTTGTCGCAAGGCGACTTTGCCAAGCTCATGCGGGTGAGCGGGAAGACGCTGCAGAACTGGGAGCAGCACCGGCGCAACCCCACGGGTCCGGCGGCGGCGCTGCTCAAGATCGTGTCCTCGGCGCCGGAGGTGGCGCTGGAAGTCGCTGCGGGGCTGAAGCGACGGTCACTGTTTTCAAGTCGGCCAAACCGCTGGCCCTTGGTTTCGAGCTGCGCATGAGCACCGCTGCTCGTTTCGATCTCAAGATGGATGCCGACGAGAAGGCCATCGTGGCAAAGGCCGCCGCCTTGCTGGGCACCACGATGGCCTGCTTTGTGCGGGTCGCCGCGAGAGAGAAGGCCCAGTTGCTCCTCGATCGATCGAGAAGCGCGCCTCACGCTCACCAGTTCCGCGCGAATGCCGACCACTGCACCGGCCCCGACGCCGAGTTTTCGCTCGACCAGTTCGCCTTCCATCCCTTCTCGCAGCTCGGCGGCCTGGCGCAGGCCGTGCGCGTCTTCGGCCGCCCCGAGCGGCTGGCGGATGTGATCGGCAGCCTGAACGAGCACATGTTCGGTGGCTTGGCCGATGAAGGCGAGCCACGCGAACCCCGGCGGCCCGACCGCCCGGGTTTCGGCGACTCCAGGCACTGAGGCCAGGGTCTTGCAACCGAGGCCCGGCGGCGCTTGAATCTGGCTGGCTAGCCAGATGGAATGCGCACCTGGGCCAACCGAGGAACCCCGCATGACCGAAGTCGCCCTGTACGAAGCCAAGAACCGCCGGTCGGAGTTGATCGAGCGCGTGCAGCGCGGCGAAGTCATCGCCATCACGCGCCGGGGGAAGGTCGTCGCGCAACTGGCCTTGCCCACTGGGCAAGACAGCGCCAGCGCCGCGCGCGACGCCGTGGCTGGCCTGCTTGCCGCGCGTCAGGGCGTCAGCCTGGGCGGTCTCAAGGCGCGTGACCTCATCGCCGAGGGCCGGCGTTGAGCGTCGCCCTCGTCGTGGACGCATCTGTCAGCGCCGCCTGGTTCCTGCCTGACGAAGCCACGCCCTACACCGAGGCCGCCTTGCAGGCCACGGCCGAGGGCGAGGTCTGGGTGCCGGCGCTGTGGCTGCTGGAGGTGGGCAACTTGATGCTCAGCGCCCAGCGGCGCCGGCGCATCTCGGCGGCCAAGCGGCAGGAACTGGTGGTTCATGCACAGGCCCTTCGCCTGCGCGTCGACCGCGAGCCGGTGGCGATGACCACGCTGGATGCGCTGGCCGCCCGCCATGGCCTGAGTGCCTACGACGCCGCCTATCTGGAACTCGCGCTGCGACGCACCTTGCCCCTGGCCACGCTGGACAAAGCCTTGGAGAAGGCCATGGCCGGCGCGGGTATCCCGCGCGCTGAACTCTAAGGATGCCATGCCCCTGACCCCCGACGTGCGTCAGTCGATCGACCAGATCCGCCCCTGCAAGGGGCCCGCTGCAGCCCTGCAGGACCTGATCGGCGGCTCGGTGCACTGCGGCTTCCTGGCCAAGCCGACGGCGGTGGCGCATGTCAAGCGCGGCAAGCTGATCGGCCTGGCGGTCACTGCGGCCGGGCGTTCGCCCGTGGCCATGAAACTGCCGACGATGAGCGAGGCGGGCAGCGCAGGCTTCGAGGCGAGCTTCGGGCAACTGCCGCTGGCGCCCAAGGGCATACCGCCGGCGGTGGTGGCGGCGCTGAACGAGACCTTCAGTGCCGCGCTGGCACGGGCCGACGCGCGCGAAGATGCTGGCGATGGACCTGGAGTTCATCCCCGACACGCCCGAGGGGCCGCCGGGGCAGGGATAACGGGTATTCAGCGCACGTTTGGGCGGCGGCACGCTGAGCCGTGGTCCGCTTGGACCCTAGGAGGACACCGATGAGCCCTGTCACCGCCTGCCGATTCGGTCGCGCCGTGTGCCGCCTGCTGCCGGCCCTGGCCCTGCTGGTGCTGGGTGGCCAGGCCGCCGCCAGCACGCTGAACCAGAACGTCTCCTGGACCATCGACCGTCCCGGAACGACGACCAAATACCGCATCGTGGCCTATGGCGACTCGATCTACGCCGGCTACAACGGTTCGATCTCCAACGCCGCCCGCTTTGCCGCGCCGACGGTGGACGCCGAATACCTGTCGGCGCAGTGGAATGCCGATGTCGAGAGCGTGCGCCGCGCCAAGTCGGGCGCCGTGGCCCGGGAGCAGCAACACGCGGGTGGTCACCTTCGAGATGTGCGGCAACGACGGCCTGCAGGCGCGCAGCGCCCTCAAGGAGCAGACCGGCACCTGCAACTACGGCGTGCTCGCCACCGCAGAGGCCAACTGCAAGACCTACGTGGCGGCGGCGATGGACTACATCAACGTCAATGCCTACGCGGGCGTCAAGCTGAAGGTCATCTCCAACCTGTTCTACCCCGGCTACGCGGCCGACAACGTGCAGAGCAGCTGCCGCGACCCGGGCACCGGCGCCACCGTCAACCTGCAGGACAAGTTTCTGCCCTCGCTGGCGCGCATCAACTACTGGATGTGCGAATACGCCCGGCTCAAGGGCTTCCAGTGTGCCGACAGCTTCGCCGACTACATGGGGCCGACTACGACCGCAACGGTGACGGCCTCGTCGATTCCGAGGCGCTGCGCTACACGGCAGGCGAGAGCGAGTCCAACTACGTGACGCGCATCACCTCGACGCTGCGCGCCACCATCCGCGACGCCAATGCGCACCTGGTGTCTGCCAGCAGCAGCTACGACTACATCCAGTCCGACGACGTGCACCCGACCTATACCGGCGGCACCGTCACCGCCGGCCTGTTCGGCGGCTCGACCGGCTCGGGCGCGCCGCGCTACAGCACCATCAGCGGCGGCAAGAACCCGATCTGGAACCGCTATGGCCACGAGCGCATGGGCTGGCGCCTGTCCACGTCCAACCCGATGGCGCCGTGACCGTCGGGCCAGACGGTGAACCCGCCGCGCGACCCGGCCGGCGGTTCCTGGCGTCCGGCGTGGCGCTACCTGCTGCTGGCGCTGGCCACGCTGGGGGGGGCGGCATGGCTGCTGCTCGGATCTTCGCCCGACGAGGCCGTACCGCCCCCGCCGGTATCGATGGCCGCCGCGCCGCCGGCCCGTGCCAGTGTGGCTGCGCTGCCGGCGAACCCGGCCTCGGCGGCAGGGGTTGCGGCGCCGGCGCCGCCCACCGTGGCGCGCACGGCGCCGCCCCCGGCCCCTGAGGCGAGCGACGACCTGGCCGCCCATATCCCGCCGGGGCCGGTGCCGACGATGAACCAGGTGATCGAGGGGCTGCACCAGCGCGGCATCCGCACCGGCCTGGGCGCCTTCAATCCGCCGGGAACCCGCCCCCCGCTGATCGGGCTGGCGGTGCCGGAGTCCTTCGAGCTGCCGCCCGGCTACCTGCGCCACCACCAGGCCACCGACGACGGGCAGCCCATCGAGGCCATCCTGATGTTCGACCCCGACCAGCCGCCGCCCGTCGCTGCCGGACGGTCGCTGGCGACGCCGCCTGAGCGTGTGGTGCCGGCGGAACTGGCACCGCCCGGTCTGCCGATCCGGCTGATCACCCTGCCACCGCCTGCCGATCCCGGGAGCCCGAGGCGCTGAAGCCCGATCCGTCCCGCGTCGCGGCGCCCTGGCCGGCAAGCTTGCTCGCGCTCGTCGCCGGCGCGCTGCTGCTGGCCGGTTATGCGCGCGGCGGGCCGGGCTGGCCGCTCGGCTTCGTGGCCCTGCTGCCGTGGCTGTGGCTGCTGGACCGCAGGCGCTCGCTGGCCGGCACCCTGCTCGTCGCCTATGCGATGACGCTGGCCCTCGTGCTGGCCGGCTTCTACTGGTTCGGCTTCGCGATCGGCCGCTTCACGCAGCTGGGGCCGGTCGCCGGCATGGCCTTGCTGCTGGTCTTCGCGCCCCTGCTGCAGCCGCAACTGCTGGCCTTCGCGCTGCTGCGCCGTGCCGTGCGCCTGCGGCAAGGCCCGCTGGCAGGCGCGCTGGCCGGTGCCGCGGCCTGGGTGGGCACCGAATGGCTGCTGCTCAAGCCGCTGGGCGACACCCTGGGCCACGGCCTCTATCCATCCGTGTGGCTGCGCCAGGGCGCCGACCTGGGCGGCGCCGTGGGCCTCACCGTGGTGCTGCTGCTGGTCAACGAGGCGCTGAACGCGGCGCTGGCCGGCCGCAGCCGCGGCGCGCGAGCCCTGGCCGCGCCGCTGGCACTGGCCGTGCTGCCACCACTGCTGCTGGCGGCCTACGGACAGGCGGTGCTCGGCCGCCCCGTGGCGGCGCAGGACCCACCGCTGCGCATCGGGCTGATCCAGGCCAATATCGCCGACCTCGAGGCGCGACGGCAGGCGCAGGGCAGCCACGAGGTGGTGCGCGAGCTGCTGGACACCCACTTCGCGATGAGCTACGACGCCATCGAACGCCAGGGCGCCGACGCCGTGCTGTGGTCGGAGACCATCTATCCCACCACCTTCGGCCGCCCCAAGAGCGAGGCCGGCGCCGCCTTCGACCGCGAGATCCTCGCCATCGTCGACGCCGCACGGGTGCCCTTCGTCTTCGGCACCTACGACAGCGATGGCGAGGGCGAGTACAACGCAGCCGTGGTGGTCGAGCCTGGCCGCGGCCTGGTGGGCTTCTACCGCAAGACGCGGCTCTTTCCGCTGACCGAGCAGGTGCCGGCCTGGCTGGACGGCCCGAACCTGCGCCGCTGGCTGCCCTGGGTCGGCCACTGGCAGCCGGGCACCGGCGCGCGCGTGCTGCCGTTGCGCCTGCGCGACGGCCGCGAACTGCCGGTGCAGCCGCTGATCTGCCGCGATGCCGTCGATCCCGGGCTGGCCATCGCCGCCGCGCGGCTGGGCGCACGCGCGCTGCTGACGATGTCCAACGACGCCTGGTTCAGCGAGCATCCGCTGGGCGCCGAGCTGCACCAGGCGGTGGCGGCTTTCCGCAGCATCGAGACGCGGCTGCCGCAATTCCGCGTCACCACCAACGGCTTCAGCGCGGTGATCGATGCCACCGGCGCGGTACGGGCCGGCGCGCTGATGAACGAGCGCAGCCTGGTCGTCGGCGCCCTGCCGGTGCCGCAGCCGCCACGCACGCTGGCGGTGGCCTGGGGCGACTGGGTCGGCCCGGCGGCGCTGGTGCTGCTGGTGCTGCTGCTGGGCGCGGCGCCGGCGCTGCGCGCACTGGCCACGGCCGGCAAGGCGTCGGCCCCGGCGGACGAAGCCGCGGCGCTGCCCGCCCCGGTGGCCTTGCTGCCACCCGCGGCGCGGTGGACCGCCGCGGCGCTGCGCGTGCTGGCGCGTGCCAGCCTGCTGGGCCTGGGCGTGGCGCTGCTGCTCGACGAGGCCTTGCGCACCCAGACGCTGGCGCAGATGCGGATCGCCGGTGCGCTCGTGCTGGCGCCGGAAGCCGCCGCCGCCTGCTTGCTGGCCGCCTACCGGTCGCAGGTGTCGATCGGGCAGGGCGCCCTCGTCTTCACGCGCGGCCGGCAGCGCCTGGAACTGCCGCTGCAGCAACTGGCCGGTCTGCAACCCTGGCGCTGGCCCTTGCCGGGTGCCGGCGTGACGGTGCAACTCGCCAGCGGCCAGCCCTGGCCCTTCGGCGTGGCGGTGCGCGACACCGGTGCCCTGGCGCGTGCGGTGGCGGCAGCCGGCGGGCCGGCGCCACCGCCGCGACACGCGTACGCGCGGGCGCGCGAGGCGGTGCGCCCGGGTCGCCTGGGCCACCCGCTGGCCAAATTCGGGGCGTTGCCGCTGCTGCTGGCCCTGCCGGCCTTCCACCTGCACCAGCACATCGCCTACGGCAGCGGCGTGGGCGAATACCTGGCCTTCGGCCTGCAGGCCTACCTGCAGGCGTTTGCGATCTGGTGGTCGGCCTGGGCCATCGGCGTGCTGCTGCTCGCGGCCTTGCTGCGGGTGGTCATCGAGGCCACCGCGCTGCCGGCTGCGCTGCTGCGCCCCGGGCAGGCGGTGCCGCTGCGCCGTGGTCTCGAACGCGGCGCGCTCGGGCTGCTCTACCTGGGCCTGCCGGCGTGGCTGCTGCTGCGCGTGTCGGGCCTCTCGGCGTAGCAGGCGGTGCGGCGGTCGTCAGGCCCCGGCGGCGCAACGGGCCCGGGGCCAAGGCCGGGGTCCCGCCGCGGCGGCAACCCGCCTTGCGGGGGGACGAGGCGTTGCAGCAGCCGGGCGTGCAGCAGCTCGAGCGTCGGCCGGTCGAAGCGCACGCAGCCAAGCAGGCGGTCGGCATGGGCCTGAAAGTCGGCGCCGCGATCGTCCAGCGCCAGCCAGTCGGCGTGCAGGGCATCGGCATGGCGCAGCCAGTCCAGGATCTCCTGCTCACGCGTCAGCGCCGTGTGCGTCGCAAGGGCGCCGTACAGCAAGGTGGTGGCGATCACCCGCGGGCGGTAGGGCGGAGCAAACTGCGCTCGCAACTGCTCGGGCGATGTCCCAGAATCTGCTGAACCGGTGAGCTGAGGGTGGCGGTTCCTTTCGCCTGGATGCGAACATCCAGGTGCCCTAGCAAGCAATGAAAGGAACCACCGAAATGAAGTCTCGCACGAAGCCCGATTTGCGGGCAGTTCCGGCTGCGCAAGTGCAGCTGTCGTTGAACGTACAAGGCGTGCTGCGCGACGTGCAGCAGGCGTTCTACGGTCTATGTGTGAACGCCGGCAAGCAGGTCCTGGCGGCCATGATGGAGGCCGACCGCGTGGCCTTGTGTGGCGCCAAGAACGTGCCTGACGCCGGCCGCAAGGCGGTGCGTGGCGGCACGACACGATCCAGCGTCGTGCTGGGTGGCCAGCGCATCGCCGTGACCAAGCCGCGGGCACGCAGCCTGGCGGACGGTGAACTCGAGTTGCCCACGTTCGCATGGGCGGCCAACACGGATCCGCTGGACATGGCCACCATGGCCTCGCTGGCGGCCGGGGTGTCCACGCGCCGCTATGCCGGCACCCTGGACAAGCTGCCGGAGCCCGACGAGCCGCTGTCGGTGTCCAAGAGCTCGGTGTCGCGGCGCTGGGTGGCGCTGAGCCAGGCGCAACTGCACGAGTGGCTGTCGGCCTCGATCAAGGAGCTGGACTTGCCGGTCGTGATGATCGACGGCATCCACTTCCGCGACCGCGTCATCCTGGTGGCGCTGGGCATCGACGCCAAGGGCAACAAGCACGTCCTGGGGCTGCGCGAGGGCTCCACCGAGGCCAGCCGCGTCGTGCGCTCGCTGCTCAGTGACCTGGTCGATAGGGGCTCGATGCCGACCGCGCGAGGCTGTGGGTGATCGACGGCGGCAAGGCCCTGCGCAAGGCCATCGTCGAATGCTTCGGCGCCCTGGCCCTCATCCAGCGCTGCCAGGAGCACAAGCGGCGCAACGTGATCGAGCACCTGCCGCCGGAACTGCACGCCAGCGTGGGCCGTGCCATGCGGGACGCCTGGAACGGCGCCAACTCCGAGTTGGCCAAGAAGCAACTGCAGCGACTGGCGGCCTCGCTGAACGCCAAGCATCCCGGCGCTGCGGCCAGCCTGCGCGAGGGGCTGGAGGAGACCTTGACAGTACAGGCGCTGGGCATCACCGGGGCGCTGTACCGCACGCTGCGCACGACCAACCCGATCGAGAACCTGAACGGGTCGATCGCGCACTTCACGCGCAACGTCAAGCGCTGGAAGGACGGGCAGATGACGCTGCGCTGGATCGCAGGCGCATTGAGTGATGCCAAGGGGCGCTTCCGAAAGCTGCGCGGGCACCGCGACATGAAGACTCTGTTGGCTGCATTGAAAGCCAAGTCCGCCAGCGTCGCCGAAGCCGAACGCAAGGCCGCGTAGCATTACGAATGAGGAACCGTCATCCGGCCGCGTTCAACAGGCTTCGGGACATCGCCACTGCTCGATCGTCATCCGGTACCGGCAGTCACTCGTGATGACGAGTCGCAATCGCGGCCAGGCGTCGAGCACCGACTCGAATGCGGGCACGCCGAGCGGCTCGCCTGCAGCCGTGCCGGCGGCAGCAGACACCTGGCGGACGAGGCAATCGATGTTCAGGAAGACGAGCATGATTTTCTCCGCATGGCCCTTGCCAAACTAACGCCGCTTCGTGGCAGGCGTGTGACCGACGCGCCGCCCGCGGTGGCGCACCGCGGTGCGTCGGCGCGGGCATTCCTGCAACCGCGCTGCCGGAGTTGATCGCGCGCAAACAGGCCGCAGGTCTTGCCGCACCGTCACGGCATTGCCACAAGGCCTGCACAGACTGGCAGCGATCATGAACAAGCGCCAACAGCAGCCGTGGCCGGACGACACCGGCTGGGACGTCGAAGCGGCCGAGGCCCTGATGCGTGACCTGTGGGCCCTGCGCCAGGCCCTGATCGAAAGCGAGTCGCAGCTGAAGGGGCCGCTGTGCGATGTGGCGAGCGCGCACCGCGCCAGCGCGGTCAACCTGGTGCATTACCTGGCCATGCGCAGGATGGACCTGCGGCAGCTGCAGGACCGGCTGGCCCGCATGGGCGTGTCCTCGCTGGGTCGGGCCGAGACCCATGTGCTGGCCAATGTCGACAAGGTGCTGGGCATCCTGCATCGCCTGGCCGGACGCCCGTGGTCACCGCTGTCGCGCCAGGAGCCGGCAGGATTCGGTCACGGCGCGTCGCTGCTGAGCCGCCACGCGACCGACCTCTTCGGCCCGCCGCCCGCCGGGCGCAGCGTGCGCATGATGGTCACGCTGCCCAGCGCCGCGGCGCACGATGCGGCCCTGGTCGCCAGCCTGGTGTGCGCCGGCATGGACGTGGCACGCATCAACTGCGCGCACGACGGGCCGCTGCAATGGGCGGCCATGGCCGCGGCCGTGCGGCAGGCGGCGCACAGGGCCCACCGCCCGGTGCGGGTGCTGATGGACCTGGGCGGGCCCAAGCTGCGCACCGCAGCACTGCCTGCCGGTCCGCGGGTGATGCGCTTCAAGCCGCAGCGCGACGCGTGCGGCCGCACGATCGCGCCGCTGCGTTTCGGGCTGCAGGCGCACGATGCACAGCTGGCGATCGAGGGTGCCGCGACATCGCTGGGGGTGGACCCGGCATGGCTGTCACGGATCCGCGCCGGCGACCGCCTCGATGTCACCGACGCTCGCGGTGCCCGCCGCCGCCTGCGCGTGGTCGAGCGCACCGACGCCGGTCTGCTGGTCGAGTGCGACCACACGCTGTACCTGACGCCCGAGACCCGCTGCGCTTGCACCGCCGCACCCAGGCCTTGCGCGAGACGCGGCTGAGCCGGATTCCCGAGCGGCCGGGCGAGTTGCACCTGTTCCGCGGCGACCTGCTGGATCTGGTGCCCGGCGAGCCGGGGCCGGACGCCGTGCAGCGCCCCGCCGGCCGCGGCCCGGCGCGAGCGACCATCGGCTGCACGCTGCCCGAGGCGCTGGCCCAGGTGCGCAAGGGCCAGCGCATCTGGTTCGACGACGGACACATCGGCGGCATCGTCCGCCGCTGCAGCGCGCGGCGCGTCGTGGTCGAGATCACCGACGCCCGCGAGGGCGGCGAGAAGCTGCGTGCGGACAAGGGCATCAACCTGCCGGATACCGATCTCGAGCTGCCCGCGCTGACGGCCCAGGACCTGCAGGACCTGGATGCGGTCGCACGCCATGCCGACCTGGTGGGCCTGTCCTTCGCCCAGTCGGCGGCGGACATCCGCACGCTGCGCGAGCAGCTGGCGGCACGCGGGGCGGGTGATCTCGGCGTGATCCTGAAGATCGAGACCCGCCGCGGCTTCGAGCAGCTGCCGCAGATGCTGCTGGCGGCCCTGGCCGGGCCGGCTGCCGGCGTGATGATCGCGCGCGGCGACCTCGCCGTGGAGTGCGGCTACGAGCGCCTGGCCGAGGTGCAGGAAGAGATCCTGTGGGCCTGCGAGGCAGCGCATCTGCCGGTGGTGTGGGCGACCCAGGTGCTCGAGACGCTGGCCAGCACCGGCCTGCCGTCGCGTGCGGAGATCACCGATGCCGCGATGGGCGGCCGCGCCGAGTGCGTGATGCTCAACAAGGGGCCGCACATCGTGGACGCGATGCGCACGCTGGACGACATCCTGCGGCGCATGCAGTCGCACCAGGCCAAGAAGCGGCCACTGCTGCGCGCGCTCAAGGCCTGGCATCTGCCGGCTGGCCACCCGGGGCCGGCGCCATCGCGGGTCACACCCCCGTCATGACCATGCCCAACCATCGGGGTCCATGCAGCCAGTGACCGACCGATCGTCCGATGGGGATGCCCTGGGCACCCCCGATCCCGCCACCCGGCTGCGCGTGCGCACCGTCTTCATCTCCGACCTGCACCTGGGCACCCCGGGCTGTCGCGCCGATGCGCTGCTGGCCTTTCTGCGCGATACCGAGTGCGAGACGCTCTACCTCGTGGGCGACATCATCGACGGCTGGCAGCTGCGGCGATCGTGGTACTGGCCGCAGGCGCACAACGACGTCGTGCAGAAGCTGCTGCGCAAGGCCCGCAAGGGCACGCGCGTGATCTTCGTGCCCGGCAACCACGATGAATTCGCGCGCAGGTACGTGACGCACAATTTCGGCGGCGTGGACGTGGTGGAAGACGCCATGCACGTCACCGCCGACGGGCGCCGGCTGTGGGTCACGCACGGCGACCATTTCGACGGCGTGATCCAGTGCGCGCGCTGGCTGGCCTACCTGGGTGACCGCGCCTACGAATTCGTGCTCAAGGTCAACCATTGGTTCAACAGCGCGCGGGCACGCCTGGGCTTGCCGTACTGGAGCCTGAGCCGCTACCTCCAAGTTCAAGGTCAAGCGCGCGGTCATCTATGTCGGCGACTTCGAGACCGCGGTCGCGCGCGAGGCCAGGAAGCGCGGTGCAGCCGGCGTCGTCTGCGGCCACATCCACCACGCCGAGATGCGTGACATCGACGGCGTGCTCTACTGCAACGACGGTGACTGGGTCGAGAGCCTGACGGCGCTGGTGGAGCATGACGACGGACGCCTCGAGATCATCGACCGCAGCGTCGTCCACCAGCCGCTGCCGGGGCGCGTGCGCCGCGTCGCGACGGTGGCTGCCCGACCGGCCACGGTAAAGGCAGCGCAGGAAGCCGACGCCTGAGCGACTGAGCGACTGAGCGACGCGTCGACGGCCGCTTCAGGCGGCCAGCGCGTCGACGGCCGCCGGCTCGCACCCGCCCGGCAAGGCCTGGCCACGACCGATGCCGACATAGTCGAAACCCTGCGCCTGCATCAGCGCCGGGTCGTACAGGTTGCGGCCATCGATGACCACCGGCGCGCGCAGTGCCCGTCGCAAGGCGTCGAAGTCGGGGCTGCGGAATTCCCGCCACTCGGTGACGATCAGCAGCGCGCTCGCACCCTCGGCTGCCGCCAGCGGGTCGGTCACCAGCGACAGCCCGTCGCGACCGGCAAAGTGCGCGGCGACACCCGGCATGGCCACCGGGTCGAAGGCCTGGATGCGCGCGCCGCGCTCGAGCAGCTGCTCGATCAGCACCAGGCTCGGTGCCTCGCGCAGGTCGTCGGTGCCGGGCTTGAAGGCCAGGCCCCAGAGGCCGAAGACATGGCCGCGCAGGTCGGCGCCGAAGCGCGCCACCACACGGTCCACCAGCGGCCGGCGCTGGCGCAGATTGACGGCCTGCACCGCGCCCAGGATGTGCAGCGGCAGCCCCTGCTGCTGGCCCATGTGGCGCAGCGCGCGCACGTCCTTGGGCAGGCACGATCCACCCCAGCCACAGCCGGCATACAGGAAGTGGGTGCCGATGCGCGGGTCGCTGCCGACGCCCAGCCGCACCTGCTCGATGTCGGCGCCCAGCGCTTCGGCCAGCAGCGCCATCTCGTTCATGAAGCTGATGCGCGTGGCCAGCATCGCATTGGCGACATATTTGCTCAGCTCGGCGCTCTTCACGTCCATGATCAGCAGGCGGTCACGGTTGCGCAGGAAGGGCGCGTAGAGCGCGCGCATCAGCAGCGTGGCCTGCTCGTCGTTGCTGCCGACGATCACGCGGTCGGGGCGCATGAAGTCGTCGATGGCCGCGCCTTCCTTCAGGAATTCGGGGTTCGACACCACCGCATAGGGCAGCACCGAGCCGCGCCGCCGCAGTTCGGTGGCCACTGCGGCCCGCACGCGCTCGGCCGTTCCCACGGGCACGGTGCTCTTGTCGACGATGACCTTGTAGTCGTGCATGTGGCAGCCGACGGTGGCCGCGGCGGCCAGCACATGGTCGAGGTCGGCCGAGCCATCCTCGGCCGCCGGCGTGCCGACGGCAATGAAGACGATGGTGCCGTGCGCCACCGCAGCGGCGGCATCGGTGGTGAACTGCAGGCGCTGCGCAGCGGCGTTGCGCGCCACCAATTCGGCCAGGCCGGGCTCGTGGATCGGCATCTCGCCGGCCTGCAGTCGCGCCACGCGCCCGGCGTCGACATCCAGGCAGACGACGCCGTTGCCCATCTCCGACAGGCAAGCCGCCGTCACCAGGCCGACATAGCCGGCACCGACAACACAGACTTTCATGCCTGCACCCCGGGGCTCGAGAGACGCTTCGGTGCCGGCTGCGGCCGCGTCGCGGCAGCCTGCAGCAGGGCGGCCATCAGCTCGGGCACTTCGTGGATGGCGTTGTTGTCGAGCCAGCGCACGCGATCGCGGAATTCATCCAGGCGGCCGATCAGCAGGTCGGCAGCGGCCGGCAGCTCCGCCAGCGAGCGCAGCACCAGGCCGACGCCCAGCTCGCGCACCCAGCGGGTGTTGAAGCGCTCCTGCGGCAGGGTGTGGGCGTTGTCGAAGGTGATCACGGGCAGGCCCAGGTGCAGCGCCTCGCTCAGACAGCCGGGGCCGGGCTTGCCGATGAAGCAGTCCGCCAGGCGCAGCAGGCGCGGCACCTCGCTGGTGAAGCCCAGCACCAGCCGGGGTGCCGAGGCGTCGAGCTGGCGCAGCCGGCGCGCCAGCTCGACGTTGTGGCCCGTGAACAGGATCAGCTGCAGATCGGGCAGCGACCGGGCGATGCGCAGCATCTCCATCGAACCCTGGCCGCCATACATCACGGCAGCGGTGGGGCGCGCCGGGTCGAGCCCGAGCGCGGCGCGTTCCGGACCGCGATCCAGTGGCGGCAACGCGTAGAAGGCCGGACGCAGCAGCATGCCCGAGACCAGCGACACCCGCTCGAGCGGCACGCCCAGCGCCAGCGCCTGCTGCCGGGCCTGCGGCGTGCCGCAGACGACATGCTGTTCGACGGTGGGCTCGATCCAGAAGTGCGGCGGCAGGTCGGCGAGGTCGGTGATGACGGTCGCGAAGGGCACGTCGGGCCTGGCGGCGGCCAGCGACTCGCCGATCGAACGGTTGAAATTGGGGATCAGCGACACCACCAGGTCGGGCTGCGTGGCCAGCCAGTGCGCCTGCAGCCGTCGACACAAGGGGCCGTGCAGCAGCCGGATGGCGCCCTGCAGCAGCTTGAGCTCGCGTGCCAGCCCGCGTGTCCAGCCACGCGCCAGTCGGCGGTTGTACAGGTCCTCCGGCGCCAGGCCGGTCAACCGGCGGAAGTGGTCGTCGCGGTCCAGCACTGCGGCCAGATTGACCAGCCGCACCTGCCAGCGGCGCTGCTGGCGCTGCAGCATGTCCTGCAGCGCCAGCGCCGCGGCGCGGTGGCCACCACCCGCATTGAAATAGACCAGATCGACGACAGGCTCCATGGCCCGGCATGCTCGGCAGGGCACATGTCGGGGCCATGACCCTCACGGGTCACTTCGATGACACCCCGTGGCGCCCAGGCCGCAAGCTCATGGTCATGAACCGGCCGGCAGCCGCATCAGGGCCTGTCCCATGCGGATGCGCGCACCGGCCTCGATGCCCGGTGCCAGCGCAAAGCCCGCGGGCACGAAGACGATGATGGTCGAGCCATGCTGGAACCAGCCCATCTCCTGGCCCTTGGCCAGGTGCGCATCGCAGGGCAGTTCGTGCGGGCCCGGCCAGCGCCGGTGCAGCAGCAGGTCCAGCGCATGCAGCCGCAGGCTGGCCACCAGGATGGCCGCCACCGGCACCAGGGCGATCGCATGGCCGCCGCGCTCGAGCCGGCCACGCAGCACGGCGCGTTCGTTGCGGCAGAACAGCCGCTGCACGCGCGCCAGCGCGATCGGATTGACGTTCCAGGTGTCGCCGGCGAGGTGGGTCACGTGCTGCAGCCGCAGGTCGTGCGGCGCGTGAAAGCGGTGGTACATCGCCGAGGTCAGCCGCAGCGTCACATACAGGCCGCCTTGGAAGGGCGTCGTGTCCTGGCTGGGCCCGAAGAGGTCGCCCAGCCGGTACGGGAAGCCCTTGGCCTGGAAGACCTGCGTGCCCTCGACCGTGCCGCAGGCGCCGACGATGGCGTCGCAGGGGCTGGCCAGCACATCGGGGTCGGGGTCGATGGGGCGGGCGCCGGGCTCGAGCTCGCGGACGAAGCACTCGTGCAGGCTGGCATAACGCCGCGGCCGTGCATCACGGAGGTCGAGGTCGGCAAACAGCCGCCAGACCGCGATCGACAGGCGCGTCAGCAGCGGGCTGCGGATCTGGCTGTACCAGCCCATGAAGCGCGTGAGCGCGATGCGCGGCACGCGGTTGGTGAGCAGGAAGTTGAGGTCCTCGTGCATCACGAGGCGGCGCAGTGCGCCCAGGCGGGAGGCGGGGGGTTGGTCGGTCGGCTTCGTCACGGGGTTCATGGGGGTGTCACGGCCGGCGGTTAGACCTTGCGGTCATGGAACAGACGATCACCTTCGCGGCCGCCGCCCTGGGCGCACTGGCCGTGGCGCTGCCGCGGCTGCGGCGGCGGCTGCAGCTCTCGCGCGCCAAGCACCGCTCGCTGGCGGGACACTCGCGCATCGCCAAGCGGCTGGCCGCATGGCTGCCGGGCTATGCCTACGACGAGGCGCGCTTCTTCGCGTCCGACGGCGCACCGCCGGACATCGTCGCCCACCGGCGCGCCGGCTTTGCCGCGCTGGTGGCGCTGTACGACGAACGTTTTCCGCGCAGCATCGCGATGACCCGGCTGGCGCGCGAGACGCTGTCGGACCTGCAGTTCACCGGCCGCTACCGCGTGCCCTTCCAGTACAGCCCCTACCTGCGCGAGCGGCTGGCGGTCGGCGCCTTCGTGCAGGCCAGCGAGGGCCCGCAGGTGATCGACCTCGACGGCAACCGGCTGTACGACCTCACCGGCAGCTATGGCGTCAACCTCTTCGGCTACGACGTCTACAAGCACCTGATCGCCGAGGCCGAGGCCGTGGCGCGGCCGCTGGGCCCGGTGCTGGGCGCCTACCACCCCTGCGTGCTCGACAACGTCGAGCGGCTGCGCGCGCTCTCGGGACTGCACGAGGTCAGCTTCCACATGTCGGGCACCGAGGCGGTGATGCAGGCCGTGCGGCTGGCGCGCTACCACACGCGGCGCACGCACCTGGTGCGCTTCTGCGGCGCCTACCATGGCTGGTGGGAGGACGTGCAGCCCGGCCCCGGCAACCCGCTGCCGCCGCGCGAGACCTACACCCTGCGCGACATGGACGAACGCAGCCTGCAGGTGCTGGCCACGCGGCGCGACATCGCCTGCGTGCTGGTCAACCCGCTGCAGGCGCTGCACCCCAACGCCAATGCGCCGGGTGACTCGCAACTGCTGGGCACGCGCAACCGGGCCGGCTTCGACCGCGGCGCCTATACGCTGTGGCTGCAGCGGCTGCGCGAGGTGTGCAACCGCCACGGCATCGTGCTGATCTTCGACGAGGTCTTCGTCGGTTTCCGCCTGGCGCCGGGCGGTGCGCAGCAGTATTTCGGCGTGCAGGCCGACCTGGTCACCTACGGCAAGACGCTGGGTGGCGGCCTGCCGGTGGGTGTGGTGTGCGGCCGCCGCGAGCTGATGAAGCGCTGGCGCGACGACCGCCCGGCCGACATCTGCTTCGCGCGCGGCACCTTCAATTCGCACCCCTACGTGATGGCGGCGATGAATGCCTTCCTGCAGCACCTGCGCCGGCCCGAGGTGCAGGCCCGGTACGAAGGACTGGACGAGCGCTGGAATGCCCGCGCCGCGCGCGTCAACCAGGCGCTGGCCGCGGCCGGCGTGCCGGTGCGCGTGGCCAACCTGTCGACGATCTGGACGGTGCTCTACACCGAGCCTTCGCGCTACCACTGGATGCTGCAGTTCTATGTGCGTGCGCAGGGCCTGGCGCTGAGCTGGGTGGGGACCGGGCGGCTGATCTTCAGCCTCGACTATGGCGATGCCGAGTTCGACGACGTGCTGCAGCGCTTCGTGGCCGCATGCGGGCAGATGCAGTCCGACGGCTGGTGGTGGCGGGACGCCACGCTGACCGAGCGCAGCATCCGGCGCAGCCTGCTGCGCGAGATGCTGGCGCACCTGCGGCCCTGAACGTGCGCGCGGCCTTCAACGGTGCCGCGCGTGCGGCATCGGGTCGATGAGTTCGCCGCGCAGCAGCGCCAGCGGCGACTTCCAGTACAGCGCGATGTCGTGGAAGGGGTCGGTCAGGATCTTGGTCAGCCAGACGACGCCGGTAAACAGATCCTGCTGCAGCCACAGCTGCAGCACGCGAAAGAACAGCCCGCTGACACCCAGCGCCAGCCAGGCGATGCCGACATCGTGCACGGTGCCCGCCAGGTCCTGCGCCGGCTCGATGAGGCCGAAGACCGACGGCTGCCACCACAGCAGCACCGGGATCAGCGCCCAGACGGCGATCAGCACCGTCTTGCGGTGCATGTTGTAGCCGACCTTGACCGCTTCCTTGTAGTCGTCGCTGACGTTGTTGAGGTGGTCGAAGCCGCGCGGCTCGAAGAAGAAGTGGCCGCTCTGCCGCGTGCCCATGCTGACGCACCAGGCGACGATGGCGGCCATCGCGGGGTCGACGAAGAGCAGCCCATAGGCGACGAGGAAGCTGATCGCGCTGATCAGGTGCAGGCTCTGGTTGATGCGGCTCTGGTGGTAGTAGCGGTGGTCGTCCCAGCGCTGGGTGGCCAGGGTGTGCCGGAATGTCTGCAGGAATCCCTTCACGGTGCGTCCTCTCGTGGTCATGACTCGTGACGAAGGCGCCGGGCTGCGGCCCGGCAGCACGATGCTGAACGCCGTGGATGAAGAAGGCGTGACGCCTTCGTGTCGGTAGCGCGCCGGCGGCGCTGTCATCGAACGGTCGCGCCGGCGGCGCACGATGCCGGCATGGAGCTGCACCTTCCGAACGACCTCGCGGGCGAACAGCGGCCGGCGTCCCGGCAGTCGCTGCGCGTGGCCTTCGTCACCGAGACCTGGCCGCCCGAGGTCAACGGCGTGGCGCTGACGGCGGCGCGGGTCGTCGCGGGTCTGCAGCAGCGGCAGCACGACGTGCAGCTGCTGCGACCGCGCCAGGTGCCCGCGCCCGGCGCACCGCCGGCCGAAGGCAGCGCCCGCCTGCACGAAGTGCTGGTTCACGGCCTGCACGAAGTGCTGGTGCGCGGCCTGCCGATCCCGCGCTACCCGCACCTGCGCATGGGCATGCCCTGCAAGCCGCAGTTGTTGCGGCTGTGGTCGGTGCAGCGGCCCGACGTCGTGCACATCGCCACCGAAGGGCCGCTGGGCTGGTCGGCGCTGCAGGCGGCGCGGCGCCTGTCGCTGCCGGTGACGTCGGACTTCCGCACCAACTTTCACGCCTACAGCCGCCACTACGGCGTCGGCTGGCTGCGCGCGCCGATCATGGGCTACCTGCGTCGCTTCCACAATGCCGCCGCGGTGACCATGGTGCCGACCGAGGCGCTGCAGCGCGAGCTGCTGGCGGCGGGCTTTCGCCAGGTGCGCGTGGTGGCGCGCGGCGTCGATACCCGGCGTTTTGCGCCGGACCTGCGTTCGGCCGCACTGCGGGCAGCCTGGGGCGTGACCGACGAGGACCTGGTGGTGTGCTGTGTCGGCCGGCTGGCGGCGGAGAAGAACCTCGACGTGCTGGTGCGGGCCTTCGAAGCGATCCACGCCAGGAACGCGCGCGCCAGGCTGCTGCTGGTGGGCGACGGTCCGCAGCGCGATGCGCTGGTGGCCCGGCTGCCACGCGCGATCTTCGCCGGCCAGCGGCACGGCAAGGACCTGGCGGCGCACTATGCGTCGGCCGACCTGTTTCTCTTCCCCAGCCTGACCGAGACCTTCGGCAACGTCACCGTCGAGGCCATGGCCAGCGGCCTGCCGGTGGTGGCTTTCGACCATGCCGCCGCGGCGCAGCTGATCCGGCCGGGCGAGGAGGGCGACCTGGTGCCCTTTGGCGATGCCGACGAATTCGTGCGCGTGGCCGTTCAGCTGGCCGGCAGCCGCACGCGGCGTCTGGCACTGGGCCAGCGTGCGCGCCAGCGCGCACTGGGCCTGGACTGGGATCAGGTCATCACCCGCTTCGAGGCCGAGCTGCTGCAGGCTGTTCATCCGCGGCCGACACCGACGGCCGGCGCGCGGACTGCAGCCACAGCAGCGTGATGGCGCCGGCGATCGCCAGGCCGAAACCCGTCATCAGCCCGCGCAGCGGCACGTCCAGCGCCACCAGGGCGGCATAGCCGGCCAGCATCGCCAGCACGCTGGCGTTTTCGTTGAAACCCTGCACGGCGATCGAACGACCGGCGCTCAGCAGCTGGCAGCCGCGGTGCTGCAGCAGGGCATTCAGCGGCACCACCAGCAGGCCGCCAGCCGCGCCGGCCACCACCAGCAGCGGAACCGCCAGCGCAAGCGTATGCACGGCTGCCAGTGCCGGCATCGCCAGCCCCAGCAGCACGCCGAAGCCGAGCATGCGCCGCGCTGCCGCCAGCGGCACCCAGCGCCCGGCGATGGTGGCGCCGACGATCACGCCCAGCGCCACGACGCCCTGCAGCACCGCGGCCTGCGACAAGGGCAGGCCCAGCGCCTCGCCGGCCCAGCGCAGCACGATGAACTGCAGCGTGGCGCCCACGCCCCAGAAGATCGTCGTCACCGCCAGCGACAGCCCGCCATCGGCGTCCTGCCACAGCCGGCGGTTGTCGCGCCGGAATTCGCCCAGCAGGCGCCCCGGCTGCCGCGCCGCGGTGGCATAGCGGGCGCCGCTGACCGGCACGCCGCGGTTGAGCAGCGCGGCCAGCAGGTAGACCGCCATCACCACCGCCAGCGACACCTGCAGGGGCCCGGCGCCGATCGCGCCTGCCAGCGCAGCGGCCGGGCCCCGCAGCCAGCCCTGCGACACCAGCAGGCCGCCGCATACCGTGCCCAGCAGCACCGCGACCACCACCGCCACCTCCAGCCAGCCATTGGCCGCCACCAGCTGGCGCGGCGGCACGATCTCGGTCACCAGGCCGTATTTGGCGGGTGCATAGGCCGCCGCGCCCAGCCCGACGAGCGCAAAGGCGGCCACCGGGTGCAGCCCGGCCAGCAGCGCGGCCGCACCCACCAGCTTGAGGCCATTCATCCACGCCATCAGCCGGCCCTTGGGCATGGCATCGGCCAGGGGCCCGATGAAGGGCGCCAGCAGCACATAGGCGAGCGTGAAGCCGAATTTCAGCATCGGCGCCAGCCAGGGTGCCAGTTGCCGATCGTGCAGCACGGCCAGGGTGACGATGAGCAGCGCGTTGTCGGCCAGCGCCGAGCAGAACTGGGCCGCGATCAGCCAGTGGAAACCTCGTGGCATGCCGGGTTGCGAGCGGGGTGCGAGCGGGGTGCGAGGTGAGGACCCGCCATGCTGACCGGTGGTCATGTCCCGCCCGTGACGATGCGGTCCAGCGCGCGGGTGCTTCCGGTCCGGCTGCATAAACTGTCGCGACCGCTCTGGATGGCGCATCGCGCCCGCTGGCATGACCCCGACTCCGCACGCAGAGACCGCCGCCGCACGATCAGCGAGCGACGACGCACTCACCCGCCAGGACCTCGAAGCGGTGCTCGCCGTCACGCGGGCGCTGGCGGCCCCCTTCGACCTGCGCACGATGCTCGGCGCCGTCACCGACGAGGCCTGCCGCGTGCTGAGGGCCGAACGTGCCTCGGTCTGGCTGCTCGATGCCGGGCGCGATGAACTGGTGCTGGAAGTGGCCAGCGACCTGCCGCCGCTGCGCCTGCCGCTGGGCACCGGGCTGGTGGGCCGCTGCGCGCGCGACGGCGTCACGATCAACGTGCCCGACTGCTACGCCGATCCGCGCTTCGACCCCGAGGTCGACCGCCGCAGCGGCTTTCGCACGCGTTGCAGCGTCACGCTGCCGCTGGTCGACCACCGCTCGGCGCTGATCGGCGTGATGCAGGTGCTCAACCGCCAGGGCGGGCCCTTCGATGCGCGCGACGTCTCGCTGGCCGAGGCGCTGGCGGCGCAATGCGCGGTGGCCCTGTCGCGCGTGCGCCTGGCGCAGGCCCAGCGCGAGGCCGAGCGGCTGCAGCAGGAACTGGAACTCGCCCGCGTGGTGCAGCTGGGGACCTTGCCGGCCGCCGTGCCGGTGCTGCCGGGCTATGCGATGCACGGCCTCTTCCTGCCCGCCGAGCAGACCGGCGGTGACGCCTACGACATCGCGCTCGTGCCCCAGGGCCTGCTGCTGGTGCTGGCCGACGCCGCCGGCCACGGCATCGCACCGGCGCTGCTGGTGACGCAGATGCATGCCATGCTGCGCATGGCGATCCGGCTGGGCGCCGATCTCGAGACCGCGTTCCGTCAGGTCAACGACCAGCTCGCCGAGCGGCAGACCGACGGGCGCTTCGTCAATGCCTTCGTCGGCCTGCTGGACCCGGCCACGCACCGCCTGCGCTTCATCAGCGGCGGCCAGGGGCCGATCCTGCACTGGTGCGCCGCCAGCGGCCAGTTCACCCGCCACCGGGCCACCAGTTTCCCGATGGGCGCGATGCCGATCGAGCGCCTGCGGCCGCCGGTGGAGATCGAGCTGGCGCCGGGCGATCTGCTCGCGCTGGTGACCGACGGCGTCTTCGAGTTCGAGGATGCGGCCGGTGTGCCCTTCGGCGTGGCGGCGGTCGAGGACTTCCTGGTCCGGCAACCGCAGCAGCCGCCGGCCGTGCTCACCCACGGCCTGCTCGCCGCTGTCCACGCGCATGCGGGCGGCGCGGCGCAGACCGACGACATCACGATGGTCATGCTGCGGCGCGACCGCGCCTGAGCGGCGAGGCGCGGGAAGCGAGCAGGGCAAGGAAGAGGGCGGAGAAGGCGCAGTGCCCTGTCATGAAGCTGTCGCACGGCGGCCCTAGTCTGCAATCTGGAGGCGGCTGCGCCTGCCGCGCACCCGAACCGAGGACATGGCATGGAACTGGAAGTCGAAGACATCGCGGACAACGTGCAGGCCCTGCGCCTGACGGGCCGCCTGGATGCACCGGGTGCCGACAGCGTCGGCGTGCGCTTTTCCGCCAGCGTCTCGGCGGCGGGGCGGGACACCATCGTGGACCTGGCCGGCGTGAGCTTCCTGGCGTCGATGGGCATCCGGCTGCTGATCGAGGGCGCGCGCGCGGCCCGCATGCGCGGCTCCAGGCTGGTGCTGTTCGGCGCCCAGGACCTGGTGCAGTCGGTGCTGGAGGATGCCGCCATCGACCAGATCGTGCCGATCGTG
Organism: Rubrivivax sp.; assembly: GCA_016719535.1. GTDB lineage: Bacteria > Pseudomonadota > Gammaproteobacteria > Burkholderiales > Burkholderiaceae_C > Rubrivivax. Next base: position 117,741 of record JADJYX010000026.1, on the reverse strand, counting down.
CGCAGCCGCCAGCAGGCGCTGGCCCAGCTGCTGGCGCCCTGAAGGCCGCGTGCCCGCGGCCCGCTGGCAACAGGTGATGGCGTGAACACCGCGCTGCAGCTGCAGGTGCAGGCGCGGCGCGATGCGCTCGCGCCGACGCAGCAGCAGCTGACCGGCTTCCTGGTCGCCCATGGCATTGGCGGTCGCACGCTGTACGCCTGCGAGCTGGTGCTGGAAGAGATCCTGACCAACATCCAGAACCATGCCTACGACGACGCGGCCGGGCATGTGATCGACCTCCGGGTGACGCTGGAGTCGCGGGGCGTGACGCTGGACTTCGTCGACGACGGCCGCCCCTTCGATCCGCTGCAGCAGCCCGAACCGGCGCCTGCCGGCTCCATCGAGACGGCATCGGCGGGCGGGCGCGGGCTGATGCTGGTGCGGCGGCACGCGCAATCGGTCGAGCATGAGCGCCGCGATGGCCGCAACCACCTGCGGGTCAAGGTGTCGCGGGCCGGCGGCGGGATGGATCCGCCGGCATGAGCAAACCCGCATGCCTCATCCCGATGCCACCGCACGGTGACGATGCCGATGGCCTGATCATCGGCTGGCGGTGGCCGCCCGGCCAGGCGTCGAATTCCAGCGCGGCACGGTGCCCGGCAACGGTCCCGGCCTGCCGGAGCCGCTGTGGCGCGAACAGGCCGACGAGCTGCAGCGCATCGTATGGCGCGCCGCCACGCGGCGGCGGCACGCCAGGCCGATGCAGGACGGGGCCGCGGGGCGCATGGCCGAAGAGACCGGCCGCAGCCTGTCGACGCTGACCTGGAGCGTCGGGTGCCGCCCGCAGCCGCAGGCGCAGGGCCTCAGACGACCAACGGGCTTGCGGTGGCCGAAGCGCTGCGGTAGCGTCAGCAGGCGGTGAGGCACGGCCCGCGAGTCGGGGTGTTACGATAAGGGTAAACCCTTGGTGTCTGAACCGAGCGATCGAGGAGCGTCCATGCCGAACCCCACCAAAGTCCGCCGCAGCGTCGTTGCCACCGTGCAGGAGGTGCTGCCCCAGATGGGATTGGCCTATGCCACCGACCACGACGACCGCCAGTGGGGCATCACCCGCTGCACGCAGGGTGGCACCCTGGACGGGTTGCAGCAAGGCACCCGGGTGACGCTGACGATCGAGGACCACGGGCCCTTCGAGGTGGCCTCGGGCTGGGCGCCGCTGACCTGAATCAGGCCCTCGCGCGCAGGGCGGCCAGCCGCTGCAGCAGCTCGGCCGGAGCCTCGCGCACGGTGCGCACGGCACCGCGATAGACCACACCGCGATGCCCGTCCAGCGTGACGGGTTCGCCTTCGCCCATCTCGACGCTGCCGAAGCGCACGCGGCGCCGTCCGAGGTCGATCGCCAGTTCGTCGCAACCGACGAGGCAGACCTTGCCCATCTGGCGTGCCACCACGGCGGCGTGCGAAGTGCGCGCGCCGCGCGCCGTCAGCAGACCCAGCGCGCATTCCAGCGCCACCAGATCGCGCGTCTCGGCGTCCTGCCGCAGCAGCACCACCGGCGCACCGGCGGCATGGCGAGCGCGGGCGCGCGCTTCGTCGAGCGCGATCTCGCCGCAGGCCACGCCATGGGCCGCGCTGGCGGCCGTGGCCAGCACCACCACCTCGGCACCGGCGCCGTCGGTGGCGATGCGGTCGATGGCCAGGGTCGCTGCGTCCAGGCCGACCGTGCGCAGCAGTGCCTGCGGGGCGTCGATGACGCCTTCGTCGAGCAGGTCGAGCGCGATGCGCGCACGCGCCTGCGGCGTGCGCTTGCCGGCACGGGTCTGCAGCAGCCACAGCTTGCCGTTCTCGACCGTGAATTCGAAGTCCTGCATGTCGCCGAAGGCCTGCTCCAGCCGGTGCAGGTGCTGGCGCAGTTCGTCCCAGATCGCCGGCGCCACCGCGGCCAGCTGGGCGTGGCCCTGCGCCGTGCGGCGCCCGGAGACGACATCCTCGCCCTGCGCCTTGAACAGAAAGTCGACCCAGGGCTCGGGCGCACCGGTCGACGGGTGCCGCGTGAAGCCGACCCCGGCGCCCGAGGTGCCGCCGGCATTGCCGAACACCATGGCCTGCACCGTCACCGCGGTGCCGGGCTGGTCGGGCAGTCCGTGCAGCCGCCGGTAGGCCAGCGCCTTGTCGGCCTGCCAGCTGCCGAAGACGGCGGCGATGGCCGCACGCAGTTGTTCGCCGGGATCCTGCGGAAACGGTCGACCGCTTTCGCGCAGCACGCTGGCCAGGTGCAGGCGGGTGAGCTGGCGCAGTTCGGCAAAGTCCAGCTCGCGCTCGTCGCGGCCGGTGGCCAGGCCCTGCAGGTCACGCTCGAAATGCCCTCGGTCCACGCCCAGCACCACCTCGCCGAAGCCGGCCACCAGGCGACGGTAGGCGTCCCAGGCCAGCTGCGGGTTGCCGGTCACGCGCACGAAGCCGGGCAGGGTGAGCTCGCTGAGGCCGATGTCGAGCACCGTCTCCATCATGCCGGGCATCGACACCGCGGCCCCCGAGCGCACCGACAGCAGCAGCGGGTGGCGGCGATCGCCGAAGCCGCGCCCGGTGACCTGCTCGATGGCGCGCAAGGCCCCGCACCAGAAGTCCGGCTGCAGCGCGTGGGCGCGCTCGCACCAGTGGCTGCCGATCACGAAGGCCGGCGGCACCGGCAGCCCCAGCGCCGCCATGCGCGCCAGGTTGTGCGCCTTGGCGCCGATGCGCGCTTGCGGGGGCAGGTCGGCAGCGGCGGCGACATCGCCGCAGGCGATCAGCAGCGGGGCATCGACCGCCGGCTCAGCCACCCTGGCCCCCCAGGCGCTGCAGCACGCGCTCGCGCAGGCCATGGCCCAGCACCAGCAGCGCGTCGCTGGCCGCTTCGATGGCGGCGGCGAGGTCAGTGCCCAGTGTCAGCGCCACTGCATCGTTGCGTTCACGCGCTTCATGCGCCATCGCACGACGGGTGCTGCGCAGCAGCGCATCGCATTGCCGCTCGGCCTGCAGCACGCGCCAGCAGGCGGCCAGAAATTCGTCGTGGTCGCCGCTGTCGCTGGTCTCGTCGAAACTGCGCGCCACGGCGATCGCCTTCACGTGGTCCTGCACCGCCTGCAGCACGGCATCGGCCAGCGCCCCCACCGTGCTGCGCACCGGCGGGCTCCAGCCCAGCCGCAGGCGGCGGCCGTCGGCGCCACGCACGGCCCCGAAATGCTCGGCCAGCAGCGACAGCAGGAAGCCGGCCTCCTCGAGCGCATCGGCGACATCGTCGCTGGCCTCGACCAGGCGCAGCAGCGGCTGGCGTTGCGGCTGCCGTTCGGCCTCGGCGCGGGCCTGCATCACCAGGTGGTCGGCCTGGCGCTCCCAGGCCTTGGCGCGCGCCGCCATCTCGGTGGCGGCGGTCTCGTTGCGCTCCCAGCCATGGGCGAGGCCGTCGCGCAGCGCCTGCGCCAGCGCATGGATGAGCGCGGCATGTTCCTCCAGCAGATCCAGTTCGTGCCGCCGCCCCTGCAGCAGCCGCGCCAGCAGGGCGCGCGATTCGTCAGCCACCAGCGCCGCGGGCTGCCCCTGCTCGCGCACGCGCCAGGCCAGCGCCAGCACATCGGCCAGCCAGCCGTTGGCGGCCTCGGCGCCCAGCACCTGGTCGAGCCGGTCGCCGAGGCGGAAGCTGCCCGCGCCCTGCGCGGCCATCACGCTCCACAGCAGCCGCTCGCCGCCCGAGGCGAGCCAGGCCCGATGGCCCACGCGGCGGCGGGCCGTCTCTTCCAGCACCGCCACCGCGCCGGACTTGTCGGTGAAGGCCAGCAGCTGCTTGCGCGCGCGGTTCCAGTCGATGAGGAAGACGATGCGCTCGCCGATGCCCTCGAGCTGCGCCGCCAGCGTGGCCTCGTCATCGGCCTGGAATTCGGCGCTGCCGACGATGTGGTCCTGCCCGCGGTTGAGGCCTTCGCTGCGTCGCGTCTGCGGCTGCGACCAGCGCGCACCCAGCGCCTGCAGTTGGCGCTGGAAGAAGCCGAAGCGCTGGCGGTGCAGGTCGGAATAGGTCAGCGTGGTGGTCATCGGCCGCGCGGCGGTATCGATGTGGATCACCAGCACATGGGCGTCATTGCTGCCGATGTCGTTCTGGATCAGCAGGCAGCGGGCATCGCGCGTGGCGGCGGTATCCAGGCCCGCGTGTTCGAGCTTCAGCGCGCGTGCGCGCGCGATGCCGCGCATGAAGGCCTCGATGCGTGGCGCGTCGCTGCCGTCGGCGGCCAGCTGCCAGACATGGGCGCCGGCGATGGTGTCGCTGGCCAGCGTACCGGCCAGCCGGTTGAGCGCCTTGTGCAGGTCCATCACGGTCAGGTGCAGGCTGTCGCCGAGGTCGCGACGGGCGTGCGTCAGCGTGTCCAGTGTGGTTCCGTCGAGCGTCGGCGCCTGCAGCGCGGCCAGTTCGTCGAGCCAGTGCCGCACGCGGCTGCCGAGCGCGCCGGACCCGGGCTCTTCGTCGCCATCGGCAGGGTCGAGCAGCGGCCGCGCCATCGTCACCAGATCGTCGTGCAGGCTGGTGGCCAGGCGCGGCAGCTCGGGCACGCGCAGCGTCTCGCCCTGCAGCGTGGCGGTGGCCGGCAGGTCCGACAGCCAGTCGGCGTCGGCGCGCACGGCGATGTCGGCGGCGCGGATCTCGCGTGCCAGGTCCAGCAGCGGTTGCTGCGGCGCCCGCGCATGCGTGGCCGCGGCCTGCAACACGGTGAGGTAGAGCTTGAGGCGATCGTTGGCGCGCAGCGCGGCACGCAGGCGGGCCGGTTGCAGCAGCGATCCCAGCGCGCCGTTGGTGCCGGCCAGCGCGGCCACGGCGTTGGACTTCTGCATGGACGGGTCTCCCGAGACACAGCCGCAAAGTCTTGATGGGCGGGGTGACAGCGCCATGACATCCGGGTGCGCCCGACACGGTGTCACGCGCAGGTCATGCCGGGAGCGGAACCTCGGCGGGTTCGATCAACCCCCGCTTCCTCGACGGAGTCACCCCGCCATGTCATCTCGTCCGACACTTGCCGCCACGTGCCTGCGCCGCCTGCTGACGCTGGCCGCGGCCACCCTGCTTGCACTGCCCGCCCAGGCCGACAACGGCATCGACGACCACGGCAGCGAACCCCATGCGATCGGCCTCTGGGGCGATCTGCCCTATTCGCCGGCGCAGGCCACGGTCGGCGTGCCCAATCTGATTGCCGACATGAATGCCCACCGCCTGGCGTTCAGCGTGCACAACGGCGACCTCAAGCAGGGTTCGGGCAGCCTGTGCGACGACAACCTCTACCACCAGTCGCTGGCCTGGTTCAACCAGCTGTGGGCACCGGCGATGTTCACGCCCGGCGACAACGACTGGACCGACTGCGACCGCGCCAGCAATGGCGGCTTCAATGCCCGCGAGCGGCTCGACCGCGAGCGCCAGATCTTCTTCTCGACGCCCTATTCGATGGGTCGCAGGCCGATGCACCAGGCGGTGCAGACCGATGCGCTGTGCCTGGGCCTGAACGGACTGGTGCCCTGCGTCGAAAACCGCCGCTGGACCGTGGGCCGCGTGACCTACGTGACGCTGAACGTGCCCGGTTCGTGCAACAACCTGTGCGACACCGCGCCCGATGCGGCCGAGTTTGCCGCCCGCAATGCGGCCAATGTCCAGTGGCTGCGCCAGAGCTTTGCCGTGGCGCAGGCCCGTCGGTCGGCGGCGGTGATGATCATCTCGCAGGCCAACCCCGGCTGGGACCAGAGCGACCCCACGCGCGCGCCGCTGCGCGACCCGCGCACGCTGGCACAGACCGACGGCGCGCCCGACGGCTACCGGGACTTCCTGCTCGCGCTGCGCGACGAGGTGGCGGCCTACCGCAAGCCGGTGGCCTACGTGCACGGCGACTCGCACTATTTCCGCGTCGACAAGCCGCTGCTCGATGCCGCTGGTCGGCGGCTGGAGAATTTCACCCGCATCGAGACCTTCGGCAACAACGCCGCCGCCGGCAACAACGACGTGCAGTGGGTCAAGGTGAATGTGGATCCGCGCAGCCGCGAGGTCTTCGCGGTGCAACCGATGATCGTGCCGGGCAACCGCACGGCGGTGCCCGCACCCTGAGCTGACGCGCCGCCGCCAGCAGCGCCGTCGGCCGACATCATGGTGTCATGCGCGCAGGGCAGGCTGGCGGCGGCATCACCGAGGAAAGCCCCATGGACCCGATCGATCGCATCGAAGCCCTGTTCGATACCCATGGCGACAATGCGTTCGAAGGCCGCCGGCGCGAGGAGGTGACGGCGCTGGCCCACGCGCTGCAGTGCGCGCAGCTCGCCGAATGGGCGCATGCCGGCGACGCGATGGTGGCCGCGGCGCTGCTGCACGACCTGGGTCACCTGGTCGAGCCCGAGTGCCGCCCCGCGGCCGGCGACGATCTGCACGAGATGCGCGCGCTGCCGCTGCTGGCCAGGGCCTTCGGCGCTGCGGTCATCGAACCGATCCGCCTGCACGTACAGGCCAAACGCTACCTGGTGGCCACCGACCCGCGCTACCTGGGCACGCTGTCGGCGGCCTCGGTGCATTCGCTGCACCTGCAGGGCGGACCGATGCACCGCGACCATGTGCTGCTGTTCGAGGATCGCCCCTACGCCGCCGACGCCGTGATGCTGCGCCGCTGGGACGACCTGGCCAAGCGGCCGCGCAAGCGCACGCCGCCGCTCGCGCACTACCTGCCGCTGCTGCGCGACCTCAGCCAGCGCAGCCTGGCGCTGCGCTCGCGCGCTGCGGCGCCGATCGGCGCCGCAGCGTGACGAACTGATGGCCCGCCGGGCGTGCCGGCCCCGTGGCCGGCACGCACGCTGCGCTCAGCGGCCGCGTCCCTGGCCCTTGAAGAGCGTCACCTCGAACAGCGAGGTCGTGTCCGACACCTCGTGCGCGGCGGCCACGTAGTAGCGGCTGCCGACCTTGAACGCCGTCAGCCCCTCGGGCGAGCGATCGCCGTCGCTGACGATCATGTCGATGTAGCGCACGTCGTGCGGGTCGGTGATGTCGTAGACGGCGATGGCCGACTTCAGCGTGCGCTCCAGGCCGATGAAGGCGAGCACGCGGCCTTCGATGGGCAGCAAGGCCAGGCCTTCCGGCTCGACCCCCTTGTTGTCGCTGCGGCCGTCGTCGTAGATGCCCAGGCGGATCGCCTCGCGGTCGAGCTGGTCGCCGCTGTCGAAGACGATGCGGCCGTCGGTGTCGCGGATCGAGAACGAGTGGCCGCCGAATTTCACCAGCGGCCCGGCCTTGACCGAGGTGACGTTGTCCAGCGTCAGCCGCGCCAGCTCGGAGCTGTCGGGCACGAATTCGGCGTCGCCGCTGCCGGCACCGCCGCGGCGCTCGTCCTCGCCGTCGCCGCTGCCGTTGTCGCGCGCGTCACCTTCGTTGGCCATCACCAGGTAGGTGCGGCCCTTGACCGCATAGGTGGCCAGCGTGTCGGGCTGGTACAGGCCCTGCACCGGCACGTTGCGCAGCTCGGAGCGGCTGTCGCGGTCGCTGGGATCGATGGCGTTGCCAGGCTGGCTGAAGTCCTTCAGGCCCAGGCCGTAGATGCGCTCGAAGCTCAGCGTGCGCAGGTTCAGCACCGCGATGCCGTTGGCCTCCTGCAGGCCGACATGGGCGTAGTGGCCGGCCTTGTCGACGGCGATATATTCGGGCTCGACGCCATAGCTGCTGTAGGTCGCCGGCTGCGTGGCCCGCGTGCCGACGGCCGGGAACAGGCGCAGCGTGTCGAAGCCGGGGATCGAAGGGTCGATCGGCAGCGTGGTCACCGCGCGCGTGCGCACGTCGATCACGCTCACGCTGCCCGCCGGGTCGTCGGCGCTCTGGCCGGCCGGCGTCGGGCGCGGGTTGGGCGTGCCCTCGTTGGCCACCAGCACACGGCGGCCATCGGGGGTGAAGGTCAGCATGTCGGGCAGGGCACCGACGCTCACCGGCGCGCCCAGCTGGTGCAGCGTGCGCGCATCGAAGAAGACGACCACGCCGGGCAGGGTACGGTCGCTGCCGTTCTCGACCGCCAGCGCCGCCAGCCCGTCGTGGATGGCCACGCTGTTGACGGCGCCCAGGTGCGTCACGCTCAGGTGCGCCAGGCGCTGGCCGGTGGCGCGACTGAGCACGTCGACACCCGCGACACCGGCGATCCACAGCGTATCGGTGCGGTCGTCGTAGGCCGGGACTTCGGCCTTCTGACCGGGCGTGCCCGGCTGGTGGGCAAACTGCCAGATCCGCTCGATGCGGACGTCGGCGGCCCGGGCGGGGCTGTGCAGGATGGCAAGGGTGGCGGTGGCCAGGGCCACGCCGCGCAGCAGCGGTTGCAGACGCAAGGGCAGGGGGTGCATGAAGGCATCCGGAATGGGAGACCCGGCGAGCCTCGCCATGCCGTGTGACGGCATCGTGACACCGATGCCGTCCGCACCCGCCCGCACCCACCCGGTCAGGGGGGGTGCGCACCGACGAGCTACAGAATGCGGCTCTGGTGCCCGGCCCAGTATTGGTCGCGCAACGGCTTCTTGTAGAGCTTGCCGGTGGGCAGGCGCGGCATCTGGTCGATGAAATCGACCGAACGCGGGCACTTCATGTGCGCCAGGTGCTCGCCGCAGAAGGCGATCAGGGCGGCGGCGGTCTCGGGCGTGGCCGGCGTGCCGGGCATCAGCTGCACCACCGCCTTGACCTCCTCGCCGAGGTCGTCGTTGGGCACGCCGAAGACCGCCGCGTCGGCCACCTGCGGGTGCGTGATCAGCAGGTTCTCGCATTCCTGCGGGTAGATGTTGACGCCGCCGCTGATGATCATGAAGGTCGAGCGGTCGGTCAGGTAGAGGAAGCCGTCGTCGTCGACATAGCCCACGTCGCCCACCGTGCTCATGCTGCCGTCGGCTGACCGGGCCTGCCGCGTGCGTTCGGGGTCGTTGAAATATTCGAAGGGCGACGCGGTCTTGAACCACACCTCGCCCGGCACGCCCCTGGGGGCGGGCTGCATGTTGTCGTCGAGGATGTGCAGGTCGCCCAGCAGCACGCGGCCCACGCTGCCGCGGTGGGCCAGCCACTCGGCGCTGTCGCAGGCGGTGAAGCCCAGGCCCTCGGTGGCGCCGTAGTACTCGTGGATGATCGGGCCCCACCAGTCGATCATCTGCTCCTTTACCGGCACCGGGCAGGGCGCGGCGGCATGCACCGCGATCTGCAGCGACTTCAGGCGGTAGCGGCTGCGCACCTCGGGCGGCAGCTTGAGCATGCGGCTGAACATGGTGGGCACCAGTTGCGTGCTGGTGACCTGGTGGCGGTCGACCAGCGCCAGGTAGTGCTCGGGGTCGAAATGCTCCATCACGATGGCGGTGCCGCCATTGCGCAGCACCACGCCCAGGTGCGCCAGCGGCGCCGCGTGGTACAGCGGCGCCGGCGACAGGTGCACCATGCCCTCGTGCGCCTGCCACAGCTTCGACAGGAAGGCCATCAGCGGCAGCGGGTTCTCGGGCCCCTGGTCGGGCAACGGCCGCAGGATGCCCTTGGGCCGCCCGGTGGTGCCCGACGAATACAGCATCGCCGCGCCCAGCCGCTGGTCGGCGATCGGGGTGTCGGGGCAGGCCGCCACCGCCTGCGCGTAGTCGATGACGCGCGGGTCGTCGGGCAGCGTGGCGGCGTCGACCACCAGGCAGCGCTCGATGCGCGGGCACCGGGCCAGTGCCTGCATTGCCACGTCCAGCCGCGCGGCCGATGTGATCAGCACGCGGGCCTGGCTGTTGTCCAGGATGTAGGCCAGCTCGTCGGCCTTCAGGTAGGAATTGATGCAGGTGTAGTACAGCCCCGTGCGCTCGCCGGCCACGCACAGCTCGGCATAGCGCGGGTGGTTTTCCATGAAGACCGAGAAGTGGTCCAGCCGCTGCAGACCCTGCGCCCGCAGCAGGTGGGCCAGGCGGTTGCTGCGTCGCTCCAGCTCGCCATAGCCGACGATGTCGCCGCTGTTGGCCATGACGATGGCGGGGCGGTCCGGGTGGGCTTGGGCGTGGGGGCCTGGGTACATGGATGCTCCTGGGCGGTGGCGGACAGCGGGCACGTTGCCGAGCCATGCTAGCGGCGCGCGCGAGGCGTGCTCATCGGGGTATGCCGGGGGCCGTGCGGGCGGATGCGGCCCCGGCCCCGCGCAGAGGGACGCGCAGAGGGACGCGGAAAGATGGGCGCAGAAGACCGCTGTCTTCGGCCCTTCGCCGGTGAGTGCCGGCGGCGATAGTGAGCCGACACGGGACCTGGCGGTCGCGCCGCGCACGCTCGGCCTGCGCCGACCCATCGACAGACGAACGACGCCGGACCGGGAGACCGACTTGAGCCGCCTGATCACGAACCTGCGCCTGGTGCACAAGCTCGCGCTGCTGGGCGGCGTGGCGGTGCTGGTCATCGGCGTCCTGCTCACGCTGCAGGTTCGCCACGCCGTGCAGACGCTGGCCGACATCGAAGGCGAGCGGCGCGGCATCGATCCCTCGCGTGCGCTGCTGGAGGTGGTGCGCCTGACGCAGCAGCATCGGGGCCTGGCGGCCACGGTGCTGGGCGGCCGGGCCGATGCCGAACCGCTGCGTGCCGCCGGCCAGGCCGAGGTCGAGCGCGCCGCGCAGCGCTTTTCGGCCATCCTCGACCAGCAGATCGACAACCTGCGCGTGCGCGACGAATGGAAGCAGGTCACGGCCCAGTGGCGAGCGCTGGCGGATGCGGTGGCGCGCCGGCAGATCAGCGGGCCTGACAGCATGAGCCGGCACACCGCCTTGATCGAGGCCCAGCTCGAGCTTCACGACCGGGTGGTCGACCACTTCGGGCTCTCGCTCGACGCCGAAGCCGAAACCCGCTTTCTCGTCACCGCGGTGCTGCAGCAGATGCCGCGCCTGGGCGAACTGATGGGCCAGGCGCGTGCCCGCGGTGCGCTGCTGCTGGCCCGGCAGGCTGCGGCGCCGGAAGAGAAGGCCACCCTGGCGGCGCTGACCGAACGCATCCGCGTGCAGCAGCGCGATTTGATGGTGGTGCTGGACAAGGCCTACGCCGCCGACCCGCACGCCAGGCTCGAGGCCCGCATCGGTGCGGGCGCTGCACAGGCAGACCGGCAGACACGGGGCCTGATCGATCTGGCCCGGCAGGAGATTCTGGACGCCGAGGTGCTGCGCCATCCGTCGGCCGACTATTTCAAGGCGACCACCGCGGCCATCGACGCCGTCTATGCCCTGGCTGCATCCGGCGGCCAGGTGCTGGAAGCCGACCTGCACGATCGTCGCCGCGCCCTGCTGGACGAGCAGGCCCTGCTGGCGGGCGGCATCGCGCTGCTGCTGGCACTGAGCCTGTGGCTGGCCGCGACGGTGGCGCGTTCGATCACCGAAGCGGCAGCCGCCGCGCGCGACGCCGCAAGGCGCATCGCCGGCGGCGACCTCACCGGCGCGGTGCCGGCGGCGGGCCGCGACGAGATGGGCGAGCTGCTGGCGGCGATGGGCGACATGCAGGCCTCGCTGGTCGCGGTGGTGAGCCAGGTGCGGCTCAATGCCGGCAGCGTGGCCACCGCCAGCGCGCAGATCGCCCGGGGCAATGCCGATCTGTCGCAGCGCACCGAAAGACAGGCCACGTCGTTGCAGCAGGCGGCGGCGACCATGGTGCAGCTGGGCGGCAGCGCGCAGCAGAATGCCGGCGGCGCGCGGCAGGCCGATCAGCTGGCGCGGCAGGCCTCGCAGGTCGCCGTGCAGGGCGGCGCGGCGGTGGGCCGTTTTGTCGACACGATGAAGGGCATCAGCGACAGCAGCCGGCGCATCGCGGAGATCATCACGGTCATCGACGGCATCGCCTTCCAGACCAACATCCTGGCGCTGAATGCCGCGGTGGAGGCGGCGCGGGCGGGTGAACAGGGGCGCGGCTTTGCCGTGGTGGCGGGCGAGGTGCGCAACCTGGCGCAGCGCTCGGCCGCGGCGGCGCGCGAGATCAAGTCCCTGATCGGCGCCAGCGTCGAGCAGGTGCAGCGCGGCTCCGAACTGGTGGGCCACGCCGGGCAGACCATGCACGAGGTCGTGGCCAGCATCCAGCGCGTCTCGGGCCTCGTCGGCGAGATCGCGGCGGCCAGTGTCGAACAGGGTTCCGGTGTGCAGCAGGTGGGCGACGCCGTCGGCCAGATGGAGCAGGCGACGCAGCAGAACACGGCGCTGGTCGAGCAGAGCGCGGCGGCCGCGGAAAGCCTGAAGCAGCAGGCTGCCGCACTGGTGGAGGCGGTGGAGGTGTTCCGGCTGGCGCAGAACCCGTCGCGCGAGCCATGACGCATGACGCCTGACGCAAAAAAGGGCCCCACGGGGCCCCTTTCATTCGTCGGCAGGCGGCGCCGGGCCGCTCAGGACGTCGTGCTGGTGGTCGCCGTGACGCCCAGGCAGTTGTTGCAGCGCCCCAGACCGCGCAGGCGCGGGTCGGGCTTGCCGTCACCGGTCTTGAAGTTGGCGTGGCAACGGATGCACACGTACATCTTCGAACTCGACATCATCGGCTTCACGCCGGGCTCGGCATTCGGGCGGGCGGCGGTGTACTCGGCCTGGGTCTGGCGGAGCTTGACGCCGTTGGCGGCGGTGGTGGCAGGAGGGGCGCGGCGAGTGGCCATCGATCGTGGAGGCGGTGGAGCCTGGGAAGACAGCAAGCGCAGTATTGTCCTCTGAATCGGCCCCGGTTGCTGCCGCGGACTTTCCACGAGCCGCCGCCGCCGATCAAGCCAGTGTCAGCGTGACGTCGACATTGCCGCGGGTGGCGTTGGAATAGGGGCAGACCTCGTGCGCTGCGGCCACCAGGGCTTCGGCGGCGGCGCGCTCCATGCCGGGCAGCGAGACCTTCATCGCCACCGCGATGTTGAAGGCGCCGGGCTTGCTGCCATGCGGGCCGATGGCGACGTCGGCGGTGATCGACACCTCCTTCGTCAGCGCGATCTTCTGGCGCGCGGCCACGGCTTTGAGGGCGCCGATGAAGCAGGCCGAATAGCCGGCGGCAAACAGCTGTTCGGGGTTGGTGCCCGGGCCGTCGTCGCCGCCCAGGGCCTTGGGCGTGGACAGCTGCAGCTGGATGCGGCCGTCGGAGGATTCCGTGGTGCCGGTGCGGCCGCCGGTGGAGGTGGCGGTGGCGGTATAGACGGCCTGGGCGATCGAGGGCATGGTGGCTTCCTTCAGGGTGGGGCGCGGCGTCAGGCCGCGCGGGGGGTGAATGCATTCAGGCGCTGGCGAAGCGCGTGCAGCTGGCGCGTCAGTGCGCTCACCTCGGCCAGGCTGCACTGGCTGGCCTGCAGCAGCTGCGGCGGCACCGCGGCGGCGCGGCTGCGCAGCGAACGGCCCTCGGGCGTGAGGTGCACCAGCACGCGGCGCTCGTCGGCGCTGTCGCGCTGGCGCTGCACGAAGCCCAGGACCTCCAGGCGCTTGAGCATCGGCGTCAGGGTGCCCGAGTCGAGCGCGAGCCGCTCACCGAGCTGCGAGACGGTCGGGCCATCCGTTTCCCACAACACCAGCATCACCAGGTATTGCGGGTAGGTCAGGCCCAACGGCTCGAGCAATGGCTTGTAGACCTTGGTCATCGCCAGCGAGGCCGCATAGAGGGCGAAGCAGAGCTGGCGGTCGAGCGCGAGCCAGTCGTTGGCGGGTTCGGGGGCAGATCGACGCGGCATGGCGAAGAGTGTTGCGCAATTCAATCGTTCGCAATGTAATTGCGCGCGATAACCACCATCGAAGGAGGGGCGCAGACGGGTCGGCTGGCCCGGGCCCGCGCGCTTCAGGCCTGGGCCTGCAGCGCCTCCAGCTCGGCCTGGGCTTCGAGCCAGCGTTCCTCGAGCAGGTGCACCTCGGCGTTGACGTGGGTCAGCCGCCGGCCGAGGTCGGCAAAGTCGTCGGGCCGGGTATCGGCACTGGCCAGCAGCGCCTCGACCTCGGCGCGTTCGGCGGCCAGCTTTGTCAGCCGCTCGTCGATGCGCTGGATCTCGATACGCAACGGCCGCGTGGCCTCGGTCAGGCGCGCGCGCGCCTGCTTGCCGGCCTGACGGTCGTCGCGCGGCGCACGCGCCGGTGCGGCAGGCGCCGCGGCGGCCGGACGGGCCGTCGGTTCGGCCACGTCCGCCACCGGGCCGCGGCGGCGGGGGCGCCTCCTGCCCCTTGGCGACGGCGCGCGACACCTCCAGCAGCCAGCGCTGGTAGTCGTCGAGGTCGCCGTCGAAGGGTTCGACGCCGCCGCGCGTGACGAGCCAGAATTCGTCGCAGACCTCGCGCAGCAGCGCGCGGTCGTGGCTGACCAGCATCACCGTGCCCTCGAATTCGTTGAGCGCGATCGACAGCGCCTCGCGCGTGGTCAGGTCGAGGTGGTTGGTGGGTTCGTCCAGCAGCAGCAGGTTGGGGCGCTGCCACACCAGCATGGCCAGCACCAGGCGCGCCTTCTCGCCGCCCGAGAGCGAGCCGACCGCCTGCGTGACCATGTCGCCGGTGAAGCGGAAGCGGCCGAGGAAGTCGCGCAGTTCCTGCTCGCGCGCCGCCGGCCCCTGGTCGCGCGCCAGCCGCACCAGGTGCTGCAGCGGGCCTTCGTCCAGGCGCAGCACGTCCAGCTCCTGCTGCGCGAAGTAGCCGATCTGCAGGCCCTTGCCCTCGGTGATGCGCCCGCCCAGCGGCGGCAGCTCGCGCGCGATGGTCTTGACCAGCGTCGACTTGCCCTGGCCGTTGGCGCCCAGGATGCCGATGCGCTGGCCGGCCAGCACGCTGCGGTTGACGTTGCGCACGATCGTGGTTGTGCCGTATCCGCAGGCCAGGCCATCGAGCGCCAGCATCGGGTTGGGCAGGCTGGCCGGCTCGCGGAATTCGAACTGGAAGTCGCTCGCCGTCAGCACCGGCGCGAGCTTTTCCATGCGCGCCAGCGCCTTGACGCGGCTCTGCGCCTGCTTGGCCTTGCTGGCCTTGGCCTTGAAGCGGTCGATGAAGCGCTGCAGGTGCGCCATGCGCTCCTGCTGCTTGCTGAAGGCCGCTTGCGCCTGCAGCAGCCGTTCGGCCCGCATCTCCTCGAAGGCGCTGTAATTGCCCGTGTAGCGCGTGAGCGTGGCCTCGTCCAGGTGCACGATCACCTTGCAGATGGCATCGAGAAACTCGCGGTCGTGGCTGATGATCAGCAGTGTGCCGTCGAAGCGCTTGAGCCACGCTTCCAGCCACACCAGCGCGTCCAGGTCGAGGTGGTTGGTGGGCTCGTCCAGCAGCAGCAGGTCGGCCGGGCACATCAGCGCCCGCGCCAGTTGCAGCCGCATGCGCCAGCCGCCCGAGAAGCTGTTGACCGGCGCATCGAGCTGCTCGCTGCGAAAGCCCAGGCCCAGCAGCAGCGCCTGCGCGCGGGCGCGGGCGTCGAAGGCGCCGGCTTCGTCCAGCGCCAGGTGCGCGTCGGCGATGGCGTGGCCGTCGCCGCTGGCCTCGGCCGCGGCCAGTGCGTCCTGCGCGCGCTGCAGCGGCAGGTCGCCCTGCAGCACGAAGGCGGTGGCGCCGTCCTCGGTATCGGGCATGTCCTGCGCCACCTCGCCGATGGTCCAGCGCGGCGGCATGTCGACATCGCCGGCATCGGCGTGCAACCGGCCGGTCAGCAGCGAGAACAGGCTGGACTTGCCGGCGCCGTTGCGGCCGATGAGGCCGATCTTCTCGCCCGGCTGCAGCGTGACGCCGGCCTGGTCGAGCACGACCTTGGTGCCGCGACGCAGGGTGATGCCGCGCAGGGTGATCATTCCAGGTTCTCTCGGGTCAGCAGCAGCACCGCATCGTCGCCGGCGCTGGTGGACAGCCAAACCGGCTGCAACTGCGGGAAGGCGGCTTCGAAGTGAGCGCGCTCGTGGCCGATCTCCAGCAGCAGCACGCCACCGGGGGTCAGGTGGGCGGGAAGGTCGCGCAGCAGCGGGCGGATGAAATCCATGCCGTCGTCGCCGCCGTCCAGCGCCAGCACCGGCTCGGCGCGGTATTCGGCGGGCAGGGCCTGCATCGACTGCCGGTTGACGTAAGGCGGGTTGCACAGCACGAGGTCGTAGGGGCCGTCGGCGGCTGCGAGCCCGTCACCGAGGCGCAGCCGCACACGGTCGGCCACGCCGTGACGGTCGACATTGAGTCGCGCCACCGCCAGCGCATCGGCCGACAGGTCGGTGGCATCGAGTTGCGCCTGCGGCCAGGCCAGCGCAGCCAGCACGGCCAGGCTGCCGTTGCCGGTGCACAGGTCGAGAATGCGGTGCGGCGGATCGGGCAGCCAGGGCTCGGCGCTGCCATCGGCCAGCACCTCGGCGATCAACGAGCGCGGCACGATCACGCGCTCGTCCACATGGAAGGGCAGGCCCTGCAGCCAGGCCTCGCCGGTCAGGTAGGCGGCCGGCTTTCGCGTCTGAATGCGCTGCATGACCAGGGCGTCGATGGCCGCCAGTTCGGCAGCGCCCAATTCGCGGTCGGCCTCGTCGTCCAGCGCATCCAGCGGCAGGCCCAGGCGCCACAGCACGAGCCAGGCGGCCTCGTCGAAGGCATTGGTGGTGCCGTGGCCGAAGCTCACGCCGGCGGCGTCGAGCTGCGCGGCGGCGCGCTCGACCGACTGCATCAGGTTCATGCCAGCAGATGCTCCAGCGTGCGCCGGTAGACGTTCTTCAGCGCGTCGACCGCGGCCACCTCGACGCATTCGTCGACCTGGTGGATGCTGGCGTTGACGGGGCCGAATTCGACCACCTGCGGGCAGATGCGCTGGATGAAGCGGCCGTCGGAGGTGCCGCCGGTGGTCGACAGCACCGGCGTCACGCCGCATTCGGCCTCGATGGCACGCGACAGCGCTTCGCTCAAGGTGCCGGGTGCGGTCAGAAACGGTTCACCGCCCAGCGACCAGTCGATCTCGTGCTCGACGCCATGGCGGTGCAGCACGTCGTGCACGCGCGCCATCAGACCGTCGGGCGTGGATTCGGTGCTGAAGCGGAAATTGAACTCGACCACCGCGTCGCCCGGGATGACGTTGCGCGCCCCGGTGCCGGCGTTGAAGTTGCTGACCTGCCAGGTGGTGGGCGGGAAGTGCGCATTGCCCTCGTCCCAGCGCGTGGCCACCAGCTCGGCCAGCGCCGCGGCCAGCTCGTGCACCGGGTTGCGCGCCAGGTGCGGATAGGCCACGTGGCCTTGCACGCCGCGCACGCGCAGGCGGCCGCTCAAGCTGCCGCGGCGGCCATTCTTGATCATGTCGCCCAGGCGGTCGACCGAGGTCGCCTCGCCGACGATGCAGGCGTTCAGTCGTTCGTCGCGGGCCTGCAGCCATTCGACGATGCGCACGGTGCCGTCGACCGCCACGGCTTCCTCGTCGCTGGTGATCAGGAAGGCCAGCGCGCCGGCGTGGCCGGGGTGGGCGGCAACGAATTCCTCGGCCGCCACCACCATCGCCGCCACCGCGGTCTTCATGTCGGCGGCGCCACGGCCGTAGAGCCGTCCTTCGCGGTGCGACGGCACGAAGGGCGGCGTCGTCCAGGCCGCGGCCGGGCCCGGCGGCACCACGTCGGTGTGGCCGGCCAGGGCGACCGTGGGGCCCGGGCGCGTGCCGCGGTGCACCGCCCACAGGTTGCTGACCACCGCGCCCTCCGGCCCGTGCGGCAGCGGCACGCAGTCGAAGCCGGCGGCGCGCAGCCGCTCGGCGATCAGGTCCTGGCAGCCGGCGTCGTCGGGCGTGATCGACGGTCGCGCGATGAGTTGTTCGGCCAGCCGCAGCGCCGGGCTCACTTCTTCACCATCCACGGCGCCACCGGCGCCCCGTCGTCGGGGCGCACCTCGAGCGTGATCTCGGTGAAGCTGGCCTGGTCGGGCTCTTCCTTCTTCGGCTGCACGCGCGACACCGGCGTCAGCTCGTTCTGCAGCCGCCACAGCAGGTTGGTCGGCGAATCGGCATGCGCCATGCCTTCGTCGCGCGTGATGGTGTTGTCCTTGATCAGGCGGGCGATGTCCTGCTCGAAGGTCTGCGAGCCCTCGGCCATCGACTTTTCCATCGCCTCCTTGACGGCGGAGAAATCGCCGCGCTCGATCAGCTCGGCGATGTACTTGGTATTGAGCAGCACCTCCACCGCCGGGATGCGGCCGCCGACGTTGCTGCGCAGCAGGCGCTGCGAGACGATGGCGCGCAGGCCCGAGGCCAGGTCGGACAGCAGCGCCGGGCGCGACTCGGGCGTATAGAACGACAGGATGCGCCCCATTGCGTGGTAGCTGTTGTTGGCGTGCAGCGTGGCCAGCACCAGGTGGCCCGACAGCGCGTAGCTGATCGCCGAGGTCATGGTCTCGCGATCGCGGATCTCGCCGATCAGGATGCAGTCGGGCGCCTGGCGCAGCGCATTGCGCAGCGCCACCTGCAGCGACGCGGTGTCGCGCCCGACCTCGCGCTGGTTGACGATCGATCGCTTGTTGGTAAACAGGAATTCGATCGGATCCTCGATGGTGAGGATGTGGCCGGTGAGCTGCTGGTTGCGCCACTCGAGCATCGACGCCAGCGTGGTGCTCTTGCCGGTGCCGGTGGCGCCCACCATCAGGATGAGGCCGCGCTTCTCGACCACCAGCTGCGACAGCATCGCCGGCACGCCCAGCGAATCCAGCGCCGGGATCTCCTGCGGGATGCAGCGGAAGACCGCCGCGATGCTGCCGCGCTGCTTGAACGCCGAGAGGCGGAAGCTGCCCACGCGCGCCACGCCGATGCCGACATTGAGCTCGCCGGTGTCGTCCAGCTCTTCCAGCTGCTGCGGCGTCAGCAGCTCGGCCAGCAGCTGGCGCGTCTGCGTGGGTGTCAGCAGCTGGTCCGACAGCTGCAGGATCTGGCCGTGGATCTTGATGAGGATCGGCGTATTGGCCGACATGTAGACGTCGGACGCGCTCTTCTCCGCCATCAGGCGGAGCACCCGTTCCATGTTGCCGCTCATGCCAACGCCTTTCAGCCGGAGTACGGGTTGTTCCGCCCCCCCCTCCTGGGCCCAGGTCGCTTGGGGGAGCCATGTCAGGGACGCAGCAGGTCGTTGATGCTGGTCTTGCTGCGCGTCTGCGCGTCCACGCGCTTGACGATCACCGCCGCATACAGGCTGTAGGGCTGCCCGTTGGCCGCCGTCTTGGGCAGGTTGCCGCTGACCACCACGCTGCCGCTGGGCACGCGGCCATAGGTGACCTCGCCGGTCTCGCGGTTGAAGATCGGCGTGCTCTGCCCGAGGTAGACGCCCATGCCCAGCACCGAGTTTTCCTCGACGATGACGCCCTCGACGACCTCGGAGCGCGCGCCGATGAAGCAGTTGTCCTCGATGATGGTCGGGTTGGCCTGCAGCGGTTCGAGCACACCGCCGATGCCGACGCCGCCCGACAGGTGCACGCCCTTGCCGATCTGCGCGCAGCTGCCCACCGTGGCCCAGGTGTCGACCATCGTGCCTTCGTCGACATAGGCACCGATATTGACGTAGCTGGGCATCAGCACCACGTTCCTGGCGATGAAGCTGCCGCGGCGCGCCACCGCGGGCGGCACCACGCGGATGCCGGTGGCCTTCATGGCATCGTCGCTGACATGGCCGAACTTGGTCTCGACCTTGTCGAAGAAGCTCAGGTCGCCGGCGCGCATGACATGGTTGTCCTTCAGCCGGAACGACAGCAGCACCGCCTTCTTGACCCACTGGTTGACCGTCCACTGGCCCACGCCCTGGCGTTCGGCGACGCGGGTGCGGCCGGCGTTGAGGTCGGCAATCACATGCTCGACGGCTTGCACGATCTTCGGATCGGCGGCGGTCGGCGACAGCGACGCGCGGCCTTCCCAGGCGAGGTCGATGATGGTCTGCAGGTCTTGGCTCATCGGAGGCTTTCGGTGTAGGAGACGATGCGGTGGGCCGCTTCGAGGCAATCCTCGACGCCGGCGACGAGGGCCATGCGGATGCGGCCGCTGCCCGGGTTGTGGCCTTGTGCCGTGCGCGCGAGCAGGCTGCCGGGCAGGACGGTCACATTGTATTGAGCGAGCAGGCCCTGGGCCCAGGCGATGTCGTCGCCGCCGCACTGCCGGCCGATGCCGGCCCACAGGTAGAAGCCGGCGTCGGGCAGCCGCACGTCGAGCACGCGCGCCAGCAGCGGCGTGACCTGGTCGAATTTGGTGCGGTAGAGCGCGCGGTTGGCCTCGACATGCGCCTCGTCGTTCCAGGCCGCGATGCTGGCGGCCTGCACGATGCCGCTCATCGCGCTGCCGTGGTAGGTGCGGTAGAGCAGGAAGGGCTTGATCAGCGCCGCGTCGCCGGCGACGAAGCCCGATCGCATGCCCGGCACGTTGCTGCGCTTGGACAGGCTGGTGAAGGCGAGCAGGCGCCGGAAGTCGCTGCGGCCGAGCCTGGCGGCGGCTTCCAGGCCACCCAGCGGCGGTGTGTCGCCGAACCAGATCTCCGAGTAACACTCGTCGCTGGCGATGACGAAGCCGTGGCGGTCGCTCAGCTCGAACAGCCGCTCCCACTCCGACAGCGGCATCACCGCGCCGGTGGGGTTGCCCGGCGAGCAGACATACAGCAGCTGCGTGCGCGCCCAGGTGGCGTCGTCGATGGTCGACCAGTCGGCGGCGAAGTTGCGCGCCGGGTCGCTGTTGGCGAAGGCCGTCTGCGCGCCGGCCAGCAGCGCCGCCCCCTCGTAGATCTGGTAGAAGGGGTTGGGGCAGACGACGGTGGCGCCCGGCTGCGTGGGGTCGACCACCGTCTGCGCAAAGGCAAACAGCGCCTCGCGTGAACCGTTGACCGGCAGCACCTGCGTCAGCGGGTCCAGCGTGATGCCGTAGCGCCGCTGCAGCCAGGCGGCACACGCCTGGCGCAGTGCCGGCTCGCCGGCGGTGGCCGGGTAGCCCGACAGCGCCTGCAGGTTGCCGCACAAGGCGTCCTCCACCAGCTTCGGCGTGGCGTGCCTGGGCTCGCCAATGCCCAGGTTGATGGGCCGCAGGGCCTGCGGCGGGCGGATGTCCTGGGTGAGGATCCGCCAGCGTTCGAAGGGGTAGGGATGCAGCCGCTGCAGCAGGGGGTTCATGGCGCCGCATTATCGGCGGCAGCCCCGCTCACAAGGCTCCGCGGCAGCCGGGTGCCCCGCAGCGGCAGCGCAGCCGGCCCTCGTGGTGCGTGTCGCCATAGTCGACGGTGATTTCCTCGCCCGGTGCGATGTCGCGCAGCGCATAGAACTCCACGCGCCCCTGGCGGATGCACAGCCGCGCATTGGCGCGGCAGCTGTGGTTGGTGAAGCGCATCGGGTCGCTGCTCTTCGAGAAGTCGAGCGCCTTCTTCGCCGACAGCTCGACGATCATCACGCGCTCGACGCGGGTGGCGCGGATGCGCGCCTCGGTGACGCTGATCGATTCGCCGCGGATCTCGCCGATCTTCAGCCGTTGCCGGATCGGCTCGGCCGCGAAGACGCCATGGCCGTCGATCGCGCTCGGCTTCACGTCGACGGCAAATTTCTGCCACGGCGGCCGCAGAACGACCGGCGCCGTCGCTGCATTCACGAGGCAAAGCCCGACAGGTCCACCGGCGGCAGCGGCTTCCAGCCTTTCTTCCGGTGTTCCACCGTGACGAAGGTGCGGATGCCGCCACGCACGAACCAGTCGGCATGGATGCGGATGAAGCGCGGCCGGATGGCCTTCACGATGTCGTCGACGATGGTGTTGGTGACCTTCTCGTGAAAGGCGCCTTCGTTGCGGTAGCTCCAGAAATACTGCTTCAGGCTCTTGGTCTCCACGCAGTAGGCGTCGGGCACGATCTCGATCCTGAAGTGCGCGAAGTCGGGCTGGCCGGTCAGCGGGCAGTGGCAGGTAAATTCGGGCACGTCGAAGCGGATCACATAGTCCCGCCCCGGCTGCGGGTTGGGGAAGGCCTGCAGGTCCTTGGAGGGCGCAGACGGCGGCAGGGCCGGGGCCTGACGCTGGGGAGGGGCTTTGCGGGGCATGGCGCAGCGGCTGTCGGGAGGGGGCGCGATGCTATCATCCGCGCCCCGATGCGCTCCCGCGAAGAGCGCATTTTCATATTTAAATCAAGAACTTAGCCGCCGCCTCGGCGGGCTGTGCAGCGCGTGCGACTCAACCAGATCAAGCTCTCGGGCTTCAAGTCCTTCGCCGAGCCCACCACCTTCCAGCTGCCCGGGCAGCGGGTGGGCGTGGTCGGCCCCAATGGCTGCGGCAAGTCCAACATCATGGACGCCGTGCGCTGGGTGCTGGGCGAGAGCAAGGCCAGCGAGCTGCGCGGCGAGTCGATGCAGGACGTCATCTTCAACGGCAGCGGCCAGCGCAAGCCGGCCAGCCGCGCCAGCGTGGAGCTGGTCTTCAGCAACGAAGACGCGCGCGCCGGCGGCCAGTGGAATGCCTTCACCGAGATCGCCGTCAAGCGCGTGCTGACGCGCGACGGCACGAGCAGCTATTTCATCAACAACCAGCCGGTGCGCCGCCGCGACGTGCAGGACGTCTTCCTGGGCACCGGCCTCGGCCCGCGCGCCTACGCCATCATCGGCCAGGGCACGATCAGCCGCATCATCGAGTCGCGCCCCGAGGAGCTGCGCCTGTTTCTCGAGGAGGCCGCGGGCGTCAGCAAATACAAGGAACGCCGCCGCGAGACCGAGCACCGGCTCAAGGACACGCGCGAGAACCTGACGCGCGTCGAAGACATCCTGCGCGAGCTCAACGCCAACCTCGACAAGCTGGAGAAGCAGGCCGAGGTCGCCACGCGCTACCGCGAGCTGCAGGACCAGGGCACGCTGAAGCTGCACCAGCTGTGGTTCCTGAAGCAGCGCGACGCCGCGCTGGAGGAAGAACGCGTCAAGACGGCCAGCGCCGAGGCCACCAATGCGCTGGAGGCGCGCCTGGCCGAGCTGCGCCACATCGAGCTCGAGCTCGACACGCTGCGCCAGGCGCATTACGCCGCCAGCGATGCGCTGCATGCGAAGCAGGGCGCGCTCGCCGAGGCGGCGCTGGAGGTGTCGCGGCTGGAGGAACGCATCCGCTATGTCGTCGAGGGCCGCCAGCGCGCCGAGGCGCGCCTGGCCGACCTGCAGGCGCAGAACAGCCAGTGGGCCGAGCGCGAGACCGCGGCCGCAGCCGAGCTGGCAGACATCGGCGTGCAGATCGAGGCCGCCGACGAGCAGGCCGCGGTGCTCGACGGCCAGGCCGAGGAGCAGGCCGCACAGCTGCCGCAGGTCGAGGACGCGCTGCGCGCCGCGCAGTCGCGCAGCAGCGAGCAGCGCAACGCCGTCGCCCAGGTGCAGCAGCAGATCCAGCTGCTGGCCGCCGACAGCCGGCATGTCGACGAACAGTCCCGCCAGTTGCGCACCCGGCGCGAGCGCCTGGCCAGCGAACGCCAGGGCCTGCAGGCCCCCGACGCCGAGCGCCTGGCCAGCCTGCGCGAACAGCATGCCGCCGCCGCCGAGCTGCAGGAGACGACCGACGCCAGGCTGCACGAGCTGAACGAGCAGGTGCCCGCGCTGGACGAGCAGCGTCGCGAGGCGCAGGCAGCCGTCAACCGCGAGTCGGCCCGGCTGGCCGACCTGGGCGCGCGCCAGGATGCGCTGCGGGCGCTTCAGGAGAAGGTGCAGACCGAGGGCAAGCTCAAGCCCTGGCTGGCCAGGCATGGGCTGGACGGCCTGGCCGGCTTGTGGACCCAGGTGCACATCGAGACCGGCTGGGAGACGGCGCTGGAATCGGCGCTGCGCGAGCGGCTCAATGCCCTGTCGGTGGGCCAGCGGCTGGACATGGTGCGCGCCTTCGCGGCCGACGCGCCGCCGGCCAAGCTCGCCTTCTATGCACTGCCACCGGCGGCCATCCCCAGCACCCACCATACGCTGCCGCGCCTGGCCGACAAGCTGCGTCTGAACGACGCCGGCCTGAAGGCCTTGCTGGGCGACTGGCTGGAAGGCGTCTATACCGCCGACAGCCTGGACCAGGCGCTGGCCGCGCGCGACAGGCTCACGCATGGCGAGGTCATCATGACCCGCGAAGGCCACGCCGCCAGCCAGTTTGCGGTGAGCTTCTATGCGCCCGATTCCGAGCAGGCCGGCATGCTGCAGCGCGCGCAGGAGATCGAGAACCTCGACCGCGAACGCCGCGCGCAGTCCCTGATCGCCGACGAGGCGAAGAGCGTCTCGGTGCGCGCCGAGGCCGCCTATACCGACGCCTCGCAACGCCTGCTGAGCGCCCGCCGCGAGGCCAGCGAGGCGCAGACGCGCGCCCATCAACTGCAGGTGGAACTGCTGCGCCTGAGCCAGCAGGCCGAGGCCACCGATGTGCGCCGCGCGCAGCTGGAGGAAGAGCTGGCCGACATCGATGCCCAGCAGGAGGCGCTGGAGGAGCGCCGCGCCACCGGCGAGGCACGCTTCGAGGAGCTCGACCTGCAGCTGGGTCAGGCGCAGGAGCGCCATGCCGAGCTCGACGACGCGGTGATCGCGGCCGAGCGCCGGCTGGCCGATGCCCGCGAGCAGCAGCGCACGCTGGAGCGCCAGGCGCAGGAGGCGCGCTTCCAGGCCCGTGCGCTGGCCGCGCGGCGCGACGAGCTCGAACGTGCCATTGCCACCGCGCGCAGCCAGATCGAGTCCAACACCCAGGCCGGGCAACAGCTGGAGCTGGAACTCGGCAGCTTCAACGACGCCGCCGCGCAGGCCGGGCTGCAGACGGCGCTGGCGCTCAAGCTCGACCGCGAGCAGGCGCTGGCCGCCACGCGCAGCGAATACGACGACCTCAGCGCCAAGCTGCGTGCCGGCGAGGAACAACGCCTGAGCTTCGAGCGCAGCCTGGACCCGCTGCGCGAGCAGATCACCCGGCTGCAGCTGGAGATGCAGGCCGCGCAGCTGGGCGGCGCGCAATACCTCGAGCAGCTGCAGGCCGCGCATGCCGACCTCGACGCACTGGCCAGATCGATCGAGGAAGGCAGCGTCAAGCTCTGGGGCCTGCAGACCGAGATCGACCGCATCCAGAAGGAGATCGCCGCGCTGGGTGCGGTCAACCTGGCGGCGCTGGACGAGCTGACCAGCTCGCGCGAGCGCAAGACCTTCCTCGACGCGCAGAATGCCGACCTGCTGGAGGCCATCCGCACGCTGGAAGACGCCATCCACAAGATCGACCTCGAGACGCGCGACCTGCTGGCGCAGACCTTCAACCAGGTCAACGAGCACTTCGGCCGCATGTTCCCCAGCCTGTTCGGCGGCGGCAATGCCCGCCTGGTGATGACCGGCGACGAGATCCTGGATGCCGGCGTGCAGGTGATGGCGCAGCCGCCGGGCAAGAAGAACAGCACCATCCACCTGCTGTCGGGCGGCGAGAAGGCGCTGACGGCGATCGCACTGGTGTTTGCCATCTTCCTGCTCAACCCGGCGCCCTTCTGCCTGCTCGACGAGGTGGACGCGCCGCTGGATGACGCCAATACCGAGCGTTATTCGAAGCTGGTGACCGAGATGAGCCGCAAGGGCACGCAGTTTCTCTTCATCAGCCACAACAAGATCGCGATGGAGATGGCCGAGCAGCTGATCGGCGTCACCATGCAGGAGCAGGGTGTTTCGCGCATCGTCGCCGTGGACATGGAAGCCGCCGTCGGCATGGCCGAGGCGGCCTGAGCACCGTGGAACCGACCCTCGGCACCGCACTGGCGCTCCTCGGGGGCGTGGTGGTGGTGCTGATCGCGCTGCAGGGCTGGTGGTCGGCGCGGCGCGCCGCGCCCCGGCGCCCGGCGCCGGCGTCGGCGCCCCGATCCGGCCCAGCGCGTGGAACCGGGCTTCGATGAGGCCGACGGTGCTGCCCCGCTGACGGCGCCGGCCCCCGAGCTGCGCACCTCGGCGCTGCGGCGCCCGGCACGCATCGATGCGCTCATCGACGCCATCGTGCCGCTGACGCTGGAAGCGCCCGTCAGCGGCGAACTGGTGCTGAGCCACCTGCCGCCCAGCCGCCGCGCCGGCACCAAGGTGCTGCTGATCGAGGGTCTGGACACCGAGGCCGGGCAGTGGGAGGCACCGGCTGCCGGCCGCCGTTACGGCGAACTGCAGGCCGCGGTGCAGCTGGCCAGCCGCAGCGGTGCGCTCAACGAGATCGAATATTCCGAATTCGTGCAGAAGATCCAGGCCTTTGCCGATGGCGTGGGCGCGGTGCCCGACTTTCCCGACATGCTCGACGTGGTGGGGCGGGCGCGCGAGCTCGACACCTTTGCCGGCCCGCTGGATGCCGTGCTGACGGTGACCCTGCGCGCCAACAACGTCGCCTGGTCGGTCGGCTATGTGCAGCAATGTGCGCAGCGCCTGGGCTTCGTCGCCGGCGCCGTGCCCGGCCGGCTGGTGCTGCCGGCGGCCGAAGAGGGCGCGCCGCCGCTGCTGGTGCTGTCCTTCGACCCGCAGGCGGCCCTGGCCGACGAGCCGCAGGCCGCCGCCGTGCGCGAATGCACGCTGAGCCTGGACGTGCCGCAGTCCGACGAGAAGGCCGAGCCCTTCCCGGCCTGGCACGACGCCGCGCGCACGCTGTCCGACGACATGGACGCCACCCTGGTCGACGACCAGGGCCAGCCGGTGACGCTGCATGCCTTTGCCGCCATCGGCACCGAGCTGCAGAAGATCTACCGCGCACTGGCCTTGCGCGACCTGGCGGCCGGCAGCACCGCCGCGCGCCGCCTGTTCAGCTGATCGGCTGTGCGGCCATGAGCCTTTCGGCGAGCCTGGTCGCGATCGCGCTGCTCATCGTCGCCAGCGCCTTCCTGTCGATGGCGGAGATGTCGCTCGCCGCCTCGCGGCGGCTGCGGCTGCGGCAGATGGCGGACGAGGGCGATGCCCGCGCGGCGCGCGCGCTGGCCGTGCAGGAACAGCCCGGACACTATTTCACCGTGGTGCAGATCGGGCTCAACATGATCGCCATCCTGGGCGGCATCGTCGGCGAGGGTGCCTTCACGCCGGCCTTCACGGCCTTCTTCGCGCACGGGATGCCGGCCGAGGCGGCGGCGAAGGTCGGCTTCCTGTGCTCGTTCATCGTCGTCACCGCGCTCTTCGTGGTGCTGGCCGACCTCATCCCCAAGCGCGTGGGCATGGTCGAGCCCGAACGCGTGGCCATCCGCGTGGTCGGGCCGATGCTGTGGCTGGCGCGGCTGCTGATGCCGCTGGTGTGGCTGCTCAACGGTGTGTCCAATGGGCTGATCCGCGTCTTCGGCCTGCCGGCCGAGCGCGAGGAGCGCGTCACCGCGGCCGACATCCTGGCGCTGACCGAGGCCGGCGCGCAGTCGGGCGCGGTGGCCAACGCCGAGCAGCAGGTGATCGAGAATGTCTTCGAACTGGAGACGCGCACCGTCGAGAGCGCGATGACGCCGCGCGACCGCATCGTCTACCTGCTGCTGGACGACGAGGATGCGCTGATCCGCAGCCGCGTCGCCGAACGCCCGCATTCCACCTACCCGGTGTGCGACGGCGGCATCGACCGCGTGGCCGGCTATGTCGATGCCGCCGACCTCTTCCAGCGCGTGCTCAACGGCCGCCCGCTGGCGCTGCAGGGCGAGACGGCGGCCGGGCTGCTGCACAAGGTGCTGATCGTGCCCGACCGGCTGACGCTGGCGGAAATGCTGACCCAGTTCCGCCAGGCGCGCGAGGACTTCGCCGTCATCGTCAACGAATACAGCTTGGTGGTCGGCGTCATCACGCTCAACGACGTGATGAGCACGGTGATGGCCAGCATGGTGGTGCCCGAGGACGAGGAACTCATCGTGCGCCGCGACGACGGCTCCTACCTCGCCGATGGCGTGACGCCGATCCCCGACCTGCAGCGCGCGCTCGGCATCGAGATCTGGCCGCAGGCCGGCCAGTACGACACGCTGGCGGGCTTTCTGATGGTGATGCTGCGCCGCATCCCGCGCCGCACCGACGGCACCGAATGGGAGGGCTGGCGCTTCGAGGTGATGGACGTCGACAGCCACCGCGTCGACCAGGTGATGATCACCCGGGTCGATGCGCGCGCCGATCCACAATCCGCGGCATGAGCGCCACCGACCCCGCTGCGCGCGCCGCCGAGTTGCGCACGCTGCTGCACCACCACGCGCACCGCTACTACGTGCTCGACGATCCGGAGATCCCGGACGCCGAATACGACCGCCTGTTTGCCGAGCTGCAGGCGCTGGAGGAAGCCCACCCCTCGCTGCGCACACCCGACAGCCCGACGCAGCGCGTGCTGGGCCGCGTGCTGGACGGCCTGGCGCCGGTGGGGCATGCCGTGCCCATGCTGTCGATCCGCACCGAGACCGACACCACGGCCGCCGGCGCCGAGGCCTTCGATGCCCGCGTGCGGCGCGAACTCGGCCTGGCCGATGACGCGCCGCCGGTGGCCTACAACGCCGAGCTCAAGTTCGACGGCCTGGCGATCAACCTGCGCTACGAAGGCGGCGTGCTGGTGCAGGCCGCCACCCGCGGCGACGGCGAGACCGGCGAGGACGTGACGCACAACGTGCGCGGCATCGGCCAGGTGCCGCTGCGGCTGTTCGGCGATGCGCCGCCGGTGCTCGAGGTGCGCGGCGAGATCTATATGCGCCGCGACGACTTCGAGCGCCTGAATGCGCGTCAGCGCGACCAGGGTGCCAGGACCTTCGTCAACCCGCGCAACACCGCGGCCGGCGCCATCCGCCAGCTCGACAGCCGCGGCATGGCCAACAAGAAGCTGAGCTTCTTCGCCTACGGCCTGGGCGAGGTGCGCGGCTGGGCGGCGCAGCCGTCGACGCACAGCGCCACGCTGGACGCCATCGCCGCCTTCGGGGTGCCGGTATGCGCCGACCGTGCGGTGGTGCAGGGCGCCACCGGACTGGTCGAGTTTCACCGCCGCATGGGCGACAAGCGCGACGCGCTGCCTTTCGACATCGACGGCGTCGTCTACAAGGTCGACGACCTGGCGCTGCAGCAGCGCCTGGGTTTCGTCACACGCGAGCCGCGCTGGGCGGTGGCGCACAAATATCCGGCGCAGGAGCAGATCACGCTGCTGCGCGACATCGAGGTGCAGGTCGGCCGCACCGGCAAGCTCACGCCGGTGGCCAAGCTGGAGCCGGTGTTCGTCGGCGGCACCACGGTCAGCAATGCCACGCTGCACAACCTGTTCGAGCTGCGGCGCAAGGGCGTGCGCATCGGCGACACGGTGATCGTGCGCCGCGCCGGTGACGTGATCCCCGAGGTGGTGGGCCGCGTGCCCGGGCCACGCGCGGCCTATGTGCCCAATTTCCGCATGCCGCGCGAGTGCCCGGTGTGCGGCAGCCGCGTCGTGCGCGAGCAGGGCGGCATCGACCACCGCTGCAGCGGCGGCCTGTTCTGCGCCGCGCAGCGCAAGCAGGCGCTGCTGCACTTTGCCGGCCGCCGCGCGATGGACATCGAGGGCCTGGGCGACAAGCTGGTCGACCAGCTGGTGGACGGAGGCCTCATCCGCACGCTGCCCGAGCTCTATGCGCTGGGCCTGGCCAAGCTGGCAGCGCTCGACCGCATGGCCGGGAAGAGCGCCGCCAATCTGGTGGCGGCGCTCGAGAAGAGCAAGCGCACGACGCTGGCGCGCTTTCTCTACGCCCTGGGCATCCGCCATGTCGGCGAGGCCACGGCCAAGGACCTGGCGAAGCATTTCGGCGCCATCGATCGCGTGATGGACGCCAGCGTGGAACAGCTGCTGCAGGTCGACGATGTCGGCCCGGTGGTGGCGCAGAGCATCCGCACCTTCTTCGAGCAGCCGCACCACCGCGAGGTGGTCGAACAGCTGCGCGCGGCCGGCGTGCACTGGGACGAGCACGAGGGCAGCACCGCTGCCAATACGCCGCAGCCCCTGGCCGGCAAGACGCTGGTGCTGACCGGCACGCTGCCGACGCTGACGCGCGACGAGGCCAAGGCGCTGATCGAGGCCGCCGGCGGCAAGGTGGCCGGCTCGGTGTCGAAGAAGACCCATGCCGTCATCGCCGGCGAGGAAGCCGGCAGCAAGCTCGACAAGGCGCGCGAACTGGGCGTCACCGTGCTCGACGAGGACGGCCTGCATGCGCTGCTGTCGTCCCACCCCGCAACCGAACGAGCCGAGTGAACCGATCATGGCCGTGAGAGAGATCCTGAAGATGGGCGATCCGCGCCTGCTGCGCGTGGCGCAGCCGGTGCAGGCCCTCGGCACGCCCGAACTGCTGGCGCTGGTGGACGACCTGCACGAGACCATGGTCGCTGCCAACGGCGCCGGGCTGGCGGCGCCGCAGATCGGCGTCGACCTGCAGGTGGTGCTGTTCGGCTTCCAGCGCAACGAACGCTACCCCGAGGCGCCACCGGTGCCGATGACGGTGCTGGTCAACCCGGTGATCACGCCGCTGTCCGATGCCGAGGAGGAGGGCTGGGAAGGGTGCCTGTCCGTGCCGGGGCTGCGTGGCGTGGTGCCGCGCTGGTCGCGCATCCGCTACCGCGGCTTCGACGCCCATGGCCGGCCGGTCGAGCGGGAGGCCGAGGGCTTCCACGCCCGCGTCGTGCAGCATGAGTGCGACCACCTGATCGGGCGCCTCTATCCGACGCGCATGCGCGACTTCACCCGCTTCGGCTTCACCAGCGTGCTGTTTCCGCAGCTCGACCCGGCCGCCGACGACTGAACTTCACGCCCGTTTACACGGGCGGCGGTCTGCGCCGATGATGGCTGGCGCGTTGCACAGGCATCGCCGGTCGTGAAGGGTGCACCCATGGTTGATCGAAGCTCGTTGATGGTTCGCCTGCTCGGGCTCCTGCTGGCGCTGGTGGCCTGGCAGTCTGCGCACGCACAGGGCGACATCGACCCGCCGGGCCGCGTCGGCCGGCTGGCCGAACGGGCCGGTCCGGTGTGGTGGTTCGACCTCGAACAGGGCCGCTGGGATGCGGCCGAGCGCAACCGGCCGCTGACCACCGGCGACCGCGTGTCGACCGGCCGCGACGCGCGCGCCGAGGTGCGCATCGGTTCGACCACGCTCACGCTGGCGGAGGCGACCGAGGTCGAATTCCTGCGCCTGGACGATGAACAGCTGCGCATCCAGCTGCACCGCGGCAGCCTGGCGCTGCGCCTGCGCTCGCGCGAAGTGGCCGCCGAGACGCTGTTCGGCACCGACGAAGCCTGGCTGCGCCCGCTGCGCGGCGGCCTGTACCGGCTGGACCGTGACGATGACACCACGCAGGTCGGCAGCTGGCGCGGCGAGCTGCAGGTCGAGGACGACCCCACGCTGACCGTCGACAACGGCCGCCGCCTGCAGCTGTGGCGCGACGCACGCTCGCGCGAGTTGCGCCACCGCTGGCGCGAGCCGCTCGACGATGCCTTCGCGCAGCAGGTGCTGCAGGCCGACCGCGACGAGACACGCTCGGCCTCGGCGGCCCATGTGTCGCCGGAGATGACGGGCTGGGAGGATCTCGACCGCCATGGCCGCTGGGACCAGCACCCCGACTACGGCGCGATCTGGATCCCCTTCGGCGTGGGCACCGACTGGGTGCCTTATCGCGACGGGCGCTGGGCCTGGGTGCGGCCCTGGGGCTGGACCTGGATCGACAACGCGCCCTGGGGTTTTGCCCCGTTCCACTACGGCCGCTGGGTGGAGTGGCGTGCGCGCTGGGTCTGGGTGCCGGGCGCCTATGTGCCGCGGCCGGTGTTTGCGCCGGCCCTGGTGGCCTGGATCGACGGGCCCGCGGTCGGCATCGGGCTGCGCATCGGCGGGCCGACCTTCAGCTGGATGCCGCTGGCGCCCTGGGAGCCGTTCCGGCCTCACTACCGCGCCAGTCCGCGCTACCACGAGCGCATCGATCCGCCCGATCTGCGCCGCCGGCGGCCGCCGCCCGACTGGAAGCCGCTGCCCGACTACGGCCGCAGCGGCGTGCCGCGCGGCGTCACCGTGGTGCCTTCGGATGTGCTGCGCCGGCCGCCCGCGGTGCAGCCCCCGCGAGACCTGCCACCCCCGCCGCGCGTGCCGCGCGATCGTGAGCGGGATCCCGACCGTGACCGGGCGCCGGGTCGGGATCGCGAGACCCGCCCGATCGGGCCTGCGCTGCAGCCGCCGGCGGTGGTTCATCCGCCGGTGATGAGCGCGCCGGAGCGCCGTGCGCCGGTGACCTCGCCCACGGCCCCGAGGCCTCCGGTGACCGCGCCGGCGGAGCGCCGGCCGCCTCAAGCGCGGCCGCCTGCCGCGGCGCCGGCGGAGCCCCCGCGGCCGGTGATGCGGCCGCAGCCGGTGCGGCCCGTGCCCCAGCCCGAGGGCCGCGCCGGCGCGCCGGCACCGGTGTCGCCGCCCCCGGCCGCGCCGCGCCCCGAACCCGCTGACAAGCCCGAGCGGGCGGACCCGCCGCCCGACCGTGGCCCACGCGACGAAGGCCGCGGTCGGCCCGAGGGGCGCGGCTCGGTGCGCTGACCCGCGGCCAGCCCCGTTTCAGCGCAGCAGCGGGCGCAACGCCGGCCAGACGTTGTCCAGCAGGCGCGGGTGTGCCTCGGCCCTGGGGTGGATGCGGTCGGGCTGGAACAAGGCCACCGGGTCGGGCCCGTCGGCCACACCGGCCAGGAAGAAGGGCACGAGCGACACCTTCTCCGCCTTGGCGGCGCGGGTGAAGAGCGCCTCGAAGTCCTCGGTATATTGGCGGCCGTAGTTCGGCGGCACCTGCATGCCCACCAGCAGCACGCGCGCGCCGGCGGCCTTGGCGGCACGGGTCATCGTCAACAGGTTGTCTTCCGTGCTGGCCAGCGGCAGCCCGCGAAGGGCGTCGTTGCCGCCGAGCTCGATCACCACCACCGCGGGGCGGTGCGCCTTCAGCAGCGCCGGCAGCCGTGCGCGACCGCCCGAGGTGGTGTCGCCGCTGACACTGGCATTGACCACGCGCCAGGGCAGCCGCTCCTGCGCGACGCGACGCTCCAGCAGTGCCACCCAGCCCGTGCCGCGGGGCAGGCCATATTCGGCCGACAGGCTGTCGCCCACCACCAGCAGCGTGCGCGGCGGCGCGGCACGCAACGGCCCCGCCGCACCGAAGGCCGCCAGGAGCAGGCTACAGTCCCGCAGCCACTGCCGCCTGCCGCGCCCTCGAATGCCTTCTCCCATCATCTCGGTCCAACACCTCAACAAGCAGGTGGCCGATGCCACCGGAGTGCTGACGATTCTCCATGACATCAGCTTCGATCTCGCCGAAAGGGAATCGGTGGCCATCGTCGGTGCCTCGGGTTCGGGCAAGAGCACGCTGCTGTCCATCCTGGCCGGGCTGGACGTGCCGAGCTCGGGCACCGTCACCGTGGCCGGCACCGAGCTGTTCTCGCTCGACGAGGACGCACGCGCTGCGCTGCGCGCGCGGCAGATGGGCTTCGTCTTCCAGAGCTTTCAGCTGCTGTCGCACCTGACCGCGCTCGAGAACGTGATGCTGCCGCTGGAACTGATGGGCCGCCACGACGCCCGCCAGGCCGCCACCGAGATGCTGCAGCGCGTGGGCCTGGGCGAGCGCCTGGGCCATTATCCGCGCGTGCTGTCGGGCGGCGAGCAGCAGCGCGTGGCGCTGGCGCGCGCCTTCGTCGTCAAGCCGGCCGTGCTGCTGGCCGACGAGCCCACCGGCAGCCTGGACTTCGCCACCGGCGAGAAGGTGATGGAGCTGATGTTCGCGATGAACCGCGAGGCCGGCACCACGCTGGTGCTGGTGACGCACGACCGCGAGATCGCGGCGCGCTGCGACCGGCCGCTGCGCATCGAGGCGGGCCGGCTGGTGGCCGGCGGGCTTCAGGCCGTTTCCAGCGGCACCGCGTAGGGCAGGGTGCCCAGCGACAGCCGCGGACCCTCGGCGCCGCCCAGGTGCAGCGAGCCTTCGGTGGCGGCCGCGATCTTCAGCTCGGCCAGTGCATCGTGGCGGCCGTCGCCCAGGGTGCCCGCCAGCGCCACCATGCCGGCCGGCTGCCCGGCGTCGGCACTGTGGAAGATCTCCTGCCCCGGCGTCATCGGCGTCGCGCCCGTCAGCAGGTAGGCCCGGCGCTTGAGCGTGCCGCGGTACTGGCTGCGCGCCACCACCTCCTGGCCCGGGTAGCAGCCCTTCTGGAAGTTCACGCCGCCCACCAGTTCGAGGTTGACCATCTGCGGCACGAACTGCTCGGCCGTGGCGGCGACGACACGGGCGACGCCACTGCGCACCTCGAGCGCGGCCCAGACTCCGGCATCGAGCGCCGGCAGCGCGGGCGCCGGCTCGGCCAGCGGCGCGACGAGCAGCGCGCGCGCCACGTTGTGGCCGTCGAGTCGGGCGTCGGGCAGGCGGATCAGCTGGCGTGCACCATCGGCACGCTGCTGCCAGGGCGTCATGCCGCCGGTCAGCGCCGCCGCGCTGGGCCCGGCCGCGCCCCACAAGGCCAGCTCGCCGCTGGCGTCGCCGAGCTTGCACTTGGCGCGCAGCACGAACATCGACAGCCGCTTGAGCGTGGCCGGCAGCAGGTCGGCGCTGCAGGCCAGCAGCAGTTCGTCGGCCGCGGTCGGCCAGACGACGAAGCTGGCCATCAGCCGCCCCTTGGCCGAGCAGTAGCCGGCCAGCCGTGCCTGGCCGTCGGGCAGGTGCAACACGTCCTGTGTCAGCTGGCCATGCAGGAAGTTGCGGGCGTCGGCGCCGGTGGCGCGGATCAGGCCCCAGTCGGCGAGGCGCAGCGCCCCGTCGGGCAGGGCAGTCGTGGCAGGGGATGCATTCATGCCGCCATTATCATCAGCGCCCATGCGGCAGGGGGCCAAGGGATTTCGGTTGCTGGCAGGGCTGGCGGCCGTGCTGATGATGGCCGCGGCCGGCATGGGCGCGGCCGTCTGGTGGTGGCTGATGCAGCCGCTGCCGCTGGCGCGGTCCAGCATCGAACTGTCGATCGAAGCCGGCGCCACGCCGCGCGAGATTGCCCAGGCCTGGGTCGATGCCGGCGTGCAGACCGAGCCGGCCTGGCTCTATGCCTGGTTCCGTTTTTCCGGCCAGGCGCGGCGCATCCGTGCCGGCAGCTACGAGATCCACACCGGCACCACGCCGCGGACGCTGCTCGAGGCGCTGGTGCAGGGCCGCGAGGCGCTGCAGACCGTGCGCCTGCTCGAAGGCTGGACGCTGCGCCAGGCGCGCCAGGCGCTGGCCGCCGCGCCACACCTCAAGCCCGTCACCGCGGGCTGGGACGACGCGCGGCTGATGCAGGAGCTGGGCTCGCCGGGCATGCCGGCCGAGGGGCGCTTCTTCCCCGATACCTATGCCTATGCGCGCGGCGTCAGCGACCTGACGGTGCTGCGCCGGGCGCACCGCACGATGCAGCACAAGCTCGCCGAGGTCTGGGCCGCACGCGCCGAGGACACGCCGTTGAAGTCGCCCGACGAGGCCTTGATCCTGGCCTCGATCGTCGAGAAGGAGACCGGCACCGCCGCCGACCGGCCGCTGGTGGCCGGCGTCTTCGTCAACCGCCTGCGCATCGGCATGCCGCTGCAGACCGACCCCACCGTCATCTATGGCCTGGGCGAGGCGTTCGACGGCAACCTGCGCAAGCGCGACCTGCTGACCGATACGCCCTTCAATACCTATACCCGCGGCGGACTGCCGCCGACGCCGATCGCGCTGCCGGGGCTGGCCTCGCTGCGCGCCGCCGTCAGGCCCGAGCGGACCCGGGCGCTCTATTTTGTCGCCCGCGGTGACGGCAGCAGCGTCTTCAGCGAGACGCTGGTCGAACACAACCGCGCCGTCAACCGCTACCAGCGCGGCCAGCCATGACCCGGGGCCGCTTCGTCACCTTCGAAGGCATCGACGGCGCGGGCAAGAGCTCGCAGCTCGAGCAGACCGTGGCCTGGCTGCAGGCGCGTGGCCACGGCGTGGTGCAGACGCGCGAGCCCGGCGGCACCGAACTGGCCGAGCGCCTGCGCGACCTGGTGCTGCACACGACCATGGATGCGCTGACCGAGGCCTTGCTCGTCTTTGCCGCCCGACGCGACCACCTCGTGCAGCAGATCGAGCCGGCGCTGGCCGCCGGCCTGACGGTGGTCTGCGACCGCTTCACCGACGCCTCCTTTGCCTACCAGGGTGGCGGCCGCGGCTTCGACGCAGCGGTGCTGGCGCAGCTCGAAGCCTGGGTGCAGCAGGGCCGGCAGCCCGACCTGACCTTGTGGTTCGACCTGCCGGCGGCGCTGGCCGCCGAGCGCCGCGCGGCCGTGCGCGCGCCCGACCGCTTCGAAAGCCAGGACCTGGCCTTCTTCGAACGCGTTCGCGCTGGCTACGGACGCCGCTGCGACGCCGCGCCGGCGCGCTTTGCGCGCCTGGACGCGCGCGGCAGCCGTGAGCAGGTGTGGGGCCGGGTCGAGGCTGCACTGGCGGCCACGGGCTGGTGGTGAAGCGCTGATGGCCGAGGCACCGCGCATGGACCTGCCCTGGCTGGCGCCGGCCATCGACCGCGCGCTGGCGATGCCCAACGCCCATGCGCTGCTGCTGCATGGCGCCGCAGGCGACGGCCTGTATGAATGCGCACAGGCGATCACGCATGCCTGGCTGTGCGAGGCCGACGCCGGCCTGGCGCGGCCCTGTGGCCAGTGCGGCGCCTGCCGGCTGCTCGCCGGCGGCATGCACCCCGACCTGCACCGCCTGCTGCCCGAGGACCTGCGGCTGCAACTCGGCGTGCAGACAGGCGATGCCGGCGAGGGCACCGACGGCGAGGGCGGCGGCAAGGGCAAGCGCAAGCCCAGCCGGCAGATCCGCATCGACGAGGTGCGCGCCGCCATCGACTGGGTGGCGACGACGTCGTCGCGCGGGCGCGCCAAGGTCGTGCTCGTGCACCCGGCCGAGGCGATGAACCTGCAGTCGGCCAGCGCACTGCTGAAGACGCTGGAAGAGCCGCCGCGCGGCGCGCGGCTGCTGCTGACCGCTGCCGAGCCGGCGCAGTTGCTGCCCACCGTGCGCAGCCGTTGCCAGGTGGTGCGGCTGGTGCCGCCGGCCGCGGAGGTGGCCCGGCGCTGGCTGCAGGACCAGGGGCTGGCGCAGCCCGACGTGCTGCTGGCGGCTTGTTCGCAGCGGCCGCTGGATGCGCTTGCGATGGCCGCTGCCGGCATCGACGCAGCGCGCTGGGCGGCGCTGCCGGCGGCGGTGCTCGGCCGCCAGCCGGCGGCTTTTTCCGGCTGGGCCGTGCCGCGCGTGATCGATGCGCTGCACAAGCTCTGCCACGACGGCATGGCCCTGGCCGCCGGCGCTGCACCGCGCTTCTTTCCGTCGCCGGCGCTGCCGAGGCCGGCCACGGCAGCGGCGCTGGCGGCGTGGAGCCGCGATCTGGCCCGGCAGGCCCGCCATGCCGACCACCCCTGGAACGAGGGCCTGCTGATCGACGCCCTGCTGGCGCAGGCGTCGGCGGCCTGGGCTGGCCGCGCGGCTGACCGGGCGCTTGGGCCAGAGGGCTCCGATACACTCGAACGATGAGCGACAAGCCTGTCTCGCGATCTGCACCCACGCCTGTCGGCGTGGTGTCGGCGGGTGCGCCGGCGGCCGCTGCGGGCGCGCGCCCGAGCGTGATGCAACTCGTCTTTCGCGAGAAGGGCGCGCTCTATGCCGCCTACATGCCGGTGCTCAGCGACGGGGGCCTGTTCGTGCCGACCACGCGCGACTACAAGCTCGGCGAGGACATCTACCTGCTGCTGTCGCTGCCCGATGACCCGCAGCGTTATCCGGTGGCCGGCAAGGTGGCCTGGATCACGCCGGCCAATGCCTCGGGTGGCCGAACGCAGGGCGTCGGCGTGCGCTTCCCGGCCGACGAGAAGACACGTGCGCTCAAGCTGCGCATCGAAGAGATCCTGGGTACGGTGATTTCGTCGGCCAAGCCCACACAAACGATCTGAAGCCGCCCGTTCGGGCCGCACCGCGTCCATGTTCGTCGATTCGCACTGCCACCTGAGCTTTCCCGAACTGCGCTCGCGCATCGACGACATCCGCCGTGACATGGCGGCTGCACGGGTCGACCGCGCACTGTGCATCTGCACCACGCTGGAGGAGTTCGACACCGTGCATGGCCTGGCGCTGGCGCACGACAACCTCTGGTGCACGGTCGGCGTGCACCCCGATTCAGAAGGCGTGGCCGAACCGGCGCTGGCCGACCTGCTGCAGCGCGCCGCCTTGCCGCGGGTGGTGGGCATCGGCGAGACCGGACTCGACTACTACCGCCTGAACGGCCGCAGCGTGGCCGACATGGCCTGGCAGCGCGAGCGCTTCCGCATCCACATCCGCGCCGCGCAGCGCACCGGCCTGCCACTGGTGGTGCACACGCGCAGCGCGTCCGAAGACACGCTGGCGGTGCTGCGCGACGAAGGGCAGGGCGCCGTGACCGGCGTCTTCCATTGTTTTACCGAGACGCGCGCCGTGGCCCGCGCCGCGCTGGACCTGGGCTTCCTGATCTCGTTCTCGGGCATCCTGACCTTTCGCAATGCCGAGGAACTGCGTGAAGTCGCCAGGATGGTGCCGCTGGAGCGCTGCCTGATCGAGACCGATGCACCCTACCTGGCGCCGGCCCCGCACCGCGGCAAGACCAACACCCCGGCGTGGGTGCCGCACGTGGCGCAGCAACTGGCGACACTGAAAGGTGTCTCGCTCGCCGCCGTGGCCGAGCAGACCAGCGCCAATTTCGACCGTCTGTTTGCCCGCGTGCTTGGGCTGGAGGGCGCGGCATGAAGCGCCGACAAGTTGCCGACACCCTGGGCCGGCTGACGCTGGGCGCGCTGTCGCTCGCGCTGCCGCTGCGGGTGCGCGCCGGCGCCTACGAGGACTTCTTCCACGCCATCGAAGTCGACAACGACAGCGGTCTGCGCCAGCTGCTGGCGCGAGGCATGGATCCGAATACGCTGGACCCGAAAGGGCTGCACGGCTTGTTCCTGGCGCTGCGCGGCGGGTCGATGAAGGTCTTTGGCGTCCTTCTGCAGCATCCCGACTCCAAGGTCGAGTCCGCCAGCGCCGCCGGCGAGACGCCGCTGATGATGGCCGCGTTGCGCGGTCATGTCGATGCGATGAAGGCGCTGGTCGAACGTGGCGCGCAGGTCAACCGCCCGGGCTGGACGCCGCTGCACTATGCGGCCAGCGGGCCGTCGGCGGCCGCGGTGCAATGGCTGGTCGACCGCGGCGCCATGGTCGACGCGCGGGCGCCGAACGGCACCACGCCGCTGATGCTGGCGGCGCGCTACGGCAGCGAAGACAGCGTGGCGCTGCTGCTGCAAAAGGGCGCCGACCGCAGCCTGCGCAACGACCGCCAGTTCGATGCCGCCGGCTTCGCGCGGCTGGATGGCCGCGAATCGCTGGCGCGGCGCCTGGAGTCGGGCGGCTTCTGACGCGGGGCCGGATGGCCGCCGTCTTCGTGTCGGAAATCATCCGACACGGACTCTGGGCCGCGCCCGACTGTTCAAGGCGGGAGCGAGGTCACTACATTCCGGACCTGTCCAGGGTCATCCTGGCATCAGGAGTAACGACATGGCTCAGCAGTCACAGGTTCGCAACCCGTTCATGCTCATGGTGCAGCCCGAGGTCGTGCTCGCGGCCATCGAGAGCTCGGAACGGCTGGGTCGGCTCAACCGCCATCTGTGCCGACCGCTGGATCGGCAGCAGTCGCTGGGCCAGCCGGCGGGTCACGAGATGTCGGAGCCCGATGCCGACGACGGCATCGAAGCGAACTGAAGCGCTGCAGACTCAGCGCCGATGGGCGCGACCGCGGAAATTGGCCCCCAGCCAGACCGCGACCAGAACACCCAGGCTGGCCGCGATGGTCAGGCCCCGGTTCTCGCGAATGAACCGGATCACCGGGTGCGACAGCAGGCTCGAACGGCTCTCGGCAGGCGCCATGCGGGTTTCCGGGCCGGCAGGCGACAGGGCGGACGGCGTGGCCGCTTGCCGGTCGACGCGGCCTTCGGCGGCCGGGCCGCCAGCCAGCGCTGAACCCGCGCCGGATCCGCTGCCCAGCAGACTCTCCTTCAATTCCAGCAAGGGATGCGGCGTTGCCGGGGCGGCCGGATCCGCCACCCGCACGGGCGCGGGCGCAGACCCGCGGCGCGTCGTTTCACCGGTCGGCAGTTGACGCCCTGCGTCGCGCCGGGTATCGGCTTGAACCTGCATTTGCAGCAGCAACTCGATGGTCCGCGACTGTTCGATGCCGGCATTGGCCGGCACGGCCAGACCCATCGCGGGCGCCGGGCCGGCGGTCGGCCCTGCGACGGCGCCTGCGACCGGGCCTGCCAGGTCGTCGGACGTGGCCGGCGCGGCCCGCACCGGAGCCGCACCGCCGAAGGCCATGCCCAACGTCAGCGCGGCGATCCCAAGGGCGTGGGGCTTCATGGCGTCGATTCGTTCCGTCACGTCTGCTGAGGAAGCATCACGAAGCAAGGCGCGCGCCCGCGCCGGGAACGGCCTGTGCATCAAGGGTCGGCGAAGGGTTCGGAGGCCGGACGGCTGCGTCGCCTGCTGAGGCGTGTCAGGTCGCCCGACAGCGGTGTCGCCGGCATTTGACAGCGATATAAAATGCGCACGATGTATATTATGTCAACTAATGATCGTGCATGATCCTCGTGACCAGCCACTACCATCCGCCCCATGTCGTCGAACAGCCTGCCTGCGGCCAAGCCCTTCGTCCTCGTCCACGGCGCCTGGGGCGGCGCATGGATCTGGCGCCGCATCGTCGGCGCCCTGCGCCACGCCGGCCATGAGGTCCATGCGGTGACCTTGACCGGAGACGGCGAGCGCGCCCACCTGCGGCATCCCGGGATCGACCTGCATGCCCACATCGCCGATGTGACCGGCCTGGTGCGGGCCGAGGAACTGCGCGACATCGTGCTCGTCGGCCACAGCTATGGCGGCATGGTCATCACCGGTGCCGCCGACCGGTTGCTGGCCACCGACCCCGACTCCGTGCGCGCCCTGGTCTACGTCGACGCGATGGTGCCCCTGCCCGGCGAAGGCTGGGGCGACGCCCATGCGCCCGAGATCGTTGCCGCGCGCCGTGCGGCCGCGGCCGCCCACGACAACGCCCTGCCCCCGCCCGATCCCGGCGACTTCGGCCTGTCCGGTAACGACCGCGACTGGCTGCTGCGCCGCCAGGTGCTGCACCCCTTCGGCGCCTACCGGCAAGCGCTGCATTTCGACGGCGATCGCCTGGCACGCCTGCCACGCACCTTCATCGACTGCACCGCGCCCGCCTATCCGACGATCGACGCCATGCGCCAGCGGGTGCGGCAGATGCCGGGCTTTCGGGTCGTCGAGATGAAGACGGGGCACTGCCCGATGGTCAGTGCCCCGCAGGAACTGCTGCGGCATCTGCTCGACGCCGCCCCCTGAACAAGCCTCAGGCCAGCGTCACGCCGGTCTTGGACTGCACCTCGTCGCGCGTCACGCCCGGGGCCAGCTCGACCACCTTCAGGCCGTGCGGCGTCACGTCCAGCACGCACAGGTCGGTGATGATGCGGTCGACCACGCCCACGCCGGTCAGCGGCAGCGTGCACTGCGGCAGGATCTTGAGATCGAAGCCGCCATCCTTCTTCTTGGCCACGTGCTCCATCAGCACGACGACGCTCTTCACGCCGCCCACCAGGTCCATGGCGCCGCCCATGCCCTTGACCATCTTGCCGGGGATCATCCAGTTGGCCAGGTCGCCTTTCTCGCTGACCTGCATCGCGCCCAGGATCGACAGGTTGATCTTGCCGCCGCGGATCATCGCAAAGCTGTCGTGGCTGCCGAAGATGCTGCTGCCGGGCAGCGTGGTCACGGTCTGCTTGCCGGCATTGATGAGGTCGGCGTCGACCTCGCTCTCGTCGGGGAAGGCGCCGATGCCCAGCATGCCGTTCTCGCTCTGCAGCCAGACCTCGATCGACGGGTCGACGAAATTGGCCACCAGCGTCGGCAGGCCGATGCCCAGGTTGACGTAGAAGCCGTCCTGCAGCTCCTTGGCGGCACGTGCCGCCATCTGATCGTGCGTCCAGGCCATCTTCAGGCTCCCTTCGGGTTCTGCTTGGTGGTGCGTTTCTCGATGCGCTTCTCGGGCGTGGCGTTGAGCACCAGGCGGTGCACATAGATGCCGGGCAAGTGCACGGCATCGGGGTCGAAGCTGCCGGTGTCGACGATCTCCTCGACCTCCACCACGCTGATCTTGCCGGCCATGATCACCGCCGGATTGAAGTTGCGCGCCGTGCGACGGAAGATCAGGTTGCCGCTGCGGTCGGCCTTCCAGGCCTTGGCCAGCGAGACCTCGGGCAGCAGCGCGTGCTCCATCACGTAGGTCTTGCCGTCGAATTCGCGCGTTTCCTTGCCCTCGGCCACCAGCGTGCCGACGCCGGTGCGCGTGAAGAAGGCCGGGATGCCGGCGCCACCGGCACGCAGCTTCT
Source organism: Rubrivivax sp. (assembly GCA_016719535.1). Classification (GTDB taxonomy): domain Bacteria; phylum Pseudomonadota; class Gammaproteobacteria; order Burkholderiales; family Burkholderiaceae_C; genus Rubrivivax. The sequence goes on along the minus strand of JADJYX010000026.1, from coordinate 75,460 downwards.
CCGCCAGCGTGCCCTGCGGGGTGAATTCCAGCGCCAGTTCGCCGGCCAGATACTGGCGCTCGAACTCCTTGTTCTCGCCGACGTAGCTGGAGATCATCTTCTTGATCTGCCGCGTTTGCAGCAGCTGGCCGAGGCCGAAGCCATCGACGCCGGCGTTGTTGGAAACGACGGTCAGGTTCTTGACACCGGTATCGCGCAGCGCCGCGATCAGCGCCTCGGGGATGCCGCACAGGCCGAAGCCGCCGACGGCCAGCAACTGGCCGTCGCGGACGATGCCCGAGAGCGCCGCTGCGGCGCTCGGGTAGATCTTGTTCATGACAGGAGGCTCCGCGAAGTTCGAGGGCGGAAGGCTACTACCGGAACGGCCCCGCCGGCCTTACGTAGATTTCACTAAGGCGGGGCCCGCAGGCCGCTGCGGGCGGCTCCGTAGAATGCCGCAGCTGCCCCCGCGCCGATGAACGAGACGCCGCCCCTGGACTACCGCATCGCCTTCGACCAGGCGCCGGTCGGGCTGGTGCTGTCGCGCCACCGGCTGATGATCGACTGCAACCGCGAACTGCTGGCGATCTTCGGCGCCACGCGCGAGCAGATCGTCGGCCGGTCCTTCGAGGTGCTCTACCCCACCGCCGACGAATTTGCGCGCACCGGTGAGCGCATCGTCGCGCAGCTGAACGAGCAGGGGCGTTATGCCGACGAGCGCGTGATGAAGCGCGTCGGCGGCGCGCCGGCGGGTGAGCTCTTCTGGTGCCATGTATCGGGCCGCGCGCTCGACCCGAGGCAGCCGCATGCCGCCGGCATCTGGGCCTTCGAGGACCTGTCGTCGCGGCGCGTGCTGAAGGTGGCCTTCACGCCGCGCGAGCGCGAGATCGCCGCCCTGCTCATCGAGGGTGCGACCAGCAAGCAGATCGGGCGCCAGCTGGCCATCAGCCCGCGCACCGTCGATGTCTACCGCGCGCGGCTGATGCGAAAGCTCGGCGCGTCGACGACGGCCGAGCTGGTCAACCGGCTGCTGTCGGCCTGAAACCGTCAGCCGACGAGCGCGCGCAGCCAGTCGGGCAGGGGCGCCGAACGCCTGGCCTGGTAGTCGGTCCAGACCGTCTTGGCGCCGCCTTCGGCATAGATCACGCCCGGCTCGTCGGTGCGCTCGAGCGTGATGAAGGTGTCGAAGCTGCTGCGGCCCGGGTTGGCCACGTAATGGCGGGCCAGCACATCGCCCGGAAATTCGAGCTGGCGCACGAAATTGCAGAAGGCATTGACGATGATGGGGCCACTGCCGCCGGCGTCGGTCGAGGCGCCGACCTTGAACAGCCAGTCCAGCCGCACGATTTCGAAATAGCGGAAGTAGACGGTATTGTTGACATGACCCATCGCGTCCATGTCGCCCCAGCGCACGGGGATGATCATCTCGTGGACGAGCTTCTTCTCGGCGGGCAGCGTCAATCGCATGGCAGTCGCAAGGGTGTTGTTGTTCAGGGGTTGTCGATGCCCAGATCGCCGGCCATGCGGCGCACCAGGGCCTCGAGCCGTTCGAGTTGCGCCGACTGACGCGACAGCTCGGCCTTGAGCGCCGCCAGCTCGCCCAGCGCCACGCCATCGCCGCCGGCCGCCGGCGATGCGGCCGGCCCCTCGGCGACCTCGCCGCACAGCAGGTGCGCCCAGCGGGCCTCGCGGGCACCGGCCGCACGGGCGAGCCTGAGCGCGCGCGGCGGGTCCTTGGCGGCAAGTTCGTCCAGAAAGCCTTCGACCGACGAGATGTCGGCAAAGCGGTGCAGCCGTTCGCAGTTCAGGCGCAACTCGGCCGCTGTCTGCGGGCCGCGCAGCATCAGCACCGCCAGCAGCGCCACCGCCTGCCCGGGCACCCCCATCGCGCGGCCCATGTTGTGCTCGTAGCGCACGACGCGGGCGCCAGAACCCTCGAACACCAGCGACAAGGCCTTCAGCCCGTCGATGGCGGTCAGCACCTCGGCCTCGGTGGCTTCGATCACCGGGTGGCGGGCGGTCTTCTGGTTGCAGCCGGCAACGAGGGCGTTGAGCGACAGCGGATAGGTGTCCGGCACGGTGGCCTGCTTCTCCACCAGCACGCCCAGCACGCGTGCCTCCAGCGGCGTCAGGCTGCGCATCGGTGGCGCGCGCTCAGATGCCGAAGCCGTCGTCGGCCGCGATGACGGCGCCGTTGACGAAGTGGCTTTGACTGGCGCACAGCATCAGCAGGACGGCGTCCAGGTCCTGCGGCTGGCCCACGCGCTTGCGCGGCAGCATGCTGATCAGCTTCTGCCCGGCTTCGGTCTGCCAGTGGTGGTGGTTGATCTCGGTGTCGATATAGCCCGGGCACATGGCATTGACGTTGATGCCGAAGCGCCCCCACTCCAGCGCCATTGCGCGCGTCATGTGCACCACCGCGGCCTTGCTCATCGCATAGACGCCGATCTGCGACAGCGGCCGCAAACCCGCCATCGAGGCGACGTTGACGATGCGCCCGCCGATGAAGGTGCCCGGCGCCGCCCCCCGGCTGCGCGCGATCATGCGCTTGCCGACCTCCTGCGCGACGAAGAAGGCGCCGCGCGTATTCACGTCCATCACATAGTCGTAGTCGTCGGGCGTGACGTCGACCAGCTTCTGCGTCGTGCTGACGCCGGAGTTGTTGACCAGGATGTCGATGGTGCCCATCTCGGTCTCGGCATGCGCCACCGCGGAGCGGATGCTGGCCGGGTCGGTGACGTCGAGTTCGACCACATGGGCGTCGCCGCCAGCGGCCTCGAGTTCGGCGCGCAGCGTCTTCAGCCGTTCCAGGCGCCGGGCCGCCAGCACCACGGCCGCGCCGGCATTGCTGAGCGCGCGCGCAAACTGCTCGCCCAGGCCGCTGGAGGCGCCCGTCACCATCGCCACGCGGCCGGAAAGATCGATCTGATAGGCCAAAGCTGAACTCCGTCGAAGGGTCTGCACAATCGCTCGAAGCACGATAGCACGCGCGTCCGGCCGCCTTTGCGTAGAAAAGAACGATCGTGCTTTTTTTGTGCGCTGCAGCTTAGAATGTGGCGGCACCCGTTGGAGAGCAAGCGCATGACCCCCCAGGAGATCCTCGACCAGCACGGCCCGCGCGAGGCCATGGACTACGACGTCGTCATCGTCGGCGCCGGCCCCGGCGGCCTGGCCACCGCGATCCGGCTCAAGCAGCTCGACGCCGCGCTGTCGGTGGTGGTGCTGGAAAAGGGCTCCGAGCCCGGAGCGCACATCCTCTCCGGCGCGGTGATGGACCCGCGCGCGCTGACCGAACTCTTTCCCGACTGGAAGGAACGCGGCGCGCCGCTGAACCAGCCGGTGACCGGCGACGAGGTGCTGTTCCTCGAGGCCGGCAGCGCGCAGGTCACGCCGCACTGGCTGATCCCCGCGTGCCTGCACAACCAGGGCAACCACGTCATCAGCCTGGGTGCACTGTGCAAGTGGCTGGGCGAGCAGGCGGAAGGCCTGGGCGTGGAGATCTTTCCCGGCTTTGCCGCCGCCGAAGTGCTGTACGACGACGCCGGTGCGGTGCGCGGCGTGGCCACCGGCAACATGGGTGTGGGCAAGGACGGCCAGCCGCACGAGGGCTTCCAGCTCGGCATGGAGCTGACGGCCAGGTATACGATCTTTGCCGAGGGTGCACGCGGCCACCTGGGCAAGCAGCTGATCGCGCGCTACCGGCTCGACGAAGGGCGTGACCCGCAGAGTTATGCGCTGGGCATCAAGGAGCTGTGGGAAGTGCCGGCGGACAAGGCCAGGCCGGGCCTGGTGGTGCACACCGCCGGCTGGCCGATGGACGAGAACACCTACGGCGGCGGCTTTCTCTACCACCTGGAAGGCAACAAGGTCACGCTGGGCTTCGTCACCGGGCTGGACTACCAGAACCCCTGGATCAGCCCGTTCGAGGAGATGCAGCGCTGGAAGACGCACCCGGCCATCCGCGCCCACATCGAAGGCGGCAAGCGCATCGGCTACGGCGCGCGCGCCATCACCGCCGGCGGCCTGCTGAGCCTGCCCAAGCTGGTCTTCCCGGGTGGTGCGCTGGTGGGCTGCGATGCCGGCACGCTGAATGCCTCACGCATCAAGGGCAGCCACGCCGCCATCAAGACCGGCATGCTGGCGGCCGAAGCCGCCGCAGCGGCAATTGCCGCCGGGCGCAGGGCCGACGAACTGGTGGCCTACCCGCAGGCCTTCGAGCAGAGCTGGCTGCACGCCGAACTGCACGCCAGCCGCAACTTCAAGCAGTGGTTCAAATACGGCAATACGGTGGGTGCGGTGATGACCGGCATCGAGCAGTGGCTGCTGCCCAGGCTGGGCATCCAGAGCCCGCCCTGGACGAAGCACCGCCATGCGCCAGACCACGGCCGCCTGCATGCCGCCGCACAGGTGGAACGCATCCGCTACCCCAGGCCCGACGGCGTGCTGACCTTCGACCGGTTGAGCTCGGTCTTCATCAGCAACACCAACCACGAAGAAAACCAGCCCGCGCACCTGACCCTCAAGGATGCATCGGTGCCGGTGGCCATCAACCTGGCCAGGTACGCCGGCCCCGAGAGCCGCTACTGCCCGGCCGGGGTGTACGAATTCGTCAACACGGACGGCGAGGACAAGCTCGTCATCAACGCGCAGAACTGCGTGCACTGCAAGACCTGCGACATCAAGGACCCGACGCAGAATATCGTCTGGGTCACGCCCGAGGGCGGCGGCGGGCCGACCTACGCGGGCATGTGAGCGCAGCGAGCAGGCCCGCCCGACTGAAACAGCGGGCATGTGAGGCGGCTCGTCAGCCCCAGTTCGGCTTGCGCTTGTCGATGAAGGCCTGCACGCCTTCGAGCGCCGCCTCGTCCATCATGTTGCAGGCCATGGTCTGGCCGGCATCGTCGTAGGCGGCGGCGATGCCTTCTTCCAGCTGGCGGTAGAACAGGCCCTTGCCGGCCGCGACCGCAACCTTCGGCTTGGCGACGATGCTCGCCACCAGGCGCTCGACCTCGGCGTCGAGCTGATCGGCCGGCGCCACGCGGTTGACCAGCCCCTTGGCCCGCGCCTCGTCGGCGCCGATGAATTCGCCGGTGACCAGCATCTCGAAGGCGTGCTTGCGCGACAGGTTGCGAGAGAGCGCGACGCTGGGCGTGCTGCAGAACAGCCCCAGGTTGACGCCGCTGACTGCAAATCGCGCATCGCTGGCAGCTACCGCCAGGTCGCACATCGCCACCAGCTGGCAGCCGGCCGCGGTGGCGATGCCGTGCACGCGGGCGATCACCGGCAGCGGCAGGCGCTGGATCGCCAGCATCATCCGTGCGCATTGCGCGAACAGCCGCCGGTAGTAGTCCAGCGAGGGCTCGGCGCGCATCTCCTTCAGGTCATGGCCGGCGCAGAAGGCCTTGCCGGCGCCGGCAATCACCACCACCCTCGCCTGCGCATCGCTGGCGACGGCATCCAGCGCCTGCTGCAGCGCGCTCAGCATGGCTTCGGACAGCGAATTGAAGGCACCCGGCCGGTTCAGCGTCAGCGTGACGACGCCGCGGGCGTCCTGGGTCTTCAGCAGCAGCGGTTCGTCGTTCATTCGGGTCTCCGGCGCATTCGGTTCGCAAGTGGAGACGGGATCGTAGCCTGCCTCGGCGGCCGTCGAGCCTGCCCGCTGGCGTGCCGGCAGGCTTGCCGATGCCGGGCCGTGTCGACGTCGCGCCGTCCGGGGCTGCGGACCTGGCGGGTCGCAGCGTTCGTGCTGCGATGGTGCTGCGTCGAGCGCGCGGACGACCAGCATCGGAATCCGGCTGCCGGGCGAGCGTCCGCAAGACCGGTCATTTCGGCGCCGACAAGACAGGCCAGCGAGCGATCCCATTTGAACGATCGGCCGGCGTCAGACTCATGTTGCGGCGGCATCGTGTCAGGGCCAGATCAGGGTGGCCAGCGAGGCGAAGTCGGGCGCGGCCTGCCAGCCGGGCACGGCGATCTGCGCCTGGAGGTTGCTGTAGCGGTGCAACAGCAGCAGCCGCAGCAAGGCTTCACGCCGGCCACGGTCGAAGGGGCGACCATGGTAGCCGTCGAAAAGCGCGTCGACGCGCGACGCGTCACCCGCGGCCAGGAAACACAGCGGGCCCAGCCAGTCGTACGCGCGCGGGCCGACGAGGCCGTCGCCGAAGTCGAACATGCCCGACAACCCGCTGCCCAGGTGCAGCAGGTTGAAGGGCGTGTACTCGCCGGTCAGGATCACGTCCGGGCCCTCGGGCACGGGGCCCTGCAGGAAGGAGCCCAGTTGCGCCAGCAGTTGCGTCGGCAGGCCGGTGCGCTGCTGGCGCCCATGGCAGCGCTCGCGCTGGCCCTGCAGAAAGTCGGCCCAGCCCGGCGCCAGCGCCGGCATCGGCCCCAGCGGCAGTGCATGCACCTCGGCTGACAGGCGGCCGATCGTGCGCAGCACCGCGCAACGTTCGTTCTGCCGCAGCGTGGGCCAGACACGATCGAGCGGCGTGCCCGGCAGCTGCGTCATCACCAGGTAGCGCCAGCCGGCGTGCTCGGCGCTGTCCACCAGGTGCGGCGTGGCCAGCGAAAGCCGGCCCTGCAGGTGAGCGAGCATCGCGCGCTCGAACGCAAAGTGGTCGTGCAGGAAGGGTGGGTAGAGCTTGAGCACCAACTCGCGGCCCAGCAGCGCCACCAGCACCGTGCCTTCGCCGGCCGGCACTGCTGGCGCGCGGGAGTAGCGAGCGCCAAGCGCCGCGACCACGCCGATCCAGCGCGCAGGGTCTTCCTGCAGCGCGTCGAAGTCGGCGACGCCAGGGTCGGCAGGCAACTCAGGCAATGCGGCCACGGATCAACCGGAGGGGCGGTGTGCAGTAAGGCTTGTCGTGATGGCCGCGCGAACTTCGCGCCAGGCCGCTGTCTGCTCGGCGATTTCCAAGGCGTCGCCCGCTTCGATGATGCGACCGGGCCCGCATGTCGGTACCGCTACCGGCCCAAGGGCATCGACCTCGGCGCCTTCAGTCAGGACGGACCCGACGGCATCGCCGACAGCCTGGTCACCCGACCGCGTGCTGCACACCCTGGCCGACCCCGGTCGAGGTGTTCGCTCAGCCCCTGGTCACCCGCTCGCGCAGCTGGAATTTCTGGATCTTGCCCGTGCTCGTCTTGGGGATCGGCTCGAATCGGATCTCCTTGGGCACCTTGTAGCCGGCCAGCAGGGCCTTGCAGTGGGCGATCAGTTCCTCGGCGGTCACGGGGCTGTCGGGCTTGGTCTCGACATAGGCCACCGGCGATTCACCCCATTTCGGGTCGGGTCGGGCGACCACCGCGCAGGCCAGCACGGCCGGGTGGCGATAGAGCGCATCCTCGACCTCGATCGAGCTGATGTTCTCGCCGCCGCTGATGATGATGTCCTTGCTGCGGTCCTTGATCTTGACGTAGCGGTCGCTCTCCAGCACCGCCAGGTCGCCGGTGTGAAACCAGCCGCCGGCAAAGGCCATGTCGGTGGCCGACGGGTTTTTCAGGTAGCCCTTCATCACGATGTTGCCGCGGAACATGATCTCGCCCATGGTCTGGCCGTCGGCTGGAACCTCCTGCAGCGTCTCGGGGTGCAGCACCGTCATGCCCTCCTGCAGCATGTAGCGCACACCCTGGCGGCCGTTGAGCCGCGTCTGCTCGGACAGGTCCTGCGCGGCCCAGGATGGCCGCTTGACGGCCACCGCGGCCGGGCCGTAGACCTCGGTCAGGCCGTAGACATGGGTGATGTCGAAGCCGATCTTCGCCATGCCTTCGATCATGGCCGCCGGTGGTGCGGCGCCGGCGACCATGCCGCGCACCTGCTGGCCGATGCCTTCGCGCCACTCGGCCGGCGCGTTGATCAACAGGTTGTGCACGATGGGCGCGGCGCAGTAATGGTCGACGCCATGCGCGCGCATCGCATCCAGGATCGCCCTGGCTTCCACGCGCCGCAGGCAGACATGGGTGCCGCCCAGCATGGCCACCGTCCACGGGAAGCACCAGCCGTTGCAGTGGAACATCGGCAGCGTCCACAGGTATTTCGGGAAGTGCGGCATCGTCCAGGTGGCCGCGTTGCACACCGCATTCAGGTAGGCACCGCGGTGGTGCGTGACCACGCCCTTGGGGTCGCCGGTGGTGCCGCTGGTATAGCTGACGGCGATGGCATCCCACTCGTCGGCCGGGCCCTGCAGCCGCGCCAGCGGCGCATGCGCGGCCAGCAGGGCCTCGTATTCGTGCTCGCCGATGCGCTCGCCGGGGCCGCCGTATTCGCTGTCGCAGACGTCGATGACCTTGATCGCCACGCCGTGCTGCTGGCGCAGCCGCGCCACGGCGTCGGCCATCAGCGGCGCAAACTCGCGGTCGGTGATCAGCACGCCGGCCTGGCAGTGGTTCATCTGCCAGGCCAGCAGCGGGGCATCCAGCCGCGTATTGAGGGTATTGAGCACTGCGCCCAGTGCCGGCACGGCGTAGTGCGCCTCGACCATCTCGGGCGTGTTGGGCAGCATCACGCTGACCGTGCTGCCACGGCGCACCCCCAGCGCGAGCAGCGCGGCGGCCAGCCGCGCCGAGCGTTCGCGCACCTGCGCCCAGGTATAGCGGCGCGCGCCGTGCACGACGGCCGGCAGGTCGCCGAAGACCTCGGCGCTGCGTTCGACGAAGCTGACCGGGCTCAGCGCCACGTGATTGGCGGCGTTGCGGTCGAGGTGCTGGTCGTAGATGCTCATGGCCTCGGATCTTGGCACAGCTAGGCAGTTGCGCGTAAGCACAAACCCGGGCGTGCCGGGTGCCGCGCAGCCCGAATAATCGCGCCCGTCGATCCACCCTGCGCCCCTCCCGGCGAACCAAGGCCCCTGCTCCACGATGTCCGGCGATGTGATTCTCGAGACCCGCGGTCTGGTCAAGGAGTTCAAGGGCTTCGTCGCCGTCGCGGGCGTCGACCTGAAGGTGCGGCGCGGTGACATCCACGCGCTGATCGGCCCCAATGGCGCCGGCAAGACCACCTGCTTCAACCTGCTGACCAAATTCCTGGTGCCCACGCGCGGCCAGATCCTGTTCGAGGGCGCGGACATCACGAAGGAGAAGCCGGCGCAGATTGCGCGCCGCGGCGTCATCCGCTCGTTCCAGATCTCGGCCACCTTCCCGCACCTGACGGTGATGGAAAACGTGCGCGTGGCGCTGCAGCATCAGCTGGGGGTGTCGTTCCATTTCTGGCGCTCGGAGCGGATGCTCGACCAGCTCAACGACCGCGCGCTCGAACTGCTGGACACCGTGGGCCTGCGCGAACTCGCCGACGTGATCACCGTCGAGCTGCCCTATGGCCGCAAGCGGGCGCTGGAGATCGCCACCACGCTGGCGATGGACCCGAAGATGATGCTGCTCGACGAACCGACGCAGGGCATGGGCCACGAGGACGTCGAGCTGGTCACCCAGCTGATCAAGAAGGTGGCGGCCAACCGCACCGTGCTGATGGTCGAGCACAACATGAATGTCGTTTCCAGCATCGCCGACACCATCACCGTGCTGGCGCGCGGCGCGGTGATCGCCGAGGGCCCCTACGCCAGGGTGTCGCAGGACCCTCAGGTGCTGCAGGCCTACATGGGCAGCGAAGACATCGAACTGCAGGGCGCCCATGGCTGAGTCGACGGCTTCCGGCGTGGAACTGCTGCGCCTGACCGATGTGCATGCCTGGTATGGCGAGTCGCACATCCTGCACGGCATCGACCTGACGGTGAACAAGGGCGAGGTGGTGACGCTGCTGGGGCGCAATGGCGCCGGCCGCACCACCACGCTGAAGGCCGTGCTCGGCCTGGTGGGCCGGCGCACCGGCTCGATCATGATCAACGGCACGCAGGCCGTCGACCTGTCGACGCACAAGATCGCGCACCTGGGCATCGGCTATTGCCCCGAAGAGCGCGGCATCTTCGCCAGCCTGACCTGCGAGGAAAACCTGCTGCTGCCGCCGCCGGTGGCCAGCGGCGGCATGAGCATCGAAGAGATCTACGACATGTTTCCCAACCTGAAGGAGCGCCGGAACAGCCCCGGTGGCCGCCTGTCGGGGGGCGAGCAGCAGATGCTGTCGGTGGCGCGTATCCTGCGCACCGGCGCCAGGCTGCTGCTGCTGGACGAGATCTCCGAGGGCCTGGCGCCGGTGATCGTGCAGGCGCTGGGCCGCGCGATCCGCACGCTGCGCGCCAAGGGGCTGACCATCGTGATGGTCGAACAGAATTTCCGCTTCGCCGCACCGCTGGCGGACCGGTTCTACGTCATCGAGCACGGCCGTGTCATCGAGACCTTTGCCGCTTCCGAACTGGAAGCGCGCAAGGACATGCTGCACGAGGTGCTCGGCGTTTGAGGGTCCGGCTGCGGCCGGGCAGGTGATTCACCACTGAAAGGCAGGACATGAAGCAAAAACTCCTCTCGACCCTGGTTGCCGCCGCTTTCGGCGTGGCCGCCGGCGCCGCCCAGGCGCAGATCACCGACGGCGTGGTCAAGATCGGTGTCATGAACGACATGTCCGGCCTGTATGCCGACATCTCCGGCCCCGGCGCGCTGGTGGCGGCCAGGCTGGCGGTCGAAGACTTCCAGAAGACCTCGAAGGCCGGGCTGAAGGTCGAGGTGGTCGGTGCCGACCACCAGAACAAGCCCGACGTCGGCTCCACCGTCGCGCGCACCTGGTACGACGTCGACAAGGTCGACACCATCGTCGACGTACCGACCTCGTCGGTGGCGCTGGCGATCAACCAGATCACGCGCGACAAGAACAAGGTCTTCCTGAATTCCGGCGCTGCCACGTCGGACCTCACCGGCAAGGCCTGCAGCCCGAATACGGTGCACTGGACCTACGACACCTGGATGCTGGCCAACGGCACCGGCAGCGCGATCGTGAAGACCGGCGGCGACAGCTGGTTCTTCCTCACCGCCGACTATGCCTTCGGCCACGCGCTCGAGCGCGACACCACGGCCGCCGTGCTGAAGTCCGGCGGCAAGGTGCTGGGCGGCGTGCGGCATCCGTTCCCGGGCAACGACTTCAGCTCCTTCCTGCTGCAGGCGCAATCGTCCAAGGCCAAGGTCATCGCGCTGGCCAATGCCGGCGGCGACACCATCAACTCGATCAAGCAGGCGTCGGAATTCGGCATCACCAAGAGCGGCCAGAACCTGGCCGGCATGCTGATGTTCATCAACGACGTGCACTCGCTCGGGCTGAATACCGCGCAGGGCCTGATCTTCACCGAGTCCTTCTACTGGGACCTCAACGACAACACGCGCGCCTGGAGCAAGCGCTTCGCCGCCGCCCACAACGGCAAGATGCCGTCGATGGTGCAGGCCGGCGTCTACGGCGCCGTGCTGCATTACCTCAAGGCCGTGGAAGCCGCCAAGACCGACACCGGCACCAAGGTGGTCGAGCAGATGAAGGCCATGGCCACCGACGACGTGCTGTTCGGCAAGGGCAGCATCCGTGCCGACGGCCGCAAGATCCACCCGGCCTACCTGGTCGAGGTGAAGAAGCCGGCGGAATCGAAGGGGCCGTGGGACTACTACAAGATCCGCGCCACCATCCCCGCCGACCAGGCCTTCCGGCCGCTGAATGCGGGCGACTGTCCGCTGGTCAAGTAAGGCACCAGGCCCATCCTGCGGCGCCGGCAGCGGCGCCGCGGGCATCCGCATCCCCTCACCGCGTGCCATGACCGAGATCTTCGGCGTCCCGACGCAGGCCTTGTTCGGCCAGTTGCTGATCGGCCTGATCAACGGCTCCTTCTATGCCCTGCTCTCGCTCGGGCTGGCGGTGATCTTCGGGCTGCTGAACATCATCAACTTCACCCATGGCGCGCAGTACATGCTGGGCGCCTTCACGGCCTACCTGCTGCTGACCAAGCTGGGCATCGGCTACTGGTGGGCGCTGCTCATCGTGCCCGTCGTCGTCGGCGCCACCGGCGTCGTCATCGAACGGCTGATGCTGTCCAAGCTCTACAAGCTCGACCACCTCTACGGCCTGCTGCTGACCTTCGGCATCGCGCTCATCCTGCAGGGCCTGTTCCGCAACGAATTCGGCTCTTCGGGCCAGCCCTACCAGATCCCGGACGTGCTGCAGGGCGGCATCAACCTGGGCTTCATGTTTCTGCCCAAATACCGCGGCTGGATCATCGTCGCCTCGCTCGCGGTGTGCCTGGCCACCTGGTACGTGATCGAACGCACCAAGCTCGGCGCCTACCTGCGCGCGGCCACCGAAAACCCGCAACTGGTGCAGGCCTTCGGCGTCAACGTGCCGCGCATGATCACCCTCACCTACGGCTTCGGCGTCGGCCTGGCCGCGCTGGCCGGCGTGATGGCCGCGCCCGTCTACCAGGTCAGCCCGCAGATGGGCGCCGACCTCATCATCGTCGTCTTTGCGGTGGTCGTCATCGGCGGCATGGGCTCGATCCTGGGCTCCATCGTCACCGGCTTCGGCCTCGGCCTGATCGAGGGCCTGACCAAGGTCTTCTACCCCGAGGCGTCGAGCACCGTCATCTTCATCATCATGGCCATCGTGCTGCTGGTGCGTCCGGCCGGCCTGTTCGGGACGCAGAAATGAGCACCCCCTCCAACGCCGCGGAAGTGCGCCGCGCCGCCGAGCGCCGCGTGCACCGCACGGCCTTCCTCGTCATGCTGGCCGTGCTGCTGGTGGCGCCGGCGGTGGTCTATCCGGTGTTCATGATGAAGGTGATGTGCTTCGCGCTCTTCGCCTGCGCCTTCAACCTGCTGATCGGCTTCGGCGGCCTGCTGTCCTTCGGCCACGCCATGTTTCTCGGCGCGGCCGGCTATGCGTCGGCGCACGCCGCCAAGGTGTGGGGCCTGACGCCCGAGCTGGCCATCCTCTTCGGCACCGTCTGTGCCGGCGTGCTGGGCTATGTGACCGGGCTGCTGGCCATCCGCCGCCAGGGCATCTATTTCGCGATGATCACGCTGGCCCTGGCGCAGATGGTCTTCTTCTTCAGCCTGCAGGCCAAATTCACCGGTGGCGAGGACGGCATCCAGGGCGTGCCGCGCGGCAGCCTGTTCGGGCTGCTCGACCTCAACAACACCTACGCGATGTACGGCGTGGTGCTGGTGATCTTCCTCGTCGGCTTCGGCATCGTCTACCGCGCCATCCACTCGCCCTTCGGCCAGGTGCTCAAGGCCATCCGCGAGAACGAACCGCGCGCCATCTCGCTGGGCTACGACACCGACCGCTTCAAGCACCTGGCCTTCGTGCTGTCGGCCACGCTGGCCGGCCTGGCCGGCGCCACCAAGGCCATCGTCTTTCAGCTGGCGTCGCTGACCGACGTGCACTGGTCGATGTCCGGCGAGGTCGTGCTGATGACGCTGCTCGGCGGCATGGGCACCGTCTTCGGCCCGGTGGTCGGCGCGGCGGTCATCATCACGATGCAGAACTATCTGGCGCAGCTCGGTGCCTGGGTCACCGTCGTGCAGGGCGTGATCTTCGTCGTCTGCGTGCTCGCCTTCCGTCGCGGCATCGTCGGTGAGCTGGGCCACTGGCTGAAGAAGCCGCTGTAGCCCGCACCGTTCGCCGCCCGCGGCGGGTTACGCTCGCCGGCTTCGCCTCACTGCGAGGCACCTGCGAGGCCTGCATGCCCGTCCGCCGCTCGCTCAACCACGTCAGCAACACGCTCGTCACCGGGCTGCTGGCCGCGCTGCCCCTGGCGGCCACGGTCGCCATCGTCGTCTGGCTGCTGCGCTTCCTGCACGAATGGCTGGGGCCCGGCAGCTTCGTCGGCCGCCAGCTGGTGCGGCTGGGGCTCGACGTCTTCGAGTCCGATGCCGTCAGCTGGCTGGTCGGGCTGGGCGTGGTCGTGCTGGCGATCTACGGCCTGGGCCTGCTGGTGCAGACACGGCTCGAAGGCGTGTGGCACCGCCTGGTCGAGGGCGTGCTCAGCCGCATCCCGCTGGTGCGCCATGTCTACGAGCTGGTGCGCAAATTCGTCGACCTGCTGCAGCAGCGCGACGAATCGGCCACGCGGTCGATGAGTCCGGTGTGGGTGCATTTCGGCGGGCCCGGCCAGGCCGCCGCGGTGCTGGGGCTGCTGTCGACGCCCGAACCGGTGCTGCTCAATGGCGAGCCCTACCTGGGCGTCATCGTGCCCACCGCACCGGTGCCGGTGGGCGGCGCGCTGATCTATGTGCCGCAGGCCTGGGTGCAGACGGCGCCGATCGGCGTCGACGGCCTGACCAGCATCTATGTGTCGATGGGCGTGACCTCGGCCCAGCACCTGGGCAAGGCCTGAGCCGCGGCGCGACTCACATCACGCCGAAGGTCCTGAAGGCCTCCACCGTGCTCATGCCGCGCTGGATCGCCAGCTTGACCTGGTTTTCGGTGCTGGCCTTCTCGAGCGCGCGGCGGATGGCTTCTTCCTCGGCCTCGCGCGGGATCACCAGCACGCCGTCGAGGTCGCCGAAGACGAGGTCACCGGGCTTGACGCGCACGCCGTTGATCTCCACCGGCACGCGCCAGTCGACCACCTTGCCGCGCGGGCCCTGGTCCTGCGCATAGCCGCCGTAGCTGAAGACCGGCAGGCCCATCTGCAGCACCTCGGGCGTATCGCGCGACCAGCCGTCCAGCACCGCGCCGGCGGCCTTCAGGTGCATCGCGCGCGTGGTCATCAGCCCGCCCCAGAGCGCAAACTGCGGCGCGCAGCCGGTGGCCACGTAGACCTCGCCGGCTTTGAGGTCGTCCAGCGCCTGGAACAGCAGCCCGAAGGCCTGGGTCGACAGCGGGCCCTTGCCTTGCGGATCGCTGGCCGAAAAGGCATTGGCCTCCAGCACCGGCATCGCGCGGCCGATGATCACCATGTCGCTCTTCAGCGGCCGGATCGTGGGGCTCAGAAACTGCTTCAGGAAGCCCATGGTGTCGAGGATGTCGCCCACCACCGCGGGAAACAGCCGCTCGCGCATCAGCGCGAAGAGTTGCTCGTCGTTCGTCCACATGGTGTCGTCCCCCCGTCAGCGCTGGGCCTTGTCCTTCTGGTTCTGCGCCTCGATGCGCGCGCGCGCCTGCTGCCAGTCGGCATCGGACCAGCTGCGCAGCTCGTAGAAATTGCCGCCGGTGGCCAGCGCACTGCCGCCGTCCATCATGATGCTCTGGCCGGTCAGCCAGTCGCACTGGCCCGGCGCCATCAGGAAGGTGGCCAGGTTCTGCAGCTCGCGCATCTCGCCCGGGCGGGCCATCGGGTTCCGCTCGCGGCTGCGTGCGCCGGGCTCTTCGCCGGGGTTCAGGCGCTTGCTCATGCCTTCGGTCGGGATCTCGCCCGGCCCGACCGCATTCAGGCGCACGCCATAGGGCGCCCACTCCACCGCCAGGCTCTTGGTCATGACGTCGATGCCGGCCTTGCTCATCGCCGATGGCACGACATAGGGGCTGCCGTTGTCGACCCAGGTGGTGATGATGCTCATCACGCTGCGGAAGGGTTTGGTGCGGGTCCAGGCGCCGGCCTTGGCCTCGGCCACCCAGCGCTTGCCCACCGCCTGCGTGACGTAGAAGCTGCCGTGGAAGACGATGTTGGCGACGGCATCGAAGGCGCGCGGCGACAGGCTCTCGGTGGGCGCGATGAAATTGCCGGCGGCGTTGTTGACGAGGCCGGTCAGGCCGCCGGTCTGCCACAGCGAATCGACCATCTCCTCGACCGCCTGCGCGATGCGGATGTCGACGCCGAAGGTGTCGATGCGGCGGCCGGGAAACTGCTGCCGCCAGGCGGCGGCGGTCTCGTCGCACACGGCCTTGCGGCGGCCGCAGATCGCGAGCTCGGCGCCGAGCGACAAGAAATGCTCGCCCATCGCGCGACCCAGGCCGGTGCCGCCGCCGGTGACGAGGATGCGCTGGCCCTGCATCAGGTCGTGCTGGAACATGGTTTCTCCCTCGCGTGTGACGGGCCAGCATAGCGCCGGCTGCGGCGAGAATGTCTTGCCGACATCCCCAGGTCCCCTGCCCTTGCGGAGCCTCGCCATGCTTGCACCGGTCGCCACCTCTACGTCCGTCCGCATCGACAGCCAGCGCCTGTGGACCAGCCTGATGACGCTGGCCGGGATCGGCGCCACGCCCAAGGGCGGCGTCTGCCGGCTGGCGCTGTCCGAGCTCGACCGCCAGGCGCGCGAGCTGTTCGCGCGCTGGGCGCGCGAGGCCGGCTGCACGCTGCGCATCGACGCCATCGGCAACCTGTTTGCGCGCCGCGAGGGCAGCGATCCGGCGCTGCCCGCGGTGGCCACCGGCAGCCACATCGACACCCAGCCCACCGGCGGCAAATTCGACGGCAACTATGGCGTGCTGGCCGGGCTGGAGGTGCTGCGCACGCTCAACGACCACGGCGTCCGGACGGTCGCGCCGATCGAGGTCTGCGTCTGGACCAACGAGGAAGGCTCGCGCTTCGTGCCGGTGATGATGGGCTCGGGCGTCTGGGCCGGCGCCTTTTCGCTCGAACATGCGCTGTCGGCGGCCGACCGCGAGGGCGTCACGGTGCGCCAGGCGCTGCAGGCCATCGGCCAGGCCGGCCCGGCGCCGGCCGCGGTGGCCGACGGCGCACCGCGCTTCGGCGCCTATTTCGAGGCCCACATCGAGCAGGGTCCGGTGCTGGAAGCCAGCGGCCGCACCATCGGCGTCGTCACCGGCGCCCTCGGGCAGCGCTGGTACGACGTGGTCGTGACGGGCCAGGAGGCCCATGCCGGCCCGACGCCGATGGACCTGCGCCGCGACGCGCTGCAGGCGGCCACGCGGCTGATGCAGCAGGTCGATGCCATCGCCCGCGCCGAGGCGCCGCATGCACGCGGCACCGTGGGCTATGTCGACGTCTTCCCCAATTCACGCAACACGATCCCGGGGCGCGTCACCTTCACGGTCGATTTCCGCCACACCGACGACGCCGGGCTGCAGCGCATGGATGCGGCCCTGCGCACCGCGGTGCAGGCGCTGCAGGGCGCGCGCGGTGTGCAGGTGGCGCTGGAGCCGGTCGTCCATTTTCCGCCCGCGCCCTTCACGCCCGAGCTGGTGGCGCGCGTGCGCGCGGCGGCCGAACGCCAGGGGCTGCCGCACCAGGACATCGTCAGCGGCGCCGGTCACGACGCCGTCTACGTGGCGCGGCAGTCGCCCACGGCGATGATCTTCGTGCCCTGCAGGGACGGCATCTCGCACAACGAGATCGAGGATGCCAGCCCCGAACACCTGGCGGCCGGCGCGCAGGTGCTGCTCGAGGCCCTGCTCGAAACCGCGGGCCGGGCGGGCGGCGTGGACGAGGACCGGCCGCGCGCCGCCGGACCCCGCCGCGACGAGCCGCGCGCCGCGCCGCAGCCAGGGGGCGGCTGAATCGGTCCACGACGGCATGGGGGCGCCTGGCGGCCAGATCGACTCTCAGTCAGCGCGGCGCGGTCATCGACGCCACTGCCGCCACAGCTTCAGCGCCACCAGCCACAGCGGTACCGCATGCAGGGCAAGGTCGAAGATGTCGATCGGCCTCACCAGGGCGCCCTGAGCCAGCAGCCGCAGCTTCTCGACCAGATGCGGCTCGGGCGTGATCGGCGCCACGGCCAGCCAGGCGGCCACCGGCAGCAACCAGATCCAGGGCAGGCGGTCGAGCGCATTCAGCATGGCCAGAGTTTATGCAGCCGGCGGCCGCCTGATCAGCGCCTGACGATGATCAAGCCTGCAGCACCGCAGCGGCGGCAGCATTCGGGGTCCTGATGCATCGATGAGCGCACGCGCCGGCCCGCCGTCGCCCGTGCGCCCCACCCACCGGAGCCCGCCATGCCGATCCCTGCCCCCCATGCCACGCGCCGCATCCTGCCCATGCCTGCCGCCAGCGCCCTGCTGCTGGCGCTGGCGACCACACTGGCCGGCCCGGCCGCAATGGCGCAGACGGCCACCCACAGCGTGCGCGTGCTGACCCCCGAGGCCGCGCTGAAGGCGACGCAGGCCGCGCTGCAGTCATGCCGCACCAGCGGCTACCAGGTGGCCGTGGCGGTGGTCGACCGCTTCGGCATCGCGCAGACCATGGTTCGGGACCGCTTTGCCGGGTCGCACACCCCCGATACCGCGGTCAACAAGGCCTGGACCGCCGTCAGCGCCCGCACCAGCACCACCGATCTGGTGGCGATCACACAGCCCGGCCAGCCCAGCGCCGGCATCCGCCACCTGCCGCGCTTCGTCGTCGTCGGCGGCGGCGTGCTGATCGAGGCTGGCGGCTCGATCGTCGGCGCCATCGGCGTCTCCGGCGCGCCCACCGGCGCTGCCGACGACGCCTGCGGCAAGGCCGGTATCGCCGCGATCAGGGACGATCTGGAGCTGTAGCGTCCGGTCAGCCGGCCTGCGAACGGGCCAGCGCCTGGTCGATGTCCCAGAGGATGTCGTCGATGTGCTCCAGGCCGACCGAGATGCGCACCATGTCCGGCCCGACACCGGCCGCGGCCAGTTGCGATGTGTCGAGCTGACGGTGGGTGGTGCTGGCCGGGTGGCTGATGAGCGTGCGCGTATCGCCGATATTGACAAGGTGGCTCATGAACCGTGCCGATTCGATGAAGCGCACGCCGGCCGCCTGCCCGCCCTTCACGCCGAAGGCCAGCAGCCCGGAGGCGCCGCGCATCTGGCGCTGCAGCAGCGCGTGCTGCGGGTGGTCTTCGAGCCCCGGGTAGTTGACCCAGCTGACCGCCGGGTGGTCGCGCAGGAAGCGCGCCACCGCCAGCGCGTTGGCGCAGTGGCGCTCCATGCGCAGCGGCAGCGTCTCCACGCCCTGCAGGATCTGCCAGGCGCTCATCGGGCTCAGGGCAGCACCGTAGACGCGCAGCGTCTCCATGCGGCAGCGCATGCTGAAGCCGAAATCGCCGAAGGTCTCGTAGAACCGCACACCGTGGTAGCCCGGGCTGGGGTCGGTCATGCCCGGGAATTTGCCGTTGTCCCAGGGAAAGCGGCCGCTTTCCACCACCACGCCGCCGAGCGTGGTGCCGTGGCCGGCCAGGTATTTGGTGGCGCTGTGCACGACGATGTCGGCGCCGAGCGCGATCGGGTTGCACAGCAGGGGGCTGGGCACGGTGTTGTCGATCACCAGCGGCACGCCGTGCGCGTGCGCCACCTCGGCCACGGCCGGAATGTCCAGCACCACCAGGCTGGGGTTGCCCAGGCTTTCGGCATAGACGGCGCGGGTGCCGGGGCGCATCGCGGCCGCAAAGGCCCGCGGATCTCGCGCATCGACGAAGCTGGTCTCGATGCCGAATTTGGCCAGGCTCACGGCCAGCATCGTCACGCTGCCGCCATACAGCGCGCCGGCGGCGACGACATGGTCGCCGCGCTCGAGCAGCGTCATCAGCGCCATCGCCTCGGCCGCCATGCCGCTGGCCGCGGCGACGGCAGCGCGCCCGCCTTCAAGCGCCGCGACGCGCTCTTCCAGCGCCGCCACCGTCGGGTTGCTCAGGCGCGAATAGACGTTGCCGAAGGTCTGCAGGTTGAACAGCGCTGCCGCGTGGTCGGCGCTGTCGAAGACGAAGCTCGTCGTCTGGTAGATCGGCAGCGCGCGCGCGCCGGTGGCGGCGTCGGGGATCTGCCCGGCATGGATGGCCAGCGTCTCGGGCCTGAAGACGCGGTCAGCCACGGCCAGCCCCGCCGGCCTGCAGCACCGGCAGTGCCGGGCGCCGGGCCGAGATCACGCGGGTATTGACGCCGGCCCAGTGCAGGCCGCCGAACAGGCGCGCATGCTCGATCTTCACGCAGCGGTCCAGCACGCTGTCCAGCCCGGCCGCACGGGCCAGCGCATCGGCCTCCAGGTTGAGCACGCCGAGTTGCTGCCACAGGCAGCGCGCGCCGATGGCGATGGCGTCCTGCGCGATCGGCAGCACGTCGGCCGTCTTGCGGAAGACGTCGACCATGTCGACCGCAAACGGGATCTCGCGCAGCGTCGGGTAGGCCTTCTCGCCCAGCACCTCGGGGTAGGCCGGCGTCACCGGCACGATGCGGTAGCCCTGCCCCTGCAGATAGCTGGCCGCGAAGTGGCTCGGCCGGTGCCACTGCGCCGACAGGCCGACCACGGCGATGGTGCGGCATTGCGCCAGGATGCGCCGCAGGGTGGGGATGTCGTCGTCCATGGGCCCATGCTACCCACGCCCGCCAGCCCTGCCGATCGGCATCGACCCGCTGCTACACTGGCCGCCGTCAGGAGAGAGTCGCAGCGCGAGCCGCGGCCGCCGAAGGCGCAGGGTCGCGGCCCGAACGCTCAGGCAAAAGGACTGACCAGCCAGAACCTCACTGGAGAGAGACCGCACCGGGTGGCACGCCCGGGACGGTCCACCGAAGGGGCAAGGGCTGGCGGCGGTGGACAGGGTCCACGGCGCGCCGGCACCGAATCTCTCAGGTAAAGCGGACAGCGAGGGCAGATCCCGTCGACCCCGTCGGCGGCCGTTTCCTGCCCTTGTCGAGGATCCGCCCGTGAGCACCGCCACCGACCTGCTGCAAACCCCGCTGCACAACCTGCACCTGCGCCTGGGCGCCCGCATGGTGCCTTTTGCGGGCTACGCCATGCCGGTGCAATATGCCGGCGGCCTGATCGCCGAACACAGGCACTGCCGCGAGGCGGCCGCGTTGTTCGACGTCTCGCACATGGGCCAGGTGAAGCTGATCGGCGCCGACGCCGCCGCGGCGCTGGAAACCCTGGTCCCGGTGGACGTGATCGACCTCGGCATCGGCCGCCAGCGCTATGCCTTCTTCACCAATGCCAGCGGCGGCATCCTCGACGACCTGATGATCGCGCGGCCCGCGGCCGGCACCGGCTTCGGCGATCTGCTGCTGGTCGTCAATGCCGGCTGCAAGGCGGCCGACATCGTGCACCTGCAGACGAATATCGGCACCCGCTGTGCAGTGGTGCCGGTGCCCGATCGTGCCCTGCTGGCGCTGCAGGGGCCGCAGGCGGTGGTGGCGCTGGCGCGGCTGGCGCCGGGCGTGGCCGGCATGGCCTTCATGGACGGCGCTGTCTTCGAGCTGGCCGGCGCACGCTGCTTCGTCACCCGCTCGGGCTATACCGGCGAGGACGGTTTCGAGATCTCGGTCGCGGCCGAGCAGGCGGTGACGCTGGCCGAGGCGCTGCTGGCCCAGCCCGAGGTCAAGCCCGCCGGGCTGGGCGCGCGCGATACGCTGCGCCTGGAGGCGGGTCTGTGCCTGTATGGCCACGACATCGACACCACCACAAGCCCGATCGAGGCCGGCCTGCAATGGGCCATCCAGAAGGTGCGCCGCGCCGGCGGTGCGCGCGCCGGCGGCTACCCCGGTGCGGCGGCGATCGAGAAGCAGCTGGCCGCAGGCCCGCCCAGCAAGCGCGCGGGCCTGGTCGGCCTGGAGCGTGCGCCGGTGCGCGAAGGCGCAGCCATCGTCGACGCCCATGGCCACGCACTGGGCAAGGTCACCAGCGGCACGCTGGGCCCCACCGTCGATCAGCCGATCGCGATGGCCTACCTGCCGGTCAACCACACGCAGCCGCAGCACGAGGTCTACGCCGAGGTGCGTGGCCGCCGGCTGCCGATGCGCGTGGCGCCCATGCCTTTTGCACCGCACCGCTACAAGCGCTGAATCCATCCCTTTTCACACCCGAGGAGAAGACCGATGACGACCATGTTCACCCCCGACCACGAGTGGATCAACATCGAGGACCACGAGGCCGCCGTCGTCGGCATCACGCTGCACGCGCAGGACGCGCTGGGCGACGTCGTCTTCGTCGAGCTGCCCGAAGTCGGCCGCACCTACAAGAAGGGCGAGGTGGCCGGCGTCGTCGAATCGGTGAAGGCCGCGGCCGACCTCTACATGCCGGTCGAAGGCGAGGTCGTCGAGGTCAATGGCGCGCTCAAGGACGACCCCTCGCTGGCCAACAAGGACCCGATGGGCAACGGCTGGTTCTTCAAGGTGCATGTCACGCGCATGGAACAGTTCGACGAACTGATGGACCCGCCGGCCTACGACGCCTTGCTGAAGACCCTTTGACACCCCCGCCCGCCTGCCGCCCGACCGCACCATGTTGATGTCCGCCCTCCAGCCCCTGCCCGACCTCGAGAACGAGGCCGAGTTCACCGCCCGCCACATCGGCCCGACCGCGGCCGACGAGGCGCACATGCTGTCGGTGATCGGCGCCGCGTCGCGCCGCGCGCTGATCGACGCCGTGGTGCCGCGCTCGATCGCGCGCAGCCGCGCGATGGTGCTGCCGCCGCCCGCCACCGAGGCGCAGGCCCTGGCCGAGCTGAAGGCCATCGCGGCGAAGAACCGGGTGCTCAGGAGCTTCATCGGCCAGGGCTACCACGGCACGCACACGCCGGGTGTCATCCTGCGCAACATCCTCGAAAACCCGGCCTGGTATACCGCCTATACACCCTACCAGGCCGAGATCTCGCAGGGCCGCATGGAGGCACTGGTCAACTTCCAGACCATGGTCTGCGACCTCACGGGCATGGCGATGGCCAATGCCAGCATGCTGGACGAGGCCACGGCCGCCGCCGAGGCGATGACGCTGGCCAGGCGCAGCGTGAAGAGCCGGAGCAACACCATCCTCGTCGCCGGCGACTGCCATCCGCAGACGATCGAGGTCATGCAGACCCGCGCCACGCCGCTGGGCCTGGACGTCAAGGTCGGCTTCGTCCCGCAGCTGATGGCCGAACACGACTATTTCGCGGTCATCGCGCAATACCCGGCCACCGACGGCCGCATCCACGACCTGCGGCCCCTGGTCGAGCAGGCGCACGCGAAGCAGGCCGCCTTCATCGTCGCCGCCGATCTGCTGGCACTGACGCTGCTGGTGCCGCCGGGCGAATTCGGCGCCGACATCGTGGTCGGCAATACGCAGCGCTTCGGCGTGCCGATGGGTGGCGGCGGCCCGCACGCGGCCTACCTCGCCTGCCGCGACGAGTTCAAGCGCAGCATGCCCGGCCGCCTGGTGGGCGTGAGCATCGACGTGCACGGCCAGCCGGCCTACCGGCTGGCGCTGCAGACGCGTGAACAGCACATCCGCCGCGAGAAGGCCACCTCCAACATCTGCACCGCGCAGGTGCTGCTGGCGGTGATGGCCGGCATGTATGCCGTCTACCACGGGCCGCAGGGCCTGAAACGCATCGCGCGGCGCGTGGCCAGCTATACCGCCATCCTGGCCGAGGGGCTGAAGGCGCTGGGCCAGCGCGTGATCACGGCGCAGGTCTTCGACACCCTGGCCATCGACACCGGCGAGCGCACCGACACCATCCTGCAGCGTGCACGGGACGGCGGCGCCAACCTGCGCCGCCTGTCGGCCACGGCCATCGGCGTGACGCTGGATGAGACCACCACGCGCGACGACCTGCGCGCGCTGTGGTCGTGGTTTGCCGCCGCGGGCCAGGTGCTGCCGACGGTGGAGGCCTTCGAGAAAGGCATCGAGCCGCTGATCCCGCCCGCACTGCGCCGCACCAGCGCCTTCCTGACGCACCCGGTCTTCAACACCCACCACAGCGAGACCGAGATGCTGCGCTACATCCGCAGCCTGTCGGACAAGGACCTGGCGCTGGACCGCACGATGATCCCGCTGGGCTCGTGCACGATGAAGCTCAATGCCACCAGCGAGATGATCCCCGTCAGCTGGCCGGAATTTGCGCACACGCACCCGTTCGCGCCGCCCGATCAGCTCGAAGGCTGGAGGCTGCTGAACGACCAGCTGTGCGGCTGGCTGGCGCAGGCCACCGGCTATGCCGGTGTCAGCCTGCAGCCCAATGCCGGCTCGCAGGGCGAATATGCGGGCCTGCTGGCGATCCGCGCCTGGCATGCATCGCGTGGCGAGGGCCAGCGCGACATCTGCCTGATCCCCGAATCGGCGCATGGCACCAACCCGGCCAGTGCGCACATGGTGGGCATGCAGGTGGTGGTGGTGAAGTGCGATGCCATGGGCAATGTCGACCTCGACGACCTGCGCACGCAGTGCGGGAAGCACCGCGAGCGCCTGGCGGCGGTGATGATCACCTACCCCAGCACCTATGGTGTCTTCGAGGCGCGCGTGAAGGCGCTGTGCGCGCTGGTGCACGAGCATGGCGGCCGCGTCTATGTCGACGGCGCCAACATGAATGCGCTGGTCGGCGTCGCCGCGCCGGGTGAATTCGGCGGCGACGTCAGCCACCTCAACCTGCACAAGACCTTCTGCATCCCGCACGGCGGTGGCGGCCCGGGCGTGGGCCCGGTGTGCGTGGTCGAGGACCTGGTGCCCTTCCTGCCGGGACACCGCACGGCGGGGGGCGCCGAGGCGCCGGTGGGCGCGGTATCCGCCGCCCCGCTGGGCAACGCCGGCGTGCTGCCGATCAGCTGGATGTATGTGCGCATGATGGGCCCGCAGGGACTGCAGCAGGCGACCGAGGTGGCGATCCTGGCCGCCAACTATGTCGCCGCGCGCCTGGCCGACCACTACGACATCCACTTCAGCGGCCACATCGACGGCATCCGCGGTGGCGGCGTGGCCCACGAGTGCATCCTCGACCTGCGCCCGCTGCAGAAGACCTCGGGGGTCGGTGCCGAGGACGTCGCCAAGCGGCTGATCGACTACGGCTTCCACGCGCCCACGCTCAGCTTCCCGGTGGCCGGCACGCTGATGGTCGAGCCGACGGAAAGCGAGCCGCTGGCCGAGCTCGACCGCTTCTGCGATGCCATGGTCGCCATCCGGCGCGAGATCGCCGAGGTCGAGGCCGGCCGCTGGCCGCCCGACGACAACCCGCTCAAGCATGCGCCGCATACCGCCGAATCGCTGCTGAAGGCCGACTGGACCCACCCCTACACGCGCGAGCAGGCCGCCTACCCGGTGCCCGGGCTGCGGCGCGGCAAATACTGGTCGCCGGTGGGCCGCGTGGACAACGTCTGGGGCGACCGCAACCTCAGCTGCAGCTGCCCGCCGATGAGCGCCTACGCCTCGGCGGACTGAGCGCGTGGAACCCTGGCCGTCGGTCGGCTTCGATCTGTTCGAGCGCGATCCGCGCGGCTGGCTGGTGCCGACTGCGGCCTGGTGGCGGCGCCAATTCGACCGCCCGGAACTGGCGCTGGTCGCCGAGAGTTGCGCGGCGGAGCATGCGCTGCACGCGTCGCTGCTCGCAGCGCCGACGCGGACGGTGACCGAGGGCGAACTCGCCGCGCTGGCCGATGCCGACGCCCAGGAAAACTACCGGGTCTTCCTGCGCTTTCGCGACCGTGTGCTGCAGGCCGGCTCGATCGAGGCCGCCTATGTCGGCCTGTTCCAGGGTGGCGAGATCGACCTGCCGCCGCTTTTCGTCGACCTGATGGCGCAGGCCATGCTGCGCAGCCTGCTCGAGGCCAGCGACGATGCGCTGCAATGGCGGGCGGCGCAGATGCTGTTCCGCCCGCAGCGCTGCACCACGATCGAGGGCCGCCTGATGGCCGGCGACCGCGAGACGCTGGACCTGCTCAACCGCGACGACGCTGCCGGTGAACTCGGGCGCCTGCTGCGCCAGGCCGGTGCCGTGCCGCGCGCCGTGCAGCTGGAGCTGCTGACGGCCGACAACGGCACGGCCTACTTCGCGCAGGCTGAGCGGCACCGCTTCCTGATCGACCTCACCGCCGAGATCGGGCGCGACCTCGGCCATGGCGTCGCCCTGCGCCTGGCGAATGCGCGCTCGGGCCTGAAGGCGCTGGCACAGGTGCTCGAACGCTGGGTGGCGCATCTGCTGGGCGTGGCCGTGCGCATCCGGCCCGTGGGCCGCATCGACGACCCCGACTGGCGCTGGCATGTCGGGCTGGACGCGGTGGCGACGGCGCTGCTCAACGACCTCTACCACGGCCGCGAGGTCGACGAGGCGCGGCGGCGCGGCATCGTCGGCCTCTTCCGGCTCGATTTCGCATCGGCGGCCGACATGCGGCCAGCACTCGCCCACGCACCCGTCTACCTGGGCGCCGCCGCCGACCGCGACGGCCTGCTGCGCCTGAAGCCGCAGAACCTGCTGACCAACCTGCCGCTCGCCGCGCGGTCTTGACACCACCATGGCCATCAGCGTCTTCGACCTCTTCAAGATCGGCATCGGCCCGAGCAGCAGCCATACCGTGGGCCCGATGCGGGCGGCACGGCTGTTTGCGCTGCGGCTGGCGGGTGACGGCCTGCTGGAGCGCACCGCGCGCGTGCAGGCCCTGCTCTATGGCAGCCTGGGCGCCACCGGCAAGGGGCACGGCAGCGACAAGGCGGTGCTGCTGGGCCTGGCCGGGCACGAGCCCGATGGCGTCGATGTCGACGCCATCCCGGGCCTGCTGGCGGACCTGCGCAGGCGCGGCCGGCTGCCGCTGCTGGGACGGCATGAGATCGCCTTCAGCGAGCGTGACGATCTGGTCTTCCGCCGGCGCGAGACCCTGCCCTTCCACGCCAATGGCATGCGCCTGCTGGCCTTCGACACCGCGGGCGCCGAACTGGCCCAGCGCACCTACTACTCGGTCGGCGGCGGCTTCGTCGTCAGCGACGAGGTGGCCGCCGACGGCACGCGGCAGAAGGTCATTGCGCCCGATGCCACGGTGCTGCCGCACCCCTTCACCAGCGGCGCCGAGTTGCTGGTGCTGACGCGCGAGCATGGCTGCAGCATCGCCGAGCTGATGCGCCGCAACGAACGCTTTCTCGGCCGGATGGGGCACAGCGATGCCGACATCAACGCCGGGCTGGCGCGCCTATGGCGCGTGATGCAGGACTGCGTGGACCGCGGCTGCCGCACCGATGGCGTGCTGCCGGGCGGATTCAAGGTGCGCCGGCGCGCCAAGGCCTTGCGCGAGGCACTGACCGCAAGACCCGAGGAGGCGCTGCGCGACCCGTTGCAGGTGCTGGACTGGATCAACCTCTATGCGCTGGCGGTCAACGAGGAGAACGCGGCCGGCGGCCGCGTCGTCACCGCGCCGACCAACGGCGCCGCCGGCATCGTGCCGGCCGTGCTGCACTACTACACCCGCTTCGTGCCGCAGGCCACCGAGGCCGGTGTCTACGACTTCCTGCTCACCGCCGCGGCGATCGGCATCCTCTACAAGGAGAACGCCAGCATCAGCGGCGCCGAGGTCGGCTGCCAGGGCGAGGTCGGCGTGGCCTGCAGCATGGCCGCCGCGGCGCTGTGCGCGGTGATGGGCGGCAGCCCGGCGCAGGTGGAGAACGCCGCCGAGATCGGCATGGAGCACCACCTGGGCCTGACCTGCGACCCGGTCGGCGGGCTGGTGCAGATCCCGTGCATCGAGCGCAACGCCATCGCCGCCGTCAAGGCCATCAATGCCGCGCGCATGGCGCTGCGCGGCGACGGCACGCACCATGTCAGCCTCGACAAGGTCATCAAGACCATGCGCGAGACCGGCGCCGACATGATGAGCAAATACAAGGAGACCGCGCGCGGCGGTCTGGCGGTCAATATCGTCGAATGCTGACAGCGCGAGGGGCCGCAACCGGAGGCCCGCGCCGGGGCGCCGCTCAGGCCGCCTTGCCGGCGCGCTGCTTGACCTCGCGGCTCTCGATGATGATCAGCGCCTCGGCCAGGGTCTCGACGCTGAGGCCTTGCGCGCGCAGGACTTCCAGGTGCCTGACGGCGACGTCGACCGCATCCGCCGGCGGCGCGGCGGTGGCCACCGGCCGGGCGGCCGGGGCAGCGGCGGTCGGCATCGGCACCGCGCCCGTACCCTGCAGCAGCGCGTCGATCTCGGCCTGCTCGGCGTCGACCGCGGCCTGCTGGGCCTGCTGTGCCGCGGCATCGTTGCCAAAAGCCTTCTGCGCGAATTTGGCCAGCTCGTAGCCGTCACGGGTATTGAGAAATTCGGTCTCGGCCGGTGCCCGCGAGCTGGACGACTTGTCGAACAGCCACGACTTCAGCAACTGGAAGGCACTGAGCTTGCCTTTGCGCGGCGTCGTGCCTTCGTCGTTTTGAGCCATCGGCGTGCTTCGTGGTGAGCGCAGGATTCTGACACCCGGGTGGGTTTGGCGTCGATGGCACGGCCGTATGGGTCGTGGGGGTGGTTGGTGATGCGGTGGACCGATACCGCAGCCCGGCCGGCACGCGCACGACAGCGGCCTGCCACTGCACCCCGGCCAACGCGCGCGGAACGTGCGTCAGCGTCACCCCGCCCGTTGGCCAGCATGCCGCCGGGCCGGGCTGCCCGGCCTGTCCGCGCAAGACGCGTCCAGGCGTGATGCAGGCGTGCGACCGTCTGCAGGGACGGTCGCACGTCCTGCATCACCCCATGTGCAGCCCGCCGTTGCAGCTGAAGTCGGCGCCGGTGGTGAAGCCGGAATCCTCGCCCGCCAGCCAGGCCACCACCGAACCGATCTCCTCGGGCGTGCCCAGGCGCTTGACCGGGATGGTGGCGACGATCTTCTCCAGGATCTCGGGCTTGATGGCGCGAACCATCTCGGTGCCGATATAGCCCGGGCTCACGGTATTGACCGTCACGCCCTTGGACGCCACCTCCTGCGCCAGCGCCATCGTGAAGCCGTGCATGCCGGCCTTGGCGGCCGAATAGTTGGTCTGTCCGGCCTGACCCTTCTCGCCGTTGACCGAGCTGATCTGGATGATGCGGCCCCAGCCCCTTTCGACCATGTCCGGCACCACCTGCTTGGTGACGTTGAACATGCTGTTCAGGTTGGTGTCGATGACCGCCTTCCAGTCCTCGGGCGACATCTTCAGGAACATGCGGTCGCGCGTGATGCCGGCGTTGTTGACCAGCACGTCGATCGGACCATGCTCGGCCTTGGCCTTCTTGAAGGCCTCCACGGTCGATTCCCAGTCGGCCACGTTGCCGACCGAGGCATGGAAGGTATAGCCCAGCGCCTTCTGCTCGTCGAGCCACTTCTGCCAGTCGCGGCTCGGGCCGCAGCCGGCGATGACCTTGAATCCTTCCTTCGCCAGGCGCTGGCAGATCGCGGTACCGATGCCGCCCATGCCGCCCGTCACATATGCCACTTTTGCCATGGTTTGCTCCTTCTGAGTGATCGATTGTCTGTCGCGTAGCGTGGTGCCGCGGCCGGTGGGCGTCAACCGGGTTCCCCCGGTGGTGGCACTGCAGACACGGTGCCGATGGTCAGGCCTTGACCTTGACGTAGCGACCGGGTGCCGGCTCGATGGCCTTGAACTGCCGGTTGCCCGGCGCCTTGGGTGCTGCGACCAGCTTGCCGCCGTGGCCACGCAGCCAGCCGCTCCAGTCGGTCCACCAGCTGCCCGGGTGCTCGGTCGCACCCTGGAACCAGGCGTCGGACGTGGCCGGCAGCTTGTCGTTCAGCCAGTGGCTGCGCTTGCCCTTGGCCGGCGGGTTGATGACGCCCGCGATGTGACCCGACGCGCCGAGCACGAAGCGCCGCTGGCCGGTCAGCAGCGCGGTCGAGCGGTAGGCGGCCGTCCAGGGCACGATGTGGTCTTCGCGCGAGGCATAGATATAGACCGGTGCCTTGATCGCACCGAGGTCGACCTTCTCGCCGCACACCGTGGTGGCGCCGGGCACCTTGAGCTTGTTCTCGAGGTAGGTGTTGCGCAGGTACCAGCAGTACATCGGCCCCGGCAGGTTGGTCGAGTCGCCGTTCCAGTACAGCAGGTCGAAGGGCGGCGGTGCCTCGCCCTTGAGGTAGTTGCCGACGACATAGTTCCAGACCAGGTCATTGGGGCGCAGGAAGCTGAAGGTCGTGGCCAGCTCCTTGCCCTTGAGCATCCCGGGGCCGGTGGGCGCCTGCGCGCCGATGGTCATCTCGCGCAGGCGCACCGAGGCCTCGTCGACGAAGATGTCGAGGATGCCGGTGTCCTCGAAGTCCAGCAGCGTGGTCAGCAGCGTCAGCGAGCTGGCCGGCTGTTCGCCGCGCGCGGCCAGCACGGCGAGCGCGGTGGCGACGATGGTGCCGCCGACGCAGAAGCCCAGCATGTTGAAGCGGTCGACGCCGGTGATCGCCTGCACCGTGCGGATGGCGCGGATGGCGCCGTTCTCGATGTAGTCGTCCCAGGTGGCGGCGGCCAGGCCGGCGTCGGGGTTGCGCCAGCTGACGACGAAGGTGCGGTGCCCCTGCTCGACGGTATAGCGGATGACCGAGTTGTCGGGCTGCAGGTCGAGGATGTAGTACTTGTTGATGCAGGGCGGGACGAACAGCATCGGCCGCTCGTGCACCTTGGCCGTCGTCGGCCTGTATTCGATGAGCTGGAAGAAGTCGTTCTCGAACACCACGCTGCCTTCGGTGGTGGCGACATTGCGGCCGACCTCGAAGACCGTCTCGTCGGTCTGCGAGACATGGCCCTTCTGCACGTCCTGCAGCAACTGGCGCATGCCGGTGGCGATGCTCTCGCCCTGGGTGGTCAGCGCCTTCTTCAGCGCCTCGGGATTGAAGGCCAGGTAGTTGCTGGGCGACGCGGCGTCGACCCACTGCTGCACCGCGAAGCGGATGCGCGCCCTGGTCTTCTCGTCGCCCTGCACCGCTTCGGCCATCTGCATCAGCGTGCGCGCATTCAGCAGGTACATCTGCGCCGCATAGGCCGCGGCGGGGTTTTCCAGCCATTCCTGGCCGGCGAAACGCTTGTCGCCGATCGCTGGCCGGGTGGCCTGGCCTTCGGTGCGGCTGCGGTCGAGCTGCTGGTTCCAGATCTCGGCGGCGCCCTTCAGGTAGTCGGTCTGCACCTTGCCCAGCTCGGCGGGCGGCAGGCTGAGGCCGGACAGCGACTTGAACATCTCACCGATGGCAGGCCCGAGGGCGCCCCCGGACAGGTCGTACGGGGGCAGGTTGGGCGGCATCTTCAGCACCGTGTCTCCAATCGTCGGGTTTGTTGTCGAGGCGTCACCGGCGGTGGTCCAGGCGCTGTCGGAACGTCAGCGTAGGCATCCAGGCTTACCTTGTCATGACATCATCGCCGGAATCCCGACGACACGACGGAGCCGAGACGTCCATGTACCTGGTGATCATCGCGTGGTTGTACGTGGTGGTGATGATGGCAGTGGCCGAGGCGCTGTCCAGTCAAGGCACCGTGCTGGGCGCGGTCTTCACCCTCGTGCTGTACGGCCTGCTGCCGCTGAGCATTGTCGTGTACATCCTCGGCACCCCCGGGCGCAGGCGTGCCCGCGCTTCGCGCGAGGCGGCCGCTTCAGTCGACGAGGGCGATGGCGGCGGCCATGCGGCCGACGGCGCCATCGCGGCGGAACGAAAAGAAGGCTGAGGCGTCCTCCACCGTGCACCAGCCACCGCCGCTGATGCGGCCCACGCCGGCCTGCAACAGCCGCTGCCGCGCCAGCGCCGGCAGGTCGGCCAGCCAGCGCCGCTCGCCATCGGGCCGGTCGCGGCGCACGAAGTGCGGCAACCCCGGCTGCCCGGGGTCGGCGCCGAAGGCCTGCAGCACGTCGGCCCCCACCTCGAACCGCCGCGGCCCGATGCAGGGGCCCAGCCAGGCCTGAAGCGCCTGCGGTTCGCAGCCCGCGGCTGCACACAGGCTGGCCACGCAGTGCTCCAGCACGCCGGCGGCCAGCCCGCGCCAGCCGGCATGTGCCGCGGCCACGGCACGGCCCTGGTCGTCGCACAGCAGCACCGGCAGGCAGTCGGCCGCCAGCACGACGCAGGCCACGCCCGGGGCGGCGCTGACGGCGGCATCGGCGACCGGCGCCTCGGGCCCCGGCCAGCGGTCGATGCGCACCACCTCGGCGCCATGCACCTGGCGCAGCCAGACCGGCCGCGCGCCCAGCTCGATCGCCAGCTGCGCCCGGTTGGCGGCCGCGGCCGGCTGGCTGCCGTCGCGGCCGGGGTCGAAATCGGCGCCACTGGCGGAAGGCCAGGCGCGGCGCGTGCTCATCAGCGCGCGCACCCGCGCCGGCGCCGTCCAGCCGGGCCGCAGCCAGCCGGGAACGCCGGCCTCAGGCTGCATCAGGCGGCGTCCGGGCAGTTTTCGGGCCGCGTCTGTTCGAAGGCCGGCAGCTTCATGCAGGCGTCGAAGACGCGCATCACATTCGGCACATGCTCGAGCCGGCAGTCGAAGCGGCGGGCGTTGAAGATCTGCGGCACCAGCGTGCAGTCGGCCAGCGTCGGGCTGTCGCCATGGCAGTAGGTGGCCGGCGCGGCGGCCAGCTGGCGTTCGACCGTCTCCAGGCCGGTCTCGACCCAGTGGCGGTACCAGCGGTTCTTGTCGTCCTCGGTCAGCTTGAGCGGACCGGTGAGGTATTTCAGCACGCGCAGGTTGTTCAGCGGGTGGATCTCGCAGGCGATGTCCAGCGCAATCGCGCGCACGCGTGCGCGGCCGAGCGGGTCGCGCGGCAGCAGCGGCGGCTCGGGGTGGGTCTCGTCCAGGTATTCGATGATGGCCAGCGACTGCGTCAGCCGATCGTCGCCGTCGACCAGCATCGGCACCAGCCGTGCGGCAGAGACTGCTGCGTAGGACTCCTGCAGCTGCTCGCCCTTGACCAGGTGGACCGAGCGGTAGTCGTAGTCCAGCCCCTTGAGCGCGAGCGCGATGCGCACGCGGTACGAGGCGCTGGAGCGGAAATAGTTGAAGAGTTCCATGGCTTCCTTCCCCGCCGCTTCAGCGCACCGCCACGCGCAGCGTGGGCAGGCCGTCGACATGGCCTTCCATCACGTCGCCGCGCACCACCGCCGCCACGCCGGCCGGCGTGCCGCTGTAGATGAGGTCGCCGGGCTGCAGTGCCCAGGCGGCGCTCAGGTGCTCGATGGTTTCGGCCACGTTCCAGATCAGGTCCCCGAGGTCGGCGCTCTGGCGCGGCTGGCCGTTGACGGTGAGCGTGATCGCGCCCGCGGTCAGCTCGCCCGTCTTGGCCCTCGGCACGATCGGACCGATGGGCGCCGACTGGTCGAAGGCCTTGCCGATGCACCAGGGGCGGCCAGCCTTCTTCATCTCGCCCTGCAGGTCGCGGCGCGTCATGTCCAGGCCGACGGCATAACCCCAGATGTGCTGGGCGGCGTCGGCGGCCTTGATGTTGCGGCCGCCCTTGCCGATGGCGACCACGAGCTCGATCTCGTGGTGCAGGTTGGCGGTCAGGCTGGGGTAGTCGATCTGCCCCGTCCGGCCCTCGGGCACGGCGACGATGGCGTCAGCCGGCTTGAGGAAGAAGAACGGCGGCTCACGGCCGGTGAAGCCCATCTCCTGCGCATGCTCGACATAGTTGCGGCCGACGCAGTAGATGCGGTGCACGGGGAACAGGCCGCCGCCCAGCACCGGCACGGCCACGGTCGGCGCGGGATCGAAAACGAAACTCATCGGGATCTCCAGCCCGCGCGGCGCAAGGCCTTCTCGCGCATCCGGCGGGGTCGCTGGCGATGATGCCATGCCCCTCCCCCGCTAAACTCCGAGCCATGTTCGCGCCCCGCCGCATCAAGCACTGCCGTGTCTGCGGCACCACCGTCGCCTACGTGGTCCCGGTCGACGACAACCGCGAACGCGCGGTCTGCGGCGCCTGCGGCGAGATCCACTACGAGAACCCCATCAACGTCGTCGGCACGGTGCCGGTGTGGGGCGAGCAGGTGCTGCTGTGCCGGCGCAACATCGAGCCGCGCAAGGGCCTGTGGACACTGCCCGCGGGCTTCCTCGAGCTCGGCGAGAGCACCGCCGACGGCGCCCGCCGCGAGACCGACGAGGAGGCCGGTGCGCGCATCGAACTCGAAGGGCTGTTCACGGTGCTCAACGTCGTGCGCGCGGGGCAGGTGCACTTCTTCTACCTCGCGCGCTTGCTCGACACGCGCTTCGACCCCGGCCCCGAGACCATCGAGGCGCAGCTCTTTGCCGAACACGAGATCCCCTGGGACGAAATCGCCTTCCGCACCGTGCGGCAGACGCTGGAACACTTCTTCGCGGACCGCAGGAGCGGCCGCTTCGGGGTTCACGCCGGCGACATCGCCTGATCGTCGGCAACCCCCGCCGTGGCCGTCGCCTGGCGGCTGGCCGCGCGGCCGGTGGCGCCATCGAAGCCCAGTGCCCACAGCGCCTCGAGATCGGCCTCGTCGTCGGCGCCTTCGGCAATGACGCGGGCACCCATCTCGTGCACGAAGGCGACCAGCCCGAGCGCACGTTCGCGCTGCCCCGGGTCACCGGCCAGCCCGTGCACGAAGCTGGGATCGACCTTCACGTAGTCGAGGTCCAGCTCCGACAGCCGCACCAGGCTGCGCAAGGCGGCGCCGGCATGCTCGATGCCCACGCGCGCGCCGCAGCGGCGCCACACCGTGCCGGCATTGCGCAGGCGCGGCGGCAGGCGTTCGAACGACACCTCGGCGATCTCGATCCACAGCAGCGCGGCAGCCTCGGGCGCTGCGTCCAGGCGCGCGCGCACGGCGCTGACGAAGCCGGCCGTGGCCAGTGACTCCGCCGCCACGTGCACGCAGCGCGGGTGGCCATCGGCGGCGCAGGCGGCCAGCGCCAGCTCCAGCCCGGCGAGGTCGATCTGCGTCATCAGGCGGTAGCGCGTGGCCACGGCCAGCCAGGCCTCGGCGGGCTCGAACACCCCGTCGGGCTGCAGCCGCAGCCGCATCGGGCATTCGAGGTGCAGCAAACGCCCCTCGGCATCGATGACCGGAAATTCGCCGAGCTTCAGGCGCCCGCAGCGCAGGGCGTCGACGATCTGCCGGCGCAGCTCGCCATCTTCGGCGCCGAGGTGGTCGTGGCGGGCCGAGCGGCTGTCGACCTGGCCGACCCCGGCCTGCTCGGCCTGCGCCGTGGCCTGGTCGAGCTGCGCCAGCGCGCTGCCCAGCGGCACGCCACCCAGGTGGTCGACGCAGCCGATCACGCAGCGCAGCCGGCCCGGCGCGCTGCGGGCTGCGGCCATCAGGCTGGCGGCACAGTCGTCGACGACGCCATGCGCCGGCAGGCACAGCGCGAGGTCGCCGTCGGCCAGCCGGCCGACGAACGCGCCGCAGACGCGCTGCGGGTAGGCCCGCAGCAGTTCGGCACCATCGGCCAGCGACTGCGCGTCCAGCGGCAAGCCGGGCGCCTGCGGCAGCAGCCGCAGCGTCAGCAGCGCGGTCTCGCCGGCCGGCCGCTCGGCCAGGCGTTCGGTCAGCCGGCGCACGAAGGTGAAGCGGCTGTCGAGGCCGGTTGCGGCATCGTGACGGGCGGCGCGTCGCAGCGCGCCGGCACCCGCGTCGGGCGCATGGTCGATCGCCGACTGCAGCCGCCGCACCGCGGCATTCAGGCTGCGCGCCAGCGGCACCGCTTCGGCCAGTGGCGGGTCCTCGACGACGACGAAGCGGCCCTGCTCCAGCGCGTCGACCTGCTCGCGCAGCAGGTCCAGGCTCTGGCGCAGCGGCTCGACGCTGCGCTGCAGATGCCAGCCCACGGCGGCGGCCAGCACGGCGGTCAGCCCCGTCTGCGCGGCCAGTGGCAGCCAGGGAGCCGGCACGCCGGCCGCGCCGTCGGCGGCCGCCCACGACAGCCACAGCCAGCCGGCGTGGGCCAGGCCCGCCACCATCACGCCCACGGCACCCAGGGTGCCCAGTCGAAATCCCAAGCTCATGGTGGCCGCCGATGTGCAAGATCACGCGGCGACCCCGGCGGGGCCGCCATCGTTGGCTCATCGGCGTGCGCGGCAGGAACTTGAGGCGCCGCGCGGGCCTCAGCGCCGCGGCGGCGGCAGGTCGGTGCAGGTGCCGTGCGCGGCTTCGGCCGCCATGCCGATGCTCTCGCCCAGCGTCGGGTGCGGGTGGATGGTCTTGCCGATGTCGACCTCGTCGGCACCCATTTCGATGGCCAGCGCCACCTCGCCGATCATGTCGCCGGCATGGGTGCCGACGATGCCGCCGCCGAGGATGCGGTGCCCGCCGTCGGGCCGCGCATCGAACAGCAGCTTGGTGAAGCCTTCGTCCCGGCCGTTGGCGATCGCCCGGCCCGACGCCGTCCACGGAAACAGGCCCTTCCTGACGGCGATGCCACGGGCCTTGGCCTCGTCCTCGGTCAGGCCGACCCAGGCCACCTCGGGGTCGGTATAGGCCACGCTCGGGATGACGCGGGCGTCGAATCGCGCCTTCCCATCGCCGGCCGCGACCTCGGCCGCCACATGGGCTTCGTGCACCGCCTTGTGCGCCAGCATCGGCTGGCCGACGATGTCGCCGATGGCGAAGATGTGCGGCACGTTGGTGCGCATCTGCACGTCGACCGGGATGAAGCCGCGCTCGCTCACCACCACGCCGGCCTTGTCGGCGGCGATCTTCCTGCCGTTGGGGCTGCGGCCGACGGCCTGCAGCACGAGGTCGTAGACGCCCTCGCTCCTGGTGCCGTCCAGGCCCTCGAACTGCACGCGGATGCCGTCGGCCGTCGCCTCGGCTGCCACCGTCTTCGTCTTCAGCCGGATGTGGTCGAAGCGCGGCGCATTCATCTTCTGCCACACCTTGACGAGGTCGCGGTCGGCGCCCTGCATCAGGCCGTCGAGCATCTCGACGACATCGAGGCGGGCGCCCAGCGTCGAATAGACCGTGCCCATCTCCAGGCCGATGATGCCGCCGCCGACAACCAGCATGCGCTGCGGCAGCTGGCGCAGCTGCAGCGCACCGGTGCTGTCGACGATGCGCGGGTCGTCGGGCAGGAAGGGCAGCCGCACCGCCTGCGAACCGGCGGCGATGATGCACTGCTTGAAGCGCACGGTCTGCGTCTTGCCGGTCTTGGCCTGGCCGTCGCCGGTGGTCTCCTCGACCGTCAGGTGGTGCGGATCGGCAAAGGCGCCGTAGCCGCGCACCACGGTCACCTTGCGCATCTTGGCCATCGCACCGAGGCCGCCGGTGAGCTTGCCCACCACCTTGTTCTTGTGCGCCAGCAGTTTGCCCGCATCGATCTTCGGCGCGCCGAATTCGACGCCGAGGTCGGTGAAATGCTTGACCTCGTCCATCACCGCGGCCACGTGCAGCAGCGCCTTGCTGGGGATGCAGCCGACATTCAGGCACACGCCGCCCAGCGACGCATAACGTTCGACCAGCACGACCTTGAGGCCGAGGTCGGCGGCGCGGAAGGCGGCCGAATAGCCGCCCGGGCCACCGCCCAGCACCAGCAGGTCGCAGTCGTGGTCGGCGGCGCCGGCGTACGAGGCGGGCACGGGCGCGGGTGCAGCGACCGCGGCGGCCGCTGCAGGCGCCGGCGCGGCAGCCGGTGCAGGTGCCGGCACCGGGGTGGCGCTCGACGCAGCGGCGCCGGCCGTCTCCAGCGACAGCACCACCGAGCCCTGGTTGACCTTGTCGCCGACGGCGACCTTCAGCGCCTTGACCACGCCGGCGTGCGACGAGGGGATCTCCATCGAGGCCTTGTCGCTCTCGACGGTGATCAGGCTCTGCTCGGCCTGCACGGTGTCGCCGGGCTTGACCAGCAGTTCGATGACGGCCACGTCCTTGAAGTCGCCGATGTCGGGCACGAGGATGTCGATGAGGGCCATGTCTTCAGGCTTTCAGTTTCAGGGATTGCAACCGCACGGGCGGTGCGGAGCTGGTATCGAATTCGCAGCCTGCACCGACACCGGCCGCCGCCACCTCGCGGGCGCTCCTGGCCTTGTCGTAGACCGCATACATGGCGCCGAGCGCGAAGCGGCGGCCGGAACCCACCGCCCAGAAGCGTTCGAACTCGAACACCTCGCGGTAGCTCTCGACGCCGAAGATGCCGTGCACATTGGCGATCACGATCGTGAACTGGCTGCTCTCGTAGGGATCGCTGTCGTGTTCCTTGGTGTTGAGGAAGAAGCGCTCCTTCAGCTTCGGGTGCAGCTTCAGGAAGGTCTCGAACACCTCGTCGCGCGACGCCAGCTTCAGCTCGTCGGCGCTCAGGCCGCCAAGCGCTTGGCGCAGCACCGGAAAGTGCGCCGTCGAGCCCACCGCGCCGACCCACGAGCCGCCGACCTGGAAGACCTTGGCGTTGGCCTCGTAGCCGTGCGGCAGCCGCATCTCGCCGAAGGTGACGAGCGAGTCGGAGCCGATGGCCACGGTGCCGCCCCTGCGGGCCACGACCACGGTGCTCACAACATCACGCGACGGAAGTCGGTCATCACGGCGCCGAAATAGGCGTTGAAGCGTGCCGCCGCGGCACCGTCGATGACGCGGTGGTCCCAGCTCAGGCTCAAGGGCAGCATCAGGCGGGGCTGGAAGGCCCTGCCGTCCCACTTCGGCTCGAGGCTGCTCTTGCACACACCCATGATCGCCACCTCGGGCGCATTGATGATGGGCGTGAAATAGCGCCCGCCGATGCCGCCCAGGCTGCTGATGCTGAAGCAGCCGCCGCTCATGTCGGCCGGCGAAAGCTTGCCGTCGCGCGCCTTCTTTGCCAGCTCGCCCATCTCCTGGCTGATCTGCAGGATGCCCTTCTTGTCGGCGTCCTTGATCACCGGCACCACCAGGCCATTGGGCGTGTCGGCGGCAAAGCCGATGTGGAAGTAGCTCTTCAGCACCAGCTGCTCGCCGTCGATGCTGGCGTTGAACTCGGGGAACTTCTTCAGCGCCGCCACCGCGGCCTTGATCATGAAGGCCAGCATCGTGACCTTGACGCCCGACTTCTCGTTTTCCTTGTTGAGCTGGACACGGAAGGCCTCGAGCTCGGTGATGTCGCAGTCGTCGTGGTTGGTGACATGCGGGATCAGCACCCAGTTGCGGTGCAGGTTGGCGCCGCTGATCTTCTTGATGCGCGAGAGGTCCTTGCGCTCGATCGGGCCGAATTTGGCAAAGTCGACCTGCGGCCAGGCCAGCAGGCCGGGGAAGGCACCACCGCCGGCAGCCGATGCGGCCGGCGCCTTGGCCTTCTGGGCCGCCGTCTGCACGGCGCCGCTCATCACCTGCTTGACGAAGCCCTGCAGGTCGTCCTGCGTGATCCGGCCCTTGGGTCCGCTGCCCTTCACTTCGGCCAGCGGCACGCCGAGTTCACGCGCCTGCTTGCGGATCGACGGCGAGGCGTGGGGCAGGCCCGCGGACACCGCCGTGGCCGGCGCGTGCGCCGGCATGGCGACCGCGCTGGGCGCCGGGCTGGTTGCCGTGGCAGGCGCAGCGGCGGCGGGGGCAGGCGGCGCGGCTGCCGCAACGGCCGTCGCCGGCGCAGCGGCGGATGTCGCCAGCACGCGCACGATCGGCGTGCCCTTGGATACCTTGTCGCCGAGCTTGACCAGCACCGCCTCGACCACGCCGGCATGCGACGACGGAATCTCCATCGATGCCTTGTCGCTCTCCACCGTGATCAGGCTCTGCTCGACCTTGACGCTGTCGCCGGGCTTGACGAAGACCTCGATCACCGCCACCTGGTCGAAGTCGCCGATGTCGGGCACGACGACGTCGATCGGGCCGGCCGCGACCACCGGGGCCAACGGCGCGGCCGGGCTTGCCGGCACAGCGACCGGCGCCGCCGCGGCGGGTGCCGGCGCCGCCGCCGGTGCTGCTGCGGCGGCTGCGCCAGCCACCTCCAGCAACGCCACCAGGCTGCCTTCGCTGACCTTGTCGCCGAGCGCGACCTTCAGCTCCTTGACCACGCCGGCGTGCGACGACGGGATCTCCATCGACGCCTTGTCGCTTTCCACCGTCAGCAGCGACTGCTCGGCCGCGACCGCATCGCCGGGCTTGACCAGCAGTTCGATCACCGCCACGTCCTTGAAGTCACCGATGTCCGGGACCTTGACTTCCACCAGGGCCATTGTTGTTGTCTCCGTATCGGTCTCAGGCGTAGAGCGGATTGATCTTGTCGGCCACGATGCCGTACTTCGCGATCGCCTCGGCCACCTTGGCGGCCGGCACACTCCCTTCGTCGGCCAGCGCCTTCAGCGCGGCCAGCACGATGTAGTGGCGGTTGACCTCGAAGTGCTCGCGCAGCTTGCTGCGGAAGTCGCTGCG
This sequence comes from Rubrivivax sp., assembly GCA_016719535.1. Classification (GTDB taxonomy): domain Bacteria; phylum Pseudomonadota; class Gammaproteobacteria; order Burkholderiales; family Burkholderiaceae_C; genus Rubrivivax. The sequence continues at coordinate 35,738 of JADJYX010000026.1, read as the reverse complement.
CCCGAAGCCGTCGGTGCCGAGCACCTTGTAGGCGCGACCCTTGGGGATGAAGGCGCGAATCTGCTCGGCATAACTCTTGATGTAGTCGGTGCTCGCCACCACCGGGCCGGCATGCGGGCCCAGCTGCCGGCCGACGAAGGGCACGCGCGGTTGGGCGGTGGGGTGCAGCAGGTTCCAGCGCTCGCAGTCCTGGCCGTCGCGCGCGAGCTCGTTGAAGCTGGGGCAGCTCCAGACATTGGCGGCCACGCCCCAGTCGGCTTCGAGCAGCTTCTTCGCCTCCTGGCTCTCGCGCAGGATGGTGCCGCTGCCTAGCAGGTTGACACGCGGGGTCTTCTCCGCGCCCTCTTCCAGCAGGTACATGCCCTTGATGATCTGCTCTTCGGTGCCGGGCTTCAGGCCGGGCATCGGGTAGTTTTCGTTCAGCAGCGTCAGGTAGTAGAAGACGTTGTCCTGCTTCTCGACCATGCGCTTGAGGCCGTGGTGCAGGATGACACCCACCTCGTGGGCAAAGCTCGGGTCGTAGCTGATGCAGTTGGGGATGGTGCCGGCCAGGATGTGGCTGTGGCCGTCCTCGTGCTGCAGGCCCTCGCCGTTGAGCGTGGTGCGGCCGCTGGTGCCGCCGAGCAGGAAGCCGCGCGCCTGCATGTCGCCCGCCGCCCAGGCGAGGTCGCCGATGCGCTGGAAGCCGAACATCGAGTAATAGATGTAGAAGGGCACCATGATGCGGTTGTTCGTCGAATACGACGTCGCCGCGGCGATCCAGCTGGCCATGCCACCCGGTTCGTTGATGCCTTCCTGCAGGATCTGGCCGTTCTCCGCCTCGCGGTAGTACATCACCTGGTCCTTGTCGACCGGCGTGTATTTCTGCCCCTCGGGGTTGTAGATGCCGATCTGGCGGAACAGGCCCTCCATGCCGAAGGTGCGCGCCTCGTCGACGAGGATGGGCACGACGCGCGGGCCCAGCGCCTGGTCACGCAGCAGCTGCGTGAGGAAGCGCACATAGGCCTGCGTGGTGCTGATCTCGCGCCCTTCGGCGGTGGGTTCGAGCACGGCCTTGAAATTCTCCAGCGCCGGCACCGTGAAGCTCTCGTCGGCCTTGGTGCGGCGCTTGGGCAGGTAGCCGCCCAGGGCCTGGCGCCGCTCGTGCAGGTATTTCATCTCCGGCGTGTCGTCGGCCGGCTTGTAGAACGGGATCTTCGGCAGTTCGCTGTCGGGGATGGGGATGTTGAAGCGATCGCGCATGTAGCGGATGTCGTCGTCGCTCAGCTTCTTGGTCTGGTGGGCGGTATTCTTGCCCTCGCCCGCCTTGCCCATGCCGTAGCCCTTGACGGTCTTCACCAGCAGCACCGTCGGCTGGCCCCGGTGATGGTTGGCCTGGTGAAAGGCGGCGTAGACCTTGGCGGCGTCGTGGCCGCCGCGGCGCAGGCTCCAGACGTCGGCGTCGCTCATCTTCGCCACCAGCTCCAGCGCCCGCGGGTCGCGGCCGAAGAAATTCTTGCGCACGAAGGCGCCGTCATTGGCCTTGAAGGCCTGGTAGTCGCCGTCCAGCGTGGCCAACATCAGGTCACGCAGCGCGCCTTCCTTGTCGCGCGCCAGCAGCGGGTCCCAGTTGCTGCCCCACAGCAGCTTGATGACGTTCCAGCCCGAGCCGCGGAATTCGCCCTCGAGCTCCTGCACGATCTTGCCGTTGCCGCGCACCGGGCCGTCCAGACGCTGCAGGTTGCAGTTGATGACGAACACCAGGTTGTCGAGCTTCTCGCGCGCCGCCAGGCCGATGGCGCCCAGGCTCTCGGGCTCGTCCATCTCGCCGTCGCCGCAGAACACCCAGACCTTGCGCCTGGCGGTGTCGGCGATGCCGCGCGCGTGCAGGTATTTCAGGAAGCGCGCCTGGTAGATGGCCATCAGCGGGCCCAGGCCCATCGACACAGTCGGAAACTGCCAGAAGTCCGGCATCAGCTTGGGGTGCGGGTAGCTCGACAGGCCCTTGCCGCCGACCTCCTGGCGGAAGTGGAGCAACTGCTCCTCGGTCAGCCGCCCTTCCATGAAGGCGCGTGCATAGATGCCGGGCGCGCTGTGGCCCTGGATGTAGAGCAGGTCACCGCCGTGGCCGGGACTTTCGGCGTGCCAGAAGTGGTTGAAGCCGGCGGCGAACATGTGCGCCAGCGACGCGAAGCTGCTGATGTGGCCGCCGAGGTCGCCGCCGTCCTCGGGGTGCAGCCGGTTGGCCTTGACGACCATCGCCATCGCGTTCCAGCGCATGTAGGCGCGCAGACGGCCTTCGAGCTCGAGGTTGCCGGGGCTGCGCTCCTCGTCGGCGGGTTCGATGGTGTTGACGTAGGCGGTATTGGCCGAGTACGGCATGTCGATGCCGGCCTGGCGCGCCTCCTCGATCAGGCGTTCGAGCAGGTAGTGCGCGCGTTCTTCGCCTTCGCTGGCGATGACCGCCTGCAGCGCATCGAGCCATTCGCGGGTTTCCTGGGCGTCGGCATCGTTGGCGGCGGCACCGAGGAAGGATTCCGGCACTGCGGACATGCTTGTCTCCTGGTTGGGGCTGGTTCTGGAACGGCGCGCAGTTTCGCACAAGTCGATCAAATTTCAAATAGCGCCTATGCATTTCATGATGTGAACTATCGAGCCAGACTTTGGCGCCAGAGCCGCCTGCGCACACCGGCGACCGGATAATCGCGCCAATGCCCAGCCCCCGCAGCCTCAGCACCACGGCGTCGACCGCCCTGCCCGACGCGCGCCGGCTGTTCGGCCTGTGGTGGCGCCGCCAGACGCCGGCCCGCCAGGATCGCCTGGCCACGCTGGCCCCGTTGTTTTCGGTGCTGCTGTTCCTGGCCGCCATCATTTCTTCCTTCTGGTACCTGCGCAATGAGGAAATCGAGCGCGAGACCGAGTCCGTCAAGCGCGACACCGAGATCACGCAGCAGCAGATCAACCTGCGGCTGATCCAGAACCAGGAGCAACTCATCCGCCTGGCGCGAGAGCTCGTCACGCGCGATGTCGACCAGGTCTCGTTCGCGGCGCTGGCGGCGGACTTCGCGCGTGAGCGCCCCGAGGTCACGCACCTGAACTGGCTCGGGGCGCGGCGCAACCCCAAGGCCACCCACTACCCGCTGCTCTACCTGCCCGAATCGCTCACCGGCCCGGCCACACCGGACCCCTCGCTGCCCAAGGCCGGCCGCGACAACGAGCCCGAACTGGCCTTCCGCGCCGCCTGGGAAAGCCGGCAGCCGACCTACTCGCGTCACTTCCTCTCGAGCGCGGGACAGCCCGTCTTCCAGCTCTACCTGCCGCTGATCGAGCGCAACACCTTCGCCGGCGCGCTGATGGTCGAGTATTCGGTCGAGACGCTGCTGCGCCAGCACGTGCCGTCGGACGTCGTGCGTCGGCATGCCGTGGCCGTCACCGACGACCGGCACCAGGTGCTGGCCAGCACGGTGACGGAGTCGCCGGGCCAGGCCAGCCGCCGCGCGCCGATCCTCAACGAGGCGCCGCTGGGCCCGTCGGCGATCGGCCTCAACCTGCGCGGCCAGGGCTGGCGCACCTCCATCGGCCTCATCAGCAACACCTTGTTCTGGATGGTGGTGGCGCTGTCGGTGCTGACGGTGTGGATGCTGCTGGGTGCCTGGCGCCACATGCGTCGCCGCGCCCAGATCCAGTCGGCGCTGGTGCAGGAGACCAATTTCCGGCGCGCGATGGAAAACTCCATGCCCACCGGCATGCGCGCGATGGACCTCGAGGGCCGCGTCAGCTATGTCAATGCCGCCTTCTGCCAGATGACGGGCTATGCAGAGTCCGAGCTGGTCGGCAGGCTGCCGCCCTATCCCTACTGGCCGCCGGAGCGCATCGACGAGAACACGCGCCTGCTGCAGCAGGAGCTGCAGGGGCGCAGCCCCACCGGCGGCATCGAGGTCAAGGTGATGCGCAAGGACGGCAGCCGCTTCGACGCGCGCATGTATGTCAGCCCGCTGATCGACCCGCGCGGCCAGCAGACCGGCTGGATGACGAGCATGACCAACATCACCGAGGCCAAGCGCATCCGCGACCAGCTCTCGGCCAGCCACGAGCGCTTCACCACCGTGCTCGAAGGCCTGGACGCCTCGGTGTCGGTGATGTCGGTGCAGCAGGGCGAACTGCTGTTCACCAACCGCAGCTATCGCCTGTGGTTCGGCGGCGACGCACGCGGCCACGCGCTGCTGGCCGGCAGCGGCGCGATGGACTACGCCGGTGATGGCGAGGACTCCGTGGACCAGCTCTCGGGCCTGCCGGCGCAGGAGCTCACCGAGATGGGCACCAACCCGCGCGAGGTCTTCATCGACACCATGCAGAAATGGTTCGACGTGCGCTCGCGTTATCTGCAGTGGACCGACGGCCGGCTGGCGCAGATGCTGATCGCCACCGACATCAGCGCACGCCGCCGCGCCGAGGAACAGGCTGCCGCGCAGGCCGAGAAGGCGCAGGTGACGAGCCGGCTGGTGACGATGGGCGAGATGGCGTCGTCGGTGGCGCACGAGCTCAACCAGCCGCTGACGGCGATCACGAATTACTGCAACGGCATGGTCTCGCGCGTGCGCGCCGGCAGCATCGAGCGCGACGACCTCGTCGCCGCGCTGCTGAAGACGGCGCGCCAGGCCGAGCGCGCGGCCCAGGTCATCAAGCGCATCCGCGCCTTCGTCAAGCGCAGCGAGCCGCAGCGCCAGCCGGCGCAGGCGCACCAGATCATCGAGGATGCGGTCGACCTCGCCGGCATCGAACTGCGCCGGCGCAACGTATCCATCCACACCTACGTGGCGCAGCACCTGCCCGAACTGCTGGTCGACCCCATCCTCATCGAGCAGGTGGTGCTCAACCTGCTGAAGAATGCTGCCGAGGCGATCGACGGCGCCGGGCTGCCGCCGACGCGCCGGCACATCGAATTGCGCGTCGTGCCGCGCCACACCGCCGACGAAGGCGGCGTGATCGAATTCAGCGTCACCGACATGGGCCCCGGCCTGAAGGACGAGATGATCGGCCGCCTGTACGAGGCCTTCTTCTCGACCAAGGCCGAAGGCCTGGGCATCGGGCTGTCGCTGTGCCGCTCGATCGTGGAGTCACACCGCGGCCGGATGCGGGCGCAGAACCTCTACAATGCCGACACCGTCGTCGGCTGCCGTTTTTCGTTCACGCTGCCCGTCGAATTGCCTGCGCGCACCGAAGGCCCGGCGCTCCGCGCCGACGCTGCCCCGAACCCAGCCGTCACTTCCGAATGAGCCTGATCCCCAAGAAAGGCACCGTCTACGTGGTCGATGACGACGAGGCGGTGCGTGATTCGCTGCAGTGGTTGCTCGAAGGCAAGGACTACCGCGTCAAGTGCTTCGATTCCTCGGAATCGTTCCTCTCGCGCTTCGACCCGCGCGAGGTCGCCTGCCTGATCGCCGACATCCGCATGGAAGGCATGAGCGGCCTCGAACTGCAGGACCGGCTGCTGGAGCGGCGCAGCCCGCTGCCCATCGTCTTCATCACCGGCCATGGCGACGTGCCGATGGCCGTGACGACGATGAAGAAGGGCGCGATGGACTTCATCGAGAAGCCCTTCAAGGAAGAAGAACTGCTGTCGCTGGTCGAGCGCATGCTCGACCAGGCGCGCAGCGCCTTCAGCCAGCACCAGGAACAGGCCAGCCGTGACGCGCTGCTCTCGCGCCTGACCACGCGCGAGGCGCAGGTGCTCGAGCGCATCGTCGCCGGCCGCCTGAACAAGCAGATCGCCGACGACCTCGGCATCAGCATCAAGACGGTGGAGGCGCACCGCGCCAACATCATGGAAAAGCTCAACGCCAATACCGTGGCCGACCTGCTGAAGATCGCACTCGGCGCCCCGGCCAAGGCTTGAGCCTGCGCAGTCATCGATCAAGGCCGCTCGCGTAGCGGCCTTTGTTCTGGAGCATCACCGTGACGGCACAACTGATCGACGGCAACGCGCTGGCGGCGAACATCCGCGGCGAGGTGGCCACCCGCGTGGCTGCCCTGCAGGCGCGCGGCGTGCAGCCGGCGCTGGCGGTGATCCTGGTCGGAGACAACGCGGCGTCGCAGGTCTATGTCAAGCACAAGGTGGCCGACTGCGAAGGCGTGGGCATGCGCTCGATCCTCGACCGGCTGCCGGCCGACCTGTCGGAGGCCGCGCTGCTGGCGCGCATCCGCGCGCTCAATGCCGATCCCACGGTGCACGGCATCCTGGTGCAACTTCCGCTGCCGTCGCACATCGACGCCAGCAAGGTCATCGCCACCATCGCGCCGGCCAAGGACGTCGATGGCTTCCACGTCGCCAGTGCCGGCGCGCTGACGATCGGCCAGCCGGGTTTCAAGCCCTGCACGCCCTACGGCTGCATGCGCATGCTGCAGGCCGCGGGCGTGGACCCGCGCGGCAAGCACGCGGTGGTGGTCGGCCGCAGCAACATCGTCGGCAAGCCGATGGCCTTGATGCTGCTGCAGGCCAACGCCACCGTCACCGTCTGCCACAGCGCCACGCCCGACCTCGGCGCCTTCACGCGGCAGGCCGACATCCTGGTCGCCGCCGTGGGCCGGCGCAACACGATCACCGCCGGCATGGTCAAGCCCGGCGCCGTGGTCATCGACGTCGGCATGAACCGCAACGAAGCCGGCAAGCTGTGCGGCGACGTCGACTTCGAGGGCGTGCGCCAGGTCGCCGGCTGGATCACGCCGGTGCCCGGCGGCGTCGGCCCGATGACGCGTGCGATGCTGCTCGTCAACACCCTCGAGGCGGCGGAGGCGACGGCGGGATAATCAAGGCATCTCGTCGAGAGGGTTCGTCCATGACCGTTCGGCACCTGCTGCTCGTGCTCACCGCCACCGGCCTGTCGGGCCCGGCCCTGGCCCAGTACAAGGTGGTGGACGCCGATGGCCGCGTGACCTATACCGACCGGCCGCCGGTGGCCGAGACGGCCCGGGTGTCGCCACTCGGGCGCAGCGGCGCACCGGCTGCCGGCAGCGCCGCGGCCGAGGTCGGGCTGCCGTTCGAGTTGCGGCAGCTCAGCGCGCGCTTCCCGGTGGCGCTGTATACGGGCGCCAACTGCACACCCTGCGAAGCCGGGCGCCAGTTGCTGCGGCAGCGCGGCGTGCCCTACACCGAACGCCAGATCGTCAGCGACGAGGATTCGGCCGCGCTCGAGCGGCTGTCGGGCGGCCGCACGATTCCGTCACTGACCGTTGGCTCGCAGGCGCTGCGCGGCTTCAACCCGGCCGACTGGTCGAGCTACCTCGACGCCGCCGGCTATCCGCGCGATTCACGCCTGCCGCGCGGCTGGACGCCGCCGCCGGCCACGCCGCTGGTGGCGCGCGCGCCAGCGACACCCGCGGCGCCGCCTGTGCCTGCCGAGCCGGTGCGGCCGGCCACGCCGCCCCCGCCGGCCGACGCGCCCAATCCCACCATCAGGTTCTGACGCGCGCCAGCCGCCGCGTCAGCCAGGCACCGCTGCCGACCAGCGCGCCCACGCTCCAGAACAGCACCGCGGCACCGGCCGCGCTGCCCAGCGCACCGAAGAGCAGCGGCATCACCGTGCTCGAGCCATTGATCGCCATCGAGCGGAAGGCCAGCGACTCGCCATGGCGGCCGTCCGGCGTGACCTGGTGCAGCGTGGTCATGATCAGCGGCTGCGCCACGCCCAGCGTCAGGCCCAGCAGCGCCGCGCAGCCGGCCATCACCCAGGGGTTGGTGGCGAAGGGATAGGCGGCAAAGACCAGCGCCGTGCCCAGCATGGCGCCGCCCAGCACCCTGGCCTCCTCGATGCGGTGGGCCAGCAGCGGCACCAGCAGCCGGATGCCGGTCACCGCCAGCGTGAAGGTGCCGAGGATGAAGCCGATGGTGCTGGCGCTGAAGCCGCGTTCGTGACCGAGGATGGGCACCGCGAACGAGTGCACGTCCCAGCACATCGAGAACAGCCAGTTGACCGCCAGCAGCCGCTTCAGCCCCGGTGCGGCCAGCAGGTCCCAGGCCGTGCGGTCGCTGCGCGCCGTGGTGGCGGCCACCGGCAGCCGCGGCACCATGCGCGCGGTCGCCAGCGTGGCCAGCGGCAGCGCCATCAGCAGCAGGTAGGCACCGGCAAAGCCCGTGCCGTCGATCATCAGCCCCGCGGCGACCGGCCCGACGACGTTGCTGAACGAAGGGGCCACGCCGAGCCAGCTGAAGATGCGCATGCGCTCGGTGGCGTCGCGCGCGCCCAGCCCGGCGGTGCGCTGGATGGTCAGCATGCCCAGGTTGGCGGCGCTGCCCGTCAGGCTCGCCGCGACGCAAAGCGCCGCCATCGTCCACCAGCCGCTCAGCCACACCGAGGCCAGCGCCACGCCCATGCCGGCCAGCGCCAGCCCGGAGGCGATGTGCACCGGGCGGTGGTAGCCCAGGCGGTCGGCCAGCCGGCCGGCATGCAGGGCCAGCAGCACCGGCGCGGCGGCAAACAGCGCCAGCAGCACGCCCACCGTCCAGGCGCTGGCGCCCAGCCGCAGCGCCTGCAGCGGCATCGCCATGCGCAGCCCGGCCATCGCCGCATGCAGACCGAGCTGGCCGACGATCAATGCCGTCAGCACGCGCGCGGTGATCGGCGAGCCCGCCGGCGCGGCCGCCGGTTCAGCCACCCGCGCCCTCCTCGTCGTCGGCGCGCTCGCGCGGCAGCAGCGCCAGCGCCCGCGCCTCGGGCAGGGCCTCCACGCCCTTGAGCCGGCGCGTCATCACGCGCGTGCGCGACTGCGCGGCGTCGATGGTGTCGGTGGCTTCCTCGAGCTTCTTGCGCGTGCGCGCCAGCACGTCGCCGAATTTGCCGAATTCGGTCTTCACCGCGCCCAGCACCTCCCACACCTCGGCCGAGCGCTTCTCCAGCGCCAGCGTGCGGAATCCCATCTGCAGGCTGTTGAGCAGCGCCAGCAGCGTGGTCGGCCCGGCGACGATGACCTTGCATTCGCGCTGCAGCGCCTCGGTCAGGCCCGGGCGGCGCAGCACCTCGGCATACAGGCCCTCGGTGGGCACGAACAGCAGCGCGAAATCGGTGGTGTGCGGCGGCGCCAGGTATTTGTCGCGGATGCTGCGCGCCTCCAGCCGCAGCCGCGCCTCGATGGCGCGGGCCGCCACCTCGGCGCCGGCGGCATCGGCCCGTTCCTGGGCGTCGAGCAGCCGCTCGTAGTCCTCGCGCGGAAACTTGGCGTCGATCGGCAGCCACAGCGGGGCGCCATCGGCACGCTGGCCGGGCAGGCGCAGCGCAAATTCCACCCGTTCGCTGCTGCCCGGCACGGTGGCGATGTGGGTGGCGTACTGCCCGGCGGTAAAGACCTGCTCGATCAGTGCGCCCAGCTGCACCTCGCCGAAGATGCCGCGCGTCTTCACGCCGCTGAGCACGCGCGACAGCGAGCCCACGTCACGCGCCAGGCCCTGCATCTCGCCCAGGCCCTGGTGCACCTGCTCGAGCCGCTCGGCCACCTGGCGGAAGCTTTCGCCCAGGCGCTGCTCGAGCGTGGCGTGCAGCTTCTCGTCGACGGTGGCGCGCATCTGCTCGAGCTTCTTCTCGTTGCCGTCCTGCAGCGCGGCCAGGCGCGCTTCGACGGCGGTGCGCATCTCGACCATGCGGCGCTCGTTGCCGTCGGCCAGGCGGCGCAGGTGCTCGTTCTGCGTGCGCGCCAGGTCACCCGACTGCGCCAGCAGCACGGTCTGCAGTGCAGACAGGTCCTGCCGCTGCGCCGCGCCCACGCGCGCCAGTTCGTCGCGCAGCTCGCGCTCCAGCACCTGGGCATCGGCCTGCAGCGACAAACGCAGTTCGCCGAGGCCATCGGCCAGGGCGCGGTCATCGTGTCGGCGCAGCGCCAGCCAGGCCAGCAACAGCAGGTTCAGCACCGCCAGCACCAGCAGCGCCCCCAGCATCCAATCGGGCATGCGACGATTGTCTCAGGCCGATGACCCTGCAGTGCCGCCGCCATCCGCGGCTTTGCCGCAACAATCGGCCCGGGCCCACGCACACATGAAACCCGACCGACCCTCGATCACGGCCATCTGGCTGGCCGGACTGGTGGCGCTGGCGGTGGCGATGGGCATCGGCCGCTTTGCCTTCACGCCGCTGATGCCGCTGATGATGCGCGATGGCCTGATCGACGCGGCCACCGGCGCCGAACTGGCAGCGGCCAACTACGCGGGTTATCTGCTCGGGGCGTTGAGCGCGGCGCGGCTGGCACGCGCGCCGCTGCGGCTGCTGCGCGCAGCGCTGGCCGGTGTGGTGCTGCTGACGCTGGCCTCGGCCTGGATCGTGCAGCCGCCGCTGGCCTGGCTGCTGCGCGGCGGCGCCGGCGTCTGCAGCGCCTGGGTGCTGGTGGGCGCCAGCAGCTGGTGCCTGCGCGAGCTGGCCCTGCAGGGGCAGGCCGCGCGCGGCGGCTGGCTCTATGTCGGCGTGGGCCTGGGCATCACCGCCGCTGGCCTGGCCGCCTGGGTCGGCGGGCACCAGGCGTCGGCTGTGCTGTGGGTCGAGCTGGCGCTGCTGGCGATGGCGGGCATGGCGATCGTGCTGTGGCTGCTGCGCGCCGGGCAGGACGACCCGGTGGCGCCGGCGGCGGCGGCCGCGGCCGACGCACCGCGTGGCCGGCAAGGCCTGCTGGTCTGGGCCTATGGCAGCTTCGGCTTCGGCTATATCGTGCCGGCCACCTTCCTGCCGGTGATGGCGCGCCAGCAGGTCGACGATCCGCGCATCTTCGGCCTCGCCTGGCCCTTGTTCGGGCTGGCGGCCGCGCTGTCGGTGCTGGTGGCGGCACGCTGGTGCGCGCATTGGCCGCGGCGCCGCCTGTGGGGCATCGCGCAGGCGGTGATGGCGCTGGGCGCCGCGCTGCCGCTGCTCAGCCGGGCACCGGTGGCGCTGGCGGCGGCCGCGGTGCTGGTGGGCGGCACCTTCATGGTCACCACCATGGCCGGCCTGCAACTGGCACGCGAGATCGAGCCCGCGGCGCCCATGGGCCTGCTGGCGCGGCTGACCAGCGCCTTCGCCGCCGGGCAGATCGCCGGCCCGCTGCTGGTGCGCCTGGCCGGCCCCTGGCTGCCGCCGGGCGTCGATGCCATCGCGCTGGGCAGCGCGCTGGCGACGATCGCGCTGCTGCTCAGTGCCGCCTGGCTGCTGGCCGGCGCAGGCGCAGCGCCGGCAGTCAGCGTGCCGCCAGCAGCTCGGGGTTGAGCAGCGACGGCGGGCGCCCGGCCCGCGGCCCGCAGCCCAGCGCGGCGATCAGGTTGTCGGCCGCCAGCTCGGCCATGGCGCGGCGCGTGGCCAGGCTGGCGCTGGCGATGTGCGGCGTGAGCACGACGTTGGGCAGCTCCAGCAGTGCCGGGTGCACCGACGGCTCACCCTCGAAGACATCGAGGCCGGCGGCAGCGATGCGCCCGTCGCGCAGGGCCTGCGCCAGCGCGGCGTCGTCGACGATGCCGCCGCGCGCCACGTTGGTCAGCGTGGCGCCGGGTTTCATCTGCGCCAGTTCGGCGGCGCCGATGGCATGGTGGCTCTCGGCGCTGTAGGGCAGCACCAGCACCAGGTGGTCGGCCTCGCGCAGCAGCGTCGCCTTGTCGACCCAGCGCGCGCCGAGCGGCGCCTCCTGCCCGGCCGGCAGCCGGCTGCGGTTGTGATAGATCACCTTCATGCCGAAGCCGAGCGCACCGCGCCGCGCGATCGCCTGGCCGATGCGGCCCATGCCCAGGATGCCCAGCGTGGCGCCATGCACGTCGGGGCCGATGAACATGTCGTAGGCCCAGCGCGTCCATTCGCCGCGGCGCAGAAAGCGTTCGCTCTCGGTGATGCGGCGCGCGGTGGCCATCATCAGCGCGAAGCCGAAATCCGCCGTCGTCTCGGTCAGCACGTCGGGCGTATTGGTGGCCATCACGCCGCGCGCGGTGCAGGCCGGCAGGTCGACATTGTTGAAGCCCACCGCCATGTTGCACACCGCGCGCAGCTGCGGGCAGGCCGCCAGCACCTCGGCGTCGATGCGCTCGCTGCCGGTGGTGAAGGCGCCAGCCTTGCCCTGCAGGCGCTCGATGAGCTGCGGCTTGCTGTAGATGGTGTCGGTCGGGTTGTCCTCGACCTCGAAATGCTCGCGCAGCCGCGCGACGACCTCGGGAAAGACGGCGCGGGCGACCAGGACGGATGGCTTGCTCATGGGTCAAGTCTAGTGAAGGCGCGACGCCGGCACCTTCAATGGCCGTGCAAGCGCCCGATGACCCGCCGGCGGCGGCGCCAGCGCACGCGCAGCACCCAGCCCAGGCTGATCAGCAGGTACAGGCCGATGCCCGACGCGATGGCAAACAGGGCCAAGCCGAGCACCAGCGGGCGGCCGACCCCGGAGACGAAGTGCCAGGCGGACTGCCAGCCGCTCGACTCGGACTCGGCCTCGGGAAAGTTGCCGGCCCGCGGTGGCGGCTCGCCCAGGATGGCACCGCCGACTTTCCACGCCGCGTAGTACACCGGCGGAAAGGTCACCGGGTTGGTCACCAGCGTGCTCGCCACCGCGGTGGGCAGGTTGGCGCGCAAGGCCACCGCCACCGCCGCCGAGACCGGAATCTGCGCGATGGGGATCAGGAAGCCGAAGAAGACGCCGATGGCCACGCCCAGCGCCACGCCGCGCCGGCTGACATGCCACAGCCGCGGATGAAACATGCGCGGCCCCAGCCAGCGCAGCCAGCGGTTGCCGGCGAGTTGCCCGGGATCGGGCAGCAGACGCTTGATGCGCGCGAACACGCCTTCAACCCTGGTCGAGTGGTGGCGGCGGATCCCCGGCCCGCGACGGCACGCGCAGGTGCAGCGCCGCCTGCGCCAGCAGGTTGGCCGATACCGGCGCGGTGATGAAGAGAAAGAGCGTGATCAGCAATTCGTGCAGGCCGAAACCGCCGCGCGACCAGGTCACGCACAGGCTGGCCACCAGCACACCGCCGACGCCCAGCGTGGTGGCCTTGGTCGGCGCATGCAGCCGCATGTAGAAGTCGGGGAAGCGCAGCAGGCCGATGGCGCCCACCAGCGCGAAGAGGCCGCCGACGACGAGCGCGATCGCGATCGCCGCCTGCCAGCCCCAGTGCAGTTGTTCCAGCGTGTCCATCGTTCTACTCGATGATGTCGCCGCGGCTGAGGTAGCGTGCCAGCGCCACCGTCCCGGCAAAACCCAGCAGCGCGATCAGCAGCGCGGCCTCGAAGAACAGGTCCGACCCCTGGCGGATGCCCAGCAGCACCACCAGCGCGACCACGTTGACGTACAGGGTGTCCAGCGCCAGCACGCGGTCGGTGGCCTCGGGGCCGCGCAGCAGCCGCCACACGCACAGCACCAGCGCCAGCCCGACGGCCGCGGTGGCGAAATCCAGCGCCCAGGTGATCATGACTGCACCCCTTCGAGGATGGCGCGCAGCGGCGCCTCGTAGCGGTCCTTCATGCCGCGGGCCGCGGCGTCGACGTCGTCGCAGTCGAGCGCATGCACGAGGATGAACCCGCCCGCCTCGTCGACGACGCACGAGACCGTGCCCGGCGTGGTGGTGACGATGGTCGCCAGCAGCGTGATGACCAGCGGGTGCTGCGTATCCAGCGGCACCTTCACCCAGGCCGGTTGCGGGCGCGAGCGCGGGTCGAGCACGATGCGCGCCACCGTCAGGTTGGACACCACGATGTCCCACAGCACGATGCCGGCGAAGCGCAGCGCCCGCAGCGGCCGGTGCACCCGGTTGGCCGGGCCGAGGAAGCCCGCCACCAGCCGCGGCACCACCAGGCCCAGCACCCCCGCGGTGATCAGCTGCGGCAGCGCCAGACTCTGCTGCAGCAGCAGCCACACCGACGCCAGCAGCAGCGACAGCAGCGGGTGCGGCAGCCAGCCGCGGGCCGGGGCCGTCGTCGGCGATCGGTTCATGGCCGGGCCTCCTGGCGCGAAGGCGTCTCGAAGCGGTAGGGCCGCGTGGTGCCCTGGCTCGCAGCCTGTTCACCGAGCACGGCGCGGGCATAGGCGGCGCGGTCGAGCAGCTGCTCGGCCGCCGCCTGGGTGTAGCGCTGCAGTGGCGCGGCAAAGGCGCTCACCGCCACGCTGGCGGCCAGCAGCATCAGCGTGGCCGACAGCAGCTGGCCGCTGGCCCCGCTGGCGGCGCCGGGTGCCTCGTCGCTGACGTGCCAGAAGAGGATGCTGCCGGCACGAGCGAGCCCCACCAGGGTCAGGAAACCGACGCCCAGCACGGTGGTCCACACCGCGGCCTGCCAGGCATGCGGCGTGGCCGCCTCCAGCAGCATCAGCTTGCCGATGAAGCCCGGCAGCGGCGGCAGGCCGGCGGCCGATGCCGCGGCCAGCAGCATCATCAGCCCCAGCAGCGCAGGCTGGGCCACCGGCGATGCGGGCTGCAGCCGGTCGGCGGCATCACCCCGCTGTGCGGCCACCAGTTCGGCCAGCAGGAACAGGCCTGCCACCACCAGCGTGCTGTTGACCATGTAGTACAGCGCCGCCGACCAGGCCGCGGGCGTATACAGGCCGATGGCCACCAGCACCGTGCCCACCGAGGCCACCGTCAGCCACGCCACCAGCCGTTCGAGCGTGCGCGCCGCCAGCGCACCCAGCACACCCAGCACGCTGGTCGTCAAGGCCAGCGGCAGCAGCAGTGGCTCGGCCACCAGCGCCGATTCGCCGGCGCCGGTGCCGAAGATCACGCCATGCACGCGCAGGATGGCATAGACGCCGACCTTGGTCATGATGGCGAACAGCGCCGCCACCGGCGCCGTGGACGCGGCATAGGTCGCCGGCAGCCACATCGACAGCGGCGCCAGTGCCGCCTTGAAGCCGAAGACCACCAGCAGGATGAGGCCGGCTGCCTGCACCAGCAGGGCGTCGGGGCCGGTGACCAGCGGCACGCGCAACGCCAGGTCGGCAAAATTGAGCGTGCCGGTCTTGGCATACAGCAGCGCCACGCCGATCAGGAACAGCGCCGACGCCGCGAGGTTGAGCACCACGTAGTGCAGGCCCACGCGCAGCCGCGTGCGGCCCTGGCCGTGCAGCATCAGCACATACGAGGCGATCAGCAGCACCTCGAAGAAGACGAACAGGTTGAAGAGGTCGCCGGTGACGAAGGCGCCGTTCAGGCCCATCAGCTGAAACTGGAACAGCGCGTGGAAGTGGCGGCCATGGGCATCCCAGCCGCCGCTGGCATACCACAGCACCGGCACGGCCACCAGCGAGGTCAGCAGCAGCATCAATGCACCCAGGCGGTCGACCACCAGCGCGATGCCGTAGGGCGCCGGCCAGTCGCCGACGCGGTAGACGGTGATCTCGCCGCCGGCCGCCTGCAGCACCAGCGTGGCCGACAGCAGCGCGCCCAGCAGCACCGAGGCCATCGCCAGCCGCCGCGCCCACAGCAGGCGGCGGTGACCATGGCCGCCGTGGCTGTCGCCACCGTGGTCGCCGATCAGCAGCAGCGCCATCGCCGTGAAGGCCGGCAGCAGCACCGGCAGCACCGGCAGGTGCTGCGTCCAGAGGCTGCTCATGCGCGGCCCCCGTCCTTGCCGGTTTCGGCCTCGTCGTGGCCATCGACATGGTCGCTGCCGTTGTCGTGGCGGCTGCGCAGCGCCAGTTCGATGACGAAGCCGGTGGTCGCGAAGCCGATGACGATGGCCGTCAGCACCAGCGCCTGCGGCAGCGGGTCGGCCACCGGCTCCCGGCCCTGCAGGATCGGCGGCGCCGCGCTCCACAGCCGCCCCATCGCGAAGATGAAGACATTGACCGCATAGCCCAGCAGCGACAGGCCGAGCACGACCGTGAAGCTGCGCCCGCGCAGCAGCAGGTAGATGCCGCAGGCGACGACGAAGCCGATGCCGGTGGCAACCAGGAATTCCATCGAGATCATGCGCGCCCCCCGACGGGCGCCACGCCCTTGCTGGCAGCACCCAGCACCGACAGCATCAGCATCGTCGCACCCACCACGGTGATATAGACGCCGAGGTCGAAGATCGCCGCGGTGGCCAGCGGCAGTTCACCCAGCAGCGGCACCGTCGGGTGGCCGAACGCGCTGGTGAGGAAGGGGTGGCCGAAGGCGAAGGCGCCCAGGCCCGTGAGGCCGGCGATCGCCAGCCCGCTGCCGATCCAGCGCGTGAAGCGGCGACCGCCGGCGCCGTGCAGCAGCGCATCGGCGCGCTGCTGGCCCAGTGCCATGTACTGCAGCACCAGCGCCACCGCCGTCACCAGACCGGCGATGAAGCCGCCGCCGGGCAGGTTGTGGCCGCGCCAGAAGATATAGGCCGACACCACCAGCGCCATCGGCAGCACCAGGCGGGCGGCCACGCGCAGCATCAGCGGCCGGCGCTCGAAGCTCCAGGGCCGGCCCTGCGCATCGAGCGCCGGCCGCTGCGCGCGCAAGCCGTCCAGCAGCGCCAGCACGCCGATGCCGGCGATGCCCAGCACGGTGATCTCGCCGAAGGTGTCGTAGCCGCGGAAGTCGACCAGGATGACGTTGACCGCGTTGCTGCCGCCGCCCGCGGGCAGCGACTGCTCCAGGAAGTACCACGAGATGGCGTCGTGGTCGCGCGTCAGCGCCAGCCAGGTCAGCCAGGCGATGCCGCCGCCGCCGGCCACGGCCAGCGCGCCGTCGCGCCAGCGCCGCAGGGCGCTCGACTCGCGCGGCGAGACCTGCGGCAGCAGCGCCAGGCCCATCAGCATCAGCGCGGTGGAGACGACGTCGACCGACAGCTGCGTCATCGCCAGGTCGGGTGCCGAGAAGGCGACGAAGGTCAGCGAGGCCACCAGCCCCACGGCGCCGGTGAGCACGGTGGCGACGAAACGCTGGCGCTGCGCCAGCACCAGCGCCGTGCCGATCACCAGCAGCGCCAGCCAGATGGCCACCGCCAGCGGCGTGGCCGGCAGCAGCGTGCGCGCACCGGTTTGCGGGGTGTCGCCAGTGGCGGCCCAGAACGGCCAGGCTGCCACCAGCACCGCCGCGCCCACCATCCAGGCCGCGTAGCGTTGCAGCGAGCCGTTTTCCAGCAGCCGGGTGATGCGTCCGGCCGCGCCGAACAGGCCGTCGATGGCCGCCGTGAATACCGCCTTGCCCTGCAAAGGCCCCGGCAGCCAGCGATGCAGCCGGCCGCCGCGCTGCAGACCCGCATACAGCAGCACGCCGCCGATCACGGCCACCACGCTCAGGGCCAGCGGCAGGTTCAGGCCGTGCCAGAGGGCCAGTTCGAAAGCCGGCGCCGGCGCGCCCAGCACCGTCGACGCCACCGCCGCCACCAGCGGCCCGGCGATCCACATCGGCGCCAGGCCGACCGCGATGCAGATGACTACCAGCAGCAGCACCGGCGCCTTCATGCCCCAGGGCGGCTCGTGCGGATGGGCGTTGGGCAGCGCGCGCGGCGGGCCATTGAAGAAGGTGTCGTGCACCAGCCGCAGCGAATAGGCGGCCGAGAACAGGCCGCCGGCGGTGGCCAGCACCGGCACCAGCCAGGACGCAGGGCCCCACATCCCGGCGTACACCGCCTCGTGCAGCATCATCTCCTTGCTGATGAAGCCGTTGAACGGCGGCAGCCCGGCCATCGCCGCCGAGGCCACCAGCATCAGCGTGCCCATCACCGGCAGCACCGCCATCAGGCCGCCCAGGCGGCGCATGTCGCGCGTGCCGGTCTCGTGGTCGACGATGCCCGCGCTCATGAACAGCGCCGCCTTGAAGCTGGCGTGGTTGAGGATGTGGAACACCGCAGCCACCATCGACAGCGGCGAATTCAGCCCGATCAGGAAGGTGATCAGCCCCAGGTGGCTGACGGTCGAATAGGCCAGCAGCCCCTTGAGGTCGTGCTTGAAGAGGGCCACGAAGGCGGCAAACACCATCGTCGCCAGGCCCACGCTGGCGACGATGCCCTCGAACAGCGCCGTGCCACCCAGCACCGGGTACATGCGCATCATCATGAAGAGGCCGGCCTTGACCATCGTCGCCGAGTGCAGGTAGGCCGACACCGGCGTCGGCGCGGCCATCGCCTCGGGCAGCCAGAAATGGAACGGCAGCTGGGCGCTCTTGGTGAAGCAGCCGCCCAGGATCAGCAGCAGCGCCAGCGGATAGAGCGCGTGGCCGCGGATCTCCTCGCCGCGCCCGAGCATCTCCGACAGGTCGAAGGTGCCGGCGATCTGACCCAGCACCACGATGCCGGCCAGCATCACCAGCCCGCCGCCGCCGGTGACGGCCAGCGCCATGCGCGCGCCGGCGCGCGACGCTTCCAGCCGGCCCCAGTAGCCGATGAGCAGGAACGAGGAGATGCTGGTCAGCTCCCAGAAGACCAGCAGCAGCAGCAGGTTGTCCGACAGCACGATGCCCAGCATCGCGGCCATGAACAGCATCAGCGTGCCGAAGAATTTGCCCGCCGGGTCGTCGTGGTGCAGGTAGAAGGCGGCATACAGCACCACCAGCACGCCGATGCCGGTGATCAGCCCGCCGAACATCAGCGCCAGCGCGTCGAGCCGGAAATTGGCATTGAGGCCGATTGCCGGCGCCCATTCGGCCCGGGTCAGCAGCACCTCGCCGGCCAGCACCGCCGGTGCGTGCTGCAGCAGCAGCCCGAGTGCCGCCAGCGCCACGGCCGCGGCGATGGCGGCGCTCAGGCGGCGCCGCGCCGGCGTTTGCACCCGGCCGGCCCAGAAGCACAGCGTGGTGCCGAGCACCAGGGGCAGCAGGACGACCAGGGCAAGCGGGCTCATCGACAGCGGGCGGTGGGACCGGCCAGCCGCCGGCGCAAAAGCCCGCGAGTCTAGAACATGGCCCCGTGAGGGCCCCTCATGGCCGCACCCGGCCTGGGGCTCGTCGGCGCGCGGTCAGGCCAGGCCGGTCAGCGGAACCAGATCAGCGTCATGACCCCGAACAGCGGCAGCAGGATGGCCCCGCTCCAGGCCATGTAGCCGAAGAAGCTGGGCATCTGGATGCCGCGGTCCTCGGCGATGGCCTTGACCATGAAATTGGGGGCATTGCCGATGTAGGTGTTGGCGCCCATGAAGACCGAGCCGGCAGAGATGGCGGCCAGCGTGCCGGCCAGCGTGGTCATCAGCAGCGCCGGGTCGCCGCCGGCGAGGTTGAAGAACACCAGGTAGGTCGGCGCGTTGTCCAGGAACGAGCTGAGCACGCCGCTGAACCAGAAATAGGCCCAGGGCAGCGGCTGCCCGTCGGGGCCGGTGACCGCGCGCGCCACGGCGGCAAAGGCCCCCTGTTCGCCGGCCTTGAGCATCGCCAGCACCGGGATCATGGTCAGGAAGATGCCGATGAAGAGCTTGGCCACCTCCTGCATCGGCGCCCACGAAAACTGGTTCGCCGCGCGCACCGATTTCGGCGTGATGGCCAGCGACACCACGGTCACCACCACCAGCAGGCCGTCGCGCACGATCTGCTGCAGTTCCACCGGCGTGCCGAAGACGTCGAAGCTGATCCCCGGGTTCCAGATGCCGCTCATCAGCACCAGGACGACCACCGCCGCCAGCGGCAGGAAGTTGATGGCGCCGTCCAGGCCCAGGCGCGGCGAATCGGGCGTGGGGTCGACCGGCAGCACGCCCTCCTTGCGGTACCAGTAGCGGTCGATGACGTAGAAGATCGCCAGCAGCGCCCCCAGCAGGAACAGCGTCTCGGGGAAGATGTGCTTCACCGTCCAGAAGAAGTCGACACCGCGCAGGAAGCCCAGGAAGAGCGGCGGATCGCCCAGCGGTGTCAGCGAACCGCCGGCATTGCTGACCGTGAAGATGAAGAACACGACCACGTGCGCCACATGCTTGCGGTTGTCGTTGGCGCGGATCAGCGGCCGGATCAGCAGCATCGACGCACCGGTGGTGCCCATGATGCTGGCCAGCACGGACCCCGTGGCCATGATGGCCACGTTGGTGCCCGGGCTGCCATGCAGGTTGCCGCGCACGTAGATGCCGCCGGCAGCGGTGAACAGCGCGCACAGCAGCGCGATGAACGGGATGTATTCGGCCAGCAGCGTATGCACCACCGCCTGTCCGGCCGCGGCCGGACCGAAGACGATGGCAAACGGCAGCAGGAAGGCCAGCGCCCAGCCGCCTGCGATCTTGCCGAAATGGTGGTGCCAGATGCGCGGCGCCAGCAGCGGCATCAGCGCGATCGACAGCAGCACGCCGGCAAACGGCAGGCCCCACCAGACGGCCAGCCGGGCGCCATCGATCTCGGCCGCCTGCGCCAGGCCCGGCGCGCCCAGCGCGGTCAGCAGCGCCAGCCGGCGCAGGGTCCGGGCCATGCTCACTCCCGAAAGTGTGCGAACGACGACACCGGCTCGCGCTCGGTCAGCAGGCGGTTGACGGCGGCCGTGGTGTCTTCGTAGCCCATCGCCATGCCGCAGATCAGCATCTGCGTCGCGGGCAACTCGAGCTCCTCGCCGATCAGGCGGTGAAAGCGCGCGAAGGCCTGCTGCGGGCAGGTGTGCAGCCCATGGGCGCGCGCCGCGATCATCACGCTCTGCACGAACATGCCGTAGTCGAACCAGCCGCCGCGCTCGATCAGGCGGTCGACCACGAAGAACAGGCCCACCGGCGCGTCGAAGAATCGGTAGTTGCGGGCCATCTGCTCGTGCATGCGCTGCCTGTCCTCGCGCCCGATGCCCAGCAGCCCGTACATGTCCCAGCCGATCTTGCGCCGCCGCTCGATGTAGGGCGACACCCATTGCAGCGGGTAGTAGGCATATTCCTCCTGGTGCTGCTCGCGCTGCACCGGGTCGTCGAACGCGGCCAGGATGCGCTCGCTCAGGCGCTGCCGCGCCTGCCCCATCACCACGTGCACGCACCAGGGCTGGGTGTTGGTGCCCGACGGCGCGCGCGAGGCCACGCGCAGGATGCGCTCGACCAGCGCGCGCTCCACCGGCGTGGGCAGGAAGGCGCGCACCGAATGACGAGACTCGATGGCGTGTTCGACGGCCTCGGTATAGGCGCTGGGGGTGTCGGGGTTCATGCGCGGGTCTGCAGGGGTTTGAGGGCGGCCAGCAGGGCGGCCGGCAGTGCGACCGGGCGCCGGCTGGCGCGGTCGACATAGACATGCACAAAATGGCCGGCGGCGGCGCTGTGCTGCGCGCCGGCGGCAAACAGGCCGACCTCGTAGCGCACGCTGGAGCGGCCGACATGCGCCACGCGCAGGCCGGCGTCGATGGTCTGCGGAAATTCCAGCGGCGCGAAATAGTTGCAGTGCGTCTCGATCACCAGGCCGATGACGCCGCTGTGCTGGATGTCGAGCGCGCCCTGCTCGATCAGCCAGCGGTTGACCACGGTGTCGAAGAAGCTGTAGTAGACGACGTTGTTGACATGCCCGTAGGCGTCGTTGTCCATCCAGCGCGTGGTGATGGCGGCAAAGTGCGGGTAGGCGTCGCGCGCCTGCGGCAGGGGGCGGTGGCTCATGCCGCCGATTGTTCCATCAGCCGTGGGGTCTTTGGCCGGCCGCCCAGGCCTGCCAGTGCGCATGCGCCAGTTCCAGCGTGCGACGGTGGATGGCCACCGTGGTGTGCAGGTCGCGGTTGTAGCCGCCGGCCATGCTCACGGCCACCGGGATGCCGAGCCGCCCCAGGCGCGCGAAGACACGGCGGTCGCGCTCGGCCAGGCCCTCGAGGCTGAGTTTCAGGCGGCCCAGCCGGTCGTTCTCGTGCGGGTCGGCACCGGCCAGGTAGAAGGCCAGTTCCGGCGGCGCCGCCACCTGGCGCTGCCAGGCCGCGTCGAGCGCTTCATCCAGCGCCTGCAGGTAGTCGGCATCGCCGCAGCCGTCGGGCAGTTCGACATCGAGGTCGCTGGCTTCCTTGCGGAAGGGGAAGTTCTTCTGCGCCGTGCAGCGACAGCGTGAAGACGGTGGGGTCGTCGCGGAAGATGGCCGCCGTGCCGTTGCCCTGGTGCACGTCGAGGTCGATCACCCACACGCGCAGCAGCCGGCGCCGGTGGCGGTGCATCTCGGCCTGCATCAGCCGCGCGGCCACTGCCACGTCGTTGAAGACGCAGTAGCCCGAGCCCTTGTGGGCATCGGCATGGTGCGTGCCGCCGGCGAGGTTGGCGGCCACGCCCTCGCCCACCCCCGCGGCGCCGAACAGGGCCGCACGTGCGGCACCGATGGTCGCACCCACCGACCGCCGCGCGCGTTCGACCATCGCCGGCGACCACGGAAAGCCGATCTCGCGCTGTTGCGCGGCGCTGGTCGTGCCTTCGGCAACGGCCGTGATCCAGGCCGGATCGTGCGCCAGCGCCAGCACGCCGTCGCTGGCCGGTTCGGCCGCCATCACCTGCAACCCGGGCAGGTGCGCCTGCACCGCCTCGCGCAGCAGGCGGTATTTGCCCATGGGAAAGCTGTGGCCCGGCGGCAGCGGCAGCACGAACGGGTCGGCGTGGAAGGCCTGCATGAGGCTGCATTCTAGGAATCACCCCCTAGTTTGTTGCGGCGCAGCAAATAGCGCTTGCATTGGCTCGGGAGAACCCTATACTTCAGCCCATGTTGCAGCGCAGCATAAACAAGCAAGCGCTGCGGCCCTGTCCCCTCAGACCGCATCAACCCACCGGAGATCCCCATGAGCTTCACCCCTGACCAACTGATGGCCGCCCAGAAAGCCAACGTCGAGACCCTGTTCGGCCTGACCAACAAGGCGTTCGAAGGCGTCGAGAAGCTGGTTGAACTGAACCTGCAAGTCGCCAAGACCGCGATGAACGAGGCTGCCGAAGCCACCAAGGCCGCGATGTCGGTGAAGGACGCCCAGGAACTGCTGGCCCTGCAAGCCAGCCTGCTGCAGCCCAGCGCCGAAAAGGCCGCCGCCTACAGCCGCCACGTGTACGACATCCTGGCCGCCACCAATGCCGAACTGAGCAGCGCTGCCGAGTCGCAGGTTGCCGACGCGCAGAAGAAGATGCTGGCTGCCGTCGATACCGCTGTGAAGAATGCGCCTGCCGGCACCGAGAACGCCGTGGCACTGGTCAAGTCGGCTGTCGCCGCCGCCAACAACGCGTACGAGAGCGTGCACAAGGCTGCCAAGCAAGCCGCCGAAGTCGCCGAGTCGAATTTCCAGACCATGACGACCACGGCCGTCAAGGCGACCCAGACCGCTGCCAAGGGCAAGCGCGCGGCCTGACAGCCGCCGGATCGCCCGCTGACGCGCTCTGGCGTGTCGGCGACGATGCAACGGCCCGGTGGCAACACCGGGCCGTTTTGCATCGATGGACTGCCAACAAGCCTTCGGCTTGTCAGCGCGTCAATTCCAGGATGCGCTGGCGCAGTGCCGGCAACTGCTGCGTGGCCGCCGCGCGGCCCGCAGCCAGCGCGCGTTCGCGGGCGCGGAAGTCCGAGCCCGCCACGCCCGCCAGCAGCGGGCGCAGCACGACATCGGCCTCGCGCAATTCGAAGCGGTTGATGCTCTTGCTCATGATGGTGAAGGTCTGCAGCAGCATCTTGATGGGGTCGCCGGTCGGGCTGCCTTCGGGTGCCTCGGAGATGTCGACCGCCAGCACCAGCGTCGCGCCCATCTGGCGCGCAAAGCGCACCGGCACCGGCGATACCAGGCCGCCGTCGACATATTCGCGCCCGCCGATGCTGACCGGCTGGAAGACCGCCGGCACGGCGCTCGACGCCCGCACCGCCGCGCCCGTATCGCCGACGCGGAACAGGATCGGCTCGCCGCTGTCGAGGTCGGTGGCGACGATGCCCAGCGGCAGCGCCATGCGTTCGATGGTGCGGCCGCCGGTGTGCTCCCGCACGAAGCGCGCCAGCGCCTCGCCGCGGATGAGACCGCGCCCGGGAAAGGCCCAATCGGCCAGCGCGCCTTCGTCCATCCGGCTGGCCAGCCGGGCGAGATCGGCACCGCCGCGCCCGGAGGCATAGAGCGCTGCCACCAGGCTGCCGGCCGAGGTGCCCACCACCAGGTCGGGGCGGATGCCGGCTTCCTCCAGCACCTGGATGACGCCGATGTGCGCAAAGCCCCGGGCCGCGCCGCCGCCCAGCGCCAGACCGATGCGCGGCGGCTGTGGCGGTGGCCTGGGCACCGGCGGCGGGGGCGGCTCGACCGGTGGTGGCGCCGGCGGGGTCGAGCAGGCGGCCAGCAGCGCCGTTGCCACGCCCAGGCCCAGCCAGCGGCGTCGATGATGGAAGCCATGGTTCATAGATCAGTCAAGCATATCGAAGTCACGAATATGTAGTTCACAGCCATATGACCGGTCTCTAGAGTCGCGCCGACCCCCCCCAGACCGCCGCCATGTACCGATATACCGACTTCGACCGCCACTTCGTCCGCGCCCGAGCGGCGCAGTTTCGCGATCAGTTGCAACGCCACCTGGCCGGCGAGCTGGCGGAGGACGATTTCCGCCCGCTGCGCCTGCAGAACGGCTGGTACCTGCAGCGACACGCGCCGATGCTGCGCGTGGCCGTGCCCTATGGCGAACTGGCCTCGCGCCAGCTGCGCATGCTGGCCCGCATCGCGCGCGAGCATGACCACCGCGACGCCGGGCTGGCCACCGAGCGCGGCGGCTTCGGCCATTTCAGCACACGGCAGAACCTGCAGTTCAACTGGATCCCGCTGGCCGAGGCCGCCGACGTGATGGACAAGCTGGCCGAAGTCGACCTGCACGGCATCCAGACCAGCGGCAACTGCATCCGCAACATCACCACCGATGCGCTGGCGGGCATCGCCCCCGACGAGGTGGTCGACCCGCGGCCCTATGCCGAGATCCTGCGCCAGTGGAGCACGCTGCACCCCGAATTCGCCTTCCTGCCGCGCAAATTCAAGATCGCCATCCATGGCGCGCGCGAGGACCGGGCCGCCATCGGCTGGCACGACATTGGCCTGCAACTGCTGCGCAATGCGGTCGGCGAGGTGGGCTTTGGCGTCTGGGTGGGCGGTGGCATGGGTCGCACGCCGGTGATCGGCACGCGGCTGGCCGACTTCGTGCCCTGGCAGCAGATCCTCGTCTACATCGAGGCCATCGTGCGCGTCTACAACCTGCACGGCCGGCGCGACAACGCCTACAAGGCGCGCATCAAGATCCTCGTCAAGGCCGAGGGCCAGCGATTCGTCGACCAGGTCAATGCCGAGTTCGACGCCCTGCAGCGTGACGATGCGCTGACCGGCGCGCATGTGATCCCGCAAGCCGAGCTCGACCGCGTCGCGGCCAGCTTCGGTGCGCCGCCGGACCAGGCACCGGGCTTCGAGGTCAGCGCCGATACCGATGCCCCGCCGGCCTACCGCCGCTGGCTGGACCGCAACGTGCACGCGCACAAGGTGCCGGGCTACCGCGCGGTGACGCTGTCGCTCAAGCGGCCGGGGCAACCGCCCGGCGACGTGACGGCCGCGCAGATGGACGGCGCCGCCGCGCTGGCCGAGCGCTTCAGCCGCGGCGAGCTGCGCGTCACGCACGACCAGAACCTGCTGCTGCCCTGGGTGCAGGCGGCCGAACTGCGCGCGCTGTGGCAGGCGGCGAAGGCGGGCGGCTTCGCCACCCCCAACATCGGGCTGCTGACCGACATGATCGCCTGCCCCGGCGGCGACCTGTGCGCGCTGGCCAATGCGCGTTCGCTGCCGATTGCCGCGGCCATCCACGAGCGCTTCGACGATCTCGACCGCCTGTACGACATCGGCGACATCGACCTGCACATCAGCGGCTGCATCAACAGCTGCGGCCACCACCACAGCGGCCACATCGGCATCCTCGGCGTCGACAAGGATGGCAGCGAGTGGTACCAGGTCACCGTGGCCGGCGCCGACGGCTCCACGCTCAGCGGCCCGGCCACACCGGGCAAGGTGATCGGGCCGTCGTTCGCGGCCGACGAGGTGCCCGACGTGATCGAGGCGTTGATCGAGCTCTACCGCCGCGAGCGCCGCCGCGGCGAGCCCTTCGTCGACACCGCGCGCCGCCTCGGCCCGCAGCCCTTGCGCGCCGCGGCCGACGCCGTGCGCCGCAGCACCGCGCTGGCCGGCGCCGCATGAGCACCACCATGGACTTCATCCCCTCGCACGACCCCACCTGGCACCTCCTGGATGGCGAGGGCGGCCCGCATGCGCAGCCGGTGCCGGCGGCGCATGCGCTGCTGACGCTGGCGCAGTGGCATGCCGTGCGCGACACCTGGCCGGCCGGTCTGCCCGTCGGCGTGGTACTGACCCCTGACGCCGACGTGGCAGCGCTGGCGGCCGAGCTGCCGCGGCTGGCGCTGGTGCGGCTGCAGTTTCCGAAGTGGACCGACGGCCGCGCCTATTCGCAGGCCCGGCTGCTGCGCGGCCGGCACGGCTTCGGTGGCGATCTGCGCGCCACCGGCGACGTGCTGGCCGACATGCTGCCGCTGCTGCAGCGCACCGGCTTTACCAGCGTGCAGCTGCGCGCCGACCAGTCGGTCGCCAGCGCCCGCCGCGCGCTGCGCTTCTTTGCCGGCCATTACCAGGGCGACGTGGCACGGCCGCAGCCCCTCTTCAACCGCCAGGCCGCCTGAACCCGGACACCGCCGTGAACCGCACCGATACAGCCCTCATCCCCGCCATCACCCGCCACGCCCGCAAGACGCCCGGTCACGAACAGCGCGTCGCCCACGCGCTGGCCCTGCTGCGCGAGGCCGCCGACCGTCACCAGGGCCACATCGTGCAGGCCACCAGCCTGGGGGTCGAGGGCATGGTCATCACCGACCTCATCGCCCGCCACCAGCTGCCCATCGTCGTCGCCACGCTGGATACCGGCGCGCTGCACGCGCAGACGCGGGCGCTGATCCCGCGCATCGAGTCGCGCTACGGCATCCGCGTCGAACGCTTCGGCCCGCACCCCGAGGCCGCGCTGCGCTTCGTGCGCGACCACGGCCAGCTGGCGATGCGGCAGAGCGTCGAGCTGCGCAAGGCCTGCTGCGCGCTGCGCAAGCTCGAGCCGATGCAGCGCCTGCTGGCCGGCCACCGGGCCTGGATCACCGGGCTGCGCCGCGAGCAGTCGCAGGACCGTGCCGAGGTGCCCTTCCGCGACCGCGATGCCCAGGGCCGCGCCAAGTATTACCCGCTGGCCGACTGGTCCCTGGAGGACATCTGGCACTACGTGCAGGCGCACGACGTGCCGTACAACGAACTGCATGACCAGGGCTATCCCAGCATCGGCTGCCAGCCCTGCACGCGCGCCACGGTGGATGGCGAGGACGAACGCGCCGGACGCTGGTGGTGGGAACTGGGCACCGCCAAGGAATGCGGCCTGCACAGCCGGCCCCACCCCGTCGCGGCCTGAAGCCATGGGCCGCGTGATCTTCATCGGCGCCGGCCCGGGCGCCGCCGACCTCATCACCGTGCGCGGCGCCCAGCGCCTGGCCAGCGCCGAGGTGGTGCTGTTCGACGCGCTGACCGACCCGGCACTGCGCATGCACGCCCCCAGGGCGCGGTGGATCGACGTCGGCAAGCGCGGCTTCGCGCGGGCCACCGCGCAGGCGCGCATCGACACGCTGCTGGTGCAACTGGCCCAGGAACATGCCGTGGTGGTGCGCCTGAAGGGCGGCGACCCCAGCATCTTCGGCCGCCTGGAGGAAGAGCTGCTGGCGCTGCGTGCCGCCGGGATCGACAGCGAAGTGGTGCCCGGCGTGACCGCGGCGCTGGCCGCCGCCGCGGGCGCGCAACGCCCGCTGACGCGCCGCGGCCGGGGCCGCAGCGTGAGCCTGACCACGGCCGTCACGCACGACGGCGCCCTGCGCGGCAGCCAGCGCGCCGATACCGAGGTCTTCTACATGGCCGGGCGCCAGCTGGCGGGCCTCGGGCGGCGTCTGCAGGCCGGCGGCTGGCCGGCCGACGCGCCGGTGTGCGTGGTCTCGCGCGCCGGCTGGAACGACGAACTGCGCAGCGACCATGCCTTGCACGATCTGGGTCATGCCGCGCTGGTGCATGGCGGTCGGCCGACCGTGGTCACCGTGGGCGTGGGCGCGCTGGCGCTGTCGGGTGTGGCGCCGGCGCACAAGACCCTGCTGCTTGAGAAAGCGCAAGCGTCGGTATAAACCCGGTCGCCGTAAAATCAGTGGCTTGCATCGGTGCCGGCCCGCGCATCGGCTGCCGGCGTCGTGAAGGCGCAGGCAGTGGCCGGTCCGGTCCCGCTTCACCCTCCGAGCCCCAAGCCCATGACCCACGTCGTCCTCGAATCGTGCATCCGCTGCAAGTACACCGACTGTGTCGATGTCTGCCCCGTCGATTGCTTCCGCGAAGGCCCGAACTTCCTGGTCATCGACCCCGACGAGTGCATCGACTGCGCCGTGTGCATTCCGGAGTGCCCGGTCAACGCCATCCTGCCCGAGGAAGACATCCCCGGCGACCAGCTCGCCTTCATCAAGATCAACGCCGACCTGTCGCGCAAGTGGCCCAGCATCACCAAGCGCAAGGCGGCGCTGCCCGATGCCGACGAGTGGAAAGACGTCAAACACAAGATCGACCAGCTGGCCCGCTGATCAGCCCCACCATGGAACCCAAGCTCGAGGCCGAAGTGGCCGATACCGCCCGCATGCACGACGGCCCGATCGAGACCGATGCCGTGATCGTCGGCGCCGGCCCGGTCGGCCTGTTTCAGGTCTTCGAACTCGGGCTGCTGGAGATCAAGGCCCACGTCATCGACACCCTGGGCTACCCCGGCGGCCAGTGCATCGAGCTCTACCCCGACAAGCCCATCTACGACATCCCGGCCGTGCCCGTGTGCACCGGCAAGGAGCTGACCGACAACCTGCTCAAGCAGATCGAGCCCTTCGGCGCCACCTTCCACTTCGGGCAGGAGGTGAGCGTGGTGCGCAAGCAGGACGATGGCCGCTTCTTCGTCGAGACCAGCAAGGGCACGCAGTTTCTCGCCAAGACGATCTTCATCGCCGGCGGCGTGGGTTCGTTCCAGCCGCGCACGCTGAAGGTCGACGGGCTCGACAGTTTCGACGACACGCAGCTGTTCTACCGCGTGAAGAACCCGGCGCAGTTTGCCGGCAAGAACCTGGTGATCGTGGGTGGCGGCGACTCGGCGCTGGACTGGTCGCTCAATTTCGTCCAGGAAGGCCCGCACAAGGCCGAAAGCGTGATCCTGCTGCACCGGCGCGACGGCTTCCGCGCCGCGCCGGCCAGCGTGGCCAAGATGCGCGAGCTGTGCGAGGCCTACGAAATGCAGTTCATCGTCGGCCAGATCACCGGCTACGAGGAACGCGACGAGCGGCTCAGTGCCGTCAAGGTGACCGGCGCCGACGGCGTGACGCGCGTGGTGCCGCTGGACATGCTGCTGGTCTTCTTCGGCCTCAGCCCCAAGCTGGGCCCGATCGCCGACTGGGGGCTGGGCATCGAGCGCAAGCAGATCGTCGTCGACACCGAGAAATTCGAGACCAGCATCCCGGGCATCTTCGCGGTGGGCGACATCAACACCTACCCGGGCAAGAAGAAGCTCATCCTCTCGGGCTTCCACGAAGCGGCGCTGGCGGCCTTCGGCGCTGCGCCCTACGTCTTCCCCGACAAGCGCGTGCTGCTGCAGTACACCACCACCAGCCCCAAGCTGCACAAGGTGCTGGGCGTCGAAAGCCCGGTCTTCGACTGACCCGCGTCGAACGTTGGCTGAGCGCGGCCCGCCCTGTGCGGGCCGTCGTCATTTCAGGGCCGCTATCATGTGCTCCGGCGCGACCACTGTGTGGCGCCACTTCGCTAGGGGTGCTGCCCCGGTCGACATGGCCGGGGCGGCTGAGAAAGTCCCTTTGAACCTGATTGAGGTAATCCTCGCGCAGGGAAGCCAGTCCGACGCCAGCGGCCGCGTGCCGTGCCGCCTTCGACGTGCCGACCTGCCATCGACGACAGAAGGCACACGATGGCAACACATCTCCCCTCCCCCGCCCCCGTCGCGCTGGCCGCGCTGCTGGCGATCTGCCATGGGGCCACGGCGCAGACCACCATCACCGTCACCGGCCGCAACGAGCCACCCATCGGCGTGGGCGGCTTCGGCGGGGCGCCAGCGCGCTCGCCGCTGCAGGCCACGCAGATCGGCGCCGACGCCCTGCGCGACGCCGGCGTGGCCGTGCTGGGCGGCATCACGCCCTTCGACGCCGGCATCGCCGACGCCTACAACGCCCAGGGCTACTGGAGCGGGCTGAGCGTGCGCGGCTTCACCATCGACCCACGCCAGAACGTGCGCCGCGACGGCCTGCCCATCAATGCCGAAACCTCGCTGCCGCTGGCCAACAAGGAACGCGTGGAGGTGCTCAAGGGCACCAGCGGCATCCAGGCCGGCACCAGCGCCCCGGGTGGCCTGGTCAACCTTGTCGTCAAACGTCCGACCACGACGCTGCGCCGCGTGACGCTGGATGTCGGCGAACGGGGCAGCCTGGCCGCCGGTGTCGACCTGTCGCAGCGCTTCGGCACCGAAGGCCGGTTCGGCGCCCGCGTCACCGCGGAGGCGGCACGGCTGCGCCCCGAACTGCGCAGCGCCGCGGGCAACCGCCACCTGGCGGCGCTGGCGCTGGACTGGGTGCCGACGGTCGACACGCGGCTCGAATTCGAGATCGAGCGCAGCCACCAGTCGCAGCCCAGCCAGCCGGGCTTCAGCCTGCTGGGCGACACCCTGCCCGATGCACGCGCCATCGATCCGCGCATCAACCTCAACAACCAGCCCTGGACGCTGCCCGTGGTGCTGGACGGGCGCACCGCCTCCGTGCGCTGGACGCAGCGCCTGGGGGCCGACTGGTCGTACAGCGTGCACGGCGCATCCCAACGTCTGACGAACGACGACCGCGTGGCCTTCCCCTACGGCTGCAGCAACGACGCCGCCACCTACTGGGCCGACCGCTACTGCCCCGACGGCAGCTTCGACCTCTACGACTTCCGCAGCGAGGGCGAACGCCGAGGCACCGACGCGCTGGACCTGCAGTTGCAGGGCCGCCTGCAGACCGGGCCGGTGCGCCACCGCCTGCGCGCCGGCGTGCTGTGGTCGCGCAGCGAACAGCGCATGCAGCGCCAAGCCTACAACTACACCGGCGCCGGCCGCATCCAGGCCGACCTGTTCACGCCGCCCGCCCCCGCGCTGACCGACGAGAACACCAACCGCGACGAGCGCAGCCGCGAGCTCTACCTGCGCGATGCCATGCAGCTGGCCGAGCGCTGGCAGCTGTGGACCGGCGTGCGCCACACGCGCGTCGAACGCGAGAGCGTGCGCACCGACGGCTCGCGCGCGACGGACCATGCGCAGACCTTCACCGTGCCCTGGCTGGCGCTGGCCTTCGAGCCCACCGCCGGCACGCTGGTCTATGCCAGCTGGGGCGAAGGCGTGGAAAGCGAGGTCGTGCCCAACCGCAGCCGCTACGTCAACCGCGGCGAGGTGCTGCCGGCCCTGAAGAGCCGGCAATGGGAGGCCGGGGTCAAGTGGTCTGCCAACGGGCACGATGCCAGCGCCGCGCTGTTCGACATCCGCCGGCCCGTGGCCAGCGACTTCTGTGACGACGCCGACCGCTGCGTGCGCCGCATCGACGGCGCGCAGCGCCACCGCGGCCTGGAACTGGCCGGCGGCTGGCGCCAGGGCGCCTGGTCGGTGCGCGCCAGCGCGATGTGGCTGCAGGCCGAGCGTGAAGACAGCGACGACGCTGCGCTCAACGGCCTGAAGCCGACCAACGTGCCCGAACGGGCGCTGAAGGCGCGGCTGTCGCATGCCCTGGGCCCCGCGTTGAGCGCGCACGCCGACCTCGTGCACGAAGGCCGCCGCGCCGTGCTGCCAGGCAATGCCATCGAGATCGGCAGCTGGACCACCGCCAGCGCCTCCATCAACTGGCGCGTGCCGCTGGCCGGATTGCCCGCCCGCGTGCGCCTGGGCATCGACAACCTTGCCGACCGCCGCGCCTGGCGCGAATCCCCCTACCAGTTTGGTCATGCCTATCTGATGCCGTTGCAGCCACGCACCTGGCATGCGTCGATCAGCGTCGATCTGTAGACCGTTTTTGAATTCGGGCTATACTTAAGGGCTGTATTCCCCGATAGCTCAGTCGGTAGAGCGCCGGACTGTTAATCCGTAGGTCCCTGGTTCGAGCCCAGGTCGGGGAGCCATAAAAATCAAGGGGTTAGCGATGCAAGTCGCTAACCCCTTTGACTTTCCAGACCCTCCGTGTCCGACTCGTGTCCGAAATTTCGGCGGGTCGCGGCCTGTGTCCTGGGAGCAACGCGATGCGGTTCCCAAGATGTCTCGCAAGGTCTCGCTCCGACGTTCCTTGGATCACTCCGTCAAGCAAAAGCTCACGAGTGACCATGTTCCGGCACTTCAGGGTGGCCGTCGCGAAGATTGATATATCTCCTTCGGCGGCGTACTGGCTAGCCGCGCAGAGGCACCGAGGTATCGCGGTCCACGCACCGATCCGCCCACCGGCAGTCTCTGCGACGGATCAAGACTGACTCAGCCGGTTGTAAACCGGAAAGCAGCGACATCTACTCGCCCATTCCGGTCGGACGCCGCCCGCGCCCGACGCGCGCAACTGAGCTGTGCAGACGCGCTGACAGTTTTTCGCCCAAAGTCATCGCCCGCGAGCGCACCGGCAGCGCCTAGGAGCCCGTCGGACTTGAACCCGTCCGACGCGCCGTGACCGAAGCGGGTTCGTTTTTCTGGCCTGGTGCGACGGATTCGACCGGCGCGAGGCGCCTCAGGGGTCTGGTGGACATCCTGGCGTCATCACCAGGGCTCAAATCGGAGCGTTCGGTCGGCATTTGACGCCCTTGTTCCTCACGCCGCGCGCAGCACATGCAACCGCTTGATGTTCCAGGCCATCGTCACCAGCGACCATTCGCCGCGCGCCTGGTCCAGCCCGCGCATGCTCATCTGGCGCCAGCCCATGACCCGCTTGATGATGCCGAACACGGGCTCCACGGTCTGCTTGCGCAGTCCATACAGTGCCCGACCTGTTTTCGTGCCCAGCAGGTGCGCCATCTTGAGCACCGGATCGTCGGTTTCAGGCGCTGACGCGTCCGCAGCGAAGCGCTCAAGCACTGGTGCGTGGTGGGATTCGCGCTTCATCGACAGCATGGGCTCGATTTCGTGGCCCAGGCAGGCCTGCACGTTGGCCCGGCTGAAGTAGCCCGTGTCGGCCAGCAAGGTCGAGACGCTCCCCAAGGCCTGCGGCAGGGCCTGAACCTTATCCAGTACCGGCGCAATTTCGCGCTTGTCGTTGGGCGCCTGCGTGACGTGTGCGGTGATCACCAGCATCGTCGCGGTGTCGACCGCAGCCTGCGCGTTGTAGCTCTGCCCGAAGCCACCCCCCGAGCTGGGCATGATGCGGGACTCTTCGTCGGTGAGGTTGACTTGGTCGCCTGGCCTGGGTTCACTCGATGGCGGCTCGGGCTCGGGGCCGCGCGGCTTCTTGCCCGCCTCGCGCTGGGCCTGGCGCTTGGCGCACTTGGCCTCGTGCGCCTGGTTCTCCACGGCATGGCGCTCGGCAGCCCGCTGTCTGATCTTGTCCTTGGCTTGCGCCAGTGCAGCCAGACGCTGCTCGCGCCGGGCGATCTCCGCAGGCACGTCCAGGCCGTCGCCCACCGGCCGGCTGTCGCTGTCCTCGGCCAGCTTCAGCAGCAGTTGCACCTCTTCGCGCAACTGGGCTTCGATCCTGTTGGCGTGCTCCCACGACAGCGCACTGTGCTTGCTGGCGTTGGCCGCAATCTTGGTGCCGTCCAGTGCGATGGCGCCCAGCTTCAGGCACTTCATCTCGCGCGCCAGCATCAGCACTTGCACGAACAGCGCTTCGATCTGCGGCAGAAAGCGCCGCCGGAACGTGGCAATGCTGTCGTGGTCGGGTTGGGTGTTGGCAGCGATGAAGCGCATGGCCACCGAGTCGTGGCAGGCGCGCTCGATCTTGCGGCTGGAGTGCAGCCCGGTGGCGTAGCCGTAGACCAGCAAGCCCAGCAGCATCGCCGGATGGTAGGCATCGCTGCCGCGACCCGCGTACTGACGCGTCAGTTCGCTCAGATCCAACTGGTCGATGACCTCCACCACGAAGCGCGCCAGATGATTCTGGGGAAGCCACTCGTCCACCGACGGCGGCAACAGATAGGCAGTGTCTCGATCAACGGCAATGAAGCGGCTCATGGGCTCGGTGGTTCGCTCAACGTTGCTGCGATTGTCTCGGCCGCCACTCCGTCGGGGTAGCCGTGAAAGCCCGACAGACTCCTAGAGTCCTCCTCAGACGCAGCCCAGGAGCCGCCTGGTGAGCCAGACGCAGACCGAGTCGAAACCGCCCGCGGCCGATGTGCAGCCCGCCGTGTTCGTCCGCATGGCTGCTGTCGTGCGCATGACCGGCCTCGGTCGGTCGACGATCTATCGGCTGATGGCCGAGAACAAGTTTCCGTCGCCCGTCCGCCTGGCCAAGCGCGCCGTCGCGTGGCGCCGAATCGACCTCGACCGATGGAGCGCCGGTCGCCCTACGGTCTCGCACTGACGCCGTAGCTGCGTGCATCGCGCTGACGAACGTGCCGGGCTACGTCGGCATCGTTACCTTCAACACCGCGCCGATCAGCAGCATCGCAGCCGCCACCTTCCCCCATCGCCAGGTTGTAAACCAGTAGCGATGGTTCACCCATAGCGCGCGATGCAGTCGCCCCAAGCCCAAGAGCACGGCGAGCGCCGTGACGAACGGGCCGATCAAACCCGCCGGTTGCGGCGCATGCCGCATCAGTAGCACCCACACCAGCGGCCACGCGATGACATCGACGGCCGCGAGCAAGCGCCGGCCGGGCCACTCGGGCGCGTCCGGCCGGGGTTCGCGAGCAACCAGCAGCCACATAACTCCTCCGATCCGGATCGCGCGGGCGGGTTCACCCCGCCCGCGCGTTCCAGTCAGCCTGGCGATCGGCGCAGTGGCTTGGGCAGCCAGCGCGTGCCAGCCAGCCGCGATGCCGCTGCGCTCACCAGCGCATCCTTCTTCATCGCCTCGACACCACCACCGGCCAGCTCGGGCCCTGCCTCCTTCAGCGCGGCGATAATCTGCGCCTTCGGTACGTGGTTTAGGTACCCGTACAACAAGACCACTGGCAAGACCATGACCCGGTACGTCGGCTCGTTCAGAGTCGACCTCGACCCGGATGCCGTGCGGCGTGGCGTTGAACTGCAGCCCGGCGAGCGTATGGATGGCATCACCGTCAGCGCCGAGGCACCGTTCACGCTGGGACCGGCCCATCTCGAAGTCATCCGGGTGTGGCTGGAAGTCCACGGGACGTTCCGGCGAACGCTTGCCGAGCAGGTCTCCCGTGCCGAAGAAGAGCGTGCGGCGCTGAAGGCGGCCCTACGCGAGGAAGTCCGCCGGGAGCTCGAGCACGAACAGCTTGCCGCGAGGCAAGCGAAGAGGGCCGGAACAATCGGCGCGGCGCTGACGGAAGCGGAGGCGGCGGTCCTGCGGGCTTGCGAAGAACTTCTGGCCGAGGCCAACGCCGCGTGGGCAACACCTTCTGAAAAGCCGGGTGCCAGCCGTGCCAGCGCTTCAGCCCGCTGGCATGACCTCAAGGACGCGGGCTGCGGTCCGCAGCCCGCTCAGCACCTTGACGGCCACTTCGTCCGAGAACCCCAGCGGCAGTGCCCGCTGCACCTCGTCGATGATGGCCGGCGTGCGTTCAATGAGCTCCTGAATCAGCGGCTCCGCGGTCTCGCCATAGCCGAAGCGCTTGGCCGTGCTGTTGAAGTGACGCCGCTGGATGCGTTCCACCTCGTAGTGCCGGTTCTTCCCCACCAGGGCCATGGCGAGCTTGAGCTCGCGCGGCGACCACTGGTTGGGCCCATCGCCCATGACGGGATAGGCCGACATGACGTCGTACAGCGGC
>JADJYX010000025.1 GCA_016719535.1 Rubrivivax sp. | reverse complement strand
CGTCACCGCCTGGTTCATCTCGGACAGCTCTTGCCCGACCAGAATTCGCGCTCGAAGGCCTCGTTGCGGTTGCGCACGCGCAGCGCACGAAAACTCCGAAGATCACCGTCCGGCTGGCCAGCGACGCCACCAGCAGCCCGGCCATCCGAGCTGCACGACGAGGCTGGCGTTGAGCACCAGCGCGGTGATGGAAAGATCCTGGGTCGTGGCAAGGGGGCAGGGCGTGCAGCACGGTGTCGGGATGCGGCGCGGGCGCAGCGTGGCGGCGTCGACGCAACTGATGCCCGGATGCGGCCCTCGGCCAGCAGCACGCCGTCGCGCCAGGCCTGCTGCGCGATGGTGAACGACACGCGGCCGGCCTCGGCCACCGCCACGGTGATGTCGAGCAGATCGTCCAGACGCGCCGGTGCGCGGTAGCTGACCTGGGTGTCGGTGACGACGAACATGGCGCCGGTCTCGTCCTTCAGCGCCTGCTGGCCGATGCCGGCCGTGCGCAGCCATTCGGTGCGCGCCCGCTCGAAGAATTTCAGGTGAGTTGGCGTAGAAGACGACGCCGCCGGCGTCGGTGTTCTTCCAGTACACGCGCACGCGATGGCGGTGGGCGACGGGCGGAAGGCCGAGACATCGGTGGCGGGCATCGGCGCGCGGATTATGCGCGTTCGCCCCTGGGCGACCGGGTTCAGCGGCACGGGTGCGGCAGCGCGGGCGCCGCCGGGGCCGGCGTGAGCGGGTGGCCGCCCAGCCCGACGGCCATCGCGCCGGCAGTAACAGCAGCGCCGCGGCCAGCAGCCAGCGCGCGGGCCGCCGGCGGCGGACGGCGGGCGCGGCCACCGTCGCCGCGGGGGCGGCAGGGCGGCCATGGTCACGGTTTCGGTGGGCAGCTGCTGCGCCTGCATCCAGCGCCGGCAGATCGGCGCCCAGCTCGCTGGCGCAGGTATGCGCCGCGCCGGGTCGCGCCCATCAGCCGGGCGACGATGGCCGACACCTCGCGCGGCACGGCGCGGTCGGCCTCGTGCGCCGGTGGCGGGTCGCTGTCGAGCACGGCGCGGTTGATCTCGGCCAGCGAACGGCCCTCGAAGGCGCGGCGTCGGTCAGCAGCTCGTACATCACCACGCCGAGCGAGAAGAGGTCGGTGCGCGCAGTCGATGGCGCTGCCGGTCAACTGCTCGGCGCGCGTAGCGCGGCGACCCTGCACCGCGCCCCTGCAGCGCGGGCAGGGTGGTGCCGTGCCCAGCCGCGCGATGCCGAAATCCAGCACCTTGGGGCGGTCCTTGCGCTACCGGAAGATATTGGCCGGCTTGATGTCGCAGTGACGACGCCGCGCGCATAGCGCAAGGCCAGGGCATCGGTGACGCGGCGCACCAGCTGCACCGTCTGCTCGACGCTGGGCCGCCAGCCGTCGGCCAGGTTGCGTCAGGTCGCGGGCCGTACAGCTGCTCCATCGCGATATAGACGCCGTGCGGCGACAGCCCGGCGTCGTGGATGGTGACGATGCAGCGGTGGTTGAGCCGGCTGCGGCGCGGGCCCGTTCAGGAACAGCCCGTCGAGCGGGCTGCCGGCGGCGGCATCGGCACCGAACTGCAGCGTCTTCACCGCCACCGCGCGCGACAGCAGCGGGTCCCAGGCCTCGAACACCGCCCCAGGCCGCCGGCGCTGAGCTGGCGCTGAGCGCATAGCGGCCGATGTGCGACAGCGTGGGCGCATGGGCCGGGTCGGGCGCCTCGCCGGGCAGGCCGCGGAAGTCGGTGACCAGATCGGGCAAGGCAGCCTGCGCCCCGAGGCGTCGGTCCACGGGCTGTCCGGCGACAGCGTATCCGGGCTGGGCGCGTCGAAGGCGGCGCCGTCGGTCCCGGGCATGCCGACGATGGTGGGCCGCAAACTGGGTGCTGGGGGGCCGTCGGTGCGGCGCAACGGGAGAGCCTTGGCTGTCACATCGGGGCAGCTGACAGGGGCGCGGCCCGCCAGGTGCCACGAAAAGCGTGCACCCGGCCGGGCTGGTTAACGGCTTGTCACCCTTGCTGGCGCGGGTTGTGCGTTTCGCTACAGCCAGCGTCGCAGCGGCCGGGCCCGGTGCCTGGCGCGACAATGCCGCATGCCTGTTCCTTTGCACCCACCGGCGCTGCAGCTGTCGCGCGCACCGCCCGCATCGAGCCCGCGTGATGGAGCCCGTGAAGCGGGCGCGCGCGCTCGAGCATGCCGGCCGCTCGATCATCCACCTCAGCATCGGCGAGCCCCCGATTTCCGCGCCGCACGGTGGTGGCGGCGCTGAAGGCAGCGGTCGATGCCGGCGCCACCGGCTATACCGCCGCGCGCTCGGGCTGCACGCGCTGCGCGAGGCCATCGCCCGGCCATGCGCCGGCGACGCGCATGGCGTCGACCTCGACCCGGCGCGCGTGGTGGTCACCGCCCGGCGCGTCGGCGGCGCTGCTGCTGCCCTGCTGCGCGCTCGTCGACCCCGGCGCGCAGGTGCCGATGGCCGACCCCTCTACCCCTGCAACCGCCATTTCGTCAGCGCCTTCGACGGCGTGCCGGTGACCATCCCGGTGGGTGCCGGCATCCCTTCCAGCTCGATGCGGCGACGGTGGCCGCGCACTGGACCGCTGCCGTGCGTGGCGGGCTGCTGTCCACGCCCAGCAACCCCACCGGCACCTCGATCGCCTCTCGACGAACTGGCGCGGCTGGTGGACGGCGGCAGAGCGCGGCGGCTTCACGCTGGTGGACGAGATCTACCTCGACCTGGCCTACGCCACCGGCCGCAGAAGTGCGGCGGCTGGCAGCGACGTGCTGGTGGCCGGCAGCTTCTCGAAGTTCTTCCACATCGCCGGCGCCTGGGCTGGCTGGTGCAGGACCCGCCGGCGCTGGTGGACACCTTCGAGAAACTGGCGCAGAACCTTCTTCATCTGCCCTGTCGCCCTGGCACAGCATGCGGCGCTGGCCTGGAGCCGAGGCCATGGCCCTGTACCGCCGAAGCGGCGCGACGAATTCCAGGCGCGGCGCGACCATCGTGCCGAGCTGCGCGAACTGGGCTTTTCCAGTCCCGGTCGAGCCCACGCGCCTTCTATGCCTACCTGGACTGCAGCGCCTTCACCGCCGGACAGCTCGGCCTTTGCGTCGCAGATGCTGGAAGAGGCCGGCGTGGCGCTGGTGCCGGGCGAGGACTTCGGCGGCCACCAGCCGCAGCGCGCTGGCTGCGGCTGTCGTATGCCACCTCGCTGGCGCACCTGCACGAGGCGGTGCAGCGGCTGCGTGCCTGGCTGCCGCCGCGCACGGCGTCCCGGGCTGAGCGGCCTGTCAGCCCGGTCAGGCCGCCAGCAGCGCGCGCCGCCCGCGCCGCGGGCCACTTCGCCAGGCGCAGGTCCGCAGCGGTCTTGTCGAGCACGCCGT
Source organism: Rubrivivax sp. (assembly GCA_016719535.1). Lineage (GTDB taxonomy): Bacteria > Pseudomonadota > Gammaproteobacteria > Burkholderiales > Burkholderiaceae_C > Rubrivivax. Next base: position 170,267 of record JADJYX010000025.1, on the reverse strand, counting down.
TGACATATTTGTGGCCGTCGGTGCCGCCAAAACTCTTGGCCCACCTCGACCGCCTCGTTGATGGCCGCGATAGGGGATGTCGACCCAGTGCGTCAGCCCGTAGGGCGCCGATCAGCAGCACCGCATGTTCCACCGGCGACAGCAGGTTAGTGCGGCGGTCCACATGCCGCGCCAGCACCGCATCCAGCGCCGCGGCCTCGGCGATGCAGCCGTGCAGCAGGGCCATCGAAAGACCGCGCTGTCGCATGGCGAAGCCGTCGAGCTCGCGGATGTGGGCGTCGATGACGCTGGCCTCGGCGCCCGACACCAGCCACGGTACAAGGCCCTGCAGCGAATTGCGCGCGCGCCGCCCCGAGCGGGCCGCCGGCCGGCGGCGCGGCCGGCTTCTTCAGCACGGGCTGGTCACTCGCCTGATCTCCTCCAGCAGGTTGGCCATCTCCACCGCCACGCGCGCGGGCCAGCGCCCTTGTCGGGCACGCGGCCCAGGCCTGGGCCTCGTTCTCCACGGTGAGGATGGCGTTGGCGATCGGGATCTGGTGGTCCAGCGACACGCGCGTGAGGCCGGCGCCGCTTTCATTGGCCACCAGCTCGAAGTGGTAGGTCTCGCCGCGGATGATGCAGCCCAGCGCGATCAGCGCGTCGAAGTCGCCGCTGTCGGCCATGGCCTTGAGCGCCAGCGGCACTTCCAGCGCGCCCGGCACCGTGCAGTGCGTGATGTCGCGCGGCTGCACCTCGAGCCGGGCCAGTTCGGCCAGGCACACCTCGGCCAGCTTGTCGGTGATGTCGTGGTTGAAGCGGGCCTGGACGATGCCGATGCGCAAGCCCGCGCCGGCCAGTTCGCCCGCCGTGCCCTTGTTGGCGCCTTGCATGAGGGGATCTCTTTCGAAAGCGGTGGGAGCGGTCAGGCGGCGACGAAGCCGGTGACCTCGAGGCCGTAGCCCGTCATGCTGGGCATGCGGCGCGGGCTGCCCAGCAGCTTCATGCGGCGCACGCCCAGTTCACGCAGGATCTGCGCGCCCACGCCGTAGGTGCGCAGGTCGATCTGGCCGCGGCTGAGGCCGGCGCCGGCCGGGTCGGGCGTCAGCTGCGCCAGCAGCGCCTCGGCGTCGTGGCTGCAGTTCAGCAGCACGGCCACGCCTTGCGGCGCTGCCTGCAGCGCCTGCAGCGCGCGGCCCAGCGGCCACGAATGGCCGCCGGCCGCGGCATCCAGCAGGTCCATCGCGGTGAAGGGCTCGTGCACGCGCACCAGCACCTCGTCGGCATCGCCCCAGTGGCCATGGGCCAGCGACAGGTGCACCCCGCCGCCATGGTCGCGCCAGACCTGGCAGTCGAAGGCGCCCTGCGGCGTGACCAGCCGGCGCTGGCCCACACGCTGCACCAGCGATTCATTGCGGCTGCGGTAGCCGATCAGGTCGGCGATGGTGCCGATCTTCAGGCCATGTTCGCGGGCGAAGACCTCCAGGTCCGGCAGCCGCGCCATGGTGCCGTCGTCCTTCATGATCTCGCAGATCACGGCGGCCGGTGACCGGCGGCCATGCGCGCCATGTCACAGCCGGCCTCGGTGTGGCCGGCGCGCATCAGCACGCCGCCGTCGACCGCCTGCAGCGGGAAGATATGGCCCGGCTGCACCAGGTCGGACGCCCTGGCGTCGCGCGCCACCGCCGCCTGCACGGTGCGCGCGCGGTCGGCCGCCGAGATGCCGGTGGTGACGCCGGTGGCGGCCTCGATCGACACCGTGAAGGCGGTGCCATGCTGCGTGCCGTTGCGCGCGCGCCATCGGCGGCAGTTGCAGCCGCTCGCAATGCTCGCGCGTCAGCGTCAGGCAGATCAGCCCGCGCGCGCGGCGGGCCAGCGAAATTGATGGCTTCCGGGGTGACATGCTCGGCGGCCAGCACCAGGTCGCCTTCGTTTTCGCGGTCTTCCTCGTCGACGAGGATCACCATGCGACCAGCGGCCAGGTCGGCCACGAGCTCGGGGATGGGGAAATGGGCATGGCGGGATTGTAGGTGGCCGGATCGTGCCGCCTGGCCGCTCAAGGGCCGGTCAAACAAAACGGCGGGCCAGAAGCCCGCCGTCGCTGTGGGCCGCTGGCGCGGCCAAAACCAGTCTTTGATCAGTCGGTGCGGCGCGTGCGGCGGCGAGCCAGCGCAGCGGCGGCAAAGGCGGCGCCCAGCAAGGCCAAGCCGGCAGGTTCGGGTGTCGGGTTGGGCGGGGGCAAGTCGTCCTTCAGAGTCCCAGTCACCAGATCGTCGAAACCGATTCCATCGCGTGCATCCGTGAAGCGGAACCTCACTTGGTCGTACTTCGACTTCGTATCGACGAAGCCCCAGAACAGCAGCGAGCCGCTAGGCGGGTTGGCACCTGCCGGGCTGTTGTCCAGAGTGATCGTCGTGGTTCCTGCGGTGTTGATCAGGTCGATGAAGATGCTGCCGCCGAAGTCACCAATATCGGTACCGTAGAAGCCGAAGGCTGACACAGCTTCACTGAACGTGACAGCCAAATCGCCATTGCCTACCAGGATGAAGCGCTCGTCATCGAAGCTGTTCCCAGACGTACCAAACCGGCCCTCGTTGGTGTCAGGCACCGCATTGCCCACCACGGATACGTGGGACACGACAGTATCGGTCCCGCCGGGGACTGGGCTGGGAACGATGGTGGATCCGCTCATCGTGCCGGTGATCGCACCGAAGTTCAGGCTCAGCGGAGAAACGGCGCCAACAGGTACACCCAGGAAGGTTTCGGTTCCGATCGTTTTCAGAAACGATCCGAATTCACCACGCGCGGCAAGCGGATCACCACTCACGACGCCGACAGGGCTGGCCAGTTCGCCGTAGCAAATGCTCAGATTTCCGGTGGTCAGGTTGCACAGCGCCGCTTGGGCGCTGACCGCTCCGAGCAGCAAGGTCGCCAAGACGCCGACTTGCTTGAATCTAGAGGTCATTCGAATTCCTTCGAGTCTGTTGAAGCGACCACTAAAGGTCTTGGTCAGCCTCTTCACGCAATTCGCGCGCCAATCACAAAAGATTATAGAAAAACAGGCGCTTACGGCGCCATCTAATGCGGAACGACGGGCAACTGTCAAGGCGTCCGACAATGTTTTTCAGGGATCAAGTTGGGGTTTACCTGAGAGCGCAGCCGCAGGATCATGTCGGGTCCGCACCGGCCCTGTTCGATGAGCGTGAAGCGAGAGGCCGAATCCAGCCGATCGATCGAAGGCAAGTCGAACATGGCCAGCCCATGGCCGATCAGGATCGGTGCCAGATAGACGATCATCTCGTCGATCAGGCCCAGTTCGACCAGACGCCCGTTGATGCGAGCACCCGCCTCGACGTGCAGTTCATTGACGTGTTGCCCCGCCAGGCCATCGATCAGCGCCGGCAGATCGACAAGACCATCCTGCCCGGGCAGGGTCATGACCTCTATGCCGCGATCGCGCGCCTCAGCGATGCAGTCGGCGCCAGCGCCTGCTACCACCAGGGTCGCGCGGCCCGGTGGCTGGAAGATCCGCGCCGACAGCGGGCTGCGCAAGGTCGAATCGACGACGACCCGCCAGGGCTGCAGCGTCGTCGGCACGAGCCTCACGTCCAGGCGCGGGTTGTCGGCCAGCACGGTGCCGACGCCGGTGAGGGATGGCACTGGCCCGGCGCCGCCAGGCATGGCCATCGGCGCGCGCCTCGGGGCCCGTGATCCACTGGCTGCGGCCATCCGGCAAGGCCGTGAAGCCGTCGAGCGAGGCGGCCACCTTGAGTCGAACCCAGGGGCGCCCTCTCTCGAAGCGGGAGAAGAACCCAATGTTGATCTCGCGCGCGCGCGATGGCGGAGTCGGCCAGCAGGACGTCGATACCGGCGGCACGCATGCGGTCAATGCCCTGCCCGGACACCTGCGGGAATGGATCCTCGATGGCAACCACGACGCGTGCCAGTCCGGCCGCGACCAGGGCGTCACAGCAGGGCGGCGTACGACCCTGATGGGCGCAGGGTTCCAGCGTGACCCAGGCGGTGGCACCGCGCACGTCGTGGCCTTGAGACCGGGCGTCACGCAGCGCCATCACCTCGGCATGCGGGCCTCCGGCCTGCTGTGTGTGGCCCTGGCCGAGGATCAGGCCGTCGGACGTGCCGATGATGCAACCGACGCGCGGGTTGGGATCCGACAGGCCGATGGCCGCTTCGGCCAGCACGAGTGCGGCCCCGAGCCGCTGGTGATCGAGCGGGTTCAACTGGCCGGCTGGTGGTGCCAGGTGTTGCCGTTGATCAGCGGCGTGGCGGCGTCATCGGCCGGGCAGTCGAAGGGCGTGGCGCCGTCGCCGGCGCGGATGACCAGAAAGTTCTGGTTGATCAGCGATTCGGTCAGGTCGAGGTAGTTGAGCGGGTGCTCCACGTTGGTCATCAGGCGACTCGGTGCCGAAGCCGCGCTGCAACTGCCAGTCGCGCCGTTTGAACCCCAGATCGTGTCACCGACGGCCGGAGGGCAGCCACGGACCGGCGATAGCGGCAGACGCGCTGGCGCGTCGCGGCGACGTCCAGCGGGAACTGGCTGGCGGCGCGGACGCGGCAAGCGCAGCGGTTGTCACCACTTCGGCCCGTCCCGACCATCGGTTGCCGGCGACGGCATCCACCGGCACCGCGCAGAAATAGGCGACGAAACGCGGCTCCTGCTGGGTGTAGCAGGTCACCGTGCCGGCGGAAGGCGCGGTCTGCAGCACCTGCACGCCCACGGCCTGAGCGGCAGACGGCGGTGCTTCGGCCTCAGGCGAGGACGGCTGGATGGCTGCGGTCGCAAAGGCCACATACCCGGCCAGCAGTCGTGCGTTGAAAGCGCCGCTGCAATCGGCTGGCGGAATCAGCGGCAGGTTGCAGCCCTTGGTGATGTAGCCGGTGATGTTGTCGAACACCCAGCGTACCGGTGGCTGCCCCCCACCGGTCGGCGGGTCGAAGCGGCTGGTGCCGTTACCCTGGTCGACGGCCGTTGGCGGGATGGCGGCATGCCGCCCGCGGTGGCGCGGATCGGCCGCGCCCGGAAACCCCAGGCCGGCACCCACCGCGGGCGGAACGCCGGCAATCAGCGTGCTCAGGCGGACCGATTGCGTCGTGCCCGTCCGATCCGGCCAGGTCACGTCCACGACCAGGCTCTTGCGCAGCGGGTTGGCGAAGTCGACCACCGTCTCGGTGCGCGTGAAGGTCGTATTCGTCGTGACACCGGGTACCGCGGCTGCAGCCCTGGAGACGATATCGGCAAAGGCGGTCACGCCGGAGGCCGACGACATGGCGCTGAAGGCGCGCCGCTGCTCGACGGTCTCTTGCGCGATGCGCACCGCCTCGGCGCGTTGCTTGGAGATGTCGGCGTTCTGGCGCAAACTCATCTGCAGGCCGACGATGCCCAGGATTCCGAAGGCCATGACCGCCAGGGCGACCAGGGCCTCGACCAGCGACACGCCACGATTGCGGCTGCGCATCAGAAGTCCCTCCAACTGCCGGGTACGACGACGAAAGAGCCGGTCTTCAGGCGCAGCCGGTTGAGCACCGTGGCGTCGTAGACCAGCGTGGCGGCGCTGTTGCCATCGACATTGCCTTCGGCGACGACGGCGCCCCGTACCGTGGGGTTGACGCCGGCGCCGGCGCCGGCCGTGGTCCACGGTGCCGCCTGCGTATAGATCAGCCCGTATACGGTGGCAGCGGCCGTGAACTGCACACCGCCGGTGGCGACGATGGCCACTGGCTGAGTGAAGGTGCCGATGTCACCACCGGTGTCGATGTCGAGCGCGCCGTCGACCCAGATCACCAGACCCGGATACTGGGCAACCGCGGTGCGCACCTGCGCCGCCGTGCAGGTGCCGCCACAGGGAAGCACGACCGCACCCGGCTGAGCCCGATAGTCGGCGGGCCACATGCCGAAGGTCTTGGCGAACATCGTGTTGCTCGGCGCCAGGGTCAGCCCGCCCAGTGCGGGGTCGCTGTCGCTGATCGACCCTGCGGCCGGGGAACCTGCGACGGTGACCAACTGCGCCAAGCCCTGCGTGAATGCCTGCCCGGCGTTCACGGTCACGCCGCTCCGGGGGTCGGTGTTGGCCAGCGTCAGGGCGGAAAGGCTGAGGTCCACGCTACCCCGTGCGGTCAACGCGGCCGCCGGCACGGTGGCCACCCCACCCTTCAGCGCCACGATGGCCGACACGGTGACGCGGGCCTCGTTGGCGGCGCCGGTGGCCGGGAAGTTCAGGCAGGCATCATCGGCCCGGCTGCAGGCATTGACCTCGACGCGCACCAGCCCGGGCCGAGTGGGCATGGCCACAAAGCGCAGCCGGAAGGCGGGGAACATGTCGTCACCAGCCGGTGCCGCCAGGACCGGGGCGGCATTGACGGGACAACTGCATTGCCAGGTGACGCCATCGAAGACGCAACTCGGTGTTAGCGGCGATGCCAGGGCAGGTGGTGGCGGCAGTGTCAGCGGCGTGATCACGCCGTCATCGGCTATCGCCAGGTAGCGCTCGCGAAAGCTGGTATCAGCCGGGTTCGCGCTGGGCAGGCAGGTGGCACCGATGCGCCCACTGTTGAGCATCGACGTTGCCCAGTGCAGGCCTGCATCGGCCGCTTCGAGCACGGCTGTCGACCGGTACTGGTTGGCCGCGGTTTTCTGCTCGAAGAGCAGGTTGCGGCTGGCATAGGCGGCCACCAGCGACACCACAAAGAACAAGACCATCACCACGATCAAGGTGGCAGCGCCCGTTTGACGACGGGAAAGCCCTCTCGCCGCATCGATTCGCCGGCAATTCGGGCTGGGCAGGACGGCGGCAGCGCTCATGCGGGGCAGTACTGGGTGGGGTTGAGCGGGTCATTGAAGCGCACGTGGTCGTTGCGCAGCCTCACCGTCGTCTGCAGCGTCCTCTGGATGGCTGCGTCATGCACGGCCTGGCCCGTGATGGCTACCGTGAACGATCGCACCACAAGGCGCGGCCAGCAGTCCTGCGGCCCGCCCGGTCCAGGGCAGGTCTTGGGGCAGGGCAGCACGATCGGTGTGGCGAAATTCGGCGTGATGTTCAACGCCGTGATGCGCAGGGTCCGTGGATCGGTCAGATCCTGCCAGCCAGCTGCAGCCAGTTGCGTCTTAATGCTGCCAGTGCCTACATCGAGCCTGAAGCCGTAAGGGCCTTGTTGACCAGGACCGCGGTGATAGGAGTAGTCGACCTCAGTCGCAACGGGCAGCGTGACTGCCGCGAAAGTGTTGTGCTGCGGCGCTTGCGTCGGCATCCAGACTCCACGATCGGACTGGTTCCAGTAGCCGGCACGCCGCAACTCTCGCGTGATGATGTCGGCGCTGCTGCGTAAATCCTGCTGTAGCTGGGTTTCGAGCAAAAGCCGCCGGTTATCACTGAGCTGGGAGCCGACCAGCATCGCAGCGGCTGCGACTACGAAAAGACCGACGGTCACGCCGACCATCAACTCGACAAGCGACACACCTCTCTGAGCGTGCCTGCTAGCACTGTGATTCATGCTCAACATGCTGGCGCACTCATCTTCGAACCAGCAGGAGCGCACACCGTGGGGCGTCCGGTGAGGGATACGGTTGTACGCAGGCTACGCGGAAGGTCCATGAAGGTGACCATGCCGAACAGAGTCAGTGGTGCTCCTGGGAAGTCGGTGGTCACCGTGAAAAGAGCGCCTGTCAATGGTTCAAACGCGAACTCACGGTCCAAGGCTGACGCCGGTCGTACATGTACGCCAAGGTCGAGCGGAATACGGACAGTCTTGATCTCAACCGAGCCTGCGGCGGTACAGGCGGGAACTTGCAGGCAGTTGCATCGGGTCAAGTCACCCGATACTGATACGTTATAGGTGTAGATCGAATAGCAGGTTTGCGTTGCGTCCCAATTGAACGTCGTTCGAACATGTGCGTTGCGGGATGCTGCTTCGCTGCGCGCGAACTGCAGGTCGGTTACCAGCTGGGCATTGATGCTGTTGACCCGCTGCACGTCGATCATTCGGCGTGCCGAAGGAGCGGCCAGAGCTATCAGTACGACCACCAGGCCCACCACCACCATCAGCTCGATGAGGGTGAAGCCGCGGCAGCGGGGGCCGGTGGGGCGCATGCTCAGCGACTCCAGCAAGCGCTGGTATTGGCGTACGCCAGCGCCCCGGCGGACGTATTTGCCGCATAGGTCACCGTCCCGCCATTCATCTGCACGCCCAGCTTCGCGCAAGTGCCATCCTTGACCTGGCTCTTGCCGGCTACCGGCGTCGCCACGGCCTGGTAGCCGGTCGCCGTCACGTTGGCCAGCGACAACGTGTAATACCCGCCCGCCGTGGTCGCGGGAATGTTCAGCCCGGTGGGCGCCGAGGCGCTGAGGTTGCTGGCATAGGCCGCATTGTTGGCCCGCCAGCGCTCCTGCGCCTGCTGGATGCTGGACAAGGCGCTGAAGGCCTCGGACCGGCGGCCCTTGCGGATCGAGTCCATGAAGCTCGGGAAGGCCACCGCGGCCAGGATGGCGATCACCACCATGGCGATCATCAACTCGATCAGCGTAAATCCGCGGGATGGGCGCATGGTGGGGCGGGCGGCAATCGGCATGGGCGGATTATCGGCAAGGCCCGCCGGCCTGGCGTTCACACTTGATGCCGTCCGTCGGGTGCTGGCTGCCGGTCGTCGATCGGAACCGTTCCAACCTCGTCAGCAGGCCGGATAACCGTGCAGGTCGCCGGCGGCCTTGCAGCTGCGCGCCCGTCCCATGACGTTGACCACCACCTTGAGCTGGTCGCCGCGGCGGGTGCTCATCGTCAGCGTGCCCGTGGGGGTCACCGTGCCCTGGATGGGCTCGAAGGCCATGCTGCCGACATTGGCCTTCAGGGCCAGGCCCTGTGCCGGGCCGTAGGCTGCGGTGCGCAGCAATTGCGCTGGATCGGCGCAGCTGGCCGTGCCCGCGGGGTGCAACTGCAGCTGCCGGCGGGCCGGTGTGCAGCAGGTAGCAGCTGCCGGCGGCTTCCGACTGCACCTGCAGCCGCACCGTCTGCCCGATGGCGACGGCCGTGCTGCGGGCCAGCTGCACGTCGGTGCGCAGCTGGGCCGCGGCAACGTCGAGCAGGCGGGTGGCGCGCACCTCGTCGAAGCTGGGCGCGCCCACGCCGACCATCACGGCGACGATGCCCAGCACCATGGCCGATTCGACGAGGGTGAATCCGCGCTGGCACTGGCGGCGGGTGAAGGTCATGACGTTCTCCTGTGTGGGCAACCGTGCGGTCACTGTAGGAAAACGTCCGTTTCGCCGCGCCCCCAGCGCGAGGGTCCGGCCGGCTCTCCGAAGGGGGCCCCCGCATCACCTCCCCCGTCGGAGGGGGCCGATCAAATGTCCCGGATCAGCTGCCGGAATTCGTCGACGTCCTCGAAGCTGCGGTAGACCGACGCAAAGCGCACGTAGGCCACCTTGTCGATGCGCTTGAGCTCGCGCATCACCAGCTCGCCCAGCCGCGTGCTGGGCACCTCGCGCGCGCCGGTTGCCAGCAGCTTGTCGCGGATGCGTTCGAAGGCGGCGTCGACCTGCTCCACGCTCACCGGCCGCTTGCGCAGCGCCAGCATCATCGACGCGCGCAGCTTGTCGGGGTCGAAGTCGGCGCGCGAGCCGTCCTTCTTCACCACCGCCGGCATCACGATGTCGATGCGCTCGTAGGTGGTGAAGCGCTTGTCGCATTTCAGGCAGCGCCGGCGGCGGCGGATGACGTCGCCCTCGTCGGATTCGCGCGTCTCCACCACCTGCGTCTCGGCGTGGCCGCAGAAGGGGCAGTGCATGGCGCCGTCCGCTGGCAGCCCGCGGGCAGGTCAACGGTATACCGGGAACTCGCGCGTCAGCGCCGCCACCTTGGCGCGCACGGCGGCCAGGTTGGCCTCGTCGCGCGGGTTGTCCAGCACATCGGCGATCAGGTGGCCGGTCTGGCGCGCCTGCTCGTCGCGAAAGCCGCGTGTCGTCATCGCCGGGCTTCCCAGGCGGATGCCGCTGGTGACCATCGGCTTCTGCGGATCGTTGGGGATGCCGTTCTTGTTGCAGGTCATGTGCGCCTGGCCGAGGATGGCCTCGGCCTCCTTGCCGGTCAGCCCCTTGGGCCGCAGGTCGACCAGCATCACGTGGCTTTCGGTGCGGCCGCTGACGATGCGCAGGCCGCGCTCGATCAGCGTTTCGGCCAGCACGCGGGCATTGACCACCACCTGCTGCTGGTAGGCCTTGAACGCGGGTTGCAGCGCCTCCTGGAAGGCCACCGCCTTGCCGGCGATCACGTGCATCAGCGGGCCGCCCTGGATGCCGGGGAAGATCGCGCTGTTGATCTTCCTGGCGATCTCTTCGTGGTTGGTGATGACGATGCCGCCGCGCGGGCCGCGCAGGCTCTTGTGCGTGGTGCTGGTGACCACGTCGGCATGCGGCACCGGGTTGGGGTAGACGCCGGCGGCGATCAGGCCGGCGTAGTGCGCCATGTCGACCATGAAGATCGCGCCGACGGCCTTGGCCACCCTGGCGAAGCGCTCGAAGTCGATGCGCAGGCTGTAGGCGCTGGCGCCGGCGATGATGAGCTTGGGGCGGTGCTCGTGCGCCAGGCGCTCCATCGCGTCGTAGTCGATGGCCTCCTGCGCGTCCAGACCGTAGCTGACCACCTTGAACCACTTGCCGCTCATGTTGAGCGGCATGCCGTGCGTGAGGTGGCCGCCTTCGGCCAGGCTCATGCCCATGATGGTGTCGCCGGGCTGCAGCAACCCGAAGAACACCGCCTGGTTGGCCTGGCTGCCGGAATTGGCCTGCACGTTGGCGAAACCGGCGCCGTACAGCTGCTTCAGGCGGTCGATGGCCAGCTGCTCGACCACGTCGACATATTCGCAGCCGCCGTAGTAGCGCTTGCCGGGGTAGCCCTCGGCATATTTGTTGGTGAGCTGGCTGCCCTGCGCGGCCATCACCGCCGGGCTGGTGTAGTTCTCCGACGCGATGAGCTCGATGTGCTCTTCCTGGCGGCGGTTTTCGGCCTGGATGGCGGCCCAGATCTCGGGGTCGACGTTGGCGATGGTGGAGGTGGAGCGGTCGAACATGGCAGTCCTCTTCGGATGAAGGGCCTTCGACAGCCGCACGGTGTTCGTGCGGTCGAGGGCTGCCCAGGCGAACGGCGGGGACCGGCCCCGCACGGCGTCGGCGCGGGCCGGCTCGCGCTTCCCGGTGGTCGGTCCACCTCGGGGGATCGATGCCCCCTATCGCCAGTCGCGCGAAGTTTCAGTGTAACCGCGGGGCCGGACGGCAGCCCTGGGCCAGCCCCGGTGGATCAGCGCAGCAGCGCCACCTGGGCGGCGCCGGCATCGGGCGGGGCCGCGGGTGCCGACGCGGTGGTCGCCGCTTGCGGCGCGATCGGCGTGCGTTCCACGGGGGCGGCGATGGGTGCATTGATGGGCACCGCACGGCCGTCGGCCACGGCACGCAGGTTGGTCTGCTCGCCGATCACGCGGCCGGCATAGCCGCCGTCGCTGTCGAGCGCGGCGGCGCCCACGTAATAGCGCAGGCCGTCCTGCAGGCTGCCGGCGCGGGCGATGCAGTCCTTGAGGACCTGCACCCCCACGCGCAGGTTGGTCACCGGGTCGAAGGCGGCATGCACGCCGCCGAAGGCCTCGTATTTTTCGGGGTGCACGCGCGTCATCACCTGCATCAGCCCTTGCGCGCCGACGGGGCTCTGCGCGAACGGGTTGAAGCTCGACTCGATGGCCATGATGGCCAGGATCAGCGTCGGGTCCAGCCCGGCACGGCGGCCGATGCTCCAGGCTTCCTGCACCAGGCGGCCGATGGGTTCCGGCGCCACCTTGTAGCGGCGCGAAATCCACTGCGCCACGGCAGCCTGTTCGCGCGACAGTTGCCTGGGGTCGATCGCGGTGGCGCGGCTGACGGCGCCCTGTTCGGCCACCACCGACAGCACGTCGCCCGCTTCGAGCGATCGCGCTTCGTGCCGGTCCTGCAGCCATTCCAGTGCATGCACCTCGACCTGCTGGCGCAGTTCGGCGCGGCCGGCCGCAAATACGACCACGGCCACCACCGCCAGCCCTACCAGGGCCAGCGTGTTGTGGCTGATCTCGAGCAGGCCGTGGCCGACGTCACGCAGGAAGACGCCGGCCGACCGCACCGCGGCGCGCTGCGCATCACGCAGCGTTTCGATGGCTTTCATGCCACTCCTTTCAGCAGCCGTCGGCGGTGGCCGGTCAACCCGGCGGCACGCAGGCCGATGGCGATAATGGTTGGCAGCGCTTCGGCTTCGAACGAGCCGGTGGCTGCGGCGGGACATCTGACCCTGGCGCGCCGGCGATCCCAACATCGCGGCCCAGGGTTAACCCTCAGGATGGTCGCGGATTCTAGGAACGGCTACATAACCGGTCAAGAATATGGTTTTCTATTTTTATAACAAGAAGAGATGAAGTACCGCGACCTGCGGGACTTCCTGCACCAGCTCGAACAGGCCGGTCAGTTGCTCCGGGTGGCCGATGCGGTGTCGCCGCGCCTGGAAATGACGGCCGTTGGCGACCGTTTGCTGCGCTCGGGCGGTCCGGCGGTGCTGTTCACCCAGCCCGCCGGGCAGCGGATGCCGGTGCTGATCAACCTCTTCGGTACCCCTGAACGAGTGGCCCTGGGCATGGGGGCGGCGTCGGCCGGTGAGCTGCGCGACGTCGGCCGGCTGCTGGCCGCGCTGAAGGAGCCCGATCCGCCGCGCAAGCTGCAGGACGCCGGCCGGCTGCTGACGCTGGCCAAGGCGCTGTGGGACATGAAGCCGGCCGCGGTGCGCAAGGCGCCCTGCCAGGCCGAGGTGCTGCAGGGCGACGAGATCGACCTGGCGCGGTTGCCGGTGCAGACCTGCTGGCCGGGCGATGCCGGGCCGCTGATCACCTGGGGGCTGGTCGTCACGCGCGGCCCGCAGGGCGTGGCGCAGCCGCGCACGCGGCAGAACCTGGGCATCTACCGCCAGCAGGTGATCGGCCCGCGCCAGGTCATCATGCGCTGGCTGGCACACCGCGGGGGCGCGCTCGACTTCCGTGAATTTGCGCGCGCCAACCCGGGCCGGGCCTTTCCGATCGCGGTGGCGCTGGGTGCCGACCCGGCCACCATCCTGGGCGCGGTGACGCCGGTGCCCGACAGCCTGTCGGAATACCAGTTTGCCGGCCTGCTGCGCGGCAGCCGCACCGAGGTCGTCGACACCGCGGTGGGCGAGGGCGGCCAGCAACTGCAGGTGCCGGCCAGCGCCGAGATCGTGCTCGAGGGCCACATCCCGCCGGCCGCGCCGGGCTACACCGGCACCTCGGCGCATGGCGTGCCGCTGGCCGAGCGCGGCGGCTACCTGCATGCGCTGGAAGGGCCCTTCGGCGACCACACCGGCTATTACAACGAGCAGGACTGGTTTCCGGTCTTCCAGCTCGATCGGCTGACGCAGCGCACGGATGCGATCTACCACTCCACCCACACCGGCAAGCCGCCCGACGAGCCGGCGGTGCTGGGGTGGCGCTGAACGAGGTCTTCGTCCCCATCCTGCAGAAGCAGTTTCCGGAGATCACCGACTTCTACCTGCCACCCGAAGGCTGCAGCTATCGGCTGGCGGTGATCAGCATCAAGAAGGCCTACCCCGGCCACGCCAAGCGCGTGATGTTCGGCCTGTGGAGCTTTCTGCGCCAGTTCATGTATACGAAATTCATCGTCGTCACCGACGACGACGTCGACATCCGCGACTGGAAGGAAGTGATCTGGGCCATCACCACGCGCATGGACCCGGTGCGCGACACCACGCTGGTGGCGCACACGCCGATCGACTACCTGGACTTTGCGTCGCCGGTCAGCGGCCTGGGCGGCAAGATGGGGCTGGACGCCACCCACAAGTGGCCCGGCGAGACCGCGCGCGAATGGGGCAGGCCGATCGTCATGGATGCGGCCGTGCAGCAGCGCGCCGATGCGCTGGTGGCGCGGCTGCTGGGCGGCGGCTGACGCAGGCTTTCGACTCCGTCTTCGGCATAGCCAATCCCGATTGCACGATGCCGCCGACCCGCCTACCCTTGCCCTGCCTGTTCAACAGGTAACCCTGACGGCGCAGTCACTGCGCGTCGGGAGCCCCGGACTCCTTCCCTCCGGAGCTCCACCGGTGGCTTCGGCCACCCGCCCCTCCCGGCCTCGGCTCGGAGGGGTTTCGCTTTTCTGGGCGCTGCTGCGGATCAGCCGATGCCGAATTCGCGCGCCAGCAGCGCATACGAGCGCCGGCGCACCGCCGGGTCGTGCGCCCAGGTGTTGATCACGATCTCGTCGAGCCCGAGTTCCTGCGCCAGCGCGCGGATGCGCTCGGCCACGTCGGCGGCGCGGCCGACGAAGGCGCGGCGGCGCGTGCCCTGAAGGCGCGCTTGCTCGTCGGGCGTGAAGGCAATGCCGTCGGGGTGCTGCAGCGGGCCCAGCACCCCGCGTTCGCGGTCGATCCGCCAGCGCTCGCGCGAGCGCGCGTGGTGCATGGCTTCCTCGTCGCTGTCGGCGGCCAGCGCCCAGATGCAGATCGTGGCCTGCGGCCGGCCATGGCGGTCGCTGGGCTTGTAGAGCTGGCGGTACAGGCCGAGCGCCTGCTCCACGCCCTGGCCGTCCATGAAGAAATAGGCGAAGGCATAGGGGAGCCCGAAATGCGCCGCCAGCTGCGCGCCATAGTCGCTGCTGCCCAGCACCCAGACCTCAGGCGCACGTTCGAAGCCGGCCTGCGCATCCGGCGGCGCCAGCGGGTGCGCCAGCGCACCCTGGTGGCGCTGGCTGCGGGTCCACTGGATGAGGTCGTGCACCTGCTGCGGAAAGTCCTCGGCCGCGTGCCGAGCCTGCGGGTTGAGCAGCTGCGCGGTGCGCATGTCGGTGCCGGGCGCGCGGCCCACGCCGAGGTCGACGCGGCCGGGCGCCAACGCGTCCAGCACGCGGAACTGCTCGGCCACCTTGTAGGCGCTGTAGTGCGGCAGCATGACGCCGGCGCTGCCCAGCCGGATGCGCTGCGTGCGCGCGGCGATCGCCGCCAGCAGGATCTCGGGCGCGCTGCCGACGATGGTCGGCAGGCCATGGTGCTCGCTGACCCAGAAGCGGTGGTAGCCCAGCGCTTCGCAGTGCGCCGACAGGTCCAGCGTGTCGCGCAGCGCGTGGTCTTCGCCGCGGCCGGCGCAGGCGATCGATTGGTCGAGGACCGAGAGGGTGAGGCTCATGCGGCCGAGTGTGCCGCAAGGCCCCAGGCCCTTGCCCGGGCCGCTACCGCGCGTCGGCCCTGACGAGGTCGGCCGCCTTCTCGGCAATCATGATCACCGGCGCATTGGTATTGCCCGAGACGATGCGCGGCATGATCGACGCATCCACCACGCGCAGGCCCTGCAGGCCGTGCACGCGCAGGCGTTCATCGACCACGTTGTCGGCGTCCCCCGGCCCCATGCGGCAGGTCCCCACCGGGTGGTAGATGGTGTCGCCGTGGCTGCGGATGAACTGCTCGATCTGCGCATCGGTCTGCGCCGCCGCCGAGGCCGGCATCTCCTGCCCGCCGAGGGCCGCCAGCGCCGGCTGCCGCAGCACCGTGCGCATGAGCCTGAAGCCGCGCACCATGCGCTGGATGTCGTCGGGGTCGGACAGGAAGGCGGGGTCGATCAGCGGCGCGGCCAGCGGGTCGGGGCCGCTCAGGCTCACCCGGCCGCGGCTCTTCGGCCGCAGCACGCACAGGTGGCACGAGATGCCGTGGCCGAAGACCGTCTTGCGGCCATGGTCGACGAGCTTGCCGATGACGAAGTGCAGCTGCAGGTCGGGCGCCGGCTCGTCGGGCTGGCTGCGGATGAAGCCGCCGGCCTCGGCAAAGTTGGTCGTCATCATGCCGCTGCGGCGCGAGCGCCATTCGAAGATGCCGCCCACCATGCGCGCCACGCCGCCGAGCGACAGGCCGAAGGATTCGGTCATGCGCGGCGCATTGACGACGATGATGGTGTCGAGGTGGTCGTGCAGATGGCGGCCGACGGCGGGCAGGTCGTGCACCACCGGCAGGCCCAGGGCCTGCAGTTCGGCGCCCGCGCCCACGCCCGACAGCTGAAGGATCTGCGGCGACTGCAGCGCGCCGGCGCTGAGCAGCACCTCGCGCCGCGACAGCAGCTCGCGCTTTGCGCCGCCTTGCTGGATCTCGACCCCGCGCGCGCGCCGGCCGTCGAAGAGCACGCGCAGCACCTGCGCGCCGGTCAGCACCTGCAGGTTGGGGCGGCCCAGGTTCGGCGTCACGTAGGCCTTGGCGGTGCTGCAGCGCTCACCGTCTTTCTGCGTCACCTGGAACATGCCCACGCCTTCCTGCGTGGGGCCGTTGAAATCGGCATTCAGCGGCCATCCCGCCTGCTGCGCGGCCTGCAGGAACAGCGCCGACAGCCGGTTGGGGCTGCGCAGATCGGCCACGTTGAGCGGGCCGCCGATGGCATGCCAGTCATCGGCGCCGCGCTCGTTGTGCTCGGCCTTCAGGAAGTAGGGCTTGACGTCGTTCCAGCCCCAGCCGGGGTTGCCCTGCGCGGCCCAGTGGTCGTAGTCGGCCTGCTGGCCGCGGATGTAGATCATGGCGTTGATCGAACTCGACCCGCCCATCACCCGGCCGCGCGGCTGGTAGCCGCGGCGGCCGTTCAGGCCCGGCTGCGGCACCGTCTCGAAAGCCCAGTTGAGCTGCGGCTGCTTGGCCATCACCGCCAGCCCGGCCGGGCAGTGGATGAGCACGTTGCGGTCGGCATGACCCGCCTCGACCAGGCACACGCTGACCGACGGATCCTCGCTCAGCCGCGAGGCCAGTGCGGAACCGGCCGAGCCGGCACCGACGACGATGTAGTCGAACATCTTGGATGGGTCTCCACAAGGCCCGGCCCGGTGGCCGGACGACAACCCATCGTAGCCACGCCCTTGGCCCCGTTTACCGGGGCACGCCTCTAATCAGGGCGTGTCGTGATCGGCCAGCGCCCGCTCGGCCTCGGTCAGCTCGATCGGCTGGCCATGCGGCGTGCGTGCGGCCGCGGCCTGCCAGGCGTGCTCCAGCGCATGCAGCCGGCCGGCATCGGCCAGGCCGCGGGCGACGACCAGCTGCTCGAGCGCATCCAGCCAGTGCCGGTAGTAGGTGTCGCCGAGGTCGGCGTCGCCGGCGGTCTGGGCGCGGCGGATGGCGCCGGCCAGCGCCTGCGCCCATTCCGGCCAGGTGAAGACGCCACGCTCGTGCAGCGCCAGCGCCAGCGCGAAGGCCTGGGCCTGCCAGGGCGCGCTGAAGACGGGGCCATCGTCGTCACGCGGCAGACCCGGCAGGTCGCAGGCGGGATGGGGCCGGGTCATGCCGCGGTCTCGAGGTAGGGCTCCCAGGCGTCGACCGACACGCTGGTGCCGGGCTCGGCCTGCGGGCCCCACAGTTCGGCGCCGTCGAAGGTGACCGCATACAGCCATTCGGGCCGGTCGTCGAAGGGCACACCGGGTGCGGTGGCGGCATGGCGGTCGGGGTAGACGTGGCAGCCGTGCACCCGCGTGATGGTGCCGACATGCCCGCGCACGTAGCGCGGCAGCCGCGTGTGGCCGCGCGGGTGGAGGTTGCGCGCGCGCACGCGGTCGCCGACCGCGAAGCGCGCCGGGCCCGTGCAGGGCCGGTCGGCCGGGCTGCCCCTGGCCAGCGCGGCGTCGACCTCGCTGGCGCGCAGCACGCGCGCCAGCGGCCGCGGGGCGTCGAGCGCTTCGCCGCGACGCAGTTCCTCGGCACTGACCAGGCCGCGTTCGCGCAGCAGGCGCTCGAGCCCGCGGATCCAGATCTCGTAGTAGCTCGCCGACAGGTAGGTGGCCGGCGGCAGCGATTCGCGCGCGGCGCGGCTGGCGTCGATATTCCACTGCCCGCTGGCGCCCATGGCCAGCGTCAGGCCGAGCGCGCGGCGCTCCCAGTCGGCATGGAACAGCGGTTCGTCGCGCTCGATCTGCACCGGCCCGTAGCCCTGCAGCCCGCCCATGTCGTGCACGCCGTTCATGCGCAGACCTCCTCGGGCCGCCGTGCGAGCCCGGTGCCGATCATCGAATCGCGCGTCACCAGCGCGGCCAGGCGGTCCTCGCTCCAGCCCTCGGTGCCGGCCGGGCGCATCGGCACCACCAGGTAGCGCACCTCGGCGGTGGAATCCCAGACGCGGATCTGCGTGGGTGCCGGCAGCGTGACGCCGAATTCACCCAGCACCGCGCGCGGCTCGATCACCGCACGCGAGCGGTAGGGCGCCGACTTGTACCAGACCGGCGGCAGCCCCAGCACCGGCCACGGGTAGCAGCTGCACAGCGTGCACACCACCATGTGGTGGACCGTGGGCGTGTTGAAGACCGCCACCATGTGCTCGCCCTGGCGGCCGCTGTAGCCCATGGACGCGATGGCCGCAGTGGCGTCGCGCGCCAGCCAGTCGGCATAGGCGGGGTCGGCCCAGGCGCGGGCGACCACGCGCGCGCCGTTGTGCGGGCCCACGTTTACCTCGTAGGTCTCGATCAGGCGGTCGACGGCCGCCGGGTCGACATAGCCCTTGCGCTCCAGCAGCGTCTGCAGCGCGCGCACGCGCAGGTCCATCTCGCCCAGGTGCGAATGATCGTGGTCGTGGTCGTGAGGGTCACTCATCCGGCGAGTGTAGGACGGCAGGCGCGCGGCTCGCTATCATGCGCGCCCCGCCGGCCGACCGGGCCGCGCGCGGCGTGCACCACGTGCCCACCGGCACCGGGAGACCTTCTTGCCCTTCAAGCGCTTCGAAGCGCTCGTGCCCACCTTTCCGGAGGCCGAGCCGCAAACCCCGCCCAGAACCTTCTTCGCCTTCCTGTGGCAGAACACGCAGGGCATGCGGCCGCTGCTGCTGGTGCTGACGCTGCTGACGGCGGTGATCGGCGCCTTCGAGGCGCTGCTGTTCAGCATCATGGCGCATGTGGTCGACCTGCTGGCCACCACGCCGCCGGCCGAGCTGTGGCAGCGCGAGGGCGGCAAGCTGATCGCCTTCGGCGCCGTGCTGCTGTTCAGCGTGGCGGTATCGGGCATCTGGGCGCTGCTGAAATACCAGGCGCTGTTTGCCAATTTTCCGATGCGCATGCGCTGGGTCTTCCACCGGCTGATGCTGGGCCAGAGCATGGCCTTCTACCAGGACGAATTTGCCGGCCGCATCGCCACCAAGGTGATGCAGACCGCGCTGGCGGTGCGCGACGTGTGGTTCGTGGTCGCCGACATCATGACCTACGTGCTGGTGTATTTCATCACCATCGTGGCCGTGGTCGGCAGCTTCGACCTGCGCGTGATGCTGCCCTTCGGCGCCTGGCTGGCGCTGTATGCCGTGGCCTGCCGCTACTTCGTGCCGCGCCTGGCCACGGTGGCCAAGGACCAGGCCGATGCGCGCTCGCTGATGACCGGCCGCGTCACCGACGCCTATACCAACATCGCGACCGTCAAGCTGTTCTCGCATTCGCAGCGCGAGGCGACGTTCGCGCGCGGCGCGATGGACGAATTTCTGCAGACGGCCTACCGCCAGGGCCGCCTGGTGACGAGTTTCGAGACGCTCAACCAGGGCCTGAGCATGCTGCTGGTGGGCGCCACCACCGGCATGATGCTGTGGCTGTGGACGCGCGGCGAGGTGGGCGTGGGCGCGGTGGCCGCCAGCACGGCGATGGCGCTGCGGCTGTCGGCGATGTCGCACTGGGTGATGTGGGAGCTGGCCTCGCTGTTCGAGCATGTGGGCACGGTGCAGGACGGCCTGGCCACGCTGTCCAGGCCGCCGGTCGTGGTCGACCGCGCCGGCGCACGCGCGCTGCAGGTGACGCGCGGCGAGATCCGCTTCGAGCATGTCGACTTCGGCTACGGCGGCACGCGCAAGGTCATCGACGACCTCGACCTGGTGATCCGCCCGGGCGAGAAGATCGGCCTCGTGGGCCGCTCGGGCGCGGGCAAGAGCACGGTCGTCAACCTGCTGCTGCGCCTGTACGACCTGCCCGCGGGCCGCATCCTGATCGACGGCCAGGACATCGCCGGCGTCACCCAGGACAGCCTGCGCCGCCAGCTGGGCATGGTGACGCAGGACACGAGCCTGCTGCACCGCTCGGTGCGCGACAACATCCTCTACGGCCGCCCCGATGCCGGCGATGCCGACATGCTGCGCGCCGCCGAGCGCGCCGAGGCGCACGATTTCATCGTCGGCCTCACCGACCCCAAGGGCCGCAAGGGCTACGACGCGCATGTGGGCGAGCGCGGGGTCAAGCTCAGCGGCGGCCAGCGCCAGCGTATGGCGATTGCGCGCGTGATGCTCAAGGACGCGCCCATCCTGCTGCTGGACGAGGCCACCAGCGCGCTCGACAGCGAGGTCGAGGCGGCCATCCAGGCCAGCCTCTACCGCCTGATGGAGGGCAAGACGGTGGTGGCCATCGCCCACCGGCTGAGCACCATCGCGGCGATGGACCGCCTGGTGGTGATGGAGCAGGGCCGCATCGTGGAAGAAGGCACGCACGCCGAGCTGCTCTCGCGTGGCGGCCTGTACGCGCGGCTGTGGGCGCACCAGAGCGGCGGCTTCCTCGGCGAAGAGGCCGACGACGAGCCGCAGTCGGCACTGGCGACCTAGCCGCCTGGCCGTCAGGGTCACCCGCCCCGGCAGCGGCGCCGCCCGGGCCGGGCAGGGGACAATCGCGGCTTCCGCTCCACTGCCCGCCGCCCGCCCCGTGACCGTAGCCGTCCCCAAGGCCCTGACCGCCCACCGCCCCTTCTGGGCCAAGCGCTTCGGCCCCGCGCCCTTCCTGCCGATGAGCCGCGCCGAGATGGATCAGCTGGGCTGGGATTCGTGCGACGTCATCGTCGTCACCGGGGACGCCTATGTCGACCACCCGAGCTTTGGCATGGCGGTGATCGGCCGCGTGCTGGAGGCGCAGGGCTTTCGCGTCGGCATCATCGCCCAGCCCGACTGGCAGTCGACCGAACCCTTCAAGGCGCTGGGGCGCCCGAACCTGTTCTTCGGCATCGCCGCCGGGAATATGGATTCGATGATCAACCACTACACCGCCGACCGGAAGATCCGCAGCGAAGACGCCTATACGCCCGGCGGCGAGGCGGGCAGACGGCCCGACCGCGCCACGCT
Organism: Rubrivivax sp.; assembly: GCA_016719535.1. Lineage (GTDB taxonomy): Bacteria > Pseudomonadota > Gammaproteobacteria > Burkholderiales > Burkholderiaceae_C > Rubrivivax. Next base: position 149,167 of record JADJYX010000025.1, on the reverse strand, counting down.
GGTCTATACGCAGCGTTGCCAGCAGGCGTTCAAGGACGTGCCGGTGGTCATCGGCGGCATCGAGGCGTCGCTGCGCCGCATCGCCCACTACGACTACTGGCAGGACAAGGTGCGGCACAGCCTCCTGGCCGACAGCAAGGCCGACCTGCTGGTCTACGGCAATGCCGAGCGCGCCATCGTCGAGATCGCCCATCGCCTGGCGCGGCGCGAGCCCATCGAGGCCATGACCGACATCCGCGGCACCGCGTTCATGGTGCGGCAGGACCATGCGCCGCAGGGCTTCTTCGAACTCGACTCGACCGAGGTCGACCAGCCCGGCCGCATCGACGAGCACATCAACCCCTACCTGACGACCGAGGCGGTGGCCGCGGCCAAGGGCCAGAGCTGCGAAGCGGGCGCGCAGGCCGGGGGCGGCGACGTGGCGGTGGTGGCCATGCCGGTGTCCCGCAAGGCCGGCGCCGTGAAGCTGCCGCCGCGCGAGCAGACCGTGATCCGCCTGCCCGCCTACGAGCAGGTGAAGAGCGACCCGGTTCTGTATGCCCACGCCAGCCGCGTGCTGCACCTGGAGACCAACCCCGGCAATGCGCGCGCGCTGGTGCAGCGGCATGGCACCGGGGCGAGCGCGCGCGACGTGTGGATCAACCCGCCGCCGATTCCGCTCGCCACCGCCGAGATGGACCATGTCTTCGACCTGCCCTATGCGCGCAGCCCGCACCCGCGCTATGCCGACGAGCAGGGTGGCCACGACGGGCCGACCCGGATCCCGGCGTGGGAGATGATCCGCTTCAGCGTCAACATCATGCGCGGCTGCTTTGGCGGCTGCACCTTCTGCTCGATCACCGAGCACGAGGGCCGCATCATCCAGAGCCGGTCGGAGGACTCGATCGTGCGCGAGATCGAGGACATGCGCGACAAGGTCAAGGGCTTCACCGGCGTCGTCAGCGACCTCGGCGGCCCCACGGCCAACATGTACCGCCTGGGCTGCAAGAGCCGTGACATCGAGGCCGCCTGCCGCAAGCCCAGTTGCGTCTACCCCGGCATCTGCGCCAACCTCAACACCGACCACGCACCGCTGATCCACCTGTACCGTCGCGCGCGCCAGCTGCGCGGGGTGAAGAAGATCCTCATCGGCTCCGGCCTGCGCTACGACCTGGCCGTGCAGTCGCCAGAGTATGTGAAGGAGCTCGTCACGCACCATGTCGGCGGCTACCTGAAGATCGCGCCCGAGCACACCGAGGGCGGGCCGCTGTCGAAGATGATGAAGCCGGGCATCGGCACCTACGACCGCTTCCGGCAGATGTTCGAGGCCGCCACGGCGGCGGCCGGCAAGAAGCAGTACCTGATCCCGTATTTCATCGCCGCACACCCCGGCACCAGCGACGAGGACATGATGAACCTCGCGCTCTGGCTCAAGCGCAACGGCTTCAAGGCCGACCAGGTGCAGACCTTCTACCCCAGCCCGATGGCCACCGCGACGGCGATGTACCACTCGGGGCTGAACCCGTTGAAGGGCGTGCACCGCGATGCGCGGGGCGAACGCGTCGACGTCGTGCGCGGCGAACGCCGCCGCCGCCTGCACAAGGCCTTCCTGCGCTGGCACGACCCCAGAAACTGGCCGCTGCTGCGCCAGGCGCTGCAGGACATGGGCCGCGCCGACCTCATCGGCAACGGCCGCCACCAGCTGATCCCGACCCACCAGCCGGCCACCGACTGCGGCTACCAGTCGGCGCGGCGCAAGAATTCCACCGAGCCCGGCGCCAGGGCAGAGCCGGCGGTCGCGCGCCGCGGCCAGATCCTGACGCGCCACACCGGCCTGCCGCCGATGCCGGGTGTCCGCCGCAAGCCGCGCTGAAACAGCCCGCCCCCCGGGCAAGCGAGGGGTCTGCATACGGGCCTGGGTGTGTAGAGTGCGGAACGGACTTGACGAATGACAAGTCGTTACCCATTCTGAAAGGGAGCCCCATGAAGCTGTCGCGTCTGCTGATCGCCGCTGTCCTGGCCGCCGGCACGGCCCTGGCGCAAGCGCAGGATGGCGTCGTCTACCACCTGGACGACACCTCGGCGCAGGCGCTCAAGGGGCTGCGCAACATCCGCAACCACCTCGACACCGACCCGGGTGCGAAGGTCACCGTGGTGGCACATGCCTTCGGCGTGGACTTCCTGCTCGAAGGCATGAAGGACCGCAGCGAGGCGCCATTCGCGCCCCTGGTGGCGGCTTTGACGGCGCGCGGCGTCAAATTCGAGGTCTGCGAGATCACGCTGAAAAACCGCAACCTGAAGAAGGAGCAGTTCATCCAGGAGGTCGACTTCACGCCGTCGGGCGTGGTCCGCCTGGCCAGGCTGCAGAAGCAGGGCGCCGCCTACATCAAGCCCTGAACCCGCGCGCGGTCCCGGTCAGGACGCCGCGTCGACCGGTTTCAGCAGGGGCGCGTCGTGTGCGAGCAGGTGCTGCTCGCCGTGCTCGATGAGGAAGTAGCGGAAGGCCTCGGCCAGCGGCGACAGCGTGCGGCTCTGCAGGTGCACCACGTTCCAGGTGCGCATCACCGGCGTGCCGTCGATGTCCAGCACCTTCAGCAGCCCGCTGCGCACCTCCAGGCCGATGGTGTGCAGCGACAGGAAGCTCAGCCCCATGCCGGCGGCCACCGCCTGCTTGATGGTCTCGTTGCTCGAGATCTCCATCGTGATGCTGGGCATGAAGCGATGTTCGCCGAAAAACTGCTGCATCGCATTGCGCGTGCCCGAGCCCTGCTCGCGCACGATGAACGGGTAGCTCGCCAGCGCCGCCACCGGCGGCCGCCCCAGGCGCAGCAGCGGGTGCCCGGGCGGGCCGACGAAGACCATCGGGTGGGCGGCAAAGGCCTCGCTGCGCGTGGCCACCTCCTTGGGCGGGCGGCCCATCACCGCCAGGTCCACGTCGCCGGCCTGCAGCAGCGTCACCAGCTGTTCGCGGTTCTGGCTGACCTGCAGCTTCAGCTCCACGCCCTGGTGCTCCTGGGCAAAGCGCGCCAGCAGCTGCGGCACGAAATATTTGGCGGTGCTGACCATGCCGATGGTCAGCCGCCCACGCTCCAGCCGCTTGAAGCGCGCCATCGCGTTGTCGGCATCGGCCAGCGCCGCCAGCAGCCGCCGCGCATGCACGAGGAAATATTCGCCCGCCGTCGACAGCGACAACCGGCGACCTTCGCGGTCGAACAGCGGCAGTCCGACCTGCGACTCGATCTCCTTGACCTGCATCGACACCGCCGGCGGCGTGAGGTGCAGCGCCTCGGCGGCACGCGTCACGCTGCCCTGCTGCGCCACCTCGACGAAGACACGCAACTGGCGGAAGGTGATGTTCATTGTTCAGTATTTACTTAATTCAAGAAGAAGAATAACTGACTTCTCTTTATCGAAGGGTTATTCCATCCTTCGGCATCCGCTGCCCAGGAGATGCCCTTGAACACCCCCGTCGACCCCGGCCTGCTGGCCGACGCCAACCAGATCACCGATGCCAGGAAGCGCTACAGCGCCGGCGTTCTCAAATACCGCCAGATGGGCTACTGGGACGGCGACTATGTGCCCAAGGACACCGACACCCTGTGCCTGTTCCGCATCACGCCGCAGGAAGGCGTGGACCCTGTCGAAGCCGCCGCCGCGGTGGCCGGCGAGAGCAGCACCGCCACCTGGACGGTGGTGTGGACCGACCGCCTGACCGCCTGCGACAGCTACCGCGCCAAGGCCTACAAGGTCGAGCCGGTGCCGGGCCGGCCGGGCGAATATTTCGCCTGGGTCGCCTACGACCTCATCCTCTTCGAAGAGGGTTCGATCGCCAACATGACGGCCAGCCTGATCGGCAACGTCTTCAGCTTCAAGCCCTTGAAGGCGGCGCGGCTGGAGGACATCCGCATCCCGGTGGCCTATGTCAAGACCTTCGCCGGCCCGCCCACCGGCCTGGTGGTCGAGCGCGAACGGCTCGACAAATTCGGCCGCCCGCTGCTGGGCGCCACCACCAAGCCCAAGCTCGGCCTGTCGGGCCGCAACTATGGCCGCGTGGTCTACGAGGGCCTGAAGGGCGGCCTGGACTTCATGAAGGACGACGAGAACATCAACTCGCAGCCCTTCATGCACTGGCGCGACCGCTTCCTGTATGTGATGGACGCGGTGAACAAGGCGAGTGCGGCCACCGGCGAGGTCAAGGGCAGCTACCTCAACATCACCGCCGGCACGATGGAGGCGATGTACGAGCGCGCCGAATTCGCCAAGGAACTCGGCAGCGTGATCGTGATGGTCGACCTGGTGATCGGCTGGACGGCGATCCAGAGCATGGCCACCTGGTGCCGCAGGAACGACATGATCATGCACATGCACCGCGCGGGGCATGGCACCTACACGCGGCAGAAGAACCACGGCGTGAGCTTCCGCGTCATCGCCAAGTGGCTGCGCCTGGCGGGCTGCGACCACCTGCACACCGGAACGGCCGTGGGCAAGCTCGAAGGCGACCCGATGACGGTGCAGGGCTACTACAACGTCTGCCGCGACAGTTATACGAAGCAGGATCTGCCGCGCGGCCTCTTCTTCGACCAGGACTGGGCCGACCTGAAGAAGGTCATGCCGGTGGCCAGCGGCGGCATTCATGCCGGCCAGATGCACCAGCTGATCGACCTCTTCGGCGACGACGTGGTGCTGCAGTTCGGCGGCGGCACCATCGGCCATCCGGCCGGCATCCAGGCGGGTGCGGTGGCCAACCGCGTGGCGCTGGAGTGCATGGTCAAGGCGCGCAACGAGGGCCGCGACATCATCCACGAAGGCCCCGAGATCCTGCGCCGGGCGGCGCAGTTCTGCACGCCGCTGAAGCAGGCGCTCGACACCTGGGGCGACATCAGCTTCAACTACACCTCGACCGACAGCAGCGATTACGCCGTCACCCCGGCCGTGGCCTGAGGAGATCCGACCATGATGACCAACCCCACCGGCCGCCTGACCCAGGGCCAGTTCAGCTTTCTGCCCGACCTCAGCGACGAGGAGATCGCGCTGCAGGTGCAGTACGGCCTGAAGAAGGGCTATGCCTGGAGCGTCGAATACACCGACGACCCGCACCCGCGCAACACCTACTGGGAGATGTACGGCATGCCGATGTTCGACCTGAGCGACGCCGCCGGCGTCGTGCAGGAGATGCGCGCATGCCGCCAGGCCTTCCCGCAGCACTACATCCGGCTGATGGCCTTCGACGCCACCCGCGGCGTCGAGACGATCGCGATGAGCTTCATCGTCAACCGGCCGACCGACGAGCCCGGTTTCGGCCTGGTGCGGCAGGAGACCAACGGCCGCACGCTGCGCTACACGGTGCGCGGCTACGCCGCCGACAAGCCCGAGGGCGGACGCTACGGCGCCTGAGGGGGCACACGCCATGTTCTGCATCGCCGCTTCCATCCTGTCGGCCGACCGGCTGCGCCTGGATGACGAACTGCGTCGCGTGGTCGCCGCCGGCGCCGACGCGATCCACCTCAACGTGATCGAGTCCGACGAGCGGCCCAACGTGACGCTCGGCCACATGGTGTGCGCGTCGCTGCGCCAGCAATGCCCGGTGCCGATCGGCGTGCTGCTGCGCGTGCCTGCCAGCGACGCGCTGATCGAGCGCTTTGCCGAGGCCGGTGCCGACCTGATCACCGTGCATGCCGCGGGCGCCGGCGCGTCCACCGAGGCCACGCTGCGGCTGATTCGCCGCGTGGGCTGCCGTGCCGGGCTCGTGCTGGACGCCGCCGCGGCGCAGGGCCAGCTGCCGGCGCTGGTCGACCTCGTCGATGTGCTGCATGTGTCCTGTGCGCAGCCGGGCTCGGCCTCGCGCCAGTTTGTGGACGACCGGCTGCGCCAGGTCGAGCAGGCGCGGCGGCTGATCGATGCCAGCGGGCGCGACATCCGGCTGCAGGTCGACGGCGACATCCGCGCCGACAACATCGGTCGCGTGGCGGCGGCCGGCGCCGATACCTTCGTCGTCGGGCGCGCGATCTTTGGCACCGGTGACTACGAGGCGGCGATCAACAGCCTGCGTGCGGCCCTGTCGGCCGTGCAGGGCCTGCGGGCGGCGGCATGAGCACGATCCGGGTTCGCCGGTCGTGCTCGCTCCCCCTCGGGGGGACGGCGCGCAGCGCCAAGGGGGCACGATGAACCGGCCGCTCTACGCCATCCCTGGCAGCACCGCCGCCCCTGCGGCGGCACCGGCCGCACCGGTCAACCCCGAGGCACCGCCGCGCACCGTGGCCGAGGTGCTGGCGCGCAGCCAGGTCGAGGCGGTCTTCGACGAGCTCGAGCGCGACCTGGTGGGCCTGGCGCCGGTCAAGCAGCGCATCCGCGACATCGCCGCGCTGCTGGTCATCGACCGCCTGCGGTTGGCGCAGGGCCTGCCCACCGCCAACCCCAGCCTGCACATGTGCTTCACCGGCAACCCCGGCACCGGCAAGACCACGGTGGGCTTTCGCATGGCGCAGATCCTGCACCGCCTGGGCTATGTGCGGCAGGGGCAGATGGTGGCGGTGACGCGCGACGACCTGGTCGGCTCCTACATCGGCCACACCGGGCCCAAGACCAAGGAAGTGCTGAAGAAGGCGATGGGCGGCGTGCTCTTCATCGACGAGGCGTACACCCTCTACCGCCCCGAGAACGAGCGCGACTATGGCCAGGAGGCGATCGAGATCCTGCTGCAGGTGATGGAAAACCAGCGCGACGACCTGGTGGTCATCCTGGCCGGCTACAAGGACCGCATGGACACCTTCTTCCAGTGCAACCCGGGCATGAGCTCGCGCATCGCCCACCACCTGGACTTTCCCGATTACGCGCGCGACGAACTGCTGCAGATCGCCGACCGCATGCTGGCCCCGCTGGGCCTGGCCTTCGGCGCCGGCGCGCGCGCGGCCTTCGACGACTATCTGGCGCTTCGCGTGCAGCAGCCGCACTTCGCCAATGCGCGCAGCGTGCGCAATGCGCTCGACCGCGCACGGCTGCGCCAGGCCAGCCGGCTGTTCGCCGACCGTGAGCGCGAACTGACGCGCGAGGACCTCAGCACGCTGGCCGAAGCCGACATCCGCGCCAGCCGCGTATTCGCATCCGCCTGAAGACCCCCAAGGAATCGCCATGCCCCTGTCCCACCGCTGGACCCTCACGCGCTACCTGATCGAGGAGCGTCGCCGCTACCCGCAGGCCAGCGGCGACCTCAATGCGCTGGTGCTCGACGTGGCGCTGGCCTGCAAGGCCATCGCGCGCATCGTCGCCTTCGGTCCCTTGAGCGATTCGCTCGGCGCCGTGCCCGCCGGCGGCGCCGTCAACGTGCAGGGTGAGGAACAGAAGCCGCTGGACCTGCTGTCCAACGAGATCTTCATCCGCATGAACGAGTGGAACGGCCACTGCGCCGGCCTGGCCAGCGAGGAGATGGATGAGCCGCGGCAGATCCCGGCCGCCTACCAGCGCGGCAAATACCTGCTCGTCTTCGACCCGCTGGACGGCTCCAGCAACATCGACGTCAACGTCTCGGTGGGCAGCATTTTCTCGATCCTGCGCGCGCCGGCCGACGTGGTGGCCAGCGGGCGCGACGTCGTCGAGGCCGACTTCCTGCAGCCCGGGGCCACGCAAGTGGCGGCCGGTTATGCCATCTATGGCCCGACGACGATGATCGTGCTGAGCGTGGGCAACGGCGTGGCCGGCTTCACGCTCAATCCCAACCTGGGCGAATTCGTGCTCACGCATCCCAGCATCGGCATCCCTGCGGATACGAACGAATTTGCCATCAACACCAGCAACAGCCGCTTCTGGGAGCCGCCCATCAAGCGCTATGTCGACGAATGCCTGGCCGGCAAGACCGGCCCGCGCGGCAAGGATTTCAACATGCGCTGGATCGCCAGCATGGTGGCCGAGGCGCACCGCATCCTGATGCGTGGCGGCGTCTTCATGTACCCGCGCGACACACGTCCGAGCCCCCGCCCGCCGGCCCCCGGGGGTGGACGGCGGGCGCCCAGGACCCGACCAACCCCGGCCGCCTGCGCCTGCTGTACGAAGCCAACCCGATCGGCTTCGTCGTCGAGCAGGCCGGCGGGCGCTGCAGCACCGGCCGCCAGCCGATGCTGGGCGTCAAGCCGACCACGCTGCACCAGCGCATCGGGCTGGTGTTCGGCTCCAGGAACGAAGTCGAGCGCATCGAGCGCTACCACCACGAGCCGGCACCGCGCGAGGAGACCGCGCCACTGTTTGCCGCCCGCAGCCTGTTCAGAGACTGACCCCGAGAGCACCATGTCGGAACGCCATCCCATCATCGCCATCACCGGATCGTCGGGCGCCGGCACCACCTCGGTGACGCGCACCTTCGAGAACATCTTCCGCCGCGAGAAGGTCAACGCCGCCGTCATCGAAGGCGACAGCTTCCACCGCTACGACCGCAAGGAGATGCGCGCGCGCCAGGCCGAGGCCGAACGGCGGGCAACAAGCACTTCAGCCACTTCGGGCCCGAGAACAACCTCTTCCCCGAACTCGAGCAGCTGTTCCGCAGCTATGCCGAGACCGGCAACGGCCGCCGCCGCAGATACCTGCACGACCCGGTCGAGGCCGCGCCCTACGGCCAGGAGCCCGGCACCTTCACGCCCTGGGAAGACCTGCCCGACGGCACCGACATGCTGTTCTACGAGGGCCTGCACGGCGCCGTGCATACGGCCGATGTCGACATCGCCCGCTACCCCGACCTGCTGATCGGCGTGGTGCCGGTGATCAACCTGGAATGGATCCAGAAGCTCTACCGCGACAAGCACGTGCGCGGCTACAGCGCCGAGGCGGTGACCGACACCATCCTGCGCCGCATGCCCGACTATGTGCACTACATCGTGCCGCAGTTCCAGCACACGCACGTCAATTTCCAGCGCGTGCCGGTGGTCGACACCAGCAACCCCTTCATCGCGCGCGACATCCCCAGCGCCGACGAGTCGATCTGCGTCATCCGCTTCGCCAACCCCAAGGGCATCGACTTCCCCTACCTGCTGAACATGATCAACGACTCGTGGATGAGCCGCGCCAACACCATCGTCGTGCCCGGCGGCAAGATGGAACTGGCGATGCAGCTGATCTTCACGCCCTTCATCTGGCGCATGCTGGAACGGCGCAAGCGCGCGCTGGGAGCGCTGTGATGAGCAGCACCTCCACCGCACGCGTGCAGCGCGGCAGCGCCGGCTGCATCGACCCGCGCGCCAACGCCCTGCGCGCGCTGGCGATGGACGCCGTGCAGCAGGCCAAGAGCGGCCACCCCGGCGCGCCCATGGGCATGGCCGAGATGGCGGTGGCGCTGTGGACCGGCCCCCTGCGCCACGACCCCGCCGACCCGCATTGGCCCGACCGCGACCGCTTCGTGCTGAGCAACGGCCACGCCTCGATGCTGCTGTATGCGCTGCTGCACCTGAGCGGCTACGACCTGCCGATCGACGAGCTCAAGCGCTTCCGCCAGTGGGGCAGCCGCACGCCGGGCCACCCCGAGGTGGGCCTGACGCCGGGTGTGGAAACCACCACCGGCCCGCTCGGCCAGGGCCTGGCCAATGCCGTGGGCATGGCGCTGGCCGAACAGCGGCTGGCGGCCGAATTCAACCGCCCGGGGCACACCGTCGTCGACCACCGCACCTATGTCTTTCTGGGCGACGGCTGCCTGATGGAAGGCATCAGCCACGAGGCCTGCTCGCTGGCCGGCGTGTGGGGGCTGAACAAGCTGATCGCGCTCTACGACGACAACGGCATCAGCATCGACGGCCCGGTGCAGGGCTGGTTCCGCGACGACACCGCGGCGCGATTCGCCGCCTATGGCTGGAACGTCGTCGGCCCGGTCGACGGCCACGACGTGGCGGCGGTGGGCCAGGCGATCGCGAAGGCGCACACCAGCACCGACCGCCCGACGCTGATCCTGTGCCGCACCACCATCGGCCAGGGCTCGCCCTCGCGCGCCGGCACCGCGCAGGCGCATGGCGAGCCGCTGGGGCCGGAGGAGATCGCGCGCGTGCGCCAGGCCATCGGCTGGCCGCATGCGCCCTTCGAGGTGCCGAGCGAGGTGCGCAGCGCCTGGGACGCGCGCACCCTGGGCGCGCAGCGGCACGCCGAATGGCTGTCGCGCTGGGCCGCATACCGCGCCGCCCACCCGGCGCTGGCCGCCGAGCTCGAACGCCGCCTGGCCGGTGAGCTGCCCGCTGACTGGGCGGCGACGGCCGCGCGGCTGATCGCCGGCGCCGAAGCCACGCCCGCCCCGGTGGCCACGCGCAAGGCCTCGCAGCTCTCGCTGGCCATCTTGGGCCCGGCGCTGCCCGAACTGCTGGGCGGCAGTGCCGACCTGACCGGCAGCAACCTCACCGACTTTCCCGCTGCCGGCGCGCGCCACCTCAGCCACGGCGTGCGCGAATTCGGCATGGCTGCCATCATGAACGGCGTGGCGCTGCACGGCGGCTGCATCCCCTATGGCGGCACCTTCCTGACCTTCAGCGACTACAGCCGCAACGCCATCCGCATGGCCGCGCTGATGAAGCTGCGCGTGGTGCATGTCTTCACGCACGACAGCATCGGCCTCGGCGAGGACGGCCCCACCCACCAGCCGGTGGAACAGGCCGAGAGCCTGCGCCTGATCCCCAACCTCGACGTCTGGCGGCCCTGCGACGCCGTCGAAACCGCCACCGCCTGGGCCCTGGCGCTGCAACAGCGCGAGCGCCCGAGCGCCTTGCTGCTGACGCGCCAGAACCTGCCGCCGCAGCCCCGCGGCGCCGCCCAGCGCGAGGCCGTGCGGCGCGGCGGCTACGTGCTGAGCGACCGCCCGCAGGCGCAGGCGGTGATCCTCGCCAGCGGCTCGGAGGTGGCGCTGGCGATGGCCGCGCAGCAACTGCTGGACGCGCAAGGACTGCCGGTGCGCGTGGTCTCGCTGCCCAGCACCACCGTCTTCGACCGCCAGCCACCGGCATGGCGCGCCGAGGTGCTGGGCCGCGGGCTGCCGCGCATCGGCGTCGAGGCCGGCGTCACGCGCGGCTGGGGCGCCTATGGCTGCGCGGCTACGCTGGGGCTGGACCGCTTCGGCGAGTCGGCCCCGGCGCCGGCGCTGTTCGAGCATTTCGGCTTCACGCCCGAGCGGCTGGCCGCCACCGTGCGCGGCGTGCTGCAGCCGCAGGCCGAGGAGATCGCGGGATGAAGGCGCTGCTGTGGGACGTCGACGGCACGCTGGCCGAGACCGAGCGCGACGGCCACCGCGTGGCCTTCAACCTCGCCTTCGAGGCCCTGGGCCTGCCCTGGCGATGGGACGAGGTGCACTACGGCCGCCTGCTGGCCATCACCGGCGGGCGCGAGCGGCTGCTGCACGACATGCAGTCGCGCAGCGATGCGCCGGCGCTGTCGCAGCAGCGCGAGGCGCTGGCGGCCGAGCTGCATGCGCGCAAGAACGCGCACTATGCGCAGCTGGTGCGGCAGGGCATGCCCCTGCGCCCCGGCGTGCGCGAACTCCTCGACGAGGGCGCCGCCGACGGTGTGCGCATGGCCATCACCACCACCACCAGCCGCAGCAATGTCGATGCGCTGCTCGGTGCGCATTTCGGTCCGCGCTGGGCCGGGCGCTTCGATGCCGTGGTCTGCGGCGAGGACGTGCAGCGCAAGAAACCCGACCCCGAGGTCTTCGAGCGCGCGCTGCAGCGGCTGCGCCTGGGTCCGCTCGAGGCACTGGCGCTCGAGGATTCACCCGGCGGCGTGGCCGCGGCGCGCGCCGCCCATGTGCCGGTGCTGGTGACGCTCAGCGCCTATTTCGAAGGCGCCACGCTCGAAGGCGCGGTGGCCATCGGCCCGGGGCTGCACCGCCGCGACGGCTGGCGCCCGGCGCTGCCCGACCCCGGCGAAGGCCGCATCACGCTGCGCGACCTGCAGCACTGGCACGCCCTGGCCGATTCGGTGTCGCAATACGCCTGATCCCTGGCACCGCGCGCCGGCGACCGGCCGGCCCCGTTTCAGTGCCGCTCGTGGCGCACGAACAGGAAATCGCCGCCCTGGTGGCCGACCAGGCGGATATCGGCAAACTGCGGCACCTGTTCCGAATTCAGCGCCACCGGGCGCCGCAGCTCGCCGAACAGCGAGGTGGCGTCGAGCACGCCGCGGTTGGCGGTCAGCGTCTGGATCAGCGCCGCGGCGAAGGGCGAATGCCCGCTGCCCGATGAATCGGCCACCGGTTCGAGCCCGCCCGAGGTGAGCACCTGGCGCGCCTTCAGCCGCGCCATGCGTTCGAGGTAGTCGCGGCCACGCTGCGCACCGGCCGCCGTGGCGCCGCGTGTCAGCGTGCCCGAGAAGCAGCTGTCGGCCACCACCAGCACATGCTTGGCCTTCAGCGCACGCAGCGCATCGCGCACGGTGTCGTTGGACACCCACTGCGTGCGCTTGTCGGGGTGGGCGTCCGCCGGTAGCCAGAAGCCCTTGTCGGCCTCGGTATCGAGCCAGCCGTGGCCGGCGTAGTAGATCAGCAGGTTGTCCTGCGGCTCGAGCCGGTTGCGGTAGTCGTCCAGCGCCTCGACGATGTCGGCGCGCGAGGCCTCGGCCAGCAGCCGGACCTCGAAGCCGTAGGTGCTGCGCAGCAGGGTGCCGATGGTGCGCGCATCGTGCACCGCCGTCTTCAGGCGGTCGAGGTGGCGGTAGGCGTCGATGCCGATGACGAGCGCGTGGTAGCGCCCGAAGGCCGCTGCGTCGAGCGACGGCGTGGCATCGGCACGCGGCGCCGCCGCCACGGCCGGGCCGGCCGGCCGCGCCGCGGCCTCGGCGATGGCGATCTTCTGCTGCAGCGCGGCGGCGGGCTCGCGCGTGGCCGCGGCGCGGTAGGCCGCCAGCGCCTGCGCCGGCCGGCCCAGCGTCAGCAGCAGGTCGCCGCGCGCCGTCTGCATGCGCACGTCCTGCGGCCGCGCGGCCAGCACCTGGTCGCATGCCGCCAGCGCCTGTTCGCCCGACAGCCGCGTGCAGCGCGTCTCGGCCAGCGTCAGTTCGAGCTCGGGGGCCGATGCGCTGGCGGCGGCGCGCCGGGCGGCCCATGCCGCCTCGTCGTCCAGACTGGCCACCTCGTGCAACTGCTGCTGCGCGCGCCGGTTCCAGGGCTCGCGGCGGCGCAGCTGCTCGAGCGCTTCGCGCGCATCGGCATATCGCCGCGCCTGCACCCAGCGTTCGACCACCGCCAGCACGGCGTCCCCGCCGGCGGCAGACAGCGCGTCGCGGCAGGCCGGGCTCGGCGCGCCCGCCGCCTGGCAGGCAGCGAGCCCTTCACCCGCGCCCTGCGCCTGCACGCCCGGGCCGGCGCCGGCCGCCATGATGACGGCGCCGCCGATCGCGATCCACCGTGTCAGCCGCGATGCCATGGCGCGATCAATGGTGAGGGGCATAACCGTCGGCGCGCTGCCCGGCGCTGGCCCAGGCCCAGTCGCCCGAGGGCAGCCGGATGATGCCGAACAGGTAGTGCCGGGCCACCGGCCGGTAGGGCGGCTGTTCGGCGGCCAGCAGGGCGTCCAGGCGCTGCCGGGCCTGCACCAGCGTGACGAGCAGGCGGTCGCAGCGCTGGCGCACGTCCTGCGCATAGGCCAGCGCCAGCGCTGCATCGGGCGAGCGGCGCGCATCGGCGGCCAGCGCGGCGATGGTGCGCACCTCGCGGCCCAGGGGCTGCAGCGTGGCCACCAGCGTCGGCACGCCCGCCTTCAGGTTGGGGCTGGCATCGCGCACGTCGGCGGCAAACCCCAGGTGGTCGATGCAGCCGTCCAGCGCCTTCAGCAGGCCATAACCGGTGCCCGGGCCGACGGGCTCGCGCGTCGGGTCGACGGCGTGCAGCACATGGCCCAGGTGCAAGCGCACGGCCTGGGGGTCGCGCGCGCCCTCCACGGCGAAGGCGGCATGTTCGCTGGCCACGGCCGCTTCGTTCTGCGCCACGTCGCACAGGCCGCGGCCGCCGGGCGTGTCGTTCCAGCCCGTGATCGCGTGACCGACATGCACATGGGCGATCGACGGCAGATCGACCGTGACGCAGCCGGTGATCAGCAGGGCGATCGCCGCCAGCGCCCAGCGCGCACGCGGCAACGCGCAGCGGTGCAGTACGCTGCCGCAGCGTGTCGGTCGTGACCTGCCCATCGTTTGTCGATGCATCGGGCCCACCTGCGCGGGCCGGCCTTGCGGCCCAGTGTCTGCGGGGCATTCTGTGCCTGCGCAGCACGGCCAGCGTTTGATCCGTCGCAAAGGCGCGGGCCCTGTCAAAGCAAAGGGCCACCGTTTCACGGGTGGCCCTTGTGGCTACCGGACAGGCCTTGCGGCCCGACGGGTGCTGGCGCCGGGTACGGGTTCCGGTACTCCGCCCATTGCTGCGGTCGGTTCTCGCCAGTGACGGAGCCCATTGTGCCGATCGGTCGATGACCGGATCGTGTCAAGTGACATGGTTTGACCGGTCATATGCCGCGGGACTTCCCGCACCCCGCGAATGTGGGGCGACCTGTCGTCAGCGGAAGACCACCGTCTTGTGCCCGTTGACCAGCACGCGGTGCTGCGCATGCCAGGTCACCGCGCGCGCCAGCACCGCGCATTCGACGTCGCGGCCGATGTGTGTGAGCTGCTCGGGGTCGCAGGCATGGTCGACGCGGGCGATGTCCTGCTCGATGATCGGGCCCTCGTCGAGGTCGGCGGTGACGTAGTGTGCGGTGGCGCCGATGATCTTCACGCCGCGGTCATGCGCCTGGTGGTAGGGCTTGGCACCCTTGAAGCTGGGCAGGAAGCTGTGGTGGATGTTGATCGCGCGGCCGGCCAGTGCGCGGCACAAGTGATTGCTCAGCACCTGCATGTAGCGCGCCAGCACCACCAGTTCGGCCTGCTCCTGCTCGACGATCTCCAGCAGCTTGCCCTCCGCCTGCGGCTTGGTTGCTGGCGTCACCGGGATGTGGTGGAAGGGGATGTCGTAGCTGGCGGCCAGCTGGTAATAGTCGCGGTGGTTGGAAACCACGGCGCGGATGTCCAGCGGCAGCGACTGGCTCTTGTGGCGGAACAGCAGGTCGTTCAGGCAGTGGCCCAGCCTGCTGACCATCAGCACCGTGCGCATGCGGGCCCGGGCCTCGTGGATCTGCCACTTCAGGCCCATGCCGGCGGCCAGTTCGCCGAGCGCGTTGCGCACCGTCGCCGCGGCCTGCACCTGCAGGCTGAACTGCACGCGCATGAAGAACTGGCCGGTGCTCTGGTCGTTGAACTGCGCGGCGTCGGTGATGTTGCCGCCATGCGTGGCCAGCACGCCGGTGACGGCGTGCACGATGCCGGTGCGGTCGGGGCCGGAGAGGGTGAGGATGAGCGAATCGGACATGCACCGATTGTCTCAGGCGGCATCGACCAGACCCGCCACGTCTTCGGCGATCGCCAGGCAAGCGGTCAGGCCCGGCGATTCGATGCCGAACAGCTGCACGACGCCGGCCACGCCATGCGCCACCGGGCCGGCGATGTGGAAGTCAGCCGCCGGCTCGCCCGGTCCGCTGAGCTTGGGGCGCACGCCGCTGTAGGCCGGCTGCAGGCTGCCGGCGGGCAGGCGCGGCCAGTAGTGGCGCACCTCGGCCTCGAAGGCGGCCTGGCGCGCGGGGTCGACGGCGTAGTCGATGGCCGCGTCGGTGATGTCCGCCGGCAGCCATTCGACATCGGGCCCGAAACGCGCCTGGCCGCCCAGGTCCAGCGTCAGGTGCACGCCCAGGCCGCCATCCACCGGCATCGGATAGATCAGGTGCTGGAAGGGCGCGCGACCGGCGAGCGAAAAATAGTGGCCCTTGGCCAGCCGCCGCGGCGGGATGGCGGCGGCCGGAAAGCCCTGCATCGCCGCCGCCACCGCCTGCGCCTGCAGGCCGGCGCTGTTGACCAGCCAGCGTGCATCCAGCTCGAAAGCCTCGTCGCCGCCGGTCTGCACGCGCCAGCCGTTGCCCGCAGGCTGTGCGGCGACGAAGGGGCTGGCCACCGCCAGCAGCGCGTCCGCATTCTGCGCATCGCCCAGCAGCGCGGTCATCAGGCCATGGCTGTCGACGATGCCGCTGGAGGGCGACCACAGCGCAGCCGCCACCTGCAGTTCGGGCTCCAGCGCCAGCGCCTGCGCGCGCGTCAGCGGCTGCAGGTCGTGCACGCCGCAGGCGATGGCGCGCGTGCGGATGACCTCGAGCTTCGGCACATCGTCGTCGCGCGTGGCCACCAGCAGCTTGCCGCAGCCGCGCACGCCCACGCCGCGGTCGGCGCAGTAGGCATGGAGCCGTTCGCGCCCGCGCACGCACAGCCGCGCCTTCAGGCTGCCGGGCGGGTGGTACAGCCCCGCGTGCACGACCTCGCTGTTGCGGCTGCTGGTGCCGGTGCCGTAGGCGGTGGCCGCTTCCAGGATGATCACCGAACGCCCCTGCAGCGCCAGCGCGCGGGCGATCGCCAGGCCGACGACGCCGGCGCCGATCACGATGACATCGACTTCATCCATGGGCAAAGGCCTGGTGCAGCGCCGCCGCCAGCGCCTCGAGCTCGGCGCGCGTGTTGTAGCCCTGCACCGAGACGCGCACGAAGGTGCGGCCCTCGTGCTGCGTCACCGGCACCTCGATGTGGTGCTGCTCGAACAGCCGCGTGCGCAGCGCCTCGGCATCGCATGCGGGCACCGGGATCGGCGCCATCTGCGCAAAGTGCGCATCGCTGCCGATCACCGGCAGCCCGAAATGACCGGCCAGTTCGTGCATCAGCGCCACCGCCTGGTGGTGGCAGGCGCTGCGCACTTCGGGCGTCAGGTGCTGGTGGTGGAAATCGATGGCTGCCCCCAGCGCCAGGCAGCCGGTGATGTCGCGCGTGCCCTGCCACTGCAGCCGGCGCTCGAAGACGCTGCGGCCGGTATAGGCGTCGAACCCGGTGTGGCCGCCGTTGCCGGCCACATAGCCCCAGCTGGTGACGGTGGCGTGCAGCCGCTCGTGATGCTCGGGCCGCGCATGCAGGAAGGCCGTGCCCTTGGGACCGCACAGCCATTTGTGGCCATTGCCGGTGTAGAAGTCGGCGCCCAGCGCATCGAGATCGAGGTCGAGCTGCCCCGGCGCATGGGCGCCGTCCACCAGCACCGGCAGGCCGCGCGCGTGCGCGGCGTCGACCAGTGCCGCCAACGGCAGCACCAGCGCGGTGGTCGATGCGACATGGCTGACGAAGACCAGCCTGGTGCGAGGCGTCACCGCCGCCATCACCGCATCGACGAAAGCCTGGTCGTCCAGCGGCAGTGCAATGGCCGCGCGCCGGTACGCAGCCCCTTGCTGCGCGCAGACAAACTGCCAGGTGGCGTCGCAGGCGCCATATTCCAGCGTCGTGCCCAGCACCTCGTCGCCCGGCTGCAGCGCCAGCGAGCGCGCGACGATATTGACGCCGGTGGTGGCATTGGGCACGAAGACCAGGTGGTCGGCCTGTGCGCCGACGAAGCCGGCCAGCTGTTCGCGTGCCGCGCGCAGCAGTGCGGCCGAGCGGCGGCCGAGAAATTCGACCGGGTTGCGTTCCATCTGATCCTGCCAGGCACGCAAGGCCTCGCGCACCGGCCGCGGGCAGGCGCCGTAGGAGCCGTGGTTGAGGAAGACCAGGCCGGGGTCGAGGTCGAACAGCTCGCGCATCAGCCGTGGCGCTGCTCGAAGTCCTTCATGTAGGCCACCAGTGCCTGCACGCCCTCGACCGGCATCGCGTTGTAGATCGAGGCGCGCATGCCGCCGACGATGCGGTGGCCCTTCAGCTGCTTGAGCCCGGCGGCCTCGGCGCCTTTCAGGAACGCGGCGTCGAGCGCCGGATCGTGCAGCTTGAAGGGCACGTTCATCAGCGATCGGCAGTCGGGTGCCACCGGCGCGCGGTAGAAGGCCGTGCTGTCGAGGTAGTCGTAGAGCAGCGCGGCCTTGGCGCGGTTGCGCTCGGCCATCGCCGCCAGCCCGCCCTGGGCCTGGAGCCACTGGAAGACCAGCCCGGCGACATAGATCGCATAGGTGGGCGGCGTATTGAGCATGCTGTCGGCCTCGGCCTGCAGCGCATAGTTGAAGGCGTCGGGCGTCAGCGGGTGGGCTTTGCCCAGCAGGTCTTCGCGCACGATGACGATGGTCAGGCCCGCGGGGCCGATATTCTTTTGCGCGCCGCCGTAGAGCAGGCCATATTTCGACACGTCGAGCGGCCGCGACAGGATGTCGCTGGAGACATCGGCCACCAGCGGCACGTCGCCCACGCCGGGCGTCCAGTGGTACTGCACGCCGCCGATGGTCTCGTTGCTGCAGATGTGGACGTAGGCCGCCTGCGGGTCGAGCTGCCAGCGCTCGCGCGGCGGGATCGTCGTGTACTGCGTATCGGCGCTGCTGGCGGCGACATTGATGCGGCCATATTTGCGCGCCTCGGCGATCGAGCGCTGGCTCCAGGCGCCGGTGTCGATGTAGTCGGCGCCGGCATGGCCGCGCATCATGTTCATCGGCACGATGGCGTTCTCGGCGATGGCGCCGCCCTGCATGAAGAGGACCTTGTAGTTCGCGGGAATGGCCAGCAGCCGGCGCAGGTCGGCCTGCGCCTGCGCGTGGATGGACATGAATTCCGGCCCGCGGTGGCTCATCTCCATCACCGACATGCCCGCGCCTTGCCAGTCCAGCATCTCCTCGGCCGCCTGGCGCAGCACCGGCTCGGGCAGGGCCGCGGGGCCGGCGCTGAAGTTGTAGACGCGGGTCATCTCGGTGGGCTCCACGAACAAGGGAGAGCGATTATCGGCGCTGGGCCTTCAGGGCCTTTAGCATCGCGCGCCATGTCGCTGCGCCATGCCTTGACCGCGCTGTGGGGTGCCGCCCTGCTGATCGTCGCCGCCGGTGCCAGGGCCCAGGAGGCCGAGCCGATGCGCGCGGTGCCGCTGGCGGCCGGCGAGCGCATCCGGCTCGACGGCCGGCTCGACCACCCGGCCTGGGCGCGCGCGCCGGTCTACGACCGCTTCGTCGAACGCGACCCGCAGTTCGGCGCGCCGCCGCCGCAGGCCACGCGCGTGCAGGTGCTGTACGACACGCGTGCCGTCTATGTCGGCATCACCGCGCTGGAGACCGAGCCCGGGCGCATGCGCCGCCCGCTGGTGCGCGACGACCAGGTCAACCGCACGCAGGATTTCGTGGTCGTCTACCTCGACCCCATCGGCAGCCGGCGCTCGGCGCAGTTCTTCCGCGTCAATGCCGCCGGCAGCCGCGCCGACGGCCTGCACACCGCGTCCGACGACAGCGAGGATTTCGCGCCCGATTTCGACTGGGACGCCGCCGTCGCCGCGCACCCGCAGGGCTGGACCGCGGTGCTGCGCCTGCCGCTGGCCAGCCTGCGCTTTGCCGAGGGCGAGCAGGACCGCTGGCGCATCATGGTCGCGCGCCGGCTGCCGCGCGAGAGCTTCCACCTCATCACCTCGGTGCCGGTGCCGCGCGAGGCGTCGAGCTTCATCGCCGCGATGCAGCCGCTGCAGGGCATGCAGCTGCCCGAGCAGCATGCCTTCCTGACGCTGCGGCCCAGCCTCACGCTGCGCCGCGCGCATACGCGCCAGCACGACGGCACGCGCGGCAACGACCATGCCGTCGACGCCAGCCTGGACGTCAAATGGCGCCCGCGCGCCGAGCTGGTGATCGACGGCACCCTCGAGCCCGATTTCTCGCAGGTGGCGCTGGACGTGCCGCAGCTCGCGGGCAATACGCGCTTCGCGCTCTCGATTGCCGAGAAGCGGCCCTTCTTCTTCGAATCGGCCGACCTGCTGCGCACGCCGACCGACGCCTTCTATACGCGCAGCTTCACCGCGCCGCGCGCGGGCCTGCGCGCCACCTGGCGCGGGCGCCGCGTGGCCGGCAGCGCCTTCGCCATCGACGACCGCGGCGGCGGCCTGGTGCTGCTGCCCGGCGCTTTTGGCACCGACGCGGCGCCGCAGCCCGGCTCGCGCACGCTGGCCGCGCGTGCGCGCAGCGACGAGGGCGCGCTGCAGTGGGGCGGCGTGCTGGCCGCGCGCCGCTACGAAGGCGGGCGCGGCGACAACACCGTGCTCGGCCCCGACCTGCTGTGGACGATCGACGACGCCTGGCGGCTGCGGGCGCAGTGGCTGCATGCACGCAGCACCGCGCTGCCCGACGGACAGGGCGGCCTGCGCGCGGGCGCCGCGCGCGACGGCGAGCGACTGTTCGTGCGCCTGAACCGCAATGTCGACGGCGGCGAGTCGACCCTCACGCTGGAGGACATCGGCGACGGCTTTCGCCACGACAGCGGCTTCGTCAGCCAGGCCGGGGTGCGCAAGCTCGCGCTTTTCGAGGGCCGCGGCTGGCGGGGTGTCGGGCCCTTCCACGAGTTCTGGCTCAACCTCAGCGCGCAGCGCACCGAAACCCGCGACGGCGGCCGCACCGTCGAGCAGCAGGTCTTCCCGGGCCTGTGGGCGACGGCGGCGCACAACGTCGACTGGTGGCTGGAGCTGCACGCGCTGTCGCAGCTGCGCGCCACGCCGACCGGACCGCTGCTGGCGCAGCGCTACCTGGCCAGCGGGCTGGTCTTCACGCCGGCGAGCTGGTTCCCGCTGCTGAATACCCAGCTCAGCATCGGCCGCCTGGCCGATACGCAGGACGAACGCCTGCGCCCCGGCCTGCGCTGGACGACCACGGCCACGCTGCGCCTGCTGCCGCGGCTGGAACTGGAGCCGAGCTGGTCGAGCTCGTGGCTGCGCGCGGGCGGCCGGCGCGTCTACGACGAGCGCCTGTTCAACCTGCTGGCGGTGTGGCACCTGGGCCCGCGCAGCCACCTGCGCGCCATCGTGCAGCGCACCGGGCTGGCGCGCGGCAGCGACGGCCAGCCGGCCCAGCAGCTGCAGCGCGGGCGCACCGCGTCGCTGACCTGGAGCTGGCGGCTGTCCACCGGTACCGTCATCTACGCCGGCGCCAGCGATGCGCGCAGTGGTGTCGGCGGCGTCCTGCGCACGCAGGAGGCCTTCGTCAAGCTGCAGGCCGACCTGGACGACACGCGGGCTGGGTGGGCAGCGCCTTGATGCGAGTCAACCCGGGAGGGCGGTGACGCCCTACAGTCGATGCCAGCGCGTGGCCGCATTCGGCACGCGACAGATTCAACCCACCGGAAGAGCAACCATGTTCAAGCACCTTCTCGTCCCCGTCGACGGTACCGAACTGTCGGAACGCGCCGCGCAGTCCAGCCTGGAGCTGG
This sequence comes from Rubrivivax sp., assembly GCA_016719535.1. GTDB lineage: Bacteria > Pseudomonadota > Gammaproteobacteria > Burkholderiales > Burkholderiaceae_C > Rubrivivax. The sequence continues at coordinate 127,987 of JADJYX010000025.1, read as the reverse complement.
CGCGCAAGCTCGGCGCCCGCGTCACCGGCTTTGTCGCCGAGCCGATGCCGCCGCTGCCGACGATGAGCGCCAACGTCACCGCCTACCAGCGCGAGACCGACGCCCATCAGGCGCGCACCGAGGAACATGCGCGCGAGGTGCTGCACCGCTTTGCCGCCAAGGCCGCCGAATACGGCGTGCCCTTCGACGGCAAGTTCCAGCGCAACGACAGCGTCGATGACGCCATCGTCAAGGCGGCCGCCGAATTCGATTGCGACCTCATCGTGATGGTCACGCATGGGCGCGGCGCTTTCGGCGAACTGCTGTTCGGCTCGCACACCAAGAACGTGCTGTCGCGCTGCAAGACGCCGCTGCTGGTGCTGCACTGATGCCCCTGCCGGCCATGGCTTGCCCGACGGCGCTGAAGCTGCCAGCATTGGCATCACCACAACCCGCCGCCCGAGGCACGAGGAGACAGCATGGTCAAACCCCTGATCGACGCCGATGCCCTGATCGCCCAGTTCCAGACCGCCACCGCCCAGCAGGGTGAGCAGCTGCGCAAGGCGGTCAGCGGCGCCACGCTGCAGGCGCTGCAGGGGCGGGAGCTGACGCTGAAGAACATCCGCGGCGCGCTCAAGGGCGTGACCGACGCCGTCAATGCCGGCGTGATGAAGAATGCGCTGCCCGCCGCCGATGCCGAAGACCTGATCGACAAGGCCGTGGCCGGCATGGACGACGCGCTGCTGAAGGCGGTGGAGGCCAACCGTGTCGCGCTCAGCCAGCTGGTGGCGCAGGGCGCCGACCTGCGCGACAAGCACCTCAGCAAGGCGCTGGGCGACCTCGAGAAGTTCGAGGACACGCTGATGAATACGGTGCGCAAGGCCGCCGGCAGCGCCGGCGAGCAGATGGCCGCCGGGTGGGCGCCGGTGCTCGAGAAGATGCAGGCCGGCGGCACCGCCTCCGGCAGCCGCGCCAGCGCCACCGCCGAGAAGCTGATGGACGACATGCAGGCCGCGGTGCGCACGTCGCGCGCCGCCAGCCTGAAGGCCGCGCAGGCGATGGCCGAGAGTTATTCCGCCATGGTCAGCGGCGTGCTGCTGGGCATGGCCGAGGCGCTGCAGCAGGGCGGCGGCAAGGCGGCGCCGAAGAAGAAGTAGGCCGCAGCGCCGGCGCCGGCGGCGGCGGCCATGGCGTATCGTGCCGCCATGCCCGCCACCACCTTCTTCTGGCACGACTACGAGACCTTCGGCCGCGTGCCGCGCCGCGACCGACCGGCGCAGTTTGCCGGGCTGCGCACCGACATCGAGCTGCGCATCATCGGCGATCCGGTGATGCAGTTCTGCCGGCCGGCACCCGACTTCCTGCCCGACCCCGAGGCCTGCCTGCTGACCGGCATCCTGCCGCAGCAATGCCTGCAGCAGGGTGTGCCCGAGCATGCCTTCGCCGCCGCCATCGAGGCCGAGCTGGGCGCGCCCGGCACCATCGGTGTCGGCTACAACAGCATCCGCTTCGACGACGAGGTCACGCGCTTCCTCTTCTGGCGCAACCTCATCGATCCGTATGCGCGCGAGTGGCAGAACGGCTGCAGCCGCTGGGACCTGCTGGACGTGTTGCGCTGCACCTGGGCGCTGCGGCCCGAGGGCATCGAATGGCCCACGCACGAAGACGGCCGGCCCTCGTTCAAGCTCGAACACCTGACCGCGGCCAACGACCTCGTGCACGAGGCCGCGCACGACGCGCTGTCCGACGTGCGCGCCACCATCGCGATGGCGCAGCTGGTGAAGGCGCGCCAGCCGCGGCTGTGGGACTTCTGCCTCAAGCTGCGCGACAAGCAGGCCGTGCGCGCCGAGATGGGCGTGGGTCGGCCCTTCCTGCACCTGAGCGGCATGTACCCGGTGGAGCGCGGCTGCATGGCGGTGGTGTGGCCGCTGGCGCGGCACCCGACCAACCAGAACGAGGTCATCGTCTGGGACCTCTCGCAGGACCCGTCGCAGCTGGCCAGCCTGGATGCCGAGACGGTGCGTCAGCGCCTGTATGTGAAGCAGGATGAACTGCCCGACGGGGTGCAGCGGCTGCCCATCAAGACCATCCACGTCAACAAGAGCCCGGTCGTGGTGTCCAGCCGCAAGCTCATCGAGGCGGCCGCCGACCGCTGGGCCATCGACCTGGCCGCGGCGGAGCGTCACGCGCAGCATGCGGTCACCGTGACCGATGCCGTCGCCCACCTGTGGCCGGCGGTCTTCACGCGTGCCGCGCCGGTGGGCGAGGTCGATGTCGACGAGGACCTGTACGGCGGCTTTGTCGGCCACGAGGACCGGCGCACGCTGCAGCGGCTGCGCGAGCTGTCGCCGCAGGCGCTGGCCGAACGCCGTCCCGCCTTCGCGGACGGCCGGCTCGACGAGTTGCTGTTGCGCTATCGCGCGCGCAATTTCCCCGACACGCTGAGCGACGAGGATCGAGTGCGCTGGCAGCGGCACTGCGCCGCACGCCTGCACGAAGGGGCCGGCGGCGCCACCACGCTGCAGCAGTTCTTCCAGGCCATCGACGACCTCGCCGAGAGCGCCGACGACCGCCAGCAGGCGCTGCTGGAGGCCTTGTACGACTACGGCGAGGCGGTTGCGCCGGAGCGCCCATGAAGGCAGCCAACCAGGAGGCGGGCGGCGCGGATCCCGTGTCGCGCACGGTGCACCGCGACGGCTTCACGCTGCAGATCGACGCGCAGGACAGCCTGGGTCTGGCAGCCGGCCAGGCGTTCGAGCCCGAGGTGCTGGCGGCCTTGTTGCGCCTGGTCGGCGCTGGCGACACGGTGCTCGACATCGGCGCCAACATCGGCTGGTTCAGCCTGCACCTGGCGCGGCGGGTGGGCCCGGCCGGCACCGTGCATGCCTTCGAGCCCGAGCCCTTCAACCACCGCCTGCTGCTGGCCAATGCGCAGGCCAACGGCCTGTCCTGCATCGTGCCGCACGCGGTGGCGCTGGGCGCCGAGACCGGCCAGGCGCTGCTGCACACCACCGCCCACAACGGCGGCATGCACAGGCTGTATGCGTCCGTGTGCTGCGAAGGGCCGGCCGTGGTGGTGCCGGTGCGGCGCCTGGACGATCTGCTCGCACCGGGCACCGTGCGGCTGGTCAAGATCGATGTCGAAGGCTACGAGCCCGAGGTGCTGCGCGGTGGGCGTGCACTGCTGTCGACGCCGCCGCGCCCGCGCGTCGTCAGCGAATACTGTCCCGCGTCGATGCTGGAGGCGGGGCAGTCGCCGTCCGCCTTTTTGCGCGAGCTGCAGTCCTGGGGCCTTCGTCCGCACACGCTGGACGGCGTGCCGCTGGACCTGTCGGAACTGCTGGATGACGCGGGTCGCTACGAGGCGCATGGCCGCGACCGTTTCGTGGCCGCCTGCAGCGGACGGTCCAACCCCGAGATCGTCGCCGTGGTGATCGACCTGGCGCAGCGCCTGGGCTGCCGCCGCCCGGTGATCGAGAACCTGCTGTTTGCCGACACCCCGTAGGTGCGCCGGCCGCGGCTTGCAGCCTCCTACACTCTGCGCCCGAGGGGCCGGCAAGGCCATCAACACGAGGAGGATCCGGCATGAGCTCGATATTCAGCTGGCGCGAGGTGCGCCCCGCGCCCGGCGCCGTCGTCGCACCCGACGAGCGGCTGCCCTGGCCGCAGACCGCGGCGATGGGCGTGCAGCACGTGATCGCGATGTTCGGCGCCACCGTGCTGGCGCCGCTGCTGATGGGCTTCGACCCCAATGTCGCCATCCTGATGAGCGGCATCGGCACGCTGATCTTCTTCGTCATCGTCGGCGGCCAGGTGCCCAGCTACCTGGGCTCGAGCTTCGCCTTCATCGGCGTCGTCATCGCCGCCACCGGCTATGCCGGCAAGGGCGCCAATGCCAACCTGGGCGTGGCGCTGGGCGGCATCATCGCCTGCGGGGCGCTCTACACGCTGATCGGCGCGGTGGTCATGGCCACCGGCACCAGGTGGATCGAGGCGCTGATGCCGCCGGTGGTCACCGGCGCCGTGGTGGCGGTGATCGGCCTCAACCTGGCCGGCATCCCGATCAAGAACATGGCGCCCACGCCCTTCGACGCCTGGATGCAGGGCGTGACCTTCGTCTGCGTGGCCGGCGTCGCGGTCTTCACGCGCGGCATGACGCAGCGGCTGCTGATCCTGGTGGGCCTGATCGTCGCCAGCGTCGTGTACGCCATCCTCACCAACGGCCTGGGCCTGGGCAAGCCGATCGATGGCTCGGGCATCGCCAATGCCGCCTGGTTCGGCGCACCCGCCTTCACCGCGCCGGTCTTCAGCGCCAATGCCATGCTGCTGATCGCGCCGGTGGCCATCATCCTGGTGGCCGAGAACCTTGGCCATATCAAGGCGGTGAGCGCGATGACCGGCCGCGACCTCGACCGCTACATGGGCCGCGCCTTCGTCGGCGACGGCATCGCGACCATGGTCTCGGGCGCCTCGGGCGGCACCGGCGTCACCACCTATGCCGAGAATATCGGCGTCATGGCGGCGACCCGGATCTACAGCACCGCGATGTTCGTGGTGGCGGCGCTGATCGCCATCCTGCTGGGCTTCAGCCCCAAATTCGGCGCCCTCATCCAGGCCATCCCGCTGGCGGTGATGGGCGGCGTGAGCATCGTCGTCTTCGGCCTCATCGCGGTGGCCGGCGCCAAGATCTGGGTCGACAACCGGGTCGACTTCTCGGACAACCGCAACCTGGTGGTGGCGGCCATCACGCTGGTGCTGGGCACGGGCGACTACACGCTGAAGATCGGCGACTTCGCGCTCGGCGGCATCGGCACCGCGACCTTCGGCGCGATCCTCCTGTGGGCGCTGCTGGGGCGCGGCGGGCAGGGCCGCTAGCCAGCTGGCTGGCCGCGGCGGCCGCGCGCGCTCAGCCCTCGGCGACGATCGGGTTGGACAGGGTGCCGATGCGCTCGATCTGAATCTCGATGGTGTCGCCGGCCTTCATCCACACCGGCGGCGTGCGCGCCTGGCCCACGCCCGCGGGCGTGCCCATCACGATCACGTCGCCGGGTTCCAGGGTCAGGCACTCGGCCAGCAGCGCGATCGTCTCGGCGACGCTGAAGATCATGTCGGAGGTGTTGGCGTCCTGCATCACCTGGCCGTTGAGGCGGCTCTGGATGCGCAGGCCCACGGCGCCGGGCGGCAGTTCGTCGGCGGTCACCAGCACCGGGCCGAAGCCGCCGGTGGCGTCGAAATTCTTGCCGATCGTCCACTGGCCGGTGCGCTTCTGGTAGTCGCGCACCGACATGTCGTTGAAGCAGGCGTAGCCGAAGACATAGGGCAGCGCGTCGGCCTGCGACACGTGGCGCGGCACCTTGCGGCCGATCACCACCGCCATCTCGGCCTCGTAGTCGAATTTCGACGACACCTTGGGCACCACACCCGGCTGGCCATGGCCGATCAGCGAGCTCTTGCCGCGGTAGAAGAACCAGGGGTAGTCGGGCTTCTCGGTGCGCCCGCCTTCCTTGGCGTGGTCGAAATAGTTCAGGCCCAGGCAGATGGTCTTGCCGGGCTCGGGCACCAGCGGCGCGTAGGTCTGGCCGGCCAGCGGCACGCGGGGTGCGCTGGACGCCAGCGCCGCGCGGCCGGCGGCCAGCAGGTCGGTGCCGGCTTCGAGCGCGGCGCGCAGGTCGTCGGCGACTGCGACCCAGTGGTCGCCATCGACGACGCCGAGGCGGGGGCGGCCCTGTTGGACGAGGGTGGCAAAGCGCATGGGTCGGGTGCTCCGTCGGGTGGGGGTTGCGGTCGGCGGCGGCCCGGCGCGCCGAGAGACCGCAAGTTTATATATAAAAAGCCGATCGGCAGCATCGAAGATCGAAAACGGCGCCGATCCGGCTTGTGTACATTTCGCGGCAGCATGTCCCGCACGTCCGTTCCCGCCACCGGTACCGCCACGCGCGCCACCAGCCTGTACGACCAGCTGCGCACCGAGGTGCTGGCCGGCGTGCTGGAACCCGGCAGCAAGCTGGGCATCGAGGGCCTGTGCGAGCGTCACGCCACCAGCCAGACGCCGCTGCGCGAGGCGCTCAACCGCCTGGTGGCCGACGGACTGGTCGAGCGGCGTGAGCAGCGCGGCTTCGTGGTGGCGCCGATCAGCGCCGCGGACCTGGACGAGATCACGCGCACGCGCTGCTGGCTGGAGGAGATCGCGCTGCGCGAGTCGATCGCCCGTCACGCCACCGACTGGGAGGAGGCGCTGGTGCTGGCGCACCACCGGCTGGCGCGCACGCCGCGGTCATTGGCCGAAGACCGCTTCGAGGACAACCCCGAGTGGGAGCCGCGGCACCGCGCCTTCCACCGTGCGCTGATCGGCGGCTGCGGCTCGCGCTGGCTGCTGGCCTTCTGCGACCAGCTGGCCGACCAGCACCAGCGCTACCGCCGCGTGGCCGCGCCGCGGGCGCTGAAGACGCGCGGCGTGAAGGCCGAACACCAGCGGCTGCTGGAAGCCGCCATCGCCGGCCGCGCCGACGAGGCGGTGGCGCTGCTGAAGGCGCATTTCGAGCGCACCGCGCAGATCATCCGCGACGACCCGCGGCTGTTCCGGGGCGACGGGGACTGACCGCGCCGCATGCATCGGCAGGGGGCCGTCGGTCCCCCGCCCGTGGCGCGTTCAGCGGCGTGTCCCCAGCGTCACCAGGTAACCCCGCGGCACCGTGATCCCCAGTTCGTCGGCAAAGCCGTCGTGGAAGGCGACGAAATCGCGCTGCAGCGCCGCACGCCGCTCGGCGTCGAGCGCTGCGGCCAGCATCTTCGTCGGTCCATAACCGTTGGCGAAAGCCTCCCAGGCGTGCTGCCCGTCGGGCTCGCGGTACATCGAGGTGCCGGGTTCGAAGCGCAACTCGAAGGGCACGCCCAGCAGTTCGGCCACGCGCTCGGCCTTTCCCCATTCGAAGGGCGAGGGCGGCGCCGGCTGCGGTGGCGAAGGCATGTAGGCCTTCATCACCAGGAACATCTTGAAGACGTTGCTGTCGGGCAGCCAGGTGGTGAGTGCGATGCGCCCGCCGGGCCGCACCACGCGCGCGATCTCGGCGGCGGCGGCCTCGGGCCTGCCGGCGAACATGACGCCGCAGGTCGAGACCAGCGCGTCGAACTGGCCGCTCTCGAACGGCAGCGCCTCGGCATCGGCCAGCTCGTAGCGGATGGGCAGCTGCTCGCGTGCGGCCAGCTCGCGCGCGGTGGTCAGCAGGTCGGCCGCGATGTCGGCGCCGACCACCTCGGCACCGCGCCGCGCCAGGCTGCGCGAGGTCCATCCGGTGCCGGTGGCGAGGTCGAGGATGCGCTCTCCCGGCTGCGGGTCCAGCCGCACCACCGCATGTTCGATCGAATCGGCGATGCCGCGGCTGATGCGGTCGTAGGCGTGGCCGCCGGAACTCCAGACGGTGGCGGTGCGCTGGTTGTGGGCTAACACGGTGCTGTTCATGAGGGCTCCTCGTTCGATTGCCGGGTGGTCAAGCGGGTGTATGCCGGCGCGGTCGACGCTTGCCGGCCAGCGCTGCCAGCGCCAGCCCGGCCAGTGCCAGTCCGCCGGGTTCGGGCACGTCGAACCTGGGCGTGGCCACCCAGCGGTTGTCGACCACCCCGGGGCCGTTGACGGTGTAGCCCGCCGGCAGGATGAACACCGGCCCGTCGGCGTCGAATGTCAGCGTCGAGCCGAACTCGGCGCGGCCGGTGGACGGCAAACCCGACCCGTCGGACACGAGGTAGGCGTGGGTGCCCAGCCGGATGCCCACCGACACGGGCCGGTTCAGCGGGATGTTGAAGAAGTCGCCCGAGACGAGGTCGATGTCGACATCGGTGTCGCCGATCAGGGCCAGCAGGTTCAGCCCGCTGGCGAAGCTGTTCGACTGGAACGTGCGGCCGTCACCGCGCACGCCCTGCGAGAACGTGCGCGTCTGGCCGGCCATCGTCACGTCGACCCGCACCCCTGCGCTGGAAGACCCGCTGGTGGAGGTGACGCCAAGGCTTCCGCTGAAGTCGAGGGCGATCTTCACGCCCGGCAATCCGCCGCCGCCCGGAACGTTGCCGGTTGTCGAGAAGACGTAGTCGGCGATGAATTCGGCACCGGCGTCTGCCAGGTTCATCGGCGTGAAGCCGGGCAACGGAAACAGCGTGGCAGTGACCGCAGCGCCCAGCGATCCGAAGCCGGCGCTTGCCTCATACAAGGTGGCGTGCGGTCCGCCGCCAAACTGGAATTCGCAGTACGCCCGGCCGCCCACGGCACTGGTGGCCGAACTGTCGCCGAATCCGACGGGTTGGCAGCCCGGGCTGCCGACCGGCGGGCCGCCGCCGAAGCGGACCACGGCCGCTGCGACAGGTACCGAAGCCACCAGGGCAGCGGCCACCAGCGCGCCGGCCATGGCCGTTCGAACGACACAGGGGTTCATGGGCGTACTCCTCCAATTCGCAGGGTGGCCGGGTCGAAGATGAGGTCGGTTGGGCGTGCGACGGTGGCCATGGGATGCACTGTCTGCGGGCACCCGTGGTCGTGTCCTTAAGGGGTGCCGGCGGCGCGATTAATCGTTCTTAACGCGGTGCGCCCGGGCCGTGCGGCAGCTTTGTTACGCTCGACCCGTCGCTGACGGCCAGGAGCGGTCTTCGGACCCGAGCCGATGATGTCCCGCATGATTTCGCTGGGCCTTGGGCAGGCCTGCATTGACACGCAGGCGCGCCGGCTGACGGTCGGCGGCGCGCCCGCCAAGTTGGGCGGGCGTGCCTTCGACCTGCTGCTGGCGCTGGTCGAGCGCCACGAGCGCGTGGTGTCCAAGGACGAGTTGATGGACCTCGTCTGGCCGGGCCTGGTGGTCGAGGAAGGCAACCTGCATGTCCCGTCTTCACCCTGCGCCGGCTGCTGGGAGCCGATGCCATCGTCACCGTGCCGGGGCGGGGCTATCGCTTCACGGCGGCGCTGCAGACGGGCGGGCCGGGCCTGTGCCGGCCCGATGGGGCGGGCGCAGACCCACAGCCCCTGATCGGCCGCGACAGCCTGCTCGACGACCTGATGATCCGGCTGGCGGATCCCGCGTGCCGACTGCTGACGCTGACGGGGCCGGGCGGGTCGGGCAAGACCCGGGTGGCGCTGGAACTGGCGGCGCGCATCGCCCCGCGGCGCGCCGTGCACGTGGTGATGCTGGCACCGGTGCGCGACGAGGCCGGTGTGATGACGGCCATCGCCGCCGCACTTGGCCTGCAGGATGCCGGCGCCGGCAGCATGCGGCGCTGGTGCTGGACGGCCTGCGGCGGCAGTCTGCGCTGCTGGTGCTGGACAACCTGGAGCACCTGCCCGGTGCCGCAGGCTGGGTCGCCGAGTGGCTGCGGGCAGCGCCCGGCGTGCAGATGCTGGTCACCAGCCGCGGCTGGCTGGATCTGCGCGAGGAGGTCGTGTTCACGGTGCCGCCGCTGGCGCTGCCGGCCGGCGATTCGATGCAGCAGATCCTGGCGTCACCGGCGGTGGCGCTGTTTGCCGAGCGCGCGGCGCATCACGGCCGCCCGCTCGACGCCGGTGACGACGACCGGCGCGCCGCCGCCGAGATCTGCTGCCGCCTGGACGGGCTGCCGCTGGCAATCGAACTGGTGGCCCCCCGACTGCGCGTGATGACACCGCCGGTGCTGGCCGCGCGCCTGCAGCGGCGGCTGGACCTGCTGACCGGCGGCGCGGCCGATGCGCTGCCGCATCACCGCAGCCTGCGGCAGGCGCTGGACTGGAGCCACGACCTGCTGGACGAACGCGAGCGGATGCTGTTCCGTCGGCTCGGCGTCTTCGTGGGCGGCTGGTCGCTGGCGGCGGCCGATGCGATGACCGGTGATGCCGCCGGGGCCTGGCAGGCGCTCGAAGGGCTGCTGCGGCACCACCTGGTGCAGCGCGCGCCCGACGTCGGCGCCGAGCCCCGCTTCGTGATGCTGGAGACGATCCGCGAATTTGCGCTCGAGGCGCTGGCCGCGTCGGACGAGGGCGCGCATGGCGAGCAGGTGCGCACCGCCTGGGTCGCGGACTGGCTCGCGTCGCTGCAAGACCGCCTTGAGCAGGGCCAGCGGCTGCAGGCCTTGGCGCTGTACCGTGCCGAACGTGGCAACGTGCGGGCGGCCCTGCGCTGGGCCTTCCACGAATCCGGCGACCGGCTGCTGCAGGCCCGCCTGGTGACGCGGCTGGTGGAGGCCTGGTACTACGACAACGATGCCGAGTCCGGCGAAGCCTGGTTCGGGCGCCTGGACCTGGCCGCGCTCCCGGGTCCCTGGCGAGCGCGCGTGCTGCTCGTCGGCGCCAACCTGGCCAACCACCGGTGTGACTTCGACCGCGCCGCGCAGCGCGCGCAGCAGGCCGCCGAGCAGGCCGGCGCCGACGGCGACCCGCGCACCGAGGCGCTGGCCTGGTGCCAGCAGGGCAAGGCCTGCTTCGACCCCGAGGCCGCGCTGGCACTGCTGCGGCGGGGTCAACGGCAACTGCAGCGGCTCGGCGCGCCGCGCGACGCGGCACTGGCCTCGTGGTGGCTGGGCAAGCGGCTGGCCCAGGAAGGCGGACGCGATGCCGAGGCAGGTCCGGTATTGGCGCTGGCGCGGCAGCACCTGCTGGCGGTGGGCGACCGCTGGACGGCCGGCGTGACGCTGATCCAGCAGGCGCTGCTGGCCGCGCGCCGGGGTGACCCGCTGCAGGCCAGGCGCCATGTCGACCAGGGCGAGGCCGTGGCGATGGAACACGATGACAGCGTCAGCCTGGCCACCGCCACCCACCTGCGGGCCCGCTTCGAGCTGGCGGACGGCCGCATCGAGCATGCGCTGAGGCTGGAACACCGCACGCTGGAACTCCTGCTGGCCGAGGGCGAGGCCCGCATCGCCGTCCAGCACTGCCGCTGGCTGGCCCACCTGCACGCCGCGCGCGGCGAACAAGAGCCGGCGGTGCGCTTGATGGCCGCATCCGCCGGACGCTACGGTGACGAACGCTTCCTGAGCCTGACGACCGTCAGCGCCGACGACCGCAGCGACTGGCTGCAGGCGGCGCAGGCGCTGCGGCACACGCTGCCGCCGGCGACGTACGAGCACTGGTGGCAGGAGTCGCTGCCCTGGTCGCCCGCGCAGGCGCTGGCGCTGTCGGTATCGCTGCTGGACGGGTCGGCGCGAGCGCCGATTTGACGCGCAGGCGACGCCGCGCCGCTCAGCCCAATGCGTGCGCCAGCAGCCGCTCGTAGGCCGGCCGGCAGGCCTCGGCCACCGCGGCCAGGTCGGCCGGCAGCGGCACGCGCTTGTCGCGCCAGGGCTCGAAGCCGGTGGATTGCCACACCGCGGCATACCAGTGCGGTGCCCACACGCCGTCGCTGGCGCGCGGGCCGGGCGGCCAGCTCAGCATGCGCTCGCTGAACGGCACGCCCAACGCCTGACACAAGGCGCGACCCTGCGCCTCGGGCGCCTGCAGGAAGCGCTCGGCGTCGATCACCGGTGGCAGTTCGCCCAGGGCCTGCGCCAGCTCGTCGAACAGCTGCACCTGCTGCAGCAGGCCGATGTCCGCGGCCTCGACGCGGGCGCGGCTCTTCACGTAGCTGGCCACCACCAGCGCCGGGTCGCGGATGAGGAAGACGTTGGTCAGCTGCCGCACCCAGGCCGTGTCCATGCCCGGCAGCAGGTGGTGGCTCATGTGCTTCTGGTACCAGATCGCACGGCCTTCGGGCACCGGGCCGGTGAGCCAGGCGGCCACGCGGCGCCAGTCGGGGTCGCCGGCGGCGATCACCTCGTCGCGCGCCGGGTGGTCCAGCTGCGTGGCCTGCAGGTAGTGCGCATACAGCGGCTCGTCGACGACGATGCAGTCGGGGCGGTTCTCCCAGGCGCGCATCATCGCGGTGGAGATGTTGCGCGGGCCGCTCCAGGCGGCGATGCGGATCGGGGTCATCCCGCGAGTGTGCCGCGTGCGGTGGCGGCCGATGCGAAGATCGCGGCATGACCAACCCTGCATCCACGCCTCCGGCCCCCCTCTCCCTGCGCCAGCGCCTGCAGCAGCCCGGCCTCATCGTCGCCCCCGGCGTGCACGACATGGTGTCGCTGCGCATGGCCGATGCGTTCGGCTTCGATGCCCTCTACATGACCGGCTTCGGCACCGTCGCCAGCCACCTCGGCCTGCCCGATGCGGGCCTGGCCACCTACACCGACATGGTCGGCCGCGTGCGGCAGATGGCCGGCATGGCGCGCACGCCGCTGATCGCCGACGGCGACACCGGCTACGGCGGCCTGCTCAACGTGCAGCACACCGTGCAGGGCTACGAGGCCGCCGGCGCGCAGGCCATCCAGCTCGAGGACCAGGAGGTGCCCAAGAAATGCGGCCACACGCCGGGCCGCCGCGTGCTGCCGATGGCCGACATGGTGAAGAAGATCCAGGTCGCGGTGGCTTCGCGGCGCAGCCCCGACTTTCTGATCATCGCGCGCACCGATGCGCGCACCACGCTCGGCCTGGACGAGGCGCTGCGCCGTGCCGAGGCCTATGCACGCGCCGGTGCCGACATCCTGTTCGTCGAGTCGCCCGAGAGCGAGGACGAGATGCGCCGCATCGGCCGTGCCTTCGACGTGCCGCTGCTGGCCAACATGGTCGACGGCGGCCTGACGCCGGTGCTGTCGCGCGCGCTGCTGGAAGACATCGGCTACCGGCTGGCGATCTTTCCGGTGACCGCGCTGCTGGCCGCCACGCAGGCGATGCAGGCGGTGTATGCGGCGATCCGCGAGCAGGGCAGTTCGGCCGGCCTGCAGCAGCCGCTGATGCGCTTCGCCGACCTCACCACGCTGATGGGCTTCCCCGAGGTGCACGCCTTCGAGCGCCGCTGGGCAGATGGGGAATGACCCCCCCGAAGCGCCTTCGGCGCCTCCCCCCAGGGGGCACCGCCAGCGGCCCGGCGAAGCCGGCTCCGCGGCGGTCGCTCGGTGGCGCCTGACTCATGCCGATAGGGTCTCGCCTGTCGCGGCCCGGACAACTGCCATCCATTCACAACCTCACTGGAGACAACCATGAAACCCACCCGACGCGCCGGCCTGCTGGCCGCCATCACGCTGGCCGCAGCCGCCTGGCTGCCCGCGCAGGCGCAGGACGCCTATCCGAGCAAGCCGATCCGCCTGGTCGTGCCCTTCGTGCCCGGCGGCGTCACCGATGCCAGCGGGCGGCTGATCGCCGACTTCCTGGGCAGGCGCCTGGGTCAGCAGGTGATCGTCGACAACAAGCCCGGCGCCAGCGGCAACATCGGCACCAGCCAGGTGGTGCAGGCCGCGCCCGACGGCTACACGCTGCTGCTGGCCTTCGACGGCACCCTGGTCATCAACCCGCATGTCTTCGCCAAGGTGCCCTTCGACACGCTGAAGGATTTCGCACCGGTGGGCAAGATCGGCCATGCGACGCTGATCCTGGTGGCCAACCCCGAGCTGCCGGCAAAGACGCTGCAGGAGGTGATCACGCTCAGCAAGACCAGGCCGCTGGCCTATGGCACCTCGGGCATCGGCGGCACGCCGCACATCGCCGGCGAGATGCTGGCGCAGCGCAGCGGCGCCAGGCTCGAGCATGTGCCCTACAAGGGCGGCGGCCAGGCGATGACCGATGTCATGGGCGGCGCCATTCCGCTCGTCTATACCGCGGTGGCCGGTGCGCAGGGCCATGTCAAGTCGGGCAAGCTGAAGGCGATCGCGGTTTCGAGTGCCAAGCGCAGCGGTTCGCTCCCCGATGTGCCCACGATGGTCGAGGCCGGCGTGCCCGACCTGGTGGTCGACAGCTGGGTCGGCATCCTGGCGCCGGCCGCCACGCCGGCGGCGGTGCTGGCCAGGCTCAATGCCGAGCTCAATGCGGTGCTGAACGACCCCGTCGTGCGCGAGCGCCTGGCCACGCTGGGCATCGATCCGACGCCCGGCACGCCCGAGCAGTTCCGTCAGGCCCTGCAGCGCGACCTGGCCGCCTACGGGCCGATCGTGAAGAACGCCGGCATCAAGATCGAGTGAGGCCCGGGGCCGGTTGGCGCGTGCGGCGCGACCGGCCTTCGAACAGCAGATACAGGCCGCTGGCCAGCAGCAGCGCGATGCCGCCCCAGGCCAGCGCATTCGGCAGCTCGCCCCACACCGCCCAGCCCAGCAGCAGCGCCACCAGCAGCCCGGTATAGCGGAAGGGCGCCACCACGGTCATCTCGCCGTGGCGCATGCAGTTGACGATGAAGAAATAGCCGCCGGCCAGCAGCGCCGCGGCCAGCGCCAGCAGCCCGAGCTGGCGCAGCGACACCGGCTGCCAGCCGCTGAACAGCAGGCTCAGCGCGGCCAGCGCCGAGACCACGACCACGCTGCTCAGCGTCACCAGGATGGCCGGCACGGTGGGGTCGATGCGGCGCGTCAGCAGCTCGCGCCCGACATGGCAGACCGTGCCCGCCAGGCACACCAGCGCCCAGGCGTTGTAGCCCTCGGCGCGCGGCTGGATCACCAGCAGCACGCCGAAAAAACCCGCGCCCATCGCCAGCCAGCGCGCGCGGCCGGCGCGTTCGTGCAGGAAGACCACCGCGAACAGCGCCATGATCAGCGGCGCCGCCAGGTTGATCGAGGTCGCGTTGGCCAGCGGCAGGTGCATCAGCGACAGCAGGTACAGCAGCGTGCCCACGGCGTCGATGCCGGCGCGCGCCAGCACCGGGCGGTCGGCCAGCCGCGCCAGCCGGTCGGTGGCGCCGGTGGCGCGCGCCACCGCCAGCACCATTAGCGCCGCCATCAGCCCACGCACGACGATCATCTGCGGCACCGGCATCGCCTGCCCGACCTGCTTGACGATGGCGTCGTTGAGCACCAGGCAGACCATCGCCGCCGCCATGTACAGGATGCCGCGGCGGTTGGCCGCGGCCTGCCACTCGGGCGTGGTCATGCCGGGCCCCTTCGGCCTCGGGCCGGCCCCACAGAGGGGGAATCGATCCCCGGCAAGGCCTGCAGCTTCATCGGCGCAGGGGGTGACGGGCGATCACGGCGGCAGACATCGAGCGAGCGTACACCGGGCCCCTGCGGCGGCGGCTTGCAGCCGGGGCCCTCGCGCTGGGGTATCGTCACGGTTCTGTCTTTGCAACCTGGACTGCCTGTGGCCAAACCCAACTACGCGTTCGAGAAACGCCAGCGCGAGCTGGAGAAAAAGCGCAAGAAGGAAGAGAAGGCCCAGAAGAAATCGACGGGGCCCGCGCAGCAGCCGGGCGCCGACGAGACGGGCGCGACCGAACCGTCACCGCCCGGTACGCCGCCGGCACCCTGAGCGGCGCCCCCGGCCTGCGCTTCAGCGCGATGCGGCCGCAGCCGGTGCCGCTGTCACCTCCACGCTGCTGGCGCTGCTGGCGCTGCTGGCCGCCGGCTCGGCAACCGGTACGACGCCCGGCGCGCCGATGCGCAGCACGCGGTCGCCAGCGGGCGAACTCGGTCGCCAGTCGAGTTCACCGCGCTCCACGCCCGCGGGCACCGGCAGCGGTGCCAGGGGCACGCCCGCGAGGGCCTGGCGCATGAAGTCGATCCACGGTGGCAGCGCCAGGCCACCGCCCGATTCGCGCTCGCCCAGGCTGCGCGGCTCGCCGTAGCCCACCCAGCTCACGGCCACCAGGCTCGGCTGAAAGCCCGCAAACCAGGCGTCGACGGCATCGTTGGTGGTGCCGGTCTTGCCGTAGAGGTCGCCGCGGCGCAGCATGGCCTGCGCGCGTGCGGCGGTGCCGCGCGCCGTCACGTCGGCCAGCAGGCTGCGCACCAGGAAGACATTGGCCGCCGGCACGGCGCGCCGGTCCTCGCTCAGCGCCGGCGGCGGTGCCGCCTCGAACAGCACCTGGCCCCGAGGGTCGACGATCTTCTCGATCAGCACCGGGTCGACGCGCCAGCCGCCATTGGCAAAGACCGCATAGCCGGCGGCCAGTTGCAGCGGCGTCACGCTGCCGGCACCGAGCGCGAGCGTCAGGTTGTCGGGGTGGCGGCCGGGGTCGAGGCCGAAGCGGCCGATCCAGGCCTTGGCCGCGGGCAGGCCGATCTGGCGCAGCAGGCGCAGGCTGACGAGGTTCTTCGAGCGCACCATGGCCTCGCGCACGCTGATCGGGCCGTCGAAGCGGCCGTCGCTGTTCTTCGGCTCCCAGCCGTTGCGCGCGCCTTCTTCGGGCGTGAGCGGCAGGTCGTCGACCACGGTCTCGGGCATCACGCCATGCTCGAAGGCGGCCGAATAGAGGAAGGGCTTGAAGCTGGAGCCCGGCTGCCGCCAGGCCTGCGTGGCGTGGTTGAACTGCCGCGCCTGGAAGTCGAAGCCGCCCACCAGCGCGCGCACGCGGCCGCTGGCGGCGTCGAGCGCAACGAAGGCGCCTTCGGCCTCGGGCCACTGCACGAGCTGCCAGGTCGGGCCCTTGCGGCCGGGCTCCGCCCACACGCGGATCACCGACCCACGGCGGATCGCCAGCCCGGCCGATGCATTCGGCTGCAGCCCCGGCAGCGCCTGCCGCAGGCCGGCGCCGGTGATGTGGAGCTCGTCGCCGCTGGCCAGCAGCGCGCGCACCGCCGTCGGCCCGGCCTCGATCACGATGGCCACGCGCAGGTCGTCGTCGTCACGGTGGTCCTTCAGCGCCTGCGCAGCCGCACGCTCCAGCGCCTCGCCGCGCAGGCTGGCGGGCAGGTCTTCCTGGTCCTCGGGGCCGCGCCAGGGTTGCCGGCGCTCGTGCGCCAGCACGGCGCGGCGCAGCGCCGCATGCGCCGCGCGCTGCTCGCTGGCGCGGATCGAGGTCAGCACGCGCAGGCCCTCGGTATAGGCCTGGTCGCCGAAGCGGGCCACCACGGCCTGGCGCGCCATCTCGGCCACATGTTCGGCGTGCAGGTCCGGCACGCGTACAGCGCGCAGCACCAGCTGCTCGGCCACCGCGGCGTCATGCTGCGCCGGCGTGATGCGGCCGATGGCCCGCATGCGGCCCAGCACCAGCAGCTGGCGGCGGCGCGCGCGCTCGGCATTGACCACCGGGTTGGCGTAGGTGGGGTTCTGCGGCAGGCCGGCGAGCATGGCGGCCTCGGCCAGGCTCACCGCCGCCAGCGGCTTGCCGAAATAGACCTGGGCGGCGGCCCCGAAGCCGTAAGCGCGCTGACCCAGGTAGATCTGGTTCATGTAGCGCTCGAGGATTTCGTCCTTGGACAGCTCGCGCTCGATCTGCAGCGCCAGCAGCGCCTCCTTGACCTTGCGCTCGGGCGTGCGCCGCGTGCTGAGGAAGAAGGTGCGTGCGACCTGCTGCGTGATGGTCGACGCACCCTGCGGCAGGCCGCCGCTCAGGTTGGACAGGACAGCGCGCGCCAGGCCCTTGAGGCTGATGCCGAAATGCTCGTAGAACTGCGTGTCCTCGATCGCCAGCACCGCGTGCCGGAGCTGCGGCGGCATCTGCGCGATGGGCACGAAGATGCGGCGCTCGCTGCCGAAGGCGGCGATCTCCTGGCCGTCGGCCGTCAGCACCTGCAGGTGCTGGCGCGGCCGGTAATCGGTGACCTTGGTCAGCGGCGGCAGGTCGACGGCCCACCAGGCGGTGGCCAGCAGCAGCACCACCACCGCGGCGGCGAGCAGCCCGCCCAGCAGCAGCAGCGTGGTGAGCACGAAGCCGCGCTGGCGCCGGCGCGGCCCGGCGGGCAGGGCCTGCAGGGCGTGCCCAAGGGCGGCAGTCGGCGGGCGGGTCACGGGCAAGCGCAAGGGGCGGCTGGGGCGGGGACGGCGTCGGACAATGGCGGGCTGCGTACCACCGCTGCAGCGCGGACTTCACGATACCCGATGCGCGACGGGTGCCTTGCCCAGGCGGGCGCGGACCCGCTGGCCTGCGGGCTCGCGCGATGATGCCGGCTGCCGCCCACGCGCCAGCCCATCGAAAGACGCCCCATGATTCCCAGAAAATTCGCCCCCGCGCTCTTCGGCTTCGTGCTCTCGGGGCTGATGTCGCTGCTGGTTTCGGGCATCGCGACGATTCGCATCGTCGGCATCGACGCATCGTTCGTGGCCTCGTGGGCCGGCGCCTGGCTGAGCGCCTGGGCCGTCGCCTTCCCGGCCGTGCTCGTCGTCGCCCCGCTGTCCCGCAGGCTGGTCGAACGTCTGGTCGCGTCCGAATGACGGGGTCGGCGCGGGCAGGCGGCACCGCAGAGAAAAGGCCCGCCGAGGCGGGCCTTCGATGGGCTGGGGCGCCGGGTCAGGCGCTCACGCCCTTGGCGGCCTCGGCATATTCCTCGATCTGGTCGAAGTTCATGTAGCGGTAGACGCTGGCGGCATCCTTGTTGATGATGCCCATGGCCTCGTGGTATTCGGCCACCGTCGGGATGCGGCCCAGCTTGGACGCGATCGCCGCCAGTTCGGCCGAGGCCAGGAAGACGTTGCTGTTCTTGCCCAGGCGGTTGGGGAAGTTGCGCGTGCTGGTGCTGACCACGGTGGCGCCTTCACGCACCTGCGCCTGGTTGCCCATGCACAGGCTGCAGCCCGGCATCTCGGTGCGCGCACCCGCGGTGCCGAAGGCGGCATAGTGGCCTTCCTTGATCAGCTCGCTCTGGTCCATCTTGGTCGGCGGCGCGACCCACAGCTTGACCGGGATGTCGCGCTGGCCGCCCAGCAGCCTGGCCGCGGCACGGAAGTGGCCGATGTTGGTCATGCAGCTGCCGATGAAGGCCTCGTCGATCTTCGTGCCGGCCACCTCGCTCAGAAATTTGGCGTCGTCCGGGTCGTTCGGGCAGCAGAGGATGGGCTCCTTGATGTCCGCGAGGTCGATCTCGATCACGGCCGCATATTCGGCGTCCCGGTCGGCCTCGAGCAGCTGCGGATCGGCCAGCCACTCCTGCACCTTGGCGATGCGGCGCTCGAGCGTGCGCCGGTCCTGGTAACCGTCGGCGATCATGTTCTTCATCAGCACGACGTTGCTGGTGAGGTATTCCTTGATCGGCGCGGGATTGAGCTTGATGGTGCAGCCGGCGGCACTGCGCTCGGCGCTGGCGTCGCTCAGCTCGAAGGCCTGTTCGACCTTCAGGTCGGGCAGGCCCTCGATCTCGAGGATGCGGCCGCTGAAGACATTCTTCTTGCCGGCCTTGGCCACCGTCAGCAGGCCGGCCTTGATGGCATACAGCGGGATCGCATGCACCAGGTCGCGCAGCGTCACGCCCGGCTGCATCTGGCCCTTGAAGCGAACGAGCACGCTCTCGGGCATGTCCAGCGGCATCACGCCGGTGGCGGCGCCGAAGGCGACCAGGCCCGAGCCGGCCGGGAAGCTGATGCCGATCGGAAAGCGCGTGTGGCTGTCGCCGCCGGTGCCCACGGTATCGGGCAGCAGCAGCCGGTTGAGCCAGCTGTGGATGACGCCGTCGCCCGGGCGCAGCGCTGACGCCGCCGCGGCTGCTGATGAAGGCCGGCAGCTCGCGGTGCGTCTTCACGTCCACCGGCTTCGGGTAGGCGGCGGTGTGGCAGAAGCTCTGCATCACCAGGTCGGCAGAAAAGCCCAGGCAGGCCAGGTCCTTGAGTTCGTCGCGCGTCATCGGGCCGGTGGTGTCCTGGCTGCCGACGGTGGTCATGCGCGGCTCGCAGTAGGTGCCCGGGCGCACGCCCTGGCCCTCGGGCAGCCCGCAGGCGCGGCCGACCATCTTCTGCGCCAGCGTGAAGCCGGCCTTGGTCGCGGCCGGCGGCTGCGGCAGACGGAAGGTGGTGCTGGCGGCCAGGCCGAGGAAGTCGCGCGCCTTGGCGGTGAGGCTGCGGCCGATGATGAGGTTGATGCGGCCGCCGGCGCGCACCTCGTCGAACAGCACGTCGCTGCGCAGCTTGAACTCGGTGATCACTTGACCGGGGGCGCCGGCCTTGGTGATCTTGCCGTCGTACGGATGGATGTCGATCACGTCGCCCATCTCGAGCTTGGAGACGTCGACCTCGATCGGCAGCGCGCCCGAATCCTCTTGCGTGTTGAAGAAGATCGGTGCGATCTTGCCGCCCAGCGTGACGCCGCCGAAGCGCTTGTTGGGCACGTAGGGGATGTCCTGGCCGGTGGCCCAGATGACGCTGTTGGTGGCGCTCTTGCGGCTGGAGCCGGTGCCGACGACGTCACCCACGTAGGCGACCAGGTGGCCTTTCTTCTTCAGGTCCTCGATGAACTGCATCGGGCCGCGCTTGCCGTCTTCCTCCGGCTTGAAGGCCGCGCCCTCGCGCGTATTCTTCAGCATCGCCAGATAGTGCAGCGGGATGTCGGGGCGGCTCCAGGCGTCGGGCGCGGGGCTCAGGTCATCGGTATTGGTCTCGCCGGGCACCTTGAAGACGGTGACGGTGATCGTCTTCGGCACCTGCGGCCGCGTGGTGAACCACTCGGCATCGGCCCAGCTCTGCATCACCTCGCGGGCCCTGGCATTGCCGGCCTTGGCCTTGTCGGCGACATCGTTGAAGAAGTCGAACATCAGCAGCGTCTTCTTCAGGCCCTCGGCGGCCACCGGCGCCACCTCGGCGTCGTCCAGCAGTTCGATCAGCGGGTGCACGTTGTAGCCGCCGACCATCGTGCCCAGCAGTTCGGTGGCCTTGGCCTTGGACACCAGGCCCACCTTCAGGTCGCCGTGCGCCACCGCGGCCAGGAAGCTGGCCTTGACCTTGGCGGCGTCGTCCACGCCCGGCGGCACGCGGTGCGTCAGCAGCTCGAGCAGGAAGGCGTCTTCGCCGGCGGGCGGGTTCTTGATCAGCTCGATCAGCTCGGCCACCTGCTTGGCGTCGAGGGGCAGCGGCGGGATGCCGAGCGCGGCGCGTTCGGCGGCATGTTGGCGGTAGGCGGCAAGCATGGCGGCTCCTTGGGTCGGAATGACGGGGTTGAGTGTGAGGGGTCAGGCTTTCGGCACGATGACCTTGAGGCCTTTGAAGTAGTCGCGGAAAAAACCCGCGTCGCGCGTGATCAGGCCCTGGCATTGCAGCAGCGCATGGGCGCCCACCAGGAAGTCGGCCACCACGCGCGGCGATTCCGGCCGCCCCAGCGCGGCGCGCCGGCGTTCGATGTAGCGGCGCTGCATCTCGCCGGCGCGCACGGCCGAGCGCTGCTCCAGCGGCGAGAAATCGACGCCCAGTTCCTCCAGCGCGTCCATCACGGCCGAACCGTTGCCCAGGCCGGTGACGACCTCGGCCAGCACCACGTCGCAGGCCACCACCGGGCCGCTGGCCAGCGCGCGGCGCAGGGCCTGGTCGGCGGCATCGGCGGCGCTGGGGTCGTTGCCGATGAAGTCGATCAGAATGTTGCTGTCGATCGCGATCATCGGCTCACTTGCGAGGCGTCCGGCCCGGCCTGACGGCCGCGGGCTGGTCCCATGTGGGCAGTGGATCGCCCGGTGCCCGCCCGCGCAGTTCGCGCATGATGTCGTCGGTGCTCACGCCCGGCGGCAGCGGCACACGGCCGCGCACGCGCGAGATCGCATCGTCGACGTCCTTGCGCAGCACGATGCGGCCGCCATCGAGCTCGACCTTGAGCTTCGTGCCCTTGGTCAGGCCGAGCGCGTCACGCACCGCCTTGGGCAGGGTGATCTGGCCGCGTTCGGCGACGGTGGCTTCCATCGGCGTGCTCCTGGGGTCAAGAATCGGAACGATTCGGTATGTATTGATTCTACATACCGCGATCGTTCGATTCAAGGTTTACCCTGAGAGCCTGTGAGGCTCCGGGTGCGGGCATGCCGCGCCGAAGGCGCCGGTCAGCGCGAGGCGGTCGGCGTCGCCGGGCCGGGGCTGGCGGCCACCGCGGCGGCAGCCTCTGACGCTGCGGCAGCAGCGGCGGCGGCGGCCTTCACGGGATCGATGCCCAGCGATTCGCTGGCCGCCGGCTGGGCCACGTTGCGCTGCTTCTCGTGCACGCAGTTGTCGACCAGGCGGCGCCCGATCTGGGTGTCCATCAGCATCGACTTGTTGGCGATCTGCAGCATCAGCATGCGGCCCCTGACGTCTTCCAGCCGCAGCGCGCCGGTGTGCGACAGCACCGGCTTCATCACCCAGGTGCTCTTGCCGTGCTTCACATCGACATAGCCGTCGTGCTTGTGATTGAGGTCGACCGACACCTTCTGGTCGAACTCGCACTCGTAGCTGCCGAAATGCGCCATCGACGCGGCGGCGATCTGTTCGCCGGGGGCCGGGGGCAGGGCCTGCACCGGCGCGGGCGGCGGGCCGCGGCGCTGTTGCTGCCGCTTCGGGTTCGGCGTGGCCGTCTGGGCGGCCACGGCCAGGGAGCCACAGGCCAGGGCCAGCAGGGCGGCCGTGCGCAGCAAGGGGGCAGCGTTCATCGCGGAGCCTCGGGGGTGGTGCAGATCGGCGATTGTGGTCGCTGGCGGGCGGTCGCGGTTGCCGAACGTATCCGCGGCAGCCGGTTTTATGCGGCGCCTTCGTCGAACCAGGCCGCGCGCACCTCGCCCGGCAGTTGCGGGCCGTCGGCAAACGAGGTGCGGTGCGCGCGTTCCAGCAGCTGCCAGAAATAGCGGTAGCTGGCGCGGTCGTGCAGCGTGTCGTGGTGGCGGATCGGCGCCCAGTGCGCGGCCTGCGCGGCCTGCAGGATCTCGATCGCCTGGTCGATCTCGGCCACCGTGGGCGTGAAGGCATCGACGATGGGGCGGATCTGCGCCGGATGGATGCTCCACATGCGCGCATAGCCGAAGCGGCGTGCCGCCAGCTCGGCGGCATCCTGCAGCGCGGCGGTGTGCTTGAACTCGGTCACCACGCAGTGCGACGGCACCTTGCCCTCGGCATGGCAGGCGGCGGCGATCTCGAGCTTGGCGCGCACCACCAGCGGATGGTCGAACTGGCCCTTCACGCCCATCGCCGACAGCGGAATGGCGCCGCGGTGCGCGGAGACAAAATCCATCAGCCCGAAGGACAGCGACTCGATGCGCGGGTGCGCGGCCAGCGCCTGCACGTCGCGCAGCGCGCCATGGGTCTCGACCAGCGCATGCAGCGGGATGTCAGCGCCGCCGCCGGCATCGATGGCGTCGGCGGCGCGCTGCAGTTCGGCCAGGTTGCGCGGCTTGGGCAGCATCAGGTAGGCCGGGCGTCTGGCGGCGGCCAGCACGATGGCCACCACGTCGGCAAAGCGCGCATGGTCGACCGGCAGCACGCGCACGCCGACGCGGCCCCAGCGGTTGTCGGTGCTGGCCAGCAGTTCGGCGATCAGGTGCGCATGTTCGGCCTCGCCACCCACCGGCGCGCCGTCCTCGTTGTCGAGCGTGACGTCGAAGACCGGGCCCATGTCGGCCTGCAGTTCCAGGCTCTTGCGCATGCGCGGCTCGACGCCGCTGTAGTGGTCGCACACCGGCAAGGCGGGCACGGCGCGTTCGTCGGGGTCGAACAGGGCCCGACGGGGATGGAGCGGCGCGGTGATCGGCATGGCAGGGGTCTCGGTCGGCAACAGCGGCAAGCGTAGCGCCAGCGCGGCAGGGTTGCCACGTCGCTGCTCCGGGTTGACCCCATTGCCGGGGCGGCGGTGCGACCGGAGACTGGCCGCCCATTCGTATGACGATTAGGAGCGCCACCTTGCACGCAATGTCTCTTCTTCGTCGAGGCCTGCTCGGCCTGGGCCTGTCGCTGCTGGCCGGTGCCGCGCTGGCGCAGAACTATCCCGACCGGCCGATCACGCTGGTGGTGCCCTGGGGTGCCGGTGGCGGCACCGATGCCGTCGCGCGCATGCTGGCCAGCCTGATGGAGAAAGACCTCGGCCAGCCGGTCAACGTGGTCAACCGCACCGGCGGCTCCGGGGTGGTGGGGCACTCGGCGATCGCCAATGCCGCGCCCGATGGCTACACCATCGGCCTCATCACGGTGGAGATCACCATGATGCACCACCAGAAGCTGACCGAGCTGAACCCCACCAGCTATACGCCGATCGCGCTCGTCAACCTCGACCCGGCCGGCTTCCAGGTGCGGGCCGACAGCCCGTACAAGACGATGACCGACGTGGTGGCCGCGATCAAGGCCGCGCCCCCGGGCAAGCTCAAGGCCAGCGGCACCGGCCAGGGCGGCATCTGGCACCTGGCGCTGGCCGGCTTCCTGCGCGACGCCAGGATCGACCCGGCCGCCGTGCCCTGGGTGCCCAGCAACGGCGCCGCACCGGGCCTGCAGGATCTGGTGGCCGGCGGCGTCGAGTTCGCGCCGGTGTCGCTGCCGGAAGCGCGTTCGCTGATCGACGCCGGCAAGGTGCGCTCGCTGGCCGTGATGGCCAAGGACCGCGCGGCGCTGTTCCCCAACGTGCCGACGCTGAAGGAGGCCACCGGCAGCGACTTCACCACCGGCGCCTGGCGCGGCATCGCGGCGCCCAAGGGGCTGCCGCCGGCGGTGGCGGCCAAGCTCGAGGCCAGCGTCAGGAAGGCCTACGACAGCAAGGACTACAAGGACTTCATGGCGCAGCGCGGGTTCGGGCTGCTGTGGGGCAATGGCCGCGAATTTGCCGCCTTCATGGCCAAGGCCGACGCCGACATGAAGGCGGTGATGACGGCCGTGGGTCTGGCGAAATAAGCCGCATCCCGTGCAATCCGTCGACCGAGGCGTCGGCCTGGGGCTGACGCTGCTGGCCCTGGTCGTGCTGTTCACGGCCAGGGCCTTTCCGGATGTGCCCGGGCAGAAGCTCGGGGCTGGCTTCCTGCCCATGCTGGTGGGCGCCGGGCTGCTGCTGTGCGGGCTGGCGCTGGTGGCGCGCAGCCGCCGTGCACCCGCCGGCAGCGGCGCCGCCCGCGGCGTCGAGCAGGTGCTGCCGGCGCTGGTGGTGATGGCTGCCGTGGCCGCGTACATCACGCTGGCCGAGCGGCTGGGCTTCCTGATCGTGGCGCCGCTGGTGCTGCTGGCGGTTTTCAAGGCGCTGCGCGTGGGCTGGCGCGCGGCCTTGCTGTGGGCGGTCGGCGGCACGCTGGTCGTGCACGTCGTCTTCTACAAGCTGCTGCGCGTGCCCCTGCCCTGGGGCGTCCTGCGCCCCTTCTACTAGCCCCCCGCGATGGATGCCCTGCAGACCGCCTTCGGGCTGGTATTCCAGCCCGACGTGCTGCTGGTGATCGCGCTGTCGGCGCTGTATGGCCTGTTCGTCGGCGCCATCCCCGGGCTGACGGCGACCATGGCCACCGCGCTGCTGGTGCCGGTGACCTTCTTCATGGCGCCGGTGCCGGCGGTGGCGGCCATCGTCACCGCCACCGCGATGGCCATCTTCAGCGGCGACATCCCGAGCGCGCTGCTGCGCATGCCGGGCACGCCGGCCAGTGCCGCCTATGCCGACGAGGCCTACCTGCTGACCAGGAGCGGCCGCGCCGAACTGGCGCTCGGCTCGGGCCTGGTGTTCTCGGTGCTGGGCGGCATCTTTGGCGTGGCGGTGCTGATCGTCGCCGCGCCCGCGCTGGCCGAGGTGGCGCTCAGATTCAGCAGCTTCGAATATTTCTGGCTCGTGATGCTGGGCTTCACCTGCGCCATCTTCATCGCCGGCGCCGATCCGCTCAAGGGGATGGTGTCGCTGCTGCTGGGGCTGCTGGTGTCCTGTGTCGGCCTGGAGAACCCGGCCGGCGCGCCGCGCTGGACCTTCGGCAATGCCGAGCTGATGGGTGGCATCCCGCTGATCCCGCTGATGATCGGCATGTTTGCGGTGTCGGAGGTGCTGCGCTTCGCCGTCAGCACCGACCGCCCGGTGATGGCCGTGGACCGCCCCTTCGGCAATGTCTTCACCGGCATGTGGGCCTTGCTGAGGAAATACCCGCTGCAGCTGCTGCGCGGCTCGGCGCTGGGAACGGCCGTGGGCGCGCTGCCCGGTGCCGGTGCCGATATCGCGGCCTGGATGTCCTACGGCATCTCCAAGCGCTTCTCGAAGGAGCCGGAAAAGTTCGGCACCGGTCATGTCGAGGGCATCGTCGAATCGGGCGCGGCCAACAACGCCGCGCTCGGCGGGGCGTGGATTCCGGCGCTGGTCTTCGGCATCCCGGGTGATTCGATCACCGCCATCGCCATCGGCGTGCTCTACCTGAAGAATATGAACCCGGGGCCGACGCTGTTCGTCGACAACCCGCACAACATCTACGCCGTCTTCATCGTCTTCATCCTGGCGCAGCTGCTGATGCTGCCCTTCGGCTTCCTGGCCATCAAGATCGCCAAGCAGATCCTGCGCATTCCGGCCGCGGTGCTGATGCCGCTGATCCTGCTGTTCTGCATCGTCGGCAGCTTCGCGATCAACAACTCGATGTTCGGCGTCATCGTGATGGCGGTGGCCGGCGTCGTCGCCTTCTTCATGGAGCGCTGGGGCTTCCCGGTGGCGCCCACCATCCTGGGCGTGGTGCTGGGCACCATGCTCGAGGAGCATTTTTTCAGCAGCCTGATCAAGGCCGACGGCAACCTGCTGGCCTTCTTCCAGCGCCCGATCGCGGCCACGCTGGGCGTGGTGACCTTGCTCATCTGGCTGTGGCCGTTGTACAAGCGGCTGCTGCCACCAAAAGCCTCATGACCGCACGCAACGATTTCGGCCTCATCGGCCTGGCCGTGATGGGCCAGAACCTGGTCCTCAACGTCGAGAGCCGCGGCTTCGCGGTCGGCGTCTACAACCGCACCGCCAGCGTCACGCACGACTTTGTCGCGCGGCACCCGGGCAAGCGGCTGGCCGGCTACGACACCCTGGCCGACTTCGTCGCCAGCCTGAAGCGGCCGCGCAAGCTGCAGCTGATGGTGCAGGCCGGCGCGGCGGTGGACGCGGTGATCGCGCAGCTGCTGCCGCTGCTGGAGCCGGGCGACATCGTCATCGACGGCGGCAACAGCCTCTATACCGACACCGAGCGGCGCGACGCCGATCTGGCCGCCGCCGGCCTGCGCTTCGTCGGCGCCGGCATCAGCGGCGGCGAAGAGGGCGCGCGCAAGGGCCCCAGCATCATGCCCGGCGGCCCGGCCAGCACCTGGGCCGAGATCCGCCCCATCTACGAGGCCATCGCCGCGCGCGTGGATGGCGAGCCCTGCGTCATCCACATCGGGCCGGGCGGCGCCGGGCACTTCGTGAAGATGGTGCACAACGGCATCGAATACGGCGACATGCAGCTGATCTGCGAGGCCTATGCGCTGTTCAAGGCCGCGGGCCTGGCGGCACCGCAGATCGGCGCCATCTTCGAGCGCTGGAACCAGGGCGAGCTGCAGAGCTACCTGATCCAGATCACCGCGCGCGCGCTCGCGCAGGTCGACCCCGACACCGGGCAGCCGCTGGTCGACGTCATCCTCGACAAGGCGGGGCAGAAGGGCACCGGGCGCTGGACGCTGATCAACGCGGCCGAGAATGCGGTGGTGGTCAGCACCATCAATGCCGCGGTCGAGGCCCGCGTGCTGTCGTCGCAACGTGCGCTGCGACTGCGGGCGGCACCGCTGCTGCAGGGCCCGGCGCCGACGCTGGCGATCGACCCCGACGCGCTGGCGACGATGGTGCACGAGGCCTTGTACGCGTCCAAGATCATCAGCTATGCGCAGGGCCTGGACCTGCTGCGCACGATGGGCGAGAAGAAGGACTGGGGGCTGGACCTGGGCGGCATCGCATCGATCTGGCGCGGCGGCTGCATCATCCGCGCGCGTTTTCTCGCGCGCATCACCGAGGTCTACCGCGCCGACCCGGCCTTGCCCAACCTGGCGCTGGCACCTTATTTCCGCGACGTGCTCAACCGTGCGCAGCAGCCCTGGCGCGAGGCGGTGGCGCTGGCCGTGCGTGCCGGCATTGCGGTGCCGGCCTTCGGGGCCTCGCTGGCCTATTACGACAGCCTGCGCAGCGCGCGGCTGCCGGCCAACCTGCTGCAGGCGCAGCGCGACTTCTTCGGCGCCCACACCTACGAACGCACCGACCGCCCGGAGGGCCGGTTCTTCCACACCAGCTGGCCCGAGGTCATCGATTGACGTCGCTGCCGGATGGCTACCAGGCGCTGGTGATCGGCGGCTCGGGCGCGATCGGCGCCGCCTTCGCCGCCCAGTTGCAGGCCGACCCGCGCTGCGGTCGGGTGCTGGCCCTGCACCGGCACTCGCAGCCCGCGGTCGACTACGACCGCGCGGACAACCTCGCCGCCGCGGCCGAAGCCCTGCGCTCGCAGGCGCCGTGGCACCTGGTGATCGTCGCCACCGGGATGCTGCACGGTGCCGCCGTCGCGCCCGAAAAGCGACTGGCCGAGTTGAAGCTGGCGGCGCTGGAAACGGTCTTTCGCACCAACACCTTCGGCCCGGCCCTGCTGCTGGGCCTCGTGGCGCCGTTGCTGGACCGCCAGCGCAGCCTGCTGGCGGTGCTCTCGGCCAAGGTGGGCAGCATCGGCGACAACCGGCTGGGCGGCTGGTATGCCTACCGCGCCTCGAAAGCCGCTCTGAACATGATCGTCAAGACGGCGTCGATCGAGCTGCAGCGCACGCACCCCGGGGCGGTGCTGGTGGCGCTGCACCCCGGCACCGTCCGCTCCGGGCTGTCGCGGCCGTTCCGCGGCGATCAGATCGGCCGGGACCCGGCGCAGGCCGCGGCGCAGATGCTGCAGGCGCTCGATGCCTTGGGACCCGACGACTCCGGGTCCTTCGTGGCCTACGACGGGCAGCGGCTGCCCTGGTGAGCGGCGTCATTG
The DNA here is from genome assembly GCA_016719535.1 of Rubrivivax sp. Lineage (GTDB taxonomy): Bacteria > Pseudomonadota > Gammaproteobacteria > Burkholderiales > Burkholderiaceae_C > Rubrivivax. The sequence goes on along the minus strand of JADJYX010000025.1, from coordinate 99,448 downwards.
CAGCCCATCATGCAGGCCATGCCCGCACCGCCGCCCGACCGCCTGACGGTGCTGATCACCGGCGCCTCGTCGGGCATCGGCGAGGCGCTGGCGCGCTGCTTCGCGCGTGACGGCCACCGGCTGCTGCTGGTCGCGCGGCGTGCCGGGCACCTGCAGGCGCTGGCCGACGCGCTGCGGCGCGATCACGGCGTCGTCGCCGAAGCCTGGCCGGCCGACCTGGCGCGGCCCGAAGGTGTGACGGCGCTGCTGGAGGCCCTGAAGCGCAAGCGCCGGCGCGTCGACGTGCTGGTCAACAACGCCGGCGTGCTGGCGCAGGGTGCCTTTGCGGTGCAGCCGGCGGCGGGCCAGCAGGCGCTGATCGACCTCAACGTCTCGGCGCCCACCGCGCTGCTGGCGGCGCTGCTGCCCGGCATGCGCCGCCGCGGCTTCGGGCGCGTGCTCAACGTGGCCTCGATCGCCGCCTTCCAGGCCGTGCCCGGCCTGGCCACCTACGCCGCCAGCAAGGCGTTCATGCTGTCGCTGACCGAGTCGCTGGCCGAGGAGCTGCGCGGCAGCGGCGTCACCGCCACCGCGCTGTGCCCGGGCATCACCGCCACCGGCATGCTCGACCGCGCGGCGGCTGCCAACCGCCGGCTGGCCGCGCTGCCGGGCTTCGTCATCGGCGATGTCGACGCCGTCGCCGAGGCCGGCTACCGCGGCTGCCTGGCCGGCGCGGTGATCGTCGTGCCCGGCCTCGTCAACCAGGCTGCCATGCTGGCCGCGGGCAGCACGCCGCGCTGGCTGCTGCGGCGCGTCACCGGTGCCCTCGGGCGCCGCCTGGACACCGACAACCCGCAGGGCCGCCGATGAACAGCCCCCATACCGATACCCCGGTGCCCACCGGCCGCCCGCTGCGCCGCTACGACGAACTGCCGGGCCCGCGCGGCGTGCCGTTCTTCGGCAACGCGCTGCAGGTGAAGGCCAGCCGCTCGCACCTGCAGTTCGAGGCCTGGGCGCGCCGCTACGGGCCCTGCTACCGCGTGCGCCTGGGCTCGCGCCGGCTGCTCGTGCTCGGCGATCACGAACGGGTGGCCGGCGTGCTGCGCGACCGCCCCGAGGGCTTCGCGCGCACCAGCCGGCTGCAGGAGATCTGGACCGAGCTCGGCCTGCCGCCGGGTGTCTTCGGCGCCAACGGCGACAGCTGGCGGCACCAGCGCCGCATGGTGATGGCCAGCTTCGACCCCGGCCATGTCAAGGCCTACTACCCGGCGCTGCTGCGCGTGGCCGATGCCCTGGCCGCGCGCTGGCAGCAGGCCGCGCGCGACGGCCGCGTCATCGACCTGCAGGGCGACCTGATGCGCTACACCGTCGACACCATCGCCGGGCTGGCCTTCGGTGCCCGCGTCGACACGCTGGGCAGCCACGGCGACGTCATCCAGCAGCACCTGGACAAGATCTTCCCGGCGCTGTTCGGCCGCATCTTCGCCCCCGTGCCCTGGTGGCGGCTGCGCCCGTCGGCGGCCGACCGCGAGCTGGCGCGCGGCATCGCCGAGGTGATGCGCGCGGTGCAGGGCTTCATCACCGAGGCGCGCGCGCGGCTGGCGGCCGAGGCGCAGCGCCGCGCGGCGCCGCAGAACCTGCTGGAGGCGATGATCGTCGCCGCCGACGAACCCGGCAGCGGCATCGACGATGCGCTGGTGGCCGGCAACGTGCTGACCATGCTGCTGGCCGGCGAGGACACCACCGCCAATACCCTGGCCTGGATGATCCACCTGCTGTGGCGCCACCCGGCCGCGCTGGCGAAGGCGGTGGCCGAGGTGCGGCATGTCGTGCCGGCCGGCACCGCGCCGACGCTGGAACGGCTGGCCGCGCTGGACTATGTCGAGGCCTGCGCGCACGAGACCATGCGCCTGAAGCCGGTGGCACCCTTGCTGCCGCTGCAGGCCGTCCACGACACCACCATCGGTGACATCGCCGTGCCGCGGGGCGTCGTCGTCGTCAACCTGATGCGGCGCGACAGCGTCAGCGAGGCCCATGTGCCGCGGGCGGCCGTCTTCGACCCCGAGCGCTGGCTGGCGGGCGGCAGCACCGCGGGCCAGGTGGCGGCATCGGCCAAGCGCATCTCGATGCCCTTCGGCGCCGGGCCGCGCATCTGCCCGGGGCGCTACCTGGCGCTGCTGGAGATGAAAATGGCCATGGCCACGCTGCTGGGTCGCTTCGACATCGTGTCGGTGGACACGCCCGACGGCGGCCAGGCGCAGGAGCGGCTGTCGTTCACGATGACGCCGGTGGGGCTGACGATGCGCCTGCGCGAGCGTGCCGCAGGCTGAACCGGCGTCCCGTCTTGTCACCCGGAGAATTTCCATGCCCTTCGACTTCACGGGCCGGCGCGTCGTCGTCGCCGGCGGCAGCCGCGGCATCGGCCGCGCCATCGCGTTGAGTTTTGCCGACGCGGGGGCCGACGTGTCGATCTGCGCGCGTGGCGCCGCGGCGCTGGACGAGGCGCGTACCGCCATCGCCGTGCATGGCCACCGCGTGCACACCGCGACCTGCGACCTGGCCGACGCCGACTCGATCGCCCGCTATGTGCCGGCCGCCGCCGCGGCGCTGGGCGGCATCGACGTGCTCATCAACAACGCCTCGGGTTTCGGCATGAGCGACGACGAGGCCGGCTGGGCGGCCTGCCTGTCGGTGGACGTGATGGCCATGGTGCGCACGTCCAGGGCGGCGCTGCCCTGGCTGCAGCAGGCGGGTGGCGGCGGCGGTGCCAGCATCGTGCACATCTCGTCGATCTCGGCGCTGCGGCCGTCCGTCCGCTCGGCGCCGTATGCCGCTGCCAAGGCGGCGATGAACAGCTATACCGGCAGCCAGGCGGCGATGCTGTGCCGGCAGGGCATCCGCGTGAATGCCATCGCCCCGGGGTCGGTCGAATTTCCGGGCGGGCTGTGGGAGCAGCGCAGGTCCGACAACCCGAAGCTCTACCAGCGCACGCTCGCAAGCATCCCCTTCGGCCGCATGGGCACGCCCGACGAGATTGCCGAGGTGGCGCTGTTCCTGGCGTCGCCCCACGCGCGCTGGATCACGGGGCAGGTGCTCACGGTGGATGGCGGGCAGCTGCTGGGCGCCTAGCGCCGCGGCGCCGGCGCGTCGTACATCAGCCGCGCCGCGGCGCCGGCGCTTCGAACATCAGCCGCGCCAGCGCCTCGATGGCGCGCAGCAGCCGGTCCCAGCCGGCGTCGCCGTGGATGTCCACGCCACCGAAGATGCGGATGCGCCGGCCGCGCAGCAGCAGGTATTGCACGCCGGCCACCAGCAGCAGTGTCACGTCCTGCACGAAGGGCCGCGCCTGCATCTCGGGGCCACCGAGCACGCGCACGGCTTCCTCGCCCCATTGCTCGCGTTCGGCCTCCAGGATGGCGGTGAGCGCGTTGCGCTCCTGCACCTCGGCGGCCAGGATCTCCAGCGTCAGCGGCCGGCGCCGCAGCGCGTGCACGAAGTGATCGAAGAAGCGCGCATAGCGCTCGGCGGCGGGCAGCGCCAGCAGCGCCTGCGGGTCGTCGCCCAGCAGGTCCTGCACGCGTGGCCAGAAGCGCCCGCTCTCGCCCCAGGCGCGCAGCAGTTCGGGCAGGCCGCCGAAATAGCGGTAGATCAGCACCTTGTCGACACCGGCCGCGCGCGCCACGGCATTGATGCCGATGGCGCCGAAGCCGTCGCGGGCCAGCACGGAGCCGACGGCGGCGAGGATGCGCTCCTCGGTGGCGGCACGGTCGCGCGTGGCCACGGTGGCTCAGGCCTTGACCAGATGGGCGTCCAGTCCGCGCCGCGGGGCCGGGCCGACCGCCTCGGCGAAGCCCACGCGGGCCCACATCTGCACCGTGTGCGCCGGCGGCGGCGCCTGCAGCAGCGCGTGGATGGCGGCGTAGGGGCCGGCTTGCTCGCGGTATTCCTGCAGCGACTGCTGCAGCGGCTGCATCGCGATGCCGTGCGCGGTGGCGGCCAGCTGCACGCGCGCATAGGCGCGCCCGGCCTCGACCTGCGTGGTTCGGCGATTGCCTTCGCTCACCATCCACAGGAAGGCCGGTGTCGACGCGATCTTCTTGCCGAAATCGTCGATCTGCTGGCGCACCGTCATCGAGTCGGGCGCCGGCGCCTTCGTGCGGTCGAACAGGCCCAGCCTCGTCATGGCCACGACAAAGGGGTCGGTCAGGCTCAGGCCGTCGCGGTGGCGGGCGATCTCGGCGGTGCCGATGCGCAGCACCTGGAAGGATTCGAGCATCGCAGCCGGCGTGACCATCTCGATGCGCCAGGCCTCGGCGGCGATCTCGCGCTGGCGCGGCAGCTGCGCATCGCCTGCGGCGGTGTGGCCGAAGCGCAGCCCGCCACGTGCGGCCGCCGCGGCCATCGCCTGCCAGGCGGCATCGGGGATCGGGCGTGCGGGGTCGTAGACCTTGCGGTTGGTGTGCCGGCGCAGGATGTGCGCGAACAGCGGGTCGCGCGCCACCGTCGGATCGGGCTGCAACCGCACGAGCGCCACCGGGCGGTCGTCGATGCGCTGCGGGTCGAACTCGCCGTCCGGGAACAAGGTGATCCCGGCACGCTGGCCCCGTTCGCGCGCCGCCAGATCCAGCAGCTCGAGGAAGGTGCCGTGGCTCATCATGATCTGGCGGCCGAAGGGATCGGTCGCGGGCAGCAGGCGCTCGCGGTCGCAGCGCAGCAGGATCTGGCCGGGCGTGCGCAGGTCCACCAGCCAGGACTGCAGGTTGTGCGAATGCGGCGCCAGGATGGCGTGCGCGAGGATCCAGCGCCGCAGGTCGGGCTCGGCGCCGGGCCCCTGCCAGGCCGCCACCGCCTCGGGCGGCATGGCCTGGCTGCAGCCCGCCAAGGGGGGCAGGGCGACGGCGATCGACCCGCCGCCGACGAGTCGCACGAAAGCCCGACGCTGCATGGCTGGCTCCTATTTGTCACTTTACGGTGACATTGGGCCGATGTTAGTCACCGACCGGTGACGTTGCAAGCGCCCAAATGAGAAAAAGGGCCGGTCGCCGTGGGCGACCGGCCCCGTTCGGAGCCACAGCGGCTGCGGTTTACAGCAGGTGCTTGACGCCGTCCTGCTCGCCGACCAGCTCGGCCAGGGTCTTGTCGATGCAGCCGCGGGAGAAATCGTCGATCGGCAGGCCATCGACGATGTGGTACTTGCCGCCGGCACAGGTGACCGGGTAGCCGAACACCACGTCCTTCGGGATGCCGTATTCGCCATTGCTCGGCACGCCCATCGTCACCCATTCGCCGTCGGTGCCCAGCGCCCAGTCGCGCATGTGGTCGATGGCGGCGTTGGCGGCCGACGCCGCCGACGACAGGCCGCGCGCCTCGATGATGGCGGCACCGCGCTTGCCCACCGTGGGCAGGAAGGTGTCCTTGTTCCAGACCTGGTCGTTGATCATGTCCTTCACGCTGGCGCCGTCGATGGTGGCGAAGCGGTAGTCGGCATACATCGTGGGCGAATGGTTGCCCCACACGGCCAGCTTGCGGATGCTGGCCACCGGCTTGCCGGTCTTCGCGGCGACCTGGCTGAGGGCGCGGTTGTGGTCCAGGCGCAGCATGGCGGTGAAGTTTTCGCGCGGCAGGCCGGGTGCGCTCTTCATCGCGATGTAGGCATTGGTATTGGCCGGGTTGCCGACCACCAGCACGCGCACGTCGCGGCTGGCGGCCTTGTCCAGCGCACGGCCCTGGGCGGTGAAGATCTGCGCATTGGCGGCCAGCAGGTCGGCGCGCTCCATGCCGGGGCCGCGCGGGCGGGCGCCGACCAGCAGCGCATAGTCGGTGTCCTTGAAGCCGGTCTCGGGCGAGGCGTGTGCTTCCATGCCGGCGAGCAGCGGGAAGGCGCAGTCCTCCAGTTCCATCATCACGCCCTTGAGCGCCTTCTGCGCCTTCTCGTCCGGGATCTCCAGCAGTTGCAGGATCACCGGCTGGTCCTTGCCCAGCATCTCGCCCGAGGCGATGCGGAACAGCAGGGCATAGCCGATCTGGCCGGCGGCGCCGGTCACGGCCACGCGGACGGGTTTCTTGCTCATGGAGGGCTCCTGAAAAGAAGGGGCATGACAGGGGAGGAAGCGGCGGATTCTAGACCCCGCACCCTGACGGTACTCTTATGTCTTATGTAAGACACAAGTGCGCGACAATGGCGCCGATGAGCCCGAGCGCCGACGCCGCCGACCGCCCCGCGATGCCGGGTCCTGCGCCGGCGTTCAGCCCGCTGTACCAGCAGATCAAGGCATTGCTGCTGGCGCGGCTGCAGGCCGGCGAATGGCGGCCCGGCGAGGTGATCCCGAGCGAGATCGAGCTGGCGGCGCGCTTCAAGGTCAGCCAGGGCACGGTGCGCAAGGCGATCGACGAACTGGCGCAGGAGAACCACCTCGTGCGGCGGCAGGGCAAGGGCACCTTCGTCGCCACCCACGCCGAGGAGCGCACGCAGTACCGCTTCCTGCGCCTGATGCCCGACGAGGGTGTCGATGGCCGCCTGCAGCGCCGGCTGCTGGAATGCCGTCGCATGCGGGCGCCGGCCGAGGTGGCGCGCGCGCTCGACCTCAAGTCCGGCGAGGCGGCGGTGCAGATCCGCCGCCTGCTGCTGTCGGCCGACCAGCCGGTGGTGCTGGACGAGATCTGGCTGCCCGGCGCGCTGTTCAGGGGCCTGACGGCCGAACGGCTGTCGAGCTGGCGCGGCCCGATGTACGGCCTGTTCGAGGCCGAATTCGGCCTGCGCATGGTGCGTGCCGAGGAGCGCATCCGCGCCGTGGCGGCACAGGACGACGATGCCGCGGTGCTGGCGGTGCCGCCGCGATCGCCGCTGCTGCTGGTGGAGCGGCTGTCCTACACCTACGGCGACAAGCCGGTCGAATTGCGGCGCGGGCTGTACCGCACCGAGCAGTTCCACTATCGCAACGAGCTCAACTGAGGCTTGACCAGCGCCGTTTTTCCAGGTCCGCGTAAGGCAGGTGCATTGCAATAAACTTCATCGGTTGTACGTCGTCACATCCAACCCTCAGCGCCCACCATGACCCCTCCCGTGTCCAAACCGCGTCCCGGGCCGATGCGGCTGCCCGATGCCCTGCAGTATCGGTTGCCGCTGGCGGCCAAGGTATCGATCCTGCACCGCGCCAGCGGCCTGCTGATGGTCATGCTGCTGCCCTTCGTCATCTGGCTGCTCGACACCAGCCTGAGCTCGGAGGTGTCCTTCGAGCGCTTCAGCGCCGCCTTCACCGCGGGCATCGGGTTCGTTCCCGCGGTGCTCGTCAAGCTGGTCGTGCTGGCGCTCATCTGGTCGCTGCTGCACCACCTCTTTGCCGGCGTGCGTCACGTGTGGATGGACGTCACGCACAGCGTCAGCAAGGCGCAGGGTCATGCCTCGGCCGTCGTCACGATGGCCGGCAGCCTGCTGCTGACGGCGCTGCTGGGCGCCAGGCTGTTCGGGCTTTACTGAAGGAGCGCACGATGGCCGTCAACTACGGTTCCAAGCGGGTCGTCGTCGGTGCGCACTACGGGTTGCGCGACTGGCTGGTGCAGCGCATCACCGCGGTGCTGATGACGCTGTTCACGCTGGTGCTGCTGGTGCAGGTGCTGCTGCCGGGGCCGATGGGCTACGACAAGTGGGCCGGCATCTTCTCGGCGCAGTGGATGAAGCTGCTGACCTACGTCGTCATCGTGTCGCTGATCTGGCATGCCTGGGTCGGCATGCGCGACATCTGGATGGACTATGTGCAGCCCGTCGGGGTGCGGCTCGTGCTGCAGGTCGTCACGCTGGCGTGGCTGATCGGCTGCGCCGGCTGGGCCCTGCAAGTGCTCTGGAGGCTCTGAACCCTTATGGCTACCCTTTCCAAGCGCAAGTTCGACGTCGTCATCGTCGGCGCCGGCGGCTCCGGCATGCGGGCGTCGCTGCAACTGTCCCTGGCCGGCCTCAACGTGGCGGTGCTGACCAAGGTCTTCCCCACGCGCTCGCACACCGTGGCGGCGCAGGGCGGCATCGGTGCGTCGCTGGGCAACATGTCCGAGGACAACTGGCACTACCACTTCTACGACACCGTCAAGGGCAGCGACTGGCTCGGTGACCAGGACGCGATCGAATTCATGTGCCGCGAGGCGCCCAAGGTCGTCTACGAGCTCGAGCACTTCGGCATGCCGTTCGACCGCAACCCCGACGGCACCATCTACCAGCGCCCCTTCGGCGGCCACACCGCCAACTATGGCGAGAAGCCCGTGCAGCGCGCCTGCGCCGCCGCCGACCGCACCGGCCACGCCATGCTGCACACGCTGTACCAGCGCAACGTGGCGGCGCGCACCAACTTCTTCGTCGAATGGATGGCGCTCGACCTCATCCGCGACGCCGACGGCGACGTGCTGGGCGTGACCGCGCTCGAGATGGAGACCGGCGAGATCCACATCCTCGAGGCCAAGACCACGCTGCTGGCCACCGGCGGTGCGGGCCGCATCTTCGCCGCCAGCACCAATGCCTTCATCAACACCGGCGACGGCCTGGGCATGGCGGCGCGCGCGGGCATCCCGCTCGAGGACATGGAGTTCTGGCAGTTTCACCCCACCGGCGTGCACAACGCCGGCGTGCTGCTGACCGAGGGCTGTCGCGGCGAGGGCGCGATCCTGCGCAACGTCAACGGCGAGCGCTTCATGGAGCGCTATGCGCCCACGCTGAAGGACCTGGCGCCGCGCGACTTCGTCTCGCGCTGCATGGACCAGGAGATCAAGGAAGGTCGCGGCTGCGGTCCGAACAAGGACTACATCAACCTCGACATGACCCACCTGGGCGCCGAGACCATCATGAAGCGCCTGCCCAGCGTGTTCGAGATCGGCCACAACTTCGCCAATGTCGACATCACCAAGGAACCGATCCCCGTGGTGCCGACCATCCACTACCAGATGGGCGGCATCCCGACCAACATCCACGGTCAGGTCGTGATCCCGAAGCACGGCGACCCCAACACGGTGGTCAACGGCCTCTACGCGGTGGGCGAATGCTCCTGCGTCAGCGTGCACGGCGCCAACCGGCTGGGCACCAATTCGCTGCTCGACCTGCTGGTCTTCGGCCGCGCCGCCGGCAACCACATCGTCGAGTTCAACGACAAGAACCGGCTGCACAAGCCGCTGCCGGCCGATGCCGCCGAGCGCACGCTCGCGCGCGTGGCGCGGCTCGACGGCAGCAGCAGCGGCGAATATGCGCAGGACGTCGCCAACGACATCCGCGCTGCGATGCAGCTGCACGCCGGCGTCTTCCGCACGCAGAAGGCGATGGACGAGGGCGTGGTCAAGATCGCCGCGCTGCGCCAGCGCGTCGAGGCCATCACGCTCAAGGACAAGAGCCAGGTCTTCAACACCGCCCGCATCGAGGCGCTGGAGGTCGAGAACCTGATCGAGTGCGCGCAGGCGACGATGGTTTCGGCCGCCGCGCGCCGTGAATGCCGCGGCGCGCACACCGTCAGCGACTACGAGCGCGGTGCCGACGATGCCGAGTTTCCACTCGGCCGCAACGACAAGGAATGGCTGAAGCACACGCTGTGGCACTCCGACGGCAACCGCCTCGAATACAAGCCGGTCAAGCTCAAGCCGCTGACCGTCGACAGCGTCCCGCCCAAGGTCCGCACCTTCTGATCCCCGAGGCATCCCCGTCATGACCAAGCGCACGTTCCAGATCTACCGCTACGACCCCGACAAGGACGCCAAGCCGTATATGCAGACCGTCGAGGTCGAGCTCGACGGCTCCGAGCGCATGCTGCTCGACGCGCTGATGAAGCTCAAGGCCATCGACCCGGCGATCAGCTTCCGCCGCAGCTGCCGCGAGGGCGTGTGCGGGTCGGACGCGATGAACATCAACGGCAAGAACGGCCTCGCCTGCCTGACCAACATGCGCAGCCTGCCAGATACCGTGGTGCTCAAGCCGCTGCCCGGGCTGCCCGTCATCCGCGACCTCATCGTCGACATGACGCAGTTCTTCAAGCAGTACCACTCGATCAAGCCCTACCTCGTCAACGACACGCCGCCGCCCGAGACCGAGCGGCTGCAGTCACCGGAGGAACGCGACGAGCTCAACGGCCTGTACGAGTGCATCCTCTGCGCCAGCTGCTCGACGAGTTGCCCGAGCTTCTGGTGGAACCCGGACAAGTTCGTCGGTCCGGCCGGGCTGCTGCAGGCCTACCGCTTCATCGCCGACAGCCGTGACCAGGCCACCGGCGAGCGCCTCGACAACCTCGAGGACCCCTACCGCCTGTTCCGCTGCCACTCCATCATGAACTGCGTCGATGTCTGCCCCAAGGGGCTGAACCCGACGAAGGCCATCGGCAAGATCAAGGAGCTGATGGTGCGCCGCACCGTATGAACGGATGCCCCCACGCTCCCTCCCGGTCGCTGCCCCCCGAGGGGGCGTCTTGCAGCGGACCGGCGGAGCCGGGTCCGCGCAAGGACTTGCAGAAGAGATGCGATGCCCCCTGAATTGCTGGATGAGCGGTCGTTGAGCAAGCTGAAGTGGCGCTGCCGCCGCGGTCTGCTCGAGAACGACCTCTTCATCGAGCGATTTTTCCGCCACCACGAGGAGACGATCACGACAAGACAGGCTGCGGGGCTGCAGGCCCTGATGGACCTGTCCGATAACGACCTGCTGGACCTGCTGCTGGCCCGCCGCGAGCCGCAGGGCGAGGTCGACCGACCCGAAGTGCGCGAGGTGCTGGCCCTGATGCGGCGGCCACCTGCGATCCCGACCTGATCCGAAAGGCCAAGCGATGACCCCCTCCGACGTGAAAGCCACCCTGTCGTTCTCCGACGGCAGCCCGAGCATGGACCTGCCGATCTACAAGGGCTCGATCGGGCCCGACGTGATCGACATCCGCAAGCTCTACGGCCAGACCGGCAAGTTCACCTACGACCCGGGATTCCTGTCGACGGCCTCGTGCAACAGCACCATCACCTACATCGACGGTGACAAGGGAGAGCTGCTGTACCGCGGCTACCCGATCGAGCAGCTGGCCACCCACTGCGACTTCCTCGATACCTGCTACCTGCTGCTGTACGGCGAGCTGCCGAACGAACAGCAGCAGCAGGACTTCCACCGGCTCGTCAACAACCACACGATGGTCAACGAGCAGATGCAGTTCTTCCTGCGCGGCTTCCGCCGCGACGCGCATCCGATGGCGGTGATGACGGGCCTGGTCGGGGCGCTGTCGGCCTTCTATCACGACAGCACCGACATCAACAATCCGCGTCATCGGGAAGTGGCCGCGATCCGCCTGATCGCCAAGATGCCCACGCTGGTGGCCATGGCCTACAAGTACGGCATCGGCCAGCCGTACATGTATCCGCGCAACGAGTTGTCGTACAGCGCCAACTTCATGCGCATGATGTTCGCCACCCCCTGCGAGGACTACAAGCCCAACGACGTGCTGGTGCGGGCGATGGACCGCATCTTCATCCTGCACGCCGACCACGAGCAGAACGCCTCCACCTCCACCGTGCGCCTGTGCGGCAGTTCGGGCACCAACCCGTTTGCCGCCATCGCGGCCGGCGTGGCGTGTCTGTGGGGCCCGGCGCATGGCGGCGCCAACGAGGCGGCACTGACGATGCTGGAAGACATCCAGAGGAACGGCGGCGTCGAGAAGATCGGCGAGTTCATCCGGCAGGTGAAGGACAAGAACTCCAGCGTCAAGCTGATGGGCTTCGGCCACCGCGTCTACAAGAACTACGACCCGCGCGCCAAGCTGATGCGCGAAACCTGCCACGAGGTGCTGAACGCGCTCGGCCTCGAAAACGACCCGCTGTTCAAGCTGGCGATGTCGCTCGAGAAGATCGCGCTGGAAGACGACTATTTCGTCGCCCGCAAGCTGTATCCGAACGTCGACTTCTATTCGGGCATCGTGCAGCGCGCGATCGGCATCCCGGTGAGCCTGTTCACCGCCATCTTCGCGCTCGCGCGCACGGTGGGCTGGATCGCGCAGCTCAACGAGATGATCGGCGACCCCGAATACAAGATCGGCCGCCCGCGCCAGTTGTTCGTGGGTTCGACCCGCCGCGACGTCAAGCCGATCGGCCAGCGCTGATCCGGTCTCATGGGCTGGATCTCGCGCCTGTTCGGGGGGGGGCCGCCACCGGCTGGCCCCGCCACTGGCGCGCGGGTGGGCGCGCAGCAGCCGACCGAGCCGGTCAGCGTAGCCCCGGCGCCGGCCCCTGCAGCCGCCCCAGCCCTCGCTGCCACGCCGACGGCGGCCCCCGGGCCGCCGTTGCTGTGCTGGCTGCTCGATGCAGCGCCGCCGCAGCCCGGGTTGCTGCCCATCGAACGCCAGGCGCTGGACGCCGTCGACCAGGTGCTGGCGCAGCCGGCGCTGCCGGCCGACCTGCTGCCGCGGGCCGCCAACGTCGTGCCGCAGCTGCTGGCGCTGCTGCGTCAGCAGGACTTGCCGGTGCCGGTGCTGGCAGACCGCATCGGCCGCGACCCGGTGCTGGCCGCCGAGGTGCTGCGCCAGGCCGGTGGCGCCTACTTCGCCCACCTGGGCCCGGTGAATGACCTGCCCCAGGCCATCCAGCGGCTGGGCATCGAGGGCCTGCAGATGGCGATCGCGCGCGTCGTGCTGCGTCCGCTGTACCAGGCGCGCCCCGGCACCCTGCCGGCGCAGACGGCACCGCGGCTGTGGGAGCACGCCGAGACGCTGTCGCGTCATGCCAGCCAACAGGCCCGCGCCGCCGGCGTCACGGCTTTCGACGGCTACCTGGCCGGCCTGCTGCACGATACCGGCTGGACGGTGCTCTTCCACGCGCTGCAGCGCGGCGGCATCTCCGGCCTGGGCGCCCTCAGCGTCGACGGCATGGCCGCCCTGGACGCCCGCGCCCACCTGCTGTTCGGCCGCGCCGCCGCGGGCTGGCAGATCACGCCGGCCTTCTCGGCCTTTGCCGCCGATGCCCAGCGTGTCGCGCTGGCGCGCAGCCAGGATCCGCTGGCGCGCGTGCTGCAGGCGGCCCAGGGCCCCTGCATGGCCGAACTGGCGCCCGGCTGAGGGCCGCGCCCGGCCCTGGGACCGGTCAGAAGTGGAGGGTGACCGCGTCGACGATGCGGTAGTCGTCGTCCACCACCGGCATCCAGTGCCACTTGTCGAAGGTGGTGCAGGGGTGCGAGATGCCCAGCGCGACGAGGTCGCCGACGCGCGGCTGCAGCGCGCCGGCGGCGTCGAAGCGCAGGTGCGCATGCTGGTCGTTCAGGCCGCGGATGTGCCAACGGCCGTCGTCCGGCAGTGGGTGCACCCGAGCGGCGCGCGCCAGTGCCAGCGGCCGCGGCAGCTCGATGTCGAAGGACAGGTCGCGCCGGCCGCCGGTCAGCAGCGCCAGACCGGGTTCGGGCACGCTCTGCACGGTGGTCCACACCTCGAGCGCCGGCCGCAGCTCGTCGGCGCAGCCGCAGCGCTCGGCCACCCGGTGCACCAGGCGCCGGTAGTGACCGTGGTCGTGCGTGATGTAGCAGCCCGAGCGCAGCACGCCGCGCACCGGGCGCGACAGCGTCGGCCGCATGCGTGCGGCCACCAGGTCGAAGAGCGCCGAGCCGCCGGCGGAGACGATCACCTCGTCGGTTTCGAACAGGCCTTGTGCGTCGCAATCGGCGGCGACCGCCTGCACGCGCGCCATCAGCGCATCCGCGGTGGCGCGGTCGGTGTCGTCGTCGCCGGTCACGGCCAGGCCTTCGTAGCACTCGATGCCCACCAGCCGCACGGCCGGGCTGGCATGCAGTGCGCGCGCCAGAGCCACCGCCTGCGGCTGGTCGCGCACGCCGGTGCGGCCGCCGGCGACGCCGATCTCCAGCAGCACCTCGAAGACCGGTGGCTGGCGCTGCGTCGCCCGCCAGGCCTCGATCTGGCGCAACTGCGCGATCGAATCGACGAGAAAGGCCACGCGCAGGCCTGCGGTCTGCGCCAGCAGCCGCGCCAGCCCGGCCAGGTCCGGATCGGTCTGCACCTGGTTGGCGATGAGCGCCCGCCGCACGCCGGCGAGTACCCCCACGCGCAGCTGGAAGACGCTGGCGAAGGTGAGGCCCCAGGCGCCGGCGTCGAGCTGGCGGCGGAACAGCTGCGGCGACATCGTCGTCTTGCCATGCGGCGCCAGGTCCAGCCCGCGTTCGCGTGCAAAGGCCTGCATCCAGCCCAGGTTGTGCGCCAGCGCACCGGCCTTGAGCACCGCCACCGGCAAGGGCAGGTGGCCGTCCAGCAGCCGCCAGCCCTGGTGCGCCAGTTGCGAGCGGCGCACCGGCCCGGCAGCCGGTGGAAAGCCCTTGAGCCAGGGGCCCAGCAGCGGGTCTTCGAATTCGGTGGCGACGGTGGCGTGGGCGGCGGGCATGGGATGATTCTCGCGCGGCGCACCGCCGCAGGAGCGGCATGACCTTCGTCCCCCGTCGCAGCGGCCACGGCCTGCATGGGCGCCACCGCGGCGCGTGGCGGCTCGGCCTGGCCCTCTTCTGCGGGGCGCTGATCGGCGCCACGGTGCAGGCGCAGGGCGAGGCGGCCGCGCTGCAGCAGCAGCGCGCGGCCCTGCAGCCGCAGCTGAAGGCCAGCGCCTTCGGCCAGCCGCTGGTGCTGACGTCGCGCGAAAGCGCGGACGCCCTGGCCGGCGAAGTCCATGCCGAGATGCCGCAGGCCTTCGGCCGGCTGGTCGAGCTCTTCCGTTCCGGGCCGGCGATGTGCGAGATGCTGCTGCTGCACCTGAATGTGCGCGGATGCCGGGCCGGCGGCCAGACGGCGTCGTCGGGGCCGGGTTCCATCGTGCTGCTGGCCGGGCCCAAGCAGGTCGATGCCGCGAGCCTGCTCCACCCCATGCGCTGCAGCGTGCAGTTGCAGACGCCGGCGGTCGACTATGTGCGGCTGACGCTGACCGCGCCCCAGGGCCCGCTGGGCACGCGTGACTACCGCATCGTCGTCGAGGCCACGCCCATCGACAGCAGCCGCAGCTTCGTGCGGCTGTCCTATGCCTATCGGTTCGGCCTCCTGGGCCGCACGGCGATGCAGGTCTACCTGGCCACCGCCGGCCGCGCGAAGACCGGGTTTACGGTCGAGACCGCAGCCGACGGCAAGCCGCAGCCGGTGCGCGGGGCGCGCGCGGCGCTGGAGCGCAACGTGATGCGCTATTACCTTGCCCTGCTGGCTTACGGCCAGGTCGAGGGTGCGCCCGGTGGCGAGCGCACGCAGGCCCGCATGCGCCGGTGGTTTGCGCTCAGCGAACAGTACGCCGCGCAGTTGCACGAACTCACGCTCGAAGACTATCTGCAGGAAAAGCGAAGAGACCTCGACCGGCCGCTGCCGGAAGGTTCCTGAAGGGCGGTGTGGTGGCGGGTCAACCGAAAGTACGCTCCGGCGTTGAAGACCATACCCGGCACCCTAAGCCGTTTTGAGCTGATTTAGGTCAATTCTGGCGGCTTGCGACTACTTAGCATTGAGTTGCCACTGAGAAGCTGTTGAAGTCGACATCAGCCAGGCTCCATCAGTGCGGTGCTCCGGAGTAGACGAGTTTCAACCCCTCAAAAAAGGACGATAGCGATGAAGACTTCCAAGACGATGATGGCTTCCCTGCTCGCTGGCCTGCTGGCCTCGTCGGTGGCGTTTGCACAGGCTCCGGCCAAGCCCGCCGTGACCGGCGAAGCCGATCCCGCGCAGGCCAAGTCGGCCGGCAGCAAGACTTCGACCGTCGACAAGGCGGCCGTGAAGGCCGAGGCCAAGAAGGCCGGTGTTTCCTGCGACAAGCCGCAGGCCGACATGGGCAAGTCGACCGCCAAGCGCGCCGACGTCAAGGCCGAAGCGGTCAAGGCCTACAAGGCGGGCGAAGATCCCTGCGGCGAGCAGATGCCCGGCCCCAAGAAGAAGTAATTTCTGGTTACAGATCCGGGCGGCCCGATCGGGGCGTCCGGGGCGAAGGCCGGTTCGAGCGTGGGCTCGCACCGGCTTTTTTCATGGGGCACAAGGCCCATGACAAGGGCCCGCCTGAAGCGGGCCCGCTGGTCGATCTGCGGTCTGCGGCCTGCGGCCGCGGGCCTGTCAGACCAGGCCCTTGATGAGCCGGCCCATCTCCGAGGGGTTGCGCGTGACCTTGAAGCCGCACTCCTCCATGATCGCCAGCTTGGCGTCGGCCGTATCGGCGCCGCCGCTGATCAGCGCGCCGGCATGCCCCATGCGCTTGCCCGCGGGCGCCGTCACGCCGGCGATGAAGCCCACCACGGGTTTTTTCATATTCGCCTTGCACCAGCGCGCGGCTTGCGCCTCGTCGGGGCCGCCGATCTCGCCGATCATCACCACCGCATCGGTATCCGGGTCGTCGTTGAAGAGCCGCATGACGTCGATGTGCTTGAGGCCGTTGATCGGATCACCGCCGATGCCCACCGCCGAGCTCTGGCCCAGGCCGATCTCGGTCAGCTGCGCCACCGCCTCGTAGGTCAGCGTGCCGCTGCGGCTGACCACCCCGATGCGGCCCTTCCTGTGGATGTGCCCCGGCATGATGCCGATCTTGATCTCCTCGGGCGTGATCGTGCCCGGGCAGTTCGGCCCCAGCAGCAGCGTCTTCTTGCCACCGGCGGCCTCCTTGGCCTTCATGCGGTTTCTGACTTCGAGCATGTCCTTGATCGGGATGCCCTCGGTGATGCAGATCGCCAGGTCCAGGTCGGCCTGCACCGCCTCCCAGATCGCGGCCGCGGCACCGGCCGGCGGCACGTAGATCACGCTCACCGTGGCACCGGTCTGCGCCTTGGCGTCCTGCACGCTGGCGTAGATCGGGATGCCCTCGAAGTCCTCGCCGGCCTTCTTCGGGTTGACGCCGGCCACGAAGCAGTTCTTGCCATGGGCATAGGCCACGCACATGCGCGTGTGGAACTGGCCCGTCTTGCCGGTGATGCCCTGCGTGATGACGCGGGTGTCTTTGTTGATCAGGATTGACATGGTGACCCCTCGGGTGCGGAGTGCCGCACCCGGTCCCCCGAGGGGACGGGTGCGGTGAACTGGGTTTAGCGGACTGCGGCGACGATCTTCGTCGCGGCCTCGGCCATGGTGTCGGCGCTGATGATGGGCAGGCCCGACTCGGCCAGCATCTTCTTGCCGATGTCCTCGTTGGTGCCCTTCATGCGCACCACCAGCGGCACGCTGAGGTTGACCGCCTTGCACGCGGCGATGACGCCTTCGGCGATGGTGTCGCACTTCATGATGCCGCCGAAGATGTTGACCAGGATGCCTTTCACGCTCTTGTTCTTGAGCATGATCTTGAAGGCCTCGGTGACCTTCTCGGCGGTGGCGCCGCCGCCGACGTCCAGGAAGTTGGCCGGCTCGCCGCCGAAGAGCTTGATGGTGTCCATGGTGGCCATGGCCAGCCCGGCGCCGTTGACCAGGCAGCCGATGTTGCCGTCCAGGCTGATGTAGGACAGGTCGAATTTGCTGGCCTCGATCTCGGCCGGGTCTTCTTCGTCGAGGTCGCGGTAGGCCACGATCTCGGGGTGGCGGAAGAGCGCATTGGCGTCGAAATTGAACTTGGCATCCAGCGCCTTGATGCTGCCCGAGCCTTCGAGGATCAGCGGGTTGATCTCGGCAAGAGACGCGTCGGTGGCCATGTAGCAGCCGTAGAGCTGTTTCAGCACATCCACGGCCTGGGCCTGGCTGGCTTCGGGCACGCCGATGCCGCGCGCGAGCTCCAGCGCCTGGGCGTCGCTCAGACCCGCCAGCGGGTCGACGTAGACCTTGAGGATCTTCTCGGGGGTGTCGTGGGCGACCTGCTCGATGTCCATGCCGCCTTCGGAAGAGGCCATGACGCAGACCTTCTGCGTGGCGCGGTCGGTGAGCACGGCGACGTAGTACTCGTGGCGGATGTCGGCGCCTTCTTCCACCAGCAGCCGGCGCACCTTCTGGCCGTCGGGGCCGGTCTGGTGGGTCTTGAGCTGCATGCCCAGGATCTGCGAGGCAAGCTGCGTGACCTCGGCCGCCGAGCGCGCGAGCTTGACGCCGCCGCCCTTGCCGCGGCCACCGGCGTGGATCTGCGCCTTGACGACCCACACCTTGCCGCCGAGCCCTGGCCGCGGCCTCCTCGGCCTCGCGCACGCTGAACGCGGCGTGCCCGCGCGGCACCGGCACGCCATGCGCGCGCAGCAGTTCCTTGGCCTGGTATTCGTGGATCTTCATCGGGGCTGTCCTCGTTCGGGAAGGATGGGGTCGGGATGCGGTGCGGGCGAAACGGTAGCGCGGTCGTCTGACCCGAAGCTGAAGCCTGTCGACGCGGCCGCTCAGGCCGCCGCCTCGAGGCCGTTGTCGAAATGCGCCTGCATCAGCTGCGTGGCGCGGTGGGCGTCGCGTGCTTCCAGCGCCTGCATCAGTGCGCGGTGCTCGGCCAGCGAATCGGCCAGCCGGCCCTGCTTGAACAGCGAATGGTGGCGGTTGAGCTTCATCACCTTGCGCAGGTCGGTGACGATCTGCGTGCGCCAGCGGTTGCCGGCCATCTCGAGCAGGCGCAGGTGGAACTGCTCGTTGGTGGCGAAGAAGGCGTCGCGCTGGCGCGAGTGCTTCTCCAGCCGCTCATGCAGGGCCTTCAGCTCGGCCAGCTGTGCGTCGGTGGCGTGGCGTGCCACCTCGCCGACGGCGTCGCACTCCAGCAGCGCCATCAGGTGGTAGACCTGGGCCACGTCGATGCGGGACATCTCGGTGACGTAGGCGCCGCGGCGCACCTTCATCGTCACCAGGCCCTCGACGGCCAGCACCTTCAGCGCCTCGCGCAGCGGCGTGCGGCTGATGCCGAATTCGGCGCAGAGCTTGAGCTCGTCGATCCAGCTGCCGGGCTCGAGCTGGCGCGTGAAGATCTGCTGGCGCAGGCGTTCCGCCACGTCCTGGTAGAGGGCGCGCGGCGACAGCGGGCGCTGGGCGGCGGCGGGCGATTCGAGGGCAGCCACGGGGGTGTTTGGGCGGGCGATTGGCGCCGGGCATCGGCGCCAACCGCAGGTGTCAGCTTGGCGTTGGTTTTGAATTCATAATTATGCATAATGTCTGCCGATCGGCAAGCAGGCGGCCGCGATGCCGGCCCCGCCCAACCGGCGACCGAGGAGACCACGATGAGCAGCGCCCCCGAATTCAGGAAGACCACGCTCGAGCAATGGGCCCAGGCGGCTGCGAAGTCGGCCCCTGGCGGGGATGTCTCGGCGCTCGACTGGGTCACGCCCGAGGGCATCACGGTCAAGCCGCTGTATACCGCGGCCGACATCGCGCCGTTGCCCCATGCCGATACGCTGCCCGGCTTCGAACCCTTCGTGCGCGGCCCGCAGGCGACGATGTATGCGGTGCGCCCGTGGACCATCCGCCAGTACGCGGGCTTTTCCACCGCCGAGGAGAGCAACGCCTTCTACCGCAAGGCGCTGGCCGCCGGCGGCCAGGGCGTGAGCGTGGCCTTCGACCTGGCCACCCACCGCGGCTACGACAGCGACCACCCGCGCGTGGTCGGCGACGTCGGCAAGGCCGGCGTGGCCATCGATTCGATCGAGGACATGAAGATCCTCTTCGACCAGATCCCGCTCGACCAGGTGTCGGTGTCGATGACGATGAACGGCGCCGTGCTGCCGGTGCTGGCGGGCTACGTGGTGGCGGCCGAAGAGCAGGGCGTGCGGCAGGACCAGCTGTCGGGGACCATCCAGAACGACATCCTCAAGGAGTTCATGGTCCGCAACACCTACATCTACCCGCCCGAGCCGAGCATGCGCATCATCGGCGACATCATCGAGTACACGGCCAGGCACATGCCGAGGTTCAACTCGATCAGCATCTCCGGCTACCACATGCAGGAGGCGGGGGCCAACCAGGCGCTGGAGCTGGCCTTCACGCTGGCCGATGGCAAGGAATATGTGAAGACCGCGCTGGCCAAGGGCCTGGACGTCGACGACTTTGCCGGCCGCCTGTCGTTCTTCTGGGCGATCGGGATGAACTTCTACCTCGAGATCGCCAAGATGCGCGCGGCGCGCCTGCTGTGGTGCCGCATCATGAAGGGCTTCGGGGCGAAGAACCCCAAGAGCCTGATGCTGCGCACGCACTGCCAGACCAGCGGCTGGTCGCTGACCGAGCAGGATCCGTACAACAACATCGTGCGCACCACCGTCGAGGCCATGGCCGCGGTCTTCGGCGGCACGCAGAGCCTGCACACCAACAGCTTCGACGAGGCGATCGCGCTGCCCACCGAGTTCAGCTCGCGCATCGCGCGCAACACGCAGCTGATCATCCAGGAAGAGACGCACATCACCCACGTCGTCGACCCCTGGGCCGGCAGCTACCTGATGGAAAAGCTGACCCAGGACATGGCCGATGCCGCGCAGTCCATCCTCGACGAGGTCGAGGCCATGGGTGGCATGACCAAGGCTGTCGGCAGCGGCTGGGCCAAGCTGAAGATCGAGGCCAGCGCGGCCGAGAAGCAGGCGCGCATCGACAGCGGCAAGGACGTGATCGTCGGCGTCAACAAATACAGGCTGCAGACGCAGGACAAGGTGGAGACCCTGGAGGTGGACAACGTCAAGGTGCGGGAGGCGCAGATCGCCCGGCTGCAGGCGATCAAGGCGTCGCGCGACGGCGCGAAGGTGGCCGCGGCGCTGGCGGCACTGACGGCGGCCGCGAAGGACGGTGCATCAGGAACCGGCGGCTCTGCCGCCGGGGGCAACCTGCTGGCCTTGATCGAGGCCATCCGCGCCCGCGCCACGGTGGGCGAGGTCAGCGATGCGCTCGAACAGGTCTACGGCCGCCACCGCGCCGACATCCAGAAGGTGACCGGCGTCTATGCCGCCGCCTACGACAGTGCCGAAGGCTGGGACAAGCTCAAGGCCGAGATCGCTGCATTCGGCGACGACCAGGGCCGCCGCCCGCGCGTGATGATCGCCAAGCTCGGCCAGGACGGCCACGACCGCGGCGCCAAGGTGGTGGCCACGGCCTTCGCCGACCTGGGCTTCGACGTCGACATGGGCCCGCTGTTCCAGACGCCCGAGGAATGCGCGCGCCAGGCGATCGAGAACGACGTGCATGCGGTGGGCGTCAGCACGCTGGCCGCCGGCCACAAGACGCTGGTGCCGGCCATCATTGCCGAGCTTCAGCGCCAGGGCGCCGACGACATCATCGTCTTCGTCGGCGGGGTGGTGCCGCCGCAGGACTACGCATTCCTCTACGAGGCCGGCGTCAAGGGCATCTACGGCCCCGGCACGCCGATTCCGGCGAGCGCGAAGGACGTGCTGGAACAAATCAGAAAGGCCCAGCTGGC
The DNA here is from genome assembly GCA_016719535.1 of Rubrivivax sp. GTDB lineage: Bacteria > Pseudomonadota > Gammaproteobacteria > Burkholderiales > Burkholderiaceae_C > Rubrivivax. Next base: position 78,196 of record JADJYX010000025.1, on the reverse strand, counting down.
CTGAGCGCGATGGCGGCCGTGCCCTTCACGCTGCAGCCGACCTCGGTCGACGACTTCGAGGCCTTGCTGGGCTTGCGCCTGCGCGCGATGCGCGAGAGCCTGCAGCGCCTGGGTCGCTACGACGAGCAGCGCGTGCGCGAGCGCCTCGCGGCCGGCTTTGATGCCGGTGCCACGCAGCACATCGTGGTCGACGGGCAGCGGGTCGGCTTCGTCGTGCTGAAGACGATGCGCCATGCGCTGCGGCTGGACCACCTGTACATCGACCCGGATTTCCAGCGCCGGGGCATCGGCCACGCGGTGCTGTCCGCCCTCTGTGCCGATGCCGATGCGCGCCAGCTGCCGATCGAGCTGGTGGCGCTCAAGGGCAGCGATGCCAACCGCTTCTACCTGCGGCACGGCTTCGCGGCCGTCGGCGAGGGCGAATGGGACATCGACTACCGCCGCCAGCCGCTGGTGCCCAGCGTGCGCGCCGTGCGCGCGCTGTGGTCGGCGATCCAGTCGCGCGACGGGGCCGCGGCGCGGGCCCTGCTGAAGGACGAGCTGCAGGTCACCTGGTGGACCAGCGGCGAGCGCTTCGACGGTGCCGAGGCTTTCGTCGCCGTGCAGGCGCGCTACCCCGAAGGCTGGACCATCCACCTGCTGGAGGCGCAGCGGCTGGAAGACGGCCGCGTGCTGTCGCTGGTGCGCGTGGACCACCCGCCGCATCGCTTCTTCTGCACGTCGGTGGCGCGCGTCGAGAACGGGTGCATCGCGGCGCTCGAGGAATACTGGGCCACGCTGGAAGCGCCCCCCGACTGGCGCCGGCCCGGGGCCATTGCCGGGCTGTCGCGCTTCGACCCGGCGGACGATCCGCGGGCGGTAAGGCCATGATGCCGAATCCGCTGCCGCCGTCCGACCAGGCGCTGCTGGACGCCATCGTCGGCGCGCCCGGTCCCGGCGCAGCGCCGCGCCGTGGCCAAGACCATCACGCTGCTGGAGTCGACCCGGGCCGACCACCGCGCGCGCGCCGATGCGCTGCTGAACGCGCTGCTGCCGCACAGCGGGCGTTCGTTCCGGCTGGGCATCAGCGGCGTGCCCGGCGTGGGCAAGAGCACTTTCATCGAGGCGCTGGGCCTGTTCCTGATCGCACGCGGCCACCGCGTGGCGGTGCTGGCGGTGGACCCGTCGTCGACGATCTCGGGCGGCTCCATCCTCGGCGACAAGACGCGCATGGAAGGGCTGGGCATGGACGAACGCGCCTATATCCGTCCCAGCCCCAGCAGCGGCACGCTGGGCGGCGTGGCCGAGAAGACGCGCGAGTCGATGCTGGTGTGCGAGGCCGCCGGGTTCGACATCGTCATCGTCGAGACCGTGGGCGTGGGCCAGAGCGAGACCGCGGTGCAGGGCATGACCGATTGCTTCTGCCTGCTGCAGCTGCCCAACGCCGGCGACGACCTGCAGGCCATCAAGAAGGGCGTGATGGAGCTGGCCGACCTGGTGGTCATCAACAAGGCCGACCTCGACGAGGCGGCGGCCACGCGGGCGCGGGCGCAGATCACCAGCGCGCTGCGGCTGTTCGGGCTGCACGGCAACCCCGAGCGCTCGCCGGGCCGCCCCAAGCGCGCACCTGGGGGACAGGGCCTGGGGCCAGACCTCTCACCACGACGACACGGTGTGGCAGGCGCAGGTGCTGCAGATCAGCGCGCTCAAGGTCCAGGGGCTGGATCCCTTCTGGGCCGCGGTGGCGCGTTTTCGCGCGCTGCAGACGGCCAACGGCCGCCTCGCCGCGCGCCGCCACCGGCAGGACCAGGCCTGGATGTGGGAACGCATCGAGGCCGGCCTGCAGCAGCGATTCAAGACCCACCCGGCGGTGCAGGACGCACTGCCGCCGATCACCGAAGAGGTTCGAGCGGGCCGCCTGGCGCCATCGGTGGCCGCGCGCCGCCTGCTCGACCTGATGGATTGACCGAGGAGACCAACGCCATGCACGACATCAACGAACAGCTCGAGGCCAAGCGCCGCGCCGCGCGCCTGGGCGGTGGCCAGAAGCGCATCGACGCGCAGCATGCCAAGGGCAAGCTCACCGCGCGCGAGCGGCTGGAACTGCTGCTGGACGAGGGCACCTTCGAGGAATGGGACCTGTTCGTCGAGCACCGCTGCGCCGACTTCGGCATGGCCGACAACAAGCCGCCCGGCGACGGCGTCGTCACCGGCTACGGCATGATCAACGGCCGCCTGGTCTTCGTCTTCAGCCAGGACTTCACCGTCTTCGGCGGCGCGCTGTCGGAGACGCATGCCGAGAAGATCTGCAAGGTGATGGACCAGGCGATGAAGGTGGGCGCGCCGGTCATCGGCCTCAACGACAGCGGCGGCGCGCGCATCCAGGAAGGCGTGGCCTCGCTCGGCGGTTATGCCGACGTCTTCCAGCGCAACGTGATGGCCAGCGGCGTGGTGCCGCAGATCAGCCTCATCATGGGCCCCTGCGCCGGTGGCGCGGTCTATTCGCCGGCGATGACCGACTTCATCTTCATGGTGAAGGACAGCAGCTACATGTTCGTCACCGGCCCCGAGGTGGTGAAGACGGTGACGCACGAGGAGGTGACGGCCGAGGAACTGGGCGGCGCCACCACGCACAACACCAAGAGCGGCGTGGCCGACCTGGCGTTCGAGAACGACGTCGAGGCGATCCTGATGCTGCGGCGCTTCTTCAACTACCTGCCGCTCAACAACAAGGACAAGCCGCCGGTGCGCATGAGCGGCGACGCCGCCGAGCGCCTGGACCTGTCGCTCGACACCCTGGTGCCCGACAACCCGAACAAGCCCTACGACATCAAGGAGCTGATCCTCAAGGTCGTCGACGACGGCGACTTCTTCGAACTGCAGCCCGATCATGCGAAGAACATCGTCATCGGCTTCGGCCGCATGGACGGCCAGGGCGTGGGCATCGTGGCCAACAACCCGCTGGTGCTGGCCGGCTGTCTGGACATCAAGAGCAGCATCAAGGCCGCGCGCTTCGTGCGCTTCTGCGACGCCTTCAACATCCCGGTGGTGACCTTCGTCGACGTGCCCGGCTTCATGCCCGGCACGGCGCAGGAATACGGCGGCATCATCAAGCACGGCGCCAAGCTGCTGTATGCCTATGCCGAATGCACGGTGCCCAAGGTGACGGTGATCACGCGCAAGGCCTACGGCGGCGCCTACGACGTGATGAGCTCCAAGCACCTGCGCGGCGACGTCAATTTCGCCTGGCCCAATGCCGAGATCGCGGTGATGGGCGCCAAGGGCGCGGTGGAGATCATCTTCCGCGAGGACAAGGGCGACCCGGCCAAGCTGGCGGCACGCGAAGCCGAATACAAGGCGCGTTTCGCCAACCCCTTCGTCGCCGGCGCGCGCGGCTTCATCGACGACGTGATCCAGCCGCACGAGACGCGCAAGCGCATCTGCCGCAGCCTGGCGATGCTCAAGGACAAGAAGCTGGAGAACCCGTGGCGCAAGCACGGCAACATTCCGTTGTGACGGTTGCCCCCGTGCCCTTGCCCGCTGGCGCTCGCGCGTGCCCGACCCCCGAGGGGTTGTCCTCGGGACCGGCAAAGCCGGATCCCTGCGGCGCGCTGACTCAGCCAGACACCGGCGGCCGTGGGCGGCCGCCGGAGACCGCTGCGGCGGGGCGTCTCGGGGTGCTCGGTTCCTTACAATGACGTAAGGCACAGACAGGAGAACAGCCGATGTCCACCGCCACACTCACCAGCAAAGGCCAGGTCACCATTCCGGCCGACGTGCGCCGCAGCCTGAACGTGCAGACGGGCGACCGCCTGGAGTTCGTGCAGGTCGAACCGGGGCGCTTCGAGATCGTGGCCGCCACGCGTTCGGTGCGCGAACTGAAGGGGATGTTCGGCAAGCCGGCTCGCGCGGTCTCGATCGAGGAGATGAATCAGACCATCGCAGAGCGTGGCGCGTCGGCCGGGTTGCGCGCCGCCCGCGCTGGCAGCAGGTCGGCGCCAACCGGAGGGCGTGCCAAGTGATCGGCCTGGACACCAACGTACTGGTGCGCTACATGATGCAGGACGACCCACGACAGTCGGCGCGTGCCACGAAGCTGATCGAGTCCTTCACCGGAGAGGAACCCGGCTTCGTTCCGTTGGTGGCCGTGGTCGAACTGGTGTGGGTGCTGACCGGCAGCTATGGCTTGGCCCGCGCACAGGTCGCGGCGGCCCTGGAGAGCCTGCTGCGGAGCAAGGAGCTGGTGGTGGATCGCGCGGATCTGGTCACCCAGGCCCTGAGCCGCTATCGCAGCGCCGGAGCCGACTTTGCGGATGCGCTGATCGAGCGGATGGCCGTTGCCGCCGGCTGCGCGACCACCATGACCTTTGACGCCGGCGCCGTGAAGGCGGCGTCGATGACCCCGGTGCCCTGAAACCATGGCCACCGCTCACGACCTGATGCGCACCGCGCACGCAGGCGACTTTGCCGCGAAGGAGCAAGCACATGTTTGACAAGATCCTGATCGCCAATCGGTGCGACAACGGCCGCAAGGCCGTTGCGGCGAAGCCAAAGTGCCTGGTGCGCGCAGCGCACGCAGGCGATTTCGACCCGACGGAGCAAGCACATGTTTGACAAGATCCTGATCGCCAATCGGGGCGAAATCGCCTGCCGCGTCATCAAGACCGCGAAGAAGCTCGGCATCGCCACCGTCGCCGTCTATTCCGAGGCCGACCGCGACGCGCGCCACGTGTCGCTGGCCGACGAGGCCGTCTTCATCGGCGCCGCGCCCAGCCGCGAGAGCTACCTGGTGGCCGACAAGATCATCGCCGCCGCCAGGGCCACCGGCGCGCAGGCCATCCACCCGGGCTACGGCTTCCTGTCCGAGAACGAGGACTTCGCGCGCCGCGTCGAGGAAGAAGGCATCACCTTCATCGGCCCCAAGCACCACAGCATCGCGGCGATGGGCGACAAGATCGCCTCCAAGAAGCTCGCCAACGAGGCCCGGGTCAGCACCATCCCCGGCTACAACGACGTCATCGAGAGCCCGGAGCAGGCGGTCGAGATCGCGCGCGGCATCGGCTACCCGGTGATGATCAAGGCCAGCGCCGGCGGCGGCGGCAAGGGCCTGCGCGTGGCCTTCAACGACCAGGAGGCCTTCGACGGTTTTTCCTCCTGCCGCAACGAGGCGCGCAACAGCTTCGGCGACGACCGTGTCTTCATCGAGAAATTCGTCGAGCAGCCGCGCCACATCGAGATCCAGGTGCTGGGCGACGCGCACGGCAACGTGGTCTACCTGTGGGAGCGCGAGTGCTCGATCCAGCGCCGCCACCAGAAGGTGATCGAGGAGGCGCCATCGCCCTTCATCAGCGAGGCCACGCGCCGCGCCATGGGCGAGCAGGCGGTGGCGCTGGCCCGGGCGGTCAACTACCAGAGTGCGGGCACGGTGGAATTCGTGGTCGGCAGCGACCAGCGCTTCTATTTCCTGGAGATGAATACGCGGCTGCAGGTCGAGCATCCGGTGACCGAGAGCATCACCGGCATCGACCTCGTGGAGCAGATGATCCGCGTCGCCGCCGGCGAGAAGCTGCCCTTCACGCAGGAGCAGATCCCGCGCCGCGGCTGGGCGATCGAGTGCCGCATCAACGCCGAGGACCCCTTCCGCGGCTTCCTGCCTTCCACCGGCCGCCTGGTGCGCTACCAGCCGCCGGCGCAGACCATGGAGGCGGCGCTGCCGGTGCCCGAGGGCGGCGGCGTGCGCGTGGATACCGGCGTCTACGAAGGCGGCGAGATCCCGATGTACTACGACTCGATGATCGCCAAGCTCATCGTGCACGGGGTCGACCGCACCGACGCCATCCGCAAGATGCGCGAGGCGCTCAATGGCTTCGTCATCCGCGGCGTGTCGAGCAGCATCCCCTTCCAGGCCGCGCTGCTGGCGCATCCGAAATTCGTCGCCGGCGACTTCAACACCGGCTTCATCGCCGAGAACTATGCCAAGGGCTTCCGCGCCGAGGACGTGCCGCACGACGACCCCGACTTCCTGGTGGCGCTGGCCGCCGGCGTCTACCGCCGCTACCGCGACCGCGCGGCCGGCATCAGCGGCCAGCTGGCGGGCCATGGCGTGCGCATCGGCACCGACTTCGTCGTCGTCGTCAGGGGCGAGGGCGGGGCGCACCGCCACGTGCCGGTGAAGGTGACCCTTAACGGCGCCACCCACGTCAGCGTCAACGGCCGCGACTACGCCATCGCCAAGGACTGGAGCTTCGGCACCATCCGTGCCACGGGCACCTGCAACGGCCTGCACTTCACCGCGCAGGTCGAACGCCAGGGGCTGTGGTACCGCGTGGAGCACAACGGCCGCCGCATCGAGGCGATGGTGATGAGCGCGCGCGCCAGCGAACTGCTGCGCGTGATGCCCTTCAAGGCGCCGGCCGACATGAGCAAGTTCCTGCTCTCGCCGATGCCCGGGCTGCTGGTCGACGTGGCCGTGCAGCCGGGGCAGCAGGTGCAGGCCGGCGAGCGGCTGGCCGTCATCGAGGCGATGAAGATGGAGAATATCCTCACCGCCACGCAGGACGGTGTGGTCAAGCAGGTGCTGGCCACCAAGGGCGAGAGCCTGGCGGTCGACCAGCCGATCATCGCCTTCGCCTGACCGGCATGGGCCTGGCGGGCCTCGTGCGGCGCCTGGGCGCCAACCTGCGGAGCCTGCGCAACGCGCTGCGCCCGCTGCGGCGGCGCGGCTTCGGCTGGGCCGCGGCGCTGGGCGTGCAGCTGCCGGCGGCGGTGGCGCTGCGCGTCTGGCGGCGCCTGGCCAGGCCGATCAACGGGCGGCTGTTCGGGCCCTGGCTCAACGGGCCGCGGCTGGCGCGCTTTCAGCGCGATCTGCCGGCCAGCGACCGCCCGCGCCTGTATGTGGTGGTGATGCCCCAGGTGCTGCACTTCCTGCTGCCTTGCCTGGCGCTGTTGCGCGGGCGCGTGCCGCTGGTGCTGGTGGCCAACGGTGCGCGCGCGTGGGAGCTGGCGGTGCTGCGCCGGCGCCTGCCCGAGGCGCCGTTGTTCACGCTGCGCCGCCTGCCCGCCACCAGCGTCGAACATGGCGACGTCATCAGCCTGCTGATCGAGCACCACCGCGGCCCCTTCGGCATCGTCGACCACGACTGCTACCTCTTCGACGCGGACCTGCTCGGGCACCTGATGCCGGCGCCCGACGAATGCATGGTGGCGCTGGTTGCCGACCGGCACCCGCACCTGAACTTCGAGCTGCCGCTGACGCACCTGCTGGTGCTGAATGCCGAACCGCTGCGCAGGCTGATGCAAGAGACCGGCATCGATGCCGGCATGGCGCGCCACACGCCGCCGGCAGCGCAAGCGGCATTCACGCGCCTGGGCCTGCCGCCGGGAACCTGGTTCAAGCCCTACCAGCGTTTTCACGACACCCTGCACCTGCTGCTGGGCCTGGCACTGGACCGCGGCCTGCGCGTGCGCGTGCTGCGCAGCCGCGCCGGACTGCCCTTCGCGCACATCGGCGGCACCAGTATCGGCTCGCACCACACGAAGAACCTGTTCGCGCTGTACGTGCACCTGCGCTTTCTCGAACTGCTGGGCGACGACGGCCTGCGGCAGCGCTACGCCTTCCTCACGCGGCCGCTGGCGACGGCGGCCGAAGCGCTGGCCCGGCGCCGTCCCGACGACCGCGGCTGGCAAGGCCTGCCGCTGCTGGAGCAGACGCTGCCCCGGCTGCGCGAGGCGCTGCACCGCGCCTGGCCCGATTTGCATCCCCTCCCTGGAGCGAACACCCCATGAGCACCAAGCCCTTCCGCATTCTCGGCATCCAGCAGATCGCCATCGGTGGCCCCGACAAGCAGCGCCTGAAGTCGCTGTGGGTCGACATGCTGGGCCTGCAGGTCAAAGGCCGGTTTGTCAGCGAGCGCGAAAACGTCGACGAGGACATCTGCGCGCTGGGCCAGGGCCCGCACGCGGTCGAGGTCGACCTGATGCAGCCGCTGGACCCGGAGAAGAAGCCAGCCGTGCACGCCACGCCGCTGAACCATGTCGGCCTGTGGGTCGACGACCTGGCGAAGGCCGTCGAGTGGATGACCGCCCAGGGCGTGCGCTTCGCGCCCGGCGGCATCCGCCGGGGCGCGGCCGGCCACGACATCTGCTTCATCCACCCCCGGGGCAACGACGAAAGTCCGATCGGGGGCGAGGGGGTGCTGATCGAACTGGTGCAGGCACCGCCCGAGGTGGTGGCCGCGCTGGGCTGACGCAAGGCGGTGCAAAGGCCCGCACCGTGGACCGGCCATGGTCGGCTGGGCTACGCTTGCGGACTCCCGTCGTCCTGATTCTGGTGATCGCCATGAGTGCACTGTCGCTGTTGGAAAACCTGTTGAAGTCCGGCACCCAGGCCCTGGGGCAATCCCAGCGCTCGGGCGATCTCGGCAAATACGCCACCGGCGCCGCGGTGGGCGGCGCGCTGGGGCTGCTGCTGGGCGGCAGGCGCGGCCGCAGCATCGGCGGCAAGGCGCTGAAATACGGCAGCGTGGCGGCCATCGGGGCCCTGGCCTGGAAGGTCTACCAGGATCACCAGGCCAGCCAGCGCGCGCAGCCGGCGGCGCCGGCCCCGGCGGCCGGCGCGCCTGCGGGTGCCGGCCCGGCGCGCTTCGAGGCGCTGCCCGCGCCGGCGCTGGAGCAGCACAGCCGCGCCATGCTCAAGGCCATGATCGCCGCCGCCAAGGCCGACGGTCACATGGACGATCGCGAACGCGACCTGGTGCAGTCCGAACTGCACCGCCTCGAAGCCGACGACGCCGTGCGCCGCTGGGTCGACGACGAACTGCGGCGCCCGATCGACCCGGCCGACGTGGCCGCCGGCGCCGGCACGCCCGAGCAGGCCGCCGAGATCTACCTGGCCTCGCTGCTGGTGGTCGACGAGACGACGACGATGGAGCGCGCCTACCTGGAGGAGCTGGCGCGCCGGCTCGACCTGGCGCCGACGCTCAAGCTCGAACTCGAGCAGCGCGCCGCCGCCTGACGGCGCGCACGGTCGCGGCTGCCACAATGGGCGGGATGACCCACCCGCCAGCCCCTGCCGAAGGCGCGGCGCCGCTGCCGCCGCATGCGCCGCTGTCCGCCTATTACGACGACGAAGCCGACCGCCAGCGCTTCCTGCGGCGCATCTTCGACGAAACCGCGCCCGACTACGACCGCATCGAGCGCGTGCTCGCGCTGGGCTCGGGTCCCTGGTACCGGCGCATGGCGTTGCAGCGCGCCGGGCTGGCCGCGGGTGACCGCGTGCTCGATGTCGGCATCGGCACCGGGCTGGTGGCGCGCGAGGCCCTGACGCTGATCGGCGCCGAAGGCCGCCTGATCGGGGTCGATCCCAGCCCCGGCATGATGAACGAGGCCAGGCTGCCGGGTGTCGAGCTGCTGCAGGGCCGTGCCGAGGCACTGCCGCGCCCCGATGCCAGCTGCGACTTTCTCAGCATGGGCTATGCGCTTCGCCACATCACCGACGTCAGCGCCGCCTTCGCCGAATTCCGCCGCGTGCTGCGCCCGGGCGGCCGCTTGCTGGTGCTGGAGATCAGCAAGCCGGCGTCACGCGCGGGCACGCTGCTGCTGAAGGCCTACATGCGCGTGCTGGTGCCGTTGATCGCCCGCGTGGTCGCGCACGAACGCGACACCTCGCGCCTGTGGCGCTACTACTGGGACACCATCGAGGCCTGCATTGCGCCGCCCACCATCGTCGCCGCGCTCGAGGCCGCCGGCTTCGAGCAGGTGCGGCGCCACGTCGAGCTCGGCATCTTCTCCGAGTACACGGCCGTCCGTCCGCTCTGACGCCGCGGCCATGCGGGTGACCCCGGGTGACCCCGGGTGATTCCGGATGGTCGCTGCGTCATCGGGTCATATGATGACCCGATGAATGCGTTCCACGCGCCGGTCGCCGCGCAGCGCCTGTCCGACCAGCTCGCGGCTGCGCTGGCCTCGCGCGTCGCCAGCGGCGAGCTGGCCCCGGGCGATCGCCTGCCCACCGAGCAGCAGCTGGCGCAGGCGCATGGCGTGTCGCGCACGGTGGTGCGCGAGGCCGTGCACCAGCTCAAGTCGCAGGGGCTGCTGCGGTCGCGCCAGGGCTCGGGTGTCTTCGTCACCGACGGCGCGACGCAGCGGCCGCTGAGCTTCGACCCCGCGGTGCTGGAATCGATGGACGCGGTGGTGCAGGTGGTCGAGGTGCGGCGCGCGCTCGAAGGCGAGATCGCCGCGCTGGCGGCCGAACGCGCCACGCGCCGCGACGTCGCCACGCTGCGCCAGGCGCTGAGGGCCATCGACGCCGCGGCCGCGGCCGGCCGCGACGGTGTCGCCGAGGACCTGGCCTTGCATCAGGCCGTGGCCCACGCCACCGGCAACCCGCAGTTTTCGCGGCTGCTGGGCTTCCTCGAGCAATACCTGCGCGAGGCCATGCGCGTGACGCGCGGCAACGAGGCGCGCCACCGCACCTTCGCCGATGCGGTGCGCGCCGAGCACCTGGCGCTGGTCGACGCCATCGCCGCCGGCGACGCCACCGCCGCGCGCCGTGCCGCGGTGCGCCACATGCGGCATGCCGCCGAGCGTCTGGTGGCCGGCGGCGTGGTGGCGTCCCAACCCCAACCTGCGGTGCCGGCCCGGCGCCGCGTGAAAGTCCAGTGATGAGCGACCATTCCCCCCGCCAGCCGGTCATCGGCGTCGTCGGCCTCGGATCGATGGGCTACGGTGCCGCCGTCTCGGCGCACCGCCGCGGCTTCGTCACCTGGGGCATCGACCCGCGGGCCGAGGCGCGCGAGCGCTTCGCCGCCGACGGCGGACGGATCGCCGCCTCGCTGCCCGCACTGGCCGCGGCCTGCGACGTGATCGTCGTGCTGGTCGTCAATGCCGCACAGACCGAGGCCGTGCTCTTCGGTGACGAGGGCCTGGCCGTGCACCTGAAGCGCGGCAGCGTGGTCGTCGCCTCGGCCACCGTCGACCCGGCGCTGCCGCCGGTGTGGGAGGCGCGGCTGGCCGAGCGCGGCCTGCACCTGATCGACGGCCCGGTCTCGGGCGGCGCGAAGAAGGCCGCCGACGGCCAGATGACGGTGATGGCCTCGGGTCGGCCCGAGGCCTTTGCCGCCGCGGGCGGTGCACTGGACGCCATTGCCGGCAAGGTCTACCGCCTGGGCGACAAGGCCGGGCCGGGCTCGACCGTGAAGATGGTCAACCAGCTGCTGGCCGGCGTGCACATCGCCACCGCGTGCGAGGCGATGGCCCTGGGCATCCGCGCCGGCGCCGACCCGCACCAGCTGTACGAGGTGATCTGCAACTCGGCCGGCAACAGCTGGATGTTCCAGAACCGCATGCCGCATGTGCTGGACGGCGACTACGCGCCGTTGTCGGCGGTGCACATCTTCATCAAGGACCTGGGCATCGTGCTCGACGCTGCGCGCAAGCTGCAGTTTCCGCTGCCGCTGGCCGCGCAGGCGCACCAGCTCTACCTGGCCACCGCCGCGGCTGGCCACGGTGACGAGGACGACAGCGCGGTGGTCAAGTTCTACGCCGCGCTGTCGGGAATCGCGTTGCCTGCCCGCAAGGATCCGCCATGATCCTTGGCGTCATTGCCGACGATTTCACCGGCGCGACCGACGTCGCCAGCATGCTGGTGCGCGAGGGCATGCGCACGGTGCAGGTGATCGGCATCCCGCAAGGTCCGTCGCCCGCCGATGCCGATGCGGTGGTGGTGGCGCTGAAGTCGCGCACCATCCCGGCCGCCGATGCGGTGGCGCAGTCGCTGGCGGCCCTGAAGTGGCTGCAGGCCGCCGGTGCGCGCCAGATCTATTTCAAATACTGCTCGACCTTCGATTCCACGCCGGCGGGCAACATCGGCCCGGTGGCCGAGGCGCTGCTCGATGCGCTGGGCGCATCGATCGCCATCGCCTGCCCGGCCTTCCCGGAAAACGGGCGCACGGTCTTCCGCGGCCACCTCTTCGTCGGTGACCAGCTGCTGTCGGACAGCGGCATGCGCGAGCATCCGCTGACGCCGATGACCGACGCCAACCTGGTGCGCGTGCTGCAGGCGCAGTCGCGCGGCAAGGTGGGGCTGCTGCGCTACGACCTGATCGCCCGCGGCGCCGAGGCGGCGCGCGGTGCGCTGCAGGCGCTGGCCGCCGACGGCGTGCGCCTGGTGGTGGCCGATGCCATCACCAACGACGACCTGCGCGTGCTGGGCGAGGCCGTGGCCGATGCGCCGCTGGTCACCGCCGGCTCGGGCGTGGCACTCGGCCTGCCGGCCGCCTATGCGGCGCGCGGCTGGCTGCAGCGCGATGCGCAGGCGGCGGCGCTGCCCGCGGTGGGCGGCCTGGCGGCGGTGCTGTCGGGGTCGTGTTCGGTGGCCACCAATGCCCAGGTGCAGCACTGGCTGGCCAGCGGCCGCCCAGGCTTGCGCGTCGACCCGCGCGCGCTGGCCGCGGCGGGCAGCCGGTGGTCGAGCAGGCGCTGGCCTTCGCGCGCCAGCGGCTGGCGCAGGGGCCGGTGCTGGTCTACGCCACCGCCGAGCCGGCCGCGGTGAAGGCCGTGCAGGCCGAGCTGGGTGTCGAGCGTGCCGGCCACCTGGTCGAGCAGGCCATGGCGGCGGTGGCGCAGGCGCTGGTGGACGGCGGCGTGCGCCGCCTGGTGGTGGCCGGTGGCGAGACCTCGGGCGCCGTGGTGCAGGCGCTGGGCGTGCACGCGCTGCGCATCGGCGCGCCCATCGACCCGGGCGTGCCGTGGACGGCGGCGCTGAACCGTCCGCTGCTGCTGGCGCTGAAGTCGGGCAATTTCGGCAGCGTCGACTTCTTCGCCAAGGCGCTGGGGCAGGTGGCATGACGGTCGGCGCGCCGCTGAGGGACGAGATCGTGCGTGTCGGCCGCTCGTTGTTCGAGCGCGGCTACGTGCACGCCACCGCCGGCAACATCAGCGTCAGGCTCGAGGGCGACGCGGGCTATCTGATCACGCCCACCGACGCCTGCCTGGGCTTCCTGCAGCCCGACCGCCTGGCCCATGTGGCGCCCGACGGCACGCAGCTCGCCGGCGACCGCGCCAGCAAGACCCTGGCGCTGCACCGCCGCATCTACGACGCCGACCCCGAGGCGCGCTGCATCATCCACACGCACGGCACGCACCTGGTGGCGCTGACGCTGGCCGGCGTCTGGAGCGACCACGACATCCTGCCCCCCCTCACGCCGTATTACGTGATGAAGGTCGGCCACGTGCCGCTGATCCCCTACCACCGGCCCGGCGACCCGGCGGCCGCGGCGCGCGTGGCCGAGCGCATCGAGGCCGCGCGCGCGCGGTATGCCCATTCGCGCGGTGATGATGGACCGCCTGGGTCCCAACGTCTGGCACGAGTCACCCGCCGCGGCCATGGCGGTGCTGGAGGAACTGGAAGAGACCGCGCGCCTGTGGCTGATGACGCACCCGAAGCCGCAGCCGCTGACCGAAGACCGCATCGACGAATTGCGCAGCCATTTTGGCGCCCGTTGGTGAAGCCAGACCCGAAGGACCGAGCATGCCGCAGTTTGCCGCCAACCTGTCGATGATGTATGGAGAGGTCGACTTCCTCGACCGCTTCGCCGCTGCCGCGGCCGATGGCTTCAGCGCCGTCGAATACCTGTTTCCCTACGGGCACGATGCGCGCGTGCTGGCGCAGCGCCTGGCCGACCACGGCCTCGCGCAGGCGCTCTTCAACGGCCCGCCCGGCAACTGGGCGCAGGGCGAACGCGGCATGGCCTGCCTGCCCGGGCGCGAGGATGAATTCCGCCGCAGCATCGTCGAACAGGCGCTGCCCTATGCGCAGGCGCTGGGCTGCCGGCGGCTGCACGTGATGGCGGGGCTGATGCCCGCCGGCGCCGACCGTGCACGGCTGCGCGCGACCTATGTGGCCAACCTGGCCTGGGCGGCGCAGCAGGCGGCCTCGGCCGGCGTCACCGTCTGCATCGAACCGATCAACACGCGCGACATCCCGGGCTTCTTCCTCAACCGCCAGGACGAGGCGCACGCCATCGTGCAGGAGGTGGGCGCCGACAACCTGAAGGTGCAGTTCGACCTCTACCACTGCCAGATCGTCGAGGGGGACCTGGCGATGAAGATCCGCCAGTACCTGCCGACGGGAAGGGTCGGCCACATCCAGATCGCCGGCGTGCCCGAGCGCCACGAACCCGACCTCGGCGAGCTGCATTACCCGTATCTGTTCGCACTGCTCGACGAACTGGGCTGGGACGGCTATGTCGGTGCCGAATACCGGCCGCGTGCCGGCACCCGCGCCGGCCTGGGCTGGTTGGCGCCCTGGCGCGCGTCGCAGCGCCGCGCTGCGGGTTGACCCGGCTGGCGGGTGCTCACATTCATCATACGATTGCAAGTTCACACGGGGGACCCACGTGACAGCGACGATCGCGCTCTTCGGCGCAGGCGGCAAGATGGGCGCGCGGCTGGCGCGCAACCTGCAAGGCTCGGCCTATGCGGTGCGGCACGTGGAGGTCAGCGCCGCCGGCCAGCAGCGGCTGAAGGACGAGCTGGGTGTGACCTGCATGACGCCCGGGGCCGCGGTCGACGGTGCCGATGTCGTCATCCTCGCGGTGCCCGATACCTTGATCGGCCGCATCGCCGCGCAGATCGCGCCGCAGCTGAAAGCCGGCACGATGGTGCTGACGCTGGATGCCGCCGCGCCCTTTGCCGGCCATCTGCCGGCGCGGCCGGATCTGGTCTATTTCGTCGCCCACCCCTGCCACCCGAATATCTTCGCGCCCGAGGTGCACACCGGGCCCGACTATTTCGGCGGCGTGACGGCGCCGCAGTCGATCGTCTGCGCACTGATGCAGGGCCCCGACGAGGCCTATGCGCTGGGCGAGGACATCGCGAAGATCATCTATGCCCCGGTGAAGCAGTCCTGGCGCGTCAGCGTCGACCAGATGGCGCTGCTCGAGCCCGGGCTGTCGGAGACGGTGTGCGCCACGCTGCTGGATGCCATGCGCGAAGCCATGGACGAGGTGGTGGCCCGCGGTGTGCCCGCCGAAGCCGCGCGCGAATTCCTGCTCGGCCACATGACCATCCTGTCGGCGGTGATCTTCAAGCAGATCCCGGGGCAGTTCTCGGACGCCTGCAACAAGGCCATCACCTTCGGCAAGCCGCGCCTGCTGCGCGACGACTGGAAGCAGGTCTTCGACCGCGACGAGATCGCCGAGAGCATCCGGCGCATCACCTGATGCCCGATTCTTCCTCCCACCCACCCACCTCAGGAGACAGCCCCATGAAGATGACCCCCCTCACGATCGCGGCCGCGGCCGCCTTGGCCATTGCCGGCGCCGCCAGCGCGCAGACCGCGCTGAAGATGGGCTATGCCGTGCCCAAGGATTCGCACTACGGTGTGGGCGCCACCGTGCTGTGCGACGAGATCGCCAAGGGCACGAACAACCGCTACAGCTGCCAGCACTTCCCGAGCTCGGCGCTGGGCGGCGAGCGCGAGATGATCGAGGCCGTGCAACTGGGCACGCAGGACATGGTCACCACCTCGACCGGCCCGCTGGGCAATTTCGTGCCCGAGGTGAAGATCTTCGACATCCCCTTCCTGTTCCGCAACTACGACCACGCGCGCAAGACGCTGGACGGCGCCATCGGCCAGGACGCGCTGAAGGCGATGCAGGCCAAGGGCCTGGTCGGCCTGGCCTGGGCCGAGAACGGCTTCCGCCACATGACCAATTCCAAGCGCGCCATCAACAGCGCCACCGACGCCAACGGCCTGAAGATGCGCACGATGGAGAACAAGACGCACATGGAGGGCTACAAGACCTTCGGCATCCTGCCCACGCCGATGGCCTTCCCCGAGCTCTTCACCGCGCTGCAGCAGGGCACGGTCGACGGCCAGGAGAACCCCATCCCCGTCATCCTGGCGGCCAAGTTCTCGCAGGTGCAGAAGCACCTGTCTCTGACCGGCCACGTCTATTCGCCGGCGGTCTTCATCCTCTCGCCCAACGTCTGGAACAAGCTGAACGACGCCGACAAGAAGGTCTTCACCGAGGCCGCCAAAAAGGGCGCGGCCGCGATGCGCAAGCGTGTCAACGACGACGAGGCGCGCGGCATCGACCTGCTGAAGAAAGACGGCATGCAGGTCGTCGAGAAGGTCGACGGCGACAGCTTCCGCAAGGCGGTGGCGCCGGCCTATGCCACTTTCGCCAAGGAATTCGGCGCCGACCGGATCGCCGCCATCCAGGCCGTCAAATAAGGCCAGGTCGTCCTGGCGGGCGGCCCGCAGCGGCCGTCCGCTCAGGCACCCGCCCGAAGCGGAGCGCTCATGCGTCAAGTCTTGCTGCGCCTGGACCGGTGGATCACCGGCCTGGCCTTGAATGGGGCCTGCCTGCTGCTGGCCACCGTCTGCGTGCTCGGCCTGTGGCAGGTGGTGGCGCGCTTCGTGCTCTCGCAGCCCTCCACCTGGACCGAGGAAGCCCTGCGCCGCCTGCTCATCTGGTGCGTGATGCTGGGCGTGGTGGCCGCGTTCCGCCACGGCGCGCTGGTGTCGGTGGACCTGATGCTGCGGCTGTCGCGCGGCTGGTTCCGGCACCTGGTGCGGCATGTGATCACCTGGACCTCGCTGGCCTTTCTCGCGGTGATCGCCTGGTTCGGCATCGACCTCGCGTACCGCGTGCGCTTCCAGACCTTCGCCGCGATGGACGGCATCTCGATGGCGTGGGCCTACGCGGCGCTGCCGGTGGGCGCGCTGCTGTCGATGGTGGCCGTGATCGGCCAGCACCTCGACGCGCGCAACACCGAACTCGACAACGCGCAGTGACTCGCGCCGTGACATGTCCCTGACCCTGCTCATCTCGATGCTGCTGGCCTTTGCCTTCAGCATCTCCATCGCGGTGGCGATCGGCGGCTCGGCGATGCTGGGGCTGGCGATCTACGACCCC
Organism: Rubrivivax sp.; assembly: GCA_016719535.1. GTDB lineage: Bacteria > Pseudomonadota > Gammaproteobacteria > Burkholderiales > Burkholderiaceae_C > Rubrivivax. The sequence goes on along the minus strand of JADJYX010000025.1, from coordinate 61,295 downwards.
TCGCGCCTGGTGGTCGCGCCCAAGGAGATGTTTACCGCGCTGGACAAGTTTCCGCTCGCGGCCATCCCCTTCTTCATCCTCGCCGGCAACCTGATGGAAACCGGCGGCATCAGCCGGCGGCTGGTGGAATTTGCCAAGAGCCTGGTCGGCGGCGTGCAGGGCGGGCTGCCGATGACCTGCGTGCTCACCTGCATGATCTTCGCGGCGGTCTCGGGCTCGAGCGTGGCCACCACCTTCGCCATCGGCGCCATCCTGATCCCGGCGCTGATCAAGCACGGCTATCCGCGTGGCTGGGCGGCGTCGCTGCAGGCCACCTCGGCCGAGCTCGGCGTGGTCATCCCGCCGTCGATCCCGATGATCCTGTTCGGCGTCTCGGCCGAGGTGTCGATCGGCGAGCTGTTCATCGCCGGCATCGGCCCCGGGCTGCTGATCGGCGGCGCGCTGATGCTCTTCGTGCACCTGTACTGCCGCTGGAAGGGCTGGGGCAAGGACGACGGCGAAGGGCGGCTGCGCGTGCGCACGGCCACCCGCCAGGCGGCCTGGGCGCTGCTGATGCCGGTGATCATTCTCGGCGGCATCTACGGCGGCATCTTCACGCCCACCGAGGCCTCGGTGGTGGCGGTGTTCTACGCGCTCTTCATCGGCATGGTGGTGCACCGCGAGCTGACGTTCAAGGCGCTGGTGCCGGTCTTCCGCAAGAGCGTGATCAGCAGCGCGGTGATCATGTTCATCATCGCCAATGCGGGCCTCTTCGCCTACCTGATCACGCGCGCCGGTGTGCCGGACGCCATCGGCAGCTGGCTGACCGAGGTGCTCAAGTCGCCGGCCTGGTTTCTGCTGGGGGTCAATGCCGCGCTGTTCGTCATCGGCATGTTCATCGAGACCAGCGCCGCGATCATCGTGCTGGCGCCGATCCTGGTGCCGGTGGCGGTGCACTTCGGGGTCGACCCGGTGCACTTCGGCATGATCATGGTCGTCAACCTGGCGATGGGCATGATCACGCCGCCCTTCGGCGTCAACCTGTTTGCCGCCTGCACGGTGGCCAGGATCTCGCTCGACCAGATCGTCAAGCACCTGCTGCCTTTCGTGGGGGCGGTCACGGCCTGCCTGATGGTCGTCACCTACGTGCCCAGCCTGAGCCTGACGCTGCGCGACATCGTCTATGCCAAGCCGGCGGCTGCGCCAGTGGTGACGCCGGCGCCGGCGATCGGCCCGGCACCGGCCGCTGCGCCCGCCATCGGGCCCGCACCGGCGATCGGCCCGGCAGCGACCGATGCCTCACCCGCCATCGGCCCGGCGGCCACCGATCCGTCGCCGGCCATCGGCCCGGCCGCGACCGATCCTTCTCCAGCCGGTGGCAAGCCGGCCATCGGCCCACAATGAGCGGCTTTCCGCCATCGAGCCTGCCATGACCACGACCTATCTGAACCTCATCGACGGCCAGCCTGTGCCGGCCAGCACCGGCCTCACCGTCGACGTCATCGACCCGGCCGACGGCGAGCGCTTCGCCACGCTGCCGCGCAGCACGGCCGCCGATGTCGACGCCGCAGTGGCCGCCGCGCGCCGCGCCTTCCACGGACCCTGGGGCCGCATGACGGCCACCGAGCGCGGGCGTGTGCTGACTCGGCTGTCGCAGCTGATCACGCAGCACCATGCCGAGCTGGCCGAGCTGGAGAGCCGCGACGCCGGCAAGCCCATCCAGCAGGCGCGCGTGGACATCACCGCCTGCGCGCGCTATTTCGAGTACTACGGCGGCGCGGCCGACAAGCTGCACGGCGAGACCATCCCCTATGCCGCCGGCAGCACGGTGATGGCGCTGCGCGTGCCGCATGGCGTCACCGGCCACATCATCCCCTGGAACTACCCGGCGCAGATCTACGGGCGCTCGGTCGGTGGTGCGCTGGCGGCGGGCAATGCCTGCGTCGTCAAGCCGGCCGAGGACGCCTGCCTGACGCCGCTGCGCATCTCGGCGCTGGCGCTCGACGCCGGGCTGCCGCCGGGTGCGCTGAACATCGTCTGCGGACTGGGCATCGAGGCCGGCGCGGCGCTGGCGGCGCACCCGGGCATCAACCACATCAGCTTCACCGGCTCCACGGTGACGGGCACGGCGGTGGCGCAGGCGGCGGCCGTCAACCACGTGCCGGTGACGCTGGAGCTCGGCGGCAAGGCGCCGCAGATCCTCTTTGCCGATGCCGACCTCGACGCCGCGCTGCCGGTGGTGGTGAATGCCATCGTTCAGAACGCCGGCCAGACCTGCTCGGCCGGCAGCCGCGTGCTGATCGAGCGTGGCATCTACGACCAGGTGCTGGCCAAGCTGAAGGCGCGCTTCGAGGCGCTGCGCACCGGCCCCGGCGCGGGCGCGCCCGACTGCGGGCCGCTGATCAACCGCAAGCAGCTCGAACGGGTGCAGGGCAAGCTGGATTCGGCCCGCGCCGCCGGTGCCGAGGTGGTGGCCCGCGCGCAGCTGCTGGCCGAGGCGCCGAAGACCGGCTTCTATTTCCCGCCGGCGCTGCTGGCCGGCGTGCCGCTCGACCACGAGGTGGCGCAGGACGAGGTCTTCGGCCCGGTGCTGGCCGCCTTCGCCTTCGACGGCGAGGACGAGGCCGCGCAGCTTGCCAACGGCACGCCCTATGGCCTGACCGCCGCCGTCTGGACGCGCGACGGCGGCCGCGCGTTGCGCATGGCGCACCGCATCGAGGCCGGCCAGGTCTTCATCAACAACTATGGCGCCGGTGGCGGCATCGAGCTGCCCTTCGGCGGCATGAAGCACTCGGGCTATGGCCGCGAGAAGGCGCTCGAGGGGCTGAAGAGCTTCACCACCCTCAAGACCATCGCCATTTCGCACGGCTGACGGCACGGCTGATGGGCGAGCGCATCCACGCCACCTACTGGCTGGAGACCGGCGACGACCCGGCGCGAGCCGCCGAGGTCATCGCCGGCGAGCAGAGCAGCGGCACCTTCGTCGCGCTGCCCGGCGAGACGCCCGAGCTGAAGGCCCGCGCCGGCGCGCGCGTGGAACGGCTGGAGCTGCTGGAGACGGTGGCGCAGCCCAGCCTGCCGGTGGCAAAAGCCAGCGCGCGCTACACGCGCTGCGTGCTGGCGCTGTCGTGGCCGATCGAGAACCTCGGCCCCTCGCTGCCCAACCTGCTGGCCACCGTGGCCGGCAACCTGTTCGAGCTGCGCCAGGTCTCGGGCCTGCGCATCACCGGGCTGCGCCTGCCGCCTTCGTTTGCCGCCGCCTATCCGGGGCCGGCCTTCGGCATCGCCGGCACGCGGCGGCTGGCCGGCGTCGAGCACGGCCCGCTGATCGGCACCATCATCAAGCCCAGCGTCGGCCTGAGCGTGGCCGAGACGTCTGGGCAGGTGCAGCAGCTCGTCGACGGCGGCATCGATTTCATCAAGGACGACGAACTGCAGGCCGACGGGCCGGCGTGCCCGTTCGATCAACGCGTGCGCGCGGTGATGCGCGTGGTGCGCGACGCCGCCGAACGCACGGGCCGAAAGGCGATGGTGGCCTTCAACCTGACCGGCGAGCTCGACCAGATGAAGCGCCGGCATGACCTGGTGCTGGCCGAGGGCGGCACCTGCGTGATGGCCAGCCTGAACAGCATCGGCCTGGTGGGCCTGACCGAGCTGCGCCGGCACAGCCAGCTGCCCATCCACGCGCACCGCAACGGCTGGGGCTACCTCACGCGCTGCCCGGCGCTGGGCTGGGACTACGCACCCTGGCAGCAGATCCAGCGCCTGGCCGGCGCCGACCACCTGCATGTCAACGGCCTGGCCAACAAGTTCAGCGAGAGCGACGAGAGTGTGATCGCCGCCGCGCGCGCCGTGCTGGCGCCGCTGTGGGACCACGCGCCGATGCACGCGATGCCGGTCTTCAGCTCCGGCCAGACCGGCCGCCAGGCGCGGCCGACCTTCGACGCGCTGGGCACGGCCGACCTGATCCACGCCGCCGGTGGCGGCATCTTCGGCCACCCGGGCGGCGTGGCCGCCGGCGTGACGGCGATGCGCGAGGCCTGGAACGCCGCGATGGCCGGCGAGGCCATCGACGAAGCGGCGCGCACGCGGCCCGCGCTGCAGGCGGCCCTGGGCTTCTGGTGAGCGCACCCGAAGACCGGCTGCCCGACGGCCTGCTGCTGGCCTACCTGGGCGACGACTTCACCGGTTCCACCGATGCGATGGAGGCCTTCACCGCCGCCGGCGTGCCCACGGTGCTGTTCCTGCAGCCGCCCACGCCGGCCGACCTGCAGCGCTTTGCGCAGGCGCGTGCGGTGGGGCTGGCGAGCACGGCACGGTCGCAATCGCCGGCCTGGATGGATGCAGAGCTGCCGCAGCGGTTTGCCGCGCTGGCCGCCCTGGGTGCGCCGCTGCTGCACTACAAGGTCTGCTCGACCTTCGATTCGTCGCCCGCCATCGGCTCCATCGGCCGCGCCATCGACCTCGGCGTGCGTGCGCTGCGCGGGCGCTGGGTGCCACTGCTGGTGGGCGCGCCGCGGCTGCAGCGCTACCAGCTCTTCGGCCATCTCTTCGCGGCGGTCGACGGCGTCGGCCACCGCCTGGACCGCCACCCGGTGATGGCGCGCCACCCCGTCACGCCGATGGCCGAGGCCGACCTCACGCGCCACCTGGCGCAGCAGACGGCACGCCGCATCGCGCTGATCGATGCGCCCACGCTGAAGGCGGGGCAGGGCGCGTCGCGGCTGGCGTCGCTGCTCGGCGACGATGGGCCGGTGGTGGCGCTGGACGTGCTGGACGATCAAACCCTGCGCGCCGCGGGCGAACTGGTGTGGACGCAGCGCGGCGACGGCCTGTTCTGCGCCGCCTCCTCGGGTCTGCAGGACGCACTGGCCGCGCATTGGCGCTGCCGCGGCTGGCTGCCGGCGCAGCCATCGCTGCCGGCCGCCGCGCCGGTGGACGTGATCGCCGCCGTCAGCGGCAGCTGCTCGCCGGTGACGGCGGCGCAGATCGCCTGGGCGCGCACGAACGGCTTTGCGGTCGACCGCCTGCAGCTGGCGCCGCTGCTGGGCCTCTCGATCGAGGCCGAGGCCGAGATTCAGCGCGCGGTGGCCGCGGCCGCGGCGGCGCTGGCTCTGGGCCGCAGCCCTGTGGTCTGTTCGGCCGAAGGGCCCGACGATCCGGCGGTAACCGGTTTCGACGCGCTGGCGGCGCGGGCCGGGTTGCCGCGCGACGAGGCCGCTCGCCGCATCGGCCGGGCACTGGCCGAGGTGCTGCGGCGGCTGCTGCAGCGCATGCCGCTGCCGCGCGTGCTGGTGGCCGGCGGTGACAGCGCGGGCGAGGTGACGCAGGCGCTGAACCTGGACGCGCTGACGGTGGCCGCCGGCCTCGCGCCCGGTGCACCGCTGTGTCAGGGTTGGCGGCAGGGCCGCCCGGTGCTGCAACTGGTGCTCAAGGGCGGTCAGATGGGCGCGGCCTCGTTCTTCGGCAGCGTGCGCCAGGGACGCTTGCTGCCGGTTTGAAGTGCGCGCCCCGCATCGGCCACCGCGGATACCGCGCCGGGGTCGGGCGTGACCTTCATCGGCGACGCGGCATCCGGTGTGGAGGACATGCTGCAAAATCCCCCGAACCGACGCGGCGCTCGCGCCTTGCGGATGGTCCGCCGGCAACAGCGCCGGCAACAGCGCCGGCAACAGCGCCGGGGCGATCCCGAGCTTCGCGCCGCGGCGATCCGCAACCGCAAGAGAGGCCTGTGTCCATGAGCAACGCATTCATCCCCTACGGCGCCTACTGGAGCACCCCGTTCGCCAAGTGGCAGGGTCCGCTGGCCAACCTCAACAGCGTGCGTCTGGCCGCCGAGGTCGGCCGCCGATTTCTCGACGCCAGGCCCGCCGCGCGTGCGTGCATCGACCTGGGCATTCTCGGCATCACCAACCCGCAGCCGGGCAGCTTCTACGGCCTGCCCTGGCTCACCGGCATGCTCGGGCTCGACGCCGTTCCCGGCCCGACCGTGCAGCAGGCCTGCGCCACCAGCGCGCGTGCGCTGCAGATGGCCGCTGCGGAGATTGCGCTGGGCAGCGCCGGCTGCGCGCTCGTGGTCTGTGCCGACCGCATGTCCAACGGCCCCATCGTCTACTACCCCGACGCCACGGCGCCCGGCGGGCGCGGCATCACCGAGTCCTGGACACTCGACAATTTCGCCCTCGATCCCTACGCCCGCAACGCCATGATCGATACGGCCGAGAACGCTTCGGCGCGTCTGGGCATCGAGGCGGCCGAGCTCAACGAGCTCACGCTGGCCCGCTACGCGCAGTACGACGCGGCCCTGGCCGACGAGCGCGCCTTCCAGCGCCGCTACATGGTCGAGGCGCCGGTATTCGATTCGGCTTTCCGCAAGCAGACCGGCACCCTGCAGGCCGACGAGGGCGTCTTCCCGACGAACGCGCAGGGGCTGGCCAGGCTCAAGCCGGTGAAGCCGGGCGGTACCCACAGCTTCGGCACGCAGACCCATCCGGCCGATGGCAACGCCGGCATGCTCGTGACGACGCGCGAGCGCGCGCGCGAACTCGCCACCGATGCGGCGATCGAGGTCGAACTGCTCGGCTTCGGCCAGGCACGGGTCGAGAAAGGCTATATGCCGCTGGCGCCGGTGCCCGCGGCGCAATCGGCGCTGCAGCAAGCGGGTCTGTCCATCCAGGACGTCGACGCCGTCAAGACCCACAACCCGTTCGCGGCCAACGACATCGCCTTCGCCCGCCAGACCGGCTTCGAGCTGGCGAAGATGAACAACTACGGATGTTCGCTCGTCTGGGGCCACCCCCAGGGGCCGACCGGCCTGCGCTCGACGATCGAGCTGATCGAGGAGCTGGTCTTGCGCGGCGGCGGGGTCGGCCTGTTTACCGGCTGCGCGGCGGGGGACTCCGGCATGGCGCTCGTGCTGCGGGTGTCCGGGCGGCGCGGCGGCTGAGCGTCGAACCCGGGCTTCGAACCCGCGCCCGCCGCGTCACCCGAACACCGTCACCACCTGCGTACCCAGGGCCGCCAGCCGGCCGTCGGGCGCCCACAGCCGCGCCGCGTGGTTGACGTAGCCGCCCGCCACGCAGACCGACTCGCTGTCGATGCGCCACCAGCCCGCCGCGTCGACGCCCTCGAGCGGCCGCAGTTCCAGCGACCAGGTCACGCTGCTGGTGGGCACGCGCGCCGCCAGGCCCGAGATGGCCGGCGTCGGCGGCACGTCGCCCAGCAGCACGGCGACCACTGCTGGTTCGATGCCGTCGGTGCCGGGATCGCGCAGCCGCAGGTGCAGCACCGACTCGTCGACGCGCCGGCCGCCGAAGGGCCAGGCCGCGCGCGCCGCGCGGATCGCCAGGTGCTGCAGGAAGGGCGGCTGCACACCCGCCATGAAGGGCGTCTCGGGCAGGGACTCCGGCGCATCGACCGCGGGCGGCGCCGGCCAGCGCGGGGCCAGCGCCGAAGGCCGGTCGGCGCTGTAGACGCCCAGCAGCACCGATCCCAGCCGGCCGTCCTCGAAGACCCGCGCCTGCACCTGGCAGACATTGCGGCCCTGGCGCAGCACCTCCACCTGCACCGATACCGTGCCCGCCGCCACCACCGAGACGAAGCTGCACTGCAGCGCACGCAGGCCCACGCCGGCCGGCCAGTCGGCGCCGGCCACGTCGCGCATGGCCTGCGCGGCGATGGCGCAGACCACGCCGCCATAGGCCGTGCGACCCTGCTGCCAGTCGTCGCCGAGCTCGAAATGCACGGTATCGCCATCGCGCCGGCGACGGGCCAGGGTGGTGGAGAAAGGTGTCAGCGTCATCGCGCGCCCGCCACTGCGGCCACGTGCAGCGGCGGCGTGCGGCCGGCCCAGGGCAGGGCCTGTTCCAGCTCGCCGGCCAGTTGCAGCAGCACCAGCTCCTGCGCCGGCGCGGCGGCCAGCTGCACCCCGATCGGCAGGCCGCTGGAATGCAGGAACAGCGGCAGCGAGATCGCCGGCGTGCCCATGATGTTGTGCGGCAGCGTGTGCTGCGCCACCGGCGCCAGGATCTGCTCGGCATAAGCCTCGTAGGGCACGTCGTCGCGGCCGAGGTTGTACAGGCCCCAGGGTTCGGCCACGCGCGCGGTGGTCGGTGTCAGCCACACGTCGCGCCGCGCGAAGACCGCACCGAGCTGGCGCCGCGCGGTATTGAGCATGGCCATGGCGGCCAGAAACTGCGCCGCCGTCATCGTGCGCGCGTGCTCGTGGATCTGCCAGATCATCGGCTCCAGGTTGTCGGGGCCGGGCACGCGGCCGGTGCGCTGGCCATAACCGGCCAGCCGCTGGTCGAAGCCGAAGAACCACAGCTCGCACATCGCGCGCATCGCTGCCAGGCCGTCGTAGGCAGGGCTGTCCTCCTCCACCTGGTGGCCCATGTCCCGCAGCAGCCGCGCCGTGCGCTCGATGGCGGCAGCCACCTCCGGGTCCACCGTCACCCCGGTGTGCGCGGCCACCGACCAGCCGATGCGCAGCGGCCGTGGTGCCGGCTGTCGCGCCAGGTCGGCCCAGGTGCCGGCGGGGCGGGGGATCACGAAGGGGTCGCCCGGCTGCGGTACGGCCAGGCCGTCGAGCATGGCGGCGGTATCGCGCACGCTCTTGGTCTGCACGAAGTTCTGCGCCAGGCCGTAGCCGTTTTCGTCGAGCATGGGCGCGAACGACACCCGCCCGCGCGAGGGCTTGAGCCCCACGCCGCCGCAGAAGCTGGCCGGGATGCGAACGGAGCCGGCGATGTCGGTGCCCTGGGCGATCGGTACCAGGCCGGCAGCCACTGCCGCCGCGCCGCCGCCGGTGGAGCCGCCGGCACTGTGGCCGGCGCGCCAGGGTGTGGCGGTGTTGCCGTAGAGCGCGCCTTCGGTGGTGCCGGCCATCGAATATTCGGGCGCCGCCGAGCGGCCGATGACGTTGACCCCGGCAGCCTTGACCAGGGTCGTGTAGATCGAGTCCTGCGCCGCCACCAGCCCGGCGCACAGACGGCTGCCGAATTCGATGCGGCGCCCGGCCTCGTGGCCGAAGACGTCCTTCATCAGAAAGGGCACGCCGCGGAAGGGGCCGTGGCCCAGCGTGGCCTCGTCCAGCGACTCGATGCGGTCGGCATAGGTCTCGACGACGGCGCCCAGCGCCGGGTCGGCGGCTTCGATGGCGGCGGCCGCGGTGCGCGCCAGTTCGGTCGGCGTGACCTCGCCGCGGTGGACCAGGTCGGCCAGGCCGAGGGCGTCGAAGGCGGCATATTCGTGCAACTTCATCGGGCTTCTCCTTGGGGATGCGCCCATTGTGGTCAGGGGTCGAGCTTTCGCCATTGGCGAAGGCTTGCTTGACAATCCGCGCACCGACCGGGCTGCCCGCCGGGCTACCGTATGCGCTTCGACCTCACCACCCTCAACCTCGTGCTGGCCATCGCCGACACCCGCAGCATCACCCGCGGCGCCGAACGTGAAAGCCTGGCGCTGGCCGCGGCCAGCAAGCGCCTGTCGGACCTGGAGGCGCGGCTCGGCGTGGTGCTGTTCGACCGCCGTGCACGCGGCGTCGAGCCGACCGAAGCCGGGCGTGCGCTGCTGCGCCACATCCGCACGCTCAATGCCTCGCTGCATGCGCTGGAAAGCGAGGTCGTCGAATTCTCGCGCGGCATCAAGGGCCACCTGCGCGTGGTGGCCAATGCCAGCGCCATTGCCGAACACCTGCCGGCCGACCTGGCGGCTTTTGCCACCGCGCACCCGGGCATCCGCGTCAGCCTCGAAGAGCTGACCAGCGCCGAGGTGCAGGACGCGGTGGCCGAAGGCCGCGCCGATGCCGGGATCTTCATCGCCCCGGTGCGCGAGCCCGCGCTCGACTGCCGGCCCTACCGCGAGGGCGAGCTCGCCATCCTGGTGCCGCGTGGTCATGTGCTGGCCAGGAAGGCCGCGCAGCGTTTCGACGCGCTGCTCGACTTCGACATCGTCGGCCTGCATGCCGGCGCCGCCGCGCACGAGCAGATGCTGCAGCGCGCGCTGGCGCTGGGCCGGCCGCTGAATGCGCGCATGCAGGTGCACGGCTTCGACGCCATCGCGCAGCTGGTCGAGGCCGGGCTGGGCGTGGCCGTGCTGCCGGCGGTGGTGGCGCGCCGCTTCGCCAAGGTCTTTCGCGTGCAGCCGCTGGCGCTGCAGGAGGACTGGGCGCGCCGCCAGTATCTGATCGCCGTGAAGGCGCAGCCGGTGCTGCCGCCGCCCATTCGTCACTTCATCGATTCGCTCAGCCCAACCGGGGAGACCGCATGACCGCCCGCACCCTGTACGACAAGCTCTGGGACGACCATGTCGTCCACACCGAGGACGACGGCACCGCCGTGCTCTACATCGACCGCCACCTGGTGCACGAGGTGACCAGCCCGCAGGCCTTCGAAGGCCTGCGCCTGGCCGGCCGCCCGGTCTGGCGCGTCAGCTCGATCGTCGCCACCGCCGACCACAACACGCCCACCACCGGCTGGGACCGCGGCTACGACGGCATCACCGACCCCATCAGCAAGCAGCAGGTGACGACGCTCGACGCCAACATCAAGGCCTTCGGCGCCGCGGCCTACTTCCCTTTCCTCGACAAGCGCCAGGGCATCGTGCACGTGATCGGGCCGGAGCAGGGCGCCACGCTGCCGGGCATGACGGTGGTCTGCGGCGACAGCCACACCAGCACGCATGGCGCCTTCGGCGCACTGGCGCACGGCATCGGCACCAGCGAGGTCGAGCATGTGATGGCCACGCAGACGCTGCTGGCCAAGAAGGCCAGGAACATGCTCGTCAAGGTGGAAGGTCAGCTGGCCCCGGGCCTGACGGGCAAGGACATCGTGCTGGCCATCATCGGCAGGATCGGCACCGCCGGCGGTACCGGCTACACCATCGAGTTCGGCGGCAGCGCCATCCGCGCGCTCAGCATGGAAGGCCGCATGACGGTGTGCAACATGGCCATCGAGGCCGGTGCGCGCGCCGGCCTGGTGGCGGTGGACGACAAGACCATTGCCTACGTGAAGGGCCGGCCCTTCGCGCCGCAGGGCATGGAATTCGAGCAGGCCGCGGCCTACTGGCGCACGCTGCACAGCGACCCGGGCGCGCACTTCGACGCCGTGGTCGAGATCGACGCCTCGGCGCTCAAGCCCCAGGTGACCTGGGGCACCAGCCCCGAGATGGTGCTGTCCATCGACGACCGCGTGCCCGACCCCGACAAGGAGAAGGACGCCGTCAAGCGCGGCGCCATCGAGCGCGCGCTCACCTACATGGGCCTGCAGCCCAACAAGGCACTCAGCGACATCACCGTCGACAAGGTCTTCATCGGCAGCTGCACCAACAGCCGCATCGAGGACCTGCGCGACGCCGCCGCGGTGGTGAAGAAGCTCGGCCGCAAGGTGGCCGGCAACGTCAAGCTGGCGATGGTCGTGCCCGGGTCGGGCCTGGTGAAGGCGCAGGCCGAAAGCGAAGGCTTGCACGAGGTCTTCAAGGCCGCCGGCTTCGAATGGCGCGAGCCCGGCTGCAGCATGTGCCTGGCGATGAATGCCGACAAGCTGGAGCCCGGCGAGCGCTGCGCCAGCACCAGCAACCGCAACTTCGAAGGCCGCCAGGGCAACGGCGGCCGCACCCACCTGGTGAGCCCGGCGATGGCGGCGGCCGCGGCCATCGAAGGCCACTTCGTCGACATCCGCAAGATCGCCTGAGGGAGACCACACCATGCAAGCCTTCACCGTGCACCAGGGCCTGGTGGCCCCGATGGACCGCGAGAACGTCGACACCGACGCCATCATCCCCAAGCAGTTTCTGAAATCGATCGCGCGCACCGGCTTCGGGCCCAACCTGTTCGACGAGTGGCGCTACCTCGACAAGGGCGAGCCGGGACAGGACATCGCCACGCGCAAGCCCAACCCCGACTTCGTGCTCAACCAGCCGCGCTACGCCGGCGCCAGCGTGCTCATCGCGCGCAGGAATTTCGGCTGCGGCTCCAGCCGCGAGCACGCGCCCTGGGCACTGGGGCAATATGGCTTTCGCGCGCTGATCGCGCCCAGCTTTGCCGACATCTTCTTCAACAACTGCTTCAAGAACGGCATCCTGCCCATCGTGCTGCCCGAATCGCAGGTGGCCAAGCTGTTCGACGAGGTGGCGGCCTTCCCGGGTTACCGGCTGACGGTGGACCTGCCCCGGCAGGTGGTGGTCAAGCCCGACGGCGATGAGCTGCCGTTCGAGGTGCAGCCGTTCCGCAAATACTGCCTGGTCAACGGTTTCGACGACATCGGCCTGACGCTGCGCCATGCCGACAAGATCCGCGCGTTCGAGGCCGAGCGGCTGGCCAGGATGCCCTGGCTCGGCATGCGAAGCCTGGGTTGAGACTGCCACATCGCCTGAACGAAAGAACCACGATGAAGATCGCGATCCTCCCCGGTGACGGCATCGGCACCGAGATCATGGCCGAGGCCGTGAAGGTGCTGAACGCACTCGACCTGAAATTCGAGACCGAGACCGCCCTCGTCGGCGGCGCCGCCTACGACGCCCACGGCCATCCGCTGCCCGAAGCCACGCTGAACCTGGCCAAGGCCGCCGATGCGGTGCTGTTCGGCGCCGTGGGCGACTGGAAGTACGACAAGCTCGAGCGGCAATACCGGCCCGAGCAGGCCATCCTGGGCCTGCGCAAGCACCTGGGGCTGTTTGCAAACTTCCGCCCGGCGATCTGCTACGAGCAGCTGACGCATGCGTCCAGCCTCAAGCCCGAGCTGGTGGCGGGGCTGGACATCCTGATCATCCGCGAGCTGACCGGCGACATCTATTTCGGCCAGCCGCGCGGCCGGCGCATGGCGGTGGACGGCCACTTCCCGGGTGCGGAAGAAGCCTTCGACACCATGCGCTACAGCAAGCCGGAGATCGAGCGCATCGCCCATGTGGCGTTCCAGGCCGCGCGCAAACGCAACAAGAAGGTCACCAGCGTCGACAAGGCCAACGTGCTCGAGACCTTCCAGTTCTGGAAGGACGTGGTGACCGAGGTGCACGCGCAGTACCCCGACGTCACGCTCGAACACATGTATGTCGACAACGCGGCCATGCAGCTGGTGAAGGCACCGAAGGCCTTCGACGTCGTCGTCACCGGCAACATGTTCGGCGACATCCTGTCCGACGAGGCGGCGATGCTCACCGGCTCGATCGGCATGCTGCCCAGCGCCAGCCTGGACAAGGCCAACAAGGGCCTGTACGAGCCCAGCCACGGCAGTGCGCCGGACATCGCCGGTAAGGGTGTTGCAAACCCGCTGGCTACAATCCTGTCCGCCGCCATGATGCTTCGCTTCTCGCTCAACCAGCCCCAGGCCGCCGACCGCATCGAGTCGGCGGTGAAGGCCGTGCTGTCGGCCGGCCTGCGCACGGGCGACATCTGGAGTGAAGGCACTACCAAGGTCGGTACGCGCGAGATGGGTGACGCCGTGGTTGCGGCCATTGTTGGCAAGCCCGCTGGCAAAACCATCACCACCAAGACCTGAGCGTCTCGGATCGTCTCGCCTCATCCCTTCGGACCCCGGCGAACGAGCCGGGGACGAAGTGGGGTCCGGATCACCATCGGAAAGGCAGGACGGAAATGGCACTCGTAGGATTGGTCGGCTGGCGCGGCATGGTCGGCTCCGTATTGATGGAGCGCATGCAGGCCGAGGGCGACTTCGCGCTCATCGAGCCGGTCTTCTTCACCACCAGCAACGTCGGCGGCGACGCCCCGTCGATGGCGAAGAACGAGACCCGGCTGCTCGACGCCTTCGACATCGACGCGCTCGAGCGCTGCGACATCGTCATCACCTGCCAGGGGGGCGACTACACGACCGAGGTCTTCCCGAAGCTGCGCGCCGCCGGCTGGAACGGCCACTGGATCGACGCCGCGTCGACGCTGCGCATGAAGGACGATGCGGTCATCATCCTCGACCCCGTCAACCTGCCGGTCATCCAGGCGGCGCTGAAGAAGGGCGGCCGCAACTGGATCGGCGGCAACTGCACCGTCAGCTGCATGCTGATGGGCGTGGGCGCGCTCTACAAGGCGGGCCTGGTCGAGTGGATGTCGACGCAGACCTACCAGGCTGCATCGGGCGGCGGCGCGCAGCACATGCGCGAACTGCTGACGCAGTACGGCACGCTCAACGCCGAGGTGAAGTCGCTGCTCGACGACCCCAAGAGCGCCATCCTCGAGATCGACCGCAAGGTGATCGCGAAGCAGCGCAGCCTGTCGGGCGCCGAGGTCGAGCACTTCGGCGTGCCGCTGGGCGGCTCGCTGATCCCCTGGATCGACAAGGACCTCGGGATCGGGAAGGGCCGGGACGAGCCCGGCTGGGGCATGTCCCGCGAGGAATGGAAGGGCATGGCCGAGACCAACAAGATCCTCGGCCAGGGCGAGGGCTTCGGCACGGCCCCGGTGCCGGTCGATGGCTTCTGCGTGCGCGTGGGCGCGATGCGCTGCCACAGCCAGGCGCTGACCTTCAAGCTGAAGAAGGACGTGCCGCTGGCCGATATCGAGGCCCTGATCGCCGCCGACAACGCCTGGGTGAAGGTGGTGCCGAATACGCGCGAGGCCACCCTCCGCGACCTCACCCCGGTGGCCGTGACCGGCACGATGACGATCCCCGTCGGCCGCATCCGCAAGCTGGCGATGGGCCCCGACTATCTGGGCGCCTTCACCATCGGTGACCAGCTGCTGTGGGGTGCCGCCGAACCGCTGCGCCGCATGCTGCGCATCCTGCTCGAGGCCTGATGACGGCAACACCGGGCCGTGCGACGTTGCCAGCCGGCAACAAAGTCGCGCGGTCCGGCGAAACAAAGCATTTCCGTGCCGAACATCAGTCTTTAGGTGAGCTTGTCACCCTATATGCTTGATGCTATTGTGATTTCCACCGCCTCAGCATGACCGGCGTGCCACCCGGTGGGGTCGACGGACGTCGTAGACGGCGGGTCTCGTGAAGAGCACCCGCCGATCGTTTTGGGGGACGCCTTGGAAAAACGCTCGATGACATCTGGGCGCTTTGCCCTGACCACGGTGGCCTTGGCCGCCGGTTGCCTGGTGGGCTCCTCGGCCTGGGCACTCGGCCTGGGTCGGCTCACGGTGCAGTCGGCCCTGGGCGAGACCTTGCGCGCCGAGATCGACGTCACCAGCCTCACGGCCGAAGAAGCCGCGTCCCTGGCCCTGCGCGTGGCCACACCCGAGGCCTACCGTGCCGCTGGCGTCGAATACAACGCGGCGCTCGCCGGCGCCCAGGTCAGCCTGCAGCGGCGTGCCGACGGCCGCCCGTTCTTGCGTGTCGCCAGCGAGCGGCCGCTGATCGAACCCTTCGTCGACGTGATCGTCGAGGCCACCTGGGCCACCGGTCGCCTGGTGCGTGAATACACGCTGCTGCTCGACCCGCCCACGCGCGTGGCCGCGCCGCCGCCGGCCCCCAGCCCGGCGGTCGCGAGCCCGGCACCGACGCCCGCACCGGCACCTGCACCGACGGCCGCTGCGCCCGCAGCGCCGGTGGTGGCCGCGACGGCACCGGCACGGCCCCGTGCACCCGCCTCGGCGCCTGCCGGCCGCCCGGCTGCGGCCGTCGATGAATACCGCGTGCGCAGCGGCGATACGCTGTCGCGCATTGCTGCGCGCAACGCGCAGCCCGGTGTGTCGCTGGACCAGATGCTGGTCGCGCTGTTCCGGGGCAACCCGCAAGCCTTCATGGCCGACAACATGAACCGGCTCAAGGCCGGTGCCGTGCTCACCGTGCCGGCCGCCGATGCCGCCCGCCGGGTGACCGGCGCCCAGGCGCGTGAGGTCATCCAGGCGCAGAGCGCTGACTTTGCCGCCTACCGGCAGCGCCTGGCCGGCGGCGTGACGACGCGGGCCGACGCCGGGCCTGCCCGGCAGTCCGGCGGCGCCGTGCAGGCACGCGTCGATGACCGCAAACAATCCACCGCCGCCAGCCCCGACAAGCTCACGCTGTCGCAAGGCGCCGTCAAGCCCGGCGCACCCGAGGCGAAGATCTCGCGCGAAGCCGAGCGCAAGGACACCTCCACCCGCGTGGCCGAACTGTCGCGCAATGTCGAGGAATTGAAGCGCCTGCAGCAGGGAACGGCCGCGCCCGCCGCCTCGGCGAGCCCGGCAACGCCGGCGACCGCGGCAGCCCCGCCGGCCACCACGCCGGCTGCAGCGCCCGCTGCGGCCGTCTCGCCGGCACCGGCCGCGCCCGCAGCGCCGGCGGCTTCGGCGCCGGCACCCGCCTTGCCGGCGCCGGCCATCGTGGCGTCGATGCCGTCGCCCACACCGCCGGCGGCATCGGCCGTGGCGGCAACGCCTGTGGCGCCCATGGATGCCGAGGAGCCCGGCTTCATCGACAGCCTGCTCGAATCACCCTGGATGCTGCCCGCCGCCGGTGGCCTGCTGGCACTGCTGGTCGGCCTTGGCCTGTACCGCGCGCGCTCGTCGCGGAAGAAGTCGGGCGGCGAGACCTCGTTCCTCGAGAGCCGGCTGCAACCCGACTCCTTCTTCGGCGCCAGCGGTGGCCAGCGCATCGATACGCGCGAGGCCGGCGGCGGCTCTTCGTCGTCGACCTCGTCGTCGATGAGCTATTCGCTGAGCCAGCTCGACGCCATCGGCGATGTCGATCCGGTGGCCGAGGCCGATGTCTACCTGGCCTATGGCCGCGACCTGCAGGCCGAGGAGATCCTCAAGGAGGCCATGCGCGCCACGCCGCAGCGCATGGCCATCCGCACCAAGCTGCTCGAGGTCTACGCCAAGCGCCGCGACACCAAGGGCTTCGAGCTGCTGGCCTCGCAGGTGCACGCACTGACGCGCGGCGAGGGCGATGACTGGGCCAGTGTCCAGGAGATGGGCCGCCAGATCGACCCCGACAACCCGCTGTACCAGCCAGGTGGACAGCCCGAACCGGTGGCCGGCGCAGGCGGCGTGCCGGTGATGGAGCCGCTGGGGGCGACCACGCAACCGCATACGGCCAAACCCGCGGCGCCGGTATTCACGCCGGACTCGGGCTTCGACTCGCAGCCCGGCGCCCTGGATCTGGACCTCGACATCGGCGGCGAAGCACCGGTGTCGCCGATGGAAATGACGCGGCCGCTGCCCGCCAGCGCCGACATCTCGCTCGAGCCGACGCTGGGCTTCGAGGCGGTGCCGATGGTCGACGAGCCGTCCACGCAGCCGGCCGCGATGCTGTCCGCGCCGCCGGCGGCCGCTCACGGTGGCCTCGATTTCGACCTCGACAGCCTGTCGCTGGACGAGCAGGCGCCCAAGACCATGCCGCTGCCGCGCGCCGATATCGGAAGCCAGGGGCTGGATTTCGGCGATTTCCAGATCGCGCCGCCTGAGCCGACCACGATCGCGATGGGCCGACCCGATGCCGCCGTCGCCGCGACCGAGGAGGGTGCCGTCGACGTGCCGATCGACGAAGACGGCGACCCGCTGGCGCGCAAGCTCGAGCTGGCCGAGGAGTTCCGCCAGATCGGTGACGTCGAAGGCGCGCGTGACCTGCTCGAGGAGGTGATCGCCAAGGCCGACGGCGTCCTCAAGGTCAAGGCGCAGGCGATGCTGGAAGGCCTTGCCTGATGACCGGGGTCCGGCGCGGCTGGCGCTGGGCCTGAGCTACCGCGGCAGCGCCTACCAGGGCTGGCAGTCGCAGCCCGGCGGGCAGACGGTGCAGGACCGGCTGGAGGCCGCCTTGTCGGCCTTTGCCGCTCAGCCCGTGAGCACGCTGTGCGCCGGTCGCACCGACGCCGGCGTGCATGGCGTCAACCAGGTCGTGCACCTCGACCCACCGGTCGGGCGCGAGCCCTTCTCCTGGGTGCGCGGCACCAACCGCTTCCTGCCCGACGACATCGCGGTGCAGTGGTGCCGGCCGGTGGACCGCCGCTTTCACGCCCGCAACAGCGCGCGCGGGCGGCGCTACCGCTTCGTCGTGCTGGAGTCACCGGTGCGGCCCTCGCTGGAGCAGGGCCTGTGCGGGTGGGTCTTCCGGCCGCTGGACGCCGATGCCATGCGTGCGGCCGCGGCCCACCTGCTCGGCGAACACGACTTCACGTCGTTCCGCGCCGCCGGCTGCCAGGCCGCGACGCCGGTGAAGACGCTGCGCGCCATCGGCATTCAGCGCCGCGGCGCCTACTGGCACTTCGATTTCGACGGCAATGCCTTCCTGCACCACATGGTGCGCAACATCGTCGGCTGCCTGGTCGTGGTCGGCAGCGGCCGCCAGCCGCCCGGCTGGATGGCCGAGGTGCTGGCGGCGAAGAGCCGCGATGCCGCCGCGCCGACCTTTCCGCCCGATGGCCTGTATTTCCTCGGGCCGTACTACGATGCCGAGCATGGCATTCCCGAGCGATCACCGGCCTTCGACTGGCTGCCCTGAATGGCGCGCACCCGCATCAAGATCTGCGGCCTGACGCGCGAGGCCGATGTCGACGACGCCATTCACGCCGGCGCCGATGCCCTGGGCTTCGTGCTCTACCCGAAAAGCCCGCGCGCCGTCACGCTGGACCGTGCCGCCGAACTGGCCGCGCGGCTGCCGCCCTTCGTGACGCCGGTGCTGCTGTTCGTCAACGCCTCGCCCAGCGAGGTGCAGCGCGCCGTCGAGCGGCTGCCGCAGGCGCTGGCGCAGTTTCATGGCGACGAGACGCCCGAACAATGCCGGGCCGCCGGCAGGCCCTTCCTGCGCGCCGCGCGCATGGCGCCGGGCATCGATTTGCTAGACTTCGCGGTGCGTTTCGAATACGCACAGGCCCTGCTGCTCGATTCCCATGTCGAGGCTTACGGCGGAGGCGGAAAGGCTTTCGATTGGTCACTGATTCCACCAAACGTGCCCCTTCCGGTCGTTTTGTCTGGTGGGTTGAATCCGGCAAACGTGACCGATGGGGTGTTGCGCGTCAGGCCCTGGGCCGTTGACGTCAGTTCCGGCGTCGAACAGGCCAAGGGCGTCAAGAACGCGGCTTTGATGCGCCGCTTCTGCAAGGCGGTTCGCGACGCCGACGACCGGCTCGCCAGCCTCTGATTCGCCCAGGCCCCGCACGGGGCCGCACCGAAAGCTTCCGATGTTGAACTATCAGCAACCCGATGCCCGCGGGCATTTCGGACCCGTCCGCGGCACCTTCTACGGCGGCAGCTTCGTCGCCGAGACGCTGACCCATGCGTTGCAGGAACTGCAGGCGGTCTATGCCCGCTACCAGGCCGACCCCGAGTTCATCGCCGAATTCCGCAGCGAACTCGCGCACTTCGTCGGCCGGCCCAGCCCCGTCTACCACGCTGCACGGCTGAGCCGCGAGATCGGCGGCGCCCAGATCTTCCTCAAGCGCGAGGACCTGAACCACACCGGCGCGCACAAGGTCAACAACACCATCGGCCAGGCGCTGCTGGCGCGGCGCATGGGCAAGCCGCGCGTCATCGCCGAGACCGGCGCCGGCCAGCATGGCGTGGCCACCGCCACCATCTGCGCCCGCTATGGGCTCGAGTGCGTGGTCTACATGGGCAGCGAGGACATCAAGCGGCAGAGCCCCAATGTCTACCGCATGCACCTGCTGGGCGCGACCGTGGTGCCGGTGGAGAGTGGCAGCAAGACGCTCAAGGACGCCCTCAACGAGGCGCTGCGCGACTGGGTCACCAACGTCGAGAATACCTTCTACATCATCGGCACCGTGGCTGGCCCGCACCCCTATCCGATGATGGTGCGCGACTTCCAGCGCGTCATCGGCGACGAATGCCTGGTGCAGATGCCGGCGATGACGGGCCGCCAGCCCGACGCCGTGATCGCCTGCGTGGGCGGCGGCAGCAATGCGATGGGCATCTTCTACCCCTACATCCCGCACGAAGGCGTGCGGCTGATCGGCGTCGAGGCGGCGGGGCAGGGCATTGCATCCGGCCGCCACGCCGCCAGCATCGGCGCCGGCTCGCCCGGCGTGCTGCACGGCAACCGCACCTACCTGCTGCAGGACGACAACGGCCAGATCACCGAGACGCATTCGGTCTCGGCCGGCCTGGACTATCCCGGCGTCGGCCCCGAGCACGCCTACCTGCACGACATCGGCCGCGCCGAATATGTCAGCATCACCGACGACGAGGCGCTGGCCGCCTTTCACCGGCTGTGCCGCACCGAAGGCATCATCCCGGCGCTGGAATCGAGCCACGCCGTGGCCTACGCGATGAAGCTGGCAGCGACGATGCCCAGCGACCAGCACCTGCTCGTCAACCTGTCGGGCCGCGGCGACAAGGACATCGGCACCGTGGCCGACCTGTCGGGCGCCGAATTCTTCTGCCGGCCTTCCTGCCAGATCCAGAGCGCCAGGGCTGCGCAGATGGTGGAGGTCAAGCGATGAGCCGGATCCAGACCTGCCTGGCGGCGCTGAAGGCCCGGGGCCGCAAAGCCCTGATCCCCTACGTCACCACCGGCGACCCGTTTGCCGACGCCACGCCCGATGTCATGCACGGCCTGGTGGCCGGCGGCGCCGACATCATCGAACTCGGCGTGCCCTTCAGCGACCCGATGGCCGACGGCCCGGTGATCCAGCAGGCCGGCGAGCGCGCGCTGGCGCGCGGCATCGGCCTGGCGCAGGTGCTGGATGCGGTGCGCGCCTTTCGCGCCACGGACGACCAGACCCCGGTCGTGCTGATGGGCTATGCCAACCCGGTCGAGCGCTGGGACGGGCGCCATGGCGAGGGCTCTTTCGTCGCCGCTGCGGCGGCCGCCGGGGTCGATGGCCTGTTGATCGTCGACTACCCGCCCGAGGAATGCGAGGTTTTCGCCGCGCACATGAAGGCCGCCGGCCTGGACCCCATCTTCCTGCTGGCGCCGACCTCGACCGAGCAGCGCATGGCCGATGTCGGCCGCATCGCCACCGGCTATGTGTACTATGTGTCGCTGAAAGGCGTGACCGGTGCCGGGCACCTGGACACCGAGGCCGTCGCGCAGATGCTGCCGCGCATCCGCCAGCACGTGCACGTGCCGGTCGGGGTGGGTTTCGGCATCCGCGACGCCGCCACCGCGAAGGCCGTGGGGCGGGTGGCCGATGCGGTGGTCATCGGTTCGCGCCTGGTGCAGATCCTGCAATTGCAGTCGCGCGAGAATGTCGCCGCCGCGGCCAGGGCCTTCATGGCCGAGATCCGGCAGGCCCTGGACGAGTTGCCCGAGGAGTAGACCGCATGAGTTGGCTCGAGAAGCTGCTGCCGCCGAAGATCCAGCAGACCGACCCCACCGAGCGCCGCACGGTGCCGGAAGGGCTGTGGATCAAGTGCCCCTCGTGCGAGACGGTGCTGTACAAGACCGACCTCGAGCAGAACCTCAACGTCTGCCCGAAGTGCGACCACCACCACCGCATCGGCGCACGCGCCCGGCTCGACGCCTTTCTCGACGCGGAAGGCCGCTACGAGATCGGCCAGGAGGTGCTGCCGACGGATCCGCTGAAATTCCGCGACAGCAAGAAATACCCCGAGCGGCTGAAGGCGGCGCTCGAGACCACCGGCGAGACGGACGCGCTGATCGTCATCGGCGGCGCGGTGATGAGCGTGCCGGTGGTCGCGGCCTGCTTCGAATTCGACTTCATGGGCGGCTCGATGGGGTCGGTGGTCGGCGAGCGCTTCGTGCGTGGCGTCGAGACCGCCATCGAGCAGAAGGTGCCTTTCGTCAGCTTCGCCGCCACCGGCGGCGCGCGCATGCAGGAAGGCCTGCTGAGCCTGCTGCAGATGGCCAAGACCAATGCCGCGCTTACCCACCTGGCGAAGGCGAAACTGCCCTATGTCAGCGTGCTGACCGACCCGACCATGGGTGGCGTCTCGGCCAGCTTCGCCTTCATGGGCGACCTGGTGATCGCCGAGCCGAAGGCGCTGGTCGGCTTTGCCGGCCCGCGCGTGATCGAGAATACCGTGCGCGAAAAGCTGCCCGAAGGCTTCCAGCGCTCGGAATTCCTGATCACCAAGGGTGCGCTCGACATGATCGTCGACCGCCGCCAGATGCGCAGCACCATCGCGCGCGCGCTGGCCATGCTGCAACGGCAGAGCGCCGATGCCGTGGCCTGAAGCCTCCCGGCGCCACGCAGCCGGGCCCGCCAGGGCCCGGTTCTGTTTTGCGCTGCCGCGATGACGCGCCCGCGCACGCTCGAAGGCTGGCTGGCCCACGGCGAGCACCAGCACCACAAGGTCAAGGACCGGCCGCTGGACGGCCTGATCGCGCTGCGCGACCGCCTGGGCCTGCGCTTCGACTGCCCGGTGGTGGTGGTCGCCGGCACCAATGGCAAGGGCTCGACCTGCGCCATGCTGGATGCCATCGCGCGCCAGGCGGGCTACCGCGTCGGCCTCTACAGCAAGCCGCACCTGGTGCACTTCGAGGAGCGCTGCCGCATCGACGGGTGCCAGATCGACGGCGACGCACTGCTGCCGCATTTCGAGGCGGTCGAGGACGCGCGCGGCGACCTGCCGCTGACCTGGTTCGAATTCACCACCTTCGTCATCCTGCGCGCGCTGGCGAGTGCCGGGCTCGACCTGGTGATCCTGGAAGTCGGCCTCGGCGGCCGGCTGGACGCCGTGAATGTCATCGATGCCGACTGCGTGATCCTCACCAGCATCGACCTCGATCACATCGAGACCCTGGGCCCCGACCGCGAGACCATCGGCCTGGAAAAGGCGCATGTGATGCGCGCCGGACGGCCGGCCATCATCAGCGATCCGCAGCCGCCGCGCAGCGTGCTGGCGTACGGCGAGCGCATCGGCGCCGACCTCTGGCTGGTCGGGCGCGACTTCAACCACAGCGGCGACCGTCAGCAATGGGGCTGGGCCGGCCGCGGTCGGCGCTATGCCGGGCTGGCCTACCCGGCGCTGCGC
This sequence comes from Rubrivivax sp., assembly GCA_016719535.1. Classification (GTDB taxonomy): domain Bacteria; phylum Pseudomonadota; class Gammaproteobacteria; order Burkholderiales; family Burkholderiaceae_C; genus Rubrivivax. The sequence goes on along the minus strand of JADJYX010000025.1, from coordinate 38,491 downwards.
GGCGCCAACCAGCTCATCAATGCCGCCGGCGTGCTGGCGGCTTTCGAGGCGCTGCGGCCGCGGCTGCCCATCACCGCGCAGGCGGTGCGCACCGGCTTCGCGCTGGTGGAACTGCCCGGCCGCTTCCAGATCGTGCCCGGGCAGCCGACGCTGGTGCTGGACGTGTCGCACAACGTGCAGGCGGTGTCGGTGCTGGCGCGCAACCTCGATGCGATGGGCTTCTACCCGCGCACGCACGCCGTCTTCGGCGCCATGCGCGACAAGCAGCTGGCGCCGATGATCGAGCGCATCCGGGGCCTCGTCGACCACTGGCATATGTGCGCATTGCCGACCGCGCGTGCGGCCTCGCTCGACGAACTGGCGGCGCTGCTGCCCGGCGTGCCGGTCAGCCGCCATGCCGACCCGGCCGCTGCCCTGCGTGCCGCGGCCGCCGCGGCAGACCCCGCCGATAGAATCGTCGTCTTCGGGTCCTTCTTCACCGTCGGTGGCGTGCTGAAGGACGGCCTGCCGCGACTGTCGGCACCGCACGTCGGCTGACCCACCCCGGGCAGCCGGTGCTCCCCGCACCCCCATGGCCCTGCCTTCGTTCTTCAAGCGCAAAGACCCCAAGCCGACGCTGTCGCCGGCCAGCGATTCGCTGGGCGACGACAACGGCCCGGTGCAGGCGGCGCGTACGCGGGCCCGTCGGCGGCTGATCGGCGCGGTGGTGCTGCTGGCCATCGGCGTGGTCGTCTTCCCGCTGCTCTTCGAGACCCAGCCGCGCCCGCTGCCGGCCGACATCCCGATCGAGTTGCCGCGGCGCGACGGCCAGCCGGCGCGCACCGCGGCGCTGCCGCGCCATGCGCCCGCGGTGACGGTGCTGCCACCGGTGTCGGAACCAGCCTCACCCGCAGCCGCCGAGCCGGCCGCCAGCGCAGCGCCAGCGGCTGTCGAGCCGGGCGACAAGGCCACGACGGAGCCCGCCAGGCCCGACCTGCCAAAGCCCGACCCGCCGAAATCCGACCCGCCAAAACCCGAAGCCGCCAGGCCCGAGCCGCCCAGGGCGCCGGCGTCCCGCCCCGAGGCTGCCCAGGCGGCCGACACCCGCAGGGCCGAAGCCGACCGCGCACGTGCCCTGCTCGAAGGCCGCAGCGTGGCCGCGGCCGCTGCACCCGCGTCGGCGGCTTCGGAGCCGCGCACGGGCCGCTTCGTCGTGCAGGTCGGCGCCTATACCGATGCCGCCACGCTGCGCGAGGTGCGGGCCAAGGTCGAGAAGCTCGGCCTCAAGACCTATACCCAGGCCATCGAGACCGAGGCCGGCAAGCGCACACGCGTGCGCGTCGGCCCCTTCGCCACCCGGCAGGAGGCCGACAACGCCAGCGGCAAGCTCAAGGGCGCGGGCCTGCCGGGCAACGTGCTGACGCTGTGATGCCCGATCTGTCCTGGATCGACTGGGCCTTGCTGACCGTGCTGCTGGTGTCGGTGGTCGTCGGCCTGCTGCGAGGCTTCGTCTTCGAGGTGATGTCGCTGATCGGCTGGCTGGTCGCCTGGTTCGGCGCGCAGTATCTGGCGCGCGATCTGGCGCCCTGGCTGCCGGTGGGAACGCCAGGGTCGGCCTTGAACCTGGCGGCGGCCTTCGTGCTCGCCTTTGTCGGCATCCTGATCGTCTGGGCGCTGCTGGCCAGGCTGCTGCGGCTGCTGATCCACGCCACGCCGCTGTCGCTGCCCGACCGGCTGCTGGGCGCCGGCTTCGGCCTGCTGCGCGGCGGCGTGCTGCTGCTGGCCCTGGCCACCGTGGTGACGCTGACGCCGGCCGTGCAGTCGGCGCCCTGGCAGCGCTCCGAAGGGGCGCGCTGGCTGGGTATCGCGATGCAGGGCCTGAAGCCGCTGCTGCCCGGCGACCTGGCACGCCACCTCCCGAACTGAGGAAACTCACCATGTGCGGCATCGTCGGCGTCATCTCGAAATCGCCCGTCAACCAGCTGATCTACGACGCACTGCTGCTGCTGCAGCACCGTGGTCAGGATGCAGCGGGCATCGTCACCATGGAAGGCACCAAGTGCTTCATGCACAAGGCGCGCGGCATGGTGCGCGATGTCTTCCGCACGCGCAACATGCGCGCGCTGCCCGGCCGCGTGGGCCTGGGCCAGGTGCGCTACCCCACCGCCGGCAATGCCTACAGCGAGGAAGAGGCGCAGCCCTTCTACGTCAATGCGCCGTTCGGCATCGTGCTGGTGCACAACGGCAACCTCACCAATGCGCATGCGCTGAAGGAGGAGCTGTTCGCGATCGACCGCCGCCACATCAACACCGACAGCGACACCGAGGTGCTGATCAACGTGCTGGCGCACGAGCTGGAACTGGTCGCGCGCGACCTGCCGCTGACGGCCGACGAGGTCTTCAAGGCCGTGGCCGCGGTGCACCGGCGCATCAGGGGCTCGTATGCGGTGATCGCGCTCATTGCCGGGCATGGCCTGCTGGCCTTCCGCGACCCCTACGGCATCCGCCCGCTGTGCCTGGGCGAAGGTGATCGCGAGGTCATGCTGGCCAGCGAGACGGTGGCCATCGAGGGCACCGGCCACAAGGCCATGCGCGACGTGGCGCCGGGCGAGGCGATCTTCGTCGACCTCGAAGGCCGCGTGCATGCGCGACAGTGCGCCGAGCATCCGCGGCACCACCCCTGCATGTTCGAATATGTCTACCTGGCGCGGCCCGATTCGGTGATCGACGGCATCTCGGTCTATCAGGCGCGGCTGAATCTGGGCGAGACGCTGGCGCAGCGCGTCATCAATACGCTGCCGCCGAGCGAGATCGACGTCGTCATCCCCATTCCCGAGAGCAGCCGCCCGAGCGCGATGCAGCTGGCGCAGAAGATCGGCCGCCCGTACCGCGAAGGCTTCGTCAAGAACCGCTATGTCGGCCGCACCTTCATCATGCCGGGGCAGGCGGTGCGCAAGAAGAGCGTGCGCCAGAAGCTCAATGCGATCGGCGTGGAATTCCGCGGCCGCAACGTGCTGCTGGTGGACGACTCCATCGTGCGCGGCACCACCAGCAAGGAGATCGTGCAGATGGCGCGCGAGGCCGGTGCGAAGAAGGTCTACATGGCCAGCGCCGCGCCGCCGGTGCGCTTCCCCAATGTCTACGGCATCGACATGCCCACGCGCGAGGAACTGATCGCGCATGGCCGCACGATCGAGGAGATCCGCCAGTTCATCGGCGCCGATGCGCTGGTCTACCAGGACGTGGATGCGATGAAGCGCGTGGTCAGGGCGCTCAACCCGAAGCTCGACGGCTTCGAGGCCAGCTGCTTCGACGGCCAGTACATCACCGGCGACATCCGCCGCGAGGACTTCGACGCGCTGGAAAACCAGCGCCGCCAGCAGCCCGAGGAGGACGAGGATGCGACCGGCTCGCGCCTGGCCCTGCAGGGCACCCAGGACCGCACATGACCATCCCCCGCGCGAACCTGCCCGCCGATGCGCGGCTCGAGACACTCGCCGTGCGCGAGGGCCTGCCGGCCTCGCCCTGGGGCGAGAACTCCGAAGGGCTGTTTCTCACCAGCTGCTTCGTGCACCCGGATGCCGAGACGGCGGCGCGCCGCTTCGCCAACGAGGAGGACGCCTTCGTCTACAGCCGCTTCTCCAACCCCAACGTCACCATCATGGAGCGCCGTCTGGCGGCGCTGGAAGGCACCACCGGCTGCATCGGCACCAGCAGCGGCATGGCCGCCATCCTGCTGCTGGTGATGGGGCTGCTCAAGGCCGGCGACCACGTGATCTGCTCGCAGAGCGTCTTTGGCTCCACCATCCGGCTGCTGCAGGGCGAATTCGGCAAATTCGGCGTCGAATCGACCTTCGTCAGCCAGACCGACGTCGCGCAGTGGAAGGCGGCCATCCGGCCGCAGACGAAGCTGTTCTTCGCCGAGACGCCGACCAACCCGCTGACCGAGGTCTGCGACATCCGCGCGCTGGCCGACCTGGCCCACGACGCCGGTGCGCTGCTGACGGTGGACAACTGCCTGTGCTCGCCGGCGCTGCAGCAGCCGGTGAAGTTCGGCGCCGACATCGTGATGCACTCGGGCACCAAATTTCTCGACGGCCAGGGCCGCGTGGTGGCCGGCGCGCTGTGTGCACCGCAGGAGATGGTGGACAGCAAGTTCGTCCCCGTGATGCGCAGCTGCGGCATGAGCCTGTCGCCCTTCAACGCCTGGGTGGTGGCCAAGGGCCTGGAGACGCTGATGGTGCGCGTGCTGGCGCAGAGCGACCGTGCGCTGGAGCTGGCGCGCTGGCTGGAATCGCACCCGGCGGTGCAGCGCGTCTACCACCCCGGGCTGGCCTCGCACCCTCAGCACGAACTGGCGATGCGGCAGCAGAACGGCCGCGGCGGCGCGGTGCTGGCCTTCGACGTCAAGGGTGGCCGCGAGCAGGCCTTTGCGGTCGTCGACGCCACGCGCATCTGCAGCATCGCCGCCAATTTCGGCGATACGCGCAGCATCATCACCCACCCCGCCAGCACCTCGCACGGGCGCCTGACCGAGGCCCAGCGCCAGGCCGCCGGCATCGGCCAGAACATGATCCGCCTGGGCGTCGGGCTGGAGGACGTGCTGGACCTGCAGACCGACCTGGCGCGCGGCCTGGACGCGCTGGCCTGATCGATCAACGATTGACATGACCTCACCGACGCCTGTCCGCACCCGCATCGCCCCGTCGCCCACCGGCTTCCTGCACCTGGGCACCGCGCGCACCGCACTCTATTCCTGGGCCTACGCCCGCCACCATGGCGGCCGGTTCGTGCTGCGCATCGAGGACACCGATGTCGCACGGTCGACGCAGGACTCGGTGCAGCAGATCCTCGATTCGATGCGCTGGCTGGGACTGGACTGCGACGAGGGCCCGATCTACCAGATGCAGCGCCTGGCGCGCTACCACGCGGTGGTCGAGCAGATGATCGCCGCCGGCACCGCCTACCGCTGCTGGTGCACGCCGGACGAACTGGACGCCATGCGCGAAGCGCAGCGCGCGCGCGGCGAGAAGACGCGCTACGACGGCCGCTGGCGCCCGGCGCCGGGCAAGGTGCTGCCGCCGGTGCCGGCCCCGGCCTCGGGCGTGAAGCCCGTGGTGCGCTTCGCCAACCCCGAGCGCGGCACCGTGACCTGGGACGACCTGGTGAAGGGGCCGATCAGCATCAGCAACGAGGAGATCGACGACCTCATCATCCTGCGGCCCGACGGTGTGCCGACCTACAACTTCGCGGTCGTCGTCGACGACTGGGACATGGGCATCACGCATGTCTTCCGCGGCGACGAGCACATCAACAACACGCCCTGGCAGATCAACATCTTCCGCGCCCTGGGGGCGCCACTGCCGCAGTTCGGGCACTGCCCGATCATCCTCGGCGAGGATGGGCTCAAGCTGTCCAAGCGCCGCGGCGCCGTCAGCGTCACTGCCTATGAGGAGATGGGTTACCTGCCCGAGGCGATGCTCAACTACCTGGCGCGCCTGGGCTGGAGCCACGGCGACGACGAACTCTTCAGCCGCGAGCAGATGGTGCAGTGGTTCGATGGCAGCCACCTGGCCAAGAGCCCGGCGCAATGGGACCCGGCCAAGCTGGCCTGGGTGAATGCGCACTACATCAAGCAGGCCGACGACGGCCGGCTGGCCGCGCTGGCCGCGCAGCAGCTCGCGCGCCGTGGTGTCATCGTCGAACCCGCCGATTCGCTGGTGCCGGCGTGCACGCTCTACAAGGACCGCTGCAGCACCGTGGTGGAACTGGCCGACTGGATCGAGATCATGTTTGCCGATGTGCAGCCGCGCGCCGAAGACCTGGCTGCGCATGTCACCGAACCCGTGCGCCCGGCGCTGCAGGACTTGCGCGAGCGCCTCACCCACATCGACTGGGAGCGGACGACGATCGCGCAGACGATGAAGGATGTTCTGGCGCAGCACCAGCTGAAGATGCCGCAACTGGCGCCGGCGCTGCGCGTGCTGGTCTGCGGCCGCCCGCAGACGCCGTCGATCGATGCCGTGCTGGCCTTGTTCCCGCGCGCGACGGTGCTGCATCGGTTGCGTGCGGTTTGAAAGATGCTGTATAGTCGCGGACTCGCTTGAACAGCGCTGAACGACGGTCAACCACGCAAGTGACGGGCCTGAATTCGACGGGGGTATAGCTCAGCTGGGAGAGCGCTTGCATGGCATGCAAGAGGTCAGCGGTTCGATCCCGCTTACCTCCACCACCGTCCAGGTGGATGCGGGCGTTGTTCAATGCGGAAGGATCAAGTCCCCTTCGTCTAGAGGCCTAGGACACGACCCTTTCACGGTTGTAACAGGGGTTCGAATCCCCTAGGGGACGCCAGCTCCGGCTGGCACGAGTGGGCAGCACTCGCGGCGCAAGCCGGCAAGCTTGCCACCACGCGGAGTGGTAGTTCAGTTGGTTAGAATACCGGCCTGTCACGCCGGGGGTCGCGGGTTCGAGCCCCGTCCACTCCGCCACCATCTTCGAAGGGTTGCTGCAGCGATGCAGCAACCCTTTTTGTTTGGCACTGCCGAACCCGAGAGGAAGCGCCATCGACACCCCCCACCACCCACCCATCCGCGTCGTCATTTCCGGTGCCACCGGCTGGGCTGGCTCGGCGTGGGCGAGAGGCGTCGCGCGACAGGCCGACATGACATTGACGGGGGGCGTCGGCCGGCGCACCGCCGGGCGCCGGTTGGACGAGGTGCTGCAGTTGCGCTCCGACGGCCGCGTGCATGCCGGCGTGGCCGATGCGCTGGCCGACGCCGGCTGTGATGTCTATGTCGAATATGCCAAGCCCAAGGCCATCGCCGAGGTCAAGGCCAACATCCTGGATGCCATCGACGGCGGCGCCCATGTCGTCGTCGGCAGTTCGGGCCTGAGCGATGCCGACTATGCCGAGATCGACGCCGTGGCGCGCTCGCGCGGCCGCGGCGTGCTGGCCTGCGGCAACTTCGCGCTCACGATGGTGCTGATGCAGAAATTTGCCGAGATGGCGGCGCGCTGCATCCCCGACTTCGAGATCATCGACTACGCCAAGGGCAGCAAGCCCGATGCGCCCTCGGGCACCGGGCGCGAGCTGGCGATGCGCCTGGGCCAGGTGGTGCAGCCGCAGCCCCAGGTGCCGATCGACCAGGTCAACGGCCCCGCCGGCGTGCGCGGCGCCACCCTCAACGGCGTGCAGGTGCATGCGCTGCGGCTGCCGGGCTTCGTGCTCGGCATCGAGGTGGTCTTCGGCATGGCCGACCAGCGCCTGCACCTGCGCCACGAGGCCGGCAGCGGCGCCGAGCCCTATGTCGACGGCGCCCTGCTGGCCATCCGCGAGGTCGGTCGCTTGGTGGGGGTGGTGCGCGGGCTCGATCGGGTGATGAACCTCTAGCCGCGCAGCGCGTTGGCCATGCGCGCGGTGAAGGCCGGCGTGTGCGCCGGGTCCAGCCAGCGCGTGACGACCACCGCGTCGAGCTCGGGGTCGACCCACACCAGATGGCCACCCGCGCCCTGCATGAAGAGCGCGCCTGTCGATGCGCCCGGAAAGGCCCGGCCATCTCGGTTGAGCCAGACCAGCCAGCCGTAGAAGGGCGCGATCGGCACCGGCTCGGCCATGCGCTGCACCCAGCCTGCGGGCAGCAGGCGCCGGCTGCCGTGCACGCCGTCGGCCAGCAGCAACTGGCCCACGCGTGCCTGGTCACGCGCGCTGATCGACACACCGCCGCCCCAGTGCGTGCCGCCGGGTACCGAGGGCAGCCGGCGGCCGTCGATGGTCACCCAGGCGTCGTCGTAGGGCTCCCAGGCAAAGCGGTCGGTCGCGCCCAGCGGTTGCAGGATCTCGCGCTGGAACACGGCTTCCAGCGGCTCGCGCAACAGGTGCAGCAGCGCCAGCGACAGCTGGTTGATGCGCACATCGTTGTATTCCCAGTAGGTGCCCGGCGACTGCAGCGGTCGCGCATCGCCCTTGCGGCCGGCCGCTGGCCGCGGGTCCTGCCCCACCTTGCGCCAGCGGTCGGCCTGTTCCGACAGGCCCAGGCAGTTGCCCTCCCACTCGCTGACCTGCGTCAGCAGATGGCGCCAGGTGATGGGTGCGTTGTGCGCGCCGTCGAAGCCGATGCCCGGCAGCTGCGCCACCACCGGCCGGTCGACATCGGGCAGCAGTCCCTGGCGCTGCGCCACGCCGGCCAGCAGCGCGAGGTAGGTCTTGGCGACGCTGAAGGTCTGGTCGGCGCGTGACGGGTCGCCCCAGGCGGCGATCTCGGTGCCGTGCTGCCAGACGACGCCACCCTGCGGGCCGCGTGCATGCAGCGGGCCCAGCAGCCGGTTCCAGGGCGGCGGGTCCTCGATGTGGACGCCGAACCGCTGCGGGTCGGCGCGCGGGTCGCGCGGCCAGGGGGTCTCGTGGGCGCTGGCGAAGGCGATCGCTTCGGCCAGCGCGGGGGATGCGGTTGCGGTCATCGGCGCAGTCTATGCGCCGCCGACACCGTGCGCCTTCAGTGGTGCGTGCGCAGGCGCTGCAGCAGGTCGCGCGTCTGGCGTTCGGCGTGCACGGCCGCGTCCAGCGGCGACCGGCACAGGCCAGCCTCGGCGTAATGGCGGTTCTCGTGCAGTTCGGCCAGCGCCGGCAGGCCGTCCAGCAGGGCCTTCAGGGCCGGCTCGCCCTCGGCCGCGTCGAGCAGGCCGTGCAACTGCGTCACCAGCCGCTGGTACTGGGTGGCGCTGGCCGAGCGCGGCAGCCGCTCGAGCTTCTCGAGCAGCATGGCCGTGGCCGCCAGCGCCTGCAGGCGGGCGGGGATGCGAATCGTCGTGTCGGAGGTCATGTCGGGGCTTTCGGCACAATGGCTTCAGATCTGAGAAATGGGGCCCGTTCCCCGCAATTCAAGCCTTCGAGGGCCAGGCCCGCGGCGCCGTGGCCCATGCCCCGGGGCCGACGCGGCAGCGGGCGCAACGGCTTCACCAGCGGCCAACGGCCGATACAGGACATCGCATGAAACCTTGGGGCATGGGCGTGATCGGCGCCGGCATCATGGGCCGCCGGATGATCGCCGGCGTGCAGCCGCATCCGCACTGGCAGGTGGCGGCGCTGTGGGATCCGGATGCTGCCGCGGCGCAAGCCGCCGCCTCCGCTGCGCCGGGTGCCAGCGTGGCCGAGGGGCTGCAGGCGCTGGTGCGCGATCCCGCGGTCGATCTCGTCTACGTGGCGTCGCCGCCGGCCTTCCACCATGCCGGCGTGGCGGCCGCGGTGGCGGCGCGCAAGCCGGTGCTGTGCGAAAAGCCGCTCGCCCACACCGTCGACGAGGCGCAGGCGCTGCGCGACCTCGTCGTCGCATCGGGGCTGCCCTTCGCGGTGCACTTTCCCTTCGGCCGCAGCCCGGCGGCCACCCGCCTGCTCGAACTGGTGCGCAGCGGCGCGCTGGGCGAGATTCAGCGGGCCACCATCCGCGCCCACTTTGCGCGCTGGCCGCGCGACTGGCAGGCCGGCGCGGCGCCCTGGCTCGCGGGGTCGGCGCAGGGCGGCTTCACGCGCGAGGTGCTGTCGCACTTCGTCTTCCTGTCGCTGCGCCTGTTCGGCCCCGCCACCGCCGAGCGCGTGGCGATCGAGCGTGCGCCCGGACAGGCCGAGACGCGCCTGCGGGCCCGGTTGCACCATGCCGCGGTGACGGTCGAGATCGACGCCGCGGTGCAGGGCGAGATCGCCGACGACAACGCCTTCGAACTGGTCGGCCGCCAGGACCGCGCCGCGCTGCGGCGCTGGGCGCATCTGGAGCATGGCGGTCACACCAGCGATCGCATCGACGCGCTGCCGCTGACGCTCGATGCGCTGGCGGCGCTGGTCGAGGGCCGCACCGACACCGGCCTGGCCAGCGTCGACGAAGGCCTGGCCGTGGTGAGGATCATCGAGGCGCTGCTGGCACCCTGAAGCCCTGGACCAGGCCGCTGGCCAGCGCCGTGCCCAGCAGCACGATGCCGCCGCCGACCAGCATCACCGGCGTCACCGCCTCGCCCAGAAAGAGCCAGCCCCAGGCGATGGCAAAGGCCGGGATCAGATAGGTCACGGTGATCGCCTGCGCCGGCCCCACGTGCGCGATGAGGCGGAAATAGAGGATATAGGCCAGCGCCGTGCAGCCCAGCGCCAGGCCCGCCGCCGCACCCCAGGCGGTGGCGCCGGGCAGCGTGGCCGGCCAGGCCCACCAGGCCGGCAGCGCCATCGCCAGCGCCGCCGCGCTCTGGCTGCCGGCCGCCAATGCCAGCGAAGGCACGCCCGCCAGCCGTCGTTTGGTGTAGTTGACGGTGAAGCCGTAGCACGCGGTGGCCAGCAGGCAGGCCGCCACCCCCAGCGCCGGGCTGATGCCAGGCGTGCCCGGCCGCAGGCTGGCGCGGTCGGCAGCCAGCAGCAGCACGCCGCCGAAGCCGACGGCCAGGCCGAGCGTGCGCCACCACGTCGGCCGCTCGCCCAGCCACAGCCAGGCGAACAGCGCCGCCCACAGCGGCGCGGTGGCATTGAAGATGCCCGACAGCCCGGCGTTGAGCACCAGCGCCGCCGCCGTGAACAGCGTGAAGGGCACGGCCGTATTCAGCAGGCCGACGATCACGATCGGCCGCCAGTGCGTGCGCAGCGCGGCCGCCTCGCGCCGCCAGGCCAGCAGCGGCAGCAGCACCGCCGCGGCACCCGCCGCGCGCACGAAGACCAGCGCCAGCGGGCCGAATTCCGGTGCACCCACGCGCATGAACAGAAACGACGCGCCCCACAGCGCGGCCAGCAGCAGCAACTCCGCTGCATCGCCCGGCTTCATGCGAGCAGCACCCCTTCGTGCTGCAGCAAGGCCGTCTTGCGCGGCAGCCCGGCGGCAAAACCGGTCAGCGAGCCATTGGCGCCGACCACGCGGTGGCAGGGCACGATCACGCCCACTGGATTGGCGCCGCAGGCCGCACCCGTGGCGCGGGCCACCGCACCCCCACCGACGCCGGCAGCCACCGCGCCATAGCTGCGGGTGTGGCCCGGCGGGATGGTCAGCAGCTGCTGCCAGACGGCACGCTGGAAGGCTGTGCCGTGCAGGTCCAGCGGCACCGGGATGGCGCGCGGATCCTCGCCTGCCCAGTAGGCGGACAGCCAGCGCCGCGCGGCGGCGATCGCCGGGTGATCGGGGTCATCGGGCGCATCGCCGATGGCCGCCGCGAAGCGTTCGCGGGCGTCGAACCACAGCGCGGCCAGGCCGTGTTCGGTGGCCAGCGCCGTCATCGGGCCGAGCGGGGTTTGAATCTCGGCGACCGCGACGATGCGGGCGCCGTGCAGGCTGTTCTTCATGTCGGGTTCTCCAGGGCGTGCCAGAGCTTCATCACCGCATAGGCGCGCCACGGGCGCCAGGTCTCGGCGAGTCGTGTCACCTGCTTCGGGTCGCGCGTGCCGAGCGCATTCATCAGGCCGATGTCGCTGGCCGGCCAGGCATCGGGCCAGGCCAGCGCGCGCATCGCGATCACCTGCGCCGTCCAGTCGCCCACGCCCGGCAGCGCCAGCAGCGCGGCCAGGGTGGGTTCCAGCGGCGCGCCGCGGTGCAGGTGCAGGCGATCGGCAGCGACCTCGGTGGCCAGCGCCTGCAAGGCCTTCACGCGCTGGCGCACGATGCCGAGCGTGCCGATGGCCTCGGGGTCGGCGGCGGCCAGCGTGGCCGCGTGCGGGAAGACATGCGTCAGTCCGGCCCAGGGCGTGTCGATGGGCGTGCCGAAGCGCTGCACGAGGCGTTCGGTCAGCGTGCGCGCGGCCTTCACCGTGACCTGCTGGCCGAGGATCACGCGCACCGCCAGCTCGAAGCCGTCGATCGCCCCCGGCAGCCGCATGCCGGCACGTGCCGGCCCGGGCACGGTGGCCAGCACGGGGTCGATGCGCGCCGGATCGGCGTCGAGATCCAGCCCCTGGCGCACCGCCTGCAGCACCGCGCCCAGCACCGGCGCCAGCGCCGGCGCGGCCTGCACGTGCACCTCGTGGCGCTCGGGCACGAAGCGGCAGGCCAGCCAGCCATGCAGGCGCTGGCCGCGGTGCGACCAGCCCAGCGTGCGCCGCAGCACGAGGCCCTCGACCGCCTCCACGCCGCGCACCTGGCGCGCCGCGAAGAAGGCCAGCAGCGCATCCACATCGCAGGGCGGGCGGTAGGCCAGGCGCAGCGGCGCATCGGCGGCCGGCGCGGCGGCACCTTCGCGCCGCAGCCGTGACGGTGCCAGCCGGTAATGCCCGGCAAAGGCGGCGTTGAAGCGGCGCAGGCTGCCGAAGCCGCTGGCCAGTGCCACCTGCGTGACGGGCAGCGGGGTGTCGGTCAGCAGCTGCTTGGCCAGCAGCAGGCGCTGCGTCGTCAGCCAGGCATGCGGCGAGACGCCATGCGCGGCCTGGAAGATGCGACGCAGGTGGCGGTCGGTGATGCCCAGCCGTGCGGCCAGCGCCGGCAGCACCAGCGGCTCGCCGCTGTGCACCGCCTGTTCGATCCAGCGCGCGGCGGTGTCGGCCAGCTGCTGCGAGGAGTCCATGTGCGACAGGCCCGGAGCGATCTCGGGCCGGCATTTCAGGCAAGGCCGAAAGGCGGCCGCCTCGGCCTGTGCGCGGGTGTCGAAGAAGCGGCAGTTTTCGCGCCGCGGCGTGCGCACGCGGCAGACCGGCCGGCAATAGACGCCGGTGCTGGTGACGCCGACGAAGAGGCGGCCGTCGAAGCGCGCATCGCGCGCCTTGACGGCGAGGTAGGCGGCATCGGCATCGAGGACCATGCGGCGCATGCTACGCCGCGCCGCGGTAGCGACTCGCCGTTTCCGGACCTGTTCTTCGTGTCGCTGCCCGCACCCTCGCACATCGAGGAGGCGTCGTCCACGGCGTGGCACCGACGGCTCCTAGAATGCGTCGCTCATCCGCGGATTCCCCCGCTTCAGCGAGCACCGAACACCATGCAAGTTCAAGCGTCCGTCTTCAAGGCCTATGACATCCGCGGCGTCGTCGGCCAGACCATCGACGAGACTTTTGCCGAGCACCTGGGCCGCGCCTTCGGCTCCGAGGCCCTGGCCGAGGGCCAGCAGGCGGTGGCCGTCGGGCGCGACGGTCGCGTCTCGGGCCCGGGGCTGGTGGCGGCGCTGATCCGCGGCCTGGCCTCGACCGGGCTGGACGTGGTCGACCTGGGCCTGGTGACGACGCCGATGCTCTACTACGTGGCCGCCACGCGCGGCCGGCATGGCTGCAGCAGCGGCATCCAGGTCACCGGCAGCCACAACCCGAAGGACTACAACGGCTTCAAGATGGTGATGAGCGGCCGCGCCATCTACGGCGCCGAGATCCAGAACCTGCGCCAGCGCATCGAGACCGAGACCTACACCAGCGGCCGCGGCCGGGCGGCGGCGATGGATATCGTGCCCGAGTATGCCCACCGCATCACCTCGGACTGCAAGCTGGCGCGGCCGATGAAGATCGTCGTCGATTCCGGCAACGGCGTGCCCGGGGCCAGCGCGCCGGCCATCCTGCGCGCGCTCGGCTGCGAGGTGGTCGACCTCTATTCGCAGGTCGACGGCGACTTTCCCAACCACCACCCCGACCCCAGCAAGCCCGAGAACCTGCAGGTGCTGAAGACCGTCGTGCACGCCACCGGCGCCGAACTCGGCCTGGCCTTCGACGGCGACGGCGACCGCCTGGGCGTGGTCACCCGCGGCGGCAACATCATCTACCCCGACCGCCAGATCATGCTGTTCGCGCGCGACATCCTGTCGCGTCACCCCGGTGCGCCGATCATCTTCGACGTCAAGTGCAGCCAGCGGCTGCCGGTGGCCATCCGCGAGGCCGGCGGCGTGCCGCTGCTGTGGAAGACCGGGCATTCGCTGATCAAGGCCAAGCTCCGGGAGACGGGCGCGCCCTTTGCCGGCGAGATGAGCGGCCACCTCTTCTTCGGCGAGCGCTGGTATGGCTTCGACGACGCGATGTATACCGCCGCGCGGCTGCTGGAGATCCTGTCGCGCCATGTCGACCCCAGCGCCGTGCTCGACGCGCTGCCCACCAGCTTCAGCACGCCCGAGCTCAACGTGCCCTGCGCCGAGGGCGAGCAGCACACGGTGGTGGTCGAGTTGCTGGCACGCGTGGCCGATGGACGCCTGGCCTTCCCCGGCGGCGAGGTCGGCACCGTCGACGGGCTGCGCGTGGACTTTGCCGACGGCTTCGGCCTCATCCGCGCCAGCAACACCACGCCGGTGCTGGTGCTGCGCTTCGAAGGGCACACGCCCGAGGCGCTGCACCGCATCGAGGCGCAGATGATGGACGTGCTGCGGGCCGTCAAGCCGGACGCGCAGGTTGCCGCCGCCGCGCACTGAATGAAGCCCGCGCTCGTCCGCGCCGGCTATTCCTGGCTGCTGCGCGCGCTGGCGCCCGCCTATTTCGCCCGGCTGTGGTGGCGCGGTGCACGCGAGCCGCTGTACCGCGCCGCCTGGAACGAACGCCTGGGCCTCTTCGACGGCGCCGCTGCGCCCGGCCGCGTGTGGATCCATGCCGTCTCGCTGGGCGAGACGCGTGCCGCCAAGACCCTGGTCGACGCGCTGCGCCGCCAGGTGCCGGGCGTGCGGCTGCTGCTCACGCATGGCACCGCCACCGGGCGCGAGGCCGGCCGCGCGCTGCTGCAGCCGGGCGATGCGCAGGCCTGGCTGCCCTACGACACGCCGGGCGCGGTGCGGCGCTTCCTGCAGCGCCATCGCCCGGCGCTGGGCGTGCTGATGGAAACCGAGATCTGGCCCAACCTGCTGCTGGCCACACGCGAGGCCGGCGTGCCCATGGTGCTGGCCAATGCGCGCCTGTCGGCCAAGAGCATGGCCAGGGGCCTGCGGCTGCGCGCGCTGCTGCAGCCGGCGCTGGCCGGGCTGACGCGCACGCTGGCGCAGACCGACGCCGATGCGCTGCGGCTGCGCGAAGCGGGCGTCGTCGCCGTGCAGGTGGCCGGCAATCTGAAGTTCGACCTCGATCCCGACCCGGCGCTGCTGGCCCGTGGCCGCGGCTGGCGTCAGGCGTTGGACCGTCCGGTGGTGCTGATGGCCAGCTCGCGCGAAGGCGAGGAGGCGCCGCTGCTGGCCGCCTGGAGCCGGTTGCCGGCGCCGCGCCCGCTGCTGCTGATCGTGCCGCGCCACCCGCAACGTTTCGACGAGGTGGCCGCGATGGCCGCGGCCGCGCTGCCGCAGGTGCTGCGCCGCAGCGCCTTCGCCGACGCACCGCCGCCACTGGCCGCGCATGCCGACGCCTGGATCGGTGACTCCATCGGCGAGATGCCGCTGTACTACGCGCTGGCCGACGTGGCGCTGCTCGGCGGCAGCTTCGAGCCGCTGGGCGGGCAGAACCTGATCGAGGCCGCGGCCTGCGGCTGCCCGCTGCTGATGGGGCCGCACACCTTCAACTTCGCGGCCGCGGCCGAGGACGCCATCGCCGCCGGCGCGGCCCGGCGCGTGGCCGACCTGGATGCGGCGGTGGCGCAGGCCGTGGCGTTGAGCGGCAGCGACGAACGCCAGGCCATGGCCGCGCGCGCAGTGGCCTTCTCGCAGGCGCACCGCGGCGCCGCCGAGCGCATGGCGATGGCCATCGCCGGGCTGTTGGCTGCACACTGATCCCATGGACCTGCGCAGCCTGCGCTACTTCATCGCCGTCGTCGATGCGGGCAGCCTGTCGAAGGCGGCGGCCTCGCTGTATGTGGCGCAGCCGGCGCTGACGGCGCAGATCAAGAAGCTCGAAGGCGAACTCGGTGCGCAGCTGCTCGAACGCTCGCATGTCGGCGTCACGCCCACGCCCGTGGGCCTGCAGCTGTACCAGGACTCGCGCCGGCTGCTGGCCGACGCCGCGGCGATGCAGGAGCGCATCCGCCGCAGCGCCGACAGCCCCGAAGGATCGGTCACGCTGGCGCTGCCGCTGCTGCTGGTGTCGCTGCTGGTCGGGCCGCTGCTGGTGCGGCTGAAGGCCGCCTACCCGCGCATCCGCGTCTACGTGCTCGACGACATGAGCCTGATGGTGCGCAAGGCCATGGTCGAAGGCCGCGCCGACCTCGGCATCGTGGTCGACACGCCGCAGGTGCAGGGCCTGCTGTGCCGGCCGCTGGCCGAGGAGTCGATCTTCCTCAGCGGCCCCGACCCCGAAGGCCGCGTGCCCGTCGAGGAGATCGACGGCCAGCGCATGGTGCGCTTCGACGTGGCCGCCACGCTGCCGCTGGTGCTGCAGTCGCCGCGCTTTGCCATCCGCCAGAGCGTGGAGCGCATCGCCGCCGAGCGCGGGCTCGCGCTCAACGTCGTGCACGAGCACGATTCCACGCGCGTCATCCGCTCGCTGCACGTGGCCGGTGCCGGCTTCACATTCACGCCGGCGTCGTCGGTGGTGGAACACCCGGGCGCGCTGGCCGGCTGGCTGCGCGCGCGCGTGGTCGAGCCCGGCATCGTGCGCCGCTACCACCTGGCGCAGCCGGCCGGCCGCGCGCCGACCGCGGCCGCGGGCGTGGTCGCCCAGGCGCTGCAGGCGCTGGTGCAGGAACTGATCGACGGCGGCCGCTGGGACGCGCGCGTGACGCGCTGAGCGCGCCCGCCGGCCATCGCGCCGCGTGATGGCTCGGCATCAGCAAACGGTATTTCCGATGACCCCGGTGGCGCTGGCACAGTGCGCCGCGCCGGTGCCCTGCCGGTGCCTCCTGCGGAGCAGCCCTTGTCGACGTCACCGATGCCCGTCACCAACGTCGCCACGCTGGTGCAGCGCGCCAGCCGGCACTTCGCGGCGCGAACGGCGATCGCCTGCGGCGACCGCCGGCTGAGCCACGCCGAGCTGGACGCGCGCAGCAGCCGGCTGGCGCATGCGCTGCTGGGCCTGGGCCTGCGGCGTGGCGACCGCGTCGGCGTGTGCCTGCCCAACAGCCCCGAAGTGGTGGAGCTGGAACTGGCCTGCTACAAGGCGGCACTCGTCAAGGCGCCGATCAACGCCCGGCTGTCGCCGCGCGAGGTGGCGCAGGTGGTGGCCAATGCCGAGGCGGCGGTGGTGCTGACCACGCGCGAGCGTGCCGAGGCCTTCGTGCCCCTGCTGGAAGGCCCGGTGCCGGGGCTGCTGCTGCTGGACGGCGGCGAAGGCCGCGACGACGACTACGAGACGCTGCTGGCGCGCGCCAGCGACCGCTTCGAGCCGGTGGCCGTGCAGCGCGACGAGGTCGCGGTGCTGCACTACACCTCGGGCTCGTCGGGCACGCTGAAGGCGGCCATGCAGACCTTCGGCAACCGTCTGGCGCAGCTGCGCAAATTCCTGATGCGCGGCGAGGCCGGTCGCGACGGCGACGTGCTGGGCCTCGTCGGCCCCATCACCCACGCCTCGGGCATGCAGCTGGTGCCGGCGCTGTGCAGCGGCACCAGCATCCGGCTGTTCCGCGGCTTCGACCCCGACCGCTGGCTGCACGAGATGCATGTGGCCCGCGTGACGCACACCTTCCTGGTGCCGACCATGATCCACATGCTGATCGAGGCGCAGGAGCAGCGTTACCGGCCGCTGCCCGACCTGCGCCGCCTGGGCTATGGCGCGGCGCCGATGGCGCCGGCGCGCATCCTGCGCGCGATGGACCTCTTCGGCCCCGTGCTGGCACAGGGCTATGGCGCCGGCGAGACCACCTCGGGCGTGTGCGCGCTGACCATCGAGGACCATGTGCACGCGCGCGCCGTGCGCCCCGAGCGCCTGGCCTCGTGCGGCCGCCCGCTGCTGGAGTGCGAGGTCGACATCGTCGGCGACGATGGCCAGCCGCTGGGCGTGGGCGAGGTCGGCGAGATCGTCGTCGGTGGCCCCGACGTCTTTGCCGGCTACTGGCGCGCACCCGAGCTGACGGCCGAGGTGCTGAAGCAAGGCCGCTACCACACCGGCGACCTGGCGCGGCGCGACGAGGACGGCTACCTCTACATCGTCGACCGCAAGAAGGACATGGTGATCAGCGGCGGCTTCAACGTCTACCCGACCGAGGTCGAGGCCGTGCTCTACCAGCACCCGGCGGTGGCCGAGGCCTGCGTCTTTGCCGTGCCCGACGACAAGTGGGGCGAGGTGGTGGCCGCGCATGTGGTGCTCAAGCCCGGCGCCGCGCCCACGGTGGAGGCCTTCGACGCCTTCTGCAGCGAACGACTGGGCGGCTTCAAGAAACCGCGCCGCGTCGAATTCGTCGACGCGCTGCCGCGCAACGCCAACGGCAAGGTGGCGCGCAAGCAGGTGCAGGACCCTTACTGGGCCGGCCGCGCGCGCCGCGTCAACTGACAAGGATCACGCCCGCCATGACCGACAACACCCAGCCCCGCGCCGCCGCCACGCGGCCCTTCGAGGGCACGCCGCGTGCGGCCGAATATATCGAGCGCATCCGCGCCTTCATCGACGGCGAGCTTCGGCCCTTGGCCGACCGCCATGGCCTGACGCACGAGCACGGCGGCGACCGCGCGCTGCTGCAGCAGGTCTGGCAACGCTCGCGCGAGCTGGGCTTCTACGGCATGACCCTGCCCGAGGCCCTGGGCGGCGCCGGCTTCGGTGTGCTGGACCATGTGCTGATCAAGGAGGCGGTCTATGCCAGCGGCTGCGTGCTGTCGCCGCACGTGCTGGGCGAGCTGACCGGCCCGCCGCGCGTGGGCGCGCTGGCGCGCAAGGCCACGCCCGACCAGCTGCAGCGCTTCATCCTGCCGGTGGCGCGTGCCGAGATGGCCATCTGCTTCGCCATCACCGAGCCCGAGGCCGGCTCCGACGCGGGCGCGGTGCAGACCCGCGCCATGCGCGACGGCGACGATTACGTGCTGACCGGCCGCAAGCGCTTCATCTCGGGCTCGCCCTACTGCGACGCCGCCGTCGTCATCGCCTCCACCAGCGACGACCCGGCGCGGCGCGAGACCACGGCCTTCTTCGTCGAGCGCAGCCGACCTGGCTTTGCCATCGAGGGCGGCTACAAGACCATGGCCGGGCAGACCAGCACGGCCGACATCGTGCTCGACGGCTGCCGCGTGCCGATGGCCAACCGCATCGGCGAACCGGGGCAGGGCCTGGGCCTGGCCGTGGGCCGCATCGCCGTCAACCGGCTGCTGCACTGCCCGACGATGCTGGCGCTGGCCCGGCTGGCGCTGGACGATGCCACCGCGCATGCCACGCGGCGGCGGCAGTTCGGCCAGCCGATCGCCGGCTTCCAGGCCATCCAGCACCTGCTGGCCGACATGGCCACCGAGCTGGCGGCGGCGCGTGCGCTGATGCTGGACGTGGCCCGGCTGCTGGATGCCGGCGTCGATGCGCGCGCCGAGACGTCGATGGCCAAGCTGTTCTGCTCGGAGACGGCGTTCCGCATCGCCGACCGCGCGGTGCAGATCCTGGGCGGCGAAGGCATCGTGCAGGGCAGACGCGTCGAATGGCTGTTCCGCATGCTGCGCATGTACCGCGTGCTGACCGGCACCAGCGAGATCCAGCGCAACACCATCGCGCGCGAACTGCTGGCGCCGGCTGCCGCCGCCTGACACCCACCCACCACACCAGGAGACACGCATGATCATCGACCGCCGAGGTGCACTGGGCGCAGCCGCCGCGCTGCTGTGCGCCGGCCCTGCCTGGGCCCAAGGCGACAACTGGCCCACCCGCACGATCAGGCTGATCGTGCCCTACCTGGCCGGCACCGCGCCCGACACCTCGGCGCGCACGCTGGCCGACGCCATGGGGCCGATCCTCAGGCAGACCATCGTGGTCGAGAACAAGCCCGGTGCCGCGGGCAACCTGGGGGCGCAGATCGCGGCGCGCTCGGCACCCGACGGCCATACCTGGGTCTATGCCGCCAGCCCGATGGCCGCGGCGATGCGCATGCACCGCCGGCCGGGTTTCGACGTGCTGAAGGATTTCACCATGGTCGGGCGCGTCAGCATCTCCGACCTGCTGGTGATCGCGCCGGCCGACAGCGGGCTGCGCAGCATCGCCGACCTGGCCGAGCGCGCCCGCAAGACGCCGCAGGGCCTGATGTATGCATCGGGCGGCATCGGCTCGCCGGCCCACATGGGCGCCGAGCTGATGCTGCAGACGGCTGGCATCGCGGCCACGCATGTGCCCTTCAAGGGGGCGTCGGAATCGGTCAATGCGGTGATCGGCAAGCAGGTGGACTTTGCGCTGGCCATCACCTCGGTGGCGCTGACGCAGATCCGCGCCGGCAAGGTGGTGCCGCTGGCCATCACCGCGCCGCAGCGCAACCCGGTGCTGCCGCAGGTGCCCACGCTGGTGGAGCAGGGCCTGGCCGGCGCCGTGGTGGTGTCGTTCGGCGGCCTGGCGGTGCCGGCCGGCACGCCGCCAGCCATCGTGACGCGGATCAACGAGGCCCTGCGCCAGGCGCTGGCCAGGCCCGAGGTGCGCACCGCGCTCGAGAGCCAGGGCTCGACGCCCGCAGCCAGCACCGCCGCGGAGTATGCGGAAATCATGCGCGCCGAGATCACGCAGACCGAGCGCATGATGAAGGCCGCCCGGCTCGACCCGAACTGACCGCCTGCGCGCCCGGCGGTGGCGGGTTTGGCCCGATGCCGCGCGGGCCGGCGGCACCGCACAGTTGACCGATGCCCACCGCCTACCAGCCCACGATCGACTTCCACCGCCTGCTGCAGCACGACCTGCCGCCCGAGGACGGGCAGGACCACGCCGATGCGGCGCGCGGCTTTCTCGGCACCGTGCCCGACGCCGAGGTCACCGGCGCCGATGGTCGCCTGGTGTGGAGCCTGCGGCCCTATGCCTTCCTCGACGACGAGGTGGCGCCGGCCACCGTCAACCCCAGCCTGTGGCGGCAGGCGCGCCTGAACCGCACGCATGGGCTGTTTCAGGTCAGCGCGCGCATCTTCCAGGTGCGCGGCTTCGACCTCGCCAACATCACCTTCATCGAGGGCGACGAAGGGCTGATCGCGCTGGACGCGCTGACGGTGGCCGAGACCGCGGCCGCCGCGCTGGCGCTGTACCGCCGCCACCGCGACCCCGACGGCCGGCGTGCGCTGCACACCGTGATGTACAGCCACAGCCACGCCGACCACTTCGGCGGCGTGCTCGGGCTGGTGAAGCCCGCGGACGTGGCCGCCGGGCGCGTGCAGGTGATCGCGCCCGACGGCTTCCTGCACGCTGCGGTGGCCGAGAATGTGGTCGCCGGCGTGCCGATGATGCGGCGCGCGCAGTTCCAGTTCGGCCATACGTTGCCCAAGGGGCCGGCGGGGCAGGTCGATGCCGGCCTGGGCAAGACCATGCCGCTGGGCCGGCCGGGGCTGATCCCGCCGACGCGGCTGATCACCCAGCCCTTCGAGCAGCATGTGATCGACGGCGTGGAGATCCACTTCCAGCTCGCGCCCGACACCGAGGCGCCGGCCGAGATGCACTGCTGGCTGCCCGGCGAGCGCGCGCTCAACCTGGCCGAAAATACCAACCACACGCTGCACAACCTGTGCCCGCTGCGCGGCTCGCAGGTGCGCGATGCGCTGGCCTGGAGCAAGCACCTGCACGCCGCACTGCACCGCTGGGGCGACCAGGCCGAGGTGCTGCTGGCCCAGCACCACTGGCCGACCTGGGGCAACGGCCGCGTGCGCGCCTTCCTGGCCGAGCAGCGCGACCTCTACCGCGTGCTGCACGACCAGACGGTGCGCCTGATGAGCCACGGCCTGAAGGCCGCCGAGATCGCCGAACACCTGGTGCTGCCCGCCGGCGTGGCGCAGCGCTGGCACAACCGCGGCTATTACGGCACCGTGTCGCACAACGTCAAGGCCATCGTGCAGCGCTACCTCAGCTGGTACGACGCGCACCCGGCCAACCTGCACGCGCTGCCGCCGGTGCCGGCGGCGGTGAAGACGATCGATTACATGGGCGGCATCGACGCCGTGATGCAGCGGGCGCGCGCCGACTTCGAACGCGGCGACTACCGCTGGGTGGCCGAGGTGATGAAGCATGCCGTCTATGCCCATCCCGACCATGCCGCGGCGCGCGAACTGGGCGCACAGGCGCTGGAGCAGCTGGGCTTCCAGGCCGAATCGGCGACCTGGCGCAATGCCTTCCTGCTCGGCGCACACGAATACCGCAACGGTCCACCCAAGCCGCTGCCGCCGGGCACCGGCTTCGGGCTGGTGGCGGCGTTGAGCAGCGAACTGCTGTTCGACGCGCTGGCCGTGCGGCTGAATGCCCCCCGCGCCGAGGGTCTTGGCTTCACCATGGCCTGGCAGTTCACCGACCGCGGCGAGCACTGGCGCGTGGAGCTGTGCAACGGCGCCCTGCATGCGTTGGCGGTCGACGCGCCGCCGGCGGCCGATGTGTCGCTGACGCTGGCACGCAGCACGCTCGACGACCTGCTGCTGCACAAGCTGCAGCCGCCGCAGGCGGTGGCCGGCGGTCTGCTGACGATCAGCGGTCAGGCCACGCTGATGGCGCAGTTCTTCGGCCTGCTCGACCGCTTGACGATGAGCTTTCCCATCGTCGATGCTGCGCCCTGGCCCGACGCCTGAATCAACGCCACCCCACCATGCCCGCCATCTGGACCCGCCCGCTCACCGTCGAGATCCTTCATGACCGCCATGTCGGCACCGCCGGCGCGCACCTGGGGCTCGAATTTCTGGACATCGGCGACGACTTCATCCGTGCCCGCGTGCCGGTGGACCACCGCACGCGGCAGCCCTACGGCATCCTGCACGGGGGCGTGTCGGTCGTGCTGGCCGAGACGCTGGGCTCCTGCGGCGCAGCCCATACCGCACCGCCGGGCTGCCGCGTGGTCGGGCTGGATATCAATGCCAACCACATCCGCGCGGTCTCCGACGGCTGGGTCACCGGCATCGCGCGGCCGGTGCACATCGGACGCAGCACCCAGGTCTGGGCCATCGAGCTGAACGACGACCAGGGGCGGCTGACCTGCGTCTCGCGCATCACGATGGCGGTGCTGGCCGCACCGGGATGACCCCGGGCGCAGGGCCGGCTCGGCCGTCGACCGTCGACCGGCTTCAGGGGAAGCCGGCGCCGAAGACCTGGGTGGCGACCGTCTCGCCGAGCTGGCGGCCGCCTTCGCCGTCGAATCGCCAGTGCACGCCCAGCCACACGCGGCTGGCGATGTTGTCGTCGATGGCGCCCTGCAGCGTATAGGTGCGGCGCACGCAGGTGCGCGCCGAACCGTCGTCGTCGAGCGTCTGGCCATTGAGCTCGTCGCTGACGAACGAGAAGCTCAGCGCGGTCTTGGCCACCCCATAGAAGCGCGCCACCAGCTCGAACACCGCGGTGCCGAAGCTGGCGTGGCCGCTGGGGTAGGCGGGGAAGGGCGGCGTGAAGTGGCCACGGCCGGGCTCGTTCGAGCGCGGGGCGCCGAAGGCGCGCCAGGCCGGGTCACCGCCGGCGGCATTGCCGGTGCCCAGGCCCGTGGGGCCGGTACCGAGGTCATCCTCGCGCACACCCACCGCCGGCCGCCACAGGTTGTGCTCGTATTTGGCCCGCCAGGCGACGATGCCGGCATCGGCCATGCCGACATTGACGAGCGCGAACAGGCGCGCATTCTGCGCCGTGGTATTGCCCTGGTCGGTGGCGATCTGGCGCACGATCTGGTTGTACATCCGCGGTGGCGTGCCCAGGCCCTTGGGGCCGTCGTAGGCCCAGTACAGGCCGGTCATCTCCTGCGTCGCCGTGCGGGCGCCGCGCGCGCGGGCGCCGCGGTCGCGCGCCTCGATGAAGTGCGCGCGGTACAGCGGGTCGTTCAGCGGCGGCGGTGGCGGCAGGTAGCCGGCCGTATTGCCGCCCGCCGGGAACGGCGGGATGCAGAACGGCGCCACCTCGCCCCAGCGCGGGTCGAGGAAGCCCTGGCCCGGGTTGTAGGGGTCCTCGCGGTGCTGGCCGGGCAGGTGGCCGGGCTGGTAGGGCGTGGCATCGTCGGCGCCATCGCCGCTGCGGAAGTCGAGCAGCAGCATGCCGACGGCGTTGCCGAAGCCCATGCCGTCGTTGCGCTGCGCATTCGTCACGCCGCTCGGCAACTGGGCGCAGAACAGTGCCACCTGGGCGTCGATCCACGCGCGCTGGCGCGGAAACAGCGCGCGCAGCGTGGTGGCGGCGGCACCGGCCACCGCGGTATCGGCCGCAGCGCCGGGCGGCAGCGCCGGCAGCGCCGGCGCGCCGGCGTGGGCACCCAGATAGGAGTTGCCGGTGGCGTTGGCGCCATTCCAGGCGTCGTACATCGCGATGTGCACGATGGCCAGCGCCCGCGACGTGCGCGTCGGCCCGCCTTGCTCGGGCAACTGCACGCGGCCGTCGGGGCCGATGTCGAAGGCGAAGTCACGCCGATGCGTCTCGAGTGCGACGGCGTTCCAGAACAGGATGGGGTCGGTGGGCATCGGGTGCTCCTGGCTGAGGGGCCGGACCGCGGGATCGGCCGGTGCGGCGCAGTCTGGGACCGGGCCGCGCATCGCACGTCCATCGGCAAACGGACGAGACATGCCGGTGCGGCCGGCGGTTCATCAGCGCGTATGACGAAGGGCTGTGCCGCTTGCGCCGGCCGTGCGGGTGCCAGGCGGTGCCCGCGGGCCGGCCGCCGTGGTCGGGCTGGTCTAGACTCGACGGCATCCACCGCTTGCCCGCGTCGACGTGAACGCCCCTGTCATCCCCATCGTGCCGGCTCTGGTGGCCGGGCCGTCGCGCCAGCGTCGCCGCGAGGGCATCAAGGGCCGCCGCGTCGACCCGGTGCGGCGCGCCGAACTGCAGGCCTTGCTGGGTGACGAAACCCTGCGGCGGGACCGGCTGATCGAATACCTGCACGCGATCCAGGACCACCACGGCCAGCTGGCCACGCCGCACCTGGCGGCGCTGGCCGAACGGCTGCGGCTGAGCCAGGCCGAGGTGTTCGAGGTCGCGAGCTTCTACCACCACTTCGACGTCGTCCGTGAGGACCCGACCGGCGCCGTGCCGTCGCCACCGAAGCTGACCGTGCGCGTGTGCGACGGCCTGAGTTGCGAGCTGGCCGGTGCGCCCGACCTGCTGGCCCGGCTGCCGGCGCTGCTGGACGCCGAGGTGCGCGTCATCACGTCGCCTTGCGTCGGTCGTTGCGAAGCCGCACCGGTGGCGGTGGTGCACCAGCACCCGGTGCGGCATGCCACGCCCGCGTCGGTTCAGGCCGCCGTGACGCAGGGCCTGCGCACGCACGAGCCCGAACCCTATGCCGGCCTGGCGGCCTACCGCGGCGCCGGCGGCTATGCCCTGCTGCGCGCGTGCAGCGAAGGCCGGCGAACGGCCGACGAGGTGATCGCCACGCTGGAGGCCTCGTCGCTGCGCGGCCTGGGGGGTGCGGGTTTTCCGGCCGGGCGCAAGTGGCGCATCGTGCGCGCGCAGCCGGCGCCGCGGCTGATGGCGGTCAACATCGACGAGGGCGAGCCCGGCACCTTCAAGGACCGCTGGTACCTCGAGCGCGACCCGCATCGCTTTCTGGAGGGGCTGCTGGTCGCCGCCTGGGCGGTGGGCATCGACGCCGTCTACGTCTACCTGCGCGACGAATACCACGCGGGCCGCGCGATCCTGCAGCGCGAACTGGCGGCGCTGCGCGCCGACCCGCCGGTGCCCGCGCTGCCGGTCATCGAACTGCGCCGTGGCGCCGGCGCCTACATCTGCGGCGAAGAGTCCGCGATGATCGAATCGATCGAGGGCAAGCGCGGCCTGCCGCGGCTGCGCCCGCCCTATGTCGCGCAGGTGGGGCTGTTCGGACGGCCGACGCTGGAGCACAACTTCGAGACGCTGTACTGGGTGCGCGACATCGTCGAGCGCGGGGCTGACTGGTTCGCGGCTCAGGGCCGGCACGGGCGGCAGGGGCTGCGCAGCTTCTCGGTCAGCGGCCGCGTGCGCGAGCCCGGCGTCAAGCTGGCGCCGGCCGGCATCACGCTGCGCGAGCTGGTGCACGAATATTGCGGCGGCATGCTGCCCGGCCATGCACTGAAGGCCTACCTGCCCGGTGGCGCCTCGGGCGGCATGCTGCCGGCGCGGCTGGCCGATGTGCCGCTGGACTTCGATACCCTGCAGCCGCACGGTTGTTTCATCGGCAGTGCCGCGGTGATCGTGCTGTCGCAGCACGACTCGGTGGTGGACGCCGCGCGCAACCTGATGCGCTTCTTCGCGCACGAGAGCTGCGGCCAGTGCACGCCCTGCCGCAACGGCACCGCCAAGGCGAGCGAGTTGCTGGCGCGACCGCGCTGGGATCGCGAACTGCTGGCCGACCTGAGCCAGGTCATGCGCGATGCCTCGATCTGCGGCCTGGGCCAGGCGGCGCCCAATCCGGTGGATTGCGTCGTGCGTTATTTTCCCGACGCGGTGCCGACATGAGCGGCGTGGGCGGCGTGGGCTTCACGCTCGACGGCCGCGTCGTGCAGGCCGCGGCGGGCGAGACGATCTGGTCGGTCGCGCGGCGCGAAGGTGTCGACATCCCCCACCTGTGCCACCGCGACGGCCTGCAGCCCGCGGGCAACTGCCGTGCCTGCGTCGTCGAGGTCGAGGGTGAACGCACGCTGGCCGCATCGTGCTGCCGGCAGCCGGCCGCCGGCATGGTGGTGCACACGGCCAGCGAACGTGCGCTGAAATCGCAGCGCCTGGTGCTCGAACTGCTGCGCGCCGACCTGCCGCGAGCGGCGCTGACCCGGCACGACGAGGTCGACCACTGGGCGCGCCAGCTCGGCGTCGGGCGGTCGCGCTTTCCGGCGCGGCCGGCGGTGGCGGCCGACGCCACGCACCCGGCGATCGCCGTCCACCTCGACGCCTGCATCCAGTGCACGCGCTGCCTGCGCGCCTGCCGCGACGAGCAGGCCAACGACGTCATCGGCCTGGCCTTTCGCGGTGCGCAGGCGAAGATCGTGTTCGACATGGGCGACGCGATGGGCGCATCCAGCTGCGTGGGCTGCGGCGAATGCGTGCAGGCCTGCCCGACCGGCGCGCTGGCGCCGGCGCAGGGCGCGGCGATGATCGTGCCCGACCGCAGCGTCGATTCGGTCTGCCCCTACTGCGGCGTCGGCTGCCAGCTGACCTACCACGTCAAGGACGACCGCATCGCCTGCGTCGAAGGCCGCGACGGCCCGGCCAACCAGGGCCGGCTGTGCGTGAAGGGGCGCTATGGCTTCGACTATGCGCGCCACCCGCAGCGGCTGACGGTGCCGCTGATCCGCCGCGACGGCGTGCCCAAGGATGCGCAGGCGCCCTTCGACCCGAGTGACGTGCACCGCATCTTCCGCGAAGCCAGCTGGGACGAGGCGCTGGCGCTGGCCGGCGGCACGCTGAAGCAGCTTCGTGACGCCCACGGCCCGCGGGCGCTGGCCGGTTTCGGTTCGGCCAAGGGCAGCAACGAGGAGGCCTACCTGTTCCAGAAGCTGGTGCGCCTGGGTTTCGGCAGCAACAACGTCGACCACTGCACGCGGCTGTGCCATGCGTCCAGCGTGGCGGCGCTGCTCGAAGGCATCGGTTCGGGTGCGGTCAGCAACCCGGTGATGGACGTGCTGCAGGCCGAGGTGGTGATCGTCATCGGCGCCAACCCGACGGTGAATCACCCGGTGGCCGCCACCTGGATCAAGAATGCGGTGCGCCGGGGGACGAAGCTGATCGTCATGGACCCGCGCCGCGGCGAGCTGGCGCGCCATGCCACGCATATGCTGCAGTTCAAGCCCGACGCCGACGTGGCGCTGCTCAATTCGATGATGCACGTCATCGTCGAGGAAGGGCTGGTCGACGCGGCCTTCATCGCCGAACGCACCGAGGGCTATGCGGCGCTGGCCGAGAACGTCAAGGCTTATGCACCTGAAGTGATGGCGCCGGTCACCGGCATCCCCGCGGCCACGGTGCGCGAGGTGGCGCGGCTGTATGCCTCCAGTGGCGCTTCGATGATCCTCTGGGGCATGGGCATCAGCCAGCATGTGCATGGCACCGACAACGCGCGCTGCCTGATCGCGCTGGCGCTGATGACCGGGCAGATCGGCCGCCCCGGCACCGGGCTGCACCCGCTGCGCGGCCAGAACAACGTGCAAGGCGCGTCGGACTCGGGGCTGATCCCGATGATGTACCCCGACTACCAGCGCGTGGGGGAGGTGTCCGTGCGCGCGCGCTTCGCCGCCGCCTGGGGCGTGCCGGTGCAGCAGCTGGACGAGCGGCCGGGGCTGACGGTGGTGGAGGTGATGCATGCCATCGCTGCCGGCCAGGTCAGGGGCATGTGCATCGTGGGCGAAAACCCGGCGATGAGCGACCCCGATGCGCAGCATGCGCGCGCGGCGCTGGCGGCGCTGGACATGCTGGTGGTGCAGGACATCTTCCTCACCGAGACGGCGGCGCTGGCCGACGTGGTGCTGCCGGCCAGCGCCTTCCCCGAGAAGACCGGCAGCTTCACCAATACCGACCGTACGGTGCAGATGGGCCGCCAGGCGCTGGCGCTGCCCGGGCAGGCGCGGCAGGACCTGTGGATCGTCACCGCGATGGCCGCGCAGCTGGGCCTGGACTGGTCGGCCTACGGCGCCACGCCCACCGACTGCCGCGCGGCCGCCGCGCGCGTGTGGGACGAGATGCGAACCGTGATGCCCAGCATCGCCGGCATCTCGTGGCAGCGGCTCGAACGCGAGCACGCCGTCACCTACCCCTGCAGCGGCGACGACGACCCGGGCCAGGCGGTGGTCTTCGGCGACCGCTTCCCGCTCGCAGGCGGCCGCGGCCGCTTCGTGCCGGCCGACATCGTGCCCGCCGACGAGCGGCCCGATGCCGAGTACCCGCTGGTGCTGATCACCGGCCGCCAGCTCGAGCACTGGCACACCGGCAGCATGACGCGGCGCTCGGGCGTGCTCGACGCCATCGAGCCCGACCCCGTGGCCTGGCTGCACCCGCTGGAGCTGGATCGGCTGGGCGTGGCGCCGGGTGGCGTCATCACGCTGGCCTCGCGCCGCGGCCAGGTCAGCCTGTATGCACGCGCCGACGAGGGCACGCCGCCGGGCGCGGTGTTCGTGGCCTTCTGCTGGTACGAGGCGGCCGTCAACAAGCTCACCAATCCGGCGCTCGATCCGGTGGCCAGGATCCCCGAATTCAAATACTGCGCCATCAAGGCCTGGCCGGGTGACGCGGTGACGGCGGCCGGCAGCTTCGGCGGCGGACAGTTGCTGGCCGCGACGGCTTGACGGCGGTTGCGCTGCGCGCATTCGTGGCCGCCCCGCGACAGATCACGCGTCCGCGGGGGCTGTTCGGTGGCTGTCCAGGGCAAGTGCTCTTGGCCGCAGCGCGGCTTTGTCGTGAGAATGCCGACGGGGAGTCGTCAGCCCACGGGGCTTTGCCGCGCAGTCGGCAAGCCCGTCACCGCCGCAGGCGGTTGACCGAGGGGCCCGGGCGCCGGCACTGCCGGCTTGGAACTCGACACGATGCCAATTCATCTGCGCGACCGCATGCGCTGCAGCGCGGGGCCGCGATCGGCCGGCGCCGGAGGGTCGCCATGCGCTGGCGCCTGAAGCTGCTGCTGGCTGCCGCCGCGGCCGTGCTGATCGCGGGCGGCACGCTGCTGGTGGTCTTGCCGTCGCCGATGCAGGCCGAGCTGGTGCGGCAGGCGCGCGCACAGGCTCTGCAGTACGGTGAACTGGCCGCGGCCACGCTGGCGGCACCGCTGCAGGCCGGCGACGGGCCTGCGCTGCAGCAGGTGCTGCAGCGGCTGCAACGTGCCGACGGCGCGCGCTACCTCGTGCTGCTGGACGGGCAGGGCCGGGCCGTGGCCGCCGCCGGCTGGAACCTGCAGCAGCCGCTGCCGGCGGTCGACGCCGACCGCGGTCCGCTGCCCACGCAGGGCGCCGAGCCGACGCTGCATGCACAGCGCCCGCTCGTCGTCGACGGCCGGCCTCTGGGGGAGCTGCGCTACGGCGTCTCGACCGCGCCGTTGGCCGCGGTCGGCCAGGACCTGTTGCTGCGCCGCCTGGCCGGTGGAGGCCTGCTGCTGCTGGGCAGCGCGCTGCTGGCGCTGGCGCTGCGCGATCTGCGCCGCCATCGCCGGCAGCGCAACGAGGCGGCCGAGCACGATCCGCTGACCGGGCTGCTCAACCGCCGCGGCCTGCACCACGCGCTGGGCGCGGCGGTGGCCGAGGGAGGGCACCGCGGCAGACCGCTGGCCTTGCTGTTCGTCGACCTCGACGATTTCAAATATGCCAACGACACCTTCGGCCATGGTGTCGGCGACGACGTGCTGCGCCGCGTGGCGCAAGCGCTGGCGGCCGAGCTGCAGCCGGGCGAGCGCGTGGCCCGCATCGGCGGCGATGAATTTGCGCTGCTGTGCCCCGGCCGTGATGCTGCCGCCGCGGCCCGGCTGGCGCCGCGCCTGGTGCAGGTGATGTCGCGGCTGCCGGTCGACGCGCGCGGTCATGAACTTCGGTTGGGCTGCAGCGTCGGCGTGGCCGTCTTCCCCGACGACGCCCCGTCGGCCGACGCGCTGATGGTGTGCGCCGACCTCGCGATGTTCGACGCCAAGCGCGTGGGCAAGAACGGCTGGGCAGCCTACCGCCACGATGCCGAGCGCACCCTTTCGGAGTCGGCCCACCTGCGCTGGAACGCGCGGCTGACGCGCGCCATCGACGAGCAGCGCTTCTGCCTGCAGTTCCAGGCCGTGCACCATGCCGACGGCGCCGGCGTCGCCCATTACGAAGCCTTGCTGCGGCTGCCCGACGAAGGCGACGACGGCACGCTGGTGGCGCCGGGCGAATTCGTGCCGCACGCCGAGCGCAGCGGCCGCATCCGGCCGATCGACCGCTGGGTGCTGACGGCCTGCATCCGCGCGCTGGCGCTGGCACCCGACGGCGTGCGCGTGGCCGCCAACCTGTCGGCGCGCTCGATCTCCGACCGCAGCCTGCCCGGCCATGTGCAGGCGCTGCTGGCCGAGCATGGCGTCGACGGCCGCCGGCTGCTGATCGAGCTCACCGAGACCTCGACGCTGGACGACCCGCGCGCGGCCGGCGAGATGATCGCGCGGCTGCGCGCGCTGGGCTGCAGCGTGCACCTCGACGATTTCGGCGCCGGCTTCGCATCGTTTGCGCACCTGAAGCTGCTGCCGGTGGACGGCATCAAGATCGACGGCAGCTATGTGCGCGGGCTGGCGCACCAGCACGAGAACCGCGCCCTGGTGTCGGCGATGGTGGCGATGGCGCGCGCGCTGGGCATGACCACCGTGGCCGAGCATGTGGAGGACGAACCCACGCTGCACGCGCTGCGCGCCCTCGGCGTGGACCTGGTGCAGGGCTTCTTCTTCGACCACCCGCGCAGCGTGGACCTGGCCGCGGTGTCCCCGGTGGCCGCCTGACGGCGCGCCGCCGGTGATACTCCGCCGTCGGCAGCATGCCGACCGCCTTTGCATCGCCGACTTCCCCACCGACCCATGACCGCACCGATCGACCTGCGTTCCGACACCGTCACCCGCCCCACCGACGCCATGCGCGCGGCGATGGCCGCCGCCCCCGTCGGCGACGACCAGTATGGCGAGGACCCCAGCACCAACCGCCTGCAGGCCCGGGTCGCCGAACTGCTGGGCCAGGAGGCGGCGCTGTGGCTGCCCAGCGGCACGATGAGCAACCAGGTGGCGCTGCTGGTGCTGACGCGGCGCGGTGACGAGGTCATCGCCTCGCGCGAGAGCCACGCCGGCTGGCACGAGGTGGGCGGCGCCGCCGCCAATGCCGGTGTGCAGATCGTCGAGATCGGCCGTGGCGGCATCTTCAGCGTGGAGGAACTGGACGCGGCCATCAAGCCGGCCGGCCTGCCGGTCTTCCCGTCCACCACGCTGATGGAGATCGAAAATACCCACAACCGCGCCGGCGGCGTGGTGGTGCCGCAGCCGCTGGTGCAGCAGCTGTGTGCGGCGGCGAAGGCGCGCGGCCTGCACCGCTTCCTGGATGGCGCGCGGCTGTGGAATGCGCATGTCGCCAGCGGCGTGCCGCTGCACGAGATGGCGGCGCCCTTCGACCTTGTCTCGGTCGCCTTCAGCAAGGGCCTGGGCGCGCCCGGCGGCTCGGTGCTGGCGGGTCCGAAGGCGCTGATCGCGGCGGCCGATCGACACCGTCGCCGGCTGGGCGGCGCGATGCGGCAGAACGGCATCTTCGCCGCCGCCGCGCTGCATGGGCTGGACCATCACCTGGCCCGACTGGTCGACGACCATGCCCACGCGCGCGGGCTGGCCGAGCGCCTGGTGGCCGCTGCCCCGGTGCAGCTGGATCTGGCCACGGTGCAGACCAACATCGTCGTCTTCCACCTGCCCGCGGGCCTGCCCGATGCGCCGACGGTGGTGGCCCGCGCACGCGAGCAGGGCGTGCTGGTCAATGCCTTCGGCCCGCGCACCGTGCGCGCGGTGACGCACCTGGACGTGAGCGCCGCGCAGTGCGAGCGGGCGGCCGCGGTGCTGGTGCAGGTGCTGGGCGGGTGAGAGGCTGCTGCCGGCGCGATCCGGTTGCTGGTCGTTGGCTCGACCGGAGCTTGGGTTCTGACTGCTGACGCCCCCGGCGGGGGTTTCGGCCCCGCGGCCGACTTCCTTTCTTTGCGGGTGCAAAGAAAGGAAGCAAAGAAAGCACCTGGAATGCAACACCCCCGGCTCGTCGGGTGCGACTCGCTCGCTGCGCTCGAGCCGGTGGTGACTCGATGCTCTCGCAAAGGATTGCTCGACAGTCCACGACCTTTCACCGCCCAGGCGAGCCGTGGCCTGGTCACGCTGGACCACCAGCCATCGGCATGCCACCGCTCCTGCGCACGGGCGGCGGCTGGTGGTCCAGCGTGACGCCGGTCGCGTCCCTGTGTCGGTGAAAAGTCGTGGACTGTCGAGCAATCCTTTGCGAGAGCATCGAGTGACAGCCGCACCGAGCGACAGCGAGCGATCGGCACCCGACGAGCCGGGCTCTATGCCGTTTCGTGTGGAACGCGACAGCTTTATCTGACGGCCGCGGCGGCGCTGAACGGATGATCCGGCAGGTTCTTCAGGCGTGACAGCCGCAAGTAGGCGAGGCAGGTCTGCCGCCCGCCCCCCTTGGCCTGCGAAGCTGCCCGTTCATCGACTCGACGAAGGCGTTGCTGCGGTGGTCGAGCTGCCGCGCACGACCGCGTCGGCGTTGTCGTCGCGGCCAGCTTCTTGAACGGCTCCGCCGACAGCGCCTGGCCCAGCCGGCCTCGCCGGCCGCTTGCTCGGCGCGGTGCTGGCGGCTCCGCTAGACCTCGCGCAGCGCCGCCGCCAGGCCCGCGCGCCAGCCCGCCCCACCTGCTGCGCCACGCCCAGCCGCGGTCTGCGCATCCCCACAGCAGGTTGCGCCCCGGGATCCGCGCCCAGCAGCGCCTTGGCCCCCGCACCCCCGCCCGCCGCGGGCGGCGTGACGTGAGCGTCAGCGCGGCCGCCGCCCGCAGACGGCGCCTCGCCGGGTCGCCCCGGCCGAGGCCTGTCGCGAAGTCCACCACCTCGCCCGGACAGCAGCCCTTGCGTCCAGGTCGTGCCGACGCGTGTCGGCCCCGCGCCCCCCGTCGAGAACTCGATACGCCGCCACGCCCCCAGCGCAGCGCCGCGGCCTGGCCCCGGCGCTCGCGGCACAGGGCCAGCGCCAGGGCCTCGAACGCGGCCGTGAAGCCCGAGCCTGGTCGCGCCCAGGGCACGCCGAGCTGGGTGGTCTTGCCGCCCCGCAGGCCACCGCGCACGTCGGTGCAACCAGGCCTCGAACGGAAGAAGTCCAGGTGCCCCGGCGGCAGCACGCCCGGAGCAGCTGACCTCGAAGTCGATGCGCTTCTTGACACATCCAGCCCCCCCACGCCGCCTCGGAGGGGCCACGAGCCGGGGGTGTTGCATCGAAGGTGCTTTCTTGGCCTACCTTCTTTGCACCAGCAAAGAAGGTAGGTCGGCCGCCGGGTCGAAACCCCGGCCAGGGGCATCCGCAGTCAAATCCCAGGCACAGAGACGCACCAGCGAATGACGGGAGAGCGCCGTCAGCCGCCGCTCACTCCGCCTCGTCGAACGTCTCTCCCAGCACGCTGACCAGGCGGTCGATCTCCGCTGGCGTGCTGATGAAGGGCGGGGCCAGCTGGATGGTGTCGCCGCCGTAGCGCACGTAGAAGCCCTTGCGGTACATCGCCATCGCGATCTGGTAAGGGCGCCTGGCGGGTTCGCCGGGCAGCGGGGCCACGGTGATGCCCGCCGCCAGGCCGAAATTGCGGATGTCGAGCACGTGCTTGGCGCCCTTCAGGCCGTGCACCGCGGCCTCGAAGTGCGGTGCCAGTTCGCGCACGCGCTGGATGGCGTTTTCCGATTCCAGCAGCTGCATCGCCGCGATGCCGGCCGCGCAGGCCACCGGGTGCGCCGAATAGGTATAGCCGTGCGGAAATTCCAGCATGTAGTCGGGCCCGCCGGCGGCCATGAAGGTGTCGTAGATCTCCTGCTTCGCGACCACGCCGCCCAGCGGCTGCACGCCGTTGGTCACCTGCTTGGCAAAATTCAACAGGTCGGGCACGACGCCGAAGGCTTCCGAGCCGGTCCAGGCGCCACTGCGGCCGAAGCCGCTGATGACCTCGTCGAAGATCAGCAGGATGTTGTGCTGCGTGCAGATCTCGCGCAGGCGCTGCAGATAGCCCAGCGGCGGGATCACCACGCCGGCCGAGCCGCTGAAGGGCTCGACGATGACGGCGGCGATATTCGACGCGTCGTGCAGGTTGATCAGGTTCAGCAGTTCGTCGGCCAGCGCCACGCCATGCGGGCCGTCGGCCGGCGGCATGCCGCGGTGGAAGCTGCCGTTGGGCGGCTGCGTATGCGGCAGGTGGTCGGCCTCGACCCCTGGCCGAAGAGCTTGCGGTTGGCGACGATGCCACCGACCGAGATGCCGCCGAAATTGACACCGTGGTAGCCCTTGATGCGGCCGACCAGCCGCGTCTTGCCGGCCTGGCCTTTGCGCGCCAGTAGGCGCGCGCCATCTTCAGCGAGGTATCGGCGGCCTCCGGAGCCCGAGCCGGTGAAGAAGACGCGGTTGAGCCCGGCGGGCATCTTCTCGACGATGCGATTGGCCAGCCTCGAACGAGAGACGGGTGGCCGAACTGGAAGGCGGGTGAATAGTCCAGCGCCAGGGGCCTGGCGGCCCACGGCGTCGGCGATCTCGGTGCGGGCCATGGCCCAGGCCCGTGCACCACAGGCCCGACAGGCCGTCGAAGATGCGGCGGCCGTCGTGGGTGGTGTAGTAGGCGCCGCGGCCGCCGACGATCAGGCGCGGGTTGGCCTTGAAGTCGCGGTTGCCGGTATAGGGCATCCAGTGCGCTTCCAGCCAGGCGGCATCGGTGCGCGGGGGGTTGAGCGTCCATTGTTCGCTGGCATTCATCGCGGGTCTCCTCGGTGGGGGCGAAATTGGTGGGCAGGGGATCAGGCGAGCAGGGTCTCGGCCGGCACATGCGCATGGCCCAGGGGCGCTGGCCACGGCCTCGTGCGTGACCTGCCCCTGGCAGACATTCAGGCCCTGGCGCAGGTGCACATCACGCCGCATGGCGGCGCGCCAGCCGTGGTCGGCCAGCGCCAGGCCATGGGCGAGTGTGGCGTTGTTCAGCGCCTGCGTCGAGGTGGCGCCACGGCGCCGGGCATGTTGGCCACGCAGTAGTGCACCACGCCGTCGACGACGAAGGTGGGGTCGGCATGCGTGGTGGGGCGCGAGGTCTCGAAGCAGCCGCCCTGGTCGATGGCGACGTCGACGACCACGCTGCCTTGCTTCATGCGCGACACCATCGCGCGCGTCACCAGCCTGGGCGCCGCCGCACCGGGGATCAGCACGCCGCCAATCACGACGTCGGCATCGTGCACCGCGTCCTCGATCACGGCGGCGGTCGCGTGGCGCGTGGCGATGCGGTTGCCGAACAGCAGGTCGAGCTGGCGCAGGCGGTCGACGTTGCGGTCGATCACGGTGACGCGCGCGCCCAGCCCCACCGCCATCTGCACGGCGTGGGTGCCCACCACGCCGGCGCCCAGCACCACCACGTGCGCCGCCGGCACGCCGGGCACGCCGCCCAGCAGCACGCCCATGCCGCCGCGCGACTTCTCCAGGTGCGTGGCCGCGGCCTGGATGCTCATGCGCCCGGCCACCTCGCTCATCGGTGCCAGCAGCGGCAGGCCGCCGCCCGGGCCGGTGATCGTCTCGCAGGCGACGGCGACCACGCCGGCCTGCAGCAGCGCCGCGGTCTGCGCCGGGTCGGGCGCCAGGTGCAGGGTAGGTATAGAGGATCTGCCCCCGGCGCAGCAGCGCATTCGGCCGGCTGTGGCTCCTTCACCTTGACGATCAGCTCGGCCTCGGCGAAGACCGCGGCGGCGTCGGGCACCACCCGGCGCCGGCGGCGCGGTATGGCGCATCGTCCATGCCGATGGCGGCACCGGCGCCGCTTTGCACCAGCACCTCGTGGCCATGGGCGACATATTCGCGCACGCTCGCCGGCGTCAGGCCGACGCGGTTCATGGACCTTGATCTCCTGCGGCACGCCGACGCGCATCGAAGCCTCCGGTTCGAACGGCGCATCGTGCCTGCCCGCATGCTTGATTCAAATGCTCGAATACGCGGGTATGCTTGACGGATCAGTAAGCAAGAGAGAAGGGCCTTGCTCGGCCAGGTCGGCGATGTCGACCTGCGGCTGCTGCGCGTCTTCAAGGCGGTGGCCGACTGCGGCGGCATGGCGGCGGCCGAGCTCGAGCTCAACATCGCGATGTCGACCATCAGCCGCCACGTCAAGGACCTGGAGCAGCGCCTGGGCCTGGTGCTGTGCCGGCGCGGGCGCGCCGGCTTCGCGCTGACACCCGAGGGCGAGCGCGTTATGCTGGCCGCCACCGACGCGCTGCTGCGCGCCACCGACACCTTCCGCGGCAGCCTGCACGACATCCACCGGCGCCTGGGCGGCGAGTTGCACGTGGCGCTGTTCGAGAAGACGGTGTCCAACCCGGCGGCGGCGTGTGGCCGAGGCGGTAGGGCGTTTTCGCGCTGGCGCCCACGGTCACGCTGCACCTGCACGTGGGCACGCTGGGCATGATCGAGCGCGGCGTCATCGATGGCACCTACCACCTGGGCGTGATCCCCGAGCACCGTCGCTCCGACAGCCTGGCCTACGACCCGCTGTTCGACGAGACCATGCTCTCCATGCCGGCGCCGGCCATCCGTGGTTCACCGGCAGCGATGCGCGGCGCGACTGGAATGCGTTGCGCGCGCAGCCGCTGGCCGGGCTGGGCTATCACTCGCTGAATCTCGAGCTCACGCATGCGCGCCGGCTCGAGCGCGCCGCCACCGCGTCCGACCAGGAAGGGGGTTGGCCACGCTGGTGCTGTCGGGCGCCTTTCGTCGGCTTCTCCCCGACCACCTAATGCCGAGCCCTTCGTGCGCCGGCCGGTTGCGTGCGGTGTCGCCGCAGCTGCTGAACCACGGCTGCCGCTTCTCGTGCATCCGCCGCCACGCGCCGGCACCGCTGCGCGTCGCGCAGGCCTTCCGCGAGCCTGCTCAAGCGCAGGCATGACCGTCAGGGGTTGAACCGCCGCAGGCCGGCGGCGGCGTTCGCAAGGCCGTATCAGTCCGGGGGCCGCTGCAGCTGCTGCAGTTCCTCGCGGGTATTGGCGTTGAAGAAGGCGGCCGGGTCTTCGAACTCGACGACTGCGCAGCGGTGGCGCGCCGTCCAGCGGTCGATCTTGCGCTCGCCCGCCTTCAGGAAGGCCACCAGGTCCTGCAGAACACCGGTTCTGGTGCGCAATTCGCCGCCTCCCCGGGTGGCCGCTATCGCGATGTCGGCGTCCTGCGCGGCGGCGGCCCGGCGCTTTCGGCCGCGCGGCCGGGTCGTGCGGAAAGCCGGGTGTCGCAGGGCACGGTCAGCAGCCAGGGCGTCTCGCAGTGCGTCGAGCCCGGCCAGCATGCCCGCCAGCGGCCGGGGTAGTCGGGCAGGGTCGGGCCACACCGGCGCACCAAAGGCCTCGTAGGCGGCGAGGTTGCGGTTGGCATTCACCATCAGATGGCCCACCTGCGGCTGCAGGCGCAGCAGGGCGTGCAGGGCCAGCGGCATGCCGCGGTGGTTCTGCAGGCACGGCGGCCCAGACCCGCCCCGCGGGTGGCCCGTGGCACTGCGCGTCGGCCAGCCGCGCCACCCAGGTCTGCACGTGGGCGCGGGAAGGCGCCCTGCCGCTCGAGGTTGGTGATGCCGGTGTCGTCTCCGGCGATCAGGTAGCGCATGACCTCGAAGACAGGGCCACGTGGTCTTCGGTCTCCATGCGCGTCTCGTCGCGGCCGAGGCCGAGCGCGGCGAGGTCGGTGCGCAACTACGCCAGCGGCCGGTCGTTGAGTGAGCCGCTCAGGTGGTAGGAGCTTATAGGCGATGACGCGGCCTGCCTGGCCCAGGAAGAGGGCGTCAACCCGGCCGCCGCCGCCGCCGCGGTGCCGGTGGCGCATGGTCGCGATTTATACCCGCCAGGGGCCTCGAGGTGGCTTTCAAGCTGGCCTGGGCGCTTGCGTCACGGCAACGCGGAACTGCGCCAGCAACCGTCGTCGGCGGTGCCAGCCACAGCCGCGCGAGCAGGCCGTAGAG
>JADJYX010000024.1 GCA_016719535.1 Rubrivivax sp. | reverse complement strand
ATGCTGGCGCCGAACAGGCGCCATCTCCTGGATGTGACACTGGCTGTGAAGCCCCCGAAAGTGCAAACGATGAGCCCCACCCGAACCGTGCCCTGATGAACCCGAGCGACCTCGCCGCCCACGGTCCCGTGATCCCGGTGATCGTGCTGGAGCGCGTGCAGGACGCCGTGCCGCTGGTCGAAGCGTTGCTGGCCGGTGGCGTGCGCGTGTTGGAGGTGACGCTGCGCACGGCGGCGCTGGTTCTGCACCGAGGCCATCGCCAGGGCGCTGCCCGGCGGCGCTGGTCGGTGCAGGCACGTTGCGCAGCGCGGTCGATGCCGAGGTCGCCGTCGACGCCGGCGCGTTTCGGCGTCAGCCCTGGCGCAGCGACTCTCGGACATGCCTGCCGCAACATGGGCCTGCCCCTGTTGCCGGGCGTGGCCACCGCCAGCGAGGTGATGGCCGCCAGCGCCGGTGGTTATGGCACTTTCCGAAGCTGTTTCCCGGCCGAGGCGTGGGCGGCGTGCCGCCGTTGAAGGCGCTGGTCGGGCCGTTTCCGGACATTTGTTTGCCCCACCGCGGCCTGACGCCGGCCAAGCGTGCCGCAATATCTGGCGCTGCCCAACGTCAAGGTCTGCGCGGTTCCTGGCTGGCGCCGGCCGATGCCGCCGCCAGCGGCGACTCGGCCGCATCACGCGGTTGGCGCGCGAGGCGGTCGCGCTGCGCTGAGCGTTACTTTGCCGGCGCCCAGCGGTTTGAGCGCACCGGCAGTCGTCGCCAACCCAGCGCGCCTGTTGCTGGCGTGTCCTGCGTCAGGGCTTGCCGCCCCGGCCCGCGGATCTGACCGTCATCTTCGACGTGGTAGGCCTTGTCGCCCCGCAGCGTGATCTCGTGCCGTTGCCGCGGCTGGGCGGTTGGTGCAGACGAAGCCGAAAACGCATCGTCGAGCCGCTGCGCTCCATCTTCCTCGTGCTTGCAGCGGCCCCCCGGGTCGGCCGGCACCTCGCCACTTTCGGCCCGTTCCCTCTTGCTCAGGCAGTAGCGCATGGTCTGCAGGCCTTTGGTCGTCGGGTCGATGGCCATGCCCCGGGCCGGGCCATCATGTCCTGCATCATCTTGCGCTGCTCGGGCGGCATCTGGCCATCTCCTGCTGCATGCGCTATCTGCGCCTCGAGCTGGCCAGCTGGTCGACTTCATAGCTCATCTGCGCCTCCACAGCCCGGGGGCAACTTTCTGCGCCTGCGCGGCGAAGCTAAAACCGGCCAGCAGGAGGCCGAGGGCAAGGGTCGGAGGGATCGCATGGCAGGGCTCCGTTGGAGGGCGACGCTCAGGCGCCGCGCTGGATCAGCTCGATCTTGTAGCCGTCGGGGGTCGGTGATGAAGGCGATCATCGTGGCGCTGCCTGACCGGGCCGGGTTCGCGCGATGGCAGCACCCAGCGCCGAGGCCTTCCTCGCGCACCGCGGCATTGGGGGCGGCGATATCGGGCACGCCGATGGCGATGTGGCCGAAGGCGGTGCCGATGTCGTAGGACTCGACGTGCCGTAGTTGTAGGTCAGCTCGATCTCGGCGTGTTCGGGGGTCCTGGCTGTAGCCGACGAGGGCGAGGTCGTATCTCTGGTCCGGGCGCCGGTGTGGTGCGCAGCAGCTGCATGCCCAGCAATTTGCGTGTAGAAGTGCCGACCGAGCGCCGTGCAGGCCGTCGACGCAGCATGGTGTGGAGGAGTTGTATCAGGGGTTCCTGTGGTCGGGAAGGGGTCAGGGGAACATGGGATGGTGCCGGCTGTCGTCGTCGGGAGCGGCGGCTCACCGCCTCGCCCAGCGTGATGACCGCCAGCGTAATAGCCGGACCAGTTGTAGCGCGTGATGGCGTAGAAATTCTGCGCCCGCCACGAGGCTGGGCGGCCTCGCCGCGCCAGCACCTCCACCAGTGCCAGCAGGCCGTCGTGGGTGGCGCTGGCCGGATCGAGCGCGGCGCCGAGCGCCAGCATCTGCGCCGGGGTGAAGCTGGGCTTGATGTCCGGGCCCCAGCAGCGTGGCGCGGTCGGCAGTGGCCGTCGTCGGGCGGCTGCACGGCGAAGGCGTGGGCAGGCCGCGCTGCCAGCCGTGGTGTGGCAGGTAGCGTGCGACGCTGCCGATGGCGTCGGCCACGCTGCGCGGCAGGTCGATGTGGGCGTCGCCGTCGTAGTCGACGGCATGGCGGTTGATGCCGCCGGGCAGGAATTGCGGCCAGCCGATGGCGCCGGCGTACGAGCCCTTGACGCTGTCGGCACGGATGCCCTCGCGCCGCGCCAGCACCAGGAGCTCTTCCAGCTCGCCGCGGAAGAACGCGCTGCGGTCGCTGCGGCCGGTCGGAAAGTCGAAGCTCAGCGTCGCCAGCGCGTCGACGACGCGGAAGTCGCCGGTGATGCGGCCGTAGAAGGTCTCGGACGCCGACGATGCCGACCATGATCTCGGCCGGCACGCCGAACTGGCGTCGGCACGCTGCAGCGTCGCGGCATGGTCCTGCCAGAAGGCGAGGCCGGCGCCGATGCGGCGCGGCTCGATGAAACGGGCGCGGTAGGCGGCCCAGTTCTTTGCCGTGCCCACGGGTGGCGGCATGATCAGCCGCGCCACCCGCGGCAGCTGGCGCGCACCGGCGAGCTGGCGCAGGACCCAGGCCGGGTCCCAGTCGCGGCGCGCGGCCAAGCGTTTCGGCAAAGGCGGCGCCTCGGCCCGCCCGCGGTAGGGATGCCGCTGTCTCGGCCGGCGCCATGGCCCGGGCCCCTGGGCTTGCCAGTCTCGCTGCGGGCTGGCCTGCAGCGGCGAGCACAGGCCCGCCAGCCACAACAGGGCCAGCAGGCCACCGACAAGGCGCGACGATTGCATGCGCCGGTTGTCGGGGCGCCGCTTGCGTAGCATCGGCACGCCCTCAGGCCTGCGCGAGCGTGGTCGGCCGCGGCAGGCGCGCAAATTCGCGCCACCACCGGCGGCGGCGCTGCCTCGGGCCGCGGGCCGCGGCGGCGTAGCGGGGGCGGTCCAGCGCCTCCAGCTGCTCTGGCCAGTGCCACGCCGCGCGCGCCCAGGGCCTGGCGCACGCGTTCGGCGCGGTGTGCGCGGCGGCTCGTGCGGCCACGGCGACGCCCAGGCGCCGCAGCGCATCGGCCACACGGCGCTGCAGGCGCTGCCAGGGGTCCTGCCGGTGCCGGTCCCACAGCGCCCAGGCGGCGCCGGCCAGGCTGACGGCGCAGAGCAGGCCGATCAGCACATAGGCCAGGTCCTCCCAGCGGGCGAGCGGAAGCCCAGGCCCTCCAGCAGGTCGAACTGGGCGCGAGCGCGAGTAGTTCAGCACCCACTGGTTCCAGCGCTGGTCCATCGCCCCCCAGAGCTGGCGCATCTGCGGCGCCAGCGCCGGGCTGACGGTGCTCAGCGTGCCGGCGACGAGACCGGGCGGCGGCTGCAGGTTGCGGCTGGCGACCCGGATCCGGTCGGGCGCCACCGCCGAGGTGGGGGTCGACGCGCGATCCAGCCTTCGCCGGCCTGCCAGATCTCGGCCCAGGCGTGGGCATTGCTCTGGCGCACCACGTACCAGCCGTCGACGATGCGCGGGTCGGCACCCTGGTAGCCGGTGACCACCCGCGCGGGCACGTCCATCGCGCGCATCAGGACCACGAAGGCGGTGGCGAAGTGTTCGCAGAAACCGAGTCGGCGGTCGAGCCAGAACTCGTCGATCGCGTCGGCCGATAGGTGCCGGGTTCGAGCGTGGATAGGCGAAGCCGCCGTCGCGGATATGACGCCAGCATCCGGCCGGCGAGCGCGCGGGCATCGGCGCCGCGTTCTCGGGCTGGTGGCGCAGGTCCGGCGCCCATTGCAGGCTGCGCGGATTGCGCCCCGGCGGCAGCTCGACGTCGTCGCGCAGCGCCAGGGTCGGCTGGCGTGGCCCGTGACGGTGGCGGATCCAGGCCGTGGCCTGCAGCTGCAGCCGGGTGTCGATCGGGCGGTCGGCCACCCATTGCTGGTCGGACCGCAGGGCAAAGTCGAAACCCCGCGCCGAAGGGGCCAGCGCGGGGTCGGCGTCGATCTCCAGCATGGGCAGCAGCGGCAGCGGCTGGCTCGATCGTCAGCTCGTAGGCAGCTGGCGCAAGACCGCAGTTCCGGCGCGCGAGCGCCATGCCGGGAAGCGGGCGCTGCGTCCACAGGCGGCCGTCGAACTGCGACAGCACCGGCCCGCGAAAGTACAGCGCGTCGGCAGGCGGCGCGCGGTCCAGGAACCGCAGGCGCATCGCGATCGAGTCGTCGTTGGCCAGTTCGGCCACGCCGCCCAGGGACAGCGAGCCCGACAGCCCGGTGCGGCCACCGGCATCGCCCGGCAGGCCCCACAGCGGCCCGATGCGCGGGAACAGCAGGAACAGCGCCAGCATCACCGGCAGGCCCCGCAGCGCCGTGCGGGCGGCCAGCGCGCCTGGCGACAGCCAGGGGCGGCTGGCCCACCGGCATATGTGCCAGGGCCAGGGCGCTGAGCAGGCCCCAGACCGAGACCAGCATCGCCGCCGCCACCAGCGGCGACTGCGAGTAGAGGAAGTGAGTCAGCACGAGGAAGAAGCCGAGGAAGAACACCACGAAGGCATCGCGCCGCGCGCGCAGCTCCAGCGTCTTCAGCGCCATCAGCACCACCGCCATGGTGACGCCGGCCTCGCGCCGAGCAGCGTGCGTTCGCTCAACAGGGTCAGCCCGACGGCCAGCGCCAGCACCACGACCAGGTCCAGCGCGGCGGCAGCGGCGCGCCGTGCGACCGCCAGGCGGCCGCGCCAGAGCAGGATCGCGGTGGTCAGCAGGGCGATGCACCAGGCGGGCAGGTGCGACAGGTGAGGCAGCACCGTCCAGGCGATCACGCCGAGCAGGAACAGCGTGTCGCGCCCCTCGCGCGGCAGGCGGCGCCAGGGGCCGCTCGAACCTGGGGTCGTCAGGCCAGGTCGCCAGGCGCTCCAGCGCCAGCCGGCGGTGGGGCTCGCCGGGGCCGCCGAGGCGTCGCTGCCCGGGCAGGGGCAGCCGTAGGCAGGACCAGCGCGCTCGGCCCGCCACGACCCAGGCGGCCAGCCGCGACAGCCGCTCTTCGAGGCGGCGCCGCGGGCGCTCCAGTCCAGCCTGAGCTCGCGCGCGGCTGGCTGGCGGTGTCGCGGCTGACCAGCTCGCCGCTGCGCCGGGGACCTTCTTCCAGAGCACCTGGCGCAGCGGTCGCCGCGCCGGTAGGCGCACGCCGTCGAGTTCGCCGCCGTCGGCGCGCGCCGCCGCGGCAGGGGTCGCCGGGCCGCGGGCGCGAGGCGGCAGCGGCAGGCCGGCTGTTTCCGGCCTCGGCCAGGCCAGCACGGCTGCGGTCCCGGACGCCAGATCGTCCAGGCGCGGAAGAGGCCGAAGGAAACCGCGTCTCGATGACCAGCCCGGGCACCGGGTGCGCCAGGCCGCGCGGCGCCGGGCACGACCAGCCGTGGGCGCTGGCCTGGCCCTGGCGGGCAGGTCGGTCCAGGCGGCCGGCCGTGGGCTGCGCGGCCTGGGCAGCGCCATGCCAGCGGCGCCATGCCGGGGCTGGATCAGCACGACCTCCAGCACGCGCGGCTCGCCGGCAACACCAGCCGGGCGGGCCGCAGGCGCAGGGTCAGCCGGCGCAACGTGTTGTGCGTGACGTGCATCGACACCAGCCCGCTGCCGGCCAGCAGGAAGGTCAGCAGGTAGCCGAGGTTGAGCTGGTAGTTGATCGAGGCGAGCAGCAGCACCAGCAGCGTGGGCGCAAACACCAGCCCGGCCTGGCGGGCAGGATGTAGACGTTGCGCTGCGCTGAGCCCGGCCAGGTAGCGGTGCCGGCGGCGCCCAGCCGTGCTCAGCCCA
Organism: Rubrivivax sp.; assembly: GCA_016719535.1. Taxonomy (GTDB): domain Bacteria; phylum Pseudomonadota; class Gammaproteobacteria; order Burkholderiales; family Burkholderiaceae_C; genus Rubrivivax. The sequence goes on along the minus strand of JADJYX010000024.1, from coordinate 24,598 downwards.
CCACTGGCGCAGGGCGGGCGCGCGGGTTCACGGGACGGCATGGCCTCGAGCGGCGGCCGGCCCCGCCCATCGCGCGCACCTGCTCGATCGGCCCGCGGCCGGCGCCGGCCACAGGCGCCAGGCGGTGGGCGATGGCCTGCGGCAGGATGGCCTGCACGTCGTCGGGGGCGACGTAGTTGCGCCCGGCCATCAGCGCGCGCGCCTTGGCCACGCGCAGTACCGTGATGCCGGCGCGCGGCGACAGGCCGTCGACGAACCAGCGGCCATCGCGCGTCGCGGCGATCAGGGTCTGCAGATAGTCGAGCAGCGCGTCGGACGCGTGCACCTGCTGCACCACCGCCTGCGCGGCCACCAGCTCGTCGGGCGCATCACCGCCTGCAGCCGGGCGGCTGAGCTTGGCGCCGGTCCTCGCCGGCGAGCAGCGCACGCTCCGCCGGCGCGGTCGGGATAGCCCAGCGTGATGCGCAGCAGGAAGCGGTCGAGCTGGCTCTCCGGCAGCGGGTAGGTGCCGAACTGGTCGCTCGGGTTCTGCGTGCCGATGACGAAGAAGGGCTCGGGCAGCGCGCGTCTCGTTGTCGACCGGTCACCTGGTGCCCTCCGGCCTCGAGCAGCGCACTCTGCGTCTTCGGCCCGGCGCGGTTGATCTCGTCGGCCAGCAGCACCTGGGCGAACACCGGCCCGGGGTGGAAGACGAAGGCCTCCTTGCTGCGCTCGAACACGCTGACGCCGACCAGGTCCGACGGCATCAGGTCGGCGGTGAACTGCACGCGCGAGAACCCAGCCCGAGCGAGATCGCCAGGGCATGGGCCAGTGTGGTCTTGCCGACACCGGGAACGTCCTCGATCAGCAGGTGGCCACCGGCCAGCAGGCAGGCCACGCAGTCCTCGATCTGCGGCCGCTTGCCGACGATGATCGTGCTAATCTGATCTATCAGCCCGGAAAGCTGGCGCACGGTTGCGGATTGCATGGCCATCGACCATAGCCCGAAAAAAGAGAGACGAATCGACCGATGAGCACCCTGTTCTTCAGCCACCGACTGCCGCCTGCACGACATGGGGCCTGGCCACCGTGAATGCCCCCAGCGCCTGGACGCGATCTGCGACCACCTGCTGGCCACCGGGCCTGGACATCGCGCTGGCGCTCAAGGACGCGCCGATGGCCAGGCTGGACGAGCTGGAGCGCACACGCCGCCGGTTACGTGGCGGAGCTGCGGGACCTGCTCGAGCAGGTCCGCGAGGCCGGTGAACCGAAGGCCCTGGACCCGACACCGTGGCCGGCCCCGGTACCTGGCAGGCCGCGCTGCGCTCGGCCGGCGCCGCGGTGGCGGCCACCGAGGCGGTGTTCAATGGGCAGGTCAGGAACGCCTTCTGCTCGGTGCGCCCGCCCGGCCACCACGCGACGCGCGACGCGCCGATGGGGTTCTGTTTCTTCAACAACGTGGCGGTGGCGGCGCGCCATGCGCTCGACGCACGGCCTGAAGCGCGTGGCGATCATCGACTTCGACGTCCACCACGGCAACGGCACCGAGGACATCGTCGCCGGCGACGATCGGGTGCTGATGTGCAGCTTCTTCCAGCATCCGCTGTACCCCTACAGCGGCGCGGTGCCCAAGGGCACCAACATGGTCACAACGTGCCGATCGCGCCTATACGCGCGGGCCGGAGCTGCGCGAGATGATCGACAGAAGTGGCTGCCGGGGCTGGAGGAATTCCGGCCCGAGATGTTTTCATCTCGGCCGGCTTCGACGCCCACCGCGAGGACGACCTCGGCCAGCTCGGGCTGGTCGAGGCCGACTACGAATGGATCACGCGACGCCTGGCGAGGTGGCCGAGCGCCAATGCCCGGGGCCGCATCGTCTCCTGCCTGGAGGGGGCTACAGCCTGAGCGCACTGGCGCGCAGCGTGGTCGCGCACGTTCGCGTGCTGGCCGACAGTGGTCTGGCGGCAGCGTTCGCATGATGAGCCGCTCAAGGCGGACGAGCTCGGCTGGCGTTCGGTCGCGTCGCTGACGCCCGCCGCGCGTGCTGGGCGAGGCTGGCGGTGTTGCTGGGCTGCCTGTGGCGGCCTGGCTGGTGGTGCGGCGGTTGCGGGGCCGCGCGCCGCAGCCGGGCTCGATCTGGTTCGGCGACGGCGTCGTCGACGGCGTGCTCTTCCCGGTCGCGGCGCTGGCGCTGGCGCTGGCTGCGCGCTGGGGGCTGCGCGAGGGATGCCGCTGGCCCTGATGCAGCTGCTGGTGCCGCTGCTGGTGTCGCTGGCGGTGATCCGGCTCACGGTGCGCGTGCTGCGCCGCGGCCTTTCCGCAGTCGGCTCGATGCGCGCGGTCGAGCGCTGGGTGTCGTGGGTCGCCTGGCTGGCCATGGTGGGCTGGGTGCTGGGCGTGCTGCCGGTGCTGCTGGCCGAGCTCGACCCCATCCAGTGGACGCTGGGCAGCACCAGGGTGTCGCTGCGCAACTTGCTCGAAGGCGTGCTGGCGCCGTGGTCGTGCTGGTGCTGGTGCTGTGGGTCTCGGCCACGGTGGAAGCCCGGCTGCTGCAGGGCGCCAGGGACAACCTGTCACTGCGCAAGATGCTGGCCAACGGTTGCGCGCGCCTGCTGCTGTTCGTCGGCCTGATGTTTGCGCTGTCGGCCGCCGGGGTCGACCTGACGGCGCTCGGCGTGCTCGGCGGCGCGATCGGCGTGGGTATCGGTTTCGGCCTGCAGAGGCTGGCGGCCAACTATGTCAGCGGCTTCGTGATCCTGGCCGAGTCAGCGCTGCGCATCGGCGACATCGTGCGCGTCGACGGCTTGGAGGGCCGCATCAGCGACATCACGACGCGCTTCACGCTGATCCGCGCGCCTCAATGGCCGCGAGGCCATCGTGCCCAACGAGATGCTGGCCACGCAGCGCGTCGAGAACAGCTCGCGGCCGACCCCAGGATGGCGCTGAATACGGTGGTGCAGGTGGCCTACGGCACCGACGTCGATGCGCTGATGGCGGCTGGCTGCTGTCGTGGCGAGGTGCCGCGTGTGCTGGCGGCCCCGCCGGTGGGCGTGCGCCTGAGCAACTTCGCCGCCGACGGGCTGGAGCTGACCGTGGTCTTCTGGATCGGCGATGCCGACAAGGGTACCGGCAACGTGCGCTCTGACGTCAACTTGGCCATGCTGCGCCTGCTGGGCGAGGCCGGCGGGGAGATCCCGTTCCCGCAGCGCGTGGTGCGGCGCCCGGGCTGAGCGCCAGTGGCGATGAACCGCAGGCGCTGACGGCGGGCCGCCGGTGCAGCGCTGCGGGCTTCGCCTCAGGCGGCGACCACCGGAATCTTGCCGATCTTCCCCGCTACCCTTCGGGCCCGTCTGGTGCACGCTGGTGCCGCTTGCTGTCGACGGCCACCGTCACCGGCATGTCCTTGACCTTGAATTCGTAGATCGCCTCCATGCCCAGGTCGGCATAGGCCAGCACCCTGGCACCCTTGATCGCCTTGGCCACCAGGTAGGCGGCGCCGCCGACCGCCATCAGGTAGGCCGACTTGTGCTTCTTGATGGCCTCGATGGCCACCGGGCCGCGCTCGGCCTTGCCCACCATCGAGATCAGGCCCGTCCTGCGCCAGCATCATCTCGGTAAACTTGTCCATGCGCGTGGCGGTGGTCGGGCCGGCCGGCCCACCACCTCGTCGCGCACCGGGTCGACCGGGCCGACGTAGTAGATGACGCGGTTGGTGAAGTCCACCGGCAGTTTCTCGCCCTGGCCAGCATGTCCTGGATGCGCTTGTGCGCGGCGTCGCGGCCGGTCAGCAGCCTGCCCGACAGCAGCAGCGTGTCGCCCGGCTTCCAGCTCGCCACCTCGGCCGGCGTCAGCGTATCGAGGTCGACGGCGCGGCTCTTGTTGTAGTCGGGCGCCCATTTGACGTCGGGCCACAGGTCCAGGCTCGGCGGCTCCAGGTAGGCCGGGCCCGAGCCGTCCAGCACGAAGTGCGCTGCCGCGGTGGCGGCGCAGATGGGGATCATCGCGATCGGCTTGCTGGCGGCATGCGTCGGGAAGGTCCTGATCTTCACGTCGAGCACGGTGGTCAGGCCGCCCAGGCCCTGCGCGCCGATGCCTAAAGCGTTGACCTTCTCGTAGAGCTCGATGCGCAGCTCCTCGAGCTTGTCCCTGGGGCCGCGCTGCAGCAGTTCGTGCATGTCGATGTCGTCCATCAGCGCCTCCTTGGCCAGCAGCACCGCCTTCTCGGCGGTGCCGCCGACGCCGATGCCCAGCATGCCCGGCGGGCACCAGCCGGCGCCCATCGTGGGCACCGTCTTGAGCACCCAGTCGACGATGTCGTCGCTGGGGTTGAGCATATACGATCTTGCTCTTGTTCTCGTTGCCGCCACCCTTGGCGGCCACCGTCACGTCGACGGTGCTGCCGGGCACCAGCCCGACGTGGACCACCGCGGGCGTGTTGTCCTTGGTATTCCTGCGCGCGAAGATGGGGTCGTCCAGCACGCTGGCGCGCAGCACGTTGTCGGGGTTGAGATAGCCCCGGCGCACGCCTTGATTGACCACCGCCTCCAGGCCCTGCTCGAAGCCCGGGCCCCAGCGCACGTCCATGCCGACCTCGAGGAAGACGTTGACGATGCCGGTGTCCTGGCAGATCGGGCGCTTGCCCTCGGCGCACATGCGCGAGTTGGTCAGGATCTGCGCGATGGCGTCCTTGGCAGCCGGGCTCTGCTCGCGCTCGTAGGCGCGCGCCAGGTGGGCGATGTAGTCGGCCGGGTGGTAGTAGCTGATGTATTGCAAGCGCAGCGGCGACGCTCTCGATCAGGTGATCGGCGTGGAGGGTGGTCATGGTCGGACTCTGCGGCGTTGACGGCATGGGGGCGCGGCGCGCCCGCGGTGGCGATTGTCGGCCTGCGGGCTTACGGCGTGCTGCCGGGCGGCGCTGGCCTGGCGCGGGGCCGCAGCAGCACCACCACCAGCGTGATCACGGTCAGCGGCACCACGAAGCCCATCATCGCGCCGGAGAACCAGCCCAGGGCGTCGTGCTGCTGCGCGGCCAGGATGAGGTAGGCCACGTAAGCCACGTAGTAGCCGAGGAAGACCGCGCCTTCCCAGCGCGCGATCTCGCGCCCGGTCATGAAGACCGGCAGGCAGGCCAGCGCGGTGGCGATCATCACCCACAGGTCGAAGCCCAGCACCGCCGGCGGCACGGTGAGGCCGGCGCTGCCGGCGGCCAGGCTGGACAGGCCCAGGCAGCCCAGCAAGTTGAAGGTGTTGCTGCCCACCACGTTGCCGACCGCGATGTCGCGTTCGCCCTTGATGGCCGCCATCACCGAGGTGGCGACCTCGGGCATCGAGGTGCCCGCGGCGACGATCGTCAGGCCGATGACGACGTCGCTGACGCCGAGCGCGCGCGCAAAGGCCGTGGCGGCCGGTCACCAGCGCATTCGACCCCAGCACCAGCAGCGCCAGGCCACCGGCCATCAGCAGCAGTTGCACCGGCAGGCGGCTGTCCCAGCCGCCGGGCTCGGCCGGCTGCAGCTCGGCGGTGTATTCGTCCCCTGCCGCCGCATTCGCACGGCGCGATTGCACGATCAGGAAGACGGTATAGGCCACCATCGACCCGGCGAGCAGCCAGCCGTCGAAGCCGCCGAGGCGGCCGTCCAGCGCCAGCGCCAGCAGCAGCAGCGAGGCGCCGATCATGATGGGCACCTCCTGGCGGATGAGCTGCAGATTGACCACCAGCGGCGTGATGACGGCCGACAGTCCGAGGATGAACAGCACGTTGAAGATGTTGCTGCCCACCACGTTGCCCAGGGCGAGCTCGGTGCGGCCGTCGAGCGCCGCACCCACCGACACCGCGAGCTCGGGCGAGCTGGTGCCGAAGGCGACGATGGTCAGCCCCACCACCAGCGGCGAGATGCCGAAGGCCAGCGCCAGCTTCGAGGCGCCGCGCACCAGGGCCTCGGCGCCCAGGATCAGCCCGGCGAGTCCGGCAGCGAACAGCAGCAGGTTCATGGCGAAGACCGGCGGGGTGTCAATGCCCGTTGGACGATGCCGAATGCGCCATCAGCCGGTCGGCCAGCGCGATCGCCAGCGCCGAGAAGAGAAAGGCGATGTGGATCACCGTCTGCCAGATCAGCACCTTCTCGCTGTAGTTCTGCGCATTGATGAAGGTCTTCAGCAGGTGGATCGAGCTGATGCCGATGATGGCGGTGGCGAGCTTGACCTTCAGCACGCTGGCGTTGACGTGGCTCAGCCACTCGGGCTGGTCGGGGTGGCCTTCGAGGTTCAGGCGCGAGACGAAGGTCTCGTAGCCGCCGATGATGACCATGATCAGCAGGTTGGAGATCATCACCACGTCGATCAGCGCCAGCACCACCAGCATGATCAGCGTCTCGTTCAGCGAGGTGAGCGGCGCGTCCGACTTGTAGCCCATGCTGGCCACCAGCTGCGCCAGCGCCGCCTGGTTGCCGAAGGCGGCCTCGATCAGGTGCACCAGCTCGACCCAGAAGTGGTAGACGTAGACACCCTGGGCGAGGATGAGGCCGATGTACAGCGGCAGCTGCAGCCAGCGGCTGGCGAAGATCAGGTTCGGCAGCGGACCCAGTCGGCTGGCGACAGGCTTCGGGTTTTCATGCATGCGAAGGTGGTTCCAGGTACTGGCGCGATGGCCGAGGATTGTAGTTGTCGACCTCTGGCACGCCGTTGGCCGGAGCAGCGCGCGTACGCGCGTTCGCAGCATCCGTCAGCGGCTGGTAAGAGCCCGAACCTACCTTAGCGCCCGGCCGGAACCGGACTCCGGCCGCACACCCAGGAGACATGCATGGCCAGCGCCCCCGGCACCGATAGCCCCACCGAATACAAGCTGTATCCCCGCCCGCCGCCGTCGTGGCCGCCGCCCATGTGTCGGGCCAGGCGGCTTACGACGCGCTGGTGAAGGAAGCGGAAACCGACTACGAAGGTTTCTGGTCGCGCCAGGCGCGCGAGCTGGTCACCTGGAAGAAGCCGTTCACCAAGGCCCTGAACAGCGAGGGCGCACCCTTCTTCAAGTGGTTCGAGGACGGCACGCTCAACGTCTCGTACAACTGCCTGGACCGCAACGTCGAGCGCGGCCTGGGCGGCAAGACAGCCATCATCTTCGAGGCCGACGACGGCAAGGTCACCAAGGTCAGCTACGCCGAGTTGCTGGCCCAGGTCTGCCGGTTTGCCAATGCGCTGAAGGCGCGCGGCGTCAAGAAGGGCGATCGCGTCGTCATCTACATGTCGATGAGCGTCGAGGGCGTGGCCGCCATGCAGGCCTGCGCGCGCATCGGTGCCACGCACTCGGTGGTCTTCGGCGGCTTCAGCGCGCAGTCCTTGCGCGACCGCATCGAGGACGCCGGTGCGGTGATGGTCATCACCGCCGACGAGCAGGCCCGCGGCGGCAAGCACCTGCCGCTGAAGGCCATCGTCGACGAGGCGCTGGCCATGGGCGGCTGCGACACCATCAAGGACGTCATCGTCTATAAGCGCACCGGCGGCAACATCGCCTGGCATCCCGCGCGCGACCGCTGGCTGCACGAATTGCTCGACGGGCAGCCCACCACCTGCGAACCCGAGTGGGTCGAGGCCGAGCACCCGCTGTTCCTGCTCTATACCTCCGGCTCCACCGGCAAGCCCAAGGGCGTGCAGCACAGCACCGGCGGCTACCTGCTGCACGCGGCGCTGACCACCAAGTGGACCTTCGACCTCAAGGACGACGACGTCTTCTGGTGCACGGCCGACATCGGCTGGGTCACCGGCCACACCTACATCACCTATGGCCCGCTGGCCCTGGGCGGCACCGAGGTCGTATTCGAGGGCGTGCCCACCTACCCGGATGCCGGTCGCTTCTGGAAGATGATCCAGGACCACAAGGTCACCGTCTTCTACACCGCGCCCACCGCCATCCGCAGCCTGATCAAGGCCGCCGAGGGCAACGAGGCCGTGCACCCGAAGCGCTACGACCTGAGCAGCCTGCGCCTGCTGGGCTCGGTCGGCGAGCCGATCAACCCGGCGGCCTGGGAGTGGTACCACCGCAACATCGGCGGCGGCCGCTGCCCGATCGTCGACACCTTCTGGCAGACGGAGACCGGCGGCCACATGATCACCCCGCTGCCGGGCGTGACGACGCTGGTGCCGGGTTCGTGCACGCTGCCCTTCCCGGGCATCATGGCCGCGGTGGTCGACGAAACCGGCAAGGACGTGCCTTGGGGCCAGGGCGGCATCCTGGTCGTCAAGAAGCCGTGGCCCAGCATGATCCGCACCATCTGGGGCGACCCCGAGCGCTTCAAGAAGAGCTACTACCCCGACGACTTCAAGGGCCAGTACTACCTGGCCGGCGACGGCGCCATCCGCGACGCCAAGACGGGCTACTTCACCATCACCGGCCGCATCGACGACGTGCTGAACGTATCGGGCCACCGCATGGGCACGATGGAGATCGAGTCGGCGCTGGTGAGCTGCACCGACCTGGTGGCCGAGGCTGCCGTAGTCGGCCGCCCCGACGACACCACCGGCGAGGCCATCTGCGCCTTTGTCGTGCTCAAGCGCCCGCGTCCGACCGGCGACGAAGCGAAGCGGATCGCCAACGATCTGCGCAACTGGGTGGCCAAGGAGATCGGGCCGATCGCCAAGCCCAAGGACATCCGCTTCGGCGACAACCTGCCCAAGACGCGCAGCGGCAAGATCATGCGCCGGCTGCTGCGCAGCATCGCCAAGGGCGAGGCCATCACGCAGGACACCTCGACGCTGGAAAATCCGGCCATCCTGGACCAGCTTACGCAGTCGAACTGAGCGTCCGCGGCAGCCGCCGCGCCCGCGCGCGGTCCTGAACGATCGCCCCGGTCCGCACCAGCGGCCGGGGCGATCTGCCTTTTCGACGCCCGATGGCCGCTGCGCATCGGCTACAGTGGCTGCGCGACTCGCGCCAGATCCCGGTGCCGTCGCGGGCCCTGGAGGAACTCACCATGCCATTCGTCGTCATCGGCACCATCCTGGTCCTGCTCTAGCTGCTCGAGGTCGACCCGGTGGCGGGCTGGTCGTGGCTGTGGCTGCTGTCGCCGTTCGGCCTGGCGGTGGTGTGGTGGGTCTACGCCGACACCACCGGGCTGACGCAGCGCCGCGCCATCCGCCGCATGGAAGAGCGCAAGGTCGCCCGCCGTGAGCGCGACATGCAGGCGCTGGGCCTGAACGTGCACAGCGACCGCCGCAAGCGCGCGCATCGCAGCGCGGCCGATGAAGCGCGCGCACACGCCGACGAGCGCAAGGGCGACGGCGGTCGCTGACGCGGCGCCGTCGCTGCCTTCAGCCGCTCACAGCCGCGCGCACTGGTCCTCCTTGCTGGGCGAGCGGTTGCCGCTGCCCACCGGTGCGGGCATGTTCTCCTTGCACTGCAGGTTGCCGTTCATGCGGTTGTTGACGAGGCTGAGCCCGCCCAGATTCTGGAAGGCCTGCAGGCTGCCGCCGACGATGTTGCCGGTGGCGGTGATCGGCGCCACGTTGGACTCGAACTGCAGGTCGCCCTTGATGCGCGCGCCCTCGATCGTGGCGCCGCCGCCCTGCACGATCTGCACCGAACCGCCGACCGTGGAATAGCCGGCGATGCCGATGAAGGCGGCACCTTCGGCCTGGACGTTGCCGTTGACCGTGATGCCTGCCGCCCGCGCCGTGGCGCCGCGGCCGACGACCAGGTTGCCGTTGAGGCGGGTGCGGTCGAGCACGCAGGTGGCGCCATCGGGCACGAAGATGTTGTCCTTGTAGACGGGGCCGACGGCGCCGGTGCAGATGGTTTCCTCGGCAGCAGCCGGCGCGGCCCAGAGGGCGGCCGTCAGTGCGGCCGTCAGTGCGGCGGTCAGGGCGACGGCGTGGGTGCGATGACGCTGGGTGATCATGATGCGCTCTCCTGAAACGTTGGGATTGAGCCCGCACCGACGGTGGCGGGCCGGGCCGGCACTGCGGATCGGTGCGATCCTGCGTGCCGGCTTGCTTCACAGAGAGGTGGCGTCGCCGCGTGATACCGGGTCGTGCGCAGCGCGTGGTAAGGGGACGTAACGCGAATGTTCAACGGCAGCGCGGGCCGCGACGGTCCTGGTCGAGCACGGCGGCCTCGGCGTGCAGCTGGCGCAGCGGCGTGTCGCACAGGCGCACGCTCTTCTCGAGCAGGCGCTTGGTCACGTCTTGCGGCTTCCAGTCCGGGTTGCGCTCGAGCAGCAGGGCGGCCACGCCGGCGGCCAGGGGGGCGGCCATCGAGGTGCCGCTCCAGCTGCCGTAGCCGCCACCGGGCACGGTGCTGACGACGGCGTCGCCAGGGGCGGCCAGGTTGACCCAGCTGCCCCGGTTGCTGAACGGGGCGATGCGCCCGGTGGCGTTGCTGGCCGCCAGGGCCAGCGTGCCGGCGGCCGCTTCGGCGCCCGGGTACTGGCGTTCGCTGGTGCTGCCACCGTTGCCGGCGGCGGCCATCACCACGGCGCTGCCGAGCACGTTGCAGCGCTCGCGGTCGGCCTGGTAGCCGTCGTCCTTGAAGCGGTCCTTGGTCTTCTCGCTCTCGTCGTCGTCATCGTCGTTGTCGTCGCACTGGACCAGGCGGGTGACGACGTCCAGCAGGTCGGTGCGCTGCAGGGTGCCCAGGCTCATGTTGATGACGCGGGCGCCATCGCGGGTGAAGGGGTTGCCGTCGGGGTCGACGGCGTGCAGCAGGGCTTCGGCCAGCACCCACAGGTTGCCCTCGCCGCGTTCGTCGAGCACGCGCAGGGGCAGGATGGCAGCGCGCGGTGCGGCCAGCGCCACCAGGCCGGCCACGTGCGTGCCGTGCCCCCAGGCGCCGATGCCGGGGGCGCCGGCCTCCGACGGGTCGGCATCGCCGTCGACGAAATCGTGGCCCGGCAGCAGCCGGCCGGCGAGTGCCGGGTGGCTGCGGTCGACGCCGGTGTCGAGCACGGCCACCACCTGGCCCGCACCGGTGGCATGGGCATGGGCCTGCGGCAGCGCCAGGGCATCGGCCGCCCACTGGCTGCCGAACTGCCCGGCCGTGCCCACGGCCCAGACCGTGCGCACGCGCGCTTCGGGTGCGCCGGCCAGGATGTTGGGCTCGGCATGGACCACGCGGGGATCGGCCATCAGCGCCGCCACCGTGGCATCGACATCGCCGCCGGCAGCCACGCGGAAGCGGAAGATCGGCCGCGCGCCGAAACGTGCCAGCAACGACAGGCGGTACTGCGTCTGCACGGCGGGCAGGTCGGCGCCTGCGCGCAGCTGCACCAGCACCTCGCCGGCGACGCGGGGCACGGTGCTGGTCTGGGCCACCGCGGGCTCGGGCGTGGCCAGCAGGCCGCAGGCCAGGGCGGTGGCCGTGAGCGTCGCCGCCAGTGCGGGACGCAGGGAACGGGTGGGTGTCATGTCGGGGGCTCCGGCAAAGAGTCGCGCAGTGTCCACAAACGGCGATCGCCCCGCGGAAATACGGGCGGCGACAGGCGGTTACAGATCGGCGCGGGCGTAGCCCTGGAAGGCGGCCCAGTAAAACGGGTGCGGCCAGCGGCGGCGCATGGCCTGGCGCGCCTGCTGCAGGGCCGTGGCCACGTCGAGCCGTCCGCGGCCCCAGCCGCGGTAGAAAGCCGTCATGAAGTGGGCGGTGGCCTCGTCGTCCACGGCCCACAGGCTGGCCACCACGTCGCGGGCGCCGGCGAGCTGGAAGGCGCGCACCAGGCCCAGGCCCTCGTCGCCGGCGGCGGTCTGCGTGCGGCCGGTCTCGCAGGCGCTCAGCACCACCAGCCGGGCCGGCAGCCGCAGCGTCTCGACAGCGGCGGCGCTCAGCAGCCCGTCACCCAGGTGCAGGGCCGAGAAGCGGGGGTTGTCGCCGCGGAATTCGCCGTGACAGGCCAGGTGCAGCACGTCCGCCTGGCGCGCGACGGCGATCACGGCATCCACCGTGGCCATGCCGTCCATCAGCACGCGCTCGGCCTGCAGTTCGGTGGCGACGGCCTCGACCTCTTGCTGCATGTGCAGCAGGCGCTGGCCCTCTCCGACCACCAGCGCGCGCGCCGGGGTCGCGGGCAACGGTGCGGTGGGGGCGAGGGCGGTGGCCGGCGCCAGGGTGATGCGCATGCGCTCGTCGAGCCAGTCGCTGCCGTCGTGCAGGGCCGGGAAGGGCAGGGACTGCAACGCCTGGCACGGCACGACGATGGTGTCGTCGATGCCGGCCAGCAGCGCCTGCAACGGTCGCCAGACGGCATCGTGCAGCGCCTGCAGGCGCGCCCCGCAGCGCTGCGTGAGCTGCGCGGCATGCGCCTGCAGCCGCCGGCTGCCGGCGCGCAGGGTGTCCAGCTGGTAATGCAGACGGTGCAGCTGGACCTTCACCGCGGCCCAGGATGCCAGGCGACGGACGACGTGCACCTGTCCGCGCGCCACCACGAGTGCAAACAACTCGTCGCCGCTGATGCCGTATTCCACCAGGGCCCGGGTACCGACGAAGCGCCGGCGCAAGGTGCCCAGGTCGAGGCCGGGCGGGCGCATCGCGGCACCCGGCGCCAGCGTGTCTTCGTCGCGCGCCAGGCGGTCGCGCCGGGCCTGCTCCAGCAGCGCGAGCTCCAGCTGTGTGGCCTCTTCGTACAACGCCGGCGGCAGGTCATCGTTGCCTTCCTCGGCACGGCGCCGGGCCTGGCGGCGGATCCAGTTCAGCCGCGCCCGCCGGGCGCCGCATTCGGCATCGACGCTGCCTGCCGGGACGTCGACTTCCCGACCGCGGCCAAGGCGGTCGCCCAGCACGCGGGCGCGGTGGCGGTCCAGCCAGGCGAGCACCGATTCGGGCGCTTCGTCGTCCAGGCTCAGCGCCAGCCGGGCCTCGAAGGGGTGCAGATGGTCGGCCAGCACGGCGAGCTGGAATTCTTCGCCCGGCAGTGCCGATTGCCATTGCTCGAACAGCACCACGGCACGCTCGAAAGCTACGACCGCGGCGGCGCGCTGCCCCTGCGCCCGATGGGCGCGGCCGATTTCATCCCACAGCCGCGGCCGGGCCTGCGGGGGCCAGTGTGATTGCTGCAACTCGACCTGCGGCTGCAGCAGGCGCAGCACCTCGTCGGGCCGGCCCAGGCGCCGAAGCGCCACCGCCTGCACCAGATGCAGCCGCCACATCGGCGCCCGTGGTTGCGTGGTGACCATGGCCGCGGCCAGACGGGCGAGCGTGGCCAGTTCGTCGCCGTTGCCGCCTTCAGCCAGGCTCAGGCACAACTCGAGCAGGGCCAGGCCGGACAGCGCCTGCCCGGCGGCATGCCCCTGGGCCCTGAATTGATCGCCCGCCGCCTGCAGCCCCTGCGCGGCCGAAGGGCCCTGGCCGGCGCGCGCCAGCGCCCGGGCGCGCTGCAGGTGCAGCCAGGGCAGGGTGGCCGCGTTGCCCTGGGCCCGCAGCCGGGTGAGCAGGCGGTCGTAGATGGCCAGCGCCTCGGGCAACAGGTTCAGTTCGAGGTAGGCGTCGGCGAGGTCGCGCTCGACCTCGCCGAGATAGTGGTCGACGCCGATGCGGCCGAATTCGGCCTGCGCGCGCACCAGGCCGGCCAGCGCGCTGCGGTAGCGGCCGGCGCCCAGCGCCAGCAGTGCGCGGCCATGCCCGGCCTGCGCGGCCAGCACCGGCAGGCCATGCTGGCGCGCACGCATCTCGGCGCGGTCGTAGATGCGCGCGGCTTCGTCCAGCCGGCCTTCGAAACCGCGCGCGTCGGCCAGTCCGACGTCGGCCATCACCGAATGTTCACGGTCGCCGGCGCGGGCGAAACGCACCGCGGCGCGCCGGTAGTGGTTGGCGGCTTCGGTGTAGCGCCCGCGGTGGATCGCCAGGCTGCCGAGGTTGAGCGCCACCTTGGCCGATCCTTGCAGGTCGCCAAGCCGGGTGAGTGCCGTTTCTGCCGCGCTGCCGCTGGCCAGCGCCTCGTCGTAGCGACCCAGCAGTGACAGCGGCATCAGTCGCGCCACGCCGACCTGTGCAGCCGGCAGGCCCAGGCCCAGTTCCTGCCAGGTGCCCGCGGCCTGGTCCAGCCGTTCGAGTGCCGGCTCCAGCTCACCCCTGGCCAGGCACACGATGCCGGCGCCCCAGGCCGCCAGCGCGGTCAGCACCGGCGTGGCCCGTGCCTGGGCCAGCCGATGCAGGCTGGCCTGCGCTCGTTCGGCTCGCGGCGGGTCCACCATCCAGGCGGCTTGCACGGCCTGTTTCAGCGCCCAGGCCAGCGATTCCGCGCGCGCGGAATCGACCGTTCGGGGTGGCGATTGCAGCAGCGACTCGACCTCGGCGCTCAGGTCCTGCACCGGCTCGGCCGACACGGTTCAGCCCGCGGCGGTCTGGCTGCCCAGTTCGATCGGCGGCAGTTCGACCGGCTGCCCGTCCAGGGTGAGGAGAAGGCGGCCCTGGCCAGGGGGCAGCCCGGCAAGCACGAATTCGCCGAGTTCGTCCAGGGCGGTCGGCGCGCCGGGAGTGGCATCGCTGTCGGCCTGCCAGGTGACGCGGCCCTGGGCAGCCGGCCCCAGCACCTGGCCGGCGATCTCGAAGCGGTTCGGGTCACCCGCCTGGTTCTGCACCCGCAGGTCGATGTCGTGCGCGCCCACGGCGTAGAGCAACTGGCGCGGCGCCGCGCCGCGTGTGCGCAGTGCCAGGGCCGCATCGCTGTGCCGGCTGTCGAAGCGCAGCACGGCCACCACACGGTCCATAAGCCCCGGTACGGCCGGCGACGGAGCGCGCCAGGCATCGAGCGCCCGCTGCGTGGCCCACGAGGGCACCTCTTCGTCCAGCAGGCGCAGGCAACTGCCGATCAGGGCAGCGAGTTGCTCGTCGGTGGGGTCGGGGCTGGCTGAGGTCATGGCATTCTCACCGGGACATCCGGACCGGACACCCGCCTGGCACCGACGCCGGTCGCGAACGGGAAATACATCCGTCGTTCATCGGAGTTTGCCCGGTTTGTCGCCGCCCAGATAGAGTCGACGCAGCTTGTCCAGGCAACGGCCGCGGGTGGGGCCGATGCTGCCCTCGGGCATGCCCAGGCGGCGCGCCACCTCGTCATAGGCGGGACGTTCGTCCTCGTCGGCAAAAAGCAAGGTGAGCAGCAGCCGGCAGCGCTCGTCCAGGCGGTCCAGGGCGACGTGCATGCGCTGGGCCTCCTGCAGTTCCTGCAGCCGCTCGTCGGCCAGCGGCGCCGGGTCGGCCAGCCGTTCGATCAGCGGCGTGTCGTCGTCCTCGCCGGCAGGCTCGTCGGCCGATCGCTGGCGGGCGGCCAGGCGCAGCAGGGTCAGCGTCTCGCGCTTGGCCGTGGTCACCACCCACGCGCGCAGGCGCTCGGGCTGGGTGAGCTGCGGCAGGTGGCGATGCACCTTCTCGAAGACCGACTGCAGTACGTCGGCGGCCGCGTGTTCGTCCAGCCCGGCGCGGCGCGCCACCGTGAAGACCAGGCGCTGATAACGGTGCACCAGGACACGCCATGCATCCTGCCGACCGGCCAGGCATTGCTGCACCAGCTCGACGTCCGCCAGCGCGTGCAGGCCGGGCGGCTCGGCGCTCATGCGCAACCGGGGCCGGGCCGGTGGAACGAGGCTTCGAACATGCGCGGCCCGGCCGGCGGCTCAGTCCTTGTCCAGCACGGCGCCGCCACTGGCGCTGCAGGCATTCCTCGCAAACTTGGCCAGCACGCCGCGCGTGTAGCGCGGGGCGGGCTGCTGCCAGGTGGCACGGCGGCGCGCGATCTCGGCGTCGTCGACGTTCAGTTGCAGCAGCAGCTGATGGGCATCGATGGTGATCGAGTCGCCTTCCTGCACCAGCGCGATGGTGCCGCCCTCGTAGGCCTCGGGGGCGACGTGGCCGACCACCATGCCCCAGGTGCCACCGCTGAAGCGGCCGTCGGTGATCAGGCCGACCGACTCGCCAAGGCCCTGGCCGATCAGCGCACCGGTGGGGGCCAGCATCTCCGGCATGCCGGGGCCACCCTTGGGGCCGAGGTAGCGCAGCACCATCACGTCGCCGGCCTTGATCCGGTTGGCCATGATGGCGGCCAGCGCGCTCTGCTCGTCGTCGAAGACACGCGCCGGTCCGGTGATGACGGGATTCTTCAGCCCGGTGATCTTGGCCACGCAGCCTTCGGGCGAGAGGTTGCCCTTCAGGATGGCCAGGTGGCCCTGGGCGTACAGCGGATGGCTCACCTTGCGGATGACCTTGTTGTCGGCAGTCAGCGGCGGCACGTCGGCCAGGTTCTCGGCCACCGTCCGGCCGGTGATGGTCATGCAGTCGCCGTGCAGCAGGCCGGCATCGAGCAGTTCGCGCATCACCTGCGGAATGCCGCCGGCGCGGTGCAGGTCGATGGCCAGATACTGGCCGCTGGGCTTGAGGTCGCACAGCACCGGCACCTTCTGGCGCACGCGCTCGAAATCGTCGATCGTCCAGTCCACCCCCGCGGCATGAGCGATCGCCAGATAGTGCAGCACGGCGTTGGTGCTGCCGCCGATGGCCATGATCACCGCCACCGCATTCTCGATCGCCTTCTTGTCGACGATGTCGCGCGGCTTGAGGTCGAGGCGTACCGCCTCCACCAGCACCCGGGCCGCCTGCCGGACCATGTCGACGATCTCGTCCTCGACGTTGGCCATCGTCGATGCATAGGGCAGCGACAGACCCAGCGCCTCGAACGAACTGCTCATCGTATTGGCCGTATACATGCCGCCGCAGCTGCCGCTGCCGGGAATGGCGCGGCGCTCGATCTCGCAGAAGTCCTCGTCGCTCATCCTGCCGGCGCTGAACTGGCCCACGGCCTCGAAGACGCTGACGATGTTGAGGTCCTGGCCCTTGTAGCGGCCCGGCAGGATGGTGCCGCCGTAGATATAGACGGCCGGCACATTGGCCCGCAGCATGCCCATCATGCCGCCGGGCATGTTCTTGTCGCAGCCGCCGATGACCATCACGCCGTCCATCCACTGGCCGCCGACGCAGGTCTCGACGCAGTCGGCGATGACCTCGCGCGAGACCAGGCTGTATTTCATGCCTTCCGTGCCCATGGCCATGCCGTCGCTGATGGTGGGCGTGCCGAACACCTGCGCGTTGGCGCCGGCAGCCTTCAGACTGTCCACGGCTGCATCGGCCAGGCGCTGCAGGCCGCTGTTGCACGGGGTGATGGTGCTGTGACCGTTGGCCACGCCGATCATCGGCTTGCCGAAGTCGCTGCCGGTGTAGCCCATCGCGTAATACATCGACCGGTTGGGCGCACGCGCCACGCCTTCGGTGATGTTGGCCGAGCGGCGGTTGATCTTGTCGGGGTTGGAACCTTCGGCCATCGTATTCTCCGTTCGGATGTGCTGCAGCGAGGAATCAAACCCGGCATTCTAGGACGCGGGGGTGGCTGGTTCCGGGCACGGGCAGGGCGGCTGCTAGCATCGACGGCATGCTTGTGCACCCTCAGTTCGACCCGGTGGCGCTGGCCCTCGGGCCCGTGCAGATCCACTGGTACGGGGTGACCTATCTGGTGGCCTTCGGGCTCTTCCTGTGGCTGGCGTCGCTGCGCGTGAAGAAGCCCTGGTTCGCCACTGCCGGCTGGACGCGTCGCGATGTCGAGGACCTGCTGTTCTGGGGCGTGCTTGGCGTCGTGCTCGGCGGGCGCATCGGCTACGCCCTGTTCTACAAGCCCGAGCAGTATCTGGGCAATCCGGCCGAGATCCTGATGGTGTGGAAGGGCGGCATGAGCTTCCACGGCGGCATGCTGGGCGTCGTCGTCGCGCTGGCGTGGTTCGCGCGCTCGCGCCGCCGCGGCTTCCTTCAGGTGATGGATGTGGTGGCGCCCTGCGTGCCCACGGGTCTGGCATCGGGCCGCATCGGCAACTTCATCAACGGCGAACTGTGGGGCCGTGCGGCCGACCCGACGCTGCCCTGGGCGATGGTCTTTCCGCAGAGCGGCACACCGGTGCCGCGGCACCCGTCGCAGCTTTACCAGTTTGCGCTGGAAGGGCTGCTGCTGTTCGTGCTGCTGTGGATATACGGCCGCCGACCGCGTGCGACGGGCCAGGTCGCGGCCGCCTTCCTGCTCGGCTACGGCTTGTTTCGTTTTGTCGCCGAGTACTTCCGCGAGCCCGACGCCTTCCTGGGGCTGCTCGCGCTGAACATGAGCATGGGGCAGTGGCTTTGCGTGCCGATGATCGTGGGCGGTGCGGCGCTCTGGGCCTGGCTGGGCAAGAATCCGGTGAAGCCATGACGCGCCAGATCTTCTTCGACACCGAAACCACCGGGCTGGACGCCGACAAGGGTGACCGCATCATCGAGATCGGCTGCCTGGAGATGGTCGACCGCCGGCTCAGCGGCAACAGCCTGCACCTGTATCTGAACCCGGAGCGCAGCATTCATCCGGATGCGGTCAAGGTGCACGGCCTGACCGACAAGTTTCTGGCCGACAAGCCGAAGTTCGCCGAGGTGGCCGATCAGCTTCTGGGATTTCTGCGCGGGGCCGAACTCATCATCCACAACGCCGCCTTCGACGTCGCCTTCGTCAATGCCGAACTGGCGCGCCTGAGGCGCGGCGCCATCGCCGACGTCGTCGACCGGATCACCGATTCGCTGTCGATGGCGCGGGAACTGTTCCCGGGCAAGACGAATACGCTCGATGCGCTGTGCCGGCGGCTGGAGGTGGACAACAGCAATCGCACGCTGCATGGCGCACTGTTGGACGCGGGGCTGCTGGCCGAGGTCTACATCCGCATGACCCGGGGCCAGGACTCGCTGGTGATCGAGCCGCAGGAGGGCGGGGCTGCCAGGCTGGAGGCGGCGGCGATCGACCTGTCGAGCTTCGACCTTCCGGTGGTCGCGCCGAGCGAAGGCGAACTGGCCGCCCACCAGTTGGCTCTGGACGAGCTCGACAGGGCCTGCGCCGGCAAGACCATCTGGCGCAAATTCGAGCCTGTGGCATAATCTTCGGCTTTCCCGGTTCCCGGGGCCTCGTCTAGAGCGAAGTTCAAAGGATTCCGGGCAGTTAGCTCAGCGGTAGAGCACTGCCTTCACACGGCAGGGGTCGCAGGTTCGAACCCTGCACTGCCCACCAAGCCCATCCCGAACAGCGCCGCGCAGGTGAGGTCTCGTGCTCCGAGAGCCTTGTGCCCTTCGTGCGGGTCCCGCCTTCCGGCGAAGATCGTCAGGACCGGAGCAGGCGGGCACGGTTCACGTCGTCGGTAAAAGAAATTTGACCGAAGGTGTTGACGGTTTGAATTGAATCTGCGATAGTTGAGGGCTTCGCTGATCACGAATCAGCGATTGCTTCGAGGGTAAATTTCGAAGCGTGTTCTTTAACAACATACAGCCGATAAGCGTGGGCGTTTGAAGGCGAGGGCTCTGGTTTGCGGGTGACTGCGAGCCGAAGTCTGAAGGACTTTAAACGCTCATGGAAGAAGAAGTGAAGTTCACTTCGATTCCGTTTTGAGCAAATTCAAGATCGAACTGAAGAGTTTGATCCTGGCTCAGATTGAACGCTGGCGGCATGCCTTACACATGCAAGTCGAACGGTAACGCGGGGCAACCTGGCGACGAGTGGCGAACGGGTGAGTAATGCATCGGAACGTGCCCAGTAGTGGGGATAGCCCGGCGAAAGCCGGATTAATACCGCATACGACCTGAGGGTGAAAGCGGGGGACCGAAAGGCCTCGCGCTATTGGAGCGGCCGATGTCAGATTAGGTAGTTGGTGGGGTAAAGGCCTACCAAGCCGACGATCTGTAGCTGGTCTGAGAGGACGACCAGCCACACTGGGACTGAGACACGGCCCAGACTCCTACGGGAGGCAGCAGTGGGGAATTTTGGACAATGGGCGCAAGCCTGATCCAGCCATGCCGCGTGCGGGAAGAAGGCCTTCGGGTTGTAAACCGCTTTTGTCGGGGAAGAAACGCTCTGGGCTAATATCCTGGGGTAATGACGGTACCCGAAGAATAAGCACCGGCTAACTACGTGCCAGCAGCCGCGGTAATACGTAGGGTGCAAGCGTTAATCGGAATTACTGGGCGTAAAGCGTGCGCAGGCGGTTGTGCAAGACAGATGTGAAATCCCCGGGCTTAACCTGGGAACTGCATTTGTGACTGCACGGCTAGAGTGCGGCAGAGGGGATGGAATTCCGCGTGTAGCAGTGAAATGCGTAGATATGCGGAGGAACACCGATGGCGAAGGCAATCCCCTGGGCCTGCACTGACGCTCATGCACGAAAGCGTGGGGAGCAAACAGGATTAGATACCCTGGTAGTCCACGCCCTAAACGATGTCAACTGGTTGTTGGGAGGGTTTCTTCTCAGTAACGTAGCTAACGCGTGAAGTTGACCGCCTGGGGAGTACGGCCGCAAGGTTGAAACTCAAAGGAATTGACGGGGACCCGCACAAGCGGTGGATGATGTGGTTTAATTCGACGCAACGCGAAAAACCTTACCTACCCTTGACATGCCTGGAATCCTGCAGAGATGCGGGAGTGCTCGAAAGAGAGCCAGGACACAGGTGCTGCATGGCCGTCGTCAGCTCGTGTCGTGAGATGTTAGGTTAAGTCCCGCAACGAGCGCAACCCCTTGTCATTAGTTGCTACGAAAGGGCACTCTAATGAGACTGCCGGTGACAAACCGGAGGAAGGTGGGGATGACGTCAGGTCATCATGGCCCTTATGGGTAGGGCTACACACGTCATACAATGGCCGGTACAGAGGGCTGCCAACCCGCGAGGGGGAGCTAATCCCAGAAAACCGGTCGTAGTCCGGATCGCA
Organism: Rubrivivax sp.; assembly: GCA_016719535.1. Lineage (GTDB taxonomy): Bacteria > Pseudomonadota > Gammaproteobacteria > Burkholderiales > Burkholderiaceae_C > Rubrivivax. The sequence goes on along the minus strand of JADJYX010000024.1, from coordinate 3,896 downwards.
GTCTGCAACTCGACTGCGTGAAGTCGGAATCGCTAGTAATCGCGGATCAGCTTGCCGCGGTGAATACGTTCCCGGTCTTGTACACACCGCCCGTCACACCATGGGAGCGGGTTCTGCCAGAAGTAGTTAGCCTAACCGCAAGGGGGGCGATTACCACGGCAGGGTTCGTGACTGGGGTGAAGTCGTAACAAGGTAGCCGTATCGGAAGGTGCGGCTGGATCACCTCCTTTCTGGAAAACGGCAAAGCCCGTTTCGGTGAAGGCTGACCTTGCACATGCAAGGACAGGCGAGCCGAGCGCGGATGAAGCCAAGCAAGAGCACTCAAGCTCAAGCGCTCACACTTATCGGCTGTTGTTGACGACAGACTTACCCAAGTGCGGGTCTGTAGCTCAGTCGGTTAGAGCACCGTCTTGATAAGGCGGGGGTCGTTGGTTCGAATCCAACCAGACCCACCAACACATGTCGGGGGTGTAGCTCAGCTGGGAGAGCACCTGCTTTGCAAGCAGGGGGTCATCGGTTCGATCCCGTTCACCTCCACCAAGACTGACAAGCGCACGAAGTGGCGAACACATCCGGTGTGTTGGCCAGTTCGATTGTTTGTATCGGCTGTCGTTCTTTAAAAATTCGTAGAGTCGAATCAGCGCTGCTGATGGCAATGCACCTCGGTGCGGCAAGCCATTGGCGGCTTTTGATTGCGTCAACGAACTTCAATTCGAAAGAATGAAGACGGCATAACGCGAATACTCAAATTTGTCATTGACCGACCCTGCAAGTCAGCAGGCGTCAAAGTTATAGGGTCAAGTGACTAAGTGCATGTGGTGGATGCCTTGGCGATTACAGGCGATGAAGGACGTGGTAGCCTGCGATAAGCTTCGGGGAGCTGGCAAATAAGCTTTGATCCGGAGATTTCCGAATGGGGAAACCCACCCGCAAGGGTATCGCACACTGAATACATAGGGTGCGAGGCGAACCAGGGGAACTGAAACATCTCAGTACCTTGAGGAAAAGACATCAACCGAGATTCCGAGAGTAGTGGCGAGCGAAATCGGAGAAGCCTGCACGTTTAGCAATCGATCTATCGGAACGGTCTGGAAAGTCCGGCCATAGCGGGTGATAGCCCCGTACGGAAAAGATCGGTTGTGGAACTGGGCGTGCGACAAGTAGGGCGGGACACGTGTAATCCTGTCTGAAGATGGGGGGACCATCCTCCAAGGCTAAATACTCGTAATCGACCGATAGCGAACTAGTACCGTGAGGGAAAGGCGAAAAGAACCCCGGGAGGGGAGTGAAATAGATCCTGAAACCGCATGCATACAAAAAGTCGGAGCCTCGCAATGGGTGACGGCGTACCTTTTGTATAATGGGTCAGCGACTTACATTCAGTGGCAAGCTTAACCGAATAGGGAAGGCGCAGGGAAACCGAGTCCGAATAGGGCGTTCAGTCGCTGGGTGTAGACCCGAAACCAAGTGATCTATCCATGGCCAGGATGAAGGTAGGGTAACACCTGCTGGAGGTCCGAACCGACTAGTGTTGCAAAACTAGCGGATGAGCTGTGGATAGGGGTGAAAGGCTAAACAAACTTGGAGATAGCTGGTTCTCTCCGAAAACTATTTAGGTAGTGCCTCAAGTATTACCATCGGGGTAGAGCACTGTTATGGCTAGGGGTCATGGCGACTTACCAAACCATTGCAAACTCCGAATACCGATGAGTACAGCTTGGGAGACAGTGCACCGGGTGCTAACGTCCGGACACAAGAGGGAAACAACCCAGACCGCCAGCTAAGGTCCCTAATATTGGCTAAGTGGGAAACGAAGTGGGAAGGCTAAAACAGTCAGGATGTTGGCTTAGAAGCAGCCATCATTTAAAGAAAGCGTAATAGCTCACTGATCGAGTCGTCCTGCGCGGAAGATGTAACGGGGCTAAGCCAGTAACCGAAGCTGCGGATCCGTGGCAACACGGATGGTAGGAGAGCGTTCTGTAAGCCTGTGGAAGGTGGATCGTGAGGTCTGCTGGAGGTATCAGAAGTGCGAATGCTGACATGAGTAGCGTTAAAGGGGTGAAAAGCCCCTCGCCGGAAGCGCAAGGTTTCCTACGCAACGTTCATCGGCGTAGGGTGAGTCGCCCCTAAGGCGAGGCAGAGATGCGTAGCTGATGGGAAACAGGTCAATATTCCTGTACCGATTGCAAGTGCGATGTGGGGACGGAGAAGGTTAGCTCAGCCGGGTGTTGGATGTCCCGGTTCAAGCCTGTAGTCGTGGTCTGTAGGCAAATCCGGAGATCTTAGATGAGGGGTGATAACGAGGCGGCTTGCCGCTGAAGTGAGCGATACCCTGCTTCCAGGAAAAGCCACTAAGCTTCAGCTATACACGACCGTACCGCAAACCGACACTGGTGGACGAGATGAGTATTCTAAGGCGCTTGAGAGAACTCTGGAGAAGGAAATCGGCAAATTGGCACCGTAACTTCCGGAAGAAGGTGTGCCTTTAGTAGGTGAAGTTGTACAAATGGAGCCGAATGAGGCCGCAGAGAATCGGTGGCTGCGACTGTTTAATAAAAACACAGCACTCTGCAAAGACGAAAGTCGACGTATAGGGTGTGACGCCTGCCCGGTGCTGGAAGATTAAATGATGGGGTGCAAGCTCTTGACTGAAGTCCCAGTAAACGGCGGCCGTAACTATAACGGTCCTAAGGTAGCGAAATTCCTTGTCGGGTAAGTTCCGACCTGCACGAATGGCGTAACGATGGCCACACTGTCTCCTCCAGAGACTCAGCGAAGTTGAAATGTTTGTGATGATGCAATCTCCCGCGGAAAGACGGAAAGACCCCATGAACCTTTACTGTAGCTTTACATTGGACTTTGAACAGATCTGTGTAGGATAGGTGGGAGGCTTTGAAGCGGTGCCGCTAGGTGTCGTGGAGCCAACGTTGAAATACCACCCTGGTGTGTTTGAGGTTCTAACCTTGGCCCGTTATCCGGGTTGGGGACAGTGTATGGTAGGCAGTTTGACTGGGGCGGTCTCCTCCCAAAGTGTAACGGAGGAGTTCGAAGGTACGCTAGGCACGGTCGGAAATCGTGCTGATAGTGCATAGGCATAAGCGTGCTTGACTGCGAGACTGACAAGTCGAGCAGGTACGAAAGTAGGACAAAGTGATCCGGTGGTTCTGTATGGAAGGGCCATCGCTCAACGGATAAAAGGTACTCTGGGGATAACAGGCTGATACCGCCCAAGAGTTCATATCGACGGCGGTGTTTGGCACCTCGATGTCGGCTCATCTCATCCTGGGGCTGTAGCCGGTCCCAAGGGTATGGCTGTTCGCCATTTAAAGAGGTACGTGAGCTGGGTTTAAAACGTCGTGAGACAGTTTGGTCCCTATCTTCCGTGGGCGCTGCAAGATTGAGAGAGCCTGCTCCTAGTACGAGAGGACCGGAGTGGACGCACCTCTGGTGTATCGGTTGTCACGCCAGTGGCATTGCCGAGTAGCTATGTGCGGAAGAGATAACCGCTGAAAGCATCTAAGCGGGAAACTCGTCTCAAGATTATTCTTGCCGGGGCCTCGAGCCCCTGAAGAGTCGTTCGAGACCAGGACGTTGATAGGCCGGGTGTGGAAGCGCACTAATGCGTTGAGCTAACCGGTACTAATTGCTCGTGAGGCTTGACCCTATAACTTTGATTTTGATCGGGTCAAGTGTTATGCCCAGCGTGGCGCAATCAAATCTGAGCTAGATCCGAGCGTTGCTACCGACTGAATTGGCCGTCTGGTCTTCGACAGGACGGTGACCGGTTAAGCCTGATGACCATAGCGAGGTGGTCCCACTCCTTCCCATCCCGAACAGGACAGTGAAACGCCTCTGCGCCGATGATAGTGCGGATTCCCGTGTGAAAGTAGGACATC
>JADJYX010000023.1 GCA_016719535.1 Rubrivivax sp. | reverse complement strand
TGATGCTGTGCAGGGATGGACTTGTGGCAGTTGCGGTCGACCACCACCACGTCGCCCGGGGCCACCGTGTGGTGCCAGACCATCTTGTTGCTGGTGCTGGTGCTGTTGGTGACGAAGAAGCAGTGGTCGGTATTGAAGATGCGCGCGGCGTTGCGCTCGCTGGCCGCCACCGGGCCGGTGTGGTCCAGCTCCTGGCCCAGTTCCTCGACGGCGTTGCAGACGTCGGCGCGCAGCATGTTCTCGCCGAAGAACTGGTGGAACATCTGCCCCACGGGGCTCTTCAGGAAGGCCACACCGCCGCTGTGACCGGGGCAGTGCCAGCTGTACGAGCCGTCCTGCGCGTAGTCCATCAGCGCCTTGAAGAACGGCGGCGCCAGGCCGTCGAGGTAGCTCTTGGCCTCGCGGATGATGTGGCGCGCCACGAACTCCGGCGTGTCCTCGAACATGTGGATGAAGCCGTGCAGTTCGCGCAGCACGTCGTTCGGGATGTGCTGGCTGGTGCGCGTCTCGCCATAGATGTAGATCGGGATCTCGGCATTCTTGAAGCGGATCTCCTGGATGAACTTGCGCAGGTTCAGCACCGCGGGGTCGAGCTCGGGCCCGGGGGTGAATTCCTCGTCGTCGATCGACAGGATGAAGGCGCTGGCGCGGCTTTGCTGCTGCGCAAACTGCGCCAGGTCACCATAGCTGGTGGCACCGACGACTTCGAAACCCTCCTTTTCGATTGCCGCCGCGAGCGCGCGGATGCCGAAACCCGAGGTGTTCTCGGAACGAAAGTCCTCGTCGATGATGACGATCGGAAAATGAAAGCGCAGCATGGTGGCAGGGCCCTTCGGTGGCGGGGTCGGGTGGGCGGGCAACAACGAAGGCGCGAAGTGTAGGGGCACCGCAGCACGCGCCCCATGCCGCCCCAGGCACTGGCTACACTGCGCCGCGACACATCCGTCTGCCGGAGGCAACGATGGACTGGAATGCATCCACCTGGTGGTGGCTCGTCGCTGGCATCCTGGTCGCCGCCGAACTGCTCAGCGGCACCTTCTACCTGTTGATGCTGGCGCTGGGCTGCGTGGCCGGCGCGCTGGCCGCGCATGGTGGTGCCGGCCCGGTGGCGCAGATCGCGGTGGCGGCGCTGTTCGGCGCCGGCACCACCGCCAGCTGGCACATCCGCCGCGCGCGCGCGCCACGGTCGGCACCGGTCGAACGCAACCGCGACGTCAACCTCGACATCGGCTCGCAGGTGGTGGTGCGCGCCTGGGGCGCCGACGGCAGCACCCAGGTGCAGCACCGCGGCGCCGCCTGGTCGGCCAGACTGGCGCCCGGTGCACCCGCCACATCGGGCCTGCATGTCATCGTGGCCGTGGAAGGCAATCAGCTTCAACTGTCCCCGGCCTCGTCGCCCCCCCATTGAGGAGCCATCGCATGGAAGTTGTCCTCGTCCTTGCCGTCATCGCGCTGATCTTCGTCGCGCGCACTTTCAAGATCGTGCCGCAGCAGAATGCCTGGGTCGTCGAGCGCCTGGGCAAGTTCGACCGCTCGCTGACGCCCGGCCTGAAATTCGTCATCCCTTTCATTGAGCGCGTGGCCTACAAGCATTCGCTCAAGGAGGTGCCGCTGGACGTGCCCAGCCAGGTCTGCATCACCAAGGACAATACGCAGCTGCAGGTCGACGGCATCCTGTATTTCCAGGTCACCGACCCGATGCGCGCCAGCTACGGCAGCAGCGACTACATCGTGGCCATCACGCAGCTGGCGCAGACCGCGCTGCGTTCCGAAATCGGCAAGATGGAACTCGACAAGACCTTCGAGGAGCGCGACCTGATCAACGCCGCGGTGGTCAATGCCCTGGACGAGGCGGCGCTGAACTGGGGCGTGAAGGTGCTGCGCTACGAGATCAAGGACTTGACGCCGCCGGCCGCCATCCTGCACGCCATGCAGGCGCAGATCACCGCCGAGCGCGAGAAGCGCGCGCTGATCGCCGCCTCCGAAGGCCGGCGGCAGGAGCAGATCAATATCGCCACCGGCGAGCGCGAGGCCTTCATCGCCCGTTCCGAAGGCGAGAAGCAGGCCGAGATCAACAAGGCGCAGGGCGAGGCGGCTGCCATCGTCTCGGTGGCCGAGGCCACCGCGCAGGCCATCCGCCAGGTGGCCGAGGCCATCCGTGCGCCCGGCGGCGAGCAGGCCGTGCAGCTGAAGGTGGCCGAGAAGGCGGTCGAGGCCTACGCACAGCTGGCGCAGAAGAACAACACGATGATCGTGCCCGGCAACATGACCGAGGTGTCGGCGCTGATCGGCAGCGCGATGGCCCTCGTCAAGGGCGCCGGCCGCGCCCCCGCGCCGTGACGGACCGCCAGGCGCTCAACGTGATGGGCACGCCGCTGGTGCCCTGCTCGTATGACCCGCTGACCGGCTGGTACCGTGACGGCTGCTGCCACACCGACGAGCACGACGCCGGCAGCCATGTCATCTGCGCCCGCGTCACGGTCGAGTTTCTCAACTTCCAGATGGAGCGCGGCAACGACCTCATCACGCCGCGCCCCGAATTCCGCTTCCGCGGCCTGAAACCCGGCGACCGCTGGTGCGTGTGCGCGCTGCGCTGGCGCGAGGCCTACGAAGCGGGCTGCGCGCCACCGGTGGTGCTGGAGAGCACGCATGCCCGTGCGCTGGAGTTCGTGCTGATCGAATGGCTGCGCAAGTGCGCGCTGCCGGCCACGGCCGGGCCGGCAGCGGCCGGCTAGAATTCGCGCTTCGCCTGCCAGCAGCCTGCTGCCGGCCGTCCCTGCGGAGGGATGGATGAGTGGTTTAAGTCGCACGCCTGGAAAGCGTGTGGGGGTTAACAGCCCCCCGCGGGTTCGAATCCCGCTCCCTCCGCCACCAATCGCCTCGCACATGCCCTAGAGCACACCCGCGAACAGACCCAAACCCCCGTTCTGCTGGCTGATCGTGGGGAAAGCGTGGCGAACAAGGAACAACATCGGCTGACGGCCAGAGCGGTGCATGCCGCCGGGCCTGGCGGGCTGTTCGACGGCAGCGGTGTCAGCGTCCGCATCAACGACTCCGACGCGGCCTGGGTCTTCCGGCCTTCCCGCATGTCGAACTCGCGCAGCCTGCCACCTCAGGACAGCAACTCCACAGGCGGCGCCAGCGCGAGACCCTTTGCCCGCCTGGCAAGTCGCCGGTCGAATGTCACGAACCCGGAAGCACGCGAACTGCGCGCCAGATGCAGCGCGTCGGCGAAATCGAGGCCCTTGCCCAAGCCATCGACCGCCACCAGGACTGCATCGCGATCTTCGAGCGTGACGTGTTCGATGCTCGCAAGCGCCCGCAAGACGCGCGAGATGTCTCTCGTGGGCAGTTCGTAGAACCCACGCATGACCCACTCCAGTTCCAGCAGAACGGTTACCGAGACGAACGAGCGCTCGGCGAGTGCCGCGATGGCGGCGGGCCGCTGCTTGGCGGCCTGTGCATCGTCGGCATCATCCACGAAGAACCGCGCCAGGACGTTCGTATCCAGCGCCCTCATGGCGTGCCGCGCCGTGTCCGGGCCAGCAGCGAGGCCGGGTTGAAGTCCTCCAGGCGACGAGGAACGCCCCGCGGCTTCGCCTTGACCATGCCTGCCATCCCGGCCATGTCGGCCATGTCGGCCGTCACTACCGAACGCACAACACGCAGCTTCAACCCGTCCGGCTCCTCGAGCACTTCGATCCTGGCGCCCGCTCCCATGCTGAACCGGCGCCGCAATGCGGCGGGCAACACGATCTGGCCTTTGGAAGAAACGAGAAGCGTCGACACGTGCGATCCTCAACCAGACGGGCAAAGCTCATCATAGTTTGCCTTTACCTGGTAAGTCCAGGTTCGGCCTCTTCCCCATGATTGCGAAGCTCACCCCCAAACCCAGCTTGCGCAGCGTTCTTCCCCAGCTGGCCACCGCCCTGCGGCGACCGGGTGCGCCGGACTGACTCGATCTCTCGCCGACGCGTACCGTCGGCGCGACTGGGGCAACACTCTCTTTCGATTTGCGGGAAACCCGGCATCCATGCGCCCTGGAGCCGATCATGGGAACGAGCTTCGCCGACAAACCTCCCTACCGTCCGGCGGTTTTGCGGCCGATCTCGCGGGTAGGCCCTCAGCGGTGACGACGCGCCGTCGCCGCCGTGTTGCGCGCGGGCTGCCAGCAACATTGAACGACGCGACGACACTGGCGCTGGCGCTGGCGCTAGCGCAATCGGACGTCACGCTCGAACTCGCCGACGGCACCGAGCTCCGCCGCATCGTGCACCGCCAGACACTGTCGCTGGGCGTGGCGCTGTTCGACCCCGCGATGCGCGACGAGCACGACCTGCTGGCGCTGGCCGACCGCCGGCTCTACGCCGCCAAGCGCGGCGGCCGCAACCGCGTGGTGGCCGCGGACGGCGGCGGCTGAAGCCCAAGCCGGCGAGCGCCTTCAGTTGCCCGGCGGGCCGCGCCGTCGCGCGCGGGCGGCGGCATAGAGCGCCAGGTACTGCGCCGCCGGCCCCGCCCAGCCCAGCGGCTGCGCCATCGCCTGCCGCATGCGTGCGGCCCAGCCGGCGGGGTTGCCGCGCCGCAGCTGCAGCGCCCGCCGCACGGCCTCGGCCAGGGCCGCCGGCGTGGCGACGTCGAAGACGAAGCCGGTCGAGTGGTCGTTGCCGCCGGCGCCGCCTCGCTGACCGTGTCGGCCAGCCCGCCGACGCGCCGCACGACCGGCACGGTGCCGTAGCGCAGGCCATAGAGCTGGGTCAGCCCGCAGGGCTCGAAGCGCGAGGGCACCAGGATCACGTCGGCGCCGGCGATCAGCCGGTGGGCAAGGGCCTCGTCGTAGCCGATGTGCACCGCGACGCGCCCTGGGTTGGCCTGGTGGGCGATGCGGAAGGCGGCCTCCAGCGCCGGGTCGCCGGTGCCCTGCACCGCCAGCTGCGCGCCCTGGGCCAGCAGCGCGGGCAGCGCCGCCAGCAGCAGGTCCAGGCCCTTCTGCGCGGTCAGGCGGCTGACCACCGCCAGCAGCGGCGCGTCGGCGTCGGGCTGCAGGCCCAGCTCGGCCTGCAGCGCCGCCGGCAGTCCCGCTTGCCTGCAGCCGCGGGCATGTAGGCGGCGGCGATGGCGGGGTCGCGCGCCGGATCCCAGACCGCGCCGTCCATGCCGTTGAGGATGCCGCTGACATCGGCCTGGCGCGCGCGCACCACGCCGTCGAGGCCGAAGCCGAACTCGGGCGTCGCGATCTCGCGCGCGTAAGTCGGGCTCACGGTCGTCACGCGGTCGGCGAATTTGAGCCCGGCCTTCATGAAATGAGCTGGCCGTGAAACTCCAGCCCGGCCGGCGACATGAGCCGCGAGGGCAGGCCCAGCAGCGGCCAGTCGTGCATCGGGAAGATGCCCTGGTAGGCCAGGTTGTGGACGGTGAACACCGAGGCCGCCGCGGTGCCGGGATGGGCCGCCATATAGGCGCAGGCCATGGCGGCGTGCCAGTCGTGCGCGTGCACGACCTGGGGCTGCCAGCCCGGGTCGGCATCGCCGGCGGCCAGGTGCGCGGCCACCCAGCCCAGCAGCGCAAAGCGCTGCAGGTTGTCGGGCCATTCCTGGCCCTGCGGGGCCTGGTAGGGCCCGCCATCGCGCCGGTAGAGGTAGGGCGCATCGACCACATAGGCCGGCAATGTGTGCCGGGCATGCGCGCCAGCAGCAGCCGCACGCGCAACGCGCCGAACAGTCGCCGATGTCGACCACGGTGTGCCCTGCTGCACGCCGTCCAGGATCGCCGGCAGGCCCGGCAGCAGCAGCCGCACGTCGGCGCCGGCACGCGCCAGCGCCGGCGGCAGCGCCGCCACCACGTCGGCCAGGCCGCCGGTCTTGACCAGCGGATAGATTTCCGCGGCGACGTGCAGGACCTTCATCGCCCGGCCTAACCGTGCGCGCAGCATGTCGCGCGTGACCAGGGTGATGCCCTGCTCGGTGCGGTGGAAGCGCGCCGCATCGGCCACCGGGTCTTCGCCGATGACCATGCCGTCGGGAATGTGGCAGCCGCGGTCGGCGACCACGCGCGTCAGCCGCGCGCCCCGTCCGACCTCAACCCCGGGCAGCAGCACCGACCAGTTGACCGACGAATACGAATGCACCCGCACGCTGGAGAACAGCACCGACCGGAACACCGTGCCCGAGACGATGCAGCCGCCCGAGACCATCGACTCGACCGCGACACCGCGCCGGTCGGGCTGGTTGTGCACGAACTTGGCCGGCGGCAGTTGCGGCTGGTAGGTCCAGATCGGCCAGCGCGTGTCGTACAGGTTCAGCAGCGGCACGGTCGCGGTGAGGTCGATGTTGGCGTCCCAGTAGGCGTCGATCGTGCCCACGTCGCGCCAGTAGGGCGTTCGCCGGAGCGCGTGCCGACGCAGCTGAGGTCGAAGGGGTGCGCGGCCGCGACCCTGGCCTTGACCACCTGCGGAATGATGTCCTTGCCGAAATCGTGGCTGGAATTCGGGTCGGCCATGTCCCGCTCAAGTTCCCGGTACAGGTAGCGCGCGTTGAAGATGTAGATGCCCATGCTGGCCAGCGACTGGTCCGGCTGGCCGGGCATGGCCGGCGGGTCGGCCGGCTTCTCGACGAAGTCGGTGATCGGCGCTTCTCGTCGATGGCCATCACGCCATAGGCCTTGGCCTCGTCGCGCGGCACCTCGATGCAGCCCACCGTGCAGTCATGGCCCTGGGCCACATGGTCGGCCAGCATCAGCGCGTAGTTCATCTTGTAGATGTGGTCGCCGGCCAGCACCACGATGTAGTCGGCGCCGTAGCTGGCCAGGATGTCCTGGTTCTGGTAGACGGCGTCGGCCGTGCCGCGGTACCAGCTTTCCTCGTCGACGCGCTGCTGCGCCGGCAGCAGGTCGACGAACTCGTTCATCTCGGTCTTCAGGAAGGCCCAGCCGCGCTGCAGGTGGCGCAGCAGGCTGTGGCTCTTGTACTGCGTGATCACGCCGATGCGGCGGATGCCGGAGTTCAGGCAGTTGGACAGCGCGAAATCGACGATGCGGAACTTGCCGCCGAAGTACACCGCCGGCTTGGCGCGATGGTCGGTCAGCGCCATCAATCGGCTGCCGCGCCCCCCGGCCAGCACCAGCGCGACGGCACGGCGGGGCAGGTCCAGGCTGTGGGCCAGGTCTTGGGGATTCATCGCTGCGGCTCCTCGAGGGTTGGGGTGCATTGTGGTGCTGGTGCAAGCCGCCAGCCCAGGTTGCGCTGCCGAGAGTCCCCTGCCGACGGTCCGGGGCTGCCGGCCACCGGGGCGTTGCCGGCAACCCGGCCTTCCCTGGCACACTGCACCCGAATGAAGACCGCTGCCGACACCCAGCCTCCCTCCCTGGCCATGGCGGTCGACCGCCACCTGCTGGACACCGTGGCCGGCCGCGGCCGCGGCCACGCCGGCCACATGATGCAGGCGGTGGCCCAGGTGGCGCGCGAGGAGCTGTCGCGGCGCTGGGTGGCAGGACGCCGCCGACCGCGCCGCCAAGGCGCGGCGCGTGTATTACCTGTCGATGGAATTCCTGATCGGCCGCACGCTGGGCAACGCGCTGGCCGCGCTGGACCTGCAAGGCGAAGCCGCCGAGTCAGCGGCACGCCACGCCAGCACGCTGGAGGACCTGGCGCAGGAGGCCGACGCGGCACTCGGCAACGGCGGCCTGGGGCGGCTCGCCGCCTGCTTCCTCGACTCGATGGCGACGCTCGGACTGCCCTCGTTCAACTACGGCATCCGCTACGAGTACAGCATGTTCGCGCAGCACATCGCGGGCGGGCGCCAGATCGAATACCCCGACCCCTGGCTCGAGGACGGCACGCCGTGGGAGTTTCCCGCGCCGGGGCCGGCCTACCCGGTGCGTTTCGGCGGCTGGGTCGAGCCCCGTGGCCGGCCAGCGCGGTGTGGCGCCATGCCGGCGAGGTCAACGCCAAGGCCTACGACATGGTGATCCCCGGCCACGGCACCGAACGCGTCAGCACGCTGCGGCTGTGGAAGGCGGCAGCGCCGGCGCACATCGACCTGCACGCGTTCAACAGCGGCGACTACGCGCGCGCCGCCGAGGTCAAGAACGAGTTCGAGAACATCTCCTGGGTGCTGTACCCGAACGACAGCACGCCGGCCGGGCGCGAGCTGCGGCTGCGCCAGGAGTATTTCTTCGTGGCGCCTCGATCCAGGACCTGCTGGCGCGCCACCTGCGCGAGCATCCCGCCGCTGGACAACCTGGCCGACAAGGTCGCGATCCACCTGAACGACACCCATCCGGCGATCGCCGTGGCCGAGCTGATGCGGGTGCTGTGCGACGAGCACGACATGGCCTGGGCCACCGCCTGGGGCATCACGCAGCGCGTCTTCTCCTATACCAACCACACGCTGATGCCCGAGGCGCTGGAGACCTGGTCGGTGGGCCTGATGCAGCATGTGCTGCCGCGCCACCTGGAGATCATCTTCCGCATCAACAAGGAATTCCTGGTCAAGGCCCAGGCGCTGCGACCGGGCGACATGGACTTCCAGCGCCGGCTGTCGCTGATCGACGAGAGCGGCGAGCGCCGGGTGCGCATGGCCCACCTGTCGATCGTCGGCAGCCACAAGGTCAACGGCGTGTCGGCCCTGCACTCCGACCTGCTGGTCGAGACCATCTTTTCCGACTTCGCCGCGCTGTGGCCCGACCGCTTCACCAACATGACCAATGGCGTCACGCCGCGGCGCTGGCTGGCGCAGGCCAACCCGGGCCTGGCGGCCCTGCTCGACCACACGCTGGGCCGCGGCTGGCGGCTCGACCTGGACCAGCTGCAGCGGCTGCGCGCCGCACGCCGCCGACCCGGCCTTGCGCGACGCGTTCGGCGCCGTCAAGCACGCCAACAAGCGGCGCCTGGCGCAGTACATCGCGCGCAGCTGGCATGGCGGTCGACCCGGCGAGCCTGTTCGACGTGCAGGTCAAGCGCATCCACGAATACAAGCGCCAGTTGCTCAACGTGCTGCAGGTGGTGGCGCGCTACCAGGCCATGCTGGCCGATCCCGACGCCGACTGGGTGCCGCGCACGGTGATCTTCGCCGGCAAGGCGGCGTCCAGCTACCACATGGCCAAGCAGATCATCCGGCTGATCCACGATGTCGGCGCGGTGATCAACGACGACCCGCGCGTGGCCGGCCGGCTGAAGGTGGTGTTCGTCCCCAACTACGGCGTGTCGGTGGCCGAGGTCATCATGCCCGCGGCCGACCTGTCGGAGCAGATCTCCACCGCCGGCACCGAAGCCTCGGGCACCGGCAACATGAAGCTGGCGCTCAACGGCGCACTGACCATCGGCACCGACGACGGCGCCAACATCGAGATCCGCCAGAACGTCGGCGACGACAACATCTTCATCTTCGGCCTGAAGACGCCCGAGGTGGCCGCCATCCGCGCCGCCGGCTACCAGCCGATGCGCATCTACGAGGCCGATCCGCGGCTGCAGGCGGTGCTCGACGCCATTGCCGGCGGCGCCTTCTCGCCGGAGGAGCCCGGGCGCTACCGCGGCCTGGTCGATTCGCTGCTGTGGGGCGGCGACCACTACCTGCTGCTGGCCGACTACGGCGCCTATGTGGCCACGCAGGCGAAGGTGGACGCGCTGTACCGCGACCCGCGGCCTGGCCGCGCAGGCCATTGCCAACGTCGCCGGCATGGGCGCCTTCTCGTCCGACCGCACGATCCGCGAGTACGCGCGCAGATCTGGGGCGTGCCGGCGCCGCGGCGCTGACTGGCGACCGACGCCGACATCCGGCGACCTGGGCCAGGGCCGCCACGGCGACCCGTTCGCGGTGCTGGGCCTGCATGCGACGGCGACGGCCGCCGCGGTGCGCGCTTCCTGCCCGGTGCCCGGACGGTGGTGGCGGCGCTGCGCCGGCGACGGCGCCGTGGTCGCGCTGCCGCCGCGCGGACGGCCTGTTCGAGGGCGACCTGACGGCGCCGCAGCCGGCTACCGGCTGCGCGCGCTGGCCCGGCGGCCTGGCGGTGATCGACGACCCCTACCGCTTCGGCCCCTGGCTGGGTGAGCTGGACGTCTGGCTGCTGGCCGAGGGCACGCACCTGCGGCCGTTCGAGGTGCTGGGCGCGACGCCGCGCGCTGGACGGCGGGTCGCGGGACCGGCTTCGCCGTCTGGGCGCCCAACGCCAGCCGCGTGGGCGTGGTGGGCGACTTCAACCACTGGGACGGCCGGCGCCACCCGATGCGCTGGCGCGCCGAATGCGGTGTGTGGGAGATTTTTCTGCCCGGCGTCCGGCTCGTGGCGGCGCAAGCCCGAGGGGCAACCGCTGGCTCGACTGGGACGAGCTGGCCGCCACGCTGGTGCCGTACGCCGCCCGACATGGGCTTCACCCACCTGGAACTGCTGCCGATCAGCGAGCACCCGTTCGACGGCTCCTGGGGTTACCAGCCGCTGGGGCTGTATGCACCCACCGCCGCGCTTCGGCGCCCGCCGGGCTGCGCCGCTTCGTGGCGCGCTGCGCACGAGGCCGGGCTGGGCGTGATCCTCGACTGGGTGCCGGCGCATTTTCCGACCGACGCCCACGGCCTGGCCAATTTCGACGGCACGCACCTGTACGAGTACGCCGACCCGCGCGAGGGCTTCCACCACGACTGGAACACGCTGATCTACAACCTCGGCCGCACCGAGGTGCGCAACTTCCTGGTCGGCAATGCGCTGTACTGGCTGGAGCGCTTCGGCGTCGACGGCCTGCGCGTGGACGCGGTGGCCTCGATGCTGTACCGCGACTACAGCCGCAAGGCGGGCGAATGGATCCCCAACGTGCACGGCGGGCGCGAGAACCTGGAGGCGATCGCCTTCCTCAAGCGCATGAACGAGGTCGTCGGCGCAGAGCGCCCGCAGGCGATGACGCTGGCCGAGGAATCGACGGCATTCCCGGGCGTCTCGCGGCCCACCTATGCCGGCGGGCTGGGCTTTCACTACAAGTGGAACATGGGCTGGATGCACGACACGCTGCAGTACATGCAGCGCGACCCGGTCCACCGCAAGTACCACCATGGCGAGATGACTTTCGGCCTGGTCTACGCGTTCAGCGAGAACTTCGTGCTGCCGCTGTCGCACGACGAGGTGGTGCACGGCAAGGGCTCGCTGCTGGGCAAGATGCCGGGCGACCGCTGGCAGCAGTTCGCCAACCTGCGCGCCTACTTCGGCTTCATGTGGGGCCACCCGGGCAAGAAGCTGCTGTTCATGGGCTGGTGAATTCGCCCAGCAGCGCGAGTGGAACCACGACGCGAGCCTCGATTGGCACCTGCTCGCCGACCCGCTGCACGAAGGCATGCGCTGCCTGGTGCGCGACCTGAACCGGCTCTACCGCGGCGAGCGCGCGCTGCACGAGCAGGACTGCGAGCCGCGGTCTTCTCCGCGCATGCCGGCGCGATCGAGCTGTGCCTGTTCGACGCGGACGGCCGGCGCCGAACTGCAGCGCCTGACATTGCCGGCGCACTGCGGCGACATCTGGCACGGCCGGCTGCCGGGAGCGGGCGCCGGGCCAGGTCTACGGCCTGCGCGCGCACGGGCCCTGGGGGCCGGAGCGGGGCCAGCGCTTCGACCCGCACGGCTGCTCGACCCCTATGCGCGCGAGATCGTCGGCCGCTGGGGCCCGGCGCCGGCAGTCGGGCCCCGTCCCACCCCGACGCGCGCGACAACGCCGCCCGGCGCTGAAGGCGCGCGTCGTCGACGACGGCTCGACTGGGGGGCGAGCGCCGCCGCGCACGCCGCTGGCGACAGCGTGTGTCTACGAGGCGCACGTCAAGGGCTTCACGCCGGCATCCCGGCGTGCCCGAGCCGCTGCGCGGCACCTATGCCGGCCTGGCCTCCGACGCGGCGATCGCGCACCTGCGGCGCCTGGGCGTGACCGCGGTGAGCCTGCTGCCGGTGCACCAGCACCTGGACGAGCGCGCCTGGTGGAGATGGGCCTGCCCAACTACTGGGGCTACAACACGGTCGGCTTCTTCGCCCCGAGCCGCGCTATGCCAGCGGCCAGGGCGGCCCGGCCGCGCAGGAATTCCGCGCGATGGTGAGGCGCCTGCACGAGGCCGGGATCGAGGTGATCCTCGACGTGGTCTACAACCACACCGCCGAGGGCGACGAGCTCGGGCCCACCATCAGCTTTCGCGGCCTGGACAACGCCAGCTACTACCGGCTGCCGGCGGAATCGAAGTCGCACTTACGACAACCTCGCCGGCTGCGGCAACACGCTCGACCTGCGCCAGCCCGCGCGTGCTGCAGTTGGTGATGGACAGCCTGCGCTTTTGGGTGCAGGAGATGCACGTCGACGGCTTCCGCTTCGACCTGGCGCCGGTGCTGGCGCGCGGCGACCAGGGCTTCGACGCGCAGGCGCCCTTCTTCCACGCCGTGCGCAGGACCCGGTGCTGCGCGGCGTCAAGCTGATCGCCGAACCCTGGGACCTGGGACCGGACGGCTACCAGTGCGGCAATTTCCCGCGCGGCTGGCTGGAATGGAACGACCACTTCCGCGACGACATGCGCCGCTTCTGGCTCGGGCGGCGCGCAGCCGCGGGGCGAGTTGCGCAGCGCGCCTGGCGCCTCGGCCGATGTGTTCCACCGCCGCGGGCGCGAGCCCGCCGAATCGGTCAACTTCGTCGTCGCGCACGACGGTTTCACGCTGCGCGACCTGCTCAGCTACGAGCGGCGCCACAACGAGGCCAACGGCGAGCACAACCGCGATGGACAGGCCGAGAACCTGGGCTGGAACTGCGGTGTCGAGGGGCCGACCGACGATGCGCAGGTGCTCGGCTTGCGCACACGCCTGCAGCGCGCGCTGCTCGCGACGCTGCTGCTGGCCCAGGGCACGCCGATGCTCGCCGCAGGCGCCGAACTCGGCCACAGCCAGCACGGCAACAACAATGCCTATTGCCAGGACAATCCGACGAGCTGGATCGACTGGGACAGCGCCGACCCGGCGCTCATCGACTTCACCGCGCGCCTGGTCGCGCTGCGGCGCGAACTCGGGCCGCTGCATGAGGGCTGGCACCGCGGCGAGCTCAACGGCAACGGCGTGCACGACATCGCCTGGCGGCGCGCCGACGGCGCCGCGCTCGATACCGCCGACTGGCACGACACCCGCGCGCGCACGCTCGCCATCGTGCTCGACGGGCGCTGGCTGCTGCTCGTCAACGCCGAGGCCGACGACCACGCGTTCGCGCTCCCGCCCGGCGCCTGGCAACTGCGCATCGACAGCGCGCACGATGCCAGCGCATGGCAGGGCACGCAGTCCTACGCACTTGCCGGCCATGCTGTCGCGCTGCTCGCGCGCCAGGAGGGCGCATGAGACACCCTGTGTCAACCCCCGTGCCGCGGGCCGAGCGCCGGGCCGCTCCCAAGCCGGCCCGCATCCCCCCGGGGGATCGGCCAAGGTACTCCGTGGACGAGGGGCTGTCATGAGCCGGCGCCGGGCCGCCCCAAGCCGGCTCACTCCCCCTTGGGGGGACGGGCGCGACGCGCCCTTGGGGGCCGCATGAGGCTGCCACGCGCCTGCGGCGTGCTGCTGCACCCGACGTCGCTGCCCGGGCCGCATGGGTCGGGCGATCTCGGCGCGGCGGCGCACCACTTCGTCGACTGGCTTGCCGCGGCGGGGCAGACGCGGTGGCAGATCCTGCCGCTGGGCGGCATCGGCCCCGGCCACTCGCCCTACATGAGCCCGTCGGCCTTCGCAGGCAATGTGCTGCTGATAGCCCTCGCCGATTTGCGCGCGCGGGGCTGGCTCACCGACGCAGACCTCGTGCCCGACGCGGCCTTCGACGCGCGGCGCGTGCGCTTCGGCGCCGTCGTTCCCTGGCGGCTCGAGCGCCTGGAGCGCGCCGCAGCGCGCTTTGCCGAGCACGCGAGCAGCGCCGATCGCGACGCGTTTGCGCCGCCTTCTGCCGCGCCCAGTCCGACTGGCTCGAGGACTACGCGCTCTTCATGGCGCTCGCCGATCACGCGCCAGGGCAGTCGTGGTGCGACTGGGACCAAGCGCTGGCACGGCGCGACCCCGCGGCGCTGCAGGCTGCCACTTCAACGCACGCGGCGCGCATCGACGCGCACAAGTTCTGGCAGTGGCGCTTTGCCGAGCAATGGCGCGCACTCAGGGCGCATGCCCATGCGCGCGGCGTGCGCATCGTCGGCGACGCGCCGATCTACCTCGCGCACCAGAGTGCCGAGGTCTGGGCGCGGCAGCATCTGTTCGAACTCGACGCCGCCGGGCGGCCCAGGTCGTCGCGGGCGTTCCGCCCGACTACTTCTCGGCCACCGGGCAGCGTTGGGGCAACCCGCTCTACCGCTGGGCCGCGCACGAAGCCGAGGGTTACAGCTGGTGGACGCAACGCATCGCGCGCAGCTTCGAGCGCGTCGACATCCTGCGCATCGACCACTTTCGCGGCTTCGCGCAGTATTGGGAGATCCCGGCGAGCGCACCGACCGCGATCGAGGGCCGCTGGTGCACCGGCCCCGGCGCGGCGCTGTTCGACGCGATTGCCACCGCGCTCGGCCCGCTGCCCATCATCGCCGAAGACCTGGGGCTGATCACGCCCGACGTCGCCGCGCTGCGCAGGCGCTTCGCCCTGCCCGGCATGCGCGTGCTGCAGTTCGCCTTCGGCGACGATCATCGCAACACTTACCTGCCGCACCACCACGAGCCCGATGCGGTGGTCTACACCGGCACCCACGACAACGACACCACGCTCGGCTGGTGGGCAACGGCGAGCGCGCACGAACGCAGCCACCTGCTGGCCTACCTCGGCAGCGCGGGCAGCGAGCCGAATTGGATCTGATCCGCGCCGCCTGCGCGTCGGTGGCCGACACCGCGATCGTGCCGCTGCAGGACGTGCTGGGACTCGCCACCGAGGCGCGCATGAACCTGCCCGGCGAGGGC
>JADJYX010000022.1 GCA_016719535.1 Rubrivivax sp. | reverse complement strand
AAGGGCTCGGTGCTGGCCTTCGACGAACTGAACTGCCCCGAGTTTCCGGGCGAGACACGGGCCCTGCGCGAAGTGCTGGGCCTGTCGAAATTCGCCATCCGGCGCGACCCTTCGAGCCCGCTGACCTCCTACCTCGTGATCGAGTGATGCGCCGCTATGCCTGCCTGCCCGCCACACCCGTCACCGAAGGCGAGTTTGCGCTCGTCACCGTGCAGGACGAGCACATCGAGGCGATCCGCTGCTGGCGCAATGCGCAGATCGACGTGCTGCGCCAGGCCGAGCCGATCAGCCCCGATCAACAGGTGCAGTACTACGCGCAGCAGATCTGGCCCAGCCTGAACCTTGCCCAGCCGCGCAACATCCTGGTGTCCTATCTGCGGGATGGCCGGCCCATCGGCTACGGCGGACTCGTGCACCTGGCCTGGGAGCACCGCCGCGGCGAGGTCTCGTTCCTGCTGACACCCGAGCTGGCCGCCGACCCCGTGCGCTATCCGCGCTACTTCGCGCTCTTTCTGCGGCTGCTGCAGCGCGTCGCCTTCGAGCACCTGGGGCTGCAACGCCTGTGCACGGAGACCTATGCCTTCCGCACCAGCACCATCGAGGCACTCGAAGGCGCCGGCTTCCGCCTCGAAGGCAGACTGCGCCGGCACGTCATCGTCGACGGTCATCCGGTCGATGCGCTGATGCATGGCTGCCTGCTCGACGAGTGGGCGGCCGGCGCCGGCCCGAACTGAGTCGAGCCCGATGCCAGCCGCTGCGGCACCCCGCCCCCCGCGCCACGTGCTGGTGAGCAGCGCGTCGCGCAAGGTACCGCTGCTGCGCGCGGTGATCGACGCCGCGCGGCGCGTCGACCCGGCGATGCGCGTCCTTGCCGGTGACCGCGACCCCGGGGCACTGACGAAGTTCGTGGCCGACGGCTTCCTGACACTGCCGCCCACGCATGCGGCGCACGCAGAGGAACTGCGCGCGCTGTGCCGGGCCCATGGCATCGGCATCGTCATCCCCACCCGCGACGGCGAACTCGCCTTCTGGGCCACGCATGCTGCGGCCTTCGCACACGACGGCATCAAGATCATCGTCTCGGATCCGGAGGCCGTGGCCATCAGCGTCGACAAGCTGCGCTTCGCACGCCACGGGCAGTCCGCAGGCCTGCCGGTCATCCCGACGTGGGAACAGCCGCAGGGCGCGGGCCGCTTCGTCGTCAAGGAGCGCCAGGGCGCCGGCAGCCGGTCGATCGGTCTGGACCTGGACGCCGAGGCCGCGCGCGTGCACGCCCGCGCGCTCGCGGAACCGGTGTTCCAGCCCCATGTGCGCGGCACCGAGGTCAGTGTCGACGCCTGGCTGGACCAAGGGCACCGCGTCAAGGGCCTGGTGCTGCGCACGCGTGACCTGGTGGTCGACGGCGAGTCGGTGGTGACCACAACCTTCCGCGACCAAGCCCTCGAAGCCGTCTGCCGGCGCGCGCTCGAATCGCTCCCGCTGCGCGGCCCGGTGGTGCTGCAGCTGATGCTGGACGGCGCGCGCCGTCCGCACCTGATCGAACTCAACGCCCGCTTCGGCGGCGCCTCCACCGCCGGCATTGCCGCCGGTCTCGACGTCTGGTACTGGTCACTGCGCGAGGCCCTCGGTGCCGACCTCGACCGGCACCCGTTCCGACGAGCGCCCGAAGAGGTGCGCCAGGTGCGCGTGGCCACCGACCTTCACATCCATGGTCACGATCTTTGACCTCGACGACACGCTGTACGACGAGCTGAGCTACGTGCACAGCGGCTTTCGTGCGGTGGCGGCCTGGGGCGAGGCGCGGCTGGGCCTGGACGCCCAGACGTCCTGCGAGGAACTGCTGCAGCGGCTGGCCGCGCAAGGCCGTGGTCGCCTGTTCGACGGCTGGCTCCGGGGCCGCGCCACGGTGCGCGAGGCCGTGCGCGCGTACCGACACCACGACCCCTGCGTCCGGCCGTGGCCGTCGGCGATCCGCGTGCTGGACGCCCTGGCCGGCGCGCCGCTTTACCTGGTGACCGACGGCCACAAGGTGGTGCAGGCGAAGAAGCTGCAGGCGCTGGGCCTGGCACCGCGCTTCCGCCACGCCTATCTCACGCACCGCTACGGCATCGCCCACGCCAAGCCGTCGACCCACTGCTTCGAGCTGATCGCGCGCCGTGAGCGCTGCGACCTGCGTGACCTCGTCTACGTGGCCGACAATCCGGCCAAGGACTTCGTCAACCTGAACGCCCGCGGGGCGTGCACCGTGAGGGTACTCACCGGTCAGCACCGCGACGCTGCGGCCAGGCCCGGCTTCGATGCGCGGCATCGCATCGCCGGCCTGGACGAACTGCCCTCCCTGCTTGCGAGCCTCGCACCATGAGCCTGAACTTCACCATCGCCGGCCGCCGCATCGGCGCCGATGCCGCTCCCTTCGTCATCGCCGAGATGTCGGGCAACCACAACCAGTCGCTGGATCGCGCGCTGGCCATCGTCGACGCCGCGGCGGACGCCGGCGCCCATGCCATCAAGCTGCAGACCTACACCGCCGACACCATCACGATGCCGGGCGCGCACCGCATCCAGGACGGCGGCTCGCTGTGGAATGGCATGGAACTTCATCAGCTCTACCAGCAGGCCTACACGCCGTGGGATTGGCATGCGCCGATCTTCGAACGCGCGAGAGCGCGCGGCATCATCGCGTTCAGCTCGCCCTTCGACGAGACCGCGGTGGACTTCCTGGAGTCGCTGGACGTACCGGCCTACAAGATCGCGTCCTTCGAGAACGAGCATTTCCCGCTCATCCGCAAGGTGGTTCAGACCGGCAAGCCGATCATCATGAGCACCGGCGTCATCGGGCGCGAGGGGCTCGACGAATCGGTGGCTTGCCTGCGTTCGCTGGGTGCGCGCGAGTTCGTGCTGCTGAAGTGCACCAGCACCTATCCGGCGTTGCCGCTGAATACGAACCTGCGCACCATCCCGGACATGGCGGCCCGCTACGCCTGCCAGGTGGGACTGAGCGACCACACGATGGGGATCGGCGTCGCGGTCGCCGCGGTGGCCATGGGCGCCACGGTGATCGAGAAGCACTTCACCTTGCGCCGCGCCGACGGCGGCGTCGACTCGGCTTTTTCGATCGAACCGGCCGAGCTGGCCGCACTGGTGGCCGAGAGCGAACGTGCCTGGCAGGCGATGGGCTCGGTGGGTGACCACTGAAACTGAGCGGGGGCGGGCGCCGACGGTCTGCCCGGGCGGGCCCGGCCGACCCCGACCGGCCGGGGGGAGACCGCAGCGCGCCCGGGCGCCACCCGGCCGTACCCCCGGCAAGGGCTTGCATCCGCGCGAATTCGACGCCAGCCACGGCCGCGTGGTGCTGCGGGCGGTGCGCAAGGGCGAACCGCTGACCGCCGACTGCCTGCGCGCCTGAGCGGCCGCCCCGCGAACCGCGGGCACGAAATCGCCCGCGGTCCGGCACGGGGCGTGAGCCGCCTTCAGCCGGCTCAGCCCTTCCCGTGCCTGGCAATCAGCTCCCTGGCCGTCTGCAGCAGCTGCGCGCCCTTGAAGCCGCGCTTGTCCATGTCGGCCACCCACTCGTCGTCGATGCGGGCCGACAGCTTGACGAATTCCTCGCGCTGCGCCGCGGTGAACTGGTAGATGGTGTTGCCGCGGTCGACCGCCGTCTTGCGCCCGGGCACGTCGTTGCCCTGCTGCGTCTTGCCCAGCCAGGCCGAGGTGGCCATGCCGGTGTTGTTGTCGATGACCTTCTTCAGGTCGGGCGCCAGGCTGGCGTATCTCGCGCTGTTCATCGTCATCACGAAGGTCGTGGTGTAGAGCGCGCCGCCGGTATTGTCGAATTCGCTGTGGAATTTGGTCAGTTCGTGCACCTTGACCGAGGGCACGACCTCCCAGGGGATGACGCAGGCCTCGATGGTGCCCTTGCTGAGCGCATCGGGGATCTGCGGCAGCGGCATGCCCACCGGGATGGCGCCCACCGAGCCCAGCATCTTGGTGACCTGGCGCGTGGGGCCGCGCACCTTCATGCCGCGCAGGTCGGACACGCTCTTGATCTGCTTGCTGGGAGTGGAACATGCCCGGGCCGTGCACCTGCAGCGCCAGCACGTGGGTGTCCTTGAACTCGTCGGGGCACTGGGTCTGGAAATACTCCCAGTAGGCCTTGGACGTGGCCTCGGCGTTGTTCATCATGAACGGCAGCTCGAAGACCTCGATGCGCGGAAAGCGCCCGGCGGTATTGCCCGGCAGCGTCCAGACGATGTCGACGACACCGTCGCGCGCCTGGTCGTAGAGCTGCACCGGCGTGCCGCCGAGCTGCATCGCCGGGTAGGCCTCGAACTTGATGCGGCCGCCGGATTCCTTCTCGACCTTCTCCATCCACGGCTTGTGCATGCCCAGCCAGACATTGGACTGCGGCGCCATGAAGGTGTGGAACTTCAGCGTCACGGCCTGCTGGGCCAGCGCGGCGAGCGGGGTGCCGAGTGTGGTGGCCGCGGCGGCGCCTTGCAGGAGGGAACGGCGTTTCATCGTGGGGGCTCCGGTCGAAAGGGGAATGACGGATGCGGCGAAGGTAACGGTCGACCTCGGCGCGGCACTTCGAGACTTACCCTGATGCACCGCCCCGGGGCAGCGGCGGCAGCCTCACTTCAGAAACTGCAGCACCCACAGCGAGATGGCCGGGAAGAACAGCAGCAGCAGCGTGCGCACCACGTCGCTCAGCAGAAAGGGCATCACGCCGCGGTAGCTCTCGGCGATGGGCACATCCTTGGCCAGGCCGTTGACGACATAGACGTTCAGCCCCACCGGCGGCGCCAGCAGCCCGAAGCCCACCGTCATCAGCACCATGATGCCGAACCAGATCGCCACGCTCTCCTTGGGCATGCCGAAGTCCAGGCCCATGACCATGGGGAAGAAGATCGGGATCGTCAGCAGGATCATGCTCAGTTCGTCCATCACCGCGCCCAGCACCACATACAGCAGCAGGATGGCCGACACCACCACCAGCGGCGGCAGGCCCCAGCCGCCGACGGTGCTGGCCAGCTGCGCGGGCACCTGCGTCAGCGCCAGTGCGGCGTTCATCAGGTCGGCGCCGAGGAAGATGAGGAAGATCATCGCCGACGACTCGGCCGTGCTGTAGAAGCAGCGCTTGAACCTGGCCCAGGTGATCTCGCGCTTGGCCAGCGCGGCGACGAAGGTGGCCGCGGCGCCCACCGCGGCGCCTTCGGTCGGGGTGAACAAGCCGCCATAGATGCCGCCGAAGACGATGAGGAAGATCGCCGCGATCGGCCCCACGCCCAGCAGCGCCGACAGCGTGACCTTCGGCGACTCGTCGTGCTCGGGCGCCTGGCCGGGCACCACGCGCACATAGATGGCGATGGCGATCATGTAGCCCAGCATCGCGATCAGCCCGGGCACCATCGCGGCGGCAAAGAGCTTGGCGATATTCTGCTCGGCCAGGATGGCATAGATGACCAGCGGCACCGACGGCGGGATCAGGATGCCCAGCGTGCCGCCGGCGGCCAGCGTGCCGGTGGCCAGGCGGCCGCTGTAGCCGTGGCGGCGCATCTCGGGCAGCGCCACGCTGGTGATGGTGGCCGCGGTGGCCACGCTCGACCCGCAGATGGCGCCGAAGGCGGCACAGGCCAGCACGCCGGCCATCGCCAGCCCGCCCTTGAAGCGCCCCATCACCGCGGCGGCAAATTCGAACAGCGCGCGCGACAGACCGCCCTGGGTGGCGAAATTGCCCATCAGGATGAAGAGCGGGATCACGCTCAGGTCGTAGCTGGCAAAGCGCGCGAAGGCCTGGGTATTGAGGAAGCTGGCCAGCGGCTGCCATCCGGCCTGCATCACGTAGCCCACCGTGCCGGCGGCAAACATGGCGATGGCGATCGGCGTGCGGATCGCCATCAGCGCCAGCATGATGCCGAAGATCGTCAGCGTCAGCATCACGGGGCTCATGGGCCCACCGCTTCGTCGAACCCGGCCACCGCCTGCCACAGGCCGATCAGCGCGCACAGCACCAGCGGCGGCACCATGAAGACATAGACGATCCACTCGGGCAGGCCCAGCATCATCGTCGTCGACTGGCTCTGCCAGGCATTGAGTCCGCCGATCGTGGTGCGCCAGGCCATCAGCCCCAGCACCAGCGCAAACAGCAGCGCCCCCAGACGGTCGAGCGCGGCATGGGTGGCCGCCTTGGCCTTGCCGGTGAAGAAGTCGACGATGATGTTGCCGCGCCGCACCTGGCACCAGGGCAGGAAGAGCGCGATCGCCGCGCCGGCCGCGGCGCCCGAGAGCTCGAAATCGCCGACGATGGTCCAGCCGATGGTGTTGCGGCCGATCAGGCTGGCGCAGGTCATCAGCGTGATGACCGTCAGCAGCACCCCGGCCAGGATGGCGCACAGCTTGGCCAGCGCTTCGAGCACTCTCATGGGTCCCCCCGTGTCGTCACCCCGCCGGGGCACGGCGATCGACGCGCAGTCTGATGCCTGCATCCAGCCGCCGGCGGCACTTCAGTAGCGACCAAAATATTCGCGCCGCTGCCAGTCGTCCGCATCCTCGGCCTGCGCATGGCGCAGCGCCTCGGAGCGCTTGATGCGGGCATACAGGCGCAGCAGATCGGCGCCGAAGCCAGCCGCCATCACCGCGCTGCCCTCCAGCGCATCCAGCGCTGCGTCCAGGCTGGTCGGCAGCCGCGGGCCGCCATCGGCATAGGGCGCCTCGGTGGCCGCGGGCGGCAGCAGCTGGCGCTGCAGGCCATCGAGCCCGGCATGGATCTGCGACGCCAGATAGAGGTAGGGATTGGCCATCGGTTCGCCGATGCGGTTTTCGATGCGCGTGCCGGCGTCGCCCGGGCCGCCCAGCACGCGCAGCATGGCGCCGCGGTTGTCGCGCCCCCACAGCGCCGCCAGCGGCGCCAGCGCATGCGGCCGCAAGCGGGCGAAGGCATTGACGGTGCTGCAGCCGAAGACGGCCGCCGCCGCGGCATGTTCCAGCAACCCCGCCAGCCAATGGACGCCGGCATCCGACAGCGTGCCGCGGGCGTCGCGCGCATCGGCGCCGGGCGCTGCCGCGTCGCGCATGAAGGCGTTGCGGCCGTCGGGCCCGACCAGCGACTGGTGCAGGTGCCAGCCGCTGGACATGATGCTGGCAAACGGCGGCCGGCACATGAAGGTGGCGTGGTAGCCGGCGCGGCGCAGCGCCTGCTGCACGCCGTTGCGGAACAGCACCATGCGGTCGGCCGCGGTGAGCGCATCGGCGACGTCGAAGACGGCCTCGAACTGGCTCGGGCCGAGTTCGATCTCCAGCGAGCGCAGCGGCAGGCCCAGCCCCTGGGCGGTGCGGCGCACGATGGCCAGCGCCTCGTGCGCGCGGTCGGCCCAGGCCTCGGACAGCAGGTTGTAGCCCGGGTGCAGCAAGTCCACCTGCGGCGGCTCGCCCGGCCAGGCGGCCTGCGCCGGGTCGAGCGACTCCTGGCGGATGCGGTAGATGTGGAATTCGACCTCCAGCCCGCAGCGCAGCCCGAAGCCGGCCCCGGCCAGCCGCGCCAGCGCCGCCTGCAGCACGCGGCGCGGGTCCACCGCCACCGGCGTGCCGTCGGCAAACCAGGGCTGGGCGCGCAGCCAGGCCGTGCCCGGCGCCCAGGGCAGCATCACCAGGCTGTCGGGGTCGGGCAGCAGCAGCAGGTTGCCGGCGCCGAAGAGGCTGAGAAAGCCGGGCCATTCGTCCTGCGTCGCACGCTCGAAGATCTTGAATACCGTGCGGTCCGAGGTGTCCTTCAGCAGCAGCGTGCTGACCATGCCCAGGCCCTCGTGCAGGGCCGCGGGCAGCGCGGTGGGCATCAGCGTCTTGCCGCGCAGCATGCCGTGCAGGTCGCACCAGCCGATGCGCACCTGCTCGACCCCGCCTTCCTGCACGCGCTGCAGCAGCTGCGCGCAGGCAGCGTCGCGCGCGGCGTCGTGCACGCCGCAGCGCTGCGCGAAGTGCATCAAGACGCGGCCTCGGCCGTCGCCGCCTGCCGCCAGGGCGCGGCGTCGCGCCGGGCGCGCACCTGCTCGGTCCAGAAGCGCTGCCAGTCGGGCGCCGGCGCGATGCAGTCGATGGTGTCGGGCGCGCAGGGCGTGGTGGCCGGACGCGGCGGCTGGCCGCCGGCGGCCACGGCGTCGATGGCCGCCAGCAGCAGGCGGCGGTTGGCCATGATGACCTTGTCGCTGGTGCCCAGGTGCTCGCGCGTGCGGTCCTGGATGGCGCCCATGCTCTCCACCGCCCACTGGTCGTGCACGTTGATGTCGGCCTCGCCCATGCCGAGGTAGGTGCGCGTGCGCTGCTCGGCGGGGTCGTAGCCCCAGTCGTTGTGGCGGCCCTTCTTCGGCACGTAGTCGGGCAGGTCCACGTGGTCCAGGCGCTGGCTGCGCATGGCCTGCTTGTCCAGCGGCGCGTCGTAGCTGGTGAAGAAGGCATACCAGTAGGTGTTGACGTCGTCCACCGGCACGTGCAGCTGCGTGATGGTGATGGTCTCCGACAGCGGGATCACGAAGGTGCAGGGGAACAGCGCGTGGGTCACGCGCACATGCGTCAGCCGGTCGTCGATGACGCGCAGCGTGGTCAGCCGCGTATGGCCCTCGCCGAGCAGCTCGTGGCGGATCTCGGGGCGGTGGAATTCGCGCAGCACGCGCGTCATCGGCCAGCGCTCGCCCGCCACCGTGCCGACGCTGGCGCCGCGGAACTGGCGGCCATAGGTCTGGCTCAGGTCCTCGTCCTGCAGGAAGCGGTGCAGGAAGGACGCATGCGCCGGGTCGATGCCGACCTCGAAGGCCTGCAGCCAGTTGCACTGCCACAGCCCCTTGAAGGCGAAGCTGTGGCTGGCCGGGGCGTTGAAGGCGTCGATCGCCGGCAGCGCGGGCGGCGGGCTGCCCTCGTCGCCCAGCCAGGCGAACAGCACGCCGGCCACCTCGCGCACCGGGTAGGCGCGCTGGCGCACACGCTGGCACAGCGTGGAGCCAAAAGGCTCGGCCGGGGTGTCCAGGCAACGGCCCTGGGCGTCGAATTTCCAGCCGTGGAAGGGGCAGCGCACGCCGTCGCCCTCGTGGCGCGCGAAGGCCAGGTCGGCGCCGCGGTGCGGGCAGTCGCGGTCGAGCAGGCCCCATTGGCCGGCGGTGTCGCGAAAGAGGATCAAGTCCTGACCCAGCAGCCGCACCGCCTTCAGCGGCCGCTCGGCCATGCGCGCATCGAAGCGGGGATCGAATTCGTCGACCAGCGCCGCCGGCTGCCAGTACTGGCGCATCAGCGCACCGCAGGCGGTGCCGGGGCCGACGCGGGTGATGCGCTCGTTCAGATCGGCTTGCATGCAGGACCTCGCGCGGGTGACGGACTTGACGAAAGTCTAAGCCGCAGCGCCGGCCCGGACAGCCGGGGCGATTACCGAGTCGCTACAGCGCGCCCACCATCTCGATGTGCGCGATCCCCGCCTCGTCGAATTCCGTGCCGCGCGGCTGGAAGCCGGCACGCTGGTAGAACGGCGCCGCACTGGTCTGCGCATGCAGCAGCACCTCACGCTCGCCGCGCGCGCGGGCGGTGGTCATCAGCGCGTCCAGCACGGCGCGGCCGATGCCGCTGCCGCGCATGGCGGGCAGCACCGCCATGCGGCCGATCTTGGCCGTGCCCGGCACATGCTCCAGCAGCCGGCCGGTGGCCAGCGCCATGCCGAAGCGGTTGTAGGCCACGGCGTGCACGCACTCGGCATCGGCGGCGTCCCATTCCATCTCGGCCGGGATCTTCTGCTCGTCGATGAAGACGCTGCTGCGGATGGCCTGGGCCTCGCGGCCGAGCTGGTCCCAGGTGCCCACGCGCACGTCGACCATCGGCTTGCCGGCCTCGAAGCCCAGCAGCACCTCGCGCAGGTCGGGCGGCACCGGCCTGGGGCTGATGGTGGCCGGGTCGGCGAAGACATAGACCAGCTCGCCGCGCACCAGCAGCTGCTCGCCGCGAAAGCACCCGCCCTCGAAGACGAGCGACGTATTGCCGATGCGCGCGCAGCGCAGGCCCACCAGCAGCTGGTCGTCGTAGCGCGCCGGGCCCTCGTATTCGAGCGTGGCCTTGCGCACGTAGAGGTCGCCCTGCAGCAGATCCATGGTCTGCTGGTAAGGCAGGGCCAGCGCGCGCCAGTAGCCGGCCACGGCGCTGTCGAAATACATCAGGTAGTGGCCGTTGAAGACGATCTTCTGCATGTCGACCTCGGCCCAGCGCACGCGCAGGCGGTCGAAGTAGCGGAAATCCTTCTTGCTGCTCATGGCTTCAGTGCCTCCTGCAGGGCCGCCGCGGCGGCGTCGAGTGCGTGGGCCGCTTCCTTCAGCGCGCGGCCCATCTTGATGAAGTCGTGCGTCAGCCCGCGGTAGAGCTCCAGCGCCACCGCCACGCCGGCGGCGCGCAGCCGGTCGGCGTAGGCCAGGCCTTCGTCGACCAGCGGGTCGCACTCGGCCAGGATGATGCACGCGCGCGCCACGCCGTCCAGGTCGTCGGCCTCCAGCGGCGCGAAGCGCCAGTCGCGCCGGTGGTGGTAGGGGATGTAGTGGTCGAAGAACCAGGCGATGGCGTCGGCATCGAGCAGGAAGCCGTTGGCAAACAGCCGGTGCGACGGCGTATCGGCATGCGCGGTGGTGCCGGGCGTGATCAGCAGCTGCAGCGCCAGCGGCACGCCGGTGTCGCGTGCGTGGATGGCGCTCACCGCGGCCAGCGTGCCGCCGGCGCTGTCGCCGCCCACGGCCAGCCGCGTGCCGTCCAGGCCCAGCGTCTCGGCCTGCGTGGCCAGAAAGCGCAGCGCGGCCCAGCTGTCGTCGACGGCCGCGGGAAACGGATGCTCGGGCGCCAGCCGGTAGTCCAGCGCCACCACCGCGCAGCCGCTGCGCAGGGCCAGCTGCCGGCACAGGCTGTCGTGCGTCTCCAGCCCGCCGATGACGAAGCCGCCGCCGTGCAGGTACAGCAGCACCGGCAGCCGCCCGTGCGAGGGCGCATACAGCCGCGCCGGGCATGCCTGGCCGCCGCCGCCGGGGATGGACAGGTGCTGCACGCGCGGCAGCGGCGCACGCGGCAGGTCCAGCACCTCGGCGCCGACGACATAGGCCTTGCGCGCCTCGGCCGGCGACAGGCGGTGCCAGGGCTGCCGGCCGGCGCGGCGGATGCGGTCCAGCAGGCCGGACATGGCCGGCGTCAACAGGTGGGTGCTCAAGGCCTGGGGGCTGCAGCAAGGTGGCGACGGGCGCAGAGCATACTGTCGCCCGCCGCCAACCGACCTTTGCGCCTTGCCATGGCCCGCATCCTCTACCTGACCCAGATCGACATCGACTTCGGCACCGTGCGCCTGCTGCCCGAGGAATGCCGGCGCATCGGCATCGGCAAGCCGCTGGTCGTCACCGACGTCGGCGTGCGCGCCGCCGGCGTGCTGGCGCCGGCGCTGGCCGCACTCGGCGACCTGCCGCACGCGATCTTCGACCAGACGCCCAGCAACCCCACCGAGGCCGGCGTGCGCGCTGCCTGCGAGGTGCTGCGGCGCGAAGGCTGCGACGGCCTGATCGCGGTCGGCGGCGGCAGCAGCATCGACCTCGCCAAGGGCGTGGCCATCGCCGCCGCGCACGAAGGTCCGCTGGCGACCTACGCCACCATCGAAGGCGGCAGCCCGAAGATCAGCGAGCGCGTGCCGCCGCTGATCGCCGTGCCCACCACCGCCGGCACCGGCAGCGAGGTGGCGCGCGGCGCCATCGTCATCGTCGACGACGGCCGCAAGCTCGGCTTCCACAGCTGGCACCTGATGCCCAGGGCCGCGCTGCTCGACCCCGCGCTGACGCTGGGCCTGCCGCCGGGGCTGACCGCGGCCACCGGCATGGACGCGATCGCGCACTGCATGGAGACCTTCATGGCGCCGGCGGTCAACCCGCCGGCCGACGGCATCGCGCTCGACGGGCTGGAACGCGGCTGGGCGCACATCGAGCGCGCCACCCGCGACGGGCAGGACCGCGACGCGCGCTGGGCCATGATGAGCGCCAGCATGCAGGGCGCGATGGCCTTCCAGAAGGGTCTGGGCTGCGTGCATTCGCTCTCGCACAGCCTGGGCGGCGTCAACCCGAAGCTGCACCATGGCACGCTGAATGCCATGTTCCTGCCCGCGGTGGTGCGCTTCAATGCCGCGGCGCCGGGCATCCAGGCCGAACGGCGCCTTCAGCGCATGGCGCATGCGATGGGGCTGCCGGGCTGCGACGCCCAGGGCACCGAGGTCGCCGAAGCCATCGTCGCGATGAATGCCCGGCTGGGCCTGCCGTCGGGCCTGCGCGCGATGGGCGTCACCGAGGACCAGTTCGAGCGCGTCATCGACGGCGCCATGGCCGACCACTGCCACAAGACCAACCCGCGCCTCGCCACGCGCGACGATTACCGCGCCATGCTGGCGGCGTCGATGTAGCCGCTGCAGGCCGTCGCAGCGGGCTGCAGTCCGTCGCAGCCCGCGTGACCGGCGACTGGTCGCCCGCTATGGTGTGCTACCTCAGCAACACACCTCGGGCGCCGCATGCAGACCTGGGACCCGCAACTGCCGATCTACCAGCAGCTGGCCGACCTGCTCGCGGCCCGGCTGCTGGACGGCGAACCGGCCGAAGGCGAGCCGATGCCCTCGGTGCGCACCCTGGCCGGCCACTACCTGCTCAACCCGCTGACCGTCAACCGCGCGCTGCAGGCGCTCGGCGACGAAGGACTGGTGGAGACGCGCCGCGGCCTGGGGCACTACGTGCGCAGCGGTGCGCGGGCGCGCCTGCGCGAGGCCGAGCGCACGCGCTTTCTCGACATCGAATGGCCGCGGCTGCGCCAGCGGCTGGCGCGGCTGGGCCTGACCGCCGCCGATCTGGACTGGGAGGACCGGTGATGAGCGACCATCTCGTCGAAGCCCGCAACCTGACGCTGCGCTACGGCGCCAAGGTGGCGGTGGACGACATCAGCTTCCACATCCCCAAGGGCCGCGTGGTCGGCCTGCTGGGGCACAACGGCGCCGGCAAGACGACGCTGATGAAGGCGCTGGTCGGCCTGCTGCGCCAGCGCGGCGGCAGCCTGCAGGTGATGGGCCTGCAGCCGCAGGCGCAGCGCGTGCAGCTGCTGCAGTCGGTGTGCTACATCCCCGACGTCGCCATCCTGCCGCGCTGGGCGCGGGTGGGCGAGCTGATCTCGCTGATGAGCGGGCTGCACCCGCGCTTTTCGGCCGAACGGGCGCGCGCGCTGCTGCGCCGCACCAGCGTCGACCTGAATGCCCGCGTGAAGACGCTGTCCAAGGGCATGGTGGTGCAGGCCCACCTGGCGCTGGTGGCGGCCATCGACGCGAAGCTGATGATCCTGGACGAGCCGACGCTGGGCCTGGACGTGCTCTCGCGCAAGGCCTTCTACGAGATGCTGATCGACGAGTGGTGCGACGGCGAGCGCAGCGTGCTCATCAGCACCCACCAGGTCGAGGAGATCGAGTCCCTGCTGTCCGACGTGATGATGCTCAACGAGGGCCGGCTGGCGCTGGCCATCAGCCTGGAAGACATCGACAAGCGCTTCGTCGCCCTCGGCCACGACGCGGCGGTGGCCGAGGAGATGGCGGCCGCCCACCCGCTGCTGCGCTACCGCGTGCAGGGCGGCAGCGCGGCGCTGTTCGACGGCGAGCCGCCGCCTTCGGTGGCCGCGCTGGGCCGGCGCCTGCGGCCGAGCCTGGTCGACCTGTTCGTGGCGCTGACGCGCGCGCCCGAAGCCCACCGCACGCAGTTCTGACCCCCTCGAGGCCCCGCGATGAACCCCACTCCCCAGATCCTCTCGACCCTGTTGCGCCGCGAGTGGCTGCAGCACAAGACCGGCTGGCTGGTGATCGTCACCGTGCCGCCGCTGATCGGTCTGCTGGTGCTGCTGGCGGGCCAGGTGACGATCGACATCGACGACGAAGACCGCACCATCGTCTTCAGCCAGGTGCCGGCGCTGGCGCTGGCCGTCGCCACCGTATTCGGCAGCGGCGTGCTGACCCTGCTGCTGGCCTGGGCCGCGACGCTGATCTTCGCGCCCACCGTGGTGCGGCGCGACGTGCAGGACCGCTCGATCGAATTCTGGCTGTCGCTGCCCACCGGCCATGCGGTCAGCGTGACGGCGCCGCTGCTGGCGCACCT
Source organism: Rubrivivax sp. (assembly GCA_016719535.1). Lineage (GTDB taxonomy): Bacteria > Pseudomonadota > Gammaproteobacteria > Burkholderiales > Burkholderiaceae_C > Rubrivivax. The sequence goes on along the minus strand of JADJYX010000022.1, from coordinate 247,246 downwards.
GCTGCTGTTTCCGCTGGCGGCACTGCTCGTCGGCATGGTGGCCGGGGTGCCGCTGTCGCTGGCGGTCGTGGCCCGCTTCGTCGGCCTGGCCGACTGGTTCTCGCTGCCCTGGGGCACGCTCGCGGCGGCCTGGGTGGCGATGACGCTGCGCCTGGCCCTGGGCCTGGTGCTGGCCACGCTGTGGCTGTCACCGCTGATCATGCTGGTCGAGGCGGCGTCGGCCTGGCTCAAGCGCTGGGGCATCCCGGCGGTGGTGCTGGGCATCGCCGTCGTGGCCAATGTGCTGGAGAAGGTGTTCGGCTATCCGCAGGTCTGGGAGCTCGGCCGCGCGATCTTCACGCAGGCCGGCCGCGCCTTCGTGGCCGGCCATCCCGGCAGCGGCGTGGCATTCGGCCGCGGTGCCGACCCGCAGGCGATGCTCGGTGCCCTGCCCGCCTGGGCCCTGGCCGACGCCGGGCGCGCGCTGCAGGCGCTGGCGCAACCGCTGCTGCTGCTGTGCCTGGCCATCAGCGCGGCCTGCTTCGCGCTGCTGGTGCTGCGACGCCAGCGCGGCTGAGCCCGGACGAGCCGGTCCACCTGCGTGGACCGGCTCGCCTGGCGAAGGCCCGCCCCCGTCTCGCGGGGACGGGCTGAGCGCGGGCGCAAAAAACCCGGCCGGAGCCGGGTTCTGCGATCGCGGGGCCGGCACCTCGCCGGTCCGTCCGCTTGTCAGTGGAACTGCTCTTCCTCGGTCGAGCCGGTCAGCGCCTTGACGCTGGACGAGCCGCCCTGGATGACGGTTGTCACGTCGTCGAAATAGCCGGCGCCGACTTCCTGCTGGTGCGACACGAAGGTGTAGCCCTGCTCGCGCGCCTTGAATTCGGGCTCCTGCACCTGCTCGACATAGTGCCTCATGCCTTCGCCGCGCGCATAGTCGTGCGCAAACTTGAAGGTGTTGTACCAGTTGAGGTGGATGCCGGCCAGCGTGATGAACTGGTACTTGTAGCCCAGCGCCGAGAGCTCGTCCTGGAAGCGGGCGATGGTCTTGTCGTCGAGGTTCTTGCGCCAGTTGAACGACGGCGAGCAGTTGTAGCTGAGCAGCTTGCCCGGGTGCTTGGCGTGCACGGCCTGCGCAAATTCACGCGCGAAGCCGAGGTCGGGCGTGCCGGTCTCGCACCACACCAGGTCGGCATAGGCGGCATAGGCCACACCGCGGCTGATGGCCTGCTCGAGGCCGTTCTTGACACGGTAGAAGCCTTCCTGCGTGCGCTCGCCGGTGAGGAAGGGCTTGTCGTTGGCGTCGTGGTCGCTGGTGATCAGGTTGGCGGCCTCGGCGTCGGTGCGCGCCAGCACGATGGTCGGCACGCCCATCACGTCGGCGGCGAAGCGCGCGGCGATCAGCTTTTCGCAGGCTTCCTGCGTCGGCACCAGCACCTTGCCGCCCATGTGGCCGCACTTCTTGACCGCCGCGAGCTGGTCCTCGAAGTGCACGCCGGCGGCGCCGGCGGCGATCATGTTCTTCATCAGCTCGAAGGCGTTGAGCACGCCGCCGAAGCCGGCCTCGGCATCGGCCACGATGGGCAGGAAATAGTCGATGTAGTCCTTGCCGCCCGGCTCGATGCCGCGCGACCACTGGATCTCGTCGGCGCGCTTGAAGGTGTTGTTGATGCGGCGGACCATCGTCGGCACCGAGTCGTAGGCATACAGCGACTGGTCGGGGTACATGGTCTCGGACGTATTGCCGTCGGCGGCGACCTGCCAGCCCGACAGGTAGACGGCTTCCAGCCCGGCCTTGGCCTGCTGCATGGCCTGGCCGGCGGTGATGGCGCCGAAGGCATTGACATAACCCTTGGCCGCGCCGCCGTTGCACAGCGCCCACAGCCTTTCGGCGCCGCGCTGGGCCAGGGTGTGTTCGATCTGCACCGAGCCACGCAGGCGCACGACATCGGCCGCGGTATAGCCGCGCTGGATGCCCTTCCAGCGGGGGTTCTCGGCCCAGTCCTTCTCGAGGGCGGCGATCTGCTGTTGGCGGGTGGGTTGGCTCATCGGGAGACTCCTGTGGGGGATGGAGGGAATTGCGGAAGCGACGCCGCCAGCGTAACCCGTCCGCCATCGCCCGCCAAGACTTATGTCTTATATAAGACAGCAGAGTCGCTCGTTATGAATCAATGATTTGGCGCGCGCATTTTGCATCGTGGATGCGGCTTCTTGCATATGATGAATTTTGCTGCGATGCCGCATGGCTGATTTTCACATTCTGGAAATGTCATGTCGCCATGCAGGAAAACCGCCGCTCAGACCCGGGGCACCCCCGCCAGCCAGCGCGTGTAGACCCGGTCGGCCAGCGCCTGGTGGTCCGCCAGCTCCCGCGCCAGCCCCTGCTGCAGCGCCGCCGCGCCCTGCACGCCCGGGTGCCGGTCACAGGCCGCCTGCCAGCGCGGATCGTCGGCCGCCGCCCAGCCGCGCACCTTGTCGGCGTCGACCTCGAGGTGGAACTGCAGGCCCAGGTGCGGGCCGATCGCGAAGGCCTGGTGCGGGCAGGCGGCGCTGCGCGCCAGCGGCTCGGCGCCCGGCGGCAATTCGAAGGCCTCGTAGTGCCACTGGAAGACCGTGGCCGTGGCGCGCTCGCCGAACCAGTGCCGGCTGGCGGTGCCCGGGCGCAGCTCGACCGCGTGCCAGCCGACCTCGGGGGCGGGCGAATCGACCACGCGCGCACCCAGCGCGCGCGCCATCAGCTGGCCGCCCAGGCAGTGGCCGATCACCGGCTGCCCCGCGGCGATGGCCTGGCGGATCAGGTCCTCGGCCCGGCGCAGCGAGGGCAGCGGGTCGTTGGCGCTCATCTCGCCGCCCAGCACGGCCAGCGCGGCATGGTCGCGCAGGTGCCCGGGGTAGGCGTCGCCGGCCTCGGTGTTGCGCACCTCGACCGGCACGCCCTGGCGCTGCAACCAGGTGCCGAAATAGGCCGGCCCGTCGGCGCTGAGGTGCTGCAGGATGAGGATGGGTTTCATGCGTTGCCGGGCCGGTCGAGCGGCCATCCGGATCGGCGCCGAGTGTGCCCTGCCCGCGCGCCGCCGCCAGCGCCTGCGGCCATGGCGCCGCGGTCCCGGCGCTTCGCTGCGCAGGCCCTGCCGGCCTTTAGACTGCAGGCGCTGCCCGCCCCCATCCCATGCGCCTGCTGGCCATCGACCAGGATCTCGCCAAGGACTCTTACTACGCCGCCACCGCGCCGCGCTTGCCGGCATTCGCGCCGCTGGACGGTGATGCCCGCTGCGACGTGGCCATCGTCGGCGGCGGGCTGGCCGGGCTGTCGGCGGCGCTGGACCTGGCCGCCGCCGGCCGCCGCGTGCTGCTGCTGGAAGCGCGCGAGATCGGCTGGGGCGCCAGCGGCCGCAATGGCGGCCAGGCCATCCACGGCCTGGCCTGCGACCCGGAGGAAATCGAGCGCCAGCTCGGGCTCGACGACGCCCGGCGCGTGTGGGCGATGAGCCTCGAGGCGCTGGACCTGCTGCGCCAGCGCATGGCCGATCACGACATCGACTGCGAGTGGCAGGACGGCTTCCTCGGCGTGGCCACGAGCGCACGCAAGGGCGCGGCACTGGCCGCGTGGGCGGACCGCATCGAGCGGGTCTACGGCTACCCGCTGCTGCGCATCCCGCCGGCCGAGCGGCCGCGCTGGATCGCCAGCGAGCGGTATCACAGCGCCATCCACGACCCGCAGTCGGGGCACCTGCACCCGCTGAAATATGCGCGCGGGATCGCCGCCGCCGCGGCCGCCGCCGGCGCGCGTCTGTGCGAGCACACGCCGGTGCAGGCGCTGCGACCCGGCGCCCAGCCGCAGCTGGTGACGGCCACCGGCACCGTCAGCGCCGACCAGGTGCTGCTGGCCGGCAATGTCTACCTGCAGGGCATCGCCCCGGCGCTGGAGGCGCGCATCATGCCCGCCGGCACCTACATCGCCTGCAGCGAGCCGCTGCCGCCGGCGCTGATCGACAGCCTGATCCCGTCGCGCTCGGCGGTGTGCGACACCGATTTCGTGCTCGACTATTTCCGCCCCACCGCCGACCACCGGCTGTTGTATGGCGGGCGCGTCAGCTACAGCACGGTGACGCCGGCCGACCTGGCCGCGAGCATGCGCCGGCGCATGGTGGCGACCTTTGCGCAGCTGCGCGACGTGCGCATCAGCCATGCCTGGGGCGGCTTCGTCGACATCACGAGAAACCGGGCGCCCGATTTCGGCCGCAGCGGCGGCAATGTCTACCACCTGCAGGGCTTCTCGGGCCATGGGCTGGCGCTGACCGGGCTGGCCGGCCGGCTGGTGGCCGAGGCGATCGCCGGCGACACCTCGCGCTTCGATGTCTTCGCCCGTTTGCGCCACCGGCCCTTCCCCGGCGGGCGCTGGCTGCGCACGCCGACGCTGGTGCTGGGCATGGCCTGGTACCGGCTGCGCGATATGCTCGGGCGATGACGACGGACACCCATCCCCCCGTCTCGACGCCGGCGCGGCCCCCGCTGGTGCTGGTGCCGGCCTGCAACAAGCAGCTCGGCGAGCACCCCTTCCATGTCGTCGGGCGCAAATATGTCGACGCCGTGCGCCTGGCCGGCGGCCTGCCGCTGGTGGTGCCGCGCGCCGACGCCGGCGAGCTCGACGCGCTGCTCGACCTTGCCGACGGCGTGCTGCTCACCGGCTCGGCATCCAACGTCCACCCGTCGCATTTCGACGAACCGGTGCGCGACCCCACGCTGCCGCTGGACCCGATGCGCGACGACTGGACGCTGCCGCTGATCCGCCGGCTGGTGGCGCGCGGCCTGCCGCTGCTGGCCATCTGCCGCGGCGCGCAGGAGGCCAACGTGGCGCTCGGCGGCACGCTGCACCAGGCGGTGCACCACGCCTCGGGTCCGCTCGGGCGCTATGCCGACCACCGTGCGCCGCAGGGCCGGCCCGCCGCGGTGCAGTACGGCCCCGCGCACGCGGTGGCGGTGCAGCCCGGCGGCTGGCTCGAGCGCATCGGCCTGGGCGCCGGTTTCGAGGTCAATTCGGTGCACGGCCAGGGCCTGGCGCGGCTGGCGCCAGGGCTGCGCATCGAGGCCACCGCGGCCGACGGGCTGGTCGAGGCCTTCTCGATCGATGGCGCGGCCGGTGCCTTCCAGCTGGCGGTGCAGTGGCACCCGGAATGGCAGGCGGCCGGCAACGCGGTCTCGATGTGCATCCTGCAGGCCTTCGGCGAGGCCTTGCGCAACCACCGCGACCGCGTGCGCGGCCCCTTGCCCGGCTGAAGCCCTGGCGCGCGGCCCGCATGCCGCGCCACCCGGCGGCCCCGCGTGCCCGACACGCCGACGGCCGTGGCCCATCCAGCACGAAGAACCGACCATGAACGCCAGAGAAACCCTCACCTTCAGCGAGCTCGAACAGTGGCTCGACAAACACCGCGTGACCGAGATCGAATGCCTGGTGCCCGACCTCACCGGCGTGGCGCGCGGCAAGATCCTGCCGCGCGAGAAATTTACCGAGGACCGCGGCATGCGGCTGCCCGAGGTGACGGTGGCGCTGGGCGTGACCGGTGAATTCCCCGAGGAGGGGCCGTACTACGACGTCATCAGCCCCACCGACCGCGACATGCACCTGCGCCCCGACCCGAGCACGGTGCGCATCGTGCCCTGGGCCACCGACCCCACGGCGCAGGTCATCCACGACTGCTACGACCGCGACGGGCAGCTCGTGCCCTATGCGCCGCGGTCGGTGCTGCGCCGCGTGTGCGAGCTCTACGACGCCGAGGGCTGGTCGCCGGTGGTGGCGCCCGAGCTCGAGTTCTACCTGGTGGCGCGCAACACCGACCCCGACGTGCCGCTCAAGCCCCCGATCGGCCGCAGCGGCCGCGCCGAGACCTCGCGTCAGGCCTATTCGATCGACGCCGTCAACGAATTCGACCCGCTGTTCGAGGACGTCTACGCCTACTGCGAGAAGATGGAGCTCAACGTCGACACCCTCATCCACGAGGTGGGCGCGGGGCAGATGGAGATCAACTTCTTCCACGCGCACCCGCTGGGGCTGGCCGACGAGGTCTTCCTCTTCAAGCGCACCGTGCGCGAGGCGGCGCTGCGCCACGACATGTTCGCCACCTTCATGGCCAAGCCGATCGCCGGCGAGCCCGGCAGCGCCATGCATGTGCACCAGAGCGTGGTGCGCAAGGCCGACGGCGGCAACATCTTCAGCAATGCCGACGGCACGCCCAGCCGCGAGTTCTTCTGGTATATCGGCGGGCTGCAGAAATATATCCCGGCGGCGATGGCGCTGTTCGCGCCCTACGTCAACAGCTACCGGCGGCTGGCGCGCTTCACGGCGGCGCCGATCAACATCCAGTGGGGCACCGACAACCGCACCGTGGGCATCCGCAGCCCGGTGGCACCGCCGCAGGCGCGGCGCGTCGAGAACCGCGTCATCGGCGCCGACGCCAACCCCTATGTGGCGCTGGCCGCCACGCTGGCCTGCGGCTGGCTGGGCATCAAGAACCGCATCGAGCCCAGTGCCGAGTGCAAGGGCGACGCCTACCTCGGCGACTACCAGCTGCCGCGCAGCCTGGGCGAGGCGCTGGCGCTGCTGCGCGAAGAGGCCGACCTGGCCAGCGTGCTGGGCGAAGGCTTCGTCACCGTCTATACCGAGATCAAGGAGATCGAATACGCCGAATTCATGAAGGTCATCTCGCCCTGGGAGCGGGAACACCTCTTGCTGCATGTCTGAGGAGCGCACGATGACCACGAACCAGAGCACTGCGCCCGCCCCCGGGCCCATCGCCCAGCGAAGCACCCAGGACTGGCAGTCCGCCGACGCGGCGCACTTCCTGCACCCCTTCACCGACCACCAGGGCCTGGCGGCCCGCGGCGCGCGCATCATCACGCGCGCCGACAACATCTACCTCTGGGACAGCGACGGGCACAAGGTCCTCGACGCCATGAGCGGCCTGTGGTGCGTCAATGTCGGCTACGGCCAGCGCTCGCTGGTGGACGCGGCGACGAGGCAGCTGCAGCAGCTGCCCTTCTACAACGCCTTCTTCCAGACCGCCACGACACCGGCGATCGAGCTCGCCGAACTGCTGGCCGAGGTCTCGCCGCCGCAGTTCAGCCGCGTCTTCTTCGGCGGCTCGGGCTCCGAGGGCAACGACACCGTGGTGCGCATGGTGCGCCGCTACTGGGACATCCTGGGGCAGCCGCAGCGCCAGGTCATCATCAGCCGCCGCAACGCCTACCACGGCAGCACCATGGCCGGCGCCTCGCTGGGCGGCATGAGCGGCATGCACGCGCAGGGCGGGCTGCCCATTCCCGGCATCGTGCACATCGAACAGCCCTGCTGGCGGGAACTCGGCCAGGGGATGTCGAAGGACGAGTTCGGGCTCGTGGCCGCGCGCTGGCTGGAGGACAGGATCCTCGAACTCGGCGCGCACAACGTGGCCGCCTTCATCGGCGAGCCGGTGCAGGGCGCCGGCGGCGTGATCATCCCGCCGGCCACCTACTGGCCCGAGATCCAGCGCATCTGCGACCAGTACGGCGTGCTGGTCGTCAGCGACGAGGTGATCTGCGGCTTCGGCCGCACCGGCGCCTGGTTCGGCTGCGAGACCTTCGGCTTCCGCCCCGACCTGATGACCTTCGCCAAGGGCGTGACCAGCGGCTACGTGCCGCTGGGCGGCGTGATGGTCGGCGACCGCATCGCGCGCGTGCTGATCGAGCAGGGCGGCGAGTTCGCCCACGGCTATACCTACAGCGGCCACCCGGTGGCCTGCGCCGTGGGCGTGGCCAATATCCGGCTCATCCAGCAGCTGGGCCTGGTGCAGCATGTGCACGACGACGTCGGGCCCTACCTGGCCCAGCGCTACGCCGAACTGGCCGGGCACCCGCTGGTCGGCCAGGCCGAGACCTGCGGGCTGATGGGCGCGCTGCAGCTGGTCAACGGCAAGTCGCGCGACGGCCTCGGCACCGATTTCGACCCCGCGCTGGAAGTCGGCATGCTCTGCCGCGGCCACTGCTTCCGCGAGGGCGTGATCATGCGCGCCGTCGGCGACCGCATGATCATCGCGCCGCCGCTGGTCATCACGCGGGCGCAGATCGACGAGATGGTGGCGCTGATCCGCCGCTGCCTGGATCTGACACTGGCCGACCTGCAGGCACGCGGCTGGCTGTCGTGACCGGGCAGATGACTAGACTCCCAGCCGTTTCGGACCCATTTCCCCCCTGCCCCACTCCGGAGGTTCCTTCATGAGCGTGACGTCCCGCCCCGCCGCCGTGCTGACCGCAGCCGCGCTGGCCCTCGCTGCCCTCGGTGCCAGTGCCCAGGAGGAGGACAAGGTTCTCAACGTCTACAACTGGTCCGACTACATCGCCGAAGACACGATCCGCAACTTCGAAAAGGAGACGGGGATCAAGGTCCGCTACGACAACTTCGACAACAACGAGATCCTGCACGCCAAGCTGGTGGCCGGCAAGACGGGCTACGACATCGTGATTCCCTCGTCGCACTGGGCCAAGCTGCAGATCGACGGCGGCCTGCTGCGCAAGATCGACAAGGCGCAGGTGCCCAACCTGAAGAACCTCGACCCCGCGGTGCAGCGCCAGCTGGCGGTGATGGACCCCGGCAACGAATACATGGTCAACTGGATGTGGGGCTTCACCACCGTCGGCATCAATGTCGACAAGGTGAAGGCGGCGCTCGGCAGCACGCCGATGCCCGACAACACCTGGGACCTGGTCTTCAAGCCCGAATACATCAGCAAGCTCAAGAGCTGCGGCGTGAGCTTCCTCGACTCGGCCTCCGAGGTGGTGCCGGCGGCGCTGCACTACCTGGGCAAGCCCTCGTTCAGCAAGAACCCGTCGGACTACGGCGCCGCTGCGGCGCTGCTGCGCAGCGTGCGGCCGCACATCACGCTCTTCAGCTCGTCGGGCTATATCAACGACATGGCCAACGGCAGCATCTGCCTGGCGCTGGGCTGGTCGGGCGACATCAACATCGCGCGCCAGCGCGCCATCGACGGCAAGACCGGCCACAACATCCAGGCCACGCTGCCCAAGACCGGCGGGCTGCTGTTCTTCGACGTCATGGTCATCCCCGCCGATGCGCCGCGCCCGGGCAATGCGCACAAGTTCATCAACTACATCCTGCGCCCCGAGGTGCACGCGTCGCTGACCAACAAGGTCTTCTACGCCAACCCGAATACCGAGTCGAAGAAGTTCGTCAAGCCCGAGGTCGCGTCCAATCCCTCCGTCTTCCTGGCACCGGCCGACCTGGCACGCATGATGCCGCCCGAGTCGCTGAACAACGACCTGCGGCGCCTGATGACGCGCACCTACACCGGCTTCAAGACCGGCCTCTGATGGTCGACACGGCGGCGGCGCCGGCGGCGGCGGACCCGGCCTTCCTGCAGATCCGCGACGTCGTCAAGGACTTCGGCGGCTTCGTCGCGGTCAACCATGTCGACCTCGACGTCCGGCAGGGCGAGATCTTTGCGCTGCTGGGCTCGTCGGGCTGCGGCAAGAGCACGCTGCTGCGCATGCTGGCCGGCTTCGAGGCGCCGACCTCGGGCCGCATCGTGCTCGGCGGGCAGGACCTGGCCGACGTGCCGCCCTACGAGCGGCCGATCAACATGATGTTCCAGAGCTATGCGCTGTTCCCGCACCTGTCGGTGTGGGACAACGTGGCCTTCGGCCTCAAGCGCGAAGGCCTGCCGAAGGATGCCGTGGCGCAGCGCGTGGACCGCATGCTCGACCTCGTGCAGCTGGCCCGGTTTGCCCGCCGCAAGCCGCACCAGCTCTCGGGCGGGCAGCAGCAGCGCGTGGCGCTGGCGCGCAGCCTGGCCAAGGAGCCCAAGCTGCTGCTGCTGGACGAGCCGCTGGGCGCGCTGGACCGCAAGCTGCGCGAGCAGACGCAGATCGAGCTCGTCAACATCATCGAGCGCGTGGGCGTGACCTGCGTCATGGTCACGCACGACCAGGAAGAGGCCATGACGATGGCCAACCGCATCGCCGTGATGAGCGAGGGCCGCTTCCTGCAGGTGGGCGCGCCGGGCGCGATCTACGAGACGCCGGCGACGCGCTTCGTCGCCGACTTCATCGGCAACGTCAACCTGATGGACGGCCGGCTCGAGGTCGACGCGCCGGACCACGTGGTGATCGACTGCGCCGACTGCCGCCACTATGTGGGCCACGGCATCACCGGCACCGAGGGCATGGCCGTCACGGTGGCGCTGCGGCCGGAGAAGATCCACCTCAGCCGCCACCAGCCCGCCGGCGACGCCTTCAACCGCGTGCCGGGCACGATCCAGGAGCTGTCCTATTTCGGCAGCTTCACCGTCTACCACCTGAAGCTGGCCAGCGGGCTGATGCTGAAGGTCAGCGTGGCCAATACCCAGCGCCATCGCGACGACGAATTCACCTGGGGCGACGCGGTGTGGGCGCACTGGTCGCGCTCGGCCCAGGTCGTGCTCACCCAGTGACATGACCTCCCCCCGAAGCGCCTTCGGCGCCTCCCTTGCAGGGCGCATCGGCCGCAAGCGGCCGATTCCTCGCCAGGCAGTATCCGTCCACTGGACGGATACCGTCCGGGCTCGGCCCCCAGGGGGGCACCGCCAGCGGCCCGGCAAAGCCGGTTCCGCGGCGGTCGCTTGGTTGCGGCTGGTTCATGCCGATCGGGTGCCGCGTCGCGGCGTTGGCGGCTGACATGGTCACGTTGCGCAGGCTCTTCAGCGGCCGCCGCCTGGTGATCGGGGCGCCCTACCTGTTCCTGCTGCTGTTCTTCCTGCTGCCCTTCTTCATCGTGCTGAAGATCAGCGTCTCCGAGATGGAGAACGTGGTCTTCAAGGACCTGCTGACGCTGCAGGACGGCGTGCTGCAGTTGTCGGTGAAGCTCGGCAACTACCTCTTCCTGGCCGAGGATCCGCTCTACATCAGGACCTACCTGTCGAGCCTGAAATATGCCGCCGCCACCACGCTGCTGTGCCTGTTGATCGGCTACCCCTTCGCCTATTTCATGGCGCGCGCCAAGGCCTCGGTGCAGCCGGCACTGCTGATGCTGGTGATGCTGCCGTTCTGGACCAGCTTCCTGCTGCGCGTCTATGCCTGGCGCGGCCTGCTGACCGACGGCGGCTGGGTGGCCGAGCTGCTGCAGGCCAGCGGTGCGGCGCATCTGCTGGCCGGCGCCGGGCTGGTGCCGGCGCCGGGGCAGCTGATGCACACGCCGTTCTCGCTGGTGCTGGGCATGACCTACACCTACCTGCCCTTCATGGTGCTGCCGCTGTACGGCAACCTGGCCAAGATGGACCTGCGGCTGCTCGAGGCCGCGGCCGACCTCGGCGCCACGCCGTGGGTGGCCTTCTGGAAGGTGACGGTGCCGCTGTCCAAGGCCGGCATCATCGCCGGCTCGATGCTGGTCTTCATCCCCTGCGTCGGCGAATTCGTCATCCCCGAGCTGCTGGGAGGCCCCGAGACGCTGATGATCGGCCGCGTGCTGTGGGACGAATTCTTCAGCAACAACGACTGGCCGATGGCCTCGACGGTGGCGGTGGTGATGATCCTGCTCATCATCGTGCCGCTGGCGATCTTCAACAAATACCAGGCCGAAGCGCAGGAGCAGCAGCGATGAGCCGAGGCACCTCGGTCGCCTTCAACCGCTGGTTCGGCCGCGGCTGGCTGTCGGCGGGCTACCTGTTCCTCTACCTGCCCATCGTCGCGCTGGTCGTCTATTCGTTCAACGATTCGCCGCTGCCCAATGTCTGGCGCGGCTTCACGCTCCGGTGGTACGTGCAGCTCGCCGGCGACCGCGAGCTGCTGTCGGGCCTGTGGCTGAGCCTGAAGATCGCACTGATGACGGCCTGCGGCGCCGTGGTGCTGGGCACGCTGGCGGCCTTCGCGCTCGTCAAATACCGGCGCTTTGCCGGTCGCACGCTGTTCAGCGGCATGGTCAATGCGCCGCTGGTGATGCCCGAGGTGGTGGTCGGGCTGTCGCTGCTGCTGATGCTGGTGTCGGTGCAGCGCAGCCTGGGCTTCCCCGAGCGCGGCCTGGCCACCATCTGGATCGGCCACCTGCTGGTCGGCGTGGCCTATGCCACCGTGGTGGTGCAGGCGCGGCTGCAGGACCTCAACCCGCAGCTCGAGGAGGCGGCGATGGACCTCGGCGCGCGCCCGGTCCAGGTCTTCTGGCTGGTGACGCTGCCGATGATCGCGCAGTCGATGGCCTCGGCCTGGCTGCTGACCTTCACCATCTCGCTCGACGACGTCGTGCTGTCGGCCTTTCTCTCCGGCCCCGGATCGACGACGATGCCGCTGGTCATCTTCAGCCGCGCGCGCCTGGGCCTGAACCCCAGCGTCAATGCCGTGGCCGCGATCACCGTCGCCGTCGTCGCCGTCGGCGTCGCCGTCGCCAGCTACCTGATCGCACGCGCCGAGCGCCGGCGCGCGCAGGAAATCGCCGCCGCAGCGCGCGAGTAGGACGCGCGACTGATCTTTCACCCAAGAGCTCACACCCCGAGGAGAACCCGATGAAGATCCTGGCCCCCACCGCGATCGCTCTCGCCGCCGCGGCTTCGTTCCCGGCGCTGGCGCAGAGCAATGCCGAACTGCTGAAGGAACTGCAGGCGCTGAAGGACCGCATGCAGCAACTCGAGCAGCAGCTGAAGACCGCGACGCCCGCCGCCGCGCAGCCCGGCCAGGCCAGGCAGGCAGGGCCTGCGGCCCAGTGGGGCATGACGCCCGACCAGGTGCGCGAGCTCAACCGCGTGACCATCAAGGCCGAAGCCCTGCAGGACAACTTTGCCGACCAGGGGCTCAAGGGGTTGACCATCAGCGGCCAGATCGATCCCACCTTCATCTGGAACCGCCGCCAGGACAACGCCGGCTTCGTGCTGCTGAACAACGGCGACGCGCGCTACACCTACGACAACTCGTACTTCGGCATGGCCGTGCTCGACCTGCAGAAGGAGACCGACAGCGGCACCAAGTGGCGGCTGACGCTGGCGCCCGAGCGCGGCACCGGCGCGCTGTTCAACGGCTCGATCGTGCACGAGGCCAGCGTCTCGGTGCCGCTGACCGACCTGCAGACGCGGCTGTGGGTCGGCCAGATCCCCGACTGGACGGGCTACGAATACACCATGCCCTGGGACAACAAGCTCATCACGCACAACCTGCTGTTCGACACCATGGCGCCCACCGCCTACACCGGTGCCGCGCTCGAGATCACGCGCGGCAAGTGGTGGAGCCGCGTCGGCCTGGCCAACGTCAATACCGCGCGCAACCCCGCGGGCCACAAGTCGCCGGCGCTGGTCTACCGCGTCGACTATTCCAAGGGCGAGTTCGAGGGCTTCGGCTTCACCGGGCTGCACGGGCGCCTGGCCAACTTTGCCGCCGACGGCACCTGGATGCGCGACACCGGCATGCCCGACGCCGACGGCAACCCGGTCTTCGAGGAAACCGGCTTCGACGGCGCCGGCAAGGCCACCATGGCCCACCTGCTGGAATTCGACGCCTATTTCGTGCGCGGCGACTGGTCGGTCTTCGGCCAGGTCAGCTACGGCCAGCAGAAGGGTGCCGCCATCTTCAACAGCGACGGCCAGTTGCGCGACGCCCGCTGGTGGGGCCTGTCCACCACCGTGGGCTACAAGATCACGCCGCGGCTGGAAAGCGTGCTGCGCGCCGACTATGTGCGCAATGCGAGGAACGGCGGCGGCCTGCTGGGCTACAGCTACGACGACGGCCTCAACGGCATCGGCCGCGGCCTGCTCGACGACGGCAGCTTCGCCAAGGGCGAGAGCGTGGGCAGCAACCGCTGGGCGCTGGCCCTGGCCATGAACTACCTCTACGACGAGAACACCATCTTCAAGCTGGAGTTCCGCCACGACGGCGCCAGCCAGCCGGTCTTCATGACGCAGAGCGGCCTCGATCCGAAGGGCTACCGCAAGAGCAACCAGCTGCTCGGCGCCTCGGTGGTGGTGAAGTTCTGAGTTCTCCGGTTCCGCTCGCCGCCTACGCCTGCCTGGCCGCCAGCATGGCGCTGGTGGGCAGTTATGTCGGCCTGTCCAAGCTGCTGGTGGCGGTGCTGCCGGTCTTCCTGCTGGCCTGGCTGCGCTTCGGCATCGCCGCGGTGGCGATGCTGCACTGGGTGAAGCGCACGCCGGCCGAGGCGCCGCTGTCGCGCCACGACCGCTGGCTGCTGTTCTGGGAGAGCTTTCTCGGCAACTTCCTCTTCAGCATCTGCATGCTCTATGGCGTGCTGCTGAGCTCGGCGGTGGCCGCCGGCGTCGCGATGGCAGGCATCCCGGCCGCGGTGGCGCTGCTGTCGTGGCTGTTTCTGCGCGAGCGCATCACGCCGCGGGTATGGCTGGCGATCGCCTGCGCGGCCTCGGGCATCGCCATGCTGGCGCTGGCCAAGTCGCAGGGCGACGCCACCAGCGCGGTCTCGCCGCTGGGTTTTGCGCTGCTGATGGGCGCGGTGCTGTGCGAGGCCTGCTACGTGGTGATCGGCAAGCGGCTCACCGGCAACGTGAGCCCGCGGCGCATCAGCGCGCTCATCAACCTGTGGGGCCTGGCGCTGGTGACGCCGCTGGGGCTGTGGCAGGCGCTGTCGTTCGACTTCACGGCCGTGCGGCCCGCCACCTGGGCCCTGCTCGTCTTCTATGCGCTGGCCGCCAGCATGGTGACGGTGTGGCTGTGGATGAAGGGCCTGCAGCAGGTGCCGGCGCCGCGTGCCGGCGTGTTTTCGGTCATGTTGCCGGTCAGCGCCGCGGCCATCGGCGTGGTCGTGCTGGGCGAGCCCTTCACGGCGCTGCACGGCGTCGCCTTCGCGATGGCGCTGGCCGGCGTGCTGCTGGCGACCTGGCCATCCACCCGGCCGTCCGCCCAGCCGTCGATCGGCGCTTGAATCAGGCCGGATCGGCGGCCGCCACCGGCCCCTGCCCGTAGCCGCGGAATTTCTCGATCACCGCGGCCATCTCGGCGCCCGACAGCAAGGCGGGCTCCCCCACCGCCAGCGCGGCGAGGTAGGTCTGGCACAGCGACTCGATCTCGGTCATGACCTTCATCGCCTCGCGCAGCGTGGCGCCGGCACTGACCACGCCATGCGTGGCCAGCAGGCAGGCCTTGCGTTCGTGCATGGCCTCGACCACCGCGTCCGACAAGGCCTCGGTGCCGAACAGGCGATAGGGCGCGCAGCGCACGCTGTCGCCGCCGGCCACCGCCACCATGTAGTGGAAGGCCGGCAGCTCGCGCCGCAGGCACGCCAGCGCGGTGGCAAACGTGGCATGCGTGTGCACGATGGCGTGCAGCTCGGGCCGCGCGCGGTACAGCGCCTGGTGGAAGTGCCATTCCGACGACGGCTTCAGGCGCCCGCGCCGGGTGCCGTCGAAACCCAGCCAGACCAGGTCTTCGGGCGCGATGTCGTCGGCGCCCATGCCGGTGGGCGTGATCAGCAGGCCTTCGCCGCAGCGGTGGCTGAGGTTGCCGGTGCTGCCGCGGTTGAGCCCGGCGGTGTCCAGCCGGCGCAGCGCGGCCAGCATCGCGGTGCGCAGGTCGCTCTCGGTCATGCACCCTCCCCCAGCGTGCGCAGCGCATCCGCATCGGCGGCGACGACGCCGAATTCGGTCATCAGCCCGCTCACCAGCCGCGCCGGCGTGACGTCGAAAGCCGGGTTGGCGGCCGTGCTGCCGTCGGGCACGAGCTGCACCTCGACCACCTCGCCGGCGGCATTGCGGCCGGCGAGGTGCGTCACCTCGCGCGCGCTGCGCTCCTCGATCGGGATCTCGGCCAGGCCGTCGTGCAGCGACCGGTCCAGCGTGCTGGTGGGCATGGCGGCGTAGAAGGGCACGCCGTTGTCGTGCGCCGCCAGCGCCTTCAGGTAGGTGCCGATCTTGTTGCAGACATCGCCGCGCGCGCTGACGCGGTCGCAGCCGACGATGACGAGGTCGACCTGGCCATGCTGCATCAGGTGGCCGCCGGCGTTGTCGGCGATCACCGTGTGCGGCACGCCCTCCTGGCCCAGTTCCCAGGCCGTCAGGCTGGCGCCCTGGTTGCGCGGCCGCGTCTCGTCCACCCACACATGCAGCGGCAACCCCAGCGCATGGGCCTGGTAGATCGGCGACGTGGCGGTGCCCCAGTCCACGGTGGCCAGCCAGCCGGCATTGCAGTGCGTCAGCACGTTGACGCTCGCCCCGCCCTTCTTCGCGGCGATGGCCTGCAGCAGCGCCAGGCCGTGGCGGCCGATGGCGGCATTGACGGCCACGTCGTGCTCGGCGATGGCGGCGGCTTCGGCCCACGCGGCATCACGCCGCGCCGCGGGCGGCAACGGCCGCAGCACCGCCAGCAAGCGGTCCAGCGCCCAGGCCAGGTTGACGGCCGTGGGCCGCGCCTGCTTCAGCCATTGCGCCGATGACTCGAGCGCCGCGTCGTCTGCGGCCACGTTCATCTGCAGCGCCAGGCCGTAGGCGGCGCTGGCGCCGATCAGCGGCGCGCCGCGCACCCACATGTCGCGGATGGCCCGGTGCACCGCGGCCGCGTCGTCCAGCCGCGCCACCGCCAGCCGGTGCGGCAGCGCGCGCTGGTCGATGACGAAGAGCGCGTCGCGGCCGGGCGCCGGCCACAGGGTGCGCATCGGACGGCCGTCGACGCGCATCGGATCAATCGCCCAGCACGCGGCCGGCCACCGCGCGCAGGCGCTGCACCAGGGCCGGGTCGCGCGCATCGGGCGCGGTGATCAGCGCATGCTGCAACGCCGTGCGGCAGCCGCAGCCGGCGCCTTGCGCATCGGCCGCCACCGTGCCGGCCAGCCGGGCCACCACGCCCCTGGCCTGTTCGGCATTGGCCAGCAGCACGCGGATGATGGCGTCGACCGTCACCGCGTCGTGGCCCGGGTGCCAGCAGTCGAAATCGGTCACCATGGCCACGCTGCAGTAGCACAGCTCGGCCTCGCGCGCGAGCTTGGCCTCGGGCATGTTGGTCATGCCGATGACGCTGCAGTTCCAGCCGCGGTACAGCTGCGATTCGGCCAGCGTGCTGAACTGCGGCCCTTCCATCGCCAGGTAGGTGCCGCCGCGCACGTGCGGCACGCCGCGCGCGGCCAGCGTGGCCTGCACATGGTCGCCCAGCCGCGGGCACACCGGGTGCGCCATCGACACATGCGCCACCAGCCCGGTGCCGAAGAAGCTCTTGTCGCGCGCAAAGGTGCGGTCGATGAACTGGTCGATCACGACGAAGGTGCCCGGCGGCAGGTCGGCACGCAGTCCGCCCACGGCCGACAGGCTGAGCACGTCGGTCACGCCCTGCATCTTCAGCGCCGCGATGTTGGCGCGGTAGTTGACCTCGCTGGGCGGAATGCGGTGGCCGCGGCCGTGGCGCGGCAGGAAGACCAGTTCCGCATCACCCAGCCGGCCCCGGAAGAGCTGGTCCGACGGCGAGCCCCAGGGCGTGTCGACCGCCACCCAGCGCGTATCGGTCAGGCCCGGCAGGTCATACAGGCCGCTGCCGCCGATGATGCCCAGCACGTTGTTCGTCATGCCATCGCCTCGCTCCTGTTCGCGTCCTGGTTCGGGTCCATTCGGGTCTGCCGATGCGCCAGCGCATGCACGGCCGCCGGCGCCTCGCCCTTGAGCTGGTGGTCGGACCACACCCGGCGCCAGTGCCGCGCCCCGGGCTGGCCATGCCACAGGCCCAGCATGTGGCGCGCGCCATGTGCCCAGGGCACGCCGGCGGTGGCCTGGCGCTGCAGGTAGGCGACCATCGCACGCTCGACCGCCAGCCGGTCGGTGGCCGGCGGCGCATCGCCGAAATAACGCGCATCCCAGGCGGCCATCAGCCAGGGGTTGTGGTAGGCCTCGCGGCCGACCATCACACCGTCGACATGCTGCAGCTGCTCGTCGATCTGCGCCAGCGTGGCGATGCCGCCGTTGACGACGATGGTGAGCGCGGGGAAGTCGCGCTTGAGCCGGTGCACCAGCTCGTAGCGCAAGGGCGGCACCTCGCGGTTTTCCTTCGGCGACAGGCCCTGCAGCCAGGCGTTGCGCGCATGCACGATGAAGACCCGCACGCCGGCGCGGTGCGACAGCGTGCCGACGAAGTCGCGCACGAAGTCGTAGGACTCGACGCGGTCGATGCCGATGCGGTGCTTGACCGTCACCGGGATCGCCACCGCGTCCTGCATGGCTTTCAGGCCGTCTGCCACCAGCTGCGGCTCGGCCATCAGGCAGGCGCCGAAGGCACCGCGCTGCACACGCTCGCTCGGGCAGCCGCAGTTGAGGTTGACCTCGTCGTAGCCCCAGCGTTCGGCCAGCTTCGCGCAGGCGGCCAGGTCATCGGGTTCGCTGCCGCCGAGCTGCAGCGCGACCGGGTGCTCCTCGGGGTTGAAGTCCAGGTGCCGCGGCACGTCGCCGTGCAGCAGCGCGCCGGTCGTGACCATCTCCGTATACAGCCGCGTGCGGCGCGTGATCAGCCGGTGGAAATAGCGGCAGTGGCGATCGGTCCAGTCGAGCATGGGCGCGACGGACAGGCGCCACGGGGACGGGGCGATGGACATGCGCGGCATTGTCGCAGCGCGCGGCCACCGCCCTCGTCGACGATGCTCAGATCACGCCCTGCGCCAGCATGGCATCGGCCACCTTGACGAAGCCGGCCACATTGGCGCCGTCGACGTAGCTGATGCGGCCATCGGGGCGCTGCCCATGGCGCACGCAGGCCTCGTGGATGCTGCGCATGATGCCGTGCAGGCGGCTATCGACCTCATCGCGGTCCCAGGCCAGGCGCATGGCGTTCTGCGTCATCTCCAGGCCCGAGGTGGCCACGCCACCGGCGTTGCTGGCCTTGCCGGGCGCGTAGAGCACGCGCGATTCCTCGAAGACCTTGATGGCATCCAGCGTCGACGGCATGTTGGCGCCTTCGGCGACGCACTTGACGCCGTTCTTCACCAGCGTCTGCGCATCGTGGCCGTCCAGTTCGTTCTGCGTGGCGCAGGGCAGCGCCACGTCGGCCGGCACCTGCCAGGGGCGCACGCCGGGCTGGAAGCTGGCACCCACGCGCCGGGCGTAGTCGTCGACGCGGCCGTAGAGGTGGTTCTTCACCTCCATCAGTTCGGCCAGCTTGGCCGGGGTGAAGCCGGCTTCGTCGACCACGGTGCCGCTGGAATCGGACACCGTGACCACCTTGGCGCCCATCGCCATCGCCTTCTCGACCGCATACTGCGCCACGTTGCCCGAGCCCGAGACGCTGACGCGCAGGCCCTGGAAGCCCAGGCCCTGGCGCTCGAGCATCTCCTGCGCAAAGTAGACGGTGCCGTAGCCGGTGGCCTCGGGGCGGATCAGCGAGCCGCCGAAGGAGATGCCCTTGCCGGTGAAGACGCAGTCGGCGCGGTTGCTGAGCTTCTTCACCATGCCGGCGATATAGCCCACCTCGCGCCCGCCCACGCCGATGTCACCGGCGGGCACGTCGGTATCGGCGCCGACGTGGCGGAACAGCTCGCTGGCAAAGGCCTGGCAGAAGCGCATCACCTCGCCCGGGCTCTTGCCCTTGGGATCGAAGTCGGACCCGCCCTTGCCGCCGCCCATGGGCAGCGTGGTCAGCGCATTCTTGAAGGTCTGCTCGAAGGCCAGGAATTTCAGGATCGACAGGTTGACCGAGGGGTGGAAGCGCAGCCCGCCCTTGTAGGGGCCGATGGCCAGGCTGTGCTGGATGCGGTAGCCGCGGTTGACCTGCACGCTGCCGTGGTCGTCCATCCACGAGACGCGGAACATGATCACGCGCTCGGGCTCGACCAGGCGATCCAGCAGCCCCTGCTCGGCATATCTGGGATGGGCGCTGATGAAGGGCCACAGGCTTTCCATCACCTCGGTGACGGCCTGCAGGAATTCCGGCTGGCCCGGGTTGCGGAGCGCGACATGCTCCATGAAGGTGCGGTGGGATGCATATTTCATCGACGGTGACTCGACTCTTGGCAGGTTGACGGCAAACCTGTGCATTTTCGCCGAGATGACGCACCGACATGGGTCGATGCAGCGCAAACATGGTGCGCGCAGGGACCCGCTGCGCGGCCGACGGGCGGCGGCAGCGCCGGCTCGTTTCGCCCCTGCCCGCGCGCGTCGCTGATCGGCGGTCGGTTCATGGCACCGCGGGCCCGGCAGCGGCGGCGGTGTGTTGCAGCGGCCGGGTGGCACGCAGCCGCTGCCAGGCCAGCGCCTCCCAGGCTGCACGGCCGGCAGCACGCACCAGGTCGCGCCCCGCATCGGTCCACAGCGGGCTGTCGGGGTCCAGGCCCAGTTCGAGCAGGAAGTCGTCGCCGGCCAGCACGTACTGCCGGCGGTATGGCAGCAGCACGCGCGTGGCGTCCTGCGCCAGCGCCTGCGCGGCGTCTTCGTGCCGCGCGAACCAGGGACTCAGCAGGGTGCTGCAACGGGGCGCATGCCAGAAGCTGCCCTGGTCCTCACCGGCGAAGGCCAGCCCCTGCAGCACATGGCGGGCATGCTCCCAGTGAGCGAAGCCGACCTCGCGCGACACCGCGTGGAGGCAGTCGCGCAGCCGGGCGTCAGGGCTCGGCGGAGCCGCCCCGGGGTCGCGGCGCGACGCGTTGAGCCGCAGCCGCGCGCGGGTCTTCAGTTCACGCAGCAACCGACTCATGGATGCACCCCGCTGGCGCACGCGGTCGCCGGGCGCGCTGCCACCACGCCCAGCAACCCGTGCAGCCGCACGCGGTCGGCGGCGCCAGCGGCGCCAAGCGCCCGGTCGGTGGCATCGCTGGCGGTGACCATGGCTTCGCGGGCCACGCGCGCACCGGCCGGACGCAGGCCCACCCGCCCGGGCACCCGTTCGATCAGGCCGGTCTTCTCCAGTGGCAGGCACAGGCGGACCAGGGACGCCGACGACAGACCCAGCGCCGTCGACAAGGCAGCCCGCGACGCCGTGCCCTGCGGCGAGCGCAGCAGTTGCAGCAGCAGGGCCAGGTCGCGCAGCGCGATGCCGTGCAGCATGCCCAGGGCCTCGTCGACCTCGAGGCTCAGTCGCGCCTGCGCCGCGCCCAGCGCGAGGCCGATGTCGAGTGCGGTGGGCGTCATGTCGACGCTCCCGGCTGACGCAGTTCCTCCTGCCAGAGCGCCAGCGACAGCGCCAGCACCTCGCGCGGATCGTCCTCCGACCCGGGCCGCGGCTTGATCGCCTCGAGCACCTCGAAGTGCAGCCCGGCCTCCCCGAGGCGCCGCCAGTCGGCCTGCAAGGTGACATCGCGGTGGCAGCCCAGCCGCAGTTCGAAGCGGTCGCGGTTGATGGCGCCTTCCAGGTTGAGGCTGGCCCGCAGCACCACACGCTGCGATTCGGTGTTGCGGATCGCGTAGACGCCCATGGTGCGCACGCTCTCCTTGTACTGCCGCGACAGGGCACGCCGCTGCGTCGATGCGCCCGTGCTCATGCGGCCTCCCGTGCGCCGGACGCGGCAACGGTGACGATGGCCAGCGGCGGTGCCGACGAGCAACGGGGGATGGGTGCGCGAGATACCATGACAAGCTCCGGATTTCGTTGAGGGCCAATCCCGCGCTTGGCCAACGAAACGGAAGACTGTCAGGTCGATCGGATGGGTCTGACGGAGGGTGAGAGCCTCTTGTGCGGGCGGGCGCCCCTCAGCACCCATGCTGCATTGTAGGTGCCGGGCCATCGCGACCGCAAGGCGGCCTCGGGCGCGGGCCGCGCCCAGTACGACGGCCGGGCCTCAGGCGCGCGCGGCGTTCTCGGCCATCCCCGCCACGATGCGCGGCAGCAGCGGCTCGGGCAGGTCGTGGCCCATGCCGGGGATGAAATCGGCGGTGGCGCCGCGCACGTGCTGCACCAGGTGATGGCCGGCAGCCACCGGGATCAGCGGATCGGCCTCGCCATGGATGATGCAGGTCGGCGTGCGGATCGACGCCAGCAGCGGCGTGCGGTCGCCGTCGGCCATCACCGCCAGCAGCTGGCGCGTGGTGCCCGAGGGGTGCCACGATCGCTGCACCGAGGCCAGCAGACGCTGCCGCAGTTGCGCGGGTTCGGCCGGGTAGGCGGGGCTGCCGATCACCGTGAAGACGCGCTGCAGGTGCGCCACGACCGCGGCCGCGTCGTTGCCCGCGGGGCGCTTGATCAGCACCTGGCGCACTGCCATCGACGGCTGCGGCAGGCTGCGCGCGCCGGCGGTGGTCATCAGCAGCGTCAGGCTGAGCAAGCGGTGCGGGTTTTCGGCCGCCAGGTGCTGGGCGATCATGCCGCCCAGCGATGCGCCGCAGACATGGGCGCGCTCGATGCCCAGCGCATCGAGCACACCCAGGGCGTCGGCCGCCATGTCGCGCAGGCTGTAGGGCGCACGCACCTTCAGGTGCATGGCGTAGCGCATCGCCGACCAGGGCACGCTGGGCGTGCGGACGCCGTCGAAATGCTGCGACAGCCCGATGTCGCGGTTGTCGAAGCGGATGACGCGAAAGCCGCGCGCCACCAGCTGCGCCACCATCTCTTGGGGCCAGGCGATCAGCTGCATGCCCAGGCCCATGATCAGCAGCAGCGGCGGCCCGCCGGCGGGGCCCTGGTCGTCGACCTCGAGGGTGATGCCGTTGGCGCTGATCTTCATCGTCTTCCCATGCCGCCCGACGGGGCCGCCCGGGGCGATGTTATCGGCGCCGCGCGGGCTTCTTGGCCGGGCGCACGCCGAGCCGGCCGGTGACCTGCGACACCGCACCCTCGATCGCGCTGCCGACGACACGCTGCGTCACCTTGCCCACGGCACCGGTCACCGCCCCCGTCACCACGCCCGTCACCGCGCGCTGGGCGCGCCCGACCAGGGACTCGGCCGCATCGGCATGGTCGGGGTCGCCGGATCGCGGCAGCGCCAGCAGGTCGTCCCAGGCGACGCGGATGGCGTCGGCCAGCTCGCGCACCTCGGGCAGCGCCTGGGCATCGGCCATGAGGCCGAAATCCAGCGACTGGTCGTAGCTCTGCACCGTGATGTTGAGCGCCAGGCCGTGCACGACGATCGAGGTCGGGTAGTTGGTCAGCATCTTCGCGCCCGCCATGTACAGCGGCACATGCGGGCCGGGCACGTTGCTGATGACGAGGTTGGCCACCTGCGGGATGCGGTCGGCCACGCGTGCCTTGCCGTAGAGCGCGGTGGCGGCCTCCAGCAGCCAGGGCACACCCAGCGAGGGGAAGTCGGTCGGCAGGATGCTCTTCAGCGAGCCCATCGTCGACTTCATCGCCGCGCTGGCCGCCTTCACGTGGGCCAGGCGCTTGACGGGGTCGGCGATGTGGGTGCCCAGGCTGACCAGGCTCATCGAGGCCTGGTTGTCGGGCGAGGTGTCGCCGCTGGCGCGCAGCGTGATCGGCACCGCCGCCACCATCGACTTGCGCGGCAGCTGCCGCCGCTTGCCGAAGTGGCGGCGCAAGGCGCTGCTGCACAGCATCAGCACCATTTCGTTGAGGGTGGCGTCATGGGCATGGCCGAGTTCGCGCACCGCGGGCAGCGGCAAGGTCACCGCGGCAAAGGCGCGGCCGGCGGTCACCGATACATTGAAGGGCGTGGCCGGCGCCAGCGTGATGTTGCCGCTGCCCTTGCGGCCGGTGAGCAGCGACGCATGCGAGATCGCCTGCGCGGCGGCGTCCTTGAGCGTGCCCACGGTCGACGGCAGCTCGCGGATGATGCCGGCGATCTTGGTCGCCTGGCTGGCGATCACGCCGCGCAGCATTTCGGCCATCTCGAGCTTGAAGACCTTCTGCCGGCGCGACGGGCGCTGGTCGAGCCGGCGCGGCTGCGGGCCGAGGTCGAGCAGCGCATTGGCCAGCGCCACGGCGGCCTGGCCATCGACGGCGGCATGGTGCAGCTGGGTATAGATGGCCGCGCGCCTCTCGCCCTTCGGCCCCGGCGCCAGGCCCTCGAAGACGAAGAATCTCCACAGCGGCCGCTGCCGGTCGAGCAGCTGGGTGTGCAGGCGCGAGACCGCGGCCTCGAGCTCGGGCAGGCCCGCGCCCTTGGGACAGCTGCCGGCCACCACGTGCACGCGCAGGTCGGGCTCGGCATCCACCCAGGCCGGGTTGGCCATGTTCAGCGGCATCCACCACAACCGCCGGCGCAGGGCCGGTGTGGCCGGCAGGCGGTCGCGGATGTGCTGGCGCACCGCGGTGACGAACTTCCCCTTGTAGCCGGCCGGCAGCTCGTACAGGTGCAGGGCACCGACGTGCATCGGCATCTCGGGGGTTTCGAGGTAGAGGAACGTGGCGTCCAGGCCCGAGAGTTGTTGCATGGCGGTCACGGTGTTGTGGTCTTCATGCTAGGCCGCACCTGCTGGCAACCGGCCCCGGGCTGACCCTAGGAGCGTGGGCGGCAGACATCGAGCCCCGCGCCGGGCCAGCCGCTACGCGCGGGCCGGCAGCGGCCGCGGCGCGCGCAGGGCCAGCAGCTCGTTGGCCACCAGCGCCCCCAGCACCAGCGCGCCGCCGCCCAGCACCGGCACGCTGGGCGCCTCGCCCGCACCCAGCCAGGCCCAGAGCACGCCGAACACCACCTCCAGCAGCGCCAGCAGCGAGATCTCGGGTGCCTTCAGCACGCGCGACACCGTCATCGCCAGCAGGCAGGGGATGGCCAGCTGCACCACGCCGAGCAGGCCCAGCAGCCCCAGGTCGTGCGGCGTGGCCGAGAACGGCAGCGCCATCGGCAGCGTCAGCAGCGCCGACAGCATGGCGCCCATCAGCACCGCGGGCAGCATGTCGGCGGGCTCGCTGCCTGCTTGCTGGCCGTGGTGCAGGTGCTGCATCAGCGTCCAGTTGGTGGCCGCAGCGATCGGCACCCCCAGCGCGACCAGCACACCGAGCAGGTGGGTGCCGCCGCCGAGCCCGACCTCGCTGCCGTACATCCAGGCGATGCCCAGACCGGCGACGACGATGGCGCCCCAGGTGCGCGCCGCCAGCCGGTGGCCGAGGAAGACGCGCGCGCCGATGGCGGTAAACAGGGGGCCCAGGGCCATCGTGATCAGCACGTTGGCCACCGTGGTCAGCGTCAGCGCCATCATGAAGGCCGTATACATGACGGCCCAGCACACCGCCGACACCCAGAAGGCGCGATCGCCTTCGCGGATGGTGCGCCACAGCGTCGCCGGGCCGCGCAGCCAGCCCAGCATCAGCACCAGCGCCAGCGCGTTGAAGGCGCTGCGCCAGAAGGTGACCTCGAAGCCGCGCGCCGAGTCGAGCCAGCGCGACACCACGCCCGCGATGCTCCACATCAGCGCACAAAGCACCATCAGCCAGACCCCTTGCCGGTGTGTCACGGGTGTTCAGAGGCCCGCGCAGCGGGCCGGGCGTCAATCCAGACAGAACCCCCGCCCGGCGGGGGCAGGGGGTGCCCAGATGCCCCGCGCAGCGGGCGAGCGGGGAGGCGGCTCAAGCCGCCTCCCTGCTCGCCCGCTTGCGGTCGTGTTCCTTCAGGAAGCGCTTGCGCACGCGGATGCTCCTGGGCGTGATCTCGACCAGCTCGTCGTCGTCGATGAACTCGACCGCATATTCCAGCGTCAGGTCGATCGGCGGCGTGACCTTGATGGCGTCTTCCTTGCCCGACACGCGGAAGTTGGTCAGCTGCTTGGTGCGCGTGGCATTGACCACGAGGTCGTTGTCGCGCGTGTGGATGCCGATGATCATGCCCTCGTAGACCGGGTCGCCGGCCTTGACGAACATGCGGCCGCGGTCGTCGAGCTTGCCCAGCGCGTAGGTGAAGATTTCGCCGTCGTCCATGCTGATGAGCACGCCGTTCTTGCGCCCGGCGATTTCGCCCTTGTAGGCTTCGTAGCCGTCGAAGATGTTGCTGATGAGGCCGGTGCCGCGCGTCAGGTTCATGAACTCGTTGGAAAAGCCGATCAGCCCGCGCGCCGGGATGCGGTATTCCAGCCGCACGCGGCCACGGCCGTCGGTTTCCATGTTGACGAGGTCGGCCTTGCGTTCGCCCAGCGCCTGCATCACGCCGCCCTGGTGCTGGTCCTCGATGTCGACGGTGACGAGCTCGATCGGCTCGTGCTTTTCGCCGCCCACGTCTTTCAGCACCACGCGCGGCTTGCCCACGGCCAGCTCGTAGCCTTCGCGGCGCATGTTCTCCAGCAGGATCGTCAGGTGCAGCTCGCCGCGGCCCGAGACCTCGAACACGCCGTCCTCGCCCGATTCCTTGACCTTCAGCGCGACGTTGCTCTGCAGCTCCTTCTGCAGCCGGTCCCAGATCTGGCGGCTGGTGACGTACTTGCCTTCGCGGCCGGCCAGCGGGCTGTTGTTGACGCAGAAATTCATCGTCAGCGTGGGCTCGTCGACCTTCAGCATGGGCAGCGGCCGGGGGTTGTCGACGCTGGTGACGGTGACGCCGATGCCGATGTCGGCGATGCCGTTGATGAGCACGATCTCGCCCGGGCCGGCCTCGGTGGCGGCAATGCGCTCCAGGCCCTCGAAGGTCTGCACCTGGTTGATGCGGCCCTTGTACGAGCGGCCGTCCGGCCCCTCCATCACCAGCACGTCCATCGGCGCCTTCAGCGTGCCGGCGTTGATGCGGCCCACGCCGATGCGGCCGACGAAGGTGGAGTAGTCCAGCGACGAGATCTGCAGCTGCAGCGGCGCCGCCGGGTCGCCTTCGTGCGCCGGCACATGCTGCAGCACGGTGTCGAACAGCGCGCTCATGTCAGGCCCCCACTGCTCGCCTTCCTGGCCTTCGGTCAGCGACGCCCAGCCGTTCAGGCCCGAGGCGTAGACGACGGGAAAGTCGAGCTGGTCTTCCGTGGCGCCGAGCTTGTCGAACAGCTCGAAGGCGGCGTTGATCACATAGTCGGGGCGCGAGCCGGGCTTGTCGACCTTGTTGACGACGACGATGGGCTTGAGGCCCAGCGCCAGCGCCTTCTTGGTGACGAAGCGCGTCTGCGGCATCGGGCCTTCCTGGGCGTCGATCAGCAGCACCACGCCGTCGACCATCGACAGCGCGCGTTCGACCTCGCCGCCGAAATCGGCGTGTCCCGGCGTGTCGACGATGTTGATGTGCGTGCCCTGCCAGGTGACGGCGCAGTTCTTGGCCAGGATGGTGATGCCGCGTTCGCGTTCGATGTCGTTGCTGTCCATCACGCGCTCGGCCACCTGCTGGTTGTCGCGGAAGGTGCCGCTCTGGCGCAGCAGCATGTCCACGAGCGTGGTCTTGCCGTGGTCGACGTGCGCGATGATCGCGATGTTGCGGATCTGGTGGGTCATGGTGGTCGATCAGGCCTCGTGGGCCCTTACCTCGAGAGGGCTGAGAAGTCGATCCGGGATCAGTTCACCGGCGGTGATGTGGGCGGCGCCGAGAAAGGCGCGCGGGTGCGGCCCGTAGACGCGCACGGCCGGCGCATCGGCCAGCGCCACGCGGCGGCGCAGCCCGGTCAGGAAGCGGCCGGCCTCGTCATCGGGCAGGCGCACCGCCGGCCATTCCGACAGCAGCACGTCGGCCGGCAGCAGCAGCGCCGCGCGGGCGGATTCGTCGAGCGCGGCCAGCTGATCGATCGTCACCGCCTGCGCCACGTCGAGCGCGCCGACGCCGGTGCGCCGCAGCGCCGACAGGTGCGCGCCGCACCCCAGCGCCTGGCCGATGTCCTCGGCCAGGGTGCGGATGTAGGTGCCCTTGCTGCAGCTCACGTCGATCTCCAGCAGCGCAGACTGCCAGCCGACGATGTGAATGCGGTGAATGTCCACCGTGCGCGCAGGGCGCTCGATCTCGACGCCGGCACGTGCGTATTCATACAGCGCCTTGCCCTGGTGCTTGAGCGCCGAATGCATCGGCGGCGTCTGCGCGATGCGGCCGGTGAAGCGCGCGCACGCGGCCTCGATGGCGGCGCGGTCGCAGCTCAGCGGGCGTTCCGCGGTCACCTCGCCCTCGCGGTCGCCGGTGCTGGTGCACTGGCCCAGGTGCAGCGTCGCGCGGTAGCGCTTGTCGGCGTCCAGGCTGACCTGGCTGAATTTGGTGGCGGCGCCGAAGCACAGCGGCAGCAAGCCGGTGGCCAGCGGGTCCAGCGTGCCGGTATGGCCGCCCTTCTCGGCGCGCAGCAGCCCCTTGGCCTTCTGCAGGGCGTCGTTGCTCGTCCAGCCCAGCGGCTTGTCGAGCAGCAGCACGCCGTGCAGCGCGCGTCGGGGCGTGCGCATGGGGGGCATCAGTCGTCCTTGGCGCGGGTGGCATTCGCCTTCGCGATCAGCGCCGACAGGTCGGCGGCGCGCTCGGTCGTGCGGTCGAAGTGAAAGTGCAGCGTCGGCACCGTGTGGATCTGCAGCCGCTTGAAGAGGCCGTTGCGCAGGAAGCCCGCGGCCTCGTTGAGCGCGGCGGCACTGTCCTCGGCGCTGCCGACCAGCACCGAGAAATAGATCTGCGCATGCGCGTAGTCGGGCGAGACCTCGACGCTGTTGATCGTGACCATGCCGACGCGCGGATCCTTCAGCTCGCGGATGAGCTCCGCCACATCGCGCTGGATCTGGTCGGCCACGCGGTAGCTGCGGTTGGGGATGGCTCGTTTGTGTCGCATGGGTTGCACCTGCCGAAAACGCAGAGCCCCGCCGGGCTGCGGCGGGGCTCGTCGAAAGGGCCGTCCGCCGAAGTCAGAGCGTCCGCGCCACTTCCTTCACCTCGAAGACCTCGAGCTGGTCGCCTTCCTTGATGTCGTTGTAGTTCTTCAGCTTGATGCCGCACTCGAAGCCTTCCTTGACCTCGCGCACGTCGTCCTTCATGCGCTTGAGCGACTCGATCTCGCCGGTATAGATCACCACGTTCTCGCGCAGCAGGCGGAAGCGCGCATTGCGCGCGACGTGACCGGCGGTGACCATGCAGCCGGCCACCGTGCCGATCTTGCTGGCCACGAAGACGGTGCGGATCTCGGCCGTGCCGATGACCTCTTCCTTCTGCTCGGGCGCCAGCATGCCCGACATCGCCGCCTTCACGTCGTCGACCGCGTCGTAGATGATGTTGTAGTAGCGGATGTCGACGCCATTGCCCTCGGCCAGCTTGCGCGCACCGGCATCGGCACGCGTGTTGAAGCCGATGATCACGGCCTTGGAGGCGATGGCCAGGTTGACGTCGCTCTCGGTGATGCCGCCCACCGCGGCGTGCACGATCTGCACGCGCACCTCGGGCGTCGACAGCTTCTGCAGCGACTGCGCCAGCGCCTCCTGCGAACCCTGAACGTCGGCCTTGATGATCAGCGACAGCGTCTGCGCCTGGCCTTCGCCCATGGTCTCGAACATGGTCTCGAGCTTGGCGGCCTGGCGCTTGTTGAGCGTCACCTCGCGGTATTTGCCCTGGCGGAAGGTGGCGATCTCGCGCGCACGCCGCTCGTCGGCCAGCACCATGAAGTCGTCGCCGGCCTGCGGCACCTCGGTCAGGCCCTGGATCTCGACCGGGATCGACGGCCCGGCGCTGTCGGTCGAATGGCCGTCCTCGTCGAGCATGGCGCGCACGCGGCCATAGCTGCTGCCGGCCAGCACGACATCGCCCTTCTTCAGCGTGCCGCTCTGCACCAGCACCGTGGCCACCGGGCCGCGACCCTTGTCGAGCTTGGCCTCGATCACCAGGCCCTTGGCCATGGCTGCCGTCGGCGCCTTCAGCTCCAGCACCTCGGCCTGCAGCAGCACCTGCTCGAGCAGGTTGTCGATGCCCTGGCCGGTCTTGGCCGAAACCGAGACGAAGGGCGATTCGCCGCCGAAGTCCTCGGGCACCACGCCCTCGGCCACGAGCTCGCTCTTCACGCGTTCGAGGTTGGCGTCGGGCTTGTCGATCTTGTTCATCGCCACCACGATCGGCACGCCGGCCGCCTTGGAGTGCGCGATGGCCTCCTTGGTCTGCGGCATCACGCCGTCGTCGGCGGCCACCACCAGGATGACGATGTCGGTCGCCTTCGCACCGCGGGCGCGCATCGCCGTGAAGGCGGCGTGGCCCGGGGTGTCGAGGAAGGTGATGACGCCGCGCGGCGTCTCGACGTGGTACGCGCCGATGTGCTGCGTGATGCCGCCGGCCTCGCCCGCGGCCACGCGGGCACGGCGGATGTAGTCCAGCAGCGAGGTCTTGCCGTGGTCGACGTGGCCCATCACGGTGACGACCGGGGCACGCGGCAGTTCGTCGCCGGTGGCCGCGGCCTGCTCTTCCTCGGTGAAGGCATCGGGGTCGTCGAGCTTGGCGGCCAGCGCCTTGTGGCCCATTTCCTCGACGACGATCATCGCCGTCTCCTGGTCGAGCTGCTGGTTGATGGTGACCATCTGGCCCAGCTTCATCAGCTGCTTGATGACCTCGCTGGCCTTGACCGCCATCTTGTGCGCCAGGTCGGCCACCGAGATGGTCTCGGGCACGTGCACTTCCTGGATCACCTGCTCGGTCGGCGCGCTGAAGCTGCTGCCTTCGTCGTCGCGGCCACCGCGGCGGCCACCGCGCGGCGCGCGCCAGCCGGCGCGGCCACCGCCACTGTCGCCACGCGTCTTGAGCGCGGCGCGCTTCTTGGCGGCGTCATCGGCCCAGCTGGAGGACAGCTTCTCGGACTTGACCTGCTTCTTGTCGCCCGGCTTGGCGGCACCGGCGCCGGCCGCCGCGGGCGCACCCGGCTTGGCGGTGGGCTTGTGGATGGTGCCCTTGATGGCTTCCTTGGCCGCTTCCGGCTTGACTTCCTCGGGCTTCTTGGCCACCAGCGTCTTGCGCGGCTGCGACATCATCGCGCGGATGGCGGCGGCCTCGGCCTCGGCGGCCTTGCGGCGGCGCGCCAGGTCGTCGGACTTGGCCTGATCCTCGGCGGCCTTGTCGGCGGCCTTGACGACGCGCAGCACCGGCTTGGGCGGCTCGACGGGTTTGGGCGGCTCGACCGGCTCGGCCGCCTTGGGCGCCTCGGCGACCTTGGCCGGCGCGGGTTTGCCGGCGGCCTTGGCGGCGACGGCGGCGGCCTGGGCAGCGGCGGCTTCGGCGGCAGCCCTGGCCGCAGCTTCTTCGGCGGCGCGGGCAGCGGCCTCGGCGGCGGCCCTGGCGGCGGCCTCGGCGGCTTCGCGCGCGACGCGCTCGGCTTCGTCGCGCTGGCGACGCTGCTCGGCCAGTTCCGCCTCCTGCTGGCGGATGGCCTCGGCCTGGGCGCTGGCCTCTTCCTCGCGCCGCTGCAGTTCGAGCTCCTCGGCGCTGGGGCCGGCCGGCTCCTCCACCGCGGGCGAGGCATCGTCACGCTTGACGAAGACGCGCTTCTTGCGCACCTCCACCTGGATCGTGCGCGCCTTGCCGCTGGCATCGGCCTGCTTGATCTCGCTGGTGCTCTTGCGCGTGAGCGTGATCTTCTTGCGCTCGCCGGCGGCGGCGGTGCCGTGCGAGGTGCGCAGGTATTCGAGCAGACGTTCCTTGTCGGCCTCGGTCAAGGCGTCGTCGGGCGACTTCTTGCTCACGCCGGCCGACTGCAGTTGCTCGAGCAGCGCCCCGGTGGGGCGATTGAGCTGCGCGGCAAACTGGGCGACGGTGGTCACGGCCATGTGCGGTGCTTCCTATCCTGGGTATGCGGTCGGGTCGGCGGGTACGGGCTGCGGGTCAGGCGGTGAACCAGTGTTCACGCGCCTTCATGATCAACGCGCGCGCCTGCGCCTCGTCGACACCGGTCATCTCGGTCAGTTCGTCGACGGCCAGGTCGGCGAGGTCGTCGCGCGAGTGGATGCCGCCGCCCGCCAGCCTGGCGATCAGCTCGGGCTCCAGGCCCTTGCCGTCGAACTCCAGGTCGCGCAGGTCCTGCGAGACCTCCTCGACTTCTTCTTCCTTGGCGATCTCCATCGTCAGCAGCGCGTCCTTGGCCCGGTTGCGCAGCTCCTGCACGGTGTCCTCGTCGAAGGATTCGATCTCGAGCATCTCCTGCAGCGGCACGTAGGCCACCTCCTCCAGGCTGGCAAAACCTTCGGCGATCAGGATGTCGGCCACTTCCTCGTCGACGTCGAGCTTCTCGACGAAGATCTTGCGCACCGATTCGCTCTCGCTGGCCTGCTTGGCCTGCGATTCCTCGGCGGTCATGATGTTGATGCGCCAGCCGGTGAGCTCGGACGCCAGGCGCACGTTCTGGCCGCCGCGGCCGATGGCGATGGCGAGGTTCTCCTCGTCGACGACCACGTCCATCGCATGGCGTTCCTCGTCGACGACGATCGACACCACGTTGGCCGGCGCCAGCGCGCCGATGACGAACTGCGCCGGGTCCTCGGACCACAGCACGATGTCGACGCGCTCGCCGGCGAGCTCGGTGGTGACGCCGTTGACGCGCGAGCCGCGCACGCCGACGCAGGTGCCGATGGGGTCGACGCGGCGGTCGTGGCTGACGACGGCGATCTTGGCGCGGCTGCCGGGGTCGCGGGCACAGCTCTTGATCTCGAGCAGGCCCTGTTCGATCTCGGGCACCTCCTGCGCGAACAGCTCGACCATGAAGCCCGGCGCGCTGCGCGAGAGCATGATCTGCGGCCCGCGCTGCGTCGGGTCGATGCCCAGGATGAAGGCCCGCACGCGGTCGCCGGTGCGCAGGTTTTCCTTCGGGATCATCTCGTTGCGCTTGAGGCGGCCTTCGACGCGGCCGCTCTCGACGATGATGTCGCCCTTGTCCAGCCGCTTGACGGTGCCGACGAAGATCTTGTCGCCGCGCGACAGGAAGTCGTTGAGCAGCTGCTCGCGCTCGGCATCGCGGATCTTCTGCAGGATCACCTGCTTGGCGGCCTGCGCGCCGATGCGGCCGATGGTCAGCGACTCGATCGCTTCCTCGATGTAGTCGCCGACCTCGATGTCGGGGATGCGGTCGATCGCATCCGACAGCATCTCCTCGGCGTCGGGGTTCTGCAGGCCGGCCTCGTCGGGCACGACCAGCCAGCGGCGGAAGGTCTCGTAGTTGCCGGTGTCGCGGTCGACGGCAACGCGGATGTCCACCTCGCCGCCCTGCAGCTTCTTGGTGGCCTGTGCCAGCGCCGCCTCGACGGCGCCGAACACCACCTCACGCTCGACCGTCTTCTCGCGCGAGATGGCGTCCACCAGCATGAGCATTTCGCGATTCATCGATCCTGACCTCCGTCTTGCGGCGCCGGGGCCGCGGCATCACCCGCGTCCTGCGCCTTCTGTCCCTTGCGACCCTTGAAGTCCAGCACCGGCACCAGCCGGGCCTCACGGACCTCGTCGAGCGCAAAGCCCAATACCTGTTCACCCTTGCCGTCGTCGAAGACCAGCGTCCAGCCCGCCGCATCGCCGTGCCCGAGCACACCCTTGTAGGCCTTGCGGCCCTGGAAAGGCTGCTTCAACGTGATGTTGACCGCCTGACCGGCGAAGCGCTCGAAATGGGCCTCGGTGCGCAGCGGCCGATCCAGCCCCGGCGACGACACCTCCAGGCGCTCGTAGGCCACGCCGTCGACCTCGAGTGCATACTGCAGCTGGCGGGTGACCGATTCGCAGTCGTCGACGGTGATGAACTCGCCGTCACCCGAGGCGTAGGTCTTGCCCGGCAGCCGGTCGATGGTCACGCGCAGCAGGCCGCGCGGCGCCCGCTCCACGTCGACGAGCTCGTAGCCGAGCCCGGTCACCGTGGTCTCGATCGCACCGCGTGCACCCGCACTCAGGGACGTCAGGGCCGCCGGGGCAACCTGCCCCTGGCTCTGCCCAGACCGTGCCCGCCGTGCGGGCTGCATGCGCCCTGCGGCATCCGTCCGACTTGCCAAAACTGCGCCCGCTCCCCACCTGAAGGTTTGACCACACCGGGCGAGCAAGCAAAAAAAATGGGCTGGAAGATTCCGCCCACGCTGCTTTACCCGGGAAAACCGGCATTATAGCCGCGGGCCTGATGCCACATCAAGCCGTTGCCCGTGCGTGACACAATCGCCCGCTTTCCAGGAAATGAGTCGGAGCTGACATGGGTTTTCTCGCCGGCAAGCGTCTGCTGATCACCGGGGTGCTGTCCAACCGTTCGATCGCCTATGGCATCGCCAAGGCCTGCCGTCGCGAAGGCGCCGAACTGGCGCTGAGCTACGTCGGCGAGCGCTTCCGCGAGCGCAGCATCGAATTCGGCAAGGAGTTCGGAACCGACCTCGTGTTCGAGTGCGACGTCGGCGACGACACCCACATCGAACGCCTGTTCGAGCAGCTGGGCGAGACCTGGGACGGCTTCGACGGCTTCGTGCACGCCATCGCCTTCGCCCCGCGCGAGGCCATCGCCGGCGATTTTCTCGACGGCCTGACGCGCGAGACCTTCCGCGTCGCGCACGACATCTCGGCCTACAGCTTTCCGGCCATGGCCAAGGCCGCCCGGTCCCGTCTGCGCCCCGGTGCCGCGTTGCTGACGCTGAGCTACCTGGGTGCCATGCGCGTCGTGCCGCACTACAACACCATGGGCCTGGCCAAGGCCGCGCTCGAATCGAGCGTGCGCTTCCTCGCCGTCGACCTGGGCAGGCAGGGCGTGCGCGTCAACGGCATCTCCGCCGGGCCCATCAAGACGCTGGCCGCCAGCGGCATCAAGGACTTCGGCAAGCTGCTGACGGCCTTTGCGGCGATGACGCCGATCCGCCGCCCGATCACCATCGACGATGTCGGCAATACCGCCGCCTTCCTGCTGTCGGACCTGGCCAGCGGCATCAGCGCCGAGATCGTCTATGTCGACGGCGGCTTCAGCCACGTGGCGCTGGCCGACCCGGACAGCGCCGCCTCCCCCCCCCCCCCCCCCCCCCCCCCCCCCCCCCCCCCCCCCCGCCCCCCCCCCCCCCCCCCCCCCCCCCCCCCCCCCCCCCCCCCCCCCCCCCCCCCCCCCCCCCCCCCCCCCCCCCCCCCCCCCCCCCCCCCCCCCCCCCCCCCCCCCCCCCCCCGCCCCCCCCCCCCCCCCCCCCCGCCCGAGTCAGCCCTTCACGCAGTCGACGAAGTAGCCCGGGCGCCCGCTCGGGTCCTCCTCGACGAGGCCGTGCACGTCGGTGTCGAAGCCGGGGAAGGCCTCGTTGAAGCGGCGGGCGAATTTCAGATAGTCGACGATCTTCCGGTTGAAGCGCTCGCCCGGGATCAGCAGCGGAATGCCCGGCGGATAGGGCGTCAGCAGCGCCGTCGTCACGCGCCCTTCCAGCTCGTCGATGGGCACACGCTCGGTCGTGCGGTGCGCGATGTGGGCGAAGGCCTCGCTGGGCTTCATCGCCGGGTGCAGGTCCGACAGGTACATCTCGGTCGTCAGCCGTGCGATGTCGCTCCGGGCATAGGTCTCGTGGATGGCCTGGCAGAGGTCGCGCAGGCCCATGCGCTCGTAGCGCGGGTGGGCAGCGCAGAACTCGGGCAGGATGCGCCACAGCGGCGCATTCTTGTCGTAGTCGTCCTTGAACTGCTGCAGCGCCGTCAGCATGGTGTTCCAGCGGCCCTTGGTGATGCCGATGGTGAACATGATGAAGAACGAATAGAGGCCGGTCTTCTCGACCACCACGCCGTGCTCGGCCAGGAATTTGGTGACGATCGACGCCGGGATGCCGGTCTTGGCAAATCTGCCCGACAGGTCCAGGCCCGGCGTGACGATCGTGCACTTGATGGGGTCGAGCAGGTTGAAGCCGTCGGCCAGCGCGCCGAAGCCATGCCACTTGGCGTTGGCCTTGAGCACCCAGTCGCTGCTCTTGCCGATGCCTTCGCCGGCCAGCTTGTCCGGGCCCCAGACCTTGAACCACCAGTCGCGGCCGAAGTCCTTCTCGACCTTGCGCATGGCGCGGCGGAAGTCGAGCGATTCGAGGATGCTCTCTTCCACCAGCGCCGGGCCGCCGGGGGCCTCCATCATCGCCGCCGCCACATCGCAGCTGGCGATGATGGCGTACTGCGGGCTGGTGCTGGTGTGCATCAGGTAGGCCTCGTTGAAGAGGTGGCGGTCCAGCTTCACCTTCGCCGCATCCTGCACCAGCACCTGGCTGGCCTGGCTGATGCCGGCCAGCAGCTTGTGCGTGCTCTGCGTCGCCCACACCACCTGGTGTTCCGGCCGCGTCCGGTTCTTGCCCATGGCGTGGAAGCTGCCGTAGAAGGTGTGAAAGGCGGCGTGCGGCAGCCAGGCCTCGTCGAAATGCAGGTTGTCGATATAGCCGTCGAGCGCGTGCTTGATGGTCTCGGTGTTGTAGAGCACGCCGTCGTAGGTGCTCTGCGTCAGCGTCAGGATGCGCGGGCGCACCTTCTTCGGGTCGACGCCCGCCAGCAGCGGGTTGGCCCTGATCTTGCGCTCGATGGCGGCGCGGCTGAATTCGGCCTGCGGAATGGGGCCGATGATGCCGTGGTGGTTGCGCGTGGGCGTCAGGAAGACCGGCACCGCGCCGGTCATGATGATGCTGTGCAGGATGGACTTGTGGCAGTTGCGGTCGACCACCACCACGTCGCCCGGCGCCACCGTGTGGTGCCAGACCATCTTGTTGCTGGTGCTGGTGCCGTTGGTGACGAAGAAGCAGTGGTCGGCATTGAAGATGCGCGCGGCGTTGCGCTCGCTGGCCGCCACCGGGCCGGTGTGGTCCAGCAGCTGGCCGAGCTCCTCGACGGCGTTGCAGACGTCGGCGCGCAGCATGTTCTCGCCGAAGAACTGGTGGAACATCTGGCCCACCGGGCTCTTCAGGAAGGCCACGCCGCCGCTGTGGCCGGGGCAGTGCCAGCTGTACGAGCCGTCCTGCGCGTAGTCCATCAGCGCCTTGAAGAACGGCGGCGCCAGGCCGTCGAGGTAGCTCTTGGCCTCGCGGATGATGTGGCGCGCCACGAACTCCGGCGTGTCCTCGAACATGTGGATGAAGCCGTGCAGCTCGCGCAGCACGTCGTTGGGGATGTGCTGGCTGGTGCGCGTCTCGCCGTAGATGTAGATCGGGATGTCGGCGTTCTTGAAGCGGATCTCCTGGATGAACTTGCGCAGGTTCAGCACCGCCGGGTCGAGCTCCGGGCCCGGGGTGAACTCCTCGTCGTCGATCGACAGGATGAAGGCGCTGGCGCGGCTTTGCTGCTGCGCGAACTGCGACAGATCGCCGTAGCTGGTGGCTCCCAGCACCTCGAAGCCTTCGCTCTCGATCGCCTGGGCCAGCGCGCGGATGCCCAGGCCCGAGGTGTTCTCGGAGCGGAAGTCCTCGTCGATGATGACGATCGGGAAATGGAAACGCAGCATGGCGGCGGGCCCTTGGCGGCGGGGTCGGGTGGGCGGGCAACAACGAAGGCGCGAAGTGTAGGGGCACCGCGCACGCGCCCCATGCCGCCAGGCCTGGCTACACTGCGCCGCGACACATCCGTCTGCCGGAGGCAACGATGGACTGGAATGCATCCACCTGGTGGTGGCTCGTCGCTGGCATCCTGGTCGCCGCCGAACTGCTCAGCGGCACCTTCTACCTGTTGATGCTGGCGCTGGGCTGCGTGGCCGGCGCGCTGGCCGCGCATGGTGGTGCCGGCCCGGTGGCGCAGATCGCGGTGGCGGCGCTGTTCGGCGCCGGCACCACCGCCAGCTGGCACATCCGCCGCGCGCGCGCGCCACGGTCGGCACCGGTCGAACGCAACCGCGACGTCAACCTCGACATCGGCTCGCAGGTGGTGGTGCGCGCCTGGGGCGCCGACGGCAGCGCCCAGGTGCAGCACCGCGGCGCCGCCTGGTCGGCCAGACTGGCGCCCGGTGCACCCGCCACATCGGGCCTGCATGTCATCGTGGCCGTGGAAGGCAATCAGCTTCAACTGTCCCCGGCCTCGTCGCCCCCCCATTGAGGAGCCATCGCATGGAAGTTGTCCTCGTCCTTGCCGTCATCGCGCTGATCTTCGTCGCGCGCACCTTCAAGATCGTGCCGCAGCAGAACGCCTGGGTCGTCGAGCGCCTGGGCAAGTTCGACCGCTCGCTGACGCCCGGCCTGAAATTCGTCATCCCCTTCATCGAGCGCGTGGCCTACAAGCATTCGCTCAAGGAGGTGCCGCTGGACGTGCCCAGCCAGGTCTGCATCACCAAGGACAACACCCAGCTGCAGGTCGACGGCATCCTGTACTTCCAGGTCACCGACCCGATGCGCGCCAGCTACGGCAGCAGCGACTACATGGTCGCCATCACCCAGCTGGCGCAGACCACGCTGCGCAGCGTGATCGGCAAGATGGAGCTCGACAAGACCTTCGAGGAACGCGACCTGATCAACGCCGGCGTCGTCAACGCGCTCGACGAGGCGGCGCTGAACTGGGGCGTGAAGGTGCTGCGCTACGAGATCAAGGACCTGACACCGCCGGCGGCCATCCTGCATTCGATGCAGGCGCAGATCACCGCCGAGCGCGAGAAGCGCGCGCTGATCGCCGCCTCCGAAGGCCGGCGCCAGGAGCAGATCAACATCGCCACCGGCGAGCGCGAGGCCTTCATCGCCCGCTCCGAGGGCGAGAAGCAGGCCGAGATCAACAAGGCCCAGGGCGAGGCCGCCGCCATCACCGCGGTGGCCGAGGCCACCGCGGAGGCCATCCGCAAGGTGGCCGCGGCCATCCATGCAGCCCGGCGGCGAACAGGCCGTGCAGCTGAAGGTCGCCGAGAAGGCCGTCGAAGCCTACGGCCAGCTCGCGCAGAAGAACAACACGATGATCGTGCCCGGCAACATGAGCGAGGTCTCGGCGCTGATCGGAACCGCGATGGCCCTCGTCAAGGGCGCCGGCCGCGCCCCGCGCCGTGACGGACCGCCAGGCGCTCAACGTGATGGGCACGCCGCTGGTGCCCTGCTCGTATGACCCGCTGACCGGCTGGTACCGTGACGGCTGCTGCCACACCGACGAGCACGACGCCGGCAGCCACGTCATCTGCGCCAAGGTGACCGTGGAGTTCCTGAACTTCCAGATGGAGCGCGGCAACGACCTCATCACGCCGCGCCCCGAACACCGCTTCAAGGGCCTCAAACCCGGCGACCGCTGGTGCGTGTGCGCGCTGCGCTGGCGCGAGGCCTACGAAGCGGGCTGCGCGCCACCGGTGGTGCTGGAGAGCACGCATGCCCGTGCGCTGGAGTTCGTGCTGATCGAATGGCTGCGCAAGTGCGCGCTGCCGGCCACGGCCGGGCCGGCAGCGGCCGGCTAGAATTCGCGCTTCGCCTGCCAGCAGCCTGCTGCCGGCCGTCCCTGCGGAGGGATGGATGAGTGGTTTAAGTCGCACGCCTGGAAAGCGTGTGGGGTTAACAGCCCCCGCGGGTTCGAATCCCGCCCCCCCCCCCCCCCCCCCCCCCGCCCGCCCGAGGGTGCGCCGGACCCCCCCGGCACCCCCGGGCCCCCCTTCCTGCTCGCCCCCCTGTTGCCGCCGCGGTGACGGCCCCCCTCTGGCCCTTCGGGGGTCATCGACCAGTTGATCTGGCGAACTGACGCGTCGTCGCTCGCGGCAGCGCTACCATCCGGCGATGCTGCTGGGCTTGCTGGTCTACGGCTACGCCACCGGGCTGCACTCCAGGCAAGATCAGCGCGCCGCCGACTGTGGCCGCTTCATCGCCAACACCCAACCCGACCACGCACCACGTTCCGGCGCTTCCGCCGCAGATCGAAGCGCTGTCGTGCTGATGCTGGCGCGCGAGATGAAGTGCCCGAAGCTGGGCGCCATCGCACTGGACGGCACCAAGATTGCGGCCAACGCCAGCAAGCACAGTGCGCTGTCGGAGCACGCCAACAGGATCGAAGCCCAGTTGCGCGAAGAGGTGCAACTGCTGCTGAAGCTGGCCGAGGACAGCGACAGCCGGCCGGTGGGCGACGGCCTGGACGTGCCTGCGGAGATCCCCGGCGCGAGCAGCGTCTGGCTGCACTGGCGCGCCAGGACAAGATCAGACAGCGGGCTGCCGAGCGCCATGCCGTGGAGAACCAGGCGCACGAGGCCGTGCGCCAAGCGCCAGGCCCAGCGCGAGGCGGGCAAGAAGCCGCGCGGCCCCGAGCCCGAGCCGCCATCGAGTGAACCCAGGCCGGGCGACCAAGTCAACCTCACCGACGAAGAGTCCGCATCATGCCCGCTGGGGGTGGCTTGGGCAGAGCTACAACGCGCGGCTGCGGTCGACACCGCACGATGCTGGTGATCACCGCACCGTCACGCAGGCGCCCAACGACAAGCGCGAAATTGCGCCGGTACTGGATAAGGTTCAGGCCCTGCCGCAGGCCTTGGGCTGCGTCTCGACCTTGCTGGCCGACACGGGCTACTGCAGCCGGGCCAACGTGCAGGCCTGCCTGGGCCACGAAATCGAGCCCATGCTGTCGATGAAGCGCGAATCCCACCACGCACCAGTGCTTGAGCGCTTCGCTGCGGACGCGTCAGCGCCTGAAACCGACGATCCGGTGCTCAAGATGGCGCACCTGCTGGGCACGAAAACAGGTCGGGCACTGTATGGACTGCGCAAGCAGACCGTGGAGCCCGTGTTCGGCATCATCAAGCGGGCGTGGCGCCAGATGAGCGCGCGGGCTGGACCAGGCGCGCGGCGAATGGTCGCTGGTGACGATGGCCTGGAACATCAAGCGGTTGCATGTGCTGCGCGCGGCGTGAGGAACAAGGGCGTCAAATGCCGACCGAACGCTCCGATTTGAGCCCTGGTGATGACGCCAGGATGTCCACCAGACCCCTGAGGCGCCTCGCGCCGGTCGAATCCGTCGCACCAGGCCAGAAAAACGAACCCGCTTCGGTCACGGCGCGTCGGACGGGTTCAAGTCCGACGGGCTCCTAGAGCACACCCGCGAACAGACCCAAACCCCCGTTCTGCTGGCTGATCGTGGGGAAAGCGTGGCGAAGAAGGAGCACATCGGCTGACGGCCAGAGCGGTGCATGCCGCCGGGCCTGGCGGGCTGTTCGACGGCGGCGGTGTCAGCGTCCGCATCAACGACTCCGACGCGGCCTGGGTCTTCCGGCCTTCCCGCATGTCGAACTCGCGCAGCCTGCCACCTCAGGACAGCAACTCCACGGGCGGCGCCAGCGCGAGACCCTTTGCCCGCCTGGCAAGTCGCCGGTCGAATGTCACGAACCCGTAAGCACGCGAACTGCGCGCCAGATGCAGCGCGTCGGCGAAATCGAGGCCCTTGCCCAAGCCATCGACCGCCACCAGGACTGCATCGCGATCCTCGAGCGTGACGTGTCCGATGCTCGCCAGCGCCAGAAAGACGCGGGAGATGTCCTTCGTGGGCAGTTCGTAGAACCCACGCATGACCCACTCCAGTTCCAGCAGAACGGTTACCGAGACGAACGAGCGCTCGGCGAGTGCCGCGATGGCGGCGGGCCGCTGCTTGGCGGCCTGTGCATCGTCGGCATCATCCACGAAGAACCGCGCCAGGACGTTCGTATCCAGCGCCCTCATGGCGTGCCGCGCCGTGTCCGGGCCAGCAGCGAGGCCGGGTTGAAGTCCTCCAGACGACGAGGAACGCCCCGCGGCTTCGCCTTGACCATGCCTGCCATCCCGGCCATGTCGGCCATGTCGGCCGTCACCACCGAACGCACAACACGCAGCTTCAACCCGTCCGGCTCCTCGAGCACTTCGATCCTGGCGCCCGCCCCCATACCGAACCGGCGCCGCAATGCGGCGGGCAACACGATCTGGCCTTTGGAAGAAACGAGAAGCGTCGACACGTGCGATCCTCAACCAGACGGGCAAAGCTCATCATAGTTTGCCTTACTTGGTAAGTCCAGGTTCGGCCTCTTCCCCATGATTGCGAAGCTCACCCCCAAACCCACGCTTGCGCAGCGTTCTTCCCCAGCTGGCCGCCGCCCTGCGGCGACCGGGTGTGTCGGACTGACCCGATCTCTCGCCGACGCGTACCGTCGGCGCGACTGGGGCAACACTCTCTTTCGATTTGCGGGAAACCCGGCATCCATGCGCCCTGGAGCCGATCATGGGAACGAGCTCGCCGACAAACCCTCCCTACCGTCCGCGGTTTTGCGGCCGATCTCGCGGGTAGGCCCTCAGCGGTGACGACGCGCCGTCGCCGCCGTGTTGCGCGCGGGCTGCCAGCAACATTGAACGACGCGACGACACTGGCGCTGGCGCTGGCGCTGGCGCTGGCGCTGGCACAATCGGACGTCACGCTCGAACTCGCCGACGGCACCGAGCTCCGCCACATCGTGCACCGCCAGACACTGTCGCTGGGCGTGGCGCTGTTCGACCCCGCGATGCGCGACGAGCACGACCTGCTGGCGCTGGCCGACCGCCGGCTCTACGCCGCCAAGCGCGGCGGCCGCAACCGCGTGGTGGCCGCGGACGGCGCCGGCTGAAGCCCAAGCCGGCGAGCGCCTTCAGTTGCCCGGCGGGCCGCGCCGTCGCGCGCGGGCGGCGGCATAGAGCGCCAGGTACTGCGCCGCCGGCCCCGCCCAGCCCAGCGGCTGCGCCATCGCCTGCCGCATGCGTGCGGCCCAGCCGGCGGGGTCGCTGCGCCGCAGCTGCAGTGCCCGCCGCACGGCCTCGGCCAGGGCCGCCGGCGTGGCGACGTCGAAGACGAAGCCGGTCGAGTGGTCGTTGCCGCCGGCGCCGCCTTCGCTGACCGTATCGGCCAGCCCGCCGACACGGCGCACGACCGGCAAGGTGCCGTAGCGCAGGCCATACATCTGCGTCAGCCCGCAGGGCTCGAAGCGCGAGGGCACCGCGATCACGTCGGCGCCGGCGATCAGCCGGTGCGCACGCGCCTCGTCGTAGCCGATGTGCACGTGCACGCGCCCCGGGTTGGCCTGGTGGGCGATGCGGAAGGCGGCTTCCAGCGCCGGCTCGCCGGTGCCCTGCACCGCCACCTGCACGCCCTGCGCCAGCAGTTCGGGCAGCGCCGCCACCAGCAGGTCCAGGCCCTTCTGCCCGGTCAGGCGGCTGACCACCGCCAGCATCAGCGCGTCGTCGTCGGGCTGCAGTCCCAGTTCGGCCTGCAGCGCACGGCGGCAGTCCCGCTTGCCCTGCAGCCGCTGGGCATCGTAGGCGGCGGCGATGGCGGGGTCGCGCGCCGGATCCCACACCGCGTCGTCGATGCCGTTGAGGATGCCGCTGACATCGGCCTCGCGCGCGCGCACCACGCCGTCGAGGCCGAAGCCGAATTCGGGCGACGCGATCTCGCGCGCATAGCTGGGGCTGACGGTTGTCACGCGGTCGGCGAATTTGAGCCCGGCCTTCATGAAATTGAGCTGGCCGTGAAACTCCAGCCCGGCCGGCGACATCAGCCGCGAGGCCAGGCCCAGCAGCGGCCAGTCGTGCATCGGAAACAGGCCCTGGAAGGCCAGGTTGTGGATGGTGAAGACCGACGCCGCCGCGGTGCCGGCATGGTCGGCAATGTAGGCGCAGGCCATGGCGGCATGCCAGTCGTGCGCATGCACGACCTCGGGCTGCCAGTCGAGGTCGGCATCGCCGCCGGCCAGGTGCGCGGCCATCCAGCCCAGCAGCGCAAAGCGCTGCAGGTTGTCGGGCCATTCCTCGCCCTGCGCGTCCTGGTAGGGCCCGCCATCGCGACGGTAGAGGTAGGGCGCGTCGACCACATAGACCGGCAATTGCGTGCCGGGCATGCGCGCCAGCAGCAGCCGCACGCGCAACGCGCCGAAGCAGTTGCCGATGTCGATCAAGGTGTGCCCATGCTGCACGCCGTCCAGCACCGCGGGCAGGCCCGGCAGCAGCAGGCGCACGTCGGCGCCCTGCTTCGCCAGCGCCGCCGGCAGCGCCGCCACCACGTCGGCCAGGCCACCGGTCTTGACCAGCGGATAGACCTCGGCGGCCACGTGCAAGACTTTCATCGCCCGGCCCTCAACCCAGTGCGCGCAGCATGTCGCGCGTGACCAGCGTGACACCCGACTCGGTGCGGTGGAAGCGCGCGGCATCGGCCACCGGGTCCTCGCCGATCACCATGCCGGCCGGGATGTGGCAGTCGCGGTCGGCCACCACGCGCGTGAGCCGGGCGCCGCGGTCGACCTCCACGCCCGGCAGCAGCACCGATTCGTTGACCTGCGAAAACGAATGCACGCGCACCTTCGAGAACAGCACCGAGCGCCAGGCCGTGCCCGAGACGATGCAGCCGCCCGAGACCAGCGATTCGATCGCCATGCCGCGCCGGTCGTCGGTGTTGTGCACGAATTTGGCCGGCGGCAGCTGCGGCTGGTAGGTCCAGATCGGCCAGCGCGTGTCGTACAGGTTGAGCATCGGGTCGGTGGCCGTGAGGTCGATGTTGGCGTCCCAGTAGGCGTCGATCGTGCCCACGTCGCGCCAGTAGGGCAGTTCGCCGAAGCGCGTGCCGACGCAGCTGAGGTCGAAGGGGTGCGCGGCCGCGACCCCGGCCTTGACCATCTTGGGGATGATGTCCTTGCCGAAGTCGTGGCTCGAGTCGGGGTCGGCCATGTCGCGTTCGAGCTCGCGGTACAGGTAGCGCGCGTTGAAGACATAGATGCCCATGCTGGCCAGCGCGCGGTCTGGCTTGCCGGGCAGGGCCGGCGGGTCGGCCGGCTTCTCGACGAAGTCGATGATGCGGCGCTTCTCGTCGATGTGCATCACGCCGAAGGCCGTGGCCTCCATGCGCGGCACCTCGATGCAGCCGACGGTGCATTCGGCGCCCAGCGCCACGTGGTCGGCCAGCATCAGCGCATAGTTGGCCTTGTAGATGTGGTCGCCGGCCAGCACCACCACGTAGTCGGCGCGGTACGAGGCCAGGATGTCCTGGTTCTGGTAGACGGCGTCGGCGGTGCCGCGGTACCAGCTCTCCTCGTCCACCCGCTGCTGCGCCGGCAGCAGGTCGACGAATTCGTTC
Source organism: Rubrivivax sp. (assembly GCA_016719535.1). Taxonomy (GTDB): domain Bacteria; phylum Pseudomonadota; class Gammaproteobacteria; order Burkholderiales; family Burkholderiaceae_C; genus Rubrivivax. Next base: position 202,620 of record JADJYX010000022.1, on the reverse strand, counting down.
ATCTCGCTCTTCAGGAAGGCCCAGCCGCGCTGCAGGTGGCGCAGCAGGCTGTGGCTCTTGTACTGCGTGATGACGCCGATGCGCCGGATGCCCGAATTCAGGCAGTTCGACAGCGCGAAGTCGACGATGCGGAACTTGCCGCCGAAATACACCGCCGGCTTGGCGCGGTTGTCGGTCAGGTTCTTCAGCCGGCTGCCGCGGCCGCCGGCCAGCACCAGCGCCACCGCACGGCGCGGCAGGTCGAAGCTCTGGGCCAGGTCTTGGGGATTCATCGCTGCGGCTCCTCGAGGGTTGGGGTGCATTGTGGAATGCTCGTGCAAGCCGCCAAGCCCGAGGTTGCGCTAGCCGAAAGTCCCTGCCGACGGTCGGGGGCTGCCGGCCAGACGGGGGCGTTGCCGGCAACCCGGCCTTCCCTGGCACACTGCACCTCGATATGAAGACCGCTGCCGACACCCCTTCCTCCCTGGCCATGGCGGTCGACCGCCACCTGCTGGCCACCGTTGCCACGGCCGCGGCCGCGGCCACGCCGGTCGACATGATGCATGCGGTGGCGCAGGTGGCGCGCGAGGAGCTGGCCCGCCGCTGGGTGATGCAGGATGCCGCCGACCGCGCCGCCCGGGCCCGTCGCGTGTACTACCTGTCGATGGAATTCCTCATCGGCCGCACGCTGGGCAATGCGCTGGCGGCGCTGGGCCTGCAGGGCGCGGCCGCCGAATCGGCCGTCCGCCACGCCACCACGCTGGAAGACCTGCAGGCGCGGGAGCCCGATGCCGCGCTGGGCAACGGCGGCCTCGGCCGGCTGGCGGCGTGCTTTCTCGATTCGATGGCCACGCTGGGCCTGCCCAGCTGCGGCTACGGCATCCGCTACGAATTCGGCATGTTTGCGCAGACCATCCAGGGCGGGCGCCAGGTCGAACACCCCGACGCCTGGCTCGAAGACGGCACGCCGTGGGAGTTTCCGCGCTGGGGCCTGGCCTACCCGGTGCGCTTCGGCGGCTGGGTGGAGCCGGCCGTCCAGCCCGGCCAGCCCGCGGTCTGGCGCCACGCCGACGAAGTCAATGCCAAGGCCTTCGACCTCGTCATCCCCGGCCACGGCACCGAGCGCGTGAGCACGCTGCGCCTGTGGAAGGCGGCCGCACCCGCGCACATCGACCTGCACGCCTTCAACAGCGGCGACTACCAGCGCGCGGCCGAGTTCAAGAACCAGTTCGAGAATATCTCCTGGGTGCTGTACCCGAACGACAGCACCCCCGCGGGGCGCGAGTTGCGGCTGAGGCAGGAATATTTCTTCACCAGCGCCTCCATCCAGGACATCCTGGCGCGCCACCAGGCCGAGCACGGCACGCTGGCCAACCTGGCCGACAAGGTCGCCATCCACCTCAACGACACCCACCCGGCGATCGGCGTGGCCGAGCTGATGCGGCTGCTCGTCGACGAGCACGGCTTCGCCTGGGGCGATGCCTGGTCGATCACGCAGCGCGTCTTCAGCTATACCAACCACACGCTGATGCCCGAGGCGCTGGAGACCTGGCCGGTGGCGCTGATGCAGCATGTGCTGCCGCGCCACCTGGAGATCATCTTCCGCATCAACCACGAATTTCTGCTCGCGGCCAGCCGACACCGCCCGGGCGACGCCGACTTTCTGCGCCGGCTGTCGCTGGTCGACGAAAGCGGCGAACGCCGCGTGCGCATGGCGCACCTGTCGATCGTCGGCAGCCACCACGTCAACGGCGTCTCGGCGCTGCACTCCAGGCTGCTGACCGAAACCATCTTTGCCGACTTCGCCAGCCTGTGGCCCGGGCGCTTCACCAACATGACCAACGGCGTCACGCCCCGGCGCTGGCTGGCGCAGGCCAACGCACCGCTGGCGGCGCTGATCGATCAGCGCATCGGCAGCGGCTGGCGACTGGACCTGGACCAGCTGGCGCGGCTGCGCGGGCATGCCGCCGACCCCGCCTTCCTGGATGCCTTCGGCGCCGCCAAGCATGCCAACAAGCAGCGCCTGGCGCAGTACATCGAGCAGCAGGTGGGCCTGGCCGTCGACCCGGCCAGCCTGTTCGACGTGCAGGTCAAGCGCATCCACGAATACAAGCGCCAGCTGCTCAACGTGCTGCACGTGGTCACGCGCTACCGGGCCATCCTCGCCGACCCGCAGGGCCCAGCTGGCGGATGGGTGCCGCGCACGGTGATCTTTGCCGGCAAGGCCGCCAGCAGCTACCACATGGCCAAGCAGATCATCCGGCTGATCCACGATGTCGGCAGCGTCATCAACCACGACGTGCGCGTGGCGGGGCGGCTGAAGGTGGTGTTCGTGCCCAACTATGGCGTCTCGGTGGCCGAGGTCATCATGCCCGGGGCCGAGCTGTCGCAGCAGATCAGCACCGCCGGCACCGAGGCCTCGGGCACCGGCAACATGAAGCTCGCGCTCGGCGGCGCGCTCACCATCGGCACCGACGACGGCGCCAATATCGAGATCCGCCAGCAGGTCGGAGACGACAACATCTTCATCTTCGGCCTGAAGACGCACGAAGTCGCCGCGCAGCGTGCGGCCGGCTACCAGCCGCTGCGCCTGTACGAGGCCGATGCGCGGCTGAAGGCGGTGCTCGACGCCATCGGCGGCGGCGCCTTCAGCCCCGACGAGCCCGGACGCTACCGCGGCCTGGTCGATTCGCTGCTGTGGGGCGGCGACCACTACCTGCTGCTGGCCGACTATGCCGACTATGTGGCCACGCAGGACCGGGTGGACGCCCTGTACCGCGACCCGCGCGCCTGGTCCGCAAAGGCGGTGGCCAATGTCGCCGGCATGGGCGCCTTCTCGTCGGACCGCACGATCCGCGACTACGCGCGCACGATCTGGAACGTGCAGGCGCAGCGCTGATGGCGACCGACGACGACTTCCGGCGCCTGGGCGAGGGCCGCCACGGCGACCCCTTCGCGATACTGGGCCTGCATGTCGACGGCGACGGCCGCACCCGCGTGCGCGCGCTGCTGCCGCTGGCCGGATCGGTGCAGGCGCTGTGCGGCGACGGCGCCGTGGTCGAGATGCCGTCGCGCGGCCACGGCGTATTCGAGGGCGAACTGACCTCGCCGCAGCCCTACCGGCTGCGCGCATGCTGGCCCGGCGGCCCGGCGATCGAATTTGACGACCCCTACCGCTTCGGCCCGCTGCTGGGCGAGATGGACGCCTGGCTGCTGGCCGAGGGCACGCATCTGCGGCCCTTCGAGCTGCTGGGCGCGACGCCGCGTGTGCACGAGGGGGTCGACGGCACCGGCTTTGCCGTGTGGGCGCCCAATGCCTCGCGCGTCAGCGTGGTCGGCGACTTCAACCACTGGGACGGCCGCCGCCACCCGATGCGGCTGCGGCGCGAATGCGGCGTGTGGGAGCTCTTCCTGCCCGGCGTGGGCGCGGGTGCGCGCTACAAGTTCGAGCTGCTCGACGCGCAGGGCCAGGCACTGCCGCTGAAGGCCGACCCCTACGCACGCGCCGCCGAACTGCGCCCGGCCACCGCCAGCGTGGTGGCGCCGCTGCCCGAGCGCGTGCCGCCATCGGCGCAGCGCCAGCGGGCCAACGCACGACAAGCGCCGATCAGCATCTACGAGGTGCACCTGGCCAGCTGGCGGCGCAAGCCCGAGCAAGGCAACCGCTGGCTGAACTGGGACGAACTGGCCGACACCCTGGTGCCCTATGCCGCCGGCATGGGCTTCACGCACCTGGAACTGCTGCCGGTCAGCGAGCACCCCTTCGACGGCTCCTGGGGCTACCAGCCGATCGGGCTGTATGCACCCACGGCCCGGCATGGCGGCCCCGACGGGCTGCGCCGCTTCGTGCAGCGTGCGCACGACGCCGGCCTGGGCGTGATCCTCGACTGGGTGCCGGCGCATTTTCCGGCCGACGCGCATGGCCTGGCCCGCTTCGACGGCACGCACCTGTACGAATATGCCGACCCGCGCGAAGGCTTCCACCCCGACTGGCAGACGCTGATCTACAACTATGGCCGTACCGAGGTGCGCAACTTCCTCGTCGGCAATGCGCTGTACTGGATCGAGCGCTTCGGCGTCGATGGCCTGCGCGTCGACGCCGTGGCCTCGATGCTCTACCGTGACTACAGCCGCGCGGCCGGCGAGTGGGTGCCCAACGTGCACGGCGGGCGCGAAAACCTCGAGGCCATCGCCTTCCTCAAGCGCGCCAACGAGGTCATCGGCGCCGAATGCCCGCAGGCCATCACGCTGGCCGAGGAATCGACCTCGTTCCCGGCGGTGTCGCAGCCCACCTGGGCCGGCGGGCTGGGCTTCCACTACAAGTGGAACATGGGCTGGATGCACGACACGCTGCAGCACCTGCGGCGCGACCCCATCCACCGCCGCTGGCACCAGGGCGAGATCAGCTTCGGCCTCGTCTATGCCTTCAGCGAGAATTTCGTGCTGCCGCTGTCGCACGACGAGGTCGTGCACGGCAAGGGATCGCTGCTGGGCAAGATGCCGGGCGACCGCTGGCAGCGCCTGGCCAACCTGCGTGCCTACTACGGCTTCATGTTCGGCCACCCGGGCAAGAAGCTGCTCTTCATGGGCAGCGAGTTCGCGCAGGAGCGCGAGTGGAACCACGACGCCAGCCTCGACTGGCACCTGCTCGAGCAGCCCGGCCACGCCGGCGTGCAGCGTCTGGTGCGCGACCTCAACCGCCTGCATGCCGAACTGCCCGCGCTGCACGCGCGCGACGGCGAGTCCGGCGGCTTCGAGTGGATCCGCCACGACGACGGTGGCGACTGCATCGCCGCCTTCGTGCGCCACGGCGGCGACGGCACGGCGCCGGTGCTGGTGGTGTGCAACTTCACGCCCACCGTGCACCGCGGCCTGCGCGTGGGCGTGCCGCGGCCCGGCGCCTGGGTCGAGCGGCTCAATACCGATTCGGCGCACTATGGCGGCAGCAATGTCGGCACGCCGCTGGGCCGGGCAAGCGCCGATGCCGTGGCGGCCGACGGCCGCGCGCAGTCGGTCGCCATCGACCTGCCACCGCTGGCCACGGTTTTTCTGGCATGGACTGCCTGACCGCGACCGAGCTGCTGCCCATCACGCTGCAGGTCGGCCGCCCCTGGCCGCTGGGCGCGACGGTGGTCGACGGCGGCGTCAATGTCGTCGTCGCCTCCACGCACGCCAGCGCGGTCGAACTCTGCCTGTTCGATGCCGATGGCCGGCAGGAGCGGCAGCGGCTGCTGCTGCCGGGGCGCAGCGGCGACCTCTGGCACGGGTGGGTGCCCGGCGCGGGCGCCGGCCTCGTCTATGGCCTGCGCGCGCATGGCCCCTGGCGGCCCGAGCGCGGCCAGCGCTTCAACCCGCACAAGCTGCTGCTCGACCCCTGGGCGCGCGAGATCGTCGGCCGCTTCGAGTGGGGCCCGCAGCACCAGGGGCACGAGGTCGGGCACCCGTCCCACCCCGATGCGCGCGACAACGCCGCCACGGCGCTGAAGGCGCGTGTCGTCGACGACCGCTTCGACTGGCAGGACGATGCGCCGCCGCGCACCCGGCTCGAGGACAGCGTGCTCTACGAGGTGCACGTGCGCGGCTTCAGCCGGCGCCTGCCCGGCGTGCCCGAGGCGCAGCGCGGCACCTACCTCGGCCTGGCCTCCGACGCCGGCATCGCGCACCTGCTGCGGCTGGGCGTCACCGCCGTCAGCCTGCTGCCCGTGCACCAGCACCTGGACGAAGAGCGCCTGGTGCAACTCGGACTGGTCAACCACTGGGGCTACAACACGGTGGGCTTCTTCTGCCCGTCGCCGCGCTATGCCACGCGCTGGGACGGCCGCACGGCCCGCGACGAATTCCGCACCCTGGTGCGACGGCTGCACGCCGCCGGCATCGAGGTGCTGCTGGACGTGGTCTACAACCACACCGCCGAGGGCGACGAGCACGGCCCGACGATCAGCTGGCGCGGGCTGGACAACGCCAGCTGGTACCGCCTGCCGGCCGACCGCCGCTCGGCCTATGAAAACTGGAGCGGCTGCGGCAATACCTTCAACGTGCACCACCCGCGTGGCCTGCAGCTGGTGATGGACAGCCTGCGCCACTGGGTGCAGGACTTTCACGTCGACGGCTTCCGCTTCGACCTGGCGCCCGTGCTGGCGCGCGGCGAACAGGCCTTCGAGCCGCAGGGTGCCTTCTTCAAGGCCGTGCAGCAGGACCCGATGCTGGCCGGCTGCAAGCTCATCGCCGAGCCCTGGGACCTGGGCCCCGACGGCTACCAGCTCGGCCGCTTCCCGCACGGCTGGCTGGAATGGAACGACCGCTTCCGCGACACCGCGCGCGCCTTCTGGCTGGGCGGCGACTGCACGCGCGGCGAATTGGCGCGCCGACTGGCGGGCTCGTCCGACCGCTTCCAGGCCGCGGGCCGCTCGCCGCTGGCATCGGTCAACTATGTCGTCTCGCACGACGGCTTCACGCTGCGCGACCTCGTCAGCCACGACCTGCGCCACAACGAGGCCAACCTCGAAGGCAACCGCGACGGCCACGGCCACAACCTGAGCTGGAACTGCGGCTGGGAAGGCCCCACCGACGACCCCGAGGTGCTGCAGCGCCGCGCGCGGCTGCAGCGCGCGCTGCTGGCCACCGTGCTGCTGGCGCAGGGCACGCCGATGCTGGCCGCCGGCGACGAGATCGGCCACAGCCAGGGCGGCAACAACAACCCCTACTGCCAGGACAACCCGACGACCTGGCTGGACTGGACGCAGGCCGACGAATCGCTGCTGGCCTACACCGCGCACCTGGTGGCGCTGCGCCGGCGCTGGCTGCCGCTGACCGGCCGCTGGTATACCGGCCTGCCGGATGCCCAGGGTCGTGCCGACCTGTCGTGGTGGCGGCATGCCGGCCAGCCGATGGCGGCCGACGACTGGAACGACCGCATGTCGCGCGTGCTCGGCGCGCTCGTCGGTGCGCCCGGTCGCGGTGCGGTGCCGCTGCTGCTGCTGTTCAACGCCCGCGACGTCGACATCGACTTCCAGCTGCCAGCCGGCCACTGGCGGCTGGAGCTGGACAGCGCCGAGCCCGACGGACGACGCGACTGGCAAGGCTGTGCCCGCATCACGCTGCGCGGGCGCAGCGTGGCCATGCTGTCGCAGACCCTGGCGACCGACCCTCTTCCACAGCAGGTGATGCCATGAGACTGCCTCGCGCCTGCGGCGTGCTGCTGCACCCCACGTCGCTGCCCGGCCCGCACGGCGCGGGCGACCTCGGCGCCGAGGCGCGCCACTTCGTCGACTGGCTGGCCTCGGCCGGGCAGCGCCTGTGGCAGGTGCTGCCGCTGGGCGGCATCGGCCCCGGCAACTCGCCCTACATGAGCCCCTCGGCCTTTGCCGGCAACGAATGGCTGGTCGATCTCGTCGAGCTGGCGCAGCAGGGCTGGCTGGACGCCGACGACGTGGCGCCGCTGCCCGGCGGCGATGCGGACCGCGTGGACTACGCCGCCGCCATCGCCTGGCGCCGCCAACGTCTGGAGAAAGCCGCTGCGGCCTTCGCGGCGCGGGCCAAGGGCCAGCAGCGCAGCGCCTTCGAGCAGTTCTGCGCCGCCCAGGCCGACTGGCTCGACGACTACGCCCTCTTCATGGCGCTGGGCGAGGTGCACGGCGCCGACCGCGGCGTGGACTGGTGCGACTGGCCGGCACCGCTGGCCGGGCGCGAGCCGGCGGCCCTGGCCGCCGCCGCGGCCGAGCTGGCGCCGCGGCTGGCCTTCTGGCGCTTCGCGCAATGGTGCTTCGACCGCCAGTGGACGGCGCTGCGTGCCCATGCCCACCAGCGCGGCGTGCAGATCGTCGGCGACGCACCGATCTTCGTGGCCCACCACAGCGCCGATGTGTGGTCGCACCCCGAGCTGTTCGACCTCGATGCCCGCGGCCGCCCACGCGTGGTGGCCGGCGTGCCGCCGGACTTCTTCAGCGCCGTCGGCCAGCGCTGGGGCAACCCGCTGTACCGCTGGGACGCGCATGCAAAGGACGACTACGCCTGGTGGGTGCGGCGCATCCGCCATGGTTTCGAGCGCGTGGACCTGCTGCGCATCGACCACTTTCGCGGCTTTGCGGCGCACTGGGAGATCGCGGCCGAGGAGTCCACCGCGGTCAAGGGCCGCTGGGTGCCGGGCCCGGGCGAACGGCTGTTCAAGGCGGTGACGAAGGCGCTGGGGCCGATGCCCATCATCGCCGAGGACCTGGGCGTGATCACGCCCGACGTCGATGCGCTGCGGCGCAAATTTGCCTTTCCGGGCATGCGCATCCTGCAGTTTGCCTTTGCGGGCAACCCGCAGGACCGCTACCTGCCGCACAACCACGAGCCCGACACCGTCGTCTATACCGGCACGCACGACAACAACACCACCGCCGGCTGGTGGGCCGAGGCCGGTGACACGGAGCGCCATTTCGCGCGCGGCTACCTGGCCACCGACGGTCACGACATGCCCTGGACGATGATCCGCGCCGCCTGCATGAGCGTGGCCGACACCTGCATCGTGCCGATGCAGGACGTGCTCGGACTGCCCGGCGACTGCCGCATGAACCTGCCCGGCCAGGGCAGCGGCTGGTGGCGCTGGCGGCTGCAGTGGAGCCAGGTCCACCCCTGGCATGCGCAGCGCCTGGCCGAGCTGTGCCGGCTGTACGGGCGCACGGGCTGAACGAAAAAGGGGCGCCGAGGCGCCCCTTGCTCTTCAGCCCGAAGGCTCAACGAACCACGGCGATCTGCTCGCGCTTGCCACCCTTGTAGGTGTAGAGCGTCAGCGCGCCGTTCTTGATGTCGCCCTTGTTGTCGAAGGCGATCTTGCCGGTCACGCCGGTGTGCTCGATCTTGGCCAGCACCGGCAGGTATTTGGCGGGCTCGGCCGAATTGGCCTTGACCATCGCCGCCACCATCGTATTGACGGCGTCGTAGACGTACGGGGCATAGACCTGCACATCGGCGTTGTACTTGGCCTTGTAGCGGGCGTAGAAGTCCTCCATCGACTTCTTGGCCGCACCCTCGACACCACCGGCCTCGGCGCAGACCACCATGCCGTCGGACATCGCGCCGGCGGCCAGCTTGGGCAGTTCGCCCGAGCAGATGCCGTCGCCGCCCATGAACTTGGCCTCGATGCCCAGCTGCTTCATCTGGCGCATCATCGGGCCGGCCACGGCGTCCATGCCGCCGAAGAAGACGATGTCCGGCTTCTTGGCCTTCAGGCTGGTCAGGATGGCGGTGAAGTCGGTCGCCTTGTCGTTGGTGAATTCGCGGCCCACGGTCTTGCCGCCGGCGGACTTGACGCCCTTCTCGAATTCGTCGGCCACGCCCTGGCCGTAGGCGGTGCGGTCGTCGATGACGGCGATGCTCTTGCCCTTGAGCTCCTTCACCGCATATTTGCCCAGCGTGCCGCCCAGGTGCACGTCATCGGCCACGACGCGGAAGGCGGTCTTGTAGCCGTTGCGGGTGTATTTGGGGTTGGTCGCCGAGGGGCTGATCTGCGGGATGCCGGCGTCGCTGTAGATCTTGGACGCGGGGATCGTGGTGCCCGAATTCAGGTGACCGATGACGCCGTTGACCTTGGCGTCGGCCAGCTTCTGCGCCGCCGCGGTGCCCTGCTTGGGGTCGCCGGCGTCGTCTTCGGCCAGCAGTTCGAACTTGACCTTCTTGCCGCCGATGCTCACGCCCTTGGCGTTGAGCTCCTCGATGGCCATGCGGGCGCCGTTCTCGTTGTCCTTGCCCAGGTGCGCGATCTGGCCGCTGGTGGGGCCGACGTGGCCGATCTTGACGACCATGTCCTGGGCGTAGGCCGAGCCGGCCATCAGGACGACGGCGGCACCGATGATCGCGTTGAACTTGACTTGCATGAACGAACCTCCGTGAAAGGGGTGTGTTGTCGATTCGACAAGGCGACAGGTTGAAAAGCGGCGGACGATACCGCAAAGCACCACAGCCCCCAATGGGGGTTTCGAGGGATGCCGGTGCCACGCCACAACGCGGCCGCCCGCTGCGCGGACGACAGCGTCGGCCCGAACGGCTGGCGCATCACCCGTTCAGCGGGTGCCGCGGCGGCGGGCCAGTTCCTGGCTGACCGCCCGCGCGACGACGTCGCGCAGCGTGTGTGCGAGTTCGTCGCGGGCGTCGTGCACGATGGCATCGGCAGCGCGCGCCAGCAGCGGCGCCAGGGCCTCGCGCAGCCGGTACTCGACCATGAGGTCGATGCGCGTCTGCAGCCCGGCCATCACGGCGTCGACGATGCGGGCCTCGTCGACCTCGGGCGCAGGTGCGGGCGCCGGCGTGACAGCAGCAGCGGGCGCCGGTGCGGGGCCCGCCGCGTGGCCCTCCATCACCACCTCGGTCAGCGTGGGCAGGCGCGCGATGGGCGGCTGCGGGCGCGGTTCAGCCACGGCCGGCTCCGGCCACCGCGCCGTGGTGCTGGACGTCCAGCCCCGCCGCCTTGTAGGCGCGCCAGCGCGCGCGGCCACGCTGCTCGTCGTCGCCGTCGGCAGCCACGATCTCGATGATGCGTTCGAAGGCCTGCGGCTGCGCCGGCGCCTCGGCGCCCAGGTTGACGAGTACCGGCGGAGGGTTCTCGGGCCATTCGCCGTCGACCAGCCAGATGGGCGTGCGGGCCGCGGCAGCCGGCGGCGCAGCGGGCGCGCTGAAACGCAGGTGCGGCACGAACTCGCGTTCGGCAAAGGTCCAGAGCTCGCGGTCCAGCCGGGCCAGCCGCGCCGAGGGGGCGCGCACCAGCACACGCGCGCCCTGGTGGTAGGCCTTGCGCAGCAGCCGGCAGGCAAAGGCCAGCTCGTCGGCGACGCCGGTGTGAAACTCGACCTTCAAGGCCATGCCGCGTGCAGCCGGACGCGGACCCGTCAGCCGGCGCGGGCGATCAGGAAATGCGTCAGCAGCGGCACCGGACGACCGGTGCCGCCCTTGTCCTTGCCCGATTTCCAGGCCGTGCCGGCGATGTCGAGATGGGCCCAGTCGTATCTGGCGGTGTAGCGCTGCAGGAACTTGGCCGCGGTGATCGCCCCCCCGGCGCGGCCACCGACGTTGCCCATGTCGGCGAAGTTGCTCTTCAGCGCCTCGTCGTATTCCTCGTCCAGCGGCATGCGCCAGGCGGGGTCGGCACCGCGCTCGCCGGCGGTCAGCAACTCGCCCGCCAGCGCATCGCTGGGGCTGAACAGGCCGCTGCGGTGGTGGCCCAGCGCGATCACGCAGGCACCGGTCAGCGTGGCGATGTCGACCACGGCCGCGGGCTTGAAGCGCTCGGCATAGGTCAGCGCATCGCACAGGATCAGGCGCCCCTCGGCGTCGGTATTGAGGATCTCGATGGACTGGCCGGACAGGCTGGTCACCACGTCGCCCGGCTTCACGGCGGCGCCGCCCGGCATGTTTTCGCACGCCGGGATGAGGCCGATCACATTGAGCTTCAGGCCGAGCTCGGCCACCGCGCGCAGCGTGCCCAGCACGCTGGCCGCGCCGCCCATGTCGAACTTCATCTCGTCCATCTCGGCCGCCGGCTTGAGCGACACGCCGCCGGTGTCGAAGGTGATGCCCTTGCCCACCAGCACCACCGGCGCCGCGCCCTTGGCGCCGCCCATCCAGCGCAGCACGATGAACTTCAGCGGCTGGTGCGAGGCCTGCGCCACGGCCAGGAAGGCGCCCATGCCCAGCTTCTCGACGTCCTTGCGGTCCAGCACCTCGACCTTCAGGCCATGGTGCCTGGCCAGCGACCTGGCCTCGGCCGCCAGGTGCGTGGGCGTGCAGTGGTTGCCCGGGCGATTGGCACATTCACGCGCCAGCGCCACGCCGGCGGCGATGGCCTGCCCGCGCGCCAGGCCGGCGTCCAGCGCCCTGGCCGCGGCCTTGTCGCAGACCAGGCTCACGCGCTCGAGCTTCGAGGCCGGCGGCGCGCTCGGCTTGGTGTGGCGGTAGACGTAGGTCTGCTCGGTGGCCACGGCCACCAGCGCCTCGGCATGGGCGTCGGTCGGAGCGGCGCCGATGACGGCCACGGCGACATGTTTCGCACCGCCGCCCTTGAGCAGGCCCAGGCCGGCGGCCAGCGCCTTGCGCCACGCGGCGGGCCTGGCGCCGTCGCCGCAGGTCGCCACCGCCACGCGCGGCGCCTTCACGCCCGCCACGCGGTGCAGGTACAGCGACTGCCCGGGCTCGAGCGTCAGGTCGCCGGCGTCGATCGCAGCCTGGACCGCGGTGGCCAGCGTGGGGTCCAGTCCGGTGCCGTTGCCGGTGCCGGCCCCCAGCTTGTCACCGGCGACGACCAGCAGCAGCGCATCGGCCACCACCGCACAAAGCCCGCCCTTGGGGGCGTCCAGGGTCTTGAAGTCCATAATCCCTCTTTCAACAAGCCCGCAGCGCAGACCGGTCGATGCATCCTCGCACGATCGATGCACGAGAGGCCGGTCGCCCTGGGGAAAAGCGGCGGATGTTATTCGATTCAACCGTGCGTCGCGAACTGGCGCGCAGCTTCGGGGCGACGCTGGTGGTGATCCTCACCATCGTGCTGACGATGTTCCTGCTGCGCACCGTGGGCCTGGCCGCCAAGGGCACGGTGTCGCCGCAGGACGTGGTGCTGGTGCTGGGCTATACGGCGCTGGGCCACCTGCCGACCATGCTCAGCCTGTCGATGTTCGTGGCCATCGTCGTCACGCTCGGCCGCATGTACCGCGACAGCGAGATGGTGATCTGGTTCAGCGGCGGCATCGGCCTCGCGCGCTTCGTGAAGCCGGTGCTGCACACGGCCTGGCCGGTGCTGCTGCTGACCGCGGTGCTGCTGCTCATCGTCTGGCCCTGGGGCAACAGGAACAGCTACGACCTGCGCGACCGCTACGCGCAGCGCTCCGACCTGTCACGCGTGGCGCCGGGCGTCTTCCAGTCGTCCAGCGACGGCAAGCGCGTCTTCTTCGTCGAGCGCGAAGGCGCCGACACCATCAATGCCCGCAACGTCTTCGTGCTGACGCAGCAAGAGCAGGGCGAGAGCGTCACCTCCGCCAGCAGCGGCCGCCTCGAGGCGGTGGGCAACGAGCGCTGGCTGGTGCTCGAGCGCGGCCAGCGCAACGACTTCGACGACAAGACCGGCGACCGCACGCTGGCCAGCTTCGACAGCTACCGCGTGCTGGTGCAGGAAAAGGCCTTGCGCGAGGCCGAGGCGCGCCCGCCGCGCGCGCTGCCCACGCTGCAGCTGCTGCGCGAGCCGACACCGCGCAACCAGGGCGAACTGGCCTGGCGGCTGGGCATGCTGCTGGCCACCGCCAACCTGCTGCTGCTGGGGCTGGGCCTGGCGGCCACCAACCCGCGCCGGCCGAGCAACTGGAACCTGCTGTTCGCGCTGCTGGCTTTCGTCGTCTATTTCAACCTGGTCAACCTCACGCAGGCCTGGGTGGCCAGCGAACGGGCGGGCCTGGGGCTGGCGCTGGCCGGTGTTCACGGCGGCGCCTTCGTGCTGGCGCTGGCGCTGCTGTGGTGGCGCGACCATGCCGCCGTGGTGCACCCCGGCGTGCGGCGGCGCCCGGCGGTGGCATGAGGACGCGGGCATGAGGACGGTGCGCCGGCTCTTCTACCGCGACATCCTGTCGTCGGTGGGCTTCGTCGCGGCGGCCTTCCTGTCGCTGTTCTTCTTCATCGACTTCGTCGACGACCTCGACGCCATCGGCCGCCAGGGCCGCGCCGTCTGGCACGTGGCGCTGGCCGCGCTGTACGAGGTGCCCGGCCACTTCTACGACCTGCTGCCGATCGCCGTGCTGATCGGCACCATCTATGCACTGGCGCGCATGGCGCAGGCGTCCGAATACACCATCCTGCGCACCGGCGGGCTGGGCCCGGGGCGCGCCCTGCGCCTGCTGGCCCTGCTGGGCGTGGCCTTCGGCGCGCTCAACTTCTTCGTCGGCGACTACCTGACGCCGGCCGCCGAGCGTGCCTCGCTGCTGCTGGCCGCACGCTTCGACGGCGGCCGGCAGATCGGCGGCGCCGGCGCCTGGCTGAAGGAACGCCGCGCCACGCCGCAGGGCGAGCACAGCCTGTCGATCAACATCGGCGGCGTCAGCCCCACAGGCCAGCTGCAGCAGGTGCGCGCCTTCGAGTTCGACGCCGACGGCCGCCTGGTGGCGCGCATCACCGCACGCGAGGCCACCGTCGGCGCCGACGGCAGCTGGACGCTGATCGACACGCGCGTGACGCAATGGCCGCGCGCGCGCAGCGAGGCACCGCTGGTGCTGGACGAACCGCGCCCGACCCTGCGTTTGCAGAGCACGCTCGACGCCGCGGTGGTGGCGGCCGCGGTGCTGCCGCTGTCGTCGATGACGACCTTCGACCTCTGGCGCTACGGCCAGCACCTGGACGACCAGGCACAGGCCACGCAGCAGGTGGCCATCCGCTTCTGGAAGAAGGCGCTGTACCCGCTGTCGTGCCTGGTGATGGTGGCGCTGGCCCTGCCCTTCGCCTACCTGCATGCGCGCGCCGGCGGCGTCAGCCTGAAGGTCTTCGGCGGCATCATGCTGGGCATCGGCTTCGTGCTGCTGAACAACCTCGCCGGACACCTCGGTATGCTGCGCGACTGGACGCCCTGGGTCGTGGCCGCCGCCCCGAGCCTGCTGTTCCTGATGATGTCGCTGGCCGCCTTCGCGTGGCTGGTGCGCTACCGATAACCCCCCGACCCCTCGCGATGCGATGGACACCCGCATGTCCCAAGGCCTGATCCTCTTCGCCCACGGTGCGCGCGACCCGCGCTGGGCCGCGCCCTTCGAAGATACGGCGGCGCGCATCCGCGCGCGGCAGCCGCAGCTGCTGGTGCGTCCGGCCTACCTCGACTTCATGACGCCGGACCTCGCTGGTGCGGTGGCCGAACTGGTGGCCGCCGGCTGCACCCGCGTCGACGTGGTGCCGATGTTCCTGGGCAGCGGCGGCCATGTGCGGCAGGACCTGCCGCGCCTGCTCGACGAGCTGCGCCAGCGCCACGCGGGCCTGACGCTGCAGGTGCACACCGCCATCGGCGAGATGCCGTCGGTGGTGCAGGCGATGGCCGACGCCGCGCTGGCCGCCACCGGAGACGCGGCGTGAACCTGCACCAGTTCCGCTTCGTGCAGGAGGCGGTGCGCCGCAACCTCAACCTGACCGAGACGGCGAAGGCGCTCTATACCTCGCAGCCCGGCATCAGCAAGGCCATCCTCGAGCTGGAAGAAGAACTCGGCGTCGACATCTTCGCGCGCCACGGCAAGCGGCTGCGCCGCGTCACCGAGCCCGGCCAGCTGGTGCTGAAGTCGATCGAGGCCATCATGCGCGAAGTCGCCAACCTCAAGCGCATCGGCGAGGAATATTCCAAGCAGGACGCCGGCACGCTGTCGATCGCCACCACGCACACGCAGGCGCGCTACTTCCTGCCGCAGCGCGTGACCGAACTGCGCCGGCGCTTCCCCAAGGTGCAGGTGGTGCTGCACCAGGGCATGCCCGAGCAGGTGGCGCGCATGCTGCTGGACGACGTCGCCGACATCGGACTGGCCACCGAAGCCCTGGCCGCGCACGAGGACCTGCTGACCCTGCCCTGCTATGAATGGCACCACGTGATGGTGGTGCCCGCCGGCCACGCGCTGGCAGGGGTGGACAGACCCACGCTCGAGCAGCTGGCCGCCGTGCCGCTGGTGATGTACCACCCGACGATGACCGGGCGCACGCGCATCGACCAGGCCTTTGCGCGCGCGCGGCTCAAGCCGCAGGTGGCGCTGGAGGGCATCGACTCCGATGTCATCATGACCTACGTGCGCGCCGGCATGGGCGTGGGCATCGTCACCGAGCTGGCCATGCAGGGCGAGCCGCCGGGCGGCGAGCTGGTGTCCCGGCCGCTCGGCCACCTGTTCGGCCCCAACACCACGCGTGTCGCCTTCAAGCGCGGCGCCTACCTGCGGCACTTCGTCTATGCCTTCGCCGAGCTGCTGTCCGACCGCCTGTCGGCCGCGCTCATCCAGCGCGCGATGAGCGGCGAGGCCGCCGGCACCGATTACGATCTTTGATCCTTGCCATGACTGCGAAGCCCCTGCCCGAAGACACCCCGGTCCTGACCTCGCGCCTGCCCCAGGTGGGCACCACCATCTTCACCGTCATGTCGGCGCTGGCCAGCGAGCTCGGCGCCGTCAACCTGGGGCAGGGCTTTCCGGACTTCGACTGCGACCCGCGCCTGGTCGACCAGGTCACCGACGCCATGCGCGCCGGCCTCAACCAGTACCCGCCGATGGCCGGCGTGCCGCAGCTGCGCCAGGCGGTGGCGCGCAAGATCGAGGCCTTGTACGGCCGCCGCTACAGCGCCGACACCGAGATCACCGTCACCGCCGGCGCCACGCAGGCCATCCTGACCGCGGTGCTGTGCTGCGTGCACCCGGGCGACGAGGTCATCGTGCTCGAGCCCTGCTACGACAGCTATGGCCCGAATATCGAACTGGCCGGCGGCACCGTCGTGCGCGTGCCGCTCACGCCCGGCAGCTTCCGGCCCGACTTCGGCCTCATCGCCGGGGCCATCACGCCGCGCACGCGCGCGCTCATCGTCAACTCGCCGCACAACCCGACCGCGACCGTGTGGACGCGGGCCGAGATGCAGCAGCTGGCCGCGCTGCTGGCGCCGACCGACATCCTGCTGATCAGCGACGAGGTCTACGAGCACATGGTCTACGACGGCCGGCCGCATGTCAGCGCGTCGTCGATCCCGTCGCTGGCCGCGCGCTCGTTCGTGGTGTCGAGCTTCGGCAAGACGTTTCACGTCACCGGGTGGAAGGTCGGCACCGTGGCGGCGCCGGCGGCGCTGACGGCCGAATTCCGCAAGGTGCACCAGTTCAACGTCTTCACCGTCAACACGCCGGTGCAGCACGGCCTGGCGCGCTACCTCGAAGACCCGTCGCCCTACCTGGAACTGCCGGCCTTCTACCAGCGCAAGCGCGACCTCTTCCGCGCCGGCCTGGCGAAGACACGGCTGCGCCTGCTGCCCAGCGAGGGCACGTATTTCCAGAGCGTCGACTACAGCGCGGTCAGCAGCCTGAAGGAGGCCGACTTCTGCCAGTGGCTGACGCGCGAGGTCGGCGTGGCCGCGATCCCGCTCTGCGCCTTCTACGACAGCGGCTTCGAGCAAGGCATCGCGCGCCTGTGCTTCGCCAAGAAGGACGAGACGCTGCAGATGGCCCTCGGCCGCCTCGCGCGGCTGTAGCGGCTGTCGCTCAACCGGGGTTGCGGCGCCGGCGCCCCTTGCCGCCGACGCCCGGTTCGGTGACGTTTTCGCCGAACAGGCTTTCCGGCATCACCGGCTGCGTGACGTCCAGGTCCACCGGCACCGTTGGCTGGTCCAGCGGCACCATCATCGAATCCTCGGGCGACGGCAGGTCGGCCAGCGACATCGGCTGCGTGCGGTCGCTGCCCTCGTTGATCGGCAACAGCACGTCGACGTGGCCCGACTCCAGCGGCTCGCGATCCAGCAGGTCGCGCGCCAGCGAATACAGGAACATCACGTCGCGGTAGGCCGGCATGTCGAAGAGCTCGCCGCGCGACTTGCGGAACAGCAGCGATTCGAGCTCGGCCATGGCGTCGATCGGCGACGGCCAGGCCTGCTGCAGGCGCACGATGATCGACGGATAGTCCTCCAGCGACCGGCCCTGGCTGGGGTCGTCGTCCCAGTCGGGCGCATAGGCATTGAAGCGGTGGTTGAAGCGCGCGCGCGTGCGGTCGTAGGCCTCGCGGTCGCCACGCCGGCGGTAGATCTCCAGCAGCTTCAGATAAGGCATCGGGCTGCCGCCGCCCGTGCTGCGCAGATGGTCCACCAGCAGGTCGACGGCGGCGTCCTCCTGACCCAGCACGATGAAGAATTCGGCCTGCTGCTCGAGGTCGATCAGTTCCTCGATGGAGACATCGCGACGCGCCTGGGCGTCTTCGCGCCAGCCCACCGGCAGCGCCTGCGTGCGCTCGACCGCGCCCTCCGCGTCCAGTTCAGCCAATGCCGGATCGGGCGTGAAGACCGGGCCCAGTGCGCCCGGCCGCGTGGTGGTGTAGCCGCCGCTCGACGGCGCGCCACCGCTGGCAACCGCTGGTGCGGCAGCACCGGCCACCGTCGTCGGCGCGGCCATGCCTTCGGCCGCGGCAGGTGCCGCGACCGCGGCGGTGGCGGCCGCGTTCCACCAGGACAGCTGGCGCTCGTGCTGCAACCGGCGCAGCCTGAGCGCCAGCCAGCCACACAACACGGCCAGCGCGGCCACCAGCGCCAGCAGCCAGGGCATCCATTGCGCCTGCACGTCGGCGGCGGCCGCGCGCTGGCGCAGCATCAGCAGGGCCTCGCGGTCGGCCGTCGAGTCGGCGCGCAGCTTGTCGATCGCCTGCTCGAGCGTGGCGATGCGCTGCGCTGCGGCCGACGCTGCCTCGGCAGCCGCCTGTGCGGCGGCGGCGGAGGCGGCCGCCTGGATGATCTCGGCAGCCAGCAACGGCGTGGGCGGCGGCGGTTCGGCGGCGTCCAGGCGCAGGCGCGGACGTGCGCGCGGCGCAGCGGCCACCGATCCGGCCGGGCCGGGCGCGGCGCGGCGCGGCGCCGCGCGGGGCGGCCGCGGCAAGGCGGGGGTGGCGCCGGACACCGCCAGCGGACGTTCGCGCGCGCCGGTCGCGACCGCAGGCGCAGCCGGGGCATCGGTCACGGCCGCCGGCGCCGGCAACGGCGCCGGCGCAGCAACCAACGCATCGGCGGCAGCGGCAACCGGTGCGCTCGGTGTCGACGCCGGCGCCGGATCGGCAAAGAGCACGAAGCGGCGCGACAAGCGGACGGGGCAGCCGACCGCCACCGTGAGCGCGACCAGCGGCTCGTCGATGGCCACCGTGGTGCGCACGCGCAGCGCGAGGTTGCTGCCCTCGCCTTCGATGCGCGTGCTGACGGCGGCCGCCGGCAGCTTCTGCTCGCCAACGACGACCTCGGCCTCCACGCATTCGGGCACCAGCGATTCGCCCGCATCCAGGCGCAGGCCGATGACGTGATCCAGCCCCTGGCCGAGCGTCGTCGACGGCGCCACCGCCGAAAAACCCATGGCTCCCGCATCGACGGCCAGGACGGCCAGGGCGAGGGTGACGACGAGGTGCGGGAGCCGCTTCTTCTGCATGCAATGACGCCACGTGGCAGCGTGCAACGACTCTAGCATGAAGGCCCGCGCACAAGCCCTGGCGACGGCCCTCGCGGCGCCCCCTGTTTGCGCGGTGCCAGCGCGTCGATCAGGCGTCGTAGCCCGGCAGCCGGCGGTCGAGCCGGCGCAGCAGGCCGGGCCAGATGAGCGAAGCGCCCTGCCCGCGCGTGACCTGCGCCGATTGCTGCCGCGCGCTGGCGATGATGGCGGGGTCGACATGCACCAGTTCGCCACCACCGGCCTGCGCACGAACCTGGATCGTGCACACGGTCTCGAACAGATACATGGCCTGCACCGCGGCGGCCACCGAGCGGCCCACGGTCAGCAGGCCGTGGTTGCGCAGCATCAGGTGGTCGTTGTGGCCGAGGTCGCGCACCAGGCGCGGCTTCTCGTCGTCGCGCAGCGCCACGCCTTCGTAGTCGTGATAGCCCAGACTGGACAGCACGAAGATCGACTGCTGCGACAGCGGCAGCACGCCGCCCTTCTGCGCCGATACCGCGATGCCGTTGAGCGAGTGCGTGTGCAGCACGCAGATCGCGTCGTCGCGTGCGGCGTGGATGGCGCTGTGGATGGTGAAGCCGGCCGGGTTGACGTCGAAGTGCGAGTCGTCGCACTTCCGGCCGTCGGTATCGACGGTGATCAGGCTGGACGCGGTGATCTCCTCGAACATCAGGCCGTAGGGGTTGATGAGGAAGCGGTGGCCCTCGCCGGGCAGCCGGGCGCTGATGTGCGTGAAGACGAGGTCGTCCCAGCCGAGCAGGGCAACGATGCGATAGGCGGCGGCGAGGTCGACGCGCAGCGCCCATTCATCGGGGCTGACCTGGGCGCGGCGCGATGGCATGTCCAGGGCGGGTGAAGGCATGAGGGACTCCGGGAAGCAGGCGTTCGGCGTGCGAGCATGGACAATGACATGCTCTCCTGCCTGTCGCTTCAGAGACAAGCCATGAATACCCCGGTCCTTACCATCGACGAACGTCACAACATCGAAGCCGGTGCGTGGTTCTCCAGACTCTCGCAGCCCCTGCGGCAGGCCATCCTGTCGCGCGCCATCGTGCGCCGCCTGCCCGACGGCGCGGCGCTGGCGGCACGTGGCACGCCGGCCGAGAGCTGGTGCGGCGTGGCGCGCGGCGCGGTGCGCGTGAGTTCGGTCTCGCTGTCGGGCAAGCAGGTGACGCTGACCTACGCCGAGCCGGGCACCTGGTTCGGCGACATCGCGCTCTTCGACGGCCTGCCGCGCACGCACGACGCGCATGCGCATGGCGACACCACGCTGCTGATGGTGCGCAAGCCCGATTTCAAGGATCTGCTGGCCCAGCATGTCGAGCTCTACGACGCCCTGCTGCGGCTGAACTGCCGCCGCCTGCGGCTGATGTTCAACCAGTTCGAGGATCTCAATACACGCCCGCTGCAGGCGCGGCTGGCCAAGCAGCTGCTGCTGCTGGTGAAGAGCTACGGCATCGAGCAGGGCGAGGAGATCCGCATCGGCCTGCAGCTGGCGCAGGAAGACCTGGCGCAGCTGCTGGGTGCCTCGCGCCAGCGCGTCAACCAGGAGCTCAAGGGCTTCGAGCGCGAGGGCGCGGTGCGCGTCGAACCCACGCGGCTGGTGGTGCTGTCGCGCGAGAAGCTGATGGCCGCTGCCGACCGTTGAGAGGATGACGATGCTGGAACACTTCACCGGCACCAAGGCGATGGCCGCGAGCCATGCCTTCGACGTGGCCGCGCTCGAGCGCTACCTGCTGGCCCAGATGCCCGGCTTCGCTGGTCCGCTGACGGTCGAGCAGTTCAAGGGCGGCCAGTCGAACCCCACCTACATGCTGGTCACGCCCGGCGCGCGCTACGTGATGCGCAGCAAACCCGGGCCGGCCTCCAAGCTGCTGCCGTCGGCACATGCCATCGAGCGCGAGTTCCGCGTCATGGGCGCGCTGGCGCTGACGCCGGTGCCGGTGCCGCGCATGCACGTGCTGTGCGAGGACGAGTCCGTCGTCGGCCGCGCCTTCTACGTCATGCAGTGCGTCGACGGCCGCGTGCTGTGGGACCAGTCGCTGCCCGGCATGACGCCCGAAGGCCGCGGCGCCATCTACGACGAGATGAACCGCGTCATCGCCGCGCTGCACTCGGTCGACGTGCGCTCGGTCGGCCTGGCCGACTACGGCAAGCCCGGCAACTATTTCGAGCGCCAGATCGGCCGCTGGTCCAGGCAGTATCAGGCCTCGGCCACCGAGCCGATCGAGGCCATGGACAAGCTGATCGACTGGCTGCCGCGCAACCTGCCGGCGAGCGCGCGCGACGAGAGCCAGGTGGCCATCGTGCATGGCGACTACCGGCTCGACAACCTGATGTTCCACCCCGGGCAGGCGCGCATCGTCGCCGTGCTCGACTGGGAACTGTCGACGCTGGGCCACCCGCTGGCCGACTTCAGCTACCACTGCATGGCCTGGCACATCCCGCCGGGCGTCTTCCGCGGCATCGGCGGGCTCGACCTGGCGGCGCTGGGCATCCCGTCCGAGGCCGACTATGTGCGCCGCTACTGCGAGCGCACCGGCCGCGGCGACCCCACCGAGCTGATGGCCGACTGGAATTTCTACCTCGCCTACAACCTGTTCCGCATCGCCGCCATCACGCAGGGCATCGCCAGGCGGGTGCTCGACGGCACCGCCGCCAGTGCGCAGGCCCAGGCCTCGGGTGCCGCCACGCGCCCGCTGGCCGAACGCGGCTGGGCCTTCGCGCAGCAGGCCTGACCCCACTGGACACCACCCCCCACGAGGAGACCTTCCGATGGACTTTGCCTATTCCCCCCGCGTGCAGGACCTGCAGGCGCGCCTGAAGGCCTTCATGGCCGAGCATGTCTACCCGGCCGAGCCGGCCTACTGGGCCGAGATCCAGGCCAATACCGCGGCCGGTCGCCGCTGGACGCCGCTGGAGACGATCGAGAAGCTCAAGCCCAAGGCACGCGCCGCCGGCCTGTGGAACCTGTTCCTGCCGCCCAAGGCCGAGCAGCACGGCCCGGCGCTGAACTACGGCATGGGCCTGTCCAACCAGGAATATGCGCCGCTGGCCGAGATCATGGGTGCGGTGCCCTGGTCGAGCGAGGTCTTCAACTGCTCGGCGCCCGATACCGGCAACATGGAGACCATCGCCCGCTACGGCACGCCCGAGCACCACCGGCAGTGGCTCGAGCCGCTGCTGGAGGGCCAGATCCGCAGCGCCTTCGCGATGACCGAGCCGGCGGTGGCGTCGTCCGATGCCACCAACATCGAAGCCCGCATCGAGCGCCAGGGCGATCACTACGTCATCAACGGCCGCAAGTGGTGGACCAGCGGCGCCGGCGACCCGCGCTGCAGGATCTTCATCTTCATGGGCAAGACCGACCCCGAGGCGCCGCGGCATTCGCAGCAGTCGATGGTGCTGGTGCCGGCCGACACCCCGGGCATCACGGTGATCCGTCCGCTGAACGTCTTCGGCTACGACGACGCCCCGCACGGCCACATGGAGGTGCTCTTCGAGAACGTGCGCGTGCCGGTCTCCAACATCCTGCTCGGCGAGGGCCGCGGCTTCGAGATCGCCCAGGGCCGCCTGGGCCCGGGGCGCATCCACCACTGCATGCGCACCATCGGCCTGGCCGAGCGTTCGCTGGAACTGATGTGCCGCCGCGCGATGAACCGCGTCGCCTTCGGCAAGCCGGTGGCGCAGCAGGGCGTGACGCAGGAGCGCATCGCCGAGGCGCGCATCATGATCGACCAGGCGCGCCTGCTCACGCTGAAGGCGGCCTGGATGATGGACCTGGCCGGCAACAAGGCGGCCAAGGCCGAGATCGCGATGATCAAGGTGGTGGCACCGACGATGGCCGGCAAGGTCATCGACTGGGCCATGCAGGTGCACGGCGGCGGCGGCATGAGCGAGGACTTCCCGCTCGCCTACTTCTATACGCTGGTGCGCACGCTGCGCTTTGCCGACGGCCCCGACGAGGTGCACCGCAACGCCATTGCCAAGCTCGAGCTCGGCAAATACGCCCCCAAGGCCTGATGCGGCAACGGCTGGCGGCGGTCAGGTACCGCCGTCGAGCTTGACACGGCGCGCCTCGCGCAGCGCGGTCTCGAAGCTGCGCAGGTGCGGCTCGAAACTGCGCGGCGAAGGCTCTTCGACCTCGGTGCGCAGCGTCACCTTGCCGCGGTTGACCATCAACACGAAGGCGGTGGCCGGGTCGATCGGCAAGGCCTGCAGGCTGGTGCCCAGCGGCCCGGACAGCCACTGCACCAGCCAGGGCTTGATGCTGCCGGCGGCGGCATAGCGGTCGGCCAGATCACCCAGCTCGAGGCGGCTGAGCTTGGGGTGCATCACCACCCAGCGCATCTCGGCCGGGGTTTCGGTGTCCAGGCGCGTCTGCACGCCTTCGACGAACTGCTCGAACATCGTCTTCTCGATGGCCTCCTGCAGCACGCGGTTGAGCACGATGGCCTGCAGCTCATTGCCCAGCGGCAGCTCGGCGCGGATGCGCAATTCCTGGCCCGGCACATAGGGGCGCTGCGATGCGCCCCACTCCAGCCGCCAGGGCATGTCGTCGGTCTTGCCATCGACGATCACGCCCTCGCCTTCGCGCGCGGCGCGGATCTGCAGCTGCGGCGCGCGTGACCAGCTGCCGAAGGCCTCGAGCGTGGTCCGCGCGCCCGGCCTCTGGGTCGGCGCCGCGTTGCCGGCCAGCCAGCGCTTGATGCCTTCGAGCATGGTTTAGAGTGCGTCGACAGCACCGCAAGGGGCGGTGCGCGAAAGGGATCCCCGATGATCGAAGTGTATTCGTGGGCCACGCCCAATGGACACAAGGTCCACATCATGCTGGAGGAATGCGGCCTGCCCTACCGCGCGATCCCTGTCGACATCGGCCGCGGCGACCAGTTTCAGAGCGACTTCCTGAAGATCAGCCCGAACAACAAGATCCCGGCCATCGTCGACCCCGACGGGCCCGACGGGCAGCCGATGTCGCTGTTCGAATCGGGCGCCATCCTGCTCTACCTGGCCGGCAAGACCGGGCGCTTCCTGCCGGCGAGCACGCGCGGCAAATACGAGGTGCTGCAGTGGCTGATGTTCCAGATGGGCAGCGTGGGACCGATGCTCGGGCAGGCGCACCACTTCCGCATCTATGCGCCCGAGAAGCTGCCCTACGCCATCGAGCGCTATACCAACGAGGCCCGGCGCCTGTACGGCGTGATGAACCGGCAGCTGGCCAGGAGCACCTACATCGCCGGCCCCGAATACTCCATTGCCGACATCGCCATCTTTCCGTGGCTGCGCAGCTGGAAGAACCAGGGCATCGACTGGAACGACCATCCGCACCTGAAAGGCTGGTTCGACGAAATCGCCGGGCGCCCGGCGGTGATGCGCGGCGTCGAGGTGCTGGCCGACCTGCGCAAGCCCGTCACCGACGACAAGGCGCGTGCCATGCTGTTCGGCCAGGAACAGTACAAGCCGCGCTGAAGCGCCGCGTGCTGCCTAGAATCGCGCCCCGCCGCATCCCAACTGCCCGTAGCTCAACTGGATAGAGCAGCTGCCTTCTAAGCAGCAGGTCGGGGGTTCGAGTCCCTCCGGGCAGGCCAAAGCATCAAAACAGGACGGCACACAAAGCCGCAAGATCCCCGGGCTGGCTGGCAGCCAAGCCAGGTTGTCGACGCAGCCAGCCGCGCAAGGGGGTCTTTACATCGCACCCGGAACCGGGAAGCATGGCGGGGAACACACCGCCGAAATCGTAAAACCCGGGGACCACCCGTGCCCCGACGAATGCGAGGCCCCGTGCTGACCGATGCCGACCGAGCGTGACCACGCCAGGTGGCCTTTGGCCCGGTGATTGACGGAGCGGGAGGACTGCCATGAGTCCCATGGTTTCTCTTGTGCGGGCCTGCACTGCGGGCATGACCGCCGCGTCGCTCCGAACGATGCTGGTCATGGCGCTCGCCAGCCTGTCGATTCCGGCAATGCCCGGCACGCTTGTGTCGACGGTTCCCGAACGGCCAGACCCGGGCGCGGTCTATCTCATTTATATGCATGGCCGAGGCATCGACGACGGGGCACGAGGTACCGCCGAGAACAACCAGCGTGCGCTGCGGGCACTGGCGAAGCGCGACTTCGTCGTGGTGAGCGAGCAGCGGCCGACCGGCGTGCGCTGGAAGTTCCCAGACGATCACGAGAAGTACGCGCGCAGGATCGCCGCCGAAGTCGGCAGGTTGCTGGACGCCGGCGTTTCCGCAGGGAACATCGTCGTTTCGGGGTTCTCGCGCGGGGGCACGCTGACGCTGATCGTGTCTTCTTTGCTGGATCGAGCCGATCTTCGCTACGTCGTCATCGCCGGCTGTCCGTCGGAGCGCGGCCAGTACAAGGACGCTGTGCCGGTCCTGGGCGACCGTTACGCGCCAAAGCTGAAAGGTCGCTTCCTGTCACTGCGGGATGCTGCCGACGAGGACTTCGGCTCCTGCGCTGCCTTGTTCGGCAAGGCAGCGCCGACCCCGGACTTCAAGGAGGTCACACTGTCCTCCGGCCGCGGGCATGCTGCCTTCGCCGGCGACGATATCGACTGGATCCAGCCGATCGTCGACTGGGTACGGGCCCGGTGACGTTTGAGCCCTTTATGCGGGCGCGCGGTCGAGAGCCGAAGCCGGGTAGATGTGCTTCGCGATGACGTCGGCTGCATGGCGACCGCAGAACCGGACCCTGCGCACGCCTCTGCCCGCAGGACCTGCCCGCTCGCTTCGACGCCGAACGCTGAATGGACCGGGCGCAGACCTCGCGCAACGGTACGGGCCGTGACGCCTTTGCGCCGCTGATCCGCACGCCGCCGGACCAGCGCATCGCCGCGGCCATCGCGGCGTCGGACGGCGCCATCACCTCAAGGCATTGGCCGGCGCCGCGTGCGGCAGCAGGTCGTCGCGCCACACCAGCGCGATGGCGGCCAGCAGGCTCAGCCCGAGGCCGACGTAGATCAGCACCAGCCCCCGAAACCCGATCGCCGTCACGATCGGCCCCGCGGCCAGCAGCCCGATGGGCAGCGTATAGATGGCCAGCATGCGCACGCCCATCACGCGGCCGCGGAAGCGTTCGTGGCTGGTACGCAGCAGGATGATGGACAGCGCCACCATGCTCAGGCTCTGGTTCAGGCCGGCGGCCAGGTACAGCGCCATGGCCACCGGGGCACCGATGGGCAGCGCCAGGCCCAGCAGGCACAGGAACCAGGCCACGCAGGCGAGCACCATCGTGCGCGCCGGTGGCAGCCGCGTGCCGAAGGCACTGATGCCCAGCGACCCCAGCAGGGCGCCGCTGGCATAGCTGGCCACCAGCCAGCCCAGGCCCTGCTGGTCCAGCCCGAAGACATCGCGCGCGATGTAGGGCATCAACCCGCCGCTGAGCGGAAAGGCGCACAGGTTGACCAGTGCGGCCAGCGCCATCGCGGCGCGCAGGCGCGGCGTGTGCCACACGTGCTGCAGGCCTTCCAGCAGGTCGCGCCAGGGTGACGCCGGGCGGGGCTGCGGCGCGGGTGCGGCCCGTGATGTGACAGACGCGGGTGCCGCGGCGGCGCCCTTCGGCGCGCGGCCGGATCGCAGCGTGAGCACCACGCCCGCGACATAGAGCGCGACGATGACGACATAGGCCGTCGCCATGCCCAGGCTGGCCATGAAGCCGGCCCCGGCCAGGGCGCCGCCGATGCGGGCCGAGTCCTGGGTCGTGCGCGAGATGCCCATCGCCGCCACCAGCTGCGCTGCCGGCACGGTGGCGCTGACCAGGGCCGAACGCAGGCCGATGTCCGACGGCTTGATCAGCCCGACGACGAAGGCCACGGCCAGCACACCGGTCGGGCTGAGCGTGCCGCCCAGCACCAGCCCCAGGATCACCCCGGCCAGCAGCGCATAGCTGGCCCGCATGCCGGCGAGCACGCGCCGCAGGCCGACGCGGTCGCCCAGGGTGCCCAGCAGCGGCGACAGCAGCGTGCCCACGAACATCAGCGCGCCGAAGAGCGTGAGCTGAACCACCGAGCCCGACTCCACCAGCACGTACCAGCCCAGGATCAGCGTCTCCATCTCCAGCGCCCAGGCCGTGCACAGGTCGGCCGGCCACTGGTAGCGGAAGCTGCGCGTGCCGAAGGGCGCCAGGGCGGGCCTGCGGGTCATCATCGGCACCGGTGGGCCGCGTCGCCGCAGTCGCATGGCCCGGGCCGGGACGAGGCCCCCGTTGCGTGCCGCGGGGCGTGAGCCGGTGGAGGCGTCTTCGGGTTCGGGGCGACCGGCCAGTGCATGCAGCCATTGTCGGGCCGGCACGCGACGCACAGGAATCCAGGCGGCCTCGCGCACGCAACGGGGCTGAGAGCTTGTGAAGCCATGAGCCGGGCGGGCGTCGGGCACCGGCCTGAAGGCCGACGTCGACGTGCCCTTGCGCCCTCGAGGCGGCCCATATAACCAGCGGTCGGATCAGCATGACAAATCTGTGGTTGGGCGCCACCGGCGAGCCGCCTAGAGTGCGCTTCATCCGTTCGCTCCCGTCCGCGCCCTTGCCATGAATGCCGCCCACTCGCCCTGCGCCCCCTCCGCCCCGAACGCCATCGGGCCCCGCTTCGACGACGACGGCTTTCTCGTCGACACCGACCAGTGGACGCCGGGCCTGGCCCGGCAACTCGCCGCCGAGGCCGGCATCGCCGAGCTGACGGCGCCTCACTGGCGCGTGATCGAGCATGTGCGCAGCCGCTTCCACGCCCTCGGATCGCTGCCGGTGATGCGCCTGGTGTGCCGCGCGGCGGGCATCGAGCCCGGCACCGCGCATCGGCTGTTCGATGGCTGCGCCACCGTGTGGCGCGTCGCCGGCCTGCCGAACCCGGGGGAAGAGGCCCGGACCTACATGCACTGACCCCTGCAGCGACGGGCGTCGCGCGGGCACGGTGCCGATCCGCCGCGGCGGCTACTCGTCCTCCTGCCGCCCCCGCTCGGCGCGCCGGATCGCGCGCAGCAGCCACACGCCACCGGCCACCGCCCCCACAAAGCCCAGCAGCCCGAAGGCCGGCAGCCCGAACAGCGTGGGTCCGCCGCCGACCGTCATGACGATCGAGCTGCCGATGATCAGCGCCGCGATCACCAGCGCGATCGACAGCCGGCTGGCCGCGCGGTCGATCTGGTCGCCGGTGCGCTTGAGGTGGGCGACCTCGATGCCCACCTGCACATGGCCGCGGCTGACGCTGCGCAGCGCGCGCGACAGGTCCTGCGGCAGCCGCCCGGCCTGCGTGGCCAGGTCGCGCAGGCCCTGCCAGCCGCGCAGGGCCAGTGACTTCGGCGTGTAGCGCGCACGCAGCACCTGGCGCAGCAGCGGCTGCGCCTCGGCGGCCATGTGGAAGTCGGGGTCCAGCCCGCGGCCCATGCTCTCCAGCGAGATGAAGGCCTTGATCAGCAGCGCCAGGTCGGCGGGCAGCACCAGGCGGTGCTCGCGCAGCACGTTGGTCACCTCGACCAGCATCTCGCCCAGGCGCAGCTGCGCCAGCGGCGTGCCATGGTACTGGTCGACGAAGGCCTCGATGTCTTCCTCCAGCTGCGCCGTGCGCGTGCCGCGGCGGCCGTCGGTCCAGTCCAGCAGCACCTCGGCCACCGCCTGCGGCTGCCGTTCCACCAGGCCCAGCAGCAGGCGCAGCAGTTCGTCGCGGCGGCGCGGCGACAGCCGCCCGACCATGCCGAAGTCGATGAAGGCCAGGCGGTTGCCCGGCAGGTAGAACACGTTGCCGGGGTGCGGATCGGCGTGGAAGAAGCCGTCCTCGACGATCATCTTCAGCACCGCCTGCGCGCCGCGCCTGGCCAGCAGCCTGGGGTCCAGCCCCTCGCGGCGGATGCGATCGAGGTCGCCACCCGGGATGCCTTCGACGTAGTCCTGCACGTTGACGCGTTCGTGCGTATACGCCCAGTGCACGCGCGGGATCACCACGTCGGGCAGCACGGCCAGGTTGCGCGCCACGCGCTCGGCGTTGCGCCCTTCGACGGTGAAGTCGAGCTCGCGCTGCAGCGACAGCCCGAACTGCCGCACCAGCAGCCGCGGCCGGTAGGGCTGCAGCGCCGGCCATTCGCGCTCGGCCACCAGCGCCGCGCGGTGCAGCAGCCGCAGATCGGCCTCGATGGTCTCGACGATGCCCGGGCGGCGGACCTTGACGATGACCTCGGTGCCGTCGGTCAGCGCCGCACGGTGCACCTGCGCGATCGAGGCGCCGGCCAGCGGCTCGGGGTCGAAGCGCGAGAAGACGGTCTCGGGGTCGGCGCCCAGGTCCTCGCGCAGCGTCGGCCGCAAGTCCTCCAGCGGCACCGACGGCACCGCGGCGTGCAGGCGCGACAGCTCGGCGATCCACGCCGGGCCGAGCAGGTCGGCGCGGCCGGCCAGGATCTGGCCCAGCTTGACGAAGGTCGGCCCCAGTTCCTCCAGCGCCATGCGCACCTGCACCGGCGGCGGCAGGTGCGCCAGCTCACCGGCGTGCTCGACATGCAGCGCCTGGCCGGCCCTGGCCAGCGCGTCGGCCAGGCCGAGGCGGCGCACCGTGTCGCCCAGGCCATGGCGAATCAGCACGCCGGCGATCTGCCGCACCCGGTGCACGTCGCGTGCGGCCGCCAGGGTTTCCATCCACATGGCGCAAGTATCACCCGCACCTGTACCGCCGGGCGGTCGCATCCTGGTTGCCTATACAGTGTCGCCCGTGACCCCCCTCGCCGCCCCGCCCGCACCCGCCCTGGCCTCGCCCTTCGACGCGCTCAACCCCGAACAGCGCACGGCGGTGATGCACGGCGACGGCCCTCTGCTGGTGGTGGCCGGCGCCGGCTCGGGCAAGACCATGATGCTGGCCGCGCGGCTGGCGCGGCTGGTGCTGGACGGTGCCGACCCGCGGCGCATCCTGCTGCTGAGCTTCTCGCGCCGCGCCGCTGCCGAGATGGAACGCCGCGCCGGACGGGTGCTGCACCAGGCGCTGGGCCTGCGCTCGACCCTGCGCCCGCCCGAACTGCCCTGGTGCGGCACCTTCCATTCGGTGGCCGCGCGGCTGCTGCGCGAGCATGCCGACAGCCTGGGGCTGTGCGAGGACTTCAGCGTGATCGACCGCAGCGATGCCGAGGAACTGCTGGCGCTCGTGCGCACCCGGCTCGGCCTGCACGACAGCGAGCGCCGCTTTCCGCTGGCGCGCACCGCGCTGGCCATGCTGTCGCGCACGCTCAACAGCGCGCAGCCGCTGGGCCAGGTGCTGGCCGCGCATTACCCCTGGTGCGCCGAGTGGCAGCCCGAGCTGGAGCGCCTGTTTGCCGCCTATACCGAGGCCAAGCAGACGCAGCGCGTGCTCGACTACGACGACCTGCTGCTGTACTGGCAGCTGGCGGTGCAGGAACCGGCGATCGCACGCGCGATGGGCGCGCGCTTCGACCATGTGCTGGTCGACGAATACCAGGACACCAACCGCCTGCAGGCGCTGATCCTGCACGCCCTCAAGCCCGACGGCCGCGGCGTCACGGTGGTCGGCGACGACGCGCAGGCGATCTACGGCTTTCGCGCTGCCGACGTCGACAACCTGCTCGAGTTCCCCCAACGTTTCACGCCACCGGCGCGCATGCTGATGCTCGAGCGCAACTACCGCAGCACGCAGCCGCTGCTGGCGGCGGCCAATGCGGTGATCGCGCAGGCCAGCCGGCGCTTTGCCAAGACGCTGTGGAGCGACAAGGCCTCGTCGCACAAGCCGCAGCTGGTGCACGTGGCCGACGAGGCGGATCAGGCGCGCTGGGTGGCCGACGCCGTGCTGCGCCAGCGCGAGGAAGGCACGAAGCTGACGCAGCAGGCGGTGCTGTTCCGCACCTCGCACCACAGCGCCGCGCTGGAACTGGAGCTCGCGCGCCGGCGCATCCCCTTCGTCAAGTTCGGCGGCCTGCGCTTCCTGGAGGCGGCGCATGTGAAGGATGCGGTGAGCCTGCTGCGCTGGACGCACAACCTGCGCTGCCGGCTGGCGGGTTTTCGCGTCGCGCGGCTGGCCAGCGGCATCGGGCCGGCAGCGGCGATGCAGCTGCTCGATGCGATGGACGCCAGCGCCGACCCCGGCGCCGCGCTGCTGGCCTGGCAGCCACCGCCGCGGGCGCGCGCCGACTGGGCCGACCTGCGCGAGACGCTGGCCCTGTTGATGCAGCGCGACACCCCCTGGCCGGCGGCGATAGCCCCCGCCATCACCTGGTTGCAGGCGCAACTGCCACGCCTGCACGGCGACGACGCGCCAGTGCGCAGCGCCGACCTGGCGCAGCTGGCGCGCCTGGCCGCCGGCTACCGCGGCCGCGAGCACTTCCTGACCGAACTGACGCTGGACCCGCCCGAGGCCAGCAGCGACGAAGCCGGAGCGCCGCACCGCGACGAGGACTACCTGATCCTGTCGACCATCCACTCGGCCAAGGGCCAGGAATGGCATTCGGTGCACGTGCTCAACGTCGTCGACGGCTGCATGCCGGCCGACCTGGCCACCGGCAGCGCGGCCGAGATCGACGAGGAGCGCCGACTGCTCTACGTGGCGATGACACGCGCGCAGGAGCGGCTGCACCTGCTGCTGCCGCAGCGCTTCCACGTCACGCAGCAGCGCGCCTGGGGCAGCCGCCACCTGTATGCGGCGCGCTCGCGCTTCATCCCGTCGGCGCTGGACGGGCTGTTCGACCACGTCGCGCCGCAGGCGCCGTCAGCCGACGGCGATGCGGGCGCACCGCTGCCGCGCATCGACCTCGCCGCGCGGCTGAAGGCGCGCGGCGGGCTTCCGGGCGCATCGTGACGCAGGCTCAGTCGCGAGCGAGTAGGCCATTCGCTCGCTCAGTCGCGAGCGAGTAGCATCCACCAGCGTCGGCACGAAGCTGCCGGCCCCCAGCACCTGCACGCCGCGCTCGTAGCTGGCGCGCACGCCATCGGCG
The DNA here is from genome assembly GCA_016719535.1 of Rubrivivax sp. Classification (GTDB taxonomy): domain Bacteria; phylum Pseudomonadota; class Gammaproteobacteria; order Burkholderiales; family Burkholderiaceae_C; genus Rubrivivax. The sequence continues at coordinate 170,582 of JADJYX010000022.1, read as the reverse complement.
ATGGCATGCGCGGCACCGGCGTCAGCGGCCATGGTGGCGTAGTAACCCAGGTCCTTGACGGCGTTGGACATCGCAAATTTCAGCGTGCTGGCGTCGCCGCTCACCAGGTAGGGGCGCACGCGCTCCAGCGCCACGCCACCGCCACCGCCCTTGGCCAGCACGTCGACGAAGACCTCCGGCGCCACGCCACCGCGGCGTGCGCAGGCCGCGGCTTCCGCGATCAGCGCCGCACCGCCCAGCGAGACGAAGTTGTGCAGCAGCTTCATGCGGTGGCCGGCGCCGATGCCGCCGCAGTGGGTGATGTTCTCGGCAAAGCACGCCAGCAGCGGGCGCAGTTCGGCAAACAGCGCCGCATCGCCGCCCACCAGCAGGTTGAGCCGGCCCTCGGCCGCCTCCTTCGGCGTGCGCGTCATCGGCGCGTCGACGAAGCGGCCGCCGGCGGCGAGCACCGCCGCCGCCACACGCTCGGTGGAGGTCGGCACCGCGGTGGAACAGTCGACGATCACCGTGCCCGGGCGCAGGTGCTTCAGCAACCCGTCGTCACCCAGCACGATGGCCTCGACCTGGGGCGAACCGGTGACGCACAGGATGATCACGTCGGCCGCCGCGGCCACGCCCTGCAGCGTGGGCTGCACCGCGGCACCGGCCGCCTTCAAGGCATCGAGCGGCTGGTTGCCCGGGTGGTCCAGCACGGTCAGCGCGTGGCCGTGCTTGACGAGGTTGCTGGCGATGCCGTGGCCCATCAGGCCGACGCCGATCATGCCGATGCTCGATTTCACGGGAAGCTTCCTTTCGGGTTGGAGACGGGCAGCACCAGGCGGCGTGCACCCGGTCCGACGGTGATTGTCCATGGCCGGCCCGTGCGCTTGCCGCCGCCGCCGTGCCGGCGTACGCTGGCCGCACCGCCCGCGGTGGCATCCGGCCCACCGGTTTCGTGTCGCGATGGGCGGGAAGCTGGTGGTTCCGATGCCCCTCCCACGCCGGCCCACCTTGGTTGCAGCCCTGCTGGCGGCCGTGAGTTTCCCCGCGTCGGCCCCGGCTCAGACCGCCGAGCGGCCGCTGCTGAAGGCCGTTGACGAAGGGCGTTTCGTCGTCCATCACGGACAGCGTGCGACGACGCCCAACCGGGTCAGGCGCGTGCTCGACATGTCCGCACAGGGCATCGACGCCACCGAGATGGCGAGCCGCTGCGGCTGACGCCGGATCTCAACGTCCTCGAGTCGCCGGCGCGGCGAGACAGCAACACCTTGCAGCTGCAGTTCCCGCTCGCGGTCGGCCGGCAGTGGCGAAAGGTCACCGACACGCTGTTCAAGGACAACCGCTCGACCGCACGCACCACGGTCGACGTGCGCGTGATCGCGCACGAGAAGGTGCGCGTGATCGCCGGCGAATTCGAATCGACCTGCTGGTACGCCCCCTCGGAACAAGCCATCGTCAAGTCCACGACGACCAGCACCCATCGGGGCACCTCCCATGTCGAGCTGGTCGACGCCGCGTTCCGCCCCTGATCGTCGTGACTGTCAGCTGAAGGACACCGAAGCGCAAGACGACCAGGTGGCCGCGGCCGATGCAGCGGGCAGCGGCATCGAATGGCGCGAGGCGAAGCTGGCGCGCCGGCGCGTGGATCGAGGCGCTGCACCGCTAGACTGGCACCATGAACCAGCCTGCCTCCAGCGCCTACCGGGTCGTCACCGCCGACACCTTCCATGCCGGCGAGCTGACCCGCGGCCCCTGGGACCCGGGGCACCAGCATGCCGGTCCGCCAACCGCATTGGTGTGCCGCGCCATCGAGCACGCCGCCGCTGCGCATGGACTGACGCACCTGGCCCGCCTGACCGGCAACCTGCTGCGCCCCGTCCCGCTGGGCGAACTGCGGATCGAGGTGCACGCGGACTATGTCGGCCGCAATGCCGCGCACTATGCGGCGCGGCTGCTCGGCCACGGCAAGGAGGTGGCGCGCTTCACCGCGCTGATGCAGCGTGAGGTCAACGAGCCCGTGCCGCCCGGCACGCCCGGCCACCCGCTGCCGGTGGCGCCCCGGCCGCCGGCGGAGTCCGAGCCGATCGTGATGCCCTTCGCCAGGCGCCAGCGTGGCTATGGCGACCTGGTCGAGAACCGCATCGCCGCCGGCCGCTTCTTCGCCGGGCCCTGCTGCGCCTGGTTCCGCCTGGCGCACCCGCTGGTCGAGGGCGAGACACCCAGCCCCTACCAGCGCGTGGCGGTCGCTGCCGACTCGGGCAACGGCATCAGCGCGGTGTTCGACATGCAGAGCCACAGCTTCGTCAACTGCGACCTGACGATCAACCTGCTGCGCCGGCCGGTGGGCGAATGGATCTGTCTCGATGCACGCACCCAGCTGGGCGGCAATGGCTGCGGCCTGGCGGAGTCGGCGCTCTACGACGAGACCGGCCTCATCGGCCGCGCGACGCAGAGCCTGGCGGTGCGTCAGAGAAGCTAGAAGATTGGTCGGGGTGAAAGGATTCGAACCTTCGACCCACTGGTCCCAAACCAGTTGCGCTACCAGGCTGCGCTACACCCCGATGCCGACGATTGTACGGGGCGGGCTCAGGTCGGGGTCGCCTGTTCGGTCGGCGCCGGCAGCGCCAGCAGGCGCTGCACCTCGATGCACTGGCGGATGTGCTGTTCGCACACATAGCGCAGCGCCGAATAGGTCAATGCGGCCGATACCGCCTGCCCAGCGAGGGGCACGAATTTGGCCACCTGCTGCGTCGTCAGCCGCACACCCACCAGCTTGAGCATCCACAGCACCAGCTCGCGCGTCACCACCTTGCCGATCAGCAGGCCGCCGCCGGTGCTGATGGCCTTGTAGACGACGATGCGGCGGTCGGGCGCCAGGCGCTCGATCTGCTCGGTGCTGAGGCCGAAGGCGGCATTGATGCGCGGCAGCAGCTCGACCAGGATGCCGACGTCGGTGAGCCAGTCCAGCCCCGGCAGCGGCACCATCGCCACGCCGGCGGCCATCAGCGCACGGCGCCTGACCATCTTGCGGCAGCGCTCGGCCACGGCCTGCGCGTCGTGGCCTTCGGCGGGGAGCACTTCCCATTCAGGGCTGCTGGTGGCGGTGGACATGGAGCGCTCCTGGGCGGTTGCACAGGCAGCGACCGGCGCCGGCCCCGGCCGGCACGCCCGCGACACTGCCGCGGGCGCATTGCATCACAGTTGCTTGCGTCGACGGCTTGTACCCGCCGCCAGTGCGGCCGCCCCCATCAGCACCCAGGGCGCAGGCTCCGGGACGGTGCCGCCGCCAGGGCCGCCGTCATCCGGCAGATCGAAGATGGGCTGCGTCGAGAAGGTCAGCCAGATGTCCAGCGAGCCCGTGGCCCGCGTCTGCGGCGTGCCCACGCCGGCCGGCGTGTGCAGGCCGAACAGAAACTGCGGCGACAGCGCCGAGACACCGGTCACCTTGCCCGTGCGGCTGCCCGACAGCGCCTGCAGCGGCAGGCCGCTGCCACGCAGCGTGGCGTCGGCACCCAGGAACTCGAGGTCGTAGTCCATGCGGGCGCCGCCGTCGGTGGCGCTGGCTTGCAGTTCCCATTCCATGTGGTAGTAGAGCGCCGTCTGCGGGCCGATGCCGCCGAACTGCAGCAGACCCAGCCCCTGCCCGATGGTGAACAGGCCGTAGCCGTACTGGGCCAGCGACGACACCGCGTTGTCGAAACGAAAATGGGTCACGCCGCCTTCGATATCGCCTGCCGCCTGCAGCTCGGCCGTCAGCGCGGCCCGCATCGGCCCGCCGATCGAAGTCTCGGCACGCGCGCTCACCGTCTGTCCGGCGATCAGCGAGAAAGCCGGCAGACCGGGTGGCGTGGTGACGCCATGCGGGTAGCGGCTGTCGGCGCAGGTGGCCGTCGCTTGCGAATAGACGCAGGCGATGTCGGGCAGCCCCAGAAGTTGCGGGTTGAACAAGTCGCTGGACCAGTCGAAGCGCGTGGCCGATACGCCCGCATTCCAGCCCTGGAAGACCACGGCCGCCGCCGCCGGCAGCGCCGGCAGGCTGAGTGCGGCCAGCAGCAGCGTGGTCCCTGCAACACGCCATCCGGGGTGCCGTGCAACCCGCTTCGACTCATCGTTCATGCTGATCTCCCTGTTGATGCCTCGGACCTGGGATCGGATCGGGGCCCGGCATCGCCCCTTCACCGATGTGCCGCCGGTATAGCCGGGCCCCATCACAAGACCGCAAAATGCCGACGCCGGCCTGCCGTCAGTCCCGCCCGGCCGCAGGGGAAGTCTCCCGACGGGCGGGGCCGGCCGAAGGCTTTGGGGGTGCCCCGTGAATCTGTTTCGCCTGTCGCTGCTTGGCGCTTTCGAACTCCGACGGCCCGATGACCGGCCGGCGCGTCTGCCGACGCGCAAGACCGAAGCGCTGCTGGCCTGGCTGGCGCTGGCCGGGCCCCACCCGACCCGGCGTGAGCAGCTGGCGGCGCTGCTGTGGGGCGACGCCACCGAGGCGGCGGCGCTGGCCAGCCTGCGCCAGGCGCTGTCGCTGATCAACCGCGCCTGCGGTGAACCGGTGTTTCTGTCCGAAGGCCGCCAGGTCGGCCTGAAGATCGGGCGCTTCGTGGTCGACGCCAGGCTCGTCGAGGCAGCCGCGGTGGTCGACGACCCGGCGCGGCTGGTCGAGGCAGCGACGGCCTGCCGCGGTGAACTGCTGGCCGGGCTGGCGCTCGCCGAGCCGGCCTTCGATGACTGGCTGCAGGCGCAACGCCGCCACCTGAACGAGCGCGCGCTGCAACTCAACCTGCGACTGCTGCAGCTGCCCTCGCCGGCGCTGCCGGCCGAGACCGCCATCCAGGCGGGCCTGCGGCTGCTCGACCTCGACCCGCTGCACGAGGCCGGCCACCGCGCGCTGATGCAGTGCTATGCGGCGCAGGGCCGGCGCGCAGCCGCGCTGCAGCAGTACCAGGTGTGCGTCAACGTGCTGCAACGCGAACTGGGCGCCGAGCCCGAGCCGGCGACACGGCAGCTGTACAACGACCTGCTGCGCCAGCAGCTGCCGGCAAGCGATGGGGCGGCTGCCAGTCGCCCGGCTCGGCCGGCCCTTCCAACAGCGGTGCACGAGGCGCCGCTGGTCGGCCGCAGCGCGGAGTGGGCCCGCCTGCTGCAAGCGCTGGAGCAGTCGCGGGCCGGCCGCGGCACCACGCTGGCGCTGCTTGGCGAGGCCGGCCTGGGCAAGACGCGGCTGGCCGACGAGCTGGCAGCGCGTGCGGCGGCCGCGGGCATCGGCGTGGTCGTCGGCCGCTGCCACGAAAGCCAGCAGCTGATCCCCTTCGCCCCCTGGCTGGAGGTGCTGCGTGCCGCCGGCGTGGCGGCCGACCCGGGACTGCTGCATGCCCTCGGGCCGGCCGCCCGCGCCGACCTGGCCGACCTGCTGCCCGAGCTGGCCGCAAGCCCCCCCCGGCGCGATGCCGACAGCGCGGGCCCCGCCCGGCAGGCGCGGCTGTTCGATGCCGTGCTGCGCAGCTGGTCGCTGCTGTGCGAAGGCGGCCCCTGGCTGCTGGTGCTGGAGGACCTGCACTGGTGCGACGACGTCAGCCTGCGCCTGCTGGCCGCGCTGTCGCGCCGCGCCACGAATTGGCCCTTGCTGATCCTGGCCAGCGCGCGTGAAGAAGAACTGGCACTGGCCGACGGCCTGCGCCGGACCCTGCGCGAGCTGTCGCTGGATGCAGCCCCGGGGAATCCGCGGCGCCTGACGCTGCAGCCGCTGTCACGGGCGGACACCGCGACCCTGGTGGCCGCACTGGCGCGGCCGGGCAGCGATGGGCAGGCCGCGGCGCGGCTGGCCGACCGCGTGTGGGCCGCCAGCGAAGGCAACCCCTTCGTCGTGGTGGAGGCGGTACGCGCGCTGGCGATCGACGCGCCGGCGCCTGCCGCTGGCGCCGGCGCGACGCTGCCCGAGCGCGTGCGCGACCTCGTCGCCGGTCAGGTCGACCGCCTGGGCGCGGACGCCCGACGCCTGCTGGCGGTGCTGGCGGTGGCCGGCCGCGAGACGCCGTTTGCCGTGCTGCAGCGCGCCGCCGGCCTGCCCGAAGCCGCCGCCGCCGAGGCGCTGGAGGAACTGGTGCGCCGCCACCTGGCGCGCCTGGTCGACGACAGCTTCGACGTGCTGCACGCCCGCGCCCGCCAGGCGGTGCTCGACGGCCTGCTGCCGCCGACCCGCCAGGCGCTGCACCTGGGCCTGGCCGAGGCGATCGAATCGCTGGCCGGCGGCGGCGCGTCGCCGTTGCGTGACCGCCTGGCCCATCACTATGCGCAGACCGATCGCCACGACAAGGCGGCGGGCGAACTGTCGCGGCTGGCGTGGCGCGCGGCACACGAAGGCGCGCATGGGCAGTCGCTGGACCTGCTCGACCAGGCGCTGGCCCATGCAGCGTGCCTGCCGCCGTCGGCCGCCGGCGTGCGCCGCGAGCTGCTGTTGCAGCGCGCACGCAGCCTGTTCTTCGTCGGCCGCTTCGGCGAGCTGATGACCCTGCTGCTGCCACTGCAGGCCGAGATCGATGCCGCCGGCGACCCGCTGACTGCCGCCGCCTACTACCTGCGCCGGGGCAGCACCCGCAGCTACCTCGGCGAACATGCCGGCGCGGTGGCCGATGCACAGCGCGCACTGCACGAAGCCACCGCCTGCGATGACCGGGCGACGATGGGCAAGGCCCACTTCCTGCTGTCCCTGGAATGCTTCTGGGCGCAGCCCGAGCTCGGGGTCGCGCACGGCGAGCGGGCGGTCGGATTGCTCGAGGGCAGTCCCGAGCGCTGGTGGACCGGCCAGGCCTGCTGGATCCTGGGCCTGAACCTGTCCTACCGTGGCCGCTTCGAAGAAGGGCTGGATATGCAGGCGCGAGCCGCGGCGCTGGCCGAAGCGCTGGGCGACCGGCGGCTGGCCAGCTACGCCGCCTGGACGACCGGCTTCATCCACACGCTGGCCGGCGACCTGGCCCTGGCCATCGCGTCATGCCGGCGCAGCCTGCAGCTGGCGGTCGACCCGCTCAACCGCATGACGACGCTGGGCATCCTGTCGCTGGCGCTGGTCGAGCACGGCGACGCCGACGAAGCCCTGCAGCGGCTGGACGAGGCGATCCCGCAGGCACAGCAGTTTCGGATTCCGCAGATGCAGGGACTTTTCCTCGGCTTCCGCGGGCACGCGCTGGCCTTGCGCGGCGAGCCGGACGCCGCCCGCGCGGCGGCGCGCGAAGGCATCGCCATCACGCACGCGTCGAACTACCTGTACGGCCGCGGCTGGGGCGAACGGGTACTGGCCCGCATCGAACGGGGCGGCGCTGACCCCCAGGCGGCCGAGGCCATGCTGCGCACAGCGCTCGCCACCTTCGACGGCATGGGGGCACCTTTCGAGGCCGCTCGCACACGGCAGGAACTGGCACAGTGGCTGGCCGTCGACGGCCGCGTCGCCGACGCCCGCGTGCTGGCCGAGGCCGCGCGCGCGATGCTGGCGACACTGCCGCTGCCGCGCCAGCAGCTGCAAGCCCGACAGCTCTGCGACAGGCTGGCCGCGCTGGCGTGAAGTGCAGCGTGCGCGCTGCCCCGGCCCTTGCTCAGGCCGGTTGCGGCAGCACGACGATGCCGTCCTCGTCGGCGTACAGCCATTCGCCCGGGCGCACGATCACCCCCTGCACGACCACGGGTACCTCGGCCTGGCCCTGGTTGCGCTTGTCGGTCGGCAGGGGCATCAGGGCCAGCGCGCGGATGCCGACGTCGCAGGCCGCCAGTTCGGCGACATCGCGCACCGCGCCGTCGACGACGATGCCGGCCCAGCCGTTGCGCGCCGCCGCAGCGGCCAGGTTGCCGCCGACCAGCGCGCGGCGCAGCGAGCCCCCGCCGTCGACCACCAGCACGCGGCCCTGGCCGGGGGTGTCGAGCGCGGCCTTGACCAGCGAATTGTCTTCGTGGCACTTGACGGTGGCCACCGGGCCGGCAAAGCGCGCGCGCGCGCCGAAGCTGCGGAAGACCGGCGGCAGCACGCGAAAGGCGCCATCGCTGTCGTTCTTGTGCGCGTCGCACAGGTCGCAGGTGGGGATGGTGGGGGTGGTCATGGCAAGGGTCCGTTGGCAGGGGTGGGTGGCAGCATCACGCGGTGTTCGCGCAAGGTCTTGAGGATGATGGAGGTGGAGGTTTCGGACAGCTCCGACAGCCGCGTGACGACGCGGTCGAGGTGGGCCACGTCGACGACGGCGATCTCGAACATCCAGCTGTCCTCGCCGGTGATGTTCCAGGCACTGGCGATCTCGCCCACCTCATCGATCAAACGCAGCATGCGGCCATGGTCGCAGCGGCCCACGCGCACCAGCGCGCGGATGCCGTAGCCCAGCGCGCCCAGGTTGACGGTGGCACGGTAGCCGGTGATGACGCCGGCGGCCTCGAGCTTGCGCACGCGCTCGGTGACGGCGGGCTGGCTGAGGTGCACGCGCCGGCCCAGTTCGGCCATCGTCAGCCGCGCGTCGGCCTGCAACTCGGCGAGGATGCGGGTGTCGTGGGCATCGCGTGCAGGCACATTTGCCATTGAAGGACTTTGCCAATCAAAACCATGAAGGTCAAGGCGAATCCGCCGTCGTGCCTTGCAGCTTGCATGGAAATTCGGACCCAGCCTGCATAGCATATGGGCCATGTCCACCCTGGCCCGCCCCCTGCTTGCCCCGCCGCGCAGCCTGCCGCCGCTCATCCTGGCCTGCCTGGCCGCCGTCTGGCTGATCTGGAGCAGCACCTACCTGGCGATCAAGTGGGCGCTGGTGAGCTTTCCGCCCTTCTGGCAGATGGGCACCCGCTTCATCGCCGCCGGCGTGCTGCTGGCGGCCTGGATGCGCTGGCGCGGCGCACGCTGGCCCGACCGCCGCGAATGGATCAACGCCACCATCCTGGGCGCACTGATGCTGGGCCTGGGCTATGGCCTGACGGCGGTGGCCGAGGTCAGCGTCAGCTCCGGCCTGGTGGTGGCCTTCATCGCCGTCGGCCCCGCGCTGCAGGCGGCGATGGAGTGGCCTTACGGCCTGCGGCCGACGAAGCTGGAGGCAGCCGGCATCGCGCTCGGCCTGGTGGGCGTGCTCGGGCTGGCCGCGGGACAGGGCTTTTCGGCCGCGCCCGCCGGACTGCTGTCGGTGCTGGGTGCCTCGGTGGCCTGGAAACTCGGCAGCGTCTGGACGCGGCACGGCCTGCCGCGCGCGCTCGGCGGCCGCCGGCTGGATCTCACGCCCGGTGCCATGGGCTATGCCAGCCAGATGCTGGCCGGCGGCGTGGTGCTGCTGGTGATGTCGCTGGCCGCGGGTGAGCAGCCGTCGTGGCCGATCGACCCGCGCGCGCTCTGGAGCTGGGTCTACCTGGTGGTCGCCGGCTCGCTGGTCGCCTTCTCGGCCTTCATGGTGCTGCTGCAGCACACGCCCACCGCGGTATCGGCCAGCTATGCCTATGTCAACCCGGTGATCGGCATGCTGCTGGGCGTGACGCTGGGCGGCGAGGTCATCCACACCGGCGAATGGCTGGCCGCCGCGCTGGTGACGGCCAGCGTGGTGCTGATGCTGCGCGGGCGGCCGGCCTGATCAGCCTGGCTTCGCCTGCGCCGCGGCGCGGATCGCGCTCAGCGTCGTGCGCGTGGTGCTGACGTCGGCATCGAGCTCGAGGTGCAGCAGCGTCGGCTTGTCCGCTGCCAGCGCGCGTGCGAAGGCCGCCTCGAAATCGGCCGTGCGGTCGAGAAACTCGGCATTCCAGCCGTAGGCGCGCGCGAGCGCGGCGAAATCGGGGTTGAAGAGGTCGCTGCCGCTGACGCGCCCCGGGTATTCGCGTTCCTGGTGCATGCGGATGGTGCCGTAGCTGCCGTTGTCGACAACGATGCTGATCAACTTGCCCCGGCCCCGGCCGGCGCCATAGCCCGTGGCGGTGACCAGTTCCTGCCCGGTCATCAGGAAGTCGCCGTCGCCGGCGATATTGACCACGGTGCGCTCGGGGTACAGCAGCGCCGCGCCCACCGCGGCCGGCACGCCATAGCCCATCGCACCCGAGGTCGGCGCCAGCTGCGTGCGGCCGTGGTGCTGCAGCCCCGGGTACGGGATGTAGCGGTGCATCCAGCCGGCAAAGTTGCCGGCGCCGTTGGTATAGACGGTATCGGCGGGCGCCAGCCGGGTGATGGTCTTGACGACCACCGCCATGTCCAGCGGTTCGACCGCCTGCGCTTCGAAATTGGCCAGGTAATCGGCATGCGCCGCAGCGGTGCGCTCGCCCCAGGGCAGCGTGGGCGGTGCGGTCAGCGATTCCAGCGCCTTGGCGGCGCAGGCCATCGAGGCCTGCAGCAGCAGATCGGCGGCATAGACGCGGCCGAGTTCCTCGGCGCCGGCGTGGATGTGGATCAGCTTCTGCTGCGGCCGCGGCGCCTGCAGCAGCGTATAGCCGCCGGTCGTCATCTCGCCCAGGCGCGGGCCGATGGCGATCACCAGGTCGGCCTCGCGGATGCGCGCCGCCAGCTTCGGATTGGGCGCGATGCCGACGTCGCCGGCGTAGTTCGGATGCCGGTTGTCGAAGGTGTCCTGGAAGCGGAAGGCGCAACCCACCGGCAGTTGCCAGTTGTCGGCGAAGCGCTGCAGCGCAGCGCAGGCTTCGGCGTCCCAGCCGCTGCCGCCGGCGATCACGAAGGGTCGCTCGGCCGCCAGCAGCATGGCCCGCACCTCGCGCAGTGAACCCGGCGCCGGCCAGGCCTGCACGGGCTCGACGCGCGGCAGCACCGGGGCGCTGGTCGTCTGCGTCAGCATATCCTCGGGCAGCGACAGCACCACCGGGCCCGGGCGGCCCTGCATCGCGGTGCGGAAGGCGCGCGCGACGTACTCGGGCACACGATGCGGGTCCTGGATCTCGGCCACCCACTTGGCCATGCCCAGCGTGCCGGGGCCGAAGAACTGGCGGTAGTCCAGTTCCTGGAAAGCCTCGCGGTCGCGCTGGTCGCTGGCCACCTGGCCGACGAACAGCACCATCGGCGTGCTGTCCTGGAAGGCGGTGTGCACGCCGATGCTGGCATTGGTGGCGCCGGGTCCGCGCGTCACGAAGCACACGCCGGGGCGACCGCTCAGCTTGCCCTGCGCCTCGGCCATGAAGGCGGCGCCACCCTCCTGCCGGCAGGCGATGAAGCGGATGCGGTCACGGTGCTCGTGGAAGCCGTCGAGCACGGCCAGGTAGCTCTCGCCGGGCACGCCGAAGGCGGTGTCCACGCCCTGGGCGACCAGGGCTTCGACGAGGGCATGGCCGGCGATGCGGGCGCCTGGGGATGTCATGCAGCAGACTCTCGGGGGTGGGTATGGCCTGCATTATCGGGAACGCCGACCTCACGCCAACGCCGCCACCGGCCGCGCCTTGCGCCGCACGTTCACCGCCGTCAGGATCAGCAGGCCCAGCAGCAGCGCGATGCCGACCCACACGCCGCGGAACTGGCCGGCGTCCATCATCGCTCCGAAGGCCAGCGGGGCCATCGTCATGCCCACGTCCAGGCCCGAGTAGACGACACCGTAGACGCGCCCGGTGGCGCCAGCCGGCGTGGCCTGCTTGACGAGCAGGTCGCGCGACGGCCCGGCGATGCCGGCGCCGAAGCCCATCGCCGCGAACAGCGCCAGCACCACCCACGGCGACCAGTCGCCCAGGCCCAGCATCAGCGCCACCACGGCGGCGACGCCGAAGCCGGCGGCGGCCACGCGCACGCTGCGCTGCGGGTCGCTGACCAGGTGGCCGCCCAGCACCATGCCGGCGCCGGCGGCCACCATGTAGATCGACAGGCAGATCGCCACCTGCGCGGCTGGCACGTCGTGCAGCTGGCCGGCCGCTGCCGGCGCGAAGCTCTGCACGCCGCCCAGCGCCAGCGCGAAGACCATGAAGAAGACGAAGCAGGCCCACACCGCCGGCAGGCGCAGGAAGGCAAAACCGGCGTCGGCCACCCCATGATCGTTCGCGCTCCCGGCCTTGCGGGGCTGCGCCACCTCCAGGTTTCCCCGCTGCAGCCACACCAGTGCCAGCACCGCCAGCACCACCAGCGACACCGCGGCCAGCGCCATGCGCCACGACCCGGTGGCGCTGGTGATGCCGACCACGAACACCGGCGCCAGCGCCCAGCCCACGTTGCCGCTGATGCCATGCGCCGCATAGGCATGGCCCAGCCGTGGTGCACTGACGCGGGCATTGAGAATCGAGAAATCCACCGGGTGAAAGACGCAGTTGCCCAGACCGGCCAGTGCCATGAAGACGAACATCACGCCGTAGCCGGGGCTGGCCGCCAGGCCCAGCGCCGCCACCGCCAGCAGGGCCAGCCCGCCATGGAGCACGCGCGCGGCGCCGAAGCGGTCGACGACGAAGCCCGCTGCCGCCTGGCCGGCGAAGCTGACGATGAAGAACACCGACATCAGCAGGCCCAGCTGCATATTGGACAGGCCGAAGCCGGCGCCGATCCACGGGAACAGCGGCGGCACGATCAGCTGGCAGAAGTGCGACATGCCATGCGCCACGCTCACCACGCCGATGGTGGCGGCATCGGCACGCAGCGGGACGGGTGCAGCCATCGGGACCATGTTCGCACTGTAGGCGAGCGGCCGCACCCCAACCAGAGGCGCCATCGCGCCCGCCGCTCGCCAATGGGTGAATAGTGCCGTCTCAGTCTCGGGGGGGTTGTCAGGACGCACTTGCCGCTGTTCAATGACTCAACGCCCATGAACCCATCCCGATTGCTTCTCCGTCTGGCCCGCCTCGCGAGCCGTGCCCTTCCCGCCTTCATCGCCGGAGTCATCGTCATGTCCGCCACTGCTGCCCCACTCGATGCCGCCGAAATCCGCAAGGTGATCTCGTTGCTGCTGAACCATCCGTCTTTGAGCGCCTACTACCACTTCGACGTGCGCCCGCAGCGCATTCCGCTGAAGGTCGTCAATCAGTCCGCGCAGGCGCTGGACCTGGCAGGCGTGCTCGCGGCCGGCAAGCCGACCGAGCTCGCCAGCGCTGCCGACCGAAACTCACTCGTGATCAAGCGCTTCTCGGTCGATGCCGGCCGTGCGACGCTGGTATTCGAGTTCTTGCCCGAGGGCGTGCTGGGCACTGCTCAATTCATCAAGGTTGACGGCAGCTGGAAGCTGGACGAATTGGAGCTCGCCGAGCGTTGACGCGCCCCTGACCCCACGCCATCAGACACTCCTGCAGTTCCAGCGAGGACAGCGCCATGATCATGACCAAGACCGACCAGGTGACCTATCCAAAGTTCACGAAATACGTGCGCTATGCGCTGCCCAAGGTCGTGGACGTCAAACCCATCGTCGCCGCCTTCGCGAAGTACGGGCAGATCGATCGCGCTACGCTCAAGCGCGCGCTGGCCTGGGGCAATCAGCCCTCGATCGTGATCCGCGAGATCGACGATGCCATCGGACTGTTCAATGGGGCAAAGGAGCCCAACGTCATCAACATCCACACCCGCATCGTGAAGGAGTTCGAGTCGGGGGGTGGCCTGCGCAAGACCAAGTGGGACAAGAATGTCTATCTGGTCGGCGTAACGCTCCTGCACGAACTGGTGCATTGGGCCGACAACCTTGACGGCACCGACTTCCCCGACGAGGAAGGAGAGCAGTTCGAGCGCGATGTCTATGGCATGGTGATCAACGAGTGAGGTGACCTCGCTGCGGCGGGCTTCGTCGCTCGGGCCCGGGAGTACGATGTGCAGACTTCCATCGCCCTTCGCGAAGAACATGTCCGAAGCCCTCTACGACTACACCCGGCAGGACGCCAGCGGCGCCAGCTGCACCGCGCACGCCTGGGCCAAGGTGCCCGCGGCGCTGACGCCGGCTCAGAAGGCCGACCACAAGGCGCACATCGCCCGCCTGCTGAAGAGCGAAGACGCGGTGCTGGTGGCGCACTACTACGTCGACGGTGACCTGCAGGACCTGGCGCTGGAGACCGGCGGCTGCGTCGCCGATTCGCTGGAGATGGCGCGCTTCGGCCGCGACCATGCCGCCAGGACGCTGATCGTCGCCGGCGTGCGCTTCATGGGCGAGACGGCGAAGATCCTGTCGCCCGAGAAGCGCGTGCTGATGCCCGACCTGGACGCCACCTGCTCGCTGGACCTGGGCTGCCCGATCGAGGAATTCGCGCCCTTCTGCGATGCCCACCCCGACCGCCAGGTCGTTGTCTATGCCAATACCAGCGCGGCGGTGAAGGCACGCGCCGACTGGATGGTGACGAGTTCGTGCGCGCTGGCCATCGTCCAGCACCTGAAGGACCAGGGACAGAAGATCCTGTGGGCGCCCGACAAGCACCTGGGCCGCTGGATCCAGGAACAGACCGGCGCCGACCTGCTGTTGTGGAACGGCGCCTGCATCGTGCACGACGAATTCAAGGGGCTGGAACTGGAACTGCTGCGCCAGCAGCACCCCGAGGCGCCGGTGCTGGTGCACCCGGAAAGCCCCAAGCCCGTGGTCGACCAGGCCGACGTGGTGGGCAGCACCAGCCAGCTGCTCAACGCCGTGGTCAAGGGCAACGCCCCCACCTACATCGTCGCCACCGACAAGGGCATCCTGCACCGCATGCGCCAGCTGGCGCCGGGCAAGCTGCTGATCGAGGCGCCCACCGCCGGCAAGAGCGCCACCTGCAAGAGCTGCGCGAGCTGCCCCTGGATGGCAATGAATGCGCTGCAGGGCGTGCTGGCCTGCCTGCAGCGGGGTGCCGGCGAGATCACCGTGCCCGAGCCGGTGCGCGGCCAGGCGCTGGGCTGCATCGAGCGCATGCTGGACTTCGTGGCCGCCCATCCCGGCAGCCTGGCCACGCCGCGCCAGGGGCTGGTCAGGCACCTCGGCGCCGCCTGAAACGGTCCGCGACGGCCTCAAGCCCGCCGGTGCGGCGGCCGATAAAGCGGCCAGCCAAGCAGCAGCGAGGGTGCGCCATGAGCATCGACTTTTCATCGGTCCGCAATGCCAACGAACGGGCGGTGTGGGAGGCCGTGGCCGCCCACGCACCCCAGCACCCCGGGCTGGCCGACGACCCCGATCTGCTGGCCGACGTGGCCTGCGTGGCGCTCAACCGCCTGCAGCCGCGCTACATCCGCCACGAGGTCGACTTTGCCTTCTACCTCAGCGACAAGGAGCGCCAGACCACCGAGCACCATGTCGCCGAGGCGGTCGCCCATGCCTTCGGCTTCGTGCAGGCCCGTGTGGCGATGCGCGCCCGCGCCTGAGGGCGCAGCCCCGCGTGGCGATGCGCGCCCGCGCCTGAGCGCCTTCAGTCGTAGGGCGTGCCGCTGCCGCGCGGCGGCCGCATCAGCACCGTCGGGAAGCTGACCGGCAGCGACTGCGGGTAGTCGCGGCTGAAGTGCAGGCCGCGGCTTTCGTGGCGGCGCAATGCCGAGCGCACGATCAGGTCGGCGCAGTCGACCAGGTTGCGCAGCTCCAGCAGGTCGCGCGTGACGCGGAAATTGGCGTAGTAGTCGTCGATCTCGCCACGCAGCAGCTCGATGCGGTGCAGCGCCCGCGCCAGCCGCTTGTTGGTGCGCACGATGCCGACGTAATTCCACATCAGCAGCCGCAGTTCGTCCCAGTTGTGGCTGATGACGACCTGCTCGTCGGCGTCCTCGACCTGGCTCTCGTCCCAGTCGGGCAGCGCGGGCTGGTCGCTGGCCGCGGTGGCGGCGATGCGCGCGGCGCAGGTGCGGCCCAGCACCACGCATTCCAGCAGTGAATTGCTGGCCAGGCGGTTGGCGCCGTGCAGGCCGGTATAGGTGGCCTCGCCGACCGCATACAGGCCGGCCAGATCGGCGCGGCCGTCGAGATCGGTGACCACGCCGCCGCAGGTGTAGTGCGCCGCCGGCACCACCGGGATCGGCTGGCGCACGATGTCGATGCCCAGCGCCAGGCAGCGTGCATGGATGGTCGGGAAGTGATCCTTCAGAAAGGCCTCGCCCTTCTCGGCCACGATGGGCCTGGCGTCCAGCCACACGTGGTCGAAGCCGTGCTTCTTCATCTCGAAGTCGATCGCGCGGGCGACGATGTCGCGCGGCGCCAGTTCCAGCCGCGGGTCGTGCGCGGCCATGAAGCGCTCGCCGGGGCCGTTGCCGGTGGGCAGCCGCAGTTGCGCGCCTTCGCCGCGCAGCGCCTCGGTGATGAGGAAGCTGCGCTCCTGCGGGTGGTACAGGCAGGTGGGGTGGAACTGGATGAATTCCATGTTGCCGACGCGGCAGCCGGCGCGCCAGGCCATCGCGATGCCGTCGCCGGTGGCGGTATCGGGGTTGCTGGTGTAGCGGTAGACCTTGCCCACGCCGCCGCTGGCCAGCACCACCGCGGCGGCGGCCAGCGTCTCGACACGCCGGCCGTCGATGTCGAGCGCGTAGACGCCGTAGCAGCGCGGCGGCTCCTGGCGCTGCAGGTGGCGCGAGGTGATCAGGTCCACCGCCATCCAGCGCCGGCGCAGCGTGATGTTCGGGTGCGCGGCGGCGCGCGCCAGCAGCGCCTCGTGGATGGCACGGCCGGTGGCGTCGGCGGCGTGGGCGATGCGGCGAACCGCATGGCCGCCTTCGCGCGTCAGGTGCAGGCCCAGCGGACCCTCGGGGTCGGGCGAAAACGGCACGCCGGCGCCAACCAGCCATTCGACTGCCGCGGCACTGTGCTCGGCGATGAAGCGCGCGGTGTTTTCGTCCACCAGCCCGGCGCCGGCATCCTGGGTGTCGCGCACGTGCGACTCGATGCTGTCGTCACGCCCGAGCACGCCGACGATGCCGCCCTGCGCCCAGGCGGTGGCGCCTTCGCCGAGTTCGCGCTTGGCCAGCACCACCACGCGCTGGCTGGCGGCCAGTTCCAGCGCCACCGTCAGGCCGGCCAGGCCGGCACCGACGATCACCACCGGAGGTCGATCAGCGGGGTCAAGGTTCATGATGGAGCGTGGGCGAAGGGTTCGCCTCGAGGTAGGGTGGTCTTGGCATCTGGCGCTGGCGTCCGGTGTTGTTCCACAGCCTGGCCAGCCGGCGGGCGCCTATGATGCCGCACCGCACGCCATGTCACACCCCTCGCATCACAGCCCCGCGCCGACCCGCCGGCCCGACCCCGACGAGCTCGCGGCACCGGCGACGCAGATCGTGCGCGACCGCGATGCCTACCTGGGCCAGAGCCGCGATGTCGGCCGCCGGCTGACCGACGAGCAGGTCGAACTCTTCGTCGCCGACGACCCGGCGGCCGCGCTGCAGCGCGAGCTGGAGCGGCTGGCACCCAGCTACATCGCGCTGCATGACGTCGGCACCAGTTCGTCGCTGCGGCTGCTGCAGGCGATGGCGGCCACCACCGGCAAGGTGATGCGGCTGGCGGTGCGCCGCCAAGGCCAGGGCGTGGCGCTGGCGACGCTGCCTTTCATCGAGATCGGCGGCTCCGACGGCTCGGCGCTGCGCGTCTACAGCACCGATGTCGACGCCGACAGCCACGCCCGCCAGCAGATCGCGCGCGTGCTGGTCTCGCATGCACGGCTGGCGGTGCTGGTGTTCGGCGAACTGCCACCGCATGCGTTGGCGGCGGCGCTGCAGCCGTTGCTGGATGCGGCCCACCACGACCGCTGGCCCAACCGGCAGATGCTGATGATCCCGCTGGGCTCGCCGGCGCCGGTCAGCGGTTTTGCCAACAGCTTTTCGGCCACCGGCCTGCACGTGCAGGTGACACCGCGCGTGGCGCGCCCGACCGACGCCTGGTCCTTCATCGGCAGCACCTGGAACCAGCTCGACGGCGTGGCGCCCGCACCGGCGGCGTCGGCCCAGCCGCCATCGGCGGCGGCCGACGACGAGGAGCCGACGCAGCCGATGGGCCTGCGGCGCACGCCCGGCGGCATCAACTGGTTCGACTATGTGCAGCGTTGCGCCAGCGTCAAGGGCATGATCAGCTGCTGCGTCTTCGATCGCATCGATGGCAAGCCGCTGGCGCATGCCGGTGGTCAACCCTCGGCCGAACGCCTGCAGTCGGTGGGTGAACAGCTGCTGGCCACCGCCAGCGGCATCGGCATCCAGATGGGCAGCGGTGCCGACGTGCTGGAGGCCAGCCTCAGCTACCCCACCCACCACGTGCTGCTGCGCGCGCTGCCACGCCAGCCGGGCGTGGTGCTGCATGCAGTGCTCGATGCCGCCACCGGCAACCTGACGCTGGCACGCGCACAGCTTCAGCGGCTGGACCCGGCCTGAATCCGGGCCGCGGGCCGGCCGCCGCCGGCCCTGCGGGCGCTCAATGCACGATGCGCTCGAAGCTGAAGACGCCGTCCCGCACATTCACCGGAATCACGTCCTTGGGGCCGAAGCGGCCCTGCAGGATCAGCTTGGACACCGGGTTCTCGATGCGGTGCTGGATGGCACGCTTGAGCGGCCGTGCGCCGAAGACCGGGTCGAAGCCGACCTTGGCCAGCTCGGCCAGCGCCTCGGGCGAAACCTCGAGCTTCATCTCCAGCTTTTCCAGCCGCTTCTCGAGCAGCCTGAGCTGGATCCTGGCGATATTCTCGATGTGCGTCTGGTCGAGCGCGTGGAAGACCACCGTCTCGTCGATGCGGTTGAGAAACTCGGGGCGGAAATGCGCCTTCACCTCGGACCACACCGCATCGCGGATGTCCTCGGTCGGCTGACCGGCCATCTGCATGATCATCTGCGAGCCCAGGTTGCTGGTCATCACGATGACGGTATTCTTGAAGTCCACGGTGCGGCCCTGGCCGTCGGTCAGCCGCCCGTCGTCCAGCACCTGCAGCAGCACGTTGAAGACATCGGGGTGGGCCTTCTCCACCTCGTCGAGCAGCAGCACGCTGTAGGGCTTGCGGCGCACGGCTTCCGTCAGGTAGCCGCCCTCGTCGTAGCCCACATAGCCCGGGGGTGCGCCGATCAGCCGCGACACCGAATGCTTCTCCATGAATTCGCTCATGTCGATGCGGATCATGTGGTCTTCGCTGTCGAAGAGGAAACCCGCCAGCGCCTTGCACAGTTCGGTCTTGCCCACGCCCGTGGGGCCCAGGAAGAGGAAGCTGCCCAGCGGCCGGTTGGGGTCGGACAGGCCGGCGCGGCTGCGGCGGATGGCATCGGCCACGGCGACGATGGCTTCCTGCTGCCCCACCACGCGCTCGTGGATCTTGGCCTCCATCTGCAGCAGCTTGTCGCGCTCGCCCTGCATCAGCTTGGACACCGGAATGCCGGTGGCGCGTGACACCACCTCGGCGATCTCCTCGGCGCCGACCATGGTGCGCAGCAGTTGCGGGCCCTGGCCGCCGCCCTTCTTGCCGGCCTCCTTGGCCTGTGCTTCCTTCAGGCGCTTTTCCAGCTCGGGCAGCTTGCCGTATTGCAGCTCGGCCACCTTGTTGAAATCGCCCTTGCGCTTGAGCTCCTCCACCTGGTGGCGGATGCGGTCGATCTCTTCCTTGACCTGCGCGCTGCCCTGGGCAGTGGCCTTCTCGCTCTTCCAGATCTCTTCCAGGTCGGCATATTCGCGCTCGAGCTTGCCGATCTCGTCCTCGATCAGCGCCATGCGCTTGATCGACGCCTCGTCGGTCTCCTTGCGCACGGCCTCGCGCTCGATCTTCAGCTGGATCAGCCGGCGGTCGAGCTTGTCCATCGCCTCGGGCTTGGAATCGATCTCGATCTTGATCTTGGCGGCCGCCTCGTCGATGAGGTCGATCGCCTTGTCGGGCAGGAAGCGGTCGGTGATGTAGCGGTGGCTGAGCTCGGCCGCGGCGACGATCGCCGGGTCGGTGATCTCCACGCCATGGTGCACCTCGTATTTCTCCTGCAGACCGCGCAGGATGGCGACCGTGGCCTCGACGCTGGGCTCGTCGACCAGCACCTTCTGGAAGCGGCGCTCGAGCGCGGCGTCCTTCTCGACGTATTTGCGGTATTCGTCGAGCGTGGTGGCGCCGATGCAGTGCAGTTCGCCGCGCGCCAGCGCGGGCTTGAGCATGTTGCCGGCGTCGATCGCGCCTTCGGCCTTGCCGGCGCCCACCATGGTGTGCAGCTCGTCGATGAAGAGGATGATGCGGCCCTCGTCCTGGGCCACTTCCTTCAGCACGGCCTTCAGCCGCTCCTCGAATTCACCACGGTACTTGGCACCGGCCAGCAGGCCGGCCATGTCGAGCACCAGCACGCGCTTGTCCTTCAGCGTCTCGGGCACCTCGCCGTTGACGATGCGCTGCGCCAGGCCTTCGACGATGGCGGTCTTGCCGACGCCGGGCTCGCCGATCAGCACCGGGTTGTTCTTGGAGCGGCGCTGCAGCACCTGGATGGCACGGCGGATCTCGTCGTCGCGGCCGATCACCGGGTCGAGCTTGCCCTGGCGGGCGCGCTCGGTGAGGTCGAGCGTATATTTCTTCAGCGCCTCGCGCTGGCCTTCACTCTCGGCCGAATCGACCTTGCTGCCGCCGCGCACGGCCTCGACCGCCGCTTCCAGCGCCTTGCGCGTCAGGCCATGGCCGCGCACGATGCCGCCGATGTCGGTCCTGGCATCGGCCAGCGCCAGCAGGAACATCTCGCTGGCGATGAACTGGTCACCACGCTTGCCGGCTTCCTTGTCGGCGGCCTGCAGCAGCGTCCCCAGGTCACGCCCGGGCTGCACCGGCTGGCCACCCCCTTGCACCTGCGGCAGGTTGCGGTTGGCGGTGTCCATCGCCGTCGCCAGCGCGGTGGTGTCGGCGCCGGCACGGTCCAGCATGGCCTTCGGGCCATCGGGCTGCTGCAGCATCGCCGCCAGCAGGTGGCTGGGCTCGATGTAGGGGTTGTCGCGTGCGACGGCCAGGCTCTGGGCGTCGGCGAGGGCTTGCTGGAAGGCGGTGGTGAGCTTGTCGAAACGCATGGGGTGTCCTCCGGTCTGCAGCCGACATGGGGCACCAAACCCGCGTTTTCAAGCGGGACATGCCGCGAGGCAGCCTGCGCCGGCTGCCAAGCCGGTCAGAGCACCGGCCCCAGGCGCCGGTAACGCCCGCCCTGGAACAGCAGTGGCGGCTCATGGCTGTCGCTCATGTGCAGCACGCGGCCGATGAAGAGTTCATGGTCGCCGGCCTCCTGGTGCGAGGCCGTTTCGCACAGGAAGCAGGCGGCCGCGCCGCTGAGCACCGGCACGCCATCGTCGCCGCGCCGCCAGGGGCCGTCGGCAAACCGGTGCGCCACCTTGGACGCGAAGCTGCGCGACAGCTCGATCTGCGACTCCGCCAGCACATTGACGGCAAAGCGCGGCGCGGCGCGAAAGGCCGCCAGGCTGGGGCTGCTGCGGCGCAACGACCACAGCACCAGCGGCGGGTCCAGCGACAGCGAATTGAAGGAATTGACCGTCAATCCGATCGGGTGCCCGTCGGGTGCGAGCGTGGTGACGATGGTCACCCCGGTGGCAAAACGACCCAGCGCGTGGCGCAGGGCATGCGGGTCGGACGGTGCAGCAAGGCGGTCGGGCGGCATCGGGCCTTTCAGGCGGCGGCGTTGCCGGCCTGGATGCCCCAGCGCGCCAGGGCGGCGTCGTCGGCCACGCGGGCGTCGACCCAGCGTGCCCCCTCGGCGGTGGCTTCCTTCTTCCAGAACGGGGCCTGCGTCTTCAGATAGTCCATCAGGAATTCGCAGGCCTGGAAGGCCTGGCCGCGGTGCGCCGACGACACCGCGACCAGCACGATCTGGTCGCGCGGCAGCAGCGGGCCCACCCGGTGCACGACGCGCGCGGCACGGATGTCGAAGCGCGCGTGGGCGGCGTCGATCATCGCCTCGATGGCCTTCTCGGTCATGCCGGGGTAGTGCTCGAGCTCCATCGCCTGCACCTCGCCGGGGCCGCCGGCGTTGCGGTCGCGCACGGTGCCGATGAAGCTGGCGACCGCGCCCACCGCCGGATCGTCGGCACGCAGCGCGGCGACCTCGGTCGAGAGGTCGAAATCGGCAGCCTGGATGCGGACGCGGGCGGGACGGGTCATGCGCGGTCAAATTGTCGCACCGCTTCCCCGGGGCACCCTGACGGGTCGACTTTTCCCCGTGGCCAGCCCCTGCGCGGTGCACGCCGGCAGCGGCGGCAGCCCGGCGGATCAGCCGCCGGTGACCGGCGGGAAGAAGGCGATCTCGGCGCCGTCGCCGATCACCGTCGCCTCGTCGGCCATCACCTGGTTGAGCGCGCAGCGCAGCGCACGCCCGCGCGCCAGCGCCTGCGCATGCGCACCGCCGCGCGCGATCAGCGCATCACGCAGCTGGCCGAGGTTGCTGCCGGCTTCGATCTCGACCGCTTCGCCGGCACCCAGCGCCTCGCGCAGCGAGGCGAAATAGCGCACCTGCACCTGCATCAGCGCCCCAGCAATTCGGCAAAGGACAGGAAGCGCACGCTGTCACCGCGTGCGACCACCTGCCCCGGCGGGTTGTCGACCAGGCCGTCGGCCCACACCGCCGAGGTCAGCACGCCCGAGCTCTGGTTGGCAAAGAGTTCGAGCGCACCGTCGGCGTTGAAGCGCGCGCGCAGGAATTCGCGGCGCCTGTCGGCACGCGGCCAGTCGAAGCCGGCGCGCACGGCCACGCCGCGCGGCAGCGCGCCATCGGCGCCCTGCATCACGCGCAGCACCGGCGCCACCGCGAGCAGGAAATTGACGAAGCTCGACACCGGATTGCCGGGCAGGCCCACGAACAGCGCGGAGGATCCATCGGCACGCCGCACGCCGCCGAAGGCCAGCGGCTTGCCCGGCTTGATGGCGACCTGCCAGTTTTCGATCCAGCCCTGCGATTCGACCGCGGGGCGGATGTGATCCTCCTCGCCGGTGGAAACGCCGCCCGAGGTGAGGATGAGGTCGTGGCCGGCCGCGGCCATGCGCACCGCCTCGACCGTGGCATCGCGCCGGTCGGGCACGATGCCGAGGTCGGTCACCTCGCAGCCGGCGGCCTGCAGCAGGCCGCGCAGCATGAAGCGGTTGGAGTTGTAGATGGCGCCGGGCCTGAGCGGCTCGCCGGGCATCACCAGTTCGTCGCCGGTGGAAAACAGCGCCACGCGCGGACGGCGGCGAACGCGCAGGGTGGCGGCACCCACCGAGGCGGCCAGGCCCAGCGCCTGCGGCGTGAGGCGGGTTCCCGCTGCCAGCACCACGGCGCCTTGCTGCACGTCCTCGCCACGGCGGCGGACCCACTGACCGTCGGCGGGCACGGCGTCGATGCGCACCGCGCCGAGTCCTTCACCCGCGATGGCCTCGCACTGCTCCTGCATCACCACCGCGGTGGCACCCGGAGGCACCTGCGCGCCGGTGAAGATGCGTGCGACCGTGCCACGCGCCAGCGGGCGGCCGACCACGCCGGCCGGAAGGCGCTGTGCCACCGGCAGCACGGTGCCGGCGGCGGGCACGTCGGCATGGTGCAGCGCATAACCGTCCATCGAGGTGTTGTCCGCGGGCGGCACGTCCAGGCCGCTGGTCACCGGTAAGGCCAGCACGCGGCCGAGCGCATCGAAGGTGGCCACGGTCTCGGTGTCGGCGATCGGGTGCGCGGCGGCGCCGGCGGCCAGGCGCTGCAGCACCTCGTCGAGCGACATCAGCTGTCGTTTGTCGGCCATCGGAATCAGTGAGGTTCAGTGACAGTGGGTCTCGATGTAGCGCATGACCGCCGCCGCGTCGACCGGCATCACGGTGAAGCGCCTGGGCAGGCTCTCGATGCCCTGCAAGGCCGCCGGGCGCTCGGGCTCGCGGCCCAGCGCCTCCTGGATGGTGGCGGCAAATTTGGCCGGCAGCGCGGTCTCCAGCACCAGCATCGGCACGCCGGGCCTCACGAAACGGCGCGCCACCTTCAGGCCATCGGCGGTGTGGGTATCGATCATCATGCCGAAGCGCTGCCAGGTGTCGCGGATGGTGGCCAGGCGGTCGGCGTGCGTGCTCTTGCCGGAGACGAAGCCGAAGGATGCGACGGGCTCGAATTCGGCCGGCGTCAGCGAAAAGCCACCCTCCTTCGCCAGTTTCGGGCCGAAGAGCTCGGCCGTGCGCGCGCCGTTGCGGCCGAGCAGGTCGAAGACGAAGCGCTCGAAATTGCTGGCCTTGCTGATGTCCATCGACGGGCTGGAGGTCTCGAAGGTCTCGCTGCTGCCGCGCACACGATAGGTGCCGGTGCGGAAGAATTCGTCGAGCACGTCGTTCTCGTTGGTGGCCAGCACCAGCCTGTGAATCGGCAGGCCCATGCAACGCGCCACGTGGCCGGCGCAGATGTTGCCGAAATTGCCCGAGGGCACCGCGAAGCTGACGGTCTGGTCGTTGGTCTTCGTCGCCTGGAAATAGCCCGCGAAGTAGTAGACGACCTGTGCCAGCAACCGCGCCCAGTTGATCGAATTGACGGTGCCGATCTTGTGGCGGCGCTTGAAGTCGAGGTCGTTGCTGACCGCCTTGACGATGTCCTGGCAGTCGTCGAACACACCCTCGATGGCGATGTTGTGGATGTTGGCGTCTTGCAGGCTGAACATCTGCGCCTGCTGGAACGGGCTCATGCGGCCATGCGGGCTGAGCATGAAGACACGCACGCCGTGCTTGCCGCGCATCGCATATTCGGCCGCGCTGCCGGTGTCGCCGCTGGTGGCGCCGAGGATGTTGATCTCCTCGCCGCGGCGGCCCAGTTCGTATTCGAACAGCTGGCCCAGCAGCTGCATCGCCATGTCCTTGAAGGCCAGCGTCGGGCCGTTGGACAGGGCCTGGAGGTAGACGCCGTCTTCCAGGGGCTTCAGCGGCACGATGGCTTCGCTGCCGAAGGTGGCCGCGGTGTAGGTGGCGTGGCACAGCCGCTTGAGGTCGGGGGCCGGGATGTCGTCGATGTAGAGCGAGAGGATTTCGAAGGCCAGATCGGCATAGGCCAGTCCGCGCCAGCGGGTCAGCGTGGCGTCGTCGACCCTCGGGTAATGCGTCGGCAGGTAGAGGCCGCCGTCGGGTGCCAGGCCTTCGAGCAGGATGTCCGAGAAGCCGCGCAGCGTGCGGTCGCCGCGGGTGCTGAGGTATTTCAAGACAACTCTTCCTTGCGGATGCGCACGATCGGCGCCAGCACCGTGGGCAGCGCCTGCATCTGCGCCAGCGCGGCCTTCATGCGGCCCTCGACGGTGTCGTGCGTGAGGATGATGAGGTCGGTCTGCTTCTCGCCCTCGGCCGATTCACGCTGCAGCACGGCGTCGATGCTGATGTCGTTGTCGGCCAGGATGCCGGTGATGCGCGCGAGGACCCCCGCCTTGTCGGCCACCACCAGGCGCAGGTAGAAGGCGGTGACCACCTCGTCGATCGGCAGGATCGGCGTCGCCGCCAGCTCGCCCGGCTGGAAGGCCAGGTGCGGCACGCGGTGGTCGGGGTCGGCGGTGTGCAGCCGCGTGATGTCGACCAGGTCGGCGATCACCGCGCTGGCCGTGGGTTCGCTGCCGGCGCCCTTGCCGTAGTACAGCGTGGTGCCCACCGCGTCGCCCTGCACCACCACGGCATTCATCGCGCCCTCGACATTGGCGATCAGGCGCTGGCTGGGGATCAGCGTGGGGTGCACGCGCAGCTCGATGCCGGACGGACGGCGGCGCATGATGCCCAGCAGCTTGATGCGGTAGCCCAGCTGCTCGGCATAGCGGATGTCGGCCGCCTGCAGCGCCGTGATGCCCTCGACGTAGGCCTTGTCGAACTGCACCGGGATGCCGAAGGCGATGGCCGACATGATGGTCGCCTTGTGCGCGGCGTCGATGCCTTCGATGTCGAAGGTGGGGTCGGCCTCGGCATAACCCAGGTCCTGCGCCTGCTTCAGCACGGCGCCGAAATCCAGGCCCTTGGCCCGCATCTCCGACAGGATGAAGTTGGTGGTGCCGTTGATGATGCCGGCCACCCAGTCGATGCGGTTGGCCGTCAGGCCCTCGCGCAGCGCCTTGATGATCGGGATGCCGCCGGCCACCGCGGCTTCGAAGGCGACGATCACGCCCCTGGCGCGCGCGGCCTCGAAGATCTCGGTGCCGTGCACGGCCAGCAGGGCCTTGTTGGCGGTGACCACGTGCTTGCCGGCAGCGATCGCTTCCAGCACCAGCGCCTTGGCGATGCCATAGCCGCCGATCAGCTCGACGACGATGTCGATCGCGGGGTTGGCGATCACCGCACGGGCGTCGTTCACCACCTGCGCGGCGTCGCCGACGATGGCCTTGGCGCGAGCGGTATCGAGGTCGGCCACCATGGTGATCTGGATGCCCCGGCCGGCGCGGCGGCGGATCTCCGCCTGGTTGCGCTGCAGCACCTGGAAGGTGCCGCTGCCGACGGTGCCGATGCCGAGAAGACCGACCTGGATGGGATTGGCTTCGACATCACGTCGCTGCGCGACATGAGTCTCCGCCGCAACACTGCGTGTTGTCATGACGTGTGGCGTTTGCGGTAATGGGCAAGGAAGCGGTCGATGCGTCCGATGGCCTCGGTGAGGTCGTCGGCATTCGGCAGGAAGACCAGGCGGAAATGGTCGGGGTCGGGCCAGTTGAAGCCGGTTCCCTGCACGATCAGCACCTTCTCGTCGGCCAGCAGGTCGTAGGCAAACTGCTGGTCGTCGGCAATCGGGTAGACCTTGGGGTCCAGCCGCGGAAACATGTACAGCGCCGCCTTCGGCTTGACGACGCTGACGCCCGGGATCTGGTTCAGCAGGTTGTACGCCAGGTCGCGCTGGCGGCACAGCCGGCCGCTCGGCGCCACCAGGTCCTTGATGCTCTGGTAGCCGCCGAGCGCGGTCTGGATGGCCAGCTGCCCCGGCGTGTTGGCGCACAGCCGCATCGAGGCCAGCATGTTCAGGCCCTCGATGTAGTCGCGCGCATGGCGCTTGTCGCCCGACACCACCATCCAGCCGGCGCGGTAGCCGCAGGAGCGGTAGTTCTTGCTCAGGCCGTTGAAGGTGACGAAGAGCACGTCGTCGGCCAGGCTGGCGATGCTGGTGTGCGTGTGACCGTCGTACAGCGTCTTGTCGTAGATCTCGTCGGCGAAGACGATGAGCTGGTGCTGACGCGCGATCTCGACGATGTCGCGCAGCAGGTCGTCGGGGTACAGCGCGCCGGTCGGGTTGTTCGGGTTGATGACGACGATGGCCTTGGTGCGCGGCGTGATCTTGGCGCGGATGTCGGCCAGGTCGGGCAGCCAGCCCGAGCCCTCGTCGCAGCGGTAGTGCACCGGCGTGCCACCCGACAGCGACACCACCGCGGTGTGCAGCGGGTAGTCGGGCGACGGGATCAGCACCTCGTCGCCGGCGTCGAGCAGGGCGTTCATGCTCATCGCGATCAGCTCGGACGCGCCGTTGCCCAGGTAGACATCGTCGACGGTGACGCCGGCAATGCCCTTCTCCTGCGTATAGTGCACCACCGACTTGCGCGGCGCGAACAGTCCCTTGCTGTCGGTATAGCCGGCCGCCACCTGGCTGGGCAGGTTGCGGATCATGTCCTGCACGATCTCGTCGGGCGGCATGAGTCCGAACGCGGCGACGTTGCCGATGTTCAGCTTGATGATCTTGTGGCCCTCGTCCTCCATCTGCCGGGCCTTGTCGAGCACGGGCCCACGGATGTCGTAGCCGACGTTGGCGAGCTTGCTGGACTTGGCGATCGGCTTCAAGGCGCGGCCCTCCGGCCATGCGGACCCGGTGACGGGTCTGCTGCAGTGCAAAACATACAATTCTAGCCGGGGGGTCGATGGCGTCCGCCCTGCTCGCCACCCGGCCGACCACCGGCCCGCAAGCCGCCCGAAAGCCCTGCCCGTGAAGTTCCAGCCCGACATCCTCGCCGGCGTCAACATGATCAGCCGTCACGACCCCGGCCGCATCGTCGTCGGCAGCAGCGCCTATCCGCACAGCGTGCTCGTGCCCTGGGTCGGCGAGGTGCAGGACTGGGCCGTGACCGCTTTCGACCAACTCGCCGCCGGGCACTTCGAACGGCTGGCCGCGCTGCAGCCCGAGCTGGTGATCATCGGCAGCGGGCACCGGCTGCGCTTTCCGGCACCGGCGCTGCTGCGACCGCTGATCGAGCGCCGCGTCGGTTTCGAGACCATGGACACCGCCGCGGCCTGCCGCACCTACAACGTGCTGGTGAGCGAAAGACGCTCGGTCGTCGCCGCGCTCATCCTCGAGCCATCCGCCGCCTGACGGGCGCGCCGCAGCAGGCCGCCGGGGGCGACCTTGACGGGCACTTTATAATGCGAGATTGAGCCCTCGTGGCGCGACGCATTGCCGAGAACAGCCATCCCATGACGCCTGTAGTCAACAAAGCCCTCCCGGAATTCGAAGCGCACGCCACCGGCGGCGTGAAGGTCACTCCGCAATCCAACCTCGGCCATGCCGTCGTGCTGTACTTCTACCCGAAGGACGGCACGCCCGGCTGCACCACCGAGGCGATGCAGTTCCGCGACCGCTACAAGGACTTCCAGAAGGCCGGCGCCGTGGTCTTCGGCGTGTCGCGCGACAACATGGCCTCGCACGACAAGTTCAAGCAGAACCTCGAACTGCCGTTCGAGCTGATCGCCGACACCGAAGAAAAGCTCTGCCACATGTTCGGCGTGGTCAAGAACAAGATCATGTACGGCAAGAAGGTCAAGGGCATCGAGCGCAGCACCTTCCTGATCGATGCCGAAGGCGTGATGCGTGCCGAGTGGCGCGGCATCAAGGTCGCCGGTCACGTGGACGAGGTGCTGAAGGCGGTCAAGGCCCTGAAGAAGGCGGCCTGAGATCCACACCCTGCCCGTCGTGCCGCTGCCGATCGGCGGCAACCCCCCTCCCTGCAAAAGCCGTGCAGCCCGCTGCCCGGCTTTTTGTCTTTGAATCGCCCGCACCATGCCCCTGCCCAAGCCGCCGACCAAGAAGGGTGACCTTCTGCCCACCGCCGATCTCGAGGTACCGGCCAGCCCGTCCACCGACCGGCGTGCGCCCAAGGCGCGGGCGGCGGCATCCGCCGTGGCCACGCTCGACCTGTTCGAGGAGCGTGCGCCTTCGAACGCGGTGCGGTCCGTCGCCAGGGCCCCTTCGGCCAAGGCGGCACCGCCCGCGCCGGCGCCGACCGCCTCGTCGGCCCCGGTGGCCGCGGCCCGGCCTGCCGCACGCCCGACCCCGGCGCCAACGCCTGCGGCCGAGCCGGTGGCGGCCGTCAAGCCACGCTCCCGCCGCCCGCGTGACAACGGTCCGGCCAAGCTCTTCGTGCTCGACACCAACGTGCTGATGCACGACCCGATGTCGCTGTTCCGCTTCGAGGAACACGACGTCTTCCTGCCGATGATCACGCTGGAGGAGCTCGACAACCACAAGAAGGGCATGAGCGAGGTGGCGCGCAACGCGCGTCAGGTCAGCCGCAACCTCGACACGCTGGCCACCTTCCACGACAAGCACGGCTCGCTCGACCCCAAGGCCGGCATCGAGCTGGCAAAGACCGGCCACCGCGAGGCCGGCGGCAAGCTGTTCTTCCAGACCACGCTGCTGGACATCAGGCTGCCCGCCGGCCTGCCGCAGGGCAAGGCCGACAACCAGATCCTGGGCGTGGTGCAGAGCCTGCGCGAGGCGCACCCGGGGCGCGACGTGGTGCTGGTGTCCAAGGACATCAACATGCGCGTGAAGGCGCGCGCGCTCGGCCTGCCGGCCGAGGACTATTTCAACGACAAGACGCTGGAAGACGGCGACCTGCTCTATACCGGCGTGCTGCCGCTGCCGGCCGACTTCTGGGAGCGCCATGGCAAGACCATGGAGAGCTGGAACCAGGGCGGCCACACCTTCTACCGCATCAGCGGGCCGCTGGTGCCGTCGCTGATGATCAACCAGTTTGTCTACCTCGAGACCCCGGGCGCGGCGCCGCTGTACGCGCGCGTCACCGAGATCACCGGCAAGACCGCGGTGCTGAAGACGCTGCGCGACTATGCCCACGCCAAGCATGCGGTGTGGGGAGTGACGGCGCGCAACCGCGAACAGAATTTCGCGCTCAACCTGCTGATGGACCCCGATTGCGACTTCGTCACGCTGGCCGGCACCGCCGGCACCGGCAAGACGCTGATGACGCTGGCCGCCGGGCTGGCGCAGGTGCTGGACGAGCGCCGCTACAGCGAGATCATCGTCACCCGCGTCACCGTGCCGGTGGGCGAGGACATCGGCTTCCTGCCCGGTGACGAGCAGGAGAAGATGGGCCCCTGGATGGGCGCGCTCGACGACAACCTCGAGGTGCTGGCGCGCACCGACAGCGCCGCCGGCGAATGGGGCCGCGCCGCCACCAACGACCTGGTGCGCAGCAAGATCAAGATCAAGAGCCTGAACTTCATGCGCGGGCGCACCTTCCTCAACAAGTTCGTGCTCATCGACGAGGCGCAGAACCTCACGCCCAAGCAGATGAAGACGCTGATCACGCGTGCCGGCCCCGGCACCAAGATCGTCTGCCTGGGCAACCTGGCGCAGATCGACACGCCCTACCTGACCGAAGGCAGTTCGGGCCTGACCTATGCGGTCGACCGCTTCAAGGGCTGGCCGCATGGCGGCCACATCACGCTGGCGCGCGGCGAACGTTCGCGGCTGGCCGACTTCGCCAGCGAGGTGCTGTAGCCGCCGCTGGCCGCCGCTACAAGCTGCGCTCGCGCAGGTAGCTGGCAAAGCGCGGCACGCCGGCTTCGGTGAAGCCGCGGTGCGTATAGGTGATGACGCTGCCGACGGCCGGCGGCGCCTCGCGTTCGGCGTCGCTGAAGCCGGTGCCGATCAGGAATGTGATGCCATCGGGCGTCTGCACACGCAGCGCCCCCAGGCGGCCCGCATGGCGGCCGCGGCCGGCCACGTGACCGGTCACCATGGCTTCGGCGTCGGCCAGGGGCTTGAGCTTCAACAGGTCCTCGCTGCGACCGGGACGCCAATGAGCGTCGGCCCGGTGCAGCATCAACCCTTCGCCACCGGCTTGCAGCACGGCCCGCAGCTGCTGTCGCAGGGCCGGGATGTCAGCCAATGGCCGCTGCGCCACGGCCTGCAGCGGCGCCCAGGCGGCGCGCGCGACCAGGGCCTGCAGCCGCGCGGCGCGCTCGCGAAACGGTCCCGGCGTGCCAGGCTGGTCGAAAACCTGATAGCTCAGGGTGCGCCAGTCGGCATCCCCCGGCCGTGCCCGCCGCACGATGCCCGACAACGCCTCGAAGCGGCCACGGGCCAGCCACAGCTCGCCGTCAAGCGGCTCGGGGGGCAGGCGCTCGGTAAACCAGACCGGTGCCGCTACCGCCAGGCCGCTGCGAAAGCGCAGGCTGCGGCCGTCCCACAGCGCGCGCACGCCGTCGAGCTTCTCGCTCACCAGAAAACCCGCCGGGTCGATGGCAGCCGGTGCATCGCGCGCCAGCATCACCGCGGGTGTCGGGCGTGCGAAGGCGGGAAAGGCCAGCGCGGTGCCGGCAACCAGAAGACTGCGTCGGGTAAAAGTCATGGCGGGCTCCGTCGATGAGGAGCCCGCAGTCTGGCGACGGCGACGGCCCCACACCATCGCCACCGCAGGCGCCCCCGGGCGGGGGCCCCCGCTCAGGTTCCCGATCAAGTCGCCGTGACCTGATCCTTGATCTGCTGGAGAGCCGTCGGATCCTCGATCGTCGTCAGGTCGCCAGGGTCACGGCTTTCGCAGACGGCCTGGATGGCGCGGCGCAGCAGCTTGCCCGAGCGCGTCTTCGGCAGCACGCTGACGAAGCGCACGCGCGCCGGGCGCGCGACGGCGCCGAGCTGCTCGTCGACGACCTTCATGATCTCGCCCTCGTGCTTGAGCGCATCGGCCGGCGTCGCTGCCTTGGACGGGTCCTTCAGCACAGCGAAGGCCATCGCCACCTGGCCCTTGAGCTGGTCGGCGACACCGACCACGGCCACCTCGGCCACGTTCGGGTGGCTGGAGATGCTTTCCTCGATCTCGCGCGTGCCCAGGCGGTGGCCGGCGACATTGATGACGTCGTCGGTGCGGCCGAGGATGAAGAAATAGCCGTCGGCGTCGCGGATGCCCCAGTCGAAGGTGCTGTAGACCAGCTTGCCGGGCACGCTCTTCCAGTAGGTATTGACGAAGCGCGCATCGTCCTGCCACACGGTCTGCATGCAGCCCGGCGGCAGCGGGCCTTCGATGGCGACCACACCCTTCTGGTTGGCACCGGTCAGTTCCTCGCCGGTATTCTCGTCGAGCAGCTTGACGTCGTAGCCATAGACCGCCTTGCCGGGCGAGCCGAATTTGCTGGGCGCCTTCTCGACGCCGTTGCAGATGGTCAGGATCGGCCAGCCGGTCTCGGTCTGCCAGTAGTTGTCGATGATGGGCTTGCCCAGGCTCTCGGCGATCCACTTGGCGGTCGTCTCGTCCAGCGGCTCGCCGGCCAGGAAGAGCGCGCGCAAGGACGACAGGTCGTGCCTGCTGAGCGCCGCCGGGTCCTGCTTCTTCAGCACGCGCACCGCGGTCGGGGCGCTGAACATCACGGTGACCTTGTACTTCTCGACCAGGCTCCACCAGACGGCGGCATCGGGGCGGGTCGGCAGGCCCTCGTACATGATGGTCGCCATGCCGCCGATCAGCGGGCCGTAGATGATGTAGCTGTGGCCCACCACCCAGCCGATGTCGCTGGTGCTGAAATAGGTCTCGCCCGGGTTGCCGCAGAAGATGTGCTTCATGCTGGCGGCCAGCGCCACCGCATAGCCGCCGGTGTCGCGCTGCACGCCTTTCGGCTTGCCCGTGGTGCCGCTGGTATAGAGCGTGTAGCTCGGGTGCGTGGCGTCGACCCACTCGCAGGGCACCTGGGCGTCGTGGTGGCGCTCGCGCCAGCCGGCGTAGTCCTCGTCGCGGCCGGCGACGCGGTCGAAGCCCACCAGGCCGCGGTCGACCATCAGCACCCGGTCGGGCTTGTGCTGCGCCAGCTGGATGGCCTCGTCCAGCAACGGCTTGTAGGGCACGACCTTGCCGCCGCGGCTGCCGGCATCGGCGCTGACGATCACCGTGGGCTGCGCGTCGTCGATGCGGCTGGCCAGGCTGACGCTGGCAAAGCCGCCGAACACCACCGAGTGCAGCGCGCCGATGCGCACGCACGCCAGCATCGCGAAGGCCGCCTCCGGAATCATCGGCATGTAGACCAGCACGCGGTCGCCCTTCTTCACGCCCAGGCTCTGCAGCGTGGCGGCCATGCGCTGCACCTCGGCGTGCAGTTCGCGGAAGCTGTAGATGCGCTCCTGGTGGGTTTCGGTGGAGACGAAGATGAGCGCGTTCTGGTCGGGCCGCGTGGCCAGGTGCCGGTCGACCGCGTTGTGGCACAGGTTGGTGGTGCCACCGACGAACCAGTTGGCGAACGGCGGGTTGCTGTAGTCGCACACCTGGGTGAACGGCGTGTGCCAGTCGATCAGCCCGGCCTGCTCGGACCAGAAGGCGTCGCGCCCGGTGATCGAGCGGCGATGGAAGTCGGCATAGGACGTCGTCGGCTTGTTCATTCGTGCTGTCTCCTGGTTTTTTCAGTCCGCGCGGCATGTCGCAGCCGCGACACCCCGCCGCGCATTAGGTTCGCAGGCGCTGACGCTCGCCTGACTCTTCCAGGGAGCCATTGCCGCGGGTATCGGCAGGTTAACGGCGTTGACACGGTTTGTGGCGGCCGCCTATCCTCCCGCCCCTGATGCCCGGTCGACACCCGCCCCTGCGAACGCTTCTTGTCTGCGCCCTGCTGGCCGCTGCGTGCGCTGCCCACGCCGCTCCGGACGGCAAGCCCGACCTGCAAGGCGATGTGGTGCTGCAACTGCTGCACGACAGGGGCCTGCTGCCGCCGGCGGTGGCCGAGAACTCGCAGGCCCTGGTGCGCCAGGTGCGCGATGCGGCGTCCGACCTCGTCATCTCGGCGATGAACTTCCTGGGTGTGCCCTATCGCCGGGGCGGCAATTCGCCGGACCAGGGCTTCGACTGCAGCGGCTTTACCCGCCACATCTTCGAGCGCAGCCTGGGCCTGGTGCTGCCGCGCCGCGCCGACCAGCAGGCGCATGAAGCCGGGCTGCTGGCCATCGACCGCGACGAGCTCAAGCCCGGCGACCTGGTGTTCTTCGACACCATGCGGCGCGCGTTCAGCCACGTGGGCATCTACGTCGGCGAAGGCAAATTCATCCATTCGCCGCGCAGCGGCGCGCATGTCCGGGTGGAAGACATGCGCGCGGCCTACTGGTCCAGGCGCTTCAACGGCGCCCGCCGCGCGGTCGTCGACACCGTCGCCGCGCCGACGGTGCGCGGCGCCCTGCACAACACCGCGCCGCCCTGAGGGCAGCTGCCCTGGCGGCACAATCGCCCGTCATGGGTGAACAACAAGTCATTCCGCTGGCCGACCTGCGCTATGCCGCGGTGCTGCCGCCTGTGCCCGCGGGCGCACCGGCGCCGAACGGCCTGCTGAGCGACCGCCGCGGCCGTCCGCTGCGCGACCTGCGCATCTCGGTCACCGACCGCTGCAACTTCCGCTGCACCTACTGCATGCCGAAGGATGTCTTCGATGCCCACTACCAGTTCCTGCCGCAGAGCTCGCTGCTGAGCTTCGAGGAGATCACCCGCGTGGCGCGGCTCTTCGTCGCCCATGGCGTGCGCAAGCTGCGGCTGACCGGCGGCGAGCCGCTGCTGCGCAAGCATGTCGAGGGCCTGATCGCCCAGCTGTCGACGCTGCGCACGCCCGAAGGCGAGCCGCTGGACATCACGCTCACCACCAACGGCTCGCTGCTCGCGCGCAAGGCGCAGGCGCTGAAGGACGCCGGCCTGCAGCGCGTGACGGTGAGCCTGGATTCACTGGACGATGGCGTCTTCCGCCGCATGAACGACGTCGACTTCCCGGTCGCCGACGTGCTGCACGGCATCGAGGTGGCGCAGGCGGTGGGCCTGGCGCCGATCAAGATCAACATGGTCGTCAAGCGCGGCACCAACGACCACGAGATCGTGCCGCTGGCGCGCCATGTGCGCGAGCGCTTCGGCCCCGGCGTGGTGCTGCGCTTCATCGAATACATGGACGTCGGCGCCAGCAACGGCTGGCGCATGGACGAGGTGCTGCCCTCGGCGCAGGTGGTGGCGGCGATCGACCGCGTCTTCCCGCTGCGCCAGCTGGAACCCAGCGCCCCCGGCGAGACCCGCCGAGCGCTGGGCCTACCGCGACGGCGGCGGCGAGATCGGCGTCATCAGCAGCGTGACGCAGGCGTTCTGCGGCGACTGCAACCGCGCGCGCCTGTCCACCGAGGGCAAGCTGTTTCTGTGCCTGTTTGCCAGCCGGGGCCACGACCTGCGCGCGCTGCTGCGCGGCCAGCGCGACGGGCGCCCGTATGCCGACGACGAGATCGCCGCGGCCATCGGCCACATCTGGGCCGGGCGCGACGACCGCTACTCGGAGCTGCGGGCCGCACAGGCGGCCGAGGCGGGTCCGGCCGGGCGGCGCGTCGAGATGCACTATATCGGGGGGTGAGGCTGGACGATCAAAGGTCCCTGCGGACCTTTGATCGCCTGCCGAACGCCCCGGGCGTCCCCGCCCGGGGCCGGGGAGAGGGTGGCAGGCTCACGACGCTCAGTCCGCCCCATGCGCCGCCGGCTGCGCCGCTTCCGGCGTGGTGATCTCGCCAGGCACGCCGCGGCGGGCAAACAGCGAATAGACCGTCGGCACGACGAAGATCGTCAGCAGCGTGCCCACGCTCATGCCGCCCACGATCACCCAGCCGATCTGCTGCCGGCTCTCGGCACCGGCGCCGGTGGCCAGGGCCAGCGGCAAGGCGCCCAGCACCATCGCGCCGGTGGTCATCAGGATCGGGCGCAGGCGCAGCGCCGAGGCCTCGACCACCGCGTCCATCACGCTGCGCCCCTGCTGGCGCAGCTGGTTGCTGAACTCGACGATCAGGATGCCATGCTTGCTGATCAGCCCGACCAGCGTGATGAGGCCGATCTGCGAATAGACGTTGAGCGTGCCGCCGGTCAGGTGCATGCTGGCCAGCGCGCCCACCATCGACAGCGGCACCGACAACAGGATGACGAAGGGATCGACGAAGCTCTCGAACTGCGCCGACAGCACGAGGAAGATGAACACCAGCGCCAGCACGAACACCAGGCCCAGCGCACCCGAGGCGTCGCGGAACTCGCGGCTGACGCCGTTGAGCTCGATGGCATAGCCCGGCGGCAGCACGCGCGCGGCCAGCTCGTCCATGTAGGCCAGCGCCTCGCCCAGTGAATAGCCGGGCGCGAGGTTGGCGGTGAGGGTCACCGACCGCCGCTGGTTGAAGTGGTTGAGTTCGCGCGGGCTGACGGATTCACGCACCGTCACCAGCGAGGACAGCGGCACCATGACGTCGTTGCGGCCGCGCACGAACAGCTTCTCGATGTCCTCCGGCGTCGCCCGGCCGCGCTCGGCCGTCTGCACGATGACGTCGTACTGCTCGGCATCGCGCTTGTAGCGCGTGACGACGCGGCCGCCGAGCATGGACTCGACGGTGCGCGCGACCGCGTCGACCGCCACGCCCATGTCGGCCGCGCGCGCGCGGTCGACGTCCATGAAGATCTCGGGCTTGTTCAGCTGCAGGTCCATGTCGGGCTGCACGATGCCGGGATTGCCCCGCATCTCGCCCATCATCTGCTGCGCGTAGCGGCCCATGTTGGCGTAGCTGTCGCTGCTGACGATGACCACGTTCAACGGCACCGAGCGGAAGCTCTGGCCGAGGCTCGGCGGCAGGCTGGGGAAGGCGCTGACACCGGGCAGCGACATCACCTGCGGCAGCAGTTTCTGCTGCAGGTCACGCGTGGTCAGCGTGCGCTCGTCCCAGTCGATGGTGCGCAGGACGCTGAAGGCCTGCGAGACCTGGCCGCCGCCGATGAACATGAAGCGGCGGTCGAACTCCGGGTACTGCGCCGCGATGCCGTCGAGCGCGTCCAGGTAGCGCGCGGTGTATTCCAGCGTGGCGCCGTCGGGCGCACGCACCGGCATGGCGATCACGCCGCGGTCCTCGTAAGGCGCCAGCTCGCTCTTGGCGGTGCTGAACAGCCACCAGCTCGCACCCGCGGCCGCCAGCATCACGAGCACCACCAGCCAGCGTACCTTCAGCGTCGCGCGCAGGACCGTCGCGTAGCCGCTGCTCAGTGCGACGAGCGCGCGCTCCATGCCGCGGTCGAAGGCATTCGGCTTGGGGTTGTGGCGCAGCAGCTTGCTGCACATCATCGGTGTCAGCGTCAGTGCGACGAAGCCGGAAACCAGCACGGCGCCGGCCAGCGTCAGGGCAAACTCGCTGAACAGCCGCCCGGTGCGGCCGGGCGTGAAGGCCAGCGGCGCGAAGACGGCCGCCAGCGTCAGCGTCATCGCCACCACCGCGAAGCTGATCTCGCGCACGCCCTTGAGCGCCGCCTGGAAAGGCGTCAGCCCTTCCTCGATGTGGCGGAAGATATTCTCCAGCACGACGATGGCGTCGTCGACCACCAGGCCGATGGCCAGCACCAGCGCCAGCAGCGTCAGCGTATTGATGGTGAAGCCGGCCAGCGCGATGAGCGCGAAGCTGCCGATCAGGCTGACGGGAATCGTCACCAGCGGGATGAACGACGCCCGCAGCGTGCGCAGGAAGACGAACACCACCAGCGCCACCAGCACCACCGCCTCGGCCACCGTCGTATAGACGGCCTTGATCGAGCGGTCGATGAAGACCGACAGGTCGTTGGCCTGCACCACCGTCACCGACGCCGGCAGGTCGCGCTGGATCTGCGGCATGATGGCCCGCACGCCCGCGGCCACTTCGAGCGGGTTGGCGGTGGCGTTGCGGATGATGCCGGTGGAAATCGACGGCACGCCGTTCAGGCGCACGCGCGAGCGCTCGCTGGCCGCGCCCTCCTCGACCCGTGCGACGTCGCGCAGGCGCACGACGAAGCCGTTGACGGTCTTGAGCGCGATCTCGTTGAACTGCGCCACCGTGTTGAGGTCGGTGCGCGAGGTGACGCTGAATTCGCGTTGCTGGCTCTCGATGCGGCCGGCCGGCACCTCGAGGTTCTGCCGCCGCAGCGCGTCCTCGACGTCCTGCACCGTCAGCCGGTAGGCGGCCAGCTTGTCGGGGTCGACCCAGATCCGCATCGAGAATTTGCGGTCGCCGCCGATCTGCACGTCGGCCACGCCGGGCACCGTCTGCAGGCGCGGCTTGACGACCTTGTTGATGAGGTCGGTCAGTTCCAGCGGCGACATCGTCTCGCTGGTATAGGCCAGCCAGATGGTCGGCGTGGCATCGGCCTCGACCTTGGCGATCACGGGTTCGTCGACGGCATCGGGCAGCCGGCCGCGCACGCGCGCGACGCGGTCGCGCACCTCGGCGGCGGCGGTGTCCGGGTCCTTGGTGAGGCGAAAGCGCACCGTGATCTGGCTCTGCTCGGTGCGCGAGATCGAGGTCATGATGTCGACGCCGTCGATGCCGGCGATCGAATCCTCCAGCGGCTTGGTGACCTGCGATTCGATGACCTCGCTGGAAGCGCCGAGCAGCCGCGTATTGACGGTGACCAGCGGCTCGTCGATGCGCGGGTATTCACGCACCGACAACTGCTGGAAGGACACCAGGCCCACCAGGATCAGCAGCAGCGACATCACGGTCGCCAGCACCGGACGGCGGATCGAGGTTTCAGACAGTCGCATGGCGCGGACTCCTGTGCGTCATGGGCATGGATGCTTCAGGCGGGCGGCATCGCCCGGCCGGCCATCGGGGCCGATCCGGCATTGGCGGGCCCGCTGGCTGCGCGCGCGGGCCCGTTCGCGCCTTGCGGGCCGCCGCCGGGCCTGGAGAGGTCGATCACGCGCACGGGTGTGGCCTCGCCGCGCAGACGGCCATGACCGGCGGTGACGACCTGCTCACCGGGTCGCACGCCGTCGAGCAACTCGACCTTGCCCGCCAGGCGCAGCCCGAGCCTGGCCTCGATGCGGCGCGCCTGCTGCCCGCCCTTGCCGTCGGCTTCGACCTTGAAGACATACTGACGGCCGCCCTGGGGCACCAGCGCCTCTTCGGGCACCATCAGCGCGTTCTCGCGCACCGCGAAAACGACGCGCGGGCGCGCGAACATGCCCGGGCGCAGCACGGTGTCGGGGTTGTCGACGCGGGCGCGCACCAGCAGCGAGCGGCCGTTGGCATCGACCAGCGCGTCCACCGCTTCGACACGGCCCTTGAAGATGCGGCCGGGCATGGCGTCGACCGCCAGCTCGACCGGCTGCGCGGTCTTCACGCGCGCCAGGTAGCGCTCGGGCAGCCGGAAGTCGACCGCCATCGAGGACATGTCCTCGAGGTTGACGATGTCGGCGCCGTCCTTCAGGTAGTCGCCGAGGTTGACCGTCTTGATGCCGGCGGTGGCATTGAACGGCGCCACGATCTTCATGCGCGCCAGCTGCGCGCGCGCCAGCGCCACCTGGGCCTGCGCCACCTGCAGCGCGGCGGCGTTCTGGTCCACCGCGCTCTGCGAGACGAAGCCCTGCGCCACCAGTTCGCGGCTGCGCTCGAGGTTGGTGCGCGCGATCGCGGCCTGCGCCTCGGCCTGCTGCAGCTGCGCACGCTGCAAGGTGTCGTCGAGCTGCACCAGCAACTGCCCGCGCTGCACCCGCTGGCCGTCGGCGAAGTTGATCTGCGCGATGCGGCCGGCGACTTCGGGGCGCAGCATCACGCCCTGACGCGAGCGCAGCGAGCCCACGGCCTGCGCCTCGTCGGTCAGCGTCACCGCCTCGACCTTGCCCACCTCCACCGGCGCCGGGCCGCTGGAGATGCCAGGGGTGCCGGCGCCGCCCGGGCCGCCGCGGCCAGCGGCGCCGGGGCCGGCCCCTTGCGGGCCCGGGGCCGGCGCCGTGCCGCCGGCGGTCGGCGCACCGGCACCCGGGCGGCTGGCCTTGTTCTGCCAGTACCAGGCGCCACCGCCGACGAGTGCGATGCCCAGGACGGCAATCACGATGTGGAGCTTCTTCGAGGCCATGCGGCTGGATTTGTTGTGGCGCAAAAGGTTGCGAATGTAGCCGTTGCCACGGCGCCGCGTTCGCGAGCGGTTACCGCAGCGCCGAGGCCACCCCCCGGTTGGCGAGGGCATCGGCACGCTCGTTGCCGGGGTCGCCGGCGTGGCCCTTCACCCAATGCCAGTGCACGTCGTGCTGTTCGCGCAGCGCATCCAGCCGACGCCAGAGCTCGGCATTCTTCACCGGCTTGCGGTCGGCCGTCGTCCAGCCGCGCGCCTTCCAGCCGTGGATCCAGGTCGTGATGCCGTTGCGCACATATTCGCTGTCGGTGTAGATGGCCACCCGGCAGCGGCGCGTGAGAGAGGACAGCGCCTCGATCACTGCCGTCAGTTCCATGCGGTTGTTGGTGGTGTGCGGCTCGCCGCCCCACAGCTCCTTCTCGTGCGCGCCGCTGCGCAGCCAGGCCCCCCAGCCGCCGGGGCCCGGGTTGCCCTTGCAGGCGCCATCGGTATAGATCACCACGTCGTTCATTCGCATTCCCGTTCCAGCTCGGGCACCGCGCCCCGGCGGCGCTGCGTGAGCACCGCCGCCCCGGCCCGGCCGGTGCGGCGCTGCTGGCGTGCCAGGCCGACCAGCCGCATGCCCTTCACCCGCTTGACGGCCACCAGCAGGTAGGCCGCACCCAGCACCGGCCACCAGCGCTCGCCGACGCCGTCCATCCAGTCGAAGCGGTCCAGCCAGCGCGGCGTCGCGAACGGGGGCCGCCAGCAGCCGAACTGCCCGCCCTCGATCGCAAAACCCAGCAGCCGCAGCCAGTCGCGCAGGCGCCAGTAACCGATGAATTCACCTTCGCGCGGCAGATAGGGGTGGCCGCGGCCGAGGTGCAGGCCCAGCCTGGCGGCCGACAGGCGCTGGCGCAAGCCCCACAGACTGGCCGGATTGAAGCCGGTGATGACGATGCGCCCTTCGGGCCGCAGCACGCGCTCGACCTCGCGCAGCATCAGGTGCGGGTCGTGTGCGAATTCCAGCGAATGCGGCAGCACGACGAGGTCGATGCTGTCCGACGGAAAGGGCAGCGCGTCGAATTCGCTCGCCAGGGCGACGGGCATCTCGGGCGGCAGCGTGGTGATGTCGTCGTCGTGCGGCACCGGCACCGGCAGCGGCTCGGGCACCACCGGGGCATCGTTGACGACCCAGCGGTGCGGCATGCGGTTGGCGCGCAAGGCGTTCACCTCCGGCAGGCCGAGCTGCAGCGCGTGAAAGCCGAAGGCATCCGTCACCGCGTGGTCCAGGCGACCGAGTTCCCAGTCGAGCAGATAGCGGCCGGGCGCGGTCTTCAGCCAGGGCCCCAACTCTATAATCGATGCATCGCGCGCCATGAATCTGATCGCCCTGCCCGCCTTCACCGACAACTACATCTGGATGCTGCACGACGGCGCGCATGCCGCGGTGGTGGACCCAGGTGATGCGGCACCCGTGGAGGCCGCGCTCGACCGGCTGCAGCTGCAGCTGACGGCGATTCTAGTGACCCATCACCACCACGACCACGTGGGCGGCGTCGATGCGCTGCGTGAGCGCCTGACGGGTCCGGTCTACGGCCCGGCGCGGGAGCCGGTTCCGCCACCGTTCGAGCCCTTGCATGGTGGCGACTGCATCGAGGTGCTCGGCCTGCGCTTCGACGTCATCGACGTGCCGGGGCACACGGCGGGTCACATCGCCTACGCCCAGCGCGACGCGCCGTCGGCGCCGCTGCTGTTCTGCGGCGACACCTTGTTCTCGGCCGGCTGCGGGCGCCTGTTCGAGGGCACGCCGGCGCAGATGCTGGCCTCGCTGTCGCGACTGGCGGCCCTGCCCGGCGACACCCGCGTGTGCTGCACCCACGAATACACGCTGTCCAACCTGCGCTTCGCGGCCGCGGTCGAACCCGACAACGCCGTCCTGTCGGCGCACACCCGTCACTGCCAGGCGCTGCGCGCCATCGCACAACCCACGCTGCCGTCGTCGATGGCGCTGGAGTTGCAGATCAACCCTTTTCTGCGCAGCCGTGAGCCGGCCGTGGTGGCCGCCGCACGCGCCCAGGGCGCCGCATCGGCGGACCCGGTGGCGGTGCTGGCGGCCCTGCGCGAATGGAAGAACCGTTTCCGATGACCCCCTGGCCGCCACTGCGTACCGGCCTGCTGGCCACCCTGCTGGCCCTGCTGGCCCTCTTCACCGGCTGCGCCACGGTGGCACCGCCCGACGAGGCACCGGTCCCGGCCGTGGCGCCGCCGCCGCCTGCGGCACCTGCAGCGCCTGCGCCCGTCGCCGAGCCGGCCCCCGCTGCGGCCCCCGCGCCGGATCCGGCGCCGGCGCGCGCGCAAGCGCAGGCGCGCGGCCGTCTCGACCCCCTGGACGATGCCGCGCGCGGCGACCTCTGGGCGCGCGTGCGTGCCGGCTTTGCGATGCCCGATCTCGACAACGAGCTGGTGCGCAAATGGGAGCAGTACTACGCGCAGCGGCCCGACTACGTGCAGCGCATGACCGCGCGCGGCGCGCGCTACCTGTGGCACATCGTCGAGGAGATCGACCGCCGCGGCATGCCCACCGACCTGGCGCTGCTGCCCTTCATCGAAAGCGCCTTCGATCCGCAGGCGCTGTCGGTGGCGCGGGCGGCCGGCATGTGGCAGTTCATGCCCGGCACCGGGCGCGACTTCGAGCTCAAGCAGAACCTGTTCCGCGACGATCGCCGCGACATCCTCGCCTCGACCCGCGCCGCGCTCGACTACCTGCACAAGCTGCACGGCCTGTTCGGCGACTGGCACCTGGCGCTGGCGGCCTACAACTGGGGGCAGGGCAACGTGCAGCGGGCGCGGGCGCGCAATGCCAAGGCCGGGCTCGAGGCCGGCTACGAGCAGATGCGCATGCCCGACGAGACCCGCAACTACGTGCCCAAGTTGCAGGCCATCAAGAATATCGTCGCCCGACCCGAGGCGTTCGGCCTGGTGCTGCCGCCGCTGGAGGACCACCCCTACTTCATCAGCGTGCCGATCGAGCGCGACATCGACGTCGCGCTGGCCGCGCGCCTGTCGGGCCTGACGCTGGAGCAGTTCCACCAGCTCAACCCGCAGCACAACAAGCCGGTGATCCTGGCCGCCGGCACGCCGCAGGTGCTGCTGCCCTACGACAACGCCAACCGCTTCGTCGCCGGCCTGGCCGCCCATCGCGGCGCACTGGCCAGCTGGACGGCCTGGGTGGCCCCGCGCACCGTCAAGCCGCTGGAGGCGGCGCGCCAGGTCGGCATGACCGAGGATCAGCTGCGCGAGGTCAACCGCATCCCGGCTCGCATGCTGGTCAGGGCCGGCTCGACGCTGCTGGTGCCGCGCAGCGCCCACCAAGCCAGTGACGTCACCGAGGCGGTGGCCGACAACGCCATGATCGCGCTCGCGCCCGAGGCCCGGCCGCCGCGCCGTCTGCAGGTCAAGGTCGGGCGCAAGCCGTTGACCGTCGCTGCCCTCGCCCGTCGCCACGGCATGAGCGCGGCGGCGCTGGCCGCCGCCAATGGCGTGGGCGCGAATGCCAGTTTCAGGCCGGGACAGCTGGTGACGGTGCTGGTGCCGCATCGCACGGCCGCACCCACGAAGGTCGCCGCCAAGGTTGCGGGCACCCAGCGTGCGGCCCCCAGGCTGGCCGCCTCGAAGCCGACCGCGCGCCGCACCATCGACCGCAAGGCCCGGCCGGCTGCGCGCGCGCGCGTCGCGTCGCGCTGATGCCCACCGCCGCGGCGTGGCCGCGGTCAGTGCTTTTCGCGCGCGTGGTTGATCGTATACCTGGGGATTTCGATCGTCACGTCCTGATCCGACAGGATGGCCTGGCAGCTCAGGCGCGAGCTCGGTGTCAGGCCCCAGGCGCGGTCGAGCAGGTCTTCTTCCGACTCGTCCATCTCGCCCAGCGAATCGAAGCCCTCCTTCACCACCACGTGGCAGGTGGTGCAGGCGCAGCTCATCTCGCAGGCATGCTCGATCGGGATGCCGTTCTCGAGCAGGGCTTCGCAGACCGACGTGCCGGCCGGCGCCTCGATGGTGTCGCCCTGCGGACAGTATTCGGCATGGGGCAGGATGCGGATCACGGGCATGGTCAGACTTCCTCGAGGCGGCGTCCGGCCAGCGCCTGACGGATGCCCTGGTTCATGCGCAGCGCGGCAAAGGCTTCGGTGCCCGTGGCCAGCGCCTTGACGGCGGCGTCGATGGCGCCGGCGTCGGCACCCGCGGCATGGTGCTGCACGTCGGCGGTCAGCGCTTCGATGGCGTCGCGCTCGGCAGCGGTGAGCAGTTCGCCGTCGGCCTGCAATGCCGCACGCGTGGCCAGCACCATGCGCTCGGCCTCGACGCGCGCCTCGCGCAGCGCGCGCGCCGCCATGTCGTCCTCGGCATGGGCAAAGCCGTCCTTGAGCATCTGCGCGATCTGCTCGTCGGCCAGGCCATAGCTGGGCTTGACGACCACCGAGGCCTCGACGCCCGAGCCCAGTTCGCGCGCCGATACGCTCAGCAGCCCATCGGCATCGACCTGGAAGGTGACGCGGATGCGCGCCGCGCCGGCGGCCATCGGCGGAATGCCGCGCAGCTCGAAACGGGCCAGGCTGCGGCAGTCGCTCACCAGCTCGCGCTCGCCCTGCACCACGTGGATGGCCATCGCGGTCTGGCCGTCCTTGAAGGTGGTGAAGTCCTGCGCCTTGGCCACCGGGATGGTGGTGTTGCGCTCGATCACGCGCTCGACCAGCCCGCCCATGGTCTCGAGGCCGAGCGACAGTGCGATGACGTCGAGCAGCAGCAATTCGCCATCGCGCGAATTGCCCGCCAGCGCATTGGCCTGGATGGCGGCGCCGACGGCCACCACCTCGTCGGGATTGACGTTGGTGAGCACCTGTCCGGTCCAGTCCGGGCCGAACAGCTCGCCGACCGCCGTGCGCACCAGCGGCATGCGCGTCGAGCCGCCGACCATCACCACGCCCTGCACCTCGTCGCGCGCCACGCGGGCATCGCGCAGCACGCGGCGCACGGCCGTCAGCGTGCGGT
Organism: Rubrivivax sp.; assembly: GCA_016719535.1. Taxonomy (GTDB): domain Bacteria; phylum Pseudomonadota; class Gammaproteobacteria; order Burkholderiales; family Burkholderiaceae_C; genus Rubrivivax. The sequence continues at coordinate 125,721 of JADJYX010000022.1, read as the reverse complement.
CGATCAACGGCCGCGCCGCCGCCTCGAGCTCGGCCCGCGTCACGGGCACCGCCAGCGCCTGGTCGCCGATGCGGGCGCGCCAGGTCACGCTGTCGACGGTGCTGAGCGCCTCCTTGGCCGTACGGGCGGCGACCAGTGCCGCGCGCTTGTCGCCCGCCGATTCGGCCCTCGCACCGGCCCGCGACAGCGCCCAGGCTGCCAGCGCGTGGTCGATGTCGTCGCCGCCCAGGGCCGCGTCGCCGCCGGTCGCCACGACCTCGAACACCCCCTGGTGCAGGCGCAGCAGCGAGATGTCGAAGGTGCCTCCGCCGAGGTCGTAGACGGCATACAGGCCCTCGCTGCCGTTGTCCAGGCCGTAGGCCACCGCGGCGGCGGTGGGTTCACTGATCAGACGCAGCACGTTCAGGCCGGCGAGCTCGGCCGCGTCCTTGGTGGCCTGGCGCTGCGCGTCGTCGAAATACGCCGGCACCGTGATGACGGCGCCGAAGAGCTCGTCGTCGAAGCTGTCCTCGGCTCGCTGGCGCAGCGTCGCCAGGATCTCGGCCGAGACCTCGACCGGCGTCTTGACGCCAGCACGCGTGTCGATGCCGACCATGCCCGGCTGGTCGACGAAGCGGTAGGGCAGCCGGCTGCGATCGGCGATGTCCGCCAGCTTGCGGCCCATGAAGCGCTTGACCGAAACGATGGTGTTCTCGGGGTCGTCGGACTGGTGCTCGCGCGCAGCCTCGCCGATCAGGCGTTGGCCACCATCGAGGTAGCGCACCACCGAGGGCAGCAGCAAGCGGCCCTGTCCATCGGGCAGGCACTCGGCAACGCCATGGCGCACGGCGGCCAGCAGCGAATGCGTGGTGCCGAGGTCGATGCCGACCGCGATGCGCCGCTGGTGCGGGTCGGGCGACTGTCCGGGTTCGGAGATCTGCAGCAGGGCCATGTGAACGCGACTCGGGGGACTCGGAAGACTCGGGTTGTGTCAGTGATCGTGGGCGGCCAGGCGGCGCTCGATGTCGTCGCGGAAGCGGCGCACGAACATCAGTGCACGCACCTGCGCGGCGGCCGCGGCGGCGTCGCCGCGTCCGTCCAGGCTCGCCGCCAGCTCGGACAGCATGTGGCGCTCGGCCTTGACCACCGCGTCGTCGAGCGCCTGCACGGTGGCCGCGTCGTTCGCATCGTCCAGTGCCTCGCGCCAGGCCATCTGCTGCATCAGGAACGCGGCCGGCATCGCCGTGTTGCTCTCGGCGGCGATCGGCACGCCGGCCAGTTCGCACAGGTAGGCGCCGCGCCTGAGCGGGTCCTTCAGCCGCTGGTAGGCCTCGTTGACGCGCACCGCCCACTGCATCGCCACGCGCTGGGCGGCGTCGCCCTGCGCCGCGAAGCGGTCGGGATGCACCTCGGACTGCAGCGCGCGCCAGCGGCGGTCGAGTTCGGCGCGCTCGATCGCATGCCGACGCGGCAGGTCGAACAGCGTGAAGTCGTCGTCGTCGAGCTTCACACCCGGAACGACTCGCCACAGCCGCAGCGGTCCTTCTCGCGCGGGTTGTGAAACTTGAAACCCTCGTTGAGCCCGTCGCGCACGAAGTCGAGTTCGGTGCCCGCGAGGTAGGGCAGGCTCTTGGGGTCGACCAGGACCTTGACGCCGTGATCCTCGAAGACGATGTCCTCGGGTGCCACCTCGTCGGCATATTCGAGCTTGTAGGCCAGGCCCGAGCAGCCGGTGGTCTTGACGCCCAGGCGCACGCCGACGCCCTTGCCGCGCCGCGACAGATAACGCGTGACGTGACGCGCTGCCGCCTCGGTGAGTGTGATGGACATGCGCGCGCTGCTCAGTGGGCGGAGCGGACGTCGTCGCTCATCGCGGCGGCGTCATGCCTGGTCTTGTAGTCCTGCACCGCGGCCTTGATGGCGTCCTCGGCCAGGATCGAGCAGTGGATCTTCACCGGCGGCAGCGCCAGCTCCTCGGCGATCTGCGTATTCTTGATCGTCATCGCCTGGTCGAGCGTCTTGCCCTTGACCCATTCGGTGACGAGCGAGCTCGACGCGATCGCCGACCCGCAGCCGTAGGTCTTGAAACGGGCGTCCTCGATCAGCCCGGTGGCCGGGTTGACCTTGATCTGCAGCTTCATCACGTCGCCGCAGGCCGGGGCGCCGACCATGCCGGTGCCCACCGTCTCGTCGCCCTTCTCGAAGGAGCCGACGTTGCGCGGATTTTCGTAGTGATCAACCACCTTGTCGCTGTAGGCCATGGATGTGCTCCTGAGTGTGTTTCCGGGCCGGGCCTCAGTGGGCCGCCCACTGGATGGTGCTGAGGTCGACGCCGTCCTTGTACATCTCCCACAAGGGCGACAGCTCGCGCAGCCGCGCCACGCGGTCCTGCAGCGTGGACACCGCGTAGTCGATGTCCTGCTCGGTCGTGAAGCGGCCGATCGTCATGCGCAGCGACGAATGCGCGAGTTCGTCGGAACGGCCCAGCGCACGCAGCACGTAGCTGGGCTCCAGGCTGGCTGACGTGCAGGCCGAACCCGAAGACACCGCCAGGCCCTTGATGCCCATGATCAGCGACTCGCCCTCGACAAAATTGAACGAGGCGTTGATGTTGTGCGGCACGCGCCGCTCCAGGTCGCCGTTGATGAACACCTGCTCGATCTGTCCGATGCCCTTGAGCAGGCGCTGCTGCAGCATGCGGATGCGCTCGCTCTCGGTGCCCATCTCGGCCTGCGCGATGCGGAAGGCCTCGCCCATGCCCACGCACTGGTGCGTAGGCAGCGTGCCCGAGCGCATGCCGCGCTCGTGGCCACCGCCGTGCATCTGCGCCTCCAGGCGCACGCGCGGCTTGCGGCGCACATACAGCGCGCCGATGCCCTTGGGGCCGTAGGTCTTGTGCGAGGCCAGGCTCATCAGGTCGACCGGCAGCGTTGCCATGTCGATCGCCACCTTGCCGGTGGCCTGGGCCGCGTCGACGTGCAGGATGATGCCGCGCTCGCGGCACATCGCGCCGATGGCGGGAATGTCCTGGATGACGCCGATTTCGTTGTTGACCAGCATCACCGACACCAGGATGGTGTCCTTGCGCAGCGTGTCCTTGAACTGGTCGAGGTCGAGCAGGCCGTCCTGCTGCACGTCGAGGTAGGTCACCTCGAAGCCCTGGCGCTCGAGTTCGCGCGTGGTGTCGAGCACGGCCTTGTGCTCGGTCTTCACGGTGATGATGTGCTTGCCGCGCGAGGCATAGAAATGCGCCGCACCCTTGATCGCCAGGTTGTTGCTCTCGGTGGCACCGCTGGTCCAGACGATCTCGCGCGGGTCGGCATTGATCAGTGCGGCCACCTGGCCGCGTGCCTTCTCGACCGCCTCTTCGGCTTCCCAGCCCCAGGCGTGGCTGCGCGACGCCGGGTTGCCGAAATGCTCGCGCAGCCAGGGGATCATGGCGTCGACGACACGCGGGTCCACCGGCGTGGTGGCACCGTAATCCATATAGATCGGAAAATGCGGGGTCATGGTGCTGGGTTGAAGGTCGGTGGTGGTCGGGAGGCGACTTATTTCGTGAACGCCGAGCCGAGCGCAAAGACGGAATTCGGCGCGGTCACCTTGATGGGCTTGACCACGGGCTGGCTCGAGATGGCGCGCTTGACCGGCGCCTCGTCGATGGATATGCCCTTGGCGAGCTGGTCATCGACCAGCTTCTTCAGCGAGATCGAGTCGAGGTATTCGATCATCTTCGTATTCAGGCTCGTCCACAGGTCGTGCGTCATGCACTTGCCGGCGTCCTCGCCCATGCAGCTTTCCTTGCCGCCGCAGCCGGTGGCGTCGATCGGCTCGTCGACGGCGACGATGATGTCGGCCACCGTGATCTCGGCGGCCGCGCGGCCCAGCGAATAGCCGCCACCCGGGCCACGGGTGCTTTCCACCAGCGCGTGACGACGCAGCTTGCCGAACAGCTGCTCGAGGTAGGACAGCGAGATCTGCTGCCGCTGGCTGATCGCCGCCAGCGCCACCGGCCCGGTACCCGAGCGCAAGGCCAGATCGATCATGGCGGTGACCGCAAAACGGCCCTTGGTGGTGAGTCGCATGGTGTTCTCCTGTCGAGAAGGGTGGGAGCCTCGCCGCGGTCGCGGCCGGAAGACGGATCCCGGTCACGCACGAACAGCGCCGTCACGGTATCGATCGAGGGTTGACCCTGAGATGATCCCGACTGTGACGCTCAAGTATAGCAAAGTCCCAGCAATTTGGTCAAGCTTTGCCGTCACCCTTGCGCTCCAGCAGCGCCAGCTCCTGCGCCAGGTCGCGCACCAGCCCTTCGCAGGCATCTTCGACCAGGTCGAGCACCCGTTCGAAATCGCGCTCCGAGCCGAAATACGGGTCCGGCACCTCGCGCTGCCCCCGCTGCGTCAGCGCGTGGTCCATCAACAGCCCGACGCGCGTGCGGGCATCGGGTGGCGACGCCTGCCGCAGCCATTTCAGGTGGCCCTCGTCCATCGCCAGGATGCGCTGGAAACGGACGAAGTCCTCGCCGACCACGCGGCGCGCGCGCAACTTCGACAGGTCGTAGCCGCGCCGACTGGCCATCGCCAGCGCCCGCGGATCGGGCGGCTCCTTGGCATGCAGGCCCTGCGTACCGGCGGAGTCGACCTGGATGCGTTCACCCAACCCCGCGGCCTGCAGCTTGGCCCGCAGCACGCCTTCGGCCGTGGGCGAGCGGCAGATGTTGCCCGAGCACACCATCAGCACGCCCAGTGCCGGTTCACCGCCGCCCAGGCCGAGCAGCCGCTTCAGCGCCTTCAAGGGCGCCCCCCCGCGGCCTGGAGGGGCACCACGTTGCTGTCGTGTCCGGGTGCACCGAAGGCCTGTTCGCGCAGCAGCGCGAGCTGGTCGCGCGCGCGTGCCGCCTTCTCGAACTCGAGGTTGCGGGCGTGCTCGAGCATCTGTTTCTCGAGTGCCTTGATGCGCTTGCCGAGGTCCTTCTCGTTCATCGCTTCGATCTCGGCCGCCGACTTGGCGGCCTGTGCCTCGTCACGCGCGGTCTTGTCGGAGACCACGCCGTCGATGAGGTCGCGGATGCGCTTGTGGATCGAACGCGGCGTGATGCCCTGCGCCAGGTTGTGCGCGATCTGCTTGTCGCGCCGGCGCTCGGTCTCGTCGATGGCACGGCGCATCGAATCGGTGACCTTGTCGGCATAGAGGATCGCGCGGCCATTGAGGTTGCGCGCCGCGCGGCCGATGGTCTGGATCAGGCTGCGCTCGGCACGCAGGAAGCCTTCCTTGTCGGCATCGAGGATGGCCACCAGGCTCACCTCGGGCAGGTCCAGGCCTTCGCGCAGCAGGTTGATGCCCACCAGCACGTCGAAGGTGCCCAGGCGCAGGTCGCGCAGGATCTCCACGCGCTCGACGGTGTCGATGTCGCTGTGCAGGTAGCGCACCTTGACGCCGTTGTCCGCCAGGTAGTCGGTCAGCTGCTCGGCCATGCGCTTGGTCAGCGTGGTGATCAGCACGCGCTCGTGGAGCTGCACGCGCTCGCGGATCTCCTGCAGCACGTCGTCGACCTGGGTCGCGGCCGGCCGCACCTCGACCTCGGGATCGACCAGCCCGGTCGGCCGCACGACCTGCTCGACCACCTGGCCGGCATGCGTCTTCTCGTAGTCGGCCGGCGTCGCCGAGACGAAGATCGCCTGGCGCATCTTGCGCTCGAACTCCTCGAACTTCAGCGGCCGGTTGTCCAGCGCGCTCGGCAGCCGGAAGCCATATTCGACCAGTGTCGTCTTGCGCGCACGGTCGCCGTTGTACATGCCGCCGAACTGGCCGATCAGCACATGGCTCTCGTCCAGGAACATCAGCGCGTCGGCCGGCAGGTAGTCCACCAGCGTCGGCGGCGGCTCGCCGGGCGCGGCACCGCTGAGGTGGCGCGTGTAGTTCTCGATGCCCTTGCAGTGGCCGACCTCCTGCAGCATCTCGAGGTCGAAGCGCGTGCGCTGCTCCAGGCGTTGCGCCTCCACCAGCTTGCCGGCCTTGACCAGCTCGTCCAGGCGCTCGCGCAGCTCCTGCTTGATGGTGTCGATGGCCGCCAGCACGCGTTCGCGCGGCGTCACATAGTGGCTGCTGGGGTAGACGGTGAAGCGCGGGATCTTCTGCCGCACGCGCCCCGTGAGCGGGTCCAGCAGCTGCAGCGTCTCGACCTCGTCGTCGAAGAGCTCGATGCGCAGCGCCAGCTCGGAATGTTCGGCCGGGAAGATGTCGATGGTGTCGCCGCGCACGCGGAAGGACCCGCGCCCGAAGTCGATCTCGTTGCGCTTGTACTGCATGCGGATCAGCTGCGCGATGACGTCGCGCTGGCCCATCTTGTCGCCCACCCGCAGCGTCATCACCATCTGGTGGTAGTCGGCCGGGTTGCCGATGCCGTAGATCGCGCTCACGCTGGCGACGATGATCACGTCGCGCCGCTCGAGCAGGCTCTTGGTGGCGCTGAGCCGCATTTGCTCGATGTGCTCGTTGATGGCGCTGTCCTTCTCGATGAAGAGGTCGCGCTGCGGCACATAGGCCTCGGGCTGGTAGTAGTCGTAGTAGCTGACGAAATATTCGACCGCGTTCTTCGGAAAGAACTCGCGGAACTCGCTGTACAGCTGCGCCGCCAGCGTCTTGTTGGGCGCGAAGACGATCGCCGGCCGGCCCAGGCGGGCGATCACGTTGGCCATGGTGTAGGTCTTGCCCGAGCCGGTCACGCCCAGCAGCGTCTGGTAGGCCAGGCCGTCGGTCACGCCGTCGACCAGTTGCGCGATCGCGGTCGGCTGGTCGCCCGCCGGCGCAAAGACCTGGAACAGCTGGAACGGCGAATCGGGATACGACACGAAGAAGCCTTGCGCGGGCGCCGCGTCTGGCTCGTCGACGGCGGTTGGTTCGGTCATGCGGGCAATCCCTGAGGTCCAACTTAGAATGAAGGGCTCCAGCCGGGGCTTCCCGCTGGGACCAGCCGATGAGCGTAGCGCAAGCCGCCGACGGCCGCTGCCGTGACCGCGCCCGCTCGCAGAACCCCCGCCTCCAGGACCGCCCGATGACCGCTTCCGCCTCCTTGTTCGCCGCCGTCGAAATGGCGCCGCGCGACCCCATCCTCGGCCTCAACGAGCAGTTTGCCGCCGACCCGAACCCGGCCAAGGTCAATCTGGGCGTGGGTGTCTATTTCGACGACGAGGGCAAGCTGCCGGTGCTGAAATGCGTGGCCGCGGCCGAGCAGCAACTGCTCGCCGCTCCCAAGGCCAGGGGCTATCTGCCCATCGACGGCATCGCGGCCTACGACAAGGCGGTGCAGGGCCTGGTCTTCGGCCCGCAGTCGCCGCTGCTGGCCGCGGGCCGCGTGGCCACCGTACAGGCCCTGGGCGGCACCGGCGGCCTCAAGGTCGGCGCCGATTTTCTCAAGCGCGTCGAACCCGACGCCAAGGTGCTGATCAGCGACCCCAGCTGGGAAAACCACCGCGCCCTCTTCAGCAACGCCGGCTTCACGGTCGAGACCTACCCCTATTACGACGCCGCCACGCGCGGCGTGCGCGTGGCCGACATGCTGGCCGCGCTGCAGGCCGCACCGGCGGGCACCATCGTCGTGCTGCACGCCTGCTGCCACAACCCCACCGGCTGCGACCTCACGCCCGCGCAATGGGCCGAGGTGGTGAAGGTCGTGCAGGCGCGCGAGCTGGTCGCCTTCCTCGACATGGCCTACCAGGGCTTCGGCGAGGGCATTGCCGAGGACGGCGCGGTGATCCAGCCCTTCGTCGATGCCGGCGTGCGCTTCTTCGTCTCGACCTCGTTCTCGAAGAGCTTCTCGCTCTATGGCGAGCGCGTCGGTGCGCTCAGCGTCGTCTGCGGCGACAAGGACGAGGCAGCGCGCGTGCTGTCGCAGTTGAAGATCGTCATCCGCACCAATTATTCCAACCCGCCGACCTTTGGTGCCCATATCGTGGCCACGGTGCTGACGACGCCGGCGCTGCGCGCGATGTGGGAGGACGAACTGGCCGGCATGCGCGAGCGCATCCGCGCCACCCGGCAGGCGCTGGTGGCCCGGTTGCAGGCCGCGGGGGTCAAGGGTGACCTCTCCTACATCACGCGCCAGAAGGGCATGTTCAGCTACTCGGGGTTGTCCAAGGAGCAGATGCAGCGCCTGCGCAGCGAATTCGGCGTCTATGGTGTCGATTCCGGGACGCATCTGCGTGGCAGCCATCAACAGCCGCAACATCGATGCCGTCGTCGCGGCGCTGGCCAGGCTGATGTGAGAACTGCCATCAGGTGTCGCCTGCGAGACAGAGGACGGCATTTGAGCCGCTGATGTCGGCGTTTTCGCCCATTCGCCGAATCCCGACTGCCGCCACGATGTGGCCAGACAGTCGTATATTTGCTGCAGTGCACAAAAGATGCCGGATTGTCAGCCTGATCGCAGGTCTGCACGATCATCATCCGGGATCGGCCCGCCGCAGCCTTGGAGTCAGTGAATGCTCTACCAGATCTATGAAACCCAGCGCGCCCTGATGGCGCCGTTCTCGGAATTCGCCAGCGCGTCGGCCAAGCTCTACGACCACCCGCTCTCGCCCTTTGCCCATACGCCATGGGCCCAGCGCATCTCGGCCAGCTTCGACCTCATGCACCGGCTGGCCAAGGAATACGAGAAGCCCCCGTTCGGCATCACCAGCGCCACCGTCAACGGCGTCGAGGTGGCGGTGCAGGAACAGGTGGCAGCGAAGAAGCCGTTTTGCCGGCTGCTGCGCTTCAAGCGCTTCACCGACAACCCGAAGGCGCTGGAGGTCATGAAGTCCCAGCCCGCCGTGCTGGTGGTGGCACCGCTGTCGGGTCACCACAGCACGCTGCTGCGCGACACCGTCAAGAGCCTGCTGCATGACCACAAGGTCTTCATCACCGACTGGACCGACGCGCGCATGGTGCCGCTCGAGGAAGGCGCCTTCCACCTCGACGACTACGTCGGCTACGTGCAGGAGTTCATCCGCCTGCTCGGCCCCGATGCCCATGTGATCTCGGTCTGCCAGCCCACGGTGCCGGTGCTGGCGGCGGTGTCGCTGCTGGCCAGCGGCGGCGAATTCACGCCGCGCACGATGACGATGATGGGCGGCCCGATCGACGCCCGCCGCAGCCCCACGGCCGTCAACAACCTGGCGATGAACAAGAGCCACGGCTGGTTCGAGAACAACGTCATCTACCGCGTGCCGCACAACTATCCCGGCGCCGGCCGTCGCGTCTACCCGGGCTTTCTGCAGCACACGGGCTTCGTGGCGATGAACCCCGACCGCCACCTCAGCTCGCACTACGACTACTTCCTCGACCTGATCCGCGGCGACGACGACAGCGCCGAGGCACACCGCCAGTTCTACGACGAGTACAACGCCGTGCTCGACATGCCGGCCGAGTACTACCTCGACACCATCAAGACGGTGTTCCAGGACTTCGCCCTCGTCAACGGCACCTGGCGCGTGCGTGGCGAACTGGTGCAGCCGCAGGACATCACCACCACGGCGCTGCTGACGATCGAGGGCGAACTCGACGACATCTCGGGCGCCGGCCAGACGCGCGCCGCGCACGACCTGTGCACCGGCATCCCGAAGAACCGCCAGTTCCACATCGACGTCCAGGGCGCGGGCCACTACGGCATCTTCTCGGGCCGCCGCTGGCGCGAGGTGGTCTACCCCGAGGTGCGCAGCTTCATCGCGCGCCACAACCAGGCCGCGGTCGCTGCCACCGGCCAGGCCGTGCGCCGCGTGAAGTGACGCCACGGTGCCCGGCACCGATACGCCCCTGATGGCCCTGGCGGCGGCGCTGGACGCCGCGCTGCCGCAGACGCAATGCACGCGCTGCGGCTACCCCGATTGCCGTGCCTACGCCCAGGCCATGGCCGCCGGCGAGGCCGACATCAACCGCTGCCCGCCCGGCGGCGCCGAAGGCGTGCAGCGTCTGGCGGCTCTGGTCGGACGACCACCGCCGCCACTGGACTCAACGCGCGGCCGCGAAGGCCCGCGTGCGCTGGCGGTCATCGACGAAGCGTGGTGCATCGGCTGCACGCTGTGCATCAAGGCCTGCCCGGTGGACTGCATCGTCGGCGCGTCCAAGCGCATGCACACGGTGATCGACGCCCCCTGCACCGGCTGCGAACTGTGCGTGCCGGCCTGCCCGGTGGACTGCATCGCGATGGTGCCGGTGACGGGCGAGCGCACCGGCTGGCAGGCCTGGAGCCCGGCACAGGCCGAAGAGGCGCGCGAGCGCTATGCGTTCCACCGCTGGCGCATCGAGCGTGACCGGCGCGAGAACGACGAGCGCCTGGCCGCCAAGGCCGCGGCCAAGCTGGCCGACCTGCCGGCGCAGACGCAGCTCACCGACCCGGCGATGATCGAGGCCAAGCGCGCCGTCATCGAGGCCGCCCTGCAGCGCGCCCGCGCCCGCCGCGACGAACCGCCCCCCCGAGGATGACGCCCGCCGACATCGAGTCCTTCTTCGCCACGCTGGCTGCGGCCAACCCGCGGCCGCAGACCGAACTCGCCTACACCAGCGTGTTCGAGCTGCTGGCCGCGGTGCTGCTGTCGGCGCAGGCCACCGATGTCAGCGTCAACAAGGCCACGCGGCGGCTGTTTGCGCTGGCGCCCAGCCCAAAGGCCATGCTCGACCTCGGACTCGACCGCGTGACGGAGTCGATCCGCAGCATCGGCCTGTACCGCACCAAGGCGAAGAACCTGCTGGAGACCTGCCGCATCCTGGTCGAGCAGCACGGCGGCGAAGTGCCGCGCACGCGCCAGGCGCTGCAAGCCTTGCCCGGCGTCGGCCGCAAGACCGCCAACGTCGTGCTCAACGTCGCCTTCGGCGAACCGACGATGGCGGTCGACACGCACATCTTCCGCGTTGCCAACCGCACGGGCCTGGCGCCGGGGCGCAACCCCCTCGACGTCGAGGAGGCCCTGCTGCGACGGGTGCCGCCGAAATACCGGGTGCATGCCCACCACTGGCTGATCCTGCACGGCCGTTATGTCTGCCAGGCCCGCAAGCCGCAGTGCGACCGCTGCAGCGTACGCGCCTGGTGCGACCAGGGGCGACACCTACAATCGGCGTGACTGTGCCAACGGCCTGCCGGACTGCCCATGACCAAGCTGCATGACCTTGCCGAGCGCGTGGACCGCCTCGTGCTGCGCCACGAGGAGCTCAAGCGCACCAGCCAGCTGATGGCGCAGCAGTTGCAGGCGGTCACGGCAGAGCGCGACAGCCTGAAGTCGCGCCTGGCGGCGGCACGCGCGCGCATCGACGCGCTGCTGGCCCGGTTGCCGGCCGACGGCGGCAGCAGCCCGGAGGCGCGCCCGTGAAGCAGGTCGAGGTCACCATCATGGGTCACGGCTACATCCTCGGCTGCCCCGAGGGTGGCGAGGCCCTGCTCGCGCAGGCCGTGGCCAGCGTCGACAAGGAGATGTCGACCATCCGCGACAGCGGCAAGGTCAAGGCACGCGAGCGCATCGCGGTGCTGGCGGCGCTGAACCTGGCCTACCTGCTGGCCGAGGCCGCGGCGCGCGGGCCGACTGCGCCGGCAGCGCCTGCGGCGCACGAGAAGCGGACCGCGGGCGCCGATGGCGCAGACGGCGCCGGCATCGACCTCGACGGCCTGCTGCAGCGCGTCGACGCGGCGCTGGGCGACGATGGTCAGTTGCTGTGACATCAGGCCGCGGCGGGCCTTTGTGCCCGGCCCTAGAATGTGATTGTCCGTCGTGTGTCGCGGGTCTTTAATTCCTTGTTCCGATGCTCATTGAGCAGGGCTTGGAATATCGCTCGGCTGGTGTGAGCGTCTCGCGTCAGATGAACCCGAAGCCTTGCTGACCTCGCCCACCTGATCCTCCTGCTGAAGGTTCAGGGATGCGACCCCGGTGCACGGCGGACATCTTCTTCCTCGGCCTCGACCCACGCCCGCTCGCATCCGATGCCCCGCCACTGGCTGATGAAGAGCGAACCCGACGAGGCCTCGATCGACGACCTCGCCCGCACCCCGGGCCAGGTGCTGCCATGGACCGGCGTGCGCAACCACCAGGCGCGCAATTTCATGCGCGACGACATGCGGCCGGGCGACGGCGTGCTCTTCTACCACTCGTCGTGTGCCGAGCCCGGCATCGCCGGCCTGGCCGAGATCGCCGGCGGCCCCACGGCCGATGCGACGCAGTTCGACCCGGCAAGCCCTTACCACGACCCGAAGTCGTCGCCCGGCAACCCGCGCTGGCTGCAGATCCCGGTGCGGCTGGTGCGCAAGACGCGCCTGCTCGGCCTGCGCGAGATGCGCACCGCGCCCACCCTGGCCACGATGCGCGTGCTGCAGCGGGGCAACCGGCTGTCGATCACGCCGGTGACCGACGACGAATGGCGCGCAGTGCTCGCGTTGCTCGGCCGGTGAAGGTCGCTGCCTCATGATGGACCTGGGCTGGCTGCTCGTGGTCGAGCTGATCGCGCTCGGTACCGTCACCGGTTTTCTGGCCGGACTGCTGGGCATCGGCGGCGGCATGATGATGGTGCCGTTCATGACCTGGATCCTCGCGTCGCGTGGCGTCGACCCGGGGCAGGCGGTCAAGATGGCCATCGCCACCTCGATGGCGAGCATCCTCTTCACCTCGCTGTCCAGCGTGCGCGCGCACCATGCCCGCGGCGCCGTGCGCTGGGACCTGCTGCGCTCGCTGGCGCCGGGCATCGTGGGCGGCGGCCTGCTGGCCGGTGCCGGGCTGTTCGCGGTGCTCAAGGGCCAGGGGCTGGCGCTATTCTTCGCCCTCTTCATCGGCTTTTCGGCCACGCAGATGCTGCTCGACCGCAAGCCCAAGCCGTCGCGCCAGATGCCGGGGCCGGCCGGGCAGACCCTCGTGGGTGGCGCCATCGGCCTCGTATCGGGGCTGGTCGGCGCCGGCGGGGCCTTCGTCTCGGTGCCCTTCATGACCTGGTGCAACGTGCCGATCCGGCAGGCCGTGGGTACCAGCGCGGCGCTGGGCTTCCCGATCGCGCTGGCCAATACCGTGGGCTACCTGATCGCCGGCCGCTCGGTGCCGCCCGCGCTGCCGGGGGCCGTGGGCTACCTCTACCTGCCCGCGCTGGTGATCGTGGCCGCGGCCAGCGTGTCGATGGCGCCGATCGGCGCCCGCGTCGCCCACGGCACCGACGTCGCCAGGCTCAAGCGGCTGTTCGCCTGCCTGCTGTTCGGGCTGGCGGCCTACATGGCCTGGCAATCGCAGCGCAGTTGATCAGGGCTTGCCGAGCGGGATGCTGGCCAGCGTCACGTGGTTGCCGCCGCGGCGGCGCGCCTCGGCCAGCGCGGCTTCGCACGAGGCCATCAACCCGGCCAGCGATTGCGCCGTGTGCGGGAAGCTGGCCACGCCCATCGCCACCGTGAAGCCCAGCTCGCGCCCGTCCAGCAGCACGATCTGCGTCGCGCAGCGCCGCCGCAGGCCTTCCATGCGCGCATGCGCGGTGGCCAGGCCGACGCCCGACAGCAGCACCGCGAAGCGGTTGTCGTCGTAGCGGCACGACGCGTCCATCGCCCGCGTGCCGCTGCGCAACAGTCGACCCAGGGCTTCGAGCACATGCGCCCGCGCCGGGTCGCCCAGCGCCTGCACCGCGTCGCCCGGCGGATCGAGTTCGATCAGCACGAGCGCAAATTCGCGGTGCTCCCGCGTCGACAGATCGGTCTCGCGCCGCAACTGGTCCTCGAAGTGGGCGCGGGTATAGAGGCCCGAGGCGGGGTCGCGCAGCGCCTGGTCGGCCAGTTCACGCCGAAGCTCGGCGTTGGCCCGCTGCAGCTGTTCGAGCTGGTCGAGCGCCATGCGCAACTGCTGCTCGCGCTGGCGCTGATCGGCGCGGTCCAGCCACAGGCTGCCCAGGTTCTGGCCATCGACGACCCGCAGCACGCTGAACTCGCGCACCCGACCCTGCCATTCGAAACGATGCTCGCTCCACAGTGGCGCCGGCTGCGACAGCGCCGTCTGCTCCGCCGCCCGCAGCGCGGTCACGGTGGCGCCGTCGAACCACTCGGCATCGGTGCAGCCGATGACCTCGGCGGCCGCCCGGCCGATGAATCGCGCCATCGCGGCATCGACATGCAGGTAGCGGCCGCTGGCCGTGTCCTTGACCGCCAGCATGCCGCCTTCGCTGGCCAGCCAGGCGGCCAGCAGGTGGTCGGCCAGAAGACCGCGGGACCCGGCAGAGGCGGGGGCGATTGCAGCAGGGTTCGGCACGGCCGTCATGGCGGCGAGCTTATGCGAAGTCGGGGCCCGCGAGACCGCCACGCCCGGCGGCTTGGCGACATGCAGAGAATCGGGCTAGAATCCGCGCTTTGCTGGCAAACCCCTAGCGTGTCGATCGCCGAGCCGGTCGCCTGAGTGACGTCGCAACGCAGCTCACGGCAAGTCCTCGACGACACCGAGCGCCAACCCTCCGGACCCCTTCAACGCATGACCACGATTCGCGTCAAAGAGAACGAGCCGTTCGACGTCGCCCTGCGCCGCTTCAAGCGCACCATCGAAAAGATCGGTCTGCTGACCGAGCTGCGCGCACGCGAGTTCTACGAGAAGCCCACGTCCGAGCGCAAGCGCAAGAAGGCGGCCGCGGTCAAGCGGCACTTCAAGCGCGTGCGCAGCATGCAGCTGCCCAAGAAGCTTTACTGACCGGCCCCGCTGCCGACAGCGCACCGAAGCCCGCGCGGGTAACCGCCGCGGGCTTCTGGTTTTATCGGCGCACGCAACCTACCTGCCATGAGCCTGAAAGACCGCATCACCGAAGACATGAAGGCCGCGATGCGCGCCAGGGACGCCGGGCGCCTGTCGGCGATCCGCATGCTGCTGGCCGCCTGCAAGCAGCGCGAGGTCGACGAGCGCATCGTCCTCGACGACGCAGCCATCGTCGGCATCGTCGACAAGCTGATCAAGCAGCGCAAGGATTCGATCGTCGCCTTCCAGCAGGCCGGCCGGGCCGATCTGGTCGAGAAGGAAGGTGCCGAGCTCGAGGTGCTCCGGGCCTACCTGCCCGAGCGCCTGTCGGCCGAACAGGTCCGCGCCGAGGTCGACGCCCTGGTGGCCGAGCTCGGCGCCAGCGGCCCGGGCGACATGGGCAAGGTGATGGGCGCGGCCAAGGGCCGCCTGGCGGGCAAGGCCGACATGGGGCTGGTCTCTGCCGCCGTGAAGGCCGCGCTGGCAAAATCAGCGCCATGAGCCATCACCTGCAGATGAAACCCATCGCGCCGGATGTCTTCGCGGCGCCTCAGCTCGAGCCGGCGGCCATGGCCGAGGCCGCGCGCATGGGCATACGCGCCGTGATCAACAACCGGCCCGATTTCGAACACGATCCCCACCAGCCGACCAGCGCCGCCATCGAGGCCGCCGCCCGCGCCGCAGGTCTGGCCTACCGTCACCTGCCCGTCGCCAGCGGCCATCAGTCGCCCGAGGAGGCGGCAGCCCTGGCACGGCTGCTGGCGGAGCTGCCGCGGCCGCTGCTGATGTTCTGCCGCTCGGGCGCGCGCTCGGCGCGCTTGTTCCACCTCGCGCAGCAGGTCTAGGACAGCGGCCGTCCGGCATCACCGCTGGCGACGCGTGCGGACAGCGGGGTTCAACCCGGTCGCGTCGTACCAGCGCCTCGACCGCGCCCGTGCCGCCGCCGCGCCGGCCGGCCGGCAGCCCCAGAAGGAGACATCGTGAGCCCCCTGCTGCAGTTGTCACGGGCCATCGACCGACTGAACGAATGGGTCGGCCGCTGGGTTGCCTGGTTCGTGCTGGCGGCGGTGCTGATCAGTGCCGTCAACGCCATCATGCGCAAGGCCTTCAGCCTGACCTCGAATGCCTTCCTCGAGATCCAGTGGTACCTGTTCGCGGCCGTCTTCCTGCTGGCCGCTGGCTATACGCTGCTGCGCCAGGAACATGTCCGGATCGACGTCGTGCTCGGTCGCTTCCAGCGGCACACGCAGGTCAAGGTCGAGATCTTCGGGCTGCTGGTCTTCTTGCTGCCTTTCGTGGCAGTCGTCGTCTACCTCGTGTGGCCGCTGGTCACCAAGGCCTGGGTGAGCGGTGAGGTGTCGTCCAATGCCGGTGGCCTGATCCGCTGGCCGGTCTATGCGCTCGTGCCTGCGGGCTTTGCGCTGCTCGGCCTGCAGGGCGTGTCGGAGCTGATCAAGCGCATCGCCTTCCTGCGCGGCCTCATCGACGACCCCGGCCGCAAGCCGCAGGACAAGACCGCCGAGGAGGAACTGGCCGCCGCCATCCGCGCCCAGGCGGCCGCACAGCCGGGGAGCCGCCCATGACCGGGTTCCTGCTCGCCAACATGGCGCCGATCATGTTCGGCGGCCTGGTGGTCTTCCTGCTGCTGGGCCTGCCCGTCGCCTTTTCGCTGGCCGCCTGCGGGCTGCTGTTCGGCTTCATCGGCATCGAACTCGGTGTGCACGGCATGGCGCAGCTGATGCAGGCGCTGCCGCTGCGCATCTTCGGGATCATGCAGAACGACACCCTGCTGGCGATCCCCTTCTTCACCTTCATGGGCCTGGTCCTCGAGCGCTCGGGCATGGCCGAGGACCTGCTGGACACCATCGGCCAGCTGTTCGGTCCCATCCGCGGCGGGCTGGCCTATGCGGTCATCCTGGTGGGCGCGATGCTGGCGGCCACCACCGGTGTCGTCGCCGCCTCGGTGATCTCGATGGGCCTGATCTCGCTGCCCATCATGCTGCGCTATGGCTACGACCGCCGCGTGGCCTCGGGCGTCATCGCAGCCTCGGGCACGCTGGCGCAGATCATCCCGCCGTCGCTGGTGCTGATCGTGCTGGCCGACCAGCTCGGCCGCAGCGTGGGCGATCTCTACCGCGGCGCCTTCATCCCCGGCTTCGTGCTGACGGGGCTGTATCTGGCGTATGTGCTGGCGGTCACGCTGTGGCGCCCGCACTGGGCACCCGCCCTGCCCCCCGAGGCGCGCACCATCCGCGAGCCCGACGGCAGCCCGGGACTGCGCTCGCTGGGCATGCTGGCCGCCCTGTCGGTGGCCGCCGCGCTGGCCTTCGGCACCACCCGGCCCGACGCCATGCCGACCGACGAGCGCATCGTGCTGAGCCTGAGCGTCGGCGTGGGCGTGGCCTTCGTGCTGGCCCTGGCCAACAGGCTGCTGCACCTCGGCCTGCTCAGCCACATGGCCGAGCGCGTCACCTTCGTGCTGATCCCGCCGCTGGCGCTGATCTTCCTGGTGCTGGGCACCATCTTCATCGGCGTGGCCACGCCGACCGAAGGTGGCGCGATGGGCGCGGTCGGGGCCCTGCTGATGGCGATCGGCCGGCGGCGCCTGAACCTGAAGCTTCTGCGCCAGGCGATGGACTCGACGATGAAGCTCTCGAGCTTCGTGCTCTTCATCCTCATCGGCTCCACCGTCTTCAGCCTGTCGTTCCAGGGCGTGGACGGGCCGAAGTGGGTCGAGCACCTGATGACGAGCCTGCCCGGCGGCCAGATGGGCTTCCTCATCGTCGTCAACATCCTGGTCTTCGTGCTGGCCTTCTTCCTCGACTTCTTCGAGCTGGCCTTCATCGTCGTGCCCCTGCTGGCGCCGGTGGCCGACAAGCTCGGCATCGACCTCGTCTGGTTCGGCGTGCTGCTGGCGGTGAACATGCAGACCTCGTTCATGCACCCGCCCTTCGGCTTTGCGCTCTTCTTCCTGCGCAGCGTGGCGCCCAACAACGACTACCAGGACCGCCTCACCGGGCAGACGGTGGCCCGCGTCACCACCGGCCAGATCTACTGGGGCGCCGTGCCCTTCGTGATCATCCAGCTGGTGATGGTCGGGCTGATCATCGCCTTCCCAGGGCTGGTCTCGGGCGGCATGGGCAGCAAGCAGCTGTTCGACACCACCAACCAGGTGATCGAGGTGGAACCGCCGGAGCCGCAGGCCCAGGAACAGGATCTGAACGACCTGTTCAAGACGCCCGCGGCCAGCGCGCCGAAGCAATAGAAAGGCCCCGCGGCCGTCGGGCCTGCGGGGCCTCTTGCAGCGGACGGCGGCTGCCGCCCGCGGCCGGCATCAGAGCTTTTGCTGCTGCATGAAGTCGTCGAAACCGGCTTCGGCGAAGCGGAACCACAGGTTCTGCTCGGCCCGGAACTTCACGAAGTCATCGTGCACCTTCTTGAAGTTGGCATTCTTGGCGGCGATCTCCGCATACAGCGCGGTGGCCTCCTTGAAGCCGGCTTCCATCGCGTCCTTGGGGAAGCGGAACAGCTTGGTGCCGCCGGCCACCAGCTGGCGCAGTGCGGCCGGGTTCTTGACGTCGTACTTGGCCAGCATGTCGGTGTGCGTGGCGAGCGCGGCCACCTCGACGATGGCCTTGTATTCAGCCGGCAGCGCGGCGAACGCCTTCTGATTGATGAACAGGTCGAGCTGCGCGCCGCCCTCCCAGAATGCCGGGTAGGCGTAATGCGGTGCCACGCGGTTGAAGCCCAATTTCATGTCGTCGTGCGGACCGACGAACTCGACGGCGTCGATGGTGCCCTTCTCCAGCGCCGAATAGATATCGGCCGGCGGGATCGCCTGCACCACCACGCCCAGCCGCTCGAGCACCTTGCCGGCGATGCCGGCGGTGCGGAACCGCAGGCCCTTCAGGTCGGCGAGGCTGGTGACCGGCTTGCGGAACCAGCCACCCATCTGTGCGCCGGTATTGCCGCCCGGAAAATTGATGATGTTGTAGCCGGCGTAGAAGTCGCGCAGCAGCTTCAGGCCATTGCCCTCGATCATCCACGCGTTCATCTGGCGCGCATTCAGCCCGAAGGGGATGGCGGTGCCGAATGCGAAGGTGTCGTCCTTGCCGACGAAGTAATACGGCGCGGTGTGCGCGATCTCGACGGTGCCGTTCTGCGCGCCGTCCAGCACGCCCAGCGGCGGCATCAGTTCGCCGCTGGCGTGGGTCGAGATCTGGAATTTGCCGCCGGTCATGTCGCTGACCTTCTTGGCGAAATATTCGGCGCCGCCGAAGATGGTGTCCAGCGACTTCGGGAAGCTGGACGCCAGGCGCCAGCGGATGGCGGCCTGGGCATGGACCGCGGGCGCCACGCCGGCGGCCAGCACGCCGGCGATGCCGGCCCCTTGAACGAAGGAACGACGTTCCATGAAAATCTCCTCGATCGTTGATGCAGGGGAACAAACCCGAGAATTCTAGGGGGTACCCCCGTGGGTGCCCGGCGGGTTTTCCCGCTCGGCAGCGTCATTCGCCGGCCAGCTTCATGCGCTCGATCAGCACCGAACCGATCGTGCGCGTGCCCGAGGCATAGGCGTCGGCGCCGACCCAGGCGATGTCCTTGAACATCTGCCGCAGGTTGCCGGCGATGGTGATCTCCTGCACCGGGTAGGCGATGACGCCGTCCTCGACCCAGAAGCCGGCGGCGCCGCGCGAATAGTCGCCGGTGACGCCGTTGATGCCCTGCCCCATCATTTCGGTGACGAAAAGGCCGCGTCGCAGACGGCGGATCATGGCGGGCAGCGTGTCACCGGGCGTCGTCAGGCGGCTGGTCAGCACCAGGTTCTGCGAGCCGCCGGCATGCCCGGTGGTCTTCAGCCCCAGCTTGCGCGCCGAATAGCTCGACAGGAAGTAGCCCTCGAGCAGCCCGGCATCGACGACGCGGCGTGCGCGCGTGCGCACGCCTTCGTCGTCGAACATGGCACTGCCCTTGCCCTTGCGCACATGCGGGTCCTCGAACACGTCGACATGCTCCGGCAGCACCCGCGTGCCCAGGCTGTCGAGCAGGAAGCTGGCCTTGCGGTAGAGCGCGCCGCCCGAGGTGGCGGCGACCAACGATCCAAGCAAGCCGGCGGCCACCGTCGATTCGAAGAGCACCGGCACCTCGGCGGTGGGCACGCGGCGCGGCTTCAGCCGCGCCAGCGCGCGTTCGGCGGCATAGCGGCCGACGGCCTCGGGCGCGGCCAGATCGGCCGGGTCGCGCATCGAGCTGTACCAGGCGTCACGCTGCATGCCACGGCCGCGCCCGGCGATCGGCGATACCGACACATGGTGGCGCGAACTGTCGTAGCCGCCGCGGAAGCCGCGCGTATTGCCGGCCCAGAAATGCGACTGCTGCGCCGACACGCCGGCACCTTCGCTGTTGGTGATCAGCCGGCTGGTGGCGCGCGCGGCGTCCTCGCAGCGCAGCGCGATCGCCGCCGCGTGCTCGGCATCGATCGCCCACGGGTGGAAGAGGTCGAGGTCGCGCGCCACCTCGTCGGGGCGCGCCAGGTCGTCGGCATCGGGCAGCCCGGCGGCCGGGTCCTCGGCGGTGAAGCGCGCGATGTCGTAGGCCGCCTGCACGGTGCGCTCGATCGCCGCCGGCGAGAAGTCTGAGGTGCTGGCGTTGCCGCGGCGCTGGCCGAGATAGATGCTGACGCCCAGCGACTTGTCGCGGTTGCGCTCGACATTCTCGAGCTCGCCCAGGCGCACCGACACCGACAGGCCCACGCCTTCGGAGACCTCGACGCCGGCGTCGCTGGCGCCGAGCCGACGCGCCATCGCCAGCGTGTCCTCGACCATCTGCTGGAACTGCTCACGGCGAAAGGCAAAGCCGGACTCGGGCGGGGTGGATGTCATGGGCAGGCGCGGCGCGAGCGGCGCACGAAGGTGGACGCAAAAGGGGTCACGACTATGATACCGACCCCCTTCCTGCCAGCCGACCCGCATGAACCGACGCGCCGCCCCGCATCGCGGCATCGATGCCCATTACGGCGACGCCGTCGACGGCGAAGATCGCCCGAGCAAGACGCAGCGCAAGGAGCAGTCGCACGACCTGCAGAAGCTGGGGCTGGCGCTGGCCGCGCTGAGCGAGGCCCAGCTCGATCGCACCGGGATGCCCGAGACGCTGCGCGATGCGCTGCATGAATACCGGCGCACGAAATCGCACGAAGGCCGGCGCCGCCAGATGCAGTACATCGGCAAGCTGATGCGCGGCGCCGACGAGGCGCCGCTGCGCGAGGCCGTGGCTGCCGCCGAGCTGGGCTCGGCCACGCAGGCGCTGCAGTTGCATGAGATCGAACGTTGGCGCGCCGAGCTCATCGCCGACGACGAGGCGATGACGCGCTGGCTGCAGGCCCACCCCGACACCGACGCCCAGCAGCTGCGCAGCCTGGTGCGCGCCGCGCGCCGCGACACCGCCGCGCTGAAGGTCGAGGACCGGCAGCCGAAATCGGTGCGCGAACTCTTCCAGTACCTCAAGCCCTATCTGTCATGAGCTCCAGCGAATTCGATCCCGTGCGCATCGGCGTCGTCTCGGTCAGCGACCGCGCCTCCAGCGGCGTCTATCAGGACCAGGGCATCCCGGCGCTGAAGGCCTGGCTGGGCCGCGCGCTGAAGAACCCCATCGAATGGCACGAGCGGCTGATTCCCGACGAGCAGGACGGCATCGGCGCCGCGCTGCGCGAGCTGGTCGATGCGGTGGCGTGCGACCTCGTGCTGACCACCGGCGGCACCGGCCCGGCACCGCGCGACGTCACGCCCGAGGCCACGCTGGCGGTGGCGCACAAGGTGATGCCCGGCTTCGGCGAGCAGATGCGCCAGATCAGCCTGGCCTTCGTGCCGACCGCGATCCTGTCGCGCCAGGTGGCGGTGATCCGCGGCAGGGCCTTGATCATCAACCTGCCCGGGCAGCCGAAGTCGATCGCCGAGACGCTGCAAGGCCTGCCCGAGCGCAGCCCACGCCGGTGCACGGCATCTTTGCCGCCGTGCCGTATTGCGTCGACCTCATCGGCGGGCCCTACCTCGAGACCGACGAGGCGGTGTGCAAGGCCTTCCGGCCGAAGTCGGCGATCAGGGCACCGAAGGCGGGCTGAGCCTCACTTGACCAGCCGGTTCAGCCGCTCGGCGTCGAACTGCTCGGTGGTGTGGGCGTCCTGCGGCACGCAGTCGGCGGCCGGCAGTTCGCGCGAGCGGGCCGAGAGCTTCTCGATCGCCTGCCACAGCAGCGCGATCTGGTGCTCCTGGCCGCTGGCGTTGTCGATCAGGCCCTTCATGGCCTGCGACACCGGGTCGTCGCCCTGCGTCACGCCGTAGGCCGAGAAGCCCATCCGGGCCGCCGCTTCCTCGCGCGAGGCCTCGGCCTCGGCATGGATCACGCGCGCCGGGTTGCCCACCGCGGTGGCCCCGGGCGGTACCGGCTTGACGACCACCGCATTCGAGCCCACGCGGGCGCCGTCGCCCACCGTGAAGCCGCCCAGCACCTGCGCATTGGCACCGACGATCACGCCCTGGCCGAGCGTCGGGTGGCGCTTGGCGCCGCGCGCCAGCGAGGTGCCGCCCAGCGTCACACCCTGGTAGATGGTGCAGTCGTCGCCGACCTCGGCCGTCTCGCCGATCACCACGCCCATGCCGTGGTCGATGAAGACCCGGCGGCCGAGGGTGGCGCCGGGATGGATCTCGATGCCGGTGAGAAAGCGCGCGATGTGCGAGGTGAAGCGCCCCGCCCAGCGCCAGCCGCGCATCCAGAATCCGTGCGCCAGGCGGTGCAGCACCACCGCGTGCAGGCCGGGGTAGCAGGTGAGGACCTCCCACGACGAGCGCGCGGCGGGGTCTCGATCGCGGATGCAGGCGATGTCTTCACGCAAGCGGCTGAACATGGCGGGCCTTCGCATTCGGGGCCGGCCAGTGTAGCCGCCTACCGTCGCCGCGTCGGCGGCGTGGCGGTGTCGGCCACGGCACGTGCGATGCCGCGCAGGATGTGCACCTCCTGCTCGCTCAGATGCGCCCGCAGCGCCAGTTGCTGCAGGCGCGGCAGCAGCTTCTTCGGCGCGGCCGGGTCGAGGAAGCCGATCTGCACCAGCACCTGCTGCCAATGGTCGAGCGCACCCTGCACTGCGCCCAGGTCGGCCGGCACGGCCTCGGCGGTGCGCGGCTGCACGGCGTACCCGCCCAGGGCCTGGCGCCATTCGTAGGCCAGCACCTGCACCGCCTGCGCCAGGTTGAGCGAGCCATAGTCGGGCGCCGACGGGATGCTCAGGCAGGCGTGGCAGCGGTAGACATCGTCGTTGGCCAGGCCGGTGCGCTCGGGGCCGAAGACGAAGGCCATGCGCGGCGCCTGCGGCGCCAGACTGGCCAGATAGGGGCGCGGCGCGAAGGTCGGCGGACCGAAATCGCGCGGCGTCATCGCGGTGGCACACGCATGGGTGCAGCCGTCCAGCGCTTCGGCCAGCGTGTCGACGACGCGGGCGCGCGCGAGGATGTCGGCGGCGCCGCTGGCCATCGCCACCGCGTAGTCGTGGTCGGTGATGTCGACAAAACGCGGCCGCACCAGCACCAGATCGGAAAAGCCCATCACCTTCATCGCGCGCGCGGCGGCGCCCACGTTGCCGGCGTGGCTGGTGTGCACGAGCACGAACCGTGTCGGGTCAGGCATGGCAGGGCGGCGCGGCCGGGTGCGGCCGGGTGCGGCCGGTAGAATCGAGGGTTTTCACGGCATTGTCGCCGTGCCGCTCTTTGCCCCCGCCACGCCCGTTCCCCCAGCCCCAGGCCCGCCCATGTCGCACGCGCTTCATCCCATGCTCAACATCGCCGTCAAGGCGGCCCGCGCGGCGGGGGCGATCATCAACCGGGCGTCGCTCGACCTCGACGTGCTCAAGGTCGGCAGCAAGGGCCCCAACGACTTCGTCTCCGAGGTCGACCAGGCGGCGGAGCAGGCCATCATCGAAGTGCTGCTCGAAGCCTACCCGGGCCACGGCATCCTGGCCGAGGAATCGGGCCGCCAGCACGGCGCCAGGCACAGCGACTTCGTCTGGATCATCGACCCGCTGGACGGCACCACCAACTTCCTGCACGGCTTTCCGGTCTATGCGGTGTCGATCGCGCTCGCCCACCGCGGCCAGGTGCAGCAGGCGGTGGTCTACGACCCCACGCGCAACGACCTCTTCTACGCCTCGCGCGGGCGCGGCGCCTTCCTCAACGACAAGCGGCTGCGCGTGTCCAAGCGCACGCGCATCGGCGAAGCGCTGATCGGCACCGGTTTCCCCTTCCGCAAGGGCGACAACTTCAAGCGCTACGTGAAGATGTTCGAGGAGGTGATGCAAAGCTGCGCCGGCCTGCGCCGCCCGGGTGCGGCCGCACTCGACCTCTGCTACGTGGCCGCCGGCTGGTACGACGGTTTCTTCGAGACCGGCCTCAACCCCTGGGACGTGGCCGCGGGATCGCTCCTCATCACCGAGGCCGGTGGCCTGATCGGCAATTTCACCGGCGATGCCGACTTCCTCTACCAGCGCGAGGTCGTCGCCGGCACGCCCAAGGTCTATGGGCAGCTCGTGCAGATCCTGACGCCGTATACGCGGGTGATCAAGGAGCCCGAGGCGCAAGAGCCCGCATCGGCCAGCGCAACGGACCCGATGCAGGCACTGGCCGGCGCACCGGCAGCGCCGGCGAAGAAGGACCCGGTGCGCATCCGCAAGGCGCAGACGCCGCCCGCTGACGACGCGCCGATGTGATCCCTTCGCGCGCGGTCACAGCCGTGACCGCTCGGTCGCCCGGCTGGCCGCGCCCTCGTCGCCGCTGAAGCCGCGGCCGGCAGAGCGCAGTTCAGCCGCGCGCCCGGGGCGATGACGGGCGGCGGGCCATGCCGCATTGCCTTGCCCGCATCGCCGGTCATGCGCTTGAAGCGCGGCTTCTTGCGCTGGCGCCGGTTCAGCGTGAGGGTGCCGCCCTTGCCGCAGACGGCCTCGCTGCCGGATCGAGTCACCCGGACGGCGAGGCGCCCTGACGCGGCCGATGGCGCGCGGCCGTGCGACCATGCGGGCCCAAGCTCGTCAGGAGTCGTGCCATGGAAACGCCCTTCCACCGCCTGCCGGACCTGTTCCGGCAGTTGGGCCTGCCCGACGAAGCGTCCGCCATCGACGCCTTCATCGCCACCCACCGGCCGCTGCCCGCCGGCGTGTCGCTGTGCGATGCCTCGTTCTGGACGCCGATGCAGGCGCAGTTTCTGCGCGAACAGATCCGCAACGATGCCGACTGGTCCGAACTGGTCGACACCCTGTCCGTGCGCATGAGCGCCTGAGCCGGCGCGCGGCCCGCCACGGTGACCCGGTCCGAGGCAGCCGGGGGGCGGGCCGGCCACAGCCCGGCCCTGGGGGTGCTCAGAACCACAGCCACACCTTGCGCAGCCATTCGGGCACGCGGTTCGGGCGGGGCTGGTAGAGCTGTCGGTATTCGTGCTTCATGGGGGTCTCCGGCACACAACTGTATAGATATACAGCTTTTACAGCAAGCCACGCGATGGGCAAGCCATGCGATCACGGGCGCCCGCCGGGCAGCGCCTTAGAGTCCGTGCCTCATGTCCAGTGGCCTCACCGGTCCGATCCATGAACAGACTGCAATCGGAACTGCAACGCCTCTTCGTCCCTGCCGGCCAGGATCCCAACACCGCCGATCTGCTCGGCCCCGATGGGCAGGTGCGGGCGATGGTCCTGGCGCTGGCCCGGCCCGCCGAATGGCAGGCCCTGGCCCGCGTCTGGCACGCGGTTCAGGCCGATCTGGCACTGCCAGCTCCCGCCATCGCGGTCGCCGGTGATGACGGCATGCAGCTCTGGTTCCCGCTCGCGCAGGCGCTGCCGGCCGCGCAGGCGGCAGCCTTTCTGGAGCGGCTGCGCACGCGCTACCTGGGCGCTGTCGACCGTCACCGCGTGAGCCTGCTGCCGGCGGTCGAGCCCGGTTCGGCCTCGCCGGTCCGCCATGCCACCCGGGTGCCGGCCGCGCTGGCAAGCGAGGGGCACTGGTCGGCCTTCGTGGCACCGGATCTGGCACCGATGTTCGTCGACGAGCCCTGGCTCGACATGCCGCCGAATCCCGAGGGCCAGGCCGATCTGCTGGCACGCGTGAAGAGCATCGCGCCAGCCGACCTGCAGCGGGCGCTGCAGCGGCTGCAGCCTGCCGCCGAACCGGCCGATGCACCAGAGTTGTCGATCCCGCCGCCAAGGGCCGTGCCTGCACCCGGCGCTGACCCGCGGCAATTCCTGCTCGCGGTCATGAACGATCAGACCGTCGACCTGGCGCTGCGCATCGAAGCGGCCAAGGCCCTGCTGCCCGCAGCCGCTGGCGCCGCAAGCCCACGACCGACCGACCCTGCCGGCACCTGAAATCCGGCTTCTGGCCACAATCGGGCGCGGTCGCCCGACGACGCGGCCCGCTGTTCCCTTCCCTCAAACCCGACGCCTGGCGCGTCAGCCCGGAGACCCACGCAGCATGTTCTCGCACATCATGATCGGCACCAACCACATCGACCGCGCCAAGTCGTTCTACGACGCCGTGCTGGGCACGCTGGGCGTCCCCGCCGGGGCGGTGGACCGCCACCGCGTCTTCTGGCGCACGCCGACCGGCGTCTTCTCGGTGTCACTGCCGATCAACGGGCAGCCCGCCACGGTGGGCAACGGCAGCACCTTCGGCTTTGCCTGCCAGTCGGCCGAGCAGGTCGACGCCTGGCACGCCGCCGGCGTGGCAAACGGCGGCACCCCCTGCGAAGACCCGCCGGGGGTGCGCGAGGGCGCCGCCGGCCGGCTGTACCTGGCCTACCTGCGCGACCCCGACGGCAACAAGATCTGCGGCCTGTACCGCATGCCCAAGGCCTGAGGCACTGCGCATCTCGATGGCGACGGCGTCGCTGCGCTACCTGGCGGGTTATCCGACCGAACTGCAGGCGCAGGCGGCCGAGCTGCTCGCGCAGGGACGCCTGCTCGAGCACCTCGACCGGCGGTACGGGCAGGCCCACGAGGTGCGCACCGATGGTGCGCTCTACGACTACGTGGCGGCCCTGAAGAGCCGGTTCATGCGCCAGGCCGAGCCGCTGGCCAAGGTGGCCTACGACAACCGGCTGCACATCGTGCGCAACGCGCTGGGCACGCACACCGCGGTGTCACGCGTGCAGGGCGGCCGGCTCAAGGCCAAGCGCGAGATCCGCATCGCCGGCCTGTTCAGACAGGCGCCGGCGGCATTCCTGAAGATGATCGTGGTGCACGAACTGGCGCACCTGAAGGAGCGCGAGCACGGCAAGGCGTTCTATGCGCTGTGCACGCACATGGAGCCGGGCTATCACCAGCTCGAATTCGACCTCCGGCTGTGGCTGACGGCGATCGAATTCGACGCCCGCGCAGGCCAGCGCCTCGCTCGCTGACATGCGCACGCGGGCAGGGCCAGCAGGCCCCGCCCGCCGGCTCAGCGCATCACAGCGCCGCGTCCTTGAGCTTCTTGAGCGCGCGCGTCTTGATCTTCACGGTGGCGGGCTTGGCCGCGAAGACACGCTCCTGCTTGGTGAAGGGGTCGATGCCGGTGCGCTTCTTCTTCGCCGGCACATTGACGACGTTGACCTTCAGCAGGCCGGGCAGCGTGAAGGAGCCGAGGCCCTTCTTGTGCACCGAGGCCAGCATGGTGGCTTCGAGCGCACCGACCACGGCCTTCACGGCCTTGGCGTCCACCGTCGAGGCAGCGGCCAGATGGGCGATCAGGCTGCTCTTGTTGAACGCCGTCTTGATGGGCTTGGAGAGGTCCACCGCCTTCGCGGGTGCCGCGGCCTTGGTGGCCTTGACGGCCTTCTTCGCGGGTGCCGCCTTCTTGGCCGGTGCCGGGGTCGTCGTCTTCTTTGCAGTTGCCATGGGTCCTGAGTGCTGTTGATGGAAGTGCGCCCCGGATGTCGAGGGCGGGCGGATTCTAGGCGCGCGGGCTGGCCGCCAAAGCCTGCGCCGCCGGCCCATCGCATTTGCATATCGCGGCGATGGGCACGAATGAACCTCGCGCGGGCATGCCCTTGCTAAGCTGCCACCAGCGCAAGACCTCCACCACCCTGACCCCGCAGGAGATCGACATGGACAAGACCAGCCCCAAGAGCACCAGCCACTGCCCGGTGATGCACGGCGGCAATACCGCCGCCGGCCAATCGGCCACCGCATGGTGGCCCGCCGCCCTCAACCTCGACATCCTGCATCAGCACGACGCCAAGACCAACCCGCTGGGCGCGGACTTCGACTACCGCACGGCGGTCAGGCAACTCGACGTGGCCGCGCTGAAGAAGGACCTGACGGCGCTGATGACCGACAGCCAGCCCTGGTGGCCCGCCGACTGGGGCCACTATGGCGGCCTGATGATCCGCATGGCCTGGCACGCCGCCGGCACCTACCGCATCGCCGACGGCCGCGGCGGCGCCGGCACCGGCAACCAGCGCTTCGCGCCGCTCAACTCGTGGCCCGACAACGCCAACCTCGACAAGGCGCGCCGCCTGCTGTGGCCGATCAAGAAGAAATACGGCAACAAGCTCAGCTGGGCCGACCTGATCGTGCTGGCCGGCAACGTGGCCTACGAATCGATGGGCCTGAAGACCTACGGCTTCGCCTTCGGCCGCGCGGACATCTGGCACCCGGAGAAGGACATCTACTGGGGTTCCGAGAAGGAATGGCTGGCGCCCAGCGACAACCCGCACAGCCGCTATTCCGGCGAGCGCGACCTCGACAACCCGCTGGCCGCGGTGATGATGGGCCTCATCTACGTCAACCCCGAAGGCGTGGACGGCAAGCCCGACCCGCTGAAGACGGCCCATGACGTGCGCGTCACCTTCGCACGCATGGCGATGGACGACGAGGAAACGGTGGCCCTGACCGCCGGTGGCCATACCGTCGGCAAGGCGCACGGCAACGGCAGCGCCGCCAACCTCGGCCCGGCCCCCGAAGGTGCCGATGTGGAAGAACAAGGCCTGGGCTGGAACAACCACCACAGCCGCGGCGTCGGCCGCGACACCGTCACCAGCGGCCTCGAAGGCGCCTGGACCACCCACCCGACGACCTGGGACAACGGGTATTTCAAGCTGCTGCTGGGCTATGAATGGGAGCTGAAGAAGAGCCCCGCCGGCGCCTGGCAGTGGGAGCCGATCGGCATCCGGGAAGAAGACAAGCCGGTCGACGTGGAGGACCCGTCGATGCGTCACAACCCGATCATGACCGACGCCGACATGGCGATGAAGATGGACCCGGCGTACCGGAAGATCTCGGAGCGCTTCCACCAGGATCCTGCCTATTTCTCGGCGGTCTTCGCGCGCGCCTGGTTCAAGCTGACGCACCGCGACCTGGGTCCGAAGTCGCGCTACATCGGCCCCGAGGTGCCGGCCGAGGACCTGATCTGGCAGGACCCTGTGCCCGCTGGCCGCAGCGACTACGACGTCGCCGCCGTGAAGGCGAAGATCGCCGCCAGCGGCCTGAGCGTGAGCGATCTCGTCAGCACGGCCTGGGACAGCGCCCGCACCTTCCGCGGCTCCGACAAGCGCGGTGGCGCCAACGGTGCGCGCATCCGCCTGGCACCGCAGAAGGACTGGGAAGGCAACGAACCGGCCCGCCTGGCCCGGGTGCTGGCGGTGCTGGAGAAGATCGCCGCCGACTGCGGCGCCAGCGTGGCCGACGTCATCGTGCTGGCCGGCAACGTGGGGGTCGAACAGGCCGCGCAGGCGGCCGGTGTCGACGTCACCGTGCCCTTTGCCCCCGGCCGCGGCGACGCCAGCCCGGCGCAGACCGACGCCGAATCGTTCGAGGTGCTGAAGCCCGTGGCCGACGGCTTCCGCAACTGGCTCGAGCGCGACTTCGTTGTCAAGCCCGAAGAGCTGCTGCTGGACCGTGCGCAACTGATGGGCCTGACCGCGCCCGCGATGACGGCACTGATCGGCGGCTTGCGCGTGCTGGGCACCAACCATGGCGGCACGCGGCATGGCGTCTTCACCGACCGCGTGGGCGTGCTGACGAACGACTTCTTCGTCAACCTCACCGACATGGCCTGCACCTGGAAGCCGGCCGGCCGCAACCTGTACGAGATCCGTGACCGCAAGACCGGCGCCGTGAAGTGGACGGCGACGCGGGTCGACCTGGTCTTCGGCTCGAACGCGGTGCTGCGCGCCTATGCCGAGGTCTATGCCCAGGACGACAACCGGCAGAAGTTCGTGCAGGACTTCGTCGCTGCCTGGACCCAGGTGATGAACGCCGACCGCTTCGACCTGGCCTGACGCGGGAGGCGCGGCTCGCTCGCTTAGGGGGCGGAGCTTCAGCGCACGGCGGCGCCGTGGGCTGCCAGCAGTTCGTCGAAGGCCATCAGCCGGCCGGCGATGGCGCTCGCGGCCACGGTGGCCGGGCTGGCCAGCCAGACCTCGCCGGGGCCCGAGCGGCCGGGAAAGTTGCGGTTGATCGCACTCACCGTCACCTGCCCGGGCCGCGTGGACGCGCCCGGGCCGCCGTTGGCGCAGGCGCCGCAGCCCGGCGGCAGCAGCGTGGCGCCCACGGCCTCGAAGGCGGCGCACCAGCCCGCGACCTGGGCATGCGCGCGCACCTCGTCGGTGCCGAACTGCAGGTAGAGCTGCACGCCATCGGCCACGCGCAGACCCTGCGCCGCGGCCCAGGCCAGCACCGCGTGGTAGGCCTCGAAGTCGGCCCGCTTGCCGGCGGTGCAACTGCCGCCGTAGGCGATGTGGATCGTTGGGCGCTCGCTCAACGCGGCCAGCGGCAGCCCGCGACCCGGATCGCCGGGCCGGGCGACCCAGGGCGACAGCGTCGCAGCGTCCACCGTCAGCACGGCGGCATAGCGCGCACCGGGGTCGCTGCACATCCAGGGCGCCAGCGTCAGCGCCTCCCCGCGGCGCTCGGCGATGAAGCGCACGGTCTCGGCATCGGGTTCGACATAACCCGCGAAGCCGCCCATTTCGGCCGTCATGTTGGTGAGCGTGGCGCGCTCGTCGGTGGACATCGCGCCCACCGCCGGGCCGCCGAATTCGAAGACGCGGCCGATGCCGCCGCCGCTGCGCACCAGCGGGTCGGCCAGCAGCTGCAGCGCCAGGTCCTTGGCCGCCACGCCGGGCGGCAGCCGGCCCTCGACCTGCACGCGCAGCACGCCGGGCGTGCCCAGTCGCACGCGGCCGGTGACGAAGGCGCGCGCCATCTCGGTGGTGCCGACGCCGAAGGCCACGCAACCGAGTGCGCCGCTGTGCGGGGTGTGCGAATCGGTGCCCACCAGCAGCTGCCCGGGCCGCGCGTAGCGCTCGGCCATCAGGGCGTGCGAAATGCCCTCGGACCCTTCGCCGTCGGCGTGCACGCCATGGTCCGTCAGGCCGTGGCGGGCGGCAAAGGCGCGGTGCACCTGCCCCAGCCGCCGCGCGCCGGGCAGCAGGCCCTGCGCGACATGCAGCGGGCTGCGCTGGGCCAGCGTCAGGTGGTCCTCGAAGCAGACGATGGTCTGCGGCTCGTGCAGCCGCAGGCCGTCGCCGAAGGCCTGCTCCAGCAGGTGCGCGGCCATGCCGGTGTAGTACTCGTGGATGAAGCGCCAGTCGGGGCGCACCAGGCCGGCGCTGCAGTGGTGGCGGGCGACGATCTTCTCGAACAGCGTCAGCGGGCCGGTGCCGGTCGCGGGCGGCGGGCCGGCATCGTCGGGCTGCCAGCGCAGCAGCCCGCCGGCACGCACGATGGCCGCGGCCTGCGGCGGCCGGTCGGCCAGCAACTCGTCCAGCGTCACCGTGCCGCCTTGCTGGAGACGGTCGGGCAGCGTGAGGTCGGTGCTGGTCAGCAGACCCAGGTTGTCGGCGTTGTCGCGGTAGAGGCGCTCGAAGCTCGCGGCCACCACCAGCCGCACGCCGGCGCTCAGCTCGGCCAGCGGCGCATGCTCGCGCGAGCTGCCCTTGCCGTAGCGGCGACCGCCCACCAGCACGCTGATGCCCGCCGCCTGCAGCGCGCCCAGGCCGATGGGCCGCTGGCCACCGGCCGTGAAGCCGGTGTGCGCATGGCGGCCGAGCGCGGCGTCGAAATGCACCATCGCCGCCAGCGGCGCCATCTCGTCGGTGCTGATGTCGTCGCGCAGCGGGCCGGCCGCGTCACGCGTGAGGTCCTGCCCCGCGAGTTGCGCGCGCACGCGCACGGGGTCGGCCGCGAGATGGAGGATGCGGCCGCAACGGATGCCGCCTCGCGGCCGAGGATCCGGATCCGGGTCTCCCGGTCCGGATCGCTCCCCCTCGGGGGGACCGGCCCGCAGGGCCGTCGGGGGCTGACTCACTGCGCCTCGACGCCCGCCTTCTTCACCAGCGCCGCGTATTTGGCCAGTTCGCTGCGGAAGAAGGCCGCGGCCTTGTCGGGCCCCTGGATGTTGATGACGTTGCCCATCCTGGCCATCGTCTCCTTCACCGCCGGGTCGGCAAAGGCCTGCACCAGGGCGCCGTGCACACGCTGCTGCTCGCCCGCCGGCAGGCCCCTGGGCCCGACCACGGCAAACCAGGCCTCGACCACATAGCCCGGCAGCCCCTGCTCGGCAAAGGTGGGCATGTCGGGCGCCGCCGCGACACGCTGCGACGTGGCCACGCCGATGGCCTTGAGCGCGCCGCTCTTCAGGTGCGCCTGCACGCTGGGCAGCGCGGCGGTGGCAAATTCGACCTGGCCGCCGATGAGGTCGGTCAGCATCGGGCCCACGCCCTTGTAGGGGATGTGGCGCGCCTTCACGCCGGCCTCGTCGAGAAACATCTCCGCCGCCAGGTGCAGGATGGTGCCGTTGCCGCCCGAGGCGTAATTCATCTCGCCCTTGCGCTCCTTGAGCAGGGCGACGAATTCCTTCGCGTTCGACGCCGGCACCTTGGCATTGACCACCAGCACCACCGGCGTATAGCCCATCACCGCGATCGGCGTGAAGTCGCCCGGCATGTCGAAGGGCAGGCTCTTGAGCACGCTGGGGAAGATGACGACATTGTTCGACACCACGCTGAGCGTGAAGCCGTCGGGCGCCGAACGTGCCAGCGCCTGCAGGCCGACGATGCCGCCGGCGCCGGGCTGGTTGTCGACCACGATCGGGTGGCCCAGCGCCTTGGCCAGCGCCGGCTGCGCCGCGCGCGTGATGGCATCCACGCCCGAACCGGTGGCATTGGGCAGCACGAAGCGCACCGACTTGTCGGCCTGCGCGGCGGCCGGGCCGGCCAGCGTGGCCAGGCCGGCGGCACCGGCGGCGGCCAGCAGCGTGCGGCGGTGGAAGGTGGCGTGTGTCATCGGTCGTCTCCTGGTGTCGTGCGTGTCAACGGGTCAGGCCACCACGGCCCGGTTGCGGAAGTCATCGATCTCGGCGGGCCCGTAGCCCAGGCCGGCCAGCAGGGCCTGTGTATGTTCACCCAGCCGGGGCGGCTGCAGCCGCACGCCCAGCCGGGCGCCGGCCAGGGTCACGGGGAACAAGGTGGTCTTCACCGTCTGCCCGGCCTTGTCGCCGTCGGGCAGCACCATGTCGGCCAGGCCGCCGGTGGCCCGCAGGTGCGGGTCGTCGTACAGGTCCTCGGGCTTGCGGATGGGGGCGAAGGGCAGGCCCGCCTGCTCGAAGCGCGCGGCCAGCTCGGCGGCGCCGAAGGCCGCCAGCCGCTCGCGCAGCGTGGCCAGCAGCCGCGGGCGCGCGCGCACGCGGTCGTTGTTGGTGGCCAGGCTCGCATCGGCGTGCAGGTCGTCGAAGCCGAGCACGGTGCAGAAGGTCTGCCACTGCGCGTCGCTGACCGCGGCCAGGAAGATCTGCTCGCCGTCCTTCACCGTGAAGACATCGTAGACGGCCCAGGGGTTGTCGCGCGCCGGCATGGGCTGCGGGTGGCGGCCGGTCATCGCGTACTGCAGCATGTGCTGGCCCATCAGGAAGACGTTGTTCTCGAACAGCGCGCTCTGCACCTCCATGCCGCGGCCGCTGATGCCGCGCTGGATCAGTGCCCCCATGGCGCCGATGGCGCCGAACAGCCCGCCCATGATGTCGTTGACGCTGGTGCCGGCACGCAGCGGGTCACCCGGGCGCCCGGTCATGTAGGCCAGGCCGCCCATCATCTGCACCACCTCGTCGAGCGCGGTGCGGTGCTCGTACGGGCCGGGCAGGAAGCCCTTGTGGCTGACGTAGATGAGGCGGTCGTTCAGCGCCGCCAGCGTGGCGTAGTCCAGGCCGTATTTGTGCAAGGCGCCGGGCTTGAAATTCTCGGCCACCACATCGGCGCTGGCCGCCAGCCGCCGCGCCACCGCGGCACCGTCGGGCTGGCGCAGGTCGATGGCGATGCTCTTCTTGTTGCGGTTGAACATCGGGAAGAAGCCCGCGCCGGCACCCAGCAGCCGCCGCGTGCCCTCGCCGTCGATGGGCTCGACCTTGACGACCTCGGCGCCCAGGTCGGCCAGCACCATGCCGCAGGTGGGGCCCATCACCATGTGGGTGAACTCGACCACGCGCAGCCCGGCCAGCGGCTGGGGTGCGCTTGCCGGGTTCGGCAAGTCCGCCGAGGGCTGGGGCGCGGTGGCGGTGACGTTGTTGCTCATGCGGCCATCCTCATCGTCTTCGGCAGCCCGGCGCGGGCGATGCTGCCGTGCAGTGGTTCGCCGTCCAGCCAGCCGGCCAGGCGCATGCGCAGCGCCAGCAGCGCCTCCAGGTCCAGCCCGGTGGGTGCGCCCATGCTGGCAAACAGGTAGGCCACGTCCTCGGTCGAGACATTGCCGCTGGCGCCGGGCGCATGCGGGCAACCGCCCAGGCCGCCCAGGCAGGCGTCGAAGCGGCGCACGCCCGCCTCCCAGGCGGCAAAGACATTGGCCAGCCCGAGGCCGCGGGTATCGTGGAAATGCCCGCAGCCCAGCCGGTCACCGACGCGCGCGAAGGCCCGTTCGAACAGCCTGCGCACCTGCAGCGGGTCGGCATAGCCCACGGTATCGGCCAGGCCGACGCGGTCGGCGCCGGCGTCCAGCGCCGCCTGCAGCAGGCGCAGCACCTCGTCGGGCTCGACGGCGCCCTGGATCGTGCAGCCGAAGGCCGTGCTCATGCCCACCTCCAGCAGGCAGCGGCTGCCGCTGGCATCGCGCAGCGCGCGCATGCGGCCGATCTCGGCCACCACCTCGTCGGGCGTCCTGCGCAGGTTGGCCAGGCTGTGCGCGTGGCTGGCCGACAGCGGCAGCAGCATGGCGTCGGCCCCGCTGTCCAGCGCCGCCTGCGCGCCCTTGAGGTTGGGCACCAGCACCGAGGTGGTGAGGCCCGGCAGCGCCTTGGCCGCGGCCACCAGCTCGGCGGTATCGGCCAGCTGCGGCAGCAGCCGCGCCGGTACGAAGGAGCCGACCTCGATCTCGCGCAGGCCGGCGGCATGCAGGCCGCGCAGCCAGTCGAGCTTGTTGGCGGTGGGCATCGTGCGGGCGATGGCCTGCAGGCCGTCGCGCAGGCCGACTTCGCGCACGATGACGGGCGCGGCGGGATCGGGCAGCAAGCTTGTCATGGGGCGGGACTGTAGGCATTCCGAAGAAAATACACGAATGCCGATATTTCAACTCTGACATTCCGAACGGTAACGGCTGACCCCATGAGCACACGCCCGCTCGACCCGCTGACGCTGCGCCACTTCGTCGCCGTGTGCGAAGAGGGCTCGATCGCCCGCGCCGCCGCGCGCGAGGCGCTGGTGGCCTCGGCGCTGTCCAAGCGCATCGGCGCGCTGGAGGCCGGGCTGGGGGTGACGCTGCTGCACCGGCGCCGCCGCGGCGTCGAGCCCACGCCGGCGGGCGAGGCGCTGCTGGCGCGTGCGCGCGAGGTGCTGTCGGCGCTGGAGCGCGTGCGCGGCGAGGTCGGCGCCTTTGCCGCCGGCCTGCAGGGCAGCGTGCGCGTGCTGGCCAGCCCCTCGGTGCTGGCCGAACGCCTGCCCGAGGACATCGGCCGCTTCCTGGCCGCGCACCCGGGGCTGACTGTCAGCCTGGACGAGCGCGTCAGCATCGACATCGTGCGCAGCCTGCACCAGGGCGCGGCCGATGTCGGCGTGCTGTGGGACCACGTCGACCTGGCCGGACTGCACGTCGTGCCCTACCACCGCGACCATCTGTGCGTGGCGGTGACGCCGGCCCACCGGCTGGCCCGCCGGCCGCGCGTGGTCTTTGCCGAACTGCTGGAGCCGGGGCTCGACCAGCCCACCATCGGCGTGGCCCCCGGGGGGCTGATGGACCAGCTGCTGCGCCGCCAGGCGGCCCTGCTCGGGCGCACCATGGCCTATCGCGTGCAGGTGTCGTCGATGGATGCCGCCTGCCGCATGGCGGCCGCCGGCCTGGGCCTGGCCATCCTGCCGCGCGAGGCTGCCACGCCGCACGCCGGCGCCGGACGGCTCGCGCTGGTGCCGCTGGACGAGCCCTGGGCGGTGCGCCGCTTCGTCATCGTGCGGCGGCCGCCGCCGCTGCAGTCGGTGGGCGCGCAGCGGCTGGGGGACTTTCTGCAGGCGCTGGCGGTGGGGCCTCGTCAGCGCACACCGGCGTGAAAGGGACGCCGCCGGGGGGGGGGAGGGGGCGTCGGCCAGGTCGATGGCTGCAGCGCAAGGGTTGGCGGTGCCCGGCGCCAGCTGCTGGCCGGTGATGCGGCCGCGCTGGCCTACCATCGCGGCCGCCATGCCCGCACCCATCACTGCCACCGAGCTGCTCAAGGGCAACCTCTCGGCGCACACGCCGATGATGGCCCAGTACCAACGGGTGACTTTTCAGGCCGCATAGAGCCTAGGGGCGTGGCGCAAATCTCTCCACCAGTCCCCCTGCAGTCCCCGTGGTGGCAGGCGGCACTTGAATGCAGGTGTCGGCACCTGAACTCACCGCACGGACGATGGGTTCAGGGCGCCGAAATGCTGATGCAGGCATGCAGCCCAGGGCCCTCAGCGCGCATCTTGGTCGCGCGGTTCAACGTCAGCCATCTGGCGGACAGCCGACATCGGACTTGCACTGTTGTGAACCCGGAGTCGGCCATCTTCCGTCGTTCGCGGCCGACCGCTTACCGGCGGGTCAATCACATCGGCAGCGCGCCCGGATTGCGCCGACAATTCGGTTCGCGCTTGGTTGATATCCCAGGGAGTGGTGTAAGTCTTTCGCCGCGCGCCATGCCGCTTCGGGCTTTGCCCTGCGCGCCTTGCCTCGACGAAAGACTTACACCACTTTTGCGGACCTCAGTTGCAACTCGACCCAAACCTCTTCGTAGCCAGCCAACGGACAGCCATTGCGGGCAGCGCCTGGCCAACCGATGCACCGCACGCCTTTCACCTGCTGGCCAAGCCCAGCGGGTCGACTTGCAATATCGACTGCAGCTACTGCTTCTTCCTGTCCAAGGAGGCGCTGTACCCGGACCAGCGCCAGCACATGTCGGACGGCACCCTGGAGACCTACATCCGCCAATTGCTGGAGTCCCACCAGGCACCGAAAGTACAGGTCGCATGGCAGGGGGTGAGCCGACGCTGATGCCACTTGCTTTCTTCCAGCGCGCGGTCGAACTGGTTGAAAGGCACCGCCGGCCGGGCCAGATCGTTGAACACAGCATCCAGACCAACGGCACCCTGCTCGACGACGACTGGTGCCGCTTCTTCAAGCAGCATCGGTTCCTGGTCGGACTCAGCGTGGATGGGCCGCGTCAGCTGCATGACCACTACCGGGTCGACCGCCTTGGCCGCGGCACGTTCTCACGCGTGTTGCAAGGTTGGCGGCACCTGCGCCAGCATGGCGTCGAATTCAACATCCTTTGCACCGTTCACGCCGCCAACCAGCAACACGGCCGCGCCGTCTACCGTTTTCTGCGCGATGAACTCGACGCGCGCTGGATACAGTTCATTCCGATCGTCGAGCGCATCGACACTCGAGTGATGTCGACGGACGACCAGGACCAGCACCTGCCATCGACGAAGACGCGACCGCTGTATACCCAAAGCGGCAACCTTGTCACGCGGCGTTCGGTCGACCCAGCCCAGTACGGACAGTTTCTGGTGGATGTGTTCGAAGAATGGGTCCGCAACGACGTGGGTCGAGTGTTCGTGCAGCAATTCGACGTGGCGCTGGAGGCCTGCTTCGGCAGACATCTACTGTGTGTCCACGCTCCCGAGTGCGGTTATGGGCCCGCGCTCGAGTACAACGGGGACCTTTACTGCTGCGACCACTATGTCGAGCCGAACTACCTGCTGGGCAACATCCACCGGACCCATATGCTGGCGCTTGTGGCAGGCGAGCGGCAGCAAGCGTTCGGACAACACAAGCGGGGATCCCTGTCCGCGAAATGCCGGCAATGCGCGGTGCTCCGATGGTGCCATGGGGGTTGCCCGAAGGACCGGTTTGTCCCTTCGCCCGATGGTGATGCGGACCAGAATTATCTTTGTCCGGGTTATGCACGCTTCTTCTCCCATGCACAGCCTGCGATGCAGTGCATGGTCGACCTGCTGCAACGCAGGCGTGCGGCGCTTGGCGTGATGGCCTGGATGGCGCAGCGCGACTCGGCCGACGGCCCTTACCAGGTCTGCTCCTGTGGCAGTGGCCGGAAATTTCGCTTCTGCCATGGTGAACGGGCGCCGACCTCGTCATTCGATGGCGTGGCCGACGACCAGGTGGATGGCAGTCCGGCGGGCGTCTGATGGCGGCCAAGGCGACAGCACCCATGTGCACGTACGCCATGTCAGGCTTGACCGCACCGGCACATTGCGATCGCAGGCATCGCGCAACGATGGGGTGATTGGAAAGTCGTTTGCGTTCGAAGGCTTACGTTGCGATTTTCATGGCGCCGATTCAAACGCAGAATGCCGAGCGGCGTATCGAGAAATCAAGGGCGTGGATTCGATAGACTTGTGGCTGTCGATCTGACCGGACGCCCTGTAGCCGCTTCAATAGAAGTCGATACGAGGTTCCCCAGGGATAAAGGTGCGCGATGGATATCTTCCGAAGGGCCCGGGTCGGTATGGCGGTGCTCGCTGCACTCGGCCTGGTCGTCGGCGCCCCGGCCCAGGCACCGGCGACGGGGGCGCCAATCGCCGAGGCGTCGGCCAAAGTCGCCAGGCAGCCCAATATCGTCCTGATCCTGGCCGATGACTTGGGCTACGCAGACGTTGGAGCGTACAAGGCCGACCGCTATCGAACCCCCAACATCGACAAGCTTGCCAAGCAAGGCGTGCGCTTCACCGCCGCCTATGCTGCAGCACCTGTCTGCGCCCCTTCGCGTGCCGGGTTGCTCACCGGGCGATATCCACAACGGTTTGGCTTCGAGTTCAACCAGGGCCCGGCCAACCGGGAGTTCAGGAGAGGCTACGGGCTCGACGCCAAGGAGCTGACGATAGGGAACGTCCTGCAGACGGCCGGGTACAAGACGGGGCTCGTCGGCAAGTGGCACATGGGAATCGCCGACAAGTTCTACCCGACAAACCGCGGATTCGACGAATTTGTCGGGCTGCTGACCGCCGAGACATCCTATGGGGATCCGGCGCAGCCCGGCGTAAAGGTTTGGCCTCAGGATCGTGTAGCTGCGGCCGCTGCGACGAAGGATGGCGTGTTCCAGCGCTGGCACCATGCCAGGATCCTGGATGGACCGAACCGCACTCCAGTCACCGACGGCAGCGAGTACCTTACCGACTACCTGACAGACCGCGGCGTCGAATTCATCGAACGCAGCGCGAAGTCGGACAAGCCCTACTTCCTCTATGCGGCCTACACGGCGCCCCATAGTCCGCACATGGTTGTGCAGAAGTACTACGACCGCTTCCCCGAGATCAAGGACGAACAGCAGCGCATCAATGCGGCCATGATTGCATCCCTCGACGACGGGGTCGGCCGGATCATGGCGGCGGTGGAGGCGTCGGGCGAAGCCGACAATACGATCGTTGTGTTCACTTCCGACAACGGCTGCGAGGATTACTACAGCGGTTTGTGCTCCTGCGACCCAATGCGCGGTGGGAAGCTGACCCTCTATGAGGGTGGAGCCCGGGTGCCCATGATCATGCGCTGGCCCGGCAAGCTCAAGGCGGGCGATCTCTACAGTGGCACCACCTCATTGATGGACCTGCTGCCGACCGCCGTGGCCGCCGCCGGCGGACGTCTGCCCGCGGATCGCACCTACGATGGTGTCGACTTCCTGCCCTTCGTTGCGGGCAAGGTGCCTGGACAACCTCATGATGTCCTGATCTGGCGGCGCGAGCCCCTGGTCTCCATCCGCGCGGGCGACTGGAAACTCTGGGAGGTTTCCGACAAGACCCGCATGGCCGATCAGTCGCCCTACGGCGACTACACCTTGCTCTTCAATCTCAAGGACGATGAGAACGAAACCACCAACCTCGCCGGGCAGAACGCCCCCAAGGTCGAGGAACTGCGTGCGTTGATCAAGGATTGGGAGAAGGACAAGAAGCCGGCTGCGTGGCCGAGCGCCCGCGACGTCACCTGGAACGTCTGTGGCAAGGGTTTCACCGTGCCGATCTGATGATCAGGAGGAGGTGGTAGCGCGTCAGCCGCCGCGCACCGGCGCTGGCTCTCGGAATTGACGCTGCCTGAGTCGGCGCGGCAAATCGTGTTCGACGAGCATGTCGGACCGGCCGCCTGCGGGCGGCGAATTCAAGGGCGCGGATGTCGGCTCAGGGTCGTATCCGGGTACTCAGCTTTGATTGTTCAGTGACCGGTCTACAACAGGTTGCTGATCTTCACCGAGCCACGATGGCTGTTGCTACATTGCCGAGTGGCAGCACAAGCGAAGGGCGGCCCGGCACTTTCCTGCGGCCCAGCCCGGGTGCCGGTTCATGCCGCGACGTTTTCATGATGGACATGCATGTCGATGTGCACATCGGCAAATGGACACAAGACACCGCCAGCGTCATCGCGTTCGACCAGGCCCAGTTCGGTCAGCACCTGCACATCTTCGTGCACCCGCTTGACGTCGCGGCCGGCTCGCCGGGCCAGTTCGCGCACCGCAATCGCGCCCTGCCCCAGCAAGGTGGTTACCAGTGCCCAGCGGCGTTCGGTCAGCCTGCCGAAGAACGCGCCGGGGCTTTCGAAGTTCAGCGTCTCGCCTTGGTATCTGTCGGCCTGACCGGCCTTGCCCGCTTGCCGCAAGGCTGCACGCCAGTCGGGCGTCATGGTGATGGTGAGCGAGCGTCGTATCGTCATGGCGTTCTCCTTGCCGCATCCACGGCGGCGATGAAATCTTCCACCAAGGCGTCAACCGTGGTGAAGTTGTATGGCAACTCCCGCCCATGCAGATGGCAGTGGTCGCCCTTGCCCCGTTCGTTGTCGAATCCGATCACACGCACGCCGTCCACGACGTAGACCGCGCGGTACTTGTAACCATGGCCTGAAGGTGATACCGGTTGCGGCACGCGCCAGACAACGAGTTCCGTCACGCCACCATCCTCGGCAACGCTCTTGAAACGGGTGATCAACTCGGCCTTCATGTTGGCAATTTTGCCAACATTATGTATGTCTTTGGCAAGTTCGCCTGCAGGGTTCAGGTGTGGTGCACAAGTGCCCGGCAAGGATTGGGGCTGGCAGGACACGACGACGCCCGAGCCAGCCCCTTTGAACGCTGGGGGACTGGCCAAGAGCCCAATGGAAGACCTTCGACCGTGCTCCCCATCCAGTCCCCTCTCACGGGCCGTTCCTGACGCAGCTGACGGCGCGATCAGGCACTCCTAGAGCCGCAAGCAGCCGTAAGCGCCTGTCAGCCAATGATTTTTCTGATCGAGCCCTCGGCGGAATGTCGCCCCACGATAATTCCACAGTACCAGCCGGGCGACTTTTGTGAGATTGCCGCGATATGAAGCCAAGTCATTGATGCAAAACGACAATTCACCACCCATCGCGAAGAACACTGAGCTTGCCGGACACACACCAATGATGGCGCAGTATCTGCGCATCAAGGCCGAATTCCCCGACACGCTGGTCTTCTACCGCATGGGGGATTTCTACGAGGTCTTCTTCGACGACGCGCGCCGCGCCAACCGGCTGCTCGACATCACGCTGACAGCGCGCGGCCAGAGCGCCGGCGAGCCGGTGGTGATGGCCGGCGTGCCGGTGCATTCGGTGGAGAGCTACCTCGCCAAGCTGATCCGCCTGGGCGAGGCGGTCGCCATCGCCGAGCAGGTGGGCGACGTGGCCACCGCCAAGGGCCCGGTCGAGCGCAAGGTGGTGCGCGTGGTCACGCCCGGCACGGT
This sequence comes from Rubrivivax sp., assembly GCA_016719535.1. Taxonomy (GTDB): domain Bacteria; phylum Pseudomonadota; class Gammaproteobacteria; order Burkholderiales; family Burkholderiaceae_C; genus Rubrivivax. The sequence goes on along the minus strand of JADJYX010000022.1, from coordinate 83,833 downwards.
GACCGACGGCGAGCTGATGTCCGAGCGCGCCGATACGCTGCTGCTGGGCGTGCACCGGCAGCGCAACACCTGGGGCCTGGCCTGGCTGGGGCTGTCCAGCGGGCAGCTGGGCCTGAGCGAATGCAGCGACGCCGAACTGCCGGCCTGGCTGGCGCGGCTGGCGCCGGCCGAGATCCTGCACGACGGCAGCGGCGCGCTGCCGGCGGCGCTGACCAGCACGCGCGCCGCCCGCACCGCGCGCCCGGCCTGGCAGTTCGACAGCGCCCTCGGCCTGCGCAAGCTGTGCACGCAGCTGGGCGTGGCCAGCCTGGCCGGCTTCAACGCGCAGGACCTGGGCGTGGCCCATGCCGCCGCCGCCGCGGTGCTGAGCTTTGCGGAACACACGCAAGGTCAGGCCCTGCAGCACGTGCGCACGCTGGCCGTCGAACGCGCCACCGACCTGCTGGACCTGCCGCCGGCCACACACCGCAACCTGGAACTGGTGCAGACGCTGCGCGGCGAGGATGCGCCCACGCTGCTGTCGCTGCTGGACAGCTGCCGCACCGGCATGGGCAGCCGCGCGCTGCGCCACTGGCTGACGCATCCGCTGCGCGACCGCACGCTGGCCGCGGCCCGCCACGCGGCGATCGAGGGGCTGCTGACGCAGGGCTTCGAGCCGCTGCGCGAGGCGCTGCGCGGCATCAGCGACGTCGAGCGCATCAGCGCGCGCATCGCCTTGCGCCAGGTGCGCCCGCGCGAACTGGCCGGTCTGCGCGCCACGCTGGCCGCGCTGCCGGCGCTGCGTGCGCGCGTGCCCGGTGGTGTGCCCGGTGGTGCGCCGCTGCTCGTCGAACTGCAACAGGCGCTGGCGCCGGATGCGGCCGTGGCCGACGCGCTGCAGGCCATCGCCGAGGAGCCGGCGGTGCTGCTGCGCGACGGCGGCGTGATCGCACCCGGCGTCGATGCCGAGCTCGACGAGCTGCGCGGCATCGGCCAGAACTGCGACGCCTTCCTGCTCGACCTGGAACAGCGCGAGCGCGCGCGCACCGGCATCGGCAACCTGCGCGTGCAGTTCAACAAGGTGCACGGCTTCTACATCGAGGTCACCAGCTCGGGCCTGGACAAGGTGCCGCCCGACTACCAGCGCCGGCAGACGCTGAAGAATGCCGAGCGCTACATCACGCCCGAGCTGAAGGCCTTCGAGGACAAGGCGCTGAGTGCGCAGGAACGATCGCTGGCGCGCGAGAAGTGGCTGTACGAACAGCTGATCGACGCGCTGCAGCGCCATCTGGGCGAGCTGTCGGCGCTGGCGCGCGCACTGGCCGGGCTGGACGCGCTGGCGGCGCTGGCCGAACGTGCCGCCACGCTGGGCTGGTGCCGGCCCGACTTCGTGCCCTATCCCTGCATCGAGATCGAGGCCGGCCGCCACCCGGTGGTGGAGGCGCGGCTGCGCGAGACCGGCCAGGATGGAAAAGCCCGTGAATTCATCGCCAACCACTGCCGGCTCGACGCGCGCACGAAGATGCTCGTCATCACCGGCCCCAACATGGGCGGCAAGAGCACCTTCATGCGCCAGGTGGCGCTGATCGTGCTGCTGGCGGCGATGGGGTCCTTCGTGCCGGCCACGGCCTGCCGGCTGGGGCCCATCGACGCCATCCACACGCGCATCGGCGCCGCCGACGATCTGGCCAATGCGCAGTCGACCTTCATGCTGGAGATGACCGAGGCCGCGGCCATCGTGCACCAGGCCAGCGAGCTGAGCCTGGTGCTGATGGACGAGATCGGCCGCGGGACGAGCACCTTCGACGGCCTGGCGCTGGCCGGCGCCATCGCCACCCAGCTGCACGACCGCAACCGCAGCTTCACGCTCTTTGCCACCCACTATTTCGAGCTGACCGAATTTCCGGCGCGGCACGAGCGCGCCATCAACCTGCACGTGGGCGCGGTGGAGAGCGGGCACGACATCGTCTTTCTGCACCAGATCGAGCCCGGCCCGGCCAGCCGCAGCTACGGCGTGCAGGTGGCACGGCTGGCCGGCATGCCGGCGGCGCTGATCCGCCAGGCGCGCGCCACGCTCGAGGCGCTGGAAGCCAAGGCGCAGGCCGGGCAGGCGCAGGTGGACCTGTTCGCGCCGCCGCCGGCAGCCGCCGCGCCGGAGCCCTCGGCCGTGGAGGCTGCGCTCGCACGCATCGACCCCGACGCCCTGAGCCCGCGCGAGGCGCTCGAGGCCCTGTATCGTCTGAAATCCCTGCACCCGGAAACCAAGCCATGACCTATTGCGTCGGCATCCGCCTCGAGGCCGGCCTCGTCTTCCTGTCCGACTCGCGCACCAATGCGGGCATGGACCAGATCAGCACCTTCCGCAAGATGATGATCTACGAGAAGCCGGGCGACCGCTTCATGGTCATGCTGTCGGCCGGCAACCTGAGCATCAGCCAGAGCGTGCGCGAGATCCTGCAGGTCGAGAAGCTCGACAACGGCAGCGACGAACCGCTGACGATCTGGAATGCGCCGAGCATGTTCGACGCCGCGCGCGTGCTGGGCGCGGCGGTGCGCCGCGTCTACCAGCAGGACGGGCCGTCGCTGAAGAGCGCGGGCATCGACTTCAACGCCAGCATGATCTTCGGCGGCCAGATCAGGGGCGAGGCGATGCGCATGTTCCTCGTCTATTCGGCGGGCAATTTCATCGAGGCCACGCGCGAGACCTGCTTCTTCCAGGTCGGCGAGAGCAAATACGGCAAGCCCATCCTCGACCGCGTGCTGACGCCGCACACACCGCTGGACGAGGCCGCCAAATGCGCACTGGTATCGATGGACAGCACGCTCAAATCCAACCTCTCGGTCGGCCTGCCGCTGGACCTGCTGGTCTACCGCGAAGGCGAGTTCCGCAGCGACGAGGTGGTCTGCATCGACGAGCACAACCCGTATTTCCACATGATCCGCAGCACCTGGGGCCAGCGCCTGCGCGAGGTCTTCGAGGGCATCGATTCGCCGCGCTGGGACGGCGGCGACACGCGCCACGCGCTGATGGCGCCGTCCGAGCGCTTCGAGCCGATGCGCAAGATCACGACGCCGGGCGACCGCATCGTGTGAGCGTGGACCCGGCCGCCTGCGGCGACCGGTCCCCGGCAGGGACATGCACCGGTGGGTGGCAGCGCGAGGTTCAGCTGCGCAGCACCACGCCGCCGGGCATGCGGGCGGTGCGGCGCACGCCGGCCAGGTGGGTGGCGGGTGCGCACCAGCTGTCCTGCAGCGACTGGGCGCGCTGCTGCACCGCCTCGGCGTCGGGCATAAGCCCGGCATGCCGGCGCGCCACCGCAGCGGCCATGTCGATGAGCTTGGCGTTGCGCGTGTGGCCGCCCTGTTCGAGCAGCATCTCGACCGCCGCCGCGGCCTGGCCCTTGAGCGACTTGTTGAGCGCCTGTTCGGCCAGGTTGCTGATCACGGTGTGGCAGTTGCGAACGATCTCGGCCACCTGGACGCGGCCGTCGGCCGATGCCGCCAGCACCTCGGTCGCGGCCCTGGAGACGCAAAAGCGCAGCGCGGCGGCGCGCAGCAGCGTGTCGAAGGCCTTCGGGTCGACCTCGGCCTCGGGCAGGCGCACCCACAGCGACACCGTCAGGGCCGCGGCTTCGAGGTCGAAGTCGGGCGCCATCGCCTCGGCGGCCAGCGCGCGCGCCGCCGCCAGCGCCTCGTCGGTCTTGCGCGCCAGCAGCGCCGTCAGCCCGCCCATCAGCACGCCCATGCGGCGCAGGCGCGCCGATGGCGCATCGGCCGCCGCCATCGTCGCCAACTGCTCGGCCACGGCGGCCAGGCCGCGCACGTCGCGGCGGTCGAATTTCAGCAGGCCCAGCAGCACCAGCGACAGCATGTCGAACAGCTTGGACTTGCGGCCGAGCGCGATGCAGCGCTCGATCTGCTGCACCGCCTCGTCCTTCAGGCCGAGGTAGAAGGCCAGCGTGCCGCGGTGCTGCAGGCGCAGCAGGCAACCCGGGGTGAGCGTGGTCGCGCTGCGGAAGGATTCGAGCGCGGGGCCGAATTCGCCCTGCTCCACCAGCACGCGGCCGAGCAGATCGTGCGCATCGGCATAGCTGCCGTCGGCGGCCACCAGCGCCTCGAGCTGCCGGCGCGCCGCCGCCAGCTCGCCGCGGGCCAGCTGCACGCGCGCGATGCCGGCCCGGGCCCAGCCCTGCGGGCGTTCGGCGATCACGGCCTCGCAGATGGCCAGCGCGCGCTCGGGCTGGTCGGCGCGCAGCCACAGCTCGGCGGCGACCTGGGCGGCAAAGTTCCAGTAGCTCTCGCGCGCCTCGAAGCGCTGCTGCGCCACCGCGGCGGCACGCACGGGGTCGCCCGCGCGCAGGGCGTCGTACAGCGGCTTGAGCGAGCGCTTGCGGCGCCGCACCTCGGTCAGCCGCTCGGCCAGCGTCGCCGCCGAATAGGGCTTGACGAGGTAGCCGTCGACGGTGGCCTCGGCGGCCTCCATCACCTGCGCATAGCTGGCCACCCCGGTCACCAGGATGAAGGCCGTGCTGTGCGGCAGCAGCTGTTCGCGCCGCAGTTCGTCCAGCAGGTCCTGGCCCGACATCGGCGCGCCGTCGAAGGTCATCTCGCACAGCACGATGTCGTGCGGCTGCTGCTCGAGCACGAGCCTTGCGTCCTGCACGCGCGACACCTGGCGCACGTTCTGCACGCCGAGGTCGCGCAGCTGCGCGGCCATGACACTGCGCGACGTCGGGTTGGCGTCGATGATCATGGCCCTGGCCAGGTGGATGTCGCGGTCGATCTGTTGCATCGGTCGGGATCGGCTTGTCAGGGTTTATCGGCCGCGCAGGCGCCGCCTTGAGCGCCGACAGGCCGGGCGGCCTCCGCCGTCGCTGACAATCGCTGCCGGCATGACCCCAACCACCGCCCCGCCCCCCACCCCGACACCCACCCGGACCCTCGTCTTCGCGCACGCCAACGGCTTTCCGGCCGGCACCTACCGCAGCCTGTTCGATCACTGGCGGCACGCCGGCTGGCATGTGCTGGCGCCCGGCCAGCTGGGCCACGACCCTGCCTGGCCGGTGAAGAGCAACTGGCGGCCCACGCGCGACGAACTGATCGCCTTCATCGAGCGCGAGGCCGGCCCCGGGCCGGTGCACCTGGTCGGCCATTCGCTGGGCGGCTACCTGAGCCTGCTGGTGGCCGCGCGCCGCCCCGACCTGGTGGCCGGCGTGGTGCTGCTGGATTCACCGGTGCTGGCCGGCTGGCGGGCGCACAGCGTGCGCATGATCAAGGCCGCGCGGCTGATCGGCCATGTCTCGCCGGCCCGCATATCCAGGCGCCGGCGGCACCACTGGCCCGACGCCGATGCGCTGCACCGGCACTTTGCGTCCAAACGCGTCTTCGCGCGCTGGGACCCGCACGTGCTGGCCGACTACCTGCGCGCCGGCTTCGAGCCCGACCCGGCCGGTGGCCTGCGCCTGGCCTTCCGGCGCGAGGTCGAGAGCCGCTTCTACGACACCCTGCCCCACCACCTGGGCGCGCTGCTGCGCCGCCACCCGCCGCGCGGCCCGGTGTCCTTCATCGGCGGCACGCAGTCGAACGAGGTGCGCCAGGTCGGCCTGCAGGCCACACGGCGCCTGGTGCACGAGCGCTTCGCCTGGATCGAGGGGTCGCACCTGTTTCCGATGGAGCACCCGCGCCAGACCGCCGAGGCGGTGCTCAGGCTGATCCGCCGCGGCGAGGCGTCAACCGCGCACGCGTGAGTGGAAGGTGCGGCGGAATTTCTCCACCTTGGGCGCCACCACGAAGGCGCAGTAGCCCTGGCCCGGGTGGTTGGCGAAATAGTGCTGATGGTCGTCTTCGGCGCGCCAGTAGCTGGCCAGCGGCGCCAGTTCGGTGACCACGCGGCCGCCATGCGCGGCATCCGCCTCGGCCGTCACGGCGCGCACCACCGCCTCGTGCGCGGGGTCGCTCCAGTAGATGCCCGACCGGTACTGCGGTCCGATGTCGTTGCCCTGGCGGTCGCGCGTGGTCGGGTCGTGGATGGCGTAGAAGATCTCCAGCACCTCGCGCAGCGGGATGCGGTCGGCATCGAAGCTCACGCGCACCACCTCGGCATGGCCGGTATCGCCGCCGCACACCTGCTCGTAGCTGGGGTCGGGCACATGGCCGTTGGCATAGCCCGACTCGACGGCGGTGACGCCGTCGCACAGTTCGTAGACAGCCTCCAGGCACCAGAAGCAGCCGCCTGCCAGCGTGATGGTCTGCGTCGTCATCGTCGTCCTCCTGGTGGATGGCGGCGCGCCACAATCGTCACCGCAGGCCCGGACCATAGCCCAACCGCCCCATGAATGCCTGGATCCAAGCGCTCGGCCTCGACGCCATCAAGCCCTTGCTGAGCGCGCTGCTGCTGCCGCCGGTGCCGCTGCTGCTGCTGACGCTGCTGGGCGCGTGGTGGCTGCGGCGCCGGCCGCGCCTGGGCTGGACGGTGCTGCTGGCCAGCCTGGGGCTGCACGCGGCGGTCTGGACGCCGGCCGGCGCCGACGCGCTGGCGGGCTGGCTGCTGAAGCCACCGGCCACGCTGCAGCCGGCCGCGCTGCAGGCCACCGCGGCCGGCGGCCCGGCGGTGATCGTGGTGCTGGGTGGCGGGCGCGTGAAGTCGGCCGACTATGGCCAGTGGACGCTGACGCCGATCTCGATGGAACGCCTGCGCTACGGCGTATGGCTCAGCCGCGCCAGCGGGTTGCCGCTGGCCTTCAGCGGCGGCGCCGGACCGGGATCGGAACATGGCGACGACCCCGGGCTGTCCGAAGGCGAGATCGCCGCACGCATCGCGCGCGAGGAATTCCGCCACCCGCTGCGCTGGGTGGAGGACCGCTCGCGCGATACGCGCGAAAACGCGCAGCGTTCGGTCGACCTGCTGCGCGGCCAGGGCATCGGGCGCCTGGTGCTGGTGACGCATGACCTGCACCTGCCGCGCGCGCTGCGCCACTTCGAGCGCGCGCGCAACGCCGCCGGGCTTGGCTTCGAGATCGTGGCGGCGCCGGTGGGCATCCCCGCGCCCGGGCCGGGCTGGCAGTTCGGCGACGTCCTGCCCTCGCCGGCGGGCATCGCGCGCAGCCGCTATGCGCTGCGCGAATGGCTGGGGCTGCTGGCCGGCGCCTGATCGCCGGGGCGCCCGGCCTCACCAGATCAGCGCCACCACGAAGATGCCCAGCATCACCAGGCTCAGCACCACCTTGGCGATCAGGCCCACCATGATGCCGAGCCAGGTGCCCAGCCCGACCTGCACCGCGCGCCCGTGGCTGCTGCGGGCGACATATTCGCCGGCCATGGCGCCGACGAAGGGCATGACGAAGACGCCGACGAAGCCCATGAACAGGCCCACGACGGTGCCGATGGCAGCACCCGTCAGGGCCTGCGGGCTGGCGCCGGCGCGCCTGGCGCCCATCAGCCCGGCGACGTAGTCCAGCACCCAGGCCAGCGCCGTCAAGGCCGTGACGATGGCGATCGTCCAGCCACCGACGCGGGTAAAGTCGTCGATGGCGGCGCCGACCACGATGCCGGCCAGCACCAGCGCCGGCCCGGGCAGCGCCGGCAGCACCGTGCCGGCCAGGCCGGCCGCGATCAAGACCACGCTCAAGGCCCAGGCGGCCCATTCCATGCCCATGCTCCGGTTGCAGAAGAGATGGGTGGAGTGTGGGGCCGTGCGCCGGCCCTTCAAGCTTGCACACAGCACGCGGAAGGTCATGGCAACTCCGCCTTGTGGCGGCCACCGCATTGGCCCCACACTGCGCGCCACGAGCGCTGGTCCGCAGCCGGTGCCACCTGGCCGTTCAACCCAACCGAAGAGTCGAAACCACCCATGAAACTTGCCCTGTTTGCCGCCCTTGGCCTGGCCGTCGCCACGGCCCTGACCCCCCTCGATGCCGACGCCAAGCGCCTGGGCGGCGGCAAGTCGACGGGCATGCAGCGCGAGATGCCGGCCCGCACCGCACCCGACGCGCCGGCTGGCAAGCCCGCCGGCCCGGCGCAGCAGGGCACGCCGGCGCAGCAGGCCGCACCGGCCGCCGCGCCCAATGCCGCCGGCGCGCAGGCGGCAGCGCCCAAGCGCAACTGGATGGGCCCGCTCGCCGGTCTGGCCGCCGGCCTGGGCCTGGCCGCGCTGATGAGCCACCTGGGCCTGGGCGAGGCCTTCGGCAGCTTCCTGCTGATCGCGCTGCTGGCCATCGTGGCCGTCGTCGTCATCCGCATGATCATGCGCCGCCGCCAGCAGCCGCAGCCCGCCGGCATGGCCTATACCGGCAGCCCGGCGGCGGGTGCTCAGGTCGCGTGGCCGGCGCCGGCACCCGCCGGCGCCCCCGCGGCGGCCGCGCAGGTGTCGGCCGAGCCGGCCCCGGGCCCGGTGACGGAAGCAAGCGCGCCCGCGGCCGTGGCCGCGGCGCCGGCAGCCAAGGCCTTCGTGCCCGCTGCCTTCGATTCCGAGGGCTTCGCGCGCACGGCCAAGATGATCTTCATCCGCCTGCAGGCCGCCAACGACGCCCGGGACCTGGACGACCTGCGCGCCTTCACCACGCCGGAGATGTTTGCCGAGCTGAGCATGGACATCCAGGAGCGCAGCGGCGAGGTGCAGCACACCGAGGTGCTGACGGTCGAATCCGAGGTGCTGGACGTTGCCGACGAGGGCAGCCGCCAGGTCGTCAGCGTGCGCTTCCGCGGCCAGGTGCTCGAGCAGGCCGGCGCCACGCCGGTGGCGGTGGACGAGGTCTGGCACCTGGTCAAGCCGGCCGACGGCAGCCGCAACTGGGCGATCGCCGGCATCGAGCAGTGGCAGGGGTCGGCCGCGGCACACTGACCGGGCGATGCCGTTCAGGGCGCTCGAACTGCCGGCACCGGGGCCGGGCCAGGTCTGGCTCGCGTCGATGCCGGGCCGGTTCGAGCCCTGGCAGGCTTTTCTCGACGAGGCCCGCCAGCGGCGGCTGCAGCAGGTGCTGTGCCTGAACCCGATGTTCGAGATCCAGCGCCTGTCGCCGGCCTACGCCGCGGCCATCGGCGCGGCGACGCTGCCCTTTCGCTGGACGCACCTGCCGATGCAGGACTTCGGCCTGGCGGCGGCGCTCGACGACTACCGAAGCGCGATCGACGAGCTTGCGGACTCCGTACGCGGCGGCGGCATCGTGCTGCTGCACTGCGCGGCCGGCATCGGCCGCACCGGCACCGCCGCCGCCTGCCTGCTCAGGCGCCTGGGTGCGCCCACGCCGGTGGCGATGCAGCGGGTGCGCGACGCCGGCGCCAACCCCGAATCGGCCTTGCAGCGCGGCCTGATCGACCGCTTCTGACGGCGCTCTGAAACGGTCGCTCAGGCGAGCGCGCGTCGCGCGTTGCGGAACAGGCGCAGCCACGGGCTCGGCGCGCCGATGTCGCCGCCGCTCCAGCTCAGCTGCACGTTGCGGAAGACACGCTCGGGGTGCGGCATCAGCGCCGTCACGCGGCCGTCGGCGGTGGTCACGGCCGTCAGGCCTTCCGGGCTGCCGTTGGGGTTGAAAGGGTAGGCCTCGGTGGCGCGACCCTGGTGATCGACGAAGCGCATCACGCGCTGCACCCGGGCCGCATCGCCGCGCTGCGAAAAATCGGCATACCCCTCGCCATGCGCCACCGCGATCGGCAGCCGGCTGCCGGCCATGCCGGTGAAGAAGAGGCTGGGGCTGGCCAGCACCTCCACCAGCGACAGCCGCGCCTCGAACTGCTGGCTGCGGTTGCGCGTGAAGCGTGGCCAGTCCTGCGTGCCCGGGATCAGCGGCGACAGCGCGGCCAGCATCTGGCAGCCGTTGCACACGCCCAGCGTCAGCGTATCCGGCCGGTCGAAGAAGGCGGCGAAGGCCTCGGCCAGCTGCGGGTTGAAGAGGATCGAGCGCGCCCAGCCCTCGCCCGCGCCCAGCGTGTCGCCATAGCTGAAGCCGCCGCAGGCCACCAGCCCCTGAAACGGGTCGAGGCGCGCGCGCCCGGCCTGCAGGTCGGACATGTGCACGTCGAAGGTGTCGAAACCGGCCAGCGCCATCGCGTAGCTCATCTCGACCTGTGAATTGACGCCCTGCTCGCGCAGGATGGCGATCCGCGGCCGCGCGCCGGTGGCGATCATCGGCGCGGCCATGTCCTCGGCGGGGTCGAAGCTCAGGTGAACATGCAGGCCCGGGTCGTCGACCGCGCCGGCAGCGGCATGTTCGGCATCGGCGCAATCGGGGTTGTCGCGTTCGCGCGCGATGCGCCAGCTCACGGCGTCCCAGGCCTGGTGCAGGTCGTGCAGCGGCGCGCTGAACGCGCATCGGGCGTCGCGCCAGACCTCCATCACGCCGCGATCGTTGGGCTTGCCGATGAAATGCGCGTGGCGCGACAGGCCATGCGCACGCAGCGTGGCGATGACCTCGTTGCGCACCGCGGTCGGCACCTGGATGACGACGCCGAGCTCCTCGTTGAACAGCGCCTCCAGCGTGAGCTGGTTGCGGCGCTCGGACACCTGCGTGGCCCAGTTCTTCGAGTCGCCGTATTCGGCGCGGCTGTCGGCGATGCCGTCGCTGTCGGTGACGAGGATGTCGACATTGAGGCTCACGCCGCGGTGGCCGGCAAAGGCCATCTCGCACACGCAGGCCCACAGGCCGCCGTCGCTGCGGTCGTGGTAGGCCAGGATGCGGCCTTGCGCGCGCAGATCGTTGATGGCGGCCACCAGCGCCTTCAGCTGCGCCGGGTCGTCGAGGTCGGGCACCTGGTCACCGAACTGGCCGCTCACCTGCGCCAGCATCGACCCGCCCAGGCGCCGCCGGCCCTGGCCCAGGTCGACCAGCACCAGCGTGGTGTCGCCCGGCTGCAGCTGCGGCGTGAGCGTGCCGCGCACGTCGTCCAGCGTCGCGAAGGCGGTGACGATCAGCGACACCGGCGCCGTCACCTGCTTCACGCTGCCACCGTCGCTCCAGCGCGTGCGCATCGACAGCGAATCCTTGCCCACCGGCACGCCGATGCCGAGCGCGGGGCACAGCTCCAGCCCCACGGCCTTGACCGTGTCGTACAGCGCCGCGTCCTCGCCCGGCTCGCCGCAGGCGGCCATCCAGTTGCACGACAGCTTCACGCGGCTCAGCTCGATCGGTGCCGCCAGCAGATTGGTGATGGCCTCGCCGACCGCCATGCGGCCGGAGGCCGGCGCGTCCAGCGCCGCCAGCGGCGTGCGCTCGCCCATGCACATCGCCTCGCCGCGCAAGCCGCTGAAATCGGCCAGCGTCACCGCCACGTCGGCCACCGGCACCTGCCAGGGGCCGACCATCGGGTCGCGGTGACTCAGGCCGCCCACCGTGCGGTCGCCGATGGTGATCAGGAAGCGCTTGCTGGCCACCGTGGGGTGGCGCAGCACGGCCAGGGCCACCTCGTCGAGCTTCACGCCCGTCAGGTCCAGCGGCGCCTCGCTGCGCGCCACGCGCGCCACGTCGCGGTGCATGCGCGGCGGCTTGCCCAGCAGCACCTCCATCGGCATGTCGATCACGCGCTCGCCACCCGGGCCGTCTTCCAGCACCAGTTGCGGCTCGTCGCGGGCGACACCGACGACGGCGAAGGGGCAGCGTTCGCGCGCGGCCATCTGCTCGAACAGCGGCAGCAGCGCCGGGTCGATCGCCAGGACATAGCGCTCCTGGCTTTCGTTGCACCAGACCTCCTTCGGCGCCAGGCCGCTCTCCTCCAGCGGCACGCGGCGCAGGTCGAAGGTGGCGCCCTTGCCGGCGCCGTCCACCAGCTCGGGGAAGGCGTTGCTGATGCCGCCGGCGCCGACGTCGTGGATGGCCAGAATGGGGTTGTGGTCGCCGAGCGCCCAGCAGTGGTTGATGACCTCCTGCGCGCGGCGCTGGATCTCGGGGTTGCCGCGCTGCACGCTGTCGAAGTCCAGCGCCGCGGTGTTGGTGCCGGCGGCCATGCTGCTGGCGGCACCGCCGCCCATGCCGATGCGCATGCCCGGCCCGCCCAGCTGCACCAGCAGCGTGCCGGCGCCGAAGGGCTTCTTGTGCGTCTGCCCGGCGCTGATGCTGCCCAGCCCGCCGGCGATCATGATCGGCTTGTGGTAGCCGCGCTGCACGCCGGCCACGGCCTGCTCGAAGACGCGGAAATAGCCGCCGAGCACGGGACGGCCGAATTCGTTGTTGAAGGCGGCGCCGCCCAGCGGCCCCTCGGTCATGATCTGCTGCGCGCCGGCGATATGCCCGGGCTTGCCGACGGGCTGGCGCTCCCAGGGCTCGTCCGTTCCGGCCAAGTGCAGGTTGCTCACCGAAAAGCCGGTCAGACCCGCCTTCGGCCGCGCACCGCGGCCGGTCGCGCCTTCGTCGCGGATCTCGCCGCCGGCGCCGGTGGCGGCGCCGGGAAAGGGGCTGATGGCGGTCGGGTGGTTGTGCGTCTCCACCTTCATCAGCACATGCGCCACCCCGTGGCGAGCGCCGTATTTCGGCGCGTTGGTGAAGCCTTCGGGCAACCAGCGTTCGACGGGGCCGCCTGCCATCACCGCGGCGTTGTCGCTGTAGGCGACGATGCTGTGCTGCGGGCTGGTCTTCTCGGTGTGGCGGATCATGCCGAACATCGAGTGCGGCTGCTCCACGCCGTCGATGGTGAAGCGGGCGTTGAAGATCTTGTGCCGGCAGTGTTCGCTGTTGGCCTGCGCGAACATCATCAGCTCGACGTCGGCGGGGTTGCGGCCCAGGCCCTGGAAGGCCTCGACGAGGTAGTCGATCTCGTCGTCGGCCAGCGCCAGGCCCCATTCGCCATTGGCCTGCTCCAGGGCCTCGCGGCCGCGGCCGAGCACGTCCACGTGCGCCAGCGGCGGCGCCGGCTGCGCATCGAAGAGGTGCGCAGCGGCCTCCCGCTCGAAGGCCACGCTCTCGGTCATGCGGTCGTGCAGCAGCGCGGCCACCGCGGCGCGCTCGTCGGCCGACAGGGGCCTGGCGGCCCCGAGCAGGCGCTTGTCGAGCGTCAGCCGGTATTCGACGACACGCTCGACGCGATGCACCGCCACCCCGCAGTTGCGCGCGATGTCGCTGGCCTTGCTGGCCCAGGGCGATACCGTGCCCAGGCGCGGCATGACGACGATCAGTTCGCCCGCCGCACGGCCGGTGCAGGCGTCACCGTAGGTGAGCAGGGCCGCCAGCTTGTCGACCGTCGACGGCGCCGGTGCTGCGTCGAAGGCCACCCAGTGCACGAAGCGCGCCGCCACCGACGCCACGCGCGGGCACACCGCCTGCAGGCGCGCCCGCAGCGCCTGCGCGCGGAAGGCGGGGAGCGCATCGCCGCCCTCGAAGTGCAACAGATGGAGGGGCGTCGACGACATGAGATCCCGGCAGGGTCAAGGCAAACCGGGATTCTAGGCGGCCGATGGAATAATCGCGGCATGCCCATTCCCATCAAGACGGCCGCCGAGATCGAAGGCATGCGCCTGGCCGGACGCCTGGCGTCCGAGGTGCTGGACATGCTGACGCCGCACATCCAGGCCGGCATCACCACGCGCGAGATCGACCGCCTGGCGCACGAGCACATGGTCAGGGTGCAGGGCGGCATCCCGGCCACGCTGGGCTACCAGCCGCCGGGCTACCCGGCCTATCCGGCGTCGCTGTGCACCTCGCTCAACGATGTCGTCTGCCATGGCATCCCCGACGACCGGCCGCTGAGGAACGGCGACATCCTGAATGTGGACGTCACCGTCATCAAGGACGGCTGGCATGGCGACAACAGCCGCATGTACATCGTCGGCGAAGCCAGCATCGCCGCCCGGCGCCTGTGCCAGATCACCTTCGAAGCCATGTGGAAGGGCATCGTCAAGGTCAGGCCCGGCGCGCGGCTGGGCGACATCGGCCACGCCATCCAGAGCTTCGCCGAACATGCCGGCTATTCGGTGGTGCGCGAATTCTGCGGCCATGGCGTGGGCGCGCGCTTCCACGAGGAACCGCAGGTGCTGCACTACGGCCGCCCGGGCACGCTGGAAGAACTGGTGCCCGGCATGATCTTCACCATCGAGCCGATGATCAACGCGGGCAAGCGCGACATCAAGGAAGACCGCAAGGGCGGCCGTCCCTACGACGGCTGGACCATCGTCACGCGCGACCGTTCGCTGTCGGCGCAGTGGGAGCACACCGTGCTCGTCACCGACACCGGCTACGAGGTGCTGACGGTATCGGCCGGCAGCCCGCCGCCGCCGGCCTTCGTGCCGCTGGGTTACGGCGGCGCGCGTGCGCCGGCGGGCCCGGGCGGCGCCGATGCGCCGGTGCCCGCCCCGGCCACCTCCTGACGGCGATGAGCGCCGCGGCGCAGACGGCGCCTGCCTTGACTGCGGTGGCCGCACTGCGGCAGCGCGTGCGCGACGGCAAGGCCGCGCTGCTCGACGGCTTCGTCGCCGGGCGGCCCAATGCCTCGGCCGCCGCCGCGCTGCTGCGCGCGCTGGCGCGCCATGTCGACGCCAGCCTGGCCGCGCTGTGGCGGCATGCCGGCATGCCCGCCGACGCGGCGCTGGTGGCCGTGGGCGGCTACGGCCGCGGCGAGCTGTTTCCGGCCTCCGATGTCGACGTGCTCATCCTGCTGCCCGGCGACAGCGTCGACGGCAACGGCCACCGGGCCGCCGTCGAGCAGTTCGTCACCACCTGCTGGGACATCGGGCTGGAGATCGGCTCGTCGGTGCGCACGGTCGCCGACTGCGTGGCCGAGGCGCAGCGCGACCAGACCGTGCAGACCGCTCTGCTGGAAAGCCGCCTGGTGTGCGGCGAGCGCCGGCTGTTCCGGCAGTTCCAGCGCGCCACCGACGCCGCCATGGACCCGCAGGCCTTTCTGCGCGCCAAGACGCTGGAGATGCGCCAGCGCCACGTCAAGTACGAAGGCACGCCCTATGCGCTGGAGCCCAACTGCAAGGAAAGCCCGGGCGGCCTGCGCGACCTGCAGGTGGTGATCTGGGTGGCGCGCGCGGCCGGCCTGGGCCGCACCTGGCGCCAGCTGGCGGCCAAGGGGCTGGTGACGCCCTTCGAGGCCCGCCAGCTGCACAAGCAGGCGGGTCTGCTCAAGCTCATCCGCGCGCGGCTGCACGTGGTGGCGGGCCGGCGCGAGGACCGGCTGGTGTTCGACCTGCAGACCGCCGTGGCCGAGAGCTTCGGCCTGCAGGCCACCAAGGGCCAGCGCAGTTCCGAGGTGCTGATGCACCGCTACTACTGGGCGGCCAAGGCGGTGTCGCAGCTCAACCAGATCCTGCTGCTCAACATCGAGGAACGCATCATGGGCAGCGAGGCGGCGCCGATGCGCCCGATCAATGCCCGCTTCCTCGACCGCGGCGGCATGCTGGAGGTGGCGCGCGACGACCTCTACCAGGACAACCCGCACGCCATCCTGGAGACCTTTCTCGTCTACCAGCAGACGCCGGGCCTGCAGGGACTGAGTGCACGCACGCTGCGCGCGCTGTACAACGCGCGCAACCTGATGGACGCCGGGTTCCGCCGCGACGGGCTGAACCGCGAGCTGTTCATGGACATCCTGCGCCAGCCCAAGGGGCAGACGCACGCCTTCCGGCAGATGAACGCCACCAGCGTGCTGGGACGCTACCTGTGGGTCTTCCGCCGCATCGTCGGACGCATGCAGCACGACCTCTTCCACGTCTATACGGTGGACCAGCACATCCTGATGGTGATGCGCAACGTGCGCCGCTTCTTCATCCCCGAGCATGCGCACGAGTACGCCTTCTGCAGCCAGCTCGCCGCCGGCTTCGACCCGCCCTGGGTGCTGTATGTGGCGGCGCTGTTCCACGACGTGGCCAAGGGCCGCGGCGGCGACCACAGCGAGCTGGGCGCGCGCGAGGTGCGGCGCTTCTGCCGCGAGCACGGCATCCCGCGCACCGATGCGCAGCTGATCGAATTTCTCGTCCGCCACCACCTGACGATGAGCCGCATCGCGCAGAAGGAGGACCTGAGCGACGCCGAAGTCATCGGCCGCTTCGCCAGCCTGGTGGGCAGCGAGCGGCGCCTGACCGCGCTCTACCTGCTGACGGTGGCCGACATCCGCGGCACCGGCCCCAAGGTGTGGAATGCGTGGAAGGGCAAGCTGCTGGAAGACCTGTACCGGCTGACGCTGCGTGCGCTGGGTGGCGCCAAGCCCAATCTCGATGCCGAGATCGAGACGCGCAAGCAGGAGGCGCGACAGAAGCTGGCGCTGCTGTCGGCGCTGCCCGGCACCGAGGAACCGCTGTGGAAGACGCTCGAGGTGAGCTATTTCGCGCGCCACGACGCCGGCGACATCGCCTGGCATGCGCGCTCGCTGTGGCGCCACATCCGGACCGAGGTGCCGATCGTTCGCGCCCGGCCCTCCACCGTGGGTGACGGCCTGCAGGTGCTGGTCTATTGCCCCGACCGCCCCGACCTCTTCGCGCGCATCTGCGGCTATTTCGACAGCGCCGGCTTCGGCATCCAGGACGCCAAGATCCACACCACGCGCGCCGGCTATGCGCTCGACACCTTCCAGGTGGTGAGCAACCGGCTCGACAGCGACGACGCCGGCGGCTACCGCGCGCTGATCTCGCTGGTGGAGACGCAGGCGGCGCAGGCGCTGGCCAGCACCGGCGCGCTGCCCGAGCCCGGCCGCGGCCGCGTGTCGCGGCGCGTTCGGTCCTTCCCGGTGGTGCCGCGCGTCACGCTCGCCCCCGACGAGCGTGCGCAGCGCTGGCTGCTCACCGTCACCGCCAGCGACCGCACCGGCCTGCTCTACGCCATCGCCCGCGTGCTGGCCAAGAACCACATCAACCTGCAGCTGGCCAAGGTCACCACGCTGGGCGAACGTGTCGAGGACACCTTCCTCGTCGACGGCCCGGCGCTGCAGCAGCCCAAGGCGCAGCTGCGCATCGAGACCGAACTGCTGGACGCGGTCGGAGCGGGGGCCTGATGGCACAGGGCGTGCAGCAGGTGGCGATCGGCGACGCCCTGGCCGCCGATGCCGGCTTCGATACCGTCATCGACGTGCGCTCGCCAGCGGAATTTGCCGAGGACCACCTGCCCGGCGCCGTCAACTGGCCGGTGCTCGACGACGAGGAGCGCCACCTCGTGGGCACGCTGTATGTGCAGACCTCGCCGCTGGCGGCGCGCAAGCTGGGCGCGGCGCTGGTGTCGCGGCGCATCGCCGCCATCGTCGAGGCGCAGGTGCACGACAAGCCGCGCGAATGGCGGCCGCTGGTCTATTGCTGGCGCGGCGGCCAGCGCTCGGGCAGCCTGGCGCTGGTGCTGGCGCAGATCGGCTTTCGCACCGCGCAGCTGCAGGGCGGCTACAAGGCCTTTCGCGCCCGCGTGCGCGCCGACCTCGACGCGCTGCCGGCGCGCTTCACCTGCCGCGTGCTGTGCGGGCGCACCGGCAGCGGCAAGACGCGGCTGCTGCAGGCGCTGCACGAGGCCGGCGCGCAGGTGCTGGACCTCGAAGGCCTGGCCCACCACCGCGGCTCCATCCTGGGCGCGATGCCCGGGCTGCCGCAGCCGTCGCAGAAGTGCTTCGACACCCGCGTCTGGCATGCCCTGTCGGCCTTCGACCCGGCGCGGCCGATCTTCGTGGAAAGCGAAAGCGCCAGGATCGGCAGCCTGCGCGTGCCCGCGGCGCTGCTGGCGGCGATGCACGGCCAGGGCCAGCCGGTGCGCATCGCCACCGCCGACGCGGCGCGCATCGCGCTGCTGCTCGACGACTACCGCAACCGCACGATCGATCCCGAGCCGCTGTGCCGGCTGCTCGACGGCCTGGTCGAGCTGCAGGGGCACGAGCGCGTCGGGCAATGGCAGGCGCTGGCGCGCGCCGGCCGCTGGCCCGCGCTGATCGGCGCGCTGATGAGCGAGCACTACGACCCGCTGTACGAGCGCTCGATGCAGCGCAGCTACCCCGGCCTGGACGCCGCGCCGCGCATCGAGCTGGCGCGCGGCGATGCCGCCGAGATGGCCGCCGCGGCGCAGGCGCTGATCGCGCTGCCCCTGCCGAACCCGAACCCGGGCCCGACCCCGGCCCCTTGACTTCGATCATTTACCCGCGGCCGATGCGCGGGCAGGATGCAAGCCCATGCAATGGCGCACGACGCGGGCGCTCGCCGAATCCCGCACCTTCTCGGTCCGCCCGATCCCGGCCCTGCGGCCGCTGGGCTGGCTGGCGCGCGGCTGGCGCGACCTGCTGCGCTGCCCCGGACCCGGGCTGCTGCACGGGCTGGCGGTCTTCGTCTTCGGCGCGCTGCTGATCGGGCTGGCCCACGAGCATTTCTGGCTGCTCACCGGTGCCTTCAGCGGCTTCCTGCTGGTGGCACCCGTCGTCGCCACCGGGCTGTATGCGGTGAGCCGGGAGCTCGCGCGCGGGGGACAGCCCACCTGGCGTTCGTCGCTGCGCGTGTGGAAGCCCGACGACGGCCGCCTCGTCACTTTCGGGCTGCTGCTGGCGCTGGCCGGCACCGGCTGGGTGCTGACCTCGGCCTCGCTGATCACCGGCTTTGCCGGCGCACCGGTCGACGAGCCGGCCGACTTCCTGCACGTGGTGGTGCTGGCGCCGACAGGCTGGCTGTTCGAGGCCTGGCTGATGCTGGGCGCGCTGCTGGCGGCGCCGGTGTTCGCGTCCAGCGTGGTCGCCATTCCGCTGCTGCTCGACCGCCAGGTCAGCGTGCTGGCGGCCGTCTTCACCAGCTGGCGCGTGGTGATGGAACACCCGCTGCCGCTGGCGCTGTGGGCGGCGCTGATCATGGGCCTGACGCTGCTGGGCATGCTCACCCTGCTCGTCGGCCTGGTGGTGGTGGTGCCCTGGCTGGCGCATGCCAGCTGGCATGCCTACCGCGACCTCGTCGACACCACGGGCCTCGAGCCCCAACCCTGACGCCCGGCCATGTTCGGCTACAGCGAAGAGCAGATCGCCCAGTTCGGGCTGACCTTCGGCGTCGGCGCGTTCATGCTCTACATGGTGTTCATCATCTTCCAGCTGGCGCGCGAATCGAAGGCCGGGCGCTTCGGCACCTTCGTGCTCTTCCTGGCGCTGGGCTTCGGGCTGGTGGGTTTTGTCGCCAAGGGCGTCATCAAATATTTCATCGGCGGCGTCACCGAATGACGGCTTCGACGGCACCCCGTCACAGCCTGCTCGAAGACGCGCAGGCCCTGGTCACCGGCACGCTGTTCGTGGCGCTGGGCGTGACGCTGTTCAGGCACGCCGGCATGGTGACCGGCGGCACCGCGGGCATGGCCTTCGTCGCCCATTACGCCGCCGGCTGGTCGTTCGGGCTGGTGTTCTTCCTGCTCAACCTGCCCTTCTACGCGCTGGCCTGGCGGCGCATGGGCCCGCGCTTCACCGTCAAGACCTTCGTCGCCGTGGGCCTGCTGGCGGCGCTGACGGAAGCGCTGCCGCACTGGGTGGTGCTGCAGCAGGTGCACCCGCTGTTCGCGGCCATCGGCGGCGGGCTGCTGGCCGGTGCCGGCTTCCTCATCCTGTTTCGCCACCAGGCCAGCCTGGGCGGGCTCAACGTGCTGGTGCTGTGGCTGCAGGAACACCGCGGCTGGCGCGCCGGCCAGGTGCAGATGGGCATCGACCTGGCCATCCTGCTGGCCGCCACGCCCTGGCTGGACGCACGCCGGCTGGGGCTGTCGGTGCTGGGCGCGGCGGCGCTGAACTTCGCGCTCGCCGTCAACCACAAGCCCGGGCGCTACGTGGCGGTGTGACCCGCCCGGGTCGTGATCCAATCGGCCGCACATGTCCGACCGCAAGAAGATCAGCCTCGACCCCAGCGCCGCACCGCGTGACCCGCAACGGCGCCCGGTGCGTGGTGGCCGTGCGCCGATGCCGCCGGCACGCGAACCCGGCGCGCACCCGCCCGGCCGGCGCGAGGCCGAGCCTCGCGGCGCCGATCCGGCGCCCGCCCGCCTCGGCCCGCCCCGCCGGCCCGGATGCCGACCGGCCGGCCGGTCCGCGCCCGACCCCCGCCGCGGCCGCCGCGCCCGCACCCGCGCCCCGGCCCCCGTGGTGACCGCCGCGACGCAGGCCGCCCGGCACCGCGCCGGCCCCCGAGGCCCGCCCTGCAGCGCCGCCCGCGGCGCTGCAGGGCACGGCCGACGAAGGCCAGCGCGTGTCCAAGCTGATCACCCTACGCGGCATCGCCTCGCGCCGCGAGGCCGACGAATGGATCGCGGCCGGCTGGGTGCGCGTCGACGGCCAGATGGCGGTGCTGGGCCAGCGCGCGCGCGCCGACGCCGTCATCACCATCGACCCGCGGGCGCAAGTGCAGCAGGCGCGGCGCGTCACCATCCTGCTGCACAAGCCGGTGGGCTATGTCAGCGGCCAGGCCGAGGACGGCCACGAACCCGCCGCGGTGCTGATCCGCCCCGACAACCGCTGGCGCGAAGACCCCTCGCGCCAGACCTGGCACCCCGGGCAGCTGCGCGCGCTGGCGCCGGCCGGTCGGCTGGACATCGACTCCACCGGCTTGCTGGTGCTGACGCAGGATGGCCGCATCGCCAAGCTGCTGATCGGCGACGAGACGCGCGTCGAGAAGGAATACCTGGTGCGCGTGGCCTACCGTGGCGATGCGCCCGACGGCCGCCTGCCCGACGAACAGCTCGAACGCCTGCGCCACGGGCTCGAGCTCGACGGCGTGCCGCTCAGGCCCGCGCGCGTGAGCTGGCAGAACGAGGACCAGCTGCGCGTCGTGCTGCGCGAGGGGCGCAAGCGCCAGATCCGCCGCATGTGCGAGCTGGTCGGGCTGGAGGTGCTGGGACTCAAGCGCGTGCGCATCGGCAGCGTGGTGCTCGGCCCGCTGCCGGTGGGGCAATGGCGCTACCTGGATGAGCACGAGCGTTTCGTCTAGCCCTGCCGCGCCCGCCCCGATGAGCCGTGCCCAGGCCGCCCTGGCGCTGGCGCTGCTGCTGGGCCTGCAGCCGGTCACCACCGACCTCTACCTGCCGGCGCTGCCGCAGCTCACGCGTGCGCTCGGCGCGTCGATGACGATGGCGCAGCAGACGATGGCCGCGCTGCTGCTGGCCTTCGGCCTCGGCCAGCTGGTCTGGGGCCCGGTGGCCGACCGCGTCGGCCGCCGGCCGGTGCTGCTGTGGGGGCTGGCGCTGTATACCGCGGCCAGCCTGGGCGGCGCCCTGGCCGGCAGCGTCGAATGGCTGGTGGCCTGGCGCATGCTGCAGGGCCTGGGCATGGCCGCCGCCGTGGTGTGTGCGCGCGCGCTGCTGCGTGACCTCTACGAACCCTACGAGGGCGCCCGCGTGATGGCCTGGGGCATGAGCGGCCTCGGCCTGCTGGCGATCGCCAGCCCTTCGCTCGGTGGCGCGATCGCCGCCTGGGCCGGCTGGCGCGCCACGCTGGTGGCGGTGGCGCTGGCAGGTGCCGGCGTGCTGGCCTTCGTGGCCTGGCGCGTGCCCGAGACGGCGCGCCGGCTGCGCCCCGATGCCACGCGGCCGGGGCCGCTGCTGGCGGCCTGGCGGCACATCGCCGGCCACCGCGTCTTCGTCGCCTGGGCGCTGCTGACCAGCTGCACCTATGGCGGCCTGTTCACCATGCTGGCGGGTTCGTCCTTCGTCTATATCGACGTGCTGGGCCTGTCGCCGGCGGCCTACGGGCTGCTGCTGGGCAGCGGCTCGCTGGCCTATATCGCCGGCACCTTCGTCTGCCGGCGCTGGGTGGTGGCGCATGGCCCGGTGGGTGCCATCCAGCGCGGCGCCTGGTTCACGCTGGCCGGCGGCCTGTCGATGGCGCTGCCGGCGGCCCTGGGCGTGCAGTCGGCGTGGGCGATCGCGCTGCCGCAGTGCCTGTTCGCGCTCGGCCATGGCGTGCACCAGCCGATCAGCCAGGCCGGCGCCGTCGGGCCCTTCCCCGAGCAGGCCGGTGCCGCGGCGGCGCTGGCCGGCTTCGTGCTGGCGGCGGTGGCCTTCGGCATCGGCCTGTGGCTGGGCGCGGCGCTCGACGGCACGGTGCGGCCGCTGGCCTATGGCGTGGGCTTGTGGTCGCTGCTGACCTGTGCGGTGGCGTGGACGCTGGTGCGGCGGCTGGGCAGGTCATGAGTTTGCAGGGCAGGTCCGACGAAAGTCCGCTTCGCGGCCTGTGCCTGGCCGGCCCCACCGCCGCCGGCAAGACGGCGGTGGCGCTGGACCTGGCGCGCCACCTGGGCAGCCGCTGGCCGGTGGAGGTCATCAGCGTCGATTCGGCCCTGGTCTACCGCGGCATGGACATCGGCACCGCCAAGCCCAGCGCGGCCGAGCGCGCCGAGGTGCCGCACCACCTGATCGACCTCCTCGAGCCGACGGCGGCCTATTCGGCCGCGCAATTTGTCGCCGACGCCGCGCGGCTGGCGGCCGGGATCCGCGCGCGCGGCCACCTGCCGCTGCTGGTGGGCGGCACGATGCTCTATTTCAAGGCCTTGCGCGAAGGCATCGACGCCATGCCGCCGGCCGACCCCGCGCTGCGGCGCGAACTCGACGCCCGCGCGGCGCGCGAGGGCTGGCCGGCGCTGCATGCCGAGCTGGCGCGGATCGACCCCGTCACCGCCGCGCGGCTGGCGCCGGCCGATGCGCAGCGCATCCAGCGCGCGCTGGAGGTGCATGCGCTCAGCGGCCGGCCGCTGTCGGGCTGGCAGCAGGGCCCGCGCGCGGCCGATACCGCCGCCTGGCCGCTGGTGGCGCTGGAGCCGGACTCGCGCGACTGGCTGCACCAGCGCATCGCCGAACGCTTTGCCGCCATGCTGGACGCCGGGCTGCTGCACGAGGTGCAGCGCCTGCGCGCGCGCGGCGACCTGCACGCCGGGCTGCCGTCGATGCGCTGCGTGGGCTACCGCCAGGCGTGGGAGGCGCTGGAAAGCGGCGACACCACCAGCCTGGCGGCGCGCGGCATCGCCGCCACGCGCCAGCTTGCCAAACGCCAGCTGACCTGGCTGCGCGGCATGGCCCGCACCGTGGTGGCCTGCGACGCGCCCGATGTGCTGCCGCGCTCGCGCAACGCGCTGCTGGCCGCCGCCGGCCGGAGCACCGACTGATGCTGCACATCCAGGGCCTGGGCAAGCGCTACGGCGACGTCGCCGTCTTCCACGACGTCTGCCTCGACCTGCAGGCGGGCGAATTTGTCGCCCTGCTGGGCGAATCGGGCGTCGGCAAGTCGACCCTGCTCAACTGCATCGCCGGGCTGGACCGGGCCGACCAGGGCCGCCTGGTGGTCGACGGCGTCGACCTGGCGCTGGCCGACGACGACACCCGTGCCCGGCTGCGGCGTGCGCGGCTGGGCTTCGTCTTCCAGGCCTTCCACGTGCTGCCGCACCTGAGCGTGGCCGAGAACGTGGCGCTGCCGCTGCTGCTGCTGGGCCGGCCCGATGCGGCGCGCGTCGATCGGATGCTGGCTGCCGTCGGCCTGGCCGGCCTGGGTGCGCGGCAGCCGGCGCAGCTGTCGGGCGGGCAGCTGCAGCGCGTGGCCATCGCCCGCGCCTGCGTGCACCGGCCGGGGCTGATCCTGGCCGACGAGCCCACCGGCAACCTCGACCCGACCACCGCCGAGCGTGTGCTCGACCTGCTGCGCGCGCAGGTGCACGGCGCCGGCGCCGCCTGCCTGCTGGTCACGCATTCGGCTGCCGCCGCCGCGCGCGCCGACCGCGTGCTGCGGCTGACGCCCGCGGGCATCTTCCGGTCGGCCTGACTGAGCTGCCGCGTGGTGCCGCCGGTCAGGCCGCGCGCTGCGCCACCAGCAGCGTAAATCCCTCGCCGAACAGCGAGCGCTCGATCGGGCCGTCGAAGCCGGCGCCGCGCAGCAGCCGCTCCTGCTCTTCGCGCGTGGGCACGACGTTGCCCCACATCAGCTCCTCGAGCCCGGTCTGCAGTGCAAAGCGGTACGGCGCCTGACGAGCCTGATCGAGGGTCGACGGATAGGTCTCGTCGACGATCACGAGCCAGCCGCCGGGCACCAGCGCGCGTGCGCAGGCGGCCACCACGTCGGCGCGCAGCGCAGGGTCGATTTCGTGCAGCACCTCGACCATCAGCACGAGGTCGAAGCTGGCTGCCGGCACGACGCGGCCCACATCGCCTTCGAGGATGTCAATGCGCTCGTCCAGGCCCGCCGCCCGCACCGCCGCGCGCGCGGCATCGAGGCCGGTGGGATCGATGTCGACTCCGGTCAGGCGGGCCTGCGGGAAGGCGCGTGCCAGCTGCAGCTGCATGAACCCCGTGCCGCAGCCGACTTCGAGCAGCCGGCCGCCGGCACGCAGCCGTTCGGCCAATCCGCTCAGGCCGGGCAGGATCTTGCGCGCCACCATCACATTGACGCCCGCGATCGCCTGCGTCACCGCCTGCGCGAATTCCCGGCTGCGGCCCTGGTAGGGCGTGACCGCGCCGGTGTGGAACGCCACTGCCGCGCGCCGGTAGTCGTCGGTGGCGAACTCGGTGCCCAGGCGCACGTAGCCACCCAGGTAGCGCGGGTGTGCCTCATTCGCCAGCATGCCGTCGACATGCGGCGCCAGTCGGAAGCCGTCGCGCTCGTCGGCCTCGAGCAGCTCGAGGCTGTAGGCCGTGGTGCACCAGACCTGGACATAGGGCGCATGGAGGCCGAGCGCCGCTGCCAGCTCGGCCTCCGTCTGGCCGGGATGCTCGGCCAGCGCCTTGAAGAGACCGAGACGGATGCCAAGGTCGATCAGGTGCATGGCATTGAAGCCGCGACGCCACGCAAAGATGCGGGCCACCTGTTCGTCCGCGGAGAGGGTCACGCCTGCCGCCGGGTTCATGCCGCACCTCCTGTCGTGCCGCGATCGTCGGCACGCCCGCGCCTGGTGTCAACCGGCATCGACTGCGCTGGACATCGGCGATCCGCATGCCTCGGTGACCGCTGCGACCACCGACCCTGCCGCGCGCCCTGGTTGCCGGCAAGGCGCCGGCGGCGGTTCGTCGCGGCCGCCACAATGCCACCGCCATGCCCGCAGCCACCCGCGACCCCTCGCTGATCCGCCTGCTGCCCCTGGTGCGGCGCGAATGGCAGCACCACCCCTGGCGGCATGCGCTGGTGATGCTGGCGGTGGCGCTGGGCGTGGCGCTGGCTTTTTCGGTGCAGGTCATCAACGAGTCGGCGCTGTCGGAATTCGGCGCCGCGGTGCGCGCCGCCAATGGCGAGCCCGACCTCAGCCTGCGCGCCGACGGCGATGGACTGGACGACGCCCTGCTCGACCCGATCGCGCTGCACCCGGGCGTGCGCCACGCCAGCCCGGTGCTCGAGGTCGACACCTACGCCGCTGCCGCCGACGGCCGCCGCGTGGCGCTGCGTGTGCTGGGCGTGGATGCGCTGCAGGTCGCCGCGGTGGCGCCGGAGCTGATGCCGCAGCCGGCCGACGGCGAGGACCGGCTGGTGCCGTTCGACCCCGGCGCCGTCTTCGCCAATGCCAGCGCACGCCAGCGCCTGGGCCTGGCCGACGGCGCCCCGCTGCGCGTGCAGCAGGGCCCGGCCTGGCAGACGCTGCGCCTGGCCGGCCATGTGGCCGCCAGCGGGCCGCCGCTGCTGGTGATGGACGTGGCGGCGGCGCAGTCGCTGTTCGGCCGCGCCGGCCGGCTGTCGCGCATCGACCTGCGGCTGGCCGCCGGCCAGCGCCATGACGATGTGCTGCGCGACCTCGCGCTGCCCGCCGGCGTGCGCGCCGCCGGCGCCGACGAAACCGGGCAGCGGCTGTCGACGCTGTCGCGCGCCTACCGCGTCAACCTCACGGTGCTGGCGCTGGTGGCCTTGTTCGTCGGTGGCTTCCTGGTCTTTTCGGTGGTCTCGCTGTCGGTGGCGCAGCGCACGCCGGGTTTTGCGCTGCTGGGCGTGCTGGGGCTGACGGCGGTCGAGCGCCGCCGCCTGGTGCTGGCCGAATGCACGCTGCTGGGCGCGGCCGGCAGCGCCGCGGGGCTGCTGCTGGGCACGGCGATGGCCTGGGCGGCACTGCGGCTGCTGGGCGGCGACCTGGGCGGCGGCTATTTCCCGGGCGTGGAGCCATCCTTGCGGATCGACCCGCTCGTCGCCGCGCTGTGCTTCGTGCTGGGCGTGGCCACCGCAGTCGCCGGCGGCTGGCTGCCGGCGCGCCAGGCCGAGCGGCTGGCGCCGGCGCAGGCGCTGAAGGGCCTGGGCGGTGGCGGCGGCCGTGCGCTGTCGCCGGGGGTCGGCCTCGGGCTGCTGGCCGCCGGCGGCGGCCTGGCGCTGCTGCCGCCGGTGGGTGGCGTGCCGCTGGCGGCCTACGGCTCGGTGGCGGCGCTGCTCTTCGGCGGCGTGGCGCTGGTGCCGGCAGCGGTGCAGCTGCTGCTGCGCGGCCGCGGCGGCGAGCGCCACCCGCTGGTGCTGCTGGCGCGGCGCCGCGCGCACCACCAGCGCGCCACCGCCAGCGCCGCGGTGGCCGGCGTGGTGGCCAGCCTGGCGCTGAGCGTGGCCCTGACGGTGATGGTAGCCAGCTTCCGCGACAGCGTCTCGGCCTGGCTGGACGGCGTGCTGCCGGCCGATCTGTACGGCCGCACGGCCACCGGCAGCACCGCCGAGCAGGCCTGGTTCGGCCCCGAGCTGCCGGCCGCGGTGGCGGCGCTGCCCGGCGTGCAGCGTGTGCAGGCCCACCGCGTGCGCGCGCTGACGCTGGCACCGGGCCGGCCGACCGTCGCCTTGATCGCACGGCCGCTGACCGAGCCCGAGCGTGAGCTGCCGCTGCAGGGCCCGGTGGCCCCGGCGGCGCCGGGCGAGATCGGCGTCTGGGTCAGCGAGGCGATGGTCTCGCTGTATGGCGCACAGCCGGGCACCACGCTGGCCCTGCCGCTGACGGCCGGTCACCCGGTGACGGTGCGCGTGCGCGGCGTCTGGCGCGACTTCGCGCGCCAGTTCGGCACCGTCGTCATCGAACACGCCACCTACCGGCGCCTGAGCGGTGACAGCCGGCTCAACGAGCTGGCGGTGTGGCTGGACGCCGGCACCGACAGCCCGGCACTGCAGGCGGCCATCCGCGCGCTGCTGCCCGACCCGGCGATGCTGGAATTTGCCGCCACGGCCGAGCTGCGCAGCGTTTCGCTGCGCATCTTCGACCGCAGCTTCGCCGTCACCTACTACCTGCAGGGGGTGGCCATCGGCATCGGGCTGGTCGGCATCGCCGCCAGCCTGTCGGCGCAGGTGCTGGCGCGGCGCAAGGAATTCGGCCTGCTGGCGCACCTGGGGCTGACGCGCCGCCAGGTGCTGGCCGTGGTGGCCGGCGAAGCTGCCGCCTGGCTGGCCGCCGGCACCGCCATCGGGCTGGCGCTGGGGCTGGCGGTGAGCCTGGTGCTGGTCTTCGTCGTCAACCCGCAGAGCTTCCACTGGACGATGGACCTGTCGCTGCCCGCCGGGCGGCTGGCGGCGCTGTGCGCGGCGGTGCTGGTCACCGGCATCGGCACCGCGGCGCTGGCGGCGCGGCACGCGGTGTCGCGCTCGGCGGTGCTGGCGGTGAAGGAGGACTGGTGAGCCCGCGCCGCCGCCACCTGCTGCTGGCCCTGGGCGGCCTGCCGGCGCTGCTGCCGTCGGCGGGGCATGCGGCGACGGATGCCGATCCCGTGCGCCGTGGCCGGCCGCTGGTCTTCCCGCGCGACCATGGCGCGCACCCGGGCGCGCGCACCGAGTGGTGGTATGCCACCGGCTGGCTGGGCCAGCCCGAGGCGCCCAGCCACGGCTTCCAGGTCACCTTCTTCCGCAGCCGCACCGGCCTGGCGCAGGACCTGCCGGGCCGGCTGGCGCCGCGCCACCTGCTGTTCGCGCATGCGGCGGTGACCGACCTCGCCGCCGGCCGCCACTGGCACGACCGGCGCATCGTGCGCTGGAACGGCGAGGCGGCGGCCGGCAACTCGACACAGGCCGGCGCCGCGACCGACGACGCCCGCGTCTGGATCGGCCCCTGGACGATGGCGCGCGAGGGCGACGGCTGGCGCGCCCGCATCGACAGCCGCCACGTGCGCGAACCCTGGTCGCTGGACCTGGCGCTGCAGCGCACGCAGCCGCTGCTGCTGCAGGGCGAGGCCGGCTTCTCGCGCAAGGGGCCCGAGGAACGCCACGCCAGCCACTATTACAGCGAGCCGCAGCTGGCCGCGCGCGCCACCGTCACGACGGCCGGCCGCCGGCTGCAGGCGCAGGGCCGCGCCTGGCTGGACCACGAATGGAGCGACGAAATCCTGGCCACCGATGCCGTGGGCTGGGACTGGATCGGCTTCAACCTCTTCGACGGTGGCGCCCTCACCGCCTTCCAGTTGCGGCGGCGCGACGGCTCGGCGCTGTGGGCTGGCGGCAGCCATCGCAGCGGCGCCGGCGCGCTGACGATCTTCGGCGCCGACGCGGTGCGCTGGACCCCCGGCCGGCGCTGGCGCAGCCCCGTCACCGGCGCCGACTACCCGCTGGCCTGGCAGGTGGTCACGCCGGCGGGGGCCTTCGCCGTGCGGGCGCTGCTCGACGCGCAGGAGCTCGACAGCCGCCAGGGCACCGGTACGCTGTACTGGGAGGGCCTGAGCGAACTGCTCGACGGCGGCGGGCGCCGGATCGGCCTGGGCTACCTGGAACTGACCGGCTACGCCGGCACGCTGCGGCTGTAGCGGGGCGGCCGCATCGGCATCAGGACCCGCCGGCCTGCTTGTCGCCGACCGAGGGCCCGGGCGAGCCCTGCGCCAGCCGGCGCGGGTCGATCGGCGCCGCGCGCACGCAGTTGCCGCCGGCGTGCCGCGCGGCACCGAGCGCGGCCTCGGCGTCGTCGATCACCGCCTGCAGCGACAGGTGCGCCGGGCGCATCAGCACCACGCCCACGCTGACGGTGGCGCGCAGGCGCTGTTCGTGCCAGGCGATCTCGAGCTGTTCGATGCGTTCGCGGATGCGCTCGGCAACGTCGAGCGCACCCAGCGGGTCGGCATGCGCGAGGAAGACCGCCAGCTGTGCATGGCCGAAGCGGGCCAGCGCATCGGCACCGCGCAGCGTGGCCTGGGTGCTGGCCGCGATCTCGCGCAGCACCAGGTCGCCGGCGTCGCCCGCGTGGCCTTCGACCAGGCGGCGGAAGCGGTCGACGTCGACCAGCAGCAGCGCCGCACCGATGCCATAGCGGCGCGAGCGCGCGAATTCGCGCTCGGCCAGCACGAGAAAGGCGTCGCGGCTGGAGACACCCGTGACGGGGTCGAGCGCCCCGGCCGACAGGGCCAGCGCGCGCGCGCGCTCGAGCTCACGCGCGGTCTTCACCAGCAACAGGCCCAGCGGCAGGCTGGCCACCAGTGCGCCGGCCACGGCCGCCACCATCGGCGTCACCGCACCGGGCGCGGTCAGTCGCAACAGCAGCCAGGCCACGGCCGCGCCGGCCAGCGACGCCGCGGCGGCCAACCCGATCGCCGACGCCTTCGACAGCGGCCACCAGCGCAGCGGCAGCGCCAGCCGTCGCGGGGTGCGGGGCGCAGGAGACGGATCGGGCAGGCGCGACATGGCGAGGACTGTGGATGGACCCTATTCGACCACATCCGGACCGGTCTTGAGTAGCGCCTCGAATGCGGGGTGGCGCGCGGCGGCCCCGGTGGGTCATCCGGCCCCTTGCGGGGGCAGCGGCAGCGGGCTGCCTACACTCGGGGCATGGATTCCCCTGCCCTGACGGCTCCCGCCCGGCCTTCCGACCGCAGCCAGGACAAGCGCCCGGTGCGTGCGCTCGGCGGCCTGCTGCCCTTCATCCGCCCCTACCGCGGCCGCATCGCGCTGGCCGTGCTGTTTCTCGTGCTGGCGGCGGTGACGACGCTGGCCTTTCCGGTTGCGCTGAAGGCGCTCATCGACCAGGGCCTGGTCGCCGCCGACCCCGGCGAGCGCGTGATGGCGCTGCGCGGGCACTTCCTGGCGCTGTTCGGCGTCGGCGCCGCGCTCGGCCTGTTTTCGGCCCTGCGCTTCTACATGGTGACCTGGCTCGGCGAGCGCATCACCGCCGACCTGCGCAATGCCGTCTACCGCCATGTGGTGCGGCAAAGCCCGGAATTCTTCGAGACCACGCAGACCGGCGAGGTGCTGTCGCGGCTGACGACCGACACCACGCTGGTGCAGACGGTGGTCGGCAGCAGCCTGAGCATGGGCCTGCGCAACGCCGTGATGGGCATCGGCGCGCTGCTGGCGCTGGTGGTCACCAACCCCTACGTGATGACGCAGGTGCTGGGCATCCTGGTGCTGGTGGTGCTGCCGAGCCTGTATTTCGGGCGCCGCGTGCGCAAGCTCAGCCGCGCCAGCCAGGACCGCGTGGCCGATTCCAGCGCCATCGCCGCCGAGGTGCTGAATGCCATCCCCGTGGTGCAGGGCTACGTGCAGGAGCGGCGCGAGGCGGCCCGCTTCGACGCCAGCACCGAGAGCGCCTTCGACACCGCGAAGAAGCGCACCCGCGTGCGCGCCGCACTGGTCGGCTTCATCATCACCGCCACCTTCGGCGCGCTGCTGTGGGGCCTGTACCAGGGCACGCAGGCGGTGCTGCGCGGCGACATCAGCGCCGGCCACCTGGGGCAGACGGTGGTCTTCGTGATCATCCTCGTCAGTTCGGTGGCGGTGCTGTCCGAGGTCTATGGCGACCTGCTGCGCGCCGCCGGCGCCACCGAGCGGCTGATGGAGCTGCTGGCGGCCCAGTCGCCGGTGGCGGACCCGCCGCGGCCGCGTGCGCTGCCGGCAACAGCCGGCGGCTCGGCGCTGCGCTTCGAGCATGTCGGCTTCCACTACCCGTCGCGCCCGCAGACGGCGGCGCTGGCGGATTTCAGCCTCGACGTGCGCCCGGGCGAGACGGTGGCCCTGGTCGGCCCCAGCGGCGCCGGCAAGAGCACGGTGCTGCAGCTGCTGCTGCGCTTCTACGACGCGCAGCAGGGCACGGTCAGCATCGACGGCGTGCCGGTGCGCGAGGCCGCGCTGGCCGCACTGCGCGGCCGCATCGGCATCGTGCCGCAGGACAGCACGGTCTTCTCGACCAGCGCGCTGGAAAATATCCGCTACGGCCGCCCCGAGGCCAGCGACGACGAGGTCATCGCCGCCGCCAGGGCCGCGTATGCGCACGACTTCATCAGCGCGCTGCCCGAGGGCTACCGCACCTTCCTCGGCGAACGCGGCGTGCGGCTGTCGGGCGGCCAGCGCCAGCGCATCAGCATCGCGCGCGCGATGCTGAAGAACCCGCCGCTGCTGCTGCTGGACGAGGCCACCAGCGCGCTCGACGCCGAGAGCGAGCGCATGGTGCAGGCGGCGCTGGAGGCGGCCATGAAGGACCGCACCACGCTCGTCATCGCCCACCGCCTGGCCACCGTGCTGCGCGCCGACCGCATCGTGGTGCTGGACGGTGGCCGCATCGTCGACCAGGGCACGCACGCCGAGCTGGTGGCGCGCGGCGGCCTGTATGCGAGGTTGGCGGCGATGCAGTTCGAACAGGCATAATTCATGCGCATGTTAAATGGAGTTCCACCATGCGTCGGATCGACGATGCGCCCAGGCGCGCCACCAACCTGAGCCTGAACTCGGCAGTGCTGGACATGGCCCGTGAACTCGGCATGAATGTCTCGGCCACGGTCGATGCCCTGCTGGCGCAGGAGGTGCAGCGCCGCTACTGGGAGCGCTGGAACGAGGAGAACAAGGAAGCCATCGAGCACTACAACGCCCGCATCGCGCGCGAAGGCCTGCCGCTGGCGCGCTACCGGACGTTCATGAAGGAGCGCTGATGGCGCGCTTCGAGGTCTACCTCAACCCCGACAGCGCGGAGCGCCGCTTCACGCCCTATTTCCTCGATGTGCAGAACGACTACATCAGCGGCCTGCAGACGCGCGTGGTGATCCCGCTGCGGCGCGAGTCGGCCTTCGGCCCGCGCGCCCGCGACCTGCACCCGCTGGTCAGCGTCGGCGACGACCGCGTCGTGCTCGACACCGCCGCCATCGGCGCGGTGCCGACCTCGGAACTGCGCAAGCCCGTGGCCCAGCTGCGCGATGCCCGCGCCGACGTGCAGGCTGCGCTCGACACCCTCTTCGGATCCTTCTGACGTGAGCCCTTCCCTGCCCGCCACCCGTCCCGTGCGCAGCCAGTACGAAGACTTCATGCGCCATGTCTTCGAGCATGGCGTGGCCAAGGGCGACCGCACCGGCACCGGCACGAAGAGCGTCTTCGGCCACCAGATGCGCTTCGACCTCAACGAAGGCTTTCCGCTCGTCACCACCAAGAAGGTCTTCCTGAAGGCCATCATCGTCGAGCTGCTGTGGTTCCTGCAGGGCGGGCGCAACGTCAACTGGCTGCAGGAGCGCGGCTGCACGATCTGGGACGAATGGGCCGGCCCCGACGGCGACCTCGGCCCGGTCTACGGCGTGCAGTGGCGCAGCTGGCCCACCCCCGACGGCGGCCACATCGACCAGATCGCGCAGGTGGTCGAGCAGCTGAAGACCAACCCCGACAGCCGCCGCATCATCGTCAGTGCCTGGAACGTGGCCGACCTGCCGCAGATGGCGCTGATGCCCTGCCACGCGTTCTTCCAGTTCTACGTCGCGCCCGGCGGCTCGCCGTCGGCCCGCAGCCGGCTCAGCTGCCAGCTCTACCAGCGCAGCGCCGACATCTTCCTCGGCGTGCCCTTCAACATCGCCAGCTATGCGCTGCTGACGCACATGCTGGCCCAGCAGTGCGACCTGGACGTGGGCGACTTCATCTGGACCGGCGGCGACTGCCACATCTACAGCAACCACGAGGAGCAGGTGCGCACGCAGCTGGCGCGCCAGCCCTACCCCTACCCGGTGCTCGAGCTCAAGCGCCGGCCGCCGTCGATCTTCGACTACCAGTACGAGGACTTCGAGGTGCAGGACTACCAGCACCACCCGGTGATCAAGGCACCGGTGGCGGTGTAGCGGCATGCCCCGGCCCGTCGTCACGCTGATCGCCGCGGTGGCGCGCAACGGCGTCATCGGCCACGGCAACGACCTCGTCTGGCGGCTGCCCGAGGACCAGAAGCATTTCCGCGCCGTGACGATGGGCGCGCCGGTGGTCATGGGCCGCGCCACCTGGGACTCGCTGCCCGCGCGCTTCCGCCCGCTGCCCGGCCGCCGCAACCTGGTGCTGACGCGCCGGGCCGGCTGGCAGGCACCCGGCGCCGAGGGGGTGGCCACGCTGGACGAAGCGCTGGCGCGCGTGGCCGATGCGCCGCGCGTCTTCGTCATCGGCGGTGCCCAGGTCTATGCGCTGGCGCTGCCGCGTGCCGACGAACTGCTGCTGACCGAGATCGAGCGCGACTTCGACGGCGACAGCCGCTTCCCCGACTGGCCGCGCGCGGCCTTCGACGAGGTGGCGCGCGAGCGCCACCAGGCGCTGCCGCCCAATGACTTCGGCTACAGCTTCGTCAGCTACCGGCGGCGTTTGCCCGCCGCGTCGTAGCCCATGGTGATCACGCCGCCAGCCACTGCCGCACCTCGGCCTGTGTGGGGATGCGCCCGCTGCTGACCAGTTTCTCGTCGATCACCAGCCCCGGTGTCGACATCAGGTCGTAGGCCAGGATGGCGTCCATGTCGGTGATCTTCAGGAATTCGGCCGCGATGCCGGCGCTGCTGGCGGCCTCGCGTGCCACCGCCTCGAGCTTGCGGCAGTTGGCGCAGCCGGAGCCCAGGATCTTCACGGTCTTCATCGTCGTTCTCCTTGTCGTGTGCGGTCACACCTGCGTCGGGGCCGGGCGCCGCCGGCGCGCCATCATCCAGGCCATCAGAGCGGCGAGTGCGCCCAGAAAGGCCAGCAGGCCGGCCGCGACCCAGCCCGCGTTGACGCCGTCCACCCAGGCGCCGTAGAGCAGGCCGGCGACGACGCTGAAGATCGCCACCAGGCCGACATAGGCGGCCGTCTTGGGCCGGCCGATGACGGCCGCCACCATCAGGATGCTCTGCAGGCTCAGTTCCGGGTCGGCCATCAGGTAGGCCAGCAGCGGCCCGGGGTGCATGCCCAGGTCGAGGAACATGCGCGCCACCGGCACCTCGACCAGCGTCGGGAAGTACATGAAGACGCCGAAGACCACCGCCACCGCATTGGCCATCAGGTCGTTGCGCCCGGCCAGGTTCTGGATCCACGCCGGCTGGATGAGTTGCCGCACCATGCCCACGACGAAGACGCCGACCACGAGCAGCACGAAGATCTGCTTGACGAAGCGCCACGACTCCCACAGCCAGGCGCGCCAGGCATCGGCGTCCAGCCGCCGCGCATGGTGCAGCACGGCCCACAGCGCCGCGCCCACGGCCAGCACGCGGCCGGTGAACGCGACATCCAGCCCCCCGCTGTGCGGCGTCAGCCGCATCGCCGCCACCAGCAGCGTGGCCGCGGCCAGGCCCAGCGTGAGCCAGGTCCAGCGGTTGGCGCCCTCGACGATATTCTCCAGGCCCTTCCAGGCGGTGAGCGCGATCGCCAGCAGCAGCACGATGAGCAGCGAGCCCTGCACGCTGACGCCCTCCTCGCCCTTGGCGGCATCGAAGGGCACCCAGCGCAGCAGCGTGGCCTGCCAGGCTTCGGCACCGGGCAGCGGCAGCGTGACCGAGACGACGCTGGCATTCAGCAGCGACAGCTTGAGCGTGCCGGCGATCAGCACCGCCACCAGCGACAGCAGCAGGCCCAGCGCCGCCCCGCCGATGCGCGCCCGTTCGGCAAAGGCGGTGTCGGTCAGTGCGTCGTGACGGGCGTCGTCGCGCCAGAAGATCAGCGCCATCAGCAAGCCGATGCCGATGCCGAACAGCAGGCACAGCACGAAGCGCGCGAACGCAAACTCGGCGCCGAGGATGCTGCCGGTATAGGCCAGCGCCATCACGTTGCCGGCCGGCGCAAA
This sequence comes from Rubrivivax sp., assembly GCA_016719535.1. Taxonomy (GTDB): domain Bacteria; phylum Pseudomonadota; class Gammaproteobacteria; order Burkholderiales; family Burkholderiaceae_C; genus Rubrivivax. The sequence goes on along the minus strand of JADJYX010000022.1, from coordinate 49,080 downwards.
GAAGAGGAAGGTGATGGCCGGTCCGAGCCCGGCACCTTTCTTGTAGATGCCGGCGAACAGCGGCACGATGGTGCAAGAGCACACGGCCAGCAACGAGCCCGCGGCGGCCGCGGCCGGATACGACACGTGGTGCGGCGCGCTGCGCCCCAGCCAGCGCGTGATGCTGGCCTTGGGGATCAGCGCCGCCATCGCGCCGGCGATGAAGAAGGCCGGCAGCAGGCACAGCAGCACATGCGCGGCCAGGTAGGCCGCCAGGTTGCCGGCGCCGCCCTCGATCAGGCGCAGGAACGCGTTCATGCGTGTGGCCAGTGCGCGCGCCGGTCGGGCCACCGGCGCCGCAGCGCGGTCACCGGCAGCCGCATGACGTCGGGCAGCACGAGGACGCAGGCGCCGACGCCTGCGGGCCGATCCGTCGCGCGGCGGCGATCATCGCGGCCTTGACGATCAGCTCCTCGGGGATGGCCTCGTAGGTGTGGCCGTCGAGCTCCATCGTGCGGCAGGGCAGGTCGCCGCAGACCTCGCAACAGGGGCTGTTGCCGGCGCTGGCGCCCAGCCACGCCTCCATCGGCTGGCCGTCGATCCAGATGCGGTTGGACTCGGCCGGTGCGGCGCGAAAGGCGGCGGCGTCGATGGCCTCGGTGTGCAGCACCGGCTGGATGCCCAGCGGCCCCAGCACCGATTCGAGCGTGGCGACGGCGGCGCTCACGTTGTGCTGCGTCGACCCGCAGCGTGGGCAGGTCTGGCCCTCGGTGACCAGGCGCTTCCAGACGATCGACAGGGGCTTCATGCAGGCTCCTCGCGGCCCATGGATGGACGGCCGCTGGCGCAGCCATGCACCGCGGGCGCGGCGGTGACCCGGGCCCCGCGCTCTCGAGCAAATGTGGCTTTGCCACTTTGCTTGACCCCCGCGGGGGGCGGGCTGGGCGAAGCCCGGCCCTGGGGGTGCTCAGAGAAAGCGCGCGATCGCATCGACATCCTCGGGGAACAACTGCCCGGCCTCGCTCATCACCACCCGCCGATCGCGCCCCAGCACCACGGTGACGGGCAGCCCCTTGGGCTTGGGCAACGCGCGTTCGACGGCCGGCGTGACCCAGGCCGACGGGAAGCCGTAGCCCCGCTTTTGCAGGTAGGCCAGCGCGTCCTCGGGCTTCTTGTCGATCGACAGGCCGATCAGGCGCAGGCCGCGCGCATGCTGTGCCTGCCGCAGCCTGTCCATCAAGGGCGACTGCACGGCGCAGAACGGGCACCAGCTGGCCCACCAGTACAGCACCACCACCAGCCCCTGGGTGGCGGCCGGTGGCAGCACGCTGCCGTCGAGCAGCGTCAGCTCCGGCAGCTCGATGTGCGTGCCCAGCGGCGGCAGCGGGCCGGCGCGGGCCTCGTCGCGCGGCGGCGTCTGGGCCCGCGCATCGACCGCGCCCAGACCGGCAGCCGCCAGGGCCGCCAGCGCCCGGCGGCGGTTGCCGACCCAGGCCGGCGGGGCGATGGTCGAAGCATCGGTGAAGCGCGGGTGTGTCATGGCAGGTTCGATTGTGCCGGTCGCAGGCCGGCGGGCGGAGCCGGCGGCGCGCTGACCAGCAGCAGGGCCAGAGCCGACGCCACACCCAGCCCGGCCGACAGCCACAGCGCCCGGGCCTGCCCATGCGCCAGGGCCAGCCCGAACAGGAACGGCGCCCCGGCCTGCGCCACACGCGCCGGCATCATCAGCCAGCCCTGGCGTGCGCCATAGCCGGCGGCGCCGAACAGCGCCAGCGGCAGTGTGCCCTTGGCGATGGTCATGATGCCGTTGCCGGCACCGTGCATCACCGCAAACAGCGGCGCCACGGCCGGCCCGGCCAGCAGCAGCGCACCGGCGCCCAGGGGGTGCATCACGGCCGCCAGCCGCGCCGACAGCAGCGGGTGCACGCGGCGCAGAAAGCCGAATTCGAGCAGCCGGCCCGCCACCTGCGCCGGGCCGATCAGGGCCCCCACGCCCACGGCCACCGCCAGGCTGGCGCCGGCGGCCTGCATCAAGGCGGGCAGGTGCGTGGCCATCGCCGTGCTGACGAACCAGGTGGCCGCAAAGACGAAGGCCAGCAACCCGGCCGTGCGCCCCGCCTGCGCGGCCGGCAGCGGGTCTGCGGCCGGCAGCGCGGGGGCGGCCGCCGGCGCATCGGCCCGTGCCGGAGCGTCAGGCGCCCCGGCGGCAGCGGCAGCCGGCAGCCCGGCATTGAGCGGCAGCCCCAGCACCAGGTGCAGGCCGGCCCAGGCGAAGCAGGCCCCGCGCCAGCCGTAGCGGGCCTCCAGCCAGGCGGTCAGCGGCCAGCCCACCGTGCTGGCAAAGCCGGCGATGAGGGTGATGCCGGTGATGCTGTTGCGCGCGCCCTGTCCATACAGGCGCACCAGCGCCGCAAAGGCCGCCTCGTAGAGCCCGCTGCCCATCGCCACGCCCACCAGCGCCCAGGCCGCAAACAGCGTCCACGGGCCCTGGGCCAGGCCCAGCGCCAGCAGGCCGAGCGCGAACAGGCCGCTGGTCGCCATCAGCACCGGGCGCCCCCCGAAGCGGTCGATCAGACGCCCCGACAGCGGACCGACGGCGGCCGAAACCACCAGCGCCAGAGAAAAGGCCGCAAAGACGGTGGGCGTGCCGAGGTTCAATTCACGCGCCATCGGCGCCGCGAGCAGGGCCACCAGGTAATACGACGAGGCCCAGGCCAGCGTCTGCGCCGATCCCAGGGCGGCGACGACCACGCCGCGGCGGCGGTTGAACGCGGGTGCCTCGCTCATGGGCGGCAGCTCCGGGCCATCGCGCGGCAATGCCTCAGGCCGGCGCCAGTGCCCGCGCGGGGGCGCTGCGGTTGACGAGCCAGCACAGCGACAGCATCACCGGCACCTCGACCAGCACGCCGACCACCGTGGCCAGCGCCGCCCCGGAATTCAGCCCGAAGAGCGAGATCGCCACTGCCACCGCAAGCTCGAAGAAATTGCTGGTGCCGATCAGGCACGCCGGCCCGGCGATCTCGTGCGGGAGCTTCATCAGCCTGGCACCCACCCAGCCGATGGCGAAGATGCCGTAGCTCTGCAGCACCAGCGGCACCGCGATCATGGCGATGACCAGCGGCTGCGCGACGATGGTGCCGGCCTGGAAGCCGAACAGCAGCACCACGGTGGCGATGAGGCCGACCACCGACCAGGGCTTGAGCCGCGCCACGAAGTCGCCCACCGCGTGCGCCGACCGCGCCTGCAGCAGCCGCCGCGTCGCCATGCCGGCCAGCAGCGGCAGCACGACGTAGAGCACGGTCGACAGCACCAGCGTCTGCCACGGCACCGTGATGTTGGTGACGCCGAGCAGGAAGGCGGCGATGGGCGCGAAGGCGAAGACCATGATGAGGTCGTTCACCGACACCTGCACCAGCGTGTAGTTGGCGTCGCCCTTCACCAGCTGGCTCCACACGAATACCATCGCGGTGCAGGGCGCCACGCCCAGCAGGATCATGCCGGCGATATATTCGCTGGCCGACTTTGCATCGACCCAGGGCGCGAAGACGTGCTGGAAGAAGAGCACGCCCAGTGCCGCCATCGTGAAGGGCTTGATGAGCCAGTTGACGACCAGCGTCAGCACCAGGCCCCCGGGCCGCCGGCCGACATGCTTTACCGCCGTCCAGTCGATCTGGATCATCATCGGGTAGATCATCACCCAGATGAAGACCGCCACCACCAGGTTGACATGCGCAACTTCGATGGCGGCGATGGCCTGGAAGGCCGCGGGCCACACCAGCCCCAGGCCGACGCCGGCGACGATGCCCAGCCCGACCCAGACGGTGAGGTAGCGCTCGAACAGGCCCATGACGGTCAGGCCTTTCCGATCTGTCGCACCTCATGCTGGATCGCCAGGCGGTCCAGCGTGGGCATCGGCAGCGCCAGCATCAGTTCGATACGGCGCTTGAGGACCAGCGCCGTGTCGCGGTAGGCGCGCGCCTGCTGCTCTTCGCTGCCTTGCACCGCCGACGGGTCGGCCACGCCCCAGTGCGCCGTCAGCGGCTGACCCGGCCACAGCGGGCAGACCTCGCCCGCAGCCTGGTCGCACACGGTGATGACGAAGTCCAGCCGCGGCGCGTCGGGCCGTTCGAAGACCGACCAGTCCTTGCTGTGCAGGCCCGCGGTGGGCATGCCCATGGCCTGCAGCGTCTGCACCGCCAGCGGCCGCACGGTGCCGGACGGGTGACTGCCGGCCGAGAAGGCCCGGAAGCGGCCCGCACCCAGGCCGTTGAGCAGCCCCTCGGCGAGGATCGAACGTGCCGAGTTGTGGGTGCAGAGGAAGAGGACGTTGTGCACGGCATCCGCCATCGTGCCGGTTCAGCAGCAGGACGAGGACTCGACGGCCGCCGCCACCGGCCTGCCGCGCGGCGTGGGCGTGCAGCAGGCGGCGGCCTCGGCGATCGGGGCGGTCTGCCCGGGTGCACAGCAAGCCGCCGCGGCCGCCGGCGCCGCCTCGCGGAAGACCGGGATGTCGGACAGCGTGTGAAACTGCTCCCAGGCGATACCCTGCGGGTCGGTGAGCCAGTGCTTGTCGCTGCGCGCATAGCAGCAGGTCGTCTGCCCCTCGTCGAGCAGGGCGAGGTCGGCGGCCTCGGCCCGGACCTTCAGCTCGGCCAGTTCGGCGGCATCGTCGACCTGCACGCCGAGGTGGTCGATGCCGGCCTGGGCACCGCGCGTGGAGATGGCGAAATTCAGGCGCGGGTCGTCGAGCATCCACTTGGCGTAGTCGGCCTCGACGCGCGTGGGTTGGGCCGCGAACAGCTTCGAATAGAAGCCGATGCTGCGGGCCAGGTCATCGACATGCAGGTGAACGTGGAAGCGCTTCATGACGGTCTTTCGGGTTCAGCAGGTGGTGCGCCGCCGCGACCGGGTGGTCCCGCAGGACCGGCCCTGGCAGCAGTGGTCGGTGAGGTAGCCGAGCAAGGCATTCATGTGCTCGACCGACGGGCGGTAGAAGAGGTGGCGGCCCTCGCGCTCGACGCTCACCAGGCCGGCATGCACCAGCTCCTTCAGGTGGAACGACAGCGTCGACGCCGGCACGTCGAGCAGCGCCGACAAGGCCCCCGGCGTCATGCCGTCGGGGGCGGCGCCGACGAGGGCACGGAAGACGCGCAGGCGCGCCTCCTGCGCCAGCGCGGCGAGGGCAAGGACGGCGGTTTTCTCTTCCATGCTTCGAAGTTTATGGAATTATCGATGAACGTCAAGCCCCGGCCGCGGCGCGGTGGCGCTGCCTGTAGCATGCAAGGCGATCGTCCCTGTCGCCGCGCAATCACCGTGAAACTCGCCACCTGGAACGTCAACTCGCTCGCCGTGCGGCTGCCGCAGGTGCTGGACTGGCTGGCCGCCCACGGCCCCGACGTGCTGGTGCTGCAGGAGACCAAGCTCACCGACGACAAGTTTCCGCACGACGCGTTTGCGGCCGCCGGCTGGCAGGCGCAGTGCTTCGGGCAGAAGACCTACAACGGTGTCGCCCTGCTCAGCCGCGAGCCGGCGGCCGAGGTGGTGCGCAACATCCCCGGCTTCGACGACGAGCAGGCGCGCGTGATCGCCGGCAGCGTGGCCGGCGTGCGCGCGATCGGTGCCTATTTCCCCAACGGGCAGGAGCCGGGCAGCGAAAAGTTTGCCTACAAGATGCGCTGGCAGGACGCGCTGCGCGAGTGGGTGCGCGCCGAACTGGCGGCGCACCCGCGCCTGGTGCTGATGGGTGACTTCAACGTCGCACCCGAGGACCGCGATGTCCATGACCCCGTGGCCTGGGCCGGGCAGATCCACTGCACGCCCGAGGAACGCGCGCAGTTCCAGGCCCTGCTCGGCCTCGGCCTGCACGATGCGTTTCGCCTCTTCGAGCAGCCGCCCAGAAGCTGGAGCTGGTGGGACTACCGCAACCTGGCCTTTCGCAAGAACCAGGGCCTGCGCATCGACCATGTGCTGGTCAGCGAGGCGTTGCGTGCGCAGGTGGCGGCCTGCAGCATCGACAAGGCGCCGCGCCGCAACGAGCGGCCGAGCGATCATGCACCGGTCATCGTGACGCTGGGCGTCACGGCCTGATCGGGCGCGGCAGCAGTCGACTGCCAGGCCGCCATCAGGCTGACCTGCACCTGGTTGCGGCCCTCGCGCTTGGCGCGGTAGAGCGCTTCGTCGGCACGCTGCAGCACAGCGTCCAGGGTCTCGCCGGCGCCCGCCAGCGCGACGCCGACGCTGACGGTCACGGCGCGGTCCAGACCGGCCGCCCGCTTCCAGTCGACGCCTTCCACCGCTGCGCGCAGCCGCTCGGACACGCGCCGCGCGGCAGGCAGGTCGTCGATCGGCAACACCGCCACGAACTCCTCGCCGCCATAGCGCGCCAGCAGCGCATCGGGCCGCAGGTTGACCTGCAGCGTCGACGCCGCCATCTTCAGCACCCGGTCGCCGACGGCATGCCCGCAGCTGTCGTTGATGCCCTTGAAGTGGTCGAGGTCGATCATCAGCACCGCCACCTCGGCCTGCCGCGATGGCGTGCGTTCGAGCATCGCCGGAGCGAGCTCGCGCAGGGCGCGACGGGTCAGCGCGCCCGTAAGCTCGTCGGTGGTGGCGCGGCTGTGGAGTTGCTGGTGCAGCCGCGCGTTGACCAGGGTCAGCAGCAACGTGGCCATGGTGATCGGCATCACACCGTACAGGGCCGCGAGCAGCGACGACACCGGCACCGGCACGTACAGCAGGTCGACACGCGCGGGCCCGATGTACGCGAGCGTGAAGGCCAGCCGCAGCCAGCTCGAAGCGGCCACCAGCAGCAGCGACAGACCGAGCCCGCGCTCGATCAGGTTGCGCGGGCTGACGACGAAGCCGCGGCCCTGCCAGGCCATCAGCGTGGCGGTAGCGGCCAGGCCGAGCGCATAGACCTGCCCGAAGATCAGCGGGCCCGTCACCAGCGCGGCCACGTGGACCAGCCCCAGGCCGGCCAGCAAGGCCCACACCCAGCGCGTGGGCATGTCGCGCCCCTGCACCTGGCCCAGGCCATGGGCCATCAGCACCACGCCCGCCAGGCTGCCGATGGCCAGCGACAACTGCGCCACCGGATGGGCGGCGCCGGCACCCAGCCCGGCCGGCAGCAGGCCCACGCCGAGGGTCACCAGTGCCCAGCCGCAGATGCGCAGCGCACGGCGCAGCCGCAGGTCGTCGGTCTCGGCGGCGCGCATGATCGCGGCGCCCACCAGAGCCGCCACCCCGCAGTTCAGGTAGGCGCTGAGGGGGTCGACGTGGAACATGCCGCCGCGGACGAATCGAGGTCCATGCGGCGCATATCGGCCGCCGGCGCACCCGACTTGAGTGTGATTCCGGAATGCGCCGCGGGCGGATGACTTACTTGTCCAGGTCCAGCTCCTGGATCTTGCGCGTGATGGTGTTGCGGCCGATGCCCAGGCGCTGGGCGGCCTCGATGCGGCGGCCATGCGTGATCTCGAGCGCGGCGTGGATCAGCCGCCCCTCGAACTGGCGCGTCAGCGCCTCCCAGACATCGGTCTCACCGCTGTGCAGGCGGCGGCGGGCCTCGCGCTCGAGGTCGCCCAGCCAGGCGCCCTCCAGCGCAGCAGGGCCGGCGCCGTTGCCGCCCGGCGGTGGCAGCGCGGGTTCGGCCGGCACCGCAGCGCCCGCGGCGGCGGCCGGCGCGCGCGCGGCATCGCCATCGGCCGTCGACGCGGCAAGCGCGATGGCAGGGTCTGCCGGCTGCAGCTCGGGCGGCAGGTCCTTGGGCTCCACCACCTGGGCCGGCGCCATCACGGTCAGCCAGTGGCAGATATTCTCGAGTTGGCGCACGTTGCCCGGAAAGTCGAAGGCCTGCAGCCGCTGCAACGCGGCGTCGGTGATGCGCTTGGCGTCGACACCCAGCTCGCGCGCGCTCTTGGCGAGGAACAGGCGCGTCAGCATCGGGATGTCCTCGCGCCGCTCGCGCAGCGCCGGCAGCCGCAGACGGATGACGTTCAGGCGGTGGTAGAGGTCCTCGCGGAAGGCCCCCTCCTTCACCCGCTGTTCCAGGTTCTGGTGCGTGGCCGCGATCACGCGCACGTTGGCCTTCAGCGGCTGGTGGCCGCCGACGCGGTAGAACTGGCCGTCGGACAGCACGCGCAGCAGGCGCGTCTGCAGGTCGAAGGGCATGTCGCCGATCTCGTCGAGGAACAGCGTGCCGCCGTCGGCCTGCTCGAAGCGGCCGCGGCGCATGGTCTGCGCGCCGGTGAAGGCGCCGCGCTCGTGGCCGAAGAGCTCGCTCTCCAGCAGGTCCTTGGGGATGGCCGCGGTATTGATGGCGACGAACGGGCCCTTGTTGCCCTGGTCGCCGCGCGGGCTGTGGCGGTGCAGCGCATGCGCCACCAGCTCCTTGCCGGTGCCGCTCTCGCCGGTGATGAGCACGGTGACGTTGCTCTGGCTGAGCCGGCCGATGGCACGGAAGACGTCCTGCATCGCCGGCGCCTGGCCGAGCATCTCGGGCGCCGGCGCGGATGCGGTGTCGCTCACCTCCTCGCGCAGGCTCTCCTCGACGGCGCGGCGGATGAGTTCCACCGCCTTCGGCAGGTCGAAGGGCTTGGGCAGGTATTCGAAGGCGCCGCCCTGAAAGGCGCTGACCGCGCTGTCGAGGTCGGAATAGGCGGTCATGATGATCACCGGCAGCCCCGGCAGCCGCGCCTTCACCCGGGTCAGCAGGTCGATGCCCGACAGCCCGGGCATGCGGATGTCGCTCACCAGCACCTGCGGCTCGTCGGTCTCCAGCGCGGCCAGCACGTCGCGTGCATGGGCGAAGCTGCGCACCGCAAACTGCTCGCGCATCAGCGCCTTCTCGAGCACGAAGCGGATGGATTGGTCGTCGTCAACGATCCAGATGGGTTTCATGCAGCTGCGGCACTCGCTCGGGGTCTGGGGTCAAGCGTTCAAGACAGCGATTCACGGCAAAGGGATGAGCAGCTTGAACACCGTCCGGCCCGGAACGCTGTCGCATTCGATCGTGCCCTGGTGTTGCTGCACGAAGGTCTGCGCCAGCGTGAGCCCGAGGCCCGATCCGCCCTCGCGCCCCGATATCAGCGGGTGGAAGATGCGATCGCGGATGGCCTCGGGCACGCCCGGCCCGTTGTCCTGGATATGCAATTCCAGTGCCAGCCGCCAGCGCTGCCTGCCGATGGTGACCTGGCGCGCCACCCGCGTGCGCAGCACGATGCGGGCGTCGCCGCGCTCGATCTGGTCGCCGAGGGCCTGCGTGGCGTTCTGCGCGATGTTGAGCACCGCCTGGATCAGCTGCTCGCGGTCGCCACGGAATTCGGGCAGCGAGGCGTCGTAGTCGCGCTCGACCACCAGGCCGCGCGGGTATTCGGCCAGGATCAGCGAACGCACGCGCTCGCAGATCTCGTGGATGTTGACGTCGCTCACCACATGCGGGCGGCGGTGTGGCGCCAGCAGTCGGTCCACCAGCGCCTGCAGGCGATCGGCCTCGTGGATGATGACCTGGGTATATTCGGTCAGCTCGCGCGAGCTCAGCTCCATCTGCAGCAGCTGGGCCGCGCCGCGGATGCCGCCCAGCGGGTTCTTGATCTCGTGCGCCAGGTTGCGCACCAGTTCCTTGTTGGCCTGCGACTGCACCTGCGTGCGTTCCTCGCGGTCGTGGCGCGTCTGCTGCTCGATTTCGATCAGCTCGACCAGCACGCGCTCGCCCTGGTGGTCCATCTGGCTGACGATCACGTGCACCGGCCACTCGTGGCCGGTCATGGCCCCTGGGCCGCCCAGGCTGCCCAGGGGCAGGCGCCGCATCACGGCGTCGAAACGCCCGCTGGCGACCTCGTTGTCGGCCACCAGGCGCAGCGCCTCGCGCAACGGCGTGGGGTCGGCCAGCCAGTCGAGCACGCTGCCGCGCATCAGCGTGCGGCGCGACACGCCCATCATGTCCTCGAGGGTGGCATTCACGCGCAGGCAGCGGCCCTCGGGGCTGACCACGGCCACCATCGTGGCCAGGTGGTCGAAGGCCTCGAAGCCGTCGCGGTCCGCGGGGCTCACGGTGCCGGCAGCTTGGCGATCTCGCGCTTGAGGGCCGAGATGTCGGCCTCCTTGCGCGTGATGGCGGCCTTCATCTCGGCCACGCGGTCGAGGTAGCGCTGGTAGTTGCGCTCGTCGCCGCGGCGCTCGGGCTCGCCGTTGTTGTAGTCCTTCTGCAGCGCCGCAAGCTTGTCCTCTTCCTTCTTCAGCTCGTCGAGCAGGATGCGGCGCGCCTCGCCGTCGCGCTGGCGCTGGGCATTGGGGTCGACGCGACTGTCAGCGGCCGGCCGCGGCGCGGCGCCGCCGCTGGCGTTGCCGCTGTTGGCCGGCGCAGCGGCCTGGCGCGGGCGCGGCGCCTGGATGATGGTGATGGGCGTACCCTCGATCGTGCGGCAGCCCTTCTCGATCGCCTCCTTGGGCGAGATGGCATCGGTATAGAGAACCGGCGGCCCCGGGCAGCGATAGACCTGCGACGCGGCCGCGGCCGGCTGCGCCAGCACCGGTGGTGCAGCGCCGGCCAGCAGCGGCAGCATCGCGGTCAGTCGGGCCATGGAACGCAAGCTCATCGGTATCCCTCACGGCGAGCGCCGGCACCTGCATCGGCACGTGCACCGGCAATGGGCGCGACGGCCGCCCACGGTTTCATTGTGACCCACGTGGGGGCGTGGCCCCGAATGCAGAAGGGGCAGCCCCTGGCCGCCCCTTCGCCGTGCATGCACCGGCCCGCGGGCCGGCCCGCCGTCACAGGCTGTAGTACATGTCGAACTCGATCGGGTGCGTCGTCATGCGGAAACGCTGCACCTCCTGCATCTTCAGCTCGATGTAGGCATCGATGTAGTTGTCGGTGAAGACGCCGCCCTTGGTCAGGAAGGCGCGGCCCTTGTCCAGATACTCCAGCGCCTGCTCGAGGCTCGAGCACACGGTCGGGATCTTCGCATCCTCTTCCGGCGGCAGGTGGTACAGGTCCTTGGTGGCGGCCTCGCCCGGGTGGATCTTGTTCTCCACGCCGTCCAGGCCGGCCATCAGCAGCGCCGTGAAGCCCAGGTAGGGGTTGCACAGGGGATCGGGGAAACGCGCCTCGATGCGGCGGCCCTTGGGGTTGGCCACATACGGGATGCGGATCGACGCCGAGCGGTTGCGCGCCGAATAGGCCAGCTTGACCGGCGCCTCGAAGCCGGGCACCAGGCGCTTGTAGCTGTTGGTGCCGGGGTTGGTGATGGCGTTGAGCGCGCGCGCGTGCTTGATGATGCCGCCGATGTAATGCAGCGCGAATTCGCTCAGGCCGCCGTAACCGTCGCCGGCAAACAGGTTCTTGCCGTCCTTCCAGATCGACTGGTGCACATGCATGCCGCTGCCGTTGTCGCCGACCACGGGCTTGGGCATGAAGGTCGCCGTCTTGCCGTAGGAATGCGCCACGTTGTGGATGACGTACTTCTGCAGCTGCAGCCAGTCGGCGCGCTGCACCAGCGTGCTGAACCGGGTGCCGATCTCGTTCTGGCCCTGCGCCGCCACCTCGTGGTGGTGCACTTCGACCGGGATGCCCAGCGATTCGAGGATGAGGCACATCTCCGAGCGCATGTCCTGGAAGGTATCGACCGGCGGCACCGGAAAATAGCCGCCCTTGACGCCCGGACGGTGGCCCATGTTGCCGCCTTCCATCGTGGCGCCGGTGCTCCAGGGCGCCTCGTCGGAGCTGATCTTGACGAAGCAGCCCGACATGTCCACGTTCCACTGGACCTGGTCGAAGATGAAGAATTCCGGCTCGGGGCCGAAGAAGGCGGCGTCGCCGATGCCGCTGCTCTTCAGGTAGGCCTCGGCGCGCTTGGCCAGGCTGCGCGGGTCGCGCTCGTAGGGCTTGCCGTCGCCGGGCTCGAGCACGTCGCAGGTCAGGATCAGCGTCGGCTCGTCGAAGAAGGGATCGATGTTGGCGGTGCCGGGGTCCGGCATCAGCAGCATGTCGGAGGCCTCGATGCCCTTCCAGCCGGCGATCGACGAACCGTCGAAGGCGTGGCCGGCGCTGAACTTGTCCTCGTCGAAATGCGAAACGGGGACGGACACATGGTGTTCCTTGCCGCGGGTGTCGGTGAAGCGGAAGTCGACGAATTTGACTTCGTTGTCCTTCACCATCTTCATCACGTCGGCAACGGTCTTTGCCATTGAGGATCTCCTAGCGGGGGCTGTGGGACGAAACGTCTCGGGGTGGGTTGGAATTGGCCTTCAGCGGCCCGACGGACAAGGGGCCCTCCAAATGCGCACCGGAATTTAGCAGCATCCGTGCCAGCAACGGCATGGGGTGCCGCCAGGCGCGGGCGAGCCGATGCACCAGATCAGGTCACTCGATGGCCGGCTGTCGCACCGTTTCAGGGCCAAGCGATGCACCAAATTGGACCAGACCGTCACGCAGCGCTGCATAGGCGGCGGCAACCGCGTCGCCCTGCCCCTTGACGCCCAGTTCGATGTGCCGCCCGTGCACCGGGTGGTCGACGCTGGGCAGGCTGAAGACCTTGATGCCGGGGTGGCCGGCCTCGATGCGCTCCATCAGCGGCGTCAGCGTCGCTTCCATGGCGCCGAAGACCAGCACCGACATCTCGGTCTGCGCACCGCTGCCATGCAGGTGCGCGTAGCGGCCGTCGAGCAGGCCCTCGATCATCGGGTGCGCCATCACCGGGAAGCCGGGCATGAAGTGCACGTCGCCGACCGAGAAGCCGGGGATCTTGTTGTAGGGGTTGGGGATCAGCGCGGCGCCGCGCGGGAAGACGCCCATCTGCAGCCGGTGCAGGTTGTCGGACCGCTCGGGTTCGTAGGGCTGGCCCTGCTCGCGCGCCATGTCCTGCATGCGCGCCTGGATCAGGGCCTTGGCACCCGGGTGCAGTTCCAGCGGCACATCGAGCGCGGCCGCGGCGCATTGGCGGGTGTGGTCGTCGGGCGTGGCGCCGATGCCGCCGCAGCTGAAAACGATGTCGCCGCTGGCGAAGGCCTCGCGCAGGGCGGCGGTGATGCGCGGGCGGTCGTCGCCGACATAGCGGGCCCAGGCCAGCGCCAGGCCGCGCGCCGACAGCATCTCGATCACCCTGGGCAGGTGCTTGTCCTGGCGTTTGCCGGAGAGGATCTCGTCGCCGACGATGATGAGGCCGAACGGGGGAGCGGTCATGCCAGGGCAGGCCTTTCGAGTGCGGCGGTGGCCGCTGCGGCGCCATGCCGCAGCCGGTGCAGGGCCGCCAGGGTGAAATGCGCGAACCACAGGGTCGCGAAGGCGAAGACCACGGTATACAGCCACACCAGCAGCGGCATCAGCAGCGGCGCCAGCACCAGCGCCGAAGCCCCCACCGCCCACAGCAGCGTGGGCAGTGCGCACAGTGCGCCGCACAGCAGCCCGGCGGCGCGCAGCGGCCAGCGGTGGTGGTGCAGGATGAAACGGCGCTCGGCGGCATCGGCATGGCGCGCCAGCGCGTCGAAGGACAGCACGCGGTAGCACAGCCAGCCCCACACCAGCGGCGGCAGCACGAAGATCAGCGGCGGCACCAGCCACAGCGGTACGCTCAGGATCAGCGCCAGCAGCGCGGCCAGCGCGCACAGCAGCGACCAGCCCAGCGCCCTCCAGCTGCCGGCCGCACCCGGGCTGCGCTGCAGGCCGGGGAAACGCCGGCGCACCACCAGCCGCGCCATCGCCGGCGCCAGCAGCCACACCACCAGCAGCAGCGTGCCCAGCACCACGGCCGGCACGACGAGCGCGACGACCAGCATCGGTGCCAGCACCGGCCGCAGGTCGGGGGCGCCGATGGCCTCGAGCCAGTCGAACAGCGCCGCCAGCAGCTCGGTGCGCTCCAGCAGGGCCCGCGCGCCGGCCACCGCCAGCTCCCAGCCATACCAGCCCAGGCCGAAGACCGCGCCGGCGGCCAGGCCCAGCGGCAGCAGCGCCCACAGCAGCGCCAGCGGGTGCCAGCAATAGGCCAGTGCGCGCCAGGTGGCGTCGATCATCTCGCGCATGCCGCCCTGCCCTCGTCGCTAGGCGCGTGCCCGGTCGTCGCCGCGGCCCGGCAGCGGCAGTTGCCGCAGCAGCCGCTTCAGGCCCAGGCCCTGCTGGGCCCAGAAGCCACGACCGTAGTCGCGCCCGCCAGCCTCGGGCAGCTGGTCGCGGATGCCGGTGGGCTCGTACCGGGTGTCGAAGCGCGCGCTGCCAAAGAGCATGTCCCAGACCGGAAACAGCACCGCGAAGTTGTGCCCGCCCAGGGTGCCGGCGCCGCCGCTTTCGTGACCGAGGCCGATGCGGTGGTGCAGCCGGTGGTATTGCGGCCCGACCAGCAGCCGTTGCCCGATGCGCCCGAACGACAGCCGCACGTTGGCGTGCGACAGGCTCTCGACCAGCTGCGTGATGGCGACGATGGCCACGAACTGCGTCGGCGCCACGCCCACCAGCAGCGCCACGCCGACGAGCACGGTATCGCGGATGAGGTCGTCGAGCAGGTGGTTGCGGTTGTCGGACCACATCGTCATCTGCCGCTGGCTGTGGTGCACGGCATGCAGCTGCCACCACCAGCCCCACTGGTGCTGCGCGCGGTGCAGCGCATAGTCGACGAGGTCGAACAGCAGCAGGTAGAGCACGAAGCTCACCAGCGCGACATCGGTCACCCCCGGCCACAGGCCGTCGATCGACCAGGTGGGCAGGCCCCAGACGCGCAGCTTGCCGATCAGCAGATCCCACAGCGGATCGACCGCAAAGAACAGCCCCACGCGCACGAGCCCCAGGCGGTGCATCAGCGTATAGATCACGTCCACGCGCACGGCGGCGCGGTCGGTCACCGGCTCCACCGGCCGCCAGCGCTCGAGCGCGCGCAACAGCGTCAGCATGACGCCGATCTGCAGCAGGCCGACCAGCAGCCAGCCGGTGGCGCGGTAGCCGTCGGCGACCAGGTTGCCCAGCCCGGCGTGGAACAGCAGCGGCTGCACGGCCGACTCGAACAGCCATTGCTGCACCTCGCCGAAGGCGCGCGTGATGGCGTCGACGGCGTCGCCGATCATCGCGGCGTGGCCGCGGTGGCGGCAAATTGCGGGTGATCGCGCAGCGTCGCGAAGCAGAAGCCCCGGGCCTTCAGCCCGCTGATCAGCGGCTCCAGCACCGCCGGCGCCCAGGGGTCGCGCCGCGACCAGATGCCCAGGTGGGCGAGCAGGATGTCGCCCGGCCGGATGTCGCGCAGCGCACGTTCGAGCAGGCGGTCGTTGGGGAAGCGGTCGCTGGGCAGTTCGTCGCCGAGGAAACCCGCCGGCGCCCAGCCGACATGCGTCCAGCCGCAGCCCTGCGCCGCCGCCAGCAGCGCCCGCGAGGTCTTGCCGCCGGGGGCGCGGAAGATCGCGCCCATGCGCTGGCCGGTCATGGCCTCGAAGCGGCGCGCCGGGCGATCGAGTTCGGCGCAATAGGCGGCGGCGTCCAGCACGCGGGGCTGGCCCGCCTGCGGCCCCATGGTCGGCCGCACGCGCAGACCCGCCGGCGCATCGGCCAGCCAGACGTCGTGGTCCCAGGTGTGCGAGCCGAAGGCATGGCCCTCGGCGGCCCTGGCCTTCCACCACGGCGCCCAGGCGTCATCGAGGCTGCTGCCGCCGTCGAGCGTGCGTTCGTTGGCCAGGAAGAAGGTCGCCTTCACCTGCTGGCGCTGCAGCACCTCGGCCACCAGCGGCGCCACGCCCATGTGGCCGGTGTCGAAGGTCAGGTAGACCGGCTTGTCGCAGGCCGGCGCCGCGGCCACGGCCAGCGGCAACAGCGCAGCGGCCAGGGCCTGCAACAGGCGATCAGCGACGCGGCGCATGGTCCAGCGTCCACACGCCATGCGGCGAGCGGCCGACGTCGATCTGCTGCACCACCTTGCGCGACGGGATGTCCACGAACGAGAGCTTGCGCGCCCAGCGCGAACTGACCAGCAGCGTCCTGCGGTCGGCCAGCAGGTCCATGCAGTCGGGGCCGCCGGGGCCGGGCAGTTCGGCCACCACCGTGAGCGTCGTGTGGTCGATCTGGCTGATGGTGTTGGCCACGCGGTTGCTGACGAACAGGTGGCGTCCGTCGCCCATCGAGCGGAAGGCATGCGCACCGTTGCCGGTGGCAATGCGCTTGACCAGCTTCGGCTGCGGGCTGCTGACGTCGTAGGCCTCGACGAAGCGGTCGCCGGTGAGGCCGACGAGCAGCAGGCGGTTGTCCGGTGTCAGGTAGAGGTCGGCCGGCATCTTGCCGGTAGGCACCTTCCAGCGCACGGCCTGGGTGGCCAGGTCGATGGCCAGCAGTTCGTCGCTGTCCTGCAGCGAGGCATAGGCCACGGTCGACTTCGAGTCGATCGACAGGTGGCTGGGCGTCTTCGGCGCCTCGATGCGCTTGACCAGTTCGAGCGGCTTCGCCGCATGGGCCGGGTTCCAGCGGTAGAGGTCGACGTGGTTCAGGCGGTTGGCCGCCGTCACGAACCACTTCATGTCGGGCGAGAAGCGCAGGTGGTAGGGGTCGACGATGTCGTTCAGCACGCGCTGCACGTTGCCGGTGAGCGGGTCGACGAAGGTCAGCGAATTGCCGGCCGCATTGGCGACGATCAGGCTCTTCTCGTCGGGCGTCAGGTAGAGGTGGTGCGGTTCCTTGCCGGTGGGGATGCGGCGCACCTCCTTCATCGTCGCCGGGTCGATCTGGCTGATGGTCGCGTCGAGCGAATTCAGCACGAAGATCGGCCGCGCGGGCACGGCGGCCGTTGCGGCCACCGCGGCCGGCTGCGCAGCGGCCACGCCGGCCGACAGCGCACCGCCGATCAGCAGCAGGGCCTCACGGCGCGAGGGCGGCCACCGGCTCACTCGTCGTCACCCGACAGCAGGCCGCCGAGCAGGCCGCCACCGGCCACGGCACCGAGCACCGAGCCTTCCTCGCGCGCGCCGCCGCGCTGCGGCGCGGCCGCGAAGACGCGGCTGGCCAGACGGCTGAAGGGCAGGCTCTGCAGCCACACCGTGCCGGGACCGGTCAGCTTGGCGAAGAACAGGCCTTCGCCGCCGAACAGCGCCGTCTTGATCTTGCCGACATACTGGATCTCGAAATGGACATCCGGCGTATAGGCCACCACGCAGCCGGTATCCACCAGCAGCGTCTGCCCCGGCTGCAGCTCGCGCTTGAGCAGCGACCCGCCGGCATGCACGAAGGCCATGCCGTCACCGTCGAGCTTCTGCATGATGAAGCCTTCGCCGCCGAAGAAGCCGACCGACAGCTTCTGCTGGAAGGCGATGCCCAGCGAGACGCCGCGCGCCGCGCACAGGAAGGCGTCCTTCTGGCAGATGAGCGTGCCGCCCATCTTCGACAGGTCCATCGGCAGGATCTTGCCGGGGTAAGGCGCGGCAAAGGCCACGCGCTGCTTCTGGCGCGCGTTGTTGGCATAGACGGTGGTGAACAGCGATTCGCCGGTGACCAGGCGCTTGCCGGCACCGAGCAGCTTGCCGAACAAGCCGCCCTGCGGGGCCGAGCCGTCGCCGAAGACGGTGTCCATGCCGATGCCGGCATCCATGAACATCATGCTGCCGGCCTCGCCGATGGCGGCCTCGCCGGGGTCGAGTTCGATCTCGACGAACTGCATCTCGGACCCCTTGATCTCGAAGTCCACCACGTCCATGGCCATCTGCATCTCCCGGCGTTCGAGGCGCCCCTGTGGCCCCTCGCTGCGACAACCCGGAATGGTAACAACCGCATCCGGCGGTAGCCCCCGGGCTGGCGCCCGGCCCCTGTAGCATCCGGTTGCAACCCCTGCACTTTGCGTGCAGGCGGGGCCGGGGGCGACTCTCACAATGTTCGACCATGAACGGGGTCACCGACGGCTTGTGGATCGCGGCCTGCGCCAACGCAGTGGCCGCGCTGGCGATCACCGCCACCGGGCGCCAGCAGCCGCAACGCGGCTGGGGGCTCTGGCGCACGGCCCTGTGGCTGGGCACCGGCGGCATCGCGCTGGGCACTGCGGCCGCCGCACGGCCCGGCGTGCAGGCACTGGCGCAGCTGCTGCTGCTGCCGTGGCCGATCCTGGCGCTGGTGGGCATGCGCCGCTTCCATGCCCGCATCGACTGGCCCGGCCACGAGCACCACGACTGGTGGGTGCTGGGCTTCAGCGCCGGGCTGGTGGCGGCCGCCGGCCTGTGGCCCGACGACTCGGCCATCGGCGCCGTCAGCGCCCCGGCCGGCACCCTGCTGGTGCACCTGTATGCCGCCAGCCTGCTGGTCTGTGCCGGCTCGCGACCCGATGCGCGGCCGATGCACCTGCTGGGCGCGGTGATCGGCCTGGCCGCCTGCGCGCCGATGATCGCCACCCTGCCCGGCGTGGAGGCGCATGCACTGTTCGAGGCCAGTGCCGTGACCACCGCGCTGGCCTCGGTGGCGATGGCCTTCATCGTCACCACGCTGGTCTTCGACCGCAGCGAGCAGCACCTGCGCGCCTCGCGCCGCCGGCTGCGTGCGCTGGCCAGCATCGACCCGCTGACGCAGGTGCCCAACCGCCGCCACTTCGAGGAACTGGCCGCCAAGGCCCTGCAGCACGACCCGCCGGCCAGCGCCGTGCTGATGATGTTCGACATCGACCACTTCAAGCACATCAACGACCGCTACGGCCATGCCGGCGGCGACCGTGCGCTGCGCCTGGTGTCGCGCTGCGTGCGCGAGGTGCTGCGCGTGCACGACGTGCCCTGCCGCCACGGCGGCGACGAATTTGCGCTGCTGCTGCGCCACGCCAGCGTGCGCGACGCGATGCGCGTGGCCTCGCGCCTGGTCGAGCGTGTGCAGGGCGCTGCCGTCGACTCGTCGCTGCCCACGCTGACGCTGAGCTTCGGCATGGTGCAGGTGCGACCGGGGGAGGCACTCGGCCAGGCCCTGGAGCGTGCCGACCAGGCCTTGTACGAGGCCAAGCGCCAGGGCCGCGCCCGTGCCGTGGCCGCCGGTGGCGACAGGGCCGGGCCGCCCTTCATCGAGAGCCGGCCGCTCGGACTCACCCACGCCTGAGCGGGCCGCAAGCCCGAGCCCGGCCGGTGTCGCCGAGGCGACAGCGCCCCTTGCAGGGCAAGCCACGATGAACGCCGCGTGACGGCCGGCTACGATGGCCGCCCCATCACCGATCTGCCCTCAGGAGCCTCCACCGCATGAACGCCCCGCTGCCGCTGCCCGCCCTGGACGAGATCCGCGCCCACGAAGACGAGATGGTCGCCATCCGGCGGCAGATCCACAGCAACCCCGAACTCGCCTACGAGGAACATGCCACCGCCGACCTCGTGGCCGACCGGCTGCACCGCTGGGGCTACGAGGTGCACCGCGGCCTGGGCGGCACCGGCGTCGTCGGCACGCTGAAGGCCGGCACGTCCACCCGCCGCATCGGGTTGCGCGCCGACATGGACGCGCTGCCCATCGTCGAGACCAGCGGCCGTGCCTGGTCGAGCCAGGTGCTGGGCAAGATGCACGCCTGCGGCCACGACGGCCATACCGCGATGCTGCTGGCCGCCGCCCGCCACCTGGCGGCCACGCGCAATTTCGACGGCATCGTGCACCTGGTCTTCCAGCCGGCCGAGGAAGGCCAGGCCGGCGCGCGCAAGATGCTGGAAGACGGCTTCCTCGACCTCTTCCCCTGCGAGGCCATGTTCGGCATGCACAACATGCCCGGCAAGCCGGCCGGCAAATTCGTCGCCGTGCCCGGCTTCGCGATGGCCAGCTCCGACAGCGTGATCATCACCGTGCGCGGCAAGGGCGGCCACGGCGCGATGCCGCAGGCGGCGGTGGACTCGGTGGTCGCTGCGTCCAGCATCGTGATGGCGCTGCAGACCGTCGTTTCACGCAACGTGCCGCCGCTGGAGATGGGCATCGTCACTGTCGGCGCCTTCCACGCCGGCGAGGCGCCCAACGTGATCCCCGAGACCGCCGAGCTGCGGCTGTCGGTGCGCGCCTTCCGCCCCGACGTGCAGGACCTGCTGGAGCGCCGCATCACCGAGATCGCCCATGCCCAGGCCGCCGTCTACGGCGCCACCGCCGAGGTCGACTACCAGCGCCGCTACCCGGTGCTGCGCAACGACCCGGCGCAGACCGAGTTCTGCAAGCAGGTGGTGCGCGACTGGCTGGGCGACGAAGGCATGCTCGACATCACCGAGCCGGTGACCGGCAGCGAGGACTTCGCCTTCTTCCTCGAGAAGGTGCCGGGCTGCTATGTCTTCATCGGCAATGGCGAAGGCAGCGAAGGCGGCTGCATGGTGCACAACCCCGGCTACGACTTCAACGACCGCGTGCTGCCCACCGGCGCCAGCTACTGGGTGCGGCTGGCCGAGACCTACCTGAAGAAGGCCGGCTGAGCGGGGCGGCGGCGGTGACCGCGGTGCTGGCCATCGGCGTCGGTGCCGCGCTGGGCGCCGTGCTGCGCTGGCTGCTGGGCGTGTGGCTGAATGCGCTGCTGCCGGCGCTGCCCCCGGGCACGCTGGCGGCCAACGTCATCGGCGGCTACCTGGTCGGGCTGGCGGTGGTCTATTTCACCCACAGCGGTCACCTGCCGGCGGAATGGCGGCTGTTCGTCATCACCGGCTTCCTCGGCGGGCTGACCACCTTCTCGACCTTTTCGGCCGAGGTCATGCGATTGCTGATGGAAGGCCGCCTGGGCTGGGCCTTCGCGGCGATGGCGGCCCACCTCGCCGGCTCGCTGCTGGCCACCTGGGCCGGCATGCTGACGGCCGCAAGGCTGTGGCGCGTCTGAGAACATCGCGCCAGCGATGGCGCCAAAACGAACAGGGGCCCCGCTTGGGGCCCCTGTCGTCGGTGATGCTGGCGGAAAGGGAGGGATTCGAACCCTCGATACGGGAGAACCCGTATACCGGATTTCGAGTCCGGCGCATTCGACCACTCTGCCACCTTTCCTGATGCCGTCCGGGTCAAGGACAGCCGCGCATTCTAGCCGAGTTGTGCGCCCCCGCCGCCATCAGACCACCACCGTCAGCCTCAACCCGGCCAGCCGCGCATCGGACAGCCGCGTGCGCCAGACTTGGCCCGGCTGCAGCGGCCAGGCATCGGTCCAGGTGCCGGTGGTGACCACATCACCGGCTGCCAGCGCTGCCCCGCCCGGGCTGCAGGCCATGCCCTCGACCAGGGCCTGCAGCGCCTGCACCGGGCCGTCGAGCACATTGGCGCCCTGGCCGCTTTCGCGCAGCGTCTCGCCTTCCAGCAGGTCCAGCGTCACCAGAGGCAGATCGGCGGCCATCGCCGGCCAGCTCGCGGCGGGCACACGCGGGCCGACGAACAGTCGGCCATGCAGGCCAAAATCGGCCACGGTATCGGCCGCGGTGAAGCGCCAGCCCTCGCAATGCGTGTGCACGACCTCGAAGCCATGCGCGACCCAGTCGATGCAGGCCTGCACCTCGGCCAGGCCCATGCCTGGTCGGGGCACCTGCGCGATGCCGAAGACGATCTCGGGCTCCAGCCGCGGCTGGCACAGGCCGGCCAGCGACAGCGTGGCCTCGGTGCCGTCGAGCAAGGCCAGGCCACGGTCCCACACGGCACCCCAGATCGGCTGGTGCACACCGTAGCGCTGCCACAGGCCGCGGTTGGTGAAGCCGATCTTCCAGCCGCGCGGCTGTTCGCCGCGGGCGCGGCGAAGGGCCCGCAGTTCGGCGGCCACTGCCAGCGCCTGCGCCATGTCCAGGCCGCCAGAACGTGCCGACGGCGGGCTGGGCAGGCAGCGGCCAAGGTCCCAGGCCGCGAGCAGTTCCTGCGCCAGGGCCGAGGGCGCTGCCGCCGTTGCCGTCGTCATGGCCGCAGCACCTCGTCGCCATGCAGGTAGGGCCGCAGCGCCGCCGGGATGCGGATGCTGCCGTCGGCCTGCTGGTGGTTTTCCAGCACCGCCACCAGCGCGCGGCCGACCGCCAGGCCCGAGCCGTTGAGCGTGTGCACGAACTCGGGCTTGCCCTGCGCGTTGCGAAAGCGCGCCTGCATGCGCCGCGCCTGGAAGGCCTCGCAGTTGCTGCACGAGCTGATCTCGCGGTAGGTGCCCTGCGCCGGCAGCCAGACTTCGAGGTCATAGGTCCTGGCAGCGCCGAAGCCCATGTCGCCGGTGCACAGCGTGATGACGCGGTAGGGCAGTTCCAGCTTGCGCAGGATGGCCTCGGCGTGGCCGACCATCTGCTCCAGCGCGGCGTCGCTCTGGTCCGGCGCGGTGATCTGCACCATCTCGACCTTGTCGAACTGGTGCTGGCGGATCATGCCGCGCGTGTCGCGGCCGGAGCTGCCGGCCTCGCTGCGGAAGCAGGGGCTGTGCGCCGTCAGCCGGATGGGCAGTTGCGCGGCATCGAGGATCTGCTCGCGCACGGTATTGGAGTTGTCGTCGGGAAGGCTGTTCCGCGTGGTCCCCTCTCGCTGATCAGGTCACCTGCTCGGCCTGCGCTTCAAGTTTGACCCGCCCCCGCGCCGGCCTGCCTGGCCGATCGCCGCCGCTCATCGAAACCGCACATGATCGTCCTTGAACTTGGGCAGCTGCCCCGTGCCCTCGAGGATCTCGCGGTTGACGATGTAGGGCGTGTAGCACTCGGTATAGCCATGCTCGCGCGTCTGCACGTCCAGCATGAACTGCGCCAGCGCCCGGTGCAGCCGCGCCACCGGCCCGCGCAGGAAGCTGAAGCGCGAACCCGAGAGCCTGGCGCCGGTGTCGAAATCCAGGCCCAGCGGCGCACCCAGGTCGACATGGTCCTTGACCGGAAAGTCGAAGGCCCGCGGCGTACCCCAGCGCCGCAGCTCGACATTGCCGCCTCGTCGGCGCCCAGCGGCACGCTGTCCTGCGGCAGGTTGGGCAGCGCCATCAGCAGCGCCTGCAGATCGGCCTGCAGCGCGTCCAGCCGCTCGGCGCCGGACTTCAGGTCGTCGGCGATGCCGTTCACCTCGGCCATCAGCGCCGAGGCGTCCTCGCCCCTGCCCTTGGCCTGGCCGATCTGCTTGGAGAGGCTGTTGCGCCGTGCCTGCAGTTCCTCGGTGCGGGTCTGGATGCGCTTGCGCTCGGCCTCGAGCGCAGCGAAGCGTTCGACGTCGAGGAAGGGCTGCGGATTCTTGCGCCGTTCGAGGCGGGCGATGACGCCGGCTAGGTCACGGCGCAGCAGGTTGATGTCGAGCATGGAAGGCCTTCGTGCGATGCTGAAATTGTAGGCAGCGGCACCGCGGCGGCGGTGCGGCAGGCGGTGGGTTGCAGCGGCGCGCGGCGTGCGCGCGCCGCGTCAGGATCGGCCGTCGGGCGTCCCGGCGCTGCCGCCACCCAGGCCGCGCGGCAGCGGAAAGCGCACATGCTCCTGCACGCCGTCCATCTTGCGGATCGACACCGCACCCAGCTCGCGCAGCCGCGTGATCACCTGCTGCACCAGGATGTCGGGGGCCGACGCGCCGGCCGTCACGCCGACGCGGCGCCGGCCCTCGAACCAGGCAGGCTGCAGGTCGTCGGCGGCGTCGACCATGTGCGCCGGCGTGCCCAGGCGCTCGGCCAGTTCGCGCAGCCGGTTGCTGTTGCTGCTGGTGGGGCTGCCCACCACCACCACCACGTCCACCGCCGGCGCCAGCACCTTCACCGCATCCTGGCGGTTCTGCGTGGCGTAGCAGATGTCCTGCTTCTTGGGCTCGCGGACATGCGGAAAACAACGTTTGACCTCGGCCAGGATCTCGGCCGCGTCGTCGACGCTGAGCGTGGTCTGCGTCACCACCGCGATCCTGTCGCCGCGCGGGCGCACGGCGGCCACGTCGGCCACGTCCTCGACGAGGTAGATGCCCTCGCTGAGCTGGCCCATCGTGCCCTCGACCTCGGGGTGGCCCTTGTGGCCGATCATGATGAACTCGTAGCCCTCCTTGGCGAGCTTGGCCACCTCGACGTGCACCTTGGTCACCAGCGGGCAGGTGGCGTCGAAGACCTGGAAGCCGCGCAGCGCGGCCTCGGCACGCAGCGCCTTGCTCACGCCGTGGGCGCTGAAGATCAGCGTCGCGCCCGCGGGCACCTCGTCGAGTTCCTCGATGAAGATCGCGCCCTTGGCCTTGAGGTCGTTGACGACATAGGTGTTGTGCACGATCTCGTGGCGCACGTAGATCGGGCGGCCGAAACGCTGCAGCGCGCGTTCGACGATCTCGATCGCGCGGTCGACGCCGGCGCAGAAGCCCCGCGGCTCGGCCAGCAGCACCTCGTCGACCAGGTCCTGCGCGTTCATTCCAGCACCCCCAGCACCTGCACCTCGAAGCGCACGGCCTGCCCCGCCAGCGGGTGGTTGAAGTCGAACAGCAGCCAGTCCTCGCCCTTGTCGCGCACCACGCCGGCATAGCTGCCGCCGCCGTCCGGGGTGGGAAACTGCACCACGTCGCCGCATTCGTAGGTGGCGTCGGGGTCGCCCAGTTCGTGCAGCAGCGACAGCTTCACGCGCTGCAGCAGCTCGGGGTTGCGGTCGCCGAAGGCCTCGCCGGCCGGCACGTCGAAGGCCGCGCTGGCGCCTTCTTCCAGGCCGATCAGGTGACGCTCGAGCGCCGGCGCCAGCTGGCCGGTGCCCAGCGACAGCGTGGCCGGCTTGCCGCCGAAGGTGTTGATCACATCGGCGCCATCGGGGCCGGCGAGGCGGTAATGCAAGGTGAGGAACGAACCCGGCTCGATGCGGTTCACGGTGCCATGCGCGGGTTGGCGCGCCTCGAATAGACTGCAGCGGATTTTACGCGGCGCGCCCTGCAAGCCCGCCGCAAGCCCCGTCGCCCGCCACGTCGTCGAGCCGCCCATGCCCCTGAAGGACCTGCCCGCCGACCAGCGCCCGCGCGAAAAGCTCCTCGCGCGCGGGCCCGCGTCGCTGGCCGACGGCGAATTGCTGGCCCTGCTGCTGCGCACCGGGCTGGCGGGCCAGGGCGTCATCGTGCTGGCGCAGCAGCTGCTGGACCGGTTCGGCGGCCTGGGCGGCCTGCTGGGCGCCACCGCCGACGACCTGAAGCGCATCAAGGGCCTGGGGCCGGCCAAGCGCGCCGAGATCCTGGCGGTGATGGAGATCGCGCGCCGCGCCATCGCGCAGCCGCTGCGCGAGGCCCCGGTGTTCGATTCGCCGCAGCGCGTGAAGGACTACCTGGCGCTGCAGCTCGGCGGGCTGGGCCACGAGGTCTTCGCGGTGCTGTTCCTCGACCACCAGCACCGGCTGCTGGAGCTGGAGGAGATGTTCCGCGGCACGCTCACGCAGACCAGCGTCTACCCGCGCGAGGTGGTGCGCCGCGCGATGGCGCTCAACGCCGCGGCGGTGATCCTGGCGCACAACCACCCCTCGGGGCTGGCCGAGCCCTCGCGCGCCGACGAATACCTGACGCAGTCGCTGAAGAGCGCGCTCGGCCTGGTCGACGTGCGCGTGCTCGACCACCTGGTGGTCGGCCGCGGCCAGGTGGTGTCGATGGCCGAACGCGGGCTGCTGTGAGGTCACCCCCGCCGCGCAGCCGCCGCAGTGGCGGCAGCCTTCAGGACCTGGGCCGGCTGCGCGACGCGCTGGCCGAGCAGCAGCGCGCGCGGGCCGAACGCGAGGCGCGCGAGCGTGCCGGGCGCGCGGCGGCGCAAGCCGCGCGGCGGCTCTTTGCGCATGCGGTCGGCGACGTCACGCCGCTGCCGCCCAGTGACCGTGCCGACCTCGGCCTGCCGCGCCCCGAGCCCTGGCCGCGCCAGCGCGAGGCCGACGAACGCGCCGCCCTGCAGCAGGCCTGGTCCGACGAGGTCGACATCGAATCGCTGCTGCTCACCGACGACGGCCTGAGCTTCCGCCGCCCGGGCGTGGGCCCCGACGTGGTGACGCGGCTGCGCCGCGGGCACTGGTCGATCCAGGGCGAGATCGACCTGCACGGCCTGCGCCGCGAAGAAGCGCGCGCGGCGCTGCTCGGCTTTCTGGGTGAGGCCTCGCGCCGCGGCCAGCGCTGCGTGCGCGTGGTGCACGGCAAGGGCCACGGGTCGCCCGGCAAGCGGCCGGTGCTGAAGACCAAGGTGCAGCGCTGGCTGGCGCAATGCGCCGAGGTCATCGCCTTCGCGCAGGCGAGCGGGCCGCAGGGTGGTGCCGGCGCGCTGATCGCGCTGCTGGACCGCAACGCGCGGGGAAACTAGCCGCCGCGGTTGCGCATCCAGTCGGCGGTGCCGAAGAAGGACTCGGCCAGCCGCCCGGCCAGCGCCGGGTCGACCGCCTGCTCCTGCATCGCCTGCACCATGCAGGCCATCCACTGGTCGCGTTCGGCGATGCCGATGGCATAGGGCAGGTGGCGCGCGCGCAGCCGC
Source organism: Rubrivivax sp. (assembly GCA_016719535.1). Classification (GTDB taxonomy): domain Bacteria; phylum Pseudomonadota; class Gammaproteobacteria; order Burkholderiales; family Burkholderiaceae_C; genus Rubrivivax. The sequence continues at coordinate 22,816 of JADJYX010000022.1, read as the reverse complement.
GGGTGGCCGAAGCGTTCGATGTAATGGTCGGGCCCGCCCAGCCAGCCGCACAAGAACCAGTACAGCTTGTCGCGCGAGCTGTCCAGCGGCGTCGGGTGCATCGCGCGGATGCCGGCAAAGGCCGGCTCCAGGTCCATCAGGTCGTAGAAGCGGTCGACCAGCGCGCGCACGCCGTCGCCGCCGCCCAGGCGATCGAAGGGTGTCGCTGCGGCGGCGTCCCCGGTCAAGTCGATTCCATGTCCAGCAGCCGCGTGGCCGCGGCCACCACCGCCTGCGAGGCCAGCGCACCCGGCTGCGACTGCAGCAGCAGCTGGCGGCGCTGCACGGCCTCGCGCACGGCGCCATCGGCGGGCACCTCGCCCACCAGGGTCAGGCGCACGCCCGTCTCCAGCGACGGGCTGACGTAGCGGTCCAGCACCTGCTGCAGCTGCGCGCGCACGCTGCGGCCCTCGCCCGGGCGGCGCACCTGGTTGACCAGCAGCTGGATCTCGCGCCGGCCCTGCGTGGTGGCCAGCACCTTGATGGTGGCGTAGGCGTCGGTCAGCGAGGTCGGCTCGGGCGTGGCCACGACCAGCACGTCGTCGGCCAGCGAGACGGTATAGAGCACGACGTCGGAGATGCCCGCGCCGGTGTCGAGCAGCACGCGGTCGTAGCGCGGCGCCACCTCGTCGATGACCTTCTGCAGCTGTTCGCGCACTTCGGGCGTCATGCGCGAATATTCGACCATGCCCGACCCGGCCAGCAGCACCGAGAAGCCGCCCGGTGCCGGCAGGATGGCCTCTTGCAGCGCGTGGCGGCCGGTGAAGACATCGTGCAGCGTGATCTTCGGAAACAGGTTGAGCACGACATCGAGGTTGGCCAGACCGAGGTCGGCGTCCAGCACCAGCACCTTCTGGCCCAGCCGCGCGAGCGCCGCTGCCAGGTTGGCGGCGACGAAGGTCTTGCCGACGCCGCCCTTGCCGCTGGTGACGGCGGTGATGCGCGAACGTCGGGGGGCGGGCGCCGTCATTCCAGGTCCTCGAAGCCAAAGGTGGTGTCGAACAGCGCCTGCCGCTCCTCGCTGCTGACGAGCGAGACCGCCCCCGTCTCGAGCTGCACGAGGTTGCGGCCCTGCGCCTTGGCGCGGTAGAGCTGCTGGTCGGCCCGCTCGATCCACAGCGCCGGCGTCGAACGCACCCACTGCGGCGCGAAGGCGCCGCCGATGCTGATGGTGACGTCGATCGGCTGCCCGGCGGGCCCGGCCGCCACCGGTGCGCGCTCGACGCGGCGGCGCACGCGCTCGGCCACGGTGGCGCCGAAGGGTTCGGGGCAGTTGGGCAGGATGATGGCAAATTCCTCGCCGCCGATGCGCGCCACCAGGTCCATCGGGCGCACGCTGTCCAGCAGCGCGGTGGCCACCGCGCGCAGCACCTGGTCGCCGGCGGCGTGGCCATGGGTGTCGTTGACGCGCTTGAAGTGGTCGACATCGGCCACCAGCAGCAGCGCCGGCTCGCCGCTGCGCGCCACGCGGTCGACCTCACGCGCCAGCGCCAGCTCGAAACTGCGTCGATTGGCCAGCCCGGTGAGCGCGTCGCGGCTGGAGAGGTCGACCAGGGCGTCGATCAGGTCCTGCAGCCACCCGGGGCTGCCGGGCTCGCCACCCGGTGCCGGACGGCCCGAGTGCGCCAGCAACTGCAAGGCCTGCTCGAGGTGCAGCGGGGTGGCGGCGGGGCGTGGAAGCGCTTCGGGGCGTGGCACGAAGGAGGCAGTGGGCCGGTCGTGGTGACACGGATGAAGGCAGTCTAGCAGCCGGTTCCGGCGGCGCCGGCCCGGAATAGCCCCCGCAGGCAGCCTCATTTCTGCCCCTCGCGGCGCCAGCGCGCTGGGCACACTGGACAGATCCCGTCGCAGGTGCTTGCGCCACCCGCAGCGACAAGGCCGCCATGAACCCATCCGCCCTCGCACCGCTGGATCTCACCGAGCCGGAGTTTTCGCTGACCCCGGCGGACTTCGAGCGCATCCGCACGCTGATCCACCAGCGCGCGGGCATCAGCCTGCACGCCGGCAAGCAGGCCATGGTCTACAGCCGCCTGTCGCGACGCCTGCGCGAGACCCGCCACGGCGGCTTCTCGGCCTACCTGCAGTGGCTGGAAATGGGCGGCGCGCCCGAGGGCGAATGGCAGGAATTCGTCAATTGCCTGACCACCAACCTGACCTCGTTCTTCCGCGAGGAGCACCACTTCCACGCCCTCGTCGACGACCTGCGCGCGCGCGGCGCGCGACCGCTGCGCATCTGGTGCAACGCCGCCAGCACCGGCGAGGAGCCCTATTCGCTGGCCATGGTGGCGGTGGAGACGCTGGGCGTGTCGGCGCAGGCCAGGCTGGTGTGCAGCGACATCGACACCCGGGTGCTCGACACCGCGCGCCGCGGCGTCTATGCCGCCGACGCGCGCGGCCTGTCGCCCGAGCGGCTGCGCCGCCACTTCCTGCGCGGCACCGGTGCCAACGCCGGCTTCATCCGCGTCAAGCCCGAGCTCTCGCGCCTGATCGACTTTCGCATCTTCAACCTGATGAGCCGCGACTGGTCGTCGCTGGGCGAGGCCTTCGACATCGTCTTCTGCCGCAACGTGATGATCTATTTCGACAGCCCGACCCAGCGCAAGGTGCTCGAAGGCATCCATCGGAGCCTGCGCCCCGGCGGCCTGCTGTATGTCGGCCACTCCGAGAATTTCACCGACTCGCCGGACCTCTTCCGCCTGCGCGGCAAGACGATCTACGAACGCGTGTGACGGCGCCGCGTCCCCTGCCCATGAATGCCGCCCACGCCTGCGCACCCGTCGCCAGCCCGGTCCTGGGGTCGACGCCGCGGCTGGAACGCCTGAAGAACCTGCCGCGCCGCCCGGGCCAGGCCTCGTTCTTCTTCATCGACGCGCATTTCCGCAGCGAGGCGGTGAAGGTGCTGCCGGGCGAATATTTCGTCTTCGACGAGGACATCGCCATCATGACCACGCTCGGTTCCTGCATCGCCGCCTGCCTGTGGGACCGCGAGAAGCGCATCGGCGGCATGAACCACTTCATGCTGCCCGAAGGCGGCGGCGCCGCCGACGGGGGCCGCTACGGCTCGTATGCGATGGAGCTGCTGATCAACGAGATGATCAAGCGCGGTGCCACGCGCTCGACGATGGAGGCCAAGGTCTTCGGCGGCGGTGCCGTCATCAGCGGCATGAACACCATCAACGTCGGCGAGCGCAATACCACCTTCGTGCTCGACTACCTGCGCACCGAGCGCATCGCCGTCGTGTCCAAGGACGTGATGGACATCTACCCGCGCAAGGTCTGCTTCCTGCCGGCCAGCGGCAAGGCCATGGTCAAGCGCCTGGCATCCACCAACACCGGCATGCTGCTGGCGCAGGAGAGGGCCGCCTCGCGCGCCGCCGCGCCGGTGGCCAGCAGCGGCGGCTCGGTCGACCTGTTCTGACGCCGGGCCGACGACACACGGGGAATCCGCACGTGAAGATCAAAGTGGTGGTGGTCGATGATTCGGCCCTGGTGCGCGGCCTGCTGGCCGAGATCATCAACCGGCAACCCGACATGACCTGCGTCGGCGCGGCCAGCGACCCGCTGGTGGCGCGCGAGATGATCCGCAACCTCGACCCCGATGTCATCACGCTCGACATCGAGATGCCGAAGATGGACGGCATCGACTTCCTCAGCCGGCTGATGCGGTTGCGGCCGATGCCGGTGGTGATGGTGTCGACGCTGACCGAGCGCGGCGCCGAGGTCACGCTGCGGGCGCTGGAGCTGGGCGCGGTGGATTTCGTCGCCAAGCCCAAGATCGGCATCGCCGACGGCCTGCGCCAGCTGGGCGATGACATCACCGACCGGATCCGCACCGCGGCCAGGGCCACGGTGCGCCGGCTGGCGGCAGCACCGCCCGCCGCTGCCGGGTCCGCCGGGCAGCCCGCTGCCTCGCACCCGGTGCCCAGCCCGGTCGGCCGGCTGTCGACCGAAAAGATCATCTTCATCGGCGCGTCCACCGGCGGCACCGAGGCCACGCGCGAGGTGCTGGTGCGGCTGCCCGCCGACGCGCCGGCGGTGCTGATCACGCAGCACATGCCGCCGGGCTTCACCCGCAGCTACGCGACGCGGCTCGATTCGCTGTGCCGCATCCGCGTCGCCGAGGCGCGCGACGGCGAGCGCGTGCTGCCCGGGCATGCCTACATCGCCCCCGGCGGGCTGCACCTGTCGGTGGAGCGCTCGGGCGCCAACTACATCGCCCGCGTGCGCGACGGCGAACCGGTCAACCGCCACAAGCCCTCGGTCGAGGTGCTGTTCCAGAGCGCCGCGCGGGTGGTGGGGCCCAACGCCATCGGCGTCATGCTGACCGGCATGGGCGCCGACGGCGCGCGTGCGATGAAGGAACTGCGCGATGCCGGCAGCTACAACTATGTGCAGGACGAAGCCAGCTGCGTCGTCTTCGGCATGCCGCGCGAAGCCATCGCGCAGGGCGCCGCGCACGAGGTGCTGCCGGTGACGCAGATCGGCCCGCGGCTGATCGATCGCCTGCGCAGCACCGCGGGCATCGCCACCACGCGCGTGTAGCGGCGTGGCCGCTGCCGCCGCATCAGGGGGCGGCCGGCAGGAACAGCTGCTGCACGTCGCTGAGGAAGTCGAAGCCGCGCGCGGTCGGCCGCAGGTGGCCACCGTCGCGCTGCAGCCAGCCGCGGGCCACGGCCTGCCCGATGGCGTCGTCGACGGCGTGCAGGCCGAGGCCGGTGCGTTCGGCCAGCAGCTGCAGCTCGAAGCCGTCGGCCAGGCGCAGTGCATTGAGCATGAATTCGAACGGCAGCTCGCCGGCCGTCACCGCATGTTCGTTCGACACCGCCCGTCCCTGCAGCGCGTGGCGCATGTAGGCCGCCGGTTCGCGCCAGCGCACCTGGCGCACGATGCGGTCGGGAAACGACAGCTTGCCATGCGCCCCGGCGCCGATGCCGAGGTAGTCACCGAAGGCCCAGTAGTTGAGGTTGTGCGCGCAGCGGTGCCCCGGCCGCGCGAAGGCCGACACCTCGTAGCGCGCCAGGCCCGCCGCCGCGGTGCGCCCGGCGATGAGGTCGAGCATGTCGCTGGCCAGGTCGTCGTCGGGCAGCCGCGCGGGCGGCCGGCTGGCGAAGGCGGTATTGGGCTCGATCGTCAGGTGGTAGATCGACAGGTGCGGCGGATCAAAGCTCAGCGCCTGGTCGAGATCGGCGCGCAGCGCGGCCAGGTCCTGCCCGGGCAGCGCATACATCAGGTCGATGTTGAAGGTGTCGAAGGCCGCGGCCGCCTCTTCGATGGCGGCGCGCGCCTGCGCGGCGTCGTGCACGCGGCCGATGGCCTGCAGGTGCGCGTCGGCGAAGCTCTGCACGCCGATCGACAGCCGCGTCACGCCGGCGGCGCGGAAGGCCTTGAAACGGTCACGCTCGAAGGTGCCTGGGTTGGCCTCGAGCGTGATCTCGCAGCCCGGCTCCAGCGGCAGCCGGGCGCGGATGTCGGCCAGCAGGCGGTCGATGCCCGCCGGCGAAAACAGGCTGGGCGTGCCGCCGCCGATGAAGACGCTGAGCACGCGCCGGCCCCAGACCTGCGGCAGCGCCGCCTCGAGGTCGGCACGCAGGGCATCGAGGTAGGCGTCCTCGGGCAACGCGCCGGACGCCACTTCGTGCGAGTTGAAGTCGCAGTAGGGGCACTTGCGCAGGCACCAGGGCAGGTGCACATACAGCGACAGCGGCGGCAGCGCGCCCAGCGACACGTCGCCGCGGCGGTGGATGCGGATCGGCTCAGCCAAGGTGCCAGGCCTCGCGCAGCCGCTCGCGCAGCTGGATGGCGGCCAGCGCACGGTGGCTGACGCGGTTCTTGGTGGCCGCATCGAGCTCGGCCACGCTCAGGCCCAGCGCCGGGATCAACATCAGCGGGTCGTAGCCGAAGCCGCCGGCGCCCCGCGGCGCGTGCAGGATCTCGCCAGCCCAGCGTCCACAGGCCACCAGCGGCTCGGGGTCGGCGGCGTGGCGCAGCGCCACCAGCGTGCTGACGAAGGCGGCGCGGCGGTCGGCATGCGGGGGCAGGCGCTGCAGCAGCAAGGCGTTGTTGGCGGCGTCCTGCGCACGGCGCAGGGCCTCGCGCTCGCCGTCCACCCGGGGCGCTTGCGCGTAATGCGCCGAGGCCACGCCGGGCTCGCCGCCGAGCGCATCGACGCACAGCCCCGAGTCGTCGGCCAGCGCCGGCAGCCCGCTGAGGGCGGCGGCATGACGCGCCTTGGCGAGGCCGTTTTCCAGGAAGGTGGGGTGCGGCTCCTCCGCCTCGGGGATGCCCAGCGAGCCCTGCGTCACCAGCTCGACCGGCAACCCGGCGAAGAGGGCCTGCAGCTCGGCCAGCTTCTTGGCGTTGTTGGACGCCAGCACGATGCGCATGGCCGGCTCAGGCTTCGGCCAGCGCGCGGCGCTGCGCCGCCACCAGCTCGTCGATGCCCTGGGCCGCCAGCGCGAGCAGCGCATCCATCTCGGCGCGCGTGAAGGGCACGCCCTCGGCCGTGCCCTGCACCTCGACGAAGCCGCCGGCGGCCGTCATCACCACATTCATGTCGGTGTCGCAGGCCGAATCCTCGGTGTACTCCAGGTCGAGCAGCGGCGTGCCCTCGACGACGCCGACCGACACCGCGGCGACGAAGTCGCGGATCGGCGAGCGCTGGATGCGCCCCTGCTCGAGCAGCCAGCTCACGGCGTCGTGCGCGGCGACGAAGGCGCCGGTGATGGCCGCCGTGCGCGTGCCGCCATCGGCCTGCAGCACGTCGCAGTCGATCAGGATCGAGCGTTCGCCCAAGGCGGCAAGGTCGAAGACACTGCGCAGGCTGCGGCCGATCAGGCGCTGGATCTCCTGCGTGCGGCCGCTTTGCTTGCCGCGCGCGGCTTCGCGGTCGCCGCGCGTGTGGGTGGCACGCGGCAGCATGCCGTATTCGGCCGTCACCCAGCCTTCGCCGCTGCCGCGCTTGTGCGGCGGCACCTTCTCGTCGACCGAGGCCGTGCACAGCACCTGGGTGTGGCCGAAGCTGACCAGCACCGATCCTTCGGCATGACGGGTGTAGTGGCGCTGCAGGCCGACCGGGCGCAGGGCGTCGGCGGCACGGCCGCCGCTTCGCTGAAAGCTCATGGAAAGGATCCTCGGGATGATGAATCGGGAATGGCACATGGCGCCGTGTCGACGGGTCGGCGCAGCGCACGCCGCAGCCGACCGACCGCAGCGTCACCGACGCTTGGCCGATGAACGCTGGATGGCCTCGTTGATCTCGCGGATCGAGCGCTCGATCTCGGCCTCGTCGAGTTCGTCGCCGTCGTCCTTGTCGCCCAGCAGGCTGGCCTGGATGGTGGACGCAAAGACCTCGTCGCCGAGCGACTGCGTCGAGATGCCGGGCGTGGCGCTCACATCCTCGGCCGATTCCCATTCGACCGCCAGCGCGGTGACGTTGTCGCTCTTGGGGCCGGCCTGGCGCAGCGCCTGCTCGACCAGTTCGGGCACCGAGTCGGAGATCGGCCGGCCAGCCAGCACCGCGGTGATGACGGCATCGGGCAAGGCGCTCCACAGGCCGTCGGAGCACAGCAGCACGCGGTCGCCCGGGTGCAGCAGCAGCGGCCCGGCGGTGTCGACCATCGGCTTGCCGGGGCTGCCCAGGCAGGTGAAGAGCACGTTGCGGTTCATGCGCTCCTGGATCGGCATGACCTGCGCCATGGTCTCCTGCAGTTCGGTGTAGGAATGGTCGCGCGTGCGGGCCACCAGCTTGTCGCCGCGCACCAGGTACAGGCGCGAATCGCCGCAATGCGCCCAGTAGGCGGCGCTGCCCTGCAGCAGGCAGGCCACCATGGTGGTGCGCGGCGTGTCGACCAGCGAGCGCGAGGTGGCGTAGTGCAGCAACTGGTGGTGGCCGGCCATCACCGCCTCGTGCAGGAAGCGCATCGGGTCGGCCAGCGAAGGCTTGGCCTCGCGCTGGAAGATCGCCGCCAGCGTCTGCAGCGCCACCTGGGCCGCCATGTCGCCCTCGGGGTGGCCGCCCATGCCGTCGGCCAGCGCAAACAGGCCGGCGTCGCGCGTGTAGCAGTAGCCCATGCGGTCTTCGTTCTTCTCGCGCCCGCCGCGCCGGCTGACCTGGTAGACGGAGAACCTCATGCGCGGCCCCCGGTGATCACGTCTTGGCCCCGGTCTTGATGGTCTCGAGCTGCAGCTTCAGGCGTTCACCGAAGCTGAGCTTGGTGTAGCGCCGCTCGGTCTCGCGGCTGAGCTCCTTCTGCAGCGCGAAGACACTCTGCGGGCGCGACAGCGGATCGAGCGACATGCACCATTCGGTGACTTCGATCAGGTTGTCGGAATAGATGTTGCGCAGGCGCGAGAGGCTCAGCGCCAGGCGGTCTTTCTCGAGCCGCTGCGGCGCGTCGTTGGGCGGGTAGCCCTGCATGCAGGCGTAGATGCAGGCGCCGATGGCATAGATGTCGGTCCAGGGGCCGAGCGTGCCGTCGCGGCGGTACATCTCGGGCGCCGCAAAGCCCGGCGTATACATCGGGCGGATGAAGTTGCCTTCCTTGGACAGCACCTCGCGCGCGGCGCCGAAATCCAGCATCACCGCCTTGTTGTCGTTGGTGATGAAGACATTGGCCGGCTTGATGTCCAGGTGCAGCATCTTGTGCTGGTGCACGATGCGCAGGCCGCGCAGGATCTCGTCGAACAGGCTGCGGATGGTGCTCTCGCGGAACACCTTGTCCCTTTTCAGTTCGCGCGCGGTGACGATGAAATCCTGCAGGGTATCGCCCTGCAGATAGTTCATCACCATGTAGACGGTTTCGTTCTCGCGGAAGAAATTCAGCACCGACACCACGCTCGGGTGGCTGATCTGCGCGAGCGAGCGGCCTTCCTCGAAGAAGCTCTTCAGGCCCAGCCGGTACAGCGGCTGCTTGTCGGGCTTGACGCGCGGCGTCAGCTCACCGGGCGAGCGCTCGGCCAGCGAGGAGGGCAGATACTCCTTGATGGCCACCAGCTGCTGGTTCTCGCCTTCGGCCAGGTAGACCACGCCGAACCCCCCGGCGGCGAGCTTCTTGACGATCTGGTAGCCCCCCACCACCGTGCCCGACGGCAACGGGGCTGGTTTGGGCTTTGACATAATCGATCGACTGTATTTTTTGACAGATACCTAATGCCAGTTTATAGCATGACGGGGTTTGCCCACGCGGCCTGCGAAGCCCCTTGCGCAGCTGGCGGAAACGCCGCCGCCGTGACCGCGGAACTGCGTTCGGTCAACGGGCGATTTCTGGATCTGTCGCTGCGCCTGCCCGACGAACTGCGGGGGCTCGAACCCGCGCTGCGCGAGCTGATCGGCAGCGCCGTGCGGCGCGGCAAGGTCGAGTTGCGCATGGCCACCCAGCAGGGCAGCACCGATGCCTGGCCCACCCCCGGCGCCGACCAGCTCAACCGCCTGTCGCGGCTGGAGGCCCAGGTGCAGGGCTGGCTGCCCGGCGCACGCGGCCTGTCGGTCAACGAGGTGATGCAGTGGTGCCGCGGCGGCAGCACCGCCGAGCGCCTGGACGACACCGCGATCGAGGCCGTGCGCCGCTGCGTCGACGGCCTGCGCGAGGCGCGTGCACGCGAAGGCGAGCGCCTGGCCGCCATGCTGCTGGACCGAATCCGCCAGCTGCGCGAGCTGGCCGCGCGCGCCGGGCCGCTGGTGCCGCAGGTCGTGCAGCGTCAGCAGCAGCGTTTTCTCGACCGCTGGCACGAGGCGCTGGCCAGCGTGCAGGCCGCGCAGAGCGTGCCGGCGCAGGCCCTGCAGGAGCGCGCGCTGAACGAGGCCGCGGCCTACGCCATCCGCATCGACGTCGCCGAGGAGCTCACGCGCCTGGCCTCGCACCTCGACGAGATCGAGCGCCTGCTGACCGCCGGCGGCGAACTCGGCAAGCGGCTGGACTTCCTCATCCAGGAACTGCAGCGCGAGGCCAATACGCTGGGCTCGAAGTCGGCCGCGCTCGAGCTGACCAGCATCTCGGTCGAGATGAAGGTGCTGGTGGAGCAGATGCGCGAGCAGGTGCAGAACATTGAGTAGCTTTTCAGGGGGTCCCATGGGGTCCCCAGAAATAAGCTAACCCACTGTCGTGTAAGGATATTTTGTCCCGAGCCGTCCCAGGGCGTCGCAGCGAAGCGCGCGCAACCTGTGGGGTTTATTGTGGGGTTTTTGGGGTTCGCGCCGCTTCTGAGGCGTTCATCCGATCAAAAACCCCACAGCCTCACAGGAGCCTATGGGACATGAGCAGACAGCAACGACCGATCACTGACCGCGAGATCAAGGCCTGGCTCGCTGCCGGCGCCGTAGACCGCGGCGTGGGCGAAGGCCTGACCTTCGTCGCCAGCACCATCGCAGCGCGGGCCGGCAAGGCCTCGTGGATCCTTCGCTACCGACTGAACGGACGCTCCAAGGAGAAGGTGCTCGGGCGCTACCCTGAGCTGTCGCTCAAGGATGCGCGCGAGCAGGTACGGCAGGACCGAGCACAGATCGAGCGCGGCATCGACGTCACGGCAGCCAAGCAGGCAGAGAAGGCCCTGCAGCTCGAAGTTCCCACCGTGCAGCGGCTCGGTGAAGTCTGGTTCGCGAAGTACATCCAGCCGCGCTACAAACATCCGGAAGTCGTGGCACGCGTCCTGCGCAAGCACATCTATCCGGTGCTGGGGCCGGTCGCCCCACCCGACGTGCAGCCTGTACACATAGACCGCGTGCTGACGCGCATCGTGGCCGGCGGTGCACCGACCGTTGCCAACGACGCGCTGCGCTACATGAGTCGCATGTTCCGCATGGCCGTGCGCAACCACTGGATCGATCGCAATCCAGCGGCCGACTTCGACCTGGTGGATGCTGGGGGCGACGAGGTCTCGCGCGACCGCTGGCTGACTGTGGAAGAGCTGCAGCAACTCGCCGTGGCCATGCGGACGACACCGAACTACGGGCGCGAGAACGAGCTGGCCGTCTGGCTGCTGCTTGCGCTGTGTGTGCGCAAGATGGAGCTGCTGTCGGCCCGCTGGGACGCCTTCGATCTCGACGCCGGCATCTGGACCCTGGCCAAAGAGAACACGAAGACCCGCGCTTCGATCCGTATCCCGCTGGCGGAACCGGTCATTGCATGGCTCAAGGAAGCCAGGGTCTTCTCATTCGGCAAGCCCTACGTCTTTCCCGCCCGCCGGCTCGTCCGTTCGCGCCTGGGTGTGAATTGTAGGAATCGGTACGAGCACGTCGGCCCAGACACCCTCAACGTCGCGCTCAAGCGGTTGAAGGTTCTCGACATCGAGCACTTCACGGTTCACGACATGCGGCGGACGGCGCGGACGCACCTCGCCGTGCTCGGCGTCGATCGCTTCGTCGCCGAGCGCTCGCTGAACCACAAGCTGGGCAATGTCGAGGGGATCTACGACCGGCACGACTACTTTGCCGAGCGAGCCGCCGCGCTGGGAGCGTGGGCATCGTTGCTTGCGAAGGTCGAAAGCGGCAAGGTGCCCGCCAGTCCGACCAAGGCCCCCCGAGTTCCAGCGAAGAAGGCCAGGCGCGTGAGCGTGGTGGCGAGTGGTTGACCCTTGCCGACTCAGCCGGTGGCGGGATGAACGACCACGCAGGATTTGGGCTCGAATCCAGCACGCCGCCGATCCCGCTTGCATCCTAGAGTTGCCGATATGCCTCTCTCTGGAGACAGCCCGTGCAACGCAACCCGTCCGTACCAACGCCCCGCCGCACCGAGGTGGTGACGCCGCTCTTCCTGCGGATGCCCACCGTCATGCGCATGACCGGACTCGGGCGGTCGACCATCTACAGGCTGATCGCGGAGCACAAGTTCCCGAGCCCAGTGCGCCTCGGGCCTCGTGCGGTGGCGTGGAGAAGCTCCGATCTCGACGAATGGAGCGAGGCGCGGCCTGTCGCCTCACACTGAGAGCAACCTACACGCAGCTGGCATTCGGCAGCGCGGGTGCTCAGGCGGTCATCGTGACTTTGAGAACGGCACCGATCAACAGCATCGCCGCCATCACCTTCCCCCAGCGCCAGGTCGTGAACCAGTAGCGCTGGTTCACCCAGATGGCGCGATGCAGGCGCCCCAGACCCAGCAGTACCGCCATGGCCGTAACGAACGGGCCCACCAGGCCCACCGGTTCGGGCGCGTGCTGAATCAGCAGCACCCACAGCAGTGGCCACACGATTGCATCGACGGCCGCGAGCACGCGCCGGCCGGGCCAGTCAGGCGCGTCCGGCCGGGGTTCGCGAGCAACCAGCAGCCACATGATTCCTCCGACTCGAATCGCGCGGGCAGGTTCACACCGCCCACGCGGCTCGTTCAGCCTGGTGATTGCCGCAGCGGTTCAGGCAGCCAGCGCTTGCCGGCCAGCCGCGATGCCGCTGCAGTCACCAGCGCGTCCTTCTTCATCGCTTCGACGCCGCCACCGGCAAGGTCAGGCCCGGCTTCCTTCAGCGCCGCGACGATCTGCGCCTTGGGCACGTGGTTCAGGTAGCCCTCCGGGGTCGGCTCCCACCAGTCGGCCATGTCCAGGCCGAGCGCCGCCGCCAGGGCGTTGGCGCTGGCCGATGCCCCCGCGCCCGGCAGTGCGTTCAACGTCAACGCACTGCACAGCGCGAGCAGGTCGATCAGTTCGGACTGGGGCAAGCCGATCAACCACCCGAACCACTCGCCCTGGTGCTCGGGCAGGCGGGCCTGCCACGCCTCCTTCGCCTGCTGCACGGCCTGCCATGCCCGGCTCGTCTTGAGGTCATCGGCCACGGCCTCCAGGGCATACGCCGACAACTGCGGCGACACCTGCAGCGCCGACGCTTCGCGCGGGTAGTCGGCGCCGAAGGTACGCAGCACGAAGACATGCACCACCGATGCCAGGGCCACCGCAGTGTTCTGCGCCAGCATCGCCTGCAAGGCCATCGTTCGATGCGCGGCGAGCCGCTTGGCCAGGGCTTCGCTGCAACCCAGCGGTCGGCGTTCCGGTGCTGCCGATGACGACGGCGAGCCCAGGTGGTCACTGTCCGTGCCGCCATGAGCGCTGCGATCCACTCTGCCGGTCGAACGCGCACCAGCGGCCACGGCCTTGCGATCCTCGTCCCGCACCAGTCCGCGCATCACCTCGACATCGCCTTCGCGGCCAATGGTGACGATGACGCCCGCGTGGGCCTTCAGCTCTGACGTCCAGGTCTTGAGCGCCTCGTGGATGGCCTTGCGCCGCGCCGCGATGTCCTGCTCTTCCAGGTCGATCATCTCGGCGTCGTCGGGCGACCACTCGGGCGCATCGTCCAGCGCCTGGGCCTGCTGCTCCAGTTCGGCAGTGCGCTGCGCCAGCGCATCGAGTTCCTCCTGTTCGGCGGCCGTGGGCTTGCGGTTGACATGCGCGCAGGGCGCAAACTGCCGCAGGGCCTGCGAGTCCACGCTCAGCCGCGCCTCGACCCACTTCCAGCCTTCATCGCGCACGGCGCCGGCCAGCGCCTCCAGCTTCTCCGTCGCCAGCCGCTCCAGTAGCGCCGGATCCGACAGGAAGCGGCTCTGCTCGTCGTCGAACAAGTCGCGCCGCACGACACCGCCCGCCGCCTCATAGACCTCGATGCCCACGAAGCGCACCAGCGCGCTGCCTGCAGCCTCGACCTCGCCGACCGTCAGCCGACGCCGCAGCGCGGCCGGCGTCCTGTCCCAGGGCTGTGCGTCGAACCAGGTGCGCTCCTGCACGGCATGGTCATCGCTCAGCGTGAGGGCCATCAGCTGATCCAGGTTGATGCCGTCCTCGCGGTACAGCGCCAGCAGCTTCGGCGACAGCGCCGACAGCTTCAATCGGCGCTGCACCGTGAGCATCGACACGCCGAACCGCGCCGCCACGTCCTCGACGCCCTTGCCTTCGTCGATCAGCGCCTTGAAGGCTTCGAACTCGTCGGCCGGATGCATGGGCTCGCGCCCGCTGTTCTCGGCCAGGCTGACCTCCAGCGCACGCTCGGGCGGCACCAGTTCGCACAGCACCTCGTGCCCCTTGGGCAAGCGCCCGCGCTGCTGCAACAACAGCAGCGCACGCCGCCGACGTTCGCCGGCCGCCACGGCAAACTTCACTTTGCGGGCCTTGCCCCTGCCGATCACCTGCTCGGTGACCACCAGGTTGTGCAGCAGGCCCTGCGAGTCGATCAGCGCGGCCAGTTCTTCGATCTGTCCGACCGAGTGACGCCGAACGTTGAACGGCGACGGCGCAAGCGCCGAAAGCCCGATCGAGAGCAATTCCTTCGTGTGTTCCATGACCTGAACTCCTTTGGTTGAAGACGACAAACGCCAGACATCGCGACGCGCGCTCAGGGCGGGACACCGGGCCATGGCAGGCGCCATCGCCGGGACCGCACGGCAACCGTTCGTAAGAACTGTCGTCCCGCAGAGTTCTTCTCAATGCCGATTCGGTTTTGCACGTTCTTGCCCTTCTGCATTCGCAAGGCACCTGCCCTAATTTCCGAGGGAGCCGCTTCCTTGACTGGAAGGGCTGTTTGCCCTCGGCGTCAGGTGCGTTGTTGAGCTGAGCTCTGCCCCGCATTCGTCGGTCGCCGTGCGAGACCGAAAGCGCCGCGGAGAAGCGCGAGCGCAAGGGCACCGTGGAATAAGTGGAAGGGGCCCGCCAGAGTGAAACGGAGGCGGGAAGGCGGCCGTTTATGCCGCGAAAGGCCCTCGCGCTCGTGCGCGCGGCGCTACGGTTCGCACAAGGGGCGACCGACCAATGCGGGCGAGGCCAACATGCCGACGACGACCGCCTGCCATGCGACGAAGCCCGCCCCGGCAGCAAAAGCGCATCAAGGCGATCTTCATCACCAGTGACGACCGGTGAGACGTTATGGGACGACAACGCCCCGGAGGCCACGGTAACTATCGTCACAAGTTGGATACAGGCGCGCCGTGGACAAAGCACGTGCTTCTGTTCTCGAATTCAGCTATAGCGGCCGCCCATCCTGGCAAGCCGTCGCACAGCCGCCGCTCCGAGCGGTCCAACGGTCTTCAAGACCCGCTGGAGCACGGATGAGCACTGATTGCCAACCACCCGCCGCCTCGACATCGGCGGCGATCGAGGTGTCCCCGCCGTTCAGCAAACGGCGACTGGACCGGATCGACGAACCGGCGCGCCCACTTGGCGCCAAGCGTGCAGCGTTGCAGTTGCGTCGCCAGAGCGCGCCGCTTGCTGCTGAGGCCAAAGAACAGCGCACCGGCACTGGTGAGCGAACTCTGGCGTCGAGGGACGCCACGGTCGCGTTCGCCCTGCGCGCAACGGCCTTCGGCCTGCTGATCGAGCGAACGCAACGCCAAGCCGTCGGCACCCGCCTTGTGCAGACCATGGTGTTCGAGGACCAACCAACGTTCGACCGCTGGTGCGATTCAGAGCCGATGCGATTCGAAGATCCGATGCTGTACGACCGGCTTCGCCGCGAAGGCCATGAAGCACTCGGTGGCCAACGGTGAAGCGACGAGCCTGGCCGCGCTGACGCGGTCGCCGGAGTACGGCGCGCGCGTGATCGACATCCTGCCCGTCATCGGCGACGCCGATTCCACCGAGTCGGTCGTGGCGCTGTTCCGAGCAGCCGTCACCGGCCTGGGCGCGGACGCTGGCGTGTTCATGAGCTACCTGCGAGACGATGCGACGCGAGCGTCGTACCGATCCGTGTTGGCCTGCGATCCGGTATGGGGATCGGAGTACGCACGTCAGGGCTGGTTCGAACACGACCCCTGGTTGCGCCACGCCACCCATGAAACCGAGCCCGTCCGATCCAGTGAACTGAAACTGGTGTCGGCCGACGAAGCAGCGTTCGCGGCTGCCTCAGCCGCATTCGGCTTCGCCTCGGCAGTCATCGCGCCTGCACCGACCTGCGTCGGCCTTTCACGCGTGGGCGTGCTCTGCCTGGGCTCCCAGCACGCGGACTTCTTCGACGACGAGGGGTACGCGAAAGTGCGTGTGCTCGCGCGCGCCTTGGCGATGGAGCTTCACCGCTGGATGCTGCAGGCCATCCGGCAGGAGTTGCTGGCCAAGTCACGTCTGACCGCCGCAGACATCGAACTGCTGCGGCATGAAGAGGCTGGGCACAGCAGCAAAGTCATCGGGCTGGAGTTGAACATCGAGGCCAAGACGGTCGACTGCCGGTTCCAGCGGGTCAGCGCCAAGCTCGAGGCGCCCGACCGGCGCACAGCGGTTCGGATCGCGCGGCTTTACGGCATCCTTTGAGCAAACGCCGTTGAAGCTGCTCAGACGAGTCATCCGTGACGCCGCCAGTCATCGACCTCCGTCGCCACTGCCTCGGTCGTCAAGGATGCCAGCCGAACGACACGGAGCTGTCCCGTCCAGCCGGAAACCTCGGTGCGTGGGTCAATGTAGGTCGCAATGATTTCAGTCAGCGCGTCGGTCACTTTCCCCGCGTTGGTCAACGAGCGCCATTGCTCCATGGAAGCAGCAGCCGGCGACGTCGCCGACGCCGAAATTGCCTGCAGCAGTGTGTTGATGCCTGTGCCCATGGCCTGAAGGCGGTCGGACCATGCGATTGCACGGGCGCTCACCGGAACCTCCAGCCTTGTGCTGATGGACCGGTACAGCGCATCGCGCAGCGCGGGCGGCAATGCGAGTCCTCCAAGGCCGGCAAGGCCCATGCGCATCCACACCGGTCGCTGTGGATCCAGCTTTCGCAGCGCATCGAGCAAGGCTGTCTCGAACGCCGCCTGAGAGGGCGGTGTGTCACCCTGCAGCGTCAGCCCCGGCACCAGGCGTTGCCCTGCCAGGGCCGTGAGGTCGATGACCTGTTCGCCCTGCTGTGCGAGCCTGTCGACCACGCGGCACAAGCCGCCTGCCGGAGGCGCCAAGAGTGGCCGGAAGGCCAGGGCCCGGGGCAGGAGTTCCAGGCCAGCGCTGACCCAGCGTCGGTAGTTGATCCAGCCACCGCCGAGCACGTCGACCCTGAAGCCTGCGACCCTGAGCGGACCGGCCCAGACCAGGCTGTCCAGACCGCCGCGGTCGCAGTAGACCAGGACAGCGTCGCCTGGTGAGAGCCGCTCGACCTGAACCGCCAGGGGGTACGGCATCGAGGGTTCGGCTTCGCCAGCCACCGCTGCAATGCCACGTTCCATCGACGTGAACTGAGTACCGGCAAGGCGATCCGCAGCAACCGGCACGTTGACCGCCCCGGGCAGGTGATCCTCTTGGTACGCCTCGGCACTACGGGCGTCGATGACGAGGGCATAGGAAGCGAATTCCTGGACCTCCATCTGGTGCGGATGCACCAGCGAGTCGAGAGACGCCAAGTGGGTGGGCATCGTGTCCGACCTGCAGCAGCTGTGCTGGAAAACGGCCCGAATCCAGCGCCGGGCCGATGGGGTTTGAGTCCTAGAGTGACTTCACGGTGTTCAAAGAGCCGGCACGGGATGCCCCCTCCAGACCACCGCCGAACCGAGGGCTCTGAACATGAACCAACTGTCGAATGTAGACCTGCCGTCCGGCCCTGCCAAGTGGCAGGAATCCTCCCTGACGGGTCGCCCCCACATCACTTGGGCAGGCGCAGTCAGCGCCCTGCTGCTCGCGTTGGCGGCGCTTGCTCCAACCCCGGCACGGGCCGTGGACGGCTGCCTGGTGTTGCTGTGCTTCGCCGCACCGAGCTGGCGGTCCATCCCGCAATGCGTGCCGCCCATCAAGCAGGTGCTGCGCGACCTGTCGCGTGGCAAGCCCTTCCCGACCTGCGGCATGGCCGGTGGCGGCAATTCGGCCAGCCACGCCTGGGCCAGCGCGCCGAGCTACTGCCCGCCGCAGTACACGCGGGTTTCCGAGGGCGAAAGTGGGCCGATCTATTCGTGCGACTACACCGGCGCCGTGTCCGTCTCGGTCCAGGGAGCGCCCTTCGCCCGCACCTGGTGGACGATGGCGGGCGACACGGTGACCGAGTTCAGCCCGGCCGCGAAAGCGCAGCTGGGCACCTGGGACACGCGCTTCGACGACGACTACGCCGCGTGGCTCGCCGCCCTGCCGCCGCCGGCCCCGCCGACGGACTCGGGATCCTGAGGCGCCGGACCATGGATATCTCCGTTTTCCTCGCGCTGGCGCTCGCCTGCGCACCCCAGGTGCACACCCACACGGCGCACGCCCTGGTCAGCGTCGAGAGCGCCTTCAACCCTTGGGCGATCGGCGTGGTGGGGGGTGCACTGGTTCGCCAACCCCGGCACCGGGCAGAAGCCCTGGCCACGGCCAAGGCCCTGCAAGCCGCCGGCTGGAACTTCAGCGTCGGCCTGGGCCAGATCAACGTCGGCAACTTCGAACGCCTGGGCCTGACGCTGGACGCAGCATTCGAACCTTGCACGAACCTCGCGGCAATGCAGTCCGTGCTGGCCGAGTGCTTCGACCGGGCCCGAGCACCGGCGTCAGCCGCCACTGCGACCACGACGACGGCCACGTCGCCACCCGTGGACCAGACGGCGCTGCGCCAGGCCCTGTCCTGCTACTACAGCGGCAACTTCGCCACCGGGTTCCGCCATGGCTACGTGCGCAAGGTCGTGGCCGCCGCTGGCACCAGTTCGCTTGTCGCTTCGCGTGCCATTCCCCCCGCCCAACCGAAGGAGAAGACATGAGATCCCTCGAATCGATCCGGCGCGCAGCGCCGTCACTGGCCTTCGTGCTGCTGGCGACGGCGTCGCAACTGGCACTGGCCCAGGGCTTCGACAAGATCAACACGACGGTCACGAACATCAACACCATCCTGGTGACGATCTCGATCGCGGTGGTGACCATCGCGATCATCTGGGCCGGCTTCAAGATGATCTTCCAGGGCGCGCGCCTGGCCGACGTGGCCAACGTGCTGATCGGCGGCACGCTGGTCGGCGGCGCAGCCGCCTTCGCCAGCTACATCGTGACCTGACCGGCGGGCCCGACCATGCAAGGCGAAGCCATCTACAAGGGCGCCACGCGCCCGGCCATGAAGCTGGGCATCCCGCTGGTGCCGCTGGTGGTGCTGTTCGGCACGGGCATGCTGCTGATCATGTGGGGCGGCACCCTGGTGAGCTGGTGGATCGCCCTCGGCGTGGTCGTGGCCTTCGTGCCGGCCTTGCTGTGGATGCGCTTCGTGACGTCCAAGGACGACCAGCGCTTCCGGCAGATGTTCGTCGCCATGAAGCTGCGGCTGCACGACCGCAACCGCCGCTTCTGGCATGCGCGAAGCTACGCACCTACCCTCTACCGGGGAGCCCGCGATGCTTGGCATGTCTAGGACCAACGGCGCCGACACCCGGCCGGGCCGCAGCAGCTTCAGGCCCCGGCACTGGGCGCAGGCCCAAGCGGAGAACCCGCTGGCCCGCTTCGTCCCGTTCTCGTCGCTAGTCAGCGCGCACGACGTGATCACCCGCGGCGGCGACTACCTGCGGGTCTGGCGGCTCGACGGCGTCGCCTTCGAATGTGCCGACGAGCACCTGGTCAGCGAGCGGCACGAAGCGCTGTGCAGCCTGCTGCGCAACCTGGCCGGCGGCCAGTGGGCCGTGTGGACCCACCGACTGCATCGCGTGGTCAGCGACAGCCTGCAGGACCCGCCGCAGCCCGGCTTCGCGCGCGATCTGTCCCAGGCCTACCAGGCCAAGCTCGGCGAGCGCCGGATGATGAGCAATGAGCTCTACCTGACGTTGGTCTATCGGCCCAACGGCTCGCGCGTGAGCCGTGCCCTTCAATCGACGCAGCGCACGCGGGCCGCCATCGCTGAAGCCCAGGCCGACGCCCTGCGCGTCATGGAGGAGCGCACGGCCCTGGTGGGCCGCGTGCTGCGCGGCTTCGGTCCCGATCTGCTTGGAGCGCGCGAACACCGTGGCCGGTCCTACTCCGAGGTGGCCGAATTCCTCGGCTACCTGGTCAACGGCTGCTGGCGGGCGATCCCGATGACGGCCGGGCCGCTGTACCGGACGCTGCCGACCGCCCGCCTGTCCTTCGGAGGCGACAAGCTCGAACTGCGGCAAGGCGATCTCCGTCGCTACGCGGCCCTGGTCGACATCAAGGAATACGCCGACGCCGTCGAGCCCGGCATCCTCAACGCGCTGCTCTACGAGGCCAGCGAATTCATCGAGACGCAGAGCTTCTCGATCCTGCCGCGCCGCGAGGCGATGCGAGCCCTCGAACTGCAGCGCGACCAGCTGATTGCCAGTGACGACGTGGTGGCCAGCCAGGTGGCGGAGATGGACGTGGCCCTCAACGAACTCGGCGACGGCCAGTTCTGCATGGGCGAGTACCACTACAGCCTGGTCGTCTTCGGCGAGGACAGTGGCCGATGCCGGCCGCCGCGCGGCGCAGGCCATCGGCGCGGTCGGCGAAGCCTCCAGCCTGCAGATGTCCCCGGTGGACCTGGTGGCCGATGCCGCCTGGTTCGCCCAGATGCCGGGCAACTGGCAGTGGCGGCCCCGGGATGCCAAGCTCAGCTCGCGTGCCTTCGCAGCGCTGTCCAGCGGCCACAACTTCGCCCGCGGCAAGCGGGATGGCAACCCTTGGGGTGAGGCGCTGGCCCTGCTGCGCACGCCCTCGGGCCAGCCGTTCTATCTGAACCTGCACAGCAGCCCGGAAGGCGAGGACTCCGCCGACAAGAAGCTGCCGGGCAACACGCTGATCATCGGCTCGACCGGTGTCGGCAAGACGACGCTGGAGATGTTCCTGCTGACGCTGACGCGCAAGTGGGACCCGGCGCCGCGCCTGGTGCTCTTCGACCTGGACCGCGGCTGCGAGATCGCGATCCGCGCCCTGGGGGGCCGCTACTTCACCTTGGAGGCCGGCAAGCCCACCGGCTGCAACCCCCTGCAGCGCGAACCGACACCGGCGCGCATCCAGTTCTGGGAGCAGCTGATCCGCACCTGCATCGCCACGCCGGCCATGCCGCTGCTGCCGGCTGACGAGCGCGCCATCGCCGATGCGGTCAAGGCTGTGGCGATGATGCCGGCCCCGCTGCGCCGCTTCTCGACCGTGAGGCAGAACCTGCCCAAGGCGGGCGAGAACAGCCTCTTCGAGCGGCTCGGCCGCTGGTGCCAGGGCGGCGCGCTCGGCTGGGTCTTCGACCAGGCCGACGACCGCCTGCTCGACCTGCACGCGGCCAACGTCATCGGCTTCGACACCACCGAGTTCCTCGACCTGCCCGAGGTCCGCACGCCGGTGATGATGTACCTGCTGCAGGTCATGGAAGAGCTCGTCAACGGCGAGCGGCTGATCTATGTGATCTCGGAGTTCTGGAAGGCGCTCGACCACGAGATCTTCAGCGACTTCGCCAAACAGAAGCAGAAGACGATCCGCAAGCAGAACGGCCTGGGGATCTTCGACACCCAGAGCCCGTCCGACGTGCTGCGCCACCCGATCGGCCGCACGATGATCGAGCAGAGCGCGTGACCAAGATCTTCCTCGCCAACCCGGAGGCGGTGCGCGAGGAGTACGTCGACGGCTTCGGCCTGACGCAGGCCGAGTTCGACATCGTGCGCAGCCTCGGCGCGCAAGGCGGCCGGCGCTTCCTCGTCAAGCAGGGCCACGCCAGCGCGATCTGCGAACTGGACCTCGCCGGGCTCGAGGACTTCATCACCGTGCTCTCGGCCACCACCGACAACGTGGCCCTGCTGGATGCCGTGCGCGAACGGCATGGCAACGATCCGTTTCAATGGCTTCCCGTGCTGCTTCGTGAGGTTCAGGATCGGAGGTTTCGTACCTCCAGGAGAACCGCATGAAAGTCGTTTTTCATCTCCTCGCGCTCGTCGCGACGGCACTCGCCGCATCGGCTGCCAGCGCTCAGTTCGTCAAGGGCAACGAGGCCGTCAAGGTCTCGCCCGATGGAGCAAAGAAGGTGGAGACACCGCCGACTGCTGGAGCGCTTCTCGCGAAGCCTTGCCCCGCAGCGACGCCCGGATGTTCAGGGGGCGGCTGGAAGATGGTCGAGACGCCGGATGGCCTGATGGAGTGCACCGAGGTCTACGCGAGACCAACGACTTGCCGGACGTCGACCTACGGGTCCGAGAAGCGGTCTCGCGTTTGGGTGGTCAAGATCGGATCTGAGTGGAAGCACTGCCAGTACCCCGATCTCGGCAAGGGATGCGTGAGCATCAAGAGTCTGCCAAACGCGGCAGTGCAGTAGCAGGAGCGTGAGCCATGTTCACCTGGGTCGGCAATCAGTTCAACACCATCCTCAGCACGTACGTGCTGGGAGTGGTGTCATCGTTGATGACGGCGATTGCACCAATCGCACTGATCTGCATGACGATCTGGGTGACGCTCTACGGGTGGGCCGTCCTGCGCAATGAGGTTTCGGAGACTCTGCCAGTCTTCATGTGGAAGGTCTTCAAGATCGGACTCGTTCTGGCCTTCGCCCTTCAGTCGGGTTTCTACATCAGCAACGTGGCCGACAGCGCCAATGCACTTGCTACGGGCGTGGCAACGACGTTCTTGCCCGCTGCGACCGACCCGATGACAGTGACTTCGCCGTATGCGCTGCTCGATGCATTCAACGACCAAGCCAGTCTGCTGGTTCTTGATCTGCTGAAGGACGCCGGAATCATGCGGCTGGACTTGGTCTTCGCCGCCGTGGTCACGGCCTTCGGCAATGTGATCTTCCTCTGCATTGCGCTCTTCGTGGTCACCCTCGCAAAGCTCTTCCTGACCTTTGTGATCGCGGTGGGCCCGCTGTTCATCCTGTGTCTCGCCTGGCGACCCACGGCACGCTTCTTCGACAGTTGGCTTTCCATGGTCCTCAACTCTGTCGTGCTGACCTGGTTCGCGTTCTTCGCGCTCGGCCTGAGCGTCTACATGGGGC
>JADJYX010000021.1 GCA_016719535.1 Rubrivivax sp. | reverse complement strand
CCCGGCCCGGTTGCTGCAGGCTCGCGAGTTCCACGAGTCTGCACGCAGCCTGGTCACGCTGGCGCAGAGCAAGAGCTACAACGCTGCCGTCACGCTGATGTTCACTGCGGCGATTGCCTACAGCGATGCGATCACCGCCAAGGCCCGGGCCGTCGTCAACCAGCAGGACCACCAGGGTGCACCGCGCCTGTTGCGCGAGGTCCTGGGCAACCGCCTGCCGGACAAGCAGGAGAAGTTCTTCCGCAAGCTGCTGGGCCGCAAGGACGAGGTCAACTACGGTGCGCGCAGCACCGCGCTCGACGAGGCCCAACGCCTGCTCGCGGAGCTGGACGACTTCGCAGCGTGGGCAGAAGGTCATGTTTGAAGCCGAGGAGACGGCATGGCGCCCCGACAACTCATGTGAAGGTCGGCGGCACTTGATGCGCCAAGGAGCCTGAACACCGCATGCGCCTGCTCCAGTTCAAGGACCAGGACCTCCATCAGAGCCGCCGGCAGCAGAGTCGGACGGGCAGCAGCGGCTGGTCTGACCTTCATGCCGCCGCGGCGGTTTGACGGAAGTCCCGTTTTGGGACTAGACTGCGCCGGTGAGAGTTATCGCGGTCGCCGCACTGAGGGCGTTCTGGCAGCAGCACCCCGACGCCGAGCAGCCCCTGAAGGCCTGGTTCGAGGAAGCCTCGAAGGCCTCGTGGACGCAGCCGTCGGGCATCAAGGCCCAGTACCGGAGCGCCAGCATCCTGAAGAATCGTCGGGTGGTCTTCAACATCAAGGGCAACGACGACCGCCTCGTCGTTGCGGTGGCCTACCGGTTGCAGATCGTCTACGTGAAGTTCATCGGCACGCACCAGCAGTACGACGCGATCGACGCCCACACCATCGAATCAAGCTGAGCGAGGCCACCGTGAACATCCGCCCCATCCACACCGAAGCCGACTACCGGGCGGCTCTTGCGGACGTCTCGTCCTTGATGGAGTCCGACCCGGCGCCAGGCACGCCCAAGGGTGACCGACTCGACATCCTGGCCACGCTGGTGCAGGCCTACGAGGCCCGGCACTTCCCGATCGACGCGCCCGACCCCGTGGAAGCCATCAAGTTCCGGATGGAGCAGAGCGGCCTGACGGTGAAGGACCTCGAGCCGATCATCGGCCGTCCGAACCGCGTGTACGAGGTGCTCAGCCGCAAGCGCCCGTTGACGCTGGCGATGATCCGCCGGCTGCACCGCAGCCTCGGTATTCCCGCCGAGGTGCTGATTGCAGAGAGTGCTGGCCGATGAGTGAGGTGCCGGGTCATGTGGCAGCCATGATCGGCAACGCCTGCACTCACTGCGGACCGCAGAGGCCCATGACAGCCCACGCAATCCAGGTAGCCAGACGGGTAGCTCGAACCGCCCCAAGCCGAGGGTCCCATCGCAAGCCGTTGTCTCGTCAACGCCTTTCGATTCAAGCCCCTCGATACGACATCGCACTGATGCAGTGGCGCGTGAGCCGCGGTCGAACCGCTGCGTGTCCAGCACCGGCCGGGCAGCGTCGCCAACTCATTTCGTGATCGCATGGCGCCATGGTTCGCCCGCAATGCCGGTGGCCGTGGCCGCGGTGGGCTGGGTGGCGAGGCAGCGGCTGGCTTGGCGGGTGGATCGGGCGATCGACCTGGGGGCCTGGCGGTTGGCCAAGGGGCCCGTGCCGCTGCATGGAGACGTCGGCGAACTGCGCATTCCGCGAATCGACAAGAATGCCCGTGCCTGAAGAAGATCGTGGGCAAAAATCTCCGACGCATTCAACCAGACCCGATCGTGTGGCTCGAGTTCCGCATCCGCAACTTCCGGTCGATCAAGGGCGAGCAGACCTTGAGCCTGGTGGCCGCGCCAGCCGACAAGCAACGGGCCCAGACGCACCTGGCGCCGACCAGGCTGCAGGCGCTGCCCCTGGCCGTTCGCTCGGCCGTGCCGCGCAAGGGCCTGCGCGGGCAGCTGACATTCCAGCCCGGTGGCGATGCACAGGGTCTGCAGCAGGAAGGCGAGTTCCTCTGTCCGCTCGTCGAGCGTCGCTCCGAGCGGGGCGGCGCGATGTTTGAACTGCACGAGCAGTTCGAAGGCACGCAGCGCCTCTTCTGCCTGGCCGCACCGGTGTTCGATGCGCTCAGGCATGGCCGCGTCCTGATCGTGGGCGATCTGGACCGCAAGCTGCACACCTTGCTGGTCCGACGCCTGGTCGGCATGTTCCACGATCCGGTGCGGGTGCGGGGCCGTGCCGATGCCGTCGGGCACTGGGGACCTCGAGGCAAACTGTGGCGTCAAACGGGGCCGGGCGTGATGGCCGGGCACGTTGTGTTTGCACGGCTGCGGGCCTTCATCCTCGCCCGCTGAACCCGGATCGCCTCACGCATGCGCCTGCTGCACTACAGAGACCTCAACCTTCGGCGCGTCAAGGCCTCGTTCGACAAGGTCAAGGCTGCCATCGAGGCCGGCGACTTCCGCTCGGCCGACGTCAAGAAGCTGCATGCCGGTCCGTACTACCGCGCGAAGCTGGACTACGCCAACCGGCTGCTGCTGCAGTTCGCGCGCGTCGACCGGCCGGAGGCGGAAGGCGGCACCGAGACCGTGTGCCTGGCGCTGGAGGTGATCGAGAACCACGCCTACGAACGCTCGCGCTTCCTGCGCGGCGCGGTGGTGGACGAAGCCCGCATCGAGCGCGAACCGGCGGCCGATGCGCAGGCTCCTGCATTGAGCGCCGACGCCACGCCGCTGCGCTGGCTGGGCGCGGGCCGGACGCAGTTCGAGCTGCTCGACAAGCCCATCGTCTTCGACGACGCGCAGGACGAGGCCTGGCGCCACCCGGCGCCGCTGGTGGTCATCGGCTCGGCCGGCTCGGGCAAGACCGCCGTCACGCTGGCGCGGCTGCGCGAGGCCGAGGGGCGGGTGCTCTACGTCACGCTGTCGGCCTACCTGGCGCAGAGCGCGCGTGCACTGCACGCCGCGCATGGCTTCGAGAATCCGAAGCAGGAGGCCGACTTCCTGAGCTACCGCGAGCTGCTGGAAACGCTGCACGTGCCGCCAGGCCGCGAAGTCACGCTGCCGGCCTTCGCGGCCTGGTGCGAGCGCCACCGCCAGGCCCTGCGGGGGCTGGGCGAGATCGACGCGCAGGCGCTGTTCGAGGAATTCCGCGGCGTCATCGGCGCGCAGCCGGCGGGCCCGCTGTCGCTGGCCGACTACCTGGCCCTGGGCACGCGGCAGAGCCTGCTCGATGCCGCGCAGCGCGAGCTGGCGCACGGCCTGTTCCAGCGCTACCGCGCCTGGCTGGCCGAGGCGGGGCTGCACGACAGCAACCTGGTGGCGTTCGAGTGGCGCACGCAGATCGCCGTGAAGCAGCCGCCGGTCTACGACTTCGTCGTCATCGACGAGGTGCAGGATCTCACGCCGGTGCAGCTGGCGCTGGTGCTGGCGCTGCTGAAGCACCCCGGGCAGTTCATCCTGTGCGGCGACAGCCACCAGATCGTGCACCCCAACTTCTTCAGCTGGGCGGCGCTGAAGAGCCTGTTCTGGCAGGGCCTGGCGGGCGATGCGGCGCAGCGCCAGCCGCTGAAGCTGCTGCAGGCCAACTTCCGCAACACGCGCGCCGTCACGGCGCTGTCCAACCGGCTGCTGAAGATCAAGCACGCGCGCTTCGGTTCGGTCGACCGCGAGAGCAACTTCCTCGTGCGCAGCACCTCGGCCGTGGCCGGCGAGGTGCGGCTGCTCGACGCGAAGGACAGGACATTGGCGCAGCTGGACGCCGCAACAAGGCAGTCGGCCCGCCACGCGGTGATCGTGCTGCGCGACGAGGACAAGACCGCTGCGCGCCAGGCCTTGCACACGCCGCTGGTCTTCAGCGTGCACGAGGCCAAGGGCCTGGAATATCCGCATGTGCTGCTGTTCAGGCTGGTGTCGAGCCAGCGCCAGGCCTATGCCGAGGTCTGCGAGGGCGTGACCGAGACCGACCTGCAGGGCGACGCGCTCGAGTACCGCCGCGCCCGCGACAAGGCCGACAAGTCGCTGGAGCTGTACAAGTTCCAGGTCAATGCGCTGTATGTGGCGATGACGCGTGCGGTGGAAACGCTCACGCTGGTGGAGCAGGACACCGGCCACCCGCTGCTGGCGCTGCTGGGGCTGCAGCCGGGCGAGGCGCAGGCGCAGCCGGTGGCGAAGTCGACGCAGGACGAGTGGGCGCAGGAGGCGCGCCGCCTCGAGCTGCAGGGCAAGGCCGAGCAGGCGCAGGCCATCCGCGATGCCTACCTGCAGCACAAGCCCGTACCCTGGGTGCCGTGGAGCCGCGCCTTGATCGAGGAACTGGCGCCGAAGGCGCTGGACCCGAAAAACCCCAGCAGCAAGCCGCGGCAGGTGTTGTTCGACTACGCCTTGTGGCATGGCCAGCACGAGTGGGTGCAACAGCTCGGCGAAGCCGGTTTTGCACCGGCGCGCGGCCTGATGGACGAGCGCGAATTTGCCGGCGCCGGCACGCTGCTGCCGCCGCGCTACGGCTTCGACGGGCCCTGGCTGGCGCGGCAGCAGCTGGTGCGCAAGACGGTGGCGGCCGTGCACCAGCGCCACCTGCAGCCGTACCAGGCGAAGAACTTCAAGGACATCCTGCGTGCCGCCGATGTGCACGGCCCCGACCACGCCACGCCGGTGGGCGCCACGCCGCTGATGCTGGCGGCGGCGGCCGGCCATGCGCCGCTGGTGCAGGCGCTGCTGGCCAAGGGCGCCGACCCTGCGCGCCACGACGAATTCGGTCACACGGCCTGGGACCATGCCGTCGGCCGCGCGATGCGCGAGGCCGCCTTTGCCGGCAGCGGGCTGCCGTCGCTGTTCGAGCTGCTGGCACCGCCGGCGCTGGACGTGCAGACCGACGGTCGCCTGGTGCGGCTGGAGCGCCACCAGGGCGAATACTGGCTGCTGATGCTGATGCTGGCCGGGCTGAAGACGCAGTGGTCACAGTGCGTCACGCGGCGGCTGGACCCCTATCGCTGCCTGTCGGGCTTCTTCGCCGACCAGCTGCACGATGTGCTGCAGGAGCTGCCGTCCTGGCTGTGGCCAGCTGCGCGGGCCAAGCGCAGCTACGTCAACCGGGTGCTGGCGCGCGCCGAGGTGCACAGCAGCTACCAGCCGGCGCGGCGTCTGTGGGTGCGCGTGAAGAATGGCCACTATTTTCCCAACCCGCAGATGCTGCTGCGGGCCGGCGAGGGCTGGCAGCCGGTCTATGAACGGCTGGCGCTCGACTGGATCGACCGCGGCTGCGGCCGCGAGATCGACCACCGGCCGCGGCCGGCGGAGTCGATCCAGTGGGTGCGCGAGGCGCTGGTACGCGCGCCAGAACCCGAACCGGCGGTGCCGGCAGAACCGGATGGGCAGCAGCGGCTGTTCTGAGCCGCCGTCTCGATGCCGCCGGCGCGCGGCGGGCTGCACGATGCGCTGCATGCTCGACACCGACAGCTGCATCGACGCCATCAACGAGCGCCCGCCCAAGGTGCTGCGGGCCTTGCGCGAGCACCATGCCGGGGGCTTGGGCGTGTCGGCGATCACCGCGTCCGAGCTCTTCCACGCCGTCGAACGCACCGGCTCGACGCGCAACGCCCAGGCGCTGCGGCAGTTTCTGGCCAGGCTGGAGGTGGCCGACTTCGATGCGACTGCCGCCGAGGTGGCAGGCCAGGTGCGGGCGTGGCTCGCCAGACAAGGCACGCCGATCGGTCCCTGCGACAGCTTGATCGCCGCCCAGGCCCTGGGCGTGACACTGGTCACCAACGACACGCGCGAGTTCGAGCGCGTGCCGGGGTTGAAGCTGGCGAATTGGCCCACGTGACGCGGTCATGGCCCATGGCGTCCATTGAAAGCCCTCGACACCCTGGTCACCTGTCGTCAGCCACGCCGCCTGAAGCCGATGCGCTGGCGCCGGCCCTCGCTCGTGCATGGCATGTCCGGGCATGCGAGACTGCTGCGCCTGTCCGCATGAATCCGCATGACAAGCCCTCCCGCCGCGGGGTTCTGTACGCGGCCCACCGAGGATCGCGCCCGATGCGCCTGTCGCTGCTGCTGGCCCTGATCGTCGCCGGCGCGCTGCTCGGCGCGGCGGGCTGTACCGCATGGCGCATCGGCGATGCCCGTGAGCTGGCACGAGAGAGCACACCGCTGCAGCACACGCCGGCCGACGCCACGCTGCGGATGCTGATCGTGGGCGACAGCACCGGCGTCGGTACCGGCGCCAGCGCACCCCGGGCCAGCCTGGCCGGGCTGCTGGCACGCGACCATCCACGGCTGTGGATCGAGAACCGCGCGCGCGACGGTGCCACCTTCGCCGGCACGGCCGACCAGCTCGCCCGCGACGGACGCTTCGACATCGTGCTCGTGCTCGCCGGCGGCAACGACGTCATCCGCCTGCGGGCGCCCGACGCGTTGCGCGCCGACATCGAGCGCACCGTCGCGCTCGCCCGCGAGCGGGCCGGGGTGGTGGTGCTGATGCCGGCCGGCAATGTCGGCAACGCGCCCTTCTTCCTGCCGCCGCTGTCGTGGGAGATGACGCGGCGCGCACGCCTGCTGCACGACCGGGTGCGCGACGTGGCGCAGCGCCGCGGTGTCACCTACGTCGATCTTTTCCACGAGCGCGATGACGATCCGTTCGTTCAGCGCCCCGAGCTGCATGCCCGCGACGGGCTGCACCCGAGCGATGCCGGCTACGCCGAGTGGTACCGGGCCCTGCTTTCGCAGGCGGGTCTTGGCGAGCGGCTGTCTGCCGCGCGCCCGGTCGACAGCGGGGCCTGGCGGTAACCCCGCTCAGACCTGGACCGACTTCCAGCGCCCGCGGCTGAACAGCCACAGCGTGAAGACGCCCACCGCCGTCTCCGACACGAAGACGCCCCAGAACACGCCCGCGTGCGCCCAGCCCAGCTGCAGCGCCAGCGTCCAGGCCAGCGGGATCTGGATCAGCCAGAAGAACACCAGGTTGATCCAGGTCGGCGTCATCGTGTCGCCGGCGCCGTTGAAGGCCTGCACCGCCACCATCCACCAGCCGTAGACGAAATACGAGTAGGACAGGATGCGCAGCCACTCGCCACCGATGGCGACGACACCCGCGTCGTCGGTGAACAGGCCGATGACGGCATCGTGCCAGACGAAGAACACCACCGACACCGTCAGCGTGAAGGCCATGTTCATCCAGCCGATGCGCCACACCGCGGCTTCGGCGCGCGCGGGCTCGCCGGCGCCCAGGTTCTGCCCGACCAGCGTGGCCGCGGCGTTGGACATGCCCCAGGCCGGCATCAGCGTGAACATCATGACGCGCATCGCGATCGTCGCGCCGGCCACGGCCTCGGTGGACACGCTGGCCAGGATGCGCATCAGGAAGATCCACGCCGTCATCGCGACGATCATCTGGCCGATGCCGCCGAGCGAGGTGCGCACGATCTGCCCCATCGTCGCGCCGTGCCAGCGCAGGCCGGCACGCACCAGGCGCAGGTGCTCGCTGCCGCGCAGCAGGATCCACAGCTGCATCGCCACGCCGGCGCCGCGGCCGATGACGGTGGCGATGGCCGCGCCCTCGACGCCCAGCGCCGGGATCGGCCCGAGCCCGAAGATCAGGATCGGGTCGAGCACGATGTTCAGGGCATTGGCGACCCACAGCACGCGCATCGCCGCCGCGGCGTCGCCCGCACCGCGGAAGATCGCGTTGATGACGAACAGCAGCATGATCACCACGTTGCCGCCGAGCATCCACTGCAGGTAGCGGTAGCCCTGGGAGACCACCCAGTCGTCGCCGCCCATCAGCCGCAGCAGGTCCTGCGCCCAGGCGATGCCGGCCACCGCGAACGGCACCGACACCCCCACCGCGAGCACGATCGCCTGCACCGCCGACAGTGCCGCGTCGTCGCCGCGCCGCGCGCCGATGCGCCGCGCGACGATGGCCGTGACCGCCATCGCCAGCCCCATCGCGATCGAATACAGCAGGAAGAGGTAGGTCTCGGTGAGGCCGACGGTGGCCACCGCCGAGGCGCCGAGCTGCGCGACGAAGAAGATGTCGACCACCGCGAAGGTCGATTCGAGCACCAGCTCGAGCATCATCGGCACGGCCAGCAGCAGCACCGCGCGCTCGAGCGGGATGCGCGTGTAGTCGGCGTTGCTGCCGCGCAGTGCGGCGCGCAGGTCGGCCCACAGCGAAGACGGCGGCGCGACGGAGGCTTCAGTCACAGTCGGGGCGGGATCTGCGGCAGGGGCGGCGATGATGCCGCAATCGGAGACAGCGGCACGCATCCGCTGCAGCGGACGCGCCGCGCCGGACCCGCCGGCCGCCGGCCCGGATGCTCAGCGCAGCGCCGCGAACAGCACCACCACCGAGCGCGGTTCGACGCGATGGGTATCGCCGGTCACCGCCTCGGCGTGGACCAGGTCCTCGGCCAGGTCGTGCGGGGCATCGCGCGCGGTGTCGATGATGCGGCGCCAGCCGCCGGGCGCATCGGCCGGCAGCGCCGGCAGCTCGAAGGCCAGCGATGCCGTCCAGGCGTTGAGCGCGAAGTGCATCAGCAGGTCGCCCGACAGGCTGGTGGCCGTGATGGCCAGGCTGCGCGAATGCTCGGCCTTGTCGGGTGCGCCCAGGCGCACGCCGTGCAGTTGCACGTTGACGCGCTCGATCAGCTCGGCCAGCGTCAGCCGGTGGTCGGTGCGCACGCTCTCGCGCAGGTTGCGGATGCGCACCAGGCCGCGCACGAAGCGGTGGATCTCGGCATGCCGGTCCAGCAGCGTCCAGTCCAGCCAGCTGGTCGGATCGTCCTGGCAGTAGGCGTTGTTGTTGCCCTGCTGGCTGCGCCGCATCTCGTCGCCCATCAGCAGCATCGGCGTGCCCAGCGACAGCAGGTTGATGGCCAGCAGGTTCTTCACCTGGCGCTTGCGCAGGGCCAGCACCTGCGCGTCGTCGGTGGGGCCCTCGACGCCGCAGTTCCACGATCGGTTGTCGTCGCTGCCGTCGCGGTTGTCCTCGCCGTTGGCCTCGTTGTGCTTGCGGTCGTAGGAGACCAGGTCCTCGAGCGTGAAGCCGTCGTGGCTGGTGACGAAATTGATGCTCTGCGCCGGCTCGCGCGGGCGCGCGCCGTAGAGGTCGGGGCTGCCCATCAGGCGGTCGGCCAGGCGCGGCACCACGCCGGCGTCGCCGCGCACGAACGACCGCACGTCGTCGCGGAAGAGGCCGTTCCATTCCTTCCAGCGCTCGCCGAAGAAGCGGCCCACCTGGTACAGGCCGGCGGCGTCCCAGGCCTCGGCGATCAGCTTGGTGCCGGCCAGCACCGGGTCGCTCTCGATGTCCCACAGCACCGGCGGGTTGGCCACCGGGTGGCCGTATTCGTCGCGCGAGAGGATGGACGCCAGGTCGAAGCGGAAGCCGTCCACGTGCATCACGCGCACCCAGTAGCGCAGGCTGTCCATGATCAGCCGCCGCACCACCGCGTGGTTGGCGTTGAGGGTGTTGCCGCAGCCCGAATGGTTGGCGTAGCGGCCCTCGCGGTCGAGCAGGTAGTAGGTGGCGTTGTCGAGGCCGCGCAGGCCGAAGGTCGGGCCGTGCTCGTCACCTTCGGCGGTGTGGTTGAAGACGACGTCGAGGATCACCTCCAGCCCCGCCCGGTGCAGCGCGCGCACCATGTCGCGGAATTCGTCCAGCACCGCCAGCGGCGCCGCGCCGCCGGCGTAGCCCGCATGCGGCGCGAAGAAGGAGATCGGCGCATAACCCCAGTAGTTGCGGCGGCCGGGTGGCGCGTCGGCGGGGTCGAACTGGAACACCGGCATCAGCTCGACCGCGGTGACGCCGAGGTCGAGCAGGTAGGGGATCTTGTCCACCACGCCGGCAAAGCAGCCGCGCCGCGGTGCCGGCACGCCCGACGAGGGGTGCTGCGTGAAGCCGCGCACGTGCATCTCGTAGATGAGGGTCTGCGCAAAGGGCCGGCGCAGCGGCCGGTCGCCTTGCCAGTCGTAGCCCTGGTCGTCGGCGACGACGCTCTTGCAGGCATGGGCGTCGCCGGGCGCCACGCCGACGCCGGCGCCGGCATCGCGCCGCCAGTCCGACGGGACGGCCACCGCGCGCGCATAGGGGTCGAGCAGCACCTTGCTGGGGTCGAAGCGGTGCCCGCGCACCGGGTCGTAGGGCCCGTGCACGCGGTAGGCATACAGCTGCCCCGGCCGCAGGCCGGCGACGAAGACATGCCAGTAGTTCCAGGTGCGGTGGGTCGGCGGCTCGAGGCTGATGGTGCGCGCCGGCTGCGCGCTGTCGGCATGCTCGTAGAGCAGCAGCTCGACGCGCTCGGCGTGCTGCGAATAGACCGAGAAGCCGACGCCGCCCGCATGCGGGCGCGAGCCCAGCGGGTGGGGCCGTCCGGGCGAGATCGTGTCGCGTTGGCGTGGCATGGCCGCATTCTCGGCAGCAGGCCCGTGGGCATGCCTTGCGCTACGGCAAGGGCCGCGTCAGGCCCTGGCCCTGGGCACGCGCCCCATCAGGTAGAACTCGTCGTTGGGCCGCATGCCGCTGACATTGGCCAGGCGGTTGGACAGGCCGAAGAAGGCGGTGATGGCGGCGATGTCCCAGATGTCGTCGTCGCTGAAGCCATGCGGGCGCAGGGCCGCGAAATCGGCCTCTTCCACCTCGTGCGCCTGCTGGCAGACCTTCATCGCGAAGTCGAGCATCGCACGCTGGCGCGGCGGGATGTCGGCCTTGCGGTGGTTGATGGCCACCTGGTCGGCGATGAGCGGGTTCTTCTCGTAGACGCGCAGGATGGCGCCATGCGCCACCACGCAGTACAGGCAGTGGTTGGCGGCCGAGGTGGCGGTGATGATCATCTCGCGCTCGCCCTTGGTGAGGCTGCCGGTGTCCTTGAGCAGCAGCGCGTCGTGGTAGGCCATGAAGGCGCGCCACTCGGCCGGGCGGTGCGCCAGCGCCAGGAAGACATTGGGCACGAAGCCGGCCTTGGCCTGCACGTCCAGGATGCGCGTCTTCATGTCGTCGGGCAGGTCGTTCAGCTCGGGCACGGGCCAGCGCGAGATCGGGTGCTTCATTCGTCGTCTCCTTCAGGTACGGAACTGCATCGCATGCAGCCGGGCATAGAGGCCGTCGCGGGCCAGCAGCTCGGCGTGGCTG
Organism: Rubrivivax sp.; assembly: GCA_016719535.1. Lineage (GTDB taxonomy): Bacteria > Pseudomonadota > Gammaproteobacteria > Burkholderiales > Burkholderiaceae_C > Rubrivivax. The sequence goes on along the minus strand of JADJYX010000021.1, from coordinate 25,447 downwards.
CCCTGCTCGACGAGTCGACCGGATTCGAGCACCAGCACGCGGTCGGCATGCTCGATGGTGGCCAGGCGGTGCGCGATGACGAGCGTGGTGCGGCCCTTCATCAGCCGCTCCAGCGCGTCCTGCACGGCACGCTCGCTCTCGGCGTCGAGCGCCGAGGTGGCCTCGTCGAGGATCAGGATCGGCGCGTCCTTGTAGACCGCGCGTGCGATCGCCACGCGCTGGCGCTGGCCGCCCGAGAGCTGGCTGCCGTTGTGGCCCACGCGGGTCTGCAGGCCCTGCGGCAAGGTGCCGACGAAGTCCAGCAGGTTGGCCGCGCGCAGCGCTTCGCGCACGCGCACCTCGTCGATGGCCTCGCCGAGGGCCACGTTGGCGGCCACGCTGTCGTTGAAGAGCACGACGTCCTGGCTGACGAGCGCAAACTGCCGCCGCAGCGCGCGCATGTCCCAGTCGCGCAGCGGGCGGCCGTCGAGGCGGATCTCGCCGCCGCTGGGCTCGATGAAGCGCGGCAGCAGGTTGACCAGCGTGCTCTTGCCGGCGCCCGAGGGGCCGACCAGCGCCACCGTCTGGCCGCGGCGGATGTGCAGGTTCAGCGCGCTCAGCGCCGGCCCGGCATCGTCGCGGTAGCGCAGGCTGACGTCGCGCAGCTCGATCTCGCCGTCGGCGCGCGCCGGCGCATGCGCGCCGCCCTGTTCGATGGCGTTGCCCTCGACGAGGTCGACGCCGCGTTCCACCGCCGCCAGGCCGCGCGTGATGGGCGCCATCACGTCCGACAGGTGCTTGATGGGCTGCACCAGCAGCAGCATGGCGGTGATGAAGGCGACGAAGCTGCCCACCGACGAGCCGCCGCTGCCGGCCTGCCACAGCGCCACCGCGATGACGGCGGACAGCGCGAAGGCGGCCATCATCTGCGTCAGCGGCGACAGCGTGGCGCTGGCCACCACCGATTTCAGCAGCAGCCGGCGCAGCGCCTGCGCACGGTCGGTGAAGCGCGCGGCCTGCGCGCGTTCGGCGCCGTGCAGGCGCACGATGCGCCAGGCGAGCACGTTTTCCTCCACCACGTAGGCCAGCTCGTCGGTGGCGCCCTGCACCGATATCGTCAGCCGGTGCAGCCGCCGGCCCAGCGTGCGCATCACGAAGGCCAGCGCCGGAAACAGCAGGCCGACGAAGAGCGTGAGCTGCCAGTTCAGCCACAGCAGATAGCCCAGCAGCGCGATCAGGGTCAGCGCATCCTTCACCAGCGTGAGCAGCGCGCCGATCAGCTGCATGGTGCCCTGCTGCACCTCGTAGACCAGGGTATTGGTCAGCTGGCTGGCCGAGCTGTGGGTATAGAGGCCGGGGTCGGCGGCCAGCAGCCGATCGAACATCGCCTGGCGCAGCTGCAGCACGCCGTTCTGCGCCGCCGACGCCAGGCCGTATTGCGCCACGAAGCCGGCCAGCCCGCGCACCGCAAAGAGCGCGATCAGCGCCAGCGGAATGCTCCACAGCGGCAGTTCGCGGCTGGTGAAGCCCTTGTCGAGCAGCGGCTGCAGCAGCGCCGGGATCATCGGCTCGGTCGATGCCCCGACCACGGCGCCCAGGCCGGCCAGCGCCAGCGCGCGGCGGCCGTTCTTCAGATACGGGGCGATGCGCGCGAGGCGCTGGGTGATCGAGGCCATGAAGCGCGGCCATTATCGCGGCCGGGCCCGGCGGGGCGGCTGCCTACAATCCGGCACCGAGCGGCCGCACGACCCATCGGCCGCGCCGATGGCCGCCGATGCCCGCGCCCGGTAACCAAAGGCATCGCGTGCATGATGCCTGTCGGCTGCGATTGAACCAATTCCACGCGATGCGATCCACAGGCCTCATGCCTTCTCGAAGACAAGCGATAGCCGCCCTCGGCGTCTGGGGCGCGACCGGCGCCGTGATGCCCGCCGCGGCGCAGTTCCGGGTCGAGATCTCGGGTGTGGGGGCGACGCAGATTCCCATCGTCGTCGGCAATTTCCGGGACGAGGCCGCGTCGGGCGCCCCGCTGGGCGCCATCGTGCGCGCCGACCTGGCGCGCAGCGGGCTCTTCCGGGCCAGCGAATCACCTCAGCCGCTGGACGAGCGCAGCACCGTCGTCGGCGCCGAATGGCGCGCGCGCGGCGCCGACGCGGTGGTCGGCGGGTCGGTCACGCGGCTGGCCGACGGCCGCTTCGACGTGCGCTACAAGCTGTGGGACGCCGTGCGCGGCGAAGAGCTGCTGGGCCGCAGCCAGCTGGCGGTGGCCGCTGACCTGCGGCTGGCCGCGCACCGCGTGGCCGACGAGATCTACCAGGCGCTGACCGGCGAGCCCGGCGTCTTCGCCACCCGCATCGCCTATGTGCTGCGCGGCGGCCGTCGCCACACGCTGCACATCACCGACGCCGACGGCGAACGCGCGCAGGTGGCACTGGCCAGTGCCGAGCCCATCATCTCGCCGGCCTGGTCGCCCGACGGACGCGAGCTGGCCTATGTGTCCTTCGAGACGCAGAAGGCCGTGGTCTGGGTGCAGAGCCTGCTCAACGGCGACCGCCGGCAGCTGGCCAGTTTCCGCGGCTCCAACAGCGCGCCGGCCTGGTCACCCGACGGGCGCGAGCTGGTCGTCACACTGTCGACCGCCGGCATCGCGCAGCTGTTCGTGATGGCGCGCGAAGGCGGCAACCCGCGGCGGCTGACCAGCAGCAATGCGATCGACACCGAGGCCGTCTACAGCCCCGACGGCCGCTTCGTCTACTTTGTCAGCGACCGCGGCGGCGGCCCGCAGATCTACCGCGTGAGCCCGGGCGGCGGCAACCCCGAGCGCGTGACCTTCGTCGGCGCCCACAACATCAGCCCCGCCATCAGCCCCGACGGCCGGCTGATGGCGTATGTCGCGCGCCAGGGCAGCGGCGCCTTCAAGCTGGCGCTGACGGACCTGGCCAACGGCAGCGGCGGCGTGCGCCTGCTGACCGACACCAGCGACGACGAGAGCCCGAGCTTTGCGCCCAATGGCCGCCTCATCGTCTATACCTCGCGCGAGAACCGGCGCGACGTGTTGATGACCACCACCCTCGATGGCAAGATCAAGACGCGCCTCGTCAGCAGCGGCGCCGACATGCTCGAACCCGCGTGGGGGCCGTTCAACCGCTGAGCGCGCGATGGCAGCGCAGCGCCGTCCGGCCCCCGATCCGACCTTCCCCCGCACCAGGAGAGCACGATGAACCGCAAGACCACCCTGTCCCTTGCCGCGCTGGCCACGGCCGCCTTGCTGGCCGGCTGCGCCTCGGGCATCAAGCTGCAGGACACACCGGTCGAGACGCGCACGCCCACGCCGGTGGGCGCCGCCACCGCGGGCCAGACACCGGCGGGGGGATCGGTCGGCAGCACCGGCTCGACGCCGCAGTCGCAGGTGGCGACGGTCGACCTCACCAAGCAGGGCGCGGGGGCCGGTGCCGTCGAGGCCGCGGCCCGCATCGTCTACTTCGACTTCGACAGCTTCGTCATCAAGGACGAATACAAGCCGCTCGTCGAGGGCCATGCCAAGGCCATGGTGGCCAACAAGCAGCGCCGCATGGTCGTCGAGGGCCATGCCGACGAGCGCGGCAGCCGCGAATACAACCTGGCCCTGGGCCAGAAGCGCGCCGAGGCGGTGGTGCGGTCGCTGGCCCTGCTGGGCGTGGGCCCGGCGCAGGTCGAGGCCGTGAGCTTCGGCGAAGAGCGCCCCGCGGCGCAGGGCAGCGACGAGGCGGCATGGGCCAGGAACCGTCGCGCCGAGCTCAAGGATCGATGAGATGAGGCTTGACCGTGCCATGCGGCCGGCCCGTCTGCTGGCGCTGCCGCTGCTGCTGGCGCTGCAGCCGGCGTGGGCGCTGTTCGAGGACGACGAGGCGCGCAAGGCCATCCTGGACCTGCGCGCCCGCGTGGCCCAGAACGACGAGGCGCACAAGGCGCGCATCGCCGAGCTGGGCAGCGCCAATGCGCAGCTGCTCGAGCAGATTGCCGCGCTGCGCCGCAGCCTGCTCGACCTCAACAACCAGCTCGAGCTGATGCGCACCGACCTGGCGCGGCTGCGCGGCACCGACGAACAGACGCAGCGCGAGCTGGCCGAGCTGCAGAAGCGGCAGAAGGATCTCGGCCAGTCCATCGACGAGCGCGTGCGCAGGCTCGAGCCGGTGCGTGTGTCGCTCGACGGCCGCGAATTCAACGCCGACCCCGACGAGCGCAAGGCCTACGATGACGCGGTGGCGCTGATGCGCGGCGGTGACTTCGACAAGGCCGCGGTGGCGCTGGCCGCGTTCCAGCGGCGTTATCCGGCCAGCGGCTATGCCGATTCGGCCCGTTTCTGGCTGGGCAATGCGCAATATGCGCGGCGCGACTACAAGGAGGCGATCGCCAGCTTCCGCAGCTTTGCCGCCGCCGCGCCCGACCATCCGCGCGCGCCCGAGGCGCTGCTGGCACTGGCCAACAGCCAGGCCGAGATGAAGGACGCCAAGGCCGCGCGCAAGACCATCGAGGACCTGATGAAGGCCTATCCGAAGTCCGAGGCGGCGCAGGCCGGCAAGGAAAGGCTGGCCTCGCTGAAGTAGCCGGCGGCCGGCCCGCGCGGGGGTGCGTGTTCAGAATCGTGCATGGTGCAGGAATCCGACCTTCCCGGGCTGGTGCAGCAGGTGCTGTGGGCCAGCTTTGCCCTGGCGGTGGCCTTCGGCGCCATCGCGCAGCGCACGCATTTCTGCACCATGGGCGCGGTGGCCGACATCGTCAGCATCGGCGACTGGAGCCGCATGCGCATGTGGGCGCTGGCGGCGGGCGTGGCCATGATCGGCTTCAACGCCATGGTCGGCCTGGGCTGGATCGAGGCCAGGAACAGCGTCTATGCGGTGCCGCGCCTGGTGTGGCTGTCCAACCTCGTCGGCGGCCTGCTGTTCGGCTTCGGCATGGTGCTGGCGTCGGGCTGCGGCAGCAAGACGCTGGTGCGCATCGGCGGCGGCAATCTGAAGGCGCTGGTCGTGCTGGCGGTGCTGGGCCTGGCGGCCTATGCCACCCTGCGCGGGCTGACGGCGGTGTGGCGCGTGGCCACGGTCGACGCCGTGGCGGCCACGCTGGCGCCGGGGCAGGACCTGCCCTCGCTGCTGGCGCAAGGCACCGGGGTCGCGCGCCGGACGCTGGCGCTGGTGCTCGGGCTGGGTCTCGGCCTGGCTTTGGTGCTGTTCGCGCTGGCGCGGCCGGAGGGCCGCCGCGGCGACGTGCTGCTGGGCGGCGTGGGCATCGGCGCCGTGGTGGCCGCGGTGTGGTGGGTATCGGGCCGGCTGGGCTTCGTCGCCGAGCACCCGCAGACGCTCGAGGCCGTCTTCCTGGCCACCAACTCGCGCGCGATGGAGTCGCTGAGCTTCGTTGCCCCCGTCGCCTACACGCTGGACTGGCTGATCCTCTTCAGCGACGCGAGCAAGGTGCTCACCCTCGGCATTGTCTCCACGCTCGGCGTGATCGTCGGCTCTGGCCTGGTGGCGCTGGCCACGCGCAGCTTCCGCTGGGAAGGCTTTGCGGGCGTCGAGGACACGGCCAACCACCTGATCGGCGCGCTGCTGATGGGCGTGGGCGGCGTCACCGCGATGGGCTGCACCATCGGCCAGGGGCTGTCGGGTCTGTCGACGCTGGCGCTGGGCAGCTTCATCGCGCTCGCGGCCATCATGGCCGGCGCCGTGCTGGCGCTGCGCTGGCAGACCTGGCGGCTGGAGCGCAGCCTTTGACGAACGGTGCCGCCATCGACGCTGCCGATGCCGAACGCCGCTTCGGCGGTCTGCGCCGCCTGTTCGGCGATGCCGGCTATGCGCGGCTGCGCGCTGCGCGCGTGGCCGTGGTCGGCCTCGGCGGCGTGGGCTCGTGGGCGGTGGAGGCGCTGGCGCGATGCGGCGTCGCCGAACTGGTGCTGTTCGACCTCGACCACGTGGCCGAGTCCAATGTCAACCGCCAGATCCAGGCGCTGACGCCGACGCTGGGCCAGGCCAAGGCGCAGGCGCTGGCCGAGCGCATTGCCGGCATCCACCCCGGCTGCCGCGTGCATGCGGTGGAAGACTTCGTGCAGCCCGACAACTGGCCGGCGCTGCTGCCGGTGCCGGTGGACGTGCTGATCGACGCCTGCGACCAGGTCAGGGCCAAGGCCGCGCTGGCCGCCTGGGCGCTGGCCGGGCGGGTGCCGCTGGTGTGCGTGGGTGCGGCAGGTGGCAAGAAGCGCGCCGAACTGGCGGCCATCGACGACCTGGGCGCCACCACGCACGACCCGTTGCTGGCCAGCCTGCGCCAGCGTCTGCGCAAGGCCGGGGTGGCGCCGCGCCAGGGGCCGATCGGGGTGCGCTGCGTCTTCTCGCGCGAGGCCGTGCAGCGGCCGCGCGGCGACGGCTGTGACGTGACCTTGGCCGCGGCCGGATCGGCGTTGGCCTGCGCCGGCTATGGGTCGACGGTGACGGTGACCGCGACCTTCGGTTTCGTGGCCGCCGGCGAAGCGGTCGAACAACTGATCGCAACAGCCGCTGGCTGACAGGCGCCAATCTCTGTCTATAATTGTCGGCTCTGCGGATGGGGTCGTTAGCTCAGTCGGTAGAGCAGCGGACTTTTAATCCGTTGGTCGCAGGTTCGAATCCTGCACGACCCACCAAGCGTGCAGGTTGGTATCCCCAGGGCTCTTAGCTCAGTTGGTAGAGCAGCGGACTCTTAATCCGTTGGTCGAAGGTTCGAATCCTTCAGGGCCCACCAACAACGAAGAGGGTTAGCAGCGAAGTGGCTGCTAACCCTTTTTCGTGGCTGTGCCGGATTTGTGCCGTGCTTTTGCGTCGCCGGCATCGGTCTCGACGCCGCAGCTTCGCAGAACCTCCAGTCAACTGCGACGCCGGAACGGCCTGACCACGTGATCCACCTGCACCTGGTCCAGCAACCGGTCGACCTGCCGCTGCAGCATGCTGCGCTTCCTCAGCCGCACCGCCACCAAGGCCGGGATGTAGAGCGCCAACAAGGGCACCGCAAGCACGATGATGGCCGGGCCGGTGAACGCCAACGCCACGATCGACGCGAGCGCCCCGAACACAACGAGAGCCACATCCGCAGGGCGCAGCAACAGCGCAGGGTCGGCTCGCGCGAAGTTGACGCGATAGCCGGCGTCCAGGTTGAACATGCCGACGGGCTCGTCGCCAGACAGGATCAGCGTCACGGCATGCCCGCTGCGTGCGGGCATCAAGCGCGATGCCACGACGTGCTTCTCTTCCTGGCCGTCGGCCGTGGTCAGCCACAGTTCCCAGCGCTCACACGCCGGATCGTGGTGCCGCAGCCGCGCAGCGCGGGTCAGGTAGCGCCGGGCCTCGATCAGGCGTCCGGACAGGGTCTTGAACTCATGCATGTGAAATGCCTCCGATGGTTAATGCCATCGAAGGCTCACACTGGGCTTGCAGTCGTCAAGGCGATCGCGCGGGCACCGGCCCTCAAGCAGTTCGTTTTGGCACCGGCGCCAGCTCGACGGCCTTGCCGGGCGCCTTCAACACCCGGTCCAGCACCGCCGCATGGGGAGCCAGATGCTCCGGCGCCAGGTGCGCATAGCGCTCGACCATCTTCTCTGACTTCCACCCACCCAACTCCTTGATCATTCCCTTGGGCACGCCGTTCTGGATCAGCAAGCTGGCCCAGGTGTGGCGGGTGTCGTGGAAGTGGAAGTCTTCAATGCCCGACTTCTTCAGCGCGTTGCGCCAGGCCGTGTTCACCGTCGCCGCCAGCGGCTTGCCTTTGTAGACGAAGACGAACTCGTCGTGCTTGCCGATCTGCTCGCGGATGATGGCGATGGCGTTCTCGTTCAACGGGATGCCCAGCGTCTTGCGGTTCTTGACCTCGCTGGCCTTCACATGCATCACGCGGCGGCCCAGGTCGATCTGCTTCCAGCGCAGGCGCAGCACGTTGCCGCGGCGCAGACCAGTGGCGAAGGCAAAGCGCGTCATCGCGCGCAGGTGCTCGGGCAGGTTGCGCAGCAGGGTGTCGATCTCCTGCGGCGACAGGTAGCGCACGCGCCCCTCGGGCTCGCGGTGCAGGCGCACCACCGGCACCTTGTCGATCCACTGCCACTCACGCATGGCCCGGCGCAGGATAGCCCGCACCAGTTGGTAGTAGCGGTTGCGCGTGGCCGGTTTGCGGTCGCCCTTCTGACCTTCCACCACGGCCTGGATGCGGTCCCAGCTCATGTCGGCCAGTGGCACCCGGCGGAAGAACGGCGTCAGCATCTCGATCTTCTTGGCATCGTCGCGGATGGACGCCTTGTGCGCCTGCTCGTTCAGCCAGCGCAGCGCAGCGTCCTCCCAGGTGTACTTGGGCTTGTCGCCCAGCTTGGCCTGGCGCCAGAGATCGGCTTTCAGCTTGTCGTGCAGTTCCTGGGCCGCCTTGCGGTCAGTTGTTTCAGCCGATCTTCTAAGGCGATGGCCACCTGGAGTGGCGATGTCGAGCCACCAGGTCTGGCCGCGCTTTCTGAGTGCCATGTTGAGTCTCCGATGCTGTCGTGGATGGACTTGGCCGTCGCCGCTCGGCGCTGCACGGCCTCTTTGCCGTTGTCGATGAAAGCCTGGATGTCGGCGGGCTGCACGCGCCAGCGCCGGCCGATCTGAAAGCCGCGCAGTTGCCCGCTGACCAGCAGGCCCCGGGCGGTGCAGTAGTCGACGCCGAGCACGGTGGCGGCCTCGCGCAGTGAGTAGAAGGTGATGGGGATCGCAGACATGTCCATGCCTTTCGTGGCCCCACCTGGGGCCTTGGACGAATGACCTGCTTGGTCACCGCCGTGTTGAGATCAGGATCCCACGGCGATCAAGGGCGTCAACGGCTCTTCCTCAAGGCTCATCGGGGCGCCCGCCCGATGTGCATGTGGATGGGATGCAGGAATGGATGTCGGTGCCGGGGCCGCGCGGTGGGTCGGCTGGCAGTGGTTGTCGGCACCAGCGGTGCCTGCGTCATCACGGCGGTTGGCCCGAAGGCATATCAAAGCCGGTGAACGCTGCTCCAGGGCGGGTCACGACCGCAAACGCCACCGCTTGCGCGGCGGGGCGGGCAACGGCATGGGATGCCGGCCGCTATGCGCGAAAAGATACTGCGGAATCGCGCGCCTGGGAAGGAGGCGGAACGCTTTACCACCCGCAAGCGACCGACATGCCGGCGCCATGATGGTGGATCACTCGTCCACCGGGTCGGCGAACACGTCGTCGGCACCCGCACCCGCCACAGGCCGTCCCGCCGCGCTTGCAGGTGACTGCACCGCGCGCTCAACCATCAAGCCCTGGGTGACCAGTGTTCGCAGACGCTGCAGGCGCAAGGGCCCCTTGCGAAAGCGCATCAGGTCGGCGTAGAGAAGTGGCATGCCGAGCCGGTCGTACGCGAAGTACATCACCTCGCGATCGTTCGCCTTGAGGCGCGCAGCGGGGCGGTGGCCTCCGCCGTTGCCACCATCGTTCATGCCACAACTCCAGGCTCGGTGCCCGGGCTGGCCTCCACCGTCGGCGCAGCGCCGACCTTCGGTGCCAGCTTGGCTTGGCCGGCGATCTGGTACCCGCGCACGTTGGCGTACATGGGCTCGCTCACCTCGTCCAGCCGGTACAGCGGCAAGGCCTCATGGACCGCCTTCTTGAACAGCGGGCTGCCACCGCCGGCAATGACAACAAGCTCGAACCGCTCTTTGTGGCCGATGGACGCGAGCATGCTCTGCACCGCGTCGTAGGCAATCGGCTCGATCAGTGGCCGGTACTTCTCGACCATGTACGGCTTGCCCCACAGCCTCAACGGCCTTTGCTTGCGCAGCGCGTGGTCCAGCGCCTCCATGTCGCGGAACGGCTCGCCGATGTCGAGGCTGATCTCGTCGGCAATCGCCATCAGCATGTTGTGCACGCCGCGGTTGACCGAGTGGCTGCGGCTCGTCACCAGGCGCATGCCGCGCGTCACCAGCCAGTCGAAGGTGCGCGATCCAGCGTCGATGATCAGGCTTTCGCATTGGCGCAGCCGACCGAGCCTGCCGGCATTCGCTGCGAAGCTGACCAGCGCACCCTGCGGCTGCGCCACCGCCAGCGCCTTCTTGACGCGAACGGTGCGCCCCTTCGAGACCGGATGCTCGCCGGTGGCCAGGCGCTCAAGTGCGCTCTTCTTTGCGGCGTACAGGTGCACCGGCAGGCCCACCACCAGCAAGTCGATGGTGTCGACCTGCATGTAGTCCATCGCGATGCGCATCAGTGCCAGGTACTCGGGCGAACGAAGATAGTCATCGGTGCGCGGCAGCTGCGGGCGGAAGTTGCCGAGTGCCAGGTCGATGTCGGGACCGGCCTCATAGAACATCTTGTCGACGCGCACGGCGATCGTGTCGCGCGGGCCACCCCAACTGCGCTCGGCCGGGTCGATGATGCTGGCCTCGGCCACGGACGGGAAGTGGTTGCAGGTGATGACGTTGCCATCGACATGCCTGACGTACTTGGTGTAGCCGAAGCCAACGTCGACGGCGCGGACGACAGGTTGCATGGCGCTCTCCTGTTCAGCAAAGGGGACGACGACATCGTGCGCAGTCGCACCGGACGACGCCAACGGAAATCCCACCCTTTTGGGCCTGTGTATCGACGTCTGGCCGGCGGACGTGCAAACAGCGGCGTCGCGATCCGTATGCGTTCGATGTCGGTGCCGAATGCAGCCGCTGCAAGCGCTCGCGGTCGGCTCCTGGGTCTGTGTGGAATGCGTGCCAGGTCGCCCTGAATTTGCCCGAGCTGCGTGGAGTCGGAGGGAGAGGTTTGAGTCGAACACGTCAACCCCAGGGGCAGCGTGCTGCGTCATCCGTATTGGCACGGTATTGGCGCGATTTGCCACTTGCGCGCCTGCCACAGCTGATGCACATTGCAAGGGCTAACCGCCGGGCCAGCTGGCATCCCGGGCGCATCAGGCGCCGATTGCAAGCCCTTGTAGCGGTGACCCCGAGTCACCATGAGCGTCAAGCTCGTGTTGTTGCGCACCACGCTGGTTCACCAGCTTCCGGTGCATGGAACCGCCGCACACCTGCCTGTGTGCGGACATCGTCGAGAACCAGGCCCGACCTGGTCTTCATTGCCATCGTCCATTGAGGCGCTGGCGTGTGGCGCGCCTTGAGCGCTGCCGAAATCCCCTCTCGTCCCGCATCACGCATCGCCTTCGGGCAACCTTGCTCCGCCGGCAAGACCGGCCGCAATGGACCTCGCGTGAACAGGCCGTGCATCGCGTTGGCTGCGGTGCCGTCAGCCGGCCTGGCGACGACGATCGATTTGATGCCCATCGTGGCATCGGCATGGGTGGCGCCCGTGCAACTGCTTCGCAGACCTGAGGCCAAGCCAAAGGGTCTGCGGTTCGCCTTGAGCGAATAGCCACGTGTGCAGGGCACCGTGTGCAGGGCGTCCACTTTTACGAACCGCCTCGGCAGCGACCTTCGGGTCAACGCCCAACCCTGACCCGACGCGCGCATGGGGATGCGCGCACCGTCATCAACCCACTACTTCGGTCCACGCTCGAAAGGAATGACCATGGCCAACCACCCTCCGCAGATCAACATCGATCTCGACAAGATCCCGCTGCAGCCGCAGCGGTGGAAGTACGTGCTGAGCCTGATCCTGGCCCAGTTCAATTGGCGTCATGCGGTGAAGGACAAAGGCGTGTCTTTCGAAACGATGGAAGACAGGCGCCAGTTCCTCTTCCGGGTGTTCGACACGCTGCTGAACAACCCGATCAAGACCTTCAAGCTGGACCCGCGCTCGCTCAGCGGCCGGCATGTCGATGTCTTGATGAAGCTCTGGCGCCAGCGCGCCGAGGCCGGCGACTTGAGCGCCTCATCGGTGCAGAAGTGCCACAGCATGCTGAGGACCTTCACCGCATGGATCGGCAAGCCGAACCTGGTGAAGCCGCTGTCGGCGTACTTCGACGACGTCGCACTCTACAAACGCTGCTATGTGGCCAAAGTGAGCAAGGCGCCGCGGGCCTGCGGCGTGGACATCGACAAGCTCATCTCCGAGATTGAATCCAGCGACGTGCGGGCCGCCGCAGCCACGCGACTGATGGCGGCGTTCGGCCTACGCTTCAAGGAAGCCGTGATGTGTCGTCCGCACGCCGATGTCGTGACGGCGGCGCAGGCTGGCAAGCCGGCCACCGACACGGGCCTTCGAGCACAGCGAGGCCTTCGACATTCACCGCAGGCCCAAGTCCTCGTTCGGCTTCGGCTTCGGGCCCCACATGTGCATCGGCCAGTTCATCGCCAAGACCGAACTGACGGTGCCGATCAATGCGGTGCTGGTCCTGCTGCCGAACCTGCGGCCGGACCCCGATGCGCCGACGCCGAAGATCACCGGCGCGCAACTGCGCGGGCTGCACAGCTTGCCGGTGGTGTGGGGCCGAGGGTCCGGATCGGACGCAGACCGCACCGCATAGGTCATCAATTGATGCTACATTTGGTGCCAGTCATTGGAGCTTGCCCTCATGCGAACGACCGTGAACATCGACGACGAACTGCTCGAAAGGGCCACAAGGCTGGCCGGCCCGATGGACAGGACCGCCGTGCTGAGCGAGGCGCTGAGGGCCCTCATCCAGCGCGAGAGCGCCAAGCGCCTGGCCCGCCTGGGCGGTACACAACCCCAGTTGCAGGCTGCGCCGCGGCGGCGCCAGGGCGCGCCCGCGTGATCCTGGTCGATACGTCGGTCTGGGTCGATCACCTGCGCCGTGGTGACGGCGCCCTGGTCGTCCTGCTCGAGCAAACGCAGGTGCTCATGCACCCGTTCGTGGTCGGTGAGCTGGCTTGTGGCAGCCTGAGCGACCGCGCGGCCGTCCTGGAGTTGCTGCAAGAGCTGCCGGCAGCCGTAGTGGCGGAAGAGAGCGAAGTTCTGGGCTTCATCGAGCACCACGCTCTGTACGGCCAGGGCATGGGTTTTGTCGACATCCACCTGCTGGCGTCGGTGTTGCTGACAGAGGGAGCCATGCTCTGGACGCGTGACAAGCGCCTGCGGTTCGCTGCCGAGGCGCTGGGATTGGCCTTCAACGACAAGCCCGCTCACTGAGCCTGGGCTATTGCCGTGCCGGCAGGTGCACCACGATGCCGTCCGGCGCATCGTTCATCTTCAGGCAGCACGACAGCCGTCTGTTGGCCCGGCGCTTGGCGGCGGTGCTCTCCGGCGTCGCGCGTTCCTGCTCTTCCACCGTAACCGGTAAGCCACCGGCGTCCTTCCCCTGCGCCTGATCGGTTTCGACAATCCCTCACATCGACATGACGTGAGGAGACGGCGATGGGTGAACAGCGGCGGCGGCGACTGGACACACGCAGCTGGCGCGAGGTGATGCTGCGCTTCGGCGAAGCCGACATGACGGTCAGCGCGTTCTGTGCCCGTGAGGGCTGAGCACGAGCAGCTTCTACCGCTGGCGCGAACGACTCGGCTCGGTCGGCGACGCGGGAGGTGCTGCACTGCCCCGCGGTGGGCGATCGCAGCTGGCCGTGCGGCCTCGCGCCGCAGGCTTCATCGACCTGGGACACCTGGCCACGCCGCCGCGTGATGCCGGTGCCGGCGTGGAGCTGCGCCTGGACCTCGGTGGTGGCGTCGTGCTGCAGATCGTGAGGCGGTGATGTTCTTCCCCGAGTCCCGCGTGCGCGTGTACCTGTATGGCCAGGCGGTGGACATGCGCAAGTCCTTCGACGGCCTGTACGCCGTGGCACGCGCAGCCTTCCCCCAGGACCCGACCGGCGGGGACCTGTACGTCTTCGTCAACCGCAGCGGCCGGCAGATCAAGGTGCTGTACTTCGACCGCAGCGGCTGGTGCGTGTGGGCCAAGCGGCTGGAGGCCGGGCAGTTCATCGGCGACTGGTCGCAGGCGCGCACGCGCGAGATCGACTGCACGCAGCTCAAATTGCTGCTCGAAGGCATCGAGCCGCGCCGTTATCTCAAGCGCTATCGACATGGCAGTTCACGCGATCAGCGGCACGAACATCAATTCGTCGATTCCGACGGCGCGCCCCGCAAGGAAGGCAATTCGGATCACTCCCGTGGTGCGCAGTTCGGGGCTTGCGTAGCATGACCCGCCATGTCAAACGCGGTGCTCACGCGCATGCCCGGTGCGGCGGAACTGGCCGCCATGGACATGCAGCACGTGGCGCAACTGCTGCTCGCGCAAGACGCACAGATCGAGGGGCTGCGCGCCCAGATCGAATGGTTCCGGCGCCAGATCTTCGGCCAAAAGAGCGAGCGCTACGCGCCGCTGCCCGACGCGCAGCAACTGCATCTGGGTCAATTGCTGGGCGAGCCGATGCCGGTGGAGCCGGCAACGCCCGCGCTCGAGCAGGACGTGCCCGCGCACAAGCGACGCCGTGCCCGCAGCGACTTCATCGACGACGCCGCCAGCGTACCGTTCTTCGACGAGGCCCGGGTGCCGGTGGTCAGCATCGAGGTGCCCAACCCCGAAGTGCAGGGCCTGAGCGCCGAGCAGTTCACCGCGCAGTACGAGATCGTCGGCCAGAAGGTCAGCCACCGCCTGGCGCAGCGCCCGGGCGCCTACGTGGTGCTGAAGTACGTACGACCGGTGATCAAGCGCCGCGACACCCAAACCCTGCACTGCCCGCCGGCGCCGGTGGGCGTCATCGAGGGCAGCCGCGCCGACGTGAGCTTCATCGCCGGCGTGATGGTCGACAAGTTCCAGTGGCATCTGCCGCTGTACCGCCAGCACCAGCGGCTGACCGAAGCCGGCTTCAAGCTCAGCCGGCCCTGGTTGACGCAGCTGGTGGCTCAAGGCGCGCAGTTGCTGGAGCCGATCTACGACGCGCAGCTCGAATCGATCCGGCGCAGCCGCGTCAAGGCGGTGGACGAAACACCGATCAAGGCCGGCCGGGCCGGACCGGGCAAGATGAAGGCGGGCTACTTCTGGCCGGTGTACGGCGAGCTGGGCGAGGTGTGCTTCCCGTTCTTCGAGTCGCGCCAGCACGCCTGCGTGAAGGAACTGCTGGGCGACAAGGCGCAGCCGGGCGCGGTGCTGCTCAGCGACGGCTATGCGGCCTACAGCCGCTACGCCGAAGCCACCGGCGTGACGCACGCGCAGTGCTGGGCGCACACACGGCGCGGCTTCTTCGAGGCGCTGAATGCCGAGCCGCAAGCGGCCGATCAGGCGCTGAAGATGATCGGCCTGGTCTACGAGGTCGAGGCCGTCATCGGCCACAAGGGCTTGAGCGGCGAGAGCAAGCGGCTGCACCGGCTGGAGCACGCCAAGCCGCTGGTCGAGCAGTTCTTCGCCTGGGTCGACGAGCAGCTCGCGCGCCAGGGCCTGCTGCCGAGCAACAAGCTGACCCAGGCGCTGGCCTATGCGCGCGAACGCAAGGCGCAGTTGATGGTGTTCCTGGGCGACGAGGACGTGCCGATGGACACGAACCACCTGGAGCGGGCGTTGCGGCCGATCCCGCTGGGCCGCAAGAACTGGCTGTTCTGCTGGACGGAGGTCGGCGCCAAGCATGCCGGCATCGTGCAAAGCCTGATCACGACATGCAGGCTGCACGGCATCGAGCCGTACACGTACTTCGTCGATGTCCTGCAGCGCGTGGGCCAGCATCCGGCCAGCCGCGTGGCCGAACTCACGCCACGGCTGTGGAAGCAGCACTTCGCCGAGCAGCCGCTGCGCTCGGACTTGCACGGGATCGGCTGACAGGCAAGAACGCCGGCTGGTTACCGCTTACGCTGTCGTTGAGGCTCGATGTGGAGTGAATGATCTGGTTCGTCGTCGCGGTCGACGAGTCGAAACGACGTCATCGTGGTGGGGCTTTCGCCATCAGCCCGCGACCGTTCGCGCGTTGAGACATCTCTTGTCCGCTTCATGCTCGAGCGTGCGGCGATCCAGCAGCCGCACCCCATCGAGGTCCTTGACGAGGACGCGGTGCGTCGCGCCGCGGCACATCTGGTCGAACTCCGCGCCAGGCGACGCTGAACTCCGCAGGAAAGATGAGCTCGCCGTCGATTCGCACCGCCCAGCCCAGCAGCGCGCGCCCGGGCGGGGCCTGTGGATGGCGGCGAAGAACGCCAGCGTGAGCTACCGACAGGAGGTGCCGCCCGACACGCTGGGCCATGCGCTGGTCAGGCGGCAGCGTACCGAAGGCTACGCGGCCCACCTGACGCACCTGCTCGACGAGGCGCCGGTGCCCCTGGTGGTGATGGCCGTGGAGGAAGCCGCCGCGAAGGAGGGCGTTGCCGCCAAGGCTGTGTGGCGCAATGTTGCGAAGCTCGCCAGGTCACTGGCGGTGCACCGGCAGTGCCTGTGGGCGTGATGACCGCATGATGAAGTCGCTGCCGTCCCGCCCTGCGGTGCTGTCCCAGCTCAGGTCAGGTTGGAAAACCCAGTTCTCCGCCATCAGGCCGGGTACGCGCTCGGAACTCGCCGAGGTTGTTGGTCACCAGGGTGAGGCCTTCGCTGCGTGCATGGGCGCCGATGTGCAGGTCGTTCACGCCGATGGTCCGGCCCACCTTCTCGAGCGCGCTGCGGATGGCGCCGTAGTGCTGCGAGGCCTTGGCGGTGTAGGGCAGCACCTCCAGCAAGCTGGCGAATTCCTCCACCACCGCCAGGTTCTGAGCCACCTTCGCGCTCTTCTCGGCGCCATAGAACAGTTCGCTCAGCGTGATGGCGGAGATCGCCATGCGGCCAGCGTTGTCGTTGAAGATGCCCATCACCTCGATCGGCCGCCGCTTGATGACGTAGATGACGATGTTGGTGTCGAGCATGAACTTCAGCATCGCGGGCACCTTGTCAGAGGGACTCGCGTTGGGCTGTTGCTGCGAGGCGCGCTCGACCAGGAAGTCGTCGGATGCCTGGGGCCGTTCAAGAAGAACTCGTCCCACGTGGCCACTGGGGAGATGATGCGATCGACCGCCGCACCTGAACCTTCTTCACGCCTTCGGGCAGGCGCACACATCGGCGGGCGCACGGCCTGCGAGCGGTTGTTGGTGAAGACGGAGGTGATGCTCATTGGGGTGGTGCGAGTTGGGATATGGCGTAAGTATATGGCGACAGGCCCTCACGTACTTCGACGGCGCTGCGGACGGCGGGAAGGTTGTCGCGCGGCTTGCGCCCATCAGTCAGCTGGGCAGAATGCAACCGTACTTGGTCTCACGACGGCCCGGATGGGTTGGGGGAACAGACTGGGAACGGCGAACGATGCGCCCCTGAGTTCCTCAATGAAATCGGCACTTGGGTCGCCACTTCGTATCCCATCAGCCCCCAGGTATTGCGGGCACAGCCTCCAGCGGCCCTCATCGTTAGGTGAGGGGCCGTTGTCGCTGGGGCACTGTGCGGAGCGAATGATCCGTCTCGGCGTCGCGGTCGACGAGTCGAAACGACGTCATCGTGGTGGGGCTTTCGCGGTCAGCGGCATGTTTCCTCGGCGTGCGCCGGCGGCTGCCTGGCACTCGAAACAGGCGGGGGCGGCTCAAGAAACCAGCCTGGTCCACGGATCGATCAACGCAACCTTGACTTCCGGAAGTCGTCGGTGTTCCGGGTGGCCAGCCGGGCGCCAGCCCATCCGCGATGGCCGCGATCTGTGCATCGAACTGGGAGATGAGCCGACCCATCTCGCGTCTCTCACTGACGATCTCGACATAGGAATCGACCGATGCCGAGTCGAAGGGCAGGATCCTGCCGGCGAAGTCCTCGGTGAACATCGCCACAAGCGCCATCTCCAGGGCTTTCGCCGTTTGCCCGCTGGCAGCAGTCGGGCGCCGAGCATCATCTCCGCCTGGGTGACGGCGCTGACAAACAGGCTTTCGGGCGGTTGCTCGGCGAACCATGCCAGCACGGCAGGCGCCGGTGGGCTTCTGAGAAGTTCGGACAGCACGTTCGTGTCCAGCAGCGTGCTCATCGACGCCCCGCTCCAGGCTTGCGAAGCTTGGCGGGTGGCGCGGGGGCTGAGTCATCGAACAGCGGCGGCTCGTTGGGCGGCTCACGGGGTTCGAGGGCGAGTTGAATGTCGCCCAACGGCGCGAAGCGGGCGCGGATCCCGCTGCCCAGATCCTCGGTCGGTGCAGCGGTCTCCTGCAGCGCGGCGCGCAGGATCTGGCGCGCCTCCTCTTCCATGGATCGATTGCGAGCCGCCGCACGCAGTCTCAGGCGGCTCTTGAGCGGATCCTCCGGGTGCGGATGGTGAGGGTTCCCGCGGGTCTCCATTGCTGGCGAAGACTGCAATGATAGCAATGACAGCGTTCGATCGGCCTGGGGTGCCGGCGCGAGGTGGTCCGTTGCGGGCCGGCTGGAGGCGGCCCACGGCGTCGCGGGTTCGAGGCATTGCTCCCGAGCGGGTCGCGCGAGTTCAAGGCCCAGGTCAGCTCCTCGAGGTCGATGGTCAACACCCGTGCGGAATCGCCACCGCGGGCGGGAGGTGCCGTCCTCACCTCCTCGAGATCCCCAAGGCGTCCCACAAGAACTGGTAGGACGGCGGGCCGCCCTTGGGCGGCGGATTGCTGGCGTTCGCCTTCTTCGTACTCGCGCAGCAGGCCCTTCACGCGCTCCAGGCCCGCCGGGTGGTGATGGCCTGACGGGGCGTGCGTCCGTCCAGAGCGGGAATCGGCTCACCAGCCCAGTTGGCGTAGTGGCGGCGGATCGCTTGCTCGATGGCCTGCGCGATGACCTCGGGCGGCAGGTCCGGTGCTTGCTGCGGAGGAGGATCGCGGCGTGCCGCCCGTGTTGTTGTTACCCTGGCCGCCGCCCGCTCGGGCGAGACGGCCTGCCGGATCGGTGATCTCGCGCGTCAGGTGCTGCACGGCCACGCCGGCCACGCCTTCGAACCAGGCGCGGCCAACATCCGCCAGCTGCTGTGTGCGGTGGAAGAGTTCGACGCGGTCGGTGTTGCGTCCTGGGTTGATGGTCGACAGGCTGCGCTGCGCGCCGTCAGCGCCCTCGACCATGCGATTCCATCCCTGCTGCGTATCGCCGCTCACATCGGGCTGCGACGCCAAGGAAGCGGCGAGCGCCGCCGCATCGAGCACGCGGTAATGGTCGGTCACCAGGAGCAGGGGATCGCCGGTCGACGCATCCTGGATCTGTGGCTGCGTATTTCGGAGGAGCGTGACCGTCCGTTTCGGCATCGTGACCGCCGAATTCGGGAGCGTGACCGAGCATTTCGGTGACGTGACCGACGCACGGTTGGTCGCCGCCTAAAGGCGGTCGCGGGCCTGTCAAGGGCTCCGGTTGGTGTTGCGTATGAACCACCGCGACGGCATAGCGTCACGGCTTTGGCCGGAGCGCCGATGCCGCAGCAACGACTGGACATACGCATGATCAAGGACATCCTCAGACTCGGCACAGCGCCGCGCTCTCGCATGAGGCCATCGCGCGCAGCCTCGGCATTTCTAAGGGCGTCGTCGCCAAGTACCTTGGCGGCTGGCGCCGCCGGCCTGGACTGGGCCGCTGTGGCCGAACTCGACGAGGCCGGGCTTGAGCGCCGGTTGCTCCGGGCGCAGCGCCGAGGCGGCGGTGGTCGAGCCCGACTTCGCCCGCGTACATCGAACTGCGCCGTAAGGGCGTCACGCTGATGCTGCTGTGGCAGGAGTACCGCGCCGCCCATGAGGGCCAGCGCACCTGGGCCTACACGCAGTTCTGCGGAGCACTAAGGGCGTCGCCAAGACCCTCAAGCGCTCGATGCGCCAGCACCGCCGCGCTGGCGAGAAGCTCATCGACTACGCCGGCGCGACCCTGGCGCTGACCGACGGCTCCCGCGCTCAGGTCTTCGTCGCCGCGATGGTGCGTCCAGCTGCCTTCGCCTGCGCCACCGCCGACCAGAGCATGCGCTCGTGGCTCGGCGCCATGGCGTGGGCGCTGAGCTTTACGGCGGCGTGCCGCAGCTGATCGTGCCCGACAACCCGCGCTCGCTCGTCTGCGACGCCTGCCGCTATGAGCCCAAGCTCAACGAGACCGTGCGCGACTTCGCCTGCTACGCCGTCTCGATACTCCCTGCGCGCCCATATTCGCCCAAGAACAAGGCCACCGCAGAGTCCGCGGTAAGTCGTCACCCGCTGGATCCTGGCGCGGCTGCGGCACACGGTGCTGTGCCCGACGTACACGCCGCCGACGCTGCGATCTCGGCGCTGCTGGCGTCGCTGAACCAGCGGCCCTTCCAGAAGCTCGACGGCTGCCGCGCCAGCCCTGTTCTGTCGCGCTGGACGGACCGGCTTGACGCCGCTGCCAGCGCAGCCTGGCAGTGGGCCACCTTCACCGTCAAGGCGCACATCGACTACCACGTCGAGGTCGAATTCCATCGCTACAGCGTGCCGCATCCTTGGTGGGCTGGGCTGGAGGCACGCGTCACCGACGCCTTGGTGGAGGTGCTGCACCAGGCCAACGCGTGGCATGCCACGCCCCGCAGCAGCCGCCGCGGCGGCTTCACCACGGTGGACGCGCACATGCCCGCGGCGCATCGGGCGCACAAGCAGTGGACGCCCGAGCGGCTGATCCACTGGGGCACCGGCATCGGCCCGAACACGGGCCAGTTCGTTGCCCAGCTGCTGCAGCGCCAAGCACCCCGAGCACGGCTACCGCAGCTGCCTGGGCCTGCTCAGCCATGCCAAGCACTACGGCCCGGTGCGGCTGGAGGCGGCCTGCACGCTGGCCCTGAGCTGCGCGCCGGGCACTACCGCCATGTGCGCGACATCCCGGCCAATGGACGCGACCTCGTCCCCGCAGCGAGCCCGCGCCCGAGTGGGGGGCCCCTGCGCACGACAACGTGCGCGGGGCGGCCAAACTACCACGGCACCTGAGGGCGCTGGCACTGGTCGACAGCACCGACCGCAACGAATTGAAGGATCTCACCATGATGATGAACAACACCCTGGCGCAGCTGCGCGAGCTCAAGCTCGTGGGCATGGCCAGCGCCGTCGAAGAACAACTCTCCAGCACCGCCAGCACGACCTTGAGCTTCCGAGGAGCGGTTGGCCTTGATGGTCGATCGAGAGGTGCACCAGCGCGCCGGACAAGCGCCACGCGGCGCTGCACTCAAAGCGGGCGCGGCTGAAGTACCCGCAGGCTTGCATCGAGGACGTGGACGGCCGCACCGGGCGCGGCTTCGAGCGGCCCGCATTGATGAGCCTGGCGCTGTCGCGCTGGGTCGAGGACGGCACGGCAATCCATCACCGGGCCCACCGGTTCAGGCAAGTCGTGGCTGGCTTGCGCGCTGGCGCAATACGCCTGCCGGCGCGGGCAATCGGCGCTGTACCTGCGCGTGCCAAGGCTGGCCGAAGAGCTGCGCATCCTGCACGGCAACGGCGGCTTCACGCGCTGGCTGGCGGCGGTGGCGCGCACCAACGTGCTGCTGCTCGACGACTGGGCGCTGGCGTCATGGACGGGCCACCCCGGGCCGACCTGATGGAGGTGATCGACGACCGTGCAGGCACGCGCGCCGCCATCATCACCAGCCAACTGCCGGTGGAGCACTGGCATGCCTGGATCGGCGACGCGACCATTGCCGATGCCATCCTCGACCGGCTGCTCGCGCAGCCACCGTCTGGCGTTGAAGGGCAAGTCCGCTGCGCACGCAAAGGCCGGGGCTGCCACGGCCAACGCCGGCGGCAGCGCCACTACCGACGCGGCGCACTGACCACCGCCAGCCCTGTGGATTTATGGACAGGCGCCGCTGGGGCGTTTCCTGACCGAACGCCCTGGGGGGCGTTCACCCGTCGATGGCCGGATGGACAACCCGCGGTTGCCCACGCGCCCACCCACAGGCCGTTAGCTGCCAAAAGCTCCACAGGACCCCACCACGGGAGATGGAGAAGTACAAGCAATACCCCGCCCGCCGCCCAGGCATCGCAGGCCCCAACGTCCGCCAAGGGGGCCGCCAACCAGCCCGTCCGCACTCGTTCCTACAATCTCAACCGCGCAACCCAGCACCGAACCCCAGATCGGTCACGTTCCCGAAATCATCGGTCACGTTCGCCGAAATGCGCAGTGGCAGCGGTGCGGGCGCGAACCACTGGTCCAGCCGTGCGCGGGCGATTGCCAGCTCGAGCAGATCGCGTTGGTTGTCGACGTGAAGCTCAACTCGGCAGAGCTGGCCAGCACCTGCCGGGCCCGCCAGCACGGCCGCCTCGGCCAGTTTGGAGAAGGGATAGATGGCGCCCGAGAGCTCACGGTGCCCGTCGATGCCGGCGCCGGTGGCGACTCCATGATGCGCGCGCCCATCAGCATGCCCGGCTTTGCACTGCGACTGCCGCTGATCTCGCGCACCGGCTGCGGCTGGGCCTGCGGGTCGAACTCGTCGATCAGGGTCATGCCGGCGCCGGGCCTGTACGTCGGTGACCCGGTACAGGCGAAGGGGCCGTGCGCGCAGCTGGGCGATCCAGTCGCGCTGGCCTGGCGTGAGGAATGGGCCTTCGCGCCCCAGCAGATAGGCGTTGATCTCGCGCAGGCCACCACGGGCGCGGATCTCGCCGCGGGCGATCAACCACTCGCCGGCGTTGATCGACACCATGGTCATGCCGTCTTCGTCCAGTTGCCAGCCGTCACGCGGACCTTCGGGCCGCCAGAGGTCCAGCAGGGCTTCGAACGCGCTGCGCCAGCCCTTGCGATGACGCTCGGCCAACCACGAGATGGCGACGCGGGCTGCGTCTTCGTGACCGCGCGGACGCAGCGGGTGAATGTTCATGGTTGAAATCAGGTGCGGTGGTTGAAGCGGGTCGAGCTGTCGCCGAACGCAGCCACGGCACCGCGCTGGTCGAAGGTCCGGGACATGGTCGGAGAATGGCGCCTCATGGCCTTGTATGCTATTGTCATACATCTCTAGGGAGATGTCCTCGTGCCAACAGCTTCCGCCTCCATTGTGAGTGTTCGCGTCAGTGCCAGCGAGCGTGCCTTGCTGGAGGCCGCGGCCGAACAGGCCAGCACCAACCTCAGTGATTTCGTGAGGCGGCGCGCGCCTTCGGGGGCCGCCGAGACCGATCTGCTGAATCGCCGCATCGTGACGATTGCGGCGAAGGACTGGGCCCGGTTCGCATGGGCCAGTGCGCCGGCGAGGGAAGTGCCGGCGCTGCGAAAACTGTCCAAGACTCGCCCCGTCTGGCAGAAGTGACCTCAGGCGCAACGGCCGCCTTCACCCCGCCGCGACCCCTGGCGGCCTATGACGACACGGCGGCGTTCGATTGCGGGCGCGACGCGCTGAACCACTGGTTCCGCCGCCATGCCCGGCGCAACCAGAACTGGGGTCTCGCGGACCACGGTGATCTGCGATGCGCATGCGGCCGCATCGTCGGCTACGTGAGCCTGTCGACGGCGCAGGTCGTGAGCGAGCCCGGTTTGCCCAAGGCGCAGCAACGCAATCGACTTCGACCCGATGCCCGCCATCCTGCTGGGCCAGTTGGCGGTCGACCTGCGGTGGCAAGGGCAGGGCATGGCGCGATCGCTGATGTTCTATGCGCTCACAACGGCGGTGCGCCTGTCCGACCAAGTCGGCTGCTTCTGCGTGCTGACGCATCCGCTGCATGACGATGTGCGGGCGCTCTATGCGGCCTTCGGATTCGAGGACCTTCCGTTCGATCCTGCGCGAAGCATGGCGGTTCGGATCGCCGATCTGGTTCGCAGCGGCTTTGGCGCAGCTGACTGAGCTTGCATCTTCACGATCACTGGCTTCAATGCGGCGCGGACGAGCCATTGCGGTGGCGACGGGCTCACACCAGAATCGCGGCTTTTGTTGGTCCCCTGATGGCCACTTCAAATTCCCCCACCTGTGGCCACTCAAACTCCCCCAGGCAGGACAGTCGAATTATGGGTTTCCTGCCCCTGTCTGAGTTGACCTGCGAGGCTGCGATGCCGGGGCTGCTTGAGCGGGCTTCTGTCGCCTGTTGGCCTGGTGCGGGGGTGTTTGATTCCCCCTTCTGCAATCGGCTGTTCGGGCAAGCGAAGCGCGTCAGGCCGTAGGCATCGGCCGGGGAGCGGTGGGCAAGCCACGGACCCGCAGGGGGCCGGCCACAGGCTTGTCCTGTGGGCGGGTGGCTTGTCCACGGCGGGCGCGAGTCGCCTGGGACTGGATCGAGGGGTGCCGGCCCGGCTGGCCGTTGCTGCGGGTCTGCCTGAGCGACCAGGGCGCCTGCTCAGGGCAGTCGGCGTTCAGCGCGATGCGCGAGGCCGCCTCCTTGAGGCGATAGCTTTGCCCTCGAACTCCAGCATGGCCGCGGTGCATGAGACGGTCGAGGATGGTGGTGGCCATGGTGGCGTCGCCGAGGTACTTCGCCCCAGTCTTGCACGACACGGTTTGAGGTGACGACGATGCTGCGGCGCTGCTTGTAGCGCTGGTGCACGACGGTCTGCAGCACTCGGCGCTGGCCTCGGAGATGCGCCTGGCCAGGAACAGATCGTCCAGCACGACGAGGTCGGGCTCGACGAAGCTGCGCAGCAGCGCGGCCTGCTCGGCGGTGCTGCCCAGCCCGTAGCGGGCGAACTCGGTGTCGGCCTCGACGTAGCGCACGTCGACTCTGCAGCGTGGCACGGTAGGCCACGGCCTTCGCAACATGGCTCTTGCCGGTGCCGGCTTGCCGATGATCAGCGCATTGCCACCTTCGCCGATGAACTTCAGGGTGCAACTCGTAGGCCCGGCGCGGGCAGCTGGGGGTTGAAGCGCCAGTCGGAAGTCGGCGAGTGTGGGCCGTCCCAGGCGTGACTGCTTGAAGCGCCGTTCGTGTCAGGCGCGAGCGGCGCCGGTCGAGCTCGTCCTGCAGCATCGCCTCGAAGGTGTCCAGGAAGGGCCCCGGGTGCTCGGGCTTGTACCACCCGGGTGCTCAGTGGGTGGCGGCGATGCCCGAAGGCGCAGCTCGCGCAGGGCGCGCTCGATCTCTTGCATGTTCATGGGTTGATCTCGGTGATGGTGGTTCGGGGTGCCGGGTGTTGTCGTGCGGGCGGTGCGCGCGAACAGCTCTGCGTAGTCGTCGACGCTGCGGGATCAGCGGGTGGTCCTGGGTCAGCGCGAGTCGTCCTGCACCGGGCGCATCGGCGCGGTCGATGGCCGCCAGTGCCTGTGACCAGCCGCTCGGTGGCGACCTTGACGCCGGTAGCAGATGCTGTCGGTCAGGGCCTGCCCGGCAGGCGCTGGGCTGACTGTGCGGCGGGGGTAGCGCTGGGCCGCTGACGATGCCCCACAGCTTCGTGCTGCCCGACGCGGCCTTCGATGGCGAACAGCAGCCGTAACAGCCGGGCCGCGTCGGCCCCCGATGGCCTTGGCCTGGCCAGGATGCCGCGTCTGGCGCGACGGGTTGAACACGCGCTCGTCGTCGGGCACCACCACTGTGCCTGGCGCCGGTACGGGCGTGGTGCGCAGGGGCCTGTGTCTTCAGCTCGTGGATCTCGATGCGGCTCGAACACGCGTACCAGCACCCGGTTGCCGATGGCGCCGGGCGTGCGGCGTAGTTGCCGGATCGAGGTGCACGCAGCTGTCGTCGCAGACCGTTTGTTGGGCCTCGGTGAAGTA
>JADJYX010000020.1 GCA_016719535.1 Rubrivivax sp. | reverse complement strand
GCCGAACGTAGAGGTAACCGGGCGACGACGGATGGACGCCTTGCCCGCGAGGCGCAGGATAGGCAGCGAGCGCCGCGCGGGCAAGGTGGCCAGCCGTTGGCGCTCCGGTTGACCGGCATGTTAGGCGTCCGTTTCGCGTTCGCTGGACGGGTCACCGTCAACTACGGGAGGACGACTCTCAGCGGCCACGATGGGGATCATCTCGTACTCGAGATCACTGATCTCTCGGCGAAGAGTTTTCAGTTCTTCCAGAGCAGCGAGAACCTGCGAAAGCTCAATTCGTTCCGAGCCGTGCTTCCGTAGCAGGTGGATCGAGGCGCTCCCTGTCAGCTCACCAGTGGGTGTACGGCTCATTTCGACAAGCAGAGGTTGTGAAGGATCTTGTTTCGGATCTCGGCGAGTTCAACCGCACGGCTCAAGGCCTGCTGCCCGCGCTTGGCGAGGTGGGGATGACTTTGGAGGAGCGCAGCGACCGTGATTGCTGACGCAAACTGCGTTCGCTGCTTGAAGGCGAGGGCAAAGCCAAACTCATGCAAGTGGGATGGCGCAAACCGATCAAGCAGCTGGAAGCTGCAGCGCTCCAACTGACTGAACGCATAGACCAGTTCTCCGAAGGCCTGAACCCAGGGATTTGACGGTCCGAGGGTGTCAAACGTGGCGATGCCGAAGGGATGAGAGAAGGCATCGGACATGGTTCGGCGCATGCTGAAGGTTCGGACGCCTAACGTAGAGGTAACCGGCGCGCGTAGGCGTGGAACCCTGGCCGCGAGGCGTAACAATGACAACGAGCGGCTCGCGGCCAGGGTGCCACGCCGTAGCGCGTCCGGTTGACCGCCATGTTAGGCGGCATCCCCGGTGTTGAGCGCGCCGGCGCAAGACAGACGCAGCGGTGCTGCCGACCTTGGTGCCCAAGAGCCCGGACAGCGGCGAGGGCAGGCCGTCGTGCCAAGCGCATCGGGTGAGTTGAAGACAAGCCTACTCGGCCGGCAGCGAGCAGCGGAAAGTGCCGCGGCGTCGCGAAGGCGGAGTTGGCAGAACGGGTGACCGCGATGGGCTCCGGCGAACGCCGAAGGACGTGAGCGCAGAAGAACCCTTCTTGATGCCGAAGCGAACTGCTGGTGGCAGGAGAATGACGCGCAAAGCCAACATTGCTGCTGCTGGCAAACGAGATGCTGCTTGAGGACACGGCGGACTCTTGGCGCCGTAGCGCACCGAGCATCGCCTGCAACTGACCAGCGGCACGGAGCGCAGAGGGAGAAGGCGCAGAAACGGAATTCATGACGCCTAACGTAGAGGTAACCGGCGCGCGAAGGCGTGGGACCCTGGCCGCGAAGCGCAACACTGACAACGAGCGCATCGCGGCCAGGGTGCCATGCCGTAGCGCGTCCGGTTGACCGCCATGTTAGGCGGCATTGCTTGTGCTGAGCGCGCTGACGCCTCGCAGACGCAGCCGCGCTGCCGACCTTGCCGCCCAGGTGACCGGACAGCGGCCGGGGCAGGCTGCCGAGCCAAGCGCAACGGGTGAGTTGAAGACAAACCTACTCGGCCGGCAGCGAGCGGCGGCAGATGCTGCAGTGCGGCGAAGGCGGAGTTGGCAGAACGGGTGACCGCGATGGGTTCCCGCGAACGCCGAAGGACGTGAGCGCAGAAGAACCGTTCCTGGCGCCGAAGCGAACCGAGGGCTGCAGGAGAAGTGCGCGCAAAGCCAACAATGCCGCAGCTGGCAGATGAGATGCCGCCTGAGCCCGCGGTAGCCTCCTGACGCCGGAGCGCGCTGACCATGCCGGCCCTGGGCCCGACTGCGCCGGCCGAAGAGGAAGCCGCAGACAGGGAATTCATGGCGCCTAACGTAGAGGTAACCGGACGCGCTACGGCAAGGCACCCTGGCCGCGAGGCGCTCGCTGTCTATCCTGCGCCTCGCGGCCAGGGCGCCTTGCCGTAGCGCGTCCGGTTGACCGACATGTTAGGCAGCGCCTTTCGACCTTGCCCTTGACGATGCTGTGCCAAGCCCCTGGGCAATGAAGGTAAGAACCAGTGTGTTCAGTGAAACGCCCTCGGCGCGAGCACGGGTTGCCAGTTGCGCATGGACGGTCTTGGGAACGCGGGCGACGAACTTGCCAGACGCGACGCCCCCGCTGTTGGGGGCAGGAACCGGGAGCTTCTTAGCCTTGAGCGCAGCGATAGTCGCCTCAATGCATCACGGCCGTTCTCGGGTGCCTCTTCGATGGTCTCACCGTCAGAGATGCACTCAGCAAAGTCTGGAAAGGACACCAAATAACCGCCGCCATCCTCTTCCGCCAGCGGCCGAACTTCAAACGGGTAGTCGGTCAGTTTGGTCATGGTCATGCTCCGTCAATCAGGTCAATGAACTTGCGGATGTAGATCGGCTTGATCGGGCGATGAGCCGGTACGGACAGAGTGCGTCCGTCTTGGCGCACGAAGATGCAGTGGCTGCTCTTCTGGTGCCGCCAGTCGAGGTCATGCTGCCGCGCAACAGCCTGCAGATCCGAGATCTTCCAGTCCAACGGGTTGCGGCGCATGGCCGCAAGAGTCTTGGCTGCCGAGTTCACAGACGTGATACTACCCGTGAAACTGACGTAGCGCTACGTCTCGGGTCTTCTGCGCTGCCTAACGTAGAGCTAACCGGCCCGACGCGGCAGGACGGCTTGGCCCGGTTGGCGAAAATGTACCGTGTACCGCCGACCGGGCCAAGCTGGCGGAACGTGTCAATGACTTTGCGGCACCCGACGGCACTAATTTAATGTGCGGGCGAAGGGTTCACTGGTCGGTTTCGTCTCCTCAGGTGGTGGGTTGATCCAGGCAGCGGTTGGCATCGGCGGCAACTGCGGGCGCTTGTTCTTGAACCGGTTGGGGTTGGCCAGGAATGCAGCATCCAGGGCGGCTTGTCGTATGACGCGCAGCTCCATCGCCAGTCCGTAGTGAACGCTGTGCGGCGTCATGTGGCCGATGCCGCTGTGGCGATGCTGGTCGTTGTACCAGGCGAAGAAGGCTTGACAGTGGGATCGTGCGTCCTCGATGCAGCCGAAGCGCGCGGGGAACTCGGGCCTGTACTTCATGGTCTTGAACTGCGACTCCGAGTACGGGTTGTCGTCGGAGACGTGGAGGTCGGCTGTGGCTCTGGCCACGTCCAGATCGACCAGCAGGCTGGCCACCGGCTTGGAGCGCATGGCCGCACCTCGGTCGGCATGCAGGGTCAGCATGCCGGGTTCGACATCGTGCCGCGCCACGGTGTCGGCGATGAGCTGCTGGGCGAGTTCGGAGCACTCGCGCGGGGCGATGAGCCAGCCCACGACGAAGCGGCTGAAGATGTCCAGGATCACGTACAGGTGGTAGCAGGTCCACTTGGCCGGCCCCTTGAGTTTGGTGATGTCCCACGACCAAACCTGATTGGGCGCGACCGCCAGCAATTCGGGCTTGGTGTAGGCCGGGTGGGTGAGCTGGTTGCGCCGCTCGCGGCAGCCGCCGTTGGCCGCCAGCAGCCGGTACATGGTGCGCACCGAGCCGAGGTACTGGCCCTCGTCGAGCAGCGTGGCGTGCACGGTCGCCGGCGCGGTGTCGGCGAAGCGTTCGCTGTTCAGGGTGTCCAGCAGCAGCTGCTCCTGGGCATCCAGGGCCAGGGGCGGGCAAGGCCGAGGTCCCCGCGGCTTGGGCGGCCCCATCACCGCGCGGCGGTGTGAGCGTGCCTGCTGGCGCCCAGGCGCACCACGCCACAGCCCCACGGCCCGACACGCCGCGCCGGCACCGAGCGCGGGGGTGAGTTCGGTTGCGGCGGCCATCATGTGTTCCCGCGCTTGTCGTCGGCTGCCAGAAGGCCCAGCAGCGAGGCAAGTTTTTTTTGAACCTCGATCACCAACTGCGCCTTGTCGAGCTCGACGCGCAGCTTGTCGCGCTCGCGGGTGAGCTGTGCGATGTGCAGCGCATCGACCGCGCGGCGGCGTCCACCTTGGGGCCGCGCCGTTGCGGTGCAAGCGCGGCCAGCTCGGCGGCCTCGCGCTGGCGTCGCCAGGTGCTCAGGGACGACGAGTACACACCCTCGCGGCGCATCAGCGCGCCGATCTCACCGGGCTTGGTGCACAGGTCGGCGGCCTGCAGAATGCGACGCTTGTCGGCGTTGGAGAACGTACGGCGCCGTGCACGCGCAACGACCTCGGAATCGCTGCCGGGCGGGGTCGCCGACGGCGACGATCCGGGCGCATCTTCAGTCGCCCTGCGGGCTCCTTGCGATGCGCCCGGATCGGCAGAAACCTTCACTGCGTGCATCGGGACCTTCGACTGCTGGTTGATCGTCATACCTACCTCTTTGCTCACTGATCTCTCGGGGGTAGGTGTCGCAGGTCATATTGGCACGGGGGGTGGCCTGCCGTGGCGGGTCCGGTTGAGCGCCGGGTTAGCCACCTTTCGCGGCGTCGCTTCAAACAGGGTTGCCAAGATCGGACTCAATGAGACCATGCGTCCGGCGTTCGGCATCTTCGGGGATCAGTGTGGCCGCTTGTTGAGAGCTCGTCCAGATGTGTCGCCGGAGCTTGATTGCGTTCGGATCATCGAGTGTGCCTGTGTGGATGCCGAGCTCACCGGGTCGTCGCTCGAGCGCGATGGTGACGCAGGTGCCGCAGGTTGGACAGAACTGCATTCCGCAACCATCGCCCGCTCGCGTCCGACCGGTGCGTATACGTTGTCAACGGCCCACCAGTGATTTCGATGTTGTCGCCGAGAAAGTACGCGACCTCTGCATAGGCGCTGCCAGTTCTGCGCTGGCAAAACGTGCAGTGGCAGGCGTGTGCTCTCAGTGGCTCTCCGAGCGCGCGAAAGCGCGCCAAGCCACAAAGGCAACCACCTTCTCGGACTTCGAGCATCGCGCGACCTCCTCGGGTGGGGTTCTAAGGTGGCTAACGTAGAGGTAACCGGCGCGCGGAGGCGTGGGACCCTGGCCGCGAGGCGCAACACTGACAACGAGCGCTCGCGGCCAGGGTGCCATGCCGTAGCGCGTCCGGTTGACCGACATGTTAGGCGTCATTGCTTGTGTTGAGCGCGTTGACGGTTGGCGGACGCAGCGGTGTTGCCGACCATGGTGCCAAAGGGCTCCGACAGCGGCCTGGGCAGGCCGCCGAGCCAAGCGCACCGGGTGAACTGAGGACAAACCTACTGTTCGGACAGCGAGCGGCGATAGATGCTGCGGTGCAGCGCAGGCGGAGTTGGCAGAACGAGTGACCTCGATGGGCACCCGCGAGCGCCGAAGGACGTGAGCGCAGAAGAACCCTACCTGGTATCGAAGCGCGCAGGTGCTGGCAGGAGAGGGGCCAGAGAAACAGGCGGCGCCCAGGGTGACGAGCGAGAAGGCGATTGAGCTGACGACGGCCTCCTGCTGCCGAAGCGCGCCCACCGTGCCAGACCTGGGCTCGAAGGCGCTGGCCGAAGAGGAAGCCGCTGACACGGAGTTCATGACGCCTAACGTAGAGGTAACCGGCGCGCGAAGGCGTGGGACCCTGGCCGCGAAGCGCAACACTGACAACGAGCGCATCGCGGCCAGGGTGCCATGCCGTAGCGCGTCCGGTTGACCGCCATGTTAGGCGGCATTGCTTGTGCTGAGCGCGCTGACGCCTCGCAGACGCAGCCGCGCTGCCGACCTTGCCGCCCAGGTGACCGGACAGCGGCCGGGGCAGGCTGCCGAGCCAAGCGCAACGGGTGAGTTGAAGACAAACCTACTCGGCCGGCGCGAGCGGCGGCAGATGCTGCAGTGCGGCGAAGGCGGGTTAGGCAGAACGGTGACCGCGATGGGCTCCCGCGAACGCCGAAGGACGTGAGCGCAGAAGAACCCTTCCTGGCGCCGAAGCGAACCGAGGGCTGCAGGAGAAGTGCGCGCAAAGCCAACAATGCCGCAGCTGGCAGATGAGATGCCGCCTGAGCCCGCGGTAGCCTCCTGACGCCGGAGCGCGCTGACCATGCCGGCCCTGGGCCCGACTGCGCCGGCCGAAGAGGAAGCCGCAGACAGGGAATTCATGGCGCCTAACGTGGAGGTAACCGGACGCGCTACGGCAAGGCACCCTGGCCGCGAGGCGCTCGCTGTCTATCCTGCGCCTCGCGGCCAGGGCGCCCTTGCCGTAGCGCGTCCGGTTGACCGACATGTTAGGCAGCGCCTTTCGACCTTGCCCTTGACGATGCTGTGCCAAGCCCCTGGGCAATGAAGGTAAGAACCAGTGTGTTCAGTGAAACGCCCTCGGCGCGAGCACGGGTTGCCAGTTGCGCATGGACGGTCTTGGGAACGCGGGCGACGAACTTGCCAGACGCGACGCCCCCGCTGTTGGGGGCAGGAACCGGGAGCTTCTTAGCCTTGCGCGCAGCGATAGTCGCCCTCAATGCATCACGGCCGTTCTCAAGTGCCTCTTCGATGGTCTCACCGTCAGAGATGCACTCAGCAAAGTCTGGAAAGGACACCAAGTAACCGCCGCCATCCTCTTCCGCCAGCGGCCGAACTTCAAACGGGTAGTCGGTCAGTTTGGTCATGGTCATGCTCCGTCGATCAGGTCAATGAACTTGCGGATGTAGATCGGCTTGATCGGGCGATGAGCCGGTACGGACAGAGTGCGTCCGTCTTGGCGCACGAAGATGCAGTGGCTGCTCTTCTGGTGCCGCCAGTCGAGGTCATGCTGCCGCGCAACAGCCTGCAGATCCGAGATCTTCCAGTCCAACGGGTTGCGGCGCATGGCCGCAAGAGTCTTGGCTGCCGAGTTCACAGACGTGATACTACCCGTGAAACTGACGTAGCGCTCGTCTCCGGGTCTTCTGCGCTGCCTAACGTGGAGCTAACCGGCCCGACGCGGCAGGACGGCTTGGCCCGGTTGGCGAAAATGTACCGTGTACCGCCGACCGGGCCAAGCTGGCGGAACGTGTCAATGACTTTGCGGCACCCGACGGCACTAATTTAATGTGCGGGCGAAGGGTTCACTGGTCGGTTTCGTCTCCTCAGGTGGTGGGTTGATCCAGGCAGCGGTTGGCATCGGCGGCAACTGCGGGCGCTTGTTCTTGAACCGGTTGGGGTTGGCCAGGAATGCAGCATCCAGGGCGGCTTGTCGTATGACGCGCAGCTCCATCGCCAGTCCGTAGTGAACGCTGTGCGGCGTCATGTGGCCGATGCCGCTGTGGCGATGCTGGTCGTTGTACCAGGCGAAGAAGGCTTGACAGTGGGATCGTGCGTCCTCGATGCAGCCGAAGCGCGCGGGGAACTCGGGCCTGTACTTCATGGTCTTGAACTGCGACTCCGAGTACGGGTTGTCGTCGGAGACGTGAGGTCGGCTGTGGCTCTTGGCCACGTCCAGATCGACCAGCAGGCTGGCCACCGGCTTGGAGCGCATGGCCGCACCTCGGTCGGCATGCAGGGTCAGCATGCCGGGTTCGACATCGTGCCGCGCCACGGTGTCGGCGATGAGCTGCTGGGCGAGTTCGGAGCACTCGCGCGGGGCGATGAGCCAGCCCACGACGAAGCGGCTGAAGATGTCCAGGATCACGTACAGGTGGTAGCAGGTCCACTTGGCCGGCCCCTTGAGTTTGGTGATGTCCCACGACCAAACCTGATTGGGCGCGACCGCCAGCAATTCGGGCTTGGTGTAGGCCGGGTGGGTGAGCTGGTTGCGCCGCTCGCGGCAGCCGCCGTTGGCCGCCAGCAGCCGGTACATGGTGCGCACCGAGCCGAGGTACTGGCCCTCGTCGAGCAGCGTGGCGTGCACGGTCGCCGGCGCGGTGTCGGCGAAGCGTTCGCTGTTCAGGGTGTCCAGCAGCAGCTGCTGCTCCTGGGCATCCAGGGCCAGGGGCGGGCAAGGCCGAGGTCCCCGCGGCTTGGGCGGCCCCATCACCGCGCGGCGGTGTGAGCGTGCCTGCTGGCGCCCAGGCGCACCACGCCACAGCCCCACGGCCCGACACGCCGCGCCGGCACCGAGCGCGGGGGTGAGTTCGGTTGCGGCGGCCATCATGTGTTCCCGCGCTTGTCGTCGGCTGCCAGAAGGCCCAGCAGCGAGGCAAGTTTTTTTTGAACCTCGATCACCAACTGCGCCTTGTCGAGCTCGACGCGCAGCTTGTCGCGCTCGCGGGTGAGCTGTGCGATGTGCAGCGCATCGACCCGCGCGGCGGCGTCCA
Organism: Rubrivivax sp.; assembly: GCA_016719535.1. Lineage (GTDB taxonomy): Bacteria > Pseudomonadota > Gammaproteobacteria > Burkholderiales > Burkholderiaceae_C > Rubrivivax. The sequence goes on along the minus strand of JADJYX010000020.1, from coordinate 254,624 downwards.
CCTTGGGGCCGCGCCGTTGCGGTGCAAGCGCGGCCAGCTCGGCGGCCTCGCGCTGGCGTCGCCAGGTGCTCAGGGACGACGAGTACACACCCTCGCGGCGCATCAGCGCGCCGATCTCACCGGGCTTGGTGCACAGGTCGGCGGCCTGCAGAATGCGACGCTTGTCGGCGTTGGAGAACGTACGGCGCCGTGCACGCGCAACGACCTCGGAATCGCTGCCGGGCGGGGTCGCCGACGGCGACGATCCGGGCGCATCTTCAGTCGCCCTGCGGGCTCCTTGCGATGCGCCCGGATCGGCAGAAACCTTCACTGCGTGCATCGGGACCTTCGACTGCTGGTTGATCGTCATACCTACCTCTTTGCTCACTGATCTCTCGGGGTAGGTGTCGCAGGTCATATTGGCACGGGGTGGCCTGCCGTGGCGGGTCCGGTTGAGCGCCGGGTTAGCCACCTTTCGCGGCGTCGCTTCAAACAGGGTTGCCAAGATCGGACTCAATGAGACCATGCGTCCGGCGTTCGGCATCTTCGGGGATCAGTGTGGCCGCTTGTTGAGAGCTCGTCCAGATGTGTCGCCGGAGCTTGATTGCGTTCGGATCATCGAGTGTGCCTATGTGGATGCCGAGCTCACCGGGTCGTCGCTCGAGCGCGATGGTGACGCAGGTGCCGCAGGTTGGACAGAACTGCATTCGCAACCATCGCCCGCTCGCGTCCGACCGGTGCGTATACGTTGTCAACGGCCCACCAGTGATTTCGATGTTGTCGCCGAGAAAGTACGCGACCTCTGCATAGGCGCTGCCAGTTCTGCGCTGGCAAAACGTGCAGTGGCAGGCGTGTGCTCTCAGTGGCTCTCCGAGCGCGCGAAAGCGCGCCAAGCCACAAAGGCAACCACCTTCTCGGACTTCGAGCATCGCGCGACCTCCTCGGGTGGGGTTCTAAGGTGGCTAACGTAGAGGTAACCGGCGCGCGGAGGCGTGGGACCCTGGCCGCGAGGCGCAACATGGACAACGAGCGCTGCGCGGCCAGGGTGCCATGCCGTAGCGCGTCCGGTTGACCGACATGTTAGGCGTCATTGCTTGTGTTGAGCGCGTTGACGGTTGGCGGACGCAGCGGTGTTGCCGACCATGGTGCCAAAGGGGCTCCGACAGCGGCCTGGGCAGGCCGCCGAGCCAAGCGCACCGGGTGAACTGAGGACAAACCTACTGTTCGGACAGCGAGCGGCGATAGATGCTGCGGTGCAGCGCAGGCGGAGTTGGCAGAACGAGTGACCTCGATGGGCACCCGCGAGCGCCGAAGGACGTGAGCGCAGAAGAACCCTACCTGGTATCGAAGCGCGCAGGTGCTGGCAGGAGAGGGGCCAGAGAAACAGGCGGCGCCCAGGGTGACGAGCGAGAAGGCGATTGAGCTGACGACGGCCTCCTGCTGCCGAAGCGCGCCCACCGTGCCAGACCTGGGCTCGAAGGCGCTGGCCGAAGAGGAAGCCGCTGACACGGGAGTTCATGACGCCTAACGTAGAGGTAACCGGCGCGCGAAGGCGTGGGACCCTGGCCGCGAAGCGCAACACTGACAACGAGCGCATCGCGGCCAGGGTGCCATGCCGTAGCGCGTCCGGTTGACCGCCATGTTAGGCGGCATTGCTGTGCTGAGCGCGCTGACGCCTCGCAGACGCAGCCGCGCTGCCGACCTTGCCGCCCAGGTGACCGGACAGCGGCCGGGGCAGGCTGCCGGGAGCCAAGCGCACCGGGTGAGTTGAAGACAAACCTACTCGGCCGGCAGCGAGCAGCGGCAGGTGCCGCGGCGTCGCGAAGGCGGAGTTGGCAGAACGGGTGACCGCGATGGGCTCCCGCGAACGCCGAAGGACGTGAGCGCAGAAGAACTCGTTCCTGGCGCCGAAGCGAACCGAGGGCTGCAGGAGAAGTGCGCGCAAAGCCAACAATGCCGCAGCTGGCAGATGAGATGCCGCCTGAGCCCGCGGTAGCCTCCTGACGCCGGAGCGCGCTGACCATGCCGGCCCTGGGCCCGACTGCGCCGGCCGAAGAGGAAGCCGCAGACAGGGAATTCATGGCGCCCAACGTTCGAGCTAAGCGGGCGACAACGGCAGGACGCCAGGCCCGGGCTGGCGAAAATGTACCGCGTACCGCCAGACCGGGCCTGGTGGCCTGCCGTTGGCGCTCCGCTTGAGCGAATACGAAGGGACTTCCCCAGTCCAGCACCGGTGTCGATGCACCAAGATTGACAGGCGGAGAGTCAATCTGCAACTGCAAAGGGGAAGCCCATGAACAAGGTTACTGGACTCGAGGTCACGCGCATAGCGGTGGATCTGGCCAAGAACGTGCTGCAGATCCATGCCGAGGATCATCGGGGACGCATCGTGTGGGCCAAGCCGTTGGCACGCGAGCGGTTTCTCGGCTGGTGCGCCTCGCATCTGCCGCCGGGCTGCGAGGTGGTCATGGAGGCGTGCGGCGGCGCGCACCACTGGGGCCGGCAGTTGACGGCGCTCGGCTTCAAGCCCGTGCTGCTGGCGGGCCACCTGGTGGTGCCGTTTCGCCGCCAGGGCCGCTCGGGCAAGAACGACGCCAACGATGCGGCGGCGATCTACGAGGCCGCCGCGCGGCCGAGGATCCACCCGGTGCCGCTCAAGAGCGTCGAGCAGCAGGCCATCCTCACCGTCCACCGTCTTCGCGAGCAGTACAAGGGCGAGCGCACGGCGCTGATCAACACGATCCGCGGCCTGGCCGCCGAGTTCGGCGTGGTGTTCCCGCAAAGCCCCGAGGCGCTGCAGCTGCGGCTGCACGACGCGCTCGAAGACGCCGGCAACGAGCTGCCGGCGCTGGTGCGCGTGGCGCTGCAGCGCGCAGCTGCATTGGCTGGAGATCGAGATCCAGATGGCCTGGTGCGACGAGCAGATCCAGCTGCACGCACGGCGCGATGCACGGGCCAAGGCGATCAGCCGCATCCCGGGCATCGGCCCGATCACGGCCAGCGCCATGGTCAGCACGGTGGGCGAGTTCACGCAGTTCAAGAGCGCCGAGCAGTTCGCCAGCTGGCTCGGCCTGGTGCCCTGCCAAGACAGCAGCGGCGGCAAGGTGCGGCTGGGCCGCATCACCAAGCGCGGCGACACCTACCTGCGCACGCTGTTGATCCAGGGTGCGAAGTCCGCGGTGATGAGCGCCGACAAGCGCGACGACCCGATCAGCCAGTGGGCGCTGCGCCTCAAGGAACGATCGGGTTGGCAGAAAGCGGCCGTGGCGCTGGCCAGCAAGCACGCGCGCATCGTCTGGGCGATGCTGGCCCGTGGCAGAGCGTTCGATGCCACTCATGTCAGCGTAATGCCTGGCTCGCCTGCTCACGCGCCCTCGGCCGTGGAGCAAGCTGCCCAGCCGCATGCCGAGCTCAGCGCCGCTTGAGCCGAACCCGAGTGCTTCACCCACCAGCACTCTTTGTCCCTTTGGTCCTATCCCCATCACCCACAGGCATGCAAAGCGAAGAAGCACTGAACAGGTCAGACCGGCGGCGGGGTAACTCGATAACCTGTCCGGGGTGCTCATGCCTCCATTGAGCGAATGGAGTCCCGCCGAGCGGTTCGTTTCTGGGCCAGGGCGCCAGGCCGCAAGCCACGCCCACAAGGCCGTCTGTAGATGTGCAGTCTGCTCTGTCCACCGCTGCGACTTCGATGCCACCGGATGAGGGTCACCGAACAAGGAATACCAAATACGGCTTACCAAGGAAGAAGACCACTCACTGCCAACGCTTGCGCGCTGGAGAAGTCCCTGTAGACAGGTTAGGCGGCAGCTGGCCGGCTCGGCCTCGAGGCGCTAGAGTAGGTGCCAATTTCGTTCTATGGCCGCAACATCTTCGAGGACCGCCTCAATTACCTCGTGTGCGGGCAAGTTTTCATCCTGGAACATTGCAAGTGTCTGCGATGACAGATGTGGGCGCAGGGCTAGAAACTCAGGGTGTTGAATCAAGCACCACTCAAGTTCGCCAGGTCCGGTGTACTCGTCATCGGTGACAACGGTTGCGATGACCCTTCGCCACTGCGCGGTCATCTCTTTTCTCTGTTGATAGCGGAGACGACGGCGCTCAACGCCCCAGCTAACCCACGGAGCAATGAAGGTGCCAAGCACTCCGGTGGCGAAGCCAACACCTGCCGCAATGATGCTCTCGTCTATCGAGGCCATGCTGAAGGCACTTCTACTTCTGACATGGAAACGCCTGGTGAAGCGCCCGGATGGCCAGTACAGTATTTGGCTCGTGGAGTCGCTCGGGGTTTGCCCGCAAGTACTTGAGGACGATCCTCATTATTTGGGTTTTGCTAACGCTCTCGTCTGGGAAGCAGGATCTGTACGGGGTCGATCTATCCATAAACACACTCAAGAACTGCATGGTGTCGTGAACGCCATTCAAGAGCGCGATGCAGCGTACCAATGCCACAGAATCCTTGAGTTCCCCGGTGTCGGCAAAGCGTTCCGCGACCTGACAGTGCGCGAGCAGTTCTGTGCCGTTGTCGCTAGCAACAGCGAAGGGTGCGTGCAGTGCAATGAGAAGGGCTGTGAGATGAAATCGCAAGTGCTTTCTCCCAAGGTGCGGCAATGTCGCTCCTGCCGCCTAACGCAGAGTTAACCGGGCGACAGCGGATGGACGCCAGGCCCGCGCGGTGCATGATGAACCAAGGCGCCGCGCGGGCCTGGTGGCCAGCCGTTGGCGCTCCGGTTGAACGACCTGTTAGGCCGCACTGCAATCCCGTGAGCTTGCAGTGAATTCAGGCTGCACTCTCGAGGTACAGGCTGGGTATCAAGGGAATGAGAAATGCCAGGGGAAGAGCGTACCTCCGGCTCGAACGCCAAAAGCATAGCCGGCCAAGATGGATGCTGCCACTACGGCGGCAAACCAGAGTAGGAAAGTCCGTGCGTTGAACTTGATCTCGACGCGATGCCTGCAGTGAGGGCAAGAACGGTGTCTCTGACCTCGCTGTGCCTGCCACTCCGCAGAGAGTAGTCGCACCTGGACTTTGCAGTTTGGGCATAGCGGATTGAGCATTCTTGGAGTGTTCTCTGGCTGAGAGCGGCAGCCAGCGCAGCGTGTTTGATTTGTGCGGCCTAACGTAGAGGTAACCGGGCCGGAACGGCATGGCGCCCTGGCCGCGAGGCGCAACATGGACAGCGAGCGCCTCGCGGCCAGGGCGGCATGCCGTGGAGGCTCCGGTTGACCGAATACGAAGGGACTTCCCCAGTCCAGCACCGGTGTCGATGCACCAAGATTGACAGGCGGAGAGTCAATCTGCAACTGCAAAGGGAAGCCCATGAACAAGGTTACTGGACTCGAGGTCACGCGCATAGGCGGTGGATCTGGCCAAGAACGTGCTGCAGATCCATGCCGAGGATCATCGGGGACGCATCGTGTGGGCCAAGCCGTTGGCACGCGAGCGGTTTCTCGGCTGGTGCGCCTCGCATCTGCCGCCGGGCTGCGAGGTGGTCATGGAGGCGTGCGGCGGCGCGCACCACTGGGGCCGGCAGTTGACGGCGCTCGGCTTCAAGCCCGTGCTGCTGGCGGGCCACCTGGTGGTGCCGTTTCGCCGCCAGGGCCGCTCGGGCAAGAACGACGCCAACGATGCGGCGGCGATCTACGAGGCCGCCGCGCGGCCGAGGATCCACCCGGTGCCGCTCAAGAGCGTCGAGCAGCAGGCCATCCCGTAAGCGGTAACCAGCCGGCGTTCTTGCCTGTCAGCCGATCCCGTGCAAGTCCGAGCGCAGCGGCTGCTCGGCGAAGTGCTGCTTCCACAGCCGTGGCGTGAGTTCGGCCACGCGGCTGGCCGGATGCTGGCCCACGCGCTGCAGGACATCGACGAAGTACGTGTACGGCTCGATGCCGTGCAGCCTGCATGTCGTGATCAGGCTTTGCACGATGCCGGCATGCTTGGCGCCGACCTCCGTCCAGCAGAACAGCCAGTTCTTGCGGCCCAGCGGGATCGGCCGCAACGCCCGCTCCAGGTGGTTCGTGTCCATCGGCACGTCCTCGTCGCCCAGGAACACCATCAACTGCGCCTTGCGTTCGCGCGCATAGGCCAGCGCCTGGGTCAGCTTGTTGCTCGGCAGCAGGCCCTGGCGCGCGAGCTGCTCGTCGACCCAGGCGAAGAACTGCGCGACCAGCGGCTTGGCGTGCTCCAGCCGGTGCAGCCGCTTGCTCTCGCCGCTCAAGCCCTTGTGGCCGATGACGGCCTCGACCTCGTAGACCAGGCCGATCATCTTCAGCGCCTGATCGGCCGCTTGCGGCTCGGCATTCAGCGCCTCGAAGAAGCCGCGCCGTGTGTGCGCCCAGCACTGCGCGTGCGTCACGCCGGTGGCTTCGGCGTAGCGGCTGTAGGCCGCATAGCCGTCGCTGAGCAGCACCGCGCCCGGCTGCGCCTTGTCGCCCAGCAGTTCCTTCACGCAGGCGTGCTGGCGCGACTCGAAGAACGGGAAGCACACCTCGCCCAGCTCGCCGTACACCGGCCAGAAGTAGCCCGCCTTCATCTTGCCCGGTCCGGCCCGGCCGGCCTTGATCGGTGTTTCGTCCACCGCCTTGACGCGGCTGCGCCGGATCGATTCGAGCTGCGCGTCGTAGATCGGCTCCAGCAACTGCGCGCCTTGAGCCACCAGCTGCGTCAACCAGGGCCGGCTGAGCTTGAAGCCGGCTTCGGTCAGCCGCTGGTGCTGGCGGTACAGCGGCAGATGCCACTGGAACTTGTCGACCATCACGCCGGCGATGAAGCTCACGTCGGCGCGGCTGCCCTCGATGACGCCCACCGGCGCCGGCGGGCAGTGCAGGGTTTGGGTGTCGCGGCGCTTGATCACCGGTCGTACGTACTTCAGCACCACGTAGGCGCCCGGGCGCTGCGCCAGGCGGTGGCTGACCTTCTGGCCGACGATCTCGTACTGCGCGGTGAACTGCTCGGCGCTCAGGCCCTGCACTTCGGGGTTGGGCACCTCGATGCTGACCACCGGCACCCGGGCCTCGTCGAAGAACGGTACGCTGGCGGCGTCGTCGATGAAGTCGCTGCGGGCCTTGCGTCGCTTGTGCGCGGGCACGTCCTGCTCGAGCGCGGGCGTTGCCGGCTCCACCGGCATCGGCTCGCCCAGCAATTGACCCAGATGCAGTTGCTGCGCGTCGGGCAGCGGCGCGTAGCGCTCGCTCTTTTGGCCGAAGATCTGGCGCCGGAACCATTCGATCTGGGCGCGCAGCCCCTCGATCTGTGCGGCTTGCGCGCGCAGCAGTTGCGCCACGTGCTGCATGTCCATGGCGGCCAGTTCCGCCGCATCGGGCATGCGCGTGAGCACTGCGTTTGACATGGCGGGTCATGCTACGCAAGCCCCGAACTGCGCACCACGGGAGTGATCCGAATTGCCTTCCGTGCGGGGCGCGCCGTCGGAATCGACGAATTGATGTTCGTGCCGCTGATCGCGTGAACTGCCATGTCGATAGCGCTTGAGATAACGGCGCGGCTCGATGCCTTCGAGCAGCAATTTGAGCTGCGTGCAGTCGATCTCGCGCGTGCGCGCCTGCGACCAGTCGCCGATGAACTGCCCGGCCTCCAGCCGCTTGGCCCACACGCACCAGCCGCTGCGGTCGAAGTACAGCACCTTGATCTGCCGGCCGCTGCGGTTGACGAAGACGTACAGGTCCCCGCCGGTCGGGTCCTGGGGAAGGCAGAGCGTGCCACGGCGTACAGGCCGTCGAAGGACTTGCGCATGTCCACCGCCTGGCCATACAGGTACACCCGCACGCGGGACTCGGGGAAGAACATCACCGCCTCACGATCTGCAGCACGACGCCACCACCGAGGTCCAGGCGCAGCTCCACGCCGGCACCGGCATCACGCGGCGGCGTGGCCAGGTGTCCCAGGTCGATGAAGCCTGCGGCGCGAGGCCGCACGGCCAGCTGCGATCGCCCACCGCGGGGCAGTGCAGCACCTCCCGCGTCGCCGACCGAGCCGAGTCGTTCGCGCCAGCGGCAGAAGCTGCTCGTGCTCAGCCCCTCACGGGCACAGAACGCGCTGACCGTCATGTCGGCTTCGCCGAAGCGCAGCATCACCTCGCGCCAGCTGCGTGTGTCCAGTCGCCGCCGCCGCTGTTCACCCATCGCCGTCTCCTCACGTCATGTCGATGTGAGGGATTGTCGAAACCGATCAGGCGCAGGGGAAGGACGCCGGTGGCTTACCGGTTACGCTGCGCCGCGAGTAGCGCAGCGTGGCCACGAACAGCCGCGGCTTGCGCCAGCGGTCGGTGCCGGGCACGCGCGTGAGAGCGCCCTCGCCGTAGTCGACCTGCATCTCTTCGCCCGGCAGGAAGGCCAGACGGTCGAACTGCTCGGGCTCGCGGTGGCGCAGCTTGTTGGCGAAGCGCTTGACCGAGTTGTAGGCGCCGGCGTAGCCGTGCAGATCCACCAGGTCCTGGTAGATGGCTACGGCGTTGCGACGCAGCCGAAGCTGGGCCTCGATGAAGGCGCGGTGGGGTTCGCAGGCCGATGCCGTCGGCGCAAAAGTCGTCGGCGTCACTGCCGGAGTCGGTGTCGGTGTCGGTGCCGGTGCCGGTGGCCGGGGTGGGGGAATTTGCTCCGCCGCGCCGGCGGCCACACCCAGGGAGCCGGTGGCCACCCCGGGGAATTTGCTGCAGCGGCAGCGGCGAACCGCTTCTGGTAACCGCGGATCGTCTTGCGATCGATCCCCGTGACGCGCTGGATGTCGCGCTGGCTGGCGCCGGCCTCCAGCAGCGTCCAGACGGTTGTCTGTAGATGTGGCTTCAAGACGTTCACTCCTTGCTTCCCCTCGACATACAGGGGTGGAAAGTAACGTCCTGCTCAGCCCTGACCGGCCGGCCTCGCCGGCCTGCTCAGCGCCTCATCGAAGCACGGTCAGGGTGGGGGAATTTGAGGTGGCCACGGGTGGGGGAGTTTGGGTGGCCACCAGGGTCTTCGGCGCGCGTCTGGCTGAGGATTCGGTTGTCGATCGATCGGTGGCGGCCTGCTCAGGCTGCGGGCTGCGGCTCGAGGCCGCTACGCGCGGCCGGCGGTTGCGGCACATGGTCGGGGTCGAACGCCACGTCTCCCGTGAGCACCGCCCACAGGATGCGCGCGTTCTTGTTGGCCAGCGCCACCACGGCCTTCTGCCAGCCGACCCTCTCCTTGAGCTGCACCAGCCACTGGCTGATGCGGTCGCTTCGTTTGCCGGCGCTCATCACCGCGGACTTCGCGCCCTGGATCAGCAGCGTGCGCAGGTAGTCGTCGCCCCGTTTGGTGATGCGCCCGAGCCTGGCCTTGCCCCCGGTGGAGTTCTGGCTCGGCACCAGGCCCATCCACGCACAGAATTGCCTGGCGTTGGCAAACTGCTTGAAGTCACCCACGCTGGCCACCACGGCCGAGGCGGTGGTCGGCCCCACGCCCAGCAGCGTGGATGCCTTCTTGGCGCGTTCATCCGACCTCACATGGCTGGCGATGCGCTGGTCGCACCAGGCCATCTGCAATTCGATGTCGATCCAGTGCAGATGCGCCCGCTGCAAGGCCAGCCTCGCCACGCCTGGCAGTTCGTTGCCGGCGTCCTCGATCACCTCGGCCAGCACGGCGCGCAGCGCCTCGGGGCTGCGCGGGAACACCAGGCCGAACTCCGCCAGCAGCCCGCGGATGCGGTTGATCAGCGCGGTTCGCTCTTCCTTGTAGCCCTCTCGCAGCCGGTGCACCGACAGCTGCCCCTGCTGCTCGACGGTCTTGACCGGCACGAAGCGCATGTGCGGCCGACCCGCTGCCTCGCAGATCGCCGCAGCGTCATTGGCGTCGTTCTTGCCCCGCTTGCCCGCCATGCGGTACGGGCTCACGAAGTGCCCCGCGATCAGCCTGGCGTCCAGCCCCAGCAGCTGCAGGCGCCGCGCAACATGGTGCGCCCCGCCGCAGGCCTCCATCGCCACCAGGCACCCCGCAGGCAACTCGGCGCACCATGCATAGAACCGATCAGGCGGCATCGCCCTGGCCTGCACCACCCGCCCCGATCGATCCACCGCGTGCACCTGGAATACCCGCTTGGACAGATCCACCCCTACCCGCGCCACCAGCGCACGTGTAATCTCCGCCATGGACTTCCCCTTTCCGTTCAGATTGAACTTCCGCAAGTCAATCTTGGTACCTCGATACCGTCACAGGACTGGGGAAGTCCCTTCGTATTCGTTCAACCGGAGCGCCAACGGCATGGCACCCTGGCCGTGCGGCCGCCTTTGTCCATCATCGGCCGCACGGCCAGGGCGCCATGCCGTCGCCGCCCGGTTAACTCTACGTTAGGCGTCATGAACTCCGCTTCTGCGGCTTCTCCCTCTACGCTCCGCGCCGCTGGTTGGCTGCAGTCCATGGTCGGCGCGCTACGGTGCCAAGAGTCCGCCGCGGACTCACGCGGCATCTCTTCTGCCGGCTGCGGCAATGTTAGCTCTGCGCGGCCTTCTCCTGCCGGCGCCAGCGCGCTTCGGCTCCAGGAAGGGTTCTTCTGCGCTCACGTCCTTCGGCGTTCGCGGGAGCCAGTCGCGGTCACCCGTTCTGCCAACTCCGCCTGCGCGTCTCGGCTGCGCCTGCCGCGGCTCGCTGCCAGGAGCCGAGGTTTGTCTTCACTTCACCCGGTGCGAGTAGCGCGGCGGCATGCCGCGACCGCAGTCCGGGCTCATGGGCGTCAGGGTCGGCAGCACTGCTGCTTCTGCCAGGCGTCGGCGCGCTCAACACCAGGGATGCCGCCTAACATGGCGGTCAACCGGAGCGCCAACGGCATGGCACCTGGGCCGCGAAGCGCTCGTTGTCCATGTTGCGCCTCGCGGCCCAGGCGCCACGCCGTCGTCGCCCGGTTACCTCTACGTTAGGCGCCGCAAATACGACGCGCCTCAGGCCCCGCGCAGCTTCCAGTAACCCGGCCGCCTATGTTGGTGTGCGACAGCGAGTACCGTCACCAAGCTGCCCTCTACGTCGTACCAGACCGTGTAAGGGAAACGCGCCAAGACGTAGAAGTAAAAGCCATCATCGTCTGCGGGCCACATGTCAGCGCGATCCGCAAGGCCATCGATCGCCGCAAAGACGAGAGACCGAAAGCCGTCCGCCGCAATGGGACTGCGCTCAAAGTACCAGAGGAAGGCTTCCCGGATCTCTTCTTCCGCTTCGGGAAGAATTTCAACGTTGAAGCGGCTCACAGGGCGCCAAGGCGCGCCCGGACGTCAAGCCAAGCCTGGCCCTTTATACGCCCCGCTCGCAGGTCTTCGCGCCTCTTCACTAGTTCGGAGCGCCAAGCCGCAGAAACCACCGGCTCTTCTGCAGACTCCAGACTGTCAATCAATGCAGCAGCTACCGCGGAGCGCTCCTCCGCCGGCAGACGCAACACATCTTCGAGCAAGTGGTCTACACGGCCATTCATGGGCGCGAGTCTACCAGCCACCGCAGAAGGTGCGGCGCCTAACCTGTCTACAGGGACTTCTCCAGCGCGCAAGCGTTGGCAGTGAGTGGTCTTCTTCCTTGGTAAGCCGTATTTGGTATTCCTTGTTCGGTGACCCTCATCCGGTGGCATCGAAGTCGCAGCGGTGGACAGAGCAGACTGCACATCTACAGACGGCCTTGTGGGCGTGGCTTGCGGCCTGGCGCCCTGGCCCAGAAACGAACCGCTCGGCGGGACTCCATTCGCTCAATGGAGTGCATGAGCACCCTGGACAGGTTATCGAGTTACCCCGCCGCCGGTCTGACCTGTTCAGTGCTTCTTCGCTTTGCATGCCTGTGGGTGATGGGGATAGGACCAAAGGGACAAAGAGTGCTGGTGGGTGAAGCACTCGGGTTCGGCTCAAGCGGCGCTGAGCTCGGCATGCGGCTGGGCAGCTTGCTCCACGGCCGAGGGCGCGTGAGCAGGCGAGCCAGGCATTACGCTGACATGAGTGGCATCGAACGCTCTGCCACGGGCCAGCATCGCCCAGACGATGCGCGCGTGCTTGTTGGCCAGCGCCACGGCCGCTTTCTGCCAACCCGATCGTTCCTTGAGGCGCAGCGCCCACTGGCTGATCGGGTCGTCGCGCTTGTCGGCGCTCATCACCGCGGACTTCGCACCCTGGATCAACAGCGTGCGCAGGTAGGTGTCGCCGCGCTTGGTGATGCGGCCCAGCCGCACCTTGCCGCCGCTGCTGTCTTGGCAGGGCACCAGGCCGAGCCAGCTGGCGAACTGCTCGGCGCTCTTGAACTGCGTGAACTCGCCCACCGTGCTGACCATGGCGCTGGCCGTGATCGGGCCGATGCCCGGGATGCGGCTGATCGCCTTGGCCCGTGCATCGCGCCGTGCGTGCAGCTGGATCTGCTCGTCGCACCAGGCCATCTGGATCTCGATCTCCAGCCAATGCAGCTGCGCGCGCTGCAGCGCCACGCACCAGCGCCGGCAGCTCGTTGCCGGCGTCTTCGAGCGCGTCGTGCAGCCGCAGCTGCAGCGCCTCGGGGCTTTGCGGGAACACCACGCCGAACTCGGCGGCCAGGCCGCGGATCGTGTTGATCAGCGCCGTGCGCTCGCCCTTGTACTGCTCGCGAAGACGGTGGACGGTGAGGATGGCCTGCTGCTCGACGCTCTTGAGCGGCACCGGGTGGATCCTCGGCCGCGCGGCGGCCTCGTAGATCGCCGCCGCATCGTTGGCGTCGTTCTTGCCCGAGCGGCCCTGGCGGCGAAACGGCACCACCAGGTGGCCCGCCAGCAGCACGGGCTTGAAGCCGAGCGCCGTCAACTGCCGGCCCCAGTGGTGCGCGCCGCCGCACGCCTCCATGACCACCTCGCAGCCCGGCGGCAGATGCGAGGCGCACCAGCCGAGAAACCGCTCGCGTGCCAACGGCTTGGCCCACACGATGCGTCCCCGATGATCCTCGGCATGGATCTGCAGCACGTTCTTGGCCAGATCCACCGCTATGCGCGTGACCTCGAGTCCAGTAACCTTGTTCATGGGCTTCCCCTTTGCAGTTGCAGATTGACTCTCCGCCTGTCAATCTTGGTGCATCGACACCGGTGCTGGACTGGGGAAGTCCCTTCGTATTCGGTCAACCGGACGCGCTACGGCAAGGCACCCTGGCCGCGAGGCGCTCACTGTCTATCCTGCGCCTCGCGGGCAAGGCGTCCATCCGTCGTCGCCCGGTTAACTCTGCGTTAGGCATCAGAAACCGCGTTCGTTGCACTCGGTACCGTAATCCGGTACCATTCCATCATGAAGCGCGCCCATCAGAGGACTCTCGAAGCGGTCTTCGCTCATCCCACCAGTGCAAACATCGCCTGGAAGGACATCGAAGCGCTACTGACTGGACTTGGCGCGGAGGTCACTGAACGCGAAGGTAGTCGTGTCGCGATCGTGCTCTTCAACGAGGTGCGCGTTTTCCACAGACCGCATCCTTCACCGAAGACATACAAGGGCGCGGTGGTATCGGTAAGGAAGTGGCTTGAACAACATGGAGTGAAGCCATGAACGTGATGACCGTAGACGGATACAACGCGAAGATCGAGTACGACCCTGAGATTGATATTTTCAGGGGCGAGATTCTCGGGCTCACCGGCGGAGCCGACTTCTATGGAAAGACACCGAAGGAACTCAGAAGTGAGTTCAAGAAGTCGCTGTCTGTATTCCTTGAGGTCTGCAAAGAGAAGGGAATCGAACCGCGACGCAACTACTCTGGGAAGTTCAACCTGCGTATCCCACCGGAACTGCATGAAAGGCTCGCAATCGCTGCGCAGGCAGAGGGCAAGAGCATAAATGCCCTGGCTCAAGAAGCACTTGCTCAGCGCGTCGCCATCTGATGGCTGTTGTTGAACGTGCAAGGCGTGCTGCGCGACGTGCAGCAGGCGTTCTACGGTCTGTGTGTGAACGCCGGCAAGCAGGTCCTGGCGGCCATGATGGAGGCCGACCGCGTGGCCTTGTGTGGCGCCAAGAACGTGCCCGACGCCGGCCGCAAGGCGGTGCGTGGCGGCACGACGCGATCCAGCGTCGTGCTGGGTGGCCAGCGCATTGCTGTGAGCAAGCCTCGGGCACGCAGCCTGGCGGACGGTGAACTCGAGTTGCCCACGTTCGCATGGGCGACCAACACGGATCCGCTGGACATGGCCACCATGGCCTCGCTGGCGGCCGGGGTGTCCACGCGCCGCTATGCCGGCACCCTAGACAAGCTGCCGGAGCCCGACGAGCCGCTGTCGGTGTCCAAGAGCTCGGTGTCGCGGCGCTGGGTGGCGCTGAGCCAGGCGCAACTGCACGAGTGGCTGTCGGCCTCGATCAAGGAGCTGGACTTGCCGGTCGTGATGATCGACGGCATCCACTTCCGCGACCGCGTCATCCTGGTGGCGCTGGGCATCGACGCCAAGGGCAACAAGCACGTCCTGGGGCTGCGCGAGGGCTCCACCGAGGCCAGCCGCGTCGTGCGCTCGCTGCTCAGTGACCTGGTCGATAGGGGGCTCGATGCCGACCGCGCGAGGCTGTGGGTGATCGACGGCGGCAAGGCCCTGCGCAAGGCCATCGTCGAATGCTTCGGCGCGCTGGCCCTCATCCAGCGCTGCCAGGAGCACAAGCGGCGCAACGTGATCGAGCACCTGCCGCCGGAACTGCACGCCAGCGTGGGCCGTGCCATGCGGGACGCCTGGAACGGCGCCAACTCCGAGTTGGCCAAGAAGCAACTGCAGCGACTGGCGGCCTCGCTGAACGCCAAGCATCCCGGCGCTGCGGCCAGCCTGCGCGAGGGGCTGGAGGAGACCTTGACGGTACAGGCGCTGGGCATCACCGGGGCGCTGTACCGCACGCTGCGCACGACCAACCCGATCGAGAACCTGAACGGGTCGATCGCGCACTTCACGCGCAACGTCAAGCGCTGGAAGGACGGGCAGATGACGCTGCGCTGGATCGCAGGCGCATTGAGTGATGCCAAGGGGCGCTTCCGAAAGCTGCGCGGGCACCGCGACATGAAGGCTCTGTTGGCTGCATTGAAAGCCAAGTCCGCCAGCGTCGCCGAAGCCGGACGCAAGGCCGCGTAGCATTACGAATGAGGAACCGTCATCCGGCCGCGTTCAACAGGCTTCGGGACATCGCCGGAGGCCGTGCACGCCACGCTGCTCGACGAGGGCCAGTACCTGGGCTCCGTGCGCACCATGTACCGGGTGCTGGCGGCCAACGGCGCTGCCGCGAGCGGCGCAACCAGCTCACCCACCCCGCGTATGCCAAGCCCGAGCTGCTGGCCGTCGCACCCAACCAGGTCTGGTCGTGGGACATCACCAAGCTCAAGGGGCCGGCCAAGTGGACCTGTTTCCACCTGTACGTGATCCTGGACATCTTCAGCCGCTTCGTCGTCGGCTGGCTCATCGCCCGCGCGAGTGCTCGAACTCGCCCAGCAGCTCATCGCCGACACCGTCGCGCGGCACGATGTCGAGCGCGGCATGCTGACCCTGCACGCCGACCGAGGTGCGGCCATGCGCTCCAAGCCGGTGGCCAGCCTGCTGGTCGATCTGGACGTCGCCAAGAGCCACAGCCGACCTCACGTCTCCGACGACAACCCGTACTCGGAGTCGCAGTTCAAGACGATGAAGTACAGGCCCGAGTTCCCCGCGCGCTTCGGCTGCATCGAGGACGCTCGATCCCACTGTCAAGCCTTCTTCGCCTGGTACAACGACCAGCACCGCCACAGCGGCATCGGCCACATGACACCGCACAGCGTTCACTACGGACTGGCGATGGAGCTGCGCGTCATACGACAAGCCGCCCTGGATGCCGCATTCCTGGCCAACCCCAACCGCTTCAAGAACAAGCGCCCGCAGCTGCCGCCGATGCCGACCGCCGCCTGGATCAGCCCGCCACCCGAGGAGACAAAGCCAGACAGCGAACCCGTCGCCCGCACACTAAATTAGCCTCGTCGGGTGACGCAAAGTCATTGACACGTTCCGCCGTTCGACGGCTACGTCGAGAAGCCGGCGCGGGTGTCCAGCACCTGCTTGGTGTCGGTGGCGCGCAACCGCTACTCGGTGCCGTGCGAGCTGCGCGGCCAGATGGTCAGCACGCGGCTGTATCCGGCCAGCGTGGTCATCGTGGCCGACGACAGGATCGTGGCCCGCCACGACCGGCTGAGCAACGCCGGAGAGACCCGCTACCCGTGGCCACGAAGGGGCCACTTCGTGGCCCGTGCAGCACTACATCCCGCTGCTGCAGAGGAAGCCCGGTGCACTGAGGAACGGGGCGCCGTTCGCCGACATGCCCGAGCCGTTGCAGCAATTGCGCCGAGGGCTGCTGCGCAACCCGGGCGGTGACCGTGTGATGGCGCAGGTGCTGGCCATCGTGCTCACGGCCGGGCTGGATGCGGTGCTGGTGGCGGTGGAGTTGGCGCTGCAGGCCGGACCGCCAGGCAAGGTCTGTGTGGAGCATGTGGTCAACGTGCTGGGCAGGCTGAACGCGCAACCGGCGCCACCGACGGCGGCCACGCACTTGAAGGCCACCACACCGCCGCTGGCGGACACGGCGCGCTACGACAGGCTGCGTGCCGACAGCAGCGCCGCCGATGCCGTCGACGCCGCCATCACAGCCGCCATCGAGGGAGCCAGCCATGAAGCCTGACGTGCTGGTCGAACTCAAGGCGCTGCGCCTGCACGGCATGGCCGGCGCGTGGGCCGATCTGGTCGAGCAAGATGGTGTCGTGGGAGGAGGTGCCGGCATCGAGTCCTCGCGCTGGCTGATCGAGCATCTGCTGCAGGCCGAGGGCACGGACCGTACGATGCGCTCGGTCAGCCATCAGATGAAGGCCGCGAAATTCCCGGTGCATCGCGACATGGCGGGCTTCGACTTCGAGGTCTCGCCGGTGGATCGCCCGGTGTGGGGAACACGCTGGCCACCACGGCCTTCACCGACGACGCGCACAACGTCGTGCTGGTGGGTGGGCCGGGCACGGGCAAGACGCACTTGGCCACGGCCATCGGCGTGGCCGGCATCACCCGGCATGGCAAGCGGGTACGGTTCTACTCCACCGTCGATCTGGTGAATGCGCTGGAGCAGGAGAAGGCGCAAGCCAAGGCGGGCCGCATCGCCACCAGCTTGCTGCGCCTGGACCTCGCAGTCCTCGATGAACTGGGCATCTGCCCTTCAGCCAGGCCGGCGGGGCGTTGCTGCTCCACCTGCTCAGCCGGCTGTACGAGCACACCAGCGTGATGATCAAGACCAGCCTGGACTTCGCCGAGTGGTCCAGCGTCTTCGGCGACGCGAAGATGACTACCGCGCTGCTGGACCGCCTCACGCACCACTGCCACATCGTGGAGACCGGCAACGAGTCGATCCGCTTCAGCCGCAGTACGGCCGAGGCCAAGACGCGCATCAAGGCGCGTGAACAGACGCGCAAGGGCGCCAAGACCGCGGCTGAAACCGACCCGTTCTGATCGGGCGCCGCGCGGGGGAAGACGCTACGGGCTACGCCCTGCGCGTCTTCCCCCGCGCGATCAACACGGCACCAAGGAGGTCAACGAACCAGGCCGGCATCTACGCTTGTCCACAGCCGACCCTCTCAAAGTCGGCTTCCACCCCTGGCTCAATATTCGGTCGGCACGGTGGCTCAGATTTGAATCGGCGCCGACAAGTCAACCGCCAAAAACACCGGCGGAGTAGTGGTGGGGTCTGCTAAGTGCCCGTCAGCACACGATATTTTGGAGGCGCGAACCAGAGTCGAACTGGTCTAGACGGATTTGCAATCCGTTGCATAACCGCTTTGCTATCGCGCCGTGATCCGCATTGTCACGAAAAAGGGAAGCCGCGGCTTCCCTTTTTGATGTGTCTGGAGCGGGAAACGAGGCTCGAACTCGCGACCTCAACCTTGGCAAGGTTGCGCTCTACCAACTGAGCTATTCCCGCGTCAAACGCTGATCGATCAACCTAATCAGCGAAGACTGTCAGTATAGGCCGAGAATGGAAGCTTTGGCAAGCCCAAGTCTTGTCCAACGAGGTTTTAGCCGGGAGCCTGGAGCCGGGCGCCACATTCCACTGAGGAGTGAGCCTGGAGGCCGCCTGAGGTCGTCGATCTGGTGGCTGTCAGGCAGCCCACCGATGACGTGGGTCGATCATCAAATCGATGGTGATCGACATGAACGAAGCCCAGGTACGCACGCTGGAGCAGGTGCGCCAGGTCCTGGCCGGTACGCAGGTGATGGAGTTCCAGGCGGCGGCCGGTGACGAGGGCCGCTGTGCGTGGATCGGGGCTGTTCTCAAGCGCTTTGACTACCCCCGGCCGGCGCGCGCCGAGCGCGGCCCTGTGCTGGCCTACCTCCAGCGCTGAGCGGCTACAGCCGGGCCCAGATCACGCGGCTGGTTTCACGCTGGGACGCTGGCCGGCCGCCGGTCAAGACCTACGGCGCGGCGCGTTGCCCGCTTGCCCGCCTGTACATGCCGGCTGACGTGGCGCTGCTGGCCGACGTGGACCGCGCCATGGGCACGCTGTCGGGCCCGGCCACGGGCCTGCGTGCTGCGCCGCCAGCACGACTGAGGGGCACAGCTATGGACATGCGGACGATGCGCTGGCGCGCACCGGCACAACCCGTGGACAACGTGAGTCACGTTGCCCACCGCCCGCGCCTTCGCCCACATGCCCACAGCACACGACAACGGTCGACGGACACCAAATCACGGACCTCACTACACTGGCCAGATGTACAACGGATCGACTCGCTTCGCGTCGTTGATCTCAGGGCGCCCCAGGCTCATAGCTGGATTGGAACAGACTGCCCCTCCTGCCCCCCAATCTCGGCCAACGTTCAATGCGGCAACGCGTCGGCCCCCGGAACCGCCACCGGCGCCGCAGCCGCGGGTGCCACTGCTTCGTCCTCGGGCACCGGCTGCGGCACGGCTTCGAGCGCCACTTCGAGCACCTGGTCGATCCAGCGCACGGGCACGATCTCGAGCTGGTTCTTGGCGTTCTCGGGGATGTCCTGCAGGTCCTTCACGTTTTCTTCGGGGATCAGTACCGTCTTCACGCCACCGCGCAGCGCTGCCAGCAGTTTCTCCTTCAGGCCGCCAATGGCCGTGACCTCGCCGCGCAGCGTGATCTCGCCGGTCATTGCCACGTCGGATCGCACCGGGATGCCGGTCAGCGCCGACACGAAGGCCGTCGTCATCGCGATACCCGCGCTCGGTCCGTCCTTCGGCGTGGCGCCGTCGGGTACGTGGATGTGGATGTCGCGCTTCTCGAACATCTCGTCCTTGACGCCCAGGCGGCGGGCGCGGCTGCGCACCACCGAACGGGCCGCCTCGACCGATTCCTTCATCACGTCGCCCAGCGAACCGGTGCGGATGATGTTGCCCTTGCCGGGCATCACCGCCGCCTCGATGGTCAGCAGGTCGCCGCCGACCTCGGTCCAGGCCAGACCGACCACCTGCCCGACCTGGTTCTTCTTCTCGGTGCGGCCGAAGTCATACTTGCGCACGCCCAGGAAGTCGTTGAGGTTGTCCTCGGTGACGACGACGGTGCCCTCGTACTTCTTCAGCTGCACGCCCTTGACGACCTTGCGACAGATCTTGGAGATCTCGCGCTCGAGGGATCGCACGCCCGCTTCGCGCGTGTAGTAGCGGACGATGCCACGCAGTGCACCTTCGGTGATCTCCATCTCGCCCGCCTTGACGCCGTTGTTCTTCGCCTGCTTGGGGCAAAGGTAGCGCTGCGCGATATTGAGCTTCTCGTCTTCGGTATAGCCGGCCAGCCGGATGACTTCCATGCGGTCCAGCAGGGCCGGCGGGATGTTCATCGAGTTGCTGGTGGCGACGAACATCACGTCCGAGAGGTCGAAGTCGACCTCGACGTAGTGGTCGCTGAAGGTGTGGTTCTGCTCCGGGTCCAGCACCTCCAGCAGCGCCGACGACGGGTCACCGCGGAAGTCCATGCCCAGTTTGTCGATCTCGTCGAGCAGGAACAGCGGGTTGCGCACACCGACCTTGGTCAGGCTCTGCAGCACCTTGCCCGGCATGCTGCCGATGTAGGTGCGGCGGTGGCCGCGGATCTCCGCCTCGTCGCGCATGCCACCCAGCGCCATGCGCACGTATTTGCGGCCGGTGGCGCGCGCCACACTCTGGCCGAGCGAGGTCTTGCCCACGCCCGGGGGGCCCACCAGGCACAGGATCGGCGCCTTGACCTTGTCGACTCGCTGCTGCACCGCAAGGTATTCGAGGATGCGGTCCTTGACCTTCTCCAGGCCGTAGTGGTCCTCGTTGAGCACGTCCTCGGCAAATGAAAGATCGTGCTTGACCTTGGACTTCTTGGCCCAGGGCAGGTTGACCAGCGTGTCGATGAAGTTGCGCACGACCGTGGCTTCGGCCGACATCGGCGACATCAGCTTGAGCTTCTTGAGCTCGCCCTCGGCCTTCTTGCGCGCCTCCTTGCTCATCTTGGCGGCGACGATCTTCTTCTCGAGTTCCTCGAGGTCGGCGCCCTCCTCGCCGTCGCCCAGTTCCTTCTGGATGGCCTTGACCTGCTCGTTGAGGTAGTACTCGCGCTGGCTCTTCTCCATCTGGCGCTTGACGCGGCCGCGGATGCGCTTTTCCACCTGCAGGATGTCGACCTCGTGCTCGAGCAGCTCGAGCAGTTTCTCCAGCCGCTTGGCGACCTCGAAAAGATCCAGCACCGACTGCTTGGCCTCGAGCTTGAGCGGCAGGTGCGCGGCGATGGTGTCGGCCAGGCGGCCGGGGTCATCGATGCCGGAAATGCTGGTCAGGATCTCGGGCGGGATCTTCTTGTTGAGCTTGACGTACTGGTCGAACTGCTGCGTCACGGCGCGGCGCAGCGCCTCGACCTCGGGCGAGGGCTCGGCGCCCGGCGGCACCGGCACGACCTCACCGACGAAATATTCGTCGCGCTCGGTGATCGCACGCGTGTTGGCGCGCTGCACGCCCTCGACCAGCACCTTCACGGTGCCGTCGGGCAGCTTGAGCATCTGCAGGATGCTGGAGACGCAGCCGACCTCGAACATGTCGTCGGCCTTGGGCTCGTCCTTGCCGGCGGCCTTCTGGGCCACGAGCATGATCTGCCGGCCGGATTCCATCGCGGCCTCCAGCGCCTTGATGGACTTGGGGCGACCCACGAAGAGCGGGATCACCATGTGGGGGAAGACCACCACGTCGCGCAGCGGCAGCAGCGGCAGCGTGATCGGTTCAGCGGGAAGGACGGGATTGCCGGACATGAGAGACCTCTCTTTCAGGTGCCCACATGGGCCCCCAACGAGAAATTGCAAGAAGGGACGGGCGGCCGGAGGGCACGCTGCAGGGTCAGGCCCGCCTCAGGCGCTGGCCTTGGCCTGCTCCCGGTAGACGAGCAGGGGCTTGGCGCCGTCCTCGATGTTGTGCTCGTCGATGACCACCTTGGCCACGCCGTCGAGCGTGGGCAGGTCGAACATGGTGTCGATCAGCGCATGTTCCATGATCGACCGCAGACCGCGGGCACCGGTCTTGCGCGCGAGCGCCTTGCGGGCGATGGCCGACAGCGCCGAAGGGCGGATCTCGAGCTCGACCCCGTCCATGGCGAACAGCTTCTGGTACTGCTTGACGAGCGCATTCTTCGGCTCGGTCAGGATCTGGATCATGGCCTCCTCGGTCAGCTCGGCCAGCGTGGCCACCACCGGCAGGCGGCCGACGAGTTCGGGGATGAGACCGAACTTGATCAGATCCTCGGGTTCGGCCTCGCGGAAGAGGTCGGAGACGCGCTTCTCGTTCTTGCTGTGCACCGTGGCCCCGAAGCCGATGCCCGACTTCTCGGTGCGGTTCTGGATCACCTTCTCCAGCCCGTCGAAGGCACCGCCGCAGATGAACAGGATGTTCGTCGTGTCGATCTGCAGGAAATCCTGGTTCGGGTGCTTGCGTCCACCCTGCGGCGGTACGCTGGCCATCGTGCCTTCCACCAGCTTCAGCAGCGCCTGCTGCACGCCCTCGCCCGAGACGTCACGCGTGATGCTCGGGTTGTCGGCCTTGCGGCTGATCTTGTCGATCTCGTCGATGTAGACGATGCCGCGCTGCGCCCGCTCGACGTCGTAGTTGCAGTTCTGCAGCAGCTTCTGGATGATGTTCTCGACGTCCTCGCCCACGTAGCCGGCTTCGGTCAGCGTGGTGGCGTCGGCAATCACGAAGGGCACGTTGAGCAGCCGCGCCAGCGTCTGCGCCAGCAGCGTCTTGCCGCTGCCGGTGGGGCCGATGAGCAGGATGTTGCTCTTCGTGAGCTCGACCTCGTCCTTGCCGCCGGCGCCCATGTGCTTGAGGCGCTTGTAGTGGTTGTACACCGCCACCGACAGCGTGCGCTTGGCCACGTCCTGCCCGATCACGTACTGATCGAGGCTGGACTTGATCTCGCCGGGCACCGGCAGGTCGGACTTGGCCGAGCGGCTGGCGGCGTTGTCGGCCGGCACCTCGTCGCGGATGATGTCGTTGCACAGTTCGATGCACTCGTCGCAGATGAAGACCGACGGGCCGGCGATGAGCTTCTTCACCTCATGCTGACTCTTGCCGCAGAAGGAGCAGTACAGGACCTTCTCGCCGGAAGCACCCTTCTTGTCGGCCATGGATGTGATCGTCTGCGTAGTGGCAGGGAAGAGCGGCCATCATAGACCAATCCCCGCAGGGCCTAGGCCCCGGAAAAGAACGACCCTCCCACCCCTGAACGAGGCTTGCGGGAGGGTCGGCGTGGGGGCGAAATCAGGCGCGTTTTTCGAGCACCTGATCGATCAGGCCGTAGTCCTTGGCCTCGCCGGGGTTCATCCAGTAGTCGCGCTCCATGTCGGCGGCGATGCGCTCCACCGTCTGGCCGGTGCGGTCGGCGTAGATGCGGTTGAGCTGCTCGCGCGTCTTGATGATCTCGCGCGCCTGGATCTCGATGTCGGTCGCCTGCCCCTGGGCACCGCCCGAGGGCTGGTGGATCATCACGCGCGCATTCGGCAGCGCGAAGCGCTTGCCCTTGGCGCCGGCCATCAGCAGGAAGGAACCCATGCTGGCGGCCATGCCCATGCACAGCGTCGAGACGTCGGGCTTGATGAAATTCATCGTGTCGTAGATCGACAGCCCCGCGCTGACGCTGCCGCCCGGCGAGTTGATATACAGGAAGATGTCCTTGTCGGGGTTCTCGCTCTCGAGAAACAACATCTGCGCCGCCACCAGGTTGGCGGTGACGTCGTTCACCGGGCCCACCAGGAAGACGATGCGCTCGCGCAGCAGCCGGCTGTAGATGTCGTAGGCGCGCTCGCCCCGACCCGACTGCTCGATCACCATGGGCACGAGCCCTAAGCCCTGGATGTCCTGAACGCTCATGAAAGCTGCCTGTTCCGAAGATGAGCCCGATGATAGGCCGGCGGCCGATCAGACGCCGACCATCAACTCGTCGAAAGGCACCGCCTTGTCGACGACCTTGACCAGGCCGAGCACGTGGTTGGTGACGTTGTTTTCGATCACCACCGCCTCGACCTCGGCCATGCGCTCGCGGCTGCCCAGGTACCAGCGCACGACCTCGGCCGGCTTCTCGTAGCTCTGGCTCATCTCCTCGATGTGCGCCTGCAGCTGATCGGGCCTGGCCTGCAGGTTGTGCTGGCGCACCAGCTCGGCCACCACGAGACCCAGGCGCACGCGGCGCTCGGCCTGGGCCTGGAACAGGTCGGCCGGGATCGGCGCCTTGTCGGCGTCCTTGACCCCACGCTGCTTGAGGTCGGCGCGTGCGGCCTCGATCATGCGTTCGGTCTCGTTGGCGACCAGGGCCTTGGGCAGGTCGAGCTCGGACACCTTCACCAGCGCGTCCATCACCGCCGCCTTGTTGCGTGACAGCACACGGAACCTGACCTCGCGCTCGAGGTTCTTCTTCACGTCGGCGCGCAGCGCCTCGACGGTGGCATCCTTGATGCCCAGCGACTTGGCGAAGGCGTCGTCGACGGTGGGCAGGTGCTGGGCCTCGATCTTCTTCATCGTGACCATGAAGTCGGCCTCCTTGCCCGCCACGTCCTGGCCGTGGTAGTCGGCCGGAAACTGCAGCGGGAAGGTCTTGCTCTGGCCGACCTGCATGCCACGCACGGCCTTGTCGAACTGCTCGAGCATCTGGCCTTCGCCGACGATGAACTGGAAGTCCTCGGCCTTGCCGCCGGCGAACGGCTCACCGTCGATCTTGCCCTCGAAGTCGATCGTCACGCGGTCGCTCTCGGCCGCGCCCTCGCCGGCGGCGCGCAGGCCGAAGCTGCGGCGCTGCTTGCGCAGGATCTCGATCGTGCGGTCGATGGCGGCGTCGGACACCTCGGCGCTGACGCGCTCGACCTCGATGGCCGAGAGGTCGCCGATGCTCACCTCCGGGTAGACCTCGAAGGTGGCGTCGAAGACGATCTGGCCCTCCGGGGCCTCTTCCTTCTGCGTGATGCGCGGCGCGCCGGCCACGCGCAGCCTGGCCTCGGTGGCGGCGTCGGAGAACGCCTTGCCGACCTTGTCGTTGACCACTTCGTACTGCACCGAGTAGCCGTAGCGCTGGGCGACCACGGACATCGGCACCTTGCCCGGACGGAAGCCATCGGCCTTGACCGTGCGGGCCAGGCCGCGCAGCCGGCTCTCGACCTCGTGGTTGATCTCGCCGGCGGGCAGCGACAGCGTGATCCGGCGTTCCAGTTTTTCGAGCGTTTCGACGTTGACGGCCATGGTGTGCGTTTGAACTCGTGGTGGGGTGGTGCGCGGGGCCGGACTCGAACCGGCACGCCGGTGAAGGCGTCAGGACCTAAACCTGGTGCGTCTACCAATTTCGCCACCCGCGCGAAGGGTGGTGCCGGCTACTCAACGAAGCTCAGCGGTTGTCGACGACCGCCCTGACTGCAGGCAATCGGCGTGGCAAACCGGGAATTTTAGCCTGCCGCGGGGCCACCCTCGCGGCGCACCCGGTACCAGGCCGCATACATGGCCGGCAGGCTCAGCAGCGTGAGCGCCGTGGCGACGATCAACCCGCCCATGATGGCCACCGCCATCGGGCCCCAGAAAACGCTGCGCGACAAGGGGATCATCGCCAGCACCGCGGCCGCGGCGGTCAGCACGATGGGCCGGAAGCGGCGCACCGCGGCCTCGACGATGGCGTCCCAGGCCGGCATGCCGCGGCGGCGGTCCTGCTCGATCTGGTCGATCAGGATCACCGAGTTGCGCATGATCATGCCCATCAGCGCCACCACCCCGAGCAGCGCGACGAAGCCGAAGGGCCGGTTCAGGATCAGCAGCGCCGCCGCCACGCCGGCGATGCCCAGCGGTCCGGTCAGGAAGACCAGCAGCGCGCGGCTGAAGCTCTGCAGCTGCAGCATCAGCAGCGTGAAGATGATGAACAGCATCATGGGCATGCCGGCCGCGATCGAACCCTGGCCCTTGGAACTCTCCTCCACGGCGCCGGCGACCTCGATGCGGTAGCCGCCGGGCATGCGCTGCGCCAGCTGCTGAAGCTGCGGCCACACCTGGGCCGTCACCGTGGGCCCCTGCACGCCGTCGACGATGTCACCCTGGATGGTGATCGCGTAGCTGCGGCCCTCGCGCCACATGAGGCCGTTCTCCCAGGCGAATCCGACCTTGGCGACCTGCGTCAGCGGCACCGCGCGTCCGCTCGCCGTGGGCAGGTAGGCGCCGCGCAGGTCGGTGATGGCGTTGCGCTCGTCCACCGGCTGGCGCAGCACGATGTCGATCAGGCGGTCGGCCTCGCGGTACTGGCCGATGGTGCTGCCGCTGAGGATGGTGCGTGCACTCTGCGCGATCGCCTGGCTGCTGACCCCCAGCGCACGCGCCTTGTCCTGGTCGACCTGCAGGCGCAGCACCTTGATCTGCTCGTTCCAGTTGTCGTTGACGCCGCGCATGCTGGGGTTGGCGCGCAGCACCTCCAGCGCCGTGTCGGCCCATTGCCGCAGCACGGCCGGGTCCTCGCCCAGTACGCGGAACTGCACCGGGTAGGGCACCGGCGGGCCGTTGGGCAGCAGCTTGGCGCGGCCCCGCACCTCGGGGAACTCCTCGGCCAGGATGCGCGGCAGGCGCTTGCGCAGGGCCTCGCGCGCGGGCAGCGATTTCGTCAGCACGATGGCCTGGCTGACGTTGGTGGTGTCGAAGATGACGTCCAGCGGCAGGTAAAAGCGCGGCGCGCCGCTGCCGACCCAGGTGGAGACGCTCGTCACCTCCGGCTCCTGGAGCAACCGCTGCTCGAAGCGCCGGGCGACCTCGTTGCTGGCCAGCAGCGTCGAGCCCTCGGGCAGCCAGAGGTCGACCAGGATCTCGGTGCGGTTGGAATCGGGGAAGAACTGCTGCTGCACCTTCGACATGCCGAAGCCGCCGAGCGCGAAGATCGCCACCGTGGCGCCGATGGTGAGCCAGCGGTGGGCGACGCACCCGTCCACCAGGCGGCGGAAGCCGCTGTAGAACGGCGTGTCGAAGAGCTCGTGCGCGTGGCCCTGCACCTTGCTGTGCGTGCGCAGGAACAGCGAGCCCAGGTAGGGCACGAAATAGACCGAGGCCACCCACGAGATCAGCAGCGCCGCGGTGGTGACGGCGAAGATGGCGAAGGTGTATTCGCCCGTGGACGATTTCGCCAGCCCGATGGGCAGGAAGCCGGCGGCGGTGATCAGCGTGCCGGTCAGCATCGGCATCGCCGTCACGTCGTAGGCGAAGGTGGCGGCAAAGCGCTTGTCGTGGCCTTCCTCGAGCTTGCGCACCATCATCTCGACGGCAATGATGGCGTCGTCGACCAGCAGGCCCAGCGCGATGATCAGCGAGCCCAGCGAGACCTTGTGCAGCCCGATGCCCCAGTAGAACATCGTCACGAAGGTGATCGCCAGCACGAGCGGGATCGTGATCGCCACCACCAGCCCCGGCCACACGTCCAGGCGCAGCGGGCGAAAGTGCAGGCCGAGGCTGATGAAGCTGACCGCCAGCACGATCACCACCGCCTCGATCAGCACCTTGACGAATTCATTGACCGAGCGCGAGACCGATTCGGGCTGGTCCTGCACCTGCTCGAGCTCGATGCCCACCGGCAGCTCGGCCTTCAACGCGGTGACCGTGGCACGCAGGTTGTGGCCCAGGCGGATGATGTCGCCGCCCTTGGCCATCGACACGCCCAGCGCGATGACCTGCTTGCCGTTGTGGCGCACCATCACCGTCGGCGGGTCGGCATAGGCGCGCTCGACGGCGGCGATGTCGTCGAGGCGGATCGTGCTGGCAGCGCCGGTGGCCGGGTTGACGGCGCGGATGGGCAGCTGGCGCAGCGCGTCGATCGACTGGAACTGGCCCTCGATGCGCACCAGCAGCCGCTCGGTCGGCGTATTCAGCGCGCCGCCGGACTCGACCGCATTCTGGGCATTGAGCTGCGCCAGCACCTGGTTCATGTCCAGGCCCAGCTGCGCCAGCCGCTTCTGCGAGATCTCGACGAAGACGCGCTCGGGCTGCACGCCGTAGAGCTGCACCTTGGCCACGTCCTCCACGCGCAGCAGCCGGCTGCGCACGCGCTCGGCATGCTGGCGCAGTTCCTCGGGGCTGAAGCCGTCGGCCGAGAGCGCGAAGATCGAGCCGAAGACATCGCCGAAGTCGTCGTTGAACGACGGCCCGATGACGCCTGCCGGCAGGCTGCCGCGCATGTCGCCGACGCGCTTGCGCGCCTGGTAGAAGCTGCCCGCCACCTCGCGCGGTGGCGTCGAGTCCTTCACCTGCAGGATGGTGAATGACTCGCCCGGGCGCGAAAAGCTGCGGATCTTGTCGACGTAGGGCACCTCCTGCAGCGTCTTCTCGATCTTGTCGGTGACCTGGTCGGCCATCTGCTGCGCACTGGCGCCCGGCCAGAATGCGGTGACGACCATGGCACGGAAGGTGAACGGCGGGTCTTCGTCCTGGCCGAGCTGGAAATACGCGGCCATGCCGAGCACCATCAGCACCACCAGCAGGTAGCGCGTCAGCGCCGGATGATCGAGCGCCCAGCGCGAGATGTTGAAACGCGACGCCGCGGCCGCCTTGGGGTGGCTGTCCATGGTGACCCCGGCCTCAACGCGATGCCGCCGCGGCCGCGGCCGGCGCGGCGGTGGCCTGAAGGCGGACCTGCTGGCCCTCGGTCAACACGTGCACGCCGGCGGTCACCACCCGTTCGCCCGCGCGCAGGCCGCTGCGCACGATCACCTCGTTGCCCTGCGCGCCGCCGACCTCGATCTCGCGCGTGCGCACCACCTGGCTGGCGGGGTCGACCACCCAGACCGCCGAGCGGCCCTTGAGTTCCTTCACCGCCGTCAGCGGCAGCAGCGTGGCCGCTGGCACCGGCAGCAGCTCGATCGTCACCGTGGCCGTCTGGCCCAGCTGCAGCTGCGGCGCCGACAGGTCGGCCTTGACGAGGAAGGTGCGCGTCACCGGGTCGGCCGCAGCGGCCACCTCGCGCACCGTGGCCGGCAAGCGCTCGCCCGCCCCCCAGAGCGTGACGCCCACGGCGCCGGCCCTGCCGATCAGCGCACGCGCCGCGGCCACCGCGTCCTCCGGCACGGCGAAGACGGCGTCCCGGGGGCCGTCCAGTGCCAGCCGCAGCACCGGCGTGCCAGCGGCCAGCACGGCGCCAGGTTCGGCCTCCACCGCCACCACCACACCCGGCGCCGTCGCCACCAGCGTGGCATAGGCGGCCTGGTTGCCCTGCACCGCAGCCTGGGCGCGGGCCTGCTCGAGCTGCGCCGCCGCGGCCTTCAGCGCGGCTTCGCGACGATCGAGCTCGGCGCCGCTGATGAAGCCCTGGTCGCGCAATTCCTTGAAGCGCCTGAAGTCGGCCAGGCTCAGATCGTGACTGACCTGCGCCGCCTGCACGGCGGCGGCAGCAGCCTGTTGCGACAGCCGCAGGTCCTCGGGGTCCAGGCGCGCCAGCACCTCGCCGGCCCTTACGCGCTGGCCGACCTCGGCAGGGCGCGCCAGCAGCTTGCCGCCGACGCGAAAGCCCAGCCGCACCTCGCTGCGGGCGCGGATCTCGGCGGCATGCTCCTGCTGGCCGGCGGCGCTGGCCGGCGCGACCGTCAGCGTGCGCACGGTGCGAATGGCTTCGGGTTGCGGCGCCGGCCGCGAGCAGGCGGCCAGCAGCAGCGGCAGGCCGATCGAGGCGACGGCGAGGCGGGCAAGGCGATTCATCGGGGCAAGGCGGTGCAGCGGTGGTGAAGGGTCGGGCGGGCGGCGATTCAGTCTTAATGACTGACTGGTCAGTAATTTAGACAAGGCGGCGTGATCTGTCAAACCACACCGGTACGCGACGGGCTCGGCGAGCGACAGCGCTCACACCGCTTCACAAACGGCTCATGCTGGCGACACGCGACCGCCCCATGCTGCGCGATGGTCGGCCCGGCGACCGGCATCCGCCGCGAGACAATCCATGCCCATGCAACGAAGGTTCGCCCTGCGCGCGGGCCAGGCGCTCACCCTTGGCGGCGGCCTGGTCGCACTGACCGCATCGATGCCGCTGGCCGAGGCCGCCGAGCCGGCCAGGCCGGTCGTCCAGGTGCTCGCGGCCAGGCCCGCGAGGGCCGAGGTCCGCCCCGGCGAGACGGTGCGCGTCTCGTTCGACCTCGAGGCACCCGCCCGCTGGCACATCTACCCGGCGGCGAGAAAACCGTTGCTGGGCCGGCAGACGGTCTTCGAGTTCGACGGCGCCGAGGTCGCCGGGCCGATCGTGGAGCCCAGACCCCGCTACCGGCGCGAGGGCGTGCTCGAGTCCGATTTCCACGAAGGCAGGGTGACGATCGACGTACCCATCCGGCTCGCGCCCGGCACCGCGTCGGGCACGCGCAACCTGAAGGGACGCGTGGTCTACCAGATCTGCGACTGGAACCTGTGCCTGAACGGCCAGGCGCCGTTCCAGTTCGGCCTGAACGTGATCGGCGGCGAGCCGGTCGCGCAGCCGGCGCCGCGGTGAGCGGCCCGGCCCTCTTGTCTTGAAGTCGAAGGAGAGCGCATGTCGAAGCGGGGGCTGAAGTCCGTCTGCGCGCGCCTGTGGACGACTGCGTTCGTCCTCGCGGCGGGCCTCGTGTCGGGCGCGAGCGGGCAGGGCGTGGCGCCGGCACGCACGTCGGACGGCGT
Organism: Rubrivivax sp.; assembly: GCA_016719535.1. Lineage (GTDB taxonomy): Bacteria > Pseudomonadota > Gammaproteobacteria > Burkholderiales > Burkholderiaceae_C > Rubrivivax. The sequence continues at coordinate 224,571 of JADJYX010000020.1, read as the reverse complement.
GCCGCTGACGGCCGCATGGCGGTCGCCGGCGGAGGCCGTCTACCGGGTCGTCAGCCCGCTGGGCGAGCGCATGGTCACGATGATGCCGATGGCGGCACGGCTCGACACGCTGGCCGGCAAGACGGTCTGCATGGTCTGGAACCACGCCTTCAAGGCCGACGTGACCCTGCCCGTCATCGGCGAGGCACTGAAGCAGCGCTATCCAGACGCCGCGATCGTTCCATACACCGCCCTGCCCGTGGCACCGCTGCCCGAACCGCACGGCATGCCGACGCGCCTGTCCGACGCCCTGCAGGCGGCGCTGAAAGGCAGGCGCTGCGACGCCGTGGTCACCGGCAACGGCGGTTGCGGCATCTGCACCCCGCGGGCCAACCACGCCGCGGTCCTGGCCGAGCGCAGCGGCATCCCCGCCGTGATCGTGACCAACCCCGGTTTCGACGAACAGGCACGCACGATGGCGCGCGACGCCGGCATCCCGTCGCTGCAGGTGGCCCTCTACCCCGATCCCTTCGACCTCGAGACCGACGCCCAGCTGCGCGAAAAGACGCTCGCGATCGTGGTGCCCCGCGTCATCGAGGTGCTGACCCGGCCGCTGCCGGCGACGAGCGCCTCGCCGCTGAAGCGGGACCCGGCGGAGGTCGCCTTCGTCGGCTCGGTCGACGACACCAACCGCTACTTCGCCGATCGCGGCTGGAGCGACGGCCTGGCGATCACCCCGCCGACGCGCGAACGCGTCGAGGCCTTCCTGGCCTATACCGACCACGCCGCCGGCGACCCCATCGCGGTGCTGCCGCCGGCGAACCTGCAGGCCACGCCGTGGAACATCGCCGTCAACGCCGTCATGGCCGGCGCCCGTCCCGAGCACATGCCGCTGCTGATCGCCGCGGTGCAGGCGATCGCCGACCCGGCCTTCCGGTACGGCAACCACGGTGCCAGCACGCATGGCTTCACCAACTTCTTCTGGGTCAACGGGCCGCTGGCGCGCCAGCTCGGCATCGACCACGGCCAGGGCCTGATCGCCCACCCGGTAAACAGCGTCCTGGGCCGCACGATGAGCCTGATCGAGCGCAACATCGCCGGCCTGCGCATCAAGGAGACGCAGATGGGCAGTTTCGGCAAGGCCGCATCGTGGTTCCTGGCCGAGGACGAAGCCGCCACCCAGGCCGTGGGCTGGGAGCCGCACCATGTGGAGAAGGGCTTCGCGCGGCACGCCAATACCGTCTCGGCCGGCAACAGCACCGTCTGGGGCCGCAACCTCGTGCCCTCGACATCCGACCCCAAGCTGCTGATGCAGATCATGGCCTACGGCATCACGCAGACCGAGGCGCTGGCCAGCGGCTTCACCGGCATGAGCCGGCGCTACCTGCTGATCGAGCCCGGCGTGGCCAGGATCCTCGCCGAGGGCGGCTACACCCGGCGCGGGTTGCGGCAGGACCTGGTGCGGACCGCACGCGTGACCACGCACGAGGCGACCTTCTCGCAGGTCAACGGCTCCTATGGCCGGGTGACCCGCTCCTTCGAGGCCGAGTACGCCAGGGCGCTGGCCAGCGGCAAGTCCGAACCCGGCAGGCTGCCGCCGTGGTACCCCCGGCCTGCGGGCTGGGAAGCGATCGAAACGGTGCCGGCTGCCGGCATGCTCGAATTCATCGTCTGCGGGGATCCGTCGCGCAACAAGGTGCAGATCCTGGCCGGCGGGCCCGGCCAGGCGATGCGGGAAATCCGGCTGCCGGCGCGCTGGGACGAACTGATGGACAAGGCCGGCTACCGGCCGCTGCGCGAGTTCGTCCTGCCTTAACCGGCGTCGGCCCGCACCCGCGCCTGCGCGCGATCCGGTGGCGTGCATGTCGCGGCCCCCGGACGCACGGCGCGGTGACAATGCCGCGGTGGGCGTGGATCACTACGAAAACTTTCCGGTGGCGTCGCTGCTGTGCCCGCCGGCCCTGCGGCCGGCGATCATGGCCATCTATGGCTTTGCGCGCACGGCCGACGACCTGGCCGACGAGGGCGATGCGCCGGCCAGCCAGCGCCTGGCGGACCTGACCGCCTTCCGCGCCGACCTGGATGCAGCCGTCGCCGGCCGACCCGCGAGCGGCCGCTGGCCGGGCGTGTTCGAGCCCCTGGCCCGCATGCTGGTGCGGCACGCGCTGCCCGTGCCGCTGCTGCACGACCTGCTGAGCGCCTTCGAGCAGGACGTGCACAACCCGCCCTACCCCGACCGCGCCGCGCTGCTCGACTATTGCCGCCGCTCGGCCAACCCGGTCGGCCGCCTGCTGCTGCACCTCTACGGCATCACCGACGCGGCGGATCTGACGCGCTCGGACGCCATCTGCACCGCCTTGCAGCTGATCAACTTCTGGCAGGACCTGGGCCGCGACCAGCAGCGCGGCCGCAGCTACCTGCCGGCCGCCGACCTCGCCCGCCACGGCCTGACGCCGCCGACCGGCGCACCCCTGAGCGACAGCCCCGGCCTGCGCGCCTGCCTGAGCGAGCTGTGCGACTGGGCGCGCCTGCTGATGCTGCGCGGCGCGCCGCTGGCGCTGCGCGTGCCCGGCCGCGCCGGCTGGGAACTGCGCCTGGTCGTGCAGGGCGGCCTGCGCATCCTCGACAGGATCGAAGCCCTGCAGCACGACACCCTGCATCGGCGCCCGACGGTCGGCAAGGCCGATGTGCCGCTGCTGCTGTGGCGCGCGCTGCGCATGTCAGCCCCACGCCCTGCATGACGTCCCGCATGACGCCCGAAGCCTATGTCCAGCAGAAGGCCGCCAAGAGCGGCTCGTCGTTCTATTACGCCTTCCTCTTCCTGCCGCCGCCGCGGCGCGCGGCCATCACCGCCTTCTATGCCTTCTGCCGCGAGGTCGACGACGTCGTCGACGAGGTCAGCGACTCCGGCGTGGCCGCCACCAAGCTGCAGTGGTGGCGGCGCGAGGTGGCGGCGCTGTTCGCCGGCACGCCGTCGCATCCGGTGACGCTGGCCCTGCAGCCGCACCTGGTGCCCTTCGGCATCCGCGCCGACCACCTGAGCGCGGTGATCGACGGCTGCCAGGTCGACCTGGAACAGTCGCGCTTCCTCGACTTCCCGGGCCTCGCCCGCTACTGCGACCTGGTGGCCGGCGTCGTCGGCGAGGTGGCGGCGCGCATCTTCGGCCACAGCGCCGAGGCCACGCTGCAATATGCGCACAAGCTCGGCCTGGCGATGCAGCTGACCAACATCATCCGCGACGTCGGCGAGGACGCGCGCCGCGGCCGCATCTACCTGCCGATGTCGGAGCTGCAGGCGCACGACGTGAAGGCGAACGAGATCCTGAAGCGCGAATCGCCCTGGGGCTACAGCGAGCGCTTCCAGGCGCTGATGCACTTTCAGGCCGCACGCGCGCATGCCACCTACGACGAGGCGCTGGCGCTGCTGCCGGCGGCCGACCGGGTGGCGCAGAACCCGGGCCTGATGATGGCCAACATCTACCGCACGCTGCTGCGCGAAATCGAGCGCCAGGGCTTCCAGGTGCTGCACCAGCGCACCTCGCTGACGCCGCTGCGCAAGCTGTGGATCGCGGCGCGCACGCGCTGGCGGGGTCGATGAACGAGCGCGCGGCGCCGGCACGGCCGCTGCGCCTGGCGGTGATCGGTGGCGGCTGGGCCGGCCTGAGTGCCGCCGTCACCGCCGTCGAGACCGGCCACCGGGTGAGCCTGTTCGAGATGGCACGGCAATGGGGCGGCCGCGCGCGCAGCACCGCCGGCAGCGACCTCGACAACGGCCAGCACATCCTCATCGGCGCCTACCGCGAGACGCTGGCGCTGATGCGCCGCGTCGGCGTCGACCCCGAACAGGTGCTGCTGCGCCGGCCGCTGGCGCTGCGCTGGGCCGACGGCCGTGGCCTGGAGCTGGCCAACGGCCCGGCCGCCTGGGCCTTCACGGCGGCCGTGATGCGCTGCAACGCCTGGTCGTGGGGCGACGGGCTGCGGCTGCTGGCCACCTGTGGGCGCTGGGCGGCCGCCGGCTTTCGCTGCCAGCCCGACCGCAGCGTCGGTGCGCTGTGCGCCGGTCTGCCCGCCGACGTGCGCCGCTTGCTGATCGACCCCCTGTGCGTGGCCGCGCTCAATACGCCGGCGCGCGAGGCCAGCGCCGCCATCTTCCTGCGCGTGCTGCGCGACGGCCTGTTCGGTGGCCGTGGCGCCAGTGACCTGCTGCTGCCGCGGCGGCCGCTGCGCGAACTGCTGCCCGAGCCGGCCGCACGCTGGCTGGCCGCGCACGGGGCCGAACTGCAGCCCGGCCGGCGCGTGATGGCGCTGACAGGTGACGGCGCGACCTGGCGCGTCGACGGCCAGCCCTTCGACGGCGTGATCCTGGCCTGCCCGGCGGGCGAGGCCGCACGCCTGGTGCAGCCGGTCGATGCCGGCTGGTCGGCCCTGGCCGGCCGCCTGCGCTTCGAGCCCATCGTGACCGTCTATGCCCACTGCGCCGGGGTGCGCCTGCCGCTGCCGATGCTGGCGCTGCCCGAGGACGCGCACGCGCCGGCGCAATATGTCTTCGACCATGGCGCGCTCGGCGGGCTGCCGGGGCGTCTTGCCTTCGTCGTCAGCGGCGCCGCACCCTGGGTGGCGCGCGGCCTGGACGCCACCGCCGCAGCGATTCAGGCGCAGGCGGCGCGCGAGCTCGGCCGCTGGGGCTGGGCGGCCGGCGCGGCACGGGTCGAGGACGTGATCGCCGAGCGCCGCGCCACCTTCCGCAGCACGCCGGGCCTGGTGCGGCCACCGATGCGCATCGCGCCCGGCCTGGTCGCCGCGGGTGACCATGTGGCCGGCCCCTACCCGGCCACGCTGGAAGGCGCCGTGCGCGCCGGCGCCAGGGCCGTCGTGGCATTGACTTCCACGATGCAAAATAGCGCCCTGTCAGACCGCAGGCCGCCATGAGCACCAAGAACCCGAATGCCCCGACCATCCAGGTGCTGGAGCGCATGTTCGCGGTCCTCGACACCCTGGCCGCCCACCCCGACCCGGTCTCGCTGAAGGCGATCAGCGAGGCCACCGGGCTGCACCCGTCGACGACGCACCGCATCCTCAACGATCTGGCGGTCGGTCGGCTGGTGGACCGGCCGCAATCGGGCACCTACCGGCTGGGCATGCGGCTGCTGGAACTGGGCAACCTGGTGAAGGCGAGGCTGGACGTGCGCGAGGCCGCGATGGGCCCGATGCGCGAACTGCACAAGATCACCCACCAGCCGGTCAACCTGTCGATGCGCCAGGGCGACGAGATCGTCTATGTCGAACGCACCTACAGCGAACGCTCCGGCATGCAGGTGGTGCGCGCCGTCGGCGGACGCGCGCCGCTGCACCTGACGTCGGTGGGCAAGCTCTTCCTCGCCCACGACGACCCGCAGCGCGTGCGGGCCTACGCCACCCGCACCGGCCTCACCGGCCACACCCGCAACAGCATCACCGAGCTGCCGCGGCTGGAGCGCGAGCTGGCCCATGTGCGGCAGTCGGGCTTTGCGCGCGACGACGAGGAACTGGAACTCGGCGTGCGCTGCATGGCTGCCGGCATCTACGACGACCAGGGCCAGCTGATCGCCGGGCTGTCGGTATCGGCACCGGCCGACCGGCTGGAAGAAGGCTGGCTCGACAAGGTGAAGGCGACGGCGGCGCAGATCTCGGCGTCACTCGGTCACCGCGCGGGCTGAAGGCCGCGCGGGGCAGCGGCTTCAGCCGCCCGCGCGCGATGCCGGCAGTGCCTGCTCGGCCAGCCACTGGCGGATGCGCTCGGCATCGCCGATGCGCGAATAGCGGCCCGCGGAATCGAGCAGCACCATGATCAGCTTGCGCCCCGCCAGCTGCGCCTGCATCACCACGCAGCGGCCGGCCTCGGCGATATAGCCGGTCTTCTGCAGGCCGATCTCCCACGCCGGGTTGCGCACCAGGCCGTTCGTATTGCGAAACTGCTGCGGCCGGCTGCCCACCTCGAACTCGGCCTCGGGCGAGGTCGACAGGTCGCGGATCAACGGGTGCGCATAGGCGGCCTTGACCAGCAGCGTGAGGTCGCGTGCACTGGAACGGTTCTGGCTCGACAGCCCCGTGGGCTCGACATAGCGGGTATCGCTCATGCCCAGGCGCTGCGCGGTGGCATTCATCGCTGCCACGAAAGCCTGCAGCCCGCCGGGAAAGTGGCGCCCGAGCGCATTCGCCGCGCGGTTTTCCGACGCCATCAGCGCCAGGTGCAGCATCTCGCCGCGCGACAGCTGCGTGCCGACCTTCAGGCGCGAGCGGCTGCCCTTCTCGGTGTCGATGTCGTCGGCGGTGACGGTGATCGGCTCGTCGAGGTCGAGCCCGGCCTCGGTGACCACCATCGCGGTCATCAGCTTGGTGATCGATGCGATCGGCAACACCGCCAGCGGGTTCTTGCTGAACAGCACCTGGTTGGTGTCCTGGTCGACGACCAGGGCGACGCTGGACTTGAGGTCGAGCGGATCGTCGGTGCCACGCAGGCCCTGGCTCTCGCCCAGCGACGGCCGATGCGGCACCACCTTGACGGCGGCCACGCGGCGGGCGCTGACGCCGGCCTTGGCCGCTCGGGGTGCCTTCGCGGTGCGCACCGTCTTGACGGTTGTGGGCCGGGCACTGTCCCTTTTGGATTTGGACTTGCCGGCTGCCATCACATCGGCCGACAGCACCAGGGCCAGCGCAGCGATCACCACCCACAACGACTTCAAGCCCCTGGCACTGCTCACGGCGCACACCCCACGACCATCGACATGGCCGCGAGGTTAACCGACAAGTGCAGTCAAATCAAACACTTGCAGATCGTTTTTCAAGCTCTTTTCAGGGTTTGAACGGGGGTCTGGCGTTGTTGCATGCCAGCGCACCCCAGCCCGCGGGCGTGAAATCGCCCGCGGTCGTTCGGCAGGCGAGCGGGGCCTTCCGGCCCCGCACGTCCTGCCTTGCCCCAGCCCGCGGGCGTGAAATCGCCCGCGGTCGTTCGGCAGGCGAGCGGGGCCTTCCGGCCCCGCACGTCCTGCCTCACCCCTGTGCGGCGACGCGTTCGGTGGTGCTGTGCAGCTTGTTCAGCGCTGACAGATAAGCCTTCGCTGACGCAACGACGATGTCGGGATCGGCGCCGACGCCGTTGACCACGCGACCGCCGTGCTGCAGCCGCACCGTCACTTCCCCCTGCGACTCCGTACTGCCGGACGTGATGGCGTTGACCGAATACAACATCAGCTCGGCGCCGCTCTTCACCTTCGATTCGATCGCCTTCAGGCTGGCATCGACAGGGCCATTGCCGTCGGACTCGGCGTGGAACTCGACGTTGCCGGCCGAGAAGGCCACGCTGGCATGCGGGCGCTCGCCGGTCTCCGAGTGCTGGCTCAACGACAGCAGCCGGTAGTGCTCGACCTCGCTGGTCACGCTCTCGTCGCCTACCAGCGCGATGATGTCCTCGTCGAAGATCTCGCTCTTGCGGTCGGCCAGATCCTTGAAGCGCGCGAAGGCGGCATTGATCTCGGCCTCGGAGTCCATCTCGATGCCCAGTTCCTGCAGGCGCTGCTTGAAGGCGTTGCGGCCGGAGAGCTTGCCGAGCACGATCTTGTTGGCCGCCCAGCCCACGTCCTCGGCGCGCATGATCTCGTAGGTGTCGCGGGCCTTCAGCACGCCGTCCTGGTGGATGCCGCTGGCATGCGCAAAGGCATTGGCGCCCACCACGGCCTTGTTGGGCTGCACCACGAAGCCGGTGGTCTGGCTGACCATGCGGCTGGCCGGCACGATCTGCGTGGTGTCGATGCCGACATCCAGCCCGAAGTGGTCGCGCCGGGTGCGCACGGCCATCACCACCTCCTCGAGGCTGCAGTTGCCGGCGCGCTCGCCCAGGCCGTTGATCGTGCACTCGACCTGGCGCGCGCCGCCGATCTTGACGCCGGCCAGCGAATTGGCCACCGCCATGCCGAGGTCGTTGTGGCAGTGCACCGACCAGATCGCCTTGTCGCTGTTCGGGACGCGCTCGCGCAAGGACCGGATGAACTCGCCGTACAGCTCGGGGATCGCATAGCCCACGGTATCGGGGATGTTGATCGTGGTCGCGCCCTCGGCGATCACGGCCTCGAGCACGCGGCACAGGAAGTCGGGCTCGGAACGATAGCCGTCCTCGGGCGAGAACTCGACGTCGGCGCAGAGGTTGCGCGCGAAGCGCACCGCCTGCCTGGCCTGCTCGTGCACCTGGTCGGGCGTCATGCGCAGCTTCTTCTCCATGTGCAGGGCACTGGTGGCGATGAAGGTGTGGATGCGCGCACGCGCCGCCCCCTGCAGCGCCTCGGCAGCACGCGCGATGTCGCGGTCGTTGGCGCGCGCCAGCGAGCACACGGTCGACTCCTTGATGACATCGGCAATCGCCTTCACGGCCGCGAAGTCACCGTTGGACGAGGCCGCGAAGCCGGCCTCGATGACGTCCACGCGCAGGCGCTCGAGCTGGCGGGCGATGCGCAGCTTTTCCTCACGCGTCATCGAGGCGCCGGGCGACTGTTCGCCGTCACGCAGCGTGGTGTCGAAGATGATGAGCTTGTCGGTCATGGTGATGCCTTGGCGAGGGGGTTGTCGCAAGCAGCCCGGAACAAATGAAAACGGCCCGCTGCTGTGCGCTGGCGGGCCGTTGATCGGGATTCGGGGAGAGGGTAGGAACGAACGTCGATCAGCGCACCCGCGTCGGGGCTAGGAGCGCTAGGGCCAGCAGGCGGGCATCGATCGACATGCGCGGTAATGTAGCACGCGATGCGCGACGCTTCACTGGTGCAGGCCCTTCTCTTCGGGTTCGTCGATCGACGTGGCGATCACGCTCGCCGGCTTGCCCTTGAACTTGCGCCAGGCGTAGACGGCGTAGCCCGACACGCCGTAGAGACAGAAGATGGCGAACAGCGCACGCGCGGTGTCGAGGGCGATCAGCGCGATGGCCAGCGCAATGCCCACCAGCACGACGAAGGGCACGGTGCGGCCCCCGCCCACCACCTTGAAGCTGTAGAACGGCGCATTGGTCACCATCGACAGGCCCGCATACAGCGTGATGCCGAACGCCAGCCACGGCACCCAGTCGGAGCGCGTGACGTTCTTGAAGCCCGAGTCGTCCATCATCCACACCAGACCGACCACCAGCGCTGCCGCCGCCGGGCTGGGCAGGCCCTGGAAGAAGCGCTTGTCGACGACGCCGATGTTGACGTTGAAGCGCGCCAGCCGCAGCGCCGCGCCGGCGATGTAGACGAAGGCCGGGATCCAGCCCAGCTTGCCCATGTCCTTGAGCGCCCAGATGTAGACGATGAGCGCCGGCGCGGCGCCGAAGGCCACCATGTCGGACAGGCTGTCCATCTGCTCGCCGAAGGCGCTCTGCGAATTGGTCATGCGGGCCACGCGCCCGTCCAGGCTGTCGAGCACGGCGGCCACGAAGATGGCGACGCAGGCGGCCTCGAAGCGGCCGTTCATCGCCATCACGATGCCGTAGAAGGCCGAGAACAGCGCAGCCAGCGTGATGGCATTGGGCAGCACGTAGATGCCCTTGCGCCGCGGGCGCGGCACCTCGCCGGCGTCGTCCAGCGGATCCCGGGTGGGTTCACTCATGGGCGCGAGGATAGCGCAGCGTTCCGGCGCCAAAAGGCCGCCCGCGGGCGGCCTTGCAGCTGGGCACGTCGTGCGCTCAGTTGCGCGACTTGTCGACCAGCTTGTTGGCCTTGATCCAGGGCATCATGGCACGCAGCTTCTCGCCCACGACCTCGATGCTGTGCTCGGACGTCAGGCGGCGGCGGCTCAGCAGCGTGGGCGCACCGGCGCGGTTTTCGAGGATGAAGCTCTTGGCATATTCGCCGGTCTGGATGTCCTTCAGGGCCTGGCGCATCGCCGCCTTGGTTTGCTCGTTGACGATCTTCGGGCCGGTGACGTATTCGCCGTATTCGGCGTTGTTCGAGATCGAGTAGTTCATGTTCGCGATGCCGCCCTCGTAGATGAGGTCGACGATCAGCTTGAGCTCGTGCAGGCACTCGAAATAGGCCATCTCGGGCGCATAGCCGGCCTCGACCAGCGTCTCGTAGCCGGCCTTGATCAGCTCGACGGTGCCACCGCACAGCACGGCCTGCTCGCCGAAGAGGTCGGTCTCGGTCTCCTCGCGGAAATTGGTCTCGATGATGCCGGCCTTGCCGCCGCCGTTGGCCGCGGCATAGCTCAGCGCCAGGTCGCGCGCCTTGCCCGACTTGTCGGCATGCACGGCGATCAGGTGCGGCACGCCGCCGCCTTGGGTATAGGTGTTGCGCACCGTGTGGCCGGGGGCCTTGGGCGCGACCATCCAGACGTCGAGGTCGTCGCGCGGCACGACCTGGCCGTAGTGCACGTTGAAGCCGTGCGCGAAGGCCAGCGATGCGCCCTTGCGGATGTGCGGCTCGACATCGTTCTTGTAGACGGCGCCGATCTGCTCGTCGGGCAGCAGGATCATGACGACGTCGGCTTCCTTCACCGCATCGGCGACCTCGGCCACCTTCAGGCCGGCCCTCTCGACCTTGGACCAGGACGCACCGCCCTTGCGCAGGCCGACGGTGACCTTCACGCCGCTGTCGTTGAGGTTCTGCGCGTGGGCGTGGCCCTGCGAACCGTAGCCGATGATGGTGACGTTCTTGCCCTTGATGAGGCTCAGGTCGGCGTCCTTGTCGTAGTAGACCTTCATGGTTCTCTCCGTGGTGGTGGTGTGAGGCACTGCGACGTCAGACGCGCAGAATTCTTTCGCCGCGGCCGATGCCGCTGGCACCGGTGCGCACGGTCTCGAGGATGGCGGTGCGGTCGATGGCCTGCAGGAAGGCGTCGAGCTTGGACGAATCGCCGGTCAGCTCGATGGTGTAGCTCTTTTCGGTGACGTCGATGATGCGGCCGCGAAAGATGTCGGCCATGCGCTTCATCTCCTCGCGCTCCTTGCCCACCGCACGCACCTTGACCAGCATCAGCTCGCGCTCGGTGTAGCTGCCCTCGGTCAGGTCGACCACCTTGACGACCTCGATCAGCCGGTTCAGGTGCTTGGTGATCTGTTCGATGACCTCGTCGGAGCCGGTGGTGACGATGGTCATGCGCGACAGCGACGCATCCTCGGTCGGCGCCACCGTCAGGCTCTCGATGTTGTAGCCGCGGGCGGAGAACAGCGCCACCACGCGCGACAGTGCACCGGCCTCGTTCTCGATGAGCACGGCGATGATGTGTTTCATGGGGATTCCTCGTGGAACGCGCTCTTCGACAGCCGTCGGCGGTAACCGCCGGCCCCTGGCCACGTCCGTCAGGTTGGAAGGAAGAAGGCGGAATCCGGGGTCGTTTGCACCCTGGCCCGCACCACCCGTGCCGCGGCGGTGACCGCGGCGCGCCGGTGCGGGTTCAGGCGGTCACAGGTCCTCGGATCCGAGCAGCATCTCCGTGATGCCCTTGCCCGCCTGGACCATCGGCCAGACGTTCTCGGTCGGGTCGGTGCGCACGTCCAGGAAGACGGTGCGGTCCTTCAGGCGGATCGCCTCGCGCAGCGCGCCTTCGACGTCACCCGGCTTCTCGACCAGCAGGCCGACGTGGCCGTAGGCCTCGGCGAGCTTGACGAAGTCGGGCAGCGCGTCCATGTAGCTGTGCGAATAGCGGCCGCCGTAGTCGAGCTGCTGCCACTGCCGCACCATGCCCAGGTAGCGGTTGTTCAGCGAGATCACCTTCACCGGCGTGTCGTATTGCTTGCAGGTCGACAGCTCCTGGATGCACATCTGGATCGAGCCTTCGCCGGTGATGCAGAAGACATCCGCATCGGGCTTGGCGAGCTTGATGCCCATCGCATAGGGCAGGCCCACGCCCATCGTGCCCAGGCCGCCGGAATTGATCCAGCGCCTCGGCTCCTCGAAGCGGTAGAACTGCGCCGCCCACATCTGGTGCTGGCCGACGTCGGAGGTGATGTAGGTGTCGCGCTCGCGCGTGAGCTGCCACAGCTTCTCGATCACCGCCTGCGGCTTGATGACGTCGTTGCTGTGCTTGTAGGCCAGGCAATCGCGCTTGCGCCAGTCGTTGACCTGGCTCCACCAGGCCGACAGCGCGGCGGCATCGGGCCGCGCCTGCGCCTCGCGGATCTGCGCGATCAGTTCCTGCAGCACGTCCTTCACATCGCCGACGATGGGGATGTCGACCTTGACGCGCTTGGAGATCGACGAGGGGTCGATGTCCACGTGGACGATCTTGCGCTCGACCGACGCGAAGTGCCTGGGGTTGCCGATCACGCGGTCGTCGAAGCGCGCACCCACGGCCAGCAGCACGTCGCAGTGCTGCATGGTCATGTTGGCCTCGTAGGTGCCGTGCATGCCCAGCATGCCCAGGAAGCGCGGGTCGCTGGCCGGCATCGCGCCCAGGCCCATCAGCGTGTTGGTGCAGGGGTAACCCAGCAGGTCGACCAGTTCGCGCAGTTCGGCCGCGGCATTGCCCAGGATGACGCCGCCGCCGGTATAGATGTAGGGGCGCCTGGCCTGCAGCAGCAACTGCACGGCCTTGCGGATCTGCCCGCCATGCCCCTTGCGCACCGGGTTGTACGAGCGCATCTCCACCGTCTCGGGATAGTGGAACGGCGCCGTCTTCAGCGAGACATCCTTCGGGATGTCGACCACCACCGGGCCGGGGCGGCCGGTGCGGGCGATGTGGAAGGCCTTCTTCAGCGTCAGCGCCAGATCGCGCACGTCCTTGACCAGGAAGTTGTGCTTGACGATCGGACGCGTGATGCCGACGGTGTCGCACTCCTGGAAGGCATCGAGGCCGATCGCCGGCGTCGGCACCTGCCCGGTGATGATCACCATCGGGATCGAGTCCATGTAGGCGGTGGCGATGCCCGTCACCGCATTCGTGACCCCGGGCCCGGAGGTGACCAGCGCCACGCCGACGTCACCGGTGGCGCGCGCATAGCCATCGGCCGCATGCACGGCCGCCTGCTCGTGGCGCACCAGCACATGCTGGATGCTGTCCTGCTTGTAGAGCGCGTCGTAGATGTAGAGGACCGCGCCGCCGGGGTAGCCCCAGAGGAACTTGACGCCTTCGGCCTGAAGGCAGCGGACCATGATTTCCGAGCCGTTGGGCTCGGCGGGAGGGGTGTGCGGTTGTGCCGTTGCGGCACGCTTGACTTCCGCGGCAGACATGTCCATGGAGAACCTCTGTGAATTTCTCTGACGAAAAACCATCGGTGCGCCTCGGTCGCGTCCTCATGAGACGGCTTCGGCACCTGCGCGATCGAATCGCCGCCGCCCAGGTCGGACGGTCGGAATTGGACCCAAAAGTAGCGTTGTGCGAAGCAGCATTATGGCATCGGGCGGCCCGCTCTCGGCCACCGCGGCAGCGGCGCGGCCGTCGTTGATAATCCGCGCCGGTCCGGAAGCCGGGTCTCACTGCCCGGCGGAGCACGCGTTGGCCACTGACAAAGAACTGTCCGACTTCCTCAAAAGCGTCGAAAAGCGAGCTTTCAAGCGCACCGTCTACGCCGTGCGCGACGAGGAGGCCGCGCTCGACATCGTGCAGGACACGATGATCCGGCTGGCGGAAAAGTACGCCGACCGTCCGGCTGCCGAATGGCCGATGCTGTTCCAGCGCATCATGACCAATGCCACCATGGACTGGTTCCGGCGCCAGAAGGTGCGCAATGCAGTGATGCAGAACCTGTCCGATTTCGACGGCGGCGACGACAGCGACGACTTTGACCTGCTCGAATCGCTGCAGTCCGTCGAAGGCGCACTGGGGGCCGAGAGCGCGGCCGATTCGGTGTCGCGGGAACAGATCCTGCTTCTGATCGAAGCGCAGATTGCCGAACTGCCAGCCCGTCAACGGGAAGCCTTTCTCCTGCGTTACTGGGAAGAATTCGATGTGGCCGAGACGGCGGAGGTGATGGGTTGCTCCGAGGGCAGCGTGAAGACGCACTGCTCGCGGGCCGTTCACGCTTTGGCCAAGGCCCTTCGAGCCAAGGGAATCTCGCCATGAGTCGACCAACCGAACAGCCCAGCGCCTTGCAGCAGAGCCTGGAGGCTCGAATGGGTGTGCGCCTGGCCGCCGGCCTGAACGAACGGGCTGCCAACGTGCCCCACGACATCGCCGAACGCCTGCGCATCGGTCGCGATCAGGCCGTGGCACTGGCACGCCAGCGGCGCGCCGCCCAGGCCGCCGGCGCCATCGGCGTCAACAGCCAGGGTGCGGCCATGCTGGGCGGACTGGGCCGCTTCTGGCTCGGCCTGGCCTCGTGGCTGCCGCTGGCCCTGCTGATTGCCGGCCTGGTGCTGATCCAGCAGTTCACGGCCCAGGAGCAGGTGATGGCCGCGGCCGAGATCGACGCCGTGCTGCTGTCCGACGACCTGCCCCCTGCCGCCTGGACGGACCCTGGCTTCCGCGAATACCTGAAGGCGCCACGACCGTGAGTCGGCGACTCGCTGCCGCGCTGCTGGCCCTGGCACTGGCGACACCGGCGCTGGCGCAGCCCGCGGGGCCGGCGGCGACCGGCCAGCGCCCGGCGATGGCCGATGGCGCCCCGGGCGGCCCCGCCTGGTCGGCGTTGTCGCCCGCCCAGCAGACGGCTCTGGCACCGTTGAAAGCGCATTGGCAGGGCATCGACGCCGTCCGCAAGGCCAAGTGGATCGTCGTCGCCCAGCGCTTCCCGGCGATGCCGGCCGCTGAACGACAGCGGGTGCAGGCCCGCATGACCGAATGGGCTGCCATGTCGCCGGCCGAACGTGGCCGGGCGCGTCTGAATTTTCAGGAACTGCGCAACCTGCCCGCGCCCGACCGTCAGGCCTTGTGGGAGGCCTACCGTGCGCTGCCCCCCGAAGAGCAGCGCGAACTGGCCCAGCGCGCCAGGCCCGCGGCACCGGCCACAGCGGCGGGGCGGTCGGCGGACATGCCGGGGTCGGTGGCGCCGCGGCGCGTGGTGCCGGTCAACCCGACGCCGGTTCCCGTCAAGCCGGTGACGCCCACCGTGGTGCAGGTCAAGCCCGGTGCGACCACGACCCTGGTCGGCAAGCCGCCGAGCCCACCGCCCCACAACCAGCCCGGCCTGCCCAAGATCGCCGCCACGCCGGGCTTCGTCAATCCGTCCACCCTGCTGCCGAGCCGGGGACCCCAAGGCGCCGCCACCATCGCCGTACCCACCGCACCGGCGGCTGCGCCGCGGCCGGCAAAGACTGCCGCGCCGGCCGCCTCGGCGTCGACCCGACCGTGACCGCGCAGCCCCCCGCCCGGCCCGCCACCGCGGGGCTGGGCCGCCGCCTCGCGGCGCTGGTCTACGAAGGCGTGCTGCTGTTCGGCGTGGTGATGGTGGCGGGCTGGCTGTATTCGACCCTGACGCAACAACGCCATGCACTGCAGGGCAGGATCGGTCTGCAGGCCGTCCTGTTCGTGGTGCTGGCCGTGTATTTCGTCTGGTTCTGGACGCACGGTGGCCAGACGGTGGCGATGAAGACCTGGCGCGTGCGGGTTGAAACCATCGACGGCGGGCCCCTGGCGCCGTGGCGGGCCCTCGCCCGCTACCTGCTGGCATGGCTGTGGTTTCTGCCGAGCCTGCTGGCGGTCCATCTGGCCGGGCTGTCGGGCGGCTGGGTGATCGGCATCACGCTGCTGGCCGGCATGGTGACCTACGCGGCGACCTGCCGACTGCACCCCGATCGCCAGTTTCTGCACGACGTGCTGTGCCGTACGCGACTGGTCGACGCCCCGCCGCCGCCGCCGCGGCCGAAGTGACGCACCGGCTTTGGCAGAATCTCCCCGCATGGGCAACCCGCACAAGGGCCGGACCGGGCTGACCCGGGTGCTGTTCGCAACGCGTCATTCGGCCGCCGGCCTGGCCGCCGCCTGGCGTCACGAGAGCGCCTTCCGGCAGGAACTCTTGCTGGCGCTGCCGATGCTGCTGGCCGCCCTGTGGCTGGGCACCACCTGGGTCGAGCGGGCGCTGCTGATCGGCAGCGTGCTGCTGGTGCTGATCGTCGAACTGCTCAATTCCGGCATCGAGGCGATCGTCGACCGCGTCTCGCTCGATCTTCATGAATTGTCCAGGCGCGCCAAGGACTATGGCAGCGCGGCCGTGATGCTGTCGCTGCTGCTGTGCGGCGGCACCTGGGCCACGGCACTCTGGAACCGCCTGCACGCATGAGCGAGCGCAAGACCACGCTGTGCGTCTTCTGCGGCTCGCGACATGGCGCGCAGCCGGCGTTCGCCGACGCCGCCGGCGCCGGCGCCGTCGGGCGCAGTCTCGCGCGCCGCGGCTGGAACCTGGTCTATGGCGGCGGCAATGTCGGCCTGATGGGCACCGTGGCCGATGCCGCACGCGCGGGCGGCGCCTGGGTCACCGGCGTGATCCCGCAATCCCTGATGCAGCGCGAGGTCGGCCACCGCGGCCTGGACGAGTTGCACGTCGTCCCCACGATGCACGTGCGCAAGCAGATGATGGCCGAGCGTGCCGATGCCTTCGTCGCACTGCCCGGCGGGCTGGGGACCTTCGAGGAACTGTTCGAGGTCTGGACCTGGCGCCAGCTGGGCTACCACCAGCGGCCGATCGCGCTGCTCAACACCGCGGGCTACTACGACCCGCTGCTGGCCTTCCTGCAGGACACCGTGCGCGAGCAGTTCGTCACCGAGGCGCAGGCGCGGTTGTTGATCGTGGAGCGCGAACCCGAAGCCTTGCTCGATCGCATCGCCACCGCGCTGCCCGCGGCGGCCGGTGCATCGGACCTCAGCCGCACCTGAACGGGACGGCCGGGGAGCCGTTCAGACCGCGGCTTCGTCGGTCTCGCCGGTGCGGATGCGCACCACCTGCTCGACCGGCGTGACGAAGATCTTGCCGTCGCCGATCTTGCCGGTCTTGGCCGCCTTGACGATGGCCTCGATGCAGCGCTCGACGTCGCTGTCCTTGACCACCACCTCGACCTTCACCTTGGGCAGGAAGTCGACCACGTACTCGGCGCCGCGGTAGAGCTCGGTATGGCCCTTCTGGCGGCCGAAACCCTTGACCTCGGTGACCGTCAGACCCGACACGCCCACGTCGCCGAGCGCCTCGCGCACCTCCTCGAGCTTGAACGGCTTGATGATGGCGGTGATCTGTTTCATCGCGGCTCCAACACGGGTTTCGACTGACTCGATTTAAGCACGGAACTTCGAGGTGATGGGGTAGCGCCAGTCGCGCCCGAAGGCCCGGTGCGTGATGCGGATGCCCACCGGCGACTGGCGCCGCTTGTACTCGTTGAGCTTGATCAGCCGCGTCACCTTCTCGACATCGGCGCGCTCGTAGCCGGCGGCGATGATGTCCTCGATGGCGTGGTCGTTCTCCATGTACATCGACAGGATGCCGTCGAGCACGTCGTACGGCGGCAGGCTGTCCTGGTCGGTCTGGTCGGGGCGCAGTTCCGCCGAGGGCGCGCGCGTGAGGATGCGCTCGGGGATCACGGGGCCCACGCTGCCGTCGGCGCGGCGGTTGGGCTGTCGGTTCTTCCAGTCGCACAGGCGATAGACCAGGGTCTTGACGACATCCTTGATGACCGCAAAGCCACCGGCCATGTCACCGTACAGCGTGCAGTAGCCGGTGGCCATCTCGCTCTTGTTGCCGGTGGTCAGCACGATCCAGCCGGTCTTGTTGGACAAGGCCATCAGCAGCGTGCCGCGGATGCGCGCCTGCAGGTTCTCTTCGGTCGCGTCCTCGGCCAGGCCCGCGAACTGCGGCGCCAGCGTCTGGCGGAAGGCGTCGAACATCGGCGCGATCGCCAGCTCCTCGTAGCGCACGCCCAGCCGCGCGGCCATGGCGCGCGCATCGAGCCACGAGATCTCGGCCGTATACGGCGAGGGCATCATCACCGTGCGCACGCGCTCGGCGCCCAGCGCATCGACGGCCAGCGCCAGCACCAGCGCCGAGTCGACGCCACCCGACAGGCCGATGATCGCGCCCGGGAATCCGTTCTTGCCGACATAGTCGCGCACGCCGGTGACCAGCGCGGCCCAGGCCTGTTCCTCGATCGGCGGCACCGGCTCGAGGCGGCCGCCGGGCACGCGGTCGGCATCGAAGCTCACCAGCAGGCTGTCCTCGGCGAACGAGGCCGCGCGCGCCACGATGCGCCCCTGCGCATCGACCGCGAACGAGGCGCCGTCGAAGACCACCTCGTCCTGCCCGCCGACCAGGTGTGCATACAGCAGCGGCAGCCCGGTCTGGCGCGCGCGCTCGGCCATGCGCTGCTCGCGTTCGTCGGCCTTGTCGATGTGGAAGGGCGAGGCGTTGAGCACGCACAGCACCTGCGCGCCGGCGTCGCGCGCCAGCCGCGCCGGCTCGTCGAACCAGGCGTCCTCGCAGATGAGCACACCGAAGCGCACGCCGTCGACCGCAAAGACGACGGGACCCTGCCCCTCGTCGCGGCCCGACGCGAAATAACGGCGCTCGTCGAACACCTGGTAGTTGGGCAGTTCGCGCTTGCAGTAGGTTGCCAGCACGTGTCCCCCGCTCAGCACCGAGGCCGCATTGAGCCGCTTCTGCACGAGGTGCGACTTCGACCTAACATCGCCGCGCTCGCCGAGCTGGTGCGGGTGGCCGACGATCACATGCAGCCCTTCACAGTCCGACAGATCGGCCGCCAGGCCCTGCAGCGCCTCCCGGCAGGCCTGCATGAAGGCCGGGCGCAGCAGCAGGTCCTCGGGCGGGTAGCCGCACAGCGCCAGTTCGGGGGCCAGCACCACGCGGGCACCGTCGGCATGGGCCTGGCGCGCGACCTGCGCCAGGCGGCGGGCGTTGCCGGCCAGGTCACCCACGGTGGCGTTGAACTGCGCCAGTACGACCTTCATCTCGCCAGACCCCGCGGAGTGACCTTCATTTGACGAGCGAGTATCTCATCCGGGTTCACGCCGCTGCCACCGAGGTGCCGGCCGCCGGCTGGAACCGGCTGCTGCAGCGGCAGGCCCGTCCGACGCCGTTCATGCGCCATGAATACCTGCTGGCGCTCGAGGCCTCGGGCTCGGCCGATGCCGCCACCGGCTGGCAGCCGGCCTGGCTGACGCTGCACGAAGGCGACCAGCTGCGCGCGGCCTGCGCGCTCTACCTGAAGGATCACTCCTACGGCGAATATGTCTTCGACTGGTCGTGGGCCGATGCCTACCGCCGGCATGGCCTGGCCTACTACCCGAAGGCGCTGTGCGCGGTGCCCTTCACGCCGGTGCCGGGCAGCCGGCTGCTGGCCGAGGACGACGGCTGGCGCGACCGGCTGGTCGATGCCATCGACCGCTTCACACGACAGACCGGGCTGTCATCGGCCCACGTGCTGTTTCTCGACGGGGCCGACCAGGCGGCCTTCGAGCGTGCCGGCTGGATGATCCGCCACGGCGTGCAGTTTCACTGGCAGCAGGATGCGACCGACCCGGTGCGGGATTTCAACGGCCTGCTGCAGCGCCTGCAGCGCGACAAGCGCAAGAAGATCCTGCAGGAGCGGCGGCGCGTCGCCGAGGCCGGCGTGAGCCTCACCGTTCACGAGGGCGCGGCAATCGACGATGCGCTGTGGTGCTTCTTCCACCATTGCTACACGCTGACCTACCGCGCCCACCACTCGACGCCCTACCTCACGCGCGACTTCTTCCGCCGCATGGCGGCCACGATGCCGCAGCACTGGGTGCTGTTCGTGGCCCACCGGGGCGGCGCGCCGATCGCCTGTTCGCTGATCGCGGTCGACGCCGACCACCGCGCCGCCTGGGGCCGTTACTGGGGCGCCACGGTGCACGTGCCCTGCCTGCACTTCGAGGCCTGCTACTACCAGCCGCTGCAATGGTGCCTCGCCAACGGCTATACGCGCTTCGAGGGCGGTGCGCAGGGGGAGCACAAGATGGCGCGTGGCCTGCTGCCGGTGGGCACGGCATCGGCGCACCAGGTGGCTGACGCACGCTTTGCCGCCGCCATCGCCGAGGCGCTGGCGCGCGAACGCGAAGGCATCGGCCAGTATGTGGACGAGTTGCACGAGCACAACCCGTTCAAGAACGGCGAAGGCCACCCGCAGGTGGCCCCGATGGCAGGCCCGGCGCCGGCGCCGGACTGACGGTCCGCCGGCCCTCAGGCCTTGCGGTGGATCTGGGTCCAGTTGGCCATGCCGGTGACGACCTCCTGGCGCGCGCTGTCGGGGCCTTCCCAGCCCAGCACCTTGACCCACTTGCCTTCTTCCAGGTCCTTGTAGTGCTCGAAGAAATGCTGGATGGTCTTCAGCCGCAACGGATTCAGGTCCTCGGGCTTCTTCCACTGGCTGTAGATCGACAGGATCTTGTCCACCGGCACCGCCAGCAGCTTGTTGTCGCCGCCGGCTTCGTCGTCCATCTTCAGCACGCCCAGCGGCCGGCAGGTGACCACCACGCCCGGGATCAGCGGCACCGGCGTCATGACCAGCACATCCACCGGGTCGCCGTCGTCGGCCAGCGTCTGCGGGATGTAGCCGTAGTTGCACGGGTAGTGCATCGAGGTGGCCATGAAGCGGTCGACGAACAACGCCCCGCTTTCCTCGTCGACCTCGTATTTGATCGGGTCGGCGTTCATCGGAATCTCGATGATGACGTTGAACTCGGCCGGCGCCTTGGCGCCCGGGGTCACGTTGTGCAGGCTCATGGGGGATTCTCGGGTTGTCCGGGCGCCGATTCTAGGCAGGCGGCTTGCCACGGCCTGACGGCTCGTTGACGCATCGCAAGGCCCTCGCAACCGGTGGAAAACCCATGCCGGCGGGCATCGCCATCCCGTATAGCATCCCCCGCGCGAGGCGTCCGGCACGGCCCCGAGGGTCGCGGCCGTGCCAAAGACGCCTTCTCGAGCATTCAACAAAGACCGGAACGAGGAAGGAGATCACTCCATGTCGACGACGATGGCGCTCTATCTAGCGCTGGCCTGCGGCCTTGCGGCCGTCATCTACGGGTTCGTCCAGCGCAGCTGGATCCTGAACCAGGACGCGGGCAATGCCCGCATGCAGGAGATCGCCGGCGCGATCCAGCAGGGGGCTGCGGCCTACCTGGCGCGGCAGTACAAGACCATCGCCATCGTCGGCGTGGTGCTGGCCGTCCTCATCTTCGTCTTCCTCGGCACCAAGACGGCCATCGGCTTTGTGATTGGCGCGGTGCTCTCGGGCGCCTGCGGCTTCATCGGCATGAACGTCTCGGTGCGCGCCAACGTGCGCACGGCGCAGGCCGCCACCAAGGGCATCGGCCCGGCGCTGGACGTGGCCTTCAAGGGCGGCGCCATCACCGGCATGCTGGTGGTCGGCCTCGGGCTGCTGGGCGTCAGCCTCTTCTTCTGGTACGTCAGCGGCGGCACCAACGCCGACTCCGAGACCCTGAAACCGCTGCTCGGCCTGGCCTTCGGCTCCTCGCTGATCTCGATCTTCGCGCGCCTGGGCGGCGGCATCTTCACCAAGGGCGCCGACGTCGGCGCCGACCTGGTGGGCAAGGTGGAAGCCGGCATCCCCGAGGACGACCCGCGCAACCCGGCGGTGATCGCCGACAACGTGGGTGACAACGTCGGCGACTGCGCCGGCATGGCCGCCGACCTGTTCGAGACCTATGCGGTGACGCTGATCGCCGCGATGGCGCTGGGCGCGCTGATGGTCAAGAACGCCGCGCTGCAGGCCGTCATCTACCCGCTGGCGCTGGGCGGCGTGTCGATCATCGCGTCGATCATCGGCTGCGGCTTCGTCAAGGCCAGCCCGGGCATGAAGAACGTGATGCCGGCGCTGTACAAGGGCCTGATCGTCGCCGGCGTGATCTCGCTGGTGGCCTTCTACTTCGTCACCGCCGCGGTGATGCCGGCCGATGCGCTGGGCGCGGGCACGCACCTGCGCCTGTTCGGCGCCTGCGTGGTGGGCCTGGTCCTCACCGCCGCGATGGTGTGGATCACCGAGTTCTATACCGGCACGCAATACAAGCCGGTGCAGCACATCGCGCAGGCCTCCACCACCGGCCATGGCACCAACATCATCGCCGGCCTGGGCGTGTCGATGAAGTCCACCGCCTGGCCGGTGGCCTTCATCTGCCTGGCCATCTATGCGGCCCATGCGCTGGGCGGCCTGTACGGCATCGCCATCGCCGCCACCTCGATGCTGAGCATGGCCGGCATCGTGGTGGCGCTGGACGCCTACGGCCCCATCACCGACAACGCCGGCGGCATTGCCGAGATGGCCGAGCTGCCCAGCAGCGTGCGCGACGTCACCGACCCGCTGGACGCCGTGGGCAACACCACCAAGGCGGTGACCAAGGGTTATGCGATCGGCTCGGCGGGCCTGGCCGCGCTGGTGCTGTTTGCCGACTACACCCACGCGCTGGAAGCGCGCGGCATGGTGCTGTCCTTCGACCTCTCCGACCACAAGGTGATCGTCGGCCTGTTCATCGGCGGCCTCATCCCCTACCTCTTCGGCGCCATGGCGATGGAAGCGGTCGGCCGCGCCGCCGGTGCGGTGGTGGTGGAGGTGCGCAAGCAGTTTGCCGACGGCGCCATCATGGCCAACAAGCGCAAGCCCGACTACAGCGCGGCGGTCGACATGCTGACCACGGCGGCGATCAAGGAAATGATCGTGCCGTCGCTGCTGCCGGTGGTGGCCCCCATCCTGGTGGGCATGCTGCTCGGCCCGGCCGCGCTGGGCGGCCTGCTGATGGGCACCATCGTCACCGGCCTGTTCGTCGGCATCAGCATGTGCACGGGCGGCGGCGCCTGGGACAACGCCAAGAAGCTGATCGAGGAAGGCTTCGCCGACGCCAACGGCACCATGCACAAGAAGGGCGGCGAGGCCCACAAGGCGGCCGTGACGGGCGACACCGTGGGCGACCCCTACAAGGACACCGCCGGCCCGGCCGTCAATCCGCTGATCAAGATCATCAACATCGTCGCGCTGCTGATCGTGCCGCTGCTGCCGATGTCGACCACCGCCAAGGCGCCGGCCCCGCATGCCGCGCCGGCTGCGGTGACGGCTCCGGCCGCGATGCCTGCGCCTGCTGCGGCTCCGGCCGCGGCGTCGGAAGCCGCGGCCCCGGCCGCGTCGGCCGCCTCACGCTGAGGCCGCAGCCGGCCTGAGCCTCGTGCCGGCGGGTGTCTCCCGACAGGGCCTGGCGCGCGAGCGCCAGGCCCTTGTACCTGGCGGGGCCGGTGCAGCCGGCTCTGGCGACGGACAATCGACGACCGCCACCCCAGTCCGCCATGTCCCCGCCCCCGCTGCGCGTGCTGTCGCTCATCGCCCCGATGACGCAGCTCAATACGCCCTACCCCTCGACTGCCTACCTCACGGGCTTTCTGCGCTCACGCGGCGTGCCGGCGGTGCAGGAGGATCTGGCGCTCGCGCTGGCGCTGGCGCTGCTGTCGGCCAGGGGCCTGGCCGCCGTGCGCGACGAGGTGCTGGCCCGGCCCGGCACGTCACGCGGGCCGCATGCGCAGGCCTTCGTCGACGCCTACGACCGCTACGCCGCCACCATCGATCCGACGATCGCGTTCCTGCAGGGCCGCGACCCCACACTGGCGCACCGCATCGGCAGCCGCTGCTTCCTGCCCGAAGGGCCGCGCTTCGACGCGCTCGAGGTCTACGTCGACCCCGAGGGCGGCGACCCGCTGGCCTGGGCCTTCGGCGCGCTGGGCGTGCAGGACCGCGCGCGCCACCTGGCCACGCTGTACCTCAACGACATCGCCGACCTGCTGCGCGAGGCCATCGACCCGCGCTTCGAATTCGTGCGCTACGGCGAGCGTCTGGCGATGAGCCAGCCGGGCTTCGAACCGCTGGCCGAGGCGCTGGCGGCGCCGCCGACGCTGATCGACCGCCTGCTGCAGCAGCTGACGCGCGACGCCATCGATCGCCACCAGCCGGGGCTCGTGCTGGTGTCGGTGCCCTTTCCCGGCGCCGTCTACGGCGCCTTGCGCATCGCGCAGGCGATCAAGGCGCACGATCCGCGCATCGTCACCGCCCTGGGCGGCGGCTTCGTCAACACCGAGCTGCGCGAACTGGCCGAGCCGCGCGTCTTCGATCACTTCGACTATGTCACCCTCGACGCCGGCGAGCGCCCGCTGCTGGCCCTGCTGGAGCACCTGGGCGGCCGGCGTTCGCGCAGCCGCCTGGTGCGCACCTTCGTGCGCCACGAGGGTGCGGTGAACTACGTCAACTGGACCGAGCCCGACGTGCCGTTCGAGGACGTGGGCACGCCGACCTGGGACGGGCTGCCGATCGACCGCTACCTGTCGCTGCTCGACCTGCTCAACCCCATGCACCGGCTGTGGTCCGACGGGCGCTGGAACAAGCTCACGGTGGCGCATGGCTGTTACTGGAAGAAGTGCAGCTTCTGCGACGTGGGCCTGGACTACATCTCGCGCTACGACGCCGCCTCGGCCGAAACGCTGGTCGATCGCATCGAGGCCATCGTGAAGGAGACCGGGCAGACCGGCTTCCACTTCGTCGACGAAGCCGCGCCGCCGAAGTCGCTGAAGGCCCTGGCTGCCGAACTGCGGCGGCGCCAGGTGGCCATCTCGTGGTGGGGTAACGTGCGCTTCGAGAAGACCTTCAGCCCCGGGCTTTGCCAGCAGCTGGCCGACAGCGGCTGCATCGCCATCTCCGGCGGGCTCGAGGTGGCGTCGGACCGGCTGCTGGCGCTGATGAACAAGGGCGTATCGGTCGACCAGGTGGCGCGCGTGACCAAGGGCTTTGCCGACGCCGGCATCCTGGTGCATGCCTACCTGATGTACGGCTTTCCGACGCAGACGGTGCAGGACACCGTGGATGCGCTGGAATATGTGCGGCAGTTGTTTGCCGCGGGCTGCATCCAGTCGGGCTTCTTCCACCGCTTCAGCTGCACCGTGCATTCGCCCGTGGGCACGGACCCCGCACGATTTGGCGTCACGCTGCACCCGTCGCCCTTCCAGGGCTTTGCGAAGAACGACGTCGCCTTCAGCGACGCCACCGGCGTCGACCACGACGCGCTGGGCGAAGGCCTGAAAAAGGCGGTCTACAACTTCATGCACGGCATCGGCCTGGAGCAGGACGTGCGCCGTTGGTTCGACGTGCGAGTGCCCAGGCCCAAGGTGGCCCGCGACTGCATCGCGCGGGCGCTGGAAGGATGAAGACCAAGCCCCTGGCGCGGGTTCTCGCGCGCCTTGTGGGCCGGATCGCGTGCGGCAGTCAGGCTGGCGCCAGCCTGCTCGGGGCGACTGCGATGCGCCACGCCAAGGCCCATCTCGCGGCCCCTCCCGACAGGGGTGGTGTACCGGAAGACGCTCAAGCAAATGTGGCTTTGCCACTTTGCTTGACCCCCGCGGGGGGCGGGCTGGGCGCAGCCCGGCCCTGGGGGTGCTCAGGGGCATGACCGGTCGGTGACATGCAGCAGAAGGCCGCCGCCATCGCCGTGATCACCCTCTCCGGCCGAATGCATCTCACGGGCAGCCAGCATGTGCAGCCGGCCGGCTGCCTTCCTTGATCCCGTTGTCACTGCCCACCCCTTCCCCAGCCATTGCGCCCGCAGGGGCCGTGAGTTCGGCGTGCTCGAGGGGCAAAGGCCGGAAACCGCGCCAACACAGGGGGAACGGGCAAGAAAAATCCCAACCGGATAAGGGTTGGGATTTCACATTATGGTGGAACCGGGGGGAATCGAACCCCCGTCCGCAAGCCATCACCGGACGGTTCTACATGCGTAGCTGACTGATTTGAGTTTGAGGGCCTGGGTCGCGCAGCAGCACGCTACCCCTGCCCCGAGTCACTTGGTTTTAGGCCTTGGCTGAATGACGCAGCCAAGGACGATCCGATGTGAATGACCTCGCAGTATTCAGCCTTTCGACCTCATACCCAGCCCATCGGACTGCTGTTGCGAGGCTCACCGGTTTTAAGCGGCGAGGGCGAAACGTTCGTCGTTCGCAGTTACTTGTTTCCAGTGGATTTACGAGCGAACTGGTGCTCGGCATGCCCCGCGCCGGCTCCGCACCCACGTCGAAGCCAGGTCGGTCCCGAACCCTGGAGTTTAGGGCAGGTCGAGCCAGTTCAAGAGGTCGATCGGAGAATTGGCGATGCCGCTGGCGCCCCAGTCCTCGAGCCGGGCACCCGGGCCCAGGTAGCCCCAGGCGGCAGCCACGGTCGCCATGCCGGCGGCGCGCCCGGCCTGCACGTCGCGCGCGTCGTCGCCAACGTAGACACAGCGCCCGGCGACCAGCCCGAGGCTGCTGGCGGCGTGCAGCAGCGGTGCCGGATGCGGCTTGGTGTGCGGCGTGCTGTCGCCGCCCACCAGCACCGCGGCACGGTGGCGCAGCGCCAGCCCGGTCAGCAGCGGCTCGGCCAGGTACAGGGCCTTGTTGGTCACCACGCCCCAGGGACGTCCGCTGGCCTCGATGCGCGCCAGCAGGGCCGGGACGGCAGCGAAGACGCTGCTGGACCGCAGCAGCCGCCGCTGATACAGGCCGAGGAAAGCTTCGCGCAGAGGCAGGTAATCGCCATCCCCGGGCGACAGGCCAAAGGCGGCCGCCAGCATGCCGCGCGCGCCAGATCCGGCCAGCGGCCGGTAGGCTTCATAGGGCAATGGCAGCTGGCCGCGCAGCGCACGCAGTTCGTTGGCGGCACCGGCCAGGTCGGGTGCGCTGTCGACCAGGGTGCCGTCCAGGTCGAACAGGACGGCATCGAAGCGCATCAGGCCGCAGCCTTGCGGCAGGCAAACAGATAGTTGACGCTGGTGTCTGGCTCGAGCCGGTAGCGGCGCGTCAGCGGGTTGTAGGTCATGCCCTGCGTGGCGACGAGGTCGAGACCCGCATCGCGGCCATGGCGGGCAAGCTCGCTCGGGCGGATGAAGCGCGCATATTCGTGCGTGCCGCGCGGCAGCAGCTGGAGCACATATTCGGCACCGACGATGGCGAACAGGAAGGCTTTCGGATTGCGGTTGATGGTCGAGAAGAAGACCCAGCCGCCGGGCTTGACCAGCGCGGCGCAGGCGCGCACGGTCGACGCCGGGTCGGGTACATGCTCGAGCATCTCCATGCAGGTGACGATGTCGAAGGCGCCGGGCTGTTCAGCGGCCAGAGCCTCGGCGCTGATTTCGCGGTAGTCGAGGTCGGCGACGCCGGATTCGAGCGCGTGCAGCCGGGCCACGCCCAGCGGCTTGGTCGCCAGGTCGATGCCGGTGACGACGGCGCCGCGCTGCGCCAGCGCCTCGGCCAGGATGCCGCCGCCGCAGCCGACGTCGACGATCCGCTTGCCCCGCACCGCTGCCAGTGAATCGATCCAGTCCAGACGCAGCGGGTTGATCTCATGCAGCGGGCGGAACTCGCTCTCCTTGTCCCACCAGCGGTGGGCCAGCGCGCTGAATTTGGCGAGTTCCTGGGCGTCGACGTTGGACATGGTGCGTGGCAGGGGATGGGTGGGCTTTGCAGCCATGAGGCTCAGTCGCCGCACAGCATGCCGCAAACGAGAAACCCCGCCGGGGCGGGGTTTCGTTGGGCGCCCCGCACGAGGCGGGGCGGGATCGTCAGGCCCGCAGGCCCGACATCACTTCTTGGCGCGGGTGCCGACGACCTCGATCTCCACGCGACGGTTCTTCGCGCGGCCCTCGTTGGTCTTGTTGTCGGCGACCGGTTGCTTCTCGCCCTTGCCTTCGGTGTAGACACGGTTCTTCTCGACACCCTTCTCGACCAGATAGGCCTTGACGGCATCGGAACGACGCACGGACAGCTTCTGGTTGTAGGCGTCGGAACCGATGCTGTCGGTATGGCCGACGGCGATGATCACCTCGAGGTTGATGCCCTTGGTCTTGCTGACCAGGTCGTCGAGCTTCGCCTTCGCTTCGGGCTTGAGCACGGCCTTGTCGAAGTCGAAGAAGGCATCGGCGGCGAAGGTGACCTTCTCACTGACCGGAGCGGCGGGCGCGGGACGCGGGCAGCCGGGGCAGCCGGGCGGGCGGCCGGTGCCGGGGCAGCGCAGGCGGGGCAGCGGGACGGGCCGGGGCCGGCGCAGCAGCCGGGACCGGAGCGGCGGCAGGTGCCGCAGGCTTCAAGGCGCCGTCGCAGCTCTCCTGCGCGGTGGCCGGGGTCCAGAAGGCATCGCGCCAGCAGAGTTCGTTGGTGCCGTTCTTCCACACCAGCGAACCGTCGGCATTGCGCCAGTTGTCAACCGACTTCGCCTGCGCGAATGCAGCGATCGGGGCAGCAAGCGCGGCGGCTGCAACCAGCACCGCCACCTTGTTCAGTTTGTTCATGTTTCTCCTCTCGATGAAAGCCGCAGCGAAACCTGCGAAACGTCCAGAACACAGCGTATCGAACGGGCAAATTCCCTCAGGCCAACCTTTAGGCAAAGCCTTCCAGCGGTCACTCACCACTCGCAGTTCATTGTGCCATAGGGCGTTGGACACACCCCATTTTGAGGCGGAGCTCCGCCGTGGCCGCCTTGCCTGTTGCGCGACTGCGACAGCACCCGCCGCTTAGAATCCTGCATTTTCGCCGTCAAGCAGGGCCGATCAATGGGCTGCTTGCCCCGTCGCGATACGCTGCCCGCCGCTTCATGACCCCCTTCGCCAAGGAAACCCTCGCCGTCAGCCTCGAAGAGGAGATGCGGCGGTCGTACCTCGACTACGCGATGAGCGTGATCGTGGGGCGCGCCCTGCCCGATGCGCGCGACGGCCTCAAGCCGGTGCATCGGCGCGTGCTGTTCGCGATGCACGAGCTCAACAACGACTGGAACCGCCCGTACAAGAAGTCGGCGCGCATCGTCGGCGACGTGATCGGCAAATACCACCCGCATGGCGATACCGCGGTCTACGACACCATCGTGCGCATGGCGCAGGATTTTTCGCTGCGCCACATGCTGGTCGACGGCCAGGGCAACTTCGGCAGCGTGGACGGCGACAACGCCGCGGCCATGCGCTACACCGAGATCCGGCTGGCCAAGATCGCGCACGAGATGCTGGCCGACATCGACAAGGAAACGGTCGACTTCGCGCCCAACTACGACGGCTCCGAGAAGGAGCCGACGGTGCTGCCGGCGCGGCTGCCCAACCTGCTGGTCAACGGCTCGGCCGGCATCGCGGTGGGCATGGCCACCAACATCCCGCCGCACAACCTCAACGAGATCGTCGACGCCTGCCTGCACCTGCTGAAGAACCCCGAGGCGACGATCGACGAGCTGATGGAGATCGTGCCGGCGCCGGACTTCCCCACCGCCGGCATCATCTACGGCCTGAACGGCGTGCGCGAGGGCTACCGCACCGGGCGCGGCAAGGTGATCATGCGCGCCAGGTGCCACTTCGAGGACATCGGCAAGGGCGAGCGCCAGGCGATCATCGTCGACGAGATCCCCTACCAGGTGAACAAGAAGACGCTGCTCGAGCGCATCGCCGAGCTCGTCCACGAGAAGAAGCTCGAGGGCATCAGCCACATCCAGGACGAGTCCGACAAGTCGGGCATGCGCGTGGTCATCGAGCTCAAGCGCGGCGAAGTGCCCGAGGTGGTGCTGAACAACCTGTACAAGCAGACGCAGCTGCAGGACACCTTCGGCATCAACATGGTGGCGCTGATCGACGGCCAGCCGCGCCTGTGCAACCTGAAGCAGCTGCTCGAGATCTTCCTCGAGCACCGGCGCGAGGTGGTCACGCGGCGCACCGTGTTCGAGCTGCGCAAGGCGCGCGAACGCGGCCATGTGCTCGAAGGCCTGGCGGTGGCGCTGGCCAACATCGACGAGTTCATCGAGACCATCAAGAACAGCCCGACGCCGCCGGTGGCCAAGGCGGCGCTGATGAGCAAGAGCTGGGACAGCTCGCTGGTGCGCGAGATGCTCTCGCGCGCCGAGGGCGACACGCCAGGCGGCCGCGCCGCGTACCGGCCGGAAGGCCTGCCGGCCAGCTATGGCCTGCAGGCCGACGGCCTGTACCGCCTGTCCGACGACCAGGCGCAGGAGATCCTGCAGATGCGCCTGCAGCGCCTGACCGGCCTGGAGCAGGACAAGATCATCGGCGAGTACAAGGAGGTGATGGCGCAGATCGCCGACCTGCTGGACATCCTGGCCCGCCCCGATCGCGTCACCACCATCATCAGCGGCGAGCTCACCGCGCTGCGCCAGGAATTCGGCCAGACCAAGGTCGGCGCCCGCCGCAGCGTGATCGAGCGCAACGCGCAGGAGCTCGGCACCGAGGACCTGATCACGCCGGCCGACATGGTGGTCACGCTCAGCCACACCGGCTACATCAAGAGCCAGCCGCTGGCCGAGTACCGCGCGCAACGCCGCGGCGGACGCGGCAAGCAGGCGACGCAGACCAAGGAAGACGACTGGATCGACCAGCTCTTCATCGCCAATACGCACGACTGGATCCTGTGCTTCAGCGACCGCGGCCGCGTCTACTGGCTCAAGGTCTGGGAAGTGCCGCAGGGCGGCCGCGCCAGCCGCGGCAAGCCCATCGTCAACATGTTCCCGCTGCAGCCGGGCGAGAAGATCACCGTGGTGCTGCCGCTGACCGGCGAATTCCGCAGCTTCCCGGGCGACCACTATGTCTTCATGTCCACCGCGCCTGGGCACCGTCAAGAAGACCGCGCTCGACGAATTCAGCAACCCGCGCAAGGCCGGCATCATCGCCGTCGACCTGGACGAGGGCGACCACCTGATCGGCGCCGCGCTCACCGACGGCAAGCACGACGTGATGCTGTTCAGCGACGGCGGCAAGGCGGTGCGCTTCGACGAGGACGACGTGCGCCCGATGGGCCGCAACGCGCGCGGCGTGCGCGGCATGGCGCTCGAGCCCGGCCAGAACGTGATCGCCATGCTGGTGGCCGAGGACGAGACGCAGTCGGTGCTGACCGCCACCGAGAACGGCTACGGCAAGCGCACCAGCATCGTCGAATACACCCGCCACGGGCGCGGCACCAAGGGCATGATCGCCATCCAGCAGACCGAGCGCAACGGCCGCGTCGTGGCCGCCACGCTGGTGCGGCCGGCCGATGAGATCATGCTGATCACCGACCGTGGCGTGCTGGTGCGCACACGGGTGAGCGAGATCCGCGAACTGGGCCGCGCCACGCAGGGCGTGACCCTGATCGCGCTCGACGACGGCGCCAAGCTGTCGGGCCTGCAACGCATCGTCGAAAACGATGCCCAATCCCTTGAAGGCGCTGCCGACGGCGGCGACGACACCGACACGACCGGCGGCTCCGGTTCGGAGAACGCATGAAGCGCATCGCCCTCATCGGCGGCCTGCTGGCCGCCTCGCTGACTGTCCACGCCCAGACCGCCCCGGCGACGTCCTCGCCGGCGAAGAAGGAACTGGCCGCCAGGATCGTCAAGCTGCAGCAGCCCGGCATCGACAACCTGGCGCGCCAGCTGGTCGAACAGCCGGCCATGCAGATGATGCAGCAGGCCGGCATCGCCCTGCAGCAGCGCGTGGCCGCCGACCGCCGCCAGGCGGTGGCCGCCGACATCCAGGCCGACGCACGCAAATACGCCGAGGAAATGGGCCCGATCGCACGCGACAAGGCCACCAGGATGGCACCTGGCATCCTGCAGCCGATGCTGGAGGAGAAGTTCACCGAAGACGAGCTCAAGCAGCTGGTCGCCATCATCGAGTCGCCCGTCAACCGCAAATACCAGGCGATGGGCGGCGACATGCAGCGCGCCCTGGGCGAGAAGCTGGTGGCCGAGCTCAAGCCGACCATCGAGCCCAAGCTGAAGGCGCTGAACCCGACCATCGCCGGCCGCCTGCAACCCGCGGCTGCGGGGTCGGCATCCGCGCCCGGCAAGTGATGCGATGAGCGCGCCGGCCGCGATCAACCCCGAACTGCTGGCGCTGCGCGAGCGCATCGACGCCGTCGATTGCGAGTTGCTGGCGCTGCTGAACCGTCGCGCCGGTCTGGCGCTGGCCGTCGGCGAGATCAAGAAGCGCGAAGGCTCGGCCGTCTTCCGCCCCGAGCGCGAGGCCCAGGTCATCGACGGCCTCAAGGCCGCCAATTCCGGCCCGCTGCACAACGACAGCGTGGCGCCGATCTGGCGCGAGATCATGTCGGCCTGCCGTTCGCTGGAATCGCCGATGCGCGTGGCCTACCTGGGCCCGGCCGGCACCTTCAGCGAAGAAGCGGCGCTCGGCTATTTCGGCAGTTCGATCGTGCGCGTGCCCTGCGGCAGCCTGGACGAGGTCTTCCGCCTGACGAGTGCCGGCGCTGCCGATTTCGGCGTCGTGCCGATCGAGAATTCGACCGAGGGCGGCGTGGCGCGCGCGCTCGACCTCTTCCTGCACACGCCGCTGTTCATCGTCGGCGAGACCAGCCTCTTCGTGCGCCACAACCTGCTGCGCAAGCGCGATTCGACCGACGGCATCCAGGCCGTGCTGGCGCACCCGCAGGCGCTGGCCCAGTGCCACGACTGGCTGTCCGCCCACCTGCCCGGGGCCGAACGGCGGCCGGTGTCGAGCAATGCCGAGGGCGCACGCCTGGCCAGCCTGGACGCTTCGCTGGCGGGCATCGCCAGCACGCGCGCCGGCAGCGAATTCGGCCTGCATGTGGTGGCGCGGGCGATCCAGGACGACCCCAACAACCGCACGCGCTTCGTCATCGTCGCCCATCCGGCGCAGCACCCGGCGCCCAAGGCGTCCGGCCACGACTGCACCAGCCTCGTGGTCTCGGTCACCAACAAGCCCGGCGCGGTGCACGACCTGCTGGTGCCGCTGAAGAACCACGGCGTGTCGATGTCGCGCTTCGAATCGCGCCCGGCGCGTTCCGGCCAGTGGGAGTATTACTTCTACATCGACGTCGAAGGCCACCCGGACGACGCGCGCGTGGCCGCTGCCCTGGCGGAGCTGCGCGCCGCCTGCGCCTTCTTCAAGGTGCTGGGCAGCTATCCGGTCGACGTGCACTGAGTCCCCGCGGAGCCACGCACGCATGTTCAACCAGTTGGGAGTGATCGGCTGCGGCCTGATGGGCGGCTCGTTCGCGCTGGCGCTCAAGCGCGCCGGGCTCGTCAAGCGCGTCATCGGCTACAGCAAGTCGCCGTCGACGACCGAGCGCGCCAAGAAGCTCGGCATCATCGACAGTGCCGCCGAGTCGGCGCTGCTGGCGGTGGCGGGCTCGGACATCGTGCTCATCTCGGTGCCGGTGGCGGCCACCGAGGCCACCTTCAAGGCCATCCGCCACCTGGTCGAACCCGGCGTGCTGGTGATGGACGTGGGCAGCACCAAGCGCGACGTGGTCGACGCCGCGCGTCGCGTGCTGCGCGAACGGGTGGGCTCCTTCGTGCCGGCGCACCCGATCGCGGGCAAGGAACTGGCCGGCATCCAGCATGCCGACGCGTCGCTGTACAGCGGCCGCCAGGTCATCCTGACGCCGCTGCCGCAGAACCCGCCGGAACTGGTTCAGAAGGCCACCGACGTGTGGTCGGCGATCGGCACCCAGGTGCTGAAGATGACGGCCGAGAACCACGACGCCGCCTTCGCCGCCGTCAGCCACCTGCCGCACCTGCTGGCCTTTGCCTATTTCAGCGGCGTCGTCAACCAGCCGCTGGGCAAGGACTACCTCTCGCTGGCCGGCCCGGGCTTTCGCGACTTCACGCGCATCGCCGCCAGTTCGCCCGAGATGTGGCGCGACATCCTGGTCGCCAATCGCGAGGAGGTGCTCAAGCAGTCGCAGCGCTTCCGCCATGCGCTCGATGCGCTGGAGCATGTCATCCGCGAAGGCAATGCCGACGCGCTGGAGGACCTGATCCGCAGCCCTGCGGAGGGACGGGCCGCCTGGCAGATGACCGCGCCCAAGGTGCCCGGGTCGCGCTAGCCCGATGTTCGCCCTGCCTCATCTGGACCTGCCGCCGCTGCGCGGCGCGGCCGGCACCGTGCGCTTGCCGGGCTCGAAGTCGATCTCCAACCGCGTGCTGCTGCTGGCCGGCCTGGCACAAGGCGTGACCGAGGTGCACGACCTGCTGGACAGCGACGACACGCGCGTCATGCTCGACGCGCTGCGAGCGCTGGGCTGCGGCCTCGAGCAGGACGGCGCCGTGCTGCACGTGCGCGGCCTCGGTGGCCGGCTGGCGGTGCACGAGGCCAGCCTGTTCCTCGGCAATGCGGGCACCGCGATGCGGCCGCTGACCGCTGCACTGGCCCTGCTGGCCGCCAGCCAGGGAGGATCGTTCGAGCTGCGCGGCGTGCCGCGCATGCACGAGCGCCCGATCGGCGACCTCGTCGACGCGCTGCGCCCGCTGGGCTGCGGCGTCGACGAGCTCGGCCAGCCGGGCTACCCGCCGCTGCGCGTGCATGGCCAGGCCGGCGGCCGGCTGGACACGGCGCAACCGATCCGCGTGCGCGGCGACGTCTCCAGCCAGTTTCTGACCGCGCTGCTGCTGGCGCTGCCGCTGGTGGCCGGCCAGGGGCCGGTGGTGATCGAGGTCGAGGGCGAGCTGATCTCCAGGCCCTACATCGAGATCACGCTCGAGCTGCTGGCGCGCTTCGGCATCCACGTGCAGCGCGACGGCTGGCGCCGCTTCACCATCGCGGCCGGCAGCCGCTACCAGACGCCCGGGCGCATCCATGTCGAAGGCGATGCCTCGTCGGCTTCCTATTTCGTCGCGCTGGGTGCCATCGCCGCCACGGCGGCGCCGGTGCGCATCGAGGGCGTGGGCAGTGATTCCATCCAGGGCGACATTCACTTCGTCGCCGCCGCCCAGGCGATGGGCGCGCAGGTGCAGTCGGGGCCGGGCTGGATCGAGGTGCGGCGCGGCCGCTGGCCGCTGCAGGCGATCACCCTCGACTGCAACCACATCCCCGATGCCGCGATGACGCTGGCGGTGATGGCCTTGTATGCGAACGGCACGACACGGCTGTCGGGCATCGCCAGCTGGCGCGTGAAGGAGACCGACCGCATCGCGGCGATGGCGGCCGAGCTGGGCAAGCTCGGCGCCGGCGTCGTCGAGGGCGACGATTTCATCGAGGTGACGCCGCCCGCACGCTGGCGTGCCGCCACGCTGCACACCTATGACGACCACCGGATGGCGATGTGCCTGTCGCTGGCGGCCTTCAATCCGCTGGCCGGCGCCAACCCGCCGCAGCCGCTGCGCATTCAGGACCCGGCCTGCGTGGCCAAGACCTTCCCCGACTATTTCGAGGCCTTGTTCGGTCTCGTGCAGGCCGATCCGGCCGAAGTGCCGGTGATCACCATCGACGGGCCCTCGGCCTCGGGCAAGGGCACGCTGGCCGCGGCGCTGGCCCGGCGGCTGGGCTGGCACTTTCTGGATTCCGGCGCCGTCTACCGCGCCACCGCGCTGGCGGCGCAGCGTGCCGGCGTGCCGCTCGACGACGAGGCGGCCGTGGCGCGCGTGGCCGCGGCGCTGGACCTGCGCTTCGAGGGCGATCGCATCTGGCTGGCCGGCGAGGACGTGGGCGACATGCTGCGCCTGGAAAGCACCGGCGCGGCAGCCTCGCGCGTGTCGGCCTGGCCGGCGGTGCGGCAGGCGCTGCATGCGCTGCAGCTGTCGTTCCGCCGCGCGCCGGGGCTGGTGGCCGACGGGCGCGACATGGGCACGGTGGTGTTCCCGCAGGCCACGCTCAAGGTCTTTCTCACCGCGAGCGCCGCCGAACGCGCCGCACGGCGGCATAAGCAGTTGATTTCAAAAGGCTTTCAGGCTAGCATCGCCGACCTTCGTGCCGACATCGAGGCGCGTGACGCGCGGGACCGTTCCCGCGTGACCGCACCCCTGAAGCCGGCCGAGGACGCGCTGTCGCTCGACAACTCGGCGCTCGGCATCGATCAATCGGTCGATGCCGTGCACCGGTGGTGGCGGCAGCGCAACCCGCTGGACCAGGGCTGACCGAAAGACCCAGCCCCGGTTCGCGGCTGAAGACAGGCCCACCGTCGCTTCCCGCCTTGGCCGCCAGGCCGCCCGAGCGTCGGTGGTTTGAAAACCCCAACCGCCACATCCGTGGCACGCACCGCCCGGCTCTGCCTTCAACTTCCTCCGGGCACCAGGAAACCACATGTCCCAAACCCAAACCGCCACCACCGGCGGCGGCGAATCGTTTGCCGCCCTGTTCGAAGAGTCGCTGAAATCCAGCTGACATGCGTGTCGGCGAAGTCATCTCCGCCGAGGTCGTGCGCATCGACTTCAACCACGTGGTGGTCAATGCCGGGCTCAAGAGCGAGTCCTTCGTCGCCATCGAAGAATTCAAGAACGACCAGGGCGAGCTCGAAGTCCAGGTCGGCGATTTCGTCTCGGTGGCCATCGACGCCATCGAGAACGGCTACGGCGACACCATCCTCAGCCGCGACAAGGCCAAGCGCCTGGCCTCGTGGATGAGCCTGGAGAACGCGCTCGAGTCGGGTGACTTCGTCACCGGCACGGTCAGCGGCAAGGTCAAGGGCGGCCTGACGGTGCTCGTCAACGGCATCCGCGCCTTCCTGCCGGGCTCGCTGCTCGACACGCGTCCGGTCAAGGACATGAGCCCGTTCGAGGGCAAGACGATGGAGTTCAAGGTCATCAAGCTCGACCGCAAGCGCAACAACGTCGTGTTGTCGCGCCGCGCGGTGGTCGAGGCTTCGATGGGCGAAGAGCGCGCCAAGCTGCTCGAGACGCTGACCGAAGGCGCCATCGTCAACGGCGTGGTCAAGAACATCACCGAATACGGTGCCTTCGTCGACCTCGGCGGCATCGACGGCCTGCTGCACATCACCGACATGGCCTGGCGCCGCGTGCGCCACCCGAGCGA
The DNA here is from genome assembly GCA_016719535.1 of Rubrivivax sp. Lineage (GTDB taxonomy): Bacteria > Pseudomonadota > Gammaproteobacteria > Burkholderiales > Burkholderiaceae_C > Rubrivivax. The sequence continues at coordinate 187,935 of JADJYX010000020.1, read as the reverse complement.
GGTGGTGCAGGTGGGCCAGGAACTGCAGGCCAAGGTGCTGAAGTTCGACGCCGAGAAGAACCGCGTCAGCCTGGGCATCAAGCAGCTGGGCGACGACCCGTGGCACGGCGTGTCGCGCCGCTACCCGACCGGCACGCGGCTGTTCGGCAAGGTCACCAACATCGCCGACTACGGCGCCTTCGTCGAGATCGAGCCCGGCATCGAGGGCTTGGTGCACGTCTCCGAGATGGACTGGACCAACAAGAACGTCGCCCCCGCCAAGGTGGTGAGCCTGGGCGACGAGGTCGAGGTCATGGTGCTCGAGATCGACGAGGACAAGCGCCGCATCAGCCTGGGCATGAAGCAGTGCAAGGCCAACCCCTGGGAAGAGTTCAGCGCCAACGTCAAGCGCGGCGACAAGGTCAAGGGCCCGGTCAAGTCGATCACCGATTTCGGCGTCTTCGTCGGCCTGACCGCCGGCATCGACGGCCTGGTGCACCTGTCCGACCTGTCGTGGCACGAGCCGGGCGAGACGGCCGTGCGCAACTACAAGAAGGGGCAGGACGTCGAAGCCGTCGTGCTGGCCATCGACGTGGAACGCGAGCGCATCAGCCTGGGCATCAAGCAGCTCGACATCGACCCGTTCACCAGCTTCACCACGCTGAACGACCGCGGTGCCGTCGTCACCGGCAAGGTCAAGAGCGTCGACCCGCGCGGTGCCGAGATCCAGCTCAACGACGACGTCACCGGCTACCTGCGGGCTTCCGAGATCAGCCGCGACCGCGTGGAAGATGCGCGCAACGTGCTCAAGGAAGGCGACGAAGTCTCGGTGATGGTCATCAACGTCGACCGCAAGATGCGCTCGATCCAGCTGTCCATCAAGGCCAAGGACAACGCCGACGAGCAGCAGGCCATGCAGCGCCTGTCGCAGACCAGCGAGCGCGAGAACGCCGGCACCACCAGCCTGGGCGCGCTGCTGCGCGCCAAGCTGGACAAGGGCAACGAGTGAGCACACTCGCCTGAGCGTGGCGTCGGGGCCTGCGGCCCCGACGCGATGCGCCAGCCCGCCGGCTGCGCCCGGCATGTCCAACGCCTGCACCCATGACGCGCTCCGACCTCGTCACCCGACTCGCCGAACGCTTCTCGCAGCTCACGCAGCGCGACACCGAGTTTGCGGTCAAGACCATGCTCGACGCGATGTCCGACGCGCTGGCGCGCGGCTACCGCATCGAGATCCGCGGCTTCGGCAGCTTCTCGATCAACCGCCGCCCGCCGCGCATGGGCCGCAACCCGCGCAGCGGTGCGCAGGTGCTGATCCCCGAGAAGCTGGTGCCCCACTTCAAGCCGGGCAAGGCCTTGCGCGAAGCGGTGGACTGTCCGCCGGCGGACGACGACGACCGCCTCGATCGCCTGCGCGACTGATGCGCCGGCATCCCACGAAGGGCGCCCGTCGGGCGCCCTTCATTCATTTCCGGGCTCCTACAATCGAGCACGCATGCGCATCCTCGTGTGGCTGTTCCGGGCCTTCCTCTTCTTCACCCTGTTCGCCTTCGCGCTGAACAACCTGCACTCGGCCACCGTCCACTGGTTCTTCGGCGTGCAGTGGCAGGCACCGCTGGTGATCGTCGTGCTGGTGGCGTTCGGCCTGGGCTGCGCGCTGGGCGTGCTGGCCATGGTGCCGGCCTGGTGGAAGCACCGCCGCCAGGCGCGCCAGGTGCAGCCGGCCATCGCGCCCGCCGCCACCGCCGCCACCGGCGCGCTGTCCGACTTCGGCGCCGAGCACCCGCCGCGCGAAGGCCTGGGCTCTTGACCGCGCGCCCCGCCGCCTGATGGACTTCGACCTGCAGTGGCTGCTGATCGGCCTGCCGGTGGCCTTCGGCCTGGGCTGGCTGGCCTCGCGCTTCGACCTGCGGCAGTTCCGGCGCGACAGCCGCGACGCACCGCGCGCCTATTTCAAGGGCCTGAACCTGCTGCTCAACGAACAGCAGGACAAGGCCATCGACGCCTTCATCGAGGCGGTGCAGAACGACCCCGACACCACCGAGTTGCATTTCGCGCTGGGCAACCTGTTCCGCCGCCGTGGCGAATTCGAGCGCGCCGTGCGCGTGCACCAGCACCTGCTGCAGCGTGCCGACCTGCCAGCCACCGAGCGTGACCGCGCGCAGCACGCACTGGCGCAGGACTTCATCAAGGCCGGCCTCTTCGACCGCGCCGAGCAGGCCTTCCTGGCACTGGACGGCACCCCCTATCAGGCCGAGGCGCAACTGGCGCTGCTGACCTTGTACGAGCGCTCGCGCGACTGGCAGCGCGCCATCGACATCGCCGCCCGCATCGAGGCCACCGGGGGTGCCTCGCTGGCCACGCGCGTGGCGCATTACTGGTGCGAGCTGGCCCAGGCTGCCGACGACCGCGGCGAGGCCGCGGCCGCCGACCGGGCCCTGCAGCGCGCGCGCCAGGCCGAACCCACGGCCGCGCGCGCGCTGGTGATGAGCGGGCGCCGGCTGGCGCGCCAGGGCCGGCCGCTGGAAGCCCTGGTCGCGTGGGACGAATTGCGCCGCGTGCGGCCGGCCAGCTTCGCGCTGGTGGCGGCGGACTATGCCGACGCCGCGGCAGCCGCCGGCCGCGCCGCCGAAGCTCGCGCGGCCCTGACCGAGCTGGCGCGTCACGAACCGGGGATCGACCTGCTGCGCGCACTGGCGCGGCTGCAACCCGACGATCCCGCCGCGGCCCGCGAGCGGCTGCTGGCCCTGCTGCGCCAGCAGCCCACGCTGTCGGCGGCGCTGGACCTGCTGGCCGGCGGCCCGGGCACGATCGATGCCGACACCCTGCCCGCGCTGCGCCAGGCGCTGGCCACCGCGGCCAAGCCGCTGCAGCGCTACCGCTGCGCCGCCTGCGGCTTCGAGGCCCAGCACTGGTTCTGGCAATGCCCCGGCTGCCTGGGCTGGGACAGCTACCCGCCGCGGCGCATCGAGGAACAGTAGCCCCCTGCGGGCCTGCTGCGGGCCGGCGCCCCCGGCAGGGGGGAGCGTCCCGGACCGGGTTCAGTCCCCGCTAACCGCCCCGTTGAGCATCGAGCAAGGCCAGCACCTCGGCCTGCTTCGGCACCTGCCCCTTGCCGCCGATGCTGGCCACCGGGCCCGGCCCGGTGACGCCGGCCAGGCCGGGTTCGTGGTCGCAATAGATGCCGATCGTCGGCCGCCCCAGCGCCGCACCCAGGTGCGTGAAGCCGGTGTCCAGGCCAACGATGCACTGCGCACCGGCCAGCACGGCCGCCATCTCGCCGACCTTCAGGAAGGGCGGCACCTCGCCGCTGCAGCCGGCGGCGATGCGCTCGGCCAGCGTCTGCTCGGCCGGGCTGCCCCACAGCACCACCGGTGTCCAGCCGCGGTCGAGCAGCCGCTTGCCGACCGCCACCCAGCGCGCCTCGGGCCACAGCTTCTCGGGCCGGCTGGCGTTGGGAATGAGCACCGCGTAGCGCTCGGGCGTCGGCCACGATGGCCCCGGCGGCAGCAGTCCGAAGTCCGGCGGCGTGGCCGGCAGCGGATAGCCCAGGTGGGCCGCCGCCAGTCGCCGGCAACGATCGACCGCATGCAGGTCACGCCCGACCGCGGCACGGCGCGCATACAGCCAGCTGGCCAGCGGCTCGCGCGCACTGGCGCGGTCGTAGCCGGCCAGCGGGCCGATGGCCTGGCGCGCCCACAACGCGCTCTTCAGCAGCCCCTGCAGGTCGAGGACGAGGTCGTAGGGCTGCGCCCGCAGCTGCGCCCGCAGCGCGCCCATCGCGGCCCAGGTGTCGCGCTGCAGCAGCTTCTTGCGCCACTTGCGCCAGGCGATCGGCAGCACGCGCTGCACGCCCGGGTGCAGCGCCGGGATGGCGGCGAAGGGTTGCTCGACCAGCCAGTCCACCGCCAGGCCTGGCACCGCGCGCAGCGCATCGGTCAGCGCCGGCAGCGCATGCACCACGTCACCCATCGACGAGGTCTTGACGATCAGCAGCCTCACCCGCGTGCCTGCCGTTCCGCCACCAGGGCGGGGTTGAAGCGCGGGTCGTTGTACATCTTGAACTGGCGGTAGACCTTGAAATAGGCCCGGCCGGCGATGGCGTCGGCGATGAGCGCATCGAGGCAGCCGCCCAGGTCCAGGCGCTGCTGCTGCAGCCGCTCGAGCTTGATGCGGCTGGCGGCACGGTGGGCTTCGTCGACATCGTCGCGCGCCGTCTGCTCGCGCATGGCCTTCACCTTCAGCGCCAGGATCGACAGGCGGTCGATCATGCTGCCGGCGGTCTCGCTGTTCAGGCGCGCGCCCGCAGGCACGGTGGACAGCGGCGCATCGGACCGCGCCGAGGCCTCGTCGACCAGCTGCAACGCCACCAGCAGCAGTTCGTCCACACGCTCGGTGGCATCGTTGCGCGCCTGGTTGCAGCGATCGATGGCGCGCTTGTTGGCCGCGATCTCGGCGTCGGCCACCGTGGTGCGGCGCGCCAGGTCCTCTTGCGCCCACAGCAGGCAGTTGTTTCGATGGTTGGCCTGCACCGATTGCCACAGCGGCGTGGCCGGCGCGGCCGGCTCCTGCCGTGGCCAGCCGGGCGCGGCCAGCAGGCGGTCGTGCAGGGCGATGACGTCCTGGGCGAGGATGGGTGGGGCCGGCATGGGATCGGACATCGGTGGTGGCGCTTGCGACGCTCAGGCGCTGGCAGAATCGTCGCCCATTATCTGCGCCATGCCCTCCCGCCCGCTGATCGTCCGCCTGCGCAACTGGGTGGGTGACGTCGTCCTCGGCATCCCGCTGCTGCAACGCCTCGAAGACGCCGGCTACCAGCTGCAACTGCTGGGAAAGGGCTGGGCGCGCGACCTGCTGGCCGGCCATGGCTGGGCGGTCGAGACCCTGCCCGCCACGGTGCGCGAACGCACCGCGCAGTTGCACCGCCTGCGCCTGCAGGCGCGCGCGGCCGACCCGGGTTTCGAGCGTCGCATCAATGCCGTCACCCTGCCCTATTCGTTTTCCAGTGCGCTGGAGATGCGGTTGGCCGGCCTGCGCGCGATCGGCTACCGCCACGAGGGCCGCGGCTGGCTGCTGCAGCGCGCGCTGCCGCGCACGGCCACGCAACACGAGATGGCGGTCTACTGGGAGCTGGGGTCCGCGCTGCTGGAACAGCCGGCCCCGGCACCCGGCCGCATCACGCTGCGCACGGCACCGCAGCACGAGGCGCAGGCCTGCACGCTGCGCGAGCAGCTGGGCCTGCGGCCGGGTTACCTCGTCGTCTGCCCCTTCGCCGGCGGCACTTTCGAGAAGCTCGACAAATGCTGGCCCGAATTTCCCCGCCTGGTGGCCGAGGCGCTCCCCCCATTGGGGCGAGACGTGCTGATCTGCCCCGGCCCGGGCGAAGAGACGGCGATCGCGCTGCGCGACTACGGCAGCTGCCGCGTGGCACGCGGTGTCGGCCTCGGCGCCTATGCGGTGCTGCTGCGCGACGCGGCACTCGTCATCGCCAACGACACCGGACCGGGCCACATGGCCGCTGCGGTGGGGGCACCGCTGCTGTCGGTGCTGGGACCGACCGATCCCGCTCGCTGGGGCGCCATCGGCCCCACGGTGCGGTTCGCACGTGGCGATGCCGGCGGCTGGCCGTCGCTGGCCGACGTGCTCGCCCGTGCGCGTGCGCATGGGCGCATGTCCTGAACACCCTCCACCGAGGGCCCCCGGCCGCAGGGCCACCGCAGCGGGAATGACGCGCGCGGCGCGGCTTCCTACAGTCCGTTCCAGCCCGAAACCCAGGCCGAACTGCAGACAGGACACCTCGGGCCCAAGCGCTTCGTCACCACCTCGTACTGGAGATTCATCATGATCCGTTCCTTCATCGCCACCGTGCTCGCCACCCTCGCGCTCAACGCCTTTGCCGCGGTCGACGTCAACCAGGCCAGCCAGGCCGAACTGGAGACCGTCAAGGGCATCGGCCCGGGGCTGTCGACCAAGATCCTCGACGCCCGCAAGGCCTCGGCCTTCAAGGACTGGGGTGACTTCGTCGACCGCGTCGCCGGCATCGGCCCCGGCAATGCGTCGCGCTTCTCGCAGGCCGGATTGACGGTGGGCGGCAAGGGCTACGCGTCCACTGCGGCGCCGGCGGAAAAGGCCGAGCGCAAGAGCGCCCGCAAGCCGGCCGAAGCCGCCGGCCGGTGAGCCGCGCCCCGGGCACCGCTCAGGGCAGTTCCAGGTCCAGCGCGCCGCCTGCCGCCGCCCGGTGCAGCGGCGGCGGCTGGCGGTCCCAGGCAAAGAACTGCAGCACCTCGTCGCGGCGGGCCTGCACGTCGGCTTCGCCCAGGGCCATCAGCTCCTGCGTATAGGGCGCCTCGAACAGCAGGTAGCTGGCCAGCGCCGAGCCGCCGCGCGCGTCGCTGGCGCTGCTGCCCACGCCCACGCCGCGCAGCAGGGTGCGCACCGGCGCCGGCAGGCTGCCGAGGTGGCGCGCGGCCACGTCGTCCAGCCGCTGGCTGGGCGCGATCACCAGCGATTCCAGCGGCCGCAGCGGCGTGTCCTGGCGCACATGGTCGGGCAGCAGCGCCAGCGTGCGGTTGATGCGCTGCATGCGCTCGATGTCGACCGCCAGCGCGTCGAGGAAGATATTGGCCATGGCATGGCCGGCGATCTGCGCCAGGCTGGGATAGCCCGTCGTCGGCAGCTGCCGCCCGGCCGGCTCGTGCATGCGGCCGGCGCCGATGATCAGCAGCCGCTGCGCCCCCAGGTGGATGGCCGGCGACAAGGGCGCCGTCTGCCGCATCGAGCCGTCGCCGTACCAGGCCGCGCCATCGGCAGGCCCGAGCTGCGCCGCCGGAAAGACGAAGGGGATCGCCGACGAGGCCAGCAGGTGGTCGTGCGCGATGCGCGAGCGCACCGCGATGCGCTGCGAGCGCGACCAGGGCTCGACCGGCACGCCGGTGTCGTAGAAGGTGACATGCTCGCCGCTGGTATAGCTCGACGCGGTGACCGCCAGTGCCAGCAGCTGGCGCTGCTCGAACATCATCGGCAGCCGCTCCAGCGGCACCATGCGCGCCAGCAGGCGCGACAGGGGTTCGTTGTCGAGCAGCGAGCGCGGCCGTGCCTTGCGCCAGCGCGCGATCAGCCAGCCCAGCGACAGCATGGTCAGCCATTGCGCCCCGCTGCGGATGACGCCCAGCGAATCGGCGCGGTAGACCTGGTCGGCGGTGAAGTTCTGCCACACCTTGGCCAGCACCTCGACCGAGCCCTCGAAGCGGTCGGCATGGCAGGCCAGCGCAGCGGCATTGATGGCACCCGCCGAGGTGCCGACGATGATGCCGAACGGGCTGCGCAGCCGCGAACGCGGCCCCAGCGTCTCGCGCCGCAGCCTGGCGATGGCGCGCAGCACGCCGACCTGATAGGCCGCGCGGGCCCCGCCTCCACTCAGCACCAGCCCGGTCAGCGGCGTTTCATACATGCCCGCACTGTAGCCGCCAGCCATGCGGCGGCGGATGCGGGCTTGCCTGCAGACGGCGCGGCGCCGCCTGCAGTCGTCCTGCTTGCCGCGGCCGGGCCGCGTGCGGCGCCTTGCCGCCGTCGTGCGGGTATCGAGGCGCTGCCGCTGGTCTTATTCGTAAACGACGACCGCCTGCCGCTCGTGCGCCGCGGCGCGCCAGCGCGCCAGCGCCTCGTCGCTGGGCCAGATGCGGCCCTCGTCGCCGAGCTCGATCTCGGCCGCGGCCTGCGGCCGCTGCAGGCGCAGGCGCACGGGCAGGCCCTGCGTCAGTTCGCCCTGCTCGCTGTCGATGCGCCGGGCCGGCCATTGCCGGACCAGATCGGCCACCGGCGGCAGCGTGCCGTTGACGTCCACCGCCAGGTAGCGGCCGAAGCGCGCGCGCGCGGTCGGCAGGTCCCACACCTGCTGCACGTTCAGGCGCAGGCCGCCGGCGAAGCGGTCGGGCTGCAGCTTGCCCTGCACGATCACGAGCTCGTCCTCCTTCAGCAGCTCGCGCTGCGGGCCGAGGTTGTCGTCGTTGGCCACCGCCTCGATGGATTCGCTGCCGTCGTCGAGCCTGAAGATCAGCACGCGGCCGCTGCGGCCATTGACCAGCCGCGCCTCGCCGACGATGCCGGCCACGGCCACCGGCTCGCGGCTGTCCGTCAGTTCGGCGATCGGGCGCCTGCAGAAGCGCCGCACCTCGCCCGCGTAGGCATCGAACAGATGGCCCGAGAGGTAGAAGCCGATCGCCACCTTCTCGTGCTGCAGGCGCTCGCGAATGCCCCAGGGCTCCACCGCCACCAGCGCCGGTTCCTGGCTGCTGGAACCGTGCACGTCGTCGCCGAAATCGAACAGCCCGCCCTGCGCCGCATGGGCGGCCTGCGTCTCGGCCCAGTCGAAGGCCAGGCCCACGCTGCCCAGGGCCGCGGCCCGATCGGGGTGCAGGGCGTCGAAGGCCCCGGCCTTGATCAGCGCCTCGACGACGCGCTTGTTGACCTTGCCCTTGTCCACGCGGGCGCAGAAGTCGAACAGGCTGCGGAAGGGCCCGCCGCCCTGGCCGTCGCTGCCCTCGCGCGCGGCGACGATGGCCTCGATGGCGCCCTGCCCCGTGCCCTTGACGGCGCACAGGCCATAGCGCACCACGGTGTCGCTGACGGGCTCGAAACGGTAGCCGCCGCGGTTGACATCGGGCGGCTCGAACGAGACGCCGAACAGCTTCGCATCGGCAAGCAGCACCTTGAGCTTGTCGGTGTTGTCGCCTTCGATCGTCATGTTGGCCGCATAGAACTCGGCCGTGCAGTGCACCTTGATCCAGGCCGTGTGGTAGGCCAGCAGGCTGTAGGCGGCGGCATGGCTCTTGTTGAAGCCGTAGCCGGCAAATTTCTCCATCAGGTCGAAGACCTCGTCGGCCTTGGCCTCGGGGATGCCCTTGTCCATCGCGCCGGCGCGGAACTTCACGCGCTCCTTGGCCATCTCCTCGGGCTTCTTCTTGCCCATCGCCCGACGCAGCAGGTCGGCGCCGCCCAGGCTGTAGCCGCCCATGATCTGCGCGGCCTGCATCACCTGTTCCTGGTAGACGAAGATGCCGTAGGTCTCGGACAGCACCTGCGCCAGCAGCGGGTGCGGGTACTGCACCTCCTCCTTGCCGTTCTTGCGCGCGCAGAAGCTCGGGATGTTCTCCATCGGCCCCGGGCGGAACATCGCATTCAGCGCGATCAGGTCCTCCAGCCGCGTCGGCCTGGCCTCGCGCAGCATGCCCTGCATGCCGCGCGATTCGAACTGGAACACCGCTTCCGTCAGGCCGTCGGTGAACAGCTTGTAGACGCGCGCATCGTCCAGCGGCAGGTTTTCGTAGGCGAAGTCCGCGCGCCCCTGTCGGCGCGCGCGGATGAAGTCCTTGGCCAGCTCCAGGATGGTCAGCGTGGCCAGGCCCAGGAAGTCGAACTTGACCAGGCCGATGGCCTCGACGTCGTCCTTGTCGTACTGGCTGACCGCGCTGTCGCTGCCGGGCTGCTGGTACAGCGGGCAGAAGTCGGTGATCTTGCCCGGTGCGATCAGCACGCCGCCGGCGTGCATGCCGACGTTGCGCACGATGCCTTCCACGCGCGTGGCCAGGCGCAGCAGTTCGGCCACCTCCTCGTCGGCGGCCTCGCGCTGCTCGAGCTCGGGCGCTTCCTTGCGGGCATAGATGATGCCGCTGTCGGGTTCATCGGGCACCTTCGCCAGCGTCACCGTCTTGCCCGGCGGCGCCGGGATCAGCTTGGCGATGCTGTCCACATGGCCGTAGCCCATGCCCAGCACGCGGCCGATGTCGCGCAGCGCCGCCTTGGCGGCCATGGTGCCGAAGGTGGCGATCTGGCTCACCGCATCGCGGCCGTATTTGTCCTTGACGTAGTCGATGACGCGGTCGCGGTTGGCCTGGCAGAAATCGATGTCGAAGTCGGGCATCGACGAGCGCTCGGGGTTCAGGAAGCGCTCGAACAGCAGCTTGTAGCGCAGCGGGTCGAGGTCGGTGATGGACAGCGCATAGGCCGCCAGCGACCCTGCACCCGAGCCCCGCCCCGGGCCCACCGGGCAGCCATGCGCCTTGGCCCAGACGATGAAATCCGAGACGATCATGAAATAGCCCGGGAAGTCCATCTTGATGATGGTGGCGATCTCGAATTCCAGCCGCTCGACATAGGTCGGACGTTGGCGCTCGCGCTCCGCGGGGTCGGGGAAGAGGGCCTGCAGGCGCTGTTCGAGCCCGTCGAAGCTGGCCTGGCGGAAATAGTCGTGCAGCGGCATGCGCTGGCCATCGACGACGGGCGTGGGAAAGTCCGGCAGCTGCGGCGTGTCCAGCACCAGCGTCAGGTTGCAGCGCCGGGCGATCGCCACCGTATTGGCCACGGCGCTGGGCACATCGGCGAACCGCTCGACCATCTGTGCCTGTGTCTTGAAATGCTGGTCGCGCGTGAAGCGCCTGACGCGCCTGGGGTTGTCCAGCGTCTCGCCCTCGGCGACGCACACGCGCGCCTCGTGCGCCTCGAAGTCGTCGGGCTCGAGAAACTGCACCGGGTGCGTGGCCACCACCGGCAGCTTCAGTTCGGCGGCCAGCGGCACCGCGGCGCGCACGTGCGGCTCGTTCGTGGGCAGCCCGGCGCGCTGCAGCTCGAGGTAGAAGCGCCCCGGGAACAGCCCGGCCAGCCGCGCGGCCACGCTGCGCGCGCGCGCGCCGTCGCCGGCCAGCAGCGCCTGGCCGACGGCGCCGAGATCGGCGCCCGACAATGCGATCAGCCCGCCGCCCAGTTCGTCCAGCCATTCCCATGTCACCCACGCCTGGTTGCGCTGCACGTTGCGCGTCCAGGCGCGGGCCAGCAGTTCGCAGACGTTGAGGTAGCCCTGCGTATCCTGCACCAGCAGCAGCAGCCGGCTGGGCTGCTTGTCGCCCAGGTCGGCCAGCGGCTCCACCCAGACGTCGACGCCGATCAGCGGCTTGATCCCCTTGCCACGGCAGGCCTTGTAGAACTTGATGGCGCCGAACAGGTTGCCGAGGTCGGCGATGGCCATTGCCACCTGGCCATCGGCGCGGGCGGCGGCGGCGGCGTCGCCGATGCGCAGGGTGCCGTCGACGACCGAATATTCGGTGTGCAGGCGCAGGTGGACGAAGGGGGGGACGGAGGGCGTCGTGCTCATCGCTGGGATGATAGGCGCCGGGTGCTTCCTACAATCCCGGCGTGCTGCCCGTGCTCAACATCGCCGCCTACCGCTTCGTCGAACTCGACGACCTGCCCGCCCTGCAATCGCGCCTGCGCGAACGTGCCGAGGCCGCGGCGCTCGTGGGCACCGTGCTGCTGGCGCCCGAAGGCATCAACCTCTTCCTGGCCGGCGACGGCGCCGCGGTGCGTGGCTGGCTGGCGGACCTGCGCGCCGATGCCCGCTTCGCCGGGCTGGCGGTGAAGCAGAGCCTGAGCGCCACGGTGCCCTTCGGCCGCCTGCGCGTGCGCCTCAAGCGCGAGATCATCCGCATGAACCAGCCCGCCATCCGCCCGGCCGCCGGCCGCGCGCCGGCGGTGGACGCGCCCACGCTGGCGCGCTGGCTGCGCGACGGCCATTGCGACGAGGGGCGGCCGGTGGTGATGCTCGACACCCGCAACGGCTTCGAGGTCGACCGCGGCGCCTTCGACGGCGCCGTCGACTGGCGGCTGCGTCGGTTCAGCCAATTCCCGGCCGCGCTGGCGGCACACCGCGCCGAACTGGAAGGCAAGACCATCGTCAGCTACTGCACCGGCGGCATCCGCTGCGAGAAGGCCGCCATCTGGATGCGCGAGCAGGGCCTGGCGCATGCGCTGCAGCTCGACGGCGGCATCCTCGAATATTTCGAAGCGGTGCCGGGCGCACCGCATTTCCACGGCGACTGTTTTGTCTTCGACGGGCGCGAGGCGCTGGACGCTGCGCTCGTGCCCGCGCCATCGCTCCGCGCCGGCTGAGCAACCCCATGGAAGGCTGGATCCGCCGCCTCGTCGGCCTGCTGCTGATCTTCACCGCGCTGGCGGTGGGCCTGTCGCACGCGCCCGACCGGCCGGTGGAAACGCTGGTGGCGCGCTGGGCCCCGGCGCCGTCGGACTTCATCGAGGTCAAGGGCCAGCTCGTGCACCTGCGCGACGAGGGCCCGCGCGGCGACCCGATGCCCATCGTGCTGCTGCACGGCACCTCGGCCAGCCTGCACACCTGGGAAGGCTGGGTGAAGACGCTGAAGGTGCAGCGGCGGATCATCAGCTTCGACCTGCCGGGCTTCGGCCTCACCGGGCCTTTCGCCGGCCAGTACACGCCCGACGATTACCGCGGCGATACCTATGCACGCTTCGTCATCGATCTGCTCGATGCGCTGCAGCTGCCGCATGCGGTGCTGGGCGGCAATTCACTCGGCGGCGAGATCGCCTGGCGCGTGGCCACGCTGGCGCCGGAGCGGGTCGAGCGGCTCATCCTCGTCGACGCCGTCGGGCCGCCGTTCACGCCCGAGGCGGTGCCGATCGGCTTCATGGCCGCGCGGCTGCCGGTGCTGGGCTGGATCAGCCAGCACCTGACGCCGCGCGAGCTGGTGGCCGACAGCGTGGCCAGCGTCTACGGCGACCCGTCGCGTGTCTCGGCGCCGCTGGTCGATCGCTACTACGAGCTGACGCTGCGCGAAGGCAACCGCCGCGCGCTGAACCGGCGCCTGAACCAGATGGTGATCGGCGAGGACGCCGAGCGCATCGCGCAGGTCAAGCAGCCGACGCTGATCCTGTGGGGCGCACGCGACCGCCTGATCCCGCCGGCGGTGGGCCGGGACTTCGCGCAGCGCATCGCCGGCAGCCAGCTGGTGGTGCTGGAAGGCCTGGGCCATGTGCCGCAGGAAGAGGACCCGGTGCGCAGCGTCGAGCCGGTGAAGGCTTTTCTGGGCCTGCGCTGAGCAGGCGCGATGACCTGCGGGGTCATCGCCAACCGGCCATCGGCTGGGCATACTGCGCGCCACCCGAGTCTTGCCGGAGCCCTGCCATGGACGAGCGCAGCCACTACCGCATCTGCCCCCTGTGCGAAGCCTGCTGCGGGCTGGAGCTGCGCACGCGCGGCAGCCAGATCGTCGGCATCCGCGGCGCCGAATTCGACGTCTTCAGCCGCGGCTACGTCTGCCCCAAGGGCGCCGCGCTGAAGGACGTGCACGAAGACCCCGACCGCTTGCGCACGCCGCTGATCCGGCGCGACGGCCGCTTCGTCGAAGCGAGCTGGGACGAGGCCTTTGCCGAGATCCAACGCCGCCTGCTGCCCATCCAGCAGGCCCAGGGGCGTGATGCGGTAGCCGTCAGCGTGGGCAACCCGTCGGCGCACAAATATGGCCTGCTGCTCTATTTCGGCCGCCTGGCCAAGGCGCTGGGCACGAAGAATGTCTTTTCGGCCTCGACGCTGGACCAGATGCCCAAGCAGTTGTCCAGCGGGCTGATGTTCGGCCATTGGCTCAGCATCCCGGTGCCCGACCTGGCGCGCTGCCAGCACCTGCTGGTGATCGGCGCCAACCCGGCGGCCAGCAACGGCAGCCTGTGGACGGTGCCCGATTTCCGCGGCAAGGCCAAGGCGATGCGCGCGCGCGGCGGGCGGCTGGTGGTGATCGACCCGCGGCGCACCGAGACCGCGGCGATGGCCGACCGCCACCATGCCATCCACCCCGGCAGCGACGCGCTGCTGCTGGCGGCGATGACGCAGACGTTGTTCGACGAAGGCCTGGTGCGCCTGGGCCGGCTGACCGATCACGTCAACGGCGTCGACGCCGTGCGCGACGCGGTGGCACCCTTCACGCCCGAACGCGTGGCCGCGCGCTGCGGCATTGCCGCCGCCGACATCCGCACGCTGGCGTGCGAGCTGGCCGCTGCCGAACGCGGCTGCGTCTACGGGCGGCTGGGCACCTGCGGCCAGCGCTTCGGCAGCGTGGCGTCATGGCTGGTCGACGTGCTCAATGCGCTGACCGGCCACCTCGACGAGCCCGGCGGTGCGATGTGGCCGCTGTCGGCCGCCTTCGCGCACAACACGCAGGGCAAGCCCGGGGTCGGCCGCGGCGTGGCGGTGGGCCGCCACGCCAGCCGCGTCAGCGGCGCGCCCGAGGTCTTCGGCGAACTGCCGATCACGCTGCTGGCCGAGGAGATCGAAACCCCCGGCCCCGGCCAGGTGCGTGCGCTGTTCACCATCGCCAGCAACCCGGTGCTGTCGGCGCCCGGCGGGCCGCGGCTGGCGCGTGCGCTCGAGGCGCTCGACCTCATGGTCAGCGTCGACATCTACCTCAACGAGACCACGCGCCATGCCGACGTCATCCTGCCCGGCCGCAGCCCGCTAGAGGACAGCCACTACGACGTCGCCTTCCCGCAGCTGTCGGACCGCAACCACGCGCGTTATTCGGCGCCGGTCTTCGAGCCCGCGCCCAGCCACCTGCCGGAATGGCAGGTGCTGCTGAAGCTGGCCGCCATCGCGCAAGGCCTGGGCGCCGGTGCCGACCCGGTGGCGCTGGACGACGAGGCGGTGGCCGAGCAGGTGCGCAAGCTTGCGGGGCCGCACGCCGATGCCGTGCTGAAGGCGCTGGGCGCGCGCAAGGGGCCCGAGCGGCTGCTGGATCTGGCGCTGCGCAGCGGGCCCTACGGCGACCGCTTCGGGATGAAGCCCGACGGCCTGAACCTCGCCAAGGTGCAGGCCGCGCCGGGCGGCATCGACCTGGGCGAACTGCAGCCGCGCGTGCCCGAGGTCTTGCGCACCGAAAGCGGCAAGATCGAACTCGCCCCGCCGCTGCTGCTGGCCGACCTGGCGCAGGCGATGGCCCTGATCGACGAGCCGGCGCCGGCACTCGTGGTCATCGGCCGCCGCGACGTGCGCAGCAACAACAGCTGGATGCACAACCTGCCCACGCTGGCCAAGGGACCGCAGCGCTGCACGGCGATCGTGCATCCGCGGGACGCGGCACGCGCCGGCGTGCAGGACGGCCAGCGGGTACGGCTGGTCAACGAACACGCAGCGCTGACGGTACCGGTGACGGTCAGCGACGAGGTCATGCCCGGCGTCGTCAGCCTGCCGCACGGCTGGGGCCACGATCAGCCCGGCGCGCAGCTGCGCGTGGCCGCCGAGCGGCCGGGCGTCAACCTGAATGCACTGCTCGACGACCGGCTGCGCGACCCGCTGTCGGGCAATGCGGTGCTGAGCGGCGTGGCGGTGCGGCTGCAGGCGGTGGCCGGCGGTTGAAGGCGCCCGGGCCGGCACGCGCCAGGCCCGGGCAACCTCGAGTTCGACACTTGGCGTGCGGTGCCGGTAAGCGTTCCGCCAACCCATCTTCCCTGTCGATCCTGAAGCTGGGAACCCTGTGCCCACAGCAACGGCGGAGGTGGTGAGGCAGACATGGGTCGCTATGGAGAGCTCTCCATGGCGACCCGTTGCCAACATCGGGTGATCCAGCTTCGCCGCCCGCAAGGAGTCACCCGACCGCAGTTGCTGTACAGACCATCACATCAGCCTCGCCTACGCGTCCCGTCGAATCATCGTGAATGCTTCGGGCCAGGCCGGTGGGGCTGCCGCACGGCTTTTCACGAGGTGCCGCAGCTTCGACTCGACGGCGACCCGTCATTTCCCTACGTGCTACCATTGTGCTTCCATTGCGAATAGGGAGCACAATCGTGGAAGTGGCAATCCGCAAGATGGGCAATTCTCAGGGTGTACTGATTCCGAAACCAATCCTGGCCCAGGTCGGACTGGAGGGCACGGCCGATCTGCAAGTGCGTGACGGCGTGATTGAGATTCGTGCCGTTCGCCGCAATCCGCGAGACGGCTGGGCCGACGACGCGCGCAGGATTGCCGAGCAGCGCGATGACGCGCTGATCTGGCCGGAGTTCGCCAATGACGGCGACAACGACCTGGTCTGGTGATGAAGGCAGGTGACATCTGGCTGGCCCAACTCGACCCGGCGGTGGGCAGCGAGATCCAGAAGACACGGCCTTGTGTCGTGATTTCGCCTGACGACATGAACGCGCACTTGCGCACCGTCATCGTGGCGCCGATGACCACGGGATCGCGGCCAGCGCGCTTCCGCATCGCGCTCACCTTCCAAGGCAAGCAAGGCCTGGTCTTGCTGGACCAGGTTCGAACCCTCGACCGTGCGCGCCTGGTCAAGCGATTAGGTGCCCTGCGGCCGGTCACGCTGGCCGCAACGCTGCAAACCCTGCAGGCCATGTTCGCGCCATGATCAGTGGTGGAGATGTCTTGTTTGACGGCGGCTGCGGCACCCGCCTGGGCTGACAGATCCCGCAGAATCCAGCCGCCGAGCGGACCTGCGAAGTCGTTCATGCTGACACTGCAAGTTGAGTTTGCGTCCGGAACAAGGTCGACAGGACACTGCTGATAAGCCGCCTGTCGCCGCTTTCGGCTGGCCGTGACCCGCCTTCCGCCCCCCCCCCCGCCCTCACCCGAACCGCCCCTGCAGAAACCACAGCGGCTCGGCCTCGTCGGCCACCGGCAGCCGCGCGCGATAGACCCACACCAGCGCACCGTCGGCCGCCTGGGCGATGAAATAGTCGCGCGTGGCCAGGCCGCCGTCCCACCAGCCGGTCTCGATGCGCTCGGGGCCGGCCAGCAGCTGCAGCGGCCGGCCCTCGAACCAGGGCATGGCCTGGCGGTCGGGCAGCGGCAGCGGCTCGGGCAGCAGCCACACCGGGCGCGGCCAGGGCAGGCCCTCGCCCGCTGGACGCGACAGCGGCGGCGGCAGGGCCGCACCCGCACCCTCACCCACCGGCACGGCACGGCACGCGCGCTCGGGGCGGTGGTCGGCCACCGGCTGCAGCTGCAGCACGCATTCGTCGCCCAGGCGGGCGCGCAGCCGCTCCAGCAGGCGCACGAGGCCGGTGCGCTCGCTGTGCCGGGTGGGGAAGAGCTCGGCATTGGGTGGGGGCTGCTGCACCACCTCGTGGCAGTGCAGCCGCAGTTCGAGGGTGGGCGCGGCCAGCTGCACGCGCGCCAGGCGCTCGCGCAGCAGCGCCTGCAGGTGGGCGATGTCGGCCGCCGGCTCGGCCAGTTCGATGCGCAGCGCGGTGGCCGGCGGCGTGACGGCCTCGGCGCGGTGGCGCGGCTCGTGGTGCATCTGCAGCGTGAAGGCCTGCACCCGCGACTGCCACGCCTGCGCCCAGGCCACCAGCTGCGCCAGCAGCACCGCGGCAGCGTGCAGCACCTGCTCGGCATGGTCGGCGCGCATCGCCAGTTCCAGCCGGGCGTCGAAGCGCTCGGGCGCACTCAGCCAGATGCGCGGGTCGGGGCGGATGCCGCGGGCACGGTCCAGGTCGTCGAGCAGGTCTTCGCCGAAGCGGCGCGCCAGCCCGGCGCGCGGCAGGCGCAGCAGGTCGGACAGCTGGCGCAGGCCCATGCCCTGCAGCGCCTCCCAGTGCTCGCGGCCGGGGCCCAGCAGCCAGACCGGGGCTTCGTCCAGCAGCCGCTGCAGCGCCGCCAGGTCTTCGCGGTGCGGGCCGCTGGCCAGGTCATCGCGCCAGCGCGCCAGCAGCGCCGCGCCCAGCGCGGTGGGCGCGCTGGCGATCTGCACGCGGTGGCCCAGCGGCTGCAGCGCCTGGCGCAGCCGCGCCAGCAGCGCATCGGCGCCGCCAAAATAGCGCAGGCTGCCGGCCACCTCCAGCAGCACGGTGGCGGCACCGTCGAGCGCCACCGCGGGCGTGAAGGCCAGCGCCGCATGCGCAGCCGCCTGCAGTGCCTGCGCGTCGCGCGCGGCATCGGCCTGGCCGAATTGCAGCCCGGGCGCCAGCGCCAGCGCGGTGGCGCGCTTGCATCCCGGCTGCACGCCGGCCGCGGCGGCGGCGGCATTGACGGCCTGCACCTGGTGATCGGCCAGCAGCGCCAGCGGACGCCGGCGCTGATCGGCCGGCAGCGTGGCCCCGAAGGCCTCGAGCGACAGCCACGGCAGGTGGACGGCCAACCACAGCATGCGGCGCTCCGGCGGGGCAAGGCGCAGGCCTTCAGCCGTGGTCGGCGGCGGCGACCGGATCGGCCAGCCGTGCCGGTGTGTTCGATACCGCCGGGGCGGCCAGCCGCCCGGCACGCGCCCTTGCCGGGGCCGACAGCGCCGGCGCCAGCGCCAGCCGCAGCGTGCCGGCCAGCGGCGGCCCGCGGCGCTTGACGATGCGCAGCGCCAGCTCGTCGGGATGGGCGGGGCCGGCCGGCGCCAGCGCCAGGCGCAGCGGCGCCACGCTGGGCCGTGCCAGCGCCGCCGCCTCGCGCAGCAGGAAGGCCGGGCCGTCGTGCGCCTGTGCCGCCAGCTGCAGCCGGCGCAGCGACTCGGGCCGCACCGTGGGTGGCAGCCAGGCCAGCACGGCGCCGACATGGCCGCTCTTGAGCGCCTGTTCCAGCGCCCACAGCACGTCGGCCGCGGCCGGCAGCCGCCCGCGCGCACGCGCGGGCAAGCCGTCACGCGCCTGCACGACGACGAGCTGGCGCAGGTCCAGCCCCAGCGCCGCCAGCGTCCAGCCGCAGGGCAGGGCCGGCGGGTCGAACCACATCAGGCTGCGCCCGCCCTGCTGCAGCGCGGCCAGCGCCGGTGCCAGCAGGCGCAACTCGCCGATGCCCGGATGCGGCAGCAGCAGCTCGGTCAGCGCACGCGCCGGCCAGCCGCCGCCGGGCAGCTCGGCGTCGAGCTCGGCAAAGCCGCTGGCCGTGGTGCCGTCACGCTGCTGGCCGAGCTGGTGCGCGCGCCACAGCGCCGGGTGCAGCTGCAGCGGGTCGGGCGGGGTATCGGCAAAGAGGTCAGGGGAAAGAAGCACCTGAATACTGTATGTTCATACAGTCTTTGACGCAAGCCAGGGCTTCACGCCAGCAGCGCTCGCTTCGATCGCAGCCTTTCGCGCCGCGGTGTCAACCACTGGCGCCATCTCAGGGTCGATTCGTCCGGTCGTTGCTGTGAACCGTGACCTGAACCGGCACAGTGGCCGGCATCGATCACCCACCCACCAGCAACCCATGACCTCACACGCACACACGCCTGCCCTGCACCGCTGCAGCCCGTCCTCGAAGCCCAAGGCCTGGCGCCTGCGCTGGCGCTCGGCCGTCGGCGCCACGGCCGCCCTGTTCGCCAGCCTGACCCTGCTGGGCCTGCCAGGCGGCGCCCGGGCCCAGATCGGTCTTTCCCAGTGGCAGCCCCAGACCCTGGCCCAGCCGGTCACTCTGGTCTACCCCACCGATGCCGCATCCCGCCCGACCGCCTTCGGCCCCTTCACGCTCGACGTGGCCGTGGACGCCCCGCCCTCGGCCGGACGGCGCCCCCTCATCGTGATGTCGCACGGCACGGCCGGCCACCCGCTGCCCGACCATGCCCTGGCCGCCAGGCTGGCAAGGGCCGGTTTCGTCGTGGCGCAGCTGCTGCACGACGGTGACAACCATCTCGACCAGCGCCTGGCCGGGCCGGAGTCGTTCCGCCTGCGGCCCACCGAAGCCTCTCGGGTGATCGATGCACTGGCCGCCAACCCGGCGTGGTCGGCGCGGCTGGACCTGAACCGCATCGGCGTGCACGGGATGTCGGCCGGCGGCGTGACGGCGCTGGCACTGGCAGGCGCGCAGTGGCGCACGCTGAACCTCGTGCGCCACTGCCTGGAGCACGGGCCGGCGGACGAGGCCTTCTGCTTCCAGGGGGCGACCACGGCCGAGCAGCGGGCCGAGCGGCAGCGCCGCTTCGACCGCGCCCGGTTCTGGCCCGACTTCGTGCTGCCTGCCGAGCTGAAGGCCTGGCATGGCGGGCGCAGCCCGACCCGCGAGCAGCCGGACCCGCGGCCCGATCCGCGCGTGGCCGCCGTGACCCTGGCAGTGCCCGTGGCGGCCATCTTCAGCGCCGAGAGCCTGCAGCGCATCCGTATCCCCGTGGGCCTGGTGTCGGCCCGGGATGACCAGGTTCTGCTGCCCCGCTGGCACAGCGACCATGTGCGGGCCCACTGCAGCCGCTGCGAGCCACTGGCCGAGCTGCCGGCCGGGCATTTCGACGTGCTGTGGCCGTGGCCGACCGAAGTGGCGCGCGCGGTGGCTGCACGGCAGTTGCGCGGCGGCGACCCGTCGCCGGCCTTCGACCCGGCGCAGCGCGACGCAGCGCACGAGCGCATCGTCGCCTTCCACCGCCGCCACCTCGGGCTCTGACGCCGGTCTCCGGGTCAGCCCGCAACGCCCGGTGTGTCAGGCCAGCGCCCGCCGCAGCGCCGCGCCACACAAAGCCAACGCGGTGTGCGCCTCGTCGATCACCCGCCCCGTGGTGATGAAGCCGTGGATCTGGCGCTCGAAGCACACATACTGCGTGGCCACGCCGGCTGCCGACAGCGCGTCGGCATAGTGCCGGCCCTCGTCGCGCAGCGGGTCGAAGCCGGCGGTCAGCACCAGCGCCGGCGGCAGGTGCGACAGGTCCTCGGCCAGCAGCGGGCTGGCGCGCCAGTCGGCCCACTGCGCGGCATCGGCGATGTAGTGCCCGCGGAACCAGGCGATGGTGTCGCTGGTCAGCACGTAGCCCTGGCCGTTGGTGGTGTGCGACGGCGCCACCGCGCGCATGTCGGTGGCCGGGTAGATCAGCAGCTGCAACCGTGCCGGCGCCTCGCCGGCCTGGCGCATGGCGATGGCGGTGACGGCCGCCAGGTTGCCACCGGCGCTGTCGCCGCCGATGGCCAGCCGCGTGCCGTCCAGCCCCAGCGCCGCGCCCTGCGCACGCACCCAGCGCACGGCCGCATGCGTGTCGTCCACCGCCGCCGGGAAGCGGTGCTCGGGGCCCAGGCGGTAATCCACCGCCACCACCGCGCAGCCGCTGCCGGCACACAGCGTGCGGCAGACGACATCGTGCGTCTCCAGGTCGCCGATCACCCAGCCGCCGCCGTGAAAGTAGACCAGCACCGGCAGCGCGCCGGCACCGGCGCCGGCCGGCCGGTACAGCCGCAGCGGGATGGCGCCTTGCGGGCCTTCGGCCTGCAGGTCACGCACCTCGCCCACCGGCGGCGGCTCGGGCTGGGTGAAGCTGCGGCGGTCGCGGTAGACGCGGCGCGCCTCGTCCACGCTCAGCGTGTGCGTGGGCGGCACCTGGCGCTCGACCATCAGGTCGATCAGTGCGCGGGCTTGGGGGTCGAGCATGGGGTCTCCTCGTCGTCGTCCGGGCCAGTGTAGGACCGCCCCGGCACCGCCGGATCGGTGAAGATGCGGCCATGGCCCCCGCCCTCCCCTGCCCCTGCGGCCGTGCCCGCGCCTACGCCGATTGCTGCGGGGCGCTGCACGACGGCACGCGCGTCGCTGCCACCGCCGAGGACCTGATGCGCAGCCGCTACAGCGCCCATGTGCTGGACCGGCGTGACTACCTGCTGGCGACCTGGCACCCGAGCACGCGGCCTGCCGAACTACCACCGCCCGAGCCCGGCCTGCGCTGGCTGGGGCTCGACGTCAAACGCCACGTGGCCGTCGACGCCGACCATGCGACGGTGGAGTTCGTCGCGCGCAGCAAGCTCGGCGGGCGCGCGCACCGGCTGCACGAGCTGAGCCGCTTCGCGCGCGAAGGGGGGCGGTGGTTCTACGTGGATGGGGAGGTCGGTTAGGCCGCCGGCCGCGCACCCGAACCCTGGATCGACGGCGCCGTGCGCGCCGCCTTCAGCCCTGGCCGGCCAGGCGCAGCGCCTCGTCGGCCAGGCGCTGGATCGCCTCATGCTCGTCCTTGTAGTAGGTGCCGTACATGCCTCGCGGCACGTCGAAAAAGCGCCGGGCCAGGGTGGCCATGTCGGCCACCAGTTCGGGGCGGTGCATGGCGGCCAGCAGCAGCCAGCAGGCCCAACGTTCGAAGTCGCCGCCCTTGGCATCGCCCTTCTTGTACAGCTTGGGGTCCAGCGGCTGCAGCAGCGCCGCCACCCCGGCCAGGGTCTGCATGGGGTCGAAGATGCGGTCGAACACCTGGGCCAGCGCCCGTTCGGCACTGTCCACGCGGTCGGCCAGGAAGTCACGCCGATCGGTGCCGAAACGGAGGTCGTGGCGGTCGATGTCGAAGTCGTCCAGGCGGTCGGGCAGCAGGTTGCATTCGGCAAAGGGCACGCCGCGTGGCGACCGGCCCTCGCCGAAGGGCGCCAGCAGGGTCTTCCAGCGCGCATGCAAGGTCGGCGTGCCGAGGTGGATCGAGAAGCTCACCGAGCTGATGTCCCGCTTCAGCAGCGTGAACTGCACCCATTGCCGCACATCGGGCAGCTGCCGTTCCAGCCGAAAGGACCCAGGTTCGGGTTCGCTGGGGGCAAAACCCCGGGCCTGCGCCAGCGTCAGCAGGCGCGGCCATGCCAGCGTCCAGAACTCGGCACCCTGCACTTCGTCGGCCGGGGTCGGCAGCGCGCGCCAGACGGTGGGCGGGCGCCAGGCGCCGCGCAGCACCGGCAGTGCGGCTAGGCGGCGTGCGCTGCGCCGCATCAGGGCGGCTTCCGAGCGCTTGTCCTTCGGGCTGGCGAGCAGGCGTTCGGCCAGCGCTTCGGCATGGTCCTGCACGTCGGCCAACCCGGCCCAGTGCACCAGGGCCGGCAGCACCCGGCTGACCAGGAGCCGACCCGGCAGATCCCCGGGGTCCTGCGCGGTGCGAACGATGCCGGGCAAGTCGCTGCAGGCCTTCAGCAGGGGCAGGTATTCGTCGCGCAGGCAGGTCACGATCGCGCGGGCCTGCGCATCGAAAGGCCTGCTTTCCATCGTGATGGTGTAGTAGCCGTCGAGGTCATCGAGCGACTTGCCGCGGTCGCTGTACGACTGGTGCGGCTGCAAGGCGGTGTGGGCGAGGACCTGGCACGACACCTTGAACTGCTGCAGGCAGGCGCGGCGCAAGGCATAGGGCAGTTCAGGCTCGAGTTCGGCACGCAGCGTGACATCGATGGCCATCTGCTCTCTCACGCCCAGCCACAGGTGCTGCAGGCCCGCCTCGGTGCTGCGGCTGAAGCTCACGCCTTCGCTGCGGCCGCGCACGCGCCCCACGAAGCCTTCCGGCGCCAGCGCCGCGCCCACCACCGCCAGCAGCCGGCGACACACCCAGTCGGGCGTCAGCTCCGCAGGCACCGTGGTCTCGTCGGCAGGGGGCGGTGGCGGGGCCTGGAAGCTCAGGCGTCGCCGCCCGTCTTCGGTCAGGGCCCAGGCGTCGGGCACGTAGCAGCGCGCGGCCTGTTCGTCCAGCACGCAAAGGCCCAGCTTCAGCGCTTCGCTGACCAGCGCCGGCAGCAGCCGCTGGATGCCCCCGTCGTACAGACCCAGGCTGTAGACGGCGCTGCCGCCGGTGTCGCCATCGGGCACGCTTTCCACCCACAAGGGCCGCAGCGGCGCCTGGCCGCCAACCTCGGACGGAAAGCGCTGGATCAAGGCGCGGGCCAGCCGGGCGAATTTGGCGTTGGCGGCGGTGCGAACGCCGGACAGGCGTTCGAACACCGCGAGCGCTTCGCTCAGCGTGGCCGGCGGTGCGTGCTCGAAGACGTGAACGACATAGCTCATGATCAGCACCCGATCTGCAGTCCAATCGGTGATTCTCGGCCAGCCGCCTTCGATGTCTCGGCCGCCCCACCCACCCGCCCCGACCCCGATGCCACAGCCCCCGCGCCTGCACCGCCGCGCCCTCGGCACCCTGGGCCTCGCCGCGCTGGCCGGCGCCGGGCTCGGTGTGCACCGCCTGCGCAGCAGCTACCTCGCCGACCTGCAGGCCGCCCGCGCTCGCATCGCGCAGGGCAGCCGGATCGTGCAGACCCGCTCCGGCCCCGTCGAAGTCGGCATCAGCGCCGGCAGCCGCCCGCTGCTGATGATCCACGGCACCGGCGGCGGCTTCGACCAGGGGCTGCATTTCGCCCAGCGGCTGACCGATGCGGGCTGGCGTGTGATCGCACCATCGCGCTTCGGTTACCTGCGCACGCCGTTCCCGGCCGATGCCTCGACCGACGCGCAGGCCGATGCGCTGGCCGATCTGCTGGACGCGCTGGGCATTCACCGCCTGCCGGTGCTGGGCGGCTCGGCCGGCGCGCTGCCGGCGCTGGCCCTGGCGCTGCGCCACCCGGCGCGCTGCAGCGCGCTGGTGCCCATCGTGCCGGCGTCTTACGTGCCGGGGCGGCCGGCCACGCCGGCACCGGCGCCCTGGGCCGAACGGGCGATCGCCTCGCTGCTGGGCTCCGACTTCGCCTTCTGGTGCGGGGCCACGCTGGCACCGCAGGTGGCGGTGAAGGCCTTGCTGGCCACCGACGCGGCGGTGGTCGCCGCGGCAGCGGCCGACGAGCAGGCGCGCGTGCGCCGGATCCTGTGGAACATCCTGCCGGTGAGCGCCCGCGTGCAGGGCCTGCTCAACGATGCGCACCTGGCCAGCCGGCCGACGCCTATGCCCTTCGAACGCATCACCGCGCCGACGCTGGCGGTGTCGGTGCAGGACGACCGCTTCGGCACCTACGCCGCCGCGCAGCACCTCGCGGCCACCGTGCCCGGGGCGCGGCTGCTGTCCTGGCCCACCGGCGGCCATGTCTGGGTGGGGCACGATGCCGAGCTGTTTGCCGAGGTGGATGCCTTTCTGAGGGCCGTCGCGTGAGCGGCTGGGCGTGGGCCGGCACCGTCACCGTGCTGGGGGTCGTCGCCGTGCTGGCACTGTGGGCCTGGGGCCGCGCACGCTGGGAGGGCCTGACGCGCGAGCTCGAAGCGCGGCTGTTGGCCGCACGCCAGCAGCCGCGCGTCACCCGCTACCGCGAAGCCGAACTGGCCGGCCTGCCGCCGCCGGTGCAGCGCTATTTCCGCGCCGTGCTGCGTGACGGCCAGCCCATCGTCACCGGCGCCACCCTGCAGCACAGTGGCAGTTTCAACCTCGGCGAAACCGCTGACCGCTGGGTGCCCTTCACCTCGCGGCAGCGCGTGGTGACGCGACGGCCGGGCTTCGTGTGGGATGCGCGCATGCCGATGGCGCCCGGGCTGACGGTGCACGTGCACGATGCCTATGTCGATGGCGAAGGCCTGCTGCGCCCCGCCCTGCTCGGGCTGTTTGCGCTGACTGAGTTGCGCGGTGGCGGCGACATCGCCTTCGGCGAGCTGATGCGCTTCGTTGCCGAGGCGGCCTGGTATCCGACGGCGCTGCTGCCCAGCCAGGGCATGCGCTGGGCGCCGGTGGACGACCACACCGCGCGCGCCACGCTGACCGACGGACCGATCACGCTGACGCTGACCTTCACCTTCGACGCCGAGGGTCTGGTCACCACCGTGCGCGCCGACGCGCGTGGGCGCACGGTGGGCGGACGCGTCGTGCCCACGCCCTGGGAGGGCCGCTGGTCCGACTACCGCTGGCACGGCGGCCTGCGTGTGCCGATGCAGGGCGAGGTGGCCTGGCTGCTGCCCGCAGGCCCCAGGCCCTACTGGCGCGGCACCATCATGTCGCTGCAGTACGAATGGGCGCGCTGACAAGATGCCAGGACAGCCGGTGACGCTTCGCGGCCCTGTCCGCTGCCGTGCAGGCCGTCAGCAGTTGATCACCGCCACCGCCATCACCGTGCGCGCCTCGAAGCCCAGACGCAAGCGGTGCACGCTGCCGTCCTGCGCGCGCAGCGCGGGCAGTTCGAGCTCGAACGCGGGCGCCAGCGGCAGGTCGATGTAGGCAGCCAGCCAGTAGTGGCGGGCCGACGCCGATGCGCCGGTCGCGATCTCGCCGCCGACCATCGGCGTATCGACCGGCCGCTGCAGCGCACGCACCGCGGCCACCGGGCTGAAGTGGTTGACGATCGGCGCATCCACCCCGGCCCCCGCCCCCCGCCCCCGCCCCCCCCCCCCCCCGCCCCGCCCCCCCCCCCCCCCCGGCCGCCCCCCCCCCCCGGCCCCCCCCCCGCCGCCCCCCCCCGGGCCCCCCCCCCCCCCCCCCCCCCCGCCCCGGGGCCCCCCGCCCCCCCCCCCCCCCCCCCCCCCCCCCCCCCCCCCCCCCGCAGCCCCCCCGAGGCCCCCCCCCCCCCCCCCCCCCCCCCCCCCCCCCCCCCCCCCCCCCCCCCCCCCCCCCCCCCCCCCCCCCCCTTCCCCCCCCCCCCCGCCCGGCCCCCGCCCCCCGCCCGCCCCCCCGCCCCCCCCCCCCCCCCCCCCCCCCCATGGGCCCCCCACCCCCACCCGACGCGGGCCGCCCCCCCCCCCCCCCCCCCCGCGCCGCGCGCGCCCCGGGCACGCCCCCCCCCCCCCCCCCCCCCCCCCCCCCCCCCCCGCCGCCAGCGCCAGCGTGCCGGTGCGCGAGGTCGGCACGATACCCACCGGCGCTGCATTCACGGCGCGGCCATCGCGCCCGCGCGGGCGCCGCAGCGTCGGTGATCGCGGATCGGGCGCGGGTTGCCGGTTCGCATGGCCCTCACCCCAGCCGCACCGCCGCGATCGGCGGCAGGTTCAGCGACACCACGCTCCAGTGGTCGCCGCCGTCGAAGCTGGTCCACAGCCCGCCGGTGGTGCTGCCCATCAGCAACGTCTGGCCGTCGCCGCCCACCGCCAGGCCGTGGCGATAGATGAGGTCGTAGGCATGCTGCTGCGGCAGGCCCTGGCGCAGCGTCTGCCAGCTGCGGCCGCCGTCGCGCGTGCGGTTGACCGCCAGCGCGGCGTTCACCGGCACGCGCCGCTCGTCGGCCACCGCGGGCACGAACCAGGCGGTGCCGGGCTCTTGCGGGTGCACGGCCAGCGCAAAGCCGAAGGTCGACACCGGCGCCTGCAGCTCCTGCCACTGCAAGCCGCCATCGGTGCTGCGCCAGAGGCCGTTGTGATGCTGGCACCACAGCACCTCGGGCGCGGCCGGGCAGCGCTGCACGCGGTGCGGGTCCTGCACGTTGGGGTTCTCGGCCTCTTCGGGCGGCATGTAGGCGGCCTTCATGCCGCGCGTGCGCAGCGCCCAGGTGGCACCGGCGTCGGCGCTGTGCCAGACGCCGCCGCAGCTGACCGCGACCATCACCTCGTCAGGGCGGTCGGGGTGCAGGCAGACCGAATGCAGGCCCGGCGCCGGGTTGCCGCCGCCCATCCACTCGGCGCGGCCCGGCTGGTCCCACAGCGCCCGGTTGAGCTGCCAGCTGTGGCCGAAGTCGCGGCTCTCGAACAGGCCACCGGGCATGGTGCCGGCCCAGACGCGATCGCCCGCGGATTCCAGCGCCCACACCTGCACCAGCTTCCACGCGGGGCCGGTGGCGTCGGCCGGCTGCTCGGGGTAGGCGGGCGTGGTCACTTCCTGCCAAGTGGCACCGGCATCGTCGCTGGCGTGCAGCTTGGCGCCGAAGTGGCCCAGGTTCAGCGCCGCCAGCATGCGGCCGTCGGGCTGCGGCGGCAGCAGCATCGTCACCGGCTCGCCGAGGAAGCTCACGCGGGTGATGCGCCAGGCCAGCCCGGTGCGCTGCAGTTCGAACAGGCCCTTGCGGGTGGCGATCCAGGCGCGGTGGTCCATGATCCTCATCCTCCGGAAAGAGCCTGCATCACGTGCACGCGGCTGGCCGGCTGCAGCGGCGCGTCCAGGCGCACGCGCTCGTCGTTGCGGCGGCCGTCGATGAAGACCACCACGTTGGGCCGCAGGTGGCCCTGGTCGTCGAGCACGTAGCCGCGCAGCCGCGGGTTGAGGGCGAAGGCCGCGTCCAGCGCCGCGCGCAGCGTGGTCGCGCCGGTGCTGACCTCGGGCGTCTCGGTGAAGCGGCGCAGCTGCGGCGTGAAGGCCAGGATCGGCATGCGCCGATGATGCGGCGGCAGCCACCGCGCGGCAACACGGGAATGCCTGCGTCGACGCGGCAGTCCCTTGCTGGTCGAGCAGCGAACCGCCGTCGGGGCGTCAGGCGAGGTGGCGCTGCTCGGCCTCGATCTGGTGCAGCAGCCGGTCGCAGGCCTGCACACGCTGGCCGTGGTCGCCTTCGGCGTCCTTCTGGTCCCGGTAGGCGTGCACCTGGTGCAGCAGCGCGGCCAGCTTCTGTGCGCGCTGCCCGCCACCCACGGCGCGCGTATCGACCGATTGCAGGTAGTCCAGGTAGGCGTGGTCGACGGCCAGGATGCGGCTGCGCCGGCGGATCGACAACCGGCCGGCACTGCTGGATGCCTTCCATTGCTCGAAGGTGGGCAGCGTGGTCGTCACGCGCGCCAGCAGCGGCCACAGGCGTCGGCGCAGTTCGACGAAGGTGATGTCGTGATGGTCCTGCACCTCGTGCCGCGGGCCGGGCAGCACACGCGAGCCGGCCCGCAGCGGCAGTTCGGCCACGCTCGAGCAAGCGTCCTGCGGCTTCAGGTCGTGCAGGATCACGACCAGCGACTGCTCGGGGTGGATCAGGCAGGGACCTCGTCCTTCGTCGCGATGCGCCGCCAGTTCGCGGATGCGCTCGATGTCGTCGCCATGTTCGTCGTGGAACTCGTACACCTCCAGCAAGGGCACCGGCAGATTGACCTCGATGCCGGCACGATGCGCCAGGCCGCCGAGCACCTCCTTGAGGTCAGGCACCGGCGCCAGAGCGGCGGCCATGCGGAAGACCCGCTTGGCAACCTCCTCCAGCGGGTACAAGCCATCCCACAGCGGCCCCGGCTCGTGCAGCCGGATGCCGACATAGAGCTGCGGCAGTTCCGGCAGCTGGTTCTCGATCACGTGGTCCTGGAAGAATTCGAGCGTGGCGCAGACCTCGCGCAGCGTGCCCACCAGGGCCAGCGGATCGACACCGACACCCTGCGCCGACAGCACGAAGCGGTGCTCCGCCGCCCTGGCGGGTTCGAAGCGCGGGCACTGATGGACCAGGTCGCCCCAGGTGGTGGCACGAAAGAGTCCGGCGGTCTCGAGGCGGTAGACGACGGGCATGCAAGGCTCCTGGCTGAGGCGACGGAAAGGGCCCGGCACCGTCACGCGACCATCTTCGCGCGCCGGTCCGCCCGTGCCTTGACGGCACGCAAGCGCCCTGCAAGCGTCGGCGACGCCTGGTGCCGCTCCTAGAATCGTCGCAGCCAGCCCGACAGCCAGGAGCCGCCATGACCCACGCCGACGCCCTCTCCCGCCGCCTGGCGCGCAACCGCCTCACCCGCCGCGATGCCCTGTGGCTGTTCGGCGCCAGCGTCGGCGTGACCACGCTGCAGGGCTGCGCCACCTCGCCCGTCACCGGCCGCCAGATCCTGGTCGGCATGAGCCCCGAGCAGGAACGCGAGGTCGACCGCCAGCAGTCGCCGCACCAGTTCTCGCAGGACCTGGGCGCGGTGCAGGACGAAGGCGTCAACCGCTATGTCGACGAGGTGGCCGACCGCCTGCAGCCGCATGTGCAGCGGCGCGACATGCCCTACAGCACGCGCGTGCTGGGCGCCAATTACGTCAATGCCTATACCTTCCCGGCGGGGGCGATGGGCGTCACGCGCGGCATCATGACCGAGTTGCAGGACGAGTCGGAACTGGCCGCGCTGCTGGGCCACGAGATGGGTCACGTCAATGCGCGCCACGCCGCGCAGCGCCAGGGCCAGGCGATGCTGGCGCAGGTGGCGGTGGTGACGGTGGCGGTGGTGGCAGCGGCCGGCGATTCGCGCTGGGCGCCGGCGGTGGCCATCGGCGGCATGGTCGGCGCCAGTGCGCTGCTGGCCAGCTATTCACGCGACAACGAGCGCGAGGCCGATGCCCTGGGGCAGGAGTACCTCGTCAGGGCCGGCTACCCCGCCAGCGGCATGACGCGGCTGCACCAGTTGCTGGTGAGCGAGCAGAAGTCCAGGCCGGGGCTGCTGGAGACGATGTTCTCGTCGCATCCGATGAGCGACGAGCGGCTGCAGACGGCGCGCCGCCTGGCCGATTCGACATATGCCGCCAGCGCGTCGGCACCGGCCGGGCGCGAGCGCTTCATGGACCGCACGGCCTCGCTGCGCCGCATCAAGCCCACCATCGATGCCTGCCAGAACGGCGAACTGGCGATGAGCAGGAAGGCGCTGCCCGATGCGCAGGGCCAGTTCGAGGCCGCGCTGCGCAGCACGCCGCGCGACTACCCCGCCAACGTGCGCATGGCGCAATGCCTGGCGGCGCAGAACCGGTTGCAGGAGGCGCGCCGTTATGCCGACGCCGCGCGCCAGATCTACCCGCAGGAGGCGCAGGCCGCCAAGCTGGGCGCTTCGCTCAAGCTCGGCCTGCGCGACCCCGGCGGCGCCTACGAGGACCTGCAGGCCTACGACCGCCTGCTGCCCGGCGACCCCGGCACGCGCTTCCTCAAGGGCGTGGCACTGGAAGGCATGGGCAACCAGCAGGCGGCGGCGCGCGAATATGCCGGCTTCCTGCAGGGCGGCGCGCAAGGCCAGGCCGCCACCCATGCGCAGGGGCGGCTCAAGGCCTGGGGCTACCTGAAGTAGCGCTGCCGGCGGCGGCATCCAGCGCCGCGATCACCTCGTCGTCCTCGACCTGGTGGAAATCGCGGTAGTGCGGGCCGACCGCATGGAAAGGTTCTGGCGTGGCCAGGCACACCAGCTGGTCGACCTCGCCGGCCAGCCAGGCCAGCGTGTCGCGCGGCGCCACCGGCACCGCCAGCACCAGCCGCCCCGGTGCGCGCCGCCGCAGCGCCTGCAGCGCGGCGCGCACCGTGGTGCCGGTGGCGATGCCGTCGTCGACCACCACCACCGTGGCGCCGGCCAACGCCGGCCGCGCGCGGCCCTGCAGGTAGCGCGCACGGCGGCGTTCGATCTCGCGCCATTCCAGCTTCGCCTGCTGCTGCACATAGGCCGGGCTGGCGCCGCTGGCGGCCAGCGTCTCTTCGTCGATCACGACCTCGGGGCCGTCGCCTTCCACCACCGCGGCCACCGCCAGTTCACGCTGCCAGGGTGCGCCGATCTTGCGCACCAGCAGCAGGTCCAGCGGCGCGCCCAGGCGGCGCGCGACCTCGGTGCCGATGGGCACGCCGCCACGCGGCAGCGCCAGCACGACGATGGGCGGCGGCAGGGGTTCCAGCGCCAGCCGCGCGGCCAGCTGGCGCCCGGCGTCGGCGCGGTCGATGAAGCAAGGCGGCATATTCGGCTCCGGCTATCCGGCGGCGGCAGCGGCCGCCGAGGCCGGTTCATACCACGACAGCACCCGCGCGTCGCCGCTGCCGCGCCAGGTCGCCGGCGACAATGCCGCCGCCATGAACCCCGGCCTGATCTTCGCCTTCCTCGCCTTCGGCATCTGGGGCCTGTTTCCGCTGTACCTGCGCCAGCTGGCCAGCGTGCCACCGCTGGAGCTGGTGGCGCACCGATCGGCGTGGTCGCTGGTCTTTCTGCTGGGTGTGCTGGCGCTGCTGCGCCGCTGGGCCTGGCTGGGAGGGCTGCGAGGGCAGCCGCGGCAGTGGCTGCTGTTTGCCGGCAGCGCGCTGCTGCTCAGCGTCAACTGGCTGGTCTATGTCTATGCCGTGACGGCCGGCCAGGTGCTGGACGCCAGCCTCGGGTATTTCATCAATCCGCTGGTCAGCGTGCTGCTGGGCGTGCTGGTGCTGCGCGAGCGGCTGCTGCCGGCGCAGTGGCTGGCGGTGGCACTGGCCGCCGCCGGCGTGCTGTGGCTGACGCTGCAGGGCGGCCGCGTGCCCTGGGTGGCGCTGATGCTGGCGGTGAGCTTCGCGATCTACGGCCTGATGCGCAAGACCGGCAGCCTGGGCGCGCTGGAAGGGCTGACGCTGGAAACGCTGCTGCTGGCCCCGCTGGTCCTGCCGCTGCTGGTGTGGTTCACGCTGCAGCCCGGCGGCGCGATGGCGCGCGGCGACTGGGCGCTCAACGGCTGGCTGTGGCTGTCGGGGCCGCTGACGGCGCTGCCGCTGCTGTTCTTTGCCGCCGCCGCGCGCCGGCTGCCGCTGGCCACCGTCGGCCTGGTGCAATACCTGTCGCCGACGCTGCAGTTCCTGCTCGGCGTGCATGTGTTCGGCGAGCCGATGCAGCCGGCCAGGCTGGCCGGCTTCGTGCTCATCTGGGCCGGGCTGGCGGTCTACAGCGGCCACGCCTGGTGGCGCGGGCGCCGGCTGGCGGCAGCGCTGGCGCGGGCTTCTCTGCTCAAGCCCTGAGGTCGCCCGCCAGGCTGGCCAGCGTCTCCGGCGCCACGGCCACATGCGCCGGGTAGTTGGTGTGGTCGCAGCCGATCTTTACCGCCGCGCCGGCGCGGATGGCCTGGCGCTGCGCATCGCCGAACTCGAAGCGCACGAAGTGCACCGAGCTGGTCTTCTCGGCATTCTCGCGGTCGAGGTCCTCGTCGGCGATGGCATAGACGCGGCCCTGGCCCTCGACCTCGACGAAGAGGCGGTCCTCGACGCCGATCAGCCGCGCCAGCTCGCGCTTGCGCTCGTGCGGATCGGGATATTCCAGCAGCATCGTCGCCTTCCAGTTGCTGCCATCGGGCACCAGCGGCCCGTAGGCGTCGATCTCGGACTGGATGCCCTCCTCGTCGAAGATCTTCTCGATGTGCAGCATCTCCTGGATCTGCCGGCGGATGGTCTGCTCGTCCTCGAACTGCAGCGTCATGTGCTCGCCCAGCGCCACGCTGCGCCGCTTGCGGTGGGCGATGGCCTCGGGCTTGCTGCTCTTGCGGATCTTCGAATAGGCCTCCAGCGTCAGGAGGCTGTCGCGGGTGATGGTCATCTCGAACTCCAGCGGGTGATTCACTCGATGCCGTAGGCGATGCGCACCAGGCTGATCGGGTGCTGCACGGCCCTGGCCGGCGTGCCGGCCTGTTGCATGCCTTGCGCGATGTGGTGGCCGGCCATCGGGCAGTCGCTGCCGATGTAGTCGGGCTCGTCCTTGGCCATGCTCTTGAAGACCGGCTTGCCGATCTTCATCGCGATCGGGTGCGTGGGCGTCTTCACGCCGTAGGTGCCGGCATGGCCCGAGCAGCGCTCGACGGTGGTCAGCTTGACCTCGACCGTCTGGCCGACCAGCTTGAGCATCTCTTCGGTCTTGCGGCCGATGTTCTGCACGCGGCCGTGGCAGGGGATGTGGTAGCTCACGCGGCCCAGCGCCTGCTTGAAATCGGTCTTCAGCAGGCCGTCGCGGTTGCGCGCGGTGAGGTATTCGAACGGGTCCCACATCGATGCCTTGACGAGCTGCACGTCGGCCTCGTCGGGAAACATCAGCGGCAGTTCCTGCTTGAACATCAGCGTGCAGCTGGGCACCGGGGTGACGATGGCCCAGCCCGCGCGCGCATATTTGGCCAGCACGGGGATGTTGGCGTCCTTGGCGCGCTCCACCGCCGGCAGGTCGCCGAGCTCGAGCTTGGGCATGCCGCAGCACTGCTCCTTCTCGACGATCTCCCACGGGATCTGGTTGTGGTCGAGCAGCTTGATGAGGTCGTTGCCGATGCCGGGTTCGTTGTAGTTGACGTAGCAGGTGGCATAGATCGCCACCTTGCCCGGCGTGCGCTCGCCGTTGGTCACCGTGAACGACGGGTTGGCCATGTTCTTGCCCCAGCGGAAGCGCTGCGGCGCCATGCCCGGCATCCAGGCGTCGGGGTGCACGCCGAGCTGGCTGTCCATCAGGCCGCGCATCGTCTTCGTCGAATTCACCTTGTTGACGATGTCGACGACGATGGGGATGCCGGCGAATTGGCCGTGCACGTCGGTCGATGCCAGCAGCTGCTCGCTGCCCTTCACCTGCCCCTTGGCATGCTTGATCGCCTTCGCGCGCAGCATCAGGTGCGGAAAGTCCAGGTTCCACGCGTGCGGCGGCGTATACGGGCACTTGGTCATGTAGCACAGGTCGCACAGGTAGCACTGGTCGACGACCTTCCAGTAGTCGTCCTTCTTGACGCCGTGCACCTCGCCATCGTCGGTGGCGTCCACCAGGTCGAACAGGTTGGGGAAGCTCTGGCACAGGCTCACGCAGCGGCGGCAGCCGTGGCAGATGTCGAACACCCGTTCCATCTCGGCCATGGCCTTGGATTCGTCGTAGAAATCGGGGCTCTTCCAGTCGATCGGGTGCCGGGTCGGCGCTTCGAGGTTGCCTTCGCGCATGGGGTGCCTGCCTGTTGGGTGGACCGTGGGGTCTTGAAACGAACAAGGGGCACGAAGCCCCTTGTGGTTCAACTCGGGTGCCGAATCAATCCACCAGCGCGTCGAGGGCCTTCTGGTAGCGGTTGGCGTGCGAGCGCTCGGCCTTGGCCAGCGTCTCGAACCAGTCGGCGATCTCGTCGAAGCCTTCCTCGCGCGCCGTCTTGGCCATGCCCGGGTACATGTCGGTGTACTCGTGCGTCTCGCCGGCCACGGCGGCCATCAGGTTCTGGCGGCTGTTGCCGATGGGCAGGCCGGTGGCCGGGTCGCCCGAGCCGTTCTCCAGAAATTCGAGGTGACCGTGGGCATGGCCGGTCTCGCCTTCGGCGGTGGAGCGGAACAGCGCCGCCACGTCGTTCTGGCCTTCCACGTCGGCCTTGTTCGCGAAATACAGGTAGCGGCGGTTGGCCTGCGATTCGCCGGCGAAGGCGTCCTTCAGGTTCTGTTCGGTCTTCGAGCCCTTCAATGCCATGACTTGCTCCTTGTCGTGAGTCGGTCGGGATGCACCCCTTGGCAGGTGCGACCGACAAATACGCTAGCGCAGTGTCCGCGACAGGGCCAATACAAAGCTTCTATGCAGCCCATTGATGGATCCAATTTGATACGTCTCAACGATAGGCGGACGCGACAGCCGCGTCGAGGCTCATGTTCAGCCCAGCCCCAGCAACTGGCGGCCGAGCGCGTGCACGTGTGAATCGGGGTCGGCCAGGTGTCTGAGGATCGTGAAGTGATCGGCACCCTCGACCGTGGCGCACACCGGCACCGCGGTGGGCCCCCAGACGTCGCGGATGAGCTGGTTCTGGCGCTGGAACTCCTCGCTCTCCAGCGCACCCACCAGCGTCACCAGCTTGCCCCGGGGCCGCGGGAAGAAGGCCGGGCTCAGCCGCCTGACCGACGCCGGCGTCAGCCGCAGGTCGGCCTGCAGGAAGGGCGTATGGCGCAGCGGCTCCAGGTCGTACAGGCCCGACAGCGACAGCGCGCCCTGCACCAGCTGCGCCGGCAGGTCGTCGGCCAGCTGCTTCCAGCGGCACGACAGCATCATCGCCGCCAGGTGGCCGCCGGCCGAATGCCCGGCGACGACGATGCGCGAGGGGTCACCGCCATGCTCGGCGGCGTGGCGCCACGCCCACTCGACGGCACGCGCCATCTGCAGCGTGATGTCCTCGAGGGTGACGGCAGGTGCCAGCGCGTAGTTGGGCACCAGCACCAGCGCACCGTCGGCGGTGAAGGACGGCGCCACGAAGGAATGGTCGGCCTTGTCGAGCGAGCGCCAGTAGCCGCCGTGGATGAACACCAGCACCGGCGCGCCGGGCACCGTGGTCGGAAAGACGTCCAGCGTCTCGCTGGGGCCGTCGCCATAGCGCACGTCGAGCACGCAGGGCGCGTGTGCGCGCGTGTGCGCCGACGCCGCCGCCCATTTCTGGAAATGGCTGGCATGGTCCGGCACGCGGGCGCGGTTGTCGTACTGCTGCTCCAGCCAGGCGGGGTCGTTGGCACGACGCATCGAGGAGTCTCCGGTTGGTCGAGGCGGCCGATGGTAGTCGCAACTCACCGCCAGCCCCGAGCCGCCGCGGCCGGGCGTGGCGGAGCTGCTATCATCTCCGCCTCGCGTGGGGGGGTAGCTCAGCTGGGAGAGCGTCGCGTTCGCAATGCGAAGGTCGGGAGTTCGATCCTCCTCCTCTCCACCACCGTTTTGAAAGCCAGGCCGTCATCGATGTGAGGGCCTGGCTTTTTTCTTGCCCGGTTCGCCCTTCCCGGCCGGGGCTCGTGCGCTCCCGGGCTCCAACCGCGGCCGGAATCTTCCCCTTGCCGGGCTGGCGCCCGTCCGCCAGACGCCGCCGATCCATCATCGCAGCCGGCCATGGACCACGCCACCCTCGCCACCCTGCGCGACCGCCACGCCGCCTGGCGGCTGCTGGCCTCGCCGCACGCGCCGCTGGTGGCAAGCTTCCTGCACCGGGAGTCCGTGGCGCCGAGACTGCGCGTGATGAGCGAGGCAGACCTCGCCATGTCGCTGGAGGACGTGCTGTCTGCCCTGCGCGAGCAGCTGGGACCGGAGGCCTATCCCAAGGGCGCGCCGGACCACCTGAACGACTGGGCCGCGCCCGACAAAGGCTGGCTGCGCACGTACTGCAAGCCGGGTACGGACGAGGCGCGTTCGACCTGACCTCGGCCACCGAGAAGGTCATCGCCTGGTTGCTGCCGCTGACCGAACAGCCGTTCGTGGGCACCGAGTCGTGCCTGCTCACGCTGTTTGCGCTGCTGGAGCAGATCAGCGCCGGCACCGCGGCCGACCCGGTCAAGCGCGTGGACGACCTGCGCAGCAAGCGCGACGAGCTGGACGCCGAGATCGCCCGCGTGCTGGCCGGTGACGAGCCGCTGCTGGACGACCCGCCGGTCAAGGGCCGCGTCCAGCAGTTCCAGCAGCTTGCGCGCGAGCTGCTGGCCGACTTCCGCGAGGTGGAGCACAACATCCGCCAGCTCGACCGCAAGGTGCGCGAGAAGATCCCGCTCCGGGAAGGCACCAAGGGCGCGCTGCTCGACGAGATCATGGGCGAACGCGATGCCATCGGCGACTCCGCCCAGGGCCGGAGCTTCCGCGCCTTCTGGGACTTCCTCATGTCCAGCCGGCGGCAGGAGGAACTCACGGTGCGGCTGGATCAGGTGCTGGCGCTGCCCGCCTTGGCGGCGCTGAAGAACCGTCCGTGGCCGATCACCAAACTGTCGAGCTGGCCGACCAGCGGCTCGCCCGGGCCCGGTGAGGGATAGACGCCGGCATCGGCATGCCCCTGGGCGCCGGCATCGTGGCGTGCGACGTCGCCTTCACCAAGGACAAGGAACTGGTCTGCCGCCATGCGCAGAAGCTGGTCGACGAGTCCGAGGCGGCCGGCGTGCCGCCGTCGAAGGTGTGGCCGCAGTCCTTCCACCAGCCCGACGTGCTGTACTGGGTCGACCACGAGCCCGCCTGCGGCCGCCAGGCGGTCTACCTGGACGATGCCGATGCCGATGCCGTGGTCGACCAGCCGACGCTGGCGGCGCTGCAGCTGTCCAAGGCGCTCGGGCATCCTGGCCGATGGCAACAACGGCTTCTGCTACCGGGGCTTCGACAGCGCGATCCGCCGCGAAGGCGACATGTTCACGGTGCTGGACGTGCTGGCGCGTGATGTCGGCATCCTGGGCATCTTCTCGGACTGGCCGGCGACGACGACCTTCTACGCCAACTGCGCCGGCATGCGCTGAGCCCCGTCAGCGTCCGGGCGGTGCCGGCTGGCCGGGGCTGCCTTGCAGGCGCCGAGACCAGTCCTCGGCCTGCCCCGTCTGGCGCCGCCGCTCGAAGAGCTGGCGCCAGCTCGGCGGCAGCGGCAGCGCCAGCACGGCCTCGAGCCTGTCCGGCCGGGTCTCGCGATCGCGGATCATCGCCATCACGCTGGCCACGGTGTGCGCGGGGTGCGGCCGGTCGATGCGTTCGCAGGCGTCGCCGGCCTCGACCCAGCCCGGTTCCAGCACGCGCAGGTACCAGCCCGTGCGCAGGCTGGCCTGGACGCGCGCCGCCATGTCGGCGATGCCCAGGCGCAGGTTGAGCTTGAAGCAGGGCTGCCGCCCCTGCGTGACCGCGAACAGTGCGCTGCCGATGCGCCAGCGGTCGCCGATGCACACGTCATGCTCGTCGAGCCCGTCGATGCTCAGGTTCTCGCCGAACGCGCCCGCTGCGTGCAGCATGGGCTGATCGGGCAGGACGCCACGCCAATGGTCCTGGTTCGACCACGCATAGCACAGCACGGCCTTGTCCTCGCCGCCGTGCACGCGCAGGTCGGCCTGCTCATCGCCGACCAATCCCAGGCGCTCGACGCGCTGCGGCCCGCTCACCGGCCGCTTGTCGATGCCGCTGACGGTGGGCCCCAGCGGCCGCACGCGGCCGACGAGCACGGATCGAACGCGCGCCGGCATGCTCAGGCCAGGCGCCGGCGCCACGGTGCGATGAGGCCGAGATCCTCGAACGCCAGGTGGCGCAAGGCGATCGCTGTCTTCATGATCGTCGATTCCTCCGGCCCGCGCGTTCATCGGGCCACTTTGCCGCCCGCGCATCGTAACGGCGCCGGCACCGATTGACGCCGGCGCCTCGCTTCGCCAGCATGCGGGCCCTCTCCACGAAGGGTCTGCACGGCGGACCCGGTGCCGATGAATGACGAAGCCGACAGCGTGCTGCACAGCTGGTGCGTGCCCGCGCGATGGAATGCACCCACCGTGGTCGGCGGCCAGGGGGCCTGGCTGCACCTGGAAGACGGCCGCCGCGTGCTCGACATGAGCTCGCTGGCCGAGTGCAGCCTGCTCGGCCACCAGCACCCGAAGCTGGTGCAGGCCATCCAGCAGCAGGCGGCGCAGCTGTGCTTCGTCACCAACCAGTGGGGTGCACGCGTGCGCGCCGAGCTGGCCGAGGAACTGCTCGAGGTCTCGGGCCTGCGCGGCGGCCGCGTCTTCTTCACCCTGGCCGGCGCCGACGCCAACGAGAATGCGATCAAGGTCGCGCGCCTGGCCAGCGGGCTGCCGCGCGGTGCCGTCATCGCGCGCGACCGCTCGTACCACGGCGCCACCTTCATGGGCATGGCGCTGTCGGGCGATGCGCGCGTGCAGGCCTTCGTCGATGCCCAGGCGCTGGGCGTGCACCATGTGCCGCCGCCCTATGCCTACCGTTGCCCCTACGGCACCGCCACGCCGCAAGCCTGCGGCGCGGCCGCCGCGCAGGCGGTGGGCGCGAAGATCGACGAACTCGGCACCGAGCGCACCGCGGCCGTGATCATGGAGCCCAATGCCGGCACCAACGGCATCGTGCCACCCGACAGCTTCTGGCCGGCGCTGCGCCGCGCCACGCGCGAGCGCGGCGTGTGGCTGATCGCCGACGAGGTGATGAGCGGCTTCGGCCGCTGCGGCCACTGGTTTGCGTGGCAGAAGCACGGGCCCGAGCACGCACCCGACCTCATCACCTGCGCCAAGGGCCTGACCGGCGCCGCGGCGCCGCTGGGTGCGGTGATCGTCTCGGCCACCGTCTACGAGCGCATCCAGCACCAGATGCTGGGCACCGGCCTCACCTACTGCGGCCACCCGCTGTCCTGCGCCGCCGGGCTGGCGGCGGTGCGCGCCTACCGTGACGAAGGGCTGATCGAGCGCTCGCGCCGTCTCGGCGGCTGGCTGTTCGAGCGCCTGCAGCGGCTGCAGCAGCGCCACGCCGTGATCGGCGATGTGCGCGGCGGCGACGGCCTGTTCGCCATCGTCGAACTGGTGGCCGACCGCGGCACGCGCGCGCCGCTGGCACCCTGGCCGCAGATGCCACCCGCGCTGGCGGCCTTGCTGCAGGATGCGATGGCGCAAGGCCTGTCCTTCGCGGCGCGTGGCAACCTGATCATCCTGGCGCCGCCGCTGGTCATCGCCGAGGCCGAACTGGCCGATGCCATCGACCGCCTCGACGCCCTGCTGAGCCGCCACTTCCCCGGCTGATCCACCGCCCTGAACCACAGCGCCCCGCCATGTCCTTCCGCCTGACCTACGCGACCATGTTCAACCCGCCGGCGTCGATGCACGACGCCTTCGATGCCGCGCTGGCGCAGCTGCGCACCGGCCTCGGGGCGGCCCATGGCCTGTACCTGGACGGTGCCGATGTCATGCGGGCCGAGACACAGCGCCTGGTGTCGCCCATCGACACCCGGCTGACGCTGGGCGACTTTGCGCTGGCCACGCCGGCCGACGTGGACCGCGCGCTGCAGGTCGCCCAGGCGGCCTTCCCGGCCTGGCGCGCACGCCCGACGGCCGAGCGCGCCGCGCTGCTGCGCCGCGTGGCCGACGTGATGGAAGCGCGCGTCTACACCATCGCCGCCGCGCTGGCGCTCGAGGTCGGCAAGAACCGCATGGAAGCGCTGGGCGAGGCGCAGGAGACGGTGGATTTCTTCCGCCAGTACGCCGATGACTTCGAGCGCGCCCACGGCTTCGACGTACCGCTGCCCGACGACCCGCTGGACGGCATCGTCTCCACCAACCGCTCGGTGCTGCGTCCCTACGGCGTGTGGCTGGTGATCTCGCCCTTCAACTTTCCGCTGGCGCTGATGGGCGGGCCGACGGCCGCGGCGCTGGTCACCGGCAACGTGGTGGTGGCCAAGGGCTCGACACACACGCCCTGGGCCGGCCGCCTGCTGGCCGACTGCCTGCGCGACGCCGGCGTGCCGCCGGGCGTCTTCCAGTGGCTGCACGGCGCCGCCGACGACATCGGCCGCGCGCTGAGCGAACACCCCGACGTCGCCGGCATCACCTTCACCGGCTCGGTCGCCGTCGGCCGCCGGCTGCTGGCACAGAGCGTGTCGGGCCGCTACCCCCGGCCCTGCATCGCCGAGATGGGCGGCAAGAACCCCTGCATCGTCACCGAGCACGCCGACCTCGACGTGGCGGCCGCGGGCATCGTGCGCTCGGCCTATGGCCTGTCGGGCCAGAAATGTTCGGCGCTGTCGCGGCTGTATGTGCACCAGGCCGTGGCCGATGGCCTGATCGAACGGCTGCAGGCGCAGGCCGGCGCCATCAGCGTCGGCGACCCCACCGAACGACGTCACTGGATGGGCCCGGTCAACAACGCCGCCGCGCACGCCCACTACCGCCGTCATGTGCAGCAGCTGCGCGAGGGCGGCGCCACGCTGCTGGCGGGCGGCACGGTGCCGGCCGAAGGCGAGCTGGCGCATGGCTACTACGTCAGCCCGGTGCTGGCCGAGGCGCCGGCGGCGCACCCGCTGTGGCAGCAGGAGCTCTTCCTGCCCATCCTGATGCTGCAGCGCGTGGGCTCGAAGGAAGAGGCCATGCGCCTGGCCAATGCCAGCGACGTCGGCCTCACCGCCGGCTTCTACGGCGCCGCCGACGAGGTGCCCTGGTTCCACGACCACATCGAGGCCGGCGTCACCTACGCCAACCGTGCGCAGGGCGCCACCACCGGCGCCTGGCCGGGCTACCAGCCCTTCGGCGGCTGGAAGGGATCGGGCTCCACCGGCAAGGCGATCGCGTCCTTCTACTACCTGCCGCTGTACCTGCGCGAGCAGTCGCGCACCGTGGTGCGCTGAAGCCGCATCAAGCCAGGCCGGCACACAGCCCGGCAAAGCCCTGGCGATAGGCCGCGGCCAGCCGCTGCGCCTGCCGGTGCAGCAGCGCGGGCGTGGCCGCCAGCGCGGCCTGCAGGCCCTCGGCGAGGTCCCCGACATCGACCACGGCCGGCCCGCTGCTGTCGTCCCAGGTCGCCGCACAGGCCGCCTGCTTGCCCGCACGGCCGCCGGCCGTCGGCACGCGCAGGTTCAGGCGCGGCAGGCCGAAGGCGCTGGCGACGATGCGGCCGTGCAGGCTGCTGCCGCAGAAGCCCCGGCTGCTGGCGATCAGCGCGCACAGGTCCCAGAGGTCGAGCGATTCGAAGACATGCACCGCGCCGGGCCGCAGCCCCGCGGCGACGCGCTGCAGGCCGGCCAGGTCATCGTGCCAGGGCGCGGCCCCGGCGCGGAACAGCACCACGCCCAGCCCCGTGCGGGCGGCGACGACATCCAGCTGCGCCGCCATCGTGGCCAGCGTGGCGTCGTCGTCGAAATCGGCACTGAACTGCACGGCCAGATGGCCCTGCGCGAAGGCACCGCGCACCTGGGCGACCTCGCCGTCGCCGGCCCGGGCGCGGATGCGGTCGCCGAACAGCACGGCCACCATCACCGCCGGGTCGGGCAGCAGGCGCGCCGGGATGCCGGCCGCGGACAGGTGCGCCAGCGTGCGGCTG
This sequence comes from Rubrivivax sp., assembly GCA_016719535.1. Lineage (GTDB taxonomy): Bacteria > Pseudomonadota > Gammaproteobacteria > Burkholderiales > Burkholderiaceae_C > Rubrivivax. Next base: position 146,246 of record JADJYX010000020.1, on the reverse strand, counting down.
TCGCGCACGGCCACCGCATCGGCCTCGCGCAGCGCGGCCAGCACCTCGGCGCGCAGCGCGGCGTCGGCGCGGTCCAGCTCGACGCCGCCGATGCTTGCGTGGATCACCCGCTGCAGGCCCGCATGCCGGCGGCGCGAGGCGACATAGGGCGCCTGCGCCTCGGTGCCGAGCCATGCGCGCACGAAGGCGTCGCGTTCGGCCGGCCGCGCCTCCAGGTAGGCGATGGTCGGCTGCAGCTGCGCGGGCGGCAGCAGCATCACCGCCGCCTGCCAGGCGGTGCAGGTCAGGATCTCGCCGCCGACATGGATCAGCGTGGCCGGCGGCTCGGGCGCCAGCCGCGACAGCGCGGCGACCGCATGGCCGCCGAAGGGACGCAGGTCGCGCTCGGCGAGACCGGCGAAGACCAGGTCCCGCCCCGGCAGCAGCGCCGCCGCGATGTGCGGCAACAGCAGGTCGCCGAGGTTGTGGCGATCGAAGGCACCGAAGAGGATGACGCGGGACGGCACCGCGGCATCTTAGGCGGCGGGCTGCCGGGGCGCGGCGGGTACAGTCGCCGTCGGAGGTGACGACGATGCTGAGGAACAGGAAGACGGCCGCGACCCGCATGCTGCCGCTGGCGGCGCTGCTGCTGGCCACGCTGGGGCTGGGTGGCTGCGCCGTGGAATGGCAGAACCGCCAGGCCGCAAAGGAGGTCGCCGAGCGCGCCAGGCCGCCGGGCTCGCTGTACGCCGGCTGGCGCGTCTTCCAGGAGCGTTGCGCCGCCTGCCATGGCGCCGATGCCACCGGCACCTCGCGCGGCCCCGACCTGCTGCCGCGCGTGCGCGACATGGGCTCGCGCCGCTTCGTCAGCCTGGTGCTCAACCGCTACGACTGGCCGCTGCCCGCGGGCCAGGCCCGCGGCGACGGCGCGGCGCGCGACGCGCTGATCACCGAGATCGAGCAGCGCCGCCAGGGCGGCATGACCATGCCCGCCTGGCAGGGCGAGCCGACCGTGCAGGCCCACATCGTCGACCTCTACGCCTGGGTGTCGGCGCGCGCGCAGGGCACGCTGGGGCCGGGGCGGCCGGTGCCCTGATGGCGCCGGCGCTTGCCGTGCCGGGGTCATCCGGTCACGGCAGCCCGCTGCGTCACTGCCGCGGTTCGCCCTGGCGATTGACGGTGACCGTCCGGCCCGGTGGCGTCATCAACTGGACATGGTGCTCCTGGCCGCGGAAGTCGTAGGTCACGTCCCAATGGTCGGGGCGCGCCGCCGCCGACACCTGGTTGCAGCGCGGGTCGCGCCACCCCGCCATGGCATACACCGAGGCGACCTCGGCCTCGACGAGCCGCTCGCCCCGGCGCCGACGGCAGTCGGCTGCCACCGGTGCAGGGCGCGCATCGTCGATGCGGTCGCGGCTTCGCAGCGCGCGCACCGACGAGATGCGGTCGTTCAGCCCCATCGCCCCCAGCGTCGGACAAGGGCCGGGTCTGGGCACGACGCAGCGCCCTCGCGGTTGGCCTTGGCGCGGACCTCCCAGCGGCCGTTGCCAGGCACGGCGGCCGCCGACCTGCGGTCGTTGACAGTGATGACCACTGCCTGCTCGTCGACGGCGCTGTTGAACAATTCGCCCCAGCGCGAGACTGCACGACAACCGTCGCTGGCGACGGCCTCGACGATGCTCGTCCTTGCACCGCGGTCGGTTGCAGAGGCGAAGCCGGTCTGCGCAAGCGGATCCCACAGCAGCACGCCCGTCTACACCGCGGCTCGATCGGCCGCGCCGCTGCCGCTCGACGCGACCGTCTTGCGCTGGGCGAGTGCGGTCTGGTGCAGCGCCGCCAGCGCCGCCAGCGCGACACACTCCATGGTCTGAGCCGGCTGGTTGGTCCGTTGCACGGTCAAGACCGCGCTCGCGGAGCAGGGCTGCACAGCAGTGGGGCAGGCCCATGCCGATACGCTCATCGCCAGCGCTGCGGCCGCGGCGTGAATTGGCATCCTGCTCGATCCGGCGGGCGGGTTCGGGGCATGGAGGTGGGCTCAGCGCGGCGCGAATCCATGTCGCGCGAGTACCGCCTGGCCGGCCGGAGACAGCAGGAAGTCGACGAAGCGGCGGGCATCGTCGGGTGCGGCATTCAGGACCGTCACGCCATAGCTGGCGCTGACGTTGATCGCCTCGGGCACGGGCACGCTGTACTGGCCCGGATGCTCGCGCACCGCCGCGACGGCGTTCGTGCAGTAGGTGAGGAAGAGGTCGGCTGCGCCCTGCGAGACGAGCGCACCGTAGACACTGCGATCGGCCGGCGGCGGCGGCGAATTCGGCCCGCCCGTCAGCTGCAGCGCCTTGGCCGAGAGTGTGGCCGCGGCTCCGGCGACGCCGCTCTTCTCGATGCGCTCGAATACCTGCACCGCATAGTCGCCTGCCGGGTCGGCACGCGGCGTCGACACGCCCAGCTTCAGCGCCGGATCCATCATGCGTTGCACCAGGTTGTCGGACGTCACGTCGAGCCCGGGGCGCACCAGCGCGCACATCGCGTTGCGCGCGAAGCGCTGCACCGGGCCGGCCTTGCCGGCCGCGGCCAGGGCTTCGGGGTGGCTCAGGTTTGCCGACGCGAAGACATCGCTGGACTCGCCGCCGGCGAGCCGGTCCTTCAGCAGGCCCGAGGGCCCGTACGTCAGCGTGACCTTGACGCCCGGTTGCGCGGCTTCGAAGGCGGCGGCGCTGTCGTTCAGGGCCAAGCGAAGGCTGCCGGCGGCGTGCACGCGCACGTCGCGCGGTGCGCTCTGCGGGAAAGCCGTGGGCGCGATCGCGAGGCAAGCGACGAGCGCCGTCAGGCGAAGTGGGTTCGACATGGTGGCGGTCTCCGGGATCAAGGTCGTGATGCGGTCGCACGACTCCGAGGGCCGCGGCGAGGTCGTCACGAGCCTAATCCCGGCGTTCGGCTTCGGTGCCGCCGCCGTGGCTTCTGCGCCTATGCTGCTGCGTGCCTATCGACAAGGGCACCCGCGCTGATGTAGCGCTCCGGCGGCGCTGCGGCCTGTGTGGCGTCGTGCCGCCAGGCCGCGCGCGTACCGTTCGGATCGCGTCCCGATCGTGCCGTTCGACTACACCGGGATGGCGAGAAAGACGCTCGAGGCCTTGAACATGGCGGTGACGTCGTCGCCCGGGTGCAGACGCATGCCGCTGACACTCGATCTGGTGATGACCGCGACGACCACGGCGCCGCCCGGCAGGCGCACATGCACTTCCGAATGGTGCCGCGGTCAACGCCGTCGGCGCCGATCGTCCCCGGCCGCGCCGTCGACATCCGGTGCGCGGCCTGGGGCCTTCGGCAGACCATGTTGGGGTCCCTCCGGCCCCGGGTGGTGCGAACTCGATATGAACCCGCTCGGACGGCCGCCCGAGGCAAAGTCCCACGGCAAGGGCGCTGGCTCGTGCTTGCGATGCGAGCCGCTCGACCGCGGGCAGGTCGGCGTGCAGCACCCGCACAAGGGCCAGGTTCTGGATCGGGTCCTGCGCGACACCGTTCTCGGCGTACGAGGTGGACGAATGCATGGACAAGCGAACCCAGACCTTGCCCGGCGACGCGTCGAAGACCCCGGCCAACGCGTCCGCAAGCCTGGCCGGTCAAACCGCGGCGGCTGCAGCGCCTCGACGACCTCGATGTCGTCGCCGGCCGGCCCGGGGCCGGAATCTCTCGCCCGTGGGCATGCCGGGTGTCAGGCGCGGCGAACGAAGGGTGCATGGCGCGATGGGGATGGTGCGGGACGGCGCGGAATGTGCCCCAGGTGCGGGGGCCGGCAGCCCGCTGGCGTGGCGCCGGCCGACCACCTCGGCACCACACCGACGACGCCACGGCAGACGGCAAGCGGCCGCCCACGTACGATGCGCCGACGGGCCGCATGGACGCGCCGGCCCGCGACCTGCGCAGCGCGTCCCGACCCCCACCGGGAGACAGGGACATGGCTCAATCCGTCACCGAACGATGCCTGGCCAACAACCAGCGCTATGCCGCCGGGCAGGCGATGCACCAGCCGACACACCCCGGCCCGCAGCCGATCCAGCCGGCCAGGCGGCTGGCCGTCGTGGCCTGCATGGACGCCCGGCTCGACGTCGAGGACCTGCTGGGCCTGCAGACCGGAGAGGCGCACATCATCCGCAACGCCGGTGGCGTGGTGACCGACGATGCCATCCGCTGCCTCATCATCTCGCACCACCTGCTCGACACCAACGAAATCGTCCTCATCCACCATACCCGCTGCGGCATGCTCGCCTTCACCGACGACCTGCTCAGGACCGGCCTCGAGGGCGACCCGGCAGCCGGGAAGCTGCTGGGCCAGGCCACCGGGCGCGCCTTCATGGGCTGTGGCCGCTGCGCGTCGACGCCGTCGGCCTTCCATGCCTTGCGCGGCGCGATCGAGCCGCTGGACGCCCCGCGCGACGAGAACAATATCGAGCGCCTGAGCTGGGACGTGCGCCGTGGCATGTCGTCGATCCTGAATCACCCCTGGATCCCGACCAGCGGACCGGATGCGGTGACCGTGCGCGGCTTCATCTACGACGTCGACAGCGGCCGCCTCGAAGAGGTCAGCTACCCTGGCCCGATGGGATCGTTCGGCTGATGGCGGCGATGGCGGTGGCGGCCGGCACGGCGGATATCGGCGCCCCTTGCGGGCCCGCCCGCCGGTAGACCCGACGATGCTGAACCTGCACTTCTCCAACCGCACCGAAGCGCTGGCCGAACGGCTGCTGGCCGAGCTGGCCGCGCACCCGGGCGACCCCTTCGCGGTCGGCGCCGTGATCGTGCCCAGCGCCGCCATGCGCCGCTGGCTGACGCTGGCCATCGCGCGCCACGACGGCATCTGCGCCAACCTGCGCTTCGACTACCTGGCGCAGTGGCTGTGGCGCCAGGTGGCCGCGCTGGTACCGCGCACCCGGCCCGAGGCTCCGTTCGCGCCGGCGCTGCTGACCTGGCGCGTGCATGCCGCCTTCGGCGATGCCGACTGGGTGGCGCGCCATCCGCGGCTGGCGCGCTACCTGGGCACCGGCGACCCGGTGATGCGGCTCGAACTGGCCAGCCGTGTGGCCGCGCTGATCGAGCAGTACACCACCTACCGCCCCGACTGGCTGCAGGCCTGGGCCGACGGCCGGCGCATCGCCGACCCCGCGGCTGCCGGCGTCGACGAGGCCTGGCAGGCCGCGCTGTGGCAGCGCCTGGCCGCCGACCTCGACCTCATCGACCGCCACCCGGTGGCCGCCTTCGTCGACGCGCTGCAGCGTGGCGGCCCGGCACGCGCGGCCGCCGCCGGCGTGCCCGCGCGCGTGCATGTCTTCGCGCTGCCGGCCATGCCGCCGCTGCACCAGCGGCTGCTGGCGCAGCTGGGGCGTGTCATTCACGTCGAGGTCTATGTCCTCAACCCCTGCCGCGAATACTGGTTCGAACTGGTCGACCGCCGCCGCCTGGTGCACCTGGCCGCGCGCGGCCTGGACGCCGGGCACGAGGAAGGCAACCGCCTGCTGGCGGCCTGGGGGCAGCAGACGCAGGCGTTGGTGGATGGTCTGGTCGACCTCGGCGGCGACGCCGCCGGCGTCGAGGTGGCCGACGACGGCGACTACCGCCCGCACCCGGGCACCACGCTGCTGGCGCATCTGCAGAACGCCCTGCTCGACCTGCAGCCGATCGAGCCCGGCTCGATCACGCTGGCCGATCACGACCGCAGCCTGGAGCTGCATGTCTGCCATTCGCGCACGCGCGAGCTCGAGGTGCTGCACGACCGGCTGCTCGGCCTGTTCGCGGCCGACGCCACGCTGCAGCCGTCGGACGTGCTGGTGGTGATGCCCGATCTCGAAGCCACGGCGCCGCTGGTCGATGCCGTCTTCGGCAGCGTGCCGGGCGCGCGCCACATCCCCTATGCCATCACCGGCCGCGCGCGCAGCAGCGTCGATGCGCCGGCGCGTGCGCTGCTGGACCTGCTGGCGCTGCTGGCCTCGCGCGTGCCGGCGAGCGCGCTCTTCGGGCTGCTGCAGCAGCCGGTGGTGGCACGCCGCTTCGGGCTGGACGACGACGACCTGGTGCAGGTGCACGGCTGGCTGCAAGCGGCCGGCGTGCACTGGGGGCTGGACGGCGCCCACCGCGACGGCTTCGGCGTGCCGGCCACCGAGCGCCACACGCTGGCCGATGGCCTGAGCCGGCTGTTCCTCGGCCATGTGCTGCCAGCGCAGGCCAGCGAGCCGCTGGCCGGCCTGCTGCCCGGTGCCGATATCGGCGGGCAGCAGGCCGCGGTGCTGGGCCGGCTGTGGGCCTTTGCCGACGCGCTGCGGCAGGCGCAGGCCACGCTGGCCACGGCGCATCCGCCAGCGGCGTGGGTCGAACTGCTGCGCGCGGCCTGCGACCGCTTCATCGACGCCCAGGGCGACGAGCGACCCGACCTGCGCGAGCTGCACGAGGCCATCGCGCAACTGGGTGACGAGATGCAGCGTGCCGGCCTGACCGAGGCGCTGCCGCTGCCGGTGCTGCGGCTGGCGCTGCAGCAGCGCCTGGACGACCCGGCGCGCGGCGGCGTGCCCACCGGCAGCGTGACGGTGTCGTCGATGAGCAGCCTGCGCGGCCTGCCTTACCGCGTGGTGTGCGTGATCGGGCTCGACGACGGCGCCTTCCCCACGGCCGCGCGCGCGCCCGAATTCGACCTCATGGCCGCGCACCCGCGCCGCGGCGACCGCCAGCGCCGGCTCGACGAGCGCAACCTCTTTCTCGACCTGCTGCTGGCCGCGCGCACCCACCTGCACCTCAGCCACACCGGCCGCAGCGTGCGCGACAACGCGCCGCTGCCGCCGTCGGTGCTGGTGGCCGACCTGCTGGACATGCTGCTGCCGGCCATCGCCGACGACCCGGGCGACCGCGCCGCGCTGCAGGCCGCGCGCCGGCGGCTGGTGGTGGAGCACCCGCTGCAGCCCTTCTCGATGGCCGCCTTCGCCGTCGACGGCGACCCGCGCCTGCGCAGCCACGACGGCGAACTGGCCGCGGCGCTGCGCCAGGCGCTGGCGGCCCCGGTGCTGCCGGCCGCTGCCGGGCCCGCGTCCACCGCAGGTGCCGACGACGAGGCCGATGACGGGGTCGATGACGACGACGACGATGAAGCCGCCCCCGCCACGCTGCGCCCCTTCTTCGCCCAGGCGCTGCCGCCGCCCGGCCCCGAATGGCGCACGGTCTCGGTCGAGCAGCTGGTCGAGTTCTTCCGCAACCCCAGCCGCTACCTGCTGCGCCGCCGCCTGGGTGTCGAGCTGCGCCGCGATGCCGATCAGCTGCAGGACGACGAACCGCTGGTGGCCGACGGTGCCGGCCAGCGCGCGCTGGCCGAGCGGCTGCTGCCGGCGCTGCTGGCCGGTGCCGACCGCGCGCGCGCGCTGCGCCTGGCCGAGGCCGGCACCGACTGGCCGGCCGGCGCGCTGGGCCGGCTGCAGCTGCAGCAGGCGCTGACGGTGCTGGAAGCCTTTGCCGCGCGCGTGCGCGCCGCCACCGAGCCGCCGGCGCTCGACCCTTGCGTGGCCGAGCGGCCGTTCGAGATCGACGGTGAACCGTGGACGCTGCGCATCACGCTCGCCGGTCTGCGCCGCGAAGGCCAGCTGCGCTGGCGCTGCGCCGACCCCGACGCGCGCGACCGGCTGGAGGCCTGGATCCACCACCTGGCGCTGTGCCTGGCCGCGCCGCCGGGCGTGGCGCGGCAGACGCAGTGGCTGGCGCGGCACGAGACGCTGCGCTTCGCGCCGGTGGCCGACGCCCAGGTACCGCTGGCCACGCTGCTGGCGCTGTACCGCCGCGGCCTGGCCGAGCCGCTGCCCTTCTTCCCGCGCAGCGCCTGGGCGCTGGTCGACAGCGGCGACAACCTGGCCCGGGCCGCCGCGGCCTGGACGCCGAGCGAACGCCGCTGGGCCGAAGGCGCCGACGCCGCCCACCGGCTGGCGCTGCGCGGCCGCCACGACGTGCTCGACGAGACCTTCATCGCGCTGGCGCACCAGGTCTTCGACCCGCTGCGCGCATGCCTGGCGGCCGCCGAGGCGGAACGGGAGCCGGCATGATCACGCAGCCGCTCGACGTCTTCCACGACCCGCTCGAAGGCACCACGCTGATCGAGGCCTCGGCCGGCACCGGCAAGACCTGGAACCTGTGCGCCCTGGTGCTGCGCCTGCTGCTGGAGCGTGGGCTGGCGCTGGCGCAGGTGCTGGTGGTGACCTTCACCAAGGCCGCCACCGCCGAGCTGCGCGAGCGCATCCGCGCCCGCCTGGTCGATGTGCTCGACGGCCTGCACGGCGGCCCGATGGCGCAGGACCCCTTCGTCGCCGGCCTGCTGGGCGCGCTGCGCGGCCGCGGGCTGGCCGACGAGGACATGGCGAAGCGGCTGCAGGTGGCGCTGCAGACCTTCGACGAGGCCTCGATCTTCACCATCCACGGCTTCTGCCAGCGCGCGCTGTCCGACACACCCTTTGCCGCCGCGCTGCCGATGTCGACCGAGCTGCTGGCCGACGACGGCGAGCTGCAGCTGCAGGTCGTCAACGATTTCTGGCGCCGGCGCCTCGCCGGCGACACGCTGGACCCGGCGCTGGCGGCGCTGCTGGTGGCACGTGGCGACACCCCCGCGCGCTGGGCCGCGTTGCTGAAGCGCCAGGTCGGCAAGCCCTTGTCGCGGACGATCTGGCCCGCGGACGTGCCGCCGGCGGCCGATGGCGCGGCGCTGGTGCAGGCCTTTGCCGAGGTGCAGGCGCTGTGGGCCGCCGGGCGCCAGGCCATCGTCGCCCGCGTGCGCGAGGCGCTGCCGCGGCTCAACGCGCGCAGCCACCACGCCGAATCGCTGGCCACTGCCGCACAAGGCTGGGACCGGTTGCTGGCCGCCGCCGATGCGGCGTCGGCCGACTACGGGCTCGACAAGCTCGACCTGCTGACGGCGCCCAGGCTGCAGCCCAAGAAGGGCCTGGCGCCCCCCGCGCCGCATCCCTTCTTCGAAACCGCGGCCACGCTGCTGGCGCTGCAGGCGCAGCAGGCCGATGCGCTGGCCGCGCAGCGCCTGGCCCTGCTGCGCGAGCTGCTGACCGACGGCCCGGTGGCGCTGCGCGCGCTCAAGCGCGAGCGCCGCGTCGTCGCCTTCGACGACCTGCTGCACGACCTGCAGGCGCGCCTGACCGGCGCCGGCGGCGCCGCGCTGGCGCAGGCGCTGCGCGCACGCTGGCCGGTGGCGCTGATCGACGAATTCCAGGATACCGACCCGCTGCAGTGGGCGATCTTCCACACGCTGCATGGCGAGGCCGGCGCGCCGCTGTTTCTGCTGGGCGACCCCAAGCAGGCCATCTACAGCTTCCGCCATGCCGACCTGCACACCTACCTGCAGGCGCGGCGCAGCGCCACGGCCACCCGATCGCTGGCCGAAAACCAGCGCTCGACGGCGGATTTGCTGGTCGGCCTGAATGCGATCTTCGGTGCCCACGCGCGCGGCTTCCTGCTCGAGGGCCTCGACCATCCGCCGGCGGTGGCCGGTGCCAGGCCACGGCCGGTCTTGATCGACCGCAGCGCAGCGCGCGCGCCGTTGCAGCTGTGGCAGCTGCCGCCGGGCGCGGACGGCGGCAGCCCGACCAAGGCCGAGGCGCGCCGCGCGGCTGCGCACGCGGTGGCCGGCGAGGTGGCGCGGCTGCTGGCCGCCGCGCGCCGCGACGAGGTCACGCTGGACGGCCGGCCGCTGGCCGCCGGCGACATCGCCGTGCTGGTGCGCAGCCACGCCCAAGGCGCGGCCATGCGCCAGGCGCTGGCCGCGCAGGGCGTGGGCAGCATCGAGCTGTCGCAGGCCGACGTGCACCGCAGCGTCGACGCCGAGGAGCTCGAACGGGTGCTGGCGGCGATGCTGGCGCCCACGCGCGAGCCCACGCTGCGCGCCGCGCTGGCCACCGAGCTGATGGGCCTGGACGCGACCACGATCGACGCGCTGGCGCAGCACGAGGCCACGCTGCTGGCCCATGTGACGCGCTTCGCCGGCTACCGCGACACCTGGCTGCAGCGCGGCGTGGGCCCGATGCTGCGGCGCTGGCTGCAGCAGGAAGCGGTGGCACCGCGCCTGCTGCAGCGCCCCGACGGCGAGCGCCGCCTGACCAATGTGCTGCACCTGGCCGAACGACTGCAGGAAGCCGCCGCGCAGCATGCCGCGCCCGAAGCGCTCCTGCGCTGGCTGCAGCAGCAGCGTGTGGCCGGCGGCGGCGGTGATGCCGCGCAACTGCGGCTGGAATCCGACCGCGACCTGGTGCCCATCGTCACCATCCACAAGAGCAAGGGGCTGGAATATCCGCTCGTCTTCTGCCCCTTCCTGTGGGACGGCCACCCCGGGCCGGCCGATGCCCTGTCGGACGGCTTCGAATACCACGACGACGAGGGCCGCCCCGTGATCGACTTCCGCCCCGGCAAGCTGCCCGCCGTGGTGAAGGCGCAGCGGGACCTGGAACGCGCCGCCGAGCATGCACGGCTGGTCTACGTGGCGCTGACGCGCGCGGTGCAGCGCTGCGTGCTCGTGGTCGGGCCCTACGTGACGCGCAAGTCCGCCAGCGAAGCCGGCCGCGCGCCGCTGAACTGGCTCGTGGCCGGTGCCGGCCGCGACCCGGCCACGCTGGCCAGGCAACCCCTGGCACCCGATGCCATCACCGCCGCCTGGGCCGCGCTGGCGGCCGCGCAGGCGCCGCAGGTCGACCTGCAGCCGCTGCCGCTGCAGCCGGTGCCGCCGCTGCCGCCGCAGGGGCCCGCACCCGAGGCACTGGCCGCGCTGCCCGCGCCGCCGCCCGTGGCCACCGCCTGGTGGGTGGGCAGCTACAGCAGCCTGGTGCGCGGCCTGCGCCACGAAGGCGCGGCACGCGACCACGACGACACCCTGGCGCCCGATGAAGCCGTGGCCGGGGCGGCCGCCGCCGCGCCCGCGGACGACGACGACATCCTCGCCTTCCCGCGCGGCCCGGCCGCCGGTGAATGCCTGCACGCGGTCTTCGAGCAGGCCGATTTTGCCGACCCCGCCACCTGGCCCGACGCGGTGGCGCAGGCGCTGCGCCGCCACCCGCAGCCGCCGGCCGCTGCCGACGAGACGCTGCGCCGCCCGCGCCGCCTGCTGCGCCTGCTGGGCGACGTGCTGCACACGCCGCTGCAGCCCGGGCTGCAGTTGCACACCGTGCCCGCCACGCGGCGCCTGGTCGAGTGGGAATTCAACCTGCCGGTGGCGCGCCTCGCCGCATCGGCGCTCGCCGCCACGCTGCACGCGCATGGCATGGCCGCGCCGGTGCCGGGCTTCGCAACGCTGCGCGGCTACCTGCGCGGCTTCATCGACCTGGTGTTCGAGCACCAGGGCCGCTGGTACATCGTCGACTGGAAGTCCAACCACCTGGGCCACACCGCGGCCGACTACGCCGCACCGGGCCTGGCGCGGGCGATGGCCGAGCATGGCTACGAGCTGCAGGCGTTGCTGTATGCGGTGGCCCTGCACCGCCACCTGGGCCGCCGGCTGGCCGGCTATGACTTCGACCGCCATGTCGGCGGCGTGCTGATGCTCTTCGTGCGCGGCGTGCGCCCGGGCTGGGTCGATGGCCAGGGCCGGCCCTGCGGCGTGCACGCGGTGCGCCCGACGCGCGCCCTGATCGAGGACCTGTCGGCGCTGCTCGGCGATGCAAGGGGCACGGCATGACGCCGATCGGGATCGCTGAACGCGACGATCCGCTGGCGGACGGACTGGCCGCGCAGCTCGAACGTTGGGCGCTGGCACTGGGGTCCGATCCGGCACTGGCGCAGCGGGTGGCGCGGCTGGGCCATGCCGTCAGCCGCGCCACCCGCGAGGGCCATGTCTGCGTGCAGCTGGCCGAGGGCTGGCCCGACGACGAGCCGCCGCTGCGGCGCGAGCTGCTGGCCTCGGGCGTGGTCGGCACGCCGGCCGACCCCGGCGCACGGCCGCTGATCGTCGACGACGATGGCCGCGTCTACCTGCACCGCCACTTCGACCTCGAACGCCGGCTGGCGCGGCGGCTGGTGCACGCAGCGCAGCCGCAGCCGGGCACGCTGGGCGGCGCGGCGCGCGAACGGCTGGCCACGCTGTTCCAGGGCAACCACCGGCCGGGTGACGATGCCGTCGACGGGCAGCAGGTGGCCGCCGCGCTGGCACTGCGCCAGCGCTTCACCGTCATCAGCGGCGGCCCCGGCACCGGCAAGACGACCACCGTGGTCAACCTGCTGGCCTGCCTGCTGGCCGACAACCCGGCCGCGCGCATCGCACTGGCCGCGCCCACCGGCAAGGCGGCGGCGCGCCTGGCCGAGGCCATCCGCGAGCGCGCGGCCCACCTGCCCGCTGACCTGCGCGAGCGGCTGCCGCAGGCCGCCAGCACCGTGCACCGGCTGCTGGGTGTCACGCCGACGGGCTTCGTGCACCATGCCGGGCGGCCGCTGGCCATCGACGCGCTGATCGTCGACGAGGCCTCGATGCTCGACCTGGCGCTGGCCACGCAGTTGCTCGAAGCCGTGCCCGCGCACGCGCGCATCGTGCTGCTGGGCGACCAGCACCAGCTGGCGGCGGTGGAATCGGGCGCGGTCTTTGCCGAACTGAGTGCCGATCCGACCTTGTCCGATGCCTGCCGCGCCGATCTGGAAACCGCCTGCGGCCTGGCGCCCGGGCGGCTGCAGCCGCCGGCGCCGCTGCAGCCCAGCGTGCTGCACGACAGCGTGGTCTGGTTCGACCGCAATTTCCGCTTCGCGGCCGATTCCGCCATCGGCCGTCTGGCCATGCAGGTCAAGACCGGCCGCAGCGCCGAGGCGCTGGCCACGCTGCGCGCCGCCGCTGGCGCGGAGTTGCAGTGGTGGGACGATGGCGGCGCCCGGCCCGGCGCGGCGGTGCGCGATCAACTGGTCCGCGGCCACGGCGCCTACCTGGACGCGGTGCGGCGCGACCCGCATGACGCCGTGGCGCTGGCGCAAGGCTTCGCATCGTTCCGCGTGCTGTGCGCGCGGCGCGAGGGGCCGCGCGGCATGGTGGCCGTCAACGAGGCGCTGGACGTGCACGCGCGCCAGGCGCTGGCGCCACTGCTCGAACGCCACCCGCCGCCGCCCGGCAGCGCCGCCTACCCCGGCCGGCCGGTGATGGTGCTGCGCAACCAGCCGCTGCTTCAGCTCTTCAACGGCGACATCGGCATCACGCTGCCGCCGCAGCCGGGCGAGCCCGGGCTGATCGTCGCCTTCCCGCTCGCCGATGGCGGCGTGCGCCGCGTGCCCGCGCTGCGCCTGCCCGAGCACCAGAGTGCCTGGGCGATGACGGTGCACAAGTCGCAGGGCTCGGAATTCGACGCCGTGCTGGTGCTGCTGCCCGAGGCGCGCAGCCCGGTGCTGACGCGCGAGCTGCTCTATACCGCCGTCACGCGCGCGCGCCGCCGCGTGGCCATCGCCGGCAGCGCGGCCGTGGTGGCGGCGGCGATCGATGCGCCGACGCGGCGACACTCGGGGCTGCTCGCGCGGCTGCGCGAGGCCTGCACGGAATCCGCATGAGCGGTACGGCTTGGCCGGACGCGAATTCCCGCTTGGCGGGACCGCGCGCAGCGCGTAGGGTGCACCCATGACGCTGTTGCTGCACACCGCCGACTGGCAGATCGGCCGCACCTTCGGCGGCGGCGTGGGCCGCTTCGAGCCCGACGATGCCGCCGCGCTGGCCGAGGCACGCATCGCCACCGTCGAACGCCTGGCGCGCCGCGCCGCCGAACGCGGCGCCGATGCCGTGCTGGTGGCCGGCGATGTCTTCGACGCGCAGGCCATCTCGCCACGCACCATCCGCCGCCTGTTCAACGCGCTGGCGCCCTACCCCGGGCCCTGGGTGATGATCCCCGGCAACCACGATGCCGCGCTGGCCGAAGGCGTATGGGCCGAGGCGCGGCGGCTGGCCGTGCTGCCGCCCAACCTGCACCTGCTGCTGCAGCCCGGCGTGCTGGAACTGCCGGCGCTGCAGCTGGCCGTGCTGGGGGCGCCGCTGACGCAGCGCCACACGCACGACGACAGCACCGCCTGGTTCGACCACGCCGAAACCCCCGCCGGCTGGCGCCGCGTGGGCCTGGCGCATGGCGCGGTGCAGGGCCTGCTGGCCGAGGACATAGACGCCGCCAACCCGATCGCCCCCGACCGCGCCGCGCGTGCCCGGCTCGACTACCTGGCGCTGGGCGACTGGCATGGCTGCAAGCGCATCGACGACCGCACCTGGTATGCCGGCACGCCCGAGCCCGACCGCTTCAAGGCCAACGATCCGGGTCAGCTGCTGTGGGTGGCGCTGGGCGCGCCCGGCGAAGCACCGCAGGTGCAGCCCGAGCCCATCGCCCGCCACCGCTGGCGCCGGCTGGCGCTGCGGCTGGACGTGGCCAGCGACGTCGACGCCGCCGTGGCGCAGCTGGATGCGGCCGCCGCCGACGAGGTGCTGTCGCTGGCACTGGCCGGCACCGTCGACCTTGCCGCACACCAGCGGCTGGAATCCGCGCTGCAGGCGGCCGAGGCGCGGCTGCGGGCGCTCGAGGTCGACCGCGCCGGGCTGCGCCTGGCGCCCACCGCCGACGACATCGCCGCGCTGCAGGCCGACGGCTACCTGGGCACGGTGATCGCCGAACTGCGCGACGCCGCGCCCGAACAGGCCCGTGTGGCGCAGGACGCGCTGGCGCTGCTGACCACGCTGCTGGCCGAGCGTCGGCAGGCTGTCGCCGCTGACGAGGGACGCACGTGAGGCTGACGCGGCTGAAGGTGAGCGAGCTGCGCCAGTTCCGCCAGCCCTTCGAGCTGGCCGACCTGCAGCCCGGGCTCAACCTCTTCGCCGGCGCCAACGAGGCCGGCAAGAGCACGCTGGTGCGCGCCATCCGCGCCGCCTTCTTCGAGCGTCACCGCTCGACCGCGGTGGACGACCTGCGGCCCTGGGGCGACAGCGCCGCCACGCCCACCGTCGAGCTCGATTTCACCCTCGGCGATCAGCCCTGCCGCCTGCGCAAGAGCTTTCTGCAGAAGAAGCGCTGCGAGCTGCAGGCCGGCAGCCGGCGGCTCGAAGGCGCCGAGGCCGAGGACTTCCTGGCCGAGCTGCTCGGCTTCCGATTTGCGGACCGCGGCGCCAGCCGCGCCGAGCACGGCGGCATCCCCGGCCTGCTGTGGATCGAGCAGGGTGCGGCGCAGGACGTGCACGACGCCGTGCGCCACGCCGCCGACCACCTGCAGCGCGCGCTGGACGCGCAGCTGGGCGCGGTGGCCGCCACCGGCGGCGACGAACTGCTGCAGCGCGTGCGCGAGCTGCGCGCCGAACTGCTGACGGCCACCGGCAAGCCGCGCGCCGCGCTGGCCGAGGGCATCGCCGCGGCCGAGGCCGCGCGCGCCGAGGCCGAGTCACTGGCCGCCACCGCGCGCGACTACCGCGACCAGGTCGACCAGCTGCGCACGCTGCGCGAACAGCACCAGGCCGAGAGCCAGGCCGCGCCGTGGACGGCGCTGCGCACCCAGCTGGCACAGGCCGAAGCCGCATGGCGCGAAGCCGAGGCGCTGGGTGCCCAACGCGCCACGCAAGCCGCCGCCGTGCAGCGTGCCGAGGACCTGGCCAAGCTGCTGCGCCAGCAGCTGGCCGCCGCCGACCAGCAAGCCGCCGACCTGTCCCGGCGCACCGCCACGCGCGAACGCACGCAACACGCGCTGGCGCCGGCGCAGGCCGCCGAAGCGGCCGCCGCGCGTGCGCTGGCCGAGGCCAAGGCGCAGACCCAGGCCGCCGCCACCACGCTGGCGCTGGCGCGGCAGGAAGAGACACGCGAGCAGCTGCGCCGCCAGGCCGATGCCGCGCGCAGCCGCGCCGCCGACAGCGGCGCGCTGCTGCAGCGCGCGCAGGCCGAGGCCGAACGCGCCGCCACGCTGCGGCGCGAGGCACAGGTGCTGGCACTGCCCGCCGCCGAGCTGAAGCTGCTGCGCCAGCAGCACGAGCGGCTGCGCGAGCTCGACATCCAGCTGTCCACGCTGGCCACGCGCATCGGCTTCGAGCTGCTGCCCGGCGCCAGCGTCACGCTGGGCGGCGAGGCGCTGGCCGGCGAGGGGGAGCGCCTGCTGTCGGCGCCGGCCCTGCTCGCCATCGACGGCGTGGGCCGTCTGACCCTGGCGCCCGGCGGCAGCGACCTGGCCGAGCGCGCGGCCGAGCGCGACCGCGTGCAGGCCGCGCACCAGGCCCTGCTGCAGCGCCTGGGGCTGCCGTCGCGCGCCGAGGCCGACATGCGCGAACAGGCGCACCGCGCCCGCGCCGCCGATGCCGATGCCGCCGCCAAGGCGCTGGCGGTGCTGGCCCCGAAAGGTCTGGAAGCGCTGCAGGCCGAGGTGGACCGTACCGAGGCCCTGCGGCGCGAGGCCGAGGCGGCACTGGCGCAACTGCCGCCTGCCCCCGCCACGCCGCCGACCGGTGAGGCCGCGGCCAAGGCCGCCGCCGACACCGCCCAGCACGCCGCCGAGGCCGCCGCCGCGGCGCTGGCGCACACGCGCCATGCACTGGCCACGGCACGCAGCGAGGCCGAGGCCGCCGAGCGCGAACATGCCGCGCTGGCCGCACTGCTGGCCGGCGAGACCCACCGCACGCAGCAGGCCGAGGCGCAGCGCCGCCTGGTCGATACCCAGGCCGAGGCGCAGGGGCTGCAGCAGCGCCTGCTGGACCTGGACACGCGCATCGCCGCCGCGCGGCCCGACATCCTGGCCCAGGACGTGCAGCGCCTGCGCCGCAGCGCCGAGGAAGCCGAGCGCAGCCATCAGCAGCGCAGCCTGCGCATCGCGCAACTCGAAGCCACGCTCGCCGCCACCGGCGCCCAGGGCGTGGACGAGGCACTGGCGCTGGCCTTGCTGCAGCAGGCCGCCGCCGAGCGCCGCCGCGATCAACTGCAGCGCCGCGCCGATGCGCTGGGCCTGCTGCAGCTCAAGCTGGAGACGCACCGCCAGGCGCTGACGCGACGCCTGCAGGCGCCGCTGCAACGCCACCTGGACCGTTATCTGGCGCTGCTCTTCCCCGGCGGCCGGCTGGCGGTGGACGAGCAACTGCAGCCCGGCGCCCTCTCACGCCCCGGCAATGGCGACGGTGACGCCGCGGGCGATTTCGGCAGCCTGAGCTTCGGCGCACGTGAACAGTTGGGCGTCATCAGCCGCCTGGCCTACGCCGACCTGCTGCGCGAGGCCGGCCGCCCGACGCTGATCATCCTCGACGACGCGCTGGTGCACAGCGATGCCGGGCGCCTGGCGAGCATGAAGCGCGTGCTCTACGACGCCGCGCAGCGCCACCAGGTGCTGCTCTTCACCTGCCATGCGGAACGGTGGCGCGACATGGGCGTGGCGGTGCGGAGCCTGCCGCCAGCGGGCAACGATCAGCGCCCCGCCGGCCCAGCCTCCGGCGGCCAGGCGCTGGACTGATGGACGCACGCCGCCCTCGGCGATGCTCGCGCCGGATCGTCGACATGCGTTGAGGTGAGATGGAGGTCACGCATGTACGAAGCGCATCCCAGCCCCGCCCTGTCCGAGTGTTTCCGTCGCACGCCCTATCAAGGCGTTGCGCCCGAGCGGGCTGAATTTCTCTTCGTGGGCCTCGACGCCAACTACGCGGCCGACATCGAGCAGAGCCCCATCTTTCCGAGCCTGCTTCGTTATCACGAAGATGGTCCCGCCTTCTGGCGGGAGAGTGGTGTTCACCACCCGTTCTTGCTGCCGGCCTACTCCGGCGATGGACGCCGCTATCACCTCAGCTTCGCCAAGATCGGCTTCCGGGCAGACCATGCAGACCGGGTGTCGTTCGTCGAGTTGTTGCACCTGCCCACCGTCGGGCGGAGTCGCTTGCAAGCTCGCGACCTCGATCGAACGCACCTCCACCGCCTTCGCGAGGCCATCTTTGCCGGGGCTGCGAAGTACATCTTTGTCTCAGCGGGCGTGCTCAGGCTCATGGGGAAGACGGGTGCCTTTGCAGAGCTCGATGCTGCGCCTGTCTCGTCAGGGGGCTTGCGCATCGTCTTCCGGGACCGTTGCAGAACCGTCTTTCTGCATCTGCATCTCTCCAATTACGGCAAATTCGAAGCACAGCTTCGGGCGGAAGCCAAGGCCATTGCGGAGCTCTTGCAGTGCGGCGCCGGCTGATGCGGAATGCGCTCCGTCGAATCATGTGCGAGCCCCGGGCATCGTCGTCCATCGGCGCATGGCGGATTTGCCCGACCAGGCAGGGGATGCCACCGAACCCCGACCCGGATCGGAACGCCGCCGCGGGGAACCACCCAGCGGGTGCCCGCGACCCGGGGCAGCACCACGGCGCTGCGCGCGGGGGTGGCGCTGGCCTGGCACCGATCCATGGCAGCATCCGACGATGCACGACACCAACGACTGCAAACAGCCGCCCGGACACTTCCGGCCGGTCATCGATCGCCGGCGCTGCGAGGGCAAGGGCGACTGCGTGCGCGTGTGCCCGGTGGGCGTCTTTGCCGTCGGCACCTTGCCGCCGGCGCTGCGCGAAGGCCTGGGCCTGCGCGCGCGCGTCAAGGGCTTCGCGCACCGCTGGCAGCAGGCGCTGCTGGTGCAGGAGCCGGCCTGCGAGGCCTGCGGCCGCTGCGTCGGCGCCTGCCCCGAGCGCGCCATCCGGCTCGAGCGCGTGAACCGATAGATTCCTGCCTTCCACCGCCGCCACCGACCCTCGCCATGCCCCCTACCCACCGCATCACCCCCGACCAGCTGCGCAGCGCGCGCTGGCTCGCCCCCGACGACCTGCGCAGCTTCGGCCACCGCTCGCGCTTCATGCAGATGGGCTACGGCCCGGAAGACTGGCGCGGCAAGCCGGTGATCGCCATCGTCAATACCTGGAGCGATCTCAACCAGTGCCACTCGCATTTCAAGCAGCGCGTCGACGACGTCAAGCGCGGGGTGCTGCAGGCCGGGGGCTTTCCGGTCGAGCTGCCGGCCATCAGCTTGAGCGAGCCGATCGTCAAGCCGACGACGATGCTCTACCGCAACTTCCTGGCGATGGAGACCGAGGAGCTGCTGCGCAGCCACCCGGTGGACGGCGCGGTGCTGATGGGCGGCTGCGACAAGACCACGCCCGGGCTGGTGATGGGTGCGCTCAGCATGGGCCTGCCCTTCGTCTTCCTGCCCGCCGGGCCGATGCTGCGCGGCAACTGGCAGGGCCAGGTGCTGGGCTCGGGGTCGGACGCCTGGAAATACTGGGACGAGCGCCGCGCCGGCCGCATCGGCACGGCCGAATGGCAGCAGCTGGAAGCCGGCATCGCACGCAGCCCCGGCACCTGCATGACCATGGGCACCGCCGCCACGATGATGGGCATCGCCGAGGCCGTCGGGCTGACGCTGCCCGGCGCCAGCAGCATCCCCGCGCCCGACGCCAACCACGTGCGCATGAGCGCGGCCTGCGGCCGCCGCGCGGTGGAGCTGGTGTGGGAGGACCTGACGCCGGCGCGGCTGCTGTCGCGCGCGCACTTTCTCAACGGCATCGCCTGCGCCATGGCCATGGGCTGCAGCACCAACGCCATCATCCACCTGATCGCGATCAGCCGCCGCGCCGGGCTGCCGATCACGCTGGACGACTTCGACGCCTTCAGCCGCCGCGTGCCGGTGATCGCCAACATCCGGCCCAGCGGCGAGCGCTACCTGATGGAGGACTTCTTCTATGCCGGCGGCCTGCCGGCGATGCTGGAGCGCATCCGGGGCCACCTGCACGTCGATGCGCTGACGGTCAACGGCCGCACGCTGGGCGACAACATCGCCGGCGCGCAGGTGTTCAACGACGACGTCATCCGGGCGCTCGACAAGCCCATCTATGCCGAAGGCGCGCTGGCCGTGCTGCGCGGCAACCTGGCGCCCGATGGCGTCGTCATCAAGCCCAGCGCCGCCGAGCCGCGGCTGCTGCAGCACAGCGGGCGCGCGCTGGTCTTCGACGACTACCCCAGCCTGAAGAAGGCCACCGACGACCCCGACCTCGATGTCACGCCCGACGACATCCTGGTGCTGCGCCATGCCGGCCCGCTGGGCGGCCCCGGCATGCCCGAATGGGGCATGCTGCCCATCCCCACCAAGCTGGTGCAGGCCGGCGTGAAGGACATGCTGCGCCTGAGCGACGCGCGCATGAGCGGCACCAGCTACGGCGGCTGCCTGCTGCACTGCGCGCCCGAGGCCTTCGTGGGCGGGCCGCTGGCGCTGGTGAAGACCGGTGACCGCATCACGGTGGACGTGCCGGCGCGGCGCATCCACCTCGAGGTGAGCGACGCCGAACTGGCCGCGCGCCGTGCCGCCTGGACGCCGCCGCCGCCGCGCTACGAGCGCGGCTACGGCTGGATGGCCAGCCGCCACATCCTGCAGGCCGACCAGGGCTGCGACTTCGACTTTCTCGAAACGAGCTTCGGCGCCCCGGTGGCCGAGCCCTCGATCTACTGACACGGCGCATGAACCCCGACACCCGCCAGCAGCTGATGGGCGTGAGCTGCGCCACGCTGTGCACCGCGCTGTTCAAGCGCGGCCTGCGCAACGCGTTCATCCAGGACGTGCACCCGCTCAACCCCGGCCTGCCCAACATGGTGGGCCCGGCCTTCACGCTGCGCTACATGCCGGCGCGCGAAGACCTCAACCCGATCACCGTCTTCAACGATCGAGCTCACCCGCAGCGCCAGGCGGTCGAGCAATGCCCGCCCGGCGCGGTCTTCGTGATCGACAGCCGCAAGGACGCCCGCGCCGCCTCGGCCGGCGGCATCCTGGTCAGCCGGCTGATGAAGCGCGGCGTGGCCGGCGTCGTCACCGACGGCGGCTTCCGCGACAGCCCCGAGATCGCGAAGCTGGCCATCCCCGCCTACCACCAGCGGCCGAGTGCGCCCACCAACCTGACGCTGCACCAGGCGATCGACATCGACGTGCCGATCGGCTGCGGTGACGTGGCGGTGTGGCCGGGCGACATCGTGGTCGGCGACGCCGAGGGCGTGGTCGTGATCCCGGCGGCCATCGCCGACGCCATCGCCGCCGAGGCGGTGGAGATGACCGCCTTCGAGGACTTCGTGCAGGAGAAGGTGCTGGAAGGCCGCTCGATCCTCGGCCTGTATCCGCCCACCGAGGAGGCCACGCGCAGCGAATTTGCGGCCTGGCGTGCTGCCCGCGGCCGCTGAGGGCGGCGGGCGGCAGCGGCGTTCAGGCGTCCGGCGGCCAGCCGTTGACGCTGCCGATATAGAGCCAGATCGACTCCAGCTCGTCGGGCTTGACGATGCCTTCCCAGGCCGGCATGGCCCGCACGCCCTTGTTGACCGAGTGGAGGAAGCGCGCCTTGTCGGTCGCCGGGAAGCTGCGCAGGTCGTAGAAGGCGCTGCTGCCGACCACCAGGTTGATGCCGTGGCAGCGCACGCAATAGCTGGTATAGGCCCGCCGCCCGGCGGCCACCGACGGCGCCGGGGCGGCGGCCGCGGCGGGTGCGGCCGCAGAGGCCGCCGAGCCCGCAGGCGCACCACCATCGACGGCCTGCGCGCCGGCGACCCCGGCCGCTGCCAGCCCGAGCGCCGCCAGCAGCGTCACGATCGATCGTCGGCCCCGCATCAGGGCATCAGCGCAAAGGTCCAGAGCGAGCTGCCGGCCGGCACGTTGGCCAGCTCGGGGTCGCCGGCCAGCGCGCCGTAGACGGTGGCGGCGCCGCTGGTCACGGTGACGTACTGGCGGCCGTTGCGCTCCCAGGTGATCGGCAAGCCGGTGATGCCCGAGCCGGTCTGGAAGCTCCACAGCTGGCGCCCGTCGGCGGCGTCATGGGCCTTGAATTCACCCGTCTGCGCGCCCACGAAGACCACGCCGCTGGCGGTGGACAGCACGCCCGACCAGTGCGGTGCCTTGCTGCGCACTTCCCAGCGCTTCTTGCCGGACACCGGATCCCAGGCCATCAGCGAGCCGCGCAAGCCGTCCTCGGGGGCGACGAAGCCGCCGAGCTCCAGGCCCAGCCACCAGTTCGGCCCGCCGGGCCGGGCCTGGCGCACATAGCGGATCTTCATGCCCAGGTCGATGGTATTGAAGAAGGCCAGCCTGCGGCCCGGGTCGTAGCTCATCGGCATCCAGTTCTTGCCGCCGAAGGCACTGGGCCACACCTCGATGGACTCGGTCTGCTCCTCGGTCTTGCGCACCGCGGCCGTCATCGGGCTGTCCACCGGGCGGCCGCTGGCGAGGTCGATGCCGCTGGCCCAGTTGATCTTGCGCGCAAAGGGGTCGGCCTTCAGCAGCTTGCCGCTGGCGCGGTCGAGCACATAGAAGAAGCCGTTGCGGTTGGCCTGCATCAGCACCTTGGTCGACTTGCCGCCCGACCCCGGCAGGTTGGGCAGGTCGGCCAGCACCAGCTCGTTGGTGCCGTCGTAGTCGTAGGGGTCGCCGGGCGAGAACTGGTAGTGCCACACCAGTTCGCCGGTGGATGGCCGCAGCGCCAGCACCGAGCAGATGTAGAGCGAATCGCCGCCGCGCGTGGCCGGGTTCCAGGGGCCGCCGTTGCCGGTGCCCCAGTAGACGAGGTCGAGCTCGGGGTCGTAGGAGCCGGTCAGCCAGGTGGGGGCGCCGCCGGTATCGGCCATGCCGGGCTTCCAGGTGTCGGCGCCCTTGTCGCTGCCGCTGGCGGTGGTCCAGCGGTGCCACTTCTTCTCGCCGGTCTTCAGGTCCCAGCCGTTGAGGAAGCCGCGTGCGCCATATTCGCCGCCGCTGATGCCGGTGATGAGCACGCCGCCGGCGATCAGCGGCGCATGCGTCATGCTGTAGCCCTGCTTGTAGTCGGCGGCCTTGCTCTTCCACAGCTGCTTGCCGTCCTTCATCGACAGCGCGACCACATGCGCGTCGATGGTGGTGCGGTAGAGCACGCCGTCGTGCGCGGCCAGGCCGCGGCTGTGGATGCCGCAGCACAGGTAGCCGTTGATGTCGGCCGGCAGCGTGATCGGCGTCTTCCATTTCTGGCGGCCGGTCACGGCGTCGACGGCCAGGGTGTGCGAATGCGTGCTGAGGTAGAGCGTGCCGTCGATCAGCAGCGGCTGCGTGCTCGCATTGGCCGAATGATCGAGGCTCAGGTTCCACACCGGCACCAGGCGCTTGACGTTGTCCGGCGTGATCTGCGCCAGCGTGCTGTGCCGCTGCTGGCCCCAGCCCATGCCGTAGGTGGTGATGTCGGCGGGCGTGGCCGCGTCGTTGCGCAGGTCGTTGATCGACTGCGCCGCCACCGGCGCCTGCGCCAGCGCGGCGGCCAGGGCCAGCAGGGTGAGGGCGGGCAGCCGCCTGGGGAAGCTCGTCATCGTTGTCTCCTCGTTCGATTCGGTTTGCACGGCCGCGACGACGGCGGCCTTGTCGAGTGTATGCACCAGCCCGACAGGCCCGCGGCTGCGGACTTACCCGGGGCGTTGCGGGCCGTCAACTGCGCGGGCGCTCAGCCCGGTGCGCCGGTCATCTGCGCATCGAGCAGCCGGCGCAGCCGCGCCTGCTCTTCGTCCAGGCGGCGGATGCGCTCGCGCAGCGCGCGGCGCTCGTCGTCCTTCTGCGCCTTCTGCAGGTCCTTTTCCAGGCGTTCGATCTCGCGCTGCTTCTCGTCGCGCTCGCTCTTCGTCTTGTGGACATCCTTGCCGGCCTGGTACCAGCGCAGGAACACGGCCTCGTCGACATCGCGGCAGGCGCCGCGGTAGCTGCGGTTTTCGGTGCCGATCTGCCAGGCCCAGCGCGGCGTGCAGTAGCCGCGCACGCCCTCGCGCCAGCCCTGGCGCCAGCGCGTCTCGTCGGGGGCCACGCCGGCCTTGGCGCAGGCCTGCCGGTGGGCGTCGAGGTGGCGTTCGGGCTCGCCC
This sequence comes from Rubrivivax sp., assembly GCA_016719535.1. Classification (GTDB taxonomy): domain Bacteria; phylum Pseudomonadota; class Gammaproteobacteria; order Burkholderiales; family Burkholderiaceae_C; genus Rubrivivax. Next base: position 122,430 of record JADJYX010000020.1, on the reverse strand, counting down.
TGGTTGCCGTCGCGCACGCCGCGCTGGTACCAGTCGGTCTTGCGGCACTGGTCCTCGCTCATCGTGGCGCAGCCGGCCAGCAGGCCGGCGGCGGCCAGCACCAGGGTGCAACGGATGGGGTTCACGGACGTGCGGATGCGGCCGGGCGATGCCCGCATTGTGGACGCGGCCGGCCGCGCCCGGCACCGGTGAAAACCTAGAATCGCGCACCCGTCACCGGCCCCGGAGCGCACCCATGGACACCCGCACCTCCCCCATCCGCCTGCGCATCGACCGCCTGCGCGAGGTGCTCACCGCCGAAGGCGTGCAGGCACTGCTGGTGCCGTCGAGCGACCCGCACCTGTCGGAATACCTGCCCGGCCGCTGGCAGGGGCGCGAGTGGTTCTCGGGCTTCAGCGGCTCGATGGGCACGCTGGTGGTCACGGTCGACCAGGCGGCGCTGTTTGCCGACAGCCGCTACTGGGTGCAGGCCGAGGCCGAACTGGCCGGCACCGGCATCGGGCTGGAGAAGATCCCCACCGGCAATGCCTCGGCGCATGTCGACTGGCTGGCCGCCCATGTGCCGGCCGGCGCGGTCGTGGCGGTCGACGGCCAGGTGCTGGGCCTGGCCGCGGCGCAGGCCCTGAAGACGGCGCTGGACAAGGCGCGGATCGTGCTGCGCACCGACCTCGACCTGCTCGACCGCGTCTGGCCCGAGCGCCCGGCGCTGCCCACCGCACCGGTGTACGAGCACCGCGCGCCGCACGCGAGCACGCCACGCGCGGCCAAGCTGGCCGTGGTGCGGCAGGGCATGGCGCGCCACCAGGCCACGCACCATTTCGTCTCCACCGTCGACGACATCGCCTGGATCACCAACCTGCGCGGCAGCGACGTCAGCTACAACCCGGTCTTCCTGGCGCACCTGCTGATCGACGCGAATGCGGCCACGCTGTTCGTCGGCGACGGCAAGGTCGACGCCGCGCTGCGTGCCGCGCTGGCCGCCGACGGCGTGCAGCTCGCGGCCTATGCGCAGGCGCCGCAGGCACTGGCCGCGCTGGGCGCGGGCAGCGTGCTGCTGGTCGACCCCAAGCGCGTGACCTTCGGGCTGCGCCAGGCGGTGCCTGCGGGCGTGGCGGTGGTCGAGGCCATCAACCCCAGCACGCTGGCCAAGAGCCGCAAGACGGCCGAAGAGGCTGCGTACGTGCGCGAGGCGATGGCCGAGGACGGCGCCGCGATGTGCGAGTTCTATGCCGAATTCGAAGCCTCGATGGCGCGCGGCGAGCACTGGGACGAACTGAAGGTCGACGAACGGCTGTCGGCCGCGCGCGCGCGCCGCGCCGGCTTCGTGGGGCTGAGCTTCTCAACAATAGCCGGCTTCAATGCCAACGGCGCGATGCCGCATTACCGCGCCACGCCCGAATCCTTCGCGCGCATCGAGGGCGACGGCCTGCTGCTGATCGACAGCGGCGGCCAGTACCAGGGCGGCACCACCGACATCACGCGCGTGTGGCCGATCGGCACGCCCAGCGCGGCGATGCAGCGCGACTACACGCTGGTGCTCAAGGGCACGATGGCCTTGTCGCGCACGCGCTTCCCGCGCGGCACGCTGTCGCCGATGCTGGACGCCATCGCGCGTGCGCCGCTGTGGGCCGAAGGCGTCGAATTCGGCCACGGCACCGGGCACGGCGTGGGCTATTTCCTCAACGTGCACGAAGGCCCGCAGAGCATCAGCAAGGCGATCCCGACGCCCGAGATGGCGATGGAGCCGGGCATGATCACCAGCATCGAGCCCGGCGTCTACCGCCCCGGCCAGTGGGGCGTGCGCATCGAGAACCTGGTGCTCAACGTGCCGGCCGCCACGCCCGAGGGCGCCACCTTCGCCGAATTCCTCGAATTCGAGACGCTGACGCTGTGCCCGATCGATACGCGCTGCATCGCCCGCAGCCTGCTGCGCGCCGACGAGGTGGCCTGGCTGAACGCCTACCACGCCAGCGTGCGCGAGCGGCTGGCGCCGCGCGTGAGCGGCCAGGCGCTGGCCTGGCTGCAGGCGCGCACGCAGCCGCTGTGACATCGACGCCGGCCCCGCACGCGCTGGGCATCGACCTCGGCGGTACCAAGATCGAGGCGCGGCTGCTCGGCGCCGACGGGGCGGAGGTCTGGCGCGAACGCATCGCCACGCCGCAGGGCGATTACGGCGCCATCGTCGCCGCCATCGCCGGCCTGGTGCGGCGCGCGCAGGCCGCCAGTCCGGGCGCCTTCACCATCGGCATCGGCACGCCCGGCAGCCTGACGCCGGCCGGGCTGATGAAGAACAGCAACTCCACCTGCCTGAACGGCCGCGCGCTGCAGCGCGACCTGCAGGCGGCGCTGCAGAGCCCGCTGCGGCTGGAGAACGACGCCAACTGCCTGGCGCTGAGCGAGGCCACCGACGGCGCCGGCGCGGGCGCCGATGTCGTCTTCGCCGCCATCATCGGCACCGGCACCGGGGCCGGCATCGCGGTGCATGGCCGCGTGCTGCGCGGCCCCAACGGCCTGGCCGGCGAATGGGGGCACAACCCGCTGCCCTGGGCCGTGGCCGGCGAGGACCCGCAGCCCGACTGCTACTGCGGCCAGCGCGGCTGCATCGAGACGCTGGTCAGCGGGCCCGGCCTGGCGCGTGACCACGAGCGCATCACCGGCCAGGTGCTGACCGCCGAGCAGGTGGCGCAGGCCGCCGCGGCCGGCGACGCCACCGCGCAGGCCACGCTCGAGCGCCACACGTCGCGGCTGGCACGCGCACTGGCCGCGGTGATCAACCTGCTGGACCCCGACGTCATCGTGCTCGGCGGCGGGTTGTCGCAGATGGACCACCTCTACCGGCGCGTGCCCGAACTGTGGGGCCGCTGGGTCTTCGCAGGCGGGCAGCGCGACCCGGTGCGCACGCGCCTCGTGCCCAGCCGGCACGGCGATGCTTCGGGCGTGCGCGGTGCGGCGTGGGTGGGGCGGCAGGCCGGCAGCTGAGCGTTCAGATCCCGGCCCGCGGCAGCCGCGCCGCCAGCACCTGGCGCAGCGAATCGGCGCTGTCGGCCAGGTGCAGCCGTGTCGGTTCGTCGGCCGCTCTGTCGCGGCGCTGCGCCGCCTCGATGCGCCGCAGCAGCGCCTGCGCCTCGTGGCGCAGCGCTCCGCGCGCGTCGGCGCGCGCACCGGGCGACGGGCGCAGCACCGCGAAGGCCAGCCGGTTGACATGGTCGCGCTGCAGTTCGCGCCGCGCCTGGGCGATGGGCCCGCCGGCGCCGAGGTCGGTCCACAGTTCGCGGCCCAGGCGGCGGTAGATCTCGGCCAGTTCCAGGCGTGCGCCGCCGGGGTCGAGCTTGTCGTTGGCATCGATCAGCCGCGCCGCCAGCTGATCGCTCAGCAGGTAGGCCAGCACCGCGCGCTGCAGGTCGAGCAGCCGCTGCGGCACGTTGTAGTCGACCGGGCCGCCGGGGCTTTCGCCGCGGTCGAGGTAGTCGGGCGCCAGCCGCCGCAGCAGCGCCGGCGAGACGCGCAGACCCGCGGGCGAGAAGACCGCCGCCACGATGGTGTCGAAGGCCTGGCGCTGCAGCGCGGCCGGCACCGGCTCGATCGGGTCGCGGCCGCTGCCGGGAAAATCGCGCAGCGTGCGCAGCCCGCCGATCTGGCGCACCAGCACGCCGATCGCGCGCGTGGCGTCCGACAGCGCATAGGCCAGCGAGCGCCGCAGCACCGAATAGTCGCGGTCGGGCGGCAGTTCGCGCGTCTCCTGGCGGTGGAAGAGCTCGCGCGCGATGTCCAGCCGCTTGCCGGCGAAGGCCAGCGGGTCGGCGCCGAGGTCGAACTGGATGGTCTCGGCATCGACGCCGTAGAAGGCGTCCTCGTCGGTGCCATAGGCCAGCAGCGGCTCGTGGCTGCGCGCGGCCACGGCCTGCACGTGCGCCTCGTCGTCGGCGGCGGTGGCACCCGGCGGCAACGGCTTGTAGGCAAATTCGATCGCCCAGTAGTCGTAGGGGCCGATCGTCGTCTGGAAGGGCACGCCGCCGGCCTCGCCCGGGCGCGGCAGGTTGATGGCGTTGTATTCCATCACCGACCCGGTGGTGCCGTGGACGCGCGTGAATTCGGGGTCGGACAGCTGCGCCTCGGTATAAACGCGCGAGGCGCGGAAGTTGTGCCGCAGCCCGAGCGCATGCCCGACCTCGTGCATCACCGTGTCCTTGACATAGTCGAGCACGAACTGCTGCGCCTCGGGGCTGCCGGGCTCGAGGTCGCCGCGCGCTTCCAGCAGGTCGAGCGCGTAGGCCGCCTGCTCGGCCATCGCGCCGGCATGCAGGCAGCGCGCGTGGTCGTGCGCGCTGCCTGCGCCGGCCACCAGCGCCGGCGGCAGCAGGCCCGGCAGCACCGGCGGCATGGCAAAGCCCGCCGGCGCGGCTGCCGCCGCGGCTTCGTGGGCCGCGCGCACACCCAGCAGCTGGCTGCGCGCATGACGCTGCGCCCGCGTGAACATGCCCTCGAAGGAGATGTCGGCGTCGAGGATCTCGCCGGTGCGCGGGTCGATCTGCGTCTGGCCGATGGCGGTGATCGACGGCTCGGCGTTCATCAGCCAGCGCACCGAGGCCACGCCCGGGTCCAGCGTGTCGAAGGGGGCGTCGTCGGGCTGCTGCTCCACACGCACGGCGTCGCGCAGGCCGATGCGCTCGAAGGCCTTGTTCCACTCCAGGATGCCGGCGCGCACGGTGTCGCGGTAGGCCAGCGGCACATTGCGGTCGATCCAGAAGGTGATGGGCCTGACCGGCTCGGACACCTCGGCCTGCGGATCCTTCTTTTCCAGCCGCCAGCGCGTGACGTGGCGGCGCGCCGGCGAGCGCGCGAGGTCATCGCCGAAATCGAGCACGCGCGTGCTGAACAGGCCCACCCGCGGATCGGCGCGGCGCGGCGTCATCGGCGTCTCGGGCAGCGGCAGGAAGGACAGGTGCTGGCCGATCAGCAGGCTGCGCGCGTCGGGCAGGAAGCGCGGCACGGCGGGTGCTGCGCTGCCCGCCAGCGCGGCCAGCGGCGAGGCCGGCAGCCCGGTGCTGATGCCGCCGGTATACCAGTGCATCTGCGTCTCCACGATCAGCGCACCTTCGTGCGCGCGCACCGCGGTCACCACCGAGTTGCGCGCATCCAGCCCGTAGCCCTGGCGGAACTGGCGCTGCAGCTGCATGCCGATGCCGGCCATGTCGCTGAGCAGCGTGGAGGTGGCGTCGATGAGGATGCTCTTGCGGTCGGGGTGCGGCTGGCTGGCCACCGGGGTCGCTCCCATCAGGCTGGCCGAATAGGAACTGGCGACCGCGCGCGCCTCGGGCGTGCCTTCGGGCGCGGCGACGTCGGTGTTGCGGGCCTGCAGGCGCACGGTGTTGTGCACGCGCACGAACTCCATCACCTGCGAGCCGCCGGCACCGGCCGTGGGGTAGAGCATGAGCCCGCCGAGCAGCAGGCCCTCGGCGATGCCGTTCTTCACCTTGGGCGTGAACAGGAAGGGCCGGCCGAACTGGTCAGGACGCAGTTCGAGCCAGACCTTGTCGTCCTTGTGCCACGCGGTGATCGGCCCATCGATGCGGCGTGCGTCCTTGATGACGGTGGCAAAGGCCGGCAGCGCGCCGGGCGCCGCGCCTGGCGGCTGCGGCGTGGGCGTGGCCGCGGGCGTGGCCGCAGGCGTGGCGGCGGGGGCGGCGGGGGCGGCCGCTGTCGGGCCGGCCGGCCGCGAGGGCGGCAAGGCGCAGCCGCCCAGGGCCAGCACGGCCAGGCCCAGGATCAGGAAGCACAAGGAAACGGGAGCCGGCATGCAGGCCACTCGAAGTCTGACCGCATTGTCGGCGATTGGCGGCTCGACGCCGCCGGCCGCCCGCTGCCGGCAGGCGCGGCCGCAGCCTGCGGCTGCCGACGGCGGTTCATCGTTGACAGCGTCTCAGTCCTTCTCCCGCCGCACGAAGCCGCCGCTCGCGGCATCGATCACGTAGGTCTGGTCGCCGCTCGACACGAGCCACTGCGCAGGCTCGCCGCCGGTGAGGGACATCGTCATGCCGGCGCCGTGGGTCTTCAGGCCCCGGCGCACCGCTTCCTGCATGGCGCGCGGGCTGTCGACAAAATCGCCCAGCGGTCTTCGGTAGGCGGTGCCGGTCGGGACGAGGTCGGGCTGGCCCGAACCCGTGACCATGACCAGCGTCTGCTGCTTCGAGCCCGGCGAGTCGAAGACGTAGACCCAGTCCGGCGAGCGGCCCTGGGCATCGGCATTCCGGGTCTCGACACGCACGAGCCGCGCATCCTTCTGCCAGGCCCGCGCCTGGTCGGTGGCAGCGGTCAGCCGGTCGCGTGCGCCCAGCGGCGCGGCCTGCGCCCAGCCGGGCAGCACGCCGCCCGAGAGCCCGGCCAGCACCGCCGCACTGGCGATCGTGCGTCGCAGGATGGCCCGGATGCCGGCTTCATGCATGGCGCTCTCCTCGTGCCGGCGTGACCACCGAGGCACCGCCGCGCGCTCACGGGGACCGGCGGCGCGGGCGCGGTGCCGGTCCATGATGCCGGCGCGTCAAGCATAGCCCCGTCGATGTCGGCGGAAAAGGCCGTCGACGCCGGCGACGGCGCACGCAGGGCGGCGATGCGAAGGCCGGGCTCGAAGCGCGGCCCGCCGTCCTACTGCGGCACGAAGCCGCTGCGCGCGATGATGCCCGCCCAGGTGGCCGTATAAGCCCGTTCGCGCTGCGCCAGCTGGTCAGGCCCCATGTGGCCGACGCTCAGGCCCATGGCCGACAGGCGGTCCTTCACCGCCGGCCGGGCGACCACCCTGGCCAGCGCCGCCGAAACCTGCTCGATCGCCGCGCGCGGCGTGCCCGCGGGCGCGAACAGGCCGTAGTAGGGCACGTCCTCGAAGCCCTTGAGGCCCAGCTCGGAGAAGGTCGGCACTTCGGGCATCACCTCCTGGCGTGCGCCGCCCAGCACGCCGAGCACGCGCAGCTTGCCGGCGCGGTGGTTCTCGATGAAGTCCGGGATCGATCCGACGCCGGCGGCGATCTGGTTGCCCAGCATGTCGGCCATCATCGGCGCGCTGCCGCGGTAGGGCGCGGCCACCAGGTCGAGCTGGTGGTGCGCGGCGATCACCTTGACCAGGAATTCCGGCACCGACGCCGGCGCCGGCACGCCGACCACGCCCTTGGCGCCCTGGCTGCGCACCCAGGCGATGTATTCGGCCATCGATCGCGCCGGCGTGCCGCCCGCGACCGCGAAGGCATTCACGAAGGTCGCGAAGCCGGCCACGGCGGTGAAATCCCGCGCCGGGTCGAAGCCCGGGTTCCTGACCACCTGCGGCAGGATCGAGATCGTGTGATCGTGGCTGACGAACAGCGTGCGGCCGTCGGCCGGCGCAGCCTTGAGCGCCTGCGCCGCCAGCTGGCCGCCGGCGCCGGCCTTGTTCTCGACGATCACGGTGGTGCCGAGTTCGTCCTTCAGGCCGTCGGCCAGGATGCGCGCGATCGCGTCGGTGCCGCCGCCGGGCGGAAAGCCGACCAGGATGCGCAGCGGTGCGCCGGACTGCGCGCGGGCCGGCAGGGCGGCGCCGGCGGCGGCCGCGGCGGCGGCCTGCAGCAGGGTGCGGCGGGAGGGGTGGCGTGGGGTCATGGGCAAGTCCTCATCGGAAGGAAATCGTGCAGGCACGCCGTCACGGCGCAACGCAGGCGGCGCATTTTCAGGCCCGCGGCGTGGCGCGTTCGATGATCGCCGTGCAGTCCACCCCGCGCGGCAGCGCGCCGTACTGGTGGTGGCCGGTGCAGGCCAGCCGCGATGCGCAGAAGGCATCGGCGACCGCCGCCGGCGCATGCTGCACCAGCAGCGCCGCCTGCATGGCCAGCGCCATGCGGTCGACGAGGTCGCGCGCGCGGTATTCGATGTCCTGCAGGTCGGCAAGTTCGGCCTGCAGCGCGGCGACATGCCGGTCCAGCAGCGTGCTGCCGCCGCGCGCACGGGCGAGTTCGGCGAAGAAGGCCTGCACGACCTCGGGCGACTTGTGCATCGCGCGCAGCACGTCCAGGCACTGCACGTTGCCGCTGCCCTCCCAGATGGCATTCACCGGCGATTCGCGGAACAGGCGCGGGAAGGGGCTGTCCTCCATCACGCCGCTGCCGCCCAGGCATTCCATCGCCTCGTAGGCATGCTGCGGCGTGCGCTTGCAGATCCAGTATTTGCCCACCGCCGTCAGCAGCCGCACCAGCGCGTCCTCGTGCCGTCCGTGCCGGGGATGGTCGCGCTGGTCCAGCGCCCGCGCCACGCGCATGGCCAGCGTCATCGACGCCTCGCTCTCCAGCGCCAGGTCGGCCAGCACGTTGCGCATCAGCGGCTGCTCGACCAGCCGACGGCCGAAGGCGGCGCGGATGCCGCAGTGGTGCAGCGCCTGCGCGGCGGCCGCGCGCTGGCCGGCGGCGGAGCCGACCATGCAGTCGAAGCGCGTCATCGCCACCATCTCGATGATGGTGCGCACGCCGCGGCCCTCGGGGCCGACCATCCAGGCCAGCGCGCCGCGCAGCTCGGTCTCGCTCGACGCGTTGGAGACGTTGCCCATCTTGCGCTTCAGGCGCAGCACCTGCATCGGGTTCTTGCTGCCGTCGGGGCGCCAGCGCGGCAGCAGGAAGCACGACAGCCCGGCGGCGGTCTGCGCCAGCACGAGGAAGGCGTCGCACATCGGCGCGCTGACGAAATATTTGTGGCCGACCAGCTCGTAGGCCTGGCCCGGGCCCTCGGCGCCGAGGGGCAGCGCGCGCGTGCTGTTGGCGCGCACGTCGGAGCCGCCCTGCTTCTCGGTCATCGCCATGCCGACGGTCAGGCCGGCCTTCTGCGCGTCGGGCAGGTTGCGCGGGTCGTACACGCGCGCGGTGATCTTCGGCTCCCACAGCGCCGCCAGCGCGGGCGTGCTGCGCAGCGCCGGCACGGCGGCAAAGGTCATCGTCACCGGGCAGCCGTGGCCGGCCTCGACCTGGGTCTGCAGGTATTCGTGCGCGGCACGCGCCACATGCGCGCCGGGCCGCGGGTCGGTCCACGGCGAGGCGTGCAGGCCATGCTCGATGGCGGTGCGCATCAGCTGGTGGTAGGCCGGGTGGTAGCGCACGAGGTCGATGCGGCGGCCGAAGCGGTCGTGGGTGTCGAGTTCGGGCGGGTGGCGGTTGGCCAGCACGCCGAGCTCGAGGTAGTCGGCGCTGCCGGTGAGCGCGCCGAAGGCGACCAGTGCCTGATGCGCCCAGCCGGCGCCTTCGCGCTCGACCGCCTGCCGCAGCGCGCTGTCCTGCTCGTAGGCGTTGAAGTCGACCAGTTCGCGGCCGACGTTGAAGACCTCGTGCGTCTCGGCGCTGAAGGGGTCGATGAGGGCGGGCTTGCCCAGGCGGTCGGGGGCGTTCATGCGGCGTTCTCCTGGCGGAAGCGTTTCCAGATGGTGTGGCCGGCGGCGTCGAAGCGCACGACGGTGTCGATGAAGCCGTGGCGCGCGTCGGCGTCCACCAGTGGGGCGGGCAGCAGCGGGTCGAAGACGAGCTGGCGGATGGCGTCGTGGCCGAAGGTGAAGGATTCGCGCGCGGCGTCGGCCAGCGGCAGCCGGTCGGCGCGCGCCAGCCAGCGCTGCAGGCGCTGGGCGGTGCTGCGGTAGCCGCGGTTCAGCGCCGCGCCGTCCCACAGCGCACGCGCGCGGCGCTCGCGCACCGGATCGAGGTCGTGGGCGGCAAAGACGGCGGCGTCGCCGTCCAGCCCCAGGCGGGCGAGCCGGTCGCGCACCGCGCCGGCACCGCCTTCCAGGTTGTCCGGCCGCAGGTGCAGCCCGCGGTCGAGCTGGCGCAGCCCCAGCAGGTCGAGCGCGCGCGCGCGCGCCAGGCGCAGCGCGCGGCGCCCGGCGCCGCCTTCCGGCGCGGCCCCTGGCGCCGCGTAGACGGCGATCCAGCCGCCGGACCAGTCGCGCAGCCGCGACGCGGCAGCGCGCCATTGCGCCACGTCGGCCGCCAGCCCGGCGGCCTGCGGCCCCAGCCGGTAGCTGCCGCGCGTGGCCGGCTCGACCAGGCCCTGCGCCACCAGGCGCACCAGCGCGACACGCACGCTGTTCTCGCGCAGCCCGAACAGCGCGCTGGCGGCGACCGCGGTGCGCGCGGGCAGCGGCTCGCCGCCCGCACCGAGCAGCAGGTTGAGGATCAGGTGGCGGGGGTTGGGAATCATGCCGGTCCGGAAATTACTTCCATGCGGAATGTAAGTCAATCGATGTAACGAATCGGCCGCTCGCCCCGCTCGCGATGGCTGGCCGGCGAAGGGGCTGGTGCCGCCCCCGGGCACGCCGGCCGCTACAGCAGGCAGTCGCACCGCATGCGGCCCGATCCGCCGCAGTAGACGCAATTGACGGCCTGGCCGAGCACGTGGGCACGGCTGTCCGGGCCCTGGCCGCTGCCGCTGCACGCGCAGCAGAGCTTGCGACCCGTGCCGTTGCAGGCGCTGCAGACGGGCTTGTACGGCGACGATCGAGCACGCTTGCTGGCAGGGCCCGCGGCCGGGGTCCTCTCGTCGAGCTTCAGCTTGCCGACCGCATAGCCAGCGGCCATCAAGAGGGCGAGCGTGAGGGCCACCCTGATCCACGTGGCCTGGATGCCACCGCTCCAGATGAAGGTCAGACCCACCAGCATTCCCAGCAGAACGGCGAAGCGCAGCAGTTGGCGCCGGAAATGGATCGCCAGCGCCAGACCCAGCGCGGCAAGAACGACGGCGGCTTCGATGGGCACTGTCGACTCCTGAAGTCAATCCCCGGGACGATCAACGCAAGGTCGATTGTCGTGCTGCCGATCCCGGTGGCGCGCGCCCGGTCAGCCGCCGCGCGCGACCAGCGCCGCGCCGGTGACGGCAAGCAGCGCGAGCACCAGCGCGCGAAAGCGCCGCTCGTCGAGCCGGCGGTGCAAGGCCTCGCCGGCGACGATGCCCACCAGCATCACGGGCAGGTAGGCGGCGGCACGCGGCAGCGCCGGCGCCAGCGTGCCGTCGGCCGCGTACAGCAGCGTCAGGCTGGCGTTGAGCACCAGCCACACCGCGATCAGCGTGGCGCGCAGCCGCGCCTTGTCCAGCGTCGTGCCGGCCAGCGCTGCCACCAGCAGCGGCCCGCCGCTGGCATACAGGCCATGGGTCAGCCCCGCGGCCGCGGTCAGCGCGCGCGCCCGCCAGGGCGGGTGAGGCTCGGGCGCGCCGGCGCGCCGCAGCCGCCAGCCCTCGCGCAGCGCAAAAGCCAGCACCAGCGCGCCGAACAGCGGCACCAGCGCCGCGTCACCGGCCCAGGGTCGCAGCAGGTAGCCGGCCAGCATGCCGGCCAGCATCCACGGCGCGATGCGCCGCAGCAGCAGCGCGCGGTCGATCTGTGCGCGCAGCCGCAGCGTCATCAGCGCGTTCATCACCGTAGACAGCGGCACCAGCACCGGCAGCAGCGCCGACATCGGCAGCACCAGCGCACCGAGCGCCAGCGCGATGACGATGCTGCCGAAGCCGAGCGCCGCCTCGACGGTATAGGCGATGGCGATCGCGCCGCCCAGCGCGATCCAGGAGGCATCGGCGCTCATCGCAGCTCACCGCCGAAGCGCCTGCGCACGCTGGCCAGGTACCACGCCGGCGCGATGCGCCACAGCAGCGCGCCCAGGCGCGCCAGCGGGTCGGGCGCCAGCCAGCGCGCGCCGCGCGCCAGCGCGCGATCGATGGCGCGCACCGTGTCCTCGGCGCTGCGGATGCGGCCCACCGTCGAGCGCGCGTGCGCCGCCAATGCGCCATCGGCGCCCAGCGCGTGCTGCTCGATCGGCGTATCCAGGAACGACGGGTAGACCATCAGCAGGTGCACGCCGTCGGCCTCCAGCTCCAGCCGCAGCACCTCGAACCACTGCGTCAGCGCCGCCTTGGCCGCACCGTAGGCGGCACGGCCGGGCACCGGCATCCAGCCGGCCATCGAGCCGATGGTGACGATGGCGCCGCGCGCGTCGCGCAGCAGCGGCAGCGCGGCCAGCGTCAGCTCCAGCGGCGCCTGCCAGTCGACCGCCATCACGCGGCGCATCACCGCCGGATCGGTACGGTGCGCCGGCGAGCGGTGCGTGATGCCGGCGTTGTTGACCAGCAGGTCGAGCCGGCCGAAGCGCGTGCGCGCGGTGTCGACGAGCTGCGCGATCAGCGGCGGCTGCGTCAGGTCGCCGGCCACGGTGGCGATGCGCGCGGGTGCCACGCCGGCCTCGGCCAGCGCCGCCGCGCGCCGCGCGAGCCCGTCGGCATCGATATCGGCCAGCAGCAGCGCGTCGCCGGCCGCCGCCCAGTGCCGTGCCATCGCCCAGCCCAGGCCGGACGCGGCGCCGGTGATCAGCGTGACGCGCATCGCAGCGCCGCCCAGCGCTCGAAGGCCTCGGCCGAGCTGTGGCGCGGCACATAGCCGAAGACCGTCTTCAGCCGCGTATTGTCCAGCACCGGCCGCCAGCGCAGGAAGCCCACCTGCTCGGGCCCGTAGCGCGTGAGCCCGAGCGGCCGCGCCAGCGCCAGCGCCACCGTCAGCAGCCACGCCGGCAGCACGCGGCAGCGCCGGCCCAGCCGCGCGGCGATCTGCGGCATCGTCAGCACGCCGTCGCCGGCGAGGTTGTAGACACCCGGCGGGCCGCCGTCGATGGCATGCAGCAGGGCGCCCACGACGTCCTCGTCCCAGACGAAGACGAAGGGGCTCGGGCTGCCGCGGATGGCCAGCGGCCGTGCACGCAGGAACAGCGCCGTGATCTGGTTGTCGACGCGCTCGCCCAGGATGGTGCCGATGCGCAGCACGACCTGCTCGAGCTGCGGATGGCTGGTGCGGGCCTGCGCGAGCATGGCCTCCACCAGCCGCTTGTGGTGCGCATAGGCGAAGGCCTCGTTGCCGCGCAGCGGCATGTCCTCCGTCAGCCGCGGCGGGTTGTCGGCGTGGTAGCCGTAGGCGGCGCCGCTGGAGCTGACGACCAGCCGCCGCACGCCGGCGGCCAGGCAGGCGTCGAGCACCTGGCGCGTGCCGCCGACATCGACGGCATGCGCCGTCGCGCGGTCGTCGTGCGGGCCCGGCGTGACGATCGAGGCCAGGTGCACCACGGTGTCGATGCCGTGGCGCTGCAGCAGCGCCTGCAGGCCGCTGTGGCGCACGTCGTGCAATTCGTAGACGACGCCGGGCAAGCGGTCGCCATCGGCGACGGGGCGCCGGTCGGTGGCGACGACGGCGGCGAAGCCGGCACGCCGCGCCGCCAGCGCCGCCACCAGCGCGCGGCCGAGCATGCCGGCCGCGCCGGTGACGAGCACGGCCGGCGCGCTCACGCCGCGGGCCCCGGGTCGCGGCGCGACCACCAGCTGGCCACCGTCAGCCCCGACACCAGGTGCCAGATGCCCCACCAGGCGGTGACGATGGCCATGCCGCCGAGGCCGCCGAAGAAGTTGAAGATCAGGATCAGCCCGAGCGCCGAATTCTGGATGCCGACCTCGATGGCCACCGCGCGCCGGTCGCGCTCGCTCAGCCCGGCAGCGCGCGCCGCGCCCCAGCCGCTGGCGATGGCGAGCGCGTTGTGCAGGAAGACGGCGATGACGACGACACCGACCCAGTCGACGAAGTGCCGCCAGTTGGCCGCCAGCGCACCGACGACGAAGAGGCCGAAGATCACCAGCGAGGCCGCGCGCACCGGCCGCTGCACGCGCGCCACCAGGCGCGGAAAACGGTGCCCGATCAGCATGCCGGCGGCCATCGGCAGGCCCAGCAGCAGCGCCACCGCCAGCAGCATGTCCAGCGGGTCGAGCGCCACCGCCTTCAGGATCGCCGCCGTCGGCTCGTACAGCCCCGCCCACAGCGCCAGGTTGAGCGGCGTCATGACGATCGCCACGGCGGTGGAGACGGCCGTCATCGTCACCGACAGCGCCGTATTGCCGCGCGCATGGTGGGTGAGGAAATTGGACACGTTGCCGCCCGGGCAGGCGGCCACCAGCATCATGCCCAGCGCCACGCTGGGCGCGGGCCGGATCGCCAGCACGAGCAGGTAGGTGAATGCCGGCAGCAGCACGAACTGCGCCGCCAGCCCGATCAGCACCGGCCTGGGCGTGACGAGCACGCCCTTGAAGTCGCGCGGCCTGAGCTCGAGCGCGACGCCGAACATCACCAGCCCGATGATGGCGTTGAGCGCCCACAGCGACTGCGGGTTGAAGTTCAGCCGCACCGCGTCGATCTCGCCCATCGCCAGCTCCCAGCGCGGCGTCGCCGCTCAGCCCTTCGGTTCCTCGTGCATCTTCTTGAAGTGCATCAGCCCGGGCGCCCACATGTGCTTGACCGGGTCGACATCGACATGGATCACCGCCGGCCCGCCGCTGGCCAGCGCGCGCGTGATCGCCGCGCGCAGCGTCTCGGGGTCGGACACGCGCTCGCCATGCGCGCCCATCGAACGTGCGAGCTGGTCGAAGGCGATCTCGTGCAGGTCGGCCTTGATGGTCTCGTCGTCGTCGAGCTTCTTGAAGAGCATGGTCTTGAAGGGCCGCAGCATGAACTGCTGGTTCATCTTGACCATGCCCCACTGCTTGTCGGCCAGCACGATCCAGACCACGCGCGCCCTGGTGCGCACCGCGGTCTCGACCTCCTGCGGGTGAAAGCCGAAGGCGCCGTCGCCGATGATGCAGCACACCGGCTCGCCCGGGCGCGCCTGCGCGGCGCCGATGGCCTGCGCCATGCCGGCGCCGAGCATGCCGAATTTGAAGGTCGACAGCACGCGGTTGGGCACCGTGGCCCGGTGGTGGAACATCGCCCACACCGCAGCGTTGCCGCCATCGGCCACCAGCACCGTGCCGGGCGGAAACAGCTCGTCGCAGGCGGCGCCGATGTGCGCCGGGTGCACCGGGGCGCTCAGGTCCTGCAGCGCCTTGTCCCAGCCGGCGCGTTCGTCGGCGCGCACCTTCTGGTAGGCAGCGGCGCGCTGGCGGCGCGCGTCCAGATGGGCCGGCGCGCGGCCGGCCAGGGCCAGCGCCAGCGCGCGCAGGAACTCGCCCGCATCGGCCTGGATCGCCAGGTCGGCCGGCTTGTTGAGCCCGATCATCGCCTCGTCGATGTCGACCTGGATCGCAAACTGCTCGCCCGCGCGGCGCCAGTACGGCGGCCTGCCCCACCAGTCGGTCTCGCCGATGCGCGAGCCGACCACGAGCACGGCATCGGCTTCGTTGCGCACGCGGTGGTTGAGGGCGACATGCGGCATCGGGATCGCCAGCGGCGAGGTCTCGGGCAGCGCGCCGCGCGCCGCCCAGCTCGTCGTCACGGGCGCGTGCAGCGCATCGGCCACCGCCGCCAGCGCGTCGAAGGCCTGCGCATGCACGACGCCGCTGCCGACGTGGATCATCGGCGCGGCCGCCGCCAGCAGCCGCTCGGCCGCCTGCGCCACCTGTTCGGGCTGCGGCGCCAGCGGCGCGGTGCGACGGTACTGGTGCGGCGCCCAGTGCGGCGGCGGCTCGAAGCTGCCGTTCATGATGGTTTCGGGCACGTCCAGGTGCACGACACCGGGGCGGCCGGCCCAGCTGGCGCGCAGCGCCTTGCGCGCCAGCTCGGGCACGCGGTCGAACGAGGACGCGGCCGCGCTCCATTTGGCGATGCGCCCGATCACGCCGGCCTGGTCGAAGCATTGGTAGGCGCCGCCGCGGTCGGGGTACATGATCTGCGGACGGCGCGCGCTGGTGATGGCCAGCACGCGGTTGCCCTCGGCCTGCTCGACCACCAGCCCCGGCAGCAGGTTGGCCACGCCGGGGCCGTTGCTGGCCATGCACACGCCCAGCCGCCCGGTCAGCCGCGCATAGGCGCCGGCCATGTGCGCGGCGCAGGTCTCGTGGCGCGGCGTGACGATGTCGATGCCCAGGCGGTTCAGCGCCTCGTAGAAGCCGAAATAGGTGCCGTCGATGATGCCGAAGACCTTCTCGACACCCTCCAGCTGCAGGGCGCGGGCGAGCCATTCGCCGCCTCGGATCTTGCTCATCGTGACGGTCCCCCGGTTGGTGGCTGGCCACTGCGCGCCGGCCTGCACCCCGCGAGCTTAGCCGCCGGCACCGCCCGGCGTCACCGGCCGGACGGGACGCGCGGCCGGCAATACGGGACATCCGGGGGCGGGGGCCCCCGCACCGGCGGCTACCATGCCCGGGCCATGCACAGCGTCTCGCGCGTCTTCGCGCAGTCCATCGTCCAGCTTGCCGAGCGCGAGGGCCTGCCGCTGCCGCCGCCGCTGCTGGCCGCCGTGCGCGGCGCGGCACGCGTGCCGCTGGCCACGCAGGACGCGCTGTGGGAGGCCTATTGCAGCGCCGGCACGGCCGCGCTGCCGGGCCTGCGCGCCGGGCTGGCGCTGCAGGTGGCGCACCTGGACAGCGCCGGGCTGCAGCTGGTGGCCTGCGACACGCTGGGCGAGGCGCTGCACGAACTGTCCGAGGTGGCACCAGCCATCGGCGAAGGCGGCAGCTTCGGCATCGGCCGCGAGGGCGGCATCGCGCACCTGGTCTACCGCCCGCGGCTGACGGTGCGCGCGCACGAGCGCGTCGAGGCGGTGCTGGCCGGCGCGCTCAACCTCGCCCGCTGGGCCACGGGCGGCCGCTTCACGGCGGCGGGCCTGTGGTTTGCCCATGCGCCGCTGGCCCCGCGCGCGGCCTACGACGACGCGCTGCGCGTGCCCAGCGCCTTCGGCGCCGCGCACAACAGCCTGCGCTTCGACGCGGCGCAGCTGGCGCTGCCGCTGGTGGGCGCGAATGCCGAGCTGCGCGAGCACCTGCGCGTGCTGACGGCGCGCACGCTGGCCGCGCTGGGCTGCTCGAGCCTGGCCGCCGCGGTGCAGCGCCAGGTGCACGCCCATCCCGGCCACGGCCGCGAGCGTGTGGCCGCGGCGCTGGGCCTGAGCGGCCGCCACCTGGTGCGCCGGCTGGCGCTCGACGGCCTGTCGTTCAAGGCGCTGCGCGAATCGGTGCTCGACGAGCGCGCCCGTGCCGCCCTGTCCCGGCCGGGGCGCATCGCCGATATCGCCGCCGACCTCGGTTTTGCCGACGAAGGCGCCTTCGTGCGCGCCTTCCGCCGCTGGCGCGGCACGACGCCGGCGCGCTGGCGCGGCCAGGCGGACCGCGGCGGTGCGCCACGGCCCGGCGCGGACGCATCGGCGGCCCGCGCGCGGCTGCGGCCGCCCGCCGCGCGCCCCTCAGCGCAGCAAGGCGCGCCAGCCGACCCAGGCCGCGGCGATCCAGAATGACAGCCGCAGCGCCAGCGCAGCGACGGTGCGCGTCTCGAAGGCGCCCCCGGCGGCCACGTGCCAGGCAAAGGCAGCAGCGACGACGGCCGTGCCGGCGGCGATCGCCAGCGCGAGCCACACCGCCCAGCGCCGTCGCATCCACAGGCCCGCCGCCGCCGCCACGTAGGCAAAGCCGGCGCAGAAGTTGAACCACAGCACGAAGCCGACCGCAGCCCCCACCGCGGCGCGCGCCTCGGGCCCGCCGAACAGCGCGCGGCCGCCGCTGAAGACCGTCAGCGCGCCGAAGGCGAAGGCCAGCAGCGCCAGCAGGCGCAGCGCGGGCGCGCCGGGCGCCGCCCCGCTGCGGGCGGGCGGCAGGCGGGGGATGCGGGGCACCGTCATCGCGTCGTGCTGGTTGCGCGCTGGCGGGCCGCGCCACGCGCCCCGCGCAGCACGGCCAGCACCGTATTGAGGATGAAGCCGATCAGCGCCAGCGCCGACAGCAGCGCACCCCAGCGCGTCCACGCGGGGTTGCCGGCGGCGTCGCCGCCCAGCCGCAGCAGCAGCGAGGCGTGCAGCAGCACCAGGTGCGCATAGAACACCGGGTGATAGGGCACGGCCACGCGCAGCACGGCCGGGAAGATGATCGGCGCGTGCCCGAAGACCATCGCGAAGACGAAGCCCAGCAGCAGCGCGTGCAGCGCCGCGTCGTAGGCGCCACCGCCCGGTGCCAGCGGCTGGGCGAGCATGATGGCGCCACCGACGGCAAGCCAGAAGTAGCCCGACAGCAGGCACACCGCGATGAAGCGCGTGAGCCCCGCCTGGCGCACCGTGCGGCGGGCAATGTCGTAGCGCAGCAGCCAGGCCGCCAGCGCCAGCAGCGCCGCGCCGAACAGCCGCGGGCCCCAGGGCTGCGCCCAGGCCAGCAGGGCCAGCAGCAGCGTCACCGTGACGCCGACGAAGACCCGCTGCCCGGTGCGCGAAGGCGGCATGAAGCGCGAGAGCTCCAGCCGCTCGCCGGCGATCGTCAGCACCAGGAAGGCGATCCACCAGCCCAGCAGCGCGGATACCGCGGCGCCGGCGGCCCACAGCGCGGCGCCCACCGTCCAGCAGCCGGAGGCCAGCGCGATGATGGCCATGAACAGCTCGGGCTGGCGCCGCAGCAGCAGCAGCGACGCCACCAGCAGCACGCTGCTGGCCGCCATGTAGAACCACGGCGTGGCCGCGCCCAGTCCATGCAGCGCGGCACCGGTGCCGATGCCCGCCAGCAGCGGCGCCAGGTAGGCCCAGGGCCGCCCGATGGCCACCGCGCGCTCGAGCGAGATGACGACGCCGAAAAAGCCGCACACCATCAGCGGGCCGTGCAGCGCGGCGGCGGTGGCCGCCGCCTCGGGCATCGGCCAGCCCAGCCGCGCCAGCCCGGCACCCATGCCCGTGAACAGCGCGACGAAGCCCAGCACCAGCAGCGGCACCCGCTCCCAGGCCGGGCGCCGCACGCCGCCGGCGCCGCTCACCGCGGCGCCCAGCCGAAATGGTCGCGCGCCAGCCCGCTCATGCGATCGGGCGTCCACGGCGGGTCCCAGACCATCTCGATCTCGACCGGCGTGCCCGGCGGCAGCGTGCCGGCCAGCGCCGCGTGGGCATCGCCGACGATCAGGTCGGCCATCGGGCAGGCGGCGCTGGTCATCGTCATCTGCACCTGCACACCGGCGTCGCCGGTCTCGATGCCGTAGACCAGACCGAGATCGACGATATTCATGCCGGCCTCGGGGTCCATCACCTGGCGCAGCGCGTCGCGCACCAGTTCCTCGTCGACAGTGGTCATGCACGCTCCTGGGCCCGCGCGGTTCGCGGCACCAATTCACGCATCAGGATACCAGAATAGGACCGGCGAGCGGCCGCGAGCGGCGCGCGGCACCGCCCGCAGGCGGGCCCGCGCCAGGTCAGCTCCTCAGGCCGGACGGTTGACGCGCGCCGACAGGCCCTGGCGCAGCACCTCGGCCACGTCGGCCAGGTGGGCGCGCGCCTCGGCACCGAGCCCGGCGCGGCGCTGCGCAGCGTCGATGCGCGTCACCAGCGCCTGCGCCTGCTGGCGCAGCAGGCTGCGCATGTCGGCACGGCCCTGCCCCGAGGGCCGCACCAGCACCGCGGCCAGCCGCGACGCATGCTCGCGCTGCAGTTCGCGCCGTGGCGCCGCGATGTCGCCGGCCCTGGCGTCGAGCTCGCTCCACAGGTCGCGGCCCAGGCGCTCGTACAGCTCCGACAGGCGGAAGGCCTGGCCGGGCTCGGACTTGCCCTCGCCGTCGAGGATGCGCTGGGCGACGCCGTCGCTCATCAGCTGCGCCAGCAGCGCGCGCTGCATCTCCAGCAGCATGCTGGCCAGCGAGAAATCGGTGGCCAGGCCGGACTCGCCGGCAAACAGCGCGTCGGTGCGCTCGGCATAGTCGGGCGCCAGGCGGCGCTGCAATGCCGGCGACAGCACCACCGCATCGGCCGACATGTAGTGGCGCGACAGCGCGTCCAGCGCCGCGCGCTGCAGCGCCGCGTCGACCGGCACCAGCGGGTCGCGCCCGCTGCCGGGGAAGTCGCGCAGCGTGCGCACGCCGCCGATCTGGCGTGCCATCACGCCGCCGGCACGGCCCATCTCGCGGATGGCGTAATTGACCGAGCGGCGCAGCACGCTGTAGTCGGTGCCGGGCTTGAGCTCGCGCGTGGCCTGGCGCTGCAGCAGGTCGCGCGCGATGGCGATGCGCTGATTGGCAAAGCCGATCGGGTCGTCGCCGAGGTCGAAGACCAGCGACTCGGGGTCGATGCCCAGCGAGTTGTCCTCGTCGGTGCCGTAGGCCAGCTGCGGCTCGGCGCTGCGGCCGGCGATGCGCTGCAGCTCGGCCGCTTCCTGCTGCCGCGTGCTGCCCGGCGGCATCGGCCTGTAGGCATATTCGACCGCCCAGTGGTCATAGGGGCCGATGGTCTTCTGGAAGCCGGGCAGTGCCGGCTTGCCGGGCTCGGCCAGGTTGATGGGCGCGTACTCCATCACCGAGCCCGCCAGGCCGTTGGCCTGCACGAAGTCGGGATCGTTCATCTGCGCCCGCGTATAGACGCGCGAGCTGCGGAAGTTGTGGCGCAGGCCCAGCGTGTGGCCGACCTCGTGCAGCGTCACGTCGACCAGGTAGTCGAGCACGAAGCGCTCGGCCTCGGGGCCGTCGGGGTCGAGCTCGCCGCGCGCTTCCAGCACGTCCAGCGCATAACCCAGCTGTTCAGCGGCAGAGTCGGCGTGGTCGCAGGCGGCAAACGAGGCGTCGAAGGGCAGCGCGGGCCGTGCGGCGAAGTCGCCGCCCTCGCCCGCCGGCAGCGCCGACGCCTGGGTGCCGAACTGCATCAGCGCCGGCCATTCGAGCGCCGGCCGGCCGGCCAGGACCTGCGAGCGGAGGGTGCGCAGCGCGCGCGAGGACAGGCTCTCGAAGCTGATGTCGGCGTCGAGGATCTCGCCGCTGCGCGGGTCGACCTGGCTGGGGCCGATGGCACCGAAGCGGGGGCTGGCATTGGTCATCCAGCGCAGCGACGCGGCGCCGACGTCCAGCGTGTCGAAATCAGCGTCGTCGGGCTGCACCTTGACGACGAGGGCATTCTTGAAGCCGATCTTCTCGAAAGCCGGGTTCCAGCCCAGCACGCCCTGGGTGATGGCCTCGCGGTATTTGACCGGGATGCTGCGGTCGAGCCAGAAGGTGATCGGCTTGACGGGTTCCGACAGCTCGGCGGTCGGGTCCTTCTTCTCCAGTCGCCAGCGGTTGACGAAGCGGCGCTGCGGGCTGCGCGCAAGGTCATCGGAAAAATCGGCGACGTTGGTGGTGAAGTGACCGATGCGCGGGTCGGCCAGGCGCGGCTGCATCGGCTGCGCGGGCAGCGCGGCAAAGGCATAGTGCAGGCCGAGGAACAGGCTGCGCGCATCGGGCAGCGTGCGCGGCTGCGTCGGCTGCGTGCCGGGCGGCGCCGGCGTTGGCGTGGGCTGCGGCGTGGCCAGGTTGGCGGTGGCGTAATGCGCCAGCACCTCGAACACCAGCTCGCCCGGCTTGCCGCGCACCGCGGTGATGGCCGAGTTGGCGCGGTCGAGCGCATAACCCTGGCGGTAGGCGCGCTGCAGCTGGATGCCCAGGCCCAGCACGTCGCCCAGCAGCATGGGATTGACCTCGACGAGCACGCTCTTGCGCTCGGGGTGGGGCTGGCTGGCGATCGGGGCGCTGCCGATCAGGCTGTCCGAGAAGCCGGCGCGCACGGCGCGCCCCTCGGGGGTGCCAGCGCCCGCGCGATACGCCGTATTGCGCGCCAGCAGCTGCACCTGCTTGTGCACGCGGCGGAACTCCACCAGCTGCTGGCGGCCGAAGGTGCCCCAGCGGCCGAGCATGCTGCCGCCGAAAAGGCCGCTCTCGCCGATGCCCTGCGCGATCTTGGGGCCGAAGAAGAAGGGTTTGTCGAAATCCTCGGGGCGCAGCTCGAACCAGGCCTTGTCGTCCTGCTGCCAGACGGTGATCAGGCCGTCGATGCGCCGCGCATCCTTGACCACGGTGGCAAAGGGCTGCGGCTGGCCGGGCGGCGTGGCGGCCGGCGCCGCAGCCGCGGGCTTGCCGCCGGGCGCGGAAGCGGCGGCGGCAGGGGCCGCCGGCGTGGCCGCTGCGCCGGAGGCCGCCGCCTTGGCGGGCGCCGCACCCGGCACGGTGGCGCAGCCGCTGGCCAGCAAAGCGGCCGCCAGGGCCAGCAGGGTCGGGGGCAGGTGTCGGGTCATGGCGCGCATCGATGCGGGAACGAGTGGGGTGGTGGCAGCTGCATCCGACCGCCGGACGCGCCGGTGGTTCCTCAGTGGATGCCCTTGAAGCGCACACGCTTCGGGCGGGCACCTTCCTCACCCAGGCGACGCACCTTGTCGGCCTCGTATTCCTGGTAGTTGCCGTTGAAGAAATACCACTGCGAGTCGCCCTCGGCGGCCAGGATGTGCGTGCAGATGCGGTCGAGGAACCAGCGGTCGTGGCTGATCACCATCGCGCTGCCGGCAAATTCGAGCAGCGCCTCCTCCAGCGCGCGCAGCGTCTCCACGTCGAGGTCGTTCGACGGCTCGTCCAGCATCAGCACGTTGCCGCCCTGGGCCAGCGTCTTGGCCAGGTGCAGGCGGCCACGTTCGCCGCCCGAGAGGTTGCCGACCAGCTTCTGCTGGTCGTTGCCCTTGAAGTTGAAGCGGCCGAGGTAGGCGCGGCTGGGCATCACGAACTGCCCGACGACGATATTGTCGAGGCCGCCGGAGACGTCCTCCCACACCGTCTTGTCGCCGGCCAGGCTGTCGCGGCTCTGGTCGACGAAGGTGACCTTCGCGGTCTTGCCGATCAGCACCTCGCCGCTGTCGGGCTTCTCGGTGCCCTGGATCATGCGGAACAGCGTCGACTTGCCGGCGCCGTTGGGGCCGATGATGCCGACGATGGCACCCGCCGGCACCTTGAACGACAGGTTGTCGATCAGCACGCGGTCACCGAAGCTCTTGGTCACGTTCTTGAATTCGATGACCTCGTTGCCCAGGCGCTCGGCCACCGGGATGAAGATCTCGTTGGTCTCGTTGCGGCGCTGGTATTCGACGTCGCTCAGCTCCTCGAAGCGCGCCAGGCGGGCCTTGCTCTTGGTCTGGCGCGCCTTGGCGTTGGAGCGCACCCACTTGAGCTCCTCCTTCATCGCCTTCATGCGCGCGTCTTCCTTCTTCTGCTCGACCTCCAGGCGCTTCTCCTTCTGGTCCAGCCAGTCGGAATAGTTGCCCTTCCAGGGGATGCCGCTGCCGCGGTCGAGTTCGAGGATCCACTCGGCGGCGTTGTCGAGGAAGTAGCGGTCGTGGGTGATGGCCACCACGGTGCCCGGGAAGCGCTGCAGGAAATGCTCCAGCCACTCCACCGACTCGGCGTCCAGGTGGTTGGTGGGCTCGTCGAGCAGCAGCATGTCGGGCTTGCTCAGCAGCAGCCGGCACAGCGCGACGCGGCGCTTCTCGCCACCCGACAGCAGGCCGATCTTCGCGTCCCAGGGCGGCAGGCGCAGCGCGTCGGCGGCCAGTTCCAGCTGCAGGTCGGTATTCTCGCTGCCAGCGGCGGCGATGATGGCCTCCAGCTCGGCCTGCTCGGCGGCCAGCTTGTCGAAATCGGCGTCGGGCTCGGCATATTCGGCATAGACCTCGTCCAGCCGCTTCTTGGCCGCCAGCACGCCGCCGATGCCCTGCTCCACCGCCTCGCGCACGGTCTGCTCGGCGTCGAGCTGCGGCTCCTGCGGCAGGTAGCCGATCTTCAGGTCGGGCATCGGCACGGCTTCGCCTTCGATGTCCTTGTCGAGGCCGGCCATGATCTTGAGCAGCGTGCTCTTGCCGCTGCCGTTGACGCCCAGCACGCCGATCTTGGCGCCGGGGAAGAAGGACAGGCTGATGTCCTTCAGGATCTGCCGCTTCGGCGGCACGATCTTGCCGACGCGGTTCATGGTGAAGACATACTGGGCCATTACAGGGCCCTCCGCGCGCAAGGCGAGTGGAAGCCGCCAGCGGCGGGCAAGGGTTTGGAGAGGACGAACGGAGCCATGGCGGAGACCTGGAGGTTGACAAACAGCAAGCGGAAATGGCGCGCCCGACGGTGGGGCACGAGCCCGAGGGGCCTTGCGCCCATCGGTGCCGGACACGCCGGGACGGGTCCGGCAGCCACGGGCGCCAAACGCTTATTGTCGCTGCACCGCCGGGACAGCCCCGCGGGCCTCGGCCGACGCCACCCTGGGCCGTCGGAATTGGATGCTGCTGCGGTCACGACCCCCCAAGGTCGGGGGGGGTCCGAATCGGAAAGCGCAACTTGTGCAGCGGAGGGTGCGCCCGGCGCGCCGTCACCATTGGTTACGCCGCGCGAAACGGCCGACAATGTGCGCACGCATCGCGGCGCCGTCCGCACCCCGTCGTCCGACCGAGGCACCGCATCTTGAAGCCCTTCGCCACCCCACTCCTCGCCCTGGCCGATCGCTGCCTGCGCCGCGGCCTGCTGCCGCTGGTCATCACCCTGGGCCTGTTGCTGGCCGGCGCGCCGCTGCGCGCGCAGACGGTCGAGTCCAAGGTGGCGACCGACCTGCGCCAGGTGATGGCCGCCGCCACCACGCCCAAGCTCAACTGGGTCAAGGACGTCAACGGCCAGCGCTACGTGAAGGCGCTGATCGTCAGCAATGCCGATGACCCCGACCTGACGTCGCTGCGCGCCGCCGTGATGGGCAGCGGCGGCTCGGTCTATATGCGCTTCGTCTCGGTGCGGGCGCTGTCGGTGCTGGTGCCGGCGCGTCAGGTGCTGGCACTGGCGGCGCGCAGCGACGTGCAGTCGATCTCGCCCAACCGCATGACGGCGCGCACCGCCAGTGCGCTCGAATTTGCCACCGGCGCGATGACCGTGCGCAGCTACGCGGGCAGCATGTATGCAGGCCCGGACGGCAGCGGCGTGGGCATCGCGGTGCTCGATTCGGGCGTCATGTTCAAGCACCGCAACATGCTCGACGCCGCCGGTGGCTCGCGCGTCAGGCGGTCGGTCGACCTGCAGAAGGTGGGCGATGCCGTTGCGCTGGGCGTCAAGGACTGGGTGCCGGGCATCGATGTCTCGGCATCGCTGTATCCCGGCAGCCCGACGATGGCCACCTATGAGTCGAAGATTGCCAACGACCAGCAGAACATGGTCGACAAATACGGCCATGGGTCGCATGTGGCGTCGGTCGCCGCCGGCCGCGGCTTCTACCAGGCGCCCGACAGCACCGGCCTGGCCCCGAACGCCAACCTCTACGACGTCAAGGTGCTCAGCGACAGCGGCTACGGCCAGGTGTCGGACACCCTGGCCGGCATCGACTGGGTGATCTACCACGCGCGGGAATACAACATCCGCGTGATGAATTTGAGCCTGGCGGCCGACTCCACGGAAAGCTACCTCACCGACCCGCTGGCGCGCGCGGCGCGCGCCGCGGTGGCTGCCGGCATCACGGTGGTGGTGGCCGCCGGCAACCACGGCCGCCAGGCGTCGGGCGCCGAGGTCCACGGCACCGTGGCCTCGCCGGGGCACGACCCGAGCGTGATCACCGTCGGCGCCGCCAATACCCGCGCCACGGCCGAGCGCAGCGACGACGTGATCAACGGCTTCAGCTCGCGCGGCCCGACGCGCGGCAGCTACATCGACGCCGGCGGCATCCGTCGCGTCGACAACCTGATCAAGCCCGACCTGGTGGCGCCCGGCAACAAGGTGCTGGGCGTGATGTGGACCGACAAGGCCGGCGGCGTGTGGTCCTACCTGGGCGCGACCTACCGGGCCCAGCTGCCGTACAACCCCAACTACCGGAAATCGGCCGTCGGCACGACGCTGATGTACCTCAGCGGCACCTCGATCGCGGCCCCGGCGGTGGCGGGCACGGTGGCGCTGATGCTGCAGGCCAACCCGGGCCTGACGCCGCCGCTGGTCAAGGCCATCCTGCAATACAGCGCCCAGCCCATCGCCGGTGCCAACCTGCTGCAGCAGGGGGCCGGGCTGCTCAATGTCGACGGCGCGCTGCGCATGGCGCAGGCGTTGCGCACCGACATCGCCCCGGCCATCGCGGCGGGCACGCTGGCGCCGGGCGACGGCCTGCTGGCCAGCGGCAAGAGCCTGCCGGTGCCGGTGTCGACGATCAACGGCCAGACCTTCGGCTGGAGTCGCGTCGTCTTTGCCGGCGGGCGCCAGCTCGTCAGCGGCAGCGCGCTCTTCACCCGGCACCAGCCCATCTACGACCCGCGCCTGACCTGGGTCGGCTCGACGGTGCGGATGGCCCGCGTGGCCTACTGGCCGGGGGCGGGCACCGTGCCGGCGACTACCTTCGTGCGCTCGGTCGTCGAGCAGCCCGCGCCCAGCCAGCGCCTGCTGACGGCCGGCGTCGTGGCCGCCAACCCGCTGGCGGGCGACAGCTCCTTCCTGGGCCGCAGCGGTCTTTTCATGCCGACCGCCACGCTGTCGAGCTGGCTGACCAGCGGCAGCGGGCTGGTGATGAGCGAGGGCGTCGTGCTCAGCGAAGGCCTGGTGATGAGCGAGGGCCTGGTGATGAGCGAGGGCCTGGTGATGAGCGAAGGCCTGGTGATGAGCGAGGGCCTGGTGATGAGCGAGGGCCTGGTGATGAGCGAAAGCGGCCAGATCGGCGTCACCAACCCCGACGACAGCAGCCTGCTCGGCGAGGACTGACCCCAGGCCCCCGCGGCCGGCCGCCGCGCTTCAATGCGCGACCGGCTGCACCTGCATCAGCAGGCAGGGCTTGCCCGGGCGCTTCAGGCCGTGCAGCGCCGGCCCGCCGAAGAAGCTGCCGCGCAGCAGCACGCGGCGTGACGGGCCGGCGGCGACCTGCAGGCTGACCGGCAGACCGAAGTCCTCGAAGTCCGGTCCCTTGGCGCGGGCGATGGCGGCGATCAGCAGGGCAGCATCGTCCTCGTGCACCAGGCCGGCCAGCAGCAGGCCGGCCAGCTGGTCGCTGCCGCGCCCCAGCAGCCGCGACAGGGCTTCGTTGCAGCGGATGATGCGGCCGTCGAGGTCGACCAGCGCCATGCCGATCGTGGCCTGGGTGAAGGCACTGTCGAAGCGGCGTTCGCTCAGCTGCAATTCACGCTGATGGCGGGCTGCCGCCTCGGTTTCGCGCGCCTGCATGGCGGCCTCGCGCTCGGCCACCTCGGCCAGCGCACGGCGCATCGCCTCGTGCGCCTCCTGCTGGCGGTAGTAGAAGTGCAGCACCAGCAGCAGCATGGCCAGCAAGGGCAGCGTGACCAGCAGCACGCCTTCGCCGGCCTGCCGGTAGACGATATACAGCAGCGTGGACACCAGCGCGCTGCCGGCATAGGCCAGACCCACCCAGCGCAGCGCGGCGGCCTCGTCGGCCAGCTGCAACAGGTGCTTGCCGCGCCGCAGCCGCGCCACGCCGCCCATCAGCGTGGCGCTGAAGACGAAATAGACGAAGCCCATGACCATGGCCAGCGCCATCAGCGGCACCGGGCCGTCCAGACCGTTGCGCTCGAGCCCGTCGCGCCCCAGCGCGAACAGCGTGGCGGCGGCGGTCATCGCCAGCGTCGCCATGGCCGGGCTGCCCAGGCGGCTGGTCCAGCGCTTGGAGGTGCGGTAAGAGCCCATGGCCGCCTCGCCGGCCGCCACGGCCACCGCGGCCGCCGGCCCCTGCATCAGCAGCACCAGGAAGATGCACAGCTCGCCGGCCGCGAACGAGACCTTGGTGGCCGGTATGCGCACCGGGAACAAGCCGGCACCCACGGCCAGCAGCAGACCGATCAGCACCTGCACGATGCCGTATGCCGGCAGGTGCGCCACCACCACCAGGCTGGCCAGCAGCAGCAGCGCCCCGCACGTCACGCCGGTCCACCAGTAGAGGGTGGCCGCGCGGTTGTAGTCCGGCATCAGCGCCGCATGCACGCGCTGGAACCAGCGCGGGGCGCGTGTCGGCGCGTAGGTCGAGGTCATGGGGCCGTGCCGGCGCAGCGCTGCATCATGCGGCGATGCGGCAGCGGTGGCGCGCCGGCAAGGCGGCAGCGCGGCCGGCAGGCGGGCAGACGGCAGGCGTCGGAAGGGTGGTCATGCAGGATGCAGGGGACGTGCGAACGGCGCACAAGCTCCCGCAACGGTGATCGTGGCGCAGTGCGGATGCATTGCCAATGGCTGGATTTCCTGTCGGACGGACTTGACCATGGCCGATACGCCCCTTCGACCCAGGAAGTCGCACGGGCGTGAAAATCGACACAGGCAAGCCCCATCATCCGATGCCATTCCCCAACGCGGTGGCCGACCTCGCCGCCAGCGGCGTCGACTCAGCGCGAGGTCGACGCCTGCAACTGATCGTACAGTCGCGGGGCCTGACATGGCGGTCGACCGCCGCGCAGTCTTTCCAGGCCGATGACCCGTCCGGTCCGAAGGTGCCGCCCGCGGGGCCCAGTCGGCCGACAGACCCTGCAACCTGTCCGTGACCTTGTTCGACGCCCGCCCTGCCACCAGGCCCGCCTCCACGCCCCGCACCCGCCTGCGGCTGGTGCTGGGTGCGTCCGCGCTCGGCATCGCGCTCGGCGCGCTGCTGGGCCTCGTGCTGGCGGGGACCGCGGGCCTGGGATCGACGGGCGGGCTGGTGGTCGCGGCCGCTGCAGCCGGGCTCGCCGTGTCGGCGCTGCTGCTGGCCGTGCAGGCCGGGCGTGCGCACCGGGAAGACCAGGCTGCGGCGCAGCAGACACTGCAGCAGCAGCGCGCGCGGCTCGAACTGCTGGAACTGCTGCCCATGCCCCTGGCCCTGTGGGATGACCAGTTCGGGCGGGCACAGCTCAACGGCGCCATGCTCGAACTGTTCGGGCTGGAACGCGGCGCCGGCGTGGACCGGCCCTGGGACTGGCAGACGCTGGTCGACGCCGACGACTGGCCCGCCTGGCAGCAGGCCCTGGCGGCGGCACGGCAGAGTGGGCGGGCGCAATGGCTGCAGCTCGGGCTGCGCAGCGGCGGCGCCGAAAGCCGCGTGCTGGCCCGCATCGCCCCCTGGATGCCAGCGGACACCGCCGCCCCCCGCTGGGCCGTGGTGCTGCAATGGGCCGACGACGCGGCCACGCAGCAGGTCGTGCTGCGGCTGCAGACCCTGCTCGAGATGGCCGAGGCCGAGCAGTGGCGCTTCGGGCAGGCCGTGCACGACGAACTCGGGCAGCGCCTGTCGGGCATGGCCTTCTTCGCCAAGGCGCTGCAGCGCAAGCTGGCCGCCGCCAACCGCCTGGAAGCCGCCGATGCCGGCTGGCTGACCGACCTGGCCAACGAGACGATGGCGGTCGCGCGCGACCTGGCGCGCGGGCTGGTGCCGGTGGGCAGCGACGATCAGCAGGCCCTGGCCACGATGCTGGACGCGCTGTGCGACAAGACGGCCAGGATGTTCGACGTGCAGTGCGCCCTGCAGGCCGACCCGCGCTTCGATGCCGGTGGCCGGGCGCGCGCCAACCACCTGTATCACGCGGTGCAGGAGCTGATCACCAACGCCATCAAGCACGGCGGCGCCCGCCGGGTGCAGGTCGTGCTGGCGGTCGATGCGCAAGGCCAGCGTGTGAGCGTGCGCAACGATGGCCGGCACTTGGCCGCCACGCCGCGCTCACCGCTCCCGGGCATGGGCCTGAACGGTGTGCGCAGCCGCGTGGCGCATCTGGAGGGCCGCTTCGTGCTGAGCGACGACGCCGCCGGCGGCGTGCTGGCGCTCATCGAATTGCCGCCGGCCCCCGTCAGACCGGCCGACACCGCGGCGCCGGAGCCGGTGGACGAGGTCGCCGGGCCGGACGACCCTCGCCGCAAAGCATGACCGCATCCGACCCGCCGCCGCTCGACCTGCTGGTCATCGACGACCACGCCATCGTCCGCCAGGGCGTGATGATGCTCGTGCAGCCGCTGCACTGGATCGGCCGCTGCCGCGACGCCGAAGACCTGGCCGAGGCCCTGCGGCTGATGGAGACGGCACCGGCCGACATCGCCATCGTCGACCTGTCGCTCAGGGGCCACAGCGGCCTGGACGCCATCACCGCGCTGCTCGACCGCTGGCCCGACCTGCGCATCGTCGTGCTGAGCATGCACGCCGACCCGGTGCACTGCCAGCGCGCCCTGCAGCGCGGCGCCCTGGGCTTCGTGGCCAAGGACGACGCCAGCGACGAACTGGCGCAGGCCCTGCGGCGCGCCGCGGCGCGTGAACGCTACCTCAGCACCTCGGTGCGCGCACTGCCGCTGGGGGCGTCGTCGGCAGAGTCCGACCGGTTGCCGCAGGGCATCGACGCCGCCGCCGCGCAGCTGACCGCGCGCGAGAAGCAGGTGCTGGCGATGATCGGCCGCGGCTGGTCGGCCGCCGAGATCGCGCAGGAACTCGGCCGCAGCGTGAAGACCGTCGAAGCGCACCGCAACAACCTGCGCGAGAAGCTCGGGCTGAAGAACAACCGGCAGCTGCTGCAGTTCTCGGCCAAGTGGGCGCAGTTCGGGTAGACCGCCGCGTCGACCCGACGGCCAACGGTGCCGCTGCGCGCCGCCGGCCATGGCCCCAGCGGGCCTCTAGGTGGATCTCTTAGTCGGCACATGCGACAAGGTGTCGGTGCGGTGGTTAACTTCTGCAGCCAAAGCGCCGGCCGGCCTCATCTTCCTGCCGCCGGCATGCAGGTTGCTGTGCACCTTGCGTTCACGAGACTCCGTGGATGGCACAACGCAAGGAGATCACATGCAGAAATTGCTCTCGACCCTGATGCTGGCATTGCTGGCGACCCCGGCCTTTGCTGAGACGAACCAAGTTCCTGAGCCCGAAACCATGGGCCTCGTCGCTGCAGGTTTGGCCGCCGCCGTCTGGATCGCGCGCCGCAACAAGAAGAAATAAGCGCGCGCGGGCTCGATGGGCAGCTATCCGCATCAACTGCGCCATTGGCCGGAGGGTCCGCGTCGATCCAGACATCTGGATCGGGGCGGGCCCTTTCCTTTCAAGAGCCGACGACTCGCGTGACATGCGTCGCGTCACCTTGTGTTGACCTGCCATGCACCAGCAGCGTGTCCCGGACCATCGGGCCGCTGACAGGTTGGTCATGAACGGCACCGACTTGAACTTTCTGGCGCCCACACCGCGCCCCCGGAGATATCGATGGCCAACCCGCCCACCCTGCTGATCAACGTCACGGCACCCGGCACCCTGGGGCTGCCGAGTTATACGGACGTGAAGCTCAATGCCACCAGCGCGCAGTACGGTGCGATCGGCACGCTGTACGACGCGTGGTGCGTCGACCGCTCAACCTTGATCGACGTACCGGGCAACTACACGGCCTACCTGTACTCGAGCTACGAGCTCGGCCTGCTGGCGCTGAACCTGCCGAATATCGGCAACCAGGTTTCGCCGTATGTGGCGTCGGCCAACCTCGACAAGCTCGACAGCGTCAACTGGCTGGCCAACGAATGGAAGGTCAACCATTCCGCGCTGGTGAGCCAGGGCTATACCTACGGCGACGTGCAGCAGGCGATCTATACGCTTCTGGGTGACGGTCTTTCGACGAACCCGGACCTTGGCCCCTTCGACACGGCTCGTGTGACGCAGCTGGCCGATGCCGCCAGCACCACCGGCAACGGCTTCGTGCCGCGCACCGACCAGTACATCAGCGTCATCCTCGATCCGGTCAACAGCAGCGGCGTGCACCAGCAGCCGCTGATCATCCAGACGCTGGCCGCCCAGCTGGGCAATTTCGTCTGGCTGGACGCCAATGCCAATGGGGCGCAGGACGCCGGTGAAAACGGCCTGAACGGCGTCACCGTCAACCTCTGGCGCGACCTCAACAGCAACAACCTGTTCGATGGCGGGCTGGAGCTGCTGGGCAGCACCCTCACCGGCGCCAACCCGGCCGGCGACGACCCGGCGACACCAACCCCCGAAACCAACGGCTACTACGAATTCAAGGGCCTGACGCCCGGCCTGTCGTACCAGGTGCAATTCGTCCTGCCGGCCAACTATTCGTTCACTGGCTTCAACCTGGTCAACGACACGCTGGACAGCGATGCCGGCGCGGGCGGCATCACCCCGGCGGTGGTGCTGGCCCCCGGTGAATTCAACCGCACGCTCGATGCCGGGCTGGTGCAGGCCCAGCCGGCGCGCCTGGGCGACCGGCTGTGGACCGATGCCAACGGCAACGGCGTGCAGGACGCCGGCGAGGCCGGCATCCAAGGCCAGACCGTGACGCTCATCGGCGGCGGCCTCGACGGCCTGATCAACGGTATCGGCGATACCAGCGCCACCGCCACCACCGGGGTTGACGGCATCTACGGTTTCGAGAACCTGACCCCGGGCGTGCAGTACCAGGTGCTGTTCGACAAGCCCGCCGGCACGGTCTTCACCGGCCGCGACCTCGGCGGCGACGACACCGAGGACTCCGACGCCGATGCGACCACCGGCCGCACCCCCATCGTCACGCTGGCCCCGGGTGAGAACAACCCGACGCTGGATGCCGGCGTGTATGCGCCGGCCGCACTGGGCGACCGCGTCTGGAACGACACCAACGCCAACGGCCAGCAGGACAACGGCGAAAGCGGCGTGCCGGGCGTCACCGTCGAGCTCTACAAGTGCATCAAGGTCAACGGCGTGGACCAGCCCAGCGGGCCGGTGCTGGCCACCGATGTGACGGACGCCAACGGCATCTACAACTTCACCGGCCTGCCCCCGGGCGACTACATCGTCAAGTTCATCACCCCCACCGGCTTCACGCTGACCACGGCCAACGTCGGCGCTGACGGCACCGACAGCGACGCCGGCACGGGCGGGCTGACCGGCTGCTACAACCTGGAGTCCGGCGAGACCGACAACACCGTCGACGCCGGCCTGGTGCCGCTGGCGCGCATCGGCGACCGCGTCTGGGAAGACAAGAACGGCGACGGCGAGCAGGATGCCGGCGAGAACGGCATCCCCGGCGCCATCGTCAAGCTCTATACCTGCGTCAACAACGCCCCGGGTGTCTTCGTCGGCCAGACCACGACCGACGCCAACGGCAATTACACGTTTGCCAACCTGCAGCCCGGCGACTACATCGTCGAGTTCACCACCCCGGGCGGCTACGAGCGCACGCTGGCCAATGTCGGCGCCGACGGCTCCGACAGCGACAACGTCGGCGGCCTGTCGGGCTGCTACAACCTGTCCCCCGGCGAGAACGAGGACACCGTGGACGCGGGCTTCTACCGCCCGGCCGCGCTGGGCGACCGCGTCTGGAGCGATGCCAACGCCAACGGCCAGCAAGACACCGGCGAGAACGGCGTGGCCAACGTCACCGTCGAGCTTTACGCCTGCGTCAACAACCTGCCCAGCGGGCCGGTGCTGGCCACCAAGGTCACCGATGCCAACGGCATCTACAACTTCACCGGCCTGGCACCCGGCGACTACATCGTCAAGTTCATCACCCCGACGGGCTTCACGCTGACCACGGCCAACGTCGGTGCCGACGCCACCGACAGCGACGCCGGCATCGGCGGCCTGACCGGCTGCTACAACCTGGAGTCCGGCGAGACCGACAACACCGTCGACGCCGGCCTGGTGCCGCTGGCGCGCATCGGCGACCGCGTCTGGGAAGACAAGGACGGCGACGGCCAGCAGGATGCCGGCGAGAACGGCATCCCCGGCGCCACCGTCAAGCTCTACACCTGCGTCAACAACGCCCCGGGTGTATTCGTCGGCCAGGCCATCACCGACGCCAACGGCAACTATTCCTTTGCCAACCTGGCCCCCGGCGACTACATCGTCGAGTTCACCACCCCCAACGGATTCGAGCGCACGCAGGCCAACGTCGGCGCCGACGGCTCCGACAGCGACAACGTCGGCGGGCTGAGCGGCTGCTACAACCTCTCGCCCGGCGAGAACGAGAACACCGTGGACGCGGGCTTCTACCGCCCGGCCGCGCTGGGCGACCGCGTGTGGCTGGATGCCAATGCGAACGGCCAGCAGGACGCAGGCGAGGCCAACGTCGCCAACGTCACCGTCGAGCTCTACCGCTGCGTCAACGACCAGCCCAGCGGGCCGGTGCTGGCCACCGATGTGACGGACGCCAACGGCATCTACAACTTCACCGGCCTGGCCCCCGGCGACTACATCGTCAAGTTCATCACCCCCGCGGGCTTCACGCTGACCACGGCCAACGTCGGCGCTGACGTCTCCGACAGCGACGCCGGCACGGGCGGGCTGACGGGCTGCTACAACCTGGAGTCCGGCGAGACCGACAACACGGTCGATGCCGGTCTGGTGCCGGCCAACCCGGGCATCGAGATCATCAAGGATGCCGGCCAGACGCTGGTGGCACCCAACACCCCGGTGACCTTCACCTACTCGGTGAAGAATACCGGCGGTCTGGCGCTGGCCAATATCGTGGTCACCGACGACAACGCCACGCCCGACAACAGCGCCGACGACTTCGCGCCGACCGCGGTGCTGGGCGCCAACGGCAAGAATGTGGGCGATCTGGACGGCGACAGCCTGCTCGATACGACCGAGATCTGGAAGTACAGCGCCACGGTCATCCCGCCGGTCAACATGACGGTGACGGTGGAGGCGGGCGCGACGCCGATCGCCGCCGGCCAGTTGATCTACACCACGCTGCCCACCGGCGACATCCGCGTCACCTACCTGCAGAACAACAACTTCAACGACAACACCTACGGCACCGGGTCAGACGCCGGCTGGGCGGCGATCGGCAAGACGCACAAGTTCGGCGACCTGACCGGCAGCGACAAGGCCGGCTTCGAAGTCAAGTCCAGCGACGGCACCGTGCTGTTCAAGTTCTACCAGGACTACATCACCTCGTCGTCGACCAACCTCGACGGCTACGGCTCCTACTCGGGCTACCAGTCGCTGGGCTACAGCGGCGGCGACGGCAGCCTGGTGACGGGCGGCACGCTCAACGCCCAGGCCGGTACGCTGCTGAAGGATTTCGACAGCACGCTCGAAACCAACCTGAACCAGCCGGGCAGCGCCAACAACGGCACGGCCTACACGGCGATGACGGTGAACTCACCGGTGGGCGACGCGAACTGGAACGTGGTCAACGGCTACTCGTTCGTGATCGACAAGGCGGCCTTCACGTCGTCGGGCAAGACCTTCGGCGGCGTGACGATCTTCGACCAGCACAACTCGCCGGCCAAGACCGGCGGCAGCAACAGCTACGTCCCCGACATCGTCGGCGGTGCCTCGATCAACACCGCCACCGTCACCGGCGTCGGCAACGGCACGACCGTCACCGACGACGACGACGCCACCGTCATCATCAACACCGGCGCGCTGGGTTCGCTGGGCGACCGCGTGTGGTTCGATGCCGACGCCGACGGCGTGCAGGACGGCGGCGAAGCCGGCATCGCCGGCGTGACGATGCGGCTCGAGGGCGACTTCGACCAGAACGGCACGGTCGACTACACGGCCATCACGGTCACCGGCGCCAACGGCCTGTATGCCTTCGGCGGCCTGCCGGCCGGCGAGTACAAGGTCAGTGTCGACAACACCACGCTGCCGGTCAGTTACGTCCAGACCTACGACCTCGACGGCCTGGCCACAC
Organism: Rubrivivax sp.; assembly: GCA_016719535.1. Classification (GTDB taxonomy): domain Bacteria; phylum Pseudomonadota; class Gammaproteobacteria; order Burkholderiales; family Burkholderiaceae_C; genus Rubrivivax. The sequence continues at coordinate 87,117 of JADJYX010000020.1, read as the reverse complement.
CGCACAGCGCGCTCGGCGAACTGACCAGCGGCCAGAACCGAACCGACTTCGACTTCGGTTACGTAGCCTCGGCACCGGGCTTCTCGCTGGTGAAGACCGCCGACAAGGCGGCCGTCGGCTACGGTCAAACGGTCACCTACACCTATGACGTGTTCAACACCGGTGCGGTGCCGCTGGCCAACGTCGTCGTGCGCGACGACAACGCCACGCCCGACTACGCCGGCGACGACTTCGCGCCGAGCTTCGTCGGCGGCGACGACGGCGACGGCCTGCTCGAGACCGGCGAGGTGTGGAAGTACCAGGCCACGGTGATCCCGCCGCAGAACATGACGGTGACGATCAGCGGCACCTCGTATGACTCGGGCTCGCTCACCTACGCCACGCTGCCCAACGGCGACATCCGCGTCACCTACCTGCAGGACAACAACTTCAACGACAACACCTACGGCACCGGCTCCGACGCGGGCTGGACGAGCCAGGGCAAGACGCACAAGTTCGGTGACCTGACCGGCAGCGACAAGGCCGGCTTCGAGGTGCGCGCCACCGACGGCACGGTGCTGTTCAAGTTCTACCAGGACTACATCACCTCGTCGGCCACCAACCTCGACGGCTACGGCTCGTATTCGGGCTACCAGTCGCTGGGCTTCAGCGGCGGCGACGGCAGCCTGGTGACGGGCGGCACGCTCAACGCGCAGGCCACCACGCTGCTGAAGGATTTCGACAGCACGATCGAGACCAACCTGAATCAGCCGGGCAGCGCCAACAACGGCACGGCCTACACGGCGATGATCGTGAACTCACCGGTGGGCGACGCAAACTGGAACGTGGTCAACGGCTACTCGTTCGTGATCGACAAGGCGGCCTTCACGACGTCGGGCAAGACCTTCGGCGGCGTGACGATCTTCGACCAGCACAACTCGCCGGCCAAGACCGGCGGCAGCAACAGCTACGTGCCCGACCTGGTGCCCGGCGAGTCGACCAATACGGCGCTGGCCACGGCCCAGCTCAACGGCCAGACGGTGGTCGCCATCGACGACGCCACCGTGGCCGTGGGCCCCACCGGCGGCGGCGGCGGCGGGCCGGCCAAATTCTTCGTTGCCGACGTCGGCTCGGACAAGACCTACAAGTACGCTGCCACCGGCACGTCGGTGGGCGACTTCGCGCTGCAGGCCGGCAACACCGACCCGCGCGACATCGCCGCCAACCTCGACGGCACCCGACTGTGGGTGCTGGACAAGGACGACGACGTCAATGTCTACGACGGCAGCACCGGTGCGGCGCTGGGCGCATGGACAGCGACCACCATGGGCGCCGAGCCCGAGGGCATCAGCGTCGACGGCAGCGACCTGTGGCTGGCCGCCCGCGACCGCAAGATCTACTGGTACGACGAGGCGGCCTCGCGCACCAGCGGGAGCGACGCTGCCGAGAAGACCTTCACGCCGTCGATGAGCGGCAACCTCAAAGGCATCGTCAGCGACGGCACCTCGCTGTGGGCCGTGACCGAAGGCGGCACGGACTACGTCTATCGCTTCACGATCGCCCGCGACGGCAGTGGCAACCCCACCGGCCTGACCCAGAGCGGACAGTGGACGCTGGCGAGCGCGAACTCCAAGCCCACGGGCATCACGCTCGATCCGACCGGCGCGTCACAAAGCCTGTGGATCGTCGACGAGTCGAGCGACAGCGTGTACGAATACGGCAGCGGACGCAGCCTGAGCAGTGGCACCGGAGCCGTCAGCAATATCTTTGCGCTGGCCGACACCAACGCGGCGCCGCAAGGCATTGCCGATCCGCTGGCGTGGAGCACGGACGCCTTCGACACGACCGCCCTGATCGACGCCGCCTACGGACCGGGGTACGACGCGGCCTGCGACGTCGCGCTGATCGGACTGGCACAGCCGCTGGACCACGGGCTGCCGTTGATGCAGGTCTGACCGCGGCGCGCCGAATCCACCACGGCCGGGAAGTCCCCCGGCCGCGTGTGGGCTCCGGGGCCGACGGCTGCGGCACCGAAGGGCCATGCCCTGCCAGCGGGTCATGGCCCGCTGTGCCAGGTGCTGCCCGACGCCGTGCGTCGGCCCGGGCGGCATTCTGTCGCGTGCCGGCTTGAAATCGGGCCGGGAGCAGGCACCATTGGGGTTCCGACGGAACTCGAAGCTGGAGAACGGCATGAACGGCACGGTGGTCAACCTGGACGACAGCTCGCTGCTGCGCATCACGCACATCGTCTATGCGCTGCACGCGCTGGGGCTGGCGATCGGGGCCTTCGGCGCCGCCACCGTGCTGGGATCGTTCCTGTTCGGCTGGCCGTCGATCGTGGCCGTGATCCTCAACTATGTCTATCGCAGCCAGGCGCGCGGCACCTGGCTGGAATCGCACTTCAGCTGGCAGATCCGCACCTTCTGGTATGCGCTGCTGTGGGCCGTCATCGTCGGCCTGGTGTCGCTGCCGCTGACGCTGATCATCGTCGGCTTCGGCACCTGGGTGCTGGGCATGATCGTGCTCGGCGCGTGGGCGGTCTACCGCATCGGCCGCGGCTGGATCCGGCTCAACGACCGCCAGCCGATGCCGATGGCCTGAGCGGAGTTCGCGGCGAGCGCAAAGAAAGTCGGGCGCGCGCCCTCCAGTCCGCGCGCCGGGTGCCGACAACGAGGTCAACCCGGAGCACCGACACCCATGAGGGACACCCCGCCACCCCCGCAACGCGTGCTGATCGTCGACGATCAGCTGCTGGTGCGCGCCGGCGTGGCGGCCCTGGTCGATGCCCTGCCCGGCTGGTGCTGCGTGGGCGCCGCCCCCGACAGCGCCGCCGCGGTGCGCGCCTGCCGCGAGTTGCAGCCCGACCTCGTGCTGCTCGACCTGCACCTGCCCGACGCCGGCAGCGGCGACCCCGGCCCTGCGCTGCCGACCGGGCCCGCCGGCCTGCAGGGGCTGGAGCTGGCGCGCGTGCTGCTGTCCGAGCAGCCGCGGCTGCGCATCCTGGTGCTGTCGGGTCGCACCCAGCCCGAGGTGGTGCGCGCGGCCCTGCGCGCCGGTGCGCTCGGCTTCGTCAGCAAGCACTTCGTCCAGGACGACCTGCGGCAGGCCCTGCAGACCGTGCACGCCGGCCACCGCTGGCTGAGCCCGTCGATCGCGGCGGCGCTGCGCGAGCAGGACCGCCCGGCACCGACGCTGACGCCCCGCCAGCACGATGTGCTGGCGCACCTCGCGCGTGGCCAGTCGAACAAGCAGATCGCACGCAACCTGGGCGTCAGCGTGAAGACGGTGGAATACCACCGCGCCGAGCTGATCGCCCGGCTGGACCTGCACGATGTGGCCAGCCTGACGCGTTTTGCCATCGCGCAGGGCATTGCCGTCTGAGCGAAGCTCGCGTCCGCGACCCCTTCCGACGCCCCATCGGCGCGAGCAAGTACACTTCGCCCCGCGCCGCGTTGCCCAGTCTGCCGCGGCGCGGCCGAACCCGGCCTCTTCCCCTTCCCACGCGCCCCACGACTGGAGCGCCCCTCACGGGCGACAGCGGGCAGCGAATCCAGGCCCGACAAAGGGCCCTCATCCATGAACTTCAAGGACCTCGGACTCTCCGAGCCGATCCTGCGCGCCGTCGGCGAGCAGGGCTACGACACCCCCACCCCGATCCAGGCGCAGGCCATTCCCGCGGTGCTCCAGGGCGGCGACCTGCTGGCCGGCGCCCAGACCGGCACCGGCAAGACCGCCGGCTTCGTGCTGCCGATGCTGCAGCGCCTGATGCAAGGCCAGCCGCTGCGCGACAAGCGCGGCCGGCCGGCCATCCGCGCGCTCATCCTCACGCCCACGCGCGAACTCGCCGCCCAGGTCGAGGAAAGCGTGCGCACCTACGGCCGTCACCTGCCGCTGACCAGCATGGTGATGTTCGGCGGCGTCGGCATGCAGCCGCAGGTCGACAAGCTGCGGCGCGGCGTCGACATCCTGGTCGCCACGCCCGGCCGCCTGCTCGACCACCACCAGCAGGGCACGCTGGACCTCAGCCAGGTGCAGATCTTCGTCCTCGACGAGGCCGACCGCATGCTGGACATGGGCTTCATCCACGACATCAAGAAGGTGCTGGCCATCGTGCCGGCGAAGAAGCAGAGCCTGCTCTTTTCCGCCACCTTCAGCGACGAGATCAAGGCCCTGGCCGACCGGCTGCTCAACCAGCCGGCGCTGATCGAGGTGGCGCGCCGCAACGCCACCGCCGACCTCATCGCGCAGAAGGTGCATCCGGTGGGCCGCGAGAAGAAGAAGGAACTGCTGGCGCACCTGATCAAGTCCGGCGACTGGCACCAGGTGCTGGTCTTCACGCGCATGAAGCATGGCTGCAACCGGCTGGCCGAATACCTCAACGACCACGGCATCACGGCGATGGCGATCCACGGCAACAAGAGCCAGGGCGCGCGCACCAAGGCGCTGGCCGACTTCAAGAGCGGCGACCTGCAGGTGCTGGTGGCCACCGACATCGCGGCGCGCGGCATCGACATCGACCAGCTGCCGCACGTGGTCAATTTCGAGCTGCCCAACGTGCCCGAGGACTATGTGCACCGCATCGGCCGCACCGGCCGCGCCGGCGCCAGCGGCGAGGCGATCTCGCTGGCCTGCCTGGACGAGGAGATCTTCCTCAGGGACATCGAAAAACTGATCAAGCGCAGCATCCCGCGCGAGACCATCCCCGGCTTCGAGGCGCCGGCCAGCGAACGCGCCGAGCCGATCGTGCTCGGCCGCATGACCATCGGCATCGGCGGCACGCGGCGCAATGCCGGCGGCGGCGGCGGCCGTCCCGGTGGCGGGGGCCGTCCCGGTGGCGGTGGCGGACGCCCCGGCGGCACCGGTGGTGGCGGCGCGCGCGCGCCCCAGGCCCCGCGCTCCGGCGGCGCGCCGCGCGGCGCCGCAGCGCCCGCCGGCGGTCGGCGCGACGGAGGGCGTGGCCCCCGCCCCGGCAACGGCACGCCGTCGCGCGGCCGCGGCTGAGGGCGGGTCGCCGGCCGTCAGTGCAGCGCCGCCGGCTGCGGCCGGCGCGCCTCGACCCGACGGCGCAGGCCGACGAATTCGTCCAGCGTGCAGGGCATCGCCACCAGATAGCCCTGCACGTGGTCGCAGCGCGTGGCGGCCACGGCGGCCAGCTGGGCCTCGTTTTCCACGCCTTCGGCGATGGTGCGCATGCCCAGTTGCTGCGCCAGCTGCACGATGGTGCGCACGATGGCCTGCGTATCGGGCCGGCGCAGCAGTTCGCTGACGAAGGCACGGTCGATCTTCAGCGTGTCGAAGGCAAAGCGCCGCAGATAGGCCAGCGACGAATAGCCGGTGCCGAAGTCGTCCAGCGCCACGCGCACGCCCAGCCGGTGCAGCGCCTGCAGCCGCTGCAAGGCGCCTTCGACGCCATCGAGGAAGATCGATTCGGTGATCTCCAGCTCCAGCAGCCGCGGGTCGATGCGCGAGTGCAGCAGCAGCTCGCGCACGCGCTCGCCGAAGGCCTCGTCGCGCAGCTGCGCGGGCGACACGTTGACCGACACCGTCAGTCCGCGCAGCGGGCCGGCGGCTGCGGCCACCGCCTGACGCAGTACCCAGTCGCCCAGCGCCTGGATCTGCCCGGTCTGCTCGGCCACGGGCACGAATTCCGCCGGTGACACCGGGCCCAGCGTCGGGTGGCGCCAGCGCAGCAGGGCCTCGGCACCGACCACGCGCCAGGGCTGAAGCTCGACCTGCGGCTGCCAGTGCAGCTCGAACTGCCCCGCGGCCAGGCCCGGGCGCAGGCCCTGCTCCAGCGCCGTGCGGCGGCGGCTGCGCTCGCCCAGCGCGCTGTCGTAGAGCACGCAGCGCCCGCGCCCGCCCTCCTTGGCCTGGTACAGCGCCAGGTCGGCATGGCCGAGCACCTCGTCGACGCCGTCGCCATGCGCATGCAGCAGCACCGCGCCGATGCTGGCGCCCACGCTCAGGTGGCGCTCGCCGATGACGATGGGCGCTTCCAGGGCCTGGATCAGCCGTTCGCCCAGCGCCAGGGCCGCGGCACCATCGGCCACCGACAGCGCCAGCAGCGCAAATTCGTCGCCGCCCAGCCGCGCCACCACGTCGCCCGGTCGCACGCCAGCGGACAGCCGCTCGGCCACCGCCTGCAGCACCGCGTCGCCGCTGCTGTGGCCGAGCGAGTCGTTGATCGCCTTGAAGCGATCGAGGTCCACCGACAGCAGCGCCCCCGGCAGCCCGGCGGCCAGGCGGCGTCCCAGGGCCTCGTGCAGCGTCAGCCGGTTGGCCAGCCCGGTCAAGGCGTCCACATGCGCCATGCGGTGCAGCCGCTGCTCGGCCTGCACCTCGGTGCTGATGTCGACGATGACGCCGCGCCAGCCCTCGCTGCGGCCGGCCTCGTCGAACAGCGGCTTGCCGCTGAGCGTCCACCAGCGCGTCGCCTGCCCGTCGGGCACCGCCAGCCGCAAGTCGTGGAAGGGACGGCCGGCGTCGAAGGCCATGCGCAGCTGCACCGCGGCATCGGCACTGGCCTCGCGCACCCGGTGCAGCAAGGGGCGGTCGAACAGCGCGGCCTGTTCGCAGCCCAGCAGCGTGGCCAGGCGCGGCGAGACATGGGTCAGGCAGCCGTCGGGTCCGGTCTCCCACAGCGCCTCGGCGGCGTGGTCCTCGAAGTCGCGCAGCAGCAGCGCCACCATCTGCCGCTGGCGGGTGGCCTCGCGCTGCGCGCGCGCCAGCATCGTGGCCTTGCGCTCGCCGGCCAGCACCGACACCGCCAGCGTGGCCGCGAAGCACAGCACCAGCACGGTGAGCATCGGCGCATGGCTGCCGCCGTCCGTCAGCAGCGCGGTCACGGCCCCCAGCAGCAGCACGCCCAGCCAGGCCAGCGCCGCCAGCGGCAGCGCATACAGCGCGAAGGCGCCGCCGGCCATCATGCCCAGCGTGAGACAGGCCACCGCCAGCTGCTGCCCCGGCGGCGCACCGTCGAACCAGAACAGGGCCGGCACGGCCCACAGGGCCGCCAGCAGCAGCGCCCGCAGCGTGCCGCGATGCATCGCGCGCACCGATGCCGACGTGAAGCGCCGCCCGCGGCGGCGCCAGCGGCCGTGCAGGGCCAGCGCCACCATGGCCACCAGTGCCGCCAGCCAGGCCCAGGCACCCTGCAGGTGCCAGCCCCCCATGCTGGCCAGCAGCATGAGGGCATTGACGAGGTTGGCGGCCATCAGCACCGGTGTCTGCCGGTCCAGTGCCGACAGGTGCTCGGCCCGCACCTGCGCCGACTCGGCGTCCTGGGCACGGTACAACTCGAACGAGGCGCGCCAGGCGTCGAAGACCATGGCACCCCATCGGCCGCGGCAAGGCGATCTCGAGGGTCGCCTGCGGCGCCGCGCGGCGCCGCGTGCGGTCGTCCTCGAATCGCCGACGTAAACTGCCGACCCCTGCCGCCTCAGCCGCCATGGACACCGCCACCAGCCTTGCCGCCGTCGTTGCCGCCTATCTGATCGGGTCGCTGTCGTTTGCGGTCATCGTCAGCCGGGTGATGGGCCTGTCGGACCCGCGCAGCTATGGCTCGAAGAATCCGGGCGCCACCAATGTGCTGCGCTCGGGCAACAAGATGGCGGCCATCCTGACGCTGGTGCTGGATGCGCTCAAGGGCTATGTGCCGGTGATCGCCGCGCTGCTGCTGGCGCCGCGCTTCGGCTGGGGCGAGGGCACGGTGGCCTGGGTCGGGCTGGCGGCCTTCGTCGGCCACCTGTGGCCGGTCTTCTTCCGCTTCCAGGGCGGCAAGGGCGTGGCCACCGCGGCCGGCGTGCTGCTGGCCATCAACCCCTGGCTGGGGCTGGCCACGCTGGCGAGCTGGCTGATCATCGCCGCCTTCTTCCGCTATGCGTCGCTGGCTTCGATCGTGGCGGCGCTGTTCGCGCCCTTCTACCAGCTGCTGATCTGGGGCGGCGGGCCGGCGGCGCTGCCGATCATCGTGATGAGCCTGCTGCTGGTGTGGCGGCACGAGGGCAACATCCGCAAGCTGCTGGCCGGCACCGAGTCGCGCATCGGCCAGAAGGCGGCGCCGGCCGGCGCCCACCCGCATGGCCATGACAAGCAGGCCCGCCACCATGGGCATCATCACAAGGGACACCACTGAAATGGTTCAACGCTTCGACGTCGGCCCGCGCATGTCGGAAATGGCCGTGCACAACGGCGTGTGCTACCTCGCCGGCCAGGTGGCCGCCGACGGCAGCCAGGACGTCAGGGGCCAGGTGCGCCAGGTGCTGGCGGCCATCGACGCGCTGCTGGCGCGCGCCGGCACCGACAAGACCAGGATCCTGCGCTGCCAGATCTTCCTCGCCGATCTGGCCGACTTCGCGGCCATGAACGAGGTCTGGGAAGCCTGGGTCGTGCCCGGCCACACGCCGCCGCGCGCCACCGTGCAGGCCGCGCTGGCACGGCCGGAGTGGAAGGTCGAGATGGTGGTGACCGCCGCGCTGTAGCGCCGGCTACAGGCCCAGTGCAGCCGGGTCGCCGCGGCCGCGGCGCAGCAGTTCGGGCACATCGCCGCTGAGATCCACCACCGTCGTCGGCGCCATCGGGCAGGCGCCGGCGTCGACCACGGCCTGGATCAGCTTCTGGAAGCGCTCGCGGATCTCGTGCGCGTCATTCATCGGTTCGGTCTCGCCGGGCGCGATCAGCGTGGTGCCGATCAGCGGCTCGCCGAACAGCGCCAGCAACTCCTGCAGCACCTTGTGGTCGGGCACGCGCAGGCCGATGGTGCGCCGCGACGGGTGGCTGACGCGCCGCGGCACCTCCTTGGTGGCCTCGAGGATGAAGGTGAAGGGCCCGGGCGTGCCCAGCTTGAGGATGCGGTACTGGCGGTTGTCCACGCGCGCGCAGCTGGCCAGCTCCGACAGGTCGCGGCACAGCAGCGTGAGGTGGTGCTTGTCGTCGACGCCGCGGATGCGGCGCAGCTGCTCGACCGCGGCGCGGTCGTCGAGCCGGCACACCAGCGCATAGCTCGAATCGGTGGGCACGGCGACGATGCCGCCCTCGTGCAGGATCTGCGCCGCCTGCTTCAGCAGCCGCGGCTGCGGATTCTGGGGGTGCACTTCGAACAGCTGGGACATGGGGCCTCGGCGGGGGCTTCAGCAGGGGTTTCAGCGGGTGAGCTTGATGCCGCGCGAAACGTCGCCGTGCGGGATGACGGCCGCGGCATCGTCGGGCACGGGCGCCGGCATGGCGGCCAGGCCCGCCAGGTCCAGGAAGAAGGCGTACTGCCGCGCCCAGTGGCGCGGCCGCTCCAGCCGGCCGGCAGCGCCGTCGTGGCCGGCATTCATCTCCACATGCAGCAGCAGCGGGTTGCGGTCGGTCTTGGTGGCGCGCAGCCGCGCCACATATTTGGCCGGCTCGTGGAAGGGCACGCGCGTGTCCCACAGCGCGGTCGTCACCAGCATCGCCGGGTAGGCGCGCGCGCCGATATTGTCGTAGGGCGACCAGGCGCGCAGCGCGTCGTAGGCGGCCTTGTCGCGCGGGTCGCCCCACTGGCCCCATTCGGGCGCGGTCAGCGGCAGCGTGGGGTCGAGCAGCGAATTCAGCACGTCGACAAAGGGCACATCCAGCGCCAGGCCGCGAAAGCGCCCGCCCGCCTGGTTGGCCACCGCCCCCACCAGCAGGCCGCCGGCCGAGGCGCCTTGTGCAAAGACCTTGTCGGGTGCGCCCCAGCGCTCGGCCACCAGGTGCGCGGTGACGTCGACAAAGTCGTCGAAGCTGCGCTGCTTGTGGCCGCGCCTTGCCGCCTCGTACCAGGCACGGCCGCCCTCGCCGCCGCCGCGCACATGCGCGATGGCGATGACGAAGCCGCGGTCCAGCAGCGACAGCCGGTGGGCGCCGAAGGCCGGCTCGTAGCTTTCGCCATAGGCGCCATAGGCCTCGATCAGCAGCGGCGCGCTGCCGTCGCGGCGCGCGCGCGCCTCGCGCCAGGCCAGCGTCACCGGCACGCGCGTGCCGTCGCGCGCCGGCGCCCACAGCTGCTGCGTGCGGTACAGCGCCGGGTCGTGGCCCTTCACCACCTCCTGCCGGCGCAGCAGCTCGCGGCCGCTGGCCAGGTGCACGTCGATGACCGCCGGCGGCCGCACCAGCGACTGCCGGACCACCTGCACCCAGGCCGCACGGGCGTCGCGGTTTTCGCCCAGCGCCACGGCGACCCCCGGGCCACCGTCGATGACCCGGCGCTCGCGGCCGTCGGGGCCGAGCACGCGCACGCGGCGGCGCGCCTGCACCCGCTCCTCCACCACGATGGCGTTGTCGAAGGCGTGGAAGCCTTCGATCGCGACGCCCTCGCGCGCCGGCAGCAGCGTGCGCCAGCCCTCGGGCCGGGCCGGGTCGGCCGCTTCCAGCAGCTGGAAGTCGGGCGCACCCTCGTCGCTGCGCAGCAGCCAGCGGCCGCCCGCATGATCGGCCTGCACACGCACGCCGGGCCGGCGCGGCACGATCACCGCCGGCGCACGATCCGGCGCGTCGGCCGGCACCGCGCGCAGCTCGGTCGTCTCGCTGCCGACGATGTCGATCAGCACATGGCGCCGCGACGCGCTGGCGCGCACGCTGACGAACAGCGTCGGATCGGCCTCGTCGTGCACCTTGACGTCGCTGCCCGGGTCGCTGCCGCTGGCATGGCGCCAGACGGCGCCGCTGTGCAGCGTGACCGGGTCCTGGCGCACGTAGAACAGGGTGCGGCTGTCGGCCGCCCAGGCGATGCCCTCGAGCACGCCGCGGATGCGCTCGGGCTGCAGGCGACCGGTCTTCAGATGCTGGATGTAGAGGTCGAAGGCGCCGCGGCCGAAGACGTCCTCGGTCCACGCCAGCCACTGGCCATCGGGGCTGAGCTGCACCTGGCCGAGGCTGTAGCTGCGCTGCGCGATGGCGTGCTGCGGCAGGTCCAGCAGCAGCTCGGCGCGGGCGCCGGCATCGGGCGCCTCGGGCGTGCCGCGGCGGCGCATCAGCTTCGGGTGCTCGACCCCCGGCGCAAACTGCCGCCACCACCACCAGCCGCCGTCGTAGACCGGCACGCTGCTGTCGTCGGGCGGCACGCGCGCCACCATCTCCTGGTACAGCCTTTCACGCAGGCCGCGCAGCGGCGCCAGCACCGCTTCGGTGTGGCGGTTCTCGGCCTCCAGGTGGCGCAGCACCTCGGCGCGCTTGGCCTGCGGGTCGTCGTCGCGCAGCCAGTGGTAGTCGTCGCCGCGCTCGCCGTGCGGGCTGGTCACCACATGCGGTCGGCGCTCGGCCTGCGGGCCCGGCTGCGCCAGGGCCTGCGCCTGCATCGCGGCGCAGCACAGCAGGGGCAGCAGCAGGCGCAGCGGGTGCAGGGCAGGCATGATGAAGATCATAGGTTGCCTGACCCGCCCCGGTCGGGCGCCGCCGCGCGCGCTCAGGCGGCCACGGGCACCAGAAAGTCACGCCCGATGCCGGCGCCGACATCACCCACGCGGTCGAGAAACTGCGTCAGGTAGGCGTGCAGCCCGGTGGCCAGGATCTCGTCGATGCGGCCGTAGCGCAGGTCGCTCTGCAGGCGGCCGGCACGGCGCAGCGTCTCGCCGCTCTGCGCATTGGCCACCAGCTGCAGGTTGGCCACCACCTCGTTCATGCTCGCCGCCAGCGAGCGCGGCATGTCCGGGCGCAGGATCAGCAGCTCGGCCACCCGCTCGGGGCGGATCACGTTGCGGTAGACCTTGCGGTAGATCTCGAAGCCGGACACCGAGCGCAGGATCGCGCTCCAGTGGTAGAAGTCGACCTCCTGCGGCTGCGCGCCCTCGCCCTGCACCTGCTGCACGCCGAAGAAGTCCTTGCCGGCGGTGAGCGCCTGGAACTTCACGTCCAGCAGCCGCGCGGTATTGTCGGCGCGCTCGAGGAAGGTGCCGATGCGCAGGAAGTACAGCGCCTCGTCCTGCAGCATGGTGCCCACGGTCACGCCGCGGCTCAGGTGCGAGCGGAACTTGACCCATTCAAACAGCGCGCCGGGGTCGCGCTCGAAGTCACCGTGGCGCAGCATGCGGTTGAATTCCAGCCAGGTCTGGTTGGTGGTCTCCCAGACCTCGGTGGTGAGCGCGCCGCGCACCGCGCGCGCGTTCTCGCGCGCCGCGCGCAGGCAGTTCCAGATGCTCGACAGGTTGCCCTCGTCGCGCACCATGAAGTCCATCACGCTGCGCGGATCGACCGTCTCGTAGTGCTCGCCGAAGAGCCCGGTCAGCTCGCTGATCGACAGCATGCCGCGCCAGCCCTGCTCGGCGCTGTCGGCACCCTGCGGCAGCAGCGAGGTCTGGTAGTTGACGTCGAGCATGCGCGCGGTGTTCTCCGCCCGTTCCATGTAGCGCGACATCCAGTACAGGTGGTCGGCCGTGCGGCTCAGCATGATCCGTTCTCCAGCACCCAGGTGTCCTTGGTCCCGCCGCCCTGCGACGAGTTGACGACGAGCGAGCCTTCCTTCAGCGCCACCCGCGTCAGGCCGCCGGGCACGGTCTGCACGCCCTTGCCCGAGCTCAGCACATACGGCCGCAGGTCGATGTGGCGCGGGGCGACGCCGCTGTCGACGAAGGTCGGGCAACTCGACAGGCTGAGCGTGGGCTGCGCGATGTAGTTGGCCGGCTGCGCCAGCAGCACGCGGCGGAAGTCCTCGATCTCGGCCCTGCTCGCCGTCGGGCCCACCAGCATGCCGTAGCCGCCGGCGCCGTGCACCTCCTTGACGACCAGTTCGTCCAGGTGGTCGAGCACATATTTCAGGTCGTCGGCCTCGCGGCACAGCCAGGTCGGCACATTCTGCAGGATGGGCTTTTCGCCGAGGTAGAACTCGATCATCTTCGGCACGTACGGATAGATGCTCTTGTCGTCGGCGATGCCGGTGCCGATGGCGTTGCACAGCGAGATGTTGCCGGCGCGGTAGACGTCCAGCAGCCCGGCACAGCCCAGCGTGCTGTCGGCGCGGAAGGCCCGCGGGTCGAGGAAGTCGTCGTCGACGCGGCGGTAGATCACGTCCACGCGGCGCGGGCCCTGCGTGGTGCGCATGTAGACGAAGCCGTCCTTGACGAACAGGTCCTGGCCCTCGACCAGCTCGACGCCCATCTGCTGCGCCAGGAAGGCGTGCTCGAAATAGGCGCTGTTGTACATGCCCGGCGTCAGCACCACCACCGCGGGTTCGTTGACGCCGGCCGGCGCCACCTGGCGCAGCGTCTCCAGCAGCAGGTCGGGGTAATGCGCGACGGGCGCGATGCGGTGCATGCTGAAGAGCTCTGGAAACAGCCGCATCGTCATCTTGCGGTTTTCGAGCATGTAGCTGACGCCGCTGGGCACGCGCAGGTTGTCCTCCAGCACGTAGTAGCGCCCCGCGCCGCTGCCCGGGTCGGCGAGGTCGGGCGCGCGCACGATGTCGATGCCCGAGACATGCGAATAGATGCCGCCCGGCACGTTCACGCCCATCATCTCGCGCCGGAACTGCGCGTTGTTCAGCACCTGCTCCGCAGGCACGACGCCGGCCTTCAGGATCTCCTGGCCGTGGTAGACGTCGTCGATGAAGCGGTTGAGCGCCGTCACGCGCTGGCGCAGCCCCGCTTCCATCTCGACCCATTCCGACCCGGGGATGATGCGCGGGATGAGGTCGAAGGGGATCAGCCGCTCGGTGCCGGCGCCGTCCTCGTCCTTGGCGCCGTAGACCGCGAAGGTGATGCCGACGCGGCGGAAGATCATCTCGGCTTCTTCGCGGCGCGCGCGCATCTGCTCGGGCGGCTGGCGCTGCAGCCACTCGTCGTAGACGCGGTAGTGGTCACGGACGCCGCCGTCCGTGCGGTGCATTTCGTCGAAGCGGGGCTTCATCTCATCTCCTCGGCGGGTCCGTTAGCAAGTGCCAGGCCCGGGTCGATCACGCGCGTGCCGACGGCCACCGACAGCGTATGCCGGCCGCCGCCGCGGATGACCCCGCGCAGCGGCGTCACGTCGCCGAAATCGCGCCCCAGCGCCACGCGCACATGGCCGCAGCCGGGCACGCAGTCGTTGGTGGGGTCCAGGTCCAGCCAGTCTGCCGGCACACCCGGCGTGCCCGGCGAATAGACCTGCACCCAGGCATGCGAGGCGTCGGCGCCCAGCAGCGCGCTGCCGCCCTCGGGTGGCTGTGTCAGCAGATAACCGCTGACATAACGCGCCGGCACGCCCGCCATGCGCAGCGCCCCGGCCAGCAGGTGGGCAAAATCCTGGCAGACGCCGGCGCGCTGCGCGAAGGCGGTGGCCAGCGGCGTATCGATCTCGGTGCTGTCGCTGCGGTAGGCGAAGTCGGCGTGCAGCCGGTGCATCAGGTCGATCGCCGCCTCGGCCACCGGTCGCCCCGGCAGCAGCGAGGGCCGGGCATGGTCGAGCAGTTCGGGCAGCCGCGGCACGTACGGTGATGGCTGCACGAAGGCCACCGCCGGGTCATAGCGGCCGCCGGCGACAAAGCGCAGCGCGGCCGCCAGTTCGTCCCAGGCCGGTGCCGCCGCCGGCTGCAGCGCCGCAAAGCGCGGCCGCAGCGCCACGCGGCTGGTGCTGCGCACCCGCAGCCGCTCGTGCAGCTGCGCGCTGCTCAGCCACAGGCAGGCGTTGCCGAAGGCGTCGGTGCCGGCATGGCGCCAATCGACCGGAGGCTCGGTGACGACCTCGTGCGCCAGCAGCCGCTGGTAGTCGTCGTCCAGCGGCTGCAGGTGCGCCAGGTGGTGGGCCAGCGCCACCGGCGCGGCATAGTCGTAGCGCGTCTCGTGCACGACTTCGAGCGTGGTGGCGGCGGCGGCTTCCATCACACGGGCTGGTCGGCGCCATGCGCCAGCGTGAAATAGTGGCTGCCGATGACTTCGGCCAGGCCGAGTGCGGCCGCCTGCAGCCGCTGCGACAGCGCCAGCAGCGCGGCGGCAATGCGCTCTTCGTCGGCGTCGCGCAGTGCTTCCAGCACCAGCCCGGCGCCCTCGGCGGGCAGATGGGCCAGCAGCTCGGCGTGGCGGGCCTCTTCACCGGGCAGCTTCTTCAGTTCGGTGCGCAGGCGGCGCAGCACGCCGGCATAGGCGCGCGGGTTGTTGTCGTCGAGCACCAGCAGGTCGGTCAGGGCCAGCAGGTCCTCGTGGCGCTGGTAGCGGGCGCGGAAGGTGATGGCGCTGTCGAACAGCTCCAGCAGCCCCTCGATGCCGGCCGCGCTGCGCAGCGCGCCGGCCTCCAGAAAGGCCTGGAAGATGCCGGTCAGGCCGAGCAGCCGCTCGAGCAGCCGGCCCACGGTGAGCAGCCGCCAGCCATGGTCGCGCGTCATGCGGTCGGTCTGCGCGCCGGTCACCGCGGCCAGCTGCAGCGCCAGGCGGTCGAGCGCCGGCAGCACCAGCGGCAGCGGCGGCAGTTCCTGCCCGGGTTGCTGCAGGGCGGCGACAAAACTCTCGTCCATGCCGCGGATCAGGCCCCATTGCTCGGACGACAGCCGCTCGCGCAGCGACTGCGAGGTGCGCTCCAGCGCCGCCAGGTTGTAGGCGATGCTGCAGGCGCCCTGCGCATCGACCAGCGACCGCAGCAGTGCCCGCTCGAAGACCGTCGGCGAGCGCACCAGCGTCGGCACGCCCCAGGGCGCCAGGCCGGCGCTCACGGCCAGGTCCGACAGCGCCTGCAGCACGGCTTCGGCCGCGTCGCTGTCGGCGTCGATCAGCAGCAGGATCGACCGCGCCAGCCGCACCTGCTGCTCGGTGCGTTCGGTATAGCGGCCGAGCCAGAACAGGTTTTCGCCCGTGCGGCTGCTGACGGGGCGGCGGCGCCGGCCGATGTCGTCGACCGACAGCCGGGGCGGCAGCATCGAGAAGGTATCCACCGCGCCGTCGGTCAGCACCCAGGTATCCAGGCTGGTGCCGCCGCGCTGCATCGAGACGCTGCCATCCTCGCCCGACGCCACCCGCGTCATGCCGCCGGGCAGCACATGCCAGCGGCCGCCGCCGTCGGCAATGGCATAGACGCGCACCAGCGCCGGGCGCGCCGCGCACCAGCCCTGGCCCCAGATCGGTGCACGTGCATAGCGCAGCCACTGCTGCACCGTCCAGGCGTCGGGGTCGGATTCGACCTCGGGCGGGCCGGGGCGGTGGATCTGCGAGCGGCGCCCGCCCTGCGGGAAGGTGGTGCGCAGCACCATGCCGTCGAGCCGCGTGCGCACATCGGCCCAGGCGGCGGCCTCGCCGCACCACCAGCTGGGCACCGACGGCATCGCCAGCGGCTCGCCCAGCAGGGCCTGGCTGATGGCGGGCAGAAAACCCTGCACCGCCGGCGATTCGAGAAAGGCGCTGCCCAGCGCATTGGCCATCACCACCGTGCCGGCGCGTGCCGCCTGCAGCAGCCCGGGCACGCCGAGCGCGGAATCGGGGCGCAGCTCCAGCGGGTCGCACCAGTCGTCGTCGAGCCGGCGCAGCACGCCGTGCACGGGCTCCAGGCCCTCGACGGTTTTCAGGAAGAGCCGCCCGCCGCGCACCGTGAGGTCACCGCCCTCGACCAGCGGCACGCCGAGATAACGCGCCAGGTAGGCGTGCTCGAAATAGGTCTCGCTGTACAGGCCCGAGGTGAGCAGCACGATGCGCGGCGTGTGGCCGCCGGCCACGTCGGTGGCCATGTCGTCGACGGTATCGAGCAGCCGCCGGTAGCTGCTGGCGATGTGCTGCACGCGCAGTTCGCGGAAGGCGTCGGGAAACTGGCGCGCGATGGTCAGCCGGTTGTGCAGCACATAGCCCAGTCCCGATGGCCCCTGCGTGCGCTGCGCCAGCACGCGCCACTGCCCGTCGGGCGCGCGCGCGATGTCGAAGGCCACGATGTGCAGCCGCTGGCCGCCCGCCGGCCGCACGCCCTGCAGCGGGCGCAGATAGCCGGGGTGGCGCAGCAGCAGCGCCGGCGGCAGCAGGCCCTGCTGCAGCAGCCGCTGGCCTGCGTAGCAGTCGGCCAGCATGGCTTCGAGCAGCGCCGCGCGCTGCACCACGCCGCGCTCGATGACGGCCCAGTCGGCCGGCTCGATGAGCAGCGGCAGCAGCGCCAGCGACCACGGCCGCGCCGCCACGCCCGCTTCGCTGAAGACGTTGTGGGTGACGCCGTCGTGGCGCAGCTGCCCGGCGACCTCGGCGACACGGCGGTCGAAGTCGTCGGCCGGATCGGCAGCGCCCGCAGGCAGCGGCAACCACTGCGCAAAGCGCCGCCAGGCCGGCCGCAGCGCACCGCCGGTGGCGCGCAGTTCGTCCCACACGCCCGGCTCGGCCGGGTGCAGGTGGCCAAGCAGCCAGTCACCGTCGGCCGCGGTGTCGGCGTCGAATGGCAGCGGGCTCTGGCTGGGGGTCACGCGCTCGTCCCGTCAGCGCGCCAGGCGCAGGTCCAGCGTGGCGGGAAATTCCAGGCTGGGCCGCGCCGGCGCCACGTTCATCGCGCCCGGCGTATGGCCGAAGCGGAAGAAGCGCGCCAGCCGGCGGCTCTCGGCCTCGTAGGCATTGACCGGGAAGACCTCGTAGTTGCGCCCGCCCGGGTGCGCCACGTGGTAGCGGCAGCCGCCCAGCGAACGCTGCAGCCAGCGGTCGACGATGTCGAAGGTCAGCGGCGCATGGCTGGCGATGCTGGGGTGCAGCGCCGACGGCGGCTGCCAGGCGCGGTAGCGGATGCCGGCGACAAATTCACCGGCGCGCCCGGTGGCCTGCAGCGGCACCGCCTGGCCGTTGACGGTGACGACGTGGCGGTTGCCGTTGAGGCCGCCGACCTTGAGCTCCAGCCGTTCCAGCGACGAGTCGACATAGCGCACGGTGCCGCCGGGCGCGCCCTCCTCGCCCATCACGTGCCAGGGCTCGAGCGCATTGCGCAGCGTCAGCTGCACGCCCATCGCCGACACCTCGCCGATCAGCGGGAAACGGAATTCGACATGCGGCGCGAACCACTGGCCGTCGAAGGCGAAGCCGGCCTGCGCGAGTTCGGCGAGCACGTCGTCGAAATCCATCTGCACGAAGGTCGGCAGCAGGAAGCGGTCATGCAGCCCGGTGCCCCAGCGCGTGAGCCGCGTGCTGCCGCGGCCGTGGTAGGGCTCGCGCCAGAACCAGGCCACCAGCGCGCGCAGCAGCAGCTGCTGCGCCAGGCTCATGCGCGCATGCGGCGGCATCTCGAAGGCGCGCAGCTCCAGCAGGCCCAGGCGCCCGGTCGGGCCGTCGGGGCTGTAGAGCTTGTCGATGCAGAACTCGCTGCGGTGGGTGTTGCCGGTGACGTCGATCAGCAGGTTGCGCAGCGTGCGGTCCACCAGCCAGGGTGGCAAGGTCCCGGAAACCGGGGCCCCTTCCCCGGTTCGGTGCTGCGCACCGAGCTGGCGCTCCAGCTCCTGCAGCGCGATCTCCAGCTCGTAGACCTGGTCGTTGCGCGCCTCGTCGATGCGCGGCGCCTGGCTGGTCGGCCCGATGAAGAGGCCGCTGAACAGGTACGACAGCGACGGGTGGTTGTGCCAGTAGGTGAGCAGGCTGGCCAGCAGGTCGGGCCGGCGCAGGAAGGGGCTGTCGGCCGGCGTGGCGCCGCCGAGCACGAAGTGGTTGCCGCCGCCGGTGCCGGTGTGGCGCCCGTCGAGCATGAATTTCTCGGTGGACAGCCGCGTCTGGTGCGCCGCCTCGTAGAGGAATTCGGTGTGGTCGACCAGCTCGGCCCAGTCGTGCGCGGGGTGGATGTTGACCTCGATGACACCCGGGTCGGGCGTCACCTGCAGCAGCTTCAGCCGGCTGTCGCGCGGCGGCGGGTAGCCTTCCAGCACGATGGGCATGGCGAGTTCGGCCGCCGTGGCCTCGACCGCGGCCAGCAGCTCGAGGTAGTCCTCCAGGTGCTGCAGCGGCGGCATGAAGACATGCAGCAGGCCGCTGCGGCCGCCCTGCTCGCGCTCGGCTGCACGTTCCGCCTTCGGGCCATTGGCGCGCTGCGGGTCGCGCACCTCGACGCACAGCGCGGTGCGCGACAGCCAGCCGGCCGACTCGCCGCGCGCCGGGAAGGTCTCGCCCGCCACCGGGTGCGCTGCCAGCGGGCGGTGCGGCGTCCCGAGGCCCACACCGGCCTCCGGGCCGGTCAGGCCATCCCCGGGCCAGGGCCCCTGTCCTTCGCCGCCGTGCACGTCGCCGTCCGGGTAGGGCGCCCCTTGCAGCGCCACCGCGCCGCCCTCGGCAAAGCCGCCGCCGACGCGGTGCGTGTCGAAGAATTGCCGCCGCAGTGCAGCCGCCGCCGGCAAGGGCCGCTGCGGGGCGAACGGATCCTGGTCGATCAGGTGCTGGCGGTCACCGGGTGCGGCCCAGGGCAGCGAATCCAGCGGCAGCCGGTAGCCCATCGGCGAATCGCCGGGCATCAGGTACAGGCGTTCGTCGCGCAGGAACCAGGGGCCGCTGATCCACTGCGGGCCTTGCGTGCCCGCCACCCATTCACGGCGCAGCGGCAGCAGGTAGCCCACCGTGGCGTCCAGCCCCTGCTGGAAGACACGGCGCAGCCGCGCACGCTCGAGCTCGTCGTCGAGCTTCGATTCGAAGGGGTCGACATTGACCGGCAGCCGGCGCTCGCGCCACAGGTAGTACCAGGTGTCCTCGTAGCCGGGCTGGATGAATTTCGCATCCAGCCCCAGCCGCGTGGTCAGCCGCGTGATGAAGGCCTGCGCATCGGCGGTGCTGCGCTGCTGCGGCTGGCGCTCGTCGGCAAACAGCGAAGGGTCGTGCCAGATCGGCTGGCCGTCGCGCCGCCAATAGATCGACAGCGCCCAGCGCGGCAGCTGCTCGCCCGGGTACCACTTGCCCTGGCCGAAATGCAGGAAGCCGCCCTGGCCATAACGTTCGCGCAGGCGGTGCACCAGTTCGGTGGCGTAGCCGCGCTTGGTGGGGCCCAGCGCATCGGTATTCCACTCGGCGCCGTCGCGGTCGGCGACGGCCACGAAGGTCGGCTCGCCGCCCATCGTCAGCCGCACGTCCTGGGCCTGCAGCGCGTCGTCCACCTGCCGGCCCAGCGCTTCGATCGCCTGCCACTGGTCGTCGGTATAGGGTTTGGTGACGCGCGGGCTTTCGTAGACGCGCGTGACCTGCATGTGATGGTCGAATTCGACCTCGCACTCGTCGACCGCGCCCGAGACCGGCGCCGCGCTCGACGGCTCGGGCGTGCAGGCCACCGGGATGTGGCCTTCGCCGGCCAGCAGGCCCGAGGTCGGGTCCAGGCCGATCCAGCCGGCGCCGGGCAGGTAGACCTCGCACCAGGCATGCAGGTCGGTGAAATCGACCTCGGCGCCGCTGGGGCCGTCGATGGACTTGACGTCGGGTTTCAGCTGGATCAGATAGCCGGAGACGAAGCGCGCCGCCAGCCCCAGGTGGCGCAGCGCCTGCACCAGCAGCCAGCCGGTGTCGCGGCAGGAGCCGACCGCGCTGGTCAGCGTCTGCTCGGGCGTCTGCACGCCGGGCTCCATGCGGATGACATAGCCGATGTCGTGCTGCAGGCGCTGGTTGATGCCGACCAGAAAGTCGATGGTGCGCTGCGGCTCGCGCGGCACGCTGGCCACGAAGGCGGCGAAGGCCGGCGTCAGCGGGCCCTTGGCGAGGTAGGGCGCGAGGTCGCGCTCGACATCCGGCGCGTAGGCGAAGGGGAAGCTTTCCGCCTCCGGCTCGAGGAAGAAGTCGAACGGGTTGTAGACCGCCATCTCGGCCACCAGGTCGACGGTGACCTTGAAGTCGGTGGTCTTCTCGGGGAAGACCAGCCGCGCCAGGTGGTTGGCGAAGGGGTCCTGCTGCCAGTTGATGAAATGCTCGCCGGGCTCGACGCGCAGCGAATAGCTGACGATGGGCGTGCGGCAATGCGGCGCCGGCCGCAGGCGCACCACCTGCGGCGACAGGCCGACGCGGCGGTCGTAGCGGTAATGCGTGACGTGATTCAGCGCGACATGGATGGACACTCGGCAAGCTCCTGGGCGACGGAATGCCGAACCGTTGCAAGCTCCGGGCCATGCCCGGGCTTCAGCGGTCCGCCTCGCGTGCGGCGCTTCGATGATGCCAGTAGCGCGCCCTTTCCTGGCGCTGGCAGTGCATGCCGCCGTCGGCACGCCAGGTCCAGGCACCGCAGGCGTCGCTGCGCACCAGTTCGACACCGCGCGCGGCATAGCGCGCCACCACCTCGGCCGCCGGGTGGCCGAAGCGGCTGCGATAGCCGGCCTGCACCAGCGCCACGCGCGGCGCCACGGCGGCCAGCAAGGCCTCGCTCGACGAGGTGCGGCTGCCGTGGTGGGGCACCAGCAGCACGTCGGCGCGCAGGGCGTCGCCATGACGTTCGACGAGCGCCAGCTCCTGCGCCCGCTCGATGTCGCCGGTGAGCAGCGCCGTGCCCTGGGCCCCGCCGATGCGCAGCACGCAGCTCACGGCATTGGGCCTGGTGCCCGCCGCCGCCACTTCGTCGCCCGGGTGCAGCACCTCGAAATCGACGCCGTCCCATTGCCAGCGCTGGCCGGCGCGGCAGCGCTGCTGCGGCACTGCCGCGGCGCGCAGCGGGTGCTCGTCGGTCAGCGAACTGCTCAGCGTCGCCACCGGCAGGCGCGCCAGCAGCGAGGCGGCACCGCCGACATGGTCGCTGTCGCGGTGGCTGAGCATCAGCAGGTCCACGCGCGACTCGCCGCGCGCCCGCAGCAGCGGCACCAGCACACGCTGCCCGGCGTCGGATTCCAGCCCGTACAGCGGCCCGGTGTCGTAGACCAGCAGGTGGCGCTGCGTGCGCACCAGCACCGCCGTGCCCTGCCCGATGTCCAGCGCCAGCAGCTCGAAGCGGCCGGGCGGCGGCCGCTCGACCGCCGGCGCCAGCAGCGGCAGCAGCAGCGGCAGGCCCAGCAGCCGCACGCGCCACGGCAGCGGCAGCACCAGCAGTGCGCCGCCGGCCAGGCCCAGCAGCGCGGCCCAGGCCGGCGCCGCCGGCACCGACCACGAGGCCCAGGGCACGGCCGCCAGCCACGCCAGCCCCTGCAGCAGGGCCTGCAGCACCGCCGCGCCCAGCGTCCACAGCGGCGGCAGCAGCACGCCCAGCAGCGACAGCGGCATCGCCAGCAGCGTGACCACCGGAATGGCCACCAGGTTGGCGACAAAACCCACCAGCGACAGCTGCTGGAAGAAGATCAGCGTCAGCGGCGCCAGCCCCACGGTGGCCACCGCCTGCGTGCGCAGGCCGCCACGCACGGCGGCCCACAGGCGCTGGTGCCAGGGGGCATCCGCGGTCGGCGGCGCCGCGCCGCGCACAGGGTCGGACGCGATCAGCAGCCCCACCGCCACGAACGACAGCCAGAAGCCCGGCTGCAGCAGCGCCCAGGGGTCGAGCACGGTGACGACGCCGGCCGCGGCCAGCAGGATCAGCGGCCCCGGCCAGTGCACGCCGGCACTGCGCAGCGCCACCACGGCCGCGATCATCAGCACCGTGCGCTGCGCCGGCACGCCCCAGCCGGCCAGCACGGCATAGGCCGCGGCCAGCAGCAGCCCGCCCCAGCGCCCGGCCAGCGGCGCCGGCAAGGCCAGCATCAGCCGCGACGACCACCGCCAGGCGCGGCCGACGAGCGCCGCCGCCAGCCAGGCAAACAGCGTCACGTGCAGACCGCTGATCGACATCAGGTGCGCGACGCCGGTGATGCGGAAGAGCTCCCAGTCGGCGCGGTCGATCGCACCCTGGTCGCCGATGGCCAGCGCCGCCAGCACGCCGGCGGCACCGGCATCGGGCACGGCGGCGTCGATGCGGTCGCGGATCGCCTGGCGCAGCCGCTCGACCGGGTACCCGGCAGCGACCGCCAGCAACTCGGCGCGGTCGCCGGCGCGCGATCGCACATAGCCGGTGGCGCGCAGGCCCTGCTCGAACAGCCACAGCTCGGCGTCGAAGCCATGCGGGTTGAGGTGGCCATGCGGCTGCCGCAGCCGCACCGTGAAGCGCCAGCGCTGGCCGGCGCGCAACTCGTCCGGGCCGATCAGCAGCGCATCGGCATCGGGGCCGCGCCACCAGCCCAGCGACAGCCGTTGCGGGATGGTCACCGGCCGGCCCTGGTGCGTGGCCGATTCGACCTCGAAGACGAAGCGCGTGCCGGCCAGGTTGGACTGCGGCAGTGACGCCACCCGGCCCGTCACCTGCAGGTCCTGCCCCTCCAGCGCGGCGGGCAACTGCTCGGCCAGGCGCTGGTCGGCGCGCCAGGCGGTGCTGCCAGCGGCGAGGGATACCAGCGCCAGCGCACCCAACAGCGTCGCGGCGTGGCGCGGCAGCCACCGGATCGCCAGCAGACCCAGCAGGCCGGCCGCGGCCAGCGCGGCCTGCACCGGCCACGGCCAGACCTCGGCCTGCTGCAGTTGCAGCCAGACGCCCAACAACCACGCCAGCGGCCACGACGCCACGCGCTCCACCGCCTCGTCTCCCTGTCCTTCGGGCGCGCACCGGTCGCCTCTGCGAGGCCAGTGTAGGGGCGGCTGGCGCGGGTTAGCATCCGCGCCGTCCGTTCGAGAGGAAGTTCCACCATGTCCATCCCCGCCCGCCTGCAGGAACTCGGCATCACCCTGCCGCCGCTGGCCACGCCGGCCGCCGCCTACGTGCCCTTCGTGCGCACCGGCAATCTGGTCTTCATCTCCGGCCACATCGCGCGCCGGGACGGCAAGCCCTGGGTCGGCCAGCTCGGGCTGACGATGGGCACGGCCGAAGGCCAGCAGGCGGCGCGCGCGATCGCCATCGACCTGCTGGGCACGCTGAATGCCGCAGTGGGCGGCGACCTGTCGCGCGTGAAGCGCATCGTCAAGGTGATGAGCCTGGTCAACAGCGCCAATACCTTCACCGAGCAGCACCTGGTCACCAACGGCGCGTCGGAGCTGCTGGTGCAGGTGTTCGGGCCCGAGATCGGCGCGCATGCGCGCAGCGCCTTCGGCGTGGCGCAGATCCCGCTGGGCGCCTGCGTCGAGATCGAACTGGTGGCCGAGGTGCAGTGAACCGCCGCCTGCTGCTGGTCGCCATCGCGCTGCTGAGCCTGGGCGCGGTGGGCGCGGCGCTGTTGACGCAGCATGTCTGGGGCATGCAGCCCTGCCCCTGGTGCGTGCTGCAGCGGGCGATCTTCTGCCTCATCGCCATCGCCGCGCTGCTGGGCGCGCTGCTGCCGGGGGCGTTGCAGCTGCTGGGCGTGGCGCTGGTGATGCTGGTGGCCGACCTGGGCATCGCCGCGGCGCTGTGGCAGCACTTCGTCGCCGCCGAGCAGGCCTCGTGCGTGATGACGCTGGCCGACCGCATCATGGGCGCCAGCGGGCTGGACGCGCTGTGGCCCGAGGTCTTCATGGCCACCGCCGCCTGCGCCGAGAAGGTGGACCTGTTCGGCCTGCCCTATGAGTTCTGGAGCGGCTCTCTGTTCGCCATCATCAGCCTGGTGGCGCTGTGGCTGCTGGTGCAGGGCCTGAAGCGTCGGCGCTGACGCCGGTCAAGCCGCTTCGTGGACAAAGGGCGGCAGCATGCCGCCCGATGGCTGCTCATACCCCCTTCGATGCCGACGTGCTGATCGTCGGCGCTGGCCCGCCGGCCTGACCCTGGGCGCCGCCATGGCCGACATCGGCCTGCAGGTCACGCTGCTGGAACAACAGGGCACCGCGGCATTGCAGGACCCGCCGGAAGGTGGCCGCGAGATCCGTGTTGACGCACCGCGCGCGGCGCGTGATGACGTGTCTGGACCTGTGCAACCACCTGGATGCCGCCGACATCGCCCCGCTGAACGAGGCGCGGGTGGTGGCCGGACTCGTGCGCCATGCACAGGACCACGGCGGCGTCGCCTGGAAGTGCTTTCGATCGGACAACACGCTCGCCGTGCTGCCGCTCGACGACCGCATCTGCTCGGCGATGGTGACCCTGCCCGCCGGCCGCACGCCGGAACGGTTGGGACTGCCCGACGCCGCATTTGCCGCGCGCATCGCAGCGCAGAGCGACGGCCGCCTGGGCGCCCTGCAGGCCGCCGGTCCGCGCCACCATGCTCCGCCGGTGGGCGTCGATGCGCAGCGCGTCGTGGCGCCGCGCTTCGCACTGATCGGCGACGCCGCGGGCGGCACCGGCGAATGGGCGCCGCTGCCGGCCTGCGAGCGCGAGCACCGCCGCACCACCGTGCCGGTGTGGCGGGGCACGAATGCCATCGTCTCGCTGTTCACCGACGACCGCCGGCCGGCGAAGCCGGTGCGGCGGGCAGTGCTGACGGTGGCCGAGCGGGCACCCGGGCCGAGCCGCTTGCTCAAGGCAGCGATCGAGCGGCAGCTGACCGGCGGAACGCTGTCTGCAGCGGCGGCCTGATCACACCCCGCAGGCACCGCCCCGCAGCGGGACGCGCCCTTACCCGCTACTGGCAGCGCACGACCGCTGGCCCCAGCCCGTGCGGCCCGCGCACGGTCTCCAGACTGCATTGCCGGGGTCCGGGTTCGATGCGTCGATGGGCAACCACGCTGGTCCGGTCGTAGTAGCAGACCAGAAAGACTCCCGCCGGCGGTGGTTCAGTCCAGCGAAAGTGCTGAACGAAGCGCCCCTGGCGCGGCTGGCCCTCGCTGCCTTGCGGCTTCATGGCACCAAGACGCTGCAAGGGAGGGCCGTCGAACAGACCCGCTGCCACGAGCCGATGGCGTCCATCCTCGTCGAGGTCGACCGACTCCCACAAAGCCGTTGGAGCAGCCGCCTTCTGCTCGACCTGCAGCGTGTTCGGACATTCGAACTGAATCTGTGCAGCGGCCAATCCGGCCCATGCAACGCCGATCGTGGCCACCCAGGCTGAGCGCTTCACTTCAATTCTCCGTCGCAGTCTTGCGAGGCACACACGCACCACACGCGAGCGCCGTCGCCCTGGCCCCCTTGCCCCCCCGGCCGCGCGCGGCAAGTGCAACCGAAACCAATCCCGGGGGAGCGTCGCAGGCTCGTCGGAATGCTGGCTTCACTTCAACTCGATGATCGAGAAAGCGTCGCCATTGTTGCTGGGATCCTCCCAGCCGCTGCCGTCGGCCTTTTTCCCCTTGAAGGTGAGTTTGCGCTTCTGCGGCCTTGCCAGCGACGTCCACTGTTCGACCACCCAGATGCCGTTGTCGTCCTGGCTGACGTAAAGCGCCGCGTGGTTGCCGTGCTCGAGGTTCTGGTACACGCCATCCACGAAGGTGGCAATGGCCGTGCCCTTCTTGATGGCGGTATTGCCCTTGACAACGTCACCCTCCTTCCAGTTCGAGGTGCGCCCGACGCGCGTGTAGTGCTGCACGAGCGATGCACAACTGCCCGAGCTGACCAACGAGGTGTTCACCTCGGGAATGGTGTCGACGTCAACGTACGAGCGGTACCCCTTCTTGGCCATGGCTTCTCCGAGAGATCCGGCGCGCATGTCGCGCGGTGGTGCCACCATGATAGGCAAGCACACTTGCGCCGCATAGCCCGCCCGGCAGAGCGCGCTGCGCGCTCAGCCGGGCGGGCTGTGCATCAGCCGGCCGGCGGCCGCCGCGCAAAGATCGCGAAATTGCCGTTGGCGGTGGCGACCAGCTTGTCGCCGAGCAGGATGCGCGATTCGAGGTTGGCGATCGTGCGCCCGCGGTTGACGATCGTGCTGTCGCACACCAGCGTGCCCTGCGCGGCCGGGCGGAAGAAGTTGAGCTTGAGCTCGATGGTGGCGCAGGATTCGCCCGCCGCCAGCGACGGGTAGAGCGCCGCGCCCATGCCGGTATCGGCCAGCGCAAACAGCACCGCGCCATGCACCACCTGGTGCGGGTTGAGGTGCGCAGGCACGATCTGCAGCTCGCTGCGGCTGCGGCCGTCGTCGCGCGCCGTCACCACCAGGCCGATGAGGTCGGCAAAGGGATGCGGGTGCATGCGCGTTGGAAACCCGTTCAGCGCAGCCCGGCGTTGATGCGCGCCAGCACCCCGGCACCCGGGCACAGTTCGGGTGCGTTCAGCGCGTTCAGCGGCTGGCGCACGGTATTCAGCGCGGCGTGCAGGTCGCCGGCCTGCGGATCGACATAGAGCAGCCCGGTGGCGATCTCGCCCTCGGCCGCCAGCTGCTGCACCAGGTTCATCGCGGCGCGGCGGTCGGTGGCGTCGTAGCCTTCGTGCAACTTGCGCAGCCGCATCACGCTGCCGTCGTGCTGCGGCAGCTCCAGCACCTCGCCGGGTGCGGGCTCGGCGGTCACCTCCTGCGCCAGGTCGATGAAGTCGATGCGGCTCACGGCCTCGTTGTGCGCGCGCACATGGTCGTAGCTGCGCGTGCTGCCGGCATGGTTGTTGAAGGCCACGCAGGGGCTGATGACGTCGATGAAGGCGGCGCCGCCATGGCCGATGGCACCCTTGATCAGCGGCACCAGCTGGCCCTTGTCGCCGCTGAAGCCGCGCGCCACGTAGGTGGCACCCAGCTGCAGCGCCATGCCGATCAGGTCGACCGGGGAATCGGGGTTGACCAGGCCCTTCTTGCTCTTGCTTCCGCGGTCGGCGGTGGCGCTGAACTGGCCCTTGGTGAGGCCGTAGACGCCGTTGTTCTCGACGATATAGACCATGCGCACGCCGCGGCGCATGGCATGCGCAAACTGGCCGATGCCGATGCTGGCCGAATCGCCGTCGCCGCTGACGCCCAGGTACAGCAGGTCGCGGTTGGCCAGCGCCGCGCCGGTCAGCACGCTGGGCATGCGCCCGTGCACGGTGTTGAAACCGTGGCTGGCGCCGAGGAAGTAGTCGGGCGTCTTGCTGCTGCAGCCGATCCCGCTCAACTTGGCCACGCGGTGCGGCTCGATGTCCATCTCCCAGCAGGCCTGGATGATGGCGGCGCTGATGCTGTCGTGCCCGCAGCCCGCGCACAGCGTGCTGACCTTGCCCTCGTAGTCGCGCCGCGTATAGCCGACCTGGTTGGGCGTCAGCGTCGGGTGGTGCAGCCGGGGCTTGGCGATGAAGGTCATGATGGTTCTCCCGACGGGCCGCCCCCCCGGGGGGGCCCCCCCCCCCGGGGGGCGGCGACGGCCGTGGGGGGTGGGGCACTGAAACGATCCTTTCACGGCGCGGGGCGACGGCCAGCGCGTGCACATTGTTGGTGATGGCCTCGGTGATGAAGCGCGCGGTGATCGGCGTGCCGTCGTAGTGCAGCACCTTGATCAGCCAGGCCGGGTCGACCTCGAGCTCATTGACCAGCAGCGTGCGCATCTGCGCGTCGCGGTTCTGCTCGACGACGAAGACATGGTCGTGGTTGGCGATGAATTCGCTGACCGAAGCCGGGAAGGGGAAGGCCTTGAGCCGCATCGCATCGAGGTGGATGCCGGCCGCGGCCAGCGCCACCAGCGCCTCGTCCATCGCCGGCGCGGTGCTGCCGAAATAGAGCACGCCCAGGCGCGTCTTCTTCGCCGCCGCGCGCACCTCGGGCTGCGGCACCAGGTTGGCGGCGGTGGCGAATTTCTTCAGCAGCCGCTGCACGTTGTAGAGGTAGTCGGGCCCGGCCTCGGAATAGCGCGCATAGGCGTCGCGCGTGGTGCCGCGGGTGAAATAGCTGCCCTTGGTCGGGTGCGTGCCCGGCAGCGTGCGCCAGGGGATGCCGTCGCCGTCGACATCCTTGTAGCGGCCGAAATCGAAGCCGGCCTCCAGCTGCTCGGCGCTCAGCACCTTGCCGCGGTCGTAGCTGCGGCCCTCGTCCCATTCGAAGGGCTTGCACAGGCGCTGGTTCATGCCGATGTCGAGGTCGGTCATCACGAAGACCGGCGTCTGCAGGCGGTCGGCGAGATCGAGCGCGGTGGCCGCGAATTCGAAGCATTCGGCCGGGTCCTGCGGCAGCAGCATCACGTGCTTGGTATCGCCATGGCTGGCATAGGCGCTGCTGATGAGGTCGGCCTGCTGCGTGCGCGTGGGCATGCCGGTGCTCGGGCCGCCACGCTGCACGTCGATGATGGTGACCGGAATCTCGGCGAAATACGCCAGTCCGATAAATTCGGTCATCAGGCTCACGCCCGGGCCGCTGGTGGCGGTGAAGGCGCGCGCACCGTTCCAGCCGGCGCCGGTGACCATGCCGATGGAGGCGATCTCGTCCTCGGCCTGCACGATGGCGTAGCGCGCCTGGCCGCTCTCGGGGTCGTGGCGGTAGCGCTTGCAGTAGGTCTGGAAGGCCTCGGCCACCGACGAGCTCGGCGTGATCGGATACCAGGCGCAGACGGTGGCGCCGCCGTAGACGCAGCCCAGCGCGGCCGCCGCATTGCCCTCGACGAAGATCTTGTCGCCCACCGCATTCGCGCGCTTGACCTTCAGCCCGATGCCGGCATGGTGGGGCGGGCTCAGGTGGTCCTTGGCAAAGCCGCGGCCGGCGTGCAGCGCGCGCACGTTGCTCTCCAGCAGCCGTTCCTTGCCCTTGTACTGCTCGCCGAAGAGCTTCTCGATGACCTCGGGCTCGATGTCCATCAGCACCGACAGCGCACCCAGCACCATGATGTTCTTGAACAGCGTGCGCTGGCGCGGGTCTTCGTAGGTGGCGTTGCAGATCGCGGTGACCGGCATGCCGATGACGGTGATGTCGCGGCGCAAGGCGCTCGGCGGCACCGGCCTGGTGCTGTCGTAGAAGAGGTAGCCGCCGGGCTCGACCTCGCGCACGTCCTGGTCCCAGGTCTGCGGGTTCATCGCCACCATCATGTCGATGCCGCCGCGCCGGCCCAGCCAGCCGGCCTCGCACACGCGCACCTCGTACCAGGTGGGCAGGCCCTGGATGTTGCTGGGGAAGATGTTGCGCGGGCTCACCGGCACGCCCATGCGCAGGACGGCCTTGGCAAACAGCTCGTTGGCCGAAGCCGACCCCGAGCCGTTGACGTTGGCGAACTTGATCACGAAGTCGTTGACGGCCTCGATGCGGTTCATGCTCATGCACTCACTCCCACACGCTGGTTCTTGGGCGTGCCATCGCGGCAGGCCGGGCCCGCCTTGGTGGTGTTGAAGAGGAATTTCTGCATGTCCCAGGCGCCGGTCGGGCAGCGCTCGGCGCACAGGCCGCAGTGCAGGCAGACGTCCTCGTCCTTGACCATCACGCGCGTGGTCTTCAGCGGCGCGCTGACATACAGCGCCTGCGTGGTGTTGGTGGCCGGTGCCTTCAGCCGCGTGCGCAGGTCGTCCTCGTCACCGTTGGCGGTGAAGGTGATGCAGTCCATCGGGCAGATGTCGACGCAGGCATCGCACTCGATGCACAAGCGGTCGCTGAAGACGGTCTGCACGTCGCAGTTCAGGCAGCGCTGTGCCTCCTTCAGCGCGGTGGCGGGGTCGAAGCCGAGCTCGACCTCGACCTTGATGCTGGCCAGCGCCTTCTCGGCCGCCGCCCACGGCACCTTGAAGCGCGCGTCGTCGCTGGGCGCGTTGTCGTAGCTCCACTCGTGGATGCCCATCTTCTGCGACACCAGGTTGACGTGCGGCGGCGGCCGCTCGCGCACGTCCTCGCCGTGCAGGAAGCGGTCGATCGACACCGCCGCCTCGTGCCCGTGGGCCACCGCGGTGATGATGTTCTTGGGCCCGAAGGCGGCATCGCCGCCGAAGAAGACACGCGGCAGCGTGGACTGGAAGGTCTCGGCGTCCAGCACCGGCAGGCCCCATGGGTCGAAATCGATGCCGGCGTCGCGCTCGATCCAGGGGAAGGCGTTTTCCTGGCCGACGGCGATCAGCACCTCGTCGCAGTCGAAGACCGCATCGGGCTCGCCGGTGGGCACCAGGTTGCGCCGCCCCTGGGCGTCGTATTCGGCACGCACGATCTGAAAGCGCATGCCCACCAGCCGGCCGCCCTCGTGCACGAAGGCCCTGGGCACGTGGCAGTTGATGATGGGGATGCCTTCGTGCTGGGCGTCCTCCTTCTCCCAGGGGCTGGCCTTCATCTCCTCGAAGCCGCTGCGCACGATCACCTTGACGTCGCTGGCGCCCAGGCGGCGCGCGCTGCGGCAGCAGTCCATCGCGGTATTGCCGCCGCCCAGCACGATGACGCGCTTGCCCACGCTGCTCACGTGGCCGAAGGACACCGAGGCCAGCCAGTCGATGCCGATGTGGATGCCGGCCGCGGCCTCTTCGCGGCCGGGGATCTGAAGGTCACGCCCGCGCGGCGCGCCGCAGCCGACGAAGACGGCGTCCCAGGGTTCGGCCAGCAGCGCCTTCATCGACTCGACGCGCTGGCTGCTGCGCAACTCCACCCCCAGGCCGAGGATGTAGCCGACCTCCTCGTCGATCACGGCCTCGGGCAGCCGAAAGCGCGGGATCTGGCTCCACATGAAGCCGCCGGCCTTCTTCTCGCCTTCGAAGACCGTGACCGCATAGCCCTGCAGCGCGAGGTCGCGCGCCACCGTCAGGCTGGCCGGGCCGCCGCCCACGCAGGCCACCTTCTTGCCGTTGCGCGGCGCCGGGCGCGGGATCATCGCGCGCACCTCCGGGCCCTTGAAGTCGGCCGTCACGCGCTTGAGGCGGCAGATCGCCACCGGCTCGGGCCGGGCGAGGTTTTCTTCCTCCACGCGCGAACGCCGGCAGGCGGGCTCGCAGGGCCGGTCGCAGGTGCGGCCGAGGATGCCGGGGAAGACATTGCTGGCCCAGTTGACCATGTAGGCGTCGTCGTAGCGACCCTGGGCGATCAGGCGGATGTATTCGGGGACGGGGGTGTGCGCCGGGCACGCCCACTGACAGTCCACGACCTTGTGGAAATAGGCCGGATCGGCCACGTTGCTGGGCTGCACGCGCGCGGTCTCCTTGCGGGTGCATCGCCATGCCTGGCTGCGGAACCCGACCCCGGACTCCATGGGTGCACCCTCGTCTGCTCGGCGCAGTCTAACGCCAGCGCCCCGGGGCGAAACAGCCGGGTCAGCCCGTGCCGCCGCCGGCTGCCGGCGGCAGGGCGAGGCTGCCGCTCATGCGGGCGGCGAACAGCAGCTCGTCGGTCTCGCGCAGCCGGCGGCTGACCTCGCGGCCCATGTTCATCTGGATGAGCGTGAACTGCTCGAGGTCGTGTTCGAAGAGCCGCAAGAGGTCGTCGGTCTGCAGCGCGATGGCCAGGCAGTCGGCGTCGGCACGCACCGAGGCGCTGCGCGGCATCAGGTCCATCAGCGCCATCTCGCCGAAGCAGTCGCCGACGTGCAGGTGGCGCAAGACATGGCGCCGACCCTGCCAACCCTTGAGCACACTGGCCGCGCCGGCCTCCAGCACGAAGAGGCAGTCGGCGGCATCACCCTCGCGGAAGAACCAGCCGCCGGCGACCACGCGCACCTCGCGCGTGCGCCCGAGCAGGAATTCCAGCGTGTCGTCGCGCAGCGCGCCGAAGATGGGCATGCGCTGCAGCAGTTCGATGCGGCCGCTGGTGATCATCGTCGACCTCCGTCCGCGGCAGTCTACGACGCGCGCCGCGGGCTGCGCGCAGCCGCGCGCGCCTTCACATGCGGGCCGTGCGGTCCGGGGCCGGCGGTGGTGCGGCGTCGCAGCCCGGGGCCGACGCTGCGGCCAGGCGGCAGCCGGGCACGCTGCCGGATCGGATCGGGGCGGCCGTCGGGTCCGCCGCGGCGAAGGCAGCCAGCAGCTGCAGCGAGGCCAGGATGGCCAGGATGGCCACGCCGGCGGCAAGCAGAACCGCCCAGCGCTCGTAGGGCGTCAACGGGGGGGAGGCGTGCGGGTCCATGGTGGACTCCCTGCGGGTGGGGGGCGCAGCGGGCGCGGCACCGCAGTGCCGCGCCGCTGCTGGCCACTCAACGCGCGGCCCGCGCGAAGTGCTGGCGGCTGGCGCCGGCACGCTCGTGGTGCGCGAAGAAGAAGCTGCCGCTGTCTTCGCCGAACAGGGCGTCGATCGATCCCTCGGCGCGTGCGGCCAGCACCTCGGCGCGCACCTGGGCGCGCGTCAGCAGGCTCACAGGCACGTGTTGCGCCAGGTGGGCCGAACCGCTGTCTTCACCGGTCATGGCGACGATGTCGCCGCGGGTGATGGCAGCGTCGCGTTCGGCGACGACCTCGGCGCGGGCACGCGTGCCCAGGGTCTGCAGGTACGGGTCGGGCGTCGGGCTTTCGGCGCGCGCGGCGGTGAAGGCGGCGGACAGCACGATGGCGATGATGCTGATGGACTTGGCGTTCATGTCGATCTCCCTTGCGCGGATGCACCCCGTCGAAGTGGCGGGCGCCGAGCCTGGGGTGCTGGAGGGCTCGTATCCCGATGGAACCGTGGTTCGCATGGGATGCACTGTCCGCCGTTCGCCGCTTTCAGTCCTTCAGCGTCCTGAAGCGGCTGCTAATCCTTGCTAAACGGGATCCCCCGCCTTGACGAGGCGGGCGCTATCGCTGCGTGCCGAAACTTGCTACAAGGATGAGGCGGGAGGAACGCCATGCCGACCTTCGTCAACCCCGACTGGAACCCCCAGCACCCGGCGGTGCACCGCGAAGACGGACCCGACGACGATGGCAGGCCGGCGCTGGCGCTGCTGCGCCACCCGACGCAGGCCTACAGCGCCCTGCTGCCCGCCGATCCCGCCACCTGGTTCGACGAATTGCGGCAGGTGGCCGACGGCTATCTGGCCCGGGTGGCCCCGCTGGACCGGGCGCTGCAGCGTGCCGCGCTGCTGCTGGCCGCGGACCGCAGTGCCGGCTTCGGCTGGCTGCCGATCGCCTGGGGCGGCCCGGCGGGCCACGGCGATCCGGTGGCCTCCTTCGTCGTGCGCCGGCGCGCCGACGCGCAGACGGTCGATGCCAGCGTGGTGCTGCTGGCCGCCAACCGGGTCGACCGCGCCGACGGCAGCATGCCGCGGCCCGAGGGCCTGGGCGTGGGTCTGCGCGTGGTGATGCACCTGGCGCCGACGCCGAAGCCCCAGCAGCTGGCAGTGCGCGTGACCGGCCTCGGCGCCAGCCGGCTGGCGCAGGCGCTCGACCCGCAACAGGCGCTGCGCAGCTTCGCCAGCGCGGTGGTCAACGAGCCGGCGACAAACGCGGCACTGCAGGCGCTCATCGCGACCATCTTCCGCCTGCGCGAGGCTGCCATCGGCTTCGATGGCTTCGAAGCCGCCGACGACGGCCGCTTGCGCGTCACCGGCGTGGGCGACCGCGGCGCCGGCTCGGCACGCGCCTACCGCTGGCTGATCGACATCGACCCCGGGCAGGTCGGCCCACAGGCCAATCTGTCGACGGCAGCGCTCAACTGGCGGCTGGTCGAGCAGTTCAGCGAAGGCGGCCCGGCCCCCGCCGGCATGCGACGCGCGCGCCTGTTTCTGCGCGACGGCGCGTCGCAGGGCGATGCCACTTCCCTCACGCAGCGCCGCGTGACGCGCCGGGCGGACCACCTGGACCCCTTGCGCAGCAACTGGCCCCTGCCGCCGGTGCTGCGCGACACGGCCACCCCGCCCCGCTTCGAGGTGCTGCAAAGCCGCATCGCCGACCCCCGCAACGACCCCGACCAGCCGCAACAGGTCGACCCGCGCCGGCTGCCGCTGCGCAGCGACCACCTCGCGGCCGCCCACGCCTGGCGCCGCGGGCAGGAGCTGTTCGGGCTGATCGAGGACCGCGGCTTCGACGCCGCCGACTGCTTCCGCTTCGCACGGCTGCCCCTGCGGCTGCGCCACCGCGCCGCCTTCGAGCGCAGCCCCGACGGCAGGACCGTCAACGCCCAGGTGAGGCCCGACGCGGCCCCGCTGGCCTACCTGGCCCCGCCCGACCTGGCGGCGCGGCCGCGGCTGGAGGTGCGCTTCGGCGCCGCCCAGTTGCGGCATCGCGACCTGCGGCCCGATGACCATGGTCGCGTCACTGCGCAGCCCCTGGGGCTGGCCGCCGACCCGCGCTGGGCCTGGCACGAATTCGGCCATGTGCTGATCTTCGCCGCCACCGGTGCACTCGAATTCCAGTTTGCCCACAGCGTGGGCGACGCGCTGGCGGCGCTGCTGCACGACCCCGACTCCGGGCTCGACCGGCCGCGCTGGTGCCAGGCGCGCGGCGAGACCTACCCCTGGGTGCCCAATGGCCGTCGCCACGATCGCGAGGCGGCGCTGGGCTGGTGCTGGTGCGGGCGCCGCAACGGCATGCGGCGCGCGCCGACGGTGCTGCCGCCGCTGCTGTACAAGGGCTATGTCGAAGAGCAGATGCTGTCGTCGTCGCTGTTCCGCCTGTACCGCGCGGTGGGCGGAGACAGCGTCGGCGCCACCTCGCTGCGCCGGCGTGCCGCGCTCGCCTGTGTCGACCGTGTGCTGCGCGCGCTGCTGCTGCTGGGCCCGGCCGGGCTGCTGCCGGTGCGTTCGGCCGACGCCTTCCTGTCGGCGCTGATCGACGCCGACATCGGCAGCCACGCGCGCCCGGGCCGCGACGACGTCGAAGGCGGCTGCCTGCACAAGGTGATGCGCTGGGCCTTCGAGCAGCAAGGCCTGTTTGCCACCCCCGAGCTGGACCGGGATGTCGAAGGCGCGGGCATGCCACCGGCCGTCGACCTGTGGATCGAGGACCAGCGGCCGGACGCCGACGGTGGCTACCGGCCGGTGCCCCTGCAGTGGGGTGACGGCAACCGCCCCTGGCATGCCAGCGCCCAGGCGCTGACGCGCGATGCCACCCACCTGCACGTCAGCTTCGGCAACCGCGGCCTGCAGGAGGCGAGCCAGATCACGCTGCGCGCCTGGGTGGCGCGCGACGCCGGCGCACCGCTGAACTGGCAGCCCACGGGCAGCGCGCAGCTGCCGAAGCTGCTGCCCGGGGCAGCGGCCACGGCGTCGCTGGTGCTGCCCGCCACGCTGCCGCCGCAGGCACGCTGCCTGGCGCTGGTCGAGGTCAGCTGTGCGGCCGACCGCGCCAACCTCGACCCAGCCAGCGGGCTGCCCACCGCCGCTGCCGGCCCGCCGACGGCCCGTCAGGCCCTCGTCGACCTGGTGGCCAACGACAACAACCTGGCGCTGCGCTGGCTGCCGGCCGTCATCTGAACGGCGGCCACTCGGCGCAGGCGCGCTGGTAGACGCGCTCGAGCGTGGGCAGGCGAATGCGCTGGACCGGCGGCGGCGCCACGCCGCCGACGGCTGCTGCCGGCGGCTGTTCGAACAAGGCTTCCCACAGGCCGATCGCGATCGTGCGGCCGGCGCTGCTGTCGCTGACATAGTGCAGGCCCAGGCGCTCGCGGTTGACGGCCAGGCGGTCGGCGATCCACAGCAACGGGCACCGCCGCAGTTCGGGTCTGTTCTGCCGCAGTTCGTCCACCGTCGGCGTGCGCCCACGCGACTTGTTGCCGTCGGGCAGGCCGTAAAGCTGGGCGATGCCCGGCACCTGCAGCAGGAACAGCGCCACCAGATGGCCGGCCGTGCTGTGGCCGCTGGGAAAGGCCGGATGCTGCGGCGGCCCGAACGGCGGCACCAGGCCCGGGCACAGGCGCGACGGCCGCACGCGCCGGAAGCGGCCCTTGAAATACATGTAGGCGATGTGCGCCACCGCGGTGGCACAGCGCATCAGGTGCGCGGTCCAGGGCTTGTGCGCCGGGTCGAGCGCCAGCAGGTGGCCGATGTAGGGGCGCAGCTCCGAATCCTGCGCGCGCGCCTCGGCCAGATAGGCGGCGCGCGAGTCCTGCATGTGCACGCGCAGGCCCTCGAGCTCGGCCTGGAGGGTGGTCCAGGCCGACTGCTTCCAGGCGCCGCCGACATCGCGCTGGCCCTGATCGCCCGTCCACCAGTGCAGGTCCTCGATGCGCAGCCAGCGCTGCTGGACCAGTCGGTCGATCTGCGCCTGCAGCCGGGCTTCGTCGCTGTTGCCCGCGCCCTCCCATTGCCAGGCGTCGAACCGGGCCGCAAACTCGCGCGCCGTCATCACGTTGGGGCCGGCCAGGTTGGTGGTCTGCAGCCACTCGGTCAGCCGCGGGTCGAAGGGCAGCGACCAGTGGCGCAACGCCGGGTCCCAGTCGTCGGCGCGCCATTCCAGCATCGGGTCCGGGGTCCAGGGGTTGATGCAGAACTCGACCGGATAGGCGTGCACGCCGCCGCTGACCAGAAAGTCGCCGGCCCAGGGCTTGTAGGCGAGGTCGGCTGGGGTGGCGAAGCCGCTGCGCGCGACCGGCCCGTAGCCGCCGGGAAAGCCGCTGCCGCCAGGCACGTCGCCGCCGCCGTAGGGCCGACGTCGCTTGTACGGGCTCTGGCGCAGCCGCCGGCCGTCATCGCTGTAGCCATCGCTGTAGCCATCGCTGTAGCCGTCGCTGAGGCCGTCGCTCAGCCCGTCACTGAAGCCGTCGCTGAGCCCATCGCTGAGCCCGTCGCTGAGCCCGTCACTGAGCCCGTCGCTGTTGCCGAGACTGCCGGTGGCCATGTGCTCTCCTTCACGGGGTTGCGGGGTGGGGGGGGATCGGTGCCGGCGGCCGCTGCTCATTCGGGCAGCCCCGCCAGCCGCATGCCGCGCAGCACGATGCCCAGGTGGGGCTCGCGCATGGCGTACCAGCTGGCAAAGTCCGCGATGCCGAAGGCGGGGTCGTGGCGCAGAAATTCGACGCCCTGCGCGCGCGCCTCGTCGAGCTCGCCGGCCAGCGCCAGCGCGGCCACCAGCATGCGCCAGGCGGCGCGGTAGCGCGGGTTGGCACGGCGCGCCTTGCTGTACCAGGCCACCGCCTCGTCGTAGCGGCCGAGCACCAGCGACGCGGTGCCCTGGGTGGTGAGGAAGGTGAAGCCCTGCTGGTCGAACGGGCTCAGGCGCATGGCCTGTCGCACGCGCTGCTGGGCCTCTTCACCACGGCCGAGGAAGGCGGCGGCGGTGGCGCTGCGGCACCAGCCGAAGGCACAGCTGGGGTTGATGGCCAGCGCCTGCTCGAACATGTCCACCGCCACGTCGAGCCGCCGTTTCACGAAACCCTGGATATGCGCCGCGATCGACAGCACCAGCGCGTCGCGCGCGTCCAGCGCCATCGCCTGCATCGACAGCTGTTCCGAGCAGCGGGCATCGTCGCTGATCGACTGGCTGCGGCCCTCGCCGACCTTGAGGTTGTGCCACCACGCCAGGTGGGCATGCGCCTGCGCATAGCCGGGATCGAGCGCCACCGCGCGCCGGAAGAAGTCGCCGGCGGCGGCAAAGTCGGCGTCGTCGAAAGTGACCTGCAGCGCCAGGCCGCGCAGCAGGCAGTCGTAGGCGCCCAGGCTCTCGGTGGGCACCAGGGCCACGCGCTGGATCTCGGCC
Organism: Rubrivivax sp.; assembly: GCA_016719535.1. Lineage (GTDB taxonomy): Bacteria > Pseudomonadota > Gammaproteobacteria > Burkholderiales > Burkholderiaceae_C > Rubrivivax. The sequence goes on along the minus strand of JADJYX010000020.1, from coordinate 49,038 downwards.
TCGGTCACGCGGGGATCGATGGCGCCGGCGATGCAGGCCGCGATCTCGGACTGGAAGCCGAAGAGGTCGCTGTCGGCGCCGTCGAAGCGCTGCGACCAGATCACGCGCCCGGCCGGCGCATCGACCAGCTCGACCATCAGCCGCAGCCGGCTGTCTGCGCGCCGCACCGTGCCCGACAGCAGGTAGCGCACGCCCAGCTCGGCGGCAATGCGTTCCGGCGGCAGGCTGCCGTGCCGGTAGCGCAGGGTCGAGCTGCGCGCGATCACCAGCAGCGAGCGGTTGGCCGCCAGCGAGACGATGATCTCCTCGGTGATGCCGTCGCCGAAATAGGCCTGGTCATCGGGGCTGGCCAGGGGCAGCACGGCGATCGAGGGCCGGCGCTCGGGCAATGCCGCCGCCAGCGACGGCGCCGACGGGGCCGCCACCACGGGCTGCCGCACGTCGAGCTCGGCCCGCCAGCCCGTGCGGCCATCGCCCAGCGGCGCAAAGCGCAGGGGCAGCCGTTCGCCCACGATCGCCGGCACGGCCTCGGCAACGACGATGGCGGCATCGGCAGGCGCGCCGTCCAGCAGCAGCGTCGCCTTGTGCACCGCGTCGCCGACCGGGCGGCCGTCGTCGATGATGACGTCCGCGATGCACACCGCCACCCGCCAGTCGAGCCGCCACTCGGCTGCAGGCGCGGCCTGCAGCGGCCAGCGCTGACGCACGTCGATCACCCAGCGCAAGGCCTCGACCGGGCTGGCAAATTCGAACAGCATGCGCTCGGCGGCCAGCTCGACGATGCGGCCGCCGGCGGCCGGCACCGCGCCTTCGAACAGCGTGGTCCGCAGCGCGCGCCAGGCGGCGATGGCGGCTTGCGGTGCAGCGGCGGCCAGCTGCTGCCAGGCGCGGATCTCGCCGCAGACCAGCGTGGCCAGGCGGCGCGCGACCTCGGCGCCAGGTCGGCCCGGGGGCGCCGGCGGGTGGCCTTCGGGCGCCAGCGTGAAGCGGTAGCCGCGTCCGGTCACGGTGGCAATGGCCTGCGCACCCAGCGCCTTGCGCAGCGCCGAGATCTGCACCGACAGGTTGTTCTCCTCCACCACCAGCCCGGGCCAGGCGAGGTCGAGCAGTTCGGCCTTGGTGACGACGCGGTCGCGCCGCTCGATCAGCGCCAGCAGCAGGTCGAAGGCACGCGCGCCGATCGGCACGGCCTGGCCATCGACGCAGACCTGGCGCTGCGCCGGGCGCACTTCGACGGGGCCGAACCAGAGCTCATCGCGCAATGCCCACCCCCTTGGCTGGCTGGGTGCGATCGATCAGGATAGGCAGCCGGCCGGTGCGATGCAAGCGCCGTGATCACCGGCCGTCGTCAAGGCAGGCGATGGCCCGCCGCGGCAGGCCGGGCGCCCGTTGCTGCCGGTGCCGGGCGTGCTGCCGGCCGATGCAGGCGCTGGACGGGCTGCGCCTGCAGGCGCCGGCATGCAGGTGGCGCCGCAGCCCTTGCCGCCCGGCCCGCGGCGCCGGCCGGGCGGCGCGGCCGCGTGGTGCCGCACCGCCGATGGCCGGTCAACGCGCGGCCTGCGCCACGATGGCACCGTGGCCGCTGGCGCCGCGGTGGGCCGCCAGGAAGAAGCTGCCGCTGTCTTCGCCGAACAGCACGCCGAGCTCGCCGTGCGCACGGGCGGCGCGCAGCTCGGCCTGCACCTGGGCGCGCGATGCCACGCCCTGCGCGGCGTGCAGCGCGAGGTGGGCCGAGCCGCTGTCCTCGCCGGTCATGGCGGCAAGCTCGCCACGGGCGACGGCGGCGTCGCGTTCGGCGGCCACCGCGGCGCGGGCCTGGGTGCCCAGCGTGTGCAGGTAAGGATCGACCGTCGGCGATTCGGCACGCGCGGTGGCGAAGGCGGTGGACAGCACGATGGCGACGAGGGTGATGGTCTTGGCGTTCATGAGGATCTCCTGGTACAGGTGCGCCCCTTGGTTTTTGACGGGCCGGGAGCCTGGGGTGCTGGCTGGCTCGCCGTCCGATGGAACCTGTGTTCGCATGGGATGCACTGTCGCTGCCAATGACCCTTGCGGTCCTTGAAAAGCCTGAGCGCGCGCTGAAGCGTCGTTAATCCACGGGCGCGCCCAGCGGCTGCCGCGGCGCGTTGCGCACCGCCGGGTCCAGCCGCACGGCCACCGCCAGCAGCGCGCACACCGCGCCGAAGACGCCCACCGCCCAGGCCGTGCCGCCCCGCTCGAGCAGCCAGCCGCAGGCGGCGGCGCCGACCGGCGTCAGCAGGAAGGCAAAGAGCCGGAAGCTGCTGTTGACGCGCCCCTGCAGCGCATCGGGGATGAGCGCGATGCGGTAGCTGAACTGCACCACGTCGTACAGCGGCCCGAACAGGCTGGCCAGCGCATAGACCGCGCCCAGCGACAGCGGCCCCGGGCACAGCAGCAGCAGCGGGATGCAGACCGCGCGCACGCCCACGCTGAGCCCGATGGCCTGGCCGAAGCGCAGGCGCTGCGCCAGCGCGCCGCCCAGCAGCGCACCGACGATGGCGCCCACGCCGCCGAGCGAGAAGATGAGGCCGATCTGCGCCTCGCTGGCGCCGCGCTCCTGGCCCAGCACGATGAGCAGCAGCGGCAGCGCCGCATTGACGCCGTTGAGCACGCAGGTGATGAGCGCCATGTCGCGCACCACGCGCTGGTTCCAGAGCCAGCGCATGCCTTCGGCGACCTCGGCGCGCAGCGGCCTCGTCGGACGGTCGAGCGCCGGTGCAAAGGAACTGCGCAGCCGCCACACCGCCGCCGCACCCAGCACGTGGCTGGCGGCATCGACCACGAACGGAAAACCGCGGCCCACCGCCTGGTACAGCCAGCTGCCCAGCGCCGGGCCGACGATGCTGGCGGTGGCGAATCCCGCCTGGTTCTGCGCCGTGGCCTGCGGCAGCTGGCGCAGCGCCACCACGCGCGGCAGCGCCGCCGTCTCGGCGATGTTGAAGAAGACATGCAGCGCGCCTTCGAGCACCGCCACCGCATAGATGTGCGCCACCACCAGGCTGTCCAGCGCCATCGCCAGCGGCACGCTGGCCACCGCCAGCCCGCGCCCGATGTGGCAGACCAGCATCACGCGGCGGCGGTCCCAGCGGTCGATCAGCGCGCCCACCGGCAGGCTCAGGGCCAGGTAGGGCAGCATGCGCAAGGCCGTGGCCCAGCTGGCCTGTGCCGGCGATCCGGTGAGGGCCAGGATCAGCAGCGGGTAGATGATGCCCGAGGCCTGGGCGCCGAGCGTGGTGACCACCTGCCCGCTCCACAGCAGCATGTATTCACGCTGCCGCCACAGCGGCTGCGGCGCGTCGCTCACGCCACGCGCTGCGGCTTGACGAAGCCTTCGACCTTCCTGCCCTTGCGCGCGCGCTTGCCGGCATGGGCGGCCAGCGCCATGCCTTTCAGGATCTCCTCCTTGGCCTTGCCGCCACGCCCGCTGCCCAGCACGCGCAGCACGTCGGCGAAGCTGGCCACCGACACCAGCGGCGTCTTCGCATCCACGTCCATCAGCGTCAGGCCGCGGCCACCGCCCGGCTGCAGCTTGAGCTCGTCGAGGCCGAAGACCAGCAGCCGCCCGTCCAGCGACAGGCAGCCGACCTGCGTGTGGCCGGGGGCCACCGCCACCGGCGGCAGCGGCTGGTCGGCCGGCTCCAGCGTCAGGAAGGCCTTGCCGGCCTTGTTGCGGCCATGCAGGTCACCCGCGCGGGCCAGCAGGCCGAAGCCGCCGGTATTGGCCAGCAGCAGCACCTGGTCGGCAGCACCCGCCCAGTAGTGGGCGATCTGCGTGCCGGGCTCGAGGTCGATCAGCGTCGTGATCGGCACGCCGTCGCCGCGGCCGCCAGGCAAGGTGGCCACGGCGACGCTGTACACGCGGCCACTTCCCTTCGATGACGTGCCGAAGACGAGCAAGGTGTCCACGCTGCGGCAGGCAAAGGTGCCATAGAGCCCGTCACCGGCCTTGAAGGCCAGCCCGCCGGGGTCGACCTCGTGGCCCTTGAGCGCGCGCACCCAGCCCTTCAGGCTGGCCACCACGGTGACGGGTTCGTCGACCACCTTGACCTCGGCCACCGCGCGCTTCTCCTCCTGGATCAGCGTGCGGCGATCGTCGCCGTAGGCCCTGGCATCGGCCTCGATCTCCCGGATCACGGTGCGCTTGAGCGCCGCCGCGCTGCCGAGGATCTCCTCCAGCTTCTTCTGCTCGTCGCGCTTGTCCTTGAGCTCCTGCTCGATCTTGATGGCCTCCAGCCGCGCCAGCTGGCGCAGGCGGATGTCGAGGATGTCGTCGGCCTGGCGGTCGCTCAAGGCGAAGCGCTCGATCAGCGCCGCCTTGGGCTCGTCGGCGTTGCGGATGATGCGGATCACCTCGTCGATATTGAGCAGCACCAGCTGCCGGCCTTCGAGCACGTGGATGCGGTCCAGCACCTTGTCCAGCCGGTGGCGCGTGCGCCGCGCCACGGTGGCCTGGCGGAATGCAATCCACTCGGCCAGCAACGCGCGCAGGTTCTTCTGCACCGGCCGGCCGTCCAGGCCGATGGCCGTGAGGTTGACGCTCACGCTCGATTCGAGGCTGGTGTGCGCCAGCAGCGTGGTGATCAGCTCCTGCTGGCCGACCGTGCGGCTCTTGGGTTCGAACACCAGGCGCACCGGCGCGTCCTTGTTCGACTCGTCGCGTGCGGCGTCGAGCACCGCGAGCACGGACGCCTTCAGCTGCACCTGCTCCTGCGTCAACGCCTTCTTGCCGAGCTTGACCTTGGGGTTGGTCAGCTCCTCGATCTCTTCCAGCACCTTCTGCGTGCTGGTGCCATGCGGCAGCTCGTCGACGACCAGCTGCCACTGGCCGCGCGCCAGGTCCTCGATGCTCCAGCGCGCGCGCAGCTTGAGGCTGCCACGGCCGCTGGTGTAGGCGGCGCGGATGTCGGCGGCGCTGCTGATGAGCTGGCCACCGCCGGGGAAGTCAGGGCCGGGCAGCAGCGCATGCAGCTCGTCGTCGGCGAGCTGCTCGTGCTTCAGCAGCGCCACCGTGGCCGCGGCCACCTCGCGCAGGTTGTGGCTGGGCACCTCGGTGGCCATGCCCACCGCGATGCCGCTGGCCCCATTCAGCAGCGAAAACGGCAGCCGCGCCGGCAGCAGCTTCGGCTCCTGGTACGAGCCGTCGTAGTTGGGCTGGAAGTCGACCGTGCCTTCGTCCAGCTCGTCGAGCAGCAACCGCGAGATCGGTGCCAGCCGTGCCTCGGTATAGCGCATGGCGGCGGCGCCGTCGCCGTCGCGGCTGCCGAAATTGCCCTGGCCGTCGATCAGCGGGTAGCGCTGGCTGAAGCCCTGCGCCATGCGCACCAGCGCCTCGTAGGCGGCCTGGTCGCCGTGCGGGTGGAATTTGCCCAGCACGTCGCCGACCACGCGCGCGCTCTTCACCGGCTTGGCGCCGGCCGGTGGCGTGAAGCCCAGGCCCATGCGCTCCATCGCAAACAGGATGCGGCGCTGCACCGGCTTCTGGCCGTCGCACACATCGGGCAAGGCGCGGCCCTTGACCACGCTGAGGGCATATTCGAGGTAGGCGCGCTCGGCATAGTCGGCCAGCGCGATGGCATCCGACGGATCGGCCGGGGGGGGATCGAACAGGTCGTTCATCGCAGGAGCTGCTGCTCGGAAAGGGGGCAACCCGGCATTCTCGCCCACCGGGGGCAGCCGCCCGGGCCGGGACGGCGGACGGCAGACGGCGGGCGGGGCGATGTGGCCGCCGGGCCCGCGCTCATGCCTTCACAAGCTCAATGCGCCTGGTCCCAGTTGGCGCCCACGCCCACCTCGGCCAGCAGCGGCACCTTCAGCTCGGCCACGCCGGCCATCAGGCGCGGGATCTCGGCGCGCGCCCAGTCGAGCTCGGCATCCGGCACCTCCAGCACCAGTTCGTCGTGCACCTGCATCACCATGCGCGTGGCGCGGCCCTGCTCGTCGAGCGCGCGCTGCACGGCAATCATCGCCAGCTTGATGAGGTCGGCCGCCGTGCCCTGCATGGGCGCGTTGATGGCCTGGCGCTCGGCGCCGCTGCGGCGCGGGCCGTTGCCGCTGTTGATCTCGGGCAGCCACAGGCGGCGGCCGAAGGCCGTCTCCACCCAGCCGCGTTCCTTGGCCAGCGCCTTGGTCTCGTCCATGTAGCGGCGCACGCCCGCAAAGCGCTGGAAATAACGGTCGATGTAATCCCTGGCCGCCTTCTGCTCGATGCCCAGGTTGCTGGCCAGGCCGAAGGCGCCCATGCCATAGATGAGGCCGAAATTGATGACCTTGGCATAACGCCGCTGTTCCGACGACACCTGGTCCACCGGCACGCCGAAGACCTCGCTGGCGGTCGCCTTGTGCACGTCCAGACCCTCGGCAAAGGCCTTCAGCAGGCCCGGGTCCTCGCTGATGTGGGCCATGATGCGCAGCTCGATCTGCGAATAGTCGGCCGACATGATCAGGTGCCCCGGCGGCGCGATGAAGGCCTCGCGGATGCGGCGCCCTTCCGCCGTGCGGATGGGGATATTCTGCAGGTTGGGCTCGTTGCTCGCGAGCCGCCCCGTCACCGCCACCGCCTGCGCATAGTTGGTGTGCACGCGGCCGGTGGCCGGGTTGACCATCAGCGGCAGCTTGTCGGTATAGGTGCCCTTGAGCTTGGCCAGGCTGCGGTGCTCGAGGATGCGCGCCGGCAGCGGAAAGTCGGCCGCCAGCTCCTGCAGCACGTCCTCGTCGGTGCTGGGCGCGCCCGAGGCGGTGCGCTTCTTCACCGGCAGGCCCAGGCGGCCGAACAGGATGTCACCGATCTGCTTGGGGCTGCCGAGGTTGAAGGGCTGGCCGGCGATGGCATAGGCCTGCTGCTCGGCCGCCACCATGCGCTCGGCCAGTTCCTGGCTCTGCCGGGCCAGCAGCGCGGCGTCGATCAGCACGCCATGGCGCTCGATGCGATGCAGGATGACGGCCACCGGCAGCTCGATGCGCTGGTAGACGTCGCGCAGCCGCTCGTCGGCCAGCAGCTGCGGCCACAGCACCTGGTGCACGTGCAGCGCCATCTCGCTGTCCTCGCCCGAATAGTCGGTGGCACGGGCGACGTCGACCTGCGAGAACGGGATCTGGCTGGCGCCCTTGCCGCACAGGTCCTCGTAGCTCAGCCCCTTGCGGTCGAGGTGGCGCTCGGCCAGGCTTTCCAGGCCGTGCGGCCTGTGCGCCTCGAGCACGTAGCTTTCCAGCAGGGTGTCGTGGCGGTAGCCGCGCACGGTGATGCCGTGGTTGGCAAAGACATGCAGGTCGTATTTGATGTTCTGCCCGAGCTTGGGTGCGGCCTCGTCCTCCAGCCAGGGCCGGAGGCGGTCGAGGACCTCGGCCAGCGGCAGCTGATCCGGCGCGCCGGGATAGTCGTGGCCCAGCGGCACATAGGCCGCGCGGCCGGGCTCGGTGGCGAAGCTGAGGCCGACGATGCGCGCCTTCATGCCGTCGAGCGAATCGGTCTCGGTATCCAGCGCCACCAGTTCGGCGGCGCGGAGGCGCTGCAGCCAGGCGTCGAAACGGTCCCAGCCGGTGATCGTCTCGTAGTCGCGCGCCAGCGCCGGCTGCGGGCGCGGCGGGTCGTCGGCAGCCGCGTGCGGCGCGGCAGCCGGCGCCGGCGCGGCCGCCACGCCGAGGTCGGCCTCCAGTTCCTTGCGCCAGGTGCGAAAGCCATGGCGCTGGAAGAAATCCAGCAGCGCGGGCCTGTCGACCGCGCGCAGCGCCAGCCCGTCCAGCGCCGGCCAGCCCGGTACGTGGCCCGCCAGGTCGCAGTCGGTGACCACGGTGATCAGCCTGCGGCCGGTGGGCAGCCAGTCCAGCGCCTGGCGCAGGTTGTCGCCGACCGCACCCTTGATCGACGCCGCGGCGGCGATCACGCCGTCCAGCGAGCCATGCTCGGCGATCCACTTCGCCGCCGTCTTCGGCCCCACCTTGTCGACGCCGGGCACGTTGTCCACGGTGTCACCGACCAGCGTGAGGTAGTCGACGATGCGATCCGGCGGCACGCCGAATTTGGCCATCACCCCGGCCTCGTCCAGCACCTCGGGCGGCTTGGCCATGGTGTTGATCAGCGTCACCTGCGGCGTGACGAGTTGCGCCAGGTCCTTGTCGCCGGTGGAGATGAGCACGCGATGGCCTTGCGCCGCGGCGCGGCGCGACAGCGTGCCGATGGCGTCGTCGGCCTCGATGCCGGGCACCACCAGCACCGGCCAGCCCAGCAGCCGCACCACCTCGTGGATGGGCTCGATCTGGCGCCGCAGGTCATCGGGCATGGGGGCGCGCTGCGCCTTGTAGGCGGGGTACCAGTCGTCGCGGAAGGTGGGGCCGCTGGCGTCGAAGACGCAGGCCGCGTGCGCCGCCGGGTAGCGCTCGCGCAGCCACTTCATCATTGCCACCATGCCGTGGATGGCGCCGGTGGGGAAGCCGTCGGGCGAGCGCAGGTCCGGCATCGCGTGGTAGGCGCGGTACAGGTAGCTCGATCCGTCGACGAGCAGCATCAGGTCTTCGCTCATCGGGTGATTGTGGCGCCTGCGTAGAATGACCGGCATGTTCGCCGTGCACCGACCTGCCCTCGCCTGCGCGCTGTGCCTGCCGCTGCTGGCCGCTGCGCAGGACGCCGCCTCGCCGCTGCCGCAGCGCGGCGGCGAACCCATCGTGCAGCGCGTGGTGACCGAGGACGACGGCGTGCGCATCGAGGAGCTGCGCGTGCGCGGCGAGACGCGGCGCATCGTCGTGCGCAGCAAGGTCGGCAACGCGCGCCCTTACGAGGTGCTGCCGGCCGGCCAGGGCCGTGACCTGTCGCAGGACAAGCGTGCCATCGGTCAGCGCGTCTGGCCCGTGCTGTCCTTCTAGGCCGCGATGGCGGTCTATACCGAAGTCGGCTTCGACGAGGCCGATCGCCTCGTCAGACGACTGGGGCTGGGGGCGCTGACCGATCTGCGCGGCATCCGTTCGGGCATCGAAAATACCAACTACTACGCCACCACCGTGCGCGGGCAATGGGTGCTGACGCTGTTCGAGCGCCTGCCGCGCGAACAGCTGCCCTACTACCTGCGGCTGATGGAACACCTGGCGCGCCACGGCATTCCGGTGCCGGCGCCGCAGGCCGACGACCGCGGCGAGATCCTGCACACCATTGCCGGCAAGCCGGCTGCGGTGGTGACGCGCCTGCCCGGCAGCCACCGCCTGGCGCCCGATGCCGATCATTGCGCGCAGGTCGGCGCCATGCTGGCGCGCGTGCACGTGGCCGGCGGCGACTTCGCCTTTCAGCAGCCGCACCTGCGCGGCCTGGCCTGGTGGCAGGAGACCGCGCCCGCCGTGCTGCCGCACCTGCAGCCCGGGCAGGCCGAACTGCTGCGCACCGAACTCGATTTCCAGATCGCGCTGGCGGCATCGCCCGCCGGCCAGGCGCTGCCGCGCGGCCACATCCACGCCGACCTCTTCCGCGACAACGCGATGTTCGACGCCACCGCGGGCGAGGACGGGTTGTGCGGCTTGTTCGACTTCTATTTCGCCGGCATCGACATGCTGCTGTTCGACGTCGCGGTGTGCCTGAACGACTGGTGCACCGACCTCGCCAGCGGCCGCCTGGACGAGGACCGCGCAAGCGCCTTCATGACCGCCTACGAGGGCGTGCGCCCGCTCGACGGCGGCGAACGCCGGGCGCTGCCGGCGCTGCTGCGCGCGGCGGCGCTGCGCTTCTGGCTGTCGCGGCTGTGGGACTGGCACCTGCCGCGCGATGCCGCGCTGCTGCAGCCCAAGGATCCGACCCAGTTCGAGCGCGTGCTGCGCGAGCGCATCCTCAACCCCTGGCATCCCCCGCACGAAAAGCCCGTGGAGACGTGAGCCCGTCATGGCAATGATCCTCAAGGCCGTCGGCCCCGCCCGCGGTGCGCACTGGGTGCGCGACGGCCTGCGCCTGTACCTGCAGCGGCCGCTGGCCTTCACCAGCCTGTTCACGATCTTCCTCTTCGTGGCGCTGTTCTCGGCGCTGATCCCCGTCGTCGGCAGCCTGCTGCAGATCATGCTGGTGCCGCTGCTGTCGCTGGGGTTCATGATCGCCAGCCAGTCGGCGCTGCTGCAGGGCCCGGTCGGGCCGTCGCAGTTTGTCGAGCCGCTGCGCGGTGCACCGGCGCGGCGCACCGCGCTGCTGATGCTGTGCGTGGCCTACGGGCTGGCCGTGGCCGGCGTGCTGTGGCTGACCGATGTCGTGGCCGACGGCGGCTTCTCGCGCCTGTTCGAGCTGATGCGGCAGTCGCCCCCGCCGCAGGCCGAGATCGACGCCTTGTTCGCCGAGCGCGGCATGGTCGCCGGTGCGCTGTTCGGCAGCGCGGCGCTGACGCTGGTGACCATCCCCTTCTGGCACGCCCCGGCGCTGGTGCACTGGGCGGACCAGAGTGCCGGCCAGGCCTTGTTCAGCAGCACGCTGGCGGTGTGGCGCTGCCGCGGCGCCTTCGTCGTCTACGGGCTGACCTGGTTTGCGCTCATGCTGGCCTTCGGGCTGGTGAGCGCGGTGCTGTTCGGGCTGCTGGGCCTGGGGCAGCTGGCGTCGCTGCTGGCGCTGCCGGCAGGGCTGTTCTTCAGCACGCTGTTCTATGTCTCGCTGATCTTCACCTTCAACGACAGCTTCTCGTCGCAGTGACGACGGCGCCGAAGCGGCTCACCAGCTGGCTTCGCGCTCGGGCGTGGCGCCGATGCGGTGGATCGACAGATCGGCGCCTTCGTGCTCCTCCTCGGCCGACAGGCGCAGGCCTGTCGTCGCTTTCAGCGTGCCGTAGACCAGCGAGCCGGCGACCAGCGCCCACAGCACGCCGGCCGCGGTGCCCAGCAGCTGTGCGGCCAGGCTCACGCCGCCCAGGCCACCGAGCGCCGTGCTGCCGAACAGCCCGCAGGCGACACCGCCCCAGGCGCCGCACAGGCCGTGCAAGGGCCAGACGCCCAGCACATCGTCGATCTTCCAGCGGTTCTGCGTCAGCGTGAACAGCACGACGAAGATGGCGCCTGCCACGCCGCCGACCACGAGCGCGCCGGCCGGGTGCATCACGTCGGAGCCGGCACACACCGCCACCAGCCCGGCCAGCGGACCGTTGTAGGCAAAGCCGGGGTCGTTGCGGCCCAGCAGCACCGCCACCAGCGTGCCGCCGGCCATCGCCATCAGCGAGTTGACCGCCACCAGGCCGGAGATCTTGTCGATGGTCTGCGCGCTCATCACGTTGAAGCCGAACCAGCCCACGGCGAGCACCCAGGCGCCCAGCGCGAGGAAGGGGATGGAGGACGGCGGGTGGGCGCTCATCGCCCCGTCCTTGCGGTAGCGGTTGTGGCGCGCGCCCAGCAGCAGCACGGCCACCAGGCCGATCCAGCCGCCCATCGCGTGCACCACCACGCTGCCGGCGAAGTCGTGAAACTCGAACCCGGTCAGTGCCTTGATCCAGCCCTGCAGTCCGAAGCGCCCGCCCCAGACCGCCCCTTCGAAGAACGGATAGACCAGCCCCACCAGCACCGCGGTGGCGATGAGTTGCGGCCCGAAGCGGGCCCGCTCGGCGATGCCGCCCGAGATGATGGCCGGAATGGCCGCCGCAAAGGTCAGCAGGAAGAAGAACTTGACCAGTTCGTAGCCATTCTTCTGCGCCAGCGTGCCGGCGCCGGACATGAACTGCACGCCGTAGGCCACCAGGTAGCCGATGAAGAAATAGGCGATGGTCGACACCGCGAAGTCGACCAGGATCTTGACCAGTGCATTGACCTGGTTCTTCTTGCGCACGGTGCCCAGCTCCAGGAAGGCAAAGCCGGAATGCATGGCCAGCACCATGACGGCGCCGAGCAGGATGAACAAGGCATCGGTGCCCTGCTTGACTGGGTCCACGGGGTTTCTCCTCCAGGCCCCGCACCAGAAGCAGGACGCACGCACCACGTCAAGCAAAAGCCGTGCTCAGCGTGGGGCATGGCCTGCACGCGACGGCGCCGGCATTCGGTGCATCAGGCACCGTCCCGGTGCATCGAATGCACCGGGATCGGGCCTATTCGATCGGGGTGAGCCTGGCGATGGCCAGCGCCAGCCACTTGGCGCCATGGCGGCCGAAATTGACCTGCGCGCGCGCGTCGGCGCCGCTGCCCTCCAGCGTCATCACCACGCCCTCGCCGAATTTGGCGTGGAAGACCGACTGCCCGATGCGCAGGCCGCCTTCGCTGCGCTGCGCGGCCATGGCCTGCGGCAGCGGCTGCACCGGTGCCGGCCGATCGGCCGCGCTCACGCGGCCGGCGCCGACGATGCCGCTGAGGCCGCTGCCGCGCTCCCAGGCCTGCTGGTAGCTTCTGGCATATCCCGAGCCGAAGCCCTGCTGGCGCGGCGTCAGCCATTTCAGCGCGGCTTCGGGCAATTCGTCGAAGAAGCGGCTCTTGACGTTGTAGCGCGTCTGCCCGTGCAGCATGCGCGTCTGGCTGAAGCTCAGGTACAGGCGCTGGCGCGCGCGCGTGATGGCCACGTACATCAGCCGCCGCTCCTCCTCCAGCCCGTCGGCGTCGGACAGGCTCTGTTCGTGCGGGAACAGGCCCTCCTCGACGCCGGTGATGAAGACGGCGTCGAATTCCAGCCCCTTGGCGGCGTGCACCGTCATCAGCTGGATGGCGTCCTGGCCGGCCTGCGCCTGGTTGTCGCCGGCTTCCAGCGAGGCGTGCGTCAGGAAGGCTGCCAGCGGCGACATGATCTCGCCGGTCTCGGCATCGGGCACCGGCGCGGCCGCGCCGCTGGCGCTCTCGTCGACGGGCAAGGCCACGGCGTCCTTGCCGAAGCCTTCCTGGGTGACGAAGCTTTCGGCGGCATTGACCAGTTCCTCGAGGTTCTCGATGCGGTCCTGGCCTTCCTTCTCGGTCTTGTAGAACTCCAGCAGCCGGGACGCGTGCAGCACATGCTCGATGATTTCGCGCAGCGTCAGACCCTGCGTCGCCGTGCGCATGGCATCGACCAGCTGCACGAAGCCCGCCAGCTTGCTGCCCGCGGCGCCGGCCACCGCGCCCACGCTCTGCATCAGGCTGCGGCCGCTGGCGCGCGCGGCGTCGGCCAGCTGCTCGACGGTGCGCGCGCCGATGCCGCGCGCCGGAAAGTTCACCACGCGCAGGAAGCTGGTGTCGTCGTTGGGGTTCTCCAGCAGCCGCAGATAGGCCAGCGCATGCTTGACCTCGGCGCGCTCGAAGAAGCGCAGGCCGCCGTAGACGCGATAGGGCACGCCGGCATTGAAGAGCGCGCTCTCGATGACGCGGCTTTGCGCATTGCTGCGGTAAAGCAGCGCGATCTCGCTGCGTGGCAGGCCGCCGCGGTGCAGCGCCTGCGCCTCCTCCAGCAACCACTGCGCCTCGGCAAAGTCGCTGCTGGCCTCGAACACGCGCACCGGCTCGCCGGCGCCGGCGTCGGTGCGCAGGTTCTTGCCCAGGCGGTGGCTGTTGTGGGCAATCAGCTCATTGGCGGCATCGAGGATGTGGCCGAACGAGCGGTAGTTCTGCTCCAGCTTGATGATCCGCTGCACGCGGTATTCGCGCTCGAAGTCGGCCATGTTGCCCACGCGCGCGCCGCGGAAGGCATAGATGCTCTGGTCGTCGTCGCCGACCGCGAACACGCCCTGCGGCGCGTGCGCCACCGGCTCGGCGCCCACCGGCGGCGCGAACATCTTCAGCCACGCATACTGCAGCCGGTTGGTGTCCTGGAATTCGTCGACCAGCACGTGGCGGAAGCGGCGCTGGTAATGCTCGCGCAGCGGGTCGTTGTCGCGCAGCAGTTCGTAGCTGCGCAGCATCAGCTCGGCAAAGTCGACCACGCCCTCGCGCTGGCACTGTTCCTCGTAGGCCTGGTAGACCTCGACCAGCTTGCGGCCATGGGCGTCGCGCGCGTCGACGTCGCGCGGGCGCTGGCCCTCCTCCTTGGCACCGGCGATGAACCACGTGACCTGCTTGGGCACGAAGCGTTCCTCGTCGAGGTTCATCGCCTTGATGACACGCTTGACGGCCGAGAGCTGGTCGCCGCTGTCGAGGATCTGGAAGGCCTGCGGCAGGCCGGCGAGCTTCCAGTGCGCGCGCAGGAAGCGGTTGCACAGGCCGTGGAAGGTGCCGATCCACATGCCGCGCACGGCAATCGGCAGCATGGCCTGCAGCCGCGTCAGCATCTCCTTGGCCGCCTTGTTGGTGAAGGTCACGGCCAGCACGCCGCCGGGCGACACCTGGCCGGAGGACAGCAGCCAGGCGATGCGCGTCGTCAGCACGCGCGTCTTGCCCGAGCCGGCGCCGGCCAGGATCAGCGCGGCCTGCGCGGGCAGGGTCACGGCCGCCAGCTGTTCGGGATTGAGCTTGCGCAGCAGGCGGTCGTCGGGGGGCAGCATGCAGGGCATTCTAGGAGCCGGGTGCGCCGGGCCCGGCCCGCCGGCGATGGCCGGATCGCCGGCGGCGCCGGCACCGCGGCCGCCGGTGCCGGCGGCCCCGCGGCGTAGAATTCGCCACCGGGTTGCGCGCGGCGCCGCCCGGTTTTTTTTGCCTGCCAGGGCCCGACCGACGAGCGGGTGTCGACCATGGAAATCTTCGACTACGACAACATCCTGCTGCTGCCGCGCAAGTGCCGCGTGGAAAGCCGCAGCGAATGCGACACCTCGGTCGAATTCGGCGGCCGGCGCTTTGCGCTGCCGGTGGTGCCGTCGAACATGAAGACGGTGCTCGACGAGCCGATCGCGCAGGATCTGGCCAGGAGCGGCCACTTCTACGTCATGCACCGCTTCGACCTCGACAACGTGGCCTTTGCCCGCCGCATGCGCGAGCAGGGGCTGCTGGTGTCGATCAGCTCGGGCGTCAAGCCGCAGGACTTCGCCGTCATCGACCGCCTGGCCGCCGAAGGCATCGGCGCCGACTACATCACCATCGACATCGCGCATGGCCATGCCGACAGCGTGAGGAAGACCGTCGAGCACATCAAGACCAGGCTGCCGCAGGCCTTCGTCATCGCCGGCAACGTGGCCACGCCCGAGGCGGTGATCGACCTCGAGAACTGGGGCGCCGATGCCACCAAGGTCGGCGTCGGCCCGGGCAAGGTCTGCATCACCAAGCTCAAGACCGGCTTCGGCACCGGCGGCTGGCAGCTGTCGGCGCTGAAATGGTGTTCGCGCGTGGCCACCAAGCCCATCATCGCCGACGGCGGCATCCGCCACCATGGCGACATCGCCAAGAGCGTGCGCTTCGGCGCCGCGATGGTGATGATCGGCTCGCTGTTCGCCGGCCACGAGGAGTCACCCGGCTCCACGGTCGAGGTCGACGGCAAGCTGTACAAGGAGTATTACGGCTCGGCCAGCGACTTCAACAAGGGCGAATACAAGCATGTCGAGGGCAAGCGCATCCTCGAGCCCATCAAGGGCCGGCTCGCCGACACCCTGCGCGAGATGCGCGAGGACCTGCAGAGCTCGATCAGCTACGCCGGCGGGCGCCAGCTGACCGACCTGAAGAAGGTCAACTATGTGATCCTGGGCGGCGAGAACGCGGGCGAACACCTGTTCATGTGAGGCCGGGGGCCGGCCGCGCCGACCCCCGGCAACCGCGCTTCAGCGCCGCCACATGCCCTGGCGCTCGGGCGGCTCGCCGCCGCGCAGCCGCGGCGCACCGGCGCCCATGGGCCGCTGCCGCGCCACGCCGCCGGTGCCGGCCGGGCAGCTGCCGCCGTCGGCATGGGTGCCGGCGGCCGCCAGCAGCGGTTCTTCGAGCGTGCCCAGCGGCCGCGAGAAGTCCTCGGTCACGGCGCAGGTCGGCGCGAAGCCGTCGAAATAGCGGCCTTCGTCGCGCCCATTGACCGACTCGAAATTGACGACGTTGAAGGTGGTGTCGCAGCGGCTGACCGGCCGGAAGCCGACCGGCTTGCCGCAGGTGGTGTCGCCGATGGCGACCACGTCGACGAAGGGCCGCAGGCCGTTGATCACCAGTTCGCTGGCCGAACAGGTGCGCGGGCCGGTGAGCAGGTAGACGCGCGACAGGTTCAGCGCCGACGAGGGCGGCTCGAAGCGGAAGGTCTCGTTCTCGTCGCGCGCCCGGCGGTCGTTGAACAGCAGCCTGGCATAGACCTGGTCGCGGGTGCGCGCGCCGTTGACGTACGACGCCAGCCGGCGCGACAGCGACACCAGGCCACCGCCGTTGTAGCGCAGGTCGATCACCAGTTCGGTGATGCCGGCGGCGCGGAAATCGGCAAACGACCTGTCCAGCGCCGGTTCGGCCTGGTCGATCATGTCCTTGACGTGCAGATAGCCCATGCGCCGGCCCATCGGCGTCTGCAGCACGCGGGCCAGCGTCACCGGCGTCAGCGCGAAGGCGCTGGCGCGCAGCGTCACGCTGCGTTCGATGCCGCCGTTGCGCAGCACCAGCGCCAGTGCCTGGCCCTCGTCGTCGGGCGTGAAGGCCGCATAGTCGTCGGCGGCGACGATCTCGGCCGCCGGCCGGCCGTTGACCGACACCACCTCGTCGCCGCGCCTCACGCCGCGTGCGGCGGCATCGGACTGCGGTTCGACATAGCGCACGAGCAGCGGCCGCGCAGGGTCGCGGTCGGTCTCGATGCCCGCGAGGTAGACGCCGTAGCCCAGCAGCCTGCCATCGCCGAAGAAGCGGTCGAAGTCCTCGCTCGATTCCAGGTAGCTCCAGCGGTCGCGCGGAAATCGCACATCGCCGCCGGTATAGAGCGAGGCCTCGAAGAACTCGGCCACCGTCATCTCGCGCAGCGGATTCGGGTCCGGCGCCAGCCGGTACCAGAAATACCAGGCGTCGAAATAGTCGTCCAGCCACAGCCGCTGCTCGGCCGTGCTGCAGGTGACGCCGGGCAACGGCGGCAGCACGCCGTCGTCGCCACCGCCACCGCCACAGGCGGCCAGTGCCAGCGCCGCCAGTGCGACGGCGTGTCGCACCCTTCGCGGTGTTCGCCATGGAATCTTGCGGGCCATCGTCACTCCCCAGGCTGCGGCGCGCCGGCGCCCGGGGCGAGGGGTCGACCTACAATCCGACACCCTCCCCACCGGCCCTGCCCGCCTTCGCGTCGACGCGCCTGATGCACGCCACGCGGTGACCTGATTGTGCGCCTGCCATGACCACGCCCGAGTTGCCCAAGTCCTTCGAACCCGCTGCCATCGAGGCCCGCTGGGCGCCGGTCTGGGACCAGCCCGGCCTGTTCGCGCCCACGCTGGACCCGTCCCGCCCCTCGTTCTGCATCCAGCTGCCGCCGCCCAACGTGACCGGCACGCTGCACATGGGCCACGCGTTCAACCAGACCATCATGGACGCGCTGACGCGCTGGCACCGCATGCGCGGCCACAACACGCTGTGGGTGCCGGGCACCGACCATGCCGGCATCGCGACGCAGATCGTCGTCGAGCGCCAGCTGCAGGACGCCGGGCTGTCGCGCCACGACCTCGGCCGCAAGAATTTCGTCGCCCAGGTGTGGGACTGGAAGGCGAGCTCGGGCGCCACCATCACGCGCCAGATGCGCCGCATGGGCGACAGCGTCGACTGGGGCCGCGAATATTTCACCATGGACGACAAGCTGTCGTCGGTGGTCACCGAGACCTTCGTGCGCCTGTACGACGAGGGCCTGATCTACCGCGGCAAGCGCCTGGTGAGCTGGGACCCGGTGCTCAAATCGGCGGTGTCCGACCTCGAGGTCGAGAGCGAGGAGGAAGACGGCTTCCTGTGGCACATCCGCTATCCGCTTTCGGATGGCAGCGGTGACGTGGTCGTGGCCACCACGCGCCCCGAGACCCTGCTCGGCGACACCGCGGTGATGGTGCACCCCGAGGACGAACGGTATGCCGGCCTGCTCGGCAAGCGGGTGAAGCTGCCCCTCACCGACCGCGAAATCCCGGTCATCGCCGATGCCCATGTCGACCGCGGCTTCGGCACCGGCGTCGTCAAGGTCACGCCGGCGCACGATGCCAACGACTACGCCGTCGGCCAGCGCCACGGCCTGCCGATCATCGGCGTGCTGACGCTGGACGCGAGGATCAACGAACACGCTCCCGCGGCCTACCGGGGCCTGGACCGCTTCGAGGCGCGCAGGAAGGTGGTGGCCGACCTCGAGGCCCAGGGCCTGCTGGTGGAGACGAAGCGGCACAAGCTCATGGTGCCGCGCTGCGCACGCACCGGGCAGATCATCGAGCCCATGCTCACCGACCAGTGGTTCGTGGCGATGAACAAGCCCGGCCATGGCGGCAAGAGCATCGCCCAGCAGGCGATCGACGCGGTGTCGTCGGGCCAGGTGCGCTTCGTGCCCGAGCAATGGGTCAACACCTACGACCACTGGATGAACAACATCCAGGACTGGTGCATCAGCCGCCAGCTGTGGTGGGGCCACCAGATCCCGGCCTGGTACGGCAGCAACGGCGAGCTGTTCGTCGCCCGCAGCGAGGACGAGGCCCGTCAACGTGCCACGCAAGCCGGTTATGCAGGGCCGCTGACCCGCGACGAGGACGTGCTCGACACCTGGTATTCGTCGGCGCTGGTGCCCTTCTCCACGCTGGGCTGGCCGGAAGAGACCGTCGAGCAGGACCTCTTCCTGCCCAGTTCGGTGCTGGTGACCGGCTTCGACATCATCTTCTTCTGGGTCGCCCGGATGATCATGATGACGACCCACTTCACCGGCCGGGTGCCCTTCCGCGACGTCTACATCCATGGCCTGGTGCGCGACGCGCAGGGCAAGAAGATGAGCAAGAGCGAAGGCAACGTGCTCGACCCGGTGGACCTGATCGACGGCATCGAGCTGCCCGAGCTGCTGGTCAAGCGCACCACCGGCTTGCGCAAGCCCGAGACGGCGCCGCGCATCCGCAAGGAGACCGAGAAGGAATTCCCCGAAGGCATCCCGGGCTACGGCGCCGATGCGCTGCGCTTCACGATGGCCAGCTACGCCAGCCTGGGCCGCAACATCAATTTCGACGCCAGGCGCTGCGAGGGCTACCGCAACTTCTGCAACAAGCTCTGGAACGCCACGCGCTTCGTGCTGATGAACTGCGAGGGCCAGGACAACGGCCTGCACGATCACGATGCAGCCGCCTGCGCCCCGGGCAGCGGCAGCTACCTGCAGTTCTCGCACGCCGACCGTTGGATCACCGGCGAGCTGCAGCGCGTCGAGGCCGCCGTTCACCAGGGCTTCACCGACTACCGGCTCGACAACGTCGCCCATGCCATCTACGGCTTCGTCTGGGACGAATATTGCGACTGGTACCTGGAGATCGCCAAGGTGCAGCTGCACGACGGCAGCCAGGCCGGGCAGCGCGCCACCCGCCGCACGCTGCTGCGCGTGCTGGAGACGGTGCTGCGCCTGCTGCACCCGATCGTGCCTTTCATCACCGCCGAGCTGTGGCAGGTGGTGGCCGTGGCCGCCGGCCGCAAGGCGGCGGACAGTGCCGACACCATCGTCACCGCGGCCTACCCGCAGGCGCAGCTGGAACGCGTGGATGCCGCCGCCGACGCCTGGGTGGCGCAGCTCAAGGCCGTGGTCGGCACCTGCCGCAACCTGCGCAGCGAGATGGGCCTGAACCCCGGCGAGCGCGTGCCGCTGATCACCCATGGCGAGGGTGCCTTCATGGCCGAGGCCACGCCGCTGCTGAAGGCGCTGGCACGCCTGGCCGAGGTGCGCGTGATCGACGACGAGGCCGCCTTTGCCGCCGCCACGCGCGCCGCGCCGGTGGCGGTGCAGGGCCAGGCGCGGCTGGCGCTGCACGTGGAGATCGACGTCGGCGCCGAGACCGCACGCCTGGACAAGGAGATCGCGCGGCTGGCCGGCGAGATCGCCAAGGCCGACGCCAAGCTGTCCAACCAGAGCTTCGTGGCGCGCGCGCCGGCGGCCGTGGTGGAGCAGGAACGCTCGCGGCTGGCCGGCTTCAGGCAGGCGCTGGATCGTCTTCGAGACCAGCGAGCGCGCCTGGTGTCGTCGACGTGAAATCGGCCAGCGACGTGCGCACCTGCAGGATCTCGTCCATGCGCTGGGCCACGGCCCAGGCGCTGCGCACGCGCGATTCGCGCGTCGTGCTGGCCACGCGCGGCGTGACCTGCAGCGCGTCGATGTCGTGCAGCGGGCGACCCGGGTCCAGGGTGCCGGGTTCCATGCTGTCGAACCAGGCCGCGGCCATGCGCCGCGTGGCCAGCGCATGCGCCAGCGCCTGCTCGTCGAACAGGCCCGAGGGCGCCAGGCTCACCAGCACCTGGTTGGGCTTGCAGTCGGCCAGATAACGCTGCCCCAGCAGCCCGTGGTAGCGGCTGTAGTACAGCAGCAGCGCGCACACGCCGTCGCTGTGCTCCATCAGCTGGCGCAGCGGCACCGGCTCGATGCCCCAGCGGTCCCACAGGCCGTCGCCGGCGTGCACGGCCGGGTCGTAGCCGAGCACGCGCGCGCCGAAGGTATCGAGCAGCTTGGCCAGCGGCCGCGCCGCCGGCGTCATGCCGATGATGCCGACCACGGCGCCGCCGAGTTCGCGGCCCACGGCCAGGCCCTCGGCGTTGATCACCGGCACGCGGCGCAGCATCTGCAGCAGCGCGCCGATGGCGAATTCGGCCTCGGCGTTGGCGCTGGCGGTGGCCGGGCGCACGACCTCGACCCCGGCGCGGGCGCAGGCTTCGAGGTCCAGATTCTCGGCGCCGGCCGACAGCCGTCCCACGGTCAGCAGATGCGGCGCGGCGCGCAGCACCGTGCGGTCCACGGCGACCGACGGCGGCAGCACCATGCCGCGCACGGCCGGCAAGGCGGCGCGGAATTCGCGCGGGTCATGCGCCAGGTGCGGCGCGTAGACCACGCCATGCCGCATCGACAGCCAGTCCAGGACTTCCGGGTCCAGCGGTTCGACGACGAGGAGCTCCATGAAGAAGTTGGGGTTTGGCGACCAGGACGTGGCGGAAGGGGGTGCCAGAATGCACCGATACCCGATCCATTCTAGGTAAGCAGATGTTGATCAAGAAGGCGATATTCCCGGTTGCGGGGCTCGGCACGCGCTTCCTGCCGGCAACAAAGGCACAACCGAAGGAGATGCTGCCGGTGGTCGACAAGCCGCTGATCCAGTATGCCGTCGAGGAAGCCTATGCCGCCGGGGTGCGCGAGATGATCTTCGTCACCGGCCGCCACAAGCGCCCGATCGAGGACCATTTCGACATGACCTTCGAGCTCGAGGTCGCGCTCGAGCAGGCCGGCAAGCGCGAGTTGCTGGAGGTCGTGCGCGGTGTCAAGCCCGACGACATGGAATGCATCTACGTGCGCCAGGCGCAGGCACTGGGCCTGGGGCATGCGGTGCTGTGCGGCCAGCGGCTGGTCGGCAACGAACCCTTCGCGGTGCTGCTGGCCGACGACCTGATGATCGGCCCGAGCGCCGACCGGCCGGTGCTCAAGCAGATGGTCGAGCAGTTTGCCGAATGGCGCGCCTCCATCCTGGCGGTGCAGGAAGTGCCGGCCGCGCACACGCGCCGCTATGGCATCGTGGCCGGCACGCCGGTGGGCGACCGGCTGGTCGACATCAGCCAGATCGTCGAGAAGCCCGCGCCCGAGCAGGCGCCGTCGCGCCTGGGCGTGGCCGGCCGCTACATCCTCACGCCCGGCGTCTTCCACGAGATCCTGACGCAGCCGCGCGGCGTCGGCGGCGAGATCCAGCTCACCGACGGCATCGCCTCGCTGCTGCGGCGGGAGAAGGTGTTCGCCTATCGCTACGAGGGCCGCCGCTACGACTGCGGCAGCAAGGAAGGCTTTCTGCAGGCCAATGTCGAACTGGCGCTGGCGCACCCCGAACTCGGCCCCGGTTTCCGCGATTTTCTGAAGTCGCTGGCGCTGTAGCGCATGGCACCGGGCGCACCCATGCGGGCACGCCCGGGTGGACGCTGGCCGATGCCCCACCTACCCTCACGGGCATCTTGGAAAGCGATCCGATGACATCGTCCGGCGGCAGCGACAGCGGCCCGCCACCCGCTGCCGCGCCCGATGCCGGCGCCGGAGCGCGCATCGAACTGCGCACACTGGGCTTTGCCGATCCGCTGCGCTGGCTGCAGCGCGGCTGGCGCGATTTTCTGCGCGCGCCGGGCATCGGGCTCTTCTACGGCACCTGCTTCATGGTCATGGGCTGGGCGCTGCTGAAGGTCTACGAGCATGCGCCCGCCTACATGCTCGCGCTGTCGGCCGGCTTTCTGCTCATGGGCCCCTTCCTGTGCCTGGGCCTGTACCGTACCAGCCAGCGGCTGGAGCAGGGCCAGCGGCCCGATTTCGGCGATTCGCTGCTGGCCTGGGACACACGCACCGCGCAGCTGGGCATCTTCGGCTTCGTGCTGCTGGTGCTCGAGATGCTGTGGGGCCGCGCCACGCTGGTGGTGTTTGCGGTCAGCTTCGACGGCATGCCCGACTTCAAGGGATCGCTGCTGGCGCTGCTCGACCCGCGCAACATCGGCTTCATCGTCGCCTGGACGGCGCTGGGCGCGGTCTTTGCCGGGTTGATCTATGCGATCAGCGTGGTGTCGATGCCGATGATCCTGCACCGGCAGACCGATGCCATCACCGCCGGCCTGACCAGCCTGCGCCTGGTGCTGGGGCAGACGGGCGTGATGCTGTGGTGGGGCCTGCTGATCGCGACCCTCGTCGTGCTGGCCATGCTGCCGTGGTTCGTGGGGCTGCTGGTGATCGGGCCGGTGGTCGGCCACGCCTCCTGGCACGCCTACCGCGCCGCCGTCGCCGATTAAGACCCCGGCGCCGACGCGGCCGGCGGCCGACGCAAGGGTGCGCGCGGGTCCAGCAATTCGCCTTCGAGTTCGCGGTCCTCGTGCCACCAGCCGCGGTGGAAGGCATCGTCGATGCGGCTCACCGACGCCACCAGGCGGGATCGCCGCGCCACCTGCACCGCAAAGCCGCGCGCCTGCAGCCGGCAGCCGGCCAGGTCCAGGCGGCTGGCGTCGCTGCGGATGGCGGTGCGGCCGTCGAAATCGCAGGCGGTGGCCACCAGTTCCGAATTGACGATGTCCAGCGCCAGCTCGCCGCCCTGCACGCGCACGCCGGTCATCTGCACGATCGAGTCGCGCACGATCACCCGCTCGGCCACCACGTCGGTCAGCCGCAGCGCCGTGCAGCGCTCGATGCGCAGCTCGCGGTAGCGCCCGCGGTGACGGCGGTCGACCTCACCGATGCAGAGCAGGTCCTGCAGCGCGCCGTCGCCGGCGCCGGCCTCGGCTGGCCGCGGCAGCGGCGGCTCGCGCAGCGCACGCTCCAGCCGCAGCAGGAACTCGCCCGGGGCCTGCGCCATCGGCATGTGGCCGACGCCGGGCAGCGTGCTCAGCTGCGCGCGCGGCAGCCGGCGCGCGAGCAGTTCGCCGGTGCGCAGCGGCGCCACCGCATCGGCCTCGCCCCAGATCAGGTGCACCGGCTGCGCCAGCGTGTGCACGACGGCGCTGAAATCCTCGTCCACCAGCGCCAGCGCGGCATTGATGCTGGCGCGGTCCCCCAGCACCAGCGGCCACAGCCAGTCGTTGGCACGCAGCACCTCGGTGGGATCGAAGGGCAGGCCGAAGAGGCGCTCGACGATGAGGTGGCCCAGGTCGCGCAGCCGCGCCGCCGGCTCCTTCAGCGCCTCGGGCCAGCCCTCCGACGGCAGCTGGCCGATGGTGGCGTGCTTGCTGAAGGCGGTGCGGTGCAGGATGCCGGCCGCGTCCACCACCACCAGCGCGGCCACGCGCTGCGGAAAATCGGCCGCCAGCCGCAGCGCCACCGCAGCGCCCATCGAATGGCCGATCACCGTCAGCGGCCCGATCTGCCGGCGCACCAGCAGGCCGTCGAGCACACGCGCCAGGTGGGTCGGCGACAGCCTGGCTGGCGGCGTGGACGAATAGCCGAAGCCCGGCAGGTCCACCGCCAGCACCCGGTGGCGGCGGGCCAGCGTGGCCATCACCGGCAGCCAGTCGGTGAAGCCGTTCTGCCCCAGGCCATGCACCAGCAGCAGCGGCGGCGCGCCCGCCGGCCCGGCCTGCACCACCAGCATCTCGCCGCCCAGCACCGGCTCGGGCTCGAGCCCGATGCGCCAGTCGGCGGGCAGCTGCGATCGCAGCGCCGCCACCGTCTGCAGCCGTGCCCGGCAGTGCGAGCAGTCCGGCGCCGGCGCGACGGGCTCGCGCGCCGTCGCCTGTGCGATCGCCCGCGCGGGCATACCCGCCACCGCGGCGGCGGCCAGGACGCGGCGGCGGATGCGGTCCAAGGGCCGGGCCCGCTCAGGGCATCAGCACCGTCGAGCCGGTGGTCTTGCGCGCTTCCAGGTCGCGGTGCGCCTGCGCCACCTCGGCCAGCGGGTAGCGCTGGTCGATGCGGATCTTCACCTGGCCCGACAGCACCACCGCGAACAGGTCGTCGGCCATGGCCTGCGTGGCTTCGCGCGTGGCGATGTGCGTGAAGAGCGTGGCGCGCGTGATGTAGAGCGAACCCTTGGGCCCCAGGATGCCGGGCGCGAAAGGCGGCACCGGGCCCGAGGCATTGCCGAAGCTGGCCAGCAGCCCGAAGGGCCGCAGGCAGTTCAGGCTGCCCTCGAAGGTGTCCTTGCCCACGCTGTCGTAGACCACCTTCACGCCCTTGCCGCCGGTGATGGCCTTGACGCGGGCCGCAAAATCTTCCTTCGAATAGTCGATCGCATGCGCCGCGCCGTGGTCCAGCGCCAGCTGGCACTTGGCGGCGCTGCCGGCGGTGGCGATCAGCTGCAGGCCCAGCGCCTTCGCCCACTGGCAGGCGATCAGGCCCACGCCGCCGGCAGCGGCATGGAACAGCACGTGGTCGCCGGGCTGCAGGCCCTCGACCGGCAGCGTCTTCTTCAGCAGGTATTGCGCCGTCAGGCCCTTGAGCATCATGCCGGCGGCGGTGTCGAAGGCGATGCCGTCGGGCAGCTTGACCACCGTCTTCGCCGGCATCACGCGCACCTCGCTGTACGAGCCCGGCGGGTTGCTGGCATAGGCAGCGCGGTCGCCGGCCTTCAGGTGCGTCACGCCCTCGCCCACCGCCTCAACGATGCCGGCGCCTTCCATGCCCAGCGTCAGCGGCAGCGGGTTCTGGTACAGGCCGGTGCGCTGGTAGACGTCGATGAAATTCAGGCCGCAGGCCTGGTGGCGGATGCGGATCTCACCCGGCCCGGGCTCGCCGACCGGCAGGTCGACGAGCTGCAGCTTCTCGGGGCCGCCGTATTCGGTGATCTGGATCGCGCGTGGCATTCGGTCTCTCCTGGTGAGGGTGTTGGCAAGGTGCGCGAGGTTAAGCCAAGCGCGCGCGTCGTGCAGCGCCGGCATGGCACCATCGGCGCTTGCGATGAAACGCGTGCGACAAGCCCCCAACCTCGCCCTGGCCACGCTGTGGGCCGACCAGCTCGGCGCCGCCGGCATCGCCGCCAGCGTGCAGCGCGCCTTTGCCAGCGGCATCGCCGGCGAACTGCCGCCCGACCAGTGCCTGCCCGAGGTCTGGGTCGCCGAGGATGCCCAGCTCGGCACCGCGCGCCGGCTGCTCGATGAATGGCAGCACCTGCCGCACCGGCACTGGGCCTGCCCGGGCTGCCGCGAGATCGTCGACGGCCCGTTCGAGGTCTGCTGGAACTGCGGCACCGCGATGCCCGCGCCGCCGGGCACGCCGTGACGCTGACGCCGCGCATCGCCGCGCTGCTGACGCTGCCCCCGCTGCTGTGGGCGTGCAATGCGCTGCTCGGCCGCCTGCTGGCGCCGCAGGTGTCGCCGCTGACGCTCAATGCACTGCGCTGGACGGGGGCGCTGCTGGTGCTGCTGCCGCTGGGCTGGGGTGCCGTCGCCACGCGCAAACGCCGCGCCGAGCTGCGCGCACGCTGGCGGCCGCTGGCGGTGCTGGGGCTGCTGGGCGTCGGCGCCTACAACGCGCTGCAATACCTGGCGCTGCAGACGAGCACGCCGATCAACGTCACGCTGATCGCCGCCAGCACGCCGCTGTGGATGCTGCTGGTGGGCGCGCTCTTCTTCGGCGAACGCGTGCGCGGCGCGCAGGCCGTGGGCGCGCTGCTGTCGATGGCCGGCGTGCTGCTGGTGCTGGTGCGGGGTGACATCGGCGGCCTGTCGGCCATCCGCCTGGTGCCGGGTGACCTGTGGATGCTGCTGGCGGCCCTGAGCTGGGCGGTCTACAGCTGGCTGCTGGCGCGTCCGGCTCCGCTGCTGGCGGGCGGGCAGCGGCCGGCCTGGACCTGGGCCGAATTCCTGCTCGTGCAGACGCTCTTCGGCTTCGTCTGGGCCGGCAGCGCCGGCGCCGCCGAGCAGGCGCTGGGCGGACGCTGGCCCGAATTCGGCCCCGGCCTGCTGGCGGCGCTGGTCTTTCTGGCGCTGGGCCCGTCGGTGCTGGCCTACCGCTGCTGGGGCCTGGGCGTGGCCGCCGTCGGGCCGGCGGTGGCCGGGTTCTTCGGCAACCTGACGCCGCTGTTTGCGGCGCTGCTGTCGGCGCTGTGGCTCGGCCAGCCGCCGCAGCCCTACCACGGCGTGGCCTTCGCGCTCATCGTCGCCGGCATCGCGGTGTCGAACCGTCGCTGAGCACAATCACCGCATGCACTCCCCCGACACCCCGGTCGACATCCTCGCCTACGGCGAGCCGATGGTCGAGTTCAACCAGACGCGCGACGGCGACGGCCGCCTGTACCTGCAGGGCTTCGGCGGCGACAGTTCCAACTTCGCCATCGCCGCCGCGCGCCAGGGGGCCCGCACGGGCTACCTCAGCGCCATCGGCGACGACCCCTACGGCCGGCTGCTGCGCGAGCTGTGGACGCGCGAGGGCGTGGACCACCAGGGCGTGAAGACCGATGACGCTGCCTTCACCGCGATCTATTTCGTCACCCACGGCGAGCGTGGCCACGCGTTCCACTTCTTCCGCGCCGGCTCGGCAGCCAGCCGCATGACGCCGGCCGACCTGCCGCACGCGCGCATCGCAGCGGCGAAGGTGCTGCACCTGTCGGGCATCTCGCTGGCCATCTCGACCGCGGCCTGCGACACCGGCTATGCCGCCATCGAGACCGCGCGCGCGGCCGGCGTGCGCGTGAGCTTCGACACCAACCTGCGGCTGAAGCTGTGGTCCATCGACCGTGCGCGCGCGGTGATGAGCGACGTGCTGCGCCGCTGCGACATCGCGCTGCCGAGCCACGACGACATCGCCGCCATCACCGGCCTGACCGATCCCGAGGCGCTGGTCGACCACTGCCTGCAGCTGGGCGCGGGGATCGTCGCGCTCAAGCTCGGTGCCGACGGCGCCATCGTCGCCAGCGCCGCCGAGCGTCACCGCATTGCGCCCTTCCCCTGCGCGCCCGTGGACGCCACCGGCGCCGGCGACACCTTCGGCGGCGCCTTCGTCGCGCGGCTGGTGGCCGGCGACGGCCTGCGCGATGCCGGGCGCCATGCGGCCGCGGCGGCTGCGCTGTCGACCGAGGGCTACGGCGCCGTGGCGCCGATCCCGCGCGCCGATGCCGTGCGCGCGGCGCTGGCGCGGCAGCCGGGCTGAGGCGCGATCAGGCGGCGGGCGCTGCGGTCGCGGGCAGCCCGCTGGCGGCGCCGAAGCGGCGCATCAACTCGGCCTGCACCTGCGCCGGCGAGGGCGCCCGCGCCACCCACTCGGCCGCAAAGCGCTGCGCGTCGGCCTCGTCGGGCCGGAATTTGAGGTACAGGCGGCGCAGCTGGTCTTCGTCGCACAGGCCCAGCTCCACCCGTTCGTCGATGCGGCCGGCGCGGATGAGCGCCGGGTCCAGCTGTTCGGCATGGTTGGTGGTCATGAAGAGCACGTTGCCCTCCTGCGTGGCCACGCCGTCGAGCGCATTGAGAAAGCCCGAGAACGACAGCCGCACCTGTGCGTGCGCCGCATCGCGCTGGCGGAAGAAGGCGTCCACGTCCTCGATCAGCAGCAGCGACCGCTGCGGCACGCCGGCCAGCAGCGTGTGGATCTTCTCGTCGGTCACCACCGGCGAGGCCAGGCTGAGCGTGCACACGTTCAGCCGCAGTTCCGAGGCGAGCGCGGTGACGAGCGAGGTCTTGCCCGTGCCCGGCGGCCCGTGCAGCAGGTAGCCGCGCCGCCAGGGAATGCCCAGCTCGGCATAACGCTCGCGCGCGCCGTAGAAGCGCTGCAGGTCGGCCAGCAGCGCCTCGGCCTGCCCGGCCTTGAGCACCACCGAGGCCAGCGGACGGCGCGAGCCCAGGCGCGCGCGCATCCAGTCGCCGCCGTGGAAGGGGTTGGGGATATAGACCGAGAGCGTGTCGCTCTCGCGGCCTGCGCGCGCGTCGATGGCGCGCTGCAGAAAGCCTGCCAGCCAGCCGCCCGATCGCCCCAGGTGCGACAGGCTGATGCGCTCGAACACGCTCTGCCCCACCTGCAGGTCGCGCCGCATCCAGACCAGCCGCCCCTCGACCCACAGGATGTGCAGGCCCTCGCCGGGGGAGAGGAAGGCGCGCGGTGCCTGCCCGGCGCGCAGGTCTTCCTCCAGGCTCTGGTGCGCCGTGCCCTGGCGCACGCTGCGGGCCGTGAACTGGTTGACCTGGCGCAGCGCGGGGTGGGCGTCCATATATTCGACCAGCGCCGAGAAGAGGAATTCGTCGCGCGAATCGACGCTGAGCGTGGAGATGACGAAGCGCTGCAGCCACGAGATCAAGAGCCCGGGCACGTCGCGCAGCCAGAAGGCGATGGCGCCCGCCGCGGCCAGCAATGCGGCCTGGGCGGCGGGGGATTGCAGCAAGGTGTCCATGGACCAACGTACGGGGCTTGGCGGTCATTGTGCTACTGGCCGCGGGCTGGTTCCTGTCAGCAAGGTCGGTTGACGGCGCCTTGCCGTCCTTCGCTGATGCATCTCCTGGCCTTGGGCTGGCCTGCTGATGCCCCCGGCCGGGGTTTCGGCCCGGCGGCCGACTCCCTTTCTTTGCGGGTGCAAAGAAAGGAAGCAAAGAAAGCACCTCGAATGCAACACCCCCGGCTCGTCGGGTGCGGATCGCTCGCTGCGCTCGAGCCGGTGGTGACTCGATGCTCTCGCAAAGGATTGCTCGACAGTCCACGACCTTTCACCGACACGAGAGCGCGGCCCGCGTCACGCTGGACCACCAGCCATCGGCATGCCA
This sequence comes from Rubrivivax sp., assembly GCA_016719535.1. Classification (GTDB taxonomy): domain Bacteria; phylum Pseudomonadota; class Gammaproteobacteria; order Burkholderiales; family Burkholderiaceae_C; genus Rubrivivax. The sequence goes on along the minus strand of JADJYX010000020.1, from coordinate 19,929 downwards.
CGGCTCTCGCGCATGGGTGCGGACGGTGGTCCAGCGTGACGCGGCGCGCGTTCCTGCGCCGGTGCAAAGTCGTTCCTGTCGAGCGAGGCTTCGCGAGAACTGTCACCACAGCCGGCCGGAGCGCAGCGCAGCGCGGCGATCGATCACCGCCGACGAGCCGGGGGTGTTGCATTCAAGGTGCTTTCTTTGCCTACTTTCTTTGCACCCGCAAAGAAAGTAGGTCGGCCGCGGGGCCGAAACCCCCGCCGGGGGCTTGCGCAGGCCAGACCAAGGCCCAGAGACGCACCAGCGAAAGACGGCCAAGCGCCGCAAGCTGACCCTACCCGCCGTGCATCACGCGCTGGCCCGATTGGGTGCAGCGCCCGATCAGAACGTCCCCGGGTAGGCGCCGCCGTCCATCAGGATGTTCTGGCCGGTGATGTAGCTGGCGTGCGCGCTGCACAGGAAGGCACACATGGCGCCGAACTCGTCGGCCGTGCCCAGGCGGCGCGCCGGCACCGAGGCCAGCCGCGCGGCGACGATCTCGTCCTCGCTCTTGCCGGCCTTGGCCGCCTGCGCGCGCGTGGTGGCGCGGATGCGGTCGGTGTCGAAGACGCCCGGCAGCAGGTTGTTGAGGGTGACGTTGCGCGACGCCAGCTTGGCCTGCCGCGCCGCGCCGGCGACGAAGCCGGTGAGGCCGCTGCGCGCGCCGTTGCTCAGGCCCAGCACGTCGATCGGCGCCTTCACCGCGCCGCTGGTGATGTTGACCACGCGGCCGAAGCCACGCTCGGCCATGCCGTCGACCGTGGCCTTGATCAGTTCGATGGGCGTCAGCATGTTGGCATCCACCGCCTTGATCCAGTCGTCGCGCGTCCAGTCGCGGAAGTCTCCCGGCGGCGGGCCGCCGGCGTTGTTGACGAGGATGTCGACCTGCGGGCAGGCAGCCAGCGCGGCGGCGCGGTTGTCCGGCGTGGCGATGTCGCCGACCACCGTGCGCACCTGCACCGCCGGGTTGAGGGCGCGCAGCTCGGCCGCCGTGGCCTGCAGCACCTCGGCCCCGCGCGCGGTGATGACCACGTTCACGCCCTCGGCCACCAGCGCCCTGGCGCAGCCCTTGCCCAGCCCCTTGCTGGCGGCGCACACCAGCGCCCAGCGGCCTCGAAGTCCCAGATCCATGGTGTCTCTCCGGTGATGTGATGTCGATCAGAAGCCCACGGCCTGGCCGTCGCGGCGCGGGTCGCTGGCCGCGGCATAACCCTCCACCGAAGGATCACCCAGGCGCCAGATGAACTGGCCGGCGCCGTAGTCCTGGTAGCTGTCGGCGAAGGGCTGCACCTGGTGGCCCAGCGCGCGCAGGCCCTGCACCGTGGCCTCGGGCATGCCCTGCTCGTTGTTGACGATGCCGCCGGCATAGCGCCAGCGCGGCGCGTCGCACGCCGCCTGCGGCTGCTGGCGATAGTCGAGCATGCGCACCAGCGTCTGCAGGTGACCCTGCGGCTGCATGTCGCCACCCATCACGCCGTAGCTCATCTGCGGCTGCCCATCCTTCATCAGGAAGGCCGGGATGATGGTATGGAAGGGCCGCTTGCCCGGGCCGACGAGGTTCTCGCGCGTGGCGTCGAGCGTGAAGCCGTGGCCACGGTTCTGCAGGCTGATGCCATAACCCGGCACCACGATGCCCGAGCCGAAGCCCATGTAGTTGCTCTGGATGAAGCTCACCATCATGCCGCCGGCATCGGCCGCCGTCAGGTAGATGGTGCCGCCCTGCGGGCCATGGCCGGGGCCGAAATCCTGCGCGCGCTTCGCATCGATCAGCTTCGCGCGGCTGGCCAGATAGGCCGGATCGAGCATCTGCTGCGGCGTCAGGCGCATCGAGCGCGGGTCGGCCACGTACCGGTAGACATCGGCAAAGGCCAGCTTCATGGCCTCGATCTGCAGGTGCTGGCTGGCCGTGCCGTCCACCGGCAGTGCGGCAAGGTCGAAGTGCTGCAGGATGCCCAGGGCGATCAGCGCCGCGATGCCCTGGCCGTTGGGCGGAATCTCGTGCAGCGTGTGGCCGCGGTAGTCCTGGGCGATGGTGCCCACCCAGTCGGCCTGGTGCGCCGCCAGGTCGGCCTCGGTCATGGCGCCACCGTGCGCGCGCGACCAGGCGGCGATGGCGGCCGCGATCTCGCCGCGGTAGAAGGCTTCGCCCTTGCTCTCGGCGATCAGCTTGAGCGACCGCGCGGCGTCGGGGAAGGCAAAACGCTCGCCGACGTGCGGCTGGCGGCCGTGCGGCAGGAAGGCCTGGGCAAAGCCGGGCTGGCCGGTCAGCTCGGGCAGCGCGGCAGCGGCCGTCCATTTGTGCTGCACGATCACCGGCACCGCATAGCCGCGCTCGGCCGTCTCGATGGCCGGCGCCATCAGGTCGGCGAAGGGCAGCTTGCCGAAGCGCTGGCTCAGCGCCATCCAGGCCGAGACGGCACCGGGCACGGTGACGGTGTCCCAGCCGCGCTTGGGCATGCTGGTGCCGTCGCCGTATTTGCGCTTGAAGTACTCCGGCGTCCAGGCCTGCGGCGCACGGCCGCTGGCATTCAGGCCGTGCAGCTGCGTGCCGTCCCACAGGATGCAGAAGGCGTCCGAACCCAGGCCGTTGCTGCACGGTTCGACGATGGTCATCATCGCCGCGGTGGCAATGGCGGCGTCCACCGCATTGCCCCCGGCCTGCAGCATGCGCAACCCGGCCTGCGCGGCCAGCGGGTGCGAGGTGGAAACGACGTTGCGCGCGAAGAGCGGGCTGCGCTGGCTGGCGTAACCGGTGGTCCAGTCGAAGGTGTGGTTCATCGGGAGTCTCGTCGAACGTTGAAGGTCATTCGGTGCGGATGCCGCGCTCGCGGATCAGCTTCGCCCAGCGCGCGCTGTCGGCTGCCACCAGGGCGGCAAATTGCGCCGGGCTGTTGGCCGCCGCCGGCTCGGCGCCCAGGCGCGCCAGCCGCTCGGCCACCTCGGGCGCCTTCATCGCGGCATTGAGTTCGGCATTGAGCTTCGCGGTGATGTCGGCCGGCAGGCCCTTCGGGGCGTAGATGCCGAACCAGGTGGTCGACTCGAAGCCCGGCAGGCCGCTCTCGGCCACGGTGGGGATGTCGGGCACCAGGGCCGAACGCGTGCGGCTGGTGATGGCCAGCGCCTTGAGCTTGCCGTCCTTCACGTGCGGCAGGCCCGAGACCACGCTGTCGAACAGCAGGTGCACCTTGCCCGAGACGAGGTCGGGGATCGACAGCGCCGTGCCGCGGTAGGGGATGTGGGTGATGAAGAGCCCGGCCTGCGACTTGAAGGCCTCGCTCGTCAGGTGGACGATGGTGCCGTTGCCGCTGCTGGCGTAGTTGAGCTGCCCCGGCCGTGCCTTGGCGTGGGCGATCAGCTCCTTGATGTCCTTCACGGGCAGGCCGTTGGTCACCAGCACCAGGTTGGGTGCATTGGCGACATGCGCCACCGGGGTGAAATCCGCCTCGACCTTGTAGGCCAGGCTGGGGTTGAGGTGCGGCGCGATGGCATGCGTGCTGCTGGTGGCGATGAGCAGCGTATGGCCGTCGGGTACGGCCTTGGCCACGTCGCCCGAGCCGAGCGTGCCGCCGGCGCCCGCCTTGTTGTCGACCACCACCGTCTGCCCCAGGCCCTGGCCCAGGCGCTGCGCGATCGAGCGCGCCAGCAGGTCGGTGGCGCCGCCGGCGGGGAACGGCACGACCAGGCGGATGGGCTTGGCCGGCCAGGCCTGCGCCGTGGCCAGCAGCGGCAAGGCCAGCAGGCCGGCGACCAGGGTGGACAGGGCGGCGCGGCGGTGTGAGGCAGGTTGCATGGCGGCAGGGCGATGTGAAGCGAGGCGCTGATTCTGGCCGAGACGGCCGCTGTTCGCCCTACAGCGGCAGCCCCGGCCTTTCGACCAGCGCGTCGGCGACATAGCGGCGCAGCACCGGCGTGCCCTCGCCGATGTGAAAGGCCAGGCGCTGGGCGCGCAGCTCGGCGTCGAAGGCGGTGAAGCGTTCGAGCCGGCGCTGGTGCTCGACCCAGTTCTCGTCGACAAAATATTCGACATAACGCCCGGGCACCGCGGTGTCGCGGAACAGGCCCCAGGACAGCGCGCCCTGGCGCAGCCGGGCGCGGCGCGTTCGCGCCATCACCTCGGCAAAATCGGCCGCCCGCGCGGCATCGATCTGGTATTCCAGCGTCACCATCACGGGGCCCTCGTCGGGGCCGATCTCGAAAGCCGGCTCGGGCACGCCGCCGGTGCGCGCGGCCGGCGTGAAGTCGATATCGGCCGCCCAGTCGAGCGACAGCCTGCGCGTGGCCAGCACCACCAGCAGCCCGCAGGCGGCAGCCACCATCACCGCGATGCGCACCGTGGTCCAGCTCGCCACCTGGCCCCACAGCAGCGACCCCGCGGCCGCGCCGCCCATCAGCGCCATCTGGTAGATGGACATGCCGCGTGCCCGCACCCAGTCGGGCATCGCCTGCTGCGCCGCCACGGTCAGCGAATTGGCCACCGAAATCCAGGCCATGCCGATGACGACCATCGCCGGAAGGGCGATCCACACCTCGGGCAGCAGCACGATCAGCGTCGTCAGCGCCGCATGCAGGACGCTGCCGATGACGACGAACTGGTCGCGCGAGAAGCGCTGCCGCCAGCGCGGAAACAGCAGCGCGGCGGTGATGGCGCCCACGCCCACGCAGGACAGCATCAACGTGAAGGTGCCGGGCCCGCCGCCGTGCAGCTCGCGCGCCACCAGCGGCAACAGCGCCATCAGCGCCGTGGCCTGCAGGAAGAAGAGGAAGATGCGCAGCATCACCACGCGCAGCCGCGTCGACTGCAGCGTGAAGACGATGCCGGTGCGCATGGCGCCCCAGAAGCGTTCGCCGGGCAGCGCGCTGGTGCGCGGCTCGCTCTTCCAGCGCAGGATCAGCACGAAGGCCACGCCGGCCAGCAGCGCGTTGAGCACGAAGACCGCCGCCGGGCTGATGGCCGCCAGCAACGCGCCGGCCAGCGCCGGGCCGACCACGCGCGAGAGGTTCATGGCGATGCCGTTGAGCGCCAGCGCCTGCGGCAGTTCGGCCTTGGCCACCACCTGCGGCACGATGGCCGCGAATACCGGCCAGCGCATCGCCAGGCCGACGCCGTTGAGGAAGGTCAGCAGCAGCAGCATCTCGGCGGTGAGCGCCTGGGCCAGCGCCAGCGCGGCGAGGACGAGCGCGATCACCGACACCCACAGCTGCGTGGCGGCGAAATAGCGCCGCCGGTCCAGGATGTCGGCCAGCGCGCCGCTGGGCAGGCCGAGCAGGAAGACGGGCAAGGTGCTGGCGGTGGACACCAGCGCCACCATCACCGGGCTGGTGGTCAGCGTCGTCATCAGCCAGGCGGCCGCGACGTCGTTCATCCACATCGTGAGGTTGGCGAACAGCCACGCGAACCACAGGCCGCGGAATACGGGGCCTTGCAGGGGAGCGAGGGCGGGTGGAAGGTTCACCGGAGTCGGCAATGAACAAGGCCCCGGCGGTGCGGGGCCTCGGGGGCGATTGTCGGTCAGCCGATATCAATCGGCATCTTGGAACGCCTCTTCGCGCTTGTTCTTGATCGACGGCAGCGACACCACCACGATCATCAGCAGCGCCGCGATCAGCAGCCCGGCCGACAGCGGCCTGGTGGCGAAGGTGCTCCAGTCGCCGCGCGACAGCAGCAGCGCGCGGCGCAGGTTCTCTTCCATCATCGGCCCGAGGATGAAGCCCAGCAGCAGCGGCGCCGGCTCGCAGCCGAGCTTGTAGAAGACGAGCCCGACGACGCCGAAGGCCGCCGCCATGTAGACGTCGAAATTGTTGTTGTTCAGCGTATACAGCCCGATGCAGCAGAAGCTCAGGATGGCCGGGTAGAGGAAGCGGTAGGGCACCGTCAGCAGCTTGATCCAGATGCCGATCAGCGGCAGGTTCAGGATGATCAGCATCAGGTTGCCGACCCACATCGACGCGATCAGGCCCCAGAACAGCTCCGGGTTGCTCGTCATCACCTGCGGGCCGGGCTGGATGCCCTTGATGGTCATCGCGCCCACCATCAGCGCCATCACCGCATTGGGCGGGATGCCCAGCGTGAGCATCGGGATGAACGAGGTCTGCGCGCCGGCATTGTTGGCCGATTCGGGACCGGCCACGCCGCGGATGTTGCCTTCGCCGAAGGGCACTTCGCCCGGGCGACCGCGCATCTTCTTTTCGAGGGTATAGGCCGCAAACGACGACAGCAACGCCCCGCCGCCGGGCAGCACGCCCAGCGTCGAGCCCAGCGCCGTGCCGCGCAGCACCGCCGGCAGCATGTCCTTGAAGTCCTGCCTCGTCGGCCACAGGCCCTTCACGTCCTTGGTGAAGACCTCTCGGTGCTCGGCCGGACGGCCGAGGTTCATGATGATCTCGCCGAAGCCGAAGATGCCCATCGCGATGGCGACGAAGCCGATGCCGTCGGTCAGCTCGGGGATGTCGAAGCTGTAGCGCGGCACGCCGGAGATGACGTCGGTGTTGATCTGGCCCAGCAGCAGGCCGAGCAGGATCATCGCGATCGCCTTGACCAGCGAACCCGAAGCCAGCACCACGGCACCGATCAGGCCCAGCACCATCAGGCTGAAATATTCGGCGGGGCCGAATTTGAAGGCCAGCTCGGTGAGCGGCGGCGCGAAGGCAGCGACGATCAGCGTCGCCACCGAGCCGGCGAAGAACGAACCGAGGCCGGCGGCGGCCAGCGCCGCACCGGCGCGGCCCTTGCGGGCCATCTTGTAGCCGTCGATCGCCGTCACCACCGACGCCGACTCACCCGGAACATTGATCAGAATGGCGGTGGTCGAGCCGCCGTACTGCGCGCCGTAGTAGATGCCGGCCAGCATGATGAGCGCCGGCGTGGCGTCGAGCGCATAGATGCTGGGCAGCAGCATGGCGATCGTGGCCACCGGGCCCAGGCCCGGCAGCACGCCGATCAGCGTGCCCAGCACGGCGCCGCCGAAGGCGTAGGCCAGGTTGATCCAGGTGAAGGCGACACCGAAGCCGAGGATGAGGTTGTTGATCAGGTCCATCGCGGGTGTCCCTTCAGGCAGCCAGGAAGGTGGGCCACAGCGGGATCGTCAGCCCCAGCCCCTTGATGAACACCAGCCACGAGAAGAAGGTGAGCACGACACAATTGATCACCACCTCGCCCCAGGTGGAACTCGTCGCCGGCCAGGCTGCCGATGAAGATCAGCAGCGGCAGCGAGATGACCATGCCCAGGCGCGGGATCGCCGCACCGAAGACGATGACGGCGCCGAGGATGAGCGCCGTCTGCTTGAGCGGCCAGTCGCCGATCAGGTCACCGCCCTCGACCTCGAGGGTCAGCGCCTTGAACAGGATGATGGCACCGAGGACGGCCAGCAGCAGGCCCAGTCCGAACGGGAAATAGCCCGGACCCGGTCGCGCCGAACTGCCGAAGCTGTAGGCCGTCGCGCCCCAGGCGAAGCCGATGCCCACCGCGATGAACATCAGCCCCGACCAGAAATCCTTCTGGCTCTTGATTTTCACGAGTCGTCTCCTCCAGGGGATGGGTCTGCGGGCATTCTAGGGAGCGGGCCTGATGGCCCCGGATGTGGTTTCCACGTAAAAACCCTCCCCTGGCCGGGGCATCGGGCAGCGCCCGCGCGAGGGTGCCGCACGCGCGTCACGTGCTCAGGCCCGGCGTGCTGCGCAGCACCTCCTCGATCGTTGTCACGCCTTCGGCCACCTTCATCGCGCCGGCCAGGCGCAGCGGACGCATGCCGTCCTTGCAGGCCTGGCGACGCAGCGCGGCCGCATCCTGCAGCGGGTGCACGCACTGGCGCGCGGCGTCGGTCATCACCAGCAGTTCGTACAGGCCGGCGCGGCCGCGGTAGCCGGTGTGGCGGCATTCCAGGCAGCCCACGGCCTTGTAGGGCCGCACGCCGCCGCTCAGGCGCCAGGGCCTGGCCAGTTCGTCCAGCGCCTCGCGCGTGGTGCCCTCGTCGCGCGCCTTGCAGGCCGGGCACAGCGTGCGCGCCAGGCGCTGCGCCAGCACGCCGATGACGGTGGCCGCGATCAGGTAGGTCGGCACGCCGAGGTCGGCCAGGCGGGTGATGGCTGCGGCCGAGTCGTTGGTGTGCAGCGTGCTGAACACCAGGTGGCCGGTCAGCGCGGCCTGGATCGCCATCTCGGCGGTGGCCAGGTCGCGGATCTCGCCGACCATGATGATGTCCGGGTCCTGCCGCATCAGCGCGCGCAGGCCCTCGGCAAAACCCATGTCGATGGCGCCGTGCACCTGCGTCTGGTTGAAGGCCGGCTCGATCATCTCGATCGGGTCTTCGATGGTGCAGACGTTGACCTCCTCGGTGGCCAGCGACTTCAGCGTGGCATACAGCGTGGTCGTCTTGCCGCTGCCGGTGGGCCCGGTGACGAGGACGATGCCGTGCGGCCGCGCGATCAGCTCCTGCCAGCGCTGCGCCTCCTGGTCGCCGAAGCCCAGCTGCGCCACCGTCTTCACCGCCGTCTGCGGGTCGAAGATGCGCATCACCATCTTCTCGCCGAAGGCGGTGGGCATGGTCGACAGCCGCATCTCCACCTCGCCGCCCGGGCTGTCGAGGGTGTCGGGGCGCTTGGTCTTGATGCGGCCGTCCAGCGGGCGGCGCTTTTCCACCACGTCCATGCGGCCCAGCAGCTTGATGCGCGAGGTCATCGCGCCATCACCGTCAGCGGCACCTGGTAGACGGTGTGCAGCACGCCGTCGATGCGAAAGCGGATGGCGCCCATGTCGCGCCGCGGTTCGAGGTGGATGTCGCTGGCGCGCTGGTCGAAGGCGTACTGCCACAGCCAGTCGACCACCTGCACCACGCCCTGGTCGTTGGCGTCGAGCTGCCCCTTGGCCTTGCCCAGCTCGACCAGCTGCTCGAAGCTGGCGCTGCCGGACACCTCGCCGGTCTTCTGCGCCGCGCGCACCGAGCGCGACAGCGCATAGAACTCGGTCGTGTAGCGCCGCACGTCGTCGGGGCTGGACACCACCACGCGCACCGGGCGGCGCAGGTGGTTCTCGATCTCGGTCACCCAGCCGATGTCGAAGGGCTCGGCGGTGGCGATGGTGACCTCCTGGTCGCACCCACCTTCACCGGCAGCGCCTGGCGCATCTCGGCATATTGAACCGGCATCACCTCGGCCACGCGACCGGCATCGGCCTTCAGCGGGTCGATGCGCAGATAGGGCAGCCGGGCGCGGCCGGCCACCCATTCGGTCAGCGCCTCGACATCGAGCGAGCGCCCCTGGCCGGCGGCATCGCGCCGCAGCAGGCCGGCCCGCCCAGGCGCACCAGCGCGTGCAGGGTCGACGCGCCGGCCGACAGCCGCCTGGCGACGCGGTCGACATCGTCTTCGCCGATCCAGCCGTCGTCGCGCAGCCCGTCGAGCAGTTGCCGCCAGTCGAGGCGGCCCTGCAGCGGCGGTCGCGGCGGCTGGCGGTCGGAGCGGCGGGCGGTGGAAGCACTCATCGGGGCGGGTCCCTCTCGGTCAGACCGGGGCGGGCGGGGCCGCTGGCCGCCAAGGGCGCACCATGCGCAGCCAGCCGCGGGCCTTCAGGCCCAGGTCGCCCCAGCGCTGCTCGATGGTAGCCGCCCGCTGCAGCAGCTCCGCGCGCGGCGGCACCACCACGCCCTGCCCGGCCACGACCACCGTGTTGCCCTCGCGCGTGGGGCGCAGGCTCCAGACCTGGCTGCTGCCGAAGACCGCCGCGATGCGCGCCGCGCTGACGGCGAAGCTGGCGTGGCGGCCGAACAGGTTGACGCTCATCACGCCGCCGGGTTCGAGCACGCGACGGCAGGCGGCATAGAAGGTTTCGTCGTCGAGCACCGGCGCCGCGGCGTCCTGGTCGTAGAGGTCGACATGCAGCAGCCGCACGCTGCCCGCAGCGGCCTCGCGCTGCAGCCAGTGCAGCGCGTCGCTGCGCAGCACGCGCAGGCGCGGGCCATCGCCGGGCAGGCCAAACCACAGCCGGCCGGCGTCGATGACCGACGGGTTGATCTCCACCGCCGTCGTGTCCATGCCCAGCTGGCCGTGGGTGAAGCGGGTGATGGCGCCGGCGCCCAGACCGAGCTGAACCGCTCGCCCCTGGCCCAGTGCCGCCGTCGGCAGCCACAGCAGGCTGGCCAGCATGCGCTGCACATAGTCGAGCTCGATCACCTCGGGCTTGCGCATGCGCATCGCACCCTGCACCCAGACCGAGCCCAGGTGCAGGTAGCGCACGCCCTCGTATTCGCTGATCGTCACCGGCGGCAGGCCGGGCGGGGCGGGGTCGGTGACGGCTGCGCGGCGGCGGGCGGGCATGGCCGAAGGCTACCCCAGCAGCCCGGCCGCCTCGAAAGCCTGGCGCCAGGCCACGCATTTGCGCTCGAACGACCAGCTGGCATGGGCCGGGCTGGTCGAAGGCAGGCGCATCACCGGCACGCCGAGCGCGCGCGTGATGCGCATCGCATGCGCCGATTCGCCGCCGTTGTGGGCGATCAGCGCCAGCTGCGGCAGCGTGGCCGCCAGGCCGGCCAGGTCATTGCGCTCGGCATCGCGGATGTCGGCGTCCAGGCTGCCGGGGCGGCGGCAGCGGGCGTAGACGTCCCAGATGCCGAGGCCGTGGGCACGCACGAAGGCCAGTCGCCGTTCGTACGGCCAGTCGACCAGCGGTTGCTGCCACAGCGCGGCCAGCAGCGGCCAGAACTGGTTGCGCGGGTGGCCGTAATACTGCTGCGCGGCCAGCGAGGCCACGCCGGGAAAGCTGCCCAGCACCAGCAACCGCGTGTCCGGCGCCACCACCGGCGCCAGGCCGCGCAGCAGCGGCTCAGCCATGCCCGGCGTCCAGCGCCGCCAGCCGCGGCAGCGCGGCGTGCACGTTGGCCGACGTGATGCGGGCGGTCTCGGCCAGCGTCCAGCCCCGCAGGTCTGCCAGCGTGGCGGCGATGCGCGGCAGTTCCCCCGGTGTGTTGCGGCTGGTCAGGCCGGCGGCACGCTCGGCCGCGGTGCGGTACAGCCAGTGCGGCGGGATGTCGGGCGCATCGGTCTCCAGCACCAGCGCGTCGGCGGGCAGCGTCTGCGCGAGGCGCCGGATCTGCAGCGCGCGCTCGAAGGTCAGCGCGCCGCCGAAGCCGAGCTTGAAGCCGAGCCCGACAAACTGCCCGGCCTGCACCGCGCTGCCGTTGAAGGCGTGCGCGATGCCGCCTGCCACCGGGATGCGCCGCAGCCCCGCCAGCAGCGCGTCGGCCGAGCGCCGCACGTGCAGGATCACCGGCAGCCCGGCGGCGCGCGCCAGCTTCAGCTGCGCGCGGTAGAAGTGCTGCTGGCGTTCGCGGTCGAGGTGGGGCACGAAGTGGTCGAGGCCGATCTCGCCCACCGCCACCAGCAGCGGGTCGTCACGCGCCGTGTCCAGCGCCTGGCGAAGGCGGTCGAGGTCATCGCTGGTCGCGCGTTCGACAGCCAGCGGGTGGATGCCCAGCGCATAGCCGAAGCCCTGCGCATGGGCCAGCCGCTGCAAGGCGTCGAAATGCCCCGTCTCGACCGCCGGCAGCACCATCTGCCGCACGCCGGCGGCACGCGCGGCAGCGACCACGGCGTCGCGATCGGCGTCGAATTCCGGCGCGTCCAGATGGCAGTGCGAGTCGATCCACATGGCGCGGCCGATGATGCCAGCGCGCGCCAGTTCCTCCGGGCAAGCCATGCCCTGCAATGGCCGGCGCAACGTGATACCGTCGTTTGCAGTTCGCTTCTCGGTGCCGCCCTGGCGGTGCGGTCGATCATGAGCAAGGCCCCGCTTTTCAGCCGCTCTCGTCGCCATCCGGCATCCGGTTCCAAGGCACCGGCCGCGGCGCCGGCGGCCGGCGGCCGGGTCGCGGCCGACGCCGTGGCCGCGCCGCCAGCGGGCATCGAGTCGCAGCCGCCGCAACGCGGCCGCTGGGCGCGTCTGCGGGCCTGGACGGCCCGCCACCCCACCCCCGTCGCTGCCCTGGCCGGCGCCCTCTTCGCCACGCTGGCCCTGCTGCTGGTGCTGGGTGGCCGGCCGGTAACGCGCGTGATCACCCAGGACGACATCGACCAGGCCGTGCGCGCCTCGCTCGAGAAGGAGCCGCTGCCCTCGGCCGCCGCCAGGGCGGCCGACGCCATCGCGCCGTCGGTGGTGCGCGTGGTCGGCGTGATGGACGAGAAGGACAGCGGCGATGAAGACCCCGAGCAGAAGGCGCTCGAACGCAGCCTGGGCACGGGCGTGGTCATCGTCGACAACGGCACCATCCTGACCAACCTGCATGTCGTCGCCGGCAGCCGCAAGGTCAAGGTGCGCTTCTGGAACGGCTTCGAGACCGAGGCCCAGGTGATCGGCACCCAGCCCGAGAACGACCTCGCGGTGCTGAAGGCCGCCCAGCTGCCCGATGACCTGCAGGCCGCCACCATGCGCAGCACCGCCGACCTGCGGCCGGGCGACGAGGTGGTCGCCGTCGGCTATCCCTTCGGCATCGGCCCCTCGGTCAGCGCCGGCGTGGTGTCGGGGCTGAAGCGCGAATTCCGCAGCCCCGACGGCGAGAGCCGGCTGCGCAACCTGATCCAGTTCGACGCCGCCGCCAATCCCGGCAACAGCGGCGGACCGCTGGTCACGATGGACGGCCACGTGGTCGGCATCGTCACCGCCATTCTCAACCCCAGCGAGCAGCGCACCTTCATCGGCATCGGTTTTGCGGTGCCGATCGAGAACGCCGCCGCCGCGGCCGGTTTGCCGCCGTTCTGACCCATCCACCCCCCCACCCGAAAGCACGCATGGACGACAAGGCCGCCACGACCGCCACGCTGATGGAGCAGATCCTCTACGAGGTCAAGCGCGTCGTCGTCGGCCAGGACCGCTTCCTCGAACGGGTGCTGATCGCCATGCTGGCGCAGGGCCACCTGCTGGTGGAAGGCGTGCCCGGGCTGGCCAAGACGCTGACCGTCAAGACGCTGGCGCGCACCGTGCGCGGCAGCTTCCGCCGCATCCAGTTCACGCCCGACCTGGTGCCGGCCGACCTGGTGGGCACGCGCATCTACAACCAGAAGACGGGCGAATTCGGCACCAGCCTGGGCCCGGTGTTTGCCAACCTGCTGCTGGCCGACGAGATCAACCGCGCACCGGCCAAGGTGCAGAGCGCGCTGCTCGAGGTCATGCAGGAGCGCCAGGTGACGATCGCCGGCGAGACGCACAAGGTGCCCGAGCCCTATGTGGTGATGGCCACGCAGAACCCGATCGAGACCGAGGGCACCTACCCGCTGCCCGAGGCGCAGGTCGACCGCTTCATGATGAAGGTGCTGGTCGACTATCCGAGCGAGGAAGAGGAATTCGTCATCGCCGAGCGCGTGACCGGCCCCGCGGTCGAGGTCAATGCGGTGGCCGACACCTTCCAGCTGGCGGCGCTGCAGCGCGAATGCCGCGCGGTCTTCTGCGACCCGTCGCTGATGCAATATGCCGTCAAGCTGGTGAGCGCCACGCGCAAGCCGGCGGCCTACGGCCTGGCCGAGATCGCGCCCTACCTCACCTACGGCGCCAGCCCGCGCGCCACCATCGGCATGATCGAGGGCGCCAAGGCGCTGGCGCTGCTGCGCGGCCGCCGCTACGTGCTGCCCGAGGACATCACCGACCTCGTGCCCGACGTCATGCGCCACCGCGTGGTGCTGTCGTACGAGGCGCTGGCCGAGGGCCTGACGCCCGATGCGCTGATCGCACGCATCATGAAGGCGGTGCCGGTGCCCGACAAGCCGCTGTCGCACCAGAAGGACTGAACGCATGGCCGAGGTGCCCACCAGCGACGCGCTGCTGCGCCGGCTCGAATGGACGGTGATCCGCCGCCTCGACGGCCTGCTGCAGGGTGACTACCGCACGCTGCTGCGCGGCAGCGGCGTCGACCTGGCCGACCTGCGCGAATACCAGCTGCACGACGACGTGCGCCACATCGACTGGAACGTCACCGCGCGACTGCAGCAGCCCTATGTGCGCCAGTTCATCGAGGACCGCGACCTCACCGCCTGGTTCCTGCTCGACCTCTCGGGCAGCGTGGACTTCGGCTCGGCCGAGGTCACCAAGCTCGCGGTGGCCGCCGGCTTCGTGGCCACGCTGGCGCGCGTCATCACGCGCCACGGCAACCGCGTCGGCGCGGTGCTCTATGGCCAGCAGGTCGACACCGTGCTGCCGCCGGGGGCGTCGCGCCTGCACGTGCTCGAGCTGCTGCAGCGCATGCGCACGCGGCCGAAGGCGCGCACCCCGAGCGCGCGCGGCACCGTGCTGGCCGACCTGCTGAAGGCGGCCGACGGCATCCTGCGGCGCCGTTCGCTGGTCTTCGTGGTGTCGGACTTCATCAGCGCGCCGGGCTGGGAGCAGGCGCTGGCGCGGCTGGCGCGCCGGCACGAGGTGGTGGCCGTGCGCGTCTTCGACCCCGCCGAGATGGAACTGCCCGACGTCGGCCTGGCCACCGTGGAAGACGCCGAAACCGGCGAGCAGCTGCTCATCGACGCCGGCGACCCGGCCTTCCGCGAACGTTATGCCGCCATCGCCCAGCAGCACGAAGAAGCGCTGCTGCAGGGCCTGTTGAAGTCGGGCGCCGATGCGCTGGAACTGGCCACCGACGATGACCTGCTGGACGCGCTGCTGCGCTTTTCCGACCTGCGCCGACAGCGCGCGCGGCTGAAGGTACCCGGGCGTTTTCCGGCGCATTTCAAGAGGGCGGTCGCAGCATGAGTTTCTATTGGCCCAGTCTGTTGTGGACGCTGCTGGCGCTGCCGCTGCTGGTGTTGCTGTACCTGTGGATCCTGAAGCGGCGCAAGCGCAGCAGCGTGCGCCTGGCCAGCGTGCAGGTGGCCAGGCTGGCGCTGGGCAAGGGCCCGGGCTGGCGCCGCCACGTGCCGCCGGCGCTGCTGCTGCTGGCGCTGGCCGCGCTGCTGTTTGCCACCGCGCGGCCCGCGGCCAAGATCACGCTGCCGCTGTCCGAGCGCACCATCATCCTGGCCATGGATGTCTCCGGCAGCATGCGTGCCGAGGACATCAAGCCCAACCGCCTGGTGGCCAGCCAGGAGGCGGCCAAGACCTTCGTGCGCGCGTTGCCGCGCGAGGTGCGGGTGGGCGTGGTCGCCTTCGCCGGCACCGCCGCGGTGGTGCAGGCGCCGACCACCAGCCACGAGGACGTCATCGCGGCCATCGACCGCTTCCAGCTGCAGCGGGCCACCGCCACCGGCAGCGGCATCATCCTGTCGCTGGCCACGCTGTTCCCCGACCACGGCATCGAGATCCAGCATGTCACCGGCCAGCGCAACTTCCCCGGCCGGCCGATCGGCAAGGCAGCGGACGAGAAGCCGAAGTTCACGCCGGTGGAGCCGGGCAGCCACAAGTCGGCGGCCATCATCATGCTCACCGACGGCCAGCGCACCACCGGCCCCGACCCGCTGGACGCCGCCAAGATGGCGGCCGAGCGCGGCGTGCGCGTCTATACCGTGGGCATGGGCACGACCAGCGGCGAGGTCATCGGCTTCGAGGGCTGGAGCATGCGCGTGCGCCTGGACGAGGAGACGCTGAAGAACATCTCGGTGCTGACGCACGGCGAATATTTCTACGCCGGCACGGCCGAGGACCTGAACAAGGTCTACGAGAGCCTGTCCTCGCGCATGGTGGTCGAGACCAAGGAAACCGAGATCACCGCGCTCTTCGCCGCCCTGGGCGCGCTGCTGGCCGTGACGGCGGCGGGGCTGAGCCTGTGGTGGTTCGGGCGCGTGGCCTGATCGCACCCGGCCTTGGCGAGGGCGGACGCGGCCTGCGACAATCGACCCCGATCACGTTCTGCGAGAGCACGCCATGCCCATCTTTGAATACCAGTGCGAGGACTGCGGCGCCGAATTCGAGCTGCTGGTGCGGTCCGATACCCGGCTTGCCTGCCCGACCTGCGAGTCGACCCACCTCGAGAAGCAGCTGTCGGTCTTTGCCACCGAGAAGTCGGGTGCCGGTGCCGCACCGGCGATGGACTTCGGCAGCCCCTGCGGCAGCTGCGGCCACCCCGACGGGCCGGGGGCCTGCCACCTGCAGTAGCCGCCAGGCGCGGCAGCGCCCACGCGCCTATCGTTCGAGCCGAAGCACCCGCCCGTCGGCGTTGTCGGTGACGACATAGAGCCAGCCGTCGGGGCCCTGACGCACGTCGCGGATGCGCTCCTTCAGGTTGACCGGCACGCGCTGCTCGGCGGTCACCTGGCGGCCGTCCAGCGCCAGCCGATACAGCGCCTCGCCGCGCAGCGCGCCGACGAAGAGGCTGCCCTTCCAGCCGGGGTAGCGGTCGCTGGTCAGGAAGGCCAGGCCGCTGGGTGCGATCGAGGTCGGCAGCCAGGTCTTCAGCGGCTGCTCGAAGCCGGCCTTCGGGCCTTCGTCGCCGATGCGCGTGCCGGTGACGTAGTTGCGGCCGAAGGTGACCAGCGGCCAGCCGTAGTTGCGACCGGCCTGCACGACATTGAGCTCGTCGCCGCCCTGCGGGCCATGCTCGGTGGCCCAGAGCTCGCCGGTGGCGGGGTGCAGCGCCGCGCCCTGCACGTTGCGATGGCCCAGGCTCCAGACCTCCGGCGCAGCGCCCGCCTGGCCGACGAAGGGGTTGTCGGCCGGCACGCGGCCATCGGCCTCGATGCGCACGATCTTGCCCAGGTGGTTGGCCGGGTTCTGGGCATCGTCCTTGCGCGAGAAGCGGTCGCCCAGCGTGACGAACAGGCGGCCGTCGCGCGCGAAGACCAGCCGGCTGCCGCAGTGGTGCGAGCTGCTGACCTTGGGCGCCTGGCGGAACAGCACCTGCACGCCCTCCACCCGCTCGCCGACCAGCCTGCCGCGCGCCACTGCGGTGCTGTTGCCACCCTCGCCACCAGTCCCCGCTTCGGCATAGCTCCAGTAGATCAGGCCGTTGTCGCCGAATTTCGGGTCGACGGCGACATCGAGCAGCCCGCACTGGCCGCCGGCCGCCACCGCCGGCAGCCCGGCCACCGGCGGCGACAGGCGGCCGTCGGCACCGACGATGCGCAGCCGACCCGGCCGTTCGGTGACGAGCAGGCGGCCATCGGGCAGAAAGGCCAGCGCCCAGGGGTTGACGAGGCCCGATGCGACGGTGACGGGCTTGAGGTCCTGCGCCAGCGCGACGGGCGCGGCGAAGGCGGTCGCCAGCAGGGCGATCGCCAGGTGTCGGGAAGCAGTCATGCCGGGATCATGCCGCGCCCTGCGGTGCCCCTACCGATGCAAGGCGATCCGGCGCCGCCTTCAGCCGCCCGCCGCCTCCACCACCATCTGCACGCGCGGCTGGCCGTTCCATTCGTCCAGGCTGACGCGGTAGGCGAGCCGGGTGCGCTCGGGCAGCGGCTCGACGCGGCCGAACCAGATGGCGTCGCGCGCCACGCCGCCGGGCAGCTTCAGCCGCAGCTTGAGGTGCTTGTCGGCCACCAGGCGCTGCTGCATCACCTGCACCTCGTCGCAGAAGGTCGGCGCCTCGAAGCCCTGGCCCCAGACCTGGGCGTCGAGCAGGGCCACCGTCTCGGCGTTGAACCACTCGCTGGCCAGCGGGCCGTCGGTGCGCACGGTGCGCGTCAGCGTGGCGGCGTCCAGCCCTTCGCGCGCCACCTGCTCGAAGGCGCTGGCAAAGGCCTCGAAGCGATCGGCCTCGAGCGTGGCGCCGGCGGCCATCGCATGGCCGCCGAAGCGCAGCAGCAGCCCCGGGTGGCGCTTGGCCATCAGGTCGAGCGCATCGCGCAGGTGGAAGCCCGGGATCGAACGCCCCGAGCCCTTGAGCCGCCCGTCGCCGCCGCGCGCGAAGACGAAGGTCGGCCGGTGCAGCCGGTCCTTCACGCGGCCGGCGACGATGCCGACCACGCCCTCGTGGAAACCTTCGTCGAACAGCGCCACCGCCGGCGGCGCGCCCTCGTCGGCCAGCGTCAGCAGCGTGGCCTCGGCCTGCTCGCGCATGCCGGCCTCGACCTCGCGCCGCTCGCGGTTGATGGCGTCGAGCTGCGCCGCCAGCGCGGCGGCGCGCGCGCCGTCGTCGGTCAGCAGGCATTCGATGCCCAGCGTCATGTCGGCCAGCCGCCCGGCGGCATTGATGCGCGGCCCGAGCGCAAAACCGAAGTCGAAGGCCGAGGCCCGGGCCGGCTCGCGCCGCGCCGCCGCGAACAGCGCCGCCACGCCGGGCTGCAGCCGGCCGGCGCGGATGCGCTTGAGGCCCTGCGCCACCAGGCGGCGGTTGTTGGCGTCGAGCTTCACGACATCGGCCACGGTGCCCAGCGCCACCAGGTCGAGCAGCGCATCCAGCCGCGGTTGAGCCTGCGCGTCGAAACGCCCGCGCCGCCGCAGCTCGGCGCGCGTGGCCAGCAGCCCATAGAACATCACGCCGACGCCGGCCAGCGCCTTGCTGGCAAAGCCGCAGCCGGGCTGGTTGGGGTTGACGATGACGTCGGCCGGCGGCAGCACGGCCTGGCCGTCTTCCAGCGCCGGCAGGTGGTGGTCGGTGACCAGCACCTGCAGGCCCAGCGCCTTGGCATGGGCCACGCCGGCGCTGCTGGCGATGCCGTTGTCCACCGTCACCAGCAGCTCCGGCCGCTGCGCCAGCGCCAGGTCGACGATGGCCGGCGTCAGGCCGTAGCCGTGCACCGCGCGGTCGGGCACCACGTAGCCCAGCGCGGCCCGCGGCGCACCCAGCATCGCCAGGCCGCGGATGGCCACCGCACAGGCGGTGGCGCCATCGCAGTCGTAGTCGGCGACGATGCAGATGCGGCGGCCGGCGTCGATGGCATCGGCCAGCAGCACGCCGGCCGCGGCGGCACCGCGCAGCGTATCCGGCGGCAGCAGGTGCTGCAGGCCATCGTCGAGTTCGTCGGCCGCGCGCACGCCGCGCGCGGCCAGCAGCCGCGCCAGCAGCGGGTGCACGCCGGCCTGCTCGAGCGCGAAGCTGGCCCGCGGCGGTACGTCGCGCACGACGATCCGCGGTACGTCGCGCACGACGATCCGCGGCGCCGTCACAGCGACTCCAGCGCGCGCACGAGGTCGACGTTCGCCAGCCGGGCCGTCAGCCGTTGCAGCAGGCCGCGCGGCGGCAAGGCGAACGACAGCGCCGCGCGCTCGCCGCACAGCGTGAGGCGCGTCAGCGGCCGGGTCGGCAGTTCCTCGTCGATCAGCGCCCAGGCCTTGGCCCAGCCCGGCCAGTCCTCGGCCAGCGCGCAGCGGCGCAGGCGGTCGTCGACGATCACGTCCGCAGTCAGCGCGTTCACCGGCTGCGCCAGGCCGCAGCCGCTGAGCCAGAACGAATTGACGGTCGGCTGACCTGTGGCCTCGCGCTCGGCATTCAGCGGGTGGGTGTAGAGCTGCATCTGCACCTCGTTCTGCAGCCGGCGCAGCAGCCGCGCCTGCGGCCCCGCGGGCAGCCAGCGGTCGACATTGCGTCCGATCACGCGGTCCAGCGATGCGGTGGGCAGCTCGGCCAGGCACTCGTGCGCCAGGTACCAGCGCGTGGGCGCGCCCCAGTGGACCAGAAAACCTTCGCTGGTGAAGAGGCCGGCGACGGCGTCGAAGAAGGCGCGCGAGCCGGCCTCGTCCAGCAGCAGCGTCTCCGGGTCGGTGAGGCTGACCTGGTCGGTGCCGACGTGCCAGTGCACCGGGGTCAGCAGGCCCCAGGCCAGGTCGTCGGGCTCCAGGCCATCGACCAGCGCCTGCCGGGCCGCGAACGGCAACTGCCCGTCGCCACCGGCCCAGCCCCAGGCGCGCGCCAGCGCGCGGTCGTGCGGCGGTGACAGCGACAACTCGTCACCGTCGTCGCGCTCGCCCAAGCGCCCGGCCAGCAGCGCCTGCAGGTTCGGCCCGCGCAGGCCGGCCAGGGCCTGGCGCCCGGCCTCGGACAGCGGCGCGGCGAACGGGATCAGCAG
>JADJYX010000019.1 GCA_016719535.1 Rubrivivax sp. | reverse complement strand
GGCCAGGTAGGCGCGCGAGATGGCGTTTCTCGCGGCCATCTTCACGTGGCGTTCGATGTCGCCCTCCAGGTTGGGCGGCGGCGCCAGCCGGATGGTCGTGGCCTGGCGCAGCAGGTCCTCCAGGTCCAGCGTCAGCTGGCCGCGTGCCACCAGCGGGCCGTCGGGCGTGCCGTCGCGCACGGTGACGAAGAGCGTCGTGGTGTCGGTCCAGGGCGAGAGCCTTCGCGCTGCTGCCGATCTTTAGGTGGCCTTCGAAGGCCAGCTGGCATCGCCGCGCTGCAGCGTCATCTGGTAGCGTTCATCGTCCAGTCTCGACGCGCCCGGAGTCCACCGGCAGCAGCTGGAAGCGGCCATCGAGCCATCGGCTGCGGGCGCGCGGGCGGTTCACCTGGCCGGTGATGCGCGCCGGGTGCGCCGGGTCCGCCGACAGCATCTGCCACAGGTCCTCGGTGCGGATGGTCAGTTCGGAAATCCATGTGCTGGCCGGCGGCACTGGCCCCAGCGCAGGCCCGCTCGTAGACGCTGGCCATGCGGGACTCGTCCGCGGCCCTTTCGTCGACGGCGTCCAGGCCACCCAGCCGTGCATCTGTTCGGTGAACTGCGAAGCTCGGGCTCAGCACCTCCGGGCGATGGGCGATCAGCGGTGATGGCCTGGCGCGCGAGGTCAGACGGCGCCGCTTTCAGGGGTCGACTGCATGCGCCAGTGCCGCCCGACGTCGTGCCACAGGTTGCTCGGCAGGCCGCGCAGGCCTGCCGGGCCACCGGCGTGGCGGCAGCCGGG
The DNA here is from genome assembly GCA_016719535.1 of Rubrivivax sp. Classification (GTDB taxonomy): domain Bacteria; phylum Pseudomonadota; class Gammaproteobacteria; order Burkholderiales; family Burkholderiaceae_C; genus Rubrivivax. The sequence continues at coordinate 29,928 of JADJYX010000019.1, read as the reverse complement.
AGGGCAACGGTCCCGCCGGCGCCACCGTCAGAAGTCGGCCGTCCAGCCGCGGGCGGCGCAACAGCCGCTCGCGACGTGGCGCTCGGCCAGCGCCGCGATGGCAGCAGCGGTTGACGCCGGCCGGGCCCGGCAGTGGCGCCGTCGCGACGAGAGACAGGCCGTCGTGCACCGCCGTCCCCGAGGGGCCGGCGAAGACGCGGCCGTCAGCATCGACCACGCCCCTGCGTGGCATCGTCGCCCATGCCGCAACCGCCCAGCGGGCACGGTGACGAGCTTGCGTGCCCATGGCGTCGGTGCTGATCGGGTTGGGCACGAAGACGCCCTCGACGGCATCGTCCGCCTCGCCCAGGCGGCGGTTGTCGTTGGCGATCGCCCGGCTGTCACCGGCGCCGGGCCAGGTCGATGCGCAGGCGGTCGTCCACCAGGTGCAGCGTGCCCGCCGCCTCGTCGACGCTCATCACCAGGGTAGGTCTGCGTGCGTGCTTTCGGGCCGCGGTAGGCCAGCGCGGTCAGGCTGCCGGGTACCGTTCACCAGCTAGTTGCCCAGCAGCTGCGCGTCGGTGAGGCGCTGCTCGGCCTGGTCGGCGCCGGGCAGCAGCTCGCCACCGCCCAGCGCATCGGCGAAGAACAGCGCCGGCGCCATCATCGAGGCCAGCGCGGGGATGACGCCTTCCTCGATGACCAGGCCCCCGGCGCGGGTCGGCTGCGCCGCGCGCAGGTCGATGACGCCGGTGATGCAGGGCCGGGCATCTGCTGGGGCGCGAGCACGTGCTGCTGCCGGCACCGATGCCGTGCACGGCCGGCCGGTCCTGGCCGGGCGGGTCGGGCCCGGCGTTGTCGTAGCTCCGGCCAGCACGTCGCCGTTGCCCGAGAAGCGCTGGCCCAGCCGGTCCGACAGCGGCAGCCCGGGCCTCGCGCGAGCGCAGCAGGATCTGCGGTCGAACCCAATGCGCTGGCGCCCAGCACCACCAGGTCGGCGGTCCGCGCTGCGCGGCGGGGTGGTCGGCTCGGCGCATCGGTCGGCGGCGGTCGCGCAGCGCCACCGGCTCAAGTGCACGCGCCCGCGGCCGCCGTCGCGCTTTCGACATGGGTCACGCGCGCCCGGTGGCGATCGCCGCGCCGCCGCTGGCGTCGGGCGGGTAGTTCATCAGCGTGGTTCTTGCGCCCCCGTTGCAGCCGCTGGTGCAGTCGCCGCAGTTGTTGCACTGGGGCTGCGGCACGCCGGGGGTGAGCTGGTCCTGGAAGTTGACCGCGATCGGCGCTGCCGGAAGGGCGCGCCCATGGCACGCGCCGAATCCTGCAGCGACACCATCTTGTCGGGCGTGCGCCAGGCCCCGGGGAGGTCGAGACGCCGAGCGTGCGGCGCGCACGCTCGGCATGGGGCTGCAGCAGCGCCGGCTGGTCGCGGTAGACGGCCGGCCAGGGCTCGGCGCCCGAACAGCCGCGGGCCATCTCCAGCGCCACGTTGGCGTTGATCAGCGAGGTGCCGCCCAGCCCGCAGCCCACCACCGCGAGCATGTCGCGGTTGAGGTGCAGCTCGAACAGGCCATCGGCGGCGCCGACGCGGCCACGCTCGCCATTTTCCGGCTCTCGGCGCCGGCGCTGCCGAGGTCGTCCGGGTATTCGCCGGGGCGGATCTCGCGTCGCGTTCGAGCACCGCCACGCGCTGCCCGGCGCGCGCCAGTCGCGACGCGGCGACCTCGCTGCGGAGCCCGAGCCCACCACCACCGCGGTGTAATGCGCTTCGATGTCGGCCAGGTTCGAGGCGATGCGGTCGATCATGGCGTGCCCGGCGTGGTGACGGTGTCGGTCCCGGCAGGGTCGGTGTCGAAATGGCGTTCCAGCAGCACCTGCGCGCGGTGCTCGGTCGAGCGCTGCACCGCCGCGAGAACGGCACCCAGGCGGCCTGCGTGGCCTGCACGGCCTGGTGCAGCGCGGCCAGCATCGGGTTGCCGCGGTCGCGCACGCCGCCGGTGCCGCCGCCTGCACCGGGTCCATCACGCCGTCGACCGGGTCGGTAACAGCCGCAGCGAGGCCAGGTTGAGCGCGTCGTCGATGAAGACCGCGGCCGCGCCCTGCGTGCTGTCATCGTCGGCTGGTCCATCACCCAGCCGCCGGTGGTGAAGACCGCCACCGGCCGGCCGCGCCGGGCAGCGGCAGTTCGTCCTGCAGCGGCTTGTGCGTATGGCCGTAGACGAAGGCCAGTCCAGCGGACGGGTCGAGGCCATGGCCCTCGAGCTGCTGGCGCAGCGGGCCGTCGAGGTACCAGCGCAGGTCGGCCACGTCGGCGGGCGTGATCAGGTCGAGGTAGCTGTCGCGCTGCGACTGCGCGCCGCGGCCCACGTTGGCGTCGATGGCGGCACGCACCAGCGGCGCCAGCGCCACGCCTTGCGTCACTGTCGCGCGGCCCTCAGGCCCAGGCCCGGCGACAGCTTGTCCAGCACCAGGGTCGGACAGCCCTTCCAGGCATTGCTGCGACGCGCCACCGTCGCGCATCACCTCGAAGCAAGGTGGTGGCGGTGCGGCCGGTGGCACCGGCACTGCCCAGGTCGGACCACAGGGAAGTCGATCCACGGGCCGTTCTGCTGCTCGAGCTGGGCCACCGTCGGCGGCGGGGCGTCGGGGTCCGTCAGCGCAAGTTGATCGTCGACATCAGCCGGTGGACGGCATCGACGAAGTGCCCGTGGTGCAGCACCACGCAGCGCTGGCGCCGGTCGTCGACGAGCGCCAGGTTGGGGGAGCAGATCTGCGCGTGGCTGCCTGCAGCGCCGGCACCTGGGCGAGCAGCGCGTCGAGCAGCGGGCAGGCTACCGGCGCGCCGGCGCCATCGGCGAAGGGCGGCGGAGGTCGTGCAGGTCGCGCTCGGTGCGCCCGCCGCGCAGCGCCTGCAGGTAGCCATGGTCCTGCGCCTGGCGCCACAGGTGGTGGTCGTGGTTGCCGGGCACGACGAGCACGCGCGGCGCAAACGGCGGTCGGCCCGCCTCGTCCAGCATGGCCTGTTCGGCAACGTGCTGAAAGGCCTGCGCCACGTCACCCATCGGCGACAGGCCGAGGTCGAGCACGTCGCCCAGCAGCACCAGCGTCGGCGGTGTGTCGACGGGCAGTTGCCGCAACAGCGGGCGCACCGCCGCGCCGAGGGCGAGCAGGCACTTGCCGGGCTTGCCGGGATCGGCGTGGCCGCCGTGGCGCCCGGTCAGCAGGCTGTAGTCCGCACCCAGGTGCAGGTCGGACAGGCAGACGTAGCGCAATACGCTCATCGCGGGGCCTTTCGCCGCAGGCCCGGCGGCAACGGCGCGCCAGGATGGGCGCGGCGGCGGCACGCCTGCGGGCGGCGCATCGTAGGGGCAATCGGCGGCGGCGTGCATCAGGGTCGGCCGCGGGCGGGGGCTTCGATAATGCGGGCATGGTTGCCGCTTCGCGTGCTTCGCCCGCCGCGCGCCCGAGCCCCGCGCTGCAGCGGGCGCGCCGGGCCTGGGCCCTGCTGCAGGCCGACAGTGCGCGCTCGGTCGCACTGGCCGGGCAGGCCCTGGCGCGCGCGCGCGAACAGGGTGATGCGCCGGCCCGGGCCTGGGCGCAGCTGGTGCTGGGCTACAACCGGCTGTACCTGTCGACGCCGGCCGAGGCGCTGGCGACGCTGGCACCGCTGCGCGAGGATTTCGGAGCGCCTGGGCGACCGTGCCGGCGCCATCCTGCTCGAGGCCGGCATCGCGCGCGCCTGGTGGCGCCAGGGCAAGCTGCAGGAGGCGCACCGGCACCTGCAGCAACTGCGCGACGAGGGCCTGCGCGTGCTGCGCCACGAGCAGCGCGGTGTCCTGCTCAATGCCATCGCCGGCAGCCATTCGGCGCTGGGCGACTCCGAACAGGCCTTTGCCCACATGGTGTCGGCGCTGCACGAGGCACGCCCCAGCCGCGCGCCGGGCTTCGACGTGGTGCTGCACTGCAACCTCTCCAACGAGCTGATGCAGCTCGGCGACGCCGAGGCCGCGCTGGCCCAGGTCGACGAAGGCCTGGCGCGCTGCCGCCGCCTGGCCAACCGCGGCTGCTGGCGACGCTGCTGATCAACCGTGTGATCGCGCTGACCGAACTCGGCCGCGCACGCGAGGCCCTGGCCGACCTGCAGGCGGTGCGCGCGATCCCGGCCGACGAGCAGGGGCGCGGGCGCAACGCCTCGTGCTTCGAGGTCCTCGCCGTGGCTGCACTGCGCGCCGGCGAGGTGGCGCTGGGGCGCGAGCTGGTGGCGGCCGCGGCGATGTCGCACCACGAGCCGATCGCCGACGAATCGCACGAATGGCGCAGGCTCGTGCGCTGCTGGCGGCTGCCGAGGGTGAGGTCGAAGGTGCGCTGGCGGTGATGCAGCCGCTGCGCGAACGCCTGCTCGACGACGGCACCGACGACGGCCTGAGCATGCGCGTGCGCTGCAGCGGCCTGCACCTGCTGTCGGAGCTGTGCGAGCACGCCGGCCGGCCGGACGAAGCCCTGGCCGCGCTGCGCGCCTGGCAACGCTGCCAGGCCAGGCGCTCGTCGATGGCCTCGCGTGCACGCGCCCAGGCCGCGCTGCTGCAGACCGAACTGATGCGGCTGCACCGCCGGCTGGAGGAGCAGGAGGCCCGCCGGCGCGACACCGAAAGCGCGCGCGCGGCGCCGCAGGCCATCAACGAGCAGCTCTGCGCAAGGTGCACGAGGTCGAGCAGCTGCAGGTCGCGCTGCGCGAACAGGCCACGCGCGACCCGCTGACCGGCCTCTTCAACCGCCGCCACCTGGCCGATGTGCTGCCGCCGATGCTGGCGCTGGCGCGGCGCGAGGCGCTGCCGATGGCGGTGGCCATCATCGACCTCGACCACTTCAAGGCCGTCAACGACCGCCACGGCCACGACGCCGGCGACCACCTGCTGGTGGCCTTCGGTGCGCTGCTGCAGGACGACAGCCGGGCCAGCGACGTGGTCTGCCGCTATGGCGGCGAGGAGTTCTGCCTGCTGATGCCGCATACCACCGCGATGGCGGCGGCGCACCACCTCGGGCAGCTGCTGCAGCGCTGGCGCACGCAGGTGTTCGAGCACCAGGGCCGGCGGCTGTCGGGCCTGAGCTTCACCGCCGGCGTGTGCGACTCCACGCGCCCCGGTGCCGGCGGCGAGGCGCTGCTGCAGGCGGCCGACCAGGCGCTGCTGGCGGCCAAGCGCGAAGGGCGCGCGCAGGTGCGGCTGGTCGGGCCCTGAACACGGCCGCCTGGCGCGGTCAGCGTGCGAAGACCTTGCGCAGGATCTCGCTGCCGGTTCACCGGGTCGGCGCGGATGCGCTGCTCCTCCTCGCCGATCATCAGGTACAGCCCGTCCAGCGCCTTGGCGGTGACGTGCTGCTGCAGGTTGGCGTCTTCGCCCTTGAGCAGGCCCAGCCCGGCGGCCTTCGAGGCGAAGGCGTTGTAGCGCTCGGCCAGCTGCACCTTTTCGGTGGCGCGCGTGACGATGGGCAGAAACTTGACGCCCAGCGGTTCGCGCGTCTTGCGCGCGAAGAAGTCCGTCACCGAGGTCGGGCCGCCGCGCACGATCGACAGCGCGTCTTCCACGCTCAACGCGCCCACGGTGGCCAGCAGCAGCTCCTTCGCCTCGGGCACGGCCTGCTCGGCCGCGCGGTTCATCGCCGTCACCAGTTCGTCGACGCGCTTCTTCTGCCCCAGCCTGGACAGCAGCTTGGCGGCGTCCTCAAGCATGCCGGGCAGGGGGATGCGCACCTTGGGGTTGCCCAGAAAGCCGTCGTTGCGGCCGAGCAGGTCGACCGCCGATGCGGCACCCCGCTGCAGCGCCGCGCGCACACCGGCCGCGGCGTCGTCCATGCCCAGGGCCGAGCGGGCGCCCAGCGGCAGGCCCCACGCCGCGGCGGCGAGCGTGGCGCGCGTAAACTGTCGTCGTTGCATGTTGCTGCTCCCGAGGATGTCCAAAACCCCGGAGTCTGGCACGTCGCCGGCTGCTGCTCGCCGGGCTGGCCGGCCCGGCCGTGGCCGCGCTGCCCGCCTGCAGCAGCCGCGACCCGGCGCCCGATTTCACCTACACGCTGCTCGACGGCAGCAAGGGCAGTACGCAGGCGCTGCGCGGCAAGGTGCTGCTGGTCAACTTCTGGGCCACCAGCTGCGTCACCTGCGTCAAGGAAATGCCGCAGATCGTCGACACCCACCGCAAATACCAGCCGCGCGGCTACGAGACGCTGGCGGTGGCCATGAGCTACGACCCGCCGGCCTATGTGGCCAGCTTCGCGCAGTCGCGCCAGCTGCCTTTCGGCGTGGTGATCGACAACACCGGCGCCATCGCCAGGGCCTACGGCGACATCCAGCTCACGCCCACCACCTTCCTGATCGACAAGAAGGGCGCGATCGTCAAGCGCTATGTCGGCGAGCCCGACTTCGCGGCGCTGCACGGCCTGGTCGAGAAGCTGCTCGCCGAGGCCTGACCGGTCTGACCGGCCTGACCGGCCTGGCGGGTCGGGCTACAGCAGCTCGTCGGGCGCGATCCACTGCAGCAGGCGCGACAGCGCGCGCCGCCACGGCGTCGTCAGCGGCTCGTGGTCGTGCTGCACCAGGCTGCCCTCGTCCTCGGTCGTCCAGCGCAGCGGCGATGCCGGGTTGCCGCGCTCGGCGCGTGCCACGCCGAAGGCCCGGGCCGGCCGCACCGCGTCGTCGAACAGGCGGGCCAGCGCATCGGCGAGCTCGGGGCTGTCGACCAGCAGGCCGAGTTCGGTGTTGGAAAGGCGCGAGCGCGGGTCCAGGTTCATCGAACCCACCACCAGCTGGCGGCGGTCGACGATGATGGCCTTGGTGTGCAGGTAGGCGCCCGACGAGCGGCCGGCGCGGCGTCGCGGCAGCTCGGCGCGGTCGGGCCGCATCTCGTGCAGTTCGACGCCGGCATCCACCAGCTGCGCGCGCCGGCGCGCATAGCCGGCATGCGCCAGCGGCACCGCATCGGCCGAGGCGAGCGAATTGGTCAGCACACGCACGCGCACGCCGCGCTTGACCAGCGCGCCCAGTCCGGCCACGCCAGCCTCGGTGGGGATGAAATAGGGCGACACCAGGATCAGCTCGCGACGCGCCGCCGACATCAAGGGCCGGATGCGCGTCGTGAACAGCGACGAGGGCACGGGGTCTTCGTCGGGTGCGTCCACCTTCGACGGGTCGTCGAAGACCACCGTCACCGGTGCCGCCAGCAGCCGCAGCTGGCCGTTGCGCAGGGTGCTGGCCAGGCGCGCCTCGCGCAGCGCGGCCGCATATTCGGTGCCGCGGAAGGTCTCGGCCTGCGCGCGCAACCGCTGCTGCAGATCGGCCCGGTCGGCAGCGGACGGCGGCGCCGGCGCAAAGGCCTGGATCGGCAGCGCCCAGCGGCTGTTCCAGAAGGCGTCGAAGCTGCGCGAAGCCTCGGCCACCGCCGGGCCGGCGACCAGCAGGTCGAGGTCGGCAAAATTGACCTCGCCGCCGGCGTCGAAATATTCGTCGCCCAGGTTGCGACCGCCGACCACCGCCATCGCGTTGTCGGCGATCCACAGCTTGTTGTGCATGCGCCGGTTCAGGCGCTGCGGGTCGCCGAGGTATTCGAGCACATGCAGCAGGCCGAAGGCGCCTCGGCTGGCGAAGGGGTTGAAGACGCGCACCTCGACATGGGCGAAGCTCGCCAGCGTGGCCAGGTCGGGGTCCTTGCCCTGCGCGTCGAGGTCGTCGACCAGCAGCCGCACGCGCACGCCGCGCTGCGCCGCGCCCAGCACGCGCGCCAGCAGCAGCTGCGCGCTGGTGTCGTCGCGCACGATGTAGTACTGCAGATCCAGCGTGTGCAGGGCCGCCTCGGCCAGGCCCACGCGTGCGGCGAAGGCGTCGATGCCGGCCGGCAGCGCATGCAGGCCCGACAGCCCCGGCTGCGCCGCCAGCTGCGGGGCATAGGCCCGGCCCAGCGCGCTGTCCTGCGGTGCGGGCCAGGCGGTCGACACCGGTCGCGGCACATCGAGGGGCAGGCTGCCACAGGCCTGCAGCAGCGGCAGGCACACCAGCAGCGCGAGCGCAGCCACTCGCCGCAGGGACAGGGGGAGGATGGGGCGGGGCGGGCGCATGGTCTTCGAGCGGGGCCGGCGGGCCGGATCATGCCGCGCACCGGCACGCACTGGTCGCCATCATCCCGATGTCCTTGCCGACGGGTTAGCCTGTCGGGCATCGAAGACCTCACCCGACCCACGACCATGAGCGACACCTCCTACCCCGCGTTGACACAGGCCATCAACCAGAGCCTGGCGCCCTACCGCAAGAGCCAGTCCGCCACGATGCAGGGCTTTTCGGCGATGGCCGGCGGCGCGATGGCCGATGGCGTGCTGAGCGAAAAGCACAAGGAACTGATCGCGCTGGGCATCAGCGTAAGCCAGCGCTGCGCCGGTTGCATTGGCTTTCACGTCAAGGCGCTGCGGCGTCTGGGCGCCACGCAGGCCGAGTTCGAGGAGGCGCTCAATGTCGCCGTCTACATGGGCGGCGGGCCGGCGCTGATGTATGCCGCCGAGGCGCTGCAGGCCTGGGCCCAGTTCGAGCCCAGGGCCGCGGGCTGACCGCCCCAAAAAATCGGGGCCCGCTGGGGGCCCCGGTGAATGGGTCGCTTCTGACGCCGCCTTCGGCACGGGGCGTCGGGCGGTAGGGGCAGTGTAGGCAGCCGGCGCGCGGGCGTCTGCGCAGCGCAGCACGGGTGCGGGGTGAAAAATCCCCAGGCCGGGTGAGCGATCACGACGCGGCCGTCACCCCAGCCGCGTGCGCCTGCTGGTCCGCGTGGTAGCTGCTGCGCACCATCGCACCCACCGCGGCATGGCTGAAGCCCATCGCGCGGGCCTCGCGCTCGAACATCGCGAAGGTATCGGGGTGCACGTAGCGGCGCACCGGCAGGTGGTGGCCGCTGGGCGCCAGATACTGGCCGATGGTCAGCATGTCGATGCCGTGCGCGCGCATGTCGCGCATCACCGCCAGGATCTCGTCGTCGGTCTCGCCCAGGCCGACCATCAGGCCGCTCTTGGTGGGCACGCCGGGCACCTCGTCCTTGAACTTCTTCAGCAGGCTCAAGGAGAACTGGTAGTCCGAGCCCGGCCGCGCCTCCTTGTACAGGCGCGGAATGGTCTCGAGGTTGTGGTTCATCACGTCCGGCGGCGCGGCCTTCAGGATGGCCAGCGCACGGTCGTCGCGGCCGCGGAAGTCGGGCGTCAGGATCTCGATCCGCGTCGCCGGCGACAGCACGCGCACCTTCTGGATGCAGTCGACGAAGTGCGCCGCGCCGCCGTCGCGCAGGTCGTCGCGGTCGACGCTGGTGATGACGACATATCTGAGCTTCAGCGCGGCGATCGTCTTCGCCAGGTTCTCCGGCTCGGCCGCGTCCAGCGGGTCGGGGCGGCCGTGGCCGACGTCGCAGAACGGGCAGCGCCGCGTGCACTTGTCGCCCATGATCATGAAGGTGGCCGTGCCCTTGCCGAAGCACTCGCCGATATTCGGGCAGCTGGCTTCCTCGCACACCGTGTGCAGCTGGTGCTCGCGCAGGATCTGCTTGATCTCGTAGAAGCGCGTGCTCGGGCTGCCGGCCTTGACGCGGATCCACGCAGGCTTCTTCAGCACCTCGGCCGGCACCACCTTGATCGGGATGCGGCTCGTCTTGGCCTGCGACTTCTGCTTGGCGGTGGGGTCGTAGGCCGTGCTCATGGGGTGCTGCGCCAGGGGATGGAAGGCCTCGATTTTATCGATCCCCCTCCTTCACCCTGCTGACAGGGTGCCGACGGCAGCGGCGCAGGTTTCAGCGTTGATTCAGTCGCTTTCAGGACGCCAGCGTGGCTCGAGGCGGACAGTGCACCCATCGGCAGACACCGATGCCGAGCCACCCGAAACCAAGATCCAGGAGCACGCCATGACCACGATCCACACCACCGCCCGCCTGCTGTCCCGCCTGGCCCGTCTGGCCGTCCTGGCCCCGCTGGTCGTCGCTGGCGTCGCCGCCCAGGCACAGGGCGCGCTGCATCCCGAGCAGAGTTTCGAGGCCGCGATGCAGGCCTACCAGGACGGCCGCTACCCCGCCGCCTACGGCCGTTTCGTCAAGCTGGCCAGCGGTGGCCATGCCGAAGCCGCCCGCATCGCACTGGCCATGCACCGCTACGGCCCGCAGCTCTACGGCAGCCAGTGGGATGCCGCGCCGCACCAGCTGCGCGACTGGATCGCCGCCGCGGCCGGCACGGGCGCGGCGGTCGCCGTGGCCGTCAAGCCCTGAGCCGGCACGTGCCAGCGCAGAATCGGCGCTGCCGGTGTCAGACCGGCGCCAGCAGCCGCTGCAACTGCCGCGACAGCTGCGCGGCCGCGTCGTCCCAGGCCACCGCCACGCCCAGCGCGCGCAGGTCGACCGTCGGCAGGCCGGCATAGCCGCAGGGGTTGATGCGCGAGAAGGGTTCGAGGTCCATCGCGACGTTCAGCGCCAGCCCGTGGTAGGCGCAGTGCCGCGTGACCTTGATGCCCAGGGCGGCGATCTTGCCCAGGCCCGCGAACGGGTCCTGCCCCGGCTGCGCTGCTGGCAGCGCGGCATGGTCGAAGGGGTCGGCCAGGCGCACGTAGATGCCCGGCGCGCTGCGCACGCGGTGGCCGGTGACGCCGACCCCGATCAGCGTGCGCAGCACCGCTTCTTCCAGCCGGAAGACATATTCCTTGACGTAGATGCCCAGCCGCGCCAGGTCCACCAGCGGGTAGGCCACCACCTGCCCGGGCCCGTGGTAGGTGACCTGGCCACCGCGCTGCGTCTGCACCACCGGGATGCTGCCGGCGCCCAGCACATGCTCGGGCCGACCGGCCACGCCCTGGGTGAAGACCGGATCGTGCTCGACCAGCCAGAGCTCGTCGGCGGTATCGGGGCCGCGGGCTGCCGTGAAGTCGCGCATGGCCTGTTCGATGCCGGCATAGGGCTGCCGGCCGAGCTGCTTGACGTGCATCGCGGCAGTGTATGGTGGCGCCATGAACACCCCCGTCCGCTTCTATTTCGACTTCTCGTCGCCCTACTCGTACATCGCCAGCGCGTGGATCGACGCCCTGGCCGCGCGCCACGGCCGCACGGTCGACCGCCAGGCCATCCTGCTGGGCGTGACCTTCCAGGCCGCCGAACTGAAGAGCCCGGTGGCCTACCCGATCAAGCGCGACTATTCGGTGCGCGACTTCGCGCGCTCGGCGCGCTTCCACGGCCTGCCCTGCCGGCTGCCGGAGCCCTTCCCGATCCCGACGCAGAACGCCGCCCGCATCTTCTGGTGGCTGAAGGACACCCGCGGTGAGGCGGCCGCCGCCGAGTGGGCGCGTGCCGGGCTGGCGGCGGTCTTCCAGCGCGGCCTGCCGCTCAACGACGCCGCCACGCTGAAGGCGGTGGCGGCCGGGGCCGGGCTCGATGCCGACGCGGCCGAGGCGGTGTGGAACGACCCGGTCTGGAAGGACCGCCTGAAACGCGCCAACGAGGAAGCCATCGCCGCCGGCGTCTTCGGCGCGCCCTTCTTCATCGTCGATGGCGAGCCCTTCTGGGGCAACGACCGCCAGCCGCAGATCGAGCGCTGGCTGTCCAGCGGGCCGTTCTAGGGGCCGTCGTCGAGGTCCGCGCCGGCATCGCGCAGCGCCGCCTGCAGCGCCGGCACGCTGAAGCGCCCGGCCACGCGCAGCGCAGCCGCGGTGCCGGCGGCTTGGCCCATCACGAAGCAGCCGCCGCTGGCGCGCGCCGCGCTCTGGCCCACATGTTCCATCGACGCGCAGCGGCCCGCCACCAGCAGGTTGACCACGCGCTGCGGCACCAGCATGCGCCAGGGCAGGTGGTTGTAGGCGTTGTCGGCATCGCGCGCGAAGCCCCATTCGATGCGCCCGGCCACATGCTGCTCGGCCGGCCAGCTGTTGAGGCCGATGACGTCGTCGAAATGCGCGCCGCCGAGCACGTCCTCGCCGGTCAGCGCATAGGCGCCGACGATGCGGCGCGACTCGCGGATGCCGACCTGCGGCGCGATCTCCACCAGCTCTGCAGCCTCGAAGCCCGGCACCTCGGCACGCAGGAAGCGCAGGTATTCGACGATCTGGCGCCGGCCTTCGACCTCGGCGGCGCTGAGCTGGCGCGCGTCGGTGGCGTCCACCGCCTGCCCTCGTTCGTTGGCCAGCTGGGTGACGTTGGCGCGCCACTCGCGCGGGTTGCGCTGCGGGCGCAGGATGGCGCCGCTGCGCGGGAAGCGGTAGCGGTCGGCGGCGGCGGCCATCAGCGCGTCGATGGCCTTGAACTCGCCGATCGCGGCCTGGGCGCGGTCGGCATCGACGTTGCCGATGCGTGCCATCGTGCTCGGGAAGAGCGCGCTGCCCTGTCCGTCGCCCAGCTCGTAGGGCACGCCGGCGAAATGCGCGAGGTCGGCGTCCCCCGAGGCATCGACAAATTCGCGCGCACGGATGGCACGCCGGCCCGATCGCGTCTCGACCAGCAGCGCGTCGATGCGGTTGCCGTCCACCCGCGCGCCGGCGCGCGGCGTGTCCATCAGCGCACCCACCGCCAGCGCGTGGAACAGCAACTGCACGCCGGCACCCAGCAGCCAGTCGTCGGCCGCGCATTTGTAGGCCGAGGTGTCGTAGCTGCGCACGCGGATGCGGCCTTGCAGCCCGTCCTGCGGCTGGTTGAGCCCGCCCAGGCGATCGATGCGCTCGAGCAGGTCGTCGACCACGCCGCGCACCAGCTGCTGCATGCGGCCGCCGCGGCGGCCGTACAGGCCGGCGAAGTTGGTCACCCCGCCGGCGGTGCCCATGCCGCCGAGGAAACCATAACGCTCGACGAGCAGCGTGCGCGCGCCGCCGCGCGCCGCGCTCACCGCCGCCGCCAGCCCGGCCGGGCCGCCGCCGAGCACGCAGACGTCGAACTCGCCGAAGACCTCGGTGGCGCGCGCCGGCTCGATGACGGCGGCCCCTCCGAGCGGCCGCCGCGGAACTGGCTCTGCCAGGCCGCTGGCGGCGCCCCCTGGGGGGAGGCGCCGAAGGCGCTTCGGGGGGGGTGGTCACTCCGCCTTGATGCCGCGCATCGCGATGATGCCGCCCAGGATCGCCGCCTCGCTCTTCACGCGCAGCTTCAGCGCCTCGGGCGCCGTGCCCTGCGCCTGCCAGCCGGCGTTGAAGAGCTTCTGGCGCGCCTCGCCGTCACGCACCAGCGCCGGCACCTCGCGCGCCAGGCGGTCCTGCGCGGCCTTGCTCAGGGAGGCCGGGCCGACCAGCGCCGTCCACACCTCGAGGTCGAAATTGTTGACGCCGGCCTCGCGCAGCGACGGCAGCTCCGGCGCCAGCGTGCTGCGGCCGGCGGTCAGGCCGATGGCCTTGAGCTTGCCGGCCTTGACCTGCGGCAGCGCCAGGCCGGGCGGGATCAGCGCCATCTGGATCTGACCCTGCATCAGCGCCGTGATGGCCGCCGGGTTGCCGTTGTAGGGCACGTGCACGGCGTCGAAATTGCCGGCGCGCATCTTCAGGTATTCCACGCCCAGGTGGCCGACCGAGCCGATGCCCACCGAGCCGTAGCTCCACTTGCTGCCGGCATTGCGCGCGGCCAGGAAGAAGTCGGCGCCCGCGGGCTGGTTGGGCGGCGTCACCAGCACCAGCGGCGCGGTGGTCAGCAGCGACAGCAGGCTGAAGTCCTTCGCCGGATCGAAGGGCAGCCGGGGGTTGAGCAGCCTGGCCGAGGTCAGGTTGCCGTTGATGACGACGCCCAGCGTGTGGTCATCGGTCGCCTTGGCCACCTGGTCGGCGGCGATGTTGCCGCTGGCACCGGGCTTGTTCTCGACCACCACGTTCTGGCCCAGCCGCCTGGCCAGTCCCTCGGCGAGGATGCGCGCCGCCACGTCGGGCGTGGAGCCGGGCGGAAAACCGACCAGCAGGCGCACCGTCTTGCTCGGCCAGGCGGCGGCCGTGGTCTGGGCGCCGGCGACGCCGGCCAGCAGGCCGAGTGCGGCCAGGGTCAGGCCGCGACGCAGCCGGGATGGGGAAAGGTGCATGGGTGGACTCCGACGAGCGGCCCGCGGGCCGCGACGCGGGCGATTCTGCACCCGGCGCCGCAGCGTCGATCAGCCGGCGCGCGCCTGCAGCAGCGCTTCGAAGTCCTCGGCCGGCACCGCGCGCGACCACAGCCAGCCCTGCTGCAGGTGGCCGCCGCGCTGCAGCAGCCAGTCGCGCTGGCCGGCGGTCTCGACCCCTCGGCCACCACCTCGATGCCGAGCGCGTCGGCCATGCCGAACATCGCGCCCACCAGCGTGGCGTCGTCGATGCCTTGCGGCAGCCCTTGCACGAAGCCGCGGTCGATCTTCACGCGGTCGGGGCGCACGAGCTTGAGCGCCGCCAGCGACGAATAACCGGTGCCGAAATCGTCCACCGCCAGCTGCACGCCCGTCTGGCGCAGCGCGGCCACGGCGCGCAGCGCGCCTTCGCTGTCGTCGAGCAGCGTGCTCTCGGTCAGCTCGAGGATGAGCGCGCCGCTGCGCAGGCCGTAGCGGTCGAGCATCTGCCGCACGTCGGCGACGAAGCGGGCCTCGCGCAACTGCAGCGCCGACACGTTGACGGCCATCTGCAAGGCGCCGAGGCCCTGCGCGTGCCACGCCGCCAGCTGTGCGCAGGCTGCCTGCAGCACCCAGCGCCCGAGCGGGCGCACGAGGCCGGTGGACTCGGCCGTTTCGATGAAGGCGTCGGGGCCGAGCAGGCCGCGGCGCGGGTGCTGCCAGCGCACCAGGGCCTCGGCGCCGACGATGCGGCCGTCGCGCGCGTCGATCACCGGCTGGTAGTGCAGCCGCAACTCGCCCTGCTCGATCGCCTGGCCGAGCTCGCGCTCGAGGTCAGGCGCGCGCGCAGCCGGGCATCCATGTCGGGGTGGTAGAAGCTGCTGCGGCCGCGGCCCAGCTCCTTGCTGCGGTACATCGCCACGTCGGCAGCGCGCACCAGCGCGTCGAAATCGGCGCCGTCCTGCGGAAAGACCGCCACGCCGATGCTGGCGCCGACGCGCACCGGCTCGGTGGCCGTCGGCAGGATCAGCGGCTGCTGCACCGCCTCGACCAGGCGGTCGGCGGCGGCCTGCACCTGCTCCCAGGCGTCGGCACTGGACAGCAGCACCAGAAACTCGTCGCCGCTGACGCGACAGACCAGATCGGCATCACGCAGCGTGGCGCGGATGCGCTGCGCGGTGCTGCGCAGCAGCTCGTCGCCGGCAGCGTGGCCGAAGCGGTCGTTGACCGACTTGAACTGGTCGAGGTCGATGAACAGCAGCGACAGCGGCGTGCCGCTGCGGCGCGACAACCCCGCCTCGCGCACGAACAGCTCGCGCAGCAGCGTGCGGTTGGGCAGTCCGGTCAGGTGGTCGTACATCGCCATGCGGTGCAGCTGCTCGTTCTTGCCCTCGAGCTCGCTGATGAGGCCGCGGATCTGCGCGTGCACGGTATTCAGGTGCTGGCCCAGCTCGCCCAGCTCGTCGCCGCGCGGCCAGTTGTAGTCGGGCATGGGCTCGCGCGCGGCCAGCTGGCCGGCCTGTTCCTTCAGGCGGTCGATCGGGCGCAGCAGCCGCTGCGACAGCACGCCGGCCAGCACCAGCACGCCGACCAGCACCTGCACGGTGACCAGCGTCACCATCACGCGCCGGCGCTCGGCCAGCTGGTGGTCGATCTCGGTGCCGTCGAAGACCAGGCGCAGGCGGGCGACCTGTTGCCCCTCGTGCAGCACCGGGCCTTCCAGGGTCACCGTCGACGTGCCCGGCGGGCATTGCTGGCGGCTCACCGCCTTCGGCCCGGCGGTCGGCTGGTCGGTGAAGGGCTGCAGGTTGAGCACGTCGACGCCGCAGACCGAGGGCTCCTGCAGGATGCGCTCGACCACCTGCTCGATGACCGCGAGGTTGAGCGACCACGCGGCCGCGGTCAGCGCCACCGACGACTGCGCCAGGATGGCGGCGCGGTTGTTCTGCACCACGGGTTCCAGCGTGCGGCGGGCCAGGTGCTGGTCGAGCAGCAGCACCATCAGCGCGGGCAGCACCACGCCGACCACGATGGCGGTCAGCAGCATGCCGCGGATCGACAGCGCAGGCCGACGGTCGGGCCTGCCGGCGGCCTTGGGGGGTGGCGACTGCGATGCCAGAGCGGGGGCCGTCATCGGTGCCATTTCGGCCGGCGCCGGCACGACCTGAAGCCGGCGCCGGCGCCGGCCGCGCCGGATCTCACGCTCTCACATGCGGCAGCCGCGCCCCGGGTCGGCCAGCACCTTGACGGCGATGCCGGTCATGACGTTTTCGCGGCCCTTGGCCTCGCGGATGTAGAAATCCTGCACCGGGTTGTGCGACGCCGACAGCGTGTACTTGCCGCGCGGGCTGTCGATCTGCACCTTGCGCATGGCGGCGACCATGGCGTCGCGCTGCTTGAAGTCGCCCTTCACCGCGCTCAGGCCCGCGCCCAGGATGGCGGCGGCATCGTAGCCCTGCACGGCATAGACGTCGGGCTGCGCCTTGTAGGTCACCGCATATTTGTTGCGGAAGGCGTTGTTGCGCGGGGTGTCGATGCCATCGGCATAGTGCAGCGCCGTCTGCAGGCCCTGCGCCGAAGCACCCTGGGCCTCGAGCACGCCGTCGGTGAGGAAGCCCGAGCCGATCAGCGGCGCCACCTTGCGCAGCCCGGCGGCGTCGTAGTCCTTGACGAATTTGGCGGCGCCGGCGCCGGCGAAGAAGGCAAAGACGACATCGGGCTTCTGCGCCGCGATCTCGGTCAGCAGGGCCTGGAATTCGACGTTGGGGAAGGGCAGCGTCAGCTCCTTGACGATCTGCCCGCCGCCCTTGGTGAAGGCCTCGGTGAAGCCCTTGGCCGATTCCTGGCCGGCGGCATAGTTCCAGAAGATGGTGATCGCGCGCTTGTAGCCCTTCTGCGTCGCCATCACGCCGCTGGCATAGCCGGGCTGCCAGTTGCTGAAGCTGCTGCGCAGGATATTGGCGCGCACAGCGGCCCGGTGATGGCGTCGGCGCCGGCGTTGGGCACGATCAGCAGCGTCTTGCTTTCCTGGCCGCACGCGCCATCGCCAGCGCCACGCCCGAATGCACGGTGCCCACGACCACGTCGACCTGGTCGCGCTTGATCAGCTTGTTGACGTTGTCGGTGGCCTTGGCGGGGTCGCTCTCGTCGTCGACCTTGAAATACCGGATCTCGCGGCCGCCGAGCTTGCCCCCCTGCTCGTCGACATAGAGCTTGAAGCCCTTCTCGATGGCGTCGCCCAGGGCCGCGAAGGTGCCTGTGGCCGGCAGCATGAAGCCGACCTTGAGCGGCGCCTGCTGGGCCTGGGCGGCGGTGGAAAGCAGGGCCGCCAGGGCGGCGGCGGACAGGGCGAATTTGATGATGGACAAGGTGGGTCTCCGTCGGATGGGCAAACCCATGCAGCATGCGCCAGCCGCAGGGTCGCCGACAAGCGGGGTTTGCCGGAGGGCGGGCACCACCGGGCAGGACAGGCCACGCCGGTCGCTGTGCCTGCGCGGGTCTGCCCGCGCGGCCGCCTCACCCGATCGGCAGCCCCACGTAGTTCTCGGCCACCACGCGCTGTGCCGATTCGCTGCCGAACAGATAGTCCAGCTCGGCCATCTGCATCTTCAGCCCGAAGCTGCCGTTCTCGGGCAGCAGGTGCATCAGCTGCGTGAACCACCAGGAAAAGCGCTCGGCCTTCCAGATGCGCGCCAGCGCGCGCTGCGAATAGTGGTCGATGCCGGCGTTGCTGCGCTCGGCGTAATGCTCGATCAGCCCGCGCGACAGCAGCGCCACGTCACTGGCCGCCAGGTTCAGGCCCTTGGCGCCGGTGGGCGGCACGATGTGGCCGGCGTCGCCGGCCAGAAACAGGCGGCCGAAGCGCAGCGGCTCGGCGACGAAGCTGCGCAGCGGCGCGATGCTCTTCTCGATCGAGCGCCCGGTGACCAGCCTGGCCGCGTCCTCTGCCGGCAGCCGACGGCGGAATTCGTCGTAGAAGGCCTCGTCGGACCAGTCCTCCACCTTCTCGTGCAGCCCGCACTGGATGTAGTAGCGCACGCGCGTGTGGCTGCGCATGCTGGCGAGCATGAAGCCGCGCTCGGTATGGCCGTAGATCAGCTCGTGGTGCACCGGCGGCACGTCGGCCAGCAGGCCCAGCCAGCCGAAGGGGTAGACCTTCTCGTGCTGGGTGATGGCGCCGCCGGGCACGCTGGCGCGGCACACGCCGTGGAAGCCGTCGCAGCCGGCGATGAAGTCGCAGTCCAGACGCTGCTCGACGCCGTCCTTCGTATAGCTGACCCAGGGCCTGTCGGCGTCCCAGCCGTGGAGGCGCACGTTGTCGGCCTCGTAGACGATGGGGCGGCCGATGGCCTGGCGGTGGTCCATCAGGTCGCGCGTGATCTCGGTCTGGCCGTAGACCATGACGCGCTTGCCGGTCAGGCCGAAGAGGTCGATGCGGTGGCGCTGGCCGGCATAGACCATGTCGAAGCCGTCGTGCGGCAGGCCCTCGGCATGCATGCGCGCGCCGACGCCGGCCTCGTCGAAGAGGTCGATCGCCACCTGCTCCAGCACGCCGGCGCGGATGCGGCTCAGCACATAGTCGCCGCTGCGCTGCTCGACGATGACGTTGTCGATGCCGGCCTTGTGCAGCAGGGCGCCGAGCAGCAGGCCCGAGGGGCCGGCACCGATGATCGCGACCTGGGTTCGCATGGCGTGTCTCCGGATTGTTTTGACGGATGGCAAGCCTAGGGCCAGCGCGGCCCTGCGCCAAGCACCGGCACATGGACAATCGGCACCAGGATTTGGACATTTCGAACATCATGCCGCGAGCCGACCGCACCCCCGATGCGCCCGCCGCACCGCCGCGCCCGGTGCCGCTGCCGGCCTACACGCTGTATGGCGAGGCCCAGCCGTCGGGCCTGCCCGACCTGCTGCACCTGGAGACGATCGCGCAGCGCAGCCGCCTGCACGAGTGGGAGATCCGCCCGCGCCGGCATGCCTCGCTGTTTCAAATTCTGGTCATCGCGCGCGGCGTCGTGCAGGCCCGGCTCGACAGCGCGCAGCATCGCCTGCAGGGGCCCTGCGCGATCGGCGTGCCGGCGATGGTCGTGCACGGCTTTCGCTTCGAGCCCGACGTCGATGGCATGGTCATCACGCTGGCCGAGCGCCAGCTGCCGGCCCTGGTGGGCGCCGGCACCGCCTGGCGCGGCGCGCTCGATGCGCTGCGCGTCACCGCACCGGCGCCGCCGGCACTGCTGCGCGCGGCCCAGGCGCTGCGTGCCGATTACCGGCACATGGGCGCCTGGCGAGCCGCCGCCCTCGACACCGGCTTGCGCCGGCTGCTGCTGGAGCTCGCCCGCGCCGGCGCGGCCCCCGCCGCCGCGGCCGACGCCCGGCGGCGCGCGCCCGGCAGCATGTGCAGCGCTTCCAGGCGCTGGTGGAGGCGCGCTTGCGCCAGCAGCCTGGGCTGGCCGAGCTGGCGACGCAGATCGGCATCACGCCGACGCAGCTCAACCGCGTGTGCCACCGCGTGCTGGGGCATTCGGCGCTGGGCGTGCTGCATGGCCGGCTGCTGCTGGAGGCGCAGCGCGAGCTGGGCTATACGGCGATGAGCGTCAAGCAGGTGGCCATCGGCCTGGGCTTTGCCGACGCCGGCTATTTCACGCGCTGGTTCCAGCGCCACACCGGGCTCACGCCCACGGCGTGGCGCTCGGCGTCGGCGCGCGGCCAATAATCGGCGCCATGATCGGACGACTCAGCGGCCTGCTGGCCGGCAAGGCACCGCCGCAGGTGCTGGTGGACGTGGGTGGCATCGGCTACGAGGTCGACGTGCCGATGAGCACCTTCTTCAACCTGCCCGATCTCGGCCAGCGCGTGGTGCTGCTCACGCACTTCGTCGTGCGCGAGGACGCGCAGGTGCTGTTCGGCTTTCTCACCGCGCCCGAGCGCGATGCCTTCCGCCAGCTGGTGAAGATCAGCGGCGTGGGGCCGCGCACCGCGCTGTCGGTGCTGTCGGGCCTGAGCGTGGCCGAGCTGGCGCAGGCGGTGTCGGTGCAGGACGGCGCGCGGCTGGTCAAGGTGCCGGGCATCGGCAAGAAGACGGCCGAACGGCTGCTGCTGGAGCTCAAGGGCAGGCTCGGCCCCGACCTGGCGCTGCCCCCCGCGGCCGCCGCCCCCACCGGGGCCGGCAGCGACATCGTGCAGGCGCTGGTGGCGCTGGGCTACAGCGAGAAGGAGGCCGCCTCGGCGCTGAAATCGCTGCCGGCTGACATTGGCGTCAGCGAAGGCATCAAGGCGGCGCTGAAGGCGCTCAACCGCTGACGCATGGCCGGCGCATCAAGCCCCCACGGTGCCGGGCCTTGTACGATGGCCGCATGCACGAGATGAGCCTGGCCGCAAACGTGCTGCAACTGGTCGACGCCGCCGCCGCGCGCGAGGGCTTCGTGCGCGTGCGTCGGCTCACGCTCGAGGCCGGCGCGCTGGCCGGCGTGGAGGTGCGCGCGCTGCGCTTTGCGCTCGAGGCCATCGCACCCGGCACGCGGCTGGATGGGGCCGACATCGTGATCGACGAACCGCCGGGCCAGGCCTGGTGCGCCGCCTGCGCGGCCACGGTGGCCATGGCCGCGCGCACCGATGCCTGCCCGCGCTGCGGCGGCTTCGGCCTGCGGCCCACCGGCGGCAGCGCGCTGCGCGTGGTCGAGCTGCTGGTGGCGGACTGAGAGGAGGCGACGATGTGCGTGGTGTGCGGATGTGGACAGCCCGGCGCAGGGCCCGCGGTCGGGGCCGTGGTCAACGCCGCCACCGGCGACCTGCATTACGGCGCCGGGCCGGCGCGGGTGTCGGTGCCGGGGATGAGTGCCGAGCGCACGATCCGCCTCGAAGCCGACGTGCTGGGCGCCAACCAGGCGGTGGCCGATGCCAACCGTGCGCATTTCGCGGCGCATGGCGTGCGCACCTTCAACCTCGTCTCCAGCCCCGGGTCGGGCAAGACCACGCTGCTGTGCGCCACGCTCGATGCGCTGCGCCGGCGCGCCTCTGCGCTGCCGCTGGCGGTGATCGAAGGCGACCAGCAGACCAGTCGCGATGCCGACCGCATCCGCGCCACCGGCGTGCCGGCGATCCAGGTCAATACGGGCAAGGGCTGCCACCTGGATGCGCCGATGGTGGCCGAGGCCTTCGCGCGACTGCCCCTCCATGACCACGGCCATCGTCACGGTCATCACCACGGCCATGCCCATGACGACGGCCACGCCCATGACCCCGCGCTGCTCTTCATCGAGAACGTCGGCAACCTCGTCTGCCCCGCGCTGTGGGACCTGGGCGAAGACGCCAAGGTGGTCATGCTGTCGGTGACCGAAGGCGACGACAAGCCGCTCAAATACCCCGACCTCTTCGCCGCCGCGCGGCTGATGGTGATCACAAAGACCGACCTGCTGCCGCATGTCGACTTCGATGTCGCGCAGTGCATCGGCTACGCCCAGCGCGTCAACCCGGGCATCGAGGTGCTGCTGCTGTCGGCCAAGACCGGCATCGGGCTCGACGCCTGGCTCGACTGGCTGCTGGCCGGCGCGGAGGCTCCGGCGTGACCGTGCTGCAGCCGCAGGCCCTGCCGCAGGCCGCACCGGCGCGGGTGCTGGCCTGCGGCGCCTTCCTGAAAAACCGCGCGCTGCTGCTCGATGGCCGCACGGCGTGGTGGTCGCCGCTGCACGGCGACCTGGCTTCGCCCGACGCCTGCATGGCGCTGGAGGCGTCGCTGGCGACGCTGGTCGACCGTGCGGACGGCCCCATCGCCGCCGTGGCCCACGACCTGCACCCCGACTTTGCGAGCACGCGCGCCGCGCTCGGCTGGGCGCAGCGGCTGGGCGTGCCGGCGCTGGCGGTGCAGCACCACCATGCGCACCTGGGCGTGGTGCAGGCCGAAGGTGGCCTGGGCGACGACCCCCTGATCGGCCTGGCGCTCGACGGTTTCGGCCTCGGCGCCGACGGCCAGGCCTGGGGGGGTGAGGTGTTGCATGTGGCCGGCGCGCGCTGCAATCGCATGGCCCACCTGCCGCGGCTGGCACAGCCGGGTGGCGACGCCGCGGCGCGTGAACCCTGGCGGGGGGCCGCGGCCGTGCTGCACGCCGCCGGCCGCGCCGACGACATCGGGCCGCGCTTCGCGCCGCAGGTCGGCGAGCCGCTCGTGCGCGGCCTGCGCCAGCTGCTGGACCGCGACCTGCACGCCCCACGCAGCAGCAGCGCCGGGCGCTGGTTCGACGCTGCCGCGGCGCTGCTCGGCCTGTCGCTGCGCCAGTCGCACGAGGCCGAGGCGGCGATGGCGCTCGAAGCCGCGGCCAGCCGCTGGCTGGCAAGCGGCCGTCGGCCCGACCTGCCGCCGCCCTCGCTGGACCTGCTGCCGCTGGTGGCGGCGCTGGCCGACGAGCCGGACCCCGGCCGCGGCGCGGCGCGCTTTCACCTCGCGCTGGGACAGGGCCTGGTGCACGCCGCGGTCGATGCCGCGGCGGCTGTCGGCGCGACACAGGTCGCGCTCGGTGGCGGGTGCTTTGCCAACCGCCTGCTGGCGGCCGAGGTCACCGCGGGCCTGCAGGCCGCAGGCCTGACGGTGCATGCACCGCGCGCGGCCGGTTGTGGCGATGCCGGCCTGGCGCTGGGCCAGGCCTGGGTGGCCGCGCTGCAGCGGGTGGCCGCCCCGCATGCCGCCGATCTGGCCACGATGGTGGACTGAACCATGTGCCTGGCCCTGCCCGCACGCGTGATCGAACGGCTGGCCGGCGAGCAGGCCCTCGTCGACCTCGGCGGCGTGCGCCAGCGTGTGTCGCTGGCGCTGGTGCCCGAGGCGAAGGTGGGCGACCACGTCATCGTGCATGTCGGCCATGCCATCGGTCTGCTCGACCCCGAGGAGGCCGAGGCCACGCTGGCCCTGTTTGCCGAGCTGGCGCGGCCTCCCTCGCCATGAAGTCGCCATGAAATATGTCGACGAATTCCGCGACGGCGAACGTGCGCGCCACCTGGCGGCATGCATCGCCGCCGAACTGCAGCCCGGGCGGACCTACCGCTTCATGGAATTCTGCGGCGGCCACACGCATGCCATCGCGCGCCACGGCATCGCCGCGCTGCTGCCCGACGCGGTGCGCCTGATCCACGGCCCCGGCTGCCCGGTGTGCGTGCTGCCGGTGGGCCGCATCGACCAGGCCATCCACCTGGCGCTCGACCGTGGTGCCATCGTCTGCACCTATGCCGATACCCTGCGCGTGCCAGCCTCGCGGGGCCTGAGCCTGCTGAAGGCGCGCGCGCGCGGCGGCGACGTGCGCATGGTGACCACGCCTGCCGACGCGCTGGCGATCGCGCACGCGCAGCCGCAGCGCGAGGTGGTCTTCTTCGCCATCGGCTTCGAGACCACCACGCCGCCGACGGCGCTGCTGATCCGCCAGGCCGCCGCCGAGGGCCTGCGCAACCTCAGCGTGCTGTGCTGCCACGTGCTGACGCCGCCGGCCATCACGCACATCCTCACCGCGCCCGGGCCGGTGGCGCTGGACGGCTTCATCGGGCCGGCGCATGTCAGCATCGTCATCGGCAGCCGGCCCTACGAGGACCTGGCGCGTGCGCATGGCAAGCCGGTGGTGATCGCCGGCTTCGAGCCGCTGGACGTGATGCAGGCCGTGCGCATGCTGGTGCGCCAGGTCAACGAGGGCCGCGCCGAGGCCGAAAACGAATTCACCCGCGCCGTCACGCGCGACGGCAACCGCGCCGCGCAGGCGGTGATGGACGAGGTGTTCGAACGGCGCGAATCCTTCGAATGGCGCGGCCTGGGCACGCTGCCGGCGAGCGCGCTGCGGCTGCGCGCGGCCTACGCCGATTTCGACGCCGAGCGTCGCTTCGGCCTGGCCTACCAGCCCGTGGCCGACCACCCGAAGTGCGAATGCGGCGCCATCCTGCGCGGCGTGAAGCAGCCCACCGACTGCACGCTGTTCGGCAGCGTGTGCACGCCCGAAAACCCGCTCGGCAGCTGCATGGTGTCGTCCGAAGGCGCGTGCGCGGCGCACTACGCCTACGGCCGCTGGCGCGACATACCGGTGGTGGCCTAATGAGCCCGATCCGGGTTGCCCGGTCGGGCTCGCTCCCCCTTGGGGAGACGGCGCGCAGCGCCCAGGGGGCTGCATGACCCGCAAACCCGACTACGTGCGGCCGCTGGACCTGCGCCACGGCGTGATCGACATGAACCACGGCGCCGGCGGGCGCGCGGCGGCGCAGCTGGTCGACGAGCTCTTCATGCGCGCCTTCGACAATCCGGCCCTGCGCCGCGGTGACGACGGCGCCGTGCTCGACCTGCCGCCCGGCCACCGCCTGGTGATGGCCACCGATGGCCATGTGGTGACGCCGCGCTTCTTCCCGGGCGGCGACATCGGCAGCCTGGCGGTGCACGGCACGGTCAACGACGTGGCGATGATGGGCGCCGTGCCGCTGGCGCTGTCGGCCAGCTTCATCCTCGAGGAAGGCCTGCCGCTGGCCGAGCTGCAGCGCATCGCCGCGTCGATGGCCGCCGCCGCGCGTGCAGCCGGCGTGGCCGTGGTTACCGGCGATACCAAGGTCGTCGCGCGCGGCCAGGCCGACGGCGTCTTCATCACCACCACCGGCCTCGGCGCCCTGCCGGTGGGCCGCGACATCGGCGGCGCCAACGCGCGTGCGGGCGACGTGCTGCTGCTGTCGGGCCCGATCGGCGACCATGGCGTGGCGGTGCTGTCTCAGCGCGAGGGCCTGGCCTTCGACACCGCCATCGTCAGCGACAGCGCCGCGCTGCACGGCCTGGTGGCAGCCATGCTGGCCGCCGTGCCCGAAGGCGCGGTGCGCACGCTGCGCGACCCCACGCGCGGCGGCCTGGCGGCCACGCTCAACGAGATCGCGCGCCAGTCGGCGGTGGGCCTGCTGCTGGACGAGGCCGCCATCCCCGTGCGCCCGCAGGTGGCAGCGGCCTGCGAACTGCTGGGCCTGGACCCGCTGAACATCGCCAACGAAGGCAAGCTGGTGGCCATCGTCGCGCCCGCGGCAGCCGACGCCGTGCTGGCCGCGATGCGTGCCCACCCGCTGGGCATGGATGCCGCACGCCTCGGCGTCGTGCAGGCCGACCCGCACCGCTTCGTGCAGATGACCACGCGCCTGGGCGGCCGCCGCGTCGTCGACTGGCCCACCGGCGAGCCGCTGCCACGCATCTGCTGAAGTAAAACTGACCACCCCCGGCCGCCTGGCGGCCGCCCCCCCGAGGGGGCACCGAACCCGACCGGGAAACCCGGATCGGGTTCGGCCCGCTGCCACTGCTGCTCCCCCTGGTCGCCTGTGGCGACCGGTCCCCAGGGGGGGCGGCCGTTTCATGCATCGCGGATCGCGCGAAGCGCTGTGGTTCAACTGACCGACTTCGTGCGCCGACAATCGGCGAATGACCGACGAGACCCGTTTCGCCGCCGCCCGCGACCGCTTCACCGAAGGCCTGGCCCACCTGCAGGCCGGCCGCGCGGCCGAGGCCGAAGCCGCGCTGCGCGAATCGCTGGCGCTGCTGCCCGGCCGGCCGTCGACGCTGCTCAACCTGGCGGTGGCGCTGCTGCGCCAGGGCCGGCCCGCCGAGGCGCTGCCGCTGCTCGACCAGGTGCTCGTGGCCGAGCCCGGCGACGCCGATGCGCTGGGGCACCGCGCCGTGGCACTGCAGGCACTGCAGCAGCCGGCCGAGGCCCAGGCCAGCCTGGAGCGCCTGGTGCAGGCCGCGCCGGCGCGCCCCGAGGCCTGGTTCCACCTCGGCCAGGTGCGGCACCAGCAGGGCGATGCCGCCGGCGCGCTGGCCGCCTACGAGCGCTGCCTGGCGCTGCGCGACGACCATGGCCCGGCCTGGAGCCAGCGTGGCCAGGCGCTGAAGGACCTGGGCCGCATCGATCAGGCCGCGGCCAGCTTCGAGCGCGCGCTGGCGCTGGGCGACGATCCCGAGCTCAATGCCTACTACCTGGCCGGCCTGCGCGGCGGTGCGGCGCCGGCGCGGCCGCCGCGCTGGTATGTGCAGCGGCTGTTCGACGACTATGCGCCGGCCTTCGACCAGCACCTGGTCGAGACGCTGGGTTACTGTGCGCCCGAGGTGCTGCAGCGGCTGATCGTCGGCGCGGGCACGGCGTCTTTCGAATCGGCGCTCGACCTCGGCTGCGGCACCGGCCTGTGCGGCCCGCTGCTGCGGCCGCTGGCGGCGCGGCTGGCGGGCGTGGACCTGTCGGCCGCCATGCTCGACGCCGCGCGCGGCCGCGGCGTCTACGAGGCGCTGCACCAGGCTGACCTGGTCGAGCACCTGATGACGACCGGTGGGCGCCATGACCTGATCGTGGCCGCCGATGTCTTCATCTATGTCGGCGACCTGGCGCCGGTGTTCGACGGCATCGCGCGCGTGCTGCGGCCGGGCGGGCTGCTGGCCTTCTCGGTGGAGCCGGCACCGGCCGAGGCGGCCTTCGTGCTGCAGCCCAGCCTGCGCTATGCACATGGCGAGGCGGCGATCCGCGCGCTCGCCGCACAGCATGGCCTGGCGGTGACGGCCCAAGAGCGCGGCGCGCTGCGCGCCGACGAGGTGCACCCGGTGCAGGGCGGCTACTGGGTGCTGAGGGCGGGTTGATCAGCCAGCCGGCGCCGCCGGAAACTGAAACGCCGCCGGCTCCTTGGCCAGAAAGCGCCGCACCGCGGTGCGGTGCGTGTCGGTCTCGAAGCACAGCGCCTGGTGGTCGGCCTCGTTGGCGAGCGCGGTGCGCAGGTCGGTGGCCAGGCTCATGCCGACCTCGGCCTTGATCAGGCCCAGGGCCAGCGGCGAGGCGCCGCGGAAGCTGGCCGCCAGCGCATGGGCCCGCGCCAGCAGGCCGTCGGCGGGCACGATCTCCATCGCGATGCCCAGCCGCAGCGCCTCGTCGGCGGGCACCTCGCGCGCCGACAGCATCAGCTCCTTGGCGCGCTGCACGCCCACCACGCGCGGCAGCGGGTGCGCAGGGCGGCAAAGTCGGGCACCAGGCCCACGCGCATGAAGCTCAGGCAGAAGCGCGCGCGCGGGCTGGCCAGCACGAAGTCGACCATCAGCGCGGTGAAGCCGGCGCCGTAGGCCGCGCCGTCGACGGCGGCGATCAGCGGCTTGTCCAGCTCGACCAGGGTGCGGATCAGCGGGTGCACGGCGCGCATGCGCTCGCGCCAGCTTTCCACGGTGGCGGTGGCGCGCGCCTCTTCCATGCCGCGCAGGTCGCCGCCGGCGCAGAAGACGCCGCCGGCGCCCGTCAGCACGACGGCGCGCACCTCTTCGTCGCCGGCCACCGCGGCGGCGGCGATGGTCAGCGCGTCCTTCATGTCGGCCGACAGCGCGTTGCGCGCGTGCGGTCGGTTGAGGGTGATGGTGGCGACGCCGTCGCGCACCTGGTAGTCGAGGTCGGGCATGGGCAGGATGGGCGGGCTGTGGAGTCGCATCCAGTGTGGCATAGCATGCACCGATGACGCGCGTCGAAACCATCGCCGGCCTGTCCGTGCAGACCGACGAACCCGACGGTGACCCGCCCGCGGGCACGATCGTGCTGCTGCACGGCTGGCCTGATCGGCCGCGCTGTGGGACGACGGTATCGGCGCTGCGCGCGCGCTGGCGCTGCGTGCGCTCACCTGGCCCGGCTTTCGCCCCCGAGGACCCCGGAGCGCGTGGCTTATGCGCTGGCCGATCTGGTCGACCGCCTGCATCAGGTGGTGCTAGCCCGCGCCGGCGGCCAGCCGGTGACGCTGCTGATGCACGACTGGGGCTGCGTCTTCGGCAATGCCTTCTGGCGCGCGCACCCGGCGCTGGTGGCGCATCGCCGCCGTGGACATCGGCGATGCCGGCTCGCGTGCGCATGTGAGCCGAACTGCCGCTGCAGGCCAAGGCCGGCATCGCCGCTTACCAGCTGTGGCTGGCGCTGGCCTTCATCGTCGGCGGCGACCTCGGCCACACGATGGCGCGGCGCATGGCCGCCCGGCTGCGCGTGCCGGTACCGGCCGGTCCCATCCGCGCGTGCATGGCCACCTACTGGATCACCTGGACCGGCACCAGCGGCTCGTACCGAGCGGCCAGGCCTTCGCCGCCGACGAGCCGGCGCTGCCGATGCTCTTCGTCTACGGCCGGCGCAAGCCCACTGCTTTCACTCGCGCCTGGGCGCATGCGCTGGCGGCGCGGCCGGGCTGCCGGGTGGTGGAGATGCCCACCGGGCACTGGGTCATGGTCGACGACCCGGCGGGCTTTCAGCGCGTGCTGCTGGACTGGCTGGCGTGATAGGGCCGCGCGTCAGTGCGCGTCAGTTCGCGTCAGTGCGCGTCGGTGTTGTGCCCCTGCATCGGAGCCGACGCATTGAGCGGCCGCACCGGGGCCTGAGCTCCAGCGTCTCCTTCCTGCCGTCCCTGCCCTCGATGACCAGCGTGACGGGCACGGTGTCGCCGTCCTTCACCTGCTGCTTCAGGTCCATCAGCATGACGTGGTAGCCACCGGGCTTGAGGTCCACCGTCTTGCCGGCGGGCAGGTCCAGCCCGGCGGGCAGCGCGCGCATCTTCATCACGCTGCCGTCCATCGCCATCTCGTGGATCTCCACGAGGCCGGCCACTGGCGAGCTGGCCGAGACCAGCTTGCCGCCCTGCGGAGGTGATCTGGGCAAACAGGCCGGTGGCCTTCTGCTGCGCGACGGTGCCGCGCACCCAAGGCGTCCTTGACGGTGGTCTGGGCGAAGACGGCCGAGCTGCACAGGCGAGCGCCGTGGCGGCGACGATGCGGCGGGTGCCGGACTTGATCATGGAATTCTCTTCGGTCATGGCCGCATCGCGGCCGGGGTTGTCTGCGGGGGCGTGGCGCCCGATGGCCTCGATCGCCGGCGCGCATCAAGGCCTTGGCGCGGCGCTGGCCGCGGCTTCGGCCTCGGGAACATAGACCATGCTGCCGTCCTTCAGCCGGTAGGCCGTGCCGGCCTTCTGGCCCTGGCCTTCGCCGATCTGGCCGCTGGCCTTGGAGTGCCTGGCTTTCGTTGCCCTTCTTCACCAGCATCTCCATCTGCGGCTGGCCCGGATTCCTGATGACGACCGCATCCTGCGTCTGCAAGGGGTTGAGCGGATTTTTCCAGCACCGCGATCAGCAGCACCGCGATGACGACGAGAGAAGACGTCGATGAGGTTGACGACCGACAGGATCGGGTCATCGCCATCGTCGTCGTCGGCGAGGATGCCGGCCAGCAGACGGTCGGCCATGCACCACCCCCGCGGTGGCGCCGTGCAGCAGCTGATTGAGCTCGGCCAGCAGCCAGCGCCGCCGCACCGACAGCACGGTGGAGGTGATGGCCGCGGCCATCAGCGCCACGATCACCGCCGCGAAGGCCACCACCAGATTCTGCGCGATGCCCTGCGCGTTGCCCGCGGACACCGCCACCAGCGCCGGGCCCCATCGGGATCATGGTCGCCACCAGGCCCAGCATCGGCACCCGGCTGGTGATGCGCAGCGGCTCGAGCACGAGCAGGTGCAGCTCCACCGCCTCGGCATTGGCCTGCGGTGGCGCTGGCGGTACTGCCGCAGCGGCTGGCGCGCATGCCCTCGCAGCTTGCGCAGGGCGAGGTCGAACAGCAGCGTGCCCAGCGCGAAGAGCGCGAACAGGAACATCGCGCACAGCACCACCAGCACCGGCATGAGGAAGAACTTGGAAATTTCGTAGAGGAAGGCTTCGAGGGCATTCATGCCGGGGCTCCGGATGGGGTTGAAGGGGGCGGCGCTTCGCGGCGCGTGCGCCAGGCCTGCCAGCCGATGCCGGCGGCCAGCACGAACGCGATCAGCCCGCCGTAGGTCCAGACCAGCTGCTGCACCTGGCGCTGCATCGGCACCCGCGCGGCTGGTGCCGCGCACCGTGGGGCAGGCGGGGTGGCGGCGGCGGCGGTTCGGCGCGGGCG
>JADJYX010000018.1 GCA_016719535.1 Rubrivivax sp. | reverse complement strand
GCGCAGCGGGCCCCAGGTTGTCGGGCAGGTCTTCGGCGCGCGCGGCGTGGTCCTGGCGGCCATCATCCCGCAGCCGATGTCCACGCCCACCGCGGCCCGGGATGATGGCCTTGACGGTGGCGATCACCGACCCACGGTGGCGCCGATGCCCACGATGCACGACGGCATGGCGGCGATGTGATGGAAGACGATCGCTAGCCGCGCCGCGCCAGCTGGCGGCGCGCCTCGTCCTCCACCGCACGCCGCGCGTCCACAGCTTCAGCGGCACGCCGCCGGGGATGCCTTCGTGCAGGGCCAGGCTGTCCACGTCAATCGGCCGCAGCATGGGCTTCCCACCCGCGCTGTCGCAGCGCACGCCGGGCACGCCCGCAGCCGTAGCCCCGGGGTGGCGCTGGCCGCGTTCGCCGCGGTAGCAGGTGTGGGTGCTCGCGGATCAGCTCGACCAGCGGCGGGCCGCCCAGCTGCGCCAGCCGCCAGGTGTCGGCCTTGTCCAGCCACATAGGGTCTCGACCACCAGGCGAGTGTCCAGCCCCAGGTTGAGCGCGACCTGCATCGCCTTCAGGGTGCGGTTGTCGCGGCAATCGGGGTAGCCGGATGGATCCGGTCTCGCACATGCCGCCCACCAGCACGCTCAAGCCCCGTCGGTAGGCCACGGTGGCGGCAAAGCCCAGGAAGAGCAGGTTGCGACCGGGCACGAAGGTGTTGGGCAGGCCATTGGCCTGCTGGTCGATGGCGCGCCCGCTGGTGAGTGCGGTGTCGCTGATCCGCCCCAGCAGCGACAGGTCCAGCACATGGTCGTCGTCCCAGCCTCGCGGCCCAGTCTGGAAAGGCGCGGCGCAACCCGCCCAGCACCTGCAGGGGCGGCAGGGCCATCTCCACCGCGTGGCGCTGGCCGTAGGCAAGCCGGATATCCGACGCGGGCGCAGCGCTGCGGCGCCCGGTCCAGGCAGGTGGTCGAATCCTGCCCGCCGGAAAACAGCACCAGGGCCTGGTCGTGCATGGGGTGTCCTTGGTTCGCCACGGGCCCAGCATAGGCCCGCAGCCCGGTGCCAAGATGCCCGTCACGCCGATGGCATCGCCCATGGCCGGAGACGACGACATGGACATCCAGACCCTGCAGGCCACGGTGCGAGATCTTGCCGCCGTGCGCCACTGCCGCGCTTTCACACACCGAAGAACCTGGCAATTGGCGCTGGTCGTCGAGGCCGGAACTGCTGGAGATCTTCCAGTGGCTGACGCCCGAGGAATCGTCGCGCGCGCCCTCGGATGCCACCACAGCAGCACATCGGCGAGGAGATCGCCGACGTGCTGGTCTACCTGCTGCAGCTGGCCGACCACGCGGGTGGACGTGCCGGCGGCGGTGCTCGACAGCTGCGGCGCAATGCGCGCAAATACCCGGTGCCGCCCGGGCGACCGATGTATCGCTGCCCGCCACGGCCGTCGACGCCGAGCCCGCCACCCATGTGCTGCTGGAATACGAGAACGTGCAGCCCAGCGACGACGAGGTGCGCGCGATGGTGCCCGCGGCGCCGAAGCTGTGGGTCTTCCACGGGCCGCACCAGCGGCAGGTGGCCGAACGTTTTGCGTCCTTCGGCAACGACCTGGCGATCGTGCCGATCAGCAAGCGCGGCAAGAATGCGCTCGACTTTCACCTGTCCTTCTACATGGGCTACATCGCGGCGCGCCACCCGCAGGCCCGCTTCGTGGTGCTGGCCAACGACAAGGGCTACATGAGCCGACGCTGGAGCACGCACGCCAGCTGGACTTCGACGTGCAGGCCATCGGCTTGCCGCGTCGCCGGCGGACGAGCGGCGCCGGCCCGCAAGACCGAGCCCAAGCCGGCCACGAACACGACGACCAGAACGGCCACGAAGCAGGCCGCCCGGCCGGTGCCGAAGCCGGCACCGTGAAGGCCGCCGTCAACGCCGCCGTCAAGGCCCCGGGCCAAGGCCGCCGCCAGGCCTGCGCGCCGCTGCCGCTCCGGCCGGGCCCGCAGCCACACCGGCGGTGAAGAAGGCCAGGACCGCGCCGCGAAGCGCGCCGCGCCCGCGCGCAGCCGGCGCCAGGCACCGTCCGCGCAGCCGCCCTGGTGCCGCTGCACAGGCTCCCCGAGCAAGGCCTGCGCACGCTGGGCACGACGCGCCCGTCGCGCCTGGCGCGCCTGCTGGGCGTGCTGGAAGTCGCTGCTGGGCGACTCGGCCAGCGCGGATGCCATCGATGCCGCGCTGTCGCACCTGCAGGCCTCGGGCGTCGTCACCGTCGACGCCGGCGGACGGGTGCGCCACCCGGCCTGGGCTGAAGGGCCGCACGCTCAGCGCGAGGCCGGCGTGGCAGCGGCGCCACGATCACGCCCATGGTGCCGCCCACCTGGCCTTCGGTCTGCTGCGCAGCGCAGGCCACCGGGGCCGCGGCGGGCGCTGCGGCCCGCGCGCGGCCGCGTCGTGCCGGGCTTGCATCAGCCTCCAGCTGCGGCCGCAGCATCAGCCAGATCACCACCGCACGCGGTGGCCGCCGCCACGCCCAGCAGCAGCAGCCGGCGCCGGCGGGGCAGCGGCTGGTAGCGCGGCAGGTCGTCGGTGGTCTTCATGGCCCGGGGTGACAGCATCAGGTGCGGGGCCCGACGATATTGCGGTGCTGTCTGCCACCATCCCGACCCTTCCTGCATGGCTTCAACCCCGTTGCGCGCCGGCATGGCGACCGACCGCCTGCGTCGCCTGGACGACTGGCTTCGGCACGACTTCATCGAACCCGGCCTGATCCCCGGCTGCCAGTTGCTGGTGGCGCGTCACGGCGAGGTGGTGCACCGCGCCACGCTCGGCCGCATGGATGTCGGGCGCGACCGGGAGCTGCGCGACGACGCGCTCTTTCGCATCTATTCGATGACCAAGCCCATCACCAGCGTGGCGCTGATGATGCTGTGGAAGAGGGGCGCTTCGGCCTCAACGATCCGGTGCACCGCTTCGTCCCCGCCTGGCGCGAGCTGCGCGTGTGGGAAGCCGGCCGCGGCGAGGTGATGCGCACGCGTCGCTGCGCCAGCCGATGACGATGCGGCAGATCCTGTCGCATACCGCCGGCCTGACCTACGGCAGCGCGCTGCTGGCGCCGGGCCAGCAGCCGCACCCGGTGGAGGAGGCCTATGCGGCGCTGAAGATCGGCACCCGCAGCGGCGATACGCTGCAAGCCATGGTCGACAAGCTGGCCCGGGTGCCGCTGCGCTTCGAGCCCGGCACCGCCTGGCAATATTCGCTGGCCACCGATGTCTGCGGTCATCTTGTGCAGGTGATCAGCGGCCAGCCCTTCGAGACCTTCGTGCACGAGCGCATCCTGGCACCGCTGGGCATGGTCGACACCGCCTTCCACGTGCCGGCCGACAAGCTCGACCGCCTGAGCACCTGCTTACCGCTACGACGCCCAGCACCGCATGGTGCCGGTCGACACGCCCGAGCGCAGCGCTTCGCGTCGCCGCCGGTGCTGGCTTCCGGCGGCGGCGGGCTGGTCGGCACGCTGGCCGACTACCACGCTTTTTGCGAGATGCTGCGCCGCGGGGGCGAACTCGACGGCGTGCGCCTGCTGGGCCCGCGCACGCTGGCGCTGATGCGCGCCAACCACCTGAGCGGCAACCAGGACCTGGTGGCGCTGGCGCAGGACGGCTTCTCCGAGACTGCCAACGCCGGCATCGGCTTCGGCCTGGGCTTTGCCACCACGCTGGGCGAGGTGTCCGCCGGTGGCCTGGGCGCCGGCGACTTCTTCTGGGGCGGCATGGCCTCGACCCTGTTCTGGGTCGACCCGCGCGAGGACCTGGTCGCGATCTTCATGACGCAGCTGATCCCCTCGCGCACCTACAACTTCCGCGGGCCGATGAAGAACATCGTCTATTTGGCGATCGTCGGCTGACCGAAAGGCTCGCCGCATAATCGTTTGCAGCATGGACAACCCAACGTTCGATCCCCTGCAGGCCGAGTTGGCGGCGCTGTGCCGCCGGTACGGCGTGCGCCGGCTCGACCTGTTCGGCTCGGCAACCGCGGCAGCATTCGACCCCGCTCACAGCGACGTCGACTTCCTGGTCGAGTTCGATGCGGACCCGTCCGGACTGTTCGAGCGCCATTTCGGCCTGGAGGAATCGCTCGAGGCGCTGTATGGCCGACCGGTGGATCTGGTGACCGCATCGGCGCTGGAGAACCCGTTCTTGCGCGCGCGCGTCGAAGCCGAACGTCGGCCCGTCCATGCACCCTGACGCCCACATGCTGCTGTGGGACGCGCACCGGGCCGCCGGGCGTGTGGCGGCATCGTCCAGGCCCGCCTCGGCCCCCTGCTTGCGGCGCTCGACGCGCTGCGGGCACGGCCTTGATGGGCGGTTCGTCGACACCTTCTCCCCCACCATGAACGCACCCCAGGACGCTTCCCCCCTCAACGGCGCCGAATCCCTCGTCACCACCCTCGCCGCCAGCGGCGTCGAGCTGTGCTTCGCCAACCCCGGCACCTCGGAGATGCACTTCGTCGCCGCGCTCGACCGCATCCCGGGCGTGCGCTGCGTGCTGGGGCTGTTCGAGGGCGTGGTCACCGGTGCCGCCGACGGCTACTGGCGCATGGCCGGCAAGCCGGCCGCGACGCTGCTGCACCTGGGGCCGGGCCTGGGCAATGGCGTGGCCAACCTGCACAACGCCGGCAAGGCGCGCTCGGGCATCGTCAACGTGGTCGGTGACCATGCCATCGACCACGCGCGCCACGAATCGCCGCTGAAGAGCGATGCCGCCGCCATTGCCGGCAGCGTGTCGGCCTGGGTGCGCAGCAGCGGTTCGGCGGCCGAGGTGGGGCTGGATGCCGCCGCGGCGGTGCAGGCCACGCGCGACGGTGCCGTGGGCCGCATCGCCACGCTGATCCTGCCGGCCGATACCGCCTGGGGCGCGGGCGGCCGCGCGGCGGTGGCGGCCGCTCCGGCGGCGCCATCCTTCGAGCCCGGTGCGGTGCCGGCCTCGGCGCGGCTGCTGCAGCAGCTGGGGTCGCGCGCGGTGCTGCTGATCGGCGCCGGCGGCAGCGCCAGCGAACGTGCGCAGCACCTGGCCGCGGCCATCGCCGCGCGCACCGGCTGCCGCGTGCTGGCCGAGTTCTACAACGCACGCATGCCCGGTGGCCGCGGGCGGCCGCGCATCGAGCGCCTGCCCTATGTCGTCGATGCGGCGCTGGCCAAGCTGACCGGCGCCGAGGCGCTGGTGCTGGCCGGCGCGGTGGAGCCGATCGGCTTCTTCGCCTACCCCGGCAAGCCCTCGCAGCTCAAGCCCGCGGGTGCGGCGCTGCTGACGCTGGCCGCGCCGCACCAGGACGTGCCCGGCGCGCTGCAGGCGCTGGCCGACGAACTGGGCGTCAGCGGGGAGGTCACGCTGCCGGCGCAGCCGCGGCCGGTGGAGCCGGTCGGTGCGCTCGACCCCGAGTCGATTGCCGCCGCCATCGCCGCCACGCTGCCCGACCAGGCGGTGGTCATCGACGAGGGCATCACCACCGGCCGCGGCCTCGCCGGTGCGATGGGCGCGGCCGCGCCGCACGACTGGCTGGCGGTGATGGGCGGCGCCATCGGCTGGGGCCTGCCGGGTGCGGTGGGCGCGGCGTTGGGGGCACCCGGCCGTCCGGTGCTGGCGCTGGAAGGCGACGGCAGCGCGATGTATACGCTGCAGGCGCTGTGGACGATGGCGCGCGAGCAGCTGCCGGTCGTCGTGCTGGTCTTCGCCAACCGCGCCTACCGCATCCTGCAGGGCGAGCTGCAGGGCGTGGGCGCCACCATCAGTGGCGACAAGGCACGCGACATGCTGAGCCTGGAGCGCCCGGCGCTGGACTGGGTGTCGCTGGCGCGTGGCCACGGCGTGCCCGGCGTGCGTGTGCAATCGGCCGAGGCGCTGGTGAAGGCGCTGCGCGACGGCTTTGCCAGCCGCGCGCCCTGCGTCGTCGAGGTCGTGCTCTAGGCGGCGCCCTTCGACCCCTTCAGGCCCTGGCCGGCGGTGCCACGCCGGCGCCCTGGATGCCGTGGCGCTTCAAGGCCTCGGCGACGAAGCCGCTGGCCTTGGCCTCTTCGACGAAGGCGGCCAGTTCGCGTTCCACCGCCTCGCCGCGGCCGGCCTGCACGCCCATCGCCTGTTCGATGACCATGAAGCGCCCCGGCAGCAGGCGCAGCCCCGGCACGCGCTTCAGGTCCTTCTCGAGCTGCTGCTTGACGCCGGCGGCGACATCGGCGTTCTGCGCCAGGAATTCGGCCACCACCTGCGGCGAGGTCGGCGTGCGCATCAGCGTGGCCGCCTTCAGCTCGCGCGACAGGTAGAGGTCGTAGGCACTGCCGCGCCCGACCATGATGCGCGTGCCGGCACGGTCGACCTGCGTGTTGTCGGTCAGCGGCGAGGCCTGGCGCACCAGGTAGGCGCCCTCGATCTGCACATAGGGCGCCGAGAAGCGCACGCCCTGGCTGCGCGCCGGGTCGACGGCGAAGAAGCCGATGTCGGCCTGGCCGCTGCGCACCGTCTCCACCGAGCGCGCCGCGGCCTCGACCACCACCAGCTCCACCGCCAGGCCCAGGCGCGCACCCAGCCGGTGGGCCAGGTCGACCGAGACGCCGCTGACCTGCTGCGTGGCGGCATCGCGCCGCGCCAGGATCGGGTTGCCGAGGTTGATGCAGGCGCGCAGGCGGCCGGTGGGCGCAAAGCCGGCCACCACCGCCGGCGCTGGCGCACCGCGGCTGGCGCAGCCGGCCGCCGCCAGCAGCGGGGCCGTGCCCAGGGCCAGCAGGGTCTGTCGGCGCGTGAGGCTCAGGGTCATGGCAGAAGGCAGGGATGGGCGCAGCAAGGCACTGCCGGCCCAGTGTAGGTGGCGCCCGCCGCGCATCGCATGCGGTCTTGTCCTACACGTCGCGCCTGGTTCGTCCGACGCCGCCGCGCGCCGCCGCCGCCTACGCTGCAGACACTTGGCCCCGCGGGGGCCGCTGCCGGAGAACCCCATGCTCTATTACGCGCTCGTCTTCTTCGTCATCGCGATCATTGCCGCGCTGCTGGGCTTCGGCGGCATCGCCGCCGGTGCCGCCGGCATCGCCAAGCTGCTGGCGCTGATCTTCATCGTGCTGGCCGTCGTCTCGCTGGCGTTCGAACTGCTGCGCGGGCGGCGCTGATGCGACTGGCGCTCATCCGCCGGCCGACGCCTGCGCTGTGGCTGCTGGCCCTGTTCGCCAGCCTGGCGGCGCTGTGGGCCGGCCGCGGATTTGCCGTCACCGTGCTCAGCGCGGTGGCACTGGCGGTGCTGCTGTGGCCGCTGCAGCGCCGGGTGCAGGCGGTGCTGCGCGTGCGCGTGCTGGCGGCGGTGCTGGTGCTGGGCGTGGCCACGGCCGCGAGCCTGGGCCTGGCGACGCTGGCGGCCACGCAGCTCAGCGCCATCGGCCAGCGCCTGCCCGATGCGCTGCGCCTGGCCGCGCGCGATGTCGACCGCCTCGACGGCATGGGTGCGGCCACCGTGCAGCGCACGCGCAGCGCGCTGGCCGAGCTCGACCGCACGGTGGCGCGCGTGACCGGCACGCCGCCCAGCCGGCCGGCCGCCGTCGCGGCGCCGGCCTCCGGGTCGCTGGTCGCCTCGGCCGTCGAACGCTCGGCCGAAGGCATGCTCCACGTCGGCCGCGCCGGCTTTGCGCTGGTGCTGCAGGCCGGCGTCATCGTCATGCTGGCGTTCTTCCTGCTGTGCAGCGGCGACCGCCTGGCCCATGGCCTGTCGCGCTGGGTCGACGGGCGGCCGCTGGCGCGCGGCCGCTTCTCGCCGCTGGTGTCGGCGCTGGCGCGCGAGGTGCGCCGTTACGGCGCGGTGACGCTGGTCACCAATGTGCTCATCGGCCTGGCGGTGGCCGCGGGCGCGGCCGCCTTCGGCGTGACGTCGCCCGGGTCCTGGGGCCTGCTGGCGGCCACGCTGCACCTCGTGCCCTATGCCGGACTGGCGGCCACCATGGCCGTGCTGGGGCTCGAGGTCTATGTGCTGCACGGCAGCGCCGGGCTGGCCTTGTTGTCGGCCGCCTTTGTGGCGCTGGTCGGGCTGGTGGTGGGCAGCGCGCTGGCCACCTGGCTGCAGGGTCGCGCCTCGCGCATCGACAGTGCGCTGATGTTTGCCGGCACCGTCTTCTTCGCCGTGCTGTGGGGTGGCTGGGGCCTGGTGCTGGGGCCGCTGATGGTGGTGATGGTGCATGCCGGCATGCAGCACCTGCGCGCACCGGCGCTGGCCGCGGCTGCGGTCGAGGCCTTGCCCGAGCCGCCGGCCGTCGGCGTGCCGGCGCTCACTGGATCAGGCCATTCTTGAGCGCGTAGTAGGTGAGGTCGCTGTTGGTCTGCAGCTTGAGCTTGTCCATCACGCGCGAGCGGTAGGTGCTGACCGTCTTCACGCTGAGGAACATCTGCTCGGCGATCTGCCCCACCGTCTCGCCGCGCGCCAGGCGCAGAAACACCTGCAGCTCGCGGTCGCTCAGGCCCTCGTGCGGCAGCGCTTCCAGTGCGCCGGCGGCACCGTCGGCCAGCAGCTCGGCCACCGCCGGCGTGATGTAGCGCCGGCCGCGCGCCACCGTGCGGATGGC
Source organism: Rubrivivax sp. (assembly GCA_016719535.1). Classification (GTDB taxonomy): domain Bacteria; phylum Pseudomonadota; class Gammaproteobacteria; order Burkholderiales; family Burkholderiaceae_C; genus Rubrivivax. The sequence continues at coordinate 11,535 of JADJYX010000018.1, read as the reverse complement.
GGTGGCGATCTCGTCGGGGTCGCAGTCCTTGTTGAGGTAGCCGCTGGCGCCCTGGCGCAGCAGCGTGGTCGCGTAGTGCGCCTCGGGAAAGCCGCTGAGGATGAGCACCGGCAGGTCGGGGCAGCGCGCGCGGATGGCGGCCAGCGCATCGACGCCGCCCTGGTCGGGCATCGACAGGTCGAGCAGCAGCACGTCGACCTCGCCGCTGCGGGCGATGTCCAGCGCCTCGCGGCCGTTGGACGCCTCGGCGGTGACGCGGAAGTCGACCTCCTCGGCCAGCCACTGGCGCAGCCCGGCGCGCACGATGGCGTGGTCGTCGACGATGCCGATGCGGATCATGGGCGGGTGTGGGTCGGATGAGGCTCGGGTTATGGTCGCGGCAGCCCGCCGGGCCAGTTTAGAGGGTTCGTTCATGCCGTGGCGTCTGTTGTCCTTCAAGCGCACGCTGACCTGGCGCATCGCCGGCCCGCTGGCGGCCGCACTGGCGCTGCTGCTGATCGTCACCAACGAGGTCGGCTACCGCGCGGCCGAGCAGGTGACGGCGCAGCGCGAGGCGGTGATCGACGCACGGCTGGCGGTCGGCCGCCTGCGCCACGACGTGCTGCGCATGGAATCGGCGCAGCGCGGCTACATGCTGACCGGCCGCGCCGAATACCGCGCACCCTACGACCGCGCGCGACAGGAGATCACGGACTCGATCCGCACCGTGAGCGAACTCGCGGCCCGCGACGACGTGCAGCGCGACGCCCTGGTGCAGCTGGCCGATGCCAGCGAGCGCCGCGTGTCGGAGCTGCAGGAGGTGCTGCGCCTGTTCGATCAGGGCGGCCCGCAGGCGGCGATGGAGCTCTTTCTCACCGACATCGGGCGCGAGCAGATGGAGCGCATCCAGCAGCTCGTCGACGACATGCTGCAGCGATCGGAGCAGGCCTATGCCCAGGGCGGCGAGCGGCGCGACCGCGTGCGCCTGTGGAGCCGGGTGGCGCTGGTGCTGCTGGTGCTGCTGTGCCTGGGCGCGGTGCGCGCCGCGCTGGCGCTGAACCACGAACGGGCGCTCGAACGTGCCCAGCACCTGCGCGAGCTGGCGGCCGAGCGCGACAAGCTCGAGGCCGAGGTGCAGCGCCGCACGCACGAGCTGACCGACCTGGCGCGCCACCTGCAGACGGTGCGCGAGGACGAGCGCGGCCACCTGGCGCGCGAACTGCACGACGAGCTCGGCGGCCTGCTGACGGCGGCCAAGCTCGACGTGGCGCGGGTGCGCAAGCGCCTGGCCGGCGCCAACCCCGAGGCCGCCGAGCGCATCGACCACCTCGGCCGGACGCTCGATGCCGGCATCGCGCTCAAGCGCCGCATCATCGAAGACCTGCGGCCCTCGTCGCTGACCAACCTCGGCCTGCGGCGCACGCTGGAGATCCTGTGCGCCGACTTCGCGCAACGCGCCGAGCTGCCCGTGGCCACCGCGCTCGAGGACCTGCGCCTGAGCGACGAACGTGCCCTGGCCGTCTACCGCGTGGTGCAGGAGGCGCTGACCAACGTCGCCAAATATGCGCAGGCGCGCCATGTGCATGTCAGCCTGCAGGCCGTGGACGGGCGCGCGTGCGTGCAGGTGCGCGACGACGGCATCGGCTTCGACCCGTCGCGTCCGCGCCCGGGCAGCCACGGCCTGGCCGGCATGCGCTTTCGCATGCAGTCCTGCGGCGGCGACTGCGCGGTGCACAGCGCAGCCGGCCAGGGCACCACGGTGCAGGCCAGCGTGCCGCTGTAACACGCGCCCACGCCGCACGACGCGGCGCCGTCCTACGCACGGCGGGCCGGCGGGCTGATGCAATGCAAGCCTGTCCATTGACCCGGCCCCGCGGGGCCCACCGAAAGGCATCACCATGCGAATGATCGGCATCATCGTGCTCGTGCTCGGACTCGCCTCCCTGGCCTGGGGCGGCTTCAGCTATACGCGCGACACCACGGCGCTCAAGCTCGGCCCGGTCGAGGTCAATGTCGCCGAGCGGCGGCAGGTCGACATCCCGCTGTGGGCCGGGGTCGGCCTGAGCGTGGTCGGCGGCCTGCTGGTCGCCTTCGGCGGCCGCCGCGGCTGACCCGCCGTGTCGCCGCTGTCGGTGCTGGTCGTCGAGGACAGCCCGACCATCCGCCGCAACCTGGTCGCCACGCTGGAAGAGCTGGCGCCGGTGCGCGTGGCCGCCTGCGTCGACGGTGCGGCGGACGCGCTGCGGCTGCTGCAGGCGCCGTCGCCACCGTTCGACCTCGTCATCGTCGACCTCTTTCTGGCCCAGGGCTCGGGCCTGGAGCTGCTGCAGGCGCTGCAGCGGCAGCACAGCCGCGTGCAGCGCGTGGTGCTGAGCAACTACGCCACGCCGGCGATGCGCGCGCATTGCCTGGCCGCGGGCGCCGGGCAGGTGTTCGACAAGTCCGGCGAGATCGAGGCGCTGGTCGCCTGGTGCGAAGCGCTGGCCGCGGCCCGATGCGGCGCTGTCCTACACGACGCGGCGAAACCGGCCGACACCGCCGTGCCGCCGCCCGCGCCACAGTGAGCCCCAGGGCCCGGCGACATCCGCCGGACCTGTCAGCCACGAAAGGAACCCGACCATGAGACTGACCCAAGCCTTCGTTGCCGCCATCGCCGCCACCGCCTTGCTCGCCGGTACCGGCTGCGCCGTCGTGCGTGACCAGCAGAGCGTGGGCACCTACATCGACGACTCGGTGCTGACCACGCGCGTGAAGGCGAAATTCGCCGAGAACCCGACCGTCAGCGCGCTGGCCTTGTCGGTGGAGACCTTCCGCGGCGTCGTGCAGCTCTCGGGCGTCGCCAAGTCCGGCGAGGAACGCGCGCTGGCCGAATCGCTCGCGCGCTCGACCTCGGGCGTGCTCGGCGTGCGCAACGACATCCGGGTGGCCGGATGAAGCAGCGCCGGCCGCGCGACGACGGCCCCTTGCGTCCCACCGCCGTCGCCTTGTTTCTCTTCGTCGTCATGCTCTCGGTCGCCACCGTGGCCTGCCAGCCGGTCGGCGCGGCCGACGAGCTGCCGGTGGTGGCGGTGCCGCGCTGACGCGCTGACCGGCGCCGTCCGGGGGATTCAGCCGGTTGTTTCAGCCGGGTGGGTCCTCCGCCCCGTCACCCACGCTGTCGCCCAGCCACGCCTGACCGTCGTCGTCGGGCGCTGGCTCGGCGTCGCTGCGTGCCAGCACCATCCAGGTCGCCAGCGGCAGCCGCAGCGCCCGCCGCGGTGCCGGCCGCAGCACCTCCAGCGCCTGCGCGTGCGCGACCATCACGCCGCACTCGGGCGGCACCTCGTCGGCCTGCGCGATGCCGGCCTTCAGCACGTACCAGCACTGGCTGGCCAGCCCCAGGTAGGCGGCGCGCTTGGGCCCCTGCCGCAGGTCGGCCAGCAGGTCGGCGCGGCGCACCTTGACCTCGTGCACGATGGGCTCGACATGGTCTTCCACCGTGGTGTGGCGGATCGAGAAGACATCGGGCATCGCGGTCGGCCACACGCGCGGTCCGTCGGGTGCGACCGGCGGCGCACGCAGCCGCAGCCCGCGCCAGGCCAGGCGGCCGGCACGCTGCATCTCGCGCACCACGCGCGCCACCAGCGCCTCATGGGCGTCGAAGGCCGCGCGGTTGTGCTGCAGCGTGGCGGCCAGCAGGCGCACGCCGGCATCGGTGACGCGCAGGGTCTCGCGGCCGGCGTCGTCGCGCAGGCGCTCCAGCAGCCCGGCGGCCAGCAGCTCGAGCTCGATGCCGTCGTGGCAGGGCCAGCCGGCCGATCGCCACAGCTGGCGCAGGCGGCGGCGGTGGGCGGCCGACAGCGCCACCGGGTCGGGATGGATGGAGAATGCCGCTGGCGCGTCCATCCCGGCACGCTAACAAGACCGCCGCCGCGCGACCATCCCGGCCACCCCGATGACCCCTGCACCCGCCTCCCTGCACCCTTCGGCGAGCGCCCGATGAGCCTGCGTGTGGCCATCGTCGGCGGCGGCCTGGGCGGGCTGGCGGCGGCCCTGTGTCTGCGCCGCGCCGGCATCGAGGCCACGGTCTTCGAGGCCGCGGCCGAACTGCGCGATGTCGGTGCCGGCATCGTGGTGCCGCCGAACCTGGTGCGTGTGCTGGGCCTGCTGGGCCTGGCCGAGCGACTGCCGGAATTTGCGGTGCGCCTGGACGCCGCCTGGGAATTCCGCCGCTGGAACGACGGCCGCGTGCTGTCGGTGCAGGCGATGGGCGACGAATGTGTGCGCCAGTACGGCGCGCCCTGCTACGTGGCCCATCGCGCCGACCTGCTGGCGCTGCTGCAGCGGGCGCTGCCGCCAGAAGGGGTGCAGCTGGACCGCCGCTGCACCGGCGTCGTGGACCCGGGCGAGGGCGTGTCGCTGGCCTTCACCGACACCCGTGGCGGCCGGCATGAGGTCGCCGCCGACATCGCCATCGGCGCCGACGGCATCCATTCGGTGCTGAGCCCGTCGGTGGTGCAGCCGGAGCCGGCGCGCTTTTCGGGCCTGTGCGCCTTCCGCTGCCTGGTGCCGGCCGACGAAGCGCCGGCGATGGCGCGGCGGCCGGTGCAGACGCTGTGGCTGGGGCCGGGGCGGCATTTCGTGCATTACCCGATTTCGGCCGGACGGCTGGTCAACGTGGTGGCCATCGTGCCCGCCGGCGACTGGCGCACCGAGTCGTGGACGGCCGAAGGCCGCATCGAGGACCTGCAGCAGCAATTCGAAGGCTGGGACCCGCGGCTGCGGCAACTGGCCGCATCGGCCACGCTGACGCGGCGCTGGGCGCTGTACGACCGCACGCCGCTGCCCACCTGGACGGCCGGCCGCGTGGCGCTGCTGGGCGATGCCGCGCATGCCATGCTGCCCTTCTTCGCCCAGGGTGCGGCGCAGGCGATCGAGGATGCGGTGGTGCTCGCCGAATGCCTGCGCGGCGCCACGGCGCACGACGCTCCGCAGGCGCTGCAGCGCTACGACGCCATCCGCCGCCCGCGCGCCAGCCGGGTGCAGCTGATGAGCCGCGGCCGTGAGCTGCGCAACCACCTGCCCGACGGCCCGGCGCAACGCCAGCGTGATGCCGAGCTCGCCGCCGGCAACCCGCTGCGCGACAGCGCCTGGCTGTACGGCCACGACCTCGACGCCGACCTGCGCCAGGCCGCCACGCGCTGATCCGGCGGTGCCGGCGCTGGCTTCGGCACCGCACGTCCCCTGCTGGCATACCCACCCCCTGGTGAAAACCAGACTCCCTAACTAGCGTTCGGTCGTCAAGACTGCGCCCGGAGGCACGTGGCCGATGGGAACAAAGGGTCCATGAAGGGCGCAGACGATCTTCTGGCCGATCGCGCGGCGGCAGCGGGCGAGCCCGGCAGCGCCCTGCGGCCGGCGCCCGCGCCGACGCCCGACACCACCGCCGAGCAGATCCTGGCGGCGGCGGCACGCCTGTTCGGTCGCCAGGGCTTTCGGGCCACCACGCTGCGCCAGATCGCCGAAAACGCGGGCATCAAGGCCGGCAGCGTCTACTACCACTTCGACGGCAAGGAAGAGATCGCCGCGCGTGTGCTCGACGCCGGCATCCATGCGCTCACCGCGGCCGTGCGCAGCCACGTCGACGGCCTGCCGGCGGGCAGCGGTGCGCGGGCGCGGCTGGCCGCCGCGGTCGAGGGCCACCTGTGGGGCATGCTGCACCACGGCGACTTCACCGCCGCGCACATCCGCATCTACCGCAACGTGTCGGACGCCGCGCGCGCGCGCCACCAGCCGGTGCGCAGCGCCTATACGCGGCTGTGGGACGAGCTGCTGTCCGACTGCGCCGCCGCCGGCGTGCTGCGGCGCGACATCCCCGTGCCGATGGTGCGGCAGTTTCTGGTCGGCGCGCTCAACTGGCCCGTCGACTGGTACGACCCGAGGCGCGGCCCGTTCGAGCGCTTCGCGGCCCAGATCACCGCCCTCGTCTTCGACGGCATCGTGACCGAACCGGAGCTCGCGCATTGAACGCCCCCACCCCGCGAGCCGATGGCGTCGTGCTCGACGTGCGGCAGATCGAGCGCCGCTTCGGTGGCCTGGTGGCGCTGACCGGCGTCGATCTGCAGATCCGCCGCGGCGAGATCTTCGGCCTCGTCGGCCCCAACGGCAGCGGCAAGACGACGATGACCAACGCCATCACCGGCTTCTACCCGCCGCAGAAGGGCAGCATCACGCTCGACGGGCGCGACATCACCGGCATGGCACCGCATGCGGTGGCGCGGCTGGGCGTGGCGCGCACCTTCCAGAACCTGGCGCTGTTCAACGGCATGTCGGTGCTGGACAACATCCTGCTCGGCCGCCACGTGCACATGCGGCCGAGCGTGCTGCGCACGGCCCTCTACACGCTGCTGGCGCGCCAGGACGAGATCGCGCACCACCGGGTAGTCGAGGAGACGATCGACTTCATGCAGCTGCAGGGCGTGCGCGACGAACTCGTCGACGCCATCCCCATCGGCCTGAAGAAGCGTGTCGAGCTGGCGCGCGCGCTGGTGGCCGAGCCCCGCTTCCTGATCCTGGACGAGCCGATGGCCGGCATGAACCAGGAGGAGAAGGAATACATGGCGCGCTTCGTGCTGGACGCACGCGACGAGCGCGGCGTGACGGTGATGCTGATCGAGCACCACATGGACATCATCACCGGCATCTGCGACCGCATGCTGGTGCTGAGCTACGGCGAGGTCATCGACACCGGCATCCCGAAGGAGGTGGTGCAGAACCCGCGCGTCATCAAGGCCTACCTGGGAGGCGCCCGTGGCGAAGGCTGACGCACGCATCCAGGGTCCCTGGGACTTCTCGGCCGACACCACGCTGCCGCGGCTGCTGGCCGACAACGCGCGCGTGCTCGGCGCGCAGGTGGCGCTGCGCGAGAAGGACCGCGGCATCTGGCAGCAGACCCGCTGGGCCGAGTGGCTGGAGAGCACGCTGCGCTGCGCCGCCGGGCTCGAGGCGCTGGGCTTCGTGCGCGGCGATGCGCTGCTGGTGGTGGGCGACAACCGCCCGCACCTGTATACCGGGCTGCTGGCCGCCGGCATGCTGGCCGGCTTTGCGATGCCGGTCTACCCCGACGCCGCGCCCGACGAGGTGCGGCATGCGATCCAGATGTCGCAGGTGCGCTTCGTGCTGGCCGAGGACCAGGAGCAGGTCGACAAGATCCTCGACCTGCGCGAGGCCTGCCCCTGCATCGCGCACATCGTCTACGACGACCCGCGCGGCCTGGCGGCCTACCAGGCGCCGGGCCTGGTGTCGTGGCAGCGGCTGCAGGAACTGGGCGCCGAACGGCTGCAGCGCGATGCGGCGCTGCGTGACGCGTTGATCCAGCGCGCCTCGCCCGACGACCCGGCGGCCTTCATCCATTCGTCGGGCACCACCGGCCGCCCCAAGGGCGTGGTGCTGAGCCACCGCAACGTGCTTTCCGGCGTGGGCAATGCCCATCGCGCCAAGTCCTTCGACTTCGGCGAGGAGGTGCTGGCCTACCTGCCGATGGCCTGGGTCGGCGACTTCGCCATCACGCTGGGCGCCGGCGTGGCGCTGCACTTCACCATCAACATCCCCGAGCGGCCTGGAGACGGTGCTGCACAACCTGCGCGAGATCGCCCCCACCTACTACCTGGCCGCGCCGCGCAGCTGGGACAACCTGCTCACCATGGTGCAGGTGCGGATGGAGGATTCCACGCGGCTGAAGAAGGCCCTCTACGACCACTTCATGCAGCTGGCCATCACCTGCGAGCGGCTGCTGCTCGACGGCCGCCAGCCCAGCGCGGGGCAGCGGCTGCAGCGCCGCATCGGCGAATGGCTGGTCTACGGGCCGATCAAGGACCAGCTCGGCCTGACGCGGCTGTCGCACGCCTTCACCGGCGGCGAGGCCATCGGCGAGGACACCTTCGTCTTCTACCGCGCCCTGGGCGTGCAGTTGCGCCAGCTCTACGGCCAGACCGAGAGCAGCGCCTTCAACGCCATGCAGGAGCCCAGCGAGGTGCAGCTGCACACCGTGGGCCGCCCGCTGCCCGGCGTGGAGGTGCGCATCAGCGACAGCGGCGAGATCCTGATCCGCTCGGGCAGCGTCTTCCAGGGCTACCACCGCAACGAGGAGGCCACGAAAGCCGCGCTGGAAGACGGCTGGCTGCACACCGGCGACGCCGGCTACCTCGAACCTGACGGCCACCTGGTGGTGCTCGGGCGCTCTCCGAGGTGGTGCGCACCGCGCAGGGCGAGCGCCAGCATCCCCAACTACATCGAAAACCGCCTCAAGTTCAGCCCCTACGTCAAGGACGTGGCCGTGCTCGGCAAGGGGCGCGAGCGCTTGTCGGCCATCGTCTGCATCGACAAGGAGCCGGTGGGCCACTGGGCCGAGCTGCGCGGCATCTCGTACATGTCGTATGCCGACCTCTCGCAGAAGGCCGAGGTCATCGAGCTGGTCAAGGCGGCGGTGCAGCGTGTCAACGCCACGCTGCCCGAGGGCCTGAAGCTGCGACATTTCGTCAGCCTGCACAAGGAATTCGACGCCGACGACGGCGAGATCACGCGCACGCGCAAGCTGCGCCGCAACGTCGTGGAGGAGCGCTATGCACCCATCATCGACGCCATCTACGCCGGCCGGCCCGAGGTGGCGATGAAGGCGCAGATCGTTTACGAGACCGGCGAGGTCGGTGTCACCGAGCGCGTGCTTCGCGTGGTGGAGATCTGAGCGATGGACCTGATGTACCTCCTCGAGCTCGGCATCAACGGCGCCATGGCCGGGCTGATGTATTCGCTGGTGGCGATGGGCATCGTGCTCATCTACAAGTCGTCGTCGGTGCCCAACCTGGCACAGGGCGCGCTGACCATGGTCGGCGCCTACGTGGTGCTGGTGTTCGCCAACGGCGCCGGGCTGCCGATGTGGCTGGCGATCCCGCTGGCCATGGTCACGATGATGGGCGTGGGCCTGGGCATCGAGCGCGTGGCGCTGCGCCGGCTGGCCGGGCGGCCGATCGTGATGATCCTGATGATGACGCTGGGCCTGGACATCTTCCTGCGCGCCGTCACCATGGCCATCGGCGGCGGCACCGCGCGGCCGCTGAAGATCGGCATCAGCGACGACCCGCTGTTCCTGGGCCCGCTGCTGCTCAACCGCGCCTACGTGGTGGGGGCGGCGGTGGCGCTGCTGCTCTTCTTCGTCTTCGTGCTCTTCTTCCGCACGCGCCGCGGCGTGGTGCTGCGTGCCATCGCCGACGACTACATGGCCTCGTGGGCGGTGGGCATCTCGGTCGAGCGCGGCGTCGCGCTGTCCTGGGCGCTGTCGTCGCTGGTGGCCACCGCCGCCGGCGTGCTGTGGGGGTCGATCCAGGGCGTGGACCAGTCGCTGTCGATGCTGCTGCTCAAGGGCATCACGGTGGCCGCTCGGCGGCATGGACAGCCTGGGCGGCGCCATCCTGGCCGGCATCGGCCTGGGCGCGCTGGAGGCCGTGGCCTCGGGCGTGCTCGATCCCCTGCTGGGCGGCGGCACGCGCGAACTGGTGGTGGCGCTGGTGCTGATCCTCACCATCATGATCCGGCCCCATGGCCTCTTCGGTCGACACGACATCGAAAGGCTGTAGCCATGCTGTTCCGCCAGGCGGGCATCCGCCACACCGACTACGCCGCCGACCGCGCGCTGTTCCCGATCCCGGCCGACCGCTTCATGGTCGCCGCGCTGCTCGTCTTTGCGCTGCTGGCGCCGGCGCTGGTCAGCTCGCTGGTGCTGTCGAGCTACCTGCTGCCCTGGCTGGTGTGGACCTCGGCGACGCTGGGGCTCAACCTGATCCTCGGCTGGGCCGGGCAATTCCACTTCGGCTATGCGGCGGTGATGGGCATCGGCGCCTATACGGCCGTGCACGGCGCGCGCAACGGCGTGCCGTGGGAGATCGCCGTCGTGCTCGGTGGGCTGATGGCCACCGTGGTGGGCGTGGTGTTTGCGCTTGCCGAGCCTGCGCGTCAAGGGCTGTACCTGGCGCTGTCGACGCTGGCGCTGCAGTTCGTGATGGACTGGGTGATCTCGCACGTGCCGGCCATCAGCGGCGGTGTCGGCGCTACGCTGCAGGCGCCGGCGATGCGGCTGCTGGGCCAGCCCATCCGGTCTGAGGTGGGCCTTTACTACGTGGCGCTGGCCTGGGCGCTGCTGGTGACGCTGTTCATGCTCAACCTGCGGCGCACTGCGCTCGGCCGCGCGCTGGTGGCGGTGCGTGAGAGGATTTCGCCGCCGCCGTCATCGGCGTGCAGAGCTTCCGCTACAAGCTGGGGCCTTTGCGACCTCGTCGTTCATCGGCGGCGCCAGCGGCGCGGGTGCTGATCTTCACCTTCTACAAGGCCGTCACGCCCGAGCAGTTTGCCGTCAACGTGTCGATCGAGCTGCTGGCGATGGTCACCGTCGGCGGCCCTCGCCAGCATCATCGGCAGCTGGTTCGGCGCCGCCTTCATCCTGCTGCTGCCGGGGCAGATCCACCACCACCTGATCGCCTGATTGCTGAGCGGGTGGCGCCGACATCGGCACGAGACGCTGGCCCACCTGCCGCACGGCGGTCTACGGCGGCATGACCATCCTTTCCCGCTGGTCAGCCCATTGGGCACGGCGCAAGTTTCACGGCAACCTCCAAATTACCTGGTGGTCAGGCCTCTCGGCTACGCTGCCGCGAGGAAATGAATCTCCCAGCTCGGCTTTGGCGCCTCCCAGAGGTGCGCCCGCAGCGCCCGGTAAAGCCGGTTCCGCGGCGGCCGCTGGGTGGCGGCTGGCTCATTCGATGTGGTTGCTGCCGCTTGGCAGCCCTGGATGACTGAGATGACCACAAACTTCAACGCAACATCCCGTCGCTCAACGCATCTGAGGTCATCACGCACCGCGCGGCCCTGGCCATCCAGGGCGCGTCGATCGACGTGCCCATCGCGACGGACATGGTGGCGATGCTGTGCGCCAACGGCGCGGGCAGCACGCTTCTGAAGGCGGTGAGCGGCTTCAGAAGCCGAGCGCGGCGAGATCCACGCGCGCGACGTGCCTTGTCCCGGGCGAGAACATCTGACGCTTTGCCGCCCCAGGAGACGTGCACCGCCGCATCTCGTGGTGTCGGAAGGCCGGCGCTTTCGAGCACCTGACGCCTGACGAGAACCTCACCGCCGTCGGCCGCGCGCGGCACCGGTGCCGACGCAGCGCGACCGCGACCGCGTTTATGCTCATTTCCCCGCCTGGCGCAACGCCGCAGCGCGCAGGCCGGCTACCTGTCGGGCGGCGAGCAGCAGATGCTGGCCATCGGTCGCGCGCTGATGACACGGCCCCGGTTGCTGACGCCGACGAGCCCTAGCCTGGGCCTGGCGCCCTTCTCGTCGCCGAGATCTTCGACATCGGCGCCGCATCAACCGCGACCAGGGCCTGTCGTGGTGCTGCTGGTCGAGCAGAACGCCATCGCCGGCGCTGGAGGTGGTGTCGCACGGCTACCTGATCGAAGGCGGCCGCATCGTCATGCACGAGCAGTGCTGATACGATGAAGAAGAACCCGACATCCAGGAGTTCTA
>JADJYX010000017.1 GCA_016719535.1 Rubrivivax sp. | reverse complement strand
CGCTGGTTCTGGAAGTTCTACCCGGACGGCAAGGAATCCCGCCTGGCGCTGGGCGCGTACCCGGCGCTGTCGCTGAGGGATGCCCGAAAAGCGCGCGACAAGGCCAAGGGCGCCCGGCGCGAGGGCGTCAACCCGGTGCAGTCCCGCCGGGCCGAGCGCCTGACGAATGCCGTCACCAGTGCAACCGCCTTCGAGGCCGTGGCCCGCGAGTTCCACGGCACGAAGGCGCACGCATGGAGCGATGCGCACCGCAGGCAGTGGCTGCGCTGCTGTGAGAAGGATCTTTTCCCCTGGCTGGGCGCGCTGCCGCTGGCCGACGTGACGGCGCCGGCCCTGCTGGAAGTGCTGCGGAAGGTGCAGGCCCGCGGGGCGCTGCGTCTGGCGCATGACCTGCGCGAGTACGCGGGGCAGGTATTCCGCTACGGCATCGCCACCGACCGCTGCAAGGGCAACCCCGCCGCCGACCTGCGCGGTGCACTCAAGTCCTACACCGAGCGCCACATGGCCGCCGTTTTGGAACCGGTGAGCGCGGGCGAACTGCTGCGCGCCATCGAAGGCTATGCCGGCCAACCCGCGACGCGGGCGGCGCTGTTGATGTCGGCGCTGACCTTCCAGCGGCCGGGCAACATCCGGGCGATGGAGTGGGCGCATGTGGACCTGGACGCGGCGCTGTGGACCATCCCGGCCGCGGACATGAAGCGCACCGTGCAAGCCAAGATCAACGGCCGGCCGCACCTTGTGCCGCTGTCCCCGCAGGCCGTGGCGGCACTGCGCGACCTGCACCCGCTGACCGGGCATGGCCGCTTTGTGTTTCCGTCCCTGCTGACTGGCGAGCGGTGCATGAGTGAAAACACCGTCCGGGGTGCGCTGCGCCGGCTGGGCTACACGAATGAGGAAATGACCCCGCACGGCTTCCGTGCGATGGCGCGCACGTTGATTGCCGAGCGCCTGCCCGGTATCGCGCAGGACGTGATCGAGGACCAACTGGCGCACGGCAAGGCTGGCCCGCTGGGGATGGCCTATGACCGCGCTGAATACATGGAGCAGCGGCGGAAGATGATGAACGAGTGGGCCGACTACCTGGACCGACTGCGCAAGGGCGCCGACGTGATCCCGCTGCCGGAGCGCGCCGCCTGACCTGACGGCAACCGAGTTCCGCCGCGCCTAGGCTGATCCCCGAAAACCCGTCCCCCGGCGGGCTGGCGCGGCACCTACTACCGGGGTGCATCGGGGAATGCTTTGAAGGACGATCCAAGGATCGAAGAGAACCGGATCGGACGCTGGCGCGAGTGGATTCGAGAACGCTGGGAATTGCGCTGGCGGGATTGGCTCGCTGGTGCGGCTGCATTTTGGGCTGTCTTTGTGCCCGTAAGCGTTGGCTGGATTCGCGAGGCGATGGATAGGCCGCCGCTCGACGCGCGCGCCCTTTGGGTTCTGCTGGTTTTGGCCGTCGGCCTGCTGGTCCTGTCCCTAGCCTTGTTCGTCGTCGCGCTTGACTATCGGCGGCGCCATAGCGAGGCCGTACTGCGCCGCTACATGGAGGGCCTGCGGCGCTATACGGTTAGCAGTATCGAGCCCCTTCGCGAAAGGGTTGCGGCCCTTGACGCGGCGCAGGCTGAGGCGGCTTTCGTAGAAGCCTCGCTGGCCGCTCTTGGCGACTCCGGCTCATTCAGCGGCGCGGCGCAGGCAGAGGCACCACCCGCTGAAGTTCCGCCTGCGCCGGGCGATGAGGTCAAGGAGCTGAAAACGCGCGAGCGGGAAACCCTGCTGAAGATCATCTATGGCATGGCGATAGCGCCCCCGTACAAGTTCGATCCTGACGCCAAGCGCGGCGAAGCTGCCGCGATCATCGCCAGCGCCACCGATGCCGCCGGCTGTTCCGTGAGCGATGACACCGTGCGCAAGTGGTTGAAGGAAGCCGCGAAGGTCGCCCGATAGCCGAATTCGGCCAGCCGATCCCCGAATTCGGCCACATCGGAACCCCGAATTTCCAGACTGCGCCCCGTGTTGATTCACGAGGGCGCACATGCAACCCGACACCTTCCACGCGGCGCAGGCGGACAAGGCCGCAGCCGACAAGCCCAAGCGCGGCGGCACTCAGCCGCTGCACGCGGCGCAAATCGCCGATGCGCTGCTGACCATGCGCACGGCATCGGCAGTAGCTGGCACGAGCGAAGCCACGCTGTACCGCAAGGCCAAGACCGATCCGAGCTTTCCGCGCCTGGTCCGCCTGGGCGCGCGCTGCACCCGCATCCGGGCCGGTGATCTGACCGCCTGGCTGGCGGCGCAGGCAGGGGCGTGAGCCGTGGCCGCCCGCCATCACGTCGGGGCCGCAGCCCCGGGGCCAGTCACGCCCACAAGTGACAAGGCCGACGCGGGGAACGTCGGCCTTGTCGGAGAGATCAGGGAAACAAACGCCCCGGATTCTGCCAAGGCAGCCGCAACCGCGATAGCCCGCGCCGCGCTGCTGGGAATCGAAGCCCGCAGCATCGGCCCGGCGGCATGGATGCTGCGCCATGCGCACGGCGCCTGCATCGGCGCCGTCCACGGCGCCGAGGCCCTGGCGGCCGCCGTGGCCGGCTTCGAGGCTGCGCGCGATGACGTGCTGGCCCTTGTGCAACGCATGGCAGGGGGGGGGCCTATGAGCGATCCCGTCCAATCCTTCCGTGCTGCGATCCTGGCCGCGCTGGGCCATGCGCCCGAGGTGATCGAGCCCGGCCGGTTCCACCGGTTCCCGACTCGCGACCGCCGCGGCGATAGCGCCGGCTGGTGCAAACTGTTCGCCGACTTGCGGGGCGGCGTGTTCGGCTGCTACCGGGCCGGCATCTCCGAGACGTGGAGCGCCATCGACCGCGCCACCATGACCCGCCAGCAGCGCGCCGAGCTGGCGCGGCAGGTAATGGCCGCGACCGTGGAGCGCGAGGCCCAGCAGCGCGCCCTGTGGGCCGAGGCTGCGGAGCGCATCGCGCGCACCTGGGCCGAGTGCATGCCCCTTGTGCCCGGCGATCCGGTGACGCTGTACCTGAAGCGCCGGGGCTTCGGTGGCGTGTGGCCGCTGCCCGCGTGCCTGCGGCTGCATCGTGGCCTGACCTACTGGCACGATGGCGAGAGGCTGGGCATGTTCCCGGCGATGGTGGCGCCCGTCGTTGCGCCCGATGGCCGCATGGTGGCGCTGCATCGCACCTACCTGACCGCGGACGGCCGCAAGGCCGAGGTGCCCAGCGTCAAGAAGCTGTCCGCCGCCGCCGGGCCGCTGGCCGGTGCCTGCATACCCTTGCACAAGCCGCAGCGCGGCGTCATCGGCATTGCCGAGGGCATCGAAACCGCGCTGGCCTGCTGGTGCGCATCGACCGTGCCGACCGTGGCCGCCTACTGCGCCGGCAACCTGGCGGCGTGGCGCTGGCCGGGCGGCGTGCAGCGGCTGGTGATCTTCGCCGACGCCGACAGGGCCGGGCGCGAGGCGGCCGAGTCCCTGCGCGCGCGCGCGTTTTCCGCGCGGCTGCGGTCCGAGGTGCTGACGCCGACCGACGACGGCGCCGACTGGGCCGACGTGTGGGCGCTGCGAACCGCCGTCACCGCCGAAGGGGCGGGAGCATGAGCGCCGCCGTGCAAGACCTGGCGCGGCTGCAAGCGGCCGGCGCTGCACCTGTCGAGGTGCCCCAGTCCCTGCCGCCCGAGCTGCTGCCCGTCGAGCCCTTCCCGCTGGCGGCGCTGCCCGAAGCCTTCCGGCCGTGGGTGGCGGATGTGGCCGAGCGAATGCAGTGCCCGCCGGACTTCGTGGCCGTGCCGCTGCTGGTGGCCGCTGCCTCGCTGGTGGCGCGCCGCGTGGCCGTGCGCCCGCAACGGCGCACCGACTGGACCGAGCGGGGCAATCTGTGGGCGCTGATCGTCGGTCGGCCCGGGTTCATGAAATCGCCCGCCATGTCGCAAGCCCTGGCGCCGATGGACCGACTCGAAGCGTGCGCGGCCGAAGCCTTCAACGCGCAGGCATCGCACCATCAAGCCGAGGCGCTGGCCGCCAAGCTGCGGGCAGAGGAAAACATCAAGGCCGCACGCAAGGCGCTGAAGAACGACGGCGGCGCCGATGTGCTGTCCCTGCTGGTCAACGACGACGACACCGAGGCGCCGACCCGGCGGCGCTATGTGGTCAACGACCTGACGTATGAAAAAGCCGGCGAGCTGCTGGAAGAGAACCCGGACGGGCTGCTGCTGGTGCGCGACGAACTGCGGGGGATGCTGGTCCATCTTGCGCGGGAAGAGGCTGCACCCGCGCGGGGCTTTTTCCTGCAAGCATGGAGCGGCGGGCGCTACACCTTTGACCGCATCGGGCGCGGGACGGTGACGGTCCCGGATGCGCGCCTGTCCATCATCGGCGGCATTCAACCGGGGCCGCTGTCGGAACTGGTGCAGCAGGCCCGGCGGGGCGCAGCCGACGACGGGCTGATCGAGCGGTTTTTGATCGCCTGGCCGGACTCGCCCGGCGCCTGGCGCGAGGTTGACCGCTGGCCCGATACCGAATCACGGCGGCGCGTGTGGGCCGTGTTCGATCGCTTGGACGGTCTGACGACGGAAGCCCTGCACGCTGAATTCGACACCGACCCGGAGGGCCTGACGCGGGGCCTGCCGTTTCTGCGGTTCGATGAGTCGGCGCGCGAAGCCTTCGGCGAGTGGCGGTCCGAATTCGAGCGGACGATTCGAGGCGCCGAATGCGAGGGCCTGGAAGGCGCCCTGTCGAAATTCCGGCACCACGTCCCGGCACTGGCCCTGGCGCTGCATGTGATCGACGGCGGCGTCGGCCCGGTGACGGAAGCCGCGACCATTCGCGCGCTGGCCCTGGCCGACTACTTCGAGAGCCACGCCCGGCGACTGCATGGCAGCGGACGGCGGATGACGGTGCGGGCGGCGCGCGCCATCGTGGAAAAGGCGCAGGCGGGCGCACTGCCGGACCCGTTCACGGCGCGCGACGTGTACCGCAACCAATGGGCCGGGCTGAGCGACCGCGCGGCGGTGGCCGATGCCCTGGACATGCTGGCGGCGCATGGCTGGCTGACCGAGGCAACCATCGGAACCGGCGCCGATGGTGGCCGGCCGACCACGGCCTATAGCCTGACCGAGGGGGCGCGACGTGGGTAAGTGGGCCGCCCGACTGGCTGAGCTGCTGCCTGTCAGCAGGGCCGAAGAAATCAGCACCCCCCCACTGCCAGACACTGACAAAACCGACGCAACCCCCGTTCTGTCAGTTTTGGCAGTGCCCCGAGGGGGGGACACGGCGAATTTTCAACCGGCCGCGAACGAGTCGCGCACCTGCGCCGGATGCACGCACCGCCTGCCGCGCGGCACCTGCGTCGAGCCCGAGGCCGCCGGGCTGTTCCCGCCGGGGCATGGCTTCGGGATTGCCTGGCCGGGCGAGGGCCACGCCGAGAGCTGCGCCGCCTTTGCGCCGCGCGAGCCGCTCGAAGCGCAGGCTGGGCGGCCCTACAGGTTGACGCGAGCCGAGGCCGACGAAGCGCATGCTGAGCCCTGGCAGGATGCCGCCATCGGGTTATTCAATGACCGCACCGATGCCCTGCGCCGACTGGGTTTCGTGGGCGACGACCCCGACGACCTGGCCGAGCGACTGCACCTGCGCGACGTTCGGGGCGATGACCGCCGGGCGTGTGTCGAGTGCCTGCACCTGCGCCCCCGGCCCTGGCGCTGCGGCAACCACCAGGCCGCCGCCGTGGCGCGCGAGCTGGCGGCCGAGCTGGTGACGACGTTTCAGGACTGTCCCGGTTTCAACCCTGCGAGGTGATTCGATGCCAGCGAAGAAGAAGCCCGATGCGATGCCCGCCAGCCCTGAGGCCCGGCGCTGGGCGGCCGAAACGATGGTGGACGGCAGCGCGTGCGCCGCCGTGGCTGCCCGATCCCTGTCGGGCATCGGAAACGGCGCAGCCGATGCGCACGATCTGCGCTGCTTCATCGCCGACACCGTGAAAGGAGTAGCCGCTGGCGATCTGTCGGTGCTCGAGAAGATGCTGCTGTCGCAGAGCGTGACGCTACAGGCCATGTTCGCCGACCTGGCATTCAAGGCGCAGCAGCAGACCAGCCGCGACAACCTGCAAACCGTGACCAGTCTTGCCTTGAAGGCCGCCACCGGCAGCAGGCAGGCCATCACGGCGCTGGCCGAGCTGCGCATGCCGAAGCAGGTGCTGTTCGCCAAGCAAGCCAACGTCAACAACGGCGGGCAGCAGCAGGTGAACAACGGCGGCGCGGCGCCGAGCGGAACAGTACGCGCGGACGCGCGCCCGCCCGCGGCGAATTCAACAACCGCGCCGAGCGAACTATTGGAGCAGCAGTATGGGCAATGGATGGACCCCCGAGCGGCGGGCACGGCAAGCGGCGCTGATTCGCGAGTGGAAGCCCTGGGAGAAGTCCACCGGCCCGCGCACCGCTAAAGGCAAGGCGCGCGCGGCGCGCAACCCCTTCAAGGGCGGATACCGCGAGCGGCTGCGCGATCTGGCCCGGGCGCTGAATGCGGCGCTGCGAGAGCAGCGGGAAGCCATCGACGCAAGCTGACGGGATCGAGGGCGCTGCTACAGTGACCCTGCCACCCGGAGCGGGGAGGGGCACCGATCATCGAACCGGGGAACAAACCGGGGAACGCATCGGGACTGATGGGAGCCAGAGCAAGCATTCATGAGGGTTTCTGGCGATCCTTCAATGCCCGCTCCGCCATCGACCGAGTTCGCCTCCAGATGCCCGTTTACGAAGCCCCTGCAGCGCCCGCCCGGCCGCCTTTGCTGAACGACGGCGTCAAGCGTCGCGAGGTCTGGGCCTGGGCGATGTACGACTTCGCCAATTCGGGCTACACGACCGTCGTGCTGACGGCGGTCTTCAACGCCTATTTCGTCGGTGTGGTGGCCGGCAATGCCGACTGGGCGACCTTTGCATGGACAGCGGCGCTGGGTTTTTCCAACGCGCTGGTGATGGTGCTGATGCCCGCCCTCGGCGCCTATGCCGATCTGCGCGCGGCCAAGAAGCGCCTGCTGGTGCTGGCAACGATCGGCTGCGTGGGCGGCACGGCGGCACTCGCGCTTGCCGGGCCGGGCGATCTCTGGCTGGCCATCGTCGCTGTCGTGCTGTCCAACCTGTTCTATGCCGTCGGCGAATCGTTGATCGCAGCCTTCCTGCCCGAACTCGCACGGCGCGATGCCATGGGTACCGTGTCGGGCTGGGGCTGGAGCTTCGGTTATTTCGGCGGCATGCTGACGCTGGGCCTGAGCCTGGCCTGGGTGCTGTCGGCACAGGCGCGTGGCGAGAAGGCGCAGGACTTCGTGCCGGTCACGATGCTGATCACCGCCGCGGTCTACCTGCTGGCAGCGCTGCCGACCTTCGCGCTGCTGCGCGAGCGCGCGCAGCCCCAGGCCGTTCAGGCCGCCGGCCTGCGGGCGTCGCTGGTCCGTCTGCTGCACACCTGGCACGAGGCCCGGCAGCGCAGGGACTTCGCCTGGCTGCTGGCCTGCTGCGCGAGCTACCAGGCGGGCATCACGGTCGTCATCGCACTGGCGGCGGTCTATGCCGAGCAGGTGCTGGGTTTCAAGCAGAGCGAGACGATGCTTCTGATCTTCCTGGTCAATGTCGCGTCGGCCATCGGCGCCTTTGCCTTCGGCTACTGGCAGGACCGCCTGGGCCACCGGCGCTCGCTGTCCCTCGCACTGTTGGGCTGGATCGTGATGGTGGCCCTGGCCTATCTGGCGACCTCGGCGCCGCTGTTCTGGCTGGCGGCGGTGATCGCCGGGCTCTGCATGGGGTCGACGCAGTCGGCCGGCCGCGCGATGGCAGGTTTGCTGGCACCCGCCGACCGGCGCGCCGAGTTTTTTGCGCTGTGGACCTTTGCGGTGCGCCTGGCGGCCGTGGTGGGGCCGATGACCTACGGCGTGGTGTCCTGGATGACGGCCGGCAACCATCGGCTGGCGATCCTGACGACGGCGCTCTTCTTCGTCGGCGGCCTGGTGCTGCTGCGGCCGATCGACATGGCGCGGGGCATCCGTGCGGCCGGGTTAGAATCAAAATAGTACGATCGTTCGTTTTTGTTCGTCGACCTTCGGCGAGCAGGGGCGGCCCTAGAATTCCGTCTTTAACGTCAACGTCAATCAACCTGGAGTCGCGCCCCATGAAGGTACTGGTCCCCGTGAAGCGTGTCGTCGACTACAACGTGAAGGTGCGCGTGAAGTCCGACGGCACCGGGGTCGATCTGGCCAACGTCAAGATGAGCATGAACCCCTTCGACGAGATTGCCGTCGAGGAGGCGGTGCGGCTGAAGGAAAAGGGCGTGGCCACCGAGGTCATCGCCGTCTCGTGCGGCCCCACGGCCTGCCAGGAGACGCTGCGCACCGCGATGGCCATCGGCGCCGACCGCGCCATCCTGGTGGAATGCGCCGACGAGTTGCAGCCGCTGGCCGTGGCCAAGCTGCTCAAGGCGCTGGTCGACAAGGAACAGCCCGGCCTGGTGATCCTGGGCAAGCAGGCCATCGACGACGACTGCAACCAGACCGGCCAGATGCTGGCCGCGCTGGCCGGCCTGCCGCAGGCCACCTTTGCCAGCAAGGTCGAAGTGGCCGACGGCAAGGCCGTCATCACGCGCGAAGTCGACGGTGGCCTGGAGCGGCTCGAAGTCAAGCTGCCGGCCATCGTCACCACCGACCTGCGCCTGAACGAACCGCGCTACGTCACGCTGCCCAACATCATGAAGGCCAAGAAGAAGACGCTCGACATCGTCAAGCCGGCCGAGCTGGGCGTGGACGTGGCCCCGCGCATCAAGACGCTCAAGGTCGTCGAACCCCGAAGCGCGGCGCCGGCGTCAAGGTGCCCGATGTCGCCACGCTCGTGGCGAAGCTCAAGAACGAAGCGAAGGTGATCTGATGGCAGCCCTGGTCATTGCCGAACACGACAACGCGTCCATCAAGGGCGCGACCCCTGAATACCGTCACCGCGGCCATCGCCTGCGGCGGCGACGTGCACCTGCTGGTGGCCGGCGCGAATGCCGCTGCCGCCGCGCAGGCTGGCGCCGGCATCGCCGGCGTGGCCAAGGTGCTGCATGCCGACGCCCCCGGCCTGGACCATGGCCTGGCCGAGAATGTCGCCGCCCAGGTCGTCGCCATCGCCCAGGGCTACAGCCACCTGCTGTTCCCGGCCACCGCCGCCGGCAAGAACGTGGCCCCGCGCGTGGCCGCGCTGCTGGACGTGGCGCAGATCAGCGACGCCACCCGGGTCATCAGCGCCGACACCTTCGAGCGGCCCATCTACGCCGGCAATGCGATGGCCACCGTGCAGAGCCTGGACGCCATCAAGGTCATCACCGTGCGCACCACCGGCTTCGACGCCGCGGCGGCCAGCGGTGGCAGCGCGCCGGTCGAAAGCCTGGGCGCCGTCGCCGACAGCGGGCTGAGCCGCTTCCTGGGCAGCGAGATCGCCAAGAGCGACCGCCCCGAACTGACCGCCGCCAAGGTCATCGTCAGCGGCGGCCGCGCCTGGGCAGCAGCGACAAATTCAGCCAGGTGCTCACGCCGCTGGCCGACAAGCTCGGTGCTGCACTGGGCGCCAGCCGCGCCGCGGTCGATGCCGGCTATGCGCCCAACGACTGGCAGGTCGGGCAGACGGGCAAGATCGTCGCGCCGCAGCTGTATATCGCCGCCGGCATCAGCGGCGCCATCCAGCACCTGGCGGGCATGAAGGACTCCAAGGTCATCGTGGCCATCAACAAGGACCCCGAGGCGCCGATCTTCAGCGTCGCCGACTACGGGCTGGAGGCCGACCTGTTCACGGCGGTGCCGGAGCTGGTGGCCAGCCTCTGATGCGGCGCATGCGCTGACCCGCCACGCTTGCAAGGGCGCCCCGGACGGGCGCCCTTTTTTCCACCCGAAGGACACGACCCATGAGCTATCGAGCCCCCGTGAAGGACCTGCTGTTCGTGATGAAGGAACTGGCCGACATCGACGCGGTGGCGCGTCTGCCGGGCCACGAAGACGCCGGCTATGACACCGCTGCCGCCGTGCTCGAGGAGTGCGCCCGCTTCAACGAAGGTGTGGTGGCGCCGCTGAACTGGGAGGGCGACAAATACCCGTCGTCGTTCCACGATGGCAAGGTGACGACGACACCGGGCTTCAAGGAGGCTTTCCGCCAGTTTGCCGACGGTGGCTGGCAGGGCCTGCAGCACCCGACCGCCTACGGTGGCCAGGGCCTGCCCAAGCTGATCCACGCCGCCTGCATCGAGATCGTGCAGGGCGCCAACCTCAGCTTCGCCCTGTGCCCGTTGCTCACCGACGGCGCCATCGAGGCGTTGCTGACGGCCGGCAGCGACGAGCAGAAGCAGACCTACATCCCGTCCATGATCGACGGCAGCTGCACCGGCACCATGAACCTGACCGAGCCGCACGCAGGCTCCGACCTGTCGCTCGTGCGCACGCGCGCCGAGCCGCAGCCCGACGGCAGCTACAAGCTGTTCGGCACCAAGATCTACATCACCTACGGCGAGCACGACATGGCGGGCAACATCGTCCACCTGGTGCTGGCGCGCGTGAGCGGCGCGCCCGAGGGCGTGAAGGGCATCTCGCTGTTCATCGCGCCGAAGTTCATGCCCGACGGCACGCGCAACGACGTGCACTGCGTCAGCATCGAGCACAAGCTGGGCATCAAGGCCAGCCCGACCGCGGTGCTGCAGTATGGTGACCACGGCGGCGCGGTGGCTTACCTCGTCGGCCAGGAGAACCGCGGCCTCGAATATATGTTCATCATGATGAACGCGGCACGGTTCGCCGTCGGCGTGCAGGGCATCGGCCTGGCCGAGCGCGCCTACCAGAAGGCGGTGGGCTATGCGCGCGACCGTGTGCAGAGCCGCCCCGTGGACGGCTCGTTGCCGAAGGCCGCTCCGATCATCCACCACCCCGACGTGCGCCGCATGCTGATGACGATGCGGGCCTATACCGAGGGCTGCCGTGCGATGGCCCTGGTGGCGGCATCGGCCTACGACGCCGCGCACGCCCACGCCGATAACGAGGTGCGCCAGCAGAACCAGGCCTTCTACGAATTCCTGGTGCCGCTGGTGAAGGGCCTGTCGACCGAGATGAGCCTGGACGTGGCCAGCCTGGGCGTGCAGGTGCACGGCGGCATGGGCTTCATCGAGGAAACCGGCGCCGCGCAATACCTGCGCGATGCCAAGATCCTGACCATCTACGAAGGCACGACCGCGATCCAGGCCAACGACCTGGTGGGCCGCAAGACGGCGCGCGACGGCGGCCAGGGCGCGCGCGCCATCGCGGCGCAGATCGAGCGCACCGAGGCGGCGCTGAAGGCCCGCCCCAGCGCTGCCTGTCAGGCGATGGCCAGGCGCCTCACCGCCGGCCGCCAGGCCTTCGTCGACGCGGTGGACTTCATCGCCGGCGCGGCCAAGGCCAGCCCCAACGCCAGCTATGCCGGCAGCGTGCCCTACCTGATGCTGGCCGGCACCGTGGTCGCCGGCTGGCAGATGGCGCGTGCGCTGATGGCCGCCGAAGACCGTCTGGCCGAAGGCGTCGACGCCGCCTTCATGCAGGCCAAGATCGCCACCTGCCGCTTCTACGCCGATCACATCCTCACCAAGGCACCGGGTCTGCGCGACAGCATCGTCGACGGCGCCGAGGCCGTCACCGCCCTTGCCCTGGAGGCCTTCTGATGTCCCGCTCGCTGTCCAAACTGCCGCCCGTGCTGCAGAACCTGCCGCTGCCGATCATCGGCTCGCCGCTGTTCATCATCAGCAACCCCAAGCTCGTGATCGCGCAGTGCACGGCCGGCGTCGTCGGTTCGATGCCGGCGCTCAATGCGCGCCCGGCCTCGCAGCTCGACGAATGGCTGCACGAGATCACCGAGGGCCTGGCGGCCTGGAACCGCGACCACCCCGGTCAGCCGGCGGCGCCGTTCGCCATCAACCAGATCGTGCACAAGACCAACGACCGCCTCGAGCACGACATGCAGGTCTGCGCCAAATACAAGGTGCCGATCGTCATCACCAGCCTGGGCGCACGCACCGACATCAACGATGCCGTGCACGGCTGGGGCGGCGTGGTGCTGCACGACATCATCAACAACACCTTCGCGAAGAAGGCGATCGAGAAGGGCGCCGACGGCCTGGTGGCCGTGGCCGCGGGTGCCGGCGGCCACGCCGGCGTGAAGAGCCCGTTCGCGCTGGTGGCCGAGATCCGCGAGTGGTTCGACGGCCCGCTGGCGCTGTCGGGCGCCATCGCCACCGGCGACGCGGTGCTGGCCGCGCAGGCCATGGGCGCCGACTTTGCCTACATCGGCTCGGCCTTCATCGCCACCGAGGAGGCGCGCGCCGTCGAATCCTACAAGCAGTGCATCGTCGACAGCAGCAGCGACGACATCGTCTATTCCAGCCTGTTCACCGGCGTGCACGGCAATTACCTCAAGCCCAGCGTCCGCAATGCCGGCCTCGACCCGGACAAGCTGCCGGAAAGCGACCCCAGCACGATGAATTTCGGCGGCGACAAGAGCAAGGCCTGGAAGGACATCTGGGGCTGCGGCCAGGGCATCGGCGCCGTCAAGGCGGTGGTGCCGGCGGCCGAGCTGGTGGCGCGTCTGAAGCGCGAATACGCCGCCGCGCGTGCGCGGCTGCTCGGCGCCTGAAGGCGGCCGGCCAATCCCGGCCGTCAGCCGGGCAGGCCGGCTTCGTAATCGCTGTCGCAGCCGCGGCCGGCGGCGATCCACCGGCGCGCCAGCCCTCGGGCCAGCGGTGCCGGCAGCCAGCGCAGCCAGCGCAGCCAGCGCTGCGGGTCCTCCAGCTGGCCGCAGCGGTAGCGCTGCGTCGCCACGTCCCAGCCCAGGACCCGGCATTCGCCGTGGCGGCGGCGCGACAGCCACTGCCCCAGCGGGCAGGGTTGTGCCGTGCAGCACACGCCGCAACCGTTGCAGGGCTGCCCGGCCACGGGCTTGGCCGGTGCCCCGGGCCGCAGCAGGATGACGCGTGCGCTCATGCCGACGATGCTGGTGCCAGACGGCCGGGGTTTGTCAGCAAAACAGAAGGTCAGCGGGTGTCCAATTGGCGCTGGAGGGCTGCAAGCGCCGGTGTTAGAGTCGCGCCCTTCGGAAGTCACGGTCCTTCCCCGTCCCCTTGCTGAACTTGCGAGACAACAGCAAGGCGGATCGCTTGTCCGCCAGCCCGGTGAAGCCGGGGTCGCGGAAGGTGTAGCAACCCATCGAAACCCCGGAAACCGGGGCGAAAGGTGAGCGAGAGATGATGCAGCAGTACAGGTCCAACTCGTACCTGTTCGGGGGCAATGCCCCGTATGTCGAGGAACTCTACGAGGCCTATCTCGACAACCCCGGCAGCGTGCCCGACAACTGGCGCACCTATTTCGACAACCTGCAGCACGTGCCCGCCGCCGACGGCAGCGACGGTCGCGACGTGGCGCATGCCCCGGTCGTCGAATCCTTCGCGCAGCGCGCCAAGGCCAATGCCTTCGCGCTGAAGGCCAGCGAGGCCGACCTCGCGGTCGCGCGCAAGCAGGTCCACGTCCAGAGCCTGATCGCCGCCTACCGCAACCTCGGCAGCCGCTGGGCCGACCTCGACCCGCTCAAGCGCACCGAGCGCCCGAAGATCCCCGAACTCGAGCCGGCGTTCTACGACCTGACCGAGTCCGACATGGACATCACCTTCTCGGCGGCCAACAGCTATTTCAGCAAGGCTGAGAACATGACGCTGCGGGAGATCCTGCAGGCCTTGCGCGAGACCTACTGCGGCACCATCGGCGCGGAGTTCATGCACTGCATGGACCCGGCCGAAAAGCGCTGGTGGCAGGAGCGCCTGGAGTCGATCCGCAGCAAGCCCACCTTCACCGGCGAGCAGAAGAGGCACATCCTCGACCGCCTGACGGCCGCCGAGGGCCTGGAGCGCTACCTGCACACCAAATATGTGGGCCAGAAGCGCTTCTCGCTGGAAGGCGGCGAGAGCTTCATCGCCAGCATGGACGAGGTGGTGCAGCGCGCCGGCACGCATGGCGTGCAGGAGATCGTCATCGGCATGGCCCACCGCGGCCGCCTCAACGTGCTGGTCAACACCCTGGGCAAGATGCCCAAGGACCTGTTCGCCGAGTTCGACCACACCGCGCCCGAAGACCTGCCGTCGGGCGACGTGAAGTACCACCAGGGCTTCTCGAGCGACATCTCCACCGTCGGGGGCCCGGTGCACCTGAGCCTGGCCTTCAACCCCAGCCACCTCGAGATCGTCAACCCGGTGGTCGAGGGCTCGGTGAAGGCGCGCATGGAGCGCCGCGGCGACAAGAAGGGCGCGCAGGTGCTGCCGGTGCTGGTGCACGGCGACGCCGCCTTCGCCGGCCAGGGCGTGGTGATGGAGACGCTGGCGCTGGCGCAGACGCGCGGCTACTTCACCGGCGGCACGGTGCACATCGTCATCAACAACCAGATCGGCTTCACCACCAGCGACCCGCGCGACAGTCGCTCCACGCTCTACTGCACCGACGTGGTGAAGATGATCGAGGCCCCGGTGCTGCACGTGAACGGCGACGACCCCGAGGCGGTGGTGCTGTGCACCCAACTGGTGATGGACTACCGCCAGCAGTTCAACAAGGACGTCGTCGTCGACATCATCTGCTTCCGCAAGCTGGGCCACAACGAGCAGGACACGCCCAGCCTGACGCAGCCGCTGATGTACAAGAAGATCGGCCAGCACCCCGGCACGCGCAGGTTCTACGCCGACAAGCTGGAGGCCCAGGGCGTGCTGCCGCCGGGCGGCGGCGACCAGATGGTCAAGGATCTGCGTGCCGCGTTCGACGCCGGCAAGCACACCTCCGACCCGGTGTTGACCAACTTCAAGAGCAAATACGCCGTCGACTGGGCGCCGTTCCTCGGCAAGAAGTGGACCGACAGCGCCGACACCGCATTGCCGCTGGCCGAGGTCAAGCGCCTGGCCGAGCGCGTGACCACGGTGCCGGCCAATTTCAAGGTGCACCCGCTGGTCGAGAAGGTGCTGGCCGACCGCGCCGCGATGGGACGCGGCGAGATCAATGTCGACTGGGGCATGGGCGAGACGCTGGCCTATGCGTCGCTCGTGGCCAGCGGCTATGCCGTGCGGCTGTCGGGCGAGGACTGCGGGCGCGGCACCTTCGTGCACCGTCATGCCGTTCTGCACGACCAGAACCGTGAGAAGTGGGACATCGGCACCTACGTGCCGCTGGAACACGTGGCCGAGAACCAGGCGCCGTTCACCGTCATCGATTCGATCCTGTCGGAAGAGGCGGTGCTGGGCTTCGAATACGGCTATGCCAGCGCGGAGCCCAATACGCTGACGATCTGGGAAGCGCAGTTCGGCGACTTCGTCAACGGTGCACAGGTCGTCATCGACCAGTTCATCGCCAGCGGCGAGGTCAAGTGGGGCCGCGTCAACGGCCTGACGCTGATGCTGCCGCACGGCTACGAGGGGCAGGGCCCCGAGCACAGTTCGGCACGCCTCGAACGCTTCATGCAACTGGCCGCCGACAACAACATGCAGCTCGTGCAGCCGACCTCGGCCAGCCAGATCTTCCACCTGCTGCGCCGGCAGATGGTGCGCCAGTTCCGCAAGCCGCTGGTCATCTTCACGCCCAAGAGCCTGCTGCGCAACAAGGACGCGACCTCGCCGCTGAGCGACTTCACCAGGGGTGAGTTCAAGACGGTGATCGGCGAGCCCAACGCCGACATCGTGGCCGACAAGGTCAAGCGCGTGATCGCCTGCTCGGGCAAGGTCTACTACGACCTCGTCAAGAAGCGCGAGGAGAAGAAGGCGCACGACGTGGCCATCCTGCGCGTCGAGCAGCTCTATCCCTTCCCGCACAAGGCCTTCGCGACGGAGATGAAGAAATACCCGAACGCCACCGAGGTCGTCTGGTGCCAGGACGAGCCGCAGAACCAGGGCGCCTGGTTCTTCATCCAGCACCAGATCCACGAAAACATGCTCGAGGGCCAGAAGCTGGGTTATGCGGGGCGTCAGGCATCGGCGTCGCCGGCGGTCGGCTACAGCCACCTGCACCAGGAGCAGCAGAAGGCGCTGCTCGACCAGGCCTACGCCAAGATCAAGGGTTTCGTGCTCAGCAAGTAAGACTCCCCCCGAAGCGCCTTCGGCCACGCGGGGCCGGTAGCCCCGCCCTTCGCCGGGCGCGGATCGTCAACCGGACGATTCGCGCCCGGGCTCAACCCCTCGAGGGGCCGAGCCAGCGGCTCGACAGAGCCGGCTCCGCGGCGGCCGCTGGGTGACGTCACCTCCTACGCAAGAACACATCATGGCAATCGTTGAAGTGAAGGTCCCGCAACTGTCCGAATCGGTTGCGGAAGCCACCCTGCTGCAGTGGAAGAAGAAGCCCGGCGACGCCGTGGCGATGGACGAGATCCTGATCGAGATCGAGACCGACAAGGTCGTGCTCGAAGTGCCGGCGCCGGCTGCCGGCGTGATGGCCCAGATCGTCTGCGACGACGGCGCCACCGTGGTCAGCGACCAGGTGATCGCCCGCCTCGACACCGAAGGCGGTACCGCGGTCAGCCCGCTGGAAGTCAAGGCCGTGGCCTCCGATGCTGCCGTGGCGGCGGCCGCGCCTGCCGCCGCCGCTGCGGTCATCAGCGGCAGCAAGGCCGGCGTGGCGATGCCCGCCGCCGCCAAGCTGATGGCCGACAACAACCTGGCTCCCGGCTCGGTGGCCGGCACCGGCAAGGACGGCCGTGTGACCAAGGGCGATGTGCTCGGCGCCGTGGCCGCGGGGGCTGCTGCGCCCAGGCCGGCGTCGGTCGCGGCACCGGTGGCCGCACCCATGCCCGCGGCCGTGGCCAGGCCGCTGCCGACGGTGGCCGCGCCGGTCGGCCAGCACCTCGGCGACCGGCCCGAGCAGCGCGTGCCGATGTCGCGCCTGCGCGCCCGCATCGCCGAGCGCCTGGTGCAGTCGCAGTCGACCAACGCCATCCTGACCACCTTCAACGAGGTCAACATGGCCCCGGTGATGGAGATGCGCAAGAAGTTCCAGGAGAAGTTCGAGAAGGAGCATGGCGTCAAGCTCGGCTTCATGAGCTTCTTCGTCAAGGCGGCGGTGGCGGCCCTGAAGAAGTACCCGATCATCAATGCCAGCGTCGACGGCAACGACATCGTCTACCACGGCTATTTCGACATCGGCATCGCGGTCGGTTCGCCGCGCGGCCTGGTGGTGCCGGTGCTGCGCAACGCCGACCAGATGAGCTTTGCCGATATCGAGAAGAAGATCGCCGAATACGGCCAGAAGGCCAAGGACGGCAAGCTGGGCATCGAGGAGCTGACCGGCGGCACCTTCTCCATCAGCAACGGCGGCACCTTCGGCTCGATGCTGTCCACGCCCATCATCAACCCGCCGCAGTCGGCCATCCTGGGCGTGCACGCCACCAAGGACCGCGCCGTGGTCGAGAACGGCCAGGTGGTGGTGCGACCGATGAACTACCTGGCGATGAGCTACGACCACCGCATCATCGACGGGCGCGAGGCCGTGCTGGGCCTGGTGACGATGAAGGAAGCGCTGGAAGACCCGGCGCGTCTGCTGTTCGATATCTGAGGACGAGACGATGAGCGCAAAGCAATTCGACGTCGTCGTCATCGGCGGCGGCCCCGGCGGCTACATCGGCGCCATTCGCGCCGCGCAGCTGGGCTTTAGCGTCGCCTGCATCGACGAGTGGAAGAACGCCTCGGGCGGCCCGGCACCGGGCGGCACCTGCACCAACGTCGGCTGCATCCCGAGCAAGGCGCTGCTGCAGTCCAGCGAGCACTACGAGCACGCCGGGCATCACTTTGCCGACCACGGCATCGGCCTGAAGGACCTGTCCATCGACGTCAAGAAGATGGTGGCCCGCAAGGACGCCGTCGTGAAGCAGAACAACGACGGCATCCTCTACCTTTTCAAGAAGAACAAGGTCACGTTCTTCCACGGCCGCGGATCGTTCGTGAAGGCGGTGGACGGTGGCTACGAGGTCGCCGTCGCCGGCGCCGCCAGCGAATCGCTGGTGGGCAAGCACGTCATCGTCGCCACCGGCTCGAATGCGCGGCCCTTGCCCGGCGCGCCTTTCGACGAGGACGCCATTCTCAGCAACGACGGCGCCCTGCGCATCGGCGCGGTGCCGAAGAAGCTGGGCCTCATCGGCTCGGGTGTCATCGGCCTGGAGATGGGCTCGGTATGGCGACGCCTGGGCGCGGAAGTCACCGTGCTGGAGGCGATGCCGGGCTTCCTGGCCGCGGCCGACGAGCAGATCGCCAAGGAGGCGCTCAAGGCCTTCACCCGGCAGGGCCTGAAGATCGAATTCGGCGTCAAGGTCGGCGCGGTGAAGGTGGGCAAGAAGGGCGTCAGCGTGGCCTACACCAGCGCCAAGGGCGAGGCGCAGGTGCTCGAGGTCGACAAGCTCATCGTCTCCATCGGCCGCGTGCCCAACACCACCGGCCTGAACGCCGAGGCCGTGGGCCTGCAGCTCGACGAGCGCGGCGCCATCGTGGTGGATGCCGAGTGCCGTACCAACCTGCCCGGTGTATGGGCAGTGGGTGACGTGGTGCGCGGCCCGATGCTGGCGCACAAGGCCGAGGAAGAAGGCGTGGCGGTGGCCGAGCGCATCGCCGGCCAGCATGGGCATGTCAACTTCAACACCATCCCCTGGGTGATCTACACCAGCCCCGAGATCGCGTGGGTGGGCCAGACCGAGCAGGCGCTGAAGGCCTCAGGACGCGCCTACAGGGCCGGCACCTTCCCCTTCCTGGCCAACGGGCGCGCGCGGGCGCTGGGCGACACCACCGGCATGGTGAAGTTTCTGGCCGATGCGAAGACCGACGAGATCCTGGGCGTGCACATCGTCGGGCCCATGGCCAGCGAGCTGATCGCCGAGGCCGTGGTGGCGATGGAGTTCAAGGCCAGCAGCGAGGACATCGCGCGCATCTGCCACGCGCACCCGTCGCTGAGCGAGGCCACCAAGGAGGCCGCGCTCGCGGTCGACAAGCGCACGCTGAACTTCTGATTCGGCGCGGCGCCATGCGCCGGCGGCGGGGGCAGTCCCGGCCGTTCGTGCTCTTATGATCGATCGTCATGCCGGTTCGACAGCTCTACGAACAGACCCTGGCCGAACGGGGCTACAGCACCGACGAGGCGCAGTTGCGGGCCGTGGCGGCGCTGGAGCGCTGCGAGAACGAGTGGGCCGACTACAAGGCCCGCCGCCGCAACGCCATCACCAAGCTGCTGGTGCGCCCGCCGATCCCGCGCGGCGTCTACATGTACGGCGGGGTGGGGCGAGGCAAGAGCTTCCTGATGGACTGCTTCTTCCAGGCCGTGCCGCTGACGCGCAAGACGCGGCTGCACTTTCACGAGTTCATGCGCGAGGTGCACCGCGAGCTGCAGGACCTCAAGGGCACCGTCAACCCGCTCGACGAACTGGGCAAGCGCATCGCGCGGCGCTACCGGCTGATCTGCTTCGACGAGTTCCACGTCGCCGACGTCACCGACGCGATGATCCTGCACCGGCTGCTGCAGTCGCTGTTCGACAACCGGGTGAGCATCGTCACGACGAGCAACTTCCACCCCGACGGCCTGTACCCCAACGGCCTGCACCGCGACCGCATCCTGCCGGCGATCGAGTTGCTGTAGTCCCACCTCGAGGTTCTCAATGTCGACGCCGGCAACGACTACCGGCGCCGCTCGCTGGAACAGGTGGAGCTCTACCACTGCCCGCTCGGCCCCGAGGCCGATGCCTTGCTCGAACAGGCCTTCGACCGCCTGGCCGAGGCGCGCGACGAGGATCCGGTGCTGCACATCGAGCACCGCGAACTGCGCTGCGTGCGCCGTGCCGGCGGCGTGGTGTGGTTCGATTTCCGCACCCTGTGCGGCGGGCCGCGCTCGCAGAACGACTATCTGGAGATCGCGTCGCGCTTCCATACCGTGCTGCTGTCCAACGTGCCGCAGATGTCCCCCCGGCTGGCCAGCGAGGCCAGGCGCTTCACCTGGCTGGTCGACGTGCTCTACGACCGGCGCGTCAAGCTGGTGATGTCGGCCGCGGTGCCGGCTGAAGCGCTGTACACCGAAGGGCCGCTGGCGCACGAATTTCCACGCACGGTGTCGCGCCTGGTCGAGATGCAGTCGGCCGAATTCCTGGCGCAGGCACGGCGCGAGGTCGACACCTCGCTGACCTGATCACCATGCCGCGTGGCGCGATCGGCTTGCTGCTGCTGCTGCTGCTGGCGCTGCTGGCCGGCGGCGCGCAGGCACAGGACGACGCCGCGGCGCGTCAGCGCCGCATCGACGAGGCGCGCACGGCCGCGGATGCGCGCTTCGACGCCGAGTCGGCCGCCTGCCGCCAGCGCTTTGCCGTCAACGCCTGCTTCGACGACGCGCGCCAGCGCCACCGCCAGGCGGTGTCGGCCCTGCAGGCCGGGCAGCGCGCGCTCGACGAGGCCCGTCGTCGCCAGCGGGCGGCCGACCGCCAGGCCGAGGTGGCGCGCAAGCAGGCCGAGGTGGCACGCCGCGCCGGCACCCCGTCCGTGAGTGCAGCGCCGGCAACGATGCCGGGTGCGTCGCCGGCAACGATGCCGGGTGCGTCGCCGGCAGCGTTGCCGGGTGCATCGCCTGCTGCCGCAGCCCCGGGCCCGCAGGCCGGCGCATCGGGCCGCGCCGCTGCAGCGGACGCTGCCGCCAAGGCGGCAGCGCGTGCCGACGCAGCGCGGCAGTTGCAGGACGAGATCAAGGCCGATCAGGCGCGCATCCAGGCCCGCATCGACCGACGTGCCGCAAAGGGCAAGCAGCCGCTGCCCCTGCCGCCGGTGCCCGGCGCGTCGGCACCGCGCTGAGCCGGGGCCGGGCGCTCTATTTCAGCGGATCGACGCGCAGCAGCGCCACCGAGAGGTTGTCGCCGCCGCCGCGGGCGCGCTGCCGCGCCTTGGAGATCAGCATCTCGCCGGCCTCGCGCGGGGGCAGGGCGTGCACGATGGCGCCCATCTCCTTGGCGGTGAAGTAATGCCACAGGCCGTCGCTGCAGGCCAGCAGCGTATCGCCGAAGGCCAGGCGGTCGATATTCCACAGCGTCACCGGCGGGTCGGTCTGCGTGCCCAGGCAGCCGGTCAGCAGGTTGGACTGCGGATGCGTATTGGCGGCTTCCTCGGTCAGCTTGCCCTCGTCGACCAAGCGCTGCACGAAGGAATGGTCGGAGGTGCGGCGCAGCAGCTCGGGGCCGCGGAAGTGGTAGACGCGCGAATCGCCGGCGTGCACCACCCAGGCCTCGAGGTCGGGGTTGACGAGGAAGGCGGCGACGGTGCTGTGCGGCTCTTCCTCGGCCGTGATGGCCGTGAGCTTGATCATCAGGTGCGCTTCCATCACCAGCTGGTGCAGCAGCTCGGACGCATCGTCCTGCTGCGGCGAATAGCGCTCGAACACCTGGCGCCCGGTCAACAGCACCTGGTCGGCAGCCTTGCGCCCGCCGCTCTTGCCGCCCATGCCGTCGGCCACGATGGCCAGCGCGCAGCCCTTGGCGCGGGCGTGGGTGATGACCTCGACCTGGTCCTGCTGGTAGGCGCGGTCGCCCCTGTGGAGGCCGGTGGCCGCGGTCAGGCGAAAGGCCTGGGCAGCCTGGGCAGTCGAACTCATGGCGGCGAATATAAACTCCCGCTGCGCCCTGCGGCGTGCAGCAATGATCGACAACCTTCATTCACCTCAACGTCAATTGATCGAGCTGCGCATGGAACATGCGGACCTCGACAACCTCATCGACCGCACCACCGACGACCCCGGCACCGACGAGCTGACGCTGCGTCGGCTGAAGAAGCGGCGACTGCTGCTGCGCGACCTGATCGCCCGCCTGGAAGGCGAGCTCGATCCGCCCGAACCGGCCTGAGCACGATGTGACCCAGACCCTGTGGTCGCGCACCGCGGCCGTCTTCGACGCCCAGGGTCCGCTGGCCCGCGCCGATCCGCGCTACCACCCGCGCCCGCCGCAACTGGCGCTGGCGCGTGCCGTCTGCCAGGCGCTGGATCAACGCAGTGCCCTCGTCGCCGAGGCCGGCACCGGCGTCGGCAAGACCTTCGCCTACCTGGTACCCCTGCTGCTGGCCGGGGGCCGTGCGCTCGTCAGCACGGCCACCAAGAGCCTGCAGGACCAGTTGTTCCTGCGCGACCTGCCGCGCCTGGTGCGCGAGCTGAAGGTGCCGGTGCACACCGCGCTGCTCAAGGGCCGCTCGAGCTACCTGTGCCGCCACCGCCTGCAGCAGGCGCGGCTGACGGCGCAGCTGCCCGACCGCTTCGCGGTGCGTGCGCTGGCGCGCGTCGAGGGCTGGGCGCAGGCCACGCGCAGCGGCGACCTGGCCGAGATGGAAGGCCTGGACGAACGCTCGCCGGTGATCCCGCTGGTGACGAGCACGCGCGACAACTGCCTGGGCAGCGAATGCCCCGAGTACCGCCAGTGCCATGTCGTGCAGGCGCGGCGCGAGGCCATGGCTGCCGACCTGGTGGTCGTCAACCACCACCTCTTCTTCGCCGACCTGGCGCTGCGCGACAGCGGTGTGGCCGAGCTGCTGCCCACCGTCGATGCCGCGGTCTTCGACGAGGCGCACCAGCTCGTCGACGCCGGCGTGCAGTTTCTCGGTCAGACCCTGGGCACGGCGCAGACGCTGGAATTTGCGCGCGACCTGCTGGCCATCGGCAGCAGCCAGGCGCGTGGTCTGGGGTCCTGGCACGCGTGCGCCGCGGCCGTCGAGAAGGGCGCGCGCGACCTGCGGCTGGTGCTGGCCGGCGAGCTGCGCGAGCTGCGCGGCCTGCGCAAGCTGCGCTGGGACGAGCGCGCCGGCCGCCCCGAGCTGGACGATGCGCTGCAGGCACTGGGCGCGGCGCTGCAGCAGGCCGGCACGGAGCTGGCCGAGCGGCAGGAGATCGGGCCCGACTTTGCCCGCCTGCAGCAGCGTGCGCAGGAACTCGACGCGCTGGTGCAGCGCTTCGCGGCGCCGGCCATCGATGGCCGTGTGCGCTGGATCGACCTTTCGCCGCA
Organism: Rubrivivax sp.; assembly: GCA_016719535.1. Taxonomy (GTDB): domain Bacteria; phylum Pseudomonadota; class Gammaproteobacteria; order Burkholderiales; family Burkholderiaceae_C; genus Rubrivivax. Next base: position 281,379 of record JADJYX010000017.1, on the reverse strand, counting down.
GCAGGCGCGGCTGGTGGAGACGCCGCTGGACATCCGCGACATGCTCAGCGAGCAGCGCGCCGGCTCGCCGCGCGCCTGGATCTTCACCTCGGCCACGCTCGGCGACGACGACGCGCTGACCTGGTTCACGCGCCAGGCGGCGCTGGAAGACGCCGCCACGCTGCGCGTGCAGAGCCCCTTCGACTATGCCGAGCATGCACGCGTGTGGGTGCCGGGGCGCTTTCCCAAACCCAACGAGGCCGGGCATCCGGCAGCGGTGGGCGCGCTGGCGGCGCGCTGTGCGCAGGCACTGCGGGGCCGCACCTTCGTGCTGACGACGACGCTGCGCGCGCTGGAGACCGTCACCGCCGCACTGCTGGCGCAAGCCGAGCGGCTGGGGGCCGACCTGCAGGTGCTGACCCAGGGCTCGCAGCCGCGGCGTGCGCTGCTGCGGCAGTTCGGCGACGGCCGCGGCCGCGTGCTGGTGGGTTCGCACAGCTTCTGGGAAGGCATCGACATCGCCGGCGATGCGCTGCAGTGCGTGCTGATCGACAAGCTGCCGTTCCCGCCGCCCAACGACCCGCTGGTCGAGGCGCGCGTCAAGCAGCTGCAGGCGCAGGGCCGCAATGCCTTCGAGGAGTTGCACGTGGCCGAGGCGGCGGTGGCGCTGAAGCAGGGCGCCGGGCGGCTGATCCGGTCAGAGACCGACCAGGGGCTGCTGGTGATCTGCGACCCGCGGCTGCGGCAGATGGGCTATGGCCGGCGGTTGATGGCGGCATTGCCGCCGATGGGCGTGCTGACCGAGGAGGCGCAGGCGCTGGACTGGCTGGCGCTGCTGGCCTCGATGCACGAGACCGACGCGGCTACCACAAGCGCCACCAGGGCTTCGCCTCGGCCTTCGGCGTGGCACCCGGAATGAAGGCGCTGTCGGGAAAGTTGGTGCGCAGCACGCGCTCGGCCGCATCGCGCAGCGGCACCAGCTGCAGCTTGTCATAGCTGCGCACCAGGATGTGCAGCGCCTCCTCGATGGCGGGAGACTGCTGGAACTCCGTCACCGCCTGCTGTGCGCGGTTGGCCGCGGCCACATAGGCGCCGCGGTTGTAGTAGTAGCGCGCCACGTGCACCTCGTAGGCGGCCAGCGCATTGACGATGTAGTCCATGCGCATGCGGGCGTCGGGTGCATAGCGGGAGGCCGGAAACTGCTCCACCAGCTGCTTGAAGGCCTGCCAGGCGTCGCGCGAGGCGCGCTGGTCGCGCTCCGACAGATCCTGCCGCGCCAGGCTGCCCAGCAGGCCGAGGTTGTCGTTGAAGTTGATCACGCCGCGCAGGTACAGCGCATAGTCCAGCGCCGGGCTCGAGGGGTTGTACTTGATGAAGCGCTCGACCGTGGACAGCGCCTGCACCTTGTCGTTGGACTTCCAGTAGGCATAGGCGAGGTCGAGTTGCGCTTGCTGCGCCAGCAGCGTGCCGGCACCCAGGCCCTCGACACGCTCGAAGGCCTTGATGGCGCGCTCGTAGCTGCCGGCCTCGGCGTCGGCCTTGGCCTCTGCATACAATTTCTCGGCGCTGCGACCGGCAAATTCGTCCTTGCCGTCGGTCGCGCAGCCTGCCAGCAGCGCGGTGGCCAGGGCGGCGAACAGGGCCGCGCGACGCGGCCCGTGTCGAAGTTGTTGCATCGGTGCTGTCGGTGCGGAAGAAGAGGCGTCCCGCATCCTGCGGTGGAAGGCGCTGGATTATAGGAAGCCCATGAATCCGCCCGACACGAGCCCGCTGCCCGTCGCCGTCAGCCTCATCGACGAGAGCGACACCGACGCGGACGCCGCCGAGTCCGAGCGGCGCCACTTCGTCGTCGACGCCGCTGGCCATGGCCAGCGGCTGGACAGGCTGCTGGCGCTGGCGGCCGCCGAGTTTTCGCGCAACCACCTGCAGGGCCTGGTCGAGGCCGGCCATGTCAGCGTCGATGGCCAGGTCTGCACGCACAACGCGCGCAGGCTGCGCGGCGGGCAGGCGGTGGATGTGACTCTGGTGCCCACGGCCGAGAGCCTGGCCTTCCGGCCGCAGGCGATGAAGCTGAACATCCTGTTCGAGGATGAGCATGTGCTCGTCATCGACAAGCCGGCCGGCCTGGTGGTGCATCCGGCGGCCGGCAACTGGAGCGGCACCCTGCTCAACGGCCTGCTGGCGCACCACGCGGGCGCGGCGCGGCTGCCGCGCGCCGGCATCGTGCACCGGCTCGACAAGGACACCTCGGGCGTGATGGTGGCCGGCAAGTCGCTCGCGGCGGTGACGGCGCTGGTGCGCGACATTGCCGCGCGGGTGGTGCAGCGACAGTATCTGGCCATCGCCTGGGGCGAGGTCGAGCTGGCGCTGCAGCGCATCGACGCGCCCATCGGGCGCGACCCGGCGCAGCGCACGCGCATGGCCATCGTCGCCGGCGGGCGACCGGCGCAGACCGATGTCGAGCGCGTGGCCGTGCGCGACGGCTTCAGCGCGTTGCGCTGCCGGCTGCACACCGGGCGCACGCACCAGATCCGCGTGCACCTGGCCGCGCGCGGGCATCCGCTGGTGGCCGATGCCTTGTACGGCGGCCGGCCGGCGCTGGGCCTGCAGCGCCAGGCGCTGCACGCGGCACGGCTGGCCTTCGACCATCCGTTGACGCGCGAGCCCAGGGTCTTCGACTGCGCGCCGCCGGCGGATTTCGCGGCGGCCTGGGCGGTTTTGGCCCCCGCGTGAGAACCCGCAGGGGCGGGCGCGTCGTCGCGGCTACAATGCAGCCTTCCGCGCCCTTCAGCGCCGGCCGCATGGCCCGGCCGCCCGGCGCGACGAAGACCGCCTGAAACCGCCCCCGAGCGCAATCGGCCCACGAGGCCGCGCTCGCGATGCAGCAGGCCCGCCCCGATCCCCGAGAACCCGCCCCTGTCGCGCCGATGCCATCGGCCACGGGTGGCTGCAGGACACCGATGAGCCCATCCACCGCCACCCGCGTGGCGGATTCCGATTGCCAGCGATGACGAGCGCCGAAGCCAAGCGCATCCTCGAGACGGCGTTGCTGTGCGCCCAGGCGCCGATGCCGTTGCGCGAGATGCGCGTCTTGTTCGACGAACAGGTCGGTGCCGATACCGTGCGCATGCTGCTCGACGAGATCGGCCACGACTGGGCCGGCCGCGGCATCGAGCTGGTGACGCTGGCCGGCGGCTGGCGCTTCCAGAGCCGGCCCGAGATGCGCGAATACCTCGACCGCCTGCACCCCGAGAAGCCGCCGAAATATTCGCGTGCCGCGATGGAGACCCTGGCCATCGTCGCCTACCGGCAACCGGTGACGCGCGGCGACATCGAGGACATCCGCGGCGTCACCGTCAGTTCGCAGATCGTCAAGCAGCTCGAGGACCGCGGCTGGATCGAGTCCATCGGCTACCGCGAAGCCCCCGGCCGACCGGCGCTGTATGCCACGACGCAGCAGTTTCTCGACGACCTCGGACTCGCCTCGCTCGACCAGCTGCCGCCGCTGGGTGCGCAGGGTGATGCCGAGGTGCAGGCAGTGGCCGCCTTGCAGGCCCAGGCCTCGCTGCTGGACGAAGGCCAGGCAAGCCTGCCGCTGGACGAAGGCCAGGTGCGCCCGCCGCTGGACGAGTCCGATCCCGAAGGGCCGACCCTTGACGAAGCCGCGCCTGCAGCGGCGCCGCATGCGGCAGGCACGCCCGAACCTGTTTGCCCCACCGACCCCCCGCCCGACGAGCAGCCATGAACGCCAACGAGCCCCAAGAGCCGAAGCCCGAAGCCGCCGATGGGCCGCTGGCGGGTGACGCCAACGAAGCCCCCGCCAAACCGAAACGCCGTCGTGCGGCACCCAAGCGAGACGCCGATTCCACGGCCGTGACGCCTGACGTGCTGGCCGTTGCCGAGGCGTCGCCGTCCGTCGACGCGATGGCCGAAGCAACCGCCGAGCGGCCGAAGCCGGTGCGTGCGCGCCGGCCCCGCAAGACGGTCGCAGACGATGCCGCGCCCGCAGACACCGCGCCGGCAGGCACGGCAGCGGCCGACGCCGCTGTCGCCGCGTTGCCGGCCGTGGCGGCGGACGAGGTCGCCGCGCCGGCCGAGCCGCGGTCCGCGCCGTCGATGGACGAAGGCGAGGGCGGGCCGCGCGCACCGGCTGGCGAAGGTGCCGCGGCGCCGGCAGCTCCCGGCGAGGCCAGCGAGGCCGGCGCCGGCGCGCGCGAAGGCGGCCGCCGCCGCCGGCGCCGCAATCGCCGTGACCGTGGGGAGCGGGGTGAGCGTGTCGAGGGCGCCGAGGCTGGCGAGCGCCCGCCGGGCGCGGAGGGCGACGATGCCGGTGAGGCCGACGAAGCCGCTGCGGATGCGGTCGAGGCCGTGCCCGCGCTGCCGCCGACCGACCCCGGCGAACTCTTTGCCGAGGTGCTGTCCGGCGCCTTCGACGCCGAAGCGCCGACCGAGGAGACGGCTGCGCCCGCCGAGGCGCCCAAGCGCGTGCTGCTGCCCGAGCCCGATGCGCCCAAGCTGCACAAGGTGCTGGCGCAGGCTGGCATCGGCTCGCGCCGCGACATGGAGCAGTGGGTGCAGGAAGGCCGCGTCACCGTCAATGGCGAGCCGGCGCACACGGGTCAGCGCATTTCCTTCGGTGACCGCATCGCCATCAACGGCAAGCCGGTCAAGGTTCGCATCGCGCCACCGCCGCCGCGCGTGCTGGCTTACCACAAGCCGGTCGGCGAGGTCGTCACGCACGACGACCCGCAGCACCGGCCAACCGTCTTTCGCCGCCTGCCGCGGCTGCAGCACGGCAAGTGGCAGTCGGTGGGCCGTCTGGACATCAACACCGAGGGCCTGCTGCTGTTCACCAACTCGGGCGAACTGGCCAACCAGCTGATGCACCCCCGCTTCGGTGTCGAGCGCGAATATGCGGTGCGCTCGCTCGGTGTGCTCGACGTCGAGCAGCGCCAGCGCCTGCTCGACGGCGTCGACATCGACGGCCAGCGCGCCAGCTTCAAGAGCATCGACGACGGCGGCGGCGAAGGTGTCAACCACTGGTACCGCGTCGTCATCACCGAAGGCCGGCACCGCGAGGTGCGGCGCCTGTTCGAGGCGGTCGGCCACGCGGTGAGCCGGCTGATCCGCATCCGCTACGGCTGCGTGGTGCTGCCGCGCGGCCTCAAGCGCGGCGTCTGGGTCGACCTGCCCGATGGCGACGTCAAGGCGCTGCGTCGCTTGACCGGCACCGATCGCCCGCGCGAGGCGGCGGGCGCTGAAGGCGAGGGCGGTGCGCGCGGCAAGCGTGGCCGCCGCGGCGGCAAGGGTCGCGACGGCCGTCGCGACCTGGCGCCCGACCGCGGCGGCGATCGCGGGCCGCGGCCCGACCGCAGCCCGCGGCTGGACGTCGACGGCGACGGCCCCATGAACATCCCCAACCCGCTGCAGCAGACCTACGACAAGCGTGCCATCCAGCAGGCGCGTGCCCCCAGGCGCGAGTACGGCGACGACGGTCCGATCCCCAACCCCTTGCAGCAGACCTACGACAAGCGGGCCCTGCAGCAGGCCCAGGCGCCCCGACGCGAACTCAGCGAGGACGGCCCGATCCCCAATCCGCTGCAGCAGACCTACGACAAGCGCTTCGTGCAGAAGGGCAGCGCTGGCGGTGGCGGCGGCGGCCGTGGCGGCCGACCCGGTGGCCGCGGTGGCGGCGGCGCAGGTGGCGGCCAGCGCCAGCCCGACCCGATGCAGACGGCGGTCGGCTATATCGGCGCCGATGCCTTCCGCGGCAAGGGCGGCAAAGGGGGCAAGGGCGGCAAGGGTGGCGGCCGCGGCGGCAAGCGCGGCGGCGGTGGGGGTGCCGGCCCCGGTGGCCCGCGCGGCGGCCGCGGCGGTGGCGGCGGTCGCTGAGACACCGGCTGGTCACCCCTCGCAGGCTAGAATTCAAGGTTTTTTCAAGCAGACACCAGGAGAAGTCACATGGCGATCGAACGCACCCTGTCGATCATCAAGCCCGATGCCGTGGCCAAGAATGTCATCGGCCAGATCTATGCACGCTTCGAAGGCGCCGGCCTGAAGATCGTCGCGGCGAAGATGGTTCACCTGTCGCGCGGCGAGGCCGAGGCCTTCTATGCCGTGCACAAGGCGCGCCCCTTCTTCAACGACCTCGTCAACTTCATGATCTCGGGCCCGGTGATGATCCAGGCCCTCGAAGGCGAAGGCGCGATCGCCAAGAACCGCGAGCTGATGGGCGCCACCGACCCGAAGAAGGCCGACAAGGGCACCATCCGTGCCGACTTCGCCGACAGCATCGACGCCAACGCCGTGCACGGCTCCGACGCGCCGGAGACGGCCGCCGTCGAGGTGGCGTTCTTCTTCCCCGGCATGAACGTCTACAGCCGCTGACGGCCGTACCGCCAGCTGCCCCGCCGCGGCGCCTTCGCATGACCGCTGTCAACCTGCTCGATTTCGACCTCGACGGGCTGGCGGCGTGGTGCGCCGGACTCGGCGAGAAGCGCTTCCGCGCGGTGCAGCTGTTCCGCTGGATCCACCAGAAGGGCGAGCGCGATTTCGAGCGCATGAGCGATCTCGCGCGCTCGCTGCGCGAAAAGCTCGCCGCCCGCTGCGAGGTGCGGCCGCTGGTGCCGATCAGCGAGCACCGCTCGGCCGACGGCACCGTCAAGTGGCTGTTCGACGTCGGCGGCGGCAATGCCATCGAGACGGTCTTCATCCCCGAGGACGACCGCGGCACGCTGTGCATCAGCTCGCAGGCCGGCTGCGCGGTGGGTTGCCGCTTCTGCTCCACCGGCCACCAGGGTTTCAGCCGCAACCTGTCGACGGGCGAGATCCTGGGCCAGCTCTGGCATGCCGAGCATGCGCTGCGCCGCCAGCTCGCGCTGCCCGCGGGCGAACGCGCCATCACCAACGTGGTGATGATGGGCATGGGCGAGCCGCTGCAGAACTATGCGGCGCTGGTGCCGGCGCTGAAGGTCATGCGCGACGACCATGGCTATGGGCTGTCGCGGCGCCGCGTCACGGTATCGACCTCGGGCATGACGCGCCTGATCGACCGCCTGCGCGAAGACTGCCCGGTGGCGCTGGCGGTGTCGCTGCACGCTGCCAACAACCCGCTGCGCGACGCGCTGGTGCCGCTCAATCGCAAGCACGACCTGGCCGACCTGATGCAGGCCTGCCACCGTTACCTGGAGCGCGCACCGCGCGACTTCATCACCTTCGAATACTGCATGCTCGACGGCGTCAACGACGGCCTCGAGCAGGCGCGCGAGCTGATCGACCTCGTCAACGGCCGCGGTCCCGCCGCGGTGCCCGGGCTGCGCATCCCCTGCAAGGTCAACCTGATCCCCTTCAATCCCTTCCCGGCCTCGGGCCTGAAGCGGTCGCCGCGCGATCGCGTGACGGCGTTTGCCCGGGAGCTGCAGGACGCCGGCCTGGTGACCACCATCCGCAAGACCCGCGGCGACGACATCGACGCCGCCTGCGGCCAGCTGGCGGGCGAGGTGAGCGACCGCACGAATGCGCGCGAGCGCCTGCAGCGGCGGCGCGAGGTGATCCCCATCCATGCCGATCCCGCGCACGGGGTGCGCGCATGAACGCGGCGCTGCTGCGTGCCCGCGGCATGCTGCTGCTGGGGCTGGCGCTGCTGCTCGGCGCTTGCGCGACGCCGCCGCAGGGCGCCGACGGCGAGATCCGCACCGATTCCGACCAGTCCAGCGCCGAAAGACGCGCGCGCGTGCGGCTCGAGCTCGCATCGGCCTATTTCGAGCGCGGGCAGGCGAATACGGCACTCGACGAGATCAAGCTGGCGCTGGCGGCCAAGCCCGATCTGGCCGAGGCGTTCAACCTGCGTGGCCTCGTCTATGCCAGCCTGGGTGAACTGCCGCTGGCCGAGCAGAGTTTTCAGCGTGCGCTGCAACTGGCGCCGCGCGACGGCGACACGCTGCACAACTATGGTTGGTACCTGTGCCAGCAGCGCCGCTTCGACGATGCCGAGGTGCAGTTCAACGCCGCACTGGCGGCGCCGCAGTATGCCGAAGGGCCGCGCACGCTGATGGCGCGCGGCGTCTGCCAGGCGCGAGCCGGACGCTGGCTGGAGGCCGAGCGCCACCTCGGCCGCGCCTTCGAACTCGACCCGGCCAGCCCGGGCATCGCCTTCGCCTATGCCGAGGTGCTGTACCAGCGGGGCGAGTACGAGCGCGCGCGCTTCTACGTGCGGCGCATCAACAGCCAGGCCGATCAGTCGAACGCGCAGACCCTGTGGCTGGCCGCACGCATCGAGCGCCGCATCGGCAACATGTCCGGCGTCAACGATTTTGCGCGCCAGCTGCGCGAACGCTTTCCCGATTCGCCCGAGGCCCAGCGCCTGCTGCGTGGCCAGTTCGATGACTGAACCCTTGCCCGACATCGAGGGGCCCGACGGTGCGGCCCGCACGGCGCCCGAGGCGCCGCGCAGTGCCGGCGCCCTGCTGAAGGCCGCGCGCGAGCGCGAGGGTCTGCACCTGGCGGTGCTGGCCGCCACCATCAAGGTGACGCCGGCCAAGCTGCAGGCCCTGGAGCAGGACCGCTACGACGAACTGCCCAACCTGACCTTCGCGCGCGCGCTGGCGCAGTCGGTGTGCCGATCGCTGAAGATCGATCCGCGGCCGGTGCTGGCCCTGCTGCCGCAGGTGGAGACGCCGCCGCTCGAAGGGGCAATGGGCAAGCTGAATACGCCCTTCCAGGAGCGCCCGTCGCGGGCCGACGGCGCCGGCCTGAGCTGGGCCAGCAAGCCGATGTTCTGGGCCGGCGGTCTGCTGCTGCTGGCCGCGGTGGTGGTCGGTCTGCTGCCGACCGACCTCTTCGACGGCCTGACGTCGCCCCCGGCCGTGGCGCCGGTGGCGTCGGCACCCCCGCTGGCCGCACCGGCTGCACCCCCGGCCAGCGCGCCGGCGGTGGCCGAGACGGTCAGCACCACGGCAGCGCTGTCTGCGGCGGCATCGTCGTCGGCATCCGGGCCGACGGCGCCAAACGCGCCGACCGCCAGCGCCCCGGTCGCCATGCCCGCAGCCGCACCGGCGGTGGCGGCGGCAGCGCCCGCGTCGACGGCCGCCGCCGGGCTGCCGGCGGCATCGGCGGCTGAGTCCACCAGCGGGCTGCTCGGCCTGCGCGCCAGCGCCGACAGCTGGATCGAGGTGCTCGATGCGCAAGACCGGATCGTCTTCTCGCGCGTGCTGCGCGCGGGCGAGGCGGTGGGCGTCGATGGGCGGCCACCGCTGCGCGTGCGCATCGGCAATGCCGGCGGCACGGCGGTGACCTTCCGCGGGCAGGCGGTCGACCTCGGCCCCTACACTCGCGTCAACGTGGCGCGGCTCGAGTTGCGCTGACCCACCGCCGCCTCGCCAGACCGATGAACGACCTCGCCGACACCCCCATCGCCGCTGCCGCCCCCGCGCCGCGCCGCTCGCGCCAGGCGCGCGTGGCCTGGGGTTCGCGCGTGGTCACCGTCGGTGGCGACGCGCCGGTGCGTGTGCAGTCGATGACCAACACCGACACCGTCGATGTCATCGAGACCGCGATCCAGGTCAAGGAGCTCGCGCTGGCCGGGTCGGAGCTGGTGCGCATCACCGTCAATACCCCCGAAGCCGCTGCCGCGGTGCCGCATATCCGCGACCAGCTCGACCGCATGGGCGTCGACGTGCCGCTGGTGGGCGATTTCCACTACAACGGCCACCGCCTGCTGACCGAATTTCCGGCGATGGCGCAGGCGCTGTCCAAATACCGCATCAACCCCGGCAACGTCGGCAAGGGCGACAAGAAGGACCGCCAGTTTGCGCAGATGGTCGAGGTGGCGGCCCGCCTGGGCAAATGCGTGCGCATCGGCGTCAACTGGGGCAGCCTCGACCAGGAGCTGCTGGCCGAGTTGATGGACACCAATGCGAAGCGTGTCCAACCCTGGGATGCCAAGCAGGTGATGTATGCGGCGCTGGTGCAGTCGGCGCTGGGCTCGGCCGACCATGCGCGCGAACTGGGCCTGGACCCGAACCAGATCATCATCAGCTGCAAGCTCAGCGGCGTGCAGGACCTGATCGCCGTCTACCGCGCCCTGGCTGCGCGCTGTGATTACGCGCTGCACCTGGGCCTGACCGAAGCCGGCATGGGCACCAAGGGCACCGTGGCCTCGGCAGTGGCGATCGGCCAGCTGCTGCAGGAAGGCATCGGCGACACCATCCGCGTCAGCCTGACGCCGCAGCCCGGCGAGGCGCGCACGCAGGAGGTGTTGGTCGCGCTGGAGATCCTGCAGTCGCTGGGCCTGCGCGCCTTCAACCCCAGCGTCACCGCCTGCCCCGGCTGCGGCCGCACCACCAGCACGGTATTCCAGGAGCTGGCCAAGCAGATCGACGACCACCTGCGCGCGATGATGCCGGTGTGGCGCGAGCGTTACCCGGGCGTGGAGAACCTCAAGATCGCCGTCATGGGCTGCATCGTCAACGGGCCCGGCGAGAGCAAGCATGCCGACATCGGCATCAGCCTGCCGGGTACCGGCGAGGCGCCGGCGGCGCCGGTGTTCATCGACGGCGAGAAGGCGATGACGCTGCGCGGCGAAGGCATCGCGCAGGAATTCCACCGCATCGTCGAGAGCTACATCGAGCGCCGTTTCGGCAGCGTGACCGCCGCGCATTGACGCGGCCCGCTGCGACCCCGCCTTCATCGGCCCGCACCCCGGCGTGCGGCCACGGCCGCCCCGGTTGCCGGCCGGCCCGAGTCCATCGCTTCCCATTCACCATGGCTGATCCCATCCAGGCCGTCAAAGGCATGAACGACATCCTGCCGCCCGAGTCCGGGCGCTGGGAGTGGTTCGAAGACAAGGTGCGCGCGCTGATGCGCCGCTACGGCTACCAGAACGTGCGCGTGCCCATCGTCGAGCCGACGCCGCTGTTCGTGCGCGGCCTCGGCGAGGTGACCGACATCGTCGAGAAGGAGATGTATTCCTTCGTCGACAGCATGAACGGCGACCCGCTGACGCTGCGCCCCGAGGGCACGGCCGGCGTCGTGCGCGCGGCGATCGAGCACTCGATGCTGTACGAGGGCGGCAAGCGGCTGTTCTACATCGGCCCGATGTTCCGCCACGAGAAGCCGCAGCGCGGGCGCTACCGGCAGTTCCACCAGGTCGGTGTCGAGGCGCTGGGCCATGGCGGCCCCGATGTCGATGCCGAGGTGATCCTGATGGCGCGCACGCTGTGGCGCGACCTCGGCCTGGCCGACGTGCGGCTCGAGATCAACAGCCTGGGCCAGCCCGACGAGCGCCGTGCGCACCGCCAGGCGCTGATCGACTACCTGCAGGCGCACCAGGATCAGCTCGATGCCGATGCGAAGCGCCGCCTGCACAGCAACCCGCTGCGCATCCTGGACACCAAGAACCCGGCCATGCAGGCGCTGGTGGACGGCGCGCCGCAGCTGATGAACTGCCTCGGCGAGGCCTCGCTCAGGCACTTCGACGCCGTGCGCGCGGTGCTGGATGCGATGGGCCAGCCGTACCGCATCAACCCGCGCCTGGTGCGCGGCATGGACTACTACAACCTCACCGTCTTCGAGTGGGTCACCGACAAGCTCGGCGCCCAGGGCACGATCTGCGGTGGCGGGCGTTACGACGGCCTGTTCGAGCTGATCGGCGGCAAGCCGGCGCCGGCGGTCGGCTGGGGCATGGGCATCGAGCGGGTGCTCGACCTGCTGCAGCAGGAGGGCCTGGCGCCGCCGCCGGTGCCGCCGGTGGCCTACGCCATCGTCCCCGACGCGGCGGCCCTGCCGCGTGCCGTGGTCTGTGCCGAGGCGCTGCGCTCGGCCGGCGTCAGCGTGCTGCTGCACGCGGGCGGCAAGGACGGCCCGGGCAGCATGAAATCTCAGTTCAAGAAGGCGGATGCCAGCGGCGCCCGCTACGCGCTGGTCTTCGGCGCCGACGAACTGGCCCGCGGCGAGGTCTCGGTGAAGCCGCTGCGCGACGCCGCCGCGGCGCAGACGGCGCGCGCGCTAGGCGCTGAAGCCACCTGGGCCGCCGAACTGCTCCACGCATAATCGACGGTTTTCCGCCCGCAACCCCGTTCGCCGATCCCCTTCCCGACCCATCCGCATGGCCACCTCCCTCGACCTGCAGGAGCAGGAACAGCTCGACGCCCTCAAGGCGTTCTGGAAGCAGTACGGCAACCTGATCACCTGGGTGCTGATCCTCGCGCTCGGGGCCTTCGCCGCCTGGAACGGCTGGAACTGGTGGCAGCGTGACCAGTCCGCCAAGGCGGGGGCGATGTTCGAGGAACTCGACCGCGCCGTGCTCGCCGGCGATGCCGACAAGGCCGGCCGCGTCTTCAACGACCTGAAGGAGCGCTTTCCCCGCACCGCCTTCGCCCAGCAGGGTGGCCTGGCGGCCGCCAGGCTGCAGTTCGACAAGGGCCAGGCCGATGCCGCCAAGGCCACGCTGACCTGGGTGGCCGCCAACGCCACCGAGGACGAATACCGCACCGTCGCGCGGCTGCGGCTGGCCGGGCTGCTGCTCGAGGCCAGGCAGTACGACCAGGCGCTGGCGCAGCTCGCCGAGGCCAAGGCGCCGACCTTCGAGGCCCTGGTGGCCGATCGCCGCGGTGACATCCTGCTCGCCCAGGGCAAGCGCGACGAGGCCCGCAGCGCCTTCGAGGCCGCCTGGGCCGCGATGGACGAGAAGCTCGACTACCGCCGCCTGGTCGAGGCCAAGCTGGTGTCGCTGGGGGGCAACCCCAAGGCTGCCGCCGCCGCGGCGTCGGGGGCCAGCCGATGAGCCGTGGCGCCAGGTGCCGGGGGCCACGGGCGTGGTGGACGCCGGCGCTGCTGTTGGCGCTGTCGGCGCTGCTGGCTGCCTGTTCGTCGACCGACAAGCCCAGGCCGACGCCGCTGGAGGCCTATACGCCCAGCATCGCCGGCCGCCAGGTGTGGTCGACCAGCATCGGCAGCATCGACTTTCCGCTCGCGGTCACCGTGCGCAACGGGCAGTTTGTCGCCGCGGCGTCCAACGGCACCGTGGTGGCGCTGAATGCCGAGACCGGCGCCGAAGCCTGGCGCGCCCAGGCCGGCGCACCGCTGACGGCCGGGGTCGGCAGCGACGGCCGCTTCAGCGCCGTCGTCACGCGTGACAACGAGGTCGTCACCTTCGACGGTGCGCAGCTGCGCTGGAAGCAGCGCGTGCCGGCGCGCGTGGTGACGGCACCGCTGGTGGCCGGCGAACGGATCTTCGTGCTCGCCGTCGACCGCAGCGTGCATGCCTTCGACGCGCTCGACGGCCGCCGTCTGTGGACCTTCCAGCGCGCGGGCGACGCGCTGACGCTGGCGCAGGCCGGTGTGCTGATGGCCGCGCGCAACCAGCTGGTGGTCGGGCACGGCGGTCGGTTGCTGGCGCTCGACCCGCTGCGCGGCACCGTCAACTGGGACGTCGCGGTGTCCACGCCGCGCGGCTCGAACGAGGTCGAGCGGCTGGCCGACCTCGTCGGCCCGGCCGCGCGCGAGGGCGACCGCGTCTGCATGCGCGCCTTCCAGAATGCCGTCGGCTGTGTCGACCTGGCGCGCAATGCGCTGCTGTGGACGCGCAACACGGGCGGCGTGAACGCCGTCGGCAGCCATGGCGGGCGGGTCTTCGGTGGCGACGCCAGCGACCGCCTGACGGCGTGGCATGCAGCCAACGGCGAACTCGCCTGGACCAGCGAGCGGCTCTTGCACCGGGGCCTGAGCGGCGCGCTGGCGGTCGGCCCGTCGGTGATCTTCGGCGACAGCGAAGGGCAGGTGCATTTCCTGTCGGCAGCCGACGGTCGCCTGCAGCTGCGTCTGCCCACCGACGGCAAGGCGGTGATCGGCACGCCGGTGCTGGCGGGCACGACCGTGCTCGTGACCACCCGCGGCGGTGGCCTGTTCGCCTTCCGCCCCAACTGACAAGGACCATGAAGCCCGTCATCGCGCTCGTCGGGCGACCCAACGTCGGCAAGTCGACGCTGTTCAACCGCATCACCAAGTCGCGCGACGCCATCGTCGCCGACTTCGCCGGCCTCACGCGCGACCGCCACTACGGCGACGCGCGCCTGGGCAACCGCGAGTTCATCGTCGTCGACACCGGCGGCTTCGAGCCCGACAAGCCCAGCGGCGTGGTGGCCGAAATGGCCAAGCAGACCCGGCAGGCCGTGGCCGAGGCCGATGCCGTGGTCTTCGTCACCGACCTGCGCGCCGGGCTTTCGGGGCAGGATCACGACATCGCGCGCTTCCTGCGCAGCTGTGGCAAGAAGGTGGTGCTGGCGGTCAACAAGGCCGAGGGCATGACCGAATCGCCGCTGCTGGCCGAGTTCCACGAACTGGGCATCGGCGAGCCGCACCCGGTCTCGGCCGCCCATGGCCAGGGCATCCGCAGCCTGCTCGAGGCGGCGCTGGCCGACCACGACTTCGGGCCCGAGGACGAGGAGGGCGCCGAGACGGAGCCCGACGGCGTCATCCGCCTGGCGGTGGCCGGGCGGCCCAACGTCGGCAAGTCGACGCTGATCAACGCCTGGCTGGGCGAGGAGCGCCTGGTCGCCTTCGACCAGCCCGGCACCACGCGCGACGCCATCCACGTGCCCTTCGAGCGCGAGGGGCGCCGCTTCGAGCTGATCGACACCGCCGGCCTGCGCCGCAAGGGCAAGGTCTTCGAGGCAGTCGAGAAATTCTCCGTCGTCAAGACGCTGCAGGCCATCGCCGATGCCAACGTGGTGCTGCTGCTGATCGACGCCACCCAGGGCGTGAGCGACCAGGATGCGCACATCGCCGGCTACATCCTGGACAGCGGCCGGGCGGTGGTGGTGGCGATCAACAAATGGGATGCCACCGACGATTACCAGCGCGAGACGCTCGAACGCTCGGTCGAGACGCGGCTGGCCTTCCTGAAATTCGCGCCCATCCTGCGCATCTCGGCGATCCGGCGCCAGGGCCTGAGCGCGGTCTGGAAGGCGATCCTGCAGGCCCATGCCTCGGCGACGATCAAGATGCCGACGCCGGTGCTGACGCGGCTGGTGCACGAGGCGGTCGAACGCCAGGAACCGCGCCGCGCCGGCCGCTTCCGCCCCAAGCTGCGTTATGCCCACCAGGGTGGCATGAACCCGCCGCGGGTGGTCATCCACGGCAACAACCTCGAGCACGTCACCGACGCCTACAAGCGCTACCTCGAAGGCCGCCTGCGCGAGCATTTCAAGCTCGTCGGCACCCCGCTGCGCATCGAGATGCGCAGCGGCCACAACCCGTTCGACGAAGCCTGAGCCCCCCCGCGATGCGGCGGCGCGGCCCCGGACGGGGCTTTATGGGGCCGTTCGGTGCGGCGCCGATCCCGTGTGATAACGTGCATGACATCGCATGGACATCACGGAGCATATCGTGAGCAACAAAGGCCAACTCCTGCAGGATCCCTTCCTGAATCTGCTGCGCAAGGAGCACATTCCGGTGTCGATCTACCTCGTCAACGGCATCAAGCTGCAAGGTCACATCGAGTCCTTCGACCAGTATGTGGTCTTGCTGCGCAACACCGTCACGCAGATGGTCTACAAGCACGCGATCTCGACCGTGGTGCCCGGCCGCGCCGTGAACTTCCATCCCAACGAGACCCCGGACGCCGCCTGATGCGTCACGCTGCCCTTCCGACGCCACCTTGAGCCCTGTCACCGCGACGAGCACCCCCGCCGACGACACCGCCACCCGGGCCGTGCTGGTCGGTGTGGATCTGGGCGGCTCCTCGCCCTTCGACCCCAGCCTCGACGAACTGGCCTTGCTGGCCGCCTCGGCCGGCGACGTGGCGGTGGCGCGCGTGCTGGCGCGCCGGAAGGCTCCCGACCCGGCGCTCTTCGTCGGCAGCGGCAAGGCCGACGAGATCAAGCAGCGGGTGGCAGAAACCGCCGCCCATGGCGTCATCTTCGACCAGGCGCTGAGCCCGGCGCAGCAGCGCAACCTCGAACGCCACCTGGGCGTGCCGGTGGCCGACCGCACGGCGCTCATCCTCGACATCTTTGCCGACCGTGCGCAAAGCCACGAGGGCAAGCTGCAGGTCGAACTGGCGCGGCTGCAGTACCAGGCCACGCGGCTGGTGCGGCGCTGGTCGCACCTGGAACGCCAGCGCGGCGGCATCGGCACGCGCGGCGGCCCGGGCGAGGCGCAGATCGAGCTCGACCGGCGCATGATCGGCGACCGCATCAAGTCGGTGAAGGAACGGCTGGAGAAGGTCAAGCGCCAGCGCGGCACGCAACGCAAGGCGCGCGAGCGACGCGGCACCTTCCGCGTCTCGCTCGTCGGCTATACCAACGCCGGCAAGTCGACGCTGTTCAATGCGTTGGTGAAGGCGCGTGCCTATGCGGCCGACCAGTTGTTCGCCACGCTCGACACCACCACGCGCTCGCTCTGGCTGGCCGACGCCGGCTGCTCGGTCTCGCTGTCCGACACCGTCGGCTTCATCCGCGACCTGCCGCACAAGCTGGTCGAAGCCTTCGAGGCCACGCTGCAGGAAGCGGCGGAGGCTGACCTGCTGCTGCACGTGATGGACGTGGCCAGCCCGAATGCGATCGAGCAGCGCGCCGAGGTCGAGCGCGTGCTCGAGGAGATCGGTGCAGGCGCCGTGCCGCAGGTCTGGGTGTGCAACAAGTGCGACCTGCTCGACGCCTCGCAGCGCCCGCGCGAAGCCGCCGACTGGGTCGAAGTGCACCCCGGGGTGCGGCGCCCGCGTGTCTTCGTCAGTGCCCTCACCGGCGAGGGCCTGGACGCATTGCGCCGGGTCATCGCCGCTGCCGCCGCCGGGCGCTTGAACGCCGATCCGGACGCCCCACCTGATGTCCAGCCGCAGCGGGGGGTCGACGGCGTGGACGACAATTCAACCGCTGTCGCCGCCCCCCAGCCTTCTGTCCGCTGACGCCTGATGCCCGCCGCAGGTCGATCCTGCACGACGGGCCTGAACACCATGCCACAACCTGATGATCTCCGGACCTTGAATGCGCGCCTGAAGGACTGTGCGTGGGCTGCTGCTGCGCTGGTGCGCGGCCTGCTGCGCCCGCGCGCGGCTGCCCGTGGCGCCGACACGCTGGTCTACAACAGCGGCCGCAACGACGGCCCGCCCGATCTCGACGAGCTCTGGCGCGACTTCAACCGCAAGCTCAGCGGCCTGTTCGGCGGGCGCGGCGGGCCCACACCGCCCGGGCGCGGCGACTCTCCATCGCCTTTCAAGCCGGACATGAAGAGTGCCGGCATCGGCCTCGGGCTGATCGGTGCCGTGGTCGTGCTGGGCTGGCTGGGCAGCGGCTTCTTCATCGTGCAGGAAGGCCAGCAGGCGGTGGTCACGGCCTTCGGCAAATACAGCCATACCGTCGACGCCGGCTTCCAGTGGCGGCTGCCTTATCCCTTCCAGGCGCACGAGACGGTCTCGGTGACGCAGCTGCGCTCGGTCGAGGTCGGCCGCAATTCGGTCGTTCAGGCCACGGGCCTGCGCGATTCGTCGATGCTGTCGCAGGACGAGAATATCGTCGACATCCGCTTCACGGTGCAGTACCGGCTCAGCGATGCGCGCGCCTACCTGTTCGAGAACCGCAACCCCGACGAGGCCGTGGTCCAGGCCAGCGAATCGGCGGTGCGCGAGATCGTCGGCCGCAGCAAGGTCGATTCGGTGCTGTACGAGGCGCGCGACGCGCTCGCCGCCGATCTCGTCAAGTCGGTCCAGGCCCAGCTGGACCGCCTGAAAGCCGGCATCCTGATCGCCACCGTCAACGTGCAGAACGTGCAGGTGCCCGATTCGGTGCAGGCGGCCTTCAACGACGCCGTCAAGGCCGGTGCCGACCGCGACCGCTTCAAGAACGAAGGTCAGGCCTATGCCAGCGATGTCGTGCCCAAGGCCCGCGGCACGGCTTCGCGCCTGCTCGAGGAGGCCGAAGGCTACCGGTCGCGCGTGATCGCGCAGGCCGAGGGTGATGCGCAGCGCTTCCGCTCGGTGCTGGCCGAATACCAGAAGGCGCCCGGCGTGACCCGCGACCGCCTCTACCTGGAGACCATGCAGCAGGTCTATTCGAACGTCACCAAGCTGATGGTCGACAGCCGCAGCGGCTCCAACCTGCTGTACCTGCCGCTGGACCGTCTGCTGCAGGGGGGTGCGGCCGGCGGGGCTGGCGGGGCCTCGCCACCGGTTCCGGTCGTGCCGACACCCACCGATGTGCCCAGCGGCACGCTCAACAGCGATGTGCGGTCGCGCGACAACGCGCGCGCCCGTGATCGCGAAGGACGCTGAAGGCCCCACCATGAATCGAATCGGACTCATCGTCGGCGGCGTGCTCGCCGCCCTCATGCTGGCGGCCTCGACGCTCTTCGTCGTCGACCAGCGCCAGCTGGCCGTCGTCTATGCCCTGGGCGAGATCAAGGAGGTGATCTCCGAGCCCGGCCTCAAGCTCAAGATGCCGCCGCCGTTCCAGAATGTCGTCTTTCTCGACAAGCGCATCCAGACGCTCGACAGCCCGGAGACGCGACCGATCTTCACCGCCGAGAAGAAGAGCCTGGTGATCGACTGGCTGATCAAGTGGCGCATCTCCGAGCCGCGACAGTTCATCCGCAACAACGGCACCGACCTGCGCAACCTCGAAAACCGTCTGAGCCCGGTCGTGCAAGCCTCGTTCAACGAGGAAATCACCAAGCGCGACGTCAGTGGCGTGCTCTGGCGCGAGCGTGACAAGATCATGCAGGACGTGCGCAACCGCCTGGCCGACGAAGCCAAGGCCTTCGGCATCGAGATCGTCGACGTGCGCATCAAGCGCGTGGACTTCGTCGCCGACATCACCGATTCGGTCTACCGGCGCATGGAATCCGAGCGCAAGCAGGTGGCCAACGAACTGCGTTCGCAGGGCGCTGCCGACGCCGAGAAGATCCGCGCCGATGCCGACCGCCAGCGCGAGGTCATCATCGCCGAAGCCTACCGTGACGCGCAGAAGATCAAGGGCGACGGCGACGCCAAGGCGTCGGCCCAGTATGCCGATGCCTTCGGCCGCGACCCGCAGTTTGCGCAGTTCTACCGCAGCCTCGAGGCCTACCGCTCGACCTTCCGCAGCCGCTCCGACGTCATGGTGCTGGACCCGGGCAACGAGTTCTTCAAGGCGATGCGCGGATCGCCCGAGGCCGCAGCGCGGCGCTGACGGGCTGCCGGCGGCACGATGGCGGACTGGCTGTTTGGCGCCTTCGCGCTGATGCTGGTGCTCGAAGGTCTGCTGCCGTTTTTCAGCCCGCGGGCCTGGCGGCAGGTCTTCGAACGCGCGCTGCGTCTGACCGATGGCCAGATCCGCTTCATCGCGCTGGGCAGCATGCTGACCGGGCTGCTGCTGCTGGCCATCTGGCGCTGACGCTGGCGTTCGACGGGCTTTGGCGGTTCTGGCGGCCGGTAGAATGCCGTTTTCAACCCCGGTGCGCTTTTCATGCTCTCTGCTTGGCTCCTGCCCGAGCACATCGCCGACGTCCTGCCCGCCCAGGCCGCGCGCATCGAACAGCTTCGGCGCAGCCTGCTCGACCGCGCACGCTGCTGCGGCTTCGAACTCGTCATCCCGCCGCTGCTCGAGCACCTCGAGTCGCTGCTGTCGGGCACCGGGCACGAGCTCGATCTGCGCACCTTCAAGCTGGTCGACCAGTTGAGCGGTCGCACCCTGGGCCTGCGCGGCGACACCACGCCGCAAGCGGCGCGCATCGACGCCCACCTGCTCAACCGCGACGGCATCACGCGGCTGTGCTATTGCGGTCCGGTGCTGCACACACGCCCGCAGGGGTTGCGCGCCAGCCGCGAACCGCTGCAGTTCGGCGCCGAGATCTTCGGCCACGCCGGCCTCGAGGCCGATCTCGAAGCCCAGGAGCTGGCGCTCGATGCCTTGCGCAGCGCGGGCGTTCAGCGCCTGGTGATCGACCTCGCCGATGCCCGCGTGCTGCGCGGCGTGCTGGCCGGCGTGCCGATGGACGGCAGCCGGCTGCAGGACGTGGTGCAGGCGCTGTCGGAAAAGGACGCCCCCGCGCTGGCAGCGCTGACCGTCGACGCGCCCGCGACGGCGCGACGCGCGCTGCAGGACCTGCTCGGCCTCTATGGCGGGCACGAGGTACTGGCCCGGGCCGCGCGGCAACTGCCCGACCGGCCGCTGGTTCGCCAGGCGCTCGACGATCTGGCCTGGCTGGCTTCGCACCTGGGCGCGGCCTACCCGGAGCTGCAGGTCGGGTTCGACCTGTCGGACATGAGCGGCTATGCCTACTACAGCGGCCCGCGTTTCGCGCTCTATGGCGCGGGCTGGAGCGATGCGCTGGCGCGCGGTGGCCGTTACGACGAAGTCGGCGCGGTCTTCGGCCGCAACCGACCGGCCGTGGGTTTCAGCCTCGACCTCAAGGCACTGGCCGAGGTCGGCCGGCTGCCGGTGCCGGCGCCGGCCATCCTGGCGCCCTGGAGCGAGGATGCCGGACTGCGCGCCGCGGTGCGGCGCCTGCGCGAAGCTGGCGAGGTGGTCGTCTTTGCACTGCCGGGGCATGCCGACGACGGCCAGGCCGTGGCCTGTGACCGTGAACTGGTGGCGGCGGCCGGGCGCTGGGTCGTGCAGACCCGGGCCGCGGCGACCGCGACCCCCGATTGAACGCGTCCTGAACGCACGAGGAACCAGCATGCAGATCGCACACCGGGACATTCCCGGTCGCAACGTCGTCGTCGTCGGCACCCAGTGGGGCGACGAGGGCAAGGGCAAGGTCGTCGACTGGCTGACCGACCACGCGCAGGGTGTGGTGCGCTTTCAGGGTGGGCACAACGCCGGCCATACGCTGGTCATCGGCGGACGCAAGACGGCACTGCAGCTGATCCCTTCGGGCGTGATGCGCGAAGGCGTGGCCTGCTACATCGGCAATGGCGTGGTCGTCGACCCGGCGCACCTGCTGACCGAGATCGAACGCCTGGAGGCGCTGGGCATCGATGTGCGCTCGCGCCTGTACCTGAGCGAATCCTGCCCGCTCATCCTGCCCTTCCACGTCGAGATCGACCGCGCCCGCGAGGCCCGGCGTGAGCTCTCCAGCGGCGGCAAGATCGGCACCACGGGCAAGGGCATCGGCCCGGCCTACGAGGACAAGGTGGCGCGCCGCGCGCTGCGCGTGCAGGACCTGAAACACCCGGATCGCTTCGAGGCCAAGCTGGGCGAACTGATCGAGCGCCACAATGCCGAACTGGCGCACCTGGGCGCCGGCGCGGTCGATGCCGCGGTGGTGCTGGACGGCGCCATGCGCGCGGCCGAACAGTTGCGGCCCCTGATGGCCGATGTCGGCTACCGCATCCACAACGCCCATCACGAAGGCGCCAATTTGCTGTTCGAGGGTGCGCAAGGCACGCTGCTCGACATCGACCACGGCACCTACCCGTTCGTCACCTCGAGCAACTGCGTGGCGGGCAATGCGGCGGCGGGTTCGGGCGTCGGCCCGGGCATGCTGCACCACATCCTGGGCATCACCAAGGCCTACACCACGCGCGTGGGCAGCGGGCCGTTCCCGACCGAACTGCCGATCGACGAACCCGGCGGCGTCGGCCACCACCTGTCGACGGTGGGGCAGGAGCGCGGCACGGTCACCGGGCGCGCGCGCCGCTGCGGCTGGCTGGATGCCGCGGCGCTCAAGCGATCGATCATCATCAACGGCATCTCGGGCCTGTGCATCACCAAGCTCGACGTGCTCGACGGCATCGCCGAGATCAAGGTCTGCGTCGGTTACGAACTCGGCGGCAGGCGGCTCGACATCCTGCCGCTCGACGCCGACGAGATCGAGGCCTGCCGGCCCGTCTACGAGACCCTGCCCGGATGGACCGACAGCACCGCCGGCCTGACCAACTGGGAACAGCTGCCGACCAACGCGCGACGTTATCTGGAGCGCGTGCAGCAGCTGATCGGCGCGCCCATCGACATGGTGTCGACCGGGCCCGACCGCGTGCACACCATCCTGCTGCGCCACCCCTTCCGCCCCTGATGCCGCGACGGCGCCCCCTTCTTCATTGAGGAGACCTCATGCTCACCGACGACGGCAAGCACCTGTACGTATCCTGGGACGAATACCACCTGCTGATCGAGCGCCTGGCGCTGAAGGTGCATGCCTCGGGCTGGGCGTTCGATCAGATCCTGTGCCTGGCCCGTGGCGGCATGCGTCCGGGCGACGTGTTGTCGCGGGTCTTCGACAAGCCGCTGGCGATCATGTCGACCAGCTCTTACCGTTCCGAGGCCGGCACCATCCAGGGCCGGCTGGACATGGCCAAATACATCACCATGCCCAAGGGCGAGCTGGCCGGGCGCGTGCTGCTGGTCGACGACCTGGCCGACACCGGCGTCACCCTGCGGGCGGTGGTCGACCGCCTGCGCGGCATGCCGGCGATCAGCGAGCTGCGCGCCGCGGTGCTGTGGGTCAAGGGCGTGTCGAGCTATACACCAGACTACTATTGCGAGGTGCTGCCCACCAGCCCGTGGATCCACCAGCCCTTCGAGGAGTACGACAACCTCCGTCCGGAAGGCCTGGCGAAGAAATTCACCGTTTGACGAATGTCGTCGCCGCGCGTCCTTCGGCGCGCACAATGCGCCGCGTGCCGGCCGCGGCGGCGATGCCAAGCAGAAGGCCGACGATCACTCGTCGGCTCCCCAAACAGAAAGGCCGACGATCACTCGTCGGCCTTGTCGAATCTGGTGCCCAGGAGAGGACTCGAACCTCCACGCCGTTAAGCGCTAGTACCTGAAACTAGTGCGTCTACCAATTCCGCCACCTGGGCTTTCAGGAACCAAGGACTATATCATCAAAGAAAAGATCATCTCAAGCCCCTCGCCCGGATTGTTGAGCGAAATCGAGGGTGTCGTTGAAGGCCATCGTGATGGCCACGGCTTCGTCTGGCGCGATGACGGCGAGCCGTCGATCTACCTCTCGCCGGAGGAAATGCGCTCGGTGATGCACCGCGACCGTGTGCGCGTGCGCGTGTTGCGCTTCGACCGCAAAGGCCGCCCCGAGGGCCGCGTGCTCGACATCCTCGAACGCCGCAGGACGCCGATCATCGGCCGGCTGTTGCTCGAAAGCGGCCAATGGGTGGTGGCACCGGAAGACCGCCGCTACGGCCACGACATCCTCATTCCGAAGAATGCCACTGCCACCGCGGCGGCCGGGCAGGTGGTGGCGGTCGAGCTGACCGAACCGCCGTCGCTGCACGCCAAGCCGGTGGGCCGCGTGCTCGAGGTGCTGGGCGACATCGACGACCCCGGCATGGAGATCGAGATCGCGGTGCGCAAGTACGAAGTGCCGCACCGCTTCACGCCCGCGACGCTGGCCGCCGCCGCGGCCCTGCCCGATCGCATCCGCGCCGTCGACCGCAAGCACCGAGTCGACCTGCGCGACGTGCCGCTGGTCACCATCGACGGCGAGGATGCACGCGACTTCGACGATGCCGTCTACTGCGAGCCCTTCAAACGCGGCCGCGGCAAGACGGCCTTCAGCGGCTGGCGGCTGCTGGTGGCCATCGCCGACGTCAGCCACTATGTCAAGCCGGGCGAACCGATCGACGAGGACGCCTACGAACGCGCCACCTCGGTCTACTTTCCGCGCCGCGTGATCCCGATGCTGCCCGAGAAGCTGTCCAACGGGCTGTGTTCGCTCAACCCGGACGAGGAACGGCTGGCGATGGTGTGCGACATGATCGTCGCCGAGGACGGCGGGCTCGATGCCTACCAGTTCTATCCGGCGGTGATCCGTTCGCATGCGCGGCTGACCTATACCGAGGTGGCGGCCGTGCTCGGCAATACGCGCGGCCCCGAGGCCGTCAAGCGTGCCGACCTGCTGCCGCACCTGCTGCACCTGCACGAGGTCTACCGGGCGCTGCTCAAGCAGCGCAACGTGCGCGGTGCGATGGACTTCGACACCGTCGAGACGCAGATCGTCTGCGACGACCAGGGCCGCATCGCGAAGATCGTGCCGCGCACGCGCACCGACGCGCACCGGCTGATCGAGGAGGCGATGCTGGCGGCCAACGTCTGCGCCGCCGACTTCATCAGCGGCGCGTCGCACGCATCGCTGTACCGTGTGCACGAGGGGCCCACACCCGAGAAGCGGGTGACGCTGCAGGCTTACCTGCGGGCGCTCGGCCTCGGTCTGCATCTCAGCGACGACCCGACGCCGCTGGAGATGGCCGCCATCGCCAAGGCCACCACCGACCGGCCCGACGCGGCGCAGATCCACATGATGCTGCTGCGCTCGATGCAGCAGGCCGTCTACACCGCCAGCAATGCCGGCCACTTCGGCCTCGCCTACGAGGCCTATACGCACTTCACCAGCCCCATCCGCCGCTACCCCGACCTGCTGGTGCATCGCGTCATCAAGGCCCTGCTGGGTGGCCGCAGATACCACCTCGCACCGAGTCCGAAGACACGCACGCCCGAAGTGCGGCGCGGCGGCAAGGCGGTGGCGCCGCGACAGGTCAAGCCGCTGAGCCAGGAGATGGCCCTGTGGGAGGCCACCGGCATCCACTGCAGCGCCAACGAGCGCCGTGCCGACGAGGCCACGCGCGACGTCGAGGCCTGGCTGAAATGCCGCTTCATGCGCGAGCGCCTGGGTGAACAGTTCGGCGGCACCATCAGTGCCGTCACCAGCTTCGGCCTCTTCGTCACGCTCGACGAGCTGTATGTCGACGGCCTGGTGCACATCACCGAGCTCGGCGGCGAGTACTACCGTTTCGACGAAGCCCGGCAGGAACTGCGCGGCGAACGCACCGGCGTGCGCTATTCGGTCGGCGTGCGTGTGCAGGTGCAGGTCAGCCGCGTCGACCTGGATGCGCGCCGCATCGACTTCCGCCTCGTGCGCGACGGCGACGGCGAACGGCCATCCGGCCAGGGACGGCCCGAGCGCGTGCGCACGGCCTCCGCCACCGAGGAACTGGCCGCCATCCACAGCACCGACCGCCAGGGCAAGGCCGACAGCCGCCGCCGCCTGGAGCAGGCCAAGGGCGGTGCCGGCCAGCCGCGCAAGGCCGCCAAGCGCGCGGCCCCGGCGTCGCCGGCCGGCAAGTCCGGCCCCAGGCGGCGCAGCCGGCGCTGAGGCGCACTGGCTCAGTCCAGTGACGCCGCCATCGTGTCGATGAGGTCACCCGCCCGCAAGGGCAGGTGCCCCTGACCCGCTCGCGCGCCCCAGTGGCGATCGGCCGCATGGCCGTGCAGCCAGGCGCCGGCGCGGGCGGCAAACCAGGCCGCCTCGGCCTCGGCTTCGGCAGGTGCCGCAGGCTGCCGCGCCCACAGGCCGCCGATCCAGCCGGCCAGCACGTCGCCGCTTCCGGGTGCCGCGAGGGCCGCATTGCCGCTGGCGTTGATCCACGGCGCGCGTCCGCGGGCGGTGATCACCGTGCCCGACCCCTTCAGCAGCACGACCGCGGCCGCGATCTCGGCCAGGCGAGTTGCGGCCCCGAGCCGGTCGGCCTGCACCTCGGCGGCCGAACAGCCAAGCAGCCGTGCGGCCTCGAGAGGATGCGGTGTCAGCACGGCGGGTCGGCCGTCGGCACCGCGTGCGGCCAGCTGTGCCAGCAGCGCCGGGTCGCGCGCCACGGCATTCAAGGCGTCGGCGTCCAGCAGCAGGCGACCCGCATGCGCCAGCAGCGCGGGCAGCGCGGCGATCACCTCCTTGCCGCCCCCGCAGCCGCAGACGACGGTGGCGCGACCCAGCGTCGCTGCGTCGGCCTGCCACACCTGGTGGCGCTGCATCAGTTCCGGCAGCGCGGGGATGGCCACGTCGGGCCCGAGCGTACTCAGGTAGACGCGGCCGGCACCTGCGGTGAGCGCGGCGCGGGCGGCCAGCCAGGCCGCGCCCTGCATGCCCGGCGCTCCGCCGACGACGAACAGGTCGCCGAAGCTGCCCTTGTGCTGGGCGTGCCGGCGTGGTTCGAAGCCAGGTGCGGGCGCGGCGCCCCAGGCGCCCAGCCAGGCGCAGGGGTCTGCGGTCGACACGCCCAGATCGTCCAGCCAGACCTCGCCCGCATGGTCGCGGCCCGCGGCCGTGAAGAGCCCCGGCTTGAGCGTCAGCAGGCTCAGGGTCCAGCGTGCGCGCACGGCCTGTTCGCCCAGCACCGCGCCGCGGTCGGCCGACAGGCCGGACGGCAGATCGATCGCGAGAATGGGACGGCCACTGGCGGTGGCGGCCGCGATTGCCTCGGCCAGCGGCCCCGCCGGTGCCCGGCTGGCGCCCAGACCGAGCAGGCCATCGATCAGCAGGTCGGCGTCGGCCAGTGCCGACAGGTCGGCCGTCATGGGCAGTCCGGCGCTGCTGGCCTGCTGCCAGGCATCGGCAGCATCGGCGGGCAGGCGGTGTGGATCGAATCGCTGCACGACGCACACGTCGAGCCCCCGTTGCCGCAGATGAAGCGCCGCGATCAGGCCGTCACCGCCGTTGTTGCCGGGCCCGGCCAGCACGGCGATGCGGCGGGCATGCGGGGCCACCGCCAGCGCCAGCCGGGCCGTGGCCAGGCCGGCGCGCGCCATCAGCGCATGGGGCGATGAGCGCGCCAGCGCCGCGGCCTCGATGTGGCGCGTGCTCGCCGCGTCGTGCAGCGGAAGGGGCACGGTGGCCGCGAAGACCCGTCGCGGCGAGGATGCCGGTGGCGAAGGGGGCAGCGACGGCGTGGGCATGGTCGCGGACGAGTATGCGCCTGCCGTTCAGCGCTGCAGCCGCTGCAGGTCGAGTCCGGCGAGGTCGATGTCGGCGTGGCGGCCGGCCAGCAGATCGGCCAGCGCGCGGGCCGACCCGCAGGACAGGGCCCAGCCGCTGGACCCATGGCCGAGGTTCAGCCATACACCCGGCGCGCCGCTGGCGCCCAGCACCGGAGGACCATCGGGCAGCATCGGGCGGGCGCCCTTCCAGACCTGGACGTCGCGCAGTTGCGCGGCGCCCGGAAACCAGTCGTCGAGCACCTGGTACAGGGTGGCCACCGCACGGGCGTTGATGGCCGCCAGCGATCCGCCCAGCTCGGCGCTGCCGGCCACGCGCACGCGCTGGCCCAGGCGCGAGATCGCGACCTTGAATTTCTCGTCCATCACGGCCGACCGCGGGCCCAGCGCATCGGTGTCGATCCGTCGCAGCGGCGCGGTGATCGAATAGCCGTGCACCGCAGCCAGCGGCAGCTGCACGCCGCAGCCGCGCAGCACGGCATTGGCCTGCACGCCGGCGCAGACGATCACGGCGTCGAACTCGTCCCGGCCGGACGATCCGCCCTGCGCCCATGCCAGGTGCGGCCGCGTGCCCGGCTGGAGTTGCCGCACGTCGTGCTCGAAGCGAAACGACGCGCCCAGTCGCTGTGCTTCGGCCTTCAGCAGGTGGGCAAACTGGCGGCAGTTGCCCACGCCGTCCTGCGGCAGGTGGATGGCGGCGGCCAGCGACTGACGGGCATTGAGCCCGGGCTCGACGGCACGCGCCCGCTCGGCGTCCAGCAGCTCGTGCGTGACGCCCAGGTCCTTCAGCAGCGCCAGGCCCGGCTGCGCCGCGGCGATGTCGCGCTCGCGGCGCAGCAGCACCATGTAGCCGCTGGCCTGTTCGAAGTCCAGCCGCAAGGCGTCGGCCAATGTCTGCAGACGCTGGCGGCTGTAATGCGCCAGGCCCTGCATCGCGCTGCGATTGCGGCGGTAGACGGCCGGTGTGCAGGCTCGCCACCAGCGCCACATCCAGGGCAGCAGCGCCAGCGACGACAGCCCGCCGAAACGCACCGCCGCGTGGCGCCCGAGCAGCTGCGTCAGCACCTTGCGTGGCATGCCCGGGGCCGCCCAGGGCGTGACGTAGCCGGGCGCGATGACGCCGGCATTGGCAAAGCTGGTCTCCGCGGCGACCGCCGCGCGGCGCTCGAACACCGTGACCTCGTGGCCGTCGGCGGCCAGTTCGTAGGCCGTCGTGACGCCGACGATGCCGGCGCCGATCACCGCGACTCGCAAGCTCAGGCTCCTTCGCGGCCGGCCAGCATGGCTTCGACGGCCAGAGATGCCGACAGCACGCGGTCGTCGGCCATCGCGCCGGCCCACACCATCAGGCCGACCGGCAACTGCCCGGGTGCCTGGCAGGGCAGCGACAGCGCACAACCATCGAGAAAATTCACCACCGACGGGTTGCGCAGCAGCCGGGCGTTGGTGGCGAAGAAGGCCTCGTCGTCGGTCAGCAGCGGCGCCACCGGCGGGGCGACCATCGGCACCGTCGGCGAGAGCATCGCGTCGTAAGGGGCGATGGCCGCCTCGACCTCGGCGATCCAGGCCCGGCGGGCCTGCAGCAGGTCGAGGTAATCGGCGGCGCCGATGGCCTGGCCGCGGCGGATGCGCATCGCCACGCGCGCGTCATAGCGGTCGGCACGCTCGGCCAGCCGGGCGCGGTGCCAGGCCCAGCTCTCGGCTGCCGCGAAGCCGCCTTGCGCATTGAGGGCCGCCAGTCGCTGCAAGGGTGGCAGTTCGATCTCGTCGATGCGGGCGCCGGCATCGCGCAGGCGGCGCAGGACCTCGTCGAAAGCCTGGGCCACCGCCGGTTCGAGGTCGTCGAGCATCAGCGTGGTCGGCACCGCCAGCCGCAGCAGGCGCAGCGGTCGCACCAGCAGCGCCACGCGCCGCGCCGCCAGCACCTCGTGCAGCAGCACCGCGTCGCGCACCGATGGCGTGATCAGGCAGCTGGTGTCGAGCGTGCCAGACAGCGGGATGCAGCCGTCCAGCGGCGTCAGCCGCTGCGTATTCTTGAAGCCCACCAGGCCTTGCAGCGCCGCCGGAATGCGAATCGAGCCGCCCGTGTCGGACCCTAGCGCCGCCCAGGCCGCGCCCGCGGCCACCGTGGTGGCGCCGCCCGAGGTCGAACCGCCGGGAATGCGTGGCGTCGGTTCCAGTGCCAGCGTGCCGGCATTCACCGGAGTGCCGTGGTGCGGGTTGGTGCCGACACCCGAAAAGGCAAATTCCGACAGGTTGGTGTGGCCGGTCAGCGCGGCACCGGCGGCACGCAGGCGGGCCACCGCCGGGCAGTCGGCCGCTGCCGGCGCGACGTCGGCCAGCGAGGCCGAAGCTGCCGTCGTCGGCTGTCCGGCGATGTCGAACAGGTCCTTGATCGACACCGCCAGCCCGGCCAGCGGCGGCAGCGGCGCACCCTGCGCCCGTTGCGCATCGACGGCCGCGGCGGTGGTGCGGGCGAGGCCGTCGAAGCAGCGCAGGTAGGCGCCGGCACAGGCGGGCGTGTCGGCGGCGGCCAGGCTGCGGGCCATCAGGTCGGCCGCGCTGCGGCGGCCGGACGCGATCGCTTCGCGGGCCGCCACCAGGTCGGGCAGCTCGTGGCGTGCTAGACTCATCGGGTTTGTCTCGGGGCGGGCAGCAGCGCGATCTCAACAACGCGCTGCTGCAGGTTTCGGGGCAGGCACCACCGCGGGAAGGGCGTTCGCCGAAGGGCGGGCGATCTTGATTCTTCCTGCGAGTCGCGAACCCGACTGATCGAGGTGTCGCCGCGTGCGTGATCACGCGACGATGTGGGTCGGGATTCTAGATCCAACCTTCGGAGTTTCCATGTCTGTCTCCATGCGTGAAATGCTGGAAGCGGGTGTCCATTTCGGCCACCAGACGCGCTTCTGGAACCCCAAGATGGCGCCGTACATCTACGGCCATCGCAACAAGATCCACATCATCAACCTCGAGAAGACGCAGCCGCTCTTCAACGAGGCGATGAAATTCGTGCGCCAGCTCTCGGCCCGTCGCGGCACCATCCTGATGATCGGCACCAAGCGCCAGGCGCGCGATGTGGTGGCGCTGGAAGCCCAGCGCTGCGGCATGCCCTATGTCGACCAGCGCTGGCTCGGCGGCATGATGACCAACTTCAAGACGGTCAAGGGCTCGCTGAAGAAGCTCAAGGACATGCAGGCCACCAAGGATGCCGGCACGGAGCAGATGATCAAGAAGGAAGCCCTGCTGTTCGACCGCGAACTGGGCAAGCTCGAGAAGGACATCGGCGGCATCCAGGACATGAATGCGCTGCCCGACGCCATGTTCGTGATCGATGTCGGCTACCACAAGATCGCCGTCTCCGAGGCCAAGAAGCTGGGCATCCCGGTCATCGGCATCGTCGACACCAACCACTCGCCGGTGGGCATCGACTATGTGATCCCCGGCAACGACGATTCGGCCAAGGCCGTGGCGCTGTACGCCCGTGCCGTTGCCGATGCCGTGCTCGAGGGCAAGGCCAGCGCGACCAACGAGGTCGTGCAGGCAGCCGGCGGCAGCGACGAATTTGTCGAGGTCCGCGAGGACGCCTGATCCCGGCCCGATCGGCAGCGGCCTCTGGCAGGCCGCTCATCCCGACGGGGTCGTGATGGCCCCCGCCACACGGCGATTGACATCCAGGCCGGCACGCTGCGCTTCGCGGCAGCGCCTGCCTTCGTGAACGGAGAACCTGCAATGCCCGCAATCACCGCAAGCATGGTGGCCGAACTGCGCGCCAAGACCGACGCGCCGATGATGGAGTGCAAGAAGGCACTCACCGAAGCCGACGGCGACATGGGTCGCGCCGAGGAGATCCTGCGCGTCAAGCTCGGCAACAAGGCTGGCAAGGCCGCGGCCCGCGTCACCGCCGAGGGCGTGATCGCCGCGTCGGTGTCCGGCAGCACCGGCGCACTGATCGAAGTCAACTGCGAGACCGACTTCGTTTCCAAGAACGAGTCCTTCCTGGCCTTCGTGAAGTCCTGCGCCGACCTCGTGGCCGCCAGCAACCCCGCCGACGCCGCGGCGCTGTCGGCGCTGCCGCTGTCGCAGGACGGCTTCGGCCCGACCGTGGAAGACGTGCGCAAGGGACTGATCGGCAAGATCGGCGAGAACATGTCGATCCGCCGCTTCAAGCGCTACGCCGGCGGCGGCCAGCTGGCCCACTACCTGCACGGCACGCGCATCGGCGTGGTGGTCGAATTCGACGGTGATGCGGTCGCCGCCAAGGACGTGGCGATGCACGTGGCGGCGATGAAGCCGGCCGCGCTGTCGTCGGCCGACGTGCCGGCCGAACTGGTCGCGAAAGAGCGCAAGATCGCCGCCGAGAAGGCCGCCGAGGACGCGGCGGCGGCCGTCGCCGCCGGCAAGGCCCCCCAGTCGGCCGAGATCGTGGCCAAGCGGGTCGAGGGCTCGGTGCAGAAATACCTCAAGGAGGTCTCGCTGCTCGACCAGGTCTTCGTCAAGGCCGCCGACGGCAAGCAGACCGTCGGTCAGTACCTCAAGGGCGCCGGCACCACCGTCAGGGGCTTCACGCTCTACGTCGTGGGCGAGGGCATCGAGAAGAAGGTCGACGACTTCGCGGCCGAGGTAGCCGCGCAGGTCGCCGCCGCCAAGGGTCAGTAAGCCCTTCGGCCGGGCCGCCCGGGTCGGCAGGACGCCGAGCCCGGGCCGCCCCGGCCCTTACACTCCACGATTCGTTTCCGACCGGAGTCCGCCCGCATGCCGGCGTACCAGCGCATCCTGCTCAAGCTCTCGGGCGAGGCCCTGATGGGCGACGACGCCTACGGCATCAACCGCGCCACCATGGTGCGCATGGTGCGCGAGATCCAGGAGGTGACGCAGATGGGCTGCCAGGTGGCCGTGGTCATCGGCGGCGGCAACATCTTCCGCGGCGTGGCCGGCGGATCGGTCGGCATGGACCGCGCAACCGCCGACTACATGGGCATGCTGGCCACCGTGATGAATGCGCTGGCGCTGGCCGACACCATGCGGCATGAGGGCATGACCGCACGCGTGATGTCGGCGATCTCGATCGACCAGGTGGTCGAGCCGTACGTGCGGCCGAAGGCCTTGCAGTATCTGGAAGAGGGCAAGATCGTCGTCTTCGCCGCCGGCACCGGCAACCCCTTCTTCACCACCGACACCGCGGCGGCGCTGCGCGGCGCCGAGATCGGCGCCGAGATCGTGCTCAAGGCGACCAAGGTCGACGGCGTCTACACCGCAGACCCCAACAGGGATCCGAGCGCAACGCGCTATGCGCGCATCGGCTTCGACGAGGCGATCGCGCGCAACCTGCAGGTGATGGACGCCACCGCGTTCGCGCTCTGCCGCGACCAGAAGCTGCCGATCAAGGTGTTCAGCATCAACAAGCCGGGCGCGCTCAAGCGGGTCGTGCAAGGCGAGGACGAGGGCACCCTGGTGCATGTTTGACGAGGCGACGACACGATGACGACGAGCATCCCCGAGATCAAGAAGACCGCCGAGCAGAAGATGAGCAAGTCGGTCGAGGCCCTGAAGGGCGAACTGCACAAGATCCGCACCGGACGAGCCCACCCCGGCATCCTCGATCAGGTCCACGTCGACTATTACGGCTCGATGGTGCCGATCAGCCAGGTGGCCAATGTCAGCCTGCTCGACGCGCGCACGATCAGCGTGCAGCCGTGGGAAAAGGGCATGGGCGGGAAGATCGAGAAGGCCATCCGCGAATCGGACCTCGGCCTCAATCCGTCGGCCCAGGGCGACCTGCTGCGCGTACCGATGCCGGCCCTGACCGAGGAGCGCCGCCGTGAGCTGACCAAGGTCGTGCGCCACAGCGGCGAGGAAGCCAAGATCGCCGCGCGCAGCATCCGGCGCGATGCCAACGAGCACCTGAAGAAGCTGCTCAAGGACAAGGAAGTCTCCGAGGACGACGAGCGCCGTGCCCAGGACGAGGTGCAGAAGCTGACCGACCGGACGATCGCCGAGATCGACCGCCTGGTGCATGCCAAAGAAGCCGAAGTGATGGCCGTCTGAGCACGGTCGCCATGCCGGTGAGCAACGCAGTACAGGGTGCCGTGCCCCGGCACGTGGCCATCGTGATGGATGGCAATGGCCGCTGGGCGAACAAGCGCTTCATGCCGCGCTTCTTCGGCCACGAACAGGGCATGGAGACGCTGCTGCGGGTGATCGACACCTTTGCCGACCGCGGCGTCGAATACCTCACCGTATTCGCCTTCTCGTCGGAAAACTGGAAGCGTCCGGGCGAAGAGGTCTCCGGCCTCATGAACCTGGTGCTGATCGGTGTCTCGAAATACCTGCGCAAGCTGGCCGCCGAAGGCGTGCGCATCCGCATCGTCGGCGACCGCTGCGGCGTCTCCGACAAGCTGCGCGCCGCCTGGGACGAGGCCGAGCGCCTGACCGCGCGCAATACGCGCATCAACCTGTCGGTGGCCTTCAACTACGGCGGCCGCTGGGACGTCGTGCAGGCCTGCCGGCGTGCGGTGGCCGACGGCCTGCAGCCCGAACAGATCGACGAACAAGCCCTGGCCAGACGCATGGCGCTGGCCTTCGCGCCCGACCCCGATCTCTTCATCCGCACCGGAGGCGAGATGCGGGTGAGCAACTTCCTGCTCTGGCAGACGGCCTACGCCGAGCTCTATTTCAGCGACTGCCTGTGGCCCGATTTCGGCGCCACCGAGATCGACGCCGCACTGGCTGCCTATGCGCGGCGCGATCGCCGCTTTGGCGGCGTGCGCCACCCCGAGCCGGTGCCGCAGGGCGCCTGACCCCGGTGCTGCGCCAGCGCATCATCACCGCCCTGGCATTGCTGGCGGTTCTGCTGCCAGCCCTGTTTGCCAGCCAGAGCTGGCCGTTCGCGCTGGTAAGCCTGCTGATGATCGGCGCCGCGGGCTGGGAGTGGGGGCGGCTCAACGGGCTGGCCATGACGGGTGCCGTGATGCTGGGCCTGCTGCTGACGGCGGCCTGTGCGGTCACCCTGGCAGCGGGTTGGACGAGCCGCGCGCCGCGCGCGGTGTGGTGGTTGGCGTCGATGGCCTGGGTGGTCGGCGGCGCATTCGCGCTGCGTGCCGGGCCTTCGGCCTGGCCGCGGCTGTCGGCGCCCTTGCGCATCGGGCTGGGCTTTGCGCTGCTGTGGGCGGGATGGCTGGCGCTGGTGCAGGCACGCAGCATCGGCATCAATTTCATCCTCTCGGTGCTGTGCCTGGTGTGGATGGCCGACGTCGCCGCCTATTTCGGTGGCCGCGCCTTCGGGCGGCGCAAGCTGGCGCCCGGCATCAGCCCGGGCAAGAGCTGGGAAGGGGTGTGGAGCGGGCAGGTCGGCGTGCTGGTGCTGGCCGCGATCTGGGCCTGGGTCGAGACCGGTGGCGGCGCCGACAGCACCAGCCTGTTCCGCGGCCTGTTCACCCAGCTCGGGCCGCTGCTGGGCGCCGCGGCACTGCTGGCACTGGCCGGCATGAGCGTCGTCGGCGACCTCATCGAGTCGCTGGTCAAGCGCGCCGCCGGTGCCAAGGACAGTTCGGGC
Source organism: Rubrivivax sp. (assembly GCA_016719535.1). GTDB lineage: Bacteria > Pseudomonadota > Gammaproteobacteria > Burkholderiales > Burkholderiaceae_C > Rubrivivax. The sequence continues at coordinate 247,149 of JADJYX010000017.1, read as the reverse complement.
CTGCTGCCCGGGCACGGTGGTGTGCTGGACCGGGTCGACGCCCTGCTGCCGGTGTTCCCGGTGGCGCTGGCCTTCGTCACGCTGTGAAGGACCTCCGCCGATGAGCCGGCCGCAACGCATCGTGATCCTCGGCTCCACCGGATCGGTGGGCACGAGCACGCTCGACGTGATCGCACGCCACCCCGGGCGCTTCGAGGTCTGGGGGCTGAGCGGCAACCGACAGCTCGACGAGCTCGTCGCGCAATGCCGTCGCTGGCAGCCGCGCGTGGTCGCCGTGCCGGGCGAGCCGCAGGCGCGGCAGTTGCGCGCAGCCCTGGCGCCGCTGGGCCTGCGCACCGAGGTGATGGCCGGCGAGGCCGCGCTGTGCGAGATCGCCGCCCACCCGGAGGTCGACGCCGTGATGGCAGCCATCGTCGGCGCGGCCGGCCTGCCACCCTGCATGGCCGCGGCGCGCGCCGGCAAGCGGCTGCTGCTGGCCAACAAGGAAGCGCTGGTGGTCGGCGGCGCGCTGTTCATGCAGGCCGTGCGCGAGGGCGGCGCGACGCTGCTGCCCATCGACAGCGAACATTCGGCCATCTTCCAGTGCCTGCCCGAGGACCGCGGGCAGTGGGCTGCGCGCATCGACCACATCGTGCTCACCGCCTCGGGTGGGCCTTTCCGCCGGCGTGACCCGGCCACGCTGGCCAGCGTGACGCCGGAAGAGGCCTGTGCCCACCCCAACTGGGTGATGGGCCGCAAGATCTCGGTCGATTCGGCGACGATGATGAACAAGGCGCTCGAGGTGATCGAGGCGCGCTGGCTGTTCGACCTGCCGCCCGAGCAGGTGCAGGTGGTGCTGCACCCGCAGAGCATCGTGCACTCGATGGTGGTCTGCCGCGACGCGTCGGTGCTGGCGCAGCTCGGTACACCCGACATGCGCGTGCCGATCGCCTATGGCCTGTCGTTCCCGCAGCGCATCGACTCGGGTGCGGCGCGACTGGACTTCACCACGCTGGCGGCGCTGACCTTCGAAGCCATGGACCTGCAGCGTTTTCCGGGCCTGCAACTGGCCTACGACGCACTGCGTTCGGCCGAAGGCACGACCACCGTGCTCAATGCCGCCAACGAGGTGGCCGTCGAGGCCTTTCTCGAGCGGCGCATCGCCTTCACCGCCATCCACGCCGTCAACTGCCGCACGCTCGACGGCATGGCCGCCGGCATGGAGCCACCGCGTTCGGTCGGTGACCTGCTCGAGCTCGACCGTCGTGCGCGCGCCGCGGCCGCCCGGCACGTCCAGGAGTCCGCCTCGTGATCACCACCATCCTCGCCTTCCTGCTGACGCTGGGCGTGCTCGTCGTCGTGCATGAGTACGGGCACTACCGCGTGGCCGTGGCCTGCGGCGTCAAGGTGCTGCGCTTTTCGGTCGGCTTCGGCCGTGTGCTGTGGCGGCGCCAGCGCGACCGCGAGGCCACCGAATTCGTCGTCTGCGCGCTGCCGCTGGGCGGCTATGTGCGCATGCTCGACGAACGCGAGGGCATGGTGCAGCCGCACGAGCTCCACCGCGCCTTCAACCGCAAGCCGCTGTGGGCGCGCACCGCCATCGTCGCGGCCGGGCCGCTGGCCAACCTGCTGCTGGCGTTGCTGCTGTATGCCGGCGCGCACGCAATCGGTGTCGTCGAGCCCAAGGCCGTGCTGTCCACGCCCGCGCCGGCAAGCCTGATGGAGACCGCCGGCCTGAAGGGTGGCGACTGGGTGCGCTCGTGGTCGCACGACGGCCAGGCGTGGGAGGACGTGCACTCGATGACCGAGCTGCGCTGGCAGATCACCCAGGCCGTGCTGCGCGGCCAGACGCTGCACCTGATGGTCAGCGATCGCCAGGGTCACGGGCAGCGCAGTGCGCGCCTGGATCTCGCTCGCCTGGACTCGCAGGAGGTCGACGCCTCGACGCTGAAGGCCATCGGCCTCGGCCCGGCCTTCAGCGAACCGGTGTTGGGCGAGGTCAAGGACGGCGGTCCCGCCGCGGGGGCGGGGCTGCGCAAGGGTGACCGCGTGCTCGCCATCGACGGCGCGCCGATGGCCGACGCCTACTCGGTGCGCGATCGCATCATGCAGGCCGCCAGGCAGGGCACCGTGGCCGAACAGCGCTGGCGCGTGGAGCGTGAGGGCCGCCTGCTCGAGCTGGCGGTGCGGCCGCGCCTGGTCAGCGAGGGCGGGCGCGAGTTCGGACGCGTCGATGCCTTCGTCGGCCCGCCGCCCGAGACGGTGACGGTGCAGCAGGGCCCGGTCGATGCGCTGCTGCTGGGCGCGCAACGCACCTGGGATGTTTCGGCGCTGACCGTGCGCATGCTCGGCCGCATGCTGATCGGCGAGGCCTCGCTCAAGAACCTCAGCGGCCCGCTGACCATCGCCGACTACGCCGGCCAGTCGGTGCAGCAGGGGCTGACCTACTACCTGTCGTTCCTGGCGCTGGTCAGCGTCAGCCTGGGCGTGCTCAACCTGCTGCCGCTGCCCATGCTCGATGGCGGGCACCTCATGTACTATGCTTTCGAGGGTGTGACCGGCCGGCCGGTCTCCGAGCTGTGGCTCGCACGTCTGCAACGCGGCGGCATCGCGCTGCTGTTGATGATGATGTCCGTGGCCCTCTTCAACGACGTGGCCCGCCTGCTGGGCCTGCACTGACCGCCTCATGTTCCCCGTCTCCCCGATCGTTCCGGCGCGCGCCGCCGCTGCCGTGCTGGCCCTCGCGGCCGTGGTTGCCGCACCTTCCGCGCGTGCCGTCACCCCCTTCGTGCTCAAGGACATCCGCGTCGAGGGCCTGCAGCGCACCGACCCCGGCACCGTCTTCGCGGCGCTGCCCTTTCGCATCGGCGACACCTACAACGACGACAAGGGCGCCATCGCGCTGCGCTCGCTGTTCGCCACCGGCCTGTTCAAGGACGTGCGCATCGAGATCGAGGGCGAGGTCGCGGTGGTCATCGTCGACGAGCGCGCGGTGATCGCCACGGTCGGCTTCGTCGGGCTGAAGGAGTTCGACAAGGACCCGTTGACCAAGTCGCTGAAGGAGGCCGGCATCGGCGAGGGCCTGCCCTTCGACCGCGCGCTCATCGACCGCGCCGAACAGGAGATCAAGCGCCAGTATCTGTCGCGCAGCCTCTACGGCGCCGAGGTCGTGACCACCGTGACCCCGATCGAGCGCAACCGGGTCAATGTCACCTTCACGATGACCGAGGGCGAGGCGGCCCGCATCCGCGACATCCGCATCGTCGGCGCCAGGGCCTTCAGCGAATCCACGCTGCGCGGCCTGTTCGACCTCACGACCGGTGGCTGGCTGACCTGGTATACCAAGTCAGACCGTTATTCGCGCGCCAAGCTCAATGCCGACCTGGAGACGCTGCGCGCGCATTACGTCAACCGCGGCTACCTCGAATTCGCGATCGAGTCGACGCAGGTCACGATCTCGCCCGACAAGCAGGAGATCTCGATCACGATCTCGATCCGCGAGGGTCAGCCCTATACGGTCACCGCGGTGCGGCTGGAAGGCGATTACCTCGGCAAGGACGACGAATTCAAGGCGCTGGTGCGGCTGCGCCCCGGCGAGCCGTACAGGGGCGAGGCGGTGACGGAGACGGCCAAGGCCTTCGGCGACCTCTTCGGTGCCTACGGCTATGCCTTTGCCCGCGTCGAACCGCGCCCCGACATCGACCGCGCCCGGGGCCAGGTGGCGGTGACGCTGGTGGCCGACCCGCAGCGCCGCGTCTATGTCCGCCGCATCGACGTCGCCGGCAATACGCGCACGCGCGACGAGGTCGTACGCCGGGAATTCCGCCAGCTCGAGTCGTCCTGGTACGACGGCAACCGCATCAAGCTCTCGCGCGACCGCGTCGATCGCCTGGGCTATTTCAACGACGTCAATGTCGACACCGCCGAGGTGGCGGGCGCACCCGACCAGGTCGATCTGACGGTGGCGGTGACCGAGAAGCCCACCGGCAACCTGCTGATCGGCGCGAGCTATTCCAACGCCGAGAAGCTGGGCCTGTCGGCGTCGATCCGTCAGGACAACGTCTTCGGCTCGGGCAACTACCTCGGCCTCGAACTCAATACCAGCCGCACCAACCGCACGGTCGTGGTCAGCACCGCCGACCCCTATTTCACCGTGGACGGCATCTCGCGCGCCGTGGATGTGTTCTACCGCACCAGCCGACCCTTCAATTCGCTCGGCGACGAATACCAGATCAGCACGCCCGGAGCCTCGGTGCGTTTCGGTGTGCCGGTATCCGACTTCGACACCGTCTTTCTCGGCATCGGTGCCGAGAGCACGCGCATCGGCACCTCGACCGGCATCCCGAACAGCTACTACCTGTACCGCGAGACCTACGGCGCCAACAGCCTGTCGCTGCCGCTCACGCTGGGCTGGGCGCGCGACAGCCGCGACAGTGCGCTGGCGCCGACGAGCGGCCGCTACCAGCGTGTCAATTTCGAATGGGGCTTTGCCGGTGACGTGCGCTATCTGCGCAGCAACCTGCAGTACCAGGAATACTGGCCGCTGCCCTTGAAGATGACGCTCGGCGTCAATGCCGAGATCGGCCTCGGCAAGGGCCTGGGCGGACGCCCGTTCCCGATCTTCAAGAATTTCTACGGTGGTGGCCTGGGCAGCGTGCGTGTCTTCGAACAGAGCTCGCTCGGTGTCATCGACCCCACCGGCGCCTTCATCGGTGGCGCGCGCCGGCTCAACCTCAATGCCGAGCTGTATTTCCCGGTGCCGGGCACCGGCAACGACAAGTCCCTGCGCATCTTTGCCTTCGCCGACGCCGGCAACGTGTGGCGCGAGGGCGAAAAGATGGACACCGGCAGCCTGCGCGCCTCGGCCGGCATCGGCCTGTCCTGGATCTCGCCGGTGGGCCCGCTCAAGCTGAGCTGGGGTTCACCCTTGCGTGCGCAGCCCAACGATAGAATCCAGCGTTTTCAGTTCCAGATCGGGACCGCCTTCTGATGATGAAGACTTCGATGCTCAAGACCCTGGCTGCGGCCCTGGCGCTGGCGGCGATCTCGGCCACTGCGATCGCGCAGGACCTGAAGATCGGCTACGTGAACAGCGAACGCGTGTTGCGCGAGGCCGCACCTGCCAAGGCGGCACTGGCCCGCATGGAGGCCGAATTCAGCAAGCGCGACCGCGAGCTCAACGACCAGGCCGGCAAGCTCAAGGCCGCGGCCGAGAAGCTCGACAAGGACGGCCCGACGCTGGGCGAGGCCGAGCGCACGCGCCGCCAGCGTGAGCTCGTCGAGCAGGACCGCGACCTGCAGCGCAAGCGCCGCGAATTCCAGGAAGACCTGAATCAGCGCAAGAACGAGGAACTGGCCAGCGTCGTCGAGCGCGCCAACCGCGTCATCAAGCAGATCTTCGACCAGGAGAAGTACGACGTCATCCTGCAGGAGGTCGTCTTTGCCGGCCCGCGCGTCGACATCACCGAGAAGGTGATCAAGGCGCTGAACGCCGCCGGCCCCGCCAAATAGGGCGGCGGGCCCAGCATGCCGGCGGTGCCCGTCGTGCAGGCCCGGCTGAGCGAGCTGGTGGCCGCCCTCGGTGGCGAACTGGTCGGCGACCCGGCACTGACGGTCGAGGCGATCGCGCCGCTGGACCGTGCCGGCCCGCGCCACATCAGCTTCCTGGCGCAGCCGCGGCTGCTGCCGCAGCTCGCGACCACCGCCGCCGCCTGCGTGGTGGTGCGGCCGGAGCACCAGGCGCAGGCCGCTGCGCGCGGTGCGGCCATCGTTACCGCCGATCCCTACCTCTATTTCGCGCGCCTGACCCAATGGTGGGCGGCACGCACGCGCGTCAGGCCGGTGGCCGGCATCCACCCCGCCGCGGTGATCGAGCCCGGTGCGCAGGTGCACCCCGGTGCGGCCATCGGCGCCCTGGCCTTCGTCGGCGCCGGGGCGCGCATCGCCGACGGCGCCGTGGTGTCGGCGCAGGCCTTTGTCGGCGCCGACGCCGAGGTGGGCGAGGGCACCTGGCTCGGCCCGCGCGTGGTGTTCGAGCGCGGCTGCCGCATCGGCGCACGCGGCCTGGTGCAGGCCGGCGCGGTGATCGGTGGCGACGGCTTCGGCTTCGCGCCATCGCAGGGGCAATGGGTCAAGATCGAGCAGCTGGGCGCGGTGCGCATCGGCGACGATGTCGAGATCGGCGCCAACACCTGCATCGACCGCGGCGCGCTCGACGATACGGTGATCGAGGACGGCGTCAAGCTCGACAACCTGATCCAGATCGGCCACAACTGCCACATCGGCGCGCACACCGCGATGGCCGGCTGCACCGGCGTGGCCGGCAGCACGCGCATCGGCCGCCACTGCACGGCCGGCGGCAGCGCGATGATCCTCGGTCACCTCGAGATCGCCGACCACGTGCACATCAGCGCCGCCACGGTGGTCTCGCGCTCGATCCGCAAGCCGGGCCACTACAGCGGCTTCTTCCCCATCGACGACAATGCCAGCTGGGAGAAGAATGCCGCCACGCTCAAGCAGCTGCACACGCTGCGCGACCGCATCCGTGCGCTGGAGAACAAGCCATGACCGCCCCCTTGCTCGACATCCACAAGATCCTCAAGAAGCTGCCGCACCGCTACCCCTTCCTGCTCGTCGACCGCGTGATCGAATTCGAGAAGGACAAGCGGCTGCTGGCGCTGAAGAACGTCACCATCAACGAGCCCTTCTTCGTCGGGCACTTTCCCGTGCGGCCGGTGATGCCCGGTGTGCTGATCCTGGAGGCGCTGGCGCAGACGGCGGCGCTGCTGTCGTTCGAATCCGCGGGGCAGGACATCTCCGACGACATGGTGGTCTATTTCGTCGGCATCGATGGCGCGCGCTTCAAGCGGCCGGTCGAACCCGGTGATCAGCTCAAGCTGGAGGCGCAGCTCGACCGTGCGCGTGCCGGCATCTACAAATACAAGACGAAGGCCTTCGTCGACGGCGAGGTCGTGGCCGAGGCCGAGCTGATGTGCACGATGCGCCGGGTATCCTGACACCCGCGCCAGCCGCCGCATGGCGCAGATCCACCCCACCGCGATCGTCGATGCACAGGCCGCGCTCGGCGACGGCGTCGTGATCGGCCCCTACAGCGTGATCGGCGCCGACGTTCGCATCGGCGCCGGCACCCGCGTCGGGCCGCATTGCGTGATCGAGGGCCGCACGACCATCGGCCGCGACAACCGCATCTTTCCCTTCAACTCGCTGGGTGCGATGCCGCAGGACATGTCGCACCGCGGCGAGCCGACCGAGCTGCACATCGGCGACCGCAACACCATCCGCGAGTTCTGCACCTTCAACACCGGCACGCTGAAGGAAGAGGGGATCACGCGCGTCGGCTCCGACAACTGGATCATGGCCTACGTGCACCTGGCCCACGACGTGCGCCTGGGCGACCGCACGGTGCTCGCCAACGGCGTCACGCTGGCCGGGCACGTGCACGTGGGCGACTGGGCCACCATCGGCGGGCTCACCGGCGTGCTGCAGTTCGTGCACATCGGCGCGCATGCGATGGTGGGCTTCCAGGCCCATGTGGCGCAGGACGTGCCGCCCTTCATGACGGTGGACGGCAACCCGCTGGCGGTGCGCGCCGTCAACCTGACGGGCCTCAAGCGCCGCGACTTCAGCGCCGAACGCATGTCGCTGATCCGCCAGATGCACAAGCTGATCTACCGCAGCGGCCAGCCGCTGGAGCAGGCGGTGGCGCAGATCGCGGCGCTGAAGGGCCAGGCACCCGATGCCGACGCCGATGTCGAGCTGATGCTGGGCTTTCTGGCCGCGGCCAGGCGCGGCATCGTGCGCTGAAGGGGGCACCGGCATGCGGCTGGCGATGGTGGCCGGCGAGGCCTCGGGCGACCTGCTGGCCGGTCTGCTGATGGGCGGGCTGAAACGGCGCTGGCCCGGCCTGCAGGCCATGGGCATCGGCGGTCCGCTGATGGCGGCACAGGGCTTCGAGGCCTGGTGGCCCAGCGACAGGCTCGCGGTGCGCGGCTATGTCGAGGTGCTGCGCCACTACCGCGAGATTGCCGGCATCCGCAACGCGCTCGCCACGCGGCTGCTGCGCGAGCGGCCGGCGGCCTTCATCGGCGTCGATGCGCCCGATTTCAACCTCGGGCTGGAACAGCGACTGCGCAGCGCCGGCATCAAGACGGTGCACTTCGTCTGTCCCTCGGTCTGGGCCTGGCGCGGCGGCCGCGTGAAGAAGCTGGCCGCCAGTTGCGACCATGTGCTGTGCCTGTTTCCGTTCGAGCCCGAACTGCTGCACGTCCATGGCGTGGCGGCCACGTACGTCGGCCATCCGCTGGCCGATGCCATCCCGCTGCAGGCACCGCGTGCGGCCGCGCGTGCAGCGCTGGGCGAGAGCGCGCAAGCGCCGCTGGTGGCCGTGCTGCCGGGCAGCCGGCGCAGCGAGATCCAGTACAACGCCGCCCCCTTCCTGCAGGCGGCGGCGTTGATGCAGGCAAGGCGGCCCGACCTGCGCTTCGTGCTGCCGCTGGCGCCGGGGCTGCGCGGCCTGGTCGAGCCGCTGCTGGCGCAGCATGCGCCGGGCGTGCCGATCAGGCTGCTCGACGGCGACTCGCACACCGCGCTGGCGGCCTGCGACGTGACGCTGATCGCCAGCGGCACCGCCACGCTGGAGGCGGCGCTGTTTCGCCGCCCGATGGTGATCGGCTACCGCGTCCACCCGCTGAGCTACCAGCTCATGAAGCGCATGGCCTACCAGCCCTGGGTCGGCCTGCCCAACATCCTGTGCCGCGATTTTGTGGTGCCGGAGCTGCTGCAGCACGACTGCACGCCGGTGGCGCTGGCCGACGCCACGCTGGCCTGGCTGGACGATCCGGCACGCGCCGCGCAGGCCGCGCGTCGTTTCGAAGACCTGCACCACCTGTTGCGCCGCGATACGGCGCAAGGCGCCACCGATGCCATCGCGCAAGTCCTGGGTGCCTGAGGATCTCGGGCTGCCCTGGGATCGGCCCGGCCTGGTGGCCGGCGTCGACGAGGCCGGCCGCGGCCCGCTGGCCGGGCCGGTGGTGGCCGCGGCGGTGATCCTCGACGACGAGCGCCCGGTGAAGGGCTTGCGCGACTCCAAGGCCTTGTCGCCGCGGCGGCGCGAGCGGCTCTACGACGAGATCATGGCGCGCGCGCTGTGCGTGTCGATCGCCGAGGCCAGCGCCGAGGAGATCGACCGCCTGAACATCCTGCAGGCCACGCTGCTGGCGATGCAGCGCGCGGTCGAGCGGCTGCGGCTGCCGCCGCGCCTGGTGCTGGTCGACGGCAACCGGCTGCCGGCGCTGAAGGTGCCGGCACACGCCATCGTGAAGGGCGACGCCAAGGTGCCGGCGATCTCGGCGGCCTCGATCGTCGCCAAGGTGCATCGCGACCGCTGGTGTGCCGACCTGCACGAGCGCTGGCCGGCCTATGGCTTCCAGGGGCACAAGGGCTATCCGACGGCGGCACACCTGCAGGCCCTGCGCGAGCACGGACCCTGTCCGGAACACCGGCGCAGCTTCGCACCGGTGCGGCAGGCCGCCCAGCGATGAACGAGCCGCTGCGCATCACGTCCAGGACCAACCCGCTGCTGGTGTCCCTGCGCCGCGTTGCGCGCGACGGTGCGGCCTACCGGCGCAGCGGCGAGGTCTGGCTGGAGGGCGACCACCTGTGCGCTGCAGCGGCGGCACGCGGCGTGGCGGTGCGCCAGGCGCTGGTCAGCGAATCGGGCTGGACGCGGCCCGCGCGGCGCGACCTGGCACGGCACGCGGCGCGCGTGGCGATCGTGCCGGATGCGCTGTTCGCCGATTCGAGCGCGCTCGAATCGCCGGCCGACATCGGCTTCGTCATGCCGCTGCCGGCGCAGCCGGCGCCCGACGCGGGGCTGGCCTCGGTGGTGCTGGACCGGCTGCAGGACGCGGGCAACGTCGGCAGCATCCTGCGCAGCGCGGCGGCGCTGGGCGTGCCGCAGGTGCTGGCGATCAAGGGCACGGCGGCGCTGTGGTCGCCCAAGGTGCTGCGCGCCGGCATGGGTGCGCATTTCGGGCTGCGGCTGGTCGAAGGGCTGGCCGCGGACGAGGTGCTGGCGCTGGGCCTGAACCTGGTGGGCACCAGTTCGCATGGCGGCGACCCGTTGCCGCGCGCGCACCTGCCGCAGCCCGTGGCCTGGCTGCTCGGCCACGAAGGGCAGGGCGTGTCGCCGCGCTTGCTGGCCGCCTGCACCGCCAGCGTGGGCATCCCGCAGCCCGGCGGCGAGGAGTCGCTCAATGTCGCCGCGGCGGCGGCGATCTGCTTCTACGAGGGCCTGCGGCGGGCTCAGTAGATGAGCCGGTCGGGCCGCAGGTCGCGCAGGATCGTCGTCGCGATCTCCTCGATCGACTTGTGCGTCGACGACAGCCAGGCGATGCCCTCGCGGCGCATCATCGCCTCGGCCTCGTTGACCTCGTAGCGGCAGTTCTCGATCGACGCATAGCGGCTGGCCGGTCGGCGCTCGTGGCGGATCTGGGCCAGCCGCTCGGGGTCGATGGTCAGCCCGAAGCACTTGCGCTTGTGCGGCGCCAGCGTCGACGGCAGCCTGCCGCGCTCGAAATCGTCGGGGATCAGCGGGTAGTTGGCGGCCTTGATGCCGTGCTGCATGGCCAGGTAGAGCGAGGTGGGTGTCTTGCCGCTGCGGCTGACGCCGACCAGGATGACGTCGGCGATGTCGAGGTTGCGCGCCGACTGGCCGTCGTCGTGCGCGAGGCTGAAATTGATGGCCTCGATGCGGTCGTTGTATTCGGCGCTCTGGCTGGCGTCGGAAAAGCGCCCGATGCGGTGGTTGCTCTTGACGCCGAATTCGTCCTCGAGCGGTTCGACGAAGCTGCGGAACATGTCCAGCACCAGGCCCCTGCAGCGCGGGCTGGCGATGATGTCGCGCACCTCGTCGCGTACCAGGGTGATGAAGACGATCGGCCGCTTGCCCTCGCGTGCCGCGGTGTCGTCGATTTCGGCGGCCACCTGGGCGGCCTTCTCGACACTGTCGATGAAGGGGCGGCGCACATGGCGCGGCTTGGCCGGAAACTGCGCCAGGATGGCATTGCCGAAGGTCTCGGCGGCGATGCCGGTGCCGTCCGAGACGAAGAATACGGTTCGTTCTGGCATGAGGCTCCAACTCGTTCGCGGCCGACCCGACGGTCTGGTCATCATAAGGAAGAAGTCCCTAGAATCCGGTCCAACTTTCCGCCTCCAGCCCGTCTCAGGCCGCGCATGAACTCCCAGGGTCATTCATTCGAATCCACAAGCACCTTGGTGCGTGGTTCGTGCGCGCATGCGGAAGCACCGGTTTATTCACGTCTCGGAGCTTTCCCATGTCTGCAACCCACCTGGCGACCGCCCTGGTCGTCCCGTTCGAACAACTGAGGATGACCGACGTCGAGGCGGTCGGCGGCAAGAACGCCTCGCTCGGCGAAATGATCAGCCAGCTGGCCGCCAGTGGCGTTCGCGTACCGGGCGGCTTCGCCACCACGGCGCATGCCTTCCGCCAGTTTCTGCGCCACGGCAACCTCGACCGTCGCATCGCCGATCGCCTGGCGACGCTGAATACCGACGATGTGCGTGCGCTGGCCGAGGCCGGTGCCGAGATCCGCGCCTGGGTCATCGACACGCCGTTTCCGGCCGAGCTGAAGGCGGCGATCGAGCAGCAGTTCCGCGGGCTCGACGGCGACAGCCCGGGGGGCAGCTACGCCGTGCGCTCGTCGGCCACCGCCGAGGACCTGCCCGATGCCTCGTTCGCCGGCCAGCAGGAGACCTTCCTCAACGTCAGCGGCATCGACGACATCCTGCACCGCATCAAGGAGGTCTTCGCGTCGCTCTACAACGACCGCGCCATCAGCTACCGCGTGCACAAGGGATTCGCGCATGCCGACGTGGCGCTGTCGGCCGGCGTGCAGCGCATGGTGCGCTCCGACCTGGGCAGCGCCGGTGTGATGTTCACGATCGACACCGAGAGCGGCTTCAAGGACGTGGTGTTCATCACCAGCAGTTACGGCCTGGGCGAGACGGTGGTGCAGGGCGCCGTCAACCCCGACGAGTTCTATGTCCACAAGCCCACGCTGAAGGCCGGGCGCTTCCCCGTCATCCGCCGTTCGCTGGGCAGCAAGCTGCAGCGCATGGAATTCGCATCCGACCAGGACAAGGCCGCCACCGGCAAGCTGGTGCACACGGTGGACACGCCGCCCGAGCAGCGCAACCGCTATTCGCTGGTCGACGCCGACGTCATCGAGCTGGCGCGATATGCGCTGATCATCGAGAAGCACTATGGCCGCCCGATGGACATCGAGTGGGGCAAGGATGGCCGCGACGGCAGGCTCTATATCCTGCAGGCGCGGCCGGAGACGGTGAAGAGCCAGGCCGAGGGCAAGGTCGAGCAGCGCTACAAGCTCAAGGGCGACCCGATCAAGGTGGGCACCGTGCTGGCCGAGGGCCGCGCGATCGGGCAGAAGATCGGCACCGGACCGGCGCGGCTGGTGCGCTCGCTGTCCGAGATGGACCGCGTGCAGCCGGGCGACGTGCTGGTCACCGACATGACCGACCCCAACTGGGAGCCGGTGATGAAGCGCGCCAGCGCCATCGTCACCAACCGCGGCGGCCGCACCTGCCACGCGGCCATCATCGCGCGCGAACTGGGCATCCCGGCGGTGGTGGGCTGCGGCGACGCCACCGAGCGCATCCAGGAGGGCGCCTTGGTCACCGTGGCCTGCTCCGAGGGCGACACCGGCTACATCTTCGACGGCCTGCTCGAGACCGAGGTTGCCGAGGTGCAGCGTGGCGAGATGCCCTACTGCCCGATCAAGATCATGATGAATGTCGGCAACCCGCAGCTGGCCTTCGACTTCTGCCAGATGCCGAATTCCGGCGTCGGCCTGGCGCGGCTCGAATTCATCATCAACAACAACATCGGCGTGCACCCGAAGGCCATCCTCGACTATCCGAACATCGATCCCGAGCTGAAGAAGGCGGTCGAGTCGGTGGCGCGCGGGCATGCCAGCCCGCGGGCGTTCTACGTCGACAAGCTGGCCGAGGGCATCGCCACCATCGCCGCCGCCTTCTGGCCCAAGCCGGTGATCGTGCGGCTGTCGGACTTCAAGAGCAACGAATACCGCAAGCTGATCGGCGGCACGCGCTACGAGCCCGACGAAGAAAACCCGATGCTGGGCTTTCGCGGCGCCAGCCGCTACATCAGCGGTGAATTCAGAGATGCCTTCGCGATGGAGTGCGAAGCGCTCAAGCGCGTGCGCGGTGACATGGGCCTGACCAATGTCGAGATCATGGTGCCCTTCGTGCGCACGGTGCGCCAGGCCGAGCGTGTGGTGCAGATGCTGGGCGAGCGCGGCCTGGAGCGCGGGACCAATGGCCTCAAGCTGATCATGATGTGCGAGGTGCCCAGCAACGCCATCCTGGCCGAACAATTCCTGCAGCATTTCGACGGCATGTCGATCGGCTCCAACGACCTGACGCAGCTGACGCTGGGCCTGGACCGCGACAGTGGCCTCGAGCAGCTGGCCGGCGACTTCGACGAGCGCGACCCGGCCGTGAAGGCGCTGATCTCGCGCGCCATCGCCGCCTGCCGCGCCACCGGCAAATACATGGGCATCTGCGGGCAGGGTCCGAGCGACCACCCCGACTTCGCCGACTGGCTGGCGGCCGAGGGCATCGTGTCGATCTCGCTCAACCCCGACACGGTGATCGATACCTGGCAGCGGCTGGCCAAGCTGCGCTGAGAATCAGCACCGGTTTCTGGCCCGCGGTATACTCGCGGGCTTTTCCCTTGCCGCACCCTTCTTCTGGACGCTGGTCCGGAGACGCAGATGGGGCGGCTTCCTGCCACAGGAATCCACGAGGAGTGTTCATGCGTCATTACGAGATCGTTCTTCTGATCCACCCGGATCAGAGCGAACAGGTTCCGGCCATGCTGGAACGTTACAAGGGCCTGGTCACCGCCGCTGGCGGCAAGGTGCACCGGGTCGAGGACTGGGGCCGTCGTCAGCTGGCGTACCTGATCCAGAAGCTGGCCAAGGCGCATTACCTGTGCCTGAATATCGAGTGCAGCAAGGAAACGCTGAACGAACTCGAGACCGGCTTCCGCTTCAACGACGCCGTGCTGCGCCACCTGACCGTCAAGATGGACAAGGCCGTCGCGACGCCGTCGGTGATGATGAAGGCCGTCGAGCGCGAAGAGGCTCGCAAGGAGCGCCAGGAGGCCACGGCCTGAGGCGCGGCCTCGGGTCCGTTGATGCCAAGGCGTCGCCTGTCCGATGAACCGGTTGCTGCTGACCGCGCAACTGGTCGACCGGGCAGCGATGCGTTACACGCCGGCCGGTCTGCCGGCTCTGGACGTCGGGTTGAAGCACGAGTCGGAGCTGAGCGAGAACGGTCTGCCCCGCAAGGTCTTCATGGAGATGCGCGCGGTGGCGATCGGCGAGGTGACGCAGACGCTCACGGCGATGGCCCTCGGTGACGCGGCGCTGTTCGCCGGCTTCGTCACCAGTGCACGCAACGGACGCGGACTGCGCTTCCACATCACGCAGGTCGACCGCTCAGGCTGACCCGTCCCATTCGGTTTCGATACAGGTTTACGGAGGTCTTTCATGCCCCCACCCCGCGGTAAAGGTCGTGGTTCCAAGGACAAGCGCCCGAAGCGCAACACGCAGTCGCTGCTGTTCCGCCGCAAGCGGTTCTGCCGCTTCACGGTCGCCAATGTCGAGCACATCGACTACAAGGAAATCGACATCCTGCGCGATTTCGTCGGCGAGAACGGCAAGATCACGCCGGCCCGCCTGACGGGCACGCGCGCGTTCTATCAGCGCCAGCTGACCACGGCGATCAAGCGCGCCCGCTTCCTGGCGCTGCTGCCGTACTCCGATCAACACAAGGTCTGAGCGGAGCGCCACCATGCAAATCATTCTTCTCGAGAAGGTCGGCAAGCTCGGCAACCTGGGCGATGTCGTCAAGGTCAAGGAAGGCTATGCCCGCAACTTCCTGATCCCGCAGAAGCTGGCGCGCCGCGCCACCGAAGCCGCGATCAAGGAATTCGAAGCCCGCCGTGCCGACCTGGAAAAGGTCGCCGCTGCCAAGCTGGCCGCTGCCCAGGCCCTGGGCGAGCAGCTGTCGGGCAAGACGGTGCGCATCGCACAGAAGGCCGGCGTCGACGGCCGGTTGTTCGGCTCGGTCACCAATGCCGACGTCGCCGAGGCCCTGACCAAGATGGGTCTGCAGGTCGCCAAGTCCCAGGTGCGCATGCCGCACGGCCCGCTGAAGGCCGTGGGCGAGCACCCGGTGCAGGTCGCCGCGCACACCGACGTGCTGGTCGAGGTCAACGTGCAGGTGGTGGCGCAGGCCGACTGAGTCGCCAGCGCGCCATCCCGAAGGGCCGGCTCTCGCCGGCCTTCGTCGTTTCGGGGTTCCCGTCCGCGGGCTGAGGCCCCCCGTGTTTCCCGCTTGCGCCCCGCTTGCTCCCCGTTTTCCCCCAGCTTTGTCCACAGGCCCGGACCCCGGGCTGCTGCATGATCACGCCATGACGATGCTGTCCGATCCCCGCGATTCATCCGCCCTGCCGCGCGACGACGAGGTGGCCCGCCTGCGCGTGCCGCCTCACTCGGCGGAGGCCGAGCAGAGCGTGCTCGGCGGATTGCTGCTTGACAACCTGGCCTGGGACCGTGCCGCCGACCTGCTCACCGACAGCGACTTCTACCGCTACGAACACAAGCAGATCTTCGCCGCCATCGGCGCGCTCATCAATGCCACCAAGCCGGCCGACGTGATCACCGTCTTCGAGCAGTTGCAGTCGCTGGGCAAGGCCGAGGACTGCGGCGGCCTGGCCTACCTGAATGCGCTGGCGCAGAGCGTACCCAGTGCCGCCAACATGCGGCGTTATGCCGAGATCGTGCGCGAGCGCGCCATCCTGCGCAAGCTGATCGCCGCCAGCGACGAGATCGCCACCACCGCGTTCAATCCGCAGGGCCGGCCGGTGACGCAGATCCTCGACGAGGCCGAAGGGCGCATCTTCAAGATCGGCGAGGAGGGCTCGCGCCAGCGCCAGGGCTTCCAGAGCATGGACAAGCTCGTCGTCGCGCTGCTCGATCGCGTCAACGAGCTGCACGAGAACGGCGCCGAGGAGGTGACCGGCGTGCGCACCGGCTTCTACGACCTCGACCGCATGACCGCCGGCTTGCAGAAGGGCGACCTCATCGTGCTGGCGGCGCGGCCGTCGATGGGCAAGACGGCGTTCGCGCTCAACATCGCCGAGCACGTGGCGGTGGCCGAGGGCCTGCCGGTGCTGGTGTTCTCGATGGAAATGGGTGCCTCGCAGCTGGCGCTGCGCATGGTCGGCTCGCTCGGCCGCATCGACCAGTCGGGCTTGCGCACCGGTCGGCTCAGCGACCAGGACTGGGAGCGCCTGGCCGATGCGGTCGACCGGCTGCGCAACGTGTCGGTCTTCATCGACGAGACGCCGGCGCTCAACTCGTCGGAGCTGCGCGCACGCGCGCGCCGCATGGCGCGCCAGTTCGGCGGCACGCTGGGCCTGATCGTCGTCGACTACCTGCAGCTGATGAGCGGCAACGGCGGCAGCAGCGACGAGAACCGCGCCACCGAGATCGGCGAGATCAGCCGCGGCCTGAAGGCGCTGGCCAAGGAACTGCAATGCCCGGTGATCGCGCTGTCGCAGCTCAACCGATCGGTGGAGTCGCGCACCGACAAGCGGCCGATGATGAGCGACCTGCGCGAATCCGGCGCCATCGAGCAGGACGCCGACGTCATCATGTTCATCTACCGCGACGAGTACTACAACAAGGACAGCAAGGAGCCGGGCGTGGCCGAGATCGTCATCGGCAAGCAGCGCAACGGCCCGGTGGGCACGGTCAAGCTGACCTTCCTGAAGCCGCTGACCAAGTTCGACAACCTGGCCCCCGGCAGCATCGGCAGCGAGTATTGAGCCGGCGCGTGCGGGCCCGGCAAGGGGCCGCTTGACAGCAGTCGATCACTGGATAAATATCCAGTATGTCTGCGCCATCCCCGAGCCCCGACGCCGCCACCCTGTTCGACGCCCCGCGCAAGGGCCGCGGCACGATGTGGGCGCTGGAGCACCGCTTCAGCAGCAGCCGGCGCGAGACTTTCGACGACGGCTGGGGCACGCTGGAGCAGGCCGCCCGCGAAGAGGTGCTGGCCCCGCAGACGCAGATCATCGAGGAACAGGTCAGGTCCATCCTGGCGGGCAACGACTCACCCGACATCGGCTTCGACCTGTCGATCAACCCGTACCGCGGCTGCGAGCATGGCTGCATCTACTGCTATGCACGGCCGACGCACAGTTACCTCAACCTGTCGCCGGGGCTGGACTTCGAGACGCGCATCGTCGCCAAGGTCAATGCCGCCGAGCGGCTGCGCGCCGCCTTCGCCCATCGCGGCTACGAGCCGCTGCTGCTCAACATCGGATCGGCCACCGATGCCTACCAGCCGGTGGAGCGGCGGCTGCGCATCACGCGCTCGCTGATCGAGGTGCTGGCCGAGCATCGGCATCCGTTTTCGCTGATCACCAAGTCAGCCGGTGTCGAGCGCGACATCGACCTCATCGCGCCGATGGCGGCCGACCGGCTGGCCGCGGTGTACGTGTCGATCACCACGCTCGACCCGCAACTCGCCCGCGTGCTGGAGCCGCGCGCCGCATCCCCTCAGCGGCGGTTGCGCACGCTTCGCGCGCTGGCCGATGCCGGCATCCCGGTGGGCGTGAGCGTGTCACCGGTGATCCCCTTTCTCAACGAACCCGAGCTCGAACGCATCCTCGAAGCCGCACGCGAGGCGGGCGCGACCTCGGCCTTCAGCATCGTGCTGCGCCTGCCCTGGGAGGTCAATCCGCTGTTCCAGCACTGGCTGCAGCAGCATGTGCCCGAACGGGCCGGTCGCATCATGGCGCGCATCCGCGACCTGCGCGGCGGCAAGGACAACGATTCCGCATTCGGCGCACGCATGACGGGGCAGGGCACCTGGGCGCAGTTGCTGCGCCAGCGCTTCCACAAGGCCTGTTCCCGGCTGGGGCTCCATCGCCAGCGGGTCGAACTCGACCTCACGCAGTTCCGGCGCGGCGGCGCGCAGGCAGCCGCCATGCCGGTGCAGGCCAGCCTGTTTCCGCCTACTTGAACAGGTCCTTGACGCGGTCGGTCCAGCTCTTGGCGTTGGGCGAATGCTTGTCGCCGCCCTTGCGGAAAGACTCTTCCAGTTCCTTCAGCAGCTTGCGCTGGTGCTCGGTCAGCTTGACCGGCGTCTCCACCGTGATGTGGCAATACAGGTCACCCGGGTAGCTCGAGCGGATGCCCTTGATGCCCTTGCCGCGCAGGCGGAAGGTCTTGCCGTGCTGCGTGCCCTCGGGCAGGTCGATCTCGGCCTTGCCCGCCAGCGTGGGCACCTCGATGGCGCCGCCCAGCGCCGCCAGCGTCAGGCCCACCGGCACCGTGCAGTGCAGGTCGTCGCCGTCGCGCTCGAAGATCTCGTGCTGCTTGATGCGGATCTCGATGTACAGGTCGCCCGGCGGGCCGCCGTTGGTGCCGGGCTCGCCGTTGCCGGCCGAGCGGATGCGCATGCCCTCGTTGATGCCGGCGGGGATCTTGACCTCCAGCGTCTTCTGGCGCTTGACCTTGCCGGCGCCGTTGCAGGTGGTGCACGGGTCGGGGATGATCTTGCCGCTGCCGCGGCAATGCGGGCAGGTCTGCTGGATGCTGAAGAAGCCCTGGCGCAGGTGCACCGTGCCGGCACCGTTGCAGCTGGGGCAGGTCTTGGCGCTGGTGCCGGGCTTGGCGCCGGTGCCGTTGCAGGTGTCGCAGTGGTCCCAGCTCGGGATGCGGATCTGCGTGTCCTTGCCGCCGGCCGCTTCCTCGAGCGTGATCTCCATCGCATAGCTGAGGTCGCTGCCGCGGTAGACCTGCTGGCCGCCGCCGCCACGGCGCCCGCCACCGGCACCGCCGAAGATGTCGCCGAAGATGTCGCCGAAGGCCTCGGCAAAGCCGCCGAAGCCCTCGGGCCCGGGGCCGCCACGCCCGCCGCCCATGCTGGGGTCGACGCCGGCATGGCCGAACTGGTCGTAGGCCGCGCGCTTTTGCGCGTCGGAGAGCATCTCGTAGGCCTCCTTGGCCTCCTTGAACTTCTCCTCGGCCTTCTTCGCATCGTCACCCTGGTTGCGGTCCGGGTGGTGCTTCATGGCCAGCTTGCGGTAGGCCTTCTTGATGTCGTCGTCCGAGGCGTTCTTGGGGACGCCGAGGACGTCGTAGTAGTCGCGCTTTGCCATGGTTTTTTTGCAGTCAGCGAAAGAAAACCGCCGCGTTGAGCTGCAGGCGCAGCCTGTCACGTCCAACGCGGCGAGATAGGCCGGCAGCCCGCGAGGGCTGTCCGGCTTATCACTTCTTGACTTCCTTGAACTCGGCGTCGACCACGTTGTCGTCGGCCGCCTTGGCCGACGAGGCCTGTGCACCCTGCGGCGCCTCGGCACCGCCGCCCGCCGCCGCGGCCGCCGCCGCCTGGTCGGCATACATCTTCTCGCCCAGCTTCTGGCTGGCCGTCATCAGCGCCTCGGTCGTGGCATCGATCGTGGCCTTGTCTTCGCCCTTGATCGCCTCTTCGGCGGCCTTCAGCGCGGCCTCGATCTTCTCCTTCTCGCCGGCGTCGAGCTTGTCGCCATGCTCGGTGAGGCTCTTTCTCACCGAGTGCACCATCGCGTCGGCCTGGTTGCGCGCCTGCACCAGTTCGAGCTTCTTGTGGTCCTCGGCGGCGTTGGCCTCGGCGTCCTTCACCATCTTCTCGATTTCGGCCTCGGACAGGCCCGAATTCGCCTTGATGGTGATCTTGTTTTCCTTGCCGGTGGCCTTGTCCTTGGCGCCGACGTGCAGGATGCCGTTGGCGTCGATGTCGAAGGTGACCTCGATCTGCGGCAGGCCGCGCGGCGACGGCGGGATGCCCTCGAGGTTGAACTCGCCCAGGCTCTTGTTGCCCTGCGCCATCTCGCGCTCGCCCTGGTAGACCTTGATGGTCACCGCCGGCTGGTTGTCATCCGCCGTCGAGAACACCTGCGAGAACTTGGTCGGGATGGTGGTGTTCTTCTTGATCATCTTGGTCATCACGCCGCCCAGGGTCTCGATGCCCAGCGACAGCGGCGTCACGTCCAGCAGCAGCACGTCCTTGCGCTCGCCACCCAGCACCTGGCCCTGGATGGCCGCGCCCACGGCCACGGCCTCGTCGGGGTTGACGTCCTTGCGCGGGTCCTTGCCGAAGAACTCCTTGACCTTCTCCTGCACCTTGGGCATGCGCGTCATGCCGCCGACCAGGATCACGTCGTCGATGTCGGACAGCTTGACGCCGGCGTCCTTCACCGCGATGCGGCAGGGCTCGATCGTGCGCTCGATCAGTTCGTCGACCAGGCTCTCGAGCTTGGCGCGCGTGAGCTTGATATTCAGGTGCTTCGGGCCCGACGCATCGGCGGTGATGTAGGGCAGGTTGACGTCGGTCTGCGTGCTGTTGCTGAGCTCGATCTTGGCCTTCTCGGCCGCTTCCTTCAGCCGCTGCAGGGCCAGCACGTCCCGGGTCAGGTCGACGCCCTGCTCCTTCTTGAACTCGGTGACGATGTAATCGATGATGCGCTGGTCGAAGTCCTCGCCGCCGAGGAAGGTGTCGCCGTTGGTCGACAGCACTTCGAACTGCTTCTCGCCATCGACATCGGCGATCTCGATGATCGAGATGTCGAAGGTGCCGCCACCGAGGTCGAAGACGGCGATCTTGCGATCACCCTTGCCGTGCTTGTCGAGGCCGAAGGCCAGCGCGGCCGCGGTCGGCTCGTTGATGATGCGCTTGACGTCCAGGCCGGCGATGCGGCCGGCATCCTTGGTGGCCTGGCGCTGGCTGTCGTTGAAATAGGCCGGCACCGTGATCACGGCCTCGGTGACCTCTTCGCCGAGGTAGTCCTCGGCGGTCTTCTTCATCTTGCGCAGCACTTCGGCGCTGATCTGCGGCGGCGCCAGCTTCTTGCCGCGCACCTCGATCCAGGCGTCGCCGTTGTCGGCGGCCATGATCTTGTAGGGCATCAGGTCGATGTCCTTCTGCACTTCCTTCTCGGTGAACTTGCGGCCGATCAGGCGCTTGGACGCATAGATGGTGTTCTTGGGGTTGGTGACCGCCTGGCGCTTGGCGCTGGCGCCGACCAGGATCTCGCCGTCGTCCTGGTACGCGATGATCGACGGCGTGGTGCGCGCACCTTCGCTGTTCTCGATCACCTTCGTGGAGTTGCCTTCCATGATGGCCACGCACGAATTGGTGGTGCCGAGGTCGATGCCGATGATCTTGCCCATCTGAGTGCTCCTGAAACTGGAATTTCGTTGTCGTCGAGTTGCGGCTGGCGGCGCTGCTTTTCAAGGGCGCCGGGCGGAGGCCGGCATCACTGCGGTGCGGCCACCGTCACGAGGGCCGGCCGCAGCACGCGGTCGGCGATCAGGTAGCCCTTCTGCAGCACGCCGACCACGGTGTTGGCCTCCTGCTGCGCCGGCACGACGCTGATGGCCTGGTGCTGGTGGGGGTCGAATCGGGTACCGGCGGGCGGCGCGATCTGCACGACCTTGTTGCGCTCGAGCGCCGCGGTCAGCTGTCGCAGCGTGGCGTCGACGCCCTCGCGCATCTGCTCGGTGGTTGCGTTCTGGATCGCCAGTGCCGCCTGCAGGCTGTCCATCACCGGCAGCAGGCTTTCGGCGAAGGCCTCGATGGCGAACTTGCGCGCCTTCGACACTTCGTCCTCGGCGCGGCGGCGCACGTTCTCGGTCTCGGCCTTGGCGCGCAGGTAGGCGTCGGTCATCTCGCCCTGCCTGGCCTGCAGTTCGGCCAGCTGGGTTTCGAGGGACGGGGCAGCGGGCTCGGCCGTGGCCGGCCCGGACGGGGCCTGATCGGCCGGCGGCGGGGGGTTCATGTCGGGGGTCATGTGCGGGGAATGGCTGAACGCCCGAGGAGGTGGGGACAGCATCCCGTGTTTCAAGAGGGGATTTTTCGTTCCGGCGCGGCCGGCCGCGGGGGGTCAGCCGGTGTCGTCGACGCTGGCGCTCCAGCGGTTCCAGTCGGCCAGCTGGCGGCGGTCGCGCTTGGTCGGGCGGCCCTGCTGCAGCGCATCGGCCGGCTCCACCCCCAGCCGGCGCTGGGCGGCGGCGGCCTCGCGCGCGGCGACGCTCTCGGCCGTCTCTTCGTACAGGGCCTGCGCCACCGGTGCCGGGCCGCGCAGGGGGCTGAGTCCGCACACGCGCACCACGCGCGTCACGGGGCCCTGGCGCAGCGCCAGCCGGTCACCCACGCGCAACTCGCGCGCGGCCTTGGCCGCCTGCTCGTTGACGGTGATGCGGCCCTTGCCGATCTCCTCGGCGGCGAGCGAACGGGTCTTGTAGAAGCGCGCCGCCCAGAGCCATTTGTCCAGGCGCATGCGGTCGGGTGGGTTCGAATCGGCCATCAGCCTGGATTGTCTGCGAGCGGCAGGCGCACGGTCGCGCGCAGGCCGACGACACATTCGCCCTCGCGGCGGTTGTCCAGGCCGATGTGGCCACCGGCGGCGCGCACGATCTCCAGGCAGATGGCCAGCCCGAGGCCCGAGCCACTGCGCACGTCGCCGGCGGCGAAGGGCTGGAACAACCGCTGGCGCTGCAGGTCGTCGATGCCGGGGCCGCCATCGTCGACGGTCAGCACCGCCTCGTCGCCCTCGGTGCCGAGCCGGATCGCCAGCAGGCCCGCGGGCGGCGTGTGCTTGATGGCGTTGTGCAGCAGGTTGCGCACCAGCTCGCGCAGCGACCACTCGTGCGCACGCACCGGTGCCGGCGCCGTCTGCAGGTCGAAATCGAGGTGGCGCTCGGCGATCAGCGGCGCCAGATCCAGCGCCACCGCCCGCAGCACGGGTTCGGCGTCGATGCACGGCGGCTCGCCCTGCTGACGCAACTGCTCGACCTTGGCCAGTGCCAGCATCTGGTTGGCCAGCTCGGTGGCACGGTCGACGGTGGTGTCGATCTCCTGCAGCGCCAGGTCGGGCGCGACGTCGCCGCGGCGCGCCGACTGCACCTGCGCCTTCAGCACCGCCAGCGGCGTGCGCAGCTGGTGGCTGGCATCGCGCACGAAGCGCTTCTGGTGCTCGAGCAGCCCGGCCAGCCGCGCCATCACGGTATTGGTGGCCTCGATCACCGGCTGCAGTTCGCGCGGCGCGCCGACCACGTCCAGCGGCGAGAGGTCGTCCTCGGCGCGGCCACGCAGGCGGTCGCTGAGGTCGCGCACCGGCTGCGTGGCGCGCTGCACCGCCCACAGCACCACGGCAGCGATGGCAGCCACCAGCAGCGCCTGCCGCCACAGCGTGTCGACCAGCAGCTGGCGCGCGAGCGTGCGGCGCAGCTCCAGCGTCTCGGCCACCTGCACGGTGGCCATGCCCTGGCCGGCCGGCCCGGCCACGGGCTGCAGCAGCACCGCCATGCGCACCGGTTCGCCGCGCTATCCGGTCGTCGTAGAAGCGCACCAGTGCGGCGTAGACCGTCTCGCGGCCCTCGGCGCGCGGCACCGGCATGTCGGCAAAGCCGGAGACCATCTCGCCGTCGAAGCCGGTCACCTTGTAGAAGAGCCGGCTGCGGTTGTCGGCCTCGAAGGCTTCCAGCGCGCTGTAGGGCAGCGTCGACTGCAGCTGCGTGCGGCCCTCGACCGTGGCCACCTCGAGCTGCTCGCCGATCGCCTTGGCCGAGGCCAGCAGCGTGCGGTCGTACGCGGTGTCGGCCGCACCGAGCGCCTGCCGGTACAGCACCCCGCTGTTGATGAGCACGAAGACCAGCACCGGCACCAGGATGCCGGCGAGCAGCCGGCGGCGCAGCGACGGGATGCGCGGCGCACCGCTCATGTCGACGAGCGCCGCAGCAGGTAGCCCAGCCCGCGCAGCGTCACCAGTTCGACCGGCGCCGCCTGCAGCTTGCGCCGCAGCCGGTAGACCACCACCTCGATGGCATCGGGGTTGACCTCGAGCTGATCGGGGAAGACCAGCTCGGTCAGCCGCTCCTTGCTGACCGCGTGCCCGGGGCGCACCAGCAGCGCGCGCAGCAGCGCGGACTCGCGTGCCGTCAGCTCCATCGGCTCGCCCTGCAGGTAGACGGCACCGCTGGCGTCGTCGACCGTCAGCCCGGCAAAGTCGCCGCGCAGCGCCGCCGCAGCACGCGCCGGTGCGACGCGCCGCACCAGCGCATGCACGCGCGCTTCCAGCTCGTCGAGGTCGAAGGGCTTGGCGAGGTAGTCGTCGGCACCGGTATTGAGGCCCAGCACCCGATCGCCCACCGTGCCGCGTGCGGTCAGGATCAGCACCGGTGTGGCCAGCCCTTCGGCGCGCGCCGCGGCCAGCACCGACAGGCCGTCCTGCCCCGGCAGGCTGAGGTCCAGCAGCACGACGTCGGGCACGCTGGCGCGCCAGCGGTCGAGGGCACGGCTGCCGTCGCCGCACAGCACGACCTGCAGCCCGCGGCGCTCGAAGCTGCGCTGCAGCGTGGTCTGCAGCGCCGGGTTGTCCTCGATCAGCAGCAACTTCATCTAGGGTAAACCCGGATCAGGGCGACAGCGGTTTGACAGCGGGGCTGTCGATCATCGCAGGGTCGTCCGCTGCATTCGACAGCGACACCAACCGGAGACAAAACCCGATGCGTCGCGATACCTTCCTCAAGTCCCTCGCCGCCCTGGCGGCCACCGGCACGCTGCCGCTGTCGGCGCAGGCCGCCGCCAACCTGAAGATGATGATCCCCGCCAACCCCGGTGGCGGCTGGGACACCACCGGGCGTGCGCTCGGCAAGGCGCTGCAGGAAGCCGGCGTCGCCACCGCCGTCACCTACGACAACAAGGGCGGCGCCGCCGGCGCCATCGGCCTGGCGCAGTTCGTCAATGCCAGCAAGGGCGACGGCAACGCGCTGATGGTGATGGGGGCGGTGATGCTGGGCGGCATCATCACCGGCAAGCCGCCGGTGAGCGTGACGCAGGCAACGCCGATCGCCCGCCTGACGAGCGAATACAACGTCTTCGTGCTGCCCGCCAGTTCACCCCTCAAGACCATGAAGGACGTGGTCGAGCAGATGAAGAAGGACCCGGGCAGCGTCAAGTGGGGCGGCGGCTCGCGCGGCTCCACCGAGCACATCGCGGCGGCGATGATCGCGCGCGAGGTCGGTGTCGACGCCAGCAAGATCAACTATGTCGCCTTCCGCGGCGGCGGCGAGGCCACGGCGGCCATCCTCGGCGGCAACGTCACCGTCGGCGGCAGCGGCTTCAGCGAATTCCAGCAGTACATCGAAGCCGGCAAGATGCGCGCCATCGCCGTCACCTCGGGCCAGCGCCTGAAGGGTGTCGACGTGCCGACGCTGAAGGAGCAGGGCATCAATGTCGAGATCGGCAACTGGCGCGGCGTCTACGGCGCCCCCGGCATCAGCGACGCGCAGCGCAAGGCGCTGACCGACATGATCCTGAAGGCCGTGAAGACGAAGTCCTGGGCCGAGGCGATGGCCAAGAACAGCTGGACGCCGGCGCTGATGGCGGGCAAGGAGTTCGAGGACTTCGTCGACCGCGAGTTCGCGAGCCTGCGCGCCACCATGGTCAAGGCCGGCATGGTCTGAGGGCGCGTCCTGGCCCTGCCTTTTGCCGCCGGCCCCGCGCCGGCGGCGTTTCATTCGAACCACGACATGTCATCAGGAGGGGCCATGACGGACCCGTCACGGCTGCGCACGCAGCAAGCTTGGGTGGGCGGCGGCGTGCTGCTGCTGGCAGGCGGACTGGCCTGGGGCGCCGTCGGCATTCCGGCCACCGCCGGCTACCAGGGCGTGGGCCCCAACTTCCTGCCCTGGGTGGTGACCGTGGTGCTGGCGCTGTGCGGCGCGCTGCTGCTGTGGCAGGCTGCGACGGGCGGCTATCGCGAGCTGGAGGAGCCTTCGGGCGCAGCGCGCGGTGACTGGGTGGCGATGGCCTGGGTGGCCGCCGGCGTGCTGGCCAATGCGGCGCTGATCACCACGCTGGGCTTCATCCTCAGCTGCACGCTGTGCTTCGTGCTCGCGGTGCGCGGCCTGCGCGTCTCCGAGGGGCGTGCGGGCGGCGGCCTGATGCGCACGCTGCAGGACGTGGCGACCGGCTTCCTGATCGCCGCGCCCGCGTTCTGGCTGTTCACCAAGGTGCTGTCGATCAACCTGCCGGGCCTGACCGGCAGCGGGTGGCTGTGATGGACATCCTCAACCAGTTGCTGCAGGGCTTTGCGACCGCCGGCACACCGATCAACCTGCTGTGGGCCTTCGTCGGCTGCGCCATCGGCACCGCCATCGGCGTGCTGCCCGGGCTGGGCCCGGCGGTGACGGTGGCGATGCTGCTGCCGATCACCGCGCAGGTCGAGCCGACGGCGTCGATGATCTTCTTTGCCGGCATCTACTACGGTGCGATGTACGGTGGATCGACGACCTCCATCCTGCTCAATACGCCCGGCGAGACCGGCACCATGGTGACCGCGCTCGAAGGCTTCAAGATGGCCAAGAGCGGCCGCGCCGGCGCGGCGCTGGCCACCTCGGCGATCGGCTCCTTCGTCGCCGGCACCATCGCCACCGTGCTGGTGACGCTGTTCGCACCCATCGTCGCCAACTACGCGGTGCTGCTGGGTCCGCCGGAATATTTCATGCTGATGCTGCTGGCCTTCACGACGGTGAGCGCCGTGCTCGGCAAGAGCACGCTGCGCGGCATCACCGCGCTCTTCGTGGGCCTGGCGATCGGCCTCGTGGGGCTGGACCAGATCACGGGCCAGGTGCGCTATACGGCCGGCGTGCCCGAGTTTCTGGACGGCATCGAGGTGGTGCTGGTCGCGGTGGGCCTGTTTGCGGTCGGCGAATGTTTCTACACCGCGCTCTTCGAGGGCCGCAGCAGCGCCGAGATGAACCGCGTGACGCGCGCCCACATGACAAAGGCCGAGTGGCGGCGATCGTGGCCGGCGTGGCTGCGCGGCACGGCGCTGGGCTTCCCCTTCGGCACCATTCCCGCCGGCGGCACCGAGATCCCGACCTTTCTGAGCTACGGCATCGAGCGCAAGCTCAGCAAGCACAAGGAGGAATTCGGCACCACCGGCGCCATCGAGGGCGTGGCCGGCCCCGAGGCCGCCAACAACGCCGCCGTGACGGCGACGCTGGTGCCGCTGCTGACGCTGGGCATTCCCACCTCGGTGACGGCGGCCATCCTGCTGTCGGCGCTGCAGAACTACGGCATCAATGCCGGGCCGCAGCTGTTCCAGACCAGCTCGACGCTGGTGTGGGCGCTGATCGCGTCGCTCTACATCGGCAACGTGATGCTGCTGGTGCTCAACCTGCCGCTGGTCGGGCTGTGGGTCAAGCTGCTGAAGATCCCGCGGCCGCCGCTGTATGCCGGCATCCTGATCTTCGCCACCGTGGGCGTCTACGGCATGCGGCAGAGCAGCTTCGACCTCTTCCTGATGTTCGCCATCGGACTCGCGGGCGTGCTGATGCGGCGCCTGGACTTTCCGACCGCGCCGGTCATCGTCGGCATGATCCTGGGACCGCTGGCCGAGGCGCAGATGCGCAATGCGCTGTCGATCGGCGAGGGCCGCTGGGGTGTCTTCATCGAGCGGCCGATGTCGGCCACGCTGCTCGCGCTGCTGGTGGCGGTGCTGGTGCTGCCGCGCGTGGTGGTGTGGCTCAGGCGCCTGCGCGCCGCCGGCTGAGCAGGCGTGAACGAACCGGCGGAGCGGTGCCGGCGCCGTTGATTCAGTCGCGCGCGCCCATCGCCAGCGCGCGCTGCCGGGCGGCCTCGTCGGCCAGCGGCACGCGCTTCGTGTCCCAGCCCTGCAGGTGGCGCTCGGTGAACGTCGCCAGTGCCGCGATCCAGTCGGGCTCGTCGTTGAGGCAGGGCACGTAGCGGAAGTCCTGGCCGCCGGATGCGACGAAGGCCTCGCGCACCTCGTCGCCGATCTCTTCCAGCGTCTCCAGGCAGTCGGCGGCAAAGCCGGGGCACATGACATCGATGCCCTTCACGCCCTGGGCGGCCAGCGCACGCACCGTGGGCTCGGTATAGGGTTCGAGCCACTTGGCCTTGCCGAAGCGGCTCTGGAAGGTGACGACCACGCGCTCGGCCGGCAAGCCCAGTTTTTCGCGCAGCAGCCGCGCCGTGACGTGGCACTGGCAGTGATACGGGTCGCCCAGGTGCAGGCTGCGCTCGGGCACGCCGTGGAAGCTGAGCACCAGGCGTTCGGCCGGCGGCTGCTGCGCCCAGTGGCGGCGCAGGCTGGCGGCCAGTGCGTCGATATAGCCGGGGTCGTCGTGGTAGGCGCCGATGCTGCGCAACTCGGGCACCCAGCGTGCGCCCAGCGCCCAGCGGTGCAGCGCATCGGCCACGCTGCCGGTGGTGGCGGCGGCGTATTGCGGATACATCGGCAGCACCAGCACGCGGGTTGCCCCGGCGGCGCGCAGTTCATCCATCACCGTGGCCAGCGCGGGCTGGCCGTAGCGCATGGCGTGGCGCACCTCGAGGTGGTGGCCGCGAGCGGCCAGCGCCTGCGCCAGCGCTGCCGCCTGGCGCCGCGTCCATACCGCCAGCGGCGAGCCCTCGGGCGTCCAGATCGACCGGTATTTGGCCGCCGATTTGGCCGGCCGCACGCGCAGGATGATGCCGTGCAGGATGGGCAGCCACAGCAGGCGCGGGATCTCGACCACGCGCGGGTCGGACAGGAATTCGGCCAGGTAGCGTCGCAGCGCCGGCGCGGTGGGCTCGTCGGGGGTGCCCAGGTTGACCAGCAGCACCGCGGTGCGGGCCGGCTGGCCGTGCCGATGGGCCGGCTCGGGTCGGAAGCTCATGCGGGAGATGGGGGCTCGGTAGGCGGCTCAGTCGGCGGCGCGGCTGCCGGAGGCGGTGTCGGGGCCGCCGAGCGGCTGCGTCTCGCCGAAGTGCACGACCTCGAAGCGCACGCTGGCCGCGCCGGGGTCGGTGGGCGAGGCGCCCAGACCCACCGTGCCGCTGCCGTGCAGCGTGCAGCTGCCGCGCCGCAGGCTGACGATCTCGCCATCGTTGAAGCGCACGTAGGTGCCGTTGTAGCTGAGGTCGGTGAGCTGGAAGGTGCCGCCGTACCAGTCGATGCGGGCGTGCGAGCGCGACACGCGCGAGTCGTCGACGCAGAAACTGGCCTGCGGGCTGCGGCCCAGCACCACCGGCAACTGGCGGCTGTCGAAGACGCGGCTGAGGTCGCTCCAGGTCAGGCGCAGGCCTTCGGGTTCGCCGGCGATGGCGACGTCGCCGAACTGTGTCACCGCGGCATCGCCGCCGCGGCGCCGCCCCAGCACATGCACCGACACCGGCTCGGCGCGGCCGCGCAGCGCCAGTCGGTCGAGGCTGCGAAAGCGCGCCTGCATGTCGAGGCCGAGGCCGCGCAGCACGTCGACAGTGACCAGCGTCTCGTTGTCGCCGGCATGGTCGATCAGGCGGGCGGCCACGTTGACGGCGTCGCCGAAACAGTCGCCGCCCATCTCGACGACCTCGCCGCGCGCCATGCCGACCTGCAGCCGCAGTGCGCGCAGGCCCGAGGAGGCACCGCGCTCGCTGCCCTTCTGCACGATGGCTTCCAGCACCTCGTGCATCACCACCGCGGCCTGCACGGCCGGACCGGACTCGGCAAACACCGCCATCAGGCCGTCGCCCAGGGTCTTGACGACATGGCCGCCATGATCGTTCACCGGGCGCGCCAGCGCATTGACGCAATGCGTGACGACCGACGTCGCCTCGGCATTGCCCAGGGTCTCGAACAGCGAGGTGCTGCCGCGCAGGTCGGCAAAGAGGACGGTACGGTCGGCGATCAGGGTCATGCCGGGCGCGAGTTTACCGTCGTGAAATCCTCACGCCGCCGGGCCTGACCGGTCACAGGTTGTCCAGGTACGTCCTCAATTTGTCGCTGCGGCTCGGGTGCTTGAGCTTGCGGATCGCCTTGGCCTCGATCTGGCGGATGCGCTCGCGCGTGACGTCGAACTGCTTGCCCACCTCTTCGAGCGTGTGGTCGGTGCTCATCTCGATGCCGAAGCGCATGCGCAGCACCTTGGCCTCGCGCGGCGTCAGGCTGTCGAGGATGTCCTTCACCACGTCGCGCAGGCCGGCCTGCATCGCCGCCTCGATCGGCGCGGTGTTGTTGGTGTCCTCGATGAAGTCGCCCAGGTGGCTGTCGTCGTCGTCGCCGATCGGCGTTTCCATGGAGATCGGCTCCTTGGCGATCTTCATGATCTTGCGGATCTTGTCCTCGGGGATCTCCATCTTCTCGGCCAGCGTCGGCGCGTCGGGCTCGTAGCCGAACTCCTGCAGGTGCTGGCGCGAGATGCGGTTCATCTTGTTGATGGTCTCGATCATGTGCACCGGGATGCGGATGGTGCGCGCCTGATCCGCGATCGACCGCGTGATCGCCTGGCGGATCCACCAGGTGGCATAGGTCGAGAATTTGTAGCCGCGGCGGTATTCGAACTTGTCGACCGCCTTCATCAGGCCGATATTGCCTTCCTGGATGAGGTCGAGAAACTGCAGGCCGCGGTTGGTGTATTTCTTGGCGATCGAGATCACCAGGCGCAGGTTGGCCTCGATCATCTCCTTCTTGGCGTCGCGGCTGGCCTTCTCGCCCTCGTTCATCTTCTTGTTGATCTGCTTGAGGTCTTCCAGCGGCACCACCGCGCGGCCCTGCAGGTCGATCAGCTTCTGCTGCAGTTCCTGCACCGCGGGCAGGTTGCGCGCCAGCACCGCGCCATAGGCCCGGCCGGACGCAGCTTCCTTCTCGGCCCACTTCAGGTTGAGCACATTGGGCGGAAAGTGCCTGATGAAGTGGTCCTGCGGCATGCCGCACTTGTCGACCACGATCTTGCGGATCTCGCGCTCGTAGCGGCGCAGGTCGTCGACCTGGCTGCGCAGGATGTTGCACAGCCGCTCGATGGTCTTGACCGTGAAGCGGATCGTCATCAGGTCGTCGCTGATGGCGTGCTGGGCCTTGTTGTACGGGGCCGACTTGTAGCCGTCCTTCTCGTAGGCCTTGCGCATCCTGTCGAAGTGGCTGCCCAGCAGCGTGAACTTCTCCAGCGCCTGGTTCTTGAGCTCCTCGAGCTTCTTCGTCAGCGCCTTGGAGCCGCCCTGGCCGTCGTCGTCGTCGTCTTCGTCGAATTCGTCGAAATCCTCCTCGGCGACATAGTCGTCGGCCTCGTCGTCGGAGACGAAGCCGTCCACCACCTCGGAGATCTGCATCTCGCCGGCGGCGATCTTGCCGGCGTAGGCCATGATCTCGGCGATCGTCGTCGGGCTGGCGCTGATGGCCAGCATCATGGCCTGCAGGCCGCCTTCGATGCGCTTGGCGATCTCGATCTCGCCCTCGCGCGTGAGCAGTTCCACCGTGCCCATCTCGCGCATGTACATGCGCACCGGGTCGGTGGTGCGGCCGAATTCGCTGTCGACGGTGGACAGCGCGGCCTCGGCAGCCTCTTCGGCCTCTTCGTCGGTGGCGGTGGCGGTGTTGCTGCCGCTGATCAGCAGCGTGGCGGCGTCGGGCGCCTGCTCGTAGACGGCGATGCCCATGTCGTTGAGCATCGACACGATGGCCTCGAGGATCTCCTCGTTGACCAGCTTCTCGGGCAGGTGGTCGTTGATCTCCTGATGCGTCAGGAAACCCCGCGTCTTGCCCATCTTGATGAGGGTCTTCAGCTCCTGGCGGCGCTTGGCGACTTCCTCTTCGGTGAGTGTGGTCTCGTCGAGCCCGAATTCGCGCATCAGCGCGCGCTCCTTGGCGCGGCTGACCTTCATGCGCAGCGGCTTGGCCTTGGCCTCGGGTTCGTCGGCCGTGGTCTCGACTTCCGGTTCGGCCTCGGCCTCGATTTCGGCCTCGATGTCGCCCAGGTCCACGTCGTCGCCCACCGGCGCCTTCTTCGGCTCGACGACCTTCTTGCCCTTGCCGCCCTTGACCTCGGACTTGACCTCGGGCTTGACCTCGGGCTTGGCCTCGGCCTTGCCGGCACCTTTGGCTGCCGGTTTGGCGGCCACCTTGGACGTCGCCTTCGCCTCGGGCTCGACCTTGACGGCGGGCTTGCCGGCAGTCCTGGGGGCGTTCTTGAGGGCAGGCGCGGGGGTTGCGGCCCTGGCCTTGGTGGCGGGCTCGGTGGTGGTCTTGGCGGCGGTCTTCTTCGCGGTCATGGCGATCCTTGGCAGGTGGGTGGCGGCACCGGTGTCGTCAGCCGGGAGCTCTCATCCACGATTCGGGCAGGGGCCCCGACGGGTTCGAGCACATTCACGCCGGTACCGGCGCGGCTGCAAGACGAGCAACCAGTGGGCAAGGTCGCGTGACCGTCCTGGGATGCAGCCCTTGCGGGATGGGTTGACCGTTGATGAACCCTTGTCGAGGGTGGTCGGGGCCCGGAGGTGCTGCCGTCACTCTTGCCGCTGCGATGAACCGCGGATTATACCGTCGGCCTGACTGCCGGCGGCACCCGCGCCCTCAGGCGGACGCCCCGGTCGCCGGCGCCGCGTTCGCGAGCTGCTTGTGGTGGTCGGCGCGCCTGCGCATCGCGGCGATGCGGTCGAGGTGCTCGCGGTCGGTGCGGCCGCTGGCGATCAGCTCGCCGATCTGCGCATTGAGCTCGGCATCCCACAGCCGGTGCAGCACGCGTTCGAGGTCGGCAAATTCGTGCCGGTCTTCCAGCGACGCCGGGTCGGCGATGCGCAGCGCCGCCGCCTGCAGCTCGTGGCCCTGCAGGGCCTCGTCCAGTGCCGCCCAGGTCTGCGCGCCATGTTCGACGATCTGCTGCTCCAGCCAGACCAGCAGCGCGCCGTGCTCGCCGCCCAGGCCATGCAGCAGTTGGTGGTCATCGGCCGCCAGCCGGTCCCACCAGTCGGCATGGCGCAGCAGCAGGCGCAGCGCCAGGTCGGCCGATGCGGTGGGCATCGGCCGGCCGCGCCCGGCGCCAGCGCGCCGGGTCGGCGACGGCGCCACGGATGGCATTGACCGCCCCGGCGCGCGCCCGCTGCCGGCGGGTCGCCCCAGCTGCCACAGCGCGACGAGCTCGTCGGTGCCCAGCTGTGCGGCGCGGGCCAGTTCGCTCAGCAGCTGGCGTTGCAAGGCCCCTTCGGGCAGGGCTGCCCACAAGGGCCGGGCCTGGGCCAGCATGCGCGCGCGGCCCTCGGCGCTGGCCATGTCGCCGTCGGCCGCGGCCTGCGCCAGCAGCTGCCGCGACAGCGGCACGGCCTGCTCGACGGCCTGCTCGAAGGCGGCCGCGCCGCGCTCGCGCACGAAGCTGTCGGGGTCGTGTTCGGGCGGCAGGAACAGGAAGCGGACCTGGCGCAGGTCGCTGGCATGTGGCAGCGCCGCCTCCAGCGCGCGCGCCGCGGCACGCCGGCCGGCAGCGTCGCCGTCGAAGCTGAAGACCACCGAGTCGGTGAAGCGGAACAGCTTCTGGACATGGTCGGCCGTGCAGGCGGTGCCCAGCGTGGCCACCGCATTGCCGAAGCCGCTCTGCGCCAGCGCCACCACGTCCATGTAGCCCTCGACGACGAGCGCATGGCCGCGCTCGCGGATCGCCTGCCGCGCCTCGAACAGGCCGTAGAGCTCGCGGCCCTTGCTGAAGACCGGCGTCTCCGGCGAGTTCAGGTATTTGGGCTTGCTGTCGTCGAGCACGCGCGCGCCGAAGCCGATCACCTCGCCGCCGACGGCGCGGATCGGAAACATGATGCGATGGCGGAACCAGTCGTAGCGCTTGCGATCCTCCGGCGCGGCGTCCGCCTCGTCGGCGCTGCTGCGCACGAGGCCGGCCTCTTCCAGCAACGGATCGTCGTAGCGGGCAAAGACGCTGGCCAGCCCGCGCCAGCCCGGCGGCGCATAGCCCAGGCCGAAGCGGGCCGCGATCTCGCCCGACAGCCCGCGCGACTTCAGGTAGGCGATCGCCTCGGGCGAATCGCGCAGCTGCCGGCGGTAATGCTGCGCGGCCTTGTGCAGCGCCTCGGTCAGCGTCAGGCGGCGCTCGGCCAGGCGCTGGCGGCGCTCGCGTTCCTCGGGGCTGACCTGTTCCTGCGGCACCTGCATGCCCACCGCCTGCGCCAGCTCGGTCACCGCATCGACGAAGCTCATGCCGGTGTGCTCGGTGAGGAAGCGGATGGCGTCGCCGCTGGCGCCGCAGCCGAAGCAGTAATAGAACTGCTTGCCCGGGCTGACCGAGAAGCTGGGCGACTTCTCGGCATGGAAGGGGCACAACCCCATCCAGTTGGCGCCGCCGCGCTTGAGCTCGACGTGACGGCCGACCACGTCGACGATGTCGACGCGGGACAGCAGGTCCTGCAGAAAGCCGGCGGGGATCACCCGGCCGAGTCTAGCGGCGCCGCTTCACCGGTGCCGGCATCAGACCGCGGTCGATCCGGATGCGGCCACCTCGCCGCCGGTGGCCGGCGCCAGCGCGAACATGCCCTTGTACTGCCGTGTCCAGGTGGCCACCTGGCCGGCCGCCATCGGCGCGGCAATGCCCGTGCCCTGACCGATGTCGCAGCCCATGTCGAGCAGCGTGCGCGCCTGCGCCGGGCTTTCCACGCCTTCGGCGACGACGACGCAGCCGAAGGTGCGCGCCAGGCCGATCACGCCCTCGACGATGGCGCGGTCCTGACTGTCGTCGAGCATGTGGTGCACGAAGCTGCGGTCGATCTTCAGCACGTCCACCGGCAGCCGCTTGAGGTAGGTCAGCGTGGAATAGCCGGTGCCGAAGTCGTCGAGCGCGAAGCGCACGCCGATGGCGCGGCAGCGCGCGAGCAGCGCCGACGTGGCCTCGATGTCGGCATGGGCGGCGGTCTCGAGCACTTCCAGCTCGAAATTCGGCGCCAGCGGCTCGGGGTGGCGGGCCAGCAGTTCCGACAGCCGCTGCGCGAAGTCGGGCTCCTGCAGGTGGCGTGCCGAGACGTTGACGCTGACCGAGATGTCGAGCCCGCTGCGCCGCCACTGTGACAGGTGCTCCAGCGCCTGCGCGAAGACCCAGTCGCCGACGCGCGACGACAGCCCGGTATTCTCGATCAGCGGCAGAAACTGCATCGGCGCGATCAGCCCTTGCTGCGGGTGGTCCCAGCGCAGCAGTGCCTCGAAGCCCAGCACCCGGCCGGCGCGCATGTCGACCTTGGGCTGGTAGAAGAGCACGAATTCGGCCTGGTCCAGCGCCTCCTGCACACGGCCGATGGCCATCACGCGTTCCTCGGTGCGGCGGCGGTGCTCGGGGTCGAAGAACAGATAGCCGTTGCGGCCCGACTGCTTGGCGCCATACATCGCATGGTCGGCATGGCGCAGCAGCGTATCGGCGTCGCTGCGGTCGATCGGGAAGACGGTGGCCCCCATGCTGGCCGTCACCTGCACCGGCTCCTGCGCCGGGTCCACCACATAGGGCTGGGCGACGACGCGCAGCACGCGCTCGACGGCCATGCGCGCCTCCTCGATCGACTCCACGCGCAGCAGCAGCACGAATTCGTCGCCGCCCAGGCGTGCCGCGGTATCGGCCCAGGCCTCGCGCGTGCGCAAGGCGCTGCGCAGGCGGCCGGCCAGTTCGACCAGCAACTGGTCGCCGGCGGCATGGCCATAACGGTCGTTGACCGGCTTGAAGCGGTCTAGGTCCAGGTAGCACACCACCAGCAGGTAGCCGTCACGGTCGGCGGTGCGCATCGCGTCGACCAGCAGCTGCGACAGCCGCACGCGGTTGGGCAGCCGCGTCAGTTCGTCGAAATGCGCCTGGCGCTCCAGCCGCTCGCGCTGTGCGCGCTGCTCGGTCACGTCGGTGATCACCAGCACGTGGTAGCGCACGTCGCCTTGCGCGCCCTTGACGGTGGAGATCGTGACCTGCAGCGTGCAGATCTCGCCGCTGCGGCGACGCTCCAGCAGCTCGCCGCGCCAGGTGCCGGTGGCGCGCAGCGCCGACCACATCGTCGCGCGCTGCTGGCGCGCCAGCGGATCGGCCGGCGCCGGGCGCAGCAGCGAGGGCACGCTGCCCAGCAGTTCGCTGCGGTTCATGCCCAGGATCTGCGCGTAGGCCGGGTTGGCGTCGAGCACGCGCAGCTCGGCGTCGGTGATCAGCAGGCCTTCGTGCAGGTGCTGGAACAGGCTGACCGACAGGCGCTGGCGATCCTGCGCATCGTGGCGCTCGTCGACATCGAGCAGCGTCGCCAGCAGCCGCAGCGGCGCGCCGTCGGGGCGCCGCTCGATGACCAGCAGCGTGGCCTCCAGCCAGCGCCAGCCGTCGGCCACCGGCATGCGCACTTCCAGCCGCAGGCGGCCGACCTCGCCGCTGGCAATCTGCGCCAGCGCAGCCTGCAGGTCGGCGCGGTCGTCCGCATGCACCGATTCGACCCACAGCGCGGGTGACCACTGGGGGTCGCCGAAGCCGGCCAGTGCGCGCCAGGCGGCGGAGACGAAGCTGTCCTGGCCCTCGATGCGCCAGTCGGCCACGCCCAGGCGCGAACCATCGAGCGCCCATTCCCAGCGCTGTTCGCGCCACGACGACTCGGCCCGCTGCGCGTGGGCCACCAGCAGCAGGCCCTGCAGCACCAGCACCAGGGCCAGTGCCTGGGCCTGCACCGCGTGCTCGGCCCCCGCGCTGGCCAGGGCCACGCCGAGCGCGGTGGCGCCGAGCACCAGCGACGCCAGCAGCGTGCCGCCCAGCGCCCACAGCGCGAGCAGGGCAACGGCCGGCAGGCTCCACCACAGCACCTGGGGGCGCCCCAGGCTGGCCTGCCAGGGCGCCAGCATGGCGGCCAGCACGGCCATCGCCAGCAGGGCCAGCAGCAGCAGGCGTGCCGCCGACGGCGATCGTCCGAGCGGGGCCAGCGTGCAGGCCGGCAGGGCTGTCAGCAGCAGGCCCGACAGGGTCAACCAGGCCAGCGTGCCGACCGCTGCCGCAGCCGGCGCGGATGCCGCGGGCCAGCGTGCAAGAACGGCGCCGACCGGCAGCGCCACCGCCGCCGCCGCGGCCAGCAGCCACAGCACGTCGCGCAGCCGCTCGAGCCGCGGATCGAAGGTCGTGCGGGCGAGCCCCTGCGTGGTTCCGAGGTGGGCGAGGCCGAGCAGCGCGGCGGCACCGAGCGCGTGCACCGCACCCTGGCCCCGCATCGCCAGTGCGATCGCCAGCGCCGGCACCGCAGCCGCCGCGGCGGCACCCAGGCGGGCATGACCGGCGAGCGCCAGACCCACGGTCGCGCCGATGGCCGCCGCGCTGCCGGGCAGTCCGCCGCCGACGGCGCCATGAACCGCCAGCGCCACGATCAGCGCAAGCAGCCCGAACAGCGCGGCGCGGACGCCCCAGCGCGCACCCGGCAGTCGCCCGGTCAGCGAGGGTGGAAAGAAGGAGGAGGGGGGATCGACGCGGTTCACGAACCGGCCCGGGGTCAACCGGTGGGGCCGGCGATGCTAGCGCCGGGAAGGCCTGTGCGGGGCGGGCGCCATCGAGACGCCACCACCCCGTGCCAGGGGGGGGTGGGCCGTCAGACGAGAAAATCGGTGATCTTGGCGCCGCCGGCGATGGCCTGCTTCAGCCATTTGGGATGCAGGCCGCGACCCGACCAGGCCTGGCCGGTGGCCGGATCACGGTATTTGGCCGGCACCTTGCCGCCGCTGCGCGCCTTGGGGGCGGCCGGGTTGCTGCGGGCGCTCAGGTCGGCCAGCGTCAAACCATGCTGGGCCATCAGCGACTTGACCTGCGCGATGGCCGAGGCACGTTCCTCGCGCTGGATGGCGATGATCTGCTGTTCGAGCTCGGCTTTTTTTGCGAGCAGGTCGTTCAATCGGCTGGCCATGTAAATACCCGCGGTTTTGTCAGGACGGCGGGAATATAACAAAACATCAGCCGCGCGACGCCGTCGATGCTATTTGTAGCCCACGCGGTCGAGTATCTGCTGCACCTTGACCTGATTCATGCCGATGACGGAGATCGGCACGGTTTCGGTCTTGAAGCTGCCCAGCGCCTTCAGAGCCGGGTTAACCAGCTGGGTGCCGATGACCGCTGGCCACTCGTTGTTGCCATCGGCAAAATACCCTTGCGCCTCGGTGCTCGACAGGTATTCGAGAAACTGCACGGCGGCGTCGCGGTTCCTGGCGTGCCGGGCCACGGCGCCACCGGCTACGTTGACGTGGGTGCCATGGTCGGCCTGGTTCGGGAAGACGGCGCCGATCTTCTCCACCACCTCGCGGTCGGCCGGAGCCTGTGACCGCATCATGCGGGCCAGGTAATAGCTGTTGGTCACGGCAACGGCACATTCCCCGCTGGCCACGGCCTTGATCTGGTCGGTATCTCCGCCCTTGGGCGCGCGTGCCATGTTGTCGACCACGCCCTTGAGCCAGGTTTCTGTCTTTTCCGGGCCCAGATGCTCGAGCATGGCGCCAAACAGCGACAGGTTGTACGGGTGCGATCCGGAACGGGTGCAGACGCGCCCCTTGTTCACCGGCGCCGCGAGTTTCTCGTACTGGTCGACATCGGTTTTCGGCACACGGGCCTTGTCATAGACGATCATGCGGGCCCGGGTCGAAAAGCCGAACCAGGCCGAGCCCTGGCCGCTGTCCTTGCCGCGCAACTGGGCGGGAATGCGCTCTTCCAGAATCCTGCTGCGCACGGGCTGGAAGAGGCCGTCGACCTCGGCACGCCACAGGCGCGCGGCATCGACGAGCAGAATCACGTCGGCCGGGCTGGCGGCGCCTTCACTCTTCAGGCGTGCCAGCACGCCGGCGTCGTCGGCATCGACGCGGTTGATGCGAATGCCGGTGGCCTTGGTGAAATTCTGATAAAGCGCCTCGTCGGTCTGATAGTGACGGGCCGAATACAGATTCAAGACCTTTTCCTGCGCGGCCGCGGGGCCAGCCACGGACAAGGCCAGGGCCAGGGCGGCGATCGGGGCGGCGAGGTTTCGGGGCGAGCGGGTCACGGATTCTCCACGGACGTTGGGATTTCCGGAAGTGTATCTGAGAACGAGAACGAGTCGCAATCACGAACGTTGAGCGGCGTCAACATCGGTGCGACTGGACGCACCCGGCCGCTCAGGCCGAGGGCGGCACGAAGCCTGCGGGCTTGTCGGCCTCGCCGCCGAAGAGAAACTGCTCCATCTGCCGCGCCAGGTACTGCCGTGCGCGGGCGTCGGCCAGGTTGAGCCGGTTTTCGTTGACCAGCATCGTCTGGTGGCGCTTCCAGGCTTCGAAGGCCTCGGCGCTGATGTTCTGGTAGATGCGCTTGCCCAGCTCGCCGGGGTAGGGCGCGAAGTTCAGGCCGGGGGCTTCCTTTTTCAGGTAGGCACATTGCACCATGCGGGTCATGGGACTTCTCCTTGAAGGTCAGACGAATTTCTTGACCAGCACCTGCGAGCGCCGGTCCCAGTTGTATTTGCGCTTGCGCGCCTCGGGCAGCCAGTCGGGGTCGACCTGCGCGAACCCGCGCTTGATGAACCAGTGCATCGTGCGCGTGGTCAGCACGAAGATGCTGTCCAGCCCGGCGGCGCGCGCACGCTGTTCGATGCGCTTCAAGATGCGCTCGCCATCGCCCTGGCCCTGCACCTGCGGCGAGATGGTCAGCGCCGCCATCTCGGCGGTGCGCGCCTCGGGGTAGGGGTAGAGCGCGGCGCAGCCGAAGATGATGCCGTCGTGTTCGATCACCGTATAGGTGGCGATGTCGCGCTCGATCTCGGCGCGTTCGCGCCGCACCAGCGTGCCGTCGCGCTCGAAGGGCTCGATCAGCTGCAGGATGCCGCCGACGTCGTCGGAACTGGCCTCGCGCAGGCTCTCGAGCTTTTCGTCGACGACCATGGTGCCGATGCCGTCGTGCGTGAAGACCTCCAGCAGCAGTGCGCCATCGGCGGCAAAGGGCAGGATGTGCGAGCGCTCGACGCCGCCCTCGCAGGCTTTTACGCAGTGCTGCAGGTAGAAGGCCGGGTCGCTGGGCTGCTGCGGCGGCGCCATCGCCGCCAGCAGCCGCCGTGCATCGGCCAGCGCGAGTTCGGTGTCGATGTCGCTGTCGGCATCGTCAGGCTTCTCGCGGATGCCGGGCACCTCGGTCAGGAAGACGAGCTTGTCGGCCTGCAGCGCGATGGCGGTGGCGGTGGCCACGTCTTCCATCGTCAGGTTGAAGGCCTCGCCGGTGGGCGAGAAGCCGAAGGGCGACAGCAGCACCAGCGCGCCGATGTCGATGGCGCGCCGGATGGCGGCGCCGTCGACGCGCCGCACCAGGCCGCTGAGCATGAAGTCGACACCGTCGACGATGCCCACCGGCCGCGCGGTGAGAAAGTTGCCCGACACCACGCGCACGGTGGCATTGGCCATCGGCGTGTTGGGCAGGCCCTGGCTGAAGGCGGCCTCGATCTCGAAGCGCAGCTGGCCGGCGGCCTCCTGCGCGCAGTCGAGCGCCACCGCGTCGGTGATGCGGATGCCGTGCGCATAGCGCGACACCTGGCCCTTGGCCTCGAGCTGTTCGTTGACCTGCGGCCGGAAGCCATGCACCAGCACCAGCTTGATGCCCATCGCGTGCAGGATGGCCAGATCCTGCACGAAGGCATTGAGCTTGCCCGCGGCGATGGCCTCTCCCGCCAGCCCCACGACGAAGGTCTTGCCGCGGTAGGCGTGGATGTAGGGCGCCACCGAGCGGAACCAGGGGACGAAGGTGTGCGGGAAGACGAGGCTCATGGCGCGGAGGATTGTGCCGGAAGGCCCCGCAACGGCGTCCGCGCCGACCGCGTTGACACCTCTGCGGCCCGCGGCGCACGATGCGGCGCCCTACCAACCGCAGGGAGCGATGCATGGACACCTTCAAGACGCACGGTGCCTTCAGCTGGAGCGAGCTGATGACGCCCGACCCGGAAGCCGCGGGCCGCTTCTACAGCGGCCTGTTCGGCTGGGCCGTGAAGAACATGGACATGGGAACCGGCCCGTATCACGTGGCCAACGTGGGCGAGACCTCGGTCGCCGGCATCATGGCGCCGCCGCCCGGTGGCGAGGGCATGCCGGCCAACTGGGGCTGCTACGTCACGGTCGACAACGTCGATGAAACGATCGCGAAGTGCACCGCGCTCGGCGGCAAGTCGATCATGCCGCCGATGGACGTGCCCGGTGTCGGCCGCATGGCCGTGCTGCAGGATCCGCAGGGCGCGGTCTTCAGCGTCATCACCTACACCAGCGGCTGACGCCCGAGGCGCGGCGATAATCCGCGACCCGTGAGCGCACGCCCCGCCGCCCCGATTGCCAAGCCGATCGCGGCCAACCCCGTCCCGCCCATCCACTACCCCGAATCGCTGCCGGTCTCCACCCGGCGCGAGGAGATCGCACGCGCCGTCGCGCAGCATCCGGTGGTCATCGTCTGCGGCGAGACCGGCTCGGGCAAGACCACGCAGCTGCCGAAGATCGCACTCGAACTGGGCCGCGGGCTGGGCGCTGGCGGCCGCGGGCTGATCGGCCACACGCAGCCGCGCCGCATCGCCGCCAGCAGCGTGGCCAAGC
Source organism: Rubrivivax sp. (assembly GCA_016719535.1). GTDB lineage: Bacteria > Pseudomonadota > Gammaproteobacteria > Burkholderiales > Burkholderiaceae_C > Rubrivivax. Next base: position 205,643 of record JADJYX010000017.1, on the reverse strand, counting down.
GCATCGCCGAGGAGCTGAATTCGCCGCTCGGCGAGGTGGTGGGCTACAAGGTGCGCTTCCAGGACCGGCTGCAGCCCGGCGCCTCGGTCAAGCTGATGACCGACGGCATCCTGCTGGCCGAGACGCAGACCGACCCCGAACTGCGCGCCTACGACACGCTGATCATCGACGAGGCGCACGAGCGCAGCCTCAACATCGACTTCCTGCTCGGCTATCTGCGCCAGTTGCTGCCGCGCCGGCCCGACCTGAAGCTCATCGTCACCTCGGCCACCATCGACGCCGAGCGCTTCGCGCAGCATTTTGCGTCGGCGCAGGGGCCGGCGCCGGTGATCATGGTCTCGGGGCGTTTGTTCCCCGTCGAGCAGCGCTGGCGCCCTTACGAGGAGCAGAAGAACGTCGAGCTCGAGGACGCCATCGCCGACGCCGTCGACGAACTCTGGCGCGAGGGCCCCGGCGACATCCTCGTCTTCCTGCCCGGCGAGCGCGAGATCCGCGAGGCCGCCGATCACCTGCGCAAGCACCTGGCGGCGCAGGCGCGCGGCGGCAGCATCAGCAGCGGCCCGCTTCGCGGCCCGGTGCCCGAGATCCTGCCCCTGTTCGCGCGCCTGTCGCAGGCCGAGCAGGACCGCGTCTTCGAGGCCGGCAACGGCCGCCGCATCGTGCTGGCCACCAACGTCGCCGAGACCTCGCTCACGGTGCCCGGCATCCGCTACGTGATCGACAGCGGGCTGGCGCGCGTCAAGCGTTACAGCTACCGCAGCAAGGTCGAGCAGCTGCAGGTCGAGCCCATCAGCCAGGCTGCGGCCAACCAGCGCGCCGGCCGCTGCGGGCGCGTGGCCAACGGCATCTGCATCCGCCTCTACGACGAGGCCGGCTTCGCTGGCCGGCCGCGCTTCACCGACCCCGAGATCCTGCGCAGCTCGCTGGCCGGCGTGATCCTGCGCATGAAGTCGCTGCGCCTGGGGCAGGTCGAGGACTTTCCCTTCCTGGAAGCACCGCCGCGCAAGGCCATCGCCGACGGTTATGCGCTGCTGTCGGAGCTGGGCGCGGTGGACGACGACAACGCGCTCACCGAAACCGGCCGTCAGCTGGCGAAGCTGCCGCTGGACCCGCGCGTGGGCCGGATGATCCTCGAAGCCGTGAAGCGCCAGTCGCTGACCGAGGTGCTGGTCATCGCCTCGGCGCTGTCGGGGCAGGACGTGCGCGACCGCCCGCTCGACCAGCAACAGGCGGCCGATGAGAAGCACAAGCCCTTCGACGACGAGAAGTCCGAGTTCATGGGCTACCTCAAGCTCTGGAAGTGGATCGAACAAGGCCGTGGCCACGGCGAGGGCACGGCGCACCCGCACAAGCTGTCCAACCGGCAGCAGGAACAGCGCCTGCGCGAGCGCTTCGTCAACCCACGCCGGGTGCGCGAGTGGCGCGACATCCATTCGCAGCTGCACACCGTGGTCGCCGAACACGGCTGGCGGCTCAATACCGCGCCCGCCACCTACGAGCAGGTGCACCTGGCGATGCTGGCCGGGCTGCTGGGCAACATCGGCTGCAAGAGTGATGATGACGACTGGTACCTGGGCGCGCGCGGCATCAAGTTCTGGCGCCATCCGGGCGCGCACCTGAGCAAGAAGCCCGGCCGCTGGCTGGTGGCGGCGGAACTCGTCGAGACCACGCGCCTCTTCGGCCGTGGGCTGGCGGCGATCGAGCCGCAGTGGGTCCCGGGCATCGCCGGCCACCTGCTGAAGAAGCAGCTGCTCGAGCCGCACTGGGAGAAGAAGGCCGGCGAGGTGGTGGCGCTGGAACGCGCCACGCTCTACGGCATCGTCGTCTACAACAACCGAAGGGTGAACTACGGCCAGCTCGACCCGCAGGGCGCGCGCGAGATCTTCATCCGCCAGGCCCTGGTCGAGGGCGAGATCGAGACCCGGCTGCCCTTCCTGGCGCACAACCAGAAGCTGATCCGCCAGGTGCAGGAGCTCGAGCACAAGGCACGGCGTCAGGACGTGCTGGTCGACGACGAGCTGATCCACGCCTTCTACGACCAGCAGCTGCCGGCCGCTGTGTGCAGCACCGCCAGCCTGGAGAAGTGGTACCGCAGCGAGGTCAAGCGCCAGCCCACGCTGCTGCAGCTGTCGCGCGACGAGCTGATGCGCCACGAGGCGGCGGGCATCACCACCGCGTCGTTCCCGCGCACGGTGCGGCTGGGTGGCATCGACTGCGCCGCGAGCTACCTGCACGAACCCGGCGACCCCAAGGACGGGCTGACGGTGACGGTGCCGATCTATGCGCTCAACCAGGTCAACGACGAGCGCTGCGAATGGCTGGTGCCGGGCATGCTGAAGGACAAGGTGATGGCCTTGTGCAAGAGCCTGCACCAGCGGCCGCGTTCGCGGCTGCTGCCGCTGGCCGATTACGCCGACACCTTCATCGCCGCCCACCCTTTCGCGCAGGGCAACCTGACCGAGGTGCTGCTGAAGGCCGTGCGCGAGAAGACGCAGCTGCCGGTGCAGCGCAACGACTTCAAGCTCGAGCAGGTCAGCCCGCACCTGTTCATGAACTTCCGCGTCGTCGACGAGCATGGCCGCCAGCTCGGCACCGGCCGCGACCTGGCCAGCCTGAAGGCCGAGCTCGGCCTTCAGGCGCGCAGTGCGTTCCAGGCGCTGGCGGCGCTGAAGGTGGGCAGGGCGCCGGCACCCGAACCCGTGGCGGCGCCGTCGGTCAGCGGGCCCGCCGGCCGTGGCGTGGTGGCCGAGGTGGCACCGCCGCCCGCGCCGGCGCTCGCCGAGCGCCACACCGCCTGGACCTTCGGTGAGCTGCCCGAGCTGATGGAGCTGAGGAAGGGCGGCCAGACACTGATCGGCTTCCCGGCGCTGATCGACCGCGGCACGTCTGTCGAGATCGAGGTCTTCGACGAACCCGCCGCCGCCGCCGCGAAGCACCGCACCGGCCTGCGCCGGCTGGTGGCCCTGCAGCTGCGCGAGCCGCTGAAATACCTCGAAAAGAATATCCCCGACCTGCAGAAGATGGCCGCCGCCTATATGGCCCTGGGCACGCTGGAGGATCTGCGCGAGCAGATCGTCGAGGTGGCGCTGGACCGCGCCTTCCTCGGTGACCCGCTGCCCACCGATGCGGCAGCCTTCAAGGCCCGCATCGAGGAAGGCCGCACGCGCCTGAACCTGATCGCCGCCGAGGTCGCGCGCCAGGCCGGCACCGTGCTGGTCGAACTGGCCGCGGCGCAGCGCAAGCTCAAGGACAGCAAGCCGCCGCGCGAGGTGGCCGACGACATCACGGCGCAGCTGCAGCGGCTGTGCCCGAAGCGCTTCATGGCGCAGACCGACTGGGCCGCGCTGCAGCACCTGCCGCGCTACCTGAAGGCCATCGTGCTGCGGCTGGACAAGCTGCGCGCCGACCCGGCGCGCGATGTGTCGCGCCTGGCCGAGCTGCGCCCGCTGGAGCAGCGCTGGCTGCGTCGCGTGGCCGAGCTCAAGGGCGCGCAGCATGCCCGGCTGGACGAATACCGCTGGCTGCTGGAGGAACTGCGCGTGAGCTTCTTCGCCCAGGAGCTGCGCACGCCCCAGCCGGTGAGCGTCAAGCGGCTGGACAAAGCCTGGCAGCAGCTGAACAGCTGATGCCGGGGCGAGCGGCATGCGCGGGGGTACCGGGGCGCACCGCCGGTCGGTCAGTCTTGTCCGCGCGGCGTGGGCGGCCTATGCTGCGGCGTCTTGGCATGGCGCGACGCCGTCGTCTCCCGGCGGATGCGGCCTCGGGCTGCACGATCGGCCATGCCCTGCGGATCACCCCGGAGCGCCTTGCCACCATGACACCTGCCCTGCTCACCCTCACGTTCACCGTCGCCCTGCTGCTGGCCGGTTGCGCTTCGGCGCCCGGCGGCGGGGGTGGTGCGTCCACGCCGCCGTCGGCTTCCGCGCCGGCAGCCCCGCTGGCACCGGCCGTCGCGCTGCCGGACGCCGCCAAGCGCAGGCTGGTGCTGGCGATGACCGGCCCGAAGGTCGTGGTCGAGTCCAAGGACTGGCCCGCGTTCAAGCGCGAATGGCAGGATACGTTTGCCGACCATGCCAGGCAGGCCGGCGTGGCCTTTGCCTTCTCCGACACCGAGCCAAGGCCCACGGGCGAGGATGGAACCATCCTGCTGGTGGACGTGGCCGACTACCGCCTCGTCGGCATCGGCGCCCGAATCATGTTCGGGGTGATGACGGGCAATGCCTTCATCGAGGCCAGGGCCCGTTTCTCCAGCCTTCGCGACGGCACGCCGTTCGGCGAACAGACCTACAGCACGACATCCAGCGCCTGGAGCGGCATCTTTGCCAAGGTCACACCGCAGCAGGTCGACTCGATCGCCGCGACTGTGTTGCGCGACTTCGCAGCCGCCAAGCGGTGACCGCAAGGTCTGCGACAGCCATCACCCGGCGTTGCGTGACGCTCGCCCCGGTGCTGTGCGCCTGCGCACCGCGGCTGGCCCTTGCCGACGCAGCGGATGCCGGGCGGCGCTGGATCGCGGCCGCCGAGGCGATGCGGCAACTGGCGCTCTCCTGGGGTGACCAGGCCTATGGGGCCGTGCTCGTCAAGGACGACCGCATCATCGGATATGGGCCCAGCCGGGTGGTGAAGAACAAGGACCCGGAGGCACATGCCGAGCGCGAGGCCATCCGGCACGCGCTGGCGGCCGTCGGCCCCCAGGGGGTCCAGGGTGCCCTGCTGTATTCGACATCCCGGCCCTGCCGGCGGTGTGAAATGGCCGCGGCCGGTGCAGGTGTCGGTCGCATGTATTTCGGGCCGCGGGCGCAGGACGCCGGCCCGCCCGGCGTCGCCTAGGAACAGGCTCCCAGCCGCCAGCGGCGGAAGCGCCGCCTATCATCGGCGGCCATGAACCTCGCGCTCTGGCTGCATCGCAACGCGCTGGCCCATGGCGACCGCCCGGCCGTCGCGCTCGGCACGCAGGTCGTCCTCGACTACCGCGGCCTGGCGCACGCGGCCTGTGGCTTTGCAGACTGGGCGCGCGGCCAGGGCGTGGCGGCCGGCGACCGGGTGGGCCTGTTCATGGACAACGCCCCCGACTATCTGGTGGCCCTGTGGGGCCTGTGGTGGCTGGGCGCGGTGGTGGTGCCGATGAATGCGCGCCTGCATGGCCGCGAGGCGGCCTGGATCCTCGGCCAGTGCGGCGCCAGGGCCTGTGTGCTCGACGCGCGCCATGCCGACGAACTGGCCCCGCATGCGCCTCCCGGCCTGGCGCTGTGGCGGGACCTTTCAGCGCCCCCGGCCGCGACGCTGGAGCGGCCGGTCGAGCGCCGCGAGGACGACGCCGCCTGGCTCTTCTACACCAGCGGCACCACCGGCCGCCCCAAGGGCGTGACGCTGACGCAGCGCAACCTGCGCTGGGCTGCCATGGCCTACGTGGCCACGGTGCAGCAGGTGGCGGCGGGTGACGTCTGCCTGCACCCGGCACCGCTGTCGCACGGCAGCGGCATGTACCACCTGCCTTATGTGATGAATGCCGGCGTCAACGTGATCCCGGCCTCGCGCGGCCTCGACGAGACCGAATTCTTCGCGCTCGCCGCGCATTGGCGCAATGCCTCGTGCTTCGCGGCGCCGACCATCGTCAAGCGGCTTGCCGATCACGTGCGGCGCAGCGGCACGCCGGTGCAGGGCCTGGCCACCATCGTCTACGGCGGCGCGCCGATGTACCTGGCCGACCTCGAGGCCGCGCGCGCCGTGCTCGGTCCGCACCTGGCGCAGATCTACGGCCAGGGCGAGAGCCCGATGACCATCACCGTGCTGCCCGGATCGGTGATCGAGGACCGCGCCCACCCGCGCTGGCGCGAACGCATGGCCTCGGTGGGCCTGGCGCAGCCGATGGTCGAGCTGTCGATCCGCGACGCCGAGGGTCGAGAACTCCCGGCAGGTGGCATCGGTGAAGTCTGCGTGCGCGGCGAGGTCGTGATGGCCGGCTACTGGCAGGCCCCCGAGGCCACCGCCGCCACGCTGCGCGAGGGCTGGCTGTGGACGGGCGATATCGGCCGCCTCGACGACGAAGGCTTCCTGACCCTGCTCGACCGCAGCAAGGACCTGGTGATCAGTGGCGGCAACAACGTCTACCCGCGCGAGGTCGAGGAGGTGCTGCTCACGCACCCGGCGGTGGCCGAGGCGAGTGTCATCGGTCGGCCCGACCCCGAGTGGGGCGAATCGCTGGTGGCCTACGTGGTCGCACGCCGGGGTGTCGATGCGGCCGCGCTCGATGCGCATTGCCTGGCCCATATCGCGCGCTACAAGCGGCCCAAGGCCTATCGCTTCGTCGACGCCCTGCCCAAGAACAACTACGGCAAGGTGCTGAAGACCGAATTGCGTGCCGCCGAGGCGGCCCGGGGTGATGAATCGCGTTGAGCGGCGCTCAGGCCAGACCCAGGCGCCGGCGCAGGCGCGCCGCGGCGTCGCGCACGGCCTCGCGCGACGACGCATCGGCCTTGTCCAGGCAATGCCGGGCGTAGTCCGGGTCGCTCTGCAGCCGCTCCACATGCACATGCAGACCCTCGGCGGTCAGCAGCCACTTGAAATCGATGATGTCCGCCAGGGCCAGTGCGCGGGATTCGCTGTCGGTGGTGGCGTTCATCGATGGAGGGGTGTTGGGAAGCACACGCACCTTAACGGCCGAAGGTGCCGCCAAGCTGACACGGCCGTGGAGTCATCTCTCCAATCCATCACCCTTTCGGGTGTACCTGTACGCGTCTGTCCATGCCAGCCAACCTGCCACCCCCGCCGCTGACCGCGCTGACCGATCTGCCGGCGCAGATGGCCTCGGCCGGCTTTGCCGTGCTCGACGCCGCCTCCAGCGCGCACCTGTGCGGCTGGCCGGCGCCGCCGCTGGACTGGTGCGCGCACTGGGACGACCTGCCGCCCGACCGCTACCTGCGCGACGGCGGGCGCTACCGGCGGCGCCGCCACGGCTGCTTCGTCATCGAGGGTGATCGCGTCCAGGCTTGGCCGCACCGCGCGCACTGGCAGCCGGTCGAATACAACGCGCTGCATGGGGGCATCGAGCGCTGGTTCGAGCCGCTGGCGCCGGCGCTGGCCGCCGACCCGCGCTGGGCGACGATGCTGACCGGCCTGGCCACCGTGGCCGCCGGTCTGCAGGCATCGCCGCGCTGGCATGCCGAAGCGCATGTATTCCGCATCGACACCACCGACGGCATCGGCCGGCCCACGCCCGAAGGCGCGCACCGCGACGGCGTCGACCTGGTGGCGGTCTTCCTGGTGGCGCGCCAGCGCGTGAAGGGTGGCGAGACGCGTGTCTTCGACGCGCGCGGACCGCAGGGCGTGCGCTTCACGCTGGCCGACCCCTGGAGCGTGCTGCTGCTGGACGACGCGCGCGTGATCCACGAGAGCACGCCGATCCAGCCCGTCGATGCCGCTGCCAGTGCCTACCGCGACACCCTCGTCGTCACCCTGCGGCGCGACGGTTTTCAGGGGCCGCAGGCTATGCTCCACCCATGACTGCCGAGCTCGCCATCACCTTTGCCGACGTCGCCGCCGCCGCCCACCGGCTGCGCGGCGTGGCCCACCGCACGCCCGCGCGCACCTCGCGCACCGTGGACGAGCGCACCGGCGCCAGCGTGCACTTCAAGTGCGAGAACTTCCAGCGCATGGGCGCCTTCAAGTTCCGCGGCGCCTACAACGCGCTGGCGCGCTTCACGCCAGAACAACGCCGTGCCGGCGTGATCGCCTTCAGTTCGGGCAACCACGCGCAGGCGATTGCCTTGTCGGCCCGGCTGCTGGGCATGCCGTCGGTGATCGTCATGCCCAAGGACGCGCCGGCGCCCAAGCTCGCGGCCACGCGCGGCTACCAGCACGGCATGGCCGGCAGCGAGGTGGTGCTGTACGACCGCTACACCGAGGACCGCGAGGCCATCGGCCGGCGCATCGCCGCCGAGCGCGGCATGACGCTGATCCCACCCTACGACCATGCGGACGTGATGGCCGGTCAGGGCACGGCGGCGCTGGAGCTGATCGAGGACGTGGGCCCGCTGGATGCGCTGCTGGTGTGCGTGGGCGGCGGCGGGCTCATCAGCGGCTGCGCCGTGGCCGCGCACGGGCGCTCGCCCGGCGTGGCGGTGTGGGGCGTCGAGCCCGAGGCCGGCAACGACGTGCAGCAGAGCCTGGCGCGCGGCGAGATCGTGCACATCGACACCCCGCAGACGATCGCCGACGGCGCGCAGACCCAGCACAGCGGCCAGCTCACCTTCCCGGTCATCCGCCAGCTGGTGAAGGGCGTGCTGACGGTGAGCGACGTGCAGCTGGTGAGCACGATGCGCTTCTTTGCCGAGCGCATGAAGATGGTGGTCGAGCCCACCGGTTGCCTGGCGGCGGCGGCGCTGCTCGAAGGGGCCATCGACCTGCGCGGCCAGCGCGTGGGCGTGATCCTCAGTGGTGGCAATGTCGACCTCGCCGTCTATGCCCGGCTGCTGCAGGGCTGAGCGGCCCTCCAACGATTCACAGGACTGTCCATGGCCGAAGAAGCCCCCAAGCCTTCTCCTGCAACCGCCGGCGGCAGCGAGAGCGAAGCCGACCGCAAGCTGCGCCAGGCCGTCGAGCGCCTGCTGGCGCGTGCGCCGGCCGTCAGCCTGGGCGCGGTGCAGACCGCCTCGCGCACGCTGCACTACGAGGCGCGCGTCGAATTCCTGCCGGTGATGGCCACCGGCTTCGAGGGCGCGCTGGCCGAGCCGCAGGCGGCGGTGATGGCCACCAGCTACCGCCTGACCGGCGAAGGCGCCGGGACGCGGCCGGTGTGCTTCGCCTTCAACGGCGGTCCCGGCTCGGCGTCGGTGTGGCTGCACCTGGGGGCCCTCGGCCCCAAGCGCGTGGTCGTGCCCGACGACGCATCGCCCGCGCGCGGCCCGGGCGCGGTGGTCGACAACGCGCTCACCTGGCTGGCGCATTTCGACCTCGTCTTCATCGACCCCCCGCACACCGGCTGGTCGGTGTGTGCGTCGGAGGCGGCGCGCAAGCGCATGCTGTCGGTCGACGGTGACGTCGAGGCACTGACCGACGTCATGCGCGCCTGGCTGACGCGGCACCAGCGCTGGGCGTCGCCCGTCTACCTGGCGGGCGAAAGTTATGGCACCACGCGCGGGGCGGCGCTGGCCGACAGCCTGCAGACCGCCGGCGTGCCGCTGACGGGGCTGGTGCTGGTCAGCTGTGCGATGGACCTGCAGAGCATCGTCTTCGCGCCCGCCAATGAACTGCCCTATGCACTGTTTCTGCCCGCGTTCGCGGTGGTGTCGCAGTACCACGGCCTGCTGGCCGGCGCCCTGGGTGAATCGCCGGCCGCCGCGCGCGCCGCGGCGGAGGCCTTCGTCGATGAGGACTACCTGGGCGCGCTGCACCTGGGCCAGCGCCTGGACGGCAGCCGGCGCACGCGGCTGGCGCGCCGCATCGGCGAACTGACCGGGCTGGCGCCGGACCTGGTGGCGTCGCTCAACCTGCGCATCAGCGACCGCAGCTATTTTCTGGAGGCGCTGCGGCCGCAGGGCCGCGTGGTCGGCCGGCTGGAGGCGCGGTCCACCGGGCCGATGCCGGCCAGCCGCGGGCATGACTGGGACTTCGACCCCGGCATCGAGGCCATCGCGCCGGCCTATGCCTCGGCCGCACTGGCCTATTTTGGTCAGACCCTGGGCGTGGCGATGGAAGCGCGCTTCGAACTCATCAGCCACGCCACCCACAAGGCCTGGAACTGGAACCGCGGCGAGGCCCAGGGCAACGGCTTTGCCTGCACCACGCCCGACCTGGCGCGGGCGCTGCGGCGCAACGCCCACCTGCGGGTCTTCGTTGCCAGCGGCCGCTACGACCTGGGCACACCGTACAGCGCCACCGACTGGTCGCTGGCCCACCTGGACGTGCCGCCCGAGGTGTCGGCGCGCATCGAGCACCACTACTACGACGCCGGCCACATGATGTATACGCGCCTCGAGGATCTGGCCAAGCTCGAGGCCGATCTCGCACGTTGGCTCGGCTGAAGGGGGAGGCTTCACCATGCATGTCGGCATCCTCACCGGCGGCGGCGACTGCCCGGGCCTGAACGCAGTCATCCGCGCCGTCACGCTGGCCCTGGTCAACGAGGCGCAGGCCTCGGTGACCGGCATCGAGCGCGGCTTCCTGGGCCTGCTGACGCGCCAGGTGCGGCCGCTGGACGCACGCGCGGTGGAAGGCCTGCTGGCGCAGGGCGGCACCGTGCTGGGCACGCACAACCGCTGCGACCCCTTCCACTTTTTCGGCGCCGCCGGCGCCGACTGCTCGGGCCAGGCCATGGCCTATGTGCGCGAGCTGGGGCTCGATGCGCTGGTGGCCATCGGAGGTGACGGCACGATGTCGATCGCCGACCGCTTCAGCGTACTGGGCCTGCCGGTGGTGGGCGTGCCCAAGACCATCGACAACGACCTCTGCCACACCGACCGCACCTTCGGCTTCGACAGCGCGGTGGCGGTGGTGGCCGATGCGCTGGATCGCCTGGAAACCACCGCCCGCAGCCACGGCCGCGTGATGATCGCCGAGACCATGGGTCGCTATGCCGGCTGGATTGCGCTGGAGGGCGGCATCGCCGGCGGTGCCGATGTCATCCTGCTGCCCGAGTTGCCGGTCGACGTGGACGCCGTGGCGGCCTTCTGCCGCACGCGCGAGCCGCACGAAGGCTATACGCTGATCTGCATCGCCGAGGGCGTGAAGCTGCAGGGCGCCGGCTTCACGGTGCGCGAGCACATCGCCGACAGCCCCGATCCGCTGCGGCTGGGCGGCGTCGGCGCCGTGCTGCAGCAGCAGCTGTCGCAGCGCCTGGCCAGCGAGGTGCGCCATACGCTGCTGGGGCATGTGCAGCGTGGCGGCTCACCCACGCCCTACGACCGCGTGCTGGCCACGCGCTTCGGCTACCACGCGGCGCAGCTGGTGCGCCGCGGCGAATTCGGCCGCATGGTCACGCTGCAGGGCGACACCATCGGCAGCGTGGCGATGAGCGAGGTCGCCGGCAAGAACCGCATCGTGCCGGTCGACCACCCGCTGGTGGCCACGGCGCGTGGCATCGGCGTGATGCTCGGGTCCTGAGGGCGGCGGCGCTCAGCCGCCGCGGTTGCGCTCGCGCACCGCCTCGCGCCGCGATTCCACCGCATCGGCCGCCACGCGGGCATTGTGTTCGCGCCCGCGCTGGCGCTCCAGGTGCATCGCCTCGCCGAAGGGCAGGGCATAGCCGTCGCGGATCACCGCCTTGTAGCGCAGCAGCATCTCGGGCACGGTGCCCAGCATGTCGGCGGCCAGTGCGCGCGCCTGCGCCATCAGCTGGTCCGCCGGCACCACGCGGTTGACGAAGCCCCAGGTCGCGGCCTGCTCGGCCGCTACCCAGTTGCCGGTGAACGAGACCTCGCGCGCGCGGTAGGGCCCGATGGCGCGGCTGAGCTTCTGCGACAAGCCCCATCCGGGCGCGATGCCGATGCGCGCGTGCGTATCGGCGAAGCGTGCGGCCGGGCTGGCGATCAGCACGTCGCAGGCCAGCGCGAGCTCGAAGCCGCCGGTCACCGCCGCGCCGTTGATGGCGCCGATGATCGGACCGGGGAAGCGGTCCAGCGCGGCCACCGGGTCGGATTCGGACACCCCCAGTTCACCGCCGCCCAGGCGGCTGCGGCCGGCGCCGATCTCCTTCAGGTCGAGCCCGGCGCAGAAGGCGCGGCCGGCGCCGGTGAGCAGCAGCACGCGCACCGACGTATCGGCGACCGCGGCGTCGATCTGCTGCGTCAGTTCGACCATCAGGCCCACCGACAGCGCATTCATCGCATCAGGGCGGTTGAGGGTCAGCACCCGCAGGCCGGGGGTGCCGCGGTCGACAAGGACGAGGGGATTGGTCATCGGGTCGGCTTTCAGGGATCGCGCACGTCGGCGACGGGGTTGGCGCCGAAATCGGCGCGGTCGAGGTAGTCGATGAGCCTGGCAGCCGCTGCGGCCGGGCTGTCGAGCTGGCCGCCGGCCTGCAGGCCGATGAAGCGCTCGCGCTCGGGGAAGGCCTGCGGGTCGGCGCTGCGCAGCTGCACCTGCATGTCGGTATCGATCACGCCGGGCGCCAGCGAGACGATGCGCGCGCCGCCGGGGCGCGCCGCCTCTTCCAGCGCCAGCGCGCGTGCCAGGTGGTCGAGCCCCGCCTTGGCGGCGCAGTACGACGCACTGCCGGCCATGGCCCGCCGCCCCAGGCCCGAAGACACCAGCAGCACCTTGCGCGGTACCGGCCAGCCGCGCGTGGCGCGCAGGAAGGCGGCGGTCAGCCGCATCGGTGCTTCCAGGCCCACGCGCACGGCGTTGGTCAGCTCGGCGTCGCCCACGTCGCCCATCGGCGCCAGCTCCGCGATGACGCCGGCGTTGTTGATCAGGTTGACGGCGGCAAAGGCCTGCGGGCCCTGCGCGGCCAGCCAGTCGTGAAGGCGCCGGGCCACCGCACCGGCATCGGCCAGGTCGGCATCCCAATGCAGCAGCTGCGGCGACGACAGCCCTGCAGGCGCCCGGCGCGAGACGGTGATGAGGCGTTCGCCGCGGGCCAGCAACTGCACGGCCACGGCATGCCCCAGGCCGCGCGACGCGCCGGTGACGACAGAAAGGGTTGGTTTCATGGTGCCGAGCATACCCAGCCGCGGCTGGCATCATCGACGCCGATGAGACACCGAAGCCCCCTGTTCTGGGCCCTGCTGGCCGGCGCCCTGGTGATCGCCGCAGCCTTCGCGCCCGTGCTGTGGCAGGTGGCCACGCTGCCTGCCGGCCCGGCGCCGGTTGGCGGCAGCCTGCCGGCACCCTGGGAGATCGAGCGCGACGCGGCCGGCACCGTGCACGCCTTCGGCCTGCACCTGCCGGGGTCGACGCTGGCCGATGCGCGCTCGCGCTGGGGCGACGATCTGCAGGTGGCGTTGATCGGCAGGCGCGGACAGCCGGCGGCGCTGGAGGCTTATATCGAACGCTATGTCGGCGCCGGCGTCGGCGGCAAGCTGGTGCTGGCCACCGGCGCCGATGCGCAGGCGGTGCAGCGCTGGCAGTCGCGGTCGCCGCGCCGCGAGGTCATCGATGCCGACGCCCAGCGCTGGGCGTTGCATGCCGATGACCGTGCCGAGGCCCTGCGGGAAGCCGTCACCGGCCTGAGCTTCCTGCCGGGCAGCCGGCTGGACGAGCAGGCTCTGCAGGCACGCTTCGGCCCACCCGCCGACCGTCGCCTTGGCGAAGCCCGAACCCAGCACTGGCTCTATCCCGCACGCGGCCTGGCCATCGCCTGGGACGCCGACAGCGGCCGCACGCTGGTGCAACTGGTGGCGCCGGCCGATTTCGGGCCGCGGTTGATGGCCCCGCTCGAGACGGCATCGGGGCCGACGCGCTGAGGTGGGCGGCCCGCTGTCAGAACGGCGCCGGCGACAGCCAGTGCAGCGGCCGGCCGTCGAGCGGATGCGGCAGCGCCAGTTCGCTGGCATGCAGCAGCAGGCGCGGTGCGGCGCCGGCATGCGGCCGGCCGTAGAGCGAATCGCCGACGATGGGCCAACCCATCGCGGCCGCATGCACGCGCAGCTGGTGCGAGCGGCCGGTCACCGGCTCCAGCGCCAGCCGCGTGCAGCCGCCTTCGCGTGCCAGCACGCGCCAGCGCGTGAGGCTGGGTTTGCCGCGCGAGACGTCCACCTGCTGACGTGGACGGTTGGGCCAGTCAGCGCTCAAGGGCAGGTCGATCTCGCCTGCGTCCTGCTGCGGGCAGCCCTCGACCACCGCGATGTAGCGCTTGTGCACGCGGCGCTCGGCGAAGGCGATGCTCAGTGCACGCTGCAGGTCGGCACCGCGGCCGAAGAGCAGCAGGCCGGAGGTGGCCATGTCGAGACGGTGCACGATCAGCGCATCCGGCGCCAGGGCCAGCACGCGCGACCACGCGCAGTCGGCTCGCGAGGGCCCGCGCCCGGGCACCGACAGCAGCCCTGCGGGCTTGTCCACGACCACGAGGCCGGCATCGAGGTGAACGATCCAATCCATTCAAAGTTGGTTATACTGTGAGGCTCTCAGGCGCGTAGCTCAGCTGGTTAGAGCACCACCTTGACATGGTGGGGGTCGTTGGTTCGAGTCCAATCGCGCCTACCAAAATCGGTAGTGGAATCAAGCACTTGGCGGAAACGCTCGGTGCTTTTTTCTTGCCGGTACGCAACAGGCAAGAACATGCCGGGTTTCGACTGCGCCATGTCGCAGACCCCGCGCGCCTCGTCCGCAACGCTTCGTTCGGCGTGACGCAGGCGGTGTCCCCGTCGTCTCACAGCCCTGGACGCACCGGGTCGTCAGCGATGCAGCGAACTCGCGAGGGCCCGCTCGTCGAACGCCCTCAGCAGCGCTTGAGATCAAGCGGCGGCGGTCCCCTCGGTCTCCATTTTCCAGGGTGCGCTGACGTGGGTCAGCCGGTACCGGCGCTGCCGCGCAGACGCAGCGGTTTCAAGCGCCCTCCGCAATGCGCACGACGGGCCCCGGGAACGGCCATCGGCGCCCTGACGTCCGCCGATGGCGTCATCGCTCATGCGTCCGGGGCGCTGGGCCGATGCGGGCCCTCGGCGTCGGCGGCACCCGCAAGCTCCTGTTGCACCAACGCCGCCATCTCCCCTTCGGTAAACCCCGCCGCCCTGCGCGCATCGACATTGAACGGCCCCCTCAACCGCGGCGCCCGGTGGACCCGCGCCAGGCGCGCATAGGTCGCCACCGGCTCCAGCCCTTCGCGATCGCACAGCCAGCGGTACCAGCGGTTGCCGATGGCGACATGCCCCACTTCGTCGCGCAGGATCACGTCCAGGATGGCCACCGCGCGCAGGTCGCCGGCCTGGCGCAGGCGCTGCTGCATCGGCGGCGTGGCGTCCAGGCCGCGTGCCTCCAGCGTGCGCGGCACCAGCGCCATGCGCGCCAGCACGTCGGCCTGGGTGCGCTCGGCCATGGCCCACAGCCCGTCGTGGGCGTCGAAGTCGCCGTAGGCACGGCCCAGTGTGGCCAGATGGTCCTGCACCAGCGTGAAGTGCCGCGCTTCCTCGGCGGCCACACGCAGCCAGTCGCGGTAGAAATCTTCCGGCATGCCGGCAAAGCGCCAGGCGGCGTCCAGCGCCAGGTCGATGGCGTTGAATTCGATGTGCGCCACCGCGTGCAGCAGCGCCGCGCGGCCGTCGGCGGTAAAGGGCGAGCGGCGCGGCAGCCGTGCCGGGTCCACCAGGTGCGGGCGTTCGGGTCGCCCGGGGCCGGCGGCCAGGGGCGGCAGCGCGGCGGCGCTGTCCAGCGCGGCACCGTCGCGGCAGGCGTCGAAGAGGGCGGTGGCGGCAGCGGCCTTGGCCGCGGGGTCGGGCAGGCACAAGGCCTCGCGGGCAGCGCGTCGAAGCTCCATCCTAAAATTATCCGCTTCGCCTCAACGGAGCCGGCCTTGGCCCTCTATCGACTCGGCGACGACGCCCCGCGCGTCGCGCCCACGGCCTGGGTGGCCGACAACGCCAGTGTCATCGGCCGCGTGACGCTGGCCGAACGCAGCAGCATCTGGTACGGCAGCACACTGCGCGGCGACAACGACTGGATCCGCATCGGCGCGCGCAGCAACGTGCAGGACGGCTGTGTGCTGCACACCGACCTCGGGATCGAACTGGTGATCGGCGAGGAGGTGACCATCGGCCACCAGTGCATGCTGCACGGCTGCAGCATCGGCGACGGCACGCTGATCGGCATCCAGTCGGTGATCCTCAACCGCGCGCGCATCGGCCGGCACTGCATCGTGGGTGCCAAGTCGCTGGTTACCGAGGGCAAGGCGTTTGCGGACGGATCGCTGATCATGGGCAGCCCGGCCAAGGTGGTGCGTGCGCTCGAGCCTGCGGAGATCGAGGGTCTGGCGCTCAGCGCCATGAGCTACGTGCGCCAGGCCGAGCGCCACCTGGCGCAGGCCGGGCGCGTGGGCTGAACGATGTCGGCGCTGCACAAGTTCCTCTTCGACGGCCAGCCGGTGCGCGGCATGCTGGTGCGCCTGACCGACAGCTGGCAGGAGGTGCTTCGCCGCCGAGCCGGTGACGCTGCCTACCCGCCCGAGGTGCGCGTGCTGCTGGGCGAGATGGCTGCCGCCGGCGTGCTGATGCAGGCCAACATCAAGTTCAACGGCGCGCTCGTCCTGCAGGTGCATGGCGACGGCCCGGTCAAGCTGGCGGTGGCCGAGGTGCAGCCCGACCTGGCCTTCCGCACCACGGCCAAGGTGGTGGGCACGGTTCCTGCCGGCGCGCGGCTGGAGGCCATGCTCAACGTGCACGGACAGGGCCGCTGCGTCATCACGCTCGACCCGCAGGACCGCTTGCCCGGCCAGCAGCCCTACCAGGGCGTGGTGCCTCTTTCCAAGGGGTCGCAGGGTGACCAGCGCGAGCCGCTGCAGCAGGTGGCCCAGGTGCTGGAGCACTACATGCTGCAGTCCGAGCAGCTCGACACCCGGCTCGTGCTGGCCGCCGACGACCGGGTGGCCGCCGGGCTGCTGATCCAGCGCCTGCCGGTGGAAGGCGAGGGCAATCTCGCCGGGGCACGCAACGAAGACCGCATCGGCCTCGACGAGGCCTTCAACCGCATCGCCCTGCTGGCCGCCACGCTGACGCGCGAGGAACTGTTGACGCTCCCTGTCGACACCGTGCTGCACCGGCTGTTCTGGCAGGAGAAGCTGTTGCGCTTCGAGCCGCAGCACCCGCGCTTTGCCTGCCGCTGCTCGCGCGAGCGGGTGCGCAACATGCTGCGCGGCCTGGGCCGCGAAGAAAGCGACAGCCTCATCGCCGAGCGCGGCCTGGTCGAGGTGGGCTGCGATTTCTGCGGCCTGCAATACCGCTTCGACGCGGTGGACGTGGGCGAGATGTTCACCCCGGGGCAGAACCAGCCGCCGGGCAGTGCGGCGGTGCAGTAGCAGCCGGGATCCGCGATCAGCGCGGGACGCGCTGGAAGCTGACGAGTTCGCGCGTCCAGCTGTCGTCTCGAAAGTTGCCGGTGCGCGCGCGCCGTTCCACGCGCTGCTGCCGACGCCGGGTGCGACCCAGGCGGGGATGTCGGCGCATGTGCCGTCCGTGATCATGCGACCCTCGACGCGCCGGGCCTTGAAGCGGCCGGCCGCGGTCTGGATGTCTTCCAGGCCGCGTACGACGTAGTCGACGTCAGCCCAGCCACCCGCGCGGTCGCTGGGCCGCCACCGCTCGCTGCGGGCGCGCCAGCGCAGCCCGGGCCGCAGGTCCGGCTGTTGGGGGCTGGCCACTGGCGGGTCGTACTCGACCCCGGCATCGCTGCGAATCAGCGAACCGCCGATGGTCACTACGTTGGCGCCGTGGTTGAGCTCGACACGCTCGCCCTCGACGGCCGTCACCACCCAGGTTTCGCGCCGGATCGGCACTTGGGTCAGACCTTCGCGGTATTGCCATTCGTAGCGGTCGCCGACGCGGTAGCTGTAGGGCACGGTGGTCGCGGCCGACAGTTCGGGGGCGAGTTGCGGTGCGACCTGCGGCGCCTCCAGCCGGTCCAGCCGCTCCAGCACGGCGGCGGCGGTCAGCCCGCTGGGGTGCCTGTCAAGGAAGGCATAGAGCGCCTCGGGATTGCGGCTGTCGCGCACGCGCTGCCACTCGGGCTTCTCGGCGGCAAAGGCCTGTGCCAGCTCACGCTCGGTGGGCGCGGGCACGCGCTCGCCGGTCGCGAAGACAAAGTCGTCCTCCAGGCTAGTGGATTCCCAGGGCACCTGCTGGCCGCCGCTGCGCTGGCGCACCTGCAGGCGCACGCGCTTGAAGATGTCCTCGATGCGCGCCTGCGGCCGCGCCAGTTCACGCACCAGCGCACCGGTATAGAGGCTGTTGCCGCCGTCGCGACCGTCCAGCGCCACGTGGCCCGGCGCGGTGGCATAGGCGAGGAAGGTGCCTGCATGCGCGTCCATCGGCGCCAGGCCGCGGCCGCTGGTCTGCGCGCCGAAGGGGTTGTCGCGGCAGGCGTCCAGCACCACGATGCTGGTGCGCGTGCCGGCGTCCTTCAGCGTCTGCAGCACCTCGGCCAGGTCCAATCCATCTGCACGCACCGTGGCGGCGCTGCCGAAGCGCGCGTCCACCGGCAGCATGTAGTTGCGCCAGTCGATCTGCACGCCATGGCCCGCGTAGTACAGCAGCGCGATCGCCTGGCGCCCTTGCAGCCGGCGGCCAAAATCGGCCAATGCGGTGCGCATGGCGTCGGCGCCCGCATCGCGCAGCAGGGTCACGGCAAAACCCGTGCGCTCCAGCGCGCGCGCGATGGCCTCGGCGTCGCGCACGGGGTTGGGCAGATCGGCCGGTTTGGGGTAGGCGCCGTTGCCGATCACCAGCGCCAGCCGGGCGTCGCCAGCTGCGTTGGCCTGGGCGCCCGCCATGCACAAGGCCAGCAGGAGCAGCAGGCCGCGCAGCAGAGCAGTAAATCGCCGCATGGCGCGGATCTTCGCGTCAGTGCGGCCTGACGTGCAACAGGGCTTGTTCGCAGGCCGGGTCGCCGCAGCGCTCGCAGGTCTGGCGCCAGCGGCGGTAGCGCGCGGCGGCGCCGGCATCGTCGTTGGCGGCCGCCGCCGGCAGCAGCGGCTGCAGTGCCGCCAGCGCCGCCTGCAGCCGCTGCGGCCCCTGGCCCAGTACCAGTGAATGAGGGATGCCATGCGAGCGCAGCAACGCGCGCAGCTGCGCATCCACCGGCTCGCGCACATGCGGGCCATCGCGCTGCAGGCCGTCGGGCTCCCAGGGCATGTCCAGGCCGGTCAGCAGCGTCACGCGGCAGGCGCGGTGTGCGGCCACGGCCAGCGCGTCGAGCGAGTCGTCGCCGAAGACATAGCGGCTGTAGACGGCGGTCATCAGCGCGGTGGTGTCGGCCACCACCACCTCGTGCGTGCGCGCGGCGGCGGCGATGCGTTCGGTCTGCAGCGTGGCGATGCCGGCCTGCTCCTCACGCCGCGGCGTGCGGCCGCGTTGGTCGCACCATTCGCGCAGCACCTCGGCCACCCAGGTGGCGCGCAGACCGTGGCGCTGCGCCAGCGTCCCGGCCAGGGCCTGGGCGAGGATCGACTTGCCGGTGCTTTCGGCGCCGACGATGGCGACGATCAGCGGCTCAGCCATGGGCGGCCCCGCTCGATTCCAGCCGCCGCCACGCGCGCCAGCCCACCACCGACAGCACGGCGAAGAGCGCATACAGCAGCACCGTCAGCCACAGCCCCTTGACGGCGAAGAGGCCGATGCTGACGACATTGACGAACAGCCAGGTCGGCCAGTTCTCCACCAGCTTGCGCCCCAGCAGCAGCTGGCCGGTGACGCTGGCCACGGTGGGCAGGGCGTCGAGCCAGGGCACGTCGCTGTCGGTGGCGTGGTCCAGCAGCAGTGCCACCAGCGGCCAGGCGGCGGCAGTGGCCAGGGCCACCTGCAGCCGCACGCGCGGCGTCAGCCGGTGCACCCGCAGCGCCTGGCCGTCGTCGCCGCGGCCGCGCAGCCATTGCCACCAGCCCCAGCCGGCCACCGCGATGAAGAAGAGCTGCAGCGAGGCCTCGCCATACAACCGGCTGTGCGCAAACAGCACGCCGTACAGCGCCGAGGCGGCCATCGCCAGCGGCCAGGCGAGTGGGTTGACGCGCAGGTTGCAGGCCACCATCCACAGCGACAGCCCGAAGGCCACCAGCTCGAGCCCGGTGACCGGGCTGCCGAGCAGCGTGAACAGGGGCACGAGCGCCACGTCGAGGGCGGCGCGCAGGGTGTCGGCCACTCAGCGGCGGGCGACCTGGACGAGGATCTCGTTGGGCTTGACCATGCCCAGCTCGGCGCGCGCCTTCTCCTCCACCATCTCCAGGCCCTCCTTGAGGTCGCTGACCTCGGCCTGCAGCTGCGCATTGCGCGTGCGCGCGGCGTCGTTGGCGGTCTGCTGCTCGCGCAACTGCGCCTGCAGGCTCATCACATAGGGCAGGCCGCTCTTGCCGAACCACAGGTCGACCTGCACCAGCAGCAGCAGCACCGCCAGCGTGAAGACGACGAAGCGCAGCGTCATGGGGCGCGGCCGCTCGGGCGCTCAGCGCAGGTTGTAGAAGGCCGCGCGGCCGGGGTAGCGCGCCACCTCGCCCAGGTCTTCCTCGATGCGCAGCAGCTGGTTGTATTTGGCGATGCGGTCGCTGCGGCTCATCGAACCGGTCTTGATCTGGCCGGCATTGGTGCCGACCGCGATGTCGGCGATGGTGCTGTCCTCGGTCTCGCCGCTGCGGTGGCTGATGACGGCGGTATAGCCCGCGCGCTTGGCCATCTCGATGGCGGCGAAGGTCTCGGTCAGCGTGCCGATCTGGTTGATCTTGATGAGGATCGAATTGGCGATGCCCTTGTCGATGCCTTCCTGCAGGATCTTCGTGTTGGTGACGAAGAGGTCGTCGCCGACCAGCTGCACCTTCTTCGCCAGGCGGTCGGTCAGGACCTTCCAGCCGTCCCAGTCGCCCTCGTGCATGCCGTCCTCGACGCTGACGATGGGGTATTTGTCGCACCAGGTGGCCAGCATGTCGGTCCACTCGGCGGCGCTCAGCTGCAGGCCTTCGCCGGCCAGGTGGTATTTGCCGTCCTTGAAGAATTCGCTGGCGGCGCAGTCCAGGCCGATGGCGATCTGCTCGCCGGCGGTATAGCCGGCCTTGTCGATGGCTTCGAGGATGAGCTGGATGGCCGCCTCATGGCTGGCGACGCTGGGCGCAAAGCCGCCCTCGTCACCGACGGCCGTGCTCATGCCCCGCCCGTCGATGATCTTCTTCAGCGCCTGGAAGACTTCCGCGCCATAACGCACCGCCTCGCGGAAAGACGGCGCCCCCACCGGCAGGATCATGAATTCCTGCAGGTCGAGGTTGTTGTTGGCGTGCGCGCCGCCGTTGATGACGTTCATCATCGGCACCGGCATCTGCATGCCGCCCATGCCGCCGAAATAGCGGTACAGCGGCAGACCCGATTCCTCGGCCGCGGCGCGCGCCACCGCCATGCTCACGGCCAGCGTGGCATTGGCGCCCAGGCGGCCCTTGTTGTCGCTGCCGTCGAGGTCGATCAGCGTCTTGTCCAGAAAGGCCTGCTCCGAGGCGTCCAGCCCCAGCACCGATTCGCTGATCTCGGTGTTGATGTGCTCCACCGCCTTCAGCACGCCCTTGCCCCCGTAGCGGGCCTTGTCGCCGTCGCGCAGCTCGATCGCCTCGCGGCTGCCGGTGGATGCGCCGCTGGGCACGGCGGCGCGGCCCATGGTGCCGCTTTCCAGCAGCACATCGCATTCGACGGTGGGGTTGCCCCGGCTGTCGAGGATCTCGCGGCCGACGATGTCGACGATGGCACTCATGCTCTTCCTTTTCTGCTGCAGGTTCAGACCGGCTCGGGCACGCCCTCGACGACGATCATGTTGAAGTATTCGGTGGCACCTTCGCGCTTGGCGCGCGCGGCGCGGTACATCTCGGCGTCGTAGAAGGCCTTGGCGGCGTCGAGGCTGGGAAAGCGCAGCATTGCCAGGCGGGCCGGCTGCCAGTGGCCTTCCAGCACCTCGTGGCGGCCGCCGCGCACGAGGTATTCGCCGCCGAAGGCCTTCACCGCGGCCGGGGCGGCGGCCATGTACTGCTTGTACTGCTCGGGGTCGGTGATCTTCATGTCGACGATGACATAGGCGCAGGGCATGGGGCCTCCGGGTTCAGCAGCTGAAATCATTCTCCAGCAGCGGTTGCGCCTTGACCACGCGGTCCAGCGCGACCAGCTGTTCCAGCAACGCCTGCATGTGCTTCAGCGGCACCGCGTTGGGGCCGTCGCTCAATGCGTGGGCGGGGTCGGGGTGGGTCTCCATGAACAGGCCCGAGATGCCCACCGCCACCGCGGCGCGCGACAGCACGGGCACGAATTCGCGCTGGCCGCCGGAACTCGTGCCCTGGCCGCCGGGCAGCTGCACGCTGTGGGTGGCGTCGAAGACCACCGGCGCGCCGGTCTCGCGCAGGATGGCCAGGCTGCGCATGTCGGACACGAGGTTGTTGTAGCCGAAGCTGGCGCCGCGTTCGCAGGCCATGAAGACGTCGTCGGGCAGGCCCTTCTCGCGCGCGGCGGCGCGGGCCTTGTCGATGACGTTCTTCATGTCGTGCGGCGCCAGGAACTGGCCCTTCTTGATGTTCACCGGCTTGCCGCTTTGCGCCACGGCGCGGATGAAGTCGGTCTGCCGGCACAGGAAGGCCGGCGTCTGCAGCACGTCGACGACCGCGGCCACCTCGGCGATCTGCGATTCGTCGTGCACGTCGGTGAGGATGGGCACGCCCAGTTCGCGCTTCACCTGGGCCAGGATCTCGAGGCCGCGCTGCATGCCCGGGCCGCGGAAGCTGCTGCCGCTGCTGCGGTTGGCCTTGTCGTAGCTGCTCTTGAAGATGAAGGGGATGCCCAGCGCCGAGGTGATCTCCTTCAGCCGCCCGGCCACGTCCATCTGCAGCTGTTCGCTCTCGACGACGCAGGGGCCGGCGATCAGGAAGAAGGGTCGGTCGAGCCCGACGTCGAAGCCGCAGAGCTTCATGAAGCCCCCTTGGCGCTGCGCGCCGTCCCCCCGAGGGGGAGCGAGCACGACCGGGAAACCCGGATCGTGCTCATGCCACGGCCTTCTGCGCCGGTGCCACGCCGCGCTTCGCGTGGTGCTCCAGCGCCGCCTTGATGTAGCTGTTGAACAGCGGATGGCCACCCCAGGGGGTGCTCTTGAATTCGGGGTGGAACTGCACGCCGACGAACCAGGGATGCTGGCTCTGCGGCAGCTCGACGATCTCGGTCAGCTGTTCGGTCTGCGTCAGCGCGCTGATCACCAGGCCGGCCTTCTGCAGCTGGTCCAGGTAATTGACGTTGGCTTCGTAGCGGTGGCGGTGGCGCTCGGTGACCACCGGGCCGTAGATCCTGTGCGCCAGCGTGCCGGGCTTGATGTCGCTGCTTTGCGCACCCAGGCGCATGGTGCCGCCGAGGTCGGAGGCGGCGCTGCGCTTCTGGATCGAGCCGTCGCGGTCCTGCCATTCCTCGATCAGTGCGATCACCGGGTGCGGGCAGCCGGGCTCGAATTCGGTCGAATTGGCGCCGTCCAGCCCGGCGACGTGGCGCGCGAATTCGATCGTCGCCACCTGCATGCCCAGGCAGATGCCGAGATAGGGAATGCCGTGCTCGCGCGCATAGCGCGCGGCGACGATCTTGCCCTCGATGCCGCGCTTGCCGAAGCCGCCGGGCACCAGGATGGCATCCAGGTGCGCCAGCTGGTGGGCGTTGTCGGGCGTCAGCGTCTCGGCGTCGATATATTCGATGTCGACCTTGACGTGGTTGTGGATGCCGGCGTGGCGCAGCGCCTCGTTGAGCGACTTGTACGAGTCCGACAGGTCGGTGTATTTGCCGCACATGCCGATCGTCACCGTGCCCTGCGGGTGGCCGACCTCGTGCACCAGGGTGTCCCAACGTTTGAGGTCCGCCGGGCGCGTGAGCAGCTGCAGCTTCATGCAGATCAGCTCGTCCAGGCCCTGCTCGTGCAGCACGCGCGGCACCTTGTAGATGGTGTCGACGTCGGGCATCGAGATCACGCCGTGCAGCGGCACGTTGGTGAAGAGGCTGATCTTGTCGCGCTCGTCGTCGGGGATGTAGCGGTCGGCGCGGCACAGCAGCGCGTCGGGCTGGATGCCGATCTCGCGCAGCTTCTGCACCGTGTGCTGCGTGGGCTTGGTCTTCAGTTCGCCGGCGGCGGCGATCCAGGGCACGTAGGTCAGGTGCACGAAGGCGAAATGGGCGGCGCCGAGCTTCAGGCTCATCTGGCGCACCGCCTCCAGGAAGGGCAGCGATTCGATGTCGCCCACCGTGCCGCCGATCTCGACGATGGCCACGTCGACGTCGACGGCGCCGCGGCGCACGTAGTCCTGGATCTCGTTGGTGACGTGCGGAATCACCTGCACCGTCTTGCCCAGGTAGTCGCCGCGGCGCTCCTTCTCGAGCACGCTCTTGTAGATCTGGCCGGTGGTGAAGTTGTTGCTGCGCTTCATCCGCGTGGTGATGAAGCGCTCGTAGTGGCCGAGGTCGAGGTCGGTCTCGGCACCGTCGTCGGTGACGAAGACCTCGCCGTGCTGGAACGGGCTCATCGTGCCCGGGTCGACGTTGAGGTAGGGGTCCAGCTTGATCAGCGTGACCTTCAGGCCGCGCGACTCGAGGATGGCCGCGAGCGAGGCTGCCGCGATGCCCTTGCCCAGCGAGGACACCACACCGCCGGTGACGAAGACGTACTTGGTCATGTGGGTCGGCAGCGCGCGGGCGCGGGGCGCTCTGCATCTGCCGTGGTGGTAAACGGTGATTATAGGCGGGGGGTCCGGGGGCGCCGGTCTCTGATCGGCGTCAGTTGGGCGCCGGGAGGCCACTGTTAGACTGACCCCGCTTGCACCAGGTGCCCGACACCACGTTGAGGTGAAGGGTTGAACGGGAAGCCGGTGAGGGCGAGGCCCCTGTCATGCAGTGCTGCATGCAGGGTCCCCGCACCGATTCCGGCGCTGCCCCCGCAACGGTCAGCGAGGAGCGCTGCGCGAAGACAGCCACTGGGGTCCGCGGACGAATCGTCCGTGGCCCTGGGAAGGCGTGCGGCGCTTGCGGCAGGGTCATGCCCTGCAGCCACTCGCGAGCCCGGATACCGGCCCGGTGCATGGGACGCTGGTCTTGCGGTGGGCAGGGTCGGGCACGACGGCGGCGCCTTGCCCGCCGCGGTGTCGGCATGCGCCACAGGGCCGGCGGCAATCGAACCGGGCCGCACGGGGTGTGCGGTCGAAAGGCCCATGTGTCCGTTGATCCTTCCCTGCGCCGCGCGCTGCTGCCGGCCGCTGTATCCTGCCTGACCTGTCTGTCCCCCTGGTCGCCCGCGTCGGCGCAGCCTGGGGCCGATGCTTCCACCATCGTCGTCACCGGCGCCCGCGAGGCACTGGCGCGCGATCGACTGGCCGGTGACGTGATCGTCATCGACGGCGAGCGCCTGCGCGGCTCGGCCGCCGATTCGCTCGAGGACCTGCTGCGCCGCGAGGCCGGCCTGCAGCTCTCGCGCAGCGGCCCGCCCGGCGCCAATGCCGGGCTCTTCATCCGCGGCGCCGGCAGCGGCAATACGCTGGTGCTGATCGACGGCGTGCGCATCGGCGCCGCCACCGCCGGCCTGCCCGAGCTGGAGGCGCTGAGCCTGGGGCAGATCGAGCGCATCGAGGTGCTGCGCGGCCCTGGCTCCAGCCTCTATGGCGCCGACGCCGTCGGCGGCGTGGTGCAGATCTTCACCCGCCGCGGCGGCGGGCCGCTGCGCCTGTCGGGCCATGTCGCCGCCGGTGGCTACGGCACGCGCGAGGCCTCGGCCGCGGCCAGCGGCGGCGTCGGTCCGGTCGAGTTGTCGGCCGGCCTCGCCGGCGAGCGGCAGACCGGTGTCTCGGCCTTGCGCCCGGGCGACCTGTTCGGCAACCACAACCCCGACGACGATGGCTACTCACGCCGCAGCGCGCAGGCGCAGATCGGCTGGCGGCCGGTCGACGGCCAGCGGCTGTCGCTGCAGGTGCTGGATGCGGTGCTGAAGTCGCGCTACGACGGCAGCGAATACCTGCCACCGACCTATGCGCAGGATGCCAGCGGCGACTTCCGCAGCCGCACCGAGCTGCGCTCGGTCGCGCTGCGGCACGAGGCCCGCTGGTCCGAGGCCTGGCGCACGCAGCTGCTGGTGTCGGATCAGCGCAGCAACCTGGCCAGCGGCGCCAGCGTGACCGACCGCTTCCGCACCGACCGCCGCGGCATCGACGCCCAGCTGACCTGGCAGCCGCTGGCCGCACACACGCTGACGCTGGCGCTCAGCCACCTGGTGGAGGAGGCCCGCTCGACCAGCTATGCCGGCGACGTCGAGCGCGACAACGACGCGCTGGCACTGGCCTATGCCGGCCGCTTCGGGCGCTTGAGCCTGCAGGCCGAATGGCGGCACGACGACAACTCGGTCTACGACAGCGTCGATACCGGCCGCGTGGGTGCCGCCTGGGCGCTGGGTGGCGGTCTGCGGCTGCGCGGCCTGGTCGGCACGACCTTCCGCGCGCCGAGCTTCAACGACCTCGTCTACCCCGGCTACGGCGTGCCCACGGTCGGGCCCGAGCGCGGCCGCAGCGCCGAGCTCGGCCTGGAATGGCGCGGCGACCGCGCCGATGCCGCACTCACCGTCTACCGCAACCGCGTGCGCGACCTCATCGGCTACGAACCCGACCGCAGCTGGTGCCCGCCGGGGCCGGCCTACGACTACGGTTGCGCGCGCAACATCGGCCGCGCACGGCTGCAGGGCGCCACGCTCTCGGGCGGGGCGCAGTGGGGTGCGCTGTCGCTGCGCGGCACGGCCGACTTCCTGGACGCCACCGACAGCGCCACCGGCGCCCGCCTGACCCGGCGCGCCGCGCACCAGCAGACGCTGGCCGCCGACTGGCGCCAGCCGCGCTGGTCGGCCGGCGCCGAGCTGGTGCGCGTCGGCGCGCGGCCCGAGGGCGGGCGCATGCTGGCGGCCTATGCCACGCTGGACTTGAAGGCGCGCGTGCAGCTGGCGCCGGCCTGGCAGCTGGAGGCGAAGCTGCTGAACGCCACCGACCGCGACGTCGAACCGGCGCGCGACTACCAGTCGCTCGGCCGCCAGGCCTGGGTCGGCCTGCGCTACCAGGGCCAGGGGTTCTGAGATGCGCTGGCGGCTGGCTGCTGGCGTGCTGGGCCCGACGTTCGGCCTCTTGGCGTGGCTGCCGGCCCTGGCCGCCATCGTCATCGACGACCGCGGCCGGGCGGTCGACGTGCCGGCCGCGCCGCAGCGCGTGGTGACGCTGTCGCCGTCGCTGACCGAGACGGTGTGCGCGCTGGGTGCCTGTGCCCGCCTGGTCGGCACCGACCGCTACAGCAACTGGCCGCGCGAGGTGCAGGCCCTGCCCAAGCTGGGCGGCCTGGACGATGCGCAGATCGAGCGCATCGTCGCGCTCAAGCCCGACCTGGTGCTGGCCGCCACCAGCACGCGCGCGGTCGACCGGCTGGCGTCGCTGGGTCTGCGCGTGCTGGCGCTGGAGCCGGCCACGCTCGAGCAGACGCGGCGCGTGATCGAGCGCGTGGCGCTGGCGCTGGGCGACGCGCCCGCCGGGCCGGCGCTGTGGCAGGCGCTGAATGCCCGCGTCGATGCGGCCGCGGCCCGCGTGCCGGCGCCACGGCGTGGCCAGCGGGTCTATTTCGAGGTCGCGTCGACGCCGTTTGCGGCCGGCGAGGCCTCGTTCATCGGCGAGTTGCTGGCGCGGCTGGGGCTGGCCACGATCGTGCCGGCGGCGATGGGGCCGTTTCCGCAGCTCAGCCCGGAATTCGTGCTGCGCGCTCAGCCCGAGGTGGTGATGGCCGCGGCCGCCGCGCTGGCCGAGATGCCGCAGCGCCCCGGCTGGCGGCAGTTGCGCGCGCTGCAGACCGGGGCGCAATGCGGCTTTGCACCGGCGCCCTACGACGCGCTGGTGCGCGCCGGCCCGCGCCTGGCCGAAGCGGCCGAGGCGCTGGTGGACTGTCTGGCCGGCTTGAACGACCGCGGGAGCCGCGCACCATGAACGGCGGCCGTCCGCTCGTCGGTACGGCCCCGGCGGTGCTGCCGCTGCCGGGTGCGCGGCTCGATGCCTCGCGCCTGGCGCTGCTGCTGCTGGCGGCGGCGCTGGCCCTGCTGGCGCTGGGCCTGGCGGCGGGCAGTGAAGGCATCGGCTGGCGCTGGACCGAGGATGCGCCGCTGATCCGCGACATCCGCGCGCCACGCAGCCTGGGCGCGCTGGCTGCCGGTGCGCTGCTGGGGCTGGCCGGTGCGCTGGCGCAGGGCCTGTTCCGCAACCCGCTGGCCGACCCGTACCTGCTGGGTTCGGCGGCCGGCGCCGGCCTGGGCGTGGTGATGGTGCTGGCGGCCGGCGGCCTGCTGGGCGTCAGCATCGCCGGCGCGCTGACCGAGGCGCTGCTGCGCCTGGGTCTGGTCGGCGCCGCCTTCGTCGGCGCGCTGGCCGGCGTGAGCCTGACACTGGCGATGGCGCGCGGCGCCGGCCGGCCGACCGTGCTGCTGCTGTCGGGCGTGGTGGTGGGTGTGCTGCTCACCGCCATCGCCGACGGCATCGTGATGCTCTCGCCCGAGGCCTTGCGCGGCAAGCAGGTCTTTCTGCTCGGCAGCACCAGCTTCCTGGGCTGGTCCAGCGTGGCCGTGCTGGCGGCCGTGCTGGCGCTGGCGCTGCCGCTGGCGGTGTCGATGGCGCGGGCGCTCGACGCGCTGGTGCTCGGCGACGCCACCGCGGCCAGCCTGGGCCTGCCGCTGCCGCGCGTGCGCGTGCTGCTGGTCGGCCTGATGGCGCTGGCCACCGGCGCCGCGGTGGCGCAGGTCGGGCTGGTGGCCTTCGTCGGCCTGGTGGCGCCGCACCTGGTGCGGCGCAGCGTCACCGTCACGCACGGCCCGCTGCTGGGGCTGGCAGCGCTGGCCGGCGGCGTGCTGCTGCTGGCGGCCGATGTCGCCGCGCGCAGCCTGCTGGCGCCGCTGGAGCTGCCGGTGGGCATGCTGACGGCGGTCTTCGGCGGCCTCTACCTGCTGGTGCTGCTGCGCCGGCGCAGCCGCGGCTGAAACGATGACACCCGCGCTGCAGGCGCAGGATCTGCTGTTGCGCCGCGGCGGCCGCGCCGTCGTCGACGGCGTCTCGCTGGCGCTGGCGCGCGGGCAGTGGGCGGCGCTCGTCGGCCCCAATGGCGCCGGCAAGAGCAGCCTGCTGGCGCTGCTGGCGGGGCTGCATCCGCCGGCGCGCGGCGAGGTCTGGCTGCAGGGCCGGGCGCTGGCCGACTGGCCGCCGCGTGAACGTTCCCGGGCCCTGGCCTGGCTGGCGCAGATCGGCGAATCCGACGGCGACATCGCGGTGCGCGACGTCGTGCGCCTGGGCCGGCTGCCGCGGCAGGGCCTGTTCGGCGCCACCGACGCCGCCGACGAGGCTGCCGTCGATGCCGCGCTGGCCGAGACCGAATGCGCCGCGCTGGCGCACCGGCGCCTGAGCGAGTTGTCGGGCGGTGAACGCCAGCGCGTGCTGCTGGCGCGCGCACTGGCGGTGCAGGCTGCGGTGCTGCTGCTGGACGAACCCACGACGCACCTGGATGCCCCGCACCAGCGCGCGCTGCTGCGCAGCTTGCGCCTGCGCGCCCGCGGTGGTGCCGCGGTGGCCGCGGTGATGCACGACCTGACGCTGGCGCTGCAGGCCGACCGCGTGCTGGTGATGGCCGATGGCCGGCTGGTGGCCGATGGCGAGCCGGGCGATGCGCGGCTGCACGCCGCCATCGTCGAGGTCTTCCAGGGCAGCCTGCGCATCGCCGCCGTGCCGGGCCCGGGCGGTGAGCGCTGGGTGGCGCTGCCCGATCTGTAGCATCGACCGATGGGCCCGCAACGCATCGTCTGCCTGACCGAGGAGACCACCGAGTGGCTGTACCTGCTGGGTGAGCAGGACCGCATCGTCGGCATCAGCGGCTATACCGTGCGGCCGCGCCGCGCGCGGCAGGAAAAGCCGCGCGTCAGCGCCTTCCTCGACGGCAAGGTCGACCGCATCATCGACCTGCGGCCCGACCTGGTGATCGGTTTTAGCGACATGCAGGCGGCGCTGGCCGACAAGCTGATCCGCGCCGGGCTCGAGGTGTGGATCACCAACCAGCGCAGCGTGGCCGAGATCCTGCAGACGATGCGCCGCGTGGCCGCGCTGGTGGGTGCGAGCGAGCGTGCGGGGGCCTGGATCGCCGAATGCCAGGCGCGCCACGAGGCGATGCGCGCCACGGCCGCGGCGTGGCCGCGCCGGCCGCGCGTCTATTTCGAGGAATGGGACGAGCCGATGATCAGCGCCATCGAGTGGGTGTCGCAGCTGGTCGGCACCGCCGGCGGCGACGATGTCTTCCCCGAGCTGGCCGTGCAGCGCATGGGCCGCGACCGCGTCATCGCCGACGGGCTGGAGCCCGCGCGGCGTGCGCCCGATGTCATCGTCGGCTCGTGGTGCGGCAAGAAATTCCGGCCCGAGAAGGTGGCCGCCCGCACGGGCTGGGCCGACGTGCCCGCGGTGCGAGACGGTGAGCTGCACGAGATCAAGTCCTGCGACATCCTGCAGCCCGGCCCGGCGGCGCTGACCGACGGGCTGGCACAGCTGCACCGGATCTTCGGCGCCTGGGCCGCGCGCAGCGTGTAGGCGGCGCCGGCCATCCCCCCGACGGCCATTGACCGCGCGGCGAACGGGCGCGCATCATGCGGCCAGGGGGTTTATGGATGCCCGTCCGGCCGCTGGTGTTGTACGTTATCTCCGACCTGCACCTGGGCGGCCGCGTCGGTGTGCCGCCTGCGCGGGGCTTTCGCATCAACACCCATGTGCCCCTGCTGAGCGAGTTTATCCATCGGCTCGCCGTCCGCGCCGCCGACACGCGCGCCGCGAGCCGCCTGGAACTGGTCATCAACGGCGACATCGTCGACTTCCTGGCGCAGGAAGGCCCGCAGCCCGACCAGCCCTGGCGCGCCTTCATCGAAGACCCGGCCGAGGCGCTGCAGGCCTATGTCGAGATCCGTGACCAGGAGCGGCCCTTCTTCGACGCCCTGCGCGAACTGCTGCACCAGGGTGGCGACCTGACGCTGCTGCTGGGCAACCACGATGTCGAGCTGAGCCTGCCCGCCGTGCGCGCGCGGATCGAGGCCGACCTCGGCGCGGCCGACAGCCGCGGCCGGCTGCGCTGGATCGTCGACGGCCAGGCGCACGCGGTCGGCGACGTGCTGATCGAGCATGGCAACCGCTACGACGGCTTCAACGTCATCGACCACGACCGCCTGCGCCGCGTGCGCAGTGCACAGTCGCGCCGCCAGCGCGTGCCCGACGGTGACGGCTTCGAGCCGCCGCCGGGCAGCCGTCTGGTGCAGCAGGTGATGAACCCGATCAAGCGCGACTACCCCTTCGTCGACCTGCTCAAGCCCGAGACCGAGGCGGTGGTGCCGCTGCTGATCGCACTCGAGCCGGGCCTGGCCGCCGATATCGAACGGCTGTGGACCCTGTGGCGGCTGAAGGCCGAAGCCGGTCGCCAGCAGCCGACCGAACCCGCGCAGCCGGTGCACGCTGGCCAGATCGGCATCACCCCGCCCGCAACGGCTGCTGCCGGCCCCCAGGATGCGCTGGCGCAGATGCTGGCCGGCCGGCTGCCGGGCGCGCAGCTGGCGGCGCTGCAGCAGCTGGCGCAGGGCGCGGCGATGCCGGCGCAATCGCCGATCGGCCTGGGCGATGGTCTCGGCAACGCCTGGCGGCGGGTGGGGTCGCTGCTGCGCGAGCGCTTCGACGCCGCCACCTGGGACCGCCGGCTGCAGGTGCTGCTGGATGCGCTGCGCACGCTGCAGCACGACACCTCCTTCGACCCCGCGGTCGAGCAGCCGGCTTGGTTGCGCCCTGCGCAGGCGCTGGCCGACGGCGGTTTCCGGGTTGTCGTCTTCGGCCATACGCACCTGGCCAAGCAGGTGCCGCTGGCCGGCGGCGCGGTCTACCTCAATACCGGCACCTGGGCCGATCTGATGAAGCTGCCGGCCGGTCTCTTTGCCGCTGACCGTGCGCACGCGCGCGCGGCGCTCGATCGCTTCGTCGACGACCTGCGCGGCGGTCGGCACGACGACCATCTGGCCTTCGACCCCCGCTTTGCGCGCTGTGCGATCGACGAGGCCGGGCGCTGCACCGACGCAAGGCTGTGCCGCTTCGACGCCGGGGCCGGGCTGGACTGAGCGAGGCGCCGACGATGAGCACCGACCTGCAGGCCCTCAAGCGCGCGGTGGCGCGCGTGCGGGACCCGGCCGCTGCCGCCGGCGCCTGGCTCGGCAGCGCCTTCTTCATCGGCGAAGGCCTGGCGCTGACCGCCTGGCATGTGGTGGCGCCGGTGGCCGCTGCGCCAGCGGTGGACCCGGCGGCCGCGGCGCTGCGCGTGCGGCTGGAGTTTGCCGACATCGGGCACGACACCGACGCCACGCTGCTGGCGCACGACGACGCCGCCGACTGGGCGCTGCTGCGCTGCGCGCAGCCGCCCACCGTGCCACCGCTGCGCCCCGCCGCGGTGGTGGCCGACAACGCCGACTGGACGGCCTACGGCTTTCCGGGCCTGGTGGCGCAGGGGCTGGTGGTCCACGGCCAGGTGCGCGACGCCGCCGCTTCACAGGCTGTGCGCATGCCGGCGCTGCAGCTCTTCTGCCAGGAGGCTGCGGCCGGGCAGGGGGCACCGCTGCACGGGCTGTCGGGCTCGCCCTGCGTGGTCGACGACCGGGTGGTGGGGCTGCTGCGCGCCACGCCACAGGGCAGCGTGCTCGACGGCCAGGGCCGGCCGCGCCCGGTCACGGTGGCCGGCACGGTGTGGGCCTGTCCGGTGGCGGCGCTGTCCGGTGCGCGGCTGCCGCCGGCGGCCTTGCCGCTGCCGGCCGACTGGTTCGGCCCGCCGCCGCGCAGCGACTTTCTCGTCGTGCGCTCGCGGGCCGATGCGCAGGCCAAGCGGCGCCTGCTGTCGGTGGCGAGCGCGGTGCGCGACAAGCTGCCGGGCCAGGCGCTGGGCGCGCCGCAGGCGCTGGACGCCGAAGCCGCGGTGGCCAGCGAGGCGGCGCTGCTCGACGCCACGCGCTGGCTGTGCGAGGCGCAGGTCGCGGTCTTCGACGCCACCGGCTTCGAGCCCGCGGTGATGCTGCTGCTGGGCATCCGTGCGGTGGTGCGCCGCGGCGTCACCATCCTGTCGATCGGTGGCGACTATGCCGTGGGCGACCCGCTGGGCGTGCCCTTCAACCTGATGGACGCCAACATCGTGGCCCATTCGGCGCGCCAGGCCCAGCTTCTCGACGAGCGGCTGCACCCGGTGCCGATGCTGCTGACGCGCATCGTGCGCGCGCTGGAAGCGCTGGAATCGCCGCACCACGTCGACCTGCCGGTCTACGAGGCCGTGCGCCGGCTGCCGGTGGCGCGGCGCGGCGTGCGCCCGCCCGAAGACGGTGTGCTGGTGCTGTGCTCGTTCGACCCCGGCTACCAGCAGCGCAACTGGCCGGTGCTGAGCGAGGCGCTGAAGAATCAGTGGGAAAACCTCAAGGCCCGGCTGGCGAGCACGGCGACGCCGGCGGGCGCGCTGGGCGTGGCGCGCAGCTTCGAGCTCAATTCGCCGCAGCTCGTCAGCCGCGCCATCTACGAGGAGATGCGGCGCGCCAGGAGCTGTGTCGTCGACCTCACCGGCTGGTCGGACGCCGTGCTGTTCGAACTCGGCGTGCGCCTGGTGGTGTCGCGCCACCCCACGGCCTGCATCGTCGAGCGCCAGGCGGCCGACGCCGAGACCGACCCTGCGCGGCTGGCGCTGCTGCGCCTGCTGGTGCCCGAGACGCTGCGCTACGACCTCGGCCAGGACGTGCTGGTGGAACCGGCCTGGGGCTGCGCCTACGGGCCCAACGCCACGCTGGCCACCGATGGCCCGGCCGGCGGCTCGCTCTACCGCTGCGTCAGCGAAGCGATTCCGGTCGAGGCCGAACCGGCGGCGCAGCCGGTCTTTCTCGAGCTGCTCGACTCGGCGCAGCTGTTTGCGCGCGAGGCGCTGGGCAGCAGCGTCAAGCCGGTGGGCCTGTACCCCGGCAATGCGCGGCTCACCGCGCTGGAGGAGCAGGCCGAGTTCGACCGCCTGCTGGCGGCCTTTCTGTTCATCCGCCACCGCCATGGCGACCTGCCGGCCGATGCCGGCGCGCGCCAGGCGCTGCGGCGCTCGGCGCGGCAGCTGTTCGAGCGCCACCCGTCCCGCACCGCCGACATGCCGCCGGGGCTGCGGCAGGAGATCGAGGCCGTGCTCGACCAACCGGAGTGAACGCGATGATGAAATTCGATCCGCTGCAGGACATCCGCGAGCTCAAGCAGCAGGCGGTGGCGCTGCGCAACCGCGACCGCCTCGAGGCGGCACTGGAGGCCCTGGAACGGGCCGAATCGGCGCTCGAGGGCCTGCTGGCCGAACCCGACCTGGACCCCGAGCGCCGGCAGCAGCTGGCCGCCGAACTGGCCGACACGCACGGCATGAAGGGCGGCGTGCAGCGCCGCCGGCAGCACATGGACGAGGCCCTGTCGGAATACCAGGCCGGCGCCGCCGTCGAAGGCGCCGAGGCCACCACCACCTACAACCTGGGCAATTCGGTGCTGCTGTCGCTGGTGCTGGGCCGCACGACGCTGAACGACGCCAAGACGCGCGAGGACATCGACCGCCTGGTGGCGCGGCTGGAGCGCCAGGTGCTCGGCGCGCGCGCCGACGAGTGGTGGGCCTATGCGGACCTGGCGCAGTTCCGGCTGCTGCGCGGCGACGTGGCGGGCGCCTTCGAGGCCTATGCGGCCGGACGCAACACCGGGCCGACGCAGTCCGAACAGCAGCGCCCGCTCGACGTGATGGTGGAGGTGGCGGCCGCGGTGAAGGCCACGCACCCGCAGTGCCACGACGACATCACGGCCTTCGTCGACTGGGCGCGCGGGCCAGCGTGGAAGGTGTGACGCACGCCAGGGTGCGGGCTGCGCGGCCTGCGCCTAGGCCGACGTTCCGCGCAGCTCTGCGACGACGACGATCAGCAGCCCGGCCAGCACCAGCATGCCACCGCCGGCGGCGGCCCAGCCGGGGCGCTCGCCCACCACCAGCACCGCCAGCACGAAGGCCGTCACCGGTTCGGCCAGCGCCAGCGTGACGCCGGTGGCGGCGCTGACGTGGCGCAGCGCGTGGCTGAACAGCAGGTAGGCCACGCCGGTGGCCACCAGGCCCAGCCAGAGCACGACCAGGCCGTCGCGCGGCGCCAGCTGCGGCACGCCGGCGATCCAGCCCGCCGCCGGCAGCGCGATCAGCGTGGCGACGCCGAAGACCGCGGCCGTCACCGGCGCCGGCGCTGCCGCCGCCACCAGGCGTGCATTGACCAGCGCATAGCCGGCATACGACAGCCCGGCCAGCAGGCACAGCCCGATGCCCAGCGCAGACAGCGGCTGCGCACCCGCGCCGCCGCTGCCCACCATCACGCTGCCGCCGGCCACGGCCAGCGCGGTGCCGGCCCACCAGCGCGCCGGCGGGCGCTGGCCGCCCAGCGCCTGCAGCAGCCCGGCCCAGATCGGCCCGCTGCCCAGCGCCACCGCCGTGCCCACCGCCACGCCGGTGGCCTTGACGCCGGCGAAGAAGGCGAGGTTGTAGGCCGCCATGCCCAGCCCGGCCAGCAGCACCGGGCCGCGCGGCAGGCGTGCCAGCGCAGCCGCACCGCCCGTGCCCGCCAGCAGCAGCGCGAAGAAGGCGCCCGCGGCCAGCAGCCGCAGCGCGCCCACCCAGTAGGCGCTGGTGGCGCCGCTGCCGAAACTCTGCGCGGTGCCGGTGGTGCCCCAGCACAGCGCGGCCAGCAGCACCATCAGCACGCCGCGCAGCGGCGACGCGTCGGGGCGGAGGGATTGTGGTCTGACATCGGCCATGGCGCGCGAGGATAGGCGAACCGCCCATCAGCGCCCGGCATCGGTGAGGGTTTGCTCGCTTGCCCTGCGCGCCGTCGGCTGACGACGATGCCCGCTGATGACGCCCGACACCCGCCTCCAGCGCTGGTCCACCGACGCCGCGACACCGTCGCCGCGGCTCGACTGCTGGATCGGCGCCGTGTGCGAGGGCTTTCTGGAGATGGACATCGCCATGCCGAGGCCGTGCGACTTTGCGGCCGGGCTGGTGTCGGCGCCGCTGGCTGCCCGACGCGGCCGTGCCGTCGGTGCTGCGCATCGACGCTCGCCGGGGCTTCGGGGCCGCACTGTCGGCCTTCGTGCAGCAACTGCAGCCCGAGCTGGCGCTGGCGCCACCCTTGCCGACGGCGCTGCTCGACGACCCGCTGGGGGCGCTGCTGGCGCTGGCGACGGGCCCCGCGCGGGCGCCTGCGCGCCGCGGCCGGCCCGGCCAGTGCCACACTGGGCCCGGCTGTCACACCCAACCGGAGACACCTCTTGGCCGACACCTATGTCCTCGTCCACGGCGCCTGGCACACCGGCGCCCAGCTCGAAGCGGTCGCGCGCGAGATGCGCGCGGCCGGCCACACCGTGCTGTGCCCCACGCTGGCCGGCAACCGCCCCAGCGACGACCGCGCCCGCACCGGGCTGGCCGATGCGGTGGCCTCGCTCGTCGATTTTGTCGAGGCGCAGGACCTGCGCCAGGTGCGGCTGGTCGGCCACAGCTACGGCGGCATGGTGCTGTCGGGCGCGGCCGAGCGGCTGCTGCCGCGGCTGGCGCGCATGGTCTATGTCAACGCCTTCGTGCCACAACCCGGCGAGTGCCTCAACGACCTGGTGCCGCCGCATTACCGGGCGCTGTTCGACGGCATCGCCGCCGCCAGCGGCAACGCGGTGATGCTGCCGTTTCCGATCTGGCGCGAGGCGTTCATCAACGACGCCGACCACGCCCTGGCGCAGCAGGCCTTCGACCAGCTCAATCCGCACCCCTACCGCACCTTCACCGAGCCGGTGGTGATGGCGCAGCCGATGGCGGCGCTGGGCGTGGGCAAGTCCTACGTCAACTGCGTGCTCGACACCGCGCTGCCGGCGAGCATGCCCTGGCACCCGCGGCTGTCGGAACGGCTGGGGCTGTTCCGCTACATCGAATGCGCCGGCAGCCACGAGGCCTGGTTTACGCAGCCGGCGGCGCTGGCACGCGCCATCGTCGAAGCCGGACGCGATTGATATCAGTCGTCGCGCTCGCCGCGCCCCGGGGGCGTGATGCCCCAGCGCTGCATGCGACGGTAGACCGTCATGCGCGCCACGCCCAGCTGGTGCGCCACGGCGCTGATGTTCCAGCGCGCCGCGCGCAGGTACTGCAGCAGCAGCCGCGCTTCGGTCGGCCGTGCGGCGGCGTCGGCCGCGCTCGCCGGCGCCGCCCGCGCGGCCGCGGCCAGCAGCGCATCGGGCAGGTCGGCCACGCCGATGACGCCGCCGTCGCCGGCCATCGCACTGGCATAGTCGATCACGTTCTTCAGCTCGCGCAGGTTGCCCGGCCAGTCGTGCGCGCGCAGCCAGGGTTCGGCGTCGGCGCCCAGCTGCACGCGGCGGCCGGCCTCGCGCAGCAGCTTGTGCACCAGCCAGGGCAGGTCGCCGCGCTGGCGCAGCGGCGGCAGCAGCAGGTGGGCACCGGCCAGCCGGTAGTAGAGGTCGTCGCGGAAGCGCCCTTCGCGCACCAGCGCCTGCAGGTCGGCATGGGTGGCGGCGATCACGCGCACGTCGACCTTCACCGCGCGCGTGGCGCCGATGGGCAGCACCTCGCGCTCGGCCAGCACGCGCAGCAGCCGCGCCTGCAGCGGCAGCGGCATGTCGCCGATCTCGTCGAGGAAGAGCGTGCCGCCGTCGGCCTCCTGGATGAGCCCGGTCTTGCCCTTCAGGCGCGCACCGCTGAAGCTGCCGGGCAGGTGGCCGAAGAGCTCGCTCTCGATCAGCGTCTCGGGGATGGCGGCGCAGTTGACGGCGACGAAGGGCTTGGCGCGGCGCTGGCCGGCTTCGTGCAATGCCTTGGCCAGGAATTCCTTGCCGCTGCCGGTCTCGCCGGTGATGAGCACGCTGACCGGCGTGTCCACCAGCCGCGCGGCGCGCTGGATCTGGCGGTCGAGCGCCGCATCGCCGCCCGACAGCCGCGCCAGCGCCGGCGGCACCGCGGGGTCGACGGCCGCCGGCGCGCCGGCGCTGCCCCAGCGGCTGGGCGGCGGCACGGCATGCAGGAAGAGCACACGGCCGCTGCGCGACAGCGTCACCGCGCGGTGCTCGCCGGGCATGGCGCGCAGAAAGCGGCCCAGGTCGTCCAGCCGCGCATTGAACAGCTGCTCGAAGGGCAGGCCGAGCACGGTGCTGCCGTGCTCAGCCTCCAGCATCAGCTGCGCCGCGCGGTTGTGGCCGACGATGCGGCCGTTGCCGTCCAGCGCCACCAGGTGGTCGGGGCTGATCTCGATGAATTCGGGGCTGGGATGCAGCTTGAGCACCCAGTCGTTGCGGAAGCAGCGCAGGAAATTGGCATTCTCCACCCGCTGCGCATAGACCCGGACCAGCTGCAGCGCCAGGTGCTGGCTGCTCTTGACCTGCGGCGAGGTGAGCGCGCTGATGTCGAGGATGGCATTGAGCCGCCCCAGCGGGTCGTAGACCGGTGCCGCGGTGCAGGTCAGCGGGATGTGCGTGGCGTCGAAATGGTCGCCCTGGTGCACCGTCAGCGCTTGGCCGGTGGCAATGGCGGTGCCCACGCCGCAGGTGCCGGCGTGGTGCTCGCTCCAGTCGCTGCCCAGGTACAGGCCTGCCTTGCGCAGCGTGGCGTCGAGCTGCAGGTCGCCGATGAAATCGACGGTGACGCCGCGCGCATCGGTCAGCAGCACGCAATAGCCCATGCCCGCCACCTGCTGGTACATCGCCTCCAGGCCGTGGCGGGCGATGCGCAGAAATTCGTCGAGGCGCTCCTGGTGCTCGCGCACGCGGTGGTGCGGCAGGATCACCGCCTCCTGCATGCGCGTGGGGTCCAGGCCGTGCTGATGCACGCAGCGCGCCCAGCTGTCGGCGATCACGAGGTCGGGGCCATCGGCCGCCGGCAGCGGCACGCCTTCGCCGGCCAGACGCATCACGGTGGCGATGTGCTCGCGCTGTCGCAGTTCCATGCCTCGTCTCCTGACCGCGCGGCTCGGGCCGCGTCTGGAAGGCGGCACTCTACCGCGCCTGCCCTGCCGCGGCGGGCGAATCCATTGGCGCCGACGGGCCAGCCTGTCCGCGGCATCATCGAGCCCTCATGACCCGCACCGCAGCGCCCAGCCCCTGGCTCGAGATCGCCGTCACCATCCTGCTGCCCTCGGTCGTGCTGATGCAGGCCAGCGGCGCCGACAGGCTGGGCCCCACCGGTGCACTGGCGCTGGCGCTGGCTTTTCCGCTGGGCTGGGGCCTGAACGGCTGGTGGCAGCGGCGCGGCTTCGGCACCCTGGCCGCCATCGGGCTGGTGAGCACGCTGCTCACCGGCGGCATCGGGCTGCTGCGGCTCGACGGCTCGTGGTTTGCCGTCAAGGAAGCCGGCGTGCCGGCGCTGCTGGGCCTGGCGGTGGCGGTGTCGGCGTTTACCCGCAAGCCGCTGATCCACGCGCTGCTGCTGCAGCCCAGCCTGTTCGACGTGCCGCGCCTGCACGCGGCGCTGGTGGCGCGCGGTGCCACCGAGGCCTTCGCGCAGCGCATGCGCCAGGCCACGCTGTGGCTGTCGTCGACCTTCGCCGTCTCGGCCGCGCTCAATTACGTGCTGGCGCGCTGGCTGGTCAGCAGCCCCGCGGGCACCGAGGCCTTCAACGCCGAGCTCGGCCGCTTCACGCTGGTGAGCTGGCCGGCCATTGCGCTGCCCACGATGGTGATGTCGATGGCGCTGCTGTGGTGGATCGGGCGCGGCATCCAGCAACTGGCCGGGCTGCACCTGAACGACCTGCTGCTGGGCGCGCAGCCGTCGCAGGCCTGATCAGGTCGCGAGCTTGCGCCCCAGCCGCTGCTCGATCCTTTCGGTCTTGCTCTTCAGCCGGCCGCCCGGCCCGGCGCGGTAATCGACCTTCAGGTTCATGCCGATGCGCGTGCAGTCGCTCTCCAGCGCCTTGAAGCAGGCGGTGACGACGCCCATCACCGCGTCCCAGTCGCCTTCGAGGATGGTGCCCATGGGCGTGAGCTGGTAGGGCACGCCCGAGCGGTCGATGACGTCGAGGATGCGCGCGACATATTCGCTCACGCTCTCGCCCTTGCCGCCGGGGGCCATCGCAAATTCAAGCAGCACCATGGGGGTTCTCCGTCGATGCAAAGACCCGCGGCGGGACGACGCGGGCGAATTGTTCGGCCAGCACGGTGAGCGTGCGGGCCTCGATGTCGCGCTGGCGGGTGGCCAGGGCGACGCTGGTCAGGGCATCGGCACGGTAGCGTGTGCCGGTAGCCAGCGCGGCCTCGAAGGCATTGGCGCGCGCGGTCAATTCGGTGGGGTCGGCGCCGACGACGATGACCGCGTGCGCCAGCACCATCGGCACGCCGCCCACACGGCGCCAGGCCTGTGCGGTGCCGACGAGCTTGCGGCCGTCCACCGCCAGGTTGTAGCGGCCATCGCAGAACGACCCGGCCACCGTCTGCGGCGACGCGGCGATGCCCAGCCGGGCGAGCGCGGCCGCCAGCGCGGCGCACAGGTCGCGGTAGATGGCGTCGGTGCCGGTGGGCACGGCGCCGGGCGCCGGCCAGGCCAGGCTCAGGTTCCACACGCCGGGCCCCTGCGGCACCAGGCCGCCGCCCGAGGCGCGCACCTGCACCTCGCCATGGTGGCCATCCGCCGCCGCCTGCGCCCAGCCGGGCGCGGTGGTGTAGCGCCGCGGCACGACGATGCCCGTCGGCGCCGTCCACAGGTGCGCGCTGGCCAGGCCGAGCGCCGCGCTGCCGGCCAGCCAGTCGGCCTCGTGCGCCACGCCGGCGGCCAGCGGCTGCCGGTGCACGGTGACGAAGCCGAAGGCGGGCATTGCATGCGCCTCTTCAGCATTCGGCGAGGTGGCCACGCAGCAGCGCGTTGAAGTCCGAAGCCTTTTCCATCATCGACATGTGCCCGGCGCCGGGCAGCACCTTGACCTTGGCGCCCGGCGGTGCCTGCCGTGCATGGGCAGCCGGGATCACCTGGTCGGCCTCGCCCCAGACCACCGTCAGCGGCACGCCGGAACCCTCGAGCGCCAGCGCGGGCTGCTCGGCCTGGCGGCCACCGGCGAAGAGCGACGCCGACAGCGCCTGCAGCAGCTCGGGCACGCCGTCGAGCCGCTTGTATTTCAGCAGTTCGTCGATCAGCTGGCGCGTGACGAGCGACGGATCGGCAAAGAGCTGCTCGACCACCGGCTTGAGCTCGCGCCGTGAAGTGGCACCGACGAAGCCTTCGATATAGGCGGCATTGATCTCGCCGCCCAGGCCGGCACTGTTGACGAGGACGAGCGACGCCACGCGCGACGGCTGGTCCAGCGCCAGCCGCGCGGCGATGGCACCGCCCATCGAATGCCCCACCGCATGCACGCGCGGCACCTCGATGGCATCGAGAAACTTCGCCACGAAACCGGCCAGATCGGCCAGCGTGGCGCCCGGCAGCCGCGGGTCGGACTGGCCATGGCCGGGCAGGTCGAGCGCGATCACCGGCGCGCCTTCCGCGATGGCGTCGAGGTTGAACAGCCAGTTGCCCAGGTCGCCGCCGAAGCCGTGGATGAAGAGCACCGGCGTGCCGGTCTCGGGCCCGCGCCGCGCATGGCGCACCTTGATGCCGTCGACCGTGGTCCACGTGAAGGCCGGGGCTTCGTCCTCACCCTCGCCGGCGGCCGGCACCTCGTAGGCGGCGATATAGGCGTCGATGTCGGCGTCCGACACGTCGGGCTCGGCCAGCACGCCCAGCAGCGCCTTCACCGGCAGCGTTTCGCCTTCCTTGGCCACCCGGCGCCGCAGCAGCCCCGGGTCCGGCGCTTCGACGGCATTGGAGATCTTGTCGGTCTCGACATCGAGGATGGGCTGGCCCACCTCGATGCGCGTGCCTTCGTCGACCAGCCAGCCGGCGATCGTGCCTTCGCGCATCTCCAGCCCCCATTTGGGCATGACGATGGGCGTGATGCCTGCCGTCGCCATTACTGCCGGCCTCCGGCCATCGTGCGCTTGACGGCGGCCACGATCTGCGCCGCGCTCGGGATATACAGGTCCTCCAGCACCGGCGAGAAGGGCACCGGCGTGTGCGGCGCGGTCACCATCTCGATCGGCCCCTTCAGTGCCTTGAAGGCCTGCTGCACCACCTGCGCCGAGATGTCGCAGGCGATGCTGCAGCGCGGGTTGGCCTCGTCCACGCAGACCAGGCGGCCGGTCTTCTCGACCGATTCGAGCACAGTGTCCAGGTCCAGCGGGCTGAGCGTGCGCAGGTCGATGACCTCGAGCTCGACGCCTTCCTTGGCCAGCGTGGCGGCGGCATCCAGCGCGCGGTGCACCATCAGCCCGTAGGTGACGATGGTGGCGTGCTTCCCGTCGCGCACGACATTGGCTTCGCCGAACGGAATCGCATAACTTGCTTCCGGCACCTCGCCCTCGAAGCCGTAGAGGTTCTTGTGCTCGAGGAAGATCACCGGGTCGTTGTCGCGGATGCTCTGGATCAGCAGGCCCTTGGTGTCGTAGGGTGTGCTCGGGCACACCACCTTCAGCCCCGGGATGTGCGTGAACAGCGGCGTCAGCATCTGGCTGTGCTGCGCCGCGGCGCGAAAGCCCGCGCCGCACATCGCACGGATGACCACCGGCGTCTCGGCCTTGCCGCCGAACATGTATTTGAACTTGGCGGCCTGGTTGAAGATCTGGTCGAAGCACACGCCCATGAAGTCGACGAACATCAGTTCGGCCACCGGGCGCATGCCGCAGGCCGCGGCGCCGATGGCGGCACCGACATAGGCCGATTCCGACAGCGGCGTGTCCAGCAGCCGGTCGCCATGCCTGGCATACAGGCCCTTGGTGACGCCGAGCACGCCACCCCAGGCGTCGCGCTCGCCGTCGCCGCCGGCGCCGCCGACGATGTCCTCGCCCATCACGATCACCGAGGGGTCGCGCGCCATCTCCTGGTCGAGCGCCTCGTTGATCGCCTGCTTCATGCTGATCTTGCGTGCCATGGTGGGGGTCTCCTCAATATTTGACGTAGACGTCGGTCAGCAGGTCGGCCTGTGTCGGCAGCGGCGCGGCCTTGGCCTCGGTGACGGCGCGCTCGATCAGGCCCAGCACCTCGTGGTCGATGGCCAGCAGCTCGGCGGCGCTCAGCACGCCGGCGCCTGTGACAGCGGCGGCAAATTTCTTCAGGCAGTCGTGGTTGACGCGGATGT
Organism: Rubrivivax sp.; assembly: GCA_016719535.1. Lineage (GTDB taxonomy): Bacteria > Pseudomonadota > Gammaproteobacteria > Burkholderiales > Burkholderiaceae_C > Rubrivivax. The sequence continues at coordinate 162,734 of JADJYX010000017.1, read as the reverse complement.
CGTCGAGCTCGCCCGGCGCGCGGTAGGTCTGCGCATCGCCCTCGAAGTGGCCGTGGAAGCGCACCATCTTGCATTCCAGCAGCGCCGGGCCGCCGCCCTTGCGGGCGCGCGCGATGATCTCGCCGGCCGCTTCGTGGACGGCGAAGAAGTCGGTACCGTCCACCGTCACGCCGGGCAGGCCGAAGCCCGCGGCGCGGTCGACATAGCTGTCGACCGCGGTGCCGTAGTCGCGGCTGGTGCTCTCGGCGTAGCCGTTGTTCTCGACGACGAAGATCGCCGGCAGGTTCCACACCGCGGCCAGGTTCAGGCTCTCGAGGAAGGTGCCCTGGTTGCTGGCGCCGTCGCCGACGAAGCTGATCGCCACGTCGCTGGGCTGGCCCTTGCCGGCGCGGAATTTGGCCGCCAGTGCGGCGCCGCAGACCAGCGGCGCACCGGCACCGAGGATGCCGTTGGCACCCATCATGCCCTTGCCGAGATCGGCGATGTGCATGCTGCCGCCCTTGCCCTCGCAGCTGCCGCCTCGTCTGCCGTAGATCTCCTTCATCATCGCCAGCGGGTCCACGCCCTTGGCGATGCAGTGGCCGTGGCCGCGGTGCGTGCTGGCGATGCGGTCGCCGTCCTTCAGGTGCATCATGATCCCGGTGCCGGCGGCCTCTTCGCCGGCATACAGGTGCACGAAGCCGGGGATGTCGCCGCGGCCGAAATCGATGTGCAGCCGTTCCTCGAACTCTCGGATCGTGCGCATCGTGCGGTAAGCCTGCAGCAGCTGGTCGCGCGACTGCGGGAAGGGGTTGCCTGCCATCGTGTATCTCCTTGTCGGTCAGGGGTGAGGACGGGTTGCGCCCGCGGGCGGGGCTCTGAGCAGACCGTCGCGTGCGGCGGCCGCCATGCAGCGCGCCACGTCGACGGTGAAGAAGGCGCGCTCGCGCAGGGTGACGGTGACGCGGTCGCCGGGCTCGAAGGCCAGTTCGCGTTCGCCGTCCAGCGCCACGGTGCCGGCCTGCTGCTGCACCGTCACCGGCTCGTCGGGCGCCAGGCGCTGCCAGCTGGCCACCGGCACCGGCAGCACCAGCCCCGGTGCGATGGGCGCGTGCAGCGTCAGCAGCGTGTGCTCGGGGTCAGCCGCCAGCTGCACCGCCAGGCCGCCACGCTCGTGCCGCGCCACCGGCTGCAGCAGGCCGCCGATCGACGACAGTCCGATGGCCTCGGGTTCGGCAAAGGCGAGGTAGGCGGCCGCCAGCGAGCCGGTCTTCCACAGCGCGCGCGCGCCCACGCTGCGGTCGTGCGTGATGACGGCGTCGACGATGGCGATGTCGCGCCGTTGCGGGCCGCCGTCGCGGGGGTGGATCAGCACCTCGAGCAGCTTGTTGGGCAGCAGCGCGTCGTCGGCGGCGATGCGCCCGGCGGCAAACAGGCCGGCGGCCAGGCCGGTGATGGTGGGCTCGCGCATCTCCGGAAAGGCATTGTTGGTGCCGGTGGACAGGCCCGCGATCGGCGGTGCGCCGTCGCGGCCGGTGAGTTCGCGCACCACCGCGCGGTGCGTGCCATCGCCGCCCAGCACGACGATGGCGGCGGCGCCAGCCTCGTGCAGCCTGCGCGCGGCGTTGAAGCTGTCTTCGACGGTGGACGTCGGCTCGAAGTCGAGCCAGTCGATCGCCGGCAGGCTGTCGTCACCGCGCCGGAGGTGGCGCTCCAGCAGCGCGCGGATGCCGCCGCGGTCGGGCATCAGCAGTGCGCGCGCCACGCCGGCGGCGCGTGCGGCCTGCAGCAGGCGCAGCACGATGTTGACGCGGTCGGTGATCTGCAGGTTGCCGGCGTTGGCGACGATGCGGCGGATGTCGCGTGCCGATACCGGGTTGGCGATGACGCCGAGCAGCGGGGGTGACGAAGAGCCGATCATGCCGTTGAAAGGGCAAGCGGCGTGCCAGCAGCCCCTTGACGGCCATCGTCCCAGGCGTGGCATGCAAGGCTCGCGGGTTGTCCCGCAGCTCGTTGGCTGTCACGCTGCGACAGGTGTCACACCCGCGTGTCACGGGGCCGTCGCGCGTGGCTTCGCATCGATACTGCGGGCATGAACTTGCTCTTCCCCTTGGCGCTGGCCGCGGCTCTCTGGTTGGGGGCTTGCGCCACGCCGCCGCGGCCGGTGGCCGAGGCGCCCCCGGCCATGCCCGAGGTGGCCTCGGGCGCTACCGACAAGGCCGGCTGGCGAGTGCGCCGCCAGGCCGTGGCCGCCGCCAACCCGCTGGCCGCCGAGGCCGGCCACCGCATGCTGCGCGCCGGCGGCAGCGCGTTGGACGCTGCCGTGGCGGTGCAGATGGTGCTGACGCTGGTGGAACCGCAGTCCAGCGGCATCGGCGGTGGCGCCTTCCTGCTGCACTGGGACGGCCGTGCGGTGCAGGCCTGGGACGGCCGCGAGACCGCACCGGCCGCGGCCGACGAGCGCCTGTTCCTGCAGCCCGACGGCCAGCCGCTGCCGATGCTGCAGGCCATCGTGGGTGGACGCCCGGTGGGTGTGCCGGGCGTCGTGCGCATGCTGGAAGCGGCGCACCGCGACCACGGCCGGCTGCCCTGGGCGCAGCTGCTGCAGCCGGCCATCGAGCTGGCGGAGGCCGGCTTTGCCGTCAGCCCGCGGCTGTTCACGCAGCTGCAGGGCGACCCGGCGCTGCGGCAAGACCGGCTGGCCGCCGCCTATTTCTACCGCGCCGATGGCCAGCCGCACCCGGTGGGCCACCGGCTGCGCAACCCGGCGCTGGCGACGGTGCTGCGGGCCATCGCGGCACAGGGCAGCGCTGCGCTGCACCAGGGCCCGGTGGCAGCCGACATCGTGGCGCGCGTGCGCGCGCACCCGTCCAACCCCGGGCGCCTGAGCGCGGCCGACCTCGCCGGCTACCAGCCGCGGCTGCGCGAGGCGCTGTGCACCGACTGGGGCGCACGCTGGCGCGTGTGCGGCATGCCGCCACCGTCGTCAGGGCACCTGGCGGTGATGCAGATCCTGGGCCTGCTGGACCGCATGGCACCGGTGGCCCTGCCGCTGCAGGCCGGCGTGCCGGGCCCCGACTGGCTGCATGCCTATGCCGAGGCCGCGCGCCTGGCCTTTGCCGACCGCGCGCAGTTTGTGGCCGACCCCGATTTCGTCACTGCACCGGCCGGCCGCTGGGGCAGCCTGCTCGACGACGCCTACCTGCGCCAGCGCGCGGCGCTGGTCGGGCCGCGCAGCCTGGGCACCGCGCCGGCCGGCCGGCCTGGCGGCGCGCCGCTGGCCTTCGCGCCGCAGCCGGCGCAGCCCGAAGCCGGCACCAGCCACCTGAGCATCGTCGACGCCGAGGGCCGCGCGGTGGCGATGACGACCTCGATCGAGGCGCAGTTCGGCGCGCGGCTGATGAGCGACGGCGGCACCGGCCTGCCCGGGGGCTTCCTGCTCAACAACCAGCTCACCGACTTCAGCTTCGTGCCGGCGGATGCACAGGGCCGGCCGGTGGCCAACCGCGTGCAGGCGGGCAAGCGGCCGCGCTCGAGCATGAGCCCGACGCTGGTCTTCGACCGCGGCAGCGGGCAGCTGCAGATGGTGCTGGGATCGCCCGGCGGCGCGGCGATCATCCACTTCACGGCCCGGACGCTGATCGCCGCGCGCGACTGGGGGCTGGACGTGCAGCAGGCCATTGCGCTGCCCAATTTCGGCAGTTTCAACGGCCCGGCCACGGTGCTGGAGCGCGGGCGCTTCCCCGAGGCCACGCGCCAGGCCCTGCGCTCACGCGGGCACCAGGTGGTGGAAGCCGACCTGCCCAGCGGCCTGCAGGCGCTGCAGCGCACGCCCGAGGGCTGGTTCGGTGGCGCCGACCCGCGGCGCGAAGGCGTGGTCAGCGGGGATTGACGGGTCGCCCGCGCGTCAGGTCCGCAGGTGGCAGCTCACCTGGTGCCCCGCGCCCACGGTTTTCAGCTCCGGCCGCTGCACGTCGCACAAGCCCTTCTGCGCGATCGGGCAGCGGGTGTGGAAGTGGCAGCCCGGCGGCGGCCGGATCGGGCTCGGCACGTCGCCCTGCAGCCGGATGCGCTGGCGCTTGACCTGGGGGTCGGGGATCGGCACCGCCGACAGCAGCGCCTCGGTATAGGGGTGGCGCGGGTTGCTGTAGAGGTCGTTCGCCGGCGCGATCTCGACGATGCGGCCGAGGTACATCACGGCCACGCGGTCGCTGATGTGCTCGACCACGCTCAAGTCGTGCGCGATGAAGATGTAGGTGAGCTTGAACTGCTCCTGCAGGTCTTCCAGCAGGTTGATCACCTGCGCCTGGATCGACACGTCGAGCGCGCTCACCGCCTCGTCGCAGACCACCAGCTTGGGGCTGACGGCGAGGGCGCGCGCGATGCCGATGCGCTGGCGCTGGCCGCCGGAAAACTCGTGCGGGTAGCGGCGCATGTGGTCGGCGGCCAGGCCCACGGTTTCCAGCAGGTCGACGATGCGCGCCTCGTAGGCCGCCTTGGTGGGCGCCAGCTTGTGGATGGTCAGCGCCTCGCCGATGATGGCGCCCACCGTCATGCGCGGGTTCAGGCTCGCATACGGGTCCTGGAAGATGATCTGCATGTCGCGCGCCAGCGCGCGCAACTCGTCCTTGCCGGCGGTGGTGACGTCCTGACCGTCGAAGACGACCTGGCCCGAACTGGGCTCGATCAGGCGCAGGATGCAGCGGCCGGTGGTGCTCTTGCCGCAGCCCGATTCGCCCACCACGCCCAGCGTTTCGCCGGCGGCCAGGTCGAAGCTCACGCCGTCGACCGCATGCACGCGGTCGACCACGCGCTGCAGGATGCCGCCCTTGATCGGAAACTGCTTGACGAGGTTCTTGACTTGCAGGAGCGGCGCGCTCATCAAATGGACTCGGCCAGGAAGCAGGCGACCTTGTGGCCGGGGGCAATCTCGCGCAGCGGCGGCGTGGCGTCGCTGCACTCGGCCTTGGCGAAGCGGCAGCGCGCGGCAAAGCGGCAGCCCTCGCGCGGTTCGATCAGCTTGGGCACCGTGCCCGGGATGGCCTCCAGCCGCACCTTGTGCGTGGCCGCCAGGTCGATGCGCGGAATGGATCGGATCAGGCCCTGGGTATAGGGGTGCTTGGGGTGCGCGAAGAGCTCGCCCACCGGCGCTTCTTCCACCACCTGGCCGGCATACATCACCACCACCTTCTGCGCCACCTCGGCCACCACGCCCATGGCGTGCGTGATCAGCATGACGGACATGCCCAGGCGGTCCTTCAGGTCCTGCATCAGGTCGAGGATCTGCGCCTGGATGGTGACGTCGAGCGCGGTGGTGGGCTCGTCGGCGATCAGCAGCTTGGGGTTGCAGGCCAGCGCAATGGCGATCATCACGCGCTGGCGCATGCCGCCGCTGAACTGGTGCGGGTAGTCCTTGATGCGACGCTCGGGCGTGGGGATGTTGACCAGCTTGAGCATCTCCACCGCGCGGTTCATCGCCTCGGCCTTGGACAGGCCTTCGTGCAGGCGCACGCTCTCGGCGATCTGCTCGCCGATGGTGTAGACCGGGTTCAGGCTCGTCATCGGCTCCTGGAAGATGATGGCGATTTCCTTGGCGCGGATCTTCTGCATGTCCTCGGGGCCCAGCGGCACGAGGTCTCGGCCCTGCCACAGCACCTGGCCGGCGACGATCTTGCCCGGCGGCATGTCGATGAGCTTCATCACCGTCTTGGCGGTGACGCTCTTGCCGCAGCCCGATTCACCGACCACGCACACGGTCTGGCCGGCGTCGATGGCCAGGTCCACGCCGTCGACGGCGTGCAGCCAGCCGTCGTCGGTCTTGAAATGGGTCTTCAGACCCCGGATGTCGAGGAGGGCCATGGTCAGAGCACGCGTCGCGGATCGAGCGCGTCGCGCAGGCCGTCGCCGATGAAGTTGATGGTCAGCACGGTGATGAAGATGGCCAGGCCGGGGAACATCGCCCAGTGCCAGGCGATGTCCATGAAATCGCGGCCGTCGTAGAGGATGCGGCCCCAGGTCGGGATATCGGGCGGGAAGCCCAGGCCCAGGAAGGACAGCGTGCTCTCGGCGATGATGGCCGCGGCCACGTCGATGGTGGCGGCCACGATCACCGGGCCCAGGCTGTTGGGCAGGATGTGGCGCACCACCTGCCGCGGCACGCTGGCACCCAGCGCCCGCGCGGCTTCGACGAACTCCTTCTCGCGCAGGCTGAAGAACTGCGCCCGCACCAGCCGCGCCACCGGCATCCAGCGAAAGCCGCCGATCACCGCGACGATGAGGATGAACATGCCGACCTCGAGGCCGAACAGGCTTTTCAGCGCCTCGCGGAAGAGGAAGATCAGCAGCAGCAGCAGCGGCAGTTGCGGCAGGCTCAGGAAGAGGTCGGTGACCCACATCAGCACCGCGTCGACCCAGCCGCGGCTGATGCCGGCGATGGCGCCGATGACCACGCCCACGGTGATGGCCATCAGCATCGCCGCCAGGCCCACGGCCAGCGAGATGCGGCCGCCGTAGAGCATGCGCGCCAGCAGGTCGCGGCCGAGATCGTCGGTGCCCATCGGGTGGGCAGCCGAGGGCGGCGCCAGCCGCGCCTTGAAGTCGATGTCGTTGATGCCGACCTTGTAGACCAGCGGGCCGAGCAGCACCGCCAGCGCCAGCAGGCCCAGCACCCACAGGCTCCAGTAGGCCAGCCGGTGGCGCTTGAAGCGCCGCCAGGCCTCGGCCCAGGGCGAGACGCTGGCGACCGCCTTGCCCAGCTGCGGCGGCTTGTCAGCGGTAGCTGATGCGGGGGTCGAGCCAGCCATAGATGATGTCAGCCAGGAGGTTGAAGAGGATCACCAGCGCGCTGAGCACGAAGGTGACGGCCATGATGACCGGGGTGTCGTTGCGCAGGATGGCGTCGATGAGCAGCGAGCCGATGCCCGGGATGCGGAAGATCTGCTCGGTGACGATGGCGCCGCCGAACAGCTGCGGCAGCTGCAGCGCGATCAGCGTCACCACCGGGATCATGGCGTTGCGCACCACGTGCTTGTTGATGACGACGCTTTCCTTCAGGCCCTTGCTGCGCGCGGTGGTCACGTAGTCGAGGCGGATGACGTCGAGCACCGAGCTGCGCACGTAGCGCATCCAGCTCGCGGCCTGGAACAGGCCCAGCACCATCACCGGCATGATGCTCTGCTTGATGTGCTCCCACCACCAGGCCCAGCCGGTCTCGCTGATGTCGGCGCGGAAGACGAAAGGCAGCCAGCCGAGATAGATGGAGAAGAACAGGATGAACAGGATGCCGGTGAAGAAGGTCGGCAGCGAGAAGCCGATGAAGGCCAGCGTGCTGGCGATGCGGTCGAACCAGCTGTAGGGCTTGACGGCGGCCAGGATGCCCACCGGCAGCGCGATCAGCAGCGCCACCAGCTGCGAGGCACCGATGATCACCAGCGTGACCGGGATGCGCTGCGCGATGAGCTGATCGACGTCGATGCGGCTGACGAAGGAGAAGCCCCAGTCGCCCTTGAGCATGCTCGCCAGCCAGCGCAGATAGCGCTCCCACACCGGGTCGTCGAGGCCGAACTGCGCGCGCAGCGCCATGCGCACCTCGGGCGGCACGTTCGGGTTGGTGGCCAGTTCTTCGAAGGGGTCGCCGGGGGCCAGGGCCAGCACCGTGAACAGCACGAGGCTGATGCCGAGCAGGCTGGGCAGGGCGATCAGCAGTCGGCGAAAGATATAGTTGAGCAAGCGATACGGCTCCCGACCTAGGTGCGAAATTCAAGCGGCCGCCGCGGATCCGGTGGGGCCGGTCTCCCCGCGGCGCCCGCTCGGGGCTGGGTCAATCCTTGTACCAGTAGCCCAGCGCCCAGGTCATGTTGTCCCAGGCCGACAGCACCGGCTGCAGCTTGTTGACCACGCCATAGGGCCGCGGCCGCGCGAACAGCGGGATGATGTATTTGTCGGCCACCACCAGGTCGTTGAGCTTGATGAACAGCGCGGCGCGCCTGGCGGGGTCGAGTTCGACCTGCGCGGCCTTGAAGGTGGCGTCGTATTCGGCGTTGCTCCAGCGCGAGAGGTTGCGGCTGGCCCACTTGTTGGCCTTCTGCGCGATCTGCTCGGTGGTGAACTGCTCCATGAAGAACTGCGGATCGGGCTGCGTCATGGTGGTGGTGAACATCTCCATGTCGGCCCAGAACTTCTGGTAGGTGTCCGGGTTGGCGAAGTCGCTGCCGAAGAACACCGAGGCCACCACGCTCTTCAGTTCGAGGTCGATGCCGGCCTTGGTGCAGGCGTCCTTGATGATGGCCTGGCACTTCTGGCGCGGACCGCTGACCGAGGTCTGGTAGACGAATTTGAGCTTGACGTTGCCCTTGGCACGGATGCCGTCGGCGCCCTTCTTCCAGCCCGCGGCCTCCAGCACCTGGACGGCCTTGTCGATGTTGAATTCGTAGCTGGTGTTGGGGCTGCGGAAGCGCGGCGGGTTGTTGAGGAAATTGGCGGTGGCGATGGCGCCGCGGCCGTAGATCACCTCGGCGATGCCCTTGCGGTCGATCAGCAGGCTCATCGCCTCGCGCACGGCCTTGTCGCTGAAGGCGGGGTGCCGGCTCTTGGCGCTGGCGCGTTCGCCGTCGACCTCGTTCCAGGGGTCGGTGACGTTGAGCGCGACGAATTCGATGTCGCTGCCGGCGTGGAAGATCATCTTGCCGCGGCCGCTGGCTTCCAGCCGCTTGAGGATCTCGTCCTCGACGGCCAGGTTCCAGCCGATGTCGAATTCGGCCGTCTGCAGCACGGCGCGCGCGGCGCTGGTGGCGTCGCCGCCGCCCTTGACCTCGAGCGCGTCGAAGAAGGGCTGGTTGGGCACGTGGTAGGCGGTGTTGGCGGTGGCGCGCAGGAAGTCACCCGGCTTGAAGTCGGCGATCTTGTACGGGCCGGTGCCCACCGGCTTGAGATTGGCCGGGTTTTCGCGCGACTTGGCGCCCATGAAGGGCTCGAACACATGCTTGGGCAGGATGCAGCCGACGCTGCCGACCAGGGCCTCGGCCCAGAACGGCGTCGGGCGCGGGTATTCGACGCGCACCGTGTGCGCGTCGACCTTGACCACCTTGATGTCCTTGTAGGTGGCGATGGTGACCATCGCCGCCGCCGGATCGCCGGCATAGGCGGCGGTGAAGACCACGTCGTCGGCGCTGAAGGGCTTGCCGTCGTGCCACGTGACGCCTTGCTTGAGCTTCCAGGTCACGCTGCGGCCGTCGGCCGACAAGCCGCCGTTGGCGCGCGTGGGGATCTCGGCGGCCAGGGCGGGGATCAGGTTGCCTTCGAGGTCCCAGCCGGCCAGCGGCTCGTAGAAGATGCGGCTGGCGTCCTGGTCCTTGGTGCCGCCGGCATAGTGCGGGTTGAGGTGCACCGCGCCCTGCCAGTAGATCATCTTCAGCGTGCCGCCACCGCCGCGCCTGGTGGGCTTGTAGGGCGGCAGCGTCTGCGCCTGCGCCACGCCGGCATTCAGCAGCAGCGTGCCCGCCATCGGGGCCGTGAGGCCCAGCGCGGCCAGGCGGCCGATGAAGCTGCGGCGCGGCAGCGTGCCTTCGCGAACCTGCTCGATCAGCGAGCGGATTTCTTCTTCTTGCATGGGAACTCTCCGGGTTCGGTTATCCGTGGTGTCGGAGCCGCGCAGCCTGGGCCGGCACGCGGCGCGCCAATGGAACCCGGACGCGCGCCCCTCGGCGCCGGTCGGGCTCGTCACGCGCCGCGGCCTCAGGCTTCCTTGTACCAGTGGGCCAGTGCCCAGAGGTCGTTGTCCCAGCCGGAGAGGTGCGGCACCAGCTTGGTGACGGCGGCCGAGGCGCGCGGCCGGTAGACCAGCGGCTGCACGTAGCCGTCGCGGCACACGACGTCGTTCATCTGGATGAACATGGCGGCGCGCTTGACCGGGTCGAGCTCGACCTGCGCGGCCTTGTGGGTGGCGTCGTATTCCTCACTGCGCCAGCGGCTGATGTTGCGCTTGGCCCATTTGTTGTCCTTCTGCGCCAGCTCCCAGCTGCAGTACTGCTCCATGAACAGCTGCGGGTCGGGCTGGGTCATGGTGGTGGTGTACATCTGCATGTCGCACCAGAACTTCTGGTAGGTGTCCGGGTTGGCGAAGTCGCCGCCGAAGAATACGGCCGCCGTCACGCTCTTGAGCTCGAGTTCGATGCCGGCCTTGGCGCAGGCGTCCTTGATGATGGCCTGCGTCTTCTGCCGCGGCTGGTTGACCGAGGTCTGGAAGACGAATTTCAGCTTGACGTTGCCCTTGGCGCGGATGCCGTCGGCGCCCTTCTTCCAGCCGGCGGCCTCCAGGATCTGGTTGGCCTTGTCGATGTTGAATTCGAACTTGAGGTTCTTGCTGCTGAAGCGCGGCGGGTTGTTCAGGAAGTTGGGCGTGGCCACGCCGGTGCGGCCGTAGATGAAGTCCTGCACGCCCTTGCGGTCGATCAGCAGGCCCATGGCGTCGCGCACGGCCTTGTCCTGGAAGGCGGGGTGACGGCTCTTGGCATGGCCGCGCTCGCCTTCGACCTCGTTCCAGGGGTCGGTGTAGCTCAGCAGCATGAATTCGATGTTGCCGCCGGCGACGATGTTGACGCGGCCGCGGCCGCTGGCCTCCAGGCGCTTGAGGATCTCGTCCTCGACCTGCAGGTTCCAGGCGTAGTCGTATTCGCCGGTCTGCAGCACGGCGCGCGCGGCGCCGATGGCGTCGCCGCCGCCCTTCATCTCGAAGGCGTCGAAATGCGGCCGGTTGGCGATGTGGTAGCCCTCGTAGGCGGTGGCGCGCAGCATGTCGCCCGGCTTGAAATCGACGAACTTGTACGGGCCGGTGCCCACCGGCTTCTGGTTCATCGGCGCCTCGCGTGACTTGGCGCCGATATAGTCCTTGAACAGGTGGCGCGGGATGATCATCCCGGAGGTGCCGACGAAGGGTTCGGCCCAGAACGGCGTGGACTTCGGGAAGGTCACGCGCACGGTGTGCGAATCGACCTTGGTGACCATGATGTCGCGGTAGACCGAGATCAGCGACGACGAGGTGGCCGGGTCCTTGCAGAACTCCCAGTTGAAGACCACGTCGTCGGCCGTGAAGGGCTGGCCGTCGTGCCAGGTGACACCGCGCTTGAGCTTCCAGGTGACGCTCCTGCCGTCGGCCGACAGACCGCCGTTCTGCGCCGTGGGAATCTCGGCCGCCAGAATCGGGTAGAGGTTGCCGTCGGCGTCCCAGCCGGCCAGCGGCTCGTAGAAGACGCGCGAGCCTTCCTGCTCCTTGGTGCCGGTGGCCCAATGCGGATTCAGGTGCACCGGGCCTTGCCACCACAGCACCTTGAGCGTGCCGCCGCCGCCGCGCTTGGTGGGCTTGTAGGGCAGCGTGGTCTGCGCCTGCGCGATGCCGGCGTGCATCAGCAGCATCGAGGCCATCGGCGCCGTCAGGCCCACACCCACCATGCGGGTGATGAAGCTGCGCCGCGGCAATGCCCCATCGCGCACCTGTTCGATCAGCGAGCGGATTTCGTTCTCTTGCATCTGGATCTCCTGGGTTTGAATTGGCCTGGCAGCAGCGTCGGGCACCGGTGTGGGCGATGGGCCGCAACAGGCGGCAACAGGCGGAGATGCTACGGTCAGACACCGGGGTGCGAATCGGGGCCGCCCCGAAGCCTGTCGACCCCCGATCAGCAAGCGCCGTGCCTGACGAGACGCACCGGATTCGTGCTCTGCAGTGGCGGCGGATTGTGATCCCTGCGGCGATACTTCCCGACTGGCGGAACCCCATACAAACCCGCAGCCGCCACGGGACCCGAGCCGAGGTGAACCCTTGATGACCGCTCCGCTGGAGATCCTGCCGCCCGACATCCGTCACCTGCGCCGCGGCAATGCCGACGTCGACTATGTGCACGTGCTGGACAGCGGTCAGCCAGGCCCCCGGGTGCTGGTGCAGGCGCTGACCCACGGCAACGAGATCTGCGGTGCGCATGCGCTGGTGTGGCTGCTCGCGCTGGGCTTCGCGCCGCGTCGCGGCCGGCTGACGCTGACCTTTGCCAACATCGACGCCTTCGAAACCTTCGACGCCGAGGCCCCGCACCGCTCGCGCTTCGTCGACGAAGACCTCAACCGGGTGTGGGCCGATGCCGAACTGCAGGGGCCGCGCGATTCGGTCGAACTGCGCCGCGCGCGCGCGTTGCGACCCTTCGTCGACGACGCCGATGTCGTGCTCGACATCCATTCGATGCACGAGGACTGCCGGCCACTGATGGTGTGCGGCACGGTCGACAAGAACGCCGACTATGCGCGCGAGCTCGGCGTGCCGGGCGACCTGCTCATCGACACCGGGCACCCGGCCGGCCTGCGCATGGTCGAACGCGGCGGCTTCGGCGACCCGGCTTCACCCAAGCGCGCCCTGCTGATCGAATGCGGCCAGCACTGGTCGCGCAGTTCGAAGGCGGTGGCCATCGACACCCTGGTGCGCTTTCTGGGCCTGACGGGGCTGGCCGACGCCACCTGGGTGCAGCAGCATCAACAGCTGCCGCTGCCCGCACGCCAGCGCCTGGTGCGGGTGACCGAGGCGGTGGTGGCGCGCAGCCGCGACTTCCGCTTTCTGCTGCCGGTGCAGGGCCTGGGCGTGGTGCCCAGGGCGGGCACGCCGATCGCGCAGGACGGCGACCAGGTCTGGTGTGCGCCCTATGACGATACGGTGCTGGTGATGCCCTCGATGCAGCATGCCCGGCCGGGCAATACGCAGGTGCGCCTGGGGCGTTACGAATCCTGAAGGGCCAGCCGGTCTGGTGCGGCCCCGGGGCGGGTCAGAATGCGCCGAAGCCGCTGGCCGGCGCCGTATCGGGAAACAGGCTGTCGAGGCCGCGGCGCAGGCGCAGCCGGGCCACGCGGCGCTCGGGCTCGCCGCCGCGCAGGGCGTCGAACAGGGGGCCGCGCAGCAGCCACAGGTCCACCGGCTCCTCGGCGTGACGCACCTGCTGGCGCAGCCAGTCGCCGTCGCGTCCGGCCAGCATGGTGACGGCGTCGATGAAGCTCAGCTTCAGCTCCACGAAGGCCTTGCGCGCGGCCAGGCGCGCCATGCGGTCGCCCGGCAGGCCGGCGCCGGGCAGGGCGGCGGTGGGCAGGAAGTGGCGCGGAGAGGGTTGCAGCATGGTCAGCGAAGGGGCAACAGGGTGACCGGCGCCTGGGTGGGCCGGCCGTGCCGCGGCGCGCTGCGCAGCGGCGTGCCGGCTCGCGGCGCGCGCGTGGGAAAGTGGCGGTTGAGTCGGTCGAGCCGGCGTTCGGCCTCGAACTCGCTGTGGGCGCGACCGACGGTGTTGTAGACCTCGGCGCGCAGGTGCCAGAGCTCGCGCAGCGAGCGCGCGCAAGCGATCGCCGAGCGCAGGCCGTCGACCCGAGGCAGCGGCACGTCGTCCAGGCAGGCCAGAAAGTCCTGCTTGACGCCGGGCAGGCGGTTGATGGGTGGGGCGGCTTCCTGCGGTGCCGGCGCCATCAGCCAGAACAGCAGCCGCTGTCCCAGCGTCGCCGGCGCGTGGCGCAACGACGGCGGCCGGACCTCGACGCGGAATGCACTCGGTGTATTCAGCGTCGAGCGCGGGCGCCACAGGGGGGTCAAGCGCAGCGATCTCATGCCAGGGGTATCGGTCATCGGGCGGGAAGCTGAAGCGATCTTCGCCCGCTGCCGCACCCGATCAACCCCTGAACAAGGCCCCGAAGCCGCGGCTGTTCAGCCGGCCGCTGCCACACGCAGGCGTTCGGGCCGGACCGCGGATCAGACGCGGCCGTAGACCGCCTTGCGCCCGGCGGTATAGGTCCACCAGGGCCGCGCCGGCGCGCCGCGCATGAAGTCGGTGGCGGCCAGGAATGTATCGAGCACGCAAGGGTCCTGCCGCCTGCCGGTGATGGCGCACAGCGACCGGTAGAGCTGGAAGGCGTCGCGCGTGGCCAGGTCCTGCGGGTGGCTCACGCCCAGCCGCCGCAGGTCGGCCGCCAGCGAGGGGCCGATGTTGGGCAGTTGCTCGAGCGATTCGCACTCGGCGGCATGGCGCGCCTTCAGCGGGCGCAGCGCGCGCCGGCCCTGCAGCAGCCGGGGGGTGTTCATCGCCATCACCGTCACATCAGCATGGTGTTGCGGATCAGGCCGACGGCGATGCCTTCGAGTTCGAAGCCTTCTTCGTCGAAGGGCACGACGATGGTGTCGAAGTCGGGGTTTTCGGGGATCAGCTCGATCGCCTTGCTGGTGCGGCGCAGCCGCTTGACGGTGACATCGTCGCCGAGGCGCGCCACGACGATCTGACCATTCTTGGCCTCCTTGGCGCGCTGCACGGCCAGCAGGTCGCCGTCGAGGATGCCGGCGTCGCGCATGCTCATGCCGCGCACCTTCAGCAGGTAGTCGGGGCGGCGCGGAAACATGCTGGCCTCGAGCAGGTAGGTCTGGTCGATGTGCTGCTGCGCCAGGATGGGGCTGCCGGCAGCCACGCGGCCGACCAGCGGCAGCGTCAGCTGCGCGAAGCCCGGCAGCGGCAGCGAGTACTGGCGCCCGCGCGCATCGTTCAGCGCCTTCAATGTGTCAGACTTCAGGCGGATGCCGCGCGAGGTGCCGCCCACCAGTTCGATCACACCCTTGCGCGCCAGCGCCTGCAGGTGTTCCTCGGCGGCGTTGGCGGAGCGAAACCCCAGCTCGGCGGCGATCTCGGCGCGCGTCGGCGGGGCGCCGGTGCGGGCGATGGCGCTTTGCACCAGATCGAGGATCTGCTGCTGGCGTGCGGTGAGCTTGGGGCCTTCGTTCATGCCGGGGTCTCCTGCCGGGTCGTTGGAGCTCGGGGCTGGGCTTCCATACAGCCACTGTATTTTCATCCAGAGTCGCGCCAGATGCAAAACCTTTCTTCGTGCCTCGTCGTGCTGGCCACCGGTGGCACCATCGCCGGCCGGGCGGCCGACGCGCTGGACAACGTCGGCTACCGCTCGGCGCAACTGGGCGTCGACGACCTGCTGCGGGTGCTGCCTGGCGGCGTGCCGCTCGCGGTGGAGGGCGAACAGGTCGCCCAGCTCGACAGCAAGGACATGGACCACGCCACCTGGCAGCAGCTGCTGCGGCGCGTGGCCCACCACCTGGCGCGTCCGCAGGTGCAGGGCCTCGTCATCACCCATGGCACGGACACGCTGGAGGAAACCGCCTGGCTGCTGCAGCGCGTGCTGGCGCCGCTCAAGCCGGTGGTGCTGACGGCGGCGATGCGCCCGGCGACCTCGCTGCAGGCCGACGGCCCGCAGAACCTGGCCGATGCACTGGCCGTGGCCGCCACCGCAGGCGCGGCCGGCGTGCTGGTGGTGCTGGCCGGGCGCGTACTGGGGGCGGCCGATGCGCGCAAGCGCCACAGCTGGCGGCTCGATGCCTTCGACGCCGGTGACGCCGGCGCGGTGGCCGGCATCGAGCAGGGGCGGTTGCGGCGCTGGCGCGAATGGCCGGCCGGCGATGCGCTCGGCCTGGCCCACGTGGCCGCCGATGCGTCGGCCTGGCCCTGGGTCGAGATCGTCACCAGCCACGCCGGCGCCGCCGGCACGGCCGTGGATGCGCTGCTGGCGGCCGGTGTGCGCGGCCTGGTCGTCGCCGGCACCGGCAACGGCACCGTACACCACGCCCTGGCCACAGCACTGGACCGCGCCCAGGCCCGCGGCGTGGCCGTGCGGCTGGTGACGCGCTGCGCGGCCGGGCCGGTGGTGGCGGGCCCCGAGCACCGCTGGCCGGTATACGCCACGCTCGGGCCGGCGCAGGCGCGGGTCGAGCTGATGCTGGAGCTGATGGCACCGCCCACGTAGCCGGCGCGCCCGATCGTGCCTGATCGGACAGCTTGCGGCTTCATCGCATGGACGAGCGAATCCAGGGTGCATCGTCCCTGGTAAGCTCGTGGACCATGCCTGAAGCCCGCGTTCCCACCCCGCCGTACCCGCATGGGGCCTTGCCTGCGGGCACCCGGCTCGGCGAGTTCGAAGTCCGGCGCGTGCTGGGCGTCGGCGGTTTCGGCATCGTCTACCTGGCCTTCGACCACCTGCTCGAACGCGAGGTCGCGCTCAAGGAATATATGCCGTCGACGCTGGTCGACCGCAACGAGACGATGCAGGTCTCGCTGATCTCGCAGGCCAATGCCGACACCTTCGCACTCGGCCTGCGCAGCTTCGTCAACGAGGCGCGGCTGCTGGCGCGCTTCGACCATCCGTCGCTGCTGAAGGTGCACCGCTTCTGGGAAGCCAACGGCACCGCCTACATGGCGATGGCCCTCTACAAGGGCCGCACCGCGCGCGACGTGCGCATGGAGATGACGACCCGGCCCGACGAGGCCTGGGTGCGCCGCATCCTCGAGCCGCTGCTGGGTGCGATCGAGAAGCTGCACTCGGAGGACGTCTACCATCGCGACATCGCGCCCGACAACATCCTCGTCGAGGCCGACGGCCGTCCGGTGCTGCTGGATTTCGGCGCTGCGCGCCGCGTCATCACCGACCGCAGCCAGGCGCTGACGGCCATCCTCAAGCCGTCGTATGCGCCGATCGAGCAATATGCCGACGTCGGCGGCATGAAGCAGGGCCCGTGGACCGACATCTATGCGCTCGGCGCCACGGTGCACTTCCTGCTGCTGGGCAAGCCGCCGCCGCCGGCGCCGGGGCGCTCGATCCAGGACACCATGGCGCCGCTGGCGCAGCAGGGCCTGCCCGGGTGTTCGCCCGACTTTCTGGCGCTCGTCGACTGGATGCTGGCGCCGCTGCCCAACGACCGCCCGCAGAACGTGGCGGTGGTGCGCGACGCACTGGCCGGCCGCGTGACACCGCCGCGGCGTGAAGCGCCGCCGCCGTTCGAACGCACTGCCGTGCTGCCGGGTGCGGGCAGCGCAACGGGCGCTGACGAGGACGCCACCATCGTGATGGCGCGTGGCCAGACCGCCTTCCCCCCACCGGCGGAGGACGCCACCGTGGTGATGCCGCGGTCGAGCATGGGCATGCCCGCGGGACACACCGGCGTCGGCGGCGTCGGCGGTGCCGGCGCCTGGCTGCCCCTCGACCCGCCCGCGCCTGCGGCCGACGACGAGGATGCCACCCTGGTGCGGCCCTATCCGACCGGGATGCCAGCGTCGCGGCCGTCGGCGCAGGCGCCGTCGCCGCCCCCGGCCACGGCCACGGCCACGGCCACGGCCACGGCGGCTGCGTCACCCGCTGCGGCGGCCAGGCCCCCGGCGCCGCGGCCAGCCGCCGACAAGCCGCAACGCGTGCCGCCGCCGCTGTTTCCGCCAGAGCCGGCGCGGCCCGCACAAACCTGGCTGGTGCCGTTACTGGCCGGGGTGGCGGTGGCTGCCGTGGTGGGTGGTGGGCTCTGGTGGTTCCTCACCCGACCGGTGTCGCCGCCGACCATCGCCACCACCACGCCGCCGGCGGTCGTGACACCTTCGGCGGCGGCCGATCCGGCGCCAGCCCCGGCGCCGGTGCCGCCGAAGGTCGAAGCCGCGCCGGCCGCAGCGGCTGTCAGCGCGGAGCCGACGCCGGCAACGGCCGCGGTCGACCCGCGCCCCGAGACGGCACCGCCGACCGCGGTGCGACCGCCGCTGCCGGCCACGGCGCGACCGGTGCCGGCGCCGGCGGATCGCACGGCACCCAGGCCGGGCGATGCGGGCACCACGACCACGCGCCGCACCGAGCCGGCGCCTGCTGCCACTTCGGCCTATCCGGCGCCAACGCCGGCCCCCGCACAGACCGCACCGGTGCAGCCCCCGCCCGCCGCCGAACCCCCGGTGGCCCGGGCGACGCGGCCCGCGCCCGTCGAAGAGGCGCGGCCCAGCTCACCCAGCGAGCGCTGCGCGAAGGAACTGCCGCTGGTGCGGCTGATCTGCATCGACCTCGCCTGCAACCGCTCGGAGTTTCGCCAGCACCCCGAGTGCACCAAGCTGCGCGCCGAGCAGGCGCAGAAGCGCCACCTCGAAGGCAACTGATCCCGGCGCCGGGTCGGCCGCCGGTGGCGGCTGCTGCCGATTGGGGTAAGGCAGGATGACGGCGCGGCCCCCGCCCGGAACACTGGCGCCGTCACACCGCCGGAGCCCCGTCTTGCCCTCTGCCGCGCCGAACCCCGTCCCCCCGCACCACAGGATCTGGCCGTCGCGCCTGCCCCATGTGCTGGAGATCCCCGAGACCACGGTCTGGTTCAACCTCGAGGTCACCGCACGCCGCTTCCCGCACAAGGCGGCCTACGTATTCATGGGCCGTGCGCTGAGCTTCCGCGAACTGCACGACCAGGCCGTGGCGCTGGCCGGCTGGCTGCAGGCGCAGGGCGTGAAGAAGGGTGACCGCGTCATCCTCTACCTGCAGAACTGCCCGCAATGGGCGGTCGCCTTCTACGCCATCCAGCGCGCCGACGCGGTGGTGGTGCCGGTCAACCCGATGAACCGCGCCGACGAATTCGGCCACTGCATCACCGACCCCGAGGCGCGCGTGGCGATCACCAGCGCCGACCTCGCCGGCATCGTGCAGCAGGCCGACGAGCAGCTGCCGGCCGCGCAGCGCCTGCGCACGCTGCTGGTGACGCGCTTCACCGATGCGATGCCCCCGCCGGACGCCATCCACCCCGACGAGAAGCCGATCGCCCCCATCTTCGACTGGCTGTGTAGCGACCCGCCGCTGCCCGCGGGCGCGGTGCGCTGGGCCGACGCACGGGGTGCCGGCCTGCAGCCGGGGCCCACCACCGCCGAACCCGACGACCTGTGCGTGCTGCCCTATACCTCGGGCACCACCGGGCTGCCCAAGGGCTGCATGCACACGCACCGCACGCTGATGCCCAACGTCATCGGCGGCGGCCTCTGGGGCCAGTCCACCACCGAGGCGGTGTCGCTCGGCGTGGTGCCGATGTTCCACATCACCGGCTTGCTGTTCAACGTGCTCGCGCCGGTCTACGGCGGGTCGACGACGATCCTGATGCCGCGCTGGGACCGCGAACTGGCCGGGCGGCTGATCGCGCGCCACCGGGTCTCGCACTGGACCTGCATCCCGACGATGATCATCGACCTCTTCGGCAGCCCCAACTACCGGCAGTTCGACCTCTCGAGCCTGCGCCGCCTGGCCGGCGGCGGTGCCGCGATGCCGCAGGCCGTGGCCGAGCGGCTGATGAAGGAATTCGGGCTGTCGTTCGCCGAAGGTTATGGCCTGACCGAGACCGCCGCGCCATCGCACAGCAACCCGCCCGAACGCCCCAAGCTGCAGTGCCTGGGCATCCCGATCTTCGGTGTCGACTCGCGCGTGGTCGACCCCGACACGCTGCAGGAAGTGCCGATCGGCGACACCGGCGAGATCGTCATCCACGGCCCGATGGTCTTCAAGGGCTACTGGCGCCACCCCGAGGCCACGGCGGCCGCCTTCGTCGAGATCGATGGCAAACGCTTCTTCCGCACCGGCGACCTCGGCCGCATGGACGACGAGGGCTACTTCTTCATCACCGACCGCCTCAAGCGCATGATCAACGCCAGCGGCTACAAGGTGTGGCCGAGCGAGGTCGAACTGCTGCTCTTCAAATGCCCGCAGGTGCAGGAGGCCTGCGTGGTGGCCGCCCGCGACGACTACCGCGGCGAAACGGTCAAGGCCTATGTCGTGCTGCGCGACGCGGCCCGCGGGCACACCTCGGCGCAGGACATCATCGACTGGGCACGCGAGCACATGGCGGCCTACAAGGTGCCGCGGATGGTCGAATTCGTCGACAGCCTGCCCAAGAGCGGGTCGGGCAAGGTGATGTGGCGGCTGCTGCAGGAAAAGGAGCAATCCCGGTCGGGCTGAATCTCAAGGCGCCGCTTCCACGGCTGCCTGCTCGATCGCCAGCTGCAGCGCGCGCGCGTCGCAACTCGCCCGGTGACGGTCGACGCCCGGTTGCCGCAGCGCCTGCTGCTGCAGCGCCGGCAGCTGCGCCAGGTCGGCATTGAGCGTGCGCGCCACCTCGGCCACGGGGCGGCCATGGCGCAGCAGCGTCTCGCGGCTGATGCCGTGCAAGGCTTCGGCGCGCGGGTCCCAGTGCGTCCAGCCATCGTGCGGCCGGATCAGCGTGCAGCGGCTGCGGCCGTCGGCCAGCACATGGCCGACCTCGATGGGGTCGCTGCTGGCGCCGAAGCCGGAGGCTTCGATGTCGAGGATGCAGGGGCGGTGCAGGCTCATCGGGCAGGGGGCGCTGACCGGCGATGTCAGGCGCGCCGCCCGCACCGGCGTGCACGCGAGTTCGTGAAACACTCGTGGCCATGACGCAGACGAATTCCACCTACGACGTCGTCATCGCCGGTGGCGCCGTGGTCGGCAGTGCCGTGGCCTATTTTCTCGCCAGCCACCCGCGCTTCGCCGGCCGCGTGCTGGTGGTCGAGCGCGACCCCAGCTACCGCGACTGCGCCACCACGCGCTCGGCGGCGTCGATCCGTCACCAGTTCAGCACGCCCGAGAATATCCGCCTGTCGATGGCGGGCACCGCCTTCCTGCGCCAGGCCGAGCAGTGGCTGGCGGTGGACGGCGTGGCGCCGGGGCTGTCGTTCCGCGAGCAGGGTTATCTGTTTCTGGCCGGCCCGGCGGGCCTGGCCACGCTGCAGGCCAACCATGCGGTGCAGCGTGCGGAGGGTGCCGAGGTCGCGCTGCTGACGGTCGACGAACTGGCCGCCCGCTTCCCCTGGCTGCACACCGACGACCTGGCGGGCGGCTCGCACGGCCTGGCCGGCGAGGGCTGGCTGGACGCGCACGCGCTGCTGCACGGCTTCAAGCGCCGCGCGCAGTCGCTGGGCGTGGTCTACCGCCAGGGCACGGTGGCGGCCTTCGAGCGCGAGGGCGCACGCGTCACCGCCGTGCGCCTGGCCGACGGCGAGCGATTCGCCTGCGGCTGGGCCGTCAATGCCGCCGGCACCGGCGCCACCGCGCTGGCGGCCAGCGCCGGCATTCAGCTGCCGGTGCGTGCGCGCAAGCGCTGCGTCTTTCACTTCCGCAGCCCGGCCGAACTGCCCGGCTGCGGGCTGGTGGTCGACCCCGGCGGCGTCTGGTTCCGGCCCGAGGGCCATGCCTTCATCGGCGGCGTGGCGCCGCCCGATGACCAGGACAACGACGTCGACCCTGCCGATTTCGACGTCGACCACGCGCTCTTCGACGAGGTGGTGTGGCCCACGCTGGCGCAGCGCGTGCCGGGCTTCGAGGCCTTGCGGCTGCTGTCCAGCTGGGCCGGGCACTACGACGTCAACCTGCTGGACGCCAATGCCATCGTCGGCCCGCACCCGGCGGTGGACAACCTGCTGTTTGCCAACGGCTTCAGCGGCCACGGGCTGCAGCAGTCTCCGGGTGTCGGCCGCGCGCTGGCCGAGTGGATCGTCGACGGTGGCTGGCAGCGCATCGACCTCACGGCGCTGGGCTGGCAGCGCGTCATCGACGGCCGGCCGCTGCGGGAACAGGCGGTGGTGTGATGCGCCGTCAGCGCAGCGCCGAGACCAGCATCGCCAGGCCGCTGGCCGTCAGCAGCCCCAGCACCACGTTGCGGAAGGCCTGCGGGCTGATGCCCAGGTAGACGCGCATGCCGACCAGGGCGGGCAGGGTCAGCGACAGTGCCACCAGGGCGATCTGCGGCAGGTGGGCGGTCGTGATGAGCCCGCGCTGCAGATAGGCAGCGGAGGTCGCGGCCAGCATCGCGAGGTTGAAATTCTGGATCACGGCGCGCTGCTCGTCGCGGTCGAGCCCGCGCAGCGTGCACCACAGCGTGGGCACGGCGCCCGTAAACCCGCCCAGCGGGCCCATCAGGCCACCGCCGGCCCCGGCCAGCGCGTCGGCCACGCGACCACCGTGGTGCAAGCGCGGCAGCCGGCCGCTGAAGAGCATCAGCGGGCACCAGATGACCAGCAGCGCGCCGACAAAGAGCTTGAAGCCGCGCGCATCGGCATGTTGCAGCAGCCACAGGCCCAGCGGCAGCCCGCACAGGCCGCCGGCGAGAAAGGGCCACAGCCGCGGCCAGCGCGCGCCGCGGCGCACCGTCAGCGCCGCCAGCACCTGGCCGGCAAGGCCGCCCACGGTGGACAGCACGGCGGCCTGCTGCGGCGCCAGGCCCCAGGCCCAGAACGACATGGCCACCAGACCGAAGCCGAAGCCCGACAGGCCCTGCACAAAACCCGCGGTCGCTGCGCCGGCAGCGATCAGCAGCAGTTCGCCGGTCAAGCCGCGCCTGCGGGACGCCGCTCAGGCAACCACGAGCCGCGATGCCGTGCCGGCCATGGGCGTGACGCGGCCGACCACCGCCGCCTGCTCGAAGCCATGGCGCATGAAGGTGGCCAGCACCGCGTCGACCGCCGACGGCGCGCACGACACCAGCAGACCGCCGCTGGTCTGCGGGTCGGTCAGCAGCGCGCGGTCCTCGGCGGCAAAGTCGGCCGGCAGCGTCACGTCGTGGCCGTAGCCGGCCCAGTTGCGGCCCGAGGCGCCGGTGACGAAGCCCTGCGCCGCGAGCGCGCGCACGCCGGCCAGCTGCGGCACGGCGCGCCAGTCCAGGTGCACGTCGGCGCGCGCACCGCGCGCCAGTTCCAGCCCGTGGCCGGCGAGGCCGAAGCCGGTGACGTCGGTCAGCGCGTGCACGCCAGGCAGCACCGCCAGGTCGGGGCCGGGCGTATTGAGCTTCGTCGTGGTGGCGATCATCTGTGCATAGCCGGCGTCGCCCAGCTCGCCCTTCTTCAGCGCCGCCGACATCACGCCCACCCCCAGCGGCTTGCCCAGCACCAGCACGTCGCCGGCGCGCGCGTCGGCATTGCGCTTGACCAGCTTGGGGTGCACCAGGCCCAGCGCCACCAGGCCGTAGATGGCTTCGACCGAGTCGATGGTGTGGCCACCGGCGATCGGGATGCCGGCGGTGCGGCAGACCGAGGCGCCGCCCTCGAGCACGCGGCCGATGGTGGCGGTGGACAGCACGTTGATCGGCATGCCCACCAGCGCCAGCGCCAGGATGGGCTTGCCGCCCATCGCGTAGACGTCGCTGATGGCGTTGGTGGCGGCGATGCGCCCGAAGTCGAACGGGTCGTCGACGATGGGCATGAAGAAGTCGGTGGTGGCGATCAGCGCCTGCTCGTCGTTGAGCTGGTAGACGGCAGCGTCGTCGGCGGTCTCGATGCCCACCAGCAGCTGCGGCGGGATCGGCAGTGCGGCGGTGCCCTTGAGGATCTCGCTCAGCACGCCGGGGGCGATCTTGCAGCCGCAGCCGCCGCCGTGCGAGAGCGAGGTCAAGCGGGGTTCGGCGGGTCTTTCGGGGGCATTCATGCGCGGCTCTCCAGCAGGCGGTGCATCAGGTCGTGCAGCGTGGCACGCTCGTGGTCGGGGGCAAACAGCGGTGCGCGCGCGGCACACTGCATCTGCAACCGCGGCAGCATAGCCGGGTCGTCGCGGCAGCGCTGCAGCAGGGTCGCCAGCGCTGCGTCGTCGCCCCAGTCGAAGCTGCCTTCGTAGTCGCTGCCCAGCAGGCCCAGGTTACCGTCGATGCGCGAGGCCAGCACCGGCGTGCCGCTGGTCACGGCTTCGATGATCACATGGGCGCCGCCTTCCATCCGGCTCGGGTGCACCAGCACATGGGCCTGCTGGATGCGCCGGCGCGTGTCGGCGTGGGGCAGGGCGCCCAGCCAGCGGTACCGCGGGCAGTCGGCCATGCACGCGCGCGCGGCCGTGGCCAGCGTGGGGTCGAGCGGGCCGCCGATGTGGTCGAGCCGGATGTCGGCACGGCCGGCGAGCCGGCGTGCGGCGGCCAAATAGGTCTCGGGCGACTTCTCCGACCGCAGGTGGCCCACCATCAGTGCGCGCAGGTGGCGCGCCGGCTTGGGCAGGGTGCGGCGAGCCGGGCTGGACTGGATGCAGACCGCCACCTTGTCGCGCCAGGCAGGCGGCACGCTGCGCGTGCCCAGCGGTTGCAGCACCACCAGCCGGTCGGCCAGCGCCAGCGAGGCCTGGGCCTGGGCGTCGTCGCCGATGTCGGCGTAGAGATCGGTGCCGGTCAGCACCACCACCAGTGGCCGCGTCGGGTGTGCCTGCCGCCAGGCGGCGATCGACGGTGCCGAGCGGCGGGCGTGCAGCGCGATCATCGCCGCCTCGTCGCCGCCGTCCCAGCGCGCCGCCAGCCGCACCCGATAATGGCTGCGCAGCATCCGCGCCCAGCGCTGGGCGGTCTGCCAGTTGCCGTTGTTGGCCCGCGCCAGCGCCGGCGTCACGATCACAAGGTGGTGCACGCGGTGACTTTAGCGTCAGCAAGCCTCGAAGACCGGCCCGATGCCGATGCCCGGGCAGCACGGCAAGGCGACCCGGCGGCCCTGGCCGCGGCGCTGGTCGCCAGCCGCGACGATACGCTGGCCACCTTCGCCGCCTGCGAGCAGGCGCTCGGCCCGGCGCTGGCGGTGCCGTGCATCCCGACGCTGAACCCACCACGCTGGGAACTGGGCCACATCGGCTGGTTCCAGGAGTTCTGGATCGCGCGCAACCCGCAGCGTGGCCTGGGCGTGCTGGCGGACCCGGACGCGCCACGGCCGCCCTCGATCCGCGCCGATGGCGATGCGCTCTACAACTCCAGCCGCGTCGCCCACGGCACGCGCTGGCAGCTGCCGCTGCCCGATGCCGACGCCACGCGCGCCGATCTGGCCCGGCAACTCGACGCCACGCTGCACCTGCTGGCGGGCAGCGGCGGAGACGATGCGTCGCTGTATTTCTTCCGCCTGGCGCTGTTTCACGAGGACATGCACCACGAAGCCGCGCTGTATATGGCGCGTGCGCTCGACATCGATCGCCCCGACCCGCGCTGGCAGCCACGGCGCTGCCCGTCGCCCGGCGGCGACCTGGTGGTCGGGCCCGTAGAGCACCGGCTGGGCAGCGCCGGCCCCGGTTTTGCCTTCGACAACGAGTGCGCGGCGCATGCGGTGACGGTGGACGCCTTCACCGTCGCCCGCCGCGTCGTCAGCTGGCGCGAATTTCTGCCCTTCGTCGAGGCCGGCGGCTACCGCGACCCGCGCCACTGGACCGAAGCGGGCCAGGCGTGGCTGGCCGCAACCGGCGCCGCGGCCCCGCGCTACCTGCGGCACGACGGCGGCGCCTGGCTCGAACGCCGCCATGGCGACTGGCAGGCGCTGGACCTCGGCCTGGCCGCCGCCCACCTGACGGCCCACGAGGCCCAGGCCTGGTGCCGCTGGGCCGGCCGTCGCCTGCCGACCGAGGCCGAATGGGAATGCGCGGCGCTGGCGCACCCGCAGGACTTTGCCTGGGGCCAGGTGTGGGAATGGACGGCCAGCGTCTTCGCACCCTACCCGGGCTTCGAGCCGCACCCCTACCGCGACTATTCGGCGCCCTGGTTCGGCAGCCGCACGGTGCTGCGCGGCGCGTCGCACCTGACGCAGCCGCGCATGCGCCACCGCGCCTACCGCAACTATTTCACCGCCGAGCGCAACGACATCGCCGCGGGGTTTCGCAGCTGTCCACGTTGATCAGCTCGCCAGCACCACCGCGAAGGCCTGCCGCTGATCGGTCCAGTGCAGCGGGTCGCGCCAGCCGGCGTCGCGCAGCAGCGCATCGAAGGCGGGCAGGGTCCACTTGTACGAATTCTCGGTGTGGACGGCCTCGCCGGCGGCAAAGGCGCGCTCGCCGCCCGGCCAGCGCACGCTGAGCGCCTCGCGTGCCAGCAGGTGCATTTCGATGCGCGAGGCCGCCACGTCATAGCGCGCCCGGTGCTGCCACTGGCGCGCATCGAAATCGCTGCCGATCAGGCGGTTGAGGTGGCGCAGCAGGTTCAGGTTGAAGGCCGCCGTCACGCCGAGCGGGTCGTCGTAGGCAACCTCCAGCGTGGCCTGGTCCTTGACGAGGTCGACGCCGATCAGCAGCGCACCGCCGGCGGACAGCGCACGCGCCTCGCGCAGCAGCCGCACGGCGGCTTCGGCGTCGAAATTGCCGATGCTCGACCCCGGGTAGAACACCAGCGCCGGCCCCGGGCACAGCGTGGCGGGCAGGTGCAGCCGCTGCGAGAAGTCCAGCCCCACGCCGACCATCGGCAGCGCCGGGTGCTCGCGCTGCAGGCGCTGCATCGACTGGCGCAGGTGGTCCACCGAGATGTCGACCGCCACGTAGCGGGCCGGCTGCAGCAGCGGGAACAGCCGCGCCGCCTTGGCGCCGTCGCCCGCGCCCAGGTCGACGAGGCTGAAGCCGTGGCCGATGCGTGCCTGCACCGCCTTTGCCATCGCGGCGCCATGGGCGGCAAAGATCGCCGCCTCGGTGCGCGTGGGGTAGTACTCGTCGAGTTCGGTGATGGCGTCGAACAGCCGCGAGCCGAGGGCGTCGTAGAAGAATTTGGGCGACACGCTGGCCGTCGGCCGCAGCAGGCCGGCGCGCGCCTCGTCGGCCAGGGCGGCGGGGTCGATCGACTGCAATTGGTGGAAGTCCGGAGACGGCACGCTGCTCCTTGAGCGACTGGAAGGGCGGGGCAATGTAGCAGCGCCGCGCGGCCCCGGCACGAGTTGGGTTCCAATCTCGCCGTTTCGGCGCCATTCCAGGGAGTTCCACCGATGATCAGCCTGTCCCCGTCCCGCACCTTCAAGGCCTTGCTCAGCTGCGCGCTCTTCGCCTTCGGTGCCTTGTCGCATGCGCAGCAGGTCTTTCGTGTCACCACCATCCCGGAGGAGGCCGCCACCGAACAGGTGCGCAAATTCACGCCCATCGCCAGCTATCTGGAACGAAAACTGGGCATGAAGGTGGAATTCACCCCGGTCAGCGATTACCCCGCGGCGGTGGAGGCGCTGGTCAACAAGAAGGTCGACCTGGTGTGGTTCGGCGGCTTCACGCATGTGCAGGCGCAGATCCGCTCCGGCGGCAAGATCGTCCCCATCGCGCAGCGCGAGGAGGACACGCGGTTCCAGTCGGTCTTCATCGCCAAGACCGATTCCGGCATCAGGACACTGGCCGACATGAAGGGCAAGCAGGTCAGCTTCGGCTCGCAGAGCAGCACCTCGGGCCACCTGATGCCGCGAAGCAACCTGCTCAATGCCGGCATCAACCCCGAGAAGGACTTCCGCCGCATCGCCTACAGCGGCGCGCACGACGCCACCATCGCCAGCGTGGTCAGCGGCAAGGTCGACGCCGCCGCGCTGGACATCACCGTGTGGCGCAAATTCGTCGCCGAGAACAAGGTCGACACCAAGGCCGTGGACGTCTTCTTCACCACGCCGCCCTTCTACAACTACAACTGGTCGGTGCATGCCGACATGCCGGCGGCGCTGCGCGAGAAGGTGACCCGGGCGCTGCTCGACCTCGACCCCGCCACGCCCGAGGGCAAGGAGATCCTGCAGCTCAACCGTGCCACGCGCTACATCCCGACCACGCCCGAGAACTACAAGGGCCTGGAAGCCGCCGGGCGCAGCGCCGGCCTGATCTGAACGTCGAATCGCCGTGCAGATCCGCATCGAAGGCCTGGCCGCGCGCCACCCGGCCGCGCGGCCCGGTGCCGCCCCGGCCCTGCAGGGGCTGGACCTGTCCATCGCGCCGGGTGAGCAACTGGCCGTCATCGGCCCCTCGGGTGCCGGCAAGACGACGCTGATGCAGGCCCTGGCCTGCGCGCTGCCGCCGTCGGCGGGGCGGCTCACGCTCGACGATCAGGACCCCTGGACCTTGACGGTGCGCGAACTGCAGCGTCTGCGCGGCCAGCTGTTCCTGGCGCCGCAGGTGCCACCGCTGCCGCCGCGGCAGCGTGTCGTTACCGCCGTGCTGGCGGGCCGGCTGCCGGCGATGGGCCTGCTGGCCAGCCTGCGATCGCTGTTCTACCCGCAGGACATCCCGGCCGCGCACGAGGCGCTGGAGCGCTTCGACCTCGCCGACAAGCTGTTCGACCGCGTCGACCGCCTGTCCGGCGGCGAGCGCCAGCGCGTGGGCCTGGCGCGTGCGCTGCTGGCGCCGGCGCGGCTGTGGCTGGTGGACGAGCCGCTGTCGGCGCTGGACCCCACGCGCGCCAGCCAGGCGCTGCAAGCGCTGGTGCAGCAAGCGCGCGAGCGCGGCGTCACGCTGGTGGCCACGCTGCATCAGGTGGACATGGCGCTGGCGGGCTTTGCGCGCATCGTCGGCCTGCGCGACGGGCGGCTGCAATTCGACCTGCCGGCCGCCGAGGTCACGCGCGATCGCCTGAGTCGGCTCTATGCGCAGCACGAGCACGAACTGCTCGGCGACGTGCATCCGCCGGCCCCCGCCGAGGCGGCTGCGCCGGCGCCCGTGGTGATGCATTGCCGGTGACCATGGCCGCTGCCTTGCCCGCACCCACCCGCGACCCGGCCTGGATCGGTCGGATCTTCTGGCTCGGCGCCGGCCTGGTGCTGCTGTGGCCGCTGATGGTGGCCACCGAATTCAGGCCCTGGATCCTGCTCGAGCGCGACAACCTCGAGGTCACGGGGCAGTTTCTCGGCAGCTTCCTGCCGCCGGCGCATGCAAGCGACTTCCTGGCCCTGGTGGCGCGCGAGAGCTGGCGCACGGTGGCCATCGCCACCGCCGGCATGACGCTGGCGCTGGTGGTCGCCCTGCCGCTGACGCTGCTGTCGACGCGCGTGCTGTCGGTGTCGGCGCTGTCGGGCCGCATGGCGCGGGGCCCGTTCTGGCTGCGCCAGGGCCTGCGCTGGCTGCTGATCGTGCTGCGCAGCGTGCCCGAGCTGGTGTGGGCGCTGGTCTTCGTGCGCGTCGTCGGCCTCGGGCCGACGGCGGGCGTGCTGGCCATCGCGCTGACCTACGGCGGCATGCTGGGCAAGGTGTATGGCGAGATCCTGGAGAGCGGCGAGGGCCACGCCGCGCAGACCCTGCTGCGCAACGGCAGCTCGCGACTGCAGGCCTTCGCCTACGGGCTGCTGCCCCAGAATGCCGCCGAGCTCACGAGTTATACCGTCTACCGCTGGGAATGCGCCATCCGCAGCTCGGTGGTGCTGGGCTTCGTGGGCGCCGGCGGCCTCGGCCAGCAGCTCGACAACTCGATGAAGATGTTCAACGGCGGCGAGGTGCTGACCATGCTGGCCGTCTTCGTCGCCCTCGTGGCGCTGGCCGACCGCGTGAGCGCCGGGCTGCGCAAGGCGCTGGGCTGATGAAACCCGCTGCCGCCAACACCCCCTACCGGCTGCCGCCGCCGCTGTGGTCGGCGCGCTGCAAGGCCTGCTGGTTTACGACCGCGCTGCTGCTGCTGGTGGTGGCCAGCTTCTGGTCGCTGGACCTGCAGTGGGGGCAGTTTCTGTCGCTCGAGGCGGCGCGCAGCATGGGCCGCTTCGGGGCCGAATTCTTCCCGCCCGACACCAGCCCCGAATTCCTGAAGCGCGTCGCCATCGGCACCTGGGAGACGCTGGCGATGTCGGCTGTCGGCACGCTGCTGGCGGCCGCGGGCGGGCTGCTGCTGGCCGTGCCCGCCAGCCGGCAGCACGAGGGCGACGCGGCGCTCGCGCGCACGCCGACCCGGCTGCTGCTCAATGCGCTGCGTTCGATCCCCGAACTGGTCTGGGCCGGGCTGCTGCTGATCGCCGCCGGCCTCGGGCCGTTTGCCGGCACGCTGGCGCTGGCCATGCACACCACCGGCGTGCTCGGCCGGCTGTTTGCCGAGGCGATCGAGAATGCGCCGCCGGGTCCGGGTGCGGCGCTGCGCGTGCAGGGCGTGGGCCGGGTGCGTGTCTTTCTCTACGCCACGCTGCCGCAGGTGCTGCCGCAATTGATGAGCTATACGCTCTACCGCTGGGAGAACAACATCCGCGCCGCCGCCGTGCTGGGCGTGGTCGGCGCCGGCGGGCTGGGGCAGTTGCTGGCCTTCCACATGGGCCTGTTCCACATGGGCAAGACGGCCACCATCCTGGGCGCCATGCTGCTGCTGGTGGCGCTGGTGGATGCGCTGAGCTACGGCGCCCGGCGCTGGATGACACGATGAACATGGGATCCCTGCCCGCGCTCACCGTCGGCCAGGCCTGGGGCGTGCTCGCCGTGGCCATCGGCTTCGAGGTCGCCGGCACCACCTGCATGCGGCTGTCCGAAGGCTTCAGCCGCTGGCTGCCGTCGCTGCTGATCTTCGTCTTCTACGCGGCGTCGTTCGCGCTCAATACGCTGATCATCGGGCGGCTGGGGCTGAGCGTGGTCTATGCCGTGTGGTCGGGCGTCGGCACCGTGGTCACCGCGCTCATCGGCATCCTGTATTTCAAGGAGCCGGCCACCGCCTTGAAGATGGCCAGCATCACGCTGGTGGTGGTGGGCGTCTTCGGCCTGCATGCGGCCAGCCGCAGCGCCGCCGCCTGACGATTTCACGCGCATGGGCGCCGACAACCAGGCTTCGATCGCGCGTTATGCGCGCCATGCCGCGGGTTATGACGCGTCGGCGCGGCGCACGATGGCGCTGCGGCTGCGCACCATCGGGCTGCTGGGCCTGAAGCCCGGCGACGTGGTGCTCGACGTCGGCGCCGGCACCGGGCTGAGCTTCGGGCCGCTGCGCGACGCGGTCGGCGAAGGCGGCCGCGTGCTGGCCTTCGAGCAGAGCCCGCACATGGCCGAGCGCGCCGTGCAGCGCGTGCAGCGATCGGGCTGGCGCAATGTCTGGCTGCAGTGCATCGCGGCAGAGGACGTGCGGCTGCCCGAGCCCGCGGACGCCGTGCTCTTCAACTATGTGCACGACATCACCCGCTCGCCGCCGGCGGTGCGCAACCTGCTGCTGCAGGTGAAGCCCGGGGCACGCATCGCGATGGCGGGCATCAAATTCTTCCCCTGGTGGACGGGGCCGCTGAACCTGCTGCCGTGGATGAAGAACCGCCCCTACAACGTACACCCGGGCGGACTGTGGCAGCCCTGGGACCGGGTGCAGCCCTGGTGCACCGAGCTCCGCTGGTGGCCCACGCAATGCGGCATGGGCTACATCGCGCAGGGCCGGCTGCGTGCAGCACCGCCAACCATCTTGCCGACCTTCGGCGCCCATCCATGAACCCGTTGCCGACTGTCGGACTGCTCTTCAACTATGACTGGGACGCGCTCGGCGCGCGCCGCCAGGCGGCGCACTGGCGCTTCGACGAGGCCGGCTTCGACCTCTTCAGCTTCCCCAGCAATGCGCGGCTGATCGGCTTCGACCTGCGGCGCTTCGCCGCCGCACAGGCGCGGCGCGCACGCCGCCGCGGCTGGGTCGGCGTGACGTCGCAGCATGAGCAGTTCGGCGCGCTGGCAGCGGCACTCACCGCCGAGGCGCTCGGCCTGCCCGGCACGCGGCCCGAGGCCATCCTCGCCGCGCAGCACAAGCTGTATGCACGCCGCGTGCTGCAACAGGTGGCGCCCGAAGCCAACCTTCGATATCAGCCGCTGGATGTCGCCTATGGCGACGACATCCCCGATGGGCTGCCGCTGCCGGCCTTCGTCAAGCCGGTGAAGGCGGCCTTTTCGGTGCTGGCACGCGCGGTGCGCAACCGCGCCGAGCTGCAGGCGCACACGCGCTTCGGCCGGCGCGAGCTGTGGGTCATCCGCCACCTCGTCGAGCCCTTCGAGCGCGTGGTGCGCGAGCGCCTGCCCGAGGCCGGGAGCGCGCACGCGATGCTGCTGGAGGAACTGATGCCGCCGGGGTTGCCGCAATACAACCTCGACGGCTGGGTATTCGACGGCCGCGCGCATGCGCTGGGCGTGGTCGACGCCATCATGTACCCGGGCACCCAGGCCTTCATGCGCTGGGAGCACCCGAGCCGGGCCCCCGCCGCGCTGCAGGCGCAGGCGCTGGACGTGGCGCGGCGCTTCCTGGCCGCGATCGGCTTCACGCATGGCCTGTTCAACATGGAGTTCTTCCACGACCCGGCCAGCGGCCGGCTGACGGTGATCGAGTTCAACCCGCGCCTGGCCTCGCAGTTTTCCGACCTGTACCTGCGCGTGCAGGGGGTCGACCCGCATGCGATGGCGCTGGCGCTGGCCACCGGGCAGGACCCGGCCACCCTGCCGCGCGTGGCGCCGGTGGCCGGGGCTGCCGCCAGCCTCGTCTACCGCAGCTTCCCCGGTGACGCGCCGCCGGCCATGCCGTCGCGCTGGCAGCTTGCGCGCCTGCAGCGCGAATTCCCCGACGCGCTGTGCTTCAGCTTCCCGCGCAGCGCGGGTCAGCGCGCACGCGACGACAAGTGGCTGGGCAGCTGGCGCCACGGCATCCTGCAGCTGGACGGCCGCGACGAGGCCGACCTGCGCGAGCGCGCGCTGCGCGCCAGTGCGCTGCTCGGCTGGCGCGCACCCTACGCCGACCAATGGGTCGCGCCCCCGGTGGCGCCGGCCTGGACCTTTCCTGTTTCCGGAGTCTCCCGATGACCGTGACATCCCCGACCGTCCGCCGCGGCCTGCTGGCCGCCACGTTGGCCGCCAGCCTGCTGCTCGGCGGCTGCGGCGCCATGCTGGCGCAGAACCCTTCGTCGCCGCTCAAGCCCGTCAATGCCGTGGCGGCGGAAGGTGCCGAGCACCTGATGCTCAAGGGCCACGACGTGGTCGCCTATTTCACGCAGGGCCGCCATGCGCTGGGCTCGGCTGCGCACCAGAGCGTCCACCAGGGCGTGACCTTCCGCTTTGCCAGCGCCGAGCACAAGGCCTTGTTCGACCGCGAGCCGGGCCGCTACCTGCCGCAATACGGCGGCTACTGCGCCAACGGCATCGCCTACGGCATCCCCTGGGGCGGCGACGCCGATACCTGGCGCATCGAAGGCGGCAAGCTCTACATCTTCGGCGGCCAGGGGTCCAAGGACGGCTTCGAACTCGACGTCCCCGGCAACATCAGGCTGGCCGACCGCTACTGGGCCGAGGAGGTGGCCGGCAGCAACAGCTTCGTGCAGCGCGCCTGGCGGCTGGTCTGGCGCGTGCCGCATTACCAGAGCGGCGAGGAGATCGCGCGCCGCGTGGCCGAGGCGCGGGCGCGCGGGAAGTGATCGGGGTGCGGTCGCCGGGGCTCTCGAGCCAATGTGGCTTTGCCACTTGGCTTGACCCCCGCGGGGGACGGGCTGGGCGCGGCCCGGCCCTGGGGGTGCTCTCGAGCCAATGTGGCTTTGCCACTTGGCTTGACCCCCGCGGGGGGCGGGCTGGGCGCAGCCCGGCCCTGGGGGTGCTCAGTAGCGGGGCTGGCGGTCGTCGCGCCGGTCGTCACGGCGGTCATCGCGCCGGTCCTGCCAGTCCGGCACGCCGTCACGATCGGGAGTGCGATGCCACTGGTGGGCATGACCCCGCCGGTTGTCGCGGTGGTCGCGCCAGTCGGGAATGCCGTCGCGGTCGCGGTCACGCCAGGCCGGGGCGGCACGGCGGTTGTCGTAGGGGTCGCGCCAGTCGGCGATGCCGTCACGGTCGCGGTCGCGCCAGGCCGGCGTGCCATGCGACGGCGCGCTGTAAACCGGTGCGTGATAGACCGGTGCGTGGTAGACCGGTGCGGGGTGCAGGCGCGGCAGCGGCACGGGCACCGTCACCACCGGCAGCGGCAGGCCGATGTGCACCGACCAGCGCACGTCCGAAGCCTGCGCCGGGGCGGCAGCGAGGCCGGCGCTCAGCACCAGGGCGGCGGCGGACAGGGTCTTGATCGCGTTCATGCGGTCTCCTTCGCGGTCGTTGAAGTGGCAGGTGCCCCTTCAACGAAACGATCCCCGCATGCGGTGACCGCCGCTGCGTAAAGCTGCGTGAACGGTGGTAAGCAGCTTCAGGGCGCCGAGACGATGCGCTCGGCCAGCCGCCACAGCGCCAGGCGGTGCGCGGCCACCAGGCGGTCGATGCTGCCGCCTTCGGCGGCCACGCGCAAGGTCGCACCGTCGGCCCGCGGCGGCGTGCGGCCCTGCGGGTCGGTCAGCGTCCACCGTGCCTGCAGGCGCACGCTGGCGCGGTCGGCCTGCGCCTCGAAGCCGAGGATCTCCACGCGCAGCTGGCGTGTCGCCGTCACCCCCGACGGCAACGGCGACGGCCACACGCGCCCTTCACCGAGCAGCGCGCCCAGATCCTGGCGCAGCACGCGCGGCACCGCATCGCGCAGCGACTCGGCCCAGCGGTGGCCCGACAGCGCCAGCAAGCCGGTGTCGCCCTGCGGCAGCAGGATGGCCTCGCGGTCGAGGTAGTCGGGCAGCCGCACCGGCAGCAGCAGCTGCCAGACCGCGGTCGACGGCGCCGGTGTCGGCACCGGGACGGGTGCCGCGCTGCGCAGGTGGTACAGCTGCACCGGCGGCGAATGGCTGCAGCCGGCCGCCAGGCCGCCGGCGGCGAGCAGGGTCGCCAGCGCCGTGCGACGGGACGGGTGGGGACGCTCGGACGGGTTCACGCGGGGCCTTTCGCAGGACATCGGGGCAGGGCGGATCACGGCGGATCGCTGCGGCCGCGGATCAGCGCCTCGGGCTGGCGCTCCAGCAGGTCGGCGAGGTCGCGCACCGCGCGCGAGGCGCGCGCCATCTCCTGCGCCGCGCGCTCGATCTGCGCCAGCACGCCGGCATCGTCGGCGCTGGCGCTGCGCAGTGCCTGGGCGGTGAGCGCGAGGTCCGCTGCGGCGCGCTGCACGCTGTCGAGCGCCGGTTGCGCCGATTCGGCGATGCGGTCATAGCGGCCCATGGTGGCGCTGACGCGGTCGGCCGCCTGGCCCACGCGGTCGACGGCCTGGCCGGCGCGCCCGATCTCGCCACCCACCGAGGCCGCGGCACGGCGCGTCTCGTCCAGCGTGCCCTGCAGCGCATCGGCCAGCGGGCCGACGCGCTTGTCCACGCGCGCCAGCAGCTGGCGCAGATCGCTGCTGGCCTGCGCCAGTTCGTCCATCGTGTGCTGCAGCCGTGGGTTGGCCACGAACTGGCGTGCGCCGGCGGCCACCGCCGCCACGTCCGACAGCAGCTGCTCGACGTCGAGGTTGCGCAGCTGCCGCTGCAGCGCCTGCACCGGCGTGGCCACGGTCGGGATCACCGGCAGACCCGGCCCGCCCGTCTGCGGGGCCGACGCCGCCATCGCCGCGGCGGGGCGGTCGCGGTCACGGCCGAGGTCGAGGTCGACATAGAGCAGCCCGGTCAGCAGGCTCTGGGTGCTGAGCTGCGCCGTCAGGCCCTGCGCCACCAGGTCCGCCACCGACACGGCGCCGTCGCCGCCCTGCACGTCCTCGATGCGGTCGCGTTCGATCTCCAGCTCGACCGGGATCGCATATTGCCCCGGCCGGCCCTGGTAGACGACGCCGATGCCGACCACGCTGCCCAGGCGCACGCCGCGAAAGACCACCGGCGCGCCGATCTGCAGGCCGTAGACCGAACCGTCGAAATAGGCCAGCGCGCGCTCGCGGCTGGCAAACAGCCCGCCGCCGGTGACGATGACGACCGCCGCCACCAGCAGCGCCAGCGCGCCCAGCATGAACAGGCCGATGCGCGTGGGGTGGGCCTTTCGCTTCACGGGCGGCCCCTGCGCTGCAGGAAGGCACGCACCCGGTCGGGCCCTGATTCGGCCAGCAGGCGCGGCGCGTCGAGCGCGGTCATCGTCTTCTCCACATGATCGAGGTACAGCAGTCGGTCGGCCACGGCAAAGACGCTGTCGATCGAATGGCTGACCATCACGACCGTGGTGCCCAGGTGGCGTCGGAGGTTGAGTATGAGCCCGTCGAGGCGCGCGGCGCTGAACGGGTCCAGCCCCGACGAGGGTTCATCCAGGTAGAGCAGTTCGGGGTCCAGCGCCAGCGCGCGCGCGATGGCGGCGCGCTTGCGCATGCCGCCGCTCAATTCGGCGGGTTCGAGCTCGAAGGCGTCGTCCAGGCCCACCAGCGCCAGCTTCCAGCGTGCCAGCCGTTCGCGCTCGTCCGCCGGGGTGTCGGTGAACAGGCGCAGCGGCAGCATCACGTTCTCGCCCACCGTCATCGAGCTCCACAGCGCGCCGGCCTGGAACATGACGCCGAAGCGCCGCCGCAGCACGGCCAGGGTCTCGTCCTCGGCCTGGTGCAGGTCCTGGTCGCCGTACAGCACCTGGCCGGCGGCGGGTGTCTGCAGGCCGATCAGGTGGCGCAGCAGCGTGCTCTTGCCGCAGCCGCTGGCGCCGACGATGGCCAGCACCTCACCGCGGCGGATGTCGAAGGCGAGGTCGCGCTGCACCACCTCGTCGCCGAAGGCCATGGTCAGACCGACCACGCGCACCAGGGGGTCGGCGGCCTCGTGCATCAGGCTGCCCTCCGCGCTGCGCGCTCCGGGCCGAGCGCTTTGGGGCGGCCCTGCGCGCTCACAGGCCCAGGCTCTGGAAGAGCACGGTGCTGGCCGACGCGGCGACCACGATCCACAGCAGCGCCTTCACCACCGCGGTGGTGGTGGCGGCACCCACCGCCTGCGCATCGCGCCCGGCGTGCAGGCCTTCGCGGCAGCCGGCCAGCGCCACCAGGCCGATATACATCGTGCCCTTGAAGAGGCCGATCCACAGGTGTGTCCAGTTGAGGGCATCGACGCATTTGTGCAGGTATTCCCAGGCCGGTACGCCGTAGATGCCCACCACCGGCGGCAGCCCGGCCAGCACGCCGACGGTGGCGGCATAGGCGATCAGCAGCGGCGCCATCGTCAGCATGGCCAGCAGGCGCGGCAGCACCAGGTATTCGATGGGGTCGATGCCGAGTGCGCGCAGCGCGTCGACCTCCTCGTTGGCGACCATGGTGCCGATCTGCGCCGCGAAGGCCGCGCCGATGCGGCCGGCGAGGATGACGCCCGTCATCAGTCCGGCCAGTTCGCGCACCACGCCCACCGTCACCACATCGGCGATGAAGCTCTGCGCGCCGATGCGCTGCAGCTGCGCGCCGCCCATGTAGGCCAGCATCAGCCCGATCAGGAAGCAGGTCAGCGACACGATGGGCAGCGACAGCGGCCCGGCCTGGTCGAGCTGGCGCAGATAGTCCGAACCGCGCATCACCGTGCGGCCGCGCAGCAGCCGGCCGATGGCCAGCGTGACCTCGCCGATGAAGGCGGCGGTGGTCAGCGCGTCCTGCCACCAGCGACGCAGGCCGGCCAGCACGCCGGTGGCCGCGGGCTTGCGCGGCAGGTCGTCGCTGGCCGTGCCGGGGGCGGGCAGGGCCAGCTCCAGCGGTGAACGCAAGGCATCGGGCAGCAGCGCCAGGTCCAGGGCCGCGCCGTTGCGGCCCAGCGGCGCCAGCAGCGCCCACAGGCGCGGCGCGGCGTGCCGGTCCCAGCCGGCGAGCGCAACGGCATCGACGGCCACACGCTCACCGGCCGCCGGGCCGGGGGCGGGTGGCGGCGGCAAGGGCAGCGTGCGGCCACGCCAGTCGCCTTGCAGCAGCAGCCGCCAGCCGTCGTCGCTGCGCGCCCACTGCACGGCCTCGGTGTCGACGACGGGACGATGTTTCACGGCGGCGATGATGCCCCAGCGGGCGCCAGGGGCCGCCGCCCGTGCTGCGCTACGCTCTCGCCCCTGACCCCAGGGAGATCCGCATGAAGCCATCCACCCACCTGCAGGCCGGGCCCCGCCGCCAGGTGCTGCGGGTGCTGGCCGCGGCCGCCGCAGCCGCCGCGGCGGGTCTGCCGGCGCTGGCCGCGGCCGCGCCCGCGCGCCGCGGCCCGCCGGTGGCGCGCATCGAGCCGGTGACCGAGACCTTCTTCGGCCGCCGCGTCACCGACCCCTACCGCTGGATGGAAAACCCCAAGGACCCGGACTGGGAGCCCTTCATGCGCGGCCAGGACGCCCATGCGCGCCGAGTGCTGGGCGCGATCCCCGGCCGCGATGCGCTCGAGGCCCGCATCGGCGAACTCTCCGGTGGCACTGCCGTCGTCTACGGCGTGCAGTCCGCCGGTGGCCGCGTCTTCTACCAGGTGCGGCCGGCCGGGGCCGCCAGTTTTCTGCTCGCGGTGCGCGACGGGCTGGCCGGCGCCGAACGGATCCTCGTCGACCCGACGGCGATGAAGGGCGAGGGCGGCGTGCATGTCTCGCTGGACTGGTGGTCGGCATCGCCCGACGGCGCGCGGGTGGTCTACGGCCTGTCGCCGG
The DNA here is from genome assembly GCA_016719535.1 of Rubrivivax sp. GTDB lineage: Bacteria > Pseudomonadota > Gammaproteobacteria > Burkholderiales > Burkholderiaceae_C > Rubrivivax. Next base: position 124,814 of record JADJYX010000017.1, on the reverse strand, counting down.
CGGGCAGCGAGAACTCGGTGCTGCACGTGATGGAGGTGGCCACGCAGCGCGTGCTGCCGCTGCGCATCGCCGGCACGCAGTACGCGTCGCCGTCGTGGCTGCCCGACGCCAGCGGCTTCTTCTACAGCCGCGTGGCCGACCCGGCGAAGATCGGCAGCGTCGCCTACTACCTCGACGGGCCGCGGCTGCTGCACCGCCTGGGCAGCGATCCGAAGGACGACCGCGTGGTGATGGTGCGCGGGCTGGACCCGGCGGTGCCCGTCGACGAGAAGGAATTTCCGATCGTCTACGCCCCGCGACGCGGCGACCATGCCGTGCTGCAGGTGCAGGGCGGTGTGCGGCGCGAAAACCCGCTCTATGTCGCGCCGCTGGCCGATGTGCTGGCCGGGCGTGCGGCCTGGAAGCCGGTGTGCACGGTCGACGACCAGGTGGTCGACTTCGCCTTCGACGACACCCACCTCTACCTGCTGAGCACGCGCGGCGCCGACAACGGCCGTGTGCTGCGCACGCCGCTGGCGGCAGCGTCCTTCGGCGGCGCGCAGGAGGTGGTGGCCGCCGGGCCGCTGGTGGTCGAATCGATCGCGATGGCGCGCGACGGCCTCTACCTGAAGGACCTGGACGGCGGCTACCACGCGCTGCGCAAGCTCGACCGCCAGGGCCGGCTGGCCGCCGTGCCGCTGCCCTGGGAAGGCGCGATCGACAGCGTGTCGACCAACCCCGCCGAGGACGGCGCCTGGCTGGACGGCTCCGGCTGGCTGCTGCCCTACACCACCTTCCGCCACGACCCCGCCCGCGGCCGCACCGAGCCGGCGGGGCTGGCACCGCCTTCGACGCTCGACCTGGGCGCCTACGAGGCCTTGCGCCTGACGGTGACGGCACGCGACGGCACGAAGGTGCCGCTGTCGGTGGTGGCCCGCAAGGGCCTGCAGCGCGACGGTCGCAACCCGACGCTGGTGCAGGCCTACGGCTCGTACCAGATCTCGTTCAACCCCTCCTTCAGCCCGCGCACGCTGGCCTTCCTGGAGCGTGGCGGCGTCTTCGCGGTGGCGCATGTGCGCGGTGGCGGCGAATATGGCCGCCGCTGGTGGAAGGCCGGCCAGAAGCTCAACAAGCCCAACACCTGGCGCGACCTCATCGACTGCTGCGAGCACCTGGTGCGCACACGCTGGGCCTCGCGCTCGACGATCACCATCCAGGGCGGCTCGGCCGGCGGCATCACCGTGGGCATGGCCCTGACCGAACGGCCCGACCTCTTTGCCGGCGTCATCAGCAATGTCGGCGTGTCGAATGCGCTGCGCGCCGAATTCGGCCAGAACGGCCCGCCCAATATCGACGAATTCGGCAGCGTGCAGGACGAGGACGGCTTGCGCGGCCTGCTGGCGATGGACGCCACCCAGCATGTGCGAGCCGGCACGCGCTACCCCGCGGTGCTGCTGACCATCGGCATGACCGACCCGCGCGTCGAGGCCTGGCAGGGCGCGAAGATGGTGGCCCACCTGCAGCGCGCCAACCGCTCGCGCCACCCGGTTCTGCTGCGCGTGAATTTCGATGCCGGCCATGGCCTGGGCAGCACGCGCGCCCAGGTCGACGACGAGCGCGCCGACGAACTGGCCTTTGCGCTGTGGCGCGCGGGGCGCCGAACCGTGGCCTGACGCGTGGCCTGACCCCGGCGCCGCATCAGGCCGGCAGCAGCAGACGCAGCGGGCCGTGCCGCTGCCAGGCCAGCGCCTCTTCCTGCAGCAGGAAGACCGTGCGCTCGTGCTGCGCGGCCCAGGCGGCCTTCCAGCCCAGACGTGCCTGGTTGCCGTCGGGATGCAGGCGCAGCTCGTGCGGCGACACCGCCAGGCGGGCGTGGCAGGCGATGACAGCCAGCCGCAGGCACAGCACCTGCCACGCGAAGCCCGTCTGCGCCAGCGGCTGCTCGATCTTGCGCAGCCCGCCGCGCTGGCCCAGCACCAGCTCGCCGATGCGGCGCTGCTGGCTCTGCGAGAAGCCCGGCGCGTCGACATGCGCCATCAGGTAGGCGCTGTGGCGGTGGTGGTCGTGGTGGGACACCGTCTGCCCCATTTCGTGCAGCGCGCAGGCCCAGCGCAACTCGCGGCGTGCCACCGCATCGGCGCCGGGGCAGGCCTGCTGGTAAAGCGCCGCCGCCACCGCGGCCACGCGCTCGGCGTGCGCCGTGTCGACCGCGAAGCGGCGCTGCAGCTCGGCCACCGAGGCATCGCGCAGGTCGCCGGCGCTGGGCTTGCGCTGCGACAGGCGGCGTTGCTGCAGGTCGACGATCACGCCCTGGCGCAGCGCGCCCTTGGCGGGCATCAGCACGTCGATGCCGAACTGCGCGGCCAGCGTATAGAGGATGCACAGACCACCGCCGATCACCGGACGACGGTCGGCCCTCAGCCCCGGCAGCTCCAGCCGGTCGGCGCGGCCTGCCTCCAGACAGCGTTCGATGCACCAGCGCAGGTTGTCCGCGCTGATGCGGCCGTCGCCGCGGCCGCTGTCGCGCAGCAGCGAGGCCACCGCGCCGACGGTGCCGCTGGAGCCCAGCGCCTGCTGCCAGCGCTCGCGCCTGAAGGTCTGCAGGCCCTCCTCGAATTCGGCGCCGGCCGCCACCTGTGCGGCGCGGAAGGCCGCCGGCGTGAAGCGGCCGTCGCCGAAGAAGCGCATCGACAGCCCGACCGAGCCGACCGCGAACGATTCGGCCACCTGCGGCGTGCGGCCCTGGCCGAGGATGAGCTCGGTCGAACGCCCGCCGATGTCGACCACCAGCCGCGCTTCGTCCGACGGCTGCAGCTGCGCCACGCCGGCATAGATCAGCCGCGCCTCCTCGCGCCCGCTGATGACCTCGATCGGGTAGCCCAGCGCGGCCTCCGCGCGCAGCAGGAAGTCGTTGCGGTTGCGCGCCTCGCGCAGCGTCTGCGTCGCCACCGCGCGCACCTGGGCCGGTGGCAGGCCGCCCAGGCGGGCGGCGAAGCGGCGCAGGCAGGTCAGGCCGCGCTCGACCGCCTCCTCGGTCAGCAGGCCGTCGGCATCGAGCCCGCCGCCCAGTCGCACCGTCTCCTTGAGGTAATCGATGCGGCGGTAGCGCCCGTGCTGCAGCGTGGCCAGCTCGAGGCGGAAGCTGTTGGAGCCCAGGTCCACCGCAGCAAGGGTGACCGGGACCATGGACATATCGGGCATGCGGGCATTGTGCCGGGTGCTCCGACGCCACCGTGGCGGCCTTCCTACAATCCGCGCCCTTCATCGACCCCCAGGAGACAACGCTTGATCCAGCCCGAACTCGACAGCCTCGTTCCCGGCCGCGACTTCTCGCGCCGTGCCTTCGTGCGCACCTCGGTCGGCAGCGGTTTTGCCGCCGCCGTGCTGCCGGTGGTGGCGCAGACCACCCTCAAGACCGGCACCGACGGCCTGGTGGCCGGTGAGGTGACCATCCCCGTGGGCGACTTCAAGCTGCCCGCCTACCGTGCCGCACCGGCGGGCAAGGCCAACGCGCCGGTGGTGCTGGTGATCAGCGAGATCTTCGGCGTGCACGAGCACATCGCCGACGTGGCGCGCCGCTTCGCCAAGGCCGGTTATTTTGCGATCGCGCCCGAGCTCTTCGTGCGCCAGGGCGACGCCGGCAGCTACGGCGAGATCGCCAGGCTGATGGCCGACGTGATCAGCAAGGTGCCCGACGAGCAGGTGATGAAGGACCTCGACGCCACGGTCGCCTGGGCCAGAGGGCAGGGCGCCGCGGCCGACAAGCTGGGCGTCACCGGCTTCTGCTGGGGCGGGCGCATCACCTGGCTGTATGCGGCGCACAACCCGGCGGTGAAGGCCGGCGTGGCCTGGTACGGGCGCCTGGTGGGGGCCTCGAACCCGCTGCAGCCCCGCCACCCGGTCGACCTGGCGGCGGCCATCAAGGCGCCGGTGCTGGGCCTGTACGGCGGCGCCGACACCGGCATCCCGAACGACACCGTCGACACGATGCGCAAGGCGCTCGCGGCCGCCGGCAATACCGCTTCGGAGATCGTCCTCTATCCCGACATGCCGCATGCCTTCCACGCCGACTACCGGCCGAGCTACCGCAGGGAGGCGGCCGAGGACGGCTGGAAGCGCTGCCTGGCCTGGTTCGGGCGCCACCTGGCCGAGAGCGGGCGGCCATCCTGGACTTGAACGGCGCATCGGGGGCGCGCTTGACAACTCTGCTAGGCTGAAAGCGTCGGGCCCTGGTGGCCCCTGCGCCGATCCTTCGCAGCGCCCCCTCGCGGGGCGCTCGCGCTTGCAGCATGACCCTGCTCTACATCGTTCTTGCCACCCTGGCCGGCGGGCTGCTTTCGGTGGCCATCGCGGCTGCCGTGAACGTGGTGGTGCTGGCGCGGCTGGTGCGCAACCTGGTCAGCCTGTCCACCGGCATCCTGCTCGGTACCGCGCTGCTGCAGGTGCTGCCCGAGGCCTTCGAGGGCGGCGCCGAGCCGCAGGCGCTGTTTGCCACGCTGCTTGGCGGCCTGCTGGCCTTCTTCCTGCTGGAGAAGGCCGAGCTCTATCGCCACGGCCACCACCACGAGGGCGACGACCCGCACCACCACCACCACCATGGCTTCGACGCCGAACAGGCCGGCCGCGGCGGCTGGAGCGTGCTGCTGGGCGACAGCATCCACAATTTCTGCGACGGCGTGATCATCGCCGCCGCCTTCCTGGTGGACACGCACCTGGGCATCGCGACAGCGGCCGCGGTGGTGGCGCACGAAATCCCGCAGGAGGTCGGCGACTACATCGTGCTGCTCAACGCCGGCCTCAGCCGCGCGCGCGCACTGGCCTACAACGCGCTGTCGGGCCTGGCGGCGGTGGCCGGCGGCGTGCTGGGCTACTTCGTCGTCGGGCCCTGGAAGGCGCTGTTTCCCTACCTGCTGGTGGTGGCGGCCAGCAGCTTCATCTATGTGGCGGTGGCCGACCTGATGCCGCAGCTGCAGCGGCGCCTGCCGTGGCGTGACACCGCCAGCCAGCTGGCCTGGATGGCGGCCGGGCTGGTGGTGGTGGTGGTCGTATCCCAGATGGGGCACCTGGGACACGGCCACTGAAGAGGCTGCCAGCGCACGCCGCCGGCGGCGCAGCGCGGCGCTGTCAGCGCACCACCAGCACCGGCAGCTCGCTGTGCGTCAGCACCTTCTGCGTCTCGCTGCCCAGCAGCAGCGCCGACACACCGCGGCGGCCGTGCGAGGCCATCACCACCAGGTCGCAACCCTGGTTCCTGGCGTGGTCGAGGATCGCCTCCCACGGGTGCAGCGCCTCCACCGTATGGCCCGTGGCCTTGACGCCCGCGGCCGTGGCGGCATCGGTCACGGCCTTCACGTTGCCGGCAGCGATGCGCTCCTGCGCGTCGTAGAACTCCTGCGGCGGCACCGGCTGCATCTCGGAGATCGCACTGTAGGGAAACGGCTCCTTGACGCCGATGGCCGCCAGTTCGGCGCCGCACAGCCGGGCCAGCGAGATCGCCGTCTGCACGGCCTTGGCGGTGATCTCGGAGCCGTCGGTGGGCACGAGGATGCGCTTGTACATGGTGTCTCCTTCGAGGGTCATGCCGGCGCGCGCCGGCGGTCGAGGCACAGGCGGCCACCCGCGGCCGCTCGGATCAGGGTCCGGTACGGAGCATACGACCTGACGCGGCTCCCTGACGGTGCCACCTGGTCAACCATCGCCCGGATGGCGGCCGCGCGTGTCCTCGGGTTCGGGGGCGCGCGCGCGCACGCGGCTGGCCATCAGCCCGGCGGCGATGATGAGGCCGATGCCCAGGGCCGCCGTGGCGGTGATGGCCTCGCCGAACAGCAGCACGCCGTAGACATAGGCAAACAGGATGCCCAGGTATTGCAGCACCGCATTGGCCAGCGTGCTGCCCACGGTGTAGGCACGCGTCATCAGCATCTGCGCCACCACCGCCAGCACGCCGATGGCCAGCAGCAGCAGCGCGCCGCGCAGGCTGTGCGTGCCCGGGCCCTGCCAGGCCATGAGCGCGCCGCCGATCAACACGCTGCCGAGGTTGAAGTAGAAGACCGTGCGTTCCTCGGGCTCGCCGGCGCGGCCCAGCGCCGTGATCTGCAGGTAGGCCAGCGCCGCCAGCACGCCCGACAGCAGCCCGGCCAGCGCATGCCAGAACTGCGTGGGGTCGAGCGAAGGCCGCAGCACCAGCGCCACGCCGGCAAAGCCCAGCAGCACGGCGGCCACCAGCAGGCCGCTGACCCGCCGCGCGCCGAACATGATCGAGCCGCCGATCAGGAACAGCGCCATCCACACCGAGGACATGTAGTTCAGCGTCGTCGCCGTGGCCAGCGGCAGGCCGCCCAGGGCATGGAACCACAGGCACATCGCCGCCACGCCGGCCGCGCTGCGACCGATCTGCATGCCGGGCACCGGCGTGCGCAGCGTACCCCCGCGCGAGCGCTGCAGCAGCACGATGGCCAGCGCGCCGACGAGGCCGCGGTAGAACACCACCTCGCCGGCCCCGTATTGCGTGGTGGCCAGCTTGACGCACACGCTCATGGTCGCGAACAGCAGCGACGCGGTGACCATCATCCAGGCGGCATTCATGGCCCGATTCTGGCCTGCGGCACACTCACGGCATCGCCCCGGCCGATCGGGGCGCAGCCGACGGGAGACGAGCACCGACCATGGGACCGCTGCACGGATTGAAAGTGATCGAACTGGCGAGCATCGGCCCCGGGCCGTTGTGCGCCATGCTGCTGGCCGACCTGGGCGCCGACGTGGTGCGCGTGGACCGCACCGAACCCAGCGGCCTGGGCGTGCCGATGGCCAGGAAGCACGACGTCAACGGCCGCAACCGGCGCTCGGTGGCGCTGGACCTGAAATCGCCCGCGGGCCGCGAGGCGGTGCTGACGCTGATCGCGGGCGCCGACGTGCTGATCGAGGGCTTTCGCCCCGGGGTGACCGAAAAGCTCGGCCTCGGCCCGGCCGACTGCCAGGCCCGCAACCCACGACTGGTCTACGGCCGCATGACCGGCTTCGGCCAGAGCGGCCCGCTGGCCGATGCCGCCGGGCACGACCTCAACTACATCGCGCTCACCGGTGCGCTGCATGCCATCGGCGCGCACGGCGGCAAGCCGGTGCCGCCGCTGAACCTGGTGGGCGACTATGGCGGCGGCGCGCTCTACCTCGCGTTCGGGCTGCTGGCGGCACTCTACGAGCGCCAGCGCTCGGGCCGCGGGCAGGTGGTGGACGCCGCCATGGTCGACGGCGCCGCTTCGCTGGCCTCGATCTTCTACGGCCTGCACGCCAGCGGCGCCTGGGACCGGCCGCGCGGCGACAACCTGCTGGACGGCGGCGCGCCCTTCTACGACACCTACGAGACCGCCGATGGCCGCTGGGTCAGCCTGGCCCCGCTGGAGCCCAAATTCTTTGCCGAATTCGCGCGCTGCGCCGGCCTCGACGAACGCTTCGTGCAGCGCCAGTACGACCGCCGCGAATGGCCGGCGATGCGCCAGGCCATCGGCACGCTCTTCATGGGCCGCACGCGCGACGACTGGTGCGCGCTGCTGGAGGGCAGCGACGCCTGCTTCGCGCCGGTGCTCGATTTCGACGAGGCGCCGCGGCATCGCCATGCGCAGGCGCGCGGCGGCTTCGTCGATGTCGATGGCGTGGCGCAGCCGGCGCCGGCGCCGCGCTTCGACCGCAGCGTGCCCGCGCCGCCGCGCGCCGCACCCCGCGTGGGCGAGCACACGCGCAGCGTGCTGGCCGAGGCCGGGCTGGCGGCAACCGCCATCGATGCGCTGCTGGCCGACGGTGCCGCCTTGCAGGCCAGGGAGGGCGCATGAGCGAGGACTACGCCCCGCCGCCGGGGGCGCGCACGGCGGCGTCGCTGCTGCTGTTGCGCGACGGCGCCGCCGGGCCGGAGGTGCTGATGCTGCTGCGCCCCGAGCGCGACCATGACCAGCACAGCCGCGCCGCCGTCTTCCCCGGTGGTGTGCTCGAGGCCGGCGACCGCGAGGCGCATGGCTTCGTGGTCGGGGCCACCGATGCCGCGCTGAGCGCGCGTTACGGTCTGCGCCGCGGTCTGCTCGACTATGCGGTGGCGGCGGTGCGCGAGACCTTCGAGGAGGTCGGCCTGCTGCTGGCCTGCGACGACATCGGCCGCGCGGCCGAGCCGCAGGCGGCATGGGCCGACTGGCGGGGCCGGCTGCAGCGCGGAGACGCTACGCTGGCGCAGATGTGCCGCGCACTGGACCTGCGGCTGGACCTGCGCCGGCTGGCCTGCTGGAGCCATTGGCTGACGCCGCCGGGTGTGCCCAGGCGCTTCGACACCCGCTTCTTCATGGCGCCGGCGCCGGCCGGCCAGGTGGCCGAGGCCGACCTCGGCGAGGCGCAGGAGCTGATGTGGCTGACCCCGGCGCAGGCGCTGGACCCGGCGCGCGAGCTCAAGCTGCTGCCGGTGACGCGGCGCACGCTGCGCGACCTGTCGGTCTTCGCCAGCACGGCCGAGGCGATGGCCGCCGCCGCCGCGCAGGGTTCGCCGATCCCGCGCACGATGCCGCGGCGCTGCCTGGGCCGCAAGGGCCCGACCGTGGTGCTGCCCGACGACCTGGCCTATGCCGAGGTCTGCAAGCTCGACCCCGATGGCCTGGTGCACGACGCCTGGTGCGAGCTGGTGCCGGCGCGCGCGGTGCGGCTGTCGGCGCGCATCGTGCGCGTGACCGCGCCCAACCCGGGCATGATGACCGGGCCCGGCACCAACAGCTATTTCGTCGGCGATGCGCAGGCCAACGCCTGGGCCTTGATCGACCCCGGCCCGGTCGACCCCGGGCATCTGGCGGCGCTGCAGGCTGCGGCGCCGGGGCCCGTGCGCTGGGTGCTGGCCACGCACACGCACATCGACCACAGCCCCGGCTGCGTGGCCGCGGCAGCGGCCTTCGGCGCCGAGGTGCTGGGCCGGCGGCCGGCCTTCGCGCAAGGCCAGGATGCGAGCTTTGCGCCCGCGCGCGAGCCGGCCCATGGCGAGCGCCTGGCGCTGGGCGCCGGTGCCACGCTGCGCGCCATCCACACGCCCGGCCATGCCTCCAACCACCTGTGCTGGCTGCTGGAGGAGGAGAAGCTGCTCTTCACCGGCGACCACGTGATGCAGGGCTCGACGGTGGTCATCAACCCGCCCGACGGCGACATGGCGGCCTACCTGCGCAACCTGCAGGCCCTGCTCGACGAAGACCTGGAATGGCTGGCGCCCGGCCACGGCTTTCTGGTGGCGCAGCCGCATGCGGTGCTGCGCGCGCTCATCGCCCACCGGCTGCGGCGCGAGGCCAAGGTGGTGGACGCCCTGCGCCCGCGCGGCCGCGCCACGCTGGACGAGCTGCTGCCCGAGGTCTATGCCGATACGCCGCCGCGCCTGCACCCGGTGGCGCGGCGCTCGCTGCTGGCGCACCTGCTGAAGCTGCGCGACGAAGGCCGCGCGGCCGACGAGGGCGACGACCGCTGGCGCTGGGCCGGCGCCGACTGATCAGCGCGGCGCCAGCGGCCGCATCTCGGTCAGTGCGGCGACGAGCCCGATCGCCTGGCGTACGCGCTGCACCTGGGCGCGCGCCGCATCGGCATCGGGCAGCGGCACTCTGGGGTGCAGGCGCGCTGTCAGGCGCGGGCCTTCGATGCCGCCCACCATGCCTTGCCCGTCGATCACCACGCGCCAGCGGCCCGGGTGCTGCTGGACATGTCGCGCCAGCGCCTGCACCACCGGCAGCGGCAGTGCCGCGCGGGCCTGCGACGGCGTGTTGCAAAGCACCTGGACCGCGCCATCGAGCGCCGGGTGGCCGGGCTTCACGCGTTGCAGGCGGTCCAGCTGCAGCGCGGGCGGCATCGGCTGCGCCGGCACCTGGCCGCACAGCAGCACCACCGGTTCAGCCAGCGGCAAGCGGGCCTGCAGCTCGAACAGCGTGCCGCTGAACAGCGGTTCGTCGGGGCGGTTGTCCTGCTGGTCGCCGACGATCCAGAGGCCGGCCTCGCACAGCACCAGCGGCACGCCCTGGTGGTCGAGTTCGAGGCGGTCGCAGAGCTCGCGGCGCTGCGGGCCGAACAGGCGCGGAAACAGCCCCGAACGCTCCAGCACCTCGTCGGGCAGACCGCCATCGGCGTCGTGGCGCTGTGCATCGAAGGCGCAGGCATACAGCGGGCCGAGCACTTCGCGCCGGTAGGCGCTGGCCAGGCCGGTGATCTCGCCCATCGCGACGGCGCCGGTGGCGATCAGCAGCAGCACCGGCGGCACCAGCCACCAAGGCGAGAGGGGTTCCCAGAACAGCACCCAGATCGCAAACGCCCACAGCGCGAAGGCCATCGCGAAGAACGCATGCAACCAGCGCCGCCCGCGCCGCTGCAGCGCCTGCAGCCGTGGCCGCAGCGTTTGGGCATACAGCGCATCGACGCCGGCGTCGCTGTCCATGGCCGGCGCTGCGCCGCCGTCAGGCGTCCTGCCAGCGCCCGTCCAGCAGCAGCTGGTGCGGCCTGAATTTGGCCTTGTAGGCCATCTTCGGGCTCTGCTCGATCCAGTAGCCCAGGTAGACATGCCGCAGCTCGAGCTGCCTGGTCTGCTCGATCTGCCACAGCACGCTGTAGGTGCCGTAGCTGGCACGGGCATCGGGTTCGTAGTACGTGTAGACGGCGGAGATGCCGTCGGCCAGCACATCGAGGATGGAGACCATCTTCAGCGCGCCCGCGCTGCCGTCGGCGGTGGGTTCGCGGAATTCGACCAGGCGCGAATTGACGCGGCTTTGCAGCAGGAACTGCGTGTACTGGTCGACGCTGTCGTGGTCCATGCCGCCGCCGCTGTGGCGGCCCGACTGGTAGCGCAGGTAGAGCTGGTAATGCTCGGGCACGAAGCCCAGGCGCAGCACGCGCGCCTTCAGGTGCTGGTGCTGGGCCCAGGCGCGGCGCTGGCTGCGCGTGGGTTCGAAGCGGGCCACCGGGATGCGCAGCGGCACGCAGGCGCGGCAGCCGTCGCAATAGGGCCGGTAGGTGAACATGCCGCTGCGGCGGAAGCCTGCGGCGACCAGCGCCGAATAGGCATCGGCATGGATCAGGTGGCTGGGCGTGGCGACCTGCGAGCGCGCCTGCCGCGCGGGCAGGTAGCTGCACGGGTAGGGCGCGGTGGCATAGAACTGCAGCGACGAAAGCGGAAGCTCTTTCGGGTGCGTCACGGATCTTCCCTGGGCGTGGCGGTCCGGCCTGCCGTCGGAGCCTCCAGCACCTGCCGCCACATCGAAGAATCATAGGTCCAATCGCCGATATCGGCCGCCGGCAGCACGCGCGCCAGGTGGTCCTCGAAGGCCGCGCGCGTGACTTCGCGCGCGCCGAAGCTGGCCAGGTGGCGCGTCTTCTGCTGGCAGTCGATCAGCGGCACGCCGTGCCGGCGGCACAGTGCGACGAGCGCGGCCAGCGCGATCTTCGAGGTATCGGTGCGCCAGGAAAACATCGATTCGCCGAAAAACATGCGCCCGATGGCCACCCCGTAGAGGCCGCCGATCAATTCACCGTCGACCCAGGTCTCGACGCTGTGCACACGGCCCATGCGGTGCCAGGCGCAATAGGCGTCGATCATCGCCGGCACGATCCAGGTGCCGTCCTGGCCCTCGCGCGGGGTGCCGGCGCAGGCCTGGATGACGCGCTCGAAGGCGCTGTCCACGCGCAGTTCGCAGCCCGGCGTGCGCACGAAGCGGCGCAGCGTCTTGCGCAGTGAATGGCCGAGGCGGAATTCGGCCACCGGCAGCACCATGCGCGGCTCGGGGCTCCACCACAGCACCGGCTGCCCCGGGCTGTACCAGGGAAAGATGCCTTTGCGGTAAGCCTCTTCCAGCCGCTGCGGCGTGATGCGGCCGCCCACCGCCACCAGCCCCGGCGCATCGTCGTCAGGGCCCATCGCGGCCTGGCCCGGCGGCAGCGGGCCTTCGTCGTCGATCCAGGTCAGCATGCCGGCGTGATTCAGCGCGGCGCCAGTTCGCGCCACAGGAAGCTGAGCTCCAGCGCGCGCATGGTGGCGCGCTGCGCGTTGTCGGCGGCGCCGCCGTGGCCGCCTTCGACATTTTCCCAGTACAGCGCGGCATGGCCCCGTTCGAGCAGCCGCGCCGCCATCTTGCGCGCATGGCCAGGGTGCACGCGGTCGTCGCGCGTGCTGGTGGTGAACAGCACGGCCGGCAGCTGCACGCCTGCGTTCACGTTCTGGTAGGGGCTGTAGCGGCCGATCCAGGCCCATTGGTCGGGGTCGTCGGGGTCGCCGTATTCGGCCATCCAGCTGGCGCCGGCCAGCAGCCGGTGGTAGCGCCGCATGTCCAGCAGCGGCACCTGGCAGACGACGGCGCCGAACAGCTCGGGCCGCTGCAGCATCACCGCGCCCACCAGCAGCCCGCCGTTGCTGCCGCCCTGGATGCCCAGGTGGGCCGGCCGGGTGATGCCGCGCGCGATCAGGTCCTCGGCGACGGCGGCCAAGTCGTCATAGCTCTTCTGCTTGTCCGCCCGGGTTGCGGCCTGGTGCCACGCGGGCCCGAATTCGCCGCCGCCGCGGACATTGGCCACCACGTAGACGCCGCCCTGCGCCAGCCAGGTGCGGCCGGCGCTGGCCAGGTACCAGGGGGTGAGCGAGATCTCGAAGCCGCCGTAGCCATACAGCAGCGTGGGGTTGCGGCCGTCGCTGCGCGGCGAGCACGGCCCGATGACGAAATAGGGCACGCGGGTGCCGTCCTTCGAGCGCGCGAACTGCTGCTCGACGCGCAGGCCGGCGGCGTCGAAGAAGGCGGGCAGCGTCTTGATCGTCTCGGCATCGTCGCGGCCGGTGTCGGCCAGGCGCAGCGAATCGGGTTCGAGGAATCCGCTGACGCTCAGCCAGCAGGCTTCGGCCAGCGCATCGTCGGCCAGCAGCGGGTCGTGCAGCGCGGCCACAGACAGGTGGCCGTTGGCCGGTGCCGCCAGCTCGCGCCGCTGCCAGCCATCGGCCGCCGGCTGCCACGCCTCGAGCCGGCCGACGACGGTATCCAGCACCACCATCACGATGCGGCTGCGCGTGCTGACCCAGCTCTGCAGCGACCGCGTCGGCGTCGGCGTGAAGAGCGCGGTGAAGTCGCGCGCACCCTGCAGGTAGGCCGCCGCGTCGGTCACCAGCAGGCTGCCGCGCGGCCAGGTGCGCCCGGCCACCGTCCAGTCGCTGCGCAGCTGGATGAGCACGCGCTCGCGCCAGAAGGTGAGCGCGGCATCCAGCGGTTTGTCGATGGCCACCAGCGCCTGGCCCTGCAGCAGCGACAGACGTGATTCGTAGAAGCCGACGAAGCGGCCGAAGACGGTGCGCTCGAAGCCTGGCGTGCGGTCGACGCGCACGAAGGCGTCGACATCGGCGTGCTCACCCTCGAAGACGAGGCTCGCGTCGGCCAGCGGCTGCCCGCGTCGCCAGCGCTTGATGATCCGCGGGTAGCCGGAATCGGTGAGTGACCCGGGTCCGAAGTCGCTGCCGATGTAGACGGCATCGGCGTCGATCCACTCGATCGCGGTCTTGGCCTCGGGCACGGCGAAGCCGCCGTCGACGAAGCGCCGTTCGACGAGGTCGAATTCGCGCACCACCTTGGCATCGGCACCGCCGCGCGACAGCATCAGCAGCGCGCGGCGGTAGTCGGGGCCCAGGCATTGCGCGCCGCCCCAGACCCAGTTTTCGCCCTCGGTCCGGCCCAGTGCATCGAGGTCGAGCACCGTCTCCCAGGCCGGCTCGGCCTGGCGGAATCGATCCAGCGTGGTGCGCCGCCACAGGCCGCGCGGATGGGTGGCGTCCTGCCACAGGTTGTAGAGCCAGGGCCCGCGCCGCGTCACGGCGGGAATGCGCGCCTGCGAGTCCAGCACGTCCAGGATGGCCTGCCGGCGCGCGTGGTGACCGGGCACGGCCTGCAGCTCGCGCTCGGCCTGCGCGTTGCGCTCGCGCACCCAGGCCAGGGCACGATCGCCCTGCACATCCTCGAGCCAGAGGTAGGGGTCGTCGGCCGCATCGAGGTCGGTGGTGCTCATCGCGTGGCCGCCTTCAGCGCCTGCGGGTGGATCTCGATGCTGTGTGCGCCGTCGCTGACCCACACCAGGCCGTCCTGCACCGTCACCTGCAACTGCATCGACCGCCGGGCCAGCGCGGCCAGCGCCTGGCTGGCCGTGGCGTCGACCTGCCACACGGCCAGGTTGGCGAGCCGCGCCACCTTGTCGGCGATGCCCTTCCACCAGATCGGCGTCGACGCCGCGTAGGCATAGACGGTGACGCGCTGGCTGCGCCCGCAGGCCTTGGCCAGGCGGCGTTCGTCGGGCAGCCCGACCTCGATCCAGTGCAGGATGGCGCCGGTGCGGTCGCGCTGCCAGAGGTCGGGCTCGTCGCTGTCCGAAAGGCCGCGCGCCGGCAGCAGCGGCGTGTCGGTGTCGTCGGTGGGTGCCTGCAGCGCATGCGCCAGCACGCGCATCATCAGCCGCTCCTCGGTCTCGGACGGGTGCTGCGCCAGCGTCATGGCGTGGTCGCGGTAATGCGAGCGGTCCATGTCGGCCACCTGCAGCGTGGCCTTGTAGACGGTGGACTTGAGGGCCATGGGGCGAGCGCGAGGGTCGGGGGGAAGGGCGGGACTGTGCCACAGCGGTCGAGCCCGTCACCCGCCGCTACCATCGCCGGCGCGATGACCGAGCCCCATGCGCCGACCGGACCCTGCCCGCCGCTGGCCGGCTGGCAGCGCCCGGGCCGGGCCTGGATCGCGCTGGCGCTGCTGCTGGCCGCCGGCGCCTTGCTGGCCGCGGCATGGCCGGCGGCCGCGCTCGACTGGCAGCCCGGTCTGGTCTGGCGCGAGCCCTGGCGCTGGTGGACCGCGGCCTGGGTGCATGGCAGCCCGCGGCACCTGGGCGCCAACCTGGCCGCCAGCGTGCTGGTGGCGGCCCTGGGATGGGCGGCCCGCGCGCCCGCCGGGCTGGCGCTGGCCTGGGCGCTGGCCTGGCCGCTGACCCAGCTCGGCTGGCTGGCCGGGCCGCCACTGGCGCATTTTGGCGGGCTGTCGGGGGTGTTGCACGCCGGTGTGGCGGTGGCGGCGCTGGGCCTGGTCTGGCGCGAGCGTGGCGCCAGGCGTGTCGTCGGCGGGTTGCTGCTGGCCGGCCTGGCCTTGAAGCTGGGCCTCGAGCAACCCTGGGGCCCGGCGCTGCGCCATCCAGCGGGCTGGGACATCGCCGTCGCCCCCTGGTCGCACGCCAGCGGCACGGTGGCCGGCCTGCTGGCCGCCGCGGTGGCGCTGTCGGCGCCGCCATACCGGCGCACCACGGTGCGCGCCGACACACCTTGCCGATGAAGCCGACACGATCGCCGGGCACACTCCGTCCCGGGCCATCGGCGCATGCCGCGGCCCGACCCGTCCACACCGCCGCCTGACCGCGCCGCCGACATGCCCCGACGCCTGCTTCGCCCCTTCGCCCCTATCGCCAGCCTCGCCAGCTTCGCCAGCTTCGCCGCCTGGCTGCTGGCGGCCGCGTCGCTGCCGGGCCTGCTGCCCGGCACCGCCCTCGCGCAGCGCGTGCCGGTGGCCGCCGATGACGCGGACGGCGCCCGCGTGATCGTCAAATACAAGGCGCTGGGCGGCCTGATGCGCGCGGCCGCGGCCAGTCGCGAGGCCAGTCGCGAGGCCATGCACGGCCCGCAGCACGCCGCCACCATGGCCCGCCGCAGCGGGCTGGCGCTGAGCGACGGCCGCGTCGTCGATGCGCGCACCCAGGTGCTGCGCGCGCGTGGCCTCAGCTCGCAGCAGCTGGCCACGCGGCTGGCGGCCGACGACGAAGTCGAATATGCCGTGCCCGACCTGCGGCGCCGCGCGCTGGCGGCGCCCAGCGACCCGCGCTACGCCGGCGGTGCCGGCATCTCCCCGGCCGCCGGGCAGTGGTACCTGCGCGCGCCGGATGCCACCTTCCTGTCGGCGATCAACGCCGTCGGCGCCTGGGCGGTCACCCCGGGCTCGCCCGCCGTCGTCGTCGCGGTGCTGGATACCGGCGTGCGGCCCGAGCACGAAGACCTGGCCAACCAGCTGCTGCCGGGCTACGACTTCATCGCCGACCTGGCGGATGCGCGCGACGGCGACGGCCGCGACGCCGATGCATCCGACCCCGGCGACTGGAGCAGCGCCAACCAGTGCGGCGCCGGCGAGCCGGCCGCCGCCAGCAGCTGGCACGGCACCAAGATGGCCGGGCTGGTGGCGGCACAGACCGACAACGGCATCGGCATGGCCGGCGTGGGCCGCAACGTGCGCCTGCTGCCGGTGCGCGTGCTGAGCGCCTGCGGCGGTTATGACTCCGACATCCTCGCGGGCATGCTGTGGGCCGGCGGCCTGTCGGCCAACCCGGTCGCCAATCCGCACCCGGCGCGCGTCATCAACCTCAGCCTGGGCTCGGCCGGCAGCTGCAGCGCCGCCTACCGCGATGCAGTGAGCCAGCTCACCGCCGCCGGGGTGGTGGTGGTGGCCGCCGCCGGCAACGAGGAAGGGCTGGCGGTGGGCACGCCGGCCAACTGCCCGGGCGTGGTCGCGGTGGCCGCGCTGCGCCACGCGGGCAGCAAGGTCGGCTTTTCCAGCGTCGGGCCCGAGGTGGCGATCTCGGCACCGGGCGGCAACTGCGTCAACCTCAGCGGCGAGTGCCTCTATCCGATCCTGACCACGACCAATGCCGGCCTGCAGGGACCGGCCGCCGGCACCTACACCGACGGCAACGACTATTCGGTGGGTACCAGCTTCTCGACGCCGCTGGTGGCGGGCACCGTGGCGCTGATGCTGTCGGCCAACCCGGCGCTGACGCCGGCCCAGGTGCGCAGCCAGTTGCAGGCGACCGCGCGCCCGTTCCCCGCCGCCGGTGCCGATCCGACGGTGCCGCAATGCCGTGCGCCGAGCACGCTGCCGCAGATCGAGTGCATGTGCACGCCCTCCACCTGCGGCGCCGGCATGCTGGATGCGGCAGCAGCCGTGGGCGCGGCCGCCGCCACCGCGGCGCCCAGTGTCAGCCTGCTGGCCGGCGCCGGCAGCGTGCTGGCCGGCGGCACGGTCGGCTTCGACGGCAGCGCCACGCGCGTGGCCGGCGGGCGCAGCATCGCCGCCTGGCGCTGGGCCATCACCAGCGGCAGCGCCATCGCCGACTTCGTCGGCGATACCCGCGGCCCCACGGTGCAGGTGCGCACCAGCGGCGCGGGCAGCTTCACGGTGCAGCTGACGGTGACCGACAGCGCCGGCGTGCAGGCCAGCGCCAGCGCCAACGTGAGCGTGCAGGCACCGGCCGCGCCGGTGGTGCGGCTGCTGTCCTCGGCCACGGTGATCACCGCCGGCGGCCGCGTCGACTTCGACGCCAGCGGCTCCACGGCCGCCAGCGGGCTGGCGGTGGCCGCCTGGCGCTGGGCCATCACCAGCGGCGCCGAGCTGGCCTCGATCACCGCCGGTGCCAACGAGGCCCAGGCCAGCGTGACCACGCGCGGCAGCAGCAGCGGCAGCATCACGGTGCAGGTCACGGTGACCGACAGCCTGGGCCAGGAGGCCAGCGCCAGCACCAGCGTCGGCGTGACGCCGGTGGGCCCGACGGCCAGCATCCAGGCCTCGGCGGCCAGCGTCACCGCCGGCGCCGCGGTGAGCTTCGACGCCGGCGGCTCGATGGCGCCGGCCGGCCGCAGCCTGAGCGCCTGGCGCTGGGAGATCACCAGCGGCAGCGCCATCGCCGCCTTCAGCGGCGGCAGCAGCGGACCGACGGCCACCGTGGTCACCAGCGGCCCCGGCAGCTTCACCGTGCGCTTGACCGTCACCGACAGCGCCGGCGCGCAGGACAGCCGTGCGGCCACCGTGACCGTGCAGGCTGCGGGCGGCGCGACCGGTGCATCCGGCGGCTCCGGCGGCGGTGCCATCGGCGCCGGCTGGCTGATCGGCCTGGCGCTGGCGGTGCTGGCGCTGTGGCGCCGGCCCCCGATGGCCAACCCCCCGTAAACGGGGTGGGGTTTGCAGGGTCGGCGCGGCGCAAGCGCCGCCATCGCGCATGAGGGCCCGACGTCGATGGCATGATGCCGATCCTGCGCGTACCCGACCTTCCGATGCCCGATACCAACCCGCTGCTGCAGGCCTGGCAGGCGCCTCATGGCCTGCCGCCCTTTTCCGCCATCCGGCCCGGGCATTTCGAGCCCGCCTTCACGGCTGCGATGCAGGCGCACCGCGACGAATTGCGGCTGATCGCCGACGATGGGGCGGCGCCCGATTTCGACAACACCGTGGCCGCCTTCGACCGCAGCGGCCGGCTGCTGGCGCGCATCGGCGCCGTCTTCTACAACCTGACGGCGTCGGAGACCCACCCCGAACTGCAGGCCGTGCAGCGTCGCATGGCCGCGCCGCTGGCCGACCACGACAGCGCGGTCTGCATGGACGCGAAGCTGTTCGGCCGCATCGACGCGCTGTTCGAGCGTCGCCAGGCCCTGGACCTGACGCCGGAACAGCGCCGCCTGCTCGAACGCATCCACCTCGACTTCGTGCGTTCCGGGGCACGGCTGCAGGGCGCCGACCGTGAGCGTTATGCCGCGGTGATGGCCGAACTGGCGCAGCTGACCACGCGCTTCGCGCAGAACGTGCTGCACGACGAATCGAGCTGGCGGCTGCCGCTGCAGACCGAGGCCGACCTTGCCGGACTGCCCGACTTCGTGCGCGCCGCGGCGCGCCAGGCAGCGGCCGAGCGCGGCAGCGACGGCCACCTGATCACGCTGTCGCGCTCGCTGATCGTGCCCTTCCTCACCTTCTCGCTGCGCCGCGACCTGCGCGAGACGGCCTGGCGCGCCTGGACCAGCCGCGGCGAGCACCCCGGCGACAGCGACAACCGTGAGGTGGCGCGCGCCATCCTGCGCCTGCGCCACGAGCAGGCGCGCCTGCACGGCCAGGCCTCGTATGCCGATTACGCGCTGGCCGACACCATGGCCGGCACGCGCAGCGCGGTGCAGCGCCTGTTCGACGAGGTCTGGCCGCGGGCGCTGGCCGCCGTGCAGCGCGAGCGCGAGGCGCTCGAGGCGCAGATGGCGGCCGAAGGCGCCGGCGGCGCCATCGAGGCCTGGGACTGGCGCTTCTGGGCCGAGAAGGTGCGGCAGTCGAAATACGCCGTCGACGATGCCGAGGTCAAGCCCTATTTCCGGCTCGAGGCCATGGTGCAGGCGGCCTTCGACTGCGCCGGGCGGCTGTTCGGCTTGCGCTTCGCGCCACGTGACGACCTGCCGGTCTACCACCCCGACGTCAAGGCCTACGAGGTGCGCAACGCCGGCGGCGAGGTGGTCGGCCTTTTCCTGCAGGACAACTTCGCGCGCGCCAGCAAGCGCAGCGGCGCGTGGATGAGCGCGCTGCGTTGGCAGAACCGGAATTCGCCGTCGGCCATGGCCGAGTGGCCGGTGATCCTGAACAACAACAATTTCGCCAAGGGTGCGCCGGGCGAGCCCACGCTGCTGTCGCTGGACGACGCACGCACGCTGTTCCACGAATTCGGCCATGGCCTGCACGGCCTGCTGTCGGATGTGACCTTCGAGCGCCTGTCGGGCACGCAGGTGCTGCGCGACTTCGTCGAGCTGCCGTCGCAGCTGTTCGAGCACTGGCTGTCCGAGCCCGAGGTGCTGCGCCGCCACGCGCGCCACTGGCAGACGGGCGAGCCGATTCCCGATGCGCTGGTGCAGCGCCTGCACGCCGCGCGCCGCTTCAACCAGGGCTACGAGACGGTGCGCTATACCGCCAGTGCGATCGTCGACATGGCGGTGCACGCCCGCACCGAGGCCGAACCGCCGCCCGACCTGTGTGCCTTCGAAGCCGAGGTGCTGGCCGCACACGGCCTGCCGCCCGGCGTGGGCATCAACCACCGGCTGGTGCACTTCCAGCACCTGTTCTCCGGCTCGGGTTATGCCGCCGGCTACTACGTCTACCTGTGGGCCGAGGTGCTGGATGCCGATGGCTACGAGGCCTTCCGCGAAGCCGGCAACCCGTTCGACCCGCGGCTGGCCGAGAGCCTGCGCCGCCACATCTATGGCAGCGGCAACAGCCTGGACCCGGGCGCGGCCTATGCGGCCTTTCGCGGCCGCGCGCCCACGGTGACGCCGCTGCTGCGCAAGCGCGGGCTGATCCCGGACGAGGCCCAGCCGGCCTGATCAGCGCCCGCCCGGCGGGCCGAAGACCGCCGCCAGCGCCTGCGTGAAGGCGGCAAAGTCCAGCGGCTTGGTCCAGTAGCCGGTCATGCCGGCGGCCAGCGCGGCGTCGATGTCCTCCTGCAGCGCATTGGCCGACAGGGCGATGCAGGGCAGGGCGGCCGTGCGTGCGTCGGCGCGCAGGCGGCGAAAGACCTCGGGACCGTCGATATCGGGCAGCTGCATGTCCAGCAGCACCAGCGCCGGCTGGCGCTCGAGCGCCAGGCGCAGGCCCTCGGTGCCAGTGTCGGCAATCAGCAGCTCGATGTCGCCGCGGCGGGCCACGAGTTCGCCGACGATCATCGCGTTGACGCTGTTGTCCTCGATGTAGAGCAGCGTGTGCCGGGCCGGCGATACCGGTGCGGGTGCGCACGCCGGTGGCGGCGCGGGTGCGGCCGTGGTGAGGTCGAGCACGCGGTCCACCAGCGCCAGCAGCTGGCGGCCGGCGGATTCGACCTCGGCCAGGTGCCGCTGGCGCAGCAGCGGATCGGCGCCGGCGCCGGCCTGCAGCAACTGGGTGCAGCCGAGGATGGCATTCAGCGGCGTGCGCAGCTCGTGGCTCATGCGCGCCAGCGTGCGCGCGCGGGTCTCGCTCTCGCGCAGCGCGATCTCGCGCGCGCGCAAGGCGTCTTCGGCAGCGCGTTGTTCGGTGATGTCCCAGTTGACGCCGATGCGGCGCAGCGGCCGGCCTTGTTCGTCATGCAGCAGCGCCGACCGGGCCGCCAGCCAGCGCAGCTGCCCGTCGGGCCAGACGACGCGGAATTCGTAGTTCTCGACGCGGCTGCTGCGGTTGATCTCGGCCACCCGTTCACGGTCGTCGGGGTGCAGCAGCGCCACCCGCGCGGCGAAGTGCGGCGGCCTGGGCTGCGGCTCGAGGCCGCGCAGCCGCCACATGGCGTCGTCCCAGCGCGCGTCCTGCGTCTGCAGGTCGATTTCCCAGATGCCCATGCCGATGGCGCCGGCGATGAGCGCGGCGCGCCCTTCGGCCTCGCGCAGGGCCTGCTCGGTGCGGCGCAGCGGCGTGACGTCGATGACGACGCCGAAGCGCAGGTCGGCGTCGTCGCTGACTTCGACCAGCGAATGGGTCAGCAGCTCGCGCTGGCTGCCGTCGGCGCGCACGATGCGCAGCGCGTGTTCCAGCACGTCGGCACGGCCGGCCAGCCAGTCCAGCAGCACGCGGCGGGTGGCCTGGCGGTCGTCGGGGTGCACCCAGCGCGTCAGCCATTCGTCGGGCAGCGGCAGCGGATCGGCCTCGCCCAGCCCGTGCAGCGCACGCAGCTCGGGGCTCCAGCGGGCGCTGCGCTGCCGCACATGGACGCTCCAGTAGCCGATGCCGGCGACCTGGGTGATGCGCGCCATGTGCCGGTCGAGGGCAGGCAGGCGCGCCCCCGGCAGGGGGTCGGCGGCGGCGTCGTCGTCGGGCTTCATGTCGGGACGGGCCCGAGTATGCCGGCATGACGCGCGGGCGACAGCCCGCAGCGGCGTCGCCGCGACACACTGCGGCGCGGCCGTGCGCCTATGCACGATCGCCCGCCTCAGCAGGAGCCCGACGTGGACCCATTGCCCCCGGCCGCCGCCACCGCGGTGCCCCCCATCGAGCCCCGTGCGCCGGTGCACGGCAGCGTGATCGCCATCGAGGTGCAGCCCGGCCAGGCGGTGGCCGCGGGCACGGTGCTGCTGCTGGTCGAGTCGATGAAGATGGAAGTGCCCGTCGAGTCGCCCGGCGCGGCCGAGGTGCTGGCGCTGCACGTGGCCGTGGGCGAGGTGGTGGCCGCGGGCCAGCCGCTGCTGCGCCTGCAGCCGCTGGCCGAGGCACCGCCGGCCGCCGCCCCCGCCGCGGCCGCGGCGGGCCCGCGGCGCGACCTGCAGCGCCTGCACGAGCGCCGCGCCCTGCTGGCCGATGCGGCGCGCCCGGAGGCCATGGCGCGCCGCCACGCCACCGGGCTGCGCAGCGCGCGCGAGAACCTCGCCGACCTGCTGGATGCCGGCAGCTTCACCGAATATGGCGCCTTCGCGGTGGCCGCGCAGAAGAGCCGCCGCAGCCTGGAGGACCTGCAGCGCAACACCCCCGCCGACGGCCTGGTCTGCGGCACCGGCACGGTGGACGGCCGGCCGCTGGCCGTGCTGGCCTATGACTACACCGTGCTGGCCGGCACCCAGGGCATGAACAACCACGCCAAGAGCGACCGCGTGCTGGAACTGGCGGCGCGCCATCGGCTGCCGGTGGTGTGGTTCGTCGAAGGCGGCGGCGGCCGCCCGGGCGATGTCGACAGCCCCGTCGTCGCCGGGCTGCACTGCACCACCTTCGGACGCTTCGCGGCGCTGTCGGGCGTGGTGCCGCGCATCGGCATCGTCGCCGGGCGCTGCTTCGCCGGCAATGCCGCCATCCTGGGCTGCTGCGACCTCATCGTCGCCGTGCAGGGGGCCAGCATCGGCATGGGCGGGCCGGCGATGATCGAGGGCGGCGGCCTGGGCCAGGTGGATGCCGATGCCGTGGGCCCGGTGCCGGTGCTGGCAGCCAACGGCGTCATCGACATGGTGGTGGCCAGCGAGGCCGAGGCGGTGCAGGTCACGCGGGCGGCGCTGTCGCTGCTGACCGTGGCGCGCGCCGATGCGGCCGCAGCGGGCGGCGACGTGCAGGCCCTGCGCGAAGCCGTGCCCGAAAACCGCAACGCCCTCTACGACCCGCGCCGCATCCTGCAGACGGTGGCCGATGCCGGCACGCTGCTGGAGCTGCGGCGCGATTTCGGCGTCGGCGTGATCACCGCGCTGGCGCGCATCGGCGGCCGCGCGGTGGCGCTGGCGGCCAGCAACCCGCGCCACCTGGGCGGCGCGCTCGATGCCCCGGCCTGCGACAAGCTGGCGCGCTTTCTGCAGCTGGCCGACGCCTTCGGGCTGCCGCTGGTGAGCTTCGTCGATTCGCCCGGCTTCATGGTCGGGCCGGCGTCGGAACAGACGGCGATGGTGCGCCATGCCGCGCGGCTGTTCGTCGGCGCGGCGGCACTGCGCGTGCCGGTGGCGTCGGTCGTGCTGCGCCGCGGCTATGGCCTGGGTGCGATGGCGCTCACCGCCGGCCACTTTCACGCCCCGGTGGCCACGGCCGCGTGGCCGAATGCCGAATTCGGCGCCATGGGCCTGGAAGGCGCGGTGAAGCTGGGCTTTCGCAAGGAGCTGGAGGCGGCGCCCGCCGCCGAGCGCCAGGCGCTGTTCGACCGCCTGCTGGCGGCTGCGATCGAGAAGGGCCAGGCGCTGAATATGGCCGCTGCGCTGGAGATCGACGACGTCATCGACCCCGCCGAGACGCGCGACTGGCTGCAGCGCGTGCTGGCCGTGGCCTGCGCCGCGCCGCTGCCGCCGCGGCGGCCGTTCATCGATACGTGGTGAGGGTCCGGATCCGGGTTTCCCGGTCCGGATCGCTCCCCCTCGGGGGAATCGGCCCGCAGGGCCGTGGGGCCGTGGGGCCGAGGGGCCAGGGTCTACATCGGCTTGAAGCGCCAGGCACAGGCCTGGCTCACCGGCAGTGTCTCGCGGTGCTGCTTCAGGTGCAGCGTGATGCGGCCCAGCTCGTCGCGCGTGGCGCGCGCCACCGCCGCGGCGCGCACGATGACGCCGCGGTGCACCTGCCAGAAGGCATCGGGGTCCAGGCCCTCGGCGATCTCCTTCAGCGGCTTGCGCACATGGGCCTCGTCGCTGGCGGTGACGACGCGCGTGTATTTCTCGTCGCTCTGGAAGAAGAGCACGTCGTCGATGCCGAACAGCTTGATGGTGTCGCCCACGCTGGCGCTGATCCAGCGCAGCCGCTCGGCACCCGGGCCGGCGCCGGGCTGCAGGCGCTCGGCCAGCTGTGCCACCAGCGCATCCAGCGGCGGCGCCGCCTCGCGCGCGGCCAGCCGTTCGCGCAGCCGCGCCACCGTCTGCGCCAGCCGGTCGGCCTGCACCGGCTTGAGCAGATAGTCGACCGCGCCGGCCTCGAAGGCTTCGATGGCATGGCTGTCGTAGGCGGTGGTGAAGACGACATGGCAGCGCCCGCTGGCCGCGCGTGCCACCTCCAGCCCGCTCGACCCCGGCATGCGAATGTCGAGAAAGGCGATGTCGGGCGCCAGCGCGGCCAGCGCCTCGACCGCCGCCGGCCCGTGTTCGCATTCGGCCACCACCTGCAGCGCGGGCCAGGCGGTGGCCAGCATGCGGCGCAGCTCGGTGCGGGGCAGGTCCTCGTCGTCGGCGATGAGGGCGGTGGTCATGCGGGTGGTCCTCCGGTTGGCGGGGCCGTGGTCTCCAGCGGCAGCGTGATGCTCGCCTCGATGCCGCCTTCGGGCCCGGCCCTCAGCTGCAGCTCGGCCTGGTCGCGATAAAGCTGCGCCAGCCGCTGGCGGACATTGGCCAGCCCGATGCCGCTGCCGCTGGCGGCCGGCTGCAAGCCGGGCCCGTCGTCGCGCACCGATACCACCAGCCGCCCCGGCGCGTCGACGCGGGCCGCGATCTCGATGTGGGCGGGGCCGATCTTGCGCTCGACGCCGTGCTTGACGGCATTCTCGGCCAGCGAGATCAGCATCAGCGGTGGAAAGCCGGCCGGCAACAGCGCCGGCGGCACGTCGATGCGCCACTGCAGCCGCGGCATGCGGGCGGCCATCAGCCCCAGATAGGCGCGCACGATGTCGAGCTGCGCGCCCAGCGTGGCCTGCACGTGGCCGTCGCTGCGCAGGCGCGGAATGGCGGCGCGCAGATAGTCCACCAGGCGGTCGATCATCTCGCTGGCGCGTGCGGGGTCGGTGGCGATGGCGCTGCGCACGCCGGCCAGGGTGTTGAAGAGAAAGTGCGGCTCGACCTGCGCGGCCAGCACCGACAGGCGCAATTCCGCCTCGCGCCGCGCCGCCTGCGCACCGGCAAGCTCGCGCTCGCGCGCCAGTGCGGCCAGGCCTTCGCGCTCGCGCCGCCAGGTCCACAGCGCGGCGCCGCCGGCCAGCCAGAAGGCGATCATTGCCGTCAGCGCCAGCCGCACGCTCACCGACTCGGGGCTGCGGGCGCCGGCCTCGGTCAGGTCCCTGGGCGGTTGTCCGGGCAGCGTCACGCTCACCCCCAGCGCCAGGATGACGGGCTGGCGCCGGCCGCTGGCGTCGACGAGGCCCTGCCGCTCGGCGATCCACTGCTTGAGCGGCTCGCCGCCGAGCACCGAAAAACCCAGCGTGCAGGCGATGGCCAGGCCGATGGCCGCCAGCAGGCCCCGTTGTTCGCGCGCCGCCGGCCATCCGCGCCGCCGCACCTGCCAGGCCAGCCAGGGCCCCAGCGTCAGCGGCAGCAGCAGCTCCAGCGCGATCTGCAGCAGCGTGCCCGCGGGCACCGGCGTGCCGGGCGGGCGGCCGAACAGCACCGGCGGCGCAAACAGCAGCGCATAGACGATCAGCGCCACCAGCGCCACGCGCGGCCAGCGCTGCCGTATCCACGGGCCGCTGAAGACCGGCCAGCGGCGGTAGCGCGTAAACCAGCCCTGGTGGCGTCCGGCCAGTTCGGCCGGCAGCGGCGCGTCCAGCGTGCACGGTGAATCCACGGTCGACATGGCCGCCAGCGTAATCGCAGTCAGGCGCCGCCGCGCGGCCTGCGACGGGCAACGGCGCCGGCGCGACAGGAACCCGGCAGACGACGACGAACCCATGCGGGCAGACCCGCTGGCGCCCAGCGCACCCTTGGCTTAGGGTGGGCCTGCGCCCGCAGAAGGCGCAGTGGTTCACGACAAGGGCCCGTCACGGCCTGCACCAGGAGACTTCGATGATTCGTTCCCCCATTCCGGCGGCCTGCGCGGTCGCCTGCGCGGCATTGTTCGGCGCCGCCATGGCCGCTCCGGCGGCGCCGCAGATGGCCGCGCCCGGCGCCGCCGTCGTGCGCATTCACGTGCTGTCCAGCCCGGCCGCCCATGTGTCGGGCGGCGATGCCCGCATCGCGGTGCGCGCCGCGCCCGGGCTGCACGACAAGCTGGAGCTGTGGCTCAACGGGCGCCCGATCGGCATGCCGCTGGCGTCGCGCGGCGACCGGCTGGAAGGCATGGTGCGCGGGCTGGTCACGGGCGACAACCGGCTCGAGGTGCGGCACCGCAGCAGCGGGCTGCGCGATGCCCTCACGCTGACCAACCACCCGATCACCGGGCCGATGTTCACCGGCCCGCAGCAGACGCCGTTCGTCTGCAACACGACGCAAAGCGGTGTCGGCCGCCAGCCGCTGGTGGACAGCGCCACGCCGCCGGGCAACAAGGTGATCGCCAACGGCAACGTCATCGGCTACAGCCGCGACTGCTCGATCCAGACCTTCGTCAGCTACTGGTACCGCAAGAGTACGGGCGGCAACCTGGTGGCGATGCCGGCCGACGGCAGCCGCCCGGCCGACATGGGCACGACCACGCTGCCCGATGGCCGCACGGTCGACTTCATCGTGCGCCGCGAGGTCGGCTCGATCAACCGCTTCCTCTACAGCATCGCCATGCTGTCGCCGCTGCCGGCGGCCGATACCGCCGCGCAGGACGACACCAGTCGCTGGAACGGCAAGCTGCTGTACTGGTTCCAGGGCGGCGTGGCCATCGGCCACAGCCAGGGCAGGGTGCACGGCGGTTCGATGAACCCCGACATCCTGGGCCAGGGTTTTGCCATCGTGCACAGCAGCGGCAACAACACCGGCACGCACTACAACCTGAACCTCGCCGGCGAGACGGCGATGATGACCAAGGAGCGTTTTGTCGAGCGTCATGGCGTGCCGACCTATACCGTCGGCCTGGGCGGCTCGGGCGGTGCCATCCAGCAATACATCATCGCCCAGAACCACCCCGGCGTGCTGGATGCGCTGCTGCCGGTGCAGAGCTACCCCGACATGGTCACGCAGACCATCCACGTCGGCGACTGCGAACTGCTCGAGCACTACATGGACGCCACCGACCGCGGCAACCCGAAGTGGCAGGTGACGAAGAACCGCAGCTGGCTGGTGGGCATGAATGCCGAGCAGGACGACGTGGGCAACAACGCCAAGGTGAACGACGCGCTGGCGCCGCTGAAGCTGGCGCTCGGCTACGGCACGGCCAAGGGTTCGAGCGAGTGCATCCCGGGCTGGCGCGGGCTGTCGCCGCTGGCGATGAACCCGAACTACGGGCAGGCGGACAACCAGCAGCTGTACGAGCCGCAGAGCGAAATCGCCGCCATCCGCTGGACGCACTACGACGACCTGCGCAACGTGTATGGCGTCGACGCCAGCGGCGCCGCGCGGCCGACCTGGGACAACGTGGGCGTGCAGTACGGCCTGCGTTCGCTGAAGGCCGGGCTGATCACGCCGGCGGAGTTTCTGAACCTCAACTGGCATGTCGGCGGCTGGAAGCATCCCAGCCAGATGGTGCAGGAGGGCTTCCCCTTCTTCGGCACCGGTGCGTCCGAGATCAACAAGGCGCTCACGGTGCCCGGGTATTTCGACCCCTGGAGCCGCCGCAACATGAACCTGGCGACCGTGCCCGCGCTGCCCGCACCGCGCACGGCCGGCGATCCGCTGGCGATGCGCGCCGCGTACACCTCGGGCCATGTCTTCAGCGGCCGGCTCGACGTACCGGCGATCGACCACCGCCAGTACATGGAGCGCGAGCTCGACATGCACAACGTGCACCAGTCGTTTGCGGTGCGCAAGCGCGTCAGCGACCGCATGGGCCACAGCGACAACCTCGTCATCTGGTTTACCGACACCACGCCCGGCGTCCCCAAGGCCAGCCAGACGCTGGAGGCGCTGGCGGTGATGGACGAATGGATGGCCAATATCCGCGCCAACCCGGGTGCCGGCATCGCCGGCAACAAGCCGCTGCGCGCCGCCGATGCCTGCTATGACCTGCAGGGGCAACCGATCGCGCGCGGCGCCGGCGTGTGGGGCGGCATCCTCGACGGCCAGGGCGCCGGCGCCTGCACGCAGCGCTTCCCGATCTACGGCACCTCGCGCACGGTGGCCGGCGCGCCGATCGAGGGCGGCATCTACCGCTGCGCCCTCAAGCCGGTGGCGCAGGCGGTGGCCGACGGCACCTACGCGCCCTGGGTGCCGACGGCCGCCGACATCGCCACGCTGCAGCAGATCCACCCGCAGGGCGTCTGCGACTACGGCAGGCCCGACCAGGCGCGGCCCTGAGCTCGCGCCGCCCGGACTCCACGTTTGTGCGGATCGCGGCCCGGGCGGCTGCTGTCCTAGCATCGCCCGACGTTCCACAAGACTGTACCGGAGACACCGCATGAAGCATCGCCTCGCCGTCCTGGCCACCGCCGCCCTCGCCCTTGCCGCCGGTGCGGCCCAGGCCCAGCAGGTCCGCCTGATGACCGGGCCGCAGGGCGGCGTCTGGGTGCCGCTGGGCGGCGCGCTGAAAAACATGTGGGAGAAGGCCATCCCGGGCCTGTCGGTGCAGACCCTGCCCGGTGCCGGCATCGCCAACATCCGCGGCGTCGACGAGGGCAAGGCCGATGTCGGCTTCGGCAACAGCATCTCGTCGGTCGACGGCATCAACGGCGTGGCGCCGTTCCCGCAGAAGGTCACCAAGGTCTGCCAGCTGGCCAACCTGTACCCGCAGTATTTCCAGATGGTGGCGCTGGCCAGTTCGGGCGTCAACGCGGTGGCCGACATGAAGGGCAAGACCATCGCCGTGCAGCCGCGCGGCAATACCGCCGAAGCGATCTCGCAGCACATCCTCAGGGCCGTGGGCATGAGCTACGAGAACGTCAAGGTCAGCTTCGTCAACTCCTACACCGACGCCGCGTCGATGCTCAAGGACGGCCAGGCCCAGGTCTTCACGCTGGGCACCACGATCCCGGCCTCGTCGGTGATGGACGTGGCCGCCGGCCGCGACATCCGCATGGTGCCGGTCAACAACGACATCGTGGCCGCCATGAAGAAGATCAACGCCGGCTATGCCAAGGGTGTCATCAAGGCCGGCACCTATCCCAAGCAGGACAAGGATGTCGAGGCCATCGTCTATTCGGCGCACCTGGTGGTGTCGTGTGCGATGCCGGCCGATCAGGTCTACACGATGGTCAAGACCATGGTCGCCAACCTGCCCGACATGGTGGCCATCAACAAGGCCATGGCCGGGCTGACGCCGAAGATGATGGCCGAGGACATCGGCGTGCCCTTCCACCCGGGTGCGGCGCGCTACTACAAGGAAGTGGGGGCGATGTGACGGCTGCGGCCGGCGCCAGCTTCTTCGGCCGCCGCTGCGGAGCCTGAACTGGGCGCCGCCGCTCGCCGGCTGGGTGCCGCCGTCGCGGTGGCGATGTCGCTCTACCACGTGTGGGCGACCGCGATGGCGCCACCCGAGGCGCTGATCTTCCGCGGCATGCACCTGCTCTTTGCGCTGGTGCTGGTCTATCTGCTGTTTCCGGTGGCGCGCACGGCCGACGGCGAGCGCCGCTGGTGGTGGATCGACGCCGCGCTGATCGTGCTCAGCGCGGCGGTGGTCGGGCACATCTTCGTCACCTACCAGAGCATCACCAACCGCATCATCTATATCGACGACCTGACGCTGCGCGACCAGGTGATGGCGGTGCTGGCCGTGCTGCTGGTGCTGGACGCCACGCGGCGCGTCATCGGCTGGGCGTTGCCGATCACCGCGATGGTCTTCCTCGGCTATGCGATGCTGGGCACCGACATCAAGCTGCAGGTGCTGCTGGAGCAGATGTACCTGTCGACCGAGGGCATCTTCGGCTCCACGCTCGGTGTCTCGGCCACCTACGTGATCGTCTTCGTGCTCTTCGGCAGCTTCATGGAAAAGTCGGGCACGGGCAAGCTGTTCATGGACTTCGCGCTTTCGCTCACCGGCCACACGGCCGGCGGGCCGGGCAAGGTGTCGGTGGTCAGCTCCAGCCTGTTCGGCACCATCTCGGGCAGCGCGGTCGCCAACGTCATGGTCGACGGGCCGATCGCCATCCCGCTGATGAAGCGCAGCGGCTTCAAGCCCTCGTTTGCCGCCGGCGTCGAGGCCACGGCCTCCACCGGCGGCCAGATCATGCCGCCCATCATGGGCGCCGCCGCCTTCGTGATGGCCGAATACCTGGCGGTGAGCTATTTCCAGGTCACGCTGTGGGCCTGGATCCCGGCGCTGCTGTTCTATGCCGCCGTCTTCGCGGCCGTGCACTTCCATGCCAAGCGCTCGGGCCTGATGGGCCTGCCGCGCAGCGAGCTGCCGCGCCTGGGCGCGGTGCTGGCCGAGCGCGGCCACCTGTTCATCCCCATCGGCGTGGTGCTGGGCGGCATGTCGCTGTCGTTCTCGGCGCCGCTGTGCGCGCTGGCCGGCGCCGTCAGCTGCCTGCCGGTGGCGCTGCTGCGCAAGACCACGCGCGAAGGCATCGGCTGGCACAGCGTCATCGAGGGCCTGCAGGGCGGCGCGCGCGACGCGCTGTCGGTGGCCATGGCCTGTGCCTGTGCCGGCATCGTCATCGGCGTCATCGCGCTCACCGGCGTGGGCATCAGTTTCACCCAGGTCGTCATCGCGCTGGCGCAGAACACCTTGCTGCTGGCGCTGCTGCTCACCGCCGTGGCCGGCATCGTGCTGGGCATGGGCATGCCCACCACGCCGGCCTATATCGTGATGGTGTCGCTGCTGGTGCCGGCGCTCGTCAAGCTGGGCGTGCAGACGCCGGCGGCGCACCTGTTCGCGCTCTATTTCGCGGTGCTGTCGGCCATCACGCCGCCGGTGGCGCTGGCGGTGTTCGCGGCCGCCGGTCTGGCCAAGGCCGGCATGTGGGAGACCGGCTGGCAGGCCATGCGCATCGGCGCCGCCGGTTTCATCGTGCCCTTCATGTTCGTCTACGAGCCGGCGCTGCTGATGATCGGTCCGTGGACCACGGTGGCCAGCGCGGTGGTCAGCGCCGCCATCGGCTGCGTGCTGCTGGCCGCGGGCCTGTTCGGCTACCTGCTGCAACCCTGCAGCGCCTGGCAGCGCGTGGTGCTGGTGGCGGCGGCACTGCTGCTCATCAAGCCGGGCTGGGCGACCGACGTGGCGGGTGCCGTGCTGGTGCTGGCGGTGGTGTTGGGCCAATGGCGTCAACGCGCGCGTGGGGTACCGGCCGCGAGCGGCGACTGAGCGCTTGTGAAGACATGAAGCGAGCCTGGCATGCCGGCCACGCAAGACATGCTGGTGCGTGACTTCAGGCAGGCCTTGCTGTGGCCGTTGCAGCTGGTGCCGCAGCGCGAGCTGGGGCCTGCGCGGCCCTGGGAGCATCTGCCGGCCGACGGCCCGTGGCACGAGGTGGCCGACGAATTCGACCCCGCCACGCCGCTGGAGGAGCGGCACTACAGCGAATTCGTGACCTTCCTGCCCTATGTGCAGCGCTTTCTCTACGGCGAGGCGCGGCGCGGCGGCAGCGACGACGACGACGGCCAGAGCGTGCGCCGCGGCTCGCCGATGCGCGTCTTCCGCCGCCGGGACATCACGGCCGCGCGCGCCGTGGTGCAGCCCGGCACGCCGGCGCTGCAACTCGAGGTCGAGCATGTCGACCTCTATTTCTTCTATGACCTCGACCTCGTGCTGCTCAATGTCGAGGTCTCGGGCAAGGACATCCCGCTGGCGCTTGTGCAGGAGCTGATGTACCGCCTGGGCCGCGGCTACCCGGGCGCCTGGGACGCCGACGGGCGCGCCCAGCACTGCCTGTTCGATCTCGAATGGCTGGCCGCCGACGGCCGCGTGCTGGCGCGCTCCGACGCACAGCAGCGCGAGCCGTTCCTGGCCTTCGTGGCCCGGCACCGTGCGCCGCTGATCGCGGCGCACTGGGCCTTCGTGCTCGAGCCGCTGGTGCCCGAGCTGTCGCCGGATGCCGGCGCGCTGCGCTACCGTCAGATCGAGTACCACCGCATGCCGACGATGGCCTACCTGGCGCTGGACGACCCGCGCCGCCTGAGCCGCGCCGACTTCGTCCGCCTGGGCCTGGTCACCGGTGCCGGTCGCGATCACGCCACGCCCTACGCCGAGGACCCCCTGCGCGACTTCGAGCAGCGCCACTGCTACGACCGCTTCTGGTCGGATGCAGGTGCCGCGCCGCACACGCGCTACATGGGCAACGGGCACGCGCTGGTGGTGGTAGGCGACGCGCAGCGCGAATTCTTCCGCTGCGCCGAGCGCGGCGTGCTGGCGCAATTCCGGCACCAGCACTTCCTGCTCTTTCTCATCGCCCATGTGCAGAAGGCGGCACTGCTGATGTTTTCCGATCGCCTGGTCGACGCGCTGGAGCGGCTGGACGTGGGCGACGCCGATTCGGTCAAGCGCTTCAAGCGCACGATCAGGCGCAGTTTCGAGAGCTTCCTGCGCTTCACGCACCGCTACTGGTTCCACGAGATCAGCGAGCAGGCCCAGGTGCGCGCGCTGTTCCGCCTGACCGCGCGCCACCTCGAGCTCGACGCGCTGTACGCCGAGGTCAAGGACCGCACCGCCGACATGAATACCTACCTCGACGCCGACAGCCTGCGCCGACAGGCCAATACCGTGGTGCGGCTGACGGTGGTGACGATCTTCGGCCTCATCGGCACCATCACCACCGGCTTCCTGGGCATCAACCTCATCGCCGAGGCCGAGCAGCCGCTGCTGCGGCGCCTGCTCATCTTCGGTGCCGTGGCGGTGGCGACCATCGCGCTGACGGTCTTCACGGTCGTGCGCAGCAAGCGGCTGTCGGACTTTCTGGATGCGCTGTCCGACGAACGCCTGCCGGCGTGGCGCAAGGCGGCTTCGCTGCTGGCGGTCTTCAGCCGCGATCGACGTTGAACAACTCGAGCGCGCGGTCCATGCCGCCGCTCTCGATGCTGATCATCGCCTGCTCGCGCACCGCTGGTTTCGGGTGGTAGGCGATCGACAGCCCGGCGGCCAGCATCATCGGCAGGTCGTTGGCGCCGTCGCCCACCGCAATGCACTGGCCGGTCTCGATGCCCATCAATTCGGCCACCTCGAGCAGCACGCGCTTCTTCTCGGCGCCGTCGACGATATCGCCCCAGGGGCGGTCGAACAGCGTGCCGGTGAGCTTGCCGCCGGCGACGCCCAGGGCGTTGGCGCGCGCGAAG
Source organism: Rubrivivax sp. (assembly GCA_016719535.1). GTDB lineage: Bacteria > Pseudomonadota > Gammaproteobacteria > Burkholderiales > Burkholderiaceae_C > Rubrivivax. The sequence goes on along the minus strand of JADJYX010000017.1, from coordinate 91,600 downwards.
TCCAGCCCCAGCCGGTGGCGGATGCGTTCGCTGAAGAAGGTGAAGCCGCCGCTGATCAGCAGCGTCTTCAGCCCGGCGGCCTGGCAGGCGCGCACGAAGGCCTCGACGCCGGGGTTGAGCTGCAGCCGCTCGTCGTAGACGCGCTGCAGCGCGTCGACCTTGACGCCGGCCAGCAGCGCCACGCGGCGGCGCAGGCTGTCCTTGTAGTCGGTGATCTCGCCGCGCATCGCGGCTTCGGTGATCTCGGCCACCTCGTCGTAGCGGCCGGCCAGGCGCGCGATCTCGTCGATGCACTCGATGCTGATCAGCGTCGAATCCATGTCGAAGGCGATCAGCTTGTAATCGGCCAGCGCCAGCGGCGGCGCAAAGCCGCGGACCAGCAGGCCGGGCAGGACTTCGGTGGCGGGCATCGGGGCAGGCGGCTGCGGCAGGGCCGCCGATGTTATCCGCCGGCGGTCGGCGCCGGACCCGGCACCAGCACCCGGCGCAGCACGCCAACCTGGCGGCGCAGATCGGGACCGGCCAGCGATTGCACGCTGTCGGCGTCGCCGGCAGGCGCCAGGCCGGCAGCCCGCAGCCGATCGCGCATCTGCGCGGTGCTGACGCCGGCCAGCTGGGCCAGGGTGGGCAGCGGTGCTGCGGCCAGCACCTTCAGCGGGCCGACGAAGGGCGGTTCGCTGCTGCCGCCCAGCGGTGCGAACGACAGCGCCAGCACGAGCAGGCCGCCGCCGATGAGCCAGCGCGCCCGTGCCTGCGTGAAGTAGCGCTTGAAGCTCGCGACATTGGCGACCACGTGCAGCGCCACGCCGATCACCAGCAGCCAGCTCACCCATTCGTGCACGGCCTTGTTCAGGCCGCTGTCGACATGAAAGAACATCAACACCCCGGTCACCGCGATGGCGGCAAAGCTGCCGATGGTCAGGGGGGTGGCCCATTCTCGGGCGATGCGCATGGATGCTCCAGGTCTCGGGTGGCGACCCCCCGAGCATGCGATCGTGCGGTTGCCCGCGCTTGCACGCGCTGTTGCCGGCCGGTAAACGGTCTTGACGCGCCGCAAGTCGCCCGAGCTGGTGAAGAGGGGGATGGCGGGCGCGATGCCGAGCCACGAGCTGTGCCGGGCGCTGAGCCGCAACTGCATCAGCGCCATCGACGGCGGCTTCGGCGACGTGCTGCCGGCCGAGGCCAGGGTGGCGTGCGACATCGTGCTCGAGATGGACGAGATCAGCGAGGACTTCCGCGCCACCGGCGCCGGCATCGCCAGCGGCGATGCCGGCGCGGACAACCCGCTCTTCTGCAGCGACAACAGCCGCTTGCTCTTCGGCGCCGCCTAGAGGATGCTTGCCTGGTGCTGGTGGCCTTGAGGCGCTGAGCGGGGCCGAATCGCCACCCTTCGACAAACCCGAAGGAGACACAACATGGCGCTGGGTCTGCAGGCATTGCTGGCATTCACCCCGATCGCCCTCGCCGGCATCCTGCTGGTCGGCCTCGGCTGGTCGGCCAGGAAGGCGATGCCGCTGGTCTATGGGGTCACGGCCGTGATCGCGTTCGCTGCCTGGGGCGTGAGCTTCAACCGCATCGCCGCCGCCACGCTGGAGGGCATCATCATCACGGCGCAGGTGCTGTGGATCATCTTCGGCGCGCTGCTGCTGCTCAATACGCTCAAGCACTCGGGTGGCATCGCCAGCATCCGCAGCGGCTTTGCGCGCATCAGTCCCGATCGCCGCGTCCAGGTGATCCTGATCGCCTGGCTCTTCGGCTGCTTTATCGAGGGTGCCTCGGGCTTCGGCACGCCGGCCGCGGTGGCCGGGCCGCTGATGGTGGCGGTGGGTTTTCCGGCACTGTCGGCGGTGATGTTCGGCATGATCATCCAGTCGACGCCGGTGTCCTTCGGCGCCGTCGGCACGCCGCTGATCGTCGGCGTGCAGGGCGGGCTGCAGCGCGAATCCATGACGCAGGCGCTGCAGGCGCAGGGGCTGGGCTGGGCCGACTTCTTCGATCTCGTGGTGGAGCGGGTGGCGCTCGGCCACGCCATCGCCGGCACGCTGATCCCGGTCTTCCTGGTCTTCTTCATGACGCGCTTCTTCGGCCGTAACCGGTCGTGGACCGAAGCGCTGCCGGCGGTACCGTTCGCGCTGTTTGCCGCCTTCGCCTTCACCGTGCCCTACGGGCTGGCGGGGCGATTCCTGGGCCCGGAATTCCCTTCGCTGCTGGGCGGCCTGCTGGGCCTCGCGCTGGCCACCGTGGCCGCGCGGGCCGGCTTCCTGGTGCCGAAGAAGAGCTGGGACTTCGCCGACCCGAAGGATTGGCCGCAGGAGTGGATGGGCAACATCGAGATGAAGCTCGACGAACTCGGCAGCCGCCGCATTCCCACGGCACTGGCCTGGGTGCCGTATGGGCTGCTGGCGCTGATCCTGGTGCTGAGCCGCACCCTGCCGGACTTCAAGAGCGCGCTGCTCTCGGTCGCCTGGAGCACCACGAACATCCTCGGCGAGACCGGCATCAGCGGCAGTTTCCAGCCGCTGTACCTGCCTGGCGGCGTGCTCGTCTTCGTCTGTCTGGTGACGATCGTGCTGCACCGCATGGCGCTGTCGGACTTCATGAAGGGCGTGCGCGAATCCGGCGGCACCTTGCTCGGTGCCGGCTTCGTGCTCGTCTTCACGGTGCCGATGGTGCGCATCATGATCCAGTCCGGCGTCAACGCAAATCAACTGGCGAGCATGCCGATCTCGATGGCGACCTGGGTCGCGGGCTCGGTCGGCGACGTCTATCCCTTCTTTGCACCCACCGTGGGTGCGCTCGGTGCCTTCCTGGCGGGCTCGAATACCGTGTCCAACCTCATGCTGAGCCAGTATCAATACAGCGTGGCGCAGGCGCTGGGCGTCAGCGGCGCGACGATGGTGGCCGCACAGTCGATCGGCGCCGCGGCAGGCAACATGATCGCCATCCACAACGTGGTGGCGGCGTCGGCGACCGTGGGGCTGATGGGGCGCGAAGGGCAGACCCTGCGCCGCACCGTCATGCCGACGATCTACTATGTGGCCGTCAGCGGCGCCCTGGCCATGGTGGCGATGCACGTGGTGAACTGGGGCGATCCGCTGCTCGGCGTCAAACTGCCCTGAAGCGCAGCCGCTTCGATGGAGAGCCCAACCATGGCCGGTTCACCTGTGCCACCGAAGCCGACAGCGGCACCTCGCGTCGCGCTGTTCGTCACCTGCCTGGTCGATGCGATGCGTCCCAATGTCGGTTTTGCGGCGCTGAAACTGCTGCAGGATGCCGGCTGCCGGGTGGAGGTGCCGATGCAGCAGACCTGCTGCGGACAGCCGGCCTTCAACAGCGGCGATACCCGCGATGCGGCGGTGCTGGCGCGGCGCTTCATCCAGATCTTCGAGCCCTACGACTACGTGGTCGGGCCCTCGGGCTCGTGCATCGGCATGACGCGGGCGCACTACCCGCAGGCGCTGGCCGACGATCCGGCCTGGGCCGAACGCGCGCGTCGCCTGGGCGAGCGCACCCATGAGCTGATGAGCTTTCTCGTCGACGTCATGCACTACCGGCCGCGCGGCGTCAGCTGGCCCGCCACCGTCGCCTACCACGACAGCTGCTCGGGCCTGCGCGAGCTGGGTGTCTTCGAACAGCCGCGCGCCTTGCTCGGCGCCGTGGCCGGCGTCGAGATGAAGCCGCTGGAGGGCAACGATGTCTGCTGCGGATTCGGCGGCACCTTCTGCGTCAAATACCCGGCCATCTCGAATGCGGTGGTGACGGAGAAGGCCGATGCGATCGAGCGCAGCGGTGCGCAGGTGCTGCTCGGCGGCGACCTCGGCTGCCTGATGAACATGGCCGGCAAGCTGCAGCGCAGGGGATCGCCGGTGCGCGCCTATCACGCGGCCGAGGTGCTGGCCGGCATGGCCGCGGTGCCGCCCATCGGCGGCCAGGGTTGACGCGATGCAGACCTCCGCCGTCTCCTTTCGCGAGCGTGTGGACGCGGCACTGGCCGACCCCACGCTGAAGATCGCCATCGACCGCACCACCGGCACGGCCGAGCGCAAGCGCGCCGCCGCGGTGGCGGCCTTTGCGCAGTTCGAGGCCGCGCGCGATCGCGGCCAGCGGATCAAGGACCATGTCATTGCCCACCTCGACCACTACCTGCTGGAGTTCGAGCGCCATGCCATCGCGTCCGGCGCCCAGGTGCACTGGGCGTCGACGGCGCAGGAGGCCTCGCGCATCGTCGTCGAGCTGTGCCGGCAGGCCAAGGCCAGGCGGGTGACGCGGGTCAAGTCGATGCTCGGCGAGGAGATCGGGCTGCCGCATGCCCTGGATGCCGCCGGCATCGAGCGCTTCGAGACCGATCTGGCCGAACACATCGTGCAGCTGGCCGGCGACCGGCCCTCGCACATCGTCTGGCCGTCGATGCACCGCACGCGCGAGCAGGTGTCGGTGCTGTTCAGGAAGTCGCACCGCGCGCCGCACCGCGACGAGAGCATCGAGGCCATGGTCGACAGCGCGCGCCGCGAGTTGCGCGACAAATTTCTCAGCGCCGACGTGGCGATCTCGGGCGCCAATTTCCTCATCGCCGATACCGGTGCCACCTGCACCGTGACCAACGAGGGCAATGCCGAGCTGACGACCTCGCCGCCGCGCGTGCACATCGTCACCGCCGGCATCGAAAAGCTGGTGCCCAGCCTGCCGCATGCCTTCGCGCTGCTGCGCCTGCTGGTGCGCTCGGCCACCGGTGCCGACGTCACGCAGTACACGACCTTTCATTGCGGCCCGAAGGCGGCGGGCGAGCAGGACGGCCCCGAGGAGTTCCACATCGTGCTGGTCGACAACGGCCGCACGAAGATGCTGGCCGACACCGCCCTGCGCGAGATGCTGCGCTGCATCCGCTGCGGGGCCTGCATGAACCACTGCGTGGTCTTTCGCCAGCTCGGCGGCCATGCCTACGGCGGCACCTACCCCGGACCGATGGGTGCGGTGCTGACGCCCGTGCTGGACGGCCTGGCGCACTCGCGCGAACTGGCGCATGCGTGCACGCTCAACGGCAAATGCCAGGAGGTCTGCCCGGTGAACATCCCGCTGCCGACGCTGCTGCGCGGCTGGCGCGACCGCTCCTGGCGCGACGGGCTGGAGCCGGCCTCGATGCGCGTCGGCCTGCGGCTGTTCACCTTCGTGGCCTCGCATCCGCGGCTGTACCGGCTGGGCGCGTCGGTGGCCGTCGGCGTGATGAAGCTGTTCGGCCGCGGCGGGCGCATCCGCCGCATGCCCGGGCTGGGTGCGTGGACGGCGCATCGCGATTTTCCGGCACCGGAAGGGCGTACCTTCATGGCACGTTATGCCGGCGGCGAGGGGCGGCCGCGATGAGCGCGCGCGACGACATCCTGGGCCGGGTGCGGGCGGCGCTGGGCCGCCACCGCATCGATGCCGCCACCGTCCGCCAGGCGGCGGACGCGCTGCTGCAAGCGCCGGCGTCGATCCGCCCCGAACTGCCCGCGGGATCGCTGGTCGACGCCTTCGTGGCGCGCGTGACCTCGCCGAAGGTTGCCGCCAGCGCCGAGCGCATCGCGTCGCTGGCGGACTTGCCGGCTGCCGTGGCGGCCTATCTGCAGCAGCAAGAGCTGCCGGCGGCGGTGGCCGTGCAGCCGCACCCGGACCTGGCGGCGCTCGACTGGACGGGCTTCGCGCTGCACCCCCGCGTGGCCGCCGACGAAGCGGTGGCCGTGGGCCTGGCGCGTGCGGGCATCGCCGAGACCGGATCGCTGGTCTTCCATTCCAGCCCGCAATCGCCCGTGCTGTCCAACTTTCTGCCGCTGCACCACATCGTGGCCTTGCGCAACGCCGACATCGTGGGCCACCTCGAGGACTATGCGGCGGCCATCGCCGGCCAGCCGATGCCGCGCAACCTCAACCTCATCACCGGCGCCAGCGGCACCACCGACATCGAGGGCAGCCTGGTGCTGGGTGCGCACGGACCGCGCTTCCTGCACGTGGTGATCGTCGAGGCCTAGGCCACCGGCGGCCCCAGTGCCCGCAGCACGTCGCGCACATACTGCGCACGGTCGCCGACGGCGGCACATTCGCGTTCGATGCGCAGCTTGTCGTTGCCGGCCAGCTTGACGGCGCGGTTCTTCTGCACCAGCGCGATGATGCGCTGCGCGTCGACCGGCGGGTTGGGGCGGAAGACGATATTCATCAGCTTCGGGCCGGCATCGATCTTGGCCACGCCGTAGGGTCTTGCCAGCACGCGCAGGCGGTGGGTGTCGAACAGCGTCTGCCCCTGCGCGGGCAGCTTGCCGAAGCGGTCGGTCACCTCTTCCAGCAGGCGGTCGATGGCGTCGTTGCTGTCGGCGCTGGCCAGGCGCTTGTAGAGCGACAGCCGCGCATGCACGTCGCCGCAATAGGCGTCGGGCAGCAGCGCGGGGGCGTGCAGGTTGACCTCGGTGGTGCTGCCGAAGAGTCCGCCCAGCGGGCTCAGCAGGTCGGGCTCGCGCCCGGCCTTCAGGCTGCGCACGGCCTCGGCCAGCATGTCGTTGTAGAGCTGGAAGCCGACTTCCATCATGTTGCCCGACTGGTTTTCGCCCAGCACCTCGCCGGCGCCGCGGATCTCCAGGTCGTGCATCGCGAGGTAGAAGCCCGAGCCCAGCTCTTCCATGTCCTGAATGGCCTGCAGCCGCATCGCGGCCTGCTTGGTCAGCGCCTCGACATCGGGCACCAGCAGGTAGGCATAGGCCTGGTGGTGGCTGCGGCCGACGCGCCCGCGCAGCTGGTGCAGCTGCGCCAGGCCGAATTTGTCGGCGCGGCTCATGACGATGGTGTTGGCGCTGGGCACGTCGATGCCGGTCTCGATGATGGTCGAGCACAGCAGCAGGTTGAAGCGCTGGGCGACGAAGTCGCGCATCACGTGTTCGAGCTGGCGCTCGGGCATCTGGCCATGCGCGATGCCGATGCGCGCCTCGGGCAGCAGCTCGGCCAGCTTCTGCGCCCGGTTCTCGATCGTCTCCACCTCGTTGTGCAGAAAATAGACTTGGCCGCCGCGCTTGAGCTCGCGCAGCACGGCCTCGCGGATGGTGCCTGACCCTTCGTTGCGCACGAAGGTCTTGATGGCCAGCCGCCGCTGCGGCGCGGTGGCGATGACGCTCAAGTCCCGCAGCCCCTCCAGCGCCATGCCCAGCGTGCGCGGGATCGGCGTGGCGGTGAGCGTCAGCACGTCGACCTCGGCACGCAGCGCCTTCATCGCCTCCTTGTGGCGCACGCCGAAGCGGTGTTCCTCGTCGATGATCAGCAGGCCCAGGCGCTTGAACTTCACATCCTGGCTCAGCAGCTTGTGCGTGCCGACGACGATGTCGACGGTGCCGGCCGCGATGCCCTCCAGCGCCGCCTTCACCTCCTTCGGGCTGCGGAAGCGGCTCAGTTCGGCGATCTTCACCGGCCATTTGCCGAAGCGGTCGACCAGGGTCTGGTAATGCTGCTCGGCCAGCAGCGTGGTCGGTGCCAGCATCGCCACCTGCTTGCCGCCGTGCACGGCGACGAAGGCGGCGCGCAGCGCGACCTCGGTCTTGCCGAAGCCGACATCGCCGCACACCAGGCGGTCCATCGGCTTCGGGCTGATCATGTCCTGGATCACCGCATGGATGGCGGCACGCTGGTCGGGCGTCTCCTCGAAGCCGAAGCTGGTGGCAAAGGCCTCGTAGTCGTGCGCGCTGAAGCGGTGCGCAAAGCCGTCGCGCGCAGCGCGCTGGGCATACAGGTTGAGCAGCTCGGCAGCCGTGTCGCGCACCTGCTCGGCGGCCTTGCGGCGCGCCTTCTCCCACTGCCCCGAGCCCAGCCGGTGCAGCGGCGCCTCGTCGGCCGAGACACCGGTATAGCGGCCGATCAGGTGCAGCTGCGACACCGGCACATACAGCGTGGCCTTGTCGGCATAGACCAGGTGCAGAAACTCCGACGGACCGTCGCCCAGGTCGATATTCAGCAAGCCCTGGTAGCGCCCGATGCCGTGGCTGATGTGCACCACCGGGTCGCCGATCTTCAGCTCCGACAGGTCCTTGATCAGCGCATCGACGCTGCTGACCTGCTCCTGCTTGCGCCGGCGCCTGGCCTGCGGCGTGCTGGCGAAGAGCTCGGTCTCGGTGATGAACTGCACCGAGATGGCGTCGGCCGGCTCGTGCCAGTGGAAGCCCGCGGCCAGCGGCGCGGCGGCGATGGCGACTTTCTCGTCGCCTGCCAGGAATTCGGCCAGCGTGGCCACGCTGGGCACGCTGATCCTGTGGTCACGCAGCAGGTCGAGCACGCTTTCGCGCCGGCCCTCGCTCTCGGCGACGATCAGCACGCGGTGCGGCGTGGCGTCGAGGTGCTTTTCCAGCGCGGCCAGCGGCTCGGTGGCGCCGCGGTCGACGGCGAGCTCGGGCAGCGGGCGCGCCCAGTCCACAGGCTGATCGCCGCGCAGCACCAGTGTCGGCAGCGGCTGCGTCAGGGCAAACAGATCCTCCGGCCGCAGGTACAGGCTTTCAGGCGCCAGGATCGGGCGCTCGGGGTCGTGCTGCAGGAAGCGGTGGCGTTCGCGTGTATCGGCCCAGAAGCGCTGCAGCGCGGCGTCGATCTCGCCGTGCAGCACCACCATCGACTGTTCGCCCAGGTAGTCGAAGATCGTCGCCGTCTCGTCGAAGAAGAGGGGCAGGTAGTACTCGATGCCGCCGCTGGCGATGCCCTGCTGGATGTCCTTGTAGATGCGGCTGCGTGTCGGGTCGCCTTCCAGGCGCTCGCGCCAGCGCGCACGGAACGCGGTGCGTGCCGCCTCGTCCAGCGGAAATTCGCGCCCGGGCAGCAGCCGCACCTCGGGCACCGGGTACAGGCTGCGCTGCGTGTCGGGGTCGAAGGTGCGGATGGAGTCGATCTCGTCGCCGAACAGGTCCACCCGATAAGGCACCGGGCTGCCCATCGGAAAGAGGTCGATCAGCCCGCCGCGCACCGCATATTCGCCCGGCGACACCACCTGGCTGACATGCTGGTAGCCGGCCAGCGTCAGCTGGCCCTTCAGCTTCGCCTCGTCCAGCCGCGTCTTCTGCTTGAACTGGAAAGTGGTGCCGGCCATGAAGGACGGCGGCGCCAGCCGCGTCAGCGCGGTGGTGGCGGGCAGCAGCACCACGTCCACATCGGCATTGCGCACGCGCCACAGCGTGGCCAGGCGTTCGCTGACCAGGTCCTGGTGCGGGCTGAAGGTGTCGTAGGGCAGCGTCTCCCAGTCGGGAAACAGCGCCACGCGCAGACCGGGGTCGAAGAACGGCAGTTCGTCGGCCAGCCGCGTGCTGTCGGAGGGCTCGGCGGTGACGATGGCCAGCACGCGGCCGGCGGCCTTGGCCGCCGCGGCCTGGCGGGCCAGCAGCAGGGCGTCGGCGGAGCCGAGCGGGCGGGGCAGGGTGAAGCGCTTGCCGGGCGCGATCGAGGGAAGCTGCATGCCAGGGCGGGCGCGAACGGTCGCGCGAAGGGGCGGATTCTAGAATTGACCGATGACGGCAACTTCGGACCCACCCCGGCGCTTGCATGCGCTGGTGCCCTGCGGCGGCGTGGGCGAGCGTGCCGGCACCTCGCTGCCCAAGCAATATGCACCGCTGGCCGGGCAGCCGCTGGTGTGCCACACGCTGGCGGCGCTGCGCGCGGTGCCGCAACTGGCGGCGACGCTGGTGGTCATCAGCCCCGATGACCATCATTTCGAGGCCCTGGTGCCGGCCGATGCCTTCGACCGCCGCTGGCTGGCCCGCGTGGGTGGCCCCACGCGCGCGGCCACGGTGACCCAGGGCCTGGTGGCGCTGCGCGAACGCGGCGCGCGCGATCACGACTGGGTGCTGGTGCACGATGCTGCGCGCTGCCTGCTGCGACCGGCATGGGTCGAACGGCTGATCGCCGCCTGTGCCGACGATGCGGTGGGTGGCCTGCTGGCGCTGCCGCTATCCGATACGCTCAAGCGCGACGATGGCGATGGGCGCGTGCGCGAGACCGTGCCGCGCCAGGGCCTGTGGGCGGCGCAGACGCCGCAGATGTTCCGCCTGGGTCTGCTGCAGCAGGCGCTGGCGCATGCCGGCGCGCAGGTCACCGACGAAGCCAGCGCGATCGAGGCACTGGGCCACCGGCCGCGGCTGGTGGTCGGCGACTGGGAGAATCTGAAGATCACCTGGCCGGCCGATTTCGGCCTGGCCGAACGGCTGCTGGCGACACGATGAACCTGAACGGACTGCGCATCGGCGAAGGCTGGGACACGCACGCGCTCGTGGCCGGCCGCCCGCTGGTGCTGGGCGGCGTGACCATCCCGCACAGCCACGGCCTGCTGGGCCACAGCGACGCCGATGCGCTGCTGCATGCCATCACCGATGCACTGCTGGGCGCGGCGGCGCTGGGCGACATCGGCCGCCATTTTCCCGACACCGACCCCGCCTTCCAGGGTGCCGATTCGACGGCCCTGCTGGCCGAGGCCGCGCGCCGCGTGCGTGCCGCCGGCTTCGAGCCGCTGAATGTCGATGCCACCATCGTCGCGCAGGCGCCGAAGATGGCGCCGCATATCCCGGCGATGGTGTCGTGCATCGCCACCACGCTGGGCCTGGCGGCCGATGCCGTCAACGTGAAGGCGAAGACGGCCGAGAAGATGGGCCCGGTGGGCGAGGGGCGCGCGATCGAGGCGCGCGCGGTGTGCCTGCTGCTGCGCCGCGCCGCCCCCGTCTGACCGGCCCTGCACCACCACCACCCGACCATGCCACTGCCCGCACCCGCCTGCGCACGACGCGCCTCCCACACCCGCAGCATCACCGTCCGTTCCTACGCCCGCGAAGACGGCTTGTGGGACCTGGAGGGCCACCTGACCGACATCTGGCCGGACGAAGTGCCCATGGCCGGCGGCACGCTGCCGGGCGGCCAGCCGATGCACGCCATGTGGCTGCGGCTGACGCTGGACCGCACGGCCACCATCGTCGCCGCGCAGGCGGCCACCGATGCCGGCCCCTACGGCGAGGCCTGCAGGTCGATCACGCCCGACTATGCGCAGCTGGTGGGCGTGCGCATCGGCCGCGGCTACCGCGACACCATCCGCCGCCTGTTCGGCCGCACCGCCGGCTGCACGCACCTGAACGAACTGGCCAACGTGATGGGCAGCGCCGCCGTGCAGGCGATGTGGGAGACGCTGATGCCGGCCGACGACGAGGCGGCGCAGCCGCCGCCCAGCATCGACGGCTGCCACGCGCTGAAGGCCTCGGGGCCGCAGGTGGCGCGGTTCTTCCCGCGCTGGTATCGCGGCGACGGCGGCTGACCGCAGGCCCCCTCAGGCGGCCCGCTTCAGCCGCACGTGGGCCATCAGCCCGCCGTCGGGCGCATTGTTGAGCTCCAGGCTGCCGCCCATGCGCAGCAGCGCCTTCTCGACGATGGCCAGGCCCAGGCCGGCGCCGGTGGCGGCGGTGCGCGCGGCGTCGCCGCGGAAGAAGGGCGTGGTCAGCTGGTGCAGCTTCTCGGGGGCCACGCCGGGGCCCTGGTCGCGCACGGTCAGGATCACCCAGGCACCGGCGCGCACATGGCTGACCAGCACCTCGGCCACGCCGGTATAGGTGCCGCGCCCGTAGCGGCGCGCATTCTCGAACAGGTTGAGGAAGACGCGCGCCAGTTCGGTCTCGTCACCCAGCACCTTCACATCGGCCGGCACGCGCACGCTGATGCGGATCTGCGCCGGGTCGCGGAACGATGCCGCTTCCTTCTCGATCAGCCTGGCCACCGGGATCGGGCTCAGCCGCGTCTCGCCCGGGCGCGCATAGTCCATGAACTTGTCGATGATGGCGTCGAGCTGGTCGATGTCGGCCGCCATGTTGCGCTTGGCCTCCTCGTCGCTGACGCTCATCTCGGTTTCCAGCCGCAAGCGCGCCAGCGGCGTGCGCAGGTCGTGGCTGATGCCGGCCAGCATCACCGCGCGGTCTTCCTCCACGCGGGCGAGCTCGCGCGCCATGCGGTTGAAGCCCATGTTGACCTCGCGGATCTCGCTGGTCAGCGTGTTCTCGTCCAGGCGCGAGTCGAGGTCGCCGCCGCGGATGCGGCTGGCGGCAAACGACAACTGCTTGAGCGGCCGGTTGATCAGCCGCGCCACCGCGGCCGATCCGATCAGCGTGGCCAGCGCCGCGATGCCGATCCAGACGAACCAGGTGTTGCTCGACAGCGGCGAGGCATGCGTCTCCTCGGCCTGCAGCCAGTAGCGGTCGCGCTCGATGGTGAAGCCGACCCACATGCCCCGCCTGTCGTTGACCGAGCGCGCGACGATGGCGTCGGGCCCCAGCGTGGCGCGCAGTTCGCTGCTGACGCGGCGCGTGAAGCGGTCGACCTCGTAGGGCTGCCAGCGGTCGCCGGGTTCGCGCGGCGCCACGCGCACCGCCTGCTGCGCGCCCATGCTCTTGAGGATGGCCACGCGGTTGATGCCGTCGGCCTGCAGCAGCGCGGCGCGCGACAGGTTGACGAGGCTGGCGGTCTGCTGTGCCGCGGCCACCGCGCGCGGCTCGAATTCCAGCGCGCGCAGCGTCTGCACCCAGGCGAAGACGCCCCCGGCCAGCAGCAGCGCCAGCAGGAAGAAGGTGCGCCAGAACAGGCTCAGCGGCAGCAGCGGGCGCACCGGTCAGCGGGTCTCGGCAAGCGGGCGGGGTTCAGCTGGCGCCGTCCGGCACGAAGACATAGCCCACGCCCCAGACGGTCTGGATATAGCGCGGCTGCGCCGGATCGGGCTCGAGCATCTTGCGCAGGCGCGAGATCTGCACGTCCAGGCTGCGGTCGAAGGGCTCGAATTCGCGGCCGCGCGCCAGCTGCGCCAGCTTGTCGCGCGACAGCGGCTGGCGCGGGTGCCGCACCAGCGCCTTGAGCATGCTGAATTCGCCGGTGGTCAGCGCGATCTGCTGGCCGTCCTTGGTCAGCCGGCGCAGCGAGAGGTCGAATTCGAAGGGGCCGAAGCTGACGACCTGGGCGTCCTTGGACGGCGCACCCGGGGCTTCCTGTGCCGGCCGGCGGCGCAGCACGGCGTGGATGCGGGCCAGCAGTTCGCGCGGGTTGAAGGGTTTGGGCAGGTAGTCGTCGGCGCCCACCTCCAGGCCGACGATGCGGTCCACGTCCTCGACCTTGGCCGTCAGCATGATGATCGGGGTGGCGTCGTTGCCGGCGCGCAGGCGGCGGCAGATCGACAAGCCGTCCTCGCCCGGCAGCATGAGATCGAGCACGATGAGGTCGACCGTCTCGCGCGTCATCACGCGGTTGAGCGCCTTGGCGTCCTCGGCCAGCAGCACCTCGAAGCCTTCCTGCGACAGGTAGCGGCGCAGCAGGTCGCGGATGCGCGCATCGTCGTCGACGACCAGGATGCGGTCGGGCCGTGCGTTGGCGGGGGCATTCATGGGCAGCTCCGAAATTGTAACAGCGGCATTCTGGGGGGCATTGGCAGGCGCTGCGGGGTGTTGGGGGCCGGGTCTGACCATCTGTTACAGAACTTGCCAGGCCCGGCGCGGGCTGCATGTCAGCGGTCGCGCTGCGCCACAATGAGGCCGATGCCGGGCGTGCAGACACCGTGAATATCAGAAAAGCCACACCGGCCGACGGGCCGCTTCTCGTTCCGCTGGTCTGTGCCTTCCGGGACTTTCTGCAGCGGCCGGCGCCGTCCGACGGCGACATTGCCGCCAGCCTCGTCTATCAGCTGCGCAGCCCGGAGGTCGACATCGCCATCGCCGAGGAACAAGGTGCCGGTCTGGGCTATGCCACGCTGCTGTATCGATACTCCCTGTGGGCCAATGGGCTGGAGGCCACCCTGCAAGACCTGTTCGTGCGCGAAGGGCTGCGCGGCACCGGTGCCGGGCACCGGCTGGCGCGGGCGGCGCTTGCGCTGGCGGCTGAACGCGGGTGCCGGTCGATCCGGCTCGATACCAACGAGCACAACCGCGCCGCCAATGCCATCTACACCGCGCTGGGCTTCTCGGCCGTCTCCAGGGTATGGAACGGGCGCCAGTTGGCCTATCGCAGATCCTTGCCGTGAAGCCGTGAGGCCTCGGCGTCACGCCATCGTCGCCGCCGGGTCGGATCGACCGGCGGCCGTGCACCCACCCTCCGAGTCAGGAGCACCATGAACGCCCTTCCAAGCCTTTCGCTACCCCTCTGCGCCGCCCTGTTGATCGCCGCACCGGCCTGGGCACAGGTGCCGCTGGCCACCACGGTGGCGCCGCAGAATGTCGTCTCCCTGAGTGCCAGCGCGTCGATGGAGGTGCCCAAGGACCAGCTGACGATCGTCTTCTCGACCACGCGCGAAGGGCCTGACGCCGCGCAGGTGCAGTCGCAGCTCAAGCAGGCGCTGGATGCCGCGCTCGCCGAGGCGCGCAAGGCGGCCAGGCCCGGTCAGGTGGATGTGCAGACCGGCAATTTCTCGCTCTACCCACGGCACACGGCCAAGGGACCGAACGGCTGGACGGGCAGCGCCGAACTGGTGGTCGAGGGCAAGGACATGGCGGCCATCTCGCAGCTGGCCGGGCGCATCCAGACGCTGACGATCGCCCGCACCGGCTTCGGCCTGTCGCGCGAGGCACGCGAGAAGGTCGACGCCGAAGTCACCGCGCAGGCCATCGCACGCTTCAAGGCGCGGGCGGCCGAGGTCGCCAGGCAGTTCGGCTTCGGCGGCTGGGCCCTGCGCGAGGTGATGGTGCAGGGCGTCGACATGCCGCCGATGCAGCCGATGCCGCGCATCGCGATGGCCTCGGCGGCGCCGATGGCCGAGCAGGCGCTGCCGATCGAAGCCGGCAAGACCACCGTCAGCGCCACGGTCAGCGGCAGCGTGCAGCTCTCACCGCGATAGCGGCGATCGAGGCGCGCGACGTCGCGCAGCGGCGGCCGCAGGGGGCCAGGCTACTGCGCCACCCAGCCACCGTCGACGTTGATGGCGGCGCCGCGGATGTTGTCGGCGCCGGGCGAGCACAGGAAGACCGCCAGCGCCGCCAGCTGATCGGGCGTGGTGAACTGCAGCGAGGGCTGCTTTTCGGCCAGCAGGCGGCGCTTGGCCTCCTCGATGTCGACGCCGTCGGCGGCGGCGCGCGCATCCACCTGCGTCTGCACCAGCGGCGTCAGCACCCAGCCCGGGCAGATGGCATTGACGGTGATGCCGGTGGTGGCGTTTTCGAGCGCCGCCACCTTGGTCAAGCCGATGATGCCGTGTTTGGCGGCGACATAGGCGCTCTTGTTCGCCGACGCCACCAGGCCGTGCACCGAGGCGACGTTGATCACCCGGCCCCAGTTGCGCCTTTGCATGCCCGGCAGCGCCGCGCGCAGGGCGTGGAAGGCCGAGCTGAGGTTGATGGCGATGATGGCGTCCCAGCGCTCGGCCGGAAAGTCGGGGATCGCCGCCACGTGCTGGATGCCGGCGTTGTTGACCAGGATGTCGCAGCTGCCGAGTTCCGCCTCGCAGCGCCGCACCATGGCCTCGATCTGTGCGGGCTGGCTCATGTCGGCGCCGTCGTGCACCGCCTTCGGGTCGTGCCGGCGCACCTGGGCGAGCGCGCCGTCGACGTCGCCGAAGCCGTTGAGCATGACGCGCGCGCCGTTCTGCGCCAGGGCCAGCGCGATGCCGAGCCCGATGCCGCTGGTGGAGCCCGTGACGAGGGCGGTCTTTCCGGTGAGCATGCGACATGCCTCCTGCTGTGGTTACGATGACCCCATTATCGAAGCGTTGCCTTGCGCCCCCATGACCGAACCTCTCGCGCCCCGCCTGCGCCATGTCCAGTGCCTCGACAGCCGCGGCCTGCACCGCATGGCCTACTGGGAATGGGGCGACCCCGCCAACCGCCGCGTGCTGGTGTGCGTGCACGGCCTGTCGCGCCAGGGGCGCGACTTCGACACGCTGGCGGCCGACCTGTGCCAGCACTACCGCGTCGTCTGTCCCGACGTGGTGGGCCGCGGCCAGAGCGACTGGCTCGCCGATCCGATGGGCTATGCGATCCCGGCCTACGTGGCCGACATGGTCACGCTGCTGGCGCGGCTGGATGCCGAGACTGTCGACTGGGTGGGCACCTCGATGGGCGGGCTGATCGGCCTGGGCGTGGCGGCGCTGCCGCGCTCGCCGCTGCGGCGCCTGGTGCTCAACGATGTCGGCCCGAGCATCGAGCCGGCCTCGCTGGCGCGCATCGGCACCTACCTCGGCCTGCCGGTGCACTGGTCGACGGTCGACGAGGCGGCGGACGCGCTGTGGGCCATCAGCCAGGGTTTCGGCCCGCATACGCGCGCGCAGTGGCTGGCGCTGACGCGGCCGCAGCTCGCGCCCGACGGCGACGGCTTCAGGCCGCACTATGACCCGGCGATCGCCGTGCCCTTCCGCGCCATCACGCCGGAACTGGCCCGGGCCGGCGAGGCGGCGCTGTGGGCCGCCTACGATTCGCTGCGCCTGCCGGTGCTGCTGCTGCGCGGTGCCGATTCCGACCTGCTGTCGGACGCCACCGCGCAGGCGATGACGCAGCGCGGCCCGCAGGCCCGGCTGCACGCGTTTGCCGGCGTCGGCCACGCGCCGATGCTGGTACAGCCCGAGCAACGCCAGGTCGTGCGGGAGTTCCTGCTCGCGCCTTGACGAGATGAAGACCGCCGCCGAGGCGGCCGTTGCCACGGCCGCCATCGTCCAGCTCAGCGACCGCGCCGCTGCCCCCGATGGGCACGACGGCCCCGGCGCGCTGGAGCGCGCCCGTGCCTTCGCCGAGCCGCTGCTGGCGAGCCAGACGCTGGACACCGGCGAGCCCGCTCTGGCGCATGCCGATGGCGTGGCCGCCATCCTGGCGGCGATCGGCGCGGCGCCGTCGATGCAGGCGGCGGCCTACCTCGTCTATGCGGGTGACTATCTGCAGCGGCCCGAGGAGGTGGTCAGCCGCGCGTTCGGGCCGTCGTATGCCAGCCTGGTGACGCTGACGCGCCAGCTGGTGCAGATCCAGCGTGCGGCGCGCGACGCGCCGATCGGCGGCGCGCAGCGTGCGCAGCAGACCGAGCGCGTGCGCAAGATGCTGCTCGCCTTCGGCCGCGACCTGCGCGTGGTGCTGCTGCGGCTGGCCTCGCGGCTGCAGACGCTGCGCTGGTCAGCGTCGACGAAGCGCGATTGCCCGCGCGAGCTGGCGCTGGAAACGCAGCAGGTGTTCGCGCCGCTGGCCAACCGGCTGGGCATCTGGCAGGTCAAGTGGGAGCTCGAGGACCTGGCCTTCCGCTTTCTCGACCCCGAGGCTTACCACCGCGTGGCGCGGCTCGTCGACGAGAAGCGCACCGAGCGCGAGCAGGGCGTCGAGCAGGTGCGCGCGCGGCTGGCCGCGCTGCTGCAGGCCGCGCGCATCCGGGCCGAGGTGCTCGGCCGGCCCAAGCACCTCTACAGCATCTGGAAGAAGATGCAGGGCAAGGCGCTGTCGATCGAGCGCGTCTTCGACGTGCGTGCGCTGCGCGTCATCGTCGACGACGAGGCCGCCTGCTATGCGGCGCTGGCGCGCGTGCACGAGGCCTGGGCGCCGGTGGACGGCGAATTCGACGACTACATCGCCCGCCCCAAGCCCAACGGCTACCAGTCGCTGCATACCGTGGTGCTGGGCGACGACGGCCGGCCGCTGGAGGTGCAGATCCGCACGCGCGCGATGCACGAGCATGCCGAGCATGGCGTGGCCGCGCACTGGATGTACAAGGAAGCCGGCGCGCGCGGCTATGCCGGCGTGGCCGCCAGCGGCGACTACGAGCAGCGCCTGGCCGAGGCGCGCAAGGCCGTGCTGCGCGAACTGCTGGCCTGGGAGCGCGATTTCAGCGGCGCTGCGGGTGCGGCTGGCGACGGTGCCGTGGCCAGCGGCGGCTTCGACGACCGCATCTATGTCTTCACGCCGCAGGCCACGCTGATCGACCTGCCCGCCGGCGGCACGCCGGTCGACTTTGCCTATGCGCTGCACACCGACCTCGGCCACCGCTGCCGCGGCGCGCGCGTCGACGGCGCGATGGTGCCGCTGAATACGCCGCTCGAG
Organism: Rubrivivax sp.; assembly: GCA_016719535.1. Lineage (GTDB taxonomy): Bacteria > Pseudomonadota > Gammaproteobacteria > Burkholderiales > Burkholderiaceae_C > Rubrivivax. The sequence goes on along the minus strand of JADJYX010000017.1, from coordinate 73,601 downwards.
CACGGGCAGACGGTGGAGATCGTCACCGTCAAGGAAGGCGGGCCGTCGATGGACTGGCTCAACACCGAGCTCGGTTATCTGCAGAGCCCGCGTTCGCGTGCCAAGGTGCGCGCCTGGTTCAATGCGCAGGCGCTGGACGCCACCATCGCGCGCGGCCGCGAGCTGGTCGAGAAGCTGCTGCAGCGCGAGGGGCGCACCGCGCTCAAGCTCGACCACCTGGCCGAGCAGCTGGGCTTCAAGTCGGCCGATGCCTTGTTCGAGGTGGTGGGCAAGGACGAATATTCGCTGCGCAACATCGAGAACCTGCTGCGTCCGGCGGCGCCGGCGCCCGACGTCGAGGCGGCGCCGCTGCTCAAGCGCCCGCGCAGCGAAGGCGCCGGCGGCGGCGTGCTGGTGGTCGGCATGGGTTCGCTGATGACGGCGCTGGCGCGCTGCTGCCGTCCGGCGCCGCCGGATGCGATCGGCGGCTTCGTCACGCGCGGCAAGGGCGTGGCCATCCACCGCCGCGATTGCAGCAATTTCCGCCACATGGCCGCGCGCTTCCCGGGGCGGGAGATCGAGGTGCAGTGGGGCGCCGGCCGCGGCGACAAGCCGCCGGTCTACCCGCTGGACGTGCAGATCGAGGCCGACGACCGCCAGGGCCTGCTGCGCGACATCTCCGAGGTCTTCGCCAAGGAGCGGCTCAACGTGATCGCCGTGCACACGCAGTCGCAGGCCGGCCAGCGCGGCGCGGTGGCGCACATGGTCTTCACCGTCGAGGCCGAGGATGCCGGCCGGCTGGCCCAGGCGCTGCGCGGCGTGGCGCGCGTGAGCGGCGTGCGCCAGGCCCGCCGGCGCTGAGCGGCGGCGGGCATTGTTCACGCTGGCCGCGGCGGCGGCAGCGCCCGGTGCGCCGCGGGCCGGCCAATCAGCAAATCCCCGATCGACGGCCGGCCGGCGCCTCGCCGATCCTCTGCCCAGCCGCTGCCGGTCCGCTGCCGGTCCTTCATCGACCGGGTCGGCAATGCATCACGAAACCCTCCGGCACGGGCTGAAGCCGCCGCAAGTTCCGGCCGGATCGGGCGATGACCTGTCGACGGCAGCCCGCCGGGATCGTTGCCCTGTCGGCCCTTCACAACCAAAGCGACTCCATGCTGCATCGCCTTCGATCTGTTCTGCGCGCCGGGCCCGGGGCCCTGCGACTGGCCGCGGCCGCCGGCCTGGCGGGCCTGTGCACCGCGCCCGCCGGGGCTGAGCCCCTGGTCCTCGATCCCTTGCATGCCGGCACCTTCGGCAGCGGGCCGGGTGCCAGTGCGGCCTTCCACCGCATCGACAGCGGCTGGCTGGGCAGCCAGGTGCTGTGGGACGAGACCGCCGGGCGGCACGGCAGCGGCGTGCCGATCGGCAGCTTCGCCGGCTGGGGCAGCGGCATCTGGGGCCATGCCGACTGGCAGCAGGTGCTGGCGGCCGCCGCCAACCCGGGGCAGGCGGGGGCGCCCGATCCGGTGCAGAGCTGGGCGGGGCGGGTGGCGGCCATCAACCATGGCAACTCGCGCTACAACGAATGCCATGCCGGCAACTGGGGCGCGGCGGCGCTGCTGCCGTTCTTCACCGACATCCGCACCGGCGTGGATTGCGACGATGCCGAGGCCGGCGCCGCCGTGCAGCAGAACTGGGTCAGCCACTTCAACGGTTTCATCCGCATCACCGACCCCGGCACCTACAACTTCAGCGTGCTCTACGACGACGGCTTCTTCTTCCGGCTGGCCGGTGCCGGCGGGCAGACGCTGGCGATCGAGGAAGACTTTCTGAACCCGCGCCAGCGCGAAGGGTTCGGCAACAACCTGCTGCTGGGCGCGGGCCTGTATGGCTTCGAACTCGGCAGCTGGAACCGGCTGGGGGCCGGCGTGGTGGACCTGCGCTGGTCGCGCGGCGACGGGCAGTGGACGCTGGTGCCCACCGAGCACCTGCTGCCCCAGGGCGCGTTGCCCGAGCCGGATGCGGCCTGGCTGGCGCTGCTGGCGCTGCTGCTGGCGGCAGCGGCGCGCGCGCGACAGGCGGCGGCATGACGCCCGCGCCCGCCGCACCGGCGGTGCCGCGCCTGCAGGCCTGGCGCCGCCTCGTCCATATCGCCCTCGTCGCGCTGGGCTGGCTGCTGTTTGCCTGGAGCTGGCACCGCGTCAGCGTCAACGGCCCCGAAATCGCCGAATTGCGCTGGCTGATGCTGAGTGCCGTGCTGGTGGTGCCCGTGCTGACGCTGAGCTGGGTGGCGCACAACGTCGGCATCCATCGCCGCAAGGGGCCGCGGCGCAGCGTGCCCGCGGTGACCACCCACCTCGAACGCGACTTCAACGGCCGCCGCCTCGAGGCCGACTGGGCAGCGCTGGCGACGGCGCGGCGCATCGACATCCTCGTCGACGACGACCGCAAGCGCTTTGTGGCCGCCGTGCCCCCGCTGCCGCAGACGGGCCCGGCGCCGGTGTCGGCGGACCGCATGCCCGAGGCGGAGCCGGCATGATCGAGGCATGGCTGCTGCAGGTGCAGCTTTCCTGGCCGTATGCGCTGGTGCTGGCCTTCTTTGCCGGCTACCCCATCGTCACCAGCATCATGTGGATGGTGACGGCGCTGATCTTCCGCCTGCGCTGGGAGAACACCAGCCCGCCTTGCCCCGACCGCCCCGACGCCGCCCTGCCGCTGGTCAGCGTGCTCGTGCCCGCGCACAACGAACAGGCGGTGATCGCGCGCTCGGTGGCGGCCATGCTGCGCATGGACTACCCGGCTTTCGAGGTCATCGTCGTCGACGACGGTTCCACCGACGGCACGCTGGACGCGCTGCAGCCGCTGATGGCCGACGAGCGGCTGCGCCTGGTGCGCAAGGCGCGCAACGAAGGCAAGGCGATGGCGCTCAACGACATCCTGCCGCTGGCGCGCGGCGAGATCCTGATGGGCCTGGACGCCGATGCCGAGCCCGACCCGCAGATGCTGCGCTGGATCGTGCCGCATTTCGATTCGCCGCGCGTGGCCGCCGTCACCGGCAACCCGCGCGTGCGCAACACCGGCAGCTTTCTGGCGCGGCTGCAGGCGGTGGAGTTCTCGTCCATCATCAGCCTGCTGCGGCGCGCGCAGCGGGTGTGGGGCCGCATCGTCACCGTATCCGGCGTGGTGGCAGCCTTGCGCCGCAGTGCCGTCTACGACGTCGGCGGCTACAGCCCCAACATGCCCACCGAGGACATCGAGCTCACCTGGAAGCTGCAGAAGCGCCACTACGACGTTCGCTACGAGCCGCGCGCCATCTGCTGGATGACGGTGCCGCTGTCGTGGCGCGGGCTGTGGCACCAGCGCCTGCGCTGGGCGCGCGGGCTGGGGCAGGTGCTGCGCAAGCATGCCGACGTGATGGTCACCTGGAAGAGCCGGCGGCTGTGGCCGGTCTTCGTCGAGTCCTCGCTGTCGATCCTGTGGTCGGTGTGCTTCGTGGTGCTGGCGGCGCTGTGGACGCTGTCGTATGCGGTGGGCCTGCCGCCGATCGGCGCCTCGCCGATTCCCAACCTGTGGGGCATGGCGATCGCCACCCTGTGCCTGCTGCAGTTGCTGACCGGCGTGCTCATCGACCGCCGCTACGACCCCGGCATCGTGCGCTTCCTGCCCTATGCGGTGTGGTATCCGCTGGTCTACTGGGCCTTCCTGGCGCTGACCACCGTGCGTGCGCTGCCCTACCTGCTGCGCGCCCCGGCGCGCGAGGCCGTGCGCTGGTCGACCGCCCGCACCGGGAGCGGCGCTTGATCGCGCGGCGGCTGCGTGCGCCAGCCCTGGTGCTGGCGCTGGCCGGCCTGGCCGCGGCCGCCGCGGCGCAGGCGCAGCCGCCCACGGCCGAGTTGCGCGCGCAGGCGCGCGCGGCCACCGATCGGCGCGACTGGCCGGCCGCGCTGCAGCGCTACGAACAGCTGCTGCAGCGCCATGGCGACGACGTCGACCTGCTGATCGAGGCCGCGCGCGTGCAGGGCTTTGCCGACCGCAATGCCCAGGCCGCCGCGCTCTACCGGCGGGCGCTGGCGCTGGCGCCGGCGCGGCGCGGCGACATCGTGCCCTCGCTGGCCTGGCAGTCGCTGTGGGGCGGCGCGCCGGCCGAGGCTGCGACCTTGTTCGAAGAGCTCGCGCGCCCGGCGCCTGCTGCCGGGCGCGCCGATGCGCTCGACGGCCTGGGCCAGGCACGGCAGGCGCTGGGCGACCAGGCCGGCGCGCTGGCGGCCTTTCGCCAGGCGCACGCGCTTGCCCCCGGCGCCACCCGGCTGCACCGCCGGCTGGCGATGTCGCTGCTGTGGAACGGGCAGGAAGCCGCGGCCATCCGTGAACTGCAGGCACTGGCCGCTGCGGCACCCGCCGACCGCGACCTGGGCTGGGCGCTGGCCAATGCGCGCAATTTCGACGGCCGGCACCGCGAGGCCCTGCGGGACTTTGCGCGCTGGAGCGCCCCCGTGCAGGCCGGCGAAAGGGCCGACCTGGCGCGCGCCTGGCGCTGGGCCGGCTATCCCGACCGTGCGTGGCCGCTGCTGGCCGACCCCACCGATGCCGAATCGGCCTGGCTGCGCGACTGGCGCGTGCAGCGCGAACGGGCGCCCTATGGCTACGCCACCATCGAGCGCTCGGAGGACCGCGACGCGCTGCAGGCCGACGCCCAGGTCGTGGGCGCAGGCTGGCACCCCGCGCCCGGCGCCACCGTCGATCTGCAACTGCGCCGGCTGCGGCTGGACGACCCTGCCGGGCAGCCGCGCGCCACCCAGTGGCAGGGCAGCCTGGGCTGGCGCATCGGCGAGCCCGACAGCCTCTGGGGCAGCTTCTGGCCGACGCTGGCGCTGCGCGTGAGCGACTTTCCGGGCTGGCGGCCGGTGACGCCGCTGGCGCGGCTGCGCTGGCTGCCGGCCGACCGCTGGCGCGTCGATGCCGAGGCCGCACGCGAACTCGTCGAGGCACCGCGCGCGGTGGCCCAGCGCGTCAGCGTCGATGTCGTCTCGGCCGGCGCCGAGCATCGCCCCGACAGCGCCTGGCTGCTGGCCGGTGCCGCCGCCGTGCTGCGTTTCGACGACGGCAGCACACGCGCCCGCGCCAGCGGCCGCATCGAACGGCGCGTGCTGGCCAGGCCGCGCGTGGTGGTCGGCGCCGAGGGCAGCGCCTTCGAGCGCATCGACGGCGGCGGCGCCATCGACCGCGGCTACTGGAACCCGCAGCGCTACGGCGAGGCGCGCGCCTATGTCGCGCTGACGCACGAATGGCGGCCCTTCGACCTGCAACTGCGCCTGGGTGCCGGCCGCTCGCTGGAAGTCGACGCCGCCGGCAACCGCAGCCACGGCAGCCCGCACCTGTGGGAGCTGGGCCTGGGCTGGGACCTGACACCCGGCCTGCGCCTGCGCCTGGCTGCCGGCGGCTCCGGCCAGGGGCTGGGGCTGAATGCCGGTGCCGGCGGCGGAGCCGGCTACTGGCGCCGCTACCTCAGCCTCGGCGCCGATGTCTGGTTCTGACGCAGCGCAGGAGCGGCGGGGAAACTCCCCAGCGGCTGCCGGGATGCCGGCTTCTAGAATGCGCCGACCCATCGCCGAGGAGTTCAAGCGCATGCCTTCATCCCGCCGCAGCCCGGCACCGGGCCCCGAAAGCACCGCGGGCGGCAAGCGCACCCTCAAGAAATACCCCAACCGGCGCCTCTACGACACGCAGACCAGCAGCTACATCACGCTGGCCGACGTCAAGAAGATGGTGCTGGCGGCCGAGGACTTCGAGGTGCGCGACGCCAAGACCGGCGACGACATCACGCGCAGCATCCTGCTGCAGATCATCCTCGAGGAAGAGTCCGGCGGCGTGCCGATGTTCAGCACCGACACGCTGGCGCAGATCATCCGCTTCTACGGCCATGCCATGCAGGGGATGATGGGCGTCTTCATGGAAAGCAACCTGCGCGCCTTTGCCGACCTGCAGCAGCGCATGGCGGCGCAGGGCAAGGGCTTGTACGACCCCAAGAGCTTCACGCCCGAGCTGTGGGCGCAGTTTCTGGGCGGCCAGGCGCCCGTGATGCAGAGCCTGATGAGCCCCTACCTCGAGCAGTCCAAGGCCTTGTTCGAGAGCCTGCAGGAGCAGCTGCAGAAGGGCGGCATGTTTCCCGGCATGCCCGGCTTCCCGCCGCACCCCGGCGTCGAATAGCGCTGCGGTCCCGCGCACAGGCGCGGGCGCCGGTCGATCGCCGACAATCCGCCGATGTCTTCTCCCGAGTCTTCCAGCGGCGCTGCCGCGCCGGCGCCGACCGTCGGCTTCGTCTCGCTCGGCTGCCCCAAGGCGCTGACCGATTCCGAACTCATCCTCACGCAGCTGCGTGCCGAGGGCTATCAAACCAGCAAGACCTTCGCCGGCGCTGACCTGGTGATCGTCAATACCTGCGGCTTCATCGACGATGCCGTCAAGGAAAGCCTGGACACCATCGGCGAGGCGCTGGCCGAGAACGGCAGGGTCATCGTCACCGGCTGTCTGGGCGCCAAGGCCGGCCATGCCGGCGGCACGCTGGTGCAGGAGGTGCACCCCAAGGTGCTGGCCGTCACCGGCCCGCAGGCCACGCAGGAGGTGATGGACGCGGTGCACCGCCATGTGCCCAAGCCGCACGATCCCTTCATCGACCTGGTGCCCGAGGCGCGTGCCGAATTTCGAGGGCTGGCCGGCATCAAGCTCACCCCGAAGCACTATGCCTACCAGAAGATCAGCGAGGGCTGCAACCACCGCTGCACCTTCTGCATCATCCCCGGCATGCGTGGCGACCTGGTGTCACGCCCCATCGGCGACGTGCTGAACGAGGCGCGCGCGCTGTTCGAATCGGGCGTGAAGGAGCTGCTGGTCGTCAGCCAGGACACCAGCGCCTATGGCGTCGACGTCAGATACCGCACCGGCTTCTGGGACGGCAAGCCGGTGAAGACGCGGCTGTTCGAGCTGTGCGAGGCACTCGGCAACCTGGCCGAGGCGCACGGCGCCTGGGTGCGGCTGCACTATGTCTACCCCTACCCGCATGTCGACGAAATCCTGCCGCTGATGGCGGCCGGCCGCATCCTGCCCTACCTGGACGTGCCCTTCCAGCATGCACACCCCGACGTGCTCAGGCGCATGAAGCGTCCGGCCAGCGGCGAGCGCAACCTCGAGCGGCTGGCCGCCTGGCGCGCCGCCTGCCCCGAGATCGTCGTGCGCTCGACCTTCATCGCCGGCTTCCCGGGCGAGACCGAAGAAGAGTTCCAGTATCTGCTGGACTTCCTGCACGAGGCGCAGATCGACCGTGCCGGCTGCTTTGCCTATTCGCCGGTGGAAGGTGCAGCCGCCAATGCGCTGCCGGGCCAGCTGCCGCAGGCGCTGCGCGAGGAACGCCGCGCGCGCTTCATGGCGGTGGCCGAAGCCGTCTCGGCCGCCAGGCTGCAGCGCCGCATCGGCGCCAGCATGCAGGTGCTGGTCGATCAGGCGCCGGCACTCGGCCGCAAGGGCGGCCGCGGCCGCAGCTATGCCGATGCGCCCGAGATCGATGGCACCGTGCGCCTGCTGGCGCCCGAGAAGGCCAGCAAGACGCTGAAGGTGGGCGAATTCACCCGCGCCCGCATCGTGGCCGCCGAGGGACATGACCTCGTCGGCCTGCCGATCTGAACCCTGACAACGCACGACATGAGCGACTTCGATCCCACTTCGCTGATCCACCACCCCTATCAGGCGCCCGCGGGCTTTGCGGCGCCGCAGATCGGCGTGCACAAGGCGTCGACGGTGATCTTCCCCGACGTGGCCGCCATGCGCGGGCGCGACTGGCGCTACAAGAACGGCTACACCTACGGCCTGCACGGCACGCCCACCACCTTCACGCTGGAAGAGCGCATCGCGGCGCTGGAGGGCGGCACCGAATGCGTGCTGGTGCCCAGCGGGCTGGCGGCGATCGCGGTCACCGACCTGGCGCTGCTGAAGACCGGCGACGAGGTGCTGCTGCCCGACAATGTCTACGGCCCCAGCCGCGAGCTCGCGCGCCACGAACTGGCGCGCTGGGGCATCACGCACCGCTTCTACGACCCGATGGACGCCGCCGGTCTGGCGGCGATGATCACGCCGGCCACCCAACTGGTGTGGCTGGAGGCCGCCGGCTCGGTGACGATGGAATTCCCCGATCTGAATGGGCTGGTGCAGGCAGCGAAGTCCAGGGGTGTGCTGACCGCGCTCGACAACACGTGGGGCGCCGGCATCGCCTTTCGCCCGTTCGAGCTGGGCATCGACGTCGTGATGCAGGCGCTGACCAAATTCCCGTCGGGTGGCGGCGACGTGCTGATGGGCTCGGTGACCACGCGCGACGTGGCGCTGCACGAGCGCATCAAGCTCAGCCACATGCACCTGGGCCTGGGCGTGGCGGCCAACGATGCCGAGCTGCTGCTGCGCTCGTTGCCGTCGATCGCCGTGCGCTATGCCGCCCACGACGCCACGGCGCGCGAGCTGGCCGCCTGGCTGGGCACGCGGCCCGAAGTGGCCCGCGTGCTGCACCCGGCCTTCGACAGCTGCCCCGGCCATGCGCACTGGAAGGGCAGCTGCACGGCAGCGGCGGGGCTGTTCTCGGTGATGTTCGATGCGCGGTACCCGTCGGCGCAGGTCGACGCCTTCGTCGACGCGCTGAAGCTCTTCAAGATCGGCTACAGCTGGGCCGGCCCGGTAAGCCTGGTCGTGCCCTACGACCTGAAGGCCATGCGCGGCGACAAGGCCTACCCAGGCACGCTGGTGCGCTTCTCGATCGGGCTGGAATCGGCCGTGGCGCTGAAGGCCGATCTGGCGCAGGCGCTGGCCGTGCTGGGCTGATCCGCCGTCGGTCAGGCCTGCGACTTCGGCCCCGAGATCTTGTGCCGCATCAGGCGGCCTTTCTCTCGTTCCCAGTCCTTCTTCTTTTCGGTCTCTCGCTTGTCGTGCAGGGCCTTGCCCTTGGCCAGCGCGATCTCGGCCTTCACGCGCCCGCCCTTGTAGTGCAGGTTCAGCGGCACCAGCGTGAAGCCCTTCTGCTCGACCTTGCCGACCAGGCGGCGGATCTCGTCCTTGTGCATCAGCAGCTTCTTGGTGCGGTCGGGTTCGGGCACCACGTGCGTGGACGCGCTGCGCAGCGCATTGATGCGGCAGCCGATCATGAACAGCTCGCCGTCGCGAATGTGCACATAGCCGTCGGTCAGCTGCACCTGGCCGGCGCGGATGGCCTTGATCTCCCAGCCCGAGAGCACGATGCCGGCCTCGAAGGTCTCCTCGATGTGGTATTCATGGCGGGCGCGGCGGTTCTCGGCAATGTTGGCCATGCGGGTGGACCTGGGCAATGAGGGGCCGACGGGCCACTTCTACAATCCACTGCATTCTATGAAGCACGTGAGGAAGTCCGTCCTGCTGTGGTACTCGCCGCGCGAGATGTTCGACCTCGTCGTCGGTTTTCAGGATTACCCGCGCTTCCTGCCCTGGTGCGAGAGCGCCGAGCTGATCGAGCAGCACGAGGACGGCGTCACCGCACGCCTGGGCCTGGCCTACATGGGCGTGCACCACGCCTTCACCACGCGCAACCACAACATCCCCGGCGAGCGCGTGGCGCTGCAGCTGGTCGACGGCCCGTTCTCGCTGCTCGACGGCACCTGGGTATTTCTGCCGCTGGGCCGGCCCGGCAGCGACACCCCGGCCTGCAAGGTCGAGTTCGACATGCGCTACGCCTTTTCCAGCAAGCCGCTGGAAACGGTGGTCAGCCCGGTCTTCGACCGCGTCGCCAATACCTTCGTCGATTCCTTCGTCAAGCGCGCGGAAGAGGTCTATGGGCCCCGCTGAGCCGGCGGCGCTGCTGGCGATCGAAGTGGCCTACGGCGTGGCGCCGCACGAGGTCGACCTGACCGCGCTGCAGCTGCCCAGCGGCGCCACCGTGGCCGACGCGCTGCAGGCCAGCGGCGTGCTGCAGCGGCACGGCCTGTCGCTGGACGGGCTGGACGTCGGCGTCTGGGGCCGTGCCTGTGCCGTCGACCTGGCGCTGCGCGACCGCGACCGCGTCGAACTCTACCGGCCGCTGCGCGTCGACCCGAAAGAGGCTCGCCGGCAGCGCTACAAGGGCAAGGCGCGCGGCCGCGCCGCGACGGAGCCCGTCAGCGGCAATCCGACGCGATGATCTCGCGCGCGCGCCGGGCTTCATCGGCGCGTGTCTTGTCGTCGAGAAACTCGCGCTCGCCCTTGTCGTTGACGCGCGCCAGGCGCTGGCCGCTTTCCAGATTGGCCAGGTGGCTGCGGGCACGGGTGCAGTTTTCGGCGCGCACCGCCGCCAGCCGCTGTTCGTCGGCCTTGGCCCTGGCCTGCTGCTGCTGGTCGGCCGCCTTCTTGCGGGCCTCGAGCTCCTTGTCGACCGGCGGCGCCGGCGCTTGGCGCTGCCGAAGCGGCGGCAGCCGCAGGCGCGGAAGGCAGGGGGGGGCGGGCGGCGCCGGGGCGCTGCAGGATGTCCTTGTCGGGGATCTCGCGCGGCGGCGGGATGTCGCTGGCGGTCACGCGGCCGCTGGCGTCGCGCCAGCGCCACTGGGCGTGCGCGGGCAGCGCCAGCAACAGGGCCAGGGTGGCCAGCAGCAGGCCGCCCAGCGGCCGATGACGACGGTAGACGGAAGGTCGGCGCATGGCGGGCAGTGTAGTGCGCGGCCGCCGCAACCTGGCCACCGCCTGTAACCGGGGGGAGGCCGGGGAGGGGGCGGAGCCCGGGCGGGGCCCTTTCTATAATCCGCTTTTGCGCCCGGAGCCTTTCATGCGCCTACTCGGCAAAGCGCTGACCTTCGACGACGTGTTGCTGGTCCCCGCGTATTCGCAGGTGTTGCCGCGCGACACCAGCCTCGCCACCCGACTCTCGCGCAACATCGCGCTCAACCTGCCGCTGGTGTCGGCCGCCATGGACACGGTGACCGAGGCGCGGCTGGCCATTGCCATCGCGCAGGAGGGCGGCATCGGCGTCGTGCACAAGAACCTCACGCCGCGCCAGCAGGCCGCCGAGGTTGCACGCGTCAAGCGTTATGAATCGGGTGTCCTGCGCGACCCCATCACGGTGACGCCCGACACCACCGTCCGCCAGGTGGTCGAGCTGTCGCGGCAGCACGGGTTTTCCGGCTTTCCGGTGCTCGAGGGCAAGACGGTGGTCGGCATCGTCACCAACCGCGACCTTCGCTTCGAGAGCCGCCTGGATGCCCCGGTGCGCGAGGTGATGACGCCGCGCGAGCGGCTGGTCTTCGTGCACGAAGGTGCCTCGCTCGACGAGGGCAAGACGCTGATGCACCGCCACCGGCTCGAGCGCGTGCTGGTCGTCAACGACGCCTTCGAGCTGCGTGGCCTGATGACGGTGAAGGACATCACCAAGCAGACCGACTTTCCCAATGCCGCGCGCGACGCGCAGGGCAAGCTGCGCGTGGCGGCGGCGGTCGGCGTGGGCGAGGGCACCGAGGAGCGCGTGGAACTGCTGGCCCGCGCCGGCGTCGACGCGCTGGTGGTCGATACGGCACACGGACACAGCCATGGCGTCATCGAGCGCGTGCGCTGGGTCAAGCGCAACTTCCCGCAACTGGATGTCATCGGCGGCAACATCGCCACCGGCGCCGCCGCGCTGGCGCTGGTGGAAGCGGGCGCCGATGCCGTCAAGGTGGGCATCGGGCCGGGCAGCATCTGCACCACGCGCATCGTCGCCGGCGTCGGCGTGCCGCAGATCACCGCCATCGACAACGTGGCCACCGCGCTGCGCGGCAGCGGCGTGCCGCTGATCGCGGACGGCGGCATCCGCTACAGCGGCGACATCGCCAAGGCCATCGCCGCCGGTGCCAGCACGGTGATGATGGGCGGCATGTTCGCCGGCACCGAGGAGGCGCCGGGCGAGGTCATCCTCTACCAGGGCCGCAGCTACAAGAGCTACCGCGGCATGGGTTCGATCGGCGCCATGAAGGCCGGCTCGGCCGACCGCTATTTCCAGGAAAACGACGAGACCACCAACCCCAACGCCGACAAGCTGGTGCCCGAGGGCATCGAGGGCCGCGTGCCCTACAAGGGATCGATGGTGGCCATCATCCACCAGATGGGCGGCGGCCTGCGCGCGGCCATGGGCTACTGCGGTTGCGCCTCGATCGAAGATCTGCGCAGCCGCTCGGAATTTGTCGAGATCACCGCCGCCGGCATCCGCGAGAGCCACGTCCACGACGTGCAGATCACGAAGGAAGCGCCGAACTACCGCGCCGAGTGACCCGGCCCGTGACGCCAGCCAAGGCCCCGGGCAGCAGCGGGCGGGCCCCCGCGATGCCCTTCATCCTCATCGCGGTGCTGATCGACATGATGGCCATCGGCCTCATCGTGCCGGTGCTGCCGCTCATCGTGGGTGTCTTCACCCGTTCGCCGGGCGAACAGACCTTCTGGTTCGGCGCCGTCACCTTCGCCTTCGGCGCCGCCAACTTCTTCGGTGCACCCATCCTCGGCGCGCTGTCCGACCAGCATGGCCGGCGGCCGGTGCTGCTGCTGGGCTTTGCCGGGCTGGCGCTGAGCTTTCTCGTCACCGGCCTGGCCACCGCGCTGTGGATGCTGATCGCGGTGCGCCTGGTCAGCGGTGCCATGCAGGCCAATGCCGCGGTGGCCAATGCCTACGTGGCCGACATCACGCCGGCCGAGGAGCGCGCGCGCCGCTTCGGGCTGGTGGGGGCGATGTTCGGGCTGGGTTTTACGCTGGGCCCGGTGGTTGGCGGGCTGCTGGGCTCCATCGACGTGCGGCTGCCATTCTTCGCCGCCGGCACGCTGGCCATCGCCAATGGCCTGTATGGCTGGTTCGTGCTGCCGGAATCGCTGCCGCCCGAGCGCCGCCGCCCCTTTGCCTGGCAACGCGCCAACCCGGTGGCCGCGCTCAAAGGCCTGGCGCGGCTCGAGGGCGTGGGGCCGCTGGTGGCGGTGATCGGCCTGGCCGCGCTGGCGCAGTTCACGCTGCATACCAGCTGGGTGCTCTACACCACCTTCAAATTCGGCTGGGGGCCGGCGCAGAACGGCTGGTCGCTGTTCGTCGTCGGCGTCATGTCGGCCTTCGTGCAGGGTTTTCTGCTCAAGCACCTGCTCGCGCGCTGGACGCCGCGCCAGATCGCCTCGGTCGGGCTCGTCGGCTCGGCGCTCACCTACCTGGGTTTCGGGCTGGCGGCCGAGGGCTGGATGATGTTCGTCGTCATCGTCGCCGGCACGCTGATCGGCGGCGGCGCCATGGCATCGATCCAGAGCATCGTCTCCAACGCCGCGCAGTCGCACGAACAGGGCCAGACGATGGGATCGGTGGCCGCGCTCAACAGCCTGATGGCGGTGCTGGCGCCAGTGGTGGCGGCCACGCTGCTCGGCCTGGTGTCGCACCGGCCGCCGGGTGACGTGTGGATCGGCCTGCCCTTCTTCTTCTGCGCGCTGCTGCAGTGCATCGGCGCCACGCTGGCGATCACGCATTTCCGCCGCCATGCGGCCGAGGTGGCCGCCGCCCCCGTCTGAAACCCCGTCCGAGACCGCGCCATGCACGACAAGATCCTCATCCTCGACTTCGGCTCGCAAGTCACGCAGCTGATCGCGCGCCGCGTGCGCGAGGCGCATGTCTATTGCGAGATCCATCCCAACGACGTCAGCGACGAGTTCGTGCGCGGCTTCGGCGCCAAGGGCGTGATCCTGTCCGGCAGCCACGCCAGCACCTACGAGGACCACCAGCTGCGCGCGCCGCAGGCGGTGTACGAGCTGGGCGTGCCGGTGCTGGGCATCTGCTACGGCATGTTTACGATGGCGGTGCAGCAGGGCGGCCAGGTCGAGGCCAGCGAGCACCGCGAGTTCGGCTATGCCGAGGTGCGCGCCCATGGCCACACGGCGCTGCTGCAGGGCATCGAGGACTTCAGCACGCCCGAGGGCCACGGCATGCTGAAGGTGTGGATGAGCCATGGCGACAAGGTCACCGCGCTGCCGCCGGGCTTCAAGCTGATGGCCAGCACGCCCAGCTGCCCGATCGCCGGCATGGCCGACGAGGCGCGGCGCTTCTACGGCGTGCAGTTCCACCCCGAGGTCACGCACACGGTGCAGGGGGCCGAGATCCTCGACCGCTTCGTGCGCGGCATCTGCGGCTGCGCCGGCGACTGGATCATGGGCAGCTACATCGACGAGGCGGTGGCCCGCATCCGCGAGCAGGTGGGCGCGAGGAGGTCATCCTCGGCCTGTCGGGCGGCGTCGATTCCAGCGTGGCGGCGGCGCTGATCCATCGCGCCATCGGTGACCAGCTGACCTGCGTCTTCGTCGACCACGGCCTGCTGCGGCTGAACGAGGGCCGCCTGGTGATGGAGATGTTTGCCGGCCGCTTGCACGCGAAGGTGGTGCACGTGGATGCCAGCGCGCAGTTCATGGGCCACCTGCAGGGCGTGACCGACCCCGAGCACAAGCGCAAGATCATCGGCCGCGAATTCGTCGAGGTCTTCCAGGCCGAGGCGAGGAAGCTGGCCAACGCGCGCTGGCTGGCGCAGGGCACGATCTACCCCGACGTGGTTGAAAGTGGCGGCACCAAGACGAAGAAGGCCACCACCATCAAGAGCCACCACAACGTCGGCGGCCTGCCGGCCACGCTGGGCCTGAAGCTGCTGGAGCCGCTGCGCGAGCTGTTCAAGGACGAGGTGCGCGAGCTCGGCGTGGCCCTGGGCCTGCCGCACGACATGGTCTACCGCCACCCGTTCCCGGGGCCCGGGCTGGGTGTGCGCATCCTGGGCGAGGTCAAGCCGGAATTCGCCGCGCTGCTGCAGCGGGCCGATGCCATCTTCATCGACGAACTGCGCGCCACCATCGACCCGCACAGCGGCAGGAGCTGGTACGACCTGACCAGCCAGGCCTTTGCCGTCTTCCTGCCGGTCAAGAGCGTGGGCGTGATGGGCGACGGCCGCACCTACGACCACGTGGTGGCGCTGCGCGCCGTGCAGACCAGCGACTTCATGACCGCCGACTGGGCCGAGCTGCCCTATGCGCTGCTGAAGAGGGTCAGCAGCCGCATCATCAACGAGGTGCGCGGCATCAACCGCGTAACCTACGACGTGAGCAGCAAGCCGCCGGCAACCATCGAGTGGGAATGATTTATCTTCGTTTCAGGTCGTCCCATGCAGTCCGGCTTTTCCTCGAAACGCAAGTCCTGACAGACAGTTAGCGTCTCACCGGGTCTCAAACCGCCTCAGTAAAACGCGCCGGAATCGGCGGTATTGTTGGCGGTATTGAAGAGCCAGTCCTTGAACGACCCAGGTTGGTACCGTCAAATGCCCTGACGGTATCGGTTGTCGGTTCAGATGGGGGACTCGATGCTCACTGACATGAGGTTGAAGGCGCTGAAGCCCACGGGAACGATCTACAAGGTTGCCGATCAGCAGGGGCTGTACGTCGCCGTCACGCGCACCGGCGTGGTGAGCTTCCGGTTCGACTACCGGATCAACGGCCGCCGTGAAACCTTGGTGATAGGCCAGTACGACTCGAGCCTCGGTGCCAGGAAGCCACGAGACGCGGAGGAACTGGACTACGGTATGTCCCTGACCCTGGCCGAGGCACGACTGCTGTTGACTCGAGCGCATCGATCGGTCGAGCAAGGCGAGAGCCCCTCGCGTGCCAAAGTTGAAAAGCGTGTCGAGGCTGCAGAAGCGTTGACCTTTGGCAGGTGGGCGGAAAAGTACTTCGCCGAAGCAGCTTTGGCCGAGTCCACCCGGGCCATGCGAAAGTCGATCTACGACCGGAACCTGGCGGTGGAATTCGGTCGACTGAAGCTGGAAGAGATCACGCCGGTCCGCCTGATGGCGAGGTGCGAAAAGATCAAGGAACGGGGAGCCGCAGCGCCAGCTGTTCATGCCCGTGAGATCGTGCTTCAGGTCTTTCGATTCATCCATGCTCGCGGATTGAAAGTCGAAAACCCGGCGGAGGCGATCAGACCGAGCGCGATCGCGACGTTCAAAGCCCGGGACAGGGCTCTTTCACCGTCCGAGATCCACACGTTCTTCAACGCGCTTGAGCAGACAGCGACCATGCCGACGCTCCGCTTGGCGATCAAGTTCATACTGCTCACGCTGGTGCGGAAGTCGGAGTTCATCGAGGCGATATGGGATGAGGTGAACTTCGAGACGGCGATATGGACGATCCCGAAGGAGCGCATGAAGGCGGGGCGCCCTCACAATGTGTACCTTAGTCAGCAGGCTTTGGACATCTTGGTCGCGTTCAAGACTTGCTTTGGCGCCAGTTCGTACCTGCACCCCGGACGGTACGAAACGAAGTTGCCCATCAGCGCGGCCACACTGAATCGAGTCATCGACGCGACGGTGACGCTCATCCGTGGTCGGGGGGAAGACTTCGAAGCGTTTACGGTGCATGACCTGCGCCGCACGGCAAGCACTCTGTTGCACGAGGTTGGCTTCGACAGCGACTGGATCGAGAAGTGCCTTGCTCATGAGCAGCGCGGTGTGCGTGCGATCTACAACAAGGCCGAGTACGCTGAACAGCGAAGGACGATGCTCCAAACGTGGGCTGACATGCTTGATGGCTGGATCCACAGCGGCGGCAATGTGGTCCCTATTCGTCGCCAAGCGGCTGTGGTCGCCTGAACGACGTCGCTTCCTCTACCTGCCTGTTGCCCTCTCTCATCACAGTCGCCGCTTGGTACCCTGCTGTATTCCCGCCTGACCCTGTCAGGATTGGTCGATGAAGTGGCAGACGGCCTTGGAACCGGGGTGCGCCATGCGTGGGTCGTGGACCCAAACTACGGATCGGTTGTCAGTGGTGGCCTGATCGGGCTGGCGACGTCTGGTGCGGTGATCCAATCACATCGCCTTGATGGTTCGAGACTGAGGTCCTTGTTTCGGATCCTGATAGCCAGGCGCGAGCTGGGCGTTGCTTGCTCCGTAGAGGGCCAATGGGTCTCGCAGCCAAAGGGCGTACTCAAGCCCCTTGAAGTGATGGTCCGGGGAGCAGTCCACAGTCCATCGGCGAAGCATGTAGCCGGCATTGGCTGCACGCACCTTTACGCGCAGTACCCCGTCGGTCATCGGGTAATCCATCTGAACGACTTCAGGCCTTGGATGGGAAGGATGAGGGACCAAGTCAAGCTCAATGATCCGGCTCCATTGCACATCGTGCTCGGCGGTCTCTTCCCTCTGCACGGGGCTGTCTTCAAGAATCTGCGGCCCATCCATCCGCGTGAAGACGAAGTCGCGGAACTCCTGACGCTTCCGATCAAACGCCCGCACGTGCCAGCGGATGCCAATGTCGACCAGCGCTAGCGGAACAATCTCGCGCTCGGTTCGGCCGCTGTCGATCGACGTGTAACCAAGGCGAACGGCCTTGCCGCGGTGGATGGCGCGCGTGATCGGGGCAAGCACAGCTACGTCCGGCAGGCTCAGTGCGGACGGAAACTCGCAGCGAACCAGCGGCTGAAGTTGGTCGTCGATGCCTTCGCCGAACCCCTGCGAGAGCGCTGTCAGTACGCGGTGCGGCGCGTGCTCGAAGAGAGGCGAAAAGTTCGGGCCTGGGCGGTAGACCTTTGTGGCGTTGTCCAGCTCCAGGTTCTCGGGGGCGACCGTTCTATAGAGCGCGATGTCTCTGGTTGCGCCCGCGGGCCCCGTCTCGAAGCGCTCCACAACGTCTGCCCGGCGCAGCTCGCCGAGGAAGTACAGCTTGAAGTCAATGTGGGAGAGGCGCTCGCGCTGAACGCGAGGCAGACGTTCTAGGAGGTGTTGCCGTTGACTGGCGTCGGGATCTGTCATGGTCGCATGATACCCGCGGGGCGTAGAACGACTGCTCGTTACGGTATTCTTATAAGATCAATTTGATTATGTGATATGCTATCTTCATGCATGTGGAGTCAGCATGAAGAAACTCAACCCCCATCGCAGCGATCGGGGAGCTGGAACCACCCGGCGCTCAACCATCTAGAGGATTCGCCATGTACGAACAGCTTGTTGACTACTTCTTGAGCCAGCCACGCCGGCTCGTGGCGCTGGGCCGCGCGCTGCTCAACCTTGGTGGTCTGCTCGCAGTCTCGGCCGCCGTTGCCCACGCGGCGACCGGCGCCGCTTCGATCGTGCGAGGAATCGGTGGAGGCGACAGATCCTCGGTGATGCTTGCGGAGTTGCTTCCCGGCCTTCCGACCTGGTGGGTGCCAGAGAGCGCACCCGGTCTATACATAGCGGCGCTGATCGCGTTCGGCGGTATCGCGGCGCTTCGCACCGGACGAATGTACGAGAGGCTGCTGGGGCAGGGGCGAACTGCCGGGCTCTAGGCACCGTCCGACTACGGAAGGCCGCCCTGACGAACGACGGACACCAACAAGAAAAGAGAAGACCTGGAATGTCATCCAACAACACCGAGCACCCGAAGGGTGTGCATCGCATCACCAAGCTCCCTGACCCTGCACTGGGCGAGCTGTGGAGATCGATAGTCATCGACAAGAAGATCAAGGATCAGTTGGTTGGCCAGGCCATCGTCAACTTCACCGTCAGACCCAAAGGTCGCGCGCAGCGTGTTGCCGCTGCACGGCACCATCTTGCTGGTCGGCCCGCCGGGTACGGGCAAGACTTCCTTGGCCAAAGGCCTGGCCAGCGAGACCGCCGCCGTGTTCAACAAGAGCGGCTTCAGGCTGATCGAGATCGATCCGCACGCGCTCGGCAGCGCGATGATGGGAAAGACGCAGAAGGCTGTGTCCGATCTCTTCTCCCAGACCATCGCCGAGGCCGCGATGGCGGGGCCGGTCATCGTGCTGCTCGACGAGGTCGAGACGCTCGCCGCCGACCGCAGCAAGCTCAGCCTGCAGGCCAACCCGATCGACGTTCATCGAGCGACGGACGCAGTGCTGGTCCAGCTCGATGCACTGGCCGAGACGCACAACAACCTGCTCTTCATTGCGACCAGCAACTTCCCCCAGGCCGTCGACTCGGCATTCACCTCCCGCTGCGACCTCGTGTTGGAGATTCCGCTGCCGAACCGCGTGGCCTGCGAGCAGATCCTGGTCGATTGCTTGAAGGGCCTGGCACAGACCTACAAGCCCATCGGCGACCTGGCGACTGGCGCCAAGTTCGCAGCGACGGTCGACGACCTCGTTGGCCTGGACGGAAGAGCCATCCGCAAGATGGTCGCCAGCGCACTGACGATGCGGAAGGAAGTGGCGGTCGATCCCATGTTGCTTACGGACAGCGACCTGGCAGCCGCCGCGAAGGCAGCTAAAGCTGTGCGAGGCGCCAAGGGAGAAGAACGATGAGCACTGTCGCAAGTCGGGTCGTTCGTAGCTCGCCGCACCGCGACACCGCCAGCACCTGGGATCTGATCGTCGATCTGCTCACACAGGGCGAGCAGGGCGCTGCCAGAGCCGAGCTGATGTCGGTCGCGGGCGTGGCCAGCTCCATCATCGCGGAGCGAGCGCCGCAAGCGGCTGCCATCGTGGCCACCTGCGATGGACCCCGCACACGCATCTACTGCCTTTACGACGACGACGCGATCGACGGCGCCGACGCCAAGGAAGACTCGCTGGGCTACGAGCCACTGAAGGGCAACTGGGCGGTGTCCTTGCCTTGCTCAGCGGATGACCTGACCTGGGTTCAGCGTGCGTTGAAGGCCAAGAGTTCCAGGATCACGGCACGAGACCAGTCGACCAAGCTTGGCGAGAGCGAAAGCGTCGATGCCAGGTCGCAAGGTCTAACCCTCAACGTGGATGCATTCCTCAAGTCATGAGCGCAGTCGCTGTCTACTCGTACACGCAGTCGGTCGTCTACGTCGCCGACAACATCCTCAAGAGCCTGAAAGACATCATCAGGCTGAGCGGGCTCGATCCGACCAAGCTCGTGGGTGACTGGGGCGTGCTGTTGCGCGGCATCAGCACGTGGATCGAGTCACGTCACCTCGAAACCGTCATCCTGGAGATTTTCGACCCGAAGACCGACACGCTGGTCAAGCGCTGGGACATCGGCGTCGCATACGAATGGGACATCTCGGCGGGTACCTTCTGGAACGACACGGAGCAGCTCAAGCAGGCGATCAAGAAGGCCGGGCTCTCCCCCTCGGAAGTTGACTACAGGGTCGTCGTGACTCGCTCAGCGGGCTATGCGCCGGTGGAAGGCTGGAGCAACACCTCGCTGCGTTCGACCGCTGGCATGGTCCGGCAGAGCCTTGGAACCACGGTCGAGCACAACGGCTTGAGCGCCAACGCTGGGTACTGGAGGAAGCTCTGATGTTGACCATCGATGAAGCCTTTCGGAAGTTCAAGAGCCGTCTGGAGCTCAATGATCGCGAGCAGAAGAACGCGATAGCTCGGCACACCGAGGTGCGCGAGTACATCCGATCCAAGTTCGCCATCGAGCGCGACTTTCTCACCGGCTCGTACAAGCGGCATACGAAGACCAAACCGCTGAAGGACATCGACATCTTCTTCGTGATGAAGGAGTCGGAGCGTCACTACCGCAGCAAGGCCGCTGGAGTGGTGCTCGATGACTATGAGAAGGTGCTGATCGAAAAGTACGGCAAGAGCGCGACTACCAGGCAGAGCCGCTCGATCAACATCGACTTTGGTGTCGCGGTCAAGGAAGAAGACAAGACCGACTACAAGGTCCTCAGCATCGATGTCGTGCCGGCGTTCTCGAGTGCTGACGACTACGAGATCCCCGACGGCGACACCGGCAAGTGGATCAAGACCAACCCGGAGGTCCACGCCGAGAAGGCGACTCAGGCTAACCAGGCCTACAGCAGCGAGTGGAAGGGCCTGGTGCGAATGGTCAAGTACTGGAACAACAACAAGAAGCACGGCGAGAAGCCGATCAAGCCGTCGTTCCTGATCGAGGTGATGGCGCTCGAGAGCTTGCACGGCGGCTGGGGCGGCCAGTTCGACCGGGTGATTCAGTCCTTCTTCGCGACACTGGCCGATCGAATCGGCGACACCTGGACTGACCCGGCAGGGCTCGGCCCGCCGATCAGCGCCTGGATGGACGCCAGTCGCGTCGCCACGGCAAAACGCGCACTGAGTGAGGCGGCAAGACAAGCCGGCATCGCCATCAACCACTTGCACCAGGGCCGAAACGGCGAGGCGCTGAAGGTCTGGCGCGAGCTCTTCGGCCCGATGTTCCCGCTCAGCTGATCCCTTGACGTTCGAGGCACGACGATGACACAGGCGGTTGTCACCAGGCGCGATGGCGACGTGTTCCAGGCGCGCATGTTCTGGCTGAAGGCTGCGCGGCTGCTGGACGACGAGGGCAACATCGTCAGGGTTGGATTTGAGTCGGGGCCTAGAGGCTTCGATGATGTCTGGGTGGAGTACGACCCGGCGAGAGCGCCAAAGGATCAGTTCGGGAATCGGTTTCTCATCGAGCGCATGCAATGCAAGTGGCATGCGGCGGGTGGCAATTACACGTACCGGGACCTGACCAACCCGCAGTTCATCAATGCCGAGACGACGTCGATGCTGCAGCGTGCCTACTCGGCGCTCCAGCACGACCGCGATCTAGGCGCGGCATCTCGTCTGGCGCTCGTGACTAATCACCGCCTTCACGAAGGCGACCCGCTGGGCAAGGTCTTGCGGATGAAGTCGTTCGCTCTGGATGTCGAAGGGCTCTTCAAAGGTACGACGACGCGAAGCGCTACCTTCAATGTTCGTCGCGCGTGGATGGATCACCTTCAGGTGGACGAAGGAGAACTGCGCGCGCTGTGCCTGTGCCTCGGGCTCGCGCATACCAGCGATTCGCTGGAGATGCTGCGTGATCGCCTTGACGAGGCCTGTCGCCTCGGTGGTCTGGTGCGACCTGACCCGCATTCCAGCACCACGATCTATGACGGCAACATCTTCGAGTGGGTCGGCCAGCGCAGGATGACTTTCGATCGCAAGACGCTTCGCGAGAAGTGCGGCGACGAGGGGTTGCTTGCCGAACGCGCAGGTTCGAGCCGCGTGTACGGTGTCAAGACGTTTGAGCATCCGTTCGACCGTCTCGAGGATCGCTGCCACGACGTTCTCAACCTCGTCCCGGAATTCGACAAGCGGTTTGTGCTGGACGCAAGCGCTTGGAGGCAGACCCTTCAACCGCGGCTGGCGGCCTTCTTGTCGGGCCTGCCGCCAGGTGACGGCCGTTTGAGGTTGGCTATGGACACGCATGTCACGCTTGCTTTTGCTGCAGGCGCCGTGCTCGACACGAAGTCGGGTCGCTTCGTCGAGTTCCTTCAACGCTCGCCTCGTCCGGGCGTCTGGGCGCCCAACGACCAGGCGACCTCGCCGTCATGGCCGAGCTGGGAGTTTGACGAGACGGTTCTCGACCCGAACGGGCAGGGCACCGCGTGCGCAGTGAGCATCACGCGTGATACCGGACCGATGGTGCGCCTGTACGCCAACGAGAAACTGCGACGATTGCGACGTCTGTTGGTTGCGCGCCTCAATGTGCAGAGCAGTCAAACCGCGATTGTCTCGGGCGCGCATGCGAATCGGCTCGCCGAGGCGTTGACGGAGAGGCTCAAGAACGATCGGGAGGCAGACGCTGGGCTGCTGATGGAGCGCATCCATCTCTTCGTTGCCGCGCCAAACGCATTCACACTCTTCCTCGGGCGCCACGTGCAGGTGCTCAAGCCCGTCACGCTCTACGAGTTCGATTTCGAGCGCGAGCGCAGCGGCTCGTACGAGCCTTCGTTGTCGTACCCTGAGGCGGTCTCGCCGTGAGTGCCGTGCCGCGTGCAGCGCCAGCATCCGCAGACGTCGTGGTGGAGTCTGAGCTCAGGGAGATACTGCGTCGGATTGAGCCGACGCCCACGCAGAAGGATGGAGCGAGGCGGAGCCAAGCCAACCTGCGCCGGCAGCTGCAGGGCGGGGGTATCGGCGAACGCATTCTGGATGCCTACCTCAGCGGAAGCTACCGGCGCAAGACGGCGATCTATCCGCTTGAAGACGTCGACATCATCATCGCAATCGATCCGAAAGGTTGGCCGGCTGCCATGTTCGGGCTGTCGGACAAGCCACAGCCGTCAATCGTGCTTCAATCGTTTGCGAGCGCGCTTCGCTACCGCTATAGCGAGACCTCCGCGTTCACTCAGCGGCGTTCGGTCAGACTTGAGTTGAACCACCTGCACGTCGACTGCGTGCCGGCAATCGCCATCGAAGGGTCGGACTTCATCTGGGTGGGTGATCGCAAGGAGGACGTCTGGGTCAAGTCATCACCCAAGCGCCACGAGGCTGCGCTGATCGAGGCCAATCAGCAAAACGACGGCCTGGTTGTTCCGATCGTGAAGCTGCTCAAGTGCTGGAACAGCGGCCTGCCCAAGAGCGCGCGCTTGAGGTCGTTCGTCGTGGAGACCGCGGCCGTTACGCTGTTCACCCGTACCAGAGTTGCGTCGCTGTTGGACGGACTGCTGATGTTCCTTGACTTCATCGCTCACTTCGCTTCTGACGACAACGAGTATCGATGGAGTTCAACGTTTGGTATCCGCATGAGTTGGTGGGATTCCATGACCGTCCCAGACACCGCGGGAACCGGTGGCAATGTCGCCGCCGGCGTCGAGCACGGACAAATGCGGGCCTTTCAACGGCATGCTGAGTCGAGTCGAGAGCACCTCCGGAAAGCGCTGTCGGCGCGCTCGGACGGCACCCTGCAGCGGCATCTTTGGAGTGCGCTCAACGTCGAGGGGCGGTGATTCCCTAGACTTGGTGAACGTAGCGCGGTTTTCGGTGGCAAGGACGTGAAGTGCATTGTCGATGAAGGCAATGGGGTTGCCAGCGGCCGCCGGGCGTGTAGGCTCTCCTGTCGGAGTTCTTCAAATGCGAAACGCCATCCTCATCGGATTCGTCGTGCTGGGCGCAGCGTTGGGCTTGTTCAGTGCGATGGACGAGAGCGTCGGCGTGCAGGTCGTGCTGGCCACAGTAGGCACAGTGGCAGGCGCGGCCATCGGGGGAGCGTTGTCGAGAATCGGTCGACGCCGCGGAGCGATGCAGCTTTCGCAGATGGCTGACTCGCTTGAAACGACCGAGGACAAGGTCAGCAACTACTGGCTTGATCATGGCCGGCTGTCGGCGGCGCCGGGACTGCCGGACCCAGACCAGACGGATCAGATCAGTCTCAAGCCATGAGCGTCACTTCCGTTTCATGATCCCCTTGAGTGCATCCTTGGCGGAGTCCAACGAGGCGTCCGCGTCACCAGCAACCTGTTTTCCGGTCTGCATGAGAAGTGACTTCTTGGATTTGAGGCTGCCATCCGGCGTCTCGACGATCCTGGCCTTGGCGCCGAACCCCTCGATTGCGCCGTCGGTCCGCCCCTGAATTCGGGTTGCTGCATCCTGGATGTCAGATCGAACTTTCGATGCGGGCGGCAGGGTCACATCGGCGGGGGCAGCTTCCCACCGAGACGCCACTCTGGCGTCATAGCTGCGTCGGGCCTCCTCCGGAGCGGCATTGAATCCCGGCTCGGCACGGGACTGTTCGAAGCGGTCCCGGACATCACCGAACGACGAAGGGAGTGCCGATCCATCCGAGAACGCGCGGGTCGGCCGCAGGCCTTGGCGAGCCAGTTCAGCGTCCATCAGCGTTTGTGCTGCCGTGCTGTTGCCGCCGTACTCCTCGGCATAGCGCATGAACATCGCAAGGTTGTGAGGGTCCTGCGCGATGTCGATCGATATCGTTTCCCCTCGCTCCCGAGCTGACGACAAGCGCTCGGCCATCGCTCGACGTTGGGAGTAGGCGGCTTCGGCACGTTTGGCTTGCGAGGTGACTGTCGCAAGTCTGGAAGACATGTCTCGGCCTTCGCGCGAGTCGGATGCGATCACGTTGAGCAGACTCGAGTCGCGCGACACCCGATCACCGAACTGCTTGAACTCCGCCAACTGTTCGCTGGTCATTGTGCTCAGCACCTTCTGCTCGTCGTTGCTGATGCCTGATTGGTACTTCTTGTCCGCATTGGCTTGTGCTCGCGCACCCACAATCGGTGTCGAG
Source organism: Rubrivivax sp. (assembly GCA_016719535.1). Taxonomy (GTDB): domain Bacteria; phylum Pseudomonadota; class Gammaproteobacteria; order Burkholderiales; family Burkholderiaceae_C; genus Rubrivivax. Next base: position 48,660 of record JADJYX010000017.1, on the reverse strand, counting down.
ATGCCGAGAGACGCGTTCGCACCGAAAGCGATCTGCGCGACCTGCGCCTGCGACAGGCCTGTGCGCTCGGACACGCCTTTGGCGATCTGATCCAAGCGAGTCAGACTCTCCCCCAGTTGCTCATAGCTGCTGGAGGCAGTGCCGGAGGAGTTCCGCATCGAACGCAACTTCGCCGTACCGCGCGTGAACGCCTCCGTCAGCATCGCCGAACGCTGCTGGCCTGCGGAAATCGCTTCACTCCGCGCTGCATCCGCCTGCCGGCTCGCCTCGGTCACATCCTGCTCGCTCACGCGCATCGAAACGACGCGTGATGCAAACCCCTGGTTGCGCAGCAGACTCACCGCTGTCCGCCCGGTCAGTGCATTCGACGAAATCGTGTTGCCCGTCAGGTCGTTCTGCCACGAGCTCATGAACGCCGACGTGCGGTTCGGTGCCAACTGAAACTGGTCCATCGCCACGTTGCCCATGCTCACGTTGCCAACAGCCGCAGAGCCCGTGGTCCCCGCCAGCATGCCCTGCAGACCAGACAGCCCGCCGACCAGGGCGGTGCCGAAGTTCTCCATGCGCTTGAGCGCCGCCCACGCGATGAACGGGATGCTGATGGCCAGGTAGCCCACCACGGCCTCGCCGGAGATCGCCCTCGAGTAGATCGTCGATGCGGTTTGCAGTGACAGCGCCTTGGCGCCGCTGCCGAGATCGGCCGCCGCAGCCAGATCGTAGGCCGCGTAGATCGACGCCATGTAGTTGAGTACCGCGTACAGCGGTGGCCACAGCTGGATCCAGATCAGGATCGCGGCGTAGCCCTTGAACGCGACCATCGTCTCTCGGCCGCTGGTCAGCAGGAGCAGCAGAACGAACAGCGGGAAGAGTGCGTAGGTGATCGCCTCGATGACGTTGCGGAACACGGGCAGCGACTGCTCGGCCACCTTCCCGTAGTTCAGCCAGGTCGCGTTCTGCTGCGCCACGGCCTGGGCCCGGCCGACAGCCAGGACCATCGACGCCGGGTCGTTGACCTTCTGCCCGATGATGCTGCTGGTGTCGTTGATCGCATTGAGCACCGCGTTCTGGCGGATCAGGTCGGCCGCGCTTGCGGCGGCGGTGGCGATGCTGTTCTTCACATAGGCTTGCTGAATCTGGCCGGCGATGGCCGCCGCCGCGGTTGCGCTCGGCAGGGTTGGGTTCAGTTGGAAGGCCAACTTGCCCTGGATGCGGGTGATCTGCGCCGGCAGGCGGCCATTCAGGTTCGTGTAGACGTTCGGGCAGGTGTCCACTGTCGTGGCGCCACCGCCGGCAGACACCGTCGTGAAGCGCGCGGGGTTGGGAGTGCCCATCAGCGCCCACACGTCGTCCGAACTGGAGAACGTTCCCGGATCGACCGTCCCGTCGATCAGGTCGTACATCGTGCAGTTGTGGATGAAGTTGATCAGGTCGGTGCGGAAGTTCGGGTCCTGGAACACCACGTTGCCGGTGTCGCGGATCAGCCGGTTGCCGAACATCAGGCCGTTCTTCTCGTAGGTCAGTTCGCTCGGCAGCCCGCCCGCGCCCGGTATGACCTGGAACGCCGTCTCGAACAGGCCCGTCAGCGTGTGGCCGATGGTGCTGGTGACGCTGCCCAGCATCGCGATGCCGAAGGGCACGTTGGCCACCACCTTGACCGCCGATCCGCCGGTCTTGTCGACGATGCCCACGGTGACGCGCGGCACGATCAGGATCGAGAACACCAACAAGACCGTGGCCAGCCACTTCCACCCCTGCAACTTGTCGGGCGCGAACGCGTAGGCGATCAGTGCAGCGACGAAGCCGCAGAAGGCGACGGCCGCGACGGCGGCTGCATAGTCGCTGGAGGCGTGGATGGCCGCGGCCGCGTTGAAGATGCCGAACAGGCTGTCGGAGTTCTGGTAGGCGTAGATCTCCCACATGGCGTGCTCGCACTGCAGGCGCTACCGCGACAGGTAGGCCGCTTGTTGGCCCAGCATGTCCATCACGTGCTGCGGCATGCTGGAGCGAAGCTGCCGTTCAAGCTGTTCGAGGTGGCTGGAGACGGCGCGGAACGAGCCGACCTTCTGATATAGCAGGTTCTTCTCTTGAGCCAGTTGCAGCAGCATCGCTTGCGCCCGCTGCCTGACCTGGTTGGCCAGTTCGCGCTGGCTTTGCTGCAAGGTGTAGTCCTTGTCCAGCGCCGCCATGCCGACGCGCAGGTTGCGCTCCAGGAAGACGTAGGCGTAGTCGGCTGCGATCACGTCGCGGTACTGGCCGATCAGGCTGTCCGACAGGCCCGAGCCTGGGATGGTCGCGCCGATCGACAGCATCTTGTAGACCGGCTCGGTGGTCTGGTTGACGAAGCCGACCTCGGCCGAGTTGTTGGGGATCGCCGCCCGTGTGGCGATCTTGTCGGCGATCGACCGCATCATGGTTTCGACACGGGCCGTGAACGGTGTGTGCGTGTAGGCGGTGTTCAGCGTGACCACATCGCAGTTGGTGTAGTCGTTGCAGCGCAGCAGGTGCTGCGTCACGTTGGTGCCCGCACCGGCGGCCTGGCCGTAGAGAAGATGGCTGATCGACGTGATGGTCGGCGCAACGGGTTCCGGGTCGCGGGCGGCGTCTTCGGGATAGAAGATCACAGTGCCGACGATGCTCATGATCAGTTCGCGCTCCTGATCATCGAGGTAGGTGCCGGTGCGCTGCAGCGCCTTCCAGGTCAGGTTCCCCACGAACGGCGCCTTGTTGCGCACGTTGGCGTCGCCGGACGAGCGGGCCGAAGCCAGGATGCTGGTGCGGTCTGTCGCGCAGCGGCGGCGCGCCGCATCGCGGTCGCTTTCCAGGCCCATCTCGATGGCCAGGTCGGAGCAGGCCTCCTGCGAGCTGTAGCCGGCCGCCTCGGCCGCCGTGCTGACGATGGCCTTGGCCGTCTCGCAGGAGTTGATGCGCGCGTTGTTGATCCAGGTTTCCAGACCCTTGGCCCACTTGGTCAGCCCGCCGAGCAAGGGCGACACCGATTCGAGCGCGAGCTGGAACGCGATGCCCGGCAACGCTGCGGTGATGTTGCGCAGCATGTTCTTGAACTCGGCCGCCGAGATGTGCGAGAACGAACCGCCGAACACGTCGATGCCGCCGCAGCCTGCCTTGGCGCTGGGGAACTGGATGGCTGCGAGCTGATACACCTTGTTCGGCGCGCGCATGAACAGGCTGCCACCGGTGTAGGTGTTGAAGGTCTGCCCGCGGAAGGCACCGGGTGCGGTGTAGTTACCGATGGATCCGAGGCTGTTGAACATGTTGTTCACCTCGGTGTTGAGGTCGCCGGCGCGCAGGGTGATTGGCGAGACAACGAGCACTGCGACCAGTGCCGCGGCAAGTGTGCGCTGGGCTGCGCGTGGTTGGTTCGACGAGTTCATGGGACGCTCCTGCACGGGCTACCGAAGGACAGCCTGCGATGTGGGAACCGACGGCGCCGCCTCGGCGACTTGCGACGAGACGATGGTGATCCGCTCCAGCAACTGCGCTTCCGACAGCACGCCGAAGCCGATGGGCGTGATCTTTCCGGTGAAGGGTTGGGCGAGGTAGACGGCCGGCACCTGGGTCACCTTCAGCGTGGTGGCGATGCCGTTGTCGCGGCGAGCGTCCGGGAAGCCGGGCATCGGCCCGCCGTCCACGCTGATGGCCACCACCTTGATGCCGTGCCGGGCCTGGAAGGCCTCCAGCGTGGGCGCGAAGGCATGGCAGTACGGGCAGTCACCGCGGAAGAAGAAGAACAGCACGTGGTCGCGGCCAAGCGCACCGATGGACTCCGAACGCTGCGCCATCTGCTGTTGCTCGAACACCTCCAGCGCCTTGGCGTTGACGGGCCGGCCTTGCAGCGTCGGGTCGAGCTCGGGCGTGGCCCAGGCAACCCGCTGTGCCATGTCGGCAAAGGTGGAGGCCCGTGCGACCACTTTCGCTTCCAACTCCATGTAGCGCCGGACGTTGGCTTCGGTTGGCCGCATGATGGCGATGGTGCGGGTTTGCTCGACCGCTTTCTGCAGGCGCTCGAACTCGACGATCTCGGGCAGTTTGGCTGGCTGTGGCTGTGGCTGTGGCTGTGACTTGGGGGTCGACGGGCTGATTCTTGGCGGCACCTCGCGTTGAGCCGTGGCCTCGGGCTCCGGGTCTTCGTAGAAGTGCCACCCACGCCATGTGTCAGACCAGTAGCGCGGGTTGGTGCCCTGCGCGTGGGCCGCAGGTGCGGCGAGGGCGGCGAGCGCCCACAACAACGGGAGGTGTGCGCGGTTCATGCGGGCGACCTCATGACAGCGACTTCGGCGGCAGGCCGTCGCGGCAGTAGTTGATGCCGAAGTCGATGGTCTGCCGGCGCGGTGAGGCAACTCCGGGCAACTGCACACCCTCTTGCCAGAATCGCACCTTCAGGCGGCTGCAGCCGGCCTGGGCATAGCGGCGCTCCGTCGCCACGTCGATGTAGATCGGTGACGTGCCCTTGAACTTCTGCGTGATCGCGTCGGCGATCTCGCCCACCAGCACGCCGCGCGATTGGCCATCGGGCGCCTCAATGGCTGCGATCAGCAGGGGTCTTGCGTCCTGCACCGGTGTGCGTTCCTGTGCCGCCGCGTTGGACATCACGGCGGTTGCGGCGACCAGGCACCCAAGCAAGGTCGGCTTCATTGGCATCTCCCTTGGCCGTAGTAGCAGGTCGAGATGCGGCTGGCGCTGTTGCCCTGCAGCGTCGCCAGATTCGGAAGCGTCGGAACCAGCGACGCATAGAACTCCGACAGATCCATCGCCGCGAAGTTGAGGGTCTGCAACTGCGCGACCGTGAAGCCCGAGCAGTCGGCGCTCTGCGCGCCACCCCAGCCCTTGCCGATCTGGGCCCGGCCCTGTTCGTTGACGATGCGCGCGAGCATGGAGTTGAAGCAGCACTTGGAGGTGGTGCGCTCAACGCAGGAGACGCAGACACCCAGAACCCGGAAGCACGAAGAACACCAGGTGCCTATCGTGTGGCACAGCTTCGCGCCTTCTTTCATCGCGAGCTTTCCTTCGTTCTCGTTGCACGACATCATCGACAGGACGATGTAAATGATCACGGCGATGACCAGCGACCAAGGGTCGAAGGCGACGACGAGGTTGGTGCCCGAATACACCACCGTGGAGCCGGCAGGAATCGCCGCGCCGTTGACGGCCACCGTGACGCCGTAGGTGGTGAACGTGCCGCTGAAGCCCGCGCCGGTGAGCAGTGCCGACATGCCCTGGTACAGGAACTGCCGGTTCTCGCTGTTCATCAGCACGTCGTACACCAGGCGGGAGCCGGAGCCGAACATGCTTTGATTGGTCATGCCGGCACCTGCGCCGTCGGCGTAGCAACAGTTCTTCAGCAGGCGGTCGCGGCAGCGGTTCTCCTCACCATCGAACACCTGCATGCGGTCGCTGTTGATGTAGACGCCGGCCTCCCGGCCCGCCTCCAGCATCGACATGCTGCGCGCGAAGTCGGGGTCGTTCGGGGCGGCGATGTTGTAGCAATTGCCATCCAGGCAGAACACGTTGGTCGGGCAGTTGCTGGCACTGGTGACGGTCTGGGCCGGCACCGGGCAGGTGTAGTTGTCTTCATAGACCTCGCAGAGGCCGGTGACGGTGTTCGTTTGTTTGCAGACGGATGCCGTTGGGGTGCAGCCTGCCGCTCCCAGCGGCGCGCATTGATCCAGTGGCGCTGCACTGGTGCAACTCATCGTGCTGGTGTATTCCCAGCAGTCCCGCGTGATGGACACACCGTCGACTACCTTGGTCGCTGGGCCGTCCGTGCACACGGGCGCGGTGCTGACCGTGCACCGGCCGCCAGCGGCCAGCGCCGGGCATTGGTCATCCCAGCGGTCCGTTGCGGTTACCGCAGTGGCGGGCCGGGTGTAGCTGAGCGCCATGGTCGGGATGGGGCCGTAGGCGGGGTTCACGGTCCACCCGACCACCGCGCGGTCGGTGTCGATGTTCCAGAACGACCCGGGCACGGTGCCCGTGACGTCGATGCCGGCATAGGGCGTCCAGCCGCTAGCGGGCGAGTAGCACTTGGCGACGTCCAGCGCCGTGGTGGTGCAGCCGCTGTCGCCGGAGCACACGGTGTCCTGGATGTTGTCGCCGCTCTGCGTGCCCGCGCGGCACGCTGCGTACACCTTCAGGAAGGGCTCGACGCTGGTGCAGGTATAGCCCGAGTCGCCGCCGCCGGTGCAGGTCTCCAGCGACTCGGCGGCGATCATCGCGGTGAGGCTGCAGGCGCTTCCAACGCAGGACTTGTTGGCCACCCACACGCCGGTGCGGATCGGTTGACCGGTGGTGCCGGAGTAGGTGGTGTCCAACACCGCGACCATCTGCGGGAACACCACGGGCGTGGTCATGTCCACGTCGAAGAAGCTCAGCGGCGTGCCGTCTTGCGTGACGCGGAAGTGGTGGGCCGTGTCGGGTCGGTCCGGCAGGCATTGCACACCCAGCCCCGCGCGGCCCGATGCGGCGTTTGCGAACCAGTCGCCGGGGTTGCAACTGGTGGTTCGCTCGGTGGAAACCGTTAGCGAGCGGGTGCAAAGGTAGTTGCCCACGCCCTGGTAGCGCAGGCACGTGCGGGCCTGCGTGGTGGGAGGCAAGCTGGTGACCGTTGTGGTGCAGCCGCTGTAGTAAGCGGCCAGGCTGCCCAGCACACTGGATGGGCTGCGTCCGATGTCGCGGGCGGCTGCCACCGCCGGGTCAGTGGTGCTGACGGCGGGCCTCGGCGTGTTGGCCGACGTGACCGCGCCGCGCTGGGCCTGGCACACGGGGTCATTCGGCAGCGTGGCGCACAGCGAGAGGCGCGCGCTGCCTTGCGTGGCGAGGTTGGGTTGCCGGTAGTAGGCCGCCTCGGGCGGCGCGGTCGTGTAGCCCGGCACCACCGCCGTGGCGTTCGGTGCCGTCACGCTGCCGCGCGCCACCGGGTTGGCGGCTTGTCCGGCCGCGACACCTTCCTCGTGTGGGCCTGCAATGGCGGAGGTCTGCGTCGTGACGAAGCAGAAGACCGTGAACCAGATGACGAGCTTGCGCACGATCAGCTCCCCGTGCCCTTCAGCCGCCGCAGGAACCCGCTGGCATCGCGGGCCAGGCGTGGCGTGGAGCGCTGGATGAATTCGAGGGCGTAGTCGAGACTCACGTCACCGGCTGCCAATGCGAACTGATGGGTGGCGAAACAGGCGGCAGCACCGCAAGCGCGGGGCTGGGCGCCGCCCTGCAGCAGCACGAACGAAGGTGTCCGCGTCACCGCGAAACGGTCGAAGGCCTGCGGGTCGATCTGCACAGACACCTGACGGCTGCCGATCAGGCGCTGAACACGCTCGACCGTGTCGCGCAGCGAGTTGTTGACCAGGCCGCGCAAGACCAGCGATGCGCGCGCCCGTGCGGCCTGGTCAACGAGGCGGGCGAGCGTGGGCTCGGGCATCTCGAAGCTGATGAAGATCAACAGCCCTGGACCTGCGTTGCGTTTGAGGGCCGGCTGGCCCGTCTGCGCATCGAAGCCTTTGGCAAGGGCTTCCAGGTCGATGGGTGTACGCGTTGCGGGCTGGGGCAGCATGTCCACCTTGGGGGTGGACGGCACAGGTACGCGAGCCAAGTCAGCATCCGATGGCGTCGGATGCTTTCGCCGCGCGCTTTCGACATCGCGGTCGGTGACAGCAGGCTGCGCGCGGCGTGCCCGTTCCACGTCGGCATCACTCACAGGCGGGGTGCCCTGGGCCCACACACCTGGGCAGCACGTCAGCGCGATGCAGGCAAGGGCAGCGTGGGCAGCGCCGCGCAGGCGCAAGGCGATGTCAGTAGCCCACACAGCAGTTCCTCTTGCGAAACAGCATGAAGGCGAAGTCTTCGCCGCGCACCGGGTATTCCTTGCCGGCGCCCCAGACGATGGTGCTGCGGCCGAAGGGTTGGCAGCAACGGCCGCCGTCTTTCGCGGTGTTCGCAACCGGGTAGGTGAGCTGGGCCTTGTAGGCCGTCTTGTCCATCGCCGGCAGGAAGTACGGCCCGCACAGCCCTGGCTTGCCATGCCAGCCCCAGGCCAGCAGTTCGCGGTGCATCTTGGCGGTCAGCCGCTGGGCCAGCAGCTCGGCCGTGCGCACGCCGCCCATGTGGTACGGCACATGGCCGTCGAAGGGGTAGATGCCACCCTGGCAGCCGGCACACCAGAACATTTCGGCGATGCCGAAGCCGGCGGTGGCGGCCACGCAGTCGGCGGCGCACGCGGCCACCGCGATGGGGTTGGCAAAGAGCACGGCTTCAGGGTTGAGGATCAGCGTGAGCTCATCGTCGTTCCACAGCGGATCGACTTCGGTCAGGTAGGCCAGGTCGAATGAGCCACGTTCCAGACACGGGAAGTCCGTCACCACCTCAAGCCAGTACAGCACCGGGTTCACATAGAAGTGGGCCTGGTAGAAGCTGCCACCGTCACCGTCGCCTTCGGCGCGTGTGAAGCGTGCTGCGGCAGGCGCCGAGATGCCGGGATCGAGGTCGATGCCACCGAGCGACGCCAGGCAGAAGGGCTTGCGCACCGCCTCGACATGGCGCGCCGGCTCCCAGAAGCCGATCGACAGGCCGATGGTCGGGTTGACGCCGCAACTGCAGACCGGGTTCGACGGATTGGCGATGTCTTCCTGAGCATCGAAGTTGGCGACGGTGGCGCTGCCGATGCTGATCGGCAGGATGCAACTCCAGCAGATCTCGGTGATGGGGTTGGGGAACCTGCCGGTGCAGGTGAGGCTGTCGGCGGCCTGGGTGAGGGGCGACGCCAGCGTCAGCAAGCCGGCGAGCACGGTCGCGAGCATGCGGCGGACGGCCTTCATGGCAGCACCACCTCGTCGATGCGCAATCGCGCCCCTTCCTGCGACACGAGGGCTGGCACCTGGCGGATGCCGAAGCGGCGCGTCAGCGTGCCTTGCTGGTCGTAGTAGACGGGGATGCGCCAGGCCTTCATCAAGTCCAGATACGACCCGCCGGTGAGGATCGGCTTGACCTTGCCGGCGTACCTCGCGATCAACTCGTGGGCACGGGTCACCTGGCGGCGGTCACGGGCATCGAAGAACAGCAGGTGCTTGGACAGCGACACCACGTCCAACGGGTTCTTGCGCGTGCCCGCCGCGAACAAGAGTTGGCCGCGTGCGTCGGTGACGTTGCGGTCCAGCGTGAAGCTCGGGTCGAAGTAGAACGTGCGAGCGGTCGCTGTGGGCTGCAGCCCAACCACTGGCTGCGGCCGTTTCACCGCGTCGATTCCACGGGCCTGTGCTTGTTCGATGAGCTGCTGCAGCTCGCCACTGCGTTCCTTGTCACGCAAGCGCTGCTCGATGAAGTTCAGCAGGTGCGGTTCGCCGATCCCGTAGGTGGGCCCGATGGCCCCGAGATCGGCTGCCTGGGCGACGCTCGCGCCCACGAGCAGAGCCCCGGCAAGATGCGGAAGGCGGATCGTCTTCACCGCACGCTCCGTCGTTCACAGGTCATGCGCTGCCCGAGTTGGGCGAGCGCCTTCGCGTCGCGGAGATGACTCGCGCGGATCATGCCCATCAGCACCGGGTCACCGTCACCGTCGGCCATGGCCTGGCGCAGTTCGGCCGATCGCACGGGCCGGCCGCAGCGTTGTTGAAAGGCTTGCAGGTAAGCCTGGGCACCCTCTTGCGCGGCCGGCGAGATCTGGGCCAGCAGGGCGAGGTAGTCGGCCAGTGGCATGTCGTCGGTGACGGGCAGGGTGGCGACTGGCGCCGTTTGCGCGTGCGTTGGAGAGGCCATCGGCCCGACGACGGCTAAAGCCATGGCAAGGAGTGCGACGCAAGGCTTCACGATGCGCCCTCAGAACAGCGGCACCACGGTGCCCAGCACCTGCTCGGCCCGCACGAGCCCGCTCGCGCGGTAGCGGGAGTCGAAGGAGTCGGGGCTGGTGCCCTGCACGTAGTAGTGGCCGGGCGGGATGACCGTGGCCGCGATGGGCTCCAGCGGGCGACGGTCGTGGGCGTGTGTCTTGGCCTGGCCGACGAACTCGCCGTTGATGGCGACGATGCGGCCGTCAACGGTGAGCGCATCACCCGGCATACCGCGCACGATCTTGAAGAAGGGCTGGCCCCGCAGGCCGGGGTAGGCGACCTGCGCTTCACCCGCGAAGGCGAAAACCACGTAGTCGCCACGCCGCAAGGTGTGCGGGCCGTACTGCACCAGCGCGACGCTGTAGGGCAGGCTCGGCGTCCAGTTGAACAGCACCGGCACGCGGGGTGTCGGGTCGATGAACACGCGGGCGTAGGCAAAGGCCCAGACCGCGAAGACCGGCGCGTACAGGTACCAGCGCGCCCGCATGTGGCGCAGGAAGTCGGTGAAGTTGGCGACGAACCTGATGGCCAGCGTCTTCATGGCGCCTCCAGCTTTCGTTTCAGGTGCGCCGTCAGGTCCAGCGTGCGCGGCGTCGGGCCCGCCACGGCGCTCTTGAGCACCACCAGGCAGGCACAGTCGCGCGGCAGTTCTTCCAGCGCGACCGGCAAGCGCTGCGAGAAACTGCGCGCCATTGCCATGGCCCGTTCACGCTCGACGTCGGAGCCGGCCTTGGTGAGGATCAGCGTGAACTGCGCTTCCTTCTGCCGATAGACCTCGCCGACATCGACCACGCCGATGAGTTGCCCCGGCCGGATCACCAGCCGGTCGTAGGCAGCCAGCGTGCCGAAGACGATCAGCACCGCCATCAGGGCGTTCAGCAGCACGGCTTTCATGCGACGTGCCCCCGGCGGCGCAGCAGCTCGGCGATGGCTTCGTCGATGCTCAGGCCTTGCGCTCGCAGATCGTCGATCGGCGCGTTGTCTTCCAGCTTGTTGGAGAACAGCAGGTGCGTGGCCGGGTCGAGGATGTTGCGTGCCACTCCCTCGCCGACTGGCGACGAGATGTAGACCTCGGAGAACACGCCCGGCTCGGTGCGCAGGGAGTTCAGCAACCGCTTCTTCGGCTCGTCCATCGTCAGTCGGCCCTTGCGGTCCAGCATCTCGATGGATTCGGGCTTCTGCCGCAGCAGGAAGACCCAGTCCGAACAGTTGAACGCGGCCTCCATCTGCGCCGAGCCGTAGTAGTCGTCGGCGCTCTGAGTGGCGGTGCCCAGCGACCCGCCGTATTTGCGCGCGCGCCGGGCGGCTTCTTCCACCACCGCGGCCTTGACCGGGTCGTCGGCGCCGATGTCGCCAAGCTGCTGCTTGAGCTCGTCGATGAACAGCACCTTGCGCCGGTTGCGCGTCAGGTACATCTCGCCGGTGATCTGGTGCAGCAGCAGGATGTTGACCACGGCATGCAGGTCCGGCCGGCGCTTCAGTTCCTCGTTCTCGATGACGACGAAGTCGTTGTCGAAGTCGACGTTGTTGCGGCCCTCGAAGAAACGCTCGTACTGCCCACCTCGTGCGTAGGGGTTCAGCATGATCGCCAGGTCGCGGATTCGCGGATCGTTGACGGCGCCCAGTTCCTCGATGGAGCCTTCCTTGAAGGCGTCGCGCAGCGCGGTGATCGTGAGGTCGTTGCCATGCACACGGAACAGCCGCAGCACCATCGCCGAGATGGCCTTGTACTGAACCTCGTCCAGCGGCCGCGACATCGACGCCATCTTCGAGATGGCCGGTACCAGCATGTCGATGTCCTCATTGATGTCGACGATGCGCGTGAACGGGTTCAGGCAGATGTCCACATCGGGCTTGAACTCGATGTAGGTGCCCTTGGCCTTGCGGCACAGCTTCTCGAAGGAGCGGCCCAGGTCCAGCATCCAGACCTTGGCGTCGATGGCGCGGTAGGACCAGGCCATCTCGTTCATCAGCACCGACTTGCCCGAGCCGGGCGCGCCGATGATGGCGAAGTTGTAGTTGCCCAGGTCGTTGTCGAAGATGTCCAGCGTCATCAGCTGGCCGCGCCGGCCGCCGAACACCAGCGCCGGTGTGCGCGTGCCGCGCCACTCGGCGATCAGCGGCGCCAGGTGGATGGCGTTGGCCATGGTCTTGCGCGAGACGCGGCGCATCTTGGCCAGGTCCTTGTGGAACTTCTCCGACAGCGTCATCGGCAGGCTGGCCAGCAGCGCCTGGCGGTGCATGTACACGTCGGCGTTGAGCTGGAAGCCCCGGCCGCGCCAGATGGCGTTGGCGGTTTCCTGGGCGGCCACCGCCTTGTGCGGAGGGGTGAAGATCGCCAGCTGGTGGTACAGGCTTACCAGGCTGCTTCCGATATCGATGGCGTTGGCCGCAGCCGTCCAGTCTTGCAGCTTCTTGCCGACGTCCGGCATCACGTCGGCCATCTTGCTCTTGGCGTTCTGCGTCGCCCGCACATGGTTGGCGGTGACGACCGACTTCATGACGTTCGGGTCGAGCACGTGCACGCCCATGGTCAGCAGGAAGGGTGCGCTGTACTGCAGCGCCGGCTGCATCAGGTCGCCGATCAGCGAGCCCATCTGCCACAGCGCGAAGCGTTCGGGGAAGGACTTGATCGAATAGAAGCGCGCTTCGAGCACGTCCTCGCCGCCTTCCTTCCACAACGTCAGGCCACCGGCGTGCGGGTCCTGGATGGTGTCGAAGTCGATGATCTGGTCGCGCAGCTCGCGGCCGTCGTCGTAGTGCAGGTTCGGCGCGTCGGTCTGCGAGATGCGGTCGGGGTTGGTGAACAGCGCGCACCAGTTGATCAGGTCGGCCGCATCGCAGACCCGGTTCGGTAGTGAGGCCGAGCGCAGCGTGGACGACATCGACTCGCGCAGCGCCATCAACTCGTCGCGCCGGGTCAGGTCTTCGGCATCGGCGGTGAGCGCCACGCTCATCATCAGCCGGAAGTCGCGGATCGTGTAGTGGAAGCCGGCGGTCAGCGATGTCTGCGCGCCTTGCAACAGGTGCCCGACGCGCTGGCGCGCGAGGCGGTGGAACAGGTTGTCGTTGCGCGCCGGCCGGCCCCAGTGCTTGGCCTTGTCGGCCTGGTCGGTGTCTTCGACGCGCAGGTTGGCGTAGCGGCGCAACTGCTCACGGACGTGCGGCGAGGCGAAGAGGTGAAACTGGATGCCGGTGCCGGGCGGGCAGGTGGAGTACAGCGAGATCAGCACCTCGGCCATGCGCTCGTCGGCGCCGGACTGCGGCATCACCTCCAGCATGAAACCCACGCTGTCGCGGTTGACGAACAGCTTCTCGGCGCTGAGATAGGCGGAGTAAGGCAGCCAGGCTGCGAACTGTTCGGCCGGCGTGTCCTGGGGCTGGCCAGGACCGAACAGTGACGGCCGCGCGGAGCGGTTGGCCGAAGGGTGGCGGTTCGAGGCGTCGGTGTGCATGGCTGGGCCTCAGTCGCTGGTGTCGGGTCGTGTCGGCTGCAGCAGACCTGGCAGCGGGTTCTCTGCGCTGGGCAAGCGCGGTGCGCTCCGAAGGTTGGCCGGCAGCGCCGGGCCTTCCTTGGCCTCGCCTGCGGTGTTGCGAGGTGGCGGACGCAGCGGCGCATAGGCGTCGCGGATCTGCCGTTGGGCGTGCTCGATCAACCACTGGCCGTTGTCGATCTGCACATAGACGTAGCCCTGGTCGTACAAGTCGCGGTCGGCGTCTTCCCAGGGCTTGAACCACAGGCGCAGGATGCGCGCCGACGAGCGCAACGGCGTCGGTGAAACCGAGTCAGCCGCAAGCGCCGTGGGCACCGAAGAAGAAGCGGGGCGACTGGGCGCAGGCTGATGCACGCCACCCACTTGAAGGGGCGGCGTTGTCGAGCGCGAACGCTGGCTCGGCAGGTTGTTGTGAATGGCGTTCGCGTAGGTGCCTGACACCGAGTCGCAGGTCACTCCGTCGGGTGCCTTGCAGGCGTAGCTGGAACTGCCGCTCAGCCCCGACATGCTGGTGCAGCCGGCAAACACCGCGGCCAAGCTGGACGGCAGCGTAAGCCGCAGGAGTGACCGCACGGCGCTCATGGCCGAGCCTCCGGGCTTGCCTGTTTCAGGCGTGCTTCGAGCACGGCGCGATCGACGTAGCCATCGGTGCGCGAGCCGTCGGCCCAGAACAGCGTTGGCGTGCCCTGCACACCCAGGCGATGCGCCAAAGCCAGATTGCGATCCACCGGATGGTCGCAGGTCGGAGCCGTGCTCAGCAGTGAGGTGTCGCCTTGCAGCATGAACCGCTGCCACGCCAGTTCACGGTCGGCCGCGCACCAGATCGCGACCGGCTTCCCTGGCCCCTGGAACGGAACCAGGAAGGTGTACACGGTGACGTTGTCGATGCCGGCCAACTCGGGCTCAAGCCGCTTGCAGTACGAGCAGGCCGGATCGCTGAACACGGCGATCCGCCGCTGGCCGTTGCCACGCACGGTCTTGATCGCGTCCGCCAGCGGCAATTGGTCGAACGGCACCAGGGCAGCGGTGTCGGTCGCTTGCGAGGTATTCGCACGCTGCGCGGCCTGTACCAGCTTCGGGCCGGTCAGGTCCTTCATCGTTTGCGTGTCGAACACGCGGCCGAAGATGAAGAAGCGCGGGTTCTTGGCCGACACGTAGGCGACGTTGCCGTTCATCCAGACCTCGTAGACGCCGGCAACCGGCGAGCGCGAGACCGCGGTGAACTCGGTGCCGGGATGGGACTTTCGGAGCGTCGAGAGCAGTCTCGATTCGTCAGGCGTTGCGGCGAGGGTCAGCGGTGCCGCGATGGCCAGCAGGACGCAGAGGCCCTTGGCCAAGCGTTGGCGCAGCGGCGAACAGCCCGGCCGTTGTTCAGTAGTTGCCATCATCGGAAGCCTCCACGTAGCGTTCGCTGGGCGCCGCCTCAACGCGGGTGTCGCGGTCGGCGCTGGCCGACATCGGCACGTCGATGCGCACGCCCTTGGTGATGACGACATCGATCTCGCGGCCGGCATCGACCTCGATCACCGGGAAGGTGTTCTCGGCCAGCTTGATGTAGTACTGCGCCAGGCGGTCCAGCGCCTTGCCGACGCCCGTGCCGAGCCCGGCGCGGTAGGCCTCGGTACCGGATGCGCTGGCGATGGTGCCGAGCGCCGAGGTGCTATAAGTGGTGGACGACGTGGCCAGCCCCGAGCCGATGCCGCTGACCACGCCGGCCAGCAGGGCATTGGCGAGCATCTGGCCCTGCTTGGTGACCAGCCGGCCGCGCATGCCGACCTTGCCGTCTTCGCCATAGACGCTGCCCTGGATCTTCACTTCCAACGCGGCGCCGTCGGCGCGCACGCAAGATAGGTTCTCGGTGCGCAGATAGGCGCGCTCGGAGCTGATGTCGCCGTAGCCGGCAGCGATCACGAAGCAGTCTCGGTACTCGCCCCGAAACCGGTTCGGCAACACCGAGTTGTCGGACAGGCGAATCAGCACCGGGTGCGGATTCGATTGCGACTGGCCGCCGGTCGGCGCGTCCAATCCGCCCAGCAGGGTGCCGCGCGTGAAGCTCACGGGAAGGAAGGTCGAGACCGTGCGGGCCTCACCAGCGCCAGCGGCAGGAGGTGCACTGCCCGGGGCGGCAGTCGAAGCTGATCGATCAACGAGCGTCACACGTGTGATCGCCGGTGCTGGCGGTGCGGGTGCGGCCATCGGTGCCAGGGGCGAATTCGGCATGCCCGGCGGCATCGACCCAGGCGCCGCCAGACGGGACGACGGCGGAGGCGGCAACGGAAGGCTTGCAGCCGGCGGCAGCGGTGCGGGCACCGGTGCCGGAGGCGGCGGCGCGACAGCTGGTGTCTGGGCCGCCAGAGCCCCCTGTGAGGCCGATGTCAGGCGCTGCTCCAGGTCCGAAAAGCGCTGCATCGTGCGGGCCTCGAAGGCCTGGCGATCCTTGTTGAGCCGACCCTGCTCTTCGCGCTCGTTCTCGTACTGCGCCAGCTTGCTGCCGGCCGTGCCGACCCACTGGTCCACCGGGTTGACCTGTTGACCGGGCGGCATCACGCCGATGTTGGTCACCGCGCTCGGGTTGCCACCGGCGGGCTTGCTGCCTTTGTCCTTCGGCGCGTTGTCAGTGAAGGCGAAGATCAGCCACAGCATGCCGATGCCGCCCAGAAGGATGCTGGCCAGCGTGGCGTACTGGCGCTGCTTGGGCGACAGCCGCCCGAGCGCGCCGCGCAACGCAGCGACAGGGCTGCTAGTGGCCGCGATCACCGTGCACCTCCACGGAGAATCACGAACACGTTGGTGCTTTCGCCGGGCCGCAGGTTGTGGTTTTCCACGGCGACGCCGACCACCTGGCCGCCGGCCGGGCTGTCCTCGCGGTCGAACTCCTGTTCGGCCAGCACCATCAAGGCCGAGCTGACGTTCTGCAGCAGGTACTTCTCACCCAGCAGGCCGCGGCCTTCGTAGCGCCGCATCAGCGAGAACCTGGCCTCGGCCCACAACTGCATCGGCCGGTTCACTTCATCGACCCGCATGTCGGCGGGCACCCGGTCCGAGGCCATCGCCACCAGCATGGCTTTCATCGCGCGCACGTGGTTCGCCGACGGGCCAAGCGGGCCCGTGTTGCTCACGCCCGATGGCGCAGCCTGGCGCGGCGTCTTGTCGCGAATGACGATGGTGTCGGCCGGCGTGTCAGAGCGGCGCAGCACCAGCGTGTACGTGGCCTGCGCCGATGAGATGAACAGGTTGACCGGCTTGATCGAGTCGCCGACGGGGCGGATGTAGATTTCACCCTTGTCGCGGTCGCACTCGAGCACGATCTCGCCGGCCGGGTTGGCTGCCGGTGCCACGATGCCCGCCCCGGGCGGCCCGACGGCAGCGCCGCCGCAGTTGCTGGAGTAGATGTTGCCGAACACGTCGGTGATCGGTGCGCCGTCGATGCGGATGCGCGTCGGCTCCTTGATCGACAGGATGGCTTCGATGGCAACACCGTCACGCGCGTCGAGCACCTGCAGGGCACGGGCTGACGGGCTGGCCAGCGCGGCGAAGAGCACGCCTGCGACCGCGATGGCATGCTGGTACGCGTGGCGCTCCCACCGGACCTGAATGGCGCAAGACTCACTTGGCCGCATGGTCGATCTCCTTGAAGGTCTTCAGATGCATGCGCCCGCCGCGGTAGCTGAACTCGACCAGGTAGGCCTTGAGGTCATTCGCGGTTTCCAGGCCATTGACTTGGGTGCGCAGCCGCCCACGCACGACGACGGTCTGCGCGTCCTCGCTGGGCACCAGTTGCTGCGGCATGAAGAAGGTGCTGGCGTTGATGCGCTTCAGCCGCGCGGCCTCCAGGTCCTGCCGCGTCCGCAGCTCACCGTGCTGCTCGGGCTCGACATAGCCAAGCAGGATGTCCTTCTTCCAGTCCACCGAGGCCGGCGTTACGTCCAGCACCAGCCATGCGATGAAACTGCCCATCTGTTCCAGGTACTCGCTGCTGGCCTTGTCCCGCGTCACCCAGAACGACTTGTTGATCGACGGCGGCACGACCACCGTGCGCACGCTGCCCAGCAGGTTCAGGATCACGACCAGGGCCAGCACATGGCCGCCGGCCAGCGCACCGACGGTCAGCGCCAGGCCGCGGTTGCGGCGGCGCATGTCCTTGATGTCGCCGTTGAGCCGTTCGAAGTCCATGTCTTGCTCCGCAGCGGCTCAGCCCACCATCCGGCGGATGTGCGACGGCGGCGTGGCGCGCATCGCCGTGATCGGGCTGGTCGGCAGGTGCCAGTACAGCCAGTGCATCGCGAAGGCGGGGTGCTTGTCGGCCTTGATGCGGGCGATCCAGCGCGACGTGAAGATGCCCGTCGCGATGCACAGCACGAAGGACATCTTCGAGCCCGACATGTAGCCCATGAACAGGCCGAACAGCAGCGGCGCGGCCACGTCCACGTCCCAGAAACCGATCTTCCACTGGTCGTCCAGACGACGCGGGATGTAGGTGTCGGCGTACATGCGGCCCTCCGGGATGTGTGGAACGCCGCCGACTCAGATGACCGCGCCCATGATCGCGCCAGCGATCACCAGGCCGACGGCGGCGAAGATGGCCAGGCCCACGTAGAACAGCACCGGCCCGAAGTTGCGCAGTGCCGACAGCGAGATCAGCGCGACCACGAAGCCTACGAAGCCGACCAGCGCCTTGATGCCGGGCCCGAGCGCGGCGATCTGCGTGAGCGCCGAAGTGAGCGGGCCGGTGATGCCGGTGAAGGCCACCAAGTCGAGGGCGTGGCCCGGGAAGGCCACGCACAGCCCCAGGGCGAGCAGTGTGAGCAGGGACAGAACGGCCAGCGGGCGGCGGGCAGCGTTGCGGAACGTGGACGGGGAGACGAGAAGTGCGGTGCTCATGAATTCCTCCAGAAGTGAGTTGGAGCGTGGGGTGGGGTGGCTGCGGGTGGTGGCGGGTGTTGAGGAACGACTCGACGTGGGGCGCGTCACAGGCTCTCGGCGTCGCGCTCGAAGACGATTTCGACGCGGCGGTTCAACCCGCGGCCCTGGGGCGTCTCGTTCGTGGCCGCGAAGCAGCAGGTGCCCTGCGCTTCGAGGGTGACTGCCGGGGCCAGGTGCGGGTGGCGTGAACGCAGGTGGTCGCGCACGGCGTTCGCGCGGGCGGCGGCAAGCCACTGGTTGCTCTGCCGCGGACCGACGCCGTCCGTGCGGCCGCTGATGGCGATGCGACGCGCTGATGCCAGCGGCTTGGCCACCTCATCAATCAGCGCGCGAGCGGCCGGGCTCAGGCTTGCATCGCCGAATGCAAAGTGCACGACCACCTGCCTGGTCAACAGTTCGCCGGGCGGGGCAGATTTCGCTTTGCCCAAGGTAGGTGCGCTCGGCCCCGCATCCCCTGGGGCCAGAACCAAGGCTTCGCCTTCGGACAGCGATGCCGCGGTGTCCATCGGCTGGCGAGCACCGGCAGAGGGTCGTGCTTCCAGTGCCAGGGTCTTGGGGGTGACGGCGGGGCAGGCCGGAGGCAGGCAACGTGCAAACGCGGCTTGCCGGCCGAATTCGACCTGGCTGATCCGTCCCGTGGAAACATTCGCCGAGCGCGAGGCTGGTGTCGTCGCGGCGGCAGGCATGCGCATGGGCGAACTGCACGACGATGCGAAGGACGCACCGGCGGCGATCAAAGCCAAGCTGCCGATCCAGCGGATGCCAGCGCGCTTCAAGGCGACACCCGCGCGGTGAGAGTGACTGGCGGAACGGTGGCCGCCTGGCCCGCGCCTTCGGTGGCGGTGGCAACCCGTGCCGCGACGGGCGCGGTCGAGCCAGGCAGCTTGCGATATACCTGCCACGCATAGCGCGATCGCGCCTCAACGCATGCTTGTCCCTTCAGTTGCGAGCAGGCGGCGTTGTAGGCACCGACCGCGTTCCAGGTCACGCCGTGCCGCGCGAACGTATCGGCGAGCAACCACGCGCCGACCTGGATGTTCGTGCAGGGTTCGTAGAGTTGCGCCTCGGTGATGCCATGGCGGGCCAGGGCGCCGAGATGTGAACTGTTGATCTGCATCAGCCCGATGTCGTACGAGCCGGTGCGCTGCATGTGCGAGCGGTTCACCGCGCGCGGATTCAGGTTCGACTCGACCCGCGCAATGGCATAGAGCAGGTCGGCCGCCAGGCCGTAGCGTTGCGCGGCCTGCTCCCAGCAGGCCAAGGCGTGCGCCGGCACGCACAGCAAGAGAACCCATCCAATGAAGACCAGCAAGCGCATGGCTGAACCTGTCGCGGGAGTGCGAGACACCACCCGCCGTGAGGCGGGCGACGAGGTCGGGCCGGTCAGCCGGCAGGGGTCGGGTTCGGGTGAGGCCGGCGTCGTGTCGGCGAGGTCGGGTCAGGTGTCGTTGCAGCGAGACGCCACTGCCGCCGGGTCAGACGGTGGGCGGGTTTCGCCAACGCGCCGAGCGTTCGGCCATGTTCAGCCTGGCCTGCCGCAGGACGATGCCGTCGGGTTCCTCTAACTGTCGGCACAGGGCCACGCAGGCCGTGGTCAATTGGTCGAGTTGGAACTTCGGGTTCGGGTGCCGATTGGCCGGCGAGCGCTGCACGGCGAGCAAGAGCTCGTACTGCTGGCGCCACATCGATTCGCGTCGGCGTGGCGTCAGCGGCGGGCGCAGCACCAGCTGCGTGCCCAGAAACTCGAAGATGCGCGTGGCGGCGCCGTCATGCAGGAACACGAGCGACACGCAGGCGCTGATGAGGTCCGGGAAGCGAAAGGTCGGCGAGACGTTCTCGTCGCTGCGCAGCAGGTCGTAGAGCCACTCGTGCTCATCGAGCCAGAGGCGGGTCTCGATGGTGTCCGGGTGCTCGGCTTCCAGGGTGCCGCTGACGGCGTGCTCCTGGCGGGCGGTGGGCATGGCGGAGAACATGGCGCATCCCTCGGGTCGGTGGTGGCTGGGGTTGCTCTGTTGAGCGCGTGAACGAAGGGTAGGGTGGGGCGCGGCCAGCGTCTCCGCGGAATGAGGGTTTTGTGGAGGGGGTTTCGAGACCAGCGGTGGATGCAGACATGCGAGCCTTTGCAGGCTGCCTGCAGGCGACGACTAGCTGTGTGGTCGCGTTGTTTGATGGCAGCTGGCGCGCCCGCATGCTCATCGACGTTCATCGACTTGCTCGAAGACCTTTCGTCCGTCGATGACGGCCGCTTCTCGATCGAATTTCAGCCAATCGAATCCCGCTCGCACCGTGGCCTGAAAGATCTACGCAAGGTCCGCCTCCGCTGGGGCGCTGCAGGGCGGCGCGCCAACGAACACCAAGCCGCCATAGCCCGTCGGTTAGGCATTCACCGAGAGCTCATCGTCGAGCAGCTTCCGGCGGGTGGCTGGCGCGAAGCGAAAGCGAAAGTGTGGCCAGCTGCTCTGCTTGCCGTCCCAGCAGGCGCCGAGCAGCGTTCGAGGAGATAGGGCCCCCTCAGCGGTTTGGGCTAAAGCTTGTGTGGATGAGCCACGGATATGACGCTGTTCTGGCGTGCGGATCACAGAGTCAAACGAACGATTGGTAGAATCGTATCGATCTCAATCCAAGGACAGATTGTCATGGCAAATCGGGTGTCGGGCGCCATCGCCCGCCAACGCAGCATTCGTGGTCAGGTCGCGATCGTCGGCGCAGGCCGCTCCGAGGTCGGGCGTGTGCCGGACAAGAGCGTCATGGCGCTGGCTTCCCAAGCGGCCAAGGCCGCGCTGGCCGACGCCGGGATCAAGCGCTCACAGATCGATGGGGTGCTGACCAGTTCGGCCTTCGCGGCGCCGTTCCACCGCTTCAGCGTGGCGTTCAGCGAGTACTTCGGCATCGTGCCGACGTTCTCGAACACGTTGCAGGTGTCGGGCGCGACGGCCGCGACCATGTTCAACATCGCAGCGGCGGCCATTGCCGGAGGCTTGGCCGAGAATGTCCTGGTTCTCGGTGCCGACAGCCTGCTCACCGGCTTGTCTCCAGACTTGGCGCTGCGTTCTATGACCGAGAGCCGCGACCAGCAGTACGAGATGCCCTTCGGCATCCCCGTGGCAAACACCTTCGCCATGACGGCGCACAGGCACATGAAGGAGTTCGGCACCACGGCGGAACAGTTCGCCAAGGTCGCGGTGATCCACCGCGAGCACGCCATGCGCACGCCTGGCGCGCAGATGACGACGCCGATCACCGTCGACGACGTGTTGAACTCCGGTTGGGTGACCACCCCGTACCACAAGCTGGATTGTTCCTTGATCTCTGACGGCGCCGTCGCGTTTGTCGTCAGCGCGGCCGATCGTGTCGGCGCCTGCAAGGCCAAGCCGATCTACATCCTGGGTGGCGGCGAGTGCTACACGCATGAGCACATCTTCCTGATGCCCTCGCTCACCACGACCGGTGCCGTCCAATCCAGTGCCAAGGCCTACGCCATGGCGGGTTGTTCGCCGCAAGACATCGATGTCGCTGGCGTCTACGACTGCTTCACCGGCACCGTGATCATGATGCTGGAAGACCTGGGCTTCTGCCCCAAGGGCGAGGGCGGGCGCTTTGTCGATGACCGGCAGATCACCTATGGTGGCAGCATCCCTTGCAACACCCATGGTGGGCTGTTGTCCTACGCCCACCCGGGAATGCCGGGCTCGCTGCTGCACTTCCTGGAAGTGGTGAAGCAGTTGCGCGGTGAGTGCGGATCGCGCCAGGTGGCGGGCGCCGAACTCGGCCTGGTGCACAGCCTGGGGGCGGGTTTCGCGACGCAGGCGACAACAATTCTGGGAACGGAGGCCACGCTGTGAGACGCATCGAACCCAAGGAAGCCCACATCAAGCCGCTACCCACGCCCGACTTGGACTCGCAGGCCTACTGGCAGGGTCTGAAGGACGGTCAGCTGCTACTGCAACACTGCACTGACTGCGGCCACGTCCAGTTCTATCAGCAGTCGATCTGTCGCCAATGCGGCAGCGAGGCCCTCGAGCATCGCGCCGCCAGCGGGCGCGGCGTCGTGCATTCCTTCAGCGTCGTGCATCGCGCACCAGGCCCTGCCTTTAAGCAAGACACGCCCTATGCCGTGTTGTTGGTCGAACTGGCCGAAGGGCCGCGGATGATCAGTTCGTTGGTCGGCGGAGATCCCATGGCCGTGCAATTCGACATGGCTGTGGAGTTGGTCTGCGATTCCATCAACGACCAAGTTGCGTTGCCGCGTTTCAGGCCGACTCGCCGCTGACCACAGGAACAAAAAAAAGCGGCGGGAGTTTCCTCCCGCCGCGCAAAGGATGCCCCCGCTGAGGGGCAACCTAGGAGACATCAAAAGGTGTGGCGGATGCCCATGGCCAGGCCATTGCTCTTGTCATTGGCGACAATGACATTGCCGGCGCCAGAAAAGTTCTGATTGCCCCACAACGGTGCGATCCCCAGATCCTTGTTGTCGACGTTGCCGAACAAGACGTAGAGGGCGCTGCGCTTGGAGAGCGCATAGTCCGCATTCAGAACCAGCAGCTTGCTGGACGTGGAGACACCGACCTTCTCCTTCACCGTCCAGTACTGCGCCGCCACGGTCAACAAGTCGGTGGCCTTGAAACTGGCGCCGACGGTCCAAAGGTTGGAGTTGACGAAGCCCACCACGGCGTCGCTGTTGTCGACCTTGTTGGCCCCGGCGTGGAGCTTGAATCCGCCGAAGTCGTACGAACCGGAAATCATGGTCCAGGTGACACTCTTGCTGGCGAGGTTCTCGTCCTTCTGGGCGCTCAGCGAAACCACTACGGGCCCCTGCAGGAAGCGCATGTTGCCGCCATAGCTCTTGCCCAGGCCGCCTTCACCTGCAGCAACGTGCACGGCGAAGTCGATAGGCCCCAGCCGCGGGCTGTCGTAACGAATCTGGTTGCTGTTCCAGAAGTCGTTGCTGAGGCCTTGAGACAGCAGTGTTAGGCCCATGCCGGTATTGATGCCGGAAGGAGTGGCACTGAGTGTGCCTGCCTGCTTGATGATGGCTGCGGTGTAGTTGCGGCCCAGTGTGATTTCGCCAAACGACCCCTTAAGCCCGACATAGGAATTGCGGCGCCAAAACGCCGCACCGGTTGCCGCAGCACAACCTGCGGCGGCGTTGCACGAGCCGGAACTCGCGCCCCCGGCAGCCGTGCCGTTCTTCGGGTCAATGGGCGACTCGAGGTTGAAGAACGCGGAGAGACCGCCGCCGAGATCTTCAGTGCCTCTCAGGCCAAAGCGCGATGAACTTCCCGTGTCGGAGTTGAGCTTGACCATGCGATCGTCGGCTGCATTGGTTCGACTGAACACGGCGGGCGCGACGTCCAGTAGGCCGTACAGCGTTACGGTGGATTGGGCCTGTGCAACTGCGGCAGCCGATATGCCGAGCGTGCCAACGAGAAGATGTCGAAAGATCATTGCCTGTCTCCTTGGTGGGATGAAACGCCCGCAGTGCGGGCGTGTGGGGAACCGACTGCGGTTTGGACTGGCTCAGC
Organism: Rubrivivax sp.; assembly: GCA_016719535.1. Lineage (GTDB taxonomy): Bacteria > Pseudomonadota > Gammaproteobacteria > Burkholderiales > Burkholderiaceae_C > Rubrivivax. Next base: position 24,888 of record JADJYX010000017.1, on the reverse strand, counting down.
AGCGGCACACGCTGCGAGGCCGCTGCTATTTCTTGACGACTAACTAACGTTAGACCAATCTTGCCGGCCTGTCTCCACCGTGGATACCCGACGATGTTTGCCCTACCTAGGCGCGGTACCAACACCCACGTAAAGGCGTGGGATTGCGGGTTATTACGGGCATCGGGTCTTCACCGCATCCGCTGCGGCCGGACCGGCGACTACTCGCGCTTGATACCGGCCGCCAAGACAGCGGCGGCATAGCGCTTGGTCTCAATCTCGAGGAAGTTGGCGAACTCTTCCGCTGAGCCGCCGACAGGTTCAACCCCTTGTGCAAGCAGCCGCTGGCGCATCGCACTGTCCCGAAGACCGTGGGTCACGGTGGCGCTGAGGTTGTCGATGACCGACTTTGGCGTCCCGGCGCGGCCGACCAGGCCGAGCCAGGAATTGCCGTTGAACCCGGTCAGGCCGGATTCGTGAAGCGTCGGGATGTCCGGCGCCGAGGCGGACCGCTGCAAGCCGGTTGCCGCCATCACCCTCAACTTTCCTGCCTTGACGTGCGGCATGGCCGACAGCAGGTCGACGAACATCATCGAGATGTGACCGGCCAGCACGTCGTTCATTGCCGCGGCGCTGCCCTTGTAGGGCACATGCACGATGTCGATGCCAGCGGCGACGCGGAGCATCTCTCCCGAAAGGTGGTTCGATTGGCCGATGCCCGCCGAGCCGAAGGTCAGGCTGCCCGGTTTGCGCTTGGCCAGCGTTATCAACTCCTGCAGGTTGTTGGCCTGCACCGCAGGGTTGACGACGAGCAGGTTGGTCAGATTGACGGTGTGAGCGACCGGCGCCAGGTCGCGGCCGGTGTCATACGGCATCTTCGCGTAGACGCTCGGGTTGATGGCGTGGCTGGTGGCCACCACTGCGAGCGTGTAGCCGTCGGCTGCCGCCTTGGCGACCACGTCGGTCCCAAGGATGCTGCCGGCGCCAGGGACGTTCTGATAAACGACCGTCTGACCCAGCGGCTCCAGGCTCCGGCCCACGATGCGCCCGATCGTGTCGAGGATGCCGCCTGCGACCGACGGAATGACGAGGGTGATCGGTCTTGCCGGATAACTCTCTTGGGCCTTCAGCGGGCCGGTGGCGAACATCGGCAGCGTGAAGATCATGCGTCGGGTCAAGTTCATATTTAGTTCACCATTCGCTATAGAAAATAAGCATCTGTATGGCGAAAAAGTCTAGACGCATCTGTTCCGTCATGTCAACATCGCTCGCTTGTCTTCAGCATTGATGAACTTGCGCATGGACCGTATCGAAATGCCAGAGAAAGTTGTTGGCGCGCTGGCCAGTGGGCTTGCGGTCGTGCGTTATCTGTCGATCGCGGCCACCCCGGTGGGGGTCAGTCGCATTTCTCGCGATCTCGGTCTGAACTCGAGCACCTGCTTCAATCTGCTGAAGACCTTGGTTCACGAAAGGCTCGTGACCTTCGACGAAACGACCAAAACCTACCGGGTCGGCTTGGGGCTGGTGGAGCTGGCCAAGGGCGCGCTTGAGACAGCGTCTTACGCACGTCTTGTTCATCCCCACCTGGAGTCGATTGCCGCAAGCCACGGCGTGACGGCCACGCTCTGGCATCGAGCCTCAGAGGAGCGGGTGGTGCTTGTGGATCGTGCCGACAACGATGCAACGATGCGCGTGCACATGAACATCGGGCAGCGATTGCCGATGTTCATTTCGGCGCTCGGCCGCAGCATGGCGGCCCACTCGGGCCTGACCCGGGCCGAGTTGCGGCGCCGCGTCGAGGCGCTGCGCTGGGACGATCCACCGGGCTTCGATGCCTACATGCGCAGCGTGGATGAAGCGGCCCGCAAGGGTTACGCGGTCGACGCGGGCTGCTACGTCAAGGGCGTGACGAGCGTTTCATGTGCTGTCGTGGATTCGGCCGGCACACCCATGATGGCCATCAGCGGCACCGGGTTCACGGCCCAGTTGCCGCGCTCCGCGATCAAGGCGCTGGGCGAAGAACTCAGAGACCGGGCGGCGCTGGTATCGCGGGCGGTATCCGGGCCGGCGCGGGACGAGGGCGGGAATCGATGAGCCTGGATTTTGGCTTTTCCGCTGAACACGAGGCTGTGCGCGAGACGGTGCGCCGCATGTGCCGTGATGAGCTGGCGCCGCTGGTGACGCCGGCCGAAGAAGAAGAGTCCTTCCCGCGCGACGTGTTCCGGCGCTGGGGTGAACTCGGCCTGCTCGGCGTGCGCTACCCCGAGGCCGACGGCGGCAGCGGCATGGACAAGATCAGCGACTGCATCGTGCGCGAGGAACTGAGCTTCTGCAGCCAGGCCTTCGCATCGAGTTGGTCGGCGCATTCGCACCTGGGCATCTGGCCGATCTGGCGCGCCGGCACGCCCGAGCAGCGCACGCGCTGTTTCGTGCCGGCGCTGGCAGGGCAGAAGATCGCCGCCTTCGCCCTGAGCGAACCCGACAGCGGCTCCAACGTGCGCGCCTTGCGCACCAAGGCCACGCGCGTGCCCGGTGGCTGGCGCATCGACGGCAGCAAGCTCTACATCACGAACGCGCCGATCGCCGACTTCATGCTGGTGGCGGCGCGCACACGGCCCGAGCTCACGCCCGAGGCGATCAGCCTGTTCATCGTCGAGCTGCCCAACGCCGGCGTGGCCATGTCCAAGCTGCGCAAGGAGGGCATCCGCGGCTCCGAGACCGCGCTGATCCACTTCGACAACGTGCTCGTGCCCGACGAGGCCCTGCTCGGCGGGCGCGAGGGCACCTACCCGGTGATCCTCGACTCGTTGAGCGAGAACCGCGTCGGCGTGGCCGCCAACGCGCTGGGCATGGCGCGCGCGGCCTACGAGGCGGCGCTGGCCTACGCCCGCGACCGCATCGTGGCCGGCAAGCGCATCGGCGACTACCAGGCCGTGGGCCACCGCCTGGCCGACATGGCCGCGCAGATCGAGGCCGCGCGCTGGCTGGTGTACTACGGCGCCTGGCGGGTCGACCAAGGTACGCTGGACGCCGCCACCGCCGCCAAGGTCAAGCTGGTGGCCAGCGAGGCGGCGGTCTCGGTCAGCGAGGCCGCGATCCGCATCCACGGCGGCGCCGGGATCATGCGCGAGTACCCGGTCGGCCGCATCCACCGCGACGCCCTCGTCTACGTCATCGGCGAGGGCACCAGCGACATCCAGCGCAACATCATTGCGCGCGATCTGGGATTCAAGACATGAGCGATTCCGTTCTCCGTGAGCGCCACGGCGCCACGCTGGTCATCCGGCTGAACAAGCCCGAGCTGCGCAACGCCTTCGACCTGGAAATGCGCCAGGGCATTGCAGAGGCGGTGTACGAGGCCCGCGACACCGCCGAGGTGCGCGCCGTCGTCATTACCGGCAGCGGCAAGGCCTTCTGCGCCGGGGGCGACCTGAAGTCGCTGTCGTCCGAGAAGCGCCCGGTGTTCGCCGACCGCGACCGCATCCGCCGCCTGCATGTCTGGTTCCGCGAGCTGGTCAACCTCGAAAAGCCGGTGATCGCGGCGGTGCACGGCCCGGCCTTCGGCGCCGGCTTCATCCTGTCGCTGGCCTGCGACTTCGTGCTGGCCACGCCGAGCGCGCGCTTCTGCGCGGTGTTCACGCGCGTCGGGCTGGTGCCCGACCTCGGCGCGTTCTACCTGCTGCCCCGTGTGGTCGGCCTGATGCGTGCCAAGGAACTGGTGTTTTCGGCGCGTGAGGTCGATGCCGAAGAAGCGCGCTCGCTCGGCATCGTCTACGAAGTTGTGCCCGAAGACCAGTTGCTCGACGAGGCGCTGGCGATGGCGGCGCGCTTCCACGGCGCGGCCACGCAGGCCATCGGCATTTCGAAGAACATCCTCAACCGCTCTTTCAACCTCGACCAGGACACGCTGTCCGAACTCGAGGCCGCGGCGCAGGCCATGGTGATGAAGACCGACTACCACCAGGACGCGGTGGCGCGCTTCCTGAACAAGCAGCCGCGGGCCTTCGAGTGGCCGGCCAAGCGCAAGCCTGGCAGCGGCGCCTGAGCATGGCGGCCGCGAAGGACAGCGAACGCCTGTTCGCGCTGTACCGCACGATGCTGCTGGTGCGCCAGGCAGAGACGGCACTGACGAAACTGTTTGCCGACGGCGAGGTGCCGGGCTTCATCCACCTCAGTGTCGGCCAGGAAGCGATCGCCGCCGGCGTGACATCGGCGCTCGCACCCGGCGACACGCTGGCCACCACGCACCGGGGGCACGGTCATGTGCTGGCGCGCGGGCTGGCGCTGGACGGCTTCTTCAAGGAGATCATGGGCCGTGCCGGCGGCATCTGCCAGGGCCGTGGCGGCTCGATGCACGTGGCCGATACCAGCCTGGGCATCCTGGGTGCCAATGGCATCGTCGGTGCCGGCATCCCGATCGCGCTGGGCAGCGCCATCGCGCAGTCGGTGCTGGGCAGCGGCGGGCTGGCCGTCAGCTTCTTCGGCGACGGCGCGATGGCCGAAGGCGTGCTGCACGAGACGCTGAACATGGCCGCGCTGTGGAAGTCGCCGCTGCTGCTGGTGTGCGAGAACAACGGCTGGTCCGAGTTCTCGCCCACCTCGCGCCAGTTCGCGGCCCGGCTGGATGCGTTGGCTGCGGCCTTCGGCATCGTTCACGAAGGCGTGGACGGCAACGATGTGCTCGCGGTTGCCGACGCGGCCGCTCGCGCGGTGGCTGCGATCCGCGAAGGCCACGGCCCGCGCGTGCTCGAGTGCAAGACGCACCGCGTGCGCGGCCACTTCGAAGGCGACCCGCAGAAGTACCGCAGCGCCGACGAGATGCAGGCGGGCGTCAAGACCGATCCGCTGGCGCGCACGCACGCGGCCTTGCTCGCCGCGGGCGTCGCCGCCCAGGCGCTGGATGCGGCGGCCGCCGAGGTGGCACAGCGCATCGAAGCGGCGATCGCAGGTGCGCGCGCCGATGGCCTGCCGGCTTTCGAACCCGCCTTTGCCGGCGTCTACACGGAGACGACCTCTTGAGCGCCGGCCCGACCGAGATGAAGTACATGGCCAGCGTCGCGCAGGCGCTGCGCGACAGCATGGCCGCCGACCCGCGCGTGATCGTGATGGGCGAGGACATCGGTGCGCCCGGCGGCTCGTTCAAGGCCACGCGCGGCCTGCTCGACGAGTTCGGGCCGAAGCGCGTGCTCGACACCCCGATCTCCGAGGCGAGCATCGTCTCCGCCGCAGTGGGCGCGGCGCTGTCGGGCCTGCGCCCGGTGGTCGAGATCATGTTCATGGACTTCATCACGCTGGCGATGGACGCCCTGGTGAACCAGGCTGCCAAGGCGCGCTTCATGTTCGGTGGCCAGTGCAGCGTGCCGATGGTGCTGCGCACGCCGCACGGCGGCGGTTTGAGCGCCGGGCCGCAGCATTCGCAATGTCTCGAAGCCTGGCTCGCGCACGTGCCCGGCCTCAAGGTGGTGTGCGCGGCCACGCCGGCCGATGCCTACGGCCTGCTGCGCGCCGCCATCGAAGACCCGGACCCTGTCATCTTCATCGAGCACAAGGGCCTGTACGGCAGCAAGGGCCTGGTCGACGTGTCGGTGCGCGACGTGATCGGCAAGGCCAGGACCGTTCGCGCCGGCCGCGACGTGACGCTGGTGACCTACGGCGCGACCGTGCACACCTCGCTGGCGGCGGCGCAGGAACTGGCCGGCGAGGGCGTCGATGTCGAGGTGATCGACCTGCGCAGCCTGCAGCCCTGGGACCGGGCCACCGTGCTGGCGTCGCTGGCGCGCACCCACCGCGCGGTGATCGTGCACGAGGCGGTGCAGGCCTTCGGCATCGGCGCCGAAATCGCGGCGACCATCGTCGACGAGGGCTTCGACGAACTCGATGCGCCGGTGGTGCGGGTCGGCGCCCCCTTCATGCCGGTGCCCTTCGCCAAGTCGCTGGAGCAGGGCTACAACATCGGTACCGCGGCCATCGTCAAGGCCGTGCGCCGCACCCTCGAATGAACATGGAGACACGCATGGCCAACGACAGCATCCTGAGCGAAAAGCGCGGCCCGGTGGGCCTGTTGACGATCAACCGGACGAAGACTCTGAACGCCATCGACGTGCCCACCATGCATGCGCTCGACGCCGCGCTCGCGGCCTTCGAGGCCGACGATGCGGTGCGTGCCATCGTCGTTACCGGCGCCGGTGAACGCGCCTTTGTGGCCGGTGGCGACATCGCCGATCTCGACAGCCGGCGCGGGCTGCCGCACTACGAACAGTTCGCCGAAGTCATCCATCGCCTGTTCACGCGCTTCGACAACTGCGACAAGCCGACGCTGGGCGCCATCAACGGCTGGGCGCTGGGCGGCGGCACCGAGTTGCTGCTGGCGCTGGACATTCGCCTGGTGGCCGAGGAAGCCAAGCTCGGCCTGCCCGAGATCACGCTCGGGCTGTTTCCCGGCGCGGGCGGCACGCAGCGCTTGATTCGCCAGATCCCGCTGTGCCGCGCCAAGGAGCTGATGTTCACTGGCGACCAGATCAGCGCCGCCGAGGCGGTGGCGCTCGGGCTGTGCAACCGCACCGTGCCGCGTGCGAAGCTGCTGGACGAGACGCTGGCGCTGGCGACGCGCATCGCAGAGAAGTCGCCGCTGGTGCTGAAGCTGCTCAAGCGCACCTTGCGCCAGGGCCTGGAGATGCCGCTGCCCGCCGCGCTGGCGCACGAGCAGGCGATGATCGGCCTGGTGCTCGACAGCAACGATGCGCACGAGGGCTGCCGCGCGTTCCTCGAGAAGCGCAAGGCCGAGTTCAAAGGGACCTGAGGGCGTGCGCAGAGACTGGCTCATGCCCAAGCTGGGCCTGACGATGACCGAGGGCGCGCTGGTTGAATGGACGCTCGCGCCCGGCGCGCGCTTTTCGGCCGGCGATTGTGTGTTCGTGGTCGAGAACGACAAGGCGGCGACCGAGGTCGCAGCCGAAAGCGACGGAGTGATGGGCGCGCCGCTGGTCGCGGTGGGCCAGACCGTGCCCGTGGGTGCGGTGGTCGGGCATTGGGACGACGGCGTGCCGTCGATCACATCAGCCGCCGTGGCCGACGTGGCCGAAGCGACCCCCACCACCGCACGCCGGCCCGTCACACCGTTCGCTCGCCGTCTGGCGCGCGAACATCAGATTGCGCTCGCCGACGTGACGGGCTCGGGGCCGGGCGGTCGCGTGCGGGCGCGCGATGTCGAGGCCGTGATGAAGGCGCGGACATCCGCTCCTGCACCGGCGCCTGCGCCCGTGGCGCTGCCGGCGCCTGCCACCGCATCCGCGAAGGTGACGAACCGTGCGCCGGCCGCAGCCCCCTCACCGCCGCCTGCGCCAGCGACCCTCGGGACGGCTGCCGGCCGCCTGCAGCCGTTCACCGCGGCGCAGCAGGCGACGGCCGCGCGGCTGACCGCCGCCAAACAGGACATCCCGCACTTCTACCTGGCGCGTGAGGCCGAGGTGTCGAGCCTGCTCGAGCTCTGCGCCAAGCTGAAAGACCCTGAGACCGAGCCCCGGCTGACGCTCAACCATTTCTTCGTCGCGGCCCTGGGCCGGGCGTTGCGCGCACTGCCCGAACTGAATCGCATCTGGACGCCGCAGGGCGCGCTGGTGCTTGACCGCAGCGACGTCGGCGTGGCCGTGCACACGGAGCACGGCCTGCGCGTGCCCATCGTGCGCGATGCTGGGCGTCTGAGCCTGGTCAACCTGGCGCGCCAGGCCAACACCCTGGCAGAACGTGCGCGCGCGGGGCGGCTCGGCGCCGATGACATGGCCGGCGGCGCCATCACGGTGTCGAATGCCGGCATGCACGGTCTGACCGCGATGACCTCGATCATCGTGCCCGGCCAGTCGATGATCCTCGGCGTGGGCAGCGTGCGCGAGCTGTTCCGTCCCGACGCGCGCGGCCAGCCGGCGCTGCGGCGCGAAATTTCGCTGGTGCTGTCGCTCGACCACCGGGTGCTCGACGGGGTCGGTGGCGCCGCGCTGCTGAATCAGATCGTCGATGGGCTGGCCCATCCGACGCGCTTGTTGTTCGACTAGCTTTGGCACTGGAGCCCACGATGGATTTTCGACTCTCGGATGAACAGCGGCAGATGATCGAGGCGGCGCGCAAGGTCGGCGACCACTTCGGCCTCGAGTACTGGCGCAAGCAGGACGCCGCCAAGGCGTTCCCCAAGGAGTTCTGGCGCGCCGTCTGCGACGCCGGCCTGTGTGGCGCCGCGCTGCCCACCGAGGTCGGCGGGACTGGCTTAGGCATGTTCGAGCTGGCGCTGGTGGTGGAGACGCTGGCATCCTGCGGCGGCGGCGCGACGGTCGGGCAGCTCTTCATGATCAACCCGATCTTCGGCGGTGTCGCGCTGTCGCGCTTCGGCACGGCGGCGATGAAGGCCGAGCTGCTGCCGAAGATCGTCTCGGGCGAGATCAACTGCTGCATGGCGCTGACCGAGCCCGACGCCGGCACCAACACGCTCGAACTGCGCACCTATGCCGAGGCCGACGCCGACGGCTGGCGCCTGAACGGCCGCAAGATCTGGATCACCGGCGTGCCCGACGCGGCCAAGATGCTGGTGGTGGCGCGCACCAAGAAGCTCGCCGACTGCAAGTCGCGCAGCGACGGCCTGTCGATGTTCATGATCGACGTCGAGCGCAAGGGCCTCACGCACACCGCGATCGACAAGGTCGGCACGCGCACGCTGGCGTCGAGCAGCGTCTTCTTCGACGACGTGCGCATCGCGCCGGGCGAGCTCGTAGGCACCTTGCACCGCGGCTGGCACGAATTGCTGGACGTGCTCAACACCGAGCGCATCGTCACCACCGCGGCACTGGCCGGCACCGGCGAACTGGCGATCAAGCTGGCGGTGAAGTACGGCAACGAGCGCAAGGTCTTCGGCGACAAGCCGGTCACGAGCTACCAGGGGCTGCAGTTCCCGCTCGCGCAATGCCATGTCGAGGTCGAGGCTGCGCGCCTGCTCAACCACAAGGCGGCGGTCAACTGCGACATGGGCCTGCCTTACGGCAGCGAGGCCAACGCCGCCAAGCTGCTGGCCGCGCAGGCCGTCGGCCGCGCCACCGAGCGCGCGATGCAGACCATGGGCGGTATGGGCTACGCGACCGAATTCCACGTCGAGCGGCTGTGGCGTGACTGCCGCCTGTTCCGCTTCGCGCCGGTGTCCGAAGAGATGATCCTCAACTACGTCGCCAACCACGACCTGGGCATGCCGCGTTCCTACTGACCGAGGGAGCTTGCGATGGTCAACCTGAGTGCCGCCATCCTGCGCTGGGCGCGTGCCGAGCCCGAACGACCGGCCCTGCTGTACCGCGACCAGCGCCTGGGCTATGGCGACCTGGCGGCACGCCTGGCCGCCACGGCCGGCAGCCTGCGCGCGCGCGGCATCGGCGAAGGCGACATCGTCGCGCTGCTGATGAAGAACAGCGCCGCCTTCATCGAGCTGGCGCTGGCGGTCAGTCACCTGGGCGCGGTGCTGCTGCCCATCAACTACCGGCTCGGCGCCGACGAGGTGGAATACATCGTCGGCCACGCGGGGGTAAAGCTGCTGCTCGTGGACGAAGAACTGCGCGCGCTGGCGGGCGGCTTCGGCCACGTGGTCGCCATCGACGAAGCGGCGCAATCCGACAGCCGCCGCCTCGGCCCCGCCGCCGAGCCTGCGTGGGCGCCGCAGGTGCGCGCGCCCGAGGACCTATTCCGGCTGATGTACACCTCGGGCACCACCGACCGCCCCAAGGGCGTGATCCATTCCTACGCCAACTACCACTGGAAGTGCCTGGACCACATCGCCGTGCTGGGCCTGCATGGCGGCGAAAGGCTGCTCGTGGTCGGGCCGCTGTACCACGTCGGCGCTTTCGACCTGCCGGGCCTGGCGGTGCTGCAGATGGGTGGCATGCTCGCGGTGCAGCGCGAGTTCGAGCCCGAGGAAATCCTGGCGCTGATCGCACGCGAACGCCTGACCGCCGGCTGGATGGCGCCGGTGATGCTGAACCGCCTGCTGGCGCTGCCGGATCGCGAGCGCTTCGACGTCAGCAGCTTCCGCTGGCAGATCGGCGGCGGCGAGCGCACGCCTGACGAACGCATCCGCGAGTTCGGCTCGCTGTTCAAGAGCGGGCGCTACATCGACGGCTACGGTCTGACCGAGAGCTGCTCCGGCGACACGCTGATGGAGGCCGGGCGCGAGATCGAGAAGATCGGCTCGACCGGACGCGCGCTGCCGCACGTCGAGATCCGCATCTGCGACGACGACGGCCGCCAGCTGCCGTCGGGCGAGGCCGGCGAAATCTGCCTGCGCGGCCCCAAGCTCACCAGCGGCTACTGGCGCGACCCCGAGAAGACCGCGGCTAGCTTTCATCCTGGCCAGTGGTTCCGCACCGGCGACATCGGCTACCTCGACGCCGAAGGCTTTCTGTTCCTCACCGACCGCAAGAAGGACATGATCATCAGCGGCGGCGAGAACATCGCCAGCAGCGAGGTCGAGCGCGTGCTGTACCAGCTGCCGCAGGTGCTCGAAGCAGCGGCCGTCGGCCTGCCTGACGAGCGTTGGGGCGAGCGGGTCGCGGCCGTCGTGGTGCTGCGGCCGGGCACGACGCTCTCGCTCGAAGAACTGCAATCCTTCTGCCGCGGCAAGCTCGGCGGCTTCAAGCTGCCCAAGGAGCTGGTGCTGCGAGAGACCTTGCCGCGCCTGCCGTCCGGCAAGGTGCTCAAGCGCGTGCTGCGTGCCGAACTGACCTGCAAACCCAAGAGATCAACCACATGAAGCTCGACTTTTCGGGGCAAGTTGCCGTCGTCACCGGCGGCGCCAGTGGCATCGGCGAAGCCTGCGCGTGGGTGCTGGCCGAAGCCGGTGCGCAAGTCGTCGTTGCCGACCGCAACGAGGCAGCGGCGCGTGCGGTGGCCGAGGCGATCGGCGGCATCGCGCTGGCGCTCGATGTCGGCGAAGAATCATCAGTCGAGGCACTGGTGGCTGCCGTGCAGGAGCGCTGCGGCGTGCCCAACGTCCTGGTCAACAGCGCCGGCGTGCTGCAGCGCACGCTGCCGCCCGAGGAACTGAGCTTGCGCGAATGGGACTTCGTCGCCCGCATCGACCTGCGCGGCACCTACCTGTGTTGCGCGCGCTTCGGCGCCGCCATGGCGCAACGCGGCAGCGGCGCGATCGTCAACATCGCGTCCGTGGCAGGCATGGGCTCGGGGCCCTTGCATTCCTACGGCCCGGCCAAGGCCGGCGTCATCAACCTGACCGAATGCCTGGCGGCGGAGTGGGGCCCCAAGGGCGTGCGCGTCAACGCCGTGTCGCCCGGCTTCACGCACACGCCTGCGCTCGAAAAGGGCATCACGACGCGCACGCTGGAGACCGGCGCGATGACCACGCATGCGGCGCTCGGCCGTTTGATCGAGCCGCGCGAAATCGCGAATGCGGTGGCCTTCTTGGCATCGAACCGGGCCTCGGCGATCACCGGGATCAACCTGCCTGTCGACGCCGGCTACCTCGTCGCGACGCCGTGGGCGAGCTACGGCGGCCTGCGCCGCTGAGCGACGTTCGACCCAAGCATGTTGTTGATTGACGAGCTGCCTAACGTTCGTTAGTCTTGATAGTCCGACCGACAGAGCCTTGAAGCCTTCACAGGAGCAGTCCATGCGCATCGGTAGTGTCGAATTCGTGAAACAGGGCCGTGTCGCGATCGTCACGTTGGACGAGCCGGCCAAGCTCAACGCCATCTCCATGGGCATCCGCGAAGGCGTGATCGAGAGCTTGGCAAGAATCCAGGCCGACGACGAAATCCGCGTGGGCATCCTCACCGGACGAGGCGACAAGGCTTTTTGTGCCGGCGCGGACATCAGCACCTTTCCGGCCACGCCCGAGCAGGCGCGCAGCTTCATCGCCGACGTGCTGCCAGTGCTGGAGGCACCCGAACGCTGCCGCAAGCCGCTGATTGCGGCTGTCAACGGAGTGGCGTTCGGCGGCGGCTTCGAACTCGCGATTGCCTGCGACTTCATCCTGGCCTCGGAGCGGGCCCGCTTCGGCGTGCCCGAGATCCAGCTCGGCTTACTGCCGGGCTTTGCGCTGCTGCGGCTGCACGACATCGTCGGCCGCCCCAAGGCCAAGGAGCTGAGCATGCTGGGCGAGCCGATCGACGCCGCCGAGGCGGTGCGACTGGGCATTGCCTTGCGCACCGTCGTCCACGACAAGCTGCTCGACGAGGCGATGGCCCTTGCCGACAAGCTCGCTGGCAAACCGCACATGGCTGTGCAGATGGCGAAGTCCTTCTACAACCGCGGACTGGGCGGCGACGACATGCGCTACGCGGTCGATGCCTTCCCCTTCCTGTTCCAGACCGACGACGTGAAGGAGGGCGTCGCCGCCTTCCGCGCCAAGCGCAAGCCCGAGTTCAAGTGATGGCCCGTCCGGTGCTTCACAACGCCTTCTGCGATTCGCTGGGCATCGAGTACCCGATCTTCCTCGCTGGCATGGGCGTGGGCGGGCGGGCCACGCCGCCGAAGCTGGTGGCGGCGGTGTCGCAGGCGGGGGGCTGTGGTGTGCTGGGTTGCTCGGGGCTGTCGCCGGAGGAAACGCGGCGCCGCATCCGCGAGGTGCGCTCACTCACCGACCGTCCGTTCGGCGTCGACTTGCTGCTGCCGGCGCGCATTGCCGACGCACCCGACACCCGTTCGGGCGTGCGCGACGAGATCAAACGCCGCTACCCCGAGCATGCCGCCTTCGTGCAGACGCTGATCCAGCGCTACCAGCTGCCTGCAGTGCAGCCGGCCGACGAAACGGTGGTCAACATCGAGTACGCCAAGTCCGTGCTCGAGGTGGTGTTCGAGGAACGCGTGCCGCTCTTCGCTGCCGGACTGGGCGACCCCGACTTCCTGCTGCCGCGCGCGCGCCCAGGGCATGAAGCTGATCGGCCTGTCAGGCTCGGTGCGCAATGCGGTGCGCCAGCGCAAGTCGGGCGTTGACGCGATCGTCGCGCAGGGCACCGAGGCCGGCGGCCATACGGGCACCGTGGCCTCGTTGCCGCTGATCCCGCAAGTGGTGGACGCGGTGAACCCGACGCCGGTGATCGCTGCTGGCGGCATCGCCGATGGCCGCGGCATCGTCGCCGCACTGGTGCTGGGCGCGCAGGCCACCTGGCTGGGCACCGCCTTCCTGGTGGCCGACGAGTGCGAACTGTTCGACAGCTGCAAGGACCAGATCGTGGCCGCAGATTCCGAGGCCTTCCGTGTCAGCAAGGTCTGGACCGGCAAGACGGTGCGTGCCTTCCACGGTGAGATCTCGCAGGCCTGGGCAGAGTCCGGACTGCCGACCTTGGAGACGCCGTACCAGCGCATCCTCATGGAAGACTTCCTGTCCGCGGCGCTGGCTGCCGGCCGTCACGACCTCTTCTACAACATCGCCGGTCAGGCGGGCGGCCTGCTCAAGGCGCGGCGCCCGGCGCGCGACATCATGACCGACCTGGTCGACGGTGCCGTCCACGAGATCCGGCGGCTGCAGCGCGACGTGCGCATCAGTCTGGCCTAACACGGGAAGCACGAGAACAAGCATGGGAACCAAAGCCATCATCAGCGGCGTGCACGACACGCAGGTCGGCGCGCTGCCCGACAGCACCTGCATGTCGCTGCATGCCGAAGCCGCACTGGGCGCGCTGGCCGACGCAGGGCTGAAGGTGTCGGACATCGACGGCCTGCTGACCGCGTACTCGTTCGCGTCGCCGCAGCTGATGCTGGGCGGGGTGCTGGGCGAGTACCTCGGGCTGCGCCCCAAGGTCAACGCCTCGATCGCCATGGGCGGCATGACCGCTGGTCTGCTGGTGCGTCATGCCGAATCGCTGGTGCGTTCGGGGCGCTGCCGCCATGTGCTGTGCGTCACCGGCGACAACCGCCTGACCGGCATGGGCGACAAGGTACAGGCAGCGCTGGCCGACGTCGGCCACCCGCAGTACGAGCAGCCCTACGGCATGAGCGTGCCGGCCGCATTCGCGATGGCCGCCCAGGTCTACTTCCACGAAGGCTGGCTCAACGGCGACCACCTTGCGGCCGTGGCGGTGAACCAGCGCGCCAACGCCGCGCTGCACCCACAGTCGCACATGAAGAAGCCGATCACGATGGACGATGTGCGCAAGTCCAAGGTGATCGCCTCGCCGCTGCGCATGCTCGACTGCTGCCTGGTGTCGGACGGCGGCGCTGCGGTGGTGGTGAGTGCCGCCGAGACCGGGCGAGACCGACCCAAGCGCGCCGTCGAACTGCTGGGCATCGGCGAAGGCCACACGCACGAGCACATCTTCGCGGCGCCCTCGCTAGTCGATTTCGGCTGCAAGGAGTCGGCCGCCGACGCGCTGGCCCAGGCCGGCCTGAAGCACCAGGACGTCGACTGCGCGCACATCTACGACTGCTTCACCAGCACCTTGCTCATCACGCTGGAGTCGATGGGCTTCTACGGCCGTGGGCAGGCCGGCCCGGCGGCGCTGGCCGGCGAGTTTGCGATCGGCGGGCGCTTTCCCGTCAACACCAACGGCGGCCTGCTGTCGTACGGCTCGTCGGGCGCGGCCGGCGGCATGTTCCACGTCGTCGAGGCGGTGCGCCAGTTGCGCGGCGAGTGCGGCCCGCGCCAGGTCAAGGACGCCGAAGTGGCGCTGGCCCACACGCTGGGCGGCATCTTCTCCGGCCATTGCTCGATCATCATGGGGAGGGCCTGACCATGGCCGAAGTGCAAGCCAAACCGATGCCGGTGCCGGACAGCATCAGCCGGCCTTATTGGGAGGGTGCGAACCAGGGCGAGTTCCGCTTCCAGCGCTGCCGCACCTGCGGCAAGGCGCAGTTCTATTCGCGTTACGCCTGCGTGCACTGCCAGAGCACCGAGCTGCAATGGCAGGTGGCCGAAGGTCTCGGGCGCGTGGCCAGCTTCTCGGTGATCCATCGCGCGCCGATCGCGGCGTTCATGGCCGACACGCCCTACGTGCTGGCGCTGGTGGACCTGGACGAGGGCTTCCGCTTCATGTGCAACGTGCTGAACTGCGACCCGGCGACGGTGAAGATCGGCATGCGCGTGCGCGTGTGCTACGAGACCCGCCCCGGCACCGAACAGAAGGTTCCGCAAGTGGAGCCCGCAACATCATGAGTGAGCCCGCCATCTTCAACTACGACCATTACGAGCCGGGCAAGAACTACGGCACGCGCGACTTCAGCGTCGACGAGGCGACCATCGCCAAGTGGCGCAGCGTGTACCCGAACGACGACGACCCCGGCGTCATGCCCGGCGGCATGCTGGCGATGATCGTCATCGACGCCGTGCTGACGCTGAACTCGCCGCGTCCGCCCGGCGGTGTACATGGCGGGCAGACTTTCGACATCTTGCGCATGCCGCGCATCGGCGAGACCTTGCGCACCGAAGTGTGGTGCCTGGACAAGGAAGTCAAGAAGGACCGCAAGTGGGTGCGCGTGCGCAGCGAGACGCGGGCTGTGGGCTCGGGCGAGTTGCTGTTCAGCGGCATCATGACCACGCTGGTCGCGCAATAAAGGGTCGCCATGGACAAGCAGCTGAAGGCATCGACCAAGCACGTCGACTTCGACACCATCATGGCCTACGCGGCGGTGACGAACGACTACAACCCGATTCACGTCGACAAGGAGTTTGCCGCCAAGAGCCCGATGGGCGGGATCATCGCGCACGGCACGATGTCGGTGGCGCTGATCTGGCAAGCGCTGAGGAACACGCTGGGCGCCGACGCGCTGAACCGCGTGCGCCTGGAGATCCGCTTCGTGCAGCCGGTGCGCGTCGACGACGACGTTACCGGCGGCGGCGAGCTGCGCGAGGGAATCCGGCCGCCGGTTTACGACGTGTGGGTGCGCAACGGCAAGGGGCAGGACGTCATCAAGGGCACAGCCACCGTCAAGTCTGCGAAGGGAAACCAATGAGCCTGAAGGGCAAGGCCTACATCGCGGGAGCCTACGAGCACCCGATCCGGCGCGCCGACGACAAGTCGGTGGCGCAACTGCATGCCGAGGTCGCGCGCGGCGCGCTCGCCGACGCCGGGCTGACGATTCGTGACGTCGACGGCTACTTCTGCGCCGGCGACGCGCCGGGCCTGGGTGCGTTGAGCATGGTCGACTACATGGGCATGACACTCAGGCACGTCGACACCACCGAGACCGGTGGCTCGTCGTACGTGGTGCACGTCGCGCATGCCGCAGCGGCCATCGCCGCCGGCCGCTGCAACGTGGCCCTGATCACGCTGGCCGGGCGGCCCAAGGCCGAGGGCATGGCCACGGGCACCGCGCCGCGCAACTACGGCCCCGCGCCCGACGTGCCGTTCGAGCTGCCCTACGCGCCGACCACCGTCAACATGTATGCCATGGCCGCCATGCGCCACATGCACGAGCACGGCACCACCAGTGAACAGCTGGCCTGGATCCGCGTGGCCGCGTCGCACCACGCACAGCACAACCCGCACGCGATGGTGCGCGACGTGGTGACGGTGCAGGACGTGGTCGGCTCGCCGATGATCGCCGACCCGCTGCACCGGCTGGACTGCTGCGTCATCAGCGACGGCGGCGGCGCGCTCGTCGTGGTGCGGCCGGAGATCGCGCGCCAGCTCAAGCGTCCGCTGGTCAAGGTCATCGGCACGGGTGAGTTCATGCGCGCGCAGATCGGCGGCAAGGTCGACCTGCTGACGACCGGCGCGGCCTGGACCGGCGCGGCGGCATTCGCCGAGGCCGGCGTGAAGCCCGCCGACATCCAGTACGCGTCGATCTACGACAGCTTCACGATCACCGTGCTGCTGACGCTGGAGGACCTGGGCTTCTGCAAGAAGGGCGAGGGCGGCCGGTTCGTGTCCGACGGCAACCTGATCTCCGGCTCCGGCAAGCTGCCCTTCAACACCGACGGCGGCGGCCTGTGCAACAACCACCCGGGCAACCGAGGCGGCATGACCAAGGTGATCGAGGCGGTGCGCCAGCTGCGCGCCGAGGCGCACCCGAAGGTGCAGGTTCCCAACTGCAGGCTGGCGCTGGCGCACGGCACCGGCGGCTCGCTGGGCACGCGCCACGGCAGCAGCACACTGATCATGGAGCGGGAGTGAATATGCTGATCAAGGAACGCAAGCTCGTCGCCCCCACCGTCTACCCGGAAACGAAGACCTTCTGGGACGCCGCCGGCGAAGGCCGCCTGCTGGTCAAGCAGTGCGACGACTGCGGCGAGCACCACCACTACCCGCGCGCCGCCTGCCCGTTCTGCGGCAGCGAACGTCTGCAGTGGCGGCAAGCCAGCGGCAAGGGCACCATCTACAGCTTCAGCGTCATGCGGCGCGCCGAGGTGCCCTACATCATCGCCTACGTGACACTCGCCGAAGGCCCGACGATGATGAGCAACATCGTCGACGCCGATGCCGACGCAGTGCGCATCGGGCAGGCGGTGACGCTGAAGTTCAGCGCGAGCGAGGGCGGGCCACCATTGCCGGTGTTCACGCCGGCCTGAGCCGGCGCGCAGCCGCGATCAGGCCCGATCAGCCGCCGCACGCTGCCGCAGTGCGCCTTGCATGAACTCCGCGATGCGTTCGATGGCCTGCTGGCCTTCGTCGAGCATGCGCGCATACCAGTGCCAGACGTGAACCATGCGCGGCCAGACTTCCAGCGTGGTGTGCACGCCGGCCTCGCTGGCGGCGATGGCCAGTTGCCGCGCGTCGTCGACCAAGGCCTCGCCGCCGGCCACTTGCACGAGCAGCGGAGGCAGGCCGCGCAGATCGGCGAACAGCGGAGACACACGCGGGTCGCGCAGGCTGCGCCGGCCCATGTACGCATTGGCCATGGCACGCAGCACGGCGTGGTCGATCAGCGGGTCGTGGCTGGGCCGCTGCGGATCGCACGCGGGCAGGCTGCAGCTGAGGTCGGTCCAGGGCGAGATGCACACGCCGGCGGCCGGCAGCGGCAGGCCGGCATCGCGCAGCGCAACCAGCGTCGCCAGCACCAGCCCGCCGCCGGCCGAGTCGCCGGCCAGGACGATGCGGCCGGGCTTGGCCCGCTGCGACGCAATCAGCCAACGGTAGGCGGCGACGGCGTCGTCCAGCGCGGCAGGGAAAGGGTGCTCGGGTGCCAGCCGGTAGTCGAGCGTGAACGTCCGGGCGCCGGCGGCCAGCGCGATGTCGGCCGCAAGGTGGCGGTGCGAGCGCGGCGAGCCGATGACGTAGCCGCCGCCATGCAGGTACAGCACGACGGCATCGCCGGCGCCTGCGGGCAGCAGCCATTCACCGCGCACAGGGCCGGTGTCGAGCACTTGCAGCGTGACCTCGCCCGTCAAAGGGAAGACGACCTGGGCGCGCTCATACTGCGCGCGCAACTGGGCGAGGGTGAGCGAGGTCTGCGGCGGCAGTCGCCGCAGCCGCTCGAGCAGCTTCTCGATCGTGCGGTCGGACACGGCAACTGCCGCCGGCAGGATCAGGTCAGCCAGCGCTTGCGGCGCCGGTAGTGCTTGATCTCCTTGAAATCGCGCCCCTCGGCGCCGCCGAGGTAGGCCTCGCGGATGTCCGGGTTGTTCTTCATGACCTCGGCCTTCTCGTGCATGACGACGCGGCCGTTCTCGATCAGGTAGCCGTGCGACACGACGTCCAGCGCGGCGATGGCGTTCTGCTCGACCAGCAGGATCGACATGCCTTCATCGCGGTTGATGCGCCGGATGATCTCGAAGATCTCTGCCACGATCACCGGCGCGAGGCCGAGGCTGGGCTCGTCGAGCATGAGCAGCTTGGGCTGCGTCATTAGGGCCCTGGCGATGGCGAGCATCTGTTGCTCGCCCCCGGACAGGTAGCCCGACTTGGCGGTGCGGCGCTGGTGCAGGCGAGGGAAGTACGAGTACACCCGGTCGCGGTTGCGTTCCATGTCGGCCTTGCCGCCATGCACGGCAGAAGCCGCGATGAGGTTCTCGTCGGCCGTCAGGTGCTCGAAGACACGACGGCCTTCGAGCACCTGGGCGATGCCCATCTTGACCCGGTCCTGCGGTGCCAGCTTGGCGATGTCCTGGCCCAGGAACTTCACGTCGCCGCGCGTGATCTGGCCACGCTCCGACTTGAGCAGCCCGCTCACCGCCTTCAGCGTGGTGCTCTTGCCGGCGCCGTTGGCGCCCAGCAGGGCGACCATGCCGCCCTGCGGCACCTCGATGGAAACGCCCTTGATGGCAAGGAAGACGTGGTCGTAGATGACCTCGATGTTATTCAGGATGAGGGCGTTCACGATCAATTTTTTCCAGATTTGGCGAACTCGGCGGAGTGTTGCTTCACCGTGCTCCAGACCAGATCCGTGTAGTCGGCGAACCAGTCGGTTTGGGGAACCCACTTGCTGCCGTCCCACATGTCGATGCGGGTCTTGCCGCCGCCGCCGTGGTCCTTGGCGGTGAGCGTCAGCGGTGCCATCAGGCCGTTGGCGTCATAACTGCTCACGCTCTCCATGCCCTTGCGAATCTTCTCGGCAGTGAGCGGCGCGGGCTGATCCTTGGTGGCCAGTCGCACCCCTTCGAACAGCGTCGAGTACATCGCCAGTCCGAGGTAGTAGTACGAGTCCGAGAGAAACTTGCGGTCGCCGCTGCCCTTGCCCTTGTCGTACAGTTCGCGCGTGATATCGCGCAACAAGGGATGGTCTGTCCCGCCACCGATGACCACCGAAGAGCGCTTCAGACCCTTGGCCGCCTCGGGCCCGATGTTGTTGATGTCAACCTCGTTGATCCAGTTCACGGTGATGAACTTCTCCAGCGGTATGCCGTTGCGCTTGAGTTCCTTGGCGGCGACAACGTTCATCGGTCCGATGCCCCAGTGAACGATCCAGTCCGGCTGGTAGCGGCGCAACTGGCTTATCGCCGAGCTCATGTCATTGCCGGGCAGCGGGTAGGGAAACATCGCCAGCGCGAAGCCTTCACGCTTTTGCAGTTCCTGCAGGACGGGAATCGGCTCTTGCCCGAGAGGGTAGTCGATGTAGAGATAGGCAATCTTTGTTTTCTTGAAGTCGGCACCAGCCTGGCGCTTGATGTAGCTCACCATGTTTGCCGCCTGGCCCCAATAGGTCGGGCCCAAGGGGAACACCGGCTTGAAGACCTCGCCATCGACGGCATCGGCGCGGCCATGGAAAGCCTGGATCATGAGATTGCCATCCTGCATGACGCGGGGCAGAACGGCACGCGCAACCGGGGTGGACATGAAGTCGAAAACCATCACGCCGTCACGCTTCAGGCGCTCATAGCATTCGATGCCGCGCTGCGGTTCGTTGCCATGGTCCTGCACCGTTATTTCGATCTTGTTGCCGCCCAGACCGCCCTTGCCATTGATCAGGGCGGCGTAGTCGCGTGCCGCCTGCGCCACCTGAGGCGTGATGAAGTGGTATGACTTCGTCAGGTCGTAGCAGAGGCCGAAGCGAATCGGCTCCGAAGCCATCGCCGCTTGACACGCTACCGACATGACAAGGGCGGACAGGGCTGCGCGAAAGATGTGAGGCATGAATCTACTCCTTGGGCGTCAAGCCGCGAACCTACTTCGCTGCCTTGGCGTAATCGGCCGAATTGGCCTTGACGAGCGTGTTGACCAGGCCCGTGTAGTCGGCGAACCAGTCGGTCTGGGCGACCCACTTGCTGCCGTCCCACATGTCGATGCGGGTCTTGCCGCCACCGCCGTGGTCCTTGGGCGTGACGGTGATCGGGGCCATGAAGCCCCTTGCATCGAAGTTCTTGATGCCATACATGCCCTGCCGGATCTTCTCCGGCGTCAGTGGCCAGCCCTGTGTCTTGATGGCGATGCGCACGCCTTCGAAGACAGACGAGTACACGGCCAGACCCGTGTTGTAGTAGGAATCGGCGACGAGTTTCCGGTCGCCATTGCCCTTGCCCTTGTCATAGAGCTCGCGCAGGATGTCCTTCACCAAAGGATGCTCAGCTCCGCCGACGACGACAGTCGAGCGTTTGAGTCCCTTTGCAGCGGCGGCACCAAAGTTGTTGATGTCGACCTCGTTGATCCAGTTCACGGTGACCAGTTTGTCGATCGGAATGCCGTTGCGCTGCATCTCGCGGAAGGTGATTGGATTCAGCGGCGAGAAGGACCACAGGATCACCCAGTCGGGCTGGAAGCGCCGAATCTGCGTGAACGCCGCGCTCTGGTCATTGCCCGGCACCGGAAACGGAAAGGACTGGAATTCGTAGCTCTCGAGCCGCTTCAGAGCCTCGAACACCGGCATTGGCTCGCGGCCGAAGGGCGTGTCGAGGTACAGGAATGCCACCTTCTTGCCTTTGAGGCTGCCCCCGCCTTGCTTCTTGAAGTAGCTGATGATGTTTGCCGCTTGGCCCCAGTAGGTCGGAGCCAACGGAAACACCTGCTTGAAGACTTCGCCGTCGACGGCGTCACCCCGGCCCACCAGGGGTTGCACCAGGATGTTCCCGTCCTGCATGATGCGCGGCAGCACGGCGCGGGAGACCGGCGTCGAGAAGAAATCGAAGACCATCGTCCCTTCACGCTTCAGACGCTCGTAGCAGTCGATTCCACGTTGCGGTTCGTTACCATGGTCCTGAACCGTGACTTCGATCGGGTGTCCTTCGAGGCCACCGCGCGCGTTGAGCAGGTCGGCGTAGTCCTTGACGGCCTGTGCCAATTGTGGGACGGCGGCGACATAGATCTTCGTCAGGTCGTAGCACAAACCGAACTTGACCGGATCCGCGGCCAGCGTGACCTGGGTCGCGACCAGCAAGGCGGCTGCCACCAGCACTCGCTTCAGAGTGGATCGCATGTGAGATTCTCCTGTTCGGTTGTGCCCCACACCGGCCGCAGGCCGGTGTGGGGGCGAGGGCTATCACTGCCCCGTGGACTTGGCGAATTCCGCCGAGTGCTGCTTCACCGTGCTCCAGATCAGGTCGTTGTAGTCGGCGATCCAGTCCCCCTGCGGGATCCACTTCGAGCCGTCCCACAGTTCGATCCGCGACTTGCCGCCCCCGCCGTGGTCCTTGGCGCTGACCGTGAGCGCCGGCAACAGGCCGCTGGCGTCAAAGCCGCGCAGGCTCTCCAGACCCTTGCGCATCTTCTCCGCGGTCAGCGGGGTCTTGTCGCTCTTCACCGCCAGTCGGGCGGCCTCGAAGATGGGCGCGTAGATGGCCAGCCCCGTGGAGTAGTAGATGTCGGAGAGGAACTTGCGATCGCCGTTGCCCTTGCCCTTGTCGTACAGCTCGCGAATGATGTCTTTCATGATGGGGTTGTCGACGCCGCTGGCTACCGTGGTTGACCGGCGGATGCCCTTGGCGACATCGTTACCGATATTGTTCAGGTCTGTTTCGTTGAACCAGTTCACGGTGACCATCTTGTCCAGCGATATGCCGTTGCGCTTGGCCTCCTTCGACGCGACCACGTGCATGGCCGAGAACGCCCAGTGCACGATCAGGTCGGGCTGGAAACGGCGCATCTGCGACCAGGCAGACGACTGGTCGCTACCCGGCAGCGGATACGGGAACATCTGGAGTTCGAAGCCCTCACGCTTTTGCAGTTCCTGCATCACCGGAATCGGCTCTTGCCCGAACGGGTAGTCGATGTACAGGAACGCGATCTTCTTGCCCTTCAGGTTGCCGCCGGACTGCTTCTTGAAGTGGCTGACGATGTTGGCGGCCTGGCCCCAGTAGGTCGGGCCGAGCGGGAAGACCCACTTGAACACCTCGCCATCCACCGCATCGCCACGGCCCACGAGTGCCTGGACCATCACCTTGCCGTCTTTCATCGCGCGTGGCAGCACGGCTCGCGACACCGGCGTGGACAGCAAATCGACGGTCAGCGCCTGGTCCTTCACCTTCTCGTAGCACTCGATCCCGCGCTGCGGCTCGTTGCCGTGGTCCTGGACGATGAGCTCGATCGGGTTGCCTTCGATGCCACCTTTCAGGTTGAGCAACGCGGCATAGTCACGCGCCGCCTGCACGACCTGCGGCGTGATGAAGGTGTAGGCCTTGGTCAGGTCGTAGCACAGCGCGAAGCGAATCGGGTCAGCCGCCAGCGCGGTCTGCGACGCCAGCAGCAGCATTGCTGCGCCCAGCATCATCTTGAGTTTTCGATACATGGTTGCACTCCTTCGAAGGATCGTAGATTCGGAAACGGCGGGCACTGCGGCCCGTTTCAATTGCCGGCATTGCCGAAGCGTTGGAAGATGGATTGTTTGCACGGGCATTTCGCAGTCTTGGCTAGGGACTCAATGCGTGGGACATGCTTGCCGAGATTGGACTCCCGGCTGCCGTGGCGGCCGGGAGTCGACCGCGTCACTTCCCCGCATTTGCAAATTCGCCGGAGTGCTTCTTGACGGTGGCCCAAACCAGATCGTCGTAGTCGGAGAACCATTCGGACTGCGGCACCCACTTCGCGCCGTCCACATCTCGATGCGGGTTTTGCCGCCGCCGCCATGGTCCTTCGCCGTCACCGTCAACGGCGGAATCAATCCATTGGCGTCGTAGTTCCTGAGACTCCTCAAGCCCTTGCGCATCTTCTCGGGGTCAATGGCGCCTTATCGCTCCTGATCGCCAGGCGGGGCGGCTTCGAACACCGGGGCGTACATCGACAACCCGGTGTTGTAGTAGATGTCGGAGAGGAACTTGCGGTCGCCGTTGCCCTTGCCTTTGTCGTACAAGTTGCTGATGATGTCCTTGATCAACGGGTGGTCGGCGCCGCTCTTCACGACCGCTGATCGACGGATTCCCTTGGCTGCATCAAGCCCGATGTTGTTGATATCGACCTCGTTGAGCCAGTTGAACGAAATGATCCTGTCGACAGGGATGCCGTTGCGCTTGGCTTCCTTGGCGGCCACCACGTGCATGCCGCCGAAGGCCCAGTGCATGATCATGTCGGGCTGGAAGCGGCGCATCTGTGACCATGCCCCCGATTGGTCGTTGCCTGGCAGCGGGTACGGGAACAACTGAAGCTCGAAGCCCTCCTGCTTCTGCAACTCCTGCATCACCGGGACCGGTTCCTGCCCTGATGGGAAGTCGAGGTACAGGTACGCGATTTTCTTGCCCTTCAGGTTGCCGCCGGACTGCTTCTTGAAGTAGCTGACCATGTTGGCGGCCTGGCCCCAGTAGGTGGGCCCAAGCGGAAATATCCAGTCGTAGACCTCGCCGTCGATGGCGTCGCTGCGGCCTGCGAAGCCCTGGATCATGACTCTGCCATCCTTCATCGCGCGCGGCAGCACGCCGCGCGCCACCGGCGTGGAGATGAAGTCGACGGTGATGGCCTTGTCCTTCACGCGCTCATAACACTCGATACCGCGTTGGGGCTCGTTGCCGGTGTCCTGGACGATGATCTCGATCGGGTGGCCTTCGATGCCGCCCTTCAGGTTCAACAAGTCGGCGTAGTCGCGTGTGGCCTGGGTGAACTGCGGCGTGGCCAGGGAATAGGCTTTCGTCAGGTCGTAGCACAGCGCGAAACGGATTGGGTCGGCGGCGAACGCCGACGGCATGCTCAGCGCCAGCGCTGCGGCGCCCAGCAGCGTTTCAAGCTTGCGGTACATGAAAACTCTCCTCGAATTGGGTCGAAGTGAAAGGGGCAGGGCAGGCTCGGCGGGCTATTTGCGGGCGTAGCCGAACGGCCAGAAAATGAGGTAGTTGCGCAGGTTCGTGTAGATCTTGGCCAGACCCAGAGGTTCGAACAGCAGAAACCCGATGATCAGAATCCCGTAGAGGAAGCTCGGGATGTGGGCCAGCAACTCGATGCCGATCTTCAAGTCCATCGCCTGGGCGCCTGCGAAGATCAGGTTGGCCACGATGCCGGGCAGCAGCAAGATGAACGCGACGCCGAAGTAGCAGCCGATCACGCTGCCCAGGCCGCCCACGATCACCATGGCCAGCACCTGGATCGACACGTTCACGGCGAACTGTTCCGGCGTGACGGCGTGGTAGAAGGTAAAGAT
>JADJYX010000016.1 GCA_016719535.1 Rubrivivax sp. | reverse complement strand
AGGCGCGCGGCGCGTGGTTGAGCTCGCCCGAGCAGCCGCGGAAATGCGGGATCGCGAACGACCAGCCGCGTGCCGCCGCCTCGGCGCTGAAAGCCTGCCCCGCATAGTGGCTGGCCAGCGAAGGGCCTTCCAGGCCATGGAAGAGCACCAGCGCCAGTGCGCCCGGCGCGGCAGCGGCGAGGTCGACATCGATGAAGTCGCCGTCGGGCGTGGCCTTCGATGCGCGGCGCCCGCCGGGCGACGCGCGAACAGTGCCGGCCCAGAGGTCTGCAGGTTAAGGCCGCCGGGCAGCCAGGCCGGTGCCGGCAGGGACCAGGCGCCCCCGCGTCGATGAAGCGTCGACGGCCACTCCTGCACGGGCCGGCGGCGGCTCGGGTCGACCGGGGGCTGGCATGGTGGGCGACCATGCGCCAGCCCTGCGCCGTCTGGACATAGACGTTGGTGACGAGCACGTAGGCATGCCCCCGCCCGGGGCCGTGGGCAGCTGCACGCTCCACCAGGTGGTGCACCGCCAGCCCCAGGGCCTGCAGGCGATGCACCTGCTCGGGCACCGCGGGCACGCCGCCCTGGCGAAGAGGGCCTCGAAGCTGGCGCGGATGGCCGCACCGCCCACCACGCGCATACCGCCCGGGGTGCACGCAGACGACCTCGTCGTCGTCGCCCCAGACGGCCATCAACCGCGCCAGGTCGCCCTGCTGCGGCGCCTCGCAGAACTGCGCTTCGACATCGTCGGCGCAGGCCACCAGCGCGGCCGGGCGGCTTCACCCGGCTCAGGCGGACCGGCTCAATGCGGCGTGGACCTTCTCTCCGGCCTTGAGGCGGTAGACCGTGCCGCAATAGGGGCACTGGCCCTCGCCCTCGCTCGCGACGTCGATGAACACGCGCGGGTGGCCGCTCCACAGGGCCATCTTCGGGTTTGGGCAGACCACGACGCCCGGGCCGTGCAGGTCCTGGCGGGCAGTTCGACGACTTGACTTGGGACTCTCGGTCATGGCGGGTGCGGTCAGACCTTGGTCAGCCACTCGGTGTACTTCGGGTTGCGGCCGTTGACGATGTCGAAGAAGGCGCTCTGGATACCCTCGGTGACGGGGCCGCGCGCGCCGTTGCCGAGCTCGATGCGGTCGAGCTCGCGGATCGGCGTGACCTCGGCCGCGGTGCCGGTGAAGAAGGCCTCGTCGCAGATGTAGACCTCGTCGCGCGTGATGCGCTTTTCCACGAGCTTGAGCCCGAGGTCGCCGCAGATCGCGAAAATCGTGTTGCGCGTGATGCCGTTCAGGGCGCCGGCCGAGAGGTCCGGCGTGTAGACCACGCCGTTCTTGACGATGAACAGGTTCTCGCCCGCGCCCTCGCTGACGAAGCCCGACGCGTCGAGCAGCATGGCCTCGTCGTAGCCGTCGTCGGTGACCTCCATGTTGGCGAGGATCGAATTGGTGTAGTTGCTCACCGTCTTGGCCTGCGTCATCGTGATGTTGACGTGATGGCGCGTGTAACTGCTGATCTTGACCCGGATGCCGCGCTTCATGCCCTCCTCGCCGAGGTAGGCGCCCCAGGGCCAGGCGGCAACCATCAGGTGGATCTTGTTGCCCCGGGGGCTGACGCCGAGCTTCTCGGAGCCGATCCAGGTCAGCGGGCGCAGGTAGCAGCTCTCGAGCTTGTTGGCGCGCACCACGTCGCACTGCGCCTGCATCACCTGCTCGATCGAGAACGGAATCTTCATGCGCAGGATCTTGGCGCTGTTGAAGAGCCTCTCGGTATGCTCGCGCAGGCGAAAGATCGCCGTCCCGCCCGCCGTGTTGTAGGCGCGCACGCCCTCGAAAGCGCCGCAGCCGTAGTGAAGCGTGTGCGTCAGCACGTGGATCTTGGCGTCGCGCCAATCCACCATCTGACCATCCATCCAGATCTTGCCGTCTCGGTCGGACATCGACATGGATTCCTCGGGAAGAGTGCAAAGGAGGTTGATTTTAGGGCGCCGGCGGCGTCCCGGCGCCGGCGCCCGCTCGAGCGCGAATGCGCGGCGGCCACCCCGCAGTCCACGCGCACGCGGTCGCCGGGCGGTCGGTCCAGACGAAGGTCTCGGGCCTGTCGGCCACCTTCTGGCCCAGGGCCAGCGTCAGCGGCAGGATGTCCAGCAAGCGCATGCCGGTGCGCAGCCGGGCGTGCAGCCGACGCCGACGGCGTTGCCGATCGAGCCCCCGGCCGCGGCCGGCGCGACGCGCAGGCGCACGGCTGAACTGCAGCAGCAGCCAGAAGACGATCACGGTGACGGCCAGCAGCACGCCCGGCCAGCCGTAGCCGACATAACCCGCGGCCACCGCGACCACGGCCAGGCCCCAGCCCAGGACCGGGTTCATGCGGAATTCCGGCCCGACAATGCGGCCGATGGATGGCTTGCACACATGGGTGATCAACCTCGACAGGGACCGTGAACGGCTGCAGCGCATCGCCGGCCAACTGGCGTCCACGGGCCTGGATTGGACCCGCCTGAGCGCCGTCTACGGGCGTGATCTGCCGGCCGACGAACAGCAGCGCCTGCTCGACAGCGCCACCTACCGCCGCCGGCACGGCATGGAGCCGGCGCTGGGCGAGCTGGGATGTTACCTGTCGCACGTGGCGGTGATGCGTGCGCTGCTGGCTTCGGCGCACCGCTTCGCGCTGGTCCTGGAGGACGACGTGCTGCTGACGCCGGCGCTGGTGCCGGTGCTGCAGGGGCTGCTGGCCCACCCGTCGCGCTGGGACATGGTCAAGCTCTCGGCGGTGCACTCGGGCACGCCGCAGCCCTATCTCGAACTGGCGCCCGGCCACCACCTCGCGGTGATGCTCAGCCGCTGCACCGGGTCGTCGGCCTACCTGATCAACCGCCGCGCCGCCGAATCCTATCTGTCGCACATCCTGCCGATGACGCTGCCCTACGACCATGTCTTCGACCAGGGCTGGACCTTCGGGCTGCAGGTGCGCCTGGTGACGCCCACGCCCTGCATCCACGACGAGGCCATCGCCACCACCATCGCCACCGGCGGTGCGTCGCGCAAGTTCGCCTGGCACCGGCGGCTGTCGGCGCACCGCTGGCGGCTGGGCAACGAACTGCGACGCGTGATCTACGGGCTGCGCGAGACCTGGCGCGAGCGCCGCGGCGGCTGACGAGGCCGCTGTGACCCTTGCGGACGGCTTCACCAGACCCGTCGCAGCCCCACGCCCAGCACGCCCAGCGCCGCCAGCACCGCGGGCCCGACGAACAGCGCCGCCAGCGGCGCCAGGCGCAGGATCACGCGCTCCGGCCGCGCGGGGTCGACCCAGCAGGCCGGGCGGCTGCCGCGCGGAAAGCGCAGGTGGTCGTCGGCCGCCGATGCGCGGTAGATCGCGGTGCGCGGCTCGAAGCCGGTGCTGACCCAGGTCTCGCCGTCGGCGGTGATGCGCAGCGCCGCCATCGGCCAGACGTCGTCGGGCTGCCCCGGCGCGGGCGACCCGGCGTGGTCCAGCACCTCGCACACGGCCCGCTCGTAGACCGTGCGCGCACGCACCTGGTCCACCAGCGCCGTCACGGTGGGCAGTGCCAGAGTCGCCAGCACGGCCACGCCCAGCGCCCAGGGCCAGGCGCGCGGCGCATGGCCGGCGCGGCGCAGGTCGCGCTGACGGGCCACGCCCACCAGGGCGGCCATCGCCAGCAGCCACACGGCGGTGAAGACCCAGGGCGGCAGCGGCAGCGTGACCACGCCGAGGTCGATCACGTCGGCGCCGCCGACGCCGACGGTGGCCGCGGCATCCACCGCTGGCTGGCCCGGGACCACGAATCGTGCAGCCAGCGTGTGCGCGCCGCCGCGGGCGTGGGTGTCGGCGATGAGCGTCAGCGTGGCCGCGGCCGGTGCCGGCCCCGTCCAGCGGCGCGCGGCCACGTCGAAGGACCAGCCCGCGGGTTCGGCCACGCGCATCAGCCGCGGCGGCAATTCGACCGTGATGCCGCCGGCCGCACCGGCCACGCTGGCGCTGACGCGGCAGTCGAAGGGCTCCTGCGGCGGCACCTGCGCCGGGCAGTCCAGCTTCAGTGCGGGTGCCGATACCGGTGCCGGTGCCGCCTGGGCCGCCGCACCGGCCGCGGCCAGCAACAGCGCTGCGACGGCGTGCACCGCCGCGCGCCAGGCCGGGCCGTGGTCAGAGGCCACGCACCACGTCCATGGCCTGCTCGATGCGATCGACGGCATGGATCTCCAGCCCTTCGAAGAGCGCCTTCTTCGGCGCATTGGCCCTGGGCACGACGGCGATGCCGAAGCCGAGCTTGGCCGCCTCGCGCAGCCGCTCCTGGCCGCGCGGTGCCGGGCGCACCTCGCCCGCCAGGCCGACCTCGCCGAAGGCGTGAAGCCGCGCGGCAGCGGCTTGCCGCGCAGGCTGCTCTGGATGGCCAGCAGCACCGCCAGGTCGGCCGCCGGCTCCCCGATGCGCACGCCGCCCACCGCGTTGACGAACACGTCCTGGTCCATGCAGGCCACGCCCGCGTGCCGGTGCAGCACCGCCAGCAGCATGGCCAGGCGATCCCGGTCCAGCCCCACGGACAGGCGCCGCGGGCTGGGACCGCCGCTGTCGACCAGGGCCTGGATCTCCACCAGCAGCGGCCGCGTACCTTCCAGCGTGACCAGCACGCAGGAGCCGGGTACCGGCTGCCCATGTGTGGACAGGAAGATGGCGCTCGGGTTGCTGACGCCCGAGCCCCTCGGTCATCGCGAAGACGCCGATCTCGTTGACGGCGCCGAAGCGGTTCTTGATGGCGCGCACGAGGCGGAAGCTGCTGTGCGTGTCGCCCTCGAAATAGAGCACGGTGTCGACGATGTGCTCGAGCACGCGCGGGCCGGCGAGCGCGCCTTCCTTGGTGACATGGCCGACCAGCACCAGGCTGCAGCCGCTGGTCTTGGCCACGCGCGTGAGCTGCGCGGCGCATTCGCGCACCTGCGCCACCGAACCGGGCGCCGAGGTCAGCTGGTCCGAATACACCGTCTGGATCGAGTCGATGACGCAGAAGGCCGGCTGCTCGGCGGCCATCGTGGCCTGGATGCGCTCGAGGTTGATCTCGGCCTGCACGCGCACGCGCGCGCCCGACAGGCCCAGCCGGCGTGCGCGCAGCGCCACCTGGGCGCCGCTTTCCTCGCCGGTGACGTAGAGCACCTTCATCTGCGCCGACAGCGCATCCAGCGCCTGCAGCAGCAGCGTGCTCTTGCCGATGCCGGGGTCGCCGCCGATCAGCACGACGCCGCCGGGCACGATGCCGCCGCCCAGCACGCGGTCGAGCTCCTCCTGCCCGGTGGGCGTGCGCTGCACGTCGGCGGCATCGATCTCGCTGAGGTGGCCACCGGCGGGCTCTTCGCCAGCGACTCCGGGCCTTCGTCCAGCGTATTCCAGGCCTCGCAATGCGGGCACTTGCCCAGCCACCTGGGGCTGGTGCCGCCGCATTCGCGGCAGGTGAAGACGGACTTGGCCATGCGGCCGATTGTGCGGCGCGCGCACCTGTGTCTCCGGCCCGTCGCGCCAACCTTGTACTCATTCGATTACATAAAGACCTTATCGTGCATGTTGTGAACTGTTCAGTCTAGATTTCGCACCCAGTCGTCTTGCCCTGCATCAAACAACCGAAGGAGAACCCCGCATGCTGAACTGGATCCGAACCCTGGCGCTGGCCGCCACCACCTCGTTTCTGGCCGCCTGCGGCGGCGGCGACGACCACCCGTCCAGCACGCTGGCGGTGGCGCAGGCCGACCCCCAGTTTTCCATCCTCGTCGAGGCGGTGAACGCCGCCGGCCTGGCCGACACGCTCGCCGGCCCCGGGCCGCTGACCGTCTTCGCACCCACCAATGCCGCCTTCGCGGCACTGCTGACCGAACTGGGCGTGACCAAGGACGCGCTGCTGGCTAACAAGCCGCTGCTGACCGCGGTGCTGACCTACCACGTGCTGCCGGCCAAGGTGGAACGTGCGCAGGTGCCACTGGGCCAGCCCGTCACCACCGTGCAGGGCGGCATCTTCAAGGTCGACGCCGTCGGCCAGAACCTGGTGATCACCGACGGTCGCAACCGCAGCGCCACCCTCACCGCCACCGACATCCAGGCCGGCAATGGCGTCGTGCACGTGATCGACAAGGTCATCCTGCCGGCCGACAAGACCATCGTGCAGACCGCGCAGGCGCTGCCGCAGTTCAGCATCCTGGTCGAAGCCGTGGTTGCCGCCGACCTCGCCGGCGCGCTGTCGGGCACGGGGCCGTTCACCGTCTTCGCACCCACCAACGACGCCTTCGCCGCACTGCTGGCCGAGCTGGGCATCACCAAGGACGCGCTGCTGGCCGACAAGGCACTGCTGACGCAGGTGCTCACCTATCACGTGCTGCCGTCGCGTGTGCTGAAGGCGCAGGTGCCGGTGGGTACGCCCATCACCTCGCTGCAGGGCGACAGCTTCACGATCGACGCCACGCTGGCCATCACCGACCAGCGCGGCCGCAAGGCGGCCATCGTCGGCACCGACGTGCTGGCCAGCAACGGCGTGATCCATGTCATCGACAAGGTGATCCTGCCGCGACCCTGAGTTTTTCCCCCGTTCTGCCTCCACCCCCCACGAAAGGACCGACCCATGAAGAAGCTGATGATCGCCGCCGCCGTTGCGGCCACCTCCTTCGCCGCCCAGGCCAAGGACATCGTCGACACCGCCGTTGCGGCCGGCCAGTTCAAGACCCTGGCGACAGCGCTGCAGGCCGCCGGCCTGGTCGACACGCTCAAGGGCAAGGGCCCGTTCACGGTGTTCGCGCCGACCGACGAGGCCTTTGCCAAGATCCCCAAGGACCAGCTCGACGCCCTGCTGAAGGACAAGGCCAAGTTGACCGCGGTGCTGACCTACCACGTGGTGCCGGGCAAGGTGATGGCCAAGGACGTGAAGGCTGGCAAGGTCAAGACCGTGCAAGGCAGCGAGCTGACGATGGCCACCGCTGGTGGCGTGATGGTCGACAACGCCAAGATCGTCAAGACCAACATCGTGGCCGACAACGGCGTCATCCACGTCATCGACAGCGTCGTCATCCCGAAGTGAGTGCCGGGGCCGGCAGGCCCCACCCTCACCCCGCCAGGGCCGCCGCGTGCGGCCCTTCTGGCGCCGTCATTCGGATACGCGGCCGCGCGACGCCTTCACCTGCCCGCGCTGCTGCTTGGCCTGCAGCCGGCGCTGGCGCGAACCGAAGGTCGGCTGCGTGGCCACACGTCGTCGCGGCACCGTGGCGGCAGCGTCCACCAGCGCCTGCAGCCGCGCCAGCGCTTCGCGCCGGTTGCGCGGCAGGCTGCGGTGGTCCTGCGCCTTGATGACGATGACGCCGTCGCCGCTGATGCGCTGGTCGGCCTGGGCCAGCAGCCGCTGCTGGACCGCCTCGGGCAGGCGCGAGGCGCGGATGTCGAAGCGCAGCTGCGCCGCGTTCGACACCTTGTTGACGTTCTGGCCGCCGGCGCCCTGGGCGCGGATGGCGCTCCATTCGCCCTCGGCCTCGGTCAGGCGCGGCGGCTTCATCGCCGCGGCCGGCTATTTGGCGCCGCCGCTGCCGCTGCCGCCGCGCAGCTTCTGCACCACGAACAGCAAGACCACCGCACCGACGACCGAGGCGATCCAGCCCGCGCCCTGGCCGGCCGCATACCAGCCCATCGCCTGGCCGACGAAGCCGGCCAGCATGGAGCCGCCGATGCCCAGCAGGATCGTGAGGATCCAGCCCATCTTCTGCTCGCCCGGCAGCACGAAGCGTGCGAGCGCACCGACGACGAGGCCGATCAGGATGGTGCCGATGATGCCCATGGAGGTGTCCTTTTCGCGGGTGCGTCAGTCGGTCACGCGCACCGGCACCCGCTGGGCCAGTGCGCACATGAGTTGGTAGCCGATGGTGTCGGCGACGGCGGCCACGTCGTCGATGGCCAGCAGGCCGCCGCCCGGCCCGCGGCCCCACAGCGTGACCTCGCTGCCGATGCCGGCGGCGGGCACCGGTTCCAGGTCGACCGCCAGCATGTCCATCGAGACGCGGCCCACGGTGCCGGTGCGCACGCCGTCGACCAGCACGGGCGTGTCGGTGCCGGCGTGGCGCGGGTAGCCGTCGGCATAGCCGCAGGCGACGATGCCGATGCGCTGCGGCCGCTCGGCCACGAAGGTGCTGCCGTAGCCCACGGTGTCGCCCGGCTGGAGCTGCTGCACGGCGATCAGCTTCGAGCGCAGCGTCATCGTCGGCTGCAGGCCCCAGTGGTGGATGTCGTGTTCCGGGTGGTCGGGCGCGCTGCCATAGGCCAGGATGCCGGCACGCACCCAGTCGTTGCGCACCTGGCGATGGCGCAGGGTGGCGGCGCTGTTGGACAGGCTGCGCTCGCCCGGCAGGTCGTGCGTCGCGGCATCGAACGTGGCCAGCTGGTGCGCGATGCCGCGCTCGCCATCGGCGTCGGAGAAGTGCGTCATCAGCGAGATCTCGTCGACCTGCGGCAGCGCGTTCAGCCGCGCCCAGGCGGTGCGCAAGGCCTCGGGGCGAAAGCCCAGCCGGTTCATGCCGCTGTTCATCTTCAGGAAGACGCGGTGCGGCGTCTTGGTCTTGTGCGCCGCCAGCCAGTCGATCTGCGCATCGCAGTGGATGGCGTGCCACAGGTCCAGGCGGGAACAGCGTTCGAGGTCACGCGCTTCGAAACAGCCTTCCAGCAGCAGCACCGGGCCGCGCCAGCCCAGGGCGCGGATGCGCTCGGCCTCGCCCAGGTCGAGCAGCGCAAAACCGTCGGCGCCGCGCAGGCCCTCGAAGACCCGTTCGATGCCATGCCCGTAGGCATTGGCCTTCACCACCGCCCAGACACGCGCATCGGGCGCCGCGGCGCGCGCCCGCGCGAGGTTGTTCACGAGGGCGCCGGTATGGATCAGGGCTTCGATCGGACGCGGCATGGCTCGGGGCATTCTGCCAGCGGCGACCCATGACCCCCATGCTATAAACCGCGCGCCCCAAGAATGGAGACAAAGCGCCGGCCCGTCGAGCGGCGCCGCGACTGCGCGCGACCCGATGAAAAAAGGTTTCTCGACGATCATGTCGGCGCAGTTTTTCAGCTCGCTGGCCGACAACGCCTTGTTGGTGGCCGCGGTGGAGCTGCTGCGCATGAGCAAGGCCCCCGCCTGGCAGGTGCCCGCGCTGGCGCCCATGTTCGCGCTCTTCTATGTCGTGCTGGCGCCGTTCGTCGGCGCCTTTGCCGACAGCATCCCCAAGGGCCGGGTGATGTTCGTCTCCAACAGCATCAAGATCGCCGGCTGCCTGATGATGCTGTTCGGCAGCCACCCGCTGCTGGCCTACGCGGTCGTCGGCCTCGGCGCCGCCGCCTATTCGCCGGCCAAATACGGCATCCTCACCGAGCTGCTGCCGCCGTCGCAGCTGGTCAAGGGCAACGGCTGGATCGAAGGGCTCACGGTGGCCAGCATCGTGCTGGGCATCCTGCTCGGCGGCCAGTTGATCGGGCCGCGCATCTCGGGCGGGCTGCTGGTCTTCGACCTGCCGCTGCTGGACACCGGCATCGACACCCCGCCCGAGGCGGCGATCGTGCTGATCCTGTTCGTCTACGGTGTCGCGGCGCTGCTGAACCTGAACATCCCGCGCACCACGGCACCGCTCATCGCGATGGACGGCGTCGGGGCACTGGTGCGCGATTTCTCGCGCTGCAACGCCCGCCTGTGGGCCGACAAGCTGGGGCAGATCTCGCTGGCCACCACCACGCTGCTGTGGGGCATCTTCGGCAACCTGCGGCTGATCGTCTTCGCCTGGGCCGCGGCGGCGCTGGGCTACACCACGGCGCAGGCCTCGAACCTGGCCGGGGTGGTGGTGATCGGCTCCATCCTCGGCGCGGTGGTGGCCTCGATGACGACCAAGCTCGACCGCGCCACCAAGGTCATCCCGATCGCCATCGGCGTCGGCTTCCTGATGATCGGCCTGGTCTTCATCCGCTCCCTGGCGCAGGCGGTGCCCTTCCTGGTGGTGATGGGCGCGATCTGCGGCTTCCTGATCGTGCCGATGAATGCCCTGCTGCAGCACCGCGGCCACAACCTGATGGGCGCCGGGCGCAGCATCGCGGTGCAGAACTTCAACGAGCAGGCCTGCATCCTGGCGCTGGGCGCCTTCTACGTGGGCATGACGAAGTTCGGCCTCTCGGCCTTCGGCGCCATCACCGTCTTCGGGCTGCTGGTGGCCGCCACGATGGAGCTGATCCGACGCTGGCACCGGCGCAACACCGTCAAGCATCGCGACGAGGTCGAGCGCCTGCTGGCGATCGCCCGCTCCGACGGCGGACACTGAGGGCCGTGCCGACGCCGGAGCGCGCCGCGGTGCTGCCCGCGCTGGCGCTGGTTCTCAACGCCTTCACCTGGGGCGTGTCGTGGTGGCCGCTGCGCGAGTTGCAGGGCGCCGGGCTGCACCCGCTGTGGGCCACGGTGCTGATCTATGCGGTGGCGGTCGGGCTGATCAGCCTGCGCGCGCCGCGTGCCTGGCGCGAGCTGCTGCGCACGCCCAGCCTGTGGGTGCTGGTGCTGGCCGCCGGCGCCACCAATGCCAGCTTCAACTGGGCGGTGACGATCGGCGACGTGGTGCGCGTGGTGCTGCTGTTCTACGTGATGCCGCTGTGGGCGGTGCTGCTGGCGCGCGCGCTGCTGGGCGAACGCCTGACGGCCGCCGCCGCGCTGCGCGTGGTGCTGGCGCTGGCCGGTGCGGCCATCGTGCTGTGGCCGGCCGATGGCGGCGGCTGGCCGCTGCCGCGCACGCTGGCCGAGGGGCTGGGCCTGATCGGCGGCTTCAGCTTCGCGCTCAACAACGTGATGCTCAGGCGCGAGGCCGATCGCAGTGCGTCGGCGCGTGCGCTGGCGATGTTCCTCGGCGGCGTCGTCGTGTCGGCCGCGCTGGCCCTGGGCACCGCCGCGCCGGTGCCGCCACCGCCCGCGGCCGGCTGGATCGCCGGCATGCTGGCGCTGGCACTGGCCTTCTGGGCGGCAACCTGGCGCTGCAATACGGCGCCGCCCGGCTGCCGGCCAACGCCACGGCGGTGATCATGATCACCGAGGTGCTGTTTGCCTCGGCGTCCGCGCTGCTGCTGGGGGGCCGGCACGCTGACGCCGGCGCTGCTGTTGGGCGGCGGGCTGATCGTCGGTGCCTCGCTGCTGGCGGTCCGGCCGAGCTGAACCGCTGAGAGGCCGCCCGCGCCATGATCAGAAGAACCCGCCGTGGCGCAGCACCATCATCTGGGACGGTCCGATCGTCGCCGGCCGGGATGGCCTGACACCACAGGGAGACCGTCCGCACCTGGCCGTTGGGGATGAACAGACCGCCGTTGATCGACAAC
>JADJYX010000015.1 GCA_016719535.1 Rubrivivax sp. | reverse complement strand
CGACGAAGCAGGCGAGCACGAAGACGGTGAAGTGGGGCGAGGAAGCTGGCCGGCGCATACAGGCCCACCAGCGAAGAGCACGGCGCCGATGCCGAAGACGGTGGCCCGGGCTGCGCGCCGACATCGGCCTGCCGGGGCCGTGGCCATGCGCCTTGGGCGCGGGAACGGCGGCCGCAGCGGGTTTGTCCGGCGGCGCCGGCAGCTGAGGCGGCGGCGGCGGCCAGGTGATCGCGCCGTCCTTGATCACGGTGAGACCGCGGATGGCGTCGTCATCCATGTTGACGTGGATGACGCCGTCCTTGGTCTTGCACAGTTCCTCGGTCAGGCGCAGCAGGTTGTTCGAATACAGCGTCGAGCTCTGCTTGGCCAGCCGGCTGGTGAGGTCGGTATAGCCGACGATGGTGACGCCGTGGCGCACGACAGCTTCGCCGGGAACGGTGAGCTCGCAGTTGCCACCCTGCTCGGCGGCCATGTCGACGATCACGCTGCCGGGCTTCATGCTCTGCACCATCTCGGCGGTGATCAGCTTCGGAGCCGGCTTGCCCGGGATCAGCGCGGTGGTGATGATGATGTCGACCTCTTCGCCTGCTGTGCGCACATCGCCCCGCTGCGCCGCCTGGAGCCTTCGCTCATCACCTTGGCGTAGCCGCCGCCGCCGGCACCTTCTTCCTCGTGGTCGACCTTGACGAATTCACCGCCCAGCGAGACGACCTGGTCGGCGACTTCGGCGCGGGTGTCGTTGGCGCGCACGATGGCACCCAGGTTGGCGGCGGTGCCGATGGCGGCCAACCCGGCGACGCCGGCACCGGCGATGAAGACCTTGGCCGGCGGGATCTTGCCTGGCGGCGGTGACCTGGCCGTTGAAGAAGCGGCTGAAGGCGTTGGCGGCCTCGATGACGGCGCGGTAGCCGCTGATGCCGGCCATCGAGGTCAGCGCGTCCATCTTCTGCGCGCGCGACAGCTGCCGCGGCAGGCTGTCGATGGCCAGCACGGTGACCTTTGCGGCCGCTGAGCTGCTGCATCAGCTCCGGGGTTCTGCGCCGGCCAGATGAAGCCGATGAGGGTGGCGCCTTCGCGCAGTTGCGCCACTTCGTCGGCGCCGGGCACGCGCACCTTGAAGACGATGTCGGACTGGGTCCAGATGTCGGCGGCGCCGGGCACGACGCTGGCACCGGCGGCGCGGTAGGTGTCGTCGGCGAAGTTGGCCGCGTCGCCGGCACCGCTTTGCACGGCCACCGAAAACCCCAGCTTGACGAGCTTTTCCACGACCTCGGGCACGGTGGCGACGCGTTTTTCGCCGGCCGCGGTTTCCTTCGGGATTCCGATCAGCATGGGGATCTCCTCGGCAGGGTTGTTGGTGTGCGAGCCGCGGACTCGGCCACCGCCACGCGGCCGGCTTCTGCTGGCGGCGCGAGCTGCCTCGGGTCCTCCCCGCCCTGCCGGCCGCTGCCGCCGCCACAATCGCGGCCATGAGCACCCGCGCTGGACGCCGAGCGTCACCGTCGCCGCCATCGGTCGAAGCCGACGGCCGCTACCTGCTGGTGGAGGAGCACACGCCTGAAGGCCTGCGCCTGAACAACCCGGCCGGCCATCTGGAGCCCGGCGAATCACCCGGAACAGGGCGTGGTGCGCGAGGCGCTCGAAGAGACCGCCCGCGCCTTCACGCCCACGGCGCGCTGGGCGTCTACCCGGCGCGCCTGCAACGGCCGGCGCGACGGGCCAGCCCCGGGAGGACGTCACCACCTGCGCTTTTGCCTCCAGCGGCCACGCCTCCGCGGTGCAGCCCGGACGCGCCCTGGATGCGGTCATCGTGCGCACGCCGGCTGACGCCGGCGAGGTGCGCGACAGCGCCGCGCGCCATCGCAGCCCGCTGGTGCTGCGCCGCATCGAGAACCACGCGGCCGGCGGCGCCACCCGCCCGGCGTGCTGACGGGACCCCAGCCCGGGGCGCGCTTCCGGTGCCGCTCCCGGGCCCCGGTCACGACGCCGGTCACGACGCCACCCGCGCGACCCCGATCCGCCATGCCTGGCACGCTTCATGCACGCCAGGCATGAGCCGATGCTACGTGACCGAGGGGCGGCAACGCCATCGTTCCTACACTCCGGCGCCACCGACCTCCGCGCCCCCCGCGCGGCTGGCGAATCGATTTTCAATCCCGGACAGGAGCTCCCCGATGAATGCCACGATGCGTTTGACCTTCGGCGCGGCATGCGCCGCCATCGCCACCTGACCGCCCCGCCGGCCCTCGCCGGCAAGGACCTCGATGCCGTCAAGTCGCGCGCCGCCCTCGTCTGCGGCGTCACTACCGGCCTCGCCGGCTTCTCGGCCGCCGACAGCCAGGGCCGCTGGACGGGCCTGGACGTCGACGTCTGCCGGGCCGTGGCGGCGGCCATCCTGGGTGACGGCAACAAGGTGCGCTTTGTCGCCGCTGACCGCCCAGCAGCGCTTCACGGCGCTGCAGTCGGGCGAGGTCGACGTGCTGTCGCGCAACACCACCTGGACGCTGACGCGCGACGCCTCGCTGGGCATGCAC
Organism: Rubrivivax sp.; assembly: GCA_016719535.1. Taxonomy (GTDB): domain Bacteria; phylum Pseudomonadota; class Gammaproteobacteria; order Burkholderiales; family Burkholderiaceae_C; genus Rubrivivax. Next base: position 22,397 of record JADJYX010000015.1, on the reverse strand, counting down.
TTCATCGGCGTCACCTTCTACGACGGCCAGGGCTTCATGGTGCCCAAGAGCCTGAAGGTGACCAGCGCCAAGGAGCTCAACGGCGCCACCGTCTGCGTGCAGTCGGGCACCACCACCGAGCTCAACCTGACCGACTATTCGCGCGCCAACAACCTGCAGATGCAAGCCGGTGGTGTTCGAAAAGCAGGAGGCCTCGAACGGGCGCCTATTTTCGGGCCGCTGCCAGGTTCACACCACCGACGCGTCGGGCCTGGCGTCGATCCGCAACAAGGAAGCCAAGGACCCGAAGGAACACGTGATCCTGCCCGAGCTGATCTCGAAAGAGCCGCTGGGCCCGTCGGTGCGCCGGGGTGACGACGAGTTCTTCACGATCGCCAAGTGGACGCTGAATGCGCTGCTCGAGGCCGAGGAATCGGCATCACGCAGGCCAACGTCGACCCGATGAAGAAGGACAGCAAGAACCCGGGCGTGATGCGGCTGCTGGGCCGCACCGAGGACACCGGCAAGCTGCTGGGCCTGGACAAGGAATGGGCCTACACGCGATCAAGGCCGTGGGCAACTACGGCGAGATCTTCGAGCGCCACGTCGGCCCGAAGACGCCGATCGGTGTGCCGCGCGGCAGCAACAACCTGTGGTCCAACGGCGGCCTGATGTACGCGCCGCCGGTGCGCTGATCGACCGGCCCGGCTGAAGGCCGGCCCTGGGCCGGTCCTGCGCCAGCAGGACCGGCTGACGCCCCGGCGACAGTGCCTGACGGAGTCCCTGGCGGTGAGCGCACGCGCACCGAACAAGCGCCGCGACTGGTCGTGGCGCAGCCGCGCCGCCCGCGGCCTGCTCTGTCAGGTCCTGGCCAGGCTGGCGATCGCCGCCGGTGTCTGGTTCCTGGCCCACAACACCAGCAGAACATGCAGGTGCGGGGCATCCAGAGCGGCTTCGACTTCCTGGGCCAGGCGGCCGGCTTCGACATCGGCGAGACCATGGTCCCTTACGACCCCAGCCAGTCGTACGGCAAGCGCGATCGTGGTCGGCGTGCTCAACACGCTGCGGGTGGCCGTGATCGGCATCGTGCTGGCCACGGTGCTGGGCGTGCTGGTGGCGTCGGGGCGCTTCTCGCGCAACGCGCTGCTGCGCGGCCTGTGCTACGGCTATGTCGAGCTCTTCCGCAACGTGCCGATGCTGCTGCAGCTGCTGATGTGGTACCTGTTCTTCGTCGAGGTGCTGCCGCAGCCGCAGGAGGCCTGGACCGTCGGCGGCCTGTTCTACCTCAGCAAGGGCGGCTTCGCCTTTCCGCTGCCGGTGTGGGCGCCCGGGCATGTGGACGGCGCGCCGGGGCGCTGCTCGGCGTGGGGTCGGCTGGTGGTGGGGCCGGCGCTGCCAGGCCTTGTTCGAGGCGACCGGGCAGGACCGCAACCGTTGCCTGCGGCCGCTGGTCGCGGTCTGATCGGGCTGGCGCTGCTGGGCTGGGCCGTGGGCGGTGCGCCGACGGCGTGGTCGATCCCCGAACAGCTGGCCTTCATGGTCGAGGGCGGCGCCAGCGCCACGCCGGAATTTCTGGCGGTGCTGATCGGCCTGGTGATGTACACGGCATCGTTCATCGCCGAGGTGGTGCGCGGCGGCATCCAGTCGGTCAGCCTCGGCCAGACCGAGGCGGCCGGCGCGCTGGGGCTGTCGCGGCGGCAGACGATGCGGCTGGTGGTGCTGCCGCAGGCGCTGCGCGTGATCATCCCGCCGCTGACCAACCAGTTTCTGAACCTGACCAAGAACTCGTCGCTGGCGGTTGCCATCGGCTACCCCGACGTGGTCTCGATCAGCAACACCGCGCTCAACCAGACCGGCCGTGCGGTCGAGTGCATCGCGATCATCATGCCCGTCTACCTGATCACCTCGCTGTCGACCTCGGCGCTGATGAACTGGTACAACCAAAGATGGGCGATCAAGGAGCGCTGACGCCATGGCCGACAGCTTCCGTCCCTGCCGCGCGCCCGGCACCCGTGGCCACCGAGGGCCTGCTGGCCCTGGCTGCGTCGCAACCTGTTCGGCAACTGGCAGAGCACGCTGGTCACCATGCTGATGGTGGCCGCGGTGTTCTCTGTGCTGCCCGGCCTGGCGCAGTGGGGCCTGCTGCGCGCCGTCCTCGGCTCCGACGCCGACGCCTGCCAGGCCGCGCGCGAGCCCGGCGGCGCCTGCTGGGGCGTGGTGACCGAGAAGTGGCGCGTCATCATCTTCGGCCGCTACCCGTTCGAGCAGCAATGGCGGCCCGAGATCGCCACCGTGCTGATGGTGGCCGCGGTGATGGCCAGCTGCATCCGCTGGTTTTGGAAGCCCTGGCTGGTGCTGATGTGGGCGGCGGTGCTGGCGGCCTTCTTCACGCTGATGGGCGGCGGCGTTTTCGGCCTGACGCGGTGCGCACCGACCTCTGGGGCGGCCTGCCGCTGACGGTGATGCTGGCCACGCTGTCGATCTTCCTGGCATTCCCGCTGGCGGTGGTGGTGGCGCTGGGCCGGCGCAGCCGCCTGCCGGCGATCCGCACCGCCTGCATCATCTACATCGAGCTCATCCGCGGCGTGCCGCTGATCAGCGTGCTGTTCATGGCCAGCTTCATGTTCCCGCTATTCATGCCGCAGGGCATGACCATCGACGTGCTGGTGCGCGTGCTGGTGGGCATCACGCTGTTCGCCGCCGCCTACATGGCCGAGATCGTTCGCGGCGGGCTGCAGGCCATTCCCAAGGGCCAGCTCGAAGCCGCCGACACGCTGGGCCTGAGCTATTGGCAGACGCAGCGCAAGATCGTGTTGCCGCAGGCGCTGGCGATGGTGGTGCCGAGCATGATGAACAACTTCATCAGCATCTTCAGGGACACCTCGCTGGTGACCATCGTGTCGCTGTACGAGCTGACCGGCGCGCTGGGGCCTGGCGCTCAATTCCGACGTCGAATGGCGGCCGTTCAAGATCGAGGCCTACCTGTTCATCACCGCGATCTATTTCCTCTTCTGCTTCGCGATGTCGCGCTACAGCCTGTGGGTCGAGAAGCAGGTCAGCGTATCCCGCACCCGATGAAGCCCCCACCCAGGACCCCATCCCATGAGCGACGCCATCATCACCTTCGACAAAGTCAACAAGTGGTACGGCAACAGCTTCCACGTGTTGCGGGATATCGACCTCGCGGTCGCGCGCGGCGAGCGCATCGTCATCTGCGGCCCTCGGGATCGGGCAAGAGCACGCTGATCCGCTGCGTCAATGCGCTGGAGGAATACCAGGAAGGCCGCATCACCGTCGACGGCACCGCACTCACCGACGACATCAAGGCCATCGAGGCCGTGCGCCGGCAGGTGGGCATGGTGTTCCAGCAGTTCAACCTGTTTCCGCACCTGACGGTGCTGGAAAACCTGACGCTGGCGCCGATGTGGGTGAGCCACATGCCCAAGGCCGAGGCCGAGGAACGTGCGATGCAGCAGCTCAAGCGCGTGCGCATCGCCGAGCAGGCGAGCAAATACCCGCTGCAGCTCTCGGGCGGCCAGCAGCAGCGCGTGGCGATCGCACGGGCGCTGTGCCTCACGCCCAAGATCATGCTCTTCGACGAGCCGACCTCGGCGCTCGACCCGGAGATGATCAAGGAGGTGCTCGACGTCATGATCGAGCTTGCCGGCCAGGGCATCACCATGCTGTGCGTGACGCACGAGATGGGCTTTGCCAAGGCCGTGGCCGACCGTGTGATCTTCATGGACCAGGGGCCAGATCGTCGAGCAGAACGCGCCGCACGCCTTCTTCGACAACCCGCAGAGCGATCGCGCCAAGGACTTCCTGTCGAAGATCCTCGGGCACTGACCGCCCCCCGGCCGGATAATCCGGGGCATGGGTTCGAAGCAGCGCATCGTCGTCGGCCTGTCGGGCGGTGTCGATTCGGCCGTCAGCGCCTGGCTGCTCAAGCAGCAGGGGCACGAGGTGATCGGCATCTTCATGAAGAACTGGGAAGACGACGACGACAGTGAATACTGTTCGTCCAACGTCGACTTCGTCGATGCCGCGGCGGTGGCCGACGTGGTGGGCATCGAGCTCGAGCATGTCAATTTTGCCGCCGAGTACAAGGACCGCGTCTTCGCCGAGTTCCTGCGCGAATACCAGGCCGGCCGCACGCCCAACCCCGATGTGCTGTGCAACGCCGAGATCAAGTTCAAGGCCTTCCTCGACCACGCGCTGCGGCTGGGCGCCGACAAGATCGCCACCGGCCACTATGCGCGCGTGCGCGAATCCGACGGGCGCTTCGAGTTGCTCAAGGGTCTGGATCCGGCCAAGGACCAGAGCTATTTCCTGCACCGCCTGACGCAGGCACAGCTGGCGAAGACGCTGTTCCCGGTGGGCGAGCTGAAGAAGACCGAGGTGCGCCGCATCGCCGAGCAGATCGGGCTGCCGAATGCGCAGAAGAAGGACTCCACCGGCATCTGCTTCATCGGCGAGCGGCCGTTCCGCGAATTTCTCAACCGCTATCTCAGCCACCAGCCCGGGCCCATGCTCGACGAGCGCGGCCGCGAGGTCGGGCGCCACCTGGGCCTGAGCTTCTATACGCTCGGCCAGCGCCAGGGCCTGGGGCTGGGCGGCGTGAAGAAGGGCGGCGGCGAGCACCAGCCCTGGTTCGTGGCGCGCAAGGACATCGCGCGCCATGCGCTGATCGTCGTGCAGGGCCACGACCACCCCTGGCTGCTGTCGCGCTCGCTCAGCGCCGACGACTGCAGCTGGACCGCGGGCGAACCGCCGCAGCTGGAATGGCTGGCCGCCAAGACGCGCTACCGCCAGGCCGACGCCGCCTGCCGCTACGAGGGCATGGCCGGCGGCTTCGCGCTGCACTTCGAGCAGGCGCAATGGGCGGTAACGCCGGGGCAGTCGGCGGTTGTATACGACGGCGAGGTGTGCCTGGGTGGGGGTGTGATCGGCGCAGCCGCAGCAGGCTGATGCGGGTTGGTTCCAGACATCACTGGTACCGGAACGTCTGTCACCCGGGCCATTCGACGCCAACCGCGCTTGCGACACCTGCCAGCATCGAGGCCGCTACATCGAAACCTGACTTCGCGTCAGCGAACGCCAGCATGGCGCACCAACTCTAAGGCCAGGCGTGATGGCGGCTGGCGGCCCGGTCAGCAACGGGCTCTCTACCGCATGCCCCCTTCGACAGGCGGCGGCGCCGCACCCACCACGGCAGGCATGCGGCCAGCAGCAAGGGCAACGGCGCGGGCTCAGGCACCGCCGCCACCGTGCCCGGGAACAGCCCCGAAGCCGACTGCGTGAGGCTTCCGTCCGGGCCATCGAACGACAAGTTCACGGTGTGGCTGAAGTCGCTGTAGGCGTAGGCTGCTGGATCGCCGGAAAACAGGGTGACCCCGGCGCTCAACCGCGCCAACCAGTCGAAAGCCGCTGGCGCCTCGAATTGCGCCAAGGCCACGTCTCCGTCGTTCAGCACCGGGATGGCATGCATCTGATAGGTGGTGCCAAAGGTGCTGTAGTCCAGTGCCGTGGTGGACCCGGGCGTGGCCCCCCATTGGAAGACCTGCACGATGTCCTCGACGTGGATCGGAAAGCCACCGAAGGCGTTCGGTTTCCAGCGGTCGATGGCACCCGGACTCAGGATGAACAGCTCGAGGTAGGCGGTGGCCGATGGCGCCGCCCAGGCCATGCCCTGCGCGGCCTGCCCCTGCCCCGACACGGCCATCGAGAACGTCGCCATGCCGCCGCTCACCACGAACGGCGACCCGTCGGCGTGGAGCAGTTCGAAGCTGTCGCCCAGCGCCGCGATCGCGCTCAAGGCCAGCCCCGACTTGGCAGGCGCCGTCATCTGGTCAGTCCACGCGCCCGCCTTGAGTTCAGCCTGCGACAACGAGGCCGTCGATACGGCCTGCTGGGTCCCGAAGGCATTGGTGACGGCGACGCCGGCATGGCTCGGCGTCGGCCCGAACTGCGTGTCGATCGCCCGCGTTGTGTTGTTCGCATAGGCCGGTTCGTAGGCCGTCTCGCTGCGGATGATGAGGCTGTGCGAGAAGAAGGTCACTTCCGTCGCCTGGGCCGCACCGGCCAACAGCAACGAGGCGAGAAGGGTTGGGATCTGGGTCTGCATCGCGGGCATCCTTCCTCTGGCTTGACTGGCTAACTGTTGGACAGAAGGTACCCGTCCGCAGCAAGCTCATCATTGCCCACCTGGGCAAGGCATATCCCCGCGAACGAGGTGGGCGACACCGGCGGCGCGGCGCGCGGGGCGTGACCACACTCCCCCCCCCCGCATCCGAGGGGTGTCCTCCACGGTCATTGCCCGGCTGGGCAACGACGGCACTCCGTTGTGCGCGTACGGTTCGTTGTATCCATCCAGCCGTCTGGCATCACAAGGAGAGCAGGAAATGAGCATCTGGATTGCCCGTGGCATGGCCGCCACCGTGGTCACCTGGGCCATCGCCGCGCATGCGGCACCAGTTCCGGGACAAGGCACCTGGGAGGCGACGCTGAAGGCGCGTGACCTCAGCGGCCAGCCCGTGGCCCTGAACGACAACGCAGCGGTCTTCTTCTACGACACGGAGCTCGACATCACCTGGACGCGAAACCTCACACTGAACGGTGCCGCCAACTGGACGATCTCCAACCAGTGGGCCAGCGACCTCCATATCGGCGGCTACAGCGACTGGCGTCTGCCGCGCACGTTCGACAGCGCGGCGCCTGGCTGCGACTTCAGCTTCGCCGGCGGCACCGACTGCGGCTACAACGTCGCGCTCAGCCACGGTGGCGTCACCAACGAACTGGCGCACCTGTTCTACGCGACGCTGGGCAACCTGGCGGCCTACGCGCCGGGCACCGGCTTCTATCGAGGCGGCCAGCAGGGTGTGGACTGGGGGCTTGTCAACACCGGCTACTTCCAGGGTGACTTTGCCGACGGCTATTGGACGGACCTGCTCGTCCAGGGACCGCCGAATGCCGATGCCTACTTCTTCCGCTTCTCGGATGGCAACACCCTGCCCGGCGGCAACGGCATCCAGGACATGCTGGCGGTGCGTGATGGCGATGTGTGGGACGGCGGTGGCGGTGGCGGCGGCGGCACAGCCGTACCCGAGCCGGCGAGCCTCGGCCTGACACTGCTGGCCATGGCAGGCTTGGTCAGTCGAAAGCGGCCACGCAACACCTGATTCCGGGTCATGCCGGCTTGCACACGATCAGCCGCCTGTGCACCCTCCACACAGGCGGTGGGACAGTTGCCGTGCCGAAGCTTTGATCCGCATCCACGCCGCGACAACCTATGCTGCGCATCCCGCCGTCCGACCATGATGACGCATGGGCATGTCGCTGAATCCCGAACCCTCACCCCGGCTCACGCTGCGCCTGACTGGCGAACCATCGATCTCCGCACCCGGTCAGACGCCCAGAGCGCTCGAACGACGCGATGCCGCGCTGCTGGCCATGCTGGCGCTCGACGGCCCGCAGCCGCGCGCACGGCTGGCGAGGTGGCTGTGGCCGGCGGTTGACGATGCCGCTGCGCTGCGCAACCTGCGGCAGCGCTTCTTTCGCCTGGCCCGGGCCAACGGCGGCGTGGCGGCAATTGAAGGCCAGGGCACCGTGCGCCTGTGCGCGCAGGTGGCGCATGACCTGGACGCTGCGGCAGCCGTTGCTCGCGCCGAGGAGAACCGCCCTCTGTTGGGCGCCTTCGACTACGACGACTGCGAGCCACTGGCAGAGCGCATCGACGCGCTGCGTGCCCGTTGGCGGCGCATGTGCGTCGATGCGCTGGATGGCGCGCTGAGTGCCGCCGAGCAGGACGATCGGCTGGACGAAGCCCTGGCGCTGGCCGACCGGGCAGTGGCGCTGCAGCCCGATGCAGACCGCGCCTGGGAACGGCTGCTGAGCCTGCACCTGGCCCGCGGCGAATCGACGCAGGGCCTGGCCGCCTATGAGCGCTGCACACAGGCGCAACGCCGCTGGGGCAGCGAGCCCGGCCCGGCGCTGCGGCAACTGGCCCGCCAGCTGCGCCAGTCGGCGCAGCTGCCCGACAAACCCGCGTTGACGCTGGCCCAGCCGCCTCGACTGGTCGGCCGTGAAACCGACTGGGCGCTGCTGCGCGACGCCTGGCAGGCCGCCCGGCCCGTCGTCCTGCGCGGCGCTCCGGGCATCGGCAAGTCCCGGTTCGCCTCGGCATTCGCGCGTGCGGCCGGCCCCGTGCTGGCGCTCAAGGCCATCGAAGACCAGCAGCACGAGGTCTACGGGCTGCTCGCAAGGCTGTGGGCCGCGGCATCGCTGCGGCTGCCCGCAGCGGTCGACTCGGCGGCGAGCCTGCTGTCGTCGCTGGGCGCCGGGGCTGCGCAAGGCGTGGCGGTGCCTGAGCACCGCATCCACGAAGCGGTGTGCACGGCGCTCGAAGCCTGGTCGTCCTGCGGACTTGGCAGCCTTTTGATCGATGATCTGCAATGGGCCGACGACGCCTCGTTGAACGCAGTCCTCGCCTGGCTGCAGCACGCGCCGGCATGCCCGCCGGTGCTGCTGGTGCTGCGCAGCGGCGAGCCACCCGCTGCACTTGCACACTGGCTCGAACGCTCAGCCCCTGGAGCGCTGCTCGACCACACGCTCGGCCCGCTCAGCGATGCGGCGGTTTACAGCTTCGTGCAGTCGCTCGACTTGCCTGGCGTCGCGGCCGGCGAGTTGCGGGACGTCGCCGCCCGCCTGCAGCGCGCCGTCGGCGGGCACCCCTTCCTCATGCTCGAAATGCTGCGCGCCGAAGCGGGCGTGCTGGAGCTGCGGGACGGTGACGCGGCGCCGACGCCCTTGCTGCTGCACGCACTGGCCCAACGCATCGGGCGACTGGCCCCGGGGCCCTTGCGGCTGCTTCGCCTGGCCGCACTGGCAGCGAGCGAGTTTTCGGTGCCGCTGGCAGCCGAGGTGCTGGGTGTGCACGCGGTCGACCTGGTCGACGACTGGTCGAACCTCACCGCCGCGGGCTTCATGCAGGAAGACGGCACCGTCTTCGACCTGGTCGTCGCCGCCACCCGGCTCACCCTGCCGGCACCGATCGCGCGCGAGCTGCACCGCCAACTGGCCCAACGCGGCAGCCGGATGGGCGTGCGGCCGGAGCGCCTGGCCGAGCACTGGCTCGCCGCCGAATGCTGGGCCGATGCCGCCGGGTGCTTCGAGGCCGCGGCGCATGCCGCGGCCTCGCTCTCGCGACTGCCCGAGGCGCTGGTCCTGTGGGACCGTGCCGCCGCGTGCCATGAACGCACGGGCGACGCGACCGCGCGGTGGCGCGCCAGGGTGCAGGCGGCCGATGCTGCCAGCGGCAGCGACGGCGGCGCCGAGTGGGTGCGCCGCACGCGTGAGCTGGCGCAGGATGCAGCGCCCTCGCCCGCCGACCGCATCGACGCGCTGGTGCAGCACGGCAGGGCGCTGGTCAACGAAGAGGCGGACCCGACCGAAGGTGTGGCCGTGCTCGAACAGGCGCTCGACGCAGCACGAGCCCTTGCCGACGACAAGCGCTGCGTCGCGGCCGCCGGCTTCCTGATCCTGGGTCTGGCCATCCAGGGGCGGCACGAGCGCGCTCGGGCGCTGATCGATGGCTTGGATGGCATCGCCGATCGCCTGCCGCCGAGCCAGGCCACCTGGCTGTACTACGGCCCCAAAGGGGTGGCGCTGTACTACGGCGGCGACTACCAGGCCAGCCTGCGCGCCAGCCTGCGCGCAGCCGCGCATGCACAGGCGGACGGAAATCTGGTGGCCGAGTTGAACGAGCGCAGCAACCTTGTGCCGGCCTACCGCGCCATTGGGCGGCCGGACGCCGCGGCCGCGCAGTACGAGCTGGCCCTGGCCTTGTGGGACCGCCTGCATCGCCCACGCAGCAACCCCTCGATGGCGATGCTGCTGCACGGGGCCACCCTGGACATCGAGCGGGGCCGCTTCGACCGCGCGCTGTCGCTGGCGACGCAGGCGCGAGACCACTTCGCGGCCACCGACTCGAAAGACTGGCTGGTGGTGGCCGAAGCGCGCCTGTTCACGGCGTACTTCCGGCTGGGGCAGTTCGCGCGCGCGCGGCGGGCGCTGTCACCGTTGCCGGCGGACACCGCGGTCGACCGGCGCATCGGCCGGCTGATGCAACAGTGCCGGTTGGCCCTCATGGCCGGTGAGCCGGTGCTGGATACGTTGCGAAAAGCCGTTGCTACCGACGGGCCGCAGCTGTTTCGACGCAACCAGCTGACGCTGCGCGCCCAGCTGGCCGAGGCCTTGCCAGCGCAGGAGTCGCTGGCGGCAGCCGAGGGCATCTTGGCCGACGCCCAGGCGTGGAACGACGAGGCCATGCTCGCCGTGGCCTGCGCGCTGACTGCCGACGCGCTGCGCCGGCTGGGCCGCGGCGACGATGCGGCCTGCATGGCACAACGGGCATGGGACGAGGCTCGCCGTCACGAGCTGTATGGGATGAGCCGCGTCGAACTATGCTGGCTCGTGCACCAGGCCGCGCAGGCGGGCGGCCGGCACGAACTGGCTGCGATCGCACTGGCCAGTGGCGCGGATTGGATCGACCGTGCGCGGCCCCATGTGCCGGCAGCCTTCCTCGAGAGCTTCATGCACCGTCACCCGGTGCACCAGGCGCTGCTGGCGCGATCGGCGGCGCAGCGCAGTGGATCTGCGGCCGCGTAGCGGATGCGTCGGCATGGCCTGACCGGCTTCGAGCAGCGCTGCGCAGCAGCAGCGCGACCAGCTCCACCTGGCGACGACAGCCGGTCTTGGCGAGCGCGCGCTTGATGTGGGCCTGCACCGTGTTGACCTGTACGCCGAGCCTGGCCGCCAGGTCGGCGGGCGCTAGACCGTCGCACAGCCCCGCGGCGACGCCGGCCTCGCTGGGCGTGAGGGCGAACATCTCGCGCAGCGCCTGCTGGTCGACCAGCACGTCTTCCGGCAGGTGCAGCTCGAGCTGGTAGCCATCGGCCACCCGGCAGCAGCGCAGTGTGGCCGGCAGGGCGCCCGAACGGGGCACTGCGACGCAGGCCTGGCCACGATCCCGCGCGCGGCGCAGCAGGCGCGAAAGCGCCATCGCATCCCCTTCGATTTCCAGCAGCCCATTGGAACGACACCGGACCGGCGCGCAGGGCCCGCACAGTGACCGGCACACGGCGGGCGAGGCGCGCCCATGAGCATCCAGCCCGAGCACGCGCGGGAAGCTGCCGGACCCGCCCTGTGCAGGCCTCATCGGCGGTAGAAGCGACAAGGACATGACTCGATTGCAGACCCCTGGCGTTACCGGCCGGTTACGGTCGGCCTCGCGCGGGCTGCAGGAAGTGATGCGGTCCGATGCCGCGCGTCGACGGTACGGCGGCGAGGTCAGCCTCGGTGATGGGGGCATCAACCCCCTGACCGCAACCGCGTAAGCTCGCGGCCATGAGCGACGCCGTGCCCGCGCCAACCCCCTCGTCCCCGGCCGCCCCGGCTCCGACCCTGGCATCCCTGCAGGACGCCCGCACCGCGCCGCTGCGCCGCCGCCGCCGGCGCTGGCCCTGGGTGCTGCTGGCGCTGCTGCTGGTGGGCGCCGGTGCCGCGGTGATGGCCCCGCGCAGCACCGAGGTGCAGGCCAGCACGGTGGCCACGGCCTGGCCGACGGCCCGCTTCGCGCAGCTCAATGCCTCGGGCTACGTGGTGGCGCAGCGCCGCGCGTCGGTGGCCAGCAAGGCCACCGGCCGCTTGGTGGAGCTGCGCGTGCGCGAAGGCAGCGCACTCAAGGCCGGCGACCTGATCGCGCGGCTGGACGCCAGCGACGTGCAGGCCGCCATCGCCGCGGCCGAGGCGGCGCTGGCGCAGGCACGCGCCGGCCAGGCGCAGGCCGATGCGCAACTGCGCCAGGCGCAGGTCGAGCTGGGCAATGCCGACGCCGAGCTGCAGCGCATTCGCGGCCTCGAACAGCAGGGCTTCGTGTCGCCGCAGGCGCTGGATGCGACGCGGCGGTGCGCCGACAGCGCACGTGCCGCGCTGGCCCTGGCGCAGGCCGGCATCGCGTCGGCACGCGCCGGGCAGGCACAGGCGCTGGCGCAGCTGCAGGCGCAACGCGTCAACCGCGACAACACCGAGGTGCGCGCGCCCTTCGACGGCGTGGTGCTGGTGAAGAACGCCAACGTCGGCGACATGATCACGCCGTTTTCCAGCGCCGCCGGCACCTCGGGCGCGGTGGTGACGATGGCCGACATGGGCACGCTCGAGGTCGAGGCCGATGTCGCCGAGGCCAACGTCGGCCTGGTGCGCATCGACCAGCCGGTGGAGATCACGCTCGACGCCCTGCCCGAGGCGCGCTTTCGCGGCAGCGTGGCGCGCATCGTGCCCACCGTCGACCGTGCCAAGGCCACGGTGATGACCAAGGTGCGCTTCGAGCGCCTGGACCCGCGCATCCTGCCCGAAATGAGCGCCAAGGTGGCCTTCCTGTCGCAGGCGCCAGGGCCTGGCGACGACCGGCCGGTGACGGCGGTCAACCCGAAGACGGTGGTGCAGCGCGACGGGCGGGCACTGGTCTTCCGCATCCAGGGCGACACCGTGGAGGCGGTGCCGGTGACGACGGGCCGCACGCTGGGCGATACGCTCGAACTGACCGGTGCGACGCTGAAGCCCGGCGACCGCCTGGTGCTGTCGCCACCCGAGCAGCTGAAGGCCGGCGCGCGCGAGGCCGTGACGGGCAAGTGACGGCGCCGGTGGACGCCGCCGAGGCCCCGCTGATCCGCATCCGCGACCTGGCCAAGCATTACCGACGCGGCGAACAGGACATCCCGGTGCTGCTGGGCATCGACCTCGACGTGCGCGCCGGCGACTTCGTCGCGCTGATGGGCCCCAGCGGCTCGGGCAAGAGCACGCTGCTGAACCTGATCGCCGGCATCGACCAACCCAGCGGCGGCACCATCCAGATTGCCGGCACCGACATCGCCACGCTGGGCGACGGCGCGCTGGCCGACTGGCGGGCGCGGCACGTGGGCTTCATCTTTCAGTTCTACAACCTGATGCCGGTGCTGACGGCGTTCGAGAACGTGGAGCTGCTGCTGCTGCTGACCACGCTGACGCCGCGCCAGCGCCGCGAGCGCGTGGGCCAGACACTGCAGCTGGTGCAGCTGGCCGACCGTGCCGACCACCATCCCAACGAGTTGTCGGGCGGCCAGCAGCAGCGGGTGGCCATTGCGCGCGCCATCGTCACCGACCCGACGCTGATCGTCGCCGACGAGCCCACCGGCGACCTCGACCGCGCCACCGGCGAGGAGGGGCTGTCGCTGCTGGACCGGCTGGTGGCCGAACTGGGCAAGACCATCGTCATGGTCACCCACGACCCCAAGGCCGCGGCACGCGCGCACCGACTGGTGCACCTGGAAAAGGGCGTGCTGGTCGACGAGGCCGGGGGCTGATCAGCCATGACGCTCGCGCAAGCTCCGGCGAACGCTGCGGCGGGTGCGACGCGGGTGGCGCCGGCCGCGGTCGACCCACCACCACGCGGCGGTGGCGGCCAGCACCAGCGGCACCACCACCATCATCACCAGCAGGCGCTGCTGACGCAGGGCATCCACGTCGACCACCGGCAGGTCGGGCAGCGGCTCGGCATCGGCTGGCGGGCCGTCGATGGCATCGGCCCGCGCGGCCGGCGGCGGCGGTGCAAATTCGCCCAGCCGGCGTTCGGCCACCAGCGGCACCACCGGTACCGCACCGGCGCCCTCGAGCAGCCGCGCGACACCGTCGGTTTCGTCGGGGTGCGGCAGGTTGAGGTCGGGGCCGGCCACGCCGTGCGGCAGCTCATGGGTGGGCGTGAGGGCCGTTTCGCCGTCTTCGCCCTCGGCGGACCGGCGCTCGGCCGTGGCGGCGCCGGGGGCGCCGGCGGCGCATCGGTGGCGGCCACGAAGCGCCGGTGCCGTGCTGCCCGGAACGGTGGTCGCCGGCCCCGGATCGTCCAGGCCCTGCACGCTCACGCGCAGCGGCGTCGCGGCGGCGGGCGCGGTCGCCAGCACCCAGGCGGCGAGCAGCGCCCCCGCCGCCCGCACGCCCGAGCGCGCCATCGCCCATCGCACCACCGCCATCGATCACCACCCCTCGGCCCGGAACAGCAAGGCCGGCGCGCATTGTGGCGCCGGCCGACGGCTCGAGTCGACCCCGCGGGTCGGCAGTGGCGGCCATCGGCGCGGGTGCGACGCTTCTGGCTGCGCCCGCTGCGGTTTCAGCAGGGCCGGCGGGGTCGACGTTGACGGCGCTCGCTGGCGCCGGCGGCCGCCACAGCCAGCAGCAGCAGCGCCGCGGTGGTCGGTTCGGGCACCGTCGACGGGCCGCCGACGACGATGTCGTCGACGGGCACCCGTGCCGCCCTCAGTCCGCTGTGCGTGAAGCTGGCGCCGCCGGCCGCTCCGGGCTGCCGTCGCCCGCCAGCGGATCGCGGAAATACGACCACGACACCGACTCGCCCCGGGCGCATAGGCCCAGACCTTCAGCTCGTAGCGGATCGCGAAGGCTTCGCCGACCTCGATGTCGCCGAGGTCGATGTCGCGGCTGAGCGCGTCGAGAAAGCCGATGCCGCCGACCTGCCGCTCCCCGCGTTGCAATGGACGCTGGGTGAATAGCCGCACAGAGGCTCGAAGTGCACCGAGTCCTCGAGGTCACCCTGGTTGTCGCCGAGCTTGAAGGCCCCCGCCGGCTGCAGGATGCTCCAGACCGCGGCCCGGTGCGACAGCACGGTCGTCTGCGGGGTCACGTTGGGGCCGAAGCGGCTGAGGATCACGTCGAGGTCGAAGCCGGCAAAGAAGAAGGACTCGTGCAGGTTGCCGTCGATGCCGCCGAAGTCGGCGCCGGCGATGTCGATCGTCAGCCGGGCATCGTCGGCAAACTTCTGGAAGCCGTAACGCAGCGTCATGTTCACCACCGCCTCGTGGGCCGTCGCGACCGTCTGCGGCCCATAGTCGGCGGGGATGAACGACGTCGACGCACCGGCCCAGAATGTGCCCGCCGCGTCGGCATGCATCGTCACCTTCGCGGTCTCCCCCCGCGGGTGCGGAAAGGCGCGGCTGTTGCCGATGGGCATCGTGATCGACACCGGCGGATCGAGGGCGCCCTGGCTGATCTGCACCAGCCGGTTCAAGGTCCCCGACTCGGGCAACGACGAGTCGGTGCGCCGACCCCACTCGGTCAGATCGGCCTTCACGTAGGCCGAGGCCAGTTCCACCGGCGCGGCCAGCGCGCCGGTCAGGGCGGCGCCGGCCATGGCCACCCCGACGCCGGCGCGCGCCAACGCCCGTCGCCATGTCCGTGTCCTGCTGTCGATCATGAGGAATTCCTCCGCTGTGAATCGGCCGGCGCGTGCGATGCCGCACGCGTCCGTCGAACCACAGCATGCGCAAGGCCGGCGGACGGGTCTTGCGTGACGGTACCAGATTTCGCCGCGCGGCCCCCAAGCCTCAGGGCGTCGACGCGAGCCGGGCGACCGCCTGCGCGCGCGTTCTGACCCCCAGCTTGGCCAGCACCGCCGAGACATGGTGCTCGACCGTGCGCTCCGAACGGTGCAGCCGCGCCGCGATCTCGGCATTGCCCAGGCCCTGCACGAGCAGCCGGGCGACGTCCTGCTCGCGCGCCGTCAGGCCCCAGGCATCGCGCCCGGCGCGCCGGTAGGGCCCGCGCGCCACGTCGCGGGCGCCGCGCGCGCGCAGCGCCCGCCGGGTGATGTCCGCCGCCGGCCGCGCACCCAGCCCCGTGAAGGCCGCCAGCGCCTGGCGCAGGGCGGGCTCGTCGCCAGCCAGCAGGGCCAGCCCGGCCTCGTACGGGCAGCCCAGCGCCTGCCAGGCCGCGGCTGCCTCGCGCCAGTGGCCCGCGGCTTCGAGCGCAAAGGGCGCCGCCTCCTCGACGGCTTCACCCGCGACCGGTCGCCCGCTGCGCCGCTGCCAGGCGCGCAGGCGACCGCGCAGCCAGGGGCCGGTGGCGGACGGCTCGGCCTGCTGCGCCAGCGCCGCCGCCAGCGCCGCATCGCCGCGCAGCCAGGCCGCCTCGGCCGCATAGCCGAGCACGTCCGCGGCGACAAATTCGGTGTGCCCGGCCAGCGCCACCGCCAGATGCGCCTGCCAGGCCGCGGCCTCGTTGGCCTCGCCGCGCAGTGCCTGCAGCCGCGCGCGGGCGACGGCCGTGGTGGCCCGTGTGCGGTCGGTGGCGCCGGGCGCCGATTCGAGCTGCGCCAGCACCTGCTGGGCCTGCGGCCAGTCACCGGTCTCGATCAGGCCCAGTGCCTGGCGCAGCCGCAGCTGCGACACCGCCGCGTCCATGTCGTGCGCCAGCGCATGGGCCAGGCCGCGCGCGGCCGCCGCCGCCAGCTGCGCATAGCGCCCGTGCATCAGGCACAGCCCGGCCAGGTTGGCCCAGCCCGCCGCCGCCTGCTCGGCCAGCCGCGCCTCGGTGGCCAGCGCGATGCTGCGTTCGAGCATCGCGGCCGGCTGCCGACGACGCCAGGCTCAGTTCCACCGACGCGCACACCGACAGCGCCTGCGTCAGCGCCGCCAGCGCGGCGGACCCCTGCCCCGGCAACCCGACGACCGCCTCGGCCGCGGCCACGGCCGCGCGCGCAGGCGCCAGCGCCTCGGCCACCTGGCCGCCATTGGCCAGCGCCACCGCCAGCGCATAACAGGCCAGCACCCGTTCGGCACCCGGCGCCAGCGTGTCGCCCAGCGCCCGCGCCCGCTGCGCATGCCCCAGGGCCTCGGGCCGCGGCGACAGCAGCAGCGCCAGGTTGGCGCGGCAGCGCACCTGTCCGGCGGCATCGCCCGCGGTTTCGTGCATCGCCAGCGCCGACTGCCAGGCCTGCAGCGCACCGGGCACGTCCTGCAGGCTGCTGCGCAGCCGGCCCAGCCGTTCCAGCCAGTCCCGGCGCTGCCCGGCCGGCACCTCGGCCGCGGCGGCGTGGTCCACCGCCAGCGTCAGCAGGCTGACGGCCGCACGGCGCGACGACACCTGCAAGGCCTCGTCGGCGGCCGCCGGTGCCAGCCGGCAGACCTCGGCCGGGCGCGCGGCCAGCGGGCGTGATGCACGCGGCGCGCCAGCAGGCCCGCACGCGGCGGCTGCGCGGCCAGCGCGTCGGCCAGCGCCGCGTGCAGTTGCAGGCGACGCCCCGCGGGCAGGGCATCGTGGACGGCCTGGCGCGCCAGCTCGTGCCGGAAGCTCACCATCGACCCCTGCAGCTGCAGCAGCCCGCGGCCGACGGCCGCATCCAGGCCGGCGGCCGCAGCCGGGTGCAGCGTGGCCAGCAGCGGCCATTCCAGTCCCCCGGGCGAAGCACTGACGATGGCGGCGATTTCGCGGCTGCCGGCATCCAGCGTGTCCAGGCGGTCGAGCACGGCCTCGCGCACCGAGGTCGGCATCCGGCCCGGCGCCGCCGCCAGCACCTGTTGCACGAACAGCGGGTGACCGCCGGTGAGGCGGTGCAGTTCGTCGCCGTCGCGACCTTGCGCCTGCGCCAGTGCGTGCACCGCGGCCGGCGACAGCGCTTCGAGCCGGATCCACCCGGTGACGGTGGCGTCGAGCTGGGCCAGCGTGCGCCGCAGCGGCGACCAGGCCACCGCCTCGTCGTCGCGCAGGGTCAGCACCAGCAGCGCCGGCACGGTGGCGATGCGCCGGCCGAGGTAGCGCACGGCGTCCAGCGTGGCGTCGTCGGCCCAGTGCAGGTCCTCGATCACCAGCACCGGCATCGGCGCCGTGCGGCGCAGCCAGTCCAGCAGCGCGGGGAACAGGCCGTTGTCGGTGCGCGCGGCGTGCACCGCCTCGCCCAGCGCCGGGGGCAGTGATGGCGACAGGTCGACCAGCGGCCCCAGCGGCCGCGGCGTGTGCAGCGGGTCGCAGGCGCCATACAGCCATTGCAGCGGCACCGACGGTGCCGCTGCCAGGGCCCGCAGCAGGCTGGTCTTGCCGTGGCCGGCTTCGCCGCTGATCACCACGCAGCCACCCTGGCCCGAACGTGCGCGCTGCAGCGCGGCCCGCAGAACCTGCAGCGGGGCCTCGCGCTCCAGCAGGGTGTCGATGGATTCGGGCGGTGGCATGGCCGATTCATGGTAGCCGCAGCCCGGTGCGCAGCGGCCGCCGCGACACAGGGCGCCTGTTCAAGTCGACCGGCCGGCTGGCCGATATGCACAGGATCTGCCGTTCACCCGCTGCCGCTGCCCATGTCGAAGTCCGTGCTCGTGCCCTTGGTCGTCGCCGCCACGCTGCTGACGGCCTGCGCCTCCGCACCTGAAGCCGAGGGCCCGCCGCGCCGGGAGATGCTGCTGGCCGTCACGCAGGACCACCAGCTGATCCGCTTGAACGCCGGGCCAGCCGCGGCGCATCCTCGACCGCAAGCCACTGCTCGCTGCCGACGGGCGATACGCTGGTGGGCATCGACTCGCGTCGCCCGCGGCCTGCTGTATGGGCTGTCGCACCGGGGCCAGCTGTTCACCATCGACGCGGCCAGCGGCCGCATGGCCTCATCGGCAACCGCCGCCGGCAGCGCCGCCGCAAGGACGCGGCTTCGGCTCGACTTCAACCCCGCGGCCGACCGCATCCGCGTGGTCGCGGGTCAGCTCAACCTGCGGCTGCACCCCGATACGGGCCAGACCGTCGACGGCGACCCCGACCGGCCTGGCGTGCAGCCCGATGCCGCGCTGACCTACACCCGCGGCGACACCCATGAGGGCCGGCGGCCCGATCTCGCGGGCGCCGCCTACACCTACAACAGGACCGACGACAAGCTGACCACCAACTACGCCATCGACCGCTCGCTGGGCACGCTGGTGCTGCAGGGCTCGCGCGAGGGCGTGCAGCCGGTGCTGTCGCCCAACGGCGGGCAGCTGCGCACCGTCGGCGCGCTCGGCCCGGGCCGCTGTCGGATCCGGCCCTCGACATCGCCGACGTCTCGAATGCCGCCTTCGCCGCGCTGCGACCGACGACCCTTGGCGGCACGCGGCTGTACGAGGTGGACCTGGCCAGCGGCCATGCGCGCTTCATCGGCACCGTGGGTGACGGCGCACCCATCCGCGGCCTCGCCGTCGAGCCCTGAGTTGGCGCCCTCACGCTCGCTGCCCCTCGAGGGAACGCTCAGTCCCTTCGGAACGGCCGTTCGGTACTGAGATGCGATTCGGCGCCCTGCTCGCCCTTGCGCTCGCGCCACCGGTTGCCGGTGCGGCCGCGCTCGATGTCGAGGTGCTCGGCCGCGACGGCAAGCCGCCGGCGGCGCGGTGGTCTTCCTCGAATCGCCCTCGGCACGCGCCGCCAGCCGGCCGCTGCGTGGGGTGGCGGTCGAACAGGCCGGCGCGCTTCACGCAAGGCGGTGACGGTGGTGACGGTGGGCACGGCGGTGAGCTTTCCCAACCGCGACACGGTGCGGCACCATGTCTATTCGTTCTCGCCGGCCAAGACCTTCGAGCTCAAGCTCCTTAATCGGCACGCCGGCCCATCCGGTGGTCTTCGACCAACCCGGCATCGCGGTGCTGGGCTGCAACATCCACGACACCATGGCCGCCTGGGTGGTGATCGTCGAGACGCCGCACCATGGCCAGACCGCCGCCAATGGCCGACTGCGCCTGGACGACGTGCCGCCCGGCAGCTACCGGCTGCGCGCCTGGCACGCCGACCTGCCACCGGCGCGCCGGCGCGGGCCGCACTGCAGCTGCCGGCGCAGGGTGCGGCCAGGCGCAGCTGCGGCTGGCGGTGCAGGGCGTGGAGGGTGCGAAGACATGAACCTGGGGTCCGATGACGGCGCGCACTCAACGGCTGTCCACGCGCATCGTCGCCGTCTTCCTGGCGCTGCTGCTGGTGGTGCAGGCGGCGGGCTTCTGGGCCATCCGCGCCAGCATTGGAAGCGGCGGCCCGGCGCACGCTGACGCAGGTCGAGGTCGGCGAACGCGTCTGGGGGACCCTGCTTGCCGCAGCAGGCGCCACGCTGGTGCAGGGCGCCGCGCTGCTGGCGGCTGACTACGGCTTTCGCGCCGCGGTGGCCAGCGGCGACCGCAGCACACTGCGCTCGGCGCTGGAGAACCACGCCGCGCGCATCGGCGCCGCCGATGCCGCCTGGATCGGGCACCGACCGGCTGCTGGCCGTCAGCGGCCAGGGCCCGCAATCCCGCCTGCGGCATCGGCCGCTGGCGCTGGCGCGCGTGCCGACGGCGGCCGCGCGGCGGTGCGGCTGCCCGGCGAGCCGTGCTGCAGCCTCAGCCCGTGCCGCTGAAGGCGCCGCTGCCGATCGGCTGGCTGGCGATGGGCTTCCCGATCGACCAGGCGCTGGTCGACGACATGCAGGCGCTGTCGGGCGTGCACGTGGCGCTGCGCCTGCCCAGCCCGACGGGGCCCGCAGTGCAGGCGGGCGCCAATGCTGCTGCCGCGCAGCGCGCGGACGGCGCAGACCCGGCCGATGGCGACGCGCTGCGGCGGCGACGGTCGGCGCACACGGCCGTGGCGACGACGCGCGGGGCGGGCCGGCGCGAGCGGGCGCACCTGCGGCTGGCTGGTTCCGTCGACGATGCGCTGGCGCCGCCCAGGCTGCAGGGACGCTGGCGCTGCGATCACCGCTGCGGGCCTGGCCTCGTTCGGCCTCGGCAGCCTGTGGACGGCCCGCCGCGTGACCACGCCGCTGCGCCAGCTGGCGCGAGGCCGCCGAGCGCCTCGGCTCGGGCGACTATGCAACGCCGGTGCGCGGCCTGCACCGCAGCGACGAGATCGGCGAGCTGGCGCGTTCGACCATGCGTGTCAGCGTCGGCGGCCGCAGGCGCGAGATCCGCGCCTGGCCTACTGGGACCGGCTGACCGGCCTGCCCAACCGTGCGCAGTTCGGCAAGGCCGTCGCGCAGGCCATCGCCGAGGCTGGCGAGTCACGCGCGCCGGTGGCCGTGCTGATGCTCGACCTCGATCGGTTCAAGCATGTCAACGACGTGCTCGGCTGCTGCGCTTGGGCGACCTGTTGCTGCAGGGCGTGGGCGAACGCCTGACGCGGCAGGTGGTGCGCGACGGCGACCTGGTGGCGCGCCTGGCGGGCGACGAGTTCCGCCTGTGCTGCTGCGCTCAGGCGACGCGGCGCTGGCCGCGTCGGTGGCGCAGCGCATCCGCGGCCTTCGAGCAGCCGCTGACGCTGGAGGAACATAGGTGGACATGGGCGCGGGCATCGGCATCGCCTGCTGGCCCGCGCATGCGGCCGACGCCGGGACGCGCTGATCAGCCGGGCCGAGGTGGCCATGTACGCCGCCAAGCACCGCGGCAGCGGCGTGCTGATGTACGACCCGGCGCTCGACGCCGCCAGTGCACAGACGCTGTCGCTGCTCGGCGAGCTGCGCCAGGCGGTGGAACAGGACGAGCTGCGCCTGTTCCTTCAGCCCAAGATGGCGCTGGGCACCGGCGCGGTGGTCGGCGCCGAGGCGCTGGTGCGCTGGCAGCACCCCACCCGCGCGGCCTGGTGCCGCCGATGCAGTTCATCCCGTTTGCCGAGCAGACCGGCTTCATCCGCCAGCTGACGCTGTGGATGTTCGAGGCTTCGGCACGCGCAGGCGCGCGCTGCTGGCGCGGCTCGGGCTGCGGCGTGTCGGTGAACCTGTCCACCCGCGACCTGCTGGATCTGGAGCTGCCCGAGAAGCTGGACGCCATGCTGCTCAAGCACCGCGTGCCGGCCGAGGCCTTCTGCCTGGAGATCACCGAGAGCGCCATCATGGACGACCCGCAGCGCGCTGGACACGCTCACGCGCCTGTCGGGCATGGGCTTCAAGCTGTCGATCGACGACTTCGGCACCGGCTACTCGTCGCTCGCGTACTTGAAGCGGCTGCCGGTCGACGAACTGAAGATCGACAAGAGCTTCGTGATGGCGATGGAACGACCCGGGCGACGCCAAGATCGTGCGTCGACCATCGACCTGGCACACAACCTGGGCCTCACCGTGGTGGCCGAAGGCGTCGAGAACGCGGGCGTTCACGAGTCGTTGCGCGGGCTGGGTCGCGACGAGGGGCAGGGCTACCACATACGGCGCCCGATGCCGGCGCACGAGTTGGCGGCGTTTGCCGAACGTTGGCGGAAGGCGCGGGCGACGGCACGCAAGGATGCCGAGGTGGTGTGAGGCGGACGGCGACCTGCGGCGCTCCGCAGCGGTCGCACCCTGCCGCCCTGGGCCAGGGGCTGCTGCGCCAGAAGACGACCAAGGCCCGTATGACCAGGCTCCCGCTGTACATCGCCCCGACCCGCTTCTCGACGATGCCGATGCCGCGCTGGCGCAGGTGCGCCGCATCTACGACGGCAAGGGGGCAGCACAGCGCTTCTCTGTCGCCGGCGAGGACGTCGGCGACCACGTGCGCGCCTGGTTACCCCTTCTCGTGCGCGTGCACACCAGCACCGTGGCGCGCGCCGACTTCGCGCCTGGCCTATGGTTTCGTCGCGCGGCCGGGCACCTACGAGACGACACT
>JADJYX010000014.1 GCA_016719535.1 Rubrivivax sp. | reverse complement strand
GCTCAAGGCCCGTGCCGGCCAGCCCATCACCGAACTGGCCAGCGAACTGGGCTTTGCCAGCGCCAGCCACTTCACGCGGCACTACAAGCTGATGTTCGACGAACTGCCGTCGGCGACGCTCGCGGCCTACGGCCTCAACGGCAGCGGCGGACACGGTCTTTGAGCAACACCCCGGAGACCTCGATGAGCACCGACCCCGCGCCCCCATCGGCGGCCTGTCGCATGTGCGCGGCCGCAGCGACGAGCCGCGGTCCGAGGCCACCGTCTTCGATCTGCTGGCCGCCACCGCGGCGCGCTGGCCCGACCGCGACGCCGCCGTCTTCGTCGAGCAGGGCCACCGCTTCACCTGGCGCAGCTGCTGGCGGCGGTGGAAGCGGCTGCCGCCGGGCCCGCAGGCGCTGGGCGTCGATCAGGGCGACCGCGTCGGCATCTGGTCGCCCAACCGCAGCGAATGGCTGCTGACGCAATTCGCCACCGCGCGCATCGGCGCCATCCTCGTCAACATCAACCCCGCCTACCGGTTGCACGAACTGGCCTACGCGCTCGACAAGGCGGGCGTGGGCGTGCTCGTCACCGCCGCCGCCTTCAAGTCCAGCAACTACCTCGGGCTGCTGCAGAACCTGGGCGTGGACGCCAGCGGCCGCAGTGCGCGGCTGCCCCGGCTGCGCCAGGTGGTGCGGCTGGGCGAGGAAACCACCGCCGGCATGATGAACTGGTCGCAGCTGCTGGCTCTGGCGCGCCGGTCGTGGCCGCACTGCCGCCGCCGACCGCCTTCGATGCCTTCGATGCCATCAACATCCAGTTCACCAGCGGCACCACCGGCGCGCCCAAGAGGTGCCACGCTGACGCACCACAACATCGTCAACAACGCCATCGCGGTGGCGCGCTGCATGCGCTTCACCGAGGCCGATGCGCTGTGCATCCCGGTGCCGCTCTACCACTGCTTCGGCATGGTGCTGTCGGTGCTGGCCTGCGTGAGCGCGGGCGCCAGAATGGTCTTCCCCGGCGAGGGCTTCGACCCCGTGGCCACGCTCGCGGCGGTGCAGGCCGAACGCTGCAGCGCGCTGCACGGCGTGCCGACGATGTTCATCGCCGAGCTCGACCACCCCGATTTCGCGCGCTTCGACCTGTCCACGCTGCGCACCGGCATCATGGCCGGCGCGCCCTGCCCGATCGAGGTCATGCGCCGCGTGCAGCGCGACATGCACATGACCGAGGTCACCATCGCCTACGGCATGACCGAGACCAGCCCGGTGAGCTTCCAGAGCGCCACCGATGACCCGGTCGACAAGCGCGTGGCCACGGTGGGCCGCATCCTGCCGCATCTGGAGGTGAAGATCGTCGACTTCGAAGGTCGCACGCTGCCGGTGGGCGTCAAGGGCGAGCTGTGCACGCGCGGCTACAGCGTGATGCAGGGCTACTGGGACGACCCCGAGCGCACCGCCGATGCCGTGCGCGACGGCTGGATGCACACCGGCGACCTGGCCACGCTGGACGAACAGGGTTACTGCAACATCGTCGGCCGCGTGAAGGACATGATCATCCGCGGCGGCGAGAACGTCTACCCGCGCGAGGTCGAGGAATTCTCTTCACCCACCCGAAGGTGGCGGCGGTGCAGGTCTTCGGCGTGCCCGATGCGCGATATGGCGAGGAACTGTGCGCCTGGATCATCACCAGGTCGGGCGAGGCTGCACCGAGGACGAGATCCGCGCCTTCTGCCGCGACCAGATCGCGCACTACAAGCTGCCGCGCTACATCCGCTTCGGGCACGAATTGCCGGTCACGGTGACCGGCAAACCGCAGAAATTCCTCATGCGCGACGCCATGATGCGCGAGCTGGGTCTGAGCGTGCAGGCCACGGCCTGAGGGTTCGCCACGGCATGATCGGGCCGGGCCGCCGTCGCCCCCTGCGCCGCCGCCGGCTGCTCGGCTCGGCGCTGGCGCTGGCCGGCGTGGCCGGACTGGGCTTGGCCCGCGGCCGGCACGAACAGGCCCGCCCCGACGCCGCGCGCGCCCTGCGCCCGCCGGGCGCCGTGCCCGAGGGCCAATTCGACGCCGCCTGCGTGCGCTGCGGGCTGTGCGTGCAGGCCTGCCCCTTCGGCAGCCTGCGCCTGGCCGGCGACGGGGCGCCGGTGGCCATCGGCACGCCCTTCTTCGTGCCGCGCGAGACGCCTTGCGCGATGTGTGCCGATCTGCCCTGCCAGCGTGCCTGCCCGACCGGTGCCCTGGGCAGCCCGGCGCTGCGCATCACCGACGCACGCATGGGACTGGCCAGCCTGAGCCGGGCCGCGGCCTGCTACAGCTACATCGGTGCTGCCGCGTGCAACAGCTGCTTCAAGGCCTGCCCGCTGCGCGGCCGCGCGATCACCATGAAGCGCGGGCTCACCGCCGCCGGCGGCCAGCTGACGCCCACCGTCGACGCCGCGGTCTGCACCGGCTGCGGGCTGTGCGAGAAGGCCTGCATCGCGTCGCAACCGGCGATCACCGTGGCCACGCGGCGGCTGCCGGCCGGCACGGCATGACGCCGCGCTGGCTGATCGCCCGCCGCGGCGTGCAGCTGACGCTGCTGGCCGCCTTTGCCGGTGCGCCCTGGTGGGGCGCCCCGCTGGTGCAGGGCACGCTGGCCAGCAGCCGCTGGTTCGGCGCGCTGACCTTGAGCGACCCGCTGGTCGTGCTGCAGGCGGCGCTGGCCGGCCATGCCGTGGCGGCGCCGGCCCTGCTGGGTGCGGCCGCCGTCGCGGCGCTGGCTGCCGTGCTGGCCGGGCGGCTGTACTGCGGCTGGGTGTGTCCGGTCAACCTGATCACCGACGCGGTGGAGGCGTTGCGCCGCGCCATCGGCTGGCATGGCGCACTGTTGCCGCGGGCCGACCGTCGGCTGCGCCGGGTCGTGCTGGCCGGCGTGCTGCTGGCCAGCGCGCTCACCGGCAGCGTGGCCTGGGAGCTGCTGAATCCGATCAGCCATGTCGTGCGCGCGCTGGCCTTCGGGCTGTGGGGCGCGGGCGCGGTGGCGCTGGCCGCCGTGGCGGTCTGCGACCTGCTGCTGCTGCGGCGCGGCTGGTGTGGCCACCTGTGCCCGGTGGGTGCCTTCTACGGCCTGCTGGGCCGTTTCGGCCGCCTGCACGTGCAGGCACGCCGGCCCGAGGCCTGCACCCATTGCGGCGACTGCTTCCAGACCTGCCCCGAGCCGCAGGTGATCGCGCCGGTGCTGCAGCGGCAGGCCATCGGCACGGTCATCGCCGACGTCGACTGCCTGCGCTGCGGGCGCTGCCTGGACCGCTGCGCCGAGAATGTCTTCGCCTGGCGGCTGGGTGCCCCCGGTCGATCACCCCGCTGACTTCCGACGCCAGCCGCCCTTGCCCCGGCCTGCAGGCGTGCCCGGGACGGCGGCAGCTGCGGCTGACGGCACCCCGAGCCAGGGGTCAGAGCGAATCCAGCACTTCCTTGCGCTTGTGCTGGTACTCGGTCTCGGAGATGAGGCCGCTCTTGCGCAGCCGGTCCAACGCGCGCAGGCGCAGTTCCTGCTCCTCGAAGAACGCCGCGTCGCGCGCGCGTTGACCCGCGGGGCCGGCTGCCGGCCGGCTGGCCGCAGGTGCCGCCGGTGCCGCGACGGCGGCCCTGGCGGCCGGCTTCGCGGCGGTGGGCGGGACGGGTGCCACGACAACGGCAGCGGCCGGTGCTGCCGGCGCCACGGCAGCCGGCGGCGCCGCCGGTGCAACGGTTGCGGGGGCGGTGGTCGCCGCCGGCGCGGCGGCCTGCGGCGCCATCAGGGATTGCAGGCTGGGCGGGTTGGTGGCCGCGGCCGGCGCGGCGGCCGGCGCTGCAGCGCCGCCACCGAAGAGGCCGACCACGCTTTCCAGCGCACGCGAAAACCAGGAACCGCTCGCCGCTGCGGCAGGCGCCGTCACCGGCGTCGCGGCAGTTGCCGCGGCCGGGACCGGCGCCGCCACCCCGAACCGGTTTTCGCGGTTCAGGCCGGTCAGCTTGCCGGCGGCTGCCAGCTGAATCGCCTGCTGCTGCGGGTCCGGGCTCAGCAGATCGACGATCGCCGTCGCGGGCGGCCGGTCAGCGCTGTAGCCCATCGCCAGCAAGGGCCGCCCGGCCTCGGGCGCCGCCGCCCCCAGCGTCTCCCGCTCCAGCGGGGATTGCGGGCTCTTGCCGAGCAGGTTGAGGCTGAGCCCCGACTCGACATTCAGCTTGGCCAGCGTGACCATCGCCGTCATCGACGCGCCGGTCAGGGCGGGCGCATCGAGAAAACGTTGCGGCACCGTGAACGCCACCGTGCGGCCGCGTACGCGCACGTCGGTGGCGAAGAAGACCGAGCGCTCGATCGTGGTCTCGATGTCGGTCGGCGCCGCGGGCGACGCCTTGGCGAGTGCCTCGACGAGCAGGCGCCTCATCAGCTCGGGGCGTGGCGTCAGCACGATCGCCTTGTCCCACGCCTGCGCCGGGTCGAAGCTGGCCTGCCGGCCCGGCAGCGCCACCGTGCTGCCCGATCCAGGCACGCGGTCGGTGTCGAGGTAGATGTCGAGGTTGAAGCCGTAGAAGCCGTGGCGCGCGAACAGCGACAGGTCTTCGCTGCCCAGGCCGCTGCCGCGTGCCGATGCCGGCGCGCGGATGGGGTTGCGGAAGCTCGCCTCGAAGCGCAGGTCCGATCCGGTCGCGTGGACGCGCAGCGAACGCAGGTCGAGGTCGCCCGGCGCATAGGCGCTGTCGCGCGGATAGACGAGCGAGCCGTCGCCGGCGTCGTCGCCCTCGGGGTCGGTGATGTCCAGCAGCGGAGCGGGCTGCGCCAGTGCCGCCAGGGGCAGCAGCAGGGCGGCCAGAAGACTCGTTTTCATCGGCACTCTCGAACAGAGGTGAAGGAGCCTGGGCCGGGCGCGGCACGCCCGGCCCAGGCAGGTCGGTTCGGGCTGGGCCGATGGCCTAGAAGATCGCCTTCACGAAGGCCTTCAGGCGGTACTGCTTGATGTCGGCGCGCACGCCGGTCTCGCCGGGGTCGCCGTCGCCGCGGACCCACTGCGCCAGCACACCGGTCTCGAAGCCCGCCAGGTTGTAGGCCAGCCGCACGCTGGTGATGTTCTTGTCGTTGGCGATCTTGCCGGCACCGGTGGTGATGTCGCGCGCATAGCGGCCGTAGGACAGGCTGCCGTAGAGGTCGCGGAACAGCTGGTTGCCGACGCTGAAGGTATAGCCGGTGTCCTTGGTGTCGCGGTCGTCGGCAGCGTCGCCGGCCTTGCCCTTGTTCTTGTCGTCGACCAGCTTGTACTTGAAGCCCAGTTCGACGCCGCCGGCCACCGGCAGCACATAACCGGCCTTGAAGGCCAGGATGCTGGTCTTGCGGTCGTTGTCGGCGGCGAAATAGTGCGACAGCGGGCCCGTGGGCGAATAGTCCTGCCAGTTGTAGTTGTAGCCCAGCCGCGTGTATTCGAGCGCCAGCGGCACCTTCGCCACTTCGTAGTTGACCAGCAGCGTGTGGCCCTTCCAGCCCTGCACCGACTCGGCGGGCGCCTCGTCGAAATCCATGAAGGCGTTGTCGACGAGGCCGTTGGCCCCGCCGGCCAGGCCGCTGTCACCCCGGCAACGGCCACCGCTGCCGCCGCTGAAGCACTTGGCCGACGCCGGCGACTGCTGGTAGTCCTTGGCCGCGCCGCCGAGCCAGATCGACTGGCCCCAGCTGTACCACGCGGCTTCGGAACCTTCGGTGAGCAGCACGTCGCTCTCGCGGCGCGCCGCCGTGTTGCTGTAGAAACCGGCGCCGATGTTGAAATACTGATAGTTGACGGTCAGCCCCGGCACCGGCAGTGCGCTCAGCGCCAGGTCGAGCTTGTAGGCATTGCCGTTGACGTTGGACTTCGGGCTGTTGATCCAGGGCTGGTCGAACAGCGGCGCCTTGTACTGCGAGCGGTAGAAGGCGGCCTTGACGTCGATGCCGTCGATCACGCTGCTCTCGCCCTTGAGCATGAAGACCTTGTTCTTGGCGAAGGTCTCGCGGTCGCGGCCGTCGAGGTCATTGGTATCGGTGCCCGACAGGTTGTGGTCGTCGAACCACTGGTAGCTGGCGCTCACGCGGGCGGGGCCGAACTGGGCCTTGGCCTGGCCGATATAGACCGCTTCGTTGAACTGCGTGTCGTCGCTGCTGCAGCAGCTCGGTCCCTGGCCGTAGTTCGACTGCAGGTAGTTGGGCAGCGAGACGCGGCCGAATTCCCAACTGCTGCCCCTCAGCGGCAGCGGGCCCTTGAAATACAGGCCGTTGTAGTTGTCGCGGTCGATGTAGCGCACCGCGCCGACGGTGAAGGGGTCGAACTGGCCCCAGTCGCTGGAGCCGATCAGCGCCTGGTCGAGCCACCGGTAGCCCGGCGTCAGCAGCACGTAGGCGCCGCGCAGCTTCATCCATTTGGCGCGCACGCCCTTGGTCTCGTCGGCAAAGCCGAAGTCGGTCCAGTAGGCCGCCGGGCTGCGGCTCTGGATGCGCACGCCGGCCTCGACCTGCTTCGAGATCGTGGCCTTGATGCGCAGCTCGAATTCCGTCCACTGGCCGTTGTCGGCGCCGCTGGCGGTGTCGCCGCTGTCCAGGCTGATGCGGCGCTGGTCGCCGTCGAGAAACTTCATGTAGATGTTCGAGCCGCTGAAATCGAGACCGACGGCGAACGCGGGGGCGGCAAGGACGAGGCCGATCGCCGCAGCGACGGGCCTGAGGATGGGCTTGTTCATGGGGTTTGACTCCTGGTGTTGTTGGAAGGCGATCACTTCTTGACCATCTTCAGCGTGGCCATCTTCTTGGACTTGCCGTCGGGCGCGCACTCATGGGCCAGCATCTCGGCCTGCCTGGCGTCGGGGCCTTCGAGCACGTCCATCGCATGCGGGTCGCAGTCGCCGTCGTTGCCACCGCCCCAGCGGTGCTGGCCTTCGTATTCATTGACCTTGCGGGTCAGGAAGTCGCCGGCCGCCGGGAAGCCCTCGTTGGACTGCATCACCACCTGGTAGCTCCAGCCGTCGACGTTGCCGTCGCCGCCGAGCTCGGACAGCGGCACCGAGCCGCTGATCGTGCGGCCGCGGCCGCGCGTGATGTTGGGCACCACCACGTCCTTGGCCATCGCGCCGAGCTTGGCATCGGCCTCGCCGGTGACGCGCGCCTTCTTCTGCGGCGACAGCACGACGACCTTGTTCCACTCGTGCCCGGGCGCGAACTGCACGTTCAGGCCGTTCGGCGTGGCGGTCTGGCCGCCCGGCGCGCCGGTCTTGATGAAGATGAAGATCATCTGCACCGCGAAGCCGCCGCCCATGCCCCAGGGGTCTTCGAGGTTGGCGCCGACGTCGACCGCGAAGTCGACGTTGTTGCCGCTCCTGGTGGCCGAGAACTTCACGAGGTCGAAGGATCCGGGCTTGTAGACGCCGTCGGTCGGGTAGGTGTAGTTGCCGGGGCCCTTGTCGTCACCGCGCGGGTCGGTGAACTCGACGGCCTGCGCGGTGGCGGCCGCACCGAAGGCGACGACGGCGGCCAGGCTGATGGCGCGCAGGGACAGGGGGTTCTTCATGGTCTGCTCTCCTCTGGGTGGACGAAGGACTACTTGACGCTGCCGGCGGTCAGGCCGGACACCAGGTATTTCTGCAGGTACAGGAACAGGATGACGACCGGCAGCGACACGATCACCGAGCCGGCAGCGAAGAATCCCCATTGGGAGGTGAAGCCCCCGACGAAGAACCTCAGGCCCACCGGGGCCGTGTACATGGACTCGGCTTCCAGGAACACGGAAGCGAGGATGAATTCGTTCCACGCCGTCATGAACGAGAACAGCGCGGTGATGGCGATGGCCGGCTTGGCCAGCGGCAGGATGATGCGGATGAAGATCACCTGCGGCGACGCGCCGTCAATGCGCGCCGATTCCTCGATGTCGATCGGGATGGTGTCGAAATAGCCCTTGAGCATCCACACGCAGAACGGGATCGCGGTGGTGGCATAGACGATCACCAGGCCCCAGAAGGTGTTGCCCAGGCCGAGCCACTTGACGATGATGATGAACAGCGGGATCAGCATCAGCGTGCCGGGAAACATCTGCGACACCAGGAAGGCGAGCATGCCGCCGTCGCGCCCCGGAAAGCGGAAGCGCGAGAACGCATAGGCCGCGGTGCAGGCCAGGAAGACGCCCAGCACCGTGGTCATCAGCGACACCATCACGCTGTTGAGCAGCCAGCGGCCGAACGGCTGCTCGGTCATCACGTCGTGGAAATTCTTCACCGACACATGGGCCGGCCACGGCATCACGCTGCGCAGCCGCTCGAGGAAGGTCGGGTCCTTCGGCAGGTCGATGATGGCCACGTTCTGCTGGCCCGAGAAGGCCAGCGCCAGCACCCACAGCACCGGGTAGATGGCCAGCAGCGTGAAGCTGATCAGCCCGGCATGGATCCACAGGTGATGGGTGCGTCCGCGCATGGTGCCGTGCTCCTCAGTACGACTCGGTGGCGCGGGTCAGGCGGGTCTGGAAATACCCGTAGACCAGCAGGATGACGAAGATCACCGTCGAGTAGGCGGCCGCGTAGGCGTACTGGTACTGCTCGAAGGCGATCTTGTAGGCCTTGGTGATCAGGATCTCGTTGGCGCCGCCGGGCTCGCCGCCGGAGACGAGGAAGATGATGTTGAACATGTTGAAGGTCCACACCACCGACAGCACCACCGCCGGCACCAGCGTGGGCCGCAGCAGCGGCAGCGTGATGCTGCGCAGCTGCTGCCAGCGCGTGGCGCCCTCGACCTCGGCGGCCTCGTACATGTCCTTCGGGATCGACTGCAGCGCGCCGAGGATGACCACCATCATGAACGGGAAGCTCAGCCAGCCGTTGGTCACCAGGCCGGTCATGAAGGCACTGACCACGCCGTCGAACCAGGCCACCGGCTGCAGCCCGAACATCTGCAGCACCTGGTTGATGACGCCGAACTGCGGATGGAACATGCCGCGCCACACCAGCGCGGTGATGTAGTTCGGGATCGCCCAGGGCAGGATCAGCAGGATGCGGTAGATCCACTTGCCGCGCAGGCCGTCGGTATTCAGCGCCATCGCCAGCACGAAGCCCACGCTGACGCCCACGGCGACGTTGGTGATCGTCCAGATCACGGTCACCATCAGCGTCCAGTAGAAGTTCTGGTAGTTGAAGACGGTGCCTTCGGCGCCCCGGGTGACGACGTTGAAGTCACCCAGGATGGCGATGAAGTTGTCCAGGCCGATCCAGCGCTCGCGGAAAGGCGTCGCCTCGTTGAACAGCGTGGTGTCGGTAAACGCCAGGCCGATGCCGTAGAAGAACGGGAAGAACACCAGCACCAGCATGCCGATCATCGCCGGCGCCACGTAGGCATAGGCGGCGGCATGGTCGCGCAGCGCGCTGGCCGTGCGCAGGGCCCAGCCCTGGGTGAAGAACAGCAGCACCACCAGGCCGAGCAGGTCGATGCCCCAGAAGCTGCGCTCGAGGAAGCGCGTGTGCGAGTCCTTCTGCACCGCGTCGGGCCTGGGCAGCAGCGTGCCGTCGGTGGCGATGAGCTTCAGCGGCCGGCCGTAGGCATCGGTGTCCCACGGGCTGGCGCTGGCGGCCACCAGCGGCGGCGCGCCCGTGCGGCCGTAGGCCGCGGCCGCCGCGGCCTGCACGCGCGACGTGGCGAGGTCGGCGGCGACGGTGGCATCGGCCATCCGGCCCAGGCGCTGCTGCTGGAAGCCGACCGCCAGCGCCAGCAGCGCGACCACGGCGATGCCGCGGCCGACATCGAAGCGGCGCGCGGGCTGCACGCGGACGAAGAAGCCGATCACCAGCGCCGCCCCCAACAGCGCCAGCGGCAGCAACCAGCCGCCACCGCGGTCGGCCACGGCTTCGGGCGGCTGCCGCAGCCGCGCCTGCACGATGCCCTCGAACTGGCCGTCGACGACATAGGGCACGGTGACGGTGACGGCGCCGTCGCCCGATGCGTCGACCTGCACCGTCTTCTTGCGCACCGCCCCTTCGGCAACGTTGGTCTCGCCGGCCGAGCGCAGTGCGGTGGCGAGGTCGAACAGCGGCTTTTCCTCGCGCCGCAGTGCGCGCGGGGCCTCGTCCTCGGGGCGCGTCGACGCCAGCAGCTCGCGGCCGGCGACGACCTGCGCCGATTCGAGCGCCGGCAGCTCCGCCTGCCAGCGCCGGATGCGATCCGATGCGGCCGGCCCGTCGGCGCCGGCCAGCGACGCGCCGATGGCATTGGCCACCAGCACCGCCTTGCGCTGCTGCTGCTGGTTCGCCAGGTCGGTGCCGATGCTGCCGTGCAGCCAGGCCGTGAGCGCCAGCACGACCGCCATCGCCACGCCCAGCCCCCACAGCGCGGGCCGGTTCAGCCAGGTGACCGGTTGGCTCATCGGCGGCCTCGGGGCGGGTTCCCGGCGTGCGGCGCGGCCGTTGCGGTGCGTCAGCTCACTTCGACTTGCGCAGCGCGGCGATGCTCTCGCGCATGGTGCCGGCGGCTTCCTTGAGGGCCGCCTCGACGGTCGCGTTGCCCTTGACGATCTTGTTCATCGCCGTCGTCGCCGGTGACCACACCATCGTCATCTCGGGCCGGTTGGGCATCGGCTCGGCATTGGCGAGCTGGTCGTGGAAGGCCTTGAGCACCGGGTCGCCGCTGACCTTGGGGTTGGCATAGATGGCCTTGTTGGTGTGCAGCTGCCGGCCTTCGAGGGCCAGCACCAGGCCGGCCTCCTCGGACGTCAGGTAGCGCGCGAGCTCGTAGGCGAGGTCCTTCTTCGTCGAGCTGGCGGCCACGTAGGCGCCCTCGATCGTCAGCCAGGGCCGCATCGGCTTCTTGGCCGCATCGACCACCGGCAGCACCGCCAGGCCGTAGTTGATCTTCTTGTCGATCTCGCCGACGAACCAGGGGCCGTTGATGACCATCGCCGCCTTGCCCTCGTTGAACATCGACGACACCAGCGCCTCGGACGGCTCGGTGGGCAGCACGCCGTCCTTCTTGTACCAGGTCATCATCTGGTTCAGCGACGCCACCGTGGCCGGGCTGTCGATGACCAGCTTGCCGTCCTTGTCGAACACCGCGCCGCCGAAGGCATTCATCAGCGCCGAGTGGAAGTAGAAGTTGGTATACCAGTAGGCCAGCCCGTAGCGGCCCGACTGCGCATTGGTCAGCGTCTTGGCCAGCTTGATCATCTCGTCGGTGGTCTTGGGCGGCGTCTTGATCAGGTCCTTGTTGTAGATGAGCGTGGTGCTCTTGTAGTTGATCGGCAGCCCGTAGACGCCGCCCTTGTAGGTCATCGCGCCGAGCATGCCCGGCAGCAGGCTGTCGCGGGTGGGCTTGTCGAGGAAGAAGTCGATCGGCTCGACCGTCTTGCCCGCCTCGATCCAGCCGCCCAGCCGGTCCTGCGCGTAGATGAAGAGGTCCGGGCCCTTGCCGCGCGGCACCGCGGCGCTGATCTTGTCGGCATAGGCGTCGTACGGGATGGCCAGCGTGCTGACCTTCGCGCCCTTGGCGGCGGGTGTCTTCTCGAACAGGCCGACCACCTTCTCGAAGGCGGTCTTCTCGGCGCCGCGGTAGGCGTGCCAGACGACCAGCTCGCCGCCGGCCTGCGCCAGCGCACCGCCGCCCGCGGCCAGTGCGGCCATCGCCAGGGCGGACTTGATCAGCAGTTTGTTCATGATGAAGGTCCTCGGTGGATCGGGAAGAAGGCTTCAGCTCAGCCGTTGTTCGCTGACCGGGTCGAACAGGTGCATGGCCTCGGTGCGGACCTGCAGCGTGATGGGGTCGCCCTGCGCCGGCAGCGAGGCGTGGCTGCGCAGGCGGCCGGAGATCGTCTGCCCCTGCACCTGGAAGTGGACGATGACTTCGTGGCCCAGCGGCTCCGGGATCTCGACCGTGCCGGTGATGCTGGTGTCGCTGTGCCAGTCGATCTCGTGGGCGGCGCCGATGTGCTCGGGGCGGATGCCGAGCACGACATCCTTGCCCTTGAACCGGCGCGCGGCGTCTCTGAACGGCGGCGATACCGGCAGACGCGTGCCGCAGGCCAGCACGTCGGCACCGTCGTCGCTGATCGTCGCCTTCACCAGGTTCATCTTCGGCGTGCCCATGAAGCCGGCGGTGAACAGGTTGGCCGGCGCGTCGTAGATCTCCATCGGCGTGGCGCACTGGGTGAGGTTGCCCACCGACGGGTCCTTGCCGCAGGGGCGCAGCACGGCGATGCGGTGGCCCATCGTCATGGCCTCGACCTGGTCGTGGGTGACGTAGACCGTGGTCGTCTTCAGGCTGCGCTGCAGCTTGGACAGCTCGGCGCGCATGTGCACGCGCAGCTCGGCGTCGAGGTTGGACAGCGGCTCGTCGAAGAGGAAGACCGAGGGGTTGCGCACGATCGCGCGGCCGAGCGCGACACGCTGGCGCTGGCCGCCCGACAGGGCCTTGGGCTTGCGGTCGAGGAAGGCATTCAGGCCCAGCGTGTCGGCGGCCTGCTGCACGCGGCTCTTGATCTCGGCGTCGGGGATCTTGCGGATCTGCAGCCCGAAGGCGATGTTGTCGTACACCGTCATGTGCGGGTAGAGCGCATAGCTCTGGAACACCATCGCGATGTCGCGGTCCTTCGGGTGCACGTCGTTGACGACGCGATCGCCGATCTTCATGGTGCCGCTGGTGATGGTCTCCAGGCCGGCGATCATGCGCAGCACGGTCGACTTGCCGCAGCCCGAGGGCCCGACGAAGACCATGAACTCGCCGTCGCGGATCTCCAGGCTGAGGTCGCGGATGACCGTGACTTCGGGCGTATAGGCCTTGACGATGCGGTCGAGGGTGATCGAGGCCATCAGCGGGCTGCCTTCGGGGGGGTGGCGGCCAGCACGAGCGCCGACTTGGCGCCGATGCGGGCCTGGATGCGACCCTGCACCACCTCGATGGCCGCGCCGCCGATGCGATCGGTCAGCGCACCATTCGGCCAGCCTTCGGGCAAGGCCAGGTCCACGCTGGCGGCCCGCTCATCGCGGTTGGCCAGCACCAGCACGCGGTCGCCGCTGGCGGCGTCGTGGCGGGCGAAGGCCAGGGTGGCGTCCTGCGGCTGGGTCAGCAGCGTGTAGTCGCCGCGCCGCAGCGCGGGGTGCTCGGCGCGGATGCGGATCAGGCGCTGGTAGAAGTCGCGCATCGCCTCGTCGCGCGCCACGCCCTTGCCGGGCAGGATGTCGCGCGCGCCCCAGGGCATGTCGTTGCGGTTGAACGGCCATTCGTGGCCGCCGCGTGCGACCTCCTCGCCGTAATAGATGACCGGCAGGCCCAGCGAGGTCATCTGCAGCGCGACGCACAGGCGGAAGCGGTCCTTGTCGCCACCCAGCGTGGCCAGCGCCATCGGCTCGTCGTGGCTCGACAGGTAGTGCGCCAGCACATAGCCCGGCCGCACCCGGTGGCGGCCGCGCAGGTAGGCGCCGTAGGCCACGCTGCGGCCGCGCCCCTGCACCCAGGCCTCGCAGCTGCCCTTGAAGCTGAAGTCGAAACCGGCGTCGACCTCGTCGCGCTCGAAGAAGCCATCCAGGCTCTGCGCCGTGCCGCCCCAGTATTCGGCCAGCAGGAAGAAGCCGGGGCCGAGCTCGGCGCGCGTGCGCCGGCGGTGCTCGGCCCACACGTTGCCGGGCACGTGCTTGTAGGTGTCGATGCGAAAGCCGTCGACCCCCGCGCGGCGGGCGAGCGCGATGTTGGCGCCGATGACGTGGTCACGCACCTCGGCGATCTCGGTCTTGAGGTCGGGCAGCCCGCCGACCGCGCAGGTGACCGGCTCGACCTCGCAATTGCCCTCGCCGACGCGCACCCAGCCCTCGTCGGCCGCCGTCTTGCGGTCCGCGTAGATCGAGGTGTAGCCGGTATGGTTGACCACCACGTCGAGCAGCACGCGGATGCCGCGCCGATGCGCCTGCTCGACCAGTTCCTTCAGGTCGGCCTCGGTGCCGAATCGCGGCTCCATGGCCTCGAAGTCGTGCACCCAGTAGCCGTGGAAGCCCTCGTGCCGGAACGACGGCACGCCCGGCGCCTGCGCCGGCATGCCGCGCTTTTGCTGCATCTGCACCGGGTTGATCCACAGCGCGGTGACGCCCAGGTCGCGCAACTCGTCGAGCTGCTGGGTCAGACCCTTCAGGTCGCCGCCATGCCAGCCACCGGGGTTGCCGCGGTCGACGCCGGCGTTGTTGCCCGGGTCGCCATCGGCAAAGCGGTCGATCAGCACGAAATACAGCACCTCGTCGGCCCAGCTGCGCGGTGCCGGGGCACCCTGGGCATGGGCATCGTCGGCCGCAGCGACCAGCATCGCGCAGGCCATGAGCAGGGCCATGAGCTGTGCCGTCAGCACCCGCAGCCAACCCGGCAACGGCGCGACCGCAGCGCGCTGACCCTGGCGCAGGGTAACAAAACTACAGATTGATCCTCGGCATCGGACCGGGCACATCAGGCTAGCATCCGAGACTTAGCGCACGTTCGCATCATGGATTACCCGTGATTGCGACCCACTGGGGGTGATTGCTAGAGTCGCAGTGTTGTATTACTACACGGCATGGGCCGTGCCCTGCTGGGGTCAGCAACAGACGGGCGGTGGTGCCATGGGCGAGAGCTATCCGCGACTGGTCGGGGACATCGGCGGCACCCACGCACGTTGGGCCTGGCTGCCGCGGGCCGGCGCGCCGCTGCAGCAGGTGCAGGTGCAGCCTTGCGTACACAGCGCGTCGCTGCTGGCATCGGCGCGGGAATATCTGGCTGCACACCGGCTCGGGCAGCCACGCGCCGCCGCCATCGGCATCGCCACGCCGGTCACCGGCGACGAGGTGCGGATGACCAACCACCCGTGGCACTTCTCGATCAGCGAACTGCAGCGGGCGCTGGGCGTCGAGCGCTGCCTGGTCATCAACGACTTCACCGCGCTGGCGCTCGCCCTGCCCGTGCTCGGGGCCGACGAGGTGCGGGCTGTCGGGCGCGGCACGGCGGTGGCCGGCGCGCCGATCGGCCTGCTCGGGCCCGGCACCGGACTCGGCGTCAGCGGCCTGCTGCCGGCGCCCGACGGTCGCTTCGTCACCTTGAGCGGCGAGGGCGGGCACGTGACGCTGGCCGCCACCGACGACCGCGAGGCCGCCGTGCTGGCCCTGCTGCGGGGCCGCTTCGGGCATGTCTCGGCCGAGCGCGTGCTGTCGGGGGGCGGGCTGGTCAACCTGTACGACGCGCTGGCCAGGCTCGACGGCGTGGCGCCCCGCGAACTGCAACCGGCCGACGTGACCCGCGCCGCCGTCGACGGATCGGACCCGCATGGCGCGCAGGCCGTGCGGCTGTTCGCCCGCGTGCTGGGCAACGTGGCCGGCAACCTGGCGCTGACCCTGGGTGCGCGCGGCGGCATCTACATCGGCGGCGGCATCGTGCCGCGCCTGGGAGCGGCCTTCGACGACGAGTCCTTCCGCCAGGGCTTCGAGCACAAGGGCCGCTTCGCCGGCTACCTGGCGGCCATACCGACCTGGGTCATCACGGCGGCCACGCCGGCCCTCGTCGGCGCCGGTCGCGCGCTCGACGTGATGCCGGCATGACGGCCGCGCCGACCGCACCATCGCAAGCCACGGCGCCGCCCCCGTTCGAGAGCCCGCGCCTGCTGGTCGACATTGGCGGCACGCAGGCCCGCTTCGCGCTCGAGACGGCACCCGGCCACCTGGCGCACCCGGCATCGCTGCGCTGCGACGAGCACGCCGATTTCCACGCCGTCGTGCGCGCCTACCTGGACACCGTGCCCGCCGGCTTGCGCGTGGAGCACGCCGCGGTGGCCACGCCCAACCCGGTCGAAGGCGACCAGGTGCGCATGACCAACTACCCCTGGGCGTTCTCGATCGAACGCACGCGCCAGCAGCTCGGCCTCGATACGCTGATGGTGGTCAACGACTTCACGGCGCTGGCGATGGCACTGCCGCGGCTGGACAGCAGCGGCGTGCGCCAGGTCGGCGGCGGCCACGCCAGGCCACGCAGTTCGATGGGGCTGCTGGGCTCGGGGTCGGGCCTGGGCGTATCGGCACTGATTCCGGCCGGCGACGGCTGGGTGTCGCTGGGCTCGGAGGGCGGCCATGCCAGCTTCTCGCCGCGCGACGAACGCGAACTGGCGGTGCTGCGCCATGCCTGGACGCTGTACGAACACGTGTCCTTCGAGCGGCTGCTCTCCGGCCCGGGCCTGGTGCTGACCTGGCGGGCCCTGGCCGCACGCGCAGGCCGCGCCGACGACGCGCCGCCGACCGCCGTCGAGATCACGCGACGCGCGCTGCAGGGCGGCGATGCGCTGGCCACCGAGACGGTGGAGGTCTTCTGCAACATGCTGGGCACCGCGGCCGCCAACCTGGCGGTGACGCTGGGTGCCAGCGGCGGCATCTACATCGGCGGCGCCATCGTGCCGCGCCTGGGCGAGGCCTTCGACCGCTCGGGCTTTCGCGCGCGCTTCGAGAGCAAGGGCCGCTTCAGCCGCTACGTGGCGGCGATCCCGACCTTCGTCATCACCGCGCCCGAGGCCACCTTCATCGGCGCCTCGGCGATCCTCGATTCACAGCTGAAGGCGCTGCACGCCACTGCCAGCGTCGGCATCCTGACGCAGATCCGCCGCGCCAGCGCCGGGCTCAGCCCGGCCGAGCTGCGCGTGGCCGAATACGTGCTGGCGCAGCCGCGCACCGTGCTCAACCAGCCGATCGCGGAGATCGCCCGCGCCGCCGGTGTCAGCCAGCCGACGGTGATCCGCTTCTGCCGCTCGCTCGGCTGCGAGGGCCTGGCCGATTTCAAGCTGCGCCTGGCCTCGGGCCTGACGGGCACGCTGCCCATCACGCACGTGCAGGTGACCAACGACGATTCCACCGCCGAGCTGGGCGCCAAGGTGCTGGGCAATTCCGCCTCGGCGATCCTGGCCATGCGCGACCGCCTCAACCGCGACATGATCGAGCGCAGCATCGACCTGCTGGCCGGCGCGCGCCGCGTGGAGTTCTGCGCGCTGGGCTCCTACGCCGCGGTGGCGGTGGATGCGCAGTACAAGTTTCTGCGCTTCGGCATCGCGGCCGGCGCCTGCACCGAGGCGCGCATGCAGCTGCTGACGGTCGGCGTGCTGGGCGCCGGTGACGTGGCCGTGCTGATCAGCCTCGGCGGCCGCCTGCCGGAGCTGCTGCAAGTGGCCGACCGCACCCGTGAACGCGGTGCCGCGGTGATCGCCATCACCGCCAGCGGCAGCCCGCTGGCGCGCAAGGCCGACGCGGTGATCGCCGTCGACCTGTTCGAGAATGCGACCACGCAGGTGCCGATGATCGGCCGCATCCTCAAGCTGCTGGTGATCGACATCCTGATCGTGGGTGTCGCGATGCGCCGCCAGGGTGTGTCGCGCCTGGATGCCGCATGCGGCCATGACGGGCCCGCCGGCGAGGGCGAGGCGGCACCGACGCTCGCCCACCTCACGCGACAGGGCGGCTGATGGCCACCCCGCGCGCGCGTCAGGCCATCAGCGGCGTGAAGTCGTAGCCGTTGCCGCTCACGGCCAGGCGGCCGATGGAACTGCCCGGCAGGTGGTAGCCGGCCAGCAGCATGTTCTCGCGGATCACCCGGTCGGCCAGGCGGCGGCGCGTCTGGCGCGCGGCCTCGGCGTCCATGTCGAACTGCACCGCCCAGTCGGGGTTGCGCACGAACAGGGCCGCGATATTGGCGGCGTCGGCCCAGTACATCAGCTTCTGGCCACCGCCGTCGATGGTGAAGGCGGCATGGCCCGGCGACTGGCCGAAGGCCGGCAGCGACCGCACGCCGGGCAGCACCTCGGCGCCCGGTTCGAAGCGCACCCGTTGCTGCGCGATGGGGCCGAAGACGCGGCGCGCGGCGTTGAAGACGCCCTTTATCGCATCGGGTGCAGCCGTCATGCGCTGGTCGTCCATCCACCAGGCCCATTCGGGCGTGGGCACGTAGATCCTGGCCCTTGGAAAGACCAGCGCGCCGGCCTTGTTGCGCAGGCCGTTGATGTGGTCGCCGTGGCAATGCGAGATCACCACCGCGGTGATCGCATCGGGGGCGATGCCGGCACGGCCCAGGTTCTCGAGCAGCTTGCCGTTGGTGGGCGCGCCGAATTCGCCGTTGCCGGTGTCGAACAGCACGCGCTGTCCGCCCACGTCGGCCACCACCGGCACATAGGGCACCGTCAGCTGGTCGGTGGGCAGGCCGGCGTCCTTCAGCGCCTGCTGCACCGCGGCCAGCGGCGCATTGCGCACGAAGCCCTCGGCCAGCGGGCGCTGGATGATGCCGTCGGACACCGTGGTCGCCGTCATCGACCCGAGCTGCACGCGCAGCACGCCAGCCGCGGGGCGGCCACGCGCGGGGCCTTAGCGTCGCGGCGGCAGCCCCGCCGTCCAGGCCGGCAAGGTATAGCCGCTCAGCAGCACCGCCACGCGCAGCAGCCCGGCCGTGCCGGCCCCGGCCAGCAGCACGGCCTCTTCCGGCCAGCCCAGCATGCGTGCCCCCACCACCACCCAGCCGCCGGCGAAGGCGCACAGCGCATAGGGGCGGTGGTCGCTGAAGGCGCTGGGAATCTCGTTGCAGACGATGTCGCGCAGCACGCCGCCGAAAACCGCCGTCACCACGCCCATCAGCACGGCGACGATGGCCGGCATCTGCATCGCCAGCGCAACCTGCGTGCCGCCGGCGGCAAACAGGCCCAGGCCGAGGGCATCGGGCCACTGCATGGCGCGTTCGGTGGGTTCGATGTGGCGCGCGCGCATGAACAGCATCGCCGCCGCACACAGGGCCAGCAGCGCCCACAGCCAGTGCGCATGCTGCACCCAGAAGAACGGTCGTCGATCGAGCAGCACGTCGCGCAGCGTGCCGCCGCCGAAAGCCGTGAGCCCGGCGACGACGGCCACGCCCACCGCATCCAGCCGCTTGCGCGCGGCCTCGATCAGCCCCGACAGCGCAAAGGCGACGATGGCCACCGCCTCGATGGCCACCTGCGCCTGCGACAGGCTCCA
This sequence comes from Rubrivivax sp., assembly GCA_016719535.1. GTDB lineage: Bacteria > Pseudomonadota > Gammaproteobacteria > Burkholderiales > Burkholderiaceae_C > Rubrivivax. Next base: position 12,915 of record JADJYX010000014.1, on the reverse strand, counting down.
ATCGCCGACGCCGGGCATGTCAGGCCCGCCCGGCCGTTCCGAAGGGACTGACAGCCCCCTCGGGGGGTCGAGCCGGCGCCGAGCGAGCGCCTGCGCGCTCGCGAGTGGCTGGCGAGGGCCCTGCGGCCTGCAAGCCGAAGGGCAGCGAACGAAGTGAGCGTGGGGGCTTCATATCAGGCGGGTGCGGTGAAGCCGGCGCCCGCGTGCGAGCCGTCGCAGAAGGGCTTGTTGGCCGAGTGGCCGCAGCGGCACAGCGTGGGGCCGACGCAGCAGGTGACGGGCCGGCCCGGGTCCGACACGATCTGCACCGCGCCATGCAGCACCAGCGGCCCGTCGGCGATGGGCTGCACGCGCGTGCGGCCGGGCAGCACCTCGGCCTGCGGCTCGTCGATCGGCGGCACCTCGCCGTCGGCGACAAAACCGGCGTCGAAATGGCTGTCGTCGCACCAGGGCTTGCGCTGCGAGCGGCCGCAGCGGCACAGCCTTGCGCTGGTGGCCGGGGTGCCGGCGATCATCAAGGCCCCGCTGAGTTCCAGCGGTCCGTCCTGGCACACGCGCACGACGCAGGGCGCGGGCGCCGGCAGCGGGGCCGGCGTCACCACCGAGGCCGAGACCGCCGGCAGCAGCAGCCGCTGACCGTCCCAGGGCGGGCACCAGTAGAAGGTGCCGGTCTCGGCCTGGCTGTGGCCGAGCAGCGCGTCCTGCAGGCCGTCGTCCAGGCCCATCATGCGTTCGAGCTGGCGCTGCGCGGTGTCGAGCGCGGCGACGAAGGCGACAAACAGCAGCCCGTGCCGGCGGCCGTCGCCCCAGGGCATCGAGCGCCGCAGCATGAAGGCCGGCGGGTCGAAGTCCTCCTGCGCGGTGCGCTTGACGTGGGCGCTCTCGGGCGCCTCGGCGATCTCCTCGTCGTCGGCCAGCCGGCGGCCGATGACGTGGTCGCGCGCCGGCGCCGGCAGCGCCGCCATGCGGTCGCGAAAATGCAGCCAGCGCTGCACCAGCACGAAGCTGCCGCCGTCGGCCGCCAGCGCCGCCGCCCAGGCCTCGTCGCCGGTCGGGTTCTCGATGCCGTCCCTGTAGCCGGTGAGGTCGTGGCCCTGGCGGTAGCTGAACAGCGGCAGCGCCTCCACCAGTTCGGCATGCGCGTCCAGCGCGTGGATCAGCGCATCGGCCTTGTCGAAGGCCTGGCTGGCGTCGTGCGCCGGCACCAGCGCCCAGACATCGAGCTGCGTCGCCGGCATCGTGAAGCGGCCGCGCTGCAGGCGTTCGAAAGGCCGCAGCCCCGGCAGGTCGGCGCCCACCGCCGCGGCCAGCGGCGCGCCGATGCCGATCACCGCGCCCGGCTGGTGCAGCGCCTGCAGCGCGCGCCACAGCGCGACCGGGTCGCCGCGCTGGCGCCATTGCAGGGACACCGCGGCCGCCGGTTCGGCGCCGAGGGCGGGTTGCTTGCGAGAAACAGGATCGGACATCTACGGGGCTCCGGGGCTGGCGGACTGCGCAATCATCGCGGATCCCGCCACCCCCGACGCCCGCCATGACCCGCACCCGACGCCGCCACCTGTCGATCGCCCTCGCCACCGGGCTGCTGGCCGCCACCGCCAGCAGCCCCGCTCTCGCCCAGTCCAACTGGCCCGAGAAGCCGCTGAAGGTGGTGCTGCCCTTCCCGCCGGGCGGCCCCAGCGACATGGTGATGCGGCTGGCGGCCGAGAAGATGCAGGCCACGCTGAAGCAGCCGGTGGTGATCGAGAACCGCCCCGGTGCCGGCGGCAACCTGGGTGCGGCCGAAGTCGCCCGCGCGCCGAAGGACGGCCATACATGGCTGTTCGGCACCGATACGCTGCTCAGCGTCAACCCGCATGTCTACAAGCAGCCCGGCTTCAAGCCCGAGGACCTGCAGCCGGTGGCCATCGCCAGCAGCTTCAGCCAGACGCTGGTCTGCAACCCGGCGCTGGGCGTGAAGACGGTGGCCGAGCTGGTGGCCAAGGCGAAGGCCGGCAAACTCAGCTATGCCTCGGGCGGCGCCGGCGTGCCGGGCCACCTGTCGATGGAACTGCTGCAGTCGATGGCCGGCTTCGAGATGACGCATGTGCCCTACAAGGGCCCGGCGCCGGCGACGCAGGACGTGCTCGGCGGCCAGGTGCCCTGCGGCCTGCTGGCCGGGCCCACGGTGCTGCCGCATGTGCGCGCCGGCAAGCTGGTGGCGCTGGCGGTGTCGGGCAGCAGCCGCTCGCCCACGCTGCCCGAGGTGCCGACCATCGCCGAGGCCGGCGTCGCCGGCTACCAGGCCGATTTCACGCTGGTGATGTATGCGCCGCGCGGCGTGCCCGAGCCCATCGTCACGCGCTTTCGCCAGGCCTTCGTCGATGCGCTGAAGCTGCCCGAGGTGACCGAGCGCCTGAAAACCAGCGACCAGGTGGTGGTCGGCAGCACGCCGGCGCAGGCCGCCGCCACGCTGGCCGCCGACGCGGCCAAATGGGGCGCGGTGGCGCGCCGCATCGGGCTCGGGCTGGATTGATGCACGCCTGCGCCGCTGCGCTGCTGGCCCTGCTGCCACTGCTGGCGGCCGCCGGCCCCTGGCGCGCGCACGAGGGCAACAGCCCCGGCTGGCGCCACCTGACGCCGGCCGAGCGCGTCGAGCACCAGCGCCGGCTGCGCGGCTTCACCACGCTGGCCGAGTGCAAGGCCTACCTGGCGCAGCACCATGCGCTGATCGCCGAACGCGCCCGCCGCGCCGGTGACCCCTGGACGCCGCGCAGCCCCGACACCTGTGACCGCCTGCAGCAGGAGGGCCGGCTGCGGTGATGCTGGCGCCGCAGGCCCGCGTGCCGCTGCTGGTCATCGCGCTGGTGGCCGGCGTACTGGCCTGGGCCTGGCCGGCCGAGCTGCCGCCATGGCGCAGCATCGGCCTGGTCAGCGGCTGGGCCGGCACGGCGCTGATCGTCGCCAGCACCGCCTTGATCGTGCGCGAGGCGCGGCTGGCGCGGCACCTGGGCGGCATCGAAGCCATGCTGCGGGGCCACCATGTCAGCGGCACGCTGGGTTATGCACTGCTGCTGCTGCACCCGCTGGCGCTGGCCGTTGACGAGGCGCTGCAGGTCGGCGGCAGTGGCTGGGCGGTGCTCGACCCACGCGGCCAGGGCAGCGCCGTGCAGCTGGGCTGGCTCGGCCTGCTGCTGCTGATGGCGGGGCTGGGCAGCACCTTCAGCCTGCACCTGCGCTGGCGCCGCTGGCGCGCCTGGCACCACCTGCTGGGCGCCGGCGTCGTGCTGGGGCTGGTGCATGTGGAACGGCTGCTCGGCGACCCCGGCCTGCTGTGGCTGCTGGCCGCCGGCGTCACCCTGGCGCTGGGCCTGCGCTACCTCGCACTCGACCGCGGCCTGATGGCGCTGCCCTTCCGCGTGGCCGCGGTCCGGCATGCCGCGCCGCAGGTGGTCGAGGCCACGCTCGAGCCGCTGGCCAGCGCGCTGCCGTTGCAGCCGGGCCAGTTCGTGCTGCTGGCCTTCGGCGACGGACCGGGCTTCCACGGCTGCGGCGAATTCCACCCCTTCACGGTCAGCGACATCGAGGCCCGCGGCCGGCTGCGCGTGGCCATCAAGGCACTGGGGCCCTGCAGCACACGGGCGCAGGCGTTGCAGCCCGGCACCACGGTGCGGCTGCAGGGCCCGTTCGGCAGCTTCCTGCAGGACGATGCCGATGGGCCCGATGCGCAGCCCGGCCCGGCGCTCTGGGTGGCCGGCGGCATCGGCATCACGCCCTTCATCGCCGTGCTGCGCCACGCGGTGCCGACGCGGCCGCTGACGCTGGTCTACCTCGTGGCCGACCCCGGCGCCGCGGCCTTTGCCGACGAGCTGCGGCAGATCGCCGACCGCCACCCGCAGCTGAGCCTGCGGATGCAGGGCAGCCGCGACGCCGCCGCCGACCTGCCGCCGCTGCTCGACCGCGTCCCGGACCTGGCGCGCTGCCAGGTGCGCGCCTGCGGCCCGGCGCCGCTGGTGCAGGCGCTGCGCGATGCGCTCGCCGCCCGCGGCCTGCCGGCCGACGCCGTGCAGGCCGAGCGCTTCGACTTCCGCTGACCGGTTTACCGCGATGAAGGTGCTGTTCCTGCTGGCCACCGCGCTGTTCTGGCTGGCCGTGGCCGCCTTCGGATGGTTCGACCGCCCCCCGGCGGCCGCTCCCGCTGTGCAGCCGCCCTCCGCGGCACCCAGTGCCGCATCGGCACGGCCCGAGCGCCGCTATACCCTGGCCGAGGTGGCGCGCCATGCCTGGCCGGCCGACTGCTGGATGGCCATCGACGGCGGCGTCTACGACTTCAGCGCCTACCTGCCGCAACACCCGAGCGATCCGGCGCTGATCGAGCCCTGGTGTGGCCGCGAGGCCAGCGAGGCCTACCGCACCAAGACGCGCGGCCGCCCGCACTCGCAGCGCGCCACGGCGATGATGGCCGGCTACCGCATGGGCACGCTGGACTGACCTGGCGTGGACATGCGCCCCAGGATCTGCTGCGCCAGCGGCCGGATGGCGGGTTCCTCGCACTGCGCGTGGCCACGGCAGTGCACGACCCGGTGCTGGATCTCGTCCGCGTCGATGTCCACGGCCTGGCCCTTGGCCACCTTCTTCAGCCCGGGCTCGAGGCGCTTCCAGCGGCTTTTCAGGTCGCGGCGCTCGTCGGTGAGCCGCCTGACGATGGCCGTCCTGCGGTCGCGCGCCTCGCCCGCGCGGGCGGCCGGGCCCGGCAGCGCCGGCCGTTCGCCCAGCAGCCCGAGCTTGCCCAGCATGCCGACAGGGCAGTTGGAGACGTTGATCTCGATGGGCGCCTGCTGGTGGACCTTCAGGCCGACCCGCGCGCCGAGGTCGACGTCCACCGCGTCGAGCGGCCTGGTGGTCAGCGACGGCGCCACCCCGGACAGCGGCCTCACCGTCGGGGCGGCACGCTGGGTCTTGCGCCAGTCGTTGGAGATCGGGCGCGGGAACGAGCGCACCTGCTTGCCGGCCAGGTCCTTGCTGGACGCCACCGGCTGCAGCGACAGCATGTGGCGCATGCCGGCGCAGGCATCGCCCAGGCCGGCCGCCCGCAGCCTTGCCCGGCGCACTGGCAAGACGCGCGCACCACCGCTCGACGGCGGCCCCGTCGGCGCCGAACTGCTCGCGCCGCGCCATCGGGATACGGCGGTTGGTGACCGGGTGGACGTCGCAGCCGACGCTGGCCGCCGGCGCCGGCAGCAGGCCCTCGAGGTGGGGCGCGAGGCGCGGGCGGTGCGAGCCGCCGCTGCGCAAGAAGCCTTACGGCTTCATCCGCATCACGCCGCCGCGCCGACATGCAGCACGATGCTGCCCACGCCTTCGATGCGGCCGTCGATGCGGTCGCCGGCCACCACCGGGCCCACGCCCTCGGGCGTGCCGGTGAAGATCAGGTCGCCGGGCTGCAGGTGGTAGAACTTCGACAGGTCGGCGATCAGTTCGGGGATATTCCAGATCAGCCTGTCGACATCGGACTTCTGGCGCGTCTGGCCATTGACCGTCAGTTCGAGCGCACCGCGGCGGATGACCTGGCCCGGCATCGGCACGATCTCGGACACCACCGACGACTGCTCGACGTCCTTGCCCAGGTCCCAGGGGCGGCCCTTGTCGCGCGCCACCAGCTGCAGGTCGCGGCGCGTCATGTCCAGACCACAGGCATAACCGTAGATCAGCGCGGCGGCATCGGTTTCGGCGACACGAAAGCCCGGCCTGCCGATGGCCAGCACCAGCTCCATCTCGTAGTGGTAGTTCTGCGTCTGCGGCGGGTAGGCGACGGTGGCGCCCGATTCCACCAGCGTACCCGGCGCCTTGGTGAAGTAGAACGGCACCTCGACGCGCTTGTCGACGGGGCGGCCCATTTCGACGGCATGCGCGTGGTAGTTGCGGCCGACGAAGAACAGGCGGTTGATCGGCAGCCGTTCGGTCCTGCCACGCACCGGCAGCGAATGGACAGGCGGCGGGTTCCAGAGGTAAGTCGTTGTCATGGTCGCGTCTTCGATGGCAGGCGTTCAGCCGCGGTTTTCGTAGACGCCCAGCTTGCGGTGCAGCGGCGATTCGTCGGCGATGAAGACGAAGGCCGGCTGGTCGGCCGAGCGGTTGCTCAGCGTCACCGCGGTATAGCCCGGTGCGCAGCAGGTGTCGGCCTCGCCGAGCGCGAAGCGCTGGTCGCCGATCTGCACGTCGGCCCCGCCTTCGATGAGGTGGAAGACCATCGCCGGTGAGCGCGCCGGCAGCCGCAGGCTCTGGCCCGGGCGCAGCATCTGCGCATAGAAGCCGAGGATGTTCTGCGCGTCGCCGCCGGTCTCGGGGTTGGTGTAGGCGATCTGCACGCTGGGCAGGTCGGGCTGGTTGCCGGCCAGCGCCAGCAGCGCCGCGCGCGCCTCGACCCACGGGTAGCGCAGCATCGGGTAGGGCTTGCCGGCACGCTCGAAATTCACCGTCGGCACCATGCCGCCGCGGGCATAGACGGCATCGCCGCGATCGGGCTTGACCGTCTGGCGCTGACCGTCGATGTGGTAGCTGGCCTCCATGTAATAGACCAGCGGCAGGTCGAGCACGTCGAGCCACACCACCGGCTGGTCGCCGTCGTGGCCGTGTTCGTGCCACTGGCCGGTGGGCGTGAGGATGAGGTCGCCGCGCTGCATCACGCACTTCTCGCCGCCCACCGTGGTGTAGGCGCTTTCGCCCTCGACGATCAGCCGCACGGCATTCGGCGTGTGGCGATGCGCCGGCGCCCATTCACCCGGCAGCAGCAGCTGCATGCCGAGGTACATGGCGGCGCTGGCCTGCATATTTTCCAGCCCGTGGCCGGGGTTGGCCAGCACCAGCACGCGGCGTTCGGCCTTTTCGATCGGCGTCAGCTCGCCGGCCTGCAGCAGCAGCGGCCTGATCGACGAATAGGCCCAGAAGGTCGGCCGCGTCTTGCGCGCGGGCACCTGCGGCGGCAGCACCGCGCGCAGGTTGGGCCACAGCGGCACCAGGCAACGCTGCGTCAGCGCCTCGCGGTACGCCACGGGCAGGTCTTCGAGTCGTCCGAGTTCGTTCATGACAGGTCTCCGGTGTTCATCAGGCGAACGCCGCGGAAGCGGCGTTGCCGGGCCGCTGGCGTTGCCCCCGTCGAGGGGGAAGGGGCCGCGGGCCGCTTCGGGGGTCGGTCAGGCCAGGCAGTTCTCGACCTTCCAGCCGTACAGCCATTCCATCGCGTCGTAGAAGCGCTCGGGCGTGCGGCCCTGCCACAGGTCGTTGCGCACCAGCCGCTCGACGCCCTTGGCGTGGAAGATGCGGCCCATCTCGCGCGCCGACAGCACGATGCGCGCGGTGCGGGCGATGCGCGAACGCTGGTAGAGCTCGAACGCCTTGTCGAAGCGGTGGCCACCGGCAGCGGCGGTGGCGCGCAGCGCCTCGCCCAGCGTCACCGCGTCTTCCAGTGCCATGCAGGCACCCTGCGCCAGGTATTGCAGCGTCGGGTGCGCGGCGTCGCCGAGCAGCGTGGCGCGGCCGAAGGTCCACTGCCCGATGGGCTCGCGGTCGGCGGTGGCCCAGCGCTTCCAGTCGCGGGGCAGGTCGATCAGCTTGCGGGCACGCGGGCAGATGCCTTCGAAGTAGCTCTGCACCTCTTCGCGGCTGCCTTCGCGCACGCTCCATTCTTCCTGGTCGCGGCTGTGGAAGGTGACGACCACGTTGTACTGCTCGCCGCCGCGCAGCGGGTAGTGCACCAGGTGGCAGTTCGGGCCGACCCAGATGCTGGCCGCGTTCCACTGCAGGTCTGCCGGGAAGTCCTGCTTGTCGACCACCGCGCGGTAGACGACATGGCCGGAGACACGCGCGTCGTCGCCCACTACTGCCGGCGCACGGCCGACTTGACGCCGTCGGCACCGATCAGCGCGATGCCGCGGTGGGTGTGGCCCTGCGCGTCGTGCACGGTGACACCGTTTTCGTCCTGCTCGACGCGCTGCACCATGGTCGAGGTGGCGACCTCGATCGTGCCGGCCTCCCGCGCGCCTTCGAGCAGCGACAGGTGCACGTCGGCGCGGTGGATCACGGCGTAGGGATTGCCGAAGCGGGCGCGGAAGGCTTCGCCGGTGGGGATGCGGCCGACCAGCGTCTCGTCGAGCGCGTCGTGCATCACCATCTCGTCGGTGTAGACGGCGCGCGCGCGCCTTCCTGGCCGATGCCCAGCGCGTCGAAGGCGGCGAAGGCGTTGGGGCCGAGCTGGATGCCGGCGCCGATCTCACCGAGCTGCGGCGCCTGTTCCAGCACCTTGACGCGCAGACCCCGGCGCGTCAGCGCCAGCGCCGCGGCCAGGCCGCCGATGCCGCCGCCGGATACCAGCACGGGCAGCGATGGGTTGGTGTCGGACATGCGCGTGCTTCCTTGAATCAGCAACTCAACAATCAGTATACTGACGATAAGTGTAGTGATAGCATCACGGGGAAGAATCCGGAAAAACCCGCGGCGGAAATCCGAGCATGGTCAGAAAAGACGGAACCGCCTCGGCGGTCGATCTGGAATCGCTGCCCGGGTACCACGTCCGCCGCCTGCAGCAGATTGCCGTGGCGGTCTTTCTGCAGGAGACCGATGCCCTTGGCGTGACACCGGTGCAGTACGGCGCTGCAGGCCGTCGCCAACGGGCCGGGCATCGACCAGCGCACCCTGGCGCGCACGATCGGCCTGGACACCTCGACGATCGCCGGCGTCATCGACCGGCTGCAGGCGCGCGGCCTGATGCAGCGCAGTGCCTCGCCGGCGGACCGCCGCGTGCGGCGGCTGTCGCTGACCCCTGAAGGCCATGCGCTGCTGCAGGCCTCGCAGCCTCGCGTGCTGAGCGCCCAGCAGCGTCTGCTCGAACCGCTGTCGCCCGCCGAGCGCCACGAATTCATGCGCATGCTGCGCGTGCTGGTGACGGCAAACAACGACCTCAGCCGGGCACCGAGCGAAGCCTGACGGCTGGCGCCGGCGGCCCGCGCCCGGCCGTCGACGCCGCGGGCAAGCTGCGGAACTGCGCCCGCTTCGCGCCGATGTTCGGCGCACCGCGAGCCGGCCACGCTGCCGATACTGCAGGCATCCACCCGCGCCCGCCGCCCCGCCCATGGAAGCCCGCACCCTGATTGCCGACCGCGGCGAATTCGTCGACGCCCTGCAGTTGCTGCGCAAAGGCCATGTGCTGGTGCGCGTGAGCGACCAGGCCGGTGGCTGCGTGCTCGACGGCGGCACCCTCTATCGCTCGTACGAGCCGCTCAAGCAGTTCGGCCTGATCGACGAATTTCACAACCCGGACGGCTTTCCGAGCGCCAGCTACTACCGCCTGACGCCGCGCGGCCGCGAGTTTGCCGAGCGCGCCTGCACCGAGTGGCGCCGCCGCCCGGTGTGGAAGCGGCTGGCCGTGCGCCTCACCGGCTGATCAGAAGCTCGACCCCGGCTGGCGCAGAAAGGCCGCTTCCTCGGCGCTGCTGGCGCGGCCGAGGATGGCATTGCGGTGCGGAAAGCGCCCGAAGCGCTCGATCACCACCTGGTGTCGGCGCGCCCATTCGAGCGCGTCGGCCCGCTCCGGGTGCTCGGCCGCCAGCAGGCCGAACAGCCGCATCGATTCCTGCTGCGCCGCGCGGTCCTCGGCGTGTTCGAAGGGCAGGTAGACAAACCAGCGCTGCAGCGGCGCCAGGCGGCGGTCCTGCCCGCCGGCCACCAGTTCCTGCGCGGCGGCCAGCGCCAGGGCGTCGCCGGCAAAGGCGGCCGGCGTGTCGCGAAAGACATTGCGCGTGAACTGGTCGAGCACCACGATGCGGGCCAGCGCCGGCTGCGGCGAGTGTGCCCAGTCGTCGATGCCGCGCTGCAGCGCCTGCTCGATCAGCGGGCCGAACCGCTCGCGCACGGCGGCATCGAAGGCCGGGTCCTTGCGGAACCATTCGGCGCGCGGCCGATCGCCCGCACCGAACCAGAAGTCGAGGATGTCCTGGGCGGCCGGCGGCATTGGCGGGTTCATGCCACCGATTGTGGCGCCGCCCCCGCCCGCACGGCAGCACGCCCCGCCGGCGGCGCCTGTCGCAGGTTCTGCAGACCCGCGCTGACGTGCAGGCGGCCTTCGGCATCGACCAGCACGGCGTCGACGGCAGCCTGGGCGGCTGCCAGCTTCAGCGCCCCCTCGACACCCAGCACCAGGGCCGCCTTCGCCAGCGCATGGGCGGTGATGCCCTCGGACGCGACCACGGTCGCGCTGCGCAGGCCCGCGGGCGGACGGCCGCTGCGCGGGTCGAGCACCGGTGCCCGCAGGCGGTGCTCGCGCCGGTGGCCGACCGCGGTCGACACCGCCAGATCCTGCAGCGGCAGCAGGGCCAGCACCCGATCGGCGTCGTCGGGATCGCGCAGCGTGATCGTCCACGGGCCGCCGCGGCGGTCACCGAGCAGCCGCGTATCGCCGCCCGCGCCGACGAGGGCGTGCTGGATGCCCTGGCGCCGCAGCAGCGCCACGCAGCGGTCGATCGCATAGGCCGTGGCAAAACCCGTCAGGTCCAGCCGCACGCCGGCGCGCGCCAGCCGCACGCTGCGGGTGGCCGGGTCGAGCAGCAGGTGCCGCCAGCCCACGGCCTGCAATGCGCGCGCAAGCCCAGGCTCGTCGGCCGGGTCGCCGCCGGGCGGCTCGACGGCCAGCGTGAGCGCGCCGCAGGTGGGGTCGAAGGCGCCGTCGCTGCCGCGCGCAAAGGCATGCGCCCGCACCAGCAGCTGGAAGAGTTCGTCCGACACCGGCACCGGCCGCGCCGTGGCCGCGGCATTGAGCATGGCCGGCTCCGAGGCCGGCCGCTGCGGGTCGCAGACGCGCGCGATGCGCTGCATCTCCGCCATCACCGCCGCCATCGCGGCAGCGCCGCGCGAGCGATCGTCGGCCCACACCTGCACCGTCACGCTGCGGCCCGTGACCAGCTTGCGCGCTGCATCCAGCCGCCCTGCGCATACACCGAGGCCAGCGCGCCCGAAGTCGAGGCACTCATCGTTGGTTCCTCCTGCTTCACGTCGTCGGGCTGCCATGGTCGGCACGCGGGCGGCCGGCGTCCAGCGATCGTGACCGGCGCGGCAGCACCTACATCCCGTGGCGCATCCGGCAATGTTCGCGCGTAACGATCTGCTGCCGAACAAGCTTCGGTGGCGGCACCCCGTTCCCGTTGAAAGTTCGGCACGCGCAGCTGCCACGCTGCGCCCCTCGACGGCCTTCACCACCCCGCTGCGGCGCTCGCCGGCGCGCGCCGCCATCCGCGCCCTCGCGCAATGCCCGAACCCGATGTGCTGCCGACCCTGCTGGCGCGAACCACGCTGGCCCGGCGCAGGCCGCCACCGCTTGTCAGGCGCTGGGCGCTGCCGCATCGCGCGCGGCGACCGCGCGCGCAGCCCGCGACGGCGGCCGCGCCGGACTGGTGCGAAAACAACCAGGGTTTGCTCAGAGTTAGAGCGCTCAGCTCGACCGAGGGCGTGGCGCGTGATGTGCCTGGCCGGGCGCACCTGCGCATCCCCGACGCCGCCACGCGCGACGCCCTCATCCCGCGACAAGATCGGCGACGGCCACGGCGTGGAACTGGCAGCAACACCTGGGCCGCAGCCGTCGCTGTTCGTCAACGCGGCCGCCTGGGAGCCTGCTGCTGACCGGCAAGCTGGGTGGCCACGCACAGCGACGCCGGCCTGGGCGCCACGCTGCGGCGGGTGGTGGCGCGCGGCGGCGACCGCCGCTGATCCGCAAGGGCGTGGACATGGCGATGCGCCTGATGGGCGAGCAGTTCGTCACCGGCGAGACGATCGTGCGAAGCGCTGGCCCATGCTGCCCGCGCGCGAGGCCAGGGGCTTTCGCTGCAGCTACGACATGCTGGGCGAAGCCGCCCTCACCGCCGACGACGCCGATCGTTACCACGCCGCCTACGCGCAGGCCATCGATGCCATCGACCGAGGCCGCGGCAAAGCAAGCCGCGCAGGCCGAACGCCGCAGCGCCGCCTGGTGCGGCATCGTCGGCGACCCGGCGCATCTCGGTCAAGCTGTCGGCACTGCATCCGCCACTTCTTGCCCGTGCGCAGGTCGAGCGCGTGATGGCCGAAGCTCTATCCGCGGCTGCTGCGAGCGGACGGTGCGGGCCAAGAGGTGCAGCATCGGCCTCAACCTCGACGCCGAGGAAGTCCGACCGCCTGGACCTGTCGCTCGACCTGCTGGAGCGGCTGTGCGTCGAGCCGGCTGGCCGGCTGGAACGGCCTGGGCTTCGCCATCCCGGAAGGCCTGCCGGCCACGCTGCCAGACGGTGGTGGACTTCCTCGTCGAACTGGCGCGCCGCAGCGGCCACGCCGGCTGATGGTGCGGCTGGTCAGGAGGCGCCTACTGGGACAGCGAGATCAAGCGCGCGCAACTCGACGACCAGGATGGCTATCCGGTCTATACGCGCAAGCCGTATACCGACGTGGCCTATATCGCCTGCGCAAACAACGCTGCTGGCCGCACCCGACGCGGTGTTCCCGCAGTTCGCGACCCACAACGCGCACACGATGGCCGCGATCCACACCCTTGCCGACCCGGCGGCCTGGCACGGCGGGCAGTACGAGTTCCAGTGCCTGCACGGCATGGGCGAGCCGCTCTACGAGCAGGTGGTGGGTGATACGACCAAGGGTCGCCTGGGCCAACCTGCCGCATCCTACGCTGCGCCGGTGGGCAGCCACGATACGCTGCTGGCCTACCTGGGTGGGCGCCAACTGCGCTGGAAGAAAACGGCGCCAATACCTCGTTCGTCAACCGCATCGCCGACGAAGGCGTGGCGCTGGGCGAACTGGTGCAGGACCCAGTGCAGACGAAGGTGCAGGCCCTGGCCGCGCGTGAAGGTACGCTGGGCGCGCCCCATCCGGCGATCGCGCTGCCGATCGCGCTGCAGGGCCGCGTCA
>JADJYX010000013.1 GCA_016719535.1 Rubrivivax sp. | reverse complement strand
AAGGTGCTGGTCTTCTAGACCCTGAAGGGCGGGCACATGGTTCCGGAACTGGGAGTCATCGAGGGCTACTTCGGCAAGCCGTGGTGCCACGACGATCGCAAGCGCGTGCTGACGCAGCTGCGCGAACTGGGCTATGCATGGTTCCACCACGCGCCGAAGGCGGATGCCTTCCTGCGCCGACGCTGGCGCGAGCCACACCCGCCGGCCGCCTTCGCCCAGCTGGCCGACCTGTCGGCGCACTGCCGCCGCCTGGGCATGCGCTTCGGCATCGGGCTCAGCCCCTACGAGCTGTACCGCGACGACACCGGTGCTGCAAGAGCCGACCTTGCCGCCAAGCTCCGGGCACTCGACGACATCGGCATCGACGATCTCGCGATCCTGTTCGACGACACGAGGGGCGATGTGCCGGACCTCGCCGCGCGCGAGGCCGAGATCGTGCACGCCGCGCTGGCCACCACCCGCGCCAGCCGGGTCCTGATGTGCCCGACCTATTACAGCGACGACAGGATGCTGGACGTCGTCTTCGGCGAGCGCCCTGCGGGCTATCTGGATGAACTCGGGCGCCGGCTCGACCCGCGCGTCGGCGTCTACTGGACGGGCGAAGAGATCTGCGCCCGCGAATTCGGCGTCGGCCATCTCGAGCGTGTGGCCGGGTCGCTGCGCCGCAAGCCGACGCTGTGGGACAACTACCCGGTCAACGACGGACCGCAGATGTCGCGCTTCCTGCACCTGCGAGGCTTTACGGGACGCCCGCGTGCGATCGGGTCCCACATCGCGGCACATGCCATCAACCCGGCGCTGCAACCGCACCTGAGCCTGATACCCGCCGCCACGCTGGCGGCCGGCTACCGCGAGGGTCCGCTGTACGCCTACATGCACGCCTTCCGCGAAGCCGCGCGCGCCCTGGCAGGCGCCGATCTCGCGGCGATGCTCGAGGAAGACCTGCATGCCCTGCAGGACCGGGGCATCGACCGGCTGGGCAAAGACCGCCTGCGACTGCGCCGGCGTTATCTGGCCGTCGACCATCCCATGGCAGCCGAGGTGCTGCGCTGGCTGGATCGGGCCGATACGGTGGACAGCTGGGTCGAAGAGGCATGACCGCCTGCCCTGCCGGCCGCGACGCGGAAGCTGGCAGCCCCCGGAGACCGCGATGCGCGACGTCGTCGCGCGGGCACGAGCCGCGCTAGGGCCAGGAGCGACCTTGGCCCTGCGCACCGCTGCCGCGCCCTGCGCCGGCTTCAGGCCCCTCGTCGGCCTGACCATTTCCCTGGCCCTGCATGCGCTGGTTTTCATGCTGGCCTCCACGCACCAGCGTGCGCCCGAGGGCAAGCCTCACGCGCCGCCGCGCGAGCAGACGATCACGTTGTGGGTCGTCCGGCCGCCCGCACCCGAACAGTCCGCGCCGGAACCCGAACCTCTGCCCGTTGTGGCGGCTGCAGCCGCCGTGCCGCTGGCACGCCTGCCGGTGCCTCAAATCAGCTCGCCGGTGGAACGGACCGCACCCCGCCAACCTGCATCCATGGCGGCGCCGCCTGCGCCAACGGCGGAAGAATGGGCTTTTGCCTCCACCTACAGGCTGAAGAACAGCAAGGGCTACCGCTACACCTGGGGCCAGCAGGTCCGCAGCATGATGGGCACGGCCGTCGAGGGGCCCGACCAGGGCATGGTCCGGTTCCGGGTGGAGATTGCGCCCGATGGCCGCCTGGCCAGGCTCGACACGCTGTGGTCGACATCGGCTGCCGCCGAGCGACGGGCCCGCCAGGCGATCGCCACCATGCCGCGATGGCCGCCCACGCCGACGGGCGGGCCCTTGAGCTTCGAGAAGACGATTTCGTTCTCGCCGTTCGCATCGGACGGCCCGCCGCTCTACAAGGACGACTGCCTGCCCGACCCGCCGGCGTTCAGCAATCCGTTCGCCTGGGATGGCCAGTCAGCGCGGGTGCAGGCCCCGTTCGAGCCGCGCGAGCAACCGGACCCCCGGATGCTGGAGGATTGCCTCAAGCAACTGCCGAAGGACTCGATCGACGCGGAAAGTGCGCGCGACCAGCGGCTGATGGACCAATGGGGCTGGGGCTCCAGCAAAGCTGGACGATGAGCGATCACCGAGACGCCGATGGTCTGGTGCTCGGCGACAAACGGATTCAGACGTCGATATTCGCCGCCCTCAGCGCATTGCTCTCGATGAAGTCGCGTCGCGGCTCGACCTCGTCGCCCATCAGCATCATGAAGACCTTGTCGGCCTCGATGGCGTCCTCGATCTGCACGCGCAGCAGGCGGCGCACGGTGGGGTCCATCGTCGTCTCCCACAGCTGCTCGGGGTTCATCTCGCCCAGACCCTTGTAGCGCTGGCGGCCCACGGCGCCTTCGGCCTGCGCCATCAGCCAGGCCATGGCGGCGCGGAAGTCGGCCACCTTGTGCTCCTTCATGCGCTCGCCCTCGCCGCGGCGCACCACGGCTTCGGGGCCCAGCAGGTCCTTGAACGACTGGCCGGCTTCCCTCAGCGCGGCGTAGTCGGCACCATGCAGGAAGTCCTGTGTGATGACGCTGGCCTTGATGTTGCCGTGATGACGGCGGCCAATGCGCAGCAGGTGCTTGTCGCTGCGGGCATCGAACTGCGCCTCCACCGTGGCATCCACCAGCGCCTGCTGCAGCGCCAGCGCGCTGGCTTCGGCGGCGGGGGCATTGTCCAGGTCCAGCGTCAGGCCGTTGGCCATCGCGCGCAGCGCATCGAGGTCCATCCAGCTGCTCAGACGCTCGATCACGGCGGTGGCCAGCACATAGGTGCGTGCCAGCGCCTCCAGTGCGCTGCCGTCGATCGGCGGGCGGCCGCCGTCGGGCGTGCCGTCGGGCAGCACCACGGCACCGTCCAGCGCCACCTCGAGCAGGAAGACATCGAGTTCGTGGCTGTCCTTCAGGTACTGCTCGCGCTTGCCCAGCTTGACCTTGTAGAGCGGCGGCTGCGCGATATAGATGTGGCCGCGCTCGACCAGTTCGGTCAGGTGGCGGTAGAAGAAGGTCAGCAGCAGCGTGCGGATGTGGGCGCCGTCGACGTCGGCGTCGGTCATGATGATGATGCGGTGGTAGCGCAGCTTGTCGATGTTGAAGCCTTCGTTGTTGACGCCGGTCCGGATGCCGGTGCCCAGGGCGGTGATCAGCGTGACGATGCTGTCACTCGTCAACAGTCGTTCCTCGCGCACCCGTTCGACGTTGAGGATCTTGCCGCGCAGCGGCAGGATCGCCTGGAATTTGCGGTCGCGCCCCTGCTTGGCGCTGCCGCCGGCGCTGTCGCCCTCGACGATATAGATCTCGCACAGCGCCGGGTCCTTCTCCTGGCAGTCGGCCAGCTTGCCCGGCAGCCCCATGCCGTCCATCACGCCCTTGCGGCGCGTCATTTCGCGCGCCTTGCGCGCAGCCTCACGGGCACGCGCGGCCTCGACGATCTTGCCGCAGACGATCTTGGCGTCGTTCGGGTTCTCCAGCAGCCAGTCGGTCAGCAGGCGGCCGACGATGTCTTCCACCGGTGCGCGCACCTCGGAGCTGACCAGCTTGTCCTTGGTCTGGCTGCTGAATTTCGGTTCCGGCACCTTGACGCTGACGACGCAGGCCAGGCCCTCGCGCATGTCGTCGCCGCTGACCTCGACCTTGGCCTTCTTGGCCAGCTCGTTGTCCTCGATATATTTGTTGATGACGCGCGTCATCGCCGCACGCAGGCCCGTCAGGTGGGTGCCGCCGTCGCGCTGCGGGATGTTGTTGGTGAAGCACAGCACCGATTCGTTGTAGCCGTCGTTCCACTGCATCGCCACCTCGACGCCGATCTCGGTGGCCTGCTCGCTCATCTTGCTGCCCACGGCGTGGAAGATGTTCGGGTGCAGCACCTTCTTGCCCTGGTTGATGAAGGAGACGAAGCCCTTCACGCCGCCGGCGAAGGCAAAGTTGTCCTCCTTGCCGTTGCGCTCGTCCACCAGGCGGATCTTGACGCCGTTGTTCAGGAAGCTCAGCTCGCGCAGCCGCTTGGCCAGCACGTCGTAGTGGAAGTCGACGTTGCTGAAGATCTCGTCGTCGGGCAGGAAGTGCACCTCGGTGCCGCGCTTCTCGGTGTCACCGACGATCTTCATCGGGCTCACCTCGAAGCCGTCGCGCACTTCCAGCTGCCGGTCCTGCGTGAAGCCGCGCTTGAAGTCGATGGTGTGCACCTTGCCTTCGCGGCGCACGGTCAGGCGCAACCACTTGCTCAGCGCATTGACGCAGCTCACGCCCACGCCGTGCAGACCGCCGCTGACCTTGTAGCTGTTCTGGTTGAACTTGCCGCCGGCATGCAGCTCGGTGAGCGCGATCTCGGCGGCACTGCGCTTGGGCTCGTGCTTGTCGTCCATCTTCACGCCGGTGGGAATGCCGCGGCCGTTGTCGACGACGCTGATGCTGTTGTCGCTGTGGATGGTGACGACGATGTCGTCGCAATGGCCGGCCAGCGCCTCGTCGATGGCGTTGTCGACGACCTCGAACACCAGGTGGTGCAACCCGGTGCCATCCGACGTATCGCCGATGTACATGCCGGGGCGCTTGCGCACGGCTTCCAGGCCTTCCAGGATCTGGATGCTGCCCTCGCCATAGGCGGTGGAGGCCTCGCTGCCGGTGGAGATCTGGTGGCCCTCGGCCGAGGGAATCTCACCACGCACCACGCCGTCGCTGGGTTGTTGGGGCTTGCTGGGGTCGGTCATCGGGCGCAATCAAGGCCGTTCGGGCGGCCTTGCCATGTCATTCAAAACAGAACCCCCGCGTGGCGGGGGCAGGGGTGCAGTGACGATCCGGCATCGATGCCGATGCGGAGCTGACCGCCGGTCAGATCCTCATCGGCATGACGACGTATTTGAAGCCGGGCCGCTCGGGCACGGTCAGCAGGGCACTGGCGCTGCTGTCCTGCAGCTCGATCTTCACCATGTCCTGGCTGACATTGGCCAGCATGTCGATGAGGTAGGTGACGTTGAAGCCGATGTCGATGGCATCGCCGCCGTAGTCGACCTCGATCTCTTCCTTGGCTTCTTCCTGCTCGGCATTGCTGCTGGCAATGCGCAGCACGCCGGGTTCGATGTTGACGCGCACGCCCTTGAACTTCTCGCTCGTCAGGATGGCCGCACGCTGCAGGCAGGCCAGCAGCGGTGCCCGCCCGAGCGTGACGCTGTTGCGGTGGTTCCTGGGGATGACGCGGTTGTAGTCGGGGAATTTTCCCTCGACCAGCTTGGTGACGAATTCCATGCCGGAGAACTGGAAGCGCGCCTGGTTGCCGGCGAAGCGCATCTCGATCGGCGTGTCGCCTCCGTCCTTCTCGTCCTTGAGCAGCCGCTGCAGCTCCAGCACCGTCTTGCGCGGCAGGATGACCTCCTGCTTGCTGGGCACGTCGGTTTCCAGCGTCGCCTGCGCCAGGCCCAGGCGGTGGCCATCGGTGGCCACCAGCGTGAGCGTCTTGCCCTCGGCGATGAAGAGGATGCCGTTGAGGTAGTAGCGGATGTCGTGCACCGCCATCGCGAAGTGCACCTGGTTGATCAGGTCCTTCAGCGTCTTCTGCGGCACGCTGAAGGTGGGCCCGAAATCGACCGCTTCGTTGACGAGCGGAAAGTCGTCGGACGGCAGCGTCTGCAGCGTGAAGCGGCTCTTGCCCGCCTGCAGCGTGAGCTTGTTCTGCGCCGCGCTGAGCGTGACCATCTGGTCGCCGGGCAGCGCACGCAGGATGTCGATCAGCTTGCGCGCGCCGACGGTGGTGGCGAAGCTGCCCTCGTCGCCGCCGAGGTCGGCACTGGTGCGCACCTGGATCTCGAGGTCGCTGGTGGTCAGCTCGAGCTGCGGGCCGTTCTTGCGCAGCAGCACGTTGGCCAGGATCGGCAGCGTGTGCCGGCGCTCGACGATGCCGGCCACCGACTGCAGGGCTTCGAGCAGCCTCTCCTGCGGCGCTTTCACGACGATCATGAATTTCCTCTTCGGTTTTCTCTTTTGATGAACTGGTAGCCGTAGTAGGGCTCAGCCAGTTCTGTGGACAAGCGTATTTTCGCCTTTTCCGTCAGGGATTTACGTCGCGGTCAACCCTGTGGGCCGGGCCCTGCGGCCGGTGCACCGGTTTTGGGGGCAAGTCGGGCGCGTGCCCGTTGGCAGTGGACAGGTGCGGGCTTGTTCCGGTCTTGTGCACAGGTTTGTCAGCCCTTCAGCGTCTGCTCCAGCACGTGCAGCTGCTGGTTGAGCTCGGTATTGCGCTGGCGTTCGTCGCCGATCTTGCGCACCGCGTGCAGCACGGTGGTGTGGTCGCGGCCGCCGAAGAGCTCGCCGATCTCGGGCAGGCTCTTCTTGGTCATGTCCTTGGCCAGGTACATGGCGATCTGGCGCGGGCGGGCGATCGATGCCGGGCGCTTCTTGCTGTACATGTCGGCGACCTTGATCTTGTAGAAATCGGCCACCGTCTTCTGGATATTCTCGACCGAGATCTGGCGGTTCTGGATCGACAGCAGGTCGCGCAGCGCCTCGCGCGCCAGGGCGATCTGGATGTCCTTCTGCGTGAATCGGCTATAGGCCAGCACCTTGCGCAGCGCACCTTCGAGTTCGCGCACGTTGGCGCGCACGTTCTTGGCGATGAAGAAGGCCACGTCCTCGGGCATCTCGGCGCCTTCGACGCGTGCCTTGGCGATCAGGATGGCCACCCGCATCTCGAGCTCGGGCGGCTCGATGGCCACCGTGAGCCCGGCGTCGAAGCGGCTGGTCAGCCGTTCGTCGATGTCGACCAGGCCCTTCGGGTAGGTATCGCTGGTCATGATGATGTGCGCCTTCTTGGCCAGCAGGGCTTCGAAGGCGTTGAAGAATTCTTCCTGCGTGCGGTCCTTGCCGGCGAAGAACTGCACGTCGTCGATCAGCAGCAGGTCCAGGCTGTGGTATTTGGCCTTGAGCTCGTCGAAGGTCTTGCGCTGGTAGTTGCGCACGACGTCGCTGATGAACTGCTCGGCATGCAGGTAAAGCACGCGTGCGTCGGGTTTGTCCTTCAGCAGCGCATTGCCCACCGCATGCACCAGGTGCGTCTTGCCCAGGCCGACGCCGCCATAGATGAACAGCGGGTTGTACATCTGCCCCGGCGCGCCGGCGACGTGCAGCGCCGCGGTGCGCGCCATCTGGTTGGCGCGCCCGGCGACCAGGGTGTCGAAGGTGAGGGCCGGGTTGAGCTTGTGGCGCGTGGCCGCAGGTGCCGGCGCGGGCTTGTCGCGCGGCGCGGTGGCCGTGTCGGCCATGCCGGCCACCGCTGGCAGGCGCGACGGCAGCCAGTCGGCCATGGCCATCGGCCCGCCGGCGCCCGGCAGCGCAGACCCCGACGCGTGG
The DNA here is from genome assembly GCA_016719535.1 of Rubrivivax sp. GTDB lineage: Bacteria > Pseudomonadota > Gammaproteobacteria > Burkholderiales > Burkholderiaceae_C > Rubrivivax. The sequence goes on along the minus strand of JADJYX010000013.1, from coordinate 441,330 downwards.
CCGCCGCCCGCAACCGCGGCAGCGGCCAGCGCGCGCTGCGCCGATTCCTGCGGACCGGGTTCGCGCAGGGCCAGTGCCAGGTCCAGCCGCACCGGGCGGCCTGCCACCTCGCTCAGCGTGGCCTCGATGCGGCCTGCATATTGCGAGCGGATCCAGTCGAGCTTGAATCGATTGGGCGCGCGCAGGCAGACCACCACGCCGTCAGGCCCGTCGCTGACGAGTTGCGCCGGCGGCAGCGGTCGGATCCAGGTGTTGAACTGCTGTTCGGGCAGTTGGGCTGCAAGGCGTTCGCAGCCAACCAGCCAGAGGTCTTCGGTCATTGTGGACATCTTCTTGTCGTGGGCCGCCGTGAGCGCTCTCCTCGCTGCGGCGGGTCGCAGTTATCCACAGTTTCGGGCCGGCGGTCAATCCCCGCGCGCAGCCGCAGTTTGTGGTGCAAGTGTTTGACCGGGAAGGGCTTTTTTGCTGTAATCGCGGGTTCCGCCGGAATCGCTTTGCAGTGCGCAGACCGTTGTCCGCGGTGTCTGCGGGGTCCGTGTGGGGTGTCCATGTGGGTTCCGTACGGACTTCAGGGCGCGAGCGTTTGCCGGTGGCCGGTGCGCTCGAACCGGCCTGGGCCCTGCTGCTGCCAACCCGCGGCCAACTCGCGGCGAACCCGCTGCCCACCGGTGGCGTGGACCTTTTTTCGACCCTCATCCCGATCGGAGTCTCACCATGGCCATGAAGCGCACTTACCAGCCGTCCAAGATCCGCCGCGCCCGTACGCATGGATTCCTGGTGCGCATGAAGACCCGCGGCGGCCGCGCCGTCATCAACGCGCGGCGCGCCAAGGGCCGCAAGCGCCTGGCTGTCTGAGCCCGCGGCGCCAACCCCCGATGATCGGCCGCCTGGTGCAATCGGCCGATTTCCAGCGCCTGCTTGCGACGCCCATGCGTTCGCGAAGTGCTCACTTCGCCGTGCATCACGTGGCGGCGAGGCCGAGCCTGCCTTCCCGGCGCGTCGTCCACCCCTCGTCCACCGAGTTGTCCACAGCAGAGGGGCCACCGCGGCCGTCCCCTGTGGATAACGATCCGGACGGGCACTGGCTCGGCAGCGTGATCCCGAAGCGTCACGCGCGGCGCTCGGTCACCCGCAACCTGCTGCGGCGCCAGATCCGCGCCGTGATGGCCGACCAGCTCGACCAGCTGCCGCCCGGGCTGTGGCTGGTGAGATTGCGTTCGCCCTTCGCACGCGAGGACTTCCCCTCGGCGGCCTCCGACGCCTTGCGCCAGGCTGCGCAGGCCGAGTTGCGCCTGCTGCTGCAGCGCGCGGGCCGGCCGGCGCCTGCGGCGCGTGCCGGTTGAGCCGATGGACACGCTGCTGCAGATGCCCCGCCGGCTGCTGGTCGGTCTGGTGCGCGCCTACCAGCTGCTGTTCAGCCCCTGGCTGGGCAATGTCTGCCGCTACTACCCGAGCTGTTCGCACTATGCGCTCGACGCACTCAACCGCCATGGCGCGCTGGGTGGCACGGCACTGGCGGCGTGGCGCGTGCTGCGCTGCAACCCGTGGTCGCTGGGCGGGGTCGACCCCGTGCCCGAAGACCGGCCGTTCGCAGGCCTTTTCACGCGGCTGCCACTGGCAGCCGACGATGATCTTCCCGATCCAAAGAAGCATCCATGACCGATATGCGCCGCACCCTGCTGTGGGTGGTCTTCACGATGTCGCTCGTCCTGCTGTGGGACGCGTGGAACCGGCATACCGGCCAGCCGACCCTGTTCGGCGGTGCGCCGCGCCCGGCGGCCAGTGCGCCGGCCGCAGGCCCCGCGCCGGCCGGCGTGCCGGCGGCGGTGCCGGCGGCCACCAGCGCCACCCCGGCCACCCCGGCCGCCACGGGCGCCGCCACGCCGGCGCCGACCGCAGCCGCCGCGGCCGGTGAACGCATCGAGCTCGCCACCGACCGCTTCAAGGCCACCTTCGACAGCGTCGGCGGCACGCTGGTGCGGCTGGAGTTGCTGGGTTATCGCGACAACGTCGACGCCAGGCGCAACGTCGTGCTGTTCGACCAGTCGGGCAAGCGCCTGTACCTGGCGCAGACCGGCCTCATCACCGCCCAGCCGGGCGTGGCCCTGCCCACCCACCTCACGCCGATGGCGGCCGCCCCGGGGCCGCGCGTGCTGGCCGACGGCAGCAACGAACTGGTGCTGCGCTTCGAGGGTGAAGCGGCCGGCGGCGTGAAGCTGGCCAAGACCTATACGCTGCAGCGCGGCAGCTACACCATCGGCGTGAAGCACGAGGTGATCAATGGCTCGGCGGCGGCGGTGTCGCCGCAGCTGTACCTGCAACTGGCACGCGACGGCAACCCGCCCGAGGGCGAGTCGTCGTTCTATTTCACCTTCACCGGCCCGGCGATGTATACCGACCAGGCCAAATTCCAGAAGATCGAGTTCAAGGACATCGAAAAGGGCAGCACCGACCACGCCCGGCAGGCCAACGACGGCTGGGTGGCGATGGTGCAGCACTATTTCGCCTCGGCCTGGCTGCTGAAGGACAACGCGCCGCGCGAATTCCGCACCGCCAAGGTGTCCGACAACCACTACACCGTGGCGATGGTCACGCCGCTGGGCGACCTGGCCCCGGGCGCCACCAAGGTGCACGAGGCGACGCTGTTTGCCGGCCCGCAGGAAGAGAACAAGCTCGCGGCACTGGCGCCGGGGCTGGAACTCGTCAAGGACTACGGCTGGTTCACGATGCTGGCCAAGCCGCTGTTCTGGCTGCTCGACCAGCTCAACCGGCTGATCGGCAACTGGGGCTGGGCGATCGTGGCGCTGGTGGTGCTGCTGAAGATCGCCTTCTACTGGCTCAACGCCAGCGCCTACCGCTCGATGGCCAAGATGAAGGCCATCAACCCGCGCGTGATGGAACTGCGTGAGCGCCACAAGGACGACCCGCAGAAGATGCAGCAGGAGATGATGCGCATCTACCGCGAGGAAAAGGTCAACCCGCTGGGCAGCTGCCTGCCCATCCTGGTGCAGATGCCCTTCTTCATCGCGCTGTACTGGGTGCTGCTGTCCAGCGTGGAGATGCGCAACGCGCCCTGGATCGGCTGGATCACCGACCTGGCCGACAAGGACCCCTGGTTCATCCTGCCCATCCTGATGACGGCCTCGTCGCTGTTCCAGGTGTGGCTGAACCCGACGCCGCCCGATCCCATGCAGGCCAAGCTCATGTGGATCATGCCGCTGGCCTTCTCGTTCATGTTCTTCTTCTTCCCGGCCGGCCTGGTGCTGTACTGGTTGACGAACAACCTGCTGTCGATCGCGCAGCAGTGGTTCATCAACAAGCGGCTCGGGGTGCAGTAGCGCAGGTGGCGTGCCGCCGGCGACGGCGCCGGCGTGACAACGCTCACGCCGGTGCGGCCGATCCCGCAAACAGGGGTTGAGCCGGGCCCGCTTTGAGCCGACGATGCCTTCATGCGGGCGACCCGGCCCCAACCGGCCGGCTCAGGAGACTTCGTGGTGGTGCAGTCCGCATCACCGCCGCTCCACCCGCGCCATACCGCCCGTCGCGCCACAATGATGCTTCCATGCGCACGGGCCCCGGGGCGATGCTCGCCCGCCTTCAAGATCCCATCGTGGCCGTCGCCACCGCGCCCGGGCGCGGGGCGGTCGGCATCGTGCGCGCGTCCGGGCGCGACCTGTCGGCGCTGATCACCGCCGTCTGCGGCCGCAGCCTGGTGCCGCGCGCGGCCACCTATGGCGCCTTCCGCGGGGATAACGGCGAGGTCCTCGACCAGGGCCTGGCGATCCACTTTCCGGCGCCGCATTCCTATACCGGCGAGGACGTGCTCGAGCTGCAGGCCCACGGCGGCCCGGTGCTGCTGCAGCTGCTGCTGGCGCGCTGCCTGCAGGCGCTGCCCGGCGCGCGGCTGGCAGACCCCGGCGAATTTACGCAGCGCGCCTTCCTCAACGACAAGCTCGACCTGGCGCAGGCCGAGGCCGTGGCCGACCTCATCGATGCCAGCACCGAGGCCGCCGCGCGCTCGGCCGGGCGCTCGCTGGCCGGTGTCTTCTCGGCCGAGGTGCAGGGCTTGAGCGAGCGCATCGTGCAGCTGCGCATGCTGGTCGAGGCCACGCTCGACTTCCCCGAGGAAGAGATCGACTTCCTCGAGAAGGCCGACGCGCGCGGCCGGCTCGATGCCATCGAACAGGCGGTGCAGGCCACGCTGGCGCGCGCGCCAGGGCGCGCTGCTGCGCGAGGGCCTGCGCGTGGTGCTGGCCGGCCAGCCCAACGTTGGAAAGAGCTCGCTGCTGAATGCGCTGGCCGGTGCCGAGCTGGCGATCGTCACGCCGATCCCCGGCACCACGCGCGACCGCATCAGCGAGACGATCCAGATCGAAGGCGTGCCGCTGCACGTGATCGACACCGCCGGCCTGCGCGGCGCGCACGAGGCCAGCGACGAGGTCGAGCGCATCGGCATCGGCCGCAGCTGGCAGGCCATCCACGAAGCCGACGCGGTGGTCTTTCTGCACGACCTGACGCGCCGCGGCGAGGCCGCCTACGAAGCCGCCGACGCCGCCATCGCCGCGCAGCTGCCGGCGGGCGTGGCGGTGCTCGAGGTCTACAACAAATGCGATGCCGTCGGCGCGCCACCGGCACTGGCCGAAGGCGCGATCGCACTGTCGGCGCGCACCGGCACCGGCCTGGATGCCCTGCGCCATGCGCTGCTGGCGCAGGCCGGCTGGCAGGCCACCGCCGACGGTGTCTTCATCGCCCGCGCGCGCCACGTGGACGCGCTGCAGCGCACGCGGGAGCACCTGCAGCTGGCGCAGGCCCACGCGCGCCAGCGCGATGCCGCACTCGACCTGCTGGCCGAGGAACTGCGCCAGGCGCATGACGCGCTGGGTGAGATCACCGGGGCGATGACGGCGGATGACTTGCTGGGCGAGATCTTCTCGCGCTTTTGCATCGGAAAGTGAGACCACGCATGACCGCGAATCCCCGCTGGACCCACCGCCCGCCGGGCTCGAACTGGGGCGATTTCGGCCCCGACGACCAGAGCGGGCGCCTCAACCTGATCACGCCCGACAAGGTGCGCCAGGCCGTGGCCGAAGTGCAGGCAGGCTTAACGTTCTGCCTGAGCCTGCCGCTGGACCTGCCGGGCGGCAACCTGCTCAACCCGCGCCGCCACCCGCCGGTGCTGCGGCCCACGCTGCGCGACGGCAAGCCCAACCTCAACTACCGGCTGGTCGCCGACAACCCGCGGCACAGCGACGTCATCTGCGACGACCTGGTGCTGATGCACCTGCAGTATTCGACGCAGTGGGACAGCCTGGCGCATGTGGGCCAGCTGTTCGATGCCGACGGCGACGGCGTGCCCGAGCCGCGCTACTACAACGGCTACCGGCCGCAGGTCGACATCTTCGGCCCGCTGGACGGCGCCGATGCCGGCGTGCCGCCCGCAGGCGGCAGCTGGAAGAGCACCTCGCGCGCGAAGGCGCTGGGCATCGAGCGCATGGCCGAGCGCGGCGTTCAGGGCCGCGGCGTGATGATCGACCTGCAGGCCCATTGCGGCAGCGGCCGCACCGTGATCGGCCACGAGCGGCTGATGGCCATCCTGGCCGCCGATGGCGTGACGGTGGAAAGCGGCGACATGGTCTGCCTGCACACCGGCTTCGCGCAGGCGCTGATCGACATGCAGGGCGAGCCCGACGCGCAGCGGCTGGCGAGCACCGGTGCCGTGCTCGACGGCCGCGATGCGAAGCTGCTGCAGTGGATCACCGACAGCGGCCTGTCGGTGCTGATCGCCGACAACTATGCGGTCGAGTCCCACCCGGCCACCGGCGAACCCGAAGGCTGCTGCGCCACGCTGCCCCTGCACGAGCATTGCCTGTTCAAGCAAGGCATCCACCTGGGCGAGCTCTGGCACCTGACGCCGCTGGCCGAGTGGCTGCGCGCGCACGGGCGGCGCCGCTTCCTGCTGACCGCGCCGCCGCTGCGCCTGCCGGGCGCCGTGGGCTCGCCGGTGACGCCGGTGGCCACCGTCTGACGCCGCTGCCTCATCCGCTCGGCGCAGGGCTCGGCGTCGAGCGGGTCACTCGATCGTCACGCCGGCGTCGCGCACCACCTTGCCCCACTTCTGCACTTCGGTGCGGATGAAGGCGCCAAAGGCCGCCGGGGCGATGCCACCGGGTTCGGCCCCGAGCTTGAACCAGAGGTCGCGCAGCTCGGGGTCCTCGAAGGCTTTCTGCACCAGACCGTGCAGGCGCTGCACCACCGCCGGCGGCGAGCCGGCCGGCAGCCACAGGCCGTACCAGGAGGTGACGTCGAAGCCGGGCAGCCCCGACTCGTTGGCGGTGGGAATTTCCGGGAACGACGGCGATCGTCTTGTCGACGTGACCGCGATCGGGCGCAGCTTGCCGCTGCGGATGTGCTGAGACGCACTGCCCAGGGCCTCGAAGATGTAGTCGATCTCGCCGCCCAGGAGCGCCGTGGTGGCCGGGCCGGTGCCCTTGTAGGGCACATGCTCGGCCTTGATGCCGGCGAAGCTGTTGAACATCTCGCACGACAGGTGGCGCGTGGTGCCGTTGCCCGCCGAGCCGCAGTTGACCTTGCCCGGGTTGGCCTTGGCGTAGGCGATCAGTTCGGGTAGCGTCTTTGCGGGCACGCGCGTGGCGGCGACCAGCACGTCGGGGAAGATGGCCACCGTGGTCACCGGCAGCAGGTCCCGTTCCAGGTCGTAGGGCAGTGACTTGTAGGCCGTCACCGCTACCGCCAGGTGCACCGGCGCCAGCAGCACGGTATAGCCGTCGGCCGGGGCCTTGGCCGCCAGCCCCGCACCGATGGTGCCGCCGGCGCCGCCGCGGTTGTCGATCACGAAGGTCTGCCCGGCCAGCTGGCTCAGCTTGGCGGTCAGCGGCCGCGCCACCGTATCGGTGCCGCCACCAGGCGGGAAGGGCACGATCACGCGCACCGGCCTGGTGGGCCATTCCTGGGCCCACAGCGGTGATGCCGACAGGGTGCCGGCCGCAGCCAGCACCGCACACAACAGGGTGCGACGCTTGTTCATGACATGGACGTTAGCCCAGCCGCATGACAGAAACAAGTCGGCGTCGGAGTGGCGCTCAATGTCCGTCGAAGTCGACCAGCGTGAACAGCGGCAGCCCGGCGTCGCGCAGCCGGCGCGAGCCGCCGAGCTCCGGCAGATCGACGATGGCTGCACCTTCGATCACCTGCGCACCCAGGCGCTCGAGCAGACGCTTGCCGGCCATCATGGTGCCGCCGGTGGCGATGAGGTCGTCGATCAGCACCACGCGGTCGCCGGCGCGCACGGCGTCGGTGTGCATCTCCACCGTGGCCGAGCCGTATTCGAGCTCGTAGGTTTCCTCGACGGTGGTGAAGGGCAGCTTGCCCTTCTTGCGGATGGGCACGAAGCCGACGTTGAGTTCGTAGGCCAGCACCGAGCCGATGATGAAGCCGCGCGCGTCCAGCCCGGCGATGGCTGCCGGCCGCACGTCGAAATAGCGGTGCACGAACTGGTCGATCAGCACGCGGAAGACGCGTGGGTTGGCCAGCAGCGGCGTGATGTCGCGGAACTGCACGCCCGGCGCCGGCCAGTCGGGCACGGTGCGGATGTGGTCCTTGATGTAGTGCGCGGGGCTGGCGGTGGGTTCGGCGGTCATGCCACGACGATACGCCCGCGCACGGTGGCGCGGCCCTCGGGCCCGGGGGCCAGCAGCAGGCCCTCGCCCGCTGCGGTGCCGGTACCGGCCAGGTCCGACAGCACGAACATGTGCGTCACCCAGGCCTCGAAGCGGCCCGGTGTGCGCGCCGCAGCGGCCAGTCCGGCGCGCAGCGCGGCCAGCGAGCGGGCGTTGGTCTCTTCGGTGCCGGCGCGCGGCGAACCCAGGGCCGGCCAGGGCTCTGCGCTGCCGAAGGCGAGTTGCGCGGTGTCGACGCAGCGGCACCAGGGGCTGGATCGCACGCGCGCGGGTTGCAGGCCGCGCGTGCGGAACCAGTCGCCGATGCGGCGCGCCTGCGCGCGGCCCTCGTCGCTGAGGTTGCGCTGGGTGCTGCAGTCGCCGACGCGAAAGCCCGGCGGGTCGAAGGTGCCCGGCGCCAGCGCGTGGCGAAAGGCGACGACGATGCCGCCGCGGCGCAGCAGCGCAGCGGCATCGTCGTCGGCCAGGGTGGGAATGGGCCAGGCCAGGCTGGCGGCAATGAGGGTTCGGCGCTGCATGGGTTCGGGATGATGGTGCCGAGCCGGTTGCCGGGTGGCGCCGGGCGCACAAGACGGCGCCCCGGCTGGGGGCTTGTGCCCGCTACCCCTGGCCCAGCAGCTTGGCCTCGGCCAGCGCCAGCGGTTCGGGCAGGCCGCTGATGACGAGCGTGTCGCCGCCGGCCAGCGTATCGCCGGGCTGCGGCGCATGCACGCCGCCGCCGGCCCGGCGCAGCGTGACGACGCTGACACCGATGGCGTGCAGCGCCAGTTCGTCCAGCGCCCGGCCGGCCCAGCGCGACGCCTCGGGCAGCGTCACGCTCTGCAGCCGGGCCTGGTCCAGTTCCTCCACGGTGTCGTCGTCGGCGCCGTGGAAATAGCCGCGCAGCAGGCCGTAGCGCGCATCGCGTGCGTCGCGCGTCAGCCGGATCACCTTGCGCATCGGCACGCCCACCAGCGCCAGCGCATGGCTGGCCAGCATCAGGCTGCCCTCGATGGCCTCGGGCACGACCTCGGTGGCGCCGGCGGCGCGCAGCGTCTCCAGGTCGGCGTCGTCGATGGTGCGCACGATCACCGGCACGCGCGGCGCATGTTCGCGCACCAGGTGCAGGATCTTCAGCGCCGACGCCGTATTCGGGTAGCTGACGACGACGGCATTGGCGCGTGCCAGGCCGGCGGCCATCAGGCTTTGCAGCCGCGCGGCGTCGCCGAAGACCACGCTCTGGCCGGCGGCGGCGGCCTGGCGCACGCGGTCGGGGTCGAGGTCCAGCGCCATGTAGGGGATGCGCTGGGTGTCGAGCATGCGCGCCAGGTTCTGGCCGCTGCGGCCGTAGCCGCAGATGATGACGTGCTTCTCGGTGCGGATCGACTTCTTGGCGATGCTGGTCAGCTGCACCGATTGCATCAGCCAGTCGCTGGCCGAGACGCGCATCACGATGCGGTCGCTCCACATCACGATGAAGGGCGTGGCCAGCATCGACAGCACCATGCTGGCCAGCACCGGGCTCATCCATTGCGGCGCCACCAGGCCGCTGTCGGCACCCAGCGTCAGCAGCACGAAGCCGAATTCGCCCGCCTGCGCCAGATACAGGCCGGTGCGCAGCGCGGTGCCCGGCTGGGCGCGGAACAGCCGCGCCAGCGCGGCAACGATCGCAAATTTGGCCAGCACCGGCAGCGTGGTCAGCAGCAGCACCAGCAGCCACTGGTCGAGCACCGGGCGCCAGTCGAGCTTCATGCCGATGGTGATGAAGAACAGGCCCAGCAGCACGTCGTGGAAAGGCCGGATGTCGGTCTCCACCTGGTGCTTGTATTCGGTCTCGGCGACCAGCATGCCGGCGACGAAGGCGCCCAGCGCCAGCGACAGCCCGGCGTGTTCGGTCAGCCAGGCCAGGCCCAGCGTGATGAGCAGCAGGTTGAGCATGAACAGCTCTTCGCTCTTGCGCCGCGCCACCAGCGTCAGCCACCAGCGCATCACGCGCTGGCCCCCCACCAGCAGCAGCGCCAGCAGCGCCGTGGCCTTCAGCAGCGCCAGGCCCAGCGCCATCGCCAGATCACCGCCGGCGCGGCCCAGCGACGGGATCAGCACCAGCAGCGGCACCACCGCCAGATCCTGGAACAGCAGGATGCCGAGCACGCGCTTGCCGTGCTCGCTGTCGATCTCCAGCCGTTCGGCCATCAGCTTGACGAGGATGGCGGTCGACGACATCGCCATCGCGCTGCCCAGCACCAGCGCGCCCTGCCACGACATCTCCCACTGCCGCCCGGTGAGGGCCTGGTAGCCCAGCACCAGCAGGCCATGGCCGGCCAGCGTGCCCATCACCGTCAGCACCACCTGCGACAGCCCGAGGCCGAAGACCAGCGTGCGCATGCTGCGCAGCTTGGGCAGGTTGAATTCGAGCCCGATGACGAACATCAGGAAGACGACGCCGAACTCGGCCAGGTATTCGACGCCGCTGCTGTCCTGCGCCAGCGCCAGCGCGTTGGGGCCGATGACCACGCCCACCACCAGGTAGCCCAGCATCGGCGGCAGCTTGAGCGACCGGCAGGCGACGACGCCGAGCACGGCGGCCACCAGGTAGAGCAGGACGACTTCGAGCGTGGTGGCCATGGGCCGGGGGCGACTCCTAGAATGCCCGATCGTAATGTCACCCCCCTCATGGCTTCCCCTTCCGGCGTGACCCTGCCCGGCGCCTTCGACCCCGAGCGCGCGCTGCGCCTGGCGGCGCGCACCATCGAGATCGAGGCGCAGGCGCTGCAGGCCCTCGCGGCGCGCCAGGGCGCGGGCTTCGCCGAGGCCGTGCGCGCGATGCTGGAATGCCGCGGCCGCGTGGTCGTGATGGGCATGGGCAAGAGTGGCCACGTGGGGCGCAAGATCGCCGCCACGCTGGCGTCCACCGGCACGCCGGCCTTCTTCGTGCACCCGGCCGAGGCCAGCCACGGCGACCTGGGCATGCTGACCGGCGGCGACGTCGTGCTGGCCATCAGCAACAGCGGCGAGAGCGACGAGCTGGCGGCCGTCCTGCCGGCCATCCGCCGCCTGGGCGTGGTGCTGGTGGCGATGACGGGCAAGCCGGAGTCGACGCTGGCGCGCCACGCCGACTGGGTGCTGTCGTGCGCCGTCGACCAGGAGGCCTGTCCGCTGAACCTGGCGCCGACCGCCAGCACCACGGCGCAGATGGCGCTCGGCGATGCGCTGGCGGTGGCCTTGCTCGATGCGCGTGGCTTCCGCGAGGAGGACTTCGCCCGCTCGCACCCCGGCGGCAGCCTGGGCCGACGCCTGCTGATGCATGTGCACGACCTCATGCGCAGCGGCGACGCCGTGCCGCGCGTGGCGCCCGCGGCCAGCTTCGACGCGCTGCTGCGCGAGATGACCGGCAAGGGCCTGGGCTTCACCGCCGTGGTCGACGACGACCAGCGCCCGCTGGGCATCTTCACCGACGGTGACCTGCGCCGGCTGATCGAGCGCGGCGCCGAGCTGCGCAGCCTGCGCGCCGCCGACGTCATGCACCGCGGCCCGAAGACGGTGCGCGACAGCGACCTGGCCGTGACCGCCGCCGACGTGATGGAGAGGCACCGCGTGACCAGCGTGCTGGTGATCGATGCCGAAGGCTGCCTGGTGGGCGCGCTCAATTCCAACGACCTGATGCGGGCCAAGGTCATATGACGACGCGGCAACCGACGCTGGGCTTTGCGCCCGAGCTGCTGCTGCGCGCGCAGGGCGGCGGCTTCGGCATGAAGCTGGCGTTCTTCGACGTCGACGGCGTGCTCACCGACGGCCGCCTCTACATCGGCGAGACGGGCGAGGTGGTCAAGGCCTTCAGCACGCTGGACGGCCACGGCCTGAAGCTGCTGGCGCGCGGCGGCATCGAGCCGGTGGTGATCACCGGCCGCGATTCGCCGGCGGTGCGCCGGCGCATCGCCGACCTCGGGCTGACGCGGGCGCTGTACGGCGTGCACGACAAGCAGGCCGCGGCCGAGGCCGTGCTGGCCGAGCTGGGTGCGACTTGGGGCCAGGCCGCGGCCATCGGCGACGACTGGCCCGACCTGCCGCTGCTGGTGAACGCCGGCTTCGCCTGCGCGCCGGCCAATGCACATGCCGAGGTGAAGGCGGTGGCGCATCACGTCACCGCGCAGCCCGGCGGCCATGGGGCGGCGCGTGAATTCTGCGACCTGCTGCTGATGGCCGCCGGCCGCTACGCGGCGCTGCTGCAGGCGCACCTGGGTACGCTGGACGCGCGCTAGCGCCGGCAGCTGCCCGCCAACGGATCGAACATGGCCGTCGAACTGCACCTGCCCGACCTGCCGGAAGTGCCGATCTCGCTCGGCCCGGCACCGGGCGGCCCGCCGCGGCGGCCGCAGCCCTGGCACCTGCGCCTGCGCGATGCGCTGTCGACCTACCTGCCGCTGCTGCTGATGGCCTTGCTGGCGCTGTCGACCTGGTGGCTGGTGAAGCACACGCCGGCGCTGCCGCCGGCGCCGGCCAGCACCGAAGTGCGGCGCGAGGCCGACTACACGATGAGCCAGTTCGCGATCGAGCGCTTCGACCGCGGCGGCAAGCTGCGCGTGCGCGTCGACGGCGAACGGCTGCGCCACTTCCCCGATACCGACCGCTACGAGATCGACGGTGCGCGCATCCGCGCGATCGCGGCCGATGGCCAGGTGACACTGGCGGTGGCCGAGCGCGCGCTGGCCAACGGCGACATCAGCGAGCTGCAGCTGCACGGCGGTGCGCGCGTCAGCAGCACCGGCGCGCGCGGCGAGGCGCTGGAGATGCGCAGCGAATTCCTGCATGCCTTCCTGGTGACCGAGCGGGTGCGCACGCACCTGCCGGTGCAGGTGACGGCCGGCGCCGACGAACTGCAGGCAGCCGGCCTCGAATACGACCATGGCCAGCGGCGGCTCGATCTGAAGGGCCGGCTGCGGGCGCGGCTGGCGGCGCCGGCGGCCGCGGCGGTGGCGCCATGACGGAGGCGGTGATGGCCCCGCTGGTCTTCATCACCGGGGCCTCCAGCGGCATCGGGCAAGCGCTGGCCGCGCGTTATCTGCACGCCGGCTGGCGGCTGGCCCTGGTGGCGCGCCGTGGCGACAGCCTGCGCGACTGGGCGGCACAGCGCGGGCTGGACGCTGCCCGTTGCGCCGTCTACGAGGCCGACGTGCAACAGATCGACAGCATCGTCGCTGCCGGTCGCGCCTGCATCGAAGCCCAGGGGCTGCCGGCGGTGGTGATCGCCAATGCGGGCATCAGCGTCGGCGTCGACAGCGGCAACCGCGGCGACCTCGACGCGCTGCGCGATACCTTCGCCACCAATACCGTGGGGCTGGCGGCGACCTTCCACCCCTTCGTCAACCCGATGCGCAAGCGGCGCAGCGGGTGCCTGGTGGGCATTGCCAGCGTGGCGGCGATCCGCGGCCTGCCCGGCCATGGCGCCTATTGCGGCAGCAAGGCCGCGGTGGTGGCGTACTGCGAGAGCCTGCGCGGTGAGTGCAGACCGTTCGGCGTGCAGGTGGTGACCTTGCTGCCGGGCTATATCGCCACGCCGCTGACGGCGCGCAACCCTTATCCGATGCCCTTCCTGATGACGGCCGAGGCCTTTGCCGACCAGGCCTTTCGCGCCATCGAGGCCGGCACCAGCTACCGCGTGATTCCCTGGCAGATGGGGGTGGTCGCCAAGCTGCTGCGCATGCTGCCCAACGCTTGGTTCGACCGCGTCGTCGCCGGCCGCCGCCGCAAACCGCGGCGCGGCGACTGAGCGGCGGCTGCGCCACGCCCGAAAAACGCCAAGGCCCGCTTGCGCGGGCCTTGCATCAATCGGGTGTCGTCCGGAGACGAGGGTCAGTAGCCGCCACGGCCACCGCCGCCACCACCGCCGTAGCCGCCACCGCCACCGCCGCCGCTGCGACCACCGCCGCCACCGCCGTAGGGGCTGCGGCCGCCGCCGCCACCGCCGCCGTACGGGCTGCGGCCACCGCCGCCGCCACCGCCACCGCCGTAGCCACCGCCGCCACCACCACCGTAGCCGCCGCCACCGCCGCTGCGGCCACCGCCGCCACCGCCGAAGCCGCCCGGACGATCCTCGCGCGGACGGGCTTCGTTGACGACGATGGCACGGCCCTCGAGGGCCTGCCCGTTCATGCCGTTGATGGCGGCCTGCGCCTCGGCGTCAGAACCCATCTCGACGAAGCCGAAGCCCTTCGAGCGGCCGGTTTCGCGGTCCATCATGACCTTGGCCGAGGCCACATGGCCGAATTGCGAGAAGGCCTGCAGCAGCGAATCATCGCGCACTGAATAGGCCAGGTTGCCGACATACAGTTTGTTACCCACGGGGGAAGCCCTCAACAAAGTAGCGAAAGAACCATGTGGAGCTTCAACCCTGCGTGACCTTTGTAAGGCGAAAGGCGCGGCATCCAGACACAGACTCCCTATTAAAGCGCCGACGATGCGTGCCCGTAAAGTGCTCCGTCGTCAAGTGTTGTTTTGTCGCGCCCCGGGTAAACCCGTGAACGGACGGCATGCCGGCAGGCGCTGCCTTGGCCCCGGCGCCGGACATGCGCACAAGCCCGCTCTCGCCAGCGGCATCCGTGGTGCCAGCATCGGAGCCGGCATGACATACCGCGACCAACCCCTGGCGGCCCGCAGCCGCCGATGACCGTGGACGAAACGAGCTGGGACTACATCGTCGTTGGCGCCGGCACCGCCGGCTGCCTGATGGCCAACCGGCTGAGCGCCGACCGCCGGCAGCGCGTGCTGCTGGTCGAGGCCGGCGGCGACGACGACTACCACTGGATCCACATTCCGGTCGGTTACCTGTATTGCATCGGCAACCCGCGCACCGACTGGCTGTACCAGACCGAGGCCGACCCCGGCCTCAACGGCCGCACGCTGCGCTACCCGCGCGGCAAGGTGCTGGGGGGCTGTTCCAGCATCAACGGCATGATCTACATGCGCGGCCAGTCGCGCGACTACGACCACTGGGCCGAGCTGACAGGCGATGCCCGCTGGCGCTGGGACTTCTGCGTGCCGTATTTCAAGCGCCACGAGGATCACTGGCGCGGGCCCGATGCGCTGCACGGCGCACCCGGCTTCGACCCCAGCGGCCAGCGCCAGGGCGGCGAGTGGCGTGTCGAGCGCCAGCGGCTGAGCTGGGAGATCCTGGATGCCTTTGCCGCCGCGGCGCAGCAGGCCGGCGTGCCGGCGACCGAGGATTTCAACACCGGCAACAACGAGGGCGTGGGCTATTTCGAGGTCAACCAGCGCCGCGGTGTGCGCTGGAACGCGACCAAGGCCTTCCTGCGGCCGGCAATGAAGCGGCCCAACCTCGAAGTGCGCACCGGCTGGCAGACGGCGCGGCTGCTGCTGGGGGAGGGCGGTGACGAGGCGCTGCGCGCCCGCGGCATCGAGGTCGTGCCCGCCGCCGGCGGCGGTGCACCCCAGCAGTGGTGCTGCCGCAAGGCGGTGATCCTGTGCGCCGGTGCCATCGGCACGCCGCAGATCCTGCAGCTGTCGGGCATCGGGCCGGCGCCGCTGCTGCAGGCTGCCGGCATCGCGCCGCGTCTGGTCCACCCCGGGGTTGGCGAAAACCTGCAGGACCACCTGCAGATCCGCGCGGTGTTCGGCGTCGAGGGCGTGAAGACGCTCAATGCGACGGCGAATTCCCTCTGGGGCCAGGCGATGATCGGCCTCGAATACCTGCTGCTGCGCAGCGGGCCGATGAGCATGTCGCCGTCGCAGCTGGGTGCCTTCACGCGCTCGTCCGACCGCCACCGCTGGCCGAATGTGCAGTACCACGTGCAGCCGCTGTCGCTGGACGCGTTCGGCGAGCCGCTGCACCGCTTCAACGCCTTCACGGCCAGCGTGTGCAACCTGAACCCAACCGCACGCGGCCATGTGCGCGTGCGCTCACCTCGGCCCGAAGACGCGCCGCGCATCATGGCCAACTATTTGTCGACGCCGGCCGACCGGCGCGTGGCGGCCGATTCGCTGCAGTTGACGCGCCGCATCGTGGCGATGCCGGCGCTGGCGCGCTACCAGCCGCGCGAGATCAAGCCCGGCATCCAGTTTCAGTCCGAGGACGAACTGGCGCGCCTGGCCGGCGACATCGGCACCACCATCTTCCACCCCGTCGGCACCTGCCGCATGGGGCGCGACGACGACCCCGAGGCGGTGGTGGACAGCCGGCTGCGCGTGCGCGGCGTGGCCGGCCTGCGCATCGTCGACGCGAGCGTGATGCCGACCATCACCAGCGGCAATACCAACTCGCCGACGCTGATGATCGCTGAGCGGGCCGCGGAGTGGGTGCTCGCTGAAAGCTGACCCGGCTGGGGCATCGACAGCTGCAGACGGGTGCTGCCGGCGGCGGGAAAGTCCGGATGTTCTGCGCGCGGGGCGTGACTACAGTGCGCCCACTCGCAACGCCGGCCCTCGTGGCCGCGCGTCTGGACGGGGGATCGAGGAGACACAGACACAGCCGTCATGGCCAACGACAGCATGGCCCGCTGACCCACCCTGCAGCAACTGCCGGCGTGCGGGTCACGCCGGGTTTGAAGGCGCCTTGCCGCTTGCGGCTGGCGCCTTTTTTGTGCCCGCCTCGGCGCTCATCGGTGGCCGAAGGCCGGATCTGGCGGCCATCCACCGCCCACATGCCGCCTTGGAGGCGATCACTGCGGCCTACGATGACCGGGCCCATCGATCCCGCCACCGGGCCCCGGCTCATCCGCGAGGGGCGCTTGCGCGCCAGCACCATGTCCGTCAACCCCGAACTCCGCTCGCTCGACATCTCGATCCCGGCGCAGCCCGACAGCCTGGTCAAGCTGTCGCTGCTGATGGCCGAGGACGACCTCAACCTGGCGGCGATCTCGCAGCTGATCGAATCCGACATGGCGCTGGCGGCTGCCGTGCTGAAGGCGGTCAACTCGTCGCTGTACGGGCTGAAGGGCCGTGTGCAGAGCGTGCAGCAGGCCATCACCTACCTGGGCATGCGCGAGGTCGCCGGCATCACCTTCGAGATGGGCTTGCGCGCGGCCTTTCCGCCGGCGGCCGAACTCGAGCCGCTGTGGCAGCGCGCCGGCCTGCGCGGCATGCTGATGGGCCGGCTGGCGCAGCGCATGGCGCTCGACGCCTGGGCGGCGCACTCGGCCGGGCTGTTCGAGGAATGCGGCAAGGCGGTGCTGTTCCGCCATGCCGCCGACCACTACCGCGCCATGCTGCGCGCCGCCTCCAGCGACACCGAACTGCAGACGCTGGAGCACACCGGCTTCGGCGTCAGCCACGACGCGCTGGGCGCCGCGCTGTGCGAAAGCTGGGGCCTGGCCGCCACCGCGGTGGCCAGCGTGCGCCACCACGTGGCCGTGCAGGCGACACTGGACTTTCCGCCGGCGCTGACGCGGCGCGCGATCCCGGCGCTGTCGGCGATCATCGGCGCACTGATGGACCGCCCCGAGGCGCTCGACGCCGTGGCCGCCGAACTGGCGCCCAAGGCCGACCTCGACCCCACGCTGGCGCTGCGCGCGGCGCGGCAGCTCGAGGCCGAGGTGCTGCAGTCGCACGAGCGGCAACGCGCCGCCTGAACGGCGCCCGCCGAGACATTCGGCGTTTTCCCGCTTCTGGCAAGCCCGCTGGCGCCGCCCCCGTGGCTTGACTAGGCTGGCCATCATGGCCGATCCCATCGTTCCCGCCGAAGCCCTGGCGCTGCAGCGCCTGTATCACTGGGAACGCAGCGCGCCCGACCAGGTCGTGCTGACGCAGCCGCTGGGCGGCGGCCAGCTCCGCCATTTCACCTGGCGCGAGGTGATGGACGCGGTGCGCCGCATGGCCGCGCACCTGCAGGGCCTGGGGTTCGAGCCGGGCTCGAACATCGCCATCCTGTCGAAGAACACCGCGCACTGGCTGCTGTGCGATTTCGCCATCTGGATGGCCGGGCATGTCTCGGTGCCGCTGTACCCCACGCTGGCGGCGGGCACCGTGCGCCAGATCCTGGACCACAGCGGCGCCCGGCTGCTGTTCGTGGGCAAGCTCGACGGCTGGGAGGCCATGCGCGCCGGCGTGCCCGCGGGGCTGCCCTGCATCGCCCACCCGCTGGCGCCCGAGAGCGCGCGCCAGGCTTACCCGGGCTGGGACGACATCGTCGCCACCACAGCGCCGCTGCCCGGCGAACCGGTGCGGCCGGCCGATGAGCTGGCCACCATCATGTATACGTCGGGCACCACCGGCGCCCCCAAGGGGGTGATGCACAGCTTCGGCACCTTCGCCTGGGGCGTGCGCTCGGGCCTGAAGCGCGTGCCGGCGATCAACCAGAGCGCCCGCATGCTGAGCTACCTGCCGCTGTCGCACGTGGCCGAGCGCACGCTGGTCGAGCATGGCCTGCTGGCCACCGGCATGCATGTCTTCTTTGCCGAGAGCCTGGAGACCTTCACCGCCGACCTGCAGCGCGCGCGGCCGACGGTCTTCTTCTCGGTGCCGCGGCTGTGGGTCAAGTTCCAGCAGGGCATCCACGCGAAGATGCCGCCGGCCAGGCTCGAGCGGCTGCTGAAGATCCCCCTGCTGCGCGGCATCGTGCGGCGCAAGATCCTCGGCGCGCTCGGCCTGCAGGACTGCCAGTTTGCCGCCGGCGGCGCCGCGCCGATGCCGCCGGACCTGCTGCGCTGGTATGCAAGGCTGGGGCTGGACCTGATCGAGGTCTACGGCATGACCGAAAACTGCGGCATCAGCCACGCCACCCTGCCGGGCCGGCAGCGGCCCGGCACTGTCGGCCTGCCCTATGACGGCGTGCAGTGCCGGCTCGACCCGCTGAGCAGCGAGATCCAGGTGAAGGCGCCCTGCCTGATGCTGGGCTACTACCGCGAGCCGGCGCTGACGCGCGAGACCTTCACCGACGATGGCTGGCTGAAGACCGGCGACAAGGGCGCGCTCGACGCCGAAGGCAACCTGCGCATCACCGGCCGCGTGAAGGATCTCTTCAAGACCAGCAAGGGCAAATATGTGGCGCCGGCGCCGATCGAGGACCGGCTGGTGATGCATGCTGCCATCGAGGCCTGTTGCGTGACCGGCGCCAACCTCGGCCAGCCGCTGGCGCTGGTGATGCTCAATGCCGAGGCCACCCGGCAGGCCCTCGGCGGTGGCCGGGCGTCGCTGGAGGCGGCGCTGGCGCAGCACCTGCAGGCCGTCAACCAGGGCCTGGACCCGCACGAACAGCTCGAATGCCTGGTGCTGACCACCGACCCCTGGACGGTGGACAACGACCTCGTCACGCCGACCTTCAAGGTCAAGCGCAACCGCATCGAGACGCAGTTCGCGGCGCGCTACGAAAGCTGGGTCGAGGCCCGCCGGCCTGTGCAGTGGCTGCAGTGAGCGCGGCGCCCGGCCGCCGGTGGCGCGGAGGGTGGCTGGCTAGAATGGGTTTCGACAGCGCGGTGCCTCCGGGCGGCCCTCCACCCCATGAAATTGATCGGTTCTCTGACCAGTCCCTACGTGCGCAAGGTGCGCGTCGTGATGGCCGAGAAGAAGCTCGACTTCCAGCTCGTGCTCGAGGACCCCTGGGGCAGTGACGCGGTGCTGGCCGCCAACCCGCTGGGCAAGGTGCCCTGCCTGGTGATGGAAGGTGGCGAGGCGGTATTCGATTCGCGCGTCATCGTCGAATACCTCGACACCCTGTCGCCGGTGGGCAAGCTGATCCCGCCGTCGGGCCGCGAGCGCACCGAGGTGCGCACCTGGGAGGCGCTGGCCGACGGCGCGCTGGACGCGGCCGTCGCCGCCCGGCTGGAGCAGACCTGGTCCGGCCGCAGTGCCGAGCAGCGCTGCCCCGCCTGGATCGAGCGCCAGATGTCGCGCGTGCAGGCGGCCTTGAAGTCGATGAGCCAGGGCCTGGGCGACAAGCCCTGGTGCGCGGGCAACCACCTCACGCTGGCCGACGTCGCCGTCGGCTGCGCGCTGGGCTACCTGGACTTCCGCCTGGCGCAGCAGGTCGACTGGCGCACGCCTTACCCCAACCTGAAGAAGCTGCACGACAAGCTGAGCACGCGCCCCAGCTTCGTCGACACGGCGCCGCCGCAGGCCTGACGCGGCCCCCCGCAAGGGGGTGCTGCCAACGGGGGCCCTCGCCAAGCCGACCTCGGGGCGATGGCCCTGCAGGGCTGCCGTCGCGACCATCTCGGCCATGGCCCGGGTGTTCACGGGCCGCGGGAGCAGCGAGATGCATCGGTGGTGGATACGCCTGAGCCCAGGGTGGTGTCGCGAGACGGTGCCGCGCCAACATGCCGCGAGCCCGCGGCTCGAAGGCGCCGACGGCGAACTGCCGGTCGAGCCCGAGAAACCCTGGGGTTGCGGCTGGTTCGATTCCAGCCTCGACCTGCGCCAGGGCCTGGCGGTGACCGAGCACGCCAGCGTGTCGCTGGAACTGGCGGTGCAGATGCTGGTCGCGCCCGAGGCTGTCGGCGTGTGACGACCGGTCAGGCCAGGCGGCCGGCGCGGAAGTCTTCCACCGCCTGGAAGATCTCGGCACTGGAATTCATCACGAACGGGCCGTGTTGAGCGATCGGTTCGCGCAGCGGGCGGCCGGCGACCAGGATCGCCCGCGCGCCCGCGGCGCCGGCCTGCAGCACGATGCCGTCGCTGCCGGCCTCGTTGGCCAGGATGGCCATGCACGGGGGCCGCACGGCCTGACCGCCGAGCTGCAGGTCACCGCGGTAGACGTAGACGAAGGCGTTGTGCGCAGCGGGCAGCGGCTGCTCGAAGCGGGCGCCGGCAGCGAGGTGCAGGTCGAGGTACAGCGGCTGCGTGGCCTCGCGCTGCACCAGGGCGCGCACGCCGTGCGTCTGGCCGGCGATCACGCGGGCGATGACGCCGTCACCGTGCCACTCGGGGATCTCGGCCGATCCGATGTCGCGGTACCAGGGTGCGCACAGCTTGTCGCGCGCCGGCAGGTTGAGCCAGAGCTGGAAGCCTTCCATGCGGCCATCTTCCTGCTCGGGCATCTCGCTGTGGATGACGCCGCGGCCGGCGGTCATCCACTGCACGCCGCCGGGCACCAGCAGGCCTTCGTTGCCCGCGCTGTCGCGGTGGCGCATGCGGCCTTCGAGCATGTAGGTGATGGTCTCGAAACCGCGGTGCGGGTGGTCGGGGAAGCCGCCGATATAGTCGTCTCGGCTGTCGGAACCGAAGGCATCCAGCATCAGGAAGGGGTCGAGCCGGCGCTGCAGGTCCTGCGTCAGCACGCGCGTGAGCTTGACGCCGGCGCCGTCGCTGGTGGCGCGGCCCTGCACCAGTCGTTCGACGGAGCGGGGTCGGGTGACGGTGGCGGCCGACGGGGTGGTGGCTGGGGCTTGTTCCATGCCGAGCACTGTAGCCACGGCCCGTGCACCCTGCGTTGCACGGGGCTGCACGCTGCGTTCAAATCGCGCCCCGAACGACAAGGAGCATGTGCGATGAAGGCAATCTGGAACGGCACCGTGGTGGCCGAGAGCGACGACACCGTGGTGGTGGAAGGCAACCACTATTTCCCGGCCGAATCGGTCAAGAAGGACTACCTGCTGCCCAGCAATACCAAGACCATGTGTTCGTGGAAGGGGCAGGCGAGCTACCACACGCTCTTCGTCGACGGTGACGCCAACCCCGATGCCGTGTGGTTCTACCCCGACCCGAAGGAAGCCGCCGCCAGCATCAAGGGGCGGATGGCCTTCTGGAAGGGGGTGAAGGTGGAGGCCTGACGGGTCGGCGCCGGCGGGGCCGCGGCGGACGATTCACAATGCCGGGCATGCGCAAGCTCACTCTGCAGGCCCTCGGGGCCCTGACGCTGGCCGCCGCGCTGGCCCTCGGCGCGCCGGCCGGGGCCGCCGTCAAGCTGCCCTCGACCCAGGTGGCCTGGGTGCCGGCTGCCGCGCCGGCCGATATCGACCGCGCCTTCGCCACCGCCCGCGCCGCCAACAAGCCGCTGCTGCTGTACTGGGGCGCCACCTGGTGCCCGCCCTGCAACCAGCTGAAGGCGACGCTGTTCAACCGGCAGGACTTCGCGGCGCTGTCCAAGTCCTTCGTCGCCGTGCACATCGACGGTGACCGGCCGGGCGCGCAGAAGCTCGGCCAGCAGTTCAAGGTGCGCGGCTATCCGACGCTGGTGCTGTTCCGGCCCGACGGCACCGAGCTGACCCGCCTGCCGGGCGAGGCCGAGGCGGCCCAGGTGATGGAATTGCTGCGCCTGGGCCTGGCCGACGGCCGCGCGGTGAAGGACGTGCTGGCCGATGCCCGTGCCGGCAAGCCGATCGCTGCCGCCGAGTGGCGGCTGCTGGCTTTCTACAGCTGGGAGACCGACGACGAAAGCCTGCTCGCCGGTACCGATGCCGCCAGCGTGCTGGCCCAGCTGGCACCGGCCAGCGCAGCGGCCGGGGCGGAAACCGCCACCCGGCTGTGGCTGAAGGCGGTGGCCGCCAGCGACGACGGCAAGGGGCTGAAGGCCGACGATGCCGTGCGCGCGCGCGTGCGCCAGGTGCTGGCCGACGCGGCGCAGGTGCGGGCGCATGCCGACGTCATCGGCGGCTCGGCGCCGGCGATGGTGCGCGCCCTGGCCGATACGCCCGAAGCCCGCCAGCCCTGGGTGGCGGCCTTCGACCCGGCCTTGCGCCGCCTGCAAGCCGACGCCAGCCTGGCGCGCGCCGACCGCCTGTCGGCGCTGGTCTCGCGCATCGAACTGGCGCGCGTCGAGCTGCCGCGGCGCGAACTGCGCCCCGTCCTGCCCGAGCCGCTGCTGCATGAACTGCGCGCTCATGTCGCCGCCGCCGACCGCGGCATCACCGACGGCTACGAGCGCCAGGCGGTGATCCCATCTGCGGCCCATGCGCTCGAGCGCGCCGGACTGTGGACCGAGAGCGAGGCGCTGCTGCAGGCCAACCTGACGCGCAGCGTATCGCCCTACTACCTGATGAGCCAGCTGGGCAGCCTGCACCGCAAACTGGGGCGCACCGACGAGGCGCTGCGCTGGTATGCGCAGGCCTTCGACAAGAGCGAGGGCCCGGCGACGCGGCTGCAGTGGGGCGCCGGCTACCTGCAGGCGCTGGTGGACCTGGCGCCCGCGCAGACGGCGCGCATCGAGGCCACCGCGCGCCAGCTCTTCACCGAGGCCGCTCGCGACAGCGGCGCCTTCTACAAGCGCAGCGCGGGCTCGCTGCAGCGCATCGGGCGTGCGTTGCAGGCCTGGAACCAGGACGGCCGCCGCGCCGCCAGCCTGCGGCGGCTGCAGGCGCAACTGGACGCCGTGTGCAAGCAACTCGATGCCGCCGACGGCCGCCAGGCCAGCTGCCGCGCGCTGCTGGCCGGCGCAGCCAAAGCGGCCGGTTGAACGCGGCGCGGGATGGTCACAGCGTCTTCAGCAGCTTGGCCACCTCGTCCTGGTTGGGGTATTTGCGCCCCATCTTCTCGATCTTCTCCAGCTCCGAGCGCGCCATCCCCTTCTGTTCGCTGGCCAGGTAGAGCCTGGCCAGGTTCATGCGCAGCGACCCGTCCTCGGGCGCGCGTTCGACGGCCTGCTTCTGCAGCTCCAGCGCGCGCGGAATCTGCTTGTCGGCGGCCAGCGCGCCGGCCAGCGTATCCATCAGCGGCGGCCGCCCGGGCAGCAGCTGGTTGGCCTTTTCGGCGTAATCGACCGCGCCAGGCTTGCCCTGCTGCACCATCAGCCAGGCCACGTTGTTCAGCGCCAGCGCATTGTTGGGCTGCAGCTGGATGACCTGGCGGTAGCGCAGCTCGGCGGTGGCGTAGTCGCGCGCGGCCAGCGCACGGTCGGCCAGGTAGAAGGGGAAGATGGCGTCCTGCGGATGCTCGGCGATCCAGCGCTGCGCAAACAGTTCGGCCTCGCCCGCCTGGCCCAGCGCCACCATGGTGTTGTGCGCGCGAGTCGAGGCCTCCTGCGGGCTGTTCTTCTTCAGCCCCTGCTGGTAGGCCGCCAGCGCCCCCTTGAGGTTCTTGCGGAAGGCTTCGACGTCGCCTTCCAGCACATGGCCGACGGCCTCGTTCGGCAGGTCCTTCTGCACCGCCTTGGCCAGCTCCAGCGCTTCGGTCGGTTTCTTCTCGGCCAGTGCGATGGCCACCAGCCCGCGCCGGGCCTGCAGCAGGCGCGGCTCGAGTTCCAGCGCGCGCTGCAGGTTGCGGGCGGCCGTGCTGCGGTCGTTCAGCGCCAGGTTGGCGTCGGCCAGGCCCAGGTGCGGCTGCGGCGAATTCGGCTGCGTCGCCGCCAGGCGGTTGAAGGTGGTGACGGCCTGCTGCATGTCGTTGCCCGCCAGGTAGGCGCGGCCCAGCGCCATCAGGATCTCGGGGTGGTCGACCAGCACCTGCGACGCCTCGCGTGCCGCGGTGATGGCCAGCTTGGCGTCGCGCCGCTCGAGGTGGAAGTTGATCAGCATGAGCTGCGAGCGCACATCGTTGGGCTGCTGCTTCACGGCCTCGGTCAGCAGCCTGGCGACCTCGTCGCCGGTGTGGCCGGTGCGCGTGAGCAGGGCCGCCAGCGCCTGCCGGGCGGGCACGTTGCCGGGCGCGGCCTTGATGAGCTCGTCGAAATGCTTGCGCGCCTCGGCCGGCTTGTTGGCCGCCACGTCCAGCGCCGCCAGCCCGGCCACCGCCGGAAAATAGAGCTTGTCGATCGCCAGCGCCTTCTGGAACTGGGCGCGCGCGCCGTCGATGTCCTTCTTCAGCACCAGCACGCGGCCGCGCAGCATCGGCGCCAGCGGCTTGTCGGGCTGCTTCTTCTCCAGCGCGTCGATGGCCTTCAGCGCCTTGTCGACCTCGCGCTTGCGCAGGTGGGCGCTGACCAGCGCCAGGTCGGCCAGCGCGCCGCTGTCGCCGCTGGCGATATTTTCCAGCTCGGCGATGGCACTGTCGGTCTTGCCCTTGCCGAACTGGCTCAGCGCCAGCGCCGTGCGGATGCGCGGGTCGTCGGGCTTCATCCTGGCGGCGCGCTGGTACAGCTCCTCGGCCTGCTTGGCGTCGCCGGTCTGCAGGTGGGCTTCGGCCGCCAGCTGCAGCGCGCCGGGGCCGGGGTTGCGCCGCAGCAGCGGGTCCAGCGTCGACAGCGTCTTCTGCGGCTGGCCGGTGCGCAGGTACAGCTGCGCCAGCATGCTGCGGGCGATCGGCAGCTCCGGCGCCTGCTGCAAGGCCTTGCCCAGGTAGGTCTCGGCCTGCGCCACGTTGCCCAGGCGGAATTCGGCGGCGCCGGCCAATTGCAGCGCCAGCGGGTTGTTGGGCAGTGCCTGCACCACCGGCCGCATGTGTTCCTGCGTGGCCTTGTAGTCCTTGGCGTTGAAGGCCAGTTCGGCCTCGAAGAACCTGGTGCGCGGGTGGTTGGCGAAGTGTTTCTTCATCTCCGCCACCGCGGCCGCGCCGGCGGCGGCATCGCCTTCGCGAAAGAGCGTGGTCACGGTTGCGACATGCGCGCCCAGCGACTTCGGGTTGGCGGCCACGGCCTTGCGGAAGGCCTCGATGGCGGCCTTGCGGTCCTTGTCGATGTTGAGCGCCAGCTCGCCCTTGAGCATCCAGGCGTCGGCGGCGTTGGCGTCACTGGCCAGCACCTGGTCGACCAGGGCCCTGGCCTCGGCGACCTGCTCCTTGTCGGCCAGCACGCGGGCCTGCAGCAGCCGCGCCGGCACATGCTGCGGCTGTGCCTTCAGCGCCTCGGCCAGCGCTTCCTCGCCCTGCTCGTTCATCTTCTGCGCCAGGAAGGCCGTGGCCACGGCCACCGACAACTCGGCCTGCGCCGCGGCATCGGCCAGGCGCACGCTGGCAAACTGCCCGGTCAGCGCGGCATTTTCACCCTGGCCCAGCAGCGCGCGCGCCAGCAGGGGCGTCACCTTGGCGGGGTCGAAGCGCAGGTCGGACGCCTTGCGCAGTTCCAGCTCCGCCGCCTTGACGTCGCCCTGCTCGAGCAGCGACCGTCCCAGCAGGTAGCGCGCCTCGGCGTTCTGTCCGTTCTGCTGCAGCAGCGATTTGAGCTGCACGGTGGCCGCGCGGTGGTCCTGCCGGGCGACATAGTCGCGGGCCTTGGCCAGCATGTCGGCTTCCGACGGACCGCCGCTGCAGGCGGCGACGAACAAGGCGACGGCCAGGGCAGCGGCGGTGAGCGGTCGGTTCATGGTGGCGGCGGTGTGATGCAAAGGCCAAGCGCCGCCGGGCAGCGCCCGGCGGGCCAGGCGTGATGATGCCCCCGGCCCGCCGCGGTGGCGGCACCCGATCGTGCCGGGGGGCGGGCTTGCTGCCGGTACTTGGTCACGCTCGGCCGGCTGATACGCTTGCCCCATCCCCGGAGATTGCCGATGCCGCGCCCCATCCTCGACGAAGAACACATCCACCCCGCCGTGCGCGAGCGCGTGGCGGGCCACCACCGGGCCGTCGTCGACGAAGTGCGGCAGGCGGTGGCGCGCCACCCGGTGGTGGTGGTGGGCATGCGGCAGAACCCCTACCCGCGCAAGGCGCTGCGGCTGCTGGCGCAAGCCGGCATTGCCTGCCACCATCTCCAATACGGCAGCTACTTCAGCCGCTGGCGCGAACGCAATGCGATCAAGATGTGGTGCGGCTGGCCGACGCTGCCGATCGTGTTCGTCAAGGGCGTGCTGATCGGCGGCGCCGATGACCTGCAGCGCCTGCTGGCCAGCGGTGAATTGCAGCGGATGCTGGGCTGATGCGGCGCGGGCAGGCCCTGGCGCCACGGGTGGCACTGGTGGCACTGGCGCCACTGCTGCTGGGGGCGGCGGCCACCGAGGCATCGGCCCCGCCCGGGCTGCAGGCGTGCCGGCTGCGCGGCGTCGAGCATCCGGCCTGGTGCGGCACGGTGCGGCGGCCGCTCGACCCCGCCAGGCCGGCCGGGCCGTCGATCGACGTTCACGTCGCGGTGCTGCCCGCGCTGTCGCGCCAGCGCAAGCCCGACCCGGTATTCTTCTTTGCCGGCGGCCCCGGCCAGAGCGCGATCGACCTCGCCGGGCCCGTGGGCCGGCTGCTGGCGCGGCTGTCGAACCGGCGAGACCTGGTGCTGATCGACCAGCGCGGCACCGGTCGCAGTGCGCCGCTGCGCTGCGACGGCGACGACGGCGCCGATCGCCCGCTGCGCGAGGCGGTGGATGCCGAGGCCGTGCAGCAGGCGCTGCGCCGCTGCCGCGACGCGCTGCAGCGCCTGCCGCACGGTGAGCTGCGCCAGTTCACGACGACGATCGCCGTGCAGGATGCCGACGCCGTGCGGCGCGCGCTGGGTGCCGGGCGCATCAACCTGGTCGGTGCGTCCTATGGCACGCGGGTGGCGCTGGAATATCTGCGGCAGTTTCCGCAGGCGGTGCGGCGCGTGGTGCTGGACGGCGTGGCGCCGCCCGACATGGCCTTGCCTGCGGCTTTTGCCGCCGATGCGCAGGCGGCATTCGATGCCCTGCTGGCCTGGTGCGAGGCCGATGCCGAGTGCCGGCGCCGGCATCCGCAGCTGCGCGCGCAGTGGCAGGCCTTGCGTGCCTCGCTGCCGCGCGCGGTGACGCTGACCCACCCGCTCAGCGGGCGTGACGAGGTGGTGACGCTGACCGCAGGCGTGCTCGCCGGCCTGGTGCGCGCGCCGCTGTATGCGCCGGCGCTGGCCGCGGGGCTGCCGGTGGCCATCGAGCAGGCCGCCGCCGGCCGCTGGACGCCGCTGGCCGGGCTGGCGCTGGCGCTGGGCGGGGGCCGCGCCGGCGCGGTGGCGCAGGGGCAGCATTTTTCGGTGGTCTGCAGCGAGGACGCACCGCGCCTCGACAGCGATGGGGCGGCGCGGCCGGCCGGCGACTTCGGCGCCCTGGCCGAGACCTATGTCCGCGCCTGTGCCGACTGGCCGCGCGGCGTGGTGCCGGCCGATTTCTACCGCATCGGCCCGGCGCCGGTGCCGGTGCTGCTGCTGTCCGGCGCCATCGACCCGGTGACGCCGCCGCGCCATGGCGCGCGGGTGGCCCGGGCCCTGGGCGCACGCGCGCGCCACGTCGTCGTGCCGGCGGCCGGCCATGGCCTGCTGGCGCTGCCTTGCGTGCGCGACCAGGTCTTCCGCTTCGTCGATGCCGATGACGAGGCCGCGGCGCTGGCCGCCGACGGCGGCTGCCCGGCGACGCGCCCGCGGCCGCCGGTCTTCGTGGCGCCGGGCGCGGCGGAGGCGCCGCGGTGATCCGGATCGAGGGCCTGCAGCGGCGCTTCGTGCACGGCCGTGGTCGCCGCGCGCGCGTGGTGCAGGCGGTGGCCGGCGTCGACCTGGTGGCGGCCGACGGCTGCATCACCGGGCTGCTGGGCAGCAACGGCGCCGGCAAGACGACCACCTTGCGCATGGTGGCGGCGCTGCTGGTGCCCGACGCCGGGCGCGTCGTGGTCGACGGCATCGACGTGGCGCGCCAGCCGGCCGCCGCGCTGGCGCGGCTGGGCGTGCTGAGCGACGCCCGCGGCCTGTACCCGCGGCTGACGGCGCGCGAGAACATCGTCTATTACGCGCGCCTGCACGGCCTGGACGCCGCCGCGGCGCAGGCGCGCACCGAGTCGCTGGCCGACATGCTGGACCTGCGCACGCTGCTCGACCGCCGCACCGAGGGCTTCAGCCAGGGCGAGCGCATGAAGACCGCGCTGGCGCGGGCGCTGGTGCACGACCCGCCGAACATCATCCTCGACGAACCGACCAACGGCCTGGACGTGATGGCCACGCGCGCGCTGCGCGACACGCTGCGTCGGCTGCGCGACGAGCAGGGCAAGTGCATCGTCTTCTCGACCCATGTCATGCAGGAGGTCGAGCGCCTGTGCGACCAGGTGGTGGTGATGGCGCATGGCCGCACGGTGGCGGCCGGCGGCGTGGCCGAGCTGTGCGCACGCACCGGCAGCGCCGATTTCGAGCAGGCCTTCGTCGCGCTGGCCTTCGACGCTGCCGCGCCATGAAGAATGCCTGGATCGTCTTCCGCAAGGAACTGATGGACGCGCTGCGCGACCGCCGCACGCTGCTGGTGGTGCTGCTGAGCTCGGTGGCGATGGGGCCGCTGGTGCTGGTGCTGCTGTCGACCCTGGTGGCCGACGCCGAACGGCGCGCCGAGGCGCGCGAGGTGCTGGTGCATGGCCTGGAACATGCGCCCAGCCTGCGCAACCACCTGGAGCGGCAGACCTACACCGTGAAGGCGGCGCCGGCCGGCTACGAAGCCCTGCTCGCCGACAGCAAGCTGGCCGAGCCGGTGGTGGTGGTGTTGCCGGGCTTCGAGGCCGACCTGGCGGCGGCCCGCGCGCCGCTGGTGGAGGTGGTCGGCAGCAGCGCCAACCGGCGCGCGCAGGTGGCGGTCGGCCGCGTGATGGCGCTGCTGCGTGGCTTCAACCAGGAGCAGGCGACGCTGCGGCTGGCGCTGCGCGGCGTTTCGCCGTCGCTGCTGGAGGCGGTGCAGGTGGAGGAGCGCGACCTCGCCGACCCCGGCGCGCGCGCCTTGCAGCTGACGGCGATGGTGCCCTTCTTCGTGCTGATGGCGGTGCTGTACGGGGCGCTGAATGCGGCGCTGGACAGCACCGCCGGCGAGCACGAGCGCGGCTCGCTCGAGCCGCTGCTGATGAACCCGGCCAGCCGCGCGGCGCTGGCGCTGGGCAAATGGGCGGCGGTGGCGGCGGTCGGCATGCTGATCGCCGTGCTGAGCTGCCTGAGCTTCCTGCCCGGGCAATGGCTGCTGCGCAGCGAATCGCTGGCGGCGATGTTCCGCTTCGGCCCGCGCGAGGCGGCACTCTTCGTCGCCCTGCTGCTGCCGCTGGCCGGCGCCTTGTCGGGCGTGCTGATGGCCATCGCCATCCGCAGCCGCAGCGTGAAGGAGGCGCAGGCCAGCAGCTCGGTGGTGGTGCTGCTGACCTCGCTGGTGCCGCTGGTGTCGATCTTCGGCCAGGGGGGCGAGGCAGCCTGGCACCTGTGGGTGCCGGCACTGGGCCAGGTCACGCTGATGACGCGCGTGCTCAAGGGCGAGGTGCCGGGCCTGCTGGACCTGGCGGTGCCGCTGGCCGTGAGCGTGGTCGTCGCCGCGGCCAGCGTCGCCGATGTGGCGCGCCGCCTGCGGCGCAGCGCGCTGGCTCAGTGACAGGTGCCGAGCGCCCGCCCCACTTCGTCCTGCCAGGGCAGGGCGTGCACGATGCCGTTGAGAAACAGCGCCGCCTCGACCGCGGTCAGCACCGCACCTTCGTCGCCGACGATGCGCAGGTTGGTGATCACCGACATCGGGTCGGCCATGGCGACCACGCCATGGGCGACCTCGACCCAGTCCCAGGCCATGCCGGCCTCGCCGCCGTCGACGGTGCCGGCCCAGATGGTCTGTCCGGCCACGCGACTGTGCAATCCACCGTGGTTGGCGGTCACTCGCGTGCTGAGATGGTGGAACTCCGCAGGTGCGCCGCCCGCGGCCTGCCACAATAAAGGCGGCCATGCGCGCAGTGACCAGGGCATGACGGCGAGCGAGGCTCGCCCGATGGATGGGAGCGGTGCGTTTTGCATGTCGTGATGGTTGATCAAGCGCGCGCAAGACAAAGCTGTAAGCCTTGTCAGGGCTGTAAGTCCTGTCAGGTTTGACCGTGACGGGTCGCACGCCGTGAGCAGGTAACGAGGGGATCGATGCTTCCGGGTGGCTATTCGGCCGTGATGCAAGCCCAGAGTCGCGATGAATTCCGCGACGAGATCGTGCGTTTCGCGCACGGGCTCGGCTTCGACACGGTGTCGGCCATCACGGTGGTCGATCACGGGCTGAGCAACAGCGAGTTCATCGCCGTCGACAACACCCCGCAGGCGTATCTGGAGGCCTCGTGGGACCGGGACAGTGGCAAGCGTGATCCCGTCATGCAGCACTGCCGGCGGCAAAGCGTGCCCATCATCTGGAATCAGGGCACCTATGCGGAGCAGGGCATGGGTGACATGTGGGAGCAGATGGCCCGCTTCGGCTACCACACCGGCATCGCACTGGCCCTGCACCTGCCGGAGGGGCGGCATTTTCAGTTCGGTGTCGACCGTGATCAGCCCTTGCCGGACGACCCGCGCGAGTTGCAGCGCCTGGTGGCAGACCTGCAACTGTTTGCCGTCCACGCCCAGGATGCGGCCCTGCGCCTGTTTCTGCCGGCCAGCCTCCAGCCTGAGCGCCCGGCGCTGACCCCGCGCGAACTGGAGGCGCTGCGCTGGACCATGGAGGGCAAGACCGCCTGGGAGGTCGGCACCATCCTGGGCATCAGCGAGCGCACGGCGGTGCTGCACGTGAACAACGCCATGCACAAGCTCGGCTGTGTCAACAAGCACCAGGCGGTGCTGAAGGCCCTGCGGCTGGGCCTGATCCACTGAACCGTCGAGTTTTCCCGACGCTGTTCCGGCGTTGTTTTGGCCGCCAAACCTGTAAGGGCTGACAGTGGCTTGCACGAATCTGGCCTGCTTCAATCGATCCCGATGTGCAATTGAGCACGTTTGCAGCACGGAGATCGACCATGACGCTGATCCAGAACCTCTTCCGCCGCCTGTCGTCGCAGCCCGCCGTCGCCCCGAAGAGCCCGGTGCCCCTGCAGCCCGAGCAGCTCAAGGCCGTGAGCGGCGGTACTGGTGGCGCGACCGATTCCCCCCGCAGCACCTGGTGACGTTGCGGCCGTGCTGCGGGTCGACCCCGCGCACGACCGTTGCTGGGCCGGCCTTCGTGCGTCGGTTCGGCGGTACCGTTTTACACGCCCGCGCCGGTGGGCCCGCGCCCCCTCGAGGGTCCGCCGGCATCCAAACCGGGCGTGGCTTTATGAGCCCGGGCCCCAGCCTTGGGCAGGGCCGGCGGCGGTGACACGGCCGCTGTTCCGGGACGAGGCGTTGCAGGCGCGGCAGGGCACCGGGCTCGGCCGCGTGCAACTGCTGCGGCCGCTGTCGCTGGATCTGGTCACGCTGGGCGTGCTGGTGGTCGCCTTGCTCGTCGGCGCCTTCCTGGCCCTGGCGCAGTACACGCGCAAGGCCACGGTCGACGGGGCGCTCGCGCCCGACCGTGGCCTCATCCGCCTGGTGCCGGCCGAGGCGGCCACGGTCATCGAACGGCGCGTGGCCGAAGGGCAGACGGTGAAAGCCGGCGACGTGCTCTTCGTGCTGGCGCTGGAGCGGCCGCGGCTGCTGGCCGACGCCCAGGCCGAGGTGCGCCGCAGCCTGGGCGAACGCCAGCGCAGCCTGCAGGAGGCGGCCCGCCAGCAGGACAGTCTGGCCGCCGCGCAGCTGGCCGCGCTCGATCGCCGCCTGCAGACGCTGGTGGCGGAAGCCGACCAGGTCGACGGCGAAGCGGCGCTGCAGCAGCAGCGGCTGGCGCTGGCCCAGCAGGCGCAAGACCGGCTCGAGGCCTTGCGCCGCGACAACTTCATCTCCGAAGCCCAGGTGCTGGCCAAACAGGAAGAGGTGCTGGGCCTGCAGGCGCAGCTGCAGGCGCTGCAGCGGCAGCGGCTGGCGCTGCAGCGCGAGCGCGCGCAGCTCGAGGGCGAGCGCCGCAGCCTGCCGCTGCTGGCGCGCAACACCCAGGGCGGCATCGAGCGCGACCTGGCCGAGCTGACGCGTGAGGCTGCCGAGCAGGACAGCGAGCGCCGGCTGATCGTGCGCGCACCGCAGGACGGCATGGTCGGTGCGGTGCTGGCCGAGCCGGGACAGGCGGTGGCGCCGTCGTCGGCGCTGGCCAGCCTGGTGCCGCAGGGTGCCGTGCTGCAGGCCCAGCTCTATGCGCCCAGCAGCGCGGTCGGCTTCGTGCGGCCGGGGCAGTCGGTGCGGCTGCGGCTGGAAGCCTTTCCGTACCAGAAGTTCGGCCCGCTCGAAGGCCGCGTGCTGCAGGTCTCGCGCACGCCGCTGGCGGCGGGTGAGCTGGCGACGCAGGCCCTGGCCGGCGTGCAGCCGGTGCGGCCCGGCGAGGCGCTGTTTCGCATCACCGTGGCGCTGGACGAGGCGGCCCTGTCGCAGTGGCCGCAGCCGCTGGCGGCCGGCATGCGGCTGCAGGCCGACGTGCAGCTGGAACGCCGGCGCCTGGTGGAATGGCTGTTCGAGCCCCTGTTCGGCCTGCAGCAACGACTGTGATCCATCGGCCGTGACCCCTGCCGTGCTCGACCTGGGCCTGCGCGCCGGCCGCGTGCCGGTGATGCTGCAGACCGAGGCCGCCGAATGCGGCCTGGCCTGCCTGGCGATGGTGGCCAGCGCGCATGGCCTGCTGACCGACGTGGCGGCGCTGCGCCAGCGCTTCTCGCTCTCGCTCAAGGGCGTGACGATGGTTGACCTGGTGCGCATGGCCGACGCGTTGCAGCTGCAGTCGCGCGCGCTGCGCGCCGAGCTCGATGAACTCGACCAGCTGCAGACCCCCTGCATCCTGCACTGGGACCTGAACCACTTCGTGGTGCTGGTGTCGGTCAAACGCGGCGTGGCGACCATCCACGACCCCGCGCATGGCGAGCGGCGGCTGAAGCTGGCCGAGGTGTCGCCGCATTTCACCGGCGTCGCGCTCGAACTCTTGCCCGGCCCCGGTTTCGCGCCGCGGCAGGAACGCCGCCCGGTGCGCTGGCGCGACCTGCTGGGACCGGTCAGCGGCCTCAAGCGCGCGCTGGCGCAGGTGCTGCTGCTGGCACTGGCGCTCGAGCTCTTCGTGCTGCTCACACCGTTCTTCATGCAGTGGGTGGTCGACGACGTGCTCGTCAGCGGCGACCGCGACCTGCTGTTCACGCTGGGCGTGGGATTTGCGCTGCTGGTGGGCATCCAGGTGCTGACGGCGGCCGGCCGTGCCTGGGCGGTGCTGGTGCTGTCGGCCACGCTCAACCTGCAGTGGCTGCTGAATGTCTTTGCGCACCTGCTGCGGCTGCCGGTGGACTGGTTCGAGAAGCGCCACATCGGCGACATCTGGTCGCGCTTCGGCTCGGTGCAGCAGATCCAGAAGGCGCTCACCACCAGCTTCGTCGAAGCCGTGCTCGACGGCGCGCTGGTGGTGCTGACGCTGGCGATGATGGCCGTCTATAGCCTGCGCCTGACCGCGGTGGCGCTGGCCGCGGTGCTGCTCTATGGCGGGTTGCGCTGGGCCTTCATGCGCCCGCTGCGCGCCGCCACCGAAGAGGCGCTGGTGCACGAGGCGCGGCAGAACAGCCATTTCCTGGAGTCGCTGCGCGGGGTGCAGGCGATCAAGCTCTTCGGCGCGCAGGCCGACCGTCGCAACCGTTTTGCCAGCCTGGTGGCCGACACCATGAATGCCGACATCGCCACACGCAAGCTCGAACTGTGGGCGGCGCTGGCGCACCGGCTGCTGTTCGGCCTGGAGCGCGTGGCGGTGATCTGGCTGGGCGCGCTGCTGGTGCTGGAGCGCTCGCTCAGCGTCGGCATGCTGTTCGCGTTCTTTGCCTACAAGGAGCAGTTTGCGCAGCGCGTCAGCGGCCTGATCGACAAGTGGGTGCAGCTGCGCATGCTGCGCCTGCAGGGCGAGCGGCTGGCCGACATCGTGCTGACGCCGCCCGAATCCGAGGCCTCGGCCGCCGCGCCGGGCGTGGAGCCGGCACCCGGCATCGAGCTGGTGAATGTGAGCTTGCGCTATGCCGACGGCGAGCCCGAGGTGCTGCAGCGCGTGAGCCTGCGCATCGAGCCGGGTGAATCGGTGGCCATCACCGGCCCCTCGGGCTGCGGCAAGACCACGCTGCTGAAGGTCATGCTCGGCATCCTGGCGCCGACGGCGGGCGAGGTCCGCATCGGGGATGTGCCGCTGCAGCGCCTGGGCCTGCAGCGCTGGCGCCAGATGGTCGGCGTGGTGATGCAGGACGAGCCGCTGTTCTCGGGCTCCGTGGCCGACAACATCTGCTTCTTCGACCCGCGGCCCGACCGCGACTGGATCGGGCAATGCGCCCGCGTGGCCGCCGTGCACGACGAGATCGAGGCCATGCCGATGGGCTACCACACGCTGATCGGCGAGCTGGGCACGGCGCTGTCGGGCGGGCAGAAGCAGCGCATCCTGCTGGCGCGCGCGCTCTACAAGCGGCCGCGCATCCTGCTGCTGGACGAGGCCACCAGCGCGCTCGACGTCGACCGCGAGCGCACCGTCAACCAGGCCGTGCGCCAGCTGGCGCTGACGCGCGTGATCGTCGCCCACCGGCCCGAGACCATCGCCTCGGCCACGCGCGTGATCGCGCTGCACGACGGCCGCGTGGCGCAGGACCTGCGCACGGTGCCGCCGTCGTCGAGCCTGAACTAATCCACCCCGCCCGCGCGGTCGGCCAGGAACTGTGCGCGGAAGGCCTCGAAGCGGCCCTCGTCCAGCGCCTGCCGCAGCTCGCGCATCAGGTTGACGTAGTAGTGCAGGTTGTGGATGCTGGCCAGCATCGGGCCCAGCATCTCGCCGCAGCGGTCCAGGTGGTGCAGGTAGGCGCGGCTGAACTTCGTGCAGGCGTAGCAGCTGCACGTGGGGTCGATCGGCCGCTGGTCGGTCTTGAAGCGCGCATTGCGCAGCCGCAGGTCGCCCAAGCGCGTGAACAGGTGGCCGTTGCGCGCATTGCGCGTGGGCATCACGCAGTCCAGCATGTCCACGCCGCAGTGCACGGCCTCGACCAGGTCCTCGGGCGTGCCCACGCCCATCAGGTAGCGCGGCTTCGCCGCCGGCAGCCGCTGCGGCGTGTGCGCCATGATGCGGCGCATGTCCTCCTTCGGTTCACCGACGCTGACGCCGCCCACCGCATAGCCCGGCAGGTCCAGCTCGACCAGGTGGGCCAGCGATTCCTCGCGCAGGTGCTCGAACATGCCGCCCTGCACGATGCCGAAGAGCGCATTCGGATTGGCCAGGCGCAGGAATTCGTCCCGGGAGCGGCGCGCCCAGCGCAGGCTCAGTGCCATCGACGCGCGCGCCTCGGCCTCGGTGGTGATGCGTCCCGCCGTCTCGTAGGGCGTGCACTCGTCGAACTGCATCACGATGTCGGCATTCAGCACCGTCTGGATCTGCATGCTGACCTCGGGCGTGAGGAACAGCTTGTCGCCGTTGACGGGGCTGGCGAAGCGCACGCCTTCCTCGCCGATCTTTCGCATCTCGCCCAGGCTCCACACCTGGAAGCCGCCGCTGTCGGTCAGCATCGGCCGTGTCCAGCCTTCGAAGCGGTGCAGGCCGCCGAAGCCGCGGATGACCTCCAGCCCCGGCCGCAGCCACAGGTGGAAGGTATTGCCGAGGATGATCTGCGCGCCCATCTCCTCGAGCGAGCGTGGCAGCACGCCCTTGACGGTGCCGTAGGTGCCCACCGGCATGAAGACGGGGGTCTCGACGACGCCGTGGTTGAGCGTCAGGCGGCCGCGGCGCGCGAGGCCCTCGGTCTTCAGCAGGTCGAACTGGAGCATGCGGCGATTGTCGCCGCGCCCGTTCCCGGCACTTCAGGCGCGCTGCAGCAGCATCGCGTCGCCGTAGCTGAAGAAGCGGTAGCGCGCCTCCACCGCGTGGCGGTAGAGCGCCATGATGTGGTCGTGGCCGGCAAAGGCGCTGACCAGCATCATCAGCGTGCTGCGCGGCAGGTGGAAGTTGGTCACCAGCAGGTCGGCGACGCGGAAGCGAAAACCGGGCGTGATGAAGATGTCGGTGTCGCCGGTCATCGGCTGCAGCGTGCCGCCGCGCGCCGCCGATTCCAGCGCCCGCAGCGCCGTGGTGCCGATCACGACGATGCGCCCGCCGGCCGCGCGCGTGGCCGCGATGGCGGCCACGGTCCGGGCGCCGACCTCGAACCACTCGCTGTGCATCTGGTGGTCGGCGATGCGCTCCACGCGCACCGGCTGGAAGGTGCCCGCGCCGACATGCAGCGTCACGCGCGCCTGCTGCACGCCGCGCTGCTGCAGCGCCTGCAGCAGCGGTTCGTCGAAATGCAGCGCCGCCGTGGGCGCCGCCACCGCGCCGGGGCGGTCGGCGAAGACGGTCTGGTAGCGCGCCTCGTCCTCCGGCGCATCGGCATGCTGGATGTAGGGCGGCAGCGGCACGTGGCCGTGGCGCTGCAGCAGCACCAGCGGGTCGGCGGGAAAGCGCAGGTGGAACAGCGAGCCGTCGGGGCCGGCGCGGCCCAGCACCTCGGCGTCGAAGGCGTCGCCAAAGCGCACCAGCGTGCCGGCCCTGGGCGACTTGCTGGCGCGCAGGTGGGCCCACACCTCGTGGCCGGGCAGGATGCGCTCGACCAGCGCCTCCACCGCGCCGCCGGTGGGCTTTTCACCGAACAGGCGCGCCTTGATGACGCGGGTGTCGTTGAACACCATCAGGTCGCCGGGCTGCAGCAGCGTGGGCAGGTCGCGGAAGACACGGTCCACCGGCGTGGCGCCGCGGCCGTCGAGCAGCCGCGAGGCGCTGCGTTCGGCCGCGGGCTGCTGGGCGATCAGCGCCGGCGGCAGCACGAAGTCGAAATCGGCAACGGTGAGATCGGCGCGCGGGGTCATGGGGGGCAAGGCTGAACCGGCCTTGGCGGTGAAGGCCGCGGATCATGGATCGACATGGACCGCGCAGCCCTGAGAATTGTTCCATGGCCGATGCCGCCGCCCCCGCCCGTCGTCTCAAGCCCCCTGTGGGCGAAGGTGTGGCTGCAGCGCCGGTGAAGCTGTCGGCGCCCGTGCAGGCCATGCGCCGGCTGGGGCTGCTGCGCGACATCGACCTGGCGCTGCACCTGCCGCTGCGCTACGAGGACGAGACGCGGCTGCAGCCGATCGGCACGTTGCGCGACGGCGAGGCCGGCCAGGTCGAGGGCCTGGTCGTCGATTGCCGCGTCGAGCAGCGATCGCGCCGCCAGCTGCTGGTGCGCCTGCAGGACGATTCGGGCGAGCTGCTGCTGCGCTTTCTGCATTTCTACCCCTCCAACCAGAAGCAGATGGCGGTGGGCCAGCGCCTGCGCGTGCGCGGCGAGGCGCGCGCCGGCTTCTTCGGCCGTGAGATGGTCCATCCCGTCGTCAAGGGGGTGGCCGAAGGCGCGCCGCTGCCCGCGGCGCTGACGCCGGTCTATCCCAGCAGCGCGCAGCTGCCGCAGGCCTATCTGCGCAAGGCGGTGGTGTCGGCGCTGGGACGCGCACCGCTGGCCGAGGTGCTGCCGCCGGATGCGCCGCCGGCGGGGATGCCGTCGCTGCGCGAGGCGCTGCAGCTGCTGCACCACCCGCCGCCGGGCACGCCGCTGGCGGCGCTGGAAGACCGCAGCCACCCGGCCTGGCAGCGGCTGAAGTGGGAGGAGCTGCTGGCCCAGCAGCTGTCGCAGCTGCAGGCGCAGGCCGGGCGCGCGCGGCTGCGCGCACCGGCGCTGGCGCCGCGCGCGGGCGGCCTGCGCGACCGGCTGCTGGGCGTGCTGCCCTTCGCGCTGACGGCCGCGCAGCGGCGCGTGGTGGCCGAGATCGCCGCCGACCTCGCGCGCGCGCAGCCGATGAACCGCCTGCTGCAGGGCGACGTGGGTTCCGGCAAGACGGTGGTGGCCGCGCTGTCGGCCGCCGCCGCCATCGACGCCGGCTGGCAATGCGCGCTGATGGCGCCGACCGAGATCCTGGCCGAGCAGCATTTCCGCAAGCTCGTCGACTGGCTGCAGCCGCAGGGCATCACGGTCGCCTGGCTGACCGGCAGCCGCAAGGGCAAGGGCCGCACGCAGATGCTGGCGCAGGTGGCCAGTGGCGAGGCGATGCTGGTGGTGGGCACGCATGCCGTCATCCAGCACGACGTGGCCTTCCACCGCCTGGGGCTGGCCATCGTCGACGAGCAGCACCGCTTCGGCGTCGCGCAGCGGCTGGCCTTGCGCCAGAAGCTGGAGGCGCAGGCGCCGGGCGCCGGGCCGCCCCAAGCCCGGCACACCCCCTTGGGGGGCGACCCTCGCGAGCGAGGGGCTGGGGGCTCACATTTCGAACCTCACTTGCTCATGATGAGCGCGACGCCGATTCCCCGGACCCTCGCGATGACCTATTTCGCCGATCTCGACGTCAGCACCATCGACGAGCTGCCGCCCGGCCGCACGCCGGTGCTGACCAAGGTCTTTGCGGATACGCGGCGCAGCGACGTGGTGCAGCGCATCCGCGAGGAGGTGGCGCGCGGCCGCCAGGTCTACTGGGTATGCCCGCTGGTCGAGGAGAGCGAGCACCTCGACCTGCAGAACGCCACCGCCACCCACGCCGAGCTGGGCGCGGCGCTGCCCGGGGCGATGGTCGGCCTGCTGCATGGGCGCATGCCGGCGGCCGAGAAGGCGGCCGTGATGTCGCTCTTCACGCAGGGGCAGATGCAGGTGCTGGTGGCCACCACGGTGATCGAGGTCGGCGTCGACGTGCCCAATGCCAGCCTGATGGTGATCGAGCATGCCGAGCGCTTCGGCCTGGCGCAGCTGCACCAGCTGCGCGGGCGCGTGGGCCGCGGCGCGGTGGCCAGCGTGTGCGTGCTGCTTTACACCACGCCGCTGTCCGACACCGGCAAGGCGCGGTTGAAGGCGATGGCCGAGACGACCGATGGCTTCGAGATCGCGCGCCGCGACCTCGACATCCGCGGTCCGGGCGAATTTCTGGGCGCGCGCCAGAGCGGCGATGCGCTGCTGCGCTTTGCCGACCTGGCCAAGGACGACCAGCTGCTGCAGCATGCGCGTGCGCTGGCGCCGCGGCTTCTGGCCGGGCACCCGGCGGCGGCGCAGGCGCAGGTGGAGCGCTGGCTGGCCGGGCGTTCGGAGTTTCTGAAGGCGTGAGGCGGCTGACGGCGCAAAGCGGCCGGGGCTGGGCTGGCTCGGTGCTGGGTTCTGACTGCGGATGCCCCCCCCGCCCCCTGCCGGGGTGACATCCGCAGTCTCGAAGCGCCCGGTCGAGCCAACGACCAGCGGCCGCTTTGCGCCGCAACGCGTCCTGACTCGGCACAATCGCCGCCATGACGCTGACCGAACTGAAGTACATCGTCGCCGTCGCCCGCGAGCGCCACTTCGGCCGCGCGGCCGAGGCCTGCTTCGTGTCGCAGCCCACGCTCAGCGTCGCCATCAAGAAGCTCGAGGAGGAGCTCGACGTCAAGATCTTCGAGCGCGGTGCCAGCGAGGTGTCGGTGACGCCGCTGGGCGAGGAGATCGTGCGCCAGGCGCAGCAGGTGATCGAGCAGGCAGCGGCCATCAAGGAGATCGCCAAGCGCGGCAAGGACCCGGTCAGCGGCCCGCTGCGCCTGGGCGTGATCTATACCATCGGCCCCTACCTGCTGCCCGACCTGGTGAGGAACGCCATCGAGCGCGTGCCGCAGATGCCGCTGATGCTGCAGGAGAATTTCACCGCGCGGTTGCTGGAGATGCTGCGCACCGGCGAGCTCGACTGCGCCATCATGGCCGAGCCCTTCCCCGATACCGGGCTGGCGGTGGCGCCGCTCTACGACGAGCCCTTCATGGCTGCGGTGCCCGTGAACCACCCGCTGGCCCGGCGCAAGTCCATCACCGCCGAGGAGCTCAAGGCCGAGACCATGCTGCTGCTGGGCACCGGCCACTGCTTCCGCGACCATGTGCTCGAGGTCTGCCCCGAGTACGCACGCTTCTCGTCGGACGCGGAAGGCATCCGCAAGAGCTTCGAAGGCTCGTCGCTGGAGACCATCAAGTACATGGTGGCCTCGGGCATGGGCGTGACGGTGGTGCCGCAACTCAGCGTGCCCAAGGACGTGCAGCCGCACATCCGCTACATCCCCTTCGCCGACCCCGCGCCGACGCGGCGCGTGGTGCTGGCCTGGCGGCGCACCTTCCCGCGCTACGAGGCGATCGCGGCCTTGCGCAACGCCATCTATGCCTGCCCTTTGCCGGGGGTGGCGCGGCTGTCCTGAGTGGCCTCTTCAGGCCAGCGGGAAGTCGTAGCGGATGAAGCCCTTGTACTGCGCCACGCGGTCGTAGAGCGCGCGGGCGGTGAGGTTGGTCTCCTGCGTCAGCCAGTACAGCCGCGTGGCGCCGGCTTGCTGCGCGGCCTGCGCCACGCGCCCGATCAGCGCACGCGCCACGCCGCGGCCACGGCACGCCTCGTCGGTATAGAGGTCCTGCAGGTAGCACTGCGTGCGCGTCCAGGTGCCGGTGTGGAAGAGGAAGTGCACGATGCCGACCAGCTGCCCGTCCAGCCGTGCGCCGAAGGCCTGCACACCATCGCCGGTGCGCAGGCGGCGCCAGGCCTCGTCGTATTCGGCCGCCGTGGTGGGCGTGTTGTAGAAGCGCTTGTAGCCGGCGGCCAGTCGGCCCCAGGCGTCGCGGTCGGCATCGGTGAGGGTGTCGATGGTGATCATGGCGGTGCATGGGCCCTCATGAATCCGGCCAGGGGATGGCCCTGCAGGGCGGCCACCACGCTGCCGTGGTCGGCGGCGCTGCGGTTCTGGCTGAGCTTGAATTTGCCGACCCAGCGCTGCACCGGGACCTCGATGCCGACGATGGCACCCAGCATCTGCTCGATGTAGTCGGGCGGCGCGTCGGTCACCGCCCACGGCTTGG
The DNA here is from genome assembly GCA_016719535.1 of Rubrivivax sp. Taxonomy (GTDB): domain Bacteria; phylum Pseudomonadota; class Gammaproteobacteria; order Burkholderiales; family Burkholderiaceae_C; genus Rubrivivax. The sequence goes on along the minus strand of JADJYX010000013.1, from coordinate 400,270 downwards.
CCTGGCCGGCCTCGTGGTCGTCGGTCAGGCGGCTGACGATGGCCAGCAGCGCCGCACGGTCCTCGATCGGCTGCGGCGTGCCGTGCGCGTGCACGACGGCATAGTTCCAGGTCGGCACCACCTTGCCGTGCACCTGCTTGACCGGGTACCACGACGGCGAGACGTAGCCGTCGGCGCCCTGGAAGACGAGCACGCTGGGTGCCGGCGTGCGCCACACCGGATTGGCGCGCGCCACGTGGCCGACCAGCGTGCCGTGCTCGCCGCGCGTGGGGTCGAGCCGGAAGGGCACGTGGTTGACCAGCGGCGCGCCGTCGACCACGGTGGCCCAGGTGGCGAGCGGGAAGCGGCGCACCACGTCGTGCAGCACGGCCGGATCGGTGCATTCGAAGTGCCGGGGCAGGTACATGGGTCAGTCCATCAGCGTGGCTTCGCAGCGCACCTCGCTGCTCACCGAGTTGGCGATGTAGCAGCGCTCGTGCGCCTGGTGGTGCAGCGCCGCGTGCTGCTCGGGCGTGGGGCGGCGGTCGCCGCCGAAGCGCACGCACGGGCGCAGCGTGACCTGGGTGATGGCGACGCGGCCGGCGGCGTTGTGCGTCATCACGCCCACGGCGTCGTCGCGGTAGTCGTCGACCACCCACCCGGCGCGGCCGGCCAGCGACAGGAACCACAGCAGGTGGCAGCTGGAGAGCGCGGCGACGAAGGCCTCCTCGGGGTCGACCGCGGCGGCGTCGGAATGCGGCAGCGGCACCGACAGCGGCGACGACGAGCCCGCCACCACCGCGCCGCCGTCGAAGCGCCAGTCGTGGCGGCGGTGGTAGTGGTTGTCGGTGAAGGCCTCGCCGGCATGGCGTTGCCAGTGGGTGGTGGCGGTGTATTCGTGCATGGCGCTGCGGGTTGCAATGGCCCCGCAGACTAACGCGCTATCGTCACCGCCCAGGAGCCAATCTGCCATGCCGCGCAGGACCAATCCCGACCCGCCGCTGCGCCTGCAGGTCTACCGCCAGCTGCGCGCGGCGATCGAGCAGGGCAGCCTGCCCGCGGGTGCGCGGCTGCCGCCGTCGCGCGCGCATGCGGTGACGCTGGGCGTGTCGCGCAACACCGTGCTGTGGGCGCTGGAGCGCTTGCGGGCCGAGGGCTACGTGGTGGCGCGCGTGGGCGACGGCAGCTACGTGGCACCCGACCTGCCGCCGCTGCGCCAGCCGCCGCCGCGGCGTTCGGCGCCGCTGCCCGCGCTGTCGCGACGCGGGCAGCTGATCGCCGATACCGCGCAGCGCTGGCAGCCGCCGCTGGCGATGGCGATGCCCTTTCGCATCGGCGCGCCCGAGGTGGCGAGCTTCCCCTTTGCGCTGTGGGACCGGCTGACCCGCCAGCTCGGCGTGGCCGAACGCCAGGCACTGGCCCACTACCTCGACCCGGCCGGCCTGACTGCGCTGCGCGAGGCCATCGCGCAGTGGCTGTGGGCCTCGCGCGGGGTGCGCTGCGATGCCGGCCAGGTGCTGGTGTGCAGCGGCTCGCAGCAGGCGCTGGACCTCATCGGCCGGCTGCTGCTCGACCCCGGCGACGAGGTGATGGTCGAGGACCCCGGCTACCCCGGCATCCGCGCCGCGCTGATGGGCCATGGCGCGCGGGTGCGGCCGGTGGCGGTGGACGACGAGGGCCTGGCCATCGCCGAGGGCGCCGCGCGCTGGCCGCGCGCGAAGCTGCTGATGGTCTCGCCCACGCACCAGTTTCCGACCGGCGTGCGCATGAGCCTGAAGCGGCGGCTGGCGCTGCTGGACTGGGCGCGCAGCCACGACGGCTGGGTGGTGGAGGACGACTACGACGGCGAATTCCAGTACGGCGCGCACCGCATCCCGGCGCTGACCAGCCTGCTGGACCCTGCCGGCGGTGCCGCTCGCGTGCTGCATGTCGGCACCTTCAGCAAGACGCTGCACCCGGGGCTGCGGCTGGGCTTCGTGGTGCTGCCGCATGCGCTGTTGCCGGCCTTTGCCGCTGCGCGCGCGCTGGCCGACCGCCATGCCCCGGGCGAGCAGCAGGCGGTGCTGGCGCGCTTCATTGCCGAGGGTCACCTGCTGCGGCACCTCAACCGCATGCGCGAGCTCTACCCGCAACGCCAGCGCGTGCTGATCCAGGCGCTGGCCGACGCCAGCGGCGGACGCGTGCGCCTGGCGGCGGCCGAACAGGGCCTGCACCTGCTGCTGGAGGTGCCGCCGGGCAGCGACGATGCGGGGCTGTCGAATCGCGCGCTGCGCGCCGGCGTGGCGCTGGCGCCGCTGAGCCGCTATGCGATCGAATCGCCGCGGCGCGGCTGGCTGTTCGGTTATGCCGGCTTCGGCGACGCCGCGCTGGCGCAGGCCGCGCAGCGCGTGGCGCCGCTGCTGGCGCAGGGGCTTCGGCGCTGGCCGGCCGAGGGGGCATGATGGCCGCTGCAGCCACCGATCGACCCGCGGAGCCGGATCAGCGGGTGCTCAGGCCGACCGCCGCCAGGCGGCCAGCTGCCGCAGCAGCATCGGCAGCGCCAGTATGGCGCCGACCAGCGTCGGCAGCAGGCCGGGCGCGATCATCAGCAGCGCGCCGGCCACGCACAGCAGCTGCTCGGTGCGCGTCATCTCCACCAGGAAGAATTTCGACAGCGCCGCCGCCAGCAAGGTGATGCCGAGCACGCAGCCGACGAAGGTGACCGTGAAGTCGTAGAGCGTGAAGCCCTGGGTGACGATCAGCAGCGCCGGCGAGAAGACGAAGACGAAAGGCACCAGCGCCTTCGCCAGGCCGAGCCGGAAGGCGGTATTGCCGGTCTTGAAGGGATCGCTGCCCGCCATGCCGGCGGCGGCATAGGCCGCCAGCGCCACCGGCGGCGTGATGTCGGCCAGCACGCCGTAATAGAAGACGAAGAAGTGCGCGACCAGCGGCTCCACGCCCAGCAGCACCAGCGTGGGCGCGGCCACCGTGACCATGATGATGTAGTTGGCCGTGGTGGGGATGCCGGCACCCAGCAGGATGCACACCAGCCCGGTCATCGCCAGCGCCACCAGCAGCGTCAGCGCCTTGGGGTCGACCAGTGCGGCCGGCAGCAGGCCGCCCACGCCGCCGGCCACCGCCTGCGCGGCGCCGGTGATGATGGTGCTGAGCTTGAAGCCGACGCCGGTGAGCGTGACGACGCCGATGACGATGCCCACGGTGGCCGCGGCCGCACCCACCGCCAGCGCATATTTGGCGCCGGTGCTGAAGGCCTCCACCAGCGCCGGCAGCGCGATGCGGCCCTGGATGCCGAAGGCCTTGACGCCCGCCAGCGTGGCCAGCACGGCCGCGCCGAAGACCGCCAGCTTGACGGCTTCGCTTTCGATGCCGCCGAAGACCAGCACCAGCAGCAGCGCATGCAGCAGCGCCAGCAGCGCCCAGTTGACGAGGGTATTGCCCTTCACGCGCGTGACCACGCCGACGATGGCGCAGCTGCTGATGCCGGTGAAGGCGGCCAGATACGGCGTGCGCCCGCTGACGAGGATGGTGATCAGCAGCAGCAGCGGGATCAGCGTCGGCCAACGCTCGGCAAAACTCTGGCGCAGCCGGGGCATCTCTTCCTCGGTCAGGCCGCGCAGGCCGTAGCGCTTGGCCTCGAAGTGCACCTGCATGAAGACGCCGAAAAAGTGCATGAAGGCGGGGATGGCGGCGGCGACGATGATCGTCTGGTAGGGCACCGACAGGAATTCGATCATCAGGAAGGCCGCCGCGCCCAGCACCGGCGGCGTGATCTGCCCGCCGGTGGAGCTGGCGGCCTCGACCGCACCGGCAAATTCGCGCTTGTAGCCGACGCGGATCATCGCCGGGATGGTCAGCGAGCCCACCGTCACCGCATTGGCCACCGAGCTGCCCGACAGCGTGCCGAACATCGCCGAGCCGAAGACGCTGACCTTGGCCGGCCCGCCGGCATAGCGCCCGGCGATGGCGGAGGCGACGTCGAGGAAGAGCTGCCCGAGGCCGATGCGCGTGGCCAGCACGCCGAAGAGCACGAAGTGGAAGACATAGGTCGCCACCACGCCCACCGCCACGCCGTAGATGCCCTGGCTGGTGAGGTACTGGTGGTTGACGAGCTGGCTCCAGCTGGCGCCGGCATGCTTGAGCAGGCCCGGAAAAAACGGCCCGGCCAGCGCATAGACCATGAACAGGATGGCGATCACCGGCAGCGGCCAGCCCATGCTGCGGCGCGTGGCTTCCAGCAGCGCGACGATGAGGATCGAGCCCATGGCCACGTCCAGCGTGCCGGGGTTGCCGACGCGGAAGGCCAGGTCCTCGAAGATCCAGGGGATGTAGAGCACCGAGGCGGCGATGGCGAGCGCCAGCAGCCAGTCCAGCCAGGGCACGTTGCCGGGTGCGTGCCAGCGGTGTTCGGCCGCCTTTTCCAGCAGCGCGCGGCGGTGCGGGAAGACGAGGAAGATCAACCCCAGCACGAAGGCCAGGTGCACGCCGCGGTGCGTGATCTCCTGCAGCAGCCCGAAGCCCGCGGTGTAGTAGTGGAACAGCGACAGCGCGATCAGCAGCGCCCCCACCAGCGTCGCGGCCCAGGCCGTGAGCGGCCGGAAGCGCATCTCGGGGTCGTATTTCTGCTCGAGCTCCTGCAGCTTCTGGTCGTCGAGGGTGGTGGTGGTCATGGGTGCGGGGCGCCGCAAAAAGGAGGGCGGCCCGCTGGGCCGCCCCGTTGCCGATCAGCCTGCGAAGGCGCTCACTTGATCAGGCCGGCTTCCTTGTAGAAGCGTTCGGCACCCGGGTGGAAGGGGATGCCCGCGCCCTTGACGGCGTTTTCCTTGGTGATGAACTTGCCCTTGGCGTGGCCGGCGGCCAGGGTCTTCTGCGCGGCGTCGCTGAACAGCGCCTTGGTGATCTCGTACACCGTATTGGCGTCGGCCTTGTCGCTGGTGACCCATTGCGCACCCACCGCGATCGTCTTCACCTGGCCCACGCCCTTGTAGGTGTCGGCGGCGATGACGTCGTCGGCGAAGAAGCCGCTGTTCTTCTTCAGCGCCTCGGCCTGCGGGCCGTCGATCGGCAGGATGTCGATGCCGCTGCCCGCGCTGGCCAGCTCGGCGATGGCGCCGGCGGGCGCACCGCCGGTGAAGAAGAAGGCATCGAGCGAGCCGTCCTTCATCTTGTCGCCGGCCTGGTTGGGCTTGATGTATTCGGGCTTGATGTCGCGCTCGGTGATGCCATAGGCGGCCAGGATGGCGCGCGCATTGACCAGCGTGCCCGAACCGGGCTCGTCCAGCGCGACGCGCTTGCCCTTGAGGTCTGCCACTGACTTGATGCCGCTGCCCTTCTTGACGACGACGTGCACGCTCTCGGGATAGAGGTTGGCGATCAGCCGCAGGCCCGGGATGTTGGGCTTGCCCTCGAAGATGCCGGTGCCCTTCTGCGCCCAGGTGGCGACGTCGGCCTGGCTGAAGCCCGATTCCATCGCGCCGCCGTTGATGGCGGTGACGTTGGCCAGCGAGCCGTTGCTGGCCTGCGCCGTGGCGACGATCTTGCCCGGCTGGCTGACGGCATTGGCGATCATGCCGCCCACCGGGTAGTAGGTGCCGGCGGTGCCGCCGGTGCCGATGCGGAAGAACTGCTGGGCCTGGGCGGCGCCGGCGGCCACGGCCAGCGCGGCGGCCAGCGTCAGGATGCGGGACAGCTTCATGGGGATGGGACTCCTGGCAAGGTGCACGGGTGGGCCCGTGCGATGTTGCGGGGAAGAGCCGGCTAGCGTAACGCCAAGTCGATCGCCACCCCGGCGAAGAGCGCGAAGCCGACCCAGTGGTTGTGGCGGAACGCGGTGAAGCAGCCCGCGCGCGAGCGGTCCCTGATCAGCGTGTAGTGCCACAGCGCCTGCGCCGCGCCGGCGGCCACGCCCAGCAGGTAGACGCCGCCCAGCCCCAGGCGCCAGCCCAGCCAGCCCCAGATGGCGAAATACAGCGCATAGCTCGCCATCACCGCGGCCACGTCGAAGCGGCCGAAGGTGATGGCCGAGGTCTTCATGCCGATGCGCAGGTCGTCGTCGCGGTCGACCATCGCATATTCGGTGTCGTAGGCCAGCACCCAGAACAGGTTGCCCACCAGCAGCCCCCAGGCATGCGGCGGCACCGAGTCGGTGATGGCGGCCAGCGACAGCGCCGTGCCGCCCTGCACCGCGGCAAAGGCCATCGGGATGCCGAAGCTGAACGCCACCCCCAGCACCGCCTGCGGCACCGACAGCACGCGCTTGGCATAGGGGTAGAGCAGCGCGATGGCCAGCGCCACGAAAGACAGCGCGATCGCCGCCGGGTTGGTCGTCAGCACCAGGCCGAAGGCCAGCAGCGCCAGCAGCGCGCCGAACAGCAGCGCCTGCGGGACCGTCAGCGCGCCGGCGGTCACCGGCCGCTGCGCCGTGCGTTTGACGTGGCGGTCGAATTCGCGGTCGGCGACATCGTTGACGCAGCAGCCGGCGCTGCGCATCAGCACCGTGCCCAGCACGAACACCACCACCAGGTGCCAGCCGGGGAAGCCGTCGGCCGCGATCCACAGCGCCGACAGCGTGGGCCACAGCAGCAGCAGCCAGCCGGCCGGGCGGTCCCAGCGGATCAGGTCCAGATACAGCGCCGCGCGCGATCGGGGCAGGGCCTCGGCAGTCATGGCGGGGATTATCCCGGCGGGCCGCCGGGCATCCCCCCTGTTTCAAGTTGTGAGCGGGCGCCGCCAGGCCTACGCTGTGCGCTGCCGTCGACGGCAGGCACCACAGGGAGACCGAAACATGAACATCACGCGACGCCGGGCCATGGCCTGGATCACCGCGGCGCTGCTCGGTGCGGCGCTGACGCCCGTCGCCCAGGCCGCGGGCTGGCAGAAGGTCAATGCCGGCGGGCCGGTGGTCGGCCTGGATGGCCGCAGCCATACCGCCAGCTGCTCGGCGCTGCCGGGCACCGACCCCGGCTTCAATTTCTGGGCGCGCAAGGGCAAGTCGCGCAACCTGGTCGTCTATTTCGAGGGCGGCGGCGCCTGCTGGGACAGCCTGACCTGCACCTTCCCCGATGCCGGCCTGCCGCCCGAGGTGCCGCAGTTCTATACGCCCGCCATCCCGCCCGGCTACAGCCCCGCCGACCTGGACGGCCTGTTCAACCTGCGCCGGAGCGACAACCCGGTGCGCGACTGGGACATGGTGTACGTGCCGTACTGCACCGGCGACATCCACCTCGGTTCGGCGCAGCAGACCTACCAGAATGCCGGCCATCCGGTGCTGCCGCTGCCGGGGCAGTTCGACATCCGGCACCGCGGCTACGACAACTGGATGGTCGTGCTCGACTGGATCCAGCGCAACGTCGACGCGCCGCAGCGCATCCTGGTCGCCGGGTCGAGCGCTGGCGGCTACGGGGCGTCGGTGCACTTCCCGTGGCTGCGCAAGCTCTACCCGCAGGCCAAGGTCAACGTGCTGGCCGATGCCAGCCAGGGCATCACCACGCCCGCCTTCGACCAGAGCACGCCGGGCCGGGGCTCGTGGAACGTGCAGCTGCCGCCCTGGGCCACTGACGCCAACATCGAGCCGATCACCATCCCCGGCCCCGAGGTGCTGCGCCGCGGCGCGCTGGCCCACCCCGAGGTGCGCGTGGCGCAGTTCACCACCAATTTCGACCTCGTGCAGATCCAGTTCTATGGCGTGATGAAGGCCTACTACCCGCCCGGCGGCAGCTGCGCCAACGAGGCACTCGACTGGAACCGCCAGATGCTGGGCGCGATGAAGAACGACCGCAGCGACCTGCCCAACTATCGGCATTACCTGGCCGCGGGCACCTACCACACCGTGCTGACGGGACCGGAATTCTTCGGCGAGCGCACGGCCGGCCTGGCCTTCAACGACTGGCTGGCGGCGATGGTCGGTGACAGCGACTGGCAGCGCGCGCTGCGCTGGCGCAACCTGTCCTGCCTGGGCTGCCTGATCCAGCTGCCCTGCCGCGCCGGGTGATGGTCGGGCCAGCGGCGATCCGGCTGCTGGACTGCCACCCCGAGGTGGCCGCGGCGCTGGCTGTCGGTGCGCCGGTGGTGGCGCTGGAGTCGACGATCATCGCCCACGGCATGCCGTGGCCGCACAACCTCGAAGCCGCGCAGCGGGTGGAGGCCGAGGTGCGCCGCCATGGCGCGGTACCGGCCACCGTGGCCGTGCTGGGTGGTCGGCTGAAGGCCGGGCTGTCGGCGCCCCAGATGGAGGCGCTGGCCCGCGGCGGCGCTTCCACGCCCAAGGCCAGCCGGCGCGACCTGGCGGCGCTGGTGGCGCGCGGCGCCGACGGCGCGACGACGGTGGCGGCGACGATGATCGTCGCCGCGCTGGCCGGCATCCGCGTCTTTGCCACCGGCGGCATCGGTGGCGTGCACCGGGGTGCAGCGAGCAGCTTCGACATCAGCGCCGACCTGCTGGAACTGGCGCAGACACCGGTGGCGGTGGTGTGTGCCGGCGCCAAGAGCATCCTCGACCTGGGCCTGACGCTGGAGGTGCTGGAGACGCAGGGCGTGCCGGTGGTCGGCTACGGCACCGACACGCTGCCGGCGTTCTACGTGCGCGACAGCGGCTTCTCGCTGCAGCAGCGGGTCGACAACCCCGAAGACGCCGCGCGGCTGCTGCACGCGCAATGGGCGCTCGGGCTCAAGGGCGGGCTGGTGCTGGCCAACCCGATCCCGCGCGAGCACGAGATGCCCCGTGCGCGCATCGACGCCGCCATCGAACTGGCGCTGGCGGAAGGCCAGGCACAGGGCATCCACGGCAAGGCGAGCACGCCCTTCCTGCTGGCGCGCTTGGCGGCACTGACCGGCGGCGACAGCCTGGCCGCCAATATCGCGCTGGTGCTGAACAACGCGCGCCTGGCGGCGCAGGTGGCGGTGGCCTATGCGGCGCAGTTGCAGCCCCACGGCCACTGCGGCTGATGTGGACGGGTGCCGGCTGCGCAGTGGACACTCGCCATCGCCGATGACGGGCCCCTCTGACGGCGCCATGCGCGCTGCCATGTCGTGATCGGTGGCGGTTCGGGGCCCGTGCGCGGGTGCCCGGCCGTCCCCTTCACGACCCGAATGGAGCGCCCATGAAGACCTTGCCCACCGACAGCCCCGAGGCGCTGGCCCGCGTGCTGGCGATGATGATCGTCACCGATGCCGAACTCGACGCGCGGGAACTGGACATGCTCGAGCAGCTCGATGCCTTCGGCCGCATCGGCATCACGCGCGAGGGCTTTCGCGCCACCGCGCAGCAGTATTGCGCCGAGCTGGGCGCGCGCATGGGCGACCGTGCCTGGCTGCAGCTGTCGGACGTGATGCTGATCGACGAGATCCTGCGGCCGGTGCAGGGCACGGCGCAGCGCCTGCTGGTGGCGCGGCTGAGCGCCGCGATCATCACCGCCGACGGCCGCGTGCACGACATCGAGCGACTGGTCTTCGACCACATGCTGGCGCGCTGGGGGCTGACGCGCGCGGCGGTGTCGCGCGCCATCCTGGCCGACCGGCGGCAGGCGGCCTGAGGCGGGGCTGGCCCAGCCATTCCGTGGCCCGGGCTGGGTAAACCCGGCCCGCATCTTGGGGGATGGCGCAGGCGATCGCAGCGGCGCCGGTGGTCGGACACTCCAGGTCTTCCTTCAATCGCTGGAGTCCTTCGATGTCGCAACGCCTTGCCCTTCTTGCCCTTGCGGCCTCAGCGCTGCTGGCGGCTGCGCCCGTCCACGCCATCACCGATGGCGAACTCGACGGCAACCGCCACCCCAACGTTGGATTGATGGTTGCGCTGGACGCCGCCGGCAATCCGATGTGGCGCTGCAGCGGCACGCTGGTCAGCCCCACCCATTACCTGACCGCCGGCCACTGCACCTACGGCGCCGCGCGCGTGACGATCTGGTTCGACGCCGACGTCGATGCCGGCCGCCCGGGCAATGGCTATCCGTTTGCCGGCCAGGTCAGCGGCACGCCGTATACGCACCCGAGCTACCCCACGGCCTCGTTCGTTGTCAACGACGTCGGCGTGGTTGTGCTCGACGGCAATGCCGGCGCGCCGCCCTACGCCACGCTGCCCAAGGTGGGTGAGCTCAACCGCATGGCCAACCGCCGCGGCCGGCAGGACGTGAGCTTCACCGCCGTCGGCTACGGGCTGCAGAAGAGCTTCCCCGACGCCGCATCGTGGAAGACGCAGAGCGACCGCGTGCGCATGCTGGCCACGCCCAAGCTGCTGCAGATCAACGTGCCAGGCTTCACCGGCGACTTCTCGATCCTGCTGTCGAACAACGCGCACACCGGCGGCACCTGCTTCGGCGATTCGGGCGGCCCGAATTTCATTGGCAGCTCGAACGTCATCGGTGGCGTCACCTCGTTCGGCATCAACGGCAACTGCGCCGGCACCGGCGGCGTCTTCCGCATGGACACGAGGAACGTGCAGGACTGGCTGGGCACCATTGCCGGCTTCCCGCTTCCTTGAGTGCGGCCGTGCATCGGCTGCTCGTCAAGCCCGCAGCAGGTTGACCAACGGCCGCCCGGCGCGGCCGCGGCAGGCGTCGAAGCCGGCGTCGATCGACAGCAGGTGCTTGAGCTTCAGGCGGGCGGCCTGGCCTCCGACAGCGTGCCGGTGGCCGACCCCGCCACCGGCACCGGCACCTTCGTGCTGGGCCTGCTGCGCCACCTGGCGGCCCGGGTGCGCGACGCAGAAGGCGAAGGCGCAGTGCCGGCCGCGGCGGAATCGGCGCTGCGGCGGCTGGTGGCCTTCGAGCTGCAGCTTGGGCCCTTCGCGGTGGCGCGGCTGCGCCTGCTGGCCGAGGTGCAGGCGCTCACCGGCGCCTTGCCCCGGGTCGAGCCCCGCATGTACGTGACCGATACCTTGGGCAGCCCCGACGACGATGGTGGCGCTTTTCCAGGCTTCACGGCCGGCCATCGGGCTGCAGCGGCGGGCGGCCAACCGCACCAGGCGTGAGCAGCCCATCACCGTCGTCATCGGCAACCCGCCCTACAAGGACAAGGCGAAGGGCCCGGGCGGCTGGGTGGAGGGCGACGGCCGGCCGCGGGGTGCCTATGCGTCGCTGGACGACTGACAGCCGCCGGCTGAATGGCGGCTGGGCGCGCACACCAAGCACCTGCGCAACCTGTGCGTCCATTTCTGGCGCTGGGCCAGCTGCAAGGTCTTTGAGGAACTGCCGGACCAGGCCGTGGGCGGCGCCAGCGGCATCGCGGCCTTCATCACCGTGGCCGGCTTTCTGGCCGGGCCCGGCTTCGAGCGCATGCGCCAGCAGCTGCGCCGCCAGTGCCAGGAGATCAGGGTCATCGACTGCTCGCCCGAAGGCCAACAGCCCGAGACGGCCACGGGCATCTTCCAGGGTGTGCAGCAGCCGGTGTGTGCATCGTGATCGCCTCGCGTTGGCCGCAGGGCCGGCCGCGCGTGCGCTGGGCGGCGCTGCCCCGGGGGCCGTGCCGGGCCAGGCTGGCCGCGCTGCAGGCGCTGCGGCTGGACGGGCCGGCCGACCGCCACATCGATTCGCAGCTGCGCGCCCCGCTGCCCGGCCACCCGGGCAGCCTGACGCCGCTGGCGCAGGAGACCGGCCCCTGCCTGCCGCCGGTGCGCCATGCGCGGCGCTCGTTCGACCGGCAGTGGATCCTGCCGGATGTGCGGGTGATCACGCAGCCGAATGGGCTGCTGGGGGGAACGGCGTCCCCGGTTCTGGTTTACGCCACGGCACTCAATGATCGCCATCCAGGGGCTGGGCCGGCGCTGACCGTTGCCGCAACGCCGCCAGGCAGCGGCTGCAGGTGGGCGCCGGTCTTGTCGAGCCCGTGCCGCCCGCGGTCTGGGCCTGCCAGGTGGGTGGCAAGCCGGTGCTGGTGCAGTGGTTCAACGCGCGCCGGCGCGACCGCGAGAAGCCGTCGATCGGCGATCGCCGCCCGCCCTCGCCGCTGGGCGACATCCAGCCCGACCACGGGCTGGCCGGTGACGCCACCGATCTGCTGAACCTGCTCAACGTGCTGGGCCTGATGATGGAGCTGGAGCCGCAGGCCGATGCGCTGCTGGCGCGCATCTGCGCCGGGCCGCAGCTGACCGAGGCGGAGCTGCAGGCCGCCGGGGCGTTCTTCCCGCCCGGACGTTCAAGGGCAGTTGGATCTGTAGCCGCCGCTGCGGCATGATGCCGCCATGACGCGCGACGAACTCCTGGTCCTGCTGGCCCGGCACAAGCCGGTGCTGGCGGAGCGCTTCGGCGTCACGAAGCTGGTGCTGTTCGGCAGTTTCGCGCGCGACACCGCGCGCGACGACAGCGACGTGGACTTGCTGGTGCGGTTCGACGGGCCACCGACGGGCAACCAGTACTTCGGCGTGCAGTTCTATCTGGAGGACCTGCTGGGTCGCGCGGTGGACGTGGTCAGCGAGACGGCGCTGCGCGAGCGGCTGCGGCCCTATGTCGAACGCGACGCCATCGCCGTTTGAAGCGGCTCCGGATCGACCTCCAGGCTGTAGCGTCGCAGGATATCCTGCGCTTCTCCCGGGCTAGCGGGCGGATGTCGGTATGCAGTCGGGATGAATCGTTGCGAGGCGTTTGCTGCGAGGACACGATGCGGTGACGACGCGATCCTGGCGCAGCGCCCGAACTATCCCTTGGCGAGAGATCGTCGGCCTGCCCGGCTGAGGACCCGCAACGGAGCGATTCGGCCATTGGTCCATCGTCCCGAGGTGCCGCCCTGCAGGCGGCCTAGATCATCGGAAGGCGCAATCCGCCGCCGTCGGCTGAGCCCGCGGTCTGCCGCCATCTCCCCACGGCGGTGCGGGACATCGCGACTGTGGAGTTCGCCCCTGGGCCGCCACGGCCTCGCAGGCATTGCTGGCGTCAGGCATGAAACCGTCCGCAGGGACGGTTTCATGTCCTGACTCACCCCTCCAGCTGCTTCTGGAAGACCAGCCCTGCGTGCTCGCGCAGCGCGTGGAAGTGGATCTTCGGCCAGTTGTCCTGCATCGCGCGCAGCTCGCCGGCAAATTCCAGCAGCACGCAGGGCGCGTCCACCGCGTCCAGCGCCACGCGGTGCGCGTTGCCGTCGATGAAGCGCTGCAGCTCCTTGGCATCGTCGCAGGTGACCCAGCGCGCCACGTTGTAGCGCGCCGGCTGGATGCGCGCCTTGACGCCGTATTCGTGCTCCAGCCGGTGCGCCACCACCTCGAACTGCAGCTGGCCCACCGCGCCCAGCAGCAGCACGCTGCCGGCCACCGGGCGGAAGACCTGGATCGCGCCTTCCTCGCCCAGCTGCGTCAGGCCGGCACGCAGCTGCTTGGTCTTCAGCGGGTCGGCCACCTCGACGCTGCGGAACATCTCGGGGGCGAAGAAGGGCAGCCCGGTGAACTGCAGCGCCTCGCCCTCGGTCAGCGTGTCGCCCAGCTGCAGCACGCCGTGGTTGGGGATGCCGATGATGTCGCCGGCAAAGGCCTCGTCCAGCAGCTCGCGGCGCTGGCTCATGAAGGTGACGACCGTATTGGGCCGCAGCTCCTTGCCGCTGCGCGCCACCTTCAGCCGCATGCCGCGCTCGAAGCGCCCGCTGGCCACGCGCAGGAAGGCGATGCGGTCGCGGTGCGCCGGGTCCATGTTGGCCTGGATCTTGAAGACGACGCCGCTGAACTTGGGCTCCACCGGCTCCACCGTGCGCTGGATGGCGGCCTTGGGGCCCGGCGGCGGCGCCAGGTCGACCAGCGCGTCGAGCACCTCGCGCACGCCGAAATTGTTGATCGCCGAGCCGAAGAACATCGGCGTCTGGCGGCCGGCCAGGAATTCGGCTTCGTCGAACGGTGGCGCGGCTTCCTGCACCAGCTCGACCTCGCCGCCGGCCTGCTCGTAGGCGCTGCCGAAGCGCGCTTCGAGCACCGGGTTGGCCAGGCCTTCGATGATCTCGTCGTCGTCCCGACCTTCACGACTGAGGCGGTCCTCGCCCGACGAGAACACGCGCATCTGCTGCTTGCGCAGGTCGAGCACGCCGCCGAACAGCTTGCCCATGCCCACCGGCCAGGTGAAGGGCACCACGCCCATGCCGAGCTCGCGCTCGATCTCGTCCATCAGCGCCAGCGGCTCCTGCACCTCGCGGTCCATCTTGTTGACGAAGGTGAGGATGGGCGTGTTGCGCGCGCGGCAGACCTGCAGCAGGCGGCGCGTCTGCGGTTCCACGCCGTTGGCGGCGTCGATCACCATCAGCGCCGCGTCCACGGCGGTCAGCACGCGGTAGGTGTCCTCGCTGAAGTCCTGGTGGCCGGGGGTGTCGAGCAGGTTGATGACGCAGTCGCGGTATTCCATCTGCATCACCGAGGAGGCCACCGAGATGCCGCGCTGCTTTTCGATCTCCATCCAGTCGGAGGTGGCGTGCCGCGACGCCTTGCGTGCCTTCACCGAGCCGGCGATCTGGATGGCGCCGCTGAACAGCAGCAGCTTCTCGGTCAGCGTGGTCTTGCCGGCGTCGGGGTGGGAAATGATGGCAAACGTGCGTCTCCGCTTGACTTCATTGACGATTTGCTCGTTCGACATCACCCAAGAACCCCGTTATGTACACAGCTATGTACGCATTTCTGAAGGTGCCCATAGCGGCGGCACACCGGCCCTCTCTTCTGAGGCTGGGAAGCCCCTGGTCTTGAGGCCTCCCAACAGAAAAGGAGTCTAGCACACGCCCGTCTTATATCGCTCTCAAGAGCTGTTTATATGTCTTAGAATGCTCGTAAGAGCGTTTTTCATTGAACTCCGCCTCCCATCATGGTATTGGTAAAGCAGATGAGGACGCTCAAGAAGAGGTGCTTCGATGACTGCCCGCAACAAGCTGCTCACCGCCCCGCCCTATGCCGTCGAGAAGACGCTGAAAGGGCTGGGTGCGAACCTGCGCACGGCGCGGCTGCGGCGCAACCTCACCATCGGCGAGATGGCAGAGAAGATCGGCACCGGCGAGCGAGCTGTCGCCGACGCCGAGAAGGGCAAGCCCTCGACCGGCATCGCCGTCTATGCGGCGCTTCTCTGGGCGCTCGACCTGCTCGATCAGCTTGATCTTGTCGCCACGCCCGAACGGGATCAGGAAGGACAGACCCTGGCGCTAGCGCGCGAGCGGGGCCGCGCCCGTCCGAGGACGGAGCTGAGCAATGACTTCTGAAGCGCCGGGCGAGTGCTTCGTCTACATCACGCTGCCCGGAGAGACCGAGCCCGTCACGGCGGGGCGGTTCGCGCTTACCGTTGACCGGCGGGGTGTGCCCGAGGGGCGCTTCGTCTACGGGCGCAGCTACCTTGAGCGGCCCAACGCCGTGGCGCTTGACCCTGTCGAGCTGAAGCTGGCCCCGCGCACCTATGCCACCGCGTCGATGGGCGGCGTGTTCGGCGCGCTGCGTGATGCGAGTCCGGACTCCTGGGGTCGCCGGGTGATCCAGCGCCATCTCGGCAAGGCGCAGCCCAGCGAGATGGACTACCTGCTGTACTCGCCCGATGACCGGGCGGGCGCGCTCGGCTTCGGGCTCAACCAGACGCCCCCCGCCCCCAAGCGCAGCTTCAACCGGACGCTCGATCTGGCAACGGTGCAGGCGATTGCCGATGCCATCGTGGCCGACGAAGATCAACCCGCCGCCGGTGGCGGCGGTGATGGCGTTGTCGATGCCGATCACGATCAGGTCGAGAAGCTGATGGTGATCGGCACGTCGATGGGCGGCGCGCGCCCCAAGGCCGTGGTCGAAGACGACGACGGCCTGTGGATTGCGAAGTTCAACAGGCCGGACGATCCCTGGAACAACGCGCGGGTCGAGCACGCCATGCTGACCCTCGCACGGGCCTGCGGTCTCGTGACGGCGGAAAGCCGGGTTGTCGAAGTCGCCGGGCGCGACGTGCTTCTGGTCAAGCGCTTTGACCGCGAGAAGACCGATGCAGGCTACCGGCGCGCCCGCATGGTGAGCGCCCTGACCCTGCTGCGCGCGGAGGACACCTACCAGTCCCGCGACAAATGGTCATACGTCTTGCTGGCCGAAGAGCTGCGGCGGGTGTGCGCGGAGCCCCGGCAAAGCACCGCCGAGCTGTTCCGGCGGATGTGCTTCAACGCGCTGATCTCCAACGTCGATGATCACCCGCGCAACCATGCGGTCCTCGCGCGTGTCACCGACTGGAGCCTCTCGCCTGCCTATGACCTGACGCCTGCCGTGCCGGTCAGCCTGGAGAGGCGCGACCTGGCGATGGAATGCGGTGATGCGGGCCGGTATGCAAATGCAGAGAACCTGCTCTCGCAGTGTGCGCGCTTCCTGCTCGATGGGACGCAAGCGCGTGCAATCATCGATGCGATGGAAACGCAAGTGCGCGGCTCCTGGTACGCGATCGCGCGTACGACGGGCGTGACAGCACGGGACTGCGACAAGATCGCCCCCGCTCTTTCCTACCCGGGCTTCCGCCAGAGCCTGGCCTGAGGGCGGCGGCTGACGTGGCGCGGGCCCGTCAACCGCGCCCGAGCTCCTCGGCGCGGGTTCTCGCCGCGTGGATGGCCTTGACGAAGGCAGCCTTGACACCGCTGTCGTCCAGCGAGGTGATGGCCGCGAAGGTGGTGCCGCCCTTGGACGTGACCTGCGCGCGCAGCTCGCTCGGGTGCAGCGGCGACGCCGCCGACAGCGCCGCCGCGCCGGCCATCGTGGCCTGGGCCAGCTGCCGGCCCTGATCGGACGACAGGCCCATCTCGGTGGCGGCCTGCATCATGGCCTCGATGACATAGAACATGTAGGCCGGGCCCGAGCCCGACAGGGCGGTGACGGCGTCGAGCTCGGCCTCGCGCTCGACCCACAGCGACTGCCCGGTGGGCGCGAACAGCGCCTCGGCCTCGGCGCGCGCGGCGGCATTCACCTCGGGCCGCGCAAACAGGCCGGCAATGCCCAGGCCGATCAGCGCCGGCGTATTGGGCATGGCGCGCACGATGCGCGCGCCGCCGGTGGCGCGGGCGATGGTGTCGCTGGTGGTGCCGGCCATCACGCTGACCTGCAGCGCCTGGCCGGTGCGGCCGGCGCAGGCGGCGGCAGCCTCGGCAAAGGACTGCGGCTTGACGGCCCACACCACGGTGGCGGCCTGGCGCAGGCGGCCGTCGGCGGCCGCTTGTGCCGTCACGCCAAAGTTCTGCGCCAGCTTGTCGCGCTGCGCGGTCAGGGGTTCGACGACGTGGATCGAGGCGCTTGGCCGGCCGGCCTTGACCAGCCCGCCGATGATGGCGCTGGCCATGTTGCCGCCGCCGATGAAGGCGATGAGGGGGGTGCTTGCCATGGGCGGCAGTGTAGGCCGCGCATCGGCATGCGGTGGCATGCGGCGGCTCGGCAGGCTTCATGCAGAACTTGCATGAGGTTGTTCGCCACATCGCGGCTCACTGCGCCTACAGTGCGCGCCCATGCTGCAGACCCCGCCGCGTCGCACCCCGACGACGGCCGACCCCGGCACCCACCGGCGTCACCGGCGCGCAGCCATCCAACCCATGGAGACCCGATGAACGAGCCGCTGTCCTTCGTCCACCCCACGCCCGAGAGCCCCTGGGGCACCTACCTGGCGCAGGTCGACCGCGTCGTGCCCTATCTGGGCCCGCTGGCGCGCTGGGCCGAGACGCTGCGCCGGCCCAAGCGCATGCTGATCGTCGACATCCCGATCGAGCTCGACGACGGCAGCGTGGCCCACTTCGAGGGCTACCGCGTGCAGCACAGCCTGACGCGCGGCCCCGGCAAGGGCGGCGTGCGCTACCACCCCGACGTGACGCTGGAGGAGGTGATGGCACTGTCGGCCTGGATGAGCGTGAAGAATGCGGCCGTCAACCTGCCCTACGGCGGCGCCAAGGGCGGCATCCGTGTCGACCCGAAGAAGCTGTCGCTGAAGGAGCTGGAGAAGCTCACGCGCCGCTATACCAGCGAGATCGGCGTCATCATCGGCCCGCAGCAGGACATCCCGGCGCCCGACGTCAATACCAACGCCCAGGTCATGGCGTGGATGATGGACACCTATTCGATGAACGTCGGTGCCACCGCCACCGGCGTCGTCACCGGCAAGCCCATCCATCTGGGCGGCAGCCTGGGCCGCGTCAAGGCCACCGGCCGCGGCGTCTTCGTCACCGGCCGCGAGGCGGCGCGGCGCATCGGCCTGGACCTGCAGGGTGCCAGGGTGGCGGTGCAGGGCTTCGGCAACGTGGGCTCGTCGGCGGCCGAGCTGTTCAACCAGGCGGGCGCGAAGATCGTCGCCATCCAGGACCACACCGGCACGCTCTTCAACGGCAACGGCTTCGACCTGGCCGAGCTGATGCCCCATGTTCATGCCAGCGGCGGCGTGGCGGGCTTCCAGGGCGGCGAGGCGATGGCCGACGAGGACTTCTGGGACGTGGCCTGCGAAATCCTGGTGCCGGCCGCGCTGGAAGGCCAGATCCAGCCCGACCGCGCGCGCCGCCTCAAGGCCCGCCTGGTGCTGGAGGGCGCCAACGGCCCCACGCTGCCCAGCGCCGACGACATCCTCGCCGACCGCGGCATCCTCGTCGTGCCCGACGTCATCTGCAATGCCGGCGGCGTGACGGTGAGCTATTTCGAGTGGGTGCAGGACTTCAGCTCGTTCTTCTGGACCGAAGACGAGATCAACGTGCGCCTGGACAAGATCATGGTCGGCGCGCTGAAGAATATCTGGGACACCGCCGACCGTCACCGCATCACGCTGCGCACCGCCACCTTCGCGGTGGCCTGCGAGCGCATCCTGCAGGCGCGGCAGGAGCGCGGGCTCTATCCGTGACCGGACGGCGCCTTGCAGCGTCGGCCGCCATCCCCATATCCTTGCCGACCGCCGCGTTCGCGGCGACTGACCCGAATCGCCCGACCACCATGCAGACCTCCGCCTCGCCTTCCGCCCTCTCTTTCGACGTCACCGATGCCGACTTCGAAACCGCCGTCATCGAACGCTCGATGCAGGTTCCGGTGCTGCTGGACTGCTGGGCGCCCTGGTGCGGGCCCTGCAAGAGCCTCAAGCCGGTGCTCGAGAAGCTGGTGCAGGCCTACGGCGGCCAGTTCGTGCTGGCCAAGCTCAATTCCGACGAATGCCCCGGCGTGGCGCAGGCGCTGCAGCTGCGCAGCATCCCGCATGTCTTCCTGATCAAGGGCGGCCAGCTGGTCGACCAGTTTACGGGTGCGCTGCCCGAAGGCCAGGTGCGCGCCTTCCTCGACAAGCACGTCAAGCCGCAGGTGTCGCCGGTGGACGAATTGCGCGAGCAGGCCGCCAGCGCGCCCGATGGCGCGCTGGCCGAGGCGCTGCTGCGCCAGGCGCTGGCGATGCAGCCCGGCCATGTCGAGGCCACGCTCGACCTCGCCGAGCGCGTGATCGCGCGCGGCGCGCTCGACGACGCGCAGGCGCTGCTCGACCGCGTGGCCGAGGGTTCGCGCAACGACCGCCATGCCGCGCTGGCCAAGCGCATCGAGCTGGCGCGCAACAAGCCGCAAGGTGATCCGGCGGCGCTGGCGGCGCGCATCGCCGCCAATGCGAAGGATTTCGAGGCGCGCTTCGCGCTCGCCGCCATCCAGGTCTACGAGGGCGATTTCAATGCCGCCTTCGACCAGCTGCTGGAGGTGGTGCTGCGCGACAAGGCCGACTGGCGCGAGAAGGCGCGCGCGCAGCTCGTCGAGTGGTTCGGCGTCTGCGGCGATGCCGAGGCCGTCAGCCGCGGCCGCCGCTACCTGGGCATGTACCTGAACTGAGGCGCCGACCTGAGTCGCAGACGGGCCGGGGCCGGCGACAATCGCGCGCCATGGACAGCCCCGACGACGGCCGCGCCGACCGCGGCATCGACAAGATCGATGCCCGCATCCTGCGCGTGCTGCAGGCCGACGGCCGCATCAGCAACCTCAAGCTGGCCGAGACCGTGCACCTGTCGCCGACGGCGGTGCTCGAGCGCGTCAAGCGCCTCACCCGCGACGGCTACATCCTGGGCTACGAGGCGCGGCTGAACCCGGTCAAGCTGGGTGCCGGGCTGCTGGTCTTCGTCGAGGTGCTGCTCGACCGCACGGTGCACGACGTGATGGACAACTTCAGGGCCGCGGTGCAGGTGCGGCCCGAGATCCTGGAGGCGCACCTGGTGGCCGGTGGCTTCGACTACCTGCTGAAGACGCGCGTGGCCGACATGGCCGCCTACCGCCAGTTCATCGGCAGCGTGATCTGGACGCTGCCCGGCGTGCGCGAGACGCGCACCTATGCGGTGATGGAAGAGGTGAAGAACAGCGCGCAGCTGCCGCTGTGATCGCACCCGTTGCGCCGCGCCGGTCCTAGTGCAGCAGCGTCGACGGCTGGAAGGCGGGCATCGCCGCCGGGTCCGGCGGCGGTGCTGGATGGCCGTCCTCGAGGTGGCGCCAGGCGCTGTCGGCCGGCAGCGGCCGCCCCATCAGATAGCCCTGCCCGACGCGGCAGCCCAGGTCGCGCAACTGCGCCAGCTGCGCCTCGGTCTCGATGCCTTCGGCGACCACGCGCTTGCCCAGGCTGTGACCCAGCAGCACCACCGAGCGCACCACGGCGGCCTCGTTGCGGCCGTCGCCCAGGCGGGCGACGAAGCTGCGGTCGATCTTCAGCTCGTCGATGGGCAGCGTGGACAGGTGGCTCAGCGACGAATAACCGGTGCCGAAGTCGTCGATGGCCAGCCGCACACCCAGGCGGCGCAGGTCGTGCAGCACCGGCATCGCCGCCTCCAGCCGGGCCGAGAGGATGTTCTCGGTGAGTTCCAGGCACAGCTGCTGCGGGCGCAGTCCCGTCTCCACCAGCGCGCGGCCGACGCGGGCCACGAACGATGCATGGGCGATGTCGTGGCCGGAGATATTGACGCTCATCGACAGCGGCTCGCCCGCGGGCATGAACTGCTGCCACTGGCGCAGCTGGTGGCAGGCGCAGTGCAGCACGAAGTCCGACAGCTTGATCATCAACCCGGCCTCCTCGGCGATCGGCAGGAAGGCCGCCGGGCTGATGCTGCCGTCCTCGGGGTGCTGCCAGCGCACCAGCGCCTCGAAGCCCAGCGGCCGGCCGCTGCGCAGGTCGAACAGGGGCTGGTAGTGCACCGACAGCCGACCCTCGTCGATGGCGCGGCGCAGGTCGCCTTCCAGCCGCAGGCGCTGGGCCACCTCGGTGTGCAGGCTGGCGTCGAACAATTCGTAGCGCGCCCTGCCGCCGGCCTTGGCCTTGTACATCGCGGTGTCGGCGTCGCGCAGCACGTCCTCGGCGCGCTGGTAGCCCAGTGCACTGAAGGTGATGCCGATGCTGGCGCTGGTCATCAGCTCGGTGTCGGCGACATGGAAGGGGTCGCTCATGGCGGCCATCAGCCGCTCGGCCAGCGCGGTGGCATGGCGTTCGTGTTCCAGCGGGCAGGCCAGCACGGCAAATTCGTCGCCGCCCAGACGGGCCACCACGTCGTCCGGGCGCAGCTGCGCGCGGATGCGCTGCGACACCTGCACCAGGAAGGCATCGCCGGCGTCGTGGCCGAGGCTGTCGTTGATGAGCTTGAAGCGGTCGAAGTCGAGAAACATCACCGCGAAGGCGGCGTGCGGATCGGTCTGCGCGCGCGCCACGGCCTGCCCCAGCAGCTCGTGGAAGCGGCGCCGGTTGGGCAGGCCGGTCAGGCTGTCGTGGAAGGCGATGTGCTGCAGCTCCTGCTCGGCCTTGCGGCGCGGGGTGATGTCCTGCGACTGCAGGATCAGGCAGGGCGTGGCGGCGCCGGGTTCCGAGAAGAAGCTGCAGTGCGCCGACACCCACACCGCATGGCCGTCGCGGTGGCGGCAGCGCAGTTCGAGCGCGAAGCCCTCGAATTCATGCGCGTCGACCAGCCCGAGCTGGCGCTGCAGCACGGGGCGGTCTTCGGCCAGCACGAAGTCGACGATCGACTGGCCGACGAGCTCGTCGTCGCCGCGGCCGAGCAGTTCGCGCAGCGCCGGGTTGGCCTGCAGCATGCGCCCTTCGAACGACAGCAGCGCCATGCCGATGGAGGCATGCGTGAAGGCGCTGTGGAAGCGCTGTTCGCTGGCCCGCAGCTCCTGCAGGTGGCGGGCGGCGACCTCGGTCTCGCGCTCGGCGGCGGCCTCGGCGGCCTCGCGCACGGCCTCGGCTGCCTCCTGCTGGCGGAAGAAATAGTGCAGCGTGGCCAGCATCATCGCCAGGATGGGCACCACGGCCATCAGCACGCCGATGCCCGAGGTGAGATAGGCCAGGTAGAGCAGCGCCGAGACGGCGGCGCTGCCGGCGTAGGCGATGCCGACCCAGCCGAAGACGTCGAACAGGTCCGACAGCTGGATGCGTTCGCCGCGCTTGAGGCGCGGCACCGTCGTCACCATCAGCGCATTGGCCAGGAAATACAGCAGCGCGCAGGCCATGGTGGCCAGGATCAGCAGCGCGGCGCTGGCGTTGCCCGTCGCCCCCGCCGCGTCGATCAGCGTGTGCAGCAGCGACCCGGCCAGAAACATGGCCAGCGCGGCCATCGCCGGGCTGATGAGGCGGCTGGTCCAGCGCCTGGACGTGCGATACGAGCCGATCGCGCCTTCGCCGGCCGCCGCGAGCACGGCCGCCGCCGGGCCATGGACGAGCAGCAGCAGGAAGATGAACACCTCGCCGGCGGCGAACGAATTTTTCGAGCGCGGGATGCGCACCGGGAAGATGCCCGCCAGCATGGCGATGGCCATGCCGATGGCGATCTGCAGCCAGGCCGTGGTGCTGAGCGCGGCGACCTTCACCAGCGAGACCACCAGCACGGCGCCGCCCAGCAGCGCGATCGTCCACCAGTAGAGGGTGGCCTGGCGGTTGTAGTCGGGCATCAGCGCCCCGTGCAGGCGCGACCACCAGGCCGTGGGAGCGGCGGCGGGTCCGGATGGTGTGTCGCGCATGGGGTGCTGAAGTGTCGGGAATCATCGACCTTATCGGCCGAATGCGGCGGGCCTTGAGCCGGGCCCGCCGCGACCCGTCACCTCTCGCCCAGCGTGAGCCCTTCGCTGAGGACCAGGCCCTCGCTGAGCACCAGGCCTTCGCTGAGGACCAGGCCTTCGCTGAGGACGAGCCCCTCGCTGAGCACCAGGCCTTCGCTGAGCACGAGGCCGCTGCCGCTGATCAGCCAGCTCGACAAGTCCTTGGCCTTCATGAAGAGGCCGGTCCTGGCGATCGACGAACTGGTGCCCAGCAGCGTGTCGCCGCGGCGCACGCCGGACGTGATCAGCGTCTGGTTCGATGCCGCCACGTCGGTGAAATAGCGCGGGTAGGTGTTGACCGGGATGCCGTTGCCTGTCCAGTAGACGACGTCACGCTTGCGCGCCACATTGCCGGCCCAGGTCAGGCGGGGGTCCCAGATCGGCTGAAACTTGGTGAACAGCTCGTTGCCCGAGAGCACGCGGTTGCCGCCGGCGAAGACCATGCCCGACCAGCTGAAACCCGAGCCGCCGATGCTGGAGCTGGGCGTCGGCATGGTCTTGCCGGACGCCAGCAGGTTGGCCCCGGCCGTCAGCGTGCCGGCCTCGACCGCAGAGGCGATGTCGGTGCGCAGCGAGGTGGCCAGCGCCATCGCACCGCTGATGTTGAGCATGCCGGCGCCTTGCTGCAGCAGGTTGCCGTCGGCGGTGGGCTGCGCGCTGTATTGCAGGATGGCCTTGACCAGCGGCGGCGTCAGCCCGGGGTTGGCCTGCAGCATCAGCGCCACCGTGCCGGCCACGGCCGGCGCGGCGATCGAGGTGCCGCTCATCAGCATCTGCATCTCGGGGTAGACCGGCGTGATGCCCAGCGGCGTCACCAGCACGCTGCCGAACAGCGAGGCCAGCGTATTCAAGGTGGGTGTGCTGCTCGAAGCCTGCGTCGCCGCGGCGCCGACGATCTTGTTGCCGGGGGCCACGAGGTCGGGCTTGAGCAGGTTGTCCGGCACGCGCACGCCGCTGGCGTTGAGGCTGCCGCCGCGCGTCGGGCCGCGCGAGCTGAAGTGCGTGACGACGTCGTCGCTGCGGCCCGTGGTGTCCTTGAAATTGACCGCGCCGACGGTGATCACCGAGGGGTCGTGACCGGGTGAGCCGATGGTGCCGAAGGCTTCCTGGCCGGTCAGCGTGACGCCATAGTTGCCGGCGGCCACGACGACGGTGACGCCGGCCGCGGCGGCGCTGCGGGCGGCGATGCACAGCGGGTCGGTCTGCCACGATTCGGTAGAGGCGGCGGCCAGGCTGAGGTTGAGCACGCGGATATTGAGCGCGCGGGCGTTGTAGATCACCCACTGCATGCCCTCGAGCACATCGCTCATCGTGCCTAGGCCCGATTGGTTGAGCACGCGCACGTCGTAGAGGTTGGCGTTGGGCGCGATGCCGGTGGTGTCGGGCGTGCCCGCCACATAGTGGCGCGCGCTGCCGACGGCCACCGATGCCACATGCGTGCCGTGGCCGTATGGGTCCTGCGTCAACGAGGTCGCGGTACTGATCGAGCTCTCATAGTTGCTGAGCGAGTTGCTGCCCGGCTTGAGCGAAGAGGTGGTGCCGACGCCGGTGGTCCAGTTGGCCGCCGTGGTGTTGAGCATGCTGACGCTGGCCTTCACGCGCGACACACCGCTGGCATTGCGGAAGGCGTCGTGTGCGGCCATCACGCCGGTATCGAGCACGGCGATGCCGACGCCGCTGCCGTCCCAGCCGCTGTAGCTGGTCTTGGTGCTGTTGGTGCGTACGTTGGTGGTGAGCGCACCGGTGATGGCCTCCAGCGTGCTGGCGGTGCGCGCGACGGCGCGGTTGGGCGATACGCTGACCACGTCCTTGCGCTGTGCCAGCGCGCTCAGCTGGCCGGCCCCGACCTGCACGCTGAGGGCGCGCATCGACGGAAAGACGCCATGCACCGAGCCGCCGCTGCGCAGCACGGCGGCGCGCAGGTCGGTCATCTCGGGGTCGGCGCCGTCGGTGACGATGATGGCCTGCACGTGGCGCACGCCGTTGACGTTGCGCGCCCACTGCACAGCGGGCTGGCCGGCATTGGCGAGTTCGAGCTTCAGGTCGCGGGCGAGCTTGCGCTCGGAGACGTCGGCGGCGGCGGCGCGGGCCGGCGAGAGCGCCAGTGCGGAAACCACCAGCGCGGCGCAG
Source organism: Rubrivivax sp. (assembly GCA_016719535.1). Lineage (GTDB taxonomy): Bacteria > Pseudomonadota > Gammaproteobacteria > Burkholderiales > Burkholderiaceae_C > Rubrivivax. The sequence continues at coordinate 375,213 of JADJYX010000013.1, read as the reverse complement.
GCGGCAAAGACCGCGGCGGCCCGCGGCAGGCGGCGCTCGATGAGAACGGTAAATCGACTCAGGGGTGGCATGGTCGGATCCCGGGGTGGCGAGGGACGAGGCCGGTGAGGGCCCGAATGGCCCGTTGAGGGCCTCCGATTCGCTGCGGCTGGCTGCGCGCCACCCCCGCACGATCTCCATGATCCGCAGCTGACTTGGTGCCACCCCTGCGGATCGGGACGGGATCAGTGTTGCAGAAACCTCCGCCGGTAACCAGGGGTGAAGGCCGCGGCGCCCGGCTGTGTGCAGTACTTTGTCGCGCCGATCAGCGCTGACCGAAAATGGCGGTGCCGATGCGCACCATCGTCGCGCCTTCGAGAATGGCCGCTTCGAGGTCGGCGCTCATGCCCATCGACAGGGTGTCCAGCGCCAGGCCGCCGGCCTGCAGCGTGGCCAGCAGATCGCGCAGCGCGCGGTGCGGCTGGCGCTGCGCCTGGGGGTCTGCCGCCGGCTCGGGGATGGCCATCAGCCCGCGCAGCTGCACCCGCTCGCGCGGCAGTGCGGCCACCGCGGCGGCCAGCGCCGGCACGTCGGCCGGGGCCACGCCGCTCTTGCTGTCTTCGCCGCTGATATTGACCTGCAGGCACAGCTGCAGCGGCGGCAGCCAGGCCGGGCGCTGTTCGGCCAGGCGCTGCGCGATCTTCAGGCGGTCGACCGCATGCACCCAGTCGAAGGCCTCGGCCACCGCGCGCGTCTTGTTGCTCTGCAGCGGGCCGATCAGGTGCCACTGCAGCTGCGCGCGCAGGTCGGCCAGCGCCTCGATCTTGGCCAGCCCCTCTTGCACGTAGTTCTCGCCGAAATGGCGCTGCCCGGCGGCATGGGCCGCGCGCACCGCGTCGGCGCCGAAGGTCTTGCTGACGGCCAGCAGCGTGACGCTGTTCTCGGCGCGGCCGGCGGCCGCGCAGGCGCGGACGATGCGTCCCTTCACTTCTTGCAGCTTGCTTCCGATGCTGACCATAATCCCCCGAGACCCGTCCGCGCATCCGTATCGGCGCGCCGCATTGTTGACCGCGCCCGCGAGCGCCCCTTCCCATGGCGATGGACATCACCCAGCTGCTGGCCTTTTCCGTCAAGAACAAGGCCTCGGACCTGCATCTGTCGGCCGGGCTGCCGCCGATGATCCGCGTGCACGGCGACGTGCGGCGCATCAATGTCGACCCGCTGGACCACAAGTCGGTGCACGACATGGTGTACGACATCATGAACGATGCCCAGCGCAAGCACTACGAGGACACGCTCGAGTGCGACTTCTCGTTCGAGATCCAGGGCCTGGCGCGCTTTCGCGTCAATGCCTTCAACCAGAACCGCGGTGCCGGCGCGGTCTTCCGCACCATCCCGAGCAAGATCCTCACGCTCGAGCAGCTCAATACGCCCAAGGTGTTTGCCGAGCTGTCGCTCAAGCCGCGCGGGCTGGTGCTGGTGACCGGGCCCACCGGTTCGGGCAAGAGCACCACGCTGGCGGCGATGGTCAACCACCTCAACGAGAATGAATACGGCCACGTGCTGACGGTGGAAGACCCGATCGAATTCGTGCACGAGAGCAAGAAGTGCCTGATCAACCAGCGCGAGGTCGGCCCGCACACGTTGAGCTTTGCCAATGCGCTGCGCAGTGCGCTGCGCGAGGACCCCGACGCCATCCTGGTGGGCGAGATGCGCGACCTGGAGACCATCCGCCTGGCGCTGACCGCCGCCGAGACCGGCCACCTGGTGTTCGGCACGCTGCACACCAGCAGCGCCGCCAAGACGATCGACCGCGTGGTCGACGTCTTCCCGGCGGCCGAGAAGGAGATGGTGCGCGCGATGCTGTCCGAGTCGCTGGTGGCGGTGATTTCGCAGACCTTGTGCAAGCTCAAGGACGGTTCGGGCCGCGTGGCCGCGCACGAGATCATGATCGCCACCTCGGCGATCAAGAACCTGATCCGCGAGAACAAGATCGCGCAGATGTACAGCTCGATCCAGACCGGGCAGAGCCTGGGCATGCAGACGCTGGACCAGAACCTGGCCGACCTGGTGCGGCGCAACGTGATCTCGGCCGCCGAGGCGCGTGGCAAGGCGAAGATCCCCGAGAATTTTCCAGGCTGAGGGAGCCCTGAATGGAACGCGACCAGGCCTCGAAATTCGTCAACGACCTGCTGCGGCTGATGGTCGGCCGCAACGGCTCCGACCTCTTCCTGACCGCCGACTTTCCGCCGGCGATCAAGGTCGACGGCAAGATCACCAAGGTCAGCCCGCAGCCGCTGACCGGCCAGCACACGCTGCAGCTGGCGCGCGCGGTGATGAACGACAAGCAGGCGGCCGAATTCGAGCGCACCAAGGAGTGCAATTTCGCCATCTCGCCGTCCGGCGTGGGGCGTTTTCGCGTCAATGCCTTTCTGCAGCAGGGCCACGTGGGCCTGGTCTTCCGCACCATCCCGCAGACGCTGCCCACCATCGACAGCCTCAACCTGCCCGTGGTGCTGAAGGACGTGGCGATGACCAAGCGCGGGCTGGTGATCTTCGTCGGCGCCACCGGCTCGGGCAAGAGCACCTCGCTGGCGGCGATGGTCGACTACCGCAACGAGAACAGCTACGGCCACATCATCACGATCGAGGATCCGGTGGAGTTCGTGCACCCGCACAAGAACTGCATCGTCACCCAGCGCGAGGTCGGCATCGACACCGATGGCTGGGAGATCGCGCTGAAGAATACCCTGCGCCAGGCGCCCGATGTCATCCTGATGGGCGAGATCCGCGACCGCGAGACCATGGAGCACGCGGTGGCCTTCGCCGAGACCGGCCACCTGTGCATGGCCACGCTGCACGCCAACAGCGCCAACCAGGCGCTGGACCGCATCATCAACTTCTTCCCCGAAGAGCGGCGGGCGCAGCTGCTGATGGACCTGTCGCTCAACCTCAAGTCGCTCGTCTCGCAGCGCCTGCTGCCGCGCCAGGAAGGCCGCGGGCGGGTGGCGGCGGTCGAGGTGCTGCTCAATACGCCGCTGGTGTCGGACATGATCTTCAAGGGCGAGGTCGGCGAGATCAAGGAACTGATGAAGCGCTCGGGCGAGCTGGGCATGCAGACCTTCGACCAGGCGCTCTTCAACCTCTACGAGTCCAGCATGGTCACGCTGGAGGACGCGCTGCGCAATGCCGACTCGGTCAACGACCTGCGGCTGCAGATCAAGCTCAAGAGCCAGCGCGCGCGCAACCCCGACCTGGCCGCCGGCACCGAGCACATGCAGATCGTCGGCGACCCGGCGGCCGAGATGGCCAAGCTCGGTGCCAGCCGACGCGCCACCGACCTGCGGCCGCAGTAGGGCACCGCGTTCGTGGCACCATGCGGGCCATGAATGCAGCCACCAAGACCTACGAATCCGTACCCGCACGCCGCGTCGCCTTTCTCGGCCTGGGCGTGATGGGCGCTCCGATGGCCGGCCACCTGGCGCGCGCCGGGCACGAGGTCACCGTCTATAACCGCACCGCGGCCAAGGCCGACGCCTGGGCGAAGGAATACGGCGGCCGTGCCGCGCCGACGCCGGCGCAGGCCGTGGCCGGTGCCGGATTTGTCTTCGCCTGCGTGGGCAACGACGACGACCTGCGCTCGGTGGTGCTCGGTGAAGAGGGGGCCTTCGCCGGCATGAAGCCGGGCGCGATCTTCGTCGACCACACCACGGCATCGGCCGCCGTGGCGCGCGAGTTGCACGCGCTGGCCGCGGCACGCGGCCTGGGCTTCGTCGATGCCCCGGTGTCGGGCGGCCAGGCCGGTGCCGTCAACGGCATGCTGACCGTGATGTGCGGCGGCGACGCCGCGGCCTTCGACGCCATGAAGCCGGTGGCCATGGCCTTCTCGCGCGCCGTCACGCTGGTGGGCGGCAGCGGCGCCGGCCAGCTGGCCAAGATGGTCAACCAGATCTGCATCGCCGGCCTGGTGCAGGGCCTGTCGGAGGCGATCGCCTTCGGCCAGAAGGCGGGCCTGGACATGAAGCAGGTGCTCGAGGTCATCGGCAAGGGCGCTGCGCAGAGCTGGCAGATGGACAACCGCGGCAAGACGATGGTCGACGACCAGTTCGAATTCGGCTTTGCCGTCGACTGGATGCGCAAGGACCTGGGCCTGGTGCTCGACGAGGCGCGCCGCAATGGCGCCCGGCTGCCGGTGACTGCCGTCGTCGACCAGTTCTACGGCGATGTGCAGCGCATGGGCGGCGGGCGCTGGGACACCAGCAGCCTCATCCGCCGCCTGAAGTAATCCACCGGCCGCTGCGCCGCTGCGGCCTCAGTTCCTGGGTTGCAGGTTGGCCAGCTCGGCCTCGCTGATGATCTCGAAGACGCGCACGACCTTGCGCACGCCGTCGACCGAGCGCGCCACCTCGGCGAAGCGGCCGGCCTCGCGCTCGGTGACGCGGCCCATCAGGTAGACGGTGCCGCGCTCGGTGACGACCTTGGCGGCCTGCGCCTGCAGGTCCTTGGCGTCGATGAACGAGGCCTTGACCTTGCTGGAAAGCACACCGTCGCTGGTGCGCGAGCCGATGGTGCTGGTGTCCATCGCCGCCAGCTCGTTGACCACCGAGCGCACGGCCTCGACGCGGCTGACCGCCTGCTCGACCGCGGCCTTGTCGGCCTCGCGCGTGACCTCGCCGGTGATCAGCACGACGCGGTTGTAGCTGGTGACGTTGATGTGCGCCGGCAGCGCCAGCTCGCGCACGCGGGCCGCGGCCTTGAGTTCGATCGCCTGGTCGTCGACCTGGGCGCCCGAGCTGCGGCGGTCCAGCGCCATCATCGTGCCGCCGACCATGGCGCCGCCGATCAGCAGCGGCGCGCAGCCGGGCAGCGTGCCGAGGGCGGCGGCAGCGGCCAGCGTGGCGGCCGCGAGCCGCAGGGGAAATCGTTGCGGGGTCATTCCTGGTCTCCCATCAGTTGCACGTCGACGGCGTCGACGAGGGCGTGCAGCACCAGCAGCTGGGCTTCCAGCACGCGACTCGCGCGTTCGTGCGGCACCGTGATCAGAACGTCGGTTTCGGCCAAAGTTTCACGCAGGCCGGCGCCGCTGGTGCCGACCAGCAGCACCACGGTCATGTCCTTGCCCTGCGCGGCGCGCACGGCAGCGATGCTGGCGTCGAGGTCGCCGGCCGAGGGGTCGACCAGCAGCAGCAGGTCGCCGGGCAGGCCCAGGGCCTGGATGGTGCGCGGTTCGGGGGCGATGGCCAGTGCGGCCAGCGGCGGCCGTTCGCGTTCGAGCCCGCCGACCAGCAGCGTCGCCGCGTGGCGGGCCAGCCAGGCGCCGCTGCCGGCGCCGCACAGCAGCAGCTTGCCGCCGGCGGTGAGCGCACTGACGACGGCATTCACGGCCTCGGTGATCGGCCGCGCCAGGCCCTCGGCGGTCTGGTACTGAAGGTCGGCGCCCTCGAAGAACTGCTGCTGGATGCGCTGTTCGAGCATGACCCGCCATCATAGGCGAGGGCCATCGACCTTCAGCCACCATCGAAGGCGGCTTGTATCCATTCGATGCGGCCGCCGTCGATGGCCACGACGTCGAAGCGGCAGGGCGGCGGCGTGCCCAGGCGCAGCAGGTAATGCTGCGCGGCGCGCCGCAGCCGCGCCAGCTTGGCCGCGCCGATGCTGGCGGCCGCGCCGCCATGCGCGCTGCCGCTGCGGCTGCGCACCTCCACGAAGACCAGCGTGCCGTCGCGGTCACGCAGGATGAGGTCGATCTCGCCGCCGCGTGCCGAGGGACCGCGCGCGACTCGATAATTGCGCTCCACCAACCGCAGGCCATGCCCTTGCAGATGGGCCAGGGCCAGCGCCTCGGCCGCGTCGCCGAGCTGCTTGCTGACCGGGGCGGACGCCTTGTCGACCATCGATGCCTCCCTGCTGCGCGCCGCCGCCGCGGCCGCTGCCGGCCACCAGAGCCACCCCGGCGCCACGCTGTACCTGGTGGCCACGCCGATCGGCAACCGCGCCGACATCACGCTGCGTGCGCTGCACGTGCTGGGCCGTGCCGACGCGGTGGCCTGCGAGGATACGCGCGTGACGGCGCAGCTGCTGGCGCACTACGGCCTGGACAAGCCGCTGCTGGCCGTGCACGCCCACAACGAGAACGAAGCCGCCGCGCGCGTGTGCGAACGCCTGGCCGCCGGTCAGGCGGTGGCCTTCGTCAGCGATGCCGGCACGCCCGGCGTGTCTGACCCGGGCGCGCGGCTGGTGGCGGCGGCGATGGCGGCCGGGCACCGCGTGGTGCCGATCCCGGGGCCGAGCAGCGCCTTGGCGGCCATCAGCGTGGCCGGCGATGTGGCGGCGCAGGGCTTTGTCTTCCGCGGCTTCCTGCCGGCCAAGGGCGCCGAGCGTCAGGCGGCGCTGCAGGGGGTGGCGGCCGATGCCGCGGCGCAGGTGCTGTTCGAGGCACCGCACCGCATCGAGTCGCTGGCGGCCGGCCTGGCCGCCGCCGCGCCCTGCGCGCCTGCTGACGCTGGCCCGCGAGCTGACCAAGCAGTTCGAGACCGTGGTCACGCTGCCAGCCGGCGCGGCGCCGGGCTGGCTGGCGGCCGATGCCAACCGCCTGCGCGGTGAATTCGTGCTCGTGCTGCACGCGCAGCCCGCGCTGCCGGTGGCCGGCGACGCCTTGCCGGCCGCGGCCGAGCATTGCCTGGCCGTGCTGCAGCGCGAGCTGCCGCTGAAGCAGGCGGTGGCACTGGCCGCCGAGATCAGCGGCGCACCGCGCAATGCGCTGTACCAGCGCGCGCTGCAGCGGCGCCAGGAGGCCGGTTGACCGCGGCCCCGTCGCGCGCAGGCCGGGCCCCGCTTCCTACAATCGGTCGCTCGTTCCCAGCCAACAAGGCCCGCGCATGATCAGCCGTGAACCGACCCTCGAACGCCTGGCCATCGCGCAGGCGCTGATGCTCGAACCCTTCGGGCTCGACGACGCGGCGCTGTCGCGCGCGCTGGCCACCATCCGCGAACACCGCGTCGACGACGCCGACCTCTATTTCGAGACCACGCGCCACGAGGGCTGGAGCCTGGAGGAGGGCATCGTCAAGAGCGGCAGCTTCAGCATCGACCAGGGCGTGGGCGTGCGCGCGGTGGCCGGCGAGCGCACCGCCTTCGCCTACAGCGACGACCTCTCCGAGGCCAGCCTGATGGATGCCGCGCGCACCGTGCGCACGATTGCCGCCGCCGGGCAGGACCGCCGCATCAGGCTCGAACGTGCGCCCAAGGTGGCGGGCAGCCGTGTGCTGTATGCACCGCTGGACCCGATCGCCACGCTGGACAGCGCGCAGAAGGTGGCGCTGCTGGAGAAGGTGGAGCGCCTGGCGCGCGCCAAGGATCCGCGCATCGCGCAGGTGATGGCCGGCGTGGCGGCCGAATACGACGTGGTGCTGGTGGCGCGCGCCGACGGCACCCGTGCCGCCGACGTGCGCCCGCTGGTGCGCCTGAATGTGACCGTGATCGCCGAGCAGGACGGTCGCCGCGAGGTGGGCACCGGCGGCGGCGGCGGCCGCTTCGGCCTGGGCTATTTCAGCGACGAGGTGATCGCGGGCTATGTCGACCATGCGGTCAACGCCGCGCTGACCAACCTGGAGAGCCGCCCGGTGCCGGCCGGCGAGATGACCGTGGTGCTGGGCCCGGGCTGGCCGGGCGTGCTGCTGCACGAGGCGGTGGGCCACGGCCTGGAGGGCGATTTCAACCGCCGCGGCAGCAGCACCTTCGCCGGCCGCATCGGCCAGCGCGTGGCGGCCAAGGGGGTGACGGTGCTGGACGACGGCACGCTCGCCGACCGCCGCGGCTCGCTCAACGTCGACGACGAGGGCCATGCCACGCAGCGCAACGTGCTGATCGAGGACGGCATCCTGCGCGGCTATATCCAGGACAGCCTGAATGCGCGGCTGATGGGCGTCAAGCCCACCGGCAACGGCCGCCGCGAAAGCTATGCCCATGTGCCGATGCCGCGCATGACCAACACCTACATGCTGGGTGGCGCATCGGATCCGGCCGAGATCATCGCCAGCATCAAGCGCGGCCTGTATGCCACCAATTTCGGCGGCGGCCAGGTCGACATCACCAGCGGCAAATTCGTCTTCTCGGCGAGCGAGGCCTTCTGGGTGGAGAACGGCAAGATCCAGTATCCGGTGAAGGGGGCCACGATCATCGGCAACGGCCCCGACGCGCTGACGCGCGTGAGCCTGATCGGCAACGACATGCAGCTCGACACCGGCGTCGGCGTCTGCGGCAAGGACGGGCAGAGCGTGCCGGTGGGCGTGGGCCAGCCGACGCTGCGCATCGATCGGTTGACGGTGGGCGGCACGGCATGAACCCTGCCGGCGCAGCCCGGGTCACGCTGGCCGATATCGAGGCCGCTGGCGCCAGGCTGCGCGGGCAGGTGCTGGACACGCCCTGTCTGGCATCGAAGACGCTGTCGCAGATCGTCGGCGCGCAGGTCTTCCTGAAATTCGAGAACCTGCAGTTCACCGCCTCGTTCAAGGAGCGTGGCGCGCTCAACAAGCTGCTGGCGCTGGTGGCCGCGCGCGACGCCGGGCGGTTGCAGCTGCGCGGCGTGATCGCGGCCTCGGCCGGCAACCATGCGCAGGGCGTGGCGCACCATGCGCAACGCCTGGGCCTGCGCGCGGTGATCGTGATGCCGCAGTTCACGCCGACGGTGAAGGTCGAGCGCACGCTGGGGTTCGGCGCCGAGGTGGTGCTGCACGGCGAGAGCTTCGATGCCGCGCGCGAGCACGCGCTGAAGCTCGCGGCCGAGCAGGGCCTGGCCTTCGTGCACCCCTTCGACGATCCGCTGGTGATCGCCGGCCAGGGCACCATCGGCCTGGAGATGCTGCGCGAGCAGCCGTCCATCGATACGCTGGTGATCGCGGTCGGCGGTGGCGGGCTCATCAGCGGCATCGCCACCGCGGCGCGGGCGCTGCGGCCCGGCATCCAGGTCATCGGCGTGCAGGCCGAGCGCTTCCCGGCGATGGTCAACGCCGTCCAGGGCACGCAGCACCCGCAGGGCAGCAGCACCATCGCCGAGGGCATCGCGGTCGGGCAGCCGGGCGAGCTGACGAGGGTCATCGTCGCCGAGCGCGTCGACGAGCTGCTGCTGGTCGACGAGGGCGATCTCGAGCAGGCGGTGCTGATGCTGCTGGAGATCGAGAAGACCGTCGTCGAAGGCGCCGGCGCCGCCGGGCTGGCGGCGCTGCTGCGGCACCGCGAGCGCTTCGTCGACCGCCACGTCGGCCTGGTGCTGTGCGGCGGCAATATCGACCCGCTGCTGCTGGCCGCCATCATCGAGCGCGGCATGGTGCGTGCGGGGCGGCTGGCGCGCATCCGCGTCGGCGCGCGCGACCACCCCGGCGTGCTGGCGCGCATCACAGCGCTGGTGGCCGAGGCCGGCGCCAATATCGACGAGGTGCACCATCAGCGCGCCTTCTCGTCGCTGTCGGCGCAGAGCGTGGAGGTCGAGCTGGTGCTGCAGACGCGCAACCCGCCGCATGTGGCCGAGGTGGTTCAGCGCCTGCAGCGCGCGGGCTTCGAAGCGGCCGTGTACTGACGGGCGACGTCAGCTCGGGCCAGGGCGCCCATGCTACATTCGCGGCCATGCGCTTCGCGTCGTTTTATTTTGCGTACTTCTGGTTCTCGCCCCACACGGCGGCTGGAGAGGCCTAGGCGCACGCAAAGCAAGTCAAGCGCAACACCCCCTCGAACCGCCGGCAGCCCCGGCGGTTTTTGTTTTTCAGCGCCCCACAGGAAGTCAGCCATGAGCCCCAAAGCCACGCCCGGCAGCACGCTGCACAGCGAAGCGCGCTTCTCGCTGTCGGAGAAGACCAGCGAGACCGATGACCAGCGCATCCGCGACATCACGCCGCTGCCGCCGCCGGAGCATCTGATCCGCTTCTTCCCGATCGCCGATACACCGGTGGAGACGCTGGTGGGCGGCACGCGCAATGCCGTGCGCCGCATCCTGGGCGGCGAGGACGACCGGCTGCTGGTGATCATCGGCCCCTGCTCGATCCACGATCCGCTGGCGGCGCTGGACTATGCGCGCAAGCTCAAGGCCGAACGCGACAAGCACGCCGGCGAGCTGGAGGTGGTGATGCGCGTCTACTTCGAGAAGCCGCGCACCACGGTCGGCTGGAAGGGCCTGATCAACGACCCCTACCTGGACGAGAGCTTCCGCATCCACGAGGGCCTGCGCATCGCGCGCCAGCTGCTGGTGGACATCAACCGCCTGGGCGTGCCGGCGGGCAGCGAATTCCTCGACGTCATCAGCCCGCAGTACATCGGCGACCTCATCAGCTGGGGCGCGATCGGCGCGCGCACCACCGAAAGCCAGGTGCACCGCGAACTGTCTTCGGGGCTGTCGGCGCCGGTGGGCTTCAAGAACGGCACCGACGGCAACCTGAAGATCGCCACCGACGCCATCCAGGCCGCGGCGCGGCCGCACCACTTCCTGTCGGTGCACAAGAACGGCCAGGTGGCCATCGTCGAGACCAAGGGCAACAAGGACTGCCACGTCATCCTGCGCGGCGGCAAGGAACCCAACTACGACGCCGCCAGCGTGGCCGCCGCCTGCAAGGACCTCGAGGCCGCCAAGCTGCCCTGCCGGCTGATGATCGACGCCAGCCACGCCAACAGCAGCAAGCAGCACCAGCGGCAGATCGAGGTCATGCGCGACGTCGGCGCGCAGCTGGCGGCGGGCAACCGCTGCATCTTCGGCGTCATGGTCGAGAGCCACCTGCATGCCGGGGCGCAGAAATTCACCCCGGGCAAGGACGACCCGGCGAAGCTGGCCTACGGGCAGAGCATCACCGACGCCTGCATCGGCTGGGACGATTCGGTCGAGGTGCTGCACATCCTGTCGGCGGCGGTGAAGGCGCGGCGCCGCCATCAGGCCTGAATGCAGGTCAAGCGCCGCGGCTGCGCCGCGGCGGCATACTGGCACGCCACGGAGGGACCGACGATGCGACAGGAAGTCTTCGTGCGCTTCGATGCGCGCACCGAATTCCAGATCCCGGTGCATGCGGGCGCGGCGCCGATGGCGTCCGACGAGGCGCGGCGCTGGCTGGACGACCAGTTTCTGGCCAACGACTGCGAGCCGCTGCGCCTCAGCGGCAAGGTGCTGACGGCCGACAAGGTGCTGGCGCTGGCCGACGGCGTGGGGCCGCAGCGCTTTGCCGATGACGGTGCCTTCCGCGACGCCTTCGCGCGCGCCGTGGTGGCGGCGCTGGCGCAGCCGGTGGTGCGCGTGGACGTCGAAGGGCGGGCGCTGAGCTACTGAGCACCCCCAGGGCCGGGCTGCGCCCAGCCCGCCCCCCGCGGGGGTCAAGCAAAGTGGCAAAGCCACATTTGCTTGAGACTAGTCGTTCGAGCGCGCGAGCTTCTCGGACCGCCAGTAGACATCGTCGCCGCCCAGGCCGTCGAGGTTGGCGCGGTTGAGCACGCGCGCCAGCACGAACAGCAGGTCCGACAGCCGGTTCAGGTATTGGCGCGGTGCCGCGTTGACCGCCTCCTGCGCCGCCAGCGCCACCACCGCGCGCTCGGCACGGCGGGCGACGGTGCGGCTGACATGCGCCAGCGCGGCGCTGCGCGTGCCGGCCGGCAGGATGAATTCCTTCAGTCTGGGCAGCGCGGTGTTGTAGCGGTCGAGTGCCTCGTCCAGGCGCGCCACGGCTTCGTCCTCGAGCAGCTGGTAGCCGGGTATCGAGAGCTCGCCGCCGAGGTTGAAGAGCTCGTGCTGGATGACCACCAGCAGCTCGCGCACATCTGCCGGCAAGGGCTCGGCCAGGATCACGCCGAGGCTGGAATTGAGCTCGTCGACATGGCCCATGGCATCCACGCGCAGGTGGTCCTTGGGCACGCGGGTGCCGTCGCCCAGCCCGGTGGTGCCGTCGTCGCCGGTGCGGGTGGCGATCTGTGTCAGTCGATTGGCCATGCGCCGCATGCTAGCAGCGTGGTCTCGGCCCGGCGCAGCCGCGGGTCTGACTCCTACAATCATCGATCAATCGTCACACCAAAAGCCGCAAGGCCCCGGAGCCCCGATGAATGCACCCCACGCCCATCCCGTGATCCAGGCCGTGCGCCCGGTGCCGCCGGCCATGCTGCAGGCGCTGCGTGCGCGCTTCGGCGAGCGCTGCTCCACCGCGCAGGCGGTGCGCGACCAGCATGGCCGCGACGAATCGCCCTACCCGGTGACGCCGCCCGAGGTGGTGGTGTTCTGCGAAGGCACCGAGGACGTGGCCGCGGTGGTGGCGCTGGCCGATCGATATGCGGTGCCGGTGATCCCCTTCGGCGTCGGCAGCTCGCTCGAAGGCCATACGCTGGCCGTGCAGGGCGGCGTGAGCATCGACCTCGGCCGCATGGACAAGGTGGTGCGCGTGCACCCCGAAGACCTGACGGCCACCGTGCAGGCCGGCGTGACACGCGAGCAGCTCAACCGCGAGATCCGCGACACGGGGCTCTTCTTTCCCATCGACCCGGGTGCCAATGCCTCGCTCGGCGGCATGGCGGCCACGCGTGCCAGCGGCACGAATGCCGTGCGCTACGGCACCATGCGCGAGAACGTGCTCGGCCTGACGGTGGTGACGGCCAGCGGCGAGGTCATCCGCACCGGCACGCGCGCGAAGAAGAGCTCGGCCGGCTATGACCTGACGCGGCTATTCGTCGGCAGCGAGGGCACGCTGGGCGTGATGACCGAGATCACCGTGCGCCTGTATCCGCTGCCCGAGGCGGTGAGTGCGGCGATCTGCCAGTTTCCCAGCATCGACGCGGCGGTGCGCACGACCATCCAGGTCATCCAGATGGGCGTGCCGATCGCGCGCTGCGAGTTGCTGGATGCCAACGCCGTGCGGGCGGTGAACAAGCACTCCAGCCTGAGCCTGCAGGAAACCCCGATGCTGCTGATGGAGTTCCACGGCAGCGAGGCCGGCGTGAAGGAGCAGGCCGAGACCGTGCAGGAGGTGGCGCGCGAATTCGGCGGCATGGACTTCCAGTGGGCGACCACCCCGGAAGAGCGCACCCGGCTCTGGACGGCGCGCCACAAGGCCTACTTCGCGGCGCTGCAGACGCGCCCCGGCAGCCGCTGCCAGGCGGGCGACGCCTGCGTGCCGATCTCGCGCCTGGCCGAGTGCATCAACGAATCGGTGGCCGATTCGGAGGAAGCCGGCATCCCCTACTGGGTGGTGGGCCATGTCGGCGACGGCAATTTCCACCTCAGCTACCTGCTCGACCCCAACGACCCGAAGGAAGTCGAGGCGGTGGAGGCGCTGAACGTGCGCATGGTGCAGCGCGCGCAGCGCCTGGAAGGCACCTGCACCGGCGAGCATGGCATCGGCCTGCACAAGATCGGCTATCTCGTCGACGAGACGGGCGAAGGGGCCGTCGAGCTGATGCGCACCATCAAGCGCACGCTCGACCCGAAGAACATCATGAACCCGGGCAAGGTGCTCGTGGTCTGACCGCCGGCGGCGGCCGGCGGCGGCGTTCAGGTCGGTGCCGGCACCGTCCAGCGCTTGCTCACGTCGCCCTTGGCGTTGACGCTTTCCAGGTGCACGCCGAAGCCCCACAGCCGCGCCACATGCTTCATCACCTCCTGCGCGGTGTCGTGCAGCGGGCGGTCGTTGTGCTGGAAGTGGCGCAGCGTCAGTGAGCGGTCGCCGCGCAGGTTGACGTTCCAGACCTGGATATTGGGCTCGCGCGAGCCCAGGTCGTACTGGCGCGACAGCGATTCGCGCACGCGGCGGTAGCCGGCGTCGTCGTGGATGGCGGCGACTTCGAGCTCGCTGTCCTTCTCGTCGTCGCGGATCGCGAACAGGCGCAGCTCGCGCATCAGCTTCGGGCTCAGAAACTGGCCGACGAAGCTCTCGTCCTTGAAGTTGCGCATCGCGTGGTCCAGCGTCGGCAGCCAGGGCGCGCCGGCGATGTCGGGGAACCACTCGCGGTCCTCGTCGGTGGGGGCTTCGCAGATGCGCTTGATGTCGGTATACATCGCGAAGCCCAAAGCGTAGGGGTTGAGCCCGCTGTAGGCGCGGTGCCCCACCGGCGGCTGGTAGATGACGTTGGTGTGCGACTTCAGCCACTCGATCATCACGCCGTCGGTCAGGAAGCCGTCGTCGTACATCTGGTTGAGCAGCTTGTGGTGCCAGAAGGTGGCCCAGCCCTCGTTCATCACCTGCGTCTGGCGCTGCGGGTAAAAATACTGCGCCACCTTGCGCACGATGCGCACGACCTCGCGCTGCCAGGGTTCGAGCAGCGGCGCATTCTTCTCGATGAAATACAGCAGGTTTTCCTGCGGTTCCTCGGGGAAGCGCTTGGCTCTCCTTCTCGCCCCCGGCCTTCTCGGCGCGCCTGGGCAGCGTGCGCCAGAGGTCGTTGACCTGCTGCTGCGCGTAGGCTTCACGCTCCTGGCGTTCGCTCAGTTCCTGCGCCAGTGTCTTGCGCGTGGGCCGGCGATAGCGGTCGACGCCATGGTTGGCCAGCGCATGACAGCTGTCGAGGAAGGCTTCGACGGCGTCCAGGCCGTGCTTCTCCTCGCAGTCGGCGACGTAGTTCTTCGCGTAGACCAGGTAGTCGATGATCGACGCCGCATCGGTCCACATGCGGAACAGGTAGTTGCCCTTGAAGAAGCTGTTGTGGCCGTAGGCGGCGTGCGCGATCACCAGCGCCTGCATCGCCATCGTGTTCTCCTCCATCAGGTAGCTGATGCAGGGGTTGCTGTTGATGACGATCTCGTAGGCCAGGCCCATGTGGCCGCGCTTGTAGTTCTTCTCGGTGGCGATGAACTCCTTGCCGTAGCTCCAGTGGCGGTAGTTGACCGGCATGCCGACGCTGGCGTAGGCATCCATCATCTGCTCGGCGGTGATGATCTCGAGCTGGTTGGGATAGGTGTCCAGCCCGAAACGCGCGGCCGTGGCCTTGATGATGCGGTGGTAGTCCTCGATGAGCTCGAACGACCAGTCGCTCGGGCCCGGCAAGGGCTCGCTCGGGCGCTGCTCCAGCCCGATGGGCTCGGTCAGCAGGGTGCGTGCATGAGCGGTCTTCATGCGGCCTGCGCCCCTTCCTTCTTGAACAGGTCGCGGAAGACCGGGTAGATCTGGTCCTGGCTGGTGGCCTTGCGCATCGCGAAGTGCCGGTTGACCTCCAGCAGCTGCGTGTACTCCTCCCACAGGTTCTGCTCTTCCTCGGCCACCTGCACATAGGCGTAGTAGCGGGTGAGCGGCAGGATCCTGTCGTTGAGCAGCTCGCGGCAGCGGCCGCTGTCGTGGTGCCAGTTGTCGCCGTCGCTGGCCTGCGCGCCGTAGATGTTCCACTCGGCCGGGCTGTAGCGCGCGCGGATGATCTCTTCCATCAGCACCAGCGCGCTGCTGACCACGGTGCCGCCGGTCTCGCGCGCGTGGAAGAAGTTTTCCTCGTCCACTTCGGCGGCCTGCGTGTGGTGGCGGATGAAGACGAGCTCGATCTTCTCGTAGTGCCGGGTCAGGAACAGGTAGAGCAGGATGAAGAAGCGCTTGGACAGCTCCTTGCGCCCCTCGTCCATCGAGCCCGAGACGTCCATCAGGCAGAACATCACCGCCTTGCTGGTGGGCACCGGCACGCGGATGCGGCTGCGGTAGCGCAGGTCGATGGGGTCGAGGTAGGGGATGCGCTCCAGCCGCAGGCGCAGCGCGGCGATCTCTTCCTCCAGCGCCAGCACCTCGCGCTGGGCCACTGCGTCGCCGGGCTGCAGCGCGCGCTTCATCGCGGCCAGGCGCTCTTGCATCTCGCGCAGCTGGCGGCGGTTGCCCGAACCGAGTGCGATGCGCCGGCCGATGGCGCCGCGCATGCTGCGCACCACATGCAGGTTGTTGGGCGTGCCGTCGCTCGAGAAGCCGGCGCGCTGGCTCTTCCACTCCGGCACCTCGGCCAGCTGCGTGCGCACCAGGTGCGGCAGCGCCAGGTCCTCGAAGAAGACCTGCATGAACTCTTCCTTGCTCAGGCTGAAGACGAAGTCGTCCTCGCCTTCGCCGCTGTCGCTGGCCTGGCCCTTGCCGCTGCCCCCGCCCTGCCCGCCCTTGGGGCGCTCGATGCGGTCGCCGCGGATGTAGTCCTGGTTGCCGGGGTGCACCACCTCGCGCACGCCGCCCTGGCCGTGGCCGAAGACGGGTTCGCTGATGTCGCGCCGGGGGATGTGGATGTCCTCGCCGCGTTCGATGTCGCGGATGCCGCGGCCGTCGATCGCCCGCTTGACCGCCTCGCGGATCTGCTCCTTGTAGCGGCGCAGAAAACGTTCGCGGTTGCCGATGGACTTGTTCTTGCCCGCCAGCCGCCTGTCGATGATCGATTGCAGCATCGCGTTCCTTGGTGGCTTACGACGACTTCCGGACTCGCAGGTACCACTCGCACAGCAGGCGCACCTGCTTGGGGGTGTAGCCCTTGGCGACCATGCGGGTGACGAAGTCCTCGTGCTTCTTGGCCTCGTCGGCGCTGGCCTTGGCGTTGAAGCTGATCACCGGCAGCAGCTCCTCGGTGTTGGAGAACATCTTCTTCTCGATCACCGCGCGCAGCTTCTCGTAGCTGGTCCAGACCGGGTTCTTGCCCTGGTTGTTGGCGCGTGCGCGCAGCACGAAATTGACGATCTCGTTGCGGAAGTCCTTGGGGTTGGCGATGCCCGCGGGCTTCTCGATCTTCTCCAGCTCGGCATTGAGCGAGCCGCGGTCGAAGACCTCGCCGGTGTCGGTGTCGCGGTATTCGTGGTCCTGGATCCAGTAGTCGGCGTAGGTCACGTAGCGATCGAAGATATTCTGGCCGTACTCGGAATAACTCTCGAGGTAGGCGGTCTGGATCTCCTTGCCGATGAACTCGGCATAGCGCGTGGCCAGATGCTCCTTGATGAAGGCGAGGTATTTCTGCTCGACCTCGGGCGGGAACTGCTCGCGCTCGATCTGCTGCTCCAGCACATACATCAGGTGCACCGGGTTGGCGGCGACCTCGGTGCTGTCGAAGTTGAAGACCTTGGAGATGATCTTGTAGGCGAAGCGCGTGCTGATGCCCGTCATGCCCTCGTCGACGCCGGCGTAGTCGCGGTATTCCTGGTAGCTCTTGGCGCGCGGGTCGGTGTCCTTGAGGTTCTCGCCGTCGTAGACCAGCATCTTGCTGAACAGGCTGCTGTTCTCGGGCTCCTTCAGCCTGGTCAGGATGGCAAACTGGCTCATCATCTTCAGCGTGCCCGGCGCGCAGGTGGCGGCGGCCAGGCTGCTGTTCTTGAGCAGCTTCTCGTAGATCTTGATCTCTTCGCTGACGCGCAGGCAGTAGGGTACCTTGACGATGTAGATGCGGTCGAGGAAGGCCTCGTTGTTCTTGTTGTTGCGGAAGGCCTTCCACTCGCTCTCGTTGCTGTGCGCCAGCACCACGCCGTCGAAGGGGATGGCGCCAAAGCCCTCGGTGCCCTTGAAGTTGCCCTCCTGCGTGGCCGTCAGCAGCGGGTGCAGCACCTTGATCGGCGCCTTGAACATCTCCACGAATTCCAGCAGGCCCTGGTTGGCCAGGCACAGGCCGCCGCTGTAGCTGTAGGCGTCGGGGTCGTCCTGGGCATAGGTCTCGAGCTTGCGGATGTCGACCTTGCCCACCAGCGAGCTGATGTCCTGGTTGTTCTCGTCGCCGGGCTCGGTCTTGCTGATGCCGATCTGCCGCAGGATCGACGGGTAGCGCTTGACGACCTTGAACTGGCGGATGTCGCCGCCGAATTCCTCCAGCCGCTTGACCGCCCAGGGGCTGAGGATGCGGTTGAGGTAGCGGCGCGGGATGCCGTATTCCTGCTCGAGGATGGGGCCGTCCTCGACGACGTCGAACAGACCCAGCGGCGATTCGTTGACCGGTGAGCCCTTCAGCGCGTAGAAAGGCACCTCCTGCATCAGCTGCTTGAGCCGCTCGGCGATGGAGCTCTTGCCGCCGCCCACCGGGCCCAGCAGATACAGGATCTGCTTCTTCTCCTCCAGCCCCTGCGCGGCATGGCGGAAATAGCTCACCACCTGCTCGATGGCGTCTTCCATGCCGTAGAACTCGGCGAAGGCCGGATAGGTCTTGATGACCTTGTTGGCAAACAGCCGTGACAGCCGCGGATCGTTGCGCGTGTCGACGGTGGTGGGCTCGCCGATGGCCCTGAGCATGCGCTCGGCGGCGGTGGCAAAGGCCAGCGGGTTGCGCTTGCACTCGGCGAGATAGTCCTCGAGGGACATCTCTTCCTCGCGCAAGCGCTCGTACCGGGCCTTGAGGCTGCTGATCACGTCCATGCGGACCTCCTTCAAGAGGAAGGCACGGCCCGGGGAGGATGCCTCGGGGCGGGCCTGGGAAGTTCTGATGAAGTCCCGGCTGTACAAGGCCCAGGCTCCATCAGAGCTTTCCGGTCAACGTGTCATGGCTGTGACGACGCGATTGCAGGATGGTTCATTTTGCGCCAGCCCATTCGTGAAAGAGAAGCCCGAAAGAGGCGGCACTTTGCACGTTGACGGCCACGGCAGGCCGACGCAAGACACATGCCGCCCCTGCGCCGGCGCATGCCGTTGAAGCTGCAACGCGGCAGCTGCCGATTGCGCTGACGCGGTGCATGACCCGATGGCCGCCGCCGCCAGGCCTGCGATGATGTGGTGCATGAACCGTCACCTGTGGTTGCTGGCGCTGTGCCAGGGTCTTTTCCTGACCAACAACGTCGTCTTCATCGCCATCAACGGCCTGGTGGGTCTGGCGCTGGCCCCGGCGGGCTGGATGGCCACGCTGCCGGTGACGGCCTATGTCGTCGGTTCGGCGCTGGCCACCATGCCGGTGGCCTGGATGCAGGCGCATTGGGGCCGGCGGCGCTCTTTCCAGGCCGGGCTGCTGGTGGCGATGCTGGCCTGCGCGCTCGGCGCGGTGGCGGTGTCGACGCGCAATTTCTGGCTGCTGCTGCTGGCCACGGTGGTGGCCGGCTTCTATGCCGCCAATGCCGCGTTGTACCGCTTTGCCGGGCCCGAACTGGTGGCGCCGGCGTACAAGGAGCGCGCGATCTCCTTCGTGCTGGCCGGCGGCATCGTCGGCGCCTTTATCGGGCCCAACCTGGCGAGCGGGTCCAAGGACCTGCTGGCGGCGCCCTTTGCCGGCGCCTACCTGGTGCTGATCGGCGTGGCGGCGCTGGCGCTGGTGACGGTGTCGCTGATCGAGTTTCCCCCGCACGTCAAGCCAGCCCCGGGGGCGTCGAGCGGTCGACCGCTGGGCGAGCTGGTGCGGCAGCCGGTCTTCATCGTCGCGGTGGCGGCGGCGGCGCTGGGCTACGGCGTGATGAACCTGCTGATGGCGGCCACGCCGATCGCCATGCAGCAGTGCAACCACCCCTTCGACAGCGCGGCGCTGGTGCTCGAATGGCATGTGCTGGGCATGTTCGTGCCGAGCTTCTTCACCGGTCGCCTGATCAAGCGCTTCGGCGCCCTGCCGGTGATGGGCGTGGGCGTGGGGCTGAATGTGCTCTGCGTGATGGTGGCGCTGTCGGGCGTGGACCTGATGCAGTTTCTGATCGCGCTGTTCGCGCTCGGCGTGGGCTGGAATTTCCTCTACACGGGCGGCACCACGCTGTTCACGCAGGCCTATCGGCCGGAGGAAAAGAACAAGGCGCAGGGGGCGATGGATTTCTGTGTCTTCTCGACCATGGTGCTGAGCTCCTTCGCCTCGGGTGCGCTGATCACCACGCAGGGCTGGACCTGGCTGAACCTGGGATCGCTGGTGCCGTTGGCCGCGGTGGCGGCGGCACTGCTGTGGCTGGGACTGCGGCGGCGCACGGTGGTGCCGGCGGCCTGATCGGCGGCGTGATCGACAGCGCTACTGCGCCGGCAGCCCGAGCTTTTCCAGCAGCCCGTTGAGTTCTTGCA
Organism: Rubrivivax sp.; assembly: GCA_016719535.1. Classification (GTDB taxonomy): domain Bacteria; phylum Pseudomonadota; class Gammaproteobacteria; order Burkholderiales; family Burkholderiaceae_C; genus Rubrivivax. The sequence goes on along the minus strand of JADJYX010000013.1, from coordinate 355,342 downwards.
GCGAGCCGAAGGCGATCGCCACCTCGCCCTGTTCGCCGCGCTTGCCCTTCTTCTGCACGCGGATCTGCACCTGCGCCGTCAGGTGATCGGACAGTTGTTCTTCCAGCCGCACGATGTCACGCGGCTTGTCCTTCTTCACGCGCAGCAGCGTCGCCTGGCGGCCGGCGGCTTGCTGGGTGGCGAGCTTCTCGGTCTCGCGCACGCTGAGCTTCCTGGTGGCCACCGTCTGCGCGGCCATCACCTGTTGCGCCGCGGGCAGCGACAGCAGCGCACGCGCGTGGCCCATCTCCAGGTCGCCCGCCAGCAGCATCTGCTGCACCGGCGCGGCCAGGTGCAGCAGCCGCAGCAGGTTGCTGGCGGCGCTGCGCGACCGGCCCACCGCCTGCGCGGCCTGCTCGTGCGTGAGCTTGAACTCGTCGATCAGCCGCTGCAGGCCCTGCGCTTCTTCCAGCGGGTTGAGGTCCTCGCGCTGGATATTCTCGATCAGCGCCATCACTGCCGCGGCCTCGTCGGGCACCTGGCGCACCAGCACCGGCACCTCGGCCAGACCGGCCAGGCGCGCGGCGCGCAAGCGCCGTTCGCCGGCGATGATTTCGTAACGCCCGGCGGCCACCGGCCGCACCAGGATGGGTTGCATCACGCCCTGGCTCCTGATGCTCTCGGCCAGTTCGTACAGCGAGCCCTCGTCCATGCGCGTGCGCGGCTGGTATTTGCCGGCCTGCAGCAGGTCGAGCTTCAGCGTCGACGGTGCGCTGTCGCCGGCGACGGGGGCGTCGCCGACCTTGGGGCCGAGCAGAGCCTCGAGGCCCATGCCCAGGCCCTTGGGTTTCTTGGTGACCATGGGCTGATTGTCTATGACGCCTGCCGGCGCCGGCGGCGCTCGGCGGCAGGAAACAGGACCTCGCGTTCGAGGTAGCGGCGCAACCGGATGGTGCGCGGGTCCAGCCGCCCGGGCCCGTTTGCGAGGACATCGACCACCGTGTCGACGCGCAGCAGCAGTTCGCCGTCGGCATGCCGCCGCCAGCGGCCGGCGTGGCGCGCGGCCAGCACCTCGTCGCTGTCGCGGCTGGCGAGCACCCGCTTCAGGCCGTCGCCGCCGATCCACACCTGGCGGCCGTCGTCCTCCACGCGCAGCGGCACGCCGCCGAAGGCGTGGTGGCGGCCTTCCTCGTGGCGCCAGTGGAAGGCGCGCACGCGGTGGATGGCGCGGTCGAGCAGCTTCACGCCCAGGCCCGGCACGCTCCAGGCGATCCAGGCCACGGCGATGGCCAGCAGCAGCACGAGGCGCAGCGCGCCATCCCATTGCGAGAACACCCAGGCCGCCGCGCCGGCAGCAAGCCCGAAGCCGATGGCGCGCCACAGCGGTTGCTTCAGGCTCATCGCACGGGGTGGGCGAGGGTGTGCAGACGCTCCAGTCCCTCGGGCCAGTCGCCGAGGCCGGCGTCGGCATTGAGGTGTCCGCGCGGGCCCTGCGGCCACGTGGGCAGCCCCCAGTCGGCCGCCAGCCGGCGCGACGCGTCGGCGCTGGCGAAGGGGTCGTCGTCGCTGTAAGCGACGACGGCGGCGAAGGGCAGCCGTGGGCGCGGTGTGGCGCGCCACGATGCAAGCTGCGCCGGCAGGTCGGTGCGGGTCAGATCAGGCGGTGCCACCAGCAGCGCCGCGCGCACGCGGTCGACGTGGCGGCTGTGGGCCGCCCAGGCCGCCACCAGGTGGCAGCCCAGGCTGTGCGCCACCAGCAAGGCCGGGCGGTCGTCGGCCAGCAGGGTGTCTTCAAGCCGTGTCATCCAGTCGCCGCGGCGCGGCCAGGTCCAGTCGTCCTGCTGCACGCGCTGGAAGCCGTGCCGGGCCTCCCACCGCGTCTGCCAGTGTCCGGGGCCCGAATCGAGCCAGCCGGGCAGCAGCAGCACGCGCAGCGCCGCATCGATGCCATGGTCGCTCATCGTCCCCCGATGTCCCTCGCGTATGCTTGCCTGTCCGGCATTGTGCGCGCGAGGGTTCCCATGGCATTCAAGGTCTACGTCGACGGTCAGGAAGGCACCACCGGGCTGCGCATCCACGAATACCTGGCACGGCGCGGCGACGTCGAACTGCTGCGCATCGCACCCGAACTGCGCAAGGACGCGGCCGAGCGCGCGCGGCTGCTGAATGCCGCCGACGTGGCTTTCCTCTGCCTGCCCGATGCGGCGTCGCGCGAGGCGGCGGCGATGGTGAGCAACCCGAACACCTGCCTGATCGACGCCAGCACCGCCTTCCGCACCGACCCGGGCTGGGCCTTCGGCCTGCCGGAACTGGCGCCGGGGCAGCGCGAGCAGTTGCGCCGGGCCAAGCGCATCGCCAACCCGGGTTGCCATGCGAGTGCCTTCATCCTGCTGTTGCGGCCGCTGGTCGACGCCGGTCTGGTGCCGGCCACGCTGCCGCTCAGCGCCACCTCGATCACCGGCTATTCGGGGGGCGGCAAGAAGATGATCGAGCAATATCAGGCGTCGCCGCTTGAGCCCGCGCTCACTTCACCGCGGCCCTATGCGCTCACGCTGGCGCACAAGCATGTGCCGGAGATGATGACGCATACCGGCTTGACGGCGCGGCCGGTGCTGCTGCCCATCGTTGCCAACTTCTACAAGGGGCTGGCGGTGTCGGTGCTGCTGCACCGGTCGCAGCTGCCGGCCGCGGCCACGCCGGAGGCGGTGCAGGCCGCCTTCGAGCAGCGTTATGCCGGCGAGCGCTTCGTGCGCGTGGCGCCGCTGCGCGACGTCGCCACGCTGGAGAGCGGCTTCTTCGACGTGCAGGCCTGCAACGACACCAACCGCGTCGACGTCTTCGTCTTCGCCAGCGAGACGCAGATCCTGCTGATGGCGCGCCTGGACAACCTGGGCAAGGGCGCCAGCGGTGCCGCGGTGCAGTCGATGAACGTGCACCTGGGCGTGGACGAGGCGCTGGGGCTGTAGCCGGCGCGCTGGGCCTTCAGGCCAGCGTCGGATCGGCGGCGCGGTAGTGGTAGGCGTAGCCGGTGGCAAAGCCCAGCCGGTGGTAGACGGCGTGTGCCGCCACATTGTCGCCGTCCACCTGCAGGTAGGCGGTGCGAGCGCCTTCAGCGGCCGCCTGGCGCAGCAGCGCGGCGCACAGGGCGCGTGACAGGCCCTGGTTGCGCGCGGCAGCAGCGGTGAAGATGTCGTAGAGGCCGACGAACCCGGCTTCGCGCGCCGACTGGCCGCAGGCCAGCACCTCGCCGTCGCGCCGCAGCACCCAGCCGCGGTGGGGCACGGGCGACGCCGCCAGGCGCTCGGCATGGGCGCGCCGCTGTTCGGGCGGCGATTCCCGCAGGGCACCGACGATGGCCGCATAGTCTTCGCCGGATACGGGCTCGAAACGGGCGTCGGCGGGCAGCGCCGCATTCAGGTCCATCGCTGCCAGGTCGGCGGCCAGCACCAGCGTGTCGTCGAAGCGCTGCAGGCCGTGGGCGGCGAGCGCATCGTCGAAGCCTGCCGGCTGCGAGAAGGGCGTGATCCGCACGACCAGGGGCAGGCCGGCTTCGCGGAACGTCGCGGCCGCACGCGCCAGCTTGTCGGCCAGCGGCAGGCGGCCGGGTGCGACCGCGTTGACGCAGCGTGCGCGCTTGGCCTTGCCGGGTGACAGCCGGACCAGCCAGCCGTCCATCCACAGCTGCTGCGGCGGGGCGCTGGCATTGAGGCCGGCGTCCTCGATCTGCGACAGCCGGTCGGTGTCGAGGGGCCGGGGCGTCATGCGGTGGCGGGCGACGGGGGCTGGCCGAGGCGGGCGACCATCTCGCGCGCGAATTCGACGAAGGCCTGTGCACCCTTGGAGGCGGGATCGAACACCACGCCGGGCTGGCCGTAACTGGGCGCCTCGGCCAGGCGCACATTGCGCGGGATCACGGTGTCGAAGACCTTGTCGCCGAAATGCGCCTTGAGCTGTTCGCTGACCTGCTGCTGCAGCGTGACGCGCGGGTCGAACATCACGCGCAGCAGGCCGATGATCTGCAGCTCGGGGTTGAGGTTGGCGTGCACCTGCTTGATGGTGTTGACCAGGTCCGACAGCCCTTCGAGCGCAAAATATTCGCACTGCATCGGCACGATCACGCCATGCGCCGAGCACAGGCCGTTGAGTGTGAGCAGGCTCAGCGACGGCGGGCAGTCGATGAGCACGAAGTCGTAGCCGCCGGCGCCGCTGGCCAGTGCGGACTTCAGGCGGCGTTCGCGCTGATCGAGGTCGACCAGCTCGACCTCGGCACCGGCGAGTTCGCGGTTGGCGCCGAGCACGTCGTAGCCACCCTTGGGGCTGCGCTGGAGCGCTTCGGCCAGGCTGGCGCTGCCGAGCAGCACGTCGTAGACGCTGTGCGGCAGCGTGCGCTTGTCGATGCCCGAGCCCATGGTGGCATTGCCCTGCGGGTCGAGGTCGACGACGAGCACGCGCGGGCCGACCTGGGCCAGGCCGGCGGCCAGGTTGACGGTGGTCGTGGTCTTGCCGACACCGCCTTTCTGGTTGGCCACGCAGAAGATCCGCGGCTGAGGGGTCTTGGTGGTCATTGGGTGCCCAGGCGGATGCCGAAACCGATGAGGAAGACGCCCGCCAGGCGTTCGAGCGTGCGGGCCAGGCGGCGGTGTGCGCGGACCTGCGCGCTGACGGCCTGCGCGAAGGCGCAGAGCGCGAGGCAGTAGGCGGCGGTGATGAGCGCGATGGTCACGGCCATGGCGGCGAAGGTGACCATGCCGCGGTGGGTGGCCGGGTTGATGAAGAGCGGGAAGAAGGCCATGTAGAAGACGATGGCCTTGGGGTTGAGCAGCGTGATGAGCAGGCTCTGGCGGAAATAGTGGCCGGCGTCGATGCGGATCGGGCTGGCGCCACCGGGCTTGGCAAACAGGAGCTTCAGGCCGATCCATGCCAGGTAGGCCGCGCCCAGGTACTGCACGCCGCGGAAGAGGGTGGGGTGGGCGGCCAGCAGCGCGGCGACACCGGCCACCGCCAGCCACATCAGGACCTGGTCGCCGACGATGATGCCCAGCGTCGCGGCGGCGCCGCCACGGAAGCCGCCCTTGGCGGTGGAGGTCAGCAGCGCGAAGGTGCCGGGGCCGGGCAGGGCCAGGAACAGCAGGATGGCGGCGCAGAAGGCGCCGAAGTCGGAGATGCCAAGCATGGGAGCCTCGAATGCCGACCGGGGCCGGAGGCTGGCGCCGGTGCAGTCTGGGGTGGGTCACCCCATGAGGCGTAGTGTAGTTTTGCGCTCAGCGGACCGGGTGGCTGGCTGGGCTTGGCGGGTCGGATTTCAGCCACACCAGGCAGCGTTCGGCGTCGAGCCCCGGCACCTGCAGTGGTTCCACGTGAAACATGCCGGCCGGCCAGCCGAGTTCGGTCAACTCATCGGCCGGTGGCTTGCCCTTCATTGCGACCCAGCCGCCACCTTCGGCCAGGGCGTGGCGCGTCAGTCGGGTGAAGTCCGGCAGTGACGAGAAGGCGCGTGAGGTGATGAGGTCGAACGGGGCGTCTGTCAGCGCCTCCACCCGGGCATGCCGTGCCTGCAGATTCGGCAGCCTAAGCTGGCCCGCGGCCTGGCGGATGAAGGCCGCCTTCTTGCCGACCGTATCGACGCAGGTGATGTCCACCTCGGGCATCAGCACCGCCCAGACAATCCCGGGCAGGCCGCCGCCGCTGCCGACATCGAGGATGCGGGGGCGCCGAGCCATCGACCTAGCCTGCAGGTGGCGGCGCACGGTAGGCACCGCCGCCATGCAATCGACCACATGCTGCAGCCACATGGCGGCGGGGTCGCGCACCGCGGTCAGGTTGTAGGTGGCGTTCCAGCGCTGCAGCAGGTCGAGGTAGGCCAGCAGTCGATCGGCCTGGCCGTCGTCGAGCGGGACACCGATCGCTTCGGCGGCGGCCAGCGCTGCGGCGCGATCAGGCGGCGGCATCGCGCAGCGCCGCCTCGGTCTGCTCGAATCCCCGGAAGCGCCCTTTTTTCAGGTGCACCAGCAGCAGCGACACCGCGGCGGGCGTCATGCCCGACAGTCGTGCCGCCTGACCCAGGGTGGCCGGGCGATGGCGGGTGAGCTTCTGGCGCACCTCGAAGGACAGGGCCGTGACCTGGCCATAGTCCAGGTCCTCCGGAAGCTGCAGGTGTTCGTAGGCGGCAGCGCGTTCGACCTCGTCGTTCTGCTTGTCGATGTAGCCGGCATATTTGAGGGCGATCTCGGCCTGCTCGATCACCGCATCGGCCTCGCGATCGCCCCACGCACGGCGCCATGTTTCACGTGAAACAGGCTCGGCCTCCGGACGCGAGATGGCTGCCAGCTCACACACCGCATCGTGGCCGATGCCCGGCCGGCGCAGCAGGTCGGCCAGGCTGTATTCGTGTTCCAGCGCCTTGCCCAGCAGGCGCTCGGCATCGGCGGCCGGCACGGTCTGCGGCCGCACCCAGGTGCTGCGCAGCCGCTGCAGTTCGGCGGCCAGGCGGTCGCGCTTGCGGCAGAAGGCGTCCCAGCGCGCATCGTCGACCAGGCCCAGGCGACGGCCGGTCTCGGTCAGGCGCAGGTCGGCGTTGTCCTCGCGCAGCTGCAGCCGGTATTCGGCGCGGCTGGTAAACATGCGGTAGGGCTCGGTCACGCCCTTGCTGACGAGGTCGTCGACGAGCACGCCCAGGTAGGCCTCGTGTCGCGCCGGCAGCCAGGGTTCGCGGCCCAGCACCTGCAAGGCAGCATTGGCGCCGGCGTACAGACCCTGCGCCGCCGCTTCTTCGTAGCCCGTGGTGCCGTTGATCTGGCCGGCAAAGAACAGCCCCTTCACCGCGCGCGTCTCGAAGCTGGGCTGCAGTTCGCGTGGGTCGAAATAGTCGTACTCGATCGCATAGCCCGGCCGCAGGATGTGCGCCTGCTCCAGCCCGACCATCGAGCGCACCGCGGCCAGCTGGATGTCGAAGGGCAGCGAGGTCGAGATGCCGTTGGGATAGAACTCGTGCGTCGTCAGGCCCTCGGGCTCGAGGAAGATCTGGTGGCTGCCCTTGTCGGCGAAGCGGTTGATCTTGTCCTCGATGCTCGGGCAGTAGCGCGGACCCACGCCTTCGATGACGCCGGTGAACATCGGGCTGCGGTCGAAACCGCTGCGGATGATGGCGTGCGTGCGCTGATTGGTGTGCGTGATCCAGCAAGGCAGCTGGCGCGGGTGCTGTTCGGGCCGGCCGAGGAAGCTGAAGACCGGCATCGGCGTTGTCGTCGGCGAGCCGTCGACACCCGGCATGCCGTCGCCGGGCTGCTCGGTCAGGCGGGCGAAGTCGATCGAGCGGCCATCGAGCCGCGGCGGCGTGCCGGTCTTCAGTCGACCCTGCGGCAGCTTCAGTTCCTTCAGCCGCGCCGACAGGCTGACCGCCGGCGGGTCGCCCGCGCGGCCGGCGCTGTAGTTCTGCAGGCCGACATGGATGCGGCCGTCGAGAAAGGTGCCGGCCGTCAGCACCACCGCGCGGGCGCGAAAGCGCAGGCCGATCTGCGTCACCGCGCCGATCACGCGCTCGCCGTCGAGCATCAGGTCGTCGACCGCCTGCTGGAACAGCCACAGCCTCGGCTGGTTTTCCAGGCGCTGGCGGATGGCGGCGCGGTAGAGCACGCGGTCGGCCTGGGCGCGCGTGGCGCGCACGGCAGGGCCCTTGCTGCCGTTGAGGATGCGGAACTGGATGCCCGCCTCGTCGGTGGCCGCGGCCATCGCACCACCCAGCGCGTCGATCTCCTTCACCAGGTGGCCCTTGCCGATGCCACCGATGCTGGGGTTGCAGCTCATCTGGCCCAGCGTCTCGATGTTGTGGGTGAGCAGCAGCGTGGTGCAGCCCATGCGCGCCGCGGCCAGCGCGGCCTCGGTGCCGGCATGGCCGCCGCCGACGACGATGACGTCGAACTCCTGGGGGTGCAGCATGGGGTGGACGCAGCCGAGTGGCTGCCAGGCGAAAGGCAGGGATTTTAGGAGCGCCGCTCCCGCCGCGCTCACGCGCCCGCGGCGACCGGCGCGGCGGCAGAGCGGCGCCAGGGCGCAGGGCCGTCGGCCGGCCCCCACCAGCGGTCGAAGAAATGATGCGCCACGGTGTTGACCGCCGGCTCGACCAGCGTGATGGCGCCGGCGATGGTGACGCTGCCGGTCAGCGCATCACTCACGCCAAAGGCGATACCGAGGTGCATGACGCCGAATGCTGCCGATTTGGTCATGGGATCTTTATCAAGAATGCTTCGTATTGGCATTTTCAACGCAAGCTGCCGCGCCTGGCATCGTTCGTCGCGATGCCGGCGATAGCGTGCCGTGCGCCGATACTTCGTCGATGACCGCTGCCCATGTCGAACCCGCGGCCTGTCGCCCCGGCTGCGGCGCCTGCTGCATCGCGCCGTCGATCTCGAGCCCGATCCCCGGCCGCGACGGCCGGCCGCCAGCCCCGAAGCCGGCCGGCCAGCCTTGCATCCAGCTCGATGCCGAGTTGCGCTGCCGGCTGTTCGGCCGGCCCGAGCGGCCGGCGGTATGCGCCTCGCTGCAGCCCGGGCCTGCGATGTGTGGCGATACACCGGCAGCGGCGATGCAGTGGCTGACCCGCCTCGAGTGCCAGACGCAGCCGGCGCGACGTCCTTGACACCCGCACCGCGAAGAGGCTGGCGTCGCCGACGCCTGCGGGAGCTCCATCCGCGCGGCAAGCCAGCTCCGAAACCGAGCGTGCCTGGATGCGCGTCATCGATGCCCACACCGTGGCCATGGCCGTCGTCTGGCGATGGCCCTCGCCAGCGCGGCGAGCGGCGCAGCGCCTGCGCCTTCCGCGCGATGTCCACGGCCGCACCCGTTCTCGTGGCCGGGCGCGAGAGGCCGGGCGAGCGACGCCGATTCGCTCGCCGATAATGCGGCTCGGAAGCGGCGCCGGGCATTCGCCTGGTGCCGGCAGGTGACCTGGAGCGTCTGCGCCTGCAGGCGGCATGCATGGACCGAACGACAAGACTGCGCCGCCTGGCCCTGACCGGCGTGGCGGTGGCTGCCTCGCTGGCGGCCTGTACCACGCCACCCGGCGGCCAGCCCAAGCCAACGGCCTCACCGGCCGCGACGCCGGTGCCTGCCGAACCGGCCCCTGCCGCAGAGCCGCCGCCGGCCGAGCCGGGTCCGGCCAGCCCGGTGTCGGCGCAGCAGGCGCAGCGCCTGGCCATCTCGGCCGTCGAGATGCTCGAGGTCGGTCACGAGGAGCAGGCGCTGGCCGAGATCCAGCGTGCGCTGCAGGCCGATCCCGCCAACCGGCTGGCGCAGAGCCTGCTCAGGCAGATCCAGACCGACCCCCAGGTGCTGCTGGGTCGCGAGCATTTCAGCTACCGCGTGCCGCCGGGCGAGAGCCTGTCGCGCATCGCCGGGCGCTTCTTGAACGACGTGCACCTGTTCTATGCGCTGGCGCGCTACAACGACATCAAGGTGCCGCGCCAGTTGCAGGGCGGGCAGATGATCAAGGTGCCCGGCAGGGCGCCGGCGCCATCGACTCCGGCACCCGCCGCGCCGCCATCACCCCCGCCGCCGGCTGCGCCACCGCCGCCGGTGCCCGCACCCGCTGTCGCACCACCGGCTCCGCCGCCGGCAGCAACGCCCGCGCCGCGCCCGCCGTCGCCGTCGTCGGCCGAGGTCGTGATCGCCCAGGAATACCGGCGCGGCCTGTCGCTGATGGCGCAGCAGAAACCGGCCGAGGCGATCGAGGCCTTCGACCAGGTGCTGGAGCGTGACGCCGGCCATGCCAACGCCCGGTTGAAGCGGGCGCAGGCGCTGAGCCAGGTCGGCGGGCTCATCCGCCTGCTCGAAAACACCATCCGGCGGCTCGACGGTCAGCTGGCGCAAGACCCGAAAAACGCGCAACTGAAAGCTCAGCGCGACAAGGCGGCAGCAGATCGTGAGCGCTTGCTTACGGTGAAATAGGACGGGTCGAGGGCGGCCGCACCGCGCGGGTGCCCGGGCGCGGCAGCTGCGCCTGCAAGGCCAGGGCGGCAACATGCCGGCTGTCGATGCCCAGCGCCGCGTCGACCGCCGCCCGTGCGGCTTCGGGCTGCGTCTCCTTCAGCCCTTCGGCCTTGCGCACATACAGGTCGGCCAGCAGCGCACGGTGCGCGGGCTGGTTGCGCCAGGCTGCGCTGTCACGCAACAGCGCGATCGCGCCGTCGAGGTCACCCTGACGTGCCAGCATCGTCGCATGCTCGCGCTGGCTGTTGGCCGCGCGCAGTGCGTCGGTGTCCGCGGCGCTGGTGGATGGCATCGACGCTGCACCGGCCCCGTTGGCGCGCCGCGCCGTCAGCGGCGAGCGCGCGAAGCGGCCGAGTTGCGAGCGCCGGTTGCGCTCGCGCTCGACCTGCCGCAAGGCATCGGCGGCCGCACGGTCCGACGGGTCGAGCGCCAGCAGCGCCAGCCAGGCCTGGGTGGCGCCATCGGCGTCACCGCGGCGCTGTGCTGCCAGCGCCAGCGCCTGCTGTTCGGCCACGCGCTGCGCGATCAGCGCCTGCGTCCGGGCCAGGCGCTCACGCACCGCCGTGTCATCGGGCCGCAGCAGGTTCAGCACCTCCCAGGCCAGCGCGGCCTCGGCCCACTGGCCCCGGGCCTCGGCCCGTTCGGCAAGGTCCAGTTGCTGCTGCTCGTAGCCGTGCAGGGGCGCCAGCAGGGGCGGCGGCGCGGGCGCAGGCGGCGCCGGTTCGGCACCACCCGGCGCGGGTGCGCGCGATGCGCAGCCGGCCAGCCACAACGCGGCCGCCAGCGCCCACAGTCGGGACCGACGCAGCCGGTGCACGTTCACGGTGCGGCCAGCGGTCGGCTGACCTCGAGGCGCGATCTGAAAGCGTCGAGATTCATGTCGCCGAAGATCATCGTCCGCCGCAGCATCAGCGGCTGCGAGAAGAAGGCATTGCCGCCGGGCACGACGGTGGCGGCCAGCTCGAAGCCGTGCCGCGCCGCACTGTCGATCACCGCCTCGTCGGCATCGCCAAAGGGATAGGCGAGGTGGCGCACCTTCAGCGGCGGCAGGCGGCGTTCGAGCATGTCGCGCGGTATGCGCATCTCGGCATCGAGGTTGGCGCGGTAGCGCTCCTCGGTTTCGCCCGGCAGGCGCTCGATCAGGTTGCGGTGGCTCTTCGAGTGCGACTGCACGTCGACCAGGCCCGAAGCCAGCATCTCCTGCATCTGCGCCCAGGTCAGCGCGTCGCCGCCGCCCAGGAAGTCGGTATAGACGAAGACCGTGGCCGGCAGGCCGTATCGCTTCAGCACCGGGAAGGCATGGCGGTAGAACGACTCGTAGCCGTCGTCGAAGGTCAGCACGACCGAGCGCTGCGGCAGCGGCCGCCGGCCCGCCAGGAAGCCGGCCACGTCCGCCAGCCGCACCACGCGGTAGCCATGGCGCACCAGCCAGGCCATCTGCGCCTCGAAGCCGGCCGGCGAGACGATCATCTTCGACACCCCGCTGCCCAGACGGTGGTAGCAGAGGATGGGCACCGTCTGCAGCCGGTCCGCCTGCACACCCAGCGGGTTGAGCGGCCGCAGCGGCACCCGCAGCGGCTGGTCGGCCAGCGGCCGCGCGGCATCGTTGGCATCGGCAATCTGCCAGCCCTGGTCGGCCGCACCCAGGAAGCGCGCCGCGATGCCGTCGAAGCTGTCGCCGGTGGCCGGCCGGTAGACCAGCAGCCGGGCATTGCGACCCAGCACCTCACCCTGCGCCTGCGGCCAGCGGCCATCGGCGCGGGCGGTGGCCGCTGGCGCCGGCGCGGTCGACGCCGGCGCTGCAGGCTCGACGGTGCCCGCCGGCGGTGGCGACGACGCGCAGCCGGCCAGCAGCGCGACGACCAGCCAGGCCGCTCCCGCGGGGCGTGGCCCCCGCGTCCTTGAACCGCCGGCGTTCATGGCGCCGTACTGGGGCCGGAGCCCGGCGGCGTGGGCGTGGCGCGCACGGACGAACGCGGCGCGCTGGGAACGATCACCGTGCGGTCGAGCGTGGATTCTCGCTCCTGCAGCGCCTCGGCCATGCTGTCGAAGGCGGCGTAGAGCTGGCCGAACTCGTCCTTGCGTTGCTCGTTGATGCGGTGGTCGAAACGGCCCTTGGCGATCTCGACCATCGATTCGCCGACCAGCTTGATCGGCTTGGCAAACCAGTTGGCCACGAAATACATCGCCACCGCCACCGCGAGCACGGTAACGACGGCCAGCACCACCATCAGCGTGATCGACAGCCGCGCCACCGCGGTCAGCGGCGCCTCGCGGATGCCGATGGCCACGCGGCCGGCGGTCTGCTCCTGAAAGGTCACGGGCACGTCGAAGCCGAGCATGGTCTCGCCGTCGACGCGGTAGCGTTCGGCCACGACCTGGTCGCGCCGGCCCAGCGGTTCGCCCGCCGGCGCCTTGTAGGGCTGGCCGACCAGCTTCGGGTCGCTGGCTGCACGCACGATGCCGTTGGCGTCGGCCACGGTGATGCGCTCGTAGTCGCCGGTCTTCATGATCTTCTCGACGATGACCTCGACCGCCTCCCACTCCTCGCCCAGCACCGAGGCGGCGTTCTGCGCCGCCATGAAGCGCGCGGTCGATGCGCCGTAGTCGATCGCCTGCGCCGTCAGCGCCGCCACCTGGCGCTGGGTGATCAGCGTCGCCGTCACGCCCATCACCAGCGCGACGATGGCCGCCATCATCAGCGCCCACTTGACGCGCAGCGGCACGATGCGCGGCCGGTCGCGCTCGCGGGCCTCTTCGTCGATCTCGGCCAGCACCTTGACCAGCGCGTCGGCCAGTTCGCCGCCGGTCTGGAAGCGCTGCGCCGGGTTCTTGGCCAGGCAGCGGTCGATCACGCGGCGCAGCGAGTTCGGCACGTCGGTGCGCGCCTTGTCGATCGGCGTCGCCGCCTCGTTGGCGATCTTGGTCGCCACCGCCACCAGGCTGTCGCCGCGGAAAGGACGGTGACCGACGACCATCTGGTAGAGCACGATGCCGGCCGAGAAGAGGTCGGAGCGGCCGTCGAGCTTCTCGCCGCGCGTCTGCTCGGGCGACATGTACTGCGGTGTGCCCAGCACGTCGCCGGCGCGCGTGCGCAGCGAGTCGGCGCTGGCGCTGTCCATGTGCGCGATGCCGAAGTCGGTGACCTTGATGGTCTTGCTGCCGGCCAGCCGCATGATGTTGGCGGGCTTGATGTCGCGGTGGACGATGCCCTTGGCGTGCGCATAGTCGAGCGCGCGCGCCAGCTGGATGCCCATCACCACGGTGTCGCGCACCGGGATCGTCTTGGCGGTCTCCAGCTCCTCGGCCAGCGAGATGCCCGACAGCAGCTCCATCGCCATGTAGGGCCGGCCCTCGATCTCGCCGACGTCGTGCACGATGACGATGTTGGGGTGCGACAGCCCGCCGGCGGCGCGCGCCTCCTGCAGGAAGCGCGCGCGGTAGTCCTCGCCCTCGCACAGCGAGGCATGCAGGAACTTGATCGCCACGTCGCGGCCGATGGTGGGGTCGTGCGCCTTGAAGACGGTGGCCATGCCGCCGCGGCCGATGCGTTCCAGGATCTGGTAGCGGCCGGCCTGCTGCATCTTCTCGGTTGGCGATCCGCCGGGCAGCGTGCCGAAGGGCAGCGACGACTCGCCGGGCAGCACGCCGCGCCGCTGCAGCGAGCCGCTGTCGGGCTGCGTGGTGGGGGACGACGGCGTGCCGAACTGCGACAGCGGTGTCGTCACCGTGGCGGCCTGCTGCGCGTCGTCGTTGCGCCGGGGTGTGGTGGGTGTGGGTTCGGCCATGGTCGAAGGTTTTGCTGCGCTGCGGATGATGCGTCACCGGACCTGCGAGGTCCATGCTCGCGCTGACGGTCCGGCGCCCGCAAGGCGCTGGCGGACGGCCGCCGGCGGCCTACTGGACGACGTTGAAGGTGACGATGGTGGCCCCGAAGGCGTCGTCGCAGCGGCCGCCGGCCGGGCACTTGGGCACACCGGCGATCCACGGCAGCGGCCCCTGGTGACGCGCCGACAGCGCCGTTGCCGCATCGCCGGTGGGGTAGAAGGAAAAACCACCCTCGTCGCGCGCCGGCAGCGCCGAATGGTCGCGAGGCAGCGTCGACACCATCACCAGCAACTGGTTGGGGCCGCTGGGCCCGGAGATCTTGAAATCCACGTCCTTGGGCAGGTTCAGTGGCACCTGCTTGCGCACCCGCGGCAACCCCGAGATCTTGTTCGGGTACAGCTGCAGCAGCGAGCCGTCGGAGCCGTGGTTGAAGACATACAGATAACCGTCGTGCCGTGACTGGACGGTGAATTCGATGGCGTCCTTCTCGCTGCGAACGGTGGTGCGCACCAGCGTCACCTCGACGCCATGCCCAGCCGTCTGCGCGGCCAGGATGCGCTGGAAGTCGTCGCCCGGATGGTGGGCCGCGGGCGGCGTCGCTGCCGGCGGTGCCGCTGCCGGCGCCGCGCCGCGGGCTCGGCGGCCGAGGCCGGCACCAGCACCGGTGCCGGCACCGCCGCCGGGGCAACGGCGACCAGGGGTGCCGGTGCCGGCCTGAACAGCAGGTAGCCGCCCACACCCAGCGCACCGGTGACCAGCAGGCCGGCGGCGAACAGCATCGCCGGGCCCTGCGACGAACGCGGCGGCGCCAGCGGCTGGGTGCGCACCCCGGGCTCGGCCGGCATGCGCAGGCTGCCGGGCTGGACGGTAAATTCGATGCCGGCCGGTGACGGTGCGTGGGCCGGCTGATCGGTGTCGGCCCGCGGCGCCGCGGCCGGCGCCGGCGGCATCCACGTCATCGTGCGCTCGCGGGCAAATTCCTGCAGGCCGATCTCCTCGCGAAATTGCGCGATCGAGGGCGTGCGCTGCTCGGGCCGCACCGCCAGCGCGTGGTCGATGGCGCGCAGGAAACGGTCGCTGTAGCGGCCGGCGGCCACCTGCGCCAGCGGTTCGTAGCCGTCGTTGACCAGGCGGCCGACCGACGGCGGCGGCGTGCGCCGGGTGATGCCGAAGTGGATCATGGCTGCCAGCGCATAGACGTCGGTCCACGGCCCCTGCTGCATGCCCGGCACTTCGCCCCACTGCTCGATCGGCGCATAGCCGGGCTTGAGGATCACCGTCAGCGCATGCGTCATATCGCCGATGACCTGGCGCGCAGCGCCGAAATCCAGCAGCAGTGGGCGGCGCGTGCCGGCCAGCAGCATGACGTTGTCGGGTGCGATGTCGCGGTGGTACCAGTGCTCGGCGTGCAGCACGCCCAATGCCTCGGTCAGCGGGTCCAGCAACTGCATCAGCGCCGTCTCGTCGGGCGCCTCGGGGTCGGCGCGCCAGACGTCGCGCAGCGTGATGCCCTCGCAGAACGGCATCACCATATAGGCCGAGCCGTTGGCCTTCCAGAAGCGGTAGACCTTGATCAGCGCCGGGTGGTCGAACTGCGCCAGCAACCGCGCCTCCTCGACGAAGCTGCGCAACCCGGCCTCGAAGGCTTCGGTGTAGCGCTCCGAGCGCACCACCACCTGCGTGCTGCCGGAGCGGCCGACCATGCCCGAGGGAAAATATTCCTTCACCGCGACCTGGCGGTTCAGCGAATGGTCCCAGGCGCGGTAGACGATCGAGAAGCCGCCTTCGCCAGCCACGCTGCGCAGCTCGAATTCGTCGAGGTAGGTGCCGATCGGCAGCGCGTTGCCCGAGTCCCGCCGTGCCGAAGGGGCCGGTGCTGCCGCGGCCAAGGGCGGGCTGCCACCCGGCATCGGGGCGGGCTGAGCGACCGTGGGGTCGTCGTCCGGCGCGTCGTTGTTCATGGAAGGCTCAACCGGATCCTGCTTCGCTGCTCGAGTCCTGGCCGGCAGACGGCTCCTGGGCGCCCGCCCCCAAGGCGGCGAAAAGGATGCCGATGCCGGCGCCCGCCGGCAGCCCGCGCGTGACCACGAGCCGGCCGGGGTCGGCCCCGGGTTCGCACCACCAGTAGGCGTGACCGACGCTCGCAGTCTGCCAGATCGCGAGCGCATCTTCGGTGATCAGCGCCGTCACATCGGCGGCCGAGGCGATCGGCAGCGAGACCACCGAAGCCGGTGGCGCCGGCCGTGCCGCGCCGCGCCCGCCTGCGCCTGCCGCCAGCGCCGGCAGGCGCAGGCGGGCGAGTTCGGCCTCCAGCTGCGGCACCGTCCAGTCGTCCTGCAGTGCGTCGGCTGCCAGGTCGTCGAGCTGGCGCAGCCAGCGGTGCAGTGCCGTGAAGGTCTCGCCGTCGCGCGGCAGCGCCGGCAGCGCCCAGGCCACGGTAAAGGGGAAATAGCGCCCTGCACGGTCGACCGAGGGCATCAGCACGCCGGTCCAGCCTTGCTGGCCGCACGGGCCGGCCAGCACGCCGGGCAGCAGCAGGAAGCGCCAGATCGGGCTGGCGAGGTAGCCGTCGAGCCAGCTGTCGGCAGCCGTTTCGCGCAGCGCGGCCAGTCCGCCGGCGAGCCAGCCGTCCCAGGCCTCGATGAACTCGTGCGGCAGCCGGCGCGATGCAAAGTCACCCAGCGACGGCAGCTTGCCGTGCCAGCCGGGGGCGCTGCCGTCATCCATCTCAGACGGCGCTCGGGCAGCGGAACTGCTGCATTTCGCGCATCCGGAAGGGGTTGAGCACGCTGCTGGCGGTGACTTCCAGCCGCGCGCGTCGGCCTTCGAGGTCCATATTGACGCCGAAGCGCTCGGGTTGGCCCGAGGGCACGATCTCGAAACGCTCGAAGAGCCGGAACAGGCCCCAGGGACCTTCGAAGACCTGCGGCACGCCGGCGGGCTGGCTGGACAGCGTGACGCGCGAGGCCACGCGCTGGCTGGGCCAGGCGATGGTCACCGGCGGCCCGCCGGCGCTCAGGCGGTAGACCTGGCCGTCGATATCGATCGTGACCTCCTTCAACCCGTCGGCGAGCTCGGCGGCGCGCAGGTCGATGCGAAAACCCGGCGCCTTGCCACCGGCGCGGAAGAAGGCCTCGCGGATGCGCGCGGCGCGCTGGAAGTCGGGCAGCGAGCGTGCGCTCGGCCGCGTGCCGTCGGGCAACGGCCGGTAGGCCCAGGTGGCGCCGCCGGTATCGACCAGGGGTGCCAGCCGGCGGTTGAAAAAATCGTCGAGCATGCCGCCCTGGCCGAAGAGCTGGCCGAAGTCCTCGGGCAGCACGTCGGCGCGCGAGCCGGCGGCGAAGGGATAGCGGTTGGCGATGGCGCGCTGGCAGAAGTCGGCGATCGGCTTGAGCTCGGCCGTCAGCACGTCGCGCTCGGCGCTCTGGCTCTGCCTGGCGCCGGCGTCGGCCAGCGTATTCATCATCGCGCGCAAGGCATCGGGCAACTGGCCGCCCTGAACTTTCAGCTGCGCCCCGGCGCCGCCACCGGGCGGCGGCGCAGACCTGGTCTTCTGGGCGTTGTCGATCGCCAGCAGGTAGGCCTGCTGATCGTCGAAGAGCTTGCGCAACTCGTCGATGGGTGCAGGCTGGCCGGTGACCAGGCGCCGGTAGGCGGCGAAGTGATCGTCGACCATGCGCTCCAGCGGGCCGCCGCCGACGGTGGCCGGCGCGGCGCCGGGGTCGGCGAGCTTGGCGGCCTCCTGACGCGCCTTGGCGGCACGGTCCAGCGTCTGCCCCACCGGATTGGTGGCGGCGGTGGTGGCCGGTGGCACCAGCGTGGTCTCCTCGGCGACGCGGCGCACGAGGGCGGCCATCGGTGAATCCACGCCCGCCAGCAGGCGAAAGACCTCGATCTGCTGGCCGATGCTGGTCAGCGGCACCAGCTGCACATCGGCCAGGTAGCGGTCCCACTCCTTGATGTAGTCCTCGAGATAGGCACGACGCACGCGGTTGGCGAGCTCGTTGCCCAGCGACAAGGCCTTGATGCGCTCGGGATCGTTGCGCACGCCCATGACCCAGGTCTCTTCGGCCGCCAGCTGCGCCGAGACGCGCGGGATGGTGCCCTGGAAGGTGCGGCGGTAGCCCTCGCGCGTATACAGGCCGGCGATGCCGCGCGTCAGCGGCTCGCCGCTGGCACGCCGGTAGACCTGGGCGGCGCGCGGGCCGGCGCTGCCGGCCACGGTGAAGTCGGGCAGGTCGTTGCCGCGGCTGGAGCGCTTGATGCGCCCGTAGACGCGCAGCTCCAGCGGCAGTGCCGCGAGCATCTCGCGCATCTGCGCCACCAGCGCCTCGTCCCTGGGCACCACCGGCGGCGGCGCGCCGCGCGCGAGCATGGCGTCGAGGTGGCGGTCGAGCTCGGCGCGGCCATCGGCGTCCAGCGCGCGGGCGTACTGCACGTCCCAGTCGGTGGCGATCCAGGCGCGCAGCGTATCGGCGTCGAACTTGTCGGGCGTATAGAGCATCAGGTAATTCTTCAGCGCCTCGTAGGCGTTCTCCAGGTTGCTGGCGTTGGCGGCGCGCAGACGCTCTTCCAGCCGCGTCGCGATGCGCGGCGCGAAAGCCTTCTCGATCAGCCGCTGGTGGGCCAGCCGTGCGCCGGCGTCGAGCTTGTCGCCCTGGTACAGGCCCAGCGTCATCGACAGCGGCGGGTCCTCGATCGGGAAGGCGCCGGTGCGCGCGGCGTTCCTCACGTCGGTCAAGGGCTTGATCAGCACCGCCACGTCGCCGGCCGTGCCCGGCGGGATGGCGGCCACCCCCTGCTGGATGGCCGGCAGCCGTGCCGCCACGTCGTCGACGTAGCCCGCATTGCGCACGAAGCTCACCGCCCAGCCGGCGATCAGCGCTACCGACAGCACACCGATGCCGGCCATCAGCGCGACGCGCGTCAGGCGCCGGCGGCGTTCGGCGGCGGCGTTGTAGACGCCCAGTCCGCGCTCGAAGAAGACCACCTCGCGCAGCAGCCGCGTCAGGAAGAAGCTCTTGCCGCTGCCGGCGCCGCGCGCGGCCAGCGCCGGCCGCTCGAGCCCGAAGGCGCGGCCCAGCGAGCCCATCACACGGTCGATCGGCGTGCCTTCCTGCGTGCCGCTGGTGAAATAGACGCCGCGCATCGGCGGCGTGCGCTGCACGGCGCCGCCGGCGGCGAAGACCGCGGTGACAAAGTCGCGCAGCGGCCGCCGCAGCGCCGCCAGCTCCTGCGGGAAGCCGAAGATCGCCGCCCGGCGCGAGAGGTCGCGCTCGGCCTGCAGGCGGTCGGTCAGGCCTTCGCCGAGGCGCTGCTCGAGCCCGCCCATGCCCTGGTCGAATTCCTGCTCGACATTCGGGTCCTCGCCGTCGCGCCAGTCCAGCGTGAAGCCCCAGACCTGTTCGCGCGGATCCTTGGGCAGGTCGCCGAAGGTCTCGTTGAAGCCGGCCACCAGGTCCATCTTGGTGACCAGCACATACACCGGCGCGCGCACGCCCAGCTTGGTCTGCAGCTCGTGCAGGCGGTCGCGCAAGCTGCGTGCCAGGTCGGTGCGGTCGGCGGCGCTGAGCTGCACGAGGTCGGACGCGCTGACGGTGAGCATGACGCCGTTGATCGGCTGCCGCGGCCGGGTCTTCTTCAGCAGCGCGAGGAAGGCGTCCCAGGCGCCGGCATCGGCAACGGCGTCGGAATCCTGCGTGCTGTAGCGACCGGCGGTGTCGATCAGCACCGCGTCGCGCGTAAACCACCAGTCGCAGTTGCGCGTGCCGCCGACGCCGGATACCGAGGCGCCAGCCTTGCCGTCGCCGAGCAGGAACTGCAGCCCGGCATTGAGCAGCGCCGTTGTCTTGCCGGCACCGGGTGCGCCGATGAACATGTACCAGGGCAGCTCATACAGGTAGGAGCCGGGCTTGAAGAGCGAGCGGCCGGCGCTTTCGCGCAGTTTGACCATCGCTTCGTCGAAGCGCTTGGCCAGCACCTCGGCCTCGCGCTGGCTGGTCGCCGAGCCGGTCGACAGCCCCTTGACCAGGGCCGCATGGGTGCGGCGGCGGCGCCACCAGGCAAAGGCCAGCCAGCCCAGCCACAGCCCCCACAGCACCGCGAGCGTGATGACGCGGGCCCAGAATCCGTCGAAGGGCCGCACGCTGCCGAAGGCCACCAGCGGGAAGGCCCACCACACCAGCGCGCTCAGGACCAGCAGCCCGAGGGTGCCGATGACGGCCGGGCTCAACAACCATCGCAGGAGGTTTCTCATGGCGGCTCAGCTGTTGGCCACGAACAGCGTGATCTCGACGCGCCGGTTGCGGGCGCGGCCGGTGGCGGCGGCGTTGTCGTCCACGGGCTGGCTTTCGGCGCGGCCTTCGGCCTTCATGCGCTCGGCCTTCACGGTGGGCAGCAGCAGGTCGCGCACCGACTCGGCGCGCGCCTGCGACAAGTGCCAGTTGGACGGAAAGCGCAGCGAGCGGATCGGCTGGCTGTCGGTATGGCCGGTGATCAGCACCGTGCCGGGCACCTGGGCCAGGGCCTGGCCGACAGGGGTCAGCAGCGGGCGCACGCTGCCGATGACCTCGGCGCTGGACGATTCGAAGAAGCCGTCGCCGGCAATGGTGACGATCGAGCGGTCGGCCAGGTCCTTGACCTGCACCTGGCCGGCGTCGATCTGCGGCTTGAGCAGGGCGGCCAGCCGCGGCGCCACGGCGGCCACGGGCGCGGGCAAGGGCCGCGCCGGTGCCGACTTGACGTCCAGGGCCAGCAAGGAGTTGAAGGTCGCATTGCTGCGGCTGTTGAGCGTGAACTGCAAGATGAAGAACAGCAGCAGCAGCACCAGTCCCGCCAGCGCCGCGATCACCCACAGCGGGATGCCGTCGCGCAGGCGCAGCGTCGAGGCCACCCCCTGCCAGCGCGGCGACAGCTCCGGCTGCAGCGGGCCGGCATGCTGGCGCAGCAGC
Organism: Rubrivivax sp.; assembly: GCA_016719535.1. Lineage (GTDB taxonomy): Bacteria > Pseudomonadota > Gammaproteobacteria > Burkholderiales > Burkholderiaceae_C > Rubrivivax. Next base: position 334,601 of record JADJYX010000013.1, on the reverse strand, counting down.
CCGGCCAGGCGCTCGCGGATGCTGTCCAGTTGCGCGCGGCCGTTGTCCATGCCGCGGTAGCGGCCCTCGAAACCCAGCGACAGCACGACGTGCAGCAGCTCCAGCAGGTTGCGGTTGGTGGGCACGTCCTTGCCCAGCTTGGCCAGCAGCTGGAAGACCTTCTCGCCGCCCCAGGACTCGTTGTGGAACTGCACCAGCAGGCTGTTCGACGCCCAGGCGCCGGAGCTGCCCCAGGGCGTGGACGCTGCGCACTGGTCGACGAAGGTGCACAGCACGTAGCGGGCGGCGACCACCTGGTCGTTGGGCACGCCGGCGGCGCGGGCGTTGGCTTCGAAGCGGCGCACCGCCTCGCCCAGGGCGTTGCGCAGCGCCGCCGGGTTGGGATGCTGGGCCGTGGTGCGCAGCCGGGTCGCGGCCATCAGCAGCGGCGCGGCGTGCTGCAGCAGCGGGTTCAGGCCATGGGCCGGCGGGGCTTCGCCACCTGCCTGCAGGGGTGCGGGCGCGCGCGCGGGGTCGGGCGCCGGCATCGCCGGGCCGGCGGCGCCGGCCCGGCCCGGGCGCCCGGCGGCCGGCTTGATGATGGTCGGGCTGTCCTTGCTGTTGAAATGCGCGAACGGATCGTCGTCGTCGTTCATGGCGGCCCTAACGGTGGCGGCGCGTCAGCGCACGGCCCAGAGTTCGAGTTCGAGCCCGGGGAAGTCGCCGGCGATGTGGATGGCCAGGCCGCCGGAGGTCTCGAGCTGCTTCCAGAGCTCGCTGCCGCGGGTCTCGAGCTCGAAATAGGCGAAGCCGGCGTGGTAAGGGATGCCCGGCGGCGCCACCGGCATCGGCCGCAGCGCGATGCCGTAGACCTGGTCCATCACGATGGCGCGGATCTGCTCGGCGGGGCCGACCTTGGCCAGCGCCGGCAGCCGTGCGCGCAGCGTTTCGGTCGGCATCTGCGCCGAGGCGGCGAGCACGAAGCTGGCATTGCGCTGCAGTTCGACGTCGGAAATGATGGCCACGCGCACGCCGAATTTGCGCAGCTGCAGTTCGATCGGGATGGCGCGGCGCTCGATCACCGCCGACAGCGACAGCCGCAGGTCCGCCATCACCGGGCGGAAGCAGCTGGCCAGATCGTCGTGCATGTAGTCGGGGTAGGCCGGAGGCCGCCGCGCATCGCGGTAGGTGGCCAGTTCGCCGGCCAGCTGCAGGCACATGGCATACAGCCGCTCCGGGTGCAGCACGGCCAGTTGCCGGATGTGGGCGAACAGCGGCTCGTGGCGGTTGATCGACTGCAGGAAGAGGAAGTCGACGATCTCGCCGACGCCGGCACGGCCGGGCTGCGCCAGCAGCGAGGCCAGCATCTCGCCGCGCTGGTGCAGCAGCCCGAGCAGTTCGCGCACATAGCCGTCGAGCACCGGGTGCGAGGGCGCATGCAGCATCGGCGCGATGTAGCCGTCGTCGACCGCCAGCGCGCCGCCGGCGGCCAGTTCGCGCAAGCGCGCCACGCCGAGCATGGTGTAGCCCTCGTTGGCATCGCGCGCCAGCACCAGGCGCAGGTTGAGCCGCCCGACCTGGATCGGCGCCTGGCGCAGGCTCACGGCCTCGGCGTCGGCCACCTCGACATCGGCGCACAGGTAACGCGGCGGCATCGAGGCCGAGGCGCCTTCGACGTCGCTTTCGGCGACACCCGGGCGCGACAGCGTGACCGCCAGCATGACGATCTCGTCGCGCACGTCGGCCGGCACCTTCAGCGCCGGCGGCGCGGCATCGATGCCGGGGATGTCGAAGGGCGTGCCGTCGGGCAGCACGCCGCTGGCGGCGGCGATCGCGAACTGCCCCGTCTCGAGTGCGGCGCGGTCGATCTGCAGCGACGAGAAGCCGGTGCCGAAGCCGGCGGTGGCCGCGAACCGCGCGTGCAACTGGCGGGTGGCAGCCCGGTCCTGCTGCTGAAAGTGTTGAGGCTGGAGGAACATGCCCTCCGTCCACAGGACCTTGTTTTGCCAAGTCATGATGAGCGGAGGGTCGGGTTCATGCGCAAGACGGGCGCCCGGCAGTGGTGCCGTAGCGTAACGCAAGGGGGTGGTGCGTCGCCACCGGCGCGCGCCGGTGGTGAATGTTCACCTTGGCGGCGTGTCGGCGACGCTGCATGATCCCGTCCGCAAGCCGGCCATGGCCGAGTCATCGACCGCTGGCGGCCTGTGGACCGTGACTTCGAACACGCGCCGCCAGACCGGCAGGCCCGTCGACAAGCTACGCTTGCTGTTGTTCGTGACGGCGGCCACGTCGTCTCTTTCCGCATCGAGGCCAGGAGGATTGAACATGGCGACCTTGAACATGCGCGCGGCAGTCGTCGCGCTGGCGCTGTGCTGGGGCACGGCGCTGCAGGCCCAGTCACCGGCGCCGGTGCTGAAGATGAACCAGGTCACCGAGCAGGCGCTGGTCGATGCCCTGGCGATCGACGAACCGGCGGCCGAAGAGGTCGCCAGGACCCGCAGCATCCGGCCAACGGCGCGCAATACCGCGCCCAGCCCGCGCGCTGCGGCCGGCAAATCGAGCCTGCTGATCACCTTCAAGACCAATTCCGCCGATCTCACGGCCGAGAGCAAGCACGCGCTGGCCACCGTGGCCAAGGCCCTGCAGTCCGACAAGCTGGCCGGCTTCTCGTTCAGCATCGAGGGCCACGCCGACCCGCGCGGCGGCGCCGAACTCAACCAGAGGCTTTCGGAAGCGCGGGCGCTGTCGGTGGTCGAACACCTCGTGGCCGCCCATGGCATCGCGTCCGACCGCCTGGCGCCGATCGGCAAAGGATCGTCCGAATTGTTGAATGCCGAGCGGCCCGAGGCGGCGGAGAATCGTCGTGTGACCATCGTCACCAAGCGTCCGTGAACGCCGGTCGGCCGTCGTGCCGGCTCATCCCTTTGCGGCCGACGCGCCAGATCCGGGCCCCCGGCGGCCGCACCCACCTGCGAGGCATGCGTTGAGCGACCAGGACACCCTGATGCAGCAGGCCGAGGCCTGGCTGGCGCCGCTGGACGGCGACGACGGGCCGTGCGGGCCCGATCTCGAATACGACAATACCTTTCTCGAGCTCAACACGGCGGCCGAGGGCAAGGCCGAAACCCAGTTCGAGCGCGGCACGCCGCCCGACTGGCGGGTCGTGCGGCAGCATGCCGAGGATCTGCTCGGACGCACGCGTGACCTGCGGGTGGCCCTGCTGTGGCTGCGCGCGGTGGTCAACCTCGAGGGTGCGGCGGCGCTGCTGCCCGCCGTGCGGCTGGTGAATGGCTTGCTGGATGCGCACTGGGAGGCATTGCACCCGCGGCCCGAGGAGGGTGATGAGGAGGCCTTCGTGCGTGCCAACGTGCTGGCCGTGCTGCCACGCATGGAAGGGGGTCTCGGCGACCTCCTGCATGCACGCCTGGCGCAGATCAAGGGCATGGGTGACATCCGCCTGCGTGACGTCGAGGTGGGCTTCGGCCACCTTCAGCCGCGCGACGGTGAGACAGCCTACGGCCGCGAGCAGTTGCAGCGCATGCTGACCGGCGCCAGCGCCGCCGGCAGCGGCAGCCTGGCTGGAGGTGACCTCTGGGATATGTTGCAGGCGACCCAGCAGTCGCTGAAACAGCTCGGCGCACTGATGAACCAGCGCTTCGGGCCCGGATCGAGTGACGAGTTGAAGCCGCTGCTCGACCTGTACGCCCATGTGCTCAGCTTGCGCCCTGACCAGCCCGCTGCCGCGGACGGCCAGTTGGACGACGATGCCGCCGCCGAGGAGGGCCGTGCCGCGTCGGGCCCGCGGTCGTCGTCAGCCGGTCTGAGCGGCAGTGTCAATTCCCGTGCCGACGCGGTGCGGGCCATCGAACTCGTCTGCGCCTACCTGGAGCGGCATGAGCCGACGAATCCGGCCCAGCTGTTCCTGCGGCGTGCCAGCGGCCTGCTGGAGCGCAACTTTCTTGAACTGTTGAAGGAACTGGCGCCGAATGCGCTCGACGACGTGGCGCGCATCGTCGGCGTCGACCCCACCAGCATCGGCGGCACCGGGGAGTGAGCGTGAATATGCACGAGCACCCCACGAATCGCACCCAAGACCCGGGCACGGGCCTATCATCGTTTCAACGTTCAGACCACTAGGAGCGTCGCATGGGAAGCAGCCAGAAGTTCATCGCCCGCAACCGCGCCCCGCGCGTGCAGATCGAGTACGACGTCGAGGTCTATGGCGCCGAAAAGAAGGTGCAGCTGCCCTTCGTCATGGGCGTGATGTCCGATCTGTCCGGCAAGCCTGCCGAGCCGCTGGCGCCGGTGGCCGACCGCAAGTTTCTCGAAATCGATGTCGACAATTTCGACTCGCGCATGAAATCCATGAAGCCGCGTGTGGCCTTCCAGGTGCCCAATACGCTGACCGGCGAGGGCAACCTGCAGGTTGACCTCACCTTCGAGAGCATGGACGACTTCTCGCCCGCGGCCGTGGCCAAGAAGGTCGACGCGCTGAGCAAGCTGCTCGAGGCGCGCCAGCAGTTGCAGAACCTGGTGACCTACATGGACGGCAAGGGCGGTGCCGAGGAGCTGGTCGGGCGGCTGATGAAGGATCCCAGCCTGCTGTCGTCGCTGGCGTCCTCAGCCAAGCCGGCCGAAGAGCCGAAGGCCTGAGCCGCGGTCACTCGAACAACAGGAGCCCCAAGATGGCAGCAGAAGCCCAGACCAGTGCCTCGCCGCTGGCCAGCGTGGCCTTCGAGGGCAGCGACCTTGCGTCGCTGCTGCAGAAGGAGTTCAAGCCCAAGACCGAGGAGACCAGAAGCGCGGTCGAGCAGGCGGTGCAGACGCTGGCGCAGCAGGCGTTGTCGCAGACCCAGCTGATCGGCACCGACGTCGTCAGATCGATCGAGGCGATGATTGCCGCCATCGACGAGAAGCTCTCGCAGCAGATCAACCAGATCCTGCACCACGAGGACTTCCAGAAGCTCGAAGGCGCGTGGCGCGGCCTGAACTACCTCGTCACGAATACCGAGTCGGACGAGATGCTCAAGATCCGCGTCATGAACATCTCCAAGCAGGACCTGGGCAAGACGCTCAAGCGCTACAAGGGCGTGTCGTGGGACCAGAGTCCGCTGTTCAAGAAGATCTACAACGAAGAGTTCAGCCAGTTCGGCGGCGAGCCCTACGGCTGCCTGGTCGGTGACTACCACTTCGACCACAGTGCACCCGACGTCGAACTGCTGCGCGAGATGGCCAAGATCGCGGCCGCGGCCCACTGCCCCTTCATCGCCGGCGCATCGCCGGCGGGCATGCAGATGGACTCCTGGCAGGAACTGGCCAATCCGCGCGACCTGACCAAGATCTTCCTCACGCCCGAATATGCCGCCTGGCGTTCGCTGCGCGATTCCGAGGATTCGAAGTACATTGGCCTGGCGATGCCGCGCTACCTGTCGAGGCTGCCGTACGGCGCGCGCACGAACCCCGTCGAGGAATTCAACTTCGAAGAGGACACTGGCGCCGCCGACCATCACAAGTACACCTGGGCCAATGCGGCCTATGCGATGGCGGTGAACATCAACCGCTCGTTCAAGGAGTACGGCTGGTGCTCTCGCATCCGCGGCATCGAGTCCGGTGGTGCGGTGCAGAACCTGCCGACGCATACCTTCCCCACCGACGACGGCGGCGTCGACATGAAATGCCCGACCGAGATCGCGATCGATGATCGACGCGAGGCCGAACTGGCCAAGGCGGGATTCATGCCGCTCATCCACCGCAAGAACAGCGATTTCGCGGCCTTCATCGGCGCGCAGTCGCTGCACAAGCCGGCGGAATACGACGACCCCGATGCCACGGCCAACGCCAACCTCGCGGCGCGGCTGCCCTACCTGTTCGCCACCTGCCGTTTCGCGCATTACCTGAAGGCGATCGTGCGCGACAAGATCGGATCGTTCAAGGAGCGCGACGAAATGCAGTCATGGCTCCAGGCCTGGATCCTCAAATATGTCGACGGTGATCCGGCGCATTCGTCGGAAACGACCAAGGCCCAGAAGCCGCTGGCGGCGGCCGAGGTCATCGTCGAGGAGGTCGAAGGCAATCCCGGCTACTACACGTCCAAGTTCTTCCTCAGGCCGCACTATCAACTCGAAGGGCTGACGGTGTCTCTGCGGCTGGTGTCCAAATTGCCGTCGGCCAAGGCCGCCTGACTGTCGTGTTCTTTCTCGTTCATCCGTTCCACCTCCACGCGGCTGCGCGGGAGGTCGCCCGCTGAAGGGCGGAATCGCAGCATCAACCAGCCCCGCACCGTGGGGCAACTCAAGGAGAGCTCACCATGGCCGTTGACATGTTCATCAAGATTGGCGACATCAAGGGCGAAGCCAAGGACGCCAAGCACAAGGCGGAGATCGACGTCCTGGCCTACAGCTGGGGCATGTCCAACAGCGGCACCACCCACATGGGCGGTGGCGGCGGCTCGGGCAAGGTCAGCGTGCAGGACCTGTCGTTCACGAAGTACGTCGACGCCGCATCGTCTGCGCTGATGGGCCATTGCGCGTCGGGCAAGCACATCCCCGAGGCGACGCTGGTGGTGCGCAAGGCTGGCGGCGACAAGGCGCTGGAGTACATCACGGTCAAGATGACCGATCTGCTGGTCACCTCGGTCTCGACGGGTGGCAGTGGCGGCGAGGACCGACTGACCGAGAACGTGACGCTGAATTTCGCCAAGTTCGAGTACACCTACAAGGAGCAGGCCAAGGGCGGCGGGCAGGAAGGCGGCGACAAGAAGACCGGCTGGAACATGGCCGAGAACGTCAAGGTCTGATCGACCCGCGGGTGCCGGCGGCCGCGGCCGCCTCGCACGTGCCCTGCGCCGGGCGACACGACGTGCAGTCGCGTTCGCCCGGCGTTCTCACTTGTAGCATGGACGCAGCGACATGGCCAAAGCAGACATGTTCCTCAAGATCGAGGGCAAGACCACCGGGCCCATCAAGGGCGAGTCGAGTGCGCCCGAGCACCCCGAGGAGATCGAGATCCTCGAGTGGTCATGGAGCATGTCGGGCTCGACCGGACTCGGGGGAGCGGGTGCCAGGGTGAGGACGGCCCTGTCGGAGATGCGCTTCGGCAAGGAAACCGATCGTGCGACCACCCAGTTGATGAGCGTGATGCGAAACAACGAGCTCATCAAGAAGGCCGTGCTCACGGTCCGCAAGGCCGGCACGCTTCCGCCGGTCGAGTTCTTGACCATCACACTCTCGAACGCAAGGCTGACCTCGCTCAACATCGGCACCGCCGCCCCGGGCAGCCCGACGCTCAGCGAGCAGTTCGCGCTGGCGTTCGAGCAGATCGAGGTCAAGTACGCCCCCCAGCGCAGGGCGGGTGACAAGGGCGCAGACCTGACGTTCCAGGCGCAGGTCAGCAGCGACTGATCGGAGATCGGCATGAGTGCACCCACCGCGGCCGAACAAGCCCTCTCGGACGGCGACGCTGCCGGCGCCGTGACCTTGCTGCAGGCCCAGATCCGCAGTCAGCCGGCCGACCCGAAGCTGCGCGTCTTCCTGTTCCAGTTGTTGTGCGTGCTGGGCGATTGGTCGCGCGCGCTCAACCAGCTGGGCGTGGCCGGGGAGCTCGATGCTTCGACGCTGGCGATGGTCCAGACCTACCGCGAGGCGATTCACTGTGAGACCCTGCGCGAGCAGGTGTTCGAGGGACTGAAGGCGCCGCTGCTGTTCGGCGAGCCCGAGGCCTGGGTCGCGTTGCTGATCGAGGCGCTGCTGCGCGAGGGGCGCGGCGAACACGACATTGCATCGCGGCTGCGCGCCCAGGCTTTCGAGCAGGCGCCGGTCACTCCGGGCCGTGCGCAGGGCGAGGGCGATCCGGTGCCGTTCCAGTGGATCGCCGACGCCGACATGCGCATCGGCCCGGTGCTCGAAGCGGTGGTCAATGGGCGCTACTACTGGATCCCGTTTGCGCGGCTGACCACGGTCACGATCGAGGCACCGGTCGACCTCCGTGACCGCGTCTGGATGCCGGCGCATCTGACGCTGTCCAACGGTGGCGAGGTCGTGGCGCTGCTGCCCACGCGCTACGCCGGCAGCCAGCTGACCGACCCGCTGATCGCGCTGGCCCGCAAGACCGAGTGGCACGAGCCGCGACCGGGCCTGTTCGTTGGCAGCGGACAGCGCATGTTCGCCACCGACACGGCCGATCTCGCATTGATGGACCTGCGCTCGATTCACTTCGGTGAACCCGCGGCCTGATCATGGCGGTGCCCCGGATCCAGGATCGTCTGCAGCCGGCGCTGCTCGACCGGCTGCGCGACGACGACCCCGAGCATATGCAGGAGCCCGCCGAAGCTCGCGTGCTGTCGCGCGCGAAGCTGCGAGACGCCGTGCTGCGCGACCTGCGCTGGCTCTTCAACACCTCCTGCTTCAACAGCGACCACCAGCTCGACGCCTACCCGCATGCGCAGCGGTCGGTACTGAATTTCGGCATGCCGGTGATGTCCGGGCACACGATCAGTTCGATCGACCCGGTCTTGCTGGAAGCCCGTGTGCGGCAGGCGATCATCGACCACGAGCCGCGCATCCTGCCGGAGTCGCTGCGTGTCGAGGTGGAGATGTCGGACATCCCGATCGAGCAGCACAATCAAATCAGCTTCCGCATTGCTGGCCTGCTGTGGGCGCAGCCCGTGCCGCTCGAGTTGCTGCTGCACACCGACATCGACCTCGAAACCGGTCGTGTCGACGTGCGCGAGCTGGCGACCTGATCCCCGAGACCCCGGGCACGCGAGCCCCCTGCGACCATGGACCCACGGCTTCTGCGCTACTACAACCAGGAGCTGCAGCACCTGCGCGACATGGGTGCCGAGTTTGCCAAGCAGTTTCCAAAGATCGCCGCGCGGCTGCGCATGGACGGCATCGAAGTCGGCGACCCGTACATCGAGCGGCTGCTGGAGGGCTTCGCCTTCCTGGCTGCACGCATCCAGCTCAAGCTCGACGCCGAGTTCCCGCGCTTTACCGAGCGTCTGCTCGAGATCGTCTATCCGAACTACCTGGCGCCGACGCCGTCGATGATGGTGGCGCAGGTGCAGCCGGCGCTGGGCGACGCCTCGCTCGCCACCGGTCCGCGGGTTCCACGCGGCAGCGAATTGCGCAGCGGGCCGATTCGCGGCACCCACACCGAGTGTCGCTTCCGGACCGCACACGACCTCGCCCTGTGGCCGCTCGAGATCACCGCGGTCTCCTACTTCACGCATGCCGCCAACTTGCCGCTGGCACGCCAGCCCGAGTTGCGCCGGTACGCGGGCGGCCTGCGCATCCGGGTGCGCGCCACCGCCGGCCTCGACCTGGGGCGCATTTCCTTGCAGGATCTGCGCCTGTTCTGCAGCGGCAGTGACGAGATCGCCTACAAGCTGCACGAGCTGGTGTGCGGCAATACCCTCGGAGCGGTGGTGCTGCCGACCGATGGCGCAGCGCCGGAGCAGGTGCTGGCCGAGCCGGTGCGGGCGGTGGGATTCGAGGATGAGCAAGCCCTGCTCCCGGTCACGCTGACAGGGTTCGGTGGCTACCGGCTGCTGCAGGAATACTTCGCGTTCCCGCAACGCTTCCTGTTCTTCGACCTCGTCGGTCTGGGCCCGACCCTGCGTGCCGTCGGGGGAACCGAGGCCGAGATCGTGCTGCTGTTCGGCCGCGGCGATCCCACCCTGCAGCAGGCGGTGGATCGCCAGTCGCTCGCGCTGCACTGCGTGCCGGCGATCAACCTGTTCGAGCAGCGCTGTGACCGCATACCGGTCACGCCGGGCACGCACGACTTTCACGTCGTCGTCGACCGGGCACGTCCGATGGACTTCGAGGTCATCGATCTGGTCGAGGTCAGCGGATACGGTCAGGGCCAGGCCAGCGAGAAGCGGTTCATGCCGCTGTACGCGGCGTTCCACACGGAGGAACTCGGACACGACGCGTACTACGCCACGCAGCGCGAGCCGCGGCTGCTGGCGGAAAAGCAGCGGCGGGAAGGGACGCGTTCTTCCTACGTCGGCAGCGAGGTCTTCCTGACGATCGTCGATGCCGCGGAGGCGCCCTATGCCGGCAGTCTGCAGCAACTGGGCGTGAAGGCGCTGTGCAGCAACCGGGATCTGCCGCTTGCGATGGCGACCTCCGAAGGCGGGCTGCGGCTCGACTTGACGGCGCCGGTGGACCAGGTGCGGGTCGTCAAGGGACCGTCGCGGCCGCTGACGGCGACGCGCGAGGGGCGACTTGCCTGGCGCTTCATCAACCAGCTTTCGCTCAACCACCTGTCGTTGCTGGACACCGACGCCGAGCACGGAGCTGCAGCGCTGCGCGAGTTGCTGCGCCTGTACACCCAGGAAGGCGATCATGCCCAGCTGCGCCTGATCGAGGGGCTGCGCTCGATCCGTGCCGAACCGGTCGTGCGGCGCCTGCCGCTGGGCGGACCGATCGCGTTCGGCCGCGGTGTGCGCATCGATGTCGAGGTCGACGATCTTGCCTTCCAGGGGGCAAGCCCGTTCCTGTTCGGCTGCGTGCTGGAACGCTACTTCGCGCGCCATGTGTCGATGAACGGATTTACCGAGATCCGGCTGCGGTCGCCGGCGCGCGGCGAGATCCTCGTCGGCAAGCCGACCATCGGCGCGCGGCCGGTGCTTTGAGCACCCCCACGAGGCAGCCCGGGCGATGAGCAACGACACCTGGACCGACATGCTGGCCGAGATGGCGCCGCGACCGTGGGCGTACGACTTCTTCCAGGTCCTGCGTCGCATCGACGCCAGCCAGCGCGACAAGCCGCGGCTGGGCACGGCCCAGCGTCCGGTGGACGAACCGATCCGGCTCGGCCAGGCGCCGGAGCTGACATTCGCGCCGGCAGCGCTGCATGCGGTGCGGCCACCGGTCGACGGGCGGCCGCCGCGCATCGAAGTGCGCTTCTTCGGACTGTTCGGGCCAAACGGTCCGCTGCCGCTGCACCTGACCGAGTACGCGCGCGACCGGGCGCTGCACCACGCCGACCCCACCTTTGCCCGCTTCGCGGACATCTTCCACCACCGCCTGCTGCTGCTGTTCTACCGTGCCTGGGCGCAAGCACAGCCGGTCGTCGGCTACGATCGTCCCGGCGAGGACAGTTTCGCCGACATCGTTGGATCGCTGATCGGCATCGGGGTGCCGTCGCTGCGTCGGCGCGACCCGATGCCCGACGAGGTCAAGCTGCACTTCTCTGGCCTGCTGACGCGCCAGGTGCGCAACGCCGATGGCCTGTCCAGCCTGCTGTCGGGCTACCTCGGCCGGCCAGTGGCCGTCGAACCGTTCGCTGGCCACTGGATGGAGTTGCGCCCCGAGGACCGCAGCCGTCTCGGCCGCATGCTCGGCGGACGCACCAACACCAGCGCGAGACTGGGCAGCGGAGCGGTGCTCGGCAGCATGGTCTGGGACCGCCAGCACGGCATCCGGCTGCACATCGGGCCGCTGGACCGGCGAGCCTTCGAGGCCCTGCTGCCAGACGGCAGCGCGCTGCCCGCGGTGGTGGCGCTCGTGCGCCAGTACCTCGGCCACGAGTTCGAATGGGATCTTGTACTCGGGCACATCGCCCAGCAGGTGCAGCCCAGCAGGCTCGGCACATCCGTCCGGCTCGGGTGGACGAGCTGGGTCGGCAAGCCGGCGCCGGACGCCCGGGGCATCGCCGGGCTGCGCCTGGCCCCCGAGCAGGCCATGAAGGCCTGGCATCGCCGCAAGGCATCGGCGGCGCAGGCACGCACCACGCGGCAGCAGGCCCGCGAAACCGCCCCCCCTTTCTGACCCTGATCCAAGACAAGGACCCCCACCATGGCCGAAATCAGTCGCGTCGCCGTCTTCGGAAAGCTCAATCCGCTGGCCTACAAGGCGGTCGAAGGCGCCACCGTCTTCTGCAAGCTGCGCGGCAACCCCTTCGTGGAGCTGGAGCACTGGGTGGCGCAGATCGTGCAGAACGCCGACAGCGACTGGCACCGCATCATCAAGCACTTCCAGCTCGACACCTCGGTGCTTGCCAAGGACATCACCGCGGCGCTGGACCGGCTGCCGCGCGGGGCGACGTCGATCAGCGACATCGCCGACAACATCACCAACGCGGTCGAGCGCGGCTGGGTCTACGGTTCGCTGATGTACGGCGACACCGCGGTGCGCAGCGGCTACGTGATGCTGGGCATGCTCAAGACGAGCTTCCTTCGCAATGCGCTGTTCGCGATCTCGCGCCAGTTCGAGAAGGTCAAGCCCGATGAGCTGGCCGACAGCCTGGCGCAGATCGTCGCCGGCTCGGTGGAGGACGGCCAGACCGCCAGCGACGGCAGCGGCGCCGCCGGCGGGGCAGCGCCGGGCGAGGCCAGCGGCGCCATCGCGCCGGCAGCGATGGGCAAGCAGGAGGCGCTGCGCAGGTTCACCACCGACCTCACCGAGCAGGCGCGCGGCGGCAAGATGGACCCCATCGTCGGGCGCGACGAAGAAATCCGCCAGGTGGTCGACATCCTGATGCGCCGGCGGCAGAACAACCCCATCCTCGTCGGCGAGGCCGGCGTCGGCAAGACCGCCGTCGTCGAGGGCTTCGCCCAGCGCATCGCGCGCGGTGACGTGCCGCCGAGCCTGAAGGACGTGCGGCTGCTCACGCTCGACGTCGGGCTGCTGCAGGCCGGCGCCAGCATGAAGGGCGAGTTCGAGCAGCGGCTGCGCTCGGTGATCGAGGAGGTGCAGGCCAGCCCGCAACCGATCATCCTCTTCGTCGACGAGACGCACACGCTGGTCGGTGCCGGTGGCCAGGCCGGCACCGGTGATGCGGCCAACCTGCTCAAGCCGGCGCTGGCGCGCGGCACGCTGCGCACGATCGGCGCCACCACCTTCGCCGAGTACAAGCGTCACATCGAGAAGGACCCGGCGCTGACGCGGCGCTTCCAGACCGTGACCGTCGACGAGCCCGACGAGAAGAAGGCGACGCTGATGATGCGCGGCGTGGCCAGCACGATGGAGCACCACCACAAGGTGCAGATCCTCGACGAGGCGCTGGAAGCGGCGGTCAAGCTCAGTCACCGGTATATCCCGGCGCGCCAGCTGCCCGACAAGTCGGTCAGCCTGCTCGACACCGCCAGCGCCCGTGTTGCGGTGAGCCTGCACGCCACGCCGGCAGAGGTGGACGACTCGCGCAAGCGCATCGACGCGCTGCAGACCGAGAAGGAAATCATCGGGCGCGAGAAGGCGATCGGTATCGATGTCGCCGAGCGCGAGTCGCAGGTCGAACGCCACCTCGCCGACGAGAACGAGCGCCTGGCCGGGCTGGAGAAGCGCTGGAACGACGAGAAGGCGCTGGTCGACGAATTGCTGGCGCTGCGCGGCAAGCTGAGGGACGGAGGCCAGTCGGTCGAAAGCACGGACAGACCGCTCGCGTCACCGGCTGTCGTCACCGAGCCACTGTCCGACGAGGCCCGCGCTGCTGCGTTGGCGCGGCTCAAGGAAGTGCAGGCCCAGCTCGCAGCCGTGCAGGGCGAATCGCCGCTGATCCTGCCCACCGTCGACTACCAGGCGGTGGCCTCGGTCGTCGCCGACTGGACCGGCATCCCCGTCGGTCGCATGGCACGCAACGAGATCGACACCGTGCTGCGACTGGCGCAGATCCTGGGCCAGCGCATCATCGGCCAGGATCACGCGATGGAGATGATCGCCAAGCGCATCCAGACCTCGCGCGCCGGACTCGACAACCCGAACAAGCCGATCGGCGTCTTCCTGCTGGCCGGCACCTCGGGCGTCGGCAAGACCGAGACCGCGCTCGCGCTGGCCGAGGCGCTGTATGGCGGCGAACAGAACGTCATCACCATCAACATGAGCGAGTATCAGGAGGCGCACACGGTCTCCACGCTCAAGGGCTCACCGCCGGGCTATGTGGGCTACGGTGAGGGCGGCGTGCTGACCGAGGCCGTTCGGCGCCGTCCGTACAGCGTGGTGCTGCTCGACGAAATCGAGAAGGCGCACCACGACGTGCACGAGATCTTCTTCCAGGTCTTCGACAAAGGCTGGATGGAGGACGGTGAGGGCCGCGTGATCAGCTTCAAGAATACGCTGATCCTTCTCACCACCAACGCCGGCACCGAGCTGATCACGGCCATGTGCAAGGACCCTGAGCTCATGCCCGACCCCGAGGGCCTGGGCAAGGCGCTGCGCGAGCCACTGCTCAAGGTGTTCCCGCCGGCTTTGCTGGGGCGCCTGGTGACGATTCCCTATTACCCGCTGACCGACAAGATGCTGGCCTTGATCGCAAGGTTGCAGCTCGGCCGCATCAAGAAGCGCGTCGAGGAGCACTACAAGGTCCCGTTCTCCTACACCGAGGAAGTCGTCAAGCTCGTGGTGTCGCGCTGCACCGAGAGCGAATCAGGCGGGCGCATGATCGACGCGATCCTGACCAACACGATGCTGCCCGACATCAGTCGCGAGTTTCTGAACCGGCTGATGGAGAGCCGGCCCATCGCGGCGGTGCAGGTCGATGCCGACGCCGCCACCTTCCGCTATGCCTTTGGCTGATACCGAACGGAGGCCCTCATGCCCGACTGGAGCAAGAAATTCAAGGCCGAGTACGACTACGCACGCGGCTGGCTCGCCAACGAGGGCAACTTCGCAGAGGACTGGCGCCCGCTGGTCAGGCGCCTGCACCAGCTGACCGATCCCGCAGGCTTCGATCCGGGCCAGGCCTCGGCGCTGAGCGATCTGCGGCGGCAGGTCAAGCGGGGTGACCGCGTCGCGGGCGGTCGCGACGAGGTGACCGAGGACCACGGCATCTTGCGTGCGGTCGGCGCCTGGACAGCCGACGGCTCAGGCACCGTCGAAGCGCGCGCGAAAATGCGCGCGGCGTCGCTGAAGCTGCTGCGGCACGTCTACCTGGTCAACCGTACTGGCAACCGCAAGGCCTGGGTCGTCTCGTTGCCCACCGAGCTGCGCGACTGGCCATCGGACGACTTCAACGCGCGCGCGAGCACCCAGATGGACACGCGCACCCTGCTGCGCGCCAGCAGCGAGATCTTCTCGACCGGCGACCGTCGGCACCTTGCCGCCGCGACGAGACACGCGCTGGCGTGGTGCCAGCGAACCGGAATGGTGCTGGCGCTGGCCGCGGCGGCAGCCGACGGCCGGACCGGCCCGCGGCGCAACGCGGCACTCGACCTCGTCAAGCGCTGGTTCGCGGATCCGGCGACCACCAACGCGGACCTGGTGACCTACATCGACCGCCTCAAGCGCGGCTTCAGGGAGGTGATCCGCATGCTCAACCGCGGGCACCTGATCCTGACGGACTGGGTGCCGCTGCGCACCGCGACGGCGGCGGCCGAGCTCGATTTCCTCAATGCCGAGGCGTTCACGTTCTCGAGCCACGGCGAGGGACTGGACGTGGTCTATATCGAGCGCTCGTTTTTCACCAACCATCCGGGCAACGTGCTCTTTGGCCTGAAGAACTGGACGCGCATCCTCGTGCACGAGCTGACGCACATGGTCTGCGGCACGGAGGATGTCAATATCGGCCAGACCCGCTACGCCTGGTACGGCATCGGGCCCCACGCCGGTTACCCTGGCAGTGCCTGCATCCGCAATGCCGACAACTGGGCCTTTTTCAGCGCCGACTGTGGGGGGCAGCTGACCGACGCCGAGCGCAACACGGCGCTGACCATCGTATGAACTCGCGCCTGATGGCCCTGTTCGCCGCGCTGATCGCGATCGGTCAGCCGGCCATGGGGTCCGCCACGCAGGCCTCAACTCCGGAGACACGCCCCATGAATACACCTCCCTCGATGAGCCGTCCGCCGGCGCCGACGGTCAAGCCGGTGGTGCACGACGGTGTGCGCTACGAGCAGGACCGGACCGACGAGCGCCAGGGTGACCAGATGGGCGGCTACCTGGCCGCCGTCGACGCCAAGTCCGGTGCGCGACTTTGGCGGCTCAAGGTGTACGAGCTGCCTGCGCGCGGGCCGGGCACGCCCACCGGCGGCGGTCGGCACTTCCGATCCATGACGCTGCTGCCGGGCGGCAAGGCGCTGCAGATCGAGGACGAGGCCGGGGTCCGCTATGAAGTCGATCTTGCCCGGCGCACGGTGACGTTGACCAGCGGTGCGGCGCCGGATGCGCCGCGCGCACCGGCGCCGCCCAAGCCGAAGCCGGAGTGACCCTGCATGACCATCGCCAACCTGCCGATCCTCTTTGGCGAGCCCGAGGGCCCCGACGGGGAGGCCAGGGCCCGTGAGGAGCTCCTGCCCCCGGGCCGCAGCGAACTCGGCATCGACGAGGCGCTGCAGCTGGCGGTGCGCATGCACCGCGAGGGCCGCCTCGACGGCGCGCGCATGCTGTACCTGCGGGTGCTCGAGGTCGTGCCCGAGCACCCCGACGCGATGGCGATGCTCGGCGTCGTCGAGCACCAGCTGGGACACAACGACGAGGCGGTACGCCTGCTGCGGGAGGCTGCGGAACGAGTCCCGGGCTTCATGGGCTTCCACCTCAACCTGGGCAACGTGCTGGCAAGCTGCAACCGCCTCGAAGAGGCGCTGCAGTCGTACGAAAAGGCGCTCGAGCTTGCCCCGCACGAGCCCGACCTGCATAACAACTTCGGCGCCGTTTTGCAGGCGCTCAAGCGCTGGGACGACGCGCGTGCGGCGTTCGATCGCGCGCTGGCGCTCGATGCCGGCCACGTGCGCGCCTGGAACAACCTCGGCCTGCTGCACGAGGCCCTGGGCGATACGCCGGCGTCGATCCGCGCGTACCTCAAGGCACTCGATCTCTCGCCCGGCCACGGCATCTCGGCGATCATGCTCGGCCGCGCCTTCTTCAAGCTCGGACAGCGCGAGAAGGCGATCGAGGTCTTCCGGCAGTGGATGCTGCAATTCCCCGACGACCCGACCGCGAAGCACATGCTGGCGGCGGCGTCGGGCGAAGGCGTGCCCGAGCGCGCGGCCGACGACTACATCGAGCAGCACTTCGACAGTTTCGCGGCCAGCTTCGAGCAGGTGCTCAACGAGCGGCTCGACTATCGCGCGCCGCTGCTGTGCGCGCAGATGCTCGGCCAGTGCGCGGGCGAGCCCGCGCGCGCGCTGGAGGTGCTGGACATCGGCTGCGGCACCGGTCTGTGCGGCCCGCTGATCGCGCCGTGGGCGCGGCGGCTGGTTGGCGTCGACCTGTCGGCCGGCATGCTGATGCGCGCCCGCAGCAAGGGCGTCTACGACGAACTGGTCAAGGCCGAGCTGACCGCCTTCCTGCGCTCGACACCCGATGTCTGGGACGCCGCGGTCTGCGCCGATACGCTGTGCTACTTCGGCGACCTGCACGACGCGATGGCGGCTGCTGCGACATCGCTGCGCGCGGGCGCGGTGCTGGTCTTCACGGTCGAGGCACTCGCTGACGACGGCGCCGGCGAGCCGAAGATCCAGCACCATGGGCGTTATGCCCATGGCAGCGCCCACATCGAGCATGCCATCGTCGCCGCAGGGCTGACGATGGAGCACGCCCGCCGCGAGGTGTTGCGCCAGGAAGGCGGCGAGCCCGTCCACGGCTGGCTGCTGGCGGTGCGCCGCCCGCGCTGAACTTCGACGCTGCAGGAACCACCAGGAGCCGTCATGCCCACCACTGTCAGCACCAAGCCGGTGATGAAGCTCACCACGACGCTCGGCGACACCCTGCGCTTTCGCAGCCTGTCGGCGACCGAGGATCTGGGCCGGCTGTTCGAATTCAACGTCATCGCGCTGTCCGACGCCGACGCCCAGGTCGACCCGACGCGCCTGCTTGGCACCAATGCGTCGGTGTCGATCGAGGTCGGCAAGGACAAGCAGCGGGAGTTCAACGGCGTCGTCGCCCGCGCCGGCCTGGAGTCGGCGCAGGGTCGCCGCGTCGCGTGGCGGCTGCAGCTGCGGCCCTGGCTGTGGTTGCTGACGCGCCGGTCCGACAACCGCATCTTCCAGAACCTGAGCGTCGAGGCCATCATCAAGAAGGTCTTCGAGGCCTACACGGGCGACGTCAAGTTCCAGTTGTCGGGCAACTATGCGCCGCGCCTGTACTGCGTGCAGTACCGCGAGACCGACTTCAACTTCGTCAGCCGGCTGATGGAAGAGGAAGGGATCTACTACTTCCACCAGCATGCCGGCGGCAAGCTGACGCTGGTGATCTGCGATGCGATGACAGCGCACGAGGACTGCCCGGGCTTCTCGCGGGTGAAGTTCCGCGAATCGCAGGACCAGTTGCTCGAGCTGCAGGCGATCACCGAATGGCGGCATGCCTACGAGCTGTCCACGGGCAAGGTCACGCTGACCGACTACGACCATCTCAAGCCCGCAACCTCGCTGCGGACCGATGGCACGACGAGCGCGCACGCCACCTCGCCGACCGGCCTCGAGCACTACGACTACCCTGGCCTTTATGTCGACAAGGGGCGTGGCGGCGGCCTTGCCCGCGTACGCATGCAGGAGTTCGACGCCCGCGTGCTGCTCGTCACGGGCGCCACGACGACGGTCGGCGGCCTCGTCGTCGGCTTTCGCTTCGCGCTGACCGAGCATCCGCTGGACAGCGAGAATACCGACCACGTCGTGGTCTCCACCCGCATCGACGCCCAGTACGCCGGCTACGAGAGCGGCCAGGGCGAGATGCAGTTCAGCTGCCGCTTCCGGGCCATGCGCTATGCGCACATCTTCCGCCCCGAGCGCAGCACGCCCCGGCCGCTGATCGCCGGGCCGCAGACGGCCCTGGTGGTGGGCCCGGCGGGCGAGGAGATCTTCACCGACTCGCATGGCCGCGTGAAGGTGCAGTTCCACTGGGACCGCGAGGGCAGGAAGGACGAGCAGAGTTCGTGCTGGCTGCGCGTGGCCAGTTCCTGGGCCGGCAAGGCGTGGGGCATGATCTCGCTGCCGCGCATCGGGCAGGAGGTGGTGGTCGACTTTCTCGAGGGTGACCCCGACCAGCCGCTGGTCACCGGCCGCGTCTACAACGCCGTCAACGTGCCGCCCTATGCGCTGCCCGACAACAAGACGGTGAGCACGATCAAGAGCCAGTCCAGCGTGGGCGGCACCACGGCCAACGCCAACGAATTCCGCTTCCAGGACAAGAAGGGCAAGGAACACATCTGGTTCCAGGCCGAACGTCACCTGCGCACGCTGGTCAAGGACAGCGCCTGGACCGAGATCAAGAAGAACAAGAGTCACACCGTCGGCGGCGCCCTGACGGAGAGTGTCGGCGGTGACCACCAGTGGACCGTCAAGGGGGCCGTCCGCGGCAAGACCGAGGGCGACCACTACCACGAAACCGGCGGCATGCTCTGGTCGCAGTCGGGCGACTACACCTTGCGCACCGGTGACGTGATGTGGAAGAGCGGGGACTCGAAGTTCGACATGCAGAACCTCGAATTGAAATGCGGCATGGCCGCCAAGATCAAGGCCGGCATGAAGCTCAGCCTGAAGGCGACGATGATCGCGATCGAAGCCGATGTGCAGATCTCGCTGAAGGTCGGCGGCAACTTCGTCGACATCTCGCCGGCGGGCGTGGCCATCAACGGCACCATGGTGCTGATCAATTCCGGCGGTGCGGCCGGCAGCGCGGATGCACCCGGCAGCGTGGGCATCGGCAGCCTGCCGGCGCCCGAACTGCCGGGCGCGCCGCGCGATCCGCTGACCCCGGCCGCCTGAAGCCGCCCGAGGCCACCGCTGCCGCCATGCCCGCGCTCGAGCCCACAGACACCGAGGCCTTCCTCGACCGCCACTGGCCCGAGGTCATGGCCCGCCTGGGCGATCGGCGCGCAGCCTTCCTGCAGCGTGTGCGCGAGGGCGCGATGGCACGCGGCTTCACCGCCGAGGCCCAGGTCGCGCGCTTCGCCAACCTGTGCTTTGCCTTCGGCGCCGGCTTCGAGTCCCGCACCGAGCACGAATGGGCGCTGGCCATCCTGCTCGACGAGCGGCTGTCGCACCGCGTCAAGCTGCACCAGCTGGTGCAGCGCGGCGCGGCAGAGTTGGACCGCCGCGGTGGCGACGGCACGACACTGGCCGGCCAGCTGCGTGCCATCGATGGCCTGTTGCTGGACGTCGCCGACGCGGCGCGGATCGAGGTGCGCGGGTCCGTGCAATTACGGCCGCCGGGCTACGAGCCGACGGCCCGTGTGGCCTGCGACATCGAGGCCGTGGAGCTGCGCCTGCTCGATACCGACGGCCGGCAGGAATACCGCCGCGGTGCCGAAGGGCCCTGGGCCCGCGCCGCGGTCACGCCCCCCGCACCACTGCGCATCGGCGCCGGCCATCCGCCGCCGGATGCCGTGCATTTGCTCAGCGGCGCCGACGGCGACGAGGCCTGTTCGCGTCTGCAGGTGCGCCAGGTGACCCACGGCCGCTGCGGCCTGGGCTTGCACCCGGCGCTGCAATGGACCAGTGGTGACGGCAGCGAGCGCTGGGGCGATCCGGCCGCGCGCTCGGTCGCCTGGCCGCTGAAGACCAGGCGGGCATCGGGGCCGCCGCAGCTGCTGGCCGAGGCGGCCCCCGAACCCTCGCTGCTCGAAGTCCCCAGCTGCGGCCTGCGCGACGAAGGCGTGCCGATCGGCGCGCTGCGCCTGCCGCTCTTCACCTACCCGGCCTGGCAGTGGCTGCATGCGCTCGAACGCCAGGCGCCGCTCGGCTTCGAGCTGCCCGACGCGCGCTCGGCACCGCCGGCGGCGGCCCCGACCCGGCTGCGCTGCGAGCGCGACGGCCGGCCCGAAGCGGTCGATCGCTGGCAACAGGGTTTTGACGCCGGCTTGCGGGCCGCGCTCGACGGCGGGCTGCAGCGGCTGCTGCAGACCTGGCGCACGCAGGTGCAGGAGCCCTCGCTGCGCGCCGAATTCGGCCTCTTCGACGGCAGGGCGGCGCTCACCTGGGGTTGGCGCGAAGGTCCGCGCGGGCTGGCCTCGCCACCGGTGCAGCGCGTGATCGCCGAGCTCGACCTCGCGGCCCGCGGCGAGCTCCACCTGCAGGGCCTGGTCGAATATGCCGGTGCCCGGGCCCGGCTGCACCTGCGCATCGAGGGCCAGGCGCGGCTGCGCACCGAGGTCGAGCGCTTGCTGGTCGAGGTGCCGCTGCCGCAGGCGATGCAGGCCGCCACGTTGCGCTGGCGCTGGCCGGTGCTGCTGGCGTACGACCCGGTGGCCGATGGCGGTGGCTGCGTCTTCGGCGAGGTCGGCCCCGTCAGCGGCGCGCTGGTGGGCAGCCTGGGCCTGCGGCCCAGCCCGCTGCAGGGTGGCGCCTGGGAATGGTTTGCCACGCTGGCGCTGGAGCCGGTGGCCACGCGCGTGGTCGTGCACGACCCGCTGCTCGGCCGCTCCGAGAGCCACATGGCCTTGCTCGGCAGCCAGACGCTGCTCGACTGGAGCCTGGCCTGATGGACCGCCTGCTGGTGCTGCGCTTGCGCGCGCAGGGTGTGTCCGCCGAGGCCTGGCTCAACGGGCTGCCGCTGGCGCGCACGCCGCGTGGTGGCGGCGACTGCTGCGTGCCGGTGCACGAATTCGTCATCGCCGGAGACAACCGGCTCGAGCTGGTGGTCGACCCGCCGTCCGTGGTCGGTGCGGCCGGCGGCGCCGCATCGGCGGCCGCCTACGGCGACGGTGCGGCGCGCGCCGATGCGTCGCTGCTGCTGCCGCGCGTGGGCCAGGTGGCCAGTGACCAGACCGCCCGCGTGCTCGGCCAGGTCGCCTGGGCCAGCCCGGACGGCGAGGTCTACCGGCCACCGGTGCGGCTGGTGCAGGAACTCGACATTCCGGTCCGCTTTCCGCGCTGGCGCTGGCTCGACGCGCCGCCGGTCGCCGATGCCGAGGGCCTGCGCGGGGCCGCCGCGACCTATCTGCAGGATGTGGCGATCGCCCTCTCGCGGGGTGATGCCGAACACCTGATCGTGGCCGCCAAGCTGCGCTTCGAGGAGCTGGCGCTGGCCTACCAGCGGCCGCTTGCCGACGACCTGGCGCGCTGGCGCGCGCGCGTGCAGCTGCTGCATGCGCAGAAGGCACTGCGGCCGGAACTGCCCACCCCTGAAAGCCTGCAGCTGCGCCCGGTGGCCGACGGCCGGCTGCTCGAATGCCTGGCCGCCGACGGCCTGCCGGCGCTGCGCAGTGCGCGGCCCGATGGGTCGCGGGTGTACTGGCCGATGCGCCTGGCCGCGGTCGAGCGCCGCTTCTATCCGCTGCGGTAGGCGCGTGGACGGCAGCATGGCACGACCGCCCCCGCCACCGGCCGCACAGCGCGCACGGGCCTCGCGCTATGCTCCATGGACGACGGCCTGCAGGAAGCCCCGTGACGGGGGCCTCCGGCCACAGCAGAGAGACGACGCGGCATGATCGTGCTGGCAGTGATGACCTACAACGGCGCCGCCGCCGAGCCGATCGAAGCGAGCTTCGACGAGCTCGGCGGCACGATCGGACGCGCCGACGGCAACCTGATGGTGCTGCCCGACCCCGAGCGCACGATCTCGCGCGTGCACGGCAAGGTCGTCTATCGCAACGGCAGCTACGCCATCGAGGACCGCGGCAGCAACCCCATCCTCGTCAACGGCAACGTCGTCGGTCACGGCAAGGAATGGCCACTGGCGCCTGGCGACGTGGTGCAGATCGGCGGCTACGAGCTCGGCGTACGGGCCAGCGGCTCGCCCGCGGCCAGCACAGACCCCTTTGCCGATGTCTTCGGCACCGAGCCCGATGCCTTGCTGACAGCGCCGATGCCTTCTGCAGCCCCGGCCCCGCGCACGCCGCCGGCGCCGCCGGCCTCGTCGATGGCGCCGACGCCGACTGCACCGCGCCGTCCACCCCCACCCGCCGCGGCGCCGCCAACGCCGCGCGGCGGCGCTGCCATCCCCAGCGACTGGGATCCGCTGGCGCCCGATACATCGGCCAGTCGGTCGTCGGGCCTGGGCCTCGTCGAGCACGACCCCGGCAGCCTGGTCGGCGCCGCCCCGCCCGAGGAGTCGATCGACGACCTTTTCGGCCTCGGCGACAAGGCGGCCAAGCCCGGTGCGGCCGCCTGGCCCGAGGACGACGACTTTCTCGGCATCTTCGACGCCGCCGGGCCGGCCTCGGGCGGTGTCGGCGAGCCGGTGGTCAGGCCGCGGCGCGAAGACGCCCGCATCGACCACGACCGCGGCGAACTCGGCGTTGCCTTTCCGAATGCGGTGATGCCGGCCGCGCCGGCGCCGCCGCCACGTTCGGTGGCGCCGCCGCCGGCGGCTCGCCCCGCCGCAGAGCCCCGGCGCGGCGCGGTGGTGTCGTGGGACGACGGCGGCTCTCGCCAGGCGACGGTCGTCGCGCCGGTTCCGGCCGCGCGCCGCAACGGCGCGATGGCCACGCACAACGGCGGCACGCAGCCTGGCACGCGCGTGCCCGACGTGCCCGGCGGCGGCGCGGTGGCCGCGGCGGGCGAGGGCGAATTGCTGCGGGCGCTGCTCGAAGGCCTGGGCACGGTGGAGGCGGCGCCGCCGATCACCCGGCTGACGCCGGGGCTGATGCGGCTGATCGGCACGCTGCTGGCCGAATCGGTGCGTGGCGCGGTCGAACTGCTGCAGGCGCGGGCATCGGTCAAGCGAGAGGTACGGGCCGAAGTCACGGCCATCCGCCCGCGGCAGAACAACCCGCTGAAATTCTCGCCCACCGCGGCGCTGGCGGTGCAGCACCTGCTGGGGCCGCCGGTGCCGGGCTTCATGCGCGCCGAAGACGCGATGCGCGACGCTTTCAGCGACCTGCGCGCGCACGAACTGGCGGTGATGGCCGGCATGCGCTCGGCGCTGGCGGGGCTGCTGCAGCGCTTCGACCCCAAGCAGCTGGAGACGCGAATCGCCGCCCGGTCGGCGATCAGCTCGCTGCTGGCCGGCGGCCGCCGCGCGCAGCTGTGGGAAGCCTACCAGCAGCTCTACAGCCAGCTCTCGGCCGAGGCCGAGGACGACTTCCACGAGGTCTTCGGCCGCGCCTTCCTGCTGGCCTATCAGGAGCAGCTCGACCGCCTGGGCATGGACCCGGCCGCCGCGCAGGGAGAGCGCTGATGCTGGGCATGGAGATCGCGATCCTGTCCGACCAGGGGGGGCGCTCGTACAACGAGGACGCCTGCGGCCACTGGCATTCCGACCGCCACCTGTGCTGCGTGCTGGCCGACGGTGCGGGCGGGCATGGCGGTGGCGACGTCGCCTCGCGGCTGGCGGTGCAGACCCTGCTCGATGCCTTTGCCGACCACCCCACCAGCGACGGCGAATCGCTGTCGCAGCTGGTATGGCAGACCAACGAGGCCGTGCTCGGCCACCGCAGCAGCGACAAGCGGCTGCGCGACATGCACACCACCGTGGTCTGCCTGGTGATCGACTTCGTCGACCGCATGGCGCACTGGTCGCATGTCGGCGACTCGCGGCTGTACTGGTTCCGCCAGGGCCGGCTGCGCGACCGCACGCTCGACCACAGCCTGGTGCAAAGCCTCATCAATGCCGGCGTGCTGACGCCCGAGCAGGCGCGCGAGCACCCGCGGCGCAGCGAACTGCAGTCGGCGCTGGGCACGCGGCCCGAGGACCTGCAGGTCGGCGCCAGCGGCGGCAGCGTCGAGGTGCGTGCCGGTGACGCCTTCCTGCTGTGCTCCGACGGCCTGTGGGAATTCGTCAGCGACGAGGCGATGGCCGACGCGCTTGGCCAGGCGGGCTCAGCCAGCGAATGGCTGGAGGCGCTCGAGCACCAGGTGCGCGAGGCCGCACGCAGCCGCGCCAGCCACGACAACTTCAGTGCCGTGGCGGTGTGGCTGATGGAGCCGGCCGACGACGACGCGCTGCCGTCCGAGGAGGCCTGAACATGCCGATGAACTGCTGTCTGGGTGCACAGATGATGTGCACCTTTGGCCTGGCGCCCAGCGCGCTGGTGCCGACGGTCAAGATGGTGAATACCGCCGGCGTGCTGGCCGCCAACATCATGGATTTCGTGCCGATGGTCAACATCCCGCCGTTCGCGATGTGCACCTCGCCGGCCAACCCGGCGGTGGCGGCGGCCACCACGGCCGCGGCCGGCGTGCTGACGCCCATGCCTTGCGTCCCCGTGCCGGTCGGCCCCTGGAAGCCCGGCGCGCCGACGGTGATGCTGGGCGGCGCCCCGGCGCTGGACAACACCTCGACGCTGAACTGCACCTGGGGCGGGGTGATCACCTTCATCACCCCGGGGCAGTTCACGCACATGATCCCCTGAGCGGCGCATTCGGCCGCAAGGTCCGGGCGGTCGCTCAGGCGCTGGTCTCGCAGGCCCAGCCGGCGGCTTGTTCGTCCTCGGCCAGCGTGGCTGCCAGCCAGGGCAGGGCCTGTCGCAGCGCCGGCGCCAGCGTATGCGGCGGGTTGGCCACGAAGACCAGGCTGCCCAGCATGCCGAAGCCGCGCGCGCGCGGGTGCTGCACGCTCAGCCGCGCCAGCAGCCAGCCCTTGGGCGCCACGCCGGTGGCGGCCGCCTTCAGACGCTGCGGCAGCCTGGCGGCCTCGAGCAGCTGCAACTGCGGCAGCCAGATCAGCACCGTGCATTCGGCAAAACGCGTCAACGCCTCGCGCAAGGCGGCCAGCACGCGCGGATAGTCGGTCTTGATCTCGTAGGGCGGGTCGATCAGCAGCAGGCCGCGCCGCGTCGGCGGCGGCAGCTGCGACTTCAGCACCGTGAAGCCATCGGCCGGCCGCACCTCGACACGGGCATCGCCGCGCATGCGCCCGGCCAGCTGGCCGTGATCGGTGGCGTGCAGCTCGAACAGGCGCAACTGGTCCTGTGGCCGCAGCAGCCGGCGCGCCAGCTCGGGCGAGCCGGGGTACTGTCGCAATTCGGGGCCGTCGTTGAAGGCGCGCACCTGGTCGACATAGGCTTGCACCGCGCGCGGCAGGTCGCCGCGCCCCCACAGGCGGGCGATGCCGGAATCGAATTCGCGGTGCAGCTGCGCCTGGCGGCCACCGAGGGCGTAAGCACCGGCGCCGGCGTGGGTGTCGATCACGCGGTAGCCCTTCTCCTTCTGGTTCAAGTGCTGCAGCACCTGAACCAGCGTGAGGTGCTTGAGCACGTCGGCATGGTTGCCGGCGTGGAAGGCGTGTCGGTAGGCGAGCATGGCCTGACTGTGCCATGCCGCCGGGTCAGTCGTCCGTCGGCGTTTCGGGGTCGCGATCGGCGACCAGCGTCAGCAGGATGTCGGCATACCAGGCGCAGTTCAGGCCCAGCGATTCGTCCAGCCGCAGGTCGCGCGAGCTCATGTCCATGCGCGCCGAGTGCACGCCCAGCAGCTTCCAGGGCAGCTCGGCCACCATGCCCGGCGCCTGCATCACCACCGGTGCGCCGCTGCTGCCGCGGTGCGTGCGCGCATCGGTCAGAAAGTAGCCCTGGCCCTGGAAGCGCACGCCGAACGACGAGGCCACCACCGCCTGCCGCACCACCGGCAGGTGGTGCAGGGTGTCGTGGAAGCCGAGCGGAAAACCGACGATCAGCGCCGCATCGCCCGCGCTCACCGCGTGCAGGTCGTGCACCAGGTGCTCGGTGGTGAAGCAGTGCATCTGCCGCCGCGCCGGCAGCGCGTCGACGTCGAGTTCGATGGCGGCGACGTCGACCTCGCCGCCGCTGTCGCGCGCCTGTCGCCAGTTGGCCAGGCCGTCGGCATACAGCAGCACCGACAGCGTGGCCACGCGTGTCAGGTCGTCGGCATCGATATGGATGTTCAGCTCGATGCGGTTGGGCCGGTGGCCGATGGACGGCTCGAACACCACATGCCGGCTGGTGACGAGAAAGAGGCGCCCTGCATGCGCGAAGAAAAATCCGCTGGCCTCGGTCAGCGCGCGCGCGCCGTCGAAGGTGCGCACGCGGGTGGTGGTCAGCAGCAGGGGTTCGATCATCGGGGTGCGACCGGTGGCGGTGCCGCGGCAACGGCATTCGTTGCTTCTACCACGAGGCGCTTCGACCCTTGGCCCGTGCCCTGAAAAGTTCGCGCACGCTCACTTCGCGCGGCCCCGGCAACAGCTGGATCGCGTCGCCGGCCTGCAGCGTGCCGGGCTCCAGCACCGCCAGGTAGCTGCCGCAGTAGCCCGACTGCACCATCAGCCTGGCTGCCTGCGCAAAACCCATCGCGGCATTGAATTTGAAACAGGGCATGCGCGGCTCGCTCACCGCCAGCACGCAGCCGGGCAGCTGCAGGCGGTCGCCGACCCACAAGCGGTCCTCGGCCAGGCCCTCGATCGTCAGGTTCTCGCCAAAGATGCCCGGCGGCAGCGGCTCGTCCCACGGCGACGCCTGGGCCTGCGCGCGCACCGTCTGCCAGAAGGCAAAGTGCGCGTGCGGGTAGGCATAGACGGCCTTGGCGATGCCGCCGTGCACCGAAGGGTCGGCCTGCTCGTCGCCCGCCAGGCCCAGCGGCCCGACCGCGACCGGGCCGGCGACCGGCCGCTTGCCGATCGCCGTCGCCACGCGGCGGCCGGCGATGGTGCGCATCTCGGCGCGCGCGAGGTTGACACTCAGGATCTGCATGGCCCGCACTGTGACATGGCGGCGCCTGCAGGTCGCATTGCCGTGGCAGGCATCACGTCATGCGGATTTTGCATGTGGGCATCGGGACCGGTGGTGACCCGGTGTCCGCCAGGGGTGCACAATGCCCTCCCCCGTGTGCGCGGACCCGCCGCACGGGGCCCTCCCACACGCCGCCGCAGACCCGCGGGCGGCGTCATGGCGGCCTCGATCGGTGACGGTCGCGGCATTCGGCGAGCCTCGCGTTCCGGCCGACCTGCCCCGCACGGCGGGCGGCGCGGCGGGGCGGGTTTCGCCCAATCCCGCATCCCTGTCTTTAGCCATGATTGGAGCTCCCATGAACCGTCCCGTGCTGGAAGGCCTGCGCCTGAATGTCCCGCCCTACGTCAAACACGACCGGCTGGTCGCCTGGGTGGCCGAGATCGCTGCGCTCACCGAGGCGGCCGAGGTGTACTGGTGCGACGGCAGCGACGCCGAATACCACCGCCTGACCGAGCAGCTGGTCGCCGCCGGCACGCTGAAGAAGCTCAACCCCAAGCTGCGCCCGGGCAGCTTCCTGGCGCGCAGCGACCCCAGCGACGTCGCCCGCGTCGAGGACCGCACCTTCATCTGCAGCCAGCGGCAGGAAGACGCCGGCCCCACCAACAACTGGATGGCGCCGGCCGAGATGCGCGCGCTGCTGCAGACCGGCGACCAGGCCTTGTTCAAGGGTGCGATGCGCGGCCGCACGCTGTACGTGGTGCCGTTCTCGATGGGGCCGCTGGGCTCGCACATCGCCCACATCGGCGTCGAGCTGACCGACAGCCCCTATGTCGCGGTGAGCATGCGCGTGATGACGCGCATGGGCCGCGCCGTCTACCCGGTGCTGGGTGCCGATGGCGCCTTCGTACCCTGCGTGCACACCGTGGGCGCGCCGCTCGAGCCCGGCCAGAAGGACGTGGCCTGGCCGTGCAACAAGACCAAATACATCGTCCACTACCCCGAGACGCGCGAGATCTGGTCGTATGGCTCGGGCTACGGCGGCAATGCGCTGCTGGGCAAGAAGTGCTTCGCGCTGCGCATCGCCAGCACCATGGGGCGGGACCAGGGCTGGCTGGCCGAGCACATGCTGGTGCTGGGCGTGACCAACCCCGAGGGCCGCAAGTACCACGTCGCCGCCGCCTTCCCCAGTGCCTGCGGCAAGACCAATTTCTCGATGCTGGTGCCGCCCGAGGGCTTCCCGGGCTGGAAGGTCACGACCATCGGCGACGACATCGCCTGGATCAAGCCCGGCAAGGACGGCCGCTTGCATGCCATCAACCCCGAGGCCGGCTATTTCGGCGTTGCGCCGGGCACCAACTACCACACGAATCCGAACTGCATGGATTCGCTCAAGGCCAACGTCATCTTCACCAATGTCGCGCTGACCGACGACGGCGACGTCTGGTGGGAGGGCATGACCGACACCCTGCCGGCGCACCTGATCGACTGGCAGGGCCGCGACTGGACGCCGGCCATCGCCAGGGAGACCGGCGAGAACGGCAAGCTGCGCCCGGCCGCGCATCCGAATTCGCGCTTCACGGTGGCCGCCACCAACAACCCGGTGCTCGACCCCGAGTGGGACAGCACCACCGGCGTGCCGATCGACGCCTTCATCTTCGGCGGCCGCCGCAGCACCACCGTGCCGCTGGTGACCGAGGCCCGCAACTGGACCGAAGGCGTCTACATGGCCGCCACCATGGGCAGCGAGACCACCGCCGCGGCCGCCGGCCAGCAGGGCGTGGTGCGCCGCGACCCGTTCGCGATGCTGCCCTTCTGCGGCTACAACATGGCCGAGCATTTCCAGCACTGGCTGGACATGGGCGCCAGGCTGCAGGGCCAGGGCACCACGCTGCCGCGCATCTACTGCGTCAACTGGTTCCGCAAGGGTGCCGACGGCAAATTCGTCTGGCCCGGCTATGGCGAGAACATGCGCGTGCTCGAATGGATGCTCAACCGCATCGAAGGCAAGGCCCAGGGTGCCGACAATGTCTTCGGCGTCTCGCCGCGCTACGAGGATCTGCGCTGGGACGGCCTGGACTTCACGCGCGAGCAATACGCCACCGTCATCGGCATCGACAAGGCCGCCTGGCAGCAGGAGCTCGTGCTGCATGCCGAGCTGTTCCGGCAGCTCGCCTACAAGCTGCCGGCCGAGCTGCCGGCGACGATGAAGCGCATCGAGGCCAAGCTGGCAGCTTGAAGCTGCAACTGCTGTCCGACCTGCACCTCGAGACCGAAGCCTTCGATCCGGCGCCGGCGCCGGGGGCCGAGGTGCTGGTGCTGGCCGGTGACATCGACGCCAGCTGGCGCGGCCTGCAGCGGTTCGCGGGCTGGCCGGTGCCGGTGCTGTTCGTGCCCGGCAACCACGAGTTCGACGGCCGCGCGGTCGACGGCGTCGTGCCGGCGCTGCGCACCCGATGCGCGGCGCTCGGCATCCGGCTGCTGCACCGCGAATCGCTCGTGATCACCGCCGCCGACGGGCTGCGCGTGCGCTTCGCCGGCGTGGTGCGCTGGAGCGACTTCGACCTCTTCGGCGCCGTGCAGCGCGAACGCGCGATGCGCGCGGCGGCCTATTTCCTGCGCCTGATGGGGTCCACGCGCCGCGGCCGCCCGCTCGACGCCGAGGGCGTGCGCGAGGAGGGCCTTGCCGACCGTGCCTGGCTCGAAGGCGAGCTCACGCAGCCATCCCGGGGCCGCTGGGATCGCACCGTCGTCGTCACGCATTTCGCCCCCAGCGTGCGGAGTGCCGACCCGCGCTATGGCCGCCAGCCCGGCACGGCCAGCTTCTGCAATGGCGACGACGACCTCATCGCGCGCGCCGACCTGTGGCTGCACGGCCACCTGCACTGCCGCCACGACTATCGCGTGCCGCGCCCCGGGGGTGCCCCGGCGCGCGTGATCTGCCAGGCCCGCGGCCTGGCGTCCAAGGGCGAGGCCGCGGGCTTCGATCCGCTGCTGACCATCGATTGCTGATTGCCCAGGATCAATCGGGGCATGGTCCGAGGCGGCACACTTCTCACGCCGGCTGCATCGGTGCGGCCTGGAGGAGAAGAGTTTGAAGATCCTCGTCGCCGTCGACGGCAGCCCCTATACCAAGCGCATGCTGGCCTACCTGGCCGCTCACGACGAGTGGCTGGGCAGCGCGCATGACTACACCGTGATCCACACCGTGCCGGCGGTGCCGCCGCGCGCGGCCGCCGTGCTCGACAAGCAGGTGCTGAAGGACTATTACGAAGCCGAAGCCGAAAAGGTCTTCAAACCGATCCGCGCCTACTTCGTCAGGCAGGGCATCACCGCCAGCTATGTCGCCAAGGTCGGCGTCGCCGCCGACACCATCGCCGGCGCGGCCGACAAGGGCAAATTCGACCTGCTGATGATGGGCTCGCACGGCCACGGCACGCTGACCAACCTGGTCATGGGCTCGGTGGCCACCAAGGTGCTGGCCAATTGCAGCACCCCGGTGCTGCTGATCCGCTAGGAGCGCGCGCGCAGGCCGTCGAAACAGCTGCGCAGCACCAGTTCGACGATCTGCTCGTCACTGAACTGGCCGCCTGCCTTCAGGAAGCCGGGCACCGGGTCGCAGGCGCGCGCAAAGACGGTATAGAGAACGACCTCGGGTGGAAGCGTGGGGTCGATGTCGCCGCTGGCCTGGGCCTGCACGATCCATTCGCCGAGCTGGTCGCTCGACTTCATCAGCAGGTCGACATAGGCCTTGCTGCCCAGCAATTCGGCGCGCAGCGTGGAGTTCTGCGACGGCAGTGTCGGCATCTCACCCAGCAGTTGCTGCTCCAGCGCCCAGCGCGCCACCGCGCGCAGGCGCGCCAGCGGTGTCAGCTCCGGCCGCGCGGCCAGTTCATCCAGCAGTGCCGCGCCGCGTTCGAGCACGCGCACCATCGCCGCCGCGGCCAGCGCTTCCTTCGACGCAAAATGCTTGTAGAGGCTGGCCTTGGCGATGCCGACATCGGCCGCCACCTCGTCGACCGTCATCAGGTCGAAGCCCTTTTCGGCCAGCAGGTGGTTGACGGATGAAATGATCGCGTCCTCGCGGACGCGCAACAGGTGTTCGCGGAAGCTGCCTCGTGCCATGCCCCGATTCTAGCCGAGACAGTCGCAAGCTGAACTGATCAGTCGCGAGTGCCCTTCGACTTCAGTTTCCCGACCAGCGGGTGAGGCGGCGCCACCAGCCCGTGCCGCCGGGCGCACCGGTCGAGGCGGTGGCGGCGGGCTCGTCGTCGGGCAGCATGCTCAGTTCGAGCCCGAAGGCGGTGCCGACGTCGGCAGGTTCCGCCAGCATCGAATCGTCGGCACGGCGACGCCACAGATCGAACAGCTTCAGGGGATGGCCGGGTTCGCTCATGGTGGGTGCCTCTTGCTGCGCAGTGTGCGGGTTTGGCTGCAACGCGAAACCCCGGGAATGAGCGGTACACGTGCCCCAGTTCACGGCATCGCGCCGGCCGCGCGCCGCACCCCTAGAATCCGCGCCCCGCCGATCACCGCAAGACGCCGCGCCATGCCCGCACCCGGTTTTGCCGCCATCGATTTCGGCACGTCCAACTCCGCCATCGCGCTGCCAGCCGATGGCGACGGGCGGCAGGGGGTGAGGTTGATCGAAGTCGAACCCGGCCACCGCACCATGCCGACCGCGGTGTTCTACCGCGCCGACGAGCCCGGTCTGGCCTTCGGGCGAGCCGCCATCGCCGCCTATGTCGACGGGCTCGACGGCCGGTTGATGCGCTCGCTCAAGAGCGTGCTCGGTTCACCGCTGATCGAGCAGAGCACCGACATCGGCGCTGGCCGCGCGGTGAAATTCACCGACGTCATCGCCGCCTTCCTGCTGCACCTGAAGCAGCGCGCCGAAGCCGCCGCGGGTGCGCCGCTCGAGCGCGTCGTCATCGGCCGCCCGGTCTATTTCGTCGACGACGACCCCGCCCGGGACGCGCTGGCACAGGCCGCGCTGGCCGCGGCGGCGCGCCGCGCAGGATTTGCCGAGGTGCTGTTCCAGTTCGAGCCCATCGCCGCAGCGCTCGACCACGAGCGGCAGGTCGACGCCGAGGCGTGCGTGCTGGTGGCCGATATCGGCGGCGGCACCTCGGACTTCGCGCTCGTGCGCGTGGGCCCCGCCCGCCGCGGCCGCATCGACCGGCGCGACGACATTTTGGCCAGCCATGGCGTGCATGTCGCCGGCACCGATTTCGACCGCCATGTCGAGCTGACCGCCATCCTGCCGCTGCTCGGCCACCGCACGCTGCGCCGGGCGCGGCCGGGCGAGGCGCCGCGCGAGATGCCCAGCGGCCTGTATTTCGACCTCGCGACCTGGCACCTGATCAATACCGTCTACGCGCCAGCTCGCGTGGCCGAGGCGCGGCAGATGCGTGAATGGTTTGCCGACCCCGGGCAGCACCGCCGCCTGCTGCGCGTGCTGCAGTTGCGCCTGGGCCACGCGCTGGCGGCGGCGGCCGAGCAGGCCAAGATCGATGTCGCCACCGACGGCCAGGCGGCAATCGACCTGGCTGACCTCGAGCCCGGCCTGGCCGCAGGGCTTGACGAACGCCGTGCCGCGCAGGCGATCGAATCCGACCTCGAACGCATCGTCGAGGCCGCGCGCGAGACCGTGCGCCTTGCCGGGCTGGCGCCGACGGCGGTCGATGCCCTCTATTTCACCGGCGGCTCCACGGGGCTGCCGTCGCTGGTCGGGCGCATCGGCGCCGCCTTCCCGGCCGCGCGCCCGGTGCGCGGCGACCGCTTCGCCAGCGTCGCCCATGGCCTGGGCGTGCATGCGCGCGCGGTCTTCGGCGGTGGCGCCTGAGGCTGCTTCAGCGGCGGCGGCCCCCGCCCGGGCGGCGCGCACCACCGGGGCGGCGCGGCGCGGCCGTGGCCGCCTTCGGCCGCGGCCGCGTCACGTCGGCGATCAGCATCAGCGCGCGCACCAGATCCTGCACCGCCTCGGCCAGGTCCGCGGGCGGCTCCAGCGTGTCGATGACCTCGAGCAGCGCGTCCGCATCCTCCAGATCCTCACGATCGAAATGCAGGTACAGCAGGGCCAGTGGCTCCACCAGCGCGGCGTCGTCGATGGCCATCAGCGCGGGACAGCGGTCCTGCGCGGCGGCGAAGCCGGCCACCCAGGGCAGCACCGCTTCCGACGGCGAATCGGCCTCGTCGAGCTGGAAAATCCAGGGATCGAACCAGTCGCGGCGCCCGATGGCGCGGTCGAGCTCGGCATGCCGGCGCAGCACCAGCTCCTGCAGCGGCGCGGCGTCGAAGCCCGGCGGCAGCGGCCGGCCGTCGAGGTCGAAGACGCCCGGCAGCCAGACGTCCGGCGGCACCGGGCGCGGCTGCAGCAGCACGCCGCAGAGGTAGCCGTCGAGCGCGCTCACGTCCAGCGGTTCCAGCGGCGGCGGCACGGCGTCGAGCTGCCGCTGCAGCGCGTCGATCTCGGCTTCGCGCATCGGCGCGGCCACGGCGGTCGGTTCGGGCTTCATGCCGGCATTGTCACCCCCGGACCCCGGGGATGGGCACGGGCTGGCCGCTGGACTAGAGTGGGCGCGCAGGGGTTGGCGCCGCAGGGCGCTACGTTGACGTTCCCAACGACGTCCTTTGACGAGGACTTGACCGGCCCGCCGTGCCCACGCACTGCGGGCCGCCTTTTTTCTTAGACTGCGCGCCTTCGCCAACGATCAGGAGACCGCCATGGGCGCGCCCGCAGCCTTCACCGCCACCACCGACATCGGCCACTGGATCGGCGGCCAGCCCGCCCGCGGCAGCAGCACGCGCAGCCAGGCCGTCTACAACCCGGCCACCGGCGCGGTGGCGCGCCAGGTGCTGCTGGCCAGCGAGGGAGACGTCGCCGCCGCGGTGGCCGCCGCCGGGGCCGCGCAGCCGGCCTGGGGCGAGATGCCACCGATCCGCCGCGCGCGTGTCCTGAACAATTTCCTCGCGCTGCTCAACCAGCACAAGGACACGCTGGCCGCGATGATCACCGCCGAGCACGGCAAGGTCTTCACCGACGCCCAGGGCGAGGTCTCGCGCGGCATCGACATCGTCGAGTTCGCCTGTGGCGTGCCGCAGCTGCTGAAGGGCGACTACACCGACCAGGTCTCGACCGGCATCGACAACTGGACATTGCGTCAGCCGCTGGGCGTCGTCGCCGGCATCACGCCGTTCAACTTCCCCTGCATGGTGCCGATGTGGATGTTCCCGGTGGCGCTGGCCTGCGGCAATGCCTTCATCCTCAAGCCCAGCGAGCGTGACCCCAGCCCCAGCCTGTTCATGGCCGAACTGCTGCAGCAGGCCGGCCTGCCCGACGGCGTGTTCAACGTCGTGCAGGGCGACAAGGTCGCGGTCGACGCGCTGCTGTCGCACCCCGACGTGAAGGCGCTGAGCTTCGTCGGCAGCACGCCGATCGCGCGCTACATCTACGAGACCGGCGCCCACCACGGCAAGCGCGTGCAGGCGCTGGGCGGCGCCAAGAACCACATGGTGGTGATGCCCGACGCCGACGTCGACCAGGCCGTGGATGCGCTGATCGGCGCCGGCTACGGTTCGGCCGGCGAACGCTGCATGGCCATCAGCGTGGCCGTGCTGGTGGGCGACGTGGCCGACCGCATCGTGCCCAGGCTGGCCGAGCGTGCGCGCGCGCTGAAGGTCAAGAACCCGATGGAACTCGACGCCGAGATGGGCCCCATCGTCACGCAGCAGGCGCGCGACCGCATCGAGGGCTACATCGCGCTCGGCGTCGAGGAAGGCGCGCAGCTGGTCGTGGACGGCCGCGGCCTGAAGGTGCCGGGGCTCGAGGGTGGTTTCTTCACCGGCGGCACGCTGTTCGACCATGTGCAGCCGTCGATGCGCATCTACCAGGAAGAGATCTTCGGCCCCGTGCTCGCCTGCGTGCGCGTGCCGGACTTCGCTGCTGCCGTGCAGCTGGTCAACGACCACGAATACGGCAACGGCGTGGCCTGCTTCACCAGCGACGGCGGCGTGGCGCGCGAATTCGCGCGCCGCGTGCAGGTGGGCATGGTCGGCATCAACGTGCCGATCCCGGTGCCGATGGCCTGGCACGGCTTCGGCGGCTGGAAGCGCAGCCTGTTCGGCGACATGCACGCCTACGGCGAGGAAGGCGTGCGCTTCTATACCAGGCAGAAGAGCGTGATGCAGCGCTGGCCCGACAGCATCGGCAAGGGCGCCGAGTTCATCATGCCGACGGCGAGATAGGCCGCCGGTTCAGCGGACGCGCAGCCGCCGCGCCAGCGCGGCGATGCGCGTGCAGCCCTCGGCCAGCGCCGCATCGGGCACCGTCAGGCTCAGCCGCACCATGCCGGCGGCGGCGTCGCCGAAGGCGGCGCCCGGCATCACCGCGACCTGCTCCTCGTCGAGCAGCCGGAAGGCAAAGGCCTCGCCGTCCAGGCCCAGCCCGTCGACCGACAGCATCACGAACATGCCGGCCTGCGGAGGGTGCACACGCAGCCCCGGCACACCGGCCAGCGCCTCGGCCACATGGCGGGCACGCGCGGCATAGGCGTCGCGCATCTGCGCGGTGATGGCGAAGTCGCGCGACAGCGCCTCGGCCGCCATGTCGGCGATGAATGGCTGGGCCCCGAACAGCATCGTTTCGGCCAGCGGCAGCAGCCGCGCGATGAAGGCCGGCGACCCCGCACACCAGCCGGCACGAAAACCCGGCGCCGCGTGCGACTTCGACAGCGACGAGGCCACCACCGTGCGCTCGGCGAGGTCGGCCTCGTCGAAGGGCGAGGCGAAGGTGCTGCCGGCGAAGACCAGCGACTCGTAGACCTCGTCGCTGAGGATCCACAGGTCGTGGGCCTTCGCCACCTCGCCGATGGCACGGATGTCGTCGCGCGACAGCACCGCGCCCGTGGGGTTGTGCGGCGAGTTCAGGAAGATCACGCGCGTGCGCGGTGTCACCGCGCGTGCCACGTCGTCGGCGTCGAGCCGGAAGCCGCGGGCCTCCCGCAACGCCACCGGCACGGTGGTGGCGCCGGTGGCGCGCACCAGCCCGTGGTAAGTGGCGTAGCAGGGGTCGGCGACGATCACCTCGTCGCCGGTCTCCACCAGCGCCATCAGCAGCAGGAAGAGCGCGCTCTGCGTGCCCGGCACCCAGATGAACTGGTCGCTGCCGATGGTGCGGCCGCTGCGGGCGCTGTACTTCGCGGCCAGCGCCTTCAGCACCGAGGCCTCGCCGCGCCCGCTGGAATAGCCGGTGCGGCCGGCGCGCATGGCGCGGTGCGCGGCATCGACCAGTTCGGCCGGCGTGGGCTGGTCGGGCTCGCCGATGGTGAGCAGGATGACGGCTTCACCGCGGTTCATCATCTGGCGCGCACGGATGTGCACGCGCCACTTGTCGGACCCGAGGCCCGCGACGCGATCGAGGATGCTGGCAAGGTGCATGGGGCCGAGGCTAACCCGAAGCCGCTGGCACGCGTGCGCCTGCGACCGCGTCCTATGATCGCCGGCAGCCGCCATCACGCATGGCGACAGGAGGCTGCCCATGTTCCAACCCTTCGACCTCAGCGGCCGCGGCGCCGTGATTACCGGCGGCAACGGCGGCATCGGTTACGGCATGGCGCGCGCGCTGCTGGCCGCCGGCGCCCATGTCTCGATCTGGGGATCGCGCGCCGAGAAGACCGAACAGGCGCGCGCCGCGCTGGCCGCCGAATGCGGCGATGCCGCCCGCGTGCATGCCCAGGTCTGCGACGTCGGCGACGAGGCGCAGGTGGCGCAGGCCTTCGATGCGGCGGTGGCCGCGCTCGGCCGCGTCGACGCCTGCTTCGCCAATGCCGGCGTCTCGGGCAAGGGCACGCCGATGATGGAGATGAGCCTGGAGGAGTTCCGCCGCGTGCAGCGCATCAACGTCGAGGGCGTCTTCCTGACCTTCCGCGCCGCCGCGCGGCACATGGTGGCCCACGGTCAGGGTGGCGTGCTGGTGGCCACCGCCAGCACCGCGGCGCTGGAAGGCGCGGCGCGCAACAGCCACTATGGCGCCAGCAAGGGTGCGGTGACGTCCTTCGTGCGCGCACTGGCGGTGGAGCTGGCGCGCCACCGCATCCGCGTCAATTCGATCCTGCCGGGCTGGATCGTCACCGAGATGACCGAGCGCTCGGTGGCCAACGAGAAATTTGCCGGGGCGGTGCTGCCGCGCATCCCGGCGCGCCGCTGGGGCGAGGGCGACGACTTCGGCGGCATCGCCGTCTACCTGGCCAGCGATGCCTCGGCCTACACCACCGGCGAGCAGTTCGTGATCGACGGCGGCTATACCCCCCCCCCCCCCCCCGCCGCGCAGCGGAGCGACCCCAGGGGCCACCACCTCGTCGAGGTCGTGCGTCACCGCCTGGTCGGTCAGCGTCGGCGCATCGGTCGGGCGCGGCAGATCACGCCGCACGCGCAGGCCCTGCAGCGCCAAAATTCTGAACCCTCCGGGAGGCCGTTCAAGGCGCTGCCATGACCACCCGCATTCCCGCCACCCTGATTCCCGGCGACGGCATCGGCCCCGAGATCGTCGACGCCACGCTGGCCGCGCTGGATGCACTGGGGGCGCCCTTCGAATGGGACACGCAGATCGCCGGCCTGGAAGGTGTGAAGGTGGCGAACGACCCCTTGCCGCCGGCCACGCTGGACAGCATCCGCCGCACGCGGCTGGCACTGAAGGGGCCGCTGGAGACGCCATCCGGCGGCGGCTACCGCAGCTCGAATGTGCGCCTGCGCGAGGCCTTCCAGCTCTATGCCAACCTGCGGCCTGCGCGCACCCTCGTGCCCGGCGGGCGCTTCGACAACATCGACCTCGTGGTCGTGCGCGAGAACCTCGAGGGCCTGTATATCGGCCACGAGCACTACGTGCAGATCGACGACGACCCGCATGCGGTGGCCATGGCCACCGGCATCAATACGCGCGCCGGCTGCCGGCACATCCTCGATTTTGCCTTCCGCCACGCCATCGCCACCGGCCGCAAGAAGGTGACGATCGTGCACAAGGCCAACATCATGAAAGCCCTGACCGGCATCTTCAAGGAGACGGCCGAGCAGATGTACGAGCAGACCTACAAGGGCCGGATCGCCATGGACACGGTGATCGTCGATGCCTGTGCGATGAAGCTGGTGCTCGACCCCTGGCAGTTCGACGTGCTGGTGACGACCAACCTCTTCGGCGACATCCTGTCCGATCTGGTGGCCGGACTGGTGGGCGGCCTGGGCATGGCGCCGGGCGCCAACATCGGTGCCGATGCGGCGATCTTCGAAGCCGTGCACGGGTCGGCGCCCGACATCGCCGGCCTGGGCAAGGCCAACCCGACGGCGCTGCTGCTGGCCGCCGCGATGATGCTCGACCATGTCGGCCGCTCCGACCTGGCGACCCGCTTGCGCCAGGCCATCGATGCCACG
This sequence comes from Rubrivivax sp., assembly GCA_016719535.1. Lineage (GTDB taxonomy): Bacteria > Pseudomonadota > Gammaproteobacteria > Burkholderiales > Burkholderiaceae_C > Rubrivivax. The sequence continues at coordinate 295,760 of JADJYX010000013.1, read as the reverse complement.
CTCAACGTCGACCAGGTGCGCACCGGCGACCTGGGCGGCCGCGCCGGCACGCGGGCCTTCACCCAGGCCCTGGTGGCGCGGCTGCAAGGCTGACCGCCGGGGACGCGGCCGCCGCGGCCGCTGCGGGCACCTACCGCGGCACGACGAAGGTCGACTTCTCGCGCAGCGTCACCGATGCGTCGCCGGCATGGGCGGGTACGCGCTCGATGCCGAAATGCATCGGGTGCGCGCCGGCCCCGGCCTGGCGGCCGGCCTCGTGCGGCACCTGCACGTGCAGCGTCACCCACAAGGCGGCGGCGGGGCCGACCATGACCTCGGGCCTGTCGGTGATCACCATGCCCGGCAGGCCGTCGACCGTGAAGCGGTAGGTCTGCGGCTGCTCGGCGTTGTTCATCACCTGCAGCCGGTAGATATTCTCGACGCGGCCGTCCTCGACGATGCGCGCCAGCGACGAACGGTCGCGCACGACGTCGACGCGGAAGGGGTCGCGCACCGCGATGCTCCACGCAAAGGCGCCGACGATGACGAGCAGGATGGCCGTATAGACGAGCACGCGCGGCCGCAGGATGCGGCGGATCATCTGGGCCTTGTCCAGGTGCTGGGCGAGGCCGTTCTGGGTGGCATAGCGCACCAGCCCGCGCGGGTAGCCCATCTTGTCCATCACGCCGTCGCAGACATCGATGCAGGCGGCGCAGCCGATGCATTCGTACTGCAGCCCGTTGCGGATGTCGATGCCGGTCGGGCACACCTGCACGCACAGCCCGCAGTCCACGCAGGCGCCCAGCCCGGCCTGCTTGTGGTCGATCTTCTTGTTGCGCGCGCCGCGCGGCTCGCCGCGTTCGCTGTCGTAGCTGATGATGAGCGTGTCCTTGTCGAACATCGCGCTCTGGAAGCGCGCGTAGGGGCACATGTATTTGCACACCTGCTCGCGCATGAAGCCGGCATTGCCGTAGGTGGCAAAGCCGTAGAAGAGGATCCAGAAGGTCTCCCAGGGCCCCAGCCCCATCGAGGCCATGGCGCCGCCCAGCGTGCGGATCGGCGTGAAATAGCCGACGAAGGTGAAGCCGGTCCACAGGCCGAAGGCGATCCAGGCCAATTGCTTGCCGCCCTTGCGCCAGAGCTTCTCGAAGGTCCAGGGGCCCTCGTCGAGCTTCATGCGGCGCAGGCGGTCGCCTTCGAGCTTGCGCTCGATCCACATGTAGATTTCGGTATAGACCGTCTGCGGGCAGGCATAGCCGCACCAAAGCCGCCCGGCCACGGCGGTGAAGAGAAAGAGCGCATAGGCGCTGATCATCAGCAGTGCCGACAGGTAGATCAGGTCCTGCGGGTAGAGCACCAGGCCGAAGATGTAGAAGCGCCGCGACACGAGGTCGAAAAGCACCGCCTGGCGGTCGTTCCACATTAGCCAGGGCAGACCGTAGAAGAGGATCTGCGTCGCCCACACCAGCGTCCAGCGCCACCTGTCGAACAGCCCGGTGACGGCGCGCGCGTAGATCTTGCGGTGCTTCTGGTAGAGCGAGACGACGGCGACCGAGCTGTCGCTGTCGGCGGCATCGGCGGCATCGGCGGCGCGGCCGGCCGGCGGGGGGGTGGTGGCGTTGTTCATGGGCGGCGGGCGACCAGCCCGATCAGCGCCGAGCGGCCGCGGTGGCCGCTGCCTTCGGCCAGGTCGGCCTCCCAGCTGCGCAGTTCGACGATGTCCAGCGCGGCAAAAGCCCCGCGCAGCAGGTCCTCGGTATACAGGTGCTCCACCTGCGGCGGGCCGCCGGTGCGGTAGTCCAGCTGCTTCGGGGTATAGCCCTGCAGCACCAGCGTGCCGCCGGGCTCGAGCGCGGCCGCCATGCGCCGGAACAGCCGCGTGCGCAGGGCCGGATCGGCAAACTGGACGAAGATCGCGGCCACGCCGTCGAAGGTGGCCTCGGGCCAGGCCCAGCTGTCGCAGTCGGCCACTTCGTAGTCGACCTGCACGCCCGCGCGCGCCGCCAGCGCCCGCGCCTTGGCCACGCCCACGGGCGAGATGTCGAAGGCCTGCACCTGCAGGCCCTGCCGGGCCAGCCAGACGCTGTTGCGGCCCTCGCCGTCGGCCACGCACAGCACGCGGCTGCCGGGCGACCAGACGCCGGCATGTTCGCGCAGCCAGCCGTTGGGCTCGGTGCCGAAGAGGAAGCCCTCGGCCTCGAAGCGGCGGTTCCAGGTGGCCGCGGCGTCGGGGAAGCCGGTGGGGGTGGGAGCTTGAGCCATGGGCGGTCTCGGTGTCGGGAGAGGAGCCGCAAGCATGTCTTGAATTTGATCAAGCCACGCATGCGACAGCAGGCGGTGTGCATCAAATACCCATCAGGGTATACAAATCGAACGCCGATGTCTTGATCGAGCGCAATCCCGGCGCCAGCATGAGGCGATAGCTTGCCGAGGTCGATTGCCAGGATGCCATGACACCTTCGTCTGCCGCCACCGATGCTGCCCCCGCCTGGCTGGCCGGCAGCAGCATCACCGGCATCGCCGAGGTGCTGCCGATGCGGGTGGGCAGCCGCGCCAGCCAGACCTTGTTCGAAGCTGCCGGCCTGCTGGACGCCTGGTGCCAGCGCCCGCAGGGCAAGGTGGGTGATGCCGAGTTGCGGCGCCTGCACCAGGTGCTGCGCGAGGCGCTGGGCCTGCCCACCGCGCGTGCGGTGGCCCGTGACGCCGGCGCGCGTGCTGCCGACCACCTGCTGGCGATGCACGTGCCGCGCTGGCGACAGGCGCTGCTGCGCCGCCTGCCCGCGGCCTGGGCGGTGCGCGCGCTGCGGGGCGAGTTGCTGCGCCTGGCCTGGACCTTCGCCGGCGACGGTGAGGTGCAGGTGCACCCTGGACGTCCGACCGTGGTCACCATCCGCGGCAACCCGCTGTGCAAGGGCGTGCAGTCCGCCGAACCGGCATGCGACTTCGTCGCGGCCTTGCTCGAGCGGCTGGCCACCGTGCTGGTGCGCCCCGGCTGCCGGGTGATCGAGACCGACTGCGAGTCCTGCGGCGCGCCGGAGTGCCGCTTCGAACTGCGCTGGTGAGCACCTGGCGCGAGCGGGCCGCGGCCTAGAATTCCGGTTTGCCCTCGCGCTCGCGGCTGTGCCGGCTGCAGCCTTTCGCCCGGACCCTTCCCGATGAGCCTTTCACCCCTGACCGCCCTGTCGCCGCTGGACGGCCGTTATGCCGCCGCGGTGGCGCCGCTGCGCCCGCTGCTGTCGGAATTCGGCCTCATGCACCGCCGCGTGCAGGTCGAGGTCGAATGGTTCATCGCGCTGTCCGATGCCGGCTTCGCGGAATTCGAGCCGCTGCCGGAGGCCGCACGAGGCCTGCTGCGAGCGCTGGTGACGGGCTTCTGCGAAGCCGACGCGCAGGCCATCAAGGACCTGGAGAAGACCACCAACCACGACGTGAAGGCGGTCGAATACTGGATCAAGTCGCGCACCCGGGGCGAGCCGGAGCTGCAAGCCGCGGCCGAGTTCGTGCACTTCGCCTGCACCAGCGAGGACATCAACAACACCAGCCACGCGCTGATGCTCAAGGCAGCGCGTGAGCAGGTGCTGCTGCCGGCGCTGGACCGCATCGTCGATCAGCTGCAGGCGATGGCGCATGCGCACGCCGCGGTACCGATGCTCAGCCGCACGCATGGCCAGACCGCCAGCCCGACCACCGTCGGCAAGGAGGCTGCCAATGTGCTGGCCAGGTTGCGCCGCGCGCGCGCGGCCATCGCCGCCGTGCCGCTGCTGGCGAAGATGAACGGCGCCGTCGGCAACTACAACGCCCACCTGTCGGCCTGGCCCGACTTCGACTGGGAGGCCTTCAGCCGCAAGGTCGTCGAAGACCGACTGGGATTGAGCTTCAACCCCTACACCATCCAGATCGAGCCGCACGACTGCATGGCCGAGCTGTTCGATGCCGTGGTGCGCGCCGACACCATCCTCATCGACTGGTGCCGCGACGTCTGGGGCTATGTCTCGCTGGGCTATTTCAAGCAGAAGACGCGCGCCGGCGAGGTCGGCTCGTCGACCATGCCGCACAAGGTCAACCCGATCGACTTCGAGAATGCCGAAGGCAATTTCGGTCTCGCCAATGCGCTGCTGGCGCACCTGAGCCAGAAGCTGCCCGTCAGCCGCTGGCAGCGCGACCTCACCGACAGCACCGTGCTGCGCAACATGGGCGTGGCGCTCGGCCATGCGCTGCTGGGCTGCGTCAGCCTGGCGCGCGGCATGGACAAGCTCGAGCTCGCGGCCGCGGCGCTGGCCGCCGACCTCGATGCCGCGTGGGAGGTGCTGGCCGAGCCCATCCAGACCGTGATGCGCCGCCATGGCCTGAAGGATCCGTACGAGCGCCTGAAGGACTACACGCGCGGCAAGGCGATGACGCGCGAGGCCATCGTCGCCTTCGTCGATACGCTGGTCGAGCTGCCCGCGGCCGAACGCGAGCGGTTGAAGGCACTCACGCCGGCCGGCTATACCGGGATGGCGGCGGCGCTGGCGCGGCGCATCTGAGCGAGCCGAGGCCCCGATGCGCTTCACCGACCGTCTGGCCGCCGCCGAACGGCGCCACCAATCGATGCTGTGCGTGGGACTGGACCCGGACCCCGCGCGCTTCCCCGGCGCCTGGAAGGACGATGCCTCGCGCATCGCCGACTTCTGCGGCGCCATCGTCGACGCCACCCGGGATCTGGTCTGCGCCTTCAAGCCGCAGATCGCCTATTTCGCCGCCCACCGTGCCGAAGACCAGCTCGAGCGGCTGATGGCGCACATCCGCCGTGTCGCCCCCGACGTGCCGGTGATCCTGGACGCCAAGCGCGGCGACATCGGCGCCACCGCCGAGCAATATGCGCGCGAGGCCTTCGAGCGCTACCAGGCCGATGCGCTGACGCTGTCGCCCTTCATGGGCTTCGACTCCATCGAGCCCTACCTGCGCTGGGACGGCAAGGGCCTGTTCCTGCTGTGCCGCACCAGCAACCCTGGCGGGGCCGACCTGCAGGCGCAGCCGCTGGACAGCGGTGAGCTCGTCTACGAGCGCATCGCCAGGCTCGCCGCCGGCGAGTGGAACCGCGGCGGGCAGCTCGGGCTGGTGGTCGGCGCCACCTACCCGCGCGAGATCGAACGCGTGCGCCAGCTGGCGCCGACGCTGCCGCTGCTGATCCCGGGCGTCGGTGCGCAGGGTGGCGACGCGGCGGCCACCGTGCGTGCCGGCTGGCGCGGCACGGCCGCGGCCACGATCGCGCCCATCGTCGTCAACAGCTCGCGCGCGGTGCTGTATGCCGGCGCCGGTGACGACTTTGCCGCCGCGGCCCGGCGCGCGGCGCTGTCCGCACGCGACGAATTGCAGCGCGCACGTCCCCTGGTCTGAGCAAGACCGCACGCCCACCCCGCAATCGGGTGGGGACACAATCGGCCCCGGCCCGGGCATGCTCTCGCGATTGCCGGGTGCTGACTTGACTTCCGAAACCCTCATCGAAGAATCGCTGCTCAACGACGGGCCCGACTCGTTGCTCGGCGCCGAGCTGCCGATGCTCGCGCGCGCGGACCTGCAGCGCGCGCGCGCCCAGGTGCAGCCCCGGGTGTCGCGCCATCTGTTCCTCACGCTCGCGCTGTTCGGGCTGGCGGGCGTCTTGATCGTGGCGCAACTGCCGTCGGCCCTGCCGACGGCGCAGCGCGGGCTGTTGCTGCTGCTGCACGGCGGCGTCATCGTGGCCGGCCTGCTCGCGCTGCGGGTGCCGCCGCGCTGGGTCGAGGCCGCGCTGGCCGCGGTGGTGCTGCTGGTGGTGCTGGCCATCGGCGCCACGGTGCTGGCCATCGGCTGGCGTCTGGCCGGGCCGGGGCTGGCCCTCTATGCCTTGCTGGCCTGCCTGCTGTGCGCCATGGTGCGGCGGCGCGTCGCGCTGCCGGTGGTGGCGGTGATGGCGCTGACGCTGGTGGGCGTCCACCTCGCGCCCCCGGGGCTGGGCCTGCCCGTGCCGCCGGAAGCCGGCGCCCCGGCGGCCGGCGCCCTGCGCTTGCTGGTTCACCTGCTGGTGCTCGGCGCCGGCGTCATGGGCGGGCTGGTGCTGGCCGGCGTGGTGGCGCGCCACATGCGCGCCGCCGACGAGCGCGAGCACCGCTTTCGCAGCCTGCTGGGCATTGCCGCCGACGCCTACTGGGAAATCGACGAACGCTATCGCCTGGTGGCGGCCACCTCGCAGCGCCGCGGCGCCCTCGACCTCGGCCTTGGCGGGGACCTGGGCGCCGTGCCCTGGAACCTGCCGCAGTTCGGTTGCGACGACGAGACGCTGGATCTGCTGCAGGCCGATCTCGACACCCGCGCGCCCTTTCGCAACCTGGCGCTGCAGTGGCGCAGCGCCAGCGGCACGGTGCGCCACCTGATGGCCAGCGGCGAGCCCCGCTTCGACGAACGCGGCGTCTTCTGCGGCTACTGGGGGGTGGTGCGCGACGTCACCGCCGACCTGCAGGCGCGGCAGGCGCTGGCGGCCACCGAAACCCGCTACCAGGAGTTGTTCTCGCGCATCCCCACGCCGCTGGTCATGCACCGCGCCGGCCGCGTCATCGATGCCAACCCGGCCGCCGTAAATCTGTTCGGCTACGAATCGCTGACCGCGATGGTCGGCCGCGACCTGCTGGCCAGCTACGAGAGCGGCGACTCGCGCGAGCGCGAACGCCGCCGCATCGACGAGCTCGACAGCCTGCCGCCGGGCCAGGGCCTGCCGGTGACCGATTTCCGCATCACCGGGCGGGTCGGGCGGCGCGTGTCGGTGCGCGCCACCGGCGTGCGCGTGGAGGCCGACGACGGCCCGGCCGTGCTGTCGATCTATGTCGACGACACCGAGCGCCGCGTCGCCGAGGAGGCCGTGCGCCGGTCCGAGGCGATGCTGTCGCACCTGGTGGCCACCAGCCCCGACGTCATCACGCTGACCGACCTGGCGACCGGCCGCTATGCGATGGTCAACCAGAGTTTCGAGCGCATCACCGGCTATGCCGCGGCCGAGGTCGTGGGACGCACCTGGGTCGAGCTCGGCATCTGGCACGACGATGCCCGGCGCGAGGCCTTCGTCGAGCAACTGCGCCAGCACGACCAGGTGCAGGACCAGACCACCACCTTCGTCACCAAGTCCGGTCAGCCGGTGCTGATGCGGGTATCGGGGGCGCGGTTCGCGATGGACCGGCGCGAATATGTGGTCATCAACGCGCGCGACGTCACCGCCAGCGAGCGCGCGCGGCTGGAACGCGAGGCCATCCTCGAGACCGCATCCATCGGCATCGCCGTCACGCGCGACCAGCGCTTCGTCATCGCCAATGCCTGGTTCGAGCACATCTGCGGCTGGCCCCGCGGCGAGATCGTGGGCCAGCCCGGCCGCGTGGTCTGGCCCAGCGACGAGGCCTACGCCAGGCTGGGCGCCGAGATCGGACCGCGGCTGGCGGCCGGCGAGGTGGTCGAGTTCGACGGCGACTGCCGCCGCCGCGACGGCAGCACCTTCATCGCCCATCTGATGGCCAAGGCGATCGACCCCGCCAACCCCGCGGGCGGCGGCACGCTGTGGATCGTGCAGGACGTGACCGAGCGGCGCGAGTTCGAGGCCGCGCTGGCGCGTGCGCGCGACGACGCCGAAGCCGCCAGCCGCGCCAAGAGCGCCTTCCTGGCCAATACCAGCCACGAGCTGCGCACGCCGCTGCACGGCATGCTGGGCCTGGCCGATCTGGCGCGCGCCCCCGATATCGGCGACGAGCGCCGGCGCCAGTACCTGGACCAGATCTCCGAGAGCGCGCAGTCGCTCACCGGCATCATCAGCGACATCCTCGACCTGTCGAAGATCGAAGCCGGCAAGCTGCAGATCGAAGCCACCAATTTCGACCTCGGCGAACTGCTGCGCGCCGTCTGCCGCGCCTACGGCACCCTGGCCCAGGGCAGAGACCTCGCGCTGCAGCTGAGGCTGGATCCGGCCATCGAACGCGTGGTGCGCGGCGACCCGCTGCGGGTGCGCCAGATCGTCGGCAACTACCTCAGCAATGCCGTCAAGTTCACCACCCGCGGCGAAGTGAAGCTGGTCGCCCATCGCGACGGCGAGTGGGTGCGCATCGAGGTGCACGACAGCGGCGACGGCATCACGCCCGAGGTGCAGGCGCGACTGTTCCGGCCCTTCACGCAGGCCGATGAATCGACCACGCGGCGCTTCGGCGGCACCGGCCTCGGGCTGTCGATCTGCCGCGAACTGGCGCACCTGATGGGCGGCGAGGTCGGCGTGACGAGCGAGCCCGGCCGCGGCAGCTGCTTCTGGGCCGAACTGCCGCTGCCCGAGGCGGGCAGCTTGCCGCCATCGCCGCCGCCGATGCAGACCCTGATCGAGCGGCTGCGCGGTGCGCGCGTGCTGATGGTCGAGGACAACGCGGTCAACATGCTGATCGCGGTGGCCATGCTCGAACGCTGGGGCGTCGAGGTCGGCCAGGCGATGGACGGCCGCGAGGCGGTCGACGAGGTCGAGCAGGCCGCGGCCGCCGGCCGGCCCTATGACGCCGTGCTGATGGACCTGCAGATGCCGGTGATGAGCGGCTACGAGGCCACGCGCGCGCTGCGCGAGCGGTCGGCCGGCCGCGGCGTGCCCATCATCGCGCTGACCGCGGCCGCGCTGGTCAGCGAACGCGAGCAGGCGCTGGCCGACGGCATGGACGACTTCCTCACCAAGCCGATCGACGCCGACAAGCTCAGCGCCACGCTGGCACGCTGGGTCGGCGTGCGCCGGGTCTGACCGACAAGCGCTAAGCGACCAGCCCCTGCAGCGCCTGCGGCGGGCTGGCCACCGATTGCCAGCGCAGCAGCCGCGCCGCCGGGCGGTTGCGGTAGCTCATCAGCGGCATCAGCCCGCGGTCGAGCAAGGCCTGGCCGGCCTCCTCGCTCATCAGATGCTCGGCGACCGGCTGCTGGTGGCGCTCGCCATCGGCGGTGTAGACATGGCTGGGCAGGTCGTCGAGCTCGAGCGCGTCCGCCAGCTCCATCGCCCAGCCCCCCTGCTGGAAGGCCTGGCCGGCCAGCAGCGCCAGCGCGGGTGCGCCGCCGCCCCACAGGTAGGCCTGGTGCGGGCGGTCGGCCGGCATCTCCTCGAAGGCAAAGCGCATCACCGGGTCGGTGGCGGCGCCGTAGGGCAGCCGCATCAGCACGCGCGGCAGCACCAGGCCGATCCAGGGCGCCATCGGCGCCGTGCGCAGCGCCTGCCACCAGGCCAGGGATTCGTCGTCGATGGCCCGCCAGCGGCGTGGCTCGGCCAGTTCGGCGCCGCTGGCGGCGCCGGCCAGTGCCGGCGCGGCCCCGGCCAGCAGCGGCGCGCCGGCGCGGGCGGCCAGCGCGCCCAGCGCGGCCAGCGTCTGCAGGTCATCGGCCTCGGGGCCGAAGACCTGATCGAGCACCAGCATCCCGAAGCGCTGGGCCTCGGCGCCGGCGGCCGGGTGCAGATGCGCGTGCAGCGCGCCGGCGGCGAGGTCGTCGCGGTGCGACTGCAGGTCGTGCCGCAGTTCGTCGCGCGACAGGTCCAGCAGCCACAGCTGCAGCTCGGGCCCGAGGCCGAGCCCGCGCACCAGGCGGTCGGCGCCGCGCCAGGCCGCTTCCAGCGCCTGCAAGGCCGGGGCATGCAGCACGCGGCGCATCAGCGTCGTCAGCGCCTGGTCGACGGCGTCGACCACCGCGCGCTGTTCGGGCGCGGTATCGGGCGTGGCGTGGGGTGCGACCAGGTCGCGCAGCCAGCGGTCGAGCACGGCGCCGGGGCCGCTGGCCGGCGCGGCGGCGGCCGTCGGCGCCGTCTGCGGGGCGCGGCCGAGCAGGCGCTCGAGGTCGGCCGCCATCCCGGCCGCGGGCGCCGCGGCCGGCCCCGGCGAGGGTGCCGCCGCCGGAGCCAGGCCCAGCGCCATCGCCACGCGGCGGAACTGCGCCGGATCGGATGCCTCGTCACGCAGGCGGCGCAGGGCCTCGAAGACCGGCAGGCGGTCGAACAGGTGGTCGGGGTGGAAGTCGTCGAGGGCGCTGAAGTCCAGCGCCAGCGCCTGGCCGTCGAGCTCGAGCACCAGCCGCGGTGCGATGCGCGCCAGCACGCGGTCGAACTCGTCGATGTCGATCTTCAGCGGCCGCCGTGCCGCCAGCGGCACGCTGCGGTCGCCGCCCAGGTCGGCCAGCAGCAGCAGGCGCAGGGGCGTTTCGGTGTCGCGAGGCGTGGCGCGGGCTCCGGCGGGGCGCAGGGTCATGTCGAACTGCAGGCGGGCTGGGGCCATGGCGGTGCTCCGTGACGGGCGGCAGGAAGGGCCGGTGAACGGGGGCAGTATCGGCGATCGCCGCTGCCTTGCCAGCCGCTACAGCGTGCCGCTGATGCGCAGCTGCTCCAGCCGCAGCGCCAGCGCCTGCCGCAGCTCGGCCACCCGCTGGCGCAGGCTGCGCGCGGCAGCCTCGTCGGCGCAGGCGTCGGCCTCGGCCTGCAGCGCGGCGATGCGCTGCATCAGCTCGACCTCGGGCGGCACCACGCCGGCGTCCTTGAGGACCTTCATGCCCATGCGCAGTTCGGCCGGCGTCTGGTCGTAACCGTCGGCAAAGGCCAGCGGCCTGCCGTAGCTGGGGGCGGCGCGCAATTCGCCGCTGGCCTCGCTCTCGCGCAGCATCTGGCCGATGTGGTCGTCCTGCAGGCGCAGCGCGTCCAGGCGTTCCTCCTCGGTGCGCACGGCGGGCTTGTTCATGTCATTGCCAGCGCGTCCATCCAGTGGCGCGTCAGCGGCGTGGCGGGCTTGGCCATCAGCCGTTCGCGCAGCAGCGCCTGGCCGAGGGCGCGGCGGCTGCCGCGCGCCGCGGCGGCCAGCAGCGTGAGGTCGATGAGGTCGCGCTGCGCATGGCTGCCGCCGAAGCGCTGCGCCAGCGCGCGCACGGGGTAGAGGGCATCGGCGGCGGCATCGGGCTCGCCACGGCCGAAGGCCAGCAGCGCGCGCTGCAGCGGCAGGCCGACCTCGCGCGCCATCGCGTGGTTGGCGCGGCGCGCCTCGGCGGCGTCGAGCGCACGTTCGGCGCAGCGTGCCACCCAGGCCTCGGCCGCGGCCACCTGGCCGGCGCCCAGCAGCGCCAGCACGCGGTGCACGTCGTTGAAGGCGTAGTAGCCCGCTTCACCATCGCCGGCCGGCCAGGCCTGCAGCAGCGCGGCGCAGGCGGCCGAGACATCGTGGCCCAGCAAGTGCAGCCGCCACAGCAGGGCCGCGGCATCCACGCGCTGCAGCGTGATCTGCAGGGCATCGCCGCTCAGGTGGCTGTCGATCAGACGCAGCACGCCCTGCGCGTCCAGCGCCTCCAGCCGGAACAACGCCTTGTGCCACCACAGGTGGCAGGCAAAGCCGTTGCCCTCGGCCCAGTGCGGCTGGTGCTGGCGCAGCCAGGCGCCGCCTTCCTCGAAGCGGCCCTGCATCTCCATCACATGCGCCACCGCATGCACGGCCCAGGGCACGCGCGCGTCGATCGACAGCGCGTGGCGCCCGGCCTCTTCGGCCTGCGGGTAGAGGTTGCATTCCTCCAGCCCGAAGGCGTAGAGCGCCAGCACGCAGGGGTAGAGCGGATCGGCTTCATCCCAGGCCGGCAGCGCGCGTGCCGGGCGCAGGCGCAGGCCCGGCGCGTCGCCGCGGTAGAAGTCCCACAGCTGCGCCCATTGCAGCGCCAGCGGATCGCGCGGTTGCGCCAGCAGCCATTCGTCCCAGGTGCGGCAGGCCGCATGCCAGCGGCCGTCGGCCACCTGCTCGACGGCGGCAAAGTGCGCCTGCTCGCGCGGCGTGGCCTGCGCCAGCAGCGGCCGCGCGGCTTCGAGGTGGCCGCGGGCCTCGGCCAGCAACGCCGGCTCGGTCAGGCTCAGCAGAAAACCGGCCTTCATCACCGGCGGCAGGGCCCAGCCGGGGTCGGCGGCGATGGCCTGGTCGAGGTCGGCCAGCGGCGGGTCGTAGAACGACATCAGCCGCCAGGTCGCCCTCTCGACCGCATCGCGTGCGGCTTGCGACGCGGTGCCGAGCGCATTGCCGCGCCCGTCGTTCATGCCAGCGCTCCGGCGTTGCCGCCCGTGCCCGTGTCGCTCGACTCGAGGATGCTCATGCCGCTGCCTCCCGGGGTGTGAATCTACCGCGTTCGGCGCCGGTGCCCGCAGCGGGCGCTCAGACCGGCGGCCGCGGCCGGGCCAGACGACCCGCCGCGTTGCCAGCGCGCCCCGCGCAGCCGCACGCCCAGCATGTGCACCACCCGGGTTCCCGACGTTCGATGTCATCGACGCCAGCCGGCGTCACCTCCGCCGGCGGCGCGGTGCGGTGGTGGACGCCGGGGCCGTGCAGGACCGTCATCGTGGGTCCCGTCAAGGCGCCGGCAGCGCACCGGCGGCCCCGGCCACCGACGACGACTGCCCGGGCACGGCCGCCAGCAGGCGCCGCGTGTAGGGATGCTGCGGATCGCGGAACATCTGGTCGGGGTGGCCCTGTTCGACGATGCGCCCGTGCTGCAGCACGATCACCTCGTCGCACACCAGGTCGACCACCGCCAGGTCGTGGCTGATGAAGAGGTAGGTCACCTCGAAGCGGTCCTGCAGGTCCTGCATCAGGTTGAGCACCTGCGCCTGCACCGAGACATCGAGCGCGCTCACCGGCTCGTCGGCGACGATGAGCCGGGGCCGCGTGATCAGCGCGCGCGCGATGGCGATGCGCTGGCGCTGGCCGCCGCTGAATTCGTGCGGGTATTTGTCGAGGTCGGCGGCGCGCAGGCCCACCGCGTCAAGGGCCTCGGTGGCGCGTTCGCGCCGTTCGGTGCGGCCGGCACCGTGCAGCACGGCCAGCGGTTCCGACACCGTCTGCAGCACGGTGCGCCGCGGATCCAGGCTGCCATACGGGTCCTGGAAGACCATCTGGAAGCCGGCGCGGGCGCGGCGCAGCGCATCGGCGTCGAGCGCCTGCAGGTCCTGGCCGTCGAAGCGCACCTGGCCGGCGCTGGGTGGCTCCAGCGCCATCACCAGCCGTGCCAGCGTGCTCTTGCCCGAGCCCGATTCGCCGACGATGCCGAGGCTGCGCCCGCGCTGCAGCGTGAAGCTCACGCCGGCCAGCGCCTGCACCACCGGCCGCGGGCCGAACAGGCGCTCGCGCGGCAGCCGGTAGTGCCGGTGCACGTCGGTCACCTCGAGCAGGGCGTCGCTCACCGGAGTCATGCCTGCTGCCACCGGATGCATCGCACCGCGTGCCCTGGCGACACCGTCTCGACCGCCGGCAAGGCGCGCCGGCAGTCGCCGATCACGAGCGCGCAGCGGTCGGCGAAGGGGCAGCCGGCGGGCATGTCGATCAGCTCCGGCACGCGCCCCGGGATGGTGGCCAGCCGCGTGCCCCGCGCCAGGCCCAGCCGCGGCCGCGCTGCGAACAGCCCGCGCGAATAGGGGTGCGCCAGGCGGCGGAAGACCTCGGCCGTGGGGCCGCTTTCGACCACCGTGCCGCCATACATCACCAGCATGCGCTGCACGGTATCGGCCATCACGCCGAGGTCATGGCTGATCAGCAGCAGGCCCATGCCGTCCTCGCGCACCAGTTCCTGGATGAGGTCCAGCACCTCGCGCTGCAGGGTGACGTCCAGCGCGGTGGTCGGCTCGTCGGCCACCAGCAGGTCGGGCCCGCAGGCCAGCGCGATGGCGATCACCACGCGCTGGCGCTGGCCGCCCGAGAGCTGGTGCGGATGGGCATCGAGCCGCTGCGCCGCCTGCGGCAGTCGCACGCGCTCCAGCAGCCGCAAGGCCTCGGCGCGCGCCGCCGCGCCCGACAGTCCCTTGTGCAGGCGCAGCGATTCGCCGATCTGCCGGCCCACGGTGTGCAGCGGGTTGAGCGCCGTCATCGGCTCCTGGAAGACCATGCCGATGCGGTCGCCGCGGATGCGGCAGAGCTCGCCCTCCGCCAGCGTGGTCAGTTCGGTGCCCTCGAAGCGGATCGAGCCCGAGACCCTCGCGCCCTCGGGCAGCAGCCCCATCAGCGCCAGCGCGGTGATCGACTTGCCGCAGCCCGACTCGCCGATCAGGCCGACGGTGTCGCCGCGCGCCATCGAGAACGACACGCCGCGCAGCGCATCGGCGGGACCGCGGGCGGTGTGGAGGGTGACGCGCAGGTCGGAGACGGACAGCAGGTCGGACACCCGTCAACGATAACGGACCGCGGTGGCGGTCCCCGGCACGGCCGCCCCGTGCCCCATCGCCTGCAGCGACTGCCGCAGCGCCGCCACCAGCGGCGTGGCCGGCAACGGGCCGACACGCGCCTGCAGCGCGCGGCCGTCCAGTGCATGCGGCACCTGCCACAGGTAGCGCATGCGCACCAGTTCGCGCAGCGTCGGGTGCACCAGTCCGACCAGGCGCAGCAGCGGCCAGGGCATGCCACGGAGGGAAAAACCCGCGTCGGGCCGCAGGCCCAACGAGGCGGCCGCCTCCTGCAGCGCGTCGACAAACGTGCGGCCGGTGACGGCGTGGCCCTCGAAGTGCAGCCGCAGGCAGCCGCGGTGACCCCCGTCGCCAGCCACGGCCGCCATGGCACGCGCCAGGTCAGGCAGGTAGGCCCAGGCATGCACGGTGTCCAGCGGCCCGGGGTAGACGAGGCGGCCCTTGGCGATGTCCTTGGCGATCACCAGGTCCAGCCACGAGCCCGTGCCGCCGCCGAAGAAGTCGCCGGCGCGGATGACCACGCTGTCCAGCCCGCGTGCGGCGCGGCGCTGCAGCTCGGCCTCCATCGCCATGCGCAGTTCGCCCTTGCGCGTGCCGGGGCGCTGCGGCGTGTCTTCCTGCAGCAGCGCCGGCATGCCGGCGCCGAAGTTGTAGACGTTGCCCGGCAGCATGAAGCGCGCATGCAGCCGCTCGGCCACCGCCAGGCCCTGCTCGAACAGCGGCAGCAGTTCGGCATCCCAGCGCGCATAGGGCGGGTTGACGGCATGGACCACCCACTGCGCGCCGGCGGCCCGTTGGACCAGGGCTCCGGTATCGGCCAGCGCGATCGTCACCGCCTCGGCACCAGCCGGCAGCGGCGCGGCGCTCGCGCGGCGCTGCTGCGCCAGCACGCGCCAGCCGGCGGCCGCGAAAGCCGGCACGGCGGCGGCGCCGAAGCGGCCGGCGGCGCCGAGGATCAGCACGGTGGGACGGGTCATCTCGAGCTCCGGTTGTGTTGTCGATGGCGACAGTGTGGCCATCGGCGTGGTCTGCAACAATTGCCGAAGCAAGCACTTGAGGTATGCGGATCCGTATGACTACCGCGCTTCGCCCCGATCGTTTCGACTGGACCCTGGTGCGCAGCTTCCTCGCCGTGCTGGACGCCGGCAGCCTGCTGGGCGCGGCGCGCCGGCTCGGTGCCCAGCAGCCGACGCTGAGCCGCCAGGTGGCGCAGCTCGAGGCGCAGCTGGGCGCGCCGCTGTTCGAGCGCACCGGACGCGGCGTGACGCCGACCGCGCTGGCGCTGGACATCGTCGATGCCGCGCGCCAGATGGCCGGCGGCGCCGACGCGCTGTCGCAATCGCTGGCGCGGCGGCGCGGCGCCACCGGCGGCACGGTGCGCATCACCACCAGCCAGGTGGCCGCAACCTGGCTGCTGCCGCCCTTGCTGGCCGAACTGCAGCAGAGCGCGCCCGAGATCCAGGTCGAACTGGTGGCGTCGAATGCGCTGAGCAACCTGCTGCGGCGCGAGGCCGATATCGCGGTGCGCATGGTGCGGCCGGCGCAGGCGTCACTGGTGGCGCGCAAGCTGGGCGACATCGCCATCGTCGCCGCCGCACACGAGCGCTACCTGGCACGCGCCGGCACGCCGCGCACGCCGGCCGAGCTGCTGCGCCACCGGCTGATCGGCTACGACCGCGACGAGACGATCATCCGCGGCTTCGCGGCCGCCGGGCTGGCTGTCGGGCGCGAGCACTTCGTGCTGCGCACCGACGACCAGGTCGCCTACGGCCAGCTGGTGGCGGCCGGTGCCGGCATCGGCTTCGTCGCGCGCTACAACCTGGCGCACTGGCCCGGCGTGGTGCCGCTGCTGCCGGCGCTCAAGGTGCCGGCCATGCCCTGCTGGCTGGCGGTGCACCGCGAGATCCGCGGCAGCCCGGCGGTGCGGCGCGTCTTCGACTTTCTGGCCGAGGCGATCCCGCCCGCGCTGGCAGCCGGCGGGCGCTGAACGGTCGAGCCGGCCGCAGGGCCTTCAGCGCCGGCGCCAATGGCCGTCGCGCCAGCGCCAACCGCGGTCGTGGCGCTGCCACAGGCCCGGCACCCACAGATGGCCGGCCGGCGGCAGCGCCCAGCGGCCGCCGATCCACACATGGCGGCCGAGCTGCCACGCCCAGTAGCCGCCGATCCAGACATGGCCCGGGCCGGGCGCGCCCGGTGCCGCTTCGTAGCGGGGCGGCGGTGGTTCGGCATCGACCACCGGCCCGTCGTCGTAGCCATAGGCGCCGTGCCGCGGGCCCAGCGGCGCGATCACACAACCGCCCAGCGTCAGGGCGAGGGCGAGGGCGGCAGCGGGCCGCCACGGGGTCGGGGTCATGGGCAACTCCACGGGGGGTGAAGCCGAGACAACGGCCGGGCACCCGCGCCGGGCGACGCGGCCACAAAGCTTTACCTCGTGAGCGGCGGTGACGGCGCGGCACGCAACAGGTCGAGGTAGGCGCCGGCCACGCGCGGCGCGGCCGCAAGGCCCAGGTCGCGCATCAGCGCCTCGGCGATGGCCACGCCCTCGGCATCGGCCTGGCCCTCGCGCAGCACGACCTCCAGTTCCATGCAGTCGCCCAGGCCTTCGACGCGGTCAGGGGGCCCCGCCCCCCCCCCCCCCCCCCCCCCCCCCCCCCCCCCCCCCGCCCGCCCCCCCCCCCCCCCCCCCCCCCCCCCCCCCCCCCGCCCCCCCTTGCCCCGGCCCCCCCCCCCCCCCCCCCCCCGACGCGCCCCCCCCCCCCCCCCGGGGCGGGGGAACCACCCCGCCGCGCCCCCCCCCAAAGCGGCGCAGTTTCAGCCGGCCCTGGGGCACGGCAAAGAACTGGTCGTCCTGTTCGATGCGCTCGGGCTCGCCGTCGGCCAGCGCGCGGGCGCGCGGCAGCAGCGCCTCGACGCGGTCGATGCGCGCCTTGATCTCGATGTTGCGGGCCACGTCAGGCCGTGGCGCTGCCGGCGGCGATGCGCCGCAGCGCGTCTTCGAAGACCTCGGGCGGCTGGCCGCCGCTGATCAGGTGCCGGCGGTCGATGACGATCGCCGGCACCGAGTGGATGCCCGCGCCCTGCCAGAACTGCTCGCGCTCGCGCACCTCGCGCGCAAAGTCGTCGCCGGCCAGGATCTGGCGTGCCCGTTCGACGTCCAGCCCGGCCTGGCCGACGAGGTCGAGCAGCACCTCGGGGTCGCTGGGGTTGCGCCCCTGGCCGTGGTAGGCGGTGAGCAGCGCATGCTTGAGCGCGCGCTGGCGGTCGGGGCCGATACCCTCGGCCCAGCACAGCAGGCGGTGGGCATCGAAGGTATTCCACACGCGCGACCGCGTGCCGAAGGCGAAGCCGACCTCGACGCCGCGCTGGCGGATCACCGCCTGGGTCTCGCGCACCTGCTCGGGCGTGCGGCCATATTTGGCGGCGAGGTACTCGACCGCATCCTCGCCCTCGGGCCTCATGGCCGGGTTCAGCTCGAAGGGCTGGAACGACAGCTCGACGGCGATGTCGTCGCCGATCGCCGCCAGCGCCTTCTCCAGCGCATGCAGGCCGATCGCGCACCAGGGGCAGGCGACGTCGGAAACGAATTCGATCTTCATGCGGTCACCTCTTGCGTGCGAGTTTGGGGTCCATCAGGTCGCGCAGGCCGTCGCCCATCAGGTTGAGGCCGAGCACGCTGAGCACGATCGCCACCCCCGGCCAGACGGCCAGCAGCGGGGCCTGGAACAGCAGCGTCTGCGCCTCGCTGAGCATGCGGCCCCAGCTCGGCTGCGGCGGCTGCGTGCCCAGGCCCAGGTAGGACAGCGCCGCCTCGGCCAGGATGGCGGTGGCAAACGAGATGCTGGCCTGCACGATCAGCTGGCTGGCGATATTGGGCAGCACATGGTCGAGCGTGATGCGCCAGGCCGCCCTTGCCGGCGGCACGCGCGGCCAGCACATATTCGCGCGCCCATACCGCATTGGCGGCGCCGCGCGTGATGCGCGCGAAGACCGGGATGTTGAAGATGCCGATGGCGACGATGCTCATCACCAGTCCGGGGCCGTAGATGGCGGTCAGCATGATGGCCGTCAGCAGCGCCGGAAAGGCGAAGGTGAAATCGCTGGCGCGCATGATCAGCTCCTCCACCCAGCCGCGCTTCGCGGCGGCCAGGCAGCCGAGCGCCACGCCGGCCGCCAGGCCGATGCCGACCGCGATCACGCCGACCAGGATGCTGGCCTGCGCGCCCACCAGCAGCTGCGAGGCGACGTCGCGGCCGAAGGTATCGGTACCCAGCCAGTGGGTCGCGCCCGGGGGCCTGAGCTTGAGCGCCATGTCGATCTCGGCCGGCGGATGCGGCGTCCACAGCAGCGACAGCAGCGCGGCCAGCGCCAGCAGCAGGCTCAGGGCGCCGCCGACGACGAAGCTCGGGTGGCGCAGCGCGCGGGACCAGAAACCCCCGCTCATGCATCCGCCCTGCGCAGCCGCGGATCGACGATCGCATACAGCAGGTCGACGACCAGATTGACCAGCACCACCACCGCCGCCAGCAGCATCACCACGTCGCGCACGACGACGAGGTCGCGGTTGCTGATGGCCTGGAAGACGAGCCGGCCGATGCCGGGCAGCACGAAGACATTCTCGACCACGATGGTGCCGGTGATGAGGTTGGCAAACTGCAGCCCGCTGACCGTCAGCACCGGGATCATCGCGTTGCGCAGCACATGCCGCAGCATCGCCTGGCGGCGCGTCAGGCCCTTGGCGCGGGCGGTGCGCACATAGTCCTCGCGCATCACCTCGAGCACCGCCGAACGGGTCACGCGCGCCAGGATCGCCGCCTGCACCAGCGCCAGGCTGATGGCCGGCAGCACCAGCGCCAGCAGCGCCTCGCCGGGGCTGCCGCCATCGTCCTCGGTCCAGCCCGGAAAGCCGCCGGCGCTGACCCATTGCAGCTTCACCGCGAACAGCAGGATGAGCAGGATCGCAAACCAGAAATTGGGCACCGCCACGCCCAGCTGGCTGGCCGCCATGACGCCGATGTCACCCGCGCGGTTGTGGCGCGCGGCGGCGTAGATGCCCAGGCCGAGCGCCAGCGCCACCGTCAGCACCATCGCCATCACCGCCAGCGGCAGCGTGACCTGCAGGCGCTCGGCGATCAGCTCGGCGGTGGGCGAGCCGTAGCTGATGCTGTCGGCGCTGCGGCCCTGCAGCCAGCCGCCGACCCAGTCGAGGTAGCGGGTCAGCGCCGGGCGGTCCAGGCCGAGCTTGGCCTCCAGCGCAGCCACGGCCTCGGGGGTGGCGGTATCGCCCAGGATCACCTCGGCGGCATTGCCCGGCAGCAGTTCGAGCACCGCGAAGACCAGCATGGAGGCGACGAGCAGGGTGGCGAAGAAGGTCGCCAGGCGCTTCAGCAGGAAATGGCTCATCGGCGCCGATGATGCCTCAGCGCGCGGGGCGGACCGGCTGCCTCAGGGCGTCGACTACCGGCAGGCGAAGAAGGTGACGTAGCGCGTGGCCACCGCGATCCCCATGCGCGAGACCTGGGGCTCGAGCAGGTTGCGGTGGTGGGCTGGCGAACGGCGCCAGCCGTCGAGCAGGGCCTCGGGCGTGCGGTGGTTCCAGCCGACGTTCTCGACGCACAGGCGGCTGCCGGCGCGCTGCAGGCGGACGCGGAAACCCTCGTGCGAGAGCTGCTGGCGCTGTGCCATGTCCTGGCTGTGCTCGCCCGCCAGGTCGATCAGCTCGACGGCGACATCCAGCGGCGCCAGGCCCTGCCGTTCGCGGTATTCGTTGATCAGCTGTGCCAGGTGGCGCACGAAGCCTTCACCGTAGGCCGGCGCGGCGGTGGCGGCGGCGGCCGACTGCATGGCCGCGGCCAGCGCCAGGGTGGCGCTGAGGCGCTGCAGCAGGGCGAAGCGGTTCATGGCTCGCATCATCGGCGGTTGGCGGAAAAACTCAAGTGCGGCGGGCGCGGCAGCCGGCCGCCAGCAGGACGGGGTGGAGGCGGCTGCGCGACGCCCGCGTGGCCGGCGGTGCGCTCGCGCCCGACGTGGCCGGGCGCAGCAACTCGCGCAGGTTGTCGGCCGCGTCCTCGGCGCCCTGGGCGGCGGCGGCGCGGAACCAGCGTTCGGCCTGTGCGTGGTCGTGCGGCACGCCGGATCCCAGCGCGTACAGCACGCCCAGGTTGTTCTGCGCCGCGGTGTCGCCGGCCGCGGCGGCGGGCCGCAGCCAGCGGGCGGCCCTGGCGTCGTCGCGCGGCATGCCGGTGCCGCTCATGGCCATCCAGCCCAGCAGGCTCTGCGCGCCACGGTGATCCTGCGCCGCGGCCTGTTCCAGCAGCGTGGCGGCGGCCTGCGGGTCGCGCGGCCGGCCGCACAGCAGCGCCAGCGCACGGTCGTAGAGGGTTTGTGCCGCATCGGTGGCGCGTGCGGCCGGCGGCAAGGGCAGTCCGACGAGCAGGCCCGCCGGCAGCACGAGGGCGTGGCGGCGCTTCATGGTCGGCGCCGGCGCCGCCGCGTCAGCCAGCCCGCCAGCCCCAGGCCGAGCAGCGCCGTGGCCCAGGTGGCGGGCTCGGGGGTGCGGTGCCCGTTCTCGGGGATCTCGCCGCGCTCGCCCAGCACCGCGACGTTGTCGCACACGTAGGGCACGATCACCGTATAGGTGCGGCCCTGGCGGTCGTCGGCGCGGTACAGCGCCGCATGTTCCACATGCCCGGGAACAAAATTGACGCGCGTGTTGAAGCACAGCGTCTGGCCGAAGGCCATCGCCAGCATCTGGTTGCCCCAGTGCCGGCGGCCGTCGAGGGTGCGGATGCCCTCGCGGCTGATCTCGACCTGCTCGTGCACCCAGCCGCGCTCGGCCTTCTCGGCCACCTGCCGCACCACCTCGGCGGGCAGGTTGGCGGCATGCAGGGCCTGGGTGACGGTGCCGCGGTAGCGGTTGCTGCCCGGCACGCCCCAGGCGCAGCTGTTGCGCAGCGTCAGCGGCGTGCGGTTGCCCGCGACGCGTTCGTCGTGCGTGGGCAGGGTCTCGCCCTCGAAGTCCTGGCCGGCGGGCGTGGCCTGCGATTTCAGTTCCGCACCGCCCAGGCCCACCTGTGCCGGGTGTGCGCGTTCGAGCAGGCGCTGGTGCTGGCGCCAGCCCTGCACGCCGGCGATCGCGAGCGCGGCGCCGAGCGTCATCCACAGCAGCCGCAGGCGCCAGAGCGCGCCGCGGTCGCCGGTGAAGCTGTGCAGCCGGCCTTCCCAGCCGCAACTGCCGGCCACGCAGCGGTAGCGATGCACCGTTCGAAACAGGCTGAGCCCCCGATCCACGGCGTGCCGGTGCACGCGTTGCACCGGGGCGCCACAACTCGGGCAGCGATGGCCCATGCCGGCCGCCAAGGGGTCGTCGTCGATGGTCAAGCGGGTGGTGGTCTTTGGCGGGTCGTCGATGAACCCGATTTCATTGCACACCCGGTCACTGGCCGCGACGTTGCGCTGGCGCAGCCGCAAAGCCCGCCGAGGCGGGCGGATCTCACGTCACCCGCGGGTCGGCAGATCGTCGAGCGACTCGTGGCGGCAGGCCGCCGCATGGAGATCGGCGGCGAAGGCGGGGTCGGTGTCCGCCACGCGCTGTGCCAGTTCACGCACGGCGGCGGCTTCTGCGGCCCGGCTCGGCCTGGCCGGGGCGCGCTGGAACAGCGCGACAAGGGCGCCGGCCAGCAGGCCGACCAGGGTGGCGCCGCGCGGCGTGGCGGGCGTATCGACGTGAAGAACTTCAACGGTGGTTGCGTGGCTCATGACAACTCCTGCAGCAGAACCCCGGATCGAGGTTCGATGGAGACGCATATTAGGGTCAACCCTGAATACCCAATCTGAAAGATGGACATGTAAGCTATGCGCGAAATTAATAAATTGAGCGACTGTGCATGAATTTCCGCACCCTCGACCTGAACCTGCTGCGCGTCTTCGACCGCGTGATGGCCGACGGCAGCCTGACCCGCGCCGCGGCCGAACTGTCGATGACGCAGCCGGCGGCCAGCCACGCGCTCAAGCGCCTGCACCAGGCGGTGGGCGAGCCGCTGTTCGTGCGCACCGCGTTCGGCATGAAGCCGACCGCGCGTGCCGAGGCGCTGTGGCCGCAGGTGCGCGACGCGCTCGCCAGCCTGCGCGAGGCGCTGGCGCCCGAACGTTTCGACCCCCGCCGGGGTGATGCCGTCTTCCGCCTGGCGATGGCCGACGCCACTGCCGCGCTGCTGGCACCACCGCTGCTGCAGGCGCTGCAGGCCGAAGAAGCCAGAGTCAGCGTGCGCTTACTGCCTTTGACGACCCGAGACCCCCGTCGGCTGCTGCTGGAGGGCGAAGCCGATATCGCGATCGGGCACTTTCCGGTGGCGGTGGCGGCGCTGGTGTCCGAGGGCCCTTCCACCGGCCTGCGCCACCAGCATCTGTACGACAGCCGTTATGTCTGCGTCATGCGCCGGGGACATCCATTGGCGAAGCAGGCGCTCACCTTGGACGACTATTGCGCGGCCGAGCACCTGCTGGTCAGCTTCTCGGGCCGGCCGCACGGGCTGATGGACCAGGCGCTGGCGGCGCTGGGTCGCCGGCGGCGCATCGTGCTGACGGTCAACCAGTTTTTCACCGCCGGGCGGGTGGTCACGCAGTCTGACCTGCTGACCGTGCTGCCCGAGCGTTTCGTGCCGGCCACCGGCGACGCCGATCAGCTGGTGATGCGCGAACTGCCGTTCCAGATGGACCCGGTGTCGGTGCAGATGCTGTGGCCGCTGCGGCTGGATGCCGACCCGGCGCAGCGCTGGCTGCGTGGCCACCTGATGCGGGCGGCCACGCCCGGCGACGCGTGATCAGGCCAGCACGGCCGCCATCGCCACCGCGGTGCGTTCGACGTTGCCGGTATTCAGGCCGGCCACGCACATGCGGCCCGAGCGGATCAGGTAGACGCCGAATTCCTCGCGCAGGCGGTCGACCTGGGCCGCCGACATCCCCGTATAGCTGAACATGCCGCGCTGGGTGAGGAAGTAGCCGAGGTCGCGCCCGGGCACCTTGGCCGACAGCACGCCATGCAGGCTGCGGCGCATGGCCAGGATGCGCTCGCGCATCGCGCCCACGTCGGCCTCCCAGCTGGCGCGCAGCGCCGGGTCGGTCAGCACGCGGGCGATGATGCCGGCGGCGTGGATGCCGGGGCTGGAATAGTTGCGGCGCACGGTCGCCTTCAGCTGCCCGAGCACGCGATCGGCCTGGGCGGCGTCGGGGCAGACCACGCTGAGCGCGCCGCAGCGTTCGCCGTAGACGCTCATGCTCTTGCTGAATGAATTGGCGATGAAGAACGACAGCCCGGCGGCGGCCAGCGCGCGCGGCGCGAAGGCGTCCTCGGCGATGCCGTCGCCATAGCCCTGGTAGGCGAGGTCGAGGTAGGGCAGCAACTCGCGCTCGCGCAGCACCGGGATCAGCGCCTGCCACTGCGCCGGTGTCAGGTCGACACCGGTCGGGTTGTGGCAGCAGGCATGCAGCAGCACGATGCTGCGCGGGCGCAGGCCGCGCAGCGTGTCGAGCATGGCGTCGAATTTCAGGCCGCCGCTGGCCGCATCGTAGTAAGGGTAGGTGTGCACCTTCAGCCCGGCGCCTTCGAACATCGCGCGGTGGTTGTCCCAGGTCGGGTCGCTGACCCAGACCTCGCTGCCTGCAAACCAGCGCGCGATGAAGTCGGCGCCCACCTTCAGGCCACCGCTGGAGCCGATGGTCTGCAGCGTGGCGATGCGGCCGCTCGTCACCGCCTCGTGGCCGGCTCCGAACAGCAGCTGCTGCACGGCGCTGCGCGCGGCGGCCGCGCCCTCGATCGGCAGGTAGGGCTTGGGCCCGCTCTCGGCCAGCATCTGCGCCTCGGCCTGGCGCACGCAGTCCAGCACCGGGATGCGGCCGGCGTCGTCGAAATAGATGCCGATCGACAGGTTGACCTTGTGCGGCCGCGGGTCCTTCTGGAAGTCCTCGTTGAGGCTGAGGATGGGGTCGCCGGCGTAGGCGTCGAGGTGCTGGAACATGGGGCTTCCCGGGAGTGTCAGGCGGCCAGGGCCGCTTCGATGTCCTTGCGCAGGGACTCGGGGGTGTCGTTGGGTGCGTAGCGCTCGAGCACCTGGCCGTTCTTGCCGACCAGGAATTTGGTGAAGTTCCACTTCACGGCCTCGGTGCCCAGCAGGCCGGGCGCCTGCTTCTTCAGCCATTGCCACAGCGGGTGGGCGTCGGCGCCATTGACCTGCACCTTGGCCATCATCGGAAAGCTGACGCCATAGTTGCGCTGGCAGAAGGCGCCGATCTCGTCGTTGCTGCCCGGGTCCTGGCTGCCGAATTCGTTGCTCGGAAAGCCGACGATCACCAGGCCGCGGTCGCGGTAGTCCTTCCACAGCTGCTCGAGCCCGGCGAACTGCGGCGTGAAGCCGCAGGCGCTGGCGGTGTTGACGATCAGGATCACCTTGCCGCGCTGCGTCGACAGGTGCGCCGGCTGGCCGTCGATCGACAGCGCCTCGAAATCGTAGATCGTGGTTTCGGCCATGGCGTGCATCGCGGTGGGATGGAAGCCGTGGATGTTAGCCGCGCACCGCCAGCAGCGAGGCCAGCACGATCAAGCCCCCGCCGACGGCCAGCGCTGGGGAGAGCGTGCCCGCCCCCAGCAGCAGCGCCGATACCGCGGCGAACAAGACCTCGGTGATCATGATCACCGCCGTGGCGTTGGCCGGCAGCCGGGCGGCGCCGTATTGCAGCGCCAGGTTGCCCCCCAGGAAGGCCAGCGCCAGCGCCAGCATGCCGGCGATCCACCCGGCCGCCGGCGGCGGCGGGGCCGGCGCCGCCGTCGCCAGCGCGAGCGCGGCAGCGACGACCACGCCGCCGAGAAACATCGCCAGCGCACGCGCCGAAGCGCTGCGTCCGGCCTCGCGCCTGAGCATCACGTTGTTGAGCGCGAAGCTGAAGCCGCCGAGCACGCCCAGCGCCTCGGCCAGCGTGCGCGGCAGCGGCCAGCCGCCGCCACCGGCCGGCCACAGCACGATGGCCGCGCCGGCCAGCGCCAGCGCCACGCGCAGCAGCGCCGCCGGCGTCAGCTGCTCGCGCAGCAGCAGGCGCGCCAGCAGCACCGCCCACAGCGGCATGACGTAGAAGAGCAGCACCACGCGCACCACGTCGCCGATCGTCACCGCCCAGTTGAAGCTGGCATTGGTGGTGCCGGCGGCCAGCACCAGCACCCACAGGCTGGGCGTGCGCAGCAGCTCGCCCCACGCGCCCGGTGCACGCAGGCTGATCAGCCCCACCGCCACCGCATAGATCAGCACCGTGGCCCACAGCGGGTGCAGCCCGGCGCCCTGCAGCTCGCGCAGCGGCCACCACGACACGCCCCAGGTGAAGGCATTGGCGACCAGCGCCAGCGCGGGCAGCGCCACGGCGCGCTCGAGCATCGACACCGCCGTCAGTGGCCCTGGTCGGAGCGGGCAATGACGAGCAGCCGCTCGACCTCGTCGCGGTACAGCACGGTGTTGCGGCGGTGCCAGCGGCGGATGATCTCCATCGTGACGGCCACCAGCAGCCCGAAGACGGTGATGGCGCCGAAGGCGGTGAGGCCGACGCGCGTCATGCCGACGTACAGCGCGCCCAGTCCCAGGATGCAGGCCTGCTCGTTGAAATTCTGCACCGCGATCGAGCGCCCGGCACCCATCAGGTTGTGACCGCGGTGCTGCAGCAGCGCATTCATCGGCACGATCAGGAAGCCGCAGATCGCGCCCATCAGCACCAGGAAGGGCACCGCCTGCGCGAGCGTGCGGATGAAGACCAGCCCGATCATCAGGAAGCCCACGCCGATGGCCAGCGGAATCACCCGGGTGGCGCGGTCGAGCCGGGTCGTCATCGACGCCACCACCGCGCCGAGGATGGAGCCGATCACCACCACCCCGGCCAGGTTCGACGCCTGCGCCGTGGTGTAGCCCAGGGCCGCCGCGGCCCAGGCAAAGACGATCAGCCGCAGGTTGCCGAAGATGCCCCACAGCAGCGTGGTCGTGGCCAGCGAGATCTGGCCCAGCCTGTCGGCCCACAGCCGCGCGTTGCAGCGCGAGAAGTCACGCACCAGCGCACCCACGCGGTCCATCGGGATCAGCGGCGCGCTGGTGCGCGGGATCTTCAGGTTCAGCAGCGCGGCGAAGCCATAGACGAAGAGGATGACCACGATCGCCGCCTCGGGCGCCGTGTCGACGCCGGTGTCGAGCAGCGGCAGGTCCAGGCCCAGCAGTTCGCCCGCGATGCGCGGCCCGATCAGCTGGCCGCCGAGCAGGATGCCCAGCACGATGCTGGCCACCGTGAGCCCCTCGATCCAGCCATTGCCCTTGACCAGCTGCGACGGCGGCAGCAGCTCGGTGAGGATGCCGTATTTGGCCGGCGAGTAGGCTGCGGCGCCCAGCCCCACCACCGCGTAGGCCAGCAGCGGGTGGCTGCCGAACAGCATCATCAGGCAGCCGACGATCTTGATGCTGTTGGAGACGAACATCACCCGGCCCTTGGGGATGCTGTCGGCGAAGGCGCCCACGAGCGGGGCCAGGATGACGTAGAACAGCGCGAACATCGGTGCCAGCGCGGGCACCTGCCAGGCCGGCGCCTGGCTGATGCGCAGCAGTTCGACCGCGGCCACCAGCAAGGCGTTGTCGGCCAGCGAGCTGAAGAACTGCGCCGACATGATGGTCGAAAAACCTTTTTTCATCGTGTCGCGCGCACTGCGAGCGCCGTGGGGCCTGCCGGCGCCGTGTCTCCTGTCCTGGGGCGCGCGGTTTATAGCATGGGGTTACACCTGGGCACTGGCAGAATGCCCGCGCCATGCCGCGCCCGATCGAAGCCCTGATCCACACCGGCGCCCTCGTGAACAACCTCGCGCGGG
Source organism: Rubrivivax sp. (assembly GCA_016719535.1). GTDB lineage: Bacteria > Pseudomonadota > Gammaproteobacteria > Burkholderiales > Burkholderiaceae_C > Rubrivivax. The sequence continues at coordinate 268,707 of JADJYX010000013.1, read as the reverse complement.
CGCGTGCCGCCGCCCCCGATGCGCGCGTGTGGGCGGTGGTCAAGGCCAATGCCTACGGCCACGGCATCGAGCGCGTTTTCGACGGCCTGCGCGCTGCCGACGGCTTTGCGCTGCTCGACCTGGCCGAGGCCGAGCGCATCCGCGCCCTGGGCTGGCGCGGCCCGGTGCTGCTGCTCGAAGGCTGCTTCGAGCCGCGCGACCTCGAGCTGTGCTCGCGGCTGGACCTGTGGCATGCCATCCACTGCGAGGCGCAGATCGACTGGCTGGCTGCCCACAAGACGAAGACGCCGCACCGCGTCTTCCTGAAGATGAACAGCGGCATGAACCGCCTGGGTTTCCGGCCCGAGGCCTTGCGCGGCGCCTGGGCGCGGCTGAATGCGCTGCCGCAGGTCGACGAGATCTCGCTGATGACGCATTTTTCCGACGCCGACGGGGCGCGCGGCATCGCCCACCAGCTGGCCGCCTTCGAGGCCGCGACGCACGACCTGCCCGGCGAGCGCAGCCTGTCCAACAGCGCTGCCGTGCTGCGCCATCGCGGTGTGCGCAACGACTGGGTGCGCGCCGGCATCCTCATCTACGGCAGCGCGCCCGACCACCCCGGGCACGACATCCGCCACTGGGGTCTGCAGCCGACGATGACGCTGCGCTCGAAGCTGATCGCCACCCAGCAGCTGCAGCCGGGCGATACGGTCGGCTACGGCAGCACCCATGTGGCCGAGCGGGCTCAGCGCATCGGCATCGTCGCCTGCGGCTATGCCGACGGCTACCCGCGCCACGCCGGCACCGACACGCCGGTGCTGGTCGACGGCGTGCGCACCGGCACCGTGGGCCGCGTGTCGATGGACATGCTGGCGGTCGACCTGGACCCGGTGCCGGGCGCCGGCATCGGCAGCGAGGTCACGCTGTGGGGCCGCGGGCCCGGCGGCGGCACACTCGCCATCGACGACGTGGCGGCGGCCGCCGCCACCATCGGCTACGAAATCATGTGCGCACTGGCCCAGCGGGTGCCGGTGCGCGTGACCGACTGACGCACCCGCAAGAGGGAGATTTCCATGGGCATCATCGGCACCATCCTGATCGGCCTGGTCGTCGGCGCGCTCGCACGCTTCGTGCTGCCGGGCGAACAGAAGATGGGCTGGATCCTGACCATCCTGCTGGGCATCGGCGGCTCCATGCTGGCCGGCTTCGTCGGCCAGGCGATGGGCTGGTATGCGGCCGGCCAGGGCGCGGGCTGGATCGCGTCCATCGTCGGCGCGGTCGTCCTGCTGTTCGTGGTGCAGAAGCTGCGCGGCGGCAGCGACGCCGCCAAATAGCCGGCCGCGGCGATGAAGCCGCCGCGCCTGACCGAGGCCGAGGTCGAATGGAGCGCCATCCGCGCCCAGGGCGCGGGTGGCCAGAATGTCAACAAGGTGTCGAATGCGGCGCAGCTGCGCTTCGACATCCGCGCCTCGCAACTGCCCGCGGCGGTCAAGCAGCGGCTGCTGGCCTGGCCCGACCAGCGCATCAGCGCCGATGGCGTGGTGGTCATCAAGGCGCAGGACCACCGCAGCCTGCCGCTCAACCGGCGCGCGGCGCTGGCGCGGCTGCAGGCCCTGGTGGATGCCGCGGCCGTGGTGCCGCGCCGGCGTGTGGCCACGCAGCCGACCTTCGGTTCGCGCCAGCGCCGGCTGCAGGCCAAGCAGCAGCGCGGCCAGGTGAAGGCGTCGCGCGGCCGCGTTTCGGAATGACGCAAGAAGGGCCGCACGCGGCGGCCCTGGCGGGGTGAGGCAGGGGCCTGCGGGCCCCGGCGGTCACTTCGGCATGACGACGCTGTCGATGACGTGGATGACGCCGTTGTTGGCCACGATGTCGGTCTTCACGACCTTGGCGTTGTCGACCGTCACGCCACCGGCGGTGGCCACGGTCAGTGCGCTGCCCTGCACGGTCTTGACCTGGCCGGCCTTGACGTCGGCGGCCATCACCTTGCCCGGCACGACGTGGTAGGTCAGCACGGCGGTCAGCTTGGCCTTGTCCTTGAGCAGGGCGTCGAGCTGGTCCTTGGGCACCTTGGCGAAGGCGTCGTCGGTGGGCGCGAACACCGTGAACGGGCCCTTGCCCTTGAGGGTGTCGATCAGGCCGGCGGCCTGCAGCGCGGTGGCCAGGGTCTTGAACTGGCCGGCCGCGACGGCGGTGTCGACGATGTCCTTGGCCTGCGCGGCCATCGTGCCGGCGACGAGGGCGGCGGCGATCATCAGCTTCTTCATGGGACTATCCTCTCGGGGGGGTTGGGGGAAACGGGGGCAGAACTCAGGGGCGCGGCAGGATCACCTTGTCGATGACATGGATCACGCCGTTGCTGGCCAGCACGTCGGTGGCGGCGATGCCGGCCTTGCGGCCGCGCTGGTCGGTGATCGCCAGCGTGGCATCGATGGTGAAGGTCTGGCCCTGCAGCGAGGTGATGGGCGTGCCCACCGGCACCTGTGCCTTCAGCACGCGAGCCGGCACCACGTGGTAGGTCAGCACCTGGGTCAACAGCGCCTTGTCGGCCAGCAGCGCATCCTTGCTGACGCCCAGCTCGGCCAGCAGCGCGGCGAAAGCGTCGTTGGTCGGCGCGAAGACGGTGAACGGCCCGCTGCCCGACAGCGCGCCCGCCAGGTCGGCGGCGACCACGGCCTCGACCAGGATGCTGAACTGCGGCAGCGCCTGCGCCGTCTGCACGATGGTCTTGTCGGCCGGCAGGATGACGCGGTCGATCACATGCACGACGCCGTTGCCGGCCTGCACGTCGGTGGCGGTGATGGTTGCGGTGCGGTTGCGGCCGTCGGTGATGACCAGGTTCTGGCCGACGGCGTCGACCTTGAAGATGCCGCCCTGCACGGTGGTGACGGGCTGGCCCAGCGGCACCTGGGCGCGTTCCACCTTGGCCGGCAGCACGTGGTAGGTCAGCACCGCCGTCAGCAGCGGCTTGTTGGCCAGCAGTGCATCCTTGGTCACGCCGAGTTCGGTCAGCAGCGCGGCGAAGGCGTCGTTGGTGGGCGCAAATACCGTCAGCGGGCCCGGGCCGGCCAGGGTATCCGCCAGGCCGGCGGCATTGACGGCTTCGACCAGGATCGAGAAACGCGCATCACCCTGCGCCACCGCCAGGGTGCTGGACGGGTGGTCGTCACCGCCGCCGCAGGCGGCCAGAAACGAGGTGGTGGCCACGAGCGCCAGGGTTCGGATCCAGTTCAGCATGCAGGACTCTCCTCGGGTGATGGGTGCGGGGCAAGACTGTGGGGACGAAATGTAGACTGATCAGTCACAACATGCACGATAAGGTCTTTATGTAACCGGTTGAGTACATGTCTGCGGCAGTCCAGCGCGGAGCAAGCGCCCCCGCGCCGCACAATCGGCCGCATGGCCAAGTCCGTCTTCACCTGCCGCGAATGCGGCGGCACCAGCCCCAGGTGGCTGGGCAAGTGCCCGCATTGCGAGGCCTGGAATACGCTGGACGAAGGCCCGGCCGAGCCGGCGGTGGGCACGAAGAACCGCTTCCAGTCGCTGGCCAGGAGCCTGCCGGTGGCCACGCTCAGCGAGATCGATGCCGCCGACGTGCAGCGCACGCCCACCGGGCAGGAGGAGCTCGACCGCGTGCTGGGCGGCGGCATCGTGCCCGGCGGCGTCGTGCTGATCGGCGGCGACCCCGGCATCGGCAAGAGCACGCTGCTGCTGCAGGCGCTGGATGCGCTGTCGGCGCAGATGAAGGTGCTCTACGTCACCGGCGAGGAAAGCGGCGCCCAGGTGGCGCTGCGCGCACGCCGGCTGGGCCTGTCGGGCGCGCGCGTGCGCGTGCAGGCCGAGATCAACCTCGAGCGCATCCAGGCGACGATGGCCGCCGAGCAGCCGGCCTTCTGCGTCATCGACTCGATCCAGACGGTGTATTCGGACCAGCTGACCTCGGCGCCCGGTTCGGTGGCGCAGGTGCGCGAATGCGCCGCGCAGCTCACGCGCGTGGCCAAGACCAGCGGCTGCAGCCTGGTGCTGGTCGGCCATGTCACCAGGGAAGGCGCGCTCGCCGGCCCGCGCGTGCTCGAGCACATCGTCGACACCGTGCTCTATTTCGAGGGCGACACGCACAGCAGCTTCCGCCTCGTGCGCGCCATCAAGAACCGCTTCGGCGCCGTCAACGAGATCGGCGTCTTCGCGATGACCGAGAAGGGGCTCAAGGGCGTCAGCAACCCGAGCGCCATCTTCCTGTCCACACATGGGCAGCCGGTACCCGGCTCCTGCGTGCTGGTCACGCTGGAAGGTACGCGGCCGCTGCTGGTGGAGATCCAGGCCCTGGTCGACAGCGGCGGGCCCAGCCCGAGGCGCCTGAGTGTGGGCCTGGACCGCGACCGCCTGGCCATGCTGCTGGCGGTGCTGCACCGCCATGCGGGCGTGGCCTGCATGGATCAGGACGTCTTCGTCAACGCGGTGGGCGGCGTGCGCATCGGCGAGCCGGCGGCCGACCTGGCGGTGCTGCTGGCCATCCAGAGCAGCCTGCGCGGCAAGCCGCTGCCGCGCGGCTTCATCGCCTTCGGCGAGGTTGGCCTGGCCGGCGAGGTGCGGCCCGCGCCGCGCGGCCAGGAGCGGCTGCGCGAGGCCGCCAAGCTCGGCTTCGGCATCGCCGTCGTGCCCAGGGCCAATGCGCCGAAGAAAGCCTTCGAAGGCCTGGAGATCCACGCCGTCGACCGCATCGAGCAGGCGATGGACGTGGTGCGGGGGTTGTAGGGGACCGCGAGCCCCGGGGCCTTACAAACCCAGGCCCGTCTCGGGCCATCGGGGCCGCTTCAGGGCTGACTCGACCTGCGCTGACGCGGCCGGAGGGCGGCCGAAATCCCGGTCTGCAGGCAGCGCGCCGTGCTTCAGCGCAAGGTGCACAGCTTCTGCGGCGTCGTCTCGATCCACAGCGCCCCTTCGCCCAGGCCGGGGCTCAAAGCCACCGCGCCGTAGAGCAGGGTGTGCCATCCGCCGGTACCGCCCAGCGGTTCGCGCCGGCCCGCGTTCCAGGCCAGCCCCGAGGTCTGCACGGGGTAGCCCTGCACCAGGGTTCCGGTCGGCAGCAGGATCGGGTCCTTGGGGAAGACCGGCTGCACGCCGTAGGACGAATGCATCCACTGCAGCTTGCCTTCGGCCGTCGCCAGATCGAGCGACAAGGTCCAGAACTCGCCGCTCCAGGTTTCCCAGGGCGCCGTCGACGGGCTCAGCGCGACGTAGAAGTTGGCGGCGCTGCTGTAGCCATGGTTGCCCCAGGTCGCATCGAAGCGCACCTCGTCCAGGTTGACCGTGCTGTCGCAGCGCAGGTCCCTGAATCGATCGAGCATCAGGAACGGGCCGAAATACAGTTGGTAGTCGGTCTGGCCGCACTGGCCCTTGCGGTCGCAGATTTGCAGTTGCACCGGCCAGGTGCCGTTGAACGCGATGTTGAAGAAGTTGTGCTCGCCCGTCAGCTTGGCCGGATCGAGGCGGAACTCGTACGACTCCAGGTAGGGCTTGTCGGCCGGCGTGCCGTGTGTCAACCGGCGCTCGGCGGCGAGCCGCGCCACCACTTGCAGCGCATGGCCGGTCTTGTCGACGCCGGCCACGAAAAGCCGGAAGGTCGACCAGTCGAGATCCTCGCGGCCGTTCTGGTCGGTGGCCACGATCTTCAGCGTCCCGGCGGCCAGGGCGCGCTGGAAGTTGGCTTGCGAGAACCCGGTGTCGAGGTAGATCGACGGCGCGAAGATGTTGCCGCTGCCGCTGCAGCGGGCGTCGATCAGGTCGCGGGCACGCTGCAGACGGACTCCGAGCTCCTCGGTGCCATCGTTCGTGTCCTCGGCGCTGGATGAGCTGCGCACCGTGATGTTGATCAGCGTGTTCTTGTGCACCGCCAGCAGGCTGACCTGCCGGTCCTGGCCCACGGTCGCGTCCCACACGAGCCCCTGGCCTTGTTCGGCGACCAGCAGCATGTAGCCCCAGCGTGCATCGTTGATGCGGAAGAACAAGTCCCACTCATGCTTGAACATGGCCTGCGCGGCGGCAGCGCTCTCGAACGAATTCAGGTTGACGCCGATCGAGGTGGAGAAGGTGCGGTCCTTGACCAGCGGCGGTCCGGCGGACAGCAGGAAGTAGGTGCTGCGCGCCGTCTTCATCTGCTGGCTGTCGAAGTCGAAGTAGTTGAAGCCCGGCGTGTTGCTGCGCTCGACGCGGCTGGGCGGATAGAAGGTCGGAAAGAACGCCTGGTCCTGGTTGCTCCAGGTCGAGATCTGCGGGCACTCGGCCGCCTGGACCTGCATCACGACCGCGCCGAGCAGGGCCCACAACAGCCGAAGCAGGGGAGAAAAACCGCCGATGCGCATGTTCAGGGACACCGTCACCTCACCCGACAACACAATCGGCCAAGTCTGTCCCTCCTTGCGCGAAGCGGATTGACGGGCCTCAATGGCGCTGCCGGGCCGCGGCCGCCGGTGCTGCCCAAGGAGCCCGATGAGGGAGGGCCGAGCCCTGAATCCCCTGCCGCCGCGAAGCCAGATGGCCGCAGGCCGCTCAGTGCGGCGGCCGGCAGCAGGCGCCGGACTCGCACCGCACCGCAGCCGCCGGCACCGGGTCCGGCGCGACCGACACCTCCACCGCGAATTGAGGCTGGTGGGCGAGCGTGTTGTGCAGCAGGCACTCGTCCACGCTGCGACGAATCCCGTCCACCTGGGCCGGCGAGAGCGCTGCATCGGGCATGTCGATGCGCACGCGCACGCTGCCGATGCGGCGCGGACGGTCGTGGACATCCCAGTCCAGGTGGATGCGCATGCCGCGGCAGTCGATGCCCTGGCTGTCGCAGTAGTCGGCGGTATAGACGCCGGCACAGGCCCCGAGTGCGGCGATGAACAGCTGCGGCGGGGTCATGCCGCCGTCGCTGCCGCCATGGCTGACGGGCAGGTCGATGGTGACGCGATGCGGGCCGGCGTGCGCCGTGAAGCGCACGTCCTCATGGTGCTCGATGGTGATGCTCATGGTGAAACCCTCGTTCGATGACGGTGGCGCCGGCGTGCCTCAGCCCTGCAGCAGCTGCAAGGTCTCGGTGCTCGGCGCGTCGCAGTTGGCCCAGTCGTCCTGCGCCACCACGGCGGCCCAGCGGCGCAGCTGCGCCGGCGTCACCTGCAGCGTGGTGCCGAAGTACCGGGTGACGGCATGGCGCATGCGCAGGGCCAGACGCGCCGCACCGGCGTCTCCCTCGTCGGCGAGCCGCGCCACCCGCAGGTAAGCCGCACGCCAGAGGGCCATCTCGCGGTCGTCGAAGGCCACCGCGGCCTGTGGGGTGGCTGCCGCGTCCAGGGCCACCGGCTGCGCCAGGGCGGGGGCCGAAGCGCCGGCGAGCAGCGTGGCGAGACAGGCGGCCAGCAGCGCGGGGATGCCGGGGCGCGCGCAGCGGCGCAGCGGGAAGGAGGCAGGGCTGAGGTTCGACATGTCGATCGATTCCTCGGGTGGGGTGGACGTTGGAGGCCGGGTCGGGCCTGACGTGCGGGCGTTGCCGCGGCCGCCGTTCGACGGCGCCGGCGCGGTGCCGTGTGGGCAGCGCGGCGTCACGCGAGCGTCACGCGCGGCCCGGTAAAGTGGATCGGTAGAGTGGGTCGGCAAGGTGGGTCGGTGGTCCATCGGTGTCCTCCTGTTCGCCGGCCGCGGCGGCGGCGCGAAGGCCATGCTCGGGGCAAGCAGCCTCCGCGCGCATCGTGCAAATGCAGGAGTCGTCCCGTCTTGAAGGGGAGACATCCACCGCTGGTGGGAGAACCCCTCGGCGACCGGGGGGTCGCAGGCGGGCGCTAGGGCCCGGTTCGTTCATCATGTTCATGTCACGGGCCCGATGAGGGCCACGTGGCACCTTGACCCCGGCGCTGCGGATTCCCTGTGCGCCCGCCTGGCTGGCGCTGCCGGGCCCGACGCCTCGCGGCCGCGCTGCGCTGGCCCGCTGGCGTAGCCGAGTCCGGTCACCGTGCGCTGCGCCAGCGTCCTTGCAGGCTGCGCCAGGTGCTGGGGTTCGACCGCTTCGCCGGCCCGCACACGCGGACGCTGGCCGATGGCGTGTCGGACCAGGCGACGCCTGGCGGCCATCGCGGTGGCCGAGGAGGCCTCCGACGGGTCCGCCGCGCGATCTCCTGGTGCGTGAGGCCCTGCGCGGTGTCGATGGCGATCTCGCGCTCGCGCGGGTCAGTCGGTCGCCCGACCCCTTGCGCACCCGTTGTTCGACAGGTGCCGGCAGGCTTGGGCCGGTCCATGCCGGCCTCTCCTGGCGCAGCAGCCGGTTGTGGGTGCGCGCCCCGATCAGGCGCGGAAGGCGCGCCTGCATGAACAGACGCTCCTCGTCGCTATACGGATGCGCCGGACGCGCCGGATGCGCCGGACGCGCCGGATGCGCCGGACGCGCCGGTTGCGCGGGGTCGGCGCGCCAGAGCCCGAAGCCGTGGCACCAGCCGGTGGGGGGTTCGATCATCGACGGGACCCGCGTCCGTGCCATGCCGTATCGGCGCAGATAATCGAGCAACTCGCGCGGTGCCCGGTTCGCAGGGCGTCGACCATCTCATCTGCGGCGACTGGCGGCGCAGGTGGTGGGTGTGCAGCACCAGCCGGCGCTCGTCGCCGACAGGGCCCGTGCCCCAGAAGCCGGAGTCGTTATGCAGGATTCGCTCGCGCGCCTCGAAGACCCATGCGACGAAGGCGTCGGGTGTCTTGCGCCGCACGGCGAGAGGCCGTTCGAACGTCAGACCGCTCGGTCTGTGCAACAGGTCCATGGCAGGCCCCGGACGGGCCGGTTGAACGGTGCGCGCAGGCGTCGCAGGCAGCCACTGCCCGACGCTGCAGGCAACGGGGTCATTGCAGCGGGCGGCGGGTCCGGCCCACCCGTCGACGAACGCGGTGGCACCAGCCCCAGGTGGCTGGGCAGATGCCCGCATCGCGTGGCCTGGAATGCGCTGGACGAAGTCCCGGCCGAGCCCGCCGCGAGCTGGGCGGGCTCGAAGCACCGTTTCCAGCGGCTCGCCCGAAGCCAGCCGGGGGCCACGCTCCGCGAGACCGACGCCGCCGACGTGCAGCGCCCGCCCGCCGGGCACGACGAGCTCGACCGCGTGCTGGGCGGCGGTATCGCGCCCGGCGGCGTGGTGCTGATCGGCGGTGATCCGGGCATCGGCAAGCGCACGCTGCAGCTGCAGGCGCTGGATCTGCTGTCGGCGCAGATGAAGCTTGTCTGTGCCACCAGCGACGAGAGCCTTGCGCGGGTGGCACCGGTGCGCGAATGCGCCGCGCAACGCTCGTGTAGCGCCAAGACCCGCGGCTGCGCGAGGCTGCCAGGCGCGGCTTCGGCGTCGCCGTCGTGACCAAGGCCAACACACCGAAGCAGGCGCACTTCGAGGGGCTGGAGATTCATGCCGTCGAATGCATCGGACAGGCGATGGACGTGGCGCGTGGCCTTTGAGCCTGGCCCTCACCGGACGCAGCGCGCGTTGCGCCGGGCCGCGGCAACCCTGCTGCTGGCCACGGCCGGCGCGGCCACCGGGGCGGCACCGGCGCTGACACTGCACTGCCCGGCGCAGGTGCCGGCGCAGCAGCCCTTCGACTGCCGCGTCAGCGCCGGCGCGGCCGACGGCGCCGCCGGCAGCGTCGCGGTCACCCTGCCGCCGCGGCTGATGCGCGTGGCCGAGCCCCCGGGCTGGTCGTTCGACGTGGCCGCACGCCGCTGGACCGGGCCGTCGTCGGCCGCGGCCACGCTGACGCTGATCGCCGACCACCACGCCCGCGGCGGCGCACACACGCTGGCCGCACGGCTTGCGGTCCCGGGGCAGCCGGCGGTGGATGCGGCGGCCACCGTCGGCGTCGGCGGTGCCGACGTGATCGACCTCGGCGTGGCCACGCTGCCGCTGCCGCCCTGGGTCTTCACCGCCGTGTGGCTGCTGGCGATGGCCGCGGTGGTGGGCGCGGCCCGGCAGCGCGACCTGCGCCGCTCCGGGCGCGCCCCGCGCGCCTGGCCCTGGGCGCTGGGCGTGGCCGTGCTGGCGACCCTGGCACTGCCCACGGTGACGGCGCTGGTGGACCAGATGCGCGCGCGCCTGGTCTATGAGCGGGCCGCGTGCGAGGTGCTGGACCACGCCGCGTCGCCCGCGCCGGGGCAGCCCGACGACGGCTGGCCGATGGCGGCGCTGCGCATTACCGCCGACGGCGAGACCTGGGTCAGCACCGGCTTCGAGCCGCGCACCGCGATCTACCGCGCATCGGCAGCCGACGACCACCTGCGCTTTCCGCGCGGCAGCCGCCCGGCCTGCTGGGTCGACCCCGCGCGGCCGGAGCGCGTGATCCTGCGCCTGGCGCCGGTGGCAGCGCTGTTCGTCGGGCCGGCGGTGCTGGCGGCGCTGGGCGTGCTGGGGGTCGGGCTGCGGCGCGTGTGGTGATGGCGGCCCGCAGGGCCGCAGGGGGGGGCTCGATCAGCCGCCGCGGCGCTCGCGTGCGATCTCGCGCAGCCCGTAGATCACGCGCCGCAGTTCATTACCGAGCCGCCAGCGGTGCGCCGACAGCCGCCGGTGCCAGGCAAACTTGCGCGACGCGCCGCCGGTGGCGATGGTGGTGGCGATGGCCTCGTCGTGGATGCAGGGCGTGGGCGTCACCAGGCGCACCTGCAGCCCGAAGGTCCAGCCCTGGTCGAAGACATGGTCGTAGGGCAGCGTCATCGGCAGCAGGCCGGCCAGGTAAGCCTCGGCGGCGCGGCGGTTGACCAGGTAGGCCGACGAGCCGGTGCAGCGGCTGAGCATCACCGCCAGCTGGTGGCCCGGCGCCACCTCCAGATACGGCTGCGGCGTGCCCGAGTGCACCTGCGACAGCTTGACCATGTCCCAACGCGAGGGCTTGGCCAGCAGCCCCTGCAGCACCGGCACCAGCGACGGCGTCAGCAGCACGTCGTCCTCCAGCACCAGCGCAAAGCGGTGCTCCGAGGCCAGCAGCGCGCGCATCACCGCCACGTGCGACAGGTAACATCCCAGCTCGCCCAGCGCCGGCTCCATGCCGTGCTTGCGGCGGTAGGCGGCGCCGTCGAGCAGGCGCCGCTGTTCGTCGGCCGGCAGGTCGCGCCCGTAGACGGCGCTCAGGCGGGTCCACGCCAGGCCCGTGGGTGCCAGCTGGCCGGCGATGCGCTGCAGCCGCTCACCGTCCCTGTCGAGGTTGATCACCCATGTGTGCAAGCCATCCATCGGCCGCATTGTCGGGCCGGATTTCCGCATGAACCCGGTCCTGGGCTGGGGCCTGGCCGTGATCGCGGTGGCCGCGGGCTACGTCGGCTACGGCTGGCCCGGCGTGGCGTTGGCGGTCACGGTGATCGTCTTCTGGCTGCTGCTGCAGTTCAGCCGCGCGCTGCGCGTGATGCGCGCCGCCGCCGGGCGGCCGGTGGGGTCGATCGACAACGCCGTCATGCTGCACGCCCGCCTGCGCACCGGCATGCAGCTGCTGGAGATCCTGCCGCTGACGCGCAGCCTGGGCCAGAAGGTGGCCGACGAGCCCGAGACTTTCGTCTGGACCGACGCCGGCGGCGACCACGTGCGCGTGGAACTGCGCGGTGGCCGCTGCAGCGCATTCGCGCTCGAGCGGGCGCCGGCCGCCGGGGATGCGCCGCCGGCGCCCTAAAATCAAGCTTCTTTGCACTCTTCCCGAGGGAATCCCATGTCGATGTCCGACCGCGACGGCAAGATCTGGATGGACGGCCAAATGGTCGACTGGCGCGACGCCAAGATCCACGTGCTGACGCACACGCTGCACTACGGCTGCGGCGCCTTCGAGGGGGTGCGCGCCTACAACACCGTCAACGGCACCGCCATCTTCCGCCTGCGCGAGCACACCGAGCGGCTGTTCAACAGCGCCAAGATCCTGCGCATGAAGATCCCGTTCACGCTCGAACAGGTGATGCAGGCGCAGCGCGACGTCGTGCGCGAGAACAAGCTCGAAAGCTGCTACCTGCGCCCGCTGACCTGGATCGGCGACCAGAAACTCGGCGTCAGTCCCAAGGGCAACACCATCCACCTGATGGTCGCCGCCTGGTCCTGGGGCGCCTACCTGGGCGAGGAGGGCCTGCGCCGCGGCATCCGCGTCAAGACCAGCAGCTACACCCGCCACCACGTCAACATCACGATGACGCAGGCCAAGGCGGTGAGCAACTACACCAACTCGATCCTGGCCAACATGGAAGCCACCGAGGACGGCTACGACGAGGCGCTGCTGCTCGACGCGTCGGGCTTCGTCAGCGAAGGCGCGGGCGAGAACCTTTTCGTCATCAAGGGCGGCGTGGTCTATACGCCCGACCTCTCGGCCGGCGCGCTCAACGGCATCACGCGCAACACCATCTTCGCCATCTGCCAGGACCTGGGCCTGAAGCTGGTGGAAAAGCGCATCACGCGCGACGAGGTCTATATCAGCGACGAGGCCTTCTTCACCGGCACCGCGGCCGAGGTGACGCCGATCCGCGAACTCGACCGCGTGCAGATCGGTGCCGGCGAGCGCGGGCCCATCACCGAGAAGATCCAGTCGGCCTTCTTCGACATCGTCAACGGCCGCAACCCGAAATATGCCGAGTGGCTGACCAAGGTCTGAAGGAGCGCGCGATGACCGAGAGTGCCAAGTCCGTCGTCGAACTGGCCGCCAAGGACCTGCAGGGCCCGGGCGTCGCCTTCTGCCCCAACCCGGCGATGCCGCTGTGGAGCAACCACCCGCGCGTCTATATCGACGTGGCCAGCACCGGCGAGGGCCAGTGCCCCTATTGCGGCACCGTCTACCGTCTGAAGGCCGGTGAGAAGCTGCACGCCGGGCATTGAGCCGGTCCGCCGCATGAGCCGGGTGAAGCCGCCCAAGGCCGCGCTGGTGGCCGGCGCCGACGATGTCGAAGCGCAGTTCTACGAGGCGCTGCAGCAGGGCGACCTGGCGCGGTTGATGGCCGTCTGGGGCGACGACGACGAGGTCGTCTGCGTGCACCCGGGCGGTATGCGCGTGGTGGGCGGTGCGGCCATCCGCGCCAGCTTCGAGGCCCTCTTCGCCAAGGGCGGCGTGCCCGCGGTGCCCGAGCAGGTGCACCGCCTGCAGGCCCTGGGGCTGGCGGTGCACCACCTGGTGGAGCGCGTGCAGCTGCCCACGGCCCCGGGCGGGGGGCATGCCTACGTGCTCGTCACCAACGTCTATGTCCAGACGGCGCAGGGCTGGCGCATGGTCGCCCACCATGCCAGCCCCGGCCGACCCGAGCCGCCGCCGGCCGTGCAGGAGTGGCCGTCGACGCTTCATTGAGCGCGGGGGCGCCTGTCCTGCCGGCACCGGCCTGGCTGCCCGGCGGCAACCTGCAGACCATCTGGCCGGCACTGTTCGCGCGTCGCCCGGCGGCGCCGCCGCTGCATCGCGAACGCTGGGCCACGCCCGACGGCGACTTCATCGATGTCGACCTCGCCGCTGCCGCGCCGGGCGCCCCGGCGCTGGTGCTCTTCCATGGCCTGGAAGGCTCTTCGGCCAGCCACTATGCGCAGGCCTTCGCCGCCGAGGCGGCGGCACGCGGCTGGTCGTTCGCGATCCCGCATTTCCGCGGCTGCTCGGGCGAGCTCAACCACGCGCCGCGCGCCTACCACTCGGGCGACCACCAGGAGATCGGCTGGATGCTGGCGCGCCTGCGTCAGCGCCTGGGCGTGCCGCTGTTTGCCGCCGGTGTCTCGATGGGCGGCAATGCGCTGCTGCGCTGGGCCGGCGAGGCCGGCAGCACCGCGGCCGCCGATGTGGCCGCGGTGGCCGCGATCTCGTCGCCGCTGGACCTGGCCGCCGCCGGCGCCGCCATCGACCGCGGCTTCAACCGCCTGGCTTATGCGCGCATGTTCCTGGCCACCATGAAGCCCAAGGCGCTGCGCAAGTGGCAGCAGCACCCGGGCCTGTTCGACCGCGAGCGGCTGCGCGCCGCGCGCACGATCTTCGAATTCGACGACGTCTTCACCGCGCCGCTGCACGGTTTTGCCGGCACGCACGACTACTGGGCGCGCGCCTCGGCCAAGCCGCACCTGGCGCGCATCCGCATACCGGCGCTGGCGCTGAATGCGCGCAACGACCCCTTCGTGCCGGCCGCCTCGCTGCCCACCGCGGCCGAGGCCGGTCGCCATGTCACGCTGTGGCAGCCCGCGCATGGCGGACACTGCGGCTTTCCGGCCGGGCGCTTTCCCGGCCACGTGCAGGCCATGCCGGCGGCGGTGTGCGACTGGCTGGCTGCGCACCGCTGAGGACGAAGGACAGCCATGGATCAGATCGTCGAGGCCGCGCTGCGCAAGTGGCCCAACGTGCCGCACTGCCACGGCTGGCTGGCGCTGGACGCGCGCGGCGACTGGTATATGCGCGACGATCGCGTGCAGGCCGCCGGGCCCTTCCCGCAGGTCAAGGGCAGCCGCATCCGGCACGACAAGCTGCTGGGCTTCATCCACCGCAACTACGCCGCCGATGCCGAAGGCGCCTGGTATTTCCAGAATGGCCCGCAACGCGTCTATGTCGAGCTCGAAGCCGCGCCCTGGGTGTGGCGGCTGCAGCCCGGCGGCGACCCGGCGCGGCCGGCGCTCACCTCGCACACCGGGCGCGATGCCTTCGCGCAGTCGGCCTGGGTGGACGAGCGGGGGCGGCTGTTCCTGCTCACCGACATCGGCTTGGGCCTGGTGCACACGCTCGACATGGGACCGGCCAGCGACGCGCTGGAGGCCGGGGCCTGGCCGCTGCACGAACTGGCGTTCGCCGAGATGCCGTCGCGCTTCGGCTACCGGCTGCGCCCGCAGCCCTGAAGGCAAAACGCCGCCCGGACGGGCGGCGTTGGCAGGCGCGAAGGCGGCTTAGTTGGGGGCGCTGGCGGCCGATGCCGCCGGGGCCGGCGGTTCGGCGAGCTTGCCGCCGCTCTGGTTGGCCAGGTAGACCACGGCGCGGCCGATCTCGTAGTCGGAGAATTCGCCACCGCCCTGCGCGGCCATCGCACCCTTGCCCTTCAAGGCCGAGCTCAGCAGCGCCTCGTAGCCGGTGGCCACGCGCGCGCCCCAGGCGGCACCATCGCCGAGCTTGGGCGCGCCGGCGGCGCCGCTGGCGTGGCAGGCGGCGCACTGGGCCTGGTAGACCTGCTCGCCGGTGCGCAGCACGGCCGGCGCCGAGGCGTCGCGAATCTCGATCGCGCCGATGGGCTGGATGCGGCGCGCCGTCGCCTCGGGGCCCAGGCCATCGCTGCCGGCGGCCGGCCTTTCCTTGTTGGCCACGAACTGGGTCAGCATGATGATGATGACCACCGGCACCACGAACGATGCCACCACGGTCCAGATCAGTTGCTTGGGCGTCTTGATGGGCCCTTCGTGGACGTCGTGGGCGCCGGGGTTGCTGTCGCTCATGGGATCCTCAGGTGGTGCGCGCCAGGCGCAAAACCGGAAAATTATAGCCGTCGACCCCGGAACGACCGGTGGCTGCGTCAAGGCACTTGCGTGGCATCGAGGGCGTGGCCATCGAGCGCGCATACAATCCGCCGCTTGGCGTGCGACCGTGGTGAAGTGGATATCATGCGGCCCTCCGAAGGCCACGTCGCAGGTTCGATTCCTGCCGGTCGCACCACGCTATTTCATGCCCCACGCGGGCTCAAGCCGGCTGGCGTTCGACCAGCCAGCCGCGCAGTCGCTCGCAGACCTCGGGCCGGCCCAGCAGATCCCAGTGATTGGCACCGTTCAGCACGAACTGGTGTGACGCGGGTACGCTGAGTGCGAGCGCGGGCCGCCGGTGCCGGCCCAGCGCGCTGGCCAGCGGCACCAGGCCGTCGCCCACCACCTCGCCCACCGCGCGGCGCATCGGGTGGCTGTCCTGCCGCTGGGTGGTGGCGGCCACCAGGTAGACGTCCACCCCGGCGGGCAGCGGTGTCGGCAGGCGGTCGTCGTGGTGCTGGTCGTGACGGCTGCGGTGCTGCCAGTCGGCGTCCTGCAGGTTGCCGAAGCGCAGGTCGGTGATGCCGGCGCTGCGCACCTTGCCCAGGCGCGCAAACGGCGCCGCGTAGGGGCTCACGCCCAGCAGGCGGTCGACCCAGCGGCCGCCGCGTTCCAGCGGCGCGCCGTGGTGCGGCGTGCCCAGGAAGACCATGGCGCGCAGCAGGCGCGGCCACGTCATCTCCTGCTGCTGCGCCAGGTGGCAGGCGCTGCGCGCCACCAGCCCGCCCATGCTGTGGCCGACGATGATCAGCTCGGACACCGGCACCGGCCAGTGGGTGACCAGCTGCTCCAGCAGCGCGGCAAAGTCGCGCCCGTTGCGGGAGACATGGCGGCCCGAGTTGTAGTGCAGGTACAGCGGCACGCTGCCGAGGTCGCGCGCCAGCGCCTGGCCGTGGTCGTGCCCGTCGTCGCGTGTCCACTGGCGGTCGTTCATGCACAGGCCGTGGGCCAGCACGAGCAGACGTGGCCCGGCGGCCGGGAAGCGAATCGCCAGGGACTCGCGGTCGAGGTCGACCGCCTGCCCCTGCTGGCGCAGCCGCATCGGGATCGCCAGCGGGTTGCCGCTGGCCTCGAGATGATCACCGCCGATGCCATTGAGCACCGCCAGCGCCGCGTCGCGCGCCGGCGGGCTGTCGCTGCCGGGCAGCAGGGCCGCCGCCTTGCCCAGCAGCGCATCGACGCCGCGCCCGGCCAGCCGCGCGCCGCCGCGCACCGCGCGATAGACCAGACCGGCCACGCCCGGTGCCGGCCCCTGCGGCGACGCGCCCAGGGGGTGGGTGCCGCGCGCGATCGTGTGGTGCAGGTCTTCGACCAGATCGACCACGCCGACGGTGGCGTCGGTGGCCAGCCGCGACAGGCCTTGCAGATCGGCCGCTTGCACGGGCAGCTTGCGGCGGGCGCGGGGAGGTGCATCCATGCCGCAATGTGGGGCGGGCTGGGCGCTGTTGCAAGCGCCGCTTTAGAGGCACTCACCCACGCGATGCCGGGCTGACGCCGCCCGACGCTCAGGCCCGCCGGTCCAGCCGCCTCGCCGCCAGCGCGGCCACCAGCGACAGCAGCACGCAGCCCAGCATCAGCAACAGCAGCCGCCCGGGCGTCGCCGAGCGCTCGACGGCGAGCGCCGTCATGCCGCTCAACACCGCGCCCAGCGCGATCGACAGCGCGCCGCCCAGGCCCGCGGCCGTGCCCGCCAGATCGGGCCTCACCGCCATCGCGCCGACATTGGCGTTGGAGATGGTCAGGCCATTGCCCAGGCCGACGAAGACCGTCAGCCCGAACAGCGCCAGCGGGTGCGACAGCCCGGCGGCGAACAGGGCCAGCGCCACCGCCAGCGCCAGCAGCGACAGCAGCCGCCCGGCGATGATCAACGGCGCGATGCCGTGCCGTGGCGCCAGGCGCGCGGTGATCGCCGCGCCCAGCATGAAGCCGCCGGTGATCGAGCCCACGCCCAGCCCGACCTGTGCGGGCGGCATGCCCCACACCGCCGTGGCGACATAGGGCACGCCGGTGACGAAGACGAAGAACGCACCCACCGAGAAGGCGGCGCACAGCACATGCGCCCGATAGCGGCCCGATGCGAGCAGCGCCGCCCCGTCGCGCAGGCGCGGCGGCGGCCGCCCCGGCTGGCGCGTCTCGCCCATGTCCAGCCACACCACGACGAGCAGTGCCGCGCCCATGGCCGTATACAGGGCAAATGCCGCGCGCCAGCCGAAAGCGCCGTCGAGGTAGCCGCCCAGCATGGGCCCGAGCATCGGCGCCACCGCCATTGCCGAGGCGATGGCGCCGAGCTTGCCGGCCGAGTCGCGCACGGAATATTGGTCGCGGATCGCGGCGCTGGACACCACCGAGCCCGCGATGATCGCGCCCTGCAGCACCCGGCAGGCCAGCAGCGTGCCGATGTCCGGTGCCAGCATGCAGCCCAGCGAGGCCAGTACGTACAGGCCCAGCGCTGCCAGCATCACCGGTCGGCGGCCGAGCCGGTCCGACACCGGACCCAGCGTGAGCTGGAACAGCGCCGACACCATCATGTAGCCCGAGACCGTCAGCGCCACCACCGACTCGCGTGCACCGAGCTCGCGCGACATCGCCGGCAGCGAGGGCAGGATCATGTTCAGCGTCAGCGCCGACAAGGCGGTGAGCAGCGTCAGCGTCAGAAGATGCGGTGGCGTGCGCTGCACGGTCGGGGCCGCGATGCACCCGTGCGGACGGGGCCAGGCGGCGGTCGGATCTGGGGCCGGCGAGTGTAGCGGCCGGCCCCGCGACCGGGCGCCGCCGGGCGCCGCCGGGCGATACTGCGGGCGCCCGCTGCCGCAGCCTCTCATGCCGAACCCCGCCCGTCATGCCTGTCCGCCGTTGGCGCTGGCTGCCGCGCTGGCGCTGGCCCTGCTGCTGGCCGCCTGCGGCACGCCGCCCCGGCCGACGGTGCGCGACGGGCCGCCGCGTGCCGTGCCCCCCGGCCTCGACCAGGTGCCCGACGCCGAGCCGCGCATCGAACCGCTGCGCATCGGTGGCCCCAACAAGCCCTACGAGGTGCTCGGCCGCTGGTATGCGCCGGCGGCGACCGACATCGCCTGGCGCGAGCGCGGCCTGGCCTCCTGGTACGGCGCCGGGTTTCATGGCCGACCCACTGCCAGTGGCGAGGTCTACGACATGTTTGCGATGACCGCCGCGCACAGGACGCTGCCGATCCCCAGCTACGCGCGCGTGCGCAACCCGGCCAACGGGCGCGAGGTGGTCGTGCGCATCAACGACCGCGGGCCCTTCGTCGACGGCCGCGTGGTCGACCTCAGCTATGCCGCTGCCTTGCGCCTGGGTGTGCTGGGCGGCGTGGCGCCGGTGGAGGTGGAGCGCATCACGCACGACCAGATCCGCGCCGGGCTGTGGCGGCGCGGCCGCGGCCTGGCCGCGCCTGCGATCGAGACACCGCTGCCGCGCCCTGGCGACGATCCCCTGGGCACGATGCTGGTCGACCGCGGCTGGGCGCCGCCGCCGCACGCGCTGCCCCGCCCGTGAACGCTCAGGCCAGGTGCTGGACGGCGGCCGTGAAGTGGCAGCCGCTGCCGGCCAGCACGAACAGGTGCCAGACAAGATGGCTGTAGCGCAACCGGCGGTCGATGAGGAAGAACACCGCACCCACCATGTAGGCGGCGCCACCGCCGGCGATGAGCGCGATCTGCGGCGCCGACAGCACCGCCAGCGTGGGCAGTGCCGCGGCCGCTGCCACCCAGCCCAGCGCCACGTACAGCAGCGTGCTGCGCAGCGGGCAGCGCAGCCGCCCGCCGGCCTTGCAGGCGATGCCGGTCAGCGCCAGTGCCCACACCAGACAGAAGCCGGCCAGCCCCGCGTCGGTGTCGAGGTTGCGCAGCGCAAACGGCGTGAAGCTGCCGGCGATGAAGAGAAAGATCGCCGCATGGTCGGCGCGGCACAGCCAGTGCTTGGCGCGCCCCGGCGGCAGCGCGTGGTAGACGGTGGAGGCCAGGAAGCACAGCATCATCGTCGATGCAAACACCGCCGCGCCGAGCACGCTGCCCGGCCGTGCCGGCAGCCAGCCGCCGGCCAGCAGCACCGGCAGCGACGCCGCTGCCAGCAGGCAGCCCAGGCCGTGGCTCAGCGCGTTGGCGATCTCCTCGCGCAGGCTGGGGTGGCGGTCGGTGGCGGCGGGCATGGCAGGTCGACGGAGAACCTGCCTGCATGTTCGGCAGCAACCGGGTCCGGGTGCACCCCCAGTCCGCAGGAGAAGGCGCCCGCTCAGCGGCCGCCCGTGACATCGATCACCGTGCCCGTGGTGTAGCTGGCCGCATCCGACAGCAGCCACAGCACGGCGGCGGCCACCTCGTCGGCGCTGCCGGCGCGCTTCATCGGCACCTGCGGGGCGAGGTCCTTCGCGCGCTCGGGCTGGCCGCCGCTGGCGTGGATCCCGGTGTCGATGATGCCCGGACGCACCGCATTGACGCGGATGCCCTCGGCCGCCACCTCGCGCGCCAGGCCGAGCGTGAAGGTGTCGATCGCGCCCTTGCTGGCCGCATAGTCCACATACTGCGCCGGCGAGCCGAGCCTGGCCGCCGCCGAGCTCAGGTTGACGATGGCGCCACCCCGGCCCCGGTGGCGCGTGCTCATGCGCCGCACCGCCTCGCGCGCGCACACCACGCTGCCGAGGATGTTGGTGTCGAACATGCGCTTCAGGCGCGCCAGGCTCATCTCGTCCACCCGCGCCGGCATGTCCACCACGCCGGCGTTGTTGACCAGCCCGGCCAGCGGGCCCAGCTCGGCGTCGACGCGCGCAAACATCGCCAGCACCTGCGCCTCGTCGGCCACGTCGGCCTGCACGGTGATGGCGCGGCGGCCCAGGGCGCGCACGTCCGCGGCCACCGCGTCGGCGGCGGCGGCGTCGCGCGCATAGTTGACGGCCACGTCCCAGCCGGCGGCCGCCGCCTGCCGGCAGCAGGCGGCGCCGATGCCGCGGCTGCCGCCGGTGACGAGCAGGATTCGATTCATGCGGGCAAGGCTATCAGGCCTGCACCAGCCGCGTGATCTGCGCCGGTGTCGGTGCCGGCCAGCCGGCCTCCTGGCAGGTGCGCACGATGGCCTCGTTGGTGTCGAAGTAGACCTGCCAGTAGTGGTCGGTGTGCGCATAGGGCCGCACGGCGATCACCGGGCCCACCAGGTTGATGTCGAGCAGGCTGACCTCGGGCGCCTTGTCGGTGCTGACATTGGGGATCTTGGCCACCGCGGCCTTGAAGCGCTCGATGGCCTGCAGCGGGTCGACGCCGCCGGCCAGCTGCGCCACGCGCTCCACGCGCCGCGCCGGCAGCACCGAAAAGTTCTGGATGGTGTCGCCGAAGACCTTGCCGTTGCCCACGATGGTCATCACGTTGTCGGGCGTGATCAGCGTGGTGCCGAACAGCCCCAGCTCGTGCACGGTGCCGGTGACGCCGCCGATGCTGACGAAGTCGCCCACCTTGAAGGGCCGCAGCACCAGCATGAAGGCGCCGGCCGCGAAGTTGCCCAGCAGCCCGCTCCAGGCCGCGCCGATGGCCACGCCGGCACCGGCCAGCATGGCCGCGAAGCTGGTCGTCTGGATGCCGAAATAGCCCAGGATGCCCAGCACCAGCGCGATGTTGAGCGCGATGTTGACGATCGAGCCCAGGTATTTGGTCAGCGTGGGGTCGACCTGGTTGCGGTTCATGCCGGCCTGGATGAGGCCGATGACCTTGCCGATCAGCCAGCGGCCCACCACCCAGAAGGCGATGGCGGCCAGCACCTTGATGGCCAGCTCGGTGACGGTGGTGCTGAGGAAGTTCTGGATCGTCTGCATGTCCATGGCGGGGTCCTCCTGATGGGAGTCGGCATGCTAGGCGGCGCCAGGCGCAGCGCGCGTGACAGGGCAGAACTTTCAGCAATTCCCCGAGGCGGCTTCGGGGCCGATCCGGCAGTGCCGGTCAGGCGGCTGAAGGCCGGGCGCTGTTCCGAGGAGGCCGCTGCCCGGCTTCAGGCGGGGAGCGGCTTCAGCCAACCTTCATGTTCGAGGCGATGCCACGCTTCAGCGACGTGCGCAGCCTGCATCAGCCGCGCCTTGCGAGGATTCCAGCGTTCGACGGCGGCATGGGCCGCAGCGGGACCCTGCGCCCGTTCCCGCGTGGCGACCCAATGGACGGTCGCCAGCAGTTCCATGCCGTAGGGGCTTTGAAAGCCGTCGATCAGCGCTTCGACCCTGCCAACGCGGGCATCGAGTTCGACGTCGGCGTTCTCGCGCAGGAAGGACTGCGCCGCCATCAGCGCATCGGCGTCCGGCTCGATCTCGGCCTCGACCACCCCATCGCCCACCCCACGAATGAAGTGGCCTTCCATGCGGTTGAGTGCATGACGCAGTTCGTCCGAGTACGGCCCGAACTGATGCTTGACGAACCGAAGCCTCAAGTCTTCACCGGCCTCTTGAAGGAAGTAGGCCAGCTTCTGGATCTCGATCTTCGACAAGCCGTAGTTCAGGTGGCGATAGGTCTCCAGCAGCCGAAGAATCGCGGCACGACCCCGGGTCATGCGGGGAGGCGCGGTGTGGACCTCCATGGTCCGGGCGCTTGGCGTCTCGCCCGGCGGAAACAGACGCACCTCGACATCGGGCAGACCTGCGAATGCCCGCTCGATGACCGGACGAACCTGCAGCCAATCCAGGCCGCCGTTGCCGCAGCCAAGCGGCGGCACGGCGATCGATCGAATGCCCCGCTCGCGCACCTGGGCGACCAGATCGGCCAGCCCGTCGACGATGTACTCGATCCGTGACTTTCCCTTCCAGTGCTCCTTGGTCGGGAAGTTGATGATGTAGTGAGGCTGCGCGTAGGCGCCTGCATCGAAGACGAACATGCGTCCTGTCCTCACCGCACCGGCCTTGCAGGCAGCCCTGTACGCCTCGTAGTTTTCGGGCCACTTGTTCTTGAACTGCAGCGCGATGCCCTTGCCCATAACGCCCACGCAGTTCACCGTGTTGACGATGGCGTCAACATCGTGCTGCTTGAGCAGGTCACCCTGCATAAGTTGGACGGGCATGATCACTGGCCCAGAAAGTACCAATCTGGCTTGACCTCGACCGCCAATGGTACGCCGTGGGTCAGCAGCATGCCCCGGGCCTGATGTGCGGCCGCCTCGTCGATCACCCCGATCCGCAGCATGCTCGAGACGGGCAAGGACCCGTGAACCAGAAACTCGGCCATGCGGCGCTCGCGACGATCGGTGTAGCGCGGATTGGCGTGCACGTCGTGGAAGTATTTGCAGTAGCCGTCCAGACAGGGTGGCTCCAGCAGCAGGTCCCAGGACACCTTGTCGAGATCCGTCAGAGACGTGTAGGCCGTTGCATACGTGAGCGTGGCATTGCGGTCGTAGATGACGAACGGCGCGCCTCCTGCCACGGCCAGGTCAACCGTGGTTTCGACGTGCACGATGTCGCGTTGCTTGAGCGAGCAACCAGCCACGTTGCCGCGGTCGATGGTGAACAGCATCGGCGAGCGGGGCGCGAAATAGAAGGGCACGAAGTCATGCACCGTGGCCCCATGCGGATGGGGGACCTGCTTGGCAGACCGGGCACCCTGTGCGCCTTGGTGCGCGATGTTCACGTAGGGTCGGCCTGCGTTCTTGCAGGCCAGCGCGCCAGCTGCGGCAATGGCTGGCAGGTTGCCGATGGCCGTGATGTGAAACAGCCGAACAGGGCTCGGCACCGCCGCAGCCATGTTGTCAGCCCACCCCGAACACCTTCATCACCTCGTCGCCCAGGTGATTGATCACCTTCACCGCGATGCGGCCGGTCTTCGGCTTCTCGAACGGGCGCGACACGTCGCTGTGGAGCGTGGCCCAGGCCTCGGCGTCGATCTCGGCCTTCAACGTCGTCTTCAGCGCCTTGTAGGGGTCGGAGGCACCCAGGAAGTAGGCCTGGCGCACGAAGAAGCTCTCTTCGTTGTACTCGGTGTCGATCATCCACAGCGCGATGCTGTCGGTGCCGCCGCTCTCGATCTCGCCGGTCTGCGGGCGGAACACGTCCACGCCCTTGACGCGCACACGCACCTGGCCGTCGGCCTGCGGCTCGATGCGGATGTCGGGCTCGCCGAACACCACGAACAGATTGCCGGCGCCGGTGTTCTTCAGCTCGCCGGCCATGTGCAGGTCGGGGTTCATGCGGGCCTTCAGCACCGGCACGCGGCCCAGCTTCTCGAACTCGGCAGCGTGCGCCTCGTAGTTGAAGGCGCAGGCGATCAGCACGTCGAAGCCGGCGTCGGCGGCTTCGCGGGCGGCGCTGACCAGGTCAGGCCGCGAGACAGTGCCGAACTCGGGGCCGATGAAGATGGCGGCCCGGCGTTCCTTGTCGCCTTCCGTGTAGCGCCCTTCGGCGCAGACGTACTCGCCCGGCCAGCCGACGAGGCTGGTGAAGCTGATGCGGTTTCGGACCTCCATGCGCTTAAGCCCTGAATCGATGCTCGTTGTGCCACTGCAGCATGGCAGCGCTCGGCCTGTCTGTGGCCTGATCCGGGATGCTTTGCAGTTTCCTTCCATGAAGGCTGTAGTAGGCCTTTCCGTTGAACCACTCCTCCTTGATTCTTGAGCTCACCTCGATCTGATACGTCGGCGTTACCGTGACAAGACCCAGATCGAACAGCTTGTGAAAGTCCGAGCGCAGCAGCAGGCCATTGCTGGTTTCGTGAGGGCCGCTTTCGGCGAACGGAAGGATGTGCGCTGCTTCAAGGACAGGAAGCGTGCTTTCGCCAGTGATGGCGCACCGTCGCCTGTAGGCGTCTGTGACCACCACGCGGAAGCCGCCCTGACCGAGTCTTGGCCGTATCAGCATGGCCTTACCGTACCTCTCGGGGTCACTGTCCTTGGCAGCGAAGCGTTGCAGACGCTCTTCGACCAGCCGCCAAAGGGCAGCGCCATCAGGTTGGAGGGTGTCGTAGTAGCGACCCCGAACAATGCTGCCGCTCCATCCAACGGGTTCGGCAATCCACAGCGACTCGGGCCAGAAGAACGGCTCGCTGAGCACGGTGCATCCGATGACGGGATCAATCTGCGCTGGATCTGCGACAAGCCTTCGGATCATGGACTCGAAGGTGGAGCGCGTGGCTGCGCCGTTCTTCACCGCAAAGGCATCCCAGACCATCGACATCGGCAGCGCCGTCGACTTCACGAAGTGGGCGCCTCCGGCAATGTGGTTGTAGGGACGCTTCAGCTTGAAGAGGAACAAGGATCCGGGCGTCAGGTCAGCATAGGTGGCTCCGCCGCGCGGCTGCCAGAAATTGACCTCGTCCGGCCGTGCGTCGCGCAAGTACTTGAACCATGAGTTGTCGGTCGTGCCAACCCAGTACTTCATGCCGGCCTCCCGGACGGGCTGCCCACAAGACGCATAGCGTCCAGGATTCCCCGGTTGGCCCAGGCAGGGTCGTGCCCGTGGAAGTCGGTCCAGTCCTGGGCGTCCTTGCCGCGCCACACGAGCTGCGGGTCCAGGTCGTGGTTGCGTGCCTCCTTCTCGGCCTTCAGGTGATCGGCGTTCGACGTGCTGCGCGGATAGGCCACCTGCACGGGCTTGCGCGCCTCGTCCGCCATCAGGCTCTGGTACTCGGCCGTCGGGATGTTCTTGCGCTTGTCGTCGGCGTGCTTCAGCGCATCGACGCCGACGAAAGTGGTTCCGGACTTCTTGGTTGCCACTGGGGCCCTCCCTGTGATCGCGTCAGCAGGCCCGGCCGGTACACTGCCGGCAGACCTGGAGCGCAGCCATGAATTTCCAACTGGAATGCGAACGTGAAGACGATGGTCGGTGGCTGGCCGAAGTGCCGCAGCTGCCCGGCGTGCTGGCGTACGGCGCCACGGCGGCCGAAGCCATGGCCAAGGCCGAGATCCTGGCGCTGCGCGTACTGGCCGAACGCCTGGAGCAGGGTGAAGCCCAGCCGCTCGACATCCGTTTCAGCCTGCCCGCCGTAGCGTGAGCGTCTGGCCGTCGGCCAAGGCACGCCACGTGCTTGCGGCGCTGGCCCGCCTGGGTTGGCGGGTCAAGCGGCAGACGGGTTCCCACAAGACGCTCGCACGCGAAGGCTGGTCCGACGTAGTGTTCGCCTTTCACGACGGCGATGAGATCGGCCCGAAGATGCTGGCCCGATTGGCCAAGCACACGGGCCTGAGGCCCGAAGACCTTTAGGCGAGCCCGGCTGTTCATGGCTCGCCTCGCTGCCGCTGCAGCAGGGAGGCGAAGTCGGTCTCGCTCAGCGCCACTTCGTTGGCCCGCTCGCGTACCACGGCGAGATCCTCCTGGTCTTCGCAGGCGCGCTGGACGAGCCGGGCGAAGTCGGCCTCGATGTCGTGCGCCGAGCGGAACTCGGCAAAGGCCCACCGACCGTAGCGGCCCAGGGCGTTCACGCCCGGCACCCACTGGGTGGCCATGGTCTCGGCCTTGACCACCGCGTCTTCGCCGCGGAAGCCCTTGATCTCGACGACCAGATGCAGCGGGTCGTCGTGGCCGCTGTTCCCATCCGGGCCGTCCTTGTCGATGATCTTCACGATGAAGTCCGGCCGGTAGTGCCGCTGCGTGCCGCCCAGGCGGTACGGCACCTCGAATCCCAGGCTGTGGTTCTTCACGTAGGCCCGCACGCGCGGGTGTTGCTCGGCCACACGGCAGAACTCGGCTTCCCAGTCGCTGTCGAACACGACCCAGTTCACGTGGCTCTTCGGCGGTGGGCCCTGCGTGGCCCACAGAGTCTGCTTCGCAGTCGTGAAGTTCACGTGCCGCGTGCTGCCTTCTGCGTTGTACGGGTCGAGCACCACGCGCACGGCGTTCGATCCGGCCAGCGTGGCACTGATGTGTGAAGTGATGGCGGCATGGATGCGTTCGCAGGCCATGTCGGTGATCTCCTGGTGCATCACCTGGGCCTTCCAGGTGCCGCCGGCGCAGGTCAGGTGGTCGCGCACCCATTCCTGGGCGATGCCCTTGAGCTGGCCGAAGAGGTGCAGCTTGGGGTCCTGGCCCGGGTCGCGGTACTTGCGGTACAGCAGGTGCCTGGCCAGGTGGAAGGCTATTGAGTTGTCGCGCGTGTCTTCCAGATGCTGCACCGTCAGGTTCACGCCTTCGCCCACGATGCCCAGGTTCTGGGTGGTGGACGGGCCCACCAGGTCGGGCGTCAGGGTGAGGCCCGAGTTCGCGCTGAAGGTGGCCTTCAGCCGCTCGGCCGGCAGCTCGACGCGGTAGCCGTCGACGCGCGGAAACCGGATCTCCAGCGCGTCGCGTTCGGGGCTGATGGCATGCACGCGGGTCGTCTTCACCGGCGGCTTGGGCGGCACGACCACCGGCTTGGCCGCAAAGTCGAACGGAATGCCCAGCACGTCGGCGTATTCCACGTCGAACTTCTCTTCGGCGTTCAGGATGTAGCTCTGGCGGCGCAGCGCGCGGCCCACCACCTGCTCGCACAGCAGCTGCGTGCCGAAGGCACGGACACCCAGCACGTGCGTCACGGTGTTGGCGTCCCAGCCTTCGGTGAGCATCGAGACGCTCACCACGCAGCGGATGCCTTCGCCCAGCTTGCCGGGCTTGCCGACGGTGTTCATCACCTCGCGCAGCAGGTCGGCGTCGGTGAGCTTGTCGGCGGCGGCTCGGTCGCCGGTGCGTTCCATGATCTCGCAGCGGAAGCGCTCGATGGTGTCGGCTTCGATGTCGCGAAAAGCCGGGTCGAGCGCTTCGCCCGACTCGAGCTGCTCGCTGTCGATCAGCAGGGTGCGCGGGCGGGCGAGCTTCTGGCCGTGCTCGTCGTAGTTGCGGAAGAGCTTGAGGCGGCCGTTCTCCAGCGTGCGGGTCTCGGTCTTCTCGCCGTTCGGGCCGGTGTGCTCGATGGTGCGCTCGAAGCCGGAGATGTAGTCGTAGACGAGCTTCGACGTGGCCGTGTTGTTGCACACCACGATGAAGACGGGCGGGACCTCCAGCCCCAAGGCCTGCCAGCTGTCGAAGATCTCGGCGTAGTGGCCGTACAGCGCTTCGAGCGCGGTGTACAGCTCGGTCGGCAGGGCCAGCGGGTCCAGCTTGCCGGCGGTGCGCACACCCTTCTTGGGCATGCGCTTGCCGATGTGGTCCCACAGGTTGCGGAACTTCGGTGCGTCGGCGCCGGTGATGTTGTCGGACACCGGCACGCGCGGCAGCTTGACGATTCCGCACTCGATGGCGTCCATCAGCGAGAAGTCGCACATCGTCCACGGGAACAGCGTACCTTCGGCGTAGCCGGAGCCGCGCAGGAAGAACGGCGTGGCCGAGAGGTCGAAGACAACCGGCACGCCGAGCTTGCGCTTCACGGCCTCGATGCCGCTGATCCACAGGCGAGCCGCCTCGTTGTTCTTCTTCGCCTCGTCCTTCTCGTCGCCCTTCAGGGAGTCGATGTCGACTTCGGCCTCGGACTCCTCTTTGGGCTTGGCGCGGTAGCAGTGGTGCGCCTCGTCGTTGATGACGAGCACGTTCTTGATGCCCATCAGTTCGGGCATCACGCGCTGCAGCATCTGGCCTTCGGTCTCCGTTGTCTGCAGCGGGGCACCGCGGCCCTGCAGCAGCGCCCGGCCGGCGGCGGTGACCTCCAGCGTCTCGCGCAGCTTGAAGGCGTGGTAGTTGGTGATGACGATGACCGCGCGCTTGATGTCGCCCAGCATGTCGCCGGGCACCAGCTCGCGGCTGGCGTAGTAGCTGTCCGGGTCCTGGGGCAGCAGCACGCGCAGGCGGTCCTTGATGGTCAGGCCCGGCGCCACGATCAGGAAGCCGCGGGTGAACTGCTTGCTGGCCGGATGGCGAACGGCGTTGACGGTCTGCCAGGCGATGAGCATCGCCATCACGGTGGTCTTGCCGGCGCCGGTGGCCAGCTTGAGCGCGATGCGGAACAGGTCCGGGTTGGACATCGCGTTCGCGCCGGCCAGGTGATCGCGGAACTTCCTGCCGGTGGCGCCGAGCTTGGGCGCCACCTCGGTCAGCCAGATGGCGGTCTCCACGGCCTCGATCTGGCAGAAGAACGGACGCACGCCCTGAAATTGGTGCTGACGCCAGTGCTGGAGCAGGCGGGCGGTCTCGGGCGTGACCTGCCACTGCGAGGGATTGGGCAGCGCACGCCAGGTATCCACGTAGCCGCGCAGCTCGTTGATGATCGGCGTCGGGTCGTATTTCTGCTCGGCGGTGCTGAGGCCTTCGTCGTCGGCTGTCAGCTCCAGTTCGGCTTGTGCCGTCGGGCCCTTCGGCGCCTTGCGCTTCTTCGCCTTGGGAACCGGGGTGATCAGGTCCGACCGTCGGCGGAAGTCCAGCAGCCGGTTGGTGGGTTGACCGTCGCCATCGAGTTCCCAATGCCGTCGCGGGTACTCGTAGGGTGAATTGACGATGGGGTGCTCGTAGAACGTCTCGGCCATGTGCCGCCTCCCGCAGGGCGCCGCCGGCATGCAGCCTGATGCCGGGTTGTGGTGCTGCCGATCGTAGCGGTGGCCACGCGGTTCGGCCCCTATGGTCATCGCGGGTCTGCCGTGGCCACAATCCGCATCACCGCTCCATTGGCCCTTCGCCGCCGTGATGCTCACCAGCGCCCAGATCATCGTCCTCGCCACGCCGGTCTTCCTGGCGCTGATCGTGGCCGAATATGCCGTCGGCCGCTGGCGCGGCCGCAACACCTACCGCTGGCCCGACGCCATGGCCAGCATCGGACTGGGCATGGTCAACCAGCTGGTGGCGGTGGGCACGCGGCTGTTCGGCATCGGCTTCTATGCGCTGGCCTTCGAGCACCTGGCGCTGCAGCGGCTGCCGGCCGACGCCTGGTGGGTGTGGGTCGGGGCGCTGATCGGCTACGACTTCCTCTACTACGGGTACCACCGCTTCGGCCACCGCGTGGCGCTGGGCTGGGCGGCGCATGCGGTGCACCACCAGAGCGAGGACTACAACCTGTCCACCGCGCTGCGCCAGACCGGCAGCGGCTTTCTCACCAGCTGGGTGTTCTACCTGCCGCTGGCCTTGATCGGCGTACCGCCGCTGGTCTTTGGCACCGTGGCGCTGATCGACCTGCTCTACCAGTTCTGGGTGCACACGCAGCAGGTCGGCAGGCTCGGCTGGTTCGACCGCTGGTTCTGCAGCCCCAGCAACCACCGCGTGCACCATGCGGTGAACGACCGCTACCTGGACCGCAACTACGGCGGCATCCTGATCGTCTGGGACCGCCTGTTCGGCAGCTTCGCCGACGAGGACGAGGCCGAGCCCTGCGTCTACGGCACGCGTTCGCCGCTGCGCAGCTGGGACCCGATTGCCGCCAATGTGCAGGTCTACCGCGACCTCTGGACCGACAGCCGCCGCGCCACGCGCTGGGCCGACCGGCTGCGCGTGTGGCTGAAGCCGCCGGGCTGGCGGCCGCCCGACGTGGCGGCGCGGTTTCCGAAGCCGGCCTTCGAGCTGGCGCGCGTGGAACGTTATGACCCGCCGCAGCAGCCGCTGCGGCTGGCGGCCGCGGCCCTGCTCTTCGTCGCCGCGCTGGCCGTCACCAGCGTGCTGCTGTGGCACGTGCACCAGTGGCCGGCCGCGCAGGGCGTGGCCGTGGGGCTGGGGGTGGTGGCGCTGCTCAGCGGCGTGGCGCGGCTCACGTCCGCGCCTCGAACAGCGCCGCATGGTGCTGGCGCAGCTCGCGCTTGAGCAGCTTGCCGCTGGGGTTCTTGGGCAGCGCGTCGACGAAGACCACGCCCTTGGGCACCTTGAAATGCGCCAGCTGCTGCGCGCAATGCGCCAGCACCTGCGCCTCGGTCAGCGCCGCGCCGGGCTTGGCCACGATGACCGCGGTCACCGCCTCGATCCAGCGCGGGTGCGGCAGGCCGACCACCGCCACCTCGCTGACGCCGTCCAGCCGGTACAGCGCCTCTTCCACCTCGCGGCTGGCGACATTCTCGCCGCCGGTCTTGATCATGTCCTTCTTGCGGTCGACGACGCTGATATAGCCCTCGTCGTCGATGGTGGCGAGGTCGCCGCTGTGAAACCAGCCACCGGCAAAGGCCGCGGCGGTGCGCTCGGGGTCGTTGAAGTAGCCCTGCATCAGGTGCGGGCTGCGGTGCACGATCTCGCCCACCTCGCCGGGCCTGACGTCGTTCATCTCGTCGTCGACGACGCGCGTCTCGACATTGAGCACCGCGCGCCCGGCCGACCCCGGCTTGCGCAGCTGGTCCTCGGGCTTGAGCACGGTGGCCAGCGGCGCGATCTCGGTCTGGCCATACAGGTTCCACAGCCGCATCTGCGGCAGCCGCTCGATCAGCTCGCGCATCACCGCCACCGGCATGATCGACGCGCCGTAGAAGCCCTTCTTCAGTGCCGCGAGCTTCTCGGCGTCGAACAGCGGTGAGCGCAGCAGCGCGATCCATACCGTGGGCGGCGCGAAGAAGGCGCTGATGCCGTGCTGCTGCAGCATCGGCAGCAGGTTGTCGGGCGTGGGCCTGGCGGTGATGACGCAGGTGGCGCCCAGGTAGACCGCCGGGCCGAGGAAGACGTCGAGCTGCGCGCAGTGGTACAGCGGCAGCGCGTGCAGCCAGACGTCGTTCTCGTCCATGCCGCCTTCGACGATGCAGCTCACATACTGGTCGATCACCGACCGGTGCGTCAGCATCGCGCCCTTGGGCAGCGATTCGGTGCCGCTGGTATAGACGATCTGCAGCAGGTCGTGTTCGCCGAAGGCGGGCTCGGGGGCCTGGCCTTCGGTGGCGGCCAGGGTGTGCAGGTCCAGGTCCTGCGCGCGCCAGTCGGCCGGGCGCGGCGCGCCGTCTTCCGACGGCAGCCACAGCAGCCGCTCGATCGCCGTGCGGTGCGTGCTGCTGGCGGCCGCCGCGCGCCCCAGCGGCGCCAGGCCACTGTCCACCGCCAGCAGCTTCACGCCGGCGTGGCCGAGGATATAGGCCGCCTCGTCGGCATTGAGCATGAAATTGACCGGCACCATCACCGCGCCCAGCCGCGCCAGTGCGAAGCGCAGCGCCGCAAAGCCGTGCGAGTTGCGCGCCAGCACGCCCACGCGCTCGCCGCGCTCGACACCGGCACCGTGCAGCCCGGCGGCGATGCGCTCGACCATGGCGTGGAATTCGGCCCAGGTCCAGCGGATATCACCGCAGACGATGCCGGTCTTGTGCGGCCAGCGCGCGGCGGTGCGGCGCAGCAGGTCGGCCAGGGTCTGTCGGTGCAGGGCGGCGGGGATCATCGGCATGGGCTCGGTGGGCAGCGGAACCCTCACCCTAACTGCGGCGGCCGCGGCGGGGAATCGGGGCACGCCCGGGCGGGCGGGGGCTGCAGCCGCGCCGCTATGCTTGGCGCCGCCGCCGCCGACGACCAGCAGGAGGACACGATGGCCAAGGACTTCGACCGGATGGAAGACAGCAACCGCAGCGCCAACCCGAGCATCCACGAGGTGTCGGTGCCGCAGCGGCGCACGGTGCTGCAGCTGTCGCTGGGCGCGGCGGCGTCGGCGCTGTTCACGCCCTGGCTGGCCGGCTGCGCCACGGGCGCGGGCGCGCCGGCGGGCGCGCGCATCGGTTTCGAGGGCATCCCGATCGGCCGCACCGACGCGCTCACCGTGCCCAAGGGCTATGTCGCCGACGTCATCGCCGCCTGGGGCGAGCCGATCGGCGTGCCCGGCCACATGCCGGCCTGGAAACCCGATGCCAGCAACAGCGCCGTCGACCAGGCGGTGCAGATGGGCATGCACCACGACGGCATCCACTACTACCCGCTGGACGGCAGCCGCCGCGGCTTGCTGGCCCTGAACCACGAATATGCCGACGACGGCCTGCTGCACCCCGACGGCATGAAGGACTGGACGGCCGAGAAGACGCGCAAGTCGCAGGCCGCGCACGGCGTCGCGGTGATCGAGATCGAACAGAAGGACGGCCGCTGGCAGATGGTGCGCCCGTCGCGCTATGCGCGCCGCTTCACCGCCGCCACGCCCTTTGCGGTGGGCGGGCCGGCGGCCGGCCATCCGCTGATGCGCACCGCCGCCGACCCCACGGGCCGCGTCGTGCTGGGCACGCTGAACAACTGCGCCAGCGGCAAGACGCCCTGGGGCACCTACCTGTCGGGCGAGGAAAACTGGGCCTATTACTTCGAGGGCGGCGACAACCTCACCGCCGACCAGCGCCGCTGGGGCCTGCGCAAGACGGCCTTCTATCCCTGGTGGCGCACCGACGAACGCTGGGACGCGCGCAAGCACCCCAACGAATTCCACCGCTTCGGCTGGGTGGTCGAGATCGACCCGATGGACCCGACCAGCACGCCGGTCAAGCGCACCGCGCTCGGCCGCGCCGCGCACGAAGGCGCCTGGGTGGCGGTGACGAAGGACGGCCGGGCCGTGGTCTACAGCGGCGAGGACGCACGCTTCGAATACATCTACAAATTTGTCAGCCGCGACCGCATCCGGCCCGGTGGGGCCAAGGCCAACGCCGAGCTGCTGGACCACGGCACGCTGCACGTGGCGCGCTTCGACGCCGACGGCCGCGGCCACTGGCTGCCGCTGGTGCACGGCCAGGGCCCGCTGACGCCTGCCAACGGCTTTGCCGACGAGGGCGAGGTGCTGATCAAGGCGCGCCAGGCCAGCGACCTGCTGGGCGCCACCAAGATGGACCGTCCCGAGTGGCTGGCCATCGATCCGGACAGCGGCGAGGTCTACTGCACGCTCACCAACAACAGCGCGCGCGGCGCGCCCGGCCAGCCGGGCGTGGACGCGGCCAACCCGCGCGCCGGCAATGCCTTCGGGCACATCATCCGCTGGAAGGAGGACGGTGACTTCGACGGCATCGGCTTCGCCTGGAACCACCTCGTGCTCGCCGGCGACCCGGCCAATGCGCGGCCCGAGGCCAGGGGCAACATCCAGGGCGACCTCTATGCCTGCCCCGACGGCATCGCCTTCGACCCCGCGGGCACGCTGTGGATCCAGACCGATGCCCACGCCACGCAGATGCACAAGGGCGAACTCGTCAACATCGGCAGCAACCAGATGCTGGCCTGCGACGTGAGGACCGGCCAGACGCGGCGCTTTCTCACCGGGCCCATCAATTGCGAAGTCACCGGCGTCACCTGGACGCCCGACATGCGCACCATGTTCGTCAACATCCAGCACCCCGGCGAGACACCCAGCGACCGCAGCGACCCGACACAGCCGCGCCGCTTCTCCAACTGGCCCGACTACCGGCCCGATGGCCGCCCGCGTTCGGCCACGGTGGTGATCCGGCGCAGCGACGGTGGCGCCATCGGAACCTGATCGCCTCAGCACAGAAGGGGGGGACGATGGCCGAGGGCGCAGCAGGCGACACTCCGGACCCGGCAGCGGCCGGGCTCGAAACCCGCACGCTGCGCCTGCAGCGCGCGGCGCTGGTCGTCGGCGCGGGCGATGCCACCGGCGGCGCCATTGCACGGCGCTTCGCGCGCGAGGGCTACGTCACCTGCGTCACGCGGCGCCTGGTCGAGCACCTGGAGCCGCTGGTCACCCGCATCCGCGCCGAGGGCGGCGTGGTCCACCCCTTCGGATCGGACGCGCGCGACGAGCAGGCCGTGAGCACGCTGTTCCAGCACATCGAGCAGGAGATCGGGCCGCTGGAGGTGGTGGTGTTCAACATCGGCGCCAACGTGCGCTTCCCCATCGCCGAGACGACCGAGCGCGTCTACCGCAAGGTGTGGGAGCTGGGCGCGCTGGCCGGCTTCCTGGTCGGCCGCGAGGCGGCGCGCGTGATGGTGCCGCGCGGCCGCGGCACCATCGTCTTCACCGGCGCCACCGCCAGCCTGCGCGGCGGCAGCGGCTTTGCCGCCTTTGCCGGCGCCAAGCACGCGTTGCGCGCGCTGGCGCAGAGCATGGCGCGCGAGCTGGGGCCGCAAGGCATTCACGTGGCGCATGTGGTCATCGACGGCGCCATCGACACCGCCTTCATCCGCGACAACTTCCCCGAGCGCTACCGGCTGAAGGAACGCGACGGCATCCTCGACCCCGACGCCATCGCCGAGCAGTACTGGCAGCTGCACCGCCAGCCGCGCAACGCCTGGACGCACGAGCTCGACCTGCGGCCCTGGATCGAGCCGTGGTGAAGGGTCAGACCTCGGGCTCGACGCCGAAGGCCACCAGCAGCCGCGACACCATGTTGTAGGCCGCGGTGACGGCCAGCAGCTCGAACAGCGCGCGGTCGCTGCCCAATGCCTGGCGCGCGGCGTCGAAGGCGGGGTCGTCCACCGTCACCCGGCGGGTGGACTGCACGACCACGCGCAGCAGGGCGCGCTGCGCCTCGTCCCACAGCGGGCTGGCCAGCACGGCATCGGGGTCGCGGCCCAGGCGGCGCAATGCGTCCAACTGTGCCGGCGTGCCGCCGGCGGCCTCGAACAGCGGTGCGTGGTGGTGCAGTTCGTATTCGGCGCCGTTGAGCATGGCCACCGCGCACATCGCCAGTTCGCGCGGGAGCGCGGGCAGTTCGAGCTGACCGCCGCGCAGGCGCGTGAAGAACAGGTTCCAGCCCTCGGCCACCGGCGGGCTGTGCAGCAGGATGCGGTCGAGGTTGAACAGGTGGCCGCCACGGCGCTGGCGGATGGCGTCGACCACGCGGCTGTGGCCGGCCTCGACGTCGCTGCGGTAGGGGATGCGCGGGCGGCGCCGCGGCAGCGCGGGCGGCTGCGGCTGGCCGGTCGCGTGCGCGGCGGGCAAGCCCAGCCGGCGCGCGAACAGGGCGAACAGCCGCTCCCAATGGCGCTCGGCGCCAGCCTTGTCGTAGCAGGTGCGCTGCGGGAAGACGAAGCCGTGCTCGAGCTTCGGGTACCACTCCACGCGGTGCGGCGCGCCCGTCGCCTGCAGACCCGTCTGCAGTTGCGCGATGTCGGCCGGCGGCGCCCATTTGTCGACCTCGGCGCAGGCGACATAGGTCTCGCAGCGCAGCCGGGCGGCCACGCGGTGCGGCGAATCGGGGCGGTCGGTGGCCATGTTGGCGCCGTGGATGACGGCGATGCAGGCGAGCCGGTCGGGGTGCGCCGCCGCGGCCCAGATCACGAACGGGCCGCTCATGCAGTAGCCCACCGCGCCGATGCGCCTGGCATCCGCCTGCGGCTGCGCGTCGACGAAGGCCAGCAGCGCCTGCGTGTCGCATTCGGTGGTGGCGCGGTCCAGCGTCGCCATCAGGCCGAACATGTGCTGCAGCTGTTCGTCGGTGCGTTCGGTCAGGGTCCAGTCGCGCGTGCGGCGGTAGTACAGGTTGGGCAGCACGACGAAATAGCCCACCGATGCCAGGCGCCGCGCCATGTCGTGCAGCTCCTCGCGCTTGCCCGGGGCGTCCATGTAGAACAGCACCACCGGGTGCGGCCCGCCCTCGTCGGGGTGGACGACGAAGCTGTTCATCGCGCCGTCGGCGGTGGGGATGTCGAGGTGCCGTTCGATCATGCGGGTGCCCGGTGGACCACGGCGCTGCCCACCGCGGCGAAGAAGTCGGCCAGGCGCGCCGCATCCAGCGCACCGTCGCGGCGCACGCTGCTGCACAGGTCCAGGCCATGCGGCTGTACGGTGGCGATGGCTTCGGCCACGTTGCCGGCGTTGAGGCCGCCGGCCAGGAAGAGCGGCAGCGGCCACACGGCGTCGCGGATGCGGCGGCTGGTGGCCCAGTCGTGGCGGCGGCCGGTGCCGCCGAGCTCCTTCACCGGGGCATGCGGGTTGCCGCTGTCCAGCAGCAGGGCGTCGACCAGGGGTGCGGCGGCGCGCGCCTCGTCGACCGCGTGGTCGCCCAGCACGTGGATCACCTGCACCAGCTTCGCGCCCGGGCAGGCCCTGCGCAGCCGGCGCAACTCGGCGTGCGGCACCCGGTCGACCAGCTGCAGCGCCGTGGTGCCGCAGCGCGCATGCTGCTCGGCGATGGCATCGGCGTGTGTCAGCGAGGTCAGCAAAAAGGTCTCGACCGCCGGCGCCACGCGCCGCATGTGGGCGGCGATCCCGGCGGCCGCCTCGTCACTGATGACGCCGGGGCCGCTGGGCATGTGTGTCACCAGGCCGAGCACGGCGGCACCCGCACCGATCGCCAGCTCGGCCTCGGCCGGGCTGGCGATGCAGCAGACCTTGACCGCCGGAGCCTTCACGCGCGCGGTCAGTCGACCGTGAAGCCCACCGCCTTGACCAGCGGGCCCCATTTCTCGAAATCGGCCTTGAGCATGGCGCCCAGTTCGGCCGGCGACGACGACTTGGCCTCCAGGCCCATCTGCGCCAGGCCGTCGATGGTCTCGCGGTCGGCCAGCGAGAGCCGCAGCGCCGCATTGACGCGGTTGATCACGTCGGCCGAGGCGCCGGCCGGCAGGAAGAAGCCGAACCACTCGCTGAAGCTCATGTCCTTGAAGCCCTGCTCGATCAGCGTCGGCGTATTCGGCGCGAAGCGGCTGCGCTGCGCGCCGCTGGCGGCCAGCAGGCGCGCCTTGCCGGCATTGACCTGTTGCGTAAATTCGCCGATCGGACCCGACACCGCCGGGATCTGGCCGCCGATCATCTCCAGGATGGCTGGCTGCGTGCCGCGGTAGGGCACATGCTTGAGGTCCACCCCGCGGGCCTTGGCGATCAGCGCGCCCATGAAGTGCGGCATGGCGCCGGCACCGGGCGAGCCGAAATTGGCATTGCCCGGGTTGGCCTTGGCCCAGGCCAGGAACTCCTCGAGGTTGCGCACGCTGGCCGGCACCATCGGGCCGACGGCAAAGCCGAAATCGAAGGTGCAGCCCAGGCTGCAGGGCACGACGTCGTTGACCGGGTCGTAGGGCAGCTTCTTGTAGATGTGGGGGTAGATGCCCAGCATCGACATCGGCGTCTGCAGGATCACGCTGCCGTCGGCGGCCATCTGGCGCATCGCCTGCACCGCCAGCTGGCCGCCGGCGCCGGCACGGTTTTCCACCACCGTGGTCCTGGCATAGCTGGCCGGCATCTTGGCGGCCACGCGGCGGCAGATGGTGTCGGACGTGCCGCCGGGCGGAAAGCCGGTGACGATCTTTGCGGTCTCGAAGGCGGCCTGGGCCAGGGCGCGCGTGGCCAGGCTGCCGAGCAGGGCGGTGGCAGCGGTCGATTGCAGCAGCGTGCGGCGCGAGAGTGTCATGGGCGCGGTCTCCGGCAGGGGTGTGATGACAAGGCCCGCAAGCATCGGGCCGCGACCTCGTGGCTGCACAGCGGGGAAGCCCGTACCCCGCAGCCGGCGCGGGGGCTTTGCCCGTCGCCTCATGGCTCCACAAGCGCTCACTCGCCCTTGAACCGCGGCTCGCGCCGCGCCGCCATCGCGGCCACGCCTTCGCGGAAATCGGCGGTCTTGAACTGGGCGTTCTGCTCGGCGCTCTCGTGCGCCACCGCCAGGCGAATCTGCTCGACCAGGCCGCGGCGCAGCGTGGCGCGCGTGCTCTGCACGGCGATCGGCGCCGAGACCGCGATCTCGCGCGCGAGATCGGCGGCGCTGGACCTCACCTGCTGCTGCGCCACCAGCGCATCGGCCAGGCCGATGCGCAGCGCCTCCTCGCCACCGATGCGGCGGCCGGTATAGAACAGCAGCGCCGCCTGCTGCGGGCCGACCAGCCGAGGCAGCGTCACGCTCAGGCCGAAGCCGGGGTGGAAGCCCAGGCGGTTGAAATTGGCCGCGAAGCGCGCCTCGGCGCAGGTGACGCGGAAGTCCGCCACCAGCGCCAGCCCCAGCCCGCCGCCGATGGCCGGGCCGTGCACGGCAGCCACCACCGGTTTGGTGCAGGCAAACAGGCGCAGCGCCTCGGCATAGAGGGGGTTGAGCCCGCGCGGGCTGCGCTGCTCGGGGGTGGCGTCACGGGTGGCGAAATTGGCGCCGGCGCAGAAGGCCGTGCCCTGCGCGGCGAGCACGATGGCGTGGCAGCGGCGGTCGGCCTCCAGCGATTCGAAGGCATCGGCCAGGTGCTGGATGAGCGGGATGTCGAAGAAATTGTGCGGCGGCCGGCGGATCTCGACCGTGGCCACCGGGCCGTCGAAGCTGACATCGATGTCGGGGGCGGGCTTGTCGCTCATGGTCTGCCGGGCCTTCAGAAAAACTGCTTGCGGGTGAGCGCGGGCCAGAAGCCGCCGGCGCGGGCCTGGATGGCGGCGCGGCCCAGGCGCTGCGCCCAGTCGGCGTCGGTGCCGAACTGCTCGCGCCAGGCCCACAGGCGCCGGGTGGCGAAGTGCAGCGGATGCGCCTGCGTGAAGCCGATCGCACCATGCACCTGGTGCACGATGGCGGTGCCGCGCGTGGCCGCCTCGCCGCCGCGCACCTTGGCCACCGCGACGCTGAACGGCGTGGCGGCGCAGGCCAGCGAGGCACCGCCTGGCGCATCGGCGCACGCCACGCGCGCGGCCATGCGCGCCGCGGCCACGTCGCCGGCCAGCAGCGCCAGGTTCTGCTGGATCGCCTGGTTCTTGCCGATCGGCTTGCCGAACTGCACCCGTTCACCGGCGTAGCGCACGGCCTGCGCCAGCGCCGATTCCAGCGCGCCGACCATCATCACGCTGCGCGCCAGCGCGCCCAGCGTCCACACCGGCTGCGCCAGCGGCAGCGGGTTGGGCGCGGGCGCCGGCAGCCGCACGCGGTCGAAGTGCAGCGTGTCCGAGGGCAGGCCGGCCAGGTCGACCTGCGGCTGCAGCGTCAGCCCGCCCGTGCCGTGCAGCGGCAGCAGCGCGAGCCGGCCATCGGCCAGCGCCACCAGCGCCGCCTGCGCATGCCGCGCCCAGGGCACGTGGTGGGCGCTGCCGCTGAGGTGCAGCGCGCCGTCGAGGGTGTCGGCGCGCAGGTCGTTGCCGCAGCCCTGCTCGAGCAGCGTCAGCGGGCCCGCGGGCAGCGCCAGCCCGGCCAGCGAGGCCAGCTGCGCCGCCACCATCGTCTCGGCCAGCGGCAGCGGCGCCTGCCAGTAGCCGATCGCGCGCAGCACCGCGAAGGCACTGCCCCAGCCCTGCCCGAGGCCGCCGGCGGCCTCGGTGGCCAGCATCCACGGGAAGCCGCCGTCGACCACGCGCTGCCACAGCGCGGCGTCGAGCGCGCCGCCTTCCGCGCGCTCGCGCAGGCCCTGGTCCACCTGCGCGGCCAGCAGCCGGCCGATGCTGTCGGCGATCAGTTCGTCGTCGTTCATCGTCGCCTCGTTCACCGCAGGTCCAGTCCCTTGGCGATGATGCCGCGCAGGATCTCGCGCGTGCCGCCGCGCAGACTGAACGACGGCACCGACAGCGTCGCATGGCGCATCGCCTGCGCCAGCGGGCTGCCCGGCCGCGCGCGGCCGCCGAAGAGCGCATGCGCGATGTCGGGCATGGCCTGCTCGACGAGCGCGCCCTGGTCCTTCACCAGCGCCGCCGTCAAGGCCAGCGCGGGCGCCGGGTCGCCGCCGCGCGAAAGCATGCCGGCCACGCCCAGCGACATCTGCCGCAGCGTGCCGTACTGCGCCACGAGGCGGCCGATGGCCTCGGCCTGGCGCGGATCGTCGGCATCGGCGGCGTCCAGCATCTCCAGCAGCAGCTGCGTGCTGCTGAGGTAGCGTTCGGGGCCGCTGCGCTCGAAGGCGAGTTCGGCGCCCACCTGCTGCCAGCCCTCGCCCTCGCGGCCGATCAGGTGCTCGTGCGGGACGAGCACGTCGTCGAAGGTCACTTCGTTGAAATCATGCTCGCCGAGCTGGTTGAGGATGGGCCGCACCGTCAGCCCCGGCGCGTCCATCCCGATCAGAAACTGCGACAGGCCGCCGTGGCGGTCGGCCGTCTTCTCGCCGCTGCGCACGAGCGCGATCATGAACTGCGCGCGGTGCGCACCGCTCGTCCACACCTTGCGGCCGTTGATGACCCAGCCGCGGTCGGTGCGCACGGCGCGGGTGCGGATCGACGCCAGGTCCGAGCCCGCATCGGGCTCGCTCAGGCCGATGCAGAAATAGACCTCGCCGCGTGCGATGCCGGGCACGATGCGCGGTGCCAGCGTCTCGGGCGCAAAGCGCATCAGCAGCGGGGCGCTCTGGCGGTCGGCCACCCAGTGCGCGCCCACCGGCGCGCCGGCGGCCAGCAGCTCTTCCAGCACCACATACCGTTCGAGCGAACTGCGCTCGTGGCCGCCGTAGCGCTTCGGCCAGGTCATGCCGATCCAGCCGCGCGCGCCCAGCGCGCGGCTGAAGGCCGGGCTGGCGCCCGACCAGTTGCGGTTGCGCCGGTCGGGCGGCACGTCCTTCATCGCCTCGGCGAGGAAGGCGCGCACCTCGGTGCGCAAGGCCTCGCAGGCGCAGGGCAGCGAGGCGGGTTCGATCAGCAGGCCCTGCATCGGCATCTCTCGAGGTGGTGGCCGGGCATTCTGCGGGCCCGCCGCAGCCTGGGCAACCCGGCGCACGCGGCAAGCGGGCAGTTCGACGCGGCAGCAGCCCCATGGCCCCCCCGGAGCGGGCGGTCCGGGCCGGCGCCGTTCATGCAAACTCTCGGCTCCGAGGCAGGGCGGGAGCCAGCATGACCTATCAGTGGGGTCCAGGGGGCCCCGCCTTCGAATTCGAAGGCGTCTTTCGCACCGAGAACCGCGTGCTGGTGGCACGGGCGGTGCTGCTGACGCTGCTGGCCGCGGCCGCCTTGATGCTGGCCATGTCGGATCTTCGCTTCCCGAGCTGGATGTCACCACGGCTGTCGAGGCTGCCGCAGGGCGAACGCACGCCGCACCTGCTGATGGGCCTGTTCTTGCTGGTGCTGGCGGTGATGGATGTGGTGCGCGCGTCGCGTCAGCGCGTGTCGCGGCTGCTGCCGGGGCAGCCCGCCTCGCTCCTGCCGCCGGCGACGCCCTCCGAGGGCATCAGTCCCGGGGCGGCGGCCCTCGTCGGCATGCTGGCGGAGGGCCTTGCGGTGCAGGCGCTGCCGCGGGGCGAGCCAGCCGGCGGCTGGCAGCGGCTGCTGGTCCGGCTGGCGCCGTCGATCGGCGCTGCGCCGTGGGCGCTGCAGGATTGGATGGAGCGGCGCATGGCCATGCTGGCCTTGATCGGCGGCCTGTTGCCGACGCTGGCGCTGAGTGAGCTGCTGCTGCGCCAGCCTGCTGGCCGGGCGGTGGTTGCCGGGGTCTGCATCACGATCGTTGTCGCGGCACTGCTGCGCGAGGCCTGGGTGGCCGCCCCAGCGCCCCGCCCGCGCACGGTCGGTGCGTTGCTGGCCCTGACGCTCGTGCTGGGATTGCCGCTGGGCTGGGCGAGCGGGTGGTTGCCCGACGGCGCGACCGGACTGCTGGCCAGCGGCGGGCTGTCGCTGGGCGCTGCGTGCTTGCTCGGCGCGCTGCTGGTGGTCGAGGCACTGGCGCTGCGCGCCGGTGCCGTGACGACCGATCCGCCGTTGGCCGGCGGACTGCATCCGGCGCTGGCGCAGGTGCAGATCGCTGCCGACCCGGACAGCGTGCGGCAGGAGATCGAGCGCGAGATCCACCTCTATTGGGTCGAGGGCATTCCGAATCGCCGTTATGCGCGGCAGGCCGGCTCGACCGAATCCAAGGCCGGGGGCGCACCCCTCGTCGCCAGCACCCTCGAGGAATCGCAGCCGGTCGTGCGGCCTGCGGCTGCGGGAGGCGGTGTCACCAGCATCGGCACGCAGCGTCGACCCTGGCTGCTGGCGTTGTTGGCCTTGTCGCTGCTGCTCACCGCCATGGCCGGCTTGCTGTGGGGTTGGCTGGTGGTCGAACAGCTGCGTCGCGTGATGCCACCGTTGGGCATGGGTGCCGCCGCGGTGCTGGTGGTGCTGGCAGGTGGCCATGCGCTGCGCGTGGCGCACCTCTTGTGGAGCCGCGTCGAGATGGAGTCCCGACTGCTGTGGCTCGAGGCCGATGCGGTGCCCGCGTCGGGCGGCGGCGCCGAGCCTGCGGCAGCGGCCCGTGCCGCGGTCAAACCGCCGGCGCCCGGCACGCCGGTCGTGCGGCTGCGCTGGTCGGTGGCGCATGCCCGTTCGGTGTGCTACCTCGCGGGCGAACACCGCCTGGGTGATCGCTGCCTGCTGGAGTTGACCGCTGACGAGGCCACGGCCCGCCGCAGCGCGCTGTCGGTGCAGCAGTTTGCCGAAAAGCTCTTCGCCGCAGGGGGCTCGACACCGTCGCCGCCCCGCCCGGCTGCGCCGCCGCGTCCGCCCCGCGCGCCGGAACCGGCATCGCTGCCGCCGGCCGATAGGCGCTTCTGCGTCGCCTGCGGGCAGGCCATCGCCGCGCGGGCGCGCTTCTGCCCGACGTGCGGCGCCTACCAGCAAGATCGTTGACGGCCGACCACGAGGCCTCGATTCAGCGCCCGCTGCCCCGTCCGAAGGCCATCACGCCGTCGTCGATCCTGCCCATGCGCAGCGTCAGCCAGTCCAGCACATAGTTCTGGTAGAGCTTCCAGGGCTTGCGGTCGCCCTGGCGGGGCAGCATCGGCAGCGCGCGCTGCACGTAGCCGGAGCTGAAGTCGAGAAAGGGCTGGGTGCCGACCGACGCGTCGTGCCGGGGCGTGCACACGGTGTGGCCATGGCGGTCCATGTGGTTCAGCAGCCGGCACAGGTAGCGCGCGCTGAGGTCGGCCTTCAGCGTCCAGCTGGCATTGGTATAGCCGAAGGTGCTGGCCAGGTTGGGCACGCCGCTGTTCATCATGCCCTTGTAGACCAGCGTCTGCGCCGGCTGCACCGGCACGCCGTCGAGCGAGACCTCGATGCCGCCCAGCACCTCGAGCTCGAGCCCGGTGGCGGTGACGACCAGGTCGGCCGGCAGCTCCTGCCCCGAAGCCAGCCGGATGCCGTGCTCGGTGAAGCGCTCGATGGTGTCGGTGGCCACCGAGGCGCGGCCGTCGCGGATGGCCGCGAAGAGGTCGCCGTCGGGCACCAGGCATACGCGCTGGTC
The DNA here is from genome assembly GCA_016719535.1 of Rubrivivax sp. GTDB lineage: Bacteria > Pseudomonadota > Gammaproteobacteria > Burkholderiales > Burkholderiaceae_C > Rubrivivax. Next base: position 225,433 of record JADJYX010000013.1, on the reverse strand, counting down.
CCAGGGCTGGTAGTGCGGCGTGAAATGGCGCTCGACGTCGTAGCCCGGCGGCAGTTGCGCGCGCACCAGGCCCACCAGCCGCGCCTTCGCCTGCGCCGGGTATTTGCGCGCCAGGCGGTAGAAATACAGCTGCATCAGCACGTTCTTGGCGCGCACCAGGCGGTAGGCCAGCGTTGCCGGCAGGTGGCGCTCGAGCCATCGGGCGATGGCGTCCACCCCCGGCCGCGCGAACACATAGCTGGGCGACCGCTGCAGCATGGTGACATGTGCCGCCGTCCTGGCCAGCTCGGGCACCAGCGTCACCGCGGTGGCGCCGCTGCCGATCACCACCACGCGCATGCCCGCTGCGTCCAGGCCCGCGGGCCAGAACTGCGGGTGCACCCACTGGCCGCGAAAGCGCGCCTCGTCGGGCCAGTGCGGCCGGTGGCCGCGGTCGTAGCGGTAGTAGCCGCTGCACAGGTGCAGGAAGCGCACGCGCAGGGTGGTCGGCGCGGCCGCGCCGTCGCGCTGCACCGTCACCGTCCAGCAGGCGTCGGCGGCCGACCAGTCGGCGGCCAGCACGCGCTGCCCGAAGCGCACCAGCGGCGTGATGCCGTGCTCGGCGGCCGTCTCGGCGATGTACGACCGGATGGCCGGCCCGTCGGCGATGGCCTGCGCCGCGCGCCAGGGCTTGAAGGCATAACCCAGCGTGTGCATGTCGGAATCGCTGCGCACGCCGGGGTAGCGAAAGAGATCCCAGGTACCGCCCAGCGCCGGCCGCGCTTCCAGCAGCGCGAAGCTCTTGTCCGGGCAATGCCGCTGCAGGTGCACCGCGGCGCCCACGCCCGAGAGCCCGGCGCCGACGATCAGCACGTCCAGCCATTCGGGGCCGGGGCGGGCCTGGGCCGTCTGCAGGAAGCGCGCCGCCGCGGCCACCGATCGCCGCGCCTCGGGCAGCAGCCGCAGCAGCTGCCACACATGCGGCACGCGCTCGAAGACCTGCAGCACCACCGTCACGCCCGCTTCGCGCGCCTTCGTGGCCAGCCGCAGGCTGTCGTCGCGCAGCGCCTCGTCGCGGCCGACGTGCAGCAGCAGCGGCGGCAGCCCGCGCAGGTCGGCCTGCAGCGGCGACGCCAGCGGCTGCGCCGGGTCGGCATCGCCCAGGTAGGCGCGCGCCAGGTTGGCCAGGTCGGGGCCGTGGAACATGCAGTCGCGCCCGGCATTGAGCGTGATCGAGGCGCTGTCGCCCGTCATGTCGGTGGACGGCGAGAACAGCGCCGCGGCATCGGGCATCGCCTGGCCGGCATCGCGCAGCCGCAGCATCAGCCCCAGCGCCAGGTTGCCGCCGGCGCTGTCGCCGGCCACCAGCAGCCGGCCGGCCTGGTGCTGCGCGCGCAACGCCTGCCACACGGCCAGGGCATCGTCGGGCGCGGCGGGGAACGGGTGCTCGGGCGCCAGCCGGTAGTCGGGCACGAAGAGCCGCAGGCCCTGGCGTGCCAGCGCCGCCGTCAGCGGCCGGTGCGTGCGCGGGCTGCAGCCGACGAAGCCGCCGCCGTGCAGGTACAGCAGCGTATCGGCGGCGGGCGCGGCGCCCTCCGCCTCCACCCATTCACCCTTCACGCCGCCGACGATGTCGTCGCGGTAGCGCACGCCGCCGGGTGCCGGCAGCGGCGCACCGAAGGCACGGCGCACGCGGGCGATGTCGCTCATGTCGCCGAGCGCGGGCTTGACGCGCCGGCGCACCAGGTAGGCGGCCACGCGGGCCTGCCAGCTTGCACTCATCGGGGTCCTTTCGCGGCCTTGCCGGCACCGGGTGTCCGGCGGCCATCATGCCAGCGGCGCGCTCGGCAGCCCGCGGCAATGCGTCTCAGCGTGGCCGCTCGCGCAGGCAGCGAAAGCCGATAGAGACCACCGTCGTGGCCGGCGGCTTGGACTGGCGGTGGTCCTCGCGCATCGGCGCGGCGCCATACCACCAGGAGCCGCCGCGCGTCAGGCGTTCGGCCTCGGGGCCTGCGCCGCGCGGCTCGTCCACCCATTCCCAGGCGTTGCCGCCCATCTCGTGCAGGCCGTTGACGCCCGCCGGTGTGGTGCCGGCCAGCGCGTGGCCGGCACCGCGCCACAGCCGCGCGCCGTGCGGCACGGCGCGCTGCGCGGCGGCATCACCGCAGTCGCCCAGGCATTGCGCGCCGTCGGGCCGGTCGCCGCTGGGATAGGCATAGCGCCGGCCGCGTTCGAAGGGCGCCGGCGGCGTGGCGCGCTGCTCCAGGTAGGCCGCGGCGGTCCATTCGGCGTCGGTCGGCAGCCGGCCGCCGGCCCAGCGGCAGAAGGCCTGTGCCTCGTCGAAGGCCAGGTGCACCGCCGGTTCGCCGTCCTGCGCCGGGCGGCCGAAGGGTGCGCGCCAGGTCCAGCCGGGCTTCTTCGTCCAGCCGGCCTCGTAGACCTCGCCGCCGCCGGCACGCTCGGCGCGGCCGACGAAGCCGGTGGCCTCGGCATAGCGGCGAAACTGGCCGACGGTGGTCTCGGTGCGCGCGATCTCGACCGCGCCCACGGGCTGCCAGTCGATGCCGGCTGCCGGGCCGGCGTGCGTGGCCACCGGCGCCAGCAGGGCCGACGCCAGCGCCAGGGCAGGGAGGGTGAGCCTGTGCGACATGCCGTCGATGCTGCCGCAGCGCCCTTGTCCCGGGCCGGCCGATGGCCATGCCGCCCTGCGGACCGCCGCCGATGCGCCACACTGCCGGGCATGACCGTGGCCGCCGCTCCCCTCGTCCCGCCCCCCTTCGTCTTCGACAACAGCTATGCACGCGAGCTGGAGGGCTTTTATGTGCCCTGGCAGCCGGCCCCGGTGCCGGCACCGCGGCTGCTGCGCCTGAACGAGGCCCTGGCCGCCGAACTGGGGCTGGATGCCGCCGCGCTGCAGGGCGAGGCCGGCGCGGCACTGTTTGCCGGCAATGCCGTGCCCGAGGGCGCGGCGCCGCTGGCGCAGGCCTATGCCGGCCACCAGTTCGGCGGCTTCAACCCGCAGCTCGGCGACGGCCGTGCGCTGCTGCTGGGCGAGGTCATCGACCGCCACGGCCGACGGCGCGACATCGCCTTCAAGGGCTCGGGGCGCACGCCGTTTTCGCGCGGCGGCGACGGCAAGGCGGCACTGGGCCCGGTGCTGCGCGAATACCTGATCGGCGAGGCCATGCACGCGCTGGGCGTGCCGACCACGCGGGCGCTGGCGGTGGCCGCCACCGGCGAGCCGGTCTGGCGCGAGCGCGAGCTGCCCGGCGCCGTGCTGACGCGCGTGGCCGCCAGCCATGTGCGCGTGGGCACCTTTCAGTATGTCGCCGCGCGCGGGCAGCCGGGCGAGGTGAAGCGCCTGGCCGAGCACGTGATCGCCCGCCACGACCCCGACCTGGCCGGCGGCGACAGCCGCTACCTGGCGCTGCTGCGCCGCGTCGCCGGGCGCCAGGCGGCGCTGATCGCGCAGTGGATGAACCTCGGCTTCATCCACGGCGTGATGAATACCGACAACATGACGGTCAGCGGCGAAACCATCGACTACGGCCCCTGCGCCTTCATGGAGGCGTACGACCCCGCCACCGTCTTCAGCTCCATCGACCATGGCGGCCGTTATGCCTATGCCAACCAGCCGTTGATCGCACGCTGGAACCTGGCGCGCCTGGCCGAGACGCTGCTGCCGCTGCTGGCCGACGAGCCCGAGGCCGCGGTGGTGCTGGCCACCGGGGTCATCGACGCCTTCCCGGCCTGGTACGACGAGGCCTGGCGCGCCGGCCAGCGCGCCAAGCTGGGGTTGGCCACCGCGCAGCCCGACGACGCCGCGCTGGCCGACGACTGGCTGGCGCTGCTGCAGGCGCAGCAGGTCGACTTCACGCTCGCCTGGCGCACGCTGGCCGATGCCGCCGAAGGCCGGCCGGCGCCGCTGCGCGACCAGTTTGTCGACCGCGCTGCCGCCGATGACTGGCTCGCGCGCTGGCAGGCGCGGCTGGCGGCCGAAGGCGGCGACATGGCCGCGCGTGCCGCTGCCATGCGCCGCGTCAGCCCCTGGGTGATCCCGCGCAACCACCGCGTCGAGGAGGCGCTGGCCGCCGCCGTCGACGCTGGCGACCTGGCGCCTTTCGAGCGGCTGCTGGCGGCGCTGCAGCAGCCCTTCGACGAACGGCCCGACAACGCCCGTTATGCCGAGCCGGCCCCGCGCGAACTGACGGCCGGCTACCGCACCTTCTGCGGCACCTGACGCCATGCCGGTCCCATCGCTGAGCCTGGCCGGCCACGTCGCCACCCTCACGCTGCAGCGCCCCGGGCAGGCCAACCGCCTGGAGCCCGAGGACCTGGCCGCGCTGGTGGCCCATGTCGACGCCGTCGACGCCAACCCCGAGCTGCGCGTGCTGCTGCTGCGCGCCGGCGGGCGCCATTTCTGCAGCGGCTTCGACATCGGCCGCGTGGGCGCCGCGCGCGTCGAGGACTTCGAGCGCATGGTCGACCGCATCGAGGCCGCGCGGCCGGTGACGATCGCCGTCATCCAGGGCGGCGTCTACGGCGGCGCCACCGACCTGGCGCTGGCCTGCGACTTCCGCCTCGGCTCGCCGGCGGCCGACCTCTTCATGCCGGCGGCGCGGCTGGGCCTGCATTTCTACCGCGGCGGGCTCGAGCGCTATGTCACGCGGCTGGGGCTGGACGTGGCCAAACGCCTGTTCCTGACCGCCGAGCGCATCGATGCCGCCGAGATGAAGGCGATCGGCTTTCTCACCCACCTGGTGGGTGCCGACGAGCTGGATGCACGCGCCGATGCACTGGCCGCCACGCTGGGCGAAGGGGCGCCGCTGGCCGTGCTGGGCATGAAGCGCCACCTCAACCGCATCGCGCGCGGCACGCTGGATGCCGAGGCGCTGGCGCGCGACATCGAGTGCACGCTGCAGTCCGGTGACCTGCAGGAAGGCCGCGCGGCCTTCGCCGAAAAGCGCGCGCCGCGGTTTCGGGGGCAGTGAGGCTCAGCCGCCGATGCGGCCGGCGATCAGCGGCGCGGCGGCGACCGCTGCATCACCGATCGTGAACGCCGATTGCACCGCCGCCACCGCGGCGGCGGCGGCCTCGCCGCTGGCGGCGTGCACGCGGGTCAGCACCTCGCCGGCGGCTACCGACGCGCCCAACGGCACGATGTGCGACAGCCCCACGCGCGGGTCGATCGGCGCACCCGGCACGCGGCGCCCGCCACCCAGCGCCACCACCGCCAGCCCCAGCGCACGCACGTCGCAGGCCTGCAGCACGCCGGCGCGCGGGGCCGGCACGTCGCGCTGCACCGGCGCGCGGGGCAGGCGGGCGTCGTGCAGCACATCGGCCGGGCCGCCCAGCAGCGCCACCATGCGCGCAAAGCGCTCGGCCGCCGCGCCGCTGTCGAGTGCGCGCTGCAGCGCCGCCGTGGCCGCCGCCGCATCGGCCGCCAGGCCGCCCATCAGCAGCAGCTCGGCGCCCAGCGCCAGCGTCAGCGCCAGCGTGCGCGGTTCGCGCGCCGCCGGGTCGGTGAGGAAGGCGATGGCGTCGGCGACCTCCAGCGCATTGCCGGCCGTGCTGCCCAGCACCTGGTTCATGTCGGTGACCAGCGCCGCGGCCGGCAGCCCGGCGCCGCGCGCCACGCCCACCAGGCTGCGCGCCAGTTCGTCGGCCAGCGCCGGCGTCGGGCAGAAGGCGCCGCTGCCGACCTTGACGTCGAGCACCAGGCCCTGCAGCCCGGCGGCGCGCTTCTTGGCCAGGATGCTGGCGGTGATCAGCGGCACCGATTCGACGGTGGCGGTGACGTCGCGGATGGCATACAGCCGCCGGTCGGCCGGCGCCAGGTCGGCCGACGCGCCGACGATGGCGCAGCCGCAGGCGGCCACGGTGCGGCGCAGGCGGGCCTCGTCGACGTCGACGGCATAACCGGGCAGCGCTTCGAGCTTGTCCAGCGTGCCACCGGTATGCCCCAGGCCGCGGCCGCTGACCATCGGCACCCAGGCGCCGCAGGCGGCCAGCAGCGGCGCCAGCATCAGGCTGATCTTGTCGCCCACGCCGCCGGTGCTGTGCTTGTCGAGCACCGGGCCGGGCGCCTCGGGCCAGGCCAGCACGCGGCCCGAGTGCGTGAAGGCCGCGGTCAGCGCCACTGTCTCGGCGGTCGTCATGCCGCGCCAGCAGATGGCCATCGCCATCGCGCCGGCCTGGGCGTCGCCCCAGGTTCCGTCGGCCAGGCCGCGCGCGAAGGCCGCGATCGCTTCGCACGGCAACTCGCCCCCACCGCGCTTGGCGCGGATGATCTCGGCGGGCGACGCGGACGACGCGGCCATCAGTTCAGGCGCGCGATGCGGTCCAGCGAACCCGGCGCGAGGCCCGGGTTGCCCTTCACGTAGGCCTCGAAGGCATCGATGTCCATCAGGCCGGTGCGGCGGTCGGTGCCCTGGCGCAGCACGGTGAAGTTGTCGCCGCCGCTGGCCATGAAGCTGTTGACGGTGACGCGCACGCGGGTCTCGGGTGTGATCGCCTGGCCGTCGAGCTTCATGCTGCCGGGCAGCACACGCTGCCCCGGCGGCCGGCCGGCATCCCAGGTGTAGCCGAAGCCGCGCGACACCTGCATCACGCGGCCCGCCAGCGTCGGCTGGTTCAGCCATTGCTGTTCCAGCAGCTGCAGCAGCTGCGCGCCGGTCAGCGTCATCGTCACCAGGTTGTTGTAGAAGGGCTGCACGCTGAAGAGGCTCTCGTAGCGCAGCAGGCCGTCGGTGGGCATGGCCAGCGGCGCGCGGATGCCGCCGGGGTTCATCAGCGCGAGCTGCGCACCGGCATCGCGCGTGGCCGCCAGTTGTGCATCGGCGATCACCTGGCCGAGCGCCGATTCGCCGGCGGCATTGGTCTCGCGCGGCAGCGCACTGCCCAGGCGGCCGACCACGCGCTGCGCCAGCGGGCGCGCCAGCCGTTCGTAGGCGTCGATCAGCGCCGTCTGCCGCGGGTCCTTGGCGAAGCTGGCGGTGCGCACGATCTGGTTGTCGGCGCGGGCGCTGATGACGTCGCCCGTCCCGGGGTCGAGCACGAGGTCGATCTCGGTCACCACGGTGCCGTAGCGGTCGCCGCTGGTCACCAGCCGGCCGTCGATGCGGCAGTTGTAGGCGCGGTGCGTATGGCCGCTGATGACCACGTCCACGGCGCGGTCGAGCTTGCCCACGATGTCGACGATGGGGCCGCTGATGCCCGGGCATTCGTTGTAGTCGCCGCTGGGCACGCCGCCTTCGTGGATCAGCAGCACGATGGCCTCGATGCCCTGGCGCCGCAGCTGCGGCACCAGCTCGTTCACCGTCTCGGCCTCGTCGCGGAAGACGAGGCCCTCGACGCCGGCGGGCACGACGATGGTCGGCGTGTCCTTCAGCGTGAGGCCGATGAAGGCCACCGGAATGCCCTGGAAGCGCTTGACGTGATACGCCGGCAGCAGCGTCTGGCCCGTCTTCGCATCGACCGTGCTGGCCGCCAGATACTGGAACCTGGCACCGGCAAAGGGCTGCGGTCCCTGGCAGCCGTCGGCCGCACAGCCGCCCCGCTGCAGGCGCAGCAGCTCGGCCGCGCCCTTGTCGAATTCGTGGTTGCCCACCGCGCTGGCCTCCAGCCCCATCAGCGACAGCGACTCGATCGTCGGTTCGTCCCTGAACAGCGCCGACAGCAGCGGCGTGGCACCGATGAGGTCGCCGGCGGCGACGAAGACGTGGTGGGGGTTCTTCGCCTTCAGCTGCTGCACCGCGGTGGCCAGGTGCTCGGCGCCGCCGGCCGGTACGCTGACCGTCCTGCTGCGGTCGGCCGGATCCTGGATGCGGATGCCGCCCGCGGGGGGCAGCAGGTTGCCGTGGAAATCGTTGATCGCCAGCAGCTTGACGCTGACGGGCGCGGCGGGGCGGGTGGCGCAGCCGGCCAGCAGCATGGCGGCGGCGATGGCGGCAGCGAGGGCGGCGGCAGGTCGGGCGTGCATGCAGACTTTCGCGGGCATTCGTGGACCGGCCATTATTCGGCCACTGCCGGCGGCGCGCGGCCACCGGGCGCGGGCTACCATCGAGCGGCGCGGCACCAGCCGCGGGGGACACCCGGCCGCGGGCCGGCAACGAACAAGGAGATCTCGATGCACAAGATGCTCGGCGGCCCGATGGGCCGCGTGGCCGCGCTGGCGCTGACGCTGGCGGCGGCGCTGGTCCTGCCCGGTTGCGGCGGTGACGACGACGGCGAGCGCGTGGCCGCGCCGCTGCCCAACGAGCCCGGCGGCTGGACGCGCTTCGTGCCGCAGTCGGCCACCATCGACGGCGACCGGCTCACGCCCACCTGCTCCAAGGCGCCGGGCAGCAAGGCCGACTTCCACTTCTGGGCCCGCCGCGGCAGCAGCAACAAGCTGGCCGTCTTCTTCGAGGGCGGCGGTGCCTGCTGGGACGGCGCCACCTGCGCCCTGCCCATCACCGCCGCCACCAGGCCCACCGATCCGGCGCTGTACAAGGCCGAGATCCTGCCCACCGACGATCCGACCCAGTATGCGGGCGTCTTCAAGCTCGACGATGCGGCCAATCCCATGAAGGACTGGAGCATCGTCTACGTGCCCTATTGCACCGGCGACATCCACAGCGGCTCGAAGACGGCCAGCTACGTCAATCCGTTCACCCAGCAGCCCTACCAGATCGAGCACCGCGGCGCCGACAACTTCCGCCTGGTGCTGCACTGGATGCAGCAGAACTTCGTCAGGCCCGAGCAGGTCCTGGTGACCGGCTCGAGCGCCGGCGCCTACGGCGCGACCACGCATTACCCGCGCATCCGCACCGCCTTCCCGGCGGCGCGCGCGGCCATGCTCGGCGATGCCGGCCAGGGCGTGGTGCCCGCGGCGTGGGACGCGGTGCGCAACGCCAACTGGAATTTCCAGCTCGACGCCCAGGTCTACGGTGCCAATGCGCAGTCCACGCCCACGACCGACATCGTGAGGCGGCTGGCCGCCGCCTATCCGGGCGACCGCTTCGCGCAATACACCACCGCCACCGACCTGGTGCAGATCCAGTTCTACGACGTGCAGAGCAACGGCCTGAGCGGCACGCAGGGCACCGCCTGCCAGGCCTGGACCGAGGGCATGCTGGCCGGCCTGGCCACGCAGCAGGCCGTGCCCAACTACCGCAGCTACGTGGCCGCGGGCACCACGCACACGCTGCTGCGCGGCACCAGCCGCGATGCCGCGGGCGTGCCGCTGTTCAACCGCGAGGCCAGCGCCGGCGTCCGGTTTACCGACTGGCTCGGCGCGCTGCTGTCCGACAGCGGCAGCGGCTGGGCCAACCGCGCCTGCGCCGACTGCGGCACGCTGCCGGCCTGCCCGTTCTGACGCTCAGGCGGGCAGTGCGGCCAGCACCGCCTGCAGCAGCCGCAGCGCCTGCGCCTGGCCGGCGCGGGCGCAGGCCAGCGTCTGTGCATGGCTCAGGGGCTGCGTGTCCATGCCTGCGGCCATGTTGGTGAGCAGGCTCAACGCCAGCACCTGCAGCCCGGCGTGGCGGGCGAGCAGCGTCTCGGGCACGGTGCTCATGCCCACCGCGTGCGCGCCCAGCAGCCGCGCCATGCGGATCTCGGCCGGCGTCTCGAACTGCGGGCCCAGAAACCAGGCGTAGACGCCCTCGTGCAACGGGATGCCCGCCGCCCGGGCCGCCGCCTGCGCCGCGGTGCGCAGCGCGGCGGTGTAGGCGTCGCCCATGTCGACGAAGCGCTCGTCGCCCGGCTCGCCGCACAGCGGCGAGCGCTGCGGCAGGTTGAGGTGGTCGCTGATCAGCATCAGCTCGCCGGGGCGCATGCGCTCGTCGCAGCTGCCGGCGGCATTGGTCTGGATCAACGTCGTCACGCCTGCGGCCGCCAGCGTGCGGATGGCGCCCTTCATGCCGTCGGCCTCGCCGGTTTCGTAGGCATGCTGGCGGCCGGCGAGCACGATGACATCGCGGGCGCCGATGCAGCCAGCGCGCAGCAGCCCCGCATGGCCGCCCACGCGCAGTCGCGGGAAGGCGGGCAGCTCGGCATAGGGCACGTCCACCGCGTCGGTCACCTGGTCGGCCAGCGCGCCCCAGCCCGAGCCGAGCAGGATCGCGGTGCGCGGCGCGCGCGCGCCCAGTCGCTGGCGCAACCGGTCGCGGCTGGCGTCGATGGCATCGGCGAGGTTCATCGCGGCGTCCCCGTCAGGTGGTCGGGCCCGAAACTGGCGGGCAGCAACTGGCCCAGCGTGAAGCGTGCGCGCAGCCCGCTGGGGTCCGCCACCAGCACCGGCAGCGCATCGTCGCCGAATTCACGCAGCTTCTGCCGGCAGCCGCCGCAGGGCGTGCAGGGCTCGGCGCCTTCACCGACCACCAGCACCGCCTGCAGCCGGCGTCCGCCGGCCAGCACCATGGCGGCCAGCGCGCCGGCCTCGGCGCAGGTGCCCTGCGGGTAGGCGGCATTCTCGACGTTGCAGCCGGCGTGGAGGCGGCCCTGCTCGTCGAGCACCGCGGCGCCGACGGGGAAGCGCGAATACGGCGCATGCGCCTGTTCGCGCGCGGCCTTGGCGGCGTCGAACAGGCGTGGGATCAGCGCGTCGTCCATGGGTGCTTGCGGTATCGATCAGGTGCGAGCATGCCACGGCCACACCGATGCGCCGGGTAGGGGGCGCCCTGCGTACACTGCCAGCGATCGCCTGATCGCCAGGCAGCAACCCGACACGCCGCCCGGCCCGCATGACGACACCGGAATACCAGGCCCGCAACCTCATCGACCAACGCCTGGCGGCGGCTGGCTGGGTGGTGCAGGATCTGCGCCGGCTGAATCCGACCGTCGCTCGCGGCGTGGCCGTGCGCGAGTACCCGACCGACTCCGGACCGGCCGACTATGTGCTGCTGGTGGACCGCGTGCCCGTGGGCGTGATCGAGGCCAAGCGTGACGAAGAGGGCCAGCGCATCACCGAGCACGAGTTGCAGACCGAGCGCTATGCCAACGCCACGCTGAAGTGGCGCAGCGGTGGGCAGCCATTGCGCTTTCTCTTCGAAGCCACGGGCCAGATCATCCGGTTTACCGATGGGCTGGATCCCCTTCCCCGCTCGCGCGAGCTGTTCCACTTCTTCCAGCCTCAGCAGCTGGCGGAGTGGTGCGCGGAGCCCAACACCTTCCGCGGCCGCCTGGCCAGCGCGATGCCCGCATTGCCGGATGCCGGCCTGCGCGACTGCCAGGTCAGTGCGGTCACGGGCCTGGAGAAATCGCTGGCCGAGAACCGCCCGCGCTCTCTGGTGCACATGGCCACCGGCGCCGGCAAGACCTTCACCGCCATCACCGCGGTCTACCGGCTGCTGAAGTTTGGCGGCGCCAGGCGCGTGCTGTTCCTGGTGGACACGCGCAACCTGGGGCGTCAGGCGCACCAGGAATTCATGGCCTACCAGCCGGCCGACGATGCCCGCAAGTTCACCGAGCTGTACGGTGTGCAGCGGCTGGCCAGCCCTGCCATCGACCCGCATGCGCAGGTGGTCATCAGCACCATCCAGCGCATGTATGCGGTGCTGTCGGGCGAACCCATCGATGAATCGGCCGAAGACACGTCGCTCAACGAGGTGCAGCAGCGCGAGGCGCAGGCCAAGTTCGTGCGCTACAGCGCGGCCGTGCCCGTCGAGACCTTCGACGTCATCGTCATCGACGAGTGCCACCGCAGCATCTACAACCTGTGGAAGCAGGTGCTGGACTACTTCGACGCCTTCCTGGTGGGGCTGACCGCCACGCCCGACAAGCGCACCTTCGGCTTCTTCAACGAGAACATCGTGGCCGAGTATGGCTACGAACAGTCGGTGGCCGATGGTGTGAATGTGGGCTACGACGTCTACGAGATCGCCACCGAGATCACCAGCAAAGGCGAGGTCGTGCGCGCCCGGTCCTGGGTGGACCATCGCGACCGCCAGACGCGCAAGAAGCGCTGGAGCCAGACCGAAGACGACGAGGTCTACACGGGCAAGGACCTGGACCGCTCGGTCGTCAACCCGAGCCAGATCCGCAAGGTGATCGAGGCCATGAAGCTGGCGGTGGAGACCGAGATCTTCCCGCGCCGCAAAGAGACGCCCAAGACACTGATCTTCGCCAAGACCGACAGCCACGCCGACGACATCGTGCAGACCGTGCGCGAGGTCTACGCCCAGGGCAACGCCTTCTGCCGCAAGGTCACCTACGGCGAGAAGGACGCCGAAGGCGTGCTCACTGCCTTCCGCAACGACTTCCATCCGCGCATTGCCGTCACGGTGGACATGATCGCCACCGGCACCGACGTGAAGCCGCTGGAGGTGCTGCTGTTCATGCGCGACGTGCGCAGCCGGGGCTACTACGAGCAGATGAAAGGCCGCGGCGTGCGCAGCCTGGACGCCGACGCGCTGCGCCGCGTGTCCGGCAGTGCCGAGGGCGCGAAGAGCCGCTTCGTGCTGATCGACGCCGTGGGCGTGGAAAAGAGCTGCAAGACCGACAGCCGCCCGCTGGAGAAGAAGCCCACGGTGCCGCTGAAGGACCTGCTGCTGGGCGTGGCCTTGGGGCACCGCGACGACGACACCGTCACCTCCCTGGCCAACCGCCTGCTGCGCCTGGGCAAGACGCTGGACGCCGACGCGCAGGCCCGCCTGGCCCAGTTGACCGGCGGCGTGCCGGTGCAGCAGTTCGGCCGCGAGCTGCTGAACGCGCTGGATGCCGATGCGGTGGTGCGCGACGCGCTGGCCAACGCAGCCCGGCGCGGCATCACGCGCAACGAAGACACGCTGACACCCGAGGAACTGGCCGAGGCTCGCGCGGCCCGCGTGGCTGCGGCCTGCGCACCCTTCGACCAACCCGAGCTGCGCGACGCGATCGAATCGGCCCGGCGTGATGCCGAACAGATCATCGACCACATCAACCTGGACACCGTCACCTTCAGCGGCTGGAGCCAGCAGGCCGCCGAGAAGGCCCAAGGTGACATCCGGCGTTTTGTCGAGTACATCGCCACGCACAAGGACGAGATCGAGGCGCTGTCCTTCTTCTATGCCCAGCCCTGGCAGCGCCGCGCGCTGACCTTCGAGATGATCGAAGACCTGCACCAGCGCCTGGCCCGGCCGCCGCTGATGCTGACCACCGAGCGGCTGTGGGCCGCCTATGCGCGTGTGCAGGGCAGCCAGGTGCAGGGCGCCGACCTGCGGCGGCAGCTGACCGACCTGGTGCAGCTGGTGCGCTTCGCCATCGGGCTGGATGCGGAACTGCGGCCCTTCCAGGACGCCGTGGACCGCCGCTTCCAGACCTGGATCTTCCGCCACAACGCGCAGCGCGCCACCGCCTTCACGCCCGAGCAGACCGAGTGGCTGCGGCTGATGAAGGACCACATCGCCGCGAGTTGCAGCGTGGCGCGCGAGGACTTCGATTTCGCGGAGTTTGCGAACCGGGGCGGGTTGCAGAAGGCGTGGGGTTTCTTCGGCGAGGAGCTCGACGCGGTGATGCTGGAGATGAACGAGGAACTCGTGGCCTGAGCGCCGGATAATCAATATGTCTGCCCAGCCGCGACAGGAAGTTCACATGCTCACCACCGTTGAAGCCGTTCTGCAACCCGACGGCGCGCTGCGTTTTCTGGAACCCGTGCACCTGAGCACCGCGCAACGTGTGCTGGTGACCTTCACCGAGCCCGTGGACGAAGCCCTGGACAGCGCCCGCGCCAGCGAAGCCAGCCTGGCCACCGACTGGCTGTGCGAGGAAGAAGAGGCCGCCTGGGCCCACCTGCAGCCCGGGGCCGCGCCTTCGGCAGCGCAGTGACGACGCCGGCCTTCCAGCGGCGCCAGGTGGTGCTGCTGCCGTTTCCGTTCTCGGACCTGTCGGCGCAGAAGCTGCGGCCGGCCTTGCTGCTGGCCGACGCCGGGCGCGGCGACTGGCTGCTGTGCCAGATCACCAGCAAGCCCTATGGCGACGCACATGCGGTGGCGCTGCACGACGCGGACTTCGAAAGCGGCGGGCTGCGGATCGCGAGCTGTGCACGTCCGGCCAAGCTGTTCACGGCCCATGAGTCTCTACTGCGGCCGGCCGTGGGCACGCTGTCGCGCGACGCGCAGGCGAGGGTGGTTGCGGCGCTGGTGGCCTTGCTGGGTGCGGCCTGGATTGGCGGATGCCGGGGTGGGGCAGCGGGCTGGTGCTGGACCGCCCGGGCCATGCCGCTGGATGGGCGAACGCAAGCGCTCAAGGGCGAGGGTAGTGCCGCTCCGCGAGGTGGGCGTGATCAAGGTCCGGCCGCGTCCTGGGGCGATTACATGGATATCGCCAGCATCGACAGCGAGCGCGGCGTCGTCGCGAGCCCGAGTACTTCAATCCGGGGGCGACTTCCTGTCTCGGGCGCGCCAAGCCGTCGAAGGCGGGCGCCTGTCGTCAACGGCGCCCCTGCGTCAGTGCCTGGTGCCAGCACAGAGTACCCTTCGGCGTCACGGGTTCGCGAGGCGCCGCCTGGCCCCGGGTCCTGCCGCTACCTGCGCAGTGGCGGCGCGATCAGATCGAGTATGCTGGCCTCCTGACCCCGGAGCGAGGCGCCAGCATCCGGCGGAAGGGCGCCGATCGCCTGACCCCTGTAGCGAGGGAGGCATTCGCTCAGAACTCGATCGGGGTTCTCTGGAACTCGCTGCCGAGTGGAGTGAGCCAAGCGCAAGCTGGCTCTCTATCGCCAATCCCTGCTGAAGTCCGCCGTCGAAGGAACGCTCACGGCCGAGTGGCGCGGCAACGAGTCCACGTCTGCGTGGAGCTCGGCAACGATCGGCGATCTGGCCGAGGTCGGCACGGGTGTCACGCCGCTACGCTCAAACTCCCGGTATTTCGGCGGCGGCACGATCCCTTGGGTCACCAGCGGGGCGCTCAATGCAGCGCTGGTCACCGCCGGAAGCGAGTTCGTGACTGAAGCGGCGGTTGCCGAGTGTCGGCTCAAGCTGTATCCGCCCGGCACGCTGCTGGTCGCCATGTACGGCGAAGGCAAGACCCGAGGCAAGTGTTCGGAGCTTGCCGTTGCTGCCACGATCAATCAGGCCATCGCGGCCATCGTGCTGAAGCCCGCCTTCGAGAAGTGCCGCGCGTTCCTGAAGGCCTTTCTCTGGCACAGCTACGAGTCGATGCGCCAACAGGCTTCGGGCGGAGTGCAGCCCAACCTGAATCTGCAGATTGTCAAGAGCATCAGCGTGCCACTGCCGCCGCTCGATGAACAGCAAGAGATCGTGCGGCGGCTTGACACGCTGCTGGATGCAGCCACGGTGCAGGAGGAAGCGCTAGATCGTGCGCTGGCAATGGTTGCGGCCCAACGCCAGAACATCCTTCGCGCCGCCTTCTCCGGCCAGCTCGTCCCGCAGGACCCGAACGACGAACCCGCGAGCGTGCTGCTCGAGCGCATCCGCGCGCAGCGCAACGCCGCCGCCGACAAACCCGCGGCGCGACGCCCCCGCAAGGCCAAGATCGCGGCATGAACGCCGAAGACCAGCACCTGGACCGCAAGTCCTTGCGCGTCGTCACCGGCCGCACGGCGGACTGGGCGGCGCTGGCGGCCGACTGCGTGTGCTTCGCCAACGCGGCCGGCGGGCGCCTGCTCATCGGCGTCGAGGACGACGCCGACAACCCACCACCGGGCCAGCGTGTGGAGCCCGGGCTGCTGGACAGCTTGCGCAAGCGCATCGGCGAGCGCACGGTCAACGTGCAGGCGCAGGCCAGCCTGAGAACGGCGGACAACGGGGGCCAGTACCTGGAACTGGTGGTGGCGCGCGCGGCGGGCGTGGCGTCCACCAGCGACGGGCGCTACTACATGCGGGTGGGCGATGTTTGCCGTCCGGTGCTGGGCGACGACATCCTGGCGCTGCTGAACGACCGCCCCATCGTGCCCTGGGAGACGATGACCGGCCCGGGCGAGCCGCTGTCCGGCATGGACGAGGCCAAGGCCGGCGAGCTGCTGCGCGGGCTGCGCGAGTCGGACCGCGTGAAGTCGTCGGTGAAGGAACAGTCCAACGGCGAGCTGCTGCGCCACTACGGGCTGATGGACGCCGGGCGGCTGACCCACCTGGGCGTGCTGCTGGTGGGCACGGCGGCAGCCCGGGCGCGGCTGGGCTCGGCGCCGGTGGTCCAGGCCATCAAGTACGACGACGCGGGCCAGAAGATTGCCAAGTGGTCCTGGGCCGACTACGCCCTGTCGCCGGTGGAACTGGTGGACGCCGTCTGGCGCGAGGTGCCTGACTTCCACGAAAGCTATGAACTGCCCGACGGCCTGCAGCGCCAGCGTCTTCCGGCCTACGACAGCCGGGTGATCCGGGAGTTGCTCGTCAACGCCCTGGTGCACCGGCCGTACACCCAGCGCGGCGACATCTTCCTGAATCTGCACCCCGACCGGCTGGAGATCGTCAACCCCGGCCGCCTGCCCTTCGGCGTGACGCCGCAGACGCTGCTGCATGCCAACCGCCGCCGCAACCCGCGGCTGGCCCTGGTGTTTCACGATCTCAAGCTGATGGAGGCCGAAGGCTCCGGCTACGACCTGATGTTCGCGGTACAGCTTTCGCAGGGCCGCGCGGTGCCCATGCCGCGCGAGGGGGCGGATTCGTTTTCAGTGACGCTGGGGCGCCGCGTGCTCAAGCCCGCGGTGCTGCGCCTGATGAGCGAAGTGGACGCGCGGCACCAGTTGCGGCAGCGCGAGCGCATCACCTTCGGCCTGTTGCTGGCGGCTGAAGAGGCCCTGACGGCCCGCGAACTCGCGTCCAGGCTGGAGCTGGCGGGTGCCGACGACCTGCCGCCCTGGCTGGGGCGCTTGCTGGATGTCGGGATCGTGCAGTCCAGCGGCCGGACGCAGGGCACGCGCTACTTCCTCGCCCCCGGCCTGTTGCGCGACGGCGGCGTGACGGCCCGCACCACGCTGCGGCGCCTGGAGCCGCATCGCCTGAAGGCGCTGGTCGAAGAAGACCTGCGTCGTTATCCCGGTTCTTCGTCGGGGGACATCAATCGGCGCGTGGGCACCGAGGTGGCCTATCGCACGCTCAAGCGGGCCATCGACGAGCTGGTGTCTGCCGGCCGCGTCCGGCAGGAAGGGGATGGTCGGTGGCGCCGCTACTGGCTGCGCCTCGACTGAGGCTATCTGCCACCCTCGTCGCCTGGCAGACAGCGGGGCACGACGGCAATTTTAAGTAACTGATTTAAAAAGGAATTCTCTTGTTGAATCGCGCGCTCGTGGCAGATAGAGGTCGAGCTGGCGGCGCCTTGTGGCGGACCCTGCTCTCCGTGCTCGGGTGTTTCGGGCGTGCCAAGCACCGGAGCTTGTCACCGGAGCTGGCCGGGCTTGCCACCGGAGCTCGGGACCCTGACACCAGCGCTGGCCGAGCTGCCCCATGAACACCTCCGCCCTGATCCAGAAAGTCTGGAACTTCTGCCACACGCTCAAAGACGACGGCGTGGGTTATGGCGACTACCTGGAGCAGCTGACCTACCTGCTGTTCCTGAAGATGGCCCACGAATACACCCAGCCGCCCTACGGCCGAGCCACCCAGGTACCAGTGGGTTTCGACTGGGCAGCACTGCGCACGAAGACAGGCGAGCCGCTGGAGGCTCAATACCTGGCCACGCTGCACCGCCTGGGTCAAGAGGGCGGCATGCTGGGCGCCATCTTCTTCAAGGCACAGAACAAGATCCAGGACCCGGCCAAGCTGGCGCGGCTGGTGCAGATGATCGACGCCGAAAGCTGGGTGGGCATGGACGCCGACACCAAGGGCGACCTGTACGAAGGCCTGCTGCAGAAGAACGCCGAAGACACCAAGAGCGGTGCCGGCCAGTACTTCACGCCGCGCGCCGTGATACGCGCGATGGTGGAATGCATGCGGCCGGACCCGATGAAGACCATCGCAGACCCGGCCTGCGGCACCGGCGGCTTCTTCCTGGGGGCCTACAACTGGCTCACGCGGCCGGGGCAGACGCTGAACAGGAAGCAGGCGGCCTTCCTGCGGCAGGAAACGTTCTACGGCAACGAGATCGTGCCCGGCACGCGACGGCTGTGCCTGATGAACCTGTTCCTGCACAACGTGGGCGACCTGGTGGGCGAGCCTACGGTGGAGCGCGCCGATGCACTGCTGACCGAACCGCCGCGAACCTTCGACTACGTGCTGGCCAATCCGCCCTTCGGCAAGAAGAGCAGCATGACCTTCACCAACACCGAGGGCGAGGACGACCGCGAGTCACTCACCTACGAGCGGCGCGACTTCTGGACGACCACGTCGAACAAGCAGCTGAACTTCCTGCAGCACATCGTGGCCATGCTGGGCGTGCGCGGCAAGGCAGCCGTGGTGCTGCCCGACAACGTGCTCTTCGAAGGCGGTGCCGGCGAGAAGATCAGGCGCAAGTGGCTGGAGACCTGCGACGTGCACACCATCCTGCGGCTGCCCACCGGCATCTTCTACGCCCAGGGCGTGAAGGCCAACGTGGTGTTCTTCGACGCGCGGCCCAAGGACGGCACGGTGCAGACCAAGGGCGTGTGGTTCTACGACCTGCGCACGAACAGGCACTTCACGCTGAAGACGCGGCCGCTGGGCTACGAGGACCTGGCGGACTTTGTAGCCTGCTACCGGCCCGAGAACCGGCACCTGCGCGAGCCGGGCGAGCGCTTCCGCTTCTACGGCTACGACGAGCTGCTGGCTCGCGACAAGGTCAGCCTCGACGTCTTCTGGCTCAAGGACGACAGCCTGGACAACCTGGCAGACCTGCCGCCGCCCGACGTGCTGCAGCAGGAGATCATCGACCACCTGGAAGCTGCCCTGGCGGCCTTCCGCGACGTGGCGGCGGCGCTGCCGCGCCCGCTCAGCGCTCCTTGACATACGGCGTGCCCAGCGCCCTGGGCGCATGCGCACGGCCGATGAAACCGGCCAGCAGCACCACCGTCAGCAGGTAGGGCAGCGCCTGGATGGCCTGCACGGGTACCTGGCCGATGCCCGGCAGCACCACGCCCTGCAGCCGGATGGCGGCGGCTTCCAGAAAGCCGAACAGCAGGCAGGCGGCCATCGCACCCACCGGGTGCCACTTGCCGAAGATCATCGCCGCCAGTGCCATGTAGCCGCGGCCGGCGGTCATGTGGGGGATGAAGCTGGGCGTCAGCGCCAGCACCAGGTAGCTGCCGGCCAGCGCCGCCAGCACGCCGTTCAGGCCCAGCGCCGCGTAGCGCAGCTTCAGCACCGAGACGCCGGCGGCGTCCACCATCGCCGGGTTTTCGCCGGCCGCGCGCAGCCGCAGCCCGAAGCGCGTGCGGTACAGCAGCCACCACACGCCGGCCACCAGCGCCAGCGCGCCGTAGACGAAGCCGTCGTGGCCCAGCAGGCCCAGGCCCAGCACCGGGCCGACGAAGGGCATGGCCTGCAAGGCCTCGGCCAGGCCCGGCAGCAGCGGCCCCAGGCGCACCGCGTCGGGCAGCGGTGGCGACTGCCCGCCCATCTTGAACCAGGCGGCGCCCAGCACCACGGTCAGGCCGGCGGCGGTCATCGTGATGGCCATGCCCAGCACGACCTGGTCGCCGCGGTGGCTGACGCAGGCATAGCCGTGCAGCATCGACAGGCTGACGCCGACGGCGATGGCCGCCGCCAGCGCCAGCGCCAGCGATCCGCTGGCCACGCCCGCCGCCGCGGCGGCAAAGGCCGACAGCAGCATCTTGCCCTCCAGCCCGAGGTCGATGACGCCGGCACGTTCGCTCAAGGTGCCGGCCAGCGCGCACAGGATCAGCGGCGTGGCCACGCGCAGCGTCGACGCCAGCAGCGTGCCCAGCGTCACCTCATCCATCGCGCGGCCCCTGTGGCCCCTGCCGCCGCCGGTGCGCGCCGCAGCGCGCGGTGCAGGCGCGCCAGCGTCGGTGCCATCACCTGCGCAATGGCGCCGGCAAAGAGCACGATCAGCCCCTGCAGCGTGAAGACCATCTCGCGGCTGAAGCCCGGGATCTCGAAGGCCAGTTCGGCGCCGCCCTGGTAGAGCGCGCCGAACAGCAGCGCCGCCAGCCCGATGCCGGTGGGGTGGTTGCGCCCGATCAGCGCCACCGCGATGCCGGCAAAGCCGGCGCCGGCGACAAAGTCGGCCAGCAGCCGGCCCTGCACGCCGGCCAGTTCGTTGATGGCCACCAGCCCGGCCAACGCGCCCGACAGCATCATCGAGCGCAGGATCTGCAGGCGCGGCGCGATGCCGGCATAACGCGCCGCCTCGGGCGCGAAGCCCACCGCCCGCAGCGCATAACCCGGCTGCGACCTGAACAGCAGCAGCCAGACGCCGAAGGCCGCCAGCAGCGCCAGCCCCGCGCTCAGGTTGAGCGGCGTCTTCGGCCAGGCGATGCCCAGGGCCGCCAGCAGTTCGTGCACGCCCGGCATGCGCGCGCTGTCGCCGAAGGCGCGTGTTTCGGGCGCCATGTTGCCGGGCTCCTTCAGCAGGTCGACCAGCAGCCAGCCCAGCAGCGCGGCGGCCAGAAAGTTGAACATGATCGTCGTGATCACGATGTGGCTGCCGCGCCAGGCCTGCAGCGCCGCCGGCACCGCCGCCCAGGCCAGGCCGAAGGCCATCGCCGCCAGCACCATCAGCGGCAGCATCAGCCACGCCGGCAGCTGCGCCGCAAAGGCCAGCGCCGCCAGCGCCGCACCCAGGCCGCCCAGCATGGCCTGGCCTTCGCCGCCGATGTTGAACAGCCCGCCGTGGAAGGCCACCGCCACCGCCAGCCCGGTGAAGACGAAGGTGGTGGCGTAGTACAGCGTATAGCTCAGGCCGGCCCGGCTGCCGAAGGCGCCCTTGACCAGCAGGCCCAGCACCTGCACCGGGTCGTGGCCGACGATGACCAGCACGATGGCGCTGACGGCAAAGGCCAGCGCCAGGTTGAGCGCCGGCAGCAGCACCAGGTCCATCCAGCGCGGCAGTTCAAGGGTCTGCGACATGGCGGTCAGTGCAGCGCCGCACCAGCCATCAGGCGGCCGAGTGCGGCTTCCGTGCATTGCTCGATCGGCAGTTCACCGGCGATGCGGCCGGCATGCATGACGATCACGCGGTCGGCCAGGGCCAGGATCTCGTCGAGCTCGCTCGACACCAGCAGCACGGCGCCGCCGGCGTCGCGCAGCGCGCGCAGGCGGCCGTGGATGAATTCGATGGCGCCGATGTCGACGCCGCGCGTCGGCTGGCCGACCAGCAGCACCTGCGGCTCGGGCAGCGCCTCGCGCGCCAGCACCAGCTTCTGCTGGTTGCCGCCGCTGAATTGCGACGAGCGCAGCAGCGGGTTGCGCGGGCGCACGTCGTAGCCGTCCATCATGCCGGCGCAATCCGCCTGCATCGTGCGCTGCTTCATCCAGCCGCCCCGGCTGTAGCGCGGCCGCGCCTGGTAGCCCAGCACCGCCGATTCCCAGGCCGGGAAGGGCAGCACCAGGCCGCGCCGGTGGCGGTCTTCGGGCACATGGGCGATGCGCAGCGCGCGTGCGCGTGCCGGGTCCAGCCAGTGGCCGGCGTCGAAGCTGTCACCACCCACGGCCAGCGTGCCCGATGCCGGCGCCTGCAAGCCCGCCAGCACGTCCAGCAACTCGCCCTGGCCATTGCCCGAGACGCCGGCGATGCCGACGATCTCACGCTCGCGCAGCGTGATCGATACGCCGTCGAGCCGCGGCACGCCGAGGGCGTCGCGCCACACGAGGTCCTGCGCCGCCACCAGCACCGCGCCGGGCTGGCGCGGCGCCGTCGCGGTCTCGCGACCGAGCTGGACACGGCGCCCGACCATGGCCTCGGCCAGGCCGTCGAGGCTGGTATCGGCGACACCCGTATCCAGCACCACGGCGCCGGCGCGCATCACCGTCACCTGGTCGCACAAGGCCATGATCTCCTTGAGCTTGTGCGTGATCAGCAGGATGGTGGTGCCGCCGTCGCGCAGGCCGCGCAGCGTGTGGAACAGGGTGTCGGTCTCTGCCGGCGTCAGCACCGCGGTCGGCTCGTCGAGGATCAGGATGTGCGCGCCGCGGTACAGCGCCTTGAGGATCTCCAGCCGCTGGCGCTGGCCCACCGGCAGGTCCTCGACGAGGGAATCGAGGTCGACCTTCAGCCCCGATGCGCCCATCAGCGGCTCGAGCCGGCGGCGCACCAGGCGGCGCGCGCGCGCCAGCTGCCAGTGCGGCTCGGCGCCGAGCATGATGTTGTCCAGCGCCGAGAGCGTGTCGACCAGCATGAAGTGCTGGTGCACCATGCCCACGCCGCGCGCGATGGCGTCGTCGCTGCCGCGGATGACGGCCGGCCGGCCGTCGATGGCGATCTGCCCGCTGTCGGCCTGGTAGAAGCCGTAGAGGATGGACATCAGCGTGCTCTTGCCGGCGCCGTTCTCGCCCACGATGCCGTGGATGCTGCCCCTGGGCACCGTGAGGTCGACCGCGCGGTTGGCCTGCACGGCCCCGAAGCGCTTGTGGATGCCGCGCATCTGGACCGCGGGGGGCACGGCCCCCGCGGCAGCGTTCACTTGCACTCGTTCTTGGCCATGTAGTCGATGACCGCGATCTTGCCGGCGATGATGTCGGCCTTGGCGGCATCGACGCGCCGCTTCATATCGGCGCTGACGAGCCTGGCGTTGTGCTCGTCCAGCGCATAGTCGACGCCGCCTTCCTTCAGGCCCAGCAGCGTGGTGCCCGGGGTCGTGCCCTTGAAGGCGTTGTAGACCGCCACGTCCACGCGCTTGACCATGCTGGTCAGCATCGTGCCGGGTTGCAGGTGGTTCTGGTTGCTGTCGACGCCGATGGCCAGCCTGGCCGCATCCTTGGCGGCCTGGTAGACGCCCACGCCGGTGCCGCCGGCGGCGGCAAAGATCACGTCCACGCCCTTGGCGAACTGCGCCTTGGCCAGTTCGGCGCCGCGTGCCGGGTCGTTCCAGGCGGCGGGCGTGGTGCCGGTCATGCTGGCGCTGACCTCCACCTTGGGGTTGGCATATTTCGCACCCTGCTCGTAGCCGCACTGGAATTTGCGGATCAGCGGGATGTCCATGCCGCCGACGAAGCCGACCTTGCCGGTCTTGCTGGCCATCGCGGCCATCATGCCGACCAGGAAGCTGCCCTCGTGCTCCTTGAAGACGATGCTCTGCACGTTGGGCAGCTTGACCACCGAATCGATGATCGCGAACTGCAGGCTCGGGAATTCCCTCGCCACCTTTTCCATCGACGAGCCCTGCGAGAAGCCGATGCCGACGATGGGGTTGGCGCCGCGCTCGGCCATGCGGCGCTTGGCCTGCTCGCGCTGCGCAGGGTTGGCGATCTCGAATTCCAGGTAGGGCTTGCCCGATTCCTTCTTCCAGCGCTCGGCACCGTTGTACGCCGCCTGGTTGAAGGATTTGTCGAATTTGCCGCCCATGTCGTAGATGACGGCAGGCTCGGCGAAGGCGCCGGCGGCCATGCCGGCAAGGGCGGCGGCCAGCAGGGCGGGCTGGATGTTCATGGGGCTGGTGCTCCGGGGTGGGCGGCCCGTTCAGGATAGCAAGACCGGGGCCGGGGCCGCCTCGGGGCCAGCCCGGCGTCGGCGTGGCCAGCCGCTAGCATCCGACGATGCCCGCCCCCGACCCGACCCCGCCGGCCGCGGCCGATTTTGCGCGCCGGCTGCCCAAGGTGCTGCTGCACGAGCACCTGGATGGTGCCTTGCGCGTGGCCACGCTGTTCGAGCTGCTGCGCGCACGCGGCATGGCGGCGCCGGCCGACAACGTGGCCGGCCTGGCGGCCTGGTTCGAGGCACGCGCGCACGCCGGCAGCCTGGCCGAATACCTGCGGGGTTTTGCACTCACCGTGACCGCCATGGCCAGCCCGGCGGCGCTGGAACGCGTGGCCTTCGAGGCCGCCGAGGACGCGCTGGCGCAGGGCTGCGTGCTGGCCGAATTCCGCATCGCGCCGCTGCTGTTCGAGCCGCATGGCATCGCGCCCGATGCGACGGTCGAGGCCCTGCTCGCCGGCCTGGCGCGGTCGGCGCTGCCCAGCGGGCTGATCGTCTGCGCGATGCGTCAGTTGCCGGAAGACGAAACGCTGCGCGCCGCCGAGCTGGCGCTGCGCTGGCAGGGCCGCGGCGTCATCGGCTTCGACCTCGCCGGGCCCGAGCGGGGCTTTCCGCCGGCGATGCATGCGCGTGCGCTGGCGCGCGTGCGCGACGCCGGGCTGCCGATCACGCTGCACGCCGGCGAGGCCGACGCCGGCGAGCGTGTGCTCGAGGCCGGCCGTCTGGGCGCGCGCCGCATCGGCCACGGCGTGCACCTGGTCGACGCGCTGCGCGACCCGGCGCGGGCCCACCTGCTGGACGAGGCCAGGGCGCTGGGCCTGCACCTGGAGGTGTGCCCGACCAGCAACGTGCACACCGGCGCCGCGGCGTCGCTGGCCACGCACCCCATCACGGCGCTGTGGCGCGCCGGGGTCAGCTTGAGCTTTCACACCGACAACACGCTGATGTCGTGCATCAGCCTGAGCGGCGAGGCCGAGGCGCTGCTGACCGGGACGACGCTGACCGCCGCCGACCTGCTGCAGATGCAGCTGCAGGCGGCAGCGGCGTCGTTCCTGCCCGGGCCGGCACGCGCCGCCGCCTGCGACCGCATCCTGGCCTTCGCGCGCCAGGCCGGGCTCAGTCCGGGCGCAACAGCGGCCTGAGCATCAGCAGCCCCAGCAGCGGGCCGATGGCCAGCCAGGGCAGCACCTGACCCAGCGGCGCCACCTGCGCCCAGGCGCTGAAGAGCTGGATGCTGACGATCGAGATGCCGAAGCCCAGGCAGTTGGTCAGCGTCAGCACACTGCCCACCGACTGGCGTGGTGCGTTGGCCGCGGTGAGCGCCGAAAACTGCGGCGAGTCGCCGGCCACGGTGATGCCCCAGACCAGCAGCCAGGCCCAGAACAGCCCGTCGGGCGCGCGCAACATCAGCGGCGCCAGCAGGCAGCACAGGCCGCTGGCGCCCAGCTGCACGCCGGCCACGCGCGCGCTGCCGTAGCGCCGCACCAGCGCGCCGCCGCCGGCGCAACCGATGGCGCCGACCGCGATCACCAGGAAGGCACCCGCCGACAGCGCCGCGCCGGCCAGCCGGGTGGCCAGGATCGCCGGCACCAGCACCATCACCGTATAGAGCTCCCACATGTGGCCGAAATAGCCGAAGACCGAGGCGCGTACGCGGCGGTCTGTCCACAGGCTGGCAAGGTCGCGCAGGTGCACGCCGGCGCCCTGGCCGCGCGCGCGTGCCGCCGGCTCGGGGATGCCGGCGATGACCAGCAGCCCGCCGGCCACCGAGGCCGCCGCCACGCCGGTGAAGACCCAGGCCCAGGGCCAGGTGGCGCCGAGCGCGCGCAGCGCATGCGGGCTGGCGGTGCCCAGCACCAGCGCCGCGACCAGCAGCCCCAGCGCCGGCCCCAGGCCCTGCGGAAACCACTGCGAGGCGATCTTCATGCCCACCGGGTAGATGCCGGCGAGGAAGAAGCCGGTGGCCGCGCGCCAGCCCCACAGCGCGGCGAACGACTGCGCGCCCAGGGCCTGCACGCTGGCCGCCGCCGCCAGCGTGCAGCCGGCGCTGGCCAGCGCGCACAGCAGGAAGACGCGGCGCGCCGAGAAGCGGTCGGCGATGGCCAGCAGCGCAAAGACCAGCGTGCCGACGATGAAGCCGCCCTGCACCGCCGAGGTCAGCGTGCCCACGGCCGCCGCTGGCCAGCCGTAGGCCTGCTGCAGGTCGGGCATGACGGCATTGACGGCAAACCAGGGCGAGGTGCCGGCCAGCTGGGCCAGCACCAGTGCGGGCAGCACGCGGGAAGGGGTTGTCATGCGCCGATGATGCCGTGGCGGCGGCGGCATCCCGTCGTCGCCCGCGGAGCCCGGGCCGGTCGGGCGTCCCCCGGCCTGCGGGTGCGGGCTGGCGGCGGTGCCGGTGGCGTGGGCAGAATAGCCGGCTGCCAGGGCAGGAGCGATCACCGGAGCACGACGTGAGCGAACGCACCAAGACAACCCCCCGTGGTCGCGGCCGAGGGCCGGGGCTGGATGCGCTGCGCCGCCGCGGCCTGCTGCTGCTGGCGCTGGCCATCGCCGGCTGCGCCAAGCCGCCGCCCCCACCGCCGCCGCCGCCGCCACCGCCGGTGGACGAGACGCTCGAAGGCGCCATCAACGGCGCGCTGCTCGATGTCGGCCGCCAGCTGGGCGCGCAGGCCACGGTCGAGCGCAGCGCCGTCATCGACCCGCTGCTGGACGGCCGCAGCGGCCAGCAGACCCGGGCCACCGAACGCGCCATGCAGGCGCTGGTGGCCAGCGTGCCCAAGGTGCTGCCCAGGATCAGGCTGCTGCCCTTCGACGAAGCCGGCGCGCGCCAGTCGACCTGGCTCATCAACGGCACCCTCACCGCGCAGGAGGGGCGGCCCGGCACCTACCGGCTGACGGTGGCGCTGTCGGACCGCGGCAGCGGCCTCGTCATCGCCCGCGGCGTGGCGCCGATCACCGACGCGCAGCTCGACCTGGCGCCGACGCGCTTCTACGCCGAGAGCCCGTCGCTGGTGCGCGACCGCGCGATCCAGGGTTATCTCGAGACCACCGAGAAACCGGTCGGCCAGCCGGCCGATGCGCTGTACCTCGAACAGATCCCGACCGCCGCGCTGCTCGGCCAGGCGCAGGATGCCTACAACCACGAGCGCTGGGACGAGGCGCTGAAGCTGATGTCCGTCGCCGCGCAGCGCGACGACGGCCAGCAGCTGCGCACCTTCAACGGCCTGTATATGGCCAACATGAAGCTCGGCCGCACCGCCGAGGCCGAGGAAGCCTTCGGCAAGATCGCCGCGCTGGGCCTGGCCACCAGCAACCTGGCGGTGAAGATCCTGTTCCGGCCCGCCACCACCGAGTTCATGGGCGATGCCCCCGTCTATGCGATGTGGCTGCGCCAGATCGCCAGGGCGGCGCAGGCGTCCGACCTGTGCCTGAACGTCATCGGCCATACCAGCAAGACCGGCACCGAGCAGGGCAACCGCGTGCTGTCGCTGCGGCGTGCGCAGGCCATGCGCGAGCGCCTGGTGCGCGAGGCGCCGGCGCTGGGCCGGGGCCAGCGCGTGCGCACCGAAGGCAAGGGCTGGGACGAGACCATCGTCGGCACCGGCACCGACGACTTGCGTGACGCACTCGACCGCCGTGTCGAGTTCAAGGTGGTGAGCTGCGACTGAGCGGCATCCGGCCTGGCTAGAATCCGCGCTCCCCGAGGAGCGTTGCAACGGTCGCCAGACCGCCAGGCTCGGGCGATGCAACGGCGCTCACCTCCGACCCCGAGGTGAGTCATGTCCGAGCCGTCACGTCCCGTCCCGATGCCGCCGCCGATGCGGCTGTCCGGGCTCGAACCCGTCGCCATCGGCGCCGGCTCGCTCTTCGTCAATATCGGCGAGCGCACCAACGTCACCGGCTCCAGGGCCTTCGCCCGCATGATCCTGGCCGGCGACTACGAGGCCGCGCTCGGCGTGGCGCGCCAGCAGGTCGAGAACGGCGCGCAGATCATCGACATC
Organism: Rubrivivax sp.; assembly: GCA_016719535.1. Classification (GTDB taxonomy): domain Bacteria; phylum Pseudomonadota; class Gammaproteobacteria; order Burkholderiales; family Burkholderiaceae_C; genus Rubrivivax. The sequence goes on along the minus strand of JADJYX010000013.1, from coordinate 197,969 downwards.
AACATGGACGAGGCGATGCTCGACTCGGCCGCGGCGATGGAGCGCTTCCTCAAGCTGATCGCCGGCGAGCCCGAGATCGCCCGCGTGCCGATCATGATCGACAGCTCGAAATGGAGCGTCATCGAGGCCGGCCTGAAGTGCATCCAGGGCAAGGGCATCGTCAACAGCATCAGCCTGAAGGAAGGCGAGGCCGAATTCCGGCGCCAGGCCACGCTGGTGCGCCGTTATGGCGCTGCCGCGGTGGTGATGGCCTTCGACGAGCAGGGCCAGGCCGACACCTATGCGCGCAAGACCGAGATCTGCGCACGCGCCTACCGCATCCTGGTCGATGAGATCGGCTTCCCGCCCGAGGACATCATCTTCGACCCCAACATCTTCGCCATCGCCACCGGCATCGAGGAGCACGACAACTATGCCGTCGACTTCATCGAGGCCACGCGCTGGATCAAGGCCCACCTGCCGGGCGCGAAGGTCAGCGGCGGCGTCAGCAACGTCTCCTTCAGCTTCCGCGGCAACGACCCGGTGCGCGAGGCCATCCACACCGTCTTCCTCTACCACGCGATCCGGGCCGGGCTGGACATGGGCATCGTCAACGCCGGCATGGTCGGCGTCTACGACGAGCTCGATGCCGAACTGCGCGAACGTGTCGAGGACGTGGTGCTGAACAGAAAGCCGGCCTGCAAGGCCGGCGAGCCGCCGCTGTCCGCCGCCGAGCGCCTGATCGAGATCGCCGAGCGTGCCAAGGGCGCCGCCAAGGACGACAGCGCGCGCCTGGCCTGGCGCGCCGGCACCGTGGACGAGCGCCTGAGCCATGCGCTGGTGCATGGCATCACCGAATTCATCGTCGCCGATACCGAGCAAGCCTGGCGCGCCATCGAAGCCCGCGGCGGGCGCCCGCTGCATGTCATCGAAGGCCCGCTGATGGCCGGCATGAACATCGTCGGCGACCGCTTCGGCCAGGGCAAGATGTTCCTGCCGCAGGTGGTGAAGAGCGCGCGCGTGATGAAGCAGGCGGTGGCGCACCTGCTGCCCTACATCGAGGCCGAGAAGCTGGCGCTGGTGGCCGGCGGCGGCGAGGTCAAGCCCAAGGGCCGCATCGTCATCGCCACCGTCAAGGGCGACGTGCACGACATCGGCAAGAACATCGTCACCGTGGTCCTGCAGTGCAACAACTTCGAGGTCGTCAACATGGGCGTGATGGTCCCGTGCCAGGACATCCTCGCCAAGGCGCGCGTCGAGGGCGCCGACCTCATCGGCCTGTCGGGGCTGATCACGCCCAGCCTCGAGGAGATGCAGCATGTCGCCGCCGAGATGCAGCGCGACGACTGGTTCCGCGTCAAGAAGATCCCGCTGCTGATCGGCGGCGCCACCACCAGCCGCGTGCACACCGCGGTGAAGATCGCGCCGCACTACGACGGCCCGGTGGTCTACGTGCCCGATGCCAGCCGCAGCGTGGGCGTGTGCAGCGAGCTGCTCAGCGACGAGCGCGCCGCGAAATTCATCGCCGACCTCGAGGCCGACTATGCCCGGGTGCGTGCGCTGCATGCCGGCAAGAAGGTCACGCCGCTGGTGAGCATCGCCGCCGCACGCGCCAACAAGACGCCGATCGACTGGTCGGCCTACCAGCCGCCGAAGCCGAAGTTTCTCGGCCGGCGGGTCTTGCGCAACCAGGACCTGGCCGAACTGGCCGCGTGCATCGACTGGGGCCCCTTCTTCCAGACCTGGGACCTGGCCGGGCGCTTCCCCGACATCCTGCGCGACGAGGTGGTCGGCCACGAGGCGCAGCGTGTGTTCAGCGACGGCAAGCGGCTGCTGCAGCGGCTGATCGAGGGCCGCTGGCTCACGGCCAACGGCGTCATCGCGCTGCTGCCGGCCAATGCGGTGGACGACGACACCATCGAGGTCTATGCCGACGACACGCGCACGCAGGCGGTGCTGCGCTGGAACCCGCTGCGGCTGCAGACCGAGCGCCCGGTGGTCGAGGGGGTCAAGCGCCCCAACCGCAGCCTGGCCGACTTCATTGCGCCCAAGGGCGTGGCGGCCGACTACATCGGCCTCTTCGCGGTGACGGCGGGCATCGGCGTCGACAAGAAGGAGCGCCAGTTTGCCGACGACCACGACGACTACAGCGCCATCATGCTCAAGGCCCTGGCCGACCGCCTGGCCGAGGCCTTCGCCGAGCGGCTGCACCAGCGCGTGCGCACCGAATTCTGGGCTTATGCGCCCGACGAACAGCTGAGCAACGAGCGGCTCATCGCGGAAGCGTACCGCGGCATCCGCCCGGCGCCGGGCTACCCCGCCTGCCCCGACCACAGTGTCAAGCGCAGCATGTTCCGCGTGCTGCAGGCCGAAGACATCGGCATGGGCCTGACCGAGAGCCTGGCGATGACGCCGGCGGCCAGCGTCAGCGGCTTCTACCTGGCGCACCCCGAGGCGCGCTATTTCAACGTCGGCCGCATCGGCGACGACCAGTTGCAGGACTGGGCCGCGCGCGAGGCCATCGCCGAGGACCTGGCGCGGCGCCTGCTGGCGCCGGCACTCGCCTGACGGCCATCGGCGTGCGGCAGGGGCGGCGGCGCGGCCCGTGGGTGCTGGCGGCGCTGGCCGCCGCTGCTGCGATGGCGCTGGCGGCGCTGCTGGCCTTGACGCCGGTGCCGCTGTGGCTGGTGCTGCAGGGCGGCCGCTCCACCATCGACGACCACCGGCACTTTGCCAGCCAGCCGATCGCCCGCGCCGAGACCCCGTCGCCGTTGCCGGCCACCCCGGCACCACTGCGCTGGCCGGGTGGCCTGGAAACCGCCGCCGCCGAGGCCGACGTGGCCGCGCACGGCACCGTCGCGCTGCTGGTGGCGCGCCGCGGGCAGCTGGTCTACGAACGTTATTTCGACGGCTACACGCCCGACCGGCTGACAGCCGTCTTCTCGATCGCCAAATCGGTGGTCTCGCTGCTGCTGGGCATGGCGATCGAGGAGGGGTCCATCGCCGGCGTCGACGAGCCGGTCACGCGGCACCTGCCCGAGCTGGCGGCGCAGGACCCGCGCTTTGCGCAGGTCACGCTGCGCCACCTGCTGGCCATGCGCAGCGGCATTGCCTTCGACGAGGGCTACCGCTCGCCGACCAGCGATGCGGCGCGCTTCTACCTGGGCACCGACCTGCAGGCCGAGGTGGCGCGGCTGCGCATCGAACGCGCGCCCAACCAGATCCACAAATACCAGAGCGGCGATACGCAGCTGCTGGGCCAGGTGATCGAGCGCGCCACCGGCCTGCCGCTGGCGCGCTATGCCCAGCAGCGCCTGTGGCGGCCGCTGGGCGCCGAGTTCGATGCCAGCTGGAGCACCGATGCCGCCGGCCAGGCGCGTGCCTTCTGCTGCTTCAACGCCCGACCACGCGACCTGCTGCGGCTGGGCCTGATGGTGGCGGCCGAGGGGCAATGGAACGGCCGGCGCCTCGTCGGTGCCGACTGGCTGCGCCGGAGCACGGCGGCGATGTCGGGCCTGCCCGGACCCGCCGACCCGGCGTGGCGCAACATCGAACGCCCGCATGCGCCCGAGGCCGCCTTCTTTGCCTGGCACTGGCGCGTGCGCCCGTTGCCGGGCGGCCCGCCGCTGCAGCCGGGACCGAGGGTCTATGCGCAAGGCCTGCACGGCCAGATCCTGCTCATCGACCGCGACAGCCAGACCGTGGTGCTGCGCCTGGGCCGGCACCAGGGCGGCCGCCACTGGCCCACCTGGCTGGACGAGCTGGTGCGGCTGAACCCTTAGCCGTCCAGCGCCCGCTGCGCCTGCAGCGCTTCCGCCACGTGGGCCACCGCAATGCCGTCGGCGCCGGCCAGGTCGGCGACCGTGCGCGCCACCTTCAGCGTGCGGTGCAGTCGCCGGCCCGACCAGCCCAGGCGCTCGGCGGCGCTGCGCAGAAAGGTGGTGGCGGCGCCGTCGAGCGCGCAATGGGCGTCGATCGTCGCCGCCTCCAGCTGCGCGTTGGGCACGCCCTGGCGCTGGATGGCGCGCGTGCGGGCGGCAGCCACGCGCGCGGCCACCGTGGCCGACGGTTCGCCGTCGGGCAGCCGCAGCAATTCGGCCGGGCGCACGGCCGGCACCTCGATGCGCAGGTCGATGCGGTCGAGCAGCGGGCCCGACAGCTTGCCCTGGTAGCGCGCCACCTGCTCGGGCGTGCAGCGGCAGCTGCGCCCGGTCGCGGCCTGTGCGCCCAGCCAGCCGCAGGGGCAGGGGTTCATCGCCGCCACCAGCAGGAAGCGCGCCGGAAACTGCGCCTGCCGCGCCGCGCGCGAGATGGTGATCTGCCCCGTCTCCAGCGGTTCACGCAAGGCTTCCAGCGCGGCGCGCGGCAACTCGGGCGCCTCGTCGAGGAAGAGCACGCCGCCATGCGCCAAAGAGATCTCGCCCGGCCGCGGCGGTGAGCCTCCGCCCACCAGCGCCGGCGCACTGGCCGAATGGTGCGGCGTGCGCACCGGCCGCTGGCCGAAGCGCGCGGGGTCGAAGCCGGTGGCCGACAGGCTCAGCACCGCCGCGCTGGCCAGCGCCTCGGCCTCGTCCATCGGCGGCAGCAGCGAGGGCAGCCGCTGCGCCAGCATCGACTTGCCGGTGCCCGGCGGGCCGATCAGCAGCAGGCTGTGGCCGCCGGCAGCGGCGATCTCCAGCGCGCGCTTGGCGCCGGCCTGGCCCTTCACGTCGCGCAGGTCGGGCAGCGGTGCCCCACCGGCGCCGGGGGCGGCCGCGGCCACGGGCAGCGGCACCGCGGCAGCGCCCGGCAGCAGCGCCTGCACCACCTGCGCCAGCTGCGTGGCCGCGCGCACCGGCAGCCCCGGCACCAGTGCCGCGGCGGCCGCGCTCTCGGCCGGCAGCACCAGGATGCGGCCCGGATCGGTGCTGCGCAGGGCCAGCGCCAGCGCCAGCGCGCCGCGCACCGGGCGCAGTTCGCCGCCGAGCGAGAGCTCGCCGGCAAATTCATACGGCGCCAGCGCGGCGGGCTCGATGACACCGGCGGCGGCCAGGATGCCCAGCGCGATCGGCAGGTCGAAGCGGCCCGAGTCCTTGGGCAGGTCGGCCGGTGCCAGGTTGACGGTGATGCGCTTGTTGTGCGGAAAGCCGAGCCCGCTTTGCTGCAGCGCGGCGCGCACGCGCTCGCGCGATTCCTTCACCTCGGTGTCGGCCAGGCCCACCAGCGTGAAGCTGGGCAGGCCGTTGGCCAGGTGCACCTCGACCCGGACCTCGGGCGCCGACAAGCCGTCGAGCGCGCGACTGATGACCACGGCCAGCGACATGGCTGCTCCTCCCGGAAGGCATCTGTGGCCTTCTCATCCGATTGTCGTGACGCCGATGGTAGCGGTGCCCGGCGAGATGCCCGCACGCACTGCTTCGGTGCGGGCCAGGCCGGTTCACCAAGGCGGTGCACCGGTTCTGGTCTTCCGGGTGCGTGGCGCACCGCAACAGGGGTGATGCCCCCAGCCGGGATGTGGCACGAAAGCTGCGAACCCGGCTTCGGAACCTTTCCTGTTGCCGTCACCTTGTCCGGAGTCCTCATGAAGAATGTCATCCTCTCCCTGGCCACCGTCGTTGCCGTCACGGCGCTGCCCAGCGTGGCCCAGGCCCAGCTGGCCTTCAACGTCGGTGCTGCCACCGACTACCGCTACCGCGGCATCTCCCAGACCCGCCTGAACCCCGCCCTCCAGGGCGGCATCGACTATTCGATCGGCGGCTTCTACCTCGGCACCTGGGCCTCGTCGATCAAGTGGATCAAGGACGCCGGCGGCAACGCCGACGCCGAGGTCGACTTCTACGGCGGCTACAAGGGCGAGATCGCCTCGGGCCTGGGCTACGACGTCGGCGTGCTGCGCTACCAGTATTTCAGCCACGACCTGGCGGTCAGCCCCAACACCACCGAGGTCTACGGCGGGCTCACCTTCGGCCCGGCGACGCTGAAATATTCGCATGCCGTCACCAACCTGTTCGGTTTCTCCGACAGCAAGAACAGCAGCTACCTCGACCTCAGCGCCAGCTTCGACGTCGGCGGCGGCTTCACGCTGACCCCGCATGTGGGCTACCAGAAGGTCAAGAACAACAGCGACTTCTCCTACACCGACTATTCGATCGCCGCCAGCAAGGATTTCAGCGGCCTGCTGGTCAGCCTCGGGGCGGTCTACGCCGACGTCAAGAAGCTCGGCGGCACGCCCGCCTACGTCGGCCCCAACGGCAAGAACCTCGGCAAGGCCGGGGTCGTGCTGGGCGTCAAGTACACCTTCTGAGCAGGAGACATGACCATGAAGATGGTGACTGCCATCGTCAAGCCCTTCAAGCTCGACGAAGTTCGTGAAGCGCTCAGCGGCATCGGCGTACAGGGCATCACGGTGACCGAGGTGAAGGGCTTCGGCCGCCAGAAGGGCCACACCGAGCTCTACCGCGGCGCCGAATATGTCGTCGACTTTCTGCCCAAGGTGAAGATCGAGGCCGCCGTCGACGATGCCATCGTCGACCGCGTCATCGAGGCCATCGAAGCATCGGCGCGCACCGGCAAGATCGGCGACGGCAAGATCTTCGTCAGCGCGCTCGAGCAGGTGGTTCGCATCCGCACCGGCGAGACCGGCAAGGACGCCCTGTGACCGACCCGGCCACGCCCCATCCCGCGAGTATCCCCACCATGAAAAAATTGTTGATGACCCTTGCCCTGGGCCTGGCCGCCCTGGGCTTCGGCGGCGCCGCCTGGGCGCAGGATGCCGCCGCTTCCGCCGCTGTGGCGGCCTCCGCCGTGGCCTCGGCAGCGGCAGATGCCGCCTCGGCGGCGGCACCGGCGGCTGCCGCACCGGCGCCAGCCGCTTCGGCGGCCGCCGAAGCCGCACCGGCGCCGTCGCCCAACAAGGGCGACGTGAGCTGGATGCTGGTGTCCACGCTGCTCGTGATCATGATGGCCATCCCCGGGCCTGGCGCTGTTCTACGGCGGCCTGGTGCGCAGCAAGAACATGCTGTCGGTGCTGATGCAGGTCTTCGTGACCTTCTCGCTGATCGTCGTGCTGTGGGTCGTCTACGGCTACAGCCTGGCCTTCACCGAGGGCAATGCCTTCATCGGCGGCTTCGACCGGCTGTTCCTGAAGGGCGTCTTCGACCCCGCCACCGGCAGCTTCGCGATGGGCGCCACCTTCAGCAAGGGCGTGGTCATCCCCGAGATCGTCTTCGTCGCCTTCCAGGCCACCTTCGCGGCCATCACCTGCGGGCTGATCGTCGGTGCCTTCGCCGAGCGCATCAAGTTCAGCGCGGTGCTGCTGTTCATGGCGCTGTGGTTTACCTTCAGCTATGCGCCGGTGGCGCACATGGTGTGGTTCTGGATGGGCCCCGACGCCTATGCGTCGAAGGACCTGGTCGACGGCCTCAACGCCAAGGCCGGCCTCATCTGGCAGTGGGGCGCGCTCGACTTCGCCGGCGGCACGGTGGTGCACATCAATGCCGCGGTCGCCGGCCTGGTGGGTGCCTTCATGATCGGCAAGCGCGTGGGCTACGGCCGCGAAGCCATGGCACCGCACAGCCTGACGCTGACCATGGTCGGTGCCTCGCTGCTGTGGGTGGGCTGGTTCGGCTTCAACGCCGGCTCGGCCCTCGAAGCCGGCAACAGCGCGGCGCTGGCCTTCATGAATACCTTCTCGGCCACGGCGGCGGCGGTGCTGGCCTGGTGCATCGGCGAGGCGCTGATGAAGGGCAAGGCCTCGATGCTGGGTGCGGCCTCGGGTGCGGTGGCGGGCCTGGTGGCCATCACCCCGGCGGCCGGCAACGTGGGCATCGTCGGCGGCCTGGTGATCGGCTTCGTCGCCGGCTTCGCGGGCCTGTGGGGCGTCAACGGTCTGAAGCGCCTGCTCGGCGCCGACGACTCGCTCGACGTCTTCGGCGTGCACGGCGTGTGCGGCATCGTCGGCGCGGTGCTGACCGGTGTGTTCAATTCGCAGTCGCTCGGCGGCCCGGGCCTGGTCACCGACTGGGTCACGGCCACGGTGGGCAGCAACGGCATCGGCGCGCAGGTGTGGATCCAGCTGAAGGCGGTGCTGCTGACCATCGTGTGGTCGGGCGTGGTCTCGGTCATCGCCTACAAGATCGTCGACCTGACCATCGGTCTGCGCGTGCCCGAAGACGAGGAGCGCGAAGGCCTGGACATCACCTCGCACGGCGAGACCGCCTACAGCAAGTGATGCCGGGCCGGGGCACCGACCGTCCCGGGGATCGTCGGTGCCCGGCGAGGGACCGCAATGTCGCGCCGCGTTGGAACGCACAGGCTGCGCCTGCTGCCCGACGCGGCGTTTTTTTCTGGCCGCGCTCCTAGAATCCGCGCATGGTCCCCCACCTCATCACCGCGCTCACCGGCCCGATCAACGAACTGGAGCAGCGCATCCTCGAATCGATGCCCGCCATCGAGCGCTGGTTCCGGCTCGAGTGGATGGAGCACACGCCGCCGTTCTACTGTTCGGTGGACCTGCGCAATGCCGGCTTCAAGCTGGCGCCGGTGGACACCGATCTCTTCCCCGAGGGCTTCAACCACCTCACGCCGCCGATGCTGCCGCTGGCGGTGCAGGCGGCGATGGCGGCGATCGAGAAGATCTGCCCGGAAGCCAAGAACCTGCTGCTGGTGCCCGACAACCGCTGCCACAACAGCTTCTACCTCGAGCACCTGCAGCGCCTGGTGCAGATCTTCACGCAGGCCGGGCTGAATGTGCGCCTGGGCTCACCCGACCCCGAACTGACCGGGCCGCGGCGCGTCGGCCTGCCCGACGGCAGCGAGCTCACCGTGGAGCCGCTGCTGCGCAAGCGCGCGCGGCTGGGGCTGAAGGACTTCGACCCCTGCACCATCCTGCTCAACGACGACCTGCGCGGCGGCGTGCCGCGCCAGCTGCAGAACCTGCACGAGCAATACCTGCTGCCGCCGCTGCATGCCGGCTGGGCGACGCGGCGCAAGTCGCGCCATTTCCAGAGCTACGAGGAGGTGGCCAAGAAGTTCGCCAAGCTGCTGGGCATGGACCCGTGGCTGATCAACCCGATGGCCGCGCGCTGCGGCGAGGTCGATACCGGCAGCGCCGGCGGCCTGGAATGCGTGCGCACGCAGGTCGAGGCGATGCTGGCCAAGGTGCGGCGCAAATTCAAGGAATACGGCATCAACGAAAAGCCGTTCGTGGTCGTCAAGGCCGATGCCGGCGGCATGGGCGCCGGCGTGCTGACCGTGCGCGACGCGCGCGAGATCGACGCCGAGCGGCTGCGCCGTGCGCTGGCCAGGCCGCAGGCACGCCCGGCGGCCGCCGGCCCGGTGACCGAGGTCATCATCCAGGAAGGCGTGCCCACCTACGAGCGCATCAACGAGGCCGTGGCCGAGCCCGTGGTCTGCATGATCGACCGCTACGTGGTCGGCGGCTACTACCGCGTGCATGCCGAGCGCGGCATCGACGAAAACCTCAATGCCCCCGGCTCGAGCTACGTGCCGCTGGCCTTTGCCGAGAGCCACCAGCTGCCCGCGCGCGGCGCCAAGCCCGGCGCCAGTGCGCCCAACCGCTTCTACATGTACGGCGTGATCGGCCGGCTGGCGATGCTGGCGGCGTCCTACGAGCTCGAGGCGACCGACCCCGACGCAGAAAGCTACGACTGAAGGACAGGGGGCTCACCACCCCCGCCCCGCGATGAGCACCCCACCTTCCGGGCGCACGCACGGCGCCCTGGCCGCGCTGACGCTGGCCGCCATCGGCGTCGTCTACGGCGACATCGGCACCAGCCCGCTGTACGCCATGAAGGAGGTCTTCGCGCACGGCCGCGTGCCGCTCAACCCCGAGAACCTGCTCGGCATCCTGTCGCTGATGTTCTGGGCGCTGACGGTGATCGTGTCGCTGAAATACGTGCTGCTGATCCTGCGCGCCGACAACAACGGCGAGGGCGGCCTGATCGCCATGCTGGCGCTGGCCTCGCAGGCGGTGAAGGACCGGCCGCTGCTGCGCCGCCGGCTGCTGCTGGTGGGCATCTTCGGCACCGCGATCTTCTTCGGCGACGGCGTCATCACGCCGGCGATCTCGGTGCTGTCGGCGGTCGAGGGGCTGGAGATCGCGGCGCCGGGGCTGCACCCGTACATCGTGCCGGTCACGCTGGTCGTGCTGACGGTGCTGTTTGCCGCCCAGCGCTTCGGCACCGGCGGCATCGGCCGGCTGTTCGGGCCCATCACCGCGCTGTGGTTCGGGGTGCTGGCGCTGCTCGGGGTGGTGCACATCGCCGGCAACCCCGGCGTGCTGGTGGCGCTGGGGCCGCACCACGCGCTGGGCTTCATCGTCGCGCACCCGGGCATCGCCTTCACGGCGCTGGGTGCGGTGGTGCTGTGCGTCACCGGGGCCGAGGCGCTGTATGCCGATCTCGGCCATTTCGGCAAGAAGCCCATCCGCCTGGCCTGGTTTGCGCTGGTATGGCCGGCGCTGACGCTGAACTATTTCGGCCAGGGCGCGATGCTGCTGCGCCACCCCGAAAACGTCGGCAACCCCTTCTACGAGATGGCGCCGTCATGGGCGCTGTTTCCGCTCATCGCGCTGGCGACGGCGGCCACCGTGATCGCCTCGCAGGCGCTGATCACGGCGGCCTTCTCGGTCACCAAGCAGACGGTGCAGCTGGGCTATCTGCCGCGGCTGCGCATCACGCACACCTCGGTCAAGGAGACGGGGCAGATCTATGTGCCCTTCGTCAACTGGACGCTGTATGTCTGCATCGTCGCCGCGGTGGTCGTCTTCGGGTCGAGCAGCGCGCTGGCCTCGGCCTACGGCATCACGGTGACGATCGACATGACCATCACCACCGTGATGACCTTCTTCGTCATCCGCTTCAGCTGGAAGCTGCCGCTGTGGCTGTGCCTGGCGGCCACCGGGATCTTCTTCCTCATCGACATCACCTTCTTCGCCGCCAATGCGGTCAAGGTCTTCGAGGGCGGCTGGTTCCCGCTCGCCATCGGCGCCGTGATGTTCCTGCTGATGACGACCTGGAAGCAGGGCCGCTCGCTGATGGCCGAGCGCCTGCGCGAGGAAGCCATCGAGCTGCCGGCGTTCGTCGACTCGCTCTTCATCAGCCCGCCGCAGCGCGTCGACGGCACCGCGGTCTTCCTGGCTGCCGAGAAGGGCGCCACGCCGTTTGCGCTGCTGCACAACCTCAAGCACAACAAGGTGCTGCATGCGCAGAACCTGTTCGTCACCGTGCAGCACCACGAACGGCCGTGGATCGGCTTCGACAAGCGCGTCGAGGTCGAGCCGCTGGGCCACGACTGCTGGCAGGTGGTGCTGCACTTCGGCTTCAAGAACGAGCCCGACGTGCCCGAGGCGCTGAAGCTGCTGAAGGGCCGCGGCATCGAGCTCGACGACATGCTGACGAGCTACTTCCTCAGCCGCGACCAGGTCATCCCGACGCTGCGCGGCGGCATGGCGCTGTGGCGCGAGAAGCTCTTCGCCAGCATGCACCGCAACGCCAGCGCGGCGGCCGATTTTCTCAGCCTGCCGACCAACCGCATCGTCGAGCTGGGCAGCAAGGTCGAGATCTGAAGTGCCGGCCGCGGCGGCGCTGGGCGCCACGCCGGCGCAGACGGCCTCGTGGCCGAGGGCGCTGGGCGTGGGCCTGGCGGCCACTTCCGCGGGGCTGTGAGCCTGCGCGACCGCATGCCGGTGCTCGCCGCCTGGCCCACGCCGGGTGCGCCGCTGACCGACACCCCGCGCCGCAGCGGTGGCGCCGGGTTGTGACACAGTCACGGGCCATCGCCCGGAGCCCATTGCCGTGAAACTGCTGTTCGTCGCCGACCCGCTCGAGAGCTTCAAGACCCACAAGGATTCGACCTTCGCGATGATGCGCGAGGCCGCGCGCCGCGGCCACGCGCTGCTGGCCTGCGAGCCGCAGGGCCTGCGCTGGCGGCGTGGCGAGCCGGTCACCGCCACGGCGCGCGAGATCACGCTCACCGGCGACGAGCACGACTGGTTCCGCGTCGCCGCCGAGCACCCCGCGCTGGCGCTGAAGGACACCGGCGCCATCGTGATGCGCAAGGACCCGCCCTTCGACAGCGAATATTTCTACGCCACCCACCTGCTCGGCCAGGCCGAACGCGAGGGCGCGCGCGTCTTCAACAAGCCCGCCGCCTTGCGCGACCACCCCGAGAAGCTGGCGATCCTGGAATTTCCGCCGTTCATCGCGCCCACGCTGGTCACGCGCGAGGCCGCCGACGTGCGCGCCTTCCACGCCGAGCACCACGACATCATCCTCAAGCCGCTGGACGGCATGGGCGGCATGGGCATCTTCCGCGTCGGCCCCGACGGGCTGAACCTGGGCTCGATCATCGAGACGCTCAACGGCGGCGGCGCGCGGACGCTGATGGTGCAGCGCTACGTGCCCGAGATCGTGCACGGCGACAAGCGCGTGCTGGTGATCGGGGGGCGGCCGGTGCCCTACTGCCTGGCGCGCATCCCGCAGGGCAGCGAGATCCGCGGCAACCTGGCCGCCGGCGGCAAGGGCGTGGCCCAACCCTTGAGCGAAGCCGACCGCCGCATCGCCGAGGCGCTGGGCCCGGTGCTGGCCGCGCGCGGCCTGCTGCTGGTGGGGCTGGACGTCATCGGCGACAGCCTCACCGAGATCAACGTCACCAGCCCGACCTGCTTCCAGGAGATCATGCAGCAGACCGGTTTCGACGTCGCCGCGATGTTTCTCGACGCGCTGGAAGCGGCGCTCTGACCGCGATGCAGGCCTCGACCACCCTGGTGCGCCTGCTCGACGAAGGCGCCGCTTTCGATGCCGAATATGGGCAGGGGCTGTCCGACCACCGGCCGATGGCGCTGGTGGCGCTGGAACGCCTGGGCGCCGACGGCAAGCGGCTGCAGGCCTGGGCCGCCGGCTACGAGCAGGCCCGGGGGCTGCGTCGCGCGCGGCCCCACCAGGCCTGGCCGACCGGCGATGCCTGGACCGGCCGCCTGGGTGAGCGCGGCGCCTGGCCGGTCTACCGCGACCTGTTCCGGCAGTGGATCGACCATGAAGGTGGCGCCGACGTGCTGGCCCAGGTGCTGCCGGCGCTGATGCCGGGTTGCGCGGCGGCGGCCTTCCATGGCCTCATCCGCACCGCCTATGCGGCGCAGGTGGGTCACCCGGGCGAACTGGCCGACGGCCTGGCGCACTGGGCCAGCTTCCACCTGCCCCTGGGCGAGTGGCCGGCGGTCGACGCCAGCGAAGAAGACCCGGTGGCGCTGCTGCGGCGCCTGCGCGCGGGCCGCTCGCCGGCGCCGCTGATCGCCGGCCGCATCGCCGACGCCGCGCGCGACGGCCGCGTCAACCGCGTCATCGCGGCGCTGCGCGTCGACGCCGGCACGCCCGAGCGGCTGGCACGCGCCGCCGCCTTCGCCTACGCCGAGAGCGGCAGCTTCACCGCGCTGCATCTGGTGACGGGCACGCATGCGATGCGCATCGTGGCGCGCTTCATCGACGATGCGCCAGCCGCCTGGCGCTGGTTCTGGCAGGCCTTCGCGCATGCCGTGGTGGCGGCGCGCCTGCAGCCCGCCACGTCGCCGCTGGTGCTGCGCGACGCGCCGGGCCTGGTGGCGGCCGCGCTGGCCAGCGACGACGAACACGTGATCAAGCTCGTCGACAGCTGTCGCGAGGAAGAGCGCGCCTACGGCGGCGACGACTGGCGCCGCGCCGCTTCGCGCGCCTTGGTGCGCGCCGACTGATTTCAGCCCGGTGCCGGGCCGCGGGGGACAATCCGCCGATGGCCCTGCTGACCCTCACCAACGCCCACCTCGCCTATGGCCATGTGCCGCTGCTGGACGGCGCCGACTTTGCGCTCGAGCCCGGCGAGCGCGTGGCGCTGATCGGCCGCAACGGCGCCGGCAAGTCCTCGCTGCTGAAGATCCTGGCCGGCCTGGAGCGGCCCGACGACGGCGTGCTGCAGGTGCAGGGCGGCGTGCGCCGCGTCTATGTCGCGCAGGAGCCGTCCTTCAAGGCCGGCACGACCGTCTTCGACGCCGTGGCCGACGGCGTGGCCGAGGCGCGGGCGCTGCGCGCGCGCTACGAGGCCCATGCCGATGGCGAGGACCTCGACGCCCTGCAGACGCGCCTGGAGGCGCTGGGCGGCTGGACCTGGGAGCAGCGCGTCGAGCAGGCGCTGCAGCGCCTGCAGCTGGATGCCGAGGCGCGCGTCGATGCGCTGTCGGGCGGCACGCGCAAGCGCGTCGCGCTGGCGCAGGCGCTGGTGGCCGCGCCCGACGTGCTGCTGCTCGACGAGCCGACCAACCACCTCGACATCGATGCCATCGAGTGGCTGCAGGACCTGCTGGTGGGCTGGAAGGGGGCACTGATCCTGGTCTCGCACGACCGCGCCTTCATCGACGCCGTGGCCACGCGCATCGTCGAGCTCGACCGCGGCCAGCTGCGCAGCTACCCGGGCGATTTCGAGGCCTTCGGCGCCGCCAAGGAGCGCGAGCTCGAGAACGAGGCGCTGGCCGCGGCGCGCGCCGACAAGCTGCTGGCGCAGGAGGAGGTGTGGATCCGCAAGGGCGTGGAGGCGCGCCGCACGCGCAGCGTCGGCCGGGTCGGGCGGCTGGTCAAGCTGCGCGAGCAGCGCGCGCAGCGCCGCGAGCAGCTGGGCCAGGTGCGGCTGGAGCTCGACGCCGGGCTGCCGCCGGGCAAGATCGTCGCGGAACTCAAAGAGGTGTCGATGCGCTTCGGAGAGAAGCTGCTGATCGACCGCTTCAGCGCCACCCTCCTGCGCGGCGACAAGGTCGGCCTCATCGGCCCCAACGGCTGCGGCAAGACCACGCTGCTCAAGCTCATCCTCGGCGAGCTGCAGCCCACGTCGGGCCGCGTGCGCCAGGGCACGCGGCTGCAGGTGGCCTATTTCGACCAGATGCGTGCCGCGCTGAAGCTCGACGCCACGCTGGCCGATACCATCAGCCCGGGCAGCGAGTGGGTGGAAGTGGCCGGCCAGCGCAAGCACGTGATGAGCTACCTGACCGATTTTCTCTTCTCGCCCGAGCGCGCCAACGCCCCGGTGCGCACGCTCTCGGGCGGCGAACGCAACCGGCTGCTGCTGGCACGGCTGTTTGCGCTGCCGGCCAACGTGCTGGTGCTCGACGAGCCGACCAACGACCTCGACATCGACACGCTCGACCTGCTGGAGGACCTGCTGCAGGGCTATGCCGGCACGGTCTTCCTCGTCAGCCACGACCGCCGCTTTCTCGACAACGTGGTCACCTCGACCATCGCCTGGGAGGGCGACCCCGCCTTCGGCGGGCGCCCCGGCCTGTGGCGCGAATACGAAGGGGGCTACGAGGACTGGAAGCTGCAGCGCGAGCGCGCCCGCGTGCTGGCCGAGGCCGCCGCGCCTGCGCCCGCCGCGGCGCCGAAAGCCGCCGAGCCGCCGCGCCCGGCCGCGACGCGCACCAAGCTCAGCTACAAGGAACAGCGCGAACTCGACGCGCTGCCGGCGCGCATCGAGGCGCTGGAGGCCGAGCAGGCGACGCTGAATCAGCGCCTCGCCGACCCTGCCTTGTATGCCAGGGAGCCTGAGCGCGCGGCGGAACTGCACGCGCGCCATGCCGCCATCGACGAGGAACTGATGGCCGCGCTGGAGCGCTGGGAGGCGCTGGCCAGCCGTTGACCGGCCACGTTCAGGATCGTGTGCTGAACCAGCCTTCGTTGGTGGCCGCCGGGTGCGTGCGGCTGACCATCAGCCCGGCCTGCAGGTACAGGCCGTTGAGCATGCGCATCGCGCGCGTGCGGTCGAAGCCCGGCCATTCGGCGATCTCGCGCAGGCTGGTGGTCTGGCGCTTGAGCTTGTCGCAGGCCGAGGCCAGCGTGCCGGTCAGCTCGAGCAGCCCCAGGTCCATCGTCGGCGTGATGCGGTAGGCCGCCTGGCCGGCGATCTCGGGCAGCAGTTCGTCGCGCGCGCCACGCAGCGCCAGCTCCCACAGCAGATGGCCCAGCGGCGCGTAATGCGGCTGCACCGCCGATTGCGCCAGCGTCTGCAGATCGGGCACCTGCATCTGCGCCTTTTCGACGCGCAGCACCACCAGGTCGGTGAGCTGCAGCGCCAGCAGCTGCGCCACCGGCAGCACGCAGTGCACCACGCGGTGCACCGGGAAGACGGTCAGCGCCAGCACATGCTCGCGCAACTGCAGGTGCACGGTGAGGGCGCTGGCATGCCGCACCGCGCCGGCCATCACCTCGAGCAGCTCGCTCTGCCGGCCTTCGCCTTCGAAGCGCAGCAGGTCCTGGTGCAGCGACGGATCCAGCGACGACAAGCGCGTGGAGATGCGGGTGTCGGTGACGTCGCGCTCGAGCTCGACCTGGCGCCGGAAGGCGCTGGCCCGCATCAGTTCGGCGGCGCCCATCGGCAGGGTCGATTCGAAAGTCATCACCGGCATCGTCGGGTACAAGGCGCAAGGCCACAAGGCCGCTGATCGTACGTCCCGGCCCCGGCGAAGGAAAACGACTGTTTCACTTGCCTACAGACGCCGCCGCGCGCAGCCGGCGCCAGAAGCGCGGATCCTGGCCGGCGGCAAAATTGACCCGCATCAGCGTCGTCGGCCGCGGCCTGGCGTGGAACAGCGAGCCGGGCGCGATCAGGCAGCCCTCGTCGAGCAGCCGCTGCGCCAGGCGGTCGGTATCGACGCCGACGTCGACCCAGCCGAACAGCCCCTGCGGCGGCGATGCGAAGCGCAGCCCCGCCTCGCGCACCAGGCGCACGGTGCGCGCGCGTGCGGCGTCCAGGCGCGTGATCACGCGTTCGGCATGGCGGCGCAGCGCACCCTGGTCCAGGCACAGCGCCACCGCGTCTTCCAGCAGCTGCGGCGTGGTCAGCGTGCCCAGCAGCTTGGTGTCGATGAAGCGCTGCGCCAGCGCCGGCGCGGCGGCGACATAGCCCACGCGCCACTGCGGCGCCAGGATCTTCGAGAAGCCCGAGACATAGATCGTGCGCTGCAGGCCGTCCAGCTGCGCCAGCCGCGTCGCCCAGGGCGGCGCCAGCCAGGCATAGGTGTCGTCCTCGACGATGATCAGGTCGTGCGCCTCGGCCAGGCGCAGCACCTGGTGCGCCACCGCCGGCGACAGCGAGCCGCCGGTGGGGTTGTGCAGCACCGACACCGTCATGTACAGCCGCGGCCGGTGCGCGCGCAGCAGCGCTTCCAGCACCGCCGGGTCGGGACCGTCGTCGCCGCGCGGCACCGGCAGCAGCCGCATGCCGGCGCGCGTGAGGCGCGCAAATTCCACCGCCCAGCCGGGCTCGTCGACGAGCACGGCGTCGCCGGGCTGCAGCAGCGTGCGCGAGACGATGTCCAGCGCATGGGTGGCGCCCACCGTCGTCACCACCTGGGCCGGCGTGGCGCCGATGCCCAGATCGGCCAGCCGCCGCGACAGCGATTCGCGCAGCACCGGGCTGCCGGCCGGGTCACCATAGCGCAGCCCGGCGGGCGAGCTGGCCGGACCCATCGCACGCCGCAGCGCGCGCTGCAGCAGCGCCGCGTCCAGCCAGTCCTCGGGCAGCGTGCCCATGCCCGGCGACGGCGCGCCGTCACGCCCCTGGAACATGCTGCGGATCAGCGCGGTGGCGTCCACCGGTGCCGGCGCGGCTGGCGCCGCGGCCGGCCGCGCCTGCAGCGGGCGCCGGGTGCGCACGAAGAAGCCGCGCTGCGGCTGCGCCTCCACCAGCCCCTGCGCCTGCAGCAGGTCATAGGCGGCGACCACGGTCGACGGGCTGACCTGCTGCCGGCGCGCGCAGTCGCGCACCGAGGGCAGCCGCGCGCCCGGCGCCAGCAGCCGCTGCTCGATGCGTTCGGCCAGGCGCTGCGCCAGCTGTTCGGCCAGCGTGGCACCGGCAGCCCGCGCCAGCGCGGGCACCCTGGCGTCGAGTGGCGAGGTTTCGGGCTCGGATGCCGGCAGGCTCATCGGTCTGTGTGGGTGAAGACAGCCATACAGTGTCTGCTGCTGTGCTGGCAAGTGTACTGATGCTGTGCTGCTGAGCGCCTCTAGACTGCGCCATGGCCGCGCCCGCCCCTCGCCCTGATGCCGCCGACCGCGACGCCACCCGCGGCCTGCTGCTGGGCGGCCTGGGCGTGCTGATCTTCGCCGCCACGCTGCCGATGACGCGGCTGGCGGTCGGCGATGCGGCCGCGCCGCAGCTGCCGCCGGCCTTCGTCACCGCCGGCCGCGCCGCGGTGGCCGGGCTGCTCAGCGTGCTCTGGCTGCTGTGGTTGCGGGCACCGCTGCCCGCGCGCCGCCACTGGCCGGCGCTGGCGGTGTGCGCGCTGGGCACGGTGCTGGGCTTCCCGCTCTTCCTGGCGCTGGCGCTGCGGCGGGTCGACGCCATGCATGCCGCGGTGGTCACCGGCGTGCTGCCGCTGGCCACCGCGGCGGTGGCGGCGATCGTGCTGCGCCAGCGCGCGTCGACCGGCTTCTGGGGCTGCGCGGTGGCAGGCTGTGCGCTGGTGATCGCCTATGCCGGCTGGCAGGGTGCCGGTGTGCTGACGCTGGCCGATGGCCTGCTGCTGCTGGCGGTGCTGAGCGCCGCGGTCGGCTACGTGGGCGGCGCGCGCGTATCGGCCAGCGTGCCGGCGCCGCAGGTCATCTGCTGGGTGCTGGTGCTGTCGCTGCCGCTGGTGCTGCCGCTGGCCTGGTGGCTGCGGCCGCTGCAGCCGGCCAGTGCGGCGGCCTGGGGCGGCTTCGCCTATGTGTCGCTGTTCTCGATGTGGCTGGGCTTCTTTGCCTGGTACCGTGGGCTGGCGCTGGGGGGCGTGATGCGCGTCAGCCAGGTGCAGCTGCTGCAGCCCTTTCTGGCCCTGCTGTTCGCGGTGCCCATCCTCGGCGAGCGGCTGGACGCCGCCACTGTCGGCTTTGCGCTGGCGGTGATGGCGGTGGTCTTCGTCGGGCGCCGCATGCCCGTGCAGGCCCAGCGATGAGATGCCCGGGTGCGATCGGCGGCATGGGCCGGCCTTCGCCGCTGGCCGACGACAAGACACCACAAGGAGAGACCCGATGAGCTGGACCCTGGCCCGCCGCGCCGCGCGGCTCGAACCCTCGACCATCCGCGAGATCCTCAAGGTCACCGAGCGCCCGGGCATCATCTCGCTGGCCGGTGGCCTGCCCTCGGCCGACGGCTTTCCGGTGCAGGCGATGGCCGAGGCGAGCGCGCGCGTGCTGCGCGACACCCCGCGCGAGGCGCTGCAATATGCCGCCAGCGAAGGCTTCGGCCCGCTGCGCGAATGGGTGGCGGCCGAGCTGGCCACGCAGGGCCTGCAGGCCGATGCCGCGCAGGTGCTGATCACCACCGGCTCGCAGCAGGGGCTGGACCTGGTGGGCAAGGTGCTGATCGACCCCGGCAGCCGCGTGGCCGTGGAGTCGCCCACCTACCTGGGCGCGCTGCAGGCCTTCAACCCCTACGAGGCCGATTACGTGCCGGTGGCCGGCGACGACGAGGGCCCGCGGCCGGAAGGGCTGGACGCCGCGCGTGGCGCACGCTTCCTCTACCTGCTGCCCAATTTCCAGAACCCCAGCGGCCGCTGCCTGACGGCGGCGCGCCGGCAGGCGCTGGCCGCGCGTGCGCTGGCCATCGGGCTGCCGATCGTCGAAGACAACCCCTACGGCGACCTCTGGTTCGACCAGCCGCCGCCGCCGCCGCTGTCGGCCACGATGGGCGAGCAGTCGGTCTACCTGGGCTCGTTTTCCAAGGTGCTGGCGCCGGGCCTGCGGCTGGGCTATGTGCTGGCGCCGCCGGCGCTCTACCCCAAGCTGCTGCAGGCCAAGCAGGCGGCCGACCTGCACAGCCCGGGCTTCAACCAGCGCGTGGTGCACGAGGTCATCAAGGACGGCTTCCTGCGCGCGCATGTGCCGACCATCCGCGCGCGCTACCGGGCGCAGCGTGATGCCATGCGTGCCGCGCTCGAACGCCAGCTGCCGCCGTGCTGCCGCTGGAACGTGCCGGCGGGCGGCATGTTTTTCTGGGTCGAGCTGCCGCAAGGCCTGGACGCCACGGCGCTGCTGCCCCGGGCGGTGGATGCCGGCGTCGCCTACGTGCCCGGCGCGGCCTTCTTCGCCGGCGATGCCCGCGCCAATACCCTGCGCCTGAGCTTCGTCACCGTCTCGCCCGAGCGCATCGAACAGGGCGTGGCCGCGCTCGGCCGCGTGCTGGCCGAGGCCTTGCAGCAGGTGCCGGCATGAGCGGCAAGGCTTTGCCGGACGCGAGTTCCCGCTTGGCGGGATCGCGCGCAGCGCGCAGGGTGCACAAGTGAGCCGCCGCTTCCACCAGCTCGATGTCTTCAGCGCCGTGCCGCTGAAGGGCAACCCGCTGGCCGTGGTGCATGCCGCCGACGGCCTGGACGACGCGACGATGGCGGCCTTCGCGCGCTGGACCAACCTGTCGGAGACGACCTTCCTGCTGCCGCCCACCGAGCCCGGCGCCGACTACCGCGTGCGCATCTTCACGCCGGTGGCCGAGCTGCCCTTCGCCGGCCACCCGACGCTGGGCAGCTGCTGGGCCTGGCTGGCCGCCGGCGGTGTGCCGCGCGACGCCGGCGGGGTGGTGCAGCAATGCGGCGTGGGCCTGGTGCGCATCCGCCGCGACGGCACACGGCTGGCCTTCGCCGCGCCGCCGCGGCGGCGCACCGGGGCGCTGGACGAGGTCTTGCTCGCCACCATCGCCCGCGGCCTGGGCGTGGCGCGCAGCGAACTGCTGCGGCACGAATGGGTCGACAACGGCCCCGGCTGGTGCGCGGTGATGCTGCGCTCGGGCGCCGCGGTGCGGGCGCTGCAGCCCGACTGGGCGGCGCTGGGTGAGCTGAAGGTCGGCGTCGTCGCGCCGCAGACCGATGGCGAGGACACGGCCTTCGAGGTGCGCGCCTTCTTCGGCGGCGGCGGCTTCGAGGACCCGGTCACCGGCAGCCTGAATGCCAGCCTGGCGCAGTGGCTGATCGGCGCCGGCCTGGCGCCGGACCGCTATGTGGCCGCGCAAGGCCATGCGCTGGGTCGCGCCGGCCGCGTGCACGTGCAGCGGGAAGGCGAGGCCATCTGGGTCGGCGGCGATGTCGTCGCCTGCATCACCGGCGAGGTCGTGTTGTGACGGCCGCGGCGGTCGACCACCTGGTGGTGGCTGCGGCCACGCTGGCCGATGGCGTGGCGTGGTGCGAACGCACGCTCGGTGTCACGCCCGGCCCCGGCGGCCGGCATCCGTTGTTCGGCACCCACAACCGCCTGCTGAAGATCGAGAGCGGTGCCTTTGCGCTCGCCTACCTGGAGATCATCGCCATCGACCCCGAGGCGCCGCCGCCGGGGCGGATGCGCTGGTTCGGCCTCGATACCCTCGACCTGTCGGCAGGGCCGCGGCTGATCCACTGGGTGGCGCGGTCGACCATGCTCGACATGCACCGCTGGGGCCTGATCAATGTCGGCCAGCAGCCGGGCGAGCCGGTGGCGGCCAGCCGTGACACGCCGCAGGGCCTGCTGTCGTGGCAGATCCTGGTGCGCGAAGACGGTGCGCTGCGGTGCGGCGGCGCGCTGCCGACGCTGATCCAGTGGCAGGGCCGCCACCCGGCGGAGGCGCTGCCGGACTCGGGCGTCCTGCTGCAATCGCTGGCGCTGACCGGCATGCCGCCGCGTGCGGCCGAGGTGCTGCGGCTGCGCGGCGTCGCGCTATCGTCGGGCCCCGGCCCGGCGCTGCAGGCGGTATTGAGCACCCCGCGCGGCGACGTGACGCTGGCCTCCGCATGACCACCGACGAACTGTTCCGCGAAGACGCCACCCTGCTGCACTGCGAAGCCACCGTGCTGGCGGTGGACGAGGGCGGCATCGTGCTCGACCGCACCGTGTTCTATCCGCTGGGCGGCGGCCAGGCGGGCGATGCCGGCGAGCTGCTCACGCCCGACGGCCGTCGCGTGTCCATCACCGACACGCGCAAGCACAAGGAACGGCCCGGCGCCATCGCGCACGTGCCGGCCGCCGATGCGCCGGTGCTGCAGCCGGGCGACCGTGTCAGCGCGCGCATCGATGCCGATCGCCGGCATGCGCACATGCGCTTCCACACCGCCACGCACCTGCTGTGCGCGCTGGTGCCGCACCCGGTGGATGGCTGCAGCATCACCGCCGGTTATGCGCGGCTGGACTTCCACATGAACGAGCCGCTGGACAAGGACGCGCTCACTGCCGGCATCGCGCGGCTGGTGGCCGAGGCGCACCCGGTGCGCCACCGCTGGATCAGCGAGGACGAGCTCGATGCCAACCCGGGCTTGGTGCGCAGCATGAGCGTGCAGCCGCCGCGCGGACTCGGCCGCGTGCGCGTGCTCGAGATCGAAGGCGTGGACCTGCAGCCCTGCGGCGGCACGCATGTGGCCAATACCGCCGAGGTCGGCGCCGTGGTGGTCACCAAGATCGAAAAGAAGTCAGCCATGACCCGCAGGGTCGTGCTCGGCTTTGCCGAGCCGGGCGCCAGCCCGGGCTGATTTCTGGGGTGCACTCATGTGCGCGCAGCGCACGTGACGTGCACACCAAGAAGAGCGCGATGACCCGCAGGGGTGAGCCCGGACAGGCGACCGCCCCTGCGGACGGGCGACTGCCTGGCGAACGGGCCCGGGCGTGCAGGCCCGGGGCCCGTGCTCGGCTTCGCAGCGTGAAGGACGCGGCGCGCGCAGCGCCGCCGCCCGTCAAGCGGACGCCGCGGATCCGGCTTCGCCGGTCCGCTGGCGTCGCCCCCTGGGGGGAGGCGGCCGTCAGGCCGCTTCGGGGGGAACCGGTTACCGTCCGTAGACCTTGCCCTGCAGCACCCAGGTCTTGCCGTCGAAGCGCGCCAGCATCTCGCGCTCGATCGGGTAGAAGTCGTCCGCGCTGGTCTTCACGTTGACGCCCGGCAGCAGCATCGGCAGCGTGATGTCCAGGCTGGCGGCCTGCTTCATCACGTTCTCGCGCGTGAGGTTGTCGCCGGCCTGCCTGAGCACCTGCACCAGGCCCTGCGCGGCGGTATAGCCATAGACGTTGTTGACGTCCTTGACGTCGCCGCCGGGGTTGTATTTCTTCATCCAGGCCAGCCAGTCGTCCCATTCCTTGCCCTTCTGGAACTGCGGGTCGGTCGGGTCCTTCAGGTAGCTGGCGGTATAGATGCCGACAGCGTTGTCGACACCGGCCGGCGTCAGCACCGAACCCACCGAGGCCGATACGCTGTTCAGGTAATGCTGCGGCTTCCAGCCGATCTCGGCCGCCTTCTTGATCGCCAGCGCCGCGAATTTGGGCGTCGTGATGTTGAAGAAGGTATCGGCGCCCGAGGCCTTCAGCGACAGCATCTGGCTGTCCACCGTGGGGTCGGTGACCTCGTACGAGATCTTCGAGACGATCATCGTCCTGGCCTTGTCGCCCAGGCCGTCCTCGAAGCCCTTGAGGTAGTCCTTGCCGTAGTCGTCGTTCTGGTACAGCACGGCGATCCTGGCGTTGGGCCTGGTGTCGAGGATGTGCGCGGCGAAGATCTTGGCCTCGGACTGGTAGGCCGGCTGCCAGCCCATGGTCCAGGGGTTGTCCTTCGGGTTGCCCCACTTGGTGGCGCCCGTGGCCACGAACAGCTGCGGCACCTTCTTCTGGTTCATGTAGCGCTGGATGGCCGTATTCGACGGCGTGCCCAGGGGGTTGAAGACGAGCAGCGCCTCTTCCTCCTCGACCAGCTTGCGCGCCATCTCCACCGTCTTGGCCGGGTTGTAGCCGTCGTCCAGCGGCAGGTATTTGATCTTGCGGCCGTTGATGCCGCCCTCGTCGTTGACCTTGGCGAAATAGGCGCCGATGGCCTTGCCGATCGCGCCGTAGGCCGAAGCCGGGCCCGAATACGGGTGGATGGCGCCGATCTTGATCTCCTTGTCGTCGGCACCCGGGTCGTATTTTTTTTGCGCCCAGGCGCTGCCGGTGGCGGTCATGGCCGCGAGCGCGAGCCCCGCGACGGCAAAGGTGAAGTGCTTGCGGTTCATGGTCGCGTGTCTCCTCTTGGGGTGGGGGGAAAGCTTCAAACGCCGGACGGTGCGATCACGATGACGGCTTCGCCGCGCGCGGCCGCCAGCGGGCCCACAGCGTGCGCAGGATGCCCATCACGCCCGTCGGCATGACGTACATGAAGACGATCAGGAAGATGCCGTAGATCGCCCAGGGGGCGGACTTGGAGATCTCGTCGGCGATATTGGGCACGAACTGGATGAAGATGGCGCCGAAGATCGCGCCCGGGATCGATGCCAGCCCGCCGATCACGACGCCGACGAGGATGGTGATCGACAGGAACGAGCTGTAGCTGTCGGGCGAGACGAAGGCGACCACCACCGCACCCAGCGCACCGGCGACGCCGGTGAACGCGGCCGAGACGCCGAAGGTCAGGCTCTTGAACATCGGCAGGTTGATGCCCATCGCACTGGCGGCGATGGGGTGGTCGCGGATCGCGATCAGCGCACGGCCGACGCGGCCGCGCAGCAGGTTCCACGCGAGCCAGAACATCAGCGCCGCCACCAGCAGCGTGAAGAAGTACAACCAGCGGTCGGCGTTCAGGCTCTGGCCGAAGAGCCGGAAGGTAAACAGCGGCTCCGGCTTGTCGAGCACGATGCCCTGCACGCCGCCGGTCCACTGCTCGATGGCCTTGTACTTCAGCAGTTGCGGCACCGCCAGCGCCAGCGCCAGCGTGGCCAGTGCCAGGTAGTGGCCACCCAGCCGCAGCGCCGGAAAGCCCATCAGGAAGCCCAGCACGAAGCACAGCAGCCCGGCCACCGGCAGCGTGGCCCAGTACGGAACGCCCGCGCGTTGCATCAGGATCGCCGCCGCATAGCCGCCGATGGCATAGAACGCGCCGTGGCCGAGCGAGATCTGTCCGTTGTAGCCGGTCAGGATGTTCAGGCCCAGCACGGCGATCGCGTATACCAGCACCAGGTTGAACTGGAAGACGCGGAAGTTCTTGACCAGGAAGGGCAGCACCAGCAGGGCCACGACCAGGGCCGTCAGGCCCACCCAGACCCAGGGGCTGCGGGTGCGCGAGGTGTTCATACGCGCGTCACCACCTGCTTGCCGAACAGGCCGTTGGGCCGCAGCGTGAGGGTGCCCACGATCAGCACCAGCGCCACCGTGAGCTTGAGCTCGGTGCCGATCACGTAGGCGCCGAGCAGGTTCTCGAGCACGCCGACGATGAAGCCGCCGGCCACCGCCCCCAGCGGGTTGTCGATGCCGCCCAGCAGCGCGGCGGCAAAGCCGTAGAGCAGGATGCCGGCCATCATGTTGGGGTCGAGGAAGACGCTGGGCGCCACCATCATCCCGGCGACCGCCCCGATGGCCGCCGCCAGGCCCCAGCCGACGGCCAGCATCCACGACACGCGGATGCCCACCAGCCGCGCCGAGTCGGGGTTCTGCGCCGCGGCGCGCATCGCCAGCCCCACCGGCGTGAAGCGGAAGAAGGCATACAGCACCGCCAGCACCGCCAGCATCACCAGGAACGAGCCCATCTCGTGCGCCGAGAAATAGGCAGAGCCCAGGCCCGAGCTCTGCGGGAAGGGCGACGGGAAGGCCTTGACGGTGTGCTCGAAGACCCACCCGGCCACCGAGTTGAAGATGACCAGCAGCCCGATGAAGACGATCACGTTGGTCAGCACCGGCGCCTTCTCGACCGGGCGCAGGATGATGCGCTGGATGGCCAGCCCGCCGACGAAGGAGATGCCCACCGTGAGCACGAAGGCCGCCCAATAGGGAAAGCCTTTCTGGATCAGCGCCCAGGCGATGAAGGTGCTGAAGGTGGCCATCTCGCCCTGGGCGAAATTGAGGTGGTGCGTGGCCTGGTAGATCATCACCAGCGCCAGCGCCACGCTGCCGTAGATGCAGCCGTTGGCCAGGCCCGAGAAGATCTGGTGCAGGAGGGCGTCCATCGTGTGCGAGTTCCTTCAGATGCCCAGGTAGGCCTTGCGCACCGACTCGTCGGCCTTGAGCGATTCGCTCGTGCCCGACAGCGCGACATGCCCGGTCTCGAGCAGGTAGGCCTCGTCGGCCAGGTCCAGCGCCAGGTGGGCGTTCTGCTCCACCAGCAGCATGCTGACGTGGTCGCTGGCATTGATGCCGCGCAGGATGCGGAAGATCTCGGCGACGATCTTCGGCGCCAGCCCGAACGAGGGCTCGTCGAGCAGCAGCAGCTTGGGCCTCAGCATCAGCGCGCGGCTGATGGCCAGCATCTGCTGCTCGCCGCCCGACAGTGTGCCGGCCTGCTGGCGCCGGCGTTCGCCCAGGCGCGGGAAGCGCGCATAGGCCTTCTCGATGTCTTCGGCCACGGCCGCCTTGTCGCGCCGCACATGGGCGCCCAGGCGCAGGTTGTCCTCGACGCTGAGCGCGGTGAAGGTGCCGCGGCCGTCGGGCACATGGGCCACGCCCAGGCGCACCACGTCCTCGGTGCTGCGGCCGACCACCTCCTGGCCTTCGATGCGCACGCTGCCGCTGGTGCGCACCATCTGGCAGATGGCGCGCAAGGTGGTCGTCTTGCCGGCGCCGTTGGCGCCCAGGATGGCGGTGATGCGGCCGCGCTCGAGCTGGAAGCCGACGTCGTGCAGCACCTGCGTCGGGCCGTAGAAGGCATTGAGCCCGGATACTTCGAGCAGGGAGTCAGCCATGGCGGACCACCATCGACAAGTGGACCCCGCGGGGCCGGCTCTGCCGGACCGCCGGGGTCGCCCCCCTGGGGGGGAGGCGGCCGCAGGCCGCTTCGGGGGGGAGCCCGTTATCCATGCGCGCCGGCCCCCAGGTACGCTTCGATGACGTCGGGGTGGTTCTGGATCTGCTCGGGGTTGCCCTCGGCGATCTTCTTGCCGAAATTCAGCGCCACGATGTGGTCCGACAGGCCCATCACCATGCTCATGTGGTGCTCGACCAGCAGCACGGTGATGTGGCGGCGGTCGCGGATGTCGCGCACCAGCTCGGTCAGCGCATGCAGCTCCTCGTGGTTGAGCCCGGCCGCGGGCTCGTCGAGCATCAGCAGCTTCGGCTGCGCCGCCAGAGCGCGCGCCAGTTCCACGCGCTTCTGCACCGCAAACGGCAGGTCGCCCGCGGCGCGGCCGGCATGCGGCGTGAGCTGCAGGTCCTCCATGATCTCGAAGGCCTGCTCGCGCAGCCGACGCTCCTCGGCGCCGACCGATGGCAGGCGCAGCGCGCTGGCCATGAAGCCGGCCGCCGAGCGCGCATGGGCGCCGACCATCACGTTGTCGGTGACGGTCAGGGTGCGGAACATCGCCAGGTTCTGGAAGGTGCGGCCCAGGCCCAGCCCGGCGATCCGGTGCTGGGGCACGTTCGTCAGCGAACGCCCTTCGAACAGGATGTCGCCGGCCTGGTAGGGATACAGGCGGCTCATGCAGTTGAAGAGCGTGGTCTTGCCGGCGCCGTTGGGGCCGATCAGCGCGCAGATGTCGCCACGCGCGACATCGAAGCTCACGCCGTCGAGCGCGACGATGCCGCCGAAGCGCACCGACACGCCTTGCACGCTCAGCAAGGGGCTGCTGTCTGCTGCCATCCGATGCGACCCTCTGGTTGGCTTGGCCATGGGCGCCAACGCTGCCAACCCGAGGTTCGGCGCGCCAGGCCGCACGGGTTATAGGAGCCCGCGGGGCCCTTTGGCAATGCGCGCTTGCACTGTCAAGCGCGCGACAGGGTAAGTACCGGGAGGCACCGGCGATCGCCGGCTGGTGCGTCAGTTGCTCGAATATTTCTCGGCGCGGAAGTCGTCGTGGCAGGCCTTGCACGAGCCGCCGGCGGCGCCGAAGGCGGCCTTGATGGCGTCGAGGTTGCCGGCCTTGACCGCGGCGTCGAGCTTGGCCACCTCGGCCTGCATCTTCTCGCCGGCGGCCTTGAACTTGGCGGCTTCCTTCCAGACCTCGGGTTTGGCGCGCTGCGGCAGTCCCTTGTCGGTGCCCTCGCCGAAGGCCGTGAAGGGCAGCTTGTGGACGACAGTGACGATGGCCATGTTGTCCTGCGCCACCTTGGCGTCGAAAGGCACGCGGCCATTGGCCATGGCACCGATGCGGCCGAAGTGGGCCGACATCACCTGGAAGGCGCTCTGGCGGTATTTGATGGCGTCTTCGGGCTTCTGGAACTGGGCTGCGGCGGGCAGGCTCATGGCCAGGCCCGCAACGGCGGTGACGGCAAGGAACAGACGTTTCATTCGGGTTCTCCGGAACGGGGTGGGCGATGACGGGTGACGGATGCTGCCGTCGCCTGCCGGACGCAGGCTCGCGGTGGGTCTACGCAGGCGCTTGCGCCGGCATTCCGGGCCACGGGAAAACCCTGCCGCGGTGCCTGACCGCGCAGCCCCTGGGCGCACGAATTCGGGCCCACGAATCGCGTATGGTCGATCTTGTGTCATGCGCGAAGGAGACCCATCCGATGCCCTTGCCAGCCGCGACCGCCGATGCGACACCGGTGCGCATCTGGGACCTGCCCACGCGCGCCTTCCACTGGCTGCTGGCGGCGGCCTTCATCGGCCTGGTGGTCAGCGGCAAGGTCGGCGGCGGTGCGATGGTCTGGCACATCCGCTTCGGTCTGCTGGTGATGGGGCTGCTGCTGTTCCGCGTGCTGTGGGGCCTGGTCGGCGGGCACTGGTCGCGCTTCGTGCGCTTCGCCTATGGGCCGGGGACGCTGCTGCGCTACCTGCGCGGGCGGTCGCGGCCTGGCGAGCACCACGAGGTCGGTCACAGCCCGCTGGGCGCGCTGTCGGTCTTTGCGCTGCTGGGCCTGCTGGCGTTGCAGGTCGGTACCGGCCTGGTGGCCGACGACGAGATCGCCACCGTCGGGCCGCTGAACCGCTTCGTCAGCGGCGCCACGGCGACATCGGCCACCGCCTGGCACAAGGACTTCGGCTCGTCCATCCTGGTGGTTCTGGTGCTGCTGCACGTGGCGGCGATCGTCTTCTACCGTGTCCGCAAGGGCCGCGACCTGGTGGGCCCGATGATCAGCGGCGACAAGTCGCTGCCCGCCGGCACGCCCGCCACGCGCGACAGCGCGGCCACGCGTGGGCTGGCGCTGCTGCTGGCGGCCGCCTGCACGGCGGTGGTGGTCTGGGTGATGCGGCTGGGCGGCTGACCGTGGCATGACCGGCGCTCCGTCGATCGAACTGCTCGAAGCCGACGGCGCGGCCGCGCTCGATGCGGCACGCGACATCTTCCGCGAATATGCCGACGGTCTGGGTGTGGACCTGGCCTTCCAGGATTTCGAGGCCGAGATCGCCGGCCTGCCCGGCGACTATGCGCCGCCCGGCGGCGCGCTGCTGCTGGCGCTGGTCGACGGCCAGCTGGCCGGCTGCGGCGCCTTGCGGCCGCTGCCCGATGTCGACTATCCCAATGCCTGCGAGATGAAGCGCCTGTACGTGCGCCGCGCCTTCCGCCGCTTCGGCCTCGGCCGCGTGCTGGCGCAGGCGCTGATCGACCGCGCCACGCAGGCCGGTTATTCGACCCTGCTGCTCGATACGCTCGACGACATGGAGGCCGCGCGCGGCCTGTACGTGACGCTGGGTTTCGAGGAGATCCCGCCCTACTACTTCAACCCGGTGGCGGGCGCGCATTATCTGAAGGTCGATCTCGACACCCCGGGAACGCGCTGGTAGGCGCGCGTGCCGCATCGGGCATCATCACCCCGATGAGCACCTCCGCCCTCGAACTCCGTGCCGGCCCCCTGCGCCTGGCCCTGCGACCCGACCTCGGCGGCTGCATCGCCGGCCTGTGGCGGGATGGCCTGCCGGTGCTGCGCAGCACCGAACCCGATGCGCTGACCGCATCGCGTCCCTCGGGCTGCTACCCACTGGTGCCCTATTCCAACCGCCTGGGCTACCGACGCTTCCGCTGGCTGGGCCAGGACCACACGACGCAGCCCAATTTCGACGACAGCCCGCACTCGGTGCACGGCGTGGCCTGGCAGCGGCCATGGACGGTGCTGTCGGCCGGCGAGACCGAGGCCGAGATCGGGTATACGCATGCCGGCGACGTGCACTGGCCCTTCGCCTTCGAGGTGCGCCAGCGCTTCGTGCTCGAGCCCGCGGCGCTGACGCTGGGCTTCACCTTCACCAACGGCGCCGACCAGCCGCAGCCGGTCGGTCTGGGCTGGCACCCCTACTTCCCCAGGCGTGCGCGCAGCCGGCTGCATGTCGAGCTGAGCGATCGCTGGGAATCCGATCCCACCGGCTTGCCCACGCGCAAGGTGCCGCAGCCGGGCATCGACGGCGACGTCGCGCACCTGGCCTTCGACCATTGCTTCGAGGGCTGGCGCGGTGCCGCGCGCATCCGCGACGAGAAGCTGTCGCTGCGCCTGACCTCGTCGCTGCCGTATCTGGTGGTCTTCACGCCCGGCACGCGCGACTATTTCTGCGTCGAGCCGGTCAGCCATGTCAGCAACGCCATCCACATGGCCGATCCGCTGGCGCATGGCCTGCGCAGCGTGGCGCCGGGGGCGTCGGTCGATGCCTGGATGAAGCTCGAAGTCTCGGGCGTCTGAGGTGCACCTGCCAGGCTGGCAGCCCCTGCCCGGCGTGCCGCCGAGCGAACTCGGCGAGTCGCCCTGCTGGCTGCCCGACGAGCGGGCGCTGCTGTGGGTGGACATTCCGGGCCAAGCCCTGCACGAATGGCGGCCGGCCGACGGCCGCCATCGCCACTGGTCGCTGGCCAGCGAGCCGGGCTGCGTGGCGCCGCTGCCCGGCGGCGCGCTGCTGCTGGCGGCGCGCGACGGCCTGTGGCGCTTCGACCGTGGGCGTGGTGACCGCCAGCGCCTGGCCGCGCCGCCCTACGACCCGGCCGCGCAGCGCTTCAACGACGGCAAGTGCGACCCGCAGGGCCGGTTGTGGGTGGGCACGATCTGCGACGACCGCTCGCGCCCCGAGGCCGCGCTGTACCGCTGGGCGGACGGCCGACTCGACCGCATGGCGGGCGGCATCACCGTCAGCAATGGCCTGGCCTGGAGCCCCGACGGCCGCACGATGTACTGGAGCGACACCGCGGCGCATGTGGTGCACGCGCTCGACTTCGACGGCCATGACGGCAGCCTGAGCCGGCGGCGCGAGTTTGCGCGCTTTGCGCCCAAGCCGGACGATGGCGGCCTGGCCGGCTACGGTGGCCGCCCCGACGGCGCCGCGGTCGACGTCGAAGGCGCCTACTGGGTGGCGATGTTCGAGGGCCAGCGGCTGCTGCGCCTGTCGCCCGCGGGTCGGGTGCTGCAGGAGGTGGCGCTGCCGGTGCGCTGCCCGACCATGCCCTGCTTCGGCGGCAACGACCTGCGCACGCTCTTCGTCACCACGTCACGCAAGCAGCGACCAGCCGACGAACGGGCGGACCAGCCCTGGGCCGGCTGCGTGCTGATGGCGCGGGTGGAGGTGCCGGGCCTGCCGGTGCACCACGCGCAGCCCTGAAGTTCCCCGGCGCCGGCGCTGCGTCGCTGGCGGCCCTCAGGCCCCGGCGGCCCTCAGGCCGGCGATGCGTATTTCACCGTGCAGCCGTAGGCGCGCGTGCTGGCCACGCTGACGGGCTTGCCGGCCAGCGACTCGGCCAGCGCCTGCCTGACGTGGTTGGTGGCGGTGGAGATGTCGGCCGGGTTGGCGCTCGGCTTGCTGTCGATCGCACCCGCATAGACCAGCGTGCCGGCCGGGTTGACGATATACATGTGCGGCGTGGTGCGCGCGCCATAGGCGCGGCCGACGGTGCCGTCGGCATCCATCAGCATCGCCGTGGCCGCGGCCTTCTGCGCCTTCATCCACGCGGCCATCTCGGCCGGCGGCTTGTGGTCGCCGTGGTCGCGCGCGGTGGTGTTGATCGTCAGCCAGACCACGCCCTGATCGACGGCGCCCTTCTGAGTCGCCTGCATGTTGCCGGCGCCGTAGTGCTTCTGCACGTAGGGGCAGCCGGGGTTGACCCATTCCAGCACCACGTGCCGGCCCTTGAAGTCGGCCAGCGACACCGGCTTGCCGGTGACGTCGGTGGCGGTGAAGGCCGGGGCCGGCTGGCCGACGGTGGCGGCGGCCAGCGCGGCGCCGGTGGCGGTGCACAGCAGTGCGGCAGCGATCCAGGATTTCATCGACGGTCCTCCTTGCATCAACGCAGGCCGGCCAGGGCGTCCTTCACCTCGGCCACGCCGAGAATCTCGCTCAACAGGCGCGGCCCTGCAGCGCCAGGGGCATAGAGTGCATAGACCGGCACGCCGCTGCGGCCCAGGCGGGCGAGCTCGGCGCTGATGCGCGGGTCGCGGCGCGTCCAGTCGGCGCGCAGCAGCGCCACGTTGCGCGCCCGGAAGTCGGCCTGCACGGCGGCGTCGGCCAGCGTGGTGCGCTTGTTGTACTGGCAGGTGACGCACCAGGCGGCAGTGAAATCGACGAACACCGGGCGGCCGGCGGCCCTGAGCTCGGCCACGCGCTCGGGGCTCCAGGCTTCCCAGCCGGACTCGGCGGGCGCGGCACTGGCGTTGTCGACCGTGCGCAGCGTCGGCAGCGCCCAGGACAGCGCGCCCGCCAGCAGCAGCACCGCCAGCACGCCGAAACCCGTGCGTGCCTTCCGCCCCAGCGCCGGCGACCCCAGCGCCCAGGCCACGAAGGCCAGCGCCAGCAAGGCGCCCAGCAGCCCGGCCACGCCATCGATGCCCGCCTGCTGGCCCAGCACCCACACCAGCCAGATGACGGTGGCAAACATCGGGAAGGCCATCAGCGCCTTGAAGTGCGCCATCCAGGGCCCTGGGCGCGGCAGCGCGCGCGCCAGCGCCGGCCAGGCGCTGGCCAGCAGGTAAGGCGCTGCCATGCCCAGGCCCAGCGCCGCGAACACCGCCAGCGCCTGTGCTGCCGGCATCGTCACCGCGACACCGAGCGAGGCACCCATGAAGGGCGCCGTGCACGGCGACGCCACCGCCACGGCCAGCACCCCGGTGAGCAGCGAGTCGACCATCGGGTGGCGCGCGCGCGCCGCCGACCAGCGCGCCGGCAGCACCGAGCCGAACTCGAAGACGCCGGCCAGGTTCAGCCCGATCAGCGTGAACAGCGCCGCCAGCGCGGCGACGAACAGCGGGCTCTGCAGCTGGAAGCCCCAGCCGAGCTGCTCGCCGCCCGCGCGCAGGGCCAGCAGCAGCGCGGCCAGTGCGACGAAGGACAGCACGACGCCGACGGTATAGGCCAGCCCCCCGGCGAGCAGGCCGCGGCGGTCGTGCGCGTGGGCGGCGAAGCCGAAGACCTTGAGCGACAGCACCGGAAAGACGCAGGGCATCAGGTTGAGCAGTGCGCCGCCGAGCAGCGCAAAGACCAGCGCGAGGCCGAAACCGACGCCACCGCCGGCGGCGGCCGGCGGCAGCACCACTGCGTCGCCCAGCGCCGGCGCCGCTGCGCCGGGCAGCGCCGCCAGTGCCGGCCAGGGCGTGGTCACGGCGACCGCCACCTGCAACCCGGCGGCCTGGCCGTCGCCGACCAGCACCACGGGTAGCGTGGCCGGGCTCTCGCTGCGCTGCGGATCGAGCGGCACGCGCGCGGTCCAGCGGTCGCCGTCCCAGTCGACCTGCGGCTTGGCGGCATTGAGGATCACGCCGGCGGTCTCGGGCAGGAAATCGATCGCGCGGCCGCGCCAGGCGGCGGGCAGCCCCGCGACCTCGACGACGAGCGCGTCACCCTCGACGCGGGCCTTCGCATCGGCGCCACTCACCGGCTGCGGCAGCGCGGCGCGCGCGGCTTCGAAGAGCGCGCCATGGACCGCGCTGGCGGCCCGGGCCGGCACGTCGAGCGTGAACGCGCCGGACTCGGGGATGCAGACGTCCTTGCACACCAGCCACTCGGCCTTCAGCTGCAGGCGCAGCGTGTCGCCGACCGGTGCGGCGGTGACCGTGACGGGCACCGGCAGCAGCAGCCGGCCTTCGTAGCCGAAATTCATCAGCGGCCCGACCGGCAGTTTTTTCGGCGTCGGCCACTGGATCTCGCCGGCCTGCAGGCCCGTGGGCAGTGTCCACGCCAGCGTGGTCGGCAATCCGGAATCGCCGGGGTTTTTCCAGTAGGTGTGCCAGTGCGGCTGGTGCTCGATCAGCAGGCCCAGCGACAGCGGCTTGCCGGGGGCGATGCCCTCGGGCGCGTGCGCCACCAGTTCGGCGCGCACCTGGGGCGTGGTGACCTGGCTGGAAGCCGCGGCGTCGAGGGCGGGGGCGAGCGCCAGCGTGGCGGTCAGCAGGGCGAGAAGGCGGAACATCACAGGTTGGAGCGGCCGCAGCGGGCCAGGGTTCCGGCGGCCCGGTGCCGCGCGCTGCAGTGATCAGACCACAACCGCGCCGCTGCCTGCTGGAGACGGGTCAAGCGGCGGTGATCGGACGGGTTTGCCGGGGGGTACGGGTTTGTTCGTATAATTCCATGGCTTTGCTGACCGCATCCGCGTTCCCACCATGGATTCACACCGGAAAGCACCCGCGAACCCGGTGATGAACAGCCCCGGCGGCTGGGGTGACGATGAAGATGAGGCGCAAGCACCGGCCTTCAAGGCGCTGACCCGGGAGGAAGCGCAAGCCCTGCGAGAGAAAGACCCGCCGCTGAATCCGTGGCGTGTCATCGTGGTGCAAATGGGGGTCGGTACGGTGGCGGCGCTGCTTGCAGCGCTGGTCACCGGCAGGCAGGAGGTCGGGTGGTCGCTGCTGTACGGGGCGTTCACCGTGGTGGTGCCGGGTGCCTTGATGGCGCGCGGCATGACCAGTCGTCTGTCCAGCGTGTCGCCCGGCGCCAGCGCTGTCAGCTTCATGTTGTGGGAGATGGTCAAGATAGCGGTCTCGATCGCGATGCTGATGCTCGCGCCGAGACTCGTGCAGCCCCTGAGCTGGCTGGCCTTGCTGGCGGGCCTGGTGCTGTGCATGAAGGTTTATTGGGTCGCGCTCCTGTGGCGCGGGCGGTCATCAAGAATCAGTTCCTGACGAGCATCTCGACATGGCAGCAGCAACGGGCAATGCGCCGACCGCCGGTGAATACATCATTCACCACCTGCAGCACCTGCAGGCGGGCAGCGGCTTCTGGACCTTCAACCTCGACTCCATCTTCTGGTCGCTGGTGACGGGAGTGCTGGGCTGTTTCTTCCTCTGGCGCGTGGCCAGCAGCATGCGTGCGGGCGTGCCCGGCCGCATGCAGGCGGCGGTGGAGTTTCTCGTCGAGATGGTCGACTCGCAGGCCAAGGGCATCGTCCACAACGCCGAGAGCCGCAAGATGGTGGCCCCGCTGGCGCTGACGGTCTTCGTCTGGATCTTCCTGATGAATGCGATGGACCTGCTGCCGGTCGACCTGATCCCGGCCATCTGGCACGTCGCCGGCCCGGCCATCGGTGCCAAGGACTACATGCGCGTGGTGCCCACCGCCGACCTGTCGGTGACGATGGCGCTGTCGGTCACCGTGCTGCTGATCTGCATCTTCTACAACATCAAGATCAAGGGCGCCGGCGGCTGGGTGCACGAACTGCTGTCGGCCCCGTTCGGCGCCAAGTGGTACCTCGCGCCCTTCAACCTGGGCATGCAGATCATCGAATTCGTCGCCAAGACGGTCTCGCACGGCATGCGGCTGTTCGGCAACATGTACGCCGGCGAGCTGATCTTCATGCTGATCGCGCTGATGGGCGGGGCGTGGTTCAGCGCCGTCGGCCTGCCGCTGGCCATCGGCCACGTCATCGCCGGCAGCGCCTGGGCCATCTTCCACATCCTGATCATCACCTTGCAGGCCTTCGTATTCATGATGCTGACCCTCGTCTACGTGGGCCAGGCGCATGACCACCACTGATCGCGCGCCCTGATCGAGCGCACCCGGTCATTCCCGTTTCGTTTTCGTTTTTCACCCAACCTTCCCAAACAGGAGCCATCATGGAAGTCATCAGCTTTGTTGCCCTCGCCGCCGGCCTGATCATCGGTCTCGGTGCCATCGGTGCGTGCATCGGCATCGGCATCATGGGCAGCAAGTACCTCGAGTCCGCCGCCCGCCAGCCCGAGCTGATGGGCGAACTGCAGACCAAGATGTTCCTGCTCGCCGGCCTGATCGACGCGGCCTTCATCATCGGCACCGGCATCGCCCTGTGGTTTGCCACGGCCAACCCCTTCCTGGGCCAGATCGCCAACCTGCCGAAGTAATCCTTCGCTGCCGGTTCGCCGGGTCGGGGCGCCATGCGCGCACGGCCCGTGATCACCCCATGACGAGGTCTACGCCGTGAGCATCAATGCCACCCTGATCGTCCAGATGATCGTCTTCGCGATCCTGGTCTGGTTCACGATGCGTTTTGTCTGGCCGCCCATCACGGCGGCGCTGGACGAGCGCGCGAAGAAGATCGCCGACGGCCTGTCGGCTGCCGACAAGGCCAAGGCCGATCTGGCCGCTGCCAACAAGCGCGTCGAGCAGCAGCTGTCCGCCGCCCGCGACGACGCCGCCAAGCGCCTGGCCGATGCCGAGCGCCTGGCGCAGCAGATGATCGAGGAGGCCAAGGCGCGTGCCAGCGACGAAGGCGCCAAGATCATCGCCGCCGCCAAGGCCGAAGCCGAGCAGGAGGCCGTCAAGGCCCGCGAGGTGCTGCGCGAACAGGTGGCCGGTCTGGCCGTCAAGGGCGCCGAGGCGATCCTGCGGCGCGAGGTCAACGCCGGCGTGCATGCCGAGCTGTTGGGCCGCCTGAAGGCGGAGCTCTGAGATGGCAGAGCTCGCGACCATCGCCCGCCCCTATGCCGAGGCCTTGTTCAAGGCCGCGGCCGATGCCGGCACCGCCGGGCAGCTCGATGCCGTCGCGGCCGTGGCGGCCGACGAGCGGCTGCAGGCGCTGGCCGGGAGCCCGAAGGCCACCCACTCGCTGGTCTACAACGTCTTCGGCGACGTGTTGCGGCACAAGGACCTGACGCTGGCGCCGACGGTGGCCAGGCTGCTGCAGGCGGTGATCGAGAACGGCCGTGTCAATGCGCTGCCCGAGATCGCCGCCCAGTACCGCAGCCTGATCAACGAACGGGCCGGGGTCTTCGACGCCACCATCGTCAGCGCGTTCCCGCTCGCCGATGCGCAGGTCGCCGAGATCATGCCGGCGCTGGAAAAACGCTTCGGCCGCAAGCTCAAGCCCCAAGTCGTCGAGGATGCCGGCCTGATCGGCGGCATCCGCGTGGTGGTGGGCGACGAGGTGCTCGACACCTCGGTGCGCGCCCGCCTCGAACAGATGAAGACGGCGCTCACTGCCTGAGCACCGGTCGAACAGGAGAATCGTCATGCAACTGAACCCGGCTGAGATTTCCGAGCTCATCAAGAGCCGCATCGAGGGCCTGCAGGCCACCGCCGACGTCAAGAACCAGGGCACCGTCGTGTCCGTCACCGACGGCATCGTGCGCGTGCACGGCCTGTCCGACGTGATGGCCGGTGAAATGCTCGAATTCCCGCTCACCAAGAGCGGCCAGCCCACCTTCGGCCTGGCGCTCAACCTCGAGCGCGACTCGGTCGGCGCGGTGATCCTGGGCGAATACGAGCACATCTCCGAAGGCGACACCGTCAAGTGCACGGGCCGCATCCTGGAAGTGCCGGTCGGCCCCGAGCTGATCGGCCGCGTGGTCAATGCGCTCGGCCAGCCGATCGACGGCAAGGGCCCGATCAATGCCAAGATGACCGACGTGATCGAGAAGGTCGCGCCGGGCGTGATCGCGCGCAAGAGCGTGGACCAGCCGGTGCAGACCGGCCTGAAGTCGATCGACACCATGGTGCCGATCGGCCGTGGCCAGCGCGAGCTGATCATCGGCGACCGCCAGACCGGCAAGACCGCGGTGGCGATCGACACGATCATCAACCAGAAGGGTCAGAACATGACCTGCGTCTACGTCGCCATCGGCCAGAAGGCGTCGTCGATCAAGAACGTGGTGCGCGCGCTGGAGCGCGCCGGCGCGATGGACTACACCATCGTCGTCGCCGCCTCGGCCTCGGAATCGGCCGCCATGCAGTATGTGTCGGCCTATTCGGGCTGCACGATGGGCGAATATTTCCGCGACCGTGGGCAAGACGCCCTGATCATCTACGACGACCTGTCCAAGCAGGCCGTGGCCTACCGCCAGGTGTCGCTGCTGCTGCGCCGCCCGCCGGGCCGCGAAGCCTTCCCCGGCGACGTGTTCTATCTGCACAGCCGCCTGCTCGAGCGCGCCGCGCGCGTGAATGCCGACTATGTCGAGGCCTTCACCAAGGGCGAGGTCAAGGGCCGTACCGGTTCGCTGACCGCACTGCCCATCATCGAGACGCAGGCCGGTGACGTGTCGGCCTTCGTGCCGACCAACGTGATCTCGATCACCGACGGCCAGATCTTCCTGGAAACCAGCCTGTTCAATGCCGGCATCCGCCCCGCCATCAACGCCGGCATCTCGGTGTCGCGCGTGGGCTCGGCGGCGCAGACCAAGCTGATCAAGGCGCTGTCCGGCGGCATCCGCACCGACCTGGCGCAGTACCGCGAACTGGCCGCCTTCGCGCAGTTTGCCTCCGACCTCGACGCCGCCACGCGCAAGCAGCTCGACCGCGGCGCCCGCGTCACCGAGCTGCTCAAGCAGCCGCAGTATTCGCCGCTGCCCATCAGCCTGATGGCGGCCTCGGTCTTTGCGGTCAACAAGGGCTTCCTCGACGACGTCGACGTGAAGAAGGTGCTCGGCTTCGAGCACGGCCTGCACCAGCACCTGAAGTCCAGCCATGCCGCGCTGCTGGCCAAGCTCGAAAGCGAGAAGGCCATGGACAAGGCTGCCGAGGAAGAGCTGACCAACGCCATCGCCGCGTTCAAGAAGTCCTTCGCCT
Organism: Rubrivivax sp.; assembly: GCA_016719535.1. Taxonomy (GTDB): domain Bacteria; phylum Pseudomonadota; class Gammaproteobacteria; order Burkholderiales; family Burkholderiaceae_C; genus Rubrivivax. The sequence goes on along the minus strand of JADJYX010000013.1, from coordinate 159,224 downwards.
AAGGAGCCGTCATGGCGGTCGGAAAAGAGATCCGCGGCAAGATCAAGAGCTTCGAGAATACGAAGAAGATCACCAAGGCCATGGAAATGGTCTCGGCGGCGAAGATGCGCAAGGCGCAGGACCGCATGCGGTCCGCGCGCCCCTACGCCGACAAGATCCGCAACATCACGGCCAACCTGGCGCTGGCCAACCCCGAGTACCACTCGCCCTACATGCGCAAGGGCGGCGGCTCGAAGGTCACGGGCATGATCGTCGTCACCACCGACAAGGGTCTGTGCGGCGGCCTCAACACCAACATCCTGCGCGCCGTCACCAACAAGCTGCGCGACGTGCAGCAGGCCGGCGGCACGTCGCAGGCGGTGGCCATCGGCAACAAGGGCTTCAGCTTCCTCAACCGCATCGGCGCGCCGGTGATCAGCCATGCCACGCAGCTCGGCGACGCCCCGCAGCTCGAGAAGCTGATCGGCCCGGTGAAGGTGATGCTCGATGCCTTCGTGGCCGGCAAGGTCGACGCCGTCTACCTCTGCTACACGAAGTTCATCAATACGATGAAGCAGGAGCCGATGGTCGAGCAGCTGCTGCCGCTGTCGGCGGACCGGCTCGAGCAGACCGCGGCCGAGAAGGCGCAATACGGCTGGGACTACATCTACGAGCCCGATGCCGCCACCGTCATCGACGACCTGCTCACGCGCTACATCGAGGCGCTGGTCTACCAGGCGGTGGCCGAGAACATGGCCAGCGAGCAGAGCGCGCGCATGGTGGCGATGAAAGCGGCCACCGAGAACGCCGGCAACCTGATCGCCGAGCTGAAGCTGGTCTACAACAAGACCCGCCAGGCCGCCATCACCACCGAGCTGTCCGAAATCGTCAGCGGCGCCGCCGCGATCAGCGGCTGATCGACGCCGCGCACGACACGCATACTGTTTGAAGGATCGAAAAATGGCTAACACTCAAGCACAGGGCAAGATCGTCCAGTGCATCGGCGCCGTGGTGGACGTGGAGTTCCCGCGCGATGCGATGCCCCGCGTGTATGACGCGCTCAAGCTCGAAGGCACGGCGCTGACGCTGGAAGTTCAGCAGCAGCTCGGCGACGGCGTCGTCCGCACCATCGCGCTGGGCTCTTCCGAAGGCCTGCGCCGCGGCCTGATGGTCAGCAACACCGGCGCTGCCATCACGGTGCCCGTGGGCAAGGCCACGCTCGGCCGCATCATGGACGTGCTGGGCAACCCGATCGACGAGCGCGGCCCGGTCGACGGCACGCTGTCGATGCCCATCCACCGCAAGGCCCCGGCCTACGACGAGCTGAGCCCGTCGCAGGAGCTGCTGGAAACCGGCATCAAGGTGATCGACCTCATCTGCCCGTTCGCCAAGGGCGGCAAGGTGGGCCTGTTCGGCGGCGCCGGCGTCGGCAAGACCGTCAACATGATGGAGCTCATCAACAACATCGCCAAGGCGCACTCGGGCCTGTCGGTGTTTGCCGGCGTGGGTGAGCGCACCCGCGAGGGCAACGACTTCTACCACGAGATGTCGGACTCCAAGGTCGTGGTGCAGGAGGACCTGAGCCAGTCCAAGGTGGCGATGGTCTACGGCCAGATGAACGAGCCGCCGGGCAACCGCCTGCGCGTGGCGCTGACCGGCCTGACGATGGCCGAGGCCTTCCGCGACGAGGGCCGCGACGTGCTGTTCTTCGTCGACAACATCTACCGCTACACGCTGGCCGGCACCGAGGTGTCGGCGCTGCTGGGCCGCATGCCGTCGGCCGTGGGCTACCAGCCGACGCTGGCCGAGGAGATGGGCCGCCTGCAGGAGCGCATCACCTCCACCAAGGTCGGCTCGATCACCTCGATCCAGGCCGTCTACGTGCCCGCGGACGACCTGACCGACCCGTCGCCCGCCACCACCTTCGCCCACCTGGACGCCACCGTGGTGCTGTCGCGCGACATCGCTTCGCTGGGCATCTACCCCGCCGTGGACCCGCTGGACAGCAACAGCCGCCAGGTCGACCCCAACGTGGTCGGCGAAGAGCACTACAGCACCACGCGTGCCGTGCAGTCGACGCTGCAGCGCTACAAGGAACTGCGCGACATCATCGCCATCCTGGGCATGGACGAACTGTCGCCGGAAGACAAGCTGGCCGTGGCGCGCGCGCGCAAGATCCAGCGCTTCCTGAGCCAGCCCTTCCACGTGGCCGAGGTCTTCACCGGCAGCCCGGGCAAATATGTGCCGCTGAAGGAGACCATCCGCGGCTTCAAGATGATCGTCAACGGCGAGTGCGACCACCTGCCGGAGCAGGCGTTCTACATGGTCGGGACCATCGACGACGTCTTCGAAAAAGCCAAAAAGATTCAATAACCGGCGCATACGGGCGCCTGGCGTCGTTGCCGTGCTCGCCGTACTGTCCGTACGGCTGTGCGCGGCGCCTAGCCAGACACCCGCCTGCTTGGTTCTTGAACCTTTTTACACGTAGGAAAGAGGACGCTCCATGGCCACCATCCACGTCGACGTCGTTTCCGCCGAAGAGAGCATCTTCAGCGGCGAGGCCAAATTCGTCGCGCTGCCGGGCGAGAACGGCGAGCTCGGCATCCTGCCGCGCCACACGCCGCTGATCACGCGCATCAAGCCCGGTGCCGTGCGCATCGAGCGGGCCGACAACGGCGAGGAGGAATTCGTCTTCGTCGCCGGCGGCATTCTCGAGGTGCAGCCGGGCACCGTCACCGTGCTGGCCGATACCGCGATCCGTGGCCACGACCTCGACGAAGCCAAGGCCGCCGAGGCGAAGAAGCTTGCCGAGGAAGCCATGCGCAACGCCAAGAGCGACATCGACCTGGCCAAGGCGCAGAGCGAATTCGCGATGATGGCCGCGCAGATCGCCGCCATCGCCAAGCTGCGCAAGAAGTAGCCCGCGCGCCGCCCTCGCTGCGCACGCCCGCCCGGCCCCTGCGTCGCGCGGGCGTTCATCCGTGCAGCGGCTACCATGCAGGCCGGCAAGGAGGCTGCACATGGGCAAGAAGGACGGCCGCAAGGCCGAGCGCGAGGCGCTGGGCAAGAGTGACTACGAGGATCGGCTCGAGCCCTTGCAGCTCGAGCTCAACGACCTGGCGCGCTGGCTGCAGCACACCGGCAAGCGGCTGCTCGTCATCGTCGAGGGTCGGGATACGGCCGGCAAGGGCGGCGTCATCGGCGCCATTGCCGATGCGCTGAGCCCGCGTCAGTGCCGCGTCGTGGCGCTGCCCAAGCCGAGCGAGCGCGAGCGCACCCAGTGGATCTTCCAGCGCTGGGTACCGCACCTGCCGGCGGCCGGCGAGATCGTGCTCTTCGACCGCAGCTGGTACAACCGCGCCGGCGTCGAGCCGGTGATGGGCTTCTGCAAGCCCGAGGAAACCACGGCCTTCCTGAAGCAGGCACCCGTGTTCGAGAAGCTGCTCGTCGACGAAGGCATCCTGCTCTTCAAATACTGGCTCACGGTCGACCAGGCGCAGCAGGAGGAGCGTTTCGCCGAACGCCTGGCGGACCCGCTCAAGCGCTGGAAGCTGTCGCCGATCGACCTGCAGGCGCGCGAAAAGTATGCCGACTACAGCCGTGCCCGCGACCGCATGCTGCAAGCCACGCACACGAAGCACGCGCCCTGGGCCCTGGTCGACTTCAACGACCAGCGCCGCGGGCGATTGAAGCTGATCCGTCACCTGCTCGACGGCATCCCCGACCGCAAGGTGCCCGAACAGCTGATCGAATTCCCGCCGCTGGCGGCCAAGCCGCTGCGCGACCAGCCGGCCAGTCCCTTCGAGCCGATCTGACGGCGCCGGGCCGGGCGCTACCGCCGCAACGGCCGGTCGGGCAGTTCGTTGGGATTGGGCCCCCCGGCCTCGACGGCAAAGTGCTGCGCCAGCAGCGCGTCGACGGCGTCGATGGCCTCGGCGAGCCCGGCCTCGAAGCGGCCGGCGCGGAAGGCCTCGCGCATGCGCGCGACCAGCGCGTCCCAATGGCCCTGGGGGACGGTGCGCGCCACGCCGCGGTCGCACACGATCTCGATCGCGTGCTCGGCCAGCAGCAGGTAGATCAGCACGCCGTTGTTGGCCTCGGTGTCCCACACACGCAGCTTGCCGAAGAGCGTGATCGCACGGTCGCGCGCCGACAGGCCGCGCCACAGGTAGGACAGCGGCAACCCGGCCTCGACGCAGACGCGGATCTCGCCGCCGTGGCGCACCTCGCTGCGCCGCACGCGATCGGCCAGGCGGTCGAGCGCGGCGTCGTCGAGCGCGCGCCGGGCGTCGGTCTCGTCGATCCAGCGGTGCCTGAGGATGCGCAGCCAGCGGTTCATCGGGAAGCCATCCTCACCAGTCGCCGGAAGCGCCGCCGCCGCCGAAATCGCCGCCGCCGCCGGAAGAGAAGCCACCGCCGCCGCCGCCCCAGCTGCCGCCGCCGCTGCCGCCACCGCCGCCAAAGCCGCCGCTGCCGATCCAGGGACCGCCTTGTCCGCGGCCGGCGCTTCGCAGCGCCGAGCCGATGCCGAACAGGCCGACGATCAGCAGCGCGCCGATGCCGGCGGCCACCGCCAGCCACACGGTGGCGGTGATCCACCAGGCCATGCCGCCCGCGGCGCCCGCGGTCAGCAGCGATCCCAGCCGGCGACCGAAGACCCCCGTCAGCACCGACCCGACGATGGGCACGCCGACGAAGAAGAAGAGCCCCAGCTGCTCCAGGTCCAGCCCGCCGCCACCGCGCGTGGGGCGCGCATCGGGCGCCGGCAGCCCTTCGCCGCGGATGCGCGCCATCAGCGCGTCCACGGCGCGATTCAGGCCGCCGGCATAGTCGTCGGCGCGAAAGGCCGGGCGGATGTGCTGGTCGATGATCTGCCGCGCGGCCAGGTCGGGCACCGCACCTTCCAGCGCCTTGGCGACCTCGATGCGCACGCGGCGTTCGTCCTTGGCCACCACCAGCAGCAGCCCGTCGCCGACCGCGCGGCGGCCGATCTTCCAGCTGTCGGCCACGCGCTGCGCATAGGCGGCGATGTCCTCGGGCTGCGTGGCGCTGACCAGCAGCACCACGATCTGCGGGCCCGCCTGCGCCTCGAAGGCCGCCAGCTTGGCCTCCAGCGCGGCGGCCTGCTCGGCCGACAGCGTGCCCGTCTGGTCGATCACGCGGGCGCTGAGTGCGGGCACCGGCCGTTCGGCCTGCGCCCAGGCGGCGACCGGCAGCAGCACCGCCAGCAGGGCCAGCAGGCCCCGCAGCGCGCGCCCGAGGCTCATCACGCGCCTACTTCGACGCCGCCGCCGCCGGCGCGGCCGGCTTGTCGAAATTGACCGCAGGGGGTGCCGAGATCGCGGCCTCGTTGCTGACCGTGAAGCCGGGCTTCACCTCGTAGCCGAAGACCATCGCCGTCAGATTGCTGGGGAAGCTGCGCGCCAGCACGTTGTAGTCCTGCACCGCCTTGATGTAGCGGTTGCGCGCCACGGTGATGCGGTTCTCGGTGCCCTCCAGCTGCACGCGCAGGTCCTGGAAGCCCTGGTTGGCCTTCAGGTTGGGGTAGTTCTCGCTGACCACCAGCAGCCGGCTCAGCGCACCCGAGAGTTCGCCCTGCGCGGCCTGAAACTTCTGGAAGGCCTCGGGGTTGTTGATCAGTTCGGGCGTCGCCTGGATCGATGTCGCGCGCGCGCGCGCCTCGATCACCTTGGTCAGCGTTTCCTGCTCGAAATTGGCCTCGCCCTTGACGGTGGCCACCAGGTTGGGCACCAGATCGGCACGCCGCTGGTACTGGTTGAGCACCTCGGCCCACCCGCTCTTGACCTGCTCGTCCAGGCGCTGGAAGTCGTTGTAGCCGCAGCCCGACAGCAGCAGCACCGACGCCATCGCCCACAGCCCGACCCACGCACGCAGCAGCTTCATCGTTGTGTCCTCCTGAATGGAGCGCATCCTAGTCCACGCTGGCAGATGGGGGATGACAATCGGCCATCAAGCCGCATGGACACCGTCGCACAGGCGCTGCAAGGCGCGCACCACCAGCCCCGGCCGCCGCTGCGCCCGCTCGAAGTCGCCCTCGTGGTGGGCGCCGGCGGCACGCTGGGGTCCGCGGTGCTGGCCGAGGCGCTGGTCGCCGGCCGCTTCCAGCGCGTGGCCGCGGTGGTGACCGGCCCGCTGGCGTCGACGCTGCGCGGCCTGCAGCCGCTGCCTGCGGCCCGCCTGCTGGCCGGGGTGCCGCTGGGGATCGACACCGCGTTCCTCGTTTTCGAGCGTGAGCGCCACAGCAACGGCCGCGACGACGCCTTTCTGCAGCCCGGCCCGGGCGAGCTGCTGCCCCTGGCCCGGGCCTTGCAGCGGGCTGGCACGCGCCGCCTGCTGGTGGTGTTGCCGCATGCGCCGGCGCTGCTGCCGCAGGCGCTGGCCCAGGGCTTTGCCTCGCACGACGAGGCGGCGGTGGCAACGCTGGGTTTCGAACACCTGGTCTTTGTGCGCGCGGCGCAGTCGGCGTCCACCCGCGTTGCCGGCGGCTGGCTGCCGCGCTTTGCGGCGTGGTGGCTGTCGCAGCTGCGCTGGATGGTGCCGCAGCGCCAGCAGCCGGTGCGTGCGGTGCGCCTGGCGCAGCTGGTCGTGCAGCTGGCGCGCGGGCTGGCCGCGGCGCCGCCCGGCACGCGCGTGCTGCCGGCCGAGGTGCTGTGGGATGCCGCGCAGGCCGCAGCGCCCGGGTTGGCGCTGGATGCCTGGCTGCTGCATGGCCGGCAACCATAATCGGCCCATGTTTGCCCCGCTTCGCAACGACACCTTCCTGCGCGCCTGCCTGCGCCAGCCCACCACCCATACGCCGATGTGGCTGATGCGCCAGGCCGGGCGCTACCTGCCCGAATACCGGGCCACGCGCGTCAAGGCCGGCAACAGCTTCATGGGCCTGGCCACCAATGTGCCCTACGCCACCGAGGTGACGCTGCAGCCGCTGGAGCGCTATGCGCTCGACGCCGCCATCCTCTTCAGCGACATCCTCACCGTGCCCGACGCCATGGGCCTGGGCCTGAGTTTCGGCGCCGGCGAAGGGCCGAAATTTGCGCACCCGGTGCGCGACGAGGCCGCGGTCGCCGCGCTGCAGGTGCCCGACCTCGACAAGCTGCGCTATGTCTTCGACGCCGTCACCTCGATCCGCCGCGCGCTGGATGGCCGGGTGCCGCTGATCGGCTTTTCCGGCAGCCCCTGGACGCTGGCCTGCTACATGGTCGAAGGTGGCGGCAGCGACGACTACCGCCTCGTGAAGTCGATGCTGTACGGGCGCCCGGACCTGATGCACCGCATCCTCGACGTCAATGCGCGCGCCGTCACCGCCTACCTCAATGCCCAGGTCGACGCCGGCGCGCAGGCGCTGATGGTGTTCGACAGCTGGGGCGGCGTGCTCGCCGACGGCGCCTTCCAGCGCTTCAGCCTCGACTACACGCGCCGCGTGGTGGCCGGCCTGCAGCGCCACAAGGACGGCCAGCGCATCCCGGTGATCGTCTTCACGAAGGGCGGCGGCCCCTGGCTGCCCGAGATTGCCGACTGCGGCGCCGATGTCGTCGGCCTGGACTGGACCGTCAACCTGGGCCGGGCGCGCGCGGCGGTCGGCGCCAAGGTCGCGTTGCAGGGCAACCTCGACCCGGCAGTGCTGTTTGCGCCGCCCGAGGCCGTGGCGCGCGAAGCCGTGGCCGTGCTGGACAGCTTCGGCCCGCCGCAGCGTGCCGACGGCGGCTGGGACGGCCATGTCTTCAACCTCGGACATGGCATCAGCCAGCACACGCCGCCGGAGCATGTGACGGCCCTGGTCGAGGCCGTGCATGCCCACTCCCGGCGCCTGCGCAACCCCGGCTGACGGCGCCTCGTCGGCTGGCGGTGTGCACCTCGGCCCAGCGCCGTCAGTGGTCACTTCGCGCGCCAAGCCCGGGGCGCGCCAGACGTGATTTTCTGCGCCCAGGGCTTGACTTATCCCCAGTTTCCCGTCCCGGGGCGCGGCGGCTGCTGGCCCGGGCACCGTCGCTCGGGATCATCCCGAATATGCGCTAAGTCCTTGATTTTTCGAGTACCGATTGGCTGCCGCGAAATCGGGCAATCCAGCCCGGGCATCGCAGAATCAAGCACTTGGCGCGCCTGACCGCATGTTCCCCACAATGTTATCCACAGCGGCCGTGGATGACTTGAAAAGTCGATTCGAATCAGGAGCTTAGGCGTGAACGCTGAGGTGATTCCGAAGAATCGCATGCAACTTCGCCTGCCGGGTTGAGGCTGCGGTGCACCGTCTGGCCATCGCCGTCGAGATGCCGCAGCATGCGGCGATCGGCGCCTTGCTGGACTACGAAAGTGAGCATACGCTTCCGGCTGGAACGCTGGTTCGTGTGCCCCTGGGCAAGCGCGAGGTGCCGGGCATCGTCTGGGGCGCGGCCGACGAGGCGGTGGCACCCGCCCATGCGCTGCGCGCCGTCATCGAGGCGCTCGAAGGCCTGCCGCCGCTGTCGTCGTCGTGGCGGACACTGATCGACTTTGCCGCCGCCTATTACCAGCGCCAGGTCGGCGAACTGGGCTTGAGCGTGCTGCCGCCGGAGCTGCGCAGGAGCGACGACCGCCAGCTCGGCCGGCGGCTGACGCGGCTGCTGCGCGAGCCGCCCGCGCCAACGGCGGACACCGCACCGCCGCTTGCCGCCGCGCCAGCGCTCACCGACGACCAGGCCGCTGCGCTGGCCGCGCTGCAGCAGACGGGCGCCGGCACCGCGCTGCTGCACGGCGTCACCGGCAGCGGCAAGACCGAGGTCTATCTGCAGGCCGCCGCGCGCGCGCTGGCCGCCGGCCGCCAGGCGCTGGTGCTGGTGCCCGAGATCAACCTCACGCCGCAGCTGGAAGCGCGCTTCGCGGCCCGCTTCCCGGGCCGGCGGCTGGTCAGCCTGCACAGCGCGCTGACCCCCGCGCAGCGCCTGAACCACTGGCTGCTGGCCCACCTGGGCCGCGCCGACCTGGTGCTGGGCACGCGGCTGGCGGTGTTTGCGTCGATGCCGCGGCTGGGGCTGATCGTCGTCGACGAGGAGCACGACCCCAGCTTCAAGCAGCAGGAAGGCGCGCGCTATTCGGCGCGCGACCTCGCCGTCTACCGCGGCCACCTGGAGAAGGTGCCGGTCATCCTCGGCTCGGCCACGCCGTCGCTCGAGACCTGGCAGCGCGCCCTCGAAGGCCGCTACCACCGGCTGACGCTGGCCGCGCGCATCGGCCAGGGTGCGATGCCGCGGGTGCGCCTGCTGGACTCGGCCAACCTGCCGCGCACGCGCGGCGTGCTGCCGGCGCTGGCGGCGCCGCTGCTGGCCGCGGTGCAGGAACGCCTGGCGCGCGGCGAACAGAGCCTGCTGCTGCTCAACCGCCGCGGCTATGCGCCGGTGCTGCACTGCCACCACTGCCAATGGAAGAGCGGCTGCCCGCATTGCAGCGCCTGGCGCGTCTTCCACAAGGCCGACCGCACGCTGCGCTGCCACCACTGCGGCTTCACCGAAGCCGTGCCGCGCGCCTGCCCCGACTGCGGCAACCTCGACATCGCACCGCTGGGCCGCGGCACCGAGAAGCTCGAGGAGCAGCTGGCCGAACTGCTGCCCGGCGCCCGCATCGCGCGCATCGACGCCGACAGCACGCGCCACCAGGGCGCGCTGGAGCGCCAGCTGACGGCCGTCCACGAGGGCGAGGTCGACGTGCTGGTGGGTACGCAGATGGTGGCCAAGGGGCACGACTTCCGCCGCATGACGCTGGTGGCCGCCATCAACCCCGACGGCGCGCTCTACAGCAGCGACTTCCGCGCGCCCGAGCGGCTGTTTGCGCTGCTGATGCAGGCCGCCGGCCGTGCCGGCCGTGACGCGCAGCAGGCGGCGCGCAGCGAGATGTGGATCCAGACCGCCAACCCGCAGCATGCGCTGTACCAGGCGCTGGTCAAGCACGACTTCGAGGCCTTTGCCGCCAGCCAGCTCGACGAACGCCGCCGCGCCGGGCTGCCACCCTTCAGCAGCCTGGCGCTGATGCGCGCCGAGGCGCGCGAAGCCGCCGTGGCCACGGCCTTCCTGCAGGCGGCGTCCGAAGCCGCCGCCGTCGTGCCCGAGGGCGCGGCCGTCACCCTCTACCCGCCGGTGCCGCCGGCGGTGCCGCGCGTGGCCGGCATCGAGCGCATGCAGATGCTGGTGGAATCGGCCTCGCGGCCGGCGCTGCAGCGCTTTCTGGCAGCCTGGCTGCCGGCGCTGCACGCACTGCGGCCGCGGCACAAGGGGCTGGCGCGCTGGGCGGTGGACGTCGACCCCTTGGCGATCTGAACCCTCGGGGCCGGGTTGCGGGTTTACCGCGATATCTCGACCGGCGATAGCGCGGCCGCTATCGATTGAATTTCACGCTGCTGCGGCGGGCACCTATCGTGCGCGCTCCGTCGACCCCGTGTCACCAGGAGGAAGCATGTCCCGCAGCATTTCCACTCTCGCGGTCGTGGCCGCGGCCGCGCTGGCCGCCCATGGCGTCGTCTCGGCGCAGAAGGCGCCGCTCGCCAAGCTCGGCAAGGGCGAGGGGCAGGTCGACATCGTGGCCTGGCCGGGCTATATCGAGCGCGGCGCGACCGACAAGAATTTCGACTGGGTGACCGATTTCGAGAAGAAGACCGGCTGCAAGGTCAACGTCAAGACCGCCGGCACCAGCGACGAGATGGTGGCGCTGATGAACGAGGGCGGCTTCGACCTCGTCACCGCCTCGGGCGATGCGTCCACGCGCCTGATCCGCGGCAAGAAGGTGCAGCCGATCAACGTCAACCTGATCCCCAGCTACAAGAATATCGACCCGCGGCTGCAGAAGGCGCCCTGGCACTACGAGGGCAACACGCATTACGGCGTGCCCTACCAGTGGGGCTGGAACGTGCTGATGTTCAACACCAAGGTCTTCGGCAACAGCAAGCCCACGAGCTGGAGCGTCGTCTTCGAGGAGACCGTGCTGCCCGACGGCAAGAGCAACAAGGGCCGCGTGCAGGCCTTCGACGGGCCGATCTATATCGCCGATGCGGCGCTGTACCTGATGAAGAAGAACCCGGGCCTGGGCATCAAGGACCCGTACGAGCTCAACGAGGCCCAGTACAAGGCCGCGCTGGAACTGCTGCGCGGCCAGCGCAAGCTGGTGGGCAAATACTGGCACGACGCCTTCGTGCAGATCGACGACTTCACCAACGAGGGCGTGGTCGCCTCGGGCAGCTGGCAGTTCCAGGCCAACATCCTGCGCAGCAAGAAGGCGCCGATCGACACCGTGGTGCCGGTCGAAGGCGCCACCGGCTGGGCCGACAGCACGATGCTGCACGCCGAGGCCAAGCACCCGAATTGCGCCTACCTGTGGCTCGAGCATTCGCTCAACCCCAAGCTGCAGGGCGACCTGGCGGCCTGGTTCGGCTCGGTGCCCGCGGTACCGGCGGCCTGCAAGGGCAACAAGCTGCTGACCGACGAGGGCTGCGCGCGCCAGGGCTACAACGACTTCGAGAAGATCAGCTTCTGGCGCACGCCGGTGACGCAGTGCAAGAGCCAGAACAATGCCTGCGTGCCGTATCACAAGTGGGCGTCGGACTACATCGCCGTGCTGGGCGGGCGTTGATCCCGCGCTGAACCGATGACGGCGGCCGTCCAGCTCGAAGACGTCGAGTGCGTCTTCGGCAGCGGTGCCGCGGCCGTGCGCGCCGTGGACCGCGTCAGCCTGACGATCGAGGCGGGCGAGTTCTTCACCCTGCTCGGGCCTTCGGGCTCGGGCAAGACGACCTGCCTGCGCATGATCGGCGGCTTCACGCTGCCCACGGCCGGCCGCATCCGCATCGGCGATGCCGACGTCACGCAGCAGCCGCCCTACCTGCGGCCGGTGAATACGGTGTTTCAGGACTACGCGCTGTTCCCGCACATGAGCATCCGCGACAACGTCGCCTACCCGCTGATGGTGCGTGGCGTGGCCAAGGGCGAACGTGCGAGAAAGGCCGACGAGCTGCTGGCATTGGTGCAGCTGCCCGGCGTCGGCGAGCGGCGGCCGGCGCAGCTCTCGGGCGGGCAGCGGCAGCGCGTGGCGCTGGCGCGCGCGCTGGTCGGCCAGCCGCAGGTGCTGCTGCTCGACGAGCCGCTGGGCGCGCTCGACCTCAAGCTGCGCGAGCAGATGCAGAGCGAGCTCAAGGCGCTGCAGCGCCGGCTGGGCATCACCTTCCTCTTCATCACCCACGACCAGCACGAAGCGCTGTCGATGAGCGACCGCATCGGCGTCTTCCACGCCGGCCGGCTGGAGCAGGTGGGCACGCCGGCGCAGGTCTACGACACCCCGGCGACGCGTTTCGTCGCGCAGTTTGTCGGCGCTGCCAACGTGCTGGAAGGCGAGGCCGCGCGGCGGCTGACCGGCCACGCCGGCGCCATGCTGCGGCCCGAGCGCATCCGACTGCGCGAGCCGGCCGGCGCCCGCGCCAGCGGCACGGTGGCCGAGGTGCAGTATTTCGGCGCCTTCACGCGCCTGAAGGTCGACATCGGCGGCACGCTGCTGCAGGCCGACCTGCCCGCCGAGCCGGGTGTGGCACCGCCCGAAGCCGGGCGCGCGGTGCACCTGCACTGGGACGAACGTGCGGTGCACCCGCTGTCGCCATGAACGCGCTCGCGCTGGCGCCGCTGCCGCCGCCCACGCTGCGCCGACGTGCGTCCGACCTGCTCCATACGCGCCGCGGCCTGCTGCTGCTGGCGCTGCTGGCGCCGCCGCTGCTGTGGTTCGGCGTCATCTACCTGGGCAGCCTGCTGGCGCTGCTGGCCAATGCCTTCTTCCGGCTCGACGACTTTACCGGCCAGGTGGTGCGCGAAGTCGGCGTCTCCAACTTCATCGCGCTGCTGGAGCCCGCCAACCTCGACGCCGCGCGGCGCTCGATCGGCATGGCCATCGCCGTCACGCTGGCCTGCACCGTGCTGGCCTTTCCGGTGGCGCTGGTGATGGCGCGCAGCGGCGGCGCGACCAAGGCGCTGCTGTACATCGCGGTGATGCTGCCGCTGTGGAGCAGCTACCTCGTGCGCCTGTACGCCTGGAAGCTGCTGCTGGCCAAGGAAGGCGCGATCAACTGGGCGGCGCAGCAACTGCACCTGACGAGGTTGGTCGAGGCGCTGCTGGCCACGCCGCTGATCGGCGGGCCGTCCTTGAGCTTCTCGACCTTCGGCACCTTCGTCGTCTTCGTCTACATGTGGCTGCCGTTCATGATCCTGCCGCTGGTGGCGGCGATCGAACGCATCCCGGCCAGCACCCTCGAGGCCAGCGCCGACCTCGGCGCGCACCCGGCCACCACCTTCCGCCGCGTGGTGCTGCCGCTGGCGATGCCGGGCGTGGCCGCGGGGTCGATCTTCACCTTCAGCCTCACTTTGGGCGACTACATCATCCCGCAGGTCATCGGCGACAGCACGCTCTACATCGGCCAGGTCATCTACCGCCAGCAGGGCGTGGCCGGCAACATCCCGTTCGCGGCCGCGTTCTCGCTGGTGCCCATCGTCGCCATTGGCCTTTACCTGTGGTTTGCCAAGCGGCGGGGAGCGTTCGATGCGCTCTGAGACTGGACCGAGCGAGTCCCTGCGGACTCGCAAGAGCCTGTCGAAGGCCCGCGGGCGTGCTCGCCCGCGGGCCAGGCTGCTGACCGCATCGGCCTGGGCCGTGGTGCTGTTCCTGCACGTGCCGCTGGCGCTGATCGTGCTGTATGCCTTCAGCGCCGAGGACAAGAGTTATGTCTTCCCGCCGCCCGAGCTGACGATCCGCTGGTTCGGCGTCGCCTGGGAGCGCGAGGACGTGTGGGCCGCGATCCGGCTCAGCTTCGAGGTCGCGGCCTGGTCGACGGCGATCGCCCTGGTGCTCGGCACGCTGGCCGCCGGCGCGCTGGCGCGCGCGAGATTCTTCGGCCGCGACGCCATCTCGCTGCTCTTCATCCTGCCGATCGCGCTGCCGGGCGTCATCACCGGCATCGCGCTGCGCAGCGGCTATCACACGCTGCAGATCCCGTTCAGCTTCTGGACCATCGTCATCGGCCACGCCACCTTCTGCGTCGTCGTCGTCTTCAACAACGCGGTGGCGCGGCTGCGGCGCCTCAACCCCAACCTGATCGAGGCCAGCATGGACCTCGGCGCCGACGGTTTCCAGACGCTGCGCCACATCGTGCTGCCGCAGCTGGGCTCGGCGCTGCTGGCCGGCGCGCTGCTGGCCTTCGCGCTCAGCTTCGACGAGGTCATCGTCACCACCTTCACCGCCGGCCAGCAGACCACGCTGCCGATCTGGATGCTGCAGGAGCTGATCCGCCCGCGGCAGCGCCCGGTCACCAATGTCGTCGCGGTGGTGATCATCGCGCTGACCTTCGTGCCCATCCTCGCGGCCTACCTGCTCACGCGGGCCGACGAGCCGCATCAACGTTAGAGGAGACTGCCATGACCGAGCCGACCCTTCCCACCGAGCTGTTCATCGACGGCGCCTTCGTGCCTGGCGAGGGCGAGGCCGAGCGCGTGCTCAACCCCGCCACCGGCGCGCTGCTGGTCGAGGTCAAGGAGGCCTCGGCCGAGCAGCTGCACAAGGCGGTCTCGGCGGCGCACCGTGCCTTCGACGGCTGGCGCGACAGCACGCCGATGGAACGCATGCGTGCGCTGCTGAAGCTGGCCGACGCCATCGAAGCCGACGCCGAGGGCTTTGCGCGGCTGGAGTCGCTCAATTGCGGCAAGCCCTATGCCCGCGCGCTGGGTGACGAGATCCCGGCGGTGGCCGATGTCTTGCGCTTCTTCGCCGGCGCGTGTCGAACGTTGACCGGCCCGCTGGGCGGCGAATACCTGGCCGGCCACACCAGCTTCATCCGCCGCGACCCGGTGGGCGTGGTCGGCTCGATCGCGCCCTGGAACTACCCGCTGATGATGGCGGCGTGGAAGATCGCGCCGGCGCTCGCCGCGGGCAATACGGTGGTGCTCAAGCCCAGCGAGCAGACGCCGCTGACGGCACTGCGCCTGGCCCAGGTGGCGGCCGACATCTTTCCCAAGGGCGTCTTCAACGTCGTCACCGGCCGCGGCGCGTCGGTCGGCCAGCCGCTGGTCGAGCATCCCAAGGTGGCGATGGTCAGCCTGACCGGTGACGTGGCCACCGGCCGCAAGATCCTGCAGGCAGCCAGCGGCACGCTCAAGCGCACGCACCTGGAACTGGGCGGCAAGGCGCCGGTGATCGTCTTCGACGACGCCGACGTGGCGGCGGTGGTCGAGGGCCTGCGCACCTTCGGCTACTACAACGCCGGCCAGGACTGCACCGCGGCCTGCCGCGTCTATGCCGGCGCCAAGGTGCACGACAAGCTCGTGGCCGACCTGTCGAGCGCGGTGAAGTCGATCAAGGCCGGCCTGCAGGACGAAGAGGGTGTGGAGATCGGCCCGCTGATCAGCGAACGCCAGCGCAACCGCGTCGCCAGCTTCGTCGAACGTGCGCAGATGGCGGGCCACATGGAGATCACCGCCGGCGGCAAGATCCGCGCGGGCGGCGGCTTCTTCTACGAGCCCACGGTGATCGCCGGCGCGCGCCAGGAGGACGAGATCGTCAAGCGCGAGGTCTTCGGCCCGGTGGTCAGCGTCACGCGCTTCACCGACGCCGAGCAGGCCATCGCCTGGGCCAACGACAGCGACTACGGCCTGGCCAGCAGCGTGTGGACGCAGGACGTGGGGCGCGCGATGCAGGTGGCGCGCAAGCTGCAGTACGGCTGCACCTGGATCAACACCCACTTCATGCTCGTCAACGAGATGCCGCATGGCGGCCTGAAGAGCAGCGGTTACGGCAAGGACCTGAGCCTGTATGCGCTCGAGGACTACACCGTGCCGCGGCACGTGATGGTCAGACTCTGAGATCGCCTCTGACCGGGAAGAGCCCGGCCAGCGTGGCGTCCGGCACCGCCGGCGGCGCGGTACACGCCGGCGGCCAGTTCCTCGAAGGCGGCGTTGGCCTGGCGCTGCAGGTCGGCATCGGGGTGCAGCACGCCATCGCGGAACATCAGCCGGAAGCGCCCCGGCCGGCGCAGCGCGAAGCGCACATCACCCAGACCCTGGCCACGCAAGGCCGCCAGCGCATCGGCGCCGCCACCGCGGTCAGCAGACCGGCGGTGTCACCGACAGGGTGGGCCGGTGCTGCCTTGCCGGGTCGCGCTGCCGCTGCTGCTGGCCTTCGCGCTGCTGATGCTGGCCCGCTGCCCGCGCTGTTCGCCCTGGGCGTCGACGAGCGCACGCTGCGCGGCAAGCGTGCTGATGTGGACGCTGATGGCCACCGGCGGCTTCGAGGCTGGCTGCATCCCGTTGCAGGCGGCACTGGGGCAGGGCTCGCACCACAACACCGGCAGCCTGCTGCGCGGCGTGATGCATGCGCTGATGGGCGCGGCCGCGGCCGCGCTCACCGCCACGCCGCCGGCCGGCGCCGGCCTGCCGCTGGTGGGCTGGCACTTCGGCTGCGGGGACCTGCGCGCCGCGCGGTCATCGTCGTCTGCGCGGGCGCGGCCGTGTGGACGCTGCTGTGGCTGTGGGCCTTCGTGGTGGCGTGACGAAATTCAGGCCCGGCGCCCGCGCGACGATTCGCGCGCCAGCTCGATGAATTCGCCGACCGCGGGCTTGAGCGCCAGCCCGCGCCGCCACACCAGCCCCACGTCGACGGTGGGCAGCTCGTCGCGCAGCGGGCGCACGTCCACATGCTCGGCATCCAGCGTCCACGGGCGGTACAGGAAGTCGGGCAGCACGGTCAGGCCGACGCCGGCACCGACCAGCGAGCGCACCGCCTCCAGCGAGGCGCTGCGCAGCAGCGTGCGCGGCTTGAGCTGGTGGCGCGCCCAGGCGGCGCGCATCAGGTCGTCGATGCGGTCGGCCTCCAGCACCACCTGGTCGTGCGCCGCGCATTCGGCCAGGCTCACGTCGTCCTGCGCGGCCAGCGGGTGGTCGGAGGCCAGCCACACGCGGCTGGGGCTGCGCGTCAGCGTCTCCACCACCAGCGCCTGCGGGTCACCCAGCGCATTGCAGACCATCAGCGCGACGTCGATCTCGCCATTGATCAGCAGGTGCTCCAGGAAGGTCGGCGTCTCCTCCACCACCTGCACGCTGACGCCGGGGCAGGCGCGCCGGTAGCGCGACAGCCGCTCGCTGAGGTAGTAGCCGGCCACCAGGCTGGTGACGCCGATGGCCAGCTGGCCGACCAGGCCGCCGGCCTCGTCGCCGCGCTGCAGCCGCGTGGCCTCGGCCACGGCGCCGATGACGCGCCGCGCACCGGCCAGGAAGCGGTGGCCCTGCGGTGTCAGCGCGATGCCGCGCGGGCTGCGCTCGAACAGCCGCTGCCCGAGCTCGTCCTCGAGCTCCTGCATGCTCTTGGTGACCGCGCTCTGCGCGATGCTCAGCACCCGCGAGGCTGCCGCCACCGAGCCGGCCTCGGCCACGGCGATGAAATAGCGGAACTGCCGCAGGGTGACGTGCGACGACATGCGGCGCGATTCTGCACGCGCCGCGGTGGCGGATGGGCTATGCGGGCCGCACGCCAGACAACCAGGCCACGGCGGTGAAGGTGACGAAGGCCGCCACCGTCGAGCTCATGATGATGCGCGCCACGCGCCCGGTATCGGCGCCGTAGCGCTCGGCCAGGATGGCCACGTTGCTGGCGCTGGGCAGCGCCGCCACCAGCACGATGACCATCAGCGCAAAGTCGTCCAGCGGTGCGCCCAGCGCCTGCGCCGCCAGGCCCAGGCCCAGCAGCAGCAGCGGGTGCAGCAGCAGCTTGATCGCCGCCACCGGCAGGTAGCGCCCGGGCGGCGTGCGCGTGTGCGCATGGCGGCCGGCGCGCCACAGCACGGCGCCGATGGTGAACAGCGCCACCGGGCTGGCGGCATCGGCCAGCATCTTCACCACCGCATCGGCCGGGCCCCACAGCTGCCAGCCCATGGCCGAGAAGGTGGCGCCGAGCGCGATCGCCCAGGGCATCGGATTCTTCGCCACGCCGAGCAGGATGCGGCGCGCCGATCGCCACAGGCCCTGGCCGCCCGACCCCTGCGCCTCGGCCACCGCCAGGCAGGCGGTGGTGGTGACGACGAGGTCGGCCGTGAGCACGCTGATCGTCGGCCCGGCAGCCGCCGGGCCCAGCAGCGCCACCAGCAGCGGCACGCCCATGAAGCCGGTATTGGGGAAGGCGGCCACCAGCGCGCCGAAGGCGGCCTCCTTCAGCGGCACCGCGGGGCCGATCGTCAGCGCGATCGTCAGCGCCACGACCAGCGCCGCGCACAGCAGGTAGACGGCCAGGATGGTCGGGTTGAGCGTCTGCAGCACCGGCGTGCCGGCGCCGAAGCGGAACAGCATGCACGGCAGCGCGAAATACAGCACGAAGGCATTGAGCCCGGGGATCGCTGCTTCCGGCAGCACGCGCCGCTGCGCCGCCAGCCAGCCGCACAGCACGAGGGCGAAGAACGGGGCGGTGACGGCGACGATGCTGATCATGGCGGCGCGCGCGAGCGTAACCCGGGCCCCGGCGCAGCGGCGCAGGCGCGGGCTGCGCCGGTGCAGCGGGGGTTCGGCCCGATCAGGCCCTGTGCGGCCCGGGCCGCCCGGCATCGACGGCGAAGCGCGCCTGCTCGTGCACGGCACTGGTGGCATCGAGCGGCTCGTCGACCGCCAGCAGCCGCGCCTGCAGCTGCCGCGCATCGAGGGTGAAGGCGGCGTAGCCCCGCTGGTCGCTGCGCGCGTGCAGCAGGTGCGGGTTGCCGGCGCGCGCGGCGTCCCAGCCGCGCTGGGCACGGCCGTGGCTGCTGATCGAGGTGCCGCAGAACTCGCTGGCCAGCACCGGCGCGCGCGCATCGTCGAAGTCGGCCTTCAGCTCGGCGACCACATGCGCATGCACGTCGCCGCCCAGCACCACCACCCCGGGCACGCGCCGTTCGGCCACGGTGCGCAGCAGCCGTGCGCGCGCGGCGGGGTAGCCGTCCCAGCCGTCGGTCCAGCGGCCCTGGTCGGGCAGGCCGGCGCGCGCCATCAGCGTCTGCTGCGCCACCAGGTTCCAGGGCCGGTCCAGGCTCCAGCCTTCGGCCAGCCAGCGCTCCTGCGCGGCACCCAGCAGGCTGCGCGACGGATCGTCCAGGGCCGGGCAGTCGGCCTCGCGCACCAGGCGGCCGCCGCTCGTGCGCGGCCAGGACGGGCAGGCCTGCCCATCGCGGTGCTGGCGCGTATCGAGCTGGTGGATGCGCGCCAGCCGGCCCCAGTCCATGCGGCCGAACAGCGGCATGTCGGCACCGCGCGGGCGCTGTGCCCGGGCCAGCGGCTGGTGCTCCCAGTAAGCCTGGTAGGCCGCGGCGCGCAGCGGCGCCATGTCGGCGCCCAGCGGCGTGCTCGGGTGCGTGCCGGCGTAGTCGTTCTCGACCTCGTGGTCGTCCCACACCATCAGCCAGGGGCAGGCGGCGTGCGCATCCTGCAGCGCGGGGTCGCTCCTGTACTGGGCGTAGCGGGCCCGGTACTGGTCGAGCGAGCGCAGCAGCCCGCCCTTGTGCAGGCGCGGCGCCATCGGCGACGACGGGTATTCGTAGATGTAGTCGCCGAGAAAGGCCACCAGGTCCAGGTCCTGGGTGGCCAGGTGGCGCCAGGCGGCATAGTGGCCATGGTCCCAGCGCTGGCAGCTGGCGATCGCCAGGCGCAGCGACGCAGCGGCATCGGCCGCCGGGGCGGTGCGCGTGCGGCCGACCCGGCTTTGCTGGCCCAGCGCGCGAAAGCGGTACCAGTACCAGCGCCCGGGTGCCAGGCCCGAGGGCTCGGCGTGCACGCTGTGCGCCCAGCGGCTGTCAGCGTCCTCGCTGCCGCGCGCGGCGATGCGCGTGAAGGCCTCGTCATGGGCCAGCTCCCACTGCACCGGCACCTGCGGCGGCAGGTCGTCGCCGGTCAGCCGCGTCCACAGCACCAGGCCGTCGGGGCGCGGCTGGCCGCTGGCGACGCCGAGGGCGAAGCGGGGTTCGTCGGCAGCGCGGGCGTGGCGGATGAAGGGCGGGGCGGCGAGCAGCGTGGCGGTACGCAGCCAGTCTCGGCGGCGCATCGGCGGTGCGGGGTTCGGCCCGTTCAAGATCGGGTCGGTGCCGATGCGCGCCGGCGCCGGTAGACCGCGTAGACAAAGTCCGAAGCGATGGCACCACAGCGGATCAGTTCCGTCTCCAGCAGCGTCATCAAGCGCAGCAGCGCGACGTCACGCTCGTCATCCGGGTCGAAATTGGCAGCGATGTCGGCCAGCAGAAACTGCAGCAACGTGCCACCGAAGCGACGCAGCTCGACCTCGTCGAAGCGGGAACGGCAGGCGTCGAGGATGTCCCCGGAGTGAATGGCCTCCGACGGATCGAGGTCGATCACGGCTTGCGGGTCGACGCGCCGCATCTGCTGTTTCAAGGCCCCGCTGTCCGGATCGCGACGCAGCGGCTCGGGCAGCAGTCTCAGCATGGCGTCCATCAGCCGCTGCGCTTCGTCGCTCCACTGGAAGCGGTCGGGGCCGACATACTCGTTGATGACCAGCAGCCCATCGGGAGCCAGCGCATCGTGGCAACGGTCGAGTACCGGCCCCAGGGCATCGACGTGGTGGAGTGACTGTTCGAAGACGATGAGGTCCAGCGGGCCATCGAGGGCCAGCTCGTTGACATTGGCCGTGCGCAAGCGTGCGCGCCGGGCCAGACCGGCCTGGGCGGCACGCTCGGTGGCGATGGCCACGGCGCCGGCCGAGATGTCGATGCCCTCCATCTGCTGCACGATGCCCAGCTGCAAGGCATCGACGACCACGGCGCCGCTGCCGCAGCCCAGCGACAGGCCGCGAGCGCGCGGTTCGGGGAAGCGGGTGCGCTTAAGGTGGGCCACCCAGCCCAGCTGCGGATCTCCGCTGACCAGACGGTTGATCTCGGCGGCCGTGACGGGATGTGAGCTCCAGTGGCGGCGCTGCCGCGCCTGGTCGGCGCGCTGCGCGGCATCACGCCCCCACAGATCGGCGGTGCGCTGCTCGTCCATGCCCAGGGCCAGTGGCGACGGCGTATCGGTGACCGCGTCGGCGGCCTGCCTCAGCGTCGAGCGCGCCTCGGTGCCGAGCAACCGCTCGACCGCTGCGCGGAAGGTCGCCGGCGATCCGTCGCGCGCGACCGCGGTCAATATCGCATCGCGCTGTTGTTGCCACGCCTGCGCGTCCTCGTGCAGCTGGATGCAATGCCCGGCGAACGATCCGGCGTCACCGCCGACGGCCACGATGTCCTGCCAGCCCAGTTGTGCAGCGATCAACGGCGTGACCACCATCGGCAGGCCGCGGGCGGCCGCCTCGTGCGCCTTGTGCGGGATGCCGGCGGCATAGCGCGTGGGTACGATGAAGACACGCGCGCTGTCCATGTGCAGGGCCGGTGACTCCACGCGGCCGTGCACCTGCACATCGGGGCTGGCCAATCTGCGCACGCTGGGCGCTTCGCAGGCGCCCACCAGGTGCAGCGTGGCGGTCGGGCCGAGACGGCTGCGCACCAGCGGCCAGACCTCGCGCACGAACCAGCGCACGCTGTCGCCGTTGGGCGTGTCGTCGTCCACCATCGCGCCGAGGAAGACGAATCCGCTGCGCTGCGCGAAGCCGGGCGTATCGTCGACCACCTCGACCTCGTGGCCGAGCACGTGCACCGTCTCGTAGCCGGCGTTCCGGTAGTGCGCGGCCTCGGCCTCGGATACCGCGACGATGGCATCGGCCCCACGCGCCAGCCCCAACTCGGCATCGATGCAAGCCTGCTGCTCGGCCGACGGCATCGGCCGGCCGTCGAGCGCGGCGCGCGCGATGTCGCGCAGCGAAAACATCGCCTCGGCGTCGTACAGCAGCCGTGTCGGGCCCAGCAGGCCGGGTTCGGCATCGAGCAGCCGACGCAAGGCCTGCATGTTGTGCGGGCGGCTGACGATGAGGGTGTCGTACAGCCCACGGCGCGCGTGCAGCACGTCGCGCAGCCCGGAAAGCCCGTGGTCGAGCAGCGCCTCCACCGTCTCGGGCAGCGCGCGCCGCACGTCGTCCCAGGCCTCGCGCGGAAACTGCAGTGGGTAATGGGTGACGGCATGCCCGGCCTCGGCCATGGCGGCGATCCACGACGCTGCGCGCGGATAGCCCTGGCCCAGCCACGGCAGCGGCACGCGGTCGTCGATCACCAGCACGCGCTGGGCGCCGGGGCGCAGCCGCGCGCGGGCGCGCAGCAGCGCGGCGGGCGAGGGCACACATTGGGACGCCAGGAACGATCCATGCCGCTGCACGAACAGGTCGCGGTGCTTGCGCTGCAGCTCGATGGCCCACCCCGAGGCGACCTCGCTGGCAAATTCGAAATGGCGGATGCGAACCCGCGGGTCGTAGACGATGCGGTGGCCCTGCTCCCACAGGCGTACGCAGAAGTCGGTCTCCTCGTAGTAGGCGGGCACGAAGGCGTCGTCCAGACCACCCAGGGTTTCGAACAGCGTTCGCCGCACCATCAGGAAGGCGCCCGAGCAGTAGTCGACATCGCGCACGAATCCGTATTCGGGCCGTACCGGGTCGTCGCCGCGGCCGTAGCCCTGGCAGCTGCCGTCGCGCCAGATGATGCTGCCGGCTTCCTGCAGCCGGCCGTCCCACAGCAGGATGGGGCCGCCGACCGCGCCGATGCCGGCGTCGCCATCCAGCCGTGCGACCGCGTGGCGCAGCGTATCGGGTTCGAGCATGGCGTCGTTGTTGAGCAGCAGCAGGTGACGGCCCCGGGCACGGGCGGCGGCCAGGTTGACGGCGCGCAAGAAGCCGAGGTTTTCCCCCGGGCGCAGCACCTCGGCGCCCTCCACGCGCGCCAGCAACTGGGGTACGCGATCGGTGGATCCGTTGTCGACGATCAATGCTTCATGACGCACCCCGCGGCTGGCGGCCAGCGAGTCCAGGCACAAGCGGCTCAACCCCGCCTGGTTGAACAGCACGATGACGACGCTGACGTCGGGCGCGCCCTCGGCACTGTCGAGCACGATGCGCCCGTCGGTATCGAGGAAGTCCGACAGCGCGGCCTCGGCCTGGTCGCGCACGCGCTCCTTGTCGGCCGGCGGCGAAGGTGCCGAAGCCGGCGATTGCGGCGCTGTCGGCATCGGCATCAGGTGGGGTGAGACGTGCCGGGCCAGCGTTCGGCCCCAGGGCCGCGCGAGCACGGCATCGCGCACGCGCAGTCGTTGCGCATTGCTCAGCGGCAGGGCGCGCCACAATCGACGCGGAAGGCCGACCGAACTCCCACCGGCAGGCAGCGCGCGCAGCCGGCGCAGAGGGGCGGTCAGTCGCCAGGACCGAGAACCCGTCACCTCGCGATAGCCCTGTTCCAGCCTGGCATAGGTGGCGAGCGCGCGCGACAACTCAGCCTGCAGGCGGCTGACCTCGTGCCCCATTCCTTCGAGCGCCTGCCCGCGTCGCTCGGCCTCGGCCAGCGCCGCGGCGCGCAGCCCGTCCAGCCTGTCGGCGGCAGCCTGCGCCTGCAGCCCCTGCGCCTCGCTGGCTGCCAACCGCACCCGCAGCGCGTCGATCTGGCGATCGCGGTCGGCCATGCTTTCCAGATCCACCGTCAGCAGCGCCGAACGGGCTTCGTGCAGCTGGCGCAGCGCCTCGGCGAGGTTGCCGCGCGCATGTTCGGCGCCGGCAGCCAAGGCTTCGAGCGTGGCTGCATCGAGATGCGGCAGCCACTTGTCGTAGAAGGGCCGGCGCAGCGCATGGCTGGTGGCCTCGTCGTGCGCCGTGCTGGTGCCGGAGTTGCCCACCAGCCGATAGGTCGCACTGGCGCCCGGCACGTGCAGGAATCGTTCGCGCCGTGCGATCTGGAACCAGAAATCCCAGTCCTCGTAGACCGCCAGCGATTCGTCGAAGTGCAGGCCCTCGTCGACCAGCCTGCGGTCGAACAGCACCGCGTGGATGGCCAGCCGGTTGGCCGACCACAGGCGCAGCAGGTCGACGGGTTCGTCGAGTGTGTCGCAGACGGCATCGGCGGCATCGACCATCCGCACCCCGGCATGCGCCACACGGGCGCCGGGGTGCTGGTGCAATGCCGCCAGCAGGCGTTGCAGGTGGTCGTGATCGAGGCTGTCGTCGTCGTCGAGAAACAGCAGCCAGTGGCCGCGAGCGGCCCGCAGAGCCACGTTGGCGGCCGTGGCGCGGGCCAGAGGTCGCTGCAGGTCGATGAGACGGAACTGCAGCCCGGCGTCGCCCGGGGGCAGGTCCGGGTGGGGGCGCCCGCTGGCATTGACCACCACGACCTCGATCGGCCGATGCGTCTGTGCGGCCACCGAGGCCAGGGCCTGGGGCAGCGACGTGCGTCCCATGCTGCGGACGAGGACCGACACCCGGTCGGCATCCGCCGGCGCCAGCGGAACATCGGTGGCGCTTGCAGCGTCGGCGGTGGGATCGGTCATCAGGCAATCATCGTGAAGCGTCTGAGCCTGGATCAGATGCCTTCTTCGAGAAAGCGTACGTCCTGGACATCGGCGGGGATGAGCACCATGTCGGCCAGGTTGAGGTCGAAGAAGTCACTGCCGATGCACGACGAAGGTGTGCTCTGGCCGAAAGTGACGATGCGCCAGCGCAGCGTCACCACCCCGTCCTGGCGCTCACCGGATGCGATCTCGAGCCGCTGGCAGCGTGGCTTGCTGCCGGCAAAGACGCCCGCGACGGCATGTCGCTCGAAGTCCACCGGCGGCGCGGGAACCGCGCCCCTCGGATACGGATGGGCATCCCAGAAGGCCGCCCATGCAGCGGCCGTGCGAATCACCAGCGTCCTCGCGGGCACTGGCCCCAGGTCGCTGGTGGCCAGATGTGTCAATTCCAGCGGCGAGACCTCGTCGCCTCCGCCGCAGGCCGGCAGGGCCAGCAGGAGGAGCAAGGGCATGCCCACGATCACACGGCGCCGATGCATGGTTTCGATCCCTCGGGCATCTTCGGGCGGTCGATGGAGGAAAACTCTGTGCCTTCGGACCTGGTGAGTCGGGCCGCCCGTTCCCGCATACCGGCCGACTGGCATCTGTTCATCAAGAGCGGTCCATCATCCTAGACCGCACCGGCGCCGGATGGCGTCCAGCCGGGTCTCCAGCAGACGTGCCACCACCGGCGGCGCGATCTGCATGCACACATCGGCCCGCGCGCGCCCGCCCAGGCGTCGGCGCAGGTCGTCATCCTGCGCCACGCGCCGCATCTTGGCGGCGGCGTCGTCGAGGTCGGGTTCGGCCCAGCGCTGGTCGGCCTTGTAGGGCCCGATGTCGCGGCCGATCGGCTGCAGCGTGTAGTCCACGGGCAGCGAATTGGCCGCACTCATGTAGTCCATGTTGCCCGACCAGGCGGTGGCGATCACCACCTTGCCGCGCGCCATCGCCTCGGCATTGACGAGCCCGAAGCCCTCGGCACGGTGCAGCGATACGAAGCAGTCCACGCTGTCGACCAGCGCATTGAGGGCGGACCGGTCGAGGTAGTCCTCGATCAGGTGCACGCCGGCATGCATCTCCGCCATGATGCGCAGGCGCTGCATGGCGGCCGGGTCGCGTTCGCCATTGCTGACCTTGACGACCAGCTCGACCGCGTCGGTGCAGTTGCCGAAGGCGCGCTCGAAGGCCTCGATGGCGCCGAAGGGGTTCTTGCGTTCGGGACTGCTCATCACGTCGGCCATCGCCAGGAAGACCACGCTGTCGGCGCGAAGGCCGAAACGCGTGCGATCCGGCTGCGGGATCTCGGGCACCGCCACCGCGTGCGGCACCACCAGCACCGGCACCGGCGAGTGCTCGGCCACGGCGCGCTGACAGAAGGTCGACGGCACCCAGACCTCGTCGACGAGGTCGAAGGCGCCCTGCCACTCGGCGGGGAAGTGCTCCAGTTCCCAGGCCCAGTAGCCGATGCGGTGCGGCACGCCGAACCAGCGGTCACCCAGCGACGCGCGTGCATGTGGCAGCTGGTCGGCATTGATGTGGAAGAGGCTGATCGCGTGGCGCTCGCTCGTCTCCAGTCGTGCGTCCACCGCCTCGCCCATGCGCGAGACGTTGCCGTCGCGGAAGTCGTGCACCGCGTGCGGCACCGATGTGCAGGCCAGCGCGCGCAAGGTGCAGCGCGCGGATTCACCGACGCCGCTCTCGGCGTGCACGTAGCCGATCACCGTCACGCCGAACGGCGGGACCTCGGCTGCCGACGGCGCCAGTGTGGCCGGCTGCGCCGGGTAGGCGTTCTTCACCAGGTAGCTGCGCATGCGCGCGCGCATCTGCGGCGTGGTGAGCGGACGCAGCAGGTCGCGCGCATTCCAGGCCAGCTGGTAGGCCATGCGGTAAGGCAGCGCGGTCAGCGGCACGCGCGGCGCCGGCGGCGGTACCACCGGATGCGGGGGCGAGGTGTCGGAGCTGTTCGCCCCGGCGTCCGCGTTCACTGGTGACGGCGTCGGCTGAGCCTTACCCATCAACGCCGATGGCACCCGGGCCTCCTCGCCGGCGCGGCTGCGGAACCAGTCGGCAAAGGCCTGACGGTGGGTGCCGAGCACGTCGGGGAAGGCCACGCGCAGGTCCTCGCGGGACCGGTAGAGCTGAAGCGCCAGCCGCGACAGCGGCGGCTGCAGGGCGTCCACCGGCGCCAGCAGGTCGTCGATCAGGAAGCGCGCCCCCGCAGCGCTGCGGAAGTCGGGCAGCGGCCGCGCCCAGTCGAGATCCTGGCGGATCAGTTGGCGCGCACAGTCGGGCAGCACGGTGCCGTCGGCCAGCGCGGCAAAGGCATAGGGCAGCTTCGAGAAGGTCTCGCGGCCCTGCGCAGACACGTCGCGCTCGTAGCCGGCAAACAGGGCGCGCACCGCCGGCGTGCAGGCATCGAGCGTGAAGCGGTCCTGGTGCTTGCTGATCAGCCGGCTGCCCGGGCTGTAGCCCGAGAAGTGGAAGAAGAAGAGCGGCCGGCCGTTGACGGTATAGCCGGCCTCGGCGCTGCTCTGCACGTCGCGGTGCGCCAGGTTCCAGTAGGCGACGTTCCAGCCGGCATCGCGCTCCACGTGCACGCGGTCGAACAGCCCCGGCACCAGGTCCATCCACTTCTGGTCGGTAAACAGCCCACGCGGGATGTCGACCACGCAGTCGCGTTCGAGCTTGTGCGACCACCACTGCGCCAGTGCGCGCGTCTGCGCGCTGCGGCGCAGCGCCAGGAAGCCGAGGTTGTAGGTGCCGCTCTGCACGATGGCCAGGTCGGACGGGTGGCGGTCGTCGGCCAGCGGTGCGGTGAGGTGCGGGGTCAGCACGACCTCGGCCTCGTCGAGCCGGCGCAGCAGCGGCTCGCCGCTGGCATAGAGCTGGATGTCGGGGTCGAAATAGATCACGCGGTCGGCGTCCTCGCGGCCGAACAGGTGCGTGAAGACGAAGGGCTTGATCGCCGTATTGAGCTCGAGGATCGTGTACTGCACGACCATGCGGTCGAGGTGCGCGATGCTCAATTCGTCGATGCCCAGCAGTTCCACGCCAGCGGGCGGCGGCGGCACGCCGTCGGCGGCGTCGCACAGCACCACCACGCGTCGCGTGCCGGGCAGATGCACGGCCACGCTGGCCATCAGATTCAGCGCGAAGTGCAGGTAGTTGCGCGAGACGATCGTGAAGACGGTGGTGCGCGCTGGATTCGGTGTCGTCATGGAGGGGGGCGTCGGGACAGGGCGTCGCGCAGGTTGACGATCTCCTCGTCGCGTGCGGCCAGCACCTGGCGCAGGCCGTCGCCGTAGGCGCGGCTGTCGGAGATTTCGCGCTCGCGCGCTGCGATCACGGCATGCAGGTCGTCGATCTGGGTGGCGGACTCGCGGATCTCGTGGTCGCGTGCAGCAATCACCGCGTGCAGGGATTCGATCTGGGCCAGGGCATCGCCGATCTCGCGTTCGCGCGCGGCCAGCATGTCGCGCAGGTTCTGCGCGGTCTGCCG
The DNA here is from genome assembly GCA_016719535.1 of Rubrivivax sp. Taxonomy (GTDB): domain Bacteria; phylum Pseudomonadota; class Gammaproteobacteria; order Burkholderiales; family Burkholderiaceae_C; genus Rubrivivax. The sequence continues at coordinate 131,324 of JADJYX010000013.1, read as the reverse complement.
CGCCAGCGCCAGCTGGTCCGCGGCCTGGTGCGCGGCGCGGTATTCGGCCTGCAGCGCGCGCATCAGGGCCAGGCGGTCCCCGGGCGCATCCAGGTACAGCCACTTCAGCAGCAGGCGTTCGCGCGCCCGCGCGGCGCTGCCGTTGTCGACGAAGACGCCCGAGCCGCCGGCGGCCGCAGCGACATATCGTGCCGATATGCCCGGCACGCGCACAAAGGGCCCCAGACGTGCCAGCTGCAGCCACCAGTCCCAGTCCTCGAACAGGTCCAGGCTCTCGTCGAAGCGGCAGGCGCGGCGCGCTTCGCTGCCACGGTCGACCAGCACCGCATGCAGCGGCAGAAAATTCTCGAAGCGCAGGCGCAGCGGGTCGAAGTCGGCGGCGAAGACATGTTCGCTGACCCAGCCGTCGGCGCCGTCGCGGCCATAGTCGACATCGGCATAGGCGGCCACCGCAGCGGGTCGCGCGGCCAGCGCGGCGGCCAGCCGCGACAGGTGGCCGGGCAGGTAGACGTCGTCGTCGTCGAGGAAGATGACCCAGCGGCCTTGTGCGGCATCGAGGCCGGCATTGGCCGCGGCCGAGCGCGGCAGCGGGCGGCCGGCGTCGATGCGGTGCAGTGGGTGCGCCCCGGCGGCGGTGGGCACCGGGCCATGCGCGGGGCCGAGGGCATTGACCAGCACCACCTCCACCGGCGACGCGTCCTGCGCGGCGATGGACGCCAGTGCCGCGGCCAGGCTGGGCCGGTCCATGCTGCGCACGATGACGCTGATCAGCGGCAACGCAGCAGCGGGCGAAGAAGTGTCGGGGCTGGACATGGCGAAGGACGCGCATTGTCCGCGATCGGGGGCGGCGTTCGGGGCGGTCCGACGGCTCGGATCGCTATCATCCGCGGCCCTCGTCACCTGCTGTCATGGCCGACGCTCCCGCCTCCCTCAACCCCGCCCAGCTGGCCGCGGTGCACCACCTGGTCGGCCCCTGCCTGGTGCTGGCCGGCGCCGGGTCGGGCAAGACGCGCGTCATCGTGCACAAGATCGCGCGGCTGCTGCAGGCGGGCGTCGAGCCCAAGCAGATCGCCGCCATCACCTTCACCAACAAGGCGGCGCAGGAGATGCGCGAACGCGCCAAGGCGCTGGTGGGGCCGCGTGCGGCGCGCGACCTGGTGGTCAGCACCTTCCATTCGCTGGGCGTGCGCATGCTGCGCCAGGACGGCGAGCGCATCGGGCTCAAGCCCAATTTCAGCATCCTCGATGCCGACGACATCCTGGGCGTCATCCGCGACGCCGGCGGCTGCACCGACAACGCGCTGGCGCGGCGCTGGCAGTGGACCATCAGCCTGTGGAAGAACCAGGGCCTGGACGCCGATGCTGCCGAGCGTGCCGCTGCCAGCGACGACGAGCGTGTGGCCGCGCGCGTGATGCGCCGCGTGCAGGAGCGGCTGCAGGCCTACCAGGCGGTGGACTTCGACGACCTCATCGGCCTGCCGCTGGCGCTGCTGCAGCGCGACGAGCAGGCCCGCGCGTCGTGGCAGCGGCAGTTCCGCCACGTGCTGGTCGACGAAGTCCAGGACACCAATGCCGTGCAGTACGAATTGCTGAAGGCGCTGGTGGGCGATGGCGCGGCCGGCACGCCCTTCACCGCGGTCGGCGACGACGACCAGAGCATCTACGGCTGGCGCGGCGCCACCATCGACAACCTCAAGCGCCTGCCGCAGGACTACCCGCAGCTCAAGGTCATCGCGCTGGAGCAGAACTACCGCAGCACCGGCCACATCCTGCGCGCCGCCAATGCGGTGATCGCGAAGAACCCCAAGCTCTACGAGAAGAAGCTGTGGAGCGACCTCGGCGACGGCGAGCCGGTGCGCGTGCTGGCGTGCGACAGCGAGGAGCACGAGGCCGAGCGCGCGGTGGCGCGCATCCAGGCCATCCGCGGCGGCGCCACGGCCACCACGCCCTGCCGGCTGGCCGACTTCGCCATCCTCTACCGCGCCAACCACCAGGCGCGCGTGTTCGAGCAGAAACTGCGCGCGGCGCAGATCCCGTACAAGGTCTCGGGCGGCACCAGCTTTTTCGACCGCGCCGAGATCAAGGACCTGTGCGCCTGGCTGCGCCTGCTGGTCAACCAGGACGACGATCCCGCCTTCCTGCGCGCGGTGACCACGCCCAGGCGCGGCATCGGCCACCAGACGCTGGGCACATTGGGCGAGTTTGCGGCGAAGTGGAAGACAAGCCTGTTCGAAGCGCTGTTTTCGCCCAGCCTGGCGACGGTGCTCAAGGGCAAGGCGATCGATGCGCTCCATGAATTCGGCCGCGAGGTCAACGAGCTCGAGCACAAGGCCCGCCGCACCCAGGGCGCCGGGGACGCCAAGGCGCTGCTGCTGGGCTGGCTGAAGGCCATCGGCTACGAGCAGCACCTGTACGACGGCGAAGACAGCGAGAAGCTGGCCGCCGCGCGCTGGACCAACGTGCTCGACTTCGTCGACTGGATCGCCCGGCGCTGCGGCGGCGAGGTCACCCAGGACGGCGGCAGCGTCGAGACCGAGACCCAGACCGTGCTGCAGGTGGCGCAGACCATCAGCGTCATCATCAGCCTGGCCGAACGCGGCGACGAGCAGGACGTGGTCACGCTGTCGACACTGCACGCCGCCAAGGGCCTGGAATGGCCGCATGTCGTGCTGGCCGGCGTCAACGAGGGCCTGCTGCCGTTCAGGAGCGGTGACGAGGACATGACGCCCGAGCGGCTGGAGGAGGAGCGCCGGCTGATGTACGTGGGCATCACGCGCGCGCGGCAGACGCTGGTGGTGAGCACGCTGCGCCGGCGCAAGCGCGGCCGCGAGACGGTGGCCGGCGTGCCCAGCCGCTTCATCGCCGAGATGAAGCTCGACGAGCTCACCACCAGGGAGGACCCGCGCGAACGCCTGAAGCGCATGCGTGCGGAACTGGCCGCCAGGGTGGCGGCCGCACCGCCGGTGCCCGGCTGAAGCGAAGGAGACCGCCGATGCCCGCCCTCGATCGACCGCTCTGGCTCGCGATCACGGCGCTGTCGGCGCTGCTGGCCATCGCCTCGGCACCCTGGGCGCTCGGCCAGGCGTGGCTGAACCTTGTCTTCAAGCCGCTGACCACGCTGCTGATCATTGCGATGGCATGGCCGCGCGGGCGCGACACGCCGGCGCTGCGGCGCTGGGTGCTGGCGGGGCTGGTGCTGTCGCTGGCCGGCGACGTGGCGCTGATGTGGCCGCGCGAAGGCTTCGTGCCCGGGCTGGTGAGCTTTCTGCTCGCCCACCTGGCGTATCTGGTGGCCTTCACGCGCGTGCAGCGCCTGGGCGCGCGCCGGGCGCCGTTCGTGGTCTATGCGCTGGTCGCGGGTGCCGTGCTGGCGCTGCTGTGGCCCGGCGTGCCGGCCGCATTGCGCATGCCGGTGGTGCTGTATGTGCTGGCGCTGGCCTCGATGGCGGCACAGGCGGCGGTGCTGTGGCGCGCGGCGCCCGGCGATGCGGCCGCCCGCCGCCTGGCCCTGGGTGGTGCGCTGTTCCTGACCAGCGACGCGCTGCTGGCCAGCAACCGCTTCGCCGGGCCGCTGCCGCTGGCCTCGCTGTGGGTGCTGGCCACCTACTGGACGGCGCAGGCCTGCATCGCGTCGTGGCTGGCAGCCCCGCGTGGTGGGGGATACAGTGCGGCCGACGGCAGTCGATGACCGTCGGACGAAGAAGGAGACCGGGTCGATGTCGGAGGAACGCCGCAACCTCTACCGCATCCTGCACGTGCAGCCGGAAGCGCCGCTGGAGGTCATCCGCGCCAGCTACCGCACGCTGATGAGCACGCTGCGTGCCCACCCCGACCTCGGCGGCGACCCCGAAGCCGCCGCGCGCATCAATGCCGCCTATGCCATCCTCACCGACCCCGAACGGCGGCGCGCCTACGACCGCACGCTCAAGGGCGGCGGCGCGCGTCCCGTTGCCGCAGCCGGCGCCGCGGCGGCACCGGTTGCGGCGCGGCCCGCCGCGGCCGAGGCGGCGCTGGCCGCGCACGATCCCGCCGCCTGGATGGCCGACCGCGCCTGCCCGTATTGCCGCCGCCCGCTGCCGGGCGCGGTGCACAGGGATACGCGCTGCGACGGTTGCGGCAGCCCGCTGTTTCGCCGCCCGGCGCTCGACCGCGGCGAGCTCTTCGGCCGCCGCCGCAGCCCGCGCAATGCGCGCCCCATGGGCGCCACGCTGCGCCTGCCCGGCATGCCGGGCGACCACGCGGCGCGGCTGCGCGACCTCTCGCTCGGCGGCCTGAGCCTGTGGTCTCCGGTGCCGGCGCCGGCGCGCAGCGCCATGCGCGTGATGACCGTCGGTTTCGACGGCGTGGCGGTGGTGGTCAGCTGCCAGCGCCAGGCCGACGGCTGGCTGCTGCATGGCGAGCTGCTGACGCTGCAGCTGCTGCGCAGCCAGGGCGTCTTCGTCTCGGCCAAGGCCTGAGCGGGTGTGAGCGCCGCCGCGCCGCTCACATGCCCTTGAACAGCCCCGCATAGCTGCGGCTGACCTCGAGCTTCTCGGGGTGACCGCGCACGCTGACGATCTGGCGGCCGCGGAAGTCGCGCGTCACGCCGGCGATCGCCTTCACGTTGACCAGCGTGCTGCGGTGGATCTGCCAGAACTGCTGCGGGTCGAGCTCGTCCACCAGCTCCTTGATCGGCTTGCGGATCAAGGCCTCCACCTGCGCCGTCTGCACGCGCGTATATTTTTCGTCGCTGACGAAGAACAGCACCTCGTCGACGGCGACCATCTGGATGGTGCTGCCCACGTTGGCCTGGATCCACTGCAGGTAGCGCGGCGCGGCGCCGGGGTTGAGCCGCGCCGACAGCTGGTGCAGCAGCTGCTGCAGCGGCTGCGCCGGCGCGTCGGGTGCGTCCTCGCCGCGGCGGCGCGCGTCCAGGCGCTGGCGCAGGCGCAGGGCGGTGAGCTGCAGCCGTTCGCGCTCGGCCGGCTTGAGCACATAGTCGGCCACGCCCTGCTCGAAGGCCTCGACCGCATACTGGTCGTAGGCGGTGATGAAGACGATCTCGGGCAGCCATTCGTCGTCGTGGCCCTCGCGCGGCGGCAGCTGCGCGATCTGCCGCGCGGCGTCGACGCCGGTCAGCCCGGGCATGCGGATGTCGAGGAAGACGATATCGGGCCGGTGCTGCGCGACCATGTCCACCGCCTCGAGCCCGTTCTTCGCCTCGGCGACGATGTCCAGCTCCGGCCAGACCTCGGCCAGCCGCGCGCGCAGCTGCTCGCGCATCAGGCGTTCGTCGTCGGCCAGCACGGCGCGCGGGCGGGCGGGGGTGTCGGTGTCGCTCATCGGTGGGTCCTGGTGTGCGGGCATCACGCGGCATCGGCGCCCAGGCTGCGGTAGGGCACGGTGATGGTGACGATGGTGCCACCACCGGGGTTCTCGGCCACCGTCAGCGCCGCCTTCGGGCCATGCAGCAGCTGCAGGCGCTCGCGGATGTTGGCCAGGCCGACACCGGTGCCGCCGGTGGCGGCGCGGCCGAAGCCCAGGCCGGTATCGGCCACGCTGACCTGCAGCTTGCCGTGCACGATCTCGGCGCGCACGGTCAGCCGGCCGCCCGCGGCCTTGGGCTCCAGGCCATGCTTGATGGCGTTTTCCACCAGCGTCTGCAGCATCATCGGCGGAAATTCGGCCGACAGCAGGCCGTCGGGCACGTCGATCTGCGTGGCCAGGCGCTCTTCCATGCGCACCTTCAGGATCTCCAGGTAGGGCCGGATCACCTGCAGCTCGCGCGCCAGGTCGCGCACGCCGTGGCCGTCGGCGGCGGCCTCGCGCATGGTGGGCATGCTGGCGCGCAGCAGCGCGATCAGGTTCTTCTGCATCTGGCTGGCGCGCTGCGGGTCGGTCTCGATCAGGTGGTCGATCGAGGCCAGCGTGTTGAACAGGAAGTGCGGCTCCACCTGCGCCTGCATGGCCGCCATGCGCGCCTCGACCACCTGGCGCTTGAGCGACTCGGCCTCGGCCGTCTCGGTGGCCTGCGCGGCCTTCACCTCGGCCTGCATGCGGCCCTTGTAGGTGGCCTTGATGATCGCCGAGGCCAGCACCCACAGCAGCGCCAGGTCGGTGAGGAAGTCGCCCCAGCGGATCTGGCGCGTGCGCTTGATGCGGCCGCTGGGGCTGGTGATCGCGCCCCTGGCTTCCTCGATCGCCTGGCGCGCCTCGCGCTCGGCCTCGGGGCGGCCTCGGCGGCGGCTTCGGCGGCGTCACGCTGCGCCTGCACGGCGTCCTCGATCGCCTGGCGCGCATCGTCCACCGCCTCGCGCACGGCTTCCTTGTCGATGCCCGGCGGCAGCGTGATCACCACCGGCCCCGGCGACGACGCGGCCGGCGCCGCCGAAGCTGCCGAAGCGGCCGAAGCTGCGCCCTTGGCGCGCGGCGTGATGCGGATGCCGCGTTCGTCGATCGAGATGTCCAGCCCTTCGGGCTTGCCGGCGCTGCTGGCCGGGCGCTCGATCTGGATCACCGGCTCGCGCGGGCGTTCGGTCGACGGCGTCCTGGCCGGCGGCGGCGCCGGGGGCGCTGGCGGTTGCTGGGCCCGCGGCGGCCGCGGCGTGCTGTCCTCGATGGTTTCGGTCACGCGCCAGCTGAACGGCGGCAGCGAGGGCACGATGTTGGCGATGATCAGCAGCGCCAGCGCCAGCAGCGCGAAGCGCTTCCAGCTGATGCCGACCAGCCAGGTGGCATAGCGGTGGTAGCCGCGCAGGAAGGCGGCCGCGAGCCGATGCCAGCGTTCGGTCCAGACCGGGGGGAGGGTGGGTGCGGGGCTCATTGCGGCTCGGGCGTCGGCTGGCCCGCACTGTAAGCAGCCGCCACCCGCGCCGCGAGCGGCAGCCGATACCCTGCAGCATCGCGGCGACAGGCTGCAGGCGGCGGCGACGGGCCGCCGGCTGCCGGCGCGCTGGCTTCAGTGCTCGAACAGCCGGCTGCGCGCGGCGCTGGTGATGGCCACCACGCAGGGGTGGCTGATGCGGCGTTCGACCGAGATGGCATAGAAATGCTCGACCAGTTCGTCGCTGCGTCCGATCGCCTTCACGCCGTGCTGGCGTTCGGTTTCCGCCTCCAGCACGGCGGGTGACACGAAGACGCCGCGGCCCTCGCGGCCGAAGGTGGCCATCAGGGCCAGGTCGTCGAACTCGCCGACCACGCGCGGGTGCAGCCGGTGGTGCAGCAGCCAGGCGTCGAAGGGCGCGCGGATCGACGATGCCGGCCCCGGGATCAGCATCGGCGCGCCGTCCAGGCATTGCGGAAAGCTGCCCTGCAGGCCCGCGGCCAGCACGGGGGCGGCGAAGAAGCTCATCGACGAGTGTCCCAGCGGGTGGTTGAAGGCGCGCACGCTGACCTTGCGCGTCAGTGGCTCGTCGGCGATGACGAGGTCGACCTTGCGCAGCGCCAGCTGGCCCAGCAGCTCGGCAAACGTGCCCTCGCTGCAGACCATGCGCACCGGGTCGGGCAGTTGCAGGGCCGGCTCCAGCAGCCGGTAGACCACGGTCTTGGCCACCGAGTCGGCGACGCCGACGCGAAAGTCGATGGTGCGCCTGGCGTCGCGGCGTTCGCGCAACGCGGCCTCCAGTTCTGAGCCGAGGTGAAAGATCTCGTCGGCATAACCCAGTGCCACGCGGCCGTCCTCGGTCAATTCGAGCTTGCGGCCCGATTTGCGGAACAACTGGCGCCCCAGCCGGTCTTCCAGCAGCTTGATCTGCCCGGACAGCGTCTGCGGCGTGGTGTGCAGTTGCTCGCCGGCCTTGACGATGCCGCCCGCGTGCGCGGCCGCCCAGAAATACTGCAGGTGCTTGAAATTCATCGGCGTTCCTGATCGATTCGATTTTCTCGAACTGATGCTATCCAAAGTTCGAATTTACGCGAACTGAAGCCTTCCCTACAGTTCACCCCGTCAGCGCACTTGCTGACACCTCTTTCGGAGAAAACCATGCGCATGAGCACGAAGAGCCGTTTTGCCCTCCAGGCCATGATCGACCTGGCCCTGCGCGAGCGTTCGGGCCCGGTGGCGCTGGCGCAGATTGCCGCGCGCCAGGGTGTGTCGCTGTCCTATCTGGAGCAGTTGTTCAGCCGCCTGCGCCGCGCCGGCCTGGTGGAGAGCACGCGCGGGCCGGGTGGTGGCTATACGCTGGGTCGCCGGCCGGTCGACCTCTCGGCTGCCGACATCGTCAATGCGGTCGAGGACGAGGCCAGCGAGGACGCCGAGGCGGCGCAGCGCATGCAGCTCACGCGCGAGCTCTGGGCCGATCTGGACCAGGTCATGCTGCGCCACCTGGCCACGGTGCCGCTGCAACAGCTGGTGGACGAGCAGCGTGCGCGCGGGGTGGCGGTCGAGGCGAGCACGGCGCCGCGCCGTGCCATCGCGGCGACGCCGGTGGTGCGACCGGTGCGCAGCAATGCGCCCAATTCGGTCTTCGCCTTCGGCCAGTCCTTCGCCGGCCGCGGCTGAAAGCAGCACGCCGGCGGGCCTGTCAGGGCGCGCCGGCGTCTGCGGCCATCGGACCGGCGGTCGCCGGCCGCCGGACTTCAGCGGTACAGCACCGTCGGCAGCCACATGCCGATCTGCGGCCAGATGTACAGCAGCACGATGGCCACGATCTGGATGCCCATGAAGGGCAGCATGCCGGCAAAGATCTGGTTCAGCGTCACATGCTTGGGCGCCACGCCCTTCAGGTAGAAGGCGCTCATCGCCACCGGCGGGCTGAGGAAGGCCGTCTGCAGGTTCAGCGCCACCAGCAGGCCGAAGAACAGCGGGTCGACGCCGAAGTTGTCCAGCAGCGGGATGAAGATGGGCATGAAGATGACGATGATCTCGGTCCACTCCAGCGGCCAGCCGAGGATGAAGATCAGCACCTGGCTCAGGATCAGGAACTCGGTCTTGCTGAGGTTCATGCCCAGCACCCACTGTTCGACCAGCTCCTGGCCGCCCAGCAGCGCGAAGGCGGCCGAGAAGATGGCCGAGCCGACGAACAGCCAGCACACCATCGCACTCGTCTTGGCGGTGAGGAAGACCGATTCCTTGACCACCGTGAAGGTCAGCTGCCGGTAGGCCCAGGCGAGCACGAAGCCGCCGAAGGCGCCCACGGCGGCGGCCTCGGTCGGCGTGGCCAGGCCGAAGACGATCGAGCCCAGCACGGCCAGGATGAGCACCAGCAGCGGGAAGAAGCTGGTCAGCAGCATCTTGAAGATCTCGAGCCGGGCGAAGCTCAGGATGCCGTAGAAGACGGCCAGCGCCAGCGCGCCGACGCCGACACCGATCCACCAGTTGGTGGTCAGCGCCCGTGGCTCGCCGGCGGCTGCGGTGGACCCCGCACCGCCGGTGCCGGCGCCGGCCGGCGCGGCGGCGGTGGCGGGCGGCTCGCCCAGGCCGCTGGCCGCGGGCGGCTCCTGCACGCGCTCGCTCGCCCCTGGCGGTTCCGACACGCCCCCGGCGGCGGGCCCGGACGCGGCATCGGTCGCACCGGGCGGCTCGCTCAGACCGCCCGCGGACGGCGCGTCGTCGCTGCTGCCGGGTGGTTCGGCGAGGCCGCCGCCCGACTCGCTGCTGCTGCCACCGCCGGTGCCCATCTCCTGCAGGCCCTCGACGACCTCGGCCACGGGCAGCGGCGCGGTGGCACTGCGGTAGCTCCAGCCCACGGCGAGCGCGAATACCAGCGCCGGCAGCAACGCGATGCCCAGCTGCCCCAGCAGATAGCCGGCGGGCACGTCGCGGTTCTTCGGGCCCTTGAGCGCACCGACCAGGCCGCCCAGCGCATTTCTCGCCGTCGTCAGGCCGAGGGTGACCAGCGGCGCCGGCAGCGGCACGGTGCGCTGTTCGGCCGTCAGCGGCGGCGCCATCGCCGGCTTGAGCTTGGCGATCAGGATGACGTAGACGATGTAGAGGCCGGCCAGCATCAGCCCCGGAAAGAAGGCGCCGGCATACAGCTGCACCACCGATACGCCGGCGGTGGCGCCATAGACGATGAGCAGCACGCTGGGCGGGATCAGGATGCCCAGGCAGCCGCCGGCGGTGATGGCGCCGGCCGAAACCCGCACGTCGTAGCCGGCGCGCAGCATCTGCGGCAGCGCCAGCAGGCCCATCAGCGTGACCACCGCGCCGACGATGCCGGTGGCGGTGGCGAAGACGGCGCAGGTCACCAGTGTGGCCACCGCCAGCGAGCCGGGCACGCGCGCCAGTGCCAGGTGCAGGCTCTTGAACAGCTTCTCGATCAGGTTGGCGCGTTCGACCAGGTAGCCCATGAAGACGAACAACGGGATCGAGATGAGCACGTCGTTGCCCATCACCGAGAAGGCACGCTGCACCATCAGGTCCAGCGTCTGCTTCACCGCACCGGCGGCGGTCTGGCCACCGGAGTGATAGGCGAAGAACGCGAACAGCATGCCCATGCCCATCAGCGTGAATGCCGTCGGGAAGCCGAGCATGATGGCCACCACCACCAGCCCCAGCATCAGCAGCCCGTAGTGGCCGTTGGTCATGGTGTCGACGCCAAGCACCATGCCCAGCACGGCCAGCACGATCAGCCCCATCAGCCCGAAGCCGAACCAGAGTTCCTTCTTGATCGTCATGCCCGGCCCCCGGTTTGCTTGGCCGTGATCAGGCGGTCGACTTCCTCGATGTCGGCGTCCTTGACGTGCACCATCTCCTTGAGCTTGTCGACGTCGACCTCTTCGACGTCCTCCTCGCGCGCGGGCCAGACGCCGTCGCGGATGCAGATCAGGCAGCGCACGATCTCGACCACGCCCTGCAGCAGCAGCACGGCACCGGCGATCGGGATCACGAACTTGAACGGGTAGACCGGCAGCGGGTCGGCATTGAAGGTCTGCTCGCGGATGGCCAGCGATTCCTGCGCGAAGGACCAGCCGGCCCAGGTCAGCGCGACGATGCCGGGCAGGAAGAAGACGATGTAGAGGATGAGGTCGATGGTGGCCTGCGTGCGCGGCTCGAAGAAGCCGTAGAGCACGTCGCCGCGCACATGGCCGTTCTTGCTCAGCGTATAGGCGCCGGCGCTCATGAACAGGGTGCCGTAGAGCATGATCTGCGCGTCCAGCACCCACGCATGCGGCGAGTTGAGCACGTAGCGCGAAAACACCTCCCAGGTGATCAGCGCCGTGAGCCCGACGACGGTCCAGGCGCACGCCTTGCCCACGAAGGTGGACAGCCGGTCCACCTGCAGCAGCATCTTCTGCATCGCGATTCCTTCACGAAAAGGGGCGCCCGCAGGCGCCCCCGTGGTCCGCCTCGGCGAGGCTCAGCTCTTCTTGCCGGCGCGGAAATAGTGGTTGTACGCCATCTTGAAATCGACGGTGTAGTCGTTCTGCCAGGAGCCGGCGCGCTCGGCAAAGGCCTTCTGGCTGTCCAGCACCTTCTTGAAGAGCGCGTTCTCGCCGCCCTTCTTGGCGATGATCTTGTCCCACGCGGCCAGCTGCGCGCGCAGGATGGCGTCGGGCGTCTTGTAGAACTTGACGCCGGCCTTCTTCAGCTCGATGTAGTCCTGGCTGTTGCGCTGGATGGCCTTCCAGCTCATGTCGGCACTGGCGGCCTGCACGGCGTAGTCGATGATGGACTTGAGCTCGCCGCTCAGGCCGTCGTACTTGCCCTTGTTGAACAGGATCTCGAACTGCTCGCCGCTCTGGTGGAAGCTCTGCAGCATGCAGTTCTTGACCACGTCGGGGAATCCGAGCAGGCGGTCGGACGAGGCGTTGTTGAACTCGGCGCCGTCGATCAGGCCGCGGTCCAGTGCCGGCACGATCTCGCCGCCGGGCAGCGGGTTCACCGCCACGCCCATGTCGGTATACATGTCCACCGCCAGGCCGACGGTGCGGAACTTGGTGCCCTTGACGTCCTCGAGCTTGGCGATCGGCTTCTTGAACCAGCCGAAGGGCTGCGTCGGCATCGGGCCATACAGGTAGGACACCACCTCGAGGTTCAGGCTCTTGTAGATCTCGTCGAGCAGCGCCTTGCCGCCGCCGTAGTTGTGCCAGGCCAGCAGCATGTTGGGGTCCATGCCGTAGGCGGGGCCGGAGCCCCACAGCGCCAGCGCCGAATTCTTGCCGTAGTGGTAGGCCACCACGCCATGGCCGCCGTCGAGCGTGCCCTTGGCCACCGCTTCCAGCAACTGGAAGGCCGGCACCACCGCACCGGCGGGCAGCACCTCGATCTTCAGGCGGCCACCCGCCATGTCGTTGATCTTCTTGGCGAAGTCGCTGGCGTACTCATGGAAGATGTCCTTGGACGGCCAGGTGCTCTGGAAGCGCAGCGACACGGTCTGCGCGCTGGCGATCATCGGGGCGGCCATGGCGCCGGCACCGGCGGTGGCGGCAGCGGCGGTCTGCAGGAAGCGGCGGCGCGGCGCGGGCTTCGGGGTCTGGGTCATGGAGTCTCCGGAGTTGGATGGTCTAGCCCCGACGAACGGAGCGGCGGGACGGTAACGGCTGGCGAATATCCGGGATGTCGAAGGGGGCCGCAATGCGGACTTCCCTGAGCGGGAAGTTCCCACGGCCGCCGCCGCTGTCAGTTTGGCGTCAGCGTCGCCGCAGCCCTTCGGCCTGCACCAGCAGGCGCACGCGGTCGGCCACCAGCGGCAGGCCGAAGCTGGCGCCGAAGCGGCTGCGCTGCACCTCGCCCTCGAAATCGCCGCCGCAGCGCTGCGGCGCAGTGCCCGTGGCCTCGACGCAGCCGAAGCGCAGCGCGCGCAGCGTCAGTGGTGCGCTGACGCCGCGCAGCGTGAACTCGCCCGTCACCTCGACCGGCTGCCCCTGCTCGAAGCGGAAACGCTCGGCGACGAACCAGGCCTCGGGGTGGTCGTCGACGTCGAACAGATCGCGCTGGCGCAGCCGCGCATCCAGCAGGCGAAAGCCGGTATCCAGCGTGCGCATGTCGATCACCAGCCCGAGGCGGCCGCGGCCGGCGTCGGCGTCGAGCATGACCTCGCCGCGCACCGGACCGACGCGGCCGCGCAGCGTCGAGGTGTCGAAATGCAGCACCTCGAAATGCACGAAGGTCTGCGCCGGGTCGAGGTCGAAGACCTGCGGCGCGGACGAAGCAGCCAGTGGCAGCGCCGCCATCCCGAGCAGCCAGCCGCGAACGTTCATTCGCCGGCCTCCTGCCGGATGGCCTCGACCTGCACCCGCAGCCGGATCGGGCGGCCGAGCCCGAAGGACGGGTCGAGCGCCAGGCCCAGCGCGGCCGGTTCCAGGTCCGCCGTGAAGTCGCCGCCGCAGACCTCGCGCCGCAGCAGCGGGTTGCGGTAGCAGTTGAAGCGTTCGGCGCGCAGCTCGATGGCCAGCTCGCGTTCGCGCCAGGCCAGCCGGCCCTGCGCGGCGGCCGGTCGGTCGCCCTCGAAGCGCAGGCGGTCGATGGTGTAGCGTGCGCTCGCCTCGCCCTCGGCACCCAGCGCCTGGCGCAGCGCCGCATCGAGCGCGGGCCGGCCGGTATTGACGCTGTCCAGGCGGATCTGCACCTCGCCATGCCCGCTGCGTGCCGCGCGGTCCAGCGTGACGCGGCCGGCCACCTTGTCGAAGCGGCCACGCAGCGTGCTCAGGCCGGCGTGCGGCCATTCGAAGTGCACGAAGCTGTGCGTGGGCGTGAGCTGGTAGTCGACCGGTGCGGCCATGGCTTGCGCCGCCGCGCCAAGCAGCAGCAGCACCGACAAGGTGGGCCGGCGCGTCACGGCATGCGCCCATCGCTGGCCGCGGAGGCGACCCACAGGCCGGCGGCGCGGGCCGCCAGACGCTCGCCCTCGTGCGCCGGCAGCAGGCCGTGGCGCAGCGCGAAGTCCAGCGTCACCAGCGCCGCATCGGCCGTCATCGTGGAGCCTGCGGCGATGGCCAGCGCATCGGCCGCCGCATGCAGCGTGAAGGCATGCACCTCGCCGTCCTGGTTGACGGGGATCTCGTCGGGCTGCAGCTGCAGGTCGAAGGCGTGGATCCACTCGAACTGCAGGCCCTCCGCAATGTCGCGCTGCAGCCGGATGACGCGGCCGCGCCGGGCGCGCTGCATCACCTCGGGCGTCAGGCCGGCTTCCTCCCAGCCCTCGCGCACCAGGGTCTGCCACGGCGTCTGGCCATGCGGCACACCGCCGCCCACCAGGTTGTCGTGGGCGCCGGGGTCGGTGGCCTTGTGGAACGAGCGCTGCGCGATCCACAGCGCCGCCGGCCGGCCGTCGGCGCCGGCCACCCAGCCCGTGCCATGGGCACCGAAGGTCAGCGTGCCCCAGAAGCGCGAGGCCGCGCGCTCGAAGTGCGCCAGCACCTGCAGCGTCGCCGGGTGCGGCAAGGGGTAGGTCTCGTCGCGCCAGGCGCGGATCAGTCCCTGCTCGCGCAGTGCGGCATTGAGGGTGGCCAGCGTGTCGTCGCGTCGATCGGCGGACACGGTCAGCACCACGGCATCGCGCTCGACACGCAGCCCCGGGGCCCAGGGGCGCAGCGCATCCAGGTGCTCGGCGGCCACCGAGCCGACCGCCACGCCGTCGATCACGAAGGGCACGCGCACCCGTTCACGGCGGGTGGCGATCTCGATCGACGACCAGGGACCCGCAGGGGCGGCCGGCGCGGGCATGGCGCGGGCCGTCATGCCGCCTCGTCGACAAAGACCGTCAGCACGCCGGTATAGCCGTAGAGGTGGTGGCGCGCGATCTCGCCGCCGGCAAAGAAGCCCACCAGCGGCACGTCGCCCAGGGCATGCTGGACGATCTTCAACTCGGCCGACGGGCCGCCGAAATGCCCGCCGCCGCGGCCGGCGCAACTGACGTAGACGGCGCCCCGAATCCGCCGCGCCGGCGCGGCGTCGGCGCTGCTTTCCAGCTCGTCGCGGATCTCGGCACAGATGCGCACCAGGTCGCGGCGCGCGGCCTGCACGTCGCGGCCGCAGAAGGCCAGCCGCATGCCGGGCTCGACGCGGTCGGCCAGCGCCACCGCCTGGCGGCCGGGGTCCAGGCCGACGAGGTGGCGCACGCGCACGTCGGCGCCGAAGCGGCCGCCGCGGTCGAGCGCGGGGTCGCTGGCGTCGACCAGACCGGCCAGCGTGGCACGCAGCTTCGTCACCGCGGCGCGGTGGTCGGCCAGGTCGGCCAGCCCCAGGTCCTGCAGCAGCTGCGGCAGCGCCGGCTCGCCGTCGAGCGCCTCGACCACATTGGCCTGGGCGCGCGTGATCGTGCGCGTGGGACCGACCGGCTGGCAGCCCTGGGTGACGCGCGAGATCAGCGCCACCTCGCGCGTGAAGGCCACGCCCGACAACCCGCCCTTCCAGACGCCGTCGGCCACGGTGACCGTGGCCGTGCGCGATGCCGCCAGGCCGCCGAAGAGGTAGCCGCTGGCGGTGCGCGCGCTCAGCTCGGTGATCAGCTCGGCGATGTCGGGCGTGGCCGGATCGGCATGCACCAGGGCGGTGCAGGGCGCCGGGCCGGCCAGCGGCCGCGCGCCCGAAAAGACCTCGAACTGCCCGCGCGGCAGGTCGCACAGCATCAGCACCAGCGCCGGTTCGTCGACATACTCGACGCCGCTGGCCGCCACGCCCACGCCCACGCAGCCGGCCCAGGCCAGGCCGGGCCAGCGTTGCCGCAGCTCGTCGAGCAGGGCCTGCGCCTGCGGCGCGTAGGTGTCGGTGAAATAGACGAGACCGAGCGTCCACGCCGCGCCCGGCCGCGCGGCGCGCTGCGCGTCGAGCTGCGCCGCCGCCAGCGCCAGCGCCATGCGCCAGTCGGGGTGCGTCGCGTGGGCGGCGATGAATCCGCTCATCGGGGCGATGCCGCCGCAGCCGGGCTCAGCGGGCCCGTGGTGCCACCTTCCTGGCCGGGCTGCGACCGCCCTTCTTCGCCGCCTGGGGCGCGGGGGCCTTGGCCGCGGCCTTCGCCGACGCACGGGCGGCAGGGCTGGCGGCGGCCGCCACCGCGCTGGCGGCGTCGGCCATCGGCTGCACGGCTTGCTGGAAGGCCGCACCGGCCATCTGCGTGGCCGCCTCGACCGGGCTGTCCTTGATGGCGTTGGCGGCCAGTTCGGTGAACTGGCGCGTCAATGCGCCCCACCATTGCAGCGGATCGACCGCCGGCGGCGCGGGTGCGGGCGACGGCGCCTCGGCCGCGGCCGGCGCCGGCGCAGCGGGCGCCTCGGCCCTGGGCGAGAAGGCATCGGGGTCGAGCTTCATCGAATCGCGCAACTCGCTCATCGGCAGGTTCATGGTGCGCAGCGTGGCCAGCGTCATGCGCTGCACCTCCAGCGCCTGGATGGTCGCGCCCAGCATCTTGGCGTTCTGCTCCAGCCAGAACTGCACGGTCCGCAGTTCCTCGATACGCTTGTCGACCTCTTCGGCGTCGAGGGTGGGCGCGATCCACTGGCTCATGCCGGGCAGGCCGGCGCTGGCCCCTTTCATCAGGTTCTGCAGGAAGTCGAAGCCGGGAACCATCTTGGCAAAGTCGGGTGTGGACATGGTGGCGCAGGCGGAGTGGATGAGGTCGCCGCCATTGTGCGCCGGGCGCCGCGGCGGCGGCCGTTCGATCTGGCGATGGTCAACCCAGGGTGTCGGCGTCGACGCCGGGGCCGGCAGGCGGCGCGCCCGCGCCTCCCGGGCCGACCACGCGTTGCTCAATGGCGCCGAACAGGCTCTGGCCGTCGTCGCCCGTCACCTCGATGCGAAGGCGGTCGCCGAAGCGCAGATACCCGGTGCTGGCATGGCCGCCGGCGGCCATTTCGCGCGCGCGTTGTTCGGCGATGCAGCTGTAGCCGCTGGCGGCGTCGGCGTGGCTGACGGTGCCGCCGCCGACGATGCTGCCCGCGCGCACCGGCCGCGTGCGCGCCAGGTGCGCCAGGATGACGCCGAAGGGAATGTCCATGCCCTTGCCGGCATCGGTCGCTCCGACCTGGCGCCCGTTCCGGCTGCTGCAAACCGGCAGGTGCACGCGGCCGCCGCGCCAGTTTTCGCCCAGCTCGTCGGGCGTCACCGCCAGCGGGCCGAAGGCGGTGGCCGGCTTGCTGTGCAGGAAGCGCAAGCCCGTGGCCAGCTCGACAGGCTCCAGGTGGCACAGCGTCCAATCGTTGACCAGCACGAGCAGCCGCACGCCGTCCAGCGCCTGGTCGGGGCCGGCGCCCATCGGGATGTCGCCGGTGATCACCGCCAGCCCGGCCCCGAAGTCGATGCCCGCGTCCTCGTCGAAAAAGAAGGCATCGTCGGTGGGGCCCAGCAGCGCGTCGCTGCCGCCCTGGTGGATCAGCAGCCCGGGGTGTGTGTCCTCGGGCCGTTCGACGCCGTGCGCGCGGCGCAGCAGCGCCACATGGTTCAGGTAGCCCGAGGCATGGGCCCACTGGCAGGCGCGCGGCAGCGGCGCCATGCACTGGTGTGGCTCGAAGGGGAAGGCGTGGCGCGCCTTGCCGCCGTTGAGCGTGGCATACAGGTCCTCGAGTTGCGGCGAGAGGAAATTCCAGTCGTCCAGCACCTGCTGCAGCCGGGTGGCGACACCGCTGGCATGGTGGGCCAGGCTCAGGTCG
Organism: Rubrivivax sp.; assembly: GCA_016719535.1. Classification (GTDB taxonomy): domain Bacteria; phylum Pseudomonadota; class Gammaproteobacteria; order Burkholderiales; family Burkholderiaceae_C; genus Rubrivivax. The sequence continues at coordinate 113,816 of JADJYX010000013.1, read as the reverse complement.
CGGGAGACGACGACGAGCTGGCCGTCGCGCGAGCCGTCCTTCAGGGTGGCGAGCTTCATGGGGTGGACATCATCGGCAAGGGCGAAGGTGGCACCATTGTCACGTGCTGCCGACACCCGATCCGTCCACCACGCCTGCCGCGCCTGGGCCGTGGCGCCGCCTGGCGCGCCGGGTGCTGCCGCTGGCGGCGCTGGCGCTGGCGGTGCTGGCGGTTCATGGCCTCTTGCTGGCCGGCTGGCCCGCGAGCCGGCCGGCGGCCGCATCGCCCGCGCCGCGGGCCTTGAGCGTGCGGCATATCGTGGCGCCGGTCGCGCAACCCACCGGCATGCCGCCCGCCGAGGCTCCGCCGGCCGCGCGGACCGTGCCGGCCAAGCCAGCGGCGATGGCGGTGCGGCGGCCGCTGCCGTCCCCGGTGGCGCCGCCGGCCGCGCCGCCACCGGGGCCCCAGGTGCTGGCGGCGCAGGTGGCAGCCGATGCGCCGGCGCCCGAAGCGGTCGACGCGCCACCGTCGCTGCCGGCTTTGGTGCCGGCTGCGCTGACGCTGGCGGCCATGGCATCACCCGGGGCGGCCGAGCCACCGCCACCGACCTACCGCACCCGCGTGCCGCCCTCGACGCAGCTGCAGTACGAACTGCGCCGTGGTGCCCTGACGGGCGAGGGCGAACTGCGCTGGCAGCGCAGCGCCGACGGCTACGAGATGTCGATGGAAGGATCGGTCTTCGGCTTTCAGGTGCTGTCGCAGGCCAGCCGCGGCGGCTTCGACCTCGCCGGCGTGGCACCGCTGCGCTTCGTCGATCGCCGGCGCGGGCGCGACCTGCGCGCCGCCAATTTCCAGCGCGACCGAGGGCTCATCACCTATTCCGGTTCGTCGGCGCAATACCCGCTGCCGGCCGGGGCGCAGGACCGGCTGTCGTGGATGGTGCAGCTGGCGGCCATCGTCGAGGCCGAGCCGGCGCGCTTCCGCCCGGGCGAGCAGGTCGAGATGGCGGTCAGCGGCTCGCGCGGCGACACCGACGTCTGGACCTTCACCGTCTCCGGCCGCGAGGCCGTCGACATCGCCGGTGCACGCCTGGAGCGCAGCCTGGCGCTGCGGCGCGAGCCGCGCAAGCCGTACGACACGCGTGTCGAGGTCTGGCTGGACCCGGCACGCCACCATCTGCCGGCACGCATCAGGCTCAGCAGCGAACGCGGCGCCGAAGCCCTGGATTTTGTGCTCAAGCCTTGAAATCCGGCGCCGGGCATCCAAGTGCCGACCAAGGAGTCCACCCCATGCAGATGCTCTACAACTCGGACAGCTACGTCGTCGTGCAGATCGATCTGTCGGGCGCGCAGGATGCGAGCGGGACCGCAGCCGCCTCGGCCATCGGCCGCGGCGGTTACGAGATCGTCGACAAGCTCGCGCGCAAGGAGATCTTCATCGAAGGCGAACTCGCCGAGCATTTCAAGACCGGCGTGCAGGCGATTGCCGACAACGACCCCAGCCCCGAGGCCTTCGACGAGTTCATCGGCCGCTTCACCGCGCTGGCGCAGCAGCCGGTGGTGATGCACTGAGCTTCAGCGCCGGCGCCGCCGGCGCACCAGCGCGGCGGCACCGATGGCCAGCAGGGCCCAGGTCGCGGGCTCGGGCACGGCCGCAGGCTCGGCATAGATGAAGTCGTCGAGCGCGACGAGGTCGTTGCGGAGATCGCTGAACTGTCCGTGCGCCAGCACCGACATGTCGCCCAGCGTCAGCCGCACGCGCGCCACGCGCTCGCCGCCGCCGAACTGCACGCCCAGGAACGAGAAGCCGCCGTCCGGTGCCACCGGCACGCCGAAGACGCCCAGCGAAGCGCTGCTGGCGTCGAAGAATTCCATCGTCGTCAGGTTGGCGACCTCGACGTCGAGAAAGACCGCGCCGAACGCGCGGGTGCTGGCCGTCACGCCCGCAGAGCCCGGCACCGCGAAGCGCACGTCCATGATGTTGCTGCCGATCGGCGTGAAGATGCGCTCCGCGCTGAAGGCACGGAAATTGACGTTGTTGCCGGCAGCGGGCCCCATGCCCAGCAGGATGTCGCTGCCGCCGCAGGGGAAGGTTTGACCGTCCTGCGCACAGCGGCGGCTGATCATGAAGCCGCTGCCGGGGGTGGCGAATTGCGCGCCGCGCGCAAAGGGCGATGCCAACCCGTTGAACTGATTGCCCGGCATCAGGTTGGGGTCGGCGACGCCGTCCAGCGCCGCGCCGGCATCCCAGTTGATCTCACGCCGGCCCGGGCTGTGGGTCGGGTTGGGCGCCGCGCCGAGGTTGGCCCCGAGCACCGCGCGGAAGGCGTCGACCGTTGCCGTCAGATCGGCGGCACCGGCGCCGGCACTCGAGAAGACGATCGGAGCGGCAAGAGCCCCGCTGCTCAGGATGGCGGCGGTGGCGGCCAGTGCCGCGGCCAGGGCGCGCAACTGCATGGTGATCCTCCTTCCGGCGACGCTCGCGGCCACCGCCGATGCCGATGGAGCATCGAAGCGGAGGCAGGTCGGTGTCGACCCCTTGTTCAAGGGGGCTGCCGACGCGACGCGGCGCAGGAGATCAGGCCGCCCGCCACCTCGCCATCAACGCATCCCAACTGGCGCGCGCGGCCTTGACGTGCCGCTCCTTCACGTGGCCGTAGCCGCGGATCTCTTCCGGGATGCGCGCGATCTCGGCCGCCAGCGGCAGCTTCTCGGCCGTCAGGCCGCGCAGCAGTTCCTCGATGCAGGCGCGGTAGTCATCGATCAGCTGGCGCTCCATGCGCCGTTCCGCGGTCCTGCCGAAGAAGTCGAGCGCGCCGCCGCGCAGGCCCTTCATCTTCGCGAGCCAGCCGAAGGCGCTGCGCATCCAGGGGCCGTAGGGCTGCTTGATCAGCTCGCCCTGGGCATTCTTCTTCGCCGTCAGCGGCGGCGCCAGGTGGTGCACGATCCTGTAGTCGCCCTCGAACATGGCGTCGATCTTCGCCACGAAGGCCGGGTCGGTGTGCAGGCGGGCGACCTCGTATTCGTCCTTGTAGGCCATCAGCTTGAAGAGGTATTTCGCCACCGCCTCCGACAGCGCCGTTCCCGGGCCCAGCTTTGCCTCGGCCGCGCGCACCGCATCGACAAAGGCCCGGTACTGCTGCGCATAGGCGGCGTCCTGGTAGCCGGTGAGAAATTCGATCCGGCGCGCCACCAGCTCGTCGACCGAGGGCTTCCTGACGATGCGGATGACCTGCTGCGCAGCAAACAGCGCCTGCACGGCGGCCAGGTCATGCGCGCAGCGCCGGCCCCACTCGAAGGCGGCCTGGTTGTTCTCGACCTGCACGCCGTTGAGCGCCATCGCGCGCATCAGCGACGCGTGGCTGAGCGGAATGCGCCCCTGCTGCCACGCATAGCCCAGCAGCAGCGGGTTGGTATAGATCGAATCGCCCAGCAACTGCACGGCCGCCTGCTCGGCGTCGAAGTGGCCCAGCAGTGCCGGACCGACGGCCGCCGCCAGCGCCGCTTCGCAGCTGCCGGTCGGAAACTGCCAGTCGGGATTCTTGATCATCGCCGCCGTCGGCGTGCCGTGGCTGTTGAGTGCGACGAAGGTGCGGCCGGGCATCATCACCTGCAGCGTGGGCCTGGCCGTGCCGACGATGGCGTCGCAGGCGATCACGAGGTCGGCCTTGGCGGTGTCGACCTTGGTGGTGTGGATGGCCTCGGGCCGGTTGGCGATCTGCACATGGCTCCAGGCGGCGCCGCCCTTCTGCGCCAGGCCGCCGGCGTCCTGCGTGACGATGCCCTTGCCGTCCAGGTGCGCGGCCATGCCCAGCAGCGAGCCGATGGTGATGACGCCGGTGCCGCCGACACCCGCCACCAGGATGCCCCAGGCCTGTTCGGCGGCCGGGATCACCGGCTCGGGCACGGGCGGCAGTGTGAGCTCGCGCTTTTCCTGCTTCGGCTTCTTCAGCGTGCCGCCTTCGATGGTGACGAAGCTCGGGCAGAAGCCCTTCACGCAGCTGAAGTCCTTGTTGCAGGTGCTCTGGTTGATGCGCCGCTTGCGGCCGAATTCGGTCTCCAGCGGCTCCACGCTCAGGCAGTTGCTCTGCACGCTGCAGTCGCCGCAGCCCTCGCACACCGCCTCGTTGATGACCACCGTCTTGTTCGGCGTGGCCATGGTGCCGCGCTTGCGGCGGCGGCGCTTCTCGGTGGCGCAGGTCTGGTCGTAGATCAGGATGGTGCAGCCCTCGACCTCGCGCAGCGCGCGCTGCACGGCGTCGAGCTCGTCGCGGTGGCGCACCGTCACGCCGGGCGCCAGGCGGCCCTTCACGGCGTCGTATTTCTCGGGCTCGTCGGTGACGACGACGATCTGCTTCGCGCCCTCGGCGTCGAGCTCGCGTGTCATCTCGGGCACGCGCAGCGTGCCGTCCACCGGCTGGCCGCCGGTCATCGCCACCGCGTCGTTGAAGAGGATCTTGTAGGTGATGTTGACCTTGGCGGCGATCGCCTGGCGCACCGCCAGCGCCCCGCTGTGGAAATAGGTGCCGTCGCCGAGGTTGGCGAAGATGTGCTTTTCCTGCGTGAAGGGTGCCTGGCCGACCCAGCTCACGCCCTCGCCGCCCATCTGGCTGAAGGTGATGGTGCTGCGGTCCATCCAGGTGGCCATGAAGTGGCAGCCGATGCCGGCCGCGGCGCGCGATCCTTCGGGCACGCGCGTGCTGGTGTTGTGCGGACAGCCGCTGCAGAACCAGGGCTGGCGGTCGCCGCCCGACGCGATCTGCGCCAGCGCGCGCTCGCGGTCGTCGATGAGGGCGATGCGCTCGTCCATGCGGCGCGCGGTATCGGCATCGACGCCGAGCTTCTTCAACCGCCTGGCGATGGCACGCGCGATGATCGCCGGCGTGAGGTCGGCCTTGGCGCGCAGCAGCCAGTTCTGGCTGGGGTTGGGGCGGCTCCATTCGCCGCCGCTGGCGTCACCTTCGTCCTCGTCGAATTTGCCGAGCACGTTGGGGCGCACGTCGGCACGCCAGTTGTAGAGCTCTTCCTTGACCTGGTATTCGATGACCTGGCGCTTCTCCTCGACGACCAGGATCTCCTGCAGGCCTTCGGCGAAGTGGCGCGTGATGGTGGCCTCCAGCGGCCACACGACGTTGACCTTGTGCAGCCGGATGCCCAGCCGGTGGCAGGCGTCCTCGTCGAGGCCGAGGTCGAACAGCGCCTGGCGCGTGTCGTTGAAGGCCTTGCCGCTGGCGATGATGCCGAAGCGGTCGTGGCTGCTGCGGATGACGTCGTGATTGAGCTTGTTGGCGCGCACATAGGCCAGCGCCGCATACCACTTGTAGTCGAACAGGCGCGCCTCCTGCTCGAGCGCGCCGTCGGGCCAGCGCATGTGCAGGCCGCCGGGCGGCATCTGGAAGTCCTCGGGCAGGATGATCTGCACGCGGCCGGGGTCGACCTGCACCGACGACGACGACTCCACCACCTCCTGGATGGTCTTCATGCCCGTCCACACGCCGGCAAAGCGGCTCATCGCGAAGGCGTGCAGGCCCATGTCCAGGATGTCCTGCACGCTGGACGGAAAGAAGACCGGCAGCCCGCAGGCCTTGAAGATGTGGTCGCTCTGGTGCGCCGCGGTGCTGCTCTTGGCGACATGGTCGTCGCCCGCCACCGCGATCACGCCGCCGTGCTTCGAGGTGCCGGCCATGTTGGCGTGCTTGAAGACGTCGCTGCAGCGGTCCACGCCCGGGCCCTTGCCATACCAGATGCCGAACACGCCATCGAACCGGCGCTTGTCGGGGAAGAGGTCGAGCATCTGCGTGCCCCACACCGCGGTGGCCGCCAGTTCCTCGTTGACGCCCGGCTGGAAGACGATGTTCTGCGCCGCCATGTGCTGCTTGGCCTGCCACATCGCCTGGTCGTAGCCGCCCAGCGGGCTGCCGCGGTAGCCGCTGACGAAGCCGGCGGTGTCGAGGCCGCCGCGTGCATCGCGCTGCCGCTGCAGCATGGGCAGGCGCACCAGGGCTTGCGTGCCGCTCATGAACGCACGCCCTGTTTCGAGGGCGTATTTGTCGTCGAGGGTGACGGATTCCAGGGCCTTGCGGACGGCGTCGGGCAGGGGGGCGTTCATCGGTGGGGCTCTTGCAGCGGCCAGGGGTGGCGGGCAGTGTAGGGCGAGGCCTCCGACGTGTCTTTTCTTTTGATGCCCGTAAGGGCATGCTTCGCGCAACGTTCGGATGCACGAGCGCAGGTTGACGCAAGCATGATGCTCAAAAAGCAAAACCAAGGGAAAACCCGGAAGCCCGAAACCGAGGCCGACGAGGGGCATGGCAATGCGCTCGACCGCTACGACGTGGCCATCCTGCGCGAGCTGCAGGCCGATGCGCGGCTGACCAATACCGAGCTGGCGGCGCGCATCGGGCTGTCGGCCGCGCCCACCTGGCGGCGCATGAAATGGCTCGAGCAGCAGGGCTACATCACCGGCTACCGCGCCGAGCTCGACCGCCGCCGCATCGGCCTGGGCGTGCTGGCCTTCGTGCGTGTCGACGCCGACCGCAACAATGCCGAGGCCACGCGCGCGCTCGAGGACGCCATCCGCGCGCTGCCCGAGGTCGTGTCCTGCCACTACATCAGCGGCGCCGGCACCTTCGAGCTGCAGGTCGTGGCCACCGACCTCGACGCCTATTCGCGCTGGGCGATGGACAAGCTCTTCACGCTGCCCAACGTGAAGGACCTGCACACCAGCTTCTCGCTCGGCGAGGTGAAGGCGGGGGCAGTGCTGCCGCTGCGCCACCTGTGACCGCCGGGGCCGCGGCCATGCGCTACGCTTGCCGTTGCACCCGCTTCCACACGACCGGATGAGTCGATGCGCCACCTGCTCGACCTGCTGCTGACCACCGACCCCGTGCAACGCACGCGGCTGGTGCAGGCCGTCATGATCGGGGTCGCCCTGTCGGTCGGCGGCCTGGGCCTGCTGGTGCTGGCGCTGGTGGGCGTGCTGCCGGCGGCGGCGCTGCTGTGGGCACTGCTGGCGCCCGCGGGGGCGCTGCTGCTCTATCTGGCCATCCGCAGCGGCTGGTCGCGCCGCTTCGAGGACCCGTCGCTGACGATGGTGCAGATCATCGGCGGCAGCGTCGCCTGTGCGCTCGCCTATGGGCTGGCGGGTGCGGCGCGCGGCGGCTTCTTCCTCGTGCTGATGGTGGTGCTGATGGGCGCCATGCTGTCGGCCACGCCGCAGCAGATGCGCCGGGGCAGCGTCTTTGCCGCCGTTGCGCTGGGGCTGGCGATGCTCTGGCGCGGGCTGCAGCAGCCGGGCTGGCCCTGGGTCGAGACGGTGCATTTCGGGCTGGTGGCCACCATGCTGCCGGCGGCCTCGGTGCTGACCACGCGGCTGGCCGGCATGCGCCAGCGCAGCCGTCGCCAGCAGCAGGATCTGGAGGCGGCGCTGGTGCGCATCCGAGAGCTGGCCACGCGCGACGAGCTCACCGGGCTGGTCAACCGCCGCCACATGCGCGAGCTGATGGAGCGCGAGCACCAGCGCTGCATCCGCTCGGGCCGCACCTTCTGCCTGGCGGTGCTGGACATCGACCAGTTCAAGCCGCTCAACGACACGCGCGGCCGGGGCATCGGCGATGCCGTGCTGCGCAGTGTGGCGCACGAGGCCATGCGCCGCGTGCGCGTGTCCGACGCCTTCGGGCGCTGGGGCGGCGACCGCTTCGTGCTGCTGCTGTGCGACGCCCGCTGTCCGCTGGCCAAGGGGGGCGTCGAGCGCGTGCGCAGCGGCATCGGCGCGATGCAGGTGGCGGTGCCCGGCGGTGCGCTGGGCATCACCTTGTCGGCCGGCATGGCCGAGCACCATGCCGGCGAGACGGTGGAGCAGACGCTGGACCGCGCCGAACGTGCGCTGGCCGAGGCCAAGGAGCAGGGCCGCGACCGCCTCGTCTGCGCCGCCTGAAGGCGGCGCCGCTATGCTCGCGCCCCCGACCCGACAGGAGAGACGATGAGCGACGCGGCCGAGCGCCACCACTGGCGCGTGCACCAGTTTTACGGCCTGCGGCCGGGCCCGCGGCTGCTGGTGCTGGGCGCCGTGCACGGCAACGAGGTCGCCGGCACCCTGGGCATCCAGCGCATCGTGGCCGAACTCGACGCCGGCGCGCTGCGCATCGCACGCGGCTGCGTCACCTTCGTGCCCGTCACCAACCCGCTGGCGCATGAACTGGGCCGCCGCATCGGTGACCGCAACCTCAACCGCAACCTGCGCCCGACCGCGGTGCCGCAGGATTTCGAGGACCGCATCGGCAACCTGCTGTGCCCGCTGCTGGACGCCCACGACGGCCTGCTCGACCTGCATTCCTTCCAGAGTGCCGGCGAGGCCTTCGTGATGATCGGCCCCGAGGACAACACCGGCGCGCTCGAACCCTTCGCGCAGGCCGCCGACGAGGCGCGGCTGGCGCTGCACCTGGGTGTGCGCCGCATCGTCGACGGCTGGCTGTCGGTCTACGAGGCCGGCGTGGCGCGGCGGCGTGCGCGCGCGCAGCGCATCGGCAGCGTGCTCGATGCCGACCCCAACTATGGCGTCGGCACCACCGAAACCATGCGCGCGCGCGGCGGCTGGGCGATGACGCTGGAATGCGGCCAGCACGATGACCCGAAAGCGCCCGAAGTCGCCTACCAGGCCATCCGCCAGACGCTGGCGCTGCTGCAGCTGGCCGCCCTCCCGCTGGCCCCGGCGCGCACCGACCACGAGGTGCTGCGCCTGATGGAGGTGACCGACCGGCTGCATGTCGACGACCGCTTCGTGCGCGAATGGGCCAGCTTCGACCCCGTGCGCGCCGGCGAGCCGATCGGCGTGCGCCACGACGGCCATATCGTTGCCGCGCCGGCCGACGGCCGCATCGTCTTTCCCAACCACCGCGCCGAGCCCGGGCACGAGTGGTTCTATTTCGCGCAGGCCAGCGGGCGGCGGCTGGTCAGTCGACCGCCGGCTCCAGCAGCGTGAGCGTGCGCGCCTCGGTATCCAGGCGCGCGCGCACGCCGATCGGCAGCGTGAACTGGTCGCGCACGTGGCCGAAGCTCAGGCCGTAGACGGCGGGCACGCCGGCGGCGCCGAAGCGCGCGTCGATGGCCTGCGCCAGCGCCATGCCGGGCTGGCCCGGCGGGTGCTCGCAGTCGCGGAAGACGCCGCCGATGACGCCGGCCGCACCGCGGGTCAGGCCGGCCAGCTCGAGCTGCATGAGCATGCGGTCGATGCGGTAGGGCAGCTCGCCGACGTCCTCCAGGAACAGCAGCGCGCCGTCGGACTGCGCGCCATACGGCGTGCCCACCAGCGCGCTCAGCACCGACAGGTTGCCGCCCACCAGCGGGCCTTCGGCGCGGCCCGCGCGCACGGTGCGTGTGCGGTAGGCCGGCTCGGTCGCCTCGCGCTGGCCATGTTCGGGCGAGCGCTCGAGGCGCAGCTCGCCGCCGCGCGGCGCCATCAGCACGGCGCGCAGCGCCTGCACGCTGTAGGGCGAGAAGGTCGAACTGCCGGCCAGGGTGTGAAAGCTCACCAGCCGCGCGTGGCGCAGCAGCGCCAGGTGCAGCGCGGTGACGTCGGAAAAGCCCAGCAGCGCCTTCGGGTCGCGCCGCATCGCCGCATAGTCCAGGTGCGGGAGCAGCTGCGCCGTGCCGGCGCCGCCGCGGATGCTCCACAGCGCCCGCACCTCGGGGTCGGCCCACAGCGCATGCAGGTCGTCGACGCGTTGCGCCACCGTGCCGGCATAGTGCCCGTGCACCGCGCGCACGTTGGGCGCCAGCCGCGGCTGCAGGCCCAGGGCCTGCACGCTGGTCATGGCGCTGGCGATCCAGGCCTCGGTCATGCGCGTGGCCGAGGCGAACAGGCCGACCACGTCGCCGGGGCGCAGCCGCGGCGGCTTCATCAGGGGAGCCGGTGCGGGCGCTGGAGCCGGCGCAGGAGCCGGGCAGACCGGTGCATCCACGGCTGCCGGCGGTGGCCCCGGCGGCGGCGCTGGCGCCGGGGCGGGCGCCGACGGCTGCACGGCGCAACCCGGCAGCGCGAGCACCGCCGCCGCGCCGGCGAGCAGGCGGCGCCGCGTGGGCAGGGCGGCGGGCGCGTCGATCAGAAGAATTTGTAGTCGATCTGGAAGGTATACGAACGCCCGCGCGGGTCGGCCACGCGCGGCTCCCACGAGCTGCCGGCGCCGGTGTTGCCGTCGTAGGCGGCCGAGAAGGGCGGGTCCTTGTCGAGCAGGTTTTTCACGCCCAGCGTCAGCGTCAGGTTCTTGATGCCGGTGTAGGCCACGCTGGTGTTCCACAGCTGGTAGGCCTTGACCTCGGGGCTCCAGTTCGGCGGCACGATGGTGCCATTGGCCACGCCGGGCAGCACGTAGTCGTCGTAGCCGCTGCGGTACAGGTGCTGCAGCGTGCCCGTCCAGGCGCCGCGCGTGTAGGTGCCGGTCAGGCTGTGCTTCCAGCGCAGGCCGAGGTCGCCGGCGCGCGTGAACACGCCGACCTCGCTGGCGCCGAAGGGGGCGCTGGCGATCAGGCGCGACTTCTTCTCGAGCAGGTAGCTGCCGTCCAGCACCACCGCCCAGCGCGCATCCGTCAGCCGGCCCTGCAGGCGGGCGTTGATGTCCACGCCCTTGGTCATGGTCTGGCCGGCATTGACCCAGCGCGAATCGATGGCCACCAGGTTGCCGGCGGCGTCACGCAGGAAGTTGCCGGGGAACAGCGTGTAGTTCTTGACCAGGTCGGACAGCGCCAGCGACTGCACCGTGCCGTCGCGGCGGATGTCCCAGTAATCGACGCTGACGTTGAAGTTGGCATTCGGCTCCCACACGATGCCGGCCGTCCACTGCTTGCTCTCCTCGGGGCCGAGGTCGGGCTTGCCGCCGGTGTAGACGATGGGCGTGATCGATTCGCAGCCCGGCGTCGCGCTGACGACGCCGCTGGCGCACCGGGCCGGGTCGACCAGGTCCTTGCCGGCGTAGGTCGACTCGGTGATGCCGAAGAACAGCTGGTTGAAATTGGGCACGCGGAAGCCCGTGTTGTACGAGCCGCGCATCACCAGCTGGTCGACCGGCGCGAAGCGCAGCGACACCTTGGGGTTGGTGGTGCTGCCGAAGCCGGTGTAGTCGTCGTAGCGCCCGGCCAGCGTCAGCTCCAGGCGTTTGGTGATCGGCACCTGCACCTCGGCGAAGACGGCCTTCACCTCGCGCTTGACGGTATCCAGCGTATTGATGCTGTCGAAGGGCGCGTTGAAGATGCGCCGCTGCGTGTCCAGGTCGGTGGCATTGCCGTTGAAGCGGTATTTCTCGCTGCGCATGTCCACGCCCACCGCGGCCATGACCTCGCCGCCCGGCAGCCGGGCCAGCGGGCCGCTGACCACGGCATCGACCTGGTCGACCGCATATTTGCCGCCATACAGCGTGGCGCCGCGCGCCTTGACGCCCTCCAGCGCCGCCAGTGCCTCGGGCGTCTGCGTCAGCGAGAAGGGGTTGAGCAGCCCGGAGTTGATCAGCGCCGCAAATTCACGCCCGTAGAAATAGCCGTCGCCCAGCGTGGAGGTGGTGTCGCTCTCGGCGCGCGAGACGCCGGCGCGGTAGTCCCAGCCGCCGCCCAGCGGGCCATCGGCGGCCAGCAGCAGGCGCGAGGTGTCGCTGTCGGTGTCGATCTCGCGCGGGCCGCAGGGCATGCAGCGCCAGCGCATGGCCAGCGGCTGGCCGCGGTTGGCCTCGAGCTGCGGGAAGGTGGCCACCAGCTGGTTGAAGACCTCGTTGTACGACGCGCCGGTGCTCGGGTAGGCCAGGTTGAAGAAGGGGCTGGTGGCCGAGGTGCTGCTGGAGATCTGGTTGGCCGAGAAGCTTTTGGCCGAGCGCACATCGGCACCGGTGAACTCGCCGACGAGCTGGTGCTCGCCCAGGCGCAGCGTGCCGCGCGCCACCACGCTGGTGTTCTTCACCGGCTGCTGCAGCACCGCCGCGCGCCCGGTGTCCCAGGCACAGCCGAAGCGCGCTGCCGGGCTGGCCCACAGCAGCTCGTCGTAGGCCCCCATGCCGTCGACGCTGTTGCAGCCGGCGCCGCCCGGCAGGTCGAGCACGTTGATGCCGTTGTAGGTCTGGCTGCCGCCGCCGGGCAGCGTCGGTCCGGTGCTGCGGCCGGCGTTGTTGAGGTTGTCGCGGCTCAGCGCGCTGTAGAGGCTGCCGATCGCGAACAGCGTCGCGTAGGGCGTGCCCCGGGTGTCGACCGACAGGCCGCGGTCGGGCTGGAAGGTATTGACGAAATCGCGCTGGTCACCGCGCAGCGCCTTGTTCTCGCTGTGGGCCAGCGAAACCAGCAGGTTGAAGTTGTTCTTCTCCAGGTCGCCGAAGCCGCCCGTGACCTTGAAGCGGGTGATGTTGCCGCCACCGGCCTCGGTGACGTCGGTGAAGGCCTGCGCCTCCAGCCCGCTGTAGTTCTTGCGCAGGATGAAGTTGATGACGCCGCCGATGGCATCGGTGCCGTAGATCGCCGAGGCGCCGTCCTTCAGGATCTCCACCCGCTCGACCGCGCCCATCGGGATCGACTGCAGGTCGACGATGCCGCCGTTGAGGCCGTGCGCGGCGATGCGCCGGCCGTTCAGCAGCACCAGCGTCGCCGCGGCGCCCTGGCCGCGCAGGTTGGCCGCCGACAGGCCGTTGTTGCCGCGCGCGGCGCCGGCCACCACGTCGGCATTGGAGGCCAGGTTGTCCAGGCCGGTGCCGTTGACCGACAGCGAGCTCAGCAATTGCTCGGCGGTGACGATGCCCTGGCGCTCCAGGTCCTGGCGCGTGATGATCTGCACCGGCAGCGCGCCTTCGGCGGCGATGCGCTTGATGCTGCTGCCGGTGATCTCCACGCGCTGCGGCGCGGGCGTCTGCGCCAGCACGGCCGTCGACAGCCCCAGCAGGGCGATGGCGGAAGCCAGGGGGGTGAGTTTCACGGGGCGAGCTCCTGCAAGAAGGGGTGGGGACTCGAGCATCCGCGACACACGGGCGATGCCAGGCCAGAACCTCGGGTCAACGGGTCAGGGTAGGCAGCGCTCGCGGCAGCGGCCAATGAAAAGGCGTGCGCTGTGCATAACCGCGTGGAATGCCCGGTCGCGGCCGTCGAGTCGCCGCGCCCGCGCGGCCTGCATAGACTGTGGTGACCCAACCCGATGCACCCCCGCCGGTCCCCGGACGCGGCGTACCCTGGATGCCGATGCCGCGACCACCCGCCACCGCCTGCCGCTCCTGGCTGATCGCCCTGCTGGCCTTGCTGCCCGCCGTTTCGGCGCGTGCCGAATTGCCGGCCGCGCTGGCGCGGCAGCTGGCCGAGCTCGGCGTGCCGTCCGATGCCGTGGGCCTGGTGGTGGCCCCGGTGGCACCCGGGCCGCGCTTTCTCGCGCACCAGGCCGAGCGGCCGCTGCAACCCGGGTCGACGATGAAGTTGGTGACAACCCTTGTGGGGCTGGAGCAACTGGGCCCGGCCTGGCGGGGGCACACGCGGCTGCTGGCGGGCGGCCCGGTCATCGGCGGCGTGCTGCACGGCGACCTCATCCTGCAGGGCCAGGGCGACATGGACCTCGATGCCGCTGCCCTGCGCGCCTTGCTGCAGCGCGCCCGCCACCGCGGGCTCGCCGAGGTGCGAGGTGCGCTGGTGCTCGACCGCAGCGCCTTCCAGCCGACGCGGACGGACCTCGGGGTGCCGCCTTTCGACGAGGCGCCCGAATTTGCCTACAACCTGATCCCCGATGCGCTGCTGGTCAACCAGAACCTGCTGCGCGTGGACCTGTTCGTCGACGAGCGCGGGCTGCAGGTGCAGCCGCTCACCCGCCTGGCCGGCGTGCGCGTCACGCACGAGATGCAGCTCGTCGACGGCGACTGCAGCACCTGGGACGAGGGCTGGCAGCCGCCGCGGGTGAAGCCGCCGGGCCCGGGCCGGCAGATGGACGTGGTGCTGCGCGGCACCTGGCCCGTGCGCTGCGAGCGCACGCTCGCGCTCAACGTCATCGGGCGCAACGACTATGTCGGCCGCCTCTTGCGCCAGCTGTGGGCCGAGCTCGGCGGCCGCTGGCGCGGCCCGGTGCGCGAAGGCGTGGCGCCGGCCGACGCGGCGGTGCTGGCCGAGCGCAGTTCGCGCCCGCTGTCGGAGCTGGTGCGCGCCATCAACAAGCCGTCGGACAACGCCTTCACGCGCACGCTGTATCTGGCGATCGGCCGCGCGGCGCCGGGCGACGCCACCGAGCCGACGCTGCAGCGCGCCGAGCGTGCGGTGCGCAGCTGGCTGCGCAGCCGCGGCATCGCCGACGAGGGCCTGGTGCTGGACAACGGCTCGGGCCTGTCGCGCAGCGAGCGCCTCACGCCGGCGCAGCTGGAGGCGGTGATCCGTGCCGGCCTGGCCAGCCGCTGGGCGCCCGAGTTTGTCGCCAGCCTGCCGATTGCCGGCGTCGACGGCACGCTGCGCCGCCGCCTCACCGACAGCGCCGCCGCCGGCCAGGCGCGGCTGAAGACCGGCACGCTGAAGAACGTGGTGTCGCTGGCCGGCACGATGAGCGACGCTGCCGGGCAGCCGCTGGTGGTGGTGGCGATCTTCAACCACGACCACGTCAAGCCGCGTGCGCTGCGCCCGCTGGCCGATGCGCTGGTCGACTGGATCGCGCAGCAGCGCTTCGCCCGCGGCAGCGTCGATACCGCGGGAAAGGATCCCGATCCGGGTTTCCCGGTCGGGATCGCTCCCCCGTGGGGGGACCGGCCCGGAGGGCCGTAGGGGGCCGGGTTCAGGTGATGCGGCGGAAGCTGCGTCGCACCTCGTCGCGGTCGCCGCAATCGAAATGCCACCACTCGGTGCTGATCGGTTGCCAGCCGCCATGCAGCATGGCGGTGCGCAGCAGGCGGCGGTGGCCGAGCTGGGCCTCGCTCAGCGCACCCGTCGCCGCATGCAGGTGTTCCAGCGTCGGGTGCGACAGCTCGGTGGTGTCGTCGAAGGGCGTGCCCATGTCGAGCTCGGCGCCCTGCGCATCGGCCAGCGTGAGGTCCACCGCCATGCCGAAGGAATGCATCGAGCCGCGCTCCGGCGGCGCGAAATACGCTTGCATCGGCGTGCCCCTGACGTGGCGCCAGAAGAGCTCCTGCACGCGCTGCGGGCGTGCGGCGTCCAGCACCAGCAGGTGCAGCGCGGGCCGTTCGCGCGCCAGCCAGTCGGCGGCGCGCTGCAGCGCATCGGCGGCCTGCGCGTGCAGCCAGGCGCAGTCGTGCGGCGCATAGAGGTCGCGGCCCAGCAGGTTGCGCGTACCGGCGTAGCGCAGGTCGACGCGCACACCGCGCAACGTGCGCAGGGGCACGAAGTCGGGGTCGCCGGCGAGGGCGTCGATCGCGATCGTGAGCGCCATGCGCGGGTCAGCGCCAGCCGGCGTCCAGGCTGCGGCGGGCCACCGCCGCCACGCACTGGACCAGCTCGCGCGCGCCGTGCGACAGCGGCGCCTGGCTGGCACTGAGCACATACAGCCGTACCGGCAGCAGCGGCGTGATCGGTCGGCGCTCCAGCGGCCCGGGTGCCGGCAGCGCGGCGCTGAAGGGGTCGACCGCCGCCACGCCGCCGCCGGCCTCGACCAGCGAGCGTGCCAGCTGGTAGGTCTGCACCACCGTGCGGTAGACCGGTTGGCGGTCGGCGGCCTCGAAGGCGCCGGCGATCAACTCGCCCAGCGGGTCGCTGCCCGGCAGGCCGATCAGGTCCTCGGGCAGCGCGCCGATCTCGATCGGCTTGCCGCGCTGCGACGCCGGCCAGGTGCCGGCGCGGCCCAGCGCCACCAGCGGGCCTTCGGCCAGCGGCTCGGCGACGATGCTCGGATGGCGCGGGTCCTGCAGCGACAGCGCGAGGTCGGCCTCGCCGATGCGCAGGATGTTGACGATCTCGTCGGTGTGCTGCGTGCCCAGTTCGCACTGCGTGTGCGGAAAATCGGCGCGCCAGGCGGCCAGCGCCGGCGGCAGCACGCTGAAGGCCAGCGAGGGCGTGGCCACCAGCCGGATGGTTTCGACCGACTTGTGCTTCAGCGACGCCGCCAGGCGGCGGATGCCGGCGAGGTCGCGCGTGAGCTTTTCGGTCTCGGCAAACAGCCGGTGCGCCTCGGGCCGCGGGTAGAGCTTGCCGCGGATGCGCTCGAACAGCGGCAGGCCCAGTTGCAGTTCGCAGTGCTGCAGCACCTTGGTGACCGCCGGCTGCGAGATGTGCAGCACCTGCGCGGCGCCGCTGATGGTGCCGGCCTGCATCACCGCGTGGAAGACTTCGATGTGGCGCAGGCGCATGGCAGTGTCGGGGCTGGCCGCATTCTACGAAGCGGCCCCGCCTGTGCCGCGTGCATCACGGCTGCGTCAGCGCCGCCAGGATGGCCGCCGTCTCGGCATCGGGCTCGCCGTCGTATTTCGCCGGGCGAAAGCGCATCTGGAAGGAGACCAGCACGTCGCGCGTGGCGCTGTCGATCAGCCCGGTGGCGCCGTCCAGCGGCACCAGGTAGCCAAATTGCGCCAGCCGCTGCTGGAACCAGCCGAGATCGGGCAGCTGCTGCTCGTACGGCGGGCGCAGCGCGGCGGCGCGGGCCTCGTCGAACCAGACCGCCAGCCCTTCGTCGGCCAGCCGCTTCCACGGAAACATCGGCCCCGGGTCCTGCTTGCGGCCGGGGGCGATGTCGGCATGGCCGACCACGCGCTCCTTCGGGATGCCCCAGCGGCGCACGATGTCGCGCACCAGCGCCACCACGGCGTCGATCTGCTGCGGCGGAAACGGTGCATAGCGCTCACCCTCGGGCGTCTGGATGCGGCCCGGGTTGACGATCTCGATGCCGATCGACGACATGTTGAGCAGCTGGCGCCGCCCCCAGGCGCTGAGGCCGGCGTGGTTGGCGCGCCGGTCCTCGGGCACCAGGCGGTAGATGGTCGGCGGGTCGACGTCGACCAGGTAATGGCTGCTGACGACCTGCTGCGTCAGCACGCGCAGCGAGTCCTCGAAATTCAGCACCGTGTAGTGGATGACCAGCAGGTCGACACGCGGGCCCTGGCTGATGGACATGTAGCGCGTGTCGATGCGCGGCCCGGCGCAGCCGGCCAGCGCGGCCGCCAGGGCCGTCAGCGCGGCCAGCGTGACGCGGCGTCGGGCCGTCATGCCGCCACCCTGGCCGCGGCGCGCGCGGCGATGCGCGCCGCGGCATGGTGACCGTGGCTCACGCGCAGGCGCATCGGCACCCCGGCGGGCACCATCGCGCGGCAGGCCTGCTCGATCACCGGGTGCAGCTGGAAGACGCGCCCGGCCAGTGCCACCGGCCGCGGCCCGAAGCGCCGCACGAGGATCTGCGCCAGCCGGCCCAGCTCGCGGCCGGCCGACTGCAGCAGGTGCAGCGCCGCCGGATCGGTGCCGGCCGCGGCGGCCACGGCCAGTGCCAGCTTGCCCATCTCGCCGCGGTCGACGCCGTAGGCGAAGGCGCGGCTGTGGTGCCAGTCGCTGCCGCCGACATGGTCGAAGACCTCGCGCGCCATCGGCGAGGCCTGCCATGCGCCGGGGGCCTCGTCCTCGGTGCGCCAGATGTGGCGCAGCGCCTGGCGTGCGATCCAGAAGCCGCTGCCGCCGTCGTCGATGACGCCACCGCGGCCACCGGCGCGGTGGAAGGTGCCCGCTTCGTCGATGAAGGCGGCGATCGACCCGGTGCCGGCATGGACGAGGTAGCCCTCGCCGGGCTGGAAGACGTCGAGGTAGGCGACCTCGATGTCGGTGACGAGGGTCACCGCGTCGGCCGCCAGGCCCAGCGGCGTGCGGATCAGGCCCGACAGCGGTTCGGGCACGCCGCCGTAGCCGGTGAGCCCGGCATGCACCTGCGCCGGGCGGCCGACGGCCAGCACATCGGCGGCCAGCGCCGCCAGCGCATCGCGCACCGCCTGCTGGCCAGCCTTGGTGGCCAGCTGCACGCCGCTCATGCCGGGCGCGCTGCCCTCGGCCAGCAACTCGCCCGCGGGCGACGCCAGCGCCCAGCGCGTGCGCGTGCCGCCGGCGTCGATGCCCAGGCCCAGTTCGGGCCGGCCTGCCCTGGCCGACGATGCGCTCAAACCCTGACCCCGCGAGCGTGGAAGAGGGCGCAGGTTAGGCAGGGTCCGTGGCGGCGGCCAATGAAAGCATGGGCAGCGGGCATAACCGGCGGGAATGCCGCGGCGTCTCGGTGACCCGTTGACGGGCGTCAGCCCGGCAGCATCGCCCACAGCGGCACTGCGTCGATGCCGGGCGCCAGCGGGTAGCGCCGGTCGCCGGGATAGACGACATGCAGCGCATCCAGCTGCAGGTCGCGCTGCGCGATGGTCAACGACGGCGTCAGGGTCGGCGCATCGCTGCGCTTGATCTCGACGCCAACGCGGCGACCGTCCTTGAACAGCAACAGGTCGAGCTCGGCGCCGGCATGGGTGGACCAGAAGAAGGCTCGATCGGGCGCCGCGACGGCCAGCAGCTGCTCGATGACGAAGCCTTCCCAGGAGGCCCCGCTGCGCGGATGCAGCAGCAGCGCCGTCGGGTCCGCAATGCCCAGCTGCTCGTGCAGCAGGCCGGTGTCGCGGAAGTAGAGCCTGGGCGACTTGACCTGGCGCTTGCCCAGGTTCTCGAACCAGGGCTGCAGCTGGCGCACCCTGAACAGCTGCGTCAGGTGGTCGAGGTAGCGCCGCCCGGCACAGCGGCCATCAGGGCAGGGCGGGCGATGGGCGTCGGCATGGACCGTCGTACCTTGAAATTGCCGCTGTCGGAGCGGGATGTTCAAGGTCCAACTCGAGTTCAAATCGCCAGCAGCGGGCGCGGCTGGCTCTCCAGCCCCGTGCGGCCGATGCCCAGCAGCCAGGCGGCTTCGGCGGCGTCCGGCAGCGGCAGGGGCTGCGCCTGCGGCAGCGGCTGCGCCTGCCACTGCCAGCGCCCGCCCTGGCGCGTCCACAGCACGGCCTGGCGCAGCGGCGGGCCTTCGCCCTGGCGCAGTGCCAGGCGCCGCGTGCGCGCATGCCAGGTGAATGCCGGCGGCTGCGGTGGCGGCTCGGCCAGCCAGGGCGTGGCCGGCGTCAGCGCCGGCTGTGCATAGGGGCCCGCGCGCAGGCGCTCGGCGATGCCGTCGCGGTTGTGCAGCAAGGCCGCCATGCTGAAGTGCAGGTGGCCGTCGTCGGCCGCACCGTCGCGCCGCGTCAGCGCCACCTGGGCCAGCACCTCGTCGGCGTCGTAGGCGTTGCGCTCGGCGCCCAGGCGGCTGGTGAACAGGCCCGGCCACAGGTGCCGGCCCTGCACGTTGCCGGCGCGCCACGCTGCCTGCAGCACCGGGAAGGCCTGCGCCGCCTGCGCGATCGGCCAGTACAGCTGCGGCGCCAGGTAGTCCAGCCAGCCTTCGGCGAGCCAGCGCTCGACGTCGGCATGCAGCTGGTCGTACTGGCTGAAGCCGCTGATGCCCGGCGGCCGGCGATCCGGGCGCGGCAGGCCGAAAGGGCTGATGCCGAAGCGCACCCAGGGCCTGGCGGCGTGGACCTCGCGGTGCAGCCGCTCGACCAGCGCATCCACCTGCGCGCGCCGCCAGGCGGCGCGATCACCCGCGCCGCCGGCGTCGAGGTGGCGCTGCCAGGCGGCGTCGTCGGGGAAGGGCAGCGCCACACCCTGCGCGTCGTGGACGGGGTAGGGGTAGAAATAGTCGTCGATGTGCACGCCGTCCACGTCGTAGCGGTGCAGCACGTCCAGCACGACGTCGAGCATGCGCTGCGCGGCACGCGGCTCGGCCGGGTCCATCCACAGCCATTCGCCATAAGGCCGGACGATCGCCGGGTCGGCGACCGCCACGTGCGTGGCGGCCGGCTCGCTGCGCGCCGACGGGTGGCGCGCGCGGTAGGGGTTGAACCAGGCGTGCAGCTCCAGCCCGCGGCGGTGCGCGCCGTCCACCCATTCGGCCAGCGGGTCCCAGGCTTCGTCGGGCGGCTGGCCGCTGGCGCCGGTGAGGTATTCGCTCCAGGGCTCCAGCGCCGACGGGTAGAGGGCGTCGGCGGCGGGCCGCACCTGCAGCACCAGCGCATTCAGGCCGATGGCCTGCGCGCGGTCGAGCAGCGCCTGCATCTCGGCGCGCTGCTGCGCGGCCGGCAGCCCCGGACGGCTGGGCCAGTCGATATTTGCCACCGTCGCCACCCAGGCGGCGCGGAATTCGCGTGGCAGCGGCGGTGGCGGCTCGCCGTGGCGCGGCAGCGTGCATGCAGTCAGCCAGGGCACCACGGCGGCGGCCTGCAGCCAGCGGCGGCGGGTCGACGTCACGCGCTGTCCCCGTCGGCCTTGCGACCGAATTCGCGCGGGATGCGCAGCCGTGCCGCCACCGCCACCGACGGCAACGTGCACAGGCACACCCAGGCGAAGAACAGCGGGTAGCCCAGCTGCTGTTGCAGCCAGCCGCTGGCCATGCCCGGCAGCATCATGCCCAGCGCCATGAAGCCCGTGCACAGCGCGTAATGCGCGGTCTTGCTGGGGCCCTCGGCGGCCCAGATCATCACCATCAGGTAGGCCGCGAAGCCGAAGCCATAACCCATCTGTTCAGCGGCCACCACGGCGGCGACGAGCCAGGGGTTCTGCGGCTGCCAGGCCGCCAGTGCGATGTACGGCAGGTTGGGCAGGTGGATGGCGGCGACCATCGGCCACAGCCAGCGCGCCAGCCCGTGGCGCGAGATCACCCAGCCGCCGAGCAGCCCGCCGATGGTGAGCGCGCCCACGCCCACCGTGCCGTAGACGAGCCCGACCTGCGCCGTGCTCAAGGACAGCCCGCCGCGGTCGGTGCCGTCGAGCAGGAAGGGCGTGAGCAGCTTGACGAGCTGCGCCTCGCCCAGCCTGAACAGCAGCAGAAAGGCCAGCACGAGCACGATGTCGCGCCGGCGGAAGAACGAGGCGAAGGTCTCGGCAAAACCGGTCCACAAGCCACCGCCCGGCGCCGCGGCGCGGTCAGCCGCGGGGCGCGGCAGCAGCGCCTGGTGCCACAGCGCCAGCGCCACGAACAAGCCCGCGAGCAGGCCGAAGACCAGCTGCCAGGCCAGCACCACGTTGCCGCTGGCTTCGGCCAGCCGGCCGGCCGCATAGACCAGGCCGCCCTGGCCGCTGATCATCGCCGCGCGGTAGAACAGGCTGCGCACGCCGACAAAGGCCGCCTGCTGGTGCTGGCGCAGCGCCAGCAGGTAGAAGCCGTCGGCGGCGATGTCGTGCGTGGCCGATGCAAAGGCCAGCAGCCAGAAGACCGCCAGGCTCATCTGCAGGAAGCCGGCCATCGGCAGCGTCAGTGCCACCGCCGCCAGCGCCGCGCCCACCACCAGCTGCAGGCTGACGATCCACCAGCGCCTGGTGCGCAGCAGCTCGACCAGCGGCGACCACAGCGGCTTGATCACCCAGGGCAGGTAGAGCCAGCTCGTATAGAGCGCGATGGCGGTGTTGTCCAGGCCCAGGTTCTTGTACAGCACCACCGCCAGCGTCATCACCACCACATAGGGCAGGCCCTGGCCGTAGTAGAGGCTGGGGATCCACCACCAGGGGGAACGGTTCACGTCGGTGCGGCCAGCGCCTCGCGCACGCTGCCGCGGCAGGCCTCCAGCCGTGCGCCGGCCTCGTGCACCGACACCCCCGCGCGCAGCGCGACGATGGCCACCTTGACGCGAAAGCCGCTGTCGCGCAGCGCGCGCTCGGCGGCCAGCTCGTCGGCGCCGCTGGCGTGCATCGTCAGCGCCAGCGCGCGCCGGCGCAGCTTGGCATTGGTGGCGCGCAGGTCGACCATCAGGTTGCCGTAGACCTTGTGCAGCCGCACCATCAGCGCCGACGAGAAGGTATTGAGCGCGATCTTCTGCGCCGTGCCCGCCTTCAGCCGCGTGCTGCCCGAGATGGCTTCCGGCCCGGTGTCGAGCACGATGCCGATCTCGGCGTCGCGCGCCAGCGGCGAGCCGGGGTTGTTGGCGATGCCGATGGTCAGCGCGCCCGCGGCGCGGGCGGCCTGCAATGCACCCAGCACATAGGGCGTGGTGCCCGACGCGGCGATCAGCAGCACGACGTCGTTGCCGCCCACCTCGTGCAGCCGGATGTCGATGGCGCCTTGCTCGCTGTCGTCCTCGGCGCCTTCCACCGCCTCGACCAGCGCCCCGCGGCCGCCGGCGATGAGCGCCAGCACGCGGTCCTGCGGCCAGCCGAAGGTGGGATTGAGCTCGACGCTGTCCAGCAGCCCCAGCCGCCCCGACGTGCCGGCACCGGCATACACCAGCCGCCCGCCGGATTCGATGCGCGGCAGCGCCGCCTCCACCGCCAGCGCCAGCTTGGGTGCCGCGTCGCGCACGGCCTGCACCGCCCGCTGCTGGTCGGTGGCCAGTGCCTGCACCAGCTTCAGCGTCGGGTAGCAGTCGAGGTCGGCGTGTTCGTCGCTCGGTGATTCGGTCTTCAGCATGACCGCAGGCTATCGCATCGGGGCCGCGGCCGACAGCGCATGGCGGTGCACGGCCGTCAGCGCGATCTCCTGCCAGCGCGACAGCGCCGACCAGTGGCCGGGATGCGCCTGCGGATCGACCCCCGGCCCGGCGACGATGACCACCATGCCGCGGCGCTGCAGCGGGTCGAGCGCGAAGACACCCATCAGCCCGTAGGCGTCGCCGAAGTGGCCCCAGCCGGTGAAGCCACCCCCCTCGACCAGACGGTCGCCGCAGCCGGCCTCGGCGCGGTCGGTGAAGCGCTGCACACCCAGGCCCCAGGAACAGGCGCCGACGTTCTCGCCGCCCGGTGCTGCGCCGTCGCGCCGCCATTGCTCGCTGGCCAGCAGTGCCACCGACGCGGGCTGCAGGAAGGGCCGGCCCTGGTGGCGGCCCTGGTCGAGCAGCACCTGCATCAGCGTGCCCAGGTCGCGCACCGAGATGCGCAGCCGCCCCTGCGGGCCGAACAGCGTGCCGTTGCGGCCGATGACGTAGCCGTCCAGCCCTTCGGGCGGAGCCGGCGGCCGGTGGCGAAAGTCATCGGCCTGCACGACCCAGGGGCCGGCCGGATCCCAGATGTCGCGCTCGCCTTCGCTGCGGCGCTTGCGGTAGAGCGTGGCGATATCGGTCTGGTCGGCGGCGGGGAAGTCCGCCGGGTCGAAACCACCGCGCAGCCCCAGCGGCTGCAGCACCAGGCGCTGCATCAGGCGGTCGAAGCGCTCGCCGCTGGCACGCTCCATCACCTGCGCGATGACGCCGAAATTCAGGTTGACATATTCGAAGCGCGTGCCGGGTGCCACGTCGCGCGACCAGTTGCGGCCGTCGGCGTAGAGGCTCCCGCCGGGCTGCAGCACGTCCTGCAGCGCGGTGCGGCCGTCGAAGGCATAACGCTCGCCGCCGTCGGACACCCCCGAGCGGTGGCTCAGCAGCAGCCGCAGCGTGATCGGCAGGCCCGGAAACTGCGGGTGGCGCAGTGGCCAGCCGAGCGCCACGCTCACATCGGCATCGAGGTCGAGCAGGCCCTGCTCGACCAGCCGCATCACCCCCACCGCCACCACCAGCTTGCTGATCGAGGCCACGCGAAACAGCGTGCGCCCGGTCACCGGCAGCGGCGGCTCGCCGGCGCCGCCCAGGTGGCGCCAGCCAAACTGGCTGGCATGGACGATGCGGCCGTCGCGGATGGCGATCGCGGCCACGGCCAGCACCGGCTGCCGCGGGTCGGTGACGAGGGCAGCAAGCTCGCGGTCGAGCGCAGCGGCAGCGGGGCCCGGCGCCGGCCCGGGCGCGTCGGCCGGCAGCATGGTGCAGCCGGCCGCCAGCGCGGCCAGCCAGGGCAGATGACGGATCGCTCGCATGGCGGCCCGCATGCTACGGGACCGCGGCGAGAAGGCGGCGTCAGGCGAAGGTATCGGCCATCAACGCCGTAAACCAGGTGCCCATGTCCTCGAAGTGGTCGCCGTTCCAGCCGACCGAGGCGCCGCTGCCCGCGGCCACCGGCTTCATGCTGGCACTGGCGGCGTCGTACTGGTACAGCGCATGCAGCCACGAGGCCTTGCTCATGGTGATCGTCGAGTAGCAGGCCGAGTTGGTCACCGGTGCCGGGTCGGGGCTGCCGCCGGCAAAGAGGCGCGCCAGCGCATCGGCGCAGACCTTGGCCTCCTGGTTGGCGATGTGGCCGGCCTTCGGCTGCGTGGTGGCGCTGGCGTCGCCGATCACGTGCGTGGACGGCGCCGCGGTGCTGGCATAGCTCAGCACGTCGACCGCCGCGAAGCGCCCGCCGGTGGCGTTCAGCAGCCCGGCGTCGGCCAGCAGTTGCGGCGCGCGCTGGCGCGGGATCAGGTTGACCACGTCGCCGCGCACCGCACCACCGTTGGTGAACAGCGTCCTGCTCGTCGGGTCGACGCTGTCGATGATCACGTTGGTGCGGTATTCGATGACGCGACCGTGCAGGTCGAAGAAGGCGCGGCTGAAATTGTCCTTCTCGGTCACGAAATCGGGGTTGGCGTCGAGCACGATCAGCCTGGCCTGCGGCTTCCGCAGGCGCAGCCAGTCGGCGATCAGGCAGGCGCGCTCGTAGGGCCCCGGCGGGCAGCGGTAGGGCACGGCCGGGATCGTCAGCACGGCCACGCCGTTGGTCGGCATGGCGGCGAGCTGGCGCGCCAGCAGGCTGGTCTGCGGGCCCGCCTTCCACGCGTGGGGCATGGCGTCGGGCTGCGTCAGCCCCGGCACCTCGTCGAAGGCGATGCCCGGCGCCAGCACCAGGCGGTCACCCTGCAGCACCGTGCCGCCCTGCAGCGTCACGCGGCAGGCCACGGGGTCGATCGCGACCACCTCGCCGAAGACCGTGCGCACGCCGTAGCGGGTGCGCAGGTTGTCGTAGCCGAAGGCCAGGCTGCTCATGCTGCGCTGCCCGGTCAGCACCAGGCTGCTCATGATGCAGGAGGTGTAGCTCGGGTTGCGATCGACCAGCGTGACGTCGACCGCGTCGCCCCACATCCGCAGGTATTTGGCGAGCGTGGTGCCGCCCATGCCGCCACCGAGCACGATGACGCGGGCCTTGGGGCTGGTCGGCGCCGGCAGGGCCTGGGGCGTGCTGCTGCCGGACTTGCGGCGGGTCTTCCGGTCGTCGTCGGCGAGGGCGAGCAGCGGGCTGAAGCCCGCGGCAGCGCCGGCCACGGCGCGCAGGAGTTGTCGGCGGTCCATGGGGGGCTCCGGGTCAGCGTTGGGTGGCGAAATAGGCGGCGATCTCGCGCAACTGCGCGTCGCTGTACCCCAGGGCATGCCTGGCCATGATGCCGGGGCCTTGCTTGCCGTCACGGAACTCGATCAGCTCGTGGTAGATGTCGCTGGCCGACTTGCCGGCCAGGCGGTCGAAGCCCGGCCCCTTGCCGTTGGTGCCGTGGCACTGGAAGCAGTTCGACGCCAGCAGGCGGCCCGCGGGCACGGTCTGTGCCGGGGCGGCTGTCGCCAGCAGCGCGCAGGCCGCGGCGGCGGCGCAAGCGCGTGCGGATCGGGGGAGTCGGAACACAAACATGGTGACCTCGGTCGTTGGGCCCGGCGGGCTTCGACGAACATGGTCCGGGCCGATGCTGAAGGCCGGCTGAAGTTCGTCCGTCTGCTGACAGACGGATACCGCTGTCACCCCCACCGGTATCGAAACTGACCTCGATCAAGGCCCGTTGGGCGGTGTTCCCCGCGGCCACAGCACCCACCAGCGCAGCGGCTGCTTCATGCGGCCGGCCAGTTGCTCGGCGTCGGGCTGCCAGCCGAAGAAGAGGTCGGCGCGCACGGCGCCGGTGATGGCGCTGCCGGTGTCCTGCGCCATCGCCAGGCGGCGCAGCGGCGTGCTCGACAGCGGCTCGGTGGTGTCCAGCCACAGCACCGCGCCCAGCGGCACCGCCAGCGGGTCGACAGCCACCGAGCGCCCCGGCGTCAGCGGCACGCCCTGCGCGCCGCGCGGGCCCTGTGCAGGGTCGAGCAGCGGCTCCTCGCCGAAGAAGACGACGCGCGGGTTGGCCCACAGCAATTCGGGCAGGCGCTTCGGGTCACGCTGGGCCCAGGCCTTGATGGCGGGCCACGAGGCCTGGTCGGCATTCAGCTCGCCCTGGTCGATCAGCCAGCGGCCGAGCGAGCGGTAGGGTTGCTCGTTGTGCGCCGCAAAGGCCAGGCGCACGCGGCTGACGCGGCCATCGGGTTCGGTGATGCGCAGCCGGCCCGAGCCCTGCACCTGCAGCAGCAGCGCGTCCAGCGGGTTTTCGATCCAGGCGATCTCCAGCCCGCGCAGCGCGGCGCGCGCGGCCGGCAGCGTGTCGAGCTGCTGGCGCGTATACCAGGGCTTGCGCGGCGGCGGGTTGGCCATCAGCTCGGCCGGCGCTGCGTGCAACGGCACGCGGAAGTTGCCGCGCGGCTGGCGGCTGGCCTCGAGGCTGGGCTCGAAATAGCCGGTGGCCAGGCCTTCGGCATTGCCGTCGGCCGCCTCCACACGCCAGGGCTGCAGGTGGCGGCCCAGCCAGCGGCGCACGCCGTCGTCGCCCGCGGGCGGGTCGAGCAGCGCGCGTGCGCAGGCCTCGCTCCAGCCCGGCGCCGGGCGCGCGCAGCCGGCCAGCAGCGCCGGCCACAGCTCGGTGGCGCGGTCGGCGGCAAAGCCGGGCAGGTCGGACCAGCGGGCCGCCACCCAGCGGGCCCGCGCTCGCTCGATCACCGGGCCGGGCGCAGGGGCGGCGGGTGCCGACGCCACGGTTGCCGGTGCGGGCGCGGCAGCGGGGAGGCGATCCACCACCGGCGCCTGGGGCTGTGCCGGCGGTGCGCTGCCGCAGGCCGCCAGCGCTCCTAGAATCGCGGCCCCTGCAACACGCTGGCTCGCCCGGATCATGTGGCTGCTCATTGTCGAAGCGCTGGCGGCCCTGGTCATCCTGGTCTTGATCGTCTGGTGGACCATGTTTGCCGGCCGGCCCAGGGGCGAGCCCGGGCGCGAAGAGCCGCCGGAATAGAGCGTCAGGCCCGCGGCCAGATGAAGCTCAACGGGTCGCGCCGCAGGCGCGCCTGGATGGCGGCGCCGATGCGGTGGCGCTCGCGCAGCTCGATGCCGCGCGAGCGCAGCGCCACGCGGAAGGCGAGCCAGAAGCTGACCGTCAGGTTGAGCACCGCGGTCACGGGAATGGCCGCCGCGCACCACCAGAAGGCCGGCATCGACAGCGCCTGCAGGCCCAGGCCGCCGAGCGCCGCGGCCAGCTGGCCGGTGGACAGCGTCACGTGGCGCACGTCCAGCGGCACGCCGACGAAGCCCAGCAGCGCCGGCACCAGCCCCAGCATCATGCCCAGCGACGCATTGGCCGCCACGCCCGAGATGTTGGCGCGCCACCAGGTGGCCCAGCGCAGCGCGCGTGCCGCCCCCAGCCGCGCGACGATGCGCGGGTTCCAGGCGATGGCGCTGTCCAGGCGGTGGAAGACGAACCAGTTTTCCGCCCAGCCCGCCACCAGCGAGCTGGCAAACAGCAGCACGCCGGTGAAGGCCGCGAACAGCGCCGTGGGGCCGAGCAGCGTGAGCGAGTGCAGCACATACTGCGACGGCGGCTCGCCCACCAGCGGCTGCCCGAAGACCGCCACCGCCAGCCACTGCACGGCCAGCACCAGCGGCGCGCAGGCCAGCAGGTTGCCCACGATGCCGGCGATCTGCGAGCGGATGAGCTGCACCACGCGGTCGACGAAGGCCTCGAGCGTGGCTTCGTCGTTGCCCTCGCCGCGCGGCAGGCTGTCGGCCAGCGCCGGCGCGGTCATCGCCGGCTGCTTGGTGGCCACCGTCCAGTGCAGCAGCATGACGACGAGAAAGCTGACGGCATAGTTGGCGCCGGCCCAGAAGCCGGTCCAGAACGCCGACAGCCCGATCGCCACGACGGCGAATTTGACGAAGGTGGTGCCGGCGATGATGGCGCCGCCGCCCAGGGCCATGCGCAGCATGCCCAGGTATTCCCCCCGGTCGCGGGTGATGTAGTGGCTGCCGGTCTCGGCGTGGCGCTCGGCCACCCGGCGCGCCAGCAGCGAATAGTGGCGCGCCATCACGGCGCGGATGCCGCGCTGCTGGCCGGCCACGCGCACCAGTTCGCGCAGCAGGCGCAGCAGTTCGGGCTGGGGCTGCGGCGCCAGCAGGGCGTCGAGCAGCAGCTCGATGCGGCGCGTGCGCGCGCGCAGCTGATCGACCTCGTAGACGATGTCGACCGATACGCCATAGGCTTCGAGGTGGTCGGACACGCTGGCCGCGGCGCGGCGGCAGGCGTCGAGCAGCGTGCGCAGCATGCGCGAGTGCTGCAGCACCTCGTCCTGCGAGCCGTCGGCCAGCGCCTGGCGCAGCGCGTTGCTGCCTATCGTCAGCTGGCGGAAGGGCTCGTTGACGAGCAGCTCGCGGTCCATGCGCAGGCGCAGCGCCGGCGCATAGCCCGAGGCATGCACCGCGCTGACGAGGATGATGACGGCCTCGGTCAGCGCCGCGCGCCAGGCGGCATCGGGCGTGGCCAGCAGCGCCGCCACGCGCGACAGCGTCGATTCGTCGATGGCCTCGATCCAGGAGAGGTCTTCGGGCTCGAAGAGCAGCTGGAACAGGTCGGCCAGGTCGGCCGTTTCCGGCGTGCCCGGCAGCAGGCGGCGGCGGATGCGGCCGAGCAGTTCGCTGCGCAGCGACAGCCGCGAGCCGAAGCCGAAATCCGCAAACAGCGCGGCGGCGTCGATGTCGCGCCAGAACGCGCTCAGCAGGCCCTGCACCTGCGCGCGCACCGCCGGGTGCTGCTCGACCACATTGAGCAGGTGGCGCAGGCGCAGCAGGGGCAGCGGCGTGCGGCCTTCGCCCGCGGCCGGCGCGGACGGGGCGGTGGGCGCGTGGCGCAGCCATTCCATCAGCCGCACCAGCCACAGGTGGCGCTCGGCCTGCGGCGCGCGCGCGTCGGCGGCGTTGACCAGCGCGGTCAGGTCCCAGGTCGAACCCATCAGTGCAACAGGCCGGGGAAGACGAGCTGGAATTCGGGCACCGGCGCCTCGAAGGCGCGCGCGTCCTCCGTCATGCAGAAATAGGTGCCGCGCATGCTGCCGTGGGGCGTGGCGATGCGCGTGCCGCTGGTGTATTCGAAGGTCTCGCCGGGCTTGAGCAGTGGCTGGTGGCCGACGACGGCCAGCCCGCGCACCTCCTCCTGCCGGCCGTTGGCGTCGGTGATCAGCCACTGGCGGCCGACCAGCTGCGCGGTGACGCTGCCGCTGTTGCGGATGGTCACGGTATAGGCAAAGGCGAACGGCCCTTCGGGCGGCTGCGACTGTTCGGGCACGTACTGCACGCGCACCTCGCAGGTGAACTCCGGTCGATTCATGGGAGGATTATCGAGGTGCGCTGCCCGCCCCTGGTCCGCAGTGGCCGATTGCCCCTCAACCGAAGGCCAGGCCGCTGGCGGCCAGCCCGACGAGGTCGATGTTGTACGCGTTGACATCGAGCTCGGCAGCCATCAGGGCCAGCGACGCCGGTGTGAACTGACCGGAGGCCAGCGTGCCCAGCCAGTGGCCCATCTCGTCGTCCTGCGGATCCCGGCGCAGCAGGTTCTGGTAGAGCAGCGTGATCTCGGCGGTGGGTTCGAATCCGGGCCCCAGGCGCGCGTCGAGCGCCATCTGGGCCAGCCCGACGCCGCCGAGGCCGGCGTCGACGGCAGCCAGCCCGATGCCGGCGTAAGCCGCATTGGCGACCCCGTCAGGCCCGAAGACCGCCCCCAGCAGGCGCGCCACCAGCCCGGCCGGACCGTCCAGGTCGAACGCCAGCGAGCCATCGGCAAAGGCAATGCGCTCGGTCCGCTGCAGCAGGTCGCTGCCTTCGTTGCCGGCCAGCGCGCGCACCGACGAGCCGCCGGGGCCGACCTGGTAGTCGGTGCGTGGCCGCGCATAGACGGCGGTGTCGATGCCGTCACCACCGTCGATGCCGTCGTCGCCGCCGCTGCCCTCGAGTCGATCGCGGCCGCGGCCGCCCGTGATGCGGTCCGCCGCCGCGGTGCCGATCAGGTACTGGCCGCTGCCGCCCTGGCCCAGCGCACCGCCGAGGCCATCGCCGCCGTACAGGAAGGCGAGCGCCGCGACGTCATAGGGCGCGAAGTCGGCATGCGGGCCGCCGTCCGCGGTGTAGGACATCAGCGTGAATTGCGTCGAGTCCACGGCGCTGCCGAGCCGGACGCCGCCTTCGAAGGGATGCTTGAGCCCGACCGCATGCCCCAGCTCGTGCAGCAGCACCTCGTAGCCGGTGGTCC
Source organism: Rubrivivax sp. (assembly GCA_016719535.1). Taxonomy (GTDB): domain Bacteria; phylum Pseudomonadota; class Gammaproteobacteria; order Burkholderiales; family Burkholderiaceae_C; genus Rubrivivax. The sequence continues at coordinate 83,623 of JADJYX010000013.1, read as the reverse complement.
CGGGTTCCGGGTTGCCGTTGGCAGCGGCAAACTCGGCATGGTCCAGATAGACCCAGGCGTCGGCGTCGTAGGCGAGTACCTCGCCGCCGCTGTAGCGGTAGCTCGAACGGATGCTGGTAAACCCCGCCACCGTGGGGCCGACCAGGTCGACCGCCGCGAAGTGCAGGTCGGCGGCTGCGGGATCTGCGGTGGCCACAAATTCGATGCCCGTGATCTGCTGCAGCCGGTCAAGGGCCTGCGCCGCGGCCGCCTGCTGCCGGGCGTTGAACGCCACCGGCGTGCCGGCGAGATGGGTGCCGCCGGCTTCGTGCGACCCCCCATCGAGCGAGAAGGTATAGCGCAGCGTCTCGCGCGCCGGGGTCAGCCAATTCCAGCCCGGGCCGCTGGCCAGCAGCGCATCGATGTGGTTCAGGCCGGACGAAGCGGGGGTGCCGATGTCCGAAACGGTGGTCAAGGGTCGAATCCTTCCGCACACTCGCCGCGATCGCGGCCGGCGATGTTAGAGCGCAGCCGGGGGGGGGGGGTGCCGCCTAGAATGCGCGGCTCATGAAGACCTACCGCATCGCCCCTTCGATCCTGTCCGCCGACTTCGCCCGCCTGGGCGACGAGGTGAAAGCCGTCGTCGCCGCCGGTGCCGACTGGATCCACTTCGACGTGATGGACAACCATTACGTGCCCAACCTCACCTTCGGCCCGATGGTCTGCCAGGCGCTGCGGCCGCACACCACGGCGCCGATCGACGTGCACCTGATGGTGCAGCCGGTCGACGCGCTGGCGCAGGCCTTCTGCAAGGCCGGCGCCGACCTGGTGAGCTTCCACCCCGACGCCAGCACGCATGTCGACCGCACGCTGCAGCTGATCCGCGCCGAGGGCAAGCTCTCCGGCCTGGTGTTCAACCCGGCCACGCCGCTGGACGTGCTGGACTGGGTGATCGACAAGGTCGATCTGGTGCTCATCATGAGCGTCAACCCCGGCTTCGGCGGCCAGAGCTTCATCGACAGCGCGCTGCGCAAGGTCGAGCGCGCGCGCAAGCTCATCGAGGCCAGCGGTCGCGACATCCGTCTGGAGGTCGACGGCGGCATCAAGGTCGACAACATCCGCCGCGTGGCCGACGCCGGTGCCGATACCTTCGTGGCCGGCAGCGCGATCTTCAGCCAGCCCGACTACCGCGCCGTGATCGACGCCATGCGCCGCGAACTGGCGCGCTGAGCTTCCCCTTCCACCGACCCCGAAAGGCCGGCGTGAAGCTGAAGATGGCGCCCAACTCGCTGTTTGCGGTGCTGCTGCGCAAGCCGTGGTGGGTCAGTTTCGGCATTGCGGCGGCGATCGGCCTCGTGGCCGGGGCGCTGCTGCCCCCCGACTACAAGGCGGTCGGTGCCTTCAGCGGCTTTCCCTTCCTCGTCATCGCCGCAGTGGCCGCGTGGCGGCAGTGGAAGCTGCCGAGCACGGCGCGCGTCGAGGCCACGCGCGAGGCCGTCTCGCGCATGGCCTGGCCGGCGTTTTCGGCGCTGCTGGAACAGGCCTTCCGGCGCGACGGCTGGACGGTGCAGCGCGTCAAGTCCGAGGCCTTCGACTTCGAACTCGAACGCCAGGGCCGGCGCATGCTGGTCAGCGCGCGCCGCTGGAAATCGGCGCAGACCGGGCTGGAGGCACTGCGCGCGCTGCAGGCCGCACGCGAACAGGCCGACGTGGCCGATGCGCTGCTGATCGGCCTGGGCGGGCTCAGCGATGCGGCGCGGCCTTTTGCCGCCCGCCACCGCATCGCGGTCTGGCAGGCCGCCGAGATCGCGCAGGCGCTCAACGGCATGCCACTGCCGCGCTGACGAATCGGCGGCCGTTGCTGCCGCTTCGGCGGGTCGAGCCAATCTTTCGCCGTTAGCGCACTGGTTTTCGACGGGCGTGGCGCCCAGACTGCCGTCACTGTCGACGGAGTCCCCCATGCGCATCACCCTGCTTGGCGCCGGCCACATCGGCCAGACCATCGCCCGCCTGCTGGCCACCAGCGGCGACTACGAACTGACCGTGCTCGACCGCGACGAGGCCGCGCTGGCGCGCCTGGGCCCGCTGCCGGTGCATCGCAGCACCGGCGACACCGCCGACCCGGCCGTGCTGCTGCGCGCGCTGCGCGGCCAGCAGGCGGTCATCAATGCCTTGCCCTACCACCTGGCGACGCTGGCCGCGACGCAGGCGCGCGAGGCGCAGTGCCACTATTTCGACCTCACCGAGGACGTCGCCGCCACCCAGGCCATCCAGCGCCTGGCCGACGGCGCGCCCACCGCCTTCATGCCGCAATGCGGGCTGGCGCCGGGCTTCATCGGCATCGTCGCCCACCACCTGGCGCAGGGCTTCGAATCGCTGCAGGAGGTCAAGATGCGCGTCGGCGCGCTGCCCGCCTTCCCGACCAACGCGCTCAAATACAACCTGACCTGGTCGGTCGACGGCCTGATCAACGAATATTGCCACCCCTGCGAGGCCATCCACGAAGGCCGCCGCATCGAGGCGCTGCCGCTGGAAGGGTTGGAGCATTTCTCGCTGGACGGCGTCGAATACGAGGCCTTCAACACCTCGGGCGGCCTGGGCACGCTGTGCGACACGCTGGGCGGCCGCGTGCAGACGCTGGACTACAAGAGCGTGCGCTACCCCGGCCACCGCGCGCTGATGAAGGTGCTGCTGGACGAACTGCAGCTCAAATACGACGTCGAGACGCTGAAGACCATCCTGCGCCGCGCGGTGCCCAGCACGATGCAGGACGTGGTGCTCGTCTTCGTCACCGTCAGTGGCCTGCGCGACGGCGTGCTGCTGCAGGAGGTGTTTGCGCGCAAGATCTTCGCCGAGCGGGGCGATGGCCTGGCGGCCCGGTCGGCGATCCAGATCACCACCGCCGCCGGCGTGTGCGCCGCGGTCGACCTCTTCCGCGAAGGCATGCTGCCGCCGCGCGGCTTCATCCGCCAGGAGCAGGTGCCGCTGCCGGCTTTTCTGGCCAACCGCTTCGGCAGCGCTTACCAGCAGTCGCGGCAGGTCGAGAGCATCTCCTGAGCAGTGGGCCTACGCCCTCGCCGATACTTCGGCGCGTGACCACGCACCTCCTGCTCATCGACCCGCAGAACGACTTCTGCGACCTGCCGCCGGCGCAATGCCCACCCGGCGAGGCGCCGGCCTTGCCGGTGGCCGGCGCGCATGCCGACCTGCAGCGCGTGGCGGCATTCATCGACGCGGCGGCCACACAGCTGACCGCCATCACCGTCACGCTCGACAGCCACCTGCGGCTGGACATCGCACACCCCGGCTTCTGGCAGTCGGCCGACGGCGGGGCGGTGGCGCCGTTCACGCCCATCACCGCGGTGCAGGTGCGTACCGGCGCCTTCCGCCCGCGTGACGAGGCGGCATTGCCGCGCGTGCTGGCCTACCTGGACGAGCTGGAGGCGCGCGGCCGCTACACGCTGATGGTGTGGCCGGTGCACTGCGAGATCGGCAGCTGGGGCCACGCCGTGCATGCCGACGTGCGCGCCGCCTACAACCGCTGGGAAGAGGCCACGCAGCGCAGCGTCCAACGGCTGATGAAAGGCAGCAACCCCTGGACCGAACACTACAGCGCCGTGATGGCCGAGGTGCCCGCAGCCGACGACGCCGGCACGCAGCTCAACCGCGCGCTGATCGCGCACCTGGCAATCGCCGACCGGCTGCTGATCGCCGGCGAGGCCAGCAGCCATTGCGTGAGGGCCACCGTCGAGCACCTGGTCGAGCACCTGGGCGGTGGCATGAGCCGTCTGTGGTTGCTGGTCGACGCCATGAGCCCGGTGGCTGGCTTCGAACGCGAGGCGGCGGCCTTCCTCGACGCCATGCGCGCACGCGGGCTGCGCACGCTGAGCTGCGCCGAGGCCTTGTCGGCGCTGCGCGGCTGAAAGAAAACCCGCGAAAGCCCGCGAAAGCCCGCGAAAGCCCGCGATGCCGCCCGTCATCACCAGCCTGCTCGATACCGATCTCTACAAGTTCACGATGTGGCAGGCGATGCTGCATCGATTCCCGCAGACGCAGGCCGAATACCGCTTCCACAACCGCCGACCGGCGGCCTATGCGCTGGCCGAGCTGCAGGGCGAGGTCGAGCGCGAACTCGACCACCTCTGCACCTTGAGCTTCGGCGCCGACGAACTGCGCTACCTGTCGGGGCTGCGCTTCATCAAGAGCGACTTCGTCGACTTCCTGCGCATCTTCCGCTTCCAGCGCGACTTCATCACCGTGACGCGCCAGGGCGACGAGCTCGAGATCGTCGCCCGCGGCCCGCAGGTGCACGTGATGGCTTTCGAGATCTTCGTGCTCGCGATCGTCAACGAGCTGTATTTCCGCCGTTTCGACGCCGACGCCGCGCATGCCGAAGGCCGCCGGCGGCTGGCCGCCAAGATCGACAAGCTGCGCGCCTTCGAGCAGGAGCCGCCGCGCCGCCACCCGTTCGAGATGTTCGACTTCGGGCTGCGCCGGCGCTTCTCGTTTTCCTGGCAGCGCGAGGTGGTCGACACCTTCCGCCGCGAGCTGCCGCAGTTCTTCAAGGGCACGTCCAACGTGCGGCTGGCGATGGCGCTCGGCCTGGTGCCCATCGGCACGATGGCGCACGAATACCTGCAGTGCTTCCAGGCGCTGGGCGTGCGCCTGCGTGACTCGCAGAAGGCCGCGCTCGAGAGCTGGGTGCAGGAATACCGCGGCGACCTCGGCATCGCGCTCACCGACGTCATCGGCATGGACGCCTTCCTGGCCGACTTCGACCTCTATTTCGCCAAGCTCTTCGACGGCCTGCGCCATGACAGCGGCGACCCCGTCGTCTGGGGCGAGAAGGCGCTGGCGCATTACGACAAGCTGCGCATCGATGCGCACACCAAGCGCCTGGTCTTCAGCGACGGGCTGGACATCGACAGCGCGCTGATGCTGTACCGCCACTTCGCCGACCGCACGCAGCTGGGCTTCGGCATCGGCACGCACCTCACCAACGACATGGGGCTGAGGACGCTGCACATCGTGATGAAGCTCACCCAGGTCAATGGCCAGCCGGTGGCCAAGCTCTCGGACAGCCCGGGCAAGACGATGTGCGACGACGAGACCTTCCTGGCCTACCTGCGCCAGGTCTTCGGGGTCGTGCCTGCAGGCTGAGGGGCCGCCGGTCACAATCCGGTGCATGAGCGATCTCAGCCTGTTTCCCGTCACCACCCGGTGGCCGCCGCGCCACCCCGACCGCATCCAGCTCTATTCACTGCCCACGCCCAATGGCGTGAAGGTCTCGATCCTGCTCGAGGAGACCGGCCTGCCCTACGAGGCGCATGCGGTGAGCTTCGATGCCCGCGACCAGTTTTCGCCCGCCTTCCTGTCGCTCAACCCGAACAACAAGATCCCGGCCATCCTCGACCCCCATGGCCCCGGCGGGCAGCCGCTGGCGCTGTGGGAATCGGGCGCCATCCTGCTGTACCTGGCCGACAAGGCCGGCCGCCTGCTGCCCGCCGACCCGGCCCGGCGCTGGGAAACCACGCAGTGGCTGATGTTCCAGATGGGCGGCATCGGGCCGATGTTCGGGCAGGTCGGCTTCTTCCACAAATTTGCCGGCAAGGACTGGGAGGACAAGCGCCCGCGCGACCGCTACGTGGCCGAGGCGCGCCGCCTGCTGGGCGTGCTGGAAGGCCGCATGACCGGCCGCGACTGGATCATGGGTGACGACTACACGGTGGCCGATATCGCCACCTGGCCCTGGGTCAACAACCTGATCGGCTTCTATGGTGCCGGCGACCTGGTGGGCTGGGCCGACTTTCCGCAGCTGCAGCGCGTGCGCGAGGCCTTCCTGGCGCGGCCGGCGGTGCAGCGTGGCCTGACCATCCCGGCGCGGCCGGCGGCCTGAGGAGCACGCGATGCGCCTGCCCCGCCTGCAAGCCGCCATCGTCGACCTCGACGGCACCATGGTCGATACCGTCGGCGACTTCGAGGTTGCGCTCGGCCGCATGCTGGCCGAGCTGGGCTTTGCCGCGGTCGGCCGCGATTTCATCGCGCTCACCGTCGGCAAGGGCTCCGAGCACCTGATCCGCCGCACGCTGGAACAGGTGGGCGCACCGGCCGTGCTGTATGACCGCGCCTGGGACCGCTACCAGCACCATTACCTGCAGATCAACGGCCAGCATTCGAGCGTCTTCCCCGGCGTGGTCGAGGGCCTGCAGGGGCTGCGTGCACGCGGCCTGCGGCTGGCCTGCCTGACCAACAAGCCGACCTCGTTTGCGCGCCCGCTGCTGGCCGCCAAGGGCCTGTCGGGCTATTTCGACCACGCCTTCGGCGGTGACGCCTTTGCACGCAAGAAGCCCGACCCGCTGCCGCTGCTGCAGACCTGCCTGGCGCTGGGCACGGCGCCGGCGGCGACGCTGATGGTCGGTGATTCGAGCAACGACGCCGCCGCCGCGCGCGCTGCCGGCTGCCCGGTGGTGCTGGTGAGCTACGGCTACAACCACGGCGAACCGGTCCGGGCCGTCGACTGCGATGCCGTCATCGACCGCATCGACGAACTCGCCGCCATGCTGGGCTGATAGACTTCGTCGCATGTTTGTGGCCGTCGCCATCGTCTCGACACCGCCTGCAGGGTCCCGCGACCGGGGAGCCTGGCCCTGGCGTCGCTGGCCCTGCTCCGCCTGACCCTTCCCGGGGTCGACCGCTCTCCACCGGGCCCTGAGTGCCCGGACACCGCAAACACCGCGTGCCTGCCGCTTCATGCCGGGCACCCCGAGACCCAGGGTCGCCATGATCACCGAACTCGCCTTCAAGAGCCTTGCCGAGCAGGGCTTCAACCGCATCCCGCTCATCACCGAGGCCTTTGCCGACCTCGAGACGCCGCTGTCGCTGTACCTCAAGCTGGCCGGCGGCCAGCGCCACAGCTTCCTGCTCGAATCGGTGGTCGGCGGCGAGCGTTTCGGCCGCTACAGCTTCATCGGCCTGCCGGCGCGCACGCTGCTGCGCGCCACCGGCAACCAGTGCGAGGTGGTGACCGACGGCCAGGTGGTCGAGCGCCACGAGGGCAATGCGCTGCAGTTCGTCGAGCGCTGGCAGGAACGCCTGAAGCCCGCGGTGGCGGCCGGGCTGCCGCGCTTCTGCGGCGGGCTGGCGGGCTATTTCGGCTACGACGTGGTGCGCAGCATCGAGCCGCGGCTGGCGCACGTGCACAAGGCCGGCGGCCTGGGCACACCCGACCTGCAACTGCTGCTGACCGAGGAGGTGGCCGTCATCGACAACCTCTCGGGCCGCCTGTACCTGATCGTCTGGGCCGACCCGGCGCAGCCCGAGGCCTATTTCCGCGCCCGCAAGCGGCTGGCGGAGCTGGGTGACCAGCTGCGCTACAGCGTCACCGCGCCGACCGTCAGGCGCGGCCCCTCGTACCCGGTCGAACGCGACTTCGCCAAGGCCGAGCTGATGCAGGCGGTCGAGCGCGCCAAGGCCTACATCGCCGCCGGCGACTGCATGCAGGTGGTGATCGGCCAGCGGCTGCGCATGCGCTATACCGAGAGCCCGCTGGCGCTGTACCGCGCGCTGCGTTCGCTCAACCCTTCGCCCTACATGTACTACTACGACATGGGCGACTTCCACATCGTCGGCGCCAGCCCCGAGATCCTGGTGCGCGAGGAGCGGCTGCCCGAATCGCAAGGCGGCCGGCGCAAGATCACCATCCGCCCGCTGGCCGGCACGCGGCCGCGCGGCACCACGCCCGAGGACGATGCGCGGCTGGAGGCCGAGCTGCGCGCCGACCCCAAGGAGCGTGCCGAGCACCTGATGCTGATCGACCTGGCGCGCAACGACATCGGCCGCATCGCGCAGACCGGCAGCGTCAAGGTGACCGAGGCCTTCGGCATCGAGCGCTATTCGCACGTCATGCACATCGTCAGCAACGTCGAGGGCATCCTGCGGCCCGAGGTCAGCCAGATGGACGTGCTGCGCGCCACCTTCCCCGCCGGCACGCTCAGCGGCGCGCCCAAGATCCGCGCCATGGAGATCATCGACGAACTCGAGCCCGTGCAGCGCGGCATCTACGGCGGCGCCTGCGGCTATGTCAGCTTTGCCGGCGACATGGACGTGGCCATCGCCATCCGCACCGGCATCGTCAAGGACCAGACGCTGTACGTGCAGGCCGCCGCCGGCGTGGTGGCCGATTCGGTGCCCGAGCTGGAGTGGAAGGAAACCGAGGCCAAGGCGCGTGCGCTGATCCGCGCCGCGGAGCTGGTGCAGGAGGGCTTCTGACGTGGACGCCCCGCCGTGCTGCCATGGCCATCCGCGCCCGCTGGCGGATCGTGCCGCCGCGGCTCGGGTGACGCCATGAAGACCGCGCGCGACCTGTTGCCGATCGCGCAGGGGCAGCAGGCGTTGAGCCCCGAGCAGAAGCGCTTCAACCAGCTGCTGGCGCGCATCGACAAGGCGCGCGCCGAGCTGCAGGCCTGGCAGGACCAGGCCCTGCACTTCGCGCAGGGGCACGCCGCGCGCGTGCGGCCGCTCGAGGCCGAGCTGCTGGACTGCCAGGCGGCGCTGATCCGCCGCCTGGATGCGCTGCTGCACGAGCGCATGGCGCGCCTGGGCAAGTCCGACCGCCGGCGCGTGCGCGAGGAGATCTGCGACCTCATTGCCGGCCTGCTGGACGCGACCGCGGACGACGCGCTCGCCGACGAGATGAAGGCCTTGTTCGAGCGCCATGCCGGGCACGACCTCGACTCCGAGAACCGCGAGGCGGTGGCGGCGATGAAGGAGATGCTGGAGGCGATGTCGGGGCTGGACCTGGGCGACCAGGACTTCGACAGCGAAGAGGAGCTGATGCAGGCTGCGCACCGGCGCATGGCCGAGCAGAACGAGCAGGCCGAGGCCGCCCGCGCGCGCCGCAAGCCGCGCAGGCGCAGTGCCGCGCAGAGCCGGCGCGAGCAGGAGCAGCAGGAGGCGACGCAGTCGCTGCGCGAGGTCTACCGCAAGCTGGCTGCGGCCATCCACCCCGACCGTGCCGACGACGACGCCGACCGCGAGCGCCGCCACGCGCTGATGCAGCGCGCCAACCGCGCCTACGAGGCGCAGGACCTGCTGGCGCTGCTGGCGCTGCAGCTCGAGATCGAGCAGGTCGACGCCGACCACCTGGCGCGCGCCTCGGCCGAGCGGCTGCGCGCGTACACCCGGCTGCTGAACGACCAGCTGCGCGAGATCGAGTCCGAGCTCGAAGGACGGCGCCTCGCGCTGTGCGCCGAGTTCGATCTGGACCCGTTGCCGCTGCCGCGTGCCGGCCAGCTGGGTGCGCTGCTGGAGCGACTGCTGCGCGAGCGTCGCGCCGACCTGGCGCAGGCACGGCGCGACCTGGAACAGCTGGCCGATGCGGCGCGCGCCCGGGAGACGTTGCGCCGCCGCTGGCGCGAGGTGGACCGCTGGGACGACGAGATCCCGTTCTGATTGCCGCTCCGGCGCGCCGGGCTCCAAGCCGCAACCGCGCTTCGAGCGCCTGCGCCGGGCGCAGGCCGGGTCAGCCGGCAAGGTCGTCGCGCAGCGTCTCGAACAGCGCTTCCTCGGGCAGCGCCAGGCCGGCCTCGGCCATCGCCGCCGTCAGCTCGGCGTCCCACCGCGCGGCCACCGGCGCGCCGCTCAGGTCGGCGCGCACCGGTGCGGCCTGCGCCAGCGCAGCGCGGTAGTCGGCGGCACCGAAGCGCCAGGGCCGCGCCCCCAGCGTGCCCATCAGCTGGTTGCCGATGGCGATGCCGGGCCAGTCGAAGTCGCCGTGGTGGTGCAGCCGCGCGCCGGCCCGGCGCAACTGCTGCAGCAGCGCGCGTTGCGCCGCGGCGGGCATGCCGTCGGTGCACACCAGCGGCGCGCAGCGCGCGCCCAGGGCATCGGCGGCGAGGGCGAGCAGGTTGGGGTTTTCGCACACGAAGATGTCGTGCCCGGCCACCGCCCAGGCCGGCGGCGCGCGCAGCAGCCGGCGCAGCGACCAGTACTGGGGCTCGCCCGGCGTGACCTGCGGCTCGGGCAGGTTCAGCGTGAGCGCCGGCCGTGCCAGCTCGTTCACCGCCACGCCCTGCGCGGCCCACAGCGCACGCCGGCTCTCGGTGTCGTCCGCGTCGCTGCCATGGCGCAGCGCGGCCAGCACCAGCGTGGCCACGGGCTGGCCGTCGTCGAGTGCATGGGCATCGCCCAGCAGCCGTGCGGCCAGCTGGGCACGCGGCAGGCCGGCGGCCGGCAGTGCCTGCAGCACCGCGGCGGCGCCGCTGCACAAGGCCTGCGCGCGCGGCAGCTCGCCGGCCGCCAGGCGCTTGAGCAGGCCGAGCGACCGCCCCGGCGCCAGCCAGGCCGCCAGCAGGGGGTGTGGCGCCGCCGTGGCCAGCGCGGCCCAGCGCGCGGCCTCGGCATCACGCGCGTGGCGCGTGGCGATCGGGCCGTCCAGCCGCTCCAGCGCATCGCGCAATCCGGCGGCCAGCCCGGCGGCGCGCAGTCGCTCGCCCAGTTCGCTGAGGTCGAACTGCAGGGAGCGCGTGGCGCGCGGGGCGCGGCCGCTCAGCGCCTGCAGGGTTTCGGCCTCGTGCGGCGTGAGGCCGGACAGGCGCAGCGTGACCGGCTCCTGGCCGGGCGCCGCATCGGCATAGGCCTTGCGCAGCCGTTGTCGCAGCGCGGCCAGCTCGGCGCCGCCGAGCAGCTGGCGCAGGCGCTGCTCAGGCATCGGGCGCGGCCTGCACCGGCCGGCGCGGGCCGGGCTCGGCATCGGGGCGGCGGGCCCGGCCGTCCCACCACCAGCGCGACACATGCACGGCGTCGATGCCCTCGCGGCGCTGCAGCTGGCAGATCGCCACGCCGGGCAGCGTGGCATAGCAGCCCCATTCGCGCTCGCTGGTGATGACGAAGTCGAGGTCGAACTTGCGCACCAGGTCCATGCAGTGCGCGCGCGCCGCGTCGTCGATGCCGGCGAAGGCCTCGTCCAGCAGGATCAGCCGCGGCGCGGTCGGCGTGGCGGCGTAGAAGGTGGCGACGGCGGCAAACAGCGGCACGGTCAGGCCCAGCGCCCGTTCGCCGCTGGACGCCGGCCCCGACAGGCGGCGCCACTGCCCGTCCTGCCAGCGTTCGACGCGGAACTGGTGCCACAGGCGGTAGTCGAGCGCCCGCGTGATCTGCTCGAGCAGCGTGCCGCTGTCGGCGCGGCCGCGTTCGTCGTCGATGCACTGCTGCAGCAGCGCACCGAAGGCCCGCCGTTCGTCGGTGCTCCACAGCCCGGCGTGGGTCTGCAGCAGCCGCTCGCGCGCCGCGTGCAGGCCGGCCGGTGCACCCTCACCCTCGGGCAGCGGCTGCCACAGCAGGCGAAAGCGCACGCCGGTGCTGGTGGGGTGCTGGTGCAGTTCGGCGTTGATCGCCGCCACGCGCTGCGCGGCACCGCGCATCAGCACCTGCACCTGGTTGGCGATCTCGGCCTGCAGGTGGTTCTCGAGCACCGTCTGCTCCTGCGCCGACAGCAGGCCCTGCTGCGCCTGCACCTCGGCGCGCAGCAGCGCGGCCAGCTCGTCGGGGCGGCGCGCCTGGTGCTGCCATTGCAGGTGCACGACGAAGCCCCAGTCGGTGGGCTGGGCGCTGGCCATCGCGCCCAGCGCCGACAGCGCGCGCTGCAGTTCCTGCAGGTCCTGCGTCACCTGGTCCTGGCTGCGTTTCCAGGCCTCGTCGCCGTCGGCGAGGTTCGACAAGGCCTGTTCGGTGCGGCGCGCCAGCGCCAGCGCGGCGTCGGTGCTCCAGGCTGCAGCCGGGTCGGGCAGCTCGGCGGCCAGCGGCTGGCCGGCCAGGCCCGAAGCCAGCAGCCCGCTGGCGCCGAACTGGCGCAGCGCCTGCGCCTGCTGCAGCCGGCGCTCGCCGGCGCTGGCCAGGCGTTCGTCGGCGCTGCGCGACTGCTGCTCGGCCACGGCCCGTGCCTCGGTGGCGCCGCGCAGCATCTCGGCCAGGCGGCGCTCGCTGCCCTGCAGGCGCTGCACCAGCGCGACGGCGCGTGCCAGCAGCCGCTGCACCTCGGCCACGCCGGCGCCCAGTGCCGATTCCAGCGCCGCCAGCCGCGAGCGTGCACCTTCGGCCAGCTGCTGGCGTTCGAGATGACGCTGCTGCGCCTCTTGCCGGGCGGCCTGTGCCTCGCTCGCGCGCGCTTGCTGCTGCGCCCGTTGCGGCAGCGCCGCGCACAGTTCGCGCACCGCGCCGGCCAGGCCGTGCAGCGCGTTCACGCAGCGGTCGAGCGCGCGCTCGACCTCATCGAGCGCGCCCGCTTCGGCGGGCAGGCGCAGGTCGGTGGCGTCGGCCAGCAGCCGGGCCTGGGCCTCGGCGGCGGCTTCTTCGGCGGCGCGGCAGCGGCGCTCGGCTTCGGCCTCGTGCCGGCGCGCCAGGTTCAGGCCGCGCAGCGCGGCGGCGCAGGTCTGGTGGGCGCGCAGCAGGTCCTGCTCGGGCGGCGCCTGGCGCCACTCGGCCTGCGCCCGCTGCTCGCGCAGGCGCAGCGCCTGCGTGGCCTGGTCGATGGCTGCCGACTCGGCCGCCAGCGCCTGCAGGCGCTGCGAGACCTGCGCCAGACGGCGCTCGCGTGCGGCGGCACGCGCGGCGTGTCCGATGTGCCGCGCCTGCGCCAGCGCCGCTGCGCCGGCCAGGCCGCCGACGCGAAAGCGACCGTCGGGCGCCACCCAGGCCTCGGCGCCGGCATCGTCGTCATCGCCGCAGGCCACGCTGGCCAGCAACGTGGCCACGGTGTCGGCGCCGACGGCGCTGGTCTGCGCGGCATCGGCGTGCAGCCATGACGACAAGGGCCGCGCCGGGCGCTGCGTGCGCGCAAGCCATTGCGTGTCGAGCCAGCGCGGGCTGCCGCCGCGGTTGATGAGCGCACCATCGGGCGTCACCCAGGCGTCCAGCAGACCGGCGCCGAGCAGCGCCGCTTCCAGGCCGGCGCGCTGCGCGTCGCCCAGCTGCGGTGCAAAGTCCACCAGCTGCCACAGCGGCGCGCCGGGGCGGCCGTCGGCGCGGGTATCGGCGCCCCGCCAGGCCGGCGGCTCGGGTGCGGCGTCGGTGCCGCTGCGCAGCGCCTGTGCCTCGGCCTCGAGCAGCGCGACCTCGGCCTGCACGCCGCCGCGGCGCGCGGCCAGCGCCGCCTGCTCGTGCGCGATGCGCGTGGTGGCGGCGGCCAGCGCCTGGTGCAGCCTGCCGCGCGCCGGGTGTTCACCGTCGGCGTGCAAGGCCCATTCGGCCATCTGCTGCTGCAGGGCCACCGGGTCGTCGATCTGCAGCACCTGCAGCGCCTGCAGATGCTGCGCCCAGGCCTGCTCGTGCGACTGCGCCTGTTCGTCCAGCGTGGCTTCGGCCTGCGCCAGCGTGGCGGCGGCGTCTTCGGCCTCGGCCCGGCGGTCGGTCAGGGTCTGGCGCAGCGGCAGCAGGCGGTCGCGCGCCTGCTGCGCCTGGGCGGCGCGCTGGCGCACCAGGCGCAGCTCGTCGCGGCGGCGCTCGGGCCAGACGAGCAGCTCCAGCCGCGCGCGCTCGAACCCGGCAGCGGGCAGGGCGGCGGCCGGCGCCGCGACGAAGACATGCTCGTGCCATGCCGCGGGTGCGCCGGCCGCGCCGGCGCCGGCACGGGCCAGCTGGCGTGCGGCGTCGAGCCGCTCGCCGGCCTGCTGCACGGCCTGCTCGGCCTGCAGCAGCATGGCGCTCTCGCGCTCGGCGCGCGCCTGCGCGCCGGCCGCATCGCGCTCGGCGCGGTCGCGCTCGGCATCGAGCCGGCGCGCCAGCTCGGCCGCTTCCTGCAGACGGCGGGCATCGCCATGGCGCGGGTCGCCGAGCAGCGTTTCGTGGCGCTGGCGCGCGCCTTCGAGCATGGCCTCGGCGTTGCCGCGGCGCTGCGCGGCCCGGGCTTCGGCGGCCTGCGTGTCGGCCAGGCGCTGGCGCACCTCGTGCAGCGCGCGGCTGGCGTTCTCGAATTCGGTCTGCGCCTGGCGCAGGCCACGCGCCTGGCGGCGGCTGGCGATGCCGGCGTAGATGCGGTAGCGCGCGTCGAAGGTCTGCACCGCGTCGAGCAGGCGCAGCGCACGTTCGAGCTCGGCCCGCAGTTCCTCGAGCTGGCCGAGCGCGTCGGCCACGTCGGCCAGCAGCTCGGGCGGCAGCGGCGGCAGCGATTCGGTGAGCGCGGCCGACAGCAGCCGTTCGTCCGGCCGGCGCGACAGCTGCGGCTGGCGCAGCTGGATCAGCGTATCGAGCAGCGCGTCGTAGCGGCGCGGGCCCAGCTGGAACAGCCGCTCGTCGACGGCGCGGCGGTAGGCCTGCGCCTGGTCGAAGACCTGGCCATGGCCGGCGATCAGGCTGCGCAGCGCCTCGCGGCCGGGCACCGGCGCCTTGTCGGACAGCAACCACCAGTCGCGGTTGAGCCGCGTGCCCGGGCCGGCGCTCTGGCTGATGAAATACCAGGCATCGACGGGCTGCGCGCGCGCGGCCACCGCGTGCAGGCCCAGGCCGAGCGTGAGGTAGTGCGGGCGGCCCTCGTCGTCGAGGCGGCCGAATTCGATCCAGCTGTAGCCGGTGCGCCGCTCCTGCTGGCCCAGCAGCAGGTTCCAGACCATCTTCTTGCCGGCATCGCCGTCGGGCTCGACACGCGCAGGGCGCAGGTTGGCGTCGAGCAGCAGCGGCAGCGTCAGCGACAGCAGCTTGCTCTTGCCGGTGCCGTTGTTGCCGCGCAGCAGCAGGTGGCCGTCGCGGAACCAGAATTCCTCGCCGTCGTAGCGGAACAGTTCGACCACGCCCAGCCGCAAGGGCTGCCAGCGCCGCAGGCGCGGTTCGGGCAGCGCGCTCACAGCAGCGTGGCCTGGCGGGGCGCGCCGTCGTCGGCCAGCAGCGCGGCGAGCCGGTAACGCGCCACGGCCGGCAGCGCCGTCGCCGCGTCGCCCTGCAGCCGCGCCAGGCCGAGCTGGGCCAGGCGCTGCAGCGCCAGCCGCGCCAGTTCACGCTCGCCGCCGGGTTCACGCGCCGACTTGCGCCAGTAGCGGCCCTGGGTCTCGCGCACGCGCGCCAGGTGCGCGGCCACCTCGTCGAGCGCCAGCCCGGCGCCGCGGTGCGCGGCCAGCAACTCGGCCACCAGCAGCGTGGCGTGCGACTCGGTGCCTTCGGCCGGCAGCAGCACGTCGCTCAGCTCGGCGTCGTCGTCGGTGAGCGCGCTGCCTTCGGCGCGGTGTTCGGCGCCGAGGCCGCTGCCGTCGGCCAGGCGCGCCGCCATCGGGCCGCGCTGGTGGACGAAATAGGCGCGTCCGGCGTCGTCCAGCGACTGCAGGTAGACCACCGGGTCGTCCAGCAGGCGCCGTGCCAGCGCATGGCGCTGCGCGCTGCGGCGCGCCTCGTCGTGGTCGGGCGTGACCGCTTGCACCAGCGACATCAGCCGCTCGCGCAGGCTGGCGGGCGCCTGGCCGGGCGCCCAGCTCGAGGGCCCGCGCACGGCGGCCAGCACGCCGGCCAGGCTGCGCCGGTGCACGTCGTACAGCACGTCGGCCTGCTGCTGCGCCAGGCCCTGCACATAGGCCTCTTCGTCGCCGGCCACACGCTGCAGCACGCCCAGCTCGAGCAGGGTCTGGCACACGGTGACGAGCGCGCGCCGTTCACCCTGCGCCTGCAGGGTGAAGCTGAAGCCGCGTGCGGCCAGCGCCGGCTCGGCGGCGTGCTGCAGCAGCCGCTCGCCCAGCGCACGCAGGCTGATCTGCGCCTCGGCACGCTCCAGCACCGCGCAGGCCAGGCACAGCAGCACGTAGCGCGGGCGGTCGTATCGCGGCAGGCCGCGCGTGGCGTCGTCCAGGTCGGCCGGGTGTTTGTACAGGCGCGCGCCGTCGCGCTCCACCACCAGCGGCCAGCCGGCTTCGCGCTGGAACCAGTCGCGCAGCGCCTCGGCGTGGCGGCGCACCAGCGGCAGCGCGGGGTGCGCGGCGCCCATCAGTGGCGTCATCAGCAGCGCGCGCACCGCCTGGCGCTGCTCGTCCTGCTGCTGCAGGCGCTGCTGCTGCACGATGCGGGGGCCGTCGCCGAGGGCTTTGTTGTCCATCGTTCAGGGCGCCGCCGCGGTGATGGTGACGAGGTGGTCGCGGCCGCTGAAGCGGCCCTGCGGCGTGTCGATGCCGGCCACGCTGTCGGGCGCCAGCGGCTGCAGCCGGATGCGAAAGCGCCCGTCGCCGCTGTCGCGTTCGACCGTGGCGTCGGGGCCGGCCTGCTCGGACAAGGCATCGCCGAGCAGGCCGAGGAAGAGGCCGAATTCGGCCTCGTCGAGCGCCCCCAGCTGCGACAGCAGCAGCGGCCGGCCCTGCGCCAGGCGGCGGCGCGCGGCGTCGAGCTGGCGCGACTCTTCCTGCATCAGCGCAGCAAGCTGCGCGCGTTCGGCGTCGCGCAGCCGTGCGCGCGGCTGCGGGCCGCGCGGGCTGGCCTGGCCCTGCTGGCGCAGGCGCGGGTGCACCTGCAGCGGCGGCGCGTCGGCCCAGGGCGTGGACGCGGGCACGGCATCGGCGCCGGCGGCCGGGTTCAGGACCAGGTGGCGCGCCGGGTTGAGCGCGAAGGCGGCGCGCGCCAGGCGGTGCGCGTCGTCGTCGCTGGCGCAGTCGGCAAACCAGCCGGCCAGCGCGCGGAAGTCGGCCGAGCGGTCGCTGCGGCCGCTGCGCCGTTCGTTCACCGCCGCCACCGCCGCCAGCAGCTGCGGGATGGCGGCGCGGGCGCGCGAGCGCAGCAGCTCGGCCTGCGGCGCCGCGTGGCCGCCGTCGGCATCGGGCACGAACCAGGCTGCCAGCCCGGCCCAGCGCGCGCGCCAGTCGCGCCAGCGGCGGCCTTGCTCGTCGGCGCGCCCGCGCTCGTCGTCGCCGGGGGCGGCGTCGCGCGCCTCGCGTTCGGCCAGCAGCCGCAGCACCGGGTCGATGCGGCCGCGCACCGCGTCGATCAGCTGCGCGATGCGTTCGGAGCGCTGCACGAGGTCGCCGATGAAGCGCTCGAGGTAGTCGATCAGCCGCTTCTTGTAGGCCACCACCGCGCCTTCGTCGGCCCGCTGCAGCTCGAGCGAGCGGGCCACGCCGGCCATGAAGGCCTGCGCATTGTCGGCCAGGCCTTCGAACACGCGCAGCAGGTCGCGCAGCGTCTCGTGCAGCTTGGGCACGTCGTCGCTGCCGGCGTCGAGCAGCGTGGCCAGCGCCTGCAGCCGCAGGGCGATGTCTTCCAGCGCCACGCTCTGCAGCTCGGCGCGGCGCGCCATCAGCCGGCTGAACTGCGCCAGCGAGGCTTCCACCGCCTCGCCGCCGGCCGACAGCCGGTACAGCAGCCGCGCGCGGTAGTAATCGGCCAGCGTGGTGACGCGCGCGATATCGGGCTGCGCCTCGAGGTTGCCCCAGGCCACCAGCTGCGCGAGCGCGGCGTTCAGCTCGTCGGGCGAGGGCGGCGCGCCGGGCCAGGCGGCATCGGCCAGCAGCTCGTCGGGGCGCAGTTGCAGCCGGTACTGGCGGCGCGCGGCGGCAAAGGCGTCGAGCACGGCCCGGTAGACCGCGGCCTTGTCGGCGCTGACGTGGCGGAACAGCTCGGCGGCGCCGGCGGGCAGGGACATGGAGCGGGTGGGGCGGCGCTGAGGCAGGCCCCGGGGATGATAGAGCGGCGGGCCGACGGCACCCGGGTGGGCACAATGCCGCGATGCCGTCGCGCCGCAACCCCTTCACCTTCGTCAACCTGCACGGGCAGCCGCTGGGGTCGGCGCGGCAGGTGGCGAATACGGTCAAGCAGGAAAGCGACCGGCTGCGCGAGAAGAAACTGGCCGATGCGCTGCCGCCGTCCGATCTGGAATCCATCTTCGATGCGCTGGTGATCGCCGGCTGGCGGCGCGGCCGCTCGGCGCTGGTGGCATTGCTGCGTGCGCTCGAATGGACGCGCGAGCGCGGCGGCTGGTTTGGCAGCCCGGAGACCGGCGCCGGCCTGCGCCGCCTGGCCGACGCGGGCCGCGTGCAGGCCCACGAAGGCGACGGCTGGTCGGTGCCCGCCGCGCTGGCCGCCGAACGCCTGCCTGCCCTGCTGCATCGCGCAGAGGCAGGCAGCTGGTGGCAGGCCTGGTTGTGGGCGGCGAGCGGCGGCAACGGCGCTCGTGGACAGGCACCGGCGTATTTTGTGCCGCGTTCGCACGATGAATCGGTGGCCTTGCTGCGGCTGGTGCTGGTCAGCGGCATCGACGCCAAGAGCTACGCCTCGATGACCCACGGCGTGCTGGAACGGGTCAACCTGACCGGCGTCGCGCTCGAGGTGCTGTCGCAGCTGCTGCGGCTGCAGTTGCTCGACCGTGTCGACCGGCCGTTGTGCTGGCGGCTGCTGACCTCGCTCGACCAGTTCGGCCTGCTGGGGCGCGCGCCGGCCCTGCTGCGCTGGGTCGAAGAGCACCTGGCGCAGGCGCCGGCCGAGGGCGGCACCAGCCTGCGCCTGCGCATCGCCGAGCAGCACCTGCACCGCGGTGACGCCGCGGGCATCACGCTGGCCATCGGCGCCGACCCGCTGGCGCAGCCCTTTGCACCGCTGCTGCAGGCGCTGCTGCCGGCGCAGGCCGGGCGCTTTGCCGACACGGCCGCCGCGTGGCCGTCGGCCTGGAAGGCCTTGACGGCACAACTGGGCAAGCGGCGCGGCATTGCCCCGCAGAGCCTGCTGCAGTGGTATCCGCTGGCGCTGATGGCACTGCCCGATGCCCAGGCCTGGGCCACGGCGCGCAAGTTCTGCGTCGGCGAATCGGGCAGCCGGACACCGTCGCCGGCCGACGACTGGGGCCGCTGGGCGCATGCGCTGGCGGTGCGCCTGGGCGACGAACGCCTCGAGCCGCGCGTCTTGCAGCCCGACCCGGGCTGGCAGGAGGCGCCACGCGACGCCGACCGTGCCGCCGACCGGCTGCTGCTGGCGGCGTGGCTGGGTCAGACGCCCGGCGGCTGGAAGCCGCCGCTGACCCAGGCCGTGGTCGATGCGCTGCAGGCGGCGGGCCTGCCCTGGAAGGCGGATCTCGTCATCCAGGCCTGCCATCACCTGGGCCTGCCGGTGCCGCAGCGGCCGGCAGGCGCCCCCGAGCCCTGGCCGGTGGCCTATTTCGGGCGCCGGCAGGACGCCTGGCGGGACGCGCTGGCCGCCATCACGGCGCTCGGCGAAGGCCGTGTGGCCAGCGCCGAGAAGCCCCTGGCCACGCTGCACTGGCGGCTCTCCATCGACGACCAGGGCCGCGTCACCAACCTGCAGGCCTTCGAGCCCGCGGCCAGCGCACGCGGCAAACCCAAGCCGGTGTCGCTGCTGCAGATCAGCAAGCGCACGCGGCTGGACCCGCACGACGCCGCGGTGGCGCGCTGCCTGCAACAGTCCCGCTACCGGGCCAGCGATCTGCGCTTCGATCTCGTGCAGGCCACCCAGGCGCTGCTGGGCCATCCCGCCGTCGCCTTCGACGATGCGCCGCAGACGATGGTCGAACTGACCGAGAGCCTGCCCGCGCTGGAAGTGCGGCGCGAGCGCCGCAGCGGCGACCCGGGGGGCGAGCACTTCGTCTTCGAACTGCACGACGCGGTGCTCGTCGACGACGAGCCCGACCTGTCGCACCACGCACCGGATTACGACCGGCTCGATGCCGAGGTCGAACGGCGCAACAGCCTGCGCATCGTTCGCGACAGCCCCGAGCGCGCGCGGCTGATCCGCGTCACGCCGGCGCAGCGCCGCGTGGCCGAGCTGGTGTCGCAGCGCTGGACGGTGCCGGTGGACGCCGGCGCCGAACTCGATGCCGCGCTGCGCGTATTGACCGGCCACTTCGTGCTGCACAGCGACGCCAGCGCCGGCGAGCCGGTGGTGGCCGATGCGCGCGTGCTGGCCCAGCTGCAGCCGCGCGGCGACGCGCTGCGGCTGACGCTGGCGGTGCGGCCCTTCGGCGACTTCGGTCCGGTGATGACCCCCGGCGTGGGCCGCGCCCGGCTGATGACGATGCGCGCCGGCGTCAGCCTGGCGACCGAGCGTGACCTCGTCGCCGAGCGCCGCCACCTGTCGGCGGTGATGGAGCGGCTGCCCTTCCTGGCTGCCGCACCCGACGACATGCCGCCCGATGGCTGCTGGGTGCTGGAAGACCCCGAGCAGGCGCTGGCGGCCGTTCACGAACTGGGGCAGCTGAGCGCGGCGGCCGAAGCCGTGCGCGCCGTCGAATGGCCGGCCGGCAAGCCCGTGCGCGTGCTGGCGCCCGAAGCCAGGGCCTTTGCGACCACGCTGGCCAGCCGCCGCGACTGGTTCGAGCTGCAGGGCGAGCTGCGCCTGGACGAAGGCCGCGTGTTGTCGCTGCAGCAACTGCTGGCGCTGCTGCGCGAAGGCCGCGGCAGCCGCTACGTGGCGCTGGGCGAAGGCCAGTATCTGCGCCTGGCCGACCAGTTGCGCCAGCGCCTGGCCGAGCTCGATGCCCTGGCCGAAGCGCGCGATGCTGGCCTGCAGCTGGGCGCCACCACCGGCGCCTGGCTGGCCGATGCGGCCAGCGACCTGGGCCTGAAGGGCGACGCCGCCTGGCAGCGGCGCGCCGCCGACCTGGAACGCGCCGCGGCGCTGGACCCTGCCGTGCCGCCGGGTCTGCAGGCCACGCTGCGCCCCTACCAGCACGACGGCTATGTGTGGATGCGCCGGCTGGCCGAGGCCGGCTTCGGCGCCATCCTGGCCGACGACATGGGCCTGGGCAAGACCGTGCAGACGCTGGCGCTGCTGCTGGCGCGCGCCGCCGAAGGGCCGGCGCTGGTGGTGGCGCCGACCAGCGTGTGCGACAACTGGGCGGCCGAGAGCCTGCGCTTCGCGCCGGGCCTGCGCGCCGGCATCTACGGCCGCGCCGAAGGCGAGCGCGCCGCGCAGGTCGCCGCCGCCGGCAGCGGTGAGGTGCTGATCGTCTCGTACGCGCTGCTGCTGCGCGATGCCGAGGCCTTTGCCGGCCGCAACTGGGCCACGCTGGTGCTCGACGAGGCGCAGGCGCTGAAGAATGCGGCCACGCAGCGCGTGCAGGCGGTAGCCGGGCTGCAGGCGGGCTTTCGCCTGGCGTTGTCAGGCACGCCGGTGGAAAACCGGCTCGGCGACCTGTGGTCGATCATGAACCTGCTCAACCCCGGGCTGCTGGGCAGCGCCGCGCGCTTTGCCGAGCGCTTCGGCAACCCCATCGAGCGCCAGCGCAACGACGCCGCGCGTGCGCGCCTGCGGCGGTTGGTGTCACCCTTCCTGCTGCGGCGCACCAAGGCGCAGGTGCTGACCGACCTGCCGCCGCGCACCGAGATCGTCCAGCGCATCGAACCCGATGCCGACGAACGTGCCTTTCTGGAGGCCATGCGGCGCGACGCCCTGGCGCGCATCGCGCAGCTCGACCCCGCCGACCCCAACAAGAACCGCTTCAACGTGCTGGCCGAACTGACGCGGCTGCGCCGCGCCGCCTGCGACCCGCGGCTGGCCGCGCCCGAACTCGGCCGCATCGGCGCCAAGGTGCAGGCTTTCGAACGCCTGGCTGCCGAGCTGGTGGAGTCACGGCACCAGGCGCTGGTCTTCAGCCAGTTCACCGACTTCCTGAAGCTGCTGGCCGAGCGGCTGCACGCCGCCGGGCTGCGCTACCAGTACCTCGACGGCAGCACGCCGGCGGCGGCGCGCGGCGAACGCGTGGCCGCCTTCCAGCGCGGCGAGGCCGACCTCTTCCTCATCAGCCTGAAGGCGGGTGGCTTCGGCCTCAACCTGACGGCGGCCGATTACGTGGTGATTGCCGACCCCTGGTGGAACCCGGCGGCCGAAGACCAGGCCATGGGCCGCGCCCACCGCATCGGGCAGCAGCGGCCGGTCACCGTCTACCGCCTCGTGACCGCCGGCTCGATCGAGGAGCGCATCGTCGCGCTGCACCACGACAAGCGCGAACTGGCCGAAGGGCTGCTGGCCGGGCAGGACAGCGCCGCGCCGCTGGCGGCGGGGGAACTGATCGACCTGTTGCGTGACGCCGGCTGACGCGTGCGGCAACCCGAAGACAAGAAGAACCGATGGCCCTCAAGAAATCCCAGCTCTACAGCAAGCTCTGGCAGTCGTGCGACGAACTGCGCGGCGGCATGGATGCCAGCCAGTACAAGGATTACGTGCTGACGCTGCTGTTCGTCAAGTACGTGTCCGACAAGTACGCCGCCGATCCGGCTGCGCTGATCGAGGTGCCGCCCGGCGCCCGCTTCGCGGACATGGTGGCCGCCAAGGGCGACAAGGAGATCGGCGACCGCATCAACAAGATCATCGGCAAGCTGGCCGAGGCCAACGACAGCCTGAAGGGCGCGATCAACGTCGCCGACTTCAACGACGAAGAGAAGCTCGGCAAGGGCCGTGAGATGGTGGACCGCCTCTCCAAGCTGGTGGCCATCTTCGAAGGCCTGGACTTCGGCCGCAACCGCGCCGAGGGCGACGACCTGCTGGGCGACGCCTACGAATACCTGATGCGGCACTTCGCCACCGAGTCGGGCAAGAGCAAGGGCCAGTTCTACACGCCGGCCGAGGTGTCGCGCGTGATGGCCCAGGTGATCGGCCTGGACAAGGCCACGTCGGCCACGCAGACCATCTACGACCCCACCTGCGGCTCGGGCTCGCTGCTGCTGAAGGCGCATGACCTGGCCAAGAGCCGCACCGGCCATGACCTGACCATCTACGGGCAGGAGATGGACAACGCCACGTCGGCGCTGGCGCGCATGAACATGGTGCTGCACGACTGCCCCACGGCCGAGATCTGGCCCGCCAACTCGCTGAGCAGCCCGCACTTCAAGGACGAGCGCAACGCGCTGCGGCTGAAGGCCTTCGACTACGTGGTGGCCAACCCGCCCTTCTCGCAGAAGAACTGGACCAGCGGGCTGGACCCGGCCAACGACCTGTACGGCCGCTTCGGCACCAACCCGCACGACTGGGGCGTGCCGCCGCCGAAGAACGGCGACTACGCCTTCCTGCTGCACATCCTGACCAGCCTGAAGAGCACCGGCCGCGGCGCGGTGATCCTGCCGCACGGCGTGCTGTTCCGCGGCGGCGCCGAGGGCGCCATCCGCAAGAAGCTGGTGCAGCAGGGCGTGATCCTGGCGCTGGTGGGCCTGCCGGCCAACCTGTTCTACGGCACCGGCATCCCGGCCTGCATCGTGGTGCTGGACAAGGCCGGCGCGCCTGGCCGGCGCGGCATCTTCATGATCGACGCCAGCAAGGGCTACATCAAGGACGGCAACAAGAACCGGCTGCGCGCGCAGGACATGCACCGCATCGTCGACACCTTCCACCGCCAGCTGGAGCAGCCGCGCTACTCGCGCATGGTGCCGGTGGCCGAGATCGAGGCCAACGACTTCAACCTGAACCTGCCGCGCTACATCGACACCAGCGAGCCCGAAGACCTGCAGGACATCGAGGCGCACCTGAAGGGCGGCATCCCCGACCGCGACCTGGACGCGCTGGCCGCCTACTGGCAGGTGCTGCCCGGAGTGCGCGCCCAGCTGTTCGAGTCGGCCGGCCGTCCCGGCTTCAGCCGGCTGCTGGTGGAGCCCGCACAGGTGAAGGCCACGATCTTCGGGCACCCGGAGTTCACGGCCTTCCGGCAGCAGGTGCAGACGCGCTTCGAGGCCTGGCGCGCTGCGCAGCGGCCCGGCCTCGTCGCCCTGAAGCCCGGCGATTCACCCAAGCACCTGATCGAGACGCTGTCCGAGGCCTTGCTCGCCACCTTTCAGGCCGCGCCGCTGCTCGACGCCTACGACGTCTATCAGCACCTGATGGACTACTGGGACGAGACGATGAACGACGACGCCTGGGCCATCGCGCTGGATGGCTGGCAGGCCATGGCCGACGGCAAGCCGAACTTCGACCTGATCCCCGAGCACCTGGTGATCGCGCGCTACTTCGCCAAGGAGCAGGCGCAGGTGGATGCGCTGGAAGCCGAGCGCGATGCGGTGACGCTGGAGCTGGAGGAACTGATCGAGGAGCACGGCGCCGACGACGGGCCGCTGGACGAGGCCAGGAACGACAAGGGCAAGGTCACGGCCAAGGGCGTGAAGGACCGGCTGCGCGAGATTCGGGGTGACAAGGATGCCGACGAGGAGCGCGCTGTGCTGGAGAAGCTGCAGGCGCTGTTCGACAAGGAGGCGGCGGCGGGCAAGAAGCTGAAGGATGCGCAGAAGGCGTTGGCTGCGCAGGTGTTCGTCGAAGTTCGGGCAGCTCACTGCCGACGAGGCCAAGGTGCTGGTCGTCGATGACAAGTGGCTGGCCGAATGGTGAACGAGTTGAGGCGGAGCTGGCCCGCGTGAGCCAGGCATTGGCTGACCAGGCCCCAGACCTTGCAGAGCGATACGCTGCGCCAATCTCCGTGTCAGTCAGTCAGTTCAAAGGGGCAACCTCGCGATCGTGGCCAGCATCTGGCGAAGATGGGGCCCTGATGGATGACGCAGGGCTTCGGACGGCCGGCAGAGTGTGCGCTGCCATTGGGTGGTGAAGCTGGTCGGCTTGGCGAGTGGTCGCTGGCTTTCTAGCGGCCCTGGTCGCCGAGCGCTGCAGTCGGACTACGTCGTGGACGACCCGATCATCAGCCCGATGGCACATCATTGATGGCGGCTCTGATCAGGCCTCGATGCCGTCACCGAGCCGGCGGCCAAGTGCTGCCCGGCGAGTTCTCGACTACGGACTGGCAGATCCTGATCGGACGCCCGTGCGACACGTGCCGGAGCGCCGGGTTGCCCATTCAATCAGGACATGGCGGCTGTGTCCTGCCGCCCGAGCCCTCGGAGGACTGGCTTCTCTCGGCCCGTCGTGTCGATTGAGGCGACAGCTTGGCCAGGGTCCACTGACGAACCTCAACCGGGACTGCGGGGCTCGGAGGTCCTGCCCGCCCGCGCGAAGAGCAGGCGCCATTGGGCGGCCAATCTGTCGGATGTCGATTCCCTGCTCACGAAGCTCGACCAACTGATCGCCAAGAAGCGCGACCTCAAGCAGGCCGCGATGCAGCAGCTGCTGACCGGGCGCATTCGGCTTGCTGGATTCAGCGCCCCTTGGAATGCGGCGCCACTTCGGGAGGTGGCGTTTGGTCCGGAATGACGAGCTCTGCCACGGCTTGTCTTCCGCCCGCGACCTGTCGAATCACCGGATGGGCCCTGATCCTGGCCGGGAACCGGGGCAGATTGGTACGGCTTCGGCCGTGGATTTCAAGCCGCCAGTACCGATTCTCGCGAGGCGATGCGGTTGATCGCGACCTCCGGATGCACTGGCGGCGACCGCTCTTGCGCACGGAGATCTGGCCCCTTGTCGGCAAGCCTGGTGCGCATTGCGCGAAGTTCT
Organism: Rubrivivax sp.; assembly: GCA_016719535.1. GTDB lineage: Bacteria > Pseudomonadota > Gammaproteobacteria > Burkholderiales > Burkholderiaceae_C > Rubrivivax. The sequence continues at coordinate 58,318 of JADJYX010000013.1, read as the reverse complement.
TCTCACTACCGGTTCTGCTTGATCGATTGGTCCTGCAGATCCGAGGCCGTCCGGCGTGCGGAGCCCCATGCAGCGCGCGAACTGTCTGGATTGGGGCCATTGAAGTTTGGCTGCCCGCCCTTTGAGGAGCAGATCGCAATCGCCGAGGTGCTATCCGATATGGACGCTGAGCTCGCCGCCCTCGAAGCCCGCCGCGAGAAGACCCGCCAACTCAAGCAGGGCATGATGCAGGCGCTGCTGACAGGGAGGATCCGCCTGACATGAAGATCTCGACGATCCTGGATCACATCGACAGCCGGCACATGGCGCTGCCGGAATTCCAGCGCGGCTATGTGTGGAACCGCGACCAGGTGCGCGGATTGTTCGAATCGCTGTACCGCCGCCACCCCGTGGGTGGCCTGCTGGTGTGGGCCACCGAGAGCAAGACCGCCGCGCACCGCGGCGAAGGCCCGCTGGCGCCGGGTGTCGTGAAGCTGCTGCTCGACGGGCAGCAGCGCATGACCTCGCTGTACGGCGTGATTCGCGGCAAGCCGCCGCGCTTCTTCGATGGCAATGCGCAGGCCTTCACCGGCCTGCACTTCCATCTGGAGGACGAGAAGTTCGCCTTCTACCAGCCGGTGACGATGAAGGACGACGCGCGCTGGATCGACGTCACGGCGCTGATGCAGAAGGGCACGGCCGGCCTGGGCGAGTTCGTCACCCGGCTGAGCACGCAGCCCGCGCTGGCGCCCAAGGTGGGTGACTACGTGGCGCGCTTGAGCCGGCTGCTGAGCGTGAGCGACATCGAGCTGCACGTCGAGGAGGTGACCGGCGCCGACAAGACGCTGGACGTGGTGGTGGACATCTTCAACCGCGTCAACAGCGGCGGCACCAAGCTCTCGAAGGGCGACCTGGCGCTGGCCAAGATCTGCGCCGACTGGCCCGAGGCGCGCGACAAGATGAAGGCCGAGCTGAAGCGCTGGACGGGCGCCGGCTTCCACTTCAACCTGGACTGGCTGCTGCGATCCATCAACACCGTGCTCACCGGCGAGGCCAAGTTCCTGCACCTGCACGACAAGACGGCCGACGAGGTGCAGGCCGCGCTGAAGCGCGCCACCAAGCACATCGATGCGTCGCTGAACCTGATCGGCGGCCGGCTGGGCCTGGACCACGACCAGGTGTTCTTCGGCCGCTTCGGCGTGCCGGTGATGGTGCGCTTTCTCGACAAGCACACCGGCCCGCTGAACGAGAAGGAGCGCGACAAGCTGCTGTTCTGGTTCCTGCAGGCCGGCATGTGGGGCCGGTTCTCGGGCTCGACCGAGTCGTTCATCGACCAGGACCTGGAGGCGCTGGAAGGCGACGACGGCGGGCTCGACAAGCTGCTGGAGCAGCTGCGCCTGTGGCATGGCGGGCTGCGCGTGGAGCCGGGTCACTTCACCGGCTGGAGTGTCGGCGCGCGCTTCTACCCGGTGCTGTACCTGCTGACGCGCATGGGTGAGGCGCGCGACTGGGGCAGCGGGCTGCCGCTGAAGGCCAGCATGCTGGGCAAGATGAGCAAGCTGGAGGTGCACCACATCTTCCCGAAGGCGCAGCTCTACAAGCACAAGGCCAAGTTCCGCCGGCCCGAGGTGAACGCGCTGGCCAACTTCGCCTTCCAGACCAAGGACACCAACCTCAAGATCAGCGACCGGTTGCCGCAGGAGAACTTCCCCGAGTTCGAGGCGAGCCACCCCGGCGCACTGGCCTCGCAGTGGATCCCGATGGACCCGCAGCTGTGGAAGATCGAGAACTTCCGCGACTTCCTGGAGGCGCGGAAGACGCTGCTGGCCGCCGAGATGAACCGGCGCATGGAAGAGCTGCTGCACGGCGACCTGCGCTGGCTGGAGGCCCGGGCGGCAGTTGCCCCCACTGCGCCGACGGTGCTGGGCGGCGTGACCAGCGACGAGGAAGAGGAGCAGCTCGAAGCCTTGAACGACTGGGTCGAAGCCCAGGGCTTGCCGCGCGGCGTGGTCAGCTTCGACTTCGCCGACCCGGACACCGGCGAACAGCGCGCGGTGTTCGACTTGGCGTGGCCGCAGGGCCTGCAGGAAGAGCTGAGCCAGCCCGTGGCCGTGCTGTTGCACGAAGAGGCGCCGATGGTGGCCGTGGCCAGCCAGGCGGGCTACAGGTGCTTCACCGCCGTGGCGGACTTCAAGGCCTACGTGCGGGCGGAGGTGCTGGCCGAGGCGGGTTCTTCCTGAGCTGCAGTCTGGGGCGCTGCCGGGGTGCGGCCAAGCGGCGCTGGCAGCGGTTATTGACTTTTATCGTCATTCCGATAAATTATCGAATCTCCGATACTTGGAGATAAAGTGATCCACTTTCCCCGCGAAGCCCTGGCCCAGGAGCTTGTCGCCGCGCTGCGGGGCCAGGCCGTCTTCGGCGACGCGCACAACGGCCTGTTCCTGGCCGCGCCGCGCCGCACGGGGAAGTCCACCTTTCTGCAGGCCGACCTGAAGCCGGCGCTGGAGGCAGCCGGTGCCGTGGTGGCCTACGTGGACCTGTGGGCTGACCCGCGGCGCGACCCCGGCTCGTTGATTGCCGACGCCATCGCCCGCGCGTTGGCGCCGCGCCTGGGCGTGGTGAGCCGCGCGGCCAAGGCGGCCGGCCTGGAAAGTGTGACGATCGCCGGTGCGTTGAAGATCGACGTCAGCAAGATCGGCAAGATCGACGGTGTGACGCTGCCCGACGCCCTGCGCGCACTGCACGAGGCTGCCAAGGCGCCTGTGGCCCTGATCGTGGACGAGGCACAACATGCGCTGACCAGCGAGGCCGGCGAGGCCACGATGTCGGCGCTGAAGTCCGCCCGCGACCAGCTCAACCGGCCGGGCGAGGTGAACCTGATGCTGGTGATGTCCGGCTCCGATCGCGACAAGCTGCTGCGGCTGGTCAACACCAACGGCGCGCCGTTCTACGGCTCGCAGATCTCGCGCATGCCGCCGCTGGGCCAAGACTTCATCGACCACGTGTCGCGGCTGATCACGGCGCAGCGGCCCGACCTGGCGCCGGTGGATGGCGCCACGCTGCTCCAGGCCTTCGAGAGCTTCGGCCACCGGCCGCAGTTCTTCATGGAGGCTCTGGGTCAGGCTCTGAGCCCGCTGTCGGGTCTGCAGGGTGTTCGCTTCGAGCAGGCGGTGCTGCAGGCCGCAAAGGAACGCCAGCAGGCCGACGAGGCGCAGATGGAATCCGAGTACCTGGCGCTCAAGCCGTTGGAGCAGGCAGTGCTCTGGCGCCTGCTGGAGATGGGGCAGCGCTTCAGGCCCTACGACGCCGAGGCGCTGCGCTTTTACCGTGAGAAGGCAAACGCCAAGGTGACCGTTCAACAAGCGCAGAACGCCCTGGAGTCGCTGCGGAACCGGTATCCGGCGCTGGTATGGAAGTCAGCCCGCGGCGAGTACGCCGTAGACGACGCGGCCATGCACCGCTGGTTTGAGCAGAGGGTACGAGGTGGCACATGGCCGCCCGTTGATCCGCAAGGGCAGCTCGCCGTCGACGGCGAAGCCTGAGATCAGCACGACATGCCCAGCGTCGGCCAGATCGAAAAGAAGACGCAAGAGCGGGTGCTGGCGCTGCTGAGCCAGCGCCTGGGCTACACCTACCTGGGCGACTGGATCGACCGGCCCGCCAACTCGAACATCGAGCCCGAACGCCTGAAGGCCTGGTTGGCCGCCCAGGGCGTGAGCGACACCCTGGCCGCACGCGCCCTGTTTGAGCTGCAGAAGGTGGCCAACGACACCAGCAAGAGCCTCTACGACCGCAACCATGCTGTCTACCGCCTGCTGCGCTATGGCGTGAAGGTGCGGCCCGAGGCGGGTGAAAACACGGTCACCGTATGGCTGGTGAAGTGGCCAGATCCTCTGGCCAACGACTTCGCGGTGGCCGAGGAGGTGACCGTGCCCGGAGGCGACCTGGTCAGTGGCGCCAAGTCCAGCACCAAGCGGCCCGACGTGGTGCTGTACGTCAACGGCATCGCGCTGGGCGTGCTGGAGTTGAAGCGTTCCACGGTGTCGGTGTCCGAAGGCATCCGCCAGAACCTGGACAACCAGAAGAAGGAGTTCATCCAACCCTTCTTCTCGACGATGCAGTGGGTGATGGCGGGCAACGACACCGAAGGCCTGCGCTACGCCGCTATCGAGACGCCCGAGAAGTACTGGCTCTCGTGGGTCGAAGAGACCGGCGAGTTCGCCGACGAGCCCAACCTGCTGGACCGGCACCTGCTGCAGTTGTGCGCGAAGCACAGGTTCCTGCAGCTGATCCACGACTTCATCGTCTTCGATGCCGGCATCAAGAAGGTGTGCCGGCAGAACCAGTACTTCGGCGTGGTAGCGGCGCAGGAGTTCATCCGCAGGCGCGAGGGCGGGATCATCTGGCACACCCAAGGCAGCGGCAAATCGCTGACGATGGTGTGGCTGGCCAAGTGGATCCGCGAAAACCGTTCCGGTGCCCGCGTGCTCATCATCACCGACCGCACCGAGCTGGACGAGCAGATCGAGAAGGTGTTCCTCGGCGTCAGCGAGAACATCGTCCGCACGAAGAGCGGGGCCGATCTGATCGCGACGCTCGGCCGGGCCGAAGAGTCGCTGATCTGCACGCTGGTGCACAAGTTCGGCGGCAAGGACGATGACGACGCAGCCCCATCGGAGGACAGCGCGGCTGCCACCAAGGCCTTCGTCGAGGCGCTGCGCAGGGTGCCCCCAGGGTGGAAGGCGCAGGGCGACCTGCATGTCTTCGTCGACGAGTGCCACCGCACCCAAAGCGGTGACCTGCACAAGGCCATGAAGGCGCTGCTGCCCAGCGCACTCTTCATCGGCTTCACCGGCACACCGCTGTTGAAGGCCGACAAGGCGCGGAGCATCGAGGTCTTCGGGCGCTACATCCACACCTACAAGTTCGACCAGGCGGTGCGCGAGGGCGTGGTGCTCGACCTGCGCTATGAGGCGCGGGACATCGATCAGTCCATCACCGCGCAGAAGAAGATCGACGAGTGGTTCGAGGCCAAGACCAAGGGCCTGAACGACCTGGCCAAGGCGCAGTTGAAGCAGAAGTGGGGCACGATGCAACGCGTGCTCTCCAGCCAGTCGCGGCTGGAGAAGATCGTGGCCGACATCCTGCTGGACATGAGCACCCGGCCCCGCCTGATGGACGGCCACGGCAACGCGATGCTGGTGGCTGGCAGCATCTACGAGGCGTGCAAGTTCTACGAGCTGTTCGCGAAGACCGAGCTGAAGGGCAAGTGCGCCATCGTCACCAGCTACATGCCCACGACGGCCGATGCCAAGGGTGAGGCAACCGGTGAGGGCGAGACGGACAACCTGCGCAAGTACCAGGTCTACCGGCAGATGCTGGCCGACTGGTTCAACGAGCCCGAGGACGTGGCGGCCGGGAAGGCCGAGCTGTTCGAGAAGCAGGCCAAGAAGCGCTTCATCGAGCAGCCTGGGCAGCTGAAGCTGCTGATCGTGGTGGACAAGCTGCTCACCGGCTTCGACTCGCCGCCGGCCACCTACCTGTACATCGACAAGAAGATGCAGGACCACGGCCTGTTCCAGGCCATCTGCCGCGTGAACCGCCTGGACGGCGAAGACAAGCCGTACGGCTACATCATCGACTACAAGGACCTGTTCAAGCCGCTGGAAGGCGCCGTGCGCGACTACACCAGCGGCGCGTTCGACGCCTTCGACGAAGACGATGTGAAGGGCCTGCTCAAGGACCGCCTGGCTTCCGGCCGGCAAGACCTGGAGGAAGCGCGCGAGGCCATCAAGGCGCTGTGCGAGCCGGTGCAGCAGCCCAGGGATTCCGTTGCCTACATGCGCTTCTTCTGTGCGGTGGAGTCAGGCAATGCCGAGCAGCTGAAGGCCAACGAGCCCAGGCGGCTGAAGCTCTACAAGTACGGAGCAGCGCTGTTGCGCGCCTACGCTGCGCTGGCCAGCGAACTCGAAGCGGCGGGCTACACGGCCGCCGACGTACAGACGATCAAGACCGAGGTGGACCACTTCACCAAGGTGCGCGACGAAGTGCGCCTGGCCAGCGGGGACTACATCGACCTCAAGGCCTTCGAGCCGGCGATGCGGTTCCTGATCGACACCTACATCCGCGCCGAGGAGAGCGAGAAGATCTCGGCCTTCGACGATCTGTCGTTGATCCAGTTGATCGTCGATCGGGGCGCTGCGGCGGTCGACGCGCTGCCGGCCTCGATTCGCAAGAACCAGACGGCGGTGGCCGAAACGATCGAGAACAACGTCCGGCGCCTGATCGTCAAGGAGTCGCCGGTGGACCCGGCGTACTACGAAAAGATGTCGAAGCTGCTCGACGCGCTGATCGCCCAGCGGCGCGAAGGGGTGATCGACTACAAGAAGTACCTGGACGAGATCGCGGCGCTGACCAAGGCAGCCACGACGCCTGGAGGCGCGCCGGCCAGCTACCCGCCTGCGCTGGACACACCGGCGAAACGGGCGCTGTACAACAACCTGGGCAAGGACGGCACGTTGGCCCTGGCGGTCGACGCTGCGTTGCAGACGAGCCGTCAGGACGGTTGGCGGTCCAACGCGATGAAGCTCAAGCGCGTGCGCGCAGCGATCCATGCCGTGATGACGAAGCATGCGGCGCGATTGGCCGAGCCGCAGCCGGGGCAGGCGCAGGAGACGCCGCAAGGGTCGCTCGGCGTGTCGCCCGCCGACATAGACGCTGCGACTGACAAGGTGCTCGAACTGGCCAAGAACCAGCATGAGTACTGAGCCCGCACGTGAGCGCCCCGGAAGGGGCCGAACGGCTGGCGAAGGCCCGAGCGCGATCTCGCGCGAGAGGGCTGAGACCGTGCTGAAGGTGGCCGGCCTCACGATCAACGTGGTGCGCAAGGACATCAAGAACCTGCACCTGGGCGTCTACCCGCCGGCGGGGCGGGTGCGGGTGGCTGCGCCGCTGGTGATCAGTGACGAGGCGGTGCGCCTGGCGGTGATCGACAAGCTGGCCTGGATCAAGCTGCAGCGCTCGAAGTTCGAGCAGCAGCCGCGCCAGTCGGAACGCGAGATGGCGGTGGGCGAGAGCCACTACGTCTTCGGCCGCCGCTACAGGCTGCGCGTGCACGAGGCCGAGGGCACGCCGCGAGTGGCCGTGAGAGGTATCGCTTCGCTCGATCTCTTCGTGCGCCCAGGGGCGAGCCATGAACAGCGGGCAGCCGTGCTGGACCGCTGGTACCGGGAGCAGCTGAAGGCATTGGTTGCGCCGCTGTTCATCACATGGCAGGACAAGCTTGGCGTCCAGGCCAGCGCCTGGGGCGTGAAGCGGATGAAGACGAAGTGGGGCAGTTGCACTCCGGCCAGCCGCCGTGTTTGGCTGAACTCCGAACTGGCCAAGAAGCCGGTCGAGTGCATTGAGTACATCGTCGTGCACGAACTGCTGCACCTGGCCGAGCCGAATCACGGTGAGCGTTTCGTGGCGCTGATGGATCGGCACCTGCCCCGGTGGCCATCCACCCAGAGGCGGTTGAATGCCGCGCCGCTCGGGCACGAGGAGTGGGGCTGCTGATCGCTGAAGCGGAGGCTGCTGTTCTGGCCGCTGGGCTTACTGGATAAGGCGGAGGGTTACTGGATAAGGTGGCGGGTTACTGGATAAGGCGGCGCTGCATCCCTTGCGCAGTAACCCCGGCGCGCTGCTCGATGCAGCCATAATGCGGTTCGTATGTCTGCGATCCGTCCCATCACCGCAGCGCGCTCCGGTTGGCGTTGGCGCAAGCCATCAGCCTGACCACTCCTATGCGCCCCTAGTGGGCGCGTGAAGTCCCCACCCAGCACGTCGCGCCGGCCTCGCCAGCGACAGAAAAAGCGGGTATCAAAGCGGGTACCAAACGTGGATGTCCGACAAAACATCCAACGAAATCAATAGGATAGAGCGCAAATGCTGCTGATGATCGACAACTACGATAGCTTCACCTACAACCTGGTGCAGTATTTCGGTGAACTGGGTGCCGAAGTGCGGGTGTTCCGCAACGACGAGATCACGCTCGAAGGCATCGCCGAGCTGAAGCCGGCGCAGCTGGTGCTGTCGCCCGGCCCCTGCTCGCCGGCGGAGGCTGGCATCTGCGTCGACGCCATCCGTCACTTCACCGGCCGGCTGCCCATCCTGGGCGTGTGCCTGGGCCACCAGGCCATCGGCGCGGCGCTGGGCGGCCAGGTGGTGCGTGCGCAGGTGCAGATGCACGGCAAGGCCAGCACCATCAGCACCGACGGCCAGGGCGTCTACCGCGACCTGCCAGAGCGCTTCAGCGTCATCCGCTACCACTCGCTGGCGATCGAGCGCGACTCGCTGCCGCCAGTGCTGGAAGTGACGTCGACCGCCGAAGACGGCGAGATCATGGGCGTGCGCCACCGCGAACTGGCCGCCACCGCCACGCCGCTGGAAGGGGTGCAGTTCCACCCCGAATCCATCCTCAGCGAGCACGGTCACGCGATGCTGAAGAATTTTCTCGACATGGGCGCTGCCCGCTGAACCCCCGAAGGACCGCCATGCCGATCACCAACACCGAGGCGCTGACCCGCGTCATCGAGCACCGCGAGATCTTCCACGACGAGATGCTGGCGCTGATGCGCCGCATCATGAGCGGCGAGATGTCCCCGGTGATGATTGCCGCCTTCGCCATCGGGCTGCGGGTGAAGAAGGAGACGATCGGCGAGATCGCCGCCGCCGCGCAGGTGATGCGCGAATTTGCCACGCCGGTGCCGGTGGCCGAGCGCACGCACCTGGTCGACATCGTCGGCACCGGCGGTGACGGCTCGCACACCTTCAACATCAGCACGGCGTCGATGTTCGTCGCCGCCGCCGGCGGTGCGCGCGTGGCCAAGCATGGCGGGCGCAGCGTGTCCAGCACCACCGGCTCGGCCGACGTGGTGGAGGCGCTGGGCGCCTGGATCAACCTCACGCCCGAGCAGGTGGCGCAGTGCCTGCACGAGACCGGCATCGGTTTCATGTTCGCGCCCAACCACCACCAGGCGATGAAGCATGCGGCGCCGGTGCGGCGCGAGCTGGGCGTGCGCACGATCTTCAACATCCTGGGCCCGCTGACCAACCCGGCCGGCGCCCCCAACCAGCTGCTGGGTGTCTTCCACCCCGACCTGGTCGGCATCCAGGTGCGCGTGCTGCAGCGCCTGGGCAGCGAGCACGTGATGGTGGTCCACGGCATGAACGGCATGGACGAGGTCTCGTTGTCGGGCGAGACCCTGGTCGGCGAGCTCAAGGATGGCCAGGTGCGTGAATACACCGTGCACCCCAGCGACTTCGGGCTGCCCGTGTACGACTCGCGCGTGCTCAAGGTCGCCAACAAGGAAGAGTCGGTGCAGTGCATCCAGCGTGCGCTGGCCAACGAGGACGGGCCGGTGCGCGACATCGTGCTGTTGAACGCCGGCGCCGCGCTGTACTGCGCCAACGTGGTGGGCAGCGTCGCCGATGGCGTGCGCCGCGCGCGCGAGGCGGTGGCCTCGGGTGCGGCGCTGGCGCGGCTGTCGCAGTTTGTCGCCATGAGCAACCGCTTCCGGCCGGCGGCCTGACGGCGGAAGGGCCCTGCATGAGCGACATCCTGGAGCGCATCGTCGCGGTCAAGCGCGAGGAGGTGGCGGCGCTGCTGGCGCGCCAGCCGCTGCACAGCCTGCGGGCCGATGCCGAGGCGCGGCGCCGGGACCGGCGTGATTTCGAGGGCGCGCTGCGCGCTGCCATCGCAGCCGGCCGCTCGGCGGTGATCGCCGAGGTCAAGAAGGCCAGCCCCAGCAAGGGCCTGCTGCGTGACCCCTTCCTGCCGGCGCAGATCGCCGCCAGCTATGCCCGCCACGGCGCCGCCTGCCTCAGTGTGCTGACCGATCAGCGCTTCTTCCAGGGTTCGGCCGACTTCCTGCGCCAGGCCCGCGTCGCTTGCGACCTGCCGGTGCTGCGCAAGGACTTCATGGTCGACACCGCCCAGGTCTACGAGGCCCGTGCGATGGGCGCCGACTGCATCCTGCTGATCGCCGCCTGCCTGGACGATGCAACGATGGCCGAACTGGAGGCCTGCGCGCGCGAGCTCGGCATGGCCGTGCTGGTGGAGGTGCACGATGCCGCCGAACTCGACCGCGCGCTGGCGTTGAAGACGCCGCTGCTGGGCATCAACAACCGCAACCTGAAGACCTTCGAGGTCTCGCTGCAGACCACGCTGGACCTGCTGCCCCGCGTGCCGGCCGACCGCTTGCTGGTCACCGAGTCGGGCATCCTGGGGCCGCAGGACGTGGCGCGCATGCGGGCCGCGGGGGTGCATGCCTTCCTGGTCGGCGAGGCCTTCATGCGTGCGCCGGATCCCGGCGAGGCGCTGTCGCGGCTGTTCGCGTGATCGACGGCAGCACCCCGCACCGGCAACCTTGCCCGGGCGCGCGCACCGGCTTTGTCTTCATCTGCCCGGGCCGGCACGAAGCCAGCCGCGGTTACCCCTGCGCCGCCGGCACCGGCGCCAACCTGAACCGGGTGCTGGCGGTGCTGCATGCGCGGCGGCCGGATCGGTTTGCCAGTGCCGACCGACGGGCCTATGTGATCACCAATGCCTGGCAGGCGGTCGAATATCCGGCGCTGACCGGCCGCTCGGTGCCCACCGAGGCCGAGGTGCTGGCGCCCGCCAACCTGGCGCGGCTGGCGGCGGAGGTCGAGACGCTGGATCTCGTGGTGGCCTGCGGCGCCCAGGCCCAGGCGGCGGTGCGGGCGCTGACGGCAACCGGCCGTCTGCAGGCGCACGCCGCGTTCGGGCGCCACCTGAGCCAGCGCGCGGTCAACATGATCCCCGGGGGGGCCGATACCCCGAGCCGGATCGAACGCTGGTGCGACGACCTGATCGCCCAGCTGGATGCCGGCTGAGCTCAGGGTTTTCCACGCCATACCGACCGTGCTACACTCACCGGCTCTCCGGAGGGGTGCCCGAGTGGCTAAAGGGGGCAGACTGTAAATCTGTTGGCTTACGCCTACGCTGGTTCGAATCCAGCCTCCTCCACCAGAGACAGCGTTGACGTGGTGATGCCAGACGTTGAAACGCGGGAGTAGTTCAATGGCAGAACCTTAGCCTTCCAAGCTAATGACACGGGTTCGATTCCCGTCTCCCGCTCCAAGGAAGGTGGAACAGGCTGGAAGTCCCCCGCGTCGAGGCATCGGCGCAGCAACCGTCGCTACGGGTCTGCCGATCGGCAGGCAGGTCGCCAGACCCGTATCGATGCCCATGTGGCTCAGTGGTAGAGCACTCCCTTGGTAAGGGAGAGGTCGCGCGTTCGATCCGCGCCATGGGCACCACGAATCCAGGCGCCGTACCCCGGCGCCACAGTGAGTTGTCAACCTTCAAACGCCAGGAGCGCAAGAAATGGCAAAAGGCAAATTCGAGCGGACCAAGCCCCACGTGAACGTGGGCACGATTGGTCACGTGGACCACGGCAAGACGACGCTGACGGCGGCGATCACGACGATTCTGGCGAGCAAGTTCGGCGGCGAGGCCAAGGCCTACGACCAGATCGACGCGGCGCCGGAAGAAAAGGCGCGCGGCATCACCATCAACACCGCGCACGTCGAATACGAAACCGCCAACCGGCACTATGCGCACGTCGACTGCCCCGGGCACGCCGACTACGTCAAGAACATGATCACCGGTGCCGCGCAGATGGACGGCGCCATCCTGGTGTGCTCGGCCGCCGACGGCCCCATGCCGCAAACGCGCGAGCACATCCTGCTGGCGCGCCAGGTCGGCGTGCCCTACATCATCGTCTTCCTGAACAAGTGCGACATGGTCGACGACGCCGAGCTGCTCGAGCTCGTCGAGATGGAAGTGCGCGAGCTGCTCAGCAAATACGACTTCCCCGGCGACGACACCCCCATCATCAAGGGCTCGGCCAAGAAAGCCATGGAAGGCGACAAGGGCGACCTCGGCGAGCAGGCCATCATGCGGCTGGCCGACGCGCTGGACAGCTACATCCCCACGCCCGAGCGTGCGGTGGACGGCGCCTTCCTGATGCCCGTCGAAGACGTCTTCAGCATCTCCGGCCGTGGCACCGTCGTCACCGGCCGCATCGAGCGCGGCATCATCAAGGTCGGCGAGGAAATCGAGATCGTCGGCATCCGCGCCACGCAAAAGACCACCTGCACCGGCGTCGAGATGTTCCGCAAGCTGCTCGACCAGGGCCAGGCCGGCGACAACGTCGGCATCCTGCTGCGCGGCACCAAGCGCGAAGACGTCGAGCGCGGTCAGGTGCTGTGCAAGCCCGGCAGCGTCAAGCCGCACACGCATTTCACCGCCGAGATCTACGTGCTGAGCAAGGAAGAAGGCGGACGCCACACGCCGTTCTTCAACAACTACCGGCCGCAGTTCTACTTCCGCACCACCGACGTCACCGGCGCGGTCGAACTGCCCAAGGACAAGGAGATGGTCATGCCCGGCGACAACGTCAGCATCACCGTCAAGCTGATCGCCCCGATCGCGATGGAAGAGGGCCTGCGATTCGCCATCCGCGAAGGCGGCCGCACCGTCGGTGCCGGCGTCGTGGCCAAGATCATCGAATGAGTCGTCGAGGTTGATCCGCAGGGGCATAGCTCAACTGGCAGAGCGTCGGTCTCCAAAACCGAAGGTCGGGGGTTCGATCCCCTCTGCCCCTGCCACCCGGTGGCTTCGTCAGTTTCTTCCAAACCAGCCCGCGGGCGCTGATCCAGCCCGGCGGGCTTTGCGCTTGATGTGATCGGGCAGCACAACAGTCATGGCAACCCAACCGTCGTCCGTCGAAACCGTCTCCACCGGGGCCGACAAGGCCAAGCTGGCCGGCGCCGCGCTGCTGGTGGTGGGCGCGGTCGCCGCCTTCTACGCGTTGGGCAAGCAGGACCTGTGGCTGCGCGTCGCCGCGCTGCTGGTGGTGCTGGCGGCCGGTGTGGCGCTGTTCTTCACCTCGGAATGGGGCAAACAGCTCATCGGCTTTGGCCGCGAGTCGGCCCGCGAGGTCAGGAAGGTCGTCTGGCCGACGCGCAAGGAAGCGATGCAGATGACGGGCTACGTGGTGGCTTTTGTCTTCGTGATGGCGCTGTTCATGTTCCTGACCGACAAAACCCTGGAATGGGTGCTGTACGACCTGATCCTGGGCTGGAAGCGCTGACTCCTCTGAGGACCCCATGAGCACTGACACCCCCCCTCAGACCGAAACAGCCCCCGAGGTGCCGGCCGCGCCCGCGTCGAACAAGCGCTGGTACATCGTGCACGCCTACTCCGGCATGGAGAAGGCCGTCGAGCGCAACCTGCGCGAACGCATCGACCGCGCCGGCATGCAGGACAAATTCGGCCGCATCCTGGTGCCGACCGAAGAGGTGGTCGAGCTCAAGAACGGCAAGAAGAGCGTCACCGAGCGTCGCATCTATCCCGGCTACGTGCTGGTCGAGATGCTGATGGCCGACGACACCTGGCACCTGGTCAAGCACACCAGCAAGGTGACCGGCTTCATCGGCGGCGCCCGCAACCGCCCGGCGCCGATCTCCGAGGCCGAAGTCGCCAAGATCGTCAGCCAGATGCAGGAGGGCGCGGAGAAGCCGCGGCCCAAGGTCGAATGGACCGTGGGCGAACTGGTGCGCGTCAAGGAAGGCCCGTTTACCGATTTCAACGGCGCCGTCGAGGAAGTCAACTACGAAAAGAGCAAGGTCCGCGTCTCGGTCACCATCTTCGGCCGCGCCACGCCGGTCGAACTGGACTTCTCGCAGGTGGAAAAAGTCTGACGAGCGGGCTCGGCGGGCATGCTGCCGAAGGACTGAAGGCTCGAGGGCAATTGGTTTATCTCGCGGCGCGCTGCCCCGACCCCGGCGCGCTGACATCAACAGGGTCGATCGACGAGGAGATCGCGCAAGCGGTCGTTTGAACTCGAGGAGCCATCATGGCAAAGAAGATCGTCGGCTTCATCAAGCTGCAAGTCCCGGCGGGCAAGGCCAATCCTTCGCCCCCCATCGGCCCGGCCCTCGGCCAGCGCGGCCTCAACATCATGGAGTTCTGCAAGGCGTTCAACGCCCAGACGCAGGGCTACGAGCCGGGCCTGAAGCTGCCCGTCGTGATCACCGCCTTCGCCGACAAGTCCTTCACCTTCGTGCTCAAGTCGCCGCCGGCGACCGTGCTGCTGAAGAAGGCCGCGAAGATCGAAAAGGGCTCGGGCAAGCCGCACCTCGAGAAGGTGGGCAAGGTCACGCGCGAACAGCTCGAAGAGATCGCCAAGACCAAGATCAAGGACCTCACCGCCGCCGACCTCGACCGCGCGGTGAAGACGATTGCCGGCTCGGCCCGCTCGATGGGCATCACGGTGGAAGGAGTCTGACCATGGCCAAGCTCACCAAGAAGGCCAAGACCCTGCAGGGCAAGGTCGAAAGCACGAAGCTGTATCCGCTGACCGATGCACTTTCCATCGTCAAGGAATGCGCCACGGCCAAGTTCGACGAGTCGATCGACGTCGCCGTGCAGCTGGGCATCGACGCCAAGAAGTCCGACCAGGTCGTGCGCGGCGCGGTGGTCATGCCCTCCGGTACCGGCAAGACCAAGCGCGTGGCGGTCTTCGCCCAGGGCGCGAAGGCCGAGGAAGCCAAGGCTGCCGGCGCCGATATCGTCGGCATGGACGACCTGGCCGCCGAGATCAAGGCCGGCAAGATGGACTTCGACGTCGTCATCGCCTCGCCCGACACCATGCGCGTGGTGGGTACGCTGGGCCAGATCCTGGGCCCGCGTGGCCTGATGCCCAACCCCAAGGTCGGCACCGTGACGCCCGACGTGGCGCAGGCGGTGCGCAATGCCAAGGCGGGTCAAGTCCAGTTCCGCGTCGACAAGGCCGGCATCATCCACGGCACCATCGGTCGCCGTTCGTTCGACCACGACAAGCTCGTGGCCAACCTGCGTGCCCTGATCGAAGCCCTGAACAAGGCCAAGCCGGCCACCAGCAAGGGCATCTACCTGCGCAAGGTGGCGGTGTCGTCGACCATGGGCGTGGGTGTGCGCGTGGATACGACGTCGATTGCCGCGCAAGCGGCGGCCTGACGAGGATGGAGAGCGGGCCTGGCGTCGTGCCGGGCTCTTTCCGAAGAGGATTGGTGGGCTGTGTGCCGGCTTGGCGCGCAGGCTATCCAAGACCGCTGGTGAATGAACGGGGTGGCCCGGCATTCTTAATGTCCAGCGCAGATGGCGTACCCGCTGCAAAGGATGCTCGAATGAGTGGTTCCGAACCAGTTGGTCGCTTTTTCCGGGTGGGCCGAAGCGCCGTCGCGAGACGGGGCGAAGGCCCGTTAGTGTGAGGAGCAGACCTTGAGTCTCAACCGCAACGAGAAGGCAGCCGTGATCGACGGCGTGGCGGCACAAGTCGCCCGCTCGCAGACGCTGGCGCTGGCCGAGTACCGTGGCCTCACCGTGGAACACTTGAACAAGCTGCGCGTCGATGCGCGGGCCAAGGGCGTCTACCTTCACGTCGTGAAGAACTCCCTCGCCCGTCGCGCCGTCGCCGGCACGCCGTTCGAAGTGGCCCAGGGTGCCATGGTCGGCCCGCTGATCTACGGCTTTTCCGAGGATGCCGTTGCCGCCGCCAAAGTCATCGCCGACTTTGCCAAGGGCAACGACAAGCTCGTCATCAAGGGCGGCGTCTACGCCGGCAAGGCGCTGGATGTCAACGGGGTCAAGGCCCTGGCGTCCATCCCCAGCCGCGAGGTGCTGATCGCCCAGGTGGCCGGCCTGCTGAAGTCGCCGATCCAGCGCATGGCCGGCGTGCTGGCTGCCGTCGTCGAGAGTCGTGGTGGCAGTGGCGCCGCGACGGACGCAGCGGCAGAAACCGCCGCCGCCTGACGATTTCCGCATCCCCTGTTCAGACATTCATTCGATTTCGAGGAACCCCAAATGGCATTCGACAAAGACGCTTTCCTGTCCGCGATGGACAGCATGACCGTGATGGAACTCAATGACCTGGTGAAGGCCATCGAGGAGAAGTTCGGTGTTTCCGCTGCCGCCATGGCGGCCCCGGCCGCTGGCGGTGCCGCCGCCGCCGCCCCGGTCGAAGAGAAGACAGAATTCAACGTGATGCTGCTCGAAGCCGGCGCCAACAAGGTGTCGGTCATCAAGGCCGTGCGCGAGATCACCGGCCTGGGGCTGAAGGAAGCCAAGGACCTGGTCGACGGCGCGCCCAAGCCCGTCAAGGAAGCCATCGCCAAGGCCGACGCCGAAGCCGCGCTGAAGAAGCTGGTGGACGCCGGCGCGAAGGCCGAGCTGAAGTAATTCGGGCAACGGGTCTCCCGGGTGCGTGCACCCGGGAGCACCTGCAAGCATCGCGGGCGGTGCTTGCAAGTGTTTCCTGATCCGACTGCAGGGAACAGGTTTGGTCGGACTCCGGTGCAATGCCGGGGTTGTCCGCCAGCGGCAGGTAGTGGCCTGCCACCAAGCCTCGGACGCAAGATCCGAGTAGCCAGTCGCCGATGAACAGCCGCCCAGGCCGGGCGGAAGTTCTCGACACGGAGTGATCCATGGCGCAAGCATCCCCCTACACCTACACCGAGCGCAAGCGCATCCGCAAGAGCTTCGGCAAGCGTGAGAGCGTTCTCAAGGTCCCCTACCTGCTGACCATGCAGAGCGACTCCTATGTCGCCTTCCTGCAGAAGGACGTGCCGCCGCTCAAGCGCAAGCCCGAAGGGCTGCAGGCGGCCTTCCTGTCGGCGTTCCCGATCACGTCGCACAACGGCTTCGTCGAGATGAAGTTCGTCGAATACAACATCGCCAAGCCGGCGTTCGATGTGCGCGAGTGCCAGCAGCGCGGCCTGACCTTCGCTGCCGCCGTGCGCGCCAAGCTGCAGATGATCATCTACGACCGCGAGTCGCATCCGCAGAAGGCCGTCAAGGAAATCAAGGAGCAGGAGGTCTACATGGGCGAAGTGCCCCTGATGACCGACTACGGCTCCTTCATCGTCAACGGCACCGAGCGCGTGATCGTGTCGCAGCTGCACCGCTCGCCCGGCGTGTTCTTCGAGCACGACAAGGGCAAGACGCACAGCTCGGGCAAGCTGCTGTTCAGCGCCCGCATCATCCCCTACCGCGGCTCCTGGCTCGACTTCGAGTTCGACCCCAAGGACATCCTGTATTTCCGCGTCGACCGCCGTCGCAAGATGCCGGTGACGATCCTGCTCAAGGCCATCGGCCTCAACCCCGAAGCCATCCTCGCGCACTTCTTCGTCAACGACAATTTCCGCCTGATGGACACGGGCGCGCAGATGGAGTTCGTGCCCGAGCGCCTGAAGGGCGAGGTGGCGCGCTTCGACCTCACCGACAAGAACGGCAACGTCGTCGTCGAGAAGGACAAGCGCATCACCGCGCGTCACGTCAAGCAGCTGGAAAGCACCGGCACCGGCTTCGTCAGCGTGCCCGAGGACTTCCTCGTCGGCCGCGTGCTGGCCCGCAACATGGTCGACCCGGATACCGGCGAGATCGTCGCCAAGGCCAACGACGAGCTCACCGAAGCACTGCTGAAGAAGCTGCGCGGCGCCGGCATCAAGGAGATCCAGTGCATCTTCACCAACGAGCTCAACCAGGGCGCCTACATCAGCCAGACGCTGGCCGCTGACGAGACGGCCGACCAGCTGTCGGCGCGCGTGGCCATCTACCGCATGATGCGCCCCGGCGAGCCGCCGACCGAGGACGCCGTCGAGGCGCTGTTCCATCGCCTGTTCTACAGCGAGGACACCTACGACCTGAGCCGCGTCGGCCGCATGAAGTTCAACGCCCGCGTCGGCCGCGACACGCCCGAGGGCAGGATGAACCTCAGCAACGAGGACATCCTCGACGTCGTCAAGATCCTCGTCGACCTGCGCAACGGCAATGGCGACGTGGATGACATCGACCACCTCGGCAACCGCCGCGTGCGCTGCGTCGGCGAGCTGGCCGAGAACCAGTACCGCTCGGGCCTGGCGCGCATCGAGAAGGCCGTCAAGGAGCGCCTGGGCCAGGCCGAGACCGAGGCCCTGATGCCGCACGACCTGATCAACTCCAAGCCGATCAGTGCGGCGCTGAAGGAGTTCTTCGGCGCCAGCCAGCTGTCGCAGTTCATGGATCAGACCAACCCGCTGTCCGAGATCACGCACAAGCGGCGCGTCTCGGCCCTGGGCCCGGGCGGTCTGACGCGCGAGCGCGCCGGCTTCGAGGTGCGCGACGTGCACCCCACCCACTACGGCCGCGTGTGCCCGATCGAGACGCCGGAAGGCCCGAATATCGGCCTCATCAATTCGCTGGCCCTGTACGCGCAGCTCAACGAATATGGCTTCCTCGAGACGCCTTACCGCCGCGTCGTCGACGGCAAGGTGACGATGCAGATCGACTATCTGTCGGCGATCGAGGAAGGCAAATACGTCATCGCGCAGGCCAATGCCTCGCTGGACGCCGAAGGTCGTCTCATCGACGAGCTGGTGAGTGCGCGCGAGAAGGGCGAGTCGGTGCTGCTGTCGCCCGAGCGCGTGCAGTACATGGACGTGGCGCCGACGCAGATCGTCTCGGTGGCGGCCTCGCTGGTGCCCTTCCTGGAGCACGACGATGCCAACCGCGCGCTGATGGGCGCCAACATGCAGCGCCAGGCCGTGCCGACGCTGCGCCCCGAGAAGGCGCTGGTCGGCACCGGCGTCGAGCGCGTGGCCGCGGTCGACTCCGGCACCGTGGTGACGGCTCGCCGCGGCGGCATCGTCGACTATGTCGACACCAACCGCATCGTCATCCGCGTCAACGACAACGAGACGGTGGCCGGCGAGGTCGGCGTCGACATCTACAACCTGATCAAGTACCAGCGCTCCAACCAGAACACCAACATCCACCAGCGCCCGATCGTCAAGCGCGGCGACCACGTGGCCGCGGGTGACGTGGTGGCCGACGGCGCCAGCACCGACCTGGGCGAGCTCGCGCTCGGCCAGAACATGCTGGTGGCCTTCATGCCCTGGAACGGCTACAACTTCGAGGACTCGATCCTCATCAGCGAACGCGTCGTCGCCGACGACCGCTACACCTCGATCCACATCGAGGAGCTGGTGGTGATGGCGCGCGATACCAAGCTGGGCTCGGAAGAGATCACGCGCGACATCCCCAACCTGAGCGAGCAGCAGCTGGCTCGCCTGGACGAAAGCGGCATCGTCTACATCGGCGCCGAGGTCAACCCCGGCGACGTGCTGGTCGGCAAGGTCACGCCCAAGGGCGAGACCACGCTGACGCCGGAAGAAAAGCTGCTGCGCGCGATCTTCGGCGAGAAGGCGTCCGACGTGAAGGACACCTCGCTGCGCGTCGACCAGGGCACCAAGGGCACCGTGATCGACGTGCAGGTCTTCACCCGTGAAGGCATCCAGCGCGACAAGCGCGCGCAGCAGATCATCGACGACGAGCTCAAGCGCTTCCGACTCGACCTCAACGACCAGCTGCGCATCGTCGAGGCCGATGCCTTCGACCGCATCGAAAAGCTGCTGGCGGGCAAGCTCGCCAACGGCGGCCCGCAGAAGATCGCCAAGGGCACGGCCATCGACAAGGCCTACCTCGCCTCGGTCGAGAAATACCACTGGTTCGACATCCGCCCGGCCGACGACGACGTCGCCAACCAGCTCGAATCGATCAAGAACTCGCTCGACCAGACGCGCCACAGTTTCGACCTCGCCTTCGAGGAAAAGCGCAAGAAGCTGACGCAGGGCGACGAACTGCCCGCCGGCGTGCTGAAGATGGTCAAGGTCTACCTGGCCGTCAAGCGCCGGCTGCAGCCCGGCGACAAGATGGCCGGCCGTCACGGCAACAAGGGCGTGGTGTCGAAGATCGTCGCCGTCGAGGACATGCCCTACATGGCCGACGGCACGCCCTGCGACATCGTGCTCAACCCGCTGGGCGTGCCCTCGCGCATGAACGTCGGCCAGGTGCTGGAAGTGCACCTGGGCTGGGCCGGCAAGGGCATTGGCCAGCGCATCGGCGACCTGCTGCAGAACGAGGCGCGTGCCTCCGAGGTGCGTGCCTTCCTCGACGAGCTCTACAACAGGTCCGGCGGCAAGACCGAGGACCTGTCGCAGCTGTCCGACGCCGAGGTCATCGAGATGGCGCGCAACCTGCAGCACGGCGTTCCGTTCGCGACGCCGGTGTTCGACGGCGCCGCCGAGGAAGAGATCCGCGGCATGCTCAGGCTCGCCTTCCCGGACGACATCGCCGCGCGCAAGGGCCTGACGGCCACTCGCACGCAGGCCACGCTGCACGACGGCCGCACCGGGGACGCCTTCGAGCGCCCGGTCACGGTCGGCTACATGCACGTGCTGAAGCTGCACCACCTGGTCGACGACAAGATGCACGCGCGCTCCACGGGCCCCTACAGCCTGGTGACGCAGCAGCCGCTGGGTGGCAAGGCGCAATTCGGCGGCCAGCGCTTCGGCGAGATGGAAGTCTGGGCGCTGGAGGCCTACGGCGCCAGCTACATCCTGCAGGAGATGCTGACCGTCAAGTCCGACGACGTGAACGGCCGCACCAAGGTGTACGAGAGCATCGTCAAGGGCGAGCACGCCATCGAGGCCGGCATGCCGGAATCGTTCAACGTGCTGGTGAAGGAAATCCGTTCGCTCGGCATCGACATCGAGCTCGAGCGCAACTAAAGGAGAAAAGGCATGAAGGGACTACTCGACCTTTTCAAGCAGTTCACCCCCGATGAGCATTTCGATGCCATCAAGATCGGACTGGCCAGCCCGGAGAAGATCCGCAGCTGGTCGTTCGGCGAGGTGAAGAAGCCCGAGACCATCAACTACCGCACCTTCAAGCCGGAGCGGGACGGCCTGTTCTGCGCCAAGATCTTCGGCCCGATCAAGGACTACGAGTGCCTGTGCGGCAAGTACAAGCGACTGAAGCACCGTGGCGTGATCTGCGAGAAGTGCGGCGTCGAGGTCACCCAGACCAAGGTGCGCCGCGAGCGCATGGGTCACATCGACCTCGCCGCGCCGTGCGCGCACATCTGGTTCCTCAAGAGCCTGCCGTCGCGCCTGGGCCTGGTGCTCGACATGACGCTGCGCGACATCGAGCGCGTGCTGTATTTCGAGGCCTATGTCGTCGTCGACCCGGGCATGACGCCGCTGAAGAAGTTCTCGATCATGAGCGAGGACGACTGGGAGGCCAAGCACGCCGAATACGGTGACGAGTTCACCGCGCTGATGGGCGCCGAGGGCATCAAGCGTTTGCTGGAAGAGCTCGATCTCGATGTCGAGATCGACAAGATCCGCAACGACATGACGGGCTCGGAGCTGAAGATCAAGAAGAACTCCAAGCGCCTGAAGGTGATGGAGGCCTTCAAGAAGAGCGGCATCAAGCCCAGCTGGATGGTGCTGGAGGTGCTGCCGGTGCTGCCGCCGGACCTGCGCCCGCTCGTGCCGCTGGACGGCGGCCGCTTCGCCACCAGCGACCTCAACGACCTGTACCGCCGCGTCATCAACCGCAACAACCGCCTGGCGCGGCTGCTGGAGCTGAAGGCGCCCGAGATCATCGTGCGCAACGAGAAGCGCATGCTGCAGGAGGCGGTGGATTCGCTGCTGGACAACGGCCGCCGCGGCAAGGCGATGACGGGCGCCAACAAGCGCGCGCTGAAGTCGCTGGCCGACATGATCAAGGGCAAGAGCGGCCGCTTCCGCCAGAACCTGCTGGGCAAGCGCGTCGACTATTCGGGCCGTTCGGTCATCGTGGTCGGCCCGACGCTCAAGCTGCACCAGTGCGGGCTGCCCAAGCTGATGGCCATCGAGCTGTTCAAGCCCTTCATCTTCAGCCGCCTGGAGGCGATGGGCATCGCCACCACCATCAAGGCCGCCAAGAAGGAAGTCGAAGCCGGCACGCCGGTGGTGTGGGACATCCTCGAAGAAGTGATCAAGGAGCACCCGGTGCTGCTGAACCGCGCACCGACGCTGCACCGCCTGGGCATCCAGGCCTTCGAGCCGGTGCTGATCGAGGGCAAGGCCATCCAGCTGCATCCGCTGGTGTGCTCGGCCTTCAACGCCGACTTCGACGGTGACCAGATGGCGGTGCACGTGCCGCTGTCGATCGAGGCGCAGATGGAAGCCCGCACGCTGATGCTGGCCTCCAACAACGTGCTGTTCCCGGCCAACGGCGAGCCGTCGATCGTGCCCAGCCAGGACGTGGTGCTGGGTCTGTACTACGCGACGCGCGAGCGCACCAACGGTCGTGGCGAAGGCATGCTCTTCGCCGACCTGGCCGAGTTGCAGCGGGCACTGGACAACGGCGTCGTCGAGGTCACGGCCAAGATCAGCGTGCGCCTGACCGAATGGGTCAGGGGCAAGGACGGCGCCGAGTTCACGCCCGAGACCAAGCTCGTCGAGACCACCGTCGGCCGCGCACTGCTGTCGGAGATCCTTCCCAAGGGCCTGCCCTTCAGCAACATCAACAAGGCGCTGAAGAAGAAGGAGATCTCGCGGCTGATCAATGCGTCCTTCCGCAAGTGCGGCCTGAAGGACACGGTCGTCTTTGCCGACAAGCTGCTGCAGTCGGGCTTCCGCCTGGCCACGCGCGCCGGCATCTCGATCGCCATCGACGACATGCTGGTGCCCAAGGAAAAGCCGGGCCTGATCGAGCGCGCCGAGAAGGAGGTCAAGGAGATCGAGCAGCAGTACGTCTCGGGCCTGGTGACCGCCGGCGAGCGCTACAACAAGGTCGTGGACATCTGGGGCAAGACCGGTGACGAGGTCGGCAAGGTCATGATGGCCCAGCTGTCCAAGCAGAAGGTCGAGGACCGCCACGGCAAGATGGTCGACCAGGAGTCGTTCAACTCCATCTACATGATGGCCGACTCGGGTGCGCGCGGCTCGGCGGCGCAGATCCGCCAGCTGGCCGGCATGCGCGGCCTGATGGCCAAGCCCGACGGCTCGATCATCGAGACGCCGATCACGGCCAACTTCCGCGAGGGCCTGAACGTCCTGCAGTACTTCATCTCCACCCACGGCGCCCGCAAGGGCCTGGCGGATACGGCGCTGAAGACCGCGAACTCGGGCTACCTGACGCGCCGCCTGGTCGACGTGACGCAGGACCTGGTCGTCACCGAGGACGATTGCGGCACGCACAACGGCATGAACATGCGCGCGCTGGTCGAGGGTGGCGAGGTGATCGAATCGCTGCGCGACCGCATCCTGGGCCGCGTCACCGCGATCGAGGTGCTGCACCCCGAAACGCAGGAAGTGCTGATGGGCGCCGCGCAGATGCTCGACGAGGACGCGCTCGACGTGCTCGAGGCGGCAGGCGTCGACGAGGTCAAGGTGCGCACGCCGCTGACCTGCGACACGCGCTTCGGCCTGTGCGCGCACTGCTATGGCCGCGATCTCGGCCGCGGCGGACTGGTCAATGCCGGCGAGGCCGTGGGCGTGATTGCCGCGCAGTCGATCGGCGAGCCCGGCACGCAGCTGACGATGCGCACCTTCCACATCGGGGGTGCGGCTTCGCGCGCCGCGGTGGCCAGCAGCGTCGACGCCAAGAGCGACGGCATCATCGGCTTCAACGCCACGATGCGCTATGTCACCAACGGCAAGGGCGAGCTGGTGGTGATCTCGCGTTCGGGCGAGATCGTCATCTCCGACCAGCACGGCCGCGAGCGCGAGCGCCACAAGCTGCCCTACGGCGCCACGCTCAACATCAAGCCCGACCAGCACGTCAAGGCCGGCACGGTGCTGGCCAACTGGGACCCGCTGACCCGTCCCATCATCACCGAGTTTGCCGGTCGGGCACGCTTCGAGAACGTGGAAGAGGGCGTCACCGTCGCCAAGCAGGTCGACGAGGTGACCGGTCTGTCGACGCTGGTGGTCATCGACCCGAAGCGCCGCGGTGCCGCCAAGGTGGTGCGTCCGCAGGTCAAGCTGCTGGACGCCGCCGGCAAGGAGGTCAAGATCCCCGGTACCGACCACTCGGTGACGATCGGCTTCCCGGTCGGCGCGCTGATCCAGGTGCGTGACGGACAGGACCTTTCGCCTGGCGAGGTGCTGGCGCGCATCCCGATGGAAGGCCAGAAGACCCGCGACATCACTGGCGGCCTGCCGCGGGTGGCCGAGCTGTTCGAGGCACGTTCGCCCAAGGATGTCGGCATCCTCGCCGAGATCACGGGCACCATCAGCTTCGGCAAGGAGACCAAGGGCAAGAACCGCCTGCAGATCACCGACCCCGAAGGCCGGGTCCACGAAGAACTGGTCGCCAAGGAAAAGAACATCCTGGTGCACGAAGGCCAGGTGGTCAACCGCGGTGAGCTGGTGGTCGACGGCTCGGCCGATCCGCAGGACATCCTGCGGCTGCTGGGCATCGAAGAGCTGGCGCGCTACATCGTCGACGAGGTGCAGGACGTCTATCGCCTGCAGGGCGTGAAGATCAACGACAAGCACATCGAGGTGATCGTTCGCCAGATGCTGCGCCGCGTGCAGATCGTCAACCCGGGCGACAGTTCCTACATCGCCGGCGAACAGGTCGAGCGCTCGGAGCTGCTCAACACCAACGAGCGCCTGCGCGCCGACGGCAAGCTGCCGGCCACCCATGCCGACGTGCTGCTGGGCATCACCAAGGCCAGCCTGTCGACCGACTCGTTCATTTCCGCGGCCTCGTTCCAGGAGACGACCCGCGTGCTGACCGAGGCGGCGATCATGGGCAAGCGCGACGAGCTGCGCGGCCTGAAGGAAAACGTGATCGTCGGCCGCCTGATCCCCGCCGGCACCGGCATGGCCTTCCACCAGGCCCGCAAGGCCAAGGAGGACATGGACGAGAGCGAGCGCCGCGCGATCGCCCTGCAGGAGGCCGAGGAACTGGCCGCCGTGCAGATGGCGAATGTCGACGCAGCCGCGGCGGCCGAAGCCGCCGCGCCGGGTGCGGACAGCGCCGAATAGGCGGCTGCGCGCTTCTGCAACGAGGGGCGGCCATGGGCCGCCCCTTTTTTTATCCCGGGGCGGTGGCGTCGGGGTGGGCGATCCAGGCCTCGGGCGGGCCGATCCGCAGCCCCCACAGCGCCGCCTTGCGGGCCAGCTTGAGCAGCGCGCGGTCGCGGGTCAGCAGCCAATCGGCGCCGTATTCGAGCGCCAGATCGATAAACATCTGATCGCTGACATCGCTGCAGCGCAGGCGATGTGCGGGCAGACCGCTCGGCAGAGCGGCCCACGTGCAGTGAGTACGTGACGATGTGAGCACCCGCTCGGCGTCGACGAGGCGGCCGCCGAAGGTGCCATGCGCGAGCACGTGGCCCAGCTCGGCCTGCATCTCGGTGCAGGATAGCCAGTGCAGCCGACCGGACTCGATCGCCTGCACCAGCGGTGCCACGCCAGGGTTGCGAAAGACGAACCAGTCGAGGACGACATTGGTGTCGAGCACGGCGCGCGGAGAATTGTTCAAGGCCTTGTCTTGCCGGGATCGGATCCGGGCCCTATACTAGAAGGCTTTTCGGCAGATCTTGCCGCGCTCTTTGTCGAGCATCGGGCTGCAGCATCGATTGCAGCGGTGGCGTCCGTTCCGGCGCCCCAACCGGCCGGACCATGGCGCCAGGCAGCCTCTTCCCGAAAAGAGCGTGTGACTTCAAACGGGAACAAGTTACCCATGCCAACCATCAACCAGCTCGTTCGCCAGGGCCGCCAGGCCGAGGTGATCAAGAGCAAGTCTCCTGCGATGCAGAACTGCCCGCAACGTCGTGGCGTCTGCACCCGCGTCTACACCACCACCCCCAAGAAGCCGAACTCGGCGCTGCGCAAGGTGGCCAAGGTGCGCCTGACCAACGGATTCGAGGTCATCTCGTACATCGGCGGTGAAGGTCACAACCTGCAGGAGCACAGTGTCGTGCTCGTGCGCGGCGGCCGTGTGAAGGACCTGCCGGGCGTGCGCTACCACATCGTGCGCGGCTCGCTCGACCTGCAAGGTGTCAAGGACCGCAAGCAGTCGCGCTCCAAATACGGCGCCAAGCGTCCCAAGAAGGCATAACGCCTTCGGCGGGAACGAAAAGACGGCCTTGCGGCCGTCTAAGTAAGTGGGGGGCTTCGATGGTCCCCCGAGGCGGTCGGTCTGTGCCCGCCAACTGAATCAAGAGAAGGAAGAGTCCCATGCCACGTCGTCGCGAAGTACCCAAGCGCGAGATCCTGCCTGACCCCAAATTCGGCTCGGTCGACCTGTCCAAGTTCATGAACGTCATCATGGAGTCGGGCAAGAAGGCGGTTGCCGAAGCCATCATCTATGGCGCGCTCGACCAGGTCGAGAAGAAGTCCGGCAAGGATCCGCTCGAGATCTTCATGGTCGCGCTGAACAACATCAAGCCGATGGTCGAAGTGAAGTCCCGCCGCGTGGGCGGTGCGAACTACCAAGTTCCCGTGGAAGTTCGCCCCGTGCGCCGGCAGGCGCTGGCCATGCGCTGGCTGAAGGAATCGGCGCGCAAGCGTGGCGAGAAGTCGATGGCCGCACGCCTGGCCAACGAACTGCTCGAAGCCAGCGAAGGCCGCGGCGGCGCGATGAAGAAGCGCGACGAAGTGCACCGCATGGCCGAAGCGAACAAGGCGTTCTCGCACTTCCGCTTCTAACCACATCTTCCACGGCTGCTTGGCCGCCTTTACGGGTTAGCACCAACCCGGAGGCGGCCCCTGTATTTGGAGAAAAGATCATGGCCCGCAAGACCCCCATCGAGCGCTACCGCAACATCGGTATCAGCGCGCACATCGATGCCGGCAAGACCACCACCACCGAGCGCATCCTGTACTACACGGGTGTGAACCACAAGATCGGTGAAGTGCATGATGGCGCCGCCACGATGGACTGGATGGAGCAGGAGCAGGAGCGCGGCATCACCATCACCTCGGCGGCCACCACCTGCTTCTGGAAGGGCATGGACCTGTCCTATCCGGAGCACCGCTTCAACATCATCGACACCCCGGGGCACGTCGACTTCACCATCGAGGTGGAGCGTTCGATGCGCGTGCTCGACGGTGCCTGCATGGTCTATTGCGCCGTGGGCGGCGTGCAGCCGCAGTCGGAGACGGTCTGGCGCCAAGCCAACAAATACCGCGTGCCCCGCCTGGCCTTCGTCAACAAGATGGACCGCACGGGCGCCAACTTCTTCAAGGTCTACGACCAGATGAAGGCGCGCCTGAAGGCCAACCCGGTGCCCATCGTGGTGCCCATCGGCTCCGAAGAAAACTTCACCGGCGTGATCGACCTCATCAAGATGA
This sequence comes from Rubrivivax sp., assembly GCA_016719535.1. Taxonomy (GTDB): domain Bacteria; phylum Pseudomonadota; class Gammaproteobacteria; order Burkholderiales; family Burkholderiaceae_C; genus Rubrivivax. The sequence goes on along the minus strand of JADJYX010000013.1, from coordinate 31,114 downwards.
AGGCGATCATCTGGGACGAGGCTTCCCAGGGCATGAAGTTCGAGTTCAAGGACATCCCGGCCGAACTGCAGGCCGATGCCGTGAAGTGGCGCGAGAACATGATCGAAGCCGCCGCCGAAGCCAGCGAAGAGCTGATGAACAAGTACCTCGAGACCGGTGAGCTGACCGAGGCAGAGATCAAGGCCGGCATCCGCACGCGCACCCTGGGTGCCGAGATCCAGCCCATGTTCTGCGGTACCGCGTTCAAGAACAAGGGTGTGCAGCGCATGCTCGACGGCGTCATCGATTTCCTGCCCTCGCCCATCGACGTGCCGCCGGTACCGGGCACCGACGACGACGACAAGCCGGTCACCCGTCGTGCCGACGACGCCGAGAAATTCGCCGCGCTGGCCTTCAAGCTGATGACCGACCCCTACGTCGGCCAGCTGACCTTCGTGCGTGTCTACTCGGGCGTGCTGAAGAGCGGCGATTCGGTCTACAACCCGATTCGCGGCAAGAAGGAGCGCATCGGCCGCATCCTGCAGATGCACGCCAACCAGCGCGAGGAAATCAAGGAGATCCTGGCCGGCGACATCGCCGCCTGCGTGGGTCTGAAGGACGTGACCACGGGCGAGACCCTGTGCGATCCGGATTCGATCATCACGCTGGAAAAGATGATCTTCCCCGAGCCCGTGATCAGCCAGGCCGTCGAGCCCAAGACCAAGACGGACCAGGAAAAGATGGGCATCGCGCTCGGCCGCCTGGCCGCCGAGGATCCGTCCTTCCGCATGCGCACGGACGAAGAGAGCGGCCAGACCATCATCTCGGGCATGGGTGAACTGCACCTCGAGATCATCGTCGACCGCATGAAGCGCGAGTTCGGTGTCGAGGCCAACGTCGGCAAGCCGCAGGTCGCCTACCGCGAGACCATCCGCAAGGCAGTGGCCGACGTCGAAGGCAAGTTCGTCCGCCAGTCGGGCGGCAAGGGCCAGTACGGCCACGTCGTGCTGAAGGTCGAGCCGCAGGAGCCGGGCAAGGGCTTTGAATTCGTCGACGCCATCAAGGGCGGCGTGGTGCCGCGCGAATATATCCCCGCGGTGCAAAAGGGTGTCGAAGACACCCTCCCCAACGGCGTGCTGGCCGGCTATCCGGTGGTCGACGTCAAGGTCACGCTGACCTTCGGCTCCTACCACGAGGTGGACTCGAACGAAAACGCCTTCAAGATGGCTGCGTCGATCGGCTTCAAGGAAGCCTGCCGCAAGGCCAGCCCGGTGATTCTGGAGCCGATGATGGCCGTCGAGGTCGAGACGCCCGAGGACTATGCAGGCGGCGTGATGGGTGACCTGTCGAGCCGTCGCGGCATGGTGCAGGGCATGGACGACATGCCCGGCGGCGGCAAGGTCATCAAGGCCGAGGTGCCGCTGTCGGAGATGTTCGGCTACTCGACCACGCTGCGCTCGATGTCGCAGGGCCGCGCCACCTACACGATGGAGTTCAAGCACTACAGCGAGGCGCCGAAGAACGTCGCCGACGCGATCATCACGGCCCGCGGCACGAAGTGACGCCGGCCCGCGCCTGGTTCAAATAATTCGCTGGTCTTCGGCCTCGGTGTGGCGGCTGCCCGTGGCCGTCACGATGCACGGAGACCTTAAACAGCACACGGGCAGCGCTCTTTCGATGCGGAGATTCTTCAAATGGCAAAAGGCAAATTCGAACGGACCAAGCCCCACGTGAACGTGGGCACGATTGGTCACGTGGACCACGGCAAGACGACGCTGACGGCGGCGATCACGACGATTCTGGCGAGCAAGTTCGGCGGCGAGGCCAAGGCCTACGACCAGATCGACGCGGCGCCGGAAGAAAAGGCGCGCGGCATCACCATCAACACCGCGCACGTCGAATACGAAACCGCCAACCGGCACTATGCGCACGTCGACTGCCCCGGGCACGCCGACTACGTCAAGAACATGATCACCGGTGCGGCGCAGATGGACGGCGCGATCCTGGTGTGCTCGGCCGCCGACGGCCCGATGCCGCAAACGCGCGAGCACATCCTGCTGGCGCGCCAGGTCGGCGTGCCCTACATCATCGTCTTCCTGAACAAGTGCGACATGGTCGACGACGCCGAGCTGCTCGAGCTCGTCGAGATGGAAGTGCGCGAGCTGCTCAGCAAGTACGACTTCCCCGGCGACGACACCCCCATCATCAAGGGCTCGGCCAAGCTGGCCATGGAAGGCGACAAGGGCGACCTCGGCGAGCAGGCCATCATGCGGCTGGCCGACGCGCTGGACAGCTACATCCCCACGCCCGAGCGTGCGGTGGACGGCGCCTTCCTGATGCCCGTCGAAGACGTGTTCTCGATCTCCGGGCGCGGCACCGTCGTCACCGGGCGCGTCGAGCGCGGCATCATCAAGGTCGGCGAGGAAATCGAGATCGTCGGCATCCGCGCCACGCAAAAGACCACCTGCACCGGCGTCGAGATGTTCCGCAAGCTGCTCGACCAGGGCCAGGCCGGCGACAACGTCGGCATCCTGCTGCGCGGCACCAAGCGCGAAGACGTCGAGCGCGGCCAGGTGCTGTGCAAGCCCGGCAGCGTCAAGCCGCACACGCATTTCACCGCCGAGATCTACGTGCTGAGCAAGGAAGAAGGCGGGCGCCACACCCCGTTCTTCAACAACTACCGGCCGCAGTTCTACTTCCGCACCACCGACGTCACCGGCGCGGTCGAACTGCCCAAGGACAAGGAGATGGTCATGCCCGGCGACAACGTCAGCATCACCGTCAAGCTGATCGCCCCGATCGCGATGGAAGAGGGCCTGCGATTCGCCATCCGCGAAGGCGGCCGCACCGTCGGTGCCGGCGTCGTGGCCAAGATCATCGAATGACATGTGAGCCCGCGGCCGGGCACACCCGGCCGACCCCCGCGGGGCTGGCTCGTTTAACCGCATCAGAGGAACTCACATGTCCAAGCAAAAGATCCGCATCCGCCTGAAGGCCTTCGACTACAAGCTGATCGACCAGTCGGCGCTGGAGATCGTCGACACCGCCAAGCGCACCGGCGCCATCGTCAAGGGCCCGGTGCCCTTGCCGACGCGCATGCAGCGTTTCGACATCCTGCGTTCGCCGCACGTCAACAAGACCAGCCGCGACCAGTTCGAGATCCGCACGCACCAACGCCTGATGGACATCGTCGACCCGACCGACAAGACCGTGGACGCGCTGATGAAGCTCGACCTGCCGGCCGGCGTGGACGTCGAGATCAAGCTGCAGTAGTCGAAAGTTCGGTTATACTCACAGGCTTTTGCTGACGTCGGCAGTCGACGTCAGCGCCCGCGGCAACCGGCCTCACGGCCGGTTGCCGCAATCACCCCGGCCAATCGATGTCGGGATCGTGAAACAAGGCGTCCCCTCCGTGGGTGTGGGCGCTGGAGATGCACCATGAGTCTGAGCGAAAACCTCGGTTTGCTGGGCCGCAAGGTGGGCATGATGCGCATCTTCACGGACGACGGCGACGCCATCCCCGTGACCGTGCTCGACGTGTCCAACAACCGCGTCACCCAGGTCAAGACCGAAGAGACCGACGGCTACAACGCCCTGCAAGTGGCGTTTGGCGCGCGCAAGGCGTCGCGCGTCAACAAGCCCGAGGCCGGGCACCTGGCCAAGGCCGGTGTCGAGGCCGGCGAAGTGCTGAAGGAATTCCGCGTCAGCGCCGAGATCGTCGGTCAGTACAAGGCGGGGGCCACCCTCCCGGTGGGCCTGTTCGCCGCGGGACAGAAGGTCGACGTGCAGGGCACCTCGATCGGCAAGGGTTTCGCGGGCACCATCAAGCGCCACAACTTCAGCTCGCAACGCGCGTCGCACGGCAACAGCCGCTCGCACAACGTGCCGGGCTCGATCTCGATGGCGCAGGACCCGGGGCGCGTCTTTCCGGGCAAGAAGATGACCGGTCACATGGGTGACGAGACGGTCACGACGCAGAACCTCGACATCGTGCGCGTGGACGAAGCCCGTTCGCTGCTGCTGGTGCGCGGTGCGGTGCCGGGGTCGAAGAACGGCCATGTGGTCGTGCGCCCGGCCATCAAGGTCAAGGTCAAGAAGGGAGCTTGAGCATGCAACTGGAGCTCCTCAACGAACAAGGCCAGGCCACCGCCAAGGTCGACGCGCCGGACACCGTCTTCGCCCGCGATTACAACGAAGCCCTGGTCCACCAGGTCGTCGTCGCCTTCCAGGCGAATGCACGACAGGGCACGCGTGCGCAGCTCGACCGCGGTGAGGTCAAGCACAGCACCAAGAAGCCGTTCCGCCAGAAGGGCACCGGCCGTGCCCGCGCCGGCATGACCAGCTCGCCGCTGTGGCGGGGCGGTGGTCGCATCTTCCCGAACCGCCCGGACGAGAACTTCTCCCAGAAGGTCAACAAGAAGATGTACCGCGCCGGCATGGCGTCGATCCTCTCGCAGCTGGCCCGCGACGGCCGCCTGGCGGTGATCGACTCCATCGGCGTCGAGGCCCCCAAGACCAAGCTGCTGGCCGCCAAGATCAAGGCCATGGGCCTGGATTCGGTGATGGTCATCGCCGACCAGATCGACGACAACCTGGCGCTGGCCTCGCGCAACCTGTCCAACGTGCTGGTGGTCGAGCCGCGTTATGCCGATCCGCTGTCGCTCGTCTTCTTCAAGAAGGTGCTGGTGACCAAGGGCGCGATCGACAAGCTCAAGGAGATGTACGCATGAGCGCCATCCAGAAGTTCGACGAAGGCCGCCTGGCCACCGTGCTCGTCGCGCCGATCATCTCCGAGAAGGCCACCCGCATCGCCGACAAGCAGAACCAGGTCCTGTTCAAGGTGCTGCGCAACGCCACCAAGCCCGAGATCAAGGCCGCGGTCGAGCTGATGTTCAAGGTCGAGGTCGAGTCGGTGCAGACCGTCAACCAGAAGGGCAAGACCAAGCGCTTCGGCCGTTCGATCGGCCGCCGCGACCACGTCAAGAAGGCGTATGTGTCGCTCAAGCCCGGTCAGGAGCTCAACTTCTCCGGGGAGGCCGCGTAATGGCTGTCGTCAAGGTCAAACCCACGTCGCCGGGCCGCCGTGCCGTGGTGAAGGTGGTGCACAAGCACCTGCACAAGGGCAAGCCCGAAGCCTCGCTGCTCGAGCCCCAGATGCAGAATGCCGGCCGCAACAACAACGGCCACATCACGATGCGCCACAAGGGCGGTGGTCACAAGCACCATTACCGCGTGGTCGATTTCCGCCGCAACAAGGACGGCGTGCCGGCGAAGGTCGAGCGCATCGAGTACGACCCCAACCGCACCGCTCACATCGCACTGCTGTGCTACGCCGACGGCGAGCGCCGCTACATCATCGCGCCGCGCGGTGTCGAGGCCGGCGCCACGCTGATGTCGGGCGCCGAGGCGCCGATCAAGGCCGGCAACACGCTGCCCATCCGCAACATCCCGGTCGGCTCGACCATTCATTGCGTCGAGATGCTGCCCGGCAAGGGGGCGCAGATTGCACGTTCGGCCGGGGCCGCGGTGACGCTGATGGCGCGTGAAGGCATCTACGCGCAGATCCGCCTGCGCTCGGGGGAGGTTCGCAAGATCCACATCGACTGCCGCGCCACCATCGGCGAGGTCAGCAACGAAGAGCACAACCTGCGCCAGTACGGCAAGGCGGGGGCCATTCGGTGGAAGGGCATTCGCCCGACCGTGCGCGGCACCGCCATGAACCCGGTCGACCACCCGCACGGTGGCGGCGAGGGCAAGACCGGGGAAGGCAAGCCGCAGGTGTCGCCGTGGAATACGCTGACCAAGGGCTATCGCACGCGCAGCAACAAGCGCACGCAGACGATGATCGTCTCGCGCCGCAAGAAGTGAGGCCTAGAGAATGGCACGTTCACTGAAGAAGGGTCCCTTCGTGGACCACCACCTGATGGCCAAGGTCGAGAAGGCCTCCGCCATCAAGGACAAGAAGCCGATCAAGACCTGGTCGCGTCGCTCCACCATCCTGCCCGAGTTCATCGGCCTGACGGTGGCCGTGCACAACGGCAAGCAGCATGTGCCCGTGTACGTGACCGACCAGATGGTCGGTCACAAGCTCGGCGAGTTCGCCCTGACCCGCTTGTTCAAGGGTCACCCGGCGGACAAGAAAGCCAAGAAGTAAGGGGCGCGCTACATGGCAACCGAAACCAAAGCCAGTGTTCGCGGCGTGCGCCTGTCGGTCGACAAGGGTCGGCTGGTGGCCGACATGATCCGCGGCAAGAAGGTCGACCAGGCCTTGAACATCCTCACGTTCACGCCCAAGAAGGCCGCCCTCATCATCAAGAAGGCGGTCGAATCCGCGGTGGCCAATGCCGAGCACAACGACGGCGCGGACATCGACGAACTCAAGGTGACGTCGATCTACGTCGAGCAAGGCGCCACGCTGAAGCGTTTCTCGGCGCGGGCCAAGGGTCGCGGCAACCGCATCAGCAAGCCCACCTGCCACATCTTCGTGACGGTCGGCAACTGAGGAGCTGGGAAGAAACATGGGACAAAAAATCCATCCGACCGGCTTCCGCCTCTCGGTCACGCGCGCCTGGGCTTCTCGCTGGTTCGCCACCAATCGCAACTTCGCCGGCATGCTGGCCGAAGACCTGCAGGTGCGTGACTACCTCAAGACCAAGCTGAAGAATGCCGCTGTCTCGCGCATCCTCATCGAGCGTCCGGCCAAGAATGCCCGCATCACCATTTTCTCGGCACGCCCGGGCGTGGTGATCGGCAAGAAGGGCGAGGACATCGAGAACCTGAAGGCCGAACTCGGCCGCCGCCTGGGTGTTCCGGTCGCCGTCAACATCGAAGAGGTGCGCAAGCCCGAGATCGATGCCCAGCTGATTGCCGACTCGATCACCCAGCAGCTCGAGAAGCGCATCATGTTCCGCCGCGCGATGAAGCGCGCGATGCAGAACGCCATGCGCCTGGGCGCCCTGGGCATCAAGATCATGTCGTCGGGTCGCCTGAATGGCATCGAGATCGCCCGCTGCGAGTGGTACCGCGAAGGCCGTGTGCCATTGCACACCCTCAAGGCCGACATCGATTACGGCTTCTCCGAAGCCAAGACCACCTACGGCGTCATCGGCGTCAAGGTCTGGGTCTACCGTGGTGACCGCCTGGCCAATGGCGAGGCGCCCGCGATAGCAAAGACCGAAGGCGAGGACGACCGTCGCCAGCGCCGTGGCCCGCGCCCCGGAGGCGACCGTCCGGGCGCCGGCCGTGGCCGACCTGGTGGCGACCGCGGGCCGCGTCCCGAGGGCGGTGCGCCAGTCGCAGCCCCGGCTGGCGACGTCGCCAAGGGCCCCGGCCCGGCCGTCAAGCGTGTTCGCCGCGCCGCCCCACCGGCGGGCGGCGAGACCAAAGGAGAATGACGATGCTGCAACCCGCACGTCGCAAGTTCCGCAAGGAACAAAAGGGCCGCAATACCGGCATCGCCACGCGCGGTGCCAATGTGTCGTTCGGCGATTTCGGCCTCAAGGCCACCGAGCGTGGCCGCATCACCGCGCGCCAGATCGAGGCGGCCCGCCGCGCGATCTCGCGTCACATCAAGCGCGGTGGCCGGATCTTCATCCGCATCTTCCCTGACAAGCCGATTTCGCAGAAGCCGGCCGAGGTGCGCATGGGCAACGGCAAGGGCAACCCGGAGTACTACGTGGCCGAAATCGTGCCCGGCAAGGTGCTCTATGAGATCAACGGCGTGCCCGAGCAACTGGCGCGCGAGGCGTTCACGCTGGCCGCAGCCAAGCTGCCCCTGCGCACGACCTTCGTCGCGCGCCAGGTCGGCGCCTGACCGGAGCAAGGCACCATGAAAGCATCCGAACTGCGCACCAAGGACGTGGCGGCGCTCGAGAAGGAGATCGGCGATCTCCTGAAGGCCCACTTCGGCCTGCGCATGCAGAAGGCCACGCAGGCCTTGGCCAACAATTCGCAGCTGGGAAAGACGCGCCGCGACATCGCGCGCGCCAAGACCATCCTGGCGGAAAAGAAGAGGGCTGCCAAATGACGGACACGAGGAGCGAAGCTGCCGTGAAGAACACCCGCACGCTGGTCGGTCGCGTCGTCAGCGACAAGCGCGCCAAGACCGTCACCGTGCTCATCGAGCGGCGCACCGCGCATGAGCTGTACGGCAAGATCGTCGCCCGTTCGCGCAAGTACCACGCGCACGACGAGAAGGGCGAATACAAGCTGGGCGACATGGTCGAGATCGCCGAAGGCCGCCCCATCAGCAAGACCAAGTCCTGGGTCGTGACCCGCCTGGTCGAGAAGGCCAAACTGGTCTGACTTCCCGCAGGGGCACCTGCGCGGGCCCCTGCATGCCACGGCCGGACGCTGGATACTGCAGCGCCGGCCGTTGCATTTGCGGCGGTCGACTTCCAATACGAAGGGATTCACACCATGTTGAAGGTCGGAGACAAGCTGCCCGCAGGCAGCCTGCAGGAATTCATCGAGGTCGAGGGCAACGGCTGTGCCATCGGTCCGAATTCGTTCGAGGTCGAAAAGTCGACTGCGGGCAAGACCATCGCCCTCTTCGCGCTGCCCGGCGCCTACACACCCACCTGCTCGGCCAAGCATGTGCCAGGCTATGTCGAGAAAGCCGACGCCCTGAAGGCCGCGGGTGTCGACGAGATCTGGTGCGTGTCGGTCAACGACGCCTTCGTGATGGGCGCCTGGGGGCGTGACCAGAAGACAGCGGGCAAGGTGCGCATGATGGCCGACGGCAGTGCGGCCTGGACGCAGGCCACCGGTCTGACGCTGGACCTGACCGCCCGCGGCATGGGCCTGCGCTCGAACCGCTATTCCGCCTTGGTGGTCGACGGCGTGGTGAAGACGATCAATGTCGAGGCGCCCGGCAAATTCGAAGTCAGCGACGCCGATACGATGCTGGCCCAGGCCAGGGCACTGAAAGGCTGACAGCGCCGTATATCCCGAGCCCCTTGACGGGGCTCTGGAAGATCCCGCATAATCTGCGGCTTCGCTTGCGGTGGCGTGGTTCTTCACGTCGCCAAACGCAGCGAACGACCAGTTCCCGCCAACCCGCTCGACCCGACCAAGGGGCCCAAGACTGACCGATACGGTGTGAAGCCGATCGGTACAAGTTGGGAATGAACCATGATCCAAATGCAATCGCGACTCGACGTCGCCGACAACACGGGCGCGAAGTCCGTCATGTGCATCAAGGTGCTCGGTGGCTCGAAGCGCCGCTATGCCGGCATCGGTGATGTCATCAAGGTCAGCATCAAGGAAGCTGCGCCCCGTGGCCGCGTCAAGAAGGGCGAGGTCTACAGTGCCGTCGTCGTGCGCACCGCCAAGGGCGTGCGTCGCCAGGACGGCTCGCTGGTCAAGTTCGACGGCAACGCCGCCGTGCTGCTGAACGCCAAGCTCGAGCCCATCGGCACCCGCATCTTCGGCCCGGTGACGCGAGAGCTGCGCACCGAGCGCTTCATGAAGATCGTGTCGCTGGCGCCGGAAGTGCTCTGAAGCACACCGGCCAAACCGACCGCAAGGACCGACCATGAACAAGATTCGCAAGGGCGACCATGTCATCGTGCTCGCCGGCCGTGACAAGGGCAAGCGCGGCACCGTGACCAGCCGCGTCGACGAGGACCATGTCGTCGTCGAGGGCGTCAACGTCGTCAAGAAGCACGTCAAGCCGAACCCGATGAAGGGCACCACCGGCGGCGTCATCGACAAGACCATGCCCATCCACCAATCGAACGTCGCGATCTGGAACGCGGCTGCCGGCAAGGCCGATCGCGTCGGCGTCAAGCTGATCGACGGCGGCAAGAAGGTGCGCGTCTACAAGTCCAGCGGCGAAGAAATCAAGGTTTGAGGGCAGCGACCATGGCTCAGCAACAAGCGACCGCGCAGGCCCGCCTGCAACAGGTCTACCGCGAGAAGATCGTCCCCGAATTGATGGCCAAGTTCGGCTACAAGTCGACGATGCAGGTGCCGCGCCTGGAGAAGATCACGCTCAACATGGGTGTGAGCGAGGCGGTATCCGACAAGAAGGTCATGGAGCACGCTGTCGGCGACCTGACCAAGATCGCCGGCCAGAAGCCCGTGGTCACCAAGTCGAAGAAGGCCATCGCCGGCTTCAAGATCCGCGACAGCGTGCCCATCGGCTGCATGGTCACGCTGCGTGGCGTGCGCATGTACGAATTCCTGGACCGCTTCGTCACCGTGGCGCTGCCGCGCGTGCGCGACTTCCGCGGCATCTCGGGGCGCGCCTTCGATGGCCGTGGCAACTACAACATCGGCGTCAAGGAACAGATCATCTTTCCCGAGATCGAGTACGACAAGATCGACGCGATCCGCGGCATGAACATCAGCATCACGACCAGCGCGAAGACCGACGACGAGTGCAAGGCGCTCCTCACCGCGTTCCGCTTTCCGTTCAAGAACTGAGGCACACCATGGCCAAACTCTCCCTCAAGCAGCGTGAAGCCAAGCGCGAGAAGCTGGTTGCCCAGTACGCCAAGAAATATGCCGAACTGAAGGCGGTCATCGACGACGCCAAGCGGTCCGACGACGAGCGCTATGCCGCCCGGCTGGAACTGCAGAAGCTGCCTCGCAATGCCAATCCGACCCGTCTGCGCAACCGTTGCGCGCTGACCGGTCGCGCCCGCGGCACGTTCCGCATGTTCGGGCTCGGCCGCAACAAGATCCGGGAGCTTGCCTTCAAGGGCGACATCCCGGGCATGACCAAGGCCAGCTGGTGACATCGGCGACGAACGCAGGAGATACCCCATGAGCATGAGTGATCCCATCGCCGACATGCTGACGCGCATCCGCAATGCGCAAAGCGTCGACAAGGCGGTCGTGACGATGCCGTCGTCCAAGGTGAAGATCGCGATCGCCCAGGTCCTGAAGGACGAGGGCTACATCGACGGTTTCAGCGTGCGCAGCGACGCCGGCAAGAGCGAACTCGAAATCGCGCTGAAATATTACGCCGGACGCCCGGTCATCGAGCGCATCGAGCGTGTAAGTCGACCCGGTCTGCGCGTCTACAAGGGCCGCGATTCCATCCCCCAGGTCATGAACGGCCTCGGTGTGGCGATCGTGACCACGCCCAAGGGCGTGATGACCGACCGCAAGGCGCGCCAGACCGGTGTCGGCGGCGAAGTCCTCTGCTACGTCGCATAAGGGAGGCTGAGCAATGTCCCGCGTAGGAAAGATGCCGATCGCCGTCCCGCAAGGTGTGGACGTGGCGATCACGGCTGATCAGATCACCGTCAAGGGCGGCAACGGCACGCTGTCGCGTGCGCTGTCGGCCCTGGTGTCGGTCAAGAAGGACGGTGCGACGCTGACGTTCGTGCCCGCCAATGAATCCGCCGAAGCCGATGCGATGAGCGGCACGATGCGCGCACTGGTGGCCAACATGGTCAACGGCGTGGGCAAGGGTTTCGAGCGCAAGCTGACGCTGGTCGGCGTGGGTTTTCGTGCTCAGGCCCAGGGTCAGAAGCTCAATCTGCAGATCGGCTTCTCTCACCCCGTGGTGAAGGACATGCCGGCCGGCATCAAGGTGGCAACGCCGACGCAGACCGAGATCGTCATCTCGGGCCCCGACCGCCAGGTCGTCGGCCAGGTGGCGGCTGAAGTCCGCGCCTTCCGTCCGCCCGAGCCCTACAAGGGCAAGGGCATTCGCTACGCCGAAGAGCGCGTGGTGCTCAAAGAGACGAAGAAGAAGTAAGGAGCCACGCCATGATGACGAAGAAGGAACAACGCCTGCGCCGCTCGCGCCAGACGCGGCAGCGCATCGCAAAGCAGAACATCGCCCGCCTGACGGTATTCCGCTCCAACACGCACATCTACGCCAGCGTGATCTCCGAGGACGGCGCGCGCGTGCTGGCTTCGGCGTCGACGGTCGAGAAGGATGTGCGCGAGCAACTCGGCGCGGCCGGCAAGGGTGCCAACGTCGATGCCGCCAGCCTGATCGGCAAGCGCATCGCCGAAAAGGCGAAGGCTGCCGGCGTCGAGAAGGTCGCATTCGACCGCGCCGGTTTTGCTTATCACGGTCGCGTGAAGGCGCTGGCGGAAGCGGCGCGCGAAGCCGGCCTCCAGTTCTGACCCCGGCGGGCCTCAAGGAAAGATTGCAATGGCAAAGTTCACTCCCCGTGCGCAGACCGAAGGCAACGACGACGGTCTGAAGGAAAAGATGATCGCGGTCAACCGCGTCACCAAGGTCGTCAAGGGTGGCCGCACGCTGAGCTTCGCGGCCCTCACGGTGGTCGGCGATGGCGACGGTCGTATCGGCATGGGCAAGGGCAAGGCCAAGGAAGTGCCGGTGGCCGTGCAGAAGGCGATGGATGCCGCACGCCGCAACATGTTCAAGGTCAGCCTGCGCAATGGCTCGATTCAGCATAACGTCGAAGGCGAGCATGGCGCTGCGCGCGTGCTGATGGCGCCGGCGTCGGCCGGTACCGGCATCATCGCCGGCGGCCCGATGCGCGCCGTCTTCGAGGTGATGGGCGTGACCGACATCGTGGCCAAGAGCCACGGCTCGACCAACCCCTACAACATGGTCCGTGCAACGCTCGACGCCCTGAAGAGCTCGACCACGCCGGGCGAGGTCGCCGCCAAGCGCGGCAAGACCGTCGAAGAACTGTTCAACTGAACGGATTCGACCCGGCCCTGCGGAGAATATTCATGTCCGACAAGAAGACCCTGACCGTCAAGCTCGTCAAGAGCGTCGCCGGCACCCGTCAGTCGCACCGCGATACGGTGCGCGGCCTTGGTCTGCGCAAGCTCAACAGCGAGCGCACGCTGGAAGACACGCCGGCGGTGCGCGGCATGATCAACAAGGTCTCGTACCTGGTGAAGGTGCTGTGATGCAACTCAATTCGATCAAGCCGGGCTCCGGCGCCAAGCACACCAAGCGCCGCGTCGGCCGTGGCATCGGTTCGGGCCTGGGCAAGACGGCCGGCCGGGGCCACAAGGGACAGAAGTCGCGTGCCGGTGGTTTCCACAAGGTGGGTTTCGAAGGCGGCCAGATGCCGTTGCAGCGTCGCCTGCCCAAGCGCGGATTCAAGTCGGCGCAGCTCAAGTACAACGGCGAAGTGACCCTGGCCGACCTGCAGACGCTGGCGGCCGACGAGGTCGACCTGCTGACGCTCAAGGCCGCCGGTCTGGTGCGCCAGCTCGTCAAGCATGTCAAGGTGATCAAGTCAGGGGAACTGTCGCGCAAGGTGAGCCTGAAGGGCATCGGAGCGACCGCAGCAGCCAAAGCCGCCATCGAGGCGGCCGGCGGTTCCCTGGTCTGACGGATCCGGCGAGGTCTCATCCGTGGCAACGTCCGCCAATCAGCTGGCCAAGAGCGGGAAATTTGGCGACCTGCGTCGCCGGATCGTCTTCCTGATCCTGGCGCTGGTGGTCTATCGCCTCGGTGCGCATATCCCCGTCCCCGGGATCGACCCCGTCCAGCTGCAGCAGCTGTTCCAGGGGCAGGCCGGCGGCATCCTGAACCTGTTCAACATGTTCAGCGGTGGAGCCTTGTCCCGCTTCACGGTCTTCGCGCTCGGGATCATGCCGTATATCTCGGCGTCGATCATCATGCAGCTGATGACCTACGTCGTGCCTACCCTCGAGGCCCTGAAGAAGGAAGGCGAGGCCGGTCGACGCCGCATCACGCAGTACACGCGCTACGGCACGCTGGTGCTGGCGATCTTCCAGTCGCTGGGTATCGCACTCGCGCTCGAGGGCTCGCCCGGCCTGGTGCTGGCGCCTGGTTTCGGCTTCCGCATGACGGCCGTGGTCAGCCTGGTCGCCGGCACGATGTTCCTGATGTGGCTGGGTGAGCAGATCACCGAGCGTGGGCTGGGCAATGGCATCTCGATCCTGATTTTCGCCGGCATCGTGGCGGGCTTGCCGAGCGCGATCGGCGGGCTGTTCGAGCTCGTGCGTACCGGTGCCATGAGCCCGGTAGCCAGCCTGTTCATCGTCGCCGTGGTGATTCTCGTGACCTACGCGGTGGTATTCGTCGAGCGCGGGCAGCGCAAGATCCTCGTCAATTATGCCAAGCGGCAGGTTGGCAACAAGGTCTACGGTGGCCAGTCGTCGCACCTGCCGCTGAAGCTGAACATGTCGGGCGTGATCCCGCCCATCTTTGCGTCGTCGATCATCCTGTTGCCAGCCACCATCGTGGGTTGGTTTGCCACCGGTGAGGGCCTGCGCTGGCTGAAGGACCTGTCGGGCGCCTTGTCGCCGGGCCAGCCGATCTACGTGCTGCTGTATGCGGCCATGATCGTCTTCTTCTGCTTCTTCTATACGGCGCTGGTCTTCAACAGCCGCGAGACCGCCGACAACCTGAAGAAGAGCGGCGCCTTCATTCCCGGCATCCGTCCGGGCGAGCAGACGGCCAGGCACATCGACAAGATCCTGTCGCGTCTGACGCTCGCCGGCGCCATCTACATCACCGCCGTGTGCCTGCTGCCCGAGTTTCTCGTGCTCAAGTACAACGTGCCGTTCTATTTCGGGGGTACCTCGCTGCTCATCATCGTCGTCGTCACGATGGATTTCTGGGCGCAGGTACAGAGTTATGTCATGAGTCAGCAGTACGAGAGCCTGCTGAAGAAGGCGAATTTCAAGACGAGCTGAGGATGTCCAAGGACGACGTCATCCAGATGCAGGGGGAGATCGTCGAAAACCTCCCCAATGCCACCTTCAGGGTGAAACTGGAGAACGGTCATGTGGTCCTGGGCCACATCTCGGGCAAGATGCGGATGCACTACATCCGCATCCTCCCGGGCGACAAGGTCACCGTCGAGCTCACGCCGTACGATTTGAGTCGCGCCCGGATTGTTTTCCGCGCGAAGTGAAGTCACGAATAGGGTCAAGGAGAAGACCATGAAAGTCGCCGCTTCGGTCAAGAAGATGTGCCGCAACTGCAAGATCATCCGCCGCAAGGGTGTGGTGCGCGTGATCTGCACCGACCCGCGCCACAAGCAGCGTCAGGGGTGAGGCTGGGGGGGGCCCCCCGGGGCCCCCCCCCCCCCCCCCCCCCCCCCCCCCGCCCCCCGCGCCGCGGCGGAAGGATTAGAGGAACTACGAACATGGCTCGCATCGCTGGCATCAACATTCCGCCGCATAAACACGCCGAGATCGGCCTGACCGCCATCTACGGCATCGGGCGTCCGACTGCGCAGAAGATCTGCAACTCGGTCGGCATCCCGTATTCGAAGAAGATCAAGGACCTCACCGACGCCGATCTCGAGCGCATCCGTGACGAGATCGGGCGCATGACGATCGAGGGCGACCTGCGTCGCGAACTGTCGATCAACATCAAGCGCCTGATGGACCTGGGTTGCTACCGGGGCTTCCGTCACCGCCGCGGCCTGCCCGTTCGTGGCCAGCGCACGCGCACCAATGCCCGCACCCGCAAGGGTCCGCGCAAGGGTGCCGCCGCGCTGAAGAAATAAGCCGCCCTCCATCCTGAGAAGAGTTCGTCATGGCCAAAGCACCTGTCAATACCGCAGCGCGTCGCGTCAGCAAGAAGATCCGCAAGAACGTCGCGGACGGCATCGCGCACGTGCACGCGTCGTTCAACAACACCATCATCACGATCACGGACCGTCAAGGCGGCGCGCTCGCCTGGGCATCCAGCGGTGGCCAGGGCTTCAAGGGTTCGCGCAAGTCGACGCCGTTCGCGGCGCAGGTTGCGGCCGAGACGGCTGGCCGTGCGGCCCAGGAGCAGGGCATCAAGAACCTCGATGTGCGCATCAAGGGCCCGGGCCCCGGCCGCGAATCGTCGGTGCGTGCACTGGCATCGCTGGGGATCCGCATCAACTCGATCAGCGACGTGACGCCGATCCCGCACAACGGCTGCCGCCCGCAGAAGCGCCGGCGCATTTGAGTCTGCCCTGCGCGGGTTTCCTCCGCTCGTTTATACTTAAAGGTTTTCCGGGACCGGATTCACGCCTGACCCGGATGCAAGTCGGTACGGGGCCCGCCGGGGCCCCGCGCCAGTTCCAAAGCCCACCGTTCGCGCCGCTCGTCAGAAGCCGGGCCGGACTCCGCGGTAGTTGCCACCGGCAACCTGGCCGCGCAGCACAAGACTGAAAAGGACAGCACGTGGCACGTCTCCTCGGCCCCAAGGCCAAGCTTTCCCGCCGTGAAGGCACCGATCTCTTCCTCAAGAGCGCCCGCCGCTCGATCGCCGACAAGGCCAAGTTCGACAGCAAGCCGGGCCAGCATGGCCGCACCAGCGGCTCGCGCACGTCAGACTACGGCGTGCAGTTGCGCGAGAAGCAGAAGGTCAAGCGCATGTACGGCGTGCTGGAGCGTCAGTTCCGCCGCTACTTTGCCGAGGCCGAGCGCCGCAAGGGCAATACCGGTGCCAACCTGCTGATGCTGCTCGAATCGCGCCTGGACAACGTCGTCTATCGCATGGGCTTCGGCTCCACCCGCGCCGAGGCACGACAGCTCGTCTCGCACAAGGCTGTCACCGTCAACGGGCAGGTCGTCAATATCCCGTCCTACACGGTCAAGGCCGGCGACACGCTGGCCCTGCGCGAAAAGTCGAAGAACCAGTTGCGGGTGCAAGACGCGCTCAAGCTGGCGCAGTCCGTCGGCCTGTGCGACTGGGTCCAGGTCGATGCGACCAAGATGGAAGGCGTCTTCAAGAAGGTGCCTGACCGCGATCAGTTCGGCGCCGAGATCAAGGAAGCGCTGATCGTCGAGTTGTACTCGCGTTGATGCTTCGCGTGGCGGGTACCTCTGGTGCCCCTCGCGCCCGATTGGCACTCGCTGCGTTTGCCGGGCACGCAGCGGGCATGCGCTCCGCCCGACACGGTCCATCAGCCTTATCGGTGTAACGAGCCGAGGGTATTGACAGGAACACACACTCAATGCAGACCACACTCCTCAAGCCCAAGGCCATCCAGGTCGAGCCGCTCGGCGGCCACCGCGCGAAAGCGATCCTCGAGCCCTTCGAGCGTGGCTACGGCCATACCCTGGGCAATGCGCTGCGCCGGGTCCTCCTGTCGTCGATGGTGGGCTATGCCCCGACCGAAGTGACGATCGCCGGGGTGTTGCACGAATATTCGGCCATCGACGGCGTGCAGGAAGACGTCGTCCACATCATGCTCAACCTCAAGGGCGTGGTCTTCCGCCTGCACAACCGCGACGAGGTCACGCTGGTGCTGCGCAAGGAAGGTGAAGGCCCGGTCACGGCCGCCGACATCCAGACGCCGCACGACGTCGAGATCATCAACCCCGAACACGTGATTGCGCACCTGGCGCAGGGCGGCAAGCTCGACATGCAGATCAAGGTCGAGAAGGGCCGTGGCTATGTGCCCGGCAACATGCGCCGCTTTGGCGACGAGCCGACCAAGTCGATCGGCCGCATCGTGCTCGACGCGTCTTTCTCGCCCGTTCGGCGCGTCAGCTATGCCGTCGAGAATGCCCGCGTCGAGCAACGCACCGACCTCGACAAGCTGGTGATGGAGATCGAGACCAACGGCGCCATCCCGCCGGAGGAGGCCATCCGCCAGTCGGCCCGCATCCTGGTCGAGCAGCTGGCGATCTTCGCGCAGCTCGAGGTCAACCCGCACGAGATGTTCGAAGCCCAGCCGGCCCGCGCACCGAACTTCGACCCCATCCTGCTGCGCCCGGTCGACGAACTCGAACTGACGGTGCGTTCGGCCAACTGCCTGAAGGCCGAGAATATCTACTACATCGGCGACCTCATCCAGCGCACCGAAACCGAGTTGCTGAAGACGCCCAACCTGGGCCGCAAGTCGCTCAACGAGATCAAGGAAGTGCTGGCTTCGCGCGGGCTCACGCTGGGCGCGCGGCTCGAAAACTGGCCGCCCCAGGGCCTGGATAAAAGGTAAGCCTCCCTGTGCCACGGCGCCAGCAGGCGCCGTGGCACTCGGCAGGCATGGGCCTGTGCGCCGGCACGGGTCCAAGTCCCCCCCCGGTACCTGACACGGCCGGGGCCAGATCAAGAAAGGAATGCACCATGCGTCACC
Source organism: Rubrivivax sp. (assembly GCA_016719535.1). Classification (GTDB taxonomy): domain Bacteria; phylum Pseudomonadota; class Gammaproteobacteria; order Burkholderiales; family Burkholderiaceae_C; genus Rubrivivax. Next base: position 13,145 of record JADJYX010000013.1, on the reverse strand, counting down.
GCCACGGACTTCGCAAGCTCAACCGCACCAGTTCCCATCGCCTGGCGATGCTGCGCAACATGTGCAACTCGCTGATCCAGCACGAGGCCATCCGGACCACGCTGCCCAAGGCCAAGGAATTGCGCCGCGTCGTCGAGCCGCTGATCACGCTCGGCAAGGAGCCGACGCTGGCCAACCGCCGGCTGGCCTTCGACCGCACGCGCGACCGCGATGTGGTGGCCAAGCTGTTCAACGAACTCGGTCCGCGCTACCAGACGCGCCCGGGCGGCTATACGCGCATCCTGAAGATGGGTTTCCGCGTCGGCGACAACGCCCCCATGGCCTTCGTCGAACTGATCGATCGCCCGGAGCCGGTGGCAGCCGATGAGGCCGATGCCAAGCCCGAGTGAATTCGACCGAGCGGGCTTCACACTGAGGCCCGTTCAAGTTATACTTTAAGGCTCAGTCGCGGGGTGGAGCAGCCTGGTAGCTCGTTGGGCTCATAACCCAAAGGTCGCAAGTTCAAATCTTGCCCCCGCAACCAATCCTTCAAAGGCCCTCGTTTCGAGGGCCTTTGTCATGATGGGCCGTCGCATCGTCGGAAATTGCCGGGTCGCGGCTCGTCCCGGCCGATAGACTGCCGCGCGTCCGCCGCTGCCGGCACCGATCACGGTGACCCTGGGCGAAGGGCGACACCGATCCACTCCCTGCCCGACGCATGAAGATCCTTGTCACCGGCGCTGCCGGATTTATCGGCATGACCACGTCCTTGCGCCTGCTCGAGCGCGGCGACGAGGTCGTCGGCCTGGACAATCTCAACGACTATTACGACGTCCGGCTCAAGCAGGACCGGCTGGCCCGCCTGCAGGCGCACGACCGATTCCGCTTCGTCAAGCTCGACGTCGCCGACCGGCCGGGCATGGAAGCCCTCTTCGCGGCCGAAGGCTTCGACCGCGTCATCCACCTCGCGGCGCAGGCTGGCGTGCGCTATTCGCTGCAGAACCCCCATGCCTACGTGGACAGCAACCTCGTCGGCTTCATGAACGTGCTCGAGGGCTGTCGGCATGCCCGCGTGCAGCACCTCGTCTATGCCTCGAGCTCGTCGGTCTACGGCGGCAATACCCGCATGCCGTTCTCGGTGCACGACCGCGTCGACCACCCGGTCAGCATGTATGCCGCCACCAAGAAGGCCAACGAGCTGATGGCGCATACCTACAGCCATCTGTTCGGCGTTCCCACCACCGGGCTGCGCTTCTTCACCGTCTACGGGCCCTGGGGGCGGCCGGACATGGCCTTGTTCCTCTTCACCAAGGCCATTCTCGAAGGCCGGCCGATCGACGTCTTCAACCACGGCCGCATGCAGCGCGACTTCACCTATGTCGACGACATTGCCGAAGGCGTGGTCCGCGTCACCGACCGCATCGCCACGCCGGCGTCCGACTACGACGCGCTGAACCCGGACCCGGCCACCAGCCAGGCGCCTTACCGCGTCTTCAATATCGGCAACCACCATCCGGTGCCGCTGATGGACTTCATCGCCTGCATCGAACAGGCGCTGGGGCGGGAGGCGATCAAGAACTTCCTGCCCCTGCAGGATGGCGACGTGCCGGCCACCTATGCCGACGTGCAGGCCCTGAATGACTGGACCGGCTTCACCCCCGCCACCCCCATCCAGACGGGCATCGGCCGCTTCGTCGACTGGTATCGCGCGTACTACAAGGCCTGATCGCCGGTGGCCGGGCGTCACGCCCTGGCCAGCAACTCGCGCAGATAGCGCACCGGCACCGCATAGGTGATGCCCGTGGGCTGGCTGAGCGCCGATTCGCGGTTGTTCTTGACGAGCACCATGTTGACGACGCCGATCACCTGCTGCGTCTCGGCGTCGAAGAGCGGCCCGCCGCTGTTGCCCGGGTAGGCAGTGGCATCGAGCTGCAGCAGTTCGAAGCTGCCCTCGCGCAGGCGGGCGACCGCGCCTTCGTTGAGCTGCCGCGAAGACTGCGTCGGCAGGGCACTGGCCACGATCGACGCCACGATGCCCCGGTGCGTCACCGGCCTGAAGCCGAGCACCCCCCCGATCGGAAAACCCATCAGCGCCACCTCCATGCCCTCGCGGGGGGCGCTGGCGGCGGCCAGATTGACAGGCGTGCCCGGCAGCCCCTTGATCCGCAGCACCGCAAGATCATGCGCGCGCTGGCTGGCCACCAGCTCGGCCTCCCGGACCTCGGTGGTGCCATCGGCTGTTGCCACCAGAACGGCGAGCGAGGTGACGCCCGGCCGGGGCTCCGCCTTGGCTTCGGGCAGCACGTGCCAGCAGGTCGCCACCAGCGAGCCGTTGCCGACGAAAAACCCGCTACCCCGAAACCCGAAGCGCGGGCTGTCCAGGGCATTGAAGGTGCCCACGGCGCAGACCGACGGCTTCATCGACGCGATCAGATCGACCAGGCTGGCTGCCGGCGCCGCCCCGCTCATCACGCAAGCCCCCGTCAGCAGCCAAGTTCTGCGATCCATCGTCATGTTGCCTCGCGATCACGCCGGCCAAGCACAGGCGGCCACCCATTGTCCGGCCGCTCGGGGTCGCCGGCGCGCAAGCACCCCGAGGCGCGGCGGCCATGGCCGAACGCTGTCGTGCCGTGCATGAGTACCGAACATCGTTGCGTGGCCGAACGGCAGGGCTGCCATCATCATCAGGATGCTTTGGTCGTCGTCGACAAGGGCGCACCGGCTCGAAAGGGCGCCGCTGTGCCAACTCTTGCCAGCCCAGCCTGCGCCGCCCCCCTACACCGGGGGTTGTTGCGCCCTGGAGCGGCTCCGTACAGTGCATCTGCCTGTTGCTTGCCGATTCCCCTTGCCCGGCACCCGCACATCGGGCCCCACTGCAGATCGCATGCCTGCCGCCGGCCGTGCGGGGCTTGCCCTGACCGCCGAGTGAATCGTTTGCACAGGTATCCCCGATGAGCCGCGTCTTCAGTCACTACCTCTGCCGCCAGAGCATGCTGAGAGTCGCATTCGACCTGGGCTTTGCGCTGCTGTGCATGTTCGGCGTCTTCGTGGCGTTTGCCGACCGCCTGGGCGCCATCGTGCCGCATGCGGCGCCGCCCATGCTGTCGGTGGCGGCCGGCCTGTTCGTCGCCAATACGGGTGCGGGCTTCTACCAGCGCCATAACCATTTCACCGTCTACCAGGCACTGGCACGGGCGGCGCTGGCGCTGCTGGTGATCCTGCCCCTGACCTATGTCGTCTTCGGCATGCTGCCGGCGGACCTGGCCAACCGCGCCGCCATCCAGTATGCGGCCATGTTCGGCGTCGGCGCCGTGGTGCTGCGGCGGCTGTATGTCACCCTGTGGGGCGCCGACCCGCTGTCGAGGACACGCATCCTGATCTTCGGTGCCGGCCCGGCGGCACAGATCGTCGGCGCCACGCTCAAGACATCCGACCCCCATGCGCACATCGTCGGCTATGTCTCCGGCCCCAACGAGAAGGACGTGGCCGTCTCGGCCGACGAACTGTTGTCCACCGGCGGACAGTCGCTGACCGAAACCGCGCGCCGCCTGCAGGTCGACGAAATCGTCGTCGCGCTGACCGAACGCCGCGCCGGCAGCATGCCGCTGCGCCAGTTGCTGGACTGCAAGCTCAGCGGCATCAAGGTCTACGACATCGCCACCCACTTCGAGAAGACGCTGGGCCAGATCCGCATCGACTATGTCAATGCCGGCTGGCTGATCTTCGGCAGTGGTTTCAACCAGGGCTTCGGGCGCACGCTGATCAAGCGCATCTTCGACGTGCTGTGCGCCACGGCGCTGATCGTGCTGTCGCTGCCGGTGATGCTGCTCACGGCGATCCTGATCAAGCTCGAAAGCCGCGGCCCGCTGCTCTACCGGCAGGAGCGCGTGGGCCAGAACGGCAAGACCTTCGAGGTGTGCAAATTCCGCAGCATGCGCACCGACGCCGAGAAGGACGGCCTGCCCGTCTGGGCCACGGCCAACGACAGCCGCGTGACGCGCGTCGGTGCCGTGATCCGCAAGCTGCGCATCGACGAACTGCCGCAACTCTTCAATGTGCTCAAGGGTGAGATGAGCCTGGTCGGCCCGCGCCCCGAGCGGCCGTATTTCGTCGAGCAGCTGACGGCGCAGATCCCGTATTTTGCCGCGCGCCACAGCGTCAAGCCGGGCGTCACCGGCTGGGCACAGGTGCGTTATCAGTACGGCTCGACGGTCGAGGATTCGCAGGAGAAGCTCCAGTACGACCTGTACTATGTCAAGAACCACTCGCTGTTTCTGGACATCATCATCCTGTTCGAAACGGTCTTCGTGGTCTTGACGGCCAAGGGCGCCCGCTGAGGCTCGACGCCGCCGGCGCTCGGCCGCAGAGCGCGCCGATCCGTCGAAAGCTTGCACAGCATGGGTGACTCGGGCGTCGGTCTCGCCTTCATCGGCTTCTTGTTCGCCAGCGCCGGCTACGCCGCGCTGGCGATCTATTTGCTGCGCCGTGGCCAGGCGGCTGCCCCGCTCGAGCGCGTGCAGGCCACCATGCTGGCCGCCATCGTCTGCAGCCTGGCCTGGTCGCTGGCCGGTGCCGCGGACCAGGCCTCCACCTATACCGCATCCAGCTATGTGGCGGCCGGTTTGGACCTGGCGCGCTATGCGCTGTGGCTCACGGTGCTGGTGATGATGCTGCGGCCCGCGGGCGCCGCACGGGCCGCGGGGGCACCACGCCCGCTGGCCGACTGGATCGCCCTGCTGGCTGCGCTGTTGCTGGCCGCCGCGGCGGCCGTGCTGGCACAGCGGATGGCGCAGGGGCAGTACGAACCCGATGCCTCGCGCCACTTCCTGCTGCTGTCGCTGGGCCTGCCGGTGCTGGGGCTGGTGCTGGTGGAGCAGGTGTTCCGCAACCTGGCCGACGACCTGCGCTGGTCGGCCAAGCCGGTGGTCGTGGGGCTGGCCTGCATCTTCGCCTTCGACATCTACCTGTACGCCGAAGGCGCGCTGCTGGCCCGGCTGGACCCCGACGTACTCGCCATCCGGCCGCTGGCCCACCTGGCGGTGGTGCCGCTGCTCTTCATCGCCGCACGGCGCAAGGCCGACTGGGTGCGCTCGATCCAGGTGTCGCGCCGCGCCGTCTTCTATTCCGCCACGCTGCTGCTGGCCGGCGGCTACCTGCTGTTTCTGGCGGCCGTGGGCTATTACGTGCGCTATTTCGGCGGCGACTGGGGCCGCGCGCTGCAGCTGGGGTTGCTGTTTCTGGGTGGGGTCGGGCTGGTGCTGCTGGTGCTGTCGGCGTCGCTGCGGGCGCGTGTGCGCGTCTTCATCGGCAAGCACTTCTTCAGCTACCGCTATGACTACCGCGAAGAGTGGCTGGCCTTCACCGCCATGCTGTCGTCGAATTCCGAGCCGCAGGCGGTCGGCGTGCTGGTGGTGCGGGCGCTGGCCAATATCGTCGAATGCCCGGCCGGCAGCCTGTGGACGCGGCGTGACGAGGATGGAAGTTATGCCCAGTCCGCCATCTGGAATGCGCCGGCACACGCGGCTCATGAACCGGCAGGCTCGTCCCTGGTGGCCTATCTGCACGGCAAGGCCTGGGTGATCGACGTCGACGAATACCGCAGCCGGCCTGCCGCCTACGAAGGCCTGACCCTGCCCGATTGGCTGGCAGGGCAGCGACAAGGTCTGGGCCGTGATCCCGCTGCAGGCCGGCGGCGAATTGCTCGGCTTCGTGGTGCTGGCGCCACCGCGCACGCCGGTGGACCTGAACTGGGAAGCGCGCGACCTGCTGAAGACCGCCAGCCGCCAGGCGGCCGGTTATCTGGCGCAGATGCGCGCCACCGAGGCGCTGCTGGAATCGCGCAAATTCGATGCCTTCAACCGCATGTCGGCCTTCGTCGTGCACGACCTGAAAAACATCGTCACCCAGCTGTCGCTGATGATGAAGAATGCGCGTCGCCTGCGCGACAACCCCGAATTCCAGGAGGACATGCTGCTCACCGTCGAGAGCTCGCTCGAAAAGATGCGGCGCATGATGCTGCAGCTGCGCGAAGGCGCAGTGCCACCCGGCGGCGCCCGTGGCGTGGCGCTGGCGGCCATCGTCGACAAGCTGCAGACCCTGGCGCGGCAGGCGGGGCGCACGCTCGAGGCCGAGGTCGCCGAAGACCTGGCCACGCGCGGCCATGATGAGCGGCTGGAGCGCGTACTGGGTCACCTCGTGCAGAACGCACTCGACGCCACGCCGCCTTCAGGCAGAGTGTGGGTGCGCGTGGCGCGCTTCAGTGGCCAGGTGCGCGTCGAGATCGGGGACACGGGCCAGGGCATGAGCGATCAATTCGTCAGGACGCGGCTTTTCAAGCCGTTCAGCAGCACCAAGCACAGCGGCATGGGGATCGGCACCTACGAAAGCGCGCAATACATCCGTGAACTCGGCGGCTCGATCGAGGTCGACAGCGAAGTGGGGCGCGGCACCGTGCTGACCGTGCTGCTGCCCTTGTTCGACCTCACCCGCGGATCCGACTTGCACACCACCCCGACATGAGCGCCGACAGCCTGCCCCCGCTGCTGATCGTCGAGGACGACCTGGCGCTGCAGAAGCAGATCAAGTGGTCGCTGGACAAGTTCGAGGCGGTGACGGCCAGCGACCGCGAATCGGCGCTGGTTGCCTTCCGCCGCCACCGGCCCGCGGTGGTGACGATGGACCTGGGCCTGCCGCCCGACGCCGACGGCACCAGCGAGGGCTTTCGCCTGCTGGGGCAGTTGCTGGAGCTCGATGGCGACGTCAAGGTCATCGTGCTGACGGGGCAGAACGACCGCGCCAACGCGCTGCGCGCGGTGGCGATGGGCGCCTACGACTTCTTCGCCAAGCCCTTTGAGCCCGAGTTGCTGGCGCTGACCATCGAACGCGCCTACCGGCTGTGGGAGCTGCAGAGCGAGAACCGCCGCCTGCAGGCGATGCAGCCCAGCGGCACGCTGGCCGGGCTGATCACGCGTGACCCGGAAATGTTGCGCATCTGCCGCATGATCGAGCGCGTGGCCAGCAGCGACGCGACGGTGATGCTGCTGGGCGAGAGCGGCACCGGCAAGGAAGTGCTGGCCCAGGGCCTGCACCAGGCCAGCAAGCGCAGCGGCAAATTCGTCGCCATCAACTGCGCCGCCATCCCCGAGGCGCTGCTGGAAAGCGAGCTCTTCGGCTACGAGAAGGGCGCGTTCACCGGCGCGGCCAAGACGACGGTCGGCAAGATCGAGACCGCGCACGGCGGCACGCTGATGCTCGACGAGATCGGCGACCTGCCGCACCCGCTGCAGGCCAAGCTGCTGCGATTTCTGCAGGAGCGCAAGATCGAGCGCATCGGCGGGCGGCAGGAGATTGCGGTGGATGTGCGGGTGGTGTGTGCCACGCACCAGGATCTGCAGGCGCTGATCAAGGAGCAGCGGTTCCGCGAGGATCTGTACTACCGGCTGGCGGAGATCGTGATCCACATTCCCGCGCTGCGGGAGCGGCAGGGCGATGCGCTGCTGTTGGCGCAGGCGTTTCTGAAGCGGTTTGCTCAGGAGCAGCGGCGGAGCCTGTCCTTCGGTGAGGAGGCCATGGCTGCCATCGAGCGGCATACCTGGCCGGGCAATGTGCGGCAGCTGCTCAATGCCGTCAAGCGCGCCTCGATCATGGCAGACGGCAAATGGGTGACGGCTGCCGACATCGGATTGGAAGGGGCCGGTACCAGCACCCTTCAGTCCGAGGCAGGGACGGACCTTGATCTTCGGCAGGCGCGTGAAGCGGCGGAGCGGCGCGTGGTGCTGGCGGCGCTGTCACGGACGGCCAACAACGTGGCGCGCTCGGCCGAACTGCTTGGCGTGAGCCGGCCCACCCTGTACGAGCTGTTCGCTCGGCTGGGCATACGCCAGCAGGTGGGCGACTGAGCAATTGACCACGCGAGTCTCGCCTGGGGCAAACGGATCAGCCGTGTCGCCCTGTGCAGAAGATCAGGGAGCGAATCGATGTCTGAACTCATGCGCAATGCCGCTGCTTGCAGGCGGTTGCAGCTTGGCCGAGCAGGAATCTGGGGCGTTGTATTGCTGGCCGGCGCGGCCCTGCTGTCGGCCGGGTGCAGCGACGAGAAGCCCGGCGATCCCATCGCGCGCGCAGAGGCCAGTCTCGCCAAACGGGATTTCCAGGCGGCGGCCGTCGAACTCAAGGCCTTGCTGTCCAGGGAGCCCAACTCGGGCCGGGCCCGCCAGCTGATGGGTGAATTGCTCATGGAGCAGAGTCAAGCTGCCGGGGCCTTGACCGAATTTAACAAGGCCCTGGAGCTGGGCGTCGACGACGAGCGGCTGCACGGCCAGCATGCCAAGGCATTGCTCGCCAATGCCCGCTATCAGGAATTGCTCAAACGGTACGAGGAACCGCGATACAAGAATCCACGGGTGCAGGCAGAAGTCTGGACAGCCGTTGCAGTGGCACACCTACGCTATGACCGCGTCGCCAAGGCCGAACAGGCCCTGACGACGGCGCTGCAGGCGGATCCCAAGTTCGGCTGGGCCCTGGTTACGAAGGCGCGCATCGCGGCATCCGGCGGTCGATCAGAGGACGCACTGTCGTTGGCTCAGCAGGCGATCGACACGGGACGTGTGAATGGGGAGGCGTGGCACGTCAAGGGCGTCATCCTGCAGCGCACGCGCAACGACCTCGCTGGCGCCGAAGCGGCGTTCAAGGAGTCCATCAAGGATCCGCGCTTTGCGACAGTCGCGCAGCTTGCGCTGGCCAACCTGTATGCGGCGCAACAGCGCATTCCCGATCTGAAGGAGTTGCTGACCACGCTCACCAGGTCGAAGACCCACAGCCCGATCGCCGATCTGGTCGCGGCGCAGATCGCCTACCTGGAGTCGCGCTACGAGGCCGCGCGCGAGCAACTGGACAAGCTCCTGCGCCGCGCGCCCAATGACCAGGAGTTGCTGGTGCTGTCAGGGGCCATCGATCTGCGGCGCGGCGCATGGCTGCAGGCCGAATCCCAACTCGGCCGGGCCGTGCAAATGAGCGAAGACGGCGGTGCGGCGCGTCCGTTGCTCGCCGAGGCCTACCTGAAGATGGGCCAGCCCGACAAGGCGCTCAGCACGCTCAGGCCTTTGGTCGAGCGCGCCGATCCGCACCCGGCTGCCCTGGCCATGGCGGGGGACGCCTACCTGCTCCAGGGCCAGTTCCAGCAGGCCTCGGCAATGTTCGAGCAGGCGCTGCGCCGCCGTCCAGACGATCCAGCGCCTAAGACGGTGCAGGCGCTGTCGATCCTTGCTCGCGGACGTATCGAAGAAGCGATATCGGCACTCGAGCGCATCGCGGCTGAAGATCAGGGCGATGTCGCTGACAAAGCGCTCATCAGCGTGCACATGCGGCGGCACGACTTCGAGAGCGCGCTCGCAGCGGTCGATCGTCTGCGCAAGAAGCAGCCGGGTCGGGCGGATGTCGTCCTGCACCGCGGGTTGGTGCTGAGTGCCAAGGGTGACGCGGCAGCGGCGCGGCAATCGTTCGAAGAGGTGCTGAAGCTGCAGCCGCGACACTATGTGGCGGCGGCGAACCTGGCCCGCCTCGATGCGGGCCAGGGCCAGATCGACGCGGCGCGCAAGCGTCTGCAGGAACTGGTGGTCCAGCACCCGAACAGTGCCGCAGCAAGACTGACCCTGGCCGATTTCCTCGGTGTGCAGGGAGCGCCGGCCGACGAGGTCAAGACAGTGCTGGCCGATGCTGTCGCGGCGTTGCCGCGCGAAGCGTCCTTGCAGGTTGCGCTCGTCACCCATCTGCTTCGACGCGGGGACGCAAAGAGTGCACTGATAGCAGCACAGCGAGCCGATGCGGCGTTCCTGAACAACCCTGATGTGCTCGACGCCCTCGGTAGGGCGCTGGCCGACGCTGGCGATGCGCAGCAGGCGCTGAGCGTCTTCGGGCGTGTGGCCAGCCTGCAGCCTCAGAACCCGCAACCGCATGTCCGACTGGCGGACGTGCACGCGCGTCGCGGCGATCTCGCGGCTGCCGCCCGCAGCCTGCGGCGCGCGGCCGAACTCGCGCCGGAGTCTGCCGAGGTCTACCAGCGCCTCGTGGCGCTTGTGCGCAAGACGCGCGATCCGGCTCCCTCGGTGGCCATTGCCAAGGAGATCCAGCGAGCGCGGCCCGGCAGCGCGCACGGTCATGTGCTGGAGGGCGACATCCTCGCCGAGCGACGCAACTGGCCGGCGGCGATTGCCGCCTTTCGGGCCGGGCTGGGCAAGTCCGATCCGGACAGCCGGGCGCCGATTCGCGTCTATGAGGCGCTGCGTGTTGCGGGGCAGGGCCCCGCGGCCCTGGCCTTCGTTGAAGACCGGCTGCGGGTGCAGCCTGCTGATGCGCGCTTCCTCGAGCACGTGGCGGTGACGAATATTCAGGGCATGCGACTGCAGGAGGCGGAGCGGCTGCTCAAGCTCGCACTGGCGGCCGACGCCAATTCCCCTGTGGCCTGGAACAATCTGGCGTGGGTCCAAGCCGAACGAGGTTCGAAGGATGCGCTGGCTTCGGCAGAGCGCGCACTGGCCCTGGCGCCTACCAGCGCCGCGGTCATCGATACGGTGGCCAAGGTGCTGGCAGCGAACGGTCAGTTGCCCCGCGCGCTGGAGCTCCAGCGTCAGGCCCTGACCATTTCGCGGCAGGCGCCGGACTACCGTCTGCACTTGGCCAGGCTGTTGGTCCAGGCCGGTGACAAGCCTGCGGCGCGTGTCGAACTAGATGCACTGACGGCACTGGGCAAGCAATATCCGGGGCACGCTGCGGTGGCGGAGTTGCGCGGCACGCTCGACGCGCGCTGAGCGCACGGTGTCGGTCTGCTTTACAGTGCCGCGATCTGCCATGTGGGCGCTCTGCGTAAATTGAATGAAATCAGGGAGTTGGCGCACCTGGCACACCGGTTGCAACTATTCCCGTGAGAGCGTGGCCAGCATGCTCATCAACCAAGGAGCAGATCATGAAAGTTTCGAAGATCACTGCGGCGCTCGCTCTGTCAGCTGCCGCTGCGGTCAGCATGCCGGCGTCGGCAGCGTTCACGATTACCAATTTCGATGGCCCGCTGACGCCGTTCAGCGGCATTGACTGGGCTTCGGGCGGCGCCGCCTGGACGACGGGCCTGACCGCGGCTGAAGCCGCCGCCAACTTCGACCCGGTGACGGGTGCCTGCACAAACTTGGCGGCGTGCGGCTTCTCGATCAACTTCGTCGCCTGGGCTGGCAACCTGACGCAACCAGGCGGCGGTACGCTGGCCGCCCCGGGGCTGGACTCCACGCCAGACGGCGTGCTGGGCGCCGGAAAGACTTACGAGTACACGATCAAGGCGAGTCTGTCGGCGACGTTGCTGCAGTTCATCCCCGGCCTTGCGGCTGTTTACAGGATCGGCTCGGGCGCTTGGGATGTGTACTATGACCTTTCCGGCAATGCAGACATCACGGGTGGGGTTTGGACCGGTTTCGGTGACGGCACCAAGATTCTTGGCGGCAACTGGAGCACACCCGCCAATCAGCTGTTCAACCTGTTCGACGGCAGCGGCAACATTTCGCTGACCGGGTCCGTGACTTTCCAGAACTTGACCTACGTGGCGCCGGTGGTCGCGGGCACCAACGTCTCGTCGACGCTGCAGTTGTGGCCGTCGAGTCAGATCACCGACTTCACGCCGCCCACGTCCGTTGATGGGTTCGCCCTGCCCGCCGTGGGACCGAATGATCCGGAAGGTCTCTTCCAAGCCGACGCGAACAGAAGTTCATCCCGGAGCCGACCTCCATGCTGCTTGCCGGCCTGGCACTCCTGGGCGTGGGCGCGGTCAGCCGCCGTCGCCGCTAGGGTTGAGCTACCGACAGGTGCTGGTCTGACTCGAAACGCGGGGCCTCGGCCCCGCGTTTTCGTTTTGGTGCGCCCGGCACGGGCGCACTCTTGCGGGTGCAAGTCCCGCCATAGGTTGATCACAGCGAACGAAGTGAAGCAACTGCGACAGGGCGACCGATCGTGGAGAGGCAGTGGAGCGAAGCTGCGAGCCGATGGACAAGAATCGGATAGAAGGCGGAGCCGACCAGGGCGAGCGGGCAACAAAGCGCGAAGCTCTCGTGATCAAGGGTCAGGCGGCGTAGACCCGGCGGCTGTGCAGTGAAGAGTGCGTTCTTACTGGGAGATCTCGCCTCGCGCCTGAAAGGGCGACGGTGTCGAGCCGGAGCGAGAAGTCAGCAGAGGTCGTAGTAGCCGGGGTCGGCCGGGGCGGCCCAAGGGCAGGGTGAAGGGCCCAACGAGAGGGAGTGTCGAGCGACATGTCGATGTCCAAGGCAAGGCGCCAGATGGCGAACCAGCGGCGGGTTGCTCAACAGCGTGCTGACGATTGCCTGGTTCGATCGCTTGGGCCTACCCCGACTCTCATGACCTCAACTTCTCGAACCGCCCGGTGCGGACCCGCATGCCGGTTGGTGTGGGAGGGGCCCGATCAGCGATGATCGGCCCTATCCCGATCAGGGTCCGTAGATGACTGGCCGCGAGAGGCGCGGACGTGGTTACACTGCCGCGCGCCTTGATTTCGCCCATCGATCGGCGTCCAGACAAGCCCAGCCATGCCATCTGACCGCGCCACCGAACCCCCAGCGGCTGTTGCGGCTTTGCGTGGTGTGCACAAGTCCTACCAGATGGACGATGTGCAGGTGCCGGTCCTCAGGGGCATTGACGTCGAGATCCGCCCCGCCCTTTTTACGGTGCTGCTTGGCCCCTCCGGCAGCGGCAAGACCACCCTGCTCAATCTCATCGGCTGTCTCGACCGCCCAGATTCAGGCAAGGTTCTGGTGGCCGGCACCGACGTCAACAGCCTCACCGACGACGAACTGGCCGACTTCCGGGCCGAAAACATCGGCTTCGTCTTCCAGTCGTTCAACCTGATCCCGGTACTGACGGCGTTCGAGAACGTCGAATATCCGCTGGTCTTGGCCGGCATGGCTCCTGACCGACGCCAGCGCAGGGTCAAGCGTTTGCTCGAGGCCGTGGGCTTAGCCGACCGCGCACACAACCGCCCGGGTCAGCTCTCCGGCGGCCAGCGTCAGCGCGTGGCCATCGCGCGGGCGCTGGCCGGCTCGCCCAGCGTGCTGCTGGCCGACGAGCCCACGGCCAACCTCGACAGCCAGACCGGTGCTGCCATCATCGCGCTGATG
>JADJYX010000012.1 GCA_016719535.1 Rubrivivax sp. | reverse complement strand
GTTCGTGCGCAGCGCCGTGGCCACACGCGCGCCGATGTCGATGACCTCCGGCCAGCGGCAGCGGCGCACGGCGTCGAGCGCAGCCGCAGCGAGGGGCCGGCAATGCGCCATGCCCAGGCCGGGCGTGCGCGTGAAGTCACGCCGCCACGCGCACCAATGCGGCACATGCAGGCCCTGCAGCGCCGCTGGATCATCTAAACCGACCTCGAAGCCCGACGGTGGCGGCGGGTTCCTGCCGCCCTCGGTACGCGGCACCTTCATCACCAGCGGCATCGCATCGGGGCCCAGGCCCGCAACCGCAGCCCAGAGGGTGGCCATGCCGCCGCAGTGCAGCTGCTCGCCGACGACGAAGCCGTCGATGACCAGGCCCGACCGCAGGCTGAAGGCGGCGGCAGACATCAGGTATCCGGGTCACACGCCATGGGCCAGCCGGTCCGCCAGCGCCAGCGGCAGCCAAACCGCGCGGATCCTGCGATGCGGCGAGTCTCGTGGTCGTAGGGCACGCGCCACCAGGTCATCGTGCCGTCGGCGTCGTCAGCGAGCACGGCATAGGCGGCCGCCGGGTCGCCGTCGCGCGGCTGACCGACCGCGCCGGGGATCACCAGCCAGCGCCGCTGCGGCCAAGGGGCACCGCCACCCGGGCGTGGGGACGAAATCGCCGGCGCGCCCGCCCGACAGGTGGTACAGCCGCGGCTCGTGCACATGGCCGACACCAGGTCAGCCAGGCGCTGGTGGCGCAGGCTGCGCACAACGTCGATGCGGCCGAGCACATAGCCCCAGTCGCCCGGCGCCCGGGCATTGGCGTGCACAGACAGCACCAGGCCCTGCTCGATGCGCAGCGGCAGCGCCGCCAGAAGTCCAGCATGGTCGGCGTCGAGCTGCTCGCGCGTCAGTCGATCACTGGCAGGCGCGGCTCCGGGCCGCATGCCGGACGATGCGCCGCGCACGTTGGCCGAATCGTGGTTGCCCTGCACCCGCCACGCCGCCGGCGGCGACCAGTGCGCACGCGGTCGACCACCCAGCCAGGGTCAGCGCCGCCGTGAAGTCGCCCAGCAGCGCGAAGCGGTCGATGCGCCGGCCGCCGGCGTGGTCGAGCACCGCCTCCAGCGCCTCGCGGTTATGCAGGTCGGTGAGTTAGCCCGTCCTCATGCCGGCGCCAGGGCCGCCGCGACCGGCAGCGGCCGTGCGTGCCAGGCGAGCAGGGCCAGCACGGCCGGGATCGCCACCAGGTTGACCTGCAGATTGGCAAACACCAGCGACAGCGACAGCACGTTCAGCAGCAGGAAGGCCAGCCTGCCCACTGGCCGCGCCAGGAAACCGGTGTAGGCGGTGGCCAGGCCGATCACGGCGACGACCACGGACAGCAGGCCCAAAGCGAAGGCCGACCAGGTGAAATCGCTGAAGAGCAGGGCCGGCGTGTAGACGAAGGCAAAAGGCACCAGCGCCTTGCCCATCGACAGCCGGAAGGCCGTCATGCCGGTGCCCATCGGTTCGCTGCGCGCGATGCCGGCGGCGGCAAAGGCGGCCAGTGCCACCGGCGGCGTCACGTCGGCGAGCACGCCGAAGTAGAAGACAAAGAAGTGCGTCGCCAGCTGCGGCACGCCGAGCTGCTGCATGGCCGGGGCCACGATGGCGGCCAGGATGATGTAGGTCGGCGTGGTCGGCACGCCTGAGCCCATGATGATGCAGGCTGCGGCGGTGAACAGCAGGCCGAACAGGACCGTCACCTGGTTGAGTTGCAGCCAGCCCAGCGGGTCCAGCGCCACCAGGCTCTGGGCGATGACGCCCGACATGTCCAGCACCCAGGCGCTGAACTTGAAGCCCATGCCGGTCAGCGTGGTGATACCGAGTACGAAACCCACGCAGGCACAGGCAGCACCAATGCCCAGCGCCGCCTTGGCGCCCATCTCGAAACCCTGGGTCAGCGCCCGCGGGCCGACCGTCATGCCGGCCATGCCGCGGCCCCAGGGGCCGAGCAGCCTGGGGATCCACGAGCAGGCGACGGTGAGCGTGATGCCCCAGAACGCGGCCAGGAAAGGTGTGTACTGCATCAGCAGCAGCGTCACCATCACCACCAGCGGGATGAACAGATGCCAGCTCGCCTTCAGCACCGCGGACAGCGACGGGATCTCCGCCGGGTCCATGCCGGCAAGCCTGAGCCGCCGGGCCTCGAGGTGCACCATGACCAGGATCGCCAGGTAGTGCAGCGACGCCGGCACGATGGCGACCAGGATCAACTGGTTGTAGGGGATGCCGAGGGTCTCGGCCATGATGAAGGCCGCTGCGCCCATGATGGGCGGCGTGATCTGCCCGCCGCAGGACGCGCTGGCTTCCACCGCCCCGGCAAAGCGCGGCGAATAACCCACCTTCTTCATCAGCGGGATCGTCATCACGCCGGTGGTCACGGTGTTGGCGATCGGCGAGCCGCTGATCATGCCGAACAGGCCCGAGGAGACGACGCTGACCTTGGCCGGGCCACCGGCAAAACGCCCGGCGGCGATCGTCGCCAGGTTGACGAAGAGCTGCCCGAGGCCGGTCAGCTGGGCCATGATGCCGAAGAGCACGAAGTGGAAGACGAAGGTGGCCACCACGCCGACCGGGATGCCGTAGATGCCTTCGGTGCCCTTGTACAGATGCGCCACCACGCGCGGCACGTTGTAGCCGCGGTGCGCCAGGTCGCCGGGCAGATAGGGGCCGAAGATGCCGTAGAGCACGGTGGCGATCGCCAGCAGGGGCAGGAAGATGCCCATCGTGCGCCGTGTGGCCTCGATCACCATCACGATCGCGATCACGCCCATCATCAGGTCGGCCGGCGTGTGTTCGCCCGGACGGACCAGGAAGATCTCGTTGAAGAAGATCAGCAGGTACAGCGAGAAGCTGGCGGCGGCGAAGGCGAAGATCCAGTCGCGCCAGGGGATGTGACTGTGGCTGCCGTCGTAGGACTTCAGCGGCAGCGACAGGCCGGCCACCGCGAGCAGCACGCCGATGAACAGCGCCTGCGCGGTGGGCGATACCGGGTCGTTCAGCTCGCGCAGCAGCCCGAGGCCGAGCAGCAGGTAGAAGACCACCAGGCCGATGGAGACGATCCACTCCCAGGGGCCGCCCAGGCGGCGCTGGGCGCGGGAAGACCAGGAAACACAGGCCGAGCACCACGGTGAGGTGGATGGCCCGATGCGCGATCTCGTTTTCGAGGCCGAAGCCCGCGGTGTAATAGTGCCAGGCCGACAGCCCCACCGCGAGCACGCTGACGATGCGCGCCGACAGGCCGGCCAGGCGGCGGAAGCTGGACTCGGGATCGAACTGCTCGATCAGGCGGTCGATCTCGGCTTGGTGGGCAGCACTCACGCGGGTTCCTTGCTGGAGCCAGGGGGGACGGAGTCAACGGGGCAACCTTCGACGTGCATCGCCACCGACACCGGTGGCGGCGGGCCCAGGCTGCCGAGCAGAAGCGGCGGTTGGCCGTCGACGAGCACCCGCATGCGCTGCGCCGGCAGGGCGCACCACCAGCGGCTGCACTTCGCGGTCGCGCGTCAAGCGCCAGCCGGCGCCATCACGCACCAGGGTCTCGCCGGGGCTGGCGGCGATCGGCAGGCCGTAGCCTTCACCCTGCCAGCGCTCTTCGACCAACACCGCCCGCCAACCGGCCGCGCCGTGGCGGAAGATGTAACGGTCCTCGACCGGCGTGCCGAGCACCGAATGCGTGAAGGCCACACGCAGCGCCGGCGCCGCCGGGTCCAGCGGCAAGCGCGCCAGCGCGCGCGCGCTGCGGTGCTCGGTGAGCACCAGCGTGCAGGCACCGACGCCAGCGGGCAGCAGCGCGGCGGCGGCGATCAGCACCGCACGCCGCGCCACGATCACTTGACGATGCCCTTTTCCTTGTAGTACTTCAGCGCACCGGGGTGGATCGGCGCGTTGCCGACCGCGGTGGCCGTCTTCAGACTGATGTTCTTGCCCTGCACATGCACCTGGCCCATGATCGCCACGTTCTCGTAAAGCGCCTTGGTGACCTCGTAGGCCACGTTGTCGGGCACGCCGTCGTGCGAGGTCCACACGGCCATCACGGCCAGGGTGTTGACCGCCTCGGTCTGGCCCTTGTAGCTGTTGGCCGGCAATTGCACGCTGGCGTAGAAGGGCTGCTGCTTCTGCAGTTCGGCGATCTCGTTGCCGGCCAGCGGGATCACCTTCAGCGCATGGCTCTGCGCGAAGTCGGTGACGGCGGCGGTCGGCACGCCGGCGGTGATCAGGGTGGCGTCGAGGTTGCCGTCCTTGATCTTGTCCACCGCCTGCGTGAACGACGACAGGTCTTCCTTGATGTCGGCGCGGCTCATGCCGTAGACCTTCAGCAGATCGGTCAGCAACTGGTACTGGCCCGAGCCGGGCGAGCCCGAAGAGATGCTCTTGCCCTTCAGGTCCTTCACGCTGTTGATGCCCGAATCGGCGCGCGTGATGAGTTGCACCGTTTCCGGGTAGAGCGCGCCGAGCGCGCGCAGGTTCTTGATCGGCGCGCCCTGGAACTGGCCCTGGCCGGCGTAGGCCGCGTCGAGGATGTCGGCGGCGACGAAGGCCGATTCGATGTCCTTGTTGCCGAGCAGCTTGACGTTGGCCACCGAGGCACCCGCGGCTTCGGCGGTGGCGCTGATCTTCTTGCCGTCGACCACGGCCTTGTTGCTGATCAACTGGGCGAGCATGCCGCCCAGCGGGTAGTAGGTGCCCCCGGTGCCGCCCGTGGCGATGCCGAAGAACATGCGCTGCTGGGCCAGGGCGCCGGTGGCGACGACGGCGGCGGCGGTGAAGGCAGCAGCGGCGGCTGCGTGCTTCCAGTTGAATTTCATCTGGGGGCTCCTCTATGGGGTTGAACACGCGAGACCGGCACTGTAGCGCGCACCGGCGAGCCAACGATCTAGGGCATGCCCGTTTGCCTTGCGGCCAGCCGCTGCCCATGGAGCTGGCAGACTTCGGGCAGCAGCAATCCGCGATCATCGTCATCGGCGCCGGTGTGGTCGGCTGTTCGATCGCCTTCCACCTGGCCGCGCTGGGCGCGCGCGCGTGCTTGTCATCGACCGCCTGGGCATCGGCAACGGGACCAGCGCGCGAGCAGCGGCATCCTGCGGACGCATTATTCGGTGCCGGAGAACGTCGAGCTGGCGCGGCGTTCGTTCGCCGCCTTTGCCGATTTCGCGGCCTATGTCGGCGACGACGAGGCGGCCTCGGGCCTGGTGAAATGCGGCTACCTGATCGCCGCGCCGGACGGGCCGCGCCTGGCGGCCCTGTCGGCTTCGCTCGACCAGCAGCAGGCGATGGGCATCCCGCTGCAGCGCCTGGACGCAGCGCAGGCCGCTGCGCTGCTGCCCTTGGCGCGTTTCGACGATGCGGCGCTGATCGGCTTCGAGCCCGAGGCTGGTTTTGCCGATGCCTACCTGGTGGCCACCGGCTTTGCGCGCGCGGCGCGCCGGCGCGGTGTGCGCTTCCTCGAGGGCGTGGCCGTGCAGGGCCTGGTGCGCGACGAGGGCCGTGTGACCGGTGTCGCGACTGAGCGTGGCCAGTTCAGTGCCGGCCTCGTGATCAGTGCGCAGAACATCTGGACGCCGGAACTCGAACGTGACAGCGGCATTGCCTGTTGCCGGTGAAGCCGGAGCGCCACCGCGTCTTCGCCTTCGCGGGCCCGGCGCCGTATACGAACGCGATGCCGGTCTACAAGGACCTGGCCTCGCCGGGCATGCTGTACTGCCGCAGCTATGGCGGCCGGCAGATGCTGGCCAGCGAAGGCACGGCCGGCGAGCTGCTGGCCACGCCGGAGATCGAACAGGGCGACATCCCGATGGACGCGCTGATCGAAGTTGCCGAGCAGGTCGCCGACCGCTTCCCGGGCTGGGAGGAAGCCGGGATCGCATCGTCCTGGACCGGCGTCTACGACGTCACGCCCGACTGGAATCCGGTGCTCGGCCCGGTGCCGGGGCTGGCCGGCCTGCTGCTGGCCTTCGGCTTCAGCGGCCATGGCTTCAAGTTGTCGCCGGCCGTGGGTCGGTTGATCGCGCAGGCGGCGCTGGGTGTGCCGACCGACCTGTCGCTGACGCCTTATGCGCTGCAGCGCTTCAGCGAAGGGCGGTTGCTGACTGGGTCTGTACGGGGAGGGCGGTGTCCTGACGGCTCGAGGCCCGTCGGGCGGCTGACGGCGCAAAGCGGCCGTTCCTGCGTGCCACTGCCGTGCAGCAAGTCCGAGGGGCGGGCCGGGCAGGGCCGTGCGCTCAGACGCTCGGCTTGGCGTGCCGCTTCGCGGCACGTCCCCGCGATGCTCGGTCGACCGGCCTGCGGCGAAACTCGCTCCGCTCACTTCGTTCGCTGTGCTCGGACAGTCGCCGCGAGTCAGTGCACGAGGCGCGCTGCGCGCGCGGCCGGTCGCCCTGCGCTTCTCGGGAGCCTCCCGATTCGCGCCCGTCCCTGCCCGGCCCGCCCCTCGGACTTGCCGGCGCCACCGAGGTCTTCGACGCTCCGCACGCCACCGCGGGTCTTGCAAGGCTGCGGGTGGGCCCTGGCGGCGGCGAATATCGAGACGCCCGAGCACCTGCGCCCTGCTGACCGCGCCGCAGGCGCGCCTCGTGCACTGACTCACCGCGACTGTTTGAGCGAAACGAACGCAGTGAGTGAAGCGAGTTTCGCGGTGGGTCGAAGGCGCGAGCATCGCAGGGGACGCGCTGCGCAGCAGCGCGCTACGGCTCGATTCTGAGCCGACGGCAGGGCCCACCCGCAGCCTTGCCGCAGCGATGCCTGCAGTCGCGCGGTCAGCGGCTGCAAAGCGCCGCGAGCGGCCCGTCCAAGCTCCTCAGCGCGGCACCAGCTTCGCGCCCGTCAGCTGCTCCTGCGCCTCCACCAGCGACGGTACGAACTTCCTGCCGTGGCCGAGGGCACTGGGCCAGCGCCAGCGTCTGGTGCACCGCCTCGCCCATCACCGAGGGGGCAGTTCAGGCCTTCGGCCGGGTGGGTGCAGTAGCGCACGTCCTTGCGCGCGTTGTCGAGCTCGAACTTCAGGCCGTCCATCGTGCCGTCCAGCGTCTTGGCCATCGCCTGGAAGAGGCCGCTGTTCACCGGGCCCAGGCTGATCAGTTCGACCAGCTTGCGCACGTCGATGCCGGCACGCTGGCCGACGGCAAAGGCTTCGGCGGTGGCTGTGCAGATGGCCTGCGCGATGAAATTGTTCAGCAGCTTGATGACATGGCCCGAGCCCGGCGGGCCCATGCGGAAGATGTTTTCCGCGAAGGCGCTGCAGCATCGGCTCGAGCCTTGCCATCACCTCCAGGGTCGGCGCCCGACCATCACGTTGGAGGCGGCCGGCCTCGGCCTCGACCGGCGTGCGCGACAGCGCGCGTCGACGAGGGTGACGCCGTGCGCGGCGCAGCCTTCGCGCAGCCGGGCGGTGGAGTCCGGCTCGAGGTCGAGCAGTCGACGATCACCAGCCCGGCTTCGCGCCGGCCAGCAGCCCTTGCTCGCCCGCAACCACCGCCTCGACCTGCGGCGAGCCGGTGACGCAGATGAAGACCATCTCGCTGCCGGCGGCCAGCGCGGCGGCGTTCGGCGCCTCGGTGGCGCCGGCGGCCAGCAGATCGGCCACCGCATCGCGCCGGCGGTGCACGGTGAGTGACAGGTCGTGGCCCTGGCCCGCAGGTTCTTGGCCATGCCGTGGCCCACGAGGCCGGTGGCGCCGATGAGCCGATCTTCATGGCCGCAATTCACCCCGGCCGACGAAGGGCATTTTTGTGGCCATGACCGTGGTGAAGAGCACGTTGGCCGTCAGCGGCAGGCGCACCATGGCCATGAAGGTGTCGACGACCGCGCTCATGTCCATGCGGGCTTCGGGCTTGATGCTGCCGTCGGCCTGCGGCACGCCCTGGGCCATCTTCTCCGTCATGTCGCTGGCGACATTGCCGATGTCGATCTGGCCCACGGCAATGTCGAACGGCCGGCCATCGAGTGCGGCGGTCCTGGTCAGGCCGGAGATCGCATGCTTGGTGGCTGTGTAGGCGATGGAGCCCGGCCGCGGTGCGTGGGCCGAGATGCAGCCGTTGTTGATGATGCGGCCACCCATCGGCCGCTGGTGCTGCATCAGCTTGAAGGCCTGCGAGAGGCAGTAGAAGCTGCCGTTGAGGTTAGGTGACGATGCGCCGCCATCGGCGCCAGACCTCGTCGGGCGTCTGGCGGCAGGCTCAGGCCGGCGTTGTTGAACAGCAGGTCCAGGCGGCCGAACCGTCTGCTCGATGCTGGCAAAGGCGGCGGCGACCTGCTCTTCGCTGCCCACGTCGCAGGGCCAGGGCAGGCGGCGCGCGGCGGCGTCGCCGGCCATCGCGGCGGTGGCCTGCGGCGCGTCGGCACGCCGGCCGATCACGGCGACCGTCCAGCCTTCCTTGATCAGGCCGAGGGCGCAGGCTTGGCCGATGCCGGATCCGGCGCCGGTGACGGGGGCAATTTCATCGTGGGTCATGTCAGTGGTTGTCCTTCGGAACGGGCGCCGCGCATGCCCGACCAGGAAGTCGAGGTCCGCGCCTTCGTCGGCCTGCAGCACGTGGTCGATGTACAGCTTCCAGTAGCCGCTGGCCAGCGGCGGCTGGTGGCTGCCAGGCGGCCCGGCGGCGCTCGAGTTCGGCGTCGTCCACATGCAGGTGCAGCTTGCGCGCCGCGACATCCAGCGTGATCAGGTCGCCATTCTTCACCAGCGCCAGCGGCCCACCGGCGGCGGCCTCGGGCGTGATGTGCAGCACGATGGTGCCAAAGGCGGTGCCGCTCATGCGCGCGTCGCTGATGCGGACCATGTCGGTGATGCCCTTGCGCAGCACCTTGGGTGGCAGCGGCATGTTGCCGACCTCTGCCATGCCGGGATAGCCCTTGGGGCCGCAGTTCTTCAGCACCAGGATGCAGTGCTCGTCGACATCGAGGTTCTCGTCGTCGATGCGCCGGTGGAAATCGTCGCTGTCTTCGAAGACGACCGCCCGGCCGGTGTGCTGCATCAGCGCCGGCGTGGCCGCGCTGGGCTTGATGACCGCGCCGCGCGGCGCCAGGTTGCCGCGCAGCACCGCGATGCCGGCGTTGGCCTTGAAGGGCTGGGCCATGGTCTTGATGACCGCGGGTTGAAGTTCTGCGCCTGGGCGATGTTGTCGCCGACGGTCTGGCCGTTGGCAGTGACCGCGTCCAGGTGCAGCGTGGCCGCGATCTCCTTCATCACCACCGGGCAGGCCGCCGGCGTAGCAGAAGTCTTCCATCAGGTACTGGCCGCTGGGCTGCAGGTTGACCAGGCAGGGCAGCGTGCTGGCCAGGCGGTCGAAGTCATCGATCGTGAGCTTGACGCCCAGCCGGCCAGCGATGGCGATCAGGTGGATCACCGCATTGGTGCTGCCGCCGATGGCCGCCAGCGTCTTGATGGCGTTCTCGAAGGCTTCACGCGTCAGCACCTGGCTGATGGTCTGGTCGGCATGCACCATGTCGACGATGCGCCGCCCGGCGTTGCGCGCCAGCACGTTGCGCCGGCCGTCCACCGCCGGGTAGGCGGCATTGCCCGGCAGGCCCACGCCGAGCGCCTCGACCATGCTGGCCATGGTGCTGGCCGTGCCCATGGTCATGCAGTGGCCGTGGCTGCGGTGCATGCAGCTTTCGGCCTCGAAGAAGTCCTGCAGCTTCAGCGTGCCGGCGCGCACCTGCTCGCTCATGCTCCACACGCCGGTGCCGCTGCCCAGCTCCTGGCCGCGCCACTTGCCGTTCAGCATCGGCCCGCCGCTGACGCCGATGGTGGGCAGGTCGACGCTGGCCGCGCCCATCATGAGGCTGGGCGTGGTCTTGTCGCAGCCCATCAGCAGCACCACGCCGTCGACCGGGTTGCCGCGGATGCTTTCTTCCACGTCCATGCTGGCGAGGTTGCGGTACAGCATGGCCGTGGGCCGCAGCAGCGTTTCCCCGAGCGACATCACCGGGAATTCGAGCGGGAAGCCACCGGCCTCGTACACGCCGATCTTCACCTGCTCGGCCAGCGTGCGGAAGTGGCTGTTGCAGGGCGTGAGTTCGCTGAAGGTGTTGCAGATGCCGATGACCGGCTTGCCCTCGAACTGGTCGTGCGGGATGCCCTTGCCCTTGAGCCAGCTGCGGTAGGCGAAGCCGTCGCGGTCCTGGCGGCCGAACCACTGCGCGCTGCGCAGGTCTTCGGGCTTCTTGCGGGGGCTTGAACCATCGTTGCTGGCTTTCCCTGGGTGGGTGTGGCGATGCCTGCAGATACTATGGTATGACGATTGAGCCGCGGAGCCGGGGACGCCCTATGCCGCCAGCAACCCGTCCGCCATGTCCGAACCGATCCCCGTGCTCGCCGTCTCCAGGTTCGCCGATGTGACCCACAGCTGCGGCCGCCTATGCCGTGCATGACCGCCTGCACGAGACCGACCCGGCCGCCTTCGCGCGCATGGCGCCGCAGATCCACGCCATCGCCGCGCAGTGGCGAGCCCAGGTCAGCGCCGAGCTGATGGCCGCGCTGCCGGCGCTGGAGCTGGTCTCGGTGATGGGCGTCGGCTACGACGGCATCGACGTCGCGGCCGCCAAGGCGCGCGGCGTGGTGGTCACGCACACGCCGGATGTGCTCAACGACGAGGTCGCCGATACCACGCTCGGCCTGATGCTGTGCGTGGCGCGGCAGTTGCCGGCCGCCGACCGCTTCGTTCGTGCGGGCGACTGGCACAAGGGCCCGATGCCGCTGCAGCGCAGGATGAGCGGCGCGCGGCTGGGCCTGGTCGGCATGGGCCGCATCGCCAAGGCGATTGCCCAGCGCGCGCAGGCCTTCGGCATGTCCATCGCCTACACCGCGCGCAGCGCCAAGGCGGATCTGCCCTACCGTTACCTGCCCGGTGGCGGCGCTGGCCGCCGAGAGCGATTTCCTGGTCGTCATCACCCGGTGGTGCGGGCACGCGCAAGCTGATCAATGCCGAGGTGCTGGGGGCGCTGGGCGGGCGCGGCAGGGCATCCTGGTCAACGTGGCGCGTGGCTCGGTGGTCGACGAGGCGGCGCTGATCGACGCGCTGGAGACACGGCGTCATCGCCGGCGCCGGGCTGGATGTGTTCGAGGACGAGCCGCGGTGCCCGAGGGGCTGCGTGCCATGCCGCAGGTGGTGCTGGCGCCGCACATCGGCAGCGCCACCGGCGCAACGCGCGCAGGCGATGGCCGACCTGGCGCTCGGCAACCTGCAGGCCTCTTTGCCGGGCGGCCCCTGCTGACGCCGGCGCCCGAGTGCCAGGCTGGCGTCGGGCGCGCTCGGCGGCGCGGGCCGGCACGGGAAAGCCCTGGGCACCCCGGCTCAATCATCATATGATAAGACGAGGCGTCGCACCGGGCCGTCACGTTTACCAGGAGACAAGGCCATGCGGATCAAGAACTGGATCGTTAGCGCAATGGCTGGCGCAGCGATGGGTGGTGGCGGTGCCGGCATGGCGCAGGAAAGGTGACGGTCTGGTGGGTGAAGGGCTTCTACAAGGCCGAGGACGACGCGCTTTTCGCCGCCATCAAGAAGTTCGAGGACCAACACAGGG
Source organism: Rubrivivax sp. (assembly GCA_016719535.1). Classification (GTDB taxonomy): domain Bacteria; phylum Pseudomonadota; class Gammaproteobacteria; order Burkholderiales; family Burkholderiaceae_C; genus Rubrivivax. The sequence goes on along the minus strand of JADJYX010000012.1, from coordinate 198,073 downwards.
CGTCAAGATCGAGCTGTCGCAGTATCCGGTCGCAGGACATGATTCCCAAGACCGTGGCGGCGCTGGATTCCAACAACCCGCCGGATGTCGCCTTCGGCAACGTCTTCGACTTCCAGGCCACCGGCAAGTGGGCCTACGAAGGCAAGCTCGAGGACATCACCAGCGTCATCGACCCGATCCGCAACCGTTTCGAGCCGCGCGCGCTGTCGACCACCTTCCTCTACAACAACACCGAACAGAAGCGCGCGTACTACGCCTTTCCGATCCGCCAGCAGACCATGCATATCCAGTACTGGAAGGACATGCTGGCCGATGCAGGCTTCAAGGAAAGCGACATCCCCAAGGACTGGAAGGGCTACTGGAGCTTCTGGTGCGACAAGGTGCAGCCGGCCTACCGCCAGAAGTCCGGCAGCCGGGCCTTTGGGATCGGCTACCCGATGGGCGTGGATTCGAGCGACGCGTTCTTCTCGTTCCTGACCTTCGTGGACGCCTACGACGTGCAGCTGGTCAACGATTCCGGCAAGGTGCTGGTCGACGACCCCGCCGTGCGCGGCAAGCTGATCCAGGCCATGACCGACTACACGGCATCTATGGCAAGGGCTGCACGCCGCCGTCGTCGACCGGCTGGAAGGACCCGGACAACAACGTCGCCTTCCACAACAAGACGACGGTGATGACGCACAACGCCACGATCTCGATCGCCGCCAAGTGGCTGGACGACATGAACAACGCCAGCCTGACCGAAGCGCAGCGGGCCACGGCCCGCAAGAACTACACCGAGCTGATCGCCACGGCCGGCTTCCCCAACCGGCCCGACGGCAAGCCATGGCCTACCGCGCGGCGGTCAAGACCGGCGTGATGTTCAAGGACGCCAGGAACAAGGACGCGGGCAAGAAGTTTGTCGCCTTCCTGCTCGAGGACGCCAACCTGACGCCCTATATCGAAGGCTCGCTCGGCCGCTGGTATCCGGTGACCAAGGCCGGCCAGCAGAGCGCCTTCTGGAAGAGCGACCCGCACCGCCTGGCCGTGTACAACCAGTTCGTGGCCGGCACCTCGCCTTTTGAGTTCACGAAGAATTTCCGCTTCACGCAGCTGAACATGGAAAACGTGTGGGCCAAGGGGATGAACCGTGTGCTCAGCGAAAAGTGGACGACCGAGCGAGCGGTCGACGAGATGATCGCCCGCATCAAGACCGTCGCCGCGAACTGAGCCCAGCCTGGCCGGCGCCTGCCGGCGCTTCCCCGCCCTCGGCCACGCCGGCGCGGGCCGGCCAAGCCGGATCCCGGCACGGCTGCACCCCTGCGTAGCGCCATGAGCACCGCCACCCGCTGTCACCGCACCCGCCGCGCGTGTGTCCTCGTCGTGGACGTTCTGGGGCCGCATGCTGGTGCTGCCCTACCTGGTGGTCTTCGTCGTCTTCGTGCTGTACCCGGTGGGCTACGGCCTGTGGCTGGCGCGTGACCCCGACAGTTATCGCCGGCCTGCTGGAAGACCCGATCTTCCTGCGCACGGCGGTCAACACGATCGTCTTCCTGGTGGTGGCGATCAACCTGAAGATGGTGGTCGCGCTCGGGCTGTCGGGCTTCTTCGTGCAGAGCCGCTGGTGGATCAAGATCGTGTCGGTGATCTTCATCCTGCCCTGGGCCGTGCCGTCGATCCCGACCATCCTGTCGGTGCGCTTCATGCTCAACCCCGAGTGGGGCGTGATCAACACCGTCATCTTCAAGCTCACCGGGCTGGACGGCCCCAACTGGCTGAACGACCCGACGCTGGCGCTGGCCTTCTCGATGCTGATGCACATCTGGAAGAGCCTGCCGTTCTGGACGCTGATCCTGCTGGCCGGTCGCCTGGCCATCCCCACCGAGCAGTACGAAGCCGCGTCGGTCGATGGCGCCACGCGCTGGCAGAAATTCCGCTTCATCACCTGGCCGGCGATGAGGGCGCTGGTCCTGACCTCCACGATCCTGTCGATGATCTGGACGCTGGGCGACTTCAACAGCGTCTACCTGCTGACCGGCGGCGGGCCGGCCGACCTGACGCATGTGCTGGCCACGTTGGGCATCCGTTACCTGCGCCTGGACCAGATTGAGCTCGCGATGGCGTCGATCGTCGTGTCGCTGCCGCTGGTGCTGCCGCTGGTCTATTTCATGATGAAGAGGCTGGCAAATGAGCCGGGGCATCTCGCTCAAGAAGGTCGCCACCGAGGCGCAGCTGCTGCTGATCGGCATCCCGGTGCTGCTGTGGACGCTGATCCCCGTTTACCACCTGTTCCTGTTCGCGATCTCCCGGCGGGACACCGCCACCTCGGGCCGGCTGTGGCCCAAGAACCCGACGCTGCAGAATTTCGACATCGTCTTCCAGCAGAAGCATTTCTACCTCAACCACTTCTGGCAGCAGATGGCCAATTCGCTGGTCATCGCCGTGGCGGTGGGCCCCATCACCCTGTTCGTCGCCACCTGCGCCGCCTTCGCCATCAGCCGGCTGAAGGTGCGCGGCGGCCGCACGGTGATGAACCTGGCGCTCTTCACCTATTTCATCCCCGCGGCCTTCCTCGCGGTGCCGATGTACAAGACCATGGGCAACTACGGCCTGCTGAACAACCAGTGGGCGCTGATCCTGGCGATGGTCACCATCGCGTCGCCCTACTGCATCTGGGTGCTCAAGCAGGCCAGCGACAAGCTGCCCTGGGAACTGGACGAGGCCGCGCGCATGGACGGCGCCACGCCCATGCAGCTGTTCCGGCTGGTCTACCTGCCGCTGATGGTGCCCTCGCTGGTGGCTGTGGGCACCTATTCGCTGCTGCTGGCCTGGAACGAATACCTCTATGCCTTCCTGCTGCTGTCGCGCGACACCGACGTCACGCTGGCGGTGGCGCTGGGCAGCTTCCTGTCGGCCGACGACTCGCCGTGGGAGCTGCTGATGGCCACCGGCCTCATCTATGCGCTGCCGCCGGCGGCGATCTATTACGCGTTCAAGCGTTACATGGTTTCTGGTCTCACGGCCGGTGCCGTCAAGCCACGGTCCCCTACGACACCATGGCCTCAGTCAGCTTCCAGGATATCCAGAAGGCCTTGCGGCAAGGTCAAGGTCATGCACGGCATCGGCTTCGACATCGCCGATGGCGAGTTCGTCGTGCTGGTCGGCCCCAGCGGCTGCGGCAAGAGCACGCTGCTGCGCATGCTGGCCGGGCTGGAAGAGATCACCGCCGGTGAGATCCTGATCGACGACAAGGTCGTCAACGATCTGGAGAGCAAGGACCGCGACATCGCGATGGTGTTCCAGAGCTATGCGCTCTACCCGCACATGACGGTGCGCGAGAACATGGGCTTCTCGCTGCGCCTGCGCAAGGCCGACAAGGCCACCACCGACGAGCGCGTGGCGAATGCGGCGCGCATCCTGAACCTGGACCAGCTGCTGGACCGATATCCGCGCGAGCTCTCCGGCGGCCAGCGCCAGCGCGTGGCCATGGGCCGGGCGATCGTGCGCGACCCCAAGGTGTTCCTCTTCGACGAGCCGCTGTCCAACCTCGATGCCAAGCTGCGCGTGGCCATGCGCGCCGAGATCAAGGCGCTGCACCAGCGCCTGAAGACGACCACGGTCTACGTCACGCACGACCAGATCGAGGCGATGACCATGGCCGACCGCATCGTCGTGATGCACGATGGCATCATCGAGCAGATCGGCACGCCGCTCGAACTGTTTGATCGACCGGGCAACCTCTTCGTGGCCCAGTTCATCGGCTCGCCCGCGATGAATGTCTTCGACGGCCGCGTGCAGGGCGCCGCGGTCGAGGCACTGGGCGTGCGCTGGCCGCTGCCGCCGGGCAGCGCGGCGGGCGCGGGCCACACCGTGCACTACGGCATCCGTCCGACCGATCTCGGCCTGGGCGACGCGGCATCGCCGCCCAGGTGGTGGTGGTCGAGCCCACCGGCGCCGAGACCGAGCTGCTGGTCGAGGTCGGCGGGCAGCAGCTGGTGGTGGTGATGCACGGCCGCACCGAGGCCCGTCCCGACGACATCGTGCACCTGCAGGTCGACGCCGCCAAGGCCCATGTCTTCGATGCCCAGGGCGGACAGCGCCTCTAGCAAGCGGCCATGCGTGCACCGCGCGTGGTGGTGATGGGTGTCAGCGGCTGTGGCAAGAGCACCGTCGGCCGCCTGCTGGCCCAGGCACTGCACGTGCCCTATATCGAAGGCGACGCGTTGCACCCGCCCGAGAATGTGGCCCGCATGGCCGCCGGCACGCCACTGACCGACGCCGACCGCCACGGCTGGCTGCAGGCGGTGGCCGGGCAGCTGGGCAATGCCGCCACCGAGGCACGCCGGTGTCGTCGTCGGCTGCAGCGCGCTCAAGCGCAGCTACCGCGACCTGCTGCGCATCGTCAGCGCCCGATGTGCGCTTCGTGCACCTGCACGGCGAGCCGGACCTGCTGCGCGAGCGGCTGGCCGCACGCCGTGGCCACTACATGCCGCCGTCGCTGCTGCAAAGCCAGCTCGACACCCTGCAGCCGCCGGGCGCCGACGAGCACGCGCTCACGCTCGACATCGGGCGGCCCGCGCAGGCGATGGTGGCCGATGCCGAGCGCTGGCTGCGCCAGCCCTGACCAACGGACGAGACCGCCATGATCGACGCCAGCACCTTTCGACTCGACGGCCGCGTGGCCCTGGTCACCGGCTCTTCGGCCGGCATCGGCCTGGCGCTGGCGCGTGCACTTGCCCAGGCCGGTGCACGCGTGGTGCTGAACGGGCGCGATGCCGGCAAGCTGGCGGCGGCCGCCGCCACGCTGCGCGGCGAGGGGCTGACGGTGCGCGAGCAGGCCTTCGACGTCTGCGACGCTGCGGCGGTGGAGGCCGCCGTGGCCGCCATCGAGGCCGGGGTCGGCCCCATCGACATCCTCTTCAACAATGCCGGCACCACGCAGCGCGCGCCCTTCCACGAATTTCCGCAGGAGGCCTGGCAGCGCATCCTGCGCACCAACGTCGACAGCATGATCATCGTCGGCCAGGCCGTGGCGCGGCGCATGGTGGCGCGCGGGCGCGGTCGCATCGTCAACATCGCCTCGGTGCAGAGCGAGCTCGGCCGCCCTGGTATCGCGCCCTATGCCGCCAGCAAGGGCGCGGTGAAGATGCTGACCAAGGGCATGGCGATCGACCTCGGGCCGCACGGCATCAATGTCAACGGCCTCGGGCCGGGCTATTTCAAGACCGAGCTCACCGCGCCGCTGGTGGCCGATGCCAGATTCAGCGAATGGCTGATCGGCCGCACGCCCAGCCGCCGCTGGGGCGAGGTCGAGGACCTGGCGGCGGCGGCCGTCTTTCTGGCCAGCGACGCGGCGCGCTTCGTCAACGGCCACATCCTCTACGTGGACGGCGGCGTGACCGCCACGCTGTGATCACACCATGACGAGCTTCACCCAGGTCATCCTCTTCACCGACACCGACGGCCGCGCGCGCTGGCGCGAGCAGGCCATCGCGCTCACCGAGGGCAAGCCGCAGGCGCGGCTGTCGCCGCTGATGGCCAGCGGCGGCTGCCAGCTGCGCGAGAGCCCGGTGGGCTTTCGCAGCGAGTTCCACTGCACCGACAACCCGCAATGGGTCTTCATCCTGCAGGGGCGCATGGAGATCGGCCTGCAGGACGGCAGTTCACGCACCTTCGGGCCGGGGCAGCATTTCTACTCGGCGGACCGGCTGCCGGACGGCGCGACCTTCGACCCCCAGGTGCATGGCCACTGGAGCCGACAGCTCGGCGACGAGCCGCTGGTGACGCTGTTCGTGCGCGGCTGACCGGACATGATGGCCATCAAGAACGTCCTCGGCCACACCCTCGACCAGCTGGGCGAGGCCATCGTCGGCGGGCGCTACCCGCCGGGCGCGTCGATCCCGCCCGAGCCCTTGCTGTGCGACGAACTCGGCGTCAGCCGCACCGTGGTGCGCGAGGCGGTCAAGTCGCTGGTCGCCAAGGGCATGCTGGTGACGGGGCCCAAGGTCGGCACGCGGGTGCTGGCCTCCGAACAGTGGAACTGGTTCGACCCCGACGTGGTGGCCTGGCAGAGCAAGGCCGGCCTCACGCGCGAGTTCCTGCGCGACCTGCAGGAACTGCGCCGCGTGGTGGAGCCGGCCGCCGTGCGCATGGCCGCGGAGCGCGCCACCGCGGCCGACATCGCCGGCATCGAAGCCGCCTATGCCGGCATGAAGGCGGCCATCGAGCTGGGTGGCGACTATGTCACCCACGACCTGCGCTTCCACCAGGGCCTGCTGCGTGCCTGCCACAACCGCATGGTCATCCACATGAGCAAGGCGCTGGGCGCGCTGCTGCGCACCAGCTTCGAGCTCAGCACGGCCAAGCCCGACGGGCCGGCCAAGTCGCTGCCGCTGCACCGCGCGGTGCTGGACGCGGTGATCGCGCGCAACCCGGCCAAGGCCGAGAAGGCCATCCTGGTGCTGATCGACGGCGCCGCCGACGATATCGAGCAGGTGCTGGCCTCGCGGCGCAAGCTGCCGTCACTGTCACTGCCGGCGCAGAACCTGGCGCCGCGGCGCACGCCGGGCTGATCGCCCGCCTGCAGGCCGCCAGCCGCGGGTAGACACCGGGCCTTCCGGGCGGCGACAGCACCGACGGCCGGAGCCGGATGTCGCGGCCGATCCAGCGGTCGGTGCCGTACCGCTGCCCGTTGCGGCACGCTGTCACGTTCGGCTGCAGACTGCAGGAAGCTGCCGCAGCCGCAGCCGCAGCCGATGTCGTGCAGGCGCATGCCGGGTTCGGTTGCAGCCAGCGGCATGCCAGGCGGGACTTGTGCGCCCGCACCGCGTCCAGCGCCTGGGATCAGGCGCGGGCGCTGCGCGGCTGGGTCGGGCGGGGTGTTTGCTCGCCAGCTCGGTGCGGGAGCGAAATGGGTACGGATCACCACGCCTTTCGGCCTTAACCCTCGGCTCGAACATCCGATAGTCAGGCGTCAAGACCTTCTCGCAAACCATGAGCGCCCACGCCCGACAAGTACTGCAGGCCGTCGCCGCTCGCGCGACGGGTGCGCCCAGCGAAGTCCTCACGCTGCGCCTGGGCGCCAAGGCGTACGGCATCGACATCCTGCACGTTCAGAAGACCCGCTTGCCCGCGCGGCCCGCGTGCAATGCCGGCGTCCCGACGCATAGGCTGGGGGTGACCAATCGGCGCGGTGTGATCGTGCCCATCGTTGACGTACGCTGCCGCTTGGGGCTCGATGTGGCAACTGGCGGCGACACCGTCACGGGGGTACTGGGCATCGGCGGGCGCACCGCGGGTGCGGTTGTGGACGCGTTCAGCGACGCGGTGGCCCTGCTGCCCGGGCATGTCAGGCCGGCGCCCTGTTTCCGCAGCGCCGTCGATGCGGGGTTCATCACCGGCAGCGCCAACTTCGGCGACGCCGACGGCGGGCGAATGTTCATCCCCCTCGACATCGAACGACCGATGCGCCGCGAATCGATCGGGCGGCTCGGGTCCACCTTGCAGCAAGCGCGCTTACCGCACCCCGCCATCCAACGAATTGCGACAGCAATCAAGCCATGAAACTCAACCTCAAACTGCCGCTGGCCTTCGCCGGGGCTCTTCTCCTGGTGCTTGGCGCCTCGCTGTACGGCATCAACAGCTTGAACCAATCGATTGCCAGCTACGCCACAACGGTGCGGACTGCCAGCGGCAACGCGTTCGCCGCGAAGGAGTTGGAGTCGGCGTTCAAGACCCAGGTGCAGGAGTGGAAAAACGTCCTGCTGCGCGGCAAAGACCCGAAAGCCCTGGACAAGCATTGGAGTGCCTTCACCCAGTCGGAGCGGGACGTGGGCGAGGCGGCCAGTAAGCTGCTCGCTGTGCTGCCCTCAGGCGCGGAGCGGTCGCTTGTCGAGAAATTCACGTCGGCCCACGCCACCATGGGCCAGGGCTATCGCAAGGCATTCGAGGCGTTCAAGGCCGCTGCCTACGATCCGACGGCTGGCGACAACGCCGTGCGGGGAATGGACCGCGAACCAACCAAGCTGCTGGACGAGGCAGGCGACAAGCTGGCCGCCGCCGGCACGGCCGCAGGGGCCCAGGCTGATGCTGCCGGCAAGCGCGCGACGCTCATCAGCTTGGCGCTGATGCTGGTCGTCTGCACGGCGAGTCTCGCTGGCGCGGTTTTCTTCAGCAATGCCATCACCCGCCCCATCGGCCGCGCCGTGGGCGTCGCACGGGCCGTCGCTGCCGGCGATTTGAGCCAGCAATTCGACGCCCGCGGCAAGGATGAGGTTGCAATGCTGCTGAATGCGATGAAGGACATGCAGGCGTCGCTCGTCAAGGTCGTCGGCGAGGTGCGCGTCAACGCCGAGAGCGTGGCCACTGCCAGCGCGCAGATTGCCCAGGGCAACGCGGATCTGAGCCAGCGCACCGAGGAGCAGGCCAGCGCGCTGCAGCAGACCGCGGCGACGATGGAGGAACTGGGCACCACTGTGAAGCAGAATGCCGACAACGCCCAGCAGGCCAACCAGCTGGCGCAGGCCGCCTCGGGTGTGGCCGTGAAGGGCGGCGAGGTGGTGGGCCAGGTCGTCGAGACGATGAAGGGCATCAGCGAGAGCTCGCGGCGCATCGCCGACATCATCGGCACCATCGACGGCATTGCTTTCCAGACCAACATCCTGGCGCTCAACGCCGCGGTGGAAGCGGCCCGTGCCGGCGAGCAGGGCCGCGGCTTTGCGGTGGTGGCCAGCGAGGTTCGCGGCCTGGCCCAGCGCTCTGCCGAAGCGGCCAAGGAGATCAAGAGCCTGATCGGTGCGAGCGTGGATCGCGTCGCGCAGGGCACGGCGCTGGTGGACCGGGCCGGGCAGACGATGAGCGAGGTGGTCAACTCCATTCGGCGCGTGAGCGACATCGTCGCAGAGATCAGCTCGGCCTCGGTGGAGCAGAGCACAGGCGTCGGGCAGGTCGGCGAGGCTGTGGGCCAGATGGACCAGGTGACGCAGCAGAACGCCGCACTGGTGGAGGAGGGCGCCGCCGCCGCCGAGAGCCTGAAAACCCAGGCTGGTGCGCTGGTGCAGGTGGTGAGCGTGTTCAAGCTGGCCACAGGCCAGCAGGCGGATGCTCCGACGGTTGCCGCCGCGCCCGTTGCCTCGCAGGTCTGGGGCGGTGCTGAACGACGCGGCGCGGCACACGCGAAAAACGTGGCGCGGCCCGCCTTTGGCAGGAAGGCGGCCGGGGACAAGCCCGAGACTCCGGTGGCGGCGCCAGCCGAGGCGGCCCCGCAAAGGACGGGCACCGACGACGAGTGGGCCAGCTTCTGATTACTGTCTCATCAAGCTCGACCGAGGCCCGGCACGCCGGGCTTCGGCTCGGGTGCCTGACCGTGCCGCTTCGGCGATAGCCATGAACCTGAGATGAGCTCTCTTGACCTGACCGGCCAGCCTGGGCGGCACCGGCCAATGGCTTGCGTCTTCGTGACGGATGGGCCGCATCGATCGTGGCAGCCGCGGGCAACGCCGGCGTTTGTGGCAAGAGCCGGCATGCGGCGCGTTCACGCCCGGGGGGCGCTGCGGCAGCCGCCCGGCCCACGCGGCGCATACTTCGATGCCCTTGCATCCGCGCGCGCTGCACGTGGCGGTCTTCACCGACCGGCCCGGACGGTGCCGCCAAGTCGAATGGGCCGCATCGGGTGCGTCCCCACAGCCCTGGAGCACCCCACCATGACCCTGCCCGCCACCCCGTCCGCCGGCAGTTTCGAAGGCGGCTGCGCATTCGCCGACGGACAGTATGTGCCGCTGTCGGAGGCCAAGGTCTCGCTGTTCGACTGGGGCTTCACGCGCTCCGACGCCACGTATGACGTCGCCAGCACTTGGCACGGCGCGTTCTTCCGGCTGCAGGACCACCTCGACCGCTTCTTCCACAGCCTGCAGGCGCTGCGCCTGCGCATCCCGTACAGCCGCGAGGAACTGCGGCAGGTCCTGCACGGCTGCGTGCGCGCCGGCGGCCTGCAGGATGCCTACGTGGCGATGGTTTGCACGCGCGGCGTGCCGCCACGCGGTGCGCGCGACCCGCGCCTGGCCGTCAACCGCTTCTATGCCTATGCGGTGCCCTATGTCTATATCGCGCCGCCCGAGCAGCAGCGCGCCGGCATCGACCTGCACATCAGCGACCGCCAGCGCATCGCGCCCGAATCGGTGGACCCGCGCGTCAAGAACTACCACTGGATCGACCTCGTACAGTCGATGTTCGACGCCTACGAACTCGGCCGCGACACCAGCTGCGTGGTCGATGCCCACGGCAACGTCACCGAAGGTCCGGGCTTCAATGTCTTCATGGTGAAGGACGGCGTCGTGCACACGGCCGAGCGCGGCGTGCTCGAAGGCGTGAGCCGACGCACGGCCATCGAGCTCTGCCAGTGCCTGGGCATTCCCTTGCGGCTTGGGCCGGTGCCGGCTGCTGCGCTGCGTGGTGCCGACGAGGTCTTTCTCACCTCCACCGGCGGTGGCGTGCTGCCGATCGCCAAGGTCGACGGCGTGCCGGTGCGGCAGTTTCCGGGGCCGCTCACGCAGCGGCTGTCGGATGCCTACTGGGCCATGCACGACGAGCCGGCGCACCGCGACCCGGTGGACGACACGCCTTGATCAGTCCAGCGGCAACGCGCTGGTGCACTTGATTTCGTCCAGGCACACCGTCGAGCGCACCGCCTGCACGCCGGGCGTGCGCATCAGCGTGTCCATCAGGAAGTCCGACAGGCTCTTGAGGTCACGCGCCACCACCTTCAGCACATAGTCGGAATCACCGGTCACGGCATAACACTCCTGGATCTGTGCGTTGTCGCCGACCAGGGCCGTGAAGGTGCCCAGTTCGCGGATGTGGCCGCGCTCCATCACCACGTTGACGAAGGCGACCACCGACAGGCCCAGCGCGGCGGCCGACAGCCGCGTCTCGTAGCGCATCACCAGGCCGGCGTCCTCCAGCCGGCGGTGGCGGCGGTTGCACTGTGCGGGCGACAGGTGGGCGGCCGCCGCCAGCTCCAGCGTGGTGGCGCGCGCGTTGCGCTGCAAGGCGTCGAGGATGCGGCGGTCGATCGGGTCCAGCGGGGTCAGCGGCATGTTTGTCTCGCGATCGGCTCGATTCGTGCAATGGTATTGCATGACCTGGGTCAAGCCCGGGTGCGCGTCGCGTGCACATTGCGCCGCCAACTGCCTACAGTGCGCGGCCATCCCACCCGCTTTGCCAGGAGACAAGCATGCCCGACCTGTTCGACAACCCGATGGGCCTGATGGGCTTCGAATTCGTCGAGTTCGCCTCGCCGGTGCCGAACGTGCTGGAGCCGCTGTTCGAGAAGATGGGCTTCACGCTCGTCGCCAGGCACCGCAGCAAGGACGTGGTGCTGTTCCGCCAGGGTGACATCAATTTCATCGTCAACCGCGAGCCCAAGAGCCTGGCCGGCTATTTCGCCGCCGAACACGGCCCCAGCGCCTGCGCGTTGGCCTTCCGTGTGCGCGACTCGCACAAGGCCTATGCACTGGCGCTGGAGCGTGGCGCGCAGCCGGTGGACGTGCCCACCGGCCCGATGGAACTCAAACTGCCGGCCATCAAGGGCATCGGCGGCGCGCCGCTGTACCTGATCGATCGCTATGACGACAGCCCCCAATCCCCCCGAGGGGGCGACCCGGCTTCGGGCGGCCGTGCGCCGGGTCGGGATGGCAAGAGCATCTACGACATCGACTTCGAATGGCTGCCCGGTACCGAGCGTCACCCGAAGGGCCACGGCCTGAAGGTCATCGACCACCTCACGCACAACGTCTACCGCGGCCGCATGGCGTACTGGGGCGCGTTCTACGAGAAGCTGTTCAATTTCCGCGAGATCCGCTATTTCGACATCCAGGGCGAATACACCGGTCTCACCAGCCGCGCGATGACGGCGCCCGACGGGCTCATCCGCATCCCGCTCAACGAGGAATCGGGCAAGGGCGCCGGCCAGATCGAGGAATTCCTGATGCAGTTCAACGGCGAGGGCATCCAGCACGTGGCGCTGCTCACCGACGACCTGGTGAGCACCGTCGACGCGCTGCAGATGGCCGGCATCCCGCTGATGACGGCGCCCAACGACATCTACTACGAGATGCTGGAAGAGCGCCTGCCCGGCCACGGCCTGCCGGTGGGCGAGTTGCAGACGCGCGGCATCCTGGTCGACGGCAGCACCACGGGCGGCGAGAAGAAGCTGCTGCTGCAGATCTTCAGCCAGACGCTGCTGGGCCCGGTGTTCTTCGAATTCATCGAGCGCCGCGCCGACCAGGGTTTTGGCGAGGGCAATTTCAAGGCGCTGTTCGAGAGCCTGGAGCGCGACCAGATCCGGCGCGGGGCGCTGCAGGTCGAGGCCTGACCCGCGGGACAGCCCTGACGCGGCGGCGTCCGCCGGCAGGGCACAATCGTCATACCTTTGACGACGGGTCCTTTCATGAAGCTCCTGATCACCGGCGGCGCCGGTTATGTGGGTGCGCGGCTGGCGCGCACCCTGCTGGCTCGCGGCACGCTGGACGGCCGTGCCATCTCGCAACTGGTCATCGCCGACCAGGCCGCCGCGCCGGCCGACCTGCTGGCCGATGCGCGCGTGCAGGGTCGCGTCGGCAAGCTGCTGGCGCACTGCCAGGGGCTGCGCGACGAAGCCTTCGACGGCGTCTTCCACCTGGCATCGGCGGTATCGGGCGAATGCGAGGCCGATTTCGAACTGGGCCTCGCCAGCAACCTCGACAGCACGCGCGCGCTGCTGGATGCGTTGCGCCACCGCGCCGAGCAGGGCGCGACGCCGACCAGGCTGGTCTTCAGCAGTTCGGTCGCGGTCTTCGGGCCCGACCCGGCCGTGCCCTTCCCGGGCATCGTCGCCGACGACACGCTGCCCACGCCGCAGACCAGCTACGGCACGCACAAGCTGATCTGCGAGCACCTGATCGCCGACTACACGCGCAAGGGCTACATCGACGGCCGCGCCGCGCGGCTGATGACGGTGACGGTGCGCCCGGGGCGCCCCAACGGCGCCGCCAGTTCGTTCTTCAGCGGCATCATCCGCGAGCCGCTGGCCGGCGAGGAATCGGTCTGCCCGGTGGATGCCGGCGTGTCGCACCCGCTGACCTCGGTGCAGGCCACGGTCGACGGACTGATCACCGTCCACGAGGCCAGCCGCGAGGCCTTCTGCGGCCGCACCGCGCTCAACCTGCCGGCCATCAACTGCACGGTGCAGCAGATGCTCGACGCGCTCGAGGCCGTGGCCGGGCCGAAGGTGCGTGCGCGCGTCAAGTTCCAGCGCGACTCCGCAATAGCCGGCATCGTCGCCAACTGGCCCAGCGGCTCGACCGCCGCGCGCGCCGCGCGCCTGGGGCTGAAGGCGCCGGCCAGCTTCGAGGCCATCATCCGCCAGTACATCGACGACTGCCGCGCCACCCACCCCGCCGCGCTGAAAGGCCTGGACGCATGAACCAGATCGACCTGAAGGGCCGCGTCGCGGTCATCACCGGCGGTGCCCAGGGCATCGGTTATGCCACCGCGGAACGCTTCCTGAAGTCCGGCGCCGCTGTCGTGCTGTGGGACATCGACGCCGCGCGGCTCGATGAGGCCGTGGGCACGCTGTCGGCGCTGGGCAGCGCCCGCGGGCAGGCGGTGGAGTTGACGGACGATGCTGCCGTGGCCGCCGCCACCGCGGCCGCCGGACGCATCGACATCCTGGTCAACAACGCCGGCATCACCGGCGGCAACGGCCCCACCTGGGAGCTCGACCCCGCGGTGTGGCGGCGCGTCATCGACGTCAACCTGGTCGGCCCCTTCCTGACCTGCCGCCACGTGGCGCCGGTGATGATCCGCCAGGGCTACGGCCGCATCGTCAATATCGCGTCGGTGGCGGGCAAGGAAGGCAACCCCAATGCCAGCCACTACAGCGCCAGCAAGGCGGGCCTGATCGCACTGACCAAGTCGCTGGGCAAGGAACTGGCGCAGAAGAACGTGCTGGTCAACGCGATCGCCCCGGCGGCGGCGAAGACGGCCATCTTCGACCAGATGGCGCAGACCCACATCGACTACATGCTGAGCAAGATCCCGATGGGCCGCTTCGTCACCGTCGACGAGATCGCCGCCATGGCCGCCTGGCTGGCCAGCGAGGACTGCAGCTTCAGCACCGGTGCCGTGTTCGACATCACCGGCGGACGCTCGACCTATTGAAGTCAGCCGATGCGGCCGAGCAGCAGGTATTCCATCAGCGCCTTCTGCACGTGCAGGCGGTTCTCCGCCTCGTCCCAGACCACGCTCTGCGGGCCGTCGATGACCTCGGCGGTGACCTCCTCGCCGCGGTGCGCCGGCAGGCAGTGCATGAAGAGGGCGTCGCTCTGGGCCACCGCCATCATCTCCTCGTCGACGCACCAGTCGATGAAGGCCTTGCGGCGCTCGTCGTTCTCGGCCTCGTAGCCCATGCTGGTCCAGACGTCGGTGGTGACCAGGTGCGCCCCGGCGCAGGCTTCCAGCGGGTGGTTGAAGACCTGGTAGCAGCCGCTGTCGCGGATGCCGGCCACCGCCGGGTCGACCTCGTAGCCGCTGGGCGTGCTGACATGCAGCTTGAAGCCGAGGATCTCGGCCGCCTGCAGCCAGGTATTGGCCATGTTGTTGCCGTCGCCGACCCAGGCCACCACCTTGCCCTGGATGCTGCCGCGGTGCTCGATGAAGGTGAAGATGTCGGCCAGGATCTGGCAGGGGTGGTATTCGTTGGTGAGGCCGTTGATCACCGGCACGCGCGAATGCGCGGCGAAGCGCTCGATCTTGGACTGCTCGAAGGTGCGGATCATCACCAGGTCGACCATGCGGCTGATGACGCGCGCGCTGTCCTCGACGGGTTCGGCACGGCCGAGCTGGCTGTCGCCGGTGGTCAGGTGCACCACCGAGCCGCCCATCTGGTACATGCCGGCCTCGAAGCTCACGCGCGTGCGCGTGCTGGCCTTCTCGAAGATCATCGCCAGCGTGCGGTCGGCCAGCGGCTGGTAGCGCTCGTAGTTCTTGAAGCGCGTCTTGATGATGCGCGCGCGGTCGAACAGGTAGGCGTACTCCTCGGTGCGCAGGTCCTTGAACTGCAGGAAGTGCTTCATCAGCGACATCCCCGGCTTCATGCCTTCGGGTCCGCGAGAAATGCCTTCACCAGCGGCACCAGGATGCGCACGATCTCATCGGCTTCGGCGGCCGTCAGGATCAGCGGCGGCAGCAGGCGGATCACGCTGTCGGCGGTGACGCTGATCATCAGCCCGGCATCGGCCGCGCGCTGCAGCAGCGCGCCGCAGGGGCGGTCGAGCTCGATGCCGATCATCAGGCCGGCACCGCGGATCTCCTTCACGCCGGCCAGGCCGGCAAACTGCGTCTCGAAGGCCTGGCGCAGTTGCGCGCCGCGCGCGGCGGCGTTCTCGAGCAGGCCGTCCTCGACCATGATCTTCAGCGTCTCGACGCCGGCGCGCATGGCCAGCGGGTTGCCGCCGAAGGTGGTGCCGTGGTTGCCGGGGCCGAAGATGCGCGCCGCGCGCGGGCCGGTGACGACGGCGCCGATCGGCACGCCCGAGCCCAGGCCCTTGGCCAGCGGCATCACGTCGGGCCGGATGCCGGCCCACTGGTGCGCGAACCACTTGCCGGTGCGGCCGATGCCGCATTGCACCTCGTCGAGCATCAGCAGCCAGTTCTGGCGGTCGCAGATCGCGCGCAGGCCCTGCAGGTAGTCGGCACGGCTCGGGTTGATGCCGCCTTCGCCCTGGATGGTCTCGAGGAAGATCGCCACCACGTGGGGGTTGGATTTCGCCACCGCCTCGATGGCGGCCAGGTCGTTCATCGGCACGCGCACGAAGCCTTCGACCAGCGGGCCGAAGCCGGCCTGCACCTTGGGGTTGCCGGTGGCCGACAGGGTGGCGATCGAGCGCCCGTGGAAGGCGCGCTCGTAGACGATGACCTCGGGGCGCTCGATGCCCCTGTCATGGCCGAATTTGCGCGCCAGCTTCAGTGCCGCCTCGTTGGCCTCGAGGCCGGTGCTGCAGAAAAACACCGAATCCAGGCCCGAGAGCTCGCACAGCCTGGCAGCCAGCGTCTCCTGCAGCGGCACCTCGTAGTAGTTGCTGCTGTGGATGATCTTGCTGACCTGGTCCTGCAATGCCGGCACCAGCTTCGGGTGGTTGTGGCCCAGCGTGCTGACGGCGATGCCGGCCAGGCCGTCCAGGTATCGGCGCCCCCGGGTATCCCAGACCCAGCAGCCCTGGCCATGCGACAGCGCGACAGGCAAGCGGCCGTAGGTATTCATGACATGCGGCATCGGGCTCGCAACGACGGGATCCGGGGCGTTCATGCTGTCCTTTCGAGGTCGGCACCAAGCAAAAAGCCGGCGCGCAACCCACTTCGGTCACCGCCGGCCGGAAGCGAATTCTAAAGGTGGAGCGCCACGGGCCGAGAAGATCGGTACCAGGCTCCAGGTGAACCGACCATGCAGGCAGCGACGCAACCACTCCGGGGCACGAGGCCGCCCGCCCTGCCGCCGATGTCAGGCCCCGGAAACCTGCGCTTGCTACAACCGTCATCGGCCCACCCGGCGGGCCCGACGCCACCGATGTCTCTCACTCCACCTCGTCAGTACTACATCCAGGGCGTGACGAAGCAGGGCCGCGGCTTTCGCCCCAGCGACTGGGCAGAACGCCTGGCGGGCGCGATGTCGTGCTTCCGCCCGGGCGGAAGCGCCGGCGGCATCGGCGCCTTCATCGGCTATTCGCCCTACTGCGTGCCGCGGGTGGTCGAGGGCGTCAAGTGCGTGATCGTCAACGAAGCCCTGCGCGACATCGAACCGATGGCGTGGGACTTCGTCATGAACTTCGCCCGCGACAACGAGTTGTGCGTGGTCGAGATCGGCGCGCCACCCGCCATCTGAGCCGTCGCGCTGCCGGGCTTGCCCATGAAAAAAGGCCCGCTTGCGCAGGCCTTTGATCGTTGCACCGGGTCTGGCTGAATCGAATCAGGCGGCCAGGGACAGGGCCTTGACCTTGGCCGACAGCCGGCTCTTCAGGCGGGCGGCCTTGTTCTTGTGGAAGATGCCCTTGTCGGCCACCGAGTCGATGACGCTCTGGGCGCTCTTGAACAGATCCGTCGCCTTGCCCTTGTCACCACCGGCCACCGCCTTTTGCACGTTCTTCACCACGGTGCGAAAACGCGAGCGCAGCGAGGTGTTGGCGGCATTGAGCACCACGTCCTGGCGGGCGCGCTTGCGGCCCGAGGCGAGGCGAACGGTCTTCTTCTTGGCTTTGGAGGAGGTGGCCATGCGTGTAGAGCGGTTGCGCAAAGGTGCAAAAGCTGCAGAGTATAGCACGCGGTAGAGCCTTGTCGCGGCGGCGGCGGGGTGGCTGCCTATAATCCGACGCCTCCCCCGTGAACCTGCTCAAGGCCGCCTCCACCGTCTCGTTGCTCACGCTCGCCTCGCGCGTGACCGGTCTGGTGCGTGACCAGCTGATCGCCGCCCAGTTCGGCGCGGGTGCGCTGACCGACGCCTTCAACGTCGCCTTCCGGCTGCCCAACCTGTTGCGGCGGCTGTTTGCCGAAGGCGCCTTTTCGCAGGCCTTCGTGCCGTTCCTGGCCACCACGCGCGAGCGTGAGGGCGACGAGGCCACCCGGTTGCTGATCGACGCCGTGGCGACGGTGCTGCTGTGGGTGCTGGTCGCCACCTGTCTGCTCGGCGTGGCGGCGGCGCCGATCCTGATCTGGCTGCTGGCCGCGGGCTTGCAGGAATTCGACCTCGCGGTGCTGATGGCACGCTGGATGTTCCCGTATATCGGCTGCATGTCGCTGGTGGCCTTCGCGGCCGGCATCCTGAACACCTGGAAGCGCTTCGCCGTGCCGGCCTTGACGCCGGTGTTGCTGAACCTGAGCCTGATCGGCGCCGCCTGGCTGGGTGTGCCCTGGTTCGAGTCCTGGGGCCTGCGGCCCATCCTGGCGCTGGCCGCCGGTGTCATGCTGGGCGGCGTGCTGCAGCTGGCGGTGCAGGTGCCGGCGCTGGCGCGCATCGGGCGGTTGCCGCATTTCGGCCTGGCGCCGGCGTCCATCCGCCGCGCCTGGTCGCACCCGGGCGTGCACCAGATCCTGCGGCTGATGGCGCCGGCGCTGCTGGGCGTCTCGGTGGCGCAGCTGTCGCTGCTGATCAATACCCAGATCGCGTCGCAACTGGGCGTGGGGGCTGTTTCCTGGCTCTTCTATGCCGACCGGTTGATGGAATTTCCGACCGGCCTGCTGGGCGTGGCGCTGGGCGCGGTGCTGCTGCCGCAGCTGTCGTCGGCGCAGGGTCGGGGCGACAGCGAGGCCTACAGCGGCCTGCTCGACTGGGGGCTGCGCCTGGTGCTGCTGCTGGCCTTGCCCTGCGCGGTGGCACTGATGGTCTTCCCGGCACCGTTGATCGCGGTGCTGTTCCACCACGGCGCCTTCACGGCGCAGGACGTGGCGCAGACGGCCGCCGCGCTGCGTGGTTATGGTTTCGGGCTGCTGGGCATCATCGCCGTCAAGGTGCTGGCGCCGGGCTTCTATGCGCGCCAGGATGTGCGCACGCCGGTGAAGATCGCCATCGGCGTGCTGATCGCGACGCAGCTGATGAACCTGGCCCTGGTGCCATGGCTGGGCGTGCCGGGGCTGGCGTGGTCGATCGGCCTGGGCGCTCTCGGCAACGCCGGGTTTCTGCTGCATGGCCTGCACCGGCGCGGTGCCTATGTGCCGCGGCCGGGCTGGCTGCGCTTTGCCATGCAGGTGCTGGCCGGCTGCAGCGTGCTGGGCCTGGCGCTGGCGGCGGCCAACCACCACGTCGACTGGCTGGCGCTGGGCGCAAACTGGCCGCAGCGGGTCGGGCTGATGGCGCTGGTGCTGCCCGCGGCCGCGGTGGCCTATCTGGGCACGCTCAGGCTCACAGGGGTGCGCTGGCAGCAGTTCCGTCGGCGCGGCTGACCTACACTCGTGCCCATCCGACCCATGCCAGGCTCGCTGCACTTCGAAGCCCCGACCGCGCTGCAATACTTCGCCGCCCTGGTGGCGGACGACGCCAGCCTGTCCCCGCTGGAGGCGGCCATTTCGGTGGCGCAGGACGAATACCCGCGGCTGGACGTGCAGGCGACGCTGGCCCAGGTCGACGAACTGGCCGACCGGCTGCACCGTCGCATCGCGGTCGACGCTGCGCCGCTGCAGCGGCTGCGGCAGCTCAACCGCTATTTTTTCCACGAGCTGGGATTTGCCGGCAACGTGAACGACTACTACGACGCCCGCAACAGCTACCTGCCCGATGTGCTGCGCACGCGCCGCGGCATCCCGATCACGCTGGCGCTGCTGTATATCGAGCTGGCCGCGCAGATCGGGCTGCAGGCGGCGGGCATCTCGTTTCCAGGGCATTTTCTGGTCAAGCTGCACATGCCTCGGGGCGAGGTCGTGATCGACCCCTTCACCGGCCAGTCGCTGTCGCGCGAGGACCTCGACGAGCGGCTGCTGCCCTACCGCCGCCAGCGCGGACTCACGGGTGACTTCGAAGCGCCGCTGGGCCTGTTCCTGCAGGCGGCGCCGCCGCGCGACGTGATCGCGCGCCTGCTGCGCAACCTGAAGGAGATCCACCGCACCGCCGAGGACTGGCCGCGCCTGCTGCCGGTGCTCGAGCGCCTGGTCGTGCTGCTGCCCGAGGCCTGGGACGAGCGGCGCGACCGCGGCCTGGTGCGTGCCGAACTGGGCCGCTTCGCCGAAGCGGCCGAAGACCTGGGCGGCTACCTCGACCATCACCCCGGAGCCGACGATGCGCCCGCGCTGCGGCGCCGGCTGGCGGCCTGGCGCAGCGGCGACGGCCCGCGCTGGCATTGACGATGGGCGCGCCGACCATGCAGCAGATTCCGCTGGCGATCGGGCCGGAGGTGATGGCCACCTTCGACAGCTTCCTGCCCGGCCCGAATGCCGCCGCCTGCGAACACCTGAAATCGCTGGAGCTGCCGGCCGCGCCGGTCTACCTGTGGGGGCCCCCCGGCAGCGGCAAGACGCACCTGCTGCGCGCGCTGGCGCATCGACAGCAGCAGCAGGGCATGCGCGTGGGCTGGTTCGACGCCGCCGACCCCGTGCCCTGGCCGCTGGCGCCCGACTGGTCGCTGGTGGTGATCGACCGCTGCGAGTCACTCGATGCCGACGCCCAGCATGCCGCCTTCGCGCTCTTCGTCGAGGCCAGCACACAGGGCGTGCAGGTCGCCGCCGCCGGCAGCCTGCCGCCGGTGGACCTGCCGCTGCGCGACGACCTGCGCACGCGGCTGGGCTGGGGCCATGTCTTTGCGCTGCAGGCGCTGTCCGAGGCCGAGACGCGCGCCGCGCTGCGGCGCGAGGCCGACCGCCGCGGCATCTTCCTCTCCGACGAGGTGATGGGCCATCTGCTCACCCACTTCGCGCGTGACATGGGCTCGCTGATGAACCTGCTCGACCGCCTGGACCATTTTTCGCTGGCACGCTCGCGTGCCATCACGGTGCCGCTGCTGCGCGCCATGCTGGCGGAGGAGCGGGCGTGACGCTGGCGCTGTTCGACCTCGACGGCACGCTGCTGCCCATCGACTCCGACCATGCCTTCGGCGAATTCCTCATCGCCATCGGCTGGGCCGATGCCGATGCCTATCGCCGTCGCAACGATGCGTTCTACGAGCAGTACAAGGCCGAGCGGCTGGATATCGACGCCTATGTCGACTTCTGCACCGCGCCCTGGCGTGACCGGCCCGCGCACGAACTGGCCGCCGTGCAGGCCCGCTTCGTCGACGAGGTGGCGCGTCCGGCGCTGCGCGACAGCGCGCTGGCGCTGGTGCAGCGCCACCGCGAGGCCGGCGACCTGCTGGCGCTGGTGACCGCCACCAACGAGTTCGTCACGCGGCCGATCGCGCAGCTGTTCGGCATCGACACGCTGATCGCCACCGAGCTCGAACGCGACGCCGGCGGGCGCGTCACCGGTGCCATCCGCGGCACACCGGCCTTCCGCGCCGGCAAGGTCGAGCGCGTGCACGATTGGCTGCGTGCACAAGGCCGCAGCCTCGGCGACTTCGAGCGCCAGTTCTTCTACAGCGATTCGACCAACGACCTGGCCCTGCTCGAGCGGGTGAGCCATCCGGTCGCCACCAACCCGGGCCCCGCCCTCGAGGCCGTGGCGCTCAAACGCCGCTGGCCCATCCTCAGACTGTTCCCATGATCAAGACCTTCATCAACCGCCTGCTGGGCAAGGACGCCAGGGCGGCAGCGCCCGCGGCTGCGGCCTTGCCGGCGATCCCGCTCGGCCGCCGCGTCGAGGTGCCGGTGGAAGACCACCGCATCGATCCGAAGCTGCTCGACGACAACGCCGTGCGCGTGGTGCGCACGCTCAAGGATGCTGGCCACGAGGCCTACATCGTCGGCGGCGCCGTGCGCGACCTGCTGGTCGGCCTGCGGCCCAAGGATTTCGACGTTGCCACCGACGCCACGCCCGAGCAGGTGAAGGCGCTGTTCCGCCGCGCCTTCATCATCGGCAGGCGCTTCCGCCTCGTGCACGTGGTCTTCGGCCGCGGCCGCGAGCACGAAGTGATCGAGGTCTCGACCTTCCGTGCCTACCTCGACAGCGCGGCCGCCGAGCAGGTCAGCGGCAACGAGAAGACGTCCAAGCACCAGATCGCCGACAAGGTGCATGTGATCGACGCCAGCGGCCGCGTGCTGCGCGACAACGTCTGGGGGCCGCAGGTCGAGGATGCCGCGCGGCGCGACTTCACCATCAACGCCATGTACTACGACCCGACCGCCCAGTTGCTGGTCGACTACCACGGCGGTCTGGCCGATGCCCGCGCGCGCGTGCTGCGCATGATCGGCGACCCGGTGGCGCGCTACCGGGAGGACCCCGTGCGCATCGTGCGCGTGGTGCGCTTCGCCGCCAAGCTGGGCTTCGCGCTCGAGCCGGCGACGCTGGCGCCGGTGCGCGAGATGTCGGCGCTGCTGGCCAATGTGCCGGCCTCGCGGCTGTTCGACGAGATGATCAAGCTGCTGCAGACCGGCCATGCGCTGCGCAGCCTGGACGAATTGCGCAAGCAGGGCCTGGACCGCGGCGTCTTCCCCATCCTCGACGCCGTGCTGCACCCCGAACGGCCACATCCGCTGCGCGAGCGCTTCGTCGAGCTGGCGCTGGCCGATACCGACCGCCGCGTCGAGGAGGGCCGAGCGGTGGCGCCCAGCTTCATGCTGGCGTGCATGCTCTGGCACGACGTGCAGGCGCGCTGGGAGGTGCTGCGCCAGGGCGGCGAGCCGCCGTTCCCGGCGCTGCAGCAGGCCATCGACGCCGTCTTCGACGCCCGCATCGGCGACATCTCCGGCCGCGGCAAGCTGGCCGCCGACATGCGCGAGATCTGGCAGATGCAGCCGCGCTTCGAGCGCCGCACGGCCAGTTCGGCGGCGTCGCTGGCGGCGCAGCCACGCTTTCGCGCCGGCTACGACTTCCTGCGCCTGCGCGCCGATGTCGGCGAGGTCGACGTCGACCTGGCGGACTGGTGGGAGGACTACCACCTGGGCGACGACGAGGAGCGCGATGCCCTGGTGCAGGCGCTGCGCGAGGCGCAGGGCCCGAAGCGCCCGGGCGCCGTGCGCCGCGTGCCGGCGTCCGCGGATGCTGCACCGGCCGCGTCGGCCGACGTGGGCGACGAGCCGGCCGATCCCGCTGCCGAGGCGGCCGCGCCGGCCAAGCGTCGGCGCCGCCGGCGCCGCAAGCCGGCCGGCGAGGGCGCGGCGGGGTCACCGTCGGCGGGGCCGGACGCCTGAGCCGTTGCCGAACGGGTGCCCCGTCGGGCGGCACCTACAATGCGGCGCCTATCACGACGTGATGACGATCCCGTGACGGATCGATGACACCGCGGGTGGCTCGCCAGGGCCGATCGGTCGCGCCCGCAAGCTCACCAGAGGTGACACGATGGTTTTCGGCAGGCTGTTGCCCAAGGAAGGCAACTTCTTCGAGCTGTTCAACGAGCACGGCAATCACATCGTGCTCGGCGCCCGTGCCTTCCTGCAGATGGTGCAGAACTACGGCGACCGCACGCTGCGCGAGAAATATGCCGCCGAGGTCGACGCCGCCGAGCGCGCGGCCGACAAGATCACCGCCGAGGTCAGCCGGCTGCTGCACCGCACCTTCATCACGCCGATCGACCGCGAGCAGATCCACGAGCTCATCAACGCCATGGACGACATCCTCGACCTGCTGCAGGACAGCTCCGAGGTGATGTCGCTCTACGACGTGCAGCGCATCGGCGAGGACGTGACCCGGCTGACCGAGATCTCGGTGCGCTGCTGCGAGCGCGTGCAGCACGCCGTCACGCTGCTGCCCAGGCTGTCGAATGCCCAGGTGGCCGAGGCCGCCATCAAGACCTGCGAGGAGATCGATCGCCTGGAAAGCGACGCCGACCGCGTGATGCGCGGCGCGATGTCGCGCCTCTTCCGCGAGGAGCAGGACACGCGCGAGCTGATCAAGCTCAAGGCCATCTACGAGCACCTGGAGTCGATCTCCGACCGCTGCGAGGACGTGGCCAATCTGATCGAGGGCGTGGTGCTCGAAAACTCCTGAAGCCAGCGCCTCGAACCGGAATCGATCGCCATGGATACCGTCTCGACCGCGCTCTGGGTCGTCGTGATGCTCGTCGCGCTGGCCCTGCTGTTCGACTTCATGAACGGCTTCCATGACGCCGCCAACTCGATCGCCACCGTCGTGTCCACCGGCGTGCTCAAGCCGCAGCATGCGGTGGCCTTCGCGGCCTTCTTCAACGTGCTGGCGATCTTCGTCTTCCAGCTCAAGGTTGCGGCCACCATCGGCAAGGGCATCGTCGAGCCGGGCATCGTCGACCAGCACGTCGTCTTCGGCGCGCTCATCGGCGCCATCGCCTGGAACCTGATCACCTGGTGGTACGGCATCCCGTCGAGCAGTTCGCATGCGCTGATCGGCGGCATCGTCGGGGCCACGATGGCCAAGGCCGGTGCCGGCCCGCTGGTGGCTTCGGGCGTGCTGAAGACGGTGCTCTTCATCTTCGTCTCGCCGGCCATGGGCTTCCTGCTCGGCTCGCTGCTGATGGTGGCCGTGGCCTGGATCTGCCGGCGCAGCTCTCCGCTGCGCGTGGACAACTGGTTCCGGCGGCTGCAGCTGGTGTCGGCGGGCCTGTATTCGCTCGGCCATGGTGGCAACGACGCGCAGAAGACGATCGGCATCATCTGGCTGCTGCTCATCGCCTCGGGCTATACCGCGGCCAGCGACAAGATGCCGCCGGCCTGGGTGATCTGGAGCTGCTACATCGCCATCGGCCTGGGCACGTTGTTCGGCGGCTGGCGCATCGTCAAGACGATGGGCCAGCGCATCACCAAGCTCAAGCCGGTGGGTGGCTTCTGCGCCGAGACGGGCGGCGCCATCACGCTGTTCGTCGCCACCGGCCTGGGCGTGCCGGTATCGACCACGCACACCATCACCGGCGCGATCTTCGGCGTCGGCTCGGTGCGCAACGCCTCGGCGGTGCGCTGGGGGCTGGCCGGCAACATCGTGCTGGCCTGGATCGTCACGATCCCGGCCACCGCTTTCATCGCGGCGGTGTTCTACGGCGTCAGCCTGCTGCTGTTCTGACCGGCGGATTCAGCGCGGCAGCGCACCGAGCTGCCACTCGAAGAATTTCTGCCCGCTGAAGGCCACCGTGCCCATCAGCACCATGCCGCCCAGCAGCAGCGCCAGGATCACGCCCAGCACCGGGCCCCAGCCGGTCGACGGCCCCGTCCGGCCCGGGTTGTGGCGCGCGTCCCACTTCTCGTCGGGGGTCAGGCCGTAGACGATGGCGGTCAGCATCGCCAGCGACAGCATCAGCCCCAGCACGGGGATCAGCACCCAGGCCAGGCGGTCGTCCTGGCCCAGTTCACGCATGCGGATCGCGCCCACCAGGCCGGCCAGCGTGGGCAGCGGGTGCAGCCAGCCGATGCCGTCGCGCGCGCCGTGCAGGTAGAAGCGGTGCAGGCCGAGCGCACCGCCGACGACGGCGATCCAGGTGGCAAGGGTCTTGGATCGGTAGCGCGGCATCGGTGCAGGGCTGGTCAGGTGGGCGACGTTGGAGTCTATAATGCGCGGTTTTCCGGCAACGGCCATCGATGCATGGCGTATCTACGGTGCCGCGAGATCGAACCGGGGTCATGGTTCATGGGCGGCAACGTCCATCGATGGCCCCAGACCTGACCGAGCCTGCCCCTGCACGTGTCTCCTGGTGCGGCGGTCGCTACCGACAGAAATGTAAGGAAGAACTGACATGGTCGTGATCCGACTGGCTCGTGGCGGCGCCAAGAAGCGCCCGTTCTACAACGTGGTGGTCGCCGATTCGCGCGAGCGCCGCGATGGCCGCTTCATCGAGCGCGTGGGTTTCTACAACCCCATGGCCGCCGGTGCCGAACAGCCCCTGCGCCTGGCGCTGGACCGCGTGACCTACTGGTCCGGCGTGGGTGCCCAGGTGTCGCCGACCGTCGCCCGCCTGGTCGAACAGGCCAAGAAGGCAGGCTGAAGGCCCGCCGCGGGAGCGCGCGCATGCCGACCTCCCGCCGGCCGGGGCCACGGACAGCGTCCGCCCCGGCCGCCGATCCGAAGCCGGACCCGCGTGGTCCGGCTTCGTCGTTTGACGACGACGCACCACCGCTGCCCGACGATGCCGTCGAGGTGGCGCGCGTGCTCGGCGCCTGGGGCGTGAAGGGCGGCCTCAAGCTCAAGGCCTTCTCGTCCGACCCGCAGGCGCTGTTCTCGTCCAGGCGCTGGTTCGTGCAGCCCGGGGAACGCCGGCGCCTGCTGCCGCCGGGCGCCCGGCCGCCGGCGCCGCTGCCGCGGCTGCTGCGCGTGGTGCAGGCGCGCGAGCAGGGTGACGCCATCGTCGCCACCTGCCAGGGCCTGGACGACCGCGACGCCGCCGAGGCATTGACGGGCGCGCGCATCTTCGTCTCGCGCGCCAGCTTTCCGACCCCCGGCGACAACGAGTTCTACTGGGTCGACCTGATCGGACTGGCGGTGCGCAACCGCGCCGGCCAGGCGCTCGGCACGGTGACGCACCTCATCGAAACCGGGCCGCATTGCGTGCTGTGTGTGCGCCCGCCCACCGATGCCGGCGCCGCCGGCACGGCCGACGAGGTGCTGATCCCCTTCGTCGACGCCTACGTCGACCGCGTCGACCGCGACGCACGCACGATCCACGTCGACTGGGACGCCGACGATTGAGCGTCGCGCGATGCGCTTCGACGTCATCACGCTGTTTCCCGAGCTGTTCGGCCCCCACCTGGCCAGCGGCATCACCCGGCGCGCCTTCGCGTCCGGCCAGGTCGACGTGCGCCTGTGGCCGCTGCGCGACCATGCCGACGGTCCCTACCGGCGCGTCGATGACCGTCCTTTCGGCGGCGGCCCCGGCATGGTGATGCTGGCCGAGCCGCTGCAGCGCGCGCTGGACACCGTGCGGGCCGACCGCGGCAACCTGCCGCCGGTGGTGCACTTCACGCCCACCGGACGCGCGCTGACGCAGGCGCTGGTGCAGGAGATCGCCGCCGGCCCGGGCGCGCTGCTGCTGTGCGGCCGCTACGAGGGCATCGACCAGCGCTTCATCGACCGCCACGTCACGCAGGAGATCAGCCTGGGCGACTTTGTGCTCTCGGGTGGCGAATTGCCGGCGCTGGTGCTGCTGGATGCCGTGGCGCGGCTGCAGCCGGGCGTGCTGCATGCGCCATCGCACCAGCAGGACAGCTTCTCCGACGGGCTGCTCGAAGGCCCGGCCTACAGCCGGCCCGAGCGCTGGCTCACGCCCGACGGCGAATGGCCGGTGCCGCCGGTGCTGCTGTCGGGCCACCATGGCGAGATTGCCGCCTGGCGGCGGCAGCGCGCGCTGGAACTCACGGCGCGGCGGCGCCCCGACCTGATCATGGCCGCAAGGGCCGCCGGCCGCCTGAGCGCGGCCGACGAGCGCTTCCTGGTCTCGCTCGCGTTATACTAGAAGGCTTTTCGATCCTCTGGCGGGACCTACAGTCCTTCAACCCACCCGCGCACGATCGCCTCCGGAGCCCCACCGTGGACCTGATCGCCACCCTCGAGCAAGAAGAGATTGCTCGCCTGAACCGCAAGATCCCCGCCTTCGCCCCCGGCGACACCGTGATCGTCAGCGTCAACGTCGTCGAAGGCACGCGCAAGCGCGTGCAGGCCTACGAAGGCGTCGTCATCGCCAAGCGCAACCGCGGCCTGAACAGCAGCTTCATCGTGCGAAAGATTTCCAGCGGCGAGGGCGTCGAGCGCACCTTCCAGCTGCACAGCCCGCTGCTGGCCAGCATCGAGGTCAAGCGCCGCGGCGATGTGCGCCGCGCCAAGCTGTATTTCCTGCGCCAGCGCAGCGGCAAGTCCGCGCGCATCAAGGAAAAGCTGGCCTGAGCGGGGTCGGACCGACACCGCCTGCCGACGGGCCGCCGCTGGGGCGGCCTTTTTCGTTGCCGCGCCCCGCACCCCATGAGCCCACCGCGCATCAAGGACCCGCACGCCATCCCGGTGGCCGGGCACGATCATCACCTCGATGCCGTCGACGGGTCGCGGCTGACGGCCGAGGCGCTGCGGCAGCAGTTCCGCGAGGCGCGCGGCTTCACGGCACCGATCCGTGGCGACGGCGGCGCTGGCGATCGCCCGGCCGCGCAGGCTGCCGTGCTGGTAGGGCTGGTGCAGCGCGACGAAGGCCTGCAGGTGCTGCTGACCCGCCGCACCGAGCACCTGCGCGACCATGCCGGTCAGATCAGCTTTCCGGGCGGGCGCAGCGAGCCCGAAGACGGCTCCCCCGAGGCCACCGCGCTGCGCGAGGCCGAGGAAGAGGTCGGCCTGCCGCCGGCCTGTGTCGAGGTGCTGGGGCGGCTGCCCGACTACACCACGGTCACGCAGTTCGTCGTCACGCCGGTGGTCGGCCTGATCCGGCCACCGTTGGCGCTGAAGCTCGACGCCTTCGAGGTCGCCGAGGCCTTCGAGGTGCCGCTGGCCTACCTGATGACGCCGGCGCATCACCGGCGCCATGTCTTCCAGTTCGACGGCGGGCAGCGGCAGTTTCTGTCGATGCCGTGGCGGCACGCGGCGCACGACCGCGAATATTTCATCTGGGGTGCCACGGCTGCGATGCTGCGCAACCTCTACCACTTCCTGCGCCATTGAAGGGGGCCGGCGCGCCCTATCATCGGGCGCGATGAGCTTCTTCGCCGTCCTGTTTGCGCTGCTGGTCGAACAGCTCAAGCCGCTGCCGCGCGACAACTGGGTGCACGACACGCTGCAGGCCTGGGTGCGCTGGACCGGCCGCAATTTCGACGCCGGCAAGCCGCACCACACCTGGGTCGTGTGGACCGTGTCGGTGCTGGGGCCGTCGCTGCTGGTGGCGGGGCTGTACCTGCTGGTGTCGAACCACAGCCTGCTGCTGGCGCTGGCCTTCGACGTGGCGCTGCTGTACCTGACGCTGGGCTTCCGCCAGTTCAGCCACTATTTCACCGACATCCGCGACGCGCTCGACCGCGGCGACGAGAACCTGGCGCGGCAACGCCTGGCCGAGTGGCGGCACCTCGATGCCAGCGAACTGCCGCGCACCGAGGTGCTGCGCCATGTCATCGAGCATGCGCTGCTGGCCGCGCACCGGCATGTCTTCGGGGTCTTCTTCTGGTTCGTCGTGCTCTCGGCGCTGGGCCTGGGGCCGGCCGGTGCGGTGCTCTACCGCATGGCCGAATTCAGCAGCCGCTTCTGGGCCTACCGTCACCGCACGCTGGAGGCGCCGGCCGACGATCACCTCGCCGCGCTGTCGCGCCGGCTGTTCCAGTGGATCGACCATGTGCCGGCGCGGCTGACGGCCTTCGGCTTTGCGGTGGTCGGCAATTTCGAGGAGGCCATCGGCGCCTGGCGGCGCGACGCGGCGCTTTGGCAGCAGCCCAACGAAGGCATCATCCTGGCCGCCGCGGCCGGTGCGCTGGGCGTGCAGCTCGGCGGTGCCGCGGCGCCGGGTGTCACCCCCGACCGCTCCAAGACCTTCACGGTCGGCGCGCAGGCCGAAACCACCGAGGCCCTGGGCTCGACGCCTGGCCTGCCGCCGCAGCCGGGTCATCTGCAAAGCGTGGTCGGCCTGGTGTGGCGCTCGGTGGTGCTGTGGATGCTGCTGGTGGCCCTGCCCCCCCCCCCCCCCCCCCCCCCCCCCCCCCCCCCCCCCCCCCCCCCCCCCTGTCCGGGGGGGGCGGGCGGGGGGGGCCCCGGGGGCCGCTCGCCTGCACCGCGGGGGCCGATCGTCCGGGGCTGGGCCTACCAGCGCGTCTGCGACAGCTCGGCAAACAGCTCCTGGTAGATGCGCCAGCGCGAGGCGCTGATGCGCCCGGCTTCCACGGCAGCGCGCAGGCCGCATTGCGGCTCCTCGCGGTGCGTGCAGTTGTGGAAGCGGCACTGGCCCAGCTCGGCTGCCAGATCGGGCATCAGCGAGGCCAGCTGCATGGCTTCGATCTGGCGCAGCCCGAACTCCTGGAAGCCGGGCGAGTCGAGCACGGCGCCGCGGCGCTCGTCGTCCAGCCAGTACCAGGTGGTGGTGGTGGTGGTGTGCCGGCCGCTCGAAAGCGCGACCGAGATCTCGCCCACCTGCGCGCTCGCCCCCGGCACCAGGCGGTTGATCAAGGTGCTCTTGCCGGCACCGCTGGGGCCCAGGATCAGCGTCGTGCGGCCCTGCAGGCGCGGGCGCAGCATCGCCAGCGTGCCCTCGGGATCGGCCTTGACGGCCATCTCCAGCACCTCGGCGCCCATCCGCGCATAGGGTGCGAGCCGCTCGCGCACCACGTCGGCCGCCGGCAGGTCGGTCTTGTTGAGCCCGATCAGCACCGGGATGCCGGCCGCGGCGGCGGCGATCAGCGCCCGCGTCAGCTGCGATTCCGAAAACGGCGGCTCCACCGCCACCAGCATCAGCAGCTGGTCGAGGTTGGCGGCGAAGGACTTGGTGCGCCATTCGTCCTGGCGGAACAGCAGGTTGCGGCGCGGCTCGACCTGTTCGATGACGCCCTCGTCACCCGAGAGCTGCCAGCGCACACGGTCACCGACCACGACATCGCTCTTCTTGCCGCGCGGGTGGCAGCGCCAGCGTTCGCCCTCCGGCGTCTCCACCATCGCGTGGCGGCCATGTGCGGCCACCACCAGACCGACATCCAGCGCCGCGGCCGCATGGGGGCGCTGGCGGTCGGGTGCGGGCCGGCGGTCGCGGCTCAAGGGGCGAGGGCCTCCACGTGCGCGGCGCAGATGAAGTCGTTGATCGACAGCCCGCCCACCGAATGCGTGCGCCAGCGCACCGTCGTGCGGCCCCAGCCCACGTGCAGCTCGGGGTGGTGGTCCTCGCGCTGGGCCAGCCAGGCCACGGCGTTGACGAAGGACATCATGCGCGCGTAGTCGCTGAAGGCGTAGGCCTTCTGCAGCGCGCCGTCCACCACCGCCCAGCCGGGCAGCTGCGGCAGCAGGCTCTGTACCTGCGCGGCCGCCAGGGGCTCGCCGGTGGCGGGCCGGCAGTGCCGGCTGATCAGCGGGGTCACGCGGGCTGCGGCCTGCCGTGCAGGCCAAGCGCCGCCAGCCGCTCCGACGCCGGCGGGTGCGAGTAGTAGAAGCGCACGTACAGCGGGTCGGGCGTCAGCGTGCCGGCGTTGTCCTCGTGCAGCTTGAGCAGTGCATTGGCCAGGTCGCGGCCGTCGGCCTGCTCGCAGGCATAGGCGTCGGCCTCGAACTCGTGCCGGCGCGACAGCTGCGCCGCCAGCGGCGAGACGAAGAACATGAAGGGCGGCAGCGCCAGGCTGAACAGCAGCAGCGCCAGCGCGGCGTTCGGTGCCGCCAGGTTGGGCGCCACGCCCAGGCCGGCGTAGAAGCCGCTCTGGCCGGCCAGCCAGCCCAGCAGCGCCAGCCCGGCCAGGCTGGCGGCGAAGATCGCTGCCATGCGCTTGAGCACGTGGCGACGGCGGAAATGGCCCAGTTCGTGCGCCAGCACGGCCTCGACCTCGCCGGGCGACAGCCTGGCCAGCAGCGTGTCGAAGAAGACCACGCGCTTGGCCGCGCCCAGGCCGGTGAAATAGGCGTTGGCATGCGCCGAGCGCTTGCTGCCGTCCATCACGAACAAGCCCTTGGCCGCAAAACCGCAGCGCTGCATCAGCGCCTGCACACGGGTTTTCAGGGCCTCGTCGGGCAGCGGCTCGAACTTGTTGAACAGCGGCGCGATCAACGTCGGGTACAGCACCAGCAGCACGAGGTTGAAGCCGACCCAGGCCACCCAGGCCCAGATCCACCAGCTGGCGCCGAGCGCGCCCATGATCCACAGGATCAGCGTGGCCAGCGGCAGCCCGATGAGGGCGCCGACGAACAAGCCCTTGATCATGTCGATCAGGAACAGCCGCGGTGTCATGCGGTTGAAGCCGAAGCGCTGCTCCAGCACGAAGGTGTTGTAGACGTCGAAGGGCAGCTCCAGCAGGCTGGCGATCAGCGTGAAGGCCGTCAGCAGCGACAGCTGGTAGGCCATGTCGCCGAAGCGCGGCTGGATGGCGTCGCGCAGCGTGGTATTCAGCAGGTCCAGCCCCCCGAGCAGCGTCCAGCCCAGCAGCACGGCGGCGCCCCAGGCCATGGCCAGCACGCCGAGGCGGGCCTTGGCGATGGTGTAGTCGGCGGCGCGCTGGTGCGCGGCCAGGGTGACGGTGCCGGCGAAGGCCGCCGGTACCTGGTGGCGGTTGCGGGCCACATGCCGGATCTGGCGCGCGCTCAGCCACAGCCGCACCGTCAGCCAGGCCAGTATGACGAGGGCGAAGACGAGCGAGACGGAAGACGCTTGCATGGGCGCGAAGTGTAGGGCTGGGCGAGAATCGCGGTTTGCCCTGCCATCTTCACCCCATGACCGAACCCGTGCTGAGCCCGAGCGACCAGAACCTGATCTGGATCGACCTCGAGATGACCGGCCTCTACCCCAACCAGGACCGCATCATCGAAGTGGCGGTGGTCGTCACCGACCCGCAGATCACTGTCCGCATCGAGGGCCCGGTCTTCGCGGTGCATCAGAGCGACGCCGTCCTCGACGGCATGGACGCCTGGAACAAGGGCACGCACGGCAAGAGCGGGCTGACCGACCGCGTGAAGGCGTCGATCGTCGACGAGGCCGCCGCCGAGGCGGCGGTGATTGCCTTCCTGCAGCGCTACGTGCCGGCCGGCAAGAGCCCGATGTGCGGCAATTCGATCTGCCAGGATCGCCGCTTTCTGGCCAACTACATGCCGAAGCTGGAAGCCTTCTTCCACTACCGCAATGTCGATGTCAGCACGCTCAAGGAACTGACGCGGCGCTGGAAGCCGGCGGCGCTGGAGGGTTTCAAGAAGGCGCAGGCGCATACCGCGCTGGCCGACATCCACGAGTCGATCGACGAACTGCTGCACTACCGCCAGCAGTTGCTGGCGGTCTGACGAGGTGCCGGCGCGGCGCCGGCGCGCTATTTCGCCAGCAGCGCGTTGACGGCGTCGATGTCGCCCGGCTGCAACTGGCCCGAGGCCTGCGCCAGCCGCAGGCTGCCCACCAGCACGTCGTAGCGCGCACGCGCCAGGTCGCGCTGCGTCTGGAACAGCTGCGTCTGCGCATTCAGCACGTCGAGGTTGACGCGCACGCCGACGCGATAGCCCAGCTGCGTGGCCTCGAGCGCGAGCTTGGCCGACGATTCGGCCGCCTCCAGCGCCTTCACCTGGGCCTGGCCCGATTGCACGCCGAAATAGGCCACGCGCGTGCCCTGCGCGATGGCGCGCCGTGCGGCGTCGAGGTCCTGGCGCGCCTTCTCTTCCAGCAGCAGCGTTTCCTGGATGCGGTTGCCCGTCTGGCCGCCGGTATAGAGCGGCAGGTTGAACTGCACGCCGACGCTGGCGGTGCGGGTGATGCCCGGCAGCGTCGAGATCGAACTGCCGCTGGCCCGCGACGCGCCCACCGAGCCCACGGCGTCGAGCGTGAACTTCTCGGCCGCGCGTGCCTTCTCGGTCTCGAGCCTGGCGATGTCCAGGCCCACGCGGGCGCGGCGCACGTTCGGGTGCACGCCGTCGGCGGTCGTGACCCAGGACTCGACATCGGTCGGCATCACCGGCGGCAGCGTGACCGGCAACACCAGCGGCTTGGGCGCCAGGCCGCTGCGGCCGACCAGCTGGTCGAGCGCGATGCGCTTGGTGCGCAGGTCGTTCTCGGCGCCGATCTCGTCGGCCACCGCCTTGTCGAACTTGGCCTGCGCCTCGCGCGTGTCGGTGATGGTGGCGGTGCCGACCTCGAAATTGCGCTTGGCCGATGCCAGCTGCTCGGTGATGGCGGCCTTGTTGGCGCGCGTCGTGGCCAGCGTATCCTGCGCCGCCAGGACGTCGAAGTAGGCCTGCGCCACGCGCACGATGAGGTCCTGCTCGGCGGACTCGAGCTCGGCCCTGGCGCTGTCGAGCGTGCGCCGCGCCTGGGCGATCGACGCGTCGTTGACGCGATTGATGATCGGGTAGCGGGCCGACAGGGTGGCGTTGATCGAGTTGCTCTCGCCGCCGCCGAAATTCTGCGGGTCGATGCGCGCCGTGCTGGCGCCGGCACCCAGCGCGGCCGACGGCCGGGCCAGGCCTTCGGCGGCCGCCACGCGATAGTCGGCCGACTGTGCCAGCGCGCGCGCGGCCAAGTAGCCGGCGTCGTAGGCGCGCGCGGCCTCGTACAGCTCCTTCAGGTTCTGCGCGTGGGCGGCCGGGCTGGCCAGCAGGGCGACCGCCAGGGCCACGGCCGCCAGGGGCCCGCGGGCCGGCAGGCGACGGACGAAACGGGCACAAGAGCGCAACGCGGGCATGAGAGTCCTTGTTCGAGGCTGTAAACGTCAATAGCGCGGCACCGCGGGGTCGACCTCGCGAGACCAGGCGTCGATGCCGCCCGTCAGGTTATAGACGGCGGGGTAGCCCTGCTGCTGCAGGAATGCGACGACCTGCGCGCTGCGGGCGCCGTGGTGGCAGATGCAGACGACGGGCCGCGAGCGGTCGACGTCGGCCAGCCGCAGCGGGATCTGCCACATCGGCACGAAGACGGCGTCGCCATGGCCGGGGTCGATGCAGGCCCGTGCCGTCTCCCAGGGTTCGCGCACATCCAGCAGCAGCGGCCGCGCCTGCGGGTCGGCGCACAGGGCGGCGAGTTCGGTGACCGACAGGGTCTGCATGCGGGCGGGGCGCGTCAGAAGTGGAAGGCCGGCTTCTCGGCAAAGCCGTCGAGCCGCGGCGCCGCGGTGTCGAAGACCGCCTGCTGCGACCAGGTGGCCTCGCCGACGCGGGTGAAGATGATGGCGCGCATCACCGGCTCGTCGCCGACGATGGCACCGAGCCGGCCGCCGACCTTCAGCTGCTCGAGCAGCACGCGCGGCACCTCGGCCACCGAGCCCGACAGCACGATGGCGTCGTACGGGCCCTCGGCGGCGTGACCGCGGGCGCCGTCGGCGGGGCTGACCTCGATCACGCGCACGTTGAGCAGGCCGTTGCGGCGCAGGTTCTCGCGCGCCGTCTTCGCCAGCTCGGGCCGGCATTCCAGCGTCACCACCTGCTGCGCGCGGTGCGCCAGCAGCGCCGCCATGAAGCCCGAGCCGGTGCCGATCTCGAGCGCCTTCTCGTGGCGCTGCACCTTCAGCTCCTGCAGCAGCCGCGCCTCGACGCGCGGCTCCAGCATGCGCGGGCCGTCGGGCTGGCCGGGCAGCAGCGGCACCTGGGTGTCGACGAAGGCCAATGCGCGCATCGCCGGCGGCACGAAGTCCTCGCGCCGCACGGTGGCCAGCAGCGCCAGCACGGCGGGATCCAGCACCTCCCACGGGCGGATCTGCTGCTCGATCATGTTGAAGCGGGCGGTTTCGATGCTCATGATGATACGGTATAGGGTATGTTGACGCGGTCCGATGGGAATTCTAGACACGGACCTTGACAGCGGCCTGATGGTCGCGCCGGCGTGTTGCCCAGGCCGCCAGGTCGTCCAGCCAGCAGTAGATCACCGGCACCACCACCAGGGTCAGCAGCGACGAGGTGATGACGCCGCCGATCACCGCCTGGCCCATGGGCGCACGCTGTTCGGAACCCTCGGTCAGCGCGAAGGCCAGCGGCACCATGCCGAAGACCATCGCCAGCGTCGTCATCAGGATCGGGCGCAGCCGCACGCGCGCCGCGTCCAGCAGGGCCTGCGTGCGCTCCACGCCGGCTTCGCGCGCGCGGTTGGCGAAGTCCACCAGCAAGATGGCATTCTTCGTCACCAGGCCCATCAGCATGACGATGCCGATGATGGAGAACATGTTCAGCGTCGAGCCGAAGAACAGCAGCGCCAGCACGACACCGATCAGCGTCAGCGGCAGCGAGCTCATCAGCGCCAGCGGCTGCAGGAAGCTCTTGAACTGGCTGGCCAGGATCATGTAGATGAAGACCACGGCCAGCGCCAGTGCCGCCATCGCATAGCCGAAGCTGTCCTGCATGTTCTTCGTCGAGCCGCCGAAGCTGTAGCGGTAGCCCGGCGGCCAGCTGACGGTGTCCAGCGCCTTGCGGATGTCGGCCGAGACGTCGCCGGCGCTGCGGCCCAGGGTGTTGGCATCGACATTGATCTCGCGCGTGAGGTCGCGGCGGTTGATCTGGTTGAGGCCGGTGGACGGCTGCAGGTCGGCGACCTGCTGCAGCCGCACGATGCGCGCGCTGCCGTCGGCGGCCGTGCCGACGATCAGCGGCAGGTTGCGCAGGTCGGCCATGTCGTCGCGCGCATCCGGCGCCAGCCGCACGCGCACGTCGTAGGTCTGGCCGTCGGCGGCGCGCCAGTTGCCCACCGTCTGCCCGGCCAGCAGCACGCGCAGCGCGGAGGCCACCGCGTTGACGTTCAGCCCCAGGTCCGAGGCCGCGTCGCGCCGCATCTGCACGGCCACCGTGGGCCTGTCGGGCTTGAGCGTGCTGTCCAGGTCCACCAGGCCGGGGATGGCGGCGAGCTTCGGGCCGATCAGCCGCCACAGCCGGTCGAGCTCGGCGAGGTCGGGGCCCTGGATCGAGAACTGCAGCGTCTTGCCGCCGCCGA
Organism: Rubrivivax sp.; assembly: GCA_016719535.1. Classification (GTDB taxonomy): domain Bacteria; phylum Pseudomonadota; class Gammaproteobacteria; order Burkholderiales; family Burkholderiaceae_C; genus Rubrivivax. The sequence goes on along the minus strand of JADJYX010000012.1, from coordinate 161,996 downwards.
GGTCGGTGACGCCGATGTTGGTGACGGTGATGCCCGGAATGCGCGCCAGCCGTTCGCGCAGCGGCACCGTCAGCTGGTCGACGCTGCGCGCGCGGTCCTTGCGGTCGACCAGGCGCACGTAGACGGAGCCATAGATCTTGCCCTGCGCGAAGCTGCTGTTGATGGTGGTGACGGTCTGCCGCACCTCGGGCATCTCGCGCAGGGCGGCGTCGATCTGCCGGGCACGCGATTCGGTCACCTCCAGCGACGAGCCGATGGGTGTGTAGAAGTTGACCAGGGTCTCCGAGAAGTCGGCCTTGGGCACGAATTCGGCGCCCAGGATCGGGATCACGAGAAAGCTGGCGAGGAAGGTCGCCACGGCGATCAGCACCGTCTTCACCTTGTGCACCAGCGACCACGCCAGGATGGCCTGGTAGCCCTCGGACAGCCAGTGGGTGAGGCGGTCGAAGGCACCGGTGACGCGCCCGATGGTCTTGTCGTACCAGCCCTTCGGCGGCCCGCCGCGCGTGCCCTGTGCGTCCGGGTCGTGCCAGACGCTGGACAGCATGGGGTCGAGCGTGAAGCTGACGAACATCGAGATCAGCACCGCGGCGACGATGGTGATGCCGAATTCGTGGAAGAACTTGCCGACGATGCCGCCCATGAAGCCGATGGGCAGGAAGACCGCCACGATCGACAGCGTGGTGGCCAGCACCGCCAGCCCGATCTCGTTGGTGCCTTCGAGCGCGGCGTCGTGCGCGCTCTTGCCCATCTGCACGTGGCGCACGATGTTCTCGCGCACGACGATGGCGTCGTCGATCAGCAGGCCCACGCACAGGCTCAGCGCCATCAGCGTCACGGTATTGATCGTGAAGCCGCCGAAGTCCATGAAGAGAAAGGTGCCGATGAGCGCGATCGGCAGCGTGAGGCCGGTGATGACGGTCGAGCGCCAGCTGTTGAGGAAGAGGAAGACGATGCCGATGGTCAGCACCGCGCCCTCGATCAGCGTGCGCTTCACGTTGGCCACCGAGATGCGGATGGCGCGCGAGTTGTCGCGGTTGACCTCGGTCCGGATGCCCGCGGGCAGCAGGGCCTGCGACTCGGCCAGCGCCTTGTGCAGGCCGTCGACGACGGCGATGGTGTTTTCGCCCTGGCTCTTCTGCACCGACAGCAGCACCGTGCGCTGGCCGTTGTACAGCGCCAGGCTCTCGACCTCCTGCGGGCCGTCGACGACGTCGGCCAGCTGCCACAGCTTGATGGCCGCCGTGCCGCGGCGCGCGACCACGATGTCGCGGAATTCAGCCGGCGACTTCATGCGTGCATTGACCTGCACCACCGATTCGCGCTCGGCCGAGCGGATGGCGCCCAGCGGCAGCTCCTGGTTTTCGCTGCGCAGCGCGGCCACCACCTGGTCGACGCCGATGCCGAAGGCCTCCAGCGCCGCCGGCCGCACGTGGATATTGATCTCGCGCGCCACGCCGCCGATCACGCTGACGGCGCCGACGCCGCGCACGTTCTCCAGCCGCTTCTGCAGCACCTGGGTGGCGAAGGTGGTCAGCGCCTGCGGGCTCTGGCTGCCGTCGGGCGACAGCAGCGCGACATTGAAGACCGGCTGGCTGCTGGGGTCGAAGCGCGAGATGCGGGCGTCCTTGACCTCCTCGCGCAGCAGCGGCTTGATGAGCGCGACCTTCTCGCGCACGTCCTCGGCGGCCTGACGGCCGTCGACATCGAGCTCGAACTGCACGATGACGACCGAGCTGCCCTCGTAGGAACGCGAGAAGACGGTGTCGATGCCGGCGACGGTGTTGACCACCTCCTCGATCTTCTTCGTGACCTCGGCCTCGACGATCTCCGGCGAGGCGCCCGGATATTCCATCTGCACCACCACGGTGGGGATGTCGATGTTCGGAAACTGGTCGATCGACAGCCGCTGGTAGCTGAACAGCCCCAGCACCACGAAGGCCAGCATGACCATCGTGGCCATGACCGGGTTGGCGATGGAGATGCGTGTGAACCACATGACCGGGTGCGCCGCTCAGGGCCTGGCCGATGACGCGGCCGACGCGGCTGACGTGGCCGGCGCTGCCTGCGGCAGGCGCAGCGCGGTGCCGGCCGGCAGCGCGCCCACGGTGCCGCGCAGCACCAGGTCGCCGGCGGCCAGGCCCGACAGCACCTCGATCGCGGCCTCGCGGCCGGTGCCGAAGTCGACTTCGCCACGGGCGCCCGTGCCCACCACGCGCGGCGTGGCGCGGCCGTCGGCGGCCACCAGCACATAGGGCCGGCTCTGGTCGCTGCGCACCGCATTCACCGGCACCACCAGTGCCTGGCGGCGGTCGAGTTCGATGGTGCCGCGCGCAAACAGGCCCTGGCGCAGGCCCGGCGCGGCCGTCACCGCGAGGTAGGCGGTGACCGCGCGCGTGCTGCCCTGCGTGCCCGGGTTGATGCGCGCCACGCTGGCCTCGATCGGCGCCGGCAGGCCGTCGACCTGCACGCGCGCGCGCTGGCCCACGCGCAGCGCGACCACGTCCTCGGCGGGGATCGCGGCTTCCAGTTCCAGCCGGCTGAGGTCGACGATCTCGACGATGCGGCCGTCGACGCCCACGCGCTCGCCCGGCTGCACCAGGCGCTGCGACACCAGCCCGGCCAGCGGCGCGCGCAACTCGGTGTCGCGCACCGCCTTGCGCGCGATCTCGGCGGCCGCGCGCGCGGCCTGCAGCGAGGCGCGCGCGCCGCTGGCGCTGCTGACCGCGGTGTCGAGCGCGTTGCGCGAGATGAAGCCCTGGTCGACCAGCGCGCGGTTGTTGGCCAGCGTGCGCTCGGCGATCTCCAGCTGCGCCTGCGCGGCGGTGGCCTGGTCCTCGGCCTGGCGCAGCCGCCATTCGAATTCGGTGGCGTCCAGGCGGCCGATCAACTGCCCGGCGCGCACGCTGTCGCCTTCGCGCACCGTCAGCTCGCGCAACTCGGCGGCCACCTTGGCCTTGACGATCGCGCTGTTGACGGCCTCGAGCCCGCCCGAGACCGCCAGCGTGGCCACCAGTTCGGTGCGGCTGACGCGCACCAGGTCGGTGGGCGCCAGATCGACGGCCTGCGCCACGGCCGATGCCGCCGGCGCCGCGGCCTGCAGCGCGGCGCGCCGGTTCACCAGCGCACGGCCGACCGCCAGCGCCAGCAGCAGCGCCGCCACCAGGGCGATCAGCACCCACCGCGTGCGTCGACTCATGGCGCCCCCTCGACGCGGCGCGCCGTCCCCCGAAGGGGGAGCGAGCACGGCCGGGAAACCCGGACCGTGCTCATGCCGTCGCCCCGGGTCGGGCGCGCAGGCCGTTGAGCATGAGGTCGGCATGGGCCCGCAGCGTGGCCCTGGGGTCGACGTCGCAGCCCTGGATGGGGCAGGCGCCGAAGGAGTGCTTGTGCAGCATGAGGAAGATCATCGGGGCCATCACGGCATGGGCCACGGCGCCGGTGTCGACGGGGCGGAATTCGCCGCGCTCGATGCCGCGCCGGATCACACCCTCGAAGAGGTCATGCGCCGGCACGATCACTTCATCGGCGTAGAACTGGGCCAGTTCGGGGAAGTTGCGCACCTCGGCCAGCACCACCTTGTGCAGGCCGCCGACGCTGGAGTCGGCCACGCGGTCCCACCAGACGCCGAACAAGGCCAGCAGCAGCTCGGAGGTGTTGCCCTCGAAGCCGGCGATGATCTCGCCGGCCTCGCCGATCAGCTTGCTGATGTTCTGGCGCACCACCGCCTTGAACAGCTCTTCCTTGCTCGGGTAGTAGAGGTAGAGCGTGCCCTTGGACACGCCGGCCAGGTGTGCGACCTCTTCCGAGCGCGCCGCGGCAAAGCCCTTCTCGACGAACAGCGTCAGCGCGGCATCGAGCAACTGCTGGGGGCGGATGTCCTTCAGGCGCTGGCGGGGAGGGCGGGCGAGGTTCATGCTTAATGACCGACGGGTCATTAATATACCCGCGGGGCCGCACGCCGGTCAAATCCGGTGCAGGACTGCACGCGGCCGCGGCGGGGTGGCTGGCTATCATCCGCCGCTTTGCCTGGCCACCCGGACCGCACCGCATGGACCCGCTGTTGCTGATCAAGGCTGCCGTGATGGGGGTGGTCGAAGGCCTGACCGAATTTCTGCCCATCTCGTCGACCGGGCACCTGATCCTGGCCGGCTCGCTGCTGGACTTTACCGGCGAGAAGGTCAAGGTCTTCGAGGTCGCGATCCAGACCGGCGCCATGCTGGCGGTGATCTGGGAATACCGCGAGCGGCTGCTGCGCACGCTGCGCGGCATCACGCGCGAGCGCCAGGCGCAGCGCTTCGCGCTCAACGTGCTGATCGCCTTCATCCCCGCCGTGGTGCTGGGGCTGGCCTTCGGCGCGCTGGTCAAGCAGCACCTGTTCCATCCGGTGCCGGTGGCGATGGCCTTCATCGTCGGCGGGTTCATCATCCTGTGGGTCGAGGCGCGCCACCGGCGGCGCTATGGCGAGCGCGACCTTCAAGGCCAGCGCCACGCCCGCGTGGAGACCGTCGACGACATGACGCCGCTGGATGCGCTGAAGGTCGGCCTGGTGCAGTGCCTGGCGCTGGTGCCGGGCACCAGCCGCAGCGGTGCCACCATCATCGGCGCCATGGTGTTCGGCTTTTCGCGCCGCTGTGCCACCGAATTCAGCTTCTACCTCGGCATCCCCACGCTGATGGGCGCCGGCGCCTATTCGGTGTGGAAGCAGCGCGAATTGCTCGCCGTCGGCGACCTGCCGATGTTCGCGGTCGGCTCGGCGGTGGCCTTCGTCAGCGCGCTGGTCTGCATCCGCTGGCTGATCCGCTATGTGTCGACGCATGACTTCACGGTCTTCGCCTGGTACCGCATCGTCTTCGGCGGCCTGGTGCTGCTGACGGCGTGGACCGGCATGGTCACCTGGACGGCCTGACGGCCCCAGGTCCCGGCAAGCCGGGCCCGCCCCCGAGGGGATCGCGGGTCACGGGCGACCCGTGACCCGCGAGAAGACCAGGTCGCGCACGCCGTGGCCCAGGCGCAGGCCGCGGGCCTCGAATTTGGTCAGCGGCCGGTAGTCGGGGCGCGGCGCATAGCCTGCCGCGGTATTGGCCAGCAGCGGCTCGGCCGACAGCACCTGCAGCATCTGCTCGGCATAGGGCTCCCAGTCGGTCGCGCAGTGCAGCACGCCGCCAGGCGCCAGCCGGCTGGCGATCAGCGCCGCCAGCGGTGGCTGGATCAGGCGCCGCTTGTGGTGGCGCTTCTTGTGCCAGGGGTCGGGGAAGAAGACATGCACGCCGGCCAGCGAGGCCGGCGCGATCATCTGCTGCAGCACCTCCACCGCGTCGTGGCGCACGATGCGCAGGTTGGTCAGGCCGTGCTCGCCGATCAGCCTGAGCAGCGCGCCGACGCCGGGCTCGTGCACCTCGACGCCGAGAAAGTCGGCATCGGGCCGCGCGGCGGCAATGGCCGCGGTGGCAGCGCCCATGCCGAAGCCGATCTCCAGCACCAGTGGCGCCCGGCGGCCGAAGATCGCGGCGGCATCCAGCGGCTGCGGCTGGAAGGGCAGCACGAAGCGCGGGCCCAGTTCGGCCAGCGCGCGCTGCTGGCCGCTGCCCATGCGGCCGGCGCGCAGCACGTAGCTGCGCACGGGGCGGCGCGGGCCATCGGCGGCGGGGCGGGAAGCGGTCATCGGAAAGCTCGGCAGCAAGGGTGGGGTGATGGCAGTCGGGCGCTAGAATCCGCCCCGCTGCGGGTGTAGTTCAATGGTAGAACGGCAGCTTCCCAAGCTTCATACGAGGGTTCGATTCCCTTCACCCGCTCCACCGCCTGCCTTCGGGGGATGACCGGTTTCTCACCCTCGCGCGCCGCGCCGTCCGGCGGCATCATGAGCCGGACCGCCAGCGCCCGCTCATGAACGCTCCCATCCAGATCCTGTGCATCACGGCCCAGCCGGTCGACCTCTGGGGTTCGCCCTACGGGCCTTTCGTGCTGCATCAGGCGGCCTCGCTGGACGAGGCGGCGCGCGACCTGCAGAGTCGCCCGCACGATGCGGTGCTGATCGACGCCCCCACGCCGGCGGCCCTGTCGGCACTGGCGGGCTGGCCCGCGCTGCTGCATGCGGTGCTCGACGCGGCGGTGGTCGTGGTCAGCCCCGAACCCGATGTGGGTGTGGTGCTGGCGCTGCTGCAGTCCGGCGTGCAGGACGTGCTGCCGCCCACCGGCAGCGCCGGCATCGCGCGTGCGCTGCGGCTGGCGATCGAGCGCAAGCGCATCGAGATGGGCGCGCGCAAGGTGCATGCCACCGACCTGGCCACCGGGCTGCCCAACCACCTGCAACTGCTCGAGCACATGACACACCTGGTGGCGCTGCGCGCGCGCGAGCCGGCGCCGATGGCGCTGATCGTGCTGCGCATCGAGGGCCTGGCCGGCACCGAGGCCGCGCTCGGCGTCGAGGCGGCCAACGTGCTCAAGCGCAAGGTGGCGGTGCGCATGCGCTCGGCGCTGCGCGCCAGCGACGTGGTCGCCTCGCTGGGCGGTGACACCTTCGCGGTGCTGCTGGCCTGGATCGACGCCCCCGACGACGGCGAGCGCGTGGCGCGCAAGCTGGCCACCCTGCTGACGCAGCCCTTCAGCGTCACCGGGCGCGAGCGCCACGTGGCGGTGCGCGTGGGCCTGGCGTCTTTCCCCGCGCATGGCGACCGCGCCGAAGACCTGCTGCGCCGCGCGCTCGGCCAGGCGGCGCAGGTGGCCACCATGGGCGGCGGCGACCATGCCCAGGCCGCCGACCGCGGCCCGTCGGCCGCCGCCAACGACGACGCCTGACTATTTCAGGATGTCACCCAGGCAGAGGTATTTGAGCTCGACATAGTCGTCGATGCCCTGGCGCGCGCCCTCGCGGCCGAGGCCGCTCTGCTTGACGCCGCCGAAGGGCACCTCGGCGGTGGAGATGAGGCCGGTGTTGATGCCGACCATGCCGTATTCCAGCGCCTCGGCGACGCGGAAGATGCGGCCGACGTCGCGGCTGTAGAAATAGCTGGCGAGGCCGAATTCGGTGGCATTGGCGGCGGCGATGGCCTCGGCCTCGGTCTCGAAGCGGAAGACCGGCGCCACCGGGCCGAAGGTCTCTTCCTTCGCGCATTTCATCTCGGCGGTGACGTCGGCCAGCACCGTGGGCGTGTAGAAGCGCTCACCGATGCGCGTGCCACCGACCACCACGCGCGCGCCCTTGCTCACCGCGTCGGCGACATGGGCCTCGACCTTGCTCAGCGCCTGGTCGTCGATCAGCGGGCCCTGGTTGACGCCGGCCTCGAAGCCATTGCCGACCAGGATGGTCCGGCTCTTCTCGGCCAGCTTGGCGACGAAGGCATCGTAGACGCCGGCCTGCACGTAGAGGCGATTCGCGCACACGCAGGTCTGGCCGGCGTTGCGGTATTTGCTGACCATCGCGCCTTCGACGGCGCTGTCGAGATCGGCATCGTCGAAGACGATGAAGGGCGCATTGCCGCCGAGCTCGAGGCTGATCTTCTTGATCGTCGGCGCGCACTGCGCGGCCAGGATGCGGCCGACCTCGGTGCTGCCGGTGAACGACAGGTGACGGACGACGTCACTCGCACACAGCACCTTGCCGATCTCGATCGAGCCGGGCCCGTCGGCGGTGATGATGTTGAGCACGCCGGCCGGCATGCCGGCGCGCTGCGCCAGTTCGGCCACCGCCAGCGCCGACAGCGGCGTCTGCTCGGCGGGCTTGATGATCACCGGGCAGCCGGCGGCCAGTGCCGGCGCCACCTTGCGCGTGATCATCGCGATCGGGAAGTTCCACGGCGTGATCGCCGCGCACACGCCGATCGGCTGCTTGATGACGAGGAAGCGCTTGTTGCCGTCGGTGCCGGGGATGGTCTCGCCGTAGATCCGGCGCCCTTCCTCGGCGAACCACTCCAGGAAGCTGGCGCCGTAGACCACCTCGCCGCGCGCCTCGGCCAGCGGCTTGCCCTGCTCGGCGGTCATGATGCGGGCCAGGTCGTCGGCATGCTGGACGAGCAGCGCGTACCACTTCATCAGGATCGCGTGGCGTTCCTTCGCGGTCTTGGCGCGCCAGCCGGGCCAGGCCTTGTCGGCGGCGACGATGGCATCGTGTGCGTCGGCCGGCATCAGGCTGGCCACATCGGCCAGCTGGCGGCCGGTAGCGGGGTCGGTGACGGCAAAGCGCGCCGAGCCGGCGACCCAGGCGCCGCCGATCAGCGCGTCGGTTTTCAGCAGGCTGGGGTCGTTGAGCGCGGCCAGCGGCGAGGTGGCGGTGTCCATCGGGGGAAGGCTCCTGAAGCGACGGGTGGGTTCAGCGGATCTCGATCTCGATGAAGACGATCTCGTGCGCCGTGTCGTTGATGACGTTGTGCTCCACGCCCACGGGGCGCGTATAGGACTGGCCCGGCGTCAGCGGTGCGACCTTGACGCCCTCGGGCGTCTCCAGCGTCAGCGCGCCACCGGTCATCGGCACCACCACGTAGTCGTGGCCGTGGCGGTGCCAGCCGGTCTCGGCGCCCGGGGCAAGCGCCACTCGGTGACGATGACGCGCGGGTTGTCGATCTGCACCGTGGGCACGGCCTGGGGACGCGGCATGGAGGCTCCTCCTGCAGGGGGGTGGGGTGTTTCAGCGCCCGGGCCAGCCCTGGCCGGCGGCCACCGCCTGGCGGATGGCATCGCCCTGCTCGTCGATGTGCGGCGGCGCCAACGACGCCATCGCAGGCTGGCCGTTGAAGCGCATCGGGTTGGCCACCAGCGGCATCGCGCGGCCCTGGCCGTCGATCAGCTGTGCCTTCATGCCGCGGTGAACCACCTGGCGGTGCTCGAACACCTGCGGCAGCTCGAGGATGGGTGCGCAGGGCACGGCGTTGGGCTCGAGCAGGTCGCACCACTGCTGGGTCGTGCGCTCGAGCATCCAGCCGGCGATGACCGGAATCAGCTGTTCGCGGTGCTCGATGCGCGCCGAATTGGTGACGAAGCGCGGGTCCTGCGCCACCTCGGGCCGGCCGGCGAGCTGGCAGAAGCGGGCGAACTGGCCGTCGTTGCCCACCGCCAGCACGATGTGGCCGTCCTGCGTGGGCAGCACCTGGTAGGGCACGACATTGGCATGTGCATTGCCCATGCGCCTGGGCGTGATGCCGCCCACCAGGTGGTTGCTGGCCTGGTTGGCCAGCATCGCCACCTGCACGTCGAGCAGCGCGGCGTCGATGTGGCAGCCGCGGCCGCTGTGCTCGGCCTGGCGCAGCGCCGCCAGCACGGCGGTGGTGGCATACAGGCCGGTGAAGAGGTCGGCCACCGCCACGCCCACCTTCTGTGGTTCGCTGCCCGGCGTGCCGTCCTTCTCGCCGGTCACGCTCATCAGGCCGCCGGTGGCCTGGATGGCGAAGTCATAACCCGCCGCCTGCGCATATGGTCCATCCTGACCATAGCCGGTGACCGAGCAGTACACCAGCCGCGGGTTGAGCGCCGACAGGCTGCCATAGTCGAGCCCGTATCTGGACAGTTGCCCGACCTTGTAGTTTTCCAGCACGACATCGGCGTCCCTGGCCAGCGCGCGCACGAAGTCGGCGCCCTCGGCGCTGGCGATGTCCACCGCCACCGAGCGCTTGCCGCGGTTGCAGCTGAGGTAGTAGGCCGACATGCGCTCGGCCTTGTCGCCCCACCAGGGCGGGCCCCAGGCGCGCGTGTCGTCGCCGACCTCGGGCCGCTCGACCTTGATGACGTCGGCGCCATAGTCGGCCAGCAACTGGCCCGACCAGGGCCCGGCCAGCACGCGCGAGAGGTCGAGCACGCGCACCCCTGCCAGGGGCCTCGGGCCGCTCATCACGAGAACGCCTGGATCCCGGTGATGGCGCGCCCGAGGATCAGCGCATGGATGTCGTGCGTGCCCTCGTAGGTATTGACCACCTCCAGGTTGACCAGGTGGCGCGCGACGCCGAATTCGTCGCTGATGCCGTTGCCGCCCATCATGTCGCGCGCCAGGCGGGCGATGTCCAGCGCCTTGCCGCAGCTGTTGCGCTTCATGATGGAGGTGATCTCCACCGCCGCCGAGCCCTCGTCCTTCATGCGCCCCAGCCGCAGGCAGCCCTGCAGGCCGAGCGTGATCTCGCTGAGCATGTCGGCCAGCTTCTTCTGCACCAGCTGGTTGGCCGCCAGCGGGCGGCCGAACTGGATGCGGTCCAGCGTGTACTGGCGCGCGCGGTGCAAGCAGTCCTCGGCCGCACCCAGCGCGCCCCAGGCGATGCCGTAGCGCGCGCTGTTCAGGCAGGTGAACGGGCCCTTCAGGCCGCGCACCTCGGGGAAGGCGTTTTCCTCCGGGCAGAAGACGTTGTCCATCACGATCTCGCCGGTGATGGACGCACGCAGGCCGACCTTGCCGTGGATGGCCGGCGCCCCCAGGCCCTTCCAGCCCTTTTCCAGCACGAAGCCACGGATCTGCCCGCCGTCGTCCTTGGCCCAGACGACGAAGACATCGGCGATCGGGCTGTTGCTGATCCACATCTTGCTGCCCGACAGCGCATAGCCGCCGTCGACCTTCTTGGCGCGCGTGATCATGCTGCCGGGGTCGGAGCCATGGTTGGGCTCGGTCAGGCCGAAGCAGCCGATCCACTCGCCGCTGGCCAGCCTGGGCAGATATTTGCGCTTCGTCGCCTCGTTGCCGAACTCGTTGATCGGCACCATCACCAGCGAGGACTGCACGCTCATCATCGAGCGGTAGCCCGAATCCACGCGCTCGACCTCGCGCGCGATCAGGCCATAGCAGACATAGTTCAGGCCGGCGCCGCCATAGGCCTCGGGGATGGTCGGGCCCAGCAGGCCAAGCTCCCCCATCTCGCGGAAGATGGCGGGGTCGGTCTGCTCGTGGCGGAAGGCCTGCTGCACGCGCGGCGCCAGCTTCTCCTGGCAGTAGGCGGCGGCGGCTTCGCGCACGGCGCGCTCGTCGTCGCTGAGCTGCTGGTCGAGCAGCAGCGGGTCATCCCATTGAAAGCGGGCCTTCGTGTTCGAAGAAGTCATCTCGTGCTCCAGGCGGTGTCGATACGACTCGCATTTTCAAACGCATCGCGGTGGGCAGCAAACGCTATTCTTGCACTCCAGAATTCTGCAAACGCACTTCGAAACCCATCAAACCCCATGCGCCGCCGCCTTCCGTCGACCGCCGCGCTCGCCGCCTTCGAGGCCGCGGCCCGGCATGGCAGTTATACCGGCGCGGCCGACGAACTGGCCGTCACGCAGAGCGCGGTCTGTCGCCAGATTGCAGCGCTGGAGGCCTTCGTCGGTGTCAAGCTGTTTCGGCGCGGGCGCCGTGGCGTGCTGCTCACCGAGGCCGGGCAGGCCTACGGCCGCGTCGTGCGCGAGCGGCTGGACGAACTGGAGCGCGACACGCTGTCGCTGATGTCGGCCGGCAGCGGCCGCGGCACGCTGGAGCTCGGCGTGGTGCCGACCTTCGCCACCGAATGGCTGCTGCCCCGCCTGCCCGACTTCCACCAGCGCCATCCCGACATCACGCTCAACCTGACGACGCGCATCCAGCCCTTCCTGTTCGAGGGCAGCGGGCTCGACGCCGCGCTGCACGCCGGCGGCGCGCCCTGGCCGGGCACCGACAGCCTGCACCTGATGCGTGAATCGCTGGTGGCCGTGGCCAGCCCCGCGCTGCTGACGCAACGCCTGCCTAGCCGCCAGCGGCTGCGTGCCGACGACGTGGGCCGCCTGCCGCTGCTGCAGATGGCCACGCGGCCGCAGGCCTGGCGGCACTGGTTCGAGGCCCAGGGCGTGCAGGTCGAAGGTGACCTGGCCGGGCCGCGCATGGACCTGTTCTCGATGCTGATCGCTGCCGCCAGCCGCGGCCTGGGCGCGGCTCTGGTGCCGCAGCTGCTGGCCGAGCCGGCGCTGCGCGAGGGCCGGCTGCGCGTGCTGTTGCCGGTGGCGCACTACAGCGACCGCAGCTACCGCCTGATCGTGCCCGAGTCCAAGTCGCACCACCCGGCCCTGGTGGCGCTGCGTGAATGGCTGGATGGGCAGGCGCGGGCCTGGCGGGCGGACACCGGCCTGGACTGAGGGCCCCGGCCGTGCCGGCGCGGCGGCCCTGCCTACAATCCGCCGGTTCATCCCAGGGGCGGGGCGAACCCCCGGCCAGCGGCCATTCCGACGGCACCGGGGGCGCTCGCCCATGCCCGCAGGGACCGGAAACCGACATCCCGAAAGCCGCCGATGAAAGCCGCCGACATCCGCTCCACCTTCCTGTCCTTCTTCGAATCGAAGGGCCATCAGGTCGTCTCGTCCAGCCCGGTGGTGCCGGGCGACGACCCGACGCTGCTGTTCACCAACGCCGGCATGAACCAGTTCAAGGACGTCTTCCTGGGCTTCGACAAGCGCGCCTACTCGCGCGCGGCCACGGCGCAGAAGTGCATCCGCGCCGGCGGCAAGCACAACGACCTGGAGAACGTGGGCTATACCGCGCGCCACCACACCTTCTTCGAGATGCTGGGCAATTTCAGCTTCGGCGACTATTTCAAGAAGGACGCCATTGCCTATGCCTGGGACCTGCTGACCGTCCATTTCCAGCTGCCCAAGGACAAGCTGTGGGCCACCGTCTATGCCGAGGACGACGAGGCCTACGACATCTGGCGCAAGGACATCGGCCTGCCGCCCGAGCGCATCGTGCGCATCGGCGACAACAAGGGCGGCCGCTACATGTCCGACAACTTCTGGATGATGGGCGACACCGGCCCCTGCGGCCCGTGCAGCGAGATCTTCTACGACCACGGCCCCGAGGTGGCCGGTGGCCCGCCGGGATCGCCCGAGCAGGACGGCGACCGCTACATCGAGATCTGGAACAACGTCTTCATGCAGTTCAACCGCACCGAAGACGGCGTGATGCACCCGCTGCCCAAGCCCAGCGTCGACACCGGCATGGGCCTGGAGCGCCTGGCCGCGGTGCTGCAGCATGTGCACAGCAACTATCAGATCGACCTCTTCGTGCGCCTGCTGGCGGCGGCCAAGAATGCGGTCGATTACGCGGCCGGCAGCGGCCATGACTGCGACAAGGACAGCCCCAGCCTGAAGGTCATCGCCGACCACATCCGCGCCTGCACCTTCACGGTGGTCGACGGCGTGATCCCGGGCAACGAAGGCCGCGGCTACGTGCTGCGCCGCATTGCCCGCCGTGCCATCCGCCACGGCTACAAGCTGGGCGCGCGCAAGCCCTTCTTCCACACGCTGGTGATGCCGCTGGCCGCCGAGATGGGCGATGCCTACCCCGAGCTCAAGCGCGAGGCGATGCGCGTCACCGAGGTGCTGAAGCAGGAGGAGGAGCGCTTCTTCCAGACCATCGCCAACGGCATGGAGATCCTGGAAGGCGCGCTGGCCGGCGGGGCGAAGGTCGTGGACGGCGAGACCGCCTTCAAGCTGCACGACACCTTCGGCTTCCCGCTCGACCTGACGGCCGACGTCTGCCGCGAGCGCGGCGTGACGGTCGACGAAGCCGGCTTCCAGACGGCGATGAACCGCCAGCGCGAGCAGGCGCGTGCCTCGGCCAAGTTCAAGATGGCCGCCGGGCTGAGCTACAGCGGCGACGACACCGCCTTCCACGGCTACGAGCACCTGGTGTGCGAGCACAGCAAGGTGACGGCGATCTACGTCGACGGCACGGCGGTCACCAAGGCCAAGGCCGGCGACGACGTCGTCATCGTGCTCGACCACACGCCCTTCTATGCCGAGAGCGGCGGCCAGGTCGGCGACACCGGCGAGCTGCGCAATGCGCGTGCCCGCGTCATCGTCGAGGACACCGTCAAGGTGCAGTCGGCGGTGCACGGCCACCAGGGCCGCATCGTCGAGGGCGAGGTCGAGCTGGGCGACGGCTTCGTGGCCCGCGTCGACGGCGAGCAGCGCGCGAAGACCATGCGCAACCACAGCGTCACGCACCTGATGCACAAGGCGCTGCGCGAGGTGCTGGGCGGCCACGTGCAGCAGAAGGGCTCGCTGGTCAATGCCGAGCGCACGCGCTTCGACTTTGCGCACAACAGCCCGGTGACCGATGCGCAGATCACGCAGGTCGAGGCGATCGTCAATGCCGAGATCCTGGCCAATGCCGCCACCCAGGCGCGCGTGCTGCCGATCGACGACGCGCAGAAGCTCGGCGCGATGATGCTGTTCGGCGAGAAGTACGGCGACGAGGTGCGCGTGCTCGACATCGGCAGCAGCCGCGAGCTGTGCGGCGGCACGCATGTGCAGCGCACCGGCGACATCGGCCTCTTCAAGATCGTCGCCGAGACCGGCATCGCCGCCGGCGTGCGCCGCGTCGAGGCCGTCACCGGCGACAACGCGCTGGCCTACCTGCAGCAGCTCGAAGGCACGGTGTCCGGCGTCTCGGCCAAGCTCAAGGTGACGCCGGCCGAGGTGGGCGGCCGTGTCGACGGCCTGCTGGAGCAGCTGCGTGCGCTCGAGAAGGAGATCACCGCGCTCAAGGGCCGGCTGGCCAGTGCGCAGGGCGACGAGCTGCTGGCGCAGGCGGTCGACGTCAAGGGGCTGAAGGTGCTGGCCGCGCGCCTGGACGGCGCCGATGCCAATACCCTGCGCACGACCATGGACCAGCTGAAGAACAAGCTCAAGAGCGCGGCCATCGTGCTGGCCGCGGTGGACGGCGGCAAGGTGCAGCTGGCGGCCGGCGTCACCGCCGATGCGATGACCAGGGTCAAGGCCGGCGAGCTGGTCAATTTCGTCGCCGGCCAGGTGGGCGGCAAGGGCGGCGGCAAGCCCGACCTGGCGATGGCCGGCGGCACCGATGCCGCGGCGCTGCCGCAGGCGTTGCAATCGGTGGCCGGCTGGGTGAGTCAGCGGCTCTGATCACCCGGGGTTATCCGGGGGCGTGCCGATAGGTCTGGCATGGGCCAGGTAGCTAGGCCGGCACCGACCCCCCGCGCGGCTCTGGGGCGGGCGGACCCGGCTCGCGGGCTCCGGGCGTGCGGAGGCGGGTGCGCCGCCAGCCCCCCCGCCCCCGGCCACGGGCGCGTCGCCCTGCCGCACGCGGAGCCCCGCGCCGCCGCCGGGGCCGGGCGGCCCGCCAGGAAACGGCGCCGCGGGGCGGCGAGGCCCCGCCGCCCCGGGAACAGCGGGCGTGAAGAGCCGCGCCCCCCAGGCGCCCGCTGGCCCACGCCCTAGGCCGGCACCTGACCAGGAGCCCCCCCGCCCGCCCCCCTGCCGCGCGGAGCAGGCAGAAGGCCAGGGCGCCGCCCCGCAGAGCAGCCTGCCCCGCGCCCCGCGCCGCTCAGGACCCGCGAGCCGCAGGATCGATCGCCTAGGATGGCCCAGAACCACCAATGCCGCTGCTGCACGCCCATCTCGGCATGGACTTAGGCTGCATGGCCATCGCACCAGGTAGACCGGCGCTTGACCTCCTGGGCGCCAGGTATTCACCCAGCGCCCGGCCGATCGCGCACCCCCCGAGAAAAGGACCACGTCCGCGACGCGTGCCCGGCCGGCCGCCCCCAGATGACCGGCCTAGACGAAGGCGCCAGCGCACGCCAGCCCCAGGTAGGCCAGATGCGAAGCGGGGCGTGAGAAGGCGGGATGCCGCGAGCCAAGTTCCACAGCCGCCAGCCCGAGAATTTGGTCGTGGCGCGGCTCGCGGACGGGATGGTCGCCTGGGGAAGCCGACCCAGGCAAACAGGCCCTTCGAACCCGCCGCTCGGGCAGCGCTGAGCGCGTCCACGACCCGTCCGCAGCCCGCAGCGTGGCCAGGCGGTTGTGCAGGCGTGAACCAGGCCGCTGCTGCCTGGCAGGCCGTCCGCGCGGTCGGCTGCAGCACCACCTAAGCCGCTGCGCCAAGCCCGCATGGGATCAGCTCCGGCGGGTCCTGCAGATCGGCGTCGATGGGACCACGGCCTGGCCCGGTCGATGCCGCAGGTCAGTGCCGCTTCCTGCCGAAGCGCGTGAGGTCGATGACGCGCACCCGGGGATCGCGGCGCCAGGCCTGCAGCGGCCAGCGTGTCCTGCGCCACGTTGACGCAGACGATCTCGAAGCTCTCGCCGCAGGCTTCGAGCACCGCCGTCAGCCGCGACTACAGCGCGGGCAAGGCCTCGGCCTCGTCCCGCATCGGGCAGACGATGGACAGGGTGGGCGCGGGTGTGGGCACGGTGGGCAAAGGGGGCGGCAACGGAGGCGATTCTCCCGCGGCGTCGGACGGACGTCCCGAGACCATCAGCAGCGAGGTTGCGCCGTCAGGGCCTGCAGATCCTCCGACGGGCCTGCCCACTGCAAATGGCTGCGCCGGTCGCGTGCCATCGGCAGGCGCAGCCAGACGCTGTACGCGACGCTGCCGTCGGCGGCATCGTGGCGGATGCGGAAGCACTTCGGCAAAGGCTGTTCGATGCGCAGCGAACCGGCCGGCATCGGCACGGCCAGCCGCTCGTTCGGGGCGACCAGCGTGAAGCGCCCCCGCCCGGATCGTCCGCGGCCTGCAGGTCCCAGCGCAGCACCAGGCTGGCACCATCGTAGCTCATCGACACGCGCAGCGGTCGCACGCGCAGGCGCCCGCGCCAGTCGGCCAGCCGTGCCTGCACGGCGGCGGTGGCATCCACCATCTGCGGGCCCCGGCCGTCGTCATGCCATAGGCGGCGGCCTTCGGCCAGACCGGCGAGCTGTGCCTCGTCGACCACCACCATGGGCGGCGGTCCGTTCTGCCCCAATGGCGGACGCAGGGCCAGCGCGCCCGTGATGAACCAGGCGGTGATCGATGGCGAGGCCAGCACGACGTCGGCCGCACCGCCGCGTGTCAGACGTTCGAAATGGGCTTGGTGCTCGCGGTGCGCTGCCCGCGTCTCGGCCAGTGCGCGCAGCGCCGGCGGCCAGGCCATGGCGGCCACCGACAGCGCCAGCGCCGCGATCAGGCCGCGCAGTGGCCAGCGCCGCCCTGCATGGCGGCGCCGCAGGCGCCGCGACCACCACGGCCAGCGCTGCCCAGGCGGCGAACAGATAGCGCTCGGACCCGCGCTCGATGCCGGAAAGACCGTCAGTGGCAGCAGCGGCACCAGCAGCAAGGCCAGCACGACCAGGCCGGCCATCAGCACGCGCCCGGCAGCCACGCCGCCCTGAAGCTGCCATCGGCGCGCCAGCGCCAGCGTCAGCAGCAGGGCCAGCGACGACAGCGCCGGGGCCGGATGCCCGAACAGGAACGATGGCGCAGCCGCGATCTGCTGACCGGCGCGCAGCAGCAGCGAGGCCGTACTCAGGTCGCCCGCCGGCGTATAGCCGCCGACCAGTTCACCCAGCATGTGCATTCGCCAGGGGATATACAGGACCATCACCAGCAGCACCGGTGCCGCCAGCCGCAGCCGCTGGCGCCAGGGCCCTTCGGCGGCCAGCAGCGCGCAGAGTCCCAAGGGGAGGTAAACCTCCTTGGCACTGGCGGCCGCCGCAAAGCTCAACGCCTGCGCCACGGCGCGCCATGCTCGCGGCCTGTGCACCTGCTGCTTTACCAGCCACAGACACAGCAGCAGCGCCAGCAGGCCCTCGACGTAGTGGCGCACCATCAACAGCTGGCTGGCCTGGGCCGTGGATACCCCGGCCAGGAAGAGGACGGCACCGCAGGCTGCGGCCAGGTGCCCGCAGGAACGCCAGGCCAGCAGGTGAATCAGCCAGGCGCATGCAGCCAGGGCCAGGCGCTGATGCACGTAGAAGCCGGCCGGATCGAGGCCGAACAGCGTGAGGTCGATGCGGTAGGACAGGCTCAGCCAGGGTGTCAGGCTGAACGGGATCAGGGCCCGCCAGGCCTCGGGCTCGACAAAATACCGCCAGGGCGCGAAGCGCAGCGCATGGCCCAGGATCTGGGTGTCGTCGCAACACCAGCTGCCGCTCGCGCCGAGCCCGTAGCCGCCGAACACCATGACCGCATAGAGCAGCGCGAAGGCAACCAGCAGCGCCCGCGAACGCCATGTCGCCTTTGGATGCCGTGCGCCGACCGGCGATGGGGTCGCGGCGGGCAGGTGCACGCCGTCAAGCCAGCCGCTGCAGCTCGGCCAGCAGCTTCTGCCGCGCCGGGCCATCGGGCACCGCCTCGGCCAGCAGCTGGGCCAGCTGGCCGCGGTCCCGCGCGTGGCCGGCGGCCTTCTTCACCATCACCTTGGCGATCGGGCCCACGTGGCGGGCCAGCAGCCGGGTGGCGGCCTCCAGCAGCGGCTCGGTCAGCGGCGCACCGCCGGCTGCGCCGGTCATGCCGACGGTGGCGACCGGCCGCGGCGCGGCGGCCGAACTGCCAGGCTTGATCGTGGTGATCGAGGTCGCGCGTTCCAGGAAGGCCGTGCGCGCCTGCGGGTTGGCCACCTGCTCGGCGAGCCTGGCATACAGGCTCGGCAGGTCGGTGCACGCACGGGCCGCGCGGCGCACCAGCACGCCGGCCAGCGGGCCGACGTGGCGCGCCAGCGAGGCCTCGGCCTCCTTCAGCACCGCCGGGTCCCAGTGCCCGGGGATGCCGGTCCAGCTGCCGTGGGCGCCGGCGCCGGTGGGCGCCGCGGTGGCGTGGCGTGCGCCGGCAACGGCCGTCGGGGCCGGCACGCTGTCGGCCAGCCTGACCAGCGTCTGTTCCCACACCGTGGTGTCGAAAGGCTCACCGACGCCGCGCTCGATCGCGGCCTTGAACTCGGCGGCGCTGCGATAGCGCTGCTCGGGGTCCTTGGCCAGCGCGCGCTGCAGGATGGCATCGTAGAAGCGCGGCCGGTTGGCGCCTTCGACTTGGCCGGGCAGCAGCGGCGCCTCGTGCACCACCTTGTACATCAGCTGCTCCTGGCTGCCGGTGAACGGCGGCTTGCCGGTCAGCAGCAGGTACAGCAGCACGCCGGCGCTGTAGATGTCGACGCGGCGGTCCATCGGCGTGCCCAGAAACTGCTCGGGCGCCATGTAGGTCGGCGTGCCGATCATCACGTTGGCCTGCGTGAGGTTGGCGTCCTCGATGCGAGCGATGCCGAAGTCGGCCACCTTCAGCCGGCCGTTGCGCGCCATGATGATATTGGCGGGCTTGATGTCGCGGTGCCACACGCCCTGCTCGTGCGCATGGTCCAGCGCGTCCAGCAGCTGGCAGATCACGCCGGGGATGTCGGCGTCGGTGAAGCGCAGCTTGTTGACGAGGTAGTGCGCCAGGGTGTGGCCCTCGACGAATTCCATCGCGATGAAGGCGATGTCCTCGGCGTGGCCGAAGTCGTAGACGGCGACGATGCCCGGGTGCGACAGCCGCCCGGCGGCCTGCGCCTCGTTGCGAAAACGCGCCGCGGCGGTGGCGCCCTCGCCGCGGTCGCCGAAGGCGGCGCGGATGGTCTTCAGCGCCACGACGCGCCGGATGTCGGGGTCGAAGCCCTTGTAGACGACGCCCATGGCGCCCTCACCGAGGACCTCGGTGATGCGGTATTTGCCCAGTCGGTCGGGATGGCTCACGGGCCGCGATCCTAGGGCCTTTTGGGGCATCCCATCGCCGCCGGCGGGCGATCGGGCCGCCGCGGCGGAACGGTCTTCACGACTCCAGCATCTTCATCGCCTGCACGACGCTGGTGCGCATGCGCGAGAAGCTCTGCGCCAGCACGCCGATCTCGTCGCCGCCGCCGGCCGGGAAATCGGGCGCTTCCAGGTCGCCCTGGCTGACGCGGTCGGCCAGTTCCGACAGCCGCGTGACCGGGCGCACCACCACCAGCCAGATCATCAGGTTGAGCACGATGCCGACGACGACGAAGACGCCGATCAGCGAGCCGATGAAGACGTTGAACGATTTCTCGGCGCGCTGCAGCGGCAGCGCCAGCGGCACCGAGATCACCTGCGCACCGACGACCTCGTTGTGGTTCCAGCCGAAGCCGTTGGCCGGGCCGTATTTGTCGACCATGGTCTTGGGTGCCGCCTCCACGCTGCTGTGGCACTGCAGGCAGGCCGGGTTGGTGATGCGCAGCGGCTTGGCCAGGAACAGCGACGGGCCGCTGGGCGTGTCGCGCTGGCCGATCACCTCCTTGAGTTCGGCATTGCCGCGGAACTGGTTGACGACGTCGACCTCCCAGCCCACCGCGCGGTCGCGCGGGTTGGTGGGGTTGAGCGTCGCTTCCTTGTAGAAATAGTCGGGGTAGCTCTTCTGCAGCGTGCTGAGCACCTCCACCGCCGAATAGCTGGGCACCGACTGCGGCAGAAACTCGTATTTCATCTGCGTCTCGAGCAGCTTGGTGATCTGGTTCGAGGTATAGCCGCGCACCGCATTGGCCTTCTCGATCAGCAGGCGCGCGTTGTTCAGCACCTCTTCCTGCGCATTGCCCACCAGCAGCGTGCGCGTGAGGTAGCCGCTCACGCCCACGCCGAGCGCCATCACGATGATGTAGATGAGGTTGAATTTGACGAGCAGCTTCATGGAAGTCCTTCGACGCAGGAGCGGGGTCGGTGGTCAGCGCGCTGCCGCGGCCGGCTTGACGAATCGTTCGGGAAACAGCACCGGTTCCCACTCGGGATGCGCCGACAGGTTTTCGACCAGACCGGCGCGGAAGGCGCTGTCACGTGCACGCTCGGCGAAGCGGCGCGTGAAGCCGCGGCGCAGCGGCTGCTCGGCCACCAGCCATGCGCGCAGGTCGGCATGCGTCGGCGGCGGGCCGGGGCGCGCGCCGACGCTGCGGCCCTCGAAGGCCTTGCCGCGCAGGGGCAGCGAATCGCGAAAACCCCGCGGCACGCGCTGCATCTGGCCGGGTGTGGGGCGCGATGCCACCGTGCCCTTGGCCGCGCCGCTGCGCTGGTAGACCTCGCCGGGTTTCAGCGCCAGGTTCGACGGGGGTCGGGCGCCCCGCTCGGCCACGCTGCCGCTGCCGCTCTCGGCGAAGACCCAGGTTTCGTCGGCCGTGGCCATCACGACCAGCGCGCCCTTGAAGGGCGCCAGGTCGATGCGCGGGGTCAGCAGGCCGCTGGTGGCGGCGGCGCCGAGGCTGCTGAGCTTGAGCCAGCCGCGCAGCAGGTAGACCGCTGGTGCCCTGCCAGCGCGCTTGCCGAAGCCGCCGGGATCGATCATCGCGTGCGTATCGGGGCCGAAGTCGGCCGCCGTGCCGTCGGGCCATTCCAGGCGCAGCAGCCGGGTGTCGGCGCCGGTGCGCAGCAGGGATTCGCCGCCGAGCTCGAGGCCCTCGGTGGCGACCAGGGTGCGCGCGCCGTCGATCAGCGTGGCCTCGCCGTCGGCGATGGTGACCAGGGCTGCCGCCCGTGCCGGCTGGCCGGCGTCCGCGACGGCCGCGATGGCGATGACGGCCAGCATCATCAGGCCCCGCAGGCACCGGTTCAGGGACGTGACGGATCGACGCATGGTGGGCGGGGGCGCGGCTTTCGTGGTTCGACTTGACCAGGCTCAATGTTAGCGGGCAGACCCTGCCGGGGCCCGGTCTTTCGCACACCGGTGGACGTGAGAAGTGGACGCCGCTGGGGCCGCATCGCGCCGCCGGCCCCGGCAGGTCGAACTGTTATGGTCGGGACATGCAGGTTGCCACCGTCGCCGCCTCGTTGTGGCAGTCCGCCGGCCTGGACGCACAGGCGCTGCCGCAGCTGAGCTTCGGCGGCCACGAGCCGGTGCTGCCTTCTTCCTTTGCGCTGGCCACGGCCCTGCAGGCCAGCCTGGGTGCGGCCGCGCTCGCGGCCGCGTGCATCGGTCAGGCGCGCGGCGGGCCGCGGCAGGCGGTGAGCGTGGACGCCACCGATGCCGTGCACGAGGCCAGCGGCACATTTTCGATCGATGGCCGCCGGCCGGCGGCGTGGGACCCGCTCGCCGGCCTCTACCGCTGCGGCGATGACGGTTTTGTGCGGCTGCATACCAACTTTGTCCACCACCGCGACGGCGTGCTGCGGCTGCTGGGTCTGCCGGGCCAGCCTGATGGGCCGGCCACCGAGCGCGCCGCCGTGGCGCAGGCCCTGCAAGGGTGGAAGGCGCTGGCCTTCGAGCAGGCGGCGGCCGACGCCGGCCTGGTGGTGGCGGCGGTGCGGTCCTTCGAACAATGGGACGCCCATGCGCAGGCCGCGGCCATCGCCGCGCAGCCGCTGCTGGCGATCGAGCGCTGCGGCAACGCGCAGCCCCCGGCCTGGACGCCGCTGCCCGCTGGCGCGCGCCCGCTGCAGGGCGTGCGCGTGCTCGACCTCACACGCATCCTCGCCGGCCCCGTGGCAGGGCGCACGCTGGCCGCCTATGGCGCCGATGTCATGCTGGTCAACAGCCCGCAACTGCCGAATATCGAGGCCGTCGCCGAGACCAGCCGCGGCAAGCTGTCGGTGCATGTCGACCTGAAGACGGCGGCCGGCCGCGAGACGCTGCGCGGCCTGCTGCGCGAGGCCGATGTCCTGCTGCAGGCCTATCGCCCGGGGGCGCTGGCGGCACTGGGCTTCGGGCCCGGGCAACTGCAGCAGCTGAACCCCGTGCTGGTGAGCGTCTCGCTGTCGGCCTATGGCGAGACCGGCCCCTGGGGCGGGCGCCGCGGCTTCGATTCACTGGTGCAGACGGCCAGCGGCTTCAACCATGCCGAGGCGCAGGCCTTCGGCGTGCCCGAGCCGAAGGCGCTGCCGCTGCAGGTGCTGGACTACAGCGCCGGCTTTCTGCTGGCCTTCGGTGCGCAGGCCGCGCTGCTGCGCCGGGCGACCGAGGGCGGCGCCTGGCAGGTGGGCGTGACGCTGGCGCGCACCGGCCTGTGGCTGCGCAGCCTGGGCCGGCTGCAGGGCTTTGCGGCGCTCGGCTGGCCGGCTTTCGGCGCTGCCTTGCAGACCGAGGCCAGCGGCTTCGGCACGCTGCAGGCGGTGCGCCATGCGGCGCGCTTCTCGCACACGCCGCCGGGCTGGACGCGGCCGTCGATGCCGCCGGGATCGCACGCGCCGGTGTGGCCGCCGCGCTGACGGCGCCTGCGTCGGCTCCGGGCTACAAGGGCTGCAGCTCGCCGCGTTGCCACAGCTCGCGCAGGCGGAATTTCTGGATCTTGCCCGAACCCGTCAGCGGGAAGGCCTGCAGCTCGAACCAGTGGCGTGGCGCCTTGTGCGGCGCCAGGTGCTCGCGCACGTAGGCAGACAACTCGTCGCGGTCGATGTGCCGGCCGGCCGCCGGGCGCACGAAGGCGGCGACCTCCTCGCCCCACCGCGCATCGGGCAGGCCGAGCACGGCCACCTCGGCCACGGCCGGGTGGCGGAACAGCAGGTCCTCGATCTCGCGCGGGTAGATGTTCTCGCCGCCGCGGATGATCATGTCCTTCAGCCGGCCCTCGATGGTGCAGAAACCGCGCGCATCCATGCGGCCCAGGTCGCCGGTGTGCAGCCAGCCGTCGGCGTCGATGGCGGCGGCGGTGGCCTCGGGCATCTCGAAATAGCCCAGCATGACGTGGAAGCCGCGTGTGCACAGCTCGCCCCGTTCGCCCCGGGGCAGCGGGCGGCCGTCCAGCGGGTCGGCAACCTTCATCTCCACATGCGCCAGCGCGCGCCCGATGGTGTGGGCCTTGTCGTCGATGCTGTCGTCGGGAAAGGTCATGGTCGCCACCGGCGAGCATTCGGTCTGGCCGTAGACGATGGTGAAGGGCGCGCCGGTGCGTTCCTCCAGCCGCCGCACCAGCTCCGGCGGCACGGTGGCGCCGCCGCAGCAGATGCCGGCCAGGCGGCTGAAATCGGTGCGCTCGAAGTCGGCGTGCTCGAGGTTGGCGATCAGCATCGTCGGCACGCCGACCATCACGTGCGCGCGGTGCTCGTGCGTCAGCGCCAGCACCAGGGCCGGGTCGTAGGCCTCGACCAGCACCTGCGTGCCCATCTTCGAGACCACGCCCAGCACCGCCAGGCCGCAGCCGCCGGTGTGGAACAGCGGCATGGTGCCGATCCACACCGGGGCCTCGGGCAGCGCCATGCGGTCCAGCACCAGCGCCGCGTTGTCGACCAGGCCGCGGTGGTGCAGCAGCGCCCCCTTGGGAAAGCCGGTGGTGCCCGAGGTGTACTGGATCATGGCCGCATCGCCCGGCTGCACGTCGGGCAACGGACCGGCGTGGGCGGCGCCGGCGGCGAGGAACGCGTCCCAGTCTTCGAAGCCGATCACCTGTCGCAACGCCGGGCAGCGCGGCTGCAGCGCCAGCGCCGTCTGCAGCAGCGGGTTGCCGCGAAACGAGGGCACGACGAACAGCCCGGCCGATTTCGACTGCGTGAGGATGTATTCGACCTCGGCTGCGCGCAGGGCCGGGTTGACCGTCACCAGCACCACGCCGGCGAGCGCGGCGCCGAATTCGAGCAACACCCACTCGGGGATGTTGTGCGCCCACACGGCGACGCGCTCGCCGGGGGCAAAGCGCGCCAGCAGCGCCTGCGCGCAGGCCTCGGACTGCTGCAGCAGTGCGGCATAGGTCCATCGCCGGCGCAGGCCGGGGTCTGCGCTGCCGGCCACCAGCGCCTGGCGTTCGGGCACGGCCGTGGCCGCGCGGCGCAGCAGGTCGCCGATGGTGAGGTCGAGCAGCGCGGGCGCGGACGGCCCGCGGGCGTAGGACAAGTCGGCCATCGTTGGCGATCCTTCGCGTGCGGCCGCTGTCGGATCAGCGGCCGGATCGGCCGCAGTGTGCCGGCCGGCGCCCGCTCGCCAACCCGGGATTGCCCGGCAGCCGGCCGCCTTGCGTCTCAACCGCGCGGCGGCATCCAGGCTCGAGGCGTTCCGGATTCCAGCCGCCGGACCCCGGAGCGAGCCCGCACGATCTGCAACGCATCGCCGTGCACCCGTCCTTCGACGCTGGCGGCGGTGGCGCCTGGCCTGCGCAGCGTGTGCAGACTGAATCTGGCGCCGTCGCCGTCGGGCAGGACCTGCCCCTCCATCGTGATGGTGCCGTCGGTGCGATGGACGGTCAGGCGCGCGCGATCGCTGTCCTGCGGATGCGTCAAGACGATGCGCCACACCGAATGACCATGGTCCTCCTGCGATTGCACGGTCACCAGCCCGGCCAGCCAGGGGCGCCCGAGCGCCAGCTTCGTCAGCCGAATGCCGTCGGGCGCCTGGTTGGGCAACAGCAGCAACTGCTGTGCGCCGCATGCCAGGTCGATGGCGTGCAGGCGGTCGGGGCGAATGCCGAACAGTTGCCCGGCGAGTGCATGCACGGCTTCGTCGGCCGCCTTTGCCGTTGCCGGCAGCACACGCACCGGTCGATCGTTCTCGTCGTCGGCCGGCAGCGCGGGCGCCGCCGGCGGCGCCGGCTCGAAGCTGGGAAGACCTTCACGGCAGGCAATCAACGTCAGCGCGAAGCGGGCCTGCGCGGACACCATCGGATCGAGGCCGGGGGCATCCACCAGCGCCTGCAGGGCCGGTATCGCCGCGCGGCTTCCGCAGCGCCCGAGCGCAGCGGCCATCCGGGCCGGTCCGAGCGGCGAGGGCCGGCCCGTATCGGCCTCGTTGCACGGCGTGGCGGCCGGCGGGCCCGCCTTCTTCAGCAGGTCCAGCAGCATCGACTCGGCCCATGGCGCCGGCAAGCGTGTGATCTTCGCCAGGGCGGCTGCGCACAGCATCGGATCCTGGGCGTCGCGCTGCAGCAATTCGGCGATCACTTCCTGCGCCGGCCTGGCCCCGCTGGCGACCAGCAGATCGAGGGCGCGCACGCGGTTGGTCTGCGCATCGCCACCGCGGATCATGCCCACCAGGCTGCGAATGTCTTCATCGTCCAGCCGGGCCACGGCATCCGCCGGAAAACCGTGCTTGTGGTGCAGGAGGTCTTCGATTCGTCGCGTCATCGTGCGCTCCGGTGGGTGTCAGAACGTGGCGCAGTGCCGCTTCATGACGTCGCCTTGCCAGCCGTGGATGCCCGTCCAGCTGTTGGACCCGCCGTCGCCGCCGATGAAATTGCCGACGTCCGCGATGTGGTCCAGGCCCAGATAGTGGCCGAGTTCGTGGGCCAGGGTATTGCCGGCATTGGCGGTCGACCCGTTGAGCGAGACCACCGGACCCGACATGCCCTTGGCATTCTTGTCGCAGGGCCCGTTCACCGGCGACCGGCCGTCGGCATCGGTCATCGCGCGCACGATGAATACATCGACATTGCCGTTGCTCACCGTCCAGTCCTCGGTGAGGTCGACGCATTCGGCATTGCTGTCGATCACCGCCAGATCACCGGCCTGCGCGTTCGTGATCTGGAACCAGGCCACAGACGGGATGCCGATGCTGACCTGGCCGTAGATGTTGCGCGTGATGGCGAGCATGTCGTTCACCGTCTGGATATCCGCCGCAGAAAAGGACTCCACGCCCACCAGGATGAGGTTGAGGCCGAGGCAGCGGTCGAAGCGGCGCCCGGTATTGCCGACCAGGCTCCAGCTCAGCTGGCCGCCGGGGCCCGCATGGCGGCCGAGCCACCAGTTGCCGTCTCCCGGGTAGTAGAAGAGCATGTCGGCCCGCGCGTCGACATCGAAACGGCCGGCCCAGAACGGCCGCCCGTCGTTGATGGCATGGCCGAAGCCGGCGGTGTTGCCGGCCCAGCCCCACTGCAGCTGGCCGCTGCCCAGCGTGCCGACCCACCAGTTGTCATCCCCGGGGTAATAGAACATCACGCTGGCCTGCCCGGCGACGACGAAGTTGCCGATCCAGAACGGGCGGCCGTCGTTGATGGCGTGTCCGAAGCCCCGCGTATTGCCCGCGAAGCGCCAGCCGACCCGGCCGCCGCCGAAGTCACCCAGCCACCAGTTGTCGTCGCCGGGGTAGTAGAAGAGCACCTCGTCGAGGCCGTCGCCGTCGAAATCGGCAACCCAGAAGGGCCGGCCATCGTTGATGGCATGGCCGAAGCCCCGTGTATTGCCGGCCCATGACCACCGCAGTTGTCCGTTGCTCAGCGTACCCAGCCACCAGTTGTCGTCGCCGGGGTAGTAGAAGAGCATGCTGTCGCGGCCGGGCATTGCAAATCGACCCCGCCAGAATGGCCGTCCGTCGTTGATGCCGTGTCCGAACCCCGCCGTGTTGCCGGCCAGCGACCACACCAGGCTGGTGCCGACAAAGCGGCCATGCCACCAGTTGTCGTCGCCGGGGTAGTAGAAGAGGATGTCGGCGCGGCCATCGCCGTCGAAGTCGCCGGTCCAGAATGGCCGCCCGTCGTTGATCGCGTGACCAAATCCGCGCGTATTGCCGGCCAGGCTCCACCGCAGCTGTCCGTTGTCGACCGTTCCCACCCACCAGTTGTCGTCACCCGGGTAGTAGAAGAGCACGCTGTCGCGGTCGGCGCGCACGAAGCGGCCGGTCCAGAACGGTCTGCCGTCGTTGATGCCGTGGCCGAAGCCGGCTGTGTTGCCCACCAGCGACCAGACCACCTGTGTGCCGGAACGCGTGCCCAGCCACCAGTTGTCGTCACCGGGCGAATAGAACAGCAACTCGTCGCGGCCGTCGCCGTTGAAGTCAGCGACCCAGAAGGGCCGCCCATCGGCAAGGTTGCCGAAACCATCCCAGCACGCCATCGTTGACCTCTCTCCGAGACCCCATCAAAGGGCTCTCGCAGGGGCAGCGTAGGCCTGCCGGGGGCGATCCGCATCCTGCGTGGTGGGGACAGGCGCCTACAGATCGGCCTGCGCGACGGCGATCAGCGCCACCACGCGTTCGCGGTCGCCGAGTTCATGCGCCAGCAGCAGAGCCAGCTTGGCCAGGAAGCGCTCGCGGTGGTCGCCGGCGCGGTCGACGGCCTCGGCCAGTTCGTCGTAGACCCGTTCCAGGTCGGGCAGGGGCAGGGTGGCGGTCATGGCGGGTTCCTGTCGAATCAGAGGCCAGGCGCCGTGCCAGGCGCGGCGTCCATCCCGTGCGCGCGCTGCAGCGCGGCCTGCAGGCGGTCGGGGGTGAGCTGGATCCAGCGGGCGCACACATGCTGGTCGGGCCGCAGCAGGTAGGCGGCGCCGGCCTGGCGCACGCCGTAACGCGCCCAGGCCTGGCCGTCGGCGGTGGCCGCCGGCACGGCGCGGATCTGCAGCCCCGGTCCGCGGCCGCGCCAGTCCTCGGCCACCGCGGCCAGTTCGACCGGCACCGGCGCATCGCCGAACCACAGCAGCGTGAAGCCGCGGCCGTCCAGTTCGTCGAGCAGGTAGCGGTCACCGCCCAGTGCCACGCTGCGCGCCACCGCGCCGGGCGCCGGGCCATCGCCGAACAGGCCGCTGTCGTCGCCGGCGGCATTGAGCGGCGAATGCGCATATTCATGCGGCCGCGACGTGCGCCAGTGCAGCAGCGGCCGCACGAAGGGCTGGGTCAGCGCCAGCGACAGCGTGGCGTCGCGCAGCAGCCGGAAGCCCGCGGTCGGCGGCGTCATGAAGCGCGTGCTCTTGCCCGCCTCGGCGCAGATCTCGCGCGCGGCGGCCACGCGCTCGTGGCTGTAGCTGGCCAGCAGCGCCTGCGGCGCGCGGCCGAGTGCCACCTCGGCCAGCTTCCAGCCCAGGTTCTGCGCGTCCTGGAAGCCGGTATTGGCGCCGCGCACGCCGAAGATCGGCAGCAGGTGCGCGGCGTCGCCGCAGTAGATCACGCGGCCGTGCACATAGTCGGGCAGCGTCAGCGCACGCGCCGAATAGACCGAGGCCCAGTCCATCTCCCAGCGCCGGTCGCCGAAGCCGATGCTGGCCAGCTGGGCGTCGATGCGCGCCTTCAGCGAGGCCGGCGCCAGCGCCTGCTCGGGCGTCTCGCCGGCGGGCAGCTGGTAGTCGATGCGCCAGATGTCCATCGGCTCGCGGTGCATCAGCACCGTATTGCCGGGGTTCCAGGGCGGGTCGAAGAAGGCCAGGCGCTCGGTGGGCAGCGGCAGCTCGATGCGGATGTCGGCGATCACGAAGCGCCCTTCGTAGCTGTCGCCTTCGAGCTTCAGGCCCTGCAGCTGCCGCAGCGCGGAGCGCGCGCCGTCGCAAGCCACGACCCAGCCGGCGCGCTGCGCATAGGGGCCCTGCGGGGTGTCGATCTCCAGCGTGGCGCCGTCGTCGTCGCTGCGCACCGCGGTCACCCGGTGGCCCCAGCGCAGGTCCAGGTGGGGCTGCTGCGCGGCCAGCTCGACCAGTTCGGCTTCCAGCACCTGCTGCTGCAGGTTGATCATCGGGTGGAAGCGGTCGTGCGGATCCTGTGGCGCCTCCATCCGGAAGACCGGCTGCCCGCGGTAGTAGCTGGTGCCGAAGCGCCAGGGCAGGCCGCGCCGGGTGACGGCGCGGTCGGCGCCCACCTGCTGCAGGATCTCCATCGAGCGCCGCGTGAAGACGATGGCGCGGCTGCCCTCGCTGACCTGCTGCTGCGCTTCCAGCACCACCACGCGCACGCCGCGGCGCGCCAGGTCCAGCGCCAGCACCAGCCCGATGGGCCCGGCGCCGACCACCACCACCGGCGCACTGGCGGCGTCGCCACGCGCTGGCGGCGCGGCAGGGAAGACGCGGTAGTCGAAATAGAT
The DNA here is from genome assembly GCA_016719535.1 of Rubrivivax sp. Lineage (GTDB taxonomy): Bacteria > Pseudomonadota > Gammaproteobacteria > Burkholderiales > Burkholderiaceae_C > Rubrivivax. The sequence goes on along the minus strand of JADJYX010000012.1, from coordinate 132,635 downwards.
CGAGCGGCGCGGCGTGGTGTCGGGCTGGTGCATGGCGATGTCTCGAAGCAGCAAGGTGATGCTAGTGCCAGTTGGTTGCGGACGCAACAATCATCGAACCTTGCCGACACTGGCATCATCGCGCGATGGCGACCCCCGACCTCGACCGCTTCCTGACCTACCGGCTGCACCGCATCGCCAAGATCAGCGACCGCGACAGCGCGGCCGCCTACCAGGCCGAATTGGGCCTGAGCCTGAGCGAGGGCCGCTGCCTGGCGGCGGTGGGGCAGTTCGAGCCGGCGTCGGTGAAGGACATCGCGCGGCTGGCCAACCTCGACAAGGCCAATGCCAGCCGCGCCGCCGACGCGCTGGTGGCGCGTGGCCTGGTGCAGAAGGCCGCCAGCGCCACCGATGGCCGCGGCGTGGCGCTGTCACTCACGCGCGAAGGGCGGGTGCTGTGGCGGCGCGTGATGAAGCTGATCGAACGGCGCAATGTCGAAGTCTTCGGCGTTCTGGATGGGAAGGAATTGCGACTGCTCGACGGTCTGCTCGACCGCCTGGTGGCGCACCTGGAGCCGCCGGCTGGCGACTGATCACTGCGCCGGCGCCATCGGCGGCGGCGTGCCGCCGGGGCGGCTGCTGCGTGACCACGCGAAGCCCGCCTGCACGATGCCGCCGGCCAGGCCGAGCGCGACGCCGATCTGCCAGGCCAGCGTGTAGGAGCCGGCCAGGTCGAAGATCAGCCCGCCGCCCAGGGCGCCGACGAAGCTGCCGATCTGGTGGCAGAAGAAGGCCACGCCGCCCAGCATGGCCTGCCAGCGCAGGCCGAAGGTGTCGGCGATCCAGCCCGAGACCAGCGGCGCCACGCCCAGCCACAGGAAGCCCATGATGCCGGCGAAGACCAGCGTGCCGGCCGGCGTGGGTGCGCTCGTGAAATACCAGGCCAGCACCAGTGAACGCGCGGTATAGATGAAGCCCAGCAGCACGAGCTTGTTCCAGCGCCCGCCGGCCCAGCCGAAGAACAGGCTGCCGAGCACGTTGAAGGCGCCGATCATGCCCAGCGCCTGGGCGCTCAGCATCGGGTCCATGCCGCACAGGTCCAGGTACGAGGGCAGGTGCGTGGTCAGGAAGACCAGCTGCATGCCGCAGACGAAGTAGGTCAGGCCCATGACCACGAACAGCGGGTTGCGCAGGGCGATGCCCAGCGCCGCGCGCGCGCTGTCACCTTCGCCGGACTGGCGCGGCACGGGCAGCGCGTCGACCTTGCCGGCCGTCCACGCCGCCGGCAGCATGAACAGCGCCAGCACCACGAAGCCCCAGACGCCGATGCGCCAGCCGTGGTCCTGTGCCAGCACCTGACCGACGGGCGCGGCGATCATCGCGCCGATGGAGCCGGCCGCCGAGACGATGCCCAGCACCGTGCTGCGCACCGCCACCGGCACCGGGCGCGAGGCCGCCGCCAGCGCCAGCGCGCTGCCGGTGCAGGCCAGGGCGGCGCCGATGGTCACGCCGGCGCCCAGCACCACGCCGGCCAGCCCGCTGGACGTGGCCAGCAGCACCAGGCCCAGGGTATACAAGGCTGCGCCGCCGACCATCAGGCGCCGCATGCCCAGGCACACCGCCCAGGCACCGGCCAGCGGCTGCAGCAGGCCCCAGGCGAGGTTCTGGACGGCAATCGCCAGCGTGAAGTCGGAGACCGAGATGCCGGTATCCCGGGTCAGCGGCGGCATGAAGATGCCGAGGCTCTGCCGCAGGCCCATCGCCAGGCTGAGCATCACCGAGGCGCCGATCAGGATCGGCAGGGCGGGGCGCAATGCGCGCAGGGTCGACATCGGGGGATCGGGTGGCAGGGCATCGACGCCAGCGGCATGCAGGGCCGCCGCGTGCGGGCATCGGCGCCGGTATTGTCCACGGGGGTCGGCGGTGCGGCGCGGCGTCCCTGCGCGGCCGGCCTGCAAGCACGCAGGTTTCGAGCGGCGGCCCTGTTGTCGCCGGTCATCGGCAGCGCGCGCGGCCTGGGGCATGATGTGGCCGAGGCACCCCATGGAGGCTACCGCGATGAACCCGATCCGTTCGATCCTCGTGCACCTGGATACCTCGGCGCCTTGCCCGGCACGGCTGCGGCTGGCGCACGAGCTGGCGCAGCGCCTGGACGCCAGCGCCACCGCGCTGTTTGCGGCCACTGCGGCCGAGGCGCTGATGCCCTTCGGCGATACACCCGAATATTCGATGGCCGCGGTGCGCGCCGAATTCGAGGCCGATCGCCGCCTGCGTGCGCGCGCCGTCTTCGACGCCGCGCGCACGCAGGGGCTGGACCGCCTGCAATGGGCCGAGCTGCCGAGCGCGGCCGGCGTCCCGGCTGTCGTCGCCCGGGCCTTGTATGCCGATCTGCTGGTGCTGGGGCAGCGCCAGCCGCGCGGCGATCAGATGCCCGATGTGTCCGCTGATTTCGTCGAGTCGGTGCTGGTGGCCAGCGGCAGGCCGGCGCTGGTGGTGCCGCACATCGGCCTGCCCGAGACCGTCGGCCGCACGGTGCTGGTGGCCTGGAAGGAGACACGCGAGGCGGCACGTGCCGTCAGCGCCGCGCTGCCCCTGCTGCAGGCCGCCGAGGCGGTGCATGTACTGATCGGGGCCGAGGACGAGGCGGGCGCGAGGGCGGCGAGCGAATCGATCGAAGCCTGGCTCGACCACCACGGCGTGAAGCCGCAGCTGCACCGCTTCGACGTCGCTGGCGCCAGCGCCGGCGAGTTGCTGCTGTCCGAGGCGGCGACGCGCAGCGCCGATCTGCTGGTGATGGGCTGCTACGGCCATGCGCGCGCGCGCGAATGGATGCTGGGCGGCGCTTCGCGCACGGTGCTGCAGTCGATGACGCTGCCGGTGCTGATGACGCACTGATGACGCACTGATGGCGCATCGACGGCGCGCGCCCGGCGCCGGCCCTACAGGTCGGTGCGCAGCTTCCAGATCTCGGGGAACAGCACCACGTCGAGCATCTTGCGCAGATAGCCCACGCCGCTGGTGCCGCCGGTGCCGCGCTTGAAGCCGATGATGCGCTCGACCGTGGTCACGTGGCGGAAGCGCCACAGGCGGAAGGCGTCCTCCAGGTCGGTGAGTTCCTCGCCCAGCTGGTACAGGTCCCAGTGCTGTTCCGGGTCGCGATAGACCTGCAGCCAGGCGGCCACCACCGCGTCGCTGGCCTCGTAGCGGCGCGTCCAGTCGCGCTGCACATGGCTGGCCGGCACCGCCAGGCCGCGCCGCGCCAGCAGGCGCAGCGACTCGTCGTACAGCGACGGCGATTCGTACGCGGCCTGCACCTGCGGCAGCCGGTCCGGCCGGTGCGCGTGCGGTTCGAGCATGGCCGCATTCTTGTTGCCCAGTGCAAATTCGATCGAACGGTACTGCCAGCTCTGGAAGCCGCTGCTGCTGGCCAGGTAGGCGCGGATCGCGCTGTATTCGGGCGGCGTCATCGTCGCCAGCACGTCCCAGGCGTGCACCAGCTGCTCCATGATCTTCGAGACGCGCGCCAGCATCTTGAAGGCCGGCTGCAGCCGGTCCTGCGCCACGCTGCCGATGGCCGCATGCAGTTCGTGCAGCATCAGCTTCATCCACAGCTCGCTGGTCTGGTGCTGCACGATGAAGAGCATCTCGTCGTGGCCGGGCGACAGCGGGCGCTGCGCGTCCAGCACCTGGTCCAGGTGCAGGTAGTCGCCATAGCTCATGTCGCGGCTGAAGTCCAGGCGCGCCTGCTCCTGCCGGACCACGTCCTCGGGCGAGCCGGCAGCGGGTGTGCCTTCGTCGGCGGTGCCGGCGGCAGAAAAGGGGCAGCTCATGGTGCGGGTCTCCCGTCAGGTCACGGCATGGCGCCGGTTGAATTCGGCGCGGCGCCAGTCGCCGCATTCGAGCACCTGGCGCAACTGCTCGGCGGCGTCCCAGGCGTCGACGAAGCGGGTATACAGCGGCGTGAAGCCGAAGCGCAGGATGTCGGGCAGATCGACGCCGCCGGCGCGATAGTCACCCACCACGCCACGGGCGATCAGCGCCTGCACGATGGCGTAGGCGCCGTCGGCGCGGCTCAGGCAGACCTGCGAACCGCGCTCGGCCTCGTCGCGCGGCGATGCCAGCGCCAGACCGTGGCCGCTGCAGCGCGACTCGACCAGATCGGCAAACAGCGTCGTCAGCGCCAGCGACTTGGCGCGCAGCGCAGCCAGCCCGCCCAGCGGCTCGGCGGCCAGCACGGTGTCGACGCCGCAATCCAGCGCGGCCATCGCCAGCACCGCCGGCGTGCCGCACAGGTAGCGCGCGATGCCCGCCGCCGGCCGGTAGCCGGGCGTGAACTCGAACGGTGCGGCATGCCCCATCCAGCCGGCCAGCGGCTGCCAGAAGCGGTCGGCATGGCGCGGGTGCGCCCATACGAAGGCCGGCGCGCCGGGGCCGCCGTTGAGGTATTTGTAGCCGCAGCCGACGGCGAAGTCGGCACCGTGATTGGTCAGGTCGACCGGCACCGCGCCGGCGCTGTGCGCCAGGTCCCACACCGTCAGCGCGCCCACCGCATGCGCGGCCGTGGACAGCGCCGCCATGTCGTGCATGCGGCCGCTGCGGTAGTTGACGTGGGTGAGCATCAGCACTGCCACGCTGTCGTCCAGCCGTGCGGGGATGTCGTCGGTGTCGGCCAGCGCCAGCGTGTAGCCGCGCTCGCGCGCCAGCGCCTCGGCGACATAGAGGTCGGTCGGAAAGTTGCTGCGCTCCGACAGGATCACGCGGCGCTGCGGGGCATCGGCCTGCGCGATGGCCAGCGCCGCGCTCAGCACCTTGAAGAGGTTGACCGAGGTCGAATCGGCGCACACCAGCTCGCCCGCGCCGGCGCCCACCAGGCGCGCGATCTTGTCGCCCACGCGCTGCGGCAGCGCGATCCAGCCGGCGCTGTTCCAGCTGCCGATCAGGCCCCGGCCCCATTCCTGCTGCACCACCTGCTGCACACGCGCCGGCGTGGCGCGCGGCAGCACGCCCAGCGAATTGCCGTCGAGGTAGATCAGGCCCGCGGGGATGTCGAACTGGTCGCGCAAGGGCGCCAGCGGGTCGGCGGCGTCGAGGGCGAGGGCGGCCTCGCGGCTGAGGTCGGTCATGGGCAACCTTTCAGGTCAGCGCGCGCAGCACGGCGCGCACGGGTGAGGCATCGGCGCTGGTGAGCTTCAGCGGCAGCGCGATCAGTTCGTAGTCGCCCTCGGGCACGTCGTCGAGCAGCAGGTTTTCCAGCACGCGCAGCCCGCGGCGGCGGATCACCTGGTGGCTGGGCAGGGCCTTGCTGTCGGCGGGGTCGATGCTGGCCGTGTCGATGCCGATGAGCTGCACGCCGCGATCGGCCAGCTGTTCGACGGTGTCGGCGGCGTAGGCGGTGAGCGCGTCGTCGAAGCGCTCGAGCGGCGCGCGCGCACAGGTGCGCACCAGCACGCGCGGCGGCAGGTCGTGCAGCGCATGCGCCAGGTGCTGCCACCGCACCAGCGGCCCGCAGCCGATGGCGTGGATGACGCGGCAGCGGCCGAGGAAGGGTTCCAGCGCCAGCGTGCCCACGGCCGCGCCCTCGGCGTCGTAATGCAGCGGCGCATCGGCATGCGCGCCCACGTGCGGCGACAGCGTGATCGCGCTGACGTTGACCGGGCAGCCCGGGCCCAGCGTGGCCACCCAATGCTGCTGGTAGGGCGTATCGCCGGGGAAGACGGGCGAGCGTGCATCCACGGGCGGCGAGATGTCCCACAGGCGAGCCGTCGAGGCCATGTCGTGCCGCTCCGAATTAGTTGACAACTAAACTATATCGCCAAAGAATCGGCGCGACATCAGCTCTTACACCGGCCCCGCCCGGGCCGCCTGCCGCATGGCCACGAGCGCGCACGTCGACACCTTCGCCCGCGACCACCTGCCGCCGCCGTCGGCGCTGCCGGAGTTCCGCTTCGACCGTCCCGAGCTGCAGCTGCCCGAGCGGCTGAATGTCGCCACCGAGCTGCTGGACCGCTGGGTGGCCCAGGGGCAGGGCGAACGCATCGCCGTCATCGGCGAACACGACGGCCAGCCCTTTGCCTGGACCTATGCCGAGCTGCAGCAAAGGGCCAACCGCATCGCCCATGTGCTGGTGCGTCGCTTGGGGCTGGTGGCCGGCAACCGCGTGCTGCTGCGCGGCGCCAATACGCCGATGATGGCGGCCTGCTGGTTCGGCGTCATCAAGGCCGGCGGCATCGCCGTCGGCAGCATGCCGCTGCTGCGCGAGCGCGAGCTGCAGCCGCTCGTCGACAAGGCACGCGTCACGCATGCGCTGTGCGACGCGCGGCTGGCCGATGCGCTGCAGGCCCTGCGCGCCGATCGCCCGCAGCTGGCGCAGTTGCTGTTCTTCAACGGTGACGGCGGTGCGGGTTCGCTGGAGGCCGAGATGGCCGCACAGCCGACCGATTTCGCCACCGTCGACACCGCCGCCGACGACACCGCGCTGATCGCCTTCACCTCGGGTACCACCGGCGTGCCCAAGGGCACGATGCACTTCCACCGCGACGTCATCGCGGGTTGCCGGTGCTGGCCGCCGCACGTGCTGCGCGCCAGCGCCGAAGACCGCTTCATCGGCAGCCCGCCGCTGGCCTTCACCTTCGGCCTGGGCGGGCTGCTGATGTTTCCGCTGTCCATCGGCGCCAGCACGGTGCTGCTGGAGAAGGTGAGCCCCGATGCGCTGCTGACGGCCATCGAGCGGCACCGTGCGAGTGTGTGCTTCACCGCACCCACGTCCTACCGCGCGATGGCGCTGGCGCTGGCCGACGCGTCGCCGCGGCCCGATCTGACGTCGCTGCGCAAATGCGTCTCGGCGGGCGAGGCGCTGCCCGCGGCCACGCGCGCGCTGTGGAAGCAGGCCACCGGCATCGAGCTCATCGACGGCATCGGCTCGACCGAGCTGTTCCACATCTTCATCAGCGCCGACGAGGCGCACGCCAGGCCTGGCGCCACCGGGCTGCCGGTGCCGGGCTATGTCGCCACCGTGCTCGACGAGCAGGGGCGCGAACTGCCGCATGGTCAGGTCGGTCGCCTGGCCGTCAAGGGCCCCACCGGGTGCAAATACCTGGCCGACGATCGCCAGGCCAGTTATGTGCAAGGTGGCTGGAACCTGACCGGCGACGCCTACCTGATCGACGACGACGGCCAGTTTGTCTACCAGGCGCGCACCGACGACATGATCATCAGCGGCGGCTACAACATCGCCGGGCCGGAGGTGGAATCGGCGCTGCTGCTGCACCCGGCGGTGGCCGAATGCGGCGTCGTCGGCGTGGCCGACGAGGCGCGCGGCCAGATCGTCAAGGCCTTCGTCGTGCTCAAGCCCGGCCACGCCGGCGACGACGCGCTGGCAAAGGACCTGCAGGACTTCTGCAAGCAGACCATCGCGCCGTACAAATACCCGCGCGCGATCGAGTTTCGCGGCAGCCTGCCGCGCACCGAGACCGGCAAGCTGCAGCGCTTCCGCCTGCGCACCGAAGGCTGAGCACCCCCGGCGTCGGCAGGCCCGCCGCACCGGCCGGCGTGGCCCCGGGGCTGCCTGGTGGGGCTGCCCGGTGGCGCCGTCCGGCCTTCAGCCCAGCGCGCCGCGCACCGCCGCCAGCATGGCATCGGGCTGCTCGGCCATCAGGTGGTGGCCGCTGTCGAGCATCACCACATGCGCCTTCAGCGCCGCGGCGATGTCCCTGGTGACCCTGGGCGGCGTCATCTGGTCGGCCTTGCCGAGGATCAGCGTCACCGGGCAGCGCACCTGCGCGGCCGCCTCCAGCCCGTGGGCATAGGCATCGCAGACGCGGAAGTCGTGCTCGAAGAGGTTGCGGCCGTCGACGACGCCGCCGCCGCGCAGCGTGCGCCGCATCAGCGCGCGGCTGCTGCCGTGCAGCCACATGCCCGGGCCCGGGTAGCTGGGCTTGCTGGCGATGCTGCTGATCGAGAAGCTGTTGACCATGTCGATGGCCTTCAGCGGCTGCTCGCGCGCGGTGGTCAGCAAGGCCTCGCTGACCTGCATCGGGTAGGCGGTGCCGATCATGATCAGCCGCGTGATGCGCGCTGGCGCCCGCGCCGCGGCTTCCAGCGCGATCAGGCTGCCCATGCTGTGGCCGGCCACCGCCGCCTGCTGCACGCCGGCGGCGTCCATCACCGCCAGCAGCCAGTCGGCGCAGGCCTCGACGCTGGGCAGCGCCGGGCCCTCGCTGCCGCCATGGCCCGGCAGGTCCACCGCCAGCACGCACCATCCGTGGTGCGCCAGCCAGCGCGCCAGCAGCGTCCAGCCGCTGTGGTCGTTGAGCGCGCCATGCACGAAGGCGATGCAGGGCAGGGCGGGATCGAAGGGCTTGCCGCCGGTATAGACGGCCGCGCTGCGGCCGTGCACTTGCACGTTCATCATGCCGCCTTCTCCGCCACCTTGAACGCCCGCTTGAGGTCGTCGACGAGGTCGTCCGGATCCTCCAGGCCGATGCTCAGCCGGATCGTGCCCGGCGTGATGCCGGCCGCCGCCAGCGCCGCGTCGTCCATGCGGAAATGCGTGGTGCTGGCCGGATGGATGACCAGGCTGCGGCAGTCGCCCACGTTGGCCAGGTGGCTGAAGATCTTCAGCGCTTCGATGAAGGCCTGGCCCTGCTTGCGGCTGCCCCTGAGGTCGAAGCTGAAGACGCTGCCGCAGCCGCGCGGCAGCAGCTGCCGGGCCAGCGCGTGGCTGGGGTGGCCTTCCAGTTCGGGGTAGCCGACGCCGGCGACCAGCGGGTGGCGGCTGAGGAAGGCCACCACCTTGCGCGTATTGTCGACATGCCGCGCCATGCGCAGCGGCAGCGTCTCGATGCCCTGCAGGATCAGCCAGGCGGTGTGCGGGCTCATGCAGGCGCCGAAGTCGCGCAGGCCCTCGCGGCGCGCGCGCAGCAGGAAGGCGCCGACCGTGCTCTCCTCGCTGAACACCATGCCGTGGAAGCCGGCGTAGGGCGCACTCAGCTCGGGGAAGTGGCCGAACCTTTCATGTGACGCCGCCCAGTCGAACATCCCGCTGTCGACCAGCACGCCGCCGACCACGGTGCCATGGCCCGACAGGAATTTGGTCGCCGAATGGAAGATGAGGTCGGCGCCATGGTCGAAGGGCTTCATCAGCCAGGGCGTGGTGAAGGTGCTGTCCACCAGCAGCGGCAGGCCGTGCTCGTGCGCGATGGCGCTCACGGTGGGGATGTCCAGCACGTCCAGCCCCGGGTTGCCCAGCGTCTCGCCGAACAGCAGGCGCGTCGTGGGGCGGATCGCCGCGCGCCAGCCGTCGATGTCCAGCGGCTTGACGAAGGTGGTCTGAATGCCGAAGCGCGCCAGCGTGTAGCTCAGCAGGTTGTGGCTGCCGCCATACAGCGCCGAGCTGGCGACGATGTGCGAGCCGGCACCGGCCAGCGTGGCCACCGCCAGGTGCAGCGCCGCCTGGCCGCTGGCCACGGCGATGGCGCCGCTGCCGCCTTCCAGTGCCGCCACGCGCTCTTCCAGCACCGCGTTGGTCGGGTTGCTGATGCGGCTGTAGACATGGCCCGAGCGCTCCATGTTGAACAGGCTGGCCGCGTGCTCGCTGTTTTCGAAGACAAAGCTGGTGCTCAGGTGGATGGGCACCGCGCGCGCGCCGGTGGCGGGGTCGGGGGCGGCGCCGGCGTGCAGCGCCAGGGTGTCGAATCCGGGGTCGGAGGGGCCGGCCATGGGGGTTTTGCCTGCAGCGGAAGAGCCGGCATTGTGGGCTATATTGACCCGCAGCCGAGCCCGGCCGACCTTGCCGAAGCCCACCCATGAAAGTCTCCGACATCCTGCGCGTCAAGGGCAGCACGCTCTATACCGTCACGCCCGACCTGCCGCTGGCCGACGCCGCGCGCACCATGGCCGAGCTCGACATCGGCTCGCTGGTGGTGATGGACCTCGGCGACCTGGTCGGCATGCTGACCTTCCGCGAGGTCATCAAGGCCGTGGTCGCCAACGGCGGCAGCTTCGGCCAGCGGCGCGTGCGCTCGGTGATGGACGACGCCCCGATGACCTGCACGCCCGAGACCGACATCAACGAGGTGCGCCGCATGATGCTGCAAAGCCATGCGCGCTACCTGCCGGTGATGGACCGGCGCGAGCTGATGGGCGTGATCAGCTTCTACGACGTGGCCAAGAGCGTGGTCGACGCGCAGGATTTCGAAAACCGCATGCTCAAGGCCTACATCCGCGACTGGCCCGAAGGCGAAGACGCGGCCGAGGGCGGACAGCCCAGGGCCTGAGCTCAGCCCGCCGCCGCCTGCACGCGGAAGACCGCCACCGCCCGGCCCAGGTTTTCGGCCTGCGCCCGCAGGTTGGCGGCAGCGGCCGCGCTCTGCTCGACCAGCGCGGCATTCTGCTGCGTCATGTGGTCGAGGGCGCTCACGGCATGGTGGATCTCGCCGATGCCCTGCGTCTGCTGCGCGGTCGCGGTGCCGATCTCGCCGATCGTGCGCGCCACCTGGCCGACGCTGGCGACGATCTCGTCCATGGTCGCGCCGGCCTCGCCGACGAGCCGTGCGCCGCCCTCGACGCGGGTGACCGAATCGCCGATCAGCGCCTTGATCTCGCGCGCGGCTTCGGCCGAACGTCGGGCCAGGCTGCGCACCTCGCCGGCCACCACGGCAAAGCCGCGTCCCTGCTCGCCGGCACGGGCGGCCTCGACGGCGGCATTGAGCGCCAGGATGTTGGTCTGGAAGGCGATGCCGTCGATGACGCCGATGATGTCGGCGATCTTCTTCGAGCTGCCGTTGATGGCGTCCATCGTCGACACCACGCGCGCCACCACGTCGCCGCCGCGGCGCGCCACCTCGGCCGCCTGGCCGGCCAGCGCATCGGCGCTGCGTGCCGACGCCGCGGTCTGCGTCACCGTGCCCGTCAGCTGCTCCATCGCGCCGGCAGTCTGCTGCAGGCTCGACGCCGCCATCTCGGTGCGCTGGCTCAGGTCCTGGTTGCCGGCGGCAACCTCGGCGCTGGCCTCGCGCAGCCCGGCGGCGGTGTCGCGGATGTCGCTGACCAGCGCGGCCAGCGATGCCTGCATCGTCGCCAGCGCGCGCTGCAGGTCGCCGATCTCGTCCTTGCGCACCGATCCCGGTGCTGCCGACAGGTCGCCATCGGCGATGCGGCGCGCCAGCGCCGCGGCGTCGCGCAGCGGCCGTGCCACCCGGCGCGCACTGCGCACCGCCAGCAGCAGGCCGCAGGCCGCGGCGAGCACGAAGCCGCCGGCCAGCCAGGCCAGCGCCTGGCCCACCCGGGCGCGCACCGCCGACTCCGCGCTGCGCGTGCGTTCGACGAGCATGATGCCCAGGCGCCCCAGGCTTTCGAGCATCGCGCGTGCCGCGGGCACCAGTTCGGCCTCGACGCGCGGGCCCCCTTCGCCCATCTGCAGGTCGTCGCGGATGGCGGCACGCAGCGTGACGAAGCGGTTGCGCTTGTCGGCCACCTCGGCCATGCGCGCGGCCAGCTCGGCATCGCCGGCTGCCGCCGGGGCCAGCTGCCGCTGCAGTTGCGCACTCGACTCGGCGCCGGCCGCCATCTCCTGCACCAGGCCGTCGAGCAGCGGGGCCAGGCGTGCGCGCACGGCGTCGTCGTCGCCGATGGCGGCTTCGAGCCGGGTGGCATTCAGTGCCCGTTCCAGGTTGGACTGCACCGCTGCCGACCACTGGGCCACCGTCTCCAGCTGGCGCGACTGTGCCACCCGGTCCGCCTGCTCGGCACCCAGCTGCCAGATGCCCAAGGCGGCTGCCGCGCAGGCCCCCAGCATCGCCAGCTGCATGCCCCCAAAGGCCAGCAGCAGCTGCGCACCGATGCCGTGCAGGCGTTTCAGGGGTCTCAGTTCGAACATCGCCGGGCCCTCCAGGTACTGCCGTCGTCGGCAGGCTCTTCGGCCGTTGCGGCGCCGGCTTGAGCGCCGCCGCCGCCGGCGCCGTGACGCGATGCCGAACCAGCGGCCGGCGCAGCCCGCATCGGCGCGGCGGCGTCGCCCGACGGTCAGAACCCGCGGGTCAGCGGACCGTCGCCGGGGCCGCGCGACACCGCCTTGCGCATGGCGGCCACGGTCTTGATGACCGGCAAGCCCGCGGCCATCCAGCCCGGCCGGCCGCCGTCGACTTCACCGTGCAGGCCGCCGGTGATGACGATCGCGTTGGCATAGCCGGCATCGGCCAGCCGCTCGGCGGCCACCGCCGCCAGCCGGCCGTCCTCGCACAGCAGCAGCACCGGCGTGGCGCGGCCGCGCGGCATGCCGGCGACGCGACGGTCGACGCTGGCGACGAAGGCCGGCACGAGGTCGCGGCCGTTGGCCGTCCACAGCGGCGCCTGCAGGTCGGCAGCCACGTCGATGGCCGAGCGCCGGCGCGACTCGGGCGAACGCACGTCGACCAGCAGGACGGCCGCGCCGAGCCCGAGCTTGGTCTGGTGGGCCTGCCGCGGGGTGGCGTAGCGGCCGGCGCGCGTCGTCGCCTCGGGGTCCTGCGGCAGCGCGTCGGCGGTCGCGGCCAGCGCATGGCCGTCGGCACCGACGACGAGGGTGGCGGTCGGCTGCGACAGGGCGGGCAGCGGGCCGGCCAGCGCCGCCAGCGTGGTGACGAGACAGCCGAGGGTGTTGGCAAGCATGCGGTTCATGGCGTTCCTCACGGGGTTGGGATGCCGCGGACCCGTTCCGCGGCGACCTGGCGGCAGTGGAGCGGATCGCCGACGCGGCGTCCTGAGCTTGCGCTGGTGCTTCGCTGAAGGATTTCTGAATGCTTGCGAATCAAGGACTTGCGCGCGCCGCCGGCGGCCGCCGTAGGATCGCCCCGCGGCAACGACGGGAGTCGGCATGGGCGCGCGGCGGGCCAACTATGCGATGGGGCAGGCGCTGTGGATCGGCCACTGGTGTGTCGAGCCGTCGCTGGACCTGATCCGCCGCGGCGAGCAGACGGTCAAGCTCGAGCCGCGCAAGATGCGGCTGCTGATGGCGCTGGCGGAGCGCCCGGGCGAGCTGGTGCTGGCCGACGAGCTGATCGACACCGTCTGGAAGGACGTGATCGTGACGCCGAATTCGCTCTACCAGAGCGTGGCGCAGTTGCGCCGCCAGCTCGGCGACGATACCGACCACCCGAGCTACATCGTCACCGTGCCGCGCAAGGGCTACCGGCTGGTGGCGCCCGTGCGGCACGCGGCGCCGGAGGCCGCCGCCGTGCCGGTGCCCGCGCCGGAGGCCGCCGCCGTGCCGGTGCCGGCGCCGGAGGCCGCCGCCGTGCCGGTGCCGGCGCCGACGTCGACGCCGGCGTCGACGCGGCGGCGCGCGGCGATCGCGGCTGGCGCCGTGCTGCCGGTGCTGGCCGCAGCGGCGCTGTGGTGGTGGCGGTCGGCGCCGCGCGGTGCGGCCGGCGCGCCGCTGCGGCTGGCCGTCACCGCCTTCAGCGACGAGTCGCCCGCGCTCGACGGCCCGGCGCTGGCCGATGCGCTGTCCGAAGAGGTCATTCGCCAGCTGGCGGACGACGCCCGCCTGCGCGTCGTCGCGCGCGACTCCTCGCAGGCCTTCCGCGCCGGCGCGCTCGATCCGGCGCAGGTGGCGCGCCAGCTCGGCGTCGCGCTGGTGCTCGAAGGCACCGTGCGGCGCGAGGGTGATACGGTGGGCGTGACGCTGACGCTGCACGACGCGCGCGCCACCCGCGTGCGCTGGAGCGACCGCCTCGTGCGCCCGACGGCGCAGCTGCCGCAGCTGCCGCGGCTGGTCGCGCAACACACGCTGGCCGCACTCGGGCTGTCGTCGCTGCCGCCGCCGCGACACCCCGAGCCCCCGCTGGCGGCCTTCGAGGCCTACGTGCAGGGCTTGCACGCGCTGCGCCAGCGCACGCCGGAGGCGCTGCTGGCGGCGCGCGAGGGCTTCGGGCGCGCCATCGCGATCGCGCCTGCCTTTGCCCAGGCGCATGCGGGGCTTGCCACCGGCTGGCTGGCCGAGACCGACTACGGCGTGTCCTTCGACCACGGCACGGCGTTGGCGCATGCGCGCCGTGCGCTCGACCGCGCGCTGACCGAGGCGCCCGGCGCACCCGATGTGCTGGCGGTGCAGGGCTTGCTGCACATCAAGCTGCGCGAGCACGAGCGCGCGCGCGAACCGCTGCGCCGCGCGATCGCGCTGCGGCCGAGCCTGGCCGCCGCGCACTTCTGGCTCGGCGTCAGCTACGCCCACGAGGGCCGGCCGCGCGAGGCGATGCCGCATTACGCGGTGGCCGCCGAGCTCAACCCGCTGGACTTCCAGATCCGTGCGCGCCTGGGCACCGAAACGATGTTCGCCGGGCTGGGCGAACAGGCGCTGCAGCACTTCGACCGCGCGCGCGAACTCGCGCCGCAGCACCCGAATCCGCTCTGGGGCCAGGCGCTGGTCGGCTACGCGCGCGGGCGGCTCGACGATGCGGTGCTGGGCTACCGCGCCGCGCTGGCGCTCGAGAAGCGCCGCGCCGACCTGTGGCTGGAGCTGGCCTGGGCCCAGGCCGACCTGGGCCTGCCGGCGCTGGCGCGCCAGGCCCTGGCCGCGCACCGCAGCCACGGTGGCTGGGCCTCGGACTACGGGGCGGTGATGCTGCGCCAGGGCCTGGGCGCGCAGGACGGGGCGCCGCCGCTGCCGCTGCCGGCCGGGCCGGCGGCGGCGCTGGGTGACTGGCTGGGTGCCGCGCTCGGCGCCATGCAGCACGGCGACGCCGCAGCGGCGCGCCAGGCGCTGGCCGAGGTCGCCTCGCGCTGGCCGCTCGAACACACCCACGTGCATGGTGCATACGGCGTCTTTCTCGACCGCATGCCCCCACTCGACGTGGCCGCGGTCGCGCGCTGGTTGCAGCAGCAGGACGCCGACGCCTGGCTGGCGCTGGCGCGCGACGAGATCGCCCGCTACGAGCGGGGCGGCTGCATCTGGCACAGCCTGCTGCACCAGCGCGCGCGGCTGCTCGCCCTCAGCGGCGAGGCCGATGCGTCGATCGCCGCCCTGCGCGCCGCGGTCGAGGCAGGCTGGCGCCGCGTCTGGGGCCTGGCGGCCGACCCGGCGCTGGCCGCCATCGCGGCGCGGCCCGAGGTCGCTGCGCTGCTCGATGCGGTGCGCCCCCGGATCGCGCGCCAGCGCGAGCGCGTCCAGCGCGAAGGCGGCTGAGGGCAGGCTGCCATGTGGGCCGCCGCCGGCAATTCCGCGCGCCATTGCAGAAGTTACTACGGGCAAGCCCCAGCGGCACCGGGGCGCGGGTCGAGAACAATGCCCTCACGCGTATTCTGCGAGAAGGACCCCATGCGCCACACGCTCCTCACCTGCACCCTGACCGCTGCCGCCCTGGCGGCCCTGGCCCTGCCGGCCGCTGCGCAGCAGTCCACGCTGGGGCGCAACCTGGCCGCCACCTGCGCCAACTGCCACGGCACCAACGGCGCCGCGCGCGGCGAGATGAAGCCGCTGGCCGGCGTCTCGGCCGCGAAGATCGTCGCCGCCATGAACGACTTCCGCTCCGGCAATATGCCCGCGACGATCATGCACCAGATCGCCAAGGGCTATACCGAGGCCCAGGTCGAGCAGATTGCAGCGTATTTCGCCGCCCAGAAGCCGGCCGCCAAGTGAGGGAGCAACGAACATGACCACGCAACTCCGCGGCCTGTCCCGTCGCCGCATCCTCGTCGGCGCCGGCGCCGGCGCCACGCTCGCCCTGTCGGGCTGCGCCACGACGGGCGGCCCCTCGCTCGGCCGCGTCGCCATCGTCGGCGGCGGCTTCGGCGGCGCCACCGCCGCGCGCTACCTGAAGATGTGGGCGCCGGCCATCGACGTGACGCTGATCGAGCGCAACGCCAGCTTCGTGTCCTGCCCGATCTCCAACCTCGTGATCGGCGGCCACAAGCGCATCGAGGATGTCACGCGCGGCTACGCCGGGCTGCAGGCCATGGGCGTCAATGTCGTGCGCGCCGAGGTCGGTGCCGTCGATGTCGCCGGCAAGAAGCTGCGCCTGGCCGGCGGCGGCGAAGTGGCCTACGACCGCCTCGTGCTCAGCCCCGGCATCGACTTCATGCCCGAACAGGTCGGCGGTCTGCAGGCGGCGCTGGACAGCGGCCGGGTGCTGCATGCCTGGAAGGCCGGCCCGCAGACGACCGCGCTGCGCGCGCAGCTCGAGGCGATGCGCGACGGCGGCGTCTATGCGCTGGCGATCCCGCTGGCGCCCTACCGCTGCCCGCCCGGACCCTACGAGCGCGCCTGCATGGTGGCCAGCTACCTCAAGCAGCACAAGCCGCGCTCGAAGGTGCTGGTGCTCGACGCCAACCCCGACATCACCTCCAAGGCCGGGCTGTTCCGCAAGGCCTGGGCCGACCACTATGCCGGCCTCGTCGAATACCGTGCCAACTCGGTGCTGAAGGAGGTCTCGGGCACCACCGCCAGGCTCGAATTCGAGGACGTGAAGGCCGACGTGCTCAATGTCGTGCCGGCGCAGCGCGCCGGCGACATCGCGCGCAGCGCCGGCCTCGTCAACATGAACAACCGCTGGGTCGGCGTGAACTGGCTGACGATGGAGAGCACCGCCGCGGCGGGCATCCACGTGCTGGGCGATGCCACCTTCTCCGCGCCGGCGATGCCCAAGAGCGGCCACATGGCCAACCAGCATGCCAAGGTGGCGGCGGCGGCGATCATCGCGCAGCTGACCGGCCAGCCGGTGAATGCCACGCCGGTGGTGATGAACACCTGCTACAGCTTCGTCACCGCGCGCGACGTGGTGCACGTGGCCTCGGTGCACCAGTACGACGCGGCGGGCAAGACCTTCAAGACCGTGCCCGGCTCGGGCGGCCTCAGCGCCGCGGCCAACCAGATCGAAGGCCGCTACGCACTGTCGTGGGCTGAAAATATCTGGGCCGACATGCTTGCCGGCTGACGCACCGGCTGACGCACCGGCTGACGCACCGGCTGACGCGCCGGGTGTCGCGCCCGCGCGCGGCTGCGGTCCGCGGCCTACTTCAACCCGCTGAGGTAGGCCGAAACGGCCTTCATCTCCAGCGCGGTCAGCTGGGTGGCGATGCCGTGCATGACGGCGTTGTCGTTGCTGCGCTCGCGCGTGCTGAACTGCCGCAGCTGCTTCTCGGTATACAGCGCATGCTGGCCCGCCAGCCGCGGCAGCGTCTCGCTGCCCTGCGCCCCCGTGCCATGGCAGCCGGCGCAGGCGGCCACGCCGCTGTAAGGGTTGCCGCGCAGGTAGACGAAGCGGCCCACCTGCGCCAGATCGGGATCGTCCACCGCATGCGCGCGCACCGGCTGGCGCTCGAACCACAGCCCCAGCGCGGCAAAGTCGGCGTCATTCAGGTCCTCGACCATGGGCTTCATCGTCGCGCTCTGGCGCCGGCCGCTGCGGTAGTCGGCCAGCTGCCGCGCCACGTAGCCCGCGTGCTGGCCCGCCAGCCGCGGGAAGACCGGGCTCGAGCTCTCGCCCTCGGTGCCATGGCAGATGAAGCACTTGCCGAGCACGATCTCCTGCGCGCGCGCCAGCGCCGCCTCCTGCGCCCAGGCCGGCGCGGCCATGGCGGCCGCAGCCAGCACGAGCGCTTGCCACGGCGCGAAGGCCAGGCGAGCCGGGCCGCTGCGCTGCGCCACATCCAAGGCCATGGGGCCAGCCTTCCACCAGCGTGCACGCAGGCGCGATTGCAAGGGCTTGGTCATCGTCGATCTCCCCGCCGGTGCCTGCGCGGCGCGCCGGCCCACCATGGCGCGCATCGTGCCACCGCCGACGTGCACGGGCCGCAGCTGGCGGGCCGCAAGAGGCCTCGACTGCGGGAAGACCATATCACCTGGTTGGGTGAGGCCCCATCACCCATCGCGGGAGTTGACCTGGCACGCGCGCTGCACCCACCGCTGCCCCTTTTGCGCCCGACGGCACGGACAGGCGGCGGGGCCAAACCTAGAATCCATGCCTTGCTGCTGCCCACAGACCGATGCCCGGCTCCACCTTCGGCGAACTCTTTCGCGTCACCAATTTCGGCGAGAGCCACGGCCCGGCCATCGGCTGCGTGATCGACGGCTGCCCGCCCGGGCTGGCACTGTGCGAAGCCGACATCCAGGTCGAGCTCGACCGCCGCCGCCCCGGCACCAGCCGCCACGTCACGCAGCGCAACGAGCCCGATGCGGTGGAGATCCTCTCGGGCGTCTACGAAGGGCAGACCACCGGCACGCCGATCGCGCTGCTGATCCGCAACACCGACCAGCGCAGCAAGGACTACGGCAACATCCTCGATACCTTCCGCCCCGGCCACGCCGACTACACCTACTGGCGCAAATATGGCCTGCGCGACCCGCGCGGCGGCGGGCGCTCGTCGGCGCGGCTGACCGCGCCCACGGTGGCCGCCGGCGCGGTGGCGCGCAAGTGGCTGCGGGAACGGCACGGCACCACCTTCACCGGCTGGATGAGCGCCCTGGGCGAGGTTGAGATCCCCTTCGAGGGGCTCGAGCACATTCCGCGCAACCCTTTCTTCGCCGCCAATGCCAGCCTGATCGCGCAGCTGGAAGCGCACATGGATGCGCTGCGCAAGGCGGGTGACAGCTGCGGCGCGCGCATCGAGGTGCGTGCCAGCGGCGTGCCGGTCGGGCTGGGCGAGCCGCTGTACGACCGCCTCGACGCCGATATCGCGTGGGCGATGATGGGCCTGAATGCCGTCAAGGGCGTGGAGATCGGCGACGGCTTCGCGGTCGTCGCCCAGCGCGGCAGCCAGCATGGCGACGAGCTCACGCCCGAAGGCTTTGCCGGCAACCGTGCCGGCGGCGTGCTCGGCGGCATCAGCACGGGGCAGGACCTGGTGGTGCGCCTGGCCATCAAGCCCACCAGTTCGATCCGGCTGCCCCGTGCGTCGATCGACCGCGCCGGCCAGCCGACCCTGGTCGAGACCCACGGCCGCCACGACCCCTGCGTGGGCATCCGCGCCACGCCCATCGCCGAGGCGCTGCTGGCGCTGGTGGTGATGGACCATGTGCTGCGCCACCGCGCGCAATGCGGCGACGTGCAGCTGCCGCAAGCCCCCATCGCCGGCCAGCGGCCCGGGGGATGACGCCCGCGCCGGCGCCGCCTGCGCCGCCCGCGCCGCCGGCGCCACGACTGGGCGCCTTCGGCGCGCTCTGGTTCTGCTACTTCGCGTCGATCGGGGCCTTCAACCCGTTTGCGCCGCTGTGGTTCAAGGAACTCGGCTTTTCCACGCTGGCCATCGGCACCATCGCGTCGCTGCAGGCCTGGACGCGCGTCGTCGGCCCCTATGCCTGGGGCTGGCTGGGCGACCATGGCACGCCGCGCGTGCGCCTGGTGCAGCTGGCGGCCGGGCTGTCGCTGCTGGCGGCCTGTGCGCTGCTGTGGGTGCGGGGTTATGCCGCGGTGGCGGTCTGCACCGCGCTGCTGTTCCTGGCCAATGGCGGCGTCGTGCCGCTGACCGAGGCCACGCTGGCGCGCCACCTGGCCACCGGCAACGGCATGGATGCCGGCCGCTATGGCCGCGTGCGCGTCTGGGGGTCGATGGGCTTCATCGCCGCGGTGGTGGTCTTCGGCGTGCTGCTCGAGCGCGTGGGCATCGGGCTCTTCCCCGGGCTGGTGGTGGCCACCTATGCGGGGCTGCTGCTGACGGCGCTGCGCCTGCCCGCGGCGCGCGAGCCCGCACACGGCCGCGAGGGCGTGCCGCCGGTGCTGAGCGTGCTGCGCCGGCCGGTGGTGGCCTGGTTCTTCGCCGCCGTCTTCTTCACCGTGCTGGCGCACACCAGCCTCTATACCTTCTTCTCGCTCTACCTGGACGCGCTGGGCCACGGCAAGGCGACGGTGGGCCTGCTGTGGGCGGTGTCGGTGGCGGTGGAGATCGCCTTCTTCTGGTGGCAGGGGCGCTTCTTCGACCGCCTGACGCCGCATGCCTGGCTGCAGTGGGCGGCGGCGGCCTCGGTGCTGCGCTTCGTGCTCACCGCGGCCCTCGGCGCCCAGATCGCCGTGCTGGTGCTGGCACAGGCGCTGCACCTGCTGACCTTCGCCGCCCAGCATGCAGCCTGCATCGCGATCATCACCCGGCACTTTCCGGGTCCGCTGCGCGGGCGCGGCCAGGCCTTGTATACGGTGCTGGGCTACGGTGTCTCGGGCGTGGTGGGTGGCCTGGCCGGCGGCTGGCTGAGCACGCAGTTCGGCATCCGTGCCGTCTTCTGGGCAGCGGTCGGCGCGGCGGCACTGGGCTGGTGGTGTGCGCTGCGTTCGGGCCGCGCCGATCGCATCGCTCGTCCGGCGCCGCCCTGAAAGCCGGCGCAGCGGCGCCGCGCGACATCGGTCACCGATGGGCCTTGCTGCAGCTCAAGGTCCACGCGTGAGCGCCGATAGGGCCAGGGTGGCTCCATCCGGGCCGACCCCTCATGCCCGTGCACCCAACCGACCACGCCAGGCGCCACCAAGCGGCCGATGCTGCGGCGCCCCCCGCACCGCAGGCCGGCTGGCGGCGCGCGCGCGCCGCGCTCTATCTGGCCTTTGCCACCATCGCCGCCACCACCTTGTGGCAGGCCTGGCAGACGCAACAAAGCAGCGAGGCCGACGCGCGCGTGGCCGCGGCCATCGACGCGTCGAACCGGCATGCGCTGCTGACGCAGCGCATCGGACGCCTGGCGGCACTGATCGCTGCCGCGCCCGCCAATGCCGTGACGATGGGCGGCCAGCTGGAGCAGGAATTGCTGCAGTCGCGGCGGGATGCCTTGCGCATCCAGCCCTGGGCGGACAGCATCCGGCACGAGGGCCTGGCCGAGCGCCAGCGCCTGGCCGACGTGCTCGGGCGCTGGCAGGATGCCCGCGAGCGGCTGTGGTACCGCGCGGACGCGCTGCTGTCGCACCTGGATGCCGAGCGCCAGGATCAGCTGGCCGAGAGCCTGCAGGGCGTGCAGCGCGAGGCCGACCGGGCCGCGCAGGCGGCGCAGGCGCTGGTGGCCGAATTGCAGGTGCACGCCCGGGCCCGCCAGCAGGCGGTGGCGCAGAGCGGGCGCTGGGGCGCCGGCGTCACGCTGGCCCTGCTGCTGCTGGCGCTGGCCGTCGTTGCACCGGCGCTGCGCACGCTGCAGGCGCAGGCACGGCGGCTGGCCCAGCAGGCGGCCGAGAACGAACCCCTGGCGCTGGTGGCCGAGCACACCGGCAACCTGGTGATCGTCACCGACCGGGAACGCCGCATCGTGTGGGCCAATCGGGCCTTCACGCGCACCACCGGCTACGAGCTGCACGAAGTGCTGGGTGCCGACCCGGGCGTGCTGCTGCAAAGCGAACGCACCGACCCCGCCACCCTGGCCCGCCTGCGGGCTGCGCTCGATGACGGTTTGCCGCTGCGGGTGGAGCTGCTCAACCGCTCGCGCGACGGCCGCGACTACTGGATCGACGCCGACCTGCAGCCGCTGCGCAACGTCGCCGGCGAACTCACCGGCTTCATCGCCGTCGAGACCGAGATCACCGACCAGGTGACGCAGCGCCTGCGCAGCGCCGCGCTGCTGTCCGCCTTGCCCACCGCGCTGGTGGTGCACGACCGGCAGGGGGCCGTGCTCGACGCCAACCGCGCCGCGCAGTCGCTGCTGGGCCTGCAGCCGGGTGACGCCGCCGATGCGCTGATGCAGCGCGGCCCGCTGCAAGAGGACCTGGAGCCGCTGGAGGCCGCCGAGCTGCCGGTGCAGCGCAGCCTGCGCAGCGGCGAGGGCGCGCGCGGCCAGCTGCTGGGCCTGGACGACGGCGAAGGCGGCCGCCGCTGGCTGCTGGCCCATACCGAACCGCTGCGCGACGCGCTGGGCCGGCCCGACGGCGTGGTGGCCTGCTACGTCGACATGACCGAACGCCGCCGCCTGCTCGACGAGCTGAGCGACTCGGCGCGGCGCGACCCGCTCACGCGCATGCCCAACCGCAGCGTGGTGCTCGAACGGGTGCAGCGCGCCATCGAGCACCGCCGCCGACACCCGGGCTATGGCTTTGCGGTGTTGTTCATGGATGTCGACCGCTTCAAGCAGGTCAACGACACCCTGGGCCACGGCGCCGGTGACGAGCTGCTGCGCCAGGTGGCCGCGCGGCTGGAAGAGACGCTGCGCCCCGGCGATGCCGTCGCACGCGTGGGTTCGGAGCTGCACACCGCTGCGCGCATCGGCGGCGATGAATTCGTCATCGTGCTCGAAGGCATCCACCATGTCGACGCGGCCTGCGCGGTGGCCGACCGCCTGCTGGTCGAGCTGTCGCGCCCCTTCGAACTGGGCTCGCACCCGGTGCATGTCGGCGTGAGCATCGGCATCGTCGGCGCCGAGCAGGCCGGCGACGATGCCGGTGCCGTGCTGCGCGACTGCGATACCGCCATGTACGAGGCCAAGCGCGCCGGCCGCGGCCGCTGGATGGTGTTCGATGCGTCGATGCACGAACGCGTGCGCACGGCGCTGGAGCTCGAACGCGACCTGCGGCGCGCGCTGCAGGCCGACGAGCTGTATGTCGTCTACCAGCCGGTGGTCGAACTGGCGACGCGGCGCCTGGCCGGTGTGGAGGCGCTGGTGCGCTGGCGGCACCCCGAGCGCGGCGACATCCCGCCGGCGCAGTTTATCGGCCTGGCCGAGGAATGCGGGCTCATCGACGCCATCGGCGAGCGGGTGCTGGCCGTGGCCTGCGCGCAGTTTGCGCAGTGGCGCACGCGCTGGGGCGAGCGGGCGCCGGGCCTGCTGGCGGTCAACCTGTCGCGCGCGCAGCTCAAGCAGGCCGGCCTGGTGCCCGAGGTGCAGGCCGTGCTGCAGGCCAACGGCATGCGGCCCGAGCAGCTGCAGCTCGAGGTCACCGAAAGCTTCGCGGCGCAGGACGAGCAGGTGCAGGCCATGCTGCGTGCCCTCAAGGCCGCCGGCGTGCGGCTGGCGCTGGACGACTTCGGCACCGGCTATTCGTCGCTGGCCTGCCTGCACCTGCTGCCGGTGGACACGGTCAAGGTCGACCGCTCGTTCGTCGCCCATGCGCGCGAGGTCGAATACCACCGCGTGCTGATCTCGGCCACCATCCGCATGGCGCGCACGCTGGGCATGGTGACGGTGGCCGAAGGCATCGAGACCGAGGACCAGGCCGCACTGATGCTCGACCTGGACTGCGACCGCGGCCAGGGCTGGCTGTTCGGCCGCCCGCTGACGGCCGAAGCGCTGGACCGCTGGATCGAGGCCGCGAGCCAGGACAGCCTGGTCTAGGCCGGGCCCTGGCCCTGCCCCGCCGGTCCGTCTGGCCGTCCTGCCGTTCGTCGCCCGGCGGCTGCGCTCCGTCGCATGGTGGAGCCGGCGGCGGCGGCGTCTTCCTACACTGCGCGCCACTTCCGGGTCCGGGTCGGATCCGAGACCGAGGGTGGCATGAACAAGACCTGGTGGTTCGGAGCGGCGGCGCTGGTCGTGGCCGCGGTGGCGGCTGTCGCCTTCAGCGGCAGGCTGCCGGGCGTGCTGGCGAAATCGACGGCCGACGCCAGGGACGGCAAGCCGGCGCCGGCGCTGGAATTCACGCCGCGCGAGGTGGTGCAGCCGCAGCGCGCCCGGTTGCCGGCGCGGCTGGCGTTGTCGGGGCCGCTGGTGGCGCCGCAGACGGCCATCGTGCGTGCCAAGGCCGCCGGCACGCTGCTGGCCCTGCATGCCGCCGAAGGCAGCCGCGTGGCCGCCGGTCAGACGCTGGGGCGGATCGACGTCGCCGAGCAGGCCAGCCGCGTGGCCGAACGCAGTGCCAGTGTCGAGAGCGCACGCACCGCGCTGGCGCAGGCCGAGCGCACGCACGCCTCGAACGAGCGGCTGGCGGCGCAGCAGTTCATCAGCCCGATCGCGCTGGAAAACTCGCGCACGGCGGTCGATGCCGCACGCGCCGCACTGCAGGCGGCGATGGCCGCCGCCGATACCGCGCGCATCGGGCTGCGCGACGGCACGCTGGCGGCGCCGATCGCCGGCATCGTCGCCAGGCGCCATGCGGTGCCGGGCGAGAAGTTGGCGGTCGAGCAGCCGGTGCTGACCGTCGTCGACCTGGCGAAGCTGGAACTCGCCGGCGCCGTGGGCACGCACGAGGTCAGCCGCCTGGCGCCGGGCCTGCCGGTGCAGGTGCAGGTGGAAGGCGTGGACCAGCCGGTGGCCGGGCGCATCGCGCGCATCGCGCCGGCGGCCGAGCCGGGCACGCGCTCGATCGGCGTCACCATCGAGCTGCCCAATGCGCAGGAACGGCTGCGCGCCGGCCAGTATGCGGTGGCCCATGTGGAACTGGCCGACGACACCGAGCGGCTGACGCTGCCCATCGCGGCGGTGGGCAGCTCCGCCGGGCAGGACCATGTCTGGCTGATCGAGAACGGCAGCCTGGCGCGCCGCGCCGTCACGCTGGGCCGTCGCGACGAGCGCGTGGGCCGTGTCGAGGTGGTGGCAGGCGTGCGCGCCGACAGCCAGGTGCTGGCGGCCCGCTTCGACAACCTGCGCGAGGGCGCCAAGGCCGTGGTCGTGGTCGCCGCGGCGCCGGCCGTGGCCTCGGCGTCGGCGTCCACCCCGGCGACACGCTGAGCGCGGAGCCGCCATGTGGATCACCCGCGTCTCGATCAACAACCCGGTCTTCGCCACCATGGTGATGGTGGCGCTGTGCGTGCTGGGCCTGGCCTCGCTCCACCGCCTGGGCGTCGAGCAGATGCCCGACATCAGCTTTCCCGGCGCCTGGGTGGAAGTGCCGTACCCCGGCGCCAGCCCGGAGGCGGTGGAGCGCGAACTCCTCAAGCCGCTGGAAGAGGCGGTCAACAGCGTGGCCGGGGTCAAGCGCATCATGTCGCGCGCGCTGGAAGGGCGCGCGCAGGTGAGCATCGAATTCGGGCTCGACACCGACATGGCGCGCGCGATGCAGGACGTGCGCGACCGCATCGCCGCCGTGCAGAGCAGCTTTCCGCGCGACGCCAGGGCGCCCACGGTGGCGCGCTGGAACAACGACAACGCGCAGCCGGTGGTCAATGCGGCGCTGCTGAGCCCGACGCGCAGCGGGCGCGAACTGTCGATCCTGGGCGACCAGCTGGTGGGCAAGCGGCTGCAGCGCGTGGAAGGCGTGGCGCGCGTCGAGATCAGCGGCCTGACGGTGCGCGAGGTGCGCATCGACCTCGAGGCACAGCGCCTGCGCGCCTACGGCGTGACGCCGGCCGAGATCGCCAGCGCGCTGAAGGAGGCCAATGCCGACCAGCCGGTCGGCCTGCTGAGCGACCCGGTGCGCGATGCGCTGCTGCGCGTGGAAGGGCGCGTGCGCGACCCGCGGCAGTTCGAGCAGCTGGTGGTGGCGCGCCGCGGCAGCCTGGCGCTGACGCTGGGTGACCTGGGCACCCTGGTCGAGCGCGAGAAGGAGCCCGACTCGCTGGCGCGCGTCAACGGCCAGCCGGCGATCGTCTTCAATGTCTTCAAGCAGCAGGACGCCAATATCGTGGCCGCCGGCGACGCGGTGAAGAAGGCGATGGACGAGGTGCGCAAGCAGCTGCCGCCCGACGTCGAGCTGCGGCTGATCTACGCCAGCAGCGACTGGGTGCGCGGCTCGCTCGACGGCCTGAAGAGCACGCTGGTCGAGGGCGCGCTGCTGACGGTGGCCATCGTCTTCCTCTTTCTGCACAGCTGGCGCAGCACGGTGATCACGGGGCTGACGCTGCCGATCGCCGTCATCAGCAGCTTCATCGCCGTCCATGCCTTCGGCTTCACGCTGAATTTCATGACGATGATGGCGCTGAGCCTGTGCATCGGGCTGCTGATCGACGACGCCATCGTCGTGCGCGAGAACATCGTGCGCCATGTCGGCATGGGCAAGGACCACCACACCGCGGCGCGCGAGGGCACCGAGGAGATCGGCCTGGCGGTGATGGCCACCACCTTCGCCATCGTCGCCGTCTTCGCACCGGTGGCCTTCATGGGCGGCATCATCGGCAAATTCTTCTACCCCTTCGGCATCACCGTGGTGGTGGCGGTGCTGGTCAGCCTGTTCGTCAGTTTTACCCTCGACCCGATGCTGTCCAGCGTCTGGAAGGACCCGCCGTCGACGCGGCTGAAGTCGATGTGGGGCATCGGCCACGCCATCCGCGCCACCGACCGCGCGATGGACGGGCTGCATGCGGTCTACGAGCGCGTCATCCGCTGGGCCTTCAGCGCGCGCCGCTGGCGGCTGTGGCTGCCGGCCTTCGGCCATGGCTTGCGCGCCGACGGCACGCGCGACAAGGCCGGCCCGCGCCGCTGGCGCCGGGCGACGATCACGCCGCGCGGCGTGGTCATGCTGGTCGGCGTCGGCAGCTTCGCCGCCGCCATCGGCCTGGCGCCGCTGGTGGGCAGCGAATTCGTGCCGCAGACCGACCAGAGCTATACGCAGCTGCAGCTGCGGCTGCCGGTGGGCGCGAGCCTGGAGCGCACCAGCGCCAAGGTGCAGCAGGTCGAAGCCATCGTGCTCGGCTTGCCCGAGGTGCAGACCATCTCGACCTGGATCGGCGGTGCCGGTCAGCGCAACCAGGCCTGGCTGAATATCGTGCTCGAGCCGCGCAGCGAGCGCAGCCGCAGCCAGAAACAGGTCGAGGATGCGATCCGCGAGGCGATCGCGAAGATCCCCGGCACCGATGCGGCGCTGGGCTTTGACCGCCCGATCTATGTCGCCATCCTCGGCAGCGACCCCGACGGCCTGGCGCGCATCACCGACGAATTTGCCGAGCAGGTGAAGAAGATCCCGGGCGCGGTCGACGTCGAGAGCTCGGTCAAGGCCGGCCTGCCCGCCTATGCGGTGCGTCTGAAGACGGCGGCCGTGCGTGAACTGGGCCTGACCGCGCCGCAGCTGGCGTCCAGCCTGCGCGCCTACGTCAACGGCGAGACGGCGACCTACTGGACCACGCCCGACGGCGACCAGGTCGAGGTCGTGCTGCGCCTGAACCAGGCGCAGCGCCAGCGCCTGGACCAGCTGCGCGGCCTGCCGGTGGCCTTTGCGCGCGACGGCACGCCGATCGCGCTCGATGCGGTGGCCGACATCACGCCGGTCTTCAACCCCGAGATCATCCGCCGCCAGAACCTGCAGCGGCGCGAGGCGGTCTTTGCCAGTGTCAAGGACCGCAGCGCCGGCGACGTGGGCGCCGACGTGCAGAAGCTGATCAAGGCGACCACGCTGCCGCCGGGCTACAGCTTCGACATCGGCGGCCAGATGCAGCAGCAGGCCGAGGCTTTCGGCGGCCTGCTGGCGGCGATGGCGCTGGCGGTGATCTTCATCTACATCGTGCTGGCCAGCCAGTTCGGCAGCTTTCTGCAGCCCATCGCCATCATGGCCAGCCTGCCGCTGGCGCTCATCGGCGTGATGCTGGCGCTGTTGTTCTGGCGCAGCACGCTCAATATCTTCAGCATGATCGGCCTGGTGATGCTGATGGGCCTGGTGACCAAGAATGCCATCTTGCTGGTTGACTTTGCCAACCATGCGCGCAGGGCCGGCGCGACGGTGGCCGATGCGCTGCTGCAGGCCGGCCTGATCCGCATGCGGCCGATCGTGATGACCACGGCGGCCATGGTCTTCGGCATGCTGCCGCTGGCGCTGGCGCTCAACGACGGCGGCGAGATCCAGGCGCCGATGGGCCGCGCCATCATCGGCGGCGTCATCACCTCGACGCTGCTGACGCTGGTGGTGGTGCCGGTGCTGTACAGCTATCTGGTGCGCGAGAAGAAGCCGGCCGCCGGCGCGGTGTCGGCCCCGCGGTCGGCAGAGCCCGGCGGTGGCCCGGTGCTGGGCGCGGCGATGCCGGCCGACCGCGACTGACCGACCTCAGGCCGGCGCGCTGCCGCCGGCCTGCAGGTCACGAAGCCGCGGTGCCGATTCGGCCACGTGCCCCAGCCACCACAGGGCGAGAAAGCGCTGCAGTTCCAGGCGGTCGAAGTGGTCGGTGGTCGCGATCTCGGCGGCCAGGTAGCCGAATTCCTCGCAGTCGTCGCGATGGTCGTCGAGGCCGGGGTCGCCCAGGCTTTGCAGCCACGCCAGTTCGAAGTCGAAATGCTCGCGCGCCAGCACCTGCAGGCGCTCGAAGGCCTGGTCGAAGCCGGGCTCGTCGCCCGAGGTGCAGCGGCCGGCGAGTTCGTTGCACAGCGCGACCAGGGCCCGGTGCTGGGTATCGATGGCGGCATGTCCGACCTCGAAGCCCGGGCTCCAGTTCACGCGCATCGGTTGCAGCGGGGTTTGCACCGGCATCCTTGCGCTAGAAACCCAGCGACTCGACCATCACCACCAGGTCGGCGAAGCGCGCCGCCTGCAGCTTGGCCAGCAGCGCCGGCTTGTCCAGCCCCTCGCAGTCGAAGCGCGTGAGTTCCACTTCCATCGGCAGTTCACGGATCTCCAGCGGCGACATCCAGCCGATGTGGCAGATGTGGGTGATGCACTGCCGCTCGGGTTCGGTCAGTGCCACGCCGTGCTCGCGCTGGATCTCGAGATAACGCTCGGCCGTGCGGTTGATCTTGCCGCTGATCTCCATCGTATTCTTCTGGCCGGCGGTCAGGATGGCCAGCGGCGGCCCGAAGAAGATGGGCGTCTTGCCCACGTGGCGCGTCTGTTCGTCGCGCGTGAGCGCCGGAGCGACCCAGGTCGGGTCGCCGCGCTCGGGCCTGGGCGGGGCGGGGGCTTCGGACATCGTCAGTGCGGGATCGGGTGCAGCTTCTCGTGCCGCGCGTCCTTCATGCCGCGGGGCAGCTGCGGCGGCGTCTCGGGCTTGATCTGCACGAAGCCGCGGTTGCGCACGCCGTCCTGCACGTTGTGCGGGTTGTGGCATTCGGTGCAGGTATACCAGCGCTTCTTGCCGGTGCTGGTGAAGTCGCCGGTGCGCTTGCCGTGGATGCCATCGCGCCAGTCGCGCAGCTTGTCGCCATGGCACTTGCCGCACAGGGCCTGCGGCTGGTCGAAGCCGATCAGGTTGCCGGCATGGTCGAAGAACTTGTCGCGCTTGGTCGCGTGGTGGCAGTCCAGGCACCAGATGGCGCCGCGACCATGCTGGAACGTGGCCAGCTCCGGCATCATCGCCACCATGGTCGGGATCGGCACCGGCTTGTTGTCCTTCGGGTAGCCCTTGGGGTAGGTGCCGTTGTGGCACGCGGTGCCGCAGGTGGCCAGGAATTTCATCTGCTCGGCGCGCGGCTTGATGAAGGCGTTGGCTTCGCTGGCCTTGTCGAGGTTGGCCGTCGCACCCATCGGCACGGTGCCGTCGAGCGGATCGCCGTACCACAGCGCGGCGCCGGTGGTGGGCGAGCAGCGCACGTTGGGCAGCCCCGGCTTGATCTCGCGCTGCGTCACCTGCGTGGCGCCCTCGCGGCTTTCGAAGCAGACCTGGGGCTCGGGCGCGGATGCGGCCGCAGCCGGTGCGGCGGCGGCCGCAGCGGGCTTGGGCGCGTCCTGGGCCACGACGCCGAGCCAGACGCCGCCGAACAGGGCCAGCAGCGTGATCGGGATGGCGAGCTTTTTCATGCTGGACCTCTCAGGGGCGTCTCATGCCGCTTGCGCAGCGGGGCGGTCTTGCGACCGGATGTCGCCGAGCAGGATGCCGATCGCACCCTTGAGCAGGATGGTGAGGATGAAGAAGCCGAAGGCCCAGATGCCGGCCGTGAGCAGCCATTCGACCAGGGTCGGGTGGTATTCGGTCACCTCGCCGATGGGCGACGGGATGAAGCCGGGAACGATCAGGCCCATGCCCTTCTCGATCCAGATGCCGACGAAGGCCATGCCGCAGACGATGGGCAGCTTCTTCATGTCGCGGCGCACCGATGGCATCAGCAGCAGCACGAAGGACGTCACCATCAGCACCGCCGAGCTCCAGAACCAGGGCACCAGACCGGTCAGGCCGTGCAGCCCGAACATCAGGTAGTACAGGCCATTGGCGTGCTCGGTGCGCGCATAGAGCTCGACGACGATTTCCGACAGGGTGAGGAAGATGGCGATGCCCAGGCACCAGGTGACGATGGTCGACAGCAGCCCGATGGCACTGTCCTCGATCCAGAACCGGGTGTTGCGGCGGATGATGAGGAAGGCGATGATGATCAGCGCCGGCCCGGCCGCGAATGCGGTGGCGATGAAGCGGATGGGCATCATGCTGTGGAACCACATCGGGCGCGCCGGGTTGGTGGCCACCAGGAAGGCCGTGACGGTGTGGATGGACAGCGCCCAAACGATCGACACGTAGACCAGCGGCATGAAGATCTTCTTGTTCACCGGCTTGCCGGTGTACTTGGAGTAGAGGTACCAGAAGCCGACGACGGCGTTGAGGATGAGGTAGCCGTTGAGCACCAGCACGTCCCAGCCCAGCATCGACGAGAAGCTGTAGATGCCCCACGGCGGCACCATGTGCCACAGCCGGTCGGGCCGGCCCATGTGGGCGAAGACGAAGAACATCACCATCACCACCGCCGAGATGGCCAGCATCTCGCCCAGCACGGTGACCTTGTGCATGCCCTCGTGGTGGTAGACGTAGGCCGGGAAGACGATGGTCACCGCCCCCGCCGCCACGCCCACCAGGAAGACCAGGTTGGCCAGGTACAGGCCGTCGTGGATCTGGCTCGTCATGCCGGTGACGATCAGGCCGTCGGTGTTCTGCAGGTAGAACACGTAGAGCATGCCCAGGATGAGCAGGCTCAGCGTGCCCATCCAGGCATAGAACTTCGGCCCGCCCTTGAGCACATAACGCACGTAGTCGGTGGCAAATTTCAGCAACACGGCGCCGCTCCTTCAGTCGTAGAAGTAGAAGAACTTCGGGAACGTGTTGAGCTCGGCCTTGAGGCGGAAGACGTTCTTGCGCGCCAGCACCTTGCTCACCTCGCTCTCGGGGTCGAGCAGGTTGCCGAACTTGCGCGCGCCCACCGGGCACACCTCCACGCAGGCCGGGTAGCGGCCGTGGCGCGTGCGCTGCAGGCACCAGTGGCACTTCTCGACCACGCCGCGCATGCGCGGCCGGTTGCCCAGGTAGTGGGTCACCGGGTTCATGTCCTTCTTGGGCAGCACCGGCGTCGTGAGGTTGAAGCGCCGCGCCCAGTAGGGGCAGGCGTTCATGCACATCTTGCAGCCGATGCACCAGTTGTAGTCGATCACCACCGGGCCGTCGGCCTCGCGGTAGGTGGTGCGCACCGGGCAGACCTTGACGCAGGGCGGCTTCTCGCACTGCATGCAGGCGATGGGCATGTAGGTGGCGTCCGCTTCGGGCACCTTCTCGGGCTCGTAGAAATACTGGCCCTCGAGCACCTGGCCGGCCGGCGTGTACGAATTGCCGCCGACCTGGATGCCCAGGCCCTCGGGGTAGCCGCCCTGGTTCACCTTGTCGGCGTCGAACTTGCCGCGCTCCATGCGCAGCACCTGGATCCACTCGATGCGCTCGCCGGGGCGCTCGCCGCGCGACTGGTTGTTCTCCTCGACGCAGGCCTTGACGCAGCGGCGGCAGCCGATGCACTTGCGGATGTTGAGCGCATAGCCCATCAGCACGCCGGGCTGCGGGCCGGTGGTGTCGACCGACACCTGCTTGCCGTATTCCTGCGCGTAGCGCTTCTCGAGCCGCAGCCGCGCTTCCTTCTTCTCGTCGTCCGTCATCAGACGGTAGTTCTTCTGGAAGTGCTCGGCCCATTCGACCGCGGCCTTGGCATCGTCGCTGGCCGCCATCAGCGTGCCGGCACCCATCAGCGACGACAGGCCCAGCTTGCCGCCCGAACGCAGAAAGCCCCGGCGCGAGGGCTGGGGCACGGCGCGCGCAGGGTCGGCGGAAGCGGGCGGCACCGGCGACCCGCAGGCGCCCTCCTCGCACGAGCCGGCCGGTGGGTGGGTGTTGCTGGTCACAGTGGATCTCCCGTTCGACGACCGACACGTGGATGCGCCGTGTGATGGGGCGCCGTTGCGGGCCATTCTGGAAGTCGACTCCGGCGTGTCCTTTGATCGCGATCAGGGGATTGCACGCCCGCAGCGCCGGCGCGGCCGCGCTGCAACGCCTTGTCTGGGCGCCGCCGCAGGGGGTGGTTGCGGCCGCGACCGACGCTCAGGTCACCGGCGCGGGGTTGAACAGCACCAGGGCGTTGTGCAGCTTCCACTGCTCGGCCCAGGTCTTCTTGCGGCCGCTGGCCACGTCGAGCATCAGCCGGAACAGCTCCCAGCCGACCGACTCGATGGTCGCCGTGCCATCGGCGATGCGGCCGGCGTTCACGTCCATCAGGTCGTGCCAGCGCCGTGCCAGGTCGCTGCGCGTGGCGACCTTGATCACCGGCACCGCCGCCAGGCCGTAGGGCGTGCCGCGGCCGGTGGTGAAGGCATGCAGGTTCATGCCCGCGGCCAGCTGCAGCGTGCCGCAGATGAAGTCGCTGGCCGGCGTGGCGGCATAGGTCAGTCCCCGGGTGCGCAGCTTCTCGCCGGGTGCGAGCACGTCGACGATCGGTGCCGTGCCCGACTTGACGATCGAGCCCATCGCCTTCTCGACGATGTTGCTCAGGCCGCCGGCCTTGTTGCCCGGCGTGGTGTTGGCGCTGCGGTCGACGCCGCCGCGCTGCAGATAGGCGTCGTACCAGGCCATCTCGCGCACCAGCGCCTGCGCCACTTCGGGCGTGGCGGCGCGTGCGGTGAGCTGGGCGATGCCGTCGCGCACCTCGGTGGTCTCGCTGAACATCACGCTGGCACCGGCGCGCACCAGCAGGTCGGCGCAGAAACCCACCGCCGGGTTGGCGGTGACGCCGGAGAAGGCATCGCTGCCGCCGCACTGCACGCCCACCACCAGCTCGCTGGCCGGCACCGTCTCGCGGCGGCGCGCATGCAGCCGCTGCAGGTGCGCTTCGGCCTGGCGCATGATCGACTCCACCATCGACATGAAGCCGACATGGGCGTCGTCCTGCAGGCAGATCACGTCCAGCGCCGGCGGCTGCGCCTCGCGCCCGTCGCGGATCGGCAGGCTGCCCGGCGGCAGCAGCCGCCCGGGCTGCAGCTTCTCGCAACCCAGGCTGACGACCATCACCTCGCCGCCGAAATTGGGGTTCTGGCTGATGTGGCGCAGCGTGCGGATCGGGATCACCGCATCGGCTGCGTCGATGGCCACGCCGCAGCCGTAGCCATGTTCGAGCGCGACCACGTCATCGACCCGCGGATAACGCGGCAGCAGCTCGGCCTTGATGCGCTGCACCGCAAAGGCGGTGACCCCGGCCACGCATGGCACGGTCTGCGTGATGGCCAGAATGTTGCGCGTACCGACCGAACCGTCGGCATTGCGGTAGCCCTCGAAGGTATGGCCCTGCAGCGGCGGCAGTGCTGCCGCGCGCAGGGTGGCCAGCGGCAGGTCGTCGAGGGCGCGCGCCGCGGGCATCGTCAGCAGCCGCTCGTGCACCCAGCGGCCGGCTGCGATGGCCTGCGCCGCGTGGCCGATCGGGATGCCGTAGCGCAGCACCGGCGCGCCGGCCGCGATGTCGACCAGCGCCACCTTGTGCCCCTGCGGCACCGGGTCGAGCAGCACCACGCCGTCCGCCAGCACGGTGCCGGCGGCCAGGCCGCCGTCGTTGGCGACGATGGCGACGTTGTCGCTCGCCTGCATGCGCAGGGTCAGCGGGGTGGTGGTCACGGTTCCTCGTGCGTTCAGCGGGGTGCGGTCGGGGTGTCGTCAGGGGGTGGCGTCAGGCGGTGGCGCCCCGGTGGCAGCGCGGGCCACGCCCGATGGACAGGCGACACCGCAACCGCGCGCCGCCGGCCCTGTGCGCACCAGCGCTCAGCGCACGCGCTGCTCGCGGTCCAGCCAGACGCCGATGCCCTGGGCATTGAGCTCCAGGTCCACCGCCAGCAGCTCGGCCACCGTCGCTGGCGCGATCGGGCAGCGGTGCTCGGCCAGGCTTTGCCGGTAGATCGACAGCAGTCCATCCTTCAGCCGCCGATGGCGGTCGGGGGCGGCCTGCAGCGAATGGCCGAGCTTGACCATGCGGTCCAGCAGGCCCAGCTGCATCGCGGCCAGGCGGTCCACCTCGTCGACGCGGCTGTAGTGCGTGAGGTACATGCACGCCGGGTCGGCCGCGAGCAGGCGCTGCACCGAGGCGCGCAGCACCTCGGGCTCGAACTGCACCGGCGTCGACGTGGGGAAGATCCAGCGTCCGCGCTCGCTGGTGAATTCGGGGTAGCTGATGCCGAAGGTGTCGCCGGTGAACCAGCCGCGCGTGGCCGCGTCCCAGATGCAGTGGTGGTGCCTGGCGTGGCCGGGGGTGTCGACCAGCCGCAGCGGGCTGCCGCCAAGGTCGACCGTCATGCCGTCGGCCGACGACTGCACGCGCCCGGCCGGCACCGCGATCAGCTCGCCGTAGCTGCGCGCCATCTCCTCGGCGCCGTAGACGGCCAGCGCGCCTTCGTACAGTGCGCTGGGATCGATCAGGTGGCGCGCGCCGCGCGGATGCACCAGCACCTGTGCGCCGGGCAGTTCGCGCATCAGCGCACCCACGCCGCCGGCGTGGTCGAGGTGGACGTGGGTCGGGATCACCCAGTCGACGGCGCCGCGCGCCAGTCCCAGCGCATCGAGCGCGCCCAGCAGCCGCGGCAGCGCGAAGTTGGTGCCGGTATCGACGAAGGCGGCACGACCGCCGCGCACGATCAGGTAGGCGGCATCGAACCGATCGCGCAGGAAGGCGGTGTCGATGGCGTGCACGCCACCGCCCAGGTCCTGCAGCCAGGCCGGCAGGGTCATCCGTTCAGCACCAGCCACAGGCGGGCGATGTCGGCCACGCCGTCGGTGCCCTTGATGCCGCGCAGCGTGGCCGCTGCCTTGCCCTTGTGGGCGGCCGACTGCAACTGCGCCATGCCCAGGCGCAGCCTGGCGTCGTCGGGGCGCTTCAGGCCGCCCCTGGCGATGCCTTGCTCGATCAGGGCCAGCC
This sequence comes from Rubrivivax sp., assembly GCA_016719535.1. GTDB lineage: Bacteria > Pseudomonadota > Gammaproteobacteria > Burkholderiales > Burkholderiaceae_C > Rubrivivax. The sequence goes on along the minus strand of JADJYX010000012.1, from coordinate 97,804 downwards.
CCTTGTCGACCTCGCCCAGCGATACGTAGGCCTGGCCGACCTTGACGAGGTCGTCGCCGGACTTCGCGCTGCCGGCCTCGCTGGCCTGGCCGGCGAGGGCAGTCTTCTGCTCGGCTTCCTGCCTGACCGCCAGGTCCTTCAGGCGCTGGTGGCGCGCGGCCTCGGGGCCGGTGCCGAGCGCGCCGGCCTTGTAGCCCTGCTCGACGATGCGGCGGCCCTCGGCCGGCAGCCCGGCCTGCAGCGCCAGCTGCGCCATCTCCATGAATTCCTCGGTCCGGGTCAGCGTGCCGCTGGCCAGGCGCAGCCGCATGACGTCGAGCGCGAAGCGGTCGCCAAAGCCGGGCTTGCGCGGCAGACGGCCGAGGTGGGCATTCCAGTAGTCCCTCTTCGGGTACCAGGTCAGCAGCTTTTCCAGCGTGATGCTGTAGCCGGCGTTGTTGCCGGTGCGCTGCTGCGCGTCGGCCAGCCGCAGCAGGTCGCCTTCATCCGGTCGGCGGCCGGCCTGCTCGGCGGCAGCGACGGCGGCACCGGCATCGCGCGCGATGGCGGCATAGTCGCCGCTGGCGCTTTGCAGGTAGGCCTGCAACTGCCTGATGGTGGCGCTGTTGTTGCCGGCGGCGATGGCCTTGTTCATCCACTCGGTGGCCCGGGCGTTGTTGCGCTGCTGCGCATAGGCAGCAGCCAGCTGCTCGGCGACCTGGCCGGCTTCAGCGCCGCCGACCCTGGGTGCGATGGCCTCCAGCGCCGCGATCGCGGTGCCCATGTCGCCCGCGCGCTGCGCGGCGGCGGCCTTCATGCGGTCGATGGTCAGCTGCTCGGTCGCGGTCTTGCCGCCCACGGCATCGGCCTCGCGCGCCTTCGCCAGCGCTTCGCGGGCCTTGCCCTGGCGCAGGTAGTCACTGGCTTGCTGCAGCGGCTTGCCGACTTCGGGCCGCAGGCCCTGTGCGTGCGCGGTGGCCATGCAGGCGACGGCGATGACGGAGAGGGTGAGGGCGCGCAGCGTCTTCATCGGGTTGGCTTCCTCGATACGGCCAGCATGCAAACCGGGGACCGGCTGCGCGGGCAGGCCGATCCCCGGACAGGGGATGTGGCGGTTGATCAGTTCAGGAATTGTTCGTTCCCGACGATGCCGATCTTGGTCACGCCCAGGCGCTGCGCCGAGGCCATCACCATCGCAACATGCTTGTAGGTGACGAGCTTGTTCGGACGCAGGTGCACCTCGGGCTGGTCGGGCTCGGCAGCCACCTGCTGCAGCCGCGACTCCAGCGTGGCGCGGTCGGGGATGATCTCGCCGTTCCAGCCGATGGTGCCGTCGAAATCGAGGTCGATGCGGATGATGGTGGGCGGTGTGGGCGGCGGCGCCGCGTTGTTGGGCACCGGCATGTTCATCTTCACCGCATGCGTCTGGATCGGGATGGTGATGATGAACATGATCAGCAGCACCAGCATCACGTCGATGAGCGGCGTGGTGTTGATGTCCACCATCACGTCACCGGCCTCTTCGCCCCCGCCGGAGCCGACATTCATTGCCATGGTGTGTGCTCCTCGATCAGCGGCTGGCGGTGGTGCCCGCCGGCGGCTCGGTGATGAAGCCGACCTTGAAGATGCCGGCGCGCTGGCAGGCCACCACCACGCGGCCGACCGATTCGTAGCGCACCTCGTTGTCGCCGCGGATGTGCACCTCGGGCTGCGGCTCCTTCACGGCTTCGAGCTTGAGCCGGTTGACCAGGGCCTCGTTGTCGGGCATGCGCTCCAGGCCCCAGTAGACCTCGCCGTCGCGGTTGACCGCGATGACGATGTTCTCGGGCTTGGTCTGCGTGGGCAGGTTGCGCTCCTTGGGCAGCTCGAGCTTGATCGTCTGCGTGACCACCGGGATGGTGATCAGGAAGATGATCAGCAGCACCAGCATCACGTCCACCAGCGGCGTGGTGTTGATGGTGTTGTTGAGCTGCTCTTCCCCGCCGTCGTCGGGGGAGCCTACGTTCATGGCCATGTGCGTGCGCCTCGAAGGCAGGAGGCGATGATCAGCGCTTGCCGGCGATCAGCACGTTGTGCAGGTCGCCGCTGAAGGCCTTGACGCGGTCCATCACCGCCTTGTTGCGGCGGATCAGCCAGTTGTAGCCCATCACCGCGGGCACCGCGACGGCCAGGCCGATGGCGGTCATGATCAGCGCCTCGCCCACCGGGCCGGCCACCTTGTCGATCGAGGCCTGGCCGCTGATGCCGATCTTGACGAGCGCGTTGTAGATGCCCCAGACGGTGCCGAAGAGGCCGACGAAGGGCGCGGTCGAACCCACGGTGGCCAGGAAGGCGAGACCGTCGGTCAGCCGGCCCTGCACGCTGCCGACGGCGCGGTCGACGCTCATGCCGATCCAGGTGTGCTTGTCGATGCTCTCGACCATCGTGCCTTCGTGGTGGTCGTTGGCCTTGATGCCGGCTTCGGCGACATAGCGGAAGGCCGAGCCTTCTTCCAGCGCGGTCAGGCCGGCCTTCACCGAACTGGCCTTCCAGAAGGCGTCGGCGCCCGCTTCGGCGCTCTTGAGCATCTGGCGCTGCTCGAACAGCTTGGTGAAGATGATGTACCAGCTGCCCATCGACATGATGAGCATGATGACCAGCGTGCCCTTGGCGACGAAGTCGCCCTGCGCCCACAGCGCCTGCAGGCCGTACGGGTTCTCGACCGCTTCCTCGCTCACGGCGGCGGCGGGTGCGGCCGGCGCGGGAGCCGCCGGCGGAGCGGCGGGGGCGGCCTGCGCGGCCGGTTCCGATGCAGCCTGGGCCAGCGCGGCCGTGGGGCTGGCGCCGAGCAGGGCCACGGCGGCGATCAGAGCGGCCCCGAGCGAGGCGCGAAGAGCATGGGACGAGAACATGTTGACTCCGTGAGGTCAGCGCGCTGGCTTGCTGGCGCTGGATGGGAAGGCGACGGGATGGCGGCGGTGACCGCCTCGTTGCAACAAGGAAGGGCCCGCGTGCTTACTCGAGCTTCCAGACGTAATCGACTTCGAACGAACCGCCGACCGGCTTGCCGGTCTCGTCGCGGCCCGCGGTGAAGCTGCACTCTCCGAGCTTGGACACGGCGATGCGGTCGAGCATCTTGTGCTCGCGCGTCGGCCCGGCACTGCGCACCACCTCGGGAGAGCCGGCGAGCCTGCCGTCGGCGCCGACGTTGAAGCGCACCTTGGTCGTGCCGGTGGCCTCGGCGCGGCGCGCCGCGGCGGGGTAGTCGTCACCGCTGGGCGCGCAGGCCTGCACATTGGCGATCGCCGGCCGCGCGGCCACGCGCGGCGGCGCCGGCGGCGGCGCGGGCGGTGCAGGCGGTGCGACCACGGGCGGAGGCGGCGGCGCGATCGTCACCGGCGCCGGCGGCGGCGCCACGGTGGTGGTGGTGATCGCGGGCGCCGGCGTCGGTGGCGGGTTGACGACCACCTCGGGCGGCGGCACGAACGACGGCGGCGGCGGCGCAAACTTGGGCGGCGGCGGCAGGTTCTCGGGCGGCGGCGGCGGAGGCGGCTTGACCTCCTCGATGATCTTGGTCTCGATCGGCGCCTTGATCACCTCGACCATGCGCTGGGCGAGGCCGGTAACCAGGGCCCAGGCGAGCAGCACGTGCATCGCGATGACGATGCCGATGCCCACCACATGCTTGCCCGGGTTGCGTTGTTGCTGGGCGAAATCCACGGTGCGTCAAACCTCCGGATGCTGGCCGCCGCGTGGGCTGCGCACATCGTTTTCGAGTTGTTCGGGGGCCTCGTGAGCGCCCGCGGCCTGCAGCCGAAAAGCCGCGGACTATACCCGCAATGATTCGCTCGGCCCTCGGGGAAGCACCCGATCGCCAGGGCCTGGCGCCCCCCCAAGGGAGGGGTCGCGGCGCGGCGCGGCCTGTGTCAGCGGCAGGCGAAGCTGTCGGCGCTGGCGGTGTCGCCGCCGCGGTAGCGCGCGATCTTCGGATAGGGACACAAGGGCCGTGCAAGGCCGGGCAGCCGGCTCGTTGCGCGCGCCACGATCCGCTCCGGGGCCCGGCCCTGCTCGACCCAGTCGACGATCGCGGCGAGGCCGTCGAAGGCATCGGTGGCCGGGCCGCCGGCGCAGTGGTTCATGCCCGGCACGAGGAAGGTGCGCACGAAACGCGATGCCGCCGCAGCGCCATGGGCGGCGTCGACGCGCTGCTGGTAGTCCACGGTCTCGAGAGCCGAGAAGATCGGGTCGGCCATGCCGTGCACCAGCAGCAGCTTGCCGCCGCGCTCGCGAAAGCCCTTCAGCAGCACATCGTCGGCGGTGCCGTAGACGCGGTGGAACGGCTCCAGCCGCAGCGGGTCGCGTTCGAAGTCGAAATTCAGCACCGTCAGCGTGGGGTCGGGCGGGGTCGTGAATTCGAAGCCCAGCGCACCCGACATCAGGGTGACGTGGCGCGCATCCGGTTCGCCGCGTGTCGCGCTGCCCAGCGTCCAGGCGCGCCAGCCCGGGGCGGCGATGCCCGGGTCCCAGGGCCAGGGGAAATAGAGCCGACGGCCGTCGCGGTTGAAGGGGCCGGCCATCACGGCGGTCAGCGCCTGCGCCTGCGCCGGGCTCAGGCAACCGTCGCCGCCGGCCGGGCAGACCAGGCGGCGCGGGTCGATGCGGCACAGCGCGGTCTCGGCGACGAGGCCGTCGACGAGGCCGTCGGCGGCATCACAGCGGTCCAGCACCTCCTGCGCCACGCGCTGCAACTGGGCGTCGCCGAGTGCCGTGGCCAGGTGGCGGTAGCCGCTGGCGTCGGGCGCAGCCACGGCCAGCAGCTTCTGCACCGTCCACGCGGCGGCGATGGTCGCGCCCTGGCTGACGCGCATCGCCGGCGCCTGCGCGATCACGCCGTCGAACAGCTCCGGGAATCGTTGCGTGAACATCATGCCCTGGCGGCCGCCGCCCGAGCAGCCGATGAAATAGCTGCGCTGCGGCGCGCGGCCGTAGAAGCGCTCGAACAGCAGGCGTGCCGTGGTGGCGGTGCGCCAGTGCGCGCGCCAGGCATGTTCCTCGCGCGCCTGCGGGTCCAGCCCGAACAGCGGCGACGGCGACTGGTGCCCGGCGTCGGTGCTGACGGCAGCGAAGCCGCGCTGCAGGCCGTTGTCGGCCCAGCCCTGCGCGCCGGTGTTGCGGCCCACCGCCATCTGCAGCACGCCGTCGTTGCCGCCACCGCCCTGGTACAGCAGGCGGCCGTTTCCGGCGGCGGGCAGCCGCAATTCGAAGCCGGTGTGGTAGGGCTCGCCGTCGGTGCCGATGCGCTCGTCCAGCCGCCCGCGCAGCAGGCAGTGGGCGGGCAGCGGGTCACCGACTTCGCGCGCCGCCTGCGGGTCGCGCGCGCGCCGCTGGCCGGCCTCGACCCATTCGGCGGTGGTGATGCGCAGGCGGTCGGCCTGCACGGCGGCCATGGCACTGCAGCGGGTGCGGGCCCCGGCCGCGGTCGGGCTGGTGGCGTCCGGCCCGGCCTCGCGGGCCAGCGGCGTGCAGGCCAGCAGCAGCGGCAGACTGGCCAGGGCGATCAGCACGGGCGAACGGGCGGGCTTGGACATCGGCAGGGGGCGTGTGCGTGGTGCGTCGACGGCGATGCTAGGAGCGTGCGCGGCAGAAATCGAGCCCCACGCCGGGGCAGCCAGGCCCGGCGCCGGCCCGCATGCGAGACTTGCCGACGAAGCCGGCGCGCATCGGCGCGGGCCGCAGCCAAGCAGAAAGCGAGACAACATGAAGGCGTGCATCGTCGGGGCCGGCGCGATCGGCGGCTTCATCGGTTGCCGGCTGGCGCGGGCCGGTCGCGCTCGGGTCAGCGCGCTGGCGCGCGGCGCCACCCTGCAGGCGCTGCAGGTGCAGGGCTGGCGGCTGCAGATGGACGGCGCCTTGCTGCAGGCTCCGGCCAGGGCCGCCGCCAGCGCGGCCGAGCTGGGCGTGCAGGACCTGGTGGTGATTGCCGTCAAGGGCCCGGCGCTGCCCGCGCTGGCGCCCACGCTGGCACCGCTGATCGGCCCGCACACGCTGCTGCTGCCGGCGATGAACGGTGTGCCCTGGTGGTTCGGCCAGGGCGTGCCCGCGCTCGGCGATGCGCCGCTGCAGAGCGTGGATCCGGGCGGCGGCATCGCGGCCGCGCTGCCGGGCGACCAGGTGATCGGTTGCGTGGTGCATGCCAGCACGGCACAGCCCGAGCCGGGTCTGGTGCAGCACCAGCGCGGCCACGGGCTCATCGTCGGCGAGCCGCGCGGCGGCCGCAGCGTGCGTGCGCAGTCGGTGGCCGATCTGCTGTCCGACGCCGGCTTCGAGGTCACGCATGCCGACAACGTGCGCTACGACATCTGGTACAAGCTGTGGGGCAACCTGACGATGAACCCGGTGAGTGCGATCACCGGTGCCACCATCGACCGCATCCTGGCCGACCCCGACCTGCGTGCCTTCTGCTCCGGCGCCATGCGCGAGGCGGCGGCCATCGGCGAGCGCATCGGCTGCCCGATCGCGCAGACGCCCGAGGACCGCCACGCCATCACCGCCAGGCTCGGGGCCTTCCGCACCTCGATGCTGCAGGACGTCGATGCCGGCCGGCCGATCGAGCTCGACAGCATCGTCGGCGCGGTGCAGGAACTGGGCCGCCGCAGCGGGATCGACACGCCGCACGTATCGGCGCTGCTGGGGCTGACGAGGCTGTTTGCACGCGTGCGTGGGCTCTATCCGGATCAGATTACATAGCCGAGGCCCTGCTCCGCCAAGCCGGTGAAGTCGATGTTGAGCAGGTTCCACTCGGTCTCGGCGGCAGCCAGTGCCAGGCTGACGTTGGTGTAGGCACCCGACGTGATCCACCCGACGTAGTCCTGGCGCGTTGCCGCGTCGGGCAGGGTGCCGAACAGGTTCTGGTAGAGCAGGTCGACCACGGTGGCAGGGCGGGCGCCTGCGCCCAACCGCGCGTCCAGCGCCAGCTGCATCAGCGTCGACACATCCATGCCGCCGTCGAGCAGCGACAGGCCAATGCCGACATAGGCTTCGTTGTAGACCGATGTGGGACCGAACACCGCTCCGAGGATCTTGGCCGTGGTGCCAGCGGCGCCGTCGAGATCGAGCGCCCAGTAGCCGTCGTCGAACAGCAGGCGTTCGACGTCGTAGGCGAGATCGCGGCCTTCGGTGCCCCGCAGGTCGCGTACGACCCAGCCACTGCCCATGTTCTCCAGGAAATAGTGGCCCACGGCGCCCGCGTAGCGGCCGACGTCGATGCCGCTGCCGCCTAGCAGGATGTCGTCGGCGCTGCCGCCGCGCAAGGTGTCGTTGCCGGCCCCGCCTTCCAGGGTATCGCGGCCGCTGCCCCCCTGCAGGTTGTCCTTGCCGGCACTGCCGCGCACCATGTTGCGCAGGTAACCCTCGATGAAGTAGTCGCCAATGCCGACGTCGTAGTCCATCGCGGCCAGGTAGTAGGTGCTGCTGGTTGGCGCGGTGAAGGTCAACAGCGAATCGAGGCCGATGCCGGTGTCGTCGTCGGTCCTCATCTGCGAGCCGTCGGCACCCAGCAGCACCAGGTAGGGGTCGGCCAGACCGCTGGTGTCGGGCGTCCACAGCTCGAAGGTGTACTGCTGCCCGGCAGACAGGCTGACGGCGAAGACGTCGATGTCACTCGGCACCTCGATGCGGCCGAAGGCCGCGCTGGCGCCGACCGCCACCCGGCCGCTGCTGGCGGTCGAGCCCAGGTAGTCGTCGGACGGCGTGATGGCCGACAGCGAATAGCGCCCCACCGCCTCGGCATAGTCGAAGGCGGCCAAGTAGTAGTTGCCGCTCTCGCTGGGCGTGAAGAATAGTTGCGAGTCCAGCGGCCGCGGACCGCCGTCGTCGTCGTAGCCGATCAGATCGACCTCCGGCAGGGTGCCGAACAGCATCAGGTAGGGATCGACCGGACTGCCCAGGGAGCTGACGAGGTCGAAGCGGTAAGTGACGCCGGCGGTCAGCGCCACCCGGAACAGGTCGCCGTCGTCGGCGTAGTCGATGCGACCGCCGATCGGCGTGCCGTTGACGGCCACCACGCCCGCGGTCGATACCGACATCGGAAAGTCGTCGGCGCCGCTGACCGCAGCCGTGCTGAAGTTCCAGGCCGCATTGCCGCCGATGCCGGCGAAGGCGTTGCCGGCGGCGTCGCGGAAGCTGCCGGCGTCGACGTTGACCGTGAACGCGGTGCCCGCCGGCAGGTTGGCGCCGGGATCGATGGTCACGGTGCTGCCGCTGATGCGCACCGCAGCGGTGTCGTCGGCCCGGATCTCGCGCAGCACGGCGCCGTCGTTGCTGAGCAGCCGGATCGAGCCCGTGCCTGCAAACACCGCCTCGCTGAAGCTCAGCACGAGGTCGGTGCCGACGGTCACTGCGCTGGCGTCATCGGCCGGCGTGCGGGCGACCACGGTCGGCGGCTGCACGTCGTTCACCGAAGCGCGCACCGTATAGGCGCCGGTGCCGCTGCTCTGATAGTCCTGCACGCCCAGGTAGTAAGTGCCCGAGGTGGTCGGCGTATAGCCGATGCGTGCATTGCCGGTGCCGGCGCTGTCGTCGTCCTGGGCCAGCAGTTGCAGACCGCTGCTCCACAGCGTCAGGTAGGGGTCGGTCAGGCCGCCGGCACTTCGTTCGAGCGTAAAGCTGTAGGTCTGGCCAGCGCTGAGCACGACGCGGAACAGGTCTCGGTCGCCACCGATCTCGATGCGTCCGCTGGTGGCCTGACCGCCGACGTTGACTACGCCCGGCGTGTCGGCGCTGTAGGGGAAGTCGTCGGACACCGCTGCAGCGGTGCCGAAGTTCCAGGCCGTGGTCGAGGACCACCCGACGTAGGCATTGCCGGCGCTGTCGCGCAGCGCGCCCGCGTCGACGGTGACGCTGATCGCGCTGCCCGCAGGCAGGTCGACCGCGGGGTCCACGGTCACGATGCCGCCGGCGATCTGCACCTGGCTGGTGTCGCCGACGGCAATGCTGCGCAGCACCTGGGCGCCGGAGCGGATCGTGATGTTGCCGCTGCCGGCCACCACCGCCTCGTCGAACCGCAGCACCAGGTTGGCGCCTGCGGCGACGTTGCTGCCGTCGTCGGCGGGCGACAGCGACAGCAGGGTCGGAGGCGTGGTGTCGGTAGCGGCGGTGCCGAAGTTCCAGGCGGTGCTGCCGCTCAGTCCCGCGTCGCGGTTGCCGGCGAGGTCGGTGAACGCGCCCGGATCCCAGCCGACCGAGTAGCTGCGCCCAGCCAGCAGATTGGCGGCCGGATCGATCGTCACGGTACTGCCGACGACAGCGACCTGGGTCACGTCGTCGACGGCGATGCGGCGGAATACAGTCCCGTCCGCGTTGTAGATCGTGACCGAGCCGCTGCCGATCTTGATCGGCTCGCTGAACCCGATCACCAGGTTGACGCCGGGCGCAACTGCGGCGCTGTTGTCGGCCGGGCTGAGCGTGCGCACCAGCGGCGCGGTGGTGTCGACCGGGCCGCCGCCGGCCAGCTCGGCCAGCGTGCGCGTGACGTCGGCGAACTGGAAGCGCTCGATGCCGACGGCGCGGTCGCTGCCGCCGACCGTCGATGTCAGCGTCACGCTGTTGCCGGTGACGCTGATCGAATAGGCGGAGAAAGCGCCGGCGAAGATGGCAGTGTCGTCGCCGGCGCCGCCATCGAGCTGGTCGTTGCCGGGGCCGCCGTCCAGCACGTCGTCGCCGTCGAGCCCGTTCAGGCTGTCGCTGCCGCCGTTGCCGACTAGGCGGTTGCCGGCCGCGTTGCCGGTGATCTCGTCGTTGCCACCGCCGCCCACCGCGGCCTCGATCACGGTGTTGTAGGCGATGGCGATGTTGTTCGTCATCTCGTTGGCCGAAGAGTAAGCGCCGGCGCGCAGGTCGACGCGCGACGGGCTGATCCAGCCGCTGAGGTCCAGGGTGTCGAAGCCGCCGCTGTCGAACAGCGTCAGCACCGGCTGCGGGTTGACGATGAAGTCGTACAGGTTGCCCGTGGGGCCCCCTGCGTTGGCGTTGAACCCGTACACCGTGTTGCCGGTGCGTGTGACGCTCGAGAGGCCGTAGATGGTCTGGATCGCCAGCACGTCGTTGACCATGGGCGTCTGCGGCGAGTGGATGCGGCCGTCGGGGCCCACCCAGTCGGCCTGCATGACCTCGGCCGAATAGTTGGGTGCGGCGTTGCGCGGGCCGAAGTAGGACATCACCGACAGCACCACGCTGTCCTGGTACGACGACGGCGACCAGTTGCCGTCGCCGTTGTAGTCGCCCATGTGGTTCAGGCCCAGCGCATGACCAATCTCGTGGATGAAGGTCTGAAAGCCGTACTCACCCACCGCCGTCTGGACGAGCGATCCCTCGGTGGCGTTGAAATAGATGCTGCCGTTGGTCGGAAAGTAGGCGTGCGCGTAGCCGATGCTGGTGCTGGTGTAGCCGACTTCGATATGGCTCGAGCCGACCGCGCCGGGGGCGAAGCCCTGCGGGATCAGTTCGTCCCAGGTTGCCAGGGCGAGGGTGATCAGGCTCTGCTGGACGGGGTTGACGGCGCGAAAGCCGGCCGCCTCGCCTTGGCTGAACAGCCCCGAAGCCAGCGCCGGAAAGGCGTAGGTGATGGTGCTGCCGGACCACTTGCGACCGCTGTCGAGCTGCGCAAGAACCTGATTGAGCGACCAGTTCGAGGCCATGGGCGGCTCCTCGTCGTCGGCGATTGGGTGACGACGTCCGGAATTGAACCATGAGTCGGTGCCTTGGTTGCCGATCTGGCGGGGTGGACGAGCGTCGCGCGGATAATCCGCCGCAGAATGTGGCCAGCCCGCCCGGTGACCGGGGGCGGTATCCGGTGGGGCCAGGCCACGCATCAGTCTCGGGGAGGACGTTCGCCATGCTTCACCCCACCATGAAATTCCGAGACGTCGTCATCTTCAACGGCACGCAGTTCAAGGTGCCTCAGGGCATCCAGCGCATCGACACCCGCGCCACCCATGGCTGGCAGGTGCGCTATGGCGGCACCAAGCTCTTCTCCGACCACACGAGCGACGGCAGTGGTGCCAGGGCCTCGTTCGAACGCGCCAAGCAGGAACTGGCCTGGCGCATCGCCAGGTTGCCGGCGCCGACGCTGCTGCAGAAACGGCCCAGCGACAACAAGTCCAGCGACCTGCCGGTGGGCATCTCCGGGCCCATCGTGCGCCAGCGCGACGGGGCGCGCGTGCGCAGCTGCAGCTTCTCGGTGCTGCTGCCGCGCCATGGGCAGTCGCCGCGCTGCAGTTCGGTCTATATCGGCACCGAAAATACCTACACGGTCGAGCGCTACCAGGCCGCGCTGGCCAAGGCGCTGGCCATGCGCCAGGCCGCCGAAGCGGCTTACGAACTGGCGACGACCAAGGCCAAGCGCGCCGCAGCCAAGGCCCTGACGGGTGGCGCTGCGGTGCGGCGGCCGGCCAAGCAGGTGGCCGTCAAGGCGACGGCGGCGAAGAAGGTGCCGGCGAAGAAGGCGGCGTCGAAGAAGGCGGCGTCGAAGCCGGCGACCGGCCGCAAGGCTGGTACCACGACGTCCGCCGGTGCGGCGCGGCGCGGCTGATCGGGCGCGGCCTCAGCCGCCCTGGCGGCGGATGGCTTCCGACTTGGCGCGCAGCCGCCGCATGCCGCCCAGCCAGCGGTCGACATCGGCCGTCTTGCCGCGCCAGTAGTCCAGCACCTCGGGGTGCGGCAGCACCAGGAAGCGTTCCTCGCGCATCGCCTGCACCACGTCGTCGGCGACCTGCTCGGGTGTGACCGCGGCTTCCAGCAGGAAGCTCCTGCGCGCGCCGTCGGCGCCCAGCAGCATCGGTGTGCGCACGCCCTGCGGGCACAGGCAGCTGACGCGGATGCCCTGGTCGCCGTGGTTCATCGCCAGCCACTCGGCGAAGGCCACCGCGGCATGCTTGCTGACGGCATAGGTCGCCGACTCGGGGTGCGACAGCAGCCCGGCGGCCGATGCGGTCTGCAGCAGGTAGCCTTCACCGCGCGCCAGCATCTGCGGCAAGACGGCGCGTGCGCCCCAGACATGGGCCATCACGTTGACGTCCCAGCTGCGCTGCCAGTCATCGTCCGGCGCCGCCGGGCCGCCACCGAGCGCGATGCCGGCGTTCGAGCACAGCACGTCGACGCGGCCGAATTGCGCGGTGGCCCGGTCGATCAGCGCCTGCACCTCGGTCTCCTGCGAGACATCGGTGCGCACCGCCAGACCACCGACCTCGGCAGCCACCGCCTCGGCCCTGGCACCGTCGAGGTCGGCCACCACCAGGCCGGCGGCGCCTTCGCGTGCGAAGCGCCGCACCAGCGCAGCGCCGATGCCCGAACCGCCGCCGGTGACGACGATGACCTTGCCCTTCATCTCCATGCAGATCTCCTCAGGCCTGCTGCGCCAGCGCCCAGGCCTGCTCGGCCAGCGGCCGCGCCCGCCGGCCGGCCTGCAGCGCGCGTTCGTTCGACGCATTGCCCTGCAGCGCGCGTTTCATGATGCCCTGCAGGATGCCGGTGAGCCGGAACATGTTGAAGACCAGGTAATAACGCCAATGCTCGGCGCTCACGCCCTGCGCGCGGCCGGTGCGCTGCAGGTAGGCCTGCACATACTCGGCCTCGGTGGGGATGCCCAGCGCGGGCAGGTCCAGCCCGGCCAGGCCGCGGGTGCTCTCGCCGGCGGCCATGTGCCAGGTCATGCAGTGGTAGGCAAAGTCGACCAGCGGGTGGCCCAGCGTCGACAGCTCCCAGTCCAGCACCGCCAGGATGCGCGGCTCGGTGGGGTGGAAGATGACGTTGTCGAAGCGGTAGTCGCCATGCACGATCGCCACCTCGTCACCCGGTGGGATGCGCGCCGGCAGCCACTCGATCAGCCGGTCCATGGCCTCGATGGTCTCGGTCTCGGCGGCGCGGTATTGCTGCGTCCAGCGCGCCACCTGGCGCGCGATGTAGTTGCCCGGCTTGCCATAGTCGGCCAGGCCCGCGGCCTGCGGGTCGACCTGGTGCAGCGCGGCGATGACGCGGCCGAGTTCGCCGAAATGCGCGCGTCGCTGATCGGAAGACATGCCCGGCAGCTGCGGGTCCCACAGCACGCGGCCCTCGACGCAGTCCATGACGTAGAACATGCTGCCGATGACGCCGTCGTCGGTGCACAGCGCATGCGCCCGCGCCACCGGCACCGCGGTGCCGTGCAGCGCGCTGATGACGCGGAATTCACGGTCCACCGCATGCGCCGAGGGCAGCAACTGGCCCGGCGGCTTGCGGCGCAGCACATAACGGCCATGTTCACCGGTCAGGCGGAAGGTGGGGTTGGACTGCCCGCCCTTGAACTGCTCGACCTGCAGCGTGCGCCCGAAGCCGGGGACATGGGCCTGCAGCCAGCGCAGCAGCGCGGCCTCGTCGAAGGCATGTTGCGGCGCGACGGGCTTGGTGCCCTGGAATTCCTCGAAGGCCACGTCAGACGACCTCGAACAGCCCTGCCGCCCCTTGGCCGCCGCCGATGCACATGGTCACCACCACGTATTTCACGCCACGGCGCTTGCCCTCGATCAGCGCATGGCCCACCAGCCGCGCACCGCTGACGCCATAGGGGTGGCCGACCGCGATCGCGCCGCCGTTGACGTTGAGCCGGTCGTCGGGGATGCCCAGCTTGTCGCGGCAGTAGATCACCTGCACCGCGAAGGCCTCGTTGAGCTCCCACAGGCCGATGTCCTCGACCTTCAGGCCGCTGCGCTGCAGCAGCCTTGGAACAGCGAAGACCGGGCCGATGCCCATCTCGTCGGGCTCGCAGCCGGCGACCACGAAGCCGCGGAAGATGCCCAGCGGCTGGATGCCGCGCTGTTCGGCCAGCTGGCCGTTCATCAGCACGCAGGCCGAGGCGCCGTCGCTGAACTGGCTGGCATTGCCGGCGGTGATGACGCCGCCGGGCATCGCGCTGCGGATCCGGCTCACGCCTTCCAGCGTGGTGTCGGCGCGGATGCCTTCGTCGGCGGCGATCGTCACTTCCTTGCGCGTGAGGCGGCCCGTGGCCTTGTCGACCACGCCCATCATCGTGGTCATCGGCACGATCTCGTCGTTGAACCTGCCGGCGGCGGCCGCGGCGGCGGCGCGTTGCTGGCTGCGCACGCCGTATTCGTCCTGCGCCAGCTTGGGGATGCCGTAGCGCCTGGCCACCGTCTCGGCGGTCTGCAGCATGCTCCAGTAGACCTCGGGCTTCTTCGCCATCAGCGCCGGGTCGACGCGCATGTGGCGGTTGGCCTCGTTCTGCACGCAGCTGATGCTTTCCACGCCGCCGGCCACCATCACCGGCGCGCCGTCGACGATGATGCGGTGCGCCGCCATCGCGATCGCCTGCAGGCCCGACGAGCAGAAGCGGTTGATGCTGACGCCGCCGGTGGTCACCGGCAGCCCGGCGCGCAGCGCGGCCAGGCGCGCCACGTTGCCGCCGGTGGTGCCCTCGAGCGCAGCGGCGCCGAGGATCACGTCCTCGACCTCGGCGGGGTCGATGCCGGCGCGCTTCACGGCATGCTCGATCGCATGCGCGGCCAGCGTCGGGCCGTAGGTCATGTTGAAGGCGCCCTTCCAGCTCTTGGCCAGGCCGGTGCGCGCGGTGGAGACGATGACGGCGTCGGTCATTGGAGCCCCCCGTCCGACGTGACCGTCGTCCGGCCCCCCGAGGGGGCGCGGGCCGGCTTGGGAGCGGCCCGGCGCTCGGCCCGGGCGCTGACAGCGATTTCATTCATGCGGAGTTCTCCGTTCAATTGAAGCTCTTGCCTTCTTCGGCCAGCTGCACCAGCAGCGGCGCCGGCTGCCACGAAGGGTCGGCACCCGGCTCGCCGGCGAAGCGGCGCAGCGCGCGCACCACGTTGGGCAGGCCGACGATGTCGGCATACAGCATCGGCCCGCCGCGGTGCTGCGGGAAGCCATAGCCGTTGAGGTAGACGATGTCGATGTCGGACGCGCGCGCGGCGATGCCCTCGGCGAGGATGCGCGCGCCTTCGTTGACGAGGGCATACATGCAGCGCTCGACGATCTCGCCGTCGTCGATCTGGCGCGGCTGGATGCCGTGCTCGGCACGGTAGGCGTCGATGATGCCCTGCGTCACCGGGTCGGGGATGGGGTCGCGCGATCCGGCGTCGTAGCGGTACCAGCCGGCACCGGTCTTCTGGCCGAAGCGGCCGGCCTCGCACAGCTTGTCGGCGATCACCGGCTTCATCGCCACACCGGCCTCGGCGGCCTTGCGCTTGCGCGTGGCCCAGCCGATGTCCAGGCCCGCCAGGTCGCCCATGCGGTAGGGCCCCATCGCCATGCCGAAAGCCTGCAGCGCGCCGTCCACCTGCTGCGGCGAGGCGCCGGCATTGATGAGCCCAGCCGCGGCCGCGCCGTAGCGCGCCAGCATGCGGTTGCCGATGAAGCCGTCGCACACGCCCGAGACGACGGCGACCTTCTTGATCTTCTTCGCCAGCGCCATGCAGGTGGCCAGCACGTCGGGCGCGGTCTTCGCACCGCGCACCACCTCCAGCAGCCGCATCACGTTGGCGGGGCTGAAGAAATGCAGGCCCAGCACGTCCTGCGGGCGCTGCGTGGTGGCGGCGATGGCGTCGATGTTCAGGTACGAGGTGTTGGACGCCAGGATCGCGCCGGGCTTGCACACCGCGTCCAGCGCGGTGAAGACCTGCTTCTTGACGTCCATGCTCTCGAAGACCGCCTCGATGACGAGGTCGACGTCCTTGAAGGCGTCGTAGGCCAGCGTCGGCGTGACCAGGGCCAAACGCTGCTCGACCTGCTCGGGTTTGAGCTTGCCCTTCTTCATCGAGTTTTCATAGTTGCGGCGGATGGTCGCCAGGCCCTTGTCCAGCGCCTCCTGCTTCATCTCCAGCAGCACCACCGGGATGCCGGCGTTGAGGAAGTTCATCGTGATGCCGCCGCCCATGGTGCCGGCGCCGATGACGCCGACCTTGGCGATCGTGCGCAGCGGCGTGTCCTCGGGCAGGTCGGGCAACTTGCCGGCGGCGCGCTCGGCGGCAAAGACATGGCGCAGCGCGCGCGACTCGGGCGTCGTCATCAGGCCCAGGAACAGCTCGCGCTCCAGGCGCAGCGCCTCGTCGAAGGGCTTGTTCAGGCACATGGCCACCGCCTCCACGCATTTCAGCGGTGCCGGAAAGTGCTTCGACGTGGCGGCCACCGTATTGCGCGCAAACTGCAGGAAGGCCTCGGCCTGCGGGTCCTTGACCTTGAGGTCGCGCACGCGCTCGAGCGGCTTGCCTTCGGCCACCACCTGCCCGGCCAGCGCCAGCGCGGCGGGCAGCGGGTCGCCGTCGGTCACGGCGTCGAACAGCGCCGTGCCCTCGAGCTGCCTGGCCGGCAGCGTGGCGCCGGAGACGATCATGTTCAGCGCCGCTTCCAGGCCGATCACGCGCGGCAGCCGCTGCGTGCCGCCGGCACCGGGCAGCAGGCCGAGCTTGACCTCGGGCAGTGCGATCTGCGCATCGGCGCGCGCCACGCGGCAATGCGCGCCCAGCGCCAGTTCCAGCCCGCCGCCCATGCACACGCCGCTGATCGCGGCCACCACCGGCTTGGGCGAGTTTTCCAGCGCGGCGATGACCACCGGCAGACGCGGCTCGCGGGCCGCGGCCGCGGTGCCGAATTCCTTCACGTCGGCGCCGCCGGAGAAGGCGCGCTCGCTGCCGGTGATGACGATGGCCTCGACGGCCGGGTCGGCCTGCGCGCGGTCCAGCGCATCCATGATGCCGGTGCGCAGTGCGGCGCCCAGACCGTTCACCGGCGGGTGGTCGAGGGTGATGAGGGCGGTATGGCCGCGAAGCTCGTAGCGGGTGCTGCTCATGGCAGACGGCTCCAGTGGTGGGGGAGGGCAGCTTGACCGGAGGCCGCGGGACGGCCCCGGTTCGAAGACCGGGTTTGCAGGGCGGTTCTGCACTGCAGAACCGGGTTTCGAAACGACAGTATGATGCTAGCCGCCCGTCTTGCCGCTGTAAATCCTGGCCATGTCCGAGTCCGAGTTGCCGTCTGCTGCCGACCCCGACGTGCCCGAGGGTTTCGTGCCGCTCGCCTTCGGCGGCCCGTATTTCCGCGCGCTGGGTCCGATGCACGGGCGGCGGCAGGAGGGTGGCGGGCTGATCATCGGCCTGCGCATCGCCGAGAGTCATCTCAACATTCAGGGTTTTACGCATGGCGGCATGTTGACCACGCTGGCCGACGGTGCGCTGGGCCTGAATCTCGCGATCGCCCGCGGCCAGCGCGGCGCCCAGGTGACGGTGTCGCTGACGGCCGATTTTCTGTCGAGTGCACGGCTGGGCGACTGGCTCGATGCTCGTGTCGCCATCACCCGCATGGGCCAGCGGCTGGCCTATGCCAACTGCGACCTGATGGTGGGCAGCCGCCAGGTGCTGCGCTCGAGCGCGGTATTCGCCTTCGTCGACCGGCCGCTGCCCGGCGGGCCGGCCGCACTGCCGTCGCTGGCCGACGGCTGAGCTTGGCCCGCCACTGCGCCGACGCGTCGACAATGGCACCCTGCCTCGGCGCCGGCCGGCCCGGCCGCGCATCCGGGGTGCCGATTCCCATTGCCAGAAAGGAAGCACCATGACCACCAGTGTCAAGCAGCTGATCGAGGCGGCCAATGCCGTCGTGCCGCGCATCTCGCCGGCCGAGGCGCAGTCGATGATCGCCTCCGGGCAGGCGATCGTCGTCGACGTGCGCGACGCGCCCGAGGTCGAGAAAAGCGGCAAGGTCGCCGGCGCGATCCACGTCTCGCGCGGCATGCTCGAATTCCGCGCCGACCCCGAGTCGCCCTACCATGACAAGCACTTCCACCGCGACCGCCCGGTGATCCTGTATTGCGCCTCCGGTGGCCGCTCGGCGCTGAGTGCCAAGGTGCTCAAGGACCTGGGCTACGAGCAGGTCTACAACCTCGGTGCCTACAAGGACTGGGTCGAGAACGGCGGCGAGATCGACAAGCCGATCGAACCCGGGATGTGATCGCCGGCGGCGGCGGGCCCGCCCCGCAGCCGCCCATGCGCACTTCAGGCGCGCCAGCCGTCGCGCAGTTCGCGCTTGAGCACCTTGCCGATGGCGCTGCGCGGCAGTTCGTCGACCAGCTTCAGGTCGGCCAGGCGCTGCGTCTTGCCCACGCGTTCGTTGAGCCAGGCGCGCAGCGCCTCGGGCGTGTCGTCGCAACCGTCGCGGCGCACGACGAAGGCCACCGGTGTCTCTCCCCAGTCGGCGCTGGCCACGCCGACCACGGCGACATCGGCCACCGCGGGGTGGCGGCGCAACTCGGCCTCGAGGTCGCTGGGGTAGATGTTGAAGCCGCCGCTGATGATCATGTCCTTGCGGCGGTCCATCAGGATCAGGAAGCCGTCCTCGTCGAAGCGGCCGACATCGCCGGTGCGGATGAAGCGGCGGCCCTGTGCGTCGCGCCATTCGGCCTCGCGCGACTTTTCGGGCTGGTGGTGGTAGCCGTTCATCATCGCCGGGCTGCGGCCCACGACCTCGCCCACCACGTCGGGGCGGCGCGGCAGCTCGCGGCCTTCTTCGTCGATGAGGCGGATGTCGTGCTGCTCGGCCGGCTGGCCGACGGTGTGCAGCTTGTTCGGGAACAGGTGGCAGTAGAGGATGCAGCTGCCGCCGCCTTCGGTCATGCCGTAGTACTCGGTCAGGCCGCCGGGCCAGCGGCGCAGCACCTCGGCCTTGAGCTCGGCGCGAAAGGGCGCGCTGGTGCAGGCCTTGAACTGGAAGCTGGAGAGGTCGTGGCGGTCGAAATCGGGCCAGTTCATCAGCCGCTGGTACTGCACCGGCACCAGCATGGTGTGCGTGGCGCGGTGCGCCTCGGCCAGCCGCAGGTAGTCGGCGCAGTCGAATTTGGGCATCAGCACCAGGCAGCCGCCGCGCGCCAGCGTGGGCACCACCACCACCAGCGTGGTGTTGCTGTACAGCGGCGTGGCGATCAGCGTCACGTTGCCCGGGCCGTAGCCGCCGGCCTCGGCGCGGCGCACCTGCGCCCAACGCATGGCGTGACTCTGCACGATGCCCTTGGGCGTGCCCGTGGTGCCCGAGGAATAGATGATGTTGAAGGGCGCCAGCGGCTCGATCGCCACCGGCTGCGGCCGGCTGCCCGGGGGCGCCAGCCAGGCGGCGAGCGTTTCGTCGCCGTCGCTGCTGTCGTCCAGCCGGATGCGACGCACGCCAGGGCCGGTGAGCGCTGCGCCGACTGCGTGCGCATTGGCAGCATCCAGGAACAGGTGCTTCGCGCCGGCATCGGCCGTCATGCCGGCGATCTGCGCCGGCGTGCTGCCGGGCGCCAGCGGCGCCACCGCCAGGCCGGCGCGCAGCGCACCCATGAAGAGCACGACATAGGCGTTGCAGGCCAGCGCGCAGATGGCGATGGTGTCGCCGCTGCGGCAGCCGTCGCGCTGCAGCGATGCGGCCACGCGGTCCATGGCGTGATTCAGCGCCGCGTAGTCCAGCGTCTGGGCGCCGCTGATGGTGGCGGGGTCGTGCGGCCGCTCGCGCGCATGGCCGGCGATGAGCTCGGGCAGGGCGCGGAAGTCGGGCAGCGGGATGTGTGGCGATTGCGGTGAATCGGGCAGCACGGCAAGGGTCGGAGCGGGGGCTGGGGCCGGGGTCATGGCAGGGCGGCGATGCGGCGGGATCGGGATGCGGATGATGCCGCGTCGCGCGCGGGCGCAGGCACCGCAGCCGGTGGCGGCGCCTGCAGCCCGGTGAACAGCGGCATGGCATAGAGCGCAAAGGCATTGCCGGCGTCGATGCCGCGCACCCAGCGCTCGATCTCGGCGGCGGCATTGAGCATGCCGTTGACCATCTGCGCCGCCACCGACGGGTCGACGATGCGCAGCGTGCCGTCGGCCATGCCGTCGAGCACAAGCGTGGCGAAGCGCTCGCCCAGCCGTGCCATCGTGCGCCGGGTGTCGCGGCGGATGGGGTCGGGCAGCCCGGTCCAGGCCGTGATGCGCAGCAGCGGCCCCTGGTCCGACAGCTGGAAGGCCAGCAGCGAGCGACAAACCAGCGCCAGGCGCTCGCCGCCGCTGCCGGGCGCGTCCAGCGCCGCCGCCTGCGCCGCGCGCACGACCGCGAAGGTGCGCTCGAAACAGGCCGCGATGAGGTCTTCCTTGGTCTCGTGGTGGTGGTAGAAACTGCCCTTGGTCAGCTGCAGCTCGGCCGCGATGCGGTCGACCGAGGCGCCGTGGTAGCCCGATTCGTTGACCAGCCGGGTCGCCGCGCGCAGGTAGGCGGTGCGGGTGGCGGCGGCGTCGCTGCCATCGCCGGCCTCGTCGATGGCATGCAGGGCCACCAGCGCCGGCGGGGCGTCGGCCGGCGCCTGACCATCGGTGCACAGGCCGTGCAGCAGCAGCTCGGCGATGCGCTCGGCCATGCGCGGGTAGTCGATGGCCTCGTAGCGCATCAGCCAGGTGCGGGCCCACAGCGTGGTGGACAGCAGCAGGTGCGCGCGTGCATTGCGCGCCGGCGCCGGCAGCCGCGGCGCGTCGGGCGCATCGAGCAGCGCGCGCACGCGGCGGAACATCTGCGTGTAGGCCGCGGTGACGGTGGCGTGGTGCGGCTCGCCCAGCGTCAGCACGTCGGAGAAGACGATCAGCTCCGGGTGCCGCCCTTCGGCGATGGCGGCCAGCAGGCCCAGGTAGCGCTGCAGGAAGCCGCGCACGCGTTCGTCCAGCGTCGGCGCGGCGGCAGCCTCGTCGGCGGCCGCGCCCAGTGCGTCCATCGACCGCAGCAGGCAGGCCGCGGCCAGGTCTTCCTTGCGGCGGTAGTAGTAGGTGAGGCTGTTGGTGGCCAGGCCGACCTGCCGGGCCACGTCGGACAGCATGCCGCCCTTGACGCCATGCTCGTTGAACAGCCGCGCGGCGCCGTCCAGGATGGCTTCGCGCTTGTCCTGGAAGCGCGCAGTGCCGCCGCTCATGCCGCTGCCGCCGCTGCCGGCCGGATGGGAATGACGCCGCGCCGATGGAGGTGGCAGGCCACCTGGCGGCCGCCCATGTCCAGCAGTTCGGGGTCCTCGGTCCTGCACGCCGCAAAAGCCTGCGGGCAGCGCGGGTGAAAGCGGCATCCGCTGGGCGGGCGCATCACGCTCGGCACCTCGCCCAGCAGCACCTGGCGTGCGCGCGTGGCCTCGATCTCGGGGTCGGCCACCGGCACCGCCGACAGCAGCGCCTGCGTATAGGGGTGCAGCGGCTCGCGGAAGAGGTCGTCGCGGTCGGCGATCTCGACGATGCGGCCGAGGTACATCACCGCGATGCGGTGGCTGATGTGGCGCACCACCGCGAGGTCGTGCGCGACGAACAGGTACGACAGCGCCAGCCGCTCCTGCAGTTCCATCAGCACGTTGATGACCTGCGCCTGGATCGACACGTCCAGCGCCGACACCGGCTCGTCGCAGATCACCAGGCTGGGCTCGAGCGCCAGCGCGCGCGCGATGCCGATGCGCTGGCGCTGGCCGCCGGAGAATTCATGCGGGTAGCGCTCGGCCATCGCCGGCAGCAGCCCCACGGTGGCCAGCAGTTGCGCGACGCGCTCGTCGTAGTCGGCGCGGCTCGCGCTCGTGCGGTGCACCACCAGCGGTTCGCCGACGATGTCGGCCACCTTCATGCGCGGGTCCAGGCTGCCGTATGGGTCCTGGTAGACCATCTGCATGCGGCGGCGGAAGCTTCCTTGGGTCTGCTGCGTGATGTCCTCGCCTTCGAAGACGATGCGCCCGGCGCTGGCCGGGTGCATGCGCAGCACGGCCAGGCTGGTGGTGCTCTTGCCGCAGCCACTCTCGCCCACCAGGCCCAGCGTCTCGCCGCGCGTCAAATCGAAGGACACGCCGTCGACCGCCTTCACGACGCCGATCTCGCGCCTGAAGATCACACCCTGGGTGAGCGGGAAGTGGACCTTCAGGCCCTCGACCTGCAGCAGCGGGTCGCCGCGTGCGGGCGTGGCGGATTCAGAGGTCATCGCGCAGGCAGGCGTTGAGGTGGTCGGTGCCGATGGCGCGCAGCTTCGGCCGCGTGGCCAGGCAGGCGTCGCTGACCTGGCGGCAGCGCGGCGCAAAGGCGCAGCCCGGCGGCAGCGCGGCCAGGTCGGGCGGTGAGCCTTCGATGGGCACCAGGCGTTCGCCGGCCGGCCCGTCCAGCCGCGGCACCGAGGCCAGCAGGCCGCGCGTATAGGGGTGGCTGGGCCGCTGGTAGATCGTGCGCGCCGGGCCCTGCTCGACGACGCGGCCGCCATACATCACCACCACGCGGTCGGCATAACGCGCCACCACACCGAGGTCGTGCGTGATGAGGATCAGCGAGGCGCCGGTTTCGCGCGTCAAGTCCTTCAGCAGGTCGAGGATCTGCGCCTGCACGGTGACGTCGAGCGCCGTGGTCGGCTCGTCGGCGATGATCAGCCGCGGCTGGCAGGCCAGCGCCATCGCGATCATCGCGCGCTGGCGCATGCCGCCCGAATAGTGGTGCGGGTAGGTGTGCAGCCGCTTGGCGGCATCGGGGATGTGAACCTTCTCCAGCAGGCCGCGCGCCATGTCCAGTGCCTGCTGCCAGGGCGTGCCGCGGTGCTGGTGGATGGGCTCGGCGATCTGCAGCCCGATCGTCAGCGACGGGTTGAGCGAGCTCATCGGCTCCTGGAAGATCATCGCGATGCGGTCGCCGCGGATGGCGCGCATCTGCGCGTCGGGCAGCTGCAGCAGGTCCTGCCCCTCGAACAGGATCTGCCCGCCGGTGATCTGCCCCGGCGGGTTGGGGATCAGCCGCAGGATGGACAGCGCGGTGACGCTCTTGCCCGAGCCCGATTCGCCGACCACGGCCACCGTCTGTCCCGGCGCGACGTCGAAGCTGACGTCGTCGACCGCGTTGACGGTGCCGCGTTCGGTGCGAAAGCGCGTGGTCAGGCCCTTGACGGACAGAAGAGGTTCGGTCACGAGGCGCCGCGGCGGTCAGAAGCCCATCTTCTTCTTCAGCTCCTGATCGACCCAGATGCGCGCATGGATCGGGCCCGGGCGCTCGGAGCCGGCGCGCAGCTCGCCGCCGTAGTTCTTCACCCAGGGCCACCAGCCGGTATAGACATAGGCGCTGGGCAGAAAGATCACCGGCGCCTTCTCCATCACCAGCCGCGTCATCTGCCGCACCTTGACCTGGCGCACACGCTCGTCGGCCTCGGCATAGGTCTCGGCCATCATCTTGTCGATCTCGGGGTCGGCAAACTGCATCGGGTTCCAGACCTGGCCCTTGACGAAGCTCTTGCGCAGCGACGTCGTCGGGTTGGTATTGCCCAGGAACATGAAATAGCCCGGCGCGTTGGTGCGCGTCATCATGGCGCTGAAATAGGCGGCATATTCCAGCGTCTGGATCTCCATCTTGACGCCGACCTTGGCCAGGTATGCGGCCACCATCTGCAGCAGGTCGCCCTCGGTATTGGCCGAACTCGTCTGCACCTTGAACGTGAAGCCGTTGGGGTAGCCGGCCTCGGCCAGCAGCTGCTTGGCCTTGGCGGGGTTGTAGGTGAAGAGTTCCTTCACGCTGTCGGGCATCTGCTCCAGCGACTCGAAGTAACCGGTATAGGTGGGGTGCATCGGCCACGCGATCAGCTCGGCATTGCCGCCGTAATAGGCCTTGGCGATCTCGGGCTGGTTGACCGCCAGGTTGAGTGCGCGCCGCACGCGGATGTCGTCGAAGGGCTTCTGGTCCATGCGCAGCGCGACAAACTGGCCGCCATTGGCCAGCCGCCGGCTCCACTGGATCTGCGGCACGCGTTTCTTCAGGTCTTCGTGGTGGCTCCAGCGCACCGATTCCAGCAGGTCGAGCTTGGCGGTGCGCAGCGCGGTGATGAAGGTCGACTCGTCCTTGATCACGCGGTAGGTGATCTTGTCGGCGAAGGGCAGCTTGTGCTCGACGCCGCCGATCTTCTCGCTGTCCCAGTAGACCGGGTTCTTGGTGAAGACCAGCGAATTGCCCTGCACATATTCCTGCAGCTGGAAGGGGCCGGTGCCGTTGACATTCTTCCAGTTGCCCGGGCCTGCGGCCACCACCTCCTTGGGCACGATGCCGCTGTAGTAGCCCCAGCCGAAGCGGTAGTCCCATTCGGCGTTGTAGGCCTTCATGAAGAAGGTGACGGTGTGCCGGCCCGTGGCCTCGACGCGGTCGATGTGGTCGAAATAGGTCGGGATCTTCTTCGGGCTCTTGTTCAGGCGGTCGAAGCTGAAGACCACGTCCTCGGCGGTGAATTCGCGCTGCGCCATCACCCCGGCTTTGGCCGGAAACATCACGCCCTTGCGCAGCTGCACCTCCACGCGCAGCGGGTTTTGCTTCATCTCCCACTTCTCGGCCAGTTCGCCGCGCAGCGCGTCGGGGGCGATCCAGGCATCGGCGTGGAAGGTGTGCTTGCCGCCGTGGCGCACGCTCTTGCCGAGGTCGGCCGCAAAGAGCTGTTCGTACGCCAGGCCGGTGTCCTGCGCATGTTTCCAGGCCCAGTCGCCGTTGTCGGCCGACATCGGGTTGACGGTGATGAAGACGGTGCCGATGTTGAGCTCGCCGCCGTATTGCGGCTTCTGTGCGGCGGCGGGCGCCACGGCGGGCTTGTTCTGCGCCTGGGCGCTGCCCAGGGCCAGCAGCGCGGCAGCGGCCAGCGCGAGGGGGGCGAGTCGAGTCATCGTTGTCTCCTTCGTGGTGTCATCATTTCGATCCGCGCATGCGGGGGTCCAGCAGATCGCGCAGCGCGTCGCCGAAGACGTTGGTGGCATAGACCACCAGCGTCAGGCACAGGCCTGGCGCCAGCGCCAGCCAGGGGCCCTGGAACATGTAGGTGCGGCCGCTGCCCGACAGCATGGCGCCCCAGGTCGGCGCCGGCGGCGGTACGCCCAGGCCCAGGAAGGCCAGCCCCGATTCGGCCAGGATCACCGTGCCCACGCGGGTGGTGAAGAGCACGATGATCGGCGGCATCACGTTGGGCAGGATGTGGCGCCAGAGGATGCGCGTGGACGACGAGCCGATGCTCTGCGCCGCGTGCACGTACATGTGCTCGCGCACGCCGATCACCGCGCTGCGCACGATGCGCGAGCCGCCGATGCCCAGCAGCAGCCCCAGCGTGACGATGATCTGCGGCATGCCCGGTCCCACCACCGACACCACCACGATGAGGATGACGAGGTCGGGAAAGCTCATCCAGGCATCGACGAAGCGCTGCACGAAGAGGTCGAAGCGGCCGCCGAAATAGCCGCTGACGATGCCGATCAGCGCCGAGATGACGGTGGCCAGCAGCGCTGCCAGGCAGCCGATGATGACCGACAGCTGCGCGCCGTGGATGCAGCGCGAGAGCACGTCGCGGCCGAGGTTGTCGGTGCCGAACCAGTGCGCCCACGACGGCGGCTGCAGGCGGTCGAGCGGGGCGATGTCGTTGGGGCCGGCGGGCGCGATCCAGGGCGCGAAGACGCCGACGATGACGAACAGCAGCAGCAGCGCCGCACCGGCCGCCCCCAGCGGCTTGTCGAACACCAGCCGCTTCAGGAAGCCCGGCGGCCGGGCCGCGCCGGCGCTTGCGGGGGCAGGCATCACCGCGGCCATCAGCGGTACCTCACCTTCGGGTCGAGCAGGCCGTAGCTCAGGTCGACCACCAGGTTGATCAGCATCACCGCCACGCCGACGATGAGGAAGACGCCGGTGATGATGGGGTAGTCGCGCTGGTTGACGGCGTCCAGCAGCAGCAGCCCCATGCCCGGGATGACGAAGATCTGCTCGATGATCACCGCGCCGCCGATCAGCAGCGGCGCCTGCAGGCCCACCAGCGTGATCACCGGCACCATCGCATTGCGCAGCGCGTGGCGCATCACCACCAGCGCTTCCGGCAGGCCCTTGGCCCAGGCGGTGCGGATGTAGTCCTGGCGCAGCACCTCGAGCATCATGGTGCGCATCAGCCGCATCGTGATGGCCGACAGGCCGGCGCCCAGCACGATGGCCGGCAGCGCCATCTGCTTCAGGTTCTGCCAGGGGTCGTCGCTGAATCTGACGTAGTTGACCTCGGGCGACCAGCCCCACCAGATCGACGGGAAGACCACCACCATCGTTGCCAGCCAGAAGCTGGGCACGGCCAGCAGCAGGATCGAGAAGCTGCGGCCGAGGTAGTCGCCGGCGGTGTCCTGCCGCAGCGCGGACCAGGTGCCGATCGGCAGCGCGATGAGCAGCGCCACCACCAGCGCCATGGCGCCGAGCTGGAACGTCACCGGCAGCCGGCCGAGCAGCAGCTCCGTCACCGGCGTGGCCTGCCACAGCGACTGCCCCAGGTCGCCGTGCAGCACGATGGCCGCCACCCAGCGCAGGTATTGCTCCCACATCGGGCGGTCGAGGCCGAGCGCGGCCACCAGCTGGTCGCGCGTCAGCTTGTCGGCCGCGACGTCGTTCTGGCTCAGCATGAGGTCGATGACGTCGCCCGGGATCAGCCGGATGGTGACGAAGACGATCAGCGACGCCAGCACCAGCGTCGGCAGCAGGGCCAGCAGGCGGCGCGCCAGGTAAGCGCCCATCAGCGTGCCGTCCGTCGGGGTCGGGTGCGCTGGTTCATTTCATTTCATTTCGATGTGACGGTATGGATGGATGGCCGTTATAGGCCAGCCCCCCGCCAGCCGTCCATGCCGGGAAAGAAAAATGGGCCAGGTTTCAGGGTAAGTCCCTGGGCGCGGTCTCCGCACCGGCCCCGGCTTGTGCCGTCTTCGGGTTCGCAGTATGGTGAGCGCATTCGGTCTTGCGGTCCCGGAGCTGCCCATGTCCCTGTTCGACCTCAGCGGTCAGGTCGCCATCGTCACCGGTTCGTCGCGCGGCATCGGCCGTGCCATCGCCGAGCGGCTGGCCGAACATGGCGCGCATGTCGTCATCTCGTCGCGCAAGCAACACGCCTGCGACGACGTGGCCGCCGCCATCGATGCCCGCCACGGCACCGGCCGTGCGCTGGCGGTGGCGGCCAGCATCTCGTCGAAGGACGCGCTGCAGGCGCTGGTCGAGCGCACGATTGCCGAATTCGGCCGCATCGACGTGCTGGTGTGCAACGCCGCCAGCAACCCCTACTACGGCCCGCAGGCCGGCATCGGCGATGAGCAATTCCGCAAGATCCTCGACAACAACGTGCTCAGCAACCACTGGCTGATCCAGCTGTGCGCGCCGCAGATGATCGAGCGCCGCAGCGGCGCCATCGTCATCGTGTCGTCGATCGGCGGCCTGCGCGGCAGCACCACCATCGGCGCCTACTGCATCAGCAAGGCGGCCGACATGCAGCTGGCGCGCAACCTGGCGCACGAATACGGTCCGCACGGCGTGCGCGTCAACTGCATCGCCCCGGGGCTGATCAAGACCGATTTTGCCAAGGCGCTGTGGGACAACCCCGAGACCCTGAAACGCGCCACCGTGGGCGTGCCGCTGCGCCGCATCGGCGAGCCCGACGAGATCGCCGGCGCGGCCGTCTACCTGGCCAGCAGGGCCAGCAGCTTCACCACCGGCCAGACCCTCGTCTGCGACGGCGGCGCCACGATTTGAACCGCCCCGAAACGCCTTCGGCGATGCCCCCTCGGGGTTCGCCCTCTCTCCCCCCAAGGGGGCGCCGCCAGCGGCCCGGCAGCGCCGGTTCCGCGGCGGCCGCCTGACACGACTGCGAGGCAGCGAGCCCATGAACGACACCGTGACGCTGGACGACTTCCGCACCGAGATCCGCGCCTGGCTGGCGGCCAACTGCCCGCCCGAGATGCGCCAGCCGATGAAGAGCGAGGCCGATGTCTGCTGGGGCGGCCAGCGCTTTTGCTTCCAGAGCGAGGCGCAGCGCGTGTGGCTGCAGCGCATGGGCGAACGCGGCTGGACGGTGCCGACCTGGCCGCGCGAATATGGCGGCGGCGGCCTGAGCCGGCAGCAGGCCGCCATCCTGCGCGAAGAGATGGCGGCGCTGAAATGCCGCGTGCCGCTGCAGAGCTTCGGCATCTGGATGCTGGGCCCGGCGCTGATGAAATACGGCAGCGAGGAACAGAAGCGCCATTACCTGCCGCCCATCGCGCGCGGCGAGATCCGCTGGTGCCAGGGCTACAGCGAGCCCAATGCGGGATCGGACCTGGCTTCGCTGGCCACCCGGGCCGAGATCGACGGTGACCACTTCGTCGTCAGCGGCCAGAAGATCTGGACCAGCTATGCCGACGAGGCCGACTGGATCTTCTGCCTGGTGCGCACCGATACCGCGAAGAAACACACCGGCATCAGCTTTGTGCTGATCGACATGACCAGCCCCGGCGTCAGCACGAAGCCGATCCGGCTCATCAGCGGCAAGAGCCCCTTCTGCGAGACCTTCTTCGACCGCGTGCGCGTGCCCAAGAGCCAGCTCGTCGGCACGCTCAACGACGGCTGGACGGTGGCCAAATACCTGCTGCAGCACGAGCGCGAGATGATCGGCGCCATCGGCGAGCGCAGCGCGCCGCGGCCGGTGGGCCAGGTGGCGCTCGAGGCGCTGGGCGCCGACGCGCAGGGCCGTCTGGCCGACCCGCTGCTGCGCGCCGGGATCGCGCGCTTCGAGGTCGACGAGGCGGCCTTTCGCGCCTGGATGAAGCTGGCCGGCGAGCAGGCGCGCGCCGGCGAGGCAAGCCCGGCGCTGTCGTCGGCGCTGAAGTTCTACGGCGCCGAGCTCAACAAGCGCCGCTGGGAGTTGATGATGGCGGCCGGCGGCGCCGACGCGCTGGAATGGGAGGGCGCGCGATCCAACGAGGGTGCCGCCGCGCGCACCTGGCTGCGCACCAAGGCCAATTCGATCGAGGGCGGCACGAGCGAGGTGCAGCTCAATGTGGTGGCCAAGCGCATCCTCGGCCTGCCGGGAGTCTGATCATGAGCTGGGTGCTGGACGAACAACGCCGCATGCTGCGCGACAGTGCGCAGTCCTTCGTGTCGGAACGCGCGCCGGTGGCGCACCTGCGCGCGTTGCGCGACAGCGGCGACGCCCGCGGCTACAGCCCGGCGCTGTGGCGCGGCTTCGGCGAGCAAGGTTATGCCGCCACGCTGATCCCCGAAGCCCACGGCGGCCTGGGCCTGGGGGTGTGCGAGGCCGGGCTGATCGCCGAGCAGATCGGCCATGCGCTCGCGCCCACGCCTTTCCTCGGCACCGCCGTGCTGGCGGCCTGGCTGCTGGCGCGCGCCGGCAGCGCCGCCCAGCAGCAGGCCTGGCTGCCGCGCATCGCCGGCGGCGATGCGGTGCTGGCGCTGGCCGTGGACGAAGGGCCCAAGCACCGGCCTGCGGCGCTGAAGAGCACCGCCGTGCGCGAGGGTGGCGGGTGGCGCATCGACGGCAGCAAGACCCTGGTGGTCGATGGCCATGTCGCCGATGCGTTGATCGTCGCCGCGCAGGCCGATGGCGGCGTGGCGCTGCTGCTGGTGCCGGCCGGCACGCCGGGGCTGGCGGTGGCGCGCACGGCGATGGTCGACGCCCACAACGCCGCACGTGTGACGCTGGCTGGCGTGCGCGTGGCCGAAGACGCGCTGATCGGCAGCGTCGGCACCGGCCGCGCGCTGCTGGACGGTGTGCTCGATGTCGGGCGTGCGGTCATTGCGTCGGAACTGATCGGCCTTGCCGACGAGGTCTTCGAGCGCACCGTCGACTACCTGCTGCAGCGACGGCAGTTCGACCGCATGATCGGCGAATTCCAGGCGCTGCAGCACCGCGCCGCCGAACTCTTCTGCGACCTGGAACTGGCCCGCGCCCTCACGCGCCAGGCGCAGGCGGCGCTGGACGCCGGCAGCGCCGATGCCCCGAAGCTGGTGGCGCAGGCCAAGGCACGCGCGAACCTCAGCGCCAACCGCGCGGTGCAGGAAGGCGTGCAGATGCACGGCGGCATCGGCATGACCGACGAGCTGGACATCGGCCTCTTCATGAAGCGCGCGCGCGTGCTGCAGGAGCTGTTCGGCGACGCCGGCTTCCACATGGACCGCGCGGCGGTGATGGCGGGTTACTGAGCACCCCCAGGGCCGGGCTGCGCCGAGGACATGGGCCAGACCTGCCTGGCCGAGCCGGACGCCGATGGCGAGCAGGCGTGCACGCCGCGGCCGTTGCAGGCCGCGGCGGTGGCGTATCGCATCGCCTTCGGGCGTCGCGCCGGGCAGAGGGTGCTGGCCTTGCGTGGCGCGATGCCACGCGAGCGCACCGCGCGCCAGCCCCTGTGCGCCGATGTCGACGGGTTCAGCCTGCACGCTGCCGTGCGCGTGGAGGCGAACGACCGCAAGCGGCTGGAGCAGCTGTGCCGCTGCATCACCTGGCCGGCGCATTCTGTGACCAACGGCTGCAGATCAACGATGCTGGGCAGGTGGCGTTGAAGCTCAAGACGCCGTGGCTCGCCGCCTCGGCACCTGGCTCGAAGAGGCGCTGCATGCCTACGAGCGCGTGCGGCGCATGGTGGCGCAGGCTGTCGCCGGGCATGGCCTGCTGCAGGCCTTTGCGTACCCGATGTGGCTGATCGACAGCGAGCGCTGCGTCAGCTTCGAGAACGCCGCCGCGGTGGCCGAGCGCGAGCGGGGCAGCCGCGTGGGCAGCGTGGCGCAGCGCCTTCAGCTCGTCGGCGACCGTGCCGATCGTGACCTCGGCGTGCAGCTGCAGCGCCTGGCGTCGGCCGCGCACGGCAGCAGCACGGTCGTCGACCTGCGGCGCACGCGCGCCGACCCCGCGGTCTGGCTGCACCTGGCAACGGTGATCCCGGGTGCCGTGCTCGGAGCTTTCGGCAAGCGGCCCCAGGTGGTGGCGACGCTGTTCGACCCGATGACATCCACCGCGCTGGACCCTTTCGCGCTGGGCGAGAGGTTCTCGCTGATCCCGGCCGAAGCCAGGGTGGCCGCACGGCTGGCCGAAGGCGCCACCGTCGATGCGCTCGCGGCCGAGCAGCGCATCTCGGTCAACACCGTGCGCACGCATGTGCGCAACCTGCTCCACAAGTTCGGCGTCAGGCGCGTGACCGATGTCGTGCGCCTGCTCAGGCAGGGCGAGGCGCTGTGGGCTGCGGCCGTCCAGCGGCCACGTTGATCCGGTCGTCGGCGCGACAGTACTGTGCCTGCGTGCAGGGCAAGCGCGCAGGCGGCTCAGCGCGTTGGCTCATGTCGGCTCCGGCTGGAATCGTGTCAAGGCCACTTCTGCTTGGTGTGCAGCACCCTCAGGATCTCGACCGCGTCGGCCAGGACGCGATAGACCATCACGAAGTTCGGTCGCACGACGAGCTCGCGCGTGCCCTTCACCCGGCCGGTCTTGTACAACTCGGGGCGCTGGCGTGCAGCCTCGGCCTTCTGCTCGAACTGCAGGTCGAGCTCGATCGCCGCGGTGACGTTGTCCTGCGCGATGAAGCGCATGATGGCCTCGCGGTCGGCGAGTGCCATCGGGCGCCACCGAAGCTCCAGCCGCGACCGGCTCAACGGGCCGCCTTGCTGACAGCTCGGCCTGCCGGCTTCGTGCCCGTCTTCCTCAACAGTGCTTGCCGACGCGCTGCCGTGTGGGTGCGCGCCTGGTCGTCGCTCATGCTCGGCCGAGGATCATCGATCGAGGCCTGGACCTGCCCGCGGAACCAGGTGTCGTACGCCGCAGCCTCGTGCGCGTGCCGCATGCGCTCGGAGGCGGTGATGCTTCGCCGGTCGGGTGCACTTTTCGCGCGGGCTACCGGGTCGAACGCGGCCGCGTTGACACGGTACTCGACGATGCCCAGATCCCTCAGGTAGCTGGCCAGCGTCTCGAACTGACGCCAGGTCCGTGGTGTGCCGCGCGTGGCGGCCAGCGTCTGGCTGGCCCGGCCGTAGTTGATCACCACGCCCCAGCCGTCGGCGCCGGCGACGACTTCGGCACCCACGTGCGTGCCGGCGTCGACCAGGCGCCGCAGGGTGCGGTGATCAATGGTCTTGTCGATGGTGGGCATGCTGTCGAGCCGCGCAGAGCGACATGTATGAAGATGACTAAGCACTTTTCTAAAAAGGTGCAGCATCGCATCTTAGTTCATGAGCTGGCTGCTCGACAAACGGCGCTGGCTCCAGGGCCAAGCCTCGTTGCACAAGACTCGGCTTGGCGTGCATCGGTACAGCGGCGTACTCTTGCCACGACCGCGTCGACATCCACGGGGCACGACGATGACCGCCACCGCCACGCTGTCGAGCAAGTTCCAGATCTCCATTCCGAAGGCCGTGCGCGAGCAGCAGCACTGGCAGGCCGGGCAGGCCGGGCAGGCCTTCGTTTTCATCCCCAAGGGCAAAGGAGTGCCGGTGATGCCGGTGCCCGAGCTCGACCAGATCGCCGGCATCGCCAAGGGCGCGCGCAAGGATGGCTACCGCGACCGCAAGGATCGCTACTGATGGCCGTGCCGGCCGTGGTCGACACCTCGGCCTGGATCGAGTGGCTGACCGCCAGCGCGCAGGGCTGGACGCTCGGCCAGCGGTTTCCGGACAAGGCAGGGTGCATCGTGCCCACCATCGTGCAGCTCGAACTGTCGAAGTGGTTGCTGCGCGAAGCCGGCGAGGAGCAGGCCGACCAGGGGACCGCCTACACGCTGCAGTGCGTCGGCGTCCCATTGGGCACGACGCCACGACGATTGCCCAGCGGGCGGCCGACCTGCACCGTGAGCACAAGCTCGCCACCGCCAACGCCATCGCCTGCGCGACGGCCAGGCAGATGGGCGCCGAGCTGCTGACCTGCGATGCCCACTTCGAGAGGCTGCCGGGGGTGCACCTGTTCGCGAAGTTGCCGTAAAGCGCCTGTCGCCGGCCCCAGGCCCAGGCCGACGGGCTCATCAGGCCATGCGGGGGTGGATGCCGAAGAGATCGGGACGGGCCTTGAGCTTCTCGGCCATGCCGCGCAGCACCGGCACCAGGCCACGCAAGGGGGTGGCGGCCATCCGGGCGGCATGCGTGTCCACGAAGGTGTCGAAGTCCGGCGCGCCGATCCAGTGGGCCATGCCCAGCATGCCGTAGGACGACCCAAAGTCCACGTCATGCGGCGCAGGCTGGCGGTCGCATTGCACCAGGCCCGGCGGCTCGGCGATGGCGTCCAGCAGGGGCAGCCAGGTGGCCTGCACAGGGGCCAGATAGGCGCGGGCCAGGGCACGCAACTGTGTCTCGCTGTCGGCGAGGAATTCAGGGTAGCGCGGACCCGCTGACGGGGCTGCTGACGGCGCGTAAGGCTGAAGCGGCGCGTACTGGCGGGCAAAGAGGAAAATGGGGCGCACCCCCGGGCCCACCGCCTCCGCGATGCCGGGTGGCAATGCCGGGTAGACCGTGGTGGAAGGCTTGACTTCCAAGGCCTGGTCGAGGTTTCTCAGCCCGACGGTGAGCTTCTGCTCGCCTGATGATCGCTGGCGCACGAAGTCCAAGCCCAGGTTATGCGGTGCCAGCTTGAAGCCCTGCTTCGCCAGCGTCGGCAGCACTTCGCGCTTGAACATGGCACGGCCCTGCGCCACGGTAGGGGATGTCGGCGGCGGCTCGGCCTGCAGGGGGTGCCGACCGGAAGCGTCCAGTACCCAAGCCCCTGGCAGATAGGCCCTGCCGGCCTGGTTGTCGTACACCGTCAGCCCCAGGCCGGTGGCCACGTCCACCAAATCGGGCAACAAGAGGGAGATGCCCTCCTCGTACAGACCGAGGCTGTACACCCGGCAGTCGGTCTGGCCGTCAGGGGGCGACTCCACCCACTCGGCCCCCGCACCCCCGCAGCCGCCGACTTCGGCCGGGAAACGATCGATGAGGGCGCGCGCCAGTTGCGCGAACTTGGGATTTGCGACGGCGGGCGTGCCGGCCAGCCGCGTGTGCAGCCGATCGGCGTCCTGCAGGCTCGCGGGTGCCGCTTCTTCCCAGAGGTGGACGACGTAGCTCATGCGCGGTGATTCGAATGCGGTCAGCGCGAAATTCTCTCAGCATGCCGACGCCAGCCCGACGGCCCGGGTGGCGGTCCAGGCGCTTGGGCAGCGCATATCACGCCCCGGGTGGCGCCGCGTTCGAGGGCCATGTGGCGTGGCCACGCGGGTGCGGGCGCCGAGCCCGCACCGCGATGTGCACCTGGGCCAGCGGCGCCTGCGGCCTCTGCAGCGGGCGTGGCCACCTTGATGCAGGCGATGGCGCGGACCAGGAAGCTGCCGGTGCTCATGAGGGGTCCATGCGGGGGTGGATGCCGAAGTAAGCGGGCAGATCGCGCAGCCGCTGCGCCACTTCCTTGACCACCCGCTGCGCCCACACTCCCTTTTTGAAGCGGGCAAGTACCTTGTGCTCAAGTTCACCCTGATCCGCGGCGCCCGTCCAGTGCGCCAGTACCAGGACGAGATCGCACAGATCAAGAAAAGCTGCGCTGCGATCGCCACGGCGCACTGTGTGCAGCAGACCCGATCAGCGCATCACGCATCGTGGCCACCGAGGTGCCCGCGGAGGTGCCGCCTTCCAGCACGTTGGCGATGCGCCGCGCTTGGCCGTTGCCGCCGAACTGGAAGCTCAGCGACTGCCACACCAGCTCGCGCCGCGTGCTCATGCCGGCATGGGTGGGGATGCGCACGCCGTCGACATGGATGCCGATGGCCGCGGCCGTGGCGACGAGCCCGGGGCTGCCGGCGTAGTCCAGTGTCAGCGTGTAGGTGGCGCCGTCGACCGTGGACAGGTCGCGCTCGATGCCCATCGCCTGGTGGGCCTGGCTGCTGGTGCCGTTGCGCAAGCCCAGCCACTGCAGGCCGTTGTCGGGGCCCGGGCAACACCGTCAGCGCGTTGCCGATGTCGTTGAACATGCGGTCGCCCGAGGCCCAGACCACGAAGGCCGGCGTCTTGCCGTTGCGCCCGGTACGCGCCGGCGCGCCGGTGCGCGCCGGTGCCGGCGTCCAGCCTACCAGCGTGCCACTCACCACCGAGAGGTTGGTGTTCGCGGCCGTCCACTCGCCGATGGCGGTGTCGATCTCGGTCACGCGCGCCACACGGCCGTGGTTGCGCGCCCGGCCGGGGTCGGTAGCGAAGTCGTCGCGGCCGATGGCCTGCATCAGGCGGCGGAAGATGCTGTCGCCGTTGCCGGCCACCAGCACGCAGGCACCGCCGGCGCAGGCATAGGCGTTTCTGGGCGCGATGCCTGGCAGCGCACTGCCGGCGGCGTGGCGCACGGCGCCGAAGGCGTCGTATTCGGGCAGCAGCCGCCAGGTGCGCAGCGGGTCGCCACCGTCGGCGGGCTCGATCTCGATGCGGTCGGCATCGAAATCGGCCAGCGTCTTGCCGGCAAAGGGGCCGGCGATCAGCTGGCCCAGTTCCAGCACCTTCAGGCCGTGCAGCGCGTCGAGGGGGACGGTCATGGCGGCATCTGCTTGCAGCGCGTGCCGCGCAGTCGGCACGAAGATTCCTGGCCTTGATCACCTCGGTCCAGCAGGTGGTCTCCTTCTGCACCAGGGCATCGTGGCCTTCGCGCGGTCCTTCGGCCTGGTGGTGGCGCGTCTGGCGGGCCTGCGCACCGAACGCCGGCCGTTGTGGGCGATGCGCAAGTCCGCTGTGCTGTCGCCGGCGGCGCGGGCGTTGATCGAGATGGGGCGGCTCGACGGCTGGCCGGCAGGCTTCACGGCCGCGCGAAGGGCAGGTCCGGTCGGTACGCATGCAGAAAGTCGTGCACTGCGGCCGTCCACAGCGGGATGCCCTCCGGCGCCGTTACCACGCCATGCCCCAGGCGGTGCCGGAAGGGGGGCACCACCACCAGCCGCCCCTGGCCACCGGCGGCGCGGAAGCGCTCGAACCACAGCCGCTGCACCGTCGGACCGATGTACTGGTCGTTCTCGGCGTAGAACCACAGCACCGGCACGCTGATGCGCGGTGCAACGCTGGCGAAGAGATCGGCCAGCCGGTCCGCGGCACAGGGCGCGCCGGGCCGCGTGGCCGGATTGCCGCCGCGCCCGGGGGCAAAGGCCAGCACCGCGGCCAGGCCGGGCGGCTGCTGCGCCGCGGTGACGATGGAGGCAAAGCCGCCGGCGCTCTGTCCGACCAGCAACCAGCGGCCGGCATCCAGATCGGTTTGCGACCGCGCCCAGTCGATGGCGGTGCGCAGGTCCAGTGCCGCGCCCTCGCCGGCGCGGGCGAAGTCCGGTCGCGCACAGCTGCCGAAGCTGTCGGCCGGTCGTTCGCCGCCGCTGGCGCCATACCCACGGCGCACCGGCACCACCACGGCCCAGCCGCGGCGCAGCCACTCGTGCACCAGGGCCGGCTGGCGGTAGCGGCCGATGCGGCGGTTGGCCTCGGCATCGGGTGCGGTGCCGTGGCTCAGCAGGATCCAGGGAAATGGCCCGGCACCCGGCGGCCGGTAGGCGGTGACGACGATGCCGGCACCCATGCCGGGCACGGGCAGCGTGAAGACGGCCTCGCGCAACGCGGGGTCGGTGGTTTCGCCCGCGGGCGTGCTGGCGCAGCCGGCCACCACCAGCGTCAGGGCGAGGGCGGCGCGCAGCCCGCGCTGGCGATTGGCGGTCATGGCTGTGCTCCGGTCCGATCCCACGCGACCATTGTCGTCGCCGCCGGCGCAATCCGCCTGACGGGCCGACGCGGCGCGTTCGTTGCACGACGGTCGGGCCAACCCGAGCAGCGCCCGATGGCGCCAGCATCGTTGGCCTGTAAGCCCCGACGCCCCACCCCACTGTTGCAGGCGCATCCGGTCGGTGCCGGCATCGCCGGCCTTGCCATCGCCGTCTTCCTGATCCGTGACGTCGGCGTGGCCGGCGGGCAGGGCGCCGATCGGTCGTGCCGGGGGCTGCGCAACCGCGACCGCGCCGATCGGATCAAGCGGATGCTGCAGCCCGAGGAGGACATCGATGGCCAGCGCATCGATGCCGGCTTCGAGCCGCCCTTCTTCGGGTCGGGTTTCTGGCGGACGTGGTGCAGCATGTTCGGCTTCGAGGTCAGGCACGACGCGGTGGCGTTGCCGCGCGACCGGCTGCGCGTCCTGCGACTGTTGGCGCCTGGTCTCCGGTCCCGAGACGATGCGGATCGTCCCGTCGACCCGCTGCTGCAGCCTCGACTCGATCGTGCGGCCCCGGGTGCGCCGGCTGCAGGGGCAGGGTGTGCAGTCCGATACCGGGCTGCGCGTCACCGACCTGCTGTTCGCGCCAGGCGATGGCGGCCAGGCGGTGGGGCGCATCAAGGCCCAGCGGTGTCGCGCGCGACGGCTGCGGGCCCGGCGCGCAGGATCCACAACGCATAGACCGCGAAGCCCCCGACGGAGAGCCCCAGCGTCAGGGCCTGCCAGCCCGGTGGCAGCGTGGGCACGAAGGCGAACAGCGCGGCAAACGGCGCGCCGCCGATGGCCGTCGACAGCGCCACCTCGACCCAGGTGGTGCGCTGGCTGAACAGCCCGAGTGCATGCGACAGCACGTCGACCGGGAAGCTCATGCGCAGCATGATCAGCGACCACAGCCGGTGCCGGGGATGGATCAGGCGGTCGATGTCGGCCAGGCGCATCACCGCCGGCATGTGCCGCTCGACCGGTCCGCGGGCCAGGCGCGCCAGCACGAAGGCCAGCACCGACCCCACCGTCCAGCCCGCCAGCAGCAGCGCGGCGGCAGGCAGCGTGCCCCAGGCCGTCACCGCCAGCGGCAGCAGCGGCAGGTTGCTCAAGGCCGGCACCAGCACCGCCAGCACCGAACTGCCGAAATAGCCCAGCAGCCCCAGCGCCTGCCAGTCGTCGAGGGTGCCCTGGATCAGGCCGGCGTGGCGCCGCACCAGCCACAGGCCGAGCGCAAACAGCGCCAGTGCCCACAGGCCGCCGCGCAGCGACGGCCACCACTGCGGCCAGTTCGGGATCTGGCGCCGCAGCGAGGTCCAGTCCGTGTGGTGAATGGCGTGCATGCCGGCTCCCTTCGGAGGCAGGGTGACGCAGTATGAACCGATCCGCGCCGCACGCGCCCGCGGGTTTCAGCCGCCGGACTTCTCCTGCTCCTGCAGGTGGCGCCACATCACCTTGCCGGTGCCGCTCTTGGGCAGCTGATCGACGAACTGCACGATGCGCGGCGCCTTGTAGGCGGCCATGTGCTCGTGCGCCCAGTCGGCGATCTGCTGCTCGGTGACCTGGCCGACATGGGCGGGCTTGAGCACGATCACGGCCTTCACCGTCTCGCCGCGGCGCGGGTCGCTGCTGGCGATCACGCAGGCCTCCTGGATCGCCGGGTGCTGGTACAGCATGGCCTCCACCTCGGCGGGCCAGACCTTGAAGCCGGCGGCATTGATCATGCGCTTGAGGCGGTCGACGAAGAAGAAATAGCCCTCCTCGTCGACGAAGGCCAGATCGCCGGTGCGCAGGAAGCGCTTGCCGTCGATGTCGACGAAGGCCTCGGCGGTGGCCTCGGGCTGGTTCCAGTAGCCCTGCATGACCTGCGGGCCGTGCACGATGATCTCGCCGGTCTGGCCCTGCGGCAGTTCCTGCATCGTCGCCGGGTCGACGACACGTGCGTCGACGTCGAAGGTCGGCATGCCCAGGCATTGTTCCTTGGGCCGCTCGGGCGGGTTGCTGTGGGTGGCGGCCATGGTCTCGGACATGCCGTAGCCCTCGCCGTATTTCATGCCCAGCTTGTGCTCCAGCGCCAGCGCCACGGCGCGCGGCATGCTGGCGCCGCCGCCGGAGATGCGGCGCAGGCTGGACAGGTCGTAGTCCTCGAGTTTCGGGTTGGCCATGAAGTCGATCACCATCGCGGTGATCAGCGCCATGCCGGTGATGCGGTGCTTCTCGACGCAGCGTGCCGCGGCATCGCGGTCCCAGCGCGGCAGGATGACGACGGTGGTGCCGTTGAAGAGGGTGCCGTTGAGGTTGGCCTGCATGCCGGTGACGTGGAACATCGGCAGCACCGCCAGCCCCACGCCGCCCTGGTTGACCTGCCCCCAGACGCCGCCGGCGACGGCGTTGTACATCG
The DNA here is from genome assembly GCA_016719535.1 of Rubrivivax sp. Classification (GTDB taxonomy): domain Bacteria; phylum Pseudomonadota; class Gammaproteobacteria; order Burkholderiales; family Burkholderiaceae_C; genus Rubrivivax. The sequence continues at coordinate 58,941 of JADJYX010000012.1, read as the reverse complement.
TGCTGCGGTGCGTGTGCATGCAGCCCTTGGGGTGGCCGGTGGTGCCCGAGGTATAGGGCATCACGGCCAGGTCGTCGGGGCCGGCCGCGATCGGGCCCGGGCGCAGGTCGGCGGCCAGCATGTCCATCCAGGCCAAGGCGCCGGGCTGCGTCAGCGCCACGCGCGGCGCGCGCACGAACTCGGGCACCGGCAGGTCGGTGTCGGCCTCCAGGTAGTCGCCATAGGTGGCGACGATCAGATGGTCCAGATGCCCGTCCTGCCCCGGCGCCAGCAGCGGGCCGATGCGCGGCAGCAGCTCCTGCGCCGCGAAGGCGACCCTGGCGCCGCTGTCCTTCACATAGTGGCGCAGCTCGTCGGTGAGGTTCATCGGGTTGACCGGCACCACCACCGCATCGGCGCGCAGGATGCCGTAGAAGGCCGCCATGAACTGCGGGCTGTTCTGCATGTCCAGCAGCACGCGGTCGCCCTTCTTCACCCCGCAGCGCTGCTGCAGCCAGCCGGCGATGGCCTCGGTCTCGCGCTGGAAGCGCGCATAGTCGATCACCGTGTCGTAGAAGATGACGAACGGCTTGCGCGGGAAGCGCATCGCCGACACCTCGACGTTGCGGTAGAGGTGCGTTTCGGGCACCCACAGGTGCTTCGGTGCGTGCGCGGGCCAGAACGGCAGGTGCAGATCGGACATGGGATGGCGAGTCTATGTGAGCGACGCGTCAAGCGGCCGCTGCGGATCCGGCCTTGCCGGTCCGCCGGCGGGGCCGGGAGGCCGCTCCGGGGGGGTCACTTCAAGTATTGCGCCAGTTCGAGCTTGCCGATCTGGTTGCGGTGCACCTCGTCGGGGCCGTCGGCAAAGCGGATGGTGCGCGCGGCGGCATACATGTGGGCCAGCGGCGTGTCCTCGCTGACGCCGGCGCCGCCGTGCACCTGCAGCGCCCAGTCGATCACCTGGCAGGCCATGTTGGGCGCGGCCACCTTGATCATCGCGATCTCCTTCTTGGCGTGCTTGTTGCCCACCTTGTCCATGCGGTCGGCGGCGTTGAGCGTGAGGAAGCGCGCCTGGTCGATCAGGATGCGGGCATTGGCGATGCGCTCGCGCGTCACGCCCTGGTCCGACAGCGGGCGGCCGAAGGGCTTGCGCACCAGCGCGCGGCGGCACATCAGCTCCAGCGCACGTTCGGCGGCGCCGATCAGGCGCATGCAGTGGTGGATGCGGCCCGGCCCCAGGCGGCCCTGCGCGATCTCGAAGCCGCGGCCTTCGCCGAGCAGGATGTTCGCCGCCGGCACGCGCACGTTGGTGAAGCTGACCTCGGCATGGCCGTGCGGCGCATGGTCGTAGCCGAAGACCGTGAGATGGCGCTCGACCTTCACACCCGGCGTGGCGGTGGGCACGAGGATCATCGACTGCTGGCGGTAGGTGGCCGCCTCGGGGTCGGTCTTGCCCATCAGCACCAGGATCTGGCAGCGCGGGTCCATGGCGCCGCTGGTCCACCACTTGCGGCCGTTGATGACGTATTCGTCACCCTGGCGCTGAATGCGGCATTCGATGTTGGTGGCGTCGGACGAAGCCACCGCCGGCTCGGTCATCGCAAAACCCGAGCGGATGCGGCCGTCGAGCAGCGGCACCAGCCAGCGTGCCTTGTGCTCCTCGGTGCCGTAGCGCTCCAGCACCTCCATGTTGCCGGTATCGGGGGCCGAGCAGTTCATGGCTTCGGCGGTCAGCGGCCAGCGGCCCATGATCTCGCACAGCGGCGCATATTCCAGGTTGGTAAGCCCGGCGCCGAGCTCGCTCTCGGGCAGAAACATGTTCCACAGCCCGGCGGCCTTGGCCTGGGCTTTGAGCCGCTCCATCGTCTGCGTCGGCTGCCAGGGGTTGCCGGCGGCGCGGAAGGCCTCCATCTCTTCGTTGAACGCGGTCTCGGCCGGGATCACGTGCTCGCGCACGAAGGCCATCATCCGCTCCTGCAGCGCCACCACCTTGGGGGAATGCGAAAAGTCCATGCCGTATCTCCTGGCGCGCCGGCGCGGCACGCGTTGCGGGTTGATCGAGGGTGGCGGCAGCCTATCGGCGGCGGCCAGCGCGGGCAATCACGTCGGGGACAGGATTCAGGACCCGCTGCGCCGGACGCGCTGTGTATGCTCGCGAGCCATGAGGATGAAGATGCTCGCACCCGGCCTGGCGGGCCTGCTGCTGGCCACCCAGGCGCATGCCCAGCCCGCACCGGCCCAGCCCGCACCGGCCCAGCCCGCACCCGCGGGCACCGCCTGCGAAGACCTGCGCGCGCGCATCGAGGCCCGGATCCGCGCCGCCGGCGTCGTGCATTTCAGCGTCACCGCGGTCGATGCCGCGGCATCGGCACCGGGCCGCGTGGTGGGCCAGTGCGAGCGCGGCGCGCGCAAGCTCGTCTACCGGCAGTTCGGCGCCGGCAGCGCGCCGGCGCGCCGCCCGCACGACGACATCCTCACCGAATGCAGGGACGGCACGGTGACGCGCGGCGGCACCTGCGGCCGCTGACGGCGCAGCGCGTCAGAGCCGCAGCGCCGCGCGCATGCGGTCGATCGCGCTGACGAGGTCGCGGCTGCACACCAGTTCGCCCACGCGCGCCAGCGGCTTGTGCGCGAGCACGCTGCGCCAGTGAAACAGCTCGGCGCTGGTGTCGGCGGCGAGGTCCAGCGCGGCCAGGTCGGGCAGTTCCCCGCTGGCCAGCCGTTCGCCCAGGCGCGCGCACAGGTAGCCGAGCGCGAGCCGCGTGCCGCGCGCATCGGCCGCGGGCGGCGTGACCAGGATGCGGTCGAGGTCGGCGGCGTCGGCGATCACGCTCGCGGGCAGGCCCCATTCGGTCATCAGCAGGCGGCCGATCTCGCCGGCCGGCAGCCCGAGCTTGTCCTGCTCGGCGCGCATGCGCTCGAGCAGCCCGCGCGCGGGGATGGTTTCCAGGACCGGCAAGGGCGTGCGCGCCACCGTGGCCAGCCGGCCCAGGAAGGACAGCACGACCGCGCTGACACCGGCGCCCCGGTCCTCCAGCCCGAGCTCGTGCGACAGGCGTTGCGCCAGTTCGCTGGCCAGGGCGCTGGCGGCCCAGGCGGTCTCGAGCCGCACCTTGCGCTCGGCGCCGTCGGGCAGGAAGGTCGAGCGCAGGATGTTCTGCACGCACAGGCTGCGCACCGTATTCAGGCCCAGGTAGGTCACCGCCTGGCCGATGCCGGTGACCGGCTGCGCCAGGCCGTAGATCGATGAATTGACGGTGGCCAGCACCTTGGCGGCGATCAGCGGTTCGGCGCTGATCAGGTCGACCAGCTGCGCCGAGCCGGCGGCCAGGAAAAACTCGGGCGACAGCAGGTGGTGCATCAGCCGCGGCGGGCGCGGCACGTCCTTGAAGACCTGCAGATAGCCGGCGCGGCGTTCGGCGGGCAGATCGTCCAGGTGCCGCGGCGCGAAGGCCGCCAGCGCCGGCGGCTGCGGCGTGGTGTCGGCGGGTGGCGAGGCGAGGCGCTCGGGCGTCGGCAGCGGCGGCCGTGCCGCAGCGCGCGGCGCAGCCGCCTTCGGTCTTGCCGGCTCGTGGCGGCGGGCCGGCGCACGCCGCCACAGCAGGGTGGCGACGACGGCGCCGAGCCCGGCCGCAGCGCCTCCGATCCAGATCAGGTCCATGCGGCTCGCGCCCCCTGGTTGACCGTCGCGGCAGGGCGCCGGACGGGGTCAGGCGCATTGTCGGTGGCCGTGTCCCGCGGCAATGCGCGGAACAGCGGTCCCCCGGCGCCGCTGTTCGCCATCCGGTCTGCCGGCATGTTTGAATGGCGGCTTTCGTGCCACCCCGTTGAAGACCATGAACATCCTGCTCAAGACCCTGTCCGTGGCCGCCCTGGCCCTGACGTCGGCGCTTTCGATGGCCGCCGAGCCCACGGCCTGGGAAAAGATCAAGTCCTACGCCCACGAACGCAAGACCGAGGCCGTGGCCGAGGGCAAGCAGATGATCGCCGCCACCGACCGGCAGATCGCTGCGCTGAAGAAGGAGATCGCCAAGTCGAGCGGCGAAGCGCGCAAGGCGCACGAGCAGAACATGAAGGAGTTGCAGGCCAAGCGCAAGGTCGCGCAGGCCGAGCTGAACAAGATGCAGAAGTCGGCCGCCAAGACCTGGGACGCCACCAAGGAAGGCTTCTCCAATGCCTACAAGGACCTGAGCCAGGCCTACGACAAGGCGGCGTCGAGCGCGCAGTCGAAGTGATGGCCGCCGCCCGGTATCGCGCGCGCCACGTCCAGGGCAGACCGCGCTGGCGCCGGGGCGCGGGCGGGCGCTGACGCCCGGATCGGCCCGGCCGCCTATCCTGCGTTCGGTGCCGGCACCGCCTGCACGATGCCCGGTGCATGTCCCTTTACCCACAGGAGACACCCCATGGCCGAAGCCTTCATCGTCGCCGCCGTGCGCACCGCCGCCGGGCGGCGCCATGGCCGCCTGTCCGGCTGGCACCCTGCCGACCTCGGCGCGCAGGTGCTCAATGCGCTGGTCGACCGCACCGGCATCGACCCCGCCGCGGTCGAGGACGTGATCATGGGCTGCACGATGCAGGTCGGCGAGCAGTCGAACAACGTGGCGCGCAACGCGGTGCTGGCCAGCAAGCTGCCTGAATCGGTGCCCGGCACCTCGATCGACCGCCAGTGCGGCAGCAGCCAGCAGGCGCTGCACTTCGCGGCGCAGGCGGTGATGTCGGGCACGCAGGACTGCGTGATCGCCGCCGGCGTCGAGAGCATGACGCGCGTGCCCATGGGCACCGCCAGCAGCCTGCCGCGCAAGGCGGGCCTGGGCTTCTACATGAGCCCGGAGATGCAGGTGCGCTACCCCGGCATCGAATTCAGCCAGTTTCTGGGGGCCGAGATGCTGGCCAAGAAATACGGGCTGTCGAAGGACAGGCTCGACCGCTTCTCGTACGAGAGCCACCAGCGCGCCATTGCCGCCACCCACGCCGGCCGCTTCCGAGCCGAGATCGTGCCGGTGGCGGTCAAACGCAGCGACGGCGGCAGTGACAACGGCGAGCTGCACACGGTGGACGAAGGCATCCGCTTCGATGTGTCGCTGGAAGGCATCGCCGGCGTCAAGCTGCTGCAGGAGGGCGGCGTCATCACGGCCGCCAATGCCAGCCAGATCGCCGACGGCGCCACCGGCGTGATGGTGGTCAGCGAGCGCGGGCTGAAGGCGCTGGGCCTGAAACCGCTGGCGCGTGTGCACCACCTGTCGCTGCTGGGGCACGACCCGGTGATCATGCTCGAGGCGCCGATCCCCGCCACCCAGCGCGCGTTGCAGAAGGCCGGCCTGAGCATCGACGACATCGACGCCTTCGAGGTCAACGAGGCCTTTGCGCCGGTGCCGCTGGCCTGGCTGCAGGCCACGGGTGCCGACCCGGCGAAGCTCAATGTCAACGGCGGCGCCATCGCGCTCGGCCACCCGCTGGGCGCCTCGGGCACCAAGCTGATGACGACGCTGATCCATGTGCTGCAGCAGCGCGGCGGCCGCTACGGCCTGCAGACCATGTGCGAAGGCGGCGGCATGGCCAACGTGACCATCATCGAAAGGCTGTGACAACGATGGACTGCCTGCGAACCGAGCGCCCGGCCGAGGGCGTGGCGCGCATCGTGCTGACCAACGCGGCGCGCCTGAATCCGATCGCCATCCCGATGCAGGAGCAGCTGCGCGATGCGCTGCTGCAGCTGCGCGACGACCGCACGGTGCGCGCCGTGATCCTGACCGGCGAGGGCAGGGGCTTCTGTGCCGGCGCCGACCTCACCTCGGTGGGCAGCGGCCACGACGACGGCCTGACACGCGGCCAGCGCGCGCAGCAGATGATGCGCGCGCTTTCCAACCCGCTGCTGCACCTGCTGCACGAGATGCCGATGCCGGTGGTGTGCGCGATGAACGGCGTGGCCGCCGGTGCCGGCGTGGCGCTGGCGCTGTCGGCCGACATCGTGGTGGCGGCGAAGTCGTCTTACTTCTACCTGCCCTTCATGCCCAGGCTCGGCATCCTGCCCGACCTGGGCACGAGCTGGCTGCTGGAGCGTGCCATCGGCCGCAGCCGCGCGATGGCGCTGACGCTGCTGGGCGACCGACTGCCGGCCGAGACGGCGAAGGACTGGGGCCTGATCTGGGCCTGTGTCGACGACGATGTGCTGCAGGCCGAGGCGCTGGCACTGGCCGGGCGCCTGGCCGCGCTGCCGGCGCATGCGGCGCTGGAGACGCGGCGCTGCTACGAGGTGGTGGCCGGCCATGACTTCGCGCAGCAGCAGGCGTACGAAACCGAGCGCCAGGGCGCGCTGCTCGACCAGCCGAGCTTCGCCGAGGGCGTGAGCGCCTTCCTCGAGAAGCGCCAGCCGCGCTTTGCGCGCTGAGAAGGGCCACCATGGATGCGAACGACACCCCCATCGACCCCGCGCGCGTGCGCGTCAGCGTCGACGCCCACGGCGTCGCCGAGGTGGCGCTGGTGCGCAGCGACAAGATGAATGCGCTGGACGCGGCGATGTTCCGCTCGCTGATGGGCGCCATCGACCGCCTGCAGACCGACCCCGCGGTGCGCGCGGTGGTGCTGCACGGCGAGGGGCGTGCCTTCTGCGCGGGCCTGGACAAGGGCCGCTTCGGCGAGATGGCCGGCGGCGGCACCAGCAGCACCCAGGGCACGCTGGGCGACCTGGTGCCGCGCACGCGCGGCATCGCCAACGGCGCGCAAGGCGTGGCCTGGGGCTGGCGCGAACTGCCGGTGCCGGTGATCGCCGCCGTGCACGGCGTGGCCTTCGGTGGCGGGCTGCAGGTGGCGCTGGGCGCCGACCTGCGCATCGTGACCGCCGACGTGCAGCTGTCGGTGCTGGAGATCCAATGGGGCCTGGTGCCCGACATGGCCGGCATCGCGCTGCTGACCGAGCTGTGCCGCGCCGACGTCGTGCGCGACCTCACCTTCAGCGGCCGCATCGTCGGCGGCGAGGAGGCCGTGCGCATCGGCCTGGCCACGCGGCTGGCCGACGACCCGCTGGCCGCGGCGCGCGCGCTGGCGCGCCAGATCGCCGGCCGCAGCCCCGATGCCATCCGCGCCGGCAAGCGGCTGCTCAATGCCGCGACACCGGTCGATGCACGCTCGGTGCTGCTGGCCGAGTCGCACGAGCAGCAGCGGCTGATCGGCAGCCCCAACCAGGTGGAAGCCGTGCGTGCGGGGCTGGACAAGCGCGCGCCGGTGTTTCGCTGAGGCGCCGGTCCGCGGGTGTCGACGGCGGGCGCGCGGCCTGCCGGGTACCGCCGTCAGCGCAGGGCCAGCCAGATCTCGTTGCGCCGCAAGAACCACGGCGTGAAGGGCGCGTTGTAGCGCGCCAGCACGGGCTCGCCCTGGGTGGCCACGCCGGCCTTGTCGAGCGTGGCCCTCAGCAGCGCAAGGTGCTCTTCGTCGTTGGAACGCGACCAGGTCCCCGAATACCGGATGGCCGCCCACCGGCTGGCCGGCACGAGGCGCAGTTGCACGCGCGGATCCAGCGGTTGCGGGGCGGACGCCAGCGTCACGCCCTTGGGCAGGACAAACTGCACACGCATGCCGCCCGCCGCCGCGGACTGCGTCACCGGGGCGGTCATCTCCATCTTCACGGGCTCGGCGGTCTGGGTCACCGGCGCGGTCATGGCGAATTTCCTCTCGCCCTTGTTCTTGCCGAAGATATAGCCCGCCAGGATCGGGAAGGCCTGGCTGCCCGCCTCTTCGGCCGTGGCATCCAGCAGCACCTCGGCCACGACATAGGGTGCGTACTGGCGCAGCGTCACCTGGTTGTCGAGCGAGCGGACGACCTCGTGGTCGGGCTCTTCGATGGCGTGGCTCCACAGCGGCAGGGCGGCCAGCGTCAACCACAGCAAGGTGCGCACGAGGGCGGCAAACGGATCGGGTTTCATGCGGCGGTCTGGTCAGGGCTGGCAGTGTCGAGGACGGACAGGTTGCGGATCCACCGGGTTGCGGCGAGCCGATCGAAGCGTTCGACTTCGTCGTTGCGGATCGGGCCGGCTGGCGCCAGGTGTACGTTGTCGGTCGTCAGGCCTGCTCCGGCCGACCGCTGAATCGAGGCCGACCTCACAGCTGCGCCGCCAGCGCCTGCCCGGATCTTGAGCCGAGTGTGCCCGCAACGGCGCCTTCGCGGCGGAACGTCAAACCCTCGGCCACCGCGCGCGCCATGGCGATACCGCTGCCGTGGACCCGGTCGACCTGGCTGGCCACCACGCTGTCGCCGCAAACGCCCAGCCGCACATCGCCGTCCCACAGGCATTCGGTCCGCCAGGGCGTGGTGGCGGGCGTTTCGACGAAAGCATGACGCCATCGGTGCGCACGAAGGTAGTTGGGCGTCACCGGCCGGCCTGCATGCGCGCGGAAATTGTCGAGCAGCAGATCGGCCACCGTCTCGGCGTCGTCCTGTTCGTGGCGCAGCGACCAGCGCGCATCCGCTTCGATGAACCAGCGCTGTGGCGCGCCGGCGTGGCGCCCGGGCTTGCTGTGCATGGCGGCGATGCGCTCGATCGGGCCGACCTGGAATTCACGGTAGCCGGGCAGGCCGACAGGTCGCTCGGAGCCGAGCAGCAGCACCCAGCGGCTGCGGTAGCGCACGCCGCGCAGGGCGTCCGTCAGTGCGGGCGATGCGCGCACGAGCGGCAGGGCCAGGGGTGCCGGAATGGCGATCACGAGGGCTTCGAAGGCCTCGTCGATCGCGCCCGCGGCGCCGGGCAGTGTCCAGCCTTCGCTCCGCCATTGGGCCTGCAGAACGGGGGTGCGCAGCCGCACGTCCAGCGGCCGTGCCAGCGCATGGGCCAGCGCCATCATCGTCGGCACGCCGACCGCGCCCATCGGCTTCAGGGTTCGGGTGACATCCGCTTCGTCTTCATCCTTGCGCCACTTCCTGCCATCACGTTCGTCCTCGGCAGGTGTCGTCGCAAGGGTCCAGGCATGCAGTGCGGCCAGCTCACCGGGGCGCTGCACGGCATGCGCGGACAGGCGGGTGACCCCGCTGATGCACTGGGCGCCGTCGTCGAACCAGCCGATCGGGGTGGCGCGCGAGCTGCAGCGGCCGCCCAGGCGGTCACTGGCCTCGAAGACCACCGGGTCGCAGCCGCGCAGACACAACTCGCGTGCGCAGGTCAGGCCGGCCATGCCGGCGCCGACAACGGCAATCCGCGGTGGCGCGCGGTCGGTCCATATGCTGCCGGGATCGCTGATTCGATGCTGTCTCATTGACGCTGTCTTCCCTTCCGCCGGGGCTGGCTTCAGGCTGGCTAACGCCAAAACTTCGTCGGAGTTGCAGTTGATCGGCGACGGACTGCCACGTGCCCGCCCCGCGGGCCATCGGGGGGCGATGGTGTCGCCGCGTCCGGTGACGTTCGTGCAGCAGAAAATGGCGGCGGGCCCTGCAACTTTTGCGCTGCCGTGGCGTCATGCAGCCGCAAGGTCCGTTGCGGACGCGGGCACACCGGAGCGGGCTCGCAAGCAGGCGCCCGGCCGGCGCTTGAACGGATCAGGGAGGTGGCCTTGAGCGAACGCCTGCTCGCGGGCACCATCGACGCCGCGCTGGTGGCCCGTGCCCAGCAAGGCGAGACCGTGGCGTTCGAGGTGCTGGTGGTGAAGTACCAGCGGCGGGTGGCGGCAACGATCCGGCAGCTCGTGCGTGACGACCGGGTCACCGAAGAACTGACCCAGGAGGTTTTCCTGAGCGCCTTTGTTGCTTTGACGAGTTTCAGGCCCGACGGCGAGTTTGCGGCCTGGCTGTCGACGATCGCCCGCAACGCGGCCAGGAGCTATCTGCGCAGCGCGCAGAACCGCCAGGACGACCGGCCCGTGCAGTTGCTCGACGATGCCGGCGAGGACGACCGATTCGGGGTTGCACCCAGCCCCGAGGAAGAAGCGATGGCGCACCAGCTGTTCGCGCGCCTCGACGCCGAAGTCGCAGCCCTGCCCGAGGTGCAGCGCCGTGCGCTGCTGATGCGCGAAATCGACGGACTGGACTACAAGGCCATCGCGGCGGCCCTCGGCCAGCCCGTGAATACCGTCAAGTCCCACATCTTCCGGGCACGCGAAGCCATCGCGCAGCGCGCACGCCCGCTGCTTGCCGCCACGCGCGACAGGCGCTGGTAGGAGCCATGCCATGAACGACGCCGCACGCCTTCTGGACGGTGAGCTGACCGACGCCGAATTGACCACGCTGCTCGGGCGCCTGAAGCACGACGCGGCGCTTCGCGATGAAGTCTGCGCGCAGCAGCTGATCCGCGATGGCCTGGCTGGGCTTCGTTCGCTGGACGCCGGCTACAGCTTGCGCATCCTGGCCAGGCTGCGCCGGGCCGCAGAGGGCAGGGGTTGAGGCAGGGCCTGCGGCGGCCCCCGGACGCGCGCCCGCGAACGCGCGACGCGATCCGCACCCGCGACGCGATCAGCTCGACGGCGTGCGGACCCGCCGGCCCTGGGCGACGAGTGCGTCGATGCGCGCCATGACCAAGGCGCCGTTGGCCGAGTAGGGATCGAAATCGGGCCAGACGATCTTCGTCTGCGGGTCGACATCGGACAGGCCGACATGCGCCATCGACCATTCACCGTAGCGGCGCTCGGTGATGGCCTCGCAGTGAAGCAGCTCCAGATCGGCATGGCGCGGATCCGCATGGATGCGCGCATACAGGCGCGTCACCACGCCACGCTCGCCTTCGAGCACCTGCAGATAGACCCCTTGCCCTTCGCAGAGCACGCCGGTGATGCCGTTGGGTGTATTCCAGGCCTGCGCCGTGCGCAGGATCGAATCGGTGAGTGCCGCCGTCTGCGGGCCGACGGCTTGGCTCAGATAGATCAGGCGGATCAGCATGGTGGCGAAATCGTCGAAGCAGCAGGCGCGCAAAGGATAGCAAGCTGCCGCACAACCGGCAGCCGCCGGTCGCGCGGCGCGATGGCGTGGCGGAGGTGTGCCGGGTTTTGACCCGTGTTCGACGCGCAATGGCGCTGGAATCGCGGGGTCAAGCGGCGGGCAAGAACCGTCCTGAGGTGCAAGTGACTATCGTCGGGGCCATGACATCAGGTTCTGTTCGATGGCGAAAGGGTGAGCGGGCATGAGGGTTGACGGCGCCGACGTCGGGCTGGCCGGCGAACGGAAAGACCGCGGTACGCAAGGTGTCGGCGTCGGTGACGCCGCGAGCGCGGGGCTCACCGTCTGGTACGACGGCGCGTGCCCGCTGTGCCGGCGCGAGATGGCGGTCTATCGCGGCCTGCCGGCACGCGCACCGGTGTGTTTTGCCGACGTCAGCGACACCGCGCAGCCCTTGCCGCCCGGCACCACGCGCGAACAGTTGCTGGCGCGGCTGCATGTGCGCGATGCCGACGGTCGACTGCTGAGCGGCGCGCAGGCCTTCCTGGCCCTGTGGGCTGCCTTGCCCGGCTGGCGCTGGCTGGCCCGCGCCGGCCGCTTGCCGGGCCTGCCCTGGGTGATGGAGCGCGCCTACCGCCTGTTCCTGCGCCTGCGGCCGGTGCTGCAGCGGTGGGCTTTGCGCCTGGACCGACCGGCGCGCGCCGCGGGTCGCCGCCGGGCCGGCGCCGACACCGCGCTCACCGCGTGCGGCCCCCTGGTCACGTACGAGAAGGAGTCCGGCATGACCGAAGACCCGCGCTGCTGCGGCAGCGGCACCTGCATCATCGACGCCGAAGGCCGCTGCTGGTGCGGCCAGCGATGGGACGGGCAGAAGATGTGCCACGTGCCGCTGGCGAGCGCTGAACAGCGTGCCGGCAGCGACCCCGCGCCGGCTGCGCGCCCGTCCGCAGAGGGCGCCGCATGACGGGCGGGCCTTGCGGCTGCAGCGCGGCGCCGCGATGCCTGCGCTGAACCGATTGCCCGGTTTTCAACGGTCGCCGCCGGGCCGCGAATGGGCGCTGTTCAGGCGCCTGCCGGTCATCCTGGTCCTCGGCACCGCCCTGCCCATGGCGGTGGCGCTGGTCCTCTGGTGGGCCGCGCCCGGGCAGCCGTCGGCGGCCGAAGAACGCGACCTGCTGCTGCTGACCTACCGGCTGATCGGCCTGGTGGTGCTGCACTGGACGCTGGTGCTCACCGTGGCGATCGGCTGCGTCATCGTGTGGTTGATGAAGGGGCCGGCCTACGTGGCCGATGCCTACCCGCTGCCGGGCGCCGAGCAGACGGTCGCGCGGCGCTGACATCACCACCGGCCTTCGGCGGCGGTCGACGGCAGCGGCGGCGGGCGCGCGCCGTGGCTCAGCTGCTGGCGCGCATTTCCACGCGGTAGGGGATCATCACCGTCTCGGGTGGCAGGCGGCCGCCTTCGCGTGCGGCGGCGATGGCACGCAGCAGCAACTCGCCCGCCGCGCGGCCGATGCCGGTGCAGTCGACGGCGACCGTGGTCAACCGGGGGTGGCAGCTCGCACCGACCTCGAAGCCGCCAAAGCCCGCGATGGCCAGCCGGCCCGGCACTTCGATGCCGCGGCGCTGGCATTCGGCCAGCGCACCGAAGGCCGGGTGGTCGGACACACACACCAGCGCCTGCGTATCGGGCCAGCGGCGCAGCAGCTGCACCACGCCCTGCGCGCCATGCTCCATCGACACCGGGGCCTGGCCGACACTGAGCTGGCGCGTGGCGTCGAGCTTCAGCGCACGCATCGCGCGGTCGAAGCCGCGCCGCCGGTCCGCGCCGCGGGCGTCGCTTTCGGGCACACCGCCCAGGAATGCGATGCGCCGGTAGCCCTGCGCATGCAAGCCGCGCACGAGCTGGCCCACGGCCTCGGCATTGGAGAAGCCCACGCAGTGTTCCACGGGCTGGGTGGGCAGGTCCCAGGTCTCGATGACCGGGATGCCGGCGGATTTCAGCAGCCTGTGCGCGCCCGGCGTGTGCGTGCCGCCGGTGACCACGACACCCTCGGGCCGGCGGCTCAGCATGGCGCGCAGCAACCGCTCTTCGGTGGCGCTGTCGTAGTCGGTATAGCCCAGCAGCACCTGCAGGCCGCTGCTTTCCAGCGCTGCGGTCAGGCCATGCGCGGTGTCGGAGAAGTTCGAGTTGTTCAGTGCCGGCAACAGGGCTGCGACGAAGCCCGAGCGCTTGGACGAGAAGGTGCGCGCCGTCTGGTCGATGACATAGCCCATCTCGTGGCAGGCCTGCAGGATGCGCTGGCGAAGCGCTTCGCTGGTGCTGCGCGGACTGCTGCCTTCGCGGTTGAGCGCGCGCGAGACGGTCATCTTCGACACCCCCACGCGGGCGGCGATGTCGGACATGGTGACCTGGGTGGCCGCGGGGCGCACCACGGCGCCTGCGCGGCGGGCCGCGGCGGAGGTGGTGGTGGGCCCGGCGGGTATCTTGCGAGCGGGCAAGTCAGACGGCTCCGGTGAATGAAGCGGCGGGCAGGCGCTACCGGTTTCAGCCTGCTCGCTGCGCCGCGCATGCCCACCCACATGCAGGTGCTGCGCATCATAGTGGCGTCCGGACCGCGCCTGCTTCGCGGGTATCTACCAGTTACCGGTAACGGTCTCTCGGTGACACTCGCCGCATGTCGCTGCCGCAAGTCCTCGACCCGCGCTGGGCCACCGTGGCCGATGGCGCCGCGCCGCTGCAGCGCCTGTGCACCGGCGCGGTCTGGAGCGAGGGCCCGGTGTGGATCGGCGAATCAGGCGAACTGCTGTGGAGCGACATCCCGAACGACCGCATGCTGAGCTGGCATGCGGTGCATGGCCTGCGCGTCTGGCGCGAGCCGGCGGCGTTTGCCAATGGCCATGCGCGCGAGGCCGACGGCAGCCTGCTGCATTGCTCGCACGGCCAGCGTGCCGTCGTGCGCACGCGGCTGGACGCGCAGGGCCGGCCGCTGTCGGACGAGGTGGTGGTCGACCGCTACCAGGGCCGCCGGCTCAATTCACCCAACGACGTGGTCGTCAGGCGCGACGGCAGCATCTGGTTTACCGACCCGCCCTACGGCATCCTGTCCGACCGCGAAGGCCACCGCGCCGACAGTGAACTCGGCCGTTGCTACGTCTTTCGCTTCGACCCCGCCGTCGGCGCGCTGCGCATCGTCAGCGACTGCATCGAAGAGCCCAACGGGCTGGCATTCTCGCCCGACGAAACGGTGCTCTATGTCAGCGACACCTCGGCGGCGCTGCGCCGCGACGGCAGCGGCCATCACCACATCGTCGCCTTCGACGTGATGCAGGGCCAGGATCTCGCCAATCCGCGCGTCTTCGCCGTCGTCGAACCCGGGCTGGCCGACGGCTTTCGCGTCGACGTGCATGGCTTCGTCTATGCGAGCAGCGCGGACAGCGTGCAGGTCTACCACCCCGACGGGTCGCGCATCGGCCGCATCCCGGTGCCCGAGACGGTGGGCAACCTCGTCTTCGGCGGTGCCGGCGGCAACGAGCTCTTCATCTGCGCCAGCACGTCGCTGTACCGCATGGCGCTCAACACCCGCGGGGCCACCGCATGATGGAGTGGCTGCTGCTGCCCTTGTCGGGCAGTTCCCAGCACCCCATCGAACCCTGGGCCTACTGGCACGCGCGGTGCATGGTGGCGGGCTGGGGTGTGCTGATGCCCGTGGGCGCCCTGGCCGCGCGCTATTTCAAGATCACCCCGGGCCAGCGCTGGCCGGAACAACTCGACAACAAGGCCTGGTGGCACGCCCACCGGGGCCTGCAAGGGGTGGGCGTCGGCCTGGTGTCGGCGGGTGCCTGGCTGGTCTGGGGCCAGGGGCAGGGCCTGTCGACGCCGGCGCAGCTGCACCGCTGGGGTGGCTGGGCGCTCGTGCTGCTGGGGTGGCTGCAGCTCGTGTCCGGCCTGCGCCGCGGCAGCAAGGGCGGCCCGACCGACGTGCGACTGCGCGGCGACCACTACGACATGACCCCGCGCCGCGTCCGTTTCGAGCGCCTGCACAAGGGCCTGGGCTGGCTGTCCGTGCTGGCCGCGGCGATCGTCACCGCGCTGGGCCTGCAGGTCGCCGACGCGCCGCGCTGGATGGCCGTGGTGCTGACCGCCTGGTGGCTGCTGCTGGCGCTGCTGGCCTGGCGGTGGCAGCAGCAGGGCCGCTGCATCGACACCTATCAGGCGATCTGGGGGCCCGATCCACGGCACCCCGGCAACCGCGTCAGGCCCATCGGCTGGGGCATCCGCCGCCCCCAACCCTGACTCCGGCCCACCATGGCTGAGCTTCGACTCCACAACCTCGTCAAGCGCTTCGGTGATGTCACCGTGGTGCAGCAGCTCGACCTGTCGGTGGCCAGCGGCGAGTTCGTCGTGCTGCTGGGCGAGTCCGGCTGCGGCAAGAGCACCACGCTGCGCATGGTGGCGGGGCTGGAGGACGTGACCGAAGGCCGGATCCTCATCAACGGGCGCGACGTCACCCATGCGCATCCGATGGCGCGCGACATCGCCATGGTGTTCCAGAACTACGCGCTCTATCCGCACATGGACGTGGCGCAGAACATGTCGTTCGCGCTGCGCCTGGCCGGGCGCCCGGCGGCCGAGATCGCGACCAAGGTGGCGGCGGCCGCCAAGGTGCTGAATATCGAGCACCTGCTGGCGCGCAAGCCGAAGGAGCTCTCCGGTGGCCAGCGCCAGCGGGTGGCCATCGGACGGGCCATCGTGCGCGAGCCGCAGGTATTCCTGTTCGACGAGCCGCTGTCCAACCTGGATGCCAAGCTGCGCGGCCACATGCGCGCCGAGCTGGCGCTGCTGCACGAGCGGCTGGGCAAGACCACCCTGTATGTCACGCACGACCAGGTGGAGGCCATGACCCTGGCCGACCGCATCGTCATCTTCGACAAGGGCCGCATCCAGCAGGTGGGCACGCCCGGCGAGGTCTTCAATCGCCCGGCCAACCTGTTCGTGGCGGGCTTCATCGGCACGCCGACGATGAATTTCTTCGCCGCGGGCCTGGCGCAGGAGGCCGGTCAGCCCGTGCTGCGAGGCAGCGGATTTGTGCTGCCGGCGCCGGCCTGGCTGCCCGCGGCGGTCGACGGGCCGGGGCAGAGCCTGGTCGTCGGCGTGCGACCGCAGACCTTGAGGCCGACGGCCGAGGCCGGGGGTCTGCCGATCAAGGTCGACGTGGTCGAGTATCTGGGTACCGAAAGCCAGATCGTCGGCCACCTGCAGGTGCCGGACGGTCAGCGCATCTCGGCCATCGTGCCGGGCGATGCCAAGCCCTTGCTGCACCAAGGCGTGCGGCTCGCGGTCGATGTCCAGGCCCTGCACGTATTCGATGCCGACAGCGGGCTTTCGCTGAAACCCCGTTCCCACGTCTGACCCCCGAGCCCACCCCAGCCAGGAGACCCCTCCATGAACCGTCGCAACACCCTCAAGGCCGGCGCCATCACCGTCTTCGGGGCCGCCTTCCCCTTCAGCGGCGTGCAGGCACAGAACCGCTACGCCAAATATGCCGGCAAGACCGTCGTCTTCAGCGTGCCGGCGCACCCGCACTACGACGCGATGATGAAGATCCTGCCGGCCTTCACCCGGGAAACCGGCATCAAGGTCGAGACCGACAAGCTGGCCATGGGCCGCATGAAGGAGAAGCAGCTGCTGGAAATGGCCAAGCCCAGCGGCGACTTCGACCTCGGCTGCTACGTGGTGATGTGGAAGGGCGAATATGTCGCCAAGAACCTGATCCAGCCGTTGCAGCCCTTCTTCGACAACCCGGCCCTGGCCGACCCCGCGTACGACATCAAGGACATCGTGCCCATCTACCTGGAGAACCTGGGCCTGGTGGGCGGCCCCAAGGGCTACCTGGCCGGGCCGGGCGCCCGGCTCTACGGCCTGCCCTACGGCGCCGAGACCAGCGTGCTGGCCTACCGCCGCGACATCTTTGCCAGGCACAACCTGAAGCCACCCGAGGACTATGCCGAATTCCGCCAGCTGCTGCGCGTGCTGAAGGACAAGGAGGGCATCGGCGCGCTGGCCAGCCGCGGCCAGGCCGGCCACCAGGTGGTGCATGCCTGGCTGCTGCACCTGAACCCGCTCGGCGGCAGCGTCTTCAACGACCAGTGGCAAGCGCGCTTCAACGACAAGGTGGGTGTCGAGGCGCTGAAGTTCCTGCAGGAGGTGGTGGCCACCGGTCCGGCGGGCATCGCGGGTTATGGCCAGGGCGAGAGCAACACGGCCTTCCTGCAAGGGCAGGCCGCGATGTACCTCGACTCGACCTCCATCGCGGGCCTGGTCAACGATCCGGCCAAGAGCAAGGTGGTGGGCAATGTCAGCTGGGCCCTGCACCCCAAGGGCGTGCGGCGCGCGTCGCAAAGCGGCGGGCTGGGCCTGGCCATCCCGAAGAACGCCAAGAATGCCGAGGCCGGCTTTCTGCTCATGCAATGGCTTACCGGCAAGGCGCAGGACAAGGCGGTGACGATGGCCGGCGGCGCACCCATGCGCAACAGCACGCTGCGCGATGCCGACGCGGTGCGCAAATACCCGGAGTTCATCACCTTCGTCGAGGCGCTGAAGTACAGCAACCCCGACTGGCGCCCGATCATTCCGGTGTGGGACAAGATCAACGTGCAGGCCCTGGGCGTGGGCCTGAGCGAAGCGCTCACCGGCAAGAAGACGGCCGAGCAGGCGTTGAACGACCTCGTGCCCCAGGTCACCGCCATCATGCGCGAGGGTGGCTACAAGGTCTGAGCCCGACCCGCCGAGCGCGCGATGAGAACGCCCGCCTGGGTTCCGGCCCTCTACCTCGGGCCGGCCGTGCTGGTGATGGCTGCCGCCTGTCTGTACCCGGTGCTGTCGGCCTTCCAGCTGGCCGGCTTCGACTGGAGCATGGGCACGCCCTGGGCCAGCGCGCGCTGGGTGGGCTGGGACAACTTCGTCTCGGCCTTCTCGAACCCGCGCGTCTGGAGCAGCCTGTGGACCACGCTGCTCTTCGCGGGCGTGTGCGTGTCCGCCGAGATGGTGCTGGGCATCGCGCTGGCGCTGGCGCTGGAGCACCCGGTGCGCGGCATGTCGTTCTTCCGCACGCTGTTCATCCTGCCGATGATGATCGCGCCCATCGCCGTGGGCCTGGCCTGGCGCTACCTGTTCGACGCGCAGTTCGGACTCATCAACGCGGCGCTCCAGGCCGTCGGCCTGAGCGCCCAGATCTGGCTCGCCGACCCGACCCTGGCCTTCATCGCCATCGTGGTGGCCGACGTCTGGCAGTGGACACCTTTCGTCTTCATCATGATGATCGCCGCGCTGGCCAACATCGACGGCGCGGTGATCGAGGCCGCGCGCATCGACGGCGCGCGCTGGTGGCAGCAGACCTTCCTCGTCAAGCTGCCGATGGTGATGCACGTCATCGCCATCACGCTGATGATGCGGCTGATCGACGCCTTCCGCGTGCTCGAGGTGATCTACGTGCTGACCTTCGGCGGGCCCGGCGACAGCACGGAGATCCTGGCGCTGCACATCTACAAGACGGCCTTCGTCGGCCAGCAGCTCGGCGTGGCAGCGGCCATCAGCGTGTTGCTGCTGGTGGTGGTGGCGGCGCTGAGCTGGGCGGCGCTGCGGCTGTCCAACCCGATGAAGGGGGAGCCGCGATGAGGCGCCCGGCATGGCTGGTGGCCGGCCACTATTCGATGCTGGTGGTGCTGGCCTTCCTGTGCGTGGCACCGATCCTGGTGATCTTTGCCACCAGCCTGCGCCAGCAGGTGGACATCTTCGCCGCCCCGCTGAACTTCGTCTTCACGCCCACGCTGGAGAACTACCGCGCGGTACTGGAGGAGGACAAATTCGACCGCTACCTGGGAAACAGCCTGTTCGTGGGCATCGTCTCGACGGTGATCACGCTGCTGCTGGGCTGCATGGCCGCCTACGGGCTGGCCCGCTTCCGGTTCACGGGCCGCACCACCGTTGCCTACACCACGCTGCTGCTGCGCACGGTGCCGCTGGCGGTATTGGCCATACCGGTCTTCCTGATCTGGAGCGAGTGGCAGCTGGTCAACAGCCTGTGGGGCCTGGTGCTGCTGTACGTGGCGGTCAACCTGCCGTTCACCATCTGGCTGCTGTACGGCTTCGTGCTGCAGGTGCCGGTGGAGCTGGAAGAGGCTGCGGCCATCGACGGCTGCGGCCCGCTGCGCGTCTTCACCAAGGTGCTGCTGCCGCTGATGGCGCCGGGCCTGGCGGCGGCGTCGATCTTCACCTTCCGCATCGCCTGGAACGAATTCATTCTGGCGCTGGTGCTGACCGATCGGCAGACGCGCACCTTGCCGGTGGCTGCCTCGCTGTTCATCACCGACATCGGCGTCGACTGGGGCCGCGTGATGGCCATGGGCAGCCTGATCGCCATTCCGCCGCTGATCTTCACCTTCGTGGCGGCGCGGCAGATCATCACCGGGTTGACGGCGGGCGCGGTCAAGGGCTGAGCAGGGCGCCCGGGCGACCCGAAGCAAGCGCGCCTCCCATGGCCGGCAGCGAGCTGGGGCGCGCGCCGGCATCGATGCTGGCGCCCCACGGGTTTGCTGCATGACCGCGACGCCGGTTCTTCGTCCGGCGGCCGGCCGCTGCCCGGCAGCCGTTGCAGACGTCCAACCGCTCGGCATCGGTGGCGCACTGGCGTCGAGCCAGGGACGTTGCCCCAGGACGTCTGACCCGGCCAGCTGGGCTGGCAGCGGCTGCGCCTGGCTGCGGAACCCGCGGTCGCGGCCGGGACATCACAGCGCGGCCAGCGCGACCAGGGTCGACCGCTTGGCAGCGCATGACAGGCCGGGTGCCGTCGAAGCGCTGATGCCTCGAAGGCGCGCAACGCAAGACACCCATGCTCACTTCTTCATGATTTGATGCCGCCCGCCGAGGGGCGCGGCGCTGCCGCCGCCTGCGGGCCCTCTTCCAGCGGCACCCGCACGCAGGCGGCGGTGCCACCGCCCGGCCGCGGCCGCAGCTCGACCGTCCAGCCGTTGCTGCCGGCGATCTGGCGCACGATGGCCAGCCCGAGCCCGCTGCCGCCGGTGCGGCTGCTGCGCGAGGCTTCCAGCCGATGGAAGGGGCGGAACACCGCCTCGCGCTCGGTCTCGGGGATGCCGGGTCCGCGATCGAGCACGCAGATCTCCACCTGCTCGCCGGCCACCGAATATTCGATGTCGACCGGCCGGCCCGCACCGTAGCGGGTGGCGTTGTCCACCAGGTTGCACAGGATGCGCTTCAGGGCCAGCGGCCGCACGCGCATCCGGCATTCGGGCCCGCGGCGGCCGCGGATCTCGACACCGGCGTGGTCGTGCTCGGCCGCCACCTCGCGCAGCAGCTCGCACAGGTCGAGATCGACCGACTCACGTTCCGAGAAGTCGCGGCCGACGTCGAGGCAGCGCGCGATCAGCTCGTTCATGGCGTCGACGTCGCGCAGCATGCGCTGCAGCAGGTCCGGGTCGGGCTTCTCCGACATCATGCCCAGCGCCAGGCGGATGCGTGCCAGCGGCGAGCGCAGGTCGTGCGAGATGCCGGCCAGCAAGGTGGTGCGATTGGCCAGCAGTTCCTCGACCTGGGCGCCCATGCGGTTGAACTCGCGCGCCAGCACGGCCAGTTCGGCCGGCCCCGTCTCCGGCAGCGGCGCCGGTCGCCGGCCCTGGCCGATCGGTTGCGTGGCCGTCGCCAGCCGCGCCAGCGGCTTGATCAGCCAGCGCGCCATCACCGCTGCCGTCAGCAGCGTGACCACGGCGCCGACGCTGAGCACCAGCAGCAGTGCCAGCGACGGCTGTACCGCCACCCGGTCGGCGGCAAAGCCCACGCGCACCCATTCCTGGCCGGCCGGCAGGTCGGCCCAGTACCAGGCCTGGCCGTCGGCCGCCTCGGAGTGCCGCAGGGCGATGCGCTGACCGGTGCGCGCGGCCAGCGCGGCCTCGAGCAGATGCCAGTAGGGCAGCAGGTGCACGAAGTCCGCCGTCTCGCCCGCCGGCTCCTGCACGCGCAGCCGGTGCTCGCGCAGCAGCCGCTGCTGCAGCCGCTGCCGCTCGCCGCCGTCGGCGACATGCCACGCGCGGGCGGCGTCGACCATCAGCGCGCCGAAGTTGTCGGTCGCCTGGCGCCCGAGCGGCACCAGCGCAAACTGCGTGACGACCATGATCGCGAAGGCCTGGAAGGCGATCGAGACCATCGCGATCACCAGCACGATGCGGCCGAACAGCGTGCGCGGCACCATGGCGGGCAGCCCAGCGGCTCAGGGCCGTGCCGCGCCGCGCGGCGAGAACAGGTAGCCCTCGCCCCAGACGGTGCGCAGATAGACCGGCCGCGCCGGGTCGACCTCGATCTTGCGGCGCAACCGTGTCACGCGCACGTCGACCATGCGATCGAAGGGCCCGCGCTCGTAGCCCTTGAGCAGGTCGACCAGGGTGTCGCGGCCGAGCACGCGGTCGGGGTGCTCGAGCAGCACCTTGAGCAGGGCGAATTCGGCACCCGAGAGCGCCACCTCCTCGCCGTTGCGCGTCAGCCGGTGCGACTCGAGGTCGACGGTGTAGGGGCCGAAGTGGCGCAGCCGGCCCCGGCTGTCGGCCGGCGGCTGGCGCCGCCGCAGCACGGCGGCCACGCGCGCCAGCAGCTCGCGGTGGCTGAAGGGCTTGGGCAGATAGTCGTCGGCGCCCACCTCCAGGCCGACGATGCGGTCGACCTCCTGGCCGCGCGCCGACAGCATGATGATCGCCGGCCCGCCCTGCGTGCTCAGCGCGCGCGCCAGCGACAGGCCGTCCTCGCCCGGCAGCATGACGTCGAGCAGCACCAGGTCCACCGGCTGGCACGCCAGATGGTGCTTCATCGCCTCGCCGTCGGCGACGCCGACGACGTCATAGCCGTTGTCGGCCAGGTAACGCACGAGCAGGTCGCGCAGCCCTTCGTCGTCGTCGACCACCAGCAGGTGCGATCGCTCGCGCGTCATGGCGTCGTCCGGAGCCCCTGTTGAAACACCTTGAAATGGCTGGCGGTCAGGTGACATCGCCGCGAAATGCCGTCCTCGTCAAATGTGCCATATCGCAAGACGCGAGCCCGGGAGCGAAAGTGAAGCAACGCATTGCCATCCTGCTTGCAGCCGCGCTGCCCGCCCTGGCGGCAGCCGCCGACCCGGTCGGCGTGGCCGCCAAGGGCGGGTTCCCGGAATACCTGTTTCTCGAAAAGGTCCCGCGCGCCGAAGCGGACGCCACGGCGCAGAAGCTGGCCAAGGCCGTGATCGCCGGCCGCCTGATCATCTTCGCGCACGCGGCCAGGATCACCGACGCCAGCCTGGGCGACAAGGGTTTCGGCGGCGCCGTCTTCGAGGAGCAGTGGCGCCGCAGCACCGACGACCTGACGCTCGATGCGACGCCGGCGCAGAAGCGCATCCTCGACAAGCTGTTCTGGGCCGGGCGCCAGGTCATGGACAACAACCAGGACCGCATCAACACCCCGGGCGTCGCCTGGAAGCACTTCCTGCCCGCCAAGTGGGAGCGCGAGATGGGGCAGGTGCTGACGGCACGCACCGGCATCATCGTCAAGCAGCCCGGCCGCACCTATCGCAGCCCGGTCAACGTGCCCGACGACCTCGAGCGCGCGACGCTCGAACATTTCATCGCGGCCGGGCACGCCGAGAACAAGCCCCGCAGCGTGATGACCAGCATGGGCAAGCAGGCCGTGGTTCGCTACATGGAGCCGATCCGGCTCATGGCGCCCTGCCTGCCCTGCCACGGCAAGCCCAAGGGTGCGCCCGACATGCTGGGCTTCCAGAAGGACGGGCTCGAGGCCGGCGACGTCATCGGCCTGATGAGCGTGACGCTGGCGGTCAGCGACTGATTTTTCAATGGAGACGACGCAGTGATCAAGTCCATGTCCCTGGCCCTGGGCGCAACGGCGACCCTGCTGGCCGCCTGCCTGGCCGCACCGGCGCTGGCCGCCGATCCGCCCTCGAAGGCCGACCAGCAGCGCGGCGCCGAGTTGATGCAGAAGCAGATGTCGCTGATGACGCCCGAGCTGGTCGAGCGGGCCAAGGCCCTGTCGCCCGAGATCAAGCAATTCCTGATGCACGTGGCCCTGCGCCACGAGCGGCGCAGCGACACGCTGACGCTGGTGCAGGTGATGCACGAGATCCTCACCGACTACCAGACCATCGGTGCCGCCATCGCCACCGACAACGGCGCCATGGCCGCCGATGCGGCGCGCCGCCTGGCGCTGCACCGGCTGCCGCGCGGCGGCATGCTGCCCTACCTGCCGTTCGACAAGGTGACGAACGAAGGCCTGTCGGTGCTGCCGGCGATGGAGGTTGCCGTCGAGGGCAACGCGACCAAGCTGGCCGAGGCCGCCGAGCAGGGCGACATGGTCGGCGCCGCCAGCTACTACGGCGCGGTGACGACCGGCTGCGTGGCCTGCCACAACCATTTCCGCGGGCAGCCGGGCGCCACGGCCTATACGCCGCGCCTGCGCAAATAGCCGAGATGCGGAGCCCAGCGATGACATCACACCCGAAAGCCGGCGCCCTGGCCGTGCTGCCGCTGGCGGCACTGGCCGCCTTCGCGCCCCACGCGGCCGCCACCAACGGCGACCAGATGCTCGGCCTGTCGGCCATCCAGAACGGCATGGCCGGCGCGGTGGTGGCCGCGCCGCAGGACGCGACCACCGTGCTCGTCAATCCGGCCGGCATGGCCGAGCTGAAGATCAAGGACGTGCGCTTCGACCTCGGCGTGGGCTTTCTGAACCCGCCGCGCCGCGTCAACGGCCAGGAGAGCGACTCCAACCTGTACATGATGCCGGCGGGCGCCGCGAATTTCCGCGTCAACGATCGCCTGACGCTGGGCATGGGGCTGGGGGGCCTGTCGGGCATGGGGGTCGACTTCGCCGACACGGCCGCCGCACCCGGCAACCAGGCCGTGGTCACCACCAAGCAGTTCTTCAAGGTGGCGCCGGGCTTTGCCTACCGCATCAGCGACCGGCTGGCGCTGGGCGCCACGGTCAACCTCAACTACCAGAGCCTGGCGCTGTCGACCCCGGCCTACACGCTGCCGCAGACCCAGGGCTTCGGCTGGGGCGTGACGGCCGGCGTGGTGTGGAAGCTGGCCGACGCGGTGCAGCTCGGTGCCGCCTGGTCGAGCAAGCAGCGCATGAGCGAACTCGAGTGGAATACCGCAGCCGGCAAGTTCTCGATGCGCATGGACGCGCCGCAGACGCTGGCCGTGGGGCTGGCCTGGCGGCCGGCCCAGGGCCTGCTGGTCGAAGCCGATGTCAAGCGGATCTGGTTCAGCCAGGTCCTCGATCGCGTGGCCGTCGAACGGCCGGCCGGCTATGCCGGCCCGATCCCGGCCGCGATGCCGTTCGGCTGGAGCGACCAGACCGTCTTCGCGGTCGCCGCGCAGAAGGACATCGGGGACCGCATGCAGTTGCGTGCCGGATTCAATTACGGCAAGTCGCCGATCGAGCCCGGCAACGTGAACACCAACATCGGCTCGCTCGCCGTGGTCGAGAAGCACCTGTCGGTGGGTCTGACGCGCAGGTTCAGCGACAAGGTCTCCGGATCGTTCTCCTGGGTGCACGCCTTCAAGAACGACGTGACGTCGAACGTTGCGCCGCTGAACACCATCGAGCTCGAGCAGAACATCGTCAACTTCCAGGTCAGCTACCAATTCTGAGGAATCCGCCATGACCGTCGACCGCATCGTCCATCTCGTCGCCGGCCTCATGGTGCTGGCCGGCATCGCCCTGTCGCACTACGTTCACCCCTACTGGCTGGGCCTGTCGCTCTTCGTGGGGCTGAACCTGGCGCAGAGCGGGCTCACGAACTTCTGCCCGCTGGCCTTCATGCTGAAGAAGGCCGGCGTGCGCGAAGGCGACTGCTGCTCCTGAAGCCGGCCGCGCCGGCAGCACGGCCGGCGCCCGGCGAGCGCTGCCACGTGGCCGCCAGCGCCTGCAGCCGGGTCGGCAGGATGACGTGCCTGTCCAGATCTGGCTCTTCCCGGGTGGCGGGAGCGCGAGCGCGCCGCCGCAGCAGTTCCGGTCGGGCATCGGCGTGAGCCTGACGTCGAGCGTCAGGCGCCTGTCGTTGACGCGGCCGGAGCGCACGAAGCTGGCGAAGAGGCGCAGCGGGAAGTCGCGCCTGGGCTGCATCTTCGGCGCCAGCCACACGCTGTGGAGCGCCTGGCGGTGCGGGGCGCCGAGTGCGCTGCTGCCGGCGCGCGTGGCGCTGGCTGTCGATCGGGCCGATTGACGGGCGACCCGCCCGCTCATCCGCTCTTCGCCGCCGCAGGGGCGGCCCTAGAGTCGTCGGCCAACGCGGGGCCCCGCCCGCGCGAGGGAAGACACCGACATGCCCCGCATCCTTGCTGCCGCCTGCGCGGCGCTGCTGCTGGCGGCGACGCTGGCCCCAGCCGCCCCGCAGGCCCATGCCGTCGCCCCCTTGCCCGGCTGCCACGACAGCGCCTTCGTCGACACCATCTCCGCGTCGGCCTGGGTCACGCTGGAGCTCACGCCCGCGCAGGGCACGGCCGGCGTGCGCGACGCGCTGCGCCTGGCGCAGGACCAGTACCCCACGCGACCGGTGCGCATCCGCCTGGCCGCCGGCCGTTACGCCGACAACCTGGGCAGCGAGATCTTCGCGCAGGCGCTGTGGCGCAGCGCCGATGCGCCCGTCTGGCTGCAGGCCGCCGACCCCGCGCCCAACGCCACCGTGCTGGACCATGGCCTCAACCTGCTCGGCGTGTCGTACCTGGCCATCGACGGCGTCACCATCGGCCCGGCCCAGGTGGGCGCCTGGGACGGTCGCCGCCACGCCGATCCGCAGCCGCTGCAGGCCGCGGCCGGTGTGCACATCGCTGGCGTGGCGCAGGACGCGCGCCGCAGCGCGGTGGTGAACGGGCAGGTGGACTACCGCATCTACGGCAACTACCGCCCGTCGCACCATCTTCTGGTGCGGCGCGTGACGGTGCAGAACCTGTTCGACCGCGAAGAGCGCGACGGCGAAACCAGCGAAGGCCAGTCGATGGACGGCATGAAGTTCAACCAGGTGCAGGACCTGTGGGTGCTGGACAGCCGCATCCAGCAGACCACGCGCCACGGCATCGACAGCGTGGGTGTGCACCGCGCGGCCTTCTGCCGCAATGTGGTCAGCCGCATCGGCGGCGGGCTGGGCATCGAGGCCAAGGGCGGATCGGTCGACATCCTGTACGACGGCAACCTGTTCCACCGCGTGCGCCGCGTCGAGCTGGGCGGGGAGGAGACCGACGCCACCTATTACTTCTCGGCCGACGGCGCGCGCGACTACGAGGCGCGGCGCGTCACCGCACGCAACAACCTGATCGTCGACGCGCGCGAGGCGGCGCTGGAGTTCTCGGGCTGCCAGGACTGCACGGCCGTCAACAACACCATCTTCCACAGCGCCGGCTACCGCGCGCCGCGCGACGGCGACAGCATCTACGGCGGCGACGCCGTGCGCGTGCACGACAGCCGCCTGCTCGGCGCCGCCGACGGTGCCGGCAGCGACTGCCAGTTCTGGGACGACGCCCTGCAGGACCATGTGACCGTGGACCCGTGCTGGGGCCTGGGCGCAAACGCGCCGGCACCGGTAGGCCGCACGCTGCGCAGCGCACGGCTGACGGTGGCCAACAACCTGTTCGTGTCGGTGGTGCCGCTGTGGGGCAGCGGTGGCGGTGCGGTGGTGCCCTGCCGGCTCAACATCGTGGGCGGCGACGCGCAACCCGCGTTCGACGGCAACCTGTGGTGGAACGGCGGCAGCGCGCTGCCGGCCGAGGGCTGCAGCACGCTGGCCGAGGGCAGCGCATCGGGCATCGCGGCGCGGCTGCCGCTGGCCGGCACGGCGATCGACGAGTCGCGCCTCGAGTCGATGCTTGCCAGCGTGGTGTCGGCGCTGCAGCCCGCGGCCGGCGGCGGCGTGCACGGCCGCGCCGCCAGCACGCTGGCCGCGGTGCCGGCGCACGACTGGCTGCGCGCCCCGCGTGCGGGCGCGGCGGCAATCGGCGCCCTGGCCGGCCGCAGCGCCGACGAAGTGGCGCTGGACCGGCTGGCCAACTGGGCCGAGCGGGCACATGCCGCCATCTTTGCGCAGGCGGCGACGAGCCAGCAGCTGTCGGGCTACTACCTGCGCCACCAGCCGCAGACGCAGACCTACGTCGGCACCGCCGGCGGCCGCCTGTACGTGCTGGGTCCGGCCTTCGGGCCGAGCGTGGTCGACCTGGGGCCGCTGACCGACTGGCTGCCGCAGGTGCTGGCGGCGGGGTACTGATCCCTGTTGCCGGCCACTTCATGCGGTCGGCGGCGAGGCAATGCTCGCGCCATGCGGCTCGAGAAGCCGCTGTGCAGCCGGGAGCTGTCGCTTGTTGGCGGGGTGCGGCGAATTGGCAGCCCGCACCGCCAAGGGAGCGCAAGGGCAGAGCCAGAACCCGAGGCCCTCCAGCTGAACCCGGATCTCGCTCGCGCCGGCCTTCCGCTTGAAGGTCACGTCGAGCGGATGGCGGCCACCGGTGGCGCGCAGGATCGTGGGCTCGATGTCCGCAGGCGACATCTTTGGCATGCCGGCCAGGAAGGCCCACTGGTCGTCGTGGGGTTGCAGGTCACGGTCGACGAAGACGCTGCCGCCGCTTTGACGGGGCGCTTTCTGCAGCGGCAAGGCGATGAGGTTGCCGAAGCCTCCGACGCGGGTGCCACCACGCCCCGCCTGGCGGGTGGGCATCGTGTCCTGGTTCGGAAACAGGCGGTCGTAGGAGCTGAGCTTCAGCTGGCGGGTGCGCGCGCACGTGTGGCTGATGAGGGCGGTACCCAGCCGGCGGGCATCGCGTGCCTGCACCCGGCCGGAGAAGAAGATCCAGGCCTGTGCGCCATTGCCGGAGCGGGAGACCTCGAGCGCGACCGGCACGCCCAGCGCATCGCTGCAGCCGGCGAAGGCGCTTGCATCCTCGCGCCACTCGGCATCGTCGAAGTCCACCGCCAGGAAGTGGCAGGTGTCATCCGAGAGCAGCGGATACACCCCTACGGTGTGCCGGCCGGCCAGGTGGTCGAAGACGGTCTGGCCCGTGACCGGGATCAGCGCGCGGTGCGCGCAGTCGCCGCATTTGATCCGCGGCTTCTCGCCTCCCTTTTCGCAGACGCCGGCGCGCCACTCGTTCGCGCACGCGGGCGAGCAGCCCGACTTGCCGGCCTTGCTCTCCCAGCGTACCGGGTAGACGTCTTCCCGGCCGCGGAACAGGCTGGCGAAGCGCTTCACTTTCTCGTCGGTGCCGAGGCGCGGGCTTCGATCCCTGGTCGGCATGGTGTCGGGCGGTTGCCAGGCGATGCCATGCTCGGTCAGCAGCTCTCGCAGCCGGCGGTTCTCGGCCAGCAGCCGGGTCACTTCCTCACGCGCGTCGCCGGTCATCGGGCACCTCGCATCGGCCGCAGGATCGGGCGGCCACGGAGCGGATCCTCAGCCTGCATCCTGGAGGATCGCGAGGATGTCTTGTCGCTGACCAACCAGACCAGCGACAAAGCGAACGACATCGAGATGATCGGGCGCCTCGAAGTAGAGCCACTGCATCGGGAACCCCGCGACTCGCCAGGACCGCAGGCCCGGGATGTCGCACATCTGTCCCAGCCGGGGAGAACCCATGGAGGGCATGCGTTCGATTGGCTCGAGTGCCGCGATCGCGGCGTCGAACATCCGCTCGCCCAGGGCCAAGCCCCCTTCTTGGGCGTAGTACCGTGCCGCTTCGACCAGGTCTGCTTCGGCGCGGGGCCGAAGATGGGCGGGCTTCAACGCAGGTCGCCCAGGGCCTGCTTCTTCAACTGTGCCGTCCGCTTGGGTGTCAGCGCACGGCCAGTGCCTGAACTCAGCCCTTCTTCGATCAGTTCCCGCAGACGCTTCTTGGCCTGTTCTTCCTGGTCCCGGCGGATCAGCTCACGCAGGTACTCGCTGGTGTTGCCGTACTGACCGGACCGTACCCGCTGGTCGACGTACTCGCGCAGGGCTTCCGGCAGGGCAAAGCTCATGGTGTTGTTGCTCATGCCGTGGATGATCCCGTCGGCTATCAATAGTCATCAAGCTTCCTGGGACGCCGTTGCCTGGTGATGCGCTGCCGCCGGGTTCTTCGGACGCGGTCCGTGGCGCTCCAGCTTCACTGTTCGGCCTGCCCGACGAAGCGGCTCGCGAGACCCGCCTGGCGATCGAAGTGCCCAAGCTCGCCTCGCTGGTGCTCACGCACGAGCTCGAAGGCGAGGTCAAGGGGCTGGACGCTTCTGCCGGCAAGCACCCGCCCGTGGCGCCGGTGTTCCTCAGCTTCCGATTGATGGTGGGCATCGGTCTGCTGATGCTGGCCGTGAGCTGGATCGGATGGTGGCAATTGCGTCCGAACAGCCGCCGCCCCGAGCCCTCGTCGCTGCTGACAGCTTCATTGCTCGAGATGGTGTTTTCGGGCTGGGGGGCGTGCTCGCTGGCTGGTACACCACCGAAATCGGCCGTCAGCCGTGGCTGGTCTACGGCGTGCTGACCACGGCCCAGGCCGCCGGGCCGGTGCCGGCGCCGACCATTGCGTTGACGCTGGCGATCTACATCGCCATGTACCTGGCGTTGGTGGTGGCCTACGTGGCCACGGTCTTCCGGCTCGCGCGCAAGGTCACCACTGAGGAACCGCCGCGGTCGGCCACTGGCAGCTTGCCGGCGCCCAGGCGCCTGGGTGCCGCGTCGGCATGAACGAGCTCGAAACCGCACTGCAGGCGCCAGGGGGCTGGTTGCCGCTGGCCATTCTCGCCATCATGGGTTTGGCGATGCTGGCCTACGTCATCCTCGACGGCTACGACTTGGGCGTGGGCACGCTGCTGGGCGCCGCGGGCGAACGCGACAAGGACACGATGGTCGCCTCGATCGGTCCGTTCTGGGATGCGAACGAAACCTGGCTGGTGCTGGGCGTGGGCATCCTGCTGGTGGCCTTTCCGCCGGCACATGGGCTGATCCTGGGTGCGCTGTACCTGCCGGTGGCACTGATGCTGGTGGGCCTGACCCTGCGCGGCGTGGCGTTCGACTTCCGCACCAAGGGGGGTGCCGACCGCAAGGCCCTGTGGAACCGGGCGTTCAGCGCGGGGTCGGTGCTGGCCAGCCTGGCGCAGGGCTACATGCTCGGCCAGTGGGTGACCGGCTTTCGCGGTGACGGCTGGGCCACGCTGTTCTCGGCCCTGATCGCCGTGTGCCTGCTCGGGACCCACATGCTGCTGGGCGCCGGCTGGTTGATCATGAAGACCGAAGGAGCGCTGCAAGTCGCCGCGGTACGCTGGGCGCGAGTGTCCCTGGGGCTCACGGCCGTGGGGGTGGTGGCGATCTCGGCGGCCACGCCGCTCGTCAGCGCGTCCATCTTTGAACGCTGGTTCGCGTTGCCTGACGTGGTGCTGCTGGCGCCGCTGCCCCTTGCCACGCTGCTGCTGTTCTTCATCGTCGAGCGTTCGCTGCGGCGACTGCCGACGCGCCTGGAGCAGGGCAACGCCTACGGCGATGGGGTGCCCTTTGCCGGCGCGGTGGGCATCGCCATGCTGGCGTTCTACGGTCTGGCCTACAGCCTGTTGCCGTGGCTCGTGGTCGACCGCTTGACGGTCTGGCAGGCGGCGAGCAGCACCGAGTCGCTGTGGATGATCTTCGTCGGCGCCTGCGTCGTGCTGCCGGTGATCGTGGGCTACACGGTCTTCAGCCACCCTGTGTTCGCAGGCAAGGCGACTGCGCTCCAATACTGAGCCGGGGCGAGAGGCGCGGCCCGTGAGCGCGCGAGGGATCAGAACACATCGCCATGACTCTGCCGGGCCGCTTGGGCCTCGTCATATCGAACACTGGACACGAACCCCATGAAGCACACGCGCCGGCAGATTGCCATCATCGGCGGCAACTTCGCCGGGCTGACCGCTGCCATCAGGCTGTCGAGGCGACACGCCGTGACGGTGATCGACCCGTCGGCGCACTTCGAGTGGATGCCCAACATCCACGAGATCCTGTCCAGCGTGAAGACACCGCAGGGCTTGCGTCTGGACCGGGCAGCCATCGTCGATCAGGCCGGGCACCGGTTTTTGCAGGACCGCGTGACCGAACTTCATCCGCACACTCGGCGTCTGCGGACTGCCGGCGGCCAGGACCTGAGCTTCGACGCCTGCATCGTCGCGGTGGGCGCGCTGTGGAACACCCACGGCATCCCGGGCGGTGAGCGCCACGCACTGCCGTGTCGCAGCATTGCCGACGCCGTGGCGGTCGAGCAGCGGCTGCGCGCACTGGTGCAGAAGGGCAGGCAGATGCACATCGTGATCGTCGGGGGCGGCATCTCGGGTATCGAGGCGCTGGGGGAGATCATGCGCCGCTACCGCGACGTCGCCGGCCTGTCGATCGAGGTGGTCGAGGCCGGCGGGCGGTTGCTGCCCGCCCTGCCACAAGCGCTCGACGCCGATCTGCGGCGCGCGTGCCAGTCCCATCCTGTGCTGTTCCGAACCGGCACCGCCATCGCCAGCGTCTCCGCCAAGGGGGTTCACCTGGCCGATGGCACGCGGCTGCGCTCGGATCTCACGCTGTGGACGGCCGGGTTGGCAGCGCCTGCGCTGCTGCAGCAGTCGGGCCTGGCCCGGCCGCCGCAGGTCTGGGCGGACGTCCACCAGACCCTGCAAAGCCGGCACGCCCGCAGCACCTTCGTGATCGGTGACTGCGCACAGCTTCCGCGCGCGGTGGCCAAGCAGGCCTACAACGCGATCGACATGGGCGAGCTCGCCGCCATCAACGTCAGCCGATTCCTGGCGGGCGCACCGCTGAAGCCGTATCAACCGACCCGCAAGCCGGTGCTGGTCGCGTTCGGCGACCTCGACACCTACCTGGTCGCCGGCCGGACCGTTCTCGCAAGCCAGGCCCTCGCCGGGGCCAAGGAGGGCGTGTTCCAGCTCTTCATGTCGCAGATGGCGCCCGGTAGCGTGCTGCAGTCCCTGCCGGCCGCGGGCGGACGGCTGTGGCAGAGCTGGCGTCGGCTCGCCTGGCCACAACTGCTGTCACTGGCCGACTTTCGCAAGTTGCCCGACCGCAGGGTGGTCAGGATGCTTTAGAGCAGTCCTCGGCCGCGCGGGCGCTCCAAGACCTCGAACGGCCACAAGTTCTGCACGCCACAGCACAAGCCGCGAGTCCGATTTCGTCGCGCACTGCGGGCCGCAGCGTGCAGCTCGCTCCTGGAGAACAGAGCAGAGCTGCGAAAGGCCAGCCGGAGCGAAGGGGCAAGCGCCACGGCCTCGGCTGGCAAACTACCGCGGTTTGATGCTCCCGTTTGGCTGATTCCTTGCGACGCCCTGTGGTGAACACCCGGTCGGAAACTCCCAGCCCCTTGAGCTGGCCTGCCGCCCTCAAGGGCGGGGCCGCCTTGCTGGCACTGAATGCCCTGCTGAGCTTCGGGCCCTGGTGGCCGACGCCGGGCATCGTTCTGCAGGCGCGGCTCGCGCCCGAGATGGTCGGTGTGTGGCTGCTCCTGCTGTGGTTGGCGGCGCGGCAGCCCGTGCCTTCAGGGCGCATTCTGTGGTTGCTCTCGGCCGCCGTGTTCGGCCTGATTCTGGGTCGCTATGCCGACGTCACCGCGCCCAGCCTGTTCGGCCGACCGATCAATGTGTACTGGGACATTCCGCAGCTGCCCCGATTCTTGTGGGTGTCAGCGATGGGCCATCCTGCGTGGCTTTCCATGGCCGTGGCGGCGGCGGTGATCGCTGCCTCGTGGCTGTTGTTCGTATTGGTTCGGACATGCCTTGCGACGATCCTGCACACCCTGGCGCCATGGGCCGTGAGGACCTTCTCAGCCTGGGTGCTCAGTTTCGGGGCCGCCCTGTTGGCGGCGTCTCATCTGGCCTGGGTGCCCGGCACGGGGCGCTGGGTGTCCAACGCCGTGTTGCCCACCTTCGCCCAGCAGGTCGGCCTGCTGTGGGACGCTCACGCTCCAGGCCGCCTGGCTTACGAGTTGCCCAGCATCACGCCCACGGAAGACGCCCTCGGCACCCATGGCCCAGCAGTCTTCTCGGCACTCGCCAAGCGGGACGTGAACATCATCTTCCTGGAGTCGTTCGGCGCGGTTCTCTACGACCATCCTCAAGCCCGAGGGGCCACCGATCCCGCGCGCCACAAGCTGCAGGCCGCACTGACGGCCTCGGGCCGCCATGTGGTCTCGGGCTTCTTCCGGTCACCCACGGTCGGCGGCGCATCCGATCTCGCGCACCTGTCGCTGCTGTCGGGCGTCGACCTCTCCGACGCGCGGCGCCACAACCTGTTGCTGACCACGCAACGGCCCACGCTGCTGCACCTCTTCAAGCAGGCGGGGTATCAGACCTTCGGCGTTTATCACGCCGTATCCTGGCCCTGGCCGGAACACGCCTTCTACGGCTTCGACCACTTCATCGACGGCGCGGCATTGGCGTACGACGGTCCGCCGATCACCTTCTGGAAGATCCCCGACCAAGTGGCGATGGCACGCTACGAGCAGATGTTCCCGCGCACCCCCGAAAGCGCGCCACGGGTGCTGTTCTTCGCGACGATCAGTTCGCACTTCCCCTTCAGCCCCGTGCCGCCCTACCAGCCCGACTGGCAGCGCGTGCTGACTGATACGCCGTTCGACGCGCAAGACCTCCAGGCCATTGCCAACCACCGGGTGAACTGGCTCGACATGCGCACCGACTACCTCGCCACCGTCAACTACGTGTACCGATGGTTGAACGGTTACTTTTCTCTGCCTGAGCGGCGTGAGAGCATCTACGTGCTGGTGGGCGACCATCAGCCAACGGCCAACATCACCGGCGTGGGCGCGTCCTGGGACGTGCCCGTGCACATCATCAGCCGGGATGCGGCACTGCTGGCGCGCTTCAAGGCGCAGGGCTTCTCGGACGGCATGTGGCCCGATCGCAAGGTGCTGGGCGGCCTGCATCACTTGACGAGCCTGCTGCTCGACGCCTTCGGTCCCGATCCGCGGGTGCCCCTCGCGCAGCGATCGACGAACCCGTCGGGGCCCGGTTGATTCCCCTCGCTTCGGCTACCCGGTGGTCAGGGTTCCTGCGAAGGGCCACGGTGCTTACGATAGCGATCGGGGTCGCCGCGGCCAACCTCCTTGTCTGGCATCTGTTCGACAGGCGGCATGAGGCCCCTGACCACATCGGGCCGGTCGCGGGTCTTTCGTACAACGGCGCCAATCGCTGGCAGAGCCCGATCGAAGGCGAGCGACCTTCGCGGCCCGACCTGGATCAGGACCTGGCCTTGATGTCGCGTCACACGAGCCGCATCCGGACCTACTCCGCCGCCGACCATCCGGAGCTGCCCGCGATCGCACGCGCCCACGGCTTGCAGGTGACGCTGGGCGTGTGGCTGGATGAACGACTGGACGCCAATCGGCGTGAGCTGGCCGCGGCCATCGAGCTGGCGCGTTCGCAGCCGAACGTCCACCGCGTGATCGTGGGCAACGAAACCCAGTTGAAGGCCAAGCTGCCGCCCAACCGGCTCGTGACCTATCTGGGGCAGGTGCGCACGGCGCTGCGCGGCACCCCGGTCGAAATCTCGACGGCCGAGCCGTGGCATGTCTGGCTGGCGCAGCCGCAGCTGGCCCAGCATGTGGACTTCATCGCCATCCACGTGCTGCCCTACTGGGAGAAGGAATCCATCGACGCTGCCGTGCAGACCAGCTTCAAGCAGATTGCGCGCGTCCAGGCCCGATTTCCGGACCGCAAGGTGGTCGTCGCCGAAATCGGTTGGCCGAGCAATGGCCCGTCGCTGGGCCAAGCGAAGGCCACGCCGGCGAACCAGGCCCTGTTCGTGCGTCGATTCCTGCAGCAGGCAAGGCAGATGGGCCTGGACTACTACCTCATCGAAGCCTTCGACCAGCCCTGGAAGATCGCCACCGAGGGACGGGCCGGTGCATATTGGGGTCTGTGGGACACCTGGCGAAGCCCGAAATTTGCCTGGACCGGGCCAGTGGCGCAGGACCCGCTCGTAGCGCACAAGGCCAGTCTGGCCAGCGCGCTGGGCCTGGTGGCGAGCTTGGCCATCCTGCTGGCGCTGCCGGCGATGCGGCTGGCCGGGCGCATCGCCTTTTGCGGCGCACTGCAGGCGATCATCTCGCTGGGCGTGATCCTCTTGTCGATCCCGTTGGCCCACTACCTGACCCCGACCGATGTCGCCGGGCTCGTCCTGATCGTGGCCGCACTGGCATTCATCAGCGCCACGCTGTTTTCGCAGGCCTTCGAGTTCTGCGACCGCTTCTGGCCGAGCGCTCAGGCCCACGAGGCGCCTGCGCCCCAGGCCGTCGCCGCGACAGCGCCCTTCATCAGCGTTCACCTGCCCTGTGCCAACGAACCGCCCGAGATGGTGATCGAAGCCGTCGAGTCGCTGCTGGCCATCGACTGGCCCGCGTTCGAAGTGATCGTGGTGGACAACAACACGGCCAGCGCGCAAGCGCGCGAGCAACTGGCGGGCTGGATGAAACAACGCAACGACGTGCGCCTGCGATTCGCACAGTGGGAGCGGCTTCCCGGCTACAAGGCCGGGGCCCTGAACCAGGCGCTGAAGCTCACCCATCCCGCGGCGCAGTGGATCGCGGTGGTGGATGCAGACTATGTGGTGGATCCCCAGTGGTTCAAGTGCGTCCAAGCCCATCTCCAATGCCCGTCGGTCGGCGTGGTGCAGGCACCGCAGGCGCACCGCATCGGCTCGACCCGCGGCTTCGAGCGGATGATGAAGTGGGAGACCGAGGGCTTCTTCTGGATCGGCATGCACCACCGGCACACGCGCAACGCCATCATTCAGCACGGCACCATGACCTTGGTGAGGGCGGCCGATCTGCAGCAACTGCGCTGGAACGAAGACTGTCTGTGCGAGGACACCGAACTCGGCCTTCGGCTGCTAAAGGCCGGACGCCACGCCGTCTACGTCGACCGTGTGCTGGGTGCCGGTCGGGTTCCCGGCGACTTCGAAGCCTATGCGCGGCAGAGAAAACGCTGGGCACAAGGCGGCATGCAGATCCTCAAGCAGCATGCACGTTCGCTGCTGGGTCGCTCTTCTCTGACGCTGGCCCAGCGATACCACTACCTCGCAGGGTGGTTGCCCTGGTTGGGCGACGCCCTGCACCTGTTGTTCTCGGTCATCATGATTGCGTTCAGCCTGGGCATGGTGTATTTCCCGATCAGCATCCAACCCCCGCTGTGGTGGCTGACCGTGCCGCTGATCGTGTTCTTCTCCGCGCGCCTGCTGACCGGCCCGCTCTTGTATGCCCGCTGCGTGCCCTGCGGTCTGGCCGACCGGCTGGGTGCTGCGGTGGCCGGCATGGCGCTGTCCCACCGCATTGCCCGCGGCGTGCTGCAGGGCTTGCGTGGTCGCCGCGCGGTGTTCGACATCACGCGCAAGGCCGAGGCTCCTTCGGCCGCCGACCTGCGTGCCCCGGTCACGGTGCCGAACGCCGCCACGGCCTTCGTGAAAGGCATCCAGGAGGAATTCGCGTTGCTGGTCGGTCTGCTGTTCTGCATCTGCCTGCTGGCCATCAGCCGTGAGGCCGGCGACAGCGGCCGGCTCGGCTGGATCGCCATCCTGGCCATTCAGTCGCTGCCCTACTGGGCAGCGGTGGCATGCAGGCTGATCGAAATCCACGCCCTGCCAAAGAGGCCGCCGCCCGTGGCGCAACGTACGATCCTGCACGACCACGAGTCTGCGCAGGGTTGAGGCGCCGCCGTCCTTTGCTGGCTGCCGTCCGCAGGCGCAAAGCCACTCGTAGGGCGCGTCAGGGTCGCCTTTGCGGTTGGTCACCACGAGAGCGGGTTCGTGCCTTGGTCCCCCTACTCCAGCCGCGTGATGACGGGCCGCTCGTGGCCCCAGCTTCTGGCCGCGCAACTGAACTCACCGATCGGGCGCTGCTTCGATCCAGCGGGTAGGCATCGACGACTCTTGACCAATCGTAGGTGCCCTCTCCACGCGATCGGGCGCTGGATTCAGGGCCGAATCCAGCGGCTCGAGAGCCTCGATTCGAGCCAATACTGGTCCTCAAGGTGAGTGCAGGACGCTGGTGTCGATGCCGATCGCCGGCCAGCCGACTTGCCGCTTGCCTGGCTGGGTGCGTGCTGGTCACGCAGGTGCTTGGCCACGGTCTCATTCAAATTCGCGTTAGAAAGTACAAAAATGTCGTCATGGCTTCAGGACCATGTCATGGCCCGGACACCGAGCGGAGCGGAGCATCGTGAGGCGGCGCGCGAACTGCTTCGCACTGCCAAGACGGTTGAACAGATGCGCCAGGCGCAGGCGGCATTGCTTCCGCTGGAACTTGGATTGAGCCTGGAGCAGACCGCGCTGGCCATCGGCCGTTCGGTGGGCGGGACGTGCAACATGCGCACGCGCTTCATGGCTGTATCCGAGGGCCGGCGCGCTGCGCCGCGCAGCAAGCGCGAGTTGCGCAACCGCGCCAGCGCCTCGCTCGATCGCGAGGCCAAGATCCTCGACGAGGTGCTGCGCGGTGCCGCCGACGGCGCCGTGCTGGTCGTGCCCCAGCTCAAACCCAAGATCGAGGCCCGGCTGGGCAAGCCCTTGGCCTTGTCCAGCGTGTACCGCATGCTCGCGCGCCACGGTTGGCGCAAGCTCGCAGCGATCGAGGTCACGGATTCAGGGCCATGGCAGAGGGAATGCAGCGCGAGTCCGGTATTGCGCGACTGCACGGGTCAGGTCAGATCACCTTGACCCCCGGCAGCTTGCGCATGCCTCGATCGAAGGTCGCGGTGAAGTCGCAACCCTGCCGTGCATGCTTGGCGACGACCAGGCAGTCGGCAAACCCGCAGGAGCCCGATTCGAACAGGGTCAGGGCTGCCGCGACCGCTTCACGGTCCTCGAAAGCGAACGCGGTCTCCTCGAGCAAGCTGCGCACCGCGATCAACTGGGCCTGCTTGTCCTGCTCGAAGGCCGACTTCAGCGTCCAAACCGCTTCCACCAGGACGACATCCGTCACCAGCAGCGAGCCTGGCAATCCGCCGTGTTCGGCCAGCAACTGATCGATGCGCTTGCTCTGCGCCCGGTCATCGTTGAGCCACAGGCGCAGCAGAACGTTGGTGTCGACACCGATCATCGGCCTGCCGACTTGCGGCCCGCCTGGCTGGGGGCATGTTTCTCGCGCAAGTGCTTCGACACGGCCTCGTCCATCTGCTCGACGGTCAGCGGCGCGGCATGCGGTGACTTGAGCAACCCCCGGATGCGCCGAGCGTCGGGCTGGACATGCCGGGCGGTGATGGTGTTGTCGGCCTGGACCTGGAAGTCGAGGATCGCTCCGGCGTCCAGGTTCAGACGGTCGCGTATCTCCTTGGGCAGGGTGAGCTGGCCCTTGCTGGTCAATGTGGCGAACATGGTGGCGTCCCTTCTGGATCGACAAGTTCCTTACATTCTATTCAGGTAAGGACTTTCGCGCGACCCTGGGGCAATCGAGGCCCGAAAGGCGTACGCCGTCGTAGAACTTCAAGAGGCGCCCCGGGACTACTCCAAGTTCTGCACCTGAACTTCGAGTTCGACGCCAAGTGTTTGTCGTGTCTGCATATTTTGTTTCCCTTGCCTCAAGAACCCCACATAACACCCCACAAGTCGAGCCTGCAAGGTGCCGTCTGGAGTTCCTGATCCCAGAGAGTGCGACCGTAGAACTGTAGCTTGTGTGCGTGCGTCAGAGTGCAGAGGGGGTCACAGGTGCAACCCCGTGACAAGCGCAGCCGCGTACCGGCGCGGGCATTGCCGATTCACGGCTACACGACTGTCATCACGGCCAGCCATGCGAAGGAACCGATGACAGTAAGGCGGCTGCGAGGCGACGCTCGGCCTATAACTGCAATGAGGAAGATGTTGTACGGCAGCGGAGCGAAGTGGATGGTCACCGCAATCCATGACGACGCGCCTTGGCTGGCAACCATGAATGCGACAAACGTGGCCAGCACGTTCACTGCCGTGCCGACGCCCAGCATGTCGCGCCAGAACACGGTGCGCATCGGCACCTCACTGCGCCAGCGTCGGGAGAAGAAGTTCTGCGCCGGCTGTCCGTTCACAGGGTATCGCCTCCCGATATGCGGGAGGGCAAACCCAACCGCCTGAGTGCAGGCCGCCGCTGAGACCCGCTTTCGCGTCGTCCAAGGCCCTCAACGGCACCCAGCGCTGAAGACGGGAAGGCGATTACCCGGGAAGGCATACGGTCAATCGTAGTGAGTTGGGTTTGCCCCAGTTCGTCGGCCCCCAAGGCCGTACTGCAGCCGTCGATGAAGCTGATTCGATTTGAGAAATAGATATTTCATAGAAGGTATCGTATGCTTCAACAATGTGGAGTGTGCTCTTCCTGACCTTGCCCACCCAGCCCAGCGCCGTGCGCCTGCGCGTGTGGCGTGCGCTGAAGACGCTGGGCTGTGGATCGGTGCGCGACGGCGTCTATGTCCTGCCCGTAGCCCACGCGGTCTTGTTCGATCCGCTGGTCACCGAGGTCCGGGCCCATGGCGGCGAGGCCAGCGTGCTCAATTTATCGACGGGCGACGAGGCCCAGCGGGCCGATATGCTTGCACTCTTCGACCGAGCCGAGGCGTACGGCCAGTGGCGTAAGGAAGCGCAGGCGCTGGCCGCGACCCTGCCTGCGCTGGAGGAGACCGAGGCCCGGCGGCGCTGGCGCGGCGTTGCCGAGGGGCTGCAGACGCTGCGTCGCATCGACTACTACCCGGGCGCCGCCGCGGAACAGGCGCAGGCCGAACTCGACGCGCTCCGCCAGGCGCTTGATGCGCGCTTCTCGCGCGGCGAGCCGGTGGCGCAGACGGCGCATGGCATCCCTCGCCTGGACGTCCGCAAGTTCCAGGGCAAGCGCTGGGCCACCCGTGCGCGGCCGTGGGTCGACCGCCTGGCCTGCGCCTGGTTGATCCGCCGCTTCATCGACCCCGAGGCACGCTTTCTCTGGCTGGCCGACCCCGCCGGCTCGACGTCGGTGCCCCGCGGCGTGCTGGGCTTCGACTATGACGGCGCGCGCTTCACTCACGTCGGCTCGCGCGTGAGCTTCGAGGTGCTGGCGGCCAGCTTCGGGCTGGATGCGGACCCGCGGTTGCAGCGCATCGCGCGTGCCGTGCAATTCCTCGACATCGGCGGAATTCCAGTGCCGGAAGCGGCCGGGCTGGAAGCCGTGCTGTCCGGCCTGCGCGAGGTCCACGCCGATGACGATCAACTGAACCTGGCCGCGGCGACCGTGTTCGACGCGCTGTATGCCGCACCTGGACAACTTGCATGAGCGCTGCCACGACACCCATCGCCGGGGAGGCTGCTGCTCCGACGGCCGCACCGGCTGCGGTGAGCTTTGCGGAGGCCTTCCGCTTCTGGCTCAAGCTCGGCTTCATCAGCTTCGGTGGGCCGGCCGGGCAGATCGCGATCATGCATACCGAGCTCGTCGAGCGGCGGCGCTGGATCAGCGAGCAGCGCTTCCTGCATGCGCTCAACTACTGCATGCTGCTGCCCGGCCCGGAAGCGCAACAACTGGCCACCTACATCGGCTGGCTGATGCACCGCACCTGGGGCGGCATCGTGGCGGGGGCACTGTTCGTGCTGCCGTCGCTCTTCATCCTGATTGCGCTGAGCTGGATCTACCTGCGTTTCGGCGATGTGCCACTGGTCGCCGGCATCTTCTACGGCCTGAAGCCTGCTGTGACCGCGCTCGTGGTGCACGCGGCGCATCGCATCGGCACGCGGGCCTTGAAGAACCGCTGGATGTGGGGCATTGCGGCGGCTTCGTTCATCGCGATCTTCGCCTTCGACACGCCGTTCCCGGCGATCGTGCTGGCGGCCGGCCTGATCGGGCACTTCGGTGCACGCCGCTGGCCGCAGGTGTTCGCCCTTGGCGGTGGACACGGCAGCGCAAAGGCCAGCTACGGACCGGCCCTGATCGACGACCACACGCCGACACCACCGCATGCGCGCTTCTCGCGCAGCCACCTGGCCAAGGTACTGGCGGCCGGCCTCGGCCTGTGGCTGCTGGCGATGGCGGCGCTGGTCGCGACGAACGGCTTGCAGGGCACGCTGACGCAGATGGGCTGGTTCTTCACCAAGGCGGCGCTGCTCACCTTCGGTGGCGCCTATGCCGTGTTGCCCTATGTGTACCAGGGGGCGGTCGAGACCCACCAGTGGCTCAGCGGCCCGCAGATGATCGACGGCCTCGCTTTAGGCGAGACCACGCCCGGGCCGCTGATCATGGTGGTGGCCTTCGTAGGCTTTGTCGGCGGCTGGCTGAAGCAGGTGCTCGGGCCCGAGGCACTCTTCCTTGGCGGTGCGCTGGCCGCTACGGTGGTGACCTTCTTCACCTTCCTGCCGTCGTTCGTCTTCATCCTGGCTGGCGGCCCGGTGGTCGAGGCCACGCACGGCAAGCTGGGCTTCACGGCGCCGCTGTCGGCCATCACCGCGGCAGTGGTCGGGGTGATCCTGAACCTGGCGATGTTCTTCGCGTACCACGTGCTCTGGCCGCAGGGCTTCGTTGGGCGCTTCGATGCGCTGTCGGCGGTCATCTGCCTCGTCGCTGCGGTGGCGCTGTTCCGCTTCAAGGTCGGCGTCCTGCCGCTGCTCGGTGCCTGCGCCGGCGTCGGGCTGATCGCCACCTGGCTTGTTCCCCTGCTGCGCTGAAGGAGTCCCTATGGACGCACGCCTCCAAGACCTTCCGTTCGACCCCGCCGTGCTGAATCGCCTGTCGACCGGCTTGATCACCAGCCACCACCAGAATAACTACGGCGGGGCGGTCAAGCGGCTCCATGCGATCCGCGCCCAGCTGTCGTCGACGGCGTTCGCCACGGTGCCCGGTTTCCAGCTCAACGGCCTCAAACGCGAGGAACTGATCGCGACCAACTCGATGCTGCTGCACGAGCTCTACTTCGGCAGCCTGGGGGGTGACGGCGTGACGATGGAGCCGGCGATGAAGCTGGCGCTCGATGCCAACTTCGGCAGCGTCGAACGCTGGCGCGACGAGTTCATCGCCATGGGCAGGGCCCTGGGCGGCGGCTCGGGCTGGGTGCTGCTGGTGTTCCAGCCGCGCGAGGGAACGCTGGTCAACCAGTGGGCCGCCGACCACACCCACGCGGTCGCCGGCGGCGTGCCGATCCTGGCGCTGGACATGTACGAGCATGCGTACCACATGGATTACGGCGCTGCCGCGGGCGCCTACGTCGATGCGTTCATGGGCAACATCGACTGGGCTGCCGTCTATGGCCGCTACCAGCGCGCCGTGCACGCGGCGAGCGAGCCGTTCGGCGCCAACCAGGACGAGATCGGCGACGGCCAGGTGTTCGACGTGCGTCGGGCCGGCGTGTTCGAGCAAGCCCGCACGATGATCCCCGGCGCGCGCTGGTGCGATCCAGCCGCGGTTGCCGTCTGGTCTGCCGAACTGCCGGCCGACCGCGACGTGGTCGTGTACTGCGTGTACGGCCATGAAGTCGGCCGCGTCACGGCCATGCGCTTGCGTGCCGCCGGTGTCAATGCGCGCTACCTGCGTGGCGGCATCGACGGCTGGCAATCTGCGCAGCGCCCGTTGGTGGACAAGCCCGCGGGGCAGATGCCATGAACGCATCGCCCGCACCGAAGGTCGCGCTGCTCTATCCCGGTGACCGGGCTGCCCGTGATCGGGCTGACCCCGCGGCGAGCCGCTTCGCAGCGCTGTTCGAGGCCTTCGCCGCCGCCGGCGTGGACGCGCAACCCGCCGTGTGGCACGACGATTTCGCCGACGAGGTCAGGGACCAGCTGCGCACGGTGCAGCTCGTTCTGGCCTGGTGCAACCCGATCGAGGAGGGTCGCCGCCGCGATCGGCTGGATGCACTGTTGCGCGAGGTGGCGCAGGAAGGTGTGATCGTCAGTGCGCACCCGGATGCGATCCAGCGCCTGGGAACCAAGGACGTGCTGTTCGAGACCCGCGACCTGCCCTTCGGCAGCGACGTTCACCGCATCGACAGCCTGGCACAACTGGTGTCGGAGCTGCCCCAGCGCCTGCGGCTCGGTGTCCGTGTGCTCAAGCAGCACCGCGGCCACAGCGGCATCGGTGTGTGGCGCGTCGAGCAATCCGGCGATGGCGTGCTGACGGTGCAGCACGCCCAGCGCGGCAGCACACCGCAGCGCATGGACATGGCGACGCTGCAGACCACGATGGCTCCGTACTTCGAGCCCGCCGCCGACGGCCACATGCTGGACCAAGCCTGGCAACCGCGGCTGGCGGAGGGCATGGTGCGCGCTTACCTGGTCGAGGACCGCGTGGCTGGCTTCGGCCATCAGGCCGTCAACGCGCTGCATCCCGATTCACCGATGCCCGGGCCGCGCCTGTACCACGACGCAGGGCTTGCGGAGTTTCAGATGCTGCGTCGGCAACTGGAATCGAGCTGGGTCAGATTGCTCTGCGAGCGCGTCGGCCTGCCGCGAGACCGGCTACCGCTGCTGTGGGACTGCGACTTCATGCTCGGCGAGCCGGCGGCCGATGGCGTAGAGCGCTTCGTGCTGTGCGAGATCAACGTGAGCAGTGTGTCGCCGTTTCCGCCGTCAGCGATCGCGCCGCTCGTCGAGGCGGTGCGGCGCCGTATCGGGTCTCCATCGGAGCGCCAGGCATGAAGGCAAGCCGCATCATGGCCAAGCCGTTGGCCATGCTGTTTGCAGCACAGGCTCTCATGGCTGCAGCTGTCGAGGTCCGCTTCGAACGGGTGGCCGACCAGGTCTATGCCCATGTCGGCGACATCGGCGCGCGCAGCGCAAGCAACGAAGGACTCAACGCCAACCTCGGCCTGGTGG
This sequence comes from Rubrivivax sp., assembly GCA_016719535.1. GTDB lineage: Bacteria > Pseudomonadota > Gammaproteobacteria > Burkholderiales > Burkholderiaceae_C > Rubrivivax. The sequence goes on along the minus strand of JADJYX010000012.1, from coordinate 15,288 downwards.
TGACGCCAGCGGGTGCGGTACTGATCGACAGCGGCGCCACCTTTCGCAGCGCACGCGACATCCACGCGGCGATCCGCCGGGTGACCGCCCAGCCCGTGCGCTGGGTCATCAACACCGGGGGCCAGGACCACCGCTGGCTCGGCAACGGCTACTTCGAGGCCCAGGGGGCCGATCTCATTGCCCATGCCACGGCGGTGCGTGACATGCGCTCGCGCGGCGGCGATCAACTGGCAGCGCTGCGAACACTGCTTGGCGCTGCTGCGGAGGGCACCGTGCCGACGCTGCCGAAGCGCCTGCTGGAAGGCGCGGATGCGCGACTGGAACTCGGCGGCACCGTGTTCGAGTTCCGTCACCGTGGCGGCGGCCACACGCCCGGCGACATGATGGTCTGGTTGCCGCATGCGAAGGTGGCGTTTGCCGGCGACATCGTCTACGTGGACCGGCTGCTGGCCGTGCTGCCCGTCAGCAGCACCCGGGCCTGGCTGGACGCGTTCACGGACCTGGAGCATTGGGCACCCCACCGCATCGTGCCGGGTCACGGCAGGGTCACCGATCTGCCTGCGGCGCGCAGCCAGACGCGTGCGTACCTGGAGGCCCTGCGCACGCACATGAAGCGCGCCGTCGATCAGGGTGTCGACATCAGCGAAGCGGTGAAGTCGTTCGATGCCCGGCCGTTCCTGCACCTGTCGAGCGCGGCCGAACTGAACCCTGGCAACGCCAGCCGAACCTACCTCGAAGTCGAGCGGGAGTGAGCCGCTGCGGCCCACCGCCGGCCACCCGCAGGCGAATTGACGTGGATCACGGCCGCGCATGCCCGGCGCGGTAGCGTGGCAGTCATCGCCTGGCGGGGATCGGACATGCTGCCTTTCACGCGCGAACAGTTTCTCGGCGTCTTCGCCGACTACAACACGGCCGTCTGGCCGGCTCAGGTGGTGGCCTACGTGCTCGGCCTGATCGTGATAGCCGCGGTGCTGCGGCCGTCGCCGCTGGGCCACAGGGCCGTGGCCGGTGTGCTGGCGGCGATGTGGGTCTGGACCGGCGTGGCCTACCACGGGATCTACTTCGCAAGGATCAACCCGGCGGCGCTGGTCTTCGGCGCGCTGTTCGTGGTGCAGGGGGTCCTGTTCCTGATGGCGGGGGTGGCCAGGCGACGATTGGTCTTCGGGCAACCAGCGGGCTTCGTGTCGGTTCTGGGTTGGGCGCTGGTGGCCTACGCTGCAGTGGTGTACCCGCTGCTCGGACTGGCCACAGGACACGCCTACCCGGCGCAGCCCATGTTCGGCATCGCGCCGTGCCCGGTGACGCTCTTCACCTTCGGCGTGTTGCTGCTCACGAGGGCGCCGGTGCCCCGCTGGCTGCTGATCATCCCGCTGGCGTGGTCCTTGTTGGGTGGCAGTGCCGCCTTCATGCTCGGCGTGCCGCAGGACTGGCCCTTGCTGTTCAGCGGCGTGACGATCGTGCTGCTGGTACTGCGGGATCGCCAGCGCCTGGGTGCGCATGCGGTGGCGTAGGCAAGGTGGTTCAGTGACGATGGGCGTGGTGCGCATCGGGCACGTGCGCATGCGCATGACGCACCGGCTCGTGTCGGTGCCGATGGCTGTGCTCGCCTTCCGGGGCCGGATCGTGTGAGTGCTCGTGGTGCCCGTCGTCGTGGCGGTGGGCGTGTTCGTGCTCCACAGTCTCATGCTCGTGCTCGTGGCCGTGTGACTCCGCCAGGTGCAACACCACGCCGGCCAGCATCAGTCCGCTGCCCAGCGCCATCAAGCCGCTGGCCGACCGATCCCCCAGCGCCACAGCGAACGCGGCACCGATGAAGGGTGCGAAGGCGAAGACCGAACCCGTGCGCGCAGCGCCGAAGGCACGCTGCGCTAGCAGGTAGAAGCGCAGGCTCAGCCCGTAGCCGGTGGCTCCAATCGCGAACAGCGCCAGAGCGGCAGCTGCCGTCGGAAGCGGTTCGCCAAAGAGGACAGCCAGCAGCACGGTCGCTGTGGACCCCAGCAGCGCCTTGGCCATCACGACCTGGCCGGGATCGCGCTCGGCCAGCGCGCGGGAGAGGGTGTTGTCCACCCCCCAGGCCGCGGTGGCCAGCAGCACGGCCAGCAGGCCCCACAGCTGCGCGCCGCCTGTGCGGCCCTGGTCGAGCACCAGCACCATGCCGCCGGCCAGCAGCAGCGCCATCGCTGTCCAGACGCGGCCGTCCATGGTCTCGCGGTACAGGCGCCAGGCCAGGATTGCGGTGAACAAAGCTTCCAGTGTCAGCATCAGCGACGCGCTGGTGCCGCTGGTGTGCTGCAGTCCCCAGGCGAGCGACACCGGACCGACCACCGCGCCGAAACCTGCCATCGCCAGCAGGCGGGGAAGGTCGCTTCGCTGCAGCCGCGCCTCGCGTTCGATGCGCTGGCGCGAGAGCAAGCCGACGGCCGCGGCGCCAGCGTAGAGAAGAGCCGCCGTGCTGAAGGCGCCAAGCCCGATGCCGAACTGCTGCACCAGCGGCGTGCTGACACCGAAAAGCGCCGCGGCAAGCAGTGCGAGCAGTCCGCCCCGAAGGGCGGGAAGGGCTTGGGCAGACAGGGCCACTTACTTGACCGTGAAGCGAACCGTGACCGCCTTAGCTGCGGGGGTCACCAGCGCGGCGACGACCTTGGCGCCCTTGGTCAGCTTGACGCCCTTGGCTTCGAGCTTGTCACCCGCCACGACCAGATCGGCCTCCGACTTCTCAGCGCCGTTCAGCACGGTGAGTTTGCCCTTCAGGCCGGTGGGCGCCATCGGCTTGCCGTGGTCCTCGACATAGATCACGGCGCCATCGGGCGAGCCCACGAGCTCGAACGACAGGTCGCTGGCGGTCGCCACCACGCCGCCGTGCTTGGCCGGCCCACCGCCATGCGCGAACGCGGCATTGAACGACAGGGCCGACAGGCCCAGCACGACCGCGGTCAACAGTTTCTTCATCATCTCTTCGATCTCCTGCGAGGGTGCGGCGCACTGGAACAGGCGGCGCCGCCGTGCCTGATTTCAACTCAATAGGCCTCCTGGGTGCCAACAGCACCTTGCGGAGCGTCGGGCTCAGGCTGGGTCAACCGTTTCGTGGCCTTCTCGCCGAACAGCCAGAAGAGCACGGGCGTGAGCAGGGTGTCGAGCAGCGTCGAGCTGACCAGCCCGCCGAAGATCACCACCGCGACCGGATGCAGGATCTCCTTGCCCGGGGCGTCGGCCGCCAGCAGCAGTGGCGTCAGCGCGAAGGCGGCAACGAGTGCCGTCATCAGCACTGGCGTCAGCCGCTCCAGCGAGCCGCGCACGATCATCGATTGCGAGAAGCTCTCGCCCTCGAACTTGCACAGGTTGATGTAGTGGCTGATCTTCAGGATGCCGTTTCGCGTGGCGATACCCGCGAGCGTGATGAAGCCCACCATCGAAGCCACCGAGAGGCTCACGCCCGCGATCCACATCGCCGCGACCGATCCGATCAGCGCCAGCGGGATGTTGGCCATGATGATGCCGGCCAGCACCACCGACTGGTAGCGCGAGTACAGCACCAGGAACATCATCGCCAGCGACACCACCGACAGGCCGGCAATCAGTCGCGTCGCCTGCTCCTGCGCCTGGAACTGCCCCTCCAGGCTCACGAAGTTGCCGGGTGGCAGGGGTGTCTTGTCGATGATGCTGCGGATATCCCTGATGACCCGCCCCATGTCGCCGCCGTCGGTGTTGGCGTAGACGATGATGCGGCGGCGCCCGTTCTCGCGGCCGATCTGGTTCGGGCCATCGGTCTCTTCCACGGTCGCGATGCTGGACACCGGGATGCGCCCGGCGGGCGTGTCGATCAACGTGCGCGCCAGGTCCTGCGGGCTGCGCTGCTGGTCGGGCAGGCGCAGCACCAGCTCGTAGCGGCGCGGGCCGTCGACGATGTCGGCGCCGTGGGCGCCATCGGTCAGCGCCTGCAGCACGCGGATCGCCTCGCCGGGTGACAGGCCCATCTGCGCCGCCTTGCGGTGGTCCAGGCGCACGGTGATCTGCGGGATCAGCACCTGCTTCTCGACCGTGAGGTCGACCAGCCCTGGCACGGTCGCGAGCTTGCCGCGCATCTCTTCGGCCAGGCCGCGCAGCGTGTCGGTGTCGTCACCAAAGATCTTCACCGCGATCTGCGCCCGCACGCCCGACAGCAGGTGGTCCAGCCGGTGGCTGATGGGCTGGCCGATCGTGGCCTGCGCCGGCAGCGACGAGAGCCGCTCACGGATGTCGGCCATGATGGTCTCGCGGTCGCGCTCGCTGCGCTTGAGGTCTACGTCGATCTCGGCCGCGTGCACGCCTTCGGCGTGCTCGTCGAGCTCGGCACGCCCGGTACGCCGGCCGACCTGCGTGACCTCTGGCACCTGGCGGATCAGCGTCTCGGCCACCGATCCCACGCGATTGGCTTCAGCGAGGGAGGTGCCCGGTTGCATGATCAGGCCCAACACCAGTGAACCTTCATTGAAGGCCGGCAGGAAGGCGCGCGGGAACAGTGGCACCGTGGCTGCAGCCCCGGCCACCGCCAGCACGGCCATCCCGATGAGCAGCTTCGCGCGGCCGAAAGACCAGGTCAGCAGCTTGGTGTCCTGGCGCTTGAGCCAGGACACCAGCGGGCTGTCGCCATGGTCCATGCGCTTCATCGTCGGCAGCATGTAGTAGCACATGACCGGCGTGACCGTCATCGAGACGAGCATCGAGGCGAGGATCGACACGATGTAGGCGATGCCCAGCGGCGTGAAGAGCCGCCCCTCGATGCCCGGCAACGCGAACAGTGGCACGAACACCAGCACGACGATGACGGTGGCGTAGACGATGCCCGAGCGCACCTCGACGCTGGCACTGCGAACGACCTCCAGCACCGACAGCGGGTTGCCGGCCAGCTTGTTCTGCTTCAGGCGCCGCAAGATGTTCTCGACGTCGACCACCGCGTCGTCGACCAGCTCGCCGATGGCGATGGCCAGGCCGCCCAGGGTCATCACGTTGATCGACTGCCCCAGCCAATGGAACACCAGCGCCGTGACCGCCAGCGACAGCGGGATCGCCACCAGCGAGATGACCGTCGTGCGCACCGACAGCAGGAAGGCAAACAGCACGATCGCGACCATGATCGCGCCGTCGCGCAACGCCTCCGCGACGTTGCCGATCGAGGCCTTGATGAAGTCCGCCTGGCGGAACAGCACACGTGGCTCGGCCAGGCCTCGCGGCAGGCCCTGCTTCAGCTCTGACAGGGCCGACTCGATCTGCGCGGTGAGCTTGACGGTGTCGGCATCGGGCTGTTTCTGGATGCTGATCACGACGGCGGGAAGGCCGTTGTAGCCCGCGTCGCCGCGCTTCAGTCCCGCTGCGAAGGACACTGTGGCCACCTGCTCCATCAGGATGGCGCGACCGTCCTTCCAGGCCACGGCGATGCCCGCTAGGTCTTCGACGCGGTTGCTGCGGCCCAGGTGGCGGATCAGGTACTCGCGGCTGTTCAGGTCGATGAAGCCGCCGCCGGCATTGGCCGCATAGCCCTTCAGCGCTTGCTCCACCTGGGTCAGCGAGACGCCGAACTGGGCCATGCGCGCGGTGTCGGGCGCCACGCGCAGCGTGCGCACTTCCCCGCCGATGGGGATCACCTGCGACACGCCCGGGATGGACAGCAGCCGCGGGCGCAGCACGAAGTCGGCGTATTCGCGCGCCTGCATCGGCGTGGCTTCCGGGGCTTTGCCATCACCTGGCACCAGCGGCAGCGCCACCAGCATCACCTCGCCCATGATTGACGACACCGGCCCCATCACCGGCGTGATGTCGCCGGGCATCTGCGCGCGCACGATGGCCAGCCGTTCGGCCACCAGCTGCCGGTTGCGGTAGATGTCGGTGCCCCAGTCGAACTCGGCATAGACCAGTGACAGGCCCACGCCCGAGGTGCTGCGCACGCGCGTCACACCCGGCATGCCGTTGAGCGCGGTCTCCAGCGGGAAGGTGACGAGCTGCTCCACTTCCTCCGGCGCCATGCCGCCGGCTTCGGTCAGCACGGTGATCAGCGGCTTGTTGAGATCAGGGAAGACATCGACCGGCGTGCGCCAGGCCGTCATCGCGCCGTAGACCATCAACAGCGCCGCCACCGCCAGCACGAACAGGCGGTTGTGCAGGCTGTAGCGAACGATCCAGTTGAACATGAGGTTCGCTCCCGTTCAGCGGATCTGTGCGATCAGCGGTGCGCCCTGGACGACGACGCGGTTGTCCGCGCTGAGGCCCTGCGTCACCACGACCGTGCTCGCGTCCAGCGGACGGAACTGCACCGGCTGGGGGATGAAGCGCTCCGCGCCGGACTTGATCCAGACGATGGGCTCGTTGGACGGGTTACGCACCACGGCCTGCGCCGGCAGCACCACGCCCTTGATGCGCTCCGTCGATTGCGCGACGACGGTGACCGGCTGGCCGATGGCCAGGGGAAGGGCCGCGCCCGGTTTCGCGGCACTCACTGCGAAGGTGATCGGCAGCACGCCGTCGCGCAGCGAGCGCGACACGCCCAGCAGGCGCAAGCTCACTTCCGGCACACCCTGCAGCGACGCACCCGCCACGCGGGCGGCCACCTTGGCGTCGGCGGTGGTGGCCTCCACCAGCATGCGTGCCGGGTCCACCACCTCGAACAGCACGTCGCGCGACTCGACGACCTGGCCTACCACCAGGTCGGCACGGGCAATCACGCCGCTCACCGGTGCGGTGAGCGCTTCTCGCGCCACTAGGCTGCCACTGATGCTGCGCTCGCGCTCGGCCAGGCTCTTGGCGTCGGTGCGCGCGGCGTCGATCTCCTTGCGCGGCACCGTGCCTTCCAGCCCTTCGAGGCGCTTCAAGCGCTGCTCGGCCAGTTCACGCTGCGCCCTCAGTTCGGCGACCTGGGCCTGTTGCGTGCCCAGCGCATAGGGCTCGGCATGATGGCGCACGTACGCCAGCACCTCGCCACGCTTGACCGACTGGCCAGCGACGGGCAGCCCCTTGGGACCGGCCTCGATGCGCCCGCCATGCGCGGCCTGAACACGCCCGCTGGCGTTCGGGTCCATCACCACCCGGCCGGGCATCTCGACCGAGGCAGCGGCTTCAGACTCGGGTGCCAGGACAGTGCGGATGGCCATGCGCCGCTGGGCGACCTTGGGCACGTTGACGCTGCCATCGGGCAGGCGCGCCAGGCCGGAGGCGTTGACGGCCGCGCCAGGGGCGTCGAGGTGTTCGCCGTTGGGGCCGTGGGCGGCAAGCGCTGGCGAAACGCAGAGCAGGCTCGCAGCCAGCGCCGTGGCGCTGGCCACGGCCCGAAGCCTGGGTCGAGTCGATTGCAGCTGCGTCATCACAGGCCTCCCTGCGGCTTGCCGGCGTCGCGGCGGCGCTGCCGCCACCAGGCGATGCCGCCGATCAGGCCCAGGGCGGCCACACCCGCGCCGATCAAGGCGGCGCGCTCCAGTTCGTGGTCGTGTCCATGGCCGTGGTCGTCGTTGCCGTGGGTGTGCCCGTGGTCGTCCTTCGCCGCTGCGGTGGCCACGCGCCCCGCCGCGCTCACCAGCGTTCCGTCGAGCAGGTCGCTGTCGTTGCCGGCCACGAGCGTGAAGACGAGGCCGTGCTCGCCCGGCGCCGCCAGCGCCTTCAACAGCGCCGCGTCGGTGACGGCGTAGTCGCCTTGCTCGGCGCGGAACGCTGCCACGGCCTTGAGCGTGCCGCTCTCGACTTCGAGCTTGGCGCCCAGCACGGGCTCGTTGGACTCGTAGCGGTCGACCACGATGGCCAGTTCGTTGGCGCGCAGTTCGGCAACCAGCTCGAAAGCTTCCGACTTGGCTTCGACACGCGGCAGGGCCGATGCGGCGCGCATGGTGGTCGGGCCGTCCAGGTGTTCACCATTGGGGCCGTGGGCCCCGGGGGCGGCGAGGGCGGGCGCATTGGCGACGATGAGCAGTGCGGCCAGGGCCATGGCGGAAAGAGCACGCAGTGGCCGCCGGGCGCGGCGGTGGAAGTGGTTGTTCATGGGAGGAGTCCGAGGGCTTGTTGGAGGCGGGCGCGGGCGAGGCCCAGCGCAGCGGTCTGGCGGGCGGCGGCGCTGTCGGCCTGCGCTGCGGCGGCAAGCGCGCGCAGCAGGTCGGGCAGCGGCGTCTCGCCGGCACGGAGGGACTTGTCGATCAGGCTGGCGCGTTCGCGCAGCAGGCGGGCACGGGCGGTCTCGGCGTCGAGTTGAGCCTTGGCCGATCGCTTCGCTTCGCGTGCGGCGGCAATGTCGCTGTCGAGGCGTTCGCGCAGTCTTAGCTCGTGGGTCTCGGCTACGTCCAGCTCGGACAGTGCAGCCGCTTCCAGCGGCCGGTTGCGGTCGTCGGTGCCGAAGGGCAGGCGAAGTCCGACGACCAGGCTGCCTTGGGAGGCTTCGGCACGGCCGGGCACGTCCTGACGTACGCCCACGGTCAGTTCGGGTGCGTCGCGCCGCGAATGGCGCATCAGTTCCACGCGCTTGCGTGCCAGTTCGGTGGACTGGTTGGCGAGTTGCAGCTCTGGGTGCGATGCGGCCGGAGCAGGGGCCCCTTCGAGGGCTTCGACCGACATATCGGGCGCTGCAGCCAGCCCCGTGAGCAGGGTCCAGCGCGCACGCGCGGCCTGCAGGCGCTGGCGCACGTCGGACTGAAGCGCGGACGCCGCCAGCAGCTCGGCCTGGGCGGCGAGTGCGTCGGCCCGCGCCAGATCGCCAGCAACCACTCGGCGCTCCACGTCGTCGGCCAGCTGCTTCAGTGCCTGGATCTGCATGTCGGCCTGGGCCGCCTCGGCCTGCAACGCAGCGAGTTGCCACGCCGCTTCACGCAGTTCACCGGCCAGGCGCAGGCGGGCGACCTGCTCTGCAGCAAGCGCCTGTGTTGCCGCAGCGTCCGCGGTGCCCGCGCGTGCGGCCTTCTGGCCTGGCAGCCAAAGTGGAACGGCCACACCGATTTCGGTCTCGCGCCGGCCCGCGTTGCTTTGAAGGCGGTCGTTTCGGTGGCTCAGTTCCAGTGACGGCGGCGCGGCCCAGAAGCTGCCTGCGGCGGTCCGGTCGGCCTCTGCACGTCGGCGCTGCCCCTGGCTTTCGCGGGCGGCGACGGCGCGTTGCCACGCGGCGTCCAGGGCTGCGCGAAGCGTGATGCTGCCAGCAGGTTCATAGGCCGGGGACGGAGGGGCGGCCGGTGGGCCACCCGGTGATGTGGCAGGCTGAGCCCAGACGGGCGCGCCGGCCAGACTGCCCGCGACGACGCCGGCAGAAAGCCAAACGGAAAGTCTCACGATGCTCCTGACAGTTCATCAGCAGGGGCCGGCCGAACGCAAGGTTCAGGTCACGCCAAGGGGCGGACAGAGGCTTGCGTGGGCAAACTGGCCTGCGGGCCGGGCGTCCATGGGTGGACGCCCGCCGAGAAGGCGGGTCAGGAGCGGGACCGAGGCGGCCGGAGCAGGCAGTCGAGGGTGGGGTTGGGCACAAGGGTCTCGTGCAGGCCGCCGGGAGCGGCCGAACCCAAGGGAGGGAATTGATGCGACGCCGTGACCACGAGCGCCACCGTTGCACTCACATGGTCGCTGAGGACGTGCTGCGCCGAAGCGATCGAATCGTCCAGATGGTAAGAACCATCTTCATGGTGATGGTGACCTTTTTCCTGCCAATGCAGCGAAGCATGTTCCATGTCGGCCAGGGCGTTCATCGTCGAGCCGGCGCGCGCCACGGCCACCGTTTGCCAGAGCATGGCAAACAGCATGACGAGGAGGACGGCAGATCGGCGCATACCTTTGAGAGTCTACCGAAGCGACCCGCTGCCTGCTGCGGGTCAGGGCTTGGAGCGTCGTCACGGAGGACTTGCGTCACAGGGATGCCGTGCGCGGGACCGGCTCCGGGGACAAACGCGGACAGACAAGTCTGTGGGGTGCGGAGGTGGGCTTGCCGTGTCGACCCACGCTACCACGTCGTCGGGTAGCGGCGGCGCATTGCTGCGCCGCCGCCCCCTAAGAACCGGACGTGCGAGTCACCCCGCATCCGGCTCAAGCCATTCTTCAGCACCATGGGGTGGCACCGAACAGTTTGACGGAACGCCGCGCAGCGCGGCGACGAGCCAGGTACTCGGTCCACTCCGGGTCGAATGGATGCGCAGCCCCGGGCACCTTGACATGGCGGGTGATCGCCACCGTCGACGCGCGGAAGAGTTGCAGGCCGACGGTTGTGCCGTCGGCTGCGCCCTTCGTTGCGAAGGCCCAAGACCTTGCCCCTCTCTGCCGGAAGTACCGCCTGATGACCCACCGCGCTCCTTTGGTGGGGTGCCTGCGCACGGACCACCGCCAGAGCATTTGCCAGATGTGCGTGTCGATGAGTGAGAAGGTCGCTTTCGCAGCCGCATGACGGTGATACATGGCCCAACCGCGGATCACCGGGTTCAGTTGCTGTATCACCGCCGCCTGCGTTGCGGTCGCGTTGCCCTTGATGATGTCCCTGACCTTGTCCAGCAGCGACTTGATGCTCTTCTTCGCCGGCTTGGTCAGCAACTGGTCTCCGTACTTGCGCACGTTTTGACCCAGGAAGTCGAACCCTTCCGCGATGTGCGTGATCCGGGTCTTTTCCTCCGACAGTTCCAACCCGCGTTCCGCCATGAACCGGCGGATGGCAGGAAGGACCAAGGATTCAAGATCGTCTCTCGACGCGCCGGACACCACAAAATCGTCGGCATAGCGGATGACGTTGAGCTTGGCTCTGCGACGGGCGCGTTCCGATCCACCGGCACTCGCGTGAACCGCCGCCTCCAGCCCATCCAACGCCACGTTCGCGATCACGGGCGAGATGACACCACCTTGCGGTGTGCCGGCCCGTGTCTCGAACAAGGATCCCTCATCGATATACCCGGCTTCCAGCCACCCGCGCAGGATCGCCTTATCCATCGGCACGTGCTCCAGCAACCACGAGTGACTGAAGTTGTCGAAACAGCCTCGGATGTCACCCTCCATAATCCACTGCGCCGACGTGCGGCGCGAGAGGACCGTGAAGCACTGTTCAATGGCGTCGGCAGTCGAACGCTCAGGTCGAAAGCCATAGGAGTTCGGATCCGCTCGCGTCTCCGCGATGGGTTCCAAAGCGAGCTTCCACAAGGCCTGCATCGCTCGGCACCGCATGCATGGAATTCCCAGCGGACGCCTCTTCCCATTGCTCTTCGGGATGTAGACCCGCCTCAGCGGCATCGGGCGGTAGCCGCGGTGCCGCATCGACAGCATCCCCTTCCATCTGGCCGCCGGGGTCAGCCAGACCTTCTGGTCCACCCCCGGCGTTCTCTTGCCACTGCTTTCCGTCACTCGCTTGACGGCGAACATCTTGCCGCTGTGCGAGCGGGTCAGCAGACGCTGCAGGGCTTGCGCCTTGCCCCACCTGCCTTCCCGAACTGCCTTGGCGATACGCATCTGAAGCCGCTTCACCTCTGCCTCGATGTGGGCCCAGTTCGCCTGCTCCCACATCTGCGCAGCGGGCGAGGGCGCACCAGCGCCCGACACTTTCGTATCGGTCGCCGTCATCTGCTTTCCCTCGTCCAACGGTTGGTCAAGACTCTCTCGCCATGAATGACCGCGCGGAAGTCAGCCCGCTTTCGCGTCGGGCGATGTCGCAGCCCGTATCCCGTCCATTACAGCCAGGCATTCGCTTTCTCCGCATTCCTCTACCCACCACACCAACAGCGTTCCTCGCGGTTCGCCTGCCGTTGCCGGCAGCGTGATGGGCTTACCCTGTTCCGCATGAATTTCCGGATGGTGCGGACCCGTCCTGTGCGCCGGCGGCAATGATGTCCATGACGGTCCAGAGAACAGAGGACCGTGCCTTGCCGCGTACCTTTTGGTTCAAGCCTGTCAGCACGTTTGGCTTGTCTGACATTACGACGCTTTCGCGGACGTTCACATGTGTTGGTCGTACCCATCCATCCCTTGCTCCTCTCCGCCTTCGTGCTGGCAGATTCCGCTTTGCCTCACGGCTCGGCGTACCGGTTACCCGGCGGCTACGTTGTCCCCGGAGCTTCACACCGAGCCGTTGCCAGCTCCGCATGTCCGGGTAGGGAACGGCTGATGGAACAGCCGGTTTCATCAGGTCATAACTACCTCCGTGAAACAGAAATCCATGCGACTTGCAGGTCGCACGTTCTCGTTGTCAAAGGCGCACGGCGCCCTGTTGCCAGGCGCCGTGCAGGGCCGCCGCCGTCAGGCTCTGGCCGTCGGCGGCCAGCCGTTCCAGCAGCCGGTCTGGTTCCGGTGCCGAGCGCAGCGTGGCGCGCAAGGCGGCGAAGGCCGAAGCGACGGCTGCGGGGGCTTGCTGAAATTGCGCCAGCAAGAAGACGTCCGGGCGCTGGACTTCGATGCCCTGGCTGGCGAGCTTACGGATGCCGAAGTCGCGGATGTTCTTGGTGACGAGGCTGACGACCTGGGTGCCGGGATAAAAGTCACCGGCCAGGATGGCTGCTGCGCAGGCAGCGACGTGGGTGTCTTTGGCAGATCGCATCGAGGGCGATACGCTGGCGAACTGCGCCTGGACCTGTTGCGTCGGGATCTCTGCCTGGGGCAAGGCAGCCCGCATCAATTGCTCGTGCCGACGCGCCGACTCGGCGTCGGGCTTGCGGCCGGTGTCGACGAGCGCCCGGCTCATCTCGGCGAGGATCAGCGGGCTCCAGTGCAGGCGGATCAGTCCCTGGTAGTCGAGATGGATCAACAGGCCGCGGGTGGTGGCGCCGAACAGGGTGTCGGCGTCGGCGACGACAGGGATCACGGATCTCAGCCCGCGAAGATCTCGCTGTCGAGGTCGGCACCAAGCTGGCCCAGGGCCTTGCGGCGTCGGATCTGCTCCTGACGGTGCCAGGCCAGAACGGCGGACTTGAGGACACGTCGCTGGTTGCCCACCTGCTGGTGCAGCGGGATGTCGCCGGCTTCGATGCGGGCCACGATGTACGGCCGGGAGACACTGACCAGGTCAGCCGCTTCTTGGGTGGTGAGCACTGGGTCCGTTGCAGGTCCGGGCTTGGCGGCTGCGGGCTCTCGGGTGCTGCCGCTGATGGTCGGGTTCTGGAAGAGCTGCGCGAATTCGCTCTTGATCAGCCGCGCGGCTTGAGGTGTCAACGTGACGTGGCGCCGCACGACCTCGACCAAGGGGTCGATATCGATGTTCACCGACAGCGCTGGAGGGGCGATGTGCTGAGGGGCTTCGGTGGGCTTGCGTGCGGTCTTCATGCGGCCAAGTTTAGCAGAATCACTCGAAATACTCGAAGCTCGCGAAACAGCGAGCAGGGTCGGCGCTGGGCGAGAAAGGTCTGGCGGCGGGCGGTGTGGCGTTGAGCGTTGTGACGCAGTGGGTGCAGGTGGTGGCGCCAGGTCTCCGTGGGTCTGGGCGTGTCCCCGCTGCGCGGGGCCGGGCTGTTGCGCTGCGCGTCGAGCCGCTGTCAAACGCCCAGCGTCTCGCCCCTGACGGGCTGCCATCCCTCACGCGAATTCAGTCAGGCCGGCAATGCCGGCTGAAGCACGCGGCGGCCCTTTCCCGTGCCCGGGGATCGCGGGCCCTGTTTCCTTCACGCTGCGCGTGAACGAGGCCCGCTTGGCGAACTGACCGGCTTGCAGGTCGCTGCGCTGCGCTCCGCTCGGTGCGGCGCCGGCCAGATCGCCACCCCGGTCACCCGCCAAGCCCGGAGCCGGGCCGCTGAATGCAGGAATGCAGACAGATGCTCGCAGCGGCTCGACCGCCGCGCCATTCGCTGCGCTTTGTGTGGCACGTCGGCCGCAGAGCCGCCGCTGCTCGTGATCGTTCGGTCGGCTGCGCTGCAACCGCTGCGCCAGGCGAGCTGGCACATCGGCCGCGACGCTGCGCCGCCCGCGGGGAGGGGGCAGCCCGTGCGCCAGTCGTCCCACCGCGCTCCCCCCACGGCGCCCCCGTCAACTCGTGAGGGGGACTTGTGGGGGGATCTTCAAGCGGTGGGCCGGGTAACCGGCGCACTGCTTCGGCTGCTGAAGCTGCAAACCCGACCCCACCCATCCCCAACCCCTTCCCGTGAGGAAAGGGGCCATGCCCACCCCCCGCCCGCCCGTGGGCGGGAGCAAGGGAGTCCGAGCGAGAGGATCAGTTTTCAGGGAACCCGGACCGGGGCCCGGCTGGTTGCTCTCGATTGGAGATCGTCATGGCAAACGTTTCTGTCATCCAGCGTCACGCGCACCTGGCCGGGGCCGTCAAGCTCGAATTCGTCAACGGCCGCGAAGGCAAGATTGCCAAGGGCGTGCTGACCGCCATCAGCAACACCCGGCGCGGCAGCGGCGAGGCGCGCGAGGAGGAATCCACCGCGATCCAGTGGACGCTGTGGGGCAAGCAGGCCGAGAACGCGGCCGAGTACCTGGGCAAGGGCTCGCACGTCAACATCGTCGGGCGCCTCCGCAACAACAACTACGAGAAGGACGACGAGACCGTCTATGGCATGGCATTCACGGCCGAGGAGATCGACTACCTCGACAGCCGCGCCGAGAGCGAAGCCCGCCGCAACGGTGGCCAGGGCGCCGAGAGCGTGCCGACCGCGCGCAGCGGCGAGCAAGCCGCACCGGTCACCAGCACCCGCAAGCCCCGCAGCGCGCGCCAGCCGGCGCACGCCGACGCCTGAACCCTCATCGGGTGGGCGTGATGCCAACCAGCCGCGCCCCCCCCTCGAACCTCATGCCACGCTGGCCCCACCCCCCCCAAGGATCCAACCATCATCTCGACCCCGACCCTGGCGCCCCGGCCCCGCCCCGCAACACCCGCGCGTGATGCGGTGGTGACCAGCCCCTGAGCGAAGACCAGATGCGCGCCGCGGCGCCGTCCATCTTCGCCGAAGGCAAGCATGCGAGCCGCTCCGAGCGCTACACCTACATCCCCACCATCGATGTCCTGCGCGGCCTGCGCAAGGAGGGTTTCGAGCCCTTCATGGTCGCCCAGGGCGCCAGCCGCGTCGAAGGCAAGGCGGAGTTCACCAAGCACATGATCCGCATGCGCCACGCCGGCCAGGTGCAGACCCGGCCCGAGGCGAACGAGATCATCCTCATCAATAGCCACGACGGTGCCAGCTCGTACCAGATGCTGGCCGGGATGTTCCGCTTCGTCTGCTGCAACGGCCTGGTGGTGGGCGAGGTGGTGGACGACATCCGTATCCCGCACAAGGGCAACATCCAGGGCGAAGTGATCGAAGGCGCGTTCCGCGTGCTCGACGAGTTCGAGGCCGTGGGCGAGCACACCGAGGCGATGAAGGCGCTGCAGCTCGCGCCACCCGAAGAAGTCGCCTTCGC
>JADJYX010000011.1 GCA_016719535.1 Rubrivivax sp. | reverse complement strand
GCCCTTGTTTCGATCACTGCGCCTGCTGCAGCGCGCGGATGCGGTCCTCGATCGGCGGGTGGCTGCTGAACAGCGCCATCAGCCCGCTGGGGCGGCTGCTGATGCCCATCAGGCCATTGGCCTGCGGCACCGGCTGGTCCATGCCGCCCAGGCGGCCAGGGTATTGATCATCGGTTGCTTGCGGCCCATCAGGTCGGCGGCACCTTGTCGGCGCGGTATTCACGCCGACGCGAGAACCCGTGCGACGATGATCGAGGCCAGTACGCCGAGCACGATGTCGGAGCACGATGGTCGTCACGTAATAGCTGATGCCGACGTGCCGTCGCGGTCGTTCTCCTTCAGCACCACGGGGTCGACGAAATAGCCGGATCACGCGCGACAGGAAGACGACGAAGGTGGTATTCATCACGCTCTGGATCAGCGTCATCGTCACCATGTCGCCGTTGGCCGTAAAAGCCACCCGTGGCCGATGACGGCCTCGACCTCCGGGCAGTTCGGTGCGCTGCAGCAGCCTGGTGGAGACGGCGACCAGCGCCGAATTCTTGAAGGCGCCGGTGGCGAAGGCATTGGGCTCGCCGTCGTAGATGGCGACCTCGCATGCCGATGCCGGCCTTCTGCGCGAAGCCCTGGCACCGTGCCGACGATCCAGCGGTGCGCCGGGTCGGGCGAGTCGTTGATGATCTGCGCCTCGGTGCTCCACTTGGCCATCATCGGCTTGCTTGGATCAGCAGCGAAATGATGGCGCCGCCGAAGCCCATGATCAGCGGCGAAGCCGAGCAGCTGGCTTCGAGGTTCAGGCCCCCGGCGCGGATGATAAAGGTTCAGCCCCGAGCAGGTGCAAATCTCGGCGAGGCCCAGCACCAGCATCACGGCCAGGTTGGACATGAGGAACAGGACGATGCGCTTTGATGAGAGGGGTTAGCGCCCGACTTCACGGGCGGCAAGAGTCTTGACAGGCGCGATCTTAGGTGACGCTCCGGGTTTCAAGGGCCGGCACCCCCAACCCGCGGGCCGAAGGCTGGCGGCCGGGCGACGGCCGCGTCGGCATAGAAGGGCGGCACTCGGTGGCGCCGGCCAACAGGGGTCCGAATGCCGGGCCAGCGGCAGCGGGTTAAAGGCTTGCGCCGCCAGTCGGCGGGGCACTGGCCGACCGGGTCGTCCAGCCAGACATGCGCGGTGAGCGCCTTGCGGGCGCGCCCAGCTTTCCAGCAGCGTACGGCCGACGACGACCAGCTGGCGCCGGCCCAGGCGGCCGCGTGGTCGACAAACAGCGCGCGCCAGTCGCGGCAACGCAGCGCTGCCCGCAGTTCCGGCCGGGGCCTGCAGCCAGGCGCCGTTCGCGTCGAACAGGTCAGCGCATCGCGCGTAGCGGGCCGCGGCGCGCACCCACGCCCTGCGCGTCGATGGCCGCCGAGTGTAGCGCGTTCAGCCGCCGCTTTCCCCAGCGCCGCCCGCACGAGCCAGACCAGGCCGTTGGAGAGGTCGCAGGTTGTCGCGCGTCGGCACCTGGGCCGCTGCGGGCGATGGAGCCCTGCAGTCGCGACTCGGCGGCAGCGCTAGCCTGCGGCACGAAGTGCACGCTCGCATCCTCGGCATTCGCGCGTCGGCCACCGGAGACGCCGGCCCATACGCGGGCCAGCACGCGCCTGCCCACTTCGCGGTAGGCGCCAGCGCCGTGGTGCCGCCGTCACGACCGGCGGCCACGCGGGATCCCACGCTCAGGCCGGCTGCAGCCGCCAGTTCAGCGTCTCGCGGCGCGCAGCGGCTTGAGGGTGGCGTCGCCGAAAGGCAGCGTCTCGGGCAGCGACCAGGGTTCGCGCTTCAGCGTCACCGTGCCGGTGTTGCGCGGCAGGCCGTAGGAAGCCGGGCCATGGTGGCTGGCGGAGGCTTCGAGCTTGTCCAGCGCATCGGCGGCCTCGAAGGCCTCGGCGTAGAGTCAGCGCCGCCGGCGCGGTGAAGCAGCCGGCACTGCGGCAGACGCTCTGCTCCTTCAGCGCCGCGGCGTGCGGCGCGCTGTCGGTGCCGAGGAAGAATTTCGGGCTCCCCGAGATGGCCGCCGCCACCAGCGCCTGGCGATGCACCTCGCGCTTGAGCACCGGCGGGCGGTATAGTGCGTCCGCAGCCCGCCGATGAAGAGCGCGTTGCGGTTGTAGAGCAGGTGGTGCGCGGTGAGCGTGGCCGCAGTGTGGGCATCGGCCCCAGCCACGTACTGCGCCGCCTCCTG
Source organism: Rubrivivax sp. (assembly GCA_016719535.1). Classification (GTDB taxonomy): domain Bacteria; phylum Pseudomonadota; class Gammaproteobacteria; order Burkholderiales; family Burkholderiaceae_C; genus Rubrivivax. The sequence goes on along the minus strand of JADJYX010000011.1, from coordinate 63,839 downwards.
CGTGGTGATGGCTCGAACACCACCTTCAGCCCGGGAAGCTCGCGCAGCAGCGCCATCACGCCGCGGTCGATGAAGACCGCCTCGCGGTCGAAGAGGTCGACCTCCCGGATCGGTCACCTCGCCGTGCACCAGCAGCAGCGCCCTCGCGCTGCATGGCTTCCAGCGTGGGATAGGTCTTGCGGATGTCGGTGACACCGGCATCGCTGTTGGTGGTGGCGCCGGCGGGGTAGAGCTTGAGCGCGACGATGCCCGCGGCCCGCGCACGCGCGATCTCGTCGGGCGTGGTGGTGTCGGTCAGGTACAGCGTCATCAGCGGCTGGAAGCCGGCCCCGGCCGGCAATGCGGCGACGATGCGCTCGCGGTGTCCAGCGCCTGCGCGGTGGTGGTCACCGGCGGCTTCAGGTTGGGCATCACGATGGCACGCCCGAACTGCGCGGCGGTGAAGGGCAGCACCGCAGCCAGCGCGGCGCCGTCGCGCAGGTGCAGGTGCCAGTCGTCGGGGCGGGTGAGGGTCAGCGTGGCTGGGGGCGGCTCATGCGACCAATGGCCCCCGGCACGCCGGTGAACGACGAGGCTATCGACGCGCCAGGAAGTCCCACAGCGCCACCGCCTGGGCCTTGGTGTGGCGCGCGACACCGGGACGTTCGCGGTAGATGCGCACTTCCATCGTCAGCTGCCAGCGGCCGGGCGCGGCGGCAGCGCACCAGGCGGCGGCCCTGAGCTCCTTGCGCACCGAACTGCTGGGCAGGAAGGCCAGCCCGTGGCCTTCGAGCGCCATCGCCTTCAGGCCTTCGGCCATGTCGGTTTCGTACACCGCCTCGAGCGACGGCACGGTCTCGGCCTCCTTCAGGATCACCTCGACCAGCCGCGCCATGTAGGCGCCGGGCGCGTAGCTGAGGAAGGGCACACGCGCGCCGGCACAGCGGGCAGGCGCAGCAGCGGCTGGCCGTCGGGGCCCGGCCTGGCATAGGGCGCCAGGCTCTCGTCACCCAGGCTCAGCATCTCGTAGCGGTCGGGGCTGAGCTGCAGCGGCTGGCTGGGGTGGTGGTAGGCGATCAGCAGGTCGCAGCCGCCCTCGGTCAGCCGCATCACCGCGTCGTGCACGTTGAAGGCATTGAGCCGGCTGCGGAGGGCGCCGAACTGCGGCCGCAGCCCGGTGAGCCAGTGCGGGAAGAAGGTGAAGGCCAGCGAATGCGGCACCGCGAACTCGATGACGTCCTGCCCGGCGTTCTGATGGCTGCGCATCAGGTTGCGCGTGGCCTGCAGTGCGCCCACGATCTCCAGCGCCTGGCCGTGGAAGGTCTCGCCCGCGGGGGTGAGCCGCGTCGGGTAGGACGAACGGTCGACGAGGTCGATGCCGGTCCAGGCCTCCAGCGCCTGGATGCGGCGGCTGAAGGCCGGCTGCGTGACATGGCGCAGCTGCGCCGCGCGCGAGAAGCTGCGCGTCTCGGCGAGCGCGAAAGTCCTCGAGCCACTTGGTTTCCATCGCCGGCGCGACTCAACGGATCTGCCGCGACCAGGCGAGCGCTCGATCCACCGCGATGCAGCAGGGCTGGCGACGAGCGCTGCACTTCCGCACAGAGCGCCGGCAGATCCTCGTCTTCATACTCGTGCGCGATCAGGTTGCGCAGCGTCCCGGCGCGATGAGTTGCCCGTCCGAATCCGACCAGCCGCGCTTTGGCCCTGCGGATGCGGTCGATCAGACTTCCCGGGCCTCGAGCTCGAGTTCGTCGGCCAGTCGCATGATGCGTTGCGTCAACAGGTCCGAGAGCCGCGCGAAGCGACTGGCCATCGACTCCAGGCGTTCGAGCTCGTCCGGAGCCCAGGGACCGGGGCCGAGCGCTTGGCATCGGCCCAGCGACCAGCGCAGGTGGTCGGCCGCCTGCGCTGCGCGCGGACTCGCCCTGCAGCATGGCACGCAGCTCGACACGCCGATCCGACATGCTGCTCACAGCCGGACGCCCTGCGCCTTGGCCACCCTCACGAAGGGCGCGACTCGTCGCGCGCGATCGTCAGATCGATGCGCTGTCGCCCAGCGCCTGGTGCATCCGCGCCAGAACGTCGAGCTTGTCGCGCAGACCCATTCGGCTGGACAGCACCAGCAGGTCGATGTCGCCGCCGCGGGCGTCGTCGCGCACGCGCGAGCCAGGCAGCCAGACCTCGGCGTCCGGTCGACTGCGGCCACGGCCTGGAGCAGGACGCGGCGCTCGTTGTCGGTCAGTCGCATGCAGGCATGTTAGGCGGGCCGTCGAGCAGTGTCTATGCGGGTGCGGGATCGGCGGTGCCGGTGGGCTCGCCACTCTGCTGCAGCCGCCACATCTGAGCATAACGCCCGCCGCGCGCCAGCAGCTCGGCATGGGGCCGCACTCGACCACGCGGCCCTGGTCCATCACCACGATTACGTCCGCGTGGTGGACGGTGGACAGCCGGTGCGCGATGACGAGCGCCGTCTTGCCCTCGGAGACGCTGCGCAGCTCGGCCTGGATGGCACGTTCGTTGGCCGAGTCCAGCGCCGAGGTGGCCTCGTCGAAGATCAGCACCGGCGGGTTCTTCAGCAGCGTGCGCGCGATCGCCACGCGCTGCTTCTCGCCGCCGCTGAGCTTGAGGCCGCGCTCGCCGACCATGGTGTCGTAGCCCTTGGGCGTGGCGGCGATGAAGTCGTGGATGTGCGCGGCGCGGGCGGCGGCCTCGACCTCGGCGCGCGCGGCGCCGGGGCGGCCGTAGGCGATGTTGTATTCGACGGTGTCGTTGAACAGCACCGTGTCCTGCGGCACGATGCCGATGGCCGCGCGCAGGCTGGCCTGGGTCACATCGCGAATGTCCTGGCCGTCGATGGTCACGCGCCCGCCGCCCACGTCGTAGAAGCGGTACAGCAGCCGCGCCAGCGTGCTCTTGCCGGCGCCCGAAGGCCCGACCACGGCCACCGTCTTGCCCGCCGGGATCTCGAAGCTGACGTCGTGCAGGATGGGGCGGCTGGCGTCGTAGGCAAAGCTCACGTGCTCGAAACGCACCACGCCCTCGCTCACCTGCAGCGGCGGCGCGCCGGGCGCGTCGGCCACCTCGCGATCGCGCTCGAGCAGCGTGAACATCTTGTCCAGGTCGGTCAGACTCTGCTTGATCTCGCGGTAGATCACGCCCAGGAAGTTGAGCGGGATGTAGAGCTGGATCATGAAGGCATTGACCATCACCAGGTCACCCAGCGTCATGCGGCCGTCGACCACGCCCTGCGTGGCGCGCCACAGCATGGCCACCAGCGCGGTGGCGATGATCAGCTGCTGGCCGGTATTGAGCAGCGACAGCGTGCTCTGGCTCTTCAGGCTGGCGCGGCGCAGCTTCTCGAGGTTGTCGTCGTAGCGCCTGGCCTCGAAATCCTCGTTGTTGAAATATTTGACGGTCTCGTAGTTCAGCAGCGCGTCGATGGCGCGCGAATGCGCCGTCGAGTCGATCTCGTTCATCTGCTTGCGGAACTGCGTGCGCCATTCGGTCATCACCACCGTGTAGCTGATATAGACCACCAGCGCGATGACGGTGATGCCGGCAAACCAGGCGTCGAACTTGACGGCCAGCACCGTCAGCACCATCGTGACCTCGATCAGCGTGGGCAGGATGCTGTAGAGCGAATAGCTGATCAGCGAGTGCACCGCGCGCGTGCCGCGCTCGATGTCGCGCGTCATGCCGCCGGTCTGACGCTCGAGGTGAAAGCGCAGCGACAGCGCGTGCAGGTGGCGGAAGACCTGCAGGCTGATGCTGCGCGCCGTGCCTTCGGTGGCCTTGGCGAAGATCAGTTCGCGCAGTTCGGTGAACAGCGTGGTGCTCAGGCGCAGCGCGCCGTAGGCGACGATCAGCCCGACCGGCACCAACAGCAGCGCCGCCGCGCTGCCGGGCTGGATGGCCAGGCCATCGACCAGCTCCTTCAGCAGCAGCGGCACGCCCACGTTGGCCATCTTGGCCGCCAGCAGAAACGCCAGCGCAATGCCCACCCGCCAGCGGTAGCGCCACAGGTAGGGCAGCAGCTTGCGCAGCGTGGCCCAGTCGGATCGGCCGGCCGCACCGGGCTGGCCTTCCGCAGGTTGCGGCAGGGCCATCGTGCTTCGTCTCATGGAAGAATGCTTCGGAGGACTTCTGGAGGTGGCGCCGATGGCAACCGATTCAACCCCGGTCGCAACGACCCTGGCCGTACCCGCCAGTTTGCCCGACGGCGCCGAACTGGTGATGCGCGTGATGCCCATGCCGGCCGACGTCAATGCCAACGGCGACGTCTTCGGCGGCTGGATCATGGCGCAAGTCGACGTGGCCGGTGCGGTGCTGCCGATGCGCGTGGCGCGCGGGCGCATCGCCACCGTGGCCGTCAACCAGTTCACCTTCAAGCAGCCGGTGTCGATCGGCGACCTGCTGAGCTTCTACGCCGCCGTCACGCGCGTGGGACGAACGTCGATCACCGTGCATGTCGAGGTCTGGGCCGAGCGCAACCCGGTGCACCCGCAGCTGGTCAAGGTGACCGAGGCCAACCTGACCTACGTCGCCATCGATGGCCAGGGGCAGCCGCGGGCGATGGCGGGTGCGGCGTGAGCGCCGGGTGACAGCGCAGGCGGCACGGGCTTGACCGGGCCTGCCTGGCGCGCCACCGGGGCGTGCACGGGCGACGGCCGTCGATCCTCAGCGCACCAGGCGCGACAACACCAGCTGGTCGCCGACCAGCGAACCGTATTCCCACGGCTCCTGGCGGTTGCCGGTGGCTTCCATCACCGACTGCCGCACGCGGCGCAACACCACCGCGATGTCATCGGGCGCGTCCAGGTGCCGCAGCAGCGCCGCGGTGTAGGGGCTGTTGCGGCCCTTGCCGTCCTCGGCCACCGAACCATCGCGCGTGGCATACGCGATCAAGGTGCCCGAAGTGGCCGAGACGGGTGCCAGGCCCGGCGCAGCCACGCTGCGGTTGGCCACCAGCTTGCGCACGGCAGGGTTGTCCCGGCAGGCGTCCAGGAAGACCAGCCGCGTGCGGGCGGGCAGGTAGTCGAGCGCGTCGTTGAGCGCCACGCCGTTGAGCTTGACGTGGCCCGAGGAGATGCCATCGGCCAGCATGTCCACCGGCGCGATGTAGTTGATGCCACCCACCTGCAGGCCGTGGCCGGCGTAGTACAGGATGTTCACGTCCAGCGCGGTGGCCTTGCGGTTGTGATCCGCCAGCGCCTTCACCAGGGCATGGCGGTCGGCGTCCAGCACGAGGTCGACCTCGATGCCGAAGCCGCGCAGCTTGGCGGCCATGTCCATGGCGTCGCGGCGCGGATTGGCCAGCGTGCCCAGGTGCTTGTAGGCCCCGTTGCCGATCACCAGCGCCCGCGCGGTGAGCCGGTTGACCGGCGTCGCGGCCGCGGGCGGGCTGCGGGCGGCCTGGGCCTGCCCGACCTCGGCCTGCAACTGTTCGATCCGGCGGCGCAGCGCCGCCACCTCGCCGTTGCCCGGCGGCGGCCGGACCTCGGTGACGGCGGGTTCGGCTGGCGCCGCGGCGGCTTGCTCGGGGGCCGGCGGCGGCGCTGCGGCCACCACAGCGGGCGCGGTCCCCGCATAGCGGGCGAAGGACTCCGGCGGCAGCGTCGACAAGCCGTCGACCAGCACCAGTCGGCAGCTGCACTCCGGCGGCGCCGACCACGGCAGCTTCTGGCGGCACTCGGCCAGCGCACTGCGCGCATGCGGGCTGTCGGCGCCGTTGCCGACTGCGCCGGTGGCCGTGGGCATCGTGCTGATGGCGGAAAAGCCCAGCGCCGCCGGGCACTGGGGCAGCGCCGGCGACACGGCCACCGCATACAGGCCGCTGACCGGCAGCAGGCTAGCCAGCGTGCCCGGTCGGGCGGTTGCGGTACGCTGCGCCAGCGCGTGGTCGGTCAGGCAGGACGCACTGCCGTCGCCCAGGGTGATGCGCAGCCGGCTGCTGCACGGCTGCGCAGCGGCCGTCGCCGACAGCACGACCAGCGCCGCCGCCAGCAACCAGCGCGCCGCCGGGCGCAGCGATGAAGACCCGGCGCGGGTCATGCCGCCCCCCGCGCAAGGCCGGGCGCAGCCGGTCCGCCAGCGCCGGGGCGCGCCGGGCGCTGACGGAACAACGCGTCCGATGGCGCGCCCCAGCGCGTTTCGACGGCCGCCCGACGGGTGTCGGTCGGGCCGGCCAGATCGAAAAACCCGCTGCCGCCGATGATGCCGGGCATATTCTTCATCAGGGTCTTCCTGCTGCGAGGTGAAAGCCGGCGGCGCGGGCCACCGGCTGGGGTGAACGCACCACGACGCGCGCGGATGCAAGTCTAGGGCCGTGGGAACCGGGATGCGGCTGCCATGCGCCATCAGCAACCAAGCACTCACGCGCTCGGCGCCGCCAGACCGCTCAGGCTGCAGCCACCGGCCGCCGCGCCGCCAGCCGGCTGCCCGCCAGCACCATCACCAGGCCCAGTGCATACCAGCCATTGAGCGGCTCGCCCAGCAGCAGCGCGGCAAAGCCCATGCCGAAGACCGGCACCCAGTAGGTATAGACCGCCGTGCGCGCCACACCGATGCGGCCGATGGCGCCGTTCCACACCCAGTTGCCCAGCGCGGTGGCAAAAACGCCCGAGAAGACGATCAGCGCCCAGGGCCACCAGCCCGGCAGCAGCGTGGCGACATCGGGCATGCCGCCGCGGTCCAGCACCAGGTGCAGCGCCAGCATCGCCGTGCCCAGCGGGTAGATCACGCCGCTGAGCGACAGCGGATCCAGCCGCGCCGACATGCGCTGCACCAGCACGCCGCCGGCGGCGAACGAAACCACGCAGCCCAGCACCAGCAGGTCGCCCCAGCCGGCCTGTCCGAGTGCGCTGCCGGGCTTGTGCAGCACCACCACGGCCACGCCGCCGAAGCCCAGCGCCACCGCCGCCAGGTGGCGCAGGTGCAGCCGTTCCCCGAAGGCCAGTGCCGCCAGCAGTGCCGACACCAGCGGCGCCGTGGCCATGATGAGCGCACCGTTGGCGGCGCTGGTGCGAGCCATGCCGGCGGCAAACAGGATCTGGTTGAGATAGACCATGCACAAGGCGCAGGCCAGCAGCCCTGCCCATTGCCGCGCCGACAGCCGCGGCCAGGGCTTTCGGTGCCAGACCGCGAGCACGCCGAAGGTGGCGCAGGCCACGCCCATGCGCAGCGTGGCGATGGACGCGGTGTCCAGCCACGCCGTCAGCGCCTTCACCAGGGGGATGTTGATGCCCCACACCAGCATCGTGCCCATCAGGGCCGCCGGCACCCAGGCCGCGGCGGGCCCGGTCCTCTCGCTCATGCGTGTCTCCGCCCGCCTGACGGGCACCGGTCGCGGCCGATGCTAGCGGTGGCCCGTGCGCAGCACTGCAGTCGCCAGCGGCGAAAACGCGTCGTCAGTCGACCTTGCAGGCCGCGCCCTCGCAGAGCTCGGGCCTCTCCTGACGCGCCGGACCGTGCGCAGGCATGGTCCGGCGTCGTCAGTCGACAAAGAAATCGGGGATGAAATTCCGGTTGCCCGGCGTCACGGCATAGGGATCGAGATCGTGCACACCGTGGCTTTGCAGCAGTTCGTCGTCGATGAAGAAGTGCCCGCTGACGGCCTTCGATTCGCTGGTCAGGATCCACCAGGCGGCATCGGCCAGGATCTCGGGCTTGCGGCACAGCTTCAGGTCCACGCCGGGGATCATCTGCAGCGCCGCGGTGGCGATGGCGGTGCGCGGCCACAGGCTGTTGACGGCGATGCCCAGCGGTCTGAATTCGCCCGCGTGGCCGAGCGTGCATTCGCTCATGCCGTATTTGGCCATCGTGTAGGCCACGTGCGGGCGGAACCAGTGCTCGCGCATCGACAGCGGCGGGCTCATGTTCAGCACGTGCGGGTTGCGGCCGGCCTTGGCGCTGGCGATCAGGTGCGGCAGGCAGGCCTGCGTGCAGCAATAGGTGCCGCGCACATTGACGCCGAACATGAGGTCGAAGCGCTTCATCGGCGTCATCGGCGTGTTGGTCAGGCTGATGGCGCTGGCGTTGTTGACCAGGATGTCGATGCCGCCGAAGCGGTCCACCGCCGCCTGCACGGCGGCGGCCACCGCGGCCTCGTCGCGGATGTCGGTGGGCACCGGCAGCGCCTGGCCGCCGGCGACCTGGATCTCTTCGGCAGCCGTGAACAGCGTACCCGGCAGCCTGGGGTTGGGCTCGGTGGTCTTGGCCAGCAGCACGACGTTGGCACCGTCGCGTGCCGCACGTTCGCCGATGGCCAGGCCGATGCCGCGGCTGGCGCCGGTGATCACGAGGGTCTTGCCCTTGAGGCTGCGGGTCATCGCGTCGTCTCCGGGACGTTGATGTGGGTGTGGTCGGCGCGCCAGTCCTGCGCCGCCAGGTGGCGGGCGATGGCGTCGGCGCACCAGCGGTAGGCCGGCGCGCCGGGATGGAAGCCGTCGTCGGCCATCGCCGCCGGGTCCAGCGGCAGCTGCATGTCGACGCAGGACACGTCGCCGCGCGTCGACGTCCATTCGCGCAGCGCGTCGTTGTGGCGGCGCGCATCGGCACCGGCCACCCAGCGCAAGGGCTGCGGCAGCCCGGGAAAGGCATGCACCGGCGGCAGCGGGCAGAAGGCCACGTGCTGCACGCCACAGGCATTGCGCAGCCAGTTGGCGAGCGCCTGGCGCACGGCCAGCGCGCGCTGCGACGGCACCTGGCCGGTGACGTCGTTGACCCCGGTGACGATGACGGCGACGTCGGCCTGCAGGTCGCCCGGCGGCTCGGCCTGCAGCATGGCCAGTGTGTCGGCGGTATTCAACCCGCTGCGCGCCAGCAGCTGCCAGTCGACGCACACGCCGGCCAGCGCGGCCAGTTGCGCGGCCAGCGGCGCCGCCAGCGCATCGCGCTGGTGCGCCACGCCAACGCCGGCGGCCGACGAATCACCGGCCACCAGCAGCCGCAGCCGGTGCCCGCTGCCCACGCGCCCGGCACGCGGCCCTTGTGCCTCGGGCAGTCTCGGCATGCGCGCGCGCGTCAGCAGGCCCTGCGCCAGCAGCACCGGCGTCAGCGCCAGCTTGACCGCCAGCGACATCAGAATGTCGAGAAGTCGGGCTTGCGCTTCTGGAAGAAGGCCTGGAAGGCCTCCATCGCCTCGGGGCTGCGCAGGCGTTGCGCAAACAACTCGCCCTCGGTCTTGATGACGGCCAGCACCTGCTCGCGCTGCGGTGCGCGCATCAGCCGCTTGGCCTCCTGCACGGCACCGGGCGGCAGCGCGTTGAAGCGCTCGGCCACGCGGCGGGCGTGGCCCGCCACCTCGCCGGCCGGCAGCACCGCATTGGCGATGCCGCATTCCACCGCCTGCTCGGGCGTGAAGGGGTCGCCCAGCAGCAGCTTCTCGGCCGCGCGGCGCGCGCCCATCAGCTGCGGCAGCAGCAGGCTGGACGCATATTCGGGCACCAGGCCCAGGCCGACGAAGGGCATGGCCAGGCGCGCCTCGTCGGAGACATAGACGAAGTCGCAATGCAGCAGCATCGTGGTGCCGATGCCGATGGCCGCACCGGTGACGGCGGCCACCACCGGCTTGTCGCAGTCCAGCAGCGCGCGCATGAACTGGCCGACGGCCGAATCCTCGGTGGCGCTGCCGCCCTGCCCCGGCGGGCGCCGCATGAAGTCCTCGAGGTCGTTGCCCGAGGTAAAGATGCCCGGCTGGCCGGTGATCAGCACCGCGCGCACGGCCGGGTCGGCAGCGGCGGCGCGCAGTGCGTCGGCCATCGCCTGGTACATCGCGATGGTGAGCGCATTCTTCTTCTCGGGGCGCGCGATCTCGATCGTGGCCACGCCGCCCAGCGTCGCGGTCTTGATGGTCATGCTTGTCTCCGTGTTCGACCGTCGGCGCCGCTCAGCAGCGTTCCAGGATGCCGGCCGCACCCTGACCCATGCCCACGCACATCGTCACCATGCCGTATTTGAGGTTGTGGCGGCGCAGCGCATGCACCACGGTGGCCGAGCGGATGGCGCCGGTGGCGCCCAGCGGGTGGCCGAGCGCGATGGCGCCGCCCATCGGGTTGACCCTGGCGGGGTCGAGGCCGCAGGTATTGATCACCGCCAGGCTTTGCGCGGCAAAGGCCTCGTTCAGTTCGAACCAGCCGATGTCGTCGAGCTTCAGGCCGGCCGCCTTCAGCGCCGCCGGGATCGCCTCGATGGGGCCGATGCCCATGATCTCGGGCGCCACGCCGCGTGCCGCAAAGCTGACGAAGCGGGCCAGCGGCTGGAGGTTGAAATCCTTCAGTGCCTTTTCGCTGACCACGATCAGGGCGCCGGCGCCGTCGCTGGTCTGGCTGCTGTTGCCGGCGGTGACGCTGCCCTTGGCGGCAAACACCGGCCGCAGCTTGCCCAGGCCCTCCAGGCTGGTGTCGGGGCGCGGGCCCTCGTCGATGTCGACGGTGCGCGCCGTCACCTTGACGCCGCCGCCGGCGAGATCCGGGCTGCGCTCGGTCACCGTCACCGGCGTGATCTCGTCCTTGAATTCGCCGGCAGCGATGGCCGCCAGCGCGCGCTGGTGGCTTTGCAGCGCAAAGGCATCCTGCGCCTCGCGGCTGACCTTCCACTGCGTGGCCACCTTCTCGGCCGTCAGGCCCATGCCATAGGCGATGCCGACGTTCTCGTCGCGGGCGAAGACCTCGGGGTTGAAGCTGGGCTTGTTGCCGGTCATCGGCACCAGGCTCATGCTCTCGGCCCCGCCGGCGATCATCACGTCGGCCTCGCCGACGCGGATGCGGTCGGCGGCCATCTGCAGCGCGGTGAGGCCGCTGGCGCAGAAACGGTTGACGGTGACGCCGCCCACGCTGTGCGGCAGACCGGCCAGCACCATCGCCACGCGGGCCATGTTCATGCCCTGCTCGCCCTCGGGGAAGCTGCAGCCGACGATGGCGTCCTCGATCGCCTTCGGGTCGAGGCCGGGCACCTGGGCCAGCGCGCTCTTCACCGCGGCCACCAGCAGGTCGTCGGGGCGGGTGTTGCGGAAATGGCCGCGGCCCGAGCGGCCGATGGGCGTGCGCGTGGCGGCGACGATGTAGGCGTCTTGAACTTGTCTGCTCATGGCGATTCCTTGCGAGAAGCCCCCGCTCCCGCCTGCGGGAGAGGGTTGGGGTGAGGGTCATGGCCTTGCAGCCATTGCTGGATGGCCGCCAGCACGGCTTCGGTTTGTGTCAGCACCTGCCGGTTGTCGAATCGAAGCGCCTCGAGGCCGGCGTCCTTCAGGGCCTCGGTGCGGCCAGCATCGGCCTGCAGCGCCTCGGCCCCGAAGTGCTGGCCGCCATCCACCTCGACGACCAGCCGCGCCTCCAGGCAGGCAAAGTCGGCGATGAACGGCCCGACCGGGTGCTGGCGGCGGAACTTGCGGCCAGCCAGTTGCCGGTTGCGCAGCTGCGACCACAGGCGGCGTTCGGCGTCGGCGGCATTTGCGCGCAGGCCACGCGCCCTCACCCCTGCCCGCTCCCGCAAGCGGCAGAGGGGGAGGGATCCGGTACGCGTTGCGTCGCTCATCGATGGCTCAATTCCGCACGGGCTTGCCCGTTTGAAGCATGCCCATGATGCGTTCCTGCGTCTTGGGGTGGTCGAGCAGGGCGCAGAAGCGCTCGCGCTCCATCGTCATCAGGTAGGCCTCGCTCACCAGCGAGCCGGCGTCGACGTCACCGCCGCACACCACCTCGGCGATCAGCGTGGCGATGTGGAAGTCGTGCGCGCTGATGAAGCCGCCGTCGCGCATGTTGGCGAGCTGGCCCTTGATGGTGGCCACCGCATTGCGGCCGGCCACCGGGATCATCGCCTGCGTCGGAGGGCGCCAGCCGCTGGCGGCCATGGCCCTGGCCTGCGCCAGCGCCACGAACAGCAGCTCGTCCTTGTGCGGCACGATCACGTCGCTCCACAGCAGGTAGCCGAGCCTGCGCGATTCGATCGCGCTCGTGCCCACCTTGGCCATGGCGGCGTTGGTGAAGCCGTCGGTGAGGAATTTGAGGATGTCGGCATTGGCATTGGCGGCACCCGCCATCTCGGCGGCACGGCGCGCGATATAGGCCAGGCCGCCGCCGGCCGGCACCAGGCCCACGCCCACCTCGACCAGGCCGACATAGGTTTCCATCGCCGCCACGCGCCGGTGGCTGTAGACGGCCAGTTCGCAGCCTCCGCCGAGCGCGATGCCGCGCATCGCGCTGACCACCGGCACCTGGGCGTAGCGCAGGCGCAGCATCAGGTCCTGCAACTGCTTGACCACCGGCAGGATGCCCTTGGAGCCGCTCTTCATGAACACCGGCATCAGCGATTCGAGGTTGGCGCCGGCCGAGAAGACATCGTCGGGCGACCAGATCACCAGGCCCTGGTAGCGGCTCTCGGCCAGGTCGATGGCCTTGCCGAGGGCTTCCATCACCGCCGGGCTGATGAGGTGCAGCTTGGCGGTGATGCTCAGGATCAGCACCTCGCCGTCGAGCGTCCACACGCGCGCCTCGTCGTTCTTCCACACCTCGGTGCCGGCCTTCAGCGGCTCGGTGGCGCCGCTGCCGAGCACGCTCTCGGGGAAATACTGCCGGCAGTAGACGGCCAGCTGGCTCTTCGGCACATAGGCCTTCTTCGCCGGGCTCCAGCTGCCCTCGGGCGTGTGCACGCCGGTGCGTCCATCGAACACCCAGTCGGGCAGCGGCGCCTGGCACAGCGCCTTGCCGGCGTCGATGTCGTCCTTGACCCATTGCGCCACCTGCTGCCAGCCGGCCTCCTGCCACAGCTCGAAGGGGCCCTGCTTCATGCCGAAGCCCCAGCGCATCGCGAAGTCGACGTCGCGCGCGCTGTCGGCGATGGCTTCCAGGTGCACGGCGGCATAGTGGAAGGCATCACGCAGGATGGCCCACAAAAACTGCGCCTGCGGGTTGCTGCTTTCGCGCAGCAGCTTCAGCCGCTCGGCGGCCGGCTTCTTGAGCATGCGCTCGACGATGGGCTCGACCTTGGCACCGCCGGGCACATAGTCGCCCTTGGCCGGGTCCAGGCGCAGGATGTCCTTGCCCACCTTCTTGTAGAAGCCGGCACCCGTCTTCTGGCCCAGCGCACCCTTCTCGATCAAGGCCTTCACCACCGGCGGCGTGGCGTAGCTGGGATAGAAGGGGTCGTCGGCCAGATTGTCCTGCAGCGTCTCGATGACATGGGCCATGGTGTCCAGGCCCACCACGTCGGCGGTGCGGAAGGTACCGCTGCTGGCGCGGCCCAGCTTCTTGCCGGTGAGGTCGTCGACGACGTCGTAGGACAGGCCGAAGTTCTCGGCCTCCTTGATCGTCGCCAGCATGCCGGCGATGCCCACGCGGTTGGCCACGAAATTGGGCGTGTCCTTGGCGCGCACCACGCTTTTTCCCAGCGCGGTGGTGACGAAGGCTTCCAGCTGGTCCAGCACCTCGGGCTGCGTGGCCGGGGTGTTGATCAGCTCCACCAGCGCCATGTAGCGCGGCGGGTTGAAGAAGTGGATGCCGCAGAAGCGCGGGCGGATGGTCTCGGGCAGCGCCTCGCTCAGCTTGGTGATCGACAGGCCCGAGGTGTTGCTGGCCACGATGGCGTGCGCGGCCAGGGCCGGTGCGATCTTCGTGTAGAGGTCCAGCTTCCAGTCCATGCGCTCGGCAATGGCCTCGATCACCAGGTCGCACTGGCCCAGCAGCGCCAGGTGCTCCTCGTAGTTGGCGGGCTGGATCAGCGCCGCGTCGTCGGCCACGCCCAGCGGTGCGGGCTTGAGCTTCTTCAGGTTGTCGATGGCGCGCAGGGCGATGCCGTTCTTGGGGACCGAAGCCGATCCGGCTTCGCCGGTCGACTTCACGGCCCCCTCGGGGGTGGCGAAGCCTGGGGGCCAGGCTTGGCGGGCAAGTCGAACAGGACCACCGGCACCTTGCAGTTGACCAGGTGGGCGGCAATCTGCGCGCCCATGACGCCGGCGCCGAGCACGGCGACCTTGCGGACGGGGAATCGGTTTGTCATCTTCATGTTCTCCAGGGCGCACAGGCGCCAGCATCGTCGTCAAGCGGCCGGCGCGGATCCGGCTTTGCCGGGCCGCTGGGGGCGCCCCCTGGGGGGAGGCGCCGCAGGCGCTTCGGGGGGGTCATTGAACCCGGATCCAGGTCTGGTTGCGGTAGAAGGGGCCGATGAAGCCGCGCACTTCCAGCTTCTTGCCATCGTCCTTGGGCGTCAGACGCACCTTGTAGGTCTTGCCGTTGTTGGGGTCGAGGATGGTGCCGCCGTCCCACCAGGGCTCGGCGGCATTCTTCTTCACGCCTTCGACGATGGTCATGCCGGTGATCGGCTGGTCCTTCTTCGCGCCCTCGCACTTGTCGCACTTGGCGTCGGCCTTGGCGGGATCGGTCAGCTTCTCGATGCGGCCGACCAGCGTGCCGCCGTTGTCGACGATGCGCACCAGCGACTTTTCCTGCTGGGTCTCGTCGTCGATGGTCTTCCACAGGCCGGCCGGCGAGGCCTGGGCAGCGGCGGTGCCGGCCAGCAGGGCCAGCGTGAGGGTGGCAATCAGATGGCGCATATCGGGTCTCCCGGTCGTGGTTCGAATGGTCGATCTTGGCCTCAGAACAGCGCCTCGTCCATCGCCATCAAGGGCTGCAGGCCGGCGCGGCAGCTGCGGATGAGGCCGGCCGTCTCGGGCAGCAGCTTGGCGAAATAGAAGCGCGCGGTGGCCAGCTTGGCGGTGTAGAAGGGGTCGCCGCTGTCCTGCCTGGCGAGCGCGATCTTGGCCATGCGGGCGAAGAAATAGGCAAAGGTGAGGTGGCCGCAGATGCGCAGGTAGTCCACCGCGGCGGCGCCCACCTCGTCGGCATTGCCCATGGCCTTCATGCCGATTTCCATCGTCAGCTTGGTGACCTTGTCGCCCAGGTCGGCCAGCGGGTTGACGAATTCCTGCATCGCCTCGTTCGTGCCCTCGTCCTCGACGAACTGCTGGATCAGCTTGCCGAACTTCTTCAGCCTGGCGCCGTTGTCGCCCAGCACCTTGCGCCCCAGCAGGTCCAGCGACTGCACGGTATTCGTGCCCTCGTAGATCATGTTGATGCGGCTGTCGCGCACGAACTGCTCCATGCCCCATTCGTGGATATAGCCGTGGCCGCCGAAGACCTGCTGGCAGTGGCTGGTGGCGATCCAGCCGTTGTCGGTGAGGAAGGCCTTGACGATCGGCGTCAGCAGCGCCACCAGGTCGGCAGCCTCCTTGCGCTCGTCGGCGTCGTCGCTGGACAGCTCCTTGTCGATCAGCAGCGCGATATAGATCGCCAGCGCGCGGCCGCCCTCGGCATAGGCGCGGGCGGTGAGCAGCATCTTGCGCACGTCGGGGTGCACGATGATGGGGTCGGCCGGCTTGTCGGGCGCCTTCGGGCCCGACAGCGCGCGCATCTGGATGCGGTCCTTGGCATAGGCCACGGCATTCTGGTAGGCCACCTCGGTCAGGCCCAGGCTCTGGTTGCCCACGCCCAGGCGCGCGGCATTCATCATCACGAACATCGCCTGCAGGCCCTTGTTGGGCTGGCCCACCAGCGTGCCGACGGCGCCGTCGAGGTTCATCTGGCAGGTGGCATTGCCGTGGATGCCCATCTTGTGCTCGAGCGCACCGCAGGTGATGGCGTTGCGCGCGCCCAGGCTGCCGTCGGCATGGACGAGGAACTTGGGCACGATGAACAGGCTGATGCCCTTGCTGCCGGCCGGCGCGTCGGGCAACCGGGCCAGCACCAGGTGCACGATGTTGGCGGCCATGTCGTGCTCGCCGGCGCTGATGAAGATCTTCTGGCCGGTGAGCTTGTAGCTGCCGTCGGCCTGCGGCTCGGCCTTGCTGCGCAGCAGGCCGAGGTCGGTGCCGCAATGCGGCTCGGTCAGGCACATGGTGCCGGTCCATTCACCGCTGGTCAGCCTGGGCAGGTAGGTCGCCTTCTGCTCGTCGGTGCCGTGGGCGTGCAGCGCCTCGTAGGCGCCGTGGCTCAGGCCCGGGTACATGGTCCAGGCCTGGTTGGCCGAATTGAGCATCTCGTACAGGCACTGGTTGAGCACGAGCGGCAGGCCCTGGCCGCCGTAGGCCGGGTCGCAGCTCAGCGCCGGCCAGCCGCCTTCGACATATTTTGCATAGGCCTCCTTGAAGCCCTTGGGCGTGCGCACCTCGTGCGTGGCCTTGTCGAGCGCGCAGCCTTCGGCGTCGCCTGGGCTGTTGAGCGGCGCCGTCACCTCGGCGGCAAATTTGCCGGCCTCTTCCAGCACGGCATTCAGCGTGTCGGCGTCGATCTCGGCGTGTCTGGGCATCAGCTTCAGCTCATCGGCGGCGCCGAGCAGTTCGTGCAGCACGAACTGCATGTCGCGCAGGGGCGGGTTGTACTGGGGCATGGCAGAACCTCCGGGATCGGGTTGAAGGCGGACGAAAGTGCGGCGTCAGGGGCGCACGCGGCCGGCGCGCGCCGGCGGCGGCGTGGCGGCGGGTGTGGGCGCGGGGGGCGATTCGTGGTCGCGCACGACGCGGTCGAAGGCGGCGCGGGCACGCACCAGCGTGCCGTCGTTGCGCAGGAAGCGCGCATCGTGGTGCAGGGCCAGGATCAGGCCGTGGATCTCGAACAGCATCTGCGCCGCATCGGTATCGGCGCGCAGGTGACCTTCGTCGATGGCGCCGCGGATGGCGCGATCCAGCGCCGCGTGCCAGGTGCGCACCATCTCCACCAGCGCGTCGCGCACCGGGCCCGGACGGTCGTCGAACTCGACCGCGCCGCTGATGTAGATGCAGCCGGAATCCAGCTCGACCGAGACGCGGCGTACCCAGCGCTCGAACAGCGCACGCAGCCGCGGCAGGCCGCGCGGCTCGCGGATGGCGGGGAAGAAGACTTCCTCCTCGAAGCGCGTGTGGTATTCGCGGATGACCGAGATCTGCAGTTCCTCGCGCGAGCCGAAGTGGGCGAAGACACCCGACTTGCTCATGCCCGTCACCTCGGCCAGCGCGCCGATGGACAGCCCCTCCAGCCCCATGTGCGAAGCCAGCGTCAGCGCCGCATCGAGGATGGTCGCGCGCGTCTGCTGGCCCTTGTGCAGGGAGCGCGACGGCGGCGAGGCAAGGGGACGGGCAGCGCTCAAGGTTGGCGGAGAAATAAAACGAACGATCGTTCTATTCTGCCCTGCCCCGACGGACCGAACCGGCCGCCAGGCGAGAAAAAATAGACGTCCATCTCTAGCTGGCCGCCGTGCGCGCAAAGATCTGACTCGCCCAAGGCGTGGGCCATCAAGATCGGCGCGCCGGTGCCGAAACTGCGGAGGTTCAGATCCGCTGTCCCGCCGTTACCCTCGCCACCCGATTCGTCACCGGATTCGTCACTCCATGCCAGCTGCCCAGGCTCCGGTCGCCGTCGACCGCAGCGCATCCGCCTCGTCCACGCTGTCGGCGTTCGCCCGCGCCCTGCACCAGGGCCTGGGCGAGTGGCTTTCCGTCGGCCTGGAAGCGGCCGTCGAGGCGCTGGACGGCGCCGCGCAGGCCACGGCGCTGCCCGCCGACCGTGCGCGGCTGGCCGCGCTGCGCCAGAGCCTGCGTGCGCAGCGCCCGGTCTGGCAACAGGGTCTGGTGCGGGCCATCGGGCAGGCCATCGACGAGGAGCTGCAAGGCCACGACAGCGGGCCCCGCGCCGCCGCGGCGTCGGTGCAGGCGCTGTCGCTGCTGGACGAGGACACCATCGACGAGGACATCGCCCTGTCGCGGCTGGTCCAGGTCGCCGAGCTGGAGTCGGACGCCACGCTGCGCGACCTGGCCGCCCGCTGCTCCGCGCTGCGCGGCCTGTGCAACGTCAGGCCCGATGCCCACCCGATGCGCCCGACGGTGGTGGCGCGCGGGCTGCGGCAGGGCGTCGCCGGCTTCGGACTCGAACCCCAGCAGCGGCTGGACCTGCTGCGCCGGCTGGCCCCCGCGCTCGGTGCCCAGCTGGCCCCGGTCTATGCGCACCAGGTGGCGCTGCTCAACGCCTGGGGCGTGCAACCCCTGCACTATGTCTCGCGCGACCTGCCCGGCGGCCTGCGCGATGCCGGCGCGGACGGCGACGACGGCCCCGACGAAGGGCCGCTGCGCACCCACATCGTCGGCCGCATGCCCGGCTCGGCGGCACCCTGGGCGATGGCCGAGCAGGCGCTGCGGCGGCTGGCGGCTGCCGACGGCGGCGAAGACGGCACCGCCCAGCCGCCGGCCGAGATCATGGCCAAGCTGCTGGCGGTGCTGCACCGCCGTGCCGGGCTGACCGAGGGCACGCGCACGCTGATCCGCCGCCTGGAATCGCCGGCCCGGCGAATGGCGGTGAGCGAGCCCGAGCTGTGGCGCCTGCCCGAGCACCCGCTGTGGCAGCTGCTCGACCGGCTGGTATCGACCGGCGCCGTGCTGGACGACATCGACTTCACGCAGGCCGGCCAGCCGGGCGCCGCCTTCGAGGCCGCCGTCAGCCGGCTGGAGCAGACCGACCCGCCCGATGCCACGCAGCTGCGCGTGGCGCTGGACGCGATGGACGACGCCGCCTCCGACCGGCTCGACGCCGAGGCACGGCAACTGGCCCCGCAGGCCGCCGTCATGCAGGCCCAGCTGGTGCGCGACGAGATCGAGACGCGCGTGCGCGAGCAGATCCTGCAGCAGCTGCGCGGCACGCCGGTGCCGGCCGCGCTGCATCAGTTTCTGGTCGGGCCCTGGACCACGGCGCTGGCGCACAGCGCGCAGCAGCACGGCTTCGACAGCACCCAGTTCCAGGTGCAGGCCGAGATGATCGAAACCCTGCTCGACGCCTGCAGCCGGCCGCACAACCGCGCGCTGGCGGCGGATGTCTATACGCGCTGCATGACCCATGCGCGGCTGGGCCTGACCGAGGCCGGACTGCCGCCGGCCCGCGTCGAGGCCGAGCTGGCCGACCTCGGCCGCAGCCTGCGCAGGCCCTGGACCGACGCCCGCCACACGCTGCACAGCGTCGACGACACCCGACCCGCGGCCACGGCGCTGCATGCGGGCGGCGGCGCCGCCGACAGCGAGGACGCGGCCGACGATGAAGCCGACACCGGGCCGGCCGTGCACACCGCGGTCGATCCGCTCGGCCTGCACGAGGCCCTGGCCACGGTGCAGATCGACATGGGCCCCGGCCCCGAAGCCAGCCAGCGCGCCCATGCCGCCTGCGAAGCCTGGCTCGGCGCGCTCGAACCCGGCACCCTGTGCCGGCTGTTCGTCCAGGGCCGCTGGACCAATGCGCAACTGGTCTGGCGCAGCCTGGACCGCTCGCTCTTCGTCTTCAGCGGGCGCCAGAGCGCCGTCAAGCATTCGATGACGAGCACCACGCTGCACAAGCTGCGCGCCGCCGGCCTGGCGGCGGCGATCGAACGCGGCCAGTTCATCGCCCAGGCCCTGGGCGAGGTGGCACGCGCCGCCGGTTGAACCTTGACGAAGCCCCGCGCCCCGCGTCACCCATGGACGACAACCCGCTGACCCTCGGCCTGGCCGCCCTGCTGGGCACGGCCGCGCTCGCCTGGCTGGGTGCACAGCAGTACGACCGCGCGACCGCACCCGCCACGCGCGCGCTGCGCACCCCCGCGCGGCCCGCCGGCGGCCGCCCGCCGCCCGCCGCTGCGCACCGCCACCCAGGCCGGTACGCTGCTGCTGCTGGCATTGGCACTCGGCTGGCCACGGCTGCTGACGGGCCCTGCGCCGCCGACACTGGCCGATGCCGCCGCACCGGCGCTGGTGGCCCTGCTGGCCCTGCTGGCTGCCAGCTGGTGGGACCGACCGGCCCGTGCGCGCGCG
Source organism: Rubrivivax sp. (assembly GCA_016719535.1). GTDB lineage: Bacteria > Pseudomonadota > Gammaproteobacteria > Burkholderiales > Burkholderiaceae_C > Rubrivivax. The sequence continues at coordinate 44,068 of JADJYX010000011.1, read as the reverse complement.
GCTGCCGCCGCCTTGCTGGCGGCCGCGCCGGCCTGGTGGGCCTTGCAGCCGGCAGGCGCCCGCTCGCTGGCCGCCGCCGACCTGGTGACCGTGGCCCTGGCCCCGGCGCTGGCGCCGGCCCTGGCGGCGCTGCTGCTGCGCCAGGGCCCGGAGCGCCGGCGCGCGCGCATCGGCAGCGCGGTGCTGGTGGGCACCCTGTGCGGCGCCGCGGCCGCCAGCGGCCCCGCGGCCACCGTCGGTGGCGGCACCTGGCTGCTGCTGGCGGCGTTGCTCGGCCTGCTGGCGCTGCAGGCCTGGGCGACGAAGCCGGCGCCCGCCGCCGCGCCGCCGGAAGAAGCCGCGCCGGCCGCGGCGAGCGAGCCCGCCGTCATCACCCGTGGCGAATTCGAACGCCACCTCGAGCAGGCCCTGGTCCATGGCCAGGGTTTTGCCGTGCTGCGCGTGGAGGTCGATGCCGTCGATCGCCTGGTCCAGCAGCTCGGCGCGGCGCTGGCGGAACGGGCGCTGGACAAGGTGGCGCGGCGGCTGGCGCACCTGCAGCGCGGCAGCGACCGCCTGGCGCGGCTGGGCGACGCCCACTTTCTGCTGCTGGCCCAGGGCGTGGCCGAGCAGGCGGCGGTGGAACGGCTGGCGCAACGTGTCATCGCCGCGGTCGGCCGCCCGATCGTCGCTGGTGAGCGCGAACTGCGCCCGCTCTGCACCGTGGGCAGCGTCACCGGTCCCGGCGGCCTGGATGCCCAGCGGCTGATCGGCGCCGCCGAGCAGGCCGTGCGGCAGGCGCGGCGGGCCGGGCAACGCCATCGCCCCTTTGCCGCCGACGGTGCCGATGCCAGCGAGACCGACCTCGAGCTGCTGCAGGCGCTGCGCGCCGCCATCGCCGGCGATGCGCTGGCGCTGCAGTACCAGCCCAAGATCGACGCCCAGGACGGCCGCGTCACCGCCGTCGAAGCCCTGCTGCGCTGGGAGCATCCGACGCGCGGGCGCATCTCGCCGGGTGTCTTCATCCCGCTGGCCGAGCGCCACGGGCTGATGGGCCCGCTGGGTGACTGGGTGATGCTGGCCGCCAGCCGCGAACTGCGCCGCTGGTGCGACCACGGCCTGCGCCTGCGCGTGGCGATCAATGTCTCGGCGCAGCAGATGCAGCAGCCCGACCTGGCGCAGCGGCTGCGCCGCGCGCTGCAGCGGCATGGCGCGCCGGCGGCGCTGCTGACCTGCGAGATCACCGAGACGGCGGCGATGCAGGACACCGACGTCGCGCAGCAGATCTTCCGCGAGCTCGGCGCCATGGGCATCAGCGTGTCGATCGACGACTTCGGCACCGGCTATTCCAGCCTGGCCTATCTGCGCAAGCTGCCGGCCAAGGAGCTGAAGATCGACCGCGCCTTCGTCACCGACCTCGGCCACAGCGCCGACGCGCGCGCCGTCGTCGACGCGGTGGTGCGGCTGGCGCATGCGCTCGGGCTCAAGGTGGTGGCCGAGGGCGTGGAGACGGTGCAGCAGCAGCGCATGCTGACCGAACTGGGCTGCGACGAGCTGCAGGGCTTTCTGCTGGCGCGCCCGATGGACGGTGACGGGCTGCTGATGTGGGCGCTGAACGACCGCGGCCACCGGCAGGCCTTTGCCGGCGAGGTCTTCGCCGCCGCCCCCGGCGAACCCACGAGCAGCCCCGAGATCACAGCCGTCGATTGAGCCGGTGCGGCCGCATGCGGTACGCTCGGCCCATGGATGTGCTGCAGCTCGACATTTCGGGTCGGCCCCAGGCGTGGATCTCACCGAAGGAAGCGGCGGTGCTCTATGCCAGCGACGCCATCGCCTGGACGCTGGGCCAGGCCTTCCACGTGCTGCGCGGCGGCATCCAGCGCACCACCGGGCTGCAGTCGCGCATCGAGGTGCACCCCATCGTCGCGGTGCGCGGCGCCGTCCCGTCGCGTGCCTGGCGGCAATCGCCGGCGCTGGCCAACCCCAAGCTGTTCGCGCGCGACCGCCACATCTGTGCCTATTGCGGCGGCCACTTCCACTTCGACGAGCTGACGCGCGAGCACATCGTGCCCGTGTCGCGCGGCGGCAGCGACAGCTGGATGAACTGCATCACCGCCTGCCGCGGCTGCAACGGCCGCAAGGGCAACCGGCTGCCCGAAGAGGCGCGCATGAGCCTGCTCTACCTGCCCTACGTGCCCAGCCTGCACGAGGACATGATCCTGCGCGGGCGGCGCATCCTGGTCGACCAGATGGACTTCCTGCTGGCGTCGGTGCCGCGATCGAGCCGGCTGCACGCCTGAGCGACCCTCAGCCGCGCCGCGGCGTCATCATCGTCAGCGCCAGCGCCGCCGCGCAGCAGGCCATGGCTGCGATCTGCACCGGCCCCAGCGGCTCGCCATGCACCAGCGCGCCGGTGACCATCGCCACCACCGGCACCAGGATCGACGACAGCCCGGCCACGTTGGCCGGCAGCAGCCCGACGATGGAAAACCACGCCACGTTGCCGATGCCCATCGGCACGACGGTGATATAGGCCATCACCAGCAGCGTCAGCGGCGACGGCCAGAACCAGCTGCCGGAGCCGATGGCCAGCGCACACACGGTGATGGGCACCGAGGCCACCAGCAGCTGCCAGCCGGTCAGCACCGTGGCCGGCACCGCCACGCCGCTGCGCTTGATGATCAGCGTGCCCACCGCCCAGCCCAGCGCCGACAGCAGCGCCAGCGCCAGGCCCAGCGGCGCCTGCGCGTAGGCGCCCAGGCCGCGCCAGGCCAGCAGCAGCACGCCGCAGCCGGCCAGCGCCACCGCCAGCCACTGGCGTGGCGACAGCCGCTCGCCCAGCACGCCCCAGCCGATCAGCGCCGCCCACAGCGGCATCGTGAAGCCCAGCACCGCGGCCTGGCCCGACGGGATGAGCACCGCCGCCAGCGCCGAGGCGATATTCCACACCGCCAGGTAGATCAGTGCCCCCAGCAGCACGGCCCGCCAGTGGCGGCGCGGAATGGCCAGCGGCTGGCCGCGCAGCCGTGCCACCGTCAGCAGCAGCAGCCCGGCGCCGGTCATCGAGAGGGCGCGGAAGGTCCACACCGAGACCTCGCGCAGGACCACCGGAAACAGCGGCCAGTTGGTGCCCCAGACCAGGGTCAGCAGCGCCAGCAGGGCCAGCGCGCGGCGGTTGACGACCGGCCCTGCCGGGCCGGTCACTTCAGGGATTCGATGAGGTCGATGTATTCCTGCATCGCGTCGTCGTTCGACTTGCCCTTCAGCGCCGCCCAGGCGTCGTATTTGGCACGGCCGACCATGTCGGTGAAGCCCGGGCGCTTGCCTTCGACATCACCTTCGGTGGCCTGCTTGTAGAGCGAATAGATCTTGAGCAGCGTCATGTTGTCCGGCTTCTCGGGCAGCTGCTTGCTCTCGACGACGGCCTTCTCGAAGGCGGCTTTCAGGTTGGCCATGGGGATCGCTCCGGTGGTGGAAGTCAGAATAGACGCTGGTGATGTTAGCCACCATCGTAGCCTGCACAAGCGCCGCACACCGCGCCGCACACCCCGAGGAGAAGCCCGATGCCCGAGCACAGCGCCCACCGCATGTCGCGTGTCGACACCGCGTGGCTGCGCATGGACAACGACGTCAACCTGATGATGATCGTCGGCGTCTGGATGCTGGCCGAGCCGGTGACGCTGGCGGCGGTGCGCCAGCGCGTGATCGACAAGCTGCTCAAGTACGACCGCTTCCGCCAGCGTGTGGTGCACGACGCCGTGGGCGCCAGCTGGGTCGAGGACGATGCCTTCGACATCGACCGCCACGTGGCGCCGATGATCCTCTCGCCCGGGCCCGGCGAGAGCGAGCGCCACGCGCTGCAGCGGCTGTGCGGCGAAATGGCCGGCACGCCGCTGGATGCGCGCCACCCGCTGTGGCAGTTTCTCGTCGTCGAGCACTACGAGGGCGGCTCGGCGCTGGTGTGCCGCATCCACCACTGCATCGGCGACGGCATCGCGCTGATCTCGGTCATGCAGTCCATCACCGACGGCGGCAGCGATCCGCCGAAGCGCCGTCGCAAGGACGCCGACGCCGAAGCCGAGGGCGACTGGCTCTCCGACGCCGTGCTCAAGCCGCTGACCGAGCTGACGACGAAGGCGATCGCGATGTACGGCGACGGCGTGGTCAAGTCGCTGGACGCGCTGTCCAACCCGCAGCAGCCCATCCTCGGCTCGCTGGAGATGGCGCGCACCGGCTTCAAGGTGCTGTCGGACGTGGCGGCGCTGGCGCTGCTGGCCGATGATTCGCCCACGCGGCTGAAGGGCAAGCCCGACGGCCGCAAGGTCGTGGCCTGGTGCGAGCCGCTGCCGCTGGACGACGTGAAGGCCATCGGCAAGGGGCTCAACTGCTCGGTCAACGACGTGCTGCTGAGCTGTGCCGCCGGCGCCATCGGCGGCTACCTGCGCGACCTCGGCGACGACCCCGCGGGCCAGGAGATCCGCGCCATGGTGCCCGTCAACCTGCGCCCGCTGGAACACGCCTGGAAGCTGGGCAACCGCTTCGGCCTGGCGCCGCTGACGCTGCCCATCGGCATCGCCAACCCGATCGAGCGCGTCTACGCGGTGCGCCGGCGCATGGCGGAACTGAAGGACAGCTACCAGCCGCTGCTGGCCTTCGCCATCCTGTCGCTGACCGGGCTGCTGATCAAGCCGGCGCAGGACGCCATCCTGGGGCTGTTTGCGAAGAAGACCACCGCGGTGATGACCAACGTGCCGGGGCCGTCGACGCCGCTGCGATTCTGCGGCGCCACGCTGCGCCAGAACATGTTCTGGGTGCCGGCCTCGGGCGACATCGGCATCGGCGTGTCCATCCTGTCCTACGCCGGCGGGGTGCAGTTCGGGCTCATCACCGACCGCGCGCTGTGCCCTGACCCGCAACAGATCATCGAGCGCTTCGGCGCCGAGTTCGAGCAGCTGCTGCTGGCGACGCTGATGCTGCCGTGGGCGGGGCAGCACGAACACCTGGCGACTGGCGCACCCTCTTCGCGGCCGGCGGCAACGCCGGCGGCCAGGGCGGCGCGGCGAAGCGCATCGCCGCCGCGTGCTCGCGCAGCCAGCGGTGGCCGGGGTCGTGCGCCGAGCGCCACGTCCAGTGCATCGCCACCGTGAAGGGCGGCAGGCCGAGGTCGGGGTCCACCACCTGCAACGCATGACGTGAGGCGAAGCCCAGCGCCGGGCGCAGCGGCAGGATGACCGCCAGATCGGTGGCGGCCAGGATGGCCGGCACCACCATGAAGTGCGGCAGCGTCAGCCGGATGCGGCTTTGCAGCCCCAGCAGGTGCAGTGCACGCGCCGGCTCGGCGTGGCTGACCACGAGCACGAAGTCCAGCCGCTCGAGCGCCGCGCGGTCGCGCAGCGCGCCGGCCAGCGGGTGGCCCTGGCGCAGCAGCACGACGTAGCGCTCCTGCAGGATGGGCAGGCTTTCGGTGCCCGCCAGTCCCGGCAGGTAGCCGAAGGCCAGGTCCAGCCGGCCGTCCTCGAGCGCCGGCGCGATGGCATCGGCCGCCAGCTGCACCGCCTCGACGCGCACGCCCGGCGCCTCGCGGCCGATGACGGCCATCAGCGCCGGCAGGAATTCGTCGGCGCCGATGTCGCTCATGTGCACGACGAAGCGGCGCTGCGAATGCGCGGCGTCGAAGGTCTCGGCCTCGTGCAGCGCCATGTCGAGCTGGCGCAGGGCCGCCTCCACCTGGCGCGCCAGCTGGTCGGCCTTGGGCGTCGGCTTCACGCCACCCGTGCAGCGCGTGAACAGCGGGTCGCGCAGCGCCAGCCGCAGCCGGGTGAGCGCATGGCTCACCGCCGGCTGGCTGAGGCCCAGGGCCTCGGCGGCACGGCTGACGCTGCGCGCCGCGTGCACGGCCGAGAAGACATGCAGCAGGTTGAGGTCGAGGTCGCGGATATTCATGCCGTGCATCGTACTCATCAGGCTCATGGCATGGACGAATGGCGGCAGCGCCCCTAGAGTCGACCGACCGCACAACAGGCCCGGGGCGATGGAAGTCCAGTTCACCGAACAGATCGAGCAGCTGAAGCTGGGCGCAGGCACCACCTTCCACGGCGAGGGCATCCTCGCCATCACCAAGGCGCTGCTGCAGTCGGGCGTGGCCTACATCGGCGGCTACCAGGGGGCGCCGGTGTCGCACCTGCTCGACGTGATGGTGCAGGCGCGGCCCTATGTCGACACGCTGGGCGTGCATGTCGAGGCCTGCAGCAACGAGGCGTCGGCAGCGGCGATGCTGGGTGCCAGCATCCATTACCCGCTGCGCGGCGCCGTCACCTGGAAGAGCATCGTCGGCACCAACGTGGCGGCCGATGCGCTGAGCAACCTGGCGTCGCCGGGCGTGGTGGGCGGCGCGCTCATCGTCGTCGGCGAGGACTATGGCGAAGGCGCCAGCGTGATCCAGGAGCGCACGCACGCCTATGCGATGAAGAGCACGCTGGCCCTCTTCGACCCGCGGCCCGACCTGCAGCGCATGGTCGACCTGGTCGAGCATGCCTTCGCCCTCAGCGAGGCCAGCAACATGCCGGCCATCATGGAGCTGCGCATCCGCGCCTGCCACGTGCGCGGCACCTTCACCGCGCGCGACAACGTGGCGCCGCGTCTGTCCACGCGCGCGCTGATCGCCGAGCCCGCCGGCTTCGACTACATGCGGCTGGCGCACCCGCCGGTGACCTTCCGCCACGAGAAGCTCAAGGTCGAGCAGCGCATCCCGGTGGCGCAGCGCTACATCGCCGAGCACCGGCTCAACGAGACCTTCGACGGCGACCTGCAGCAGCTGGGCATCGTCGTGCAGGGCGGCCTGTACCCGGCGCTGATCCGCGCGCTGCAGCGCGTGGGCCTGGCGAACGGCTTCGGCGACAGCCGCATCCCGCTGCACGTGCTCAACGTCACCTACCCGCTGGTGCCGTCCGAGCTGAGCACCTTCTGCACCGGCAAGGCAGCGGTGCTGGTGCTGGAAGAGGGCTACCCCGAATATATCGAGAAGGACCTGCTGCTGGCGCTGCGCCGCCTGGATGTGCAGACGCCGGTGCACGGCAAGGACCTGCTGCCCACCGCCGGCGAGTACACCGTCGAGGCCATGGTGCCGGCCCTCGTGGCTTACCTCGAACGTCACGCGAGCGACATCGACACGGCCCCGGCGCGCGCCTGGCTGGCCGCCAATGCCGCGCGCCGCGCCGACGTCGCCCAGGCGCTGGGCCCGCTGCCCGCGCGGCCGCCGGGCTTCTGCATCGGCTGCCCCGAGCGGCCGGTGTTCAGCGCGCTCAAGCTGGCGCAGGCCGAGGTCGGCCCGGTGCACATCGCCGCCGACATCGGCTGCCATGCGCTGGCCACCTTCGAGCCCTTCAGCAGCGGCCACTCGATCCTGGGCTATGGCATGAGCCTGGCCAGCCGCGCCGGCGTCAGCCCGATGATGCAGCGGCGCAGCATCGCGGTCATGGGCGACGGCGGCTTCTGGCACAACGGGCTGCTGACCGGCGTGCAGGCGGCGCTGTTCAACGGCGACGACGCGGTGCTGGTGATCATGAAGAACGGCTATACCTCGGCCACCGGCACGCAGGACATCCTGAATACGCCCGACGACGAGGCCAGGGCCGAGGCCGAACGCAACGCCAGCCTGCACCAGAGCCTGGCGCACAAGAACCAGACCATCGAGGACACGCTCGAGGGCATGGGCGTGCAGTGGCTGCGCGTGGTGCATACCTACGAGGTGGCCGCCATGCAGCGCACGCTGCAGGAGGCGCTGACGACGACGTTCAGCGGCTTGAAGGTCATCGTCGCCGAGGGCGAATGCCAGCTCGAGCGCCAGCGCCGCATCAAGCCCTGGACGGCCGGCCGCCTGAAACGCGGCGAACGTGTCGAGCGCGTCAAATACGGCGTCGACGAGGACGTCTGCACCGGCGACCACGCCTGCATCCGGCTGTCGGGCTGCCCGACGCTGACGCTCAAGGACAACCCCGACCCGCTGCGCGTGGACCCGGTGGCCACGGTGATCGAGGGCTGCGTGGGCTGCGGCCTGTGCGGCGCCAATGCGCACGCGGCCACGCTGTGCCCGAGCTTCTACCGCGCCGAGGTCATCACCCACCCCGGCTGGGGCGAACGCCTGCTGGCAGGCCTGCGCCAGACGATCACCGGCTGGCTGCGCCCTGCCTGAACGCTCACACAGCGACCTGGAGACAGAACCATGACCGTGACCCGCCGCATCGCCCTCGCCGCCGGCGCCGCCCTGGCGCTGGCCGCCCCGGCCGCCTTCGCGCAGGCCTTTCCCGGCAAGCCGCTGAAGCTGGTCGTCAATTTTCCGCCCGGCGGCGCCGCCGACGTCATCGGCCGCGCGCTGGCGCAGCAGCTCGGTGAGCAGCTGCGGCAGCAGGTGGTGGTGGAAAACAAGCCCGGCGCCAACGGCAACATCGGCGCCGATGCCGTGGCCAAGTCGGCGGCCGACGGCCATACGCTGCTGATGAGCAGCGGCGGCGCGGTGACGGTGAACCCCTTCCTCTATACGAAGATGCCCTTCGACGCCGAGAAGGACCTGGTGCCGGTGGCCAGCGTGGCGCGCGTGCTGGTCTACCTGATGACCAACCCCTCGGTGCCGGTGAATACCGCGCAGGAGTTCGTCACCTACGCCAAGGCCAACCCGGGCAAGCTGAGCTTCGGCTCGGCCGGCACCGGCAGCAGCCCGCACCTGGCCGGCGAGATGTTCAAGCGCCAGGCGGGTTTCGAGGCCACGCATGTGCCCTACAAGGGCGCCGCACCGGCGCTGACCGACCTGCTGGCCGGCCAGGTGCAGTTCATGTTCGACCCCGGCCCTGGCCTGCGCCATGCCAGGGAAGGCAGGCTCAGGCTGCTGGCCGTGGGCAGCCCGCGGCGGGCTTCGCAGTACCCCGATACGCCGACGCTGGCCGAGGCCGGCATGGCCGGTTTCGACGCCGATACCACCTTCGGCATCTATGCCCCGGGCGGCACCCCGGCGCCGGTGGTGACGCAGCTGCACGGCGAGATCAACAAGGCGCTGGCGACGCCGAAGATGGCCGAGGTGATGAAGACCCTCGGTGCCGAGCTGGCGTCACAGTCGCGTGCCGACTTCATCGCCGCCCAGCAGCGCGACCGCCAGCGCTTCGGCGCCTTCATCCGCGAAGCCGGCATCCGCGGCGAATGACCGACCGCCCCATCACCATCCTCGTCTGCGCCCTCGGCGGCGAGGGCGGCGGCGTGCTCGCCGAATGGCTGTACCTGACCGCGGTGCACGCCGGCCACGCGGCGCAGTCGACCTCGATCCCCGGCGTCGCGCAGCGCACCGGCGCCACCACCTATTACGTCGAGGTGCACCCGCGGCCGCAGGCCGAACTCGGCCCGCGGCGCCCGGTCTTCAGCCTCAACCCGGTGGCCGGCGAGATCGACCTGCTGCTGTCGTCGGAGCTGCTGGAAACCGTGCGCCATGTCGGCAACGGCATGGCCAGCGCCGAGCGCACGCTGGTCATCAGCTCGACCGCACGCGCGCTCACCGTGGCCGAGAAGATGGGCCAGGGCGACGACCGCGTCGACACCGCCGCCCTGCTGGCGGTGCTGCAGCGCCACGTGCGCGCGGCCGAACTGCTGGATTTCAATGCGCTGGCGCGCCAGGCCGGCACCGTGATCAGCGCCGTGCTGCTGGGCGCGGTGGCGGCCAGCGGCGCCCTGCCCTTTGCGCGTGCGCGCTACGAGGAGACCATCCGCGCCAGCGGCAAGGGCGTGGAGGCCAGCCTGCGCGGCTTTGCGCTCGCCTTCGACGCCGTGTCCGCGCGCCGTGCGCAGCAGGCGCTGGTCGACGCCGCGCTGGCGGCGACCCCGGCGCCCGACCTGCGCACGCTGGCGCGCCAGCGGCTGGTGGACTACCAGGACGAAGCCTATGCCCGTCTGTACGACGAACGCCTGGCGCGCATCGAAGCCGCGGAAGGCCGAATGCAAGGTCCGGTGACGCAGGAGCTGGTGCGCTGGCTGGCGCTGTGGATGGCCTTCGACGACATCGTGCGCGTGGCCGCTGCCAAGCTGGCCGCCAGCCGGCTGCGCCGCGTGCAGCGCGAGGTCGGGCTGAAGGACGGCGAACTGCTCGCCGTCTACGACCACTTCAAGCCCGGAGTGCCCGAATTGGCGGCCCTGCTGCCGCAAGCCCTGGCCGACCGGCTGATCGCCTGGGACCGCCGCCGGGTGGCCGCCGGGCGCGCGCCCTGGGCGCTGCCGCTGAAGGTGGGCACGCACACGGTGACCGGCACGCTGGCGCTGCGCTTCGTCGCCGCGCTGCAGGGCCAGCGCCGGCGCGGCAGCCGGTTTGCACTGGAACAGAAGCTGATCGAGCAGTGGCTGGCCGCCGTCGAGCGCGGCACGCGCGAGGACCCGGCGCTGGGCCTGGAGCTGGCGCGCTGCGGGCGGCTGATCAAGGGCTATGGCAGCACCAACGAACGCGGCAAGGACAACCTGCTGCACATCGTGCAGCACCTGTCCGCCGGCCCCCGGCCGGCCGCCGAGCGGGCGCAGCAGGTGCGCGCCGCGCGCGAGGCGGCCCTGGCCGACGAGGCCGGCCACCGGCTCGACCAGACGCTGCAGGCCGCCGGCGCGCCGCCGCGGCCGCTGCGCGAGCAGACCATCCGCTGGTACAAGCGGCGGCCTGCCGGCTGATGCAGCGCTCAGGCCGGCGGCGGGCTGCCGGCTGGTGCAGTGCTCAGGCCGGCGGCGGGCCGCCGGCTGGTGCAGCGCTCAGGCCGGCGGCGGGCCGCCGGCTGGTGCAGCGCTCAGGCCGGCGGCGGGCCGCCGGCTGGTGCAGCGCTCAGGCCGGCGGCGGGCCGCCGGCTGGTGCAGTGCTCAGGCCGGCGGCGGGCCGTCGCCGGCGTGGCAGACCATCACCGGCACCGCTGCGCGTGTGATCAGCCCCGGCACCGCGCTGCCGGTGAGCAGGCGCACCAGCGCGTTGCCGCCCTCGGCGCCGACGATGATGAGGTCGCAGGCCTGATCGCGCGCCAGCGTGGTCAGGCCGTCGACATCGTTGACGGTATCCAGCACCAGCGCACGCGCCGTCACGCCATCCGCGGCGGCGCGCGCGCGCGCGTCGGCCAGCAGCCGGGCACCGAGTTCGGCCGACTGGCGCGCAAAATCATCGGGCGCGATCGTCACCACCGGCGGCATGTCGGCCACCGCCAGCGGGTAGTGGTGCAGCGCATGCGCGAACAGCACCTCCGCCCCCAGGGCGCGCGCCAGGCCCAGGCCATGGGCGATGGCGACCTGTGACGAGGGATGGTCGGCGACGACGACGAGGATGCGGTGGTACATGGGACCTCCATGGGGCAGCGGCTGCGGCGCGTCAGCCGCCGGCCTGGGCTTGCACCAGCCGCAGCGCCCATTCGGGTGCGCGACCGGACTTGTCCTGGCCGGCATAGACGGTCAGGTGCGGGTAGGGGATCTCGATGCCCTGCGCGTCGAAGGCATGCTTGAGCCGGCGCAGGTATTCGCGGCGCACGCCCCACTGCTGCAGCGGCTGGCACTTGAAGCGGCAGCGGATCACCACCGCCGAGTCGTCCCAGCGCTCGACACCGGCGATCTCCAGGTCTTCGAGCGTCAGCGGGCCGAAGGCCGGGTCGGCACGCAGCTCGCGGCCGACCTCGCGCATCACCGCCATCACCGCGTCGGGATCCTCGCGGTAGGCGACGCCGATGTCGAGCACCGCATGGGCGAAGCCGCGGCTGAGGTTGACCACGGTGGTGATCTGCCCGTTGGGCACGAAATGGACATGGCCGTCGTAGTCGCGCAGCTGCACGTAGCGCAGCGTGACCTCCTCCACCAGCCCGGCGTGGTCACCGAGCTTGACCACGTCGCCCTGGCGGATCTGGTTTTCCAGCAGCAGGAAGAAGCCGGTGAAATAGTCCTTCACCAGGCTCTGCGCGCCGAAGCCCACCGCCAGGCCGACCACGCCGGCGGCACCGAGGATGGGCGCCACCGACACGCCGAGCTCGCCCAGCACCAGCATGCCGGTGATCAGCGACACCACCACCGCCGCCAGGTAGCGGAAGACGCGGCCCAGCGTCTCGGCGCGCTTGACCGCTTCGCGGTCGTCCAGCCGCGCGGCGATGCGCACGCGGAAGGCCCGGATCGCACGCTGCAGCACCGACGCCAGCAGCCAGCCGGCCAGCACGATCAGCGTCACCCGCAGCATCACCACGGTGGCGCTGCCCGCATGGCCCCACAGCGCCTGCAGGTGGCCGAAGAGGCTCTCGATCATCGGATGTTCGTTCATCGGCGCATTTTACATTTGCACCAATGCATCTTCGATGACACCGGCCGGCGCGGGGCCTTGGCGGCCGTCCGCGTCAGTCCTCGAGTTCGGCCTTGGCCATCTCGACATCGAGCCGCTCCATCGCATCCAGCGGCATGCAGGCCGCAGCCTCGGCATAGAGCTTCTCGGCATCCTTCATCTTCTTGTCGCCCTCGAGCATCACCAGGCCGTTGGCATATTCGATCATCGCGATCGCGCTCGTGGGGTTGAGCTCGAGCGCCTTCTTGAACATCTTGAGGCCGGTGGCGGCGTCGGCGCCCTGCGTCCGGCCCAGCAGCTTGCCGACCTTGTCGATCACCTCGGCATGGAAGCTGCCCAGCGCGATGTGGGCGTCGGCGTGCCGGGGTGCGAGCTTGATGGTGGTCTCCAGCGCCGACTTGACCTTGCCACCCAGGCCCTGCGCCAGCGCCTTGGTCACGCTGATGCCCTGGCTGTAGCGGCCCAGCGCATAGGCCTGCCAGTAGTGCGCGTTGGCATTCTTCGGTTCGGACGCCTGCTGGCCTTCGGCGCGCTCGGCGGCCTCGAGAAACATCGCCAGCTTGTTCTTCTCGCTCTTTTCCAGGTAGTTGGCGTAGATGCACTGCGCCTTGTTGGCCACCGTGATGCCGGCCGGGCTTCCGGACGACGCGGCCTTCAGCCCGGCCTCGCAGGCCTTCTGGAAGTCGCCGGCGTGAAACAGCGTCCACGCGGCGAGCACCGCATCGTCCTTCGGCAAGGGCTCGGCGTCGCCGGCATGCAGCCGCGCCCACTGCTTCTTGAGCGCGGCAGCGCCGTAGGTGTAGTCGGCACTGTCGTAGGGGAAGGCGGTCCACTTGGCCATGCAGGTCTCCTCGTCGGGTGGGTAGGGGGGCGCGTCAGCGGTACGAGCCGGCAAGCTCGTGCAGGTGCTGGCGCGAGGCCGGCTCCAGGTGCGGCAGCAGCAGGCTCAGCACGTGAAAGGCGCCGCGGTTGAGCGAGACGGCGGCCTGTTCGGGCTCGAGCGCGTGGCGCGGGTCGCGCACATATTCATAGCTCTGCCAGTAGGTCGCCAGCACCACCATCGAGGTGGCCAGCGGCTCGACCTCGCGCGCGTCGAGCGTCAGCGCGCCGCCGCGCTGCAGGCCGTCGATGAGCTGCTGCATGGCGCGGCCCTTGTTCTTCAGCACCGACTGGAAATGCGTTTCCAGCCGGCGGTTCTTGCTCAGCAGGTCGTTCAGGTCGCGGTAGAGGAAGCGGTGCTGCCACACCAGCTCGAACAGCATGTGCAGGAAGAGCCAGGCGTCCTCGACATGGGCGACGCCCTCGGCCGCCGGCAGCAGCGCGTCGAGCGCGTGTTCGTAGCGGTCGAACAGCGCATTGATCAGCTCGTCCTTGGCCGGGTAGTGGTAGTAGAGGTTGCCCGGGCTGATGCGCAGCTCGGCCGAGATCAGCGTGGTGCTGACATTGGGTTCGCCGAAGCGGTTGAAGAGGTCCAGCGTCACCTCGAGGATGCGCTCGGCGGTGCGGCGGGGCTTCTTCGGCGGGGGCATGGGCGGCGGCGGTCGGCCATTCATTCTGGCACCGGCGCCGGCACGGGCGCCTGCCTACAATCCCGCCCCCGAGCTCCGAGTCCTTATGCCGTCCAGCCCTGCCGTCCGCTTCGACCAGGTCGCCAAGACCTATACCGGTGCCCGCGGCACCCTGCGCGCCCTCGATGGCGTCAGCTTCGACATCGAGCCCGGTGAATTCTTCGGCCTGCTCGGCCCCAACGGTGCCGGCAAGACGACGCTGATCTCGGTGCTGGCCGGCCTGGTGCGCGCCAGCAGCGGCCGCGTCACCGTGCACGGGCACGACGTGGTCAGCGACTACGCCGCGGCGCGCAAGGCACTGGGCATCGTGCCGCAGGAGCTGGTCTTCGACCCCTTCTTCAGCGTGCGCGAGACGCTGCGCATCCAGAGCGGCTACTTCGGCGTGCAGCACAACGACGACTGGATCGACGAGCTGCTGGCCCACCTGGGCCTGGCCGACAAGGCCGGCGCCAACATGCGGCAGCTCTCGGGCGGCATGAAGCGCCGCGTGCTGGTGGCGCAGGCGCTGGTGCACCGGCCGCCGGTGATCGTGCTCGACGAGCCCACGGCCGGCGTCGACGTCGAGTTGCGTCAGACGCTGTGGCAGTTTGTCGCCCGCCTCAACCGCGAAGGCCACACGGTGCTGCTGACCACGCATTACCTCGAGGAGGCCGAGGCGCTGTGCCACCGCATCGCCATGCTCAAGCAGGGCCGCATGGTGGCGCTGGACAAGACCTCGGCGCTGCTGTCGGGCATGGCCAGCACGATGCTGCGCTTCAAGACCGACGACGCGCTGCCGCCGGCGGTGGCCGCCCTGGCGCGCGTGACCGGGCGCATCGCGCAGGTGAAGGCACACGACGCCGCCGAGGTCGAACGGCTGCTGGCCACGCTGCGCGAGGCGCGGGTGCGCGTGGAAGACCTGGAGATCGGCCGCGCCGACCTGGAGGACGTCTTCCTGCAGATCATGGGCCAGGGCCAGACGGCGCCAGCGACGGCAGGAGCGACGGCATGAGCGCCGGCCTGCAAGGCGCGCGCACGCTGTTCTACAAGGAGGTGCTGCGCTTCTGGAAGGTCAGCGTGCAGACCGTGGCCGCACCGGTGCTGACCGCAGTGCTGTACCTGCTGATCTTCGGCCATGTGCTCGAGGACAAGGTCGAGGTCTTTCCCGGCGTGGGCTATACGAGCTTCCTGATCCCGGGGCTGGTGATGATGAGCGTGCTGCAGAACAGCTTCGCCAACAGCAGCAGTTCGCTGATCCAGAGCAAGATCACCGGCAACCTGGTCTTCCTGCTCGTCACGCCGCTGTCCCACTGGGCCTGGTTCACGGCCTATGTCGGTGCGTCGATGGTGCGCGGACTGGTGGTCGGCACCGGCGTCTTCGCCGTCACCGTGTGGTTTGCGCCGTTGCACCTGGCCGAGCCCGGGTGGATCCTGGTCTTTGCCGCGCTGGGCGCCGGCATGCTGGGGTCGCTGGGCCTCATCGCCGGCTTGTGGGCGGAGAAGTTCGACCAGATCGCCGCCTTCCAGAATTTCATCATCATGCCGCTGACCTTCCTGTCGGGCGTCTTCTATTCGGTCCAGTCGCTGCCGGGGCTGTGGCAGGCGGTGAGCCACCTCAACCCCTTCTTCTACCTGATCGACGGCTTCCGGCGCGGCTTCTTCGGGCACAGCGACGTCTCGCCCTGGCTGAGCCTGGGCATCGTCGGCAGCGCGTTCCTGCTGGTGACGGGGCTGACGCTGGAACTGCTGCGCCGCGGCTACAAGCTGCGGGCCTGATCCGGCGACCGGACGATGTCGAACTTTGCCTTTCTCGGCGACGCGCGCTTTCTGAAGTCACCCGCCGGTGCCGACGCACCCTACGGCCTGGCCGGCGTCGCCTGGGACGGCGCCGTCACCAACCGCCCCGGCGCGCGCTTCGGGCCGAGGGCCATCCGCGCCGCCAGCGCCATGCTGTGCGACGGCGTGCACCCGCATTTCGACACCACGCCGCTGGGCCTGCTGCAGGACCACGGCGACCTGCCGCTGCCCAATACGGCGCTGGATGCGATGCGCGCCGCGCTGCAGCCGCAGGTGCGGCGCCTGCTGGCGACGGGGCAGCATCTGGTGTGGCTGGGCGGCGACCACTCGATCACGCTGCCGCTGCTGCGCGAATACCGCGCCCGGCTGGGCCGGCCCCTGGCGCTGCTGCACTTCGACGCCCACTGCGACACCTGGGAGGACCACTTCGGCGAGCCCAGCGGCCACGGCACCTGGGTCTACGAAGCCCTGCAGGAAGGCCTGGTGCTGCCGCAGGGCGTGGTGCAGTTCGGCATCCGCTCGGCCGCTGCGCGCGCCGCACGCGACCATGTGCGCGACCGGGGCGGCCAGATCTTCACCGCACGCGACCTGCGTGGCCTGCACAGCCCGGCGCAGCTGGCGCCGGTGACTGCTGCGGTGCGCGAGCGCATGGACGCGCTGGGCCGGCCGCCGGTCTACCTGAGCCTGGACATCGACTGCCTGGACCCCGCCTTCGCCCCCGGCACCGGCACGCCCGAGCCCGGCGGCCTGGCCACCGACCAGGTGCTGACGCTGCTGGAGGAACTGGCCGACCTGCCCTTCGCCGGCATGGACTGCGTCGAGGTCGCGCCGGCCTACGATCATGCCGAACTCACCAGCCTGGCCGCCGCGCACTTCGTCTGGACCTACCTGTGCGGGCGCATCGCCCACACCGGCCGGTGACCGCCAGCGCTTGAGCGAGAATCCCGGGTTCGCAGGAGCCCATCCGATGACCCCCTTCCCAGCCTTTCAAGCCGCGTCCGACGACAAGCCGTCGAAAGCCGACAAGAACGACAAACCGTCGGGCCTGGCCGAACAGCTCGCCTTCAAGTCGCGCTTCGTGCTGGTCTTCGGCGAGATCGACGACAAGCTGGCGCGCCAGGTGTGCGAACGGCTGATCCTGCTGGCGCAGGACAGCGACGCGCCGATCCAGATGCTGATCTCCAGCCCCGGCGGCCATGTCGAATCGGGCGATGCGGTGCACGACATGATCCGCTTCGTGCGCGCGCCGGTCACCTGCATCGGCACCGGCTGGGTGGCCAGCGCCGCCACGCACATCTTCCTGGCCGCGCCCAGGGAACGCCGCGTGTGCCTGCCCAATACGCGCTTCATGATCCACCAGCCCGCGGGCGGCGCCGGCGGCCGCGCCACCGACATCGCGATCATGGCCAAGGAGATCATCAAGACGCGCGAGCGCATGGCCCGCGTCATCGCCACCGAGACCGGCCAGTCGGCCGAGAAGGTGCGCGCCGACATGGAACGCGACTACTGGATGACGGCCGACGAGGCCATCGCCTACGGCATCGCGTCGCGCGTGGTGGTCAATCAGAAGGAACTGGGCTGAGCCGTGAGCGAACCGACCCCGCAACTGGTGCGCGACTACATCGCCGCCGGCCTGGACTGCAGCCACCTCGAGGTGGAAGGTGACGGCCGGCATTTCTTCGCCACCATCGTCTCGGCCGAATTCGAAGGCCTGCCGCGCGTGCGCCGCCACCAGCGCGTCTATGCCGCCCTGGGCGAGCGCATGCGCGAGGAGATCCACGCGCTGTCGATGAAGACGCTGACGCCAGCGGAGTTTGCAGCGTCGGCACCATGATCACGCTCGCGCTCAGCAAGGGGCGCATCTTCGACGACTCGATGCCGCTGCTGCGCGCCGCCGGCATCGAGGTGCTGGAAGACCCCGAGAAGAGCCGCAAGCTCATCATCGGCACCAGCCGTGCCGACGTGCGCGTGGTGCTGGTGCGTGCCAGCGACGTGCCCACCTACGTGCAGCAGGGCGGCGCCGACCTCGGCGTGGCCGGGCTGGACGTGCTGCTGGAACACGACAGCCACGGCCTGTACCGCCCGCTGGACCTGAAGATCGCGCGCTGCCGGCTGAGCGTGGCCACGCGTGCCGATTTCGACTACGCCGCCGCGGTGCGCCAGGGCTCGCGCATCCGCGTGGCCACCAAATACACCCAGCTGGCGCGCGACCACTTTGCCGCCAAGGGCGTGCACGTGGACCTGATCAAGCTCTACGGCAGCATGGAGCTCGCCCCGCTGACGGGCCTGGCCGATGCCATCGTCGACCTGGTGTCCACCGGCAGCACGCTCAAGGCCAACCACCTGGTCGAGGTGGAGCAGATCATGGACATCTCGGCGCGGCTGGTTGTCAACCAGGCCGCGCTCAAGCTCAAGCGCGAACCCATCCGCGCGCTCATCGACGCCTTCGGGCAGGCCGTCGCGGCACAGGCATCATGACGCTCGACCTGCGCGGCCTGGCCACCAGCGACACCGGTTTCGAGGCCGAATTCCAGCGCGTGCTGCACTGGTCGGCCGAGACCGATGCCGCCATCGAAGGCCGCGTGGCGCAGATCATCGACGACGTGCGCACGCGCGGTGATGCCGCCGTGCTGGAACTCACCGCGCGCTTCGACGGCCTGCAGGCCGATTCGATGGCGGCGCTGGAGATCGGCGCCGACGAGCTGCGCGCCGCGCTGGGCCGCATCACGCCGGCGCAGCGCGCGGCGCTGGAGCAGGCCGCGGCGCGTGTGCGCGACTACCACCAGCGCCAGCTCGACGCCTGCTGCCGCAGCTGGCAGTACCGCGACGCCGACGGCACGCTGCTGGGCCAGAAGGTCACGCCGCTGGATCGCGTGGGCATCTACGTGCCCGGCGGCAAGGCGGCCTATCCGTCGAGCGTGCTGATGAATGCCATCCCTGCGCAGGTGGCCGGCGTGGCCGAGATCGTGATGGTGGTGCCCACGCCCGGCGGCGAGCGCAACCCGCTGGTGCTGGCAGCCGCCCATGTGGCCGGCGCCGGCCGCGTCTTCACCATCGGCGGCGCGCAGGCCGTGGCGGCGCTCGCCTACGGCACGGCCACGGTGCCGCGCGTCGACAAGATCACCGGCCCCGGCAACGCCTACGTGGCCAGCGCCAAGCGGCGCGTCTTCGGGCAGGTGGGCATCGACATGATCGCGGGGCCGAGCGAGATCCTGGTGCTGGCCGACGGCAGCACGCCGCCCGACTGGGTGGCGATGGACCTCTTCAGCCAGGCCGAGCACGACGAGCTGGCGCAGAGCATCCTGCTGTGCCCCGACCGCGACTACATCGACCGCGTGCGCCAAGCCATCGAACGCCTGCTGCCCACGATGCCGCGCGCGAAGGTCATCCGCGCCAGCCTGGAAGGCCGCGGCGCGCTGATCCACACGCGCAGCATGGAAGAGGCCTGCGCCATCAGCAACCGCATCGCGCCCGAGCACCTGGAAGTGAGCAGCGCGGACCCGCACCGCTGGGAGCCGCTGCTCCGGCACGCCGGCGCCATCTTCCTCGGCGCCTTCACCAGCGAGAGCCTGGGTGACTACTGCGCCGGCCCCAACCACGTGCTGCCGACCTCGGGCACGGCGCGCTTCTCGTCACCGCTGGGCGTCTACGACTTCGTCAAGCGCAGCAGCCTGATCGAGGTCAGCCAGGCCGGCGCGCAGGTGCTGGGGCCGATCGCCGCCGAACTGGCCGATGGCGAAGGGCTGCCGGCGCACGCGCAGGCGGCACGCCTGCGCCTTCGTTGATCGGCAGGCGGCACGCCTGCGCCTGCGCTGATCGGCAGGCGGCGCGGCTGCGGCTGACCCGCTGAGCTTCAAGCCCCCCGGCCCGAGCCGCCCAGCGCCTCGGCCGGCCGCCGCAGCGCGCGGTCGAAGGGGTTGATCAGCGCCGACAGCGCGCGCGCCTCGCGCTGCAGCAGTTCCACCACCACCGGCAGCCGCTCGCCTTCGAGCCGCGCCGTCAGCGTGCCGATGCTCAGCGCGGCCACCACGCGGCCGCCGGCGTCGAAGACCGGCACGCCGACGCCGGCCATGCCCTCGATCAGCCCGTTGCTGGTGGCCGCAAAGCCCTGGCGGTGCACGCGCGCGGCCTCGGTGCGCAGGAAGACGCCGTCGACCATGCCCATGCCTGTGAGCCGCGGCACGTTGTGGCGGATGACCTCCTCGCGTTCGGCCTCGGGCAGGTGGGCCAGGATGGCCATGCTGCCCTGGCCGATGCCCAGCGGCACGCGCCCGCCGATGTCGCCGGTGAAGCTGCGGATCGGAAACGGCCCTTCCCAGCGGTCCAGGCACAGGGCGTCGAAGCCGGCGCGCACGAGCAGGAAGACGCTGTCGCCCAGCGACGCGCCCAGGCGCAGCAGCGCCGGACGGCAGCGCTCGCGCAGGCCGCCGGCTTCGCCGGCGCGCGCGGCCAGGGCAAAGAAATCCAGACTCAGCGCATAGCGCCTGCTGGCAGCGTCCTGCTCGACCAGGCCTTCGTCGACCAGCTGCTGCAGCAGCCGGTGCGTGGTGGCCTGCGTATAGCCCAGCGCCTTGCCGAGGTCGCTGACGCGCTGGCCGCCTTCGGCCGCACCGGCGGCCAGCGTGCGCAGCACCTGCACGGCCCGGTGGAGGCTGGAAATCGAACTTTCGTCACCGGCCATGATGTTGATGGGTGGAATGAATATCAATTTTTGTCGGCTTACTTTTCCATCATTCGGGTTTTGATGCAAGTTCATTCCGATCCGTGGGTTTACCGTCTTGACGCCGATTCGAGTCCACCTCGACACTGCCTCGACACCGGAGCCCCCAGCGCATGTCCTTCCTCGTCCTCGACGGCCTGAGCAAGTCCTATGGCGACGTGCACGCGCTGGTCGACATGCATCTGGCGGTCGAGCGAGGCGAATTCATCGGCCTGCTCGGCCCCTCAGGCTGCGGCAAGACGACCACGCTGCAGGCGCTGGCCGGCTTCGTGCAGCCCACGCGCGGGCGCATCGTGCTCGACGGGCGCGACATCACCGCCCTGCCGGCCAACCGGCGCGGGCTGGGCATCGTGTTCCAGAGCTATGCGCTGTTTCCGCACATGACGGTGGCGCAGAACGTCGCCTTCGGGCTCGAGATGCGCCAGGTGCCCACGGCCGAGCGCGCTGCGCGCGTGGCCCGCATGCTGGAGCTGGTGCACCTGGGCGAGCTGGCCGCGCGCTATCCGCGCGAGCTGTCGGGCGGCCAGCGCCAGCGCGTGGCGGTGGCGCGCGCCCTGGTCATCGAACCGCCGGTGCTGCTGCTCGACGAGCCGCTGTCCAACCTCGACGCCAAGCTGCGCGAGGCCATGCAGTTCGAGCTGCGTCGCATCCAGCGCAAGCTGGGCACCACCACCATCATGGTCACGCACGACCAGGCCGAGGCGCTGTCGATCAGCGACCGCGTGGTCGTCATGCACGCCGGCCGCGTGCAGCAGATCGATGCCCCGCACCGGCTGTACGAACACCCGCAAAGCCGCTTCATCTCCAGCTTCGTCGGCAAGACCAACCTGGTGCGCGCCACCGTGCGCGGCACCTGGCTGGAGCTGGCCCCGGGCCTGCGCGTGCCGCTGGCCGGCGCGGCGGCCGCCGAAGGCAGCACGCTCACCGTCTGCCTGCGCCCCGAGAAGCTGGCCTTTGCCGATGCGGCCGAAGGCCGGCTGCCGGTGCGCATCGAGGAACGCTTCTTCCTCGGCAGCCAGTGGCTGTACCGCGTGAGCAGCGCGCTCGGCGACCTGGAGGTGGCCTGCGCCAACGACGGCCGGCCACCGCGGCCGGAGCAGGCCCAGGCGCAGCTGACCTGGTCCGACGACGTCGCCCGCGTGCTGCCGCCCGAACCCGGGTCTGACGCTGCTTCATGACGTCAGGCCGCGCCCTGCCCTATGCGCTGAGCGCCCCTGCGCTGGCGCTGTTCGGCCTGATGGTGCTGCTGCCGCTGGCGTTGACGGCTGCGCTGTCGTTCCAGCGCTTCAGCCACGACACCGGCGTGCAAGGCGGCTTCACGCTCGCCGCCTACATCGCCGTGCTGGGCGACAGCTACTACTGGGAGATCTTCGGCCGCACCGGCTGGGTGGCGCTGCTGACCACGCTGCTGTGCGTGCTGATCGGCGCGCCCGAGGGCCTACATCCTCAGCCGCATGCGCGCGCCGTGGCGCTCGGTCTTCCTGCTCGTCATCCTGGCGCCGCTGCTGGTCTCGGTGGTGGTGCGCGCCTTCGGCTGGAGCCTCGTGCTGGGGCCGGCCGGCTTCGTCAACCAGTTCTTCGAATGGGTGGGCATCGGCCGCGTGCGCATGCTCTATACGCCCATCGCCGTGGTGGTGGCACTGGTGCACGTGATGCTGCCCTTCATGGTGATCCCGGTCTGGACCTCGCTGCAGAAGCTCGACCCGCAGGTCGAGAATGCCGCGCTGTCGCTGGGCGCCTCGCGCTTCACGGTGCTGCGCCGCGTGGTGCTGCCGCAGGTCACGCCGGGCCTGCTGTCGGGCGGGCTCATCGTCTTCGCGCTCAGCGCCAGCGCGCTGGCCATCCCCGGGCTGCTGGGCGGGCGGCGCGTGAAGATGGTCGCCACGCTGATCTACGACGAATACCTGCACGAGCTCAACTGGCCGCTGGGCGCGGCCATCGCGCTGGCGCTGCTGGTGGTCAACCTGGTGGTGATGCTGGCCACCAATGCCATCCTGGAAGGCAACTACAGAAAGCGCATGGGCGCATGAAGAACGGCCTCGTCGCGCTCGCTTTCAACGCCCTGGTGGTGGCCTTCATGCTGGCGCCGCTGGTGGTGGTGTGCCTCGTGGCCTTCACGCCGGCCGATACGCTGCAGGTGCCCTGGGGCGACTATTCGCTGCGCTGGTTCCGCGCCGTGTTCGCGCATGGCGACCTGGTGCAGAGCTTCTGGAACAGCCTGTTCGTGGCCACGCTGTCGGCCACGCTGGCGGTGGTGCTGGCGGTGCCGGCGGCGCTGGCCATCGCGCGGCACGAGTTTCCCGGCCGCCAGGCGCTCAACGGCCTCCTGATGAGCCCGCTGATCGTGCCGCACCTGGTGCTGGGCGTGGCCATGCTGCGGCTGTTTGCGCTGCTCGAGGTGCGCGGCTCGGCGCTGTGGCTGACGCTGGCCCACGTGGTCATCGTCACGCCCTATGCGCTGCGGCTGATGGTGGCGGCACTCACGGGGGCCGACCGCAGCATCGAGCAGGCCGCGCTGTCGCTGGGCGCCAGCCACTGGACAGCCTTCCGCCGCGTGACGCTGCCGCTGATGCTGCCCGGCATCACCGGCGGCTGGATGCTGGCCTTCATCAACAGCTTCGACGAGGTGACGATGTCGATCTTCATCACCAGCCCGCAGACGGTGACGCTGCCGGTGCGCATGTACATGCTGGCCACCGAGTCGATCGACCCCATGATGGCCGCGGTGTCGGCACTCATCGTCGGCCTGACCGCGGTGGTGATGCTGCTGCTGGACCGGCTGTACGGCCTGGACAAGGTGCTGGTGGGGCAGCGATGACGACCCGACCGCTGCTCGTGCGACTGGCCGGTTCGCCAGGCAGGCCGCTGCCCTTCACGCTCGACGGCGTGGCCTGCACCGGCGTCGACGGCGACACCGTGCTGACCGCCGTGCTGGCGCAGGGCGACCGCTTGCGCCACACCGAATTCAGCGCCAGCCCGCGCGCCGGCTTCTGCCTGATGGGCGCCTGCCAGGACTGCTGGATGAGCCTGGCCGACGGCCGCCGCCTGCGCGGGTGCAGCACGCCGCTGGAAGCGGGCATGCAGTTGCTGACGGGGCGGCCGGCATGAGCACCGTGGCCATCGTCGGTGCCGGCCCCGCCGGCCTGCGCGCCGCCGCCACGCTGGCCGACGCCGGCCTGCGCCCGGTGCTGATCGACGAGGCGCCGCGCATCGGCGGCCAGGTCTACCGTCAGCCGCCGGTCCCGCGCCAGCGCCCGCCGTCGGCGCTGTACGGGTTCGAGGCCGGCAAGGCGCAGGCCCTCTTCGACCGCTTCGCCGCGCTGCAGGGCCGCATCGACCATCGCCCCGACACGCTGGTGTGGCAGATCGAAGACCGCACGCTGCACCTGCTGCAACACGGCCGTGCCGACACGCTGCGCGTCGACGCGCTGATCCTGGCCACCGGCGCCGCCGAGCGCGTGCTGCCCTTCCCCGGCTGGACGCTGCCGGGCGTCTTCACGCTCGGCGCCGCGCAGATCGCGCTGAAGGCCCAGGCCACGCTGATCGGCCCGCGCGTGGTGCTGGCCGGTGGCGGGCCGCTGCTCTACCTGGTGGCCTGGCAATACCTGAAGGCCGGTGCGCAGCTGCTGGCGGTACTGGACGCCGCGCCGCCCGACGCCCCGCGGCGCGCGCTGCCGGGCCTGCTGGCGCGCCCAGCCATGGCCGCCAAGGGGGCGCTCTACCTGGCGCAGCTGCGGCTGGCCGGCGTGCCGGTGCGGCGCGGCGTGCAGCTGCGGCGTGCCGAAGGCGATGGCCGCGTTCAGCGCCTGCACTGGCGGCAGGGCACAACGGACCACGTCACCGACTGCGACGCCGTCGCCTTCGGCCACGGCCTGCGCAGCGAGACGCAACTGGCCGACCTGGCCGGCTGCGCCTTCGACTGGGACGAGCTGGACCAGGCCTGGCTGCCGCGCCGCGACGCCGCCGGCCGCAGCAGCGTGGCCGGCGTCTATCTGGCCGGCGACGGCGCCGGCATCGGCGGCGCCGATGCCGCCGAGCTGGCCGGTGAAAGGGCCGCGCTGGCGCTGCTGCAGGACCGTGGCCAGACCGTGCACACCGCACGCGCCGCCATGCTGGAGCGTGCGCAGCGACCGCATCGGCGCTTCCGCGCCGCCGTCGAGGTGCTGAGCCCGCCGCCCGCCGACTGGGCCGCGCAGACCGGCGACGAGCTGGTGGTCTGCCGCTGCGAGGAGGTGACGGCCGGCGAGCTGCGCGCGTGCGTGCGCGACGCCGGCACGCACGAGCTCAACCGCCTGAAGGCGCTGACGCGCATCGGCATGGGCCGCTGCCAGGGCCGGATGTGCGGCGCCGCCGCGGCGCGGCTGCTGGCCGACGCCGCCGGCTGCGCGCTGTCCGAGGTCGGCCGTCTGCGCAGCCAGCCGCCCGTCAAGCCGGTGCCGGTGGCCGTGCTGGGGGCCGCGCTGGCGCAGTCCACGCCGGTGCCGCCCGGGGAACGGGATGACTGAGCCTGCATCCGGGACCCTGCAGGCCGACGTGGCCATCGTCGGCGGCGGCATCGTCGGCAGTGCCGCGGCGCTGTTTCTGCGCCGCTTCGGCCTGACGGTGACGCTGCTGGAACGTGGCCACTGCGGCGCCGCTGCCAGCGGCGTCAACTACGGCGGCGTGCGCGTGCAGGGCCGCGGGCTGGCGCAGCTGCCGCTGGCGCTGCGCTCGCGCCAGCTGTGGGAGCAGTTGCCCGCGCTGGTCGGCATCGACGGCGAATATGTGCGCTCGGGCCACCTGAAGCTGGCGCGGTCGGAGGCCGACCTGGCACGCCTGGAAGCCTATGCCCGCCTGGTGGACGGCCACGGCCTGGACCTGCAGCTGAGCAGCGGCGCCACCTTCCGCACCGCCTACCCCTGGCTGGGCGCGCAGGCCATCGGTGCCTCCTGGTGCCCGGGCGACGGCCATGCCAATCCGCGCCTGGTGAGCCCGGCCTTTGCGCGTGCCGCCCGCGCCGCCGGTGCCTGCGTGATCGAGCACTGCGAGGTCACCGAACTCGATCACGATGGCCAGTGTTTCGTGCTGGGCAACGGCCAGGGCCTGAGCGTGCGCGCCCGCTGGCTGCTCAACTGCGCCGGCGCCTGGGCCTTGCAGCTGGCGCGCACCTTCGGTGATGACGCGCCGATGGAAAGCATCCACCCCGGCATGGCCGTCACCGAGCCGCTGCCGCGCTTCATGGACGTCAATATCGGCGTCGAGGGCGGCGGCATCTATGGCCGCCAGACCACGCGCGGCAATTGTGTGATGGGCGGCAGCCGCGGCGCCGCCAGCAACCCGCTGCATGCCGCGCCGCGCGCGCAGGCCATTGCCGAGCTGTGCCAGCGCATGGCCGAGCTGTTTCCGCCGCTGGCTCATGCGCAGGTGATCCGCTTCTGGAGCGGCGTCGAGGGCTCGCTGCCCGACCACCAGCCCGTCATCGGCCCGTCCACGCGCCACCCGCAGCTGCTGCATGCCTTCGGCTTCTGCGGCGCCGGCTTCCAGACCGGCCCCGCGGTCGGCGAGGCGCTGGCGCAATGGGTGGCCCACGGCCAGCCCGGCGTACCGCTCGAGCCGTTCGCCATCCAACGTTTCAGTTCATCCCCCGCAACCCCGTAGAAGGAGCACCCATGTCCCAGCCCCGAATGCTTTCCCTGGCCCTGTCCGTGGCCGTCTCCCTGCTGGCCGCCGGTGCCGCACAGGCGCAGACCAAGACCCTGTACATCGGCATGAACGGCGGCGTGATGGAGCAGTCGTACACCAAGTACGTGTTCCCGGCCTTCGAGCGCATCCACGGCGTCAAGGTGGTGGTGGTGCCCGGCACCTCGTCGGACATCCTGGCCAAGGTGCAGGCCAGCAAGGAGAAGCCGCCGGTGCACGTGATGTTCCTCGACGACGGCGTGATGATGCGCGCCGTCAAGATGGGCCTGTGCCAGAAGCTGGCCGATTCACCGGTGCTCAAGGACCTGTATCCCAGCGCGCGCATGGCCGGTGGCATGGCCGCGGGCGTGAACGTCGGCATGACGGGCATTGGCTACAACAAGAAGATGTTCGACCAGAACAAGTGGCCCGCACCCACCTCGTGGATGGACTTTGCCGATCCCAAGTTCAAGGGCAAGGTGGTGTTCCAGTCGCTGCCGTCGAGCAGCTTCGGGCTGCACGGCTTCCTGATGTTCAACCGCATCCAGGGCGGCAGCGAGAAGAATGTCGACCCCGGCTTCGCCAAGTGGCGCAGCACCATCGGGCCCAACGTGCTGGAGTACATCCCCAGTTCGGCCAAGCTCAGCGAGATGGTGCAGACCGGCGAGGCGGCGATCTTCCCGCTCACGCCCACCAGCGTGGCCGTGCAGAAGGCCAAGGGCATCCCGATGGAATATGCCCAGCCCAAGGAAGGCTCGGTGCTGCTGATGGTGGCCGAGTGCGTGACCGCCAACAACGATGCCCCCGTGCTGGCACAGAAGCTGGCCGAATTCCTGCTGACGCCGCAGGCGCAGGCGGCGGCACTGGAATTCGGCAGCCAGATCCCCAGCAACACCAAGACCCAGGTCGGCTCGCCGCAGGCCCAGGCCACGGTCGAGCAGTTCAAGGTCTACATGAAGAACGTGGTGGCGCTGGACTGGGACGCCATCAACCCGGTGCGGCCGGAGTGGAATGCGCGCTGGAACCGGACGGTGGAGCGCTGAGGCACCGGCCCGCCCCGGCGCTCAGCGCGCCGGGCAGGCCGCCAGGTCGCCCGGCACCTTGCCCACCAGCAGCAGGAAGGCCTCGAAGGGCACCATCACGCCCATGGCCTCCAGCTTGGGGCCGACAAATTCGAGCCGGCCGAACATCATCGCCCGCATGGGGCCGTAGTCGCCCTTGCCCATCTCGCCCCAGCGCGCGGTGGTGGCATGCATGGTGTAGTCCACCGCCGCATTCAGCGGCGCCGTCTCCACCTTGCCGCCGTAGAGGCAGCGCGCCTGGCCGTCGCGGGCGCCGATGCGCAGCTCCACCCGCGTGGCCTCGCCGCAGTCGCTGCGGTAGAGGTGGATCACCTTGAAGCCCTTGCCGCCGTCGTTGCGCATCCACTCGCCGGCCAGGCCGTCCAGCAACGTGGGCGTGCGGTTCCACTGCGCGCAGGCAGCGCCGGCCCAGTCGGGCGCCATCAGCGTGGGCTCGGCGCGGGCCAGCGGGGCGCTGGCGGCCAGGGTCAGCGCCAGCGCCAGCGCGCGGGTCGCGGGGGTGTCGATCGGCATGCCGGGTCTCCTGCTCGGCCGCCGGGTTGCAGGCCGCGCGGCATCGTAGGCAGGCCGCCACGCGCCCGCCATCACGACGAAGAGCTAGCCCATCCGGGGTCGGTACA
Source organism: Rubrivivax sp. (assembly GCA_016719535.1). Lineage (GTDB taxonomy): Bacteria > Pseudomonadota > Gammaproteobacteria > Burkholderiales > Burkholderiaceae_C > Rubrivivax. Next base: position 16,349 of record JADJYX010000011.1, on the reverse strand, counting down.
AGCCCTGAGGCGGCGGGGCGGGTGCAGGAGCGGATAACATTGCATTTATACAAATTCACTCGACACCCGCGGTGCGGGGATTGCGCGCCGGGCGCCCGGCTCGGACCGCACGGCGAGGCGCAGGAATGCAAGGAGGACCCCCCGTGCAGATGCTCATCTCCGCCGGCGCCATCGCCATCATCGTCGCCTGGGGGCTGATCGCGCCGGCCTCGCTGGGCGCGGTCTTCGACACCGCGCTGGCCGCGATCACGAAGAATTTCGGCTGGTTCTACCTGTGGGTGGTGCTGGCGCTGGTGGTGATGAGCGCGCTGCTGGCCTTCAGCCGCTACGGCAACCTCAAGCTCGGCGCCGACGACGAGGAGCCCGAATTCTCCACCACCGCCTGGTTTGCGATGCTGTTCGCCGCCGGCATGGGCATCGGCCTGGTGTTCTGGGGCGTGGCCGAGCCGATGTCGCACTACGGCGCGCCGCCGCCGGGCATCGCGCCGGGCACGCCCGAGGCGGCCAACGCGGCCATGCGCTACAGCTTCTTCCACTGGGGCCTGCACCCGTGGGCCATCTACGCCGTGGTGGCGCTGGCGATCGGCTATTTCCAGTTTCGCCGCGGCGGGCCGGCGCTGGTCAGCACCGCCACCGAGGCGCTGCCGTGGCGCCCGGTGCAGCGGCTGTCGCTGCTGTTCAACGTGCTGGCGGTGATCGCCACCGCCTTCGGCGTCGCCGCGTCGCTGGGCATGGGGGCGCTGCAGATCAACAGCGGGCTGGCGCGCGTCTTCGGGCTGCCGGTGGGCACGGCATCGCAGCTCGGCATCATCGCCGTCACCACCGCGCTCTTCCTGGCTTCGGCCGTCACCGGGGTCGAGCGCGGCATCAAGTGGCTGTCGAGCTTCAACCTCGTCGTCGCCGCGCTGCTGGCGCTGGCGGTCTTCCTGCTCGGGCCGACGGTGGCCATCCTGGACACGCTGACGACGACGCTGGGCAACTACGCCAGCGACTTCGTCCGCATGAGCCTGCGCACGACGCCCTTCCGCGACAGCAGCTGGGTCGGCGGCTGGACGGTCTTCTACTGGGCCTGGTGGATCGCCTGGTCGCCTTTCGTCGGCCTGTTCATCGCGCGCGTCTCGCGCGGGCGCACGATCCGCGAATTCGTCGTCGGCACCGTGCTGGCACCCACGGCGGCGGCCTTCGTCTGGTTCTCGGTCTTCGGCGGCACCGCGCTGCACCTGGACATCTTCCAGGGCGCGCCGATCGCCGAGGCCGTCAAGGCCGACGTCTCGACCGCGCTGTTCGCCCTGTTCGACCAGTTGCCGCTGGGCGCGCTGCTGTCGCTCGTCGCCACCGTGCTGGTGCTGGTGTTCTTCGTCACCTCGGGCGACTCGGCCACGCTGGTGCTGGGCATGATGAGCACCGGCGGCAATCCCGATCCATCGACGCGCGTCAAGGTGACCTGGGGTCTGCTGGTGGCCGGCATCGCCGCGGCGCTGCTGATGGCCGGCGGCATCCAGGCGGTGCAGACGGCCACCATCGTCTTCGCGCTGCCGTTCACGCTCGTCATCCTGCTGATGGCGCTGGCGCTGTGGCGCGCGGTGCGCGAGGACTGGCTCGCCGGCCAGGCCGAGGAGCGCCGGCTGCGGCGCCGCCTGCGCGAGCTGGCCGAACGCGAGCACGGCCGCTGAGCGCATGGACCCTGCCGCGCTCGCGCTCGCCTTCGGCAAGAGCTTTCTCTTCGTGCTGGCGACGATCCTGCCCATCCTCAACCCGGCGGCCACCGCGCCCATCTTCCTCGGGCTCACCGAAGGTGCGAGCGCAGCCACGCGCGCCAGCCTGGCGCGGCGCATCGCGCGCAACATGTTCTTCCTCGTGCTGGGAGCGATGCTGATCGGCTCCTACGTGCTCGACGTCTTCGGCATCTCGCTGCCGATCGTGCGCGTCGGCGGCGGGCTGATCGTGGCGTCGACGGCGTGGCGGCTGCTCAACGCCGATCAGTCCGGCGCCGACCGCCGCGCCGCGCTGGCCGATGCCTTCAGCCCCGAGCAGGCGCGCCGGCAGGCCTTCTACCCGCTGACCTTCCCGATCAGCTGCGGGCCGGGCTCGATCGCGGCGGCGATCACCGTCGGCGCCTCGCTGCACGAGCAGCGGCTGGCGCTGTCGCTGGCGCGCTTCGGCGGCGGCGTGCTGGCACTGGCGGTGATCGCCGCGCTGCTGTTCCTGGCCTTTCGCTACGCGCAGCGGCTGCTGCAGCCGCTGGGCGAAACCGGCACCATCGTCTTCCTGCGGCTGTCGGCCTTCATCCTGCTGTGCCTGGGCGTGCAGATCGTGTGGGACGGCGTGAGCGAGCTGCTGCGCAGCCTGTGACTGGGCGTCGAGTGCACGAGCGGTGACCTGATGATGGCCGGCAGCTTGCCTGCAAGGTGGAGCCGGCGATGACGAAGCTTCCTGCCCGCAGCCGGCGCGCAGGCCCGGCGCGCCGGCGTGTGTCGCCGCGGCCCTGACGGCGGCGCCCGCGCACGCCGACGACGAGACGGCACGCGCAGAGCGCCTGTATGCCGATCGCTGCGCCGTCTGCCACGGCGCCGACCGCGGTGGCCATATCGCGCCGGCGCTCAACCGCGACGACACGCGGCTGACCGCGGCCCAGGTTGGCGCCCGCATCCTGGCCGGCAGCGCCACCACGCTGATGCCTCCGCACCCGACCTGGAACCGCACGCTGTCCGGCCGCGACCGCGACCGCATCGCCAGGCTGGTCACCACGCAACCCCGGTCCAGCCCGACGTGGACGATCGACGACATCTGCCGCTCGCTCACCGTGCGGGTCGCCGACGAGTCCCGGCTGCCGGCGCGGCCCGCCTGCCCGATCGCCGACATCGCCGACCTGATGACGGTGATGGTGCGCGGCCGCCACGCGGCGGGCGACGCCGCGCGCGTCGTCTTCGTCGACGGCCGCACGCACCGCACGGTGGGCGAGGTCCGGACCGGCCGGGCGCCGCACCTGATGGACCACCACCCGCGCGACCCGCGCTGGGCCTATGTGCGCGACGACATGGGCTGGGTGCACAAGATCGACCTCTACAGCCTGCAGACGGTACGCAAGGTGCGCGCCGGGCTCAATGGCGCGTCGCTCGCCGTCTCGCGCGACGGCCGCTTCGTCGCCGCCGGGTCCTACGTCCCGCATGCGCTGGTGATCGTGGACGCCGCCACGCTCGAGCCGCTGAAGCTGCTGCCGCTGCGCAGCACCGGCGCCGACGGCCGACCGCTCGAGTCCGACGCCGGGATGCTGCTCGCGACACCCTTCGCCGACGTCTTCGTCGTCGCGCACGAGCAGGCGAGGCAGGTGTGGATCGTCGACCTCGGCCCGCCCGACTTTCCGGTCACCGTGATCGACGGCGTCGGCCGCCACCTGCACGACGGCTTTGTGTCGGCCGACGGGCGGCAGGTCGTCGTGGCCTCGTACGACGACGACATCGTCGCCGTCATCGACCTGGCCGAAAAGCGTCTCGTGCAGCGCATCCAGGCGGGTTGCCAGCCGCACGTGGGGTCCGGCGCTGTCGTCCTCTCCCGGGGCCGTATGCTGGGCATCGTGACCAATATCGGCAGCCGCCCGTGCACGCCGCACGAGGTCACGGCATTCGACATGAAGAGCTTCGAGGTCGTCAAGCGCATTCCGGTCATCGGGCCGACGGAATCGCCGGCCGCCCATCCGGATGCGCCCTACATCGTCGTCGACATCGTCGGCACCGGGCCGAATGCCGACAAGATCCAGTTCATCGACGAGCAGACGCTGGAAGTCGTGCGCACGATCACGGTGCCGGGCAGCTTCGGCCATTCGCACTTCCCCGAATACACCGCGCGCGGCGACTTCATCGATGTCAGCTCGCGCAGCGGCGGCGACCGCTGCCTCAGCCGCGACAGCGGCCGGATCGCGATCTATGACGCCCGCACGCTGGCCCTGGTGCGCGAAATCCCGCTGCAGGTTCCGGCCGGCGTCTTCTCGCACCAGCGCTCGCGCGCGGTGGTGGTCGGTCTGCAGCCCGAAGCCGGCAAGCGCTGAGCCCCATGCGCGCGCGCCGTGCGGGTTCATGGCGCCCGACACCGTCGAGCTGCGGCATCATCGCCACGCTGCACGAGACCGCGGGCCGGGACGGGAACGTGATCGACGACAAAGGGCAGCGTGTGCCGGCCGCATCGCCGCGCCGCTGCCGACCCGAAGCGCTCAATCGAACGACCGCTCCAGCTCGTCGACCAGCCGGCCGACATGGGCCACCGCGTCGTGGATGGGCTGCGGCGTGCTCATCTCGATGCCGGCCATCTGCATCAGTTCGAGCGGCCTGCGCGTGCCGCCGGCCTGCAGCACCTGCAGCCAGCGCTGCACCGCGGGCGCGCCCTCCTGCTGCATGCACAGCGACATGGCGGTCGACGCCACCAGGCCGACCGCGTAGGTATACGGATACAGGCCCATGTAGTAATGGGGTTGGCGCATCCAGGTCATGCGCGCGCCGTCGTCGATGGCCACCGTATCGCCCCAGAACCCGGCCAGGATGCGCCCCTTGCAGTCGTTCAGCACGGCCGCGGTGATGGAGCCGCCGCCTTCGGCCAGCGCATACACCTGGCGCTGCAGCTCGGCCTCGAGCAGGTGCGTCACGAAGTTGTGGTGGTAGGTGCCCAGCACCTGCATGATGACCGAGCGCCGCAGCCGCGGCTCCTGGCTGCGGGCCAGGATGTGCTGAGCCAGCAGCATCTCGTTCATGATCGACGGCGCTTCGATGAAGGGCATGGCCGGGCGCACGTTGACGAAGCGCTGGTGCTGCATCGCCAGATGGAAGTGCCCGCCGTGGCCCAGCTCGTGCGCCAGCGTGAAGACGTTGCGCATCGTGTCCGACCAGGTGATCAGGATGTACGGGTGCACGCCGTAGGGTGAGGAGCAGAAGGCGCCCGAGGACTTGCCGATGTTGTCGGCGCGGTCGACCCAGCGCTGCGTCAGCGCCCGGCGCGCGAAGTCCACGTAGTCGGGCCCCATCACCGCCAGCGCGTCCAGGATCAACCGGCAGCCTCGTCATAGGGCATGCGCGGGTTGAAATCGGGGTCCAGCGGCGCCTTGATGTCGCAGTACAGCAGCTGGTCCAGCCCCAGCACCCGCCGGCGCAGCCGGGCATAACGCTGCATGTGCGGTGCCAGACCGGACTGGATGATGTCCAGGATATTGCTGTAGACCGCATGCGGCATCTGGTGCGGCTGCAGCAGGAAGGCCTCGGTGCCGGGGTATCGGCGCAGCCGCGCCAGCGCGACATTCTTGTTGACCTCGGTGGCGAAGGTGGCGGCGTAGGTCTGGTTGTAGGCCTCGAGACCGGCGCTGAACGAGGCCCAGGCACTGCGGCGCACGCGGGTGTCGCTGTGGGTTTCGAACCTGGACTCGAAACCGTTGAACGAATTGGCATGGACCGTTCCCGCGTCGTCGGTGAAGGGCGCGAACCGCAGGTCACCGGCCTTGGAGCGGTTGTAGATCATTGCCGGCGCATCCAGCACCTCGCCCAGCGCGGCCAGCGCCCGCTCGGTATCGGCACCCAGCCGGTGGGGGCGCAGTTCCAGCAGCCGGTTCAGATGGACCGCAAAATCGGCCAGCCCCGGCTCGGCGGCCCTGAAGCGCTGCAGCAGGCCCTCGGGCAGGGCCAGGATCTCGTCGTCGACGAAGCTCGTGCTGGCCTCCACCCTGGCATGCAGCGCCGCCACGCGGGCCATCGCGGCCTGGTGCTGCGGGTGGGTGCCGTCCTGCGCGTTGCGCAGCCGCGCGAAGGTGCCCACGCGCATCAGGCGCAGCTGCAATGCTTCGAGGGCATTCAGGCAGGCCAGCAGCGTGGCGGCACCGCCGCCCACATCGCCCAGTTTTCCCTGGTAGATCCCGAAGGCCTGCTGCGCCTCGTCGACGGCCCGGAATCCGGCCTCCCAGGCGGCCTCGTCGGCAAACAGGTCGCTCAGGTTCCAGGTGGATTCGACGGGAACCTCGGCACGGGACAGGCGGGTGTGCATCGGCATCGGGCGCATTCGGTGGTCGGGCGCAGACTGTAGCGCCGGGTCGGCGCCGACCGTGGAGCGCGGGCGTTGCCGGCCATGCCGCGCTGCCTGGGCCGAAGCGGCCGGGCGCGCCCGGGAACAGGTGACGATCGAAGCCGACGGCAGCGCGACCATCGCACCCACGGCAAGGCCCCGCCGCCTCCGTGCATCCGGCGCGCGTGACGGATGAAGTGTTGGCGCCCGCGCCGCTCGGTCGGGTCGCCCCGCGCGGTGGCTCGCGCATGGCGGGACTTGACGGGCACTGGCCTCACGGGCCTCGGGTGCGCGCGGACTGTCTTGACGCCGGAGCGCGTGGCGCTGCTGAAGTGCGGACTTTCGGATGGTCAGCAGCGGTCGAACCTGACCCTGCGACGAGGCTTCGGCCGCACACTAAGCCGTTCGGCGATGGCCGCCGGCATGCCCTGCAGCGCCCGCACCTTGCTGGCGCCTCGCCCCACGGAGAAAGACCCCATGCCCCATGCCCGAACGGCCCATGCCGTCCGCCTGCAATTCGCGCCCGGCTCACTGGCCCGGGCCAACCTGTCGGGCGCGGCCCTCACCGGCGACGGGCTCAGGGTGGCTGGCGCCGACGCCTGCGCGCGCGACGGCGAGCACTGCCTGCAGCTCGACGGCCTGGTCGTGAGCGATCTGCACTTCTGCGCTGATGACCTGTGCATTCCGGCGGATCCGACGATGGCGCCGAACGGCGAGACCCTCGTCTTCGGGTGGCCCGCGGCCCGGCCGCTGCTGGCAGCCAACCGCGACACGGTGTGTTTCGAGGCGTCGCCGACCGGGTCGGTCTCGCGGCCGCACGGACGCGGCAGCACCCGCGCCGCGGCGATTTGCGTTCTGCCACCGGCGCTGGCGGGCGGCAAGGCAAGTTGGCTCGTCCTGTACGACGCACCCGGCGCCGATCGCAAGGGGGGTGAGCACACCCTCTTCGGTGAGCTGCTGCACCGCGATTGAAGTCGTTCGCCACGACCTGTCCCGACGGCCCATGACCCCTGGCCCCGAACTCGATCCCGCCGCACCGCTGCAGTTCGTCATCAATGCGGCTGCGGGCAGCAGCGTCGCGCAGGAAAAGCGCGACCTCATCGAAGCCGCGCTGCGGGCCGACGGACGCTGCGGCAACCTGCGCTTCTGCAGCCCCGCCGCGCTGGCCGGCGTGGCGCACCAGGCTGCGGCCAGGGCCGTCGCCACGCGCACGGCCGTGGTCGCCGTCGGTGGCGACGGCACGCTCAATGCGGTGGCGCAGGCCGCGCACGCTGCCGGCTGCGCCATGGGGGTGGTGCCACAGGGCACGTTCAACTACTTCGCCCGCACGCATGGCATTCCCGCCGACCCGACCGCCGCGGTCCGTCTGCTGCTGCATTCGGCGCCGGCTCCGGTGCAGGTGGCCGGCATCAACGAGCGCATCTTCCTGGTCAATGCCAGCGTCGGGCTCTACCCCGATCTGCTGGAAGACCGCGAGGCGTACAAGGCGCGCTTCGGACGCAGCCGGTGGGTGGCGTTCTGGGCCGCCGGCGCCACCTTGCTGCGCGCGCAGCGGCAGCTGCGCCTGCACATCGAACAGGGCGCATCGGTGCGCGATGTGCGGACCCTGACCCTCTTCGTGGGCAACAACCGGCTGCAGCTGGACCAACTCGGGTTGCCGCCGCAGCAGCACCCTGACAGCGGCCCGGCAGGTGGTCGCATCACCGCCGTCATGCTGCGGCCGGTCGGCACGCTGTCGATGATCGCACTGATGCTGCGCGGCGCCATGGGCACGCTCGGTGAAGCGCAGAGCGTGGAGCACTTCGAGTTCGACCACATGGTGGTCAGACCCACGCTGGCGCCTGGCCGCCGCAGGGTCAAGGTGGCCTTCGACGGTGAGGTGGCGACGATGCGCGCGCCGCTCGACTTTCGCGTGCTCGCCAGGCCCCTGTACCTGCTGATGCCGCAGCGCGATGACACCGCCGCCGGCACCACGCCCGACCCCGCGTCCGACACTGCAGGGGCTGGCGGGTGAGCATCCTGCTGCAGATCTCGGACCCGCACTTCGGCACCGAGCAAGCGGAGGTCGTCGAAGCGCTGGTCATGCTGGCGCGCCAGCAGCAGCCCGATCTGCTCGTGCTGTCGGGCGACATCACGCAGCGCGCACGGCCGGCGCAGTTCCGCGCGGCCCGCGCCTTCACGGACCGCCTGCGCGTGCCGGTGCTGGCCGTTCCGGGCAACCACGACCTGCCGCTGTTCGAGCCGTGGGCACGCCTGCGCCGTCCCTACGGGCGATACATCGCGGCCTTTGGTGACGACCTCGAACCCGTGCACTGCGCGCCCGACCTGATGGTGGTGTGCGTCAACACCACGCGGGTCTGGCGCCACAAGCATGGCGAGATCTCCGGGCCTCAGGTCGACCGCGTGGCGCGGCTGCTGGCGGGCGCCGCGGCCGGCCAGTTGCGCGTGGTGGTGGTGCACCAGCCCGTGGCCGTGACACGGGCGGAAGACGCATCGAACCGCCTGCGCGGCCATGCCGCCGCATTGCGGCGCTGGGCTGCCGCCGGTGCCGACCTCGTCATGGGCGGGCACATCCATCTGCCCTACGTGCAGGCGCTGCACGGCCTGGCACGACCGATGTGGGCGGTGCAGGCAGGAACGGCCGTCTCGTCGCGGGTGCGCGAGGGCGTTCCGAATTCGGTCAACCTGCTGCGCTGGCAGGGCGCGGTCGCACCCCAGGGCGGCTGCCTCATCGAGCAGTGGGACTACGCGCGAGGCGCCCGGGCCTTTGTCCGCACCGTGGTCAGCACAGTCCACCCGGCCCGGGCCTGAAGCGTGCGCGCTCCCGGCCCCGTGCAGCGGTGGCACCGGGTTGTCCGGAAGTTCGGTTTAGCCGAATGTCGGGTCACGGAGATTCTGCTTTTTCAGAATCCACAGCGGATTCACATTCAGCCATGCCCACACGACATCGCGGCCGGCCCCTCCAGCCCTTCGTGGCTGACCAGCGACTCACGGTCCGGGCCGCGCAGCCGCATGTCACAGGCCTGCAGCACCGCCGCCGCCGGTGCAACTGACCGGCCCGACACCCCAACCCCTCACGACAGGAAGACAACGCCATGCGCTCCTACCCCCGCAACAGCCCGGAAGCCGCTGCACGCATCGTGGCCATCGTCCTCATCGCCGACGGCCATGTCTGCCGGTCGGAATTCGATGCCTGGAATCAGCTCGACGGGCCGCGCCAGCTGGGACTGGCGGCCGACGGCATGCCGCACATCGTCCAGTCGCTGTGCGAGGACCTCCTGTTGGGTGCCCATGCCGGTGGGTCGATGATGGCCAGCGTGGACGACGGCGTGCTGGCGTCGCTGCTGGCCGAGGTGGACGAGCCGGGGCTGCAGCGCCGGGTGCTGCGGCTCGCGGTCGCGGCCGCGCGCGCCGACCGCCATCTGGCCGACGGCGAAGCGCTGGTACTGTCGGCTGCCCGCCGCCATTGGGGCATCGGCGACGAAGCACAGGCAGACAGCCTGCTCGCTGCCGACCCGCAGGCCGCCTGAACGCGCGAGCTCAGGCGCGCGCCGCGGCGATGACCTGCAGCACCAGCGGGTGGTGCTGTCCGCGGCGTGAGCGGATGGCGTGGATCTCGTCCTTCACGCCGTCGCAGCGCCCGAGCAGGCGCAGTCCCCGCATCAGGCCCACGTCGCTTGCACCCAGGCGGCTGACCGGGAATACGCCCAGCCCGCGCGCGGAAAATACCGCCATCAGCGCGCTGTCCTCGAACTCGCCGACGACGTGCGGCCGCAAGCCGTGGGCCTCGAACCAGCGATCGAGGGTGGGGCGCAGCGCCGAGTGGCCGGTCGGCAACAGCACGGGCAGACGGTCGAGCGATTGCGGAAACCGGTCCACATCGGCCTTGTGCACATGGGCGGCGGGCCCATACCAGTCGACCGGCGATTCGACCAGCCGTTCGCTCGTCAGGCGAAGGTTGGGGTTGCGCGGTGCCGGTTGGCCGGCCAGCACCAGGTCCAGGTGATGCAGCGCCAGTTCGGCCAGGAGTTGCTCGAACTCGCCTTCGTGACAGACCAGACGCAACGAGGGCGTGGCGAGCACGGACTCCAGCAGCGCATGCGCGGCCAGCTTGGAAATGCCGTCCGACAGGCCGACGGCCAGGCGGGCAACCTTGCCACTGGCCGCCTCCCGCACTTCGTCGGGGATCAGCTGGCCGAGCTGAAAGATCTCCTCGGCGCGGGCGAAGGCGGCCTGGCCCGGCTCGGTCAAGGCGACGCCGCGGCCGGCGGGCTTGAGCAGCTGGTGGCCGAGCGCCTTCTCGAGCTCGCGCACCTGCGCACTGATGGTCTGCACCGCCATGTCCAGCCGTTCGGCGGCACGGGCGAACCCGCCTTCCTTGGTGACGACCCAGAAGTAGTACAGATGGCGGTAGTTGAGCACGGCCGCTCCACATCGGAAAGTCCGAAGTCTATGTCTGTCTGACGCTGGTTTGTTCGAATCCTGAGCAGGGGAAGAATCGCGCCCGCCATCGTTCATCAAAAAGGGAATCGATCATGTTCTACGCACTCAGCTGGTTCGTGGTGTTCAGCCTGCTGGCGCTCTGGTCGGTGACAGCCTGGGCGCTGCATGCCGTCGCCGCATGGACGGTCTCCAACGCCGGCGCGTTGACGGGCGCCGCAGCGGGCGCCGGAGACCTTCGTCTGCCGGACTGGCTGGCCGCCTGGGCGCCACCGGAGATCGTGCAGGCGATGACGTCGCTGCTGGCTGTCCTGGCACAGGCTGTCGACGGTCTGCTTCAGGCCGCGCCGGCACTGGCTGGCGGCCTGAGCGTGCTGGCCTGGGCGATCTGGGGCTTCGGCAGCGTGCTGCTCGTGCTGCTGGGGGCGGGCCTGCACCTGCTGATTGCGATGTGGCGCCGCCGCGGCGGCGGCGGCGGCCCTCCCCAGCCGCACCCTCAGGCGGCCGCATGACGGCTTGGCCCATCTCGGGCCGACACGACGCGACGGCAGCACGTCGATCGGATGCCGTGACGGCGCCATGGCCCCCGCTGCGGACCGCTGTGCGGTTTCCAGATCGCTGCCGTGACGGTGCCCGATCGTGAACCTGCTCATGTTTCTGGGCGGCCTGATGCTGCTGGTCATCGGCGCCAACGTGCTGGTGCGCGGCGCGTCCAGGCTGGCCCTGTCGTTCGGCATCAGCCGGCTCGTCGTCGGGCTGACCATCGTCGCCTTCGGCACCAGTGCACCCGAGCTTGCCGTGAGCGTCGGCGCCGTGCTCGACGGCAGGACCGACATCGGCATCGGCAACGTGGTGGGCAGCAACATCTTCAACGTGCTGTTCATCCTGGGCATCAGTGCCCTCATCGCGCCGCTGGTGGTCAACAGCCAGCTGATCCGGCAGGAAGTGCCGATCATGCTGGGCGCGAGCCTGCTGCTGCTGGCCTTGACGCTCGACGGCAAGCTCTCGTTCCTGGAGGGTGGACTGCTGTTTGCGCTGCTGTTGGCCTACACCGTCTTCCTGGTCGTGCAGTCGCGACGCGAGACCCGGGCCGCCCAGGACGAGTTTGCAGGGTCGGTCGCGCCCGCCGCGGTCGGCGCCTGGGACAGCCACTGGGCGGTGCAGATCGGCCTCATCGCCGTCGGCCTGGCCGCACTGGTGTTCGGCTCGGACTACCTGGTGCAGGCCGCGGTCGGTTTTGCCCGGGCCCTGGGCGTGAGCGACCTCGTCATCGGCCTGACCATCGTCGCCGCGGGCACCAGCATGCCCGAGGTGGCCACCAGCGTCGCGGCCGCGCTCAAAGGGGAACGCGACATCGCGGTCGGCAATGTCGTCGGCAGCAGCACCTTCAACATCCTGGGCTGTCTGGGCTTGTCGGGGCTGGTGTCGGGCGACATGGGCCTGCTGGTGGCACCGTCGCTGCTGGCCTTCGACATCTGGGTCATGCTGGCGGTGGCACTCGCCTGCCTGCCGGTCTTCATCAGCGGCCGCGAGATTGCGCGCTGGGAAGGCGGCGTCTTCCTCGGCTATTACGTGGCCTACGTGGCCTACCTGATCCTGGCCGCGCAGCAGCACGACGCGCTGCAGGCCTTCTCCGGCGTGATGCTCGGCTTCGTCGTGCCCTTGACCGTGGTGACCCTGGTGGTGGTGATGATCCGCCGTCCGGCCGCAACAACCGTGTCGTGAATCGATGGGCGCGCCCGACAGACGGCTCGATCCCACCCCTGCCTGGCGGGGCAGCGACGGAAGCAGGACATGACCGAATCCATCGTGCAGCGGCTGCGTGAAGCAGCCGCTGCCCTGCCCGCCGGGCGGGTGTCGATGCAAACGCTGGGGCAGGCCCATGGGCCTGCGGCGCACGGCACCTTGCTGCTGCTGATGGCAGCGCCCTGCCTGCTGCCCGTGCCGGGCGTGGGCACCGTGCTCGGCCTGGGGATCGCGGCGCTGGCGGCGGCGATGTGGCGCGGCCACGCCTGCGCTTGCCTGCCCCGGCGGGTGGCCGAACTCGAGTTGCCGCACCACTGGGCGCGGCGGGTGCTGGGGATGCTGGCATCTGCCTATGCCATGGCCGGACGCTTCGCCAGGGCCCGGCTGAGCCACCTTGCAGTCGCGCGCGCGCGGTCAGGGACCGCCGCTGCGATCGGGGTGATGGCCCTCATCATCGTGCTGCCGATTCCCTTCGGCAACATGCTGCCGGCGCTGGCGCTGATGCTCGTCGGGCTGGGGCTGGTCTTTCGCGATGGGGTTGCGCTTGTCCTGGGGCTGGCGATGGCGGGGCTGGCGCTGTTTGCCACCGCGGGTCTGATGCTGGTGGCATGGGCCTGGGGCAGCGCGTGGATCCTGGACTGGTTTTTGATATGAACGGGACTTTTCGATGATCGATGCAACCCTCAAGACCCTTCACCTGCTGTCCATCATCGTGTGGATCGGTGGCATGGTGTTTGCGCATTTCTTCCTGCGTCCGGCCGTCGCCCCGCTCGAAGCGCCCCTGCGGCTGCGGCTGATGCACGACGTGCTCGGCCGCTTCTTCCAGGCCGTGCTGGCGGCCTCGCTGCTGACGCTGGCCAGCGGTGTGTGGATGCTGGGCCGCGTGGCCAGGCAGGTCGTGCAGTCGGGCGGCAGCTTCGAGATGCCGCTGGCCTGGACCATCATGGCGGTGCTGGGCGTGGTGATGGTGGCGATCTTCCTGCACATCCGCTTCGTGCTCTACCGCAAGCTCGACCGCGCCGTGGCGGCGTCCGCATGGGCTGCCGGTGGCGCGGCGCTGGCACGCATCCGCACGTGGGTCTCGATCAACCTCGGCCTGGGCATCGTGATCCTGCTCGCCACGCTGATGCGCTGGACGCCTTGATCGCTGCACGAGCGGTCACCGGGCCCAGGCACCCTGGGTGACCGGGTCGCCCCTCGAGGCGCAGGCGTCGACGGCCTGGTCACCGCGCCGCGGAGCCAGTACCCGCCCGGGCCCCTCTTTCGCGTTCAGGCGGCGTGCAACGGCCGGCGACGCAGGCAGGCCGTGCGGCCGCATCACGCTGCAGCAGCCGATCGCCGCGCCGAACCCCGACGGCCACCGCAACACCACCCGACCTTCGAGCTGGCAAGTCAGCAGCAGACGGCAAGCGTCCGCAGCGGCCAGCGCGGTCTGCCCGGGCCCATCCTGCGGGGCGTTCGTCGAGCCCACGCTCGCGTGCAGGCCTCGGATGTCGGGATCGACGTTGGCTGGATCGAGGTTGTGGACCACACCTTTCCCCTCCATTCAAGGGGGCGATCACAGGGGTCATCGAGCCCATCGACCGTCAGCCGCCGACGTCCCCAGCGGGCTGCGGGCGATGTCCGGATCGACGCCGCGCGGTCCGGATCGACAGGATGAGGGACCCGCCGCGACGGTCGATGCAGCCAAGCGCGCGGCACCTGGCTACCATGGCTGGTGGCCGGCGCACCCGCGACGGCCGCGCATCCGGCAGGAGGCCGCATCATGGGCGCAGGCAACGCGATCGAGAGGAAGCCAGCCAGGCCGGAGCTGGGCTACCGTCCTGCGGACGCGCTGCAGCACAAGGTGAACGACGGCGACAGCTGGTTCACGCTGGCCACGCGCAGCGAAGTCGTGTCGAAAGGCATGTCGGCACTCGATCTTTGCTTCTACAACTTCCGCACCCGCGATCCTGCCGAGATCAACTGGTACCTGTACCACCAGGTCGGTTGCCGCAAGCGAACAGCCGACGGCCGCAACTACATCTTCAGCAAGGATGACCGGCCCGGCGTCGTCTACCTGCCGGACCCGCTGTCGGGTGGCCTGTGCGAGGAGGCGCCGGACTGCCCGCCGGGCAGCCGCAAGGCGGCCATGGTCGACCAGCGCTCGACCTGCTGGTTCAAGATTGCCGACAACAGCGCGGCCGATGGGAGCAAACCGCTGGTCGAACTGTCCTCGTTCTCGGCGGTCAACCGGCACAGCGCCACCATTGCCAGAGTGGCCAGGGACACCGGCGTCGATGCCAGGCTGATCAGCGCCATCATGTACATGGAAACGACGCATGGCTACTACGATGCGCCGCTCTCGGCGATCGGCCGGAACAAGTCCATCCTGCCGATGAACATCAATGTCGCCTACTGGGGCAACACCTTCGGATCACGCAGCGATCTCGAGAAGGCAGAGCCCAACATCCGGGCCGGCGCAGAGATGCTGTTGCGCATCCGCGCGCATTTGCCGCCTGACGCCCCGGTGTCGCATGTGGCCACCCTCTACAACAACATCAACGCCACCCGGGTCAACCATTACGGCGCCCGGGTACAGGCGCTGTACGACACCCAGCCCTGGGACACGGAAGGGGCAGGCCAGGATGGCGGCGCCGAGCCGCATTCCCGACGCCGCGGCTGCCGGTGGTGGCTGTGTCTGGCGCTGGCAGGCGGCGCGCTGGCCGGCGCGGCCGCCCTGTCTCTGGGGCTTGCGCACGATGCGCAACGCGAGTTCCGGCTCGGTGACGGTGATGCCCTGGACATCGGCTATGCCCTTGCTGTCTTCGGTGCCTGGTTCTTGATCGTGTCGCTGCTGCTCGCCGTCTTGCTCGGGGGTCTTTGCCGCTGGCGGGCGGGCCGGCGGCCCTGACCACCCGCGAGATCGATCGTCCTGGCACACAAGCCCCGGGCGTGAAGCGCCCGCAGTTGCCAGCACCCCGCCCCCATCCCGCTCCGCATTTCACGCCCCCACCGCCACTTCACACCTCCCATCGGCCTTTCGTCGCCCGGCCGCTGACGGCGGCGGCGGCGATGGCCAGCATGCACGGCATCCCAGCCCCGAGGAGCCGCCATGCAGACCCCGTCCTTCCCGATCCGCGCGTCGTCACGCCGCCTGCACGCGCTGTTGCCGCCCACCTTGCTGGCCGTCACGTCGGCTGCCGTGCTCGTGGCCAGCCCACCGGCGGCGGCCCAGGCGGGCGCTGCGCCGGGCGCCAGCCAGCTGGCCGACCCCGAGGTGGCCGCCGCACTGGCGCGCTTCGACGAGGCCGGTGCCGGCGACCACGCCGCCATCGAAGACGCCGCCGAGCGGCTGGCGCGGCTGTCGGCCGCCCGCCCGGCCGACCCCGTGCTGCGCGCCTATGCCGGCGCTGCGCTGGCCATGCGCGCGCTGACGACGAGGTTGCCCTGGCGCAAGATGAGCCACACCGAGGATGGGCTGGCCCTGGTCGACAAGGCGCTGGCGCAGCTGGGCCCGGCGCACGAGGCGCCGCTGTACCGCGGCGTGCCGGCGGTGCTGGAAGCGCGCTTCATTGCCGCCTCCACCTTCCTCAACCTGCCGGTGATGTTCAACCGCCGCGAGCGGGGCCGCCAGCAGCCTGACGAAGTGCTCGGGCACCCGCTGTTCGACGCCGCCCCAGCGCCCTTCAAGGCGGTGGTGTGGCTGCGCGCCGCCCGCCTGGCCGACGCCGACCAGCAGCCTGCGCGGCGCCGCCAGTGGCTGGAGAAGGCGGCCGCCACCCATGCCCCGCAGGCCGCGGCTGCGCGCGACCAGCTGAAGGCGCTGTGACCATGGACGCCGCCACCGACGTGCCGCCTGGCTGGCGTGCACAAGACCTACCGCCTGGGCACGCACGGGGTGCGTGCGCTGCAGGGCGTGGACCTGTCGCTGCGCCGCGGCGAGATGCTGGCGCTGACCGGCCCTTCGGAGCGGCAAGAGCACCCTGCTGCACATCGCCGGGCTGATCGACCGCGCCGACGGCGGCCAGGTGAGCCTGCGCGGCCAGAATGTCGCCGCGTTGACCGGAAACCCAGGCCACGCTGCTGCGACGCGACGCCATCGGCTTTGTGTTCCAGGGCTTCAACCTGGTACCGGTGATGACGGT
>JADJYX010000010.1 GCA_016719535.1 Rubrivivax sp. | reverse complement strand
AGATCGCGGCGGCGACGGCGGCATCGGCGGCGCGCTCGACCAGCAGGCTCGACCGCCGGCGTGCGCAGTGCCGCCTCGGCGTCGGCATCGGGCGGCGGCAGCGCCAGGCCGTCGAGGTGCAGCACCTGCTCGCCGGCCATGCGCAGCGGCACCTGGCTCGTCACCACCACCTGCACGCCAGGCGAGCGTGCCCGCAGCGCCTGCGCCGCCGCCACCGTGCCGGCGGGCACCGCGTCGGCATTGTCCAGCGCCACCACCAGCTGCAGCGGCGCCACGGCCGCCGCCAGCGCCTGCTGCGGGTCGCCCGCGCCCAGCGGCACGCCCAGCGCGGCGGCCACCGTGGGCAGCACATCGGCATCGTCGCTGGATTCGCCAGCTCGACCCAGCAGGTGTCGCGCTGCCCTTCACCGGCCAGGCGCTGCAGCAGGTGGCGCACGAGCAGCGTCTTGCCGATGCCACCGGCGCCGGTGACGGTGACCAGTCGCCCGGCCGCCAGACCGGCCGCGAGCTCGGCCAGGTCGGCGTCGCGGCCGATCAGGCGCGCCAGCGGCGCCGTTGCGGGTGGAGGCACCGGGCGGGCCACCGCGGCGGGCAGCGGCGGCGCCTGCACCGGCAAGGCAAAGCGGTAGCCGCGGCCGGGAATCGTCGCGATCGCGTCGGTGCCGATGGCGCGCCGCAGCGTCCACACCTGCACGTCCAGGTTGTTGGGTTCAACGACGACGCCGGGCCACACGCGTTCGAGCAGTTCTTGCCGCGCCAGCGTGCGTTCGCGCTCGGCCAACAGCAGCGCCAGCAGGTCGAAGGCGCGTGCGCCCAGCTTCACCGCCGCACCATCGGCCAGCAGCCGGCGCCTCCGCGGCTGCAGCTCGAAGCGCCCGGCCTCCCGAAGCGGATGGAGTCGATCCCGACCATGCTGTGGCGGAGCTTAAACGCCGGCATCGCGATCGCTTCAGAACGATTAAGCGGGATCCCTGAGGTGCAGGATCGTGCCGCGAGGGCAGCGCACGCATGCTGCGGGCCATCGCCGGCACCGCCGGCAGACACCAGGAGACGCCCGATGAACCCGCGACGCCAACTGCTCGCCACCACCGGCGCCGCACTCGCCGCCGCTGCCGCCGGTTCTGCCCAGGCGCGGCCGGGGATGGCCGACGCCGACACCTTGTACGGCCACGGCATGGTCTGGAACCGCGAGCTGCCGGGCCTGGCCGGGCGGCTGAACCTGGCCTTCGACCTGCGCATAAACCTGGCCACCGGCACCGGCGCCGGCAGTGCTGGCGACCCGGCGCACCTGGGCGAAGGCTTCCAGTTTGCGATCGAGCGCGCACGCGGCGCGAGCGCGTGCGCGACGAGGACCGCTTGCTGGAAGGCAGCGTCACCGACGCCCTCAACCCGCGCTGATCGGCGCGCTGGTGCGCATCGCGGCGCAGACCCAGGGCGACACCGGCGATCGTGATCCGCGTCGGCGACGCGGTCTACTACCGGGCCGGGCTGGTGGTGATCGCGATCATCGCGATCCTGATCGGTCTGCTGCTGCCGGCCGTGCAATAGGTGGAGGCACGCATCATGGGCACGTCGGCCGGTGCCATCGAGGGCGACCGAACAGCTTGGAGGTACCCGTGAAGCTGCTGAAGACGATGACCTCTCTCGCGCTGCTCCTGGGGGCGCCCGCGGCCTGGGCGATACCGACTGCCGTGCAGGACTTCGAGGACGGCACGACGCAGGGCTGGACCGCGGGCGGGGACCCCTCGGCGCGGCGCCTCCCGCCTACCCGCCCCTGGCAGCCGGCGGGCCGGGTGGACCGGCCGACCACTTTCTGCGCATCGTGTCCGGGGTCGGCGCTGGTGGTTCGGGCAGCAACCTGGTGGCGATCAATCGGGACGCCTGGGACGGTGACTACCTGGCGGCCGGGCTGACCAGCGTGACGGCGGATCTGCGCAATTTCGGCACCAGCGATCTGTACATCCGTCTGCTGGTCATCGATGTCGACAACAACCGCATTGCGTCGACCGGCGCTGTCTTTCTGCCGGCCGGCGGCGACTGGACGGCAGGCGCCTTTTCGCTGGCAGCGGGTGACCTGCTTGCCGGGCTGGGGGCGGTGGACGATCTGCTGCAGTCGGTCACCGAGCTGCGCATCTGGGGCACCGGTGACCCGAATGCGGTCTTCAGGCCTGGGGACAACCGGCAGAACGCCGTCAGCGGCGTGCTGGGCGTGGACAGGCTCACGCCCGATGTCTTCGGAAACGGCGCCGGCGTGGTGCCCGCGCCGGCGACGGCCTGGCTGGCGCTTCTCGGCCTGCTCGGGGCGGGTGGCGCACGGCGGTGGCGCCGCCATTGAGCGCCTGCGCTCCCGGTCGGGCGACATCGCCCATCGCGTGGGTCCGGTGCCCATCCGATTCCTCCCGGCAACCCGCCCCACATGACTGCCGCACCGGTGATGGCGGGCGGGTGCCGACTGCGGCGCGTGGACAATCGGCCCGGTGCAGCGCAGCCACGGACCCGAGGTGCCCACCCATGCGGATGACGCGCCACCCCGGCCGCGAGGGCGGAACGATGCGCCGGCGGGGCATGGCCGGCTGGCGGTCGCCACGCTCGTCTCGCTGCTGATCCATGCGTTGTTGCTGAGCCTGAACGTGGTCGGGGAGGGTGACGGCTGGGGCCTGCCGAGCCTGACCCCTGCCCTGGCTCGACCGGCGCGTCGAGGTGCCGCCGATATCCCTGGTGCTCGTCCCGCCGCCGCCGCCCGATCGACCCCCGGCTGGCGGTGCGTTGCCGGACGAGCCCACGCACGGCGCTGGTCGGCCACCGATCGCGCCGCCACCCCCCGAGCCGGTGGCCGCCGAGGCCGCGCCGCTGCCGGACGTGCCGTCGGCGATGCCGGCACGGCCACTGTCCCCGGCGGGGGGCCATCCGCGGATGCACCTGTGGCGAGTATCGACGCCTCAGCCGACTCGGGCGAGGTGCAAGCCGCCACGGGGTTGCTGCCGCCGAGCCGAGCGTGATCGCGGTCGAGCGCCCCGACGACGTGGTCACGGATCTCGACCGGGTGCCGGCTGCGGTCGAGCCTCTCGCCGCTGCATCCGCTGCGTCCGCGGCATCCGCCGCCTCCGCAGCGGCCCCGGACCCGGATCGCGCCCCGGTGCTGCGCCCGTCGGTGTCCCAGGAAGCGGCTGCAGACGCCGAATCGGAACAGGCGCTGCTGGCCGAGGCCGCGCGGCTGGAAGTGCAGCGGGCAGAGGCGGCGCGGCTGGAAGCGGCGCGGCAGCAGGCCGAGCGTGAGGTGCAGGTCCGCCGGGAGCAGGCCCTGCAGGAGGCCGCGCGACGGGCAGAAGCCCGGCAGGAGGAAGCCCGGGCGGCAGCCGCGCGCGCCGAGGTGGCCCGCCAGGAGGCTGTTCGCGCCGAAGCAGCCCGCCTGCAGGCCGTGCGCGAGGCCGCGGCGCAGGAGGAAGCGGCCCGACTGGCGCAGGCGGCGCAGGAGGAAGCCCGCCAGACAGCCGAGCGCATGGCATTGGCCCGTCTGGAGGCGGCCCGTCTGGAGGCCGCACGCCAGGAAGCGGCCCGCCAGGAGGCTGCACGACTGGACGCGGCACGGCGCGAGGAGGCGCGGCAGCAGGCGGCACGAGAGACCGCGGTGCGTGACGAGCAGGCCCGCCTGGAGCAGGCACGGATCGAGCAGGCCCGGCTGGAGGCTCTGCGGCGGGCGCAGGCCCGACAGGTGGCCGAGCGCGAGGAGGCCGCGCGCGCCGAGGCTGCCCGCGAGGCGTCAGCCCGCGCCGAAGCGGCCCGCGTGGAAGCGGCCCGGCTGGCCGCCTCGCAGGCCGAGGCCGCCCGTCAGGACGCGGAGCGTCAGGAAGCAGCCCGCCAGGAAGCCTCGCGTCTGGCCGCCGCGCGGGCGCGGGCGGCCGAGGAAGAAGCGGACAACGCCCGACGCGAGGCGGCCCGTCGGGCCATGGGGCGGCAACTCGACGAGGAGGCCGCGCGGCGCGACGCCGCGGCCGCGGCACGGCCCGACGATCAACGGCCGCATGCCTGGAGCAGCCTGCGCCGTGGCCGCATCTTCGGGCGCGCCGACGCCCATGCCGAGCTGGCCCCCTCTATGCCGAAGCCTGGGCGCGCCGGATCCACCTCAATACCGCAGCCGACACCTTCCGCGAGGCCGCCCAGAAGGCCCATCGCCACCCGATGGTGACGGTGGCCGTGCGCAGCGATGGCTCCGTGGAGTCCGTGACGGTGGTGGTGCCCAGCGGCGTGCCCGAACTCGACGAGGCCATCCGGCGCATCGTGATGGCCCTGGCGCCCTATCCACCCTTTTTTACCAGCGCTGGCGCGCGACTACGACGTGGTCGAGATCCGCAGGACCTGGCACTTCGACGCGGCGGTGCAGCTGTACTGACGGGCACCGCCTGCCCAGCCGCCGGGCGGGCCGGGCGATGCGCTGCGGACGGCCACCGGCTCGAGCTTGCCCTTGAAATCCGCATCCCTTGCCGGGTGGTCCAATCGTGGCAAGGCGAGCATGGATGGCAAGAAGTTCGAGAGCGCGTGACACGCTGGAGTACAAGCTCGAGGCAGTGCGCATGGTCAATGGCGGGCAGAGCCTGGCGGCGGCGTCGAAGATTCTCGGCATCGCGGACCAGACACTGAACGACTGGGTCAAGGCCGAGCGCGAAGGTCGCGTCGGCGGCGCCGGCAGCCGACCGGTGAACCCGGAGCAGATGGAGATCGCACGACTGCGCGCCAAGCTGGCGCGGGTGAAGATGGAGCGCGACATGCTGGGAAATGCGACGGCGCACTTCGCCAAGGAGCGGGGATGAAGTACGCCTGGATCGAGCGCAACCGCCACCTTTGGCCGATCACGTGGGCCTGCGAAGTGAAAGGGCTGTCGCGGGCTGCCCGCGCCATGGGCCGCTCGCTGGCATGGAGTGCACTGCATGAGCGTCACCCTGCTGTTCACGGCGCAGCAGACGCGTGCTCAAAAATGGCGCAGGTCGTGGTGGCATGGGCATACAGCTTCCCGTCGGGTCCGACAATCCTGGCTTCAGATGTGGCGACCTGACGCCCGACGTGAAGCGCCGTGCCCACGCAGCGCAACGGGCCTGTCTTGGTATGAGCGGCCCGGACGATGTTGAGATTGATCTGGCTGGTGGTGTAGCCGATCCCTGCAGGCAGCCTGGTCTGCACGGCGCACCCCAATGCGAAGTCCAGCAGGGTCGCGTACCAGCCGCCGTGAACCGAGCCCAGTGGGTTGTAGTGCTTGAGCTGCGGGGTGGCCTGAAAGACCGCAAGCCCGTCACCCAGTTCGACCAGCTCACAGTCGAAGGTGTCGGCCATGTAGGGATGCGGCAGGTCGCCTTCCGAGCAGGGCGGTCATCACCTGCAGGCCCGTCTTGCCCTGGACTTGATGCGGCTGTGCCGAACCGGCACGGCCACCGCCGCGTTTCAGTCGGCGTTGCCTCACCTGTTCCAGTTGTGCCTGCCAGGCGTTCAAGGTGGCCTCGGTGGTGTGCTCGATCGTCATTCGGGACTCCATGGATGTTGTGGGAGCGTGATCGCAAAAATGGGGGTGCTTCAGCAGCGTTTCCGGATGGGCGGTGCGTTTCGCGGCCGTCTTCACCGCGGCGCCGCCCGTGGCCTGGTGTCGACTGGCAGACACAGCAAGCCGGTGAGCAGCGCCAGTGCGCCATGCAACGCATACAGCACATCGAAATCGGCGCGCTGCAGGGCGGCATGACCCAACGGCGCCACCGTGAGCGCCGCGCCCGGCACCGAGCCGATTTCAGCCATGCCGCATCGCCTGGCCAGATGGCCGATCGACTTGCGGCTGCGCGCGCCCGGCCCGGCGAACTCGCCATGCCGTCAAGCCGTCAAGCCGTCAAGCCGGGCAGAACCACCGTCACTGCCGCGCACAACTGCCGCCCGATGCCGTCGGGCCACAAAGAGTCTGGCCATTCCTGACAATGCGCAGCGCCGTCGCCGCTGACGCCGAGCTCGATGGCGCAGTTGATGTCGCAGGGCTTGCAGGCCGACTTGTGCCAGGTGATTGCGTCCGCCGCGTTCATCGTGCGGCCGCGGCGAGGATGGCTTCTTCGACGTCTCGCAGCCGGTCCTTGCCGAACCACAGCTCGCGGCCGATCAGGAAGCTGGGCGCGCCGAAGGCGCCGTGGGTCGTGCGCCCGCTGGGTGTTGGCCATCAGCATCGTCTTGACCTCCGGGTCCTGCGACAGGGCGAGGATCGCCCGGCTGTCCAGACCACCGGCGTCCAGTGTGGCGGTGAGGGTCGGCAGGTCGTCCATGTTCAGGCCGTCCTCCCACATCGCGGCGTACACCACGTCCAGATAGGCCGGCAGGCAGCCCAGCTGCGCGGGCACAGGCGCCGCGCATGATCTTCAGCGTGTTGACCGGGAAGTGCGGGTTGAAGCGGTACTTCGACAAGCCGTGCCGTGCGACAAAGCGCGTGAGCTCCAGCCGCTCGTAGGCCAGCTTGTGGGGATGTCGGCGAAGGCCTCCTTGGGGCGCCCGGTTGGCGGCCAGCTTGAACGCCCGCCCAGAGGGATCGGCCCGTACTCGGAACTGGCGCCGGTGCGCCCCCCGGTGGTCCGGTTTCGGGCTGGTGTCAGTGTGGGTGGGGGCCGACGAGGTCGAACAGGAACTGGACAGTGAGGGATGGGCAGCAGGGGAGGGCGGGGGCGGGGGGGGGGGGGGGGGGGCGGGCGGGTGGGTGGGCCGCCTGGGGTGGCCCACCCGGTCTCGGTCGCCTCGGGGGGCGCCGGTGCGTTCGCGCGCGACCGGGCGGGGTGGGTGGATCTGCCAGTAGGCATCGTGCAATGCTGTTGGTGCGCATTTCGGCGAACGTGACCGATGATTTCGGGAACGTGACCGATCTGGGGTTCGGTGCTGGGTTGCGCGGTTGAGATTGTAGGAACGAGTGCGGACGGGCTGGTTGGCGGCCTCCTTGGCGGACGTTGGGGGGCCTGCGATGCCTGAGCGGCGGGCGGGGTATTGCTTGTACTTCTCCATCTCCCGTGGTGGGGTCCTGTGGAGCTTGTGGGCAGCCGACGGCCTGTGGGTGGGCGCGTGGGCAACCCGCAGGGTTGTCCATCCGGCCATCCACAGGTGAACGCCCCCCCGGGGCGTTCAGTCGGGAAGCCCGCGCCAGCGGGCCTGTCCATAAATCCACAGGGCTGGCGGTGGTCAGTGCGCCGCGTCGGTAGTGGCGCTGCCGCCGGCGTTGGCCGTGGCAGCCCCGGGCCTTTGCGTGCGCAGCGACTTGCCCTTCAACGCCAGACGGTGGCTGCGCGAGAGCAGCCGGTCGAGGATGGCATCGGCAATGGTCGCGTCGCCGATCCAGGCATGCCAGTGCTCCACCGGCAGTTGGCTGGTGATGATGGTGGCGCGCGTGCCTGCACGGTCGTCGATCACCTCCATCAGGTCGGCCCGGGTGGGCCCGTCCATGGCCGCCAGCGCCCAGTCGTCGAGCAGCAGCACGTTGGTGCGCGCCACCGCCGCCAGCCAGCGCGTGAAGCCGCCGTTGCCGTGCAGGATGCGCAGCTCTTCGGCCAGCCTTGGCACGCGCAGGTACAGCGCCGATTGCCCGCGCCGGCAGGCGTATTGCGCCAGCGCGCAAGCCAGCCACGACTTGCCCGAACCGGTGGGCCCGGTGATGAGGATTGCCGTGCCGTCCTCGACCCAGCGCGACAGCGCCAGGCTCATCAATGCGGGCCGCTCGAAGCCGCGCCCGGTGCGGCCGTCCACGTCCTCGATGCAAGCCTGCGGGTACTTCAGCCGCGCCCGCTTGAGCAGCGCCGCGTGGCGCTTGTCGGCGCGCTGGTGCACCTCTCGATCGACCATCAAGGCCAGCCGCTCCTCGAAGCTCAAGGTCGTGCTGGCGGTGCTGGAGAGTTGTTCTTCGACGGCGCTGGCCATGCCCACGAGCTTGAGCTCGCGCAGCTGCGCCAGGGTGTTGTTCATCATCATGGTGAGATCCTTCAATTCGTTGCGGTCGGTGCTGTCGGCAGTGCCGGCGCCCTCAGTGGTGTCAGTGGTAATTCGCCGCCCCGCGCACGTTGTCGTGCACAGGGGCCACCCACTCGGGCGCGGGCTCGCTGCGGGGGACGAGGTCGCGTCCATTGGCCAGGATGTCGCGCACATGGCGGTAGTGCCCGGCGCGCAGCTCCAGGGCCAGCGTGCAGGCCGCCTCCAGCCGCACCGGGCCGTAGTGCTTGGCCTGGCTGAGCAGGCCCAGGCAGCTGCGGTAGCCGTGCTCGGGGTGCTTGAAGCGCTGCAGCAGCTGGGCAACGAACTGGCCCGTGTTCGGGCCGATGCCGGTGCCCCAGTGGATCAGCCGCTCGGGCGTCCACTGCTTGTGCGCCCGATGCGCCGCGGGCATGTGCGCGTCCACCGTGGTGAAGCCGCCGCGGCGGCTGCTGCGGGCGTGGCATGCCACGCGTTGGCCGCGGTGCAGCACCTCCACCAAGGCGTCGGTGACGCGTGCCTCCAGCTCCAGTCCCACCAAGGGATGCGGCACGCTGTAGCGATGGAATTCGACCTCGACGTGGTAGTCGATGTGCGCCTTGACGGTCTTGAAGGTGGCCCACTGCCAGGGCTGCGCTGGCAGCGGCGTCAAGGCCGGTCCGTCCAGCGCGACGAACAGGCTGGCGCGGCAGCCGTCGAGCTTCTGGAAGGGCCGCTGGTTCAGCGACGCCAGCAGCGCCGAGATCGCAGCGTCGGCGGCGTGTACGTCGGCCAGCACCGTGTGCCGCAGCCGCGCCAGGATCCAGCGGGTGACGACTTGCACCGCGGACTCTGCGGTGGCCTTGTCCTTGGGCGAATATGGGCGCGCAGGGAGTATCGAGACGGCGTAGTGGCGGGCGAAGTCGCGCACGGTCTCGTTGAGCTTGGGCTCATAGCGGCAGGCGTCGCAGACGAGCGAGCGCGGGTTGTCGGGCACGATCAGCTGCGGCACGCCGCCGTAGAAGCTCAGCGCCCGCGCCATGGCGCCGAGCCACGAGCGCATGCTCTGGTCGGCGGTGGCGCAGGCGAAGGTGTAGCTGGACGCACCCATCGCGGCGACGAAGACCTGAGCGCGGGAGCCGTCGGTCAGCGCCAGGGTCGCGCCGGCGTAGTCGATGAACAGCTTCTCGCCAGCGCGGCGGTGCTGGCGCATCGAGCGCTTGAGGGTCTTGGCGAAGGCCTTGTAGTGCTCGCAGAACTGCGTGTAGGCCCAGGTGCGCTGGCCCTCATGGGCGGCGCGGTACTCCTGCCACAGCAGCATCAGCGTGACGCCCTTACGGCGCAGTTCGATGTGCACGCGGGCGAAGTCGGGCTCGACCACCGCCGCCTCGGCGGCGCTGCGCCCGAGCAGCCGGCGCTCAAGCCCGGCCTCGTCGAGTTCGGCCACAGCGGCCCAGTCCAGGCCGGCGGCGCCAGCCAGGCCAAGGTACTTGGCGACGACGCCCTTAGAAATGCCGAGGCTGCGCGCGATGGCCTCATGCGAGAGCGCGGCGCTGTACTTGAGTCTGAGGATGTCCTTGATCATGCGTATGTCCAGTCGTTGCTGCGGCATCGGCGCTCCGGCCAAAAGGCCGTGACGCTATGCCGTCGCGGTGGTTCATACGCAACACCAGCACTGAGCCCTTGACAGGCCCGCGACCGCCTTTAGGCGGCGACCAACCGTGCGTCGGTCACGTCACCGAAATGCTCGGTCACGCTCCCGAATTCGGCGGTCACGATGCCGAAACGGACGGTCACGCTCCTCCGAAATACGCAGCCGGGGCCGAGGGTGCCCTCCCGTCCCTCCCCCGCCCGCGTAGCGCTCGGGGAGGTTGCTGCGGATCCCTCGGTGTCGTCGCGCCGCCCCGGATGATGGTGTGGGCGACGTGGTATTTTTCGGCCACCGCTCGCGCGCCATGCTCTGGGCCCGTGCGCGCGCTTGGCGCCTGCTCGGCGGCCGGAGAAGGCCCCCCCGCGCGCCCGCACACTGGCGGTGGCCGGCGGTGAAGATGATGGTGCTGCGCCCTCGCGGCAGCATCACCTTGGCCGTTTCGCGTCCCATCAGGAAGCCGCCGAAGCAGGCCATCTCCCACACCTTCTGGTAGACGCGGGCGGTGGTCTCGGTGATGCCGAAGCGCACGTTGGCGCCGATGTTGAACACCGCCACGTCGATGGGCGCGATGTCGCGCTCGATGGTCTCCACCAGCGAGACCATCGCGTCCTCCTGGCGGGCGTCGCTGCCGAACGCATGCGCCTCGTCGCCGTCGGCGCGGATCTGCTCGACCAGCGGCTGCAGTCTGTCGGCCGTTCGCCGGGTGACGCAGGCGATGTAGCCCTCGCGCGCGAAGCGGCGAGCGATGGCGCCACCGGTGGCGTCGCCGGCACCGATGACGAGGATGGCTCTTCGGTCGGACATGGTTCGCTTGTTCACGGTTGCGGCACGTCGGCGCCGGTGGTTGAGGCAACAGCCGCGCATTTTCAAGATGACAACTGTCATGCGGGAGTATGATGCTCATCATTCAGAAGGTCAACACACGGAAAACCACCATGGGACATTCGCAAGCCGAGAAGGCGCACAGCCGCGAGCGCATCCTGCGGCAGGCGGCCGACCAGGTGCGCGATGCCGGCCTCGAATCGGTCAGCGTCGGCAAGCTGATGCGCAGCGTGGACCTGACGCACGGCGGCTTCTACAACCACTTCGCCTCGCGCTCCGACCTGCTGGCGCAGGCGCTGGAGCGGGCATTGGTCGAAGGGGCCAGGTCGGCCACCGCCAGCATGAAGCCCGGCGACGCGCCGCGCAGCTACGAAATGCGGATACGCAGCTACGTCAGCCGTGCGCACCGGGATGCGCGCACCAGCGGCTGCGCCATCGCGGCGCTGGCCTCGGACGTGTCGCGAGCGGATGAAGCGTCACGGGCCGTGATGTCGGCTTTCATCGACGATTTCGTCGGCCAGCTTGCGCAGTCGATGGACAGCCAGGACGAAGGCGATGCGATGCTGGCGGTGAGCGCGATGGTCGGCGCCGTGCTGCTGGCACGGGTGCAGACCGACCCGAAGAAGTCCGACGCGCTGCTGAAGTCGGTGCGCGACCGCCTGCTGGCGCTGAACCAGGACGGACCGGCCTGATGACGCGCCAACGCCATCCACAGCACAGGCAGTTGCAGGCAGACCGCGCATGACGGCCACGGCTGTGCCCCGCCGCCACTGCCGCCCCAGGCCCCTGCGCCATCGCTGCTGACGGCGCCGATCCTGCCGGCGCTGCTGCGCTTTGCGCTGCCCAACATGGTGGCGATGCTGGCCACGGCGCTGGCCACCGTGGCCGAGACGGCCTATGTCGGCAGTTTCGGGGTGCCATCGCTGGCCGGCATGGCCCTGGTGTTCCCGATGGTCATGCTGCAGATGATGCTGTCCGGCGGCGCGATGGGCGGTGGCGTGGCCGCTGCAGTCAGCCGTGCGCTGGGTGCCGGTGCGCCTGAGCGTGCCAACGCACTGGCGGTGCATGCGCTGTGGATCGGCCTAGCCGCCGGCGGGGTCAACGGTCTGCTGATGCTGGCCTGGGGCCGGCGATCTATGCCGGCCTCGGTGGTCGCGGCGAGGCGCTGGACCAGGCCATCGCCTTCTCCAGCGTGGCCTTCTGCGGCTCTGGGCGTCTGGTTGATGAACACCTTCGCGTCGGTGCTGCGCGGCGCGGGCAACATGCTGGTGCCCTCGGCGACCTTCCTGCTCGTCTCGCTGGCACAGGTGGTCATCGGCGGCGCGCTGGGTCTGGGCTGGGGGCCGTTGCCCCGGCTCGGCATGCCCGGCGTGGCTGCGGGGCAGGTCATCGCCTTCAGTGCGGGTGCCGCCTTCCTGTTCGGGTACCTGCGCAGCGGCCGGTCCAGGCTCAGTCTGAAGATCCGTGCCACGCCGCTGCAGCGGAACCTGCTGGCCGACATCCTCAAAGTGGGGGCACTGGCCTGCATCTCGCCGCTGCAGACGGTGGCGACCGTGCTCATCCTGACGCGGCTGGTGGCGGAGTTCGGTGCCACGGCATTGGCCGGCTACGGCATCGGCGCGCGGCTCGAATTTCTGCTGGTGCCGATCAGCTTTGCCATCGGCGTGGCTTCCGGTGCCGCTGGTGGGCATGGCCATCGGTGCCGGCATGGTGGCCCGCGCCAAACGCGTGGCCTGGATCGCGGCGCTGCTGGCCACGGCCACGCTGGGCCTGCTGGGCGCGGTGGTGGCCGTCGCACCGGGCCTGTGGGTGGACCTGTTCACGCGCGTCCCCGCCGTCCAGGCCTCGGCCGGGCTCTACTTCGGCTGGGCCGGACCGGTCTACGGCTTGTTCGGGCTGGGCCTGAGCCTGTACTTCTCGGCGCTGGGCGCGGGCAAGGTCGGTGGCCTGGTGCTGGCCGGCACCTTGCGGCTGGGGGTCGTGGCGATCGGCGGCTGGGTGCTGCTAGACATCGGCCGAGCCCTGGGCCGTCTTCGCACTCGTCGCGCTGGGCATGGCGGTGTTCGGGCTGGCCGCAGCGCTTGCCGTCCGGGTCACGCGGTGGGGCCCCGAGGGACAGCCGACGACCCGTTGATCAAGGAGGCTCGCCACGACAGGCCTGCAAGACATGCACCCCAGCTTGCTGCCATCAACCAGTCGGCCGCGTTCAACCGCTGGTGCGGCCTGGAGCTGAAGTCGGCATCGGCGGGGCAGGTCGAACTCGTGATGCCCTGGCGTGCCGACTTCGAATCAGCGGCTTCCTGCACGCCGGCCTGATCGGGGCCCTCATCGACACCGCCTGCGGCTTTGCGGCCGTGACGGTGGCGGGCCCTGGCGTGCTGGCGGCGCACTTCTCGGTGAACTGCCTGCGGCCGGCCCAGGGCGAGCGCTTCATCGCAAGAGCCAGGGTCGTTCGCGCGGGAAGGACCCAGGTCTTCACGGCCTGCGAGCTCTTCGCGGTCTCGGCCGGAGTCAGAAAAAGTTGGTCGCTACCGGTGAGACCTTGCTCAGCGTCGCGAAGGCTTGATCCAAGTCTGGCAGTCAGCAGGTTCGCCAGGCCATCGGCGGTCAAGGCTCATTTGCCGGGTTGCAGGTACGCCGTGAATCCCTGAAACCACAGCACCTCGACGAAGTCGCCGCTGAGGAACAGGTCCTCGTCGTGCAGGGCTGCCAGGAAGGCCTCCTTGCCGTCCTGGGCAGACAGGATCTTGAAGCCCCTGTCCGCATTCCTGAAGGTCAACGCGAACTTCGGCGTCGCGGTCAGGCCGGCAAAGGATCTCACCCGGCCGTCCTGGATGCGGAAGTGACGCCCGACCTTGTCGAGTGTCTGAATCTGGAATTCCAGGTTCTTCCCGGCCACATAGCGCGCGCAGTCGGGCTTGGTGTTGATGGCCCGTTGCAGCAGCTGGGGCAGCAGCCGAGCAGGAGCTTGAACCTCAGCATGGCCATCATTCGCCGAGAAACTGGATCGCGTACTTCAGGAAGCGCCTGGGCTCTGAAGCCGCGCCGTGTCCGGCATCTGGGTAGCCGACGAACAGCTGCGCATGCGGGATGTTCTGCGCCATGTGCCAGGAGTTGATGGTCGGGATCATCACGTCGTTGACGCCGTTCAGGATGAAGGTCGGTTGCTGGATCTCGCGAAGATGAGCGAACGGATCCTTCAGGTCCAGCTTCGGCAGGTAGTACAGGTTCGACTCGATCTGCGCCTGCATCACCTCGGTGAACTCGGCGGATCCTGGTCCACCCGCTGATGCCGCCGTTGCCAGAAGTCGCGCCCGGCCTGCTGCGCCGCTTCAGAGCGGCCGAAGAACAGAACAGGAAGTCGTCCACCGTCGGAACCGGGCCGCGGTGCCCGTTCCACGCCGGGTCGGAATCCGGGTTGCCGCCGCGCGGGCCGGTGCCCCAGCAGCATCAGCTTGCGAACCAGGTCCGGGTGGCGTCGCGTCAGGTCCTGCGCCTGATAGCCGCCGAGCGAGAAGCCGAGCACGTCGACCTTGCGAAGACCCAGTGCGCGGATCACCGCCGCCGCGTCGTCGGCCATGTGCCCGATGCGCGTGCGCGGCTGCCGGAAGACGATGCGACACCGCGGCCGTTGTACAGGATCACCTCGCGCCCGGCAGCCAAGCCATCCGTCATCAGCGGGTCCCAGTGGTCCATGCCGCCGCGGAAGTGCTGCAGGAAGAACAAGGGCGGCTGATCGGTTGTGCTGTTGCCCCAGCGGCGATAGGCCAATCGGTCGCCGTCGACTTCGACGAAGCGGGTGGGGGCGGTGCGGTGGGTGTCGGTCATGACGTGTCCTTCCTTCGATGGCGCTATCGCGCCAGGAACTCGAGCGCCTTGGGCATGAAGTCGGCGTGGAACTGGAAGATCGCGCGGGCCGGCGTCGGGGTAGATGATCAGCGTGCTGTTGGGCAGGCGCCGCGCCAGGTCGTGGGTGTTCGTCGTCGGCACCATGCGGTCGGCATCGCCGTTGGCCACCAGCACGGGATGCCTGACGACCGAGAGGTCCGCTGGTGTCTTCGGACCCCAGGTGCGCAGGGCTTCGAGCTGGGCGAACAACGCGCCCACGGTGATCTCCGTCACGGTTCTGCGTCCGTTCCCTGATGTAGCGCCAGGAACGCCTTGCCAGCTGAGATGCCATCAGGCGTTCGGGAAGAACAGGAACTGCTTCGGGTCCTGCCCGGTGAAGAAGCCGCGAAGTATGTCGTAGAAGGTCACGCCGGCCACGGTGCTGATGCCTTCGCCACCGGCAGGCCCGGTGCCCGTGAGGATC
The DNA here is from genome assembly GCA_016719535.1 of Rubrivivax sp. Classification (GTDB taxonomy): domain Bacteria; phylum Pseudomonadota; class Gammaproteobacteria; order Burkholderiales; family Burkholderiaceae_C; genus Rubrivivax. The sequence goes on along the minus strand of JADJYX010000010.1, from coordinate 1,338 downwards.
ATCTTGCGCACGAGTTTCGGTTCCTTCAGCACGACTTCCTGGGCAACCATCCCGCCCATCGAGAAGCCGAACAGGTCCACCTGCGTCAGGCCCTTGGCCTTGATGAAGGTGATGGCGTCGTTGGCCATCTGCTCCATCGAACTCGACGGCGACCCGCTGGACGCACCGATGCCGCGGTTGTTGAAGGCGATCACGTGATGCTTGGCCGCCAGACCGTCCACGATCCGCGGATCCCAGTTGTCCAGCACGGCGGCCAGGTGCACCAGCAGCACCACCGGCGTGCCGCCATGGTGCTGGCCCAGTTCGCGGTAGGTGAGTCCACGCCACCGGCCGAGATGGTCTGGTCGGCACGGTGGCCCACTTCTGGGCGGGCTTGCACGGCAGCAGGCGGGCCCGCCATCGTGGCACCGGGCTGCTGGGCACTCGCGGCAGTGGTGAACGACAGCCATGGCAGGGCGGCCAGGGCCAATGTCAGGGCGGTTGTTTTCAAGGAGTGACGCATGGCAGGGGCTTTCAGGTCTTCGCTTTGATGGAGGGTGGGCGGCAGGCGGCCTTTGCCGACTCAGGCACGCAGGCGCCTGGTCTGGTAGGTGCCCCATTGGGTCGATACCAGGGACTTGAGGAATGCAGCCAGGCCGCTTTCGTTGGCACGCGGGTTGCCGCCCTCGGCGATGCGCTTGAGCTGTCGCGTACCAGAGCACTTCCATGAGCCCCATGCGATCCACGGGCTTGATGCCGGTGGTGATGGGCCGCACGTGCTGTGGGCTGTCGCGGCCTTTGCAGCAAGGCGGCCGGGGCGTCGGGGTCGATGGCCAGCAGCCGCGCCAGGCCGACGATGTCGAGCGCACCGGATCGCAACGCGCGGCATTCATGCCTGCGGCGGTGCGGAAGCCGCCCGTGACCATCAGCGGCACCTGCACGGCCGCGCGCACTTTCTCCGCAAATTCCAGGAAGTAGGCTTCGCGCGCGACCGTCGTCGCCTTCTGCGCGGGCTGTAAGGCGCCGCTCATCGCGGGTGCTTCGTAGGTGCCGCCCGAGATCTCGATCAGGTCGATGCCCGCGTCGGCGAGCGCCTGGATGGTGGCCATCGACTCTTCTTCGGTGAAGCCTCCGCGCTGGAAGTCGGCCGAGTTGAGCTTGATGCCGATCGGGGGCCCCGGCACCCACCTGGCGGCGGATCGGCATAAACGGCCATCACGAAGCGGCGCCGGTTCTCCGGGCTGCCTCCCCACTCGTCGCTGCGCTGGTTGTGGTGCGGCGAGAGGAAACTGGCTGACGAGATAGCCGTGAGCACCGTGGATCTGCACGCCGCTGAAGCCGGCCTGCTTGCAGATGGCC
>JADJYX010000009.1 GCA_016719535.1 Rubrivivax sp. | reverse complement strand
ATCGACGACAAGACCGGCGAGATCCTGGTGCGTGGCCCGAATGTCTTCGTCGGCTACCTGAACCAGCCGGAAAAGACCGCCGAGACCATCGATGCCGACGGCTGGCTGCACACCGGCGACGTGGGCACGGTGGACGAAGAGGGCGTGTTCCGCATCACCGACCGCATGAAGGACATCATCATCACCGCGGGCGGCAAGAACGTCACGCCCAGCGAGTGGGAGAACGAGCTGAAATTCTCGCCCACCATCACCGACGCGGTGGTCATCGGCAACAAAGCGGCCCTACCTCACCTGCATCATCGCGATCGACCAGGAGAACGTCGAGAATGTACGCAGGACCACGACGTGCCCTTTAAGCAACTATGCCAGCCTGAAGCGCGCGCGGGAGGTGCACGCGCTGGTCGAGACCGAGATCGACAAGAGTCGGCAGGAAATTTGCCCGTGTCGAGCGGGTGAAGGAATTCTGGCTGCTCGAGTCCCAGCTCACCGCCGAGGACGAGGAACTGACCCCGACGATGAAGCTCAAACGCAAGCTCGTGCAGCCGAAATACGCGTCGCAGATCGAGCGCGATGTACCAAACCTGAGAGCCGACCCACCAGGAGACTCGAGGGTGAAGATTCGTGCATTGGCCGCGGCAATATAGCGCTGGCTGCAGGGCTGCCCAGGTCAAGCAAGGCGTGAGCAAGACCGAGATCACCCTCGGCTCGGTGGGACCTGTCGGGCCCGCTGGCGGGTTTCGGCAAGCAGTTGCGCATGGGCATAGCTGCGTGTCGAGGAGGCCAACGAAGCAAGGCGGCGATGCATGGCCGCAAGCTCAAGCTGCTGTTCGAGGATTCGAACTGCGACCCGAGAAGGCGGTGCTGGCGGCGCAGAAGCTCGTCGCTGGACAAGATCTTTGCATGATGGTGGCCACATCGGCACGGCACAGAACCTGGCAGCGATGCCGGTGCCGGTTCGAGAAGAACGTCATCAGCTTCTTCGATGACCGCCGCGCGAGATGTACGAGCCTTCCACCGGCGCTCAAATATTCGTTCCGCACGCCACACCGCTACGACCAGATCCGGCTCGCTGCCCAAGCTGGCGAAGGACAAGGGCGCGAAGAAGGTCTGCGCCATCTACTAGGGCGACGAATTCGGCCTCGAGGTGGTGCGCGGCGCCGAGGACGGCCTGAAGACCATGGGCATGGCGATGGGCGGGAAGACCTCGTTCAAGCGCGGCGCCACCGACTCTCCGTCGCAGGTCGCCCGCATGAAGCGACCGCCGGCGATCTGGTCGTGCTGGGCACCATCATCCGCGAGACCATCGGCACCATCGGAGAGTCCGCGCAAGACCGGCTTCAGCCCGACCTTCCTGGCCTCAGCGCGGCCTATACCGACCTCATCCACAAGCTCGGCGGCCCGGCGATGAACGGCCTGTACGCAACGATGACGGTGGTCAACCCCAATCTGGACGATGCCTCGCAGCCGGTGCGCTTCTGGGCCACCGGGTACAAGACCAAGTTCAACGAGGACCCGACCGTCTTCTCGGTCTACGGCTACCTGGTGATCGACAGCTTCATCCGCGGCGCGCAGAAGGCCGGCCCGAACCTGAGCACCGACAGCTTCATCAAGGCCATGGACACCATGGTGGTGCCGCCGGACATCTTCGGCAGCGCCGAGGCCACCTTCGGCCCGCAGAAGCGCCAGGCAACAACCTCTCGCGCCTGTCGCAGATCACGGACGGTCGCTGGAAGGTGATCAGCGAATACGTCAAGCCAATAAACGCGCCCCGCGCCTGACCTCGAACGGCCGCCTGCGGGCGGCCGTTGTCGGCCCGGGATAATCGCGCCATGTCAATCGAACCGGAATGGCTCGAGGGTCGAGTCGCTCGACCTCGAGGCGCAGGGCGTCGCCCACCGCACGCAGGGGCGAGGGCGCGGGCAAGGTGGTTCCTCGAATGATCGAAGGGGCGCTGCCCGGCGAGGCGCGTGCAGATCAACGTCGCGCGCAAGAAGAACAACTGGGGCAGGGGCAACTGGCGTCGGCGCTGGCGCGCGAGAGCGCGCAGCGCCCGATGCGCCCGGGCGCCCGCACTTTGGCCTGCATGCCGAGTTCCTGCGGCGGCTGCAAGATGCAGCACCCGCACCCCGGCGGCAGCAGGTGGCGGTGAAGCAGCGCGTGCTCGGGGACAACCTGCTGCACCTGGCCAAGGTCAGACCGAGCGGCTGCGGCGGCCGATCGAAGGCCCGGCCTGGGGTTACCGCTGGCGCGCGCGCGCTGTCGGTGCGCCATGTCGTCAAGAAGGGCGTGGTGCTGGTGGGTTTCCACGGGCGCAAGTCGCGCTTACGTGGCCGGCTGTCGCTGTGCCCGGTGCTGCCGCCGGCGGCTCCAGCGCCATGCTGGTGGTGCTGCGCGAGCTGATCGGCGCGATGGAGCGGCGCGACCGCCTGCCCCAGATCGAACTCGCCGCCGTTCCGGCGACGCGGGTCACGGCGCTGGTGCTGCGCCACCTGGAGCCGCTCTCGGCGGCCGATGCCGCGCGGCTGCGCCCTTTGCCGTCGCCCGGCGTGCAGTGGTGGCTGCAGCCCAAGGGGCCGGAGACGGTGCACCTTCTGGATGAGGGCGGGCCGGAGCTGGCCTATGCGCTGCCGGAATTCGGCGTGCGCGTCCCCGCCGACCGATTCACGCAGGTCAACCCGCACATCAACCGCGTGCTGGTGGCGCGCGCGCTCGGCCTGCTGGCGCTGCAGGCGTCGGCGCAGCGCGTGGTCGACTCGGTTCTGCGGCCTGGGCAATTTCGCACGCTGCCGCTGGCCACGCGCGCACGCCAGGTGCATGGCATCGACGGCAGCGACGTGCTGGTGCAGCGCGCGACAACGCACGCGCCAACGGCCTGGGCACGAAGACGGGCTTCGAGGCGCGCAACCTGTTCGAGATCGGTGCCGCCGACCTGGTGGCGGCCGGGCCGGCCCGAGCGCTGGCTGGTCGACCGCCGCGCGAGGGCGCCTTCGCGCTGGCCAAGGCGCTGTAAGACCGCACGCCGCACCGGTGGCCGATTGGCAGCGCCGCTGCGCATCATCGTCTGTCAGCTGCAACCCGGCCACGCTGGCGCGCGACGCCGGGCTGCTGGTGCAATTCAGGCGGGCTATCGCTGCACGGCCGCGGGGTGGTGGAACATAAACCCGCATCCCGCACACGTCGAGCCCGCGCCGACCGCGAGGCGGCGCAGGCCCTACGCGGCAGCGGTGAGCCGAGTCAGTATCGCGGTCTTCGACCGGCATGAAAAGAGGCCCCTCGCGGGGCCCTCGTCACCTGGCGCTGCGAGGGGGTCAATCCTCGCCGCCCAGATCCCGAACATCGCCAGCAGGCTCTGGAAGACGTTGTACGGGCTCAGGTAGACGCCCAGCGTCGCCGTCACGTAGTTGGTCCACCCTAGCCGTCGCGCACGCGCTTGAGGCCGACCAGGATGAAGGCCGAGAAGACCAGCACCGCCAGCACCGACAGCGCCATCATCAAGCGCGCCGCTCTGGATGGGGACATTGGCGATGCGACCACCAGGATGCCGATGGCGCCGATGAAGAGAAATTTCGCCAGCCCCGACAGGTCGCGCTTGATCACGCTCGACAGCATGGCCATGCCGAAGAAGCCGTGCGCTGGTGCCGGCAAAGGCCATCATCACCAGGCTGGCGCCATTGCCCTTGGACAGCACGATGGCCAGCAGCCGGGCCAGCATCAGGCCCATGAAGAAGGTGAAGCCCAGGAGCAGACCCACCCTTGGAGCCCGAGTTCTTGTGCTTCTCGATCGCAAACATGAAGCCGAAGGCGCCGGCCAGAAAGACAGACCAGGCCGACCATCGGCGACATCAGGCTGGTGATGCCGGTGGCGACGCCGACCCAGGCGCCAAGCACCGTGGGGATCATCGACACGGCCAGCAGCGCATGGTGTTGCGCAGCACGCGCTGGCGCTCGATGCCCAGTGCCGCCGAAGAGCCGCCGAAACTTCCGTATTCGCAGTCATGCAACCTCCTTCAGGTGATGAGCGCGGGATTCTAGGGTGCGGGCTCGCACCGGGTGATGCCCCAGCGCCGAAGGCGGATTGCGCCACCGCCGCGCTGCCCCCGGATTGGCGCTGGCTCCGGCATCGGCTATGGTCGCGCCCTTTCACCGACGACGACCGGATCCCGAACACCGCGAAGAACCAAAGCCGATGCTCACGCTCGCCGAGGATTACCCGCCGCGCGGCCGCCGCCGCGAGGCCGAGGCCGGGCAACCACTGGCCGGTCAGCTTCGCCATCGTCGACGACGGTGGTCTGCAGTGGCTGCAGCGCCTGGACGGCGCGCCGCCGGTCTCGGCGCAGATCAGCGCCAGCGAAGGCGCAGACCGCCGCCATCGGCCGCCGCGGGAGAGCAAGGTCTACGAGGACATGATCAATGCTGGTCGCCATTCCTTCCTCAGCGCGCCGCTGCAGGGCATGCTCGAAGGCGGGGTGCCGATCGTGGTCGAGGGCCAGGTGGTCAGCGCCATCGGCGTCAGCGGCGTGAAGAGCAACGAGAGACGCGCAGATCGCCCGCGCCGGCATCGCGGCGCTCTGATCGTTCCCGGGATGGCCGCACTCCCCGACACCCTTCAGCGCCTGAGCGGCAGCAGGCAGGCGCCGACGATCAGTGCGGCGGAGGCCAGCGTCCAGGTGCTGGGCACCTCGCCGAAGAGCGCAATCCCAGCAGGCCGGCCCAGACGAAGCCGGTGTATTCGACCGGCGCCGCGCGTGTGGCCTCGATGTGCGAGAAGGCCCAGGTGATGCCCAGCAGGCCCAGCGTGGCCAGCAGGCCCATCAGCAGCACCGGGCCGAGGTCGCCTGCGGCGAGTGGCTGCCACGGCCGAATATCGGCACGGCCAGCGCCAGCGGGCAGCAGGTTCTGCACCAGCAGGATGCTCCACAGCGCGTCGCGCTGCGCCTGGTGGCGCGCCAGCACCACCACGCCCGAGTAGCTGACGGCCGACAGCGCCGCCGACAGCAACCCCTCGATGCGCGCCGCGCTGCCCGGGGCGCCGGTGGCGCTGAGTTCCGGCCACAGCGACACGCCCACGCCGGCGCCGCCCAGCGCCAGCGCGGCCCAGATCCACCGTGACGGCCGTTCGCGCAGCACCAGCATGGCCAGCAGCGAAATGAAGATCGGCGCCGTATAGCCCACCGCCACGCTCTGCCAGCGGCAGCAGCGACAGGCTGTGGAACCAGCTGACGAGCGCCAGCAGCAGCAGGCCGCTGCGCAGCGCGTGCAGCGGCCAGGCGTGGCGCGCGCCGCGGCGGCGGGCGGAACCACAGCCACGCGGCACCGCGAACAGGCTGCCGCTGGCAAAGCGCAGGAAGGTCAGTTGCCAGGCGTCGTAGCGCGCCGACAGCAGCTTGGCCGTGGCGTCCATGCCGATGAAGCAGGCCGTCGCGGCGGCGGCGGCGGCCAGTGGCAGGGCGGCACCGGTGGGGGTGCGCAGGATCGGGGTGGGGGACGTGGAAGCATCGGCCATCGGCGCCGAGTCTAGGTGCGGGCCGCCCAGCAGCCCCGCCGCTGCGGGTTGACCCCAGGATCGGACCCGGCAGCTATAATTTGCCGGTTTACCCGCCAACATCGCAGCCCTAGCGAAACTCCGACCTCGGTTTTCCTCGGATTCATCCCCGGACAGGGTTGAAGCTGGGCGCGCGAATCCCGGAGTCCTTCCCTTGCTGCCCCTCCTGCCCAGTGCGCTGTCGCCCGCACTTCTTGCCCTCGCAGACGGCACGACCTTCCTCGGCACCTCGATCGGCGCACCCGGTCGCACCGTCGGTGGTGGTGTTCAACACCTCGCTCACCGGCTACCAGGAAATCCTCACCGACCCCAGCTATTGCCGGCAGATCGTCACGCTGACGTATCCGCACATCGGCAATACGGGCGTCAACGCCGAGGATGTCGAGGCCGCCAGGGTCCACGCCGCCGGCCTCATCATCAAGAACCTGCCGGTGCGCGTGTCCAGCTTCCGCGCCACCGAGAGACGCTGTCGGCCTACCTGCAGCGCGCGAGGGCGTGGTCGCGCTGGCCGACATCGACACGCGTCGTCTGACGCGTGCTGCGCACCGGCGGTGCCCAGAACGGCAGCATCACCAGCTATGCGCCGGGCACGGCGCTGACGGCTGAAGCGGATCGCCGACGCGGTGGCGGCGGCAAAGGCCGCGCCGGCCATGGCCGGGCAGGACCTGGCCCGCGTCGTCAGCGTCTCCGAGCCTTACGACTGGACCGAGACCGAATGGCGCCTGGGCGAAGGCTACGGCCGCCTGGCTGATGCCAGGCACCATGTCGTGGCCTGCGACTTCGGCGTCAAGCGCAACATCCTGCGGATGCTGGCCAGCCGTGGCTGCCGCATCACCGTGGTGCCGGCGCAGACACCGGCGGCCGAGGTGATGAAGCTGCGCCCGGACGGCATCTTCCTGAGCAACGGCCCCGGCGACCCCGAACCCTGCGACTACGCCATCGAGGCCACGCGCGAGCTGATCGCCAGCGGCAAACCCATCTTCGGCATCTGCCTCGGCCACCAGCTCCTGGCGCTGGCCTCGGGCGCGAAGACCTTCAAGATGAAATTCGGCCACCACGGCGCCAACCACCCGGTGCAGGACCTGGACAGCGGCCGCGTCAGCATCACCAGCCAGAACCACGGTTTTGCCGTCGATGCGCAATCGCTGCCCGCCCACCTGCGCCCCACCCACGTGAGCCTGTTCGACGGCACCTTGCAGGGCCTGGCGCGCACCGACCGGCCGGCCTTCTGCTTCCAGGGCCACCCGGAAGCCAGCCCCGGCCCGCACGACATCGGCTATCTGTTCGACCGCTTCACGGCGCTGATGCAGCAGGCCTGACCCGATCGCGATGGACAAGGCCCTGTCAGCCCCGCTGCTCGACGCTGCCGACGAGCCGGGCCGCGCGGCGCCGGCGCCGCTGCGCCTGGCGCCCGACCTGCACGCGCCGCCCACGCCGGTTGGCGTGCTGGCGGCCTGGCTCTTTGCGGCCGCGCAGCGTCACCGGCGTCTGCTGCGTCACCACGCGCTGGGTGACTGGGAGCGCGTGCGTGTGCTGGCCAAGGCCCTGCGCCGCCACAGCGCGCGGCGGCCCGGACTCGATTTCGACCTCGACGTGTGCCTGGCCGGCATCTACGCCCGCGACCACGCGCCGTCCGACGCGCTGGCGCGGCTGGCGCCCTGGCGCGCCCGGCTGCGCAGGCGCCCCGGCGCTTTCGATGCCGCGGTGGCCAGTGTGCACCTGATGGCCGGCGACACCGCCGGCCATGTGGCCGCACTGGCGCGCGCACAGCAACAGGCGCCGCAGGACGCTTCGCGCCGCCTCGAGCTGGCGCTCGCCGAGGCGCGCTTCGGCGATCTCGACCGCGCCGAGGCGCTGCTCGGCGACGCCGTGGCAGGGCCTGCCGCGCTGCACGGCCGTGCCGCGTGGGCGCGCGGCCTGCTGCAACTGCGCCATGGCCGTGCCGAAGCGCCGGCCACACTCGACGGCGCCGTGATCCGGCTCGCCGCCGAGGCCGCCGCCCACGAAGCCTGGATCGCGCTGGCCGCCTGCGCCTGCGACCATGCGATCGCGCTGCACCAGGCCGGCCGCAGCCAGGCCGCACGATCGCGCATCGCCGCCGTGTGGCCGGTGCTGGAACACCACGCCACCGTGCCGCTGCTGCGCATGCTCGAGGCCGACGGCCTGCTGCCGGCACGCACCCCACCGAAGACCTGAAGACCCGACCGCGGATACCCGACCATGCCCAAGCGCACCGACCTCCAGAGCATCCTGATCATCGGCGCCGGCCCGATCGTCATCGGCCAGGCCTGCGAATTCGACTATTCCGGCGCCCAGGCCTGCAAGGCGCTGCGCGAAGAGGGCTACCGCGTCGTCCTCGTCAACAGCAACCCGGCGACCATCATGACCGACCCGGAGATGGCCGATGCGACCTACATCGAGCCCATCACCTGGCAGGTGGTGGAGAAGATCATCGCCAAGGGCGCGCCGAGCGCCCGCACGAGAAGATGGCCGTGCTGCCGACGATGGGCGGCCAGACGGCGCTGAACTGCGCGCTCGACCTGCACAAGCATGGCGTGCTGGCGACATACGGCGTCGAGATGATCGGCGCCAACGAGCGTGCCATCGAGAAGGCCGAGGACCGGCTGAAGTTCAAGGACGCGATGACCTCCATCGGCCTCGATTCGGCCAAGAGCGGCATCGCCCACAGCTGGGAGGAGGCGCAGACCGTGCAGCGGCAGATCGCGCAGATCACCGGCGGCCCCGGCTTCCCGGTGGTCATCCGCCCGAGCTTCACGCTCGGCGGCAGCGGTGGCGGCATCGCCTACAACCCGGAGGAGTTCGAGGAGATCTGCAAGCGCGGCCTCGACCTGTCGCCCACCAACGAGCTGCTGATCGAGGAGAGCCTGATCGGCTGGAAGGAATACGAGATGGAAGTCGTCCGCGACCGCGCGGACAACTGCATCATCGTGTGCTCGATCGAGAACCTCGACCCGATGGGCATCCACACCGGTGACAGCATCACGGTGGCCCCGGCGCAGACGCTGACCGACAAGGAATACCAGCTGCTGCGCAACGCGTCGATCGCCATCCTGCGCGAGATCGGCGTCGACACCGGCGGCTCCAACGTGCAGTTCTCGATCAACCCGGCCAACGGCCGCATGATCGTCATCGAGATGAACCCGCGGGTGTCGCGCTCGTCGGCGCTGGCCTCCAAGGCCACCGGCTTTCCGATCGCCAAGGTGGCGGCCAAGCTGGCGGTGGGCTACACGCTGGACGAGCTGCGCAACGACATCACCGGCGGTGCCACGCCGGCCAGCTTCGAGCCCAGCATCGACTATGTCGTCACCAAGATCCCGCGCTTTGCCTTCGAGAAGTTTCCGGCCGCCGATTCGCGCCTGACGACGCAGATGAAGAGCGTGGGCGAGGTGATGGCCATGGGCCGCACCTTCCAGGAAAGCTTCCAGAAGGCCTTGCGCGGCCTGGAAACCGGCATCAGCGGCCTCGACGAACGCACGTCCTCCAGGAGAGCGCCGCGACGAGATCGTCGACGAGATCGGCAGCGCGGGCCCCGAGCGCATCCTCTACCTGGCCGACGCCTTCCGCGTCGGGCTGACGCTGGACGAGGTCTTCGAGGAGACCGCCATCGACCCCTGGTTCCTGGCGCAGATCGAGCAGATCGTGGCCACCGAGCAGGCGCTGGCCGACCGCACCCTGGAGAGCCTGTCGACGCCCGAGCTTCGCCACCTCAAGCGCATGGGGTTCAGCGACAAGCGGCTGGCCAAGCTGCTGGGCACGCACCAGCATGCGGTGCGCGCGGCGCGCGCTGGGCGCAGGGCGTGCGCCCGGTCTACAAGCGCGTGGACACCTGCGCCGCCGAGTTCGCCACGCAGACGGCCTACATGTACTCGACTTACGAAGAGGAGTGCGAAGCCGAGCCCACGAGCCGCAGAAAGATCATGGTGCTGGGCGGCGGCCCGAACCGCATCGGCCAGGGCATCGAGTTCGACTACTGCTGCGTCCACGCCGCCCTCGCCATGCGCGAGGACGGCTACGAGACCATCATGGTCAACTGCAACCCGGAGACGGTGTCGACCGACTACGACACCAGCGACCGCCTGTATTTCGAGCCGGTGACGCTGGAGGACGTGCTCGAGATCGTCGACAAGGAAAAACCGCTGGGCGTGATCGTGCAGTACGGCGGGCAGACGCCGCTGAAGCTGGCGCTCGACCTCGAGCGCGCCGGCGTGCCCATCATCGGCACCAGCCCCGACAGCATCGACATCGCCGAGGACCGCGAGCGCTTCCAGCAGCTGCTGCACCGCTTAAGCCTGAAGCAACCGCCCAACCGCATCGCCAGGACGGAAGAGCAGGCCATCGCGCTGGCGCACGAGATCGGCTATCCGCTGGTGGTGCGCCCGAGCTACGTGCTCGGCGGCCGGGCGATGGAGATCGTGCACGGCGACAAGGACCTCGAGCGCTACATGCGCGAGGCCGTGCGCGTGAGCGAGAAGTCGCCGGTGCTGCTGGACCGCTTCCTCGACGACGCGGTGGAGGTCGACGTCGACTGCATCAGCGACGGCGAAGAGGTCATGATCGGCGGCATCATGGAGCACGTGGAGGCCGCGGGCATCCACAGCGGCGATTCGGCGTGCTCGCTGCCGCCGTACACGCTGCCCAAGAGCCTGCAGGACGAGATGCGCCGCCAGGCCATCGCGATGGCCAAGGCGCTGAAGGTCGTCGGCCTGATGAACGTGCAGTTTGCGATCCAGGGCGAGGGTGATGCCGCGGTCGTCTATGTGCTGGAAGTCAACCCGCGCGCCAGCCGCACCGTGCCCTACGTCAGCAAGGCCACCGGCCAGCAGCTGGCCAAGATCGCCGCGCGCTGCATGGCCGGGCAGACACTGGCCGACCAGGTCACGCGCCTGGGACAGCGGCCGCAGGAGGTGGTGCCGCCTTATTTCAGCATCAAGGAAGCGGTCTTCCCCTTCAACAAATTCCCGGGCGTGGACCCCATCCTCGGCCCCGAGATGCGCAGCACCGGCGAGGTGATGGGCGTGGGCCGGACCTTCGGCGAAGCGATGCTCAAGAGCCAGCTCGGCGCCGGCTCGCGGCTGCCGCGTTCGGGCACCGTGGTCATCACCGTGAAGAACAGCGACAAGGCGCGCGCGGTGGTCGTGGCGCGCGACCTGGTGGCGCTGGGCTTCCAGGTCGTGGCCACCAAGGGCACGGCGGCCGCCATCGCCGCGGCGGGCATCCCGGTGCGCCTGGTCAACAAGGTCAAGGACGGCCGCCCGCACATCGCCGACATGGTCAAGGCCGGCGAGATCCAGCTCGTCTACACCACCGTCGACGAGACGCGCACCGCGATCGCCGATTCGCGCCACATCCGCACCGCGGCGCTGGCCAACCGCATCACCTACTACACGACGATGGCCGGCGCCGAGGCGGCGACCGAGGCGCTGAAGCACCAGACCGGCCTGGCGGTCATTTCCGTGCAGGAAATGCACGCCGAACTGGCTTAAGATCCGCGCCCGCGACATCCGCCGCAGCGGGCCAGCACCGGCCCGCTGCGGCGGATTCCTTTTGGCCGACCCCGGCAGCACCCCGACCCACGACGACACCCCCGACACCATGGCCACCATCCCCCTGACCCGCCGCGGCGCCGAAATGCTCAAGGAAGAACTGCACCGCCTGAAGACCGTCGAGCGGCATGCGGTGATCCAGGCCATCGCCGAGGCGCGTGCCCAGGGTGACCTGTCGGAGAATGCCGAATACGAAGCCGCCAAGGACAAGCAGGGGCTTCATCGAGGGCCGCATCAAGGAGCTCGAAGGCAAGCTGGCGGCGGCGCAGGTGATCGACCCCGCCAGCATCGACGCCGACGGCAAGGTGGTTTTCGGCTGCACGGTCGACCTCGAAGACGAGGGCAGCGGCAAGCAGGTCACCTACCAGATCGTCGGCGACGACGAGGCCGACCTCAAGCTGGGCCTGATCTCGATCAGCAGCCCGATCGCGCGTGCGCTCATCGGCAAGGAGGCGGGCGACGTGGCCGAGGTGCAGGCGCCCGGTGGCCTGCGCCACTGGGAGATCGTCGACGTGCGCTACCGCTGACGGGGTGTCGTTGCTGGCCGATCGAAGCCGAAGGCTGCTGCCGGCGCTGGCCGAACGAAGCCGAAGGCTGCTGCCGGCGCTGGCCGATCGAAGCCGAGGCTGCCCCTGGCTGCTGCCGGCGGCGTGGCTGGGCCTGCTGGCTTGCATCGCCCTGGTGGCCGCGCCGGCCAGCTTTGCGGTGCTGGCGCGCGCCGACGCGGGCCGCGTCAATGGCCGCATCTTCCAGGTCGAGGCCTGGGTCAGCATCGGCGCCGCGCTGCTGCTGTGGCTGCTGGAACGCGCACGGGCGCGCCGCGCTGCCGCCGCCGGCCGGGGGTCGGTCTTCAGCACCGAGATGGTGCTGCTGCTGGGCACGCTGTTGGCGACCCTGCTGGCCGCCTACGGCGTGCAGCCGATGATCGAGGCCGCGCGCAGCGGGCTGCCGGTGCCGCTGGGCTTCGGCGTCCTGCATGCCGTCAGCGTGGGCCTGTTCGGGGTCAAGCTGCTGCTGGTCGCGGCGCTGGCCTGGCGGGCCGCGGCAGTGCAATGACCGCCGAGACCGGCGCCTGCGCCTGCACGCCGCTGGCCATCATGCTGCGCAGCAGGCGTTCGAATTCCACCGCATCGACCGGGCGGCTGGTCAGGTAGCCCTGGTATTCGTCGCAGCGGCGGGCGCGCAGCATCGCCAGCTGGGCCTCGGTCTCGACGCCTTCGGCCACCACCTTGAGCTTCAGGCTGTGCGCCAGCGCGATGATGGCGCTGACGATGGCCTCGTCGTCGGGGTCGGTCACCAGGTCGCGCACGAAGCTGCGGTCGATCTTCAGCGACGCGATCGGCAGCCGCTTGAGGTAGCTCAGCGACGAATAGCCGGTGCCGAAGTCGTCGATCGACAGCTTGACGCCCATGCGGTCGAGCTCGTCGGCGATCTCGCCGCTGACCGCCGAATCGGCCAGCAGGATCGACTCGGTGACCTCGATCTCCAGGCAGTTGGGCGGCAGGCCGTGGTCCTTGATGGCGCGCGCCACCAGCGCCGGCAGCGCCCGTTCGCGCAGGTGCGTGGAGGCCAGGTTGACCGCCACCGGGATGTGGCCCAGCCCGGCTGCGGCCCAGGCCGCGCTCTGCCGGCAGGCGACGTCGATCGCCCATTCGCCGATCGGGATCACGAGTCCCACGTCCTCGACCAGCGGGATGAAGTCGGCCGGCGGCAGCAGGCCCTGCTCGGGGTGCTGCCAGCGGATCAGCGCCTCGGCGCCGACCACGCGGCCAGAGGGCACGTCCACGCGCGGCTGGTAGTGCAGCACGAATTCCTGGCGTTCGAGCGCGCGCCGCAGCCGCGTCTCCATCAGCAGGCGGTCGAGTGCGCGCGCATTCATCGACGCGTCGTAGAACTGGAAGGCGCCGCGCCCGGCCTCCTTGGCGCGGTACATCGCGGTATCGGCATTCTTCAGCAGGGTGTCGATGTCGCGCCCGTCGTCGGGGTAGATGGCCACGCCGATGCTGCCGCCGACGAAGACCTCGGTGCCCTGCAGCACCAGCGGCTGCTCCAGCGTCTTCACCAGCCGCTGCGCGATCGCCGCCACGTCGACGGCGCGGTCGATGTCGGACACCATGACGATGAATTCGTCGCCGCCCAGTCGTGCGATCGCATGTTCGCCCTCGCCGGCATTGCGCGTCAGGCTGTCGTAGGCGCGCAGCGATGCGGCCAGGCGGCCGCCCGCGGTGCGCAGCAACTCGTCGCCGCAGGTATGGCCCAGCGTGTCGTTGACGCGCTTGAAATTGTCGAGGTCGATGAACATGATCGCCAGCCGCTTGCCGTGGCGCTCGCAGTGCAGCAGCGAGCGCTGCAGCTGCTCGGTGAAGAGAAGCCGGTTGGGCAGGCCGGTCAGCGGGTCGTAGTAGGCCAGGCGGCGGATCTCGGCCTCGGCCGTCTTGTGGCGCGTGACGTCGTGCACCGCGCCGGCCAGCCGCACCGGCATGCCGGCGGCGTCGTGCTCGATCACCTCCACCTGCTGCTGCAGGTGGCGCAGGCTGCCGTCGGCGCGCTGCACGCGCAGGTCGTGCGCGAACGGCTGGCCGTCGGCCAGCGCGCGCCGGCAGGCCTGTCGCCAGGCCTCGGCGTCCTCGACATGCACGGCGGCGAAGAACGCGGCGAAGTCCGACGGCGCATCGTCGCCGCCATGGCCGAAGATGCGCTGCGCCTGCTCGGAGCACAGCACACGATCGGCGCGCGCGTCCCATTCCCAGTCGCCCATGTCGCCGATGCGCTGGGCATTGGACAGCCGGCGCTGGCTCTGCGCCAGCTTGTCGATGGCATGGCTGGCGCGCAGGATGTAGCGCACGCGGTGGCCCAGGATGGCCCAGTTGATCGGCTTGGTGATGAAGTCGCTGGCGCCGACCTCGAAGGCGCGCTCGATCGAACCCACGTCGTCCAGCCCGGTCATCATGATCACCGGCACGCGCGTGCCGCCGGGCAGCCGGCGCAGTTCGCTGCAGGCGGTGAAGCCGTCCATCTCGGGCATGCTGACGTCCATCAGCACGAGGTCGGGCAGCCCCTGGGCCAGCAGGTCGAGCGCCTGGCGGCCGTTGCCGGCCTCGGCCACCGCGAAGCCGGCCTTGGCCAGCGTGGCACGCGTCAGGCGGCGGCCGGCGCTGTCGTCGTCGACGACGAGGATGCGTTGCGACGGCCTCATGCACTCACCCCGCTGCCGGCCAGTTCGGCGCGCAGCGCGGGTTCCACCTGCGCATACTGGCGTTCGATCGAGGCCACCAGCTCGGCGCAACCGGCCGGCTCGCCGGCCTTGCCCAGGCGCTCGAGGCGGCGGCAGGTCTCGCCCAGCGCCATGGCGCCGACGTTGAAGCTGGCCGACTTCAGCGCATGGGCGACCACGCCGAGGTCGGTGCAGCGGCCGGCCTTCAGCGCGGCACGCAAGCCGGCCAGGTGGCCCGGCGCCTCGTCGAAATACATCTGGATGACCTCGGCCAGCACGGAGCCGTCGTCGTCGATGCTGCGGATGTTGTCCAGCGCCGCCGGGTCCAGCAGCGGCGCATCGGATTCGGGTGCTGGCGGCGCGGCTGGCGCATCGGCCGCAGCCGCGGCCGCGGCTTCGGCGCTGGCGCGATGCACCACGCGGTCGGCCGGCAGCCAGCGCGCCAGCTTCGCGGCCAGCTGCTTGCGCGTATAGGGCTTGGCCAGGTGGTCGTCCATGCCGCAGGCCAGGCAGGCCTCGGCATCGCCGACCAGGGCATTGGCGGTGAGCGCGACCACCGGCAGGTGTGCCGGCTCCGACAGGCCGTCCTCCCAGGTGCGGATGGCGCGGGTGGCGGCATAGCCGTCCATCACCGGCATCTGGCAGTCCATCAGCACGAGGTCGAAACCGCCGCGGCGCACGGCGGCCAGCGCTTCCTGGCCGTTGGCCACGATCTCGAAGTCGCAGCCCATGTTCTTGAGCATGTTGCGCGCCACCACCTGGTTGACGCCGTTGTCCTCGGCCAGCAGCACGCGGGCGCGGAAGCAGATGTGGTCGTGGTCCTGCGGGCCGGCCACGGCAGCGGCGGCTTCGTGGTCACCCAGGGTCTGCGCCATGGCGCGGAACAGCTCCTGCCGCCGCACCGGCTTGGACAGGTAGGCGGCGATGCCGACCGAGCGTGCACGCGCCAGCTCGTCGGGCGAGTGCAGCGAGGTCAGCAGCACGAGCGCGGTGGACGCCAGGTCGGGATCGCCCTGCACCTGGCGCGCCAGTTCGATGCCGTCCATGCGCGGCATCTTCATGTCGATGACCGCCAGCTCGAACGGGCGGCCGTCGGCGCGGGCGCGGCGCAGCCGCTCCAGCGCGTCGACGCCGTCGACCGCGCATTCGCAGTCCATGCCGCCGGCCTGGGCGTGGTGCTCGACGATCTCGCGGTTGGTGGCGTTGTCGTCGACGACCAGCACGCGCCGGCCGGCCAGCACCACCGGCGTCGGCACCGCGGGCAGGGTGGCCGCCGGTTGCAGCGGCAGCGTGAACCAGAAGGTCGAACCCTGGCCGGGCCGGCTCTCGACGCCGATGGTGCCGCCCATCAGTTCCACCAGGCTGCGCGAGATCGCCAGCCCCAGGCCGGTGCCGCCGAAGCGCCGCGTGGTCGACCCGTCGGCCTGCTCGAAGGGCTTGAACAGCCGCTCCTGCGTATCCGGCGGAATGCCGATGCCGGTGTCGCGCACCGAGAAGCGCATCGCCTGGCCGCCCACTTGCTCGAGCTTGACGAGGACCTCGCCGCGCTCGGTGAACTTGAGCGCATTGCCGATCAGGTTGGTGAGGATCTGGCGCAGCCGGAAGGGGTCTCCGCGTACCGCGGTGGGCAGCGTCTCGTCGATGCGGCAGGCCAGTTCGAGGTTCTGCGCATGCGCGCGCGGTGCCAGCAGCTGCACCACGTCCTCGACCGCCTGGTAGAGGTCGAAGTCCAGCGACTCGGTCTCCAGCTTGCCGGCCTCGATCTTCGAGAAATCGAGGATGTCGTTGATGATCGACAGCAGCGCCTCGCCGGAGTTGCGCACGGTCTCGACGAAGGGCCGCTGCTGGGTGTCGAGCGGCGTCTCGAGCAGCAGTTCGGTCATGCCCAGCACGCCGTTCATCGGCGTGCGGATCTCGTGGCTCATGTTGGCCAGGAATTCGCTCTTCGCGCGGCTGGCGTTCTCGGCCGCCTCCTTGGAAGCGCGCAGTTCCTGCTCGTGGCGCAGCAGCGCCTGCTCGGCCAGCGCACGCGGCGTGATGTCGAAGAACACCGTATAGACGCCGACCACCTGGCCTTCGTCGTTGACGTCGGGCACGTGGCGGCCGGAATGGAACACCATCTGGCCGTGACGGTCGGTGCGCTCACGCTCGAGCGGCACCTCCTCGCCGGCCAGCGCGCGCCGCAGCTTGGGCTCGATGTCGGCATAGACCTCGTCGCCGACGACCTCGCGCACGGCGCGGCCGTCGATCTGATCCAGGCCCTTGCCCAGCCACTGCTCCTGCGCGCGGTTGACGTAGCGGTAGTGCATCGCGGCGTCGATGTAGGACACCGTGACCGGGATCTGGTCCATGATGATGCGCAGCCGCCGCTCCGAGCGGCGTGCCGCGTCCAGCGCCTGCTGCTCCTCGCTGACGTCGTAGGCCACCAGGTGGCAGCCCAGCACCCGGCCCAGCGTGTCGCGGTGCGGCACCAGCTCCAGCTGCAGCCAGCGGTCGGCCTCGCCCAGCCGCGTGTGGCTGCTGCGCCAGCGCGCGGCATGGCCCATCAGCGCCGCCTTCAGCTGCACGCGCACCAGCTCGGCCTGCGCGTGCGGGAACAGTGCTTCGGCGCCTGCGCCGTCGAATTCGGCCGGCTCGCGGCCCAGCCAGCGCGCCAGGCGCGCACTCACGCGCAGGCAGCGTCCTTCGGTGTCGAGGACGGCCGCCATGACCGGCAGGGCGTCGAGGCAGTGCGGCGGGTCGGTCGCCGCGGTCGGCTCCTCGGGCACGGCCACCTCGGGGGCCGGAGCCCTGCGCTGCAGCAGGCGCCAGGGGCGCAGGATATTGGAAAGGCTCATGCGGGGCTCACGATCCGATCGGGTTGCGGCGACACCTGAAGGCTCAGCTCCAGCAGTTCGGCATTGCGCAGCGGGGCTGCCAGCGGCAGCCCGGCGTGCTCGCGCAGCACGCGGCCGACGCCCTTGCTGGCCACCAGCAGCACGCGCCGCTGCAGCGCCGGCGCGAGCTGCTGCAGGGCGGCGGCGATCCGCAGCGCAAAGGCCTGTCGCGACTCGCCGCCGGGCGGCGTCTCGCCGGCGGCGAGCGCGGCTTCGGTATCGGCGATCGGCTGCAGGTTCCAGCGCCCCAGCCGGCGTTCGCGGAAGCCGGGCATCAGCCGCATCTCGACCGGGCCGATGGCGGCGCGCACGATGGCGGCCGTTTCGCGCGTGCGCAGCAGGTCGCTGCAGACGATCAGGTCCAGCGTTGGCTCGCGGGCGGCGACCACGCGCGCCAGCCGCATCGCCTGCAGCCGGCCTTCCTCGGCCAGCGGCGGGTCGAGGTCGCCACCGCAGCGCAGGCCGGCCAGGTTGGGCGCGGTGGCGCCGTGGCGGGCGAACAGCAGCCGCGCCGGGCCGGCTGGCGGGGGGGTGTCGAAGTTTGGCATCGCGGTCAGGCCTTGAGCACATGGGCCGGTGCGAAGGGCACCGGATTGCCGGGGTAGGGATCGCGCGGCGGCGCGTGCAGCACCGTCCAGCGCCCGCCGGCCCGGCGCGAGCCGAGCAGCCATTCACGGATGAACCAGGTCTGGTTGCGGTCGGCCAGCAGCGGCGTGTGGCCGGTATCGGGCACGTGCATCACGGTGATGGGCTTGGCGCGCGTCATGCGCTCGATGGTGGGCGGCAGCAGCGCGTCCGACAGCAGGCCGTGGATCAGCAGCATGGGGCAGTGCACCTGTTTCCACTGTGCCTACTGCAGCAGGCTGCGCTGGGCGTCGCGGCGGTAGGCCTGCAGCGCGCGCACGTCGTGGCGGTAGACGCGGCCGCCCTCGTCGTCGGACCAGCGCGTCTGGCGGAAGGTGAGGTTGAAGCGGATGTCGTCGGCCAGCGGGCCGTCGTTCTTCTGCGACGCGCCGACCTTGCGCAGCAGTTCCCGCGGCGAGTGGAAGACATAGTGCCGTGCGATCGCCTCGGCACGGCGCCGGCGACGCCGGGCCGGAATGTGCGGGCCGACGTCGTTGAGGATGAGGCGCTCGACCAGGCCGGGCCGGCGGGCGATCAGCTCGATGGCCGCGCTGCCGCCCATCGACGAGCCCAGCAGCGTGACCGGGCGCCCGCCCAGGTGCTGGATCATCTGGCGCAGCTGTTCGGCGTAGGTGGCCAGCGAATAGTCGCCTTCGTCGGCGAGCCAGCCCGAGCGGCCGCGGCCCAGCCAGTCCATGCAGATGACGCGGAACTGGTCCGACAGGTCCGACGCCAGGTAGTTGAAGCGCATCGCCACGTTGGCCACGCCGCCGCAGCACAGCACCACCGGCGCATCGGGCGGGCCCCAGTCGGCGTAGGCGACGCTCACCTTGTACGGCTTTCGCAGCCGGCGCGGTGTCGCCGGCTGCAGTTGCGTGGGGTGCTGGTAGTCGAAGCGCTCGAGCCGGAACTGGCCATGGAAGCGGCCCACCACCTGGCTGGCGATCGTCATGTACTGATCCCAGTCGCTGGCCTCGCGGCGGCGGCTGCGCACGGGCGGCTCCCAGTCCGGGTCGAACAGCTCGCCCGGCACGGTATCGCCGGCCAGGGCATCGCGCTGGATCACGCTCAGCTGCGGCTTCATGCGCACCTCGCGGCCGGCCGGGCCGGCTGTTCACCGGTGCCCGGGGACCTGTCGGAACGAATCTGCATGGTGAACCGGCTTCCTTCCTCGCTGGTACGGCCGGGTGTGTGGCGGCCGGCCTGCTGCGGGCCGGCCAGGCCACGGCCCGGGTGCTGGGCAGGGTTTCGTCAGTTCTGTGCGTGACTTGAGGCAAACCGGCGTGCGGCTTTCGTGATGGGTGCCTCTTGCATCGGCTTCAAACGGGCCGCGGCGTGCCGATAAGACCGCAGCGGGGGTGCGAGTGGCGCCGCCGAGGAGAAGTCAACGTGGATTCGACCCAACGCCGGATGATCGGTGTCGCCGTGGCGGTATGCGCCTTCGCGGTCGGCATGGCCGGGCTGCTGAACTACTTCAAATACCAGGCCACGGCCAGCCGCATCATCGAACAGCGGCTGACCTTCACCGGCAAGTCCATCGAGAACAGCATCCAGTCGTCGCTGTCGCTGGGCCTGCAGTTTGCCGACCTCACCACGCTGCCGGCGATGCTGGAGCGCGAACGCGAGACCGACGACCTGATCCTGGGCATCGACATCTTCGATACCGAGGGGCGGCCGCTCTACAGCACCGACCGCCTGCGCAGCTCGCGGCCGGCGCCGGCGGCCTGGGTCAACGCCTCGCGCAAGGCCGGCAACAAGAACTGGGTGGTGCATGCCGACGACGAATCGGCGGTCGGCATCGCGGTGCAGAACAATTTCGGGCTCACCATCGGCCACCTGGCGTTGCGCTACTCGCAGGAGCAGGTGCGCGCCAATGCGTTCGTGGTGGCGCGTGGCCTGGCGTTGAATTCGCTGGGCATCTTCGTCGTCGCCGCCACGCTGGCGTCGCTGGCGCTGCTGCGGGTGATGAACGGCTCGGCCGCGAGATGCTGGCCGTCGAGGCCGCGCTGCGCACCGACGACCCGGGCCGCAGCCGCGGCACCCTGCGCGGGCCCTTCCGCGCGGCGCTGCGCCGCTTCGGCGAGACCGTGCGCGAGGCCGAGACCGAACTGACCGAAGCGCGGGGCGCAACTGCAACGGGAGCCGGAACATGAAGGACCAATACCTGCGCAGCGTCTACCTGCGCCTGGCCGGTGTGGTGATGCTGGCCGTGGTGCTGGCGCTGGCGGCCAACGCCCTGCTGTCGCACCGCAGCTTCGAGCGCGCGCTGGCGCCGAGATGGCCAGAAGGTGGCCATGGTCGGCAACTCGGTCCGCGTGCTGCTGCTCAAGGCCGTGGAAAGCGGCATCGACTTCCACGACCTGCACGGCGTCGACGAGCGCTTTGCCGAGATCGATGCCGAGATCCCCGAGATCACCTATTTCAGCGTCGCCGATGCCAAAGGGCAGGTGTGCTGCACCAGCGGCCGGCTTCGTCCGCGGCGATCACGGCCTATCAGCGCTCGCCGCAGGTGCTGGCCGCGCTGTCACGGCCGGAAGCGGTGCCGGCGTCGGTGCGCGTCGACTCGCACTACATGGTGTCGCTGCCGGTGGTCAGCCAGGGCCAGCCGCTGGGCATGGTGCACCTGGGCGTCGACGTGCGCTTCGTCGACAACCTGATGCTGGAGATGCTGTACGACGTGCTGGTGGTGCTGGTGGTGTCGCTGTTCTTCACCCTCGAACTGCTGCACTTCCTGGCCGGCGCGCGGCTGGAGCAGGGCGCTGGCGGCGCTGGGCGACGTCTTCGGCCGCGGCGGCCGCGGCGACTTCACCGCTGCCCGCCGCCACCGCGGCGAGGCCGCGTTCGGCAGCGTGATCCGCATGCTCGAGGCCACGCTGACACGCGTGAATGCAGCCCTACGCCGCGCTCGGACGCGACATCGAGGCCGCGCGCCGCGCCCGGCGCACGAGCGCCCGCCGGGCTGAGCGCGGCGCAGGCCCGGCTGCAGGCGCTGGGCAGCCGCTTCCGCTTCGGCGAGGGCGAGGTCCAGCCCGGCCACCGCAGCGACGGCAACCTGGCCAAGGTGCGGGCGCCGCTGTTCGTCTTCATCCTCGCCGAGGAGCTGACACGCTCCTTCCTGCCCGGCTATGTGCAGGAGCTGCTGGTGCCGGTGCCGTGGCTGTCGCCGCAGCTGGTGGTCGGCCTGCCGATTGCGCTGTTCATGCTGATCGTCGCGCTCGGCCAGCCGTATTTCGGCGTGCTCACCGAGCGCTGGGGCAACCGCCGCACGATGTTGACCGGCGCGGCGATCGCGGCGGCGGGCTTCCTGGCATCGTCGATGGCAGCGACGGTGATCGACCTGCTGCTGTGGCGGTCGCTGTGCGCGGTCGGCTATGCGATGGTATTCGTCTCCTCGCAGGCCTTCGTGCTCGAGCATTCGAACGCCCACAACCGCGCCACCAACCTCGCCACCTTCGTCGGCGCCATCATGGGTGGCCACGGTCTGCGGCCCGTCGATCGGCGGCATCCTGGCCGACAACCTGGGCGAGGCGCTGGACCTTCGTCGTCGCCGCCTTGCTGGCCGTGGCCTCGCTGGCCAGCATCCGTCAGTTGTCGATCTCGGCGCAGGCCGCACTGGTCAGCGAGCACTGCGGCCGCGCCATCGCGCAGATGGGCGAGGGCGCCGTCTACGGCGTCTACCGGCTGCTGGAGCGCCTGGGCAACGCCGCCGGGCCGCTGCTGGCCGCCGTGCTGGTGATGGCCTACGGCTACCGCTGGGGCTTCATCGCCCTCGGCGGCTTCGTCTGCCTGTGCGGGTTGGCGTTCGTGACGGCCACGCGCCGCCCGCCCGCCCCCGTGCCGCTGCCGGCCTGAACGCGCCGGCGCCGATCGATTCCAGAGCGTCGTCCCCATCCACAGAAACTCGAGTTGCCATGACCCACGATCCGATTCGCCGCCGTCTGCTGTCCGCTGCCGTTGCCGGTGCCGGTGCCGCCAGTGCCCCGTCGCTGCTGGCCGCCACGCCGCGCCCGGCGGCGCGCGATCCTCAGCGCCCGTTCGCATCTACGCCATCACCTTCCGCGGCATGACCGATGTGGAGAAGGGCTTCGAGGAATATTTCGCCTCGCGCAAGATCCCGGTGCAGATCACCTACCGCGACCTCAACCGCGAGGCCACGCGCATGCCCGGTTCCTCGACGAGATCCGTGCCACGCGGCCCGACCTGGTCTATACCTGGGGCACCTCGGTCACCCTGGGCGTGGTCGGCCCGCACGACGCCGTGCAGGCGCAGCACATCAGCGATATTCCGGTGGTCTTCACGCTGGTGGCCGCGCCGGTGCAGGCCAAGATCGTGGCCGACCTGGCCCAGGCCGGGGCGCCCGGTGACCGGCGTCACCCATGTCGTGCCCACCGATGCGCAGATCCGCGCCATCAGCGCCTACCGGCCCCTTCCAGACGCTGGGCGTGCTCTACACCTCGACCGAGAAGAATTCGGTGGTGGTGCTGGACGAGATCCGCCGCCTGGGCCGCGAGCGCGGCTTTCACACCGTGGAGCGCGCTTCCGCCTGGACGCCCAGCGCAAGCCCACGGCCGACGGCGCCGCCGAGCTCGTGCGCGAGCCAAGGACGCCGGTGCGCAGTGGAGCTGTACCTGCCGCCCGATTCCTACCTCGGCACCCTGGCCGAGGGCGTGATCATTCCGACGGCGATGGAGGTGGGGCTGCCGACCTTCGCCTCGACCGAGCAGCTGATGCAGGCCGGCGCGCTGTCGGGCCTGGTCGCGCTGCTACAACGTCGGCCAGTTCACCGCGCAAGGCCGAACAGATCCTGGTGGAAAGGCGGCGCCGGCGACGATCCCGGTCGAGGCGCTGAAGCGCTTTTCCGACCAGATCCGCATGTCGGCGGCGCACCGGCTGAAGCTGCCGCCGCCGCTGCCGATGTTCAACTATGCCGAGCTGATCACCGGCGAGGCCGTCGGGGGCGGCTGAACGGCGCCGCGCCGGCGGGCTCAACCCGCGGCCTTCTTCTTGGCCGAACGCGGCGCCGGCCTGGCGCGCTTGATCAGGCCGCCGGCGGTGACGCGCTGATTGCCCAGCACCTTCACCTTGCGGGCGGTGGGTGCGCGCGCCGGGTGCTTGCTGGGCTTGACCAGCTTGACGGTGCGCGGCCCCGGCTTGCGGTCCTCGCGCTCGGCCCTGGCCTTGTCGGCCGGCGGCCGCCACAGCACCAGCAGCTTGCCGATGTGCTGCACCGGCGCGGCATCGAGTGCCTCGGCCAGCGCCTGCAACGCGGCCTCGCGCACGGCACGGGTCGTCGCCGAGCATGCGCACCCTGATCAGGCCGTGGGATCTGAGGCGGCATCGACCTCCCGTTCGACCGCGGGCGTCAGGCCATCGGCGCCGATCATCACCACCGGGTCGAGGTGATGGGCCAGGCCGCGCTTGTCCTTGCGCTCGGCGGGGGTCAGTTGCAGTGCGGGCATGCCCGTATTATCGCCCCCGATGAAAGTCAAGACCCAGAGCAAGAAGGTCAACAAGGCTTGGCTGCACGACCACATCAACGACCCCTACGTGCGCATGGCCCAGGCCGAGGGCTACCGCGCGCGGGCCGCCTACAAGCTCAAGGAGATCGACGAGGTCTTCCGCCTCTTCAAGCCCGGGCAGGTGGTGGTCGACCTCGGCTCGGCGCCCGGCGCCTGGGTCGTATCTGCGCCGCCGCTTCGCCCGCCCAAGGTGGCGGGGCGGGGCGGTGCGGCGTCGGGGAACTCGATGCCACGCTGCTGGCGCTGGACATGCTGCCGATGTAAGCCGTCGACGGCGTGCAGTTCCTGCAGGGTGACTTCCGCGACGACGCGGTGCTGCAGCAGCTCGAGCAGGCGCTGGCCGGGCGGCCGGTGGACGTGGTCGTGTCGGACATGGCGCCCAACCTGTCGGGCATCGCTTCGGCCGACGCGGCGCGCATGGGCCGACCTGGTGGAACTGGCGGTCGACTTCGCCGAACGCCACCTGCAGCCCGACGGCGCGCTCGTGGCCAAGGTCTTCCACGGCAGCGGCTACAGCCAGCTGGTCGAGCGCTTCAGCGCGCCTTCCGCGTCGTCAAGCCGCACAAGCCGAAGGCGTCGCGCGACCGTTCGTCGGAAACCTTTCTGGTCGGCATCGGTCCGAAACCGGACACCGCAATGCCCAAGGCGCTTGGATCAAGGGGAAATACCCGTGATTCGGGGCTTCCAAAACTTGACTGAAATAGAATCGCATCCATATCGACGGGGTTCGGGCGAGTGCCTCGCTCCGGTTGAGGGCATCCGCCTGACCCGGCCGCGCACCGCACGACCGAGGAGTCGCCAGTGAACAATCAATGGTTTTCCAGAGTTGCTGTCTGGCTGGTGATCGCGCTCGTGCTGTTCACCGTGTTCAAACGGTTCGACCGCGGTGTCACGGCCGGCAACCAGATCGGCTATTCCGACTTTCTGGAAGAGTGCGCGCCAAGCGCCATCAAGTCGGTCACGCTGCAGGAAAGCCCGGGTGGCGGCACCGAGATCATCGCCCTGACCAGCGACGACAAGCGCCTGCGCAGCACCGCCACCTACCTCGACCGTGGCCTGGTTGGTGACCTGATCAGCAACAACGTCAAGGTTCGACGTCAAGCCGCGCGAGGAACCCAGCATCCTGATGAGCATCCTCGTCAGCTGGGGCCCGATGCTGCTGCTGAT
>JADJYX010000008.1 GCA_016719535.1 Rubrivivax sp. | reverse complement strand
GGAAGCTGAGCCGAAGGCCCGGTCGCCCGCCTGGCGATGGACGTCGACGCCGACGCCGGAGTCGCGCGGGCCAGCAAGCCCGCCCAACAGCTACGACCTGGGTGGGGACATCGAGCTCAACGACGCGCTCAACCGCATCCGCTCCGGAGCAACCGAGGTGCGCACCGGTCGTCGTCACCAGCCTCAAGGACAAGGTCTTCTGCTCGAAGCGCCAATATCTTCATGTCGCTGGCCTGTCCAGCCACGCGTGGAAGGTCAACTTGCACTCACCAACGAGACGCACCTGCCCTGGAGGATTCGTTCCAGCGCCAGCGCCTCCCAAATTCCTGGCCGCGGTGAATGGTAGCTGTGCCGGCGGCGGCTGCCGAGCTGGCACTGGCCTGCGACGAGATCATCCTGGTGGACGACCGCAGCAGCAGCGGCCAGCCGCCCAGGTGCCGTTGCTGGGCGTCGTGCTCTGGCACCGGCGGCCTGACGCGTGTGACCGATGCGTGTGCGCTGGGCGTGCGCAGATCTGGTCGACATCTTCCGGCAATCGCCACCACCGGAGGGATGGCGTGCGCGGCCAGGCGCTGGCGCCGGACTGGCGATCAGCTTTACCAGACATCGCCAGGTCAGCGCAGCTTCACGCCTCGCGCAGGAGCGGCGCGCTGCAGCGCCATTGTTGGCAGCTATCGTCCATCGACGGCCAGGGCGTGACGCTTGACGCTGCTGGGGTGGCGCGTCGAAGTTGATGGTCTGCGCTATGCGTGCACGTGAACAAAGTCGTGCTATCGACCGAGTGCCTGCCGCGTGGCGACCTTCACCGTCGCGGCGCTCATCGGGGCGCAGCCGCAGACGCTGGCCGGGAGCGAAGCCGCCGGCGCCGCCTGGTAATTGGGCTGCAGATGGCGCGCGAACTGGAGGACGCTATATCCTCGAGATGCGCACCAACGAGCTCGACATCGGCCTCTGGCTGGTGAAGACCGAAGGCGATGCCGCCGCCGTGCTGGCGATGGACGCCACGCTGCAGGCGCATGCCGGAAACTGGCTGGTGCGTGAGGTGACGGGGCTGCTGCGCCGCACCTTCAGCCGGCTGGATGTGTCCAGCCGCAGCCTGTTCGCGCTCATCGAGCCGGGGTCGTGCTTTGCCGGCAGCTTTCGAGCTGGCGCTGGCTCCTACCGCAGCTATACGCTGGCGCTGCCCGGACGATGCCGCCAAGGCGCCGACGGTCACCGTCAACGACGCCACCTCTGCCTCTCTATCCGATGCAGCAACAGGCTCGCGCAAACTGGCGTTTTACTTCATGGCGGTAAGCTACGGTGGTATTCGCAAACGGCTTGTGCTTAATCTGCATGCCTTCGCGGATCTGTCCACTGTAACTGCGCTGACTTGCATTGACTGGGGGGGGGAGGGTCATCGCCATCCAGGGGGGTGGCGGTAACCAAAATTTCACTAAACCAAGGAAAGCTTCATCACTGAAAAAATGTTCAAAAAAATTACACCTTGGACTGCTGGACTCAACTTGTTCCAACTTTGTATGGGTATGTGTGGTGCTTAACCCACAAAGGATGTGTTAATTTCTTGAATTAGAAACCGCATAACCGCACTTGGGCGGATGGGCAAGGACACCGCAGCACCTGGTCTTCGTTAATGCAACCATTAGAAAGTCGCGTATGGGGGGGGGTTGAGCAGTGTTTCCTACCTACCTGAGCGGTGGAACGACATGGGGCCCGAGGGCAGCCAGAATTTCGACGTCTACCTGCGCACCGCGGTCAGCGTCGACCCGCAGGGCTGGGCGCAGTTCGGCTGGCGTGAAGATGCCTGACTACCGCTGGGGCATCTTCCCTGAACCCGGCCGAAGCGGACCGCAAGATCCATTTCGGTGACTACGCGGCGAGGACGCTCTGGCAGGACGTGCCTGGCGAGCACTGTGCCAACCTGCGCCGCATCATCAGTCACGCAGGGCGACACCGAGCCGGCGTCGGTCGAGCAGCAGCGCCACGTGGTTCGACGGCCCCAGCCAGTACGACCTGGCAACCTCTTCCAGGTCAACGTCGAGGAAGGCCGCCACCTGTGGGCGATGGTTCACCTGCTGCACAAATATTTCGGCCGCGACGGCCGCGAGGAAGGCGAAGCCCGGTCGAAACAGCACCAGACAAACCTTCCGCGCATCCTCGGTGCCTTCAACGAGAAGACGCCTGACTGGCTGGAGCTTCTTCTACATGTTTACCCATTTCACCGACTGCGACGGCAAGTTCCAGCTGTGCGCGCTGGCGGAAAGCAGTTTCGACTCCGCTGGCACGCACCACCAAGTTCATGCTGACCGAAGAAGCACCGCCACATGTTCGTGGGCGAGCCGGGTGTCAGCTGCGTCATCCAGCGCACCTGCCAGGCGATGAACGAGCGGAAGACGGACGATCTGGCCAGGCTGGCGCGCGGCGTGGGCGTGATCGACCTGCCGACCATCCAGCGCTACCCGAACTTCCATTTCAGGGTCACCATCGACCTCTTCGGCGCCGATCAGTCGAGCAACGCCGCCACCTTCTATTCGACGGGCCCCGCTGGGCCGCCACGAGGAAGGCAAGCGCAGCGACGACCATGTGCTCAAGGGCCAGACCTACAAGGTGCTGGAGGTCAACAACGGCATGCTGGTCGAGAAGGACGTGCCGATGCTCAATGCCCTCAACGAGGGTGCTGCGCGACGACTCCATCAAGGACTCGGTGGGCGGCGTGGAGCGCTGGAACAAGGTGATCGAGAAGGCCGGCATCCCGTTCAAGCTGAAGGCGCCGCACAAGGCCTTCCACCGCAACATATCGGTGCGCTGGCCGGCGTGAAGGTGTCGCCCGACGGCCGCCACATCCACGACCCCGAGTGGAATGCCAATGTCGAGCAGTGGCTGCCCACCGACGAGGACCGTGCCTAGTCGCCAGCTGATGGGCCGCGTCGTCGATCCGGGGCAAGTTCGCCAACTGGATCGCCCCGCCGGTCATGGGCATCAACCGCCAGCCGGTGGACTTCGAATACATCCGCTTCGGCTGATGTGAGGCCCCGGCGCCTGGCGGCCGCCCCGAGGGCTGCCGAACCCGACCGGGAGACCTGGATCGGGTTCGGCGCTCTAACAACGCCACTCCCCTGGCCGCTTTGGCGGCCGGTCCCCGAGGGAGAATGCCTGCTGCATACCCCGCCTTGCGCGCCTTGGAGACATCGGCATGGACCAGTCCGACCTTGCGGTCATCAAGCAGCATCTGATCGATCCGGAGATCTGCATCCGCTGCAACACCTGCGAGACGATGTGCCCGCGCGGCGCGATCACGCACGATTCGCGCAACTATGTCGTCGATGCAGCCAAGTGCAACCTGTGCATGGACTGCATTCCGCCGTGCCCCACCGGCAGCATCGACAACTGGCGCCAGATGCCGCGCGTGCGTGCCTATGCGGTCGACGAACAGCTCCGTTGGGACAGCCTGCCGGCCGAACTGTCGGCCGACGAACTGGCCGCGGCCGGCGGTGGTGAAGCCGCGACCATCGCCGAAGCCGCGGTGCCCGCGCCGCAGCCCGACCCCAGCGGCCAGACGGCCTTCAACAGCGGGCCTGGAACGCCACGCTGCCGCCCTGGTCGGCGGCGCATGCCTATGCCAACCTCTACGGTCCGAAGGCGGCTGAGAAATCGGTGACGGCCACCGTGGTCGGCAACGTGCGCGTCACCGAGGTCGGCACGGAATACGACACCCACCACGTGATGCCCGATTTCGGCGCCATGCCCTTTCCGGTGCTGGAAGGGCAGAGCATCGGCATCCTGCCGCCGGGCGTGGACGACGGCGGCCGGCCGCACCATGCGCGCCAGTACAGCATCGCCAGCCCGCGCAACGGCGAACGCCCGGGCTACAACAACCTGTCGCTGACCGTGAAGCGCGTGCTGGAAGACCACCAGGGCCGACCGGTGCGCGGCGTGGCCAGCAACTATGTCTGCGACCTGAAGGTGGGCGACAAGGTGCAGGTCATCGGGCCCTTCGGCACCAGCTTCCTGATGCCCAACCACCCGAAGAGCCACATCGTGATGATCGCACCGGCACCGGCAGCGCCGATGCGGGCGATGACCGAGTGGCGCCGCCGCCTGCGCAAGAGCGGCAAGTTCGAAGGTGGCAAGCTGATGCTCTTCTTCGGCGCGCGCACGAAGGAGGAACTGCCCTATTTTGGCCCGCTGCAAAGCCTGCCCCGGGACTTCATCGACATTCACTTCGCCTTCAGCCGCACGCCCGGCCAGCCCAAGCGTTATGTGCAGGACCTGATGCGCGAGCGCGCCGCCGACCTCGCGGCGCTGCTGGCCGACCCGAATGCCCACTTACGTCTGCGGCCTGAAGGCGATGGAAGAGGGCGTGGTGCTGGCGCTGCGTGACATCGCGCAGCAGGCCGGTCTGCAGTGGGACACGGTGGGCGCGGCGCTCAAGCGCGAAGGGCGGCTGCACCTCGAGACTTATTGAGCGCCGCAGCGTCGCGCGTGCCCGGCCGATGCCTTCATCGTCGCGTGGCGGCTTGCGGCGCATTGCCGTCAATCGCTGGTGCGTCTCCTGGCCTTGGGCTGGCCTGCGCAAGCCCCCGGCCGGGGTTTCGGCCCGGCGGCCGACTCCCTTTCTTTGCGGGTGCAAAGAGGAAGCCAAGAAAGCACCTCCAATGCAACACCCCGGCTCGTCGGGTGCGGATCGCTCGCGGACGCTCGAGCCGGTGGTGACTCGATGCTCTCGCGCAAAGGATTGCTCGACAGTCCACGACCTTTCACCGCCACAGGCGAACCGTGGCCGGCGTCACGCTGGACCACCAGCCGCCGCGCGTGCCGCCGCCCGGCGCACGTGCGGCGGCTGGTGGTCCAGCGTGACCAGGCCGGCCGCCCGCCGGTGAAAGGTCGTGGACTGTCGAGCAACTTTGCGAGAGCATCGAGTACTACCGGACTCGAGCGCAGCGAGCGAGTCGCACCCGACGAGCCGGGGTGTTGCATTCAGGGTGCTTTCTTTGCTTCCTTTCTTTGCACCAGCAAAGAAAGGGAGTCGGCCGCCGGGCCGAAAGCCCGGCCGGGGGCATCCGCAGTCAGAACCCAAGGCCCCGTCGAGCCAACGACCAGCGGCCGCTTTGCGCCGTCAGCCGCCGCTGGAATCCCTGCCATCGAATGCAAATTCGCCTCAGGCGCGTGCCCGCAGCCGCTGCACCCGCCGCGCCCGGCAGGCTTCGGCAAAGGCGGCGAAGATCGCGCGCCCTCGGCGCTGTCGTGAATGCGCATCTCGGGTGCCATTGCACCGCCAGCGTGAACTGCGGCGCCGCCGCCACCGAGATCGCCTCCACCAGGCCGTCGTCGGCACGCGCCTCACCGTCAGGCCGGTGCCCAGCCGGTCGATGCCCTGCTCGTGCAGCGAATTGACGGTCAGGCGTCGGCGAGCGCACGGCGCGCGCCAGCCAGCCCTCGGGGCTGCACGTTCGACGGGCTGCCGGTCAGCAGCAAGCCGTGCATGACGTCGGTGACGGCGCGCACGTAGCCGTCGAAGGCGGCATGGGCATCGTGCTGGAAGACCCGCACGCGGTCGCAGGCGATGGCGACCACGGGGCGGACGGTGGTGGCGGTGGCGGTGGTGGTCATCGGGCGGCGAGTTGTCGTTCGCGGTAGGCCTGGATACGGGTCTTCAGGCCCGGCTCGGCGGCCGAGCGCACCAGCGCCGCCAGGTCGGCATCGGCGGCGCCGGGCGGATCGCCACGGCTGGCGGTGCGGCACCGCGCGCGCGTGGCGGCGTCGATCACCGGCGGCGTGAGCACCGGCTCGGTGCCGATGGCCAGTCACCAGGCCGGCGGTCCGCGCGGCGGCGGCATCGAGCGTGCCGCCACCGATCACCAGCGCACGCGCCGCGTCGGTGCCGATGCGCGCGGCCAGGCGCCGCGTGCCCAGCACGATGGCGAACGGTGCACCCGGAGAGGGGAAGCTGGCATCGGGCGCGGTGATGCGGATCTCGCAGGCGGCAAAGAGGTCGGCGCCGGCGCCCCAGGCGCGGCCCTGGGCCAGCGCCACGGTGGCCAGCGGGCTTTGCCACAGCGCCTGCAGCAGCGTCTCGATGCGCACCAGGCGCTGCAGCCAGTCGGCGTCGCGGCTGCTCTCCAGGTCCGACAGGTCGAGCCCGGTGCAGAAGTGGCGACCCTCGGCGCGCAGCAGCAGCGTGTGCAGCGTGGCCTCGGCGCTGGCGCCCCGCACGGCGGCGAGCAGCGCCTCGACGAGGTCGCTCGCCAGCGCATGGCCGCGCCTGCGCCGCGCCAGCGTCAGCGTCAGCACGCCGGCGCTGCGTTCGGCCCTCAGCATACGCCGCTCCGCACCTGCGGCCGAGCGGTCCCACAGGTTGGGCAGCACGGCGCTGTCATAACCGGAGACGAAGTCGTGCATCACGCCCTGGTCGTCGAGCCGGTGACGGCGCACGGCGCCGATGTTGGCGCCGTAGACGTGGATGCTGATCGAGGTGCCCGCGGTCAGCGCGCTGCTGACGCGGTGCCAGTCGCCCACGGTGGGGGAGACGGCTTCGATGTCGCCGGCCCGCATCACGTGGTGGTCGCCGGTGGGCACCGGGCGGCCAGCGTCGAGCCGGTATTCGTCGCAGCGCTCGGCGCCGCGCAGCATGCCGACCAGCCCCACACGGTGTGGTCGTGCACCGGCGTGCGCTGGCCCGGCCCCAGACGAAGCTGACGACCGAAAAGCGCTCCAGCGCATCGGCATGCAGCAGGTATTGCGCATAGCGGTCGTCGCGCGGCTGGCTGAAGGCCGCGGGCAACCACGCGTCGCTGGCCAGCAGGTGCGCCAGCCGTTGGCGGCCTTCGGCCAGCAGCGCGTCGGTTCGTCGTTGGTGCGGGCGACCAGTTCGGTCATCGCGACGACGAAGCGGCGCAGCGGGGCGATGGTGTCGGTGGGCCTGTTCATGCAGGGTCTCCGGCGCGCGGGCGCCACTGCGCGGGGCCGCTGCCCAGCGCCGGCACGGTGGTGTCGACGGCGATCGGCCGGCCGTCCAGCCGCAGCGGGCAGCCGACGGTATGCGTGGCGTGGCCGCCGGGCAGCAGCTGATCGCGCACCAGTTGCAGGTGCTGGGCCTGCGGGTCGGCCAGCGCCTCGGCATAACCGTTGATCGGGCACGGCACGCCGGCAGCCGCAAGGCCTGCAGCCAGTGCGGCACGCCCCGGCGCGCGAAATGCGGGTCGAGCGCCGCCTTCAGTTCGCGCTGGTGCTGCGCGCGCAGCGCCGGCGTGGCGTAGCGTGGATCGGCCAGCAGTTCCGGCGTGCCCACCACCTCGCACACCGATTGCCACAGCCGGTTGTTGCCGGCGGCGATGACAAAGAACCCGTCGGCCGCCGGATAGGCCTGGTAGGGCGCGTTGCGCGGGTGGGCCGAGCCCAGCTTGACCGGGTTGCGCCCGGTGCCGAAATATCCGCTCGTCTGCAGCGCACTGGATGGCCAGCGTGGCCGCGAACATCGGCACGTCGATCGGGCCGCCGGGCCCGCCGGCGCGCACGCGCGCGATCAGCGCCGCGACGCCGTAGGCCGCATACAGGCCCGGAGGCGAAGTCGGCCAGCGGCACGCCGGCCTTCACTGGCGCGCCATCGGGCCTGCCGGTGACGCTCATCACGCCGGCGGCGGCCTGGATGGTGACGTCGAAGCCGCCTTCGCTGCCGCGCGGGCCGTCCTGCCCGTAGGCCGAGATCGAGCAGACGACGGTAGGCTTGCGCGGCCCGAACCAGTCCCAGCCCAGGCCCAGGCGGTGATCGCGCCGGGGCGGCTGTTCTCCACCAGCACGTCGGCATCGAGGATCAGCGCCCGCGCCGTCTCCAGGTCCCGCGGATTCTTCAGGTCCAGCGCGCCAGCGAGCGCTTGCCGCGGTTGAGGCTGGCGAAATTTTCGCTGCAGCCGCTGCTGATCGGCGGCCATTGCCGCATGGCGTCGCCTTCGGGCGGTCTGATCTTGATGACCCGGCGCTGAAGTCGGCTAGCAGCATGCCGCAGAAGGGGCCCGAGGCGATCTGGCAGCACTCGACGACACGAACGCCGGCCAGCGGCAGCGCGGGGTTTGAGGCAGAGGTCCGCGTGCCCGACTGTAGGCTGCCGCCGGGCCGGCAGCCGGGCGGATGGGGGATCAGGTCTTGAGACCGCGGCGCTGCGGGCAGTTTGTCCAGGTTCAGCAGCGACACCGGCTGCGCGGGTCGTTGCGGTCGGCGAACTGCGTGCTGGGATAGTCCTCTGCCGGCTGGGTGTCGGCGGAAGTGGCTATGGCCCGACTGGCGGCACGGTCGGCCCGGGCGTCGCCCAGCGCCAGCAGGGCCTTCAGCGCCACCAGCTTGGCCTGGTGCGCCTGTCCGGGGGTGAGGGGCGCACTGGGCACTGCGGGCGCCTGCCCGGCGCAGCCGGCGGTGTGACGGTGAACGGCCGCTGTGCGCGCGGCGCCAGCGGGACCTCCTCGCCGGACCGGGCCCGGCGCGGCGGCGGCGGCCGAACCTGCGGTGCCGCCGCACCCGCGACCCTGCTGCCGCGCCGACATGCGCAAGGCCAGGGCCGCACCGATACCGGCCACCGGCCGCCACGACGATGGCCACTACTAGCAGCAGCACCTGCAGCGCCACGCTCATCGATCACCCCACTGGGACGGCAACATAGCGGCCGGCAGGGGCTGTCCACCGGGCATCTGGGGATGGCCTATTCGCGCTCATACATCAAGCGCAGGGCCAGGCGCGCCGCTGGGGAGCCGCTAGCGTGGCCAGTTCGGTCGGCATCGCGCGGCCACGGTCGCAGTCGGGCTCGTTCGCGGGCGGCATCACCGTCGGCCGCACAAGATCGCCAGGTGCTGGGTGCACGCTGGCCCAGGGTGCGGCGGATGACCTCCAGCTCCAGCGGGTTCGGCCGCCGCGCCGGCGTGCCGCGCGGCGCTCGCCCAGGCCCCAGCAGCCATTGGGCCTCGCGCCAGGCCAGCCTGGGCGGCAGGCGGCGGTGCGCGGCGGGTCGCCCAGCAGCAGGTTGCGGCAGAGCTCGGCGTCGATGGTCGCCAGCACATTCATCTGCGCCAGCAGCACCTCGGTAAACAGCCAGCGTGTCTCGGGGCTGGCCTGCGCCAGCAGCGGGGGCAGCAGCGCGGCGACCACCTCGTGGCCAGCGGTCTGCACGGCCTCGGCGCCCTGCGGGCTGGCGGCACCCATGTGCTCGGCCGCCAACGCCTGCACGCCGGGAAAGCGCCGTTCGACCGCCTGCCACAGCGGGCTGGCACTCAGCGCCTCGGCATAGTCGGCCACGGTCGCCCTGCGGGCCCGGTAGTCCGACGTCCAGCGGCCGCTCGGGCACGGTGACCAGCCCGCCGCCGCCAGCTCGTAAACGCTTTCCGGGTACCACGATCGCGTGGGCGGCGCGGCCAGCGTCTTCGTCACCAGGCGCGGCGTCAGCCCGGCGGCGGCCAGCCGATGGCGCAGTTCGCGGTTGAGTGGGCGCTGTTAGGGCGGGTTGAAGCCACCCGCCGACAGCCGGCGTTGTAGCCCCAGCCTGGCGCCCGGCAGCAACCGGCGCCGCGACCCGGCCAGAAAGACGAAGCGGCAGACGCCGCCGCACTCGCCGGTGGCGCGGGTGGGCAGGCCGCGCAGGCGCACGGCGGCGGCGATCTGCAGCGCTTTGGGCAGTCGCCCGGCGCTCGATGATCCAGCACCACCCAGCGCAGCTTCGCGAGGCCTCCAGCAGCGTGTGCACACGGGCCGCGCTGCCCAGCCCCAGCGGCCCCCTTGATGTGCAGCCGGCGGCCATCGGCCGAGACGCTGGCGCTGACCATGCCCCGCGGGTCGTGGCGACCAGCAGCGCGCCTATCTCGTACGGCCGCGGCGCCAGGTTGACGCCGGCCAGCAGCAGCACGCCCGCAGCGGCCACGCCCATCAAGCCCCGGAGCCCCGAGCTTGCCCAGGCCGGCGGCGTGCCGCGTCGCGCGCGCAGCGCGTGGCCCGCGGCGCGCCATACGCCCACGGTGCCCCAGGTCACCATCGTAGCAGCAGCAGCGGGCAGCCCAGCAGCAGCAGCAGCCCCCGCGCGCAGCACCACGCCGTACCAGCCGCGACGCCGCCCTCCAACGGGGCGCCCGGCTCCAGGCGGCAGCGGCAGTGGCAGCAGAGGCCGTGGATGTACAGGCTTTCGGCCAGCGGCAGGTCACCCGCCCAGTGGCGGGCCGGCAACGCTGTCGGGGATGTCGGGTTCGCTCGACCACCGTCGTACCCGATAGGCGGTCGTGCCAGGCCTTTGTCTGCGCCCGGTGTGGCGCCACAGCGGCGCATACAGCAGGCTGGCCGCGGTGACCGCGGCGCCGACCCAGCGCAGCAGCGCCTGCCGGTTCTGGGCAGCAGCCGCGGCTCGCCGCGGTCGTCCACCAATTGCTGGCCCAGCAGTAGCTGCCCCGGCGTGCCGCCCATCTGACCAGCCACAGTGGGGGACGGTGCCCAGGTTGAGCAGCAGCATGCCGCCGAACCAGGCCCAGGTGAGCCCGAAATCGCCGGGCGGGCTGGCCCACCACATCCACGGCAGCGAGGTGCCCAGCACCCAGGTGGCGTCGATGACCAGCGCCAGCGGGCGCGGCAGCGGCCCGACCGCCGTCCCGCGGTGCCACAGCGGTGCAAGGCCCGCTCGAGCACGCGTCCGCGCTGCGCGGCGCTGTCGTCGGGGCCGGCCAGGCGGCGCAGCGGTGCCTGCGCTTCGCCGGTGGACGCGGCGGCGGCGTCTGCCGCGTA
Organism: Rubrivivax sp.; assembly: GCA_016719535.1. Classification (GTDB taxonomy): domain Bacteria; phylum Pseudomonadota; class Gammaproteobacteria; order Burkholderiales; family Burkholderiaceae_C; genus Rubrivivax. Next base: position 12,878 of record JADJYX010000008.1, on the reverse strand, counting down.
TGCAGCAACCGCGGCAGCACGGTGATGCTGCTGCTGTCCACCGCCGGGTTTTCGTCGCGTCCCCGCCGGGCAGGGGCCGTCGGTATAGACCACCCGCGCAGCGCCCCGGCATTTGAGCGTGATGGCACCCGACTGGCCTGCGGCCTGCACGCGGGCGGGCCGCTCGCGCAGCGCTTCGGGCAGCCAGCGCCGCACGGCCGGCTGGTCGAGCGCCCACTACGCACCTGAGGCCGAGGGCGGCAAGCGGCAGGATCCAGCCCAGGCTTCGTACGGTCATGGCAGCGGTCGGGGTGCGGCGGCGCGGCGTTGTGCGAACGAGTCTAGCCGCAGGCTCGCAGGAACCCGGGCAGCGCCCGCGCACGAACAACGCCAGGCTTGCCGGCCTCCCATGACGACACAAGGACGCACGATGGTCCTCGGACTGCAAGGTAAGGTGGTGCTGGTGACCGGTGGCAGCAAAGGCATCGGCCTGGTCGCGTCACGGCCTTCCTGCGGCCGAGGGCGCGCGGGTGGCGATCGTCGCGCGCGACGCCGCCCACCTGGAGGCGGCGGCCGCGTAGCAGCTGCTGCCGCCGGGCCATGGCGTCTTCACGCAGTCGCGGCCGACCTGCGCGACGCCGCTGCGACCGCCGCCATGGTCGACGTGTGGCCGCGCTCGGCCCCATCGACGTGCTGGTGACGAGCGCCGGTGCTGCCCAGCGCACCCCGGCGCCCGAGCTGACGGCCGCGCACTGGGCGGCGGCGGATGCAGGCCAAATTTTCACCGGCATCCACGCCCCGCAGGCGGTGCTGCGCATGGCGGCGCGCGGTGGCGGCAGCGTCGCCAATATCGTCGGCATGGGCGGCGGTTGGCGTCGCCGCACCACCTGCCGGGTGGCTCGGCCAATGCGGCCCTGATGCTGGCCAGCGCCGGCCGGCCCATGCCTATGGCCGCCAGGGCGTGCGCGTGAACGTCAACTCCTGGGCTGGTGAGTACCGGCCGCCTGTATGAAGGGTTGGCGGCGCAGGCGCGCCCGAGGGCGTGGACGCAGGTTGTGTTGCAGCGCCAACCGCCAGACGCTGCCGCAGGGCCGCATCTGCGAGCCCGGAGGAGGTGGCGCGCGTGTGCTATTCCCATGCCTCGGCGGCGGCCAGCTGCGTGTCAGCGGCGCGGTGCCGTCGGTGGACGGAGCGCTGACGCTGATGGTGGTGTGACCTGGCGTGAGGCCGCGCAGGCTCAGCGCCCTCCGCGCTCGGCAATCGCCTCGCTCGATCGGCAGGTCGATCTCGGCGCGGACTGTCTTGCCCGATGGCGTGGCCTCCACCACCAGCCGCCAGCCATTTGTCCACCGGCAGGCATGCGTCGGCGCTTCGCCTTGACGATCCGCCGCCCGAAGGGGGACGTTGACCACCAGCAGCGACCTCACCTGTACGCGGTCTTGCGGTGCGTTCTACGAAGGCGCGGATGCGCTTGAGCTCGGTGGGCAGACGGAACTGGCAGGCCACTGGCAGCGCCGGAGGCCGGCACCGGGGCGGCCTCGGCCTGCCCCTTCCCAGGCCACCTGGGGATGGCGTCGCCGGCGCTGGGAGGCAGACAGGTCCCCCTCCTCGTAGATGTCGATGCACTGCAGCCGCAGGCTGCCGGCCGGAGCAGCGGCCGCTCGGGCAGCCAGCGCCCGCGTGGGAGGTGTCGCCCGGGCGCAGCCGGCCCGGGCTATCGATCTGCACCTGGGTGCCCCCCGGGGTGCGTGGCGGCGCCAGGCCAGGCCCGCCCTCCCCGCCTGGTACAGGCCGAACGCCGCCAGCAGCGGCAGCAGCAGGTTGAGCGGGGAAGAATCGGGATCGTGGATGTCGAACTGCCAGCGCGCCCGGCCGGAATAGCATCAGCCCGGCGATGGCCCAGCGCACGACGACGAGGTGGAAGAGGGGCAGGGTGATCTGCCCGCGGCTGCCGTCGGTGGCGGTGATCGGTACGCGGGCGCTCTTCCATCGAATGGCGGCGATGATCGCACCGACGAGCCTCGACCTGATGCCTATCCACCCGCACCCCGCCCGGTCATGACACAGCCCCACTCCACCGGCCGTTGCGCCGTCTGCACGACGACGGCTGGCTGCTCGACATCGGCGCTGCCCGGGCTGCTGGGCACCGCAGTCGGCGCTGGATGCGCCTGCGCACGACAACGTGCTGCAGCGCCTGCGCGACGAAGGCGAGCTCCTGGCCGTGGCCGGTGCACCGTCTCGACAAGGCGTACCGGGGCCTGGTGCTGACGCGCGATGCCGAGGCCGCGCGGGCGCTGGGCAATCGCCCTTTTGAGGCAGGCGCCCCAGCGCTTCCTTCGCGCTGGTGCGCGGCCCGACACCGACGGCTGCAGTCGACCACTTCCGCTGGCGCGCGATCCCCGAGCGTCCGTCGGTCGGGCCAGGAGACGCGCGCGCGGCGCACGCACTGGCGCCGGCTGTCCACCTTCGAGTGGCCGTTCAGCGTCGACGGTCGCCACCCGACGTCGCGCTATGCGCTCGTCGGAAGCCTGGCCTGAGACCGGCCGCCGGCACCAGATCCGCCGCCACTGTAAGCACCGGCCACCTCCGCTGAGGCGACAGCACGCATGGCAAGGGCGCGCACAACCGCGCGGCGGCCGCCTGGCTGGGCCTGGCGCGCCTGTGGCTGCACGCCGAGTCGGTCACACTGCTGCACCCGGACGACGGCCAGCCGTGGTGGTCACGGTCTGCCGACGCCGCCTGTGGCGCTGCTGCTGGCCGGCATCTTGCATGACCCCGCCCGATGACGACGCATCCGACCGCACCCTCGGCTGTTCGTGAAGCCGCCGACCCGCGATGGCGCACGCAGGAGCTGCTGCTGTCGTAGCAGGTGCATGCGATCGGCGTTGACCCCGGCGCCCGGGGTCGTGCTGCGCGAGAGGCTGCAATCGATGTCGGAGCTGCTGGGCCTGGAACCGCAGCCGCATCGTGCCTGTCGACGGCCCTCGACCAGACCGAACCGATGCCCGCGAGGCGCCGGCGCGACGATGCCCCTTCGTCAAGGTCAACTGCGCCGCCATTCCCGAGAGCCCGTTCGAGCGCGAACGCTTCGGCTACGAAAGCGCGTCGCTCTTCTTCACCGGCGCGCATGCGGCGCGGCCATTGGTCTTGCGGCGGACCGCCCGCCGCGGCGTCAACGGCTTGGTGCGCCAGCATGGCGGCAACCTGCCCACTGCGACTGCTTGCGCGTGATCGGTACCCGTGTCAGATCGATGCCGTCGATCGGCAGGCCGATCGCGAGGAAAACGCCGCATCGTCGGCGACCTGCTCGGGGTGAAGCGCTTGTCGCAGATCCCCGACCTCGCGGAAATACGCGCGCCCGGTTATTAGTCGGGCACCCAGATCTCCTCGTTCGGGAAGATCAGGTTCGGGTTGTTGCTGCGCAGCAGATCGCGGTTGCGCTGGCCGTCCTGGCCGCGGAAGCGTGGTTACAGCGCGGTCCAGTTTGCGTGAGCGGGGCCGGATCCGATGGTCGGCGATCCGGGTTGGCGAGTCGCCGGGCCGGATAGCGGCAGCGCTTCCGGCGGAAGTCGTCCATCAAGGGCACGAAGTCGGCGTGCAACGGGTTGATGAACATGGATTCCCGGCGTCGCCGACGTGGGCTCGACCTGGGTCGACGCCGCCACTCTGAGCCCGAGGATGCGCCTGCCCCCATGGGCCATGAGTGTAGACGATCGACTGGCCAAGCTCGCGCGGCAGCTCGCGCGCACCGCCTCGCAACTCGCGGCGTCGGCGATATCGGCAGAAGTTTCGACGCCGCATCTTCTCGACGTCGACCCTACCGGTGACGCCCGCGGTCAGCGGGCGGTACCAATCGCGGTCACGGTCGATCGGGGCCAGTTGTGGGTCACGACGGACGTCAACTGGTAGAGGCTGTCGGTCGACGCGCCGCTGAAGTCGAGACGCCCCCCCCCTCGGCGATCAAGGTCGAAAGGCCGCTTCCAACCGCGGCCCGACGAACTCCCGGAAAGGCACCGCCTCAATTCCCCAGGTTCAATGTCCGGAGTCACCATCTCGCGTCCTCACTGCGGGCCGACCATCTCGACCGCGCAACCATGCGCCCGCTGCCCGACGGCATTGCGCTGGGACAATCCGGCGCGACGCCGCCGAGGCGCCGCGCGCGTGGGGAAAGCGCCCGGTCGTGAGGTGTTGTCGAGCCGTGGCACCGACGCGCGCCGTCGCGCGGCTCGGTGTCGAGCACGGCCGCAGACCGATTCCTGCGCCAGCGCCGCCCCAGGCCGGCTTTCAGTCCGGCCTGCGGCGGGCGATCGGCGACGGCTGTCCTGGCCTGGCCTCAGGGGCGAGCTGGAACGCCCGAACCCCGCGTATGCCGCAGATGATTCGGGACGTGCATTCCCGCCATCACGGAAGGCCCTGCGCGTGGGCTGCGGGCCAACCTGCTGTGGATGGACTTGTACAGGTTCAAGACGCCCCAGCTCAGCCTGAGCACCCCCAGGCCGGGCTGCGCCCGCCCAGCGGTGGCAAAGCCACATTTGCCCACCCCGGGCGGGCTGCGCCCCCCGCCCCGGGGGTCACGCAGAAGGGCCCACATTTGCTTGAGAGTGACGTGAATGCGCTCGGCCACGGCGGCACGCTCACGACCGTCGAAGCCGTGGTCCGCCAGCTGCGGTGCCCGCGGGCCTGTGCTTCCCGAACAACGACACGCTGTCGTGGGTTCCCGCCCATGCTGACCGGGCTCAGCCGCCGCGGTCAACTGGTCGGCGTTGCGGCCGCGAAACGGCGCATAGAAGGCGCGGATGCGGGCGATGTCGCCATCGACATCGGCCGTCGGCTCGACCAGCGGGCCCAGGCCCAGCCGGCGCTGCCCCCAGTCCAGGTAGGACAAGCTGGATCGGCAGCTCGGCGCCGCGGGCGATGTGGTGGAAGCCGGTCTTCCACTGCGTCGTGTGGGCACGCGTGCCCTCGGGCGCCAGCACCAGCTGCAGCGGGCCGGGTGCAGCCTTCAGCGCGTCGATCGACGATGCCACCAGGTTGGTGGAGCGGTCGCGCCGCACCGCGATGCCGCCCAGCCAGCGCATCAGCGGCCCGAACGGCGGGCGAAAGAGCGCGGACTTGCCGAGCCAGCGGATGTGCATGCCGAGCGCAAAGGCGCCGAGCAGTGTGTACGGGAAGTCCCAGTTGCTGGTGTGCGGCGCGGCGATCACCACGCAGCGCGGCGCCAGGGCAGACAGCTCGCCCTCGACGCGCCAGCCGGTCAGCCGCAGCAGCACGAGCGACAGGCGGCGCAGCAAGGGGCGGGCCAGCGGGGGCTGCTCGAAGAGTGGTGGTGGTCATGCGGGCGGGCATAGTGCCCGGCGGACGCACCCGCGCAGCCGCTACGCTACACGTCGCCATGTCCACCTCCGACCCCACCGTGCAGCAGCAGGCGCGGGCCCAGGCCCTGCTGGGCTGCAGCCCCATCTTCAGGCGCTGCAGCGCCGACGACCTGGCCGCGCTGGCCGCCGGCGCGCACTTCGTCGACCATGCCGACGGTGCCGACATCGTGCGCGAAGGCGACCGGCGACCGCGCTCATGCGATCGAGCGCGGCCGGGCGCAGGTGATCAAGCGTGGCGACGGCGGCGAGCATGTCATCAACCAGCTCGGCGCCGGCGATTCCTTCGGCGAGATGGCGCTCTTCGACCGCGTATCGCGCTCGGCCACGGTGCGCGCCGTCGGCGCGGTGCGCACGCTGGTGCTGCCGCTGGCCGGCATCGTGGCGCAGGCCGAGGCGCGGCCGACGCTGGTGCCGGTGCTGGTGGACATCGGCGCCCTGGTGGCCGAGCGGTTGCGCCAGTCCAGCGCGCGCGGTGGCGGCGTCCGACCGCGCACTGGAGGAGGGGCGCACGCGTTCGGTGATGGGCCGCTTCACGCTGCTGCTGATGCTGGCCTACGCTCCTACACCTGGCTGCTGGGCACGGCCGTGCAGGTGAAGGAAGCGCTGGGCCGCAGCGAATTCATCACCGTGCCCTTCATCGTCGCCTGCTGCGCGATCCTGTTCGTCTTCGTGCGCGTCTCGGGCTACCCGGCGCGCTTCTTCGGGCTGACGCTGCAGGGTGCCGCCGCCACGTGCGCGAGGCCGTGCTGCTGACGCTGCCGTGGCTGGCCGGCGCGGTGCTGCTGAAATGGGCGCTGGTGAACTGGGTGCCGGCCATGCACGGCCTGCCGCTGCTGCAGATGTTCTCGCCGCCGCCAGCGGGCATGCCGGCCAGCGGCTTCAAATCCCCTGGCTGGCGCTGGCCTATGTGGTCTTCGCGCCCTTCCAGGAGCTGATCTACCGCGGCGGCGTGCAGGGGCCGCTGGCGCACTTCCTCTACCGGCCGCGGCAGGGACTGGCAGGCCATCGTCGGCGCCAACATCATCTTCTCGTCGGCGCACCTGTACGTGTCGACCGGGCTGGCGGTGACGGCCTTCGTCGCCGGCCTCTTCTGGGCTGGCTGTATGCGCGCCAGCGCGGGCTGGCGCGTCTCGGTGTCGCACATCCTGCTCAGCTTCTGGGCCTTCGAGGTGGACCTGGGGTGCTGGAGTGACGCCGGCGCGGCCCACCCGGCCGGCCGGGCGTGGCAGTGATGTCGATGTGCAGGCTCCGGGAAGACCGGGCGTGAGCCTCGATCGACCCAACCGGTGGCTTGCAGCACGCGACGGCCCTCGCCCCGGTGCGCTGACGCACCGCGCGCGGCATCGACCGGTGGGCAGGGGCGGCGAGCCGCGCCCGCGCGATCAGTCGCTCGTGTCCCGGTCGCGGAACGCCTCCCATTCGAGCTCGGTCCACCACTCGGCCTCGAGTCCGTTGCAGGTCGTGCCGTGGGACCGGCACATGAAACAACCGTCGCCGCGCGTCAGCGCATCGTCCTCGAGCGGCGGGTAACGGACCAGCAGCGCCGCGGCGCCCTGGCGCGCGGCCGCCGCTGCGTCGCTCATCGGCCGATCCGCGAGCTCGCGGATGCCGCTCAGGACCAGCCGTTCCTCGCCCTGCGGGAAGAGGACGGAATTCTCCGCGTCGATGTGACGCCAGAAAGCGGTGCGAGTAGCGCACGGCCAGGGCCTGAAGCCGGGCCCCGTCGTCCGCCGACTGCGGCCTGTGGTCGAGCAACGGCGTCATCTCGTCCCAGCCACGCCTCCCGTATCAGCGTGCTCCGCGGGCCAGGGCGTGCAAGGGTCCGCGGTCGGCGGGCAGGTCCGCTTGGCGAGACCAGCGCGCGGAAGAGCACATGCTCCTCGCGATCGTGATGGAAATGGCCGGCGAACTCGGTGAAGAACGCGGCGAACCTGGCGCCGTCATCCGGATCCGCAGTCCCGTCGACGAGCCCGTCGACATAGGTCCTGAGGGATCCGAGCACCTGATCGATCAGCACATGTTCGTCCTGCGGGTGTCGAGCAGCTTCATCGCCGGGTCACGGAAGGGGGTCGCGCGGAAGACGGGAGTTTATCCAGCCGCTGCGGCGCGGTCGATGCCGGTCGGTCTCGAGCGGCACGGCGCGCCTGCGTCGCTGCGCAGCAGGACCGGCCAGGGATCGGCTGTCACCGGACCTCCAGCTGCGCCCCCAGGCGCCGCGAGCAAGAGCGCATGCGCCCAGTCCATAGAAGGCCTGTACCCGCGCCGCACGCTTGCGTGTGGTGGGTGTCATCAGGTGCAGCGGCAGCGAAGGGCATTGCCAGCCGGGCAGCACGCGCACCAGCGCGCCACTGGCCGGGTGGTGGCTGGCCACGAATTCCAGCCAGCACGATGAGGCCCAGCCCATCCAGGCCCGCGCTCAGGGCTGCCGCGCTGTCGGTGGTGACGAAGCGCGCCGCCACGTCGAGCTCCACCTGGCGGCCCGTCTCGGAAGCAAGGTCACCGGTCGCACCCTGGCCGTCGACGCCCGTACGAAGCCGATCTGGTGATGGCGGGCCAGGGCCTGCAAGTGTCGGGAGCCCGTGCCGGTCGATGTAGGGCGGCGCGGCGCACAGCACGAAGCGCAGGTCACCGACCCGGCGCGCCGACAGCCGCGAGTCCGGCAGCGGCCCCCCGCGCAGCGCGCAATCCACGCCTTCCTGCACCAGGTCGACGGCGCGGTCGTTGCATCCCAGCTCGAGCGTGATCCTTGGGTAGCGCTCGAGAAAACGGCCGATCTCGGGCGCGAAAACCAGGCGGCCCATGGCCACCGGAACGTCGACCCGCAGGTGCCCCGCCGGCGCGCTGGTGCCTTGCGCAGCATCGTCTCCACCTCGTCCACCTGCTGCGGGATGGCGCATGCATGCGGGTGGTAGGCCCGCCCCTCTTCGGTGGGGTGACCGAGCGCGTCGTGCGCGTGAGCAGCCGCGTGCCGAGCTTGCTTCGAGCCGCTGGATCTGCTGGCTGACGGTGGCCTTGTGCAGGCCGAGCTGCATCGCTGCCCGCGTGTAGCTGCCGCTTTCCAGCACCTGCACGAAGGCGCGCATGGCGTCGAATCGGTCCATGGGGCTGCTCCGGTGGGAAGCGTCGATTGTCTGTGCATGCCCAACAGTGTGTCGCCGCCTTCAGGCTATGCGCAGCGCCACGCGGTTCCTACAGTGCAGGCATCGACAGCGCACACCGCAGACGCCGCATGCCCGGTTCGCGCCCCTTGAAACCGAAGCCATCGGAGAAATCGCCTTGCCTCGACGTGTCCACCTCATCGCGGGCATCCTCGCCCCGCTGTGCCTCGTCATCTTCTTCCTTTCCACCGTCCTGACGGAGCTGTTCGGGTCGCCGGCGGCGGTGGCGCAGCTGAAGGCGCTGATCGTCGCGCCGGGCCTGTGGATCATGATTCCGGCGATGGCGGCGGCCGGTGGCAGCGGCATGTTCTCGGCCATTCACGCAAGGGGCCGGATCGTCGACGCCAAGAGGAAGCGCATGCCCTTCATCGCCGCCAACGGGTTGCTCGTGCTGGTGCCCTGCGCCCTCGTGCTGAACAGCTGGGCGACTGCGGGCACGTCCGACGGGCGCTTCTACGTCGTTCAGATCATCGAGCTTGTCGCGGGCGCCACCAACCTCGTGCTGATGGGGTTGAACGTGCGCGATGGCCTGCGCATGGCCGGCCGGTTGCGCGCGGCGCCGGCTTCGCCCGGCAAGGCCAGCTGATGGCCCGGCAAGACGCTCACACGTCAGCCGAACTCAGCGAGCAGGGTGTCAGCCGCATCGTCCAACCGCTTTTTGATGCCTTCCCAGCCAGGAACATAGCGCCCGAGCAATGTGTAGAAAGCTTTGCTGTGGTTGTGATGCCGGAGGTGGCAGAGCTCGTGGATGATCACGTAGTCCACGGCTTCTCTGGGCGCGCGGATCAACACCGGGTTGAGCGTCAGGCGCCCGGCGGGGGAACAGCTTCCCCATCGGCTTTTCATTTGCCGGATGGCGACGGTGGGCGACCGCCGCACCCACGGTAGACGTCCCGCCAGCTCGGCCACCCGATCTCGAAGCCATGCGCCTGCTCGCTCGCGATACCAGCCTTGGACCAGGCTTCGCACCCGTGCGCGATCAGCTGCCTGCACGCTCACCCGAATCTGCCCTCGGGTCAGGTTCACGCGCTCAACTTCCTTGGGGTCGACGCAGACCTTCAGCATGTACCGGCGCCCAAGGTAACGATGAGATTCGCCGCTCACCCAGTCGCGATGCGAAAGCTGCGATTTTCGGAGGTTGATTGCCTGCAGGTGGGCGTAGATCCATCTCGCTCGTCGCCTCACCACCTCGTCAACAGCTGAGTCCGAGACGTCGCCCAGTGCCCGCACCGATCACCTGCCCATCCGGCTCCACATGGACCCGGATCCGTGGCGATGCACGAGCTGCTCTGTCGATGCGGAAGTGGATGACCGCATCGCCATAGCGAACCCTCGAATGCTGGGTCATTCAAAGCGACCCAGACCAAGGCGCGTGATGTGAACCACCTGGTCGATCACGGCCTTCGCAGCGTCCAGACCCAGCAGACCGAACAGACGCGGCAGTAGCGCCTTGCGGATCGCCGCCTCGATGCTCTGTGGATTCAGCGAGTTTTCTGCCACGGCCGTCCTGACGCACGCGTCGATGGCACGCGCCTCAGCGACGAAAACCGCCTCTCGCTCGGCATCCACATCGTCATCGACTGTCAACTTCAGCGCACCGTAGTAGGCCTTGGCGTGGGGTTCATCGCCCAAGACATCCGGAACGCCGGGGGTCTGGCGCGCCGCAAGCTGCTCCTCAAAGCCTTTGAACAGCGCGTACTGCTTCAACGGATGGTCGAACATGGCCTCCGCCTCGGCGATGGCCTGGCGCAGCAATTCGCCGAACACCTTCTGTGCATATGGATCCTCGGCCAGCTCCTGTTCGATGGTCTTGCGCAGCCGGGTCCGGATCAGGTCGGTCTCGTTGCGCGTCTTCTCCTCCGACCAGTCCTTCGGGTTTTCGGCCTGGCCCAGCTGGTGCACCAGGTACACACCCTCGGGCTCGCGAACTTCCTTGCCGATCACCTGCTTGTCGACCTGCTTGCGGATCTGCTCTTCGTAGGCGCTGTAGTCCACAACCTCCATCGCGTCACGACGCGCCGTCATCCGCAGCTCAGTGAAGAAGCGCAGGTCGGCCTTGTAGCGGGCGATCTGCGCTTCCGAGAAGCTCTTGTCCTCGAAGAAGCTCCGGCTCGACAGCGCCGTCTGCAGGCACAGGCCGAAGGCCGTCACCGCGGCGTAGAAGTCGTCGCGCAGCTTCTGCCGTTCGTCGTACTCCTCACCGTCGGGCGCTTTCACGAACCTGGGCGTCAGCACCTGTCGGAACTGCTCCCGGTCCAGCTTGTTGGCCACGCCCTTGAAGAACGACCACATGCGGTCGTGCAGCCCGGGCAGGCGCTTGTACTCGGTGTCGACGTTGCGGTAGAGCCCCTCGATATCGGCCACGTCGAAGCCGCCCTGGGTGCGGGTCTCCAGGTCCTGGTAGGCGCGGATCGCGGTATCCAGCTCCTTCAGGATGCCGCGGTAATCCACCAGCACACCGTAGCGCTTGTCGTCGTGCAGCCGGTTCACGCGGGCGACGGCCTGGATCAGGTTGTGGCCCTTCAGCGGCTTGTCGATGTAGAGCACCGTGTTGCGGGGCTCGTCGAAACCCGTGAGCAGCTTGTCCACCACGATCAGCAGATCCGGCCCGTCGTCGGTGCCGAAGTCGGACACCACCTGCCTCTCGTAGGTCTCGGCGTCCAGGCCATGTACCAGCACGGTCTGCTTCCACCACTTCTGCACTTCGGGCAGCTTGTCCTCATCCACCTCGGCGTTGCCCTCGCGCGTGTCGGGCGGCGAGATGACGATGGCGCTGGTGACCAGGCCCGTATCGTCCAGCGCCTGCTTGTATCGGATGGCGTCGAGCTTGCTGTCGGTGGCCACCTGCCCCTTCAGGCCCAGGTCCAGCTTCTTGATGTTCTGGTCGAAGTGGGTGGCGATGTCCCAGGCGATCAACTCCGATGCGGCCCGCCGCGCCGTAGATGGCGCCCTTCTTCGCGAACTTCTTCTTCAGGTCACCACGCTGCGCGTCGCTCAGGCCCGCGGTGATCTTGTCAAACCAGCGGTTGACGTCCTCTTCGTTGATCGTCAGCTCGGGAACGCGCTCTTCGTACAGCAGCGGCGCCACCGTCTCGTCTTCCACGGCCCGCGGCATGGTGTAGGCATGCACGATGAGGCCGAACCTGTTGGACGTCTTCTCGTCCTTCAGCAGCGGCGTGCCGGTGAAGGCGATGTAGGCCGCACGCGGCAGCGCCTTCTTCATGCGCTCGTGCGTCTCGCCGCCATGGCTGCGGTGGCCTTCGTCCACCAGCACGATCAGGTTGGCCGAGGGGTTGCGGCACTCCGGCAGCTTGGACGCCGAGTTGAACTTGTGCACCAGCGTGAAAGTGATGCGCTCCGTGCCGCTGCCGATGCGGCGCGCGAGGTCACGGCCGGTCATCGCACGGCTCTTCTCGCCATCCTTCAGCGACGCGATGGCCGAGCCGAAGGCACCGCCCAAGATAAAGTTACGAAAAAGTTGCCCTTCCAGGTCCACGCGGTCGGTCACCACCACCACGCAACACTCGGCCAACGCGTCCACCAGCAGCAGCGCCTTGGTGAGGAAAACCATCGTGAAGCTCTTGCCAGAGCCCGTGGTGTGCCACACCACGCCGCCCTCACGCCCGCCATCCGGCCGTATTTGCTGGATGCGCGTCAGCAGCGCCCGGATGCCGAAGAACTGCTGGTAGCGGGCCACAATCTTGCCGACCTTGCGGTCGAACAGCACGTAGCTGCGTAGGAACTCGAGCAGGCGGGCTGGCGTCAGCAAACTGCACAGCAGGCGGTCCTGGTCGGTGGGCTCCATCGGCTGCGCCCACAGTGCGTCGAAGTAGCTGGCCAGAGCCGCGTGCTTGCCCTCGAACAGCCGGGTACGCACAGCGGCCGGAAGCGTGGCGTTCTTGGCCGCAACCAGATGTGCCCCGTCAAACTCTTCCTCCCGCCAGCGTGCCCAGAACTTGGCAGCGGTGCCCGTGGTGCCGTAACGGCCCTCGGTCTGGCTCACGGCCAGCAGCAGCTGGGCGTAGCCAAAGAGATGCGGAATCTCGTCCGGCCGCTGGTTGCGCAGGTGCTGGCTGACACCCTCAGTCACCATCGACTTGCCGACGTGCGTCGATTCCGGGCGCTTGGCTTCGATCACCACCAGCGGCAGCCCGTTGACGAAGCACACCACGTCCGGCGTGCGATGGTGTGTACCCTGGGCGGAGAGCACCTCCATCTCTTCGGTCACGTCCCAGCGGTTGGCGGCCGGGTCGGCCCAGTCGATCACCGGAATCGTCGGCTGGTGCTTCTTGCCGTCGGGCATGAATTCGGTGACCGTGATGCCCAGCGCCAGCTTGCCGTACATCCGCTCGTTGGCCGGCAGCAA
>JADJYX010000007.1 GCA_016719535.1 Rubrivivax sp. | reverse complement strand
TGTGAGTTCCCCGGCTTCGCAGACAACCAACGTTGACCCGGCCAAGGCGTTGAAGGTCAGCTTCCTGGTGCGGCCTCGTACTCACACTGTCGGCAAGAGCGGCCCATCGCCCTGCCGCCGCGAAGCAGTCGTTCTGTTGACGTCGTCTGACACGGCTCGGCAGGCAGTGGCGCTGCGGAGGGACGCGGCGATCGATGGTCGTATCGAAGGAGGAGCAGTTGATCGCATCGCGGCGACTCGAGTTCGGGATCCTCTGTCGTCAAGGCGCACATCGCTCAATGGGTGCAGGCGGAGAAGCTGACCAAGTGGCTGCGTCGCAATCCCTGAAGGTGTCCCGTCCGCGCGTTTCGGACCTGGTCAATTCTTGGGCTGGGGCAGTTCTCGCTCGACACGCTGGTGACGATGCTGTTCCGTACTGGCGAGGACGTCGACCTGGTCGTTCACTGAGGCCAGGGTCGCCTTGTGCGCCCCGTGCGCCTGCCGGCGCATCGCGCCTACGAGAGCGCAATCTGCCCTGAGCCTGGTCCCAACTACTTCACGCTGAACCGCACTGTCGTTGCCTTGCCGTTCGCACCCGTGACGCTTGCGACGACCTTCGACCCGACAGCAATCTTCACGTCGGCAGCCTCCAGTTTGTTTGCACCAGATGGCCTCAGCGCAACCTCTGACTTCTCAGTGCCGTTGAGAACCGTGAGCTTGCCGCTCATCTTGCTGGTGTCGGCCGGCTTGTCGTGGTCCACAACGTAGAGCGTCGCGCCATTCGGCTGCGGCACGAGTTCGAACTGTAGGTCTGAGGCCACTTGGACGATGCCGCCGTGCAGGGGCTTCGCGTCACCGTGCGCAACCGCGTTGAAGGCGACCACTGTGAGCGCAGCCGTGAGGGCAATCAGGAACTTCTTCATCTCAATCTCCGTTGGTTGTAGGTGCGTTGTTGGGCCCGCAGCCATGGCCCTTCGTGGTTAGAACGCCTCTTGCGGGATCCCTGCGGAGGTTAGGCTCTCCGGCGCTTGAAGCAGCCGCTCCGTGGCCCGCCGACCCAACTTCAGATACAGCACGGGCGTCAGGAGGGTGTCCAGCAGCGTGGAGCTGACCAGCCCACCGAAGATGACCACCGCGACCGGGTGCAGGATTTCCTTGCCTGGGGCGTCAGCGGACAGCAGCAGCGGCGTCAACGCGAAGGCCGCCACCAGCGCCGTCATCAGCACAGGCGTCAGCCGTTCCAACGAGCCACGAATCACCATCTGTTCACCGAAGCGCTCACCCTCGAACTTGCAGAGGTTGATGTAGTGGCTGACCTTCAAGATGCCGTTGCGCGAGGCGATGCCCGCCAGCGTGATGAAACCCACCATCGACGCCACGGACAAGCTCACGCCCGCAGCCCACATCGCCACGACACTGCCGATGAGTGCCAGCGGGATGTTGGCCATGATGATGGCCGCCAGCGTCGCCGACTTGTAGCGTGAGTACAGCACCAGGAAGACCATCAGCAAGGACAGAAGCGACAGCGCGGTGATGAGCTTCGTCGCCTCCTCCTGCGCCTGGAACTGTCCCTCCAGGCTCACGAACGTGCCTTGCGGCAGAGCCGTCTTGTCGATGGTCGCGCGGATGTCCTGAACGATGCGGCCCATGTCGGACCCATCCGTGTTTGCGTAGACAACGATGCGCCGGCGACCGTTCTCACGTCCAATCTGGTTGGGGCCATCGGTTTCCTCGACGGTTGCGATTGCCGACACGGGGATGCGGCCGGCCGGCGTGTCGATGAGCGTACGGGCCAGGTCCTGAGGACTGCGGGCATTGTCCGGAAGGCGCAGCACCAGGTCATAGCGGCGCTGCCCATCCACAATCTGCGCACCATGCGCCCCATCGGTTAGGGCCTGCAGCACGCGGATTGCCTCGCCCGGGGCCAGCCCCGCTTGTGCAGCCTTGCGATGGTCCAGACGCACCGTGATTTGCGGGATGAGAACCTGCTTCTCGACCGTCAGGTCGACCAGGCCGCGCACCGTCGCAAGCCCTTGTCGCATTTGCTCTGCGAGGCCGCGAAGCGTGTCGACGTCGTCACCGAACACCTTGACGGCAATCTGAGCGCGTACCCCCGACAGCAGGTGGTCCAGCCGATGCGAAATCGGTTGGCCAACGGCCACCTGAGCCGGCAGGACCGACAGCTTCTGGCGGATGTCGGCCATGACATGCTCGCGGTCGCGCTTGCTCTTCTTCAGGTCGACTTCAAGTTCCGAGGAGTGCACGCCTTCGGCGTGCTCGTCGAGCTCCGCACGACCCGTGCGCCGCCCCACCTGTTTCACTTCGGGCACTTCCAGCAGCAGCGCCTCCGCCAGCGCGCCCATGCGGTTGGACTGCTCGAGGGATGTGCCGGGGTTGAAGAGCATTCCGACCACGACGGACCCTTCATTGAAGGCCGGCAGGAAAGCGCGTGGGAAGAAAGGCACTGAGGCCGCTGCCAGTGCAACGGCCACCGCCGCCGCGCCCAGCAGAAGCTTCGCGTGCCTGAACGACCACGCCAGCAGCCCGGTGTCCCAGGCCTTCAGGCGTTTCACGAGCGGGCTGTCCCCGTGCCCGAGGTTCTTCATCCGGGGCAGCAGGTAGAACGACAGCACCGGGGTCACCGTCATCGACACGACCATCGACGCCAGGATGGAGACGATGTAGGCAATGCCGAGCGGCGTGAACAGACGCCCTTCGATGCCGGGCAGCGCAAAGAGCGGCACGAACACCAGCACCACGATGATGGTGGCGTAGACGATGCCGGAGCGAACCTCGACGCTGGCCTGGCGAACGACCTCCAGGAACGACGCCGGATTGGGGCGCGTCCGGTTCTGCTTCAGCCGCCGCAGGATGTTCTCGACGTCGACAACTGCATCGTCGACCAGTTCGCCAATGGCAATGGCAAGCCCCCCCAGCGTCATCACGTTGATGGACTGGCCCAGCAGCTTGAACACGAGCGCTGTGACCGCCAACGAGAGAGGGATGGCCAGCAACGAGATGACCGTGGTCCGCGCCGACAGCAGGAACGCGAACAGAATGATGGCGACCATGATGGCGCCGTCGCGCAGTGCCTCGGTGACGTTGCTGACCGACGCCTGGATGAACTGGGATTGCCGGAACAGCACCTTCGGCTCGCTCAGGCCGACGGGCCGCCCCTTGCCGAGTTCTGCGAGTGCGGTTTCGATGTCCTTGGTCACGCGCACCGTGTCGGCGTTGGGCTGCTTCTGGATGCTTACCACCACCGCCGGCGCCCCGTTGTACCCGGCGTCGCCGCGCTTCAACCCAGCCGCGAAGCTCACGTTGGCAACCTGCTCCAGCAGGATGGCGCGTCCGTCCTTCCACGCCACCGCCAAGCCCTGCAGGTCCTCGACACGGTTCGTCCTGCCGATGTGCCGGATGAGGTACTCGCGGCTGTTCAGGTCGATGAAGCCGCCGCCGGCGTTGCCTGCGAAGCCGCGCAGGGCGTCTTCCACCTGGCTCAGTGACACCCCGTACTGGGTCATGCGCGCCGTGTCGGGCTCCACCCGCAGCTGGCGTACCTCACCGCCTATCGGAATGACCTGCGACACCCCGGGCACCGACAGCAGACGCGGCCGCAGAACGAAGTCGGCGTACTCGCGAGCCTGCATCGGCGTGGCGCCTTTGCCGGCCTCCAGCGGGAGCGCCAAGAGCATGACCTCACCCATGATGGACGACACCGGCCCCATGGACGTGCTCACGCCTTGCGGAAGCTGCTCGCGCACGAGCGCCAGGCGCTCCGACACGAGTTGCCGGTTGCGGTAGATGTCGGTGCCCCAGTCGAATTCGGCGTAGAGGACGGACAGGCCCACACCCGAGGTCGACCGCACCCGTGTGACGCCCGGCATTCCGTTGAGCGCCGTCTCCAACGGGTAGGTGATGAGCTGCTCGACCTCCTCCGGAGCCATGCCGCCGGCTTCCGTCATCACCGTGACGACCGGCTTGTTGAGGTCGGGGAAGACGTCCACCGGCGTGCGCAGTGCCGTGATGGCGCCATAGACCATCAGGATGGCGGCGAACGCCAGAACCAAGAGCCGGTTCTGCAGGCTGAAACGAACTATCCAGTTGAACATGTTCCCTCCTGGCGCTCGTCAGCGGATCTGCGCGATAAGGGGTGCGCCCTGGACGACGACACGGTTGTCCGCGCTCAGGCCCTTCGTCACGACCACGGTTTGCGCATCGAGCGGTTGAACCTGGACAGGTTGCGGGATGTACCGCTCCGCGCCCGACTTGATCCACACGACGGTCTCGTTCGAGGAACTGCGAGTGACGGCCTGCGCCGGCACGACATAACCCTTGACCGTGTGGCTCAGCGAAGCGAGTACCGTCACCGGTTGACCGATTGCGAGCGGCAGTGCGCCGTCGGCCGACGCACGGAAGGTGACCGGGAGAGTTCCTTCACGCAGCAACCTTGCGGCCCCAAGGAACTGCAGTTTCACGGCCGGCAGGCCTGCGAGTCCGGCTCGACCCAGCCTGCTGCCCAGCGAAGCATCGGCCGTCGTCGCCTCGACCAACACGCGAGCAGGGTCGACCACTTCGAACAGCACGTCCCTGGGCTCCACCACCTGGCCGGCGACGACTGACGAACTGGCCACCACGCCGCTCACGGGTGACACCAGCGCCTCGCGGGCACTGACGCTGGCTGCGATGGCCCGCTCGCGCGCGTCGAAGCTCTGAAGCTCGGCATGAGCGGCTTCGATGTCTTTGCGGGGAACAGTCCCCTCCAGCGACTCCAGTCGCTGGACACGCTGTTGCGCGAGCTGCCGGCCGCTGCGGACCTCAGCCAGCTGGGCCTGCTGGTTTGCAGCGTCGATGGGGTTCGGGTTGAAGACCACGTAGGCCAGCACCTCTGCCTTGCGGACGGCTTGGCCGGCCACCGGCAGTCCCTTCGGGCCGGGCAGGACTCTTCCGCCGGACAGCGTCTGCACGCGTCCACCGGCGTTCGGGTCCATCACGACGCGTCCGGGCAGCTCGACGGTGGCGGCGGCGTCCGACTCCTTGGCGATGATGGTTCGAATGGCCAGACGTCGCTGGGCCAGCATCGGTACGTTGACACTGCCGTCGGGCAGACGCGCGAGCCCGTTTGGCGTGATCGCCGACGGCGCATCCAGATGCTCTCCGTTCGGCCCATGTGCTCCAGGGGACGCGTAGGCCCCGACGGCAGCGAACCAGGCCACTATGAGTAGCTTCTTCATTGCGCTTCTCCCTTCACAACGCGGCGACGGCGCAGAGTCAGCGCCCCGGCGCCGATAACTGCCACCCCCAGCGCACCAGCCATCGCAGGAACTATCGGTGCACGGCTCTCGTCGTCGCGGTTGACTTGCCGAGCCGCCACCGTCAAGGTTGCCTCCAACAGGTCTGCCTCTTTGCCGGCCGTCAGCGTGACGACGAGTGGGTGAGCTCCAGGCTGGTTCAGTGCCTTGACGAAGGCCACGTCTTTGACGACATAGCTGCCCTGGTCGGCCTGATAGGCAGCGACCGCCTTCACTGTCCCTGACTCCAGCTCGACCTTTGCCTGCAATACCGGCTCGTTGGTCTCGAAGCGGTTGATGAACAGGGTCAGGCCGTCGCCTTCGAGGCGCCCGATCATCTCGAAGCCCTCGCTTGTGGCCTCGAAACGCGGCACGCCCGCCGCCACACCGGTCACGGAGTGAGACTCGTCACCGTGGGGTTCATCCCCATGGGCGAATGCAGCGAAGCTGGCGGCGGCCACTGCAAGCGCGGCCGTCCAGCGGATGTAGTTCATTGTCATGGCATGACTCCCAGTGCTTGATGCAGGCGCAAGGTGGCCTGAGAAAGCAAGGCCTGTTGTCGGGCAAGTGAAGCTTCGGACTGGGCTGCGGCCGTGAGTGCACGCAACATTTCGGGCAGCGCCGTTTCGCCAGCCTTGAAGGACTTCTCAATGAGTGCCGCTCGCTCCCGCAGCAGCTTGGCTCGTGCGGATTCGTCAGCCAGCTGCTGATGTGCGGACTCGTCGGCGGACCGGGCCGCAGCAGTTTCGGCCTCGAGTTGTTGGCGTAGCTCACGCTCGGTGGCCTCAGCGACCTCCAGGTCCGAAAGTGCGACGGCCAGCAGCGGTTCGTTCCGGGAAGCCGTGCCGAAGGGAATGCGCACGGCGATGCCGATGCCGTTCGTATTCGGCTCGCCGGTCGCCACCTCTTGTCGCGCCCGCAGGAGCAGCTCCGGCGCGTCCCGGCGCGAAGCCCTGACCGCGTCCACACGTCTGCGGGCGGCCTCTACGTTGAGTGCAGCTGAATGCAGCGCCGGATGTACCACGGGGGCTGCGCCCGGTGCAGTTGACAGCATGGGCAACGTCGTCATGCCCGTGAGCGCCTTCCACTGCAGCTCGGTCGCCTGCAGCCGCTGCTTGGCCTGGGCAAGGCTGGTTGCTGCCGCCAAACGCTCCGCGTTCGCCGCCAGAGCGTCGGCGCGGGCCATCTCGCCAGCTGCAACACGGCGCTCAACGTCCTTGGCCAGCACGTCGAGTTCCCGGCTCTGCGCCTCGGCTGCCGTCATCTCGGCTCGCTGCAACGCAACTTCGGCGGCCACCTCCCGGACGGTTCCCGCAACACGCAGGCGGGCAGCTACGACTGACGCCGTTGCCGCCGACGACTCGGCATCTGCTTGCCCTAGGCGGGCGGACCGCTGTCCGGGGAGCCACAGCGGAACGGCAATGCCCACCTCGGTTTCTCGGGCTGACCCGGTCGCTCGTTGTCGGTCACGGATGACCCCGACTTCAAGCGCGGGCGGCGCGGCCCACAGTGCGGATGCGCCGGCCCGCTCTGCCTGCGCTCGGCGCACCTGCCCGGCCACCTCGGCCGATTGAGCGCTGCGGCGCCAGGCAGCCTCCACGGCGTCGGCGAGCGTCACCGACGGCTGTGCCAGTGCGGCAGGTGACAGCATCAGGCCGAGCAGCAGGCCAGAAACGATGTTCTTGGTCTTCGCGTTCAAGGCAACCTCGTCCTGCCCGCTACTGCTGAGGCGCTAGTTCAAGAGCCGTGATGACAATGGCACCGTTGGTGCGCTCCACCGAGAAGCGCACCTTGTCGCCAACCTTGACGTTTTCAAGCAGCTTCGCGTCCGCCACCTGGAAGACCATCGTCATGGCGGGCATCTCCAAGTTCTGAATCGGCCCGTGGCGCAGCGTCACCTTCTTCTGCTCGAGGTCGACCTTGCGCACCTCACCCTCCGTGAGGGAGGTCGCGGCCGTGGTGGGCGCGGAAGCCGCTGGGTGGTGTGCCGAGTGTTCGGTCCCCGAGGTTTGGGCGTGGGCGCCGAATGAGAGGATGAGCCCGGCAATGGCGAAGATGAACTTGAACTTCATGGTGACCTCTTACGATTTCGGATAGCTGGCGAAGACGGAGTGGCCGCCTTGCCTGGTGACGAGAAGAACTTCATAGGGGTCCTTGCGGCCCGGCAGTTCCATCCCCGGAGAGCTGGGTGGCATGCCGGGCACGGCGAGACCGACTGCCTTCAGCTTGGCGGTCAGCAGCCGCTTGACCTCGGATGCCGGGACATGACCTTCCACCACATAGCCGCCAACGGTGGCGGTGTGGCAACTGCCGTAGGTGTCGGGCATGCCCAGGCGCTTGCGGGCAGCCGCCGTGTCCGTCACCTGGGTGACCTTGACCGAAAAGCCAGCGGCCCTCATGTGTTCGACCCAGGCGCCGCAGCAGCCGCAGGACGGGCTCTTGAAGACCTCGACGTCGGGAAGGGCGGATGCGGCAAACGCAGGGATGGAAGACGACAGCACCGTGGCAGCCAGCGCTGAAAGGACGCAGCGGCGCTTCATTGCACGACCACCTTTCCGACCATGCCGGCTTCGAAGTGCCCAGGCAGCAGGCAGCCGAACTGGAACTCGCCGGCCTTCGTGAACTGCCAGACGACTTCGCCTTGCTTCCCCGGCTGGACGTGGACCATCTGGGGCTCGTCGTGCTCCATGCCCGGGAACTTCTTCATCGCTTCCCAGTGCGTCTTGAGGTCCTCGGGCGTTCCCAGCACGAACTCGTGCAGGACCTGGCCCTTGTTGACAACGTTCAGGCGGACGGTTTCGCCGCGCTTCACCGTGAGCACCGCCGGCGTGAAGCGCATGTTGTCGGTCATGTCGACCGTGAGGGTCCGCGTGACCTTCTTGGGGTCACCCTGCCTGCCGAAGGAGGTGTCGACCGCCTTGGAGGCTTCGTACTTGTGCGGCTGTGCCGCGTGAGAGCTGTCGCCGTGTGCAAACGACGACAGAGGGGTCGACATCGCCAACGCGGCGAGCAGACCAATGGTTTGGGCTTTCATGGCATTCCTCGAAGCTGACGTGTGGGCGGAACGACCGCGCACGGGGCTCGCACGCTGGCGTGCGGGCGCTGGCGCCTCACGGGGAGGCGCTCAAGGCGTCAGATGCTTCGAGGAGGGCGCTCCTGCCCTTCCGAGAGGTGACTCGGCGGGGGAGCATTGAGTGCGGGGAAGGTAGCCGCAGCGAGCGCCATGGGTGCTGCCACATTGGGCAGCGCATTCATGGACGCAGTGGTCGAGCACGAAGCGGTGCAGAAGTTGTACTTGTCCGCCACGCTTGAAGAGTGGTCGTGATTGTCGAAGTCGCGCTCGTCGTCGGCCAGCGCGTGGTCCGCGTTGTGCGGATGGCCGTGGTCGGTCACCTCGGCCCGCAACTGCTCGTTCGGTGTCCCGACGCAATGGGCGACCTCTGCCAGCGCGCCCCGGAAGGGGAGCAGCATGGCGAGCAGCACCAGCAGCAGGATTCGAACGGTTTTCACTGTCGGTCAGGTTAGCACGCGGCGAGTCGCGTGCATGTCGTATAGGGAGGCCTCTTTATCCCGTTCTTCGACAAGCACGGGCCCTAGACCTGTCACACGCGGTGAAGGTTCCTTGGTCATGCGTGGGAACGACCGTGCGCTGCAAGTTTCGCCACGCGTCCTCTCGAATCTACGCGGTGACTCGCTGTCGCCAACGAGTCGAGGATGGGACATTCGGGTCGGTCGTCGCCATGGCAGCCGTGGACCAGGTGCTCCAGCGCCGACTTCATGGCCAACAGTTCTTGCGCCTTCGCCTCGAGTTCACGAATGTGGCCCTTCGCCAACGCCTTGACCTCCCGGCTGGGGCGGCTTCGGTCCTGCCAGAGGCCCACCAGTTGGGCAATCTCTGGAATGGAGAAGCCGAGGTCGCGCGAACGCCGAATGAACCGCAGAGTCTGCACGTCGGCATCAGCGTACTGGCGGTAACCAGCCTCTGTGCGTTGCGCCGCCGGGAGCAATCGCACTTCCTCGTAGTGGCGAATCATCTTGGCGGACACCCCTGAGGCGTCAGCCGCTTGGCCGATGTTGAGCACCGAATCCTCCGTCATCTGCAATCAGTCTAGACCTTCCCACAGTGGGAAGGTCAACCCCGTCGCAACGATTTGATCTGTGTCATCTGCGAGACCTCGTGCTCTTGACCTTCCGACAGTTGGAAGCCACAGACTTCACCTGCAATCTGCAATCTGCAATGAGGAGCCTGACATGCTGACCTACCGAGTTGACGACATGACCTGCGGACACTGCGCCAGCACCATCACGAAGGCCGTACGCGCGGTCGATGCAGGTGCCAAGGTCGATATCGACCTGGCTCAGCACCTGGTCATGGTGGAACCGACCGAGGCCGACGTGCAGGAACTGAGCGACGCCATCGCCGAGGCCGGCTACACGCCGGTGGCGGTGCAGTCCGCGACCGTGGTCGCGAAACCAGCAAAAGCCGGCGGCTGCTGCGGGGGCTGCGGCTGACCAGATCCGAGGCGCGCCTTGCGATCCGTCAATTCCATGCGGTCGGCAGAAGCCTAGGCTGACCCGTGCATATCTCTCGGAGGTCCACATGAAGCTCGCACGGGCCGTTCTCGGCGCGTCCCTCGTCCTGGCCGGTTGCGCCACTGGCCTCAAGGAAGCAGACCATGCCGTGCATCACCCGCCTGGCGCGGCGACGGCAGCCCCGGGAACACCGACGCCGGGTCAGATGGATTCGATGATGAAGTCGATGCAGGAGATGCACGACAAGATGATGGCGGCGAAGACGCCGGAGGAGCGCGCCAAGCTGATGCAGGAGCACATGAAGGTCATGCAGGACGGCATGGGCATGATGGGCCGGATGCGCGGCGGTCCTGGAGGCGGAATGGGCGGCATGGGGATGGGCCGCGGTGGCATGACCATGAGCCCGGAGATGATGGGCAAGCGCATGGACATGATGGAAATGATGATGCAGATGATGATGGACCGCGAGGGGATGAAGCCCCCAGCGACCAAGTAGTCGCCCCGCGCTGGAGCCCGCCATGGACAGAACCGATCACGAACCACCGCCGTTCTTGCGCTCACGCGCAGGCATCGCACTGCTGGTCGTCGCGGCCGTTGGCGGCTTTCTTCTGTTCACGGAGCACCGTGCCCACGTACTGGGCTTCCTGCCGTACGCGTTCTTGCTGGCGTGCCCGCTGATGCACATGTTCATGCACCACGGCCACCACCATCACGGCGGTCACGGTGACATCGGAAGGACCGACGATGAACGCACCAAGCAATGACTACGGTCTTTGGGGCCTGGTGGTCCTGAACTCGGTCATCTTCGTCGGGTTTGCCTACAGCTTCTTCAAGCCGACGACGGGGCGTGACTGGCGCAGCTTGGGCGCGTACTCGGCTTTCGTCGTCGCCTTGTTCGCGGAGATGTATGGTTTCCCGCTGACGATCTACCTGATGTCGGGCTGGCTGGGCACGAAGTTCCCCGGCGTCAACCTCTTCGGGCATGAGGCCGGCCACCTTTGGTGGGTGCTGACGGGCCGCGAGGGAGACCCGCACTTCGGTGTGATGCACCTGCTGAGCTTCGTGTTCATCTTCGCCGGGTTCATGCTGCTGTCGAAGGCCTGGCACGTGCTGTATCACGCGCAGCGACATCATGCGCTGGCCACCGCGGGCCCGTATCGACGCGTTCGGCATCCGCAGTACATCGGTTTCGTCGCCATCATGTTCGGCTTCCTGCTGCAATGGCCGACCTTGCTGACAGCGGCCATGTTCCCGGTGCTGGTGGTCATGTACGTTCGGCTTGCCATCGCCGAAGAGCGCGACTCCGAAGCGGCCCTCGGGCAGGGGTGGCGCGACTACGCGGCCGTGACGCCGCGGTTCATACCTCGGTTCTCGAAGGACGACCGTACACGGCCGGTCGGCAGCCACTAAAGGAGTGCGGAGCTCGCGCTTGTCCACGGCGTCGGGACGACGCTGAGTATCGGCAGAACCGCGAGGGTCCGCCCTGCGGTGGGAGCGGTCATTGTTCTGGCTATGCTGGGCCTGCCTGGCCGCGCCCGGATCCTGGATCGCTGTCGCTTTGCCTGCCGATAGTGCGCCGCTTGACCTTCCAAGCACTGGAAGGTTGAAACTGCCAGCAAGAACAGGAGAGCGCCATGCAAAGCAGCACCGGTACGACCCACGACCACTCACATCACGACCATCACGGCACGCATGTGATGCCGGACGGAACGGTGATGGGCGGAACTCACCACGCACATGCGCCGACTTCGACCAAGCCGGCTCCCAAGGGGGACCAGAGTGAGGTCGAGTACACCTGCCCGATGCACCCGCAGGTGCGCCAGATGGGACCGGGCAACTGCCCAATCTGCGGCATGGCGCTGGAGCCGGTGCTGGCCACGGCCGAACAGGGTGAAAGTCCCGAGCTGCGGGACATGACCAAGCGTTTCTGGATTGGAACCGCGCTGACCGTCCCGGTGTTTGCCCTGGAAATGGGCGGGCATCTGACGAACCTGAACCACCTGCTCGGCCAGCAGATGTCGAACTGGATACAGCTGCTCCTGGGCACGCCGGTGGTGCTCTGGGCCGGCTGGCCCTTCTTCGTGCGGGCGGTCGCCTCGGCGAAGAACCGCAGCCTGAACATGTTCTCGCTGATTGCGCTCGGCACAGGCGCGGCCTGGCTCTACAGCATCGTCGGAACGGTTGCACCGCACTTGTTCCCCTCGAACCTGCGCTTGGCCGATGGCGCCGTGGCCATCTACTTCGAAGCTGCCGCGGTCATCACGGTGCTGGTCCTGCTCGGGCAGGTGCTCGAACTGCGGGCGCGTGAGAAGACCTCGGGGGCCATCAAGGCGCTGCTCGGCCTCGCACCCAAGACTGCCGTGAAGGTCAAGCCAGACGGCTCTGACGAGACGGTTCAGGTCGACGCCATTCAAGTGGACGACCTGCTGCGCGTTCGGCCGGGTGAGAAGGTGCCGGTGGACGGTGAACTCACCGACGGCAAGGGCAATTTGGACGAGTCGATGGTCACCGGCGAACCCATTCCGGTGGCGAAGGCGGTCGGGTCCAAGGTCACGGCGGGAACGCTGAACCAGACGGGCGGCTTCGTGATGCGGGCCGAGAAGGTCGGCGCCGACACCCTGCTCTCCCAGATTGTCCACATGGTGGCTGCTGCCCAGCGCAGCCGTGCGCCGATTCAGCGCATGGCCGACCAGGTCGCCGGCTGGTTCGTGCCGGTAGTCATCGCGGTCGCGGCGCTGACCTTCATCGTGTGGCTGGTGTGGGGGCCCTCGCCCGCGTTCAGCTACGCCCTCATCACGGCCGTGGCCGTACTCATCATCGCGTGTCCTTGTGCACTGGGCCTGGCCACGCCGATGTCCATCATGGTGGGGGTCGGTCGTGGTGCGCAGCACGGGGTGCTCATCCGTGACGCCGAGGCGCTGGAGCGCATGGAGAAGGTCGACACGCTGGTCGTGGACAAGACCGGCACGCTCACCGAGGGACGGCCAAGAGTGATTCACATCGAGCCGGCCCCCGGCTTCACAGCCGAAGATGTACTGCAGAAGCTGGCGAGCGTGGAGCGCGCGAGCGAGCATCCGCTGGCGATGGCCATCGTGATGGAGGCCCAGGAGCGCAAGCTCCCGCTGGCGCCGGTCACGGACTTCGATTCGCCGGTTGGCAAAGGCGTCATTGGCACGGTGGACGGTCAGGTCATCGTGTCTGGAAGCGCAAAGTTCCTGGCAGAGCATTCCATCGACACGGCGAGCTTGGCCGAAACGGCAGAGGCTCGGCGCCAGGAGGCGGCGACCGTCATCTTCGTCGGCGTCGCCGGCAAGCTCGCTGGATTTGCCGCGATTGCCGACCCCATCAAGGCCACGACACCGCGCGCCTTGCAGGCGTTGAAGGCCGCGAACGTGCGCATCGTGATGCTCACCGGCGACGGCAAGACAACGGCTGAAGCAGTGGGCCGCCAACTCGGTATCGACGAGGTGGTCGCCGAGGTGTTCCCTGAGGACAAGGCCTCGGTGGTGCAGCGCCTCAAGTCGGAGGGCCGCGTCGTGGCGATGGCGGGCGATGGGGTCAACGACGCGCCCGCACTGGCTGCCGCTGACGTCGGCATCGCAATGGGGACGGGAACCGACGTTGCGATGGAGAGCTCGGGCATCACCCTTTTGAAGGGCGACCTGATGGGCATCGTGCGGGCACGGACCTTGTCGCACGCGACGATGAAGAACATCCGTCAGAACCTGTTCCTGAGCTTCGCCTACAACGTCGCCGGAATCCCGCTTGCGGCTGGCGTCCTGTACCCGTTCTTCGGGTTGCTGTTGTCGCCCATCGTTGCGGCTGCCGCCATGGCGCTCTCTTCGGTCAGCGTCATCGCCAACGCGTTGCGCCTGCGCACGGTGAAGGCGGAGTGATGGAGCTTCCAAAACGACGCGGGGCGGCCGAGTGGCTCGTCATCGCTTGCGGCGTCTGGCAAATCGGATTGGGCCTGTACTTCATCTTCGTGCGGCCTGCGCTGCTGCCCGAAGACCCGCGGTACATGGGCGTCGAGCCCCAGGTGCTGCAGGCCACCGTACCGCGACTTGCCAACTGGCTGAACATGGTGTTCACGGTGTTGGGCGGATTCATGACGGGGGCCGGGGTTCTCACCGGGTTCTTCGCCTGGCGCGTGATGCCGCTGCGGCTGCGCGGGACAACCTTGGCCCTGGCTTCGGCAGGGGCAATGACGGTTGCCTTGATGAGCGCGGTGAACTTTGCGCTCCATTCGGATTTCCGTTGGCTGCTCGTGGTGCCACCCATTGCGTGGGCGATCGGGCTCCTGTCATACATCCGGCAAACGAGGCCATAGGGATGCAAGGAACACGGTTTTCTTGTCGCGCCGCTGATGCACATGTTCATGCATCACGGCCACCGTCACAACGGCCACGGCAACACCGGGAAGCACCACGATGGCCACCAAAGGCGCTGAACTCGCGGACTGCGTCGTGCTGCACGGGGCCGGCCTGGCAGGGTTGACTGCAAAGTCGACAGGCCGCGCCAGCGGCCCGTCGGCCGCGTCAGCGGGCCATCGCGCGACACTCGTCGGCGCAGCGCCGGCACGCGATGGCGCACTGCTGGCAGTGGTCCATCGGGTGCTTCGCGCACTCTTCGCCGCACGCCTGGCAGACGTCGGCGCAGAGCCGGCACAGCGCGCCGGCGAACTCGCTGCCGCGTGCCATGTAGCCGGCGGCCAGCCGGCAGATCGCAGCGCAATCCATGTCGAGCGCGATGCATCGCGCCATCGACTTCACGTCCGCCTCCTGCAGACAGGCGGCGGCGCAATGGTCGCAGGCGACGGCGCAGGCGTTGCAGGCGTCGATGCAGGTCTGGTTCATCTGGTGTGCCATGGGGATCTCCTGTTGACGCGCGAGGGGCTCCTGCCCTTCGCGCCGGGTTTCGGTGGCCGCGTGGTCGCGGCGTCAGGTGGACGCAACGGGATCCCGGTCACGCGGGCGATGCTCGGGCGGCGGCCAGGCACGCGAACGGTGGAGGTCGGCCGGGCGCCGCACCCAAGGTGCCGCGCCGACGAGCGGCGCGTCGCGCGCGGCCGATTCCAGCAGCGCCGGTACCGCGGCGAGGTGGCAGGCGCCGCTGTGCTTCAGGTGCTCGGCTGCCTGGTGCGCCGGCTCACCGTGCTGCGAGACGCCCCCAGCGGCGTGGCCCTGCGCGGTCGTGGCCGCGCTGCTGGTCGACTGGAACACACAGTCGATCTGGCACGCGACGGTCGCGGCGAGCACGGGCACGAAGGCCAGCAGCATCAGCGTGACGACGGCCCGGCGCACCAGCGCCGTCCGCAGGCCAGGCCAGGGCCGCATCGGCGATGGCCGGGCGCGCGGCGAGGCGGTGGTCGAAGAACAGTGCTGCATCGAAGCATCCGGCGGTGCGCGGTCGCAGCAATCGATGTACCCGGCGCCACGAGGCGGCGTGCCTTCCCCCGCCGGCGCGGCCGGTCAGAAGAACCACTTCAGCGCCGCGAACGCCCCGTCGCGCAGGCGCCCGTACTCGCTCGCAGCCGATCCGCAGAACCGCTGCGCGCCGAGCGTCAGTTCCAGGTCGTCGCGCCACGACCAGACCAGGCGCGTGTCGACCGCGCGGCTGCGATCGTCGGCGTTGACCACCGCGTACGTGACCCACTTGAGCAGCGGCGTGATCTCGTAGGCGGCGTACAGGCCCGCGTAACGCGTCGCGAGGCTGGTCACCCGGCCCGCGCGCTGGCCGGCGAGGTCGTAGGCGGCCGGATCGCGTGCGCCGGCGCCGTTGTGGTACAGCTCGCCTGTCAGCGTCAGCCCGTTCGAGAACGCGTAGTCGGCCCCGAGCAGCACCCGGGCGAAGGATGGCCCGGCCGGGGAGCGCAGCCATGCTGCTTCGCCGCGGATGCCGGCCGCGCCGATCTGGCTGGCGAGGTCGACGCCGACCAGTTCCGTGCCGCGCAGCCGCCCGATGACCAGCGACGCGTCGACCCCGGCCGCGTTGCCGTGCCATTGCAGCGCACGGCTCGGGGACCCGCGATCCGGCGCCGGCGCCCAGACCGCCGACAGCCTCGCCAACGGCCCGAGCCTGGCCTCGACCAGCGCGGCATCGACGCCGGGCCGCTCCTCGCGCTCCAGCGCGATGGGGTCGACCGGATTGAGGATGTCCAGCGGGCTCCAGAAGCGCCCCGTGCCCCACGCGATGCGCTGGCGTCCGAGCTTGACGTCCACCGCACCGACCGAGACCGTCGCGCTCGCCCGGTACAGGCGGTGCCGGCCGTAGACGTCGCCGCGCTCGAGGTAGTTGGCGTCGGCGCGCCAGTACTGCGGACCCGGCAGTTCCTTCGCGGCGCGGAACGCCGCGGTGTCGAGGTAGCTGCCGAGCAGCAGCTCGTTGTCGTACTGCAGGTCGATCGCGAGTCCCGGGGCGAGTTCTCCCTGGGCCTGCAGCCGCAGCCGGTTCAGGTTCAGCCCGAAGCCGACCCCGGTGGCGTCGCGCGAGCGCAGCACGAGCGACTTCAGGCTGCCGCCGAACTCGAGCCGCGGCGCCTGCGCCGCGGCAGGCGGGACGGCGAGCAGCGCCACCGCGGCCATCGCCCAGGCGAGCACGACGGGCGGTGGCATCAGGCGTGCCGCAACGCGGCGGTGGGGTCCAGTCGCGCAGCACGCCAGGCGGGGTACAGCGAGACGGCCACGCTGGCGACGAAGAGCCCCAGCCCCGGCCCGACGAGGTTGCCCGGCACGAAGCGGGTGTAGACGATGCCCGTCAACCCGGGAATGGTGCTGTAGTCCTTGAAGAAGCCCGACAGGTCGAGGCCGACGTTGCCGAACAGCTGCACGGTCGCCGCGCCGATCGCATAGCCGACGATCGAGGCGGCGAGCATCAGCACCACGGTCTCGTAGACCACCATGCGAACGATCGCACCCGGCGGCGTGCCCAGCGCCATCATCACGCCGAACTCGCGGGTGCGCTCGGTCACCGACATGAACACCGTGTTCATCACCGCCAGCGCGACGACGAGGAAGAAAACCGCGACGACCACCGTGCGGATGGACCGGATCAGCCCGATCATGTCGGCGACCCGCGGCAGCAGCTGCGGCCAGGTCGCGGCAACCAGCCCGCGGCCCGCGAGTGCGGCAGCGACCCGGGCGCCGATGTCATCGACCGCGGACCGGTCGGACAGCCGCAGGTTGATTGACGACACCTTGGATCCCAGGCCGAGCATGCGCTGCGCCGCCGGCAGCGTGACGAAGGCCATCGCGCCGTCGAACGAACTGCTCTCGGTGGCGAAGATGCCGCGGATCCGGAACGCCGCGGTCCCGATCTCACCCGCCGGGCCGGGCGCCATGATCACCAGCTTCTCGCCCAGGCGCAGGCCGAGCTTGTCGGCCAGGCGGCGGCCGATCACGACATCCCGCTCGGCGCCGGCCTCGAGCGCGGAACCTTCGACGAAGGTGCGGTGCAGGATCGTGATGCCGCGCTCGCGCTGCGGATCGATGCCGTAGAGCAGGATGCCGGCCGACTGGGTCGGGCTGCTGGCAAGCGCCTGTGCCTGCACCCGAGGGGCTGCGCCCGCGACACCGGGCAGCGCGTCGACGACCTGGAGGACCGCGTCCGCATCGTCGAAGGCCAGTTCGGGCGCGAGTCGCGGCGCAGGCCCTGCCGCTCGATCTGCAGATGCCCGGTGATGTAGCCGGTGGAGTTGTCGACGATCTGTTCGCCGAAGCCATCGAAGAAGCCGTAGAGGAAGACGTAGGCGACGATCGCGAACGCTGCCGCGAACGCCGTGATCGCGCTGCGCTTGCGGTTGCGCAGCAGGTTGCGCGCCGCGATGCGCGCGAAGACCGGGCCGCGCCACCGCACGGATCCGCCCGCGTGCGCCCGGCGGCGCCCGGATGCCGCCGGGCCGCCCGTGCCGCGGATCGCGGCCACCGGTTCCAGCCGAGCCGCCCGCAGCGCCGGATACAACGCCATCGCCAGCGCGATCAGGAAGACGAGCAGCGAGATCACGACGCTGCGCTCGGCCCGCACGATTGGGTAGATCACGTCGGCCAGGCCGGGCATCGTGCGCAGCCCGGCCTCGAAGGCGCCGAGGTCGATGCCGGCGCGCCCGAAGGCCGCCGTCGCGCCCAGACCGACGAGGTTGCCGATCGCCAGCCCCGCGATGCCGAGCAGTGCCGTCTCGGCGACGACGAGCCGGAACAGCATCCCCGGCGGGGTGCCGACGGCCAGCATGATGCCGAACTCGCGGGTGCGTTCGAGCACCGCCATCAGCACCGGGTTGGCCACGCCGGCCGCGGCCATCACGAAGAAGATCGCCAGGATCACGAAGCCCGTCACTTCGTGGAAGCGGATGCTGACCGCCACCGTCGGCAGCAGCACCGGCCAGCCGACCACCTCGTGATCCGGACCGGCGCGCGTCGCGAGCCCGTCCACCGCCTGCGCCAGCGCGGCGCGGTCGCGCAGCCGCACGGCGATCGCGGTGACCGCATTCGGCGCGGCGAGGAAGTCGCGCATCGCCGCCATCGGCATCACGGCGACGTAGCCGTCGAGCTCGTCGATCCGGGTGCGGAACACGCCGCGCACCGGCATGCGCGCGCTCGCGATGGAGCCGTCGTAGGCCTGCCCGACCAGCACGAGGTCGTCGCCGGCGCGCAGCGCCAGCGCCTCGGCCATGGCTTCGCCGACCAGCACGCCGGTGCTCTCGGCACCGGCGAGCGGTCGACCGTCGACGACCGCCTTGAACAGGTCGCTGACGGCCGCCTCGCGGGCCGGGTCGATGCCGACGGCCACGATGCCGCGCGACCGGTCGCCGCGGCTCGCCAGCACGGTGCTCTCCAGCCGCGCCGTCGCCGCGGCGACGGCGGGGTCGCCCGAGACGGCGTCGAGCACGCGCGCGCCGGACTCGATCGCCCGGTCCAGGCTCGGGTCGTCGTGGTAGCCCTTCAGGTGCACCTGCACGTCGGCGGCGAAGTAGCGCGTGGTGTTGGTCACCATCTGCTGGTTCATGCCGTCGACGAAGCCCCACAGGAAGGTCAGCGCGGCCAGGCCGACCGCGATCGACAGCACGGTGATGACCGAGCGGCGCCGGTTGCGCATCACGTTGCGCGCCGCGAGCGTCCAGATCATCGCGCGACCTTTTGCTCGTCGGACTCGATGCTGCCGTCGCGCAGCCGGATCACGCGCCGGGCCCGCTCGACCACCATCGGGTCGTGCGTCGAGAACACGAAGGTCGTGCCCTCCTCCTCGTTCAGGCGCAGCATCATGTCCATCAAGGCCGAGCCCGAGGCCGAGTCGAGGTTCGCGGTCGGCTCGTCGGGCAGCACGATCACGGGCCGGGCGGCGATCGCACGGGCCACCGCGACGCGCTGCTGCTGGCCGCCGGACAGCTCGTTCGGGCGCCGGTCCTCGAGCCCCGCGAGCCCGAGTTCGGCGAGCTGCTGCATCGCGCGCGCACGGCGCTCGGCGTCGCCGACACGCTGCAGCAGCATCACGTACTCCACGTTCTCGAGCGCCGACAGCACCGGCACGAGGTTGTATTCCTGGAACACGAAGCCGATCTGGCGCAGTCGCACCTCGGCCAGCGCCTTGGCGTCCAGGGCGGTGATGTCGACATCGCCGATCCAGATCCGGCCCTCGGTCGGCCGGTCCAGCCCGCCGATCAGGTTCAGCAGCGTCGTCTTGCCGGAGCCCGAGGGGCCGACCAGCGCGACGAAGTCGCCGCGCCGGATCTCGAGATCGGTCGGCTTCAGCGCCACCACCGGAATGCTGTCGCGCTGGTAGACCTTCGTCGCGTGCTCGACGCGCACGATCACGTCGGCGGGCTTCACGTTGGCGTCCATGCGGTTCACTTCTTCTGCAGGTGGCGCTGGCTGAAGATCTCGTCGTCGACCGGTCGGTCGAACGCCGCATCCTTCAGCACGACTGTCGTGGTGTGTCCCGGCTTGCCGTCCGGCCGCATCTCCCAGCGGGTCGGCATGACCCGGCCGCCGACCGCCCGCACGTCGGAAAACGACAGCACCCGCACGCGCTCGCCGCGTTCGCTGAAGAACTCCTGCTTCAGCGGCATCGTGTCGGCGCGCCGCACCCAGTAGACGATCCGGCCCCACACGACGGCCGCGTCGGGCTTGGGCACGGCCTCGATGCGCAGCACGTCGGCGCCGTCCTGGGGCACAGCGTCCAGCACCTTGTGCATGTAGTCGTCCAGGATGCTGCTCTGCTTGACGAGGTCGTCGTTGGTGAAGTCCGACCCCATCCACGGCTGCAGCATCATCGACGGCGGGATCTTGACGATGCGCTCGACGTTCGGCAGGTAGTTCCACATCTCGCCGCCGATGCGCAGCGAACCGATGCCGGCCTCCTTCGGCGGCGCGACGATGCGCACGAAGGAGCGCCTGGGCCGCTCCATCCACACCTTCAGGCCCAGCGTGCGCTGCCAGCGCGGCGTGGCGATCGTCATCTCGTAGTCGCCCTGCACGGTGCTGCCCCACAACAGCTTCTCGACCCTGTCGAGGATGTCGCGGCCTTCAGTGGGCTGCGACCGCGCCGTGCCGACCGCCGAGGCGGCTACCATCCCTGCGGCCACGTCGCGGAGGAAGACGCGGCGCGTGCAGTCGGCGTGCCTCATGGTGTCCCCTCTTGCCGGGCGCGCGTCGTCGCGAGCGCTTGACCTCGGCCAGACACATCGCTCCAGAAGTGGGGGCGTTCGGTGCGCGAGCGTCTGCCGGATGTTGCCTGCTGACCTTCCATCTCGGCGGAAGCCGGCTGCGCCGTCTGTTCGACAGTCACCCACGCGGCGCCATCAACGAGGTCACCCTGCACGTCCTTCACGGTCATCCGCTTCAACGCCCTCGCGACCGACGCGACCCAGGATCTGCACGCAGTGCCATCGACGGTTGGTTGGGTAGTCATTGCAGGACACCTGCTCATGGACAGCTCCTCATGGGAAGGCGATCACCTGGTCCTGTGGAACCTTCGTCGCCGTGAGTCGCGGTGGCCTGGTCGCGGCGCGGTCGCGCACGGAGGGCGACGATGGGGGACGCCTGATGCGACACGAAGGCCGCGCGGCACCCGGAGGGATCAGAGCGCCAGGCGCTGAAGGACAATGCGAAGCGGTGGACTGCCGCGCATGCATGGTGAAGCACCGGCGGCGGGCGGACGCAGGATGGATTGCGGTGCAAGGAAGAGGCCCAGCCGGCCGGCAAGCAGCAATGCGGGCCCGGCAAAGACCAAGACAGCACTCGCGAGCGTCAGCTTTGTAAAACCGACCGACGTCTTCGCGCAGAAGTCGATGCAGTTGACGAGCCCTTCGTCGACGTGCTGATCCTCGCGATCCTGGCCACCGACCTCGACGTCCAGGCGGGCCGTGTCATGGGGCAACTCTTCAAGCGCGCAGGCATTGGCCGCACCTACCAGCAGACCAAGCAGCCAGATGAGCAGCATCTGGGCTGCATATCGGCGCAGAAGGCGGCGGTCGCTGAACATGGTCGTGCAGGTGGCGCAAAGAATCGATCGCAGGGTAGATCGCGGCCAACCCTCCCCGTTTGATTCCGGTCAACCGCCCGACCGTGCCAGGCTGCTCACGGTGTACCGACGCGATGCCCGCTCCGCCCGGGGTCGACGCGGTTTGACGTGCAAAGGACACACAGTGGAGCTTGAGCTTCTCCGCCGCCGCATGCGGCCGGCCAGCGCTGAGGTGCCGAGCGCAAGAATCAGCGGGCAAGAATCAGCGGGATAGTCGGGAGGTCAGGGAAGAGGCCGGGCGGAGCCGGGGCGGCAGGAAAGGCATGCCGTTTGCCGCCGCGGCGGGCGAGCCGGTTGCGACGTCGGCCACCGGCAAATTCGTCCCTGATCACCATCGGAGAATGCACCATGCTTACACGCCGGCCTGCCCATCCCATTGTTTGGCTCGCACAAATTGCGTTGCTGTTGTCGCTGGGCGTTGCTGGCAGGGCAAGCCCAGCCGCCGCGCCGGCGCCGGACACCCCGACGGCGAAGTACGAAGTGCGCTTCATGGAGGAGATGATCCACCACCACATGATGGCAGTGCACATGAGCGAGACGTGCCTCATGAGGGCCTTCCATCCAGAATTGCAGGCGCTGTGTCAGCAGATGAAGACCGCACAGCAGCAGGAAATCATGACGATGGAGCAGTGGCTGGTCAGTTGGTACGGCGTCGCGCAGGGCATGCACGAGATGAACCCGGGACATCACAATCAAATGCAGAAGCTGGCCGAGCTTTCCGGCGCCGAGTTCGAGATCGAGTTCATGCAGCAAATGATCCGCCACCACCGGATGGCGATCGTCAAGTCGTCGCAATGCGTCCAGCGCGCATACCACGCCGAGTTGCAGGACCTTTGTGCCAGCATCGTCCGCACGCAGCTCACTGAAATGGAGCAGATGGAGGCATGGCTATGCACCTGGTACGCACTGTGCCGACCGCGCGGCAGTTCATGAGCGTCGCGTGAGGTAGATGTCACCGCCCTCGTCCCTCCACGTCACCTTACTGCCGATGTCGATCGCGACGGCAGCCCCCGGCGCTCGCAACGCGCTGGGGCGATGGGCGCAGCACCCGCTGGTAGCGGGATTGCCGGCGTTGGTGGCCACGGTCGCTCCCGGTGCTGCCGGAACTCGTCAAGCCAAGCACCAGCGCTGCTGGTGATGGGGGACTTCGGCCACTCGCGGCTGCTCCAGCGGCTGATTGGAATGACGACGACCAGCCTGCTGCGGCTGAGCAACGTACCGTGTTGATCCTTCGCTGAGATCAGGCTGGCTACCGGTCGATCGTGGCCGGCGGAACGACTGCTCACTGCGAGTTCGATGGACCGCATTGGGTCGAACTGAGCCAGTCCCACTTTGCAGAAGCGGTCGGTCGCGTCGGGCCACCTCGGTGCAGCGGTTGGGGGACATGTGTCGGGAGCGAAGCAGTCGGTCGAAACCGCCGGCCTTCAATGTCCGGTGCTGGTGGAAGCGGTCGTTCAGGTCCCTGGCCGCGACTGACTCAGTTCAGTCTTGAAGAGCCCCTCGTCGCTGGCAGGCGAGACCCGGCGCCCGTTCGGAAGGGCACGCCCGATCTCGTCGATCAGCAGTCAGCCATGCTCCGCCGGCCGGCCACGCGGCCTCAACCGGTACATCAAGCCGCGCCGGCAGCGACCCGCCCCGCCGGCACCGGCTCACGGATCGGCAGGTGGATCAGTGCCGCGGCGGCGGCCAGCGCGATGTCGATCAGC
The DNA here is from genome assembly GCA_016719535.1 of Rubrivivax sp. Classification (GTDB taxonomy): domain Bacteria; phylum Pseudomonadota; class Gammaproteobacteria; order Burkholderiales; family Burkholderiaceae_C; genus Rubrivivax. The sequence goes on along the minus strand of JADJYX010000007.1, from coordinate 13,777 downwards.
CACATCGCGGTGTAGTCGCCGGTGGCCTGGAAGGTCACGCCACCGAGCCAGGCGCCGAGGAAGCCGCCGATCTGGTGCGTCAGCATCACGATGCCGAACAGCGTGGCCATGTGCGCCGGGCCGAAGAAGCGCGCCACCAGGGCGGCGGTGGGTGGCACGGTGGACAGGAAGCTGATGCCCATCACCGCGGCGAAGCTCAGCATCACCGCGGGCGTCTTGGGCGCCAGCAGGAACAGCAGCACCGCGACGCCGCGCAGCACGTAGATCAGCACCAGCATCGAGCGCAGCCGCCACCAGCCGCCGCGCCAGCCGATGGCCCAGCCGATGGCCAGGCTGCCGACGATGTTGAACAGGCCCAGCACCGCCAGCGACCACGCGCCGACATCGGCCGACAGCCCGCAGCTGGCCACGACACCGGGCAGGTGCGTGGCCAGGAACGCGACGTGAAAGCCGCAGACGAAGAAGCCGGCCGCCAGCAGGCGAAAGTTGCGGTCGGCCACGGCACGGCGGATGACCTGCCGCGTGCCTTCGGCGCCGCCCGGCGCGGCAGCGGCCAGCGCCTTCGAATTGCCGCGCAGCACCCAGGCCGCGGGCAGCGCCAGCAGCGTGATGACCGCCAGGCTCTGCACCGCCGCGGCCCAGCCGGCCACCGCGGTGATGCCCTGCGCGATGGGCGCGAAGATGAACTGCCCGAAGGACCCGCCGGCATTGACGATGCCGGTGGCCAAGCCGCGCTTGTCCGGCGCCACGAGCCGCGTGGTGGCCGACATCAGCACGGCCGGGCCGGCCATGCCGGCGCCGCCGGCCGCCAGCACGCCGATGGCCAGCACCAGGCCCGCGGTGGTGGTCATGAAGGGGATCAGCGCCGTACCCAGCGCGACCATCGACACACCGATCAGCAGCACGCGCCCGGCGCCGATGCGGTCGGCGACGATGCCCGCGATCGGCTGCGTCAGCCCCCACCACAGCTGACCGAAGGCGAAGGCCAGGCTGATGCTCGCCAGCCCGAGGCCGGTGGCCGTATTCAGCGGCCCGAGGAACAGGCCCATCGACTGCCGTGCGCCCATCGTCAGCGCAAACGTGCCGGCCGCCGCCAGCAGCACCAGCGCCAGCGGCCATGCGCGCGTCGCGCTCGAGGTATCCGGGTTGATCGTCATCGCGGCTCCGCCGAACGGAATCCGATCCATTACAGCAGAGGGCACAGCTGCCTGCAGGGCACGCGAGAATGACGCCCATGACCACCCCGACCGACCCCTGGCCATGCAGGTGCTGATCATCGGTGCCAGCCGCGGCATCGGCCTCGAACTCGTCCGCCAGTACCGTGCCGAAGGCGCCGCCGTCACCGCCACCGCGCGTGACGAAGCCGGACTGGCGCGGCTGCGCGAACTCGGCGCCACCGCCATCACCTTCGACGTGGCCACGGCCGCCGGCGCCGCCAGCCTGGCCTGGCCGACCGATGGCCTGGCCCTCGACGTCGTGGTGCTGGCCGCCGGCGTCTACGGCCCGCGCAGCAGCGGCCTGCAGACGCCGACCGAGGCCGATTTCGACCATGTCATGCACACCAACGTGCTGGGGGCGATGCGCGTGCTGCCGCAACTGGCCGACGCCCTGGCACCGGGCGCGCGGCTGGCGGTGATCTCGTCGCGCATGGGCTCGATCGGGCTGCGCGCCAGCACGAGCGGCTGGCTGTACCGGGCGTCGAAGGCGGCGCTCAATTCGGTGCTGAAGGACGCCTCGCTGGCACTCGAAGGCCGCGCCATCTGCGTCGCGCTGCACCCGGGCTGGGTGCGCACCGACATGGGCGGGGCCGGCGCCGATCTCGACGTGGCCGCGAGCGCGCGCGGCCTGCGCGCCACGCTGGCCGCCCTGCAGCCCGCCGACAACGGGCGCTTCCTGAATGTCGATGGCACGCCGCTGGCGTGGTGAGAGGACCGGACCGATGCTGCTTTCAGACGACCACCGCGCGGTGCAGGACGCCGTGCGCACCTACGTGCAGGCCGAGATCGCGCCGCACGCCGCCGCCTGGGACAAGAGCCACCAGTTTCCGAGGGCGCAGCTGCGCGGCCTGGCCGACCTGGGTTGCTATGGCGTGGCGGTGCCGACCGACTGGGACGGCGCGGGCCTGGACCACCTGGCGCTGGCCGTGATCCTGAGGAGATCGCCGCCGGCGACGGCGCCACCAGCACCGTGGTCAGCGTCAACAACTGCCCGGTGTGCTCCATCCTGATGGCCTTCGGCAATGCCGACCAGCAGGCGCGCTTCCTGCAGCCGCTGGCGCGCGGCGACATGCTGGGCGCCTTCTGCCTGACCGAGCCGCATGTCGGCTCCGAGGCCGGCGGCCTGAAGACCAGCGCGCGGCTGGACGGCGACCACTACGTGATCGACGGTGTCAAGCAGTTCATCACCAGCGGGAAGAACGGCGACGTCGCCATCGTGATGGCGGTGACCGACAAGGCCGCGGGCAAGAAGGGCATCAGCGCCTTTCTGGTGCCGACCGACACGCCGGGCTATACCGTCGCGCGCCTGGAAGACAAGATGGGCCAGCACGCCAGCGACACGGCGCAGATCGTCTTCGACCACTGCCGCGTACCCGAGGCCTACCGCCTGGGCGACGAAGGCATGGGGCTGAGGATCGCGCTCTCGGGCCTGGAGGGCGGGCGCATCGGCATCGCATCGCAATCGCTGGGCATGGCGCGCGCGGCCTTCGAGGCGGCGCTGGCCTACAGCAAGGAGCGCCAGGCCTTCGGCCAGCCGATCTTCGAGCACCAGGCGGTGCAGTTCAAGCTGGCCGACATGGCCACGCAGATCGAGGCCGCGCGCCAGCTGATCTGGCATGCCGCCACGCTGAAGGACGCCGGCCGCCCCTGCCTGAAGGAAGCGGCGATGGCCAAGCTCTATGCCAGCGAGATGGCCGAGCGCGTGTGCTCGGCGGCGATCCAGGTCTTCGGCGGCTACGGCTATGTGAGCGACTTCCCGGTCGAGCGCATCTACCGCGACGTGCGCGTGTGCCAGATCTACGAAGGCACGAGCGAGGTGCAGAAGATCCTCATCGGCCGGGCGCTGGGGTAGGCGACCAGGGATCCCCGACCGCCCTTCCGGCCCGGCCCACTGGTGTCGGCCGCCGGATGCCGCCACACTTCCGGCCTTGTCCATCGACTTGGAAGTCCGGCCATGCGCAGCCCACCGACCATCGACACAAGGCGCCTCGGCGACCCTGCCGACGATGGCCAGGCCAAGCCCGAGGTCACGCTCGACGTGGTGGGATTCCGAGAGGCCGAGCGCCGCGCCCCTGAAGGCCGTGCTGGCCGAGATGGGCCGCCAGCTGGGCGTGCGCTTCAGCTTCGGCGGCGCCAGCAGCGAGGTGCTGGTGCTCGAGGCGACCCAGGCCATGGGCATGCCGCTGGCCGCCCGCGAGACCCTGCAGGCGGGCCGCCCGCTGGTGCTGGTGATGAGCGCCGAACTGGTCGGCGGCCTGCGCCGTGCCCATGACGGCCGCGACCTGCTCAACCAGCTGCGCCGGCTGCCGCAGGTGAGCGCCCGCGCCGCCTGAGGTGCTTGCGGGCCTGCGAGGCGCCGGGCCCGCCGCCGCCGTTCAGGCCGCCGGCCAGCCCACCGTGACCGCCAGCCCGCCCAGCGCCGCCGAGGGCGCCGCCGCGACGGATGCGCCATGCGCCGCGGCGATGCGGCGCACGATCGACCAGCCCAGCCCGCTGCCCGAGGCGTCGCTGCCGAGCACGCGGAAGAAGCGCTCGCCCAGCCGCGCGCGCTCGGCCTCGGTCAGGCCGGGGCCGCTGTCCTCGACCAGCACCCGCGTGCCGGCGCCGGGCGCTGCGTGCAGCGTCAGCCGCACGGTCGCGCCGTCGGGGCTGTAGCGCAGCGCGTTGTCGAGCAGGTTGCGCAGCAGCACGGCCAGCAGCGTTTCGTTGCCCGCCACCAGCGCGCTCGCCTCGGCGTCGACCTCGAGGGCCTGGCCGCGGTCGAGCGCACGCGGCGCCAGCTCGGCCGCCACGCGGCGCGCCAGCGGGGCCAGGTCGACGGGCGCGGTGGCCACCGTCGCGTCGGCCTCCAGCCGCGCCAGCGTCAGCAGTTGCTCGACCAGGCGGGCGGCGCGGTCGCAGCCTTCCAGCGTGGCGCGCAGCGTGCGCGCGGCGTTCGTCGTCGGCCTCGGCCAGCGCCACCTGGGCCTGCGCGCGGATGGCGGCCAGCGGCGTGCGCAGCTCGTGCGCGGCATCGGCGGTGAAGCGGCGCTCGGATTCGATCAGCGCCGCGATGCGCGCGAACAGGCCATTGAGCGCATCCAGCAGCGGCTGCAGCTCGGTCGGCGCCTGCGGCATCGCCAGCGGCTGCAGGGCCTGCGGCTGCCGCAACGCCAGCTGCGCACCCAGCCGCCGCAGCGGCTGCAGCCCGCCGCGCACCGCGGCCCAGGCGGCCAGGGCCAGCAGCGGCAGTGCCAGCGCCAGCGTCAGCCCCAGGCCGCGCAGCACCGCCAGCAGGATGGACGCGCGCGAGCGCAGCTGCTCGCCGACATAGACCTGCACGTCGCGCTCGGCACCATGGGCGGCGAAGACCCGCCAGCGTTCGCCGTCGATGGCCAGCGTGCGCAGGCCCGTGCTGAAACCCTCGCCGGCGGCGCATCGGCTCGCGCGGCGCGTTGGACGAGCGCATCGACAGCCGCCCTTCGTGCCACACCTGGAAAGCCACCTGGGGCGCATATCGGTGCAGCGTGGGGCGTCGACGGCGTGATCATCATCGTCATCGGTGCGTGCCTGCTGCACCACCAGCAGCGCGGCGGCTTGCGCCAGGTGGCCGTCCAGCAGTTCGTCCAGTTCGTGCCGTGCGTCCAGCGCGGTCAGCACCGCGGCGGCGATCCAGGTCAGCGTCACCGCGCCCAGCACCAGGGTCAGCAGCCGGCCCTGCAGCGATCGCGGCACCAGGTTCATCGCGTCGCCGCCTGGCGCGGCAGGCAGTAGCCGACGCCGCGCACGGTCTGGATGAGCCCGGCACCGAGCTTGCGGCGGAGGTGGTGGATGTGCACCTCGATGGCATTGCTCTCCACCTCCTGCCCCAGCTGTAGAGCTGCTGCCTCGAGCTGCTCGCGGGTCAGCACGCGGCCGGCGGCCAGCATCAGCACGTGCAGCAGGTCGAATTCGCGCGCCGACAGCGCCACCGGCGTGCCGGCCAGCGTGACGCCGCGCGCGGCGGGGTCGAGCGTCACGTCCTGTGCCTGCAGCCGCTCCTGCGGCTGGCCATGCGGCGCGCCGCACCAGCGCGCGCAGCCGTGCCGCCAGCTCGTGCAGGTCGACCGGCTTGACCACATAGTCGTCGGCACCGAGGTCGAGGCCGCGGATGCGCTCGGGCACGGCGTCGCGCGCGGTCAGCACCAGCACCGGCAGCGTGACGCCGGCGCGGCGCACCCGCGCCAGCACGTCCAGCCCGTCCAGCCGCGGCAGACCCAGGTCGAGCACCGCGGCGGCGTAGGGCTCGGCGCGCAACTCGCGCTCGGCAGCCTCGCTGTCGCGCACCCAGTCGACCTGGAAGCCGAGCTGGCGCAGCCCTGCGCGCAGGCCGTCACCGAGCAGCGGGTCGTCTTCGGCGAGCAGGATGCGCATCGGGTGATTGTCGAGCGGTCAATCGTCGTCGTCGTGGCCACCGTCGTGGCTGCGGCCGTGGCGGTCCGACTGCCACTGCGCCGCCAGCGAACCGGGCGCCGGCACCTGCGTCCACTGCCAGCCTCAGAAGCCCAGCACCGCCACCACCATCAGCGCGGCCAGGCTGCGCCAGGCGTGGCGGATGCCGTCCTCGGGGCGGCTGCGCTTGCGGCCGTCGACCATCGACCGCACCAGGTTCTGGTGGTGCAGCCGGCTGCTGACGATGACGCCGGCCACGCACGAAGACCAGCGCCAGCACCGCGCTGGCGGCACCCCTCGTGCAGCTCGCCGAGCCAGTCACCACCGAGTTCGCTGTAGGTCGCCCAGCCGCTGGCCACGATCAGCGCCGGAGCCGCCCAGCAGCCCGAGGATGGCCCAGGCGCCGGCCGGGTTGTGGCCGACCGGCTGCTCGGCCGTGCCGGCGCCGAACAGCGACTTCCCAGATAGCCGACCACGGCGCGCGGGCCGCGCACGAAGTCGCCGAAGCGCGCATGCCGCGTGCCCAGCAGGCCCCACAGCACCCGGAAGGCGACCAGGCCGCCGACGGTAGAGCCCAGCGTGATGTGCACGAGCATCCAGCGCTCGCTCGGCGGTGAGCCAGGCGCCGATGAAGCTGGCGGCCAGCAGCCAGTGGAAGACGCGCACGGAGCGTCCCATACCAGCACGCGGCGGGGGTCGACGCGGGCGCCGAGGTTGTTGCGGTATCGATCATGGTGGGTTCCTTCAACGGGGCAGGCGGATCTCGCGTTCGCGGTAGCTGCCCTCGGCCGCTTTCGTGTGGCAGGCGGCGCAGTCGGCCGCGGTCTTGACCTTTGACGGTGCCGGAACTAATGGCGCGCCTCGCGGTGTTCGCGCACGAACCAGGCGCTGCTGGTGATGCGGTCGTCGCGCGTGGCCTCGGCGCGCTTGCCGCTGCCGGCGTTGGCCGTCAGCCAGGTCGTCAGCTTGCGTGGTGGCGGCGTCGACCGAGGCATCGGAGCCGAAGTGCGATTTCAGGTTGCCCATCAGCCGCCGCTGCCACGACGAGGCCGGCAGCATCGAGGGCGGTAGGCACGTGGCAGGCGCCGCATTCCTGCACGTAGGCGGGCAGCAGCGGTGCGCGCCCGGCCGTGTCGTCGTCGGCGTGCGCGCCCAGCGCCAGGGCGCACAGCAGGGCCAGCGACGGGATGCGGATCAGGGTGAGGGTCATGAGTGCCATCTCCGGTGCGGGTTCAGGTTTGAGCGCATTCAGCCAGGCCAGCACGTCGGCCTTCTCGGCGGCGCTGCATTCACGGCCGAGCACGTCGCCGCAGTTGCGGCGAAACCACTCGGCCTTGGCGGCGTCGCTGAAGCGGCGCGCATGGGCCGCCGGCGCCAGCGGCTCGATGGCCTTGCCGGTGGCGGCATGGCGGCCAGGGCCGGTGGGCAAGGCGCCGTGACAGGAGGCACAGCTCCATTCGCCGCCATGGCGCGACTGAAAGAAAGCCTGGCCGCGCGCGGCCTGCGCCGGGGCGCCGGACTGGGCGGCATAACCGGCCAGCAGCTCCGCCGGCGAGGCGGCACCGGCGGGCACCGCCAGCACCAGCAGCGCGGCGGCCAGCAGGGTCAGCACAGGGGTTGGATGGGTCGTCATGGCAGCTCCGTGATGGCGCCATGCTCGGCGGGCTGCCTGAAGGCTGTCTTAACGCACCTTGGCCCGGGCCGGCGTTGGCGCCACAGTGGGCCGACCGTGAAGCCCAGCCCGACCCTGTCCCTCGACGAGACGCGCGCCCGCCAGGTGCTGCTGCTGCGCGCCTTCGAGGCCGACGACGCCCCGCCCTGGACGGCCGCCGACCGCGACTGGGCCACGCGCGTGGCGCGCGCCAGCCTGGCCGAGGACGCGCCGTCGGCGCGCTTCGTCGCCGAACGCGCCCACCACGCGATGCAGCGCCTGGCCGCGCGCGACGCCGGCGTGCGCGCGGCGCTGAAGGCGCGCTTCGCGGCGCGGCCGTGGGCGCTGGTGGCGCTGCTCGCCGGCCTGGTGCTGGGCCTGGCGGTCGACCAGATCGGCCCCGCCCAGCGCATCAACCTGCTGGCGCCGCCGATCTGGGCGCTGGTGGCCTGGAACCTCGTCGTCTACCTGATGGTCGTCGTGCAGGCGCTGATGCCGGCGGCGGCCGCGCGCGGCCTGCGCGCCTGGCTGCAGCGGCTGTGGCGCACGCGCGTGGGCAAGGGCGCGCCGCTGCAGCGCTTTGCCGTCGACTGGGCCGGCGCCACCGCGCCGCTGGTCGCTGCCCGCGCGGCCTGGCTGCTGCACCTGGCGGCGGCGGCGCTGGCCGTGGGCGTGGTCGGCGGGATGTACCTGCGCGGCCTGGTGCTGGACTACCGCGCCGGCTGGGAGAGCACCTTCCTGGATGCCGCGCGTGCAGCCAGTGCTGTAAGCCCTGCTGGCGCCGGCAAGCGCGCTCACCGGCATCGCCGTGCCCGACACCGCCGCGCTGGCGGCGCAGCAGCTGGCGCCGGGACAGGCGGCGCAGGCGCCGGCCGCGCCCTGGCTGCACCTGTATGCGGCGACGCTGGCGCTGTTCGTCATCGGCCCGCGGCTGCTGCTGGCGCTGTGGGCGCTGACGCGCATCGGCTGGCTGCGCCGCCATGTCGCGGTGGCGGTCGACGAACCCTATTTCCAGCAGCTGCTGCAGCTGGCCGAGGGCCGCAGCGCCGCGGTCTGGCTGCTGCCGCATGCGGTGCCGCCGGCCGCCGCGGTGGCGCTGGCGGTGCAGGGCCAGCTGACGGCGCTGACCGGCGGTGCCGGCCAGTTGCGACTGGCCGACGCGCTGCCCTTCGGCGCCGAGGACGATGCCGCGCGCTGCACGCCGCCGCCGGGCACGACGCGGGTGCTGGTGCTGGTGGACCTGGCCGCCACGCCTGGGAGGCCGAGGTGCATGGCCGGCTGCTGGCCACGCTGGCCGCGTCCGCGGGCGGCACGCGCCGCGTGCTGCTGGCCGACGAGACCGCCTTCGCGCAGCGCATGGGCCATGCCCCGAGCGCGTGGCCGAACGCCGCCAGGCCTGGCAGCAACTGGCCGACGCCGGCGGCGTGCCGCTGGTGACGGCGGCACTGGGCGCCGCCTCGCCGGCCGCGGCGCAGGCGCTGCAGCGCGCCCTCGGCGACTGAAGACCGGCCGGGCATGCTGGACGATCGCCCTCAGCCTGGTCTCGCACACCAACGTCGGCAAGACCACGCTGGCGCGAACGCTGCTGGGCCGCGACGTTGGAGAGGTGCGCGACGCGCCGCATGTGACCGAGTTCGCCGGATGCGCACGCGCTGCTCGAGGGCGAGGCCGGCGATGCGCTGACGCTGTGGACACCCCCGGCTTCGGCGACAGCGTGCGCCTGGTGAAGCGGCTGCGCCAGCAGGGCAACCCGCTGGCTGGTTCCTGTCCGCGGTGTGGGACCGCTGGCGCGACCGCCCGTTCTGGGCCAGCCAGCAGGTCATCCGCCATGTGCGCGAGGCCAGTGACGTGGTGCTGTACCTCGTCAACGCCGGCGAACAGCCGGAGGCCGCCGGCTGCGTGGCGCCCGGAGATGGAACTGCTGGACTGGGTCGGCAAGCCGGTGCTGGTGCTGCTCAACCAGCTCGGCCCGCCGCGCGCCCGGCGCCGACGCCGACGACCTGCGCCGCTGGACCGCGCACCTGCGGCGCCGGCGCGGTGCGCCAGGTGCTGCCGCTGGACGCCTTTGCACGCTGCTGGGTGCAGGAATGCGCGCTCTGGCAGGCGGTGCAGGCGGCGCTGCCGGCCAACCGCCAGGGCGATGGCCGCGCTGCAGCAGGCCTGGGTGCGCCAGCGCCGGCGCGTCTTCGACGACGCGGCGGGCGCTGGCCGGCAGCCTGGCGCGCGTGGCGGCGGCGCGCGTGGCGCTGGACGACGGCGGCGGCATGATGGGCACGCTGCGCCAGCTGGGTTCGGCGCTCGGCCTCGGCGGCGACCGGCCGGCGGCGGGATCGATGGCGCCGAACAACGGCTGGCGGCGCTGATCGACGACGAGACGCGCCGCAGCACCGATGCGTTGATCGCCCTGCACGGCCTGGCCGGTCACGCCGGCGGCGTGGTGCTGGAACGGCTGGGCGCGCTGATCGAATGGCGGCGCAAGGTCGGCGAGGGCTCGGCGGCGGTGCTGGGCGGGCTGCTCATCGGCGCGGCCACCGGGCTTGCGGTCGACCTGGCCGCCGGCGGGCTGACGCTGGGCGGCGGGCTGATCGCCGGCAGCGTGCTCGGCGCCCTGGGCGCCGCCGGCGGCGCGCGCGCTCAATTCGTGCGCGGACTCGACCGCGGCTGGGTCGGCCTGACGCCGGCGGCGATGCAGCAGGTGCTGCGCGCCGCCTGCTGCGCTACCTGGCGGTGGCGTGACTGGCGCGGTCGCGGCGAGTGGCGCGACGGCGAGGCGCACCGCACTGGGGCGCGGCGGTCGACGCGCGCTCGACGACGAGGCCACCGCGCTGGCCGCGCTCTGGCAGGGGCGCTCGACCGCATTCGGACAATGCCGGCGAGGCCGAGGCCCTGGACGCCGCGCCTGCAGGCGTTGCTGGCGCGCTGCACGCAGCGCACGCTGGACCTGCTGTACCCCGGCGCCTGGCCCGCGGCCCCCGAATAATCCGGCGCCATGAAGATCCTCATCCTCGGTGCCGGGCGCGTGGGCGAGCGTGGCCGAGAACCTGGTCTCCGAACGGAACGACATCACCGTGATCGACACCGACCCGGTGCGGCTGCGCGTGCTGCAGGACCGGCTCGACCTGCGCGGCGTCGTCGGCAACGGCATCCAGCCCTCGGTGCTGCGCGACGCCGGCGCCGACGACGCCGACATGATCATCGCCTGCGCACCGCAGGACGAGACCAACCTGGTGGTGTGCAAGATCGCGCACGACCTGTTCAACGTGCCCACCACCATCGCCCGGCTGCGCAGCCCCGAATTCGAGAACGGCAGCACCTTGCTGGGCCGGACCGGCTTCGCGGTCGACAACGTCATCCACCCCGAGCAGAGCGTCACCGCCTACATCCGCAAGCTGATCGAGTACCCCGAGGCGCTGCAGGTGCTCGAGTTCGCGCAGGGCCTGGTCAGCCTGATCGCGGTGCGCGCGGTGGCCGGCGGGCCGCTGGTGCAGCACGAACTGGCCGAGATCCCGAAGCTGGTGCCCGGCGCCGAGATGCGCATCGTGGCCATCTACCGCCAGGACCGGGTGCTGATGCAGCTCGACGGCCACACCCGCATCGAGCCCGGCGACGAGGTCTTCGTGCTGGCCGCCACCGAACATATCGGCACCGTGCTGGGCGCGCTGCGCTAGCGCGACCGCCCGGTCAGGCGGCTGATGATCGCCGGCGGCGGCCGTATCGGTCTGCGCCTGGCGCGCGAGGTCCAGGGCCGCTAGCCAGGTCAAGATCGTCGAGCCCAACCGCGCGCGCTGCGATTACCTGGCCACCGAGTTGCCGGCCGACGTGCTGGTGCTCAACGGCGACACGACCGACGAGGACCTGCTGACCGAAACGAGAACGTCAAGGACATGGACCTGTTCCTGGCACTGACCAACGACGACGAGGACAACATCATGGCCTGCCTGCTGGCCAAGCGCATGGGCGCGCGGCGGGTGCTGGCCTTGATCAACCGCCAGGCCTATGCGGACCTGGTGCAGGGCACGCAGATCGACATCGCCATCTCGCCGGCGCACGCGGTCATCGGCGAGTTGCTGGCCCATGTGCGGCGCGGTGACGTCGAGGCCGTGCGTGTACAGCCTGCGCCGCGGCGCTGCCGAGGCGCTGGAGGGGTGGTGCGCGGCGACCGCAAGACCAGCCGCATGGCCGGCCGCCGCATCGAGGAGATCGACCTGCCTGCCGGGGCGCGGATCGGCGCTATCGTGCGGGCCTGCACCGGGCCGACGGGCAGCGAGGTCGAGCCCGGCGGCGCCAAGCCGAACGTCATCATCGCCCACCACGACACGGTGATCGCGCAGCACGACCACGTCATCATCTTCGTGCCGCGCAAGCGCATGGTGCGCGAGATCGAGAAGCTCTTCCAGGTCAGCGCGACCTTCATGTTCTGATGACGTCGCCGCTGGCCGTCATCGCCCTGGTCGGCCGCATGGTCGTGCTGTTTGCATTGCTGATGCTGGTGCCCCTGGCCTTCGCGCTGGCCGAGCATGACCCGGCCGATTGCGGGGGCCGCCGGCATCACGCTGGCGGCCGGTGTGGCGATGAGCTCTGGCCACGCGCCGCTTCTGGCGCGAGCTGCAGCCGCGCGACGGCTTCCTGCTGGTGGGCTGACCTGGTCACGCTGCTGGCCTTCGGCGCATTGCCGCTGCTGCTGGCGATCCCCGGGTTGAGCGTGACCGACGCCTACTTCGAGGCCATGTCGGGGTTCACGGCCACCGGCGCCACCGCGCTGTCGGGCCTGGACGCACTGCCGCTGTCGGTCAACGTGTGGCGATGTTTCATGATGTTTGTCGGCGGGCTGGGCATCATCGTGCTGGCGGTGGCCATCCTGCCGCTGCTGGGCGTGGGCGGCAGCCAGCTCTTCAAGGCCGAAACCGCCGGCCCGATGAAGGACCAGAAGCTCACGCCGCGCATTGCCGACACGGCACGCGCGATCTGGGTCGGTCACGTGCTGGCGCTGGCGCTGGTTCCTCGCCTACCGCATGGCGGGCATGAGCTGGGCCGACGCCTTCATGCACATGTGCACGACGATCAGCCTGGGCGGCTTTCCAGCCACGACGCCAGCTTCGGCCACTGAACTCGCCGCAGATCGAGGGCGTGGCCATCGTCTTCATGCCGCTGTCCGGCGTCAACCTGGTGCTGCATTTCGTCGCCTGGCGCGGGCGCTCGCTGAGCGCGCTGTGGCGCAACGCCGAGGTGCAGGCCTTCGTGGGCGTGCTGGCCGGCACCATCGCGCTGATCACCGTCTACCTGTGGGCGGGCGGCGCCTACCCGACTTGCCGGAGTCGCTGCGCCACACGGCCTTCCACGTGGTGTCGATCGCCACCACCACCGGCTATGCCGCTCGTATGACTATGCGCAGTGGCCGCTGTTCGCGCCGCTGCTGATGATCCTGCTGGGCTGCTTCGCCACCTGCGCCGGCAGCACCGGCGGCGGCATCAAGATGGTCCGCATGCTGCTGCTGCTGAAGCAGTCGGGGCGCGAAACTGGTGCGCATCGTGCACCCGAACGCGGTGACGCCGGTGGTGATCGGCGGCGCTGGTCGGCGACCGCGTGATGCAGAGCGTGATCGCCTACATGATGATGTACGGCGCCACGCTGGTCGGGCTGACCATGCTGCTGCTGTTCAGCGGCCTGGACGTGGTGACCGCGTTCACCGCCGTGCTGGCCTGCGTCAACAACATCGGCCCCGGCTGGGCGAGGCGTGGGGCCGGCGGTCAACTACCGGGCTGACGGGTTTCCAGGACCTGTCTGCACGTTCGCCATGCTGCTGGGCCGGCTGGAGCTGCTGGCGGTGCTGGTGCTGTTCACGCCGACCTTCTGGCGCGTGAACGGCCACTGGGCCACGCTTGACTACGCCGGGCCGCCGTCCTGCGCAGCGCCAGCAGGAAGCGTGGCTGCATTCCGCTTCCGCCCGGCCATGCCCAGCGGCGCCAGCGAACGCCCGTGGAACCACTCGGTGAACCGCCAGCCGCCGTCGGCGTTGGCACGGGCCAGCGCAGCGAGCTGCCGCCAGGCCTGCGCATGCAAAGCCCAGGCGCGCCAGCGCCATGACCCAGAAGCCGCCATAAAAGGCCAGATGCCCCCGTTGTGGTACTGCGGCACCAGGCTCTGCCGGTGCCGCTCCATGCGGCGCCGCCACAGCGCGGGGCTGCGCGACAGCGGGTGCAGCACGGCGCGCACCGGGTAGGATCGGCTGCGTGGGCGGCACTCAGGGCCCCCACGAACGTACGCCCTTGACTCGCTGGCCGCGCCGCACAGGATGGCCAGCAGGTTGCCGAAGACATCGCCCTCGTTGCCGGCGGCGAGGTTGATTTTGCCTGATACGGGGTCACGCCGGCCGCGCCGCTGGCCTATGCCGCAGCAGGCGCGTGCGGTGGTGCCGCGGGCAGGTCGCGCTGGTAGGGGTCGAACAGGTGGTTGGAAGTGATGGCGGGTTGCCCGTCATGCGCCAGCGGGTAGCGCCGCT
>JADJYX010000006.1 GCA_016719535.1 Rubrivivax sp. | reverse complement strand
TCGGTTCATCCCCACGCACGTGGGGAACACACTTGCTTGGATAACCGGCGACCGGTCGGTTCATCCCCACGCACGTGGGGAACACACCAATCCTATCCTGTTGTCAGGCAATCACTTTTCGTCGGCCACCGGATTTACCGAAGTCCGAGCGCGGTTTCAGATCGGCTTTTCAAAGAGCGTTGTTGTCGGCCTCGGGCATGAAGCTGACCAACTGGACCCCGTCGAAATCCACGGGCATGCGCCGATTGGTACCCAGCGTCTTGAACTCGAATCCGGCTTCGGCCTTGCTGCGCCAGACCATCACCGCGTTGCCGTCTTCGATGCCTTGCTCGACATGGTCCCAGATGTGGTCGCGCACCCGCCGGCTGTAGTTGCCGACGTAAACGCCGGCGCGCACTTCCAGCAGCCAGACGGCCATACGGCCACGCAAACGCGGCGGCGCGTTCTCAAGAACGATGACCAGCATCGCCCATGCTCTCGGGGTTGGCAATGGCGGGGCCGATGGCATCGGCCGGCGCCTCGGGCCGGGGGATCTCGCCGGCGGCCAGCAGGGTCTCGATGTCGGGGATGATGCGATCCAGCAAGCGGGTCTGACGAAACACGTCACGGCAGCCCAGGCGCACGGCGCGCTCTGGGTTGCCGCTGGGGTTGGACGCCGCCACCTTGAAGGCCACCGGCACCACCGTCTCGAACTTGTAGACGTCGGCCACGTCGTAGACGAAGGACAAGGGCTTGCCGGTGTGGATGAAGCCCACTGCCGGCGCATAGCCGGCGGCCAGCACGGCAGCCTCGGTCACGCCGTACAGGCAGGCGGTGGCGGCCGACAGGCAGCGGTTGGGCAGATCGGACGCGTCCCAGCTCTCGGGGTCGTAGTCGCGACCGGTCCACTTGACGCCGAACTGCTGCGCCAGCAACTGGTAGCTGCGCCGCACGCGCGCGCCCTCGATGCCGCGCAGCTGCTCCACGCTGCGGCGTTCGGGCGGCGCCTCGCCGAAGCGCAGCTCGTACATCTTGCGCACCACCTTCAGGCGCAGGCCATCGTCCAGCGCCAGCCGCGCCTGGTACAGCAGCCGGTCGCTGCGTGCGCCGCCGGGCTGGCCGGCGGAATACAGCCGCACCCCGGCCTCGCCCACCCATACCAGCAGCGTGCCCACCCGCGCCGCCAGCGCCGCAGCGCGGTGGCTGACGCGCGTGCCCGGCTCCAGCATGATGCAGGCCACGCCCCCCACCGGGATGTGCGTGCGCACGCCGGTGGCGTCCACCACCACGAAGGCGCCGTCGAGCATGTCGATCTCGCCGCGCTCGACGAAGACGACCGAAACGCGTTCCTTGATGGGCAGCGGTTTCAGGTGGGGTAACAGGCCCTGCGGCACCGGTCGCTACTCCTGCAGCGCCGCCAGGGTCTGCGCCACCAGCTCCGCTGCGATGTGGTATCCCGACGCGACCAACTGCTCCGTCAAAGGGCGCAGCGGCCCGATCAGCCCCAGTTGACGAGCCCGCAGCAGCACACCCAGCGTGCCCAGGACCTGCAGGCCTGCCTGGTGCGCAGCGCGGCGCCCCCGACGTTTGTCGATCAGCACATCGCAGCCGATCGAGAGCGCCAGCGCCAGGGCGGAACGCTCACCGTCGTCCAGCGCTGCGCCGGAAAGCGCCGGTGGGACATCGACCGGGTCGGCCGACCGCGTCAGCCAGCCTTGCTGTCGCGCGGCGAGCAGCGCAGCGTGTTCGGCCCGCACCGGGGCCGCCGCAACTTCGTTCCAGACGGTGTCGGTGACGAGCACGTCGTCGAACAGCGATGCCGGCAGGTGCAGCAGTTCGAGCCGCGCCAGCGCGATCAGGGGCCCGCTATCCGCGACCAGCAAGCGTCGCGGCATGGGCGAGTTCGCGCTCGAGTTCCTCGGGCGAGTAGCGCACCGTGGCGATGCCGCGCCGCCCCAACTCGTCGATCATCTCGCTGTGGCTAAGGCCCGCGATCCGCGCGGCAATGCCCAGGCTGATCTCGTCGCGGTCATACAAAGTGGCCGCCAGGTCGAGCAATGCGCTGCGCATCGGGGCACCGTCTGCCAGCGGCACGGCCATCATGACCGGGCGGCCGCCGGTGGTGACGACCGTGATCCGGCCGCGCTGCGCATCGTCGAGCAACTGCGCAGGTTCGCGCTTGAGTTCGTCGTCGGTGAGGGTGTGCATGGCAAGGGGCCCGCGAGGAAACGCGGGGTTCAGCTTACTTCACACCGGGGCGTCTCGGCCAGCGTCGGCCCGCCTGACCAGCAGCAGCCCGCAGCCGAAGGCCTTGGCGTGGCCAACGCCTTGGATCAGCGCCTGCTGCAGCGCGTCGGGGTCGCGTATCGTCAAGTGACCCCTGAAGTCCACGGTCGAAAACCGCAAGCTTCCGGCCTTGCCGCGGTGCTGCTCGTAGCCTTCGACCCGCAGCGACTCGGCGTCGAAGGCCGCACCGATGGCCGCGCCACGCGCAAGCAGCCATGCACTGGCGCTGCGCTGCGCCAGCTCGTGCAGGCCGGGGCGGTCGGGCGTGGTCCAGTCGGCCCAGCGCTGCAAGCCGCGTTCCTTCAACAGCCGCGCCTTCTCGTGCATCACCACGTCGTGCCGCGCGGATTTGCCGGCTGCGCTGCGTGTGGTGACGACTGGGTTTGCCCGCAGATCGAAAGCCAGCCGGTCGCCGGCGGCCAACGCCGGCGCATAGGGCTTGCTGCTCACTTGCCAGTGCGCGGTGGGCGCAGCCGGCGCGGTGTCGGATACGACGTAGAAGCGCGGCAGGCCGTCCACGTCGCGGCGGCGGAAGAGAAAGCTGCGCGGTGTGCCGGGCGGTGCGGGCAGAAAGCGCCACAGCCACTGGTGGGCTTCGTAGGCGCCACGCAACCAGTCATGCGCGGCGTCGCGTTCGTGGCCAGGTGTGGGTGTGATGAGGCTGAAGAACATGCGCATGCTTCCCGTCAGTCGCGCGGCTCGTCGCCGCCGGCGTCTGCCTTCAGCAGCGCCAGATGTTCGGTCCGGTCACCGAAATGCCAGCCGCCGCGACGGATGAGCCGGTCCTTGCGCGGCACGCTCAGGTGCGGCGGCACACCGGCATCCACACCGTCGGCCCAGGCCAGGCCCTGCAATACCGCCGGCGGGTCGGCAGCGGCCAGGTAGGCTGCCAGCGCGGCATGCGCCGATTCGGCTTCGGCCACCACCGGGGCCAGCGGTGCAGAAGGTGGGCAGCACTTGCGGCCCAGATAGAGCACGAAGCGCGGCTGCCGCAGCGCTTGCGCCAATTCGTCCAGGGTGTAAGGCGCGCCCGGGTCTGCCTGCACGGTCACCGCCCACGCGGCATCCTGCCGGTAGTCGCGCGTGGACAGAATGGTGTTGAGGTCGTGGCGGGGCAGGCCGAGTTCGTCGCGCCGGGTGCGGTGGGGGCGCCTCTTCATGTCGCTGCGCCCGGGCACCTGGGCGGTGTGATAGTCGCGCAGCAGTTGTCCGCTGCTGACCGTGCCCACCGCAAAGGCATAGCCATCGCGCAGCGCTGCGTGAGCGGCCTCGTCGTCGCGCCGGATGCCCAGCGCGGCACCCAGCAGGCCGATGAGCGCCGATGCCCCGGGGTGCTCGCGGCTGCCGCGGTACTGTCCGACGGCCACGTCGCCCCAGGCGGCCAGCGGTGCCTGCAGCTGGAAGACCAGGAACTTCATGGCATCAGGCCCTGACGAAGGCCACCACCTCGGCCAGCGAGCCTTCGCCTCGCTCGACATCGAAGTGGCAGCGGCTGTCGGCGCAGGCGCCGTAGACCTTGTCGAAGTTGTCGCGGCGCTGCGTCAGCGCGTCCACCGCCAGCGCCAGCAGGTCGCGGTCGCCGTACGGTTTGACGGGCTTCAGGAAGGACTGCACCAGCGAACGCGGCTGCTGGTCGCCTTTCTCGGCCAGCAGGTAGCTGGCATGGGCGCGCGAGCCGAAGCTGTTCTGCATGCCGGTGGGCGCCACCTGGGTGACGGCGTGCAGCAGGCCTTGCAGCGCCTGGCTGGTCAGATCGGCATCGCCGCCCAGGTTGTGCTGCAGCAGCTCGCGGTTGATGCACAGGTACAGGTAGAACAGGCCGGCGCCGTAGCCGCGTTCGCCGATGTGTCCGGCGCCCTTGTCCTCGAGGCCCTGGTTGAGGTCGTCGACGGCGCTGAAATAGTCGTCCTCGACGGCGGCCTTGTGGACCGTGATCGCGTGGGCGACCTGGACGGCGGCTTCGATGTTGAAGGCCGGTGTATCGGCCAGCATGCGGCCGAACATCGCGATGTCGACGGCGGTGCGCGGCCGGGTCAGCAGCTCGAGTTCGTCGGCCGTGGGCTCGCTCTTGCGCTCGGCGCAAGCCCGGGCCAGCGCATCGGCGGCGGTTCGTTCGGTCGGGCTGACATGGGCCAGCTGTTCGATCTGCAGGTCGTCGTTGCCTTCGGTCTTCTTGTCGGCCTTGAGCTTGCCGAATTGCCCGGCGATGGCACGCGCCCACTTGCGTGCCTGCTCCTCGCCGACGCCGCCGGCGGTGAGCATCTGATGGAGCTCGATGCCGAGCAGCTTGGTCCGCGTACCCAGATGCCCCTGGCCGATGGCGGCTTCGAAGACGTCAGACGTGCGCCAGGCCCGCTTCAGGCTCTGTGACGAGATGCGCAGCCGCAACGCGTCGCCCAGCAGCGCGGTCTTCGGGCGGCCGGTGTCGTCACGGTTGAGGTTGGCAGGGGGATAGGCGGTGAGGGCATGGAGCTGGATGAAGCGGGTCATGAGCTTGTCTTCCTGAAGGACGGTCGGCGGGGACGGGTGACGGGCCTGCGAGGCGGCTTCAGCCGCCGGCCTTGGCGGGCCATTCGTATGCATAGGCCCAGCGCTTCTTGACCGCGTCGCCCCAGTTGACGACGTCGGTGGCCAGCGCCAGCACGTCGGTGCGGTGCTGGATCATGGGCAGCGTGCGGCGCAGGCCCGCGAACAGCGCATCGTCGTCGGGCGACTCCAGCAGGCGCTGGAAGCGCAACGGGCTGACGCAGGGCTTTTCGCCTTCGCTCATGGCCTGTGGCAGGGTGCGGTCGCCGTGCTCGCGCACATGGGCCAGCAAGCCGGTGGCGGCGGCCAGGCGATCGTTGTGCCGAGGCTGGTCGGGCCAGCCGACGCTCGACAAGCGGCGGTGCAGGCGCTGGAAGGCCGGCAGCATCACCACGGCCGTGATGTCCGGCGCCCGCCGCAGCGATGCGCGGCCGCCGGTGTCTTCGGCCAGTTCGTGCCACCAGCGCAGCAGCAGTTCGCCCCAGGCCTGCTGCGGGCGGAAGTTCAGCGGGGTCATGCGGCCTCCTTCCTGGCGCGTTGGGCGGTCTTGCGGGGTGCCTGGGTTGCGGGCGCATCCACCGGCAGGCCGAGCGCCAGCTTCAGCTTGGGACCGTAGAGGTTCTTGCGCAGCTGCCGGTGGGCCAGCGCGGCGCGGCGTGGATTCTGGCGTTCGATCGCGCCGCAGCCGACGAAGCTGGCGTCGAACAGGCGCAGTGCGGTGCGGGCCAGCACGCCGTGCCAGTCCTCGCGGGCGGGCAGTGGCGGGTGATCGATGCCGTCGCGCGCGGCTTCGATCAAGGACTGCAGCTGGCGGTAGAACGCGGGCTCGGTCGCGCTCCAGAAGCTGGCGTCGACATGGCTGAAGTCGCCGCGGGCATCGGCGCTGAACCAGGCGTCCTTGACGGCGTTTCGCAGGTGCGTGGCGGCCTGTTCGGCGCCGGCCAGCCAGCGCCCAACCTCGGCCTGCAATCCTCGCCGCGCGTCGATGCTGCATTCCGCGAGGCCGTAAAGCGGCAGCGTCGACTCGTACCAGCAGCGGGCCTTCATGTTGTCCATGTCGTAGCCGAAAGCCCACAGCCGCAGCGGGCCGCCAACGGTGCGCTTGTCCAGCGACAAGGCCCGATCGACGACCCCATGCTCGGCGTCTGCTTGGTGCCACGGCAGCGACCCAGGCGAGCCAATGGCGATAGCCCAAGCCGTCGCCCCTTGGTCGCAGCGGCAGCCATGAGTCTTCCTTCTGGCGGTATGGAGAGAAGGGGTGGTTCCAGGCGCCTTGGGGTTCAGGCCGTTTGTTCTTGGACCGGACCGCGATGACGAGCCGCTGCGCGCTCTGTGCGCAGATGTTGCAGGTGCTGGCCGGGCGCGGTTTCAAAGTCCAGGCCGTACTCGGCGGGGCATGGCCCAGAACGCGTGCGCCGGGTGAACCTGCGACCTGCGCCAGGTTTCGCTCCTGCCGGCGGTTGCAGTTGGCCTAGGGTGCCGAGCCAGGGGAAGCTGCGTTGGTGACTTCGAACCAGTGTCGGGTCGGCCCTTGCGAGGAGACCGTGGTGGTTCGCGTACGTTCATCCAGAGGTGCTGCCACAGCGTTGCGACTGCCGGGCGCGAGCACCAGCGTCGTCAGCGGACCGCCGCCGCGCACGCCGGTGCGATGGCCCGCGCCGCCCGCCGGTGCGTTCAGTTGCAGCGTGAACAGCGCCAGCGCGGCGCAGGCCGGGCACAGCGCATTCACCTGCCCTCGCTTGATGAAGTGATCCGCGTTGTTCCTGACCGTCTGCTCGCCGGGCAATTCGATCAACAGTGCGCCGATGTCGTTATGGACCACGCCCTCGGTGCCCAGATCGAGGTCCTGCATGAACCGCGGCCCATCTCCGTCCAGCACGAAGGCCGCGGCCACCGGTTCGAACCATTGCCGCAGGATGTCGCCGTCAGGCGGGGTGTGGAGCCAGCGGCGCCAGTCCATCGGGTTGTCCACCGGCGTCGTGGTCTGCAGCAGCCCGATGGCAAACTGCGCCAGCGCACCGTTGAAGTCGGGCCGGTCGGCGTCGAAGGCACGCCAGGCGGGGTCGGACAACTGATCGGGACGGATCCAGTGGCGCCGGCCTTGACCGTCGCGCACCGGCATCCAGGGGGCGTGCAGCAGGTTCATGTCTCGGGGTCTTCCTTCATGGCCGGCTCGGCCCTGGCGACGTCGATCGGTTGCAGGCCGCGCCGGGTGTCGTAGCGCCAGCGCAGGCGGCGAGGGGCCTGGCCTTGGCGCGGGGCGGCCAGCGCCTCGCCCACCCAGCCCGCGGGGGTTTCGGTCAGCGGCAGCACGACCGTCCAGCGGCCCTGTGCAGGCAGTTCCATCAACAGGGCGTCGAGCACCGCCTGGCGCCCGGGGTCGGACTCGGGTGCCGTGGCCGCGATCAGCCGCTCGGCCACGCGCAGGCTGCTGTAGGCCCACCCGTGCGGCCGGTCGACCCAGGGCTGCAGGCGGCCATTCACCCAGCGCGCCAGCGTCACGGCGCTGCTGGCGTCGCCCAGTCGCGAGGGTGTCTTGGCCTCGGACCACCAGTCGATGCCACCGCGCTGGTAGCCGGTTGCCAGTTTCAACGCATTCATCTGCGCCTGGGCTTGCGCGGCAAAGCCCTGGCCGTCTGCAGCCAGCGCGCTGGCCTCGAGGCCCGGCGGGCTCCTGGCGTCGGCGCCGAAGACGCCTTCGATCAGCCGGCGCGCGTCAGCCGGCATCGTGAAGCAACCCTGGCGCAGCGCCCGTGCGGTCAGCCAGAGCTGCGCGTGATTCACATAGACATGCGCGGCCTTGGGGAAGATGGCCTTGAACCAGCGTGGATCGGGTTCGTCGGTCCACGGCGGCGCGAATACCCAGAGGACGGGCTCGCCGCGCTGGTCGGGCGTGGCAGGGTTGCCCAGGGGTGTGCCGTCTGCCGCACGGCGGTGGCGGCGCAGGCGACCGGCGCGCTGGATGATGCGGTCGATCGGTGCCAGGTCGGTGACGAACAGGTCGAAGTCGACATCGAGCGACTGCTCGACCACCTGGGTGGCAATCAGCAGCCGTCCGGCGCGGTCGGCCGGCGTGCTGGTCTTGCCGAAGGCGGCCAGCACGCGCTGTTCCGTTGCCAGTCGGTCATGCAGCGCAAAGCGGGCGTGGAACAGCATCAGGTGCGCTGGCGGCAGCGTGGCCGCGAAGCGGTCGAAGGCCGCCACGGCGTCGGCCACGGTGTTGCGCACCCAGCACACGCACTGCCCGGCGGCCAGGGCCTGCGTGATGACGGCTTCGACTTCCGCGACGTCGCTGCTGCAGCGCACGGCGACACGGCGCTGCACGTCGGCGCGGGTGTCGATGGGCCGTTCGGCCAGCGATGAACCATCACCCGCAGGCCAGGAGGTGGCAAGCGGATAGCCCATCTCGCAGGCGCGCGGGGCTGCTGCCTGGGCGCCCCGCGCGAAGGCCTCCAGCAGCTTGCGTTTCATGCGCTGCGGCAGCGTCGCCGAGAGCAGGACCGCGCTGCCGCCGGCCCGCGCGTGGAATTCCAGCAGCACGGCCAGAACGCCTTCCATATAGTCGTCGCAGGCGTGCACCTCGTCCACCACCAGCACCTTGCGCAGCAGGCCCAGCAGGCGCAGCGACTGGTGCTTGCTGTGCAGCACGGCCAGCAATGCCTGGTCGATGGTTCCCACGCCGGCCGGCGAGAGCAGGGCGCGCTTGTTGTGGTCGGCCAGCCAGGCGGTGCAGCGCGCCGAGGCCGTCTCGTCGCGCTGCCGTGGGTCGTGTTCTTCGGTGCCGGCCGGAAGGACCGTGGCGGCGAAGTCATCGACGAGCACGGTCGCCGCGAAGTCTTCCATCAGCGCGCGCTGACCGTGGGCCAGCACCAGGCTGGCGGGGTCGGCGAACAGCCGTGCATAGGCCTTGGCGATGCGTCCGTACATTGCATTCGCCGTGGCCATCGTCGGCAGCGCGATGAAGAAGCCGTCGGCCTGTCCGCCGGCCAGCAGGCGGTGCGTGAGCATCAGCGCCGCCTCGGTCTTGCCGGCGCCGGTCACGTCTTCCAGCAGATGGATCTGCGGGCCGGCCGACAGCGGCACCGACTCCGCCCAGGCCTGCAGGGGCGAGGCCCCGGGGATGTGGGCAAACAGCGTCCGGAAGGGCATGGCCGCTGAGGAAGCCGGCGCGAGCACGCCGCTGGCGTCCAGCGCAAGCGCAGCCTGGCGCTGCGCGTGGGGCCAGTAGTCAGCCAGCGCCATCGGCTGGCCGTGGTAGGCGAAGAAGGCCGTGTTGGAGCCCAGCCAGTCGGCCAGCACGGCCAGTCCGGCCAGCCACCAGGACAGCTCCCGGCTGGATCTCCAGAAGGCGGCGGGCTCCTGCTTGCCGATGGCGGCCTCGAGGCTGGCATCGAGAAACATCGTGCGCAGGGTGTCGACGAAGGCCATGGCGGCTTCGCGGTCCTGCTGTGTATCGAAGTGCTGACCCCAATGGTCGCCTTCGGTCGGCGGCTGGCCATGGTGACCGGTGCAGGCGCGGGCCCAGAAGTCCAGGCCATCGGCGAGGTCGGGTGTGTTGTCGCCGAACCAGGCGTCGGCGATCACGCGCTCGCGCAACACGTCGCGCCAGAACAGCATGCCCAGGCTGTCATGGCGCAGGGTGTAGGGCTTGGCGGGGTCGGGTGCGCGTCCCCGCGAGGCCAGAAAGACATCGGCGCGCTGGCTCTGGAACGACTCCGCGAACTTCCCCAGGTCGTGCAGGGCGAGCCAGAAGGCGGTCCAGGGCAGGGCCTGTGCAAGCGGCAGCTTCGAGCGTTCGGCCAGCAGCCGGCCCAGGGCGGGCTGTCTGGTCATGACCTCGACACCCACGGCCGCCACGTCCAAGGCGTGGTACACGAGCAGATGCCAGCCCGGTGCACCTGGCGCGGCGTCTGCGGCCCTGGCCTTGCCCCAGTGGGCAAAGGGGGGCGGGCTCGGGTCGCGACGAGGACTCACGCGCCGATTCTGCGCGGTGGACCAGACATCGTCGCCATCACGGTGCGCCTGCGCGCGGCCCCGCCAGCGGCGCCCCAGGCGCGGCCATGCCGGAGGCGGCATCGGCTCCATCAGCCTCATCAGCCCCATCGGCCCCATCGGCCCCATCGGCCGGATCGGCCAGACCGGCCACACGCTCCGCATCCAGCCCCGCAGCCAGCCCCGCCGCCAGCCGTTCGTACAGGGCATCGGCCTGCTGCGCGTCGAAATCGGTGCCCAGCTGCTTGCGCACGCCATGCTCGTGCAGCTGCACATGGGCCGTGGGCGCCAGGCCGCGCTCGGCCAGGCAGGCGCGGGCGCAGGACAGTGCGCAGCCGTCCAGCGCCAGCACGGGGCGTCCCTGGGCCAGCGCCTGCCTGGCCTTGATCACCAGCGCCGGCACGTTGCCGCCCACGCCGGCGATGCAGGACATCTCGGCCAGGCCCGCGCGGTCCAGCCGCAGGGCCAGGTGGTTGGCCAGCTGCGCGGCGCTGGAGCATCCGGAACAGCTATAGACCAGGGGCAGGGGCAGGGGCTGGATCGGGGGCATGGATTCGGCAGATGGCTGCCCGTACATGCTCGGCCCAAGCCGGCGGCAGGGTCTTGCTCCCGGTCAACAGGCGTCGGCGGCCACGGCGGCCTGCCGGGTCACAATGGCGCCGATGAATGCGTCCGTACCCAGCCCCGTGCCCCCCTTCAGGCTTCGCCCCGCCGAACTGCGCGACGTGCAGGCCATCGTCGGCCTGATCCGCGAGCTGGCCGATTTCGAGCAGCTGACCCACCTGCTGCAGGTCACGCCCGAGAAGCTGCGCCCGCACCTGTTTGGCGAGAGGCCGGTGGCCGAGGCGCTGGTGGCCGAGCTCGATGCCGGCGAGGGCGGCAAGCCCGAGGTGGTGGCCTTCGCGCTGTTCTTCACCAATTTCTCCACCTTCCTGGCGCAGCCCGGGCTGTACCTGGAGGACCTGTTCGTGCGCCCGGCGCACCGCGGCCTGGGCATCGGGCAGGCGCTGCTGAAGCGGCTGGCCGCGCTGGCCGTCGAGCGCGGCTGCGGGCGCTTCGAATGGTCGGTGCTGGACTGGAATGCCAACGCCATCGGCTTCTACGAGCGCATGGGCGCCACCGTGATGCCCGACTGGCGCATCTGCCGCGTCACCGGCGACGCGCTGCGCGACCTGGGGGCCGACGCGGCATGATCCGCGCGCCGGCGCCGCCCCCTTGGGGGGGAGGCGGCCGCAGGCCGCTACGGGGTGGGAGTCAATCCAGCGAGGTCAGCAGCTTGTCCAGCGGCAGCTTGTGGCCGACGTGGCTTTCGCCCACCACGCCCTGCACGCCGCGTCGGGGCTGCGCGGTGTCCACGCGCTGCGGCACCGTCAGCAGCGTGCCGCGCGCGGTGGTCAGGCAGGCCACCACCGGCGTGGTGACGGTGGGGCCGCGCTGCACCACGACGGCGATCTCGCCGCTTTCCAGGCGCACGTAGCAGCCCGGCGGGTAGATGCCGAATTCCTTCACCAGCGCCGCCGTCATCGGGTGGCCGGGGTCCTGCATGAACATCTGGCGGCCGGCCTGGTCGGCCAGCAGCGATTCGCGGTGCGAACGCGATGCCAGCTTGGCGGTATAGACGTCGGCACGCCGCACCAGCGAGGCCAGCTCGCCGACATCGGTGCGGCCGGTGGGGTAGCCGCTGCCGTCTTCCTGTTCGTGGTGGCGGGCCACGGCCTGCAGCCAGTCCGCGTCGTCGATGCCGGCCTGCATCAGCATCTCGACGCTGCGCATCGGGTGCGTCATCAGGTCGGCGCGCTGCGCGGCCGTGGGGCCGCTGCGCTGGCGGGCCATCTCGCCCTGCAGCTCCAGCATCGACAGGTTCATCGTCAGCGCGACCTTGAAGACGCGTTCCAGCGCCGTCGCCTCCCAGCCCAGGCGGTGGCCGACCAGGTAGCTGCAGATGGCGGCATGCATCGAGCGCCGCGCGCCGTAGGCGACATCGGCATTGGCGTCGCGCGTCACCACCTGGAAGATCGCCAGGTTGGGGTCGCGCTCGACCAGGCCGAGCACGGCGTCGCTGGCGTCGTCGATGGCGGCGTGGAAAGACCCCGTGGCCAGCGTCTGCAGCGCGGCTTGCACGCGGCTCAGGCCGTCGTTCCACAGCTGCGGCAGCAGCCCGCGCGGCGCCTGCTGGGCGCGCTCGCGCGCGGTCTGCAGCTCGTCGAGGTCGACGAGCGAGCCGCGCTCCAGCAGCGCGGCCAGCTGGTCGTCGGTGTGGATCATCTGGCCCCGCGCCAGCAGCAGCGAGCGGTCGTGATCGCGAACGTTGAACGGCAGCGGCTTGCCGACGGTCAGCCGTTGCTTGACGTTGGACAGTGCGGTGAAGGGCATGATGGCGATGCGTTCGAGAGACCGGAGTTGCACGGCTTTCGGCGCTGCCTGCGCAAACTTGAACGCCGAGGGCCAGCGTGCCGCGCAGAGAGTGACGGGGTGGACAACACGCCGTCGGCCGCCGCCGTCCCTGCGCGGGGCGCGTTCGCGAGGCCGCTGTCGGCGTTGGACAATCCGGCGCCATGAGCAGAAAGTCCGGCCATGTCAGCGAGACGCCGGCGACGCAGTTTCTGCGCCGCGCCGGCGTCGTCTTCAGCGAGCACCCCTACGACTATGTCGAGCATGGCGGCACCGCCGAATCGGCACGCCAGCTGGGCGTGCCCGAGCACGAGGTGGTGAAGACGCTGGTGATGCAGGACGACAAGGCCCAGCCGCTGATCGTGCTGATGCACGGCGACTGCCAGGTCAGCACCAGGAAGCTGGCGCGCGCCATCGGCGCCAGGTCGGTCGAGCCCTGCAGGCCCGAGGTGGCGCAACGCCACAGCGGCTATCTGGTGGGCGGCACCTCGCCCTTCGGCACCCGGAAGGCGATGCCGGTTTATGTGGAGGCCAGCGTGCTGGACCTGCCGCGCATCCTCATCAACGGCGGTCGGCGCGGCTTCCTGGTGGGCATGGCCCCCGCGGTGCTGACCGCGCAGCTGGGCGCCACGGCCGTGAGCTGCGCGCTGCCGGCCTAGGCCCGTGGGCGGCCCGGCCACAGGCCGAGCGACAGCGAGGTGCCCACCAGCACCACCGCGGCGCCGGCCAGCGTCTGCAGGCTCACCGTCTCGCCCAGGTAGAGCGCGCCGGCGATCAGCGCCACCACCGGGTTGAGGAAGGTCACCGACATCGCGCGCACCGGGCCGATGCGGCGCAGCAGCCGGTAGTAAAGCAGGAAGCCCAGGCCCGAGCTGGCCACGCCCAGGAAGGCCATCTCGAGCCACGCGCGTGGCGGCGGCGGCGCAGCCGGCCAGGTGGCCGCTGCCAGCGGCGCCAGCGCCAGGCTGGCCAGCGCCAGGCCGCCGACGGTGAGCGCCAGGCTGTCCATGCCGCCGAGCCGGCGTCGCGTGTAGTTGGCGCCCACGGCCCACATCGCCGACACCAGCAGCACCGCGCCCACGGCCAGCAGCCCCTGCGCCGAGCGGAACGACACGCTGCCGGCGGTGAGCAGTGCCACGCCGCCGAAGCCGAGCGCCAGCCCCGCGCTGCGCCACGCGCCCAGCCGCTCGTGGAAGACGAAGTGCGCCAGCAGTGCCGCAAACAGCGGCGCCGTGGCGTTGAGCACCGCCAGCAGCCCGGCCGTGAGGTGCTGCGCCGCCCAGCCCAGCATCAGGAAGGGCAGCGCCGTGAAGACCACCGCCTGCAGCAGCAGCGGCCCGGGGTGCGCGCGCAGCTGGCCGAGGCCGCCGCGCCAGGCCAGCAGCGGCAGCAGCACGGCCGCGGCGATGGCCAGGCGCAGCGCGATCATCGGCGCGGGCCCGAAGGCCGGCACGGCGGCGCGCATGAACAGATAGGCTGCGCCCCACAGCACGCTGAGCAGCAGCAGGTCGCCGACATCGCGTCGCTGCATCGGGTGCCTTCAGCGCCGCGTGGCCGGCGCCACCGCCCGCACCGCCGCCAGCGTGGCCAGCGCCGACAGCGCCAGGCAGCCCCAGATCACGCCCTGGTAGCTGCCGAAGCGGTCGAAGACCGCGCCGGCGACGAAGGGCCCGGCCAGGTTGCCGAAGGCGGCGCCGGTATAGAGCACGCCGATGATCGACGACACCGCGCGCGCGCCGAAGAAGTCCATCACCAGCGCCGGCATCAGCGACACGATGCCGCCGTAGCTCAGCCCCATCCACAGCGCAAAGACCGCCATCGCCGCATAACTGCCGGCCAGCGACCACAGCACGAAGGACAGCCCGAGCGAGGCCTGCATCAGCGTCAGCGTGATGCCGCGGCCGATGCGGTCGGCCAGCGCGCCGATGATGAAGCGTCCGCTCAAGGACCCGATGCCGATCAGCCCCACCAGGCCGACCGCGCGCACCTCGTCGATGCCGAGGTCGCGCGCCGCCGCCGAGGCGTGCGCGAAGGGCACGAACATGCCCGGCGAGGCCAGCACGCACATGGCGTACAGCCACAGGAAGGCCGGGCTGCGCAGCGCCGGCCCGAGCGCGGTGCCGGCCACCGCGCGCGCGCCCGCCGTGGCCGCGGGGGCGCGCCGCAGCGCCAGCGTGGCGGTCAGGCCCAGCAGCAGCACGCCGCCGGCCAGCAGGCGCAAGGTGCTGCGCCAGTCCAGGCCGTCGATCAGTGCGGCCACCAGCAGGGGCACCGCCAGCGTGCCGGCGCCGATGCCGGCGCTGGCCAGCCCCGCGGCCAGCCCGCGGCGGCGCGTGAACCAGGGTTGCACGCAGGCGATGGCCGGCGTATAGACGAGGCCGATGCCCACGCCCACGCCGATGCCATACGCCGCCACCACGCCGGTCAGCGAGGGCGCGAAGCTGGCCGCCAGCAGCCCGCCGGCGATGCACACCATGCCGGCGCTGGTGACCGCGCGCGGGCCGAAGCGGTCGGCCGCCAGCCCGGCGCCGGCGCCGAGCAGAAAATAGATCAGCCCCGACAGCCCGAACAGCAGCGAGACGTCGGCGCGGGTGGCCTGGAACTGCTGCTGCAGCGGCTCGAACAGGGCGGCGAAGGAATAGGCGACGCCGAAGATCACCGCCAGCGCCGTGAAGCAGGCCCAGACGACGACCCAGGCGCCGCGGGGTTCGATCTCGGTGGCGGCGGTGGGGGCTGACATCGGCGCGAGCATACGGTGCGCCGATATCATGGCCCGCAGCATGAGCGCCCCGGCGACCCCCGACGATTTCCTGCCGCTGCGCCGCCGCCGGTCGTGCGGCGCCCGCGTTCTGCGCTGACCGCATGAACCGGAGGGTGACCATGGCCACGATCCTGCTGCTGCTGGCCCTGGCCGCTGCCTGGCTGTGGACGCCGGACAAGGACCGCGCCGATCTCGAGGCCCGCTACGCGCGTGGCCCGGCCGACTTCGTGACCGTGGCCGGCATCCGGCTGCATGTGCGCGACGATGGCCCGAAGGACGCGCCGGCCGTGCTGCTGCTGCACGGCTTCGGTGCCAGCCTGCACACCTGGGAGCCCTGGGCGCAGGCGCTGGCGCCGCGCCACCGCGTGATCCGTTTCGACCTGCCGGCCTCGGGGCTGACGGGGCCCGATCCGAGCGGCGACTACAGCGACGAACGTTCGATGCAACTCGTCGCCGCGCTGATGGACGCGCGGGGCGTGGCTCGCGCCACGCTGGTCGGCCATTCGATGGGCGGGCGCATCGCCTGGCGCTTCGCGGCGGCGCAGCCGCAGCGTGTCGAGCGCCTGGTGCTGCTGGCGCCCGACGGCTTTGCCAGCCCCGGCTTCGAATACGGCAAGCCGCCCGAGGTGGGCGCGGGCGTGGAACTGATGCGCCACGTGCTGCCGCGCCCGCTGCTGACCATGAGCCTGAAGCCGGCCTATGCCGATCCGGCGCAGATGACCGACGAGCGCGCCACGCGCTACCACGACCTGCTGCTGGCGCCGGGCGTGCGCGCCGGCCTCATCGACCGCATGCGCCAGGTGGTGCTGCGCGACCCGGTGCCGATCCTGAAGACCATCACCGCCCCCACGCTGCTGATCTGGGGTGATCGTGACGCGATGGTGCCGTTGGCGAATGCGCAGGACTATCTGCAGGCGCTGCCGCGGTCACGGCTGGTCACGCTGCCGGGCGTCGGCCACCTGCCGCAGGAAGAAGCCGCCGCCACCGCGCTGGCTGCGCTGCAGGCCTTCCTGGCCGAATAGCGCCGGCGCCGACCGGTCAGCGCAGGGCCACCGCCGGCAGGCCGAACAGCTCGGCCATCGCGGCGCGGTATTGCGCCTGCGCCAGGCCGTTGGTGTTGTGGTGCGTGCCGCCGTCGACCAGCACGAAGCGCTTGGGCTGGGGTGCCTGCTCGTAGAGGGCGCGGCCCAGTTCGGGCGAGATCAGCCGGTCCTCGCTGCCATGCACCACCAGCACCGGCACGCGCGCGCGCCGGATGCGCTCGGCGGCGTCGAAGCGCTGCGTGATCAGCGGCCCCACCGGCAGCCAGCCCCATTTGAAGGTGCCGACGACGTCGGCAATGCTGGTGAAGCTGCCTTCCACCATCAGCCCGGCGGCGTCGTCCACCGCGGTGGCCAGGTGCACGGCGATGGCGCCGCCCAGCGAATGGCCGAAGACGAAGCGCCGCCCCTGCGGCACCTGGCGCGACAGCCAGTCCCAGCCGGCGCGCGCGTCCTCGTAGGCCATGGCCTCGGACGGCAGCGCGCGCGTGCTGCGGCCGAAGCCGCGGTAGTCGATGCCCAGCACCGCGAAGCCGAGCTCGTGCATGCGGCGCATGCGCCAGGCGCTGCTGCGCACGTCCCAGCGCGCGCCGTGCAGGTAGAGCAGGGCGGGTGAGTCGGGCCGCGGGCCGGGCATCCACAGGCCGTGCAGGCGGGCTGGTTCGCCGGTCTCGCGCGAGTGGAAGTCGATCCACACGTCCTGCATGCCCTCGGCGGCGCTGGCACTGCTGCCCCAGCTGCGATCGGAAGGCTGGAAGATCCAGCGCCGCTGCTGTTCGTCGAGCGTGGCGCAGCCGCCCAGCGTGAGCAGGGCAAGGGCGATGGTTGCGACCCAGAGGCGCAGGCGTGACCGGACCATGGCGCAGGATATTCGCACGGCGGCGCCAACCCCGGCCCGCCCGGGGAGACACCCGGGTCAGGGCCGCGCCGCTGGCGTCGCCGCGGCAACTTGTGTAGCCTAGGCACCAGAGGCCGCGGGGGCGGCGACAGCGACGGAGGCAAGGATGAAGCCGGTCTCGGAACTCCTCAGGCTACGCGCGGGCACGCTGCGCACGGTGCGGCCCGAGGTCAGCGTCTTCGACGCCCTCAAGCTGCTGGCCGACTATGAAGTCGGCGCGCTGGTGGTGATGGACGGTACGCGCATGATCGGCATCGTGTCCGAGCGCGACTACACCCGCAAGGTGGCGCTGCAGGGCCGCAACAGCAAGGAGACACCCGTCGCCGACATCATGACGACCAACGTCTTCAGGGTGGCGCCGTCCACGCGCACGCGCGACTGCATGGCGCTGATGCGCGAGAAGCGCATCCGCCACCTGCCGGTGGCCGACGGCGAGCGCGTGCTGGGCATGATCTCCATCCGCGACCTGATGGACGACATGATCCACGACCACGAGGTCACGATCGCGCAGCTGGAAAGTTATATCCACAGCTGAGCGGCAGGCCATCATGCTGCCCTCGCGCGTGCGCGCCGACGAATTCTTCGCCGGCGACCCGCCGGTGCTCGAGTGGCCGGTGCTGCTGGCCGAGGGCGATTCGTGGTTTACGCTCGGCGAGCTGACCGGCCCGGCGGCCACCAACCTGATGCTGCAGCTCGACCTCCCCGTGCGCAGCACCGTGGTCGATGCCGCCTACCCGGGCAACACCTTGCAGCACATGGTCGACGGCATGGACGACCCGCGCTTCGACCGCCTGCTGCGCGACCCGAATTTCGCCCTTGTCCTGGTCGGCGATCCTGTTGTCAGCGGGCGGCAACGACCTCATCGACGCCGCCGGCGTGCGGCCGCGTCGCCCCGACGGCACGCTGGTGCCGCTGCACCAGCGGCTGCTGCTGGCGCCCGAAGAGACCGCGGCCCAGCCCCCCGGGGTGGCTGGCCCGGCGCGCTGGATCAGCGAGCCGGGGTGGGCCGCGCTGGCCGGGTTTCTGCGCCACAACCTGGGCGTGCTGGTGCAGCGGCGCGACAGCGGCCCCGCCGCCGGCCGGCCGCTGCTGCTGCATACCTATTCGGTGCCCACGGTGTGGGCCCACGGCGTGCCGGGCCAGGCCCGCGAGGGCTGGCTGTTTCCGGCGCTGCGCGATGCCGGCGTGCCGGCGGCCGAGCACCAGGGCGTGGCCGCGCTGCTGTTCCAGCGCCTGCGCGCGCTGTGGCTGGCGGCCGACAGCGACCAGGGCAGCGACCCGCTGCCGCGCGTGCATGTCTTCGACAGCGCCGCTGCGGTGACCCTGGTGGCGCCAGACCCCGCGGCGCAGCAGTCCTCGGGCGACTGGGCCAACGAGATCCACCCCAACCGCAGCGGCTATCGCAAGCTCGGGCGGGCCATGGGCGCCTGGCTGGTCGGCGTGCTGGCGCGCTACCCCTGACGGCCTGATCTCGCGGCCGGCGATCTCAGTCGGCGATGGTGTCTGCCGCCACCGGCGACGCCGGCCTGCCCGGGCTGCGCAGGTTGAGCCAGGCGCTGGCCGCACCGCAGGCGGCGATCACCGCCATGCCCACCCAGGCCCAGAAGTCCGGCAGATGGCCGGCCACCAGCCAGGCCAGCGCGGCCGCCCAGGCGATCTGCACGTAGATGAAGGGCATCAGCGTCGCCGTGGGTGCGAAGCCGAGCGCGAAGATCAGCAGCAGGTGGCCGACGCTGCCGCAGAAGCCGATCGCCAGCAGCAGTGCCCAATGCGCGGCTGGCAGCGCGGGCAGCAGCGTGGCCAGCGGCAGCGGGCTGGCCAGCAGCAGCGGCAGCAGGATCAGGCTTCCGGTGAGGCCGGTCCAGAAATGCGTGGTGAAGGGGTTTTCCAGCGACGCCAGCCGCGAGGTCAGCACCTGAAAGGCGGCATAGCAGCTGGCGCCGGCCAGCGGAAACAGCACCGCCCAGCCGAACAGCCCGCTGCCGGGCCGGATGACGATCAGCGCACCGACGAAGGCGCCGCCCACCAGCGCCCAGCGCAGCCGCGACACGCGTTCGTGCAGCAGCCAGGCGGCCAGCAGCGTCACCAGCACCGGCGTCAGCATGCTGATGGCGGTGAATTCGGGCACCGGCAGGTATTGCAGGCCGAAGAAGCTGGCGGCACTCGACCCCAGCAGCAGCGCGCCGCGTGCGAGCTGGAAGCGCGGATGCGCCGGCCGGTAGCCCGGCGCCGATGGCCGCGCCAGCCAGACGGCCATCATCACCGCCTGGAAGAGGTAGCGCGCCGTCAGCATCAGCAGCACCGGCAGCAAGGCGCCGGTGTGGCGGATCAGCGTGTCCATGGCGGCGAAGAGGCCGCCGGCGCCGAGGATCAGCGCCACACCGGCTGCGGGCCGGTGGCCCGTGACGCTCATCGCAGAGGTAACCAGGCCGCAACGGCATGGCGCCCCGGCCGCGACAAGTTGGGCGGCGTCTCTTTGCTCATGTACCCGACCTGCTCGGACTTCGTTGCCTACTGGACGAGGGTACCGCCGAATGCCACGCGGCCAGCGCCGGGTGGTGCATATTCGATGTGGACCTGTGTGTGTGGTCTACCAATGGCGGCTGCAACTTGCTTTGCAAGAGCCCGTGCTTCCGCTTCCAGTTCCCTCCCTTCCTTGGGGTGGGCATGAAGCACCGTGACAAAGACGGGGAGTCCGGTCGCCGTGGAATCGCTGGAATTCTCAGCGTACCTCGAGGCTGGAAGCACCTGAAGACGCAGCCACAGAGTGCCAGGTGCTGCACGTAGCACTTTGCCAAGTTCATCTGCCAAGGTTCTTGCGAGTTCTTCTGGAGGATGCTCGCCGTGTGGCAGAACGAACTGAACGTCAATGATGGGCATACGACAACGAAGAGGTAACCGGCGCGCGCAGGCATGGGATCCGCTGGCTGCGAGGCGGAACATGGGCAACCAGCGCCTCGCGGTCAGGGTGCCATGCCGTAGCGCGTCCGGTTGACCGACATGTTCGGCGTCACTGTCTTGCCTGAGGCGCTGATGCTATTGCGCGGAGACAGCCAGAATAGCTTTCGGATTCGTCTTGGCAATAGCCAGCAAAGTACGCGCGGCACCACTAGGCTGCTTTCGACCTTGTTCCCAGCCTTGCAGGGTTCGGACCGAGACTCCGAGCAGGCTGGCGAACTTCGCTTGAGAAAGTCCAGTTGCTTCGCGTGCCTCGGTTGCAGAGGAGGCGATGACCTTGCCTTTCCCTGCCTTCATGTCCTTGATCGACTGAAGGATCTCGGCGCCAATGTCTCTCGTGGATTCAAGACTGGCGATCTCTTTGGCATTGAGCTTCTTGGGCTTCGAGGGCACGACGGATCTCCTTGAGAGTTGCGACGGAGATGTTCTCGGACTTGGCCTTGGCGTACAGAGTCAGCAAGTACACCTCACCGACCTGAGCTCGAGTGAGGTAGACGATCCTGACTCCTCCGGACTTCCCGGTACCCTCTCGGGCCCAGCGGACCTTCCGTACCCCGCCCGAGCCGCGGATCACAGCTCCTGCTTCAGGGTTTGCCGCGATGTACGAGGCGAACTCGGCTCTTTCGTCTTCGTCCCAGTACAGCGGCCACAGCTTCTGAAAGATGGGACTTTCAACGACGGTGAGCATGCCGAACTCTACGCCCTAGGCGTATAACGGTCAAGGTCGGGCTTTGTGACGCTGAACGTAGAGGTAACCGGCGCGCGGAGGCGAGGCGCCCTGGCCGCGAGGCGCAAGATAGACAGCGGGCGCATCGCGGCCAGGGTGCCTTGCCGTAGCGCGTCCGGTTGAACGAATACGAAGGGACTTCCCCAGTCCTGTGACGGTATCGAGGTACCAAGATTGACTTGCGGAAGTTCAATCTGAACGGAAAGGAGAAGTCCATGGTGGAGATTACACGTGCGCCGGTGGCGCGGGTAGGGGTGGATCTGTCCAAGCGGGTATTCCAGGTGCACGCGGTGGATCGATCGGGGCGGGTGGTGCAGGCCAGGGCGATGCCGCCTGATCGGCGGGCGCGAGTTGCTTGGACTGGATCGAGGGGTGTCGGCCCGGCTGGGCCGTTGCTGCGGGTCTGCCTGAGCGACCAGGGCGCCTGCTCAGGGGCAGTCGGCGTTCAGCGCGATGCGCGAGGCCGCCTCCTTGAGGCGATAGCTCTTGCCCTCGAACTCCAGCATGGCCGCGCGGTGCATGAGACGGTCGAGGATGGTGGTGGCCATGGTGGCGTCGCCGAGGTACTTGCCCCAGTCTTGCACGACACGGTTTGAGGTGACGACGATGCTGCGGCGCTGCTTGTAGCGCTGGTGCACGACGGTCTGCAGCAACTCGGCGCTGGCCTCGGAGATGCGCCTGGCCAGGAACAGATCGTCCAGCACGACGAGGTCGGCTCGACGAAGCTGCGCAGCAGCGCGGCCTGCTCGGCGGTGCTGCCCAGCCCGTAGCGGGCGAACTCGGTGTCGGCCTCGACGTAGCGCACGTCGAAGCCCTGCAGCGTGGCCTGGTAGGCCACGGCCTTCGCAACATGGCTCTTGCCGGTGCCGGGCTTGCCGATGATCAGCGCATTGCCACCTTCGCCGATGAACTTCAGGGTGTGCAACTCGAAGCAGGCCTGGCGCGGCAGCTTGGGGTTGAAGCGCCAGTCGAAGTCGGCGAGTGTGGGCCGCTCGTCCAGGCGTGACTGCTTGAAGCGCCGTTCGGTCAGGCGCGAGCGGCGCCGGTCGAGCTCGTCCTGCAGCATCGCCGCGAAGGTGTCCAGGAAGGGCTCCTGGGTGCTCTGGGCTTGCATCACCCGGGTGCTCAGGGTGGCGGCGATGCCCGACAGGCGCAGCTCGCGCAGGGCGCGCTCGATCTCTTGCATGTTCATGGGTTGATCTCGGTGATGGTGGTGTTCGGGGTGCCGGTGTCGGGCTGTGCGGCGCCGCGCGCGAACAGCTCTGCGTAGTCGTCGACGCTGCGGATCAGCGGGTGGTCCTGGGTCAGCGCGAGCTCGCCCTGCACCGGGGCGGCATCGGCGCGGTCGATGGCCGCCAGTGCCTCGGTGACCAGCCGCTCGGTGGCGACCTTGACGTGCCGGTAGCTGTAGATGCCGTCGGCCAGGGCCCGCCCGCAGGCGCTGTTGACCAGGCGGCGGGGGTAGCGCTGGGCCAGGCTGACGATGCCCCACAGCTTGCGTTGCCCGACGCGGCCTTCGATGGCGAACAGCAGCTCGCACAGCCGGGCCGCGTCGGCCCCGATGGCCTTGGCCTGGGCCAGGATGTGCCGCGTCTGGCGCGACGGGTTGAACACGCGCTCGTCGTCGGGCAGCACCACCGTGCCTGGGCGCTCGGCACGGGCGTGGGTGCGCAGCAGGGCCTGTGTCTTCAGCTCGCGGATCTCGATGCGGCGCTCGAACACGCGCACCTGTGAACGCTGGTCAGGAACCGCGTCTATTCGACGGTGAGGTGGCGGTTTTGACGAACTCCTGGGTCACCCGAACAGCGCCTGCTGGTTCGTTCTGGCTTTGATGGAGATGTGCGTCTTCCTGGCCGCCCTGCAGGGCGGCCAGGAAGACGCGGGCGGCGCGCCGTGAGCGCTGCAGTGGCGTCGGTGTCGGCCGTCACGGCGTGTCTGTAGCCCGGCGGCGCAGTGGGCACGCCGCGGTACAACGCGGTCGATGCCGAAGAAGGTGGGCACGGCAGCGGTCTGACTCGCCGGGAAGCTTGACGACCGTACCGTGCCCTACACCGTGCCGAAGAAGGCGGTGCCACAGCAGTGTGGCGCGCTGGGGCGAGTCCGTCCAGCACTTCGGTTGTGCCGGGGTGCGCATGGACCCATCCGCCCGCCTGTACCTGTGCGCGCGCTGTCGCGTCCAGGTCGTCTTGTGCCGCCGCTGCGATCGCGGCAACCGCTATTGCGGCCGGGCGTGCAGCCGCCAAGCCCGCGAGGATGGGCAGCGGCTCAGCGCACGGCGCTACCAGTGCTCCCGGCGCGGCCGCATCGCGCACGCGCAGCGCTCACGCCTTTGGCGCGAGCGTCTTGCTTCCCGTGAGGCCCGCGACGGCGCAGCCGACGATGCACACAACGTGACGCATCAGGGTTCCCACTCGGGGGCGGCCTGGGCTCCACTGGTGGCATGGACACGCCCCAGCCTGAGCGTCACAACCGCCGACATGCCTGCCGACTTCGCTGCGCAGGACGCGCCTGTCGAACTCGCCCCCGCTGCCACGCCGGCCATGGTTGGCACCTGCTGGACCTGCCGGCGCTGCGGCGCGCAGCAAGGCGCGGCGCTGCGTCTGGGCTTCGTGCGTCACGGCGTGTCGCACAGGAGGCGCCATGACCATAGCCCCTGACCTGGTGGCGCAGATCCTGCGCCTGCACACGGTGGAGAAGTGGCGCGTCGGGACCATCGCGCGGCAGTTGCACGTGCACCGCGACGCCGTGCGGCGCGTGCTGGCGGGCCACCCAGTGAGCGAGGGCGCGCCGGTGCACACCTCGCCGCTTCGCCCGAGCCGCATCGATCCGTACCGGCCCTTCATCCTGGCCACGCTGGCGAAGTTCCCCACGCTCACCGCGGCGCGGCTGCATGCCATGGTGGTCGAGCGCGGCTACGTCGGCGCTGGCTCGCACTTCCGCTTGCTCATCGCCGGCATGCGCCCGCGCCCGCCGGCCGAGGCCTACCTGCGGCTGCGCACGCTGCCGGGCGAGCAGGCGCAGGTCGACTGGGGCCACTTCGGCCATCTACAGATCGGTCGTGCCCGCCGGCCGCTGATGGCCTTCGTCATGGTGCTCAGCCACTCGCGCATGGTCTTCCTGCGCTTCTTCCTGGACGCGCGCATCGACGCCTTCCTGCGCGGCCACGCCCTGGCCTTCGTCGCGTTCAACGGTTCGACCCGTGTCGTCCTGTACGACAACCTCAAGAGCGCCGTGCTCGAACGCGTGGGCGACGCGATTCGCTTCAACCCGACGCTGCTGGCGCTGGCCGGCCACTACCGCTTCGAGCCGCGACCTGTGGCGCCGGCGCGCGGCAACCAGAAGGGACGTGTGGAACGCGCCATCCGCTACGTGCGCGACAGCTTCTTCGCCGGACGTGCCTTCACCGATCTGGACGATCTGAACGCGCAGGCTGCGCAGTGGTGCCAAGGCCAGGCCGCCGATCGGCGCTGGGTCGAGGACATCTCCTGGACCGTGCGCCAGGCCTTCCAAGCCGAGCAGCCGCGCCTGCTGGCGCTGCCCGAGCGCGAGTTCGCGCTGGGCGAGCGCGTGGCCGTGACGGTGGACAAGACGCCGTACATCCGCTTCGACCTGAACGACTACTCCGTGCCGCACACGCATGTGCGGCGCACCCTGGCCGTGCTGGCCGACGAGCACACGGTGCGCATCCTGGACGGCAGCGCCGAACTGGCCCGCCATCCGCGCTGCTGGGACCGTGGCCAGCAAATCGAGATGGCGCAGCACTTGCAGCAGTTGGCCGAGCACAAGCGTGCGGCGCGTACCCACCGTGGCTGCGATCGCCTGGCGCAGGCCGCGCCGGCGGCGCCCACCTTGCTCGAGCGAGCCGCCGCGCGTGGCCACAACCTGGGCTCGATCACCGCAGCGCTGCTGCGGCTTCTCGATCGCTGGGGCGCGGCCGCGCTGCAGGTGGCCCTGCTCGATGCCCTCGAACGTGATGTGCCGCACCCCAACGCCGTGCGGCTGGCGCTGGAGCGCCAGCGCGAGGCCAGCGGTCAGCCGCCGCCGGTGGCGCTGGTGCTGCCCGAGCACGTCGCACGGCGCGACGCGCCAGTGCGACCCCATGCACTGGGCTCCTACGACCGCCAGCCCGATCCACAGGAGAACGCCGATGACTGAACCCCGATCCTCCCAGGCCGAGCTGCGCGAGCAGGCAGGCGCACTTCGCCTGCATGGCCTGCTGACCCACTGGGCCGAGGTGATGGGCCAGGCCGATCAGGCGCGCTGGGTCGCACAGCTGCTGGCCTGGGA
The DNA here is from genome assembly GCA_016719535.1 of Rubrivivax sp. GTDB lineage: Bacteria > Pseudomonadota > Gammaproteobacteria > Burkholderiales > Burkholderiaceae_C > Rubrivivax. The sequence continues at coordinate 1,019 of JADJYX010000006.1, read as the reverse complement.
GGCCGCCGAGCGCGGCCGGCGCAGCCTGGAGCGGCGGCTGCGCGCAGCCCACATCGGGCGCTTCAAGCCGTTGGCGGACTTCGACTGGAGCTGGCCCAGGAGCATCGACCGGGCGGCGGTCGAGGAGTTGATGACGCTGCAGTTCCTCCGGGACGCCAGCAACGTCGTGCTGGTCGGCCCCAACGGGGTGGGCAAGACGATGTGCGCGTGCAACCTCGGGTACCAGGCGGTGCTGGCTGGGCACACGGCGCTGTTCATCACGGCGGGCAACCTGCTGGGCGAGCTGGCTGCACTGGACAGCGACTCGGCCCTGCGCAGGAAGCTGCGCCATTACGCCGCGCCGGACCTGCTGCTCATCGACGAGGTGGGCTACCTGTCGTACTCGAACCGGCACGCCGACTTGCTGTTCGAGCTGGTCAGCCGGCGCTACCAGCACAAGAGCACGGTGGTGACCACCAACCGCGCCTTCGCCGAGTGGGGCGAGGTCTTCCCCAACGCGGCCTGCGTGGTCTCCCTTATCGATCGGCTGATGCACCGGGCCGAGGTCGTTCGCATCGACGGCGCCTCGTACCGCGCCAAGGAGGCCGAGGAGCGCGACGCACTGCGCAAGGCCGAGCGTGCCGCCAAGGCGCCGGCCTCGCGCTCGCGCAAGGCGGCTCGATGAGCACGCCAGCGCCGTCGACACCGTCGATCACGCCAACGGCATCCCCGATCCCGCGGCACTGGACGCCCGAGCAAGCCTTGGCGGTCTTCGAGTGCCTGCAGCTGCTGCGCCAGGCGCTGTGGGACGCATACGGTCCCCAGGTGCAGCAGGCTTGGCGCGAGCAACTCGTGCCTGATGGACCACCCCCTGAGTTCGACCCCGACGAACCGTTCTGAACCGAGCAGACGCCCCCGAACGAACCCCTTGAACAAGCAGATGGCCCCTCCCGGGGCCATCTGCACTTCAGCGTCTCGGCATCTCTCACCACAGAACCGCCACCTCGCCAGCGAATAGTGACGGATTTACACCGGCGGCA
>JADJYX010000005.1 GCA_016719535.1 Rubrivivax sp. | reverse complement strand
GGCTGGCGCCGGGATGCCCTTGTCGATCATCTGTGCCGGCATCGGCGCGGCCTGAAGGGTCTGGCAGCACGCGCAGGCGTACTTGCCGCGGATGTGGCGCAGCACGAAGAACTGCGCCGGCACGCAGTCGAGTTGCTCGCTGACCTCTTGGCCGATGCGCTTGAACGGCTGGCCGCAGGCGCAGTGGGTGGCCTCGATCTCGTGATGCCGCTCCACGCGCGGCAGGCCGGCGGGCAGCGCCTGGCGCACGGCCTGGCGCTTGGCACGCGGCGCGGCGGGCGGCTTGGCCTCGTCCCGCGCCGCCTGATCCTCCAGCGCGGTGTCGGCCACGATGGCGTCGAACAGCACGGCCTGCGGCATGCCGTCCAGGCTCGCTGGACGTGTCGAAGCGCCAGCGCTTCAGGCGCGCGACCTCGAAGTTCAGCGCTTCGTTCCTGGTCTTCTCGAACCTGAGTCGGCTGCATGCGCTCGATCAGAGCGCGAAGTTCGTGCACCGGGTCGGCAGCCGGCGCCGCGTCGTGCGGAGCATCGGTCGGCGTGCCGGAGGCTTCGAGCATGGCTGGCAGTGTCCCTCGCGCGTGCGCGCGCGCGAAGCGGGACATTCGCCAATGGACAAACGCCCAGACTTCGGCCCGGATGACGCGCTCGACGCCGGTGCATCGCGGTGGCCCTCAGACTGCCGTGATCGGCTGCGGCGGCGGGGCGCTCAGCCGCTGCCAGGGCAGCCCGGCGACGAGCCAGTCGAACTGCTCGCGGCTGAGCTGGACCTGTCCGGAGTCCTCGCGCGGCCAGGCGAAGCTGCCGGCCTGCAGCCGCCGGGTGCACAGCCACATGCCCGCGCCGTCGTAGACGAGCACCTTGAGCCGGTCGGCACGACGGTTGGCGAAGACGTAGGCGTGGTGAGGCTGCGCACCGAGCGCGAAGCCGTGCACCACCATCGCCAGCAGCCGGTCGATGCCGCCGCGCAGGTCGCTCGCACCCAGCGCCAGCCAGATGGCTTCGATGCGGATCATCGCGTCATCGCCTGCAGCCACGCGGCCAGCGCCAAGGTATGGGCCGTCGGCCAGTGCAGGGTCACGGCGGTCGTGCGCGCGTGCAACTCGATTCGTACCGAGCCGGCCGCTGACGCCGCCGGCAGCCGCGCGGCGACAAAACCGACGGGCTTGGCAACGACGGGCGGGCTCACCCGTCCAGCCGCGCCTGCCAGCGCCCGGCGTGCGCGCACCAACTCGCCAGCGAGCGCAGCGGCACGCCATGTTCAGCGGCCCACTGCGACGCCTTCTTGCCAGAGGCCCGATAGGCCGCCACGTGCCCCAGGTAGTCCTGCATCCGCTGTCGATCCATGTCTGCCTCGCCGCCTTCGCCGTTGCTGTGCGCACAAGGTTCCCAGCTTCACGATCGGCAGGGAAGATGGGTTGGCGGAACGCTTACTCACGATCGTTCCGGTGGCGGCCCGATCCGCTTGACCGTCGTCAAGGACAAGGCCTGGGGCGACGTCTAGCCTCGCGCCAGCGGTTCGACCCGCACGCCGAGTGCCGAGTGCCCCATGACCTCCAGCCTGTACGACCTGTCGCCTGCCCTTCGATTGCTCATCCTGGCGGCCGTCTTCGCGCTCGTGCCGCTGCTGTGGGTGTGGCGGCGTCACCGGTCGGGCCAGCCGGGGGCGCGCCTGCGTGCGCTCACGCTGCTGACGCTGGTGCTCACCTTTGACCTCGTGCTCTTCGGCGCCTTCACGCGGCTCACCGACTCGGGCCTGGGTTGCCCCGACTGGCCGGGCTGCTACGGCAGCGCCAGCCCCTTCGGCGCCAACCGCGAGATCGACGCCGCCCAGACCGCCATGCCGAGCGGGCCGGTGACGACCGGCAAGGCCTGGATCGAGATGGTCCACCGCTATCTGGCGACGACGCTGGGCGCGCTCATCACGGCGTCGATGATCGCCGCCTGGGTGCTGCACCGGCGCGCGCCGGGCGCGGTCAGTTCGCCCTGGTGGGCGACGGCGGCCTTCGTCTGGGTCTGCGTGCAGGGCGCCTTCGGCGCCCTCACGGTGACGATGAAGCTCTACCCGGCGATCGTCACGCTGCACCTGCTGGGTGGCTATGCGGGCCTGATGCTGCTGACGGCGCAGACGCAGGCCGAAAGCGGCGCACGCATCGAGCTGCCGGGGCGGCTGCAATCGGCAGCATGGGCGCTGCTGGCCCTGCTGATCGTGCAGAGCGCGCTCGGCGGCTGGGTCAGCACCAACTATGCGGTGCTGGCGTGCAACACCTTCCCGGCCTGCCAGGGCTCCTGGTGGCCGGCGATGGACTTCGAACAAGGCTTCACGCTGCGCCGCGACCTGGGCATGACCGCCAACGGCGACCTGCTGCCCTTCCAGGCCCTGACGGCGATCCACTATACGCACCGGCTGGCGGCCTATGTCGTGCTGACGGCGATGGCCTGGATGGCCTTGCGGCTGGCACGCACCGGCGATCCGGCCCTGCGCCGCTTTGCCTGGGGCGTGGGCGGCCTGGCCGCGTGGCAGCTGACCACCGGGCTGTCGAACGTGGTGCTCGGCTGGCCGCTGCTGGCCGCGCTGGCGCACACGGGCGGCGCCGGTGCTGCCATCGCGCTGCTGACGGCACTGCTGGTGCGCACACGGCGCACCCGGCAAGCCGCGGCGGCAACCCCTGCCGGTCTGGCGGTACCCCGTGCAGCACGCTGACCGGCGGCAGCGCCTACACCAGCACCGCCAGCACCGCCAGCAGCGCGGCGGCCGTCAGGTTGTGCGCCAGCACCAGCAGCAGCGGGAAGCCGGCGGCCACCTGCAGCGGCCCCAGCACGGCCTGCAGCAGGACCAGCACGATCAATGCCAGGCCCTCGGCGCGCCGGCCGCGCCGCCAGGCCAGCAGCGCCACCCCGGCCAGCGTGGCCAGCACCCCCAGCGCCAGCACCCGGTGTGCCCAGGGCGCCGGCGCACCGGCACGATGCAGCGGCAGCGGCGTGTCGGCACCGGGCACGCGCCAGGGGTTCAGCACGCGCCAGTCCCAACCGGTGACCTGTGCCGCCTGGCTGCAATCGACCAGCCCGCTGCACGACAGCGCGCTGTAGGACGCGCTCACCAGCGCCCCCAGCGCCACCTGCACCGCCACCAGCAGCAGGCCCGCCAGGGCCCAGCGCCCGAGGCCGGGTGCCGGGGCTGGCGATGCCAGCCGCCAGCACAGCGCGAGCATGGCAAAGCCGCCCAGCAGGTTGCCCATCGCCACCGCCGGCACGCGTGCACCGGGCGTCACGATGCCCAGCCCCGCCAGCGCCAGCGCCAGCAGCAGCAGCGCCAGCGACAGCCAGCCTTCGCGCACCAGGCGTGGGCGCTGCGCAACACTGAGCATCACCATCACCATCACCAGCAGCAGGGCGGCCGCGGCCACCACGCGGTGCGCCAGCCGCGCCATCACCACGCCACGGTCGGCCGATGGCGGCTCGCCCAGCCGTGCGCCGTAGCAGGCGGGCCAGTCGGCGCAGCCGATGCCGGCCTGCGACAGCCGCATGTAGGCGCTCAGCCCGATGGTGGCCAGCATCAGCAGGGTGCAGACCAGCGCCAGGCGGCGCAACAGGCGGTGTCGGGAATCGATGGGGGTCATGACGGTGGATCTGGCGCGTTCTGCGCGGGTTCGAGGCATGCGCCTTACACCATGACTGCATCAGGGTCAAGGCTGGGCTGGCGGGCTAGTTGGCGAATTCTTGACGTGGTTCATGGGTCGCGCAACGAGGAGCACAACAGAATGCCCTGCATCCTGGCCCCGACACCCTGGCGGTCCTGGCGTCCGCGAAAAAAGGAGAAGCGATGAGCACACACCACGACGACGATCCCAACGAACCGGTTCCCTGGCTGCAGAAGCTGCTGGACAACCCCTTCATGCTGCTGTTCCTCGGGGTCTTCATCCCGATGGTCGTCTACAACCTGTGGGGCGTCATCGACATCCTCACGCTGCCCACCGCCAAGTGAGCACGGCACCCGCCAACCCTGTCGGAAGGACCTGAACGATGAGCGCCATCCTCCCCCCGTCAGAGCGCCTGTGGATCAAGCATCCGATCGATCGTGTCGAAGGCACGTGGATCGTGATCGCGCTGACCTGGTGCCTGATCATGTTTGCGATGATGGTCGGCTGGCATATCTGGGGTACTCAGAACCTGTCGACCGAAACCTATCGCACCACGCCCGAGAAGTTCACTGCCGCCGCGCAGGCGATGGTCGACAAATATACGGTGCGCACCGAGACCGACCAGAAGACCCCGGTCGTCGCGCCGCCGCCCGGCAGCGATGTCTATCTGCTCGCCCGCCTGTGGAACTTCTGGCCCATCCTCGAGCTGGAGAAGGGCAAGACCTACCGGCTGCACCTGACGGCCATGGACTACAACCACGGCTTCTCGCTGCAGCCGGCCAATATCAACATCCAGATGGTGCCGGGCTTCGAGCACGTGGTGACGGTCACGCCGAACCAGTCGGGCCAGTACTCCATCGTGTGCAACGAATTTGCGGCATCGGCCACCACCAGATGGTTGGCCGCCTGTACGTCAAGTGAGGGGGAGACGATGAGCGTCACGACCACCTACCGGACCTGCCCACGGTCCGGTCTGCAATCGAGAACCAGGCTGAATGGCTGATCAAGGCAAATGCCTTCGTCGCCGTGGTCTGGCTGCTGATCGGCGGCCTGCTGGCCATCGGCGTCGTGCTGACGCGGTGGCCGGCGGTGCACTGGCTGCCGGCCGACACCTTCTACATGGTGCTCACGGCCCACGGCATCGACATGCTGATCTTCTGGATCATCTTCTTCGAGATCGCGGTGCTGTATTTCGCGGCGTCGACCTTGTTGAGATGCCGCATCGCGACGCCGAAGATCGCCTGGCTGGCCTTCGCGCTGATGCTCATCGGCTCGATCGTCAACAACGTGGCGGTCTTCCGCGGTGCGTCGAGCGTGATGATGACCTCGTACGTGCCGATGATGGCCGAGCCGAATTTCTACCTCGGCCTGATCCTGTTCGCCGTCGGTGCGCTGATCGCCTGCTTCGTCTTCTTCGGCACGCTGGTCGTCGCCAAGAAGGAGAAGACCTACGAGGGCTCGGTGCCGCTGGTGACCTTCGGTGCCATCACCGCCGCCATCATCGCGGTCTTCACGATCAGCTCCGGCGCCATCATCCTGATCCCGACCTGGCTGATGTCGCTGGCCTGGTGAAGGAAGTCGACCCGCTGGTCTATCGCACCATCTGGGTGGGCCTTCGCCACAGCTCGCAGCAGATCAACGTCGCCGCCCACATCTCGGTGTGGTATCTGGTAGCAGCGATCGCCTTCGGTGCCAAGCCGATGAGCGAGCGCGTGTGTTCATCTCGCTCATCGGCTTCGGCTTCCTGGGCGGCATCACCGGCGTGATGATGGGCACCGAGCAGCTCAACATGATCATCCACAACACGATCTACGTGCCCGGGCACTTCCACGCCACGGTGGTGATCGGGACGACGCTGACCTTCATGGCGCTGACCTACTACCTGATCCCGGTGCTTTTCAAGCGCGAGATGATCGCGCCGACGATGGCCAAGTGGCAGCCCTATGTCTTCGGCCTGTCGATGTATGCCTTCGCGCTGGTGATGATGGGTGCGGGCACCCTGGGCGTCTCGCGGCGCCACTGGGACATGGCCTTCCAGGGTGCGGCGCTGGCCTATGAATGGCCCGGTGCGGCCTACCTGATGATGGGCCTGGTCGGCATCACCGGTCTGGCGGCGATCGTCGGCGGCATCATGTTCGTCTACATCACCGTCGGCTCGCTGCTGTGGGGCAGAAGCTCGATACCGGCAACGTGAGCCCGGAAGTTCACGCCGCTGGGTCGCCGCGCCTTCGGCCGCGGTGCAGAGTTACGGTTCGGTCGGCTTGCCGCCCCGGCACCTTCGTGCTGGCGATGGTGTTCCTGATCCCTTCGTGCTCTACTACTTCATCAACTGGAAGTACCTGTCGACCCTGTGGGGCCTGAGCTGATCGACGACGCCGGCGCGTTTCCGAGGAGTACCCGATGACGACCCCCACCCTGGCTCGGCCCGAAGCCATCGCCGCCGTGCCGCGCTGGCGGACGGTGATCAGCGTCTTCAAACTGCGCATCGGCGTGCTGATCATGCTCACGGCGCTGGGCGGGATGCTGATTGCACCGGGCCCGGCGCCGGCGGCCTGGCAGGTGGTGCTGATGGCACTGGCGGTGCTGGTCTCGTCGGCCAGTGCCGGCGCCTTCAACCAGTTCGTCGAAGCCGACAGCGACCGGCTGATGAAGCGCACCCGCGGTCGTGCCTTCGCCAGCGGGGCGCTGCACGCCGGTCCGGCCTGGATGGCGCTGATCGTCGGCCTGCTGGCGGCGGCGGTGGCCGCCACCTGGGCCTGGGTCAACGGCACCTCGGCGCTCTTTCTGTTCCTCGGCGCCGTCACCTACGCCGTGGTCTATACGGTCGGCCTGAAGCGGCGCACCTGGGATGAATATCGTCTTCGGTGGCCTGGCGGGCAGCTTCGCGGTGCTCACCGGCGCTGCGCCGTCGACCCCAGCGTGGGGCCCCAGGGCTGGCTGTTGGCCCTGGTGCTGTTTCTGTGGACACCGCCGCATTTCTGGAGCCTGGCGATCGCCAACCGCGACGACTATGCGGCCGCCGGCATCCCGATGCTGCCGGTATTCGGCGTGCCGCGGGCCGCGCGCATCGTGCATGTCAATACCATCGCGCTGGTGGCGGCCTCGCCGCTGCCGCTGCTGTATGGCGCAGGGCCGGCCTACGCCGTCGCCGCGGTCGTCGGCGGCGCGCACTTCCTGCGCCACTCGCACCGGCTGGCGCGCGACCCGCAACGCCGTCACGCGATGGGCACCTTCTTCGCGTCGATGGTGCAGCTGGCGTTGCTGATCGGCGGGTGGCGGTCGATGCGGCGCTTCGTTGACCGCTGGCGCACCGCTGCGCTGTGCGCGGTGGTGCTGGGCGCCGCGCCGCTGGGCGCACACGCCCAGGGCGTGCCCACGCTCGACCAGCGTCAGGCCGTGCTCTGGACAGCCAGGCGGTGGTCGGCTCGACACCGGCCGACTTCACGCTGCTGGACCGGCGCGAGAAGCCGGTGCGGCTGAGCCGACTACCGCGGCAAGCCGCTGCTGGTGAGCTTCATCTATACCGGCTGCTTCACCATCTGCCCGACGTCAGACGCGCGCGCTGCACGAGGCCGTCAAGGGCCTGGACCGCATGCTCGGTCCGCACCAGTTCAACGTCGTCAGCATCGGCTTAACCAGCCCTTCGACCGCCGACGGCGATGCGCGCTTCGCCGCGCAGCACCGCATCGACTATCCGAACTGGGAATTCCTGGCCCCGCACGGCGAAGCAGGTGGCGGCGCTGACCAAGGCCGCTTCGGCTTCAGCTGGGTCGAGACACCGGCGGGTTTCGACCATGGGTCGGCGTCACCGTGGTCGATGCCCAGGGCCGCATCCACAGCCAGGTCTATGGCGACCGCATGACGGCCGAGGCCCTGGGCGTGCCGCTGCGCGAACTCATCCTGTCGGCACCACCGGCGGGCGAGGTGCCGACCTTCGACGAACTGGTCGAGCGCGTGCGCATCCCACCCGTCTACGACGCCGATACCGGCGAATACCGCTACGACTGGAAGCTGCTGCTGGAAATCTTCGGCGGCCTGGCTCTTTCGCCTCGGCGGCGTCTACCTCTGGCGCGAGTGGCGCTCGCAGCGGCGTTCCCGCACCCCGGCGCTCGGGGCGGCACGCCAGCCGCCATCCATCGGCCGCGCCCGCGGGCCCGGCCACCCTCCCCGCGATGACGGTTGCCACCGACGTGCACCCAGCCCGCGCACTGGCCGCCTGGCGCACCCTCGAGCAGGGCTTCGACCGGGTCTTCGGCTCCGTCGGCAACCCGCTGCGCCAGCTCGGCGCGCTCGCCTTCCTGGCCTTCTGGCTGCTGGCGGTTCGGGCATCTGGCTGTATGCGGTCTTCGACACCTCGGCCGCCGGGTCTGAGTCGATCGAGGCCTTGTCGGCGTCGCGGGCCTCGATCGGCGGTCTGATGCGCAGCCTGCATCGGTATGGCACCGATGCCTTCATCCTGTTTACTGCCCTGCACCTGCTGCGCGAGGCCCTGCACGGCCGCTGGCGCTGGTTTCGCGGCTTCTCCTGGTGGACCGGCAGCGCGCTGCTGCCGCTGGTGGCGGTGAGCGCGGTCGGCGCTTCCGGCTCAACTGGGACCGGCTCCGGGCAGTTCTCGTGCCATGCCACCGCCGAATGGCTGGACGCCCTGCCGCTGCTGGCCAGCACCCGCTGGCGCGCAACTTTCTCGGCGCCGGCGCGGTCAGCGACCGCCTGTTCTGCTCTTCATCTTCGGGCACCTCGGTGCCGCTGCTGCTGTTCGGGCTGTGGTTCCACATCCAGCGCATCACCGCCACCGCGGTCTTCCCGCCGGGCGGCGGCTGATGACCGGCACGCTGCTGTGCCTGCTGGCGCTGGCCCTGCTGGTGCCGGTGCGGGCAGGGTCCGGCCAACCTGGCCGAGGTGCTGGTCCACGCTGGCGCTGGACTGGTTCGTGCTTTTCGTGCACCCGCCGATGGATGCCAGCTCGGCCACGCTCACCTGGGCGCTGGTGGCGGGGGGCCTGGCTGCTGCTGATGCTGCTGCCCTGGCTGCCGGCACCGCGCCGCGCAGAGCCGGTGGCGGTGGTCGATCCGGCCAACTGCAACGGCTGCCGGCGCTGCTTTGCCGACTGTCCTATGCCGCCATCACCATGCACCCGCACCCGAATGGCCGGCCCGGGCGCCAGCTCGCGCGCGTGGACCCGACCAGTGCGCAGCTGCGGCATCTGCGCCGGCCTGCGCCCTTCGTCGACGCCTTTTCGCAGCGCGGCCGAGCTGGTCACCGGCATCGACATGCCGCAGCTGACGGTCGGTGTGCTGCGCGACCGCCTGCGCAGCGGGTTGAAGGCGATGCACGCGCCGCGGCCGATCGTCGTTTCGGCTGCGCCGAGGGGCCGCCGATGCAAGCCAGCTGCAGGGCGACGATGCTGGCGCTGCCGCTCATCTGCACCGGCCAGCTGCCGCCGAGCTTCGTCGAATATGCGCTGCGCGACGGCGCCGCCGGCGTGCTGGTCGCCAGCCGCCGAGAGGGCGGTTGTGCCTTCAGGGCTGGGCGCGCTGGACCGCCGAGCGCCTGGCCGGCCAGCGCGAGCCCCACCTGCGCGCCAGCGTGCCGGCCGAACGTGTTGCGATCCGGCAGGCCGACGCCGGCGAACTGCCGGTGCTGCACGCCGCGCTGGCCACGATGCGCGCAAACTTGTTGGCTCAGATCAATGCGCCGGACGCGCCAGACGCGAAGATGCATCATGGATGAAGCTTCCAAAGTTCCCGTTCAACCGCGGCGCCCTGGCCTGGGTCGGGCAGGTCGTGCTCTATGGCCTGTTTGCGCTGTTCATCGGCGTCTTCTCGCACTGGCCGAGTTACCGGCACCTGGCGCCCGATACGGCGCTCGTCAAGCTCAGCCTGGTGCACGCCGGCAAGCCGGTGAGTGATTGCCGGACCCTGAGCGCCGAAGAGCTGGCCAGCTGCCGCCCAATATGCGCGTGGCGACCAGTTGCCCGCGCGAGCGTCACCGGTGACGGTGGAGCTCGACATCGACGGGCCGCAATGCGGCGCGTGCCGAGGCGCATCCGGCCTGTCGCGCGACGGGTCCTCGACCGTCTACCGCCTGCCGGTGCCTGCCGGCGAGCGACTGATCCAGGTGCGGCTGCGCGACGATGTGCAGCCCGGCTTTGCCTACACCCTCGAGCGCCGGGTCAAGCTGGCGCCGGCGCAGGTGCTGGTGATCGACTTCAACGCC
>JADJYX010000004.1 GCA_016719535.1 Rubrivivax sp. | reverse complement strand
GCGCCCACCAGGCGGCGCCGCGCCAGCGCAGCCTGGCGGCGAATACGGCGAGGCCCCGGTCTCGGCCGGCCGCATCGCCGACGCCACCACCGTGCGCGACCAGTTGCGTCAGCGGGCTACCCAACTATTTCTGGACGCTGACCTGACGCACTGGTGCTGTCCCACGCCGGGCGGCTGGTGGTAGTCATGCGGCGCTGAAGGTGCTGCGCGTCATGCCCGAACATCTTCCGGCGGGCCTGCTGGCCTCGGCAGCCGAACTGAACAAGGGTGAGGTCCGCGTGGCGCACAAACGCCTGGAAGCGTTGGCCAAGCTGCAGCCCGACGCCCTGCCGGTGCTGCGCCTGCTCGCACAGAGCCAGTTGCGCCTGGGCCGCCCCGAAGACGCGGCCATCAGCATGCGCCGCGGCCTGGCGCAAGCGCCGCGCGATCCGCAGCTGCTGTCAATGAAGGCCGACTTCGAACTGGGCAACAGACAGGTCAAGCAGGCCGTGGCGACCTTGGGAGAACTGCTGCAGATGCGCCCCGGCGATCCTGACACCCTGCTGCGCCTGGCTGACGTTCGCTTGCCGGGCGAAACGCCGAGGCGGCCCGCCTGTTGCAACAGGCCGCGGCCGATGGCCAGGGGCCGCCGGGCCCCGCACGGCCGCATCGTCTCGGTGGCGCTGCGCATGAACGACAAGCCCCTCGCCCGCCGGCTGGCTGACCAGGGCGTGGCCGCGCAGCCCGACGACCCACAGGTCATGTTGACCCTGGCCGCCGTGCAGTCCGCCCAGGGCGATGGCACCGGGGCCTGGAAGACGACACTGGCGGTGCTGGACAAGCAGCCCGGCATTCCGAACGCCTTGACGGCCCTGAGCGCCATGGCGCGCACCGCTGAGCAGCGTGCAGAAGTGCTGGAGCGCCATGCCAGGGCGGTGCAGGCCAAGACGAGCACGGCCAAGGTCTACCTGGACTATGCCGCCTTGCTGCGCGCGAATCCGGCTGGCCAGGACACACCGCGCGCGGTGCTCGAGCTCGGCATCACCGTGTTGCCCGAGGCTACCGAACTGCACGAGGCCCTGGTCCAGGATCACCTGCGTTCCGGCGATGCCGAAAAGGCGCTTGCCGTCGCGCAGTTGCACGCCAACGGGCCCCACGCACCGGGCCACGTCCACCGCGCCGCTGGGGCGGCCTGTACGAACGCCTGGCCGCATCCCGCAAGCCACTGATGTTTCGCAAGCTGTCTGCCGAGTATCCGCGGCGCCCGGATTGGCGGTAAGCTCGCCCAGCTCGAGGTCACGGGCGCAGGACACCGGCCGCCGTGACCCTGCTCCGCGGTCTGGTCGCCGAGCGGCCCTTCGACGCGGCCAACTATGTCGCGCTGGCCGGTCTGGCGAGCCGCACCAGCGCCACCGAGGCGCTGTCGGTGGCACGCCAGATGGCAGCGGTCGACGGCCTGCAGGAGGCCGGTACGCTGCTCGAAGGAGACCTGCTGTTGCAGGCCGGCAAGCGCGACGATGCGCTGCAGCACTTCAACCGTGCGGCCAAGGCCGGCATGGTGCCGGCGGCCCTGCTGCGCGTCCGGGTGCTCGACGCGATGGACCGCGGCAGCGACGCTGACGCACGCGGCCGACGCGCTGCGCCGCTATCCGAAGATGTCGCCGTGGTCGGGCCCGGCCGCGCGGCTGCAACAGCGCGGCACGCCGCCAGGGCCGCCGAACTGCTGCAGCGCCTGGCCACTCGGAGCCGGCCAACCCGATCATTCGTAATGACCTCGCCTGGCCCAGGTGCAGGCCGGCCCGGCCGGGTGCTTTGGATTATCCCGTTCTCCCCGCCGCCCCCCCCCCACAACGCCCCTACGCTCTGTACGCTGGGCATGGCGCTGGTGAAGGCCGGCAAGCGCCGCCGGCGTCCCGCGCTGGGCTGACTGGCGAGTCCCTGTCCCCGCCTCGTTCCCTGCCGCGCCGCAACCTGGCGCGTCTCCCTGCCCGGCCGGCGACCGCCATGGCGCCAGCACGATGCTGCTCCGGCCTGCGGGGCCGCCTCGTCCGGAGGGACTGGCCACCCCTCGACCGTGCGCCCCATGAGAAAATTACCGGTTTCGCCAACCGGTCACCCACGATGGACATCGAACACGTCAACTCGATCGGCACGCTGCTCGCCGATCTGAGCGCCCGCACCCAGCAGCTCCGGGGGTATCTTTGACTACGACCGCAAATCCCTGCGGCTGAACGAAGTCAACGCCGCGCTGGAAAACCCCGCCGTCTGGAACGAGCCCAAGCGCGCGCAGGAGCTGGGCAAGGAGAAGAAGAGCCTCGAGACGGTGGTGCAGACCATCGACCACCTGACGGGCAACCTGTCCGACAACTCCGAGCTCTACGAGATGAGCAAGGCCGAGGGCGATTTCGACGGCCTGGCCGCGATCGAGGCCGAGGCGCATGCGCTGCGCGAGACGGTCGAGCAGCTGGAATTCCGCCGCATGTTCAGCAACCCGGCCGATCCGCTGAACTGCTTCGTCGACATCCAGGCCGGCGCCGGCGGCACCGAGGCCTGCGACTGGGCCAGCATGCTGCTGCGCCAGTACCTCAAATACTGCGAGCGCAAGGGCTTCAAGGCCGAGGTGCTGGAAGAGACCGAGGGCGACGTGGCCGGCATCCGCAGCGCCACCATCAAGGTCGAGGGCGACCATGCCTTCGGCCACCTGCGCAGCGAGACCGGCGTGCACCGGCTGGTGCGCAAGAGCCCGTTCGACTCGGCGGGCGGCCGCCACACCAGCTTTGCCAGCCTGTTCGTCTACCCCGAGGTCGACGACTCGATCGAGATCGAGATCAACCCCGCCGACGTGCGCACCGACACCTTCCGCGCCAGCGGCGCCGGCGGCCAGCACATCAACAAGACCGATTCGGCGGTGCGCCTGACGCACATCCCCACCGGCATCGTGGTGCAGTGCCAGAACGACCGTTCGCAGCACCGCAACCGCGACGAGGCCTGGGCCATGCTGCGCAGCCGCCTGTACGAGCACGAGATGCGCAAGCAGCGCGAGGCGCAGCAGAAGCTCGAGGACAGCAAGACCGATGTCGGCTGGGGCCATCAGATCCGCAGTTATGTGCTGGACCAGAGCCGCATCAAGGACCTGCGCACCAACGTCGAGATCAGCAACACGCAGAAGGTGCTGGACGGCGACCTCGACCCCTTCATCGAAGCCAGCCTGAAGCAGGGCCTTTGATGGCCGCCGCCGGCGCGCCGCCGATTGCGCCCGACCTCGAAACATTTCCGCGAGACAACACCCATGCGTGAAGGCACTGCCCCCGTGATCCGCCGCGAGGACTACGCCGCGCCGGCGTTCTGGATCCGCCGCGCCGACCTGGTCTTCGACCTCGAACCGGCCAAGACCCTGGTCGCCAGCCGGCTCGAGATCGAGCGCAACCCCGACCGCCACCCTGACGCCGGCACCGAGCCGCTGCGCCTGCACGGCGAAGGCCTGAACCTGCTGCGCGTGCTGGCCGACGGCGAGAGCGTGGCCTTCCGCCACGACGACGGCGCGCTGGTGATCGACAACCCGCCGCCGGCCGCGCGCTTCGTGCTCGAGATCCGCAACACCTGCGCGCCCGACCGCAATACCGAGCTCTCGGGCCTGTATACCAGCAACGGCAGCTTCTTCACGCAGTGCGAGGCCGAGGGCTTCCGCCGCATCACCTATTTTCTCGACCGCCCCGACGTGATGGCGGTCTATACCGTCACGCTGCGCGCCGACAAGGTGCGCTATCCGGTGCTGCTGTGCAACGGCAACCTGGTCGAGCAGGGCGACCTGGACGGCGGCCGGCACTTCGCCAAGTGGCACGACCCCTACCCCAAGCCCAGCTACCTGTTCGCGCTGGTGGCCGGCCAATTGGTGGCGCGCGAGCAGCGCATCCGCACGCGCGCCGGCAAGGATCACCTGCTGCAGGTCTATGTGCGCCCGGGCGACCTGGAGAAGACCGAGCACGCGATGAAGTCGCTGGTGGCCAGCGTGGTGTGGGACGAGGCGCGCTTCGGCCTGGCGCTGGACCTCGAACGCTTCATGGTGGTGGCGGTCGAGGACTTCAACATGGGGGCGATGGAAAACAAGGGCCTCAACGTCTTCAACACGCAGTACGTGCTGGCCAATGCCGCCAGCGCCACCGATGCCGATTTCGCGGCCATCGAGAGCGTGGTCGGCCACGAATATTTCCACAACTGGACCGGCAACCGCGTGACCTGCCGCGACTGGTTCCAGCTGAGCCTGAAGGAAGGCCTGACCGTCTTCCGCGACCAGGAATTCAGCATGGACATGGTCGGCGAGGCCAGCGCGCGCGCCGTCAAGCGCATCGAGGACGTGCGCAGCCTGCGCCTGCGCCAGTTTCCCGAGGACGCCGGCCCCATGGCGCACCCGGTGCGGCCCGACAGCTACGCCGCGATCGACAACTTCTACACCGCCACCGTCTACGAAAAGGGGGCCGAGGTCGTGCGCATGATGCACACCCTCGTGGGCCGTGACGGCTTTGCCGCGGGCATGAAGCTCTACTTCCAGCGCCACGACGGCCAGGCCGTGACCTGCGACGATTTTGCGCAGGCCGTTGCCGATGCCAACCCGGGCTCGGCGCTGGCGCAGCACCTGGCCGCCTTCAAGCGCTGGTATGCGCAGGCCGGCACGCCGCGCCTGCACGCGCGCGGCGTGCACGACGCCGAGGCCCGCACCTGGACGCTGACCCTGCGCCAGCACGCGGAGCCGTCGCCGGGCCAGCCGGTCAAGCAGCCCTTCGTCATCCCGGTCGCATTGGGCCTGCTGGCGCGCGACGGCATCGCCCTGCCGCTGCAGCTGCAGGGCGATGCCGCACCGCGCGGCACCGAGGCGCTGCTGGTGCTGACCGAAGGCGAGCAGTCGTTCACCTTCACCGGCATCGACGCGCCGCCGGTGCCCAGCCTGCTGCGCGGCTTCAGTGCCCCGGTGCTGCTGGACGACGGCCTGTCCGACGCCGATCTGCTGGTGCTGCTGGCGCACGACCACGACCCCTTCAACCGCTGGGAAGCCGGCCAGCGCCTGGCGCTGGCGCGCCTGCTGGCGGCACTGAAGAGCGGCACCCCGGCGCCGCTGGACGGCGCCTTCGTGCACGCGATGCGCGAGCTGCTGCGCGCGCCGGCGCTGGACCCGGCCTTCAAGGAACTGGTGCTGACGCCGCCGTCCGAGCGCTACCTGGCCGAGCAGGTGCAGGGCGCCGACCCGCAGCGCATCCACGCGGTGTCGGAGCATCTGCTCGACGAGCTGGCCGAGCGGCTGCACGACGACTGGCTGTGGGCCTTCGAGCAGCACCCGGTGCGCGAAGGCTACGACCCCGGCCCGGCGCAGGCCGGCCGCCGCGCGCTGGCCAACCTGGCGCTGGCCATGCTGGTGCGCCACGCCGCGCGCACCCGGCAGGACCTGTGGCCCGGCCGCGCCTACCAGCGCGTGAAGGACGCCGGCAACATGACCGACCGCCTGGGTGCGCTGAAGGCGCTGGTGGCCGCGCGCGCCGACCTGGCCGATCTGGCGCTGGACCACTTCCACGCCACCTTCAAGGGCGACGCGCTGGCCATCGACAAGTGGTTTGCGGTGCAGGCGATGGCGCCCGAGACGCTGCAGGACGGCCCGAGTCGCGTGCTGCAGCGTGCGCGCGAGCTGCTGCAGCACCCCGACTTCTCGCTGCGCAACCCCAACCGCGCGCGCAGCCTGCTGATGAACCTGTGCGTGGGCAACCCCGCGGCCTTCCATCGCCAGGACGCCGCGGGCTATGTCTTCTGGGCCGAGCAGCTGCTGGCGCTGGACGCGCTCAACCCGCAGCTGGGCTCGCGCCTGGCGCGCGCGATGGACCGCTGGTCGGCGCTGGCCGAACCGTATCGCAGCGCCGCGCGCGAAGCCATCGCGCGCGTGGCGGCCCGGCCCGACCTCAGCGCCGATACGCGCGAGATCATCACCCGCGCCCTGGAGGCCGCATGAAGCGCATCAGCCTGACCCAGTATCTCGTCGAGCAGCAGCGCGAGCACGGCCACATCCCGGCGCAGCTGCGGCTGCTGATCGAGGTGGTGGCGCGCGCCTGCAAGCGCATCGCCATCGCCGTCAACAAGGGCGCGCTGGGCGACGTGCTGGGCAGCGCCGGCAGCGAGAACGTGCAGGGCGAGGTGCAGAAGAAGCTCGACGTCATCAGCAACGAGGTGCTGATCGAGGCCAACGAATGGGGCGGCCACCTCGCCGGCATGGCCAGCGAGGAGATGGATTCCATCCACGTCGTGCCCAACCGCTACCCGCAGGGCGAATACCTGCTGCTGTACGACCCGCTGGACGGCAGCAGCAACATCGACGTCAATGTCTCCATCGGCACCATCTTCAGCGTGCTGCGCAAGGTGGGCCACGCACGCGGCGTGTCGGAAGAGGACTTCCTGCAGCCCGGCAAGCACCAGGCGGCGGCCGGCTACTGCGTCTACGGCCCGCAGACGACGCTGGTGCTGACGGTGGGCAGCGGGGTGGCGATGTTCACGCTCGACCGCGAGACCGGCTCCTGGGTGCTGACGGCGCAGGACGTGCAGATCCCCGCCGACACCAAGGAATTTGCCATCAACATGTCGAACATGCGCCACTGGGCGCCGCCGGTGAAGCGCTATATCGACGAATGCCTGCAGGGCAAGGAGGGCCCGCGGGAGAAGGACTTCAACATGCGCTGGGTGGCCAGCATGGTGGCCGACGTGCACCGCATCCTGACGCGCGGCGGCATCTTCCTCTACCCCTGGGACAAGCGCGAGCCCGACAAGCCCGGCAAGCTGCGCCTGATGTACGAGGCCAACCCGATGGCCTTCATCGTCGAGCAGGCCGGCGGCATGGCCACCAACGGCCGGCAGCGCATCCTGGACGTGACGCCGACCAAGCTGCACGAGCGCGTGAGCGTGATCCTGGGCTCGAAGAACGAGGTCGCACGCGTCACCGGCTACCACGCCGAGGCGCCCTGATCGCATGGGCACGCTGACCCTTGTGCGCCACGGCCAGGCCTCGTTCGGCGCCGCCGACTATGACCAGCTGAGCGAACTGGGCATGCGCCAGTGCCGCCGCCTGGGTGAGTATTTCGGGCAGCGCCGGCGCCGCTTCCAGGCGGTGCTGCGCGGCTCGCTGCGGCGCCACGAGCAGTCGCTGGACGCGCTGCTGCAGGGCCTGGGCGAGGCGCGCGACGACGTGCAGGTCTTCCCGGCGCTGAACGAATACGACAGCGCCGCCGTGGTGCGCGCCATCCACCCGGACCCGCTGCCCCCGGCGCGCACCCCCGAGGCCTACCGCGAACATTTCCGCCTGCTGCGCCGCGGGCTGGCGGCGTGGATGGAAGGACACACCCGGCCCGAGGGCATGCCCAGCCACGCCGACTGGGTGGCCGGCATCGCCGCGGTGCTGGACCGCGTGCGCACGCTCGACGGCGAGGTGCTGCTGGTCAGCAGCGGCGGGCCCATCTCCACCGCCGTGGGCCAGGTGCTGGGCATGCCGGCGGTGGGCACCATCGAGCTCAACATGCGCATCCGCAACAGCGCGATCACCGAATTTGCCTTCAACCCCAGGCGCCACGCGCTGCACAGCTTCAACCACCTGCCGCACCTGGACGGCGCCGGGTACGAGGACTGGGTCACATACGCCTGAACCGGTGCCGGCCATCCGCCGCGCTATACTTGCGGGCTACGCCGGTGTAGCTCAGTTGGTAGAGCAGCGCATTCGTAATGCGAAGGTCGGGAGTTCGACTCTTCTCACCGGCACCATCAAGATCGAGGGGTTGGCGCTCAACGGGCGCCAGCCCCTTGGCGCTTCTGGGCCGCCTGTTAGCGCTGCGCCTGCGCCGCGCGGGCACGCAGCCAGCCCACGATGTCGGCCGTGACCTGGTCGCGGTTGGTCTCGTTCAGGATCTCGTGCCGGCCGCCCGGGTACAGCGTGACGGTCACGTCGGCCAGGCCGGCCGCCCGGTAGCGCTGGCCCAGCAGCTGCACCAGCGAGCCGCCACCCGCCAAAGGGTCGGCGTCGCCGGAGGCAACCAGGATCGGCAGATCCGGGCGCATGCCGGCCAGCGGCGCCGGGTCGGCCAGCCGCGGCGCGGGCGCAAACAGCGACGGGATCACGTCGTTGGGGATCGGCCAGCCGCACCAGGGGTCGGCCACATAGGCGTCCACCTCGGCGGCATCACGCGACAGCCATTCGTAGCCGGTGCGGTGCTCGAAACCGGCATTGAAGGCCTCGAGCCCGCTGGGGCCGTCGGCCGGTGCCTGGGCCATGGCCTCGGCGAAGGCATCGAGCGCGGTCGATCCCGACAGCACCACCCCTGACCAGGTCGAAGCGTGGTCGAGCATCGCCGCCTGCGCCGCGAAGGACCCCATCGAATGCCCGAACAGGAACAGCGGCAACGGACCCTGGCGCTCGCGCAGCGCGGCCCCGAATTGCGCGACGTCGGCGATCAGGCCGTCGAAGCCGGCCGCCCGGAAGTCGCCCAGCCGGCCGCCGGCGCTGCGGCCATGGCCGCGGTGGTCCACCGCATGCACCACGAAACCCGCCGCGTTGAGGGCCTGCGCAAAACGCGCATAACGCTCGCCATGCTCGGCCAGCCCATGGGCGATCTGCACCGCGCCAAGGGGCTGGCCGACCACCGAGGCCCAGGTGTAGGTGAAGATCTCGGTGCCGTCCGCGTTGGAGCGGAACGATGAAGTCGTGGTGCTCATGGCTTCATCTTCCCATGGCGCCCTGGGGTCGTCATGCGGGAAAGCGTCAGGCCCGCGCCCCGGCCGCGATGGTCGGCGCCGCCGCATTCAGCGACTCGATCGCAAACCCCGCCGCCGCCTTGTAGCCGGCCATGAAGGCCTCGCGCTCGGCAGCGGGCATCACCTGCTCGATGTCGTCGAAGACACCGCCGCAGCGGTCTTCCACCAGCCCCAGCAGGCCGAAGGGGCCGGCGCCGCGGTTGCGCAGCACCACCGCGGAGATGGGACCGCACAGCCGCTCGTCGTAGGCGCGCAGCGCCGCCGGGCCCACGCCATGCGCCAGCAACTGCGCGCCCAGCACGCGCGCATCCACGATGGCCTGCGTGGCGCCATTGGAGCCGGTCGGGTACATCACGTGTGCCGCGTCGCCCAGCAGCGCCACGCGGCCGTGCACCCAGGTGGGCACGGGGTCGCGGTCGATCATCGGGTATTCGAAGACCTCGGCGGCGCCGCGCAGCATGGCCGGCACGTCCAGCCAGCCGTAGTTCCAGCCCTCGAAGTGGTGGATGAAATCGTCCACCGCCACGCGCCGGTTCCAGTCACCCTGCGTCCAGCCCTGGCGGTTGTCGACCGTGATCTCGGCGATCCAGTTGATGGTGGCCAGCCCGGTGGCCGGGTCGGCCGGCGAGATGGGGTACAGCACCACGCGGTGACGGGCCCCGCCCAGCCCGACGAAGGAAGCGCCGGTGCGGATGGGCCGGCCCGGCGTGGTGCCGCGCCACATGATGGCGCCGCCCCAGTGGATGGGCGGCTGCTGCGGGTGCATCTGCGCGCGCACCGCCGAATGCAGGCCGTCGGCGGCGATCAGCAGCCGCCCCTGCAGCGCCTGGCGCGTGCCGTCGTGCGATTCGACCGTCGCGGTGACGCCGGCTTCGTGCTGCGCATACCCCGTCACCCGCTGGCCCAGCCGCACCGCCTGCGGGCCCAGGCGCTGCTGCACGGCGCGCCACAGCAGCATCTGCAGCTGCCCGCGGTGCACCGAATACTGCGGCCAGCGGTAGCCGGCGGCCAGGCCGCGCGGCTCGCGGTAGATGTCGCGCCCGTTACGGCCCACGAGCGCCCATTCGCGCGTGGCGATGCCGATGCCGTCGAGGTCGGCCGGGGTGAAGCCGAGGTCGAACAGCTCGCGCACGGCATTGGGCTGCAGGTTGATGCCCACGCCCAGCGGCTTGAGCTCGGGCACGGCCTCCAGCACCACGCAGGGCACGCCGATCTGGTGCAGCGTGAGCGCGGCGGCCATGCCGCCGATGCCGCCGCCGGCGATGAGGACCGGCGCGGTTGCATGCGTCGGGTTCATCGCTCGATTGTCGCCGTCTCGTTGCGGGTGGACACCAGCACGTCGACCGATCCTTCGGCCAGCACATGCTGGGTGACGCTGCCCAGCAGCAGGTCCTCGGCGGCCGACTGGCCGTGCTTGCCCACCACCACCAGGTCGCAGTCGCGTTCCTGCTCCTGCTCGACGATGCGCTGCGATGCGTCGCCCTCGACGACGCAGGCGTCCCAGGCGCCGGGCCTGAGCCCGGCGGCCGCGGCCAGCGCATGCACGCGCTGCACCGCCTGCAGGCGCGACTGCCGGCGGTAGTGGTCGATGGTGGCGGCTTCGACGCCGGCAAAGCGCAGCTTGTCCTCGAACGGCACCTGGAAGGCATGCAGCAGCACCGGCCGCGCATGCGGCGCCACGCGCCGCGCCAACTTCACCACCTGCGCCGACCAGGGTGAAAAATCCAGCGCCAGCAGCACGCGCCGGTAGGGCTCGTGCGCACTCTGGCGCACCACCAGCACCGGCCGCGTGGTGCGATGGACGAGCCGCTCCGACGTCGTGCCCAGCACCAGCCGGCGCAGAAAACCGGCACCGCGCGCACCCAGCACCAGCAGGCCGGCATCCATCGCCTCGGCCTCGCGCCCGATCTCGTCGAGCACGGCGCCGCTGGCCGCCACGGTGCGCACCGCCACCTGGCGCGCCGCGTGCAATTCACCGGCCAGCTGCTGCAGTTCCCGCTCGGCATCGGCCAGCAGCTGCTGCTCCAGCGCATGGCCGGCGCCCAGCCACTGCCGCAGGTCCTGCAGCGCGCTGCCGACCGTCACGTGCATCAGGGTCAGCGGGGCGTGGATCTCGTGCGCCAGCCGGGCCGCGCGGTCGGCGGCATGGCGTGCCGGGGCCGAGAAGTCGGTGACGGCAAGGATGGGGGCAGCGGGGTTCATGCGGGCACCTCCTGGGCAGGGATGTCATCGGTCGGGTGCGCCAGGCTCGCAAGCCCGTTGCCGGCGTGGTGGCGGCACCCGCTGTCTTCGGGGCCGCTGTCGAGGGTGCGCCGATACTTCCGCCATGGATTTTGTCAACGTGCCCTTGTTCGCCGCCGCCGCGCTGGTCTTTCTCAGCGTGCTGGCGGGGCTGGTGTCCACGCGCATCGGGTTTTCGTTCCTGCTGGTCTTCCTGCTGGCCGGCATCGTGGCCGGCGAGGACGGCCCCGGCGGCTTGCGCTTCGACGACTACCGGCTGGTCTTCTGGGTGGGCAATATCGCGCTGGCGGTGATCCTGCTGGACGGCGGTCTGCGCACGGCCTATGCCACCTTCCGCACCGGGCTGAAGCCGGCGGCGCTGCTGGCCACGCTGGGCGTGGTGGTCAGCGCCGCGCTGACCGGCCTGGCGGCGATGCTGCTGCTGGACCTGGACCTGCCGACCGCGCTGCTGCTGGGCGCCATCGTCGGCTCCACCGACGCCGCGGCGGTATTCGCGCTGCTCGGCCGGTCGGGCGTGACCTTGAATGAACGCGTGGCCGCCACGCTGGAGATCGAGTCGGGCGTCAACGACCCGATGGCCGTCTACCTCACGCTGGCCTGCATCGCGCTGGTGGCCGCCGCCGCCCGCGGCGAGGCGGCCGGCGCCGGCATCGCCATCGCCTTCGTGCAGCAGTTCGGCTGGGGCACCATGGCCGGCGTGGCCAGCGGCGTGCTGATGGCGCTGCTGCTGCGGCGCGTGGCCGCGCGCGATGCCGGCGGCGGCATCCTCGCGCTGCTGCTGGTGGCCGGCGGGCTGTCGGTCTTTGCGGCCACCGGCACCATCGGCGGCTCGGGCTTCCTGGCGGTCTACCTGTTCGGCATGATCGTGGCCAACCGCGCCATCACCGAGGTGCGCCCCACGCTGCCGGCCATGGACGGCTATGCGTGGCTGGCGCAGGCCGTCATGTTCCTGCTGCTGGGGCTGCTGGTCACGCCCAGCCTGCTGCTGCCGCAGCTGCTGCCCAGCCTGGGGCTGGCGCTGGTGCTGATCTTCGTGGCGCGGCCGGTCGCGGTGTGGCTGTGCCTGTGGCCGCTGCGCTTCTCGCGCGCCGAGACGGCCTTCATCGCCTGGGTCGGCCTGCGCGGGGCGGTACCCATCGTGCTGGCGCTGTTTCCGCTGCTGGCCGGGGTGGCGCAGGCGCAGGTGCTGTTCAATGCCGCCTTCGTGGTGGTGCTGGTGTCGCTGCTGCTGCAGGGCTCGACCATCGGCTGGGCGGCGCGGCGCCTGGGTGTGGCACTGCCCGACCGCGACGACGAGCCGCGCGCGCGGCTGGCCTTCGGCGATTTCGAGCTCGACGCGGGGCTGCCGCTGGCCGCGATCTGCGACTTCTACGCCCTGCCGCCGCCGCCCGATGGCGCGCAGCCGCTGGGCAGCTGGCTGGCGGACACGATCAAGCGCCCGCCGGTGGTGGGCGACCGCGTGGCGCTGGGCCGCGCCACGCTGATCGTGCGCGCGCTCGACGGCAGCCGCATCACCCGCGTCGGCCTGAAGCTGGGCGAAGCGCAGGACGACGATGCCGGGGCCGGCACACCTTGAAGCTGGCCTGGTCGACATCTCACCCGGCGGCCAGGAAGACCAGCGCCGCATTGAGGCCGTAGGCCGCCACCAGGCCGATGCTGACCCAGCTGGTGACGCGCAGCACGCGCCCCTGCGGGCGCATCACCAGGCCGATCATCACCAGCCCCGTCATCATCACCCCGGCCACCGCGGTGCCGGCATGCACCGGCGCGGCATCGGCCAGCAGCGGGCGGTGGCGGTAGAAGAGATCGTCGATGGCCAGGATGGTGACGTTGAACAGGTTGCTGCCCAGCAGGTTGCCGATCGCCATGTCGAGCGCGCCCAGGCGCAGCGCCGACAGCGTGACCGCCATCTCGGGCAGCGTGGTCACCAGCGCCATGAAGACGGTGCCGACGAAGCTGCGGCTCCAGCCCATGGTGGCGGCCAGCTGGCTGGCCAGCCCGGGCAGCCAGCTGCCCGCGGCCAGCACCGCCACCGCCGCCAGGCCGAAGCGGCGCCATTCGGCGCGCAACGAGGGGTCGGCCAGCGGCAGCGTGGCCCCCGCACCAGCCGGCTGCAGCGCACGCTCGTGCGCGAAGACGCTGCGCAGCGCCAGCAGGTACAGCGCCAGCAGCGCCGGCGTATAGAAGCCAAGGTTGAAGGCCGTGGGGGCGCCGCCGGCCATCAGCAGGCTCATGGCCACGAAGCCCAGCATGACGACGCCGAAACCGGCCGACAGCAGGTGCGCGGTGCTGGCCGCCGCATACATCGGCTGGCGCCGCTGCAGGGCATCCACCACCGCCAGGAACAGCAGGTTGAAGACGCAGGCGCCGAGCGCATTGCCCACCGCCAGGTTGGGCGCCGCGACCACGGTGACGGCGCTGATGCCCGAGGCCAGTTCGGGCAGCGAGGTCACGGTGGCCAGCAGCGCCAGGCCGACCCAGCCGCCGGTGAGTCCGGTGGCCTGCGCGATACGGTCGGCGCTGCGGCTGAGCACGAAGCCGGCGCGGCCGATGACCAGCCCGCACAGGCCGAACTGCAGCAGCAGCAGCCACAGCGTCATGCCGCCGGCCCTGCACGCCGCGCCGTCGTGCGCACCCAGAGCTTGCGCGCCTCCTCGGCCCACAGCACCAGGCTGGCCAGTGCCAGCAGCGGCAGCAGCGACGCTGGCGGCAGCGGCACGGTGTGGAAGAGCGCATTCATCGGCGGCGCATACAGCACCAGCACCTGCAGCAGCACCGACAGCGTCAGGCCGCCCGCCAGCCAGCGGTTGCGCAGCAGCCGCGGCCCCAGCGCCGAGGCGGTGGCGCTCTGGCAGTTGAGCACGTTGAACCACTGGCACATGGCCAGCACGGTGAAGGTCTCGGTGCGCACCAGCGCCTCGGGCACGCCCTGGCCCAGCCGCCAGGCAAACCAGCCGAAGGTGACGGCGGCGATCAGCGGCGTCATCAGCGCCACCCGGCGCAGCAGCTCGGCGCCCAGCAGGCGGTCGTCGCGCGGCACCGGCCGGCGGCGCATCTCGTCGCCGTCGGGCGGGTCCATCACCAGGTTCACCGTCACCGTGCCCTCGGTGACGATGTTGATCCACAGGATCTGCACCGCCGCCAGCGGCAGCGGAAAGCCGCCCACCAGCGCCAGCAGCAGCACCAGCACCTCGGCCATCGAGGTGGCAAACAGGTAGAGGATGACCTTCTTCAGGTTGGCATAGACCACCCGCCCCTGCTCCACGGCGCCGACGATGGTGGCGAAGTTGTCGTCGGTGACGACGATCTTGGCCGCGCTCTTGGCCACCTCGGTGCCGGTGATGCCCATCGCGACGCCGACATCGGCACGCGCCAGCGCCGGCGCGTCGTTGACGCCGTCCCCGGTCATCGCCACCACCTCGCCGCGCGCCTGCAGCGCCTCGACGATGCGCAGCTTCTGTGCCGGCTGCACGCGCGCGAAGACGGCGATGCCGGGCAGCTGCTCGCGCAGGTCGGCCTCGCCCATGCGCTCGAGCTCGGGGCCGTCCACGGCGCGCTCGCTGACCTGTGCGTCGTGGCGCGCAATGCCCAGTTCGCGCGCGATCGCCAGCCCGGTCAGCTTGTGGTCGCCGGTGACCATGACGGGCCGGATGCCCGCGACCCGGCAGGCGGCCACCGCCACCTTCACTTCCTCGCGCGGCGGGTCGATCTGGCCCGCCAGGCCGAGCAGCCGCGCACGGCCGTCGAGCGCGTCGAAGCCGGCGGCGGGGTCGAGCGTGTCGTCGTCGACCACCGCGAAGGCCAGCACGCGCAGGGCCTGCGTGGCCATGGCCTCGGCCTGCGCGCGGGCGGCCTGCACCAGCGCCGCATCGCCGGCCGGGCACAGGCGCAGCACGGCTTCGGGCGCGCCCTTGATCCACACCCGGCGCGGCGCATCGGCCAGGCGGTGGCGCGTGGCCATCAGCTTGGTGTCGCTGTCGAAGGGCAGCTCGGCCTCGCGCGGGGCCTGCCGGCGCAGCGCCGGCAGTTCGAGCCCGCCCTTCTTCGCCAGCACCAGCAGCGCACCTTCGGTGGGGTCGCCCAGCACCGTCCAGGCGCCGCGTTCGTCCTCGGGCGGCAGCATCTCGGCGTCGTTGCACAGCGCGGCCGCACACAGCAGCTCGCGCAATGCGGCATCGTCGGCATCCACCGCGCGGCCACCCTCGTGCAACCGGCCTGCGGGTGCATAGCCGATGCCCTCGACCGTGATCGTGCGGGCAGCGCCGGGGCCGGGCAGCCACAGCGCCACCACCGTCATCTCGTTGCGCGTCAGCGTGCCGGTCTTGTCGCTGCAGATGACGGTGGTCGATCCCAGCGTCTCCACCGCCGACAGCCGCCGGATGATGGCGCCGCGCGCGGCCATGCGCTGCATGCCCACCGCCAGCGCGATCGTCATCGCCACCGGCAGCCCTTCGGGCACCATCGACACCATCTGGCTGATGGCCACCATCAGCACGTCGGCCAGCGGCAGCTGCCGCCACAGGCCCAGCAGCACCACCAGCACGAACAGCCCCAGCGCGGCGCCCACGAGCGCGCGACCGAATTGCGCCAAACGTTGTTCGAGCGGCGTCTTCGGCTCCTCGGCGCCCTCGGTCAGCCCGGCGATGCGGCCGACCTCGGTGTGCGTGCCCGTGGCCACCACCAGCGCGCGCGCGCGGCCGTTGGTGACATGCGTGCCCGAATAGACCATGCCGTGGCGGTCGGCCAGGCCGGTGGCCTCGGGCACGGCGTCGGTCGACTTCGACACCGGCACCGATTCGCCGGTGAGCGCGGCCTCGGCCACCTGCAGCTGCGCCTCGTCGACCAGCCGCGCATCGGCGGCCACGGCATCGCCGGCAGCCAGCAGCATGAGATCGCCGGGGACCAGCTCGTGCGCCTCGACCACCGATTCCACGCCGTCGCGCAGCACGCGCACATGCAGCGCCGACAGCCGGCGCAGCGCCGCCATCGAACGCTCGGCGCGCCCCTCCTGGAAGCTGCCGATCAGCGCATTGACCAGCACCACCGCCAGGATGACGCCGGCATCGCCGTGGTGGCCCAGCGCCACCGCCATCACCGCGGCGACGAACAAGATGTAGATCAGCGGGCTCTGGAACTGGCGCGCCACCGTGCGCCACAGCGGCCTGGGCGGCGGCTCGGGCAGCGCATTGGGGCCATGGCGCGCGCGGCGGCGGGCCACCTCGGCGGCGGCCAGTCCGCTTGCCGGCGGGCAGCCGGCGCGCCGCAGCGCCTCGTCGACGGCCAGCGAATGCCACGCGACATGGGGGCTGTCGCTCGACGGCGCGGCGGCAGCCGGGGCGCCGGGTGCGGGCGGGGGCATCGATTGCATTTGTCCGAGGATGCCTGGTTTCCGGTCCGGCGCCACTTCAGGCCCGCGCCCGCTGGGGATCCTGTTGACAAGCGTCCAGGCAGGCCGCCGCGGGATCAGCCGCGCCCCCACACCAGCAGCCGGTTGTTGGCCGGCATCGCGACCGCTTCGCGCAGCAACAGGCCGGCGGCCAGCGCCTGGGCCTCGACGTCGGCCAGCCGGCGCAGGCCCCAGGCCGGGTTGCGGGCGCGCAGGTCGGCGTCGAAGGCCAGGTTGCCGGGCGCGGTGGGCTCGCCGTCGACGAACCAGGGGCCGTAGGTGACCAGCAGGCTCTGCGGCGCCAGGTGGCGTGCGGCACCCTGCATCAACGCCGCGCACACCGGCCAGGGCGCGATGTGCAGCAGGTTGGCGGCATAGACGAGGTCGACCCGATCCGGCACCCCCGGCCAGGCGGCCGCCAGCACGTCGAGCTGCAGCGCGGGCCGGACGTTGGGCAGGCCGCGGCACCAGGCGTCGATCGACGGCAGCGCGGCGGCATCGCCGTCGGTGGGCTGCCAGGTCCAGCCCGGCAGCGCGGCGGCAAAGTGCGCCGCATGCTGGCCGGTGCCGGCGGCGATCTCCAGCGCCGTGCCGGCGGACGGCAGCCGGCGCAGCAGCTCGGCCAGGATGGGGCCGCGGTTGCGCTCGGCGGCGGGGCTGTGGGCGGGCATGAAGGCGGCAGGCATGGGTCGAAGTCTGGCACGGCCGATGCCGGTGGCGCGCCGGCTGTTAAGCTGCCGGCATGTTGAAGCTGATCGTGCGCTGGCTGCTGCTGGCCGCCGCCCTGCTGCTGGTGGCCAATGTCGATGCCGGCGTCAGCGTCGCCGGCTTCGGCGCGGCGATGGTGGCGGCGCTGGTGCTGGGGCTGCTGAATACGCTGGTGCGCCCGCTGCTGGTGCTGCTGACGCTGCCGGTCACGCTGCTGACGCTGGGCCTGTTTCTCTTCGTCATCAATGCGCTGATGTTCTGGGCGGCGGCCTCGCTGCTGCAGGGCTTCAACGTCACCGGTTTCGGCGCGGCGCTGATCGGCTCGCTGATCTACAGCATCTGCGCCGTGATCATCGACGCCGCCGTCGAACGCCTCTTCGCCGCCAACGGAGGCTGATCGTTCACCGGCGCGGCGGCAGCGCCAGCGCCGCCAGCGTCAGCAGCGCGGCCGCCGCCGGCACCCAGGCCTGGCCGGAATCCATCGTGGCCAGCAGCGCGGCGCTGATGCCACACCAGACCAGCGGCAGCGTGCCCAGCACCCGCCAGACCCAGACACCGGCCCGCGAATCGGCGCGCAGCAGCAGCCACACGCCCAGGGTGGCGATCGCCGTCGGGTCGGGCGCCAGGCCGAAGACCTCGGCCTGCAGCCAGGGCCGGTCCAGCAGCGCCGCCAGCAACGGGTGCGCCAGCAGCGCCAGCAGCCACAGCGCCAGCCCGATGGCGGCGCGCGCACCGTGCCGCTGCACCTGCACGCCGCCGAGCGCGGCCAGCCCCAGCAGGCCGACACCCTGCAGCGCAAAGAGCAGCACGAAGGCCACCGCCGCCCAGTTGATGGGCACGAAGCGCTCGGCATGGAAGGTCCAGGCGACGAAGATCCACACCACGCCCAGCGCCGCCAGGCCCGGCCGCAGCGCCGCACCCCGCCGCCACAGCAGCCAGGCCCAGGCCAGCCCGGCCAGCGGCAGCAGCAGCGCCAGCGGCCACCACTGCAGGTTGACCGACTCGAACAGCCGCGCATGGATGCGCGGCGAGAACATCAGGAAGTCGGACGGCCGGTAGGTCCACCACTCGCTCAACATGCCTCCAGGGCCGCTACACCAGCGCCGCCAGTTCGCGGGCGATGCGCGCGCGCAGCGCGGCGTCGGGCTGGCGCCCGCGCAGCGCCGCCATGTTCTGGCGCAGGTGGCTCACCTGGCTGGTGGCCGGGATGGCGCAGGTCACCGCCGGGTGCGTGACGATGAATTTCAGCACCACCTGCGCCCAGTGCACGCAGTCGACCTCGGCCGCCCAGGCCGGCAGCGGGTGGCGCGCCAGTGCGCGCAGCAGCTGGCCTTCGCGGAACGGCCGATTGACGATGACGCCGATGCCGCGCGCCTGCGCCAGCGGCAGCAGCCGGGCCTCGGCCTCGCGGTCGAGCGGGTTGTAGGTCAGCTGCACGAAGTCGATCGGCTGCGTGCGCATGACCTGCTCGAGTTCGGCGTGGCGCCGGCCTTCGGAGGTGCTGATGCCGACATAACGCAGGCGGCCGGCAGCCTTCAGCGCGAACAGCCGCGGCAGGTGCTGCTGCCACGCCCACAGGTTGTGCACCTGCAGCAGGTCGAAGCGAGGCACGCCCCAGTGCGCGCGCGAGGCCTCGATCTGCGCCGGCGCGCGCGCCGCGTCGCCCGACCACACCTTCTCGGCCGCAAACAGCGCGGGCGGGTGCCCCAGCCGCGCCAGCGCGTGGCCGATGGTGGGCTGCGAGGATCCATACATCGGCGACGAATCGATCAGGCGCCCGCCTTCGGCGAAGAAGGCGCGCACCACCTCGACGCAGGCGTCGCGCGCGACGCGGTCACTGCCGACGTTGAAGGTGATCCAGCTGCCCAGGCCGATGGCCGGCAGCAGCTCGCCGCTGGACGGGATGCGGCGAGCCAGCGGCGTCGCACGGTCCTGCGCCGCGGCCCGCGCCGACCAGGCCGCCGCGGCCGCGGTGACGAGCCACTGCCGCCGGTCGATCGGTGCGTGCCGGCGGGTTGCATCGAGCCGGCAGCGTTGGGTGGAGGCGGCCATGCAGGCGACCGTACACCGCCGCTCGAAACAGCGTCAACCATGGGGCCACGGCGACGGGGCATTGCGCGTTCCGATACAGTCTCGGCCGTGATAGTGCTCTGGCGATCGCTGCTGGTCTGGTTGATGGCACTGGCCCTGCCCGTGCAGGGCCTGGCTGCGGCCGGATTGCTGCACGGCGCACCGCTGCCAGACCGCGTGCACCTGCAGGCGAGGGCCATCGATGCCGAGGTGGGGCACGCGCAGGCCCATCACCGCGCTGCCGACACCGCTGCCGACGCCGCTGCCGCCGCCCACGACCACGCTGACCGCGGCCACACCTGCAGCGCCTGCGCGGCCTGCTGCCCGGCCATCGGCTTGCCGAGCCGGGCCGTCGACCTGCCGTCGGCCCCGATCGGCGGCTTTGCCGCCGAGATGGCGCAACCGGCGGGCACGTCCTTCGTGCCGGCCGGGCTCGAGCGACCGCCCCGGGCCTGAGCGGCCGGCCGCTGCCGCGCCGGCATCCTTCGCCCCACACCCACCGCCCGCGCCTGCGGACGGCCCTTTTCGGTTGCCCCGAGGAACCCATGCACCCGATCATCCGCGCCCCCTTGCTGGCGGCCACCGGCCTGTGGCTGAGCGCCACCACCCTGGCGCAGCCGGCGTCCCGACCCGACCCGCTGGACGCCCGTGCCAGCGTGCCCACGGCCCAGCACGAATCGGCGCTGCAACGCTACCGCGGCGGCGGCGCGGTCACGGTCGGCGACTGGAAGGCGGCCAACGACACCGTGACCCGCATCGGCGGCTGGCGCACCTACCTGCGCCAGGCGGCGCAGCCCGATGCCCCCGCCTCGGCGCCCGCCGCCGGCAACGCCGCCGGGCAACCGCACAAGCATTGAGCATGACCGCCACCCTCATCCCCGACCCACGCCGTGTCCTGCGCCCGCTGGCTGCCGCCGCGGCGCTGGCGCTGCTGGCCGGCTGCGCGTCCTTCAGCCCCGATGGCGGCTTCGGCGGCGTCGAGCAGGCCGCGCGCCAGCACCTGGCCAAGGACCTGCGCTGGGCGCGCAGCGGTGCCGACCGCGAGGCCATCGACCGCCGCGTCGCCGAACTGCTGCAGCAGCCGCTGGGCGCCGACGCCGCCGTGCAGCTGGCGCTGCTGAACAACCGCGGGCTGCAGGCCGCCTTCTTCGAGCTCGGCATCACCGAGGCCGACCTCGT
The DNA here is from genome assembly GCA_016719535.1 of Rubrivivax sp. Classification (GTDB taxonomy): domain Bacteria; phylum Pseudomonadota; class Gammaproteobacteria; order Burkholderiales; family Burkholderiaceae_C; genus Rubrivivax. Next base: position 92,539 of record JADJYX010000004.1, on the reverse strand, counting down.
GCAGGCCGGCCGCCTGGCCAACCCCGGTTTTTCCTTCGGTCGCTCGACACGCGGCGACGAGCGCGAGATCGAGCGCGGCCTGCACCTGAACCTGGGCCGGCTGCTGGCGATGCCGCTGCTGCGCGAGGTCGAACAGCGCCGCTTCGCGCAGGCACAGGGCCTCGCCGCGATGCAGGTGCTGGCGCTGGCCGCCGACACCCGCAAGGCCTGGGTGCAGGCGGTGGCGGCCGAGGAATCGGTGCGCTACGCCACGCAGGTGATGCAGGCCGCCGAGGCCAGCGCCGAGCTGGCGCGGCGCATGGCGCAGGTCGGCAATTTCAACCCACTGCAGCAGGCGCGCGAACAATCCTTCCACGCCGATGCCGCGCTGGCGCTGGCGCGCGCCCAGCAGGCGCGCCTGGCCACGCGCGAGCGGCTGACCCGCCTGCTGGGGCTGTGGGGCGCGCAGACGGCCTTCCGCCTGCCCGAGCGGCTGCCCGACCTGCCGGCGGCGCCGCGCGACCTGCCCGAGGTCGAACGCACCGCCATCGCGCAGCGGCTGGACGTGCAGGGCGCGCGCCTGGCCGCCGAGCAGACGGCGAAGAACCTGGGCCTGACGCGCACGACGCGCTTCGTCAACGTGCTCGAGCTCGGCCTGATGCGCAACGGCTCCAACGAGGCGCCGACGCAAAGCGCCTGGGAGGTCGGCTTCGAGCTGCCGCTGTTCGACTTCGGCACCGCGCGCGTGGCCAGGGCCGAGAGCCTGTACGGGCAGGCCGTCAACCGGGCTGCCGAGACGGCGATCAACGCCCGCTCCGAGGTGCGCGAGGCCTACGGCGCCTACCGCACGGCGTGGGACATCGCGAAGCACCAGCGCGACGAGATCGTGCCGCTCAAACGCCGCATCGCGGAGGAAAACCTGCTGCGCTACAACGGCATGCTGATCGGCGTCTTCGAACTGCTGGCCGATGCGCGCTCGCAGATCGCCGGCGTCAATGCCGCCATCGAGGCGCTGCGCGACTTCTGGCTCGCGCAGGCCGACCTCGACATGGCGCTCGTCGGCAAGCCCAGCCTGAGCGCCGCCGCGGCCCCTGCCGCCCCCGCCGCTGCCGCCGCCGGCGACGGCGGCCACTGAACCCCGACAGGCCGATCCCATGGTCAACCGACGCAATTTCCTCTCCGGTGCCGGCGCCGTCACCGCCGCCGTCAGCACCAGCGCCGTCAGCACGGTGGCGATGGCCGCCCTGCCCGAGCCCGTGATCCAGACCCGGCCGGACACGCTGCCGCCGCTGCAGCCGCCCAACGGTCGACCTTACCGGCCGGTGGTCACGCTCAACGGCTGGACCTGCCCCTGGCGCATGAACAACGGCGTGAAGGAGTTCCACCTCGTCGCCGAGCCGGTGGTGCGCGAGATGGCGCCCGGCTTCAAGGCCCACCTGTGGGGCTACAACGGCCAGAGCCCGGGGCCGACCATCGAGGTGGTGGAAGGCGACCGCGTGCGCATCTTCGTCACCAACAGGCTGGGCGAGCTGACCAGCATCCACTGGCACGGCCAGCGCCTGCCCAACGGCATGGACGGCGTCACCGGGCTCAACCAGCCCGGCATCCCGCCGGGCAAGACCTTCGTCTACGAGTTCGTGGCGCGCCGGCCCGGCACCTTCATGTACCACCCGCATGCCGACGAGATGGTGCAGATGGCGATGGGCATGATGGGCTTCTGGGTCACGCACCCGAAAGCAGGCACCCGCTGATCGACGAGGTCGACCGCGACTTCTGCTTCCTGCTCAACGCCTACGACATCGACCCCGGCAGCTATACGCCGAAGATCATGACCATGCTCGACTTCAACCTGTGGAGCTGGAACAGCCGCATCTTCCCCGGCATCGACAGCCTGAACGTGCGCCATAGGGACAAGGTGCGGCTGCGCATCGGCAACCTGACGATGACCAACCACCCGATCCACCTGCACGGCCACGAATTCCTGATCACCGGCACCGACGGCGGCCCCACGCCGAAGAGCACGCGCCAGTACGAGGTGACGGCCGACATCGCGGTCGGCCAGATGCGGCAGCTCGACTTCCTGGCCGACGAGGAAGGCGACTGGGCCTTCCACTGCCACAAGAGCCACCACACGATGAATGCCATGGGCCATGGCGTGCCGACGATGATCGGCGTCGACCATTCCGGCGTGGCGCGTCAGATCACCAAGCTGATCCCCGACTACATGGTGATGGGCGAGCGCGGCATGAAGGACATGACCGAGATGGAGATGCCGCTGCCCGACAACACCGCACCGATGATGGCCGGCCAGGGCCCGTTCGGCGCCGTCGGCATGGGCGGCATGTTCAGCGTCGTCAAGGTGCGCAAGGACCAGAAGCCCGGCGACTACGGCGACCCGGGCTGGTACCAGCACCCGCCGGGCACGGTGGCCTACGAGTTCACCGGCAGCCTGCCCGACCCGGCTCGCTTCAAGGCCGAAGCCAGCCCCGGGCCTGGATCCATGCCGTCGATGGCCAGGCCGGCCAGGGACATCGAGGTGCAGGTGCGCAAGCCCGGCACCGGCCATGGCGGCCATCATTGAACGGCCACCCGAAGGACGATCCACGATGAAGCCCAAGCTCTGCCAGGCCCTGCTGGCCGCCGCCCTGCTGGCCGGCGCGGCACCCGCGCTCGCCCACGGCAACGAGGCCCATGCGCCCAAGGCCGGGCCGGTGAAGAAGGAGCAGAAGGACTGGGGCATCGCCGGCGATGCCCGGGCCGCCCGGCGCACCATCGCCGTGGGCATGAGCGACGCCATGCGCTTCACGCCCGTGCGCATCGAGGTGCGTCAGGGCGAGACGGTGAGATTCGTCGTGCGCAATACCGGCCGGGTGATGCACGAGTTCGTCATCGGCACGCGCCAGGAACTGGTCGCGCATGCGCTGCTGATGCGGAAGTTTCCCGACATGGAGCACGACGAGCCCTACATGGCCCATGTGCCGCCGGGCCGGCGCGGCGAGATCGTGTGGACCTTCAACCGCGCCGGCGACTTCGAATTTGCCTGTCTGATCGCCGGCCACTTCGAGGCCGGCATGGTGGGCACGATCAGGGTGGCGGCGGCCCCACGCTGACGCGGTCCGGCCCGTACGCCGCGCGCCCCTACCGCGCAGGGGCTGCAAAGCCCCGCAGCCAGGGGTCGAGGTGGGCGATGTCGAAGGTCCCGGATTCGAACATCTGCATCATCTCCGCGTGGATCTGCAGCGGTGGCCGCTGCAGCCGCCAGCCGTTGATGCGCAGGAAGACGTCGGCCGCGGCGAAGGCGATGCGCCTGTTGCCGTCGACGAACGGGTGGTTGACGGCCAGGCTCTCCATCAGCGCGGCCGCCTCGGCCACGATGTCGTCGTAGTAGCCCGTTTGCGGCCGGAACAGCGCCGCTTCCAGCGCGCCGGGATCCCGCACGCCCGACGCGCCGCCGTGGCGCTGCATCAGCACGGCGTGCATGCCGAGCACGTCGGCCACCGTCAGATGGTCGCGTGGCAAGGTCTATTTCGCCAGTTCGCGGTAGAGGCTGTCGAATTGTTCGAGGCTGGATGCAAACGAGGCCATCACGTGGCGACGCGGGCGCTGCATCTGCTGCCGGTCGATGTAGTCGCGCAACGCCTCGTCCAACACCGCCTGGAACTGACGCCCCTGAGATTCGGCAATCTGGCGCAATGCGGCCAGCACCTCCGGCGCGGCCTGGGAGGAGAACTTTTCGCGTGCTGCTGCCGTCATCAACGATTCCATCATGATGAATCTTGAAGCTTCATGATAGAGCAAGACAAGGCACCCGATTCCTCGCGCCGCAGATTCGCCGCTCAGACGTCGACCTCGACCTGGTCGCCGCGCAGTTCCATCAGCTCGCGTCGCGCCGCGGCCTCGCCCTTGCCCATCAGCTGCGTCATCGCCGCCGCGGTGCCCTCGAAGCCCGGCGTGGCAAAGCAGGATTGATGCGCCGTATCCGTTTGGATACATTCGAGGCATGTTCACCGTCCTTCAGACGGCAGAGTTTGTCGCATGGCTTGATGCCTTGAACGACAAGCGCGCGCAGGTCCGAATCGCTGCCCGCCTGCGTCAGGCGGAAACCGGCAATCTTGGCGACTGGCAGCCGATCGCAGGCGACGTCTCGGAAATGCGGGTGCACCATGGTCCCGGCTATCGCCTTTATTTCGTGCGCCGCGGCCGCGTCATCGTTGTGATGCTCAATGCGGGCGACAAGTCGACCCAGAAGCGGGATGTCCGACGTGCGTTGAAGCTGGCTGCTCAACTTGGAGAACTGTGATGAGCAAGACGAAGGCCCCGCTCAAACTGGTGGCGTTCGATGCGGCGCGCTACCTCGACGACGACGAAGCCATTGCCGAGTACATGACGGCCGTGCTCGAGGCCAACGACCCTGACCTGCTGCTGGCTGCGCTCAGCGACGTCGCGCGCGCGAAGGGCATGGCGCAAGTCGCCAAGGACGCAGGCCTGGGCCGCGAGAGTCTCTACAAGGCGCTTGCGCCCGGCGCCAAACCGCGTTTCGAAACCGTCATGAAGGTGGCGCGCGCCTTGGGGGTCAAATTTACCGCCGAGCCCGCATAACACGCGGCTTGAACGCACCGCTCAGACGTCCACCTCGACCTGGTCGCCGCGCAACTCCATCAGCTCGCGCCGCGCGGCGGCCTCGCCCTTGCCCATCAGCCGCGTCATCGCCGCCGCGGTGCCCTCGAAGCCCGGCGTGGCAAAGCTCACCGGCAGCAGCCGCCGCGTCTCGGGGTTGAGCGTGGTCTCCCACAGCTGCTCGGCATTCATCTCGCCCAGGCCCTTGAAGCGGCTGATGCTCCAGCTGCCTTCGCGTGCGCCTTCCTTGCGCAGCTTGTCGAGCGCCGCTTCCAGCTCGCCCTCGTCCAGCACATACAGCTTGGCCGCCGGCCGCTTGCCGCGCGCCGGCGCGTCGATGCGGAACAGCGGCGGCCGCGCGATGTGGACATGGCCGCGCTCGATCAGCCTGGGGAAGTGGCGGAAGAACAGCGTCAGCAGCAGCACCTGGATGTGCGAGCCGTCGACGTCGGCGTCGCTCAGGATGCAGACCTTGCCGTAGCGCAGGCCCGACAGATCCGGCTCGTCGGCGGGGCCATGCGGGTCGACGCCGATGGCCACCGCGATGTCGTGCACCTCGTTGTTGGCAAACAGGCGGTCGCGCTCGACCTCCCAGGTATTGAGCACCTTGCCGCGCAGCGGCAGCACGGCCTGCGTCTCCTTGTCGCGGCCCATCTTGGCGCTGCCGCCGGCGCTGTCGCCCTCGACCAGGAAGACCTCGTTGAAGGCCAGGTCGCGGCTTTCGCAGTCGGTCAGCTTGCCGGGCAGCACGGCCACGCCCGAGCCGCGCCGCTTCTCGACCTTCTGCGCCGCGCGCTGGCGCGTCTGCGCCTGGCGGATCACCAGTTCGGCCAGCTTCTTGCCCCACTCGACATGCTGGTTGAGCCACAGCTCGAGCGCCGGCTTGACGTAGGCCGACACCAGGCGCAGCGCGTCGCGGCTGTTCAGCCGCTCCTTGATCTGGCCCTGGAACTGCGGGTCCAGCACCTTGGCGCTGAGCACGAAGCTGGCGCGCGAGAAGACGTCCTCGGGCATCAGCTTGACGCCTTTGGGCAGCAGCGCATGCAGTTCGATGAAGCCCTTGATGGCGCCGAAGAGGCCGTCCTTGAGGCCACTCTCGTGCGTGCCGCCGGCCACCGTGGGGATCAGGTTGACATAGCTCTCGCGCAGCACCGCACCGTCGTCGGTGAAGGCCACGCACCAGGCCGCGCCCTCGCCTTCGGCGAAATTCTCGGTCTCGTTGGCGGTGGCGTATTGCGCGCCTTCGAACAAGGGGATCAGCGGGTCGGCCGCCAGCGTCTGCTGCAGGTAGTCCTTCAGGCCGCCCTGGTAGAGCCAGGTCTGCGTCTCGGCATCCTTGTGCCCCGGTTTTTCGGTCGTCAGCGACACCGTCACGCCCGGCATCAGCACCGCCTTGCTGCGCAGCAGGTGCAGCAGGTCGGCGCGCGGCAGGTCGGCGCTTTCGAAATACTTCGGGTCGGGCCAGACCTGCACGCGGGTGCCGTGCCTGCGCTCACTGCCGGTGGCCTTGCGCACCACCAGCGGCTCGACGACATCGCCGCCGGCAAAGGCCAGCGTCGCCACCTGGCCGTCGCGCCACACCGTCACCTGCAGCCGCCGCGCCAGCGCATTGGTCACGCTGACGCCCACGCCGTGCAGGCCGCCGCTGAAGCTGTAGGCGCCGCCGGCGCCCTTGTCGAACTTGCCGCCGGCGTGCAGCCGGGTGAAGACGATCTCCAGCACCGGCACCTGCTCTTCGGGGTGCAGGCCGAAGGGGATGCCGCGGCCGTCGTCGTCGACGCCGATCGAGCCGTCGGCATGCAGCGTGACCGCGATGCGGTGGCCGAAGCCGGCCAGTGCCTCGTCGGCCGCGTTGTCGATCACCTCCTGCACGATGTGCAGCGGGTTGTCGGTGCGCGTATACATGCCCGGCCGCTGCTTGACGGGCTCCAGGCCCTTGAGGACGCGGATGGAGGATTCGGCGTAGGCGGCTTGTCGGGTGGTGGGCATGGCGGGGCGGATTCTAGGGAGCCCGCCGCGTCGCCACCTCCCGGCCTCGACGCCTGGCGCGCCCGCTTCCGCGGACAACAGCCGGCTTGACGGATCATGCGCCGGCTGACGCTTGAGCCAGGTGACATCTCGTTGCCAGCGCCTTGTCCCTGTCGCCGGTAGCCGCAGGTTTTGCCGCACCGAGGTTCAGCCGCAGACTGGGCTTCTTCTGCGTGCGCCAGCGCAACGGCCTCGAGGCTCTGTCTGCACGGCCTTGTCCTCAGCTGGTCCTCGAAATAGGCGATGGATGCCTCGTCGCGCGGATCGTCACCGACTTCGCGCTGCGCCGCGATCGGGTTCTTTCGTGCCACGCTGAAGTCGTGTGCCTGCGCAGGGTCGCCTATCGATAAATGGTGCTGGTCCAGCAGCATCGGCCTTGCGCGCGGAGATGATCCGGGCATGGGCCCTGCGCCTGCCATCGCGGTAGCGCTCTGGCACCGACCAGGTCGCCGCGGGCTCTGGCGGCGTCCGCCAAGCGCAGCACGAAGCCCTGTTCGCCCGGGCTGGGCCTTGCGCCACGATTGCTCGAAAGCCGGACGCGCATCCTCGACGGACACCTTGTCGCTGCGCAGGTTGGCATGCAGCCGTCTTCGGATCCCACTCGGAGCGCTGTAGTTTCAGCATTTCGCGATTGTACGCTGGCGTATGTCGGCCAGAACCCAGCGCCTCGGCGGTCGTTTGGGCAGCCTCGAGGGCGACAACCAGCGCCCAGCCCAGCGCACCGGCGCGGCCACGCTGCGCGGATCCGGGTCGCCAGGTCTTGCGCCCGCGCCCGGCTCGTTCTGCGCGCGGCCCAGCGGCCACTGCCTCTTCTTCCGTGGAGCGGTACGGCGTCGGGGCCAGGCGGATGGCCTCGTCGATCTGCTGGCGCCGGATCGTCAACCTACCCATGTCGATGTCCTGCGCTGGCTGCGGCAACGATGGCAGTGACAGCAGTTTCGGGTCGGCCCCGGGCGTGGCGATGTTGCCGGCCTTGCGCGGTGCCAACCCGACGCCGTTGACGCCCGCTTTTGGACCCCAACTGCAAGTCAGGCAAGGGGTTGGTTGGGGCATGCATGCGCGGCCGCCTGCATGCCGGACGCGAGGGCCCTCAAGGGCGCGGACAAAGGTTGGCGCAGGCAACTCGCCGGGTGGCGGCCTCGCGCGGCCGGGCCAGCGCGGCCGCCCGTCGACCTGCCCAGCCACCTGGCGCTCCAGGTCGCGCACGACCTCCGGCCTGACGATCTGCGCCGGCTGACGCTTGAGCCAGGTGATCTCTTCCAGCGCCTTGTCCTTGTCGCCGGTGCGCAGGTACAGCCGCACGAGGTTCAGCCGCAGACTGGGCGCCTCGGGCGCCAGCGCAACGGCCTCGAGCTGCGTCTGCACGGCCTTTTCCAACTGGTCCGCGACGGCATAAGCCTGCGCCATGGTGTCGCGCACATCGGCCCGATCGGGCGCGGCGGCCACGGCGCGCCGCGCCAGGTCCAGGGCGCCCGGCTTGCGCTGGTCGACCAGCATCTGCGCCAGGTTGTTCAGGGCCCAAGGGTCCTCGGGCCGCTGCGCCAGCACATCGCGGTAGCGCTTCTCGGCACCGGCCCTGTCGCCGCGGGCCATCGCGGCGTCGGCCAAGCGCAGCACGAAGCCCAGATCGCCGGGCTGGGCCTTGCGCCACGATTGCTCGAATGCCGCCGCCTCGTCGGCCTTGCCGCTGCGCAGCAAGGCGGCATGCAGCCGCACCGGCACGTCGACCGGGCGCTGCCGTTTCAGCGCTTCGCGATAGGCTGCCGTTGCGGCCGGCCAGCGCTGGCGGGCCATCTCGACGTCGCCCTCCAGCGCCCAGCCCAGCGCATCGCGCGGGGCCCGCTGCTGCACGGCACGCGCCAGGTCCAGCGCCCGTGCCGGCTCGTTCTGGCGCAAGGCCAGCGCCACCGCGGCCTGCCTGGGCGGCACGGCGTCGGGGGCAAGGCGGATGGCCTCGTCGATCTGCTGGCGCGCGGCGGCCGCCTCCCCGGCGGCCTCTTGCGCCTGCGCCAGCAGCAGCAGCGGGGCCGGGTTGCCGGGCCGCATTGCCAGCAGGCGCCGGAAGGTCGCCACGGCCTGGTTCAGCTCGCCCGCCCGCAGCTGGGCACGGCCCAGGCGCTCCACCAGTTCGGGGTTGTCGCGAATCGCCGTATCGGCCGCCTGCGCCGCCTGCAGCGCGGCGCGGCTGTCGTTGCTGCGCAGGTGGTGGTCGACCACGGCCATGCGCGCCGCGGGGTCGATGGGGTTGACCTTGACCGCCTCGTCCAGCCACTTCTGCGCTTCTTCGCGCGGCGCGCCGGTGCGGCGCAGCAGGTCGGCCAGCGCCAGCATCGCAGGCACATGGTCGGCGTGCTTCTGCAGATGGGCCACGAGGCGGCCGCGGGCCAGGTCGGGCTTGCCATCGGCCAGGTCCAGGGCCACCAGCTGGTTCAGCGCCGGCAGGTAGCGTGCGTCCTTGCCCAGGGCCCATTCGAAATAGCGCCGGGCGGCATCGCGGTCGTTCAGCCGCAGGGCAATCTGCCCGCGCAGCATGTCGGGCATCGGCTGCTGCGGCAGCTTGGCGGCCAGGGCATCGGCTGCCGCCAGCGCCTGCTTGAAGTCGCCCCGCCGCAGGTGCGTGGTGACGAGGGCGTAATCGGCCGTGGCATCGGCCTGCGTGCGCGCCAGGTCGCCCAGCTCGGCCAGTGCCGCGTCGTCCTTGCCGCGCCCCAGTTGCGACACCGCGCGCGCCGTGCGCACGTCGGCGTCGCTGGGCGCCAGCTGCGCGGCGCGGGCAAACGCCTCGTCGGCCTGGCGCGTGTCGCCCTGCAGCAGGTGGGCCTGCGCCAGCAGCGCCACCGCCTTGGCGTCGCGCGACTGGGCCCCCGTCAAAGGGGCCAACACGTCCAGAGCTCGAGGCGCGCGCCCCAGCCGAAGCAAGGCCTCGGCCAGCGCGCGGCGGGGCTCAGCGGCATCGGCATCGGCCATCACCGATTTGGTCAGCAGCGTCTCGGCCAGCGCGGGGGCCCCCAGGCGCAGTTCCGCCAGGCCGGCCACGAACAGCACACGGGGGTGATTCGGCGCCACGCGCAGCAGGCCCTGCGTGACCTCGCGCGCGTGCTTGGCATCACCCTGCATCAAGGCCACCGAGGCTTCCAGGTATCGGGCCTGGGCATTGCCCTTGGACGCCTTCAGCATCTGCTGGACCTGCTGGCTGGCCTGGCCCATGTCCTTACGCTGCACCGCCAGGCCAATCAGGGCTGCATGGGCCTCCAACTGGTCGGGCTGCAGGTCGATGGCCTTGCGGTAGGCGGCTTCGGCCTCCGCCGCCGGGCGCCGGCCCGCGCGCAGCAGGTCGCCTTGCAGCACCCACAGATCAGGGGTCGTCGGCATGCTGCTTCAACAAGGCCCCGGTGGCCTGCAAGGCCGCCTCGCCCTGCCCCCTGGCCGCCTGCAGGCGCAGCGCCAGGATGCGCGCCGGGCGGTGGTCGGGCACTGCCTGCAGGGCAGCATCCAGCGCCGACTGGGCCTGGTCCTGCTCACCCTGCCGCAAATGCCCCAGCGCCAGCACGCGCTTGACCTCCGCCAGGTCGCGCGGGTCTGCCGCCTGCACGGCGGACAGCTTGTCCACCACCTGCGCCCCACGGCCCAGCGCCAGCCAGACTTCGCCCAGGCTGGCCGCCACGCGGTCGAAGCCCAGACCCAGGCTTTGCGCGCGCTCCAGTTCCACCTGCGCGCCGGAGGGGTCGCCTGTGGCGAACAGCGCCCGGCCCAGCAGCAGGCGGGCCTCGGCGTCATCCGGCCGCGATTGCAGTGCCGTCTTCAGGTCCAGGATGGCCGAGGTCGGGTCGCGCCGCTCCAGGTGTTCGCGTGCCGACTGCGTGAGCGATTCGGGGTCCTTGGAGCAGGCGGACAGCAGCAGGCTGACGAGTGCCAGGGTCAGCGGGGCCTTGCGAATCGCTCGATGGCAGAACATGTCCTTCCCTTCGTGTGAACCTGCCGGCTGGCAGGCGTCGCCGGTGCGCAGGCCAGGACCTGGCGGTCCATTTCACAGTATGGTGTGGCCAGGGCCGCGGCTCAAGCCCGCCGGACACCGCGTCCAGGTGGAAGAACCGAGCGGGTGCTGTCGGGATTTTTGACACTTCGATCGACCCCGACATGCAGCAGTGCAACCCCTGCGAAGCAAGTGCCTTCCGTAACAAGCCCGAAGGTACACTGGCACGCTGATTGCATAGTCGGTTGCATTCTCATACACGGGGGGTCACGTGAGACAGACCATGAAGACACAGATGACGCGGTTGGTGGTGGCAATTGGCTTGGTGCTGGGCGCGGTGGGGCAGGCGCAGGCGGTGGGTTACTGCAATCAGACTGCCGCGACGGTCCAGGCAGTGCCCGGTACCCAGCTTCCCGCCAATCAAGTCGATGCCCTCAACGGGCTTGCCGTGTCCGATGTGAAATTCACGAACGATTCGTACTTCAACGGAACTGAGAACGTACTGCAGAACGCAACCAACTGCTACGGAATCGTTGCCGGTCAGGATATTGGGAACCCTGGCGATTTGAACGGAGGAAAGGCCTCTGTGATGAACACCACGGCCGGAGGTCTCTTTGGTCAGTCAGATTGGACATTCGTGGCCAAGCGAGACGCGGGAGGCGGTGGTAGCGACACGGCATCGTTCAATGGGCTTAGCTTCTCTCTCTCCTGATGCCGGCTCGACGGGCAACTGGACGCTCACGGTGACAGGCGCAGCAGACACGACATTCCCGGTCGAGTTGGACTTCATCGTCACGCTGAAGGCGGGAGGGAAGCAAGCGAACGACACGGGCGGTTGGGCCGCCTATCTGTTCGACGATGTGCTGGTGGAAGAGGACAACACCGGTACCTTCTCGGTCAAGATTGCTAATAAGAATGGGAACGCCTTTCGCGATCTGTCCCACATGAGCTTGTTCGTGCGGGAAGGCGGCGGCGGCAGCGACGATGACACCGATGTCCCCGAGCCGGCTACCCTGGCGTTGATGGGTCTGGCGCTGGGCGGTCTGGGCCTGACGCGCCGTCGCCGCAAGGCATCGTGATCGAGCGACAGGGTCGGGGTCCGCTCCGGCCCTTGAGGCAAAGCCCGCCTGAGGCGGGCTTTTGCGTTTAGTGGGCGGCGGCACCAAGGGGCGCAGGCGGTCAGCGCGACGCAGCCAGCCCAAGTTGTCGATACTGCAACAACGCACTCAGCGCGTGCTGCACATAGTCGATGCGGATCTCGGTGGCATTGGCATTGAAGCGCACCGTCTCCGGCCGCCCGTCGCCGGCAAGGCGTTCGATGGCCATGGGGATGCCCCCGGCATGCTGGCCATTGGGCCATTGCGCCCGCAGCACGAAGGCCATGCCGCGGTGCACAGCCGCAATCACGTGCGGCACCATGGGGTGACCACTCGGCAGGACAGCAAGCGCGGCCAGCAGACCTTCCAGCACCGTCGAAGTGGCGGTCACTTCGCCCCAACCTCTCAACACCAGCGAACCGGCCGCTGACGGAACTGCTGGTTCGCCCGCCGCGTCTTCGAGCATGGTGTGGCAGATCTGCAGTGCATGGTCGAGCAGGCGCTGGCGGGGGATGTCCAGCCGCTCGCGATCCGCAATGGCAAACAGCCGCGCCGTGGCCAGCAGCGCCCAGTGGTCGGCCGGGGCCTCACCAGCCGCGGCGCGCCGCCGCGCCAGCAGAGACAGGGCGCGAACCGACCACTCGATCAGTTCCGGTGACGGCTGCCGTTCGTGCAGCATCAGCCATCCCAGCACCATCTCGCCGGGATAGAACAGCGCCTGGCCGGGCTCGATGCGTCCGCCCGCGCTCGGCACGTGGCGCGCATGGAACTCGCCGTTCCAGCGCATCATGTGATGGCCAAAGCGGGCCAGCCCCTGCATTTCTTCCACGGGCGGTGCGCCCGGGCTCGAACGCGCCAGGCTCGCCATCGCCACCAGACCGAGTCCCGCACCTCCCAGCTTGTAAGACAGGGGCCCGGCATCCGGCACCACGGCCGGTGGCTCGGTGATGCCCATGCCTTCACCGTCCCGTACCGCTTGCAGGCAGCAACGGCGCATGAAGTCCAGCGCCGCCGCCATGGTTCGTTCGATGCGCGGATCCGGCCGCCAGGCGTGCGCCATGCCCAGGGCGTAGATGGCGCCTGCGTGCCGGAGCAGGTTGTAGCCCGGCGGCACCGGCACCGCCGGGTCGGTATTCACCAGATAGACAAACGACCCGTCGGCCCGTTGCGCCCGCAGGATGTAGTCGACCGCCAGGGCAATGCCGCGGTCGATGTCCGCCGCCGCCACCGGCGTTGCCGGGCGTGCGGGCTGCGCGGCGTAGAAACGCGCCAGGGCCTGCGGCTCGACGCGGGAGGGCCGCAACGGATAGTCGTAGGCCAGCCAGGCAGCCGCCACCAGCAGTGCAGTGGCTCCCGCGCCACCCGCCACCCATTTCATGCGCATCGCTTCGGTCCTCGATCGACGCGCGAACGATAGCCGCAACGACAACGAGCGGCCGAAGCCGCTCGCCGAGGGTGGGACCGTGGTCTGTCGTCAGCGCGTGACGGTCACGGAGGTCGACGACGCATTGCCGGCCGCATCGGTGGCGACGGCCTTGAACGTATAACTTCCGACTGCGGCCTTGCTCGCGTTCCAGCCGAAGTTGAGCGTTCCCCCGTTGGACGTGGCCACGCTCTTTCCGTTCATGTACAGCACCTGCCGAATCCCGCTCGTGCCGGCGTTGTCGCTGGCCGAGACCATGACCTTCACGTTGCCGCTCACCTTGGTGCCATTGAGCGGGTTCGTGATCTTCACCACCGGCGGCGTCGAGTCGGTCGAGGTGACGGTCGCGTTGGCCACGTTGACCGAGACCGTGCTCGACGTGGTCGAGTTGCCCGCCGCGTCGTACGCGGTCGCCACCACGCTGGCCATGCCGTTGGCGACGGCGGTGGAATCCCAGCTGAAGGCGAACGGCGAGGCGGAGTCGGTGGCGACCAACTGACCGTTGACCCGCAGTTCGACCTTGGTGACGCCCACGTTGTCCGAGGCATTGGCATTGACGGGCACCAGCCCGCTCACGGTGCTGGAAGCCAGCGGGTTGCTGACGGACACCGTCGGCGCCGTGGTGTCGGCCGTCGATACCGTCGACAAGGCCATCGCCACGGCCTTGGCCGCGTCCACACGGCCGTAGCCGAAATAGATGTCGCGCCCGGCGGCGCCCAGGTCGACCGCGGTCTTGAACAGGATTTGCTCGACCTGGGTATTGGTCAGCTTGGGGTTGGCCGACATCACCAGCGCAGCCACCGCGGCGGCGACCGGTGCCGAGAACGAGGTACCCGACACCGACGCATAGGTCTGGCCCCAGGTGGTGCTGTAGATGCCCGAGCCCGGTGCCGACAGGTGGACATGGTCACCGAAATTCGAGAAGCTGGACTTGGCGTCGTTGCTGTCGGTGGCCGACACGATGATCATCACGTCGGTATTGGCATAGCCCGGGTCCTTGTTGTCGTTGCCGGCGCTCACGAACGAGAGGCCACCCCGGTCCTTCATGTATTTGGCGGCACTCAGCACCGACGAGCTGCCGGCCACGCCGTTGAAGCTCATGTTGGCGATGCGCGCGCCGTTGTCGGCGGCCCAGGTCAGGCCCGCCGCCATGTTGCTCCAGTAGGTGTAGCCGGTGCTGTCGGAGATGCGGACCGGCATGATCTTCGCCTGCCCCGCCACCGACGCCACGCCGAGCGCGTTGTTCAGCGTGGCCGCAGCGGCACCGGCCACCTTGGTGCCGTGGCTGCGCACGTCCTCGATGTTGGTGTTCTTGTCGACGAAGTTGTAGCCCGGTACCAGCCGGCCCGAGAAGTCCGGGTGTTTGGTATCGATGCCGGAATCGAGGATGGCGATGGTGACGCCGCTGCCCTGGGCCACATCCCAGGCCTGGCTTGCACCGATCTTCGGCAGATGCCACTGGCTGCCCACATAGGGGTCGTTGGCCGCGAGGGACTCGGGCACGCGCATGTCGAGTTCGGCAAACTCGATGTGCGGGTGGCGAGCCAGCTTCTCGATCGACTGCTTTTCAAGACCCGGCGGCAGGTCGACGATGTGCAGGTTGCTCTTGCCGACACGGCGGCCCTTGCCCTTGCCGTTGTCGTTGAGGATGCGCGCCAGCGCGGCGTCGGGCAGGCCGGCCCGGGGCATGACCAGGATGCGGCCTTGTGCATATTCAGCCTGCGCGGCACCCGCAGCCTGCGCCGCAGCCGGCCCCGCACCCAGCAGCGCCAGCGCCGCCGCCAGGGCCAGACCCGACATACGGTGGGTGTTGACCGCCGGGGTCGTGCGCGAGTTTTTCGTGTGCATCATGATCGCCTCGTGTTCGTGGAAGGGGCTGCACACCGACCGAACCGCGAGGCCTCACGATCCACCGCGGCAAGAGCCTTTGAACCCCTGCGGTGCATCGCGCTGACTGGCAGTCCTGCCGTCGTGGAGCCTGGAAAGCTCTTTAGACCGTTGACTTTGCGTCCCCCGCTTTCACGGGGTTTGCCTTTGACAGTGGCGCCATCGTATCGAGCCGCGAGAGCCGAAAACCGAGGCGGCTACAGGCAGACACACTTGTTGCGGCAGCGGCCGGTGGCCCGGATGCGGTTTGGCGGCTCTCGGCGTCGCGCCAGCACCACGTTGTTGCACCGGCCCGCCCTCAACGGCGCCACCCCCAGCCCTCTGCATATCGACACCTCGGCCGCAGGCGCCATGCCCCTGCGTGCGGCTTCATTCACGTGGATCCCTGATGCGATCGACGCGGGTCGGTGCGGCTGCTTCGCGCAGACCGCCGCTCGCCCTTGTTCTTGCAGCCATCGTAGGTGGCGCGCCGAGCGCGGGGCCCCCTCGGATCCGGGGCGGGACAACCCGATGCGCTTACAACTGCCGCGGCAGTTCTGGGCCGGTTCGTGATGTCTTCACGATCGGCTGCGCATGCGGGGGCCGGCCGGCATCGGCCGGCGGCCGTCAGGCGTCATCGAGCGCAGGCCGCACCAGCAGCGGGCCATGGTGACATCGCCGCCTTGCAGACAGAGTTCGGTCACCACGTGTTCCAGCGTGCGTCGGCGCGGCTCGCGCTACGGCTTGCCGTATCGCGTTGCGCACTACGAAAGGTTGACCGAGAGCGTCTTGCCACAGGCCTGCGCGTATCTGTGCAGTGTGGCCAGGGAAGGCGAATGCCGCCCGGTCGCCAGTGCGCGCTCGAGGCGGGCCACCGCCGGGGCCTGCGTACCCATGCGCTCGGCCACCTGCGCTTGCGACAGCCCCGCCACGTGGCGCGCCTTCAGCAGGATGTCCAGCAGCGCGCCTTGGTCACGCTCGATGCGCTCGACTTCCTGGCGTACGGCAGGACGGCGCATCAGCCTGGCGACGACATCGTCATGGGTTCGCATGCTTGACCTCCGTCATGCGCTTGCGCGCGAGTTCGAGCGTCTTCGGCGGCGTCTTCCGGGTCTTCTTGACGAACGAGTGGAGCATCATGACCCGATGAGGCCGCACGGGAAGACCGCCAGAAAGTCGAACTGCGCATCCGCACTCTGTAGCTACAATGCATAGATGCGTTTCTCATGATCCGAGCGCAGGCGCGCCATCAACCTCAAGGAGCATGGCCTGTACTTCGTAGACGCGGCTCGCGTTCTTGAAGGCCTCACCTTCAGCGACGAGGATGATCGCTTCGAATACGGGGAGCAACGCTTCATCACGCTGGGCCTCCTGGCAGGAGTACCGGTTTCGATAGCCCACACCGAGACCGACCATGAAATCCGTGTCATCTCCTTCCGCAAAGCGACCTCCCGCGAAGCGCGCCTCTGCTTCCATGAAGTCCAAGACTGACTGGAGTCGCTTGATGAATGGCGAGAGCAAGGCCGCTCCCACTGCGGAGCATCCTGAATTCGATCCTGCACGCGTGGTGCGCGGCATCGTTCGCCGTGGCCTCGAGTCAGTGCCCAACAAGGAACTGATTTCGCTTCGAATCGATCAAGACGTGATCGAGTGGTTCAAGGCTCAAGGTCCGGGCTATCAGACGCGAATCAACGCTGTACTGCGGGCGTTTCGGGACGCGAGTGTGGCCTGACAGGTCGTTCAACCGCAGCATCAACGGCATCGCACCTGGCATGCCGTGTCAGCTTCGGGCACGGCGTCCACCCGTCGTCGCCCGGCTACCTCTGCGTTAGCCGTCACAAGGAACAAGGCAATGGCAAGGCGCCAGCTGCCCCGAAGTACACTGGCGATTCGTACAGGAGTCCAAGATGCCCGAGACCGCGGCTGAACTTGCCTTGAAGGGTAGGCAACTACCACCGAAGGAGCGCGAAAATCTTGTGGATGCGCTGCTCGAGTCGCTGAACGAGCCAGCCTCCCGGGAACTGGATTCGGAGTGGGACGCTGAGATCGCTCGGCGCTTGGCTGCGTACGACCGCGGCGAAGTTGTTGCCCTCTCTGGGGAAGAGGTGTTCGCGAAGGCCAGAGCGATTGCTCGGTGAGAGCAGTTCGCTTCTTACCTGCGGCCGAGGCCGAACTCCTGCATGAAGTCGAGTACTACTCCGCCGCGCGTGACGGCACCGGAGTTCGATTCCAGGTGGCTGTCGAAGCCGCAGTAGAGCGCGCATCTCGCCACCCTCTTGGTGGCGCTCCCTCACCTTCCTCAACTCGCAGCATGCTGGTTAAGGGCTTCCCTTTCAGCATCGTCTACCGCGCTACGGATACCGAACTGCTCGTTGTCGCAGTCTCGCCGCACAAAAGGCGCCCTGGCTACTGGCAAACGCGCCCAGGCGACGGCTGACTCGTGAGGCCCCACAAAATCGACACGCGAAGCTTCGGCCGAACGCGCTCAAGCGTTCAGGACACCACCCCGTCCATACCGCGCCATCGTCAGCCCGTCGAGCGATATCTCCGGCTGCCGCCCCGAGATCAGGTCGGCCAGCACGCGGCCGGTGCCCGCGGCCATCGTCCAGCCCAGCGTGCCGTGGCCGGTGCCCAGATAGAGGTTGGCGTAGGGCGTGGGCCCGACGATCGGCGTGCCGTCGGGCGTCATCGGGCGCAGGCCGCACCAGAAGCTGGCCTTGCTCACATCGCCGCCGCGCGGGAAGAGGTCGGTCACCACATGCTCCAGCGTGCGCCGGCGCGGCTCGCGCAGCAGGTTGCTGTAGCCGGCCAGCTCCGCCGTGCCGCCGACGCGGATGCGGTCGCCCAGGCGCGTCACCGCCACCTTGTGCGTCTCGTCCATGATGGTCGATTCGGGTGCCGCGCTGGCATCGGTGATCGGCACCGTGATCGAATAGCCCTTGACCGGATAGACCGGGATGCGGATGCCCAGCGGCTTCAGCAGCTGCGGGCTGTGGCTGCCCAGCGCCAGCACCACGGCGTCGGCCCGCAGGTCACCGGCACTGGTGCGCACGGCGGTGATGCGGTTGCCCTCGGCACCCAGGGCCTGGATGGCGGTATTCCAGCGGTAGCGCACGCCCAGCTGCGCGCCCATCTCGGCCAGGCGGGTGCTGAAGAGAAAGCAGTCGCCGGTCTCGTCGCCCGGCAGGCGCAGCGCGCCGACGAATTTGTGCTGCGTGATCTTCAGCGCCGGCTCCACGCGGCAGAAGCCGTCGCGGTCCAGCACCTCGAAGGGCACGCCGTACTGGCGCAGCACCTCCACGTCCTTGGCGATGCCATCCAGCTGCGCCTGCGTGCGGAACAGCTGCAGCGTGCCCTGCGCGCGGTCGTCGTAGGCGATGCCGGTCTCGGCGCGCAAGGCCTTCAGGCAGTCGCGGCTGTATTCGGCGATCGGCACCATGCGGCTCTTGTTCAGCGCATAGGCGCGTTCGGTGCAGTTGGCCAGCAGCGCAGCGGCCCAGCGCCACAGGTCGGGGTCCAGCAGCGGCCAGATGACCAGCGGGCTGTGCCGCATCAGCATCCACTTGATGGCCTTGATCGGCACGCCCGGACCGGCCCAGGGTGCGCTGTAGCCGGGCGACACCTCGCCGGCATTGGCAAAGCTGGTTTCCAGCGCCGGCCCGGGCTGGCGGTCGACCAGTTCCACCTCGTGGCCGGCGCGTGCCAGCTCATACGCCGTCGTCACCCCGATCACCCCGCCGCCCAGCACCAGCACCTTCATCGCGCGCTCCCCGTTGGACGCAGATTCTGGCCAGCAGCCCGCCGACAGCTTGGGGCGATTTCCAGGACAATCCCCGGATGAAACCCGCTTCCACGGCCCCGCGGCTGTCGATGTCTCAGGTGCTGATCTGCGGCGCCGCCATCGTCACGCTGTCGATGGGCATCCGCCACGGCTTCGGCCTGTTTCTGCAGCCGATGACCACCGACCGTGGCTGGTCGCGCGAGACCTTTGCCTTTGCGCTGGCCATCCAGAACCTGGCCTGGGGCCTGGCCGGGCCGGTGGCCGGCATGTGGGCCGACCGCTTCGGCGCCTTCCGCGTGCTGGTGGTGGGCGCCGTGCTCTATGCCGGCGGCCTGGTGACGATGGCGATGGCCACCACCGGCGCGGGGCTGGCCGGCAGCGCCGGCCTGCTGCTGGGCATGGCGCAGTCGGG
This sequence comes from Rubrivivax sp., assembly GCA_016719535.1. Taxonomy (GTDB): domain Bacteria; phylum Pseudomonadota; class Gammaproteobacteria; order Burkholderiales; family Burkholderiaceae_C; genus Rubrivivax. The sequence goes on along the minus strand of JADJYX010000004.1, from coordinate 73,363 downwards.
CACCACCTATGCGGTGATCTACGGCGTGATCGCGCGCAACGTGGCGCCCGAGAAGCGGTCGTGGGCGATGGGCATCACGGCGGCCGCCGGCTCCTTCGGCCAATTCCTGATGGTGCCGGTGGAAAGCAGCCTGATCGGCAGCCTGGGCTGGCAGACGGCGCTGATCGTGCTGGGCTGCGCCGCGCTGGCCATCGCGCCGCTGGCGCTGGGCCTGCGCGAGCCGCCTCATGCAGCCATCGGCAGCGGCCCCAGGCAGACCGTGCGCGCCGCGCTGCGCGAAGCCTTTGCCTACCCCAGCTTCCGCTGGCTGACCGCCGGCTACTTCGTCTGCGGCTTCCAGGTCGTCTTCATCGGCGTGCACATGCCGAGCTACCTGAAGGACCAGGGGCTGACGCCCGAGGTCGCCACCACGTCGCTGGCGCTGATCGGCCTGTTCAATGTCTTCGGCACCTATGCCGTCGGCGTGCTGGGCCAGCGGCTGGCCAAGCGCTACATCCTGGCCGCCATCTATGCGCTGCGCGGCGTGGCGATCACGCTCTTCGTGCTGGCACCGCTCACACCGTGGAGCGTCTACCTGTTCTCGGCGGTGATCGGCTTGCTGTGGCTGTCGACCGTGCCGCCCACCAATGCCATCGTGGCGCAGATCTTCGGCGTGCAGTACATGTCGATGCTGGGGGGCTTCGTCTTCCTCAGCCACCAGCTGGGCAGCTTTGCCGGCGTCTGGCTGGGCGGGCGGCTGTACGACGCCACGGGCAGCTATGCGGTCGTGTGGTGGCTGGCCGTGGCCCTGAGTGTGCTGGCCATGCTGGCCAACCTGCCGGTGCGCGAAGGCGCCATTGCGCGGCCCGCGCCGCAACCGGCATGAAGCCCGCAGCCCGTTCGCTGCTGCTGTGGGCGCTGGCACTGCTGGCGCTGGGTGCGGTCTTCGCGGCCTATCTGAACCCGCAACTGGCGGTCGACCTGGCAACGCGCGCATGGTCATGCTTCTGAACGGCGGCCATGGTGGCGGCGAGCCCTCGCCCTGGGTGACGCGCTGGGCCCACCTGCTGCCCGCCGCTGCGACGGTGCTTGACGTGGCCTGCGGTTCGGGCCGCCACCTGCGCTGGCTGGCAGAACGGGGCTACCGCGTGACCGGCGTCGACCGCGACGAGGCGGCTGCCGGGCCGCTGCGCGCGCTGGCCGAGATCGTGATCGCCGACATCGAGAACGGCCCCTGGCCCTTCGCCGGCTGCCGCTTCGATGCCGTGCTCGTCACGAATTACCTGTGGCGGCCGCTGCTGCCGATCGTCGTCGATGCGGTGGCCGACAGCGGCGTGCTGATCTATGAGACCTTCGCCGACGGCCAGCAGACGGTGGGCCGGCCGTCGCGCGCGGACTTTCTGCTGCAGCCGGGCGAATTGCTGGCCGCCTGCGCCGGGCTGCGCGTGGTCGCCTACGAGGACGGTTTTCTGGACGCACCGGCGCGCTTCGTGCAGCGCATCGTCGCCGCGCGCCGGCCGCCGGCACACGCGCGCTTCGCGCTCGAAAGCCCGATCGGGCGCGCCGGCTAAAATCTGCCGCTTCTCACGAGAGTGCATCGCATGAACCCCATCGTAGGCAGCATCGTGGCGCTGGTGACGCCGATGCACGAGGACGGCAGCGTCGACTATGCCGGCCTGCGCCAGCTGATCGACTGGCACATCGCCGAAGGCACCGACTGCATCGGCGTCGTCGGCACCACCGGCGAGAGCCCGACGGTGAATGTCGACGAGCACTGCGAGATCATCCGCGTGTCGGTCGAGCATGCCGCCGGCCGTGTGCCCATCATGGCCGGCACCGGCGGCAATGCCACCAGCGAGGCGATCGAGCTCACGCGCTATGCGAAGAAGGTCGGTGCCGACTGCACGCTGCAGGTGGTGCCCTACTACAACAAGCCCTCGCAGGAGGGCATCTACCGCCACTTCAAGGCGGTGGCTGAAGCCGTCGACCTGCCGGTGGTGCTGTACAACGTGCCCGGCCGCACGGTGGCCGATATGCAGCACGACACCGTGCTGCGCCTGGCGCAGGTGCCGGGCATCGTCGGCATCAAGGAGGCCACCGGCGACATCGAGCGCGCGGCCTGGCTGATCAAGCAGGCGCCCAAGGGCTTCTCGATCTATTCGGGCGACGACGGCACGGCGATCGCGCTGATGCTGCTGGGCGGCCAGGGCAATGTCAGCGTCACCGCCAACGTGGCGCCGCGGCTGATGCACGAGTTGTGCATGGCGGCCATCGAAGGCGACGTCAAGCGCGCCAGCGCCATCCACCTGCGCCTGCTGGCGCTGCACCGCCAGCTGTTCTGCGAGCCCAGCCCCGCGCCCGCCAAATGGGCGCTGCAGCGCCTGGGCCGCGGCCAGGCCCATGTGCGCCTGCCGCTGCTGCCGCTGTCCGACGCCGGCCAGGCCCTGGTGGAGCAGGCCTTGCGCGACGGCGGCCTGCTCTGACGCCCCCTTTGCCGCCCCGTCATCGCCCGATCCCAAGTCAGCCGCACCCTGCCGGCTGTCGGAGAACCCGAACGTGAAATCACCCCTTGTCGCCACCCCTGCCCGCTGTGCCGTGCTGGCCCTGGCCACGCTGCTGGCCGGCTGCTCGACCGTGGAGGGCTTTCTCGCGGGCGACCGGGTCGATTACCGCAACCAGGCCGTGAAGACCAGGCCGCTGGAGGTGCCGCCCGACCTGACGCAGCTGGCGCGCGACCCGCGCTATGCGGCGCAGGGCGGCGTGATCAGCGCGTCGGCCACGCCGCAGACGCCGCAGCTGCTGCCGGGCAGCGCCCCGATGACGACGGTGGCGCCCGCCGTCGCCGGCAAGGTGCGCGTCGAGAAGCAGGGGCCGCACCGCTGGCTGGTGGCCGAGGCTGCGCCCGAAGCGCTCTACCCCGAGATCAAGGCCTTCTGGGAAGAGCGCGGTTTCCGGCTGACGACCGACAACCCGCAGGCCGGCGTGATGGAGACCGACTGGGTCGAAAACCGCGCCAAGCTGCCCAACGACCTCATCCGCTCGACGCTGGGGCGGCTGATCGACCGCGTCTACGACACCGGCGAGCGCGACCGCTTCCGCACGCGCATCGAGCGCGGCGCCGCCGGCAGCGAGATCTATGTCACCCACCGCGGCCTGGAAGAGATCTATACGAGCGAGCTGAAGGACAGCACCGGCTGGCGCCCGCGCGACAACGACCCGCAGCTCGAGGCCGAACTGCTGACGCGGCTGCTGATGAAGCTGGGCGCACGCGACGAAGCCGCCGCCCGCGCGGCGGTGGCCGCAGCCCCCGAGGCGCCGGCGCGCGCGCGCGCGCTGGCGGGCAGCGCCAGCCTGGAGGTCGACGAGCCTTTCGACCGCGCCTGGCGGCGGGTGGGCCTGGCGCTGGACCGCGGCGGCTTCACGGTCGAGGACCGTGACCGCAGCGCCGGCCTGTATTTCGTGCGCTACATCGACCCGAAGGCAGCGGCGGTCGATGAGCCGAATTTCTTCGCCCGCCTGTTCGGCGCCAAGGGGCCGAACAAGGACCCGGTGCGCTACCGCGTCAACCTCAAGGGCGCCGGCGACAAGACGACGGTGGCCGTGCAGACATCCGCCGGCGCCCCCGAAACCGGCGAGGCCGGCAAGACCATCGTGTCGCGCCTGGTGCGCGAGTTGCGCTGATCACCGCGCAGGGCCTGCCCCGGGCAGGGTAAAAAAAAGCCGCCCGAGGGCGGCTTTCTTGCGCAAGCGCTGAAGGGCTTATTTCTTGACGGCCGAAGCGGCGGCGTCGGCTGCACCGGCGACGGCCGAAGCGGCACCCGCGGCGGCGCCGGCAACGGCGGAAGCGGCGGCGTCAGCAGCGCCGGCAACGGCGGAGGCGGCAGCCGAAGCGGCTTCGGCGACGGGCGCCGGGGCCGGAGCCGGGGCAGCGGCGGGAGCCGGCGCGGGCGCGGGCGCCTCTTCCTTCTTGCCGCAGGCGGCCAGGGCAACGGCAGCAACCAGGGAAGCCAACAGGAGCGACTTGTTCATAGGTGTCCTCGGGAGGGTAATGAGCGGGATGGTGATCAGTCAGCGTGGGACACGTCTCGAGACTTTTCGGCGCAGTGCGCCAAAGAACCCCGTGCGAGACCCATCAGGAAGACATGGCATAGGGCATTTGCCTCGCCACTGCCTAGCCCGCCATTATAGCCAGACCTAGGATAATCCCTAGAGTCCCACATGGTGCACGGGAAAGGCGGCCTCGCAACGTTGCAAAAGCGCATCAATCTCGTCACGCCATTGACGCACCGCATGCTCGTCGAACGAGAGCCGGCCCCGCCAGTGCGTGCTGTCGAAGACCTGCAGGCACAGCCGGTCGTCGTCGATGGCCAGCGTCGGCATGCGCACATCGATGCCGTCGGACGGCGCCCAGGCCTCGATGGCATGCGACCAGTCGCGCCGCCAGGCCACGAAGCGCGGGTGCAGTCGGGGCACGGCGTCGAAGCGCTGGGCGATGAGCACCAGCCGCCGCTGCGGCAGCTTCAGCCAGGTGGTCAGGTCCTGCAGCAGCGCGGCGTCGCCGAGCGGCCAGATGGCGAAGTCCGGGTCCATCCAGGTCAGGCGGCGCGAGCGGCTGGCGATGGCATGGCCCAGCGACCAGCGCAGCGCGGCGTGGAAGTCGGCCCGCGAACGCAGTGCCGAGGGCGGCTCGCCTGGCGCCGGCGGGGCGGATGTGTCGTCGGTCATGCACCTTCTCCCGCTTGCAGCCAGCCATCCTCCAGCCAGGCCTGCACCACATCGCGCGCGCCCGCGCTCAGGGCGGCGCAGGCGCGGGCGTCCAGCGTGCGCGCATCGGCCAGCTGCCTCATCAGCCGCGCATCGCGGCCGGCCGCGCGGAACGACTCGCCGTTGATGAAGACATGACGCTCGTCGTAGAGCATGCGCGAGCGCCGGTCCAGGCGCACGCCGGACGCGAGCGACGCGTCGTCGCGGCCGGCAAACCACACGCGCGGCTTGGGCTCGGTCAGCGACTCCCCGAGCGCACGCTCGAGCGCCCCGGGCTCTGCCAGCCGCCGTTGCACGGCCTGGCGGGCGAAGCCCAGCAGCGCCGAGGGCACCGCCCCTGGCGCTGCGGTCGCTGCCTGGCCGGGGTCGCGGTACAGGCGGCGGCCGGGCTCGGCATCGGCCAGGCGCTGCAGCAGGTCGCCGGCCAAGCCTTCGGCCTCGGGCGAGCGGAAACCCACCGAGCAGGTCATGCACTCACCCTCGGCCATGCCGTCGTGGCCCCACAGCGGCGGCAGGTAGAGCAGGTCGCCCGGCTCCAGCACCCAGTCGAATTCGGGCTCGAACCGGCGCAGGATCTTCAGCGGCAGCCCGTCGATGAACGCGGCATCGGCGACCCGCCCCACGCGCCAGCGCCGGCGCCCGGCCACCTGCAGCAGGAAGACGTCGTAGGCGTCGACATGCGGGCCGACGCCGCCGCCGTCGCTGGCCCAGGAGATCATCAGGTCGTCCAGCCGCGCCTCGGGGATGAAGCGGAAGGGCTGCAGCAGGGCGCGCGCGGCGTCGACATGCAGATCCAGCCCCTGCACCAGCAGCGTCCACTGCGGCTGCGCCACCGGCGGCAGCGCGCGCCGCGGCAGCGGGCCCTGGCGCACCTGCCAGCCACCGCCGCTGCGCACGACCAGGCGCGATTCCACGTCCTCGCTGCCAGCCAGCTGGAAGACCTGCGCCCGCGTGACCGGCGGCTGGATGCCCGGCCAGGCCTGGCGCACCAGCAGCGGCTTCTTCTCCCAGTGCCGGCGCATGAATTGCGCCGGTGACAGGCCGCCCAGCAGCGGCATCTTTGCATGCACGTCCATGCGGCGATTCTGGCGCAGGGCGTCATGCGATCATCGCCGCATGCACATCGAAGCCCCCTGCGTCGTCAGCCTCACGTGGACGCTGTCGGACGCCCAGAACCGCCCGATCGACGAACTGGCCAGCCCGGTGGAGTTCTTCGTCGGCGGTGACGACCTGCTGGCGAAGGTCGAGGAAGCGCTGGCCGGCCACGAAGTCGGCGACGAACTGAACCTGCAGCTCGAGCCCGAACACGCCTTCGGCGACTACAAGCCCGAACTGGTGTGCTTCGAGGACCGCAAGCTGTTCCCCGCACAGCTCGAGGCCGGCATGACCTTCGAGGGCCTGCCCCAGGGCGCCGTCACGCCCGACATGCCCGCCGACGCCGTCTACGTGGTGACCGAGGTCTACCCGTCGCATGTGGTGCTGGATGGCAACCACCCGCTGGCCGGCATGGCGCTGCGCCTGCGCATGAAGGTGGTCGACGTGCGCGCCGCCACCGACGCAGAGACCGAGGCGCGCAGCGTGGGCGCGACCTCGCCGTTCTCACTCTTCGATGTGTCCGCCGCCGCCCGCGCAGGCGACGACGACCCGGTGCATTAAGCGCGCCCGGTCGACCCGAAGCCGCCGGCCGCGCGCTGCGAGGCCTGGAAATCGTCGACGCGGCGGAAGGCTGCCTGCACCACCGGCACGATCACCATCTGCGCGATGCGCTCCAGCGGCTGCACGGTGAAGGCCGTGGCCGAGCGGTTCCAGCAGCTCACCATCAGCGGGCCCTGGTAGTCGCTGTCGATCAGCCCCACCAGGTTGCCCAGCACGATGCCGTGCTTGTGGCCCAGGCCCGAGCGCGGCAGCAGCATCGCCGCCAGGCCGGGGTCGCCGATGTGGATGGCCAGGCCGGTGGGGATCAGCGCGCTCTGGCCGGGCTCGAGCACCAGCGGCGCGTCCAGGCAGGCGCGCAGGTCCAGGCCGGCGCTGCCGGGCGTGGCATAGGCGGGCAGCTGCGCGGCCATGCGCGGGTCGAGCACCTTGACGTCGATGGTGGTCATGCGGGGCGCGGGGTATAGCGGGCGGCGATCTCGCGCACCAGGTCGCGCGCCAGCGCCAGCTTGCCGGCGGCCGGGAGTTCGGTTTCGCCGGCGGCGTCGACCAGCACCAGCGTGTTGTCGTCGCGGCCGAAGGTGGCCGGGCCCAGGTTGCCCACCACCAGCGGCACGCCCTTGCGCTGCAGCTTCTCGCGCGCGTGGCGCACCAGGTCGTGGCTCTCGGCGGCAAAGCCCACGCACCAGGGCCGATCGGCCGCCGGCAGCCGCGCCACGGTGGCCAGGATGTCGGGGTTCTCGACCAGCTCGAAGGCCGGCGGGCGGCCGCTGCCGTCCTTCTTGAGCTTCTGTTCGCCGGCGCTGGCCGGGCGCCAGTCGGCCACCGCGGCGGTGGCGACGAAGATGTCGTGCCGCGGCGCGCGCGGCAGCACCGCGTCGTGCATCTGGCGCGCGCTGGTGACGTCGATGCGCGTCACGTGGCGCGGTGTCGGCAGGTGCACCGGGCCGGCCACCAGCGTGACGCGCGCGCCGGCCTCGGCGGCCGCGCGCGCGACCGCGAAGCCCATCTTGCCGCTGGAATGGTTGGTGATGCCGCGCACCGGGTCGATGGCCTCGAAGGTGGGGCCGGCGGTGATCAGCACGCTGCGGCCGGCCAGCAGCCTGGGCTGGAAGAAGGCGATCAGTTCGTCGCGCAGTTCGTCGGCCTCCAGCATGCGGCCGTCGCCGGTCTCGCCGCAGGCCTGGTCGCCGGCACCCGGGCCCAGCACGATGGCGCCGTCGGCCTGCGCCTGCGCCACGTTGCGCTGCGTGGCCGGGTGCGCCCACATCTCGCGATTCATCGCCGGCGCCAGCAGCAGCGGGCAGCGCTCGAGCGGCCGCGCCAGGCACAGCAGGCTGAGCAACTCGTCGGCGCGGCCCTGCGCGATCTGCGCGATGAAGTCGGCGCTGGCCGGCGCCACCAGGATGGCATCGGCCTCGCGCGAGAGGTTGATGTGCGCCATGTTGTTGGGCTCGCGCGCGTCCCACTGGCTCAGCACCACGGTCCGGCCGGACAGCGCCTGCATCGTCACCGGGGTGATGAACTGCGTGGCCGCCTCGGTCATCACCACCTGCACGCCGGCGCCGGCGCGCATCAGTTCGCGCACGAGTTCGGCCGACTTGTAGCAGGCGATGCCGCCCGAGAGGCCGAGCACGATGTGCTTGCGATGGAGGTCGGGCGGGGTCGACATGGGCCGCGACTCTAGCAGCGCGGCGGATGCGCCGGCGCGCCGTCGGTCAGGCCGCCTTGCCGTGGCACTTCTTGAATTTGAGGCCGCTGCCGCAGGGGCAGGGGTCGTTGCGGCCGGGCTCGGCCTCGACGCGGCGCGTGGCCGGCCGCGGCGCATGGTCGAGCCACCACACGCGCAGGTCCTGGATGGCGAAGCAGGCCTTGTCGAGCAGGTCCTCGCGCGTGGGCAGGTGGTCCTTCCAGCCGCGCTCGACATGGGCCTTGAAATCGGGGTGGTCGTCGGGCAGCAGCAGGATGCCGACCTGTTGGAGCAGGTCGTCGAAGACCCCGGCGTCTTCGTCGTCGCCGCCGACGGCCGGCGGATCCCAGTCGGCGGCAAAGTCCTCCAGCGCATCGAAAAAGCCCATGGCCCACAGCGCACCGGTATTCAGCTGCGCCGCGTCGGCGGCACTCACGCCCTGTTCCTGCACCAGCGCCTCGCGGGCGGCCTCGTCCCACAGCGACACCAGCGGCTGCAGGCGCAGCGCCTCGGGCTGGTCGAGCAGCTCTTCGGGGTCGAGGTGGTTGGCGATCACGCGCATGCGGGCCTGCAGCGCATGGCGCGCCTGCGATTCGTCGTCGGGGTCGGCAAAGGCGCGCCCGAAGGCGTCACCGGCCAGGCGCACGATCACCTCCTCGACCGGCACGGCGCGCGGGCCGGCCGCCAGCGCCGTCAGATAGCCATCGGCCCACTCGGCGTCCACACGGTCGTTGAAGCCGCCGAGCCGGCGGCACAGGGTGTCGAAGGCCTCGAGCTCGGCGTCGCTGCTGTCGATCAGGGGCACGGTCGGTTCCGGGACGGGTGGCGAAGCAGCCGCGAGCCTAACAGGGCGGCAGTTGCGCCAGCCGCGCCAGACCAGGCATCGGGTTCATGCCAAAATAGATGTATTCGATATGAACCTTTAAACGGAGGCCTCGTGAAACTCACGAGCTTCACCGACCACAGCCTGCGGGTGCTGATCTACCTGGCCGCCGAACCCGATCGGCGCGCCACCATCGGCGAGATCGCGCGCGCCTTCGACATCAAGGAAAACCATCTGACCAAGGTGGTGCACTTTCTCGGCCAGCAGGGCTGGGTTGCCACCACCCGGGGCAAGGGCGGTGGCCTGCAACTGGCCCGGGCGCCGGCGCTGATCGGCGTCGGTGCCGTCATCAGGCAGGCCGAGGGCGCCGACCGCCCGGCCGTCTGCTTCGAAGGCAACGACAACCGCTGCCACATCGTCCGCGTGTGCCGCCTGAAAGGGGTGCTGCACGAGGCGGTCACTGCCTTCCATGCGGTGCTCGATCGCTACACGCTGGCCGATCTCGTCCACAACCCGCATGCACTGCTGGCGCTGCTGCGCGCCTGAGGAACCCACTGCATGGCCACCTTCATTCCGCTCGAGTCCCCCGACCAGAAGTCGCCCGCCCGCCCGCCAGGCTTTGCGCTGTGGGCGCTGGGCTTCCGTCCCTTCTACCTGCTGGCGGCCGTCTTCTCGGCACTGTCGGTGCCGCTGTGGGCGCTGCAGTTTGCCGGCTGGCTGCCGCATTCCGTGCTGCGCGGCTCGACCTGGCACGCGCACGAGATGCTGTTCGGCTTCACGCTGGCGGTGATCGTGGGCTTCCTGTTCACCGCCGGCCGCAACTGGAGCGGGCAGCCCACGCCCAGTGGTCGCACGCTGATGGCGCTGGCGCTGCTGTGGCTGGCCGGCCGCGTGCTGGTGCTGTCACCCTGGCCGCTGGCGGCGGCGCTGGCCAATGTCGCCTTCCCCTGGGCTGCGGCCTGGTTTCTCGGCCGTGCGCTGGTGGCCGGCGGCAACCGGCGCAACTATTTCTTTGCCGGCCTGCTGGCGTTGATGGGCGTGCTGGCGGCCCTGGTACACGGCGCACCCTGGCTGGGGCTGGCCGGCCACGGCCCGGCCGCCCTGCAGATCGGCCTGGACGTGGTGCTGCTGATCATGACCATCATGGCCGGTCGCGTGATCCCGATGTTCACCAACAACGGCGTGCCCGGCGCCAATGCCACCCGTCACCCGCGGGTGGAGCAGGCGGCCGTGGGCTCGGTGCTGGCCTTGCTGGCATTCGATGCCTTGCAGGCAGCCGGCGTCATGCTGCCGTCCGCCCTGCTGGCGCTGCTGGCCACGGCGGCGGCGGTGGTGCACGCGGCGCGGCTGTGGTTATGGCAACCCTGGACGACGCGCCACACTCCGCTGGTGTGGGTGCTGCACCTGGCCTGCGCCTGGATCCCGCTGCACCTGCTGCTGCGTGCCGGTGCGGCCGCGGCCTTGCTGCCGGCAGGCCCTGCCACGCATGCGCTGACCGCCGGCGCGATCGGCCTGCTGACGCTGGGAATGATGACGCGCACGGCGCGCGGCCACACCGGCCGACCGCTGCTGGCCGATCGGTTCGACGTCGCCAGCTATGCCCTGGTGGCGCTGGCCGCCTTGCTGCGCGTGGTGGTGCCGCTGTTGTGGCCGGCGGCGCTGGTGGAGGCGGCGCTGTGGTCGGCGCTGGCCTGGAGCGCCGGCTGGGCGCTGTATGCGCTGCACTACGGGCCCTGGCTGTGGCGCGCCCGCCTGGACGGCCGCCCCGGCTGACGCCATGGCCAGGCCGATCATCCCCATCGAGAAGGCGGAGCCTGAACTCGTCTCGCTCTACGAGAAGCAGGCCAAGATCTACCCGCGCGCGGTCAGCGGCTGGTTTGCCACCTGGCGCTGGACGCTGGTGTGGCTGACGCAGCTGATCTTCTACGGCCTGCCCTGGCTGCAGTGGAACGGCCGACCGCTGATGCTGTTCGACCTCGACGCACGCCGATTCCACGTGCTGGGGCTGGTGCTGTTTCCGCAGGATTTCATCTACCTGACGGCGCTGCTGGTCATCTCGGCGCTGGCCTTGTTCTTCTTCACCGCGGTGGCCGGGCGGCTGTGGTGCGGCTATGCCTGCCCGCAGACGGTCTACACCGAGATCTTCCTGTGGCTGGAGCACCGCATCGAGGGCGACCGCCAGGCCCGCATGCGGCTCGACAAGCAGCCCTGGGGCGCCGAGAAGCTGCTGCGCAAGGGCGGCAAGCACCTGGCCTGGATCGCGCTCAGCCTCTTCACCGGTTTCAGCTTCGTCGGCTATTTCACGCCGGTGCAAACGCTGCTGCACGAGTTCGCGACCTTCACGGTGGGCCCGTGGGAGCTGTTCTGGGTGCTGTTCTACGGCGCCGCCACCTATGGCAATGCGGGCTGGATGCGCGAGCAGGTGTGCAAATACATGTGCCCTTATGCCCGCTTCCAGAGCGCGCTGATCGACCGCGATTCGATGGTCATCGCCTACGACAACGTGCGCGGCGACCCGCGCGGCTCGCGCAAGCGCGGCACCGACGCGCGCGCCCTCGGCCTGGGTGACTGCGTCGACTGCACGCTGTGCGTGCAGGTGTGCCCGACCGGCATCGACATCCGCGACGGCCTGCAGAACGAATGCATCGGCTGCGCCGCCTGCATCGACGCCTGCAACCAGGTGATGGACCGCGTGGGCAGCCCGCGCGGCCTGATCCGCTATGCCACCGAGAACGGGGTCGCCGAGCGGCTGACGCGGCCGCAGATGCTGCGCCGCGTGTGGCGGCCGCGCGTGCTGATCTACGGCGCCGTGCTGCTGGCGGTGAGCCTGGGCTTCGTCGCCAGCCTGGCGCTGCGCGCACCCTTCCACGTCGATGTCATCAAGGACCGCGGCAGCCTGGGGCGGCAGCTCGAGGACGGGCGCGTCGAAAATACCTACCGCGTGCACGTGCTCAATACCGACGCCGAGGCTCGCCGCTTCACGGTGTCCGCCAGCGGCTTGCCCGGGCTGCAGGCCGAATGGCAGTCGACGCTGCAGATCGGCGGCACCGAGCGCGCGTCGATGACGCTGTACCTGCGCGCCCCGGCGCAGGCGGTGCAGGCCCACCAGGGGCAGGCCCGGCCGGTGCAGATCGAGGTGCGCCGCGACGACGGCGCCATCGTCCAGACCAAGGCCAGCTTCTACGTGCCGCGCTGACCGCGGCCGCGACCTTCAGGCCGCAGCCACCGTGAAGCCGACTTCGGTGAAGCCGTCGTGCGAGCGCGCCAGGGTGCGGCCGGCGTGCATGCGCGCGATGGCGGCGACGATCGCCAGCCCCAGGCCGTGGTGCTGCTCGGTGCCCTCGCAGCAGCGCGATTCGTCGGCGCGGAAGAAGCGGTCGAACAGCCGCGGCAGCAGCGCCGGCTCGATGCCCTTGCCACGGTTGCACACCACCAGCTCGACCTCGGCCGGTGATGCCGGCTCGGCGCCGATCTTGACCTCCACCGTCGAGCCCGGCGCCGCGAAGCGCGTCGCATTGCCCAGCAGGTTGGACAGCGCCCGCTTGACCAGCGGCTCGTCCACCGCCACGGTGGCGTCGCCCACCACGTCGAGCTTGAGGCCGGCTTCGTCGAGCGTGCCTTCGTGGAACTCGGCCACCTGGCGCGCCAGCGCGGCCAGGCTGACGGGTTGGCCGCGCCGTGCCACCGCGCCGCGATCGGCGTGCGACAGGAACAGCATGTCGTTGACCATCGCCGACAGGCGCTGCATCTCCTCGAGGTTGCTGGCCAGCGTATCGCGCAGCGAATCGGCACTGCGCTCGCGCGACAAGGCCACCTCGGTCTCGCCGATCAGCGTGGCCAGCGGCGTGCGCAGCTCGTGCGCCACATCGGCGTTGAAGCCTTCGAGCTGCGCGTAGGCGCGCTCCAGGCGCTCCATCAGGGCGTTGAACTGCTCGATCCAGGGCTCCAGTTCCTCGGCCGGATCGGCCAGCGACAGCCGGCGGTGCAGGCCGCGCGGCGAGATCGAGCGCGTCTGCGCCGCCAGATCGTGCAACGGGCGCAACTGCCGGCGCACGTGCCACGAGGTGCCGCCGGCCACCAGCGCACCGGACGCCAGCGTCACCACGACCAGGATCACCGCCCATTTGTCGCCCATGCGGGCATCGCCGGCAAAGTCCATCGTATAGCGCGCCCGCAGCAGCTGCCCGTCGGGCAGCCGGACCTGGAAGTCCTCGCTGCGAGAATGCGCCGACATCACGTGCGGGCCGACCGCCGGATCGGCATAGCAGCTGCGGCCGTCGGCATACTGGATCTCCAGCCGCGTGCTGGCGCGCATCGGCGCATCGGCCTGCAGCCGCGACTGGATCGCGATCTCGCCGCCGCGGCGCGCCTCGAGCTCGATGACCTCCTTGATGAGCGCGGTGCGCGCGCGCAGTTCCTCGGCGTTCTTCTCGCGCACCAGCATGCTCATCGCGACATAGGCGGACGCGAACAGCGCGCCGAAGACGATCATCGTCAGCAGCGCCAGCTTGCCCGACAGGCGCCGGCTGATGGAGTGGCTGCAGCCCGAGGTCATGTGTCGCGCTCCTCGAGCACATAGCCCATGCCGCGCACGGTGTGCAGCAGCTTGGCGGGGAACGGGTCGTCGAGCTTGGCGCGCAGGCGGCGCACCGCGACCTCGACGACGTTGGTATCGGAATCGAAATTCATGTCCCACACCTGCTCGGCCAGCGTCGTGCGCGACAGGATCTGCCCCCGCCGGCGCAGCAGCAGCGCCAGCAGGTTGAACTCCTTGGCGGTGAGGTCCAGACGCTGGCCCGCGCGGGTGGCGCGCCGCGCGACGAGATCGAGCTCGAGGTCACCGAGCCGCAACTCGGTGGCCTGCGCCGCGGCCGAGCTGCCGTTGCCCCGGCGCAGCAGCGCGCCCACGCGCGCCAGCAGCTCCGAGAAGGCGAAGGGCTTGACGAGGTAGTCGTCGGCGCCGCCTTCGAGCCCGCGCACGCGATCCTCGACCTTGTCGCGCGCGGTCAGCATCAGCACCGGGGTCTTGCGGCCCTGCTGGCGCATGGCGCCCAGCACGCCGAAACCGTCGACGCCGGGCAGCATGACGTCGAGCAGCACCAGGTCGTAGTCGCCCCCGGTGGCCAGGCGGCGGCCTTCGATGCCGTCGTGCGCGAGGTCGACGACATGGCCGTTCTCGCTCAGCCCCTTGTGCAGGTACTGGGCGAGCTTGACTTCGTCTTCGATGACCAGCAGGCGCATGGCGCAGGGCAGGCGTGGCAGTGGCGACGGTACGGATGCTCGCATGACGGCGCCCGGCGCTGCATTACGAATTTGTCATCTCGCTGTCCGGGTGGCGTGGTTTGCGGTTTTCAGAATCGCTCTCCATGGACGGTGACCCCGCCGCCCAGCAACCGATCCCGATCCACCACCCTGAAGGAAACCGACCATGAACCGCATCGCCCGCATCGCCGCCGTCGCCCTTTCGTTCGCCGCCGCCGGCACCGCCTTCGCCGAGAGCCCCGACGCCGCCGGCGCCCAGGTCACGCTGGCCCGTCCGGCGGCCATCCAGGCGCCGACCGCGTCCGCCGACGCCCGCATCGTCACCGAGGCCGACCTCAACCGCGGCGAGACCGTGGCCACCACCCGTGCGCGGGCCGACGTGCGCGCCGAGACGCTGGCCGCCATCCGCGCCGGTGACCTGCCCGCCGTCTTCCACGACACAAATGCCTTCGCGGTGCAGCCGATGATCGCTCGCACTGCGGCCGTCGAGCGCGTCGCCGCGGCCACACGCTGAGCGCACGGCGGCCACGGCCGCCTTCTAGAATGCCGGGGGATGGAAACCCCCGGCAACCTGTTTTGCGTGGCCGCCCCCAGCGGCGCCGGCAAATCCAGCCTGGTGAAGGCGCTGCTCGAGCTCGACTCCCACCTGGCGGTGTCCGTCTCCCACACCACGCGCGCACCGCGCGGCCAGGAGCAGCACGGCCGCGAGTACTGGTTCGTGCCCGAGGCGGAATTCCGCGAAATGGCCGATCGCGGCGAGTTCTTCGAGTGGGCGCAGGTGCACGGCAACCTCTATGGCACCTCGCGCCGCGCCATCGAGGCCCGCCTGCAGGGCGGCGAAGACGTCGTGCTCGAGATCGACTGGCAGGGTGCGCTGCAGATCAAGCAGCTGTTTGCGCACGCGGTGCTGATCTTCATCCTGCCGCCGAGCTGGGACGAACTGCGCCAGCGCCTGATGCGGCGCGGCGAGGACAGGCCCGAGGTCATCGCCCGGCGCATGGCCAACGCGCGCGAGGAGGTCGCGCAGGCGCGCCACTTCGACTTTGTTATCATCAACGCTTTGTTCGAGACGGCGCTGTTCGACCTGAAGACGGTCGTGCACTCGCAGCGCCTGAAATACGCGGCGCAGTTGCGCAACCGCTCCCAGGTGTTTGCCGCGCTCGACCTGGTCTGAACACCCCCGCAAGCTCGAGGACGCCCACATGGCCCGCATCACCGTCGAAGACTGCCTGCACAAGATCCCCAACCGCTTCCAGCTCGTGCTGTGCGCCACCTACCGCGCCCGCATGCTGAGCCAGGGCCACGCCCCCAAGATCGAGACCAAGAACAAGCCCGGCGTGACCGCGCTGCGCGAGATCGCCGCCGGCGAGATCGGCATCGAGATGCTGCGCAAGGTTCCGGTCTGAGGCCGCGCACCCCCTGCCGACGGGCGCCTGAGGGCGCCCGTCGTCTTTTGGATGCCCGCATCGGGGCCCGCTGCGCCGTCTGGCGGTAAATTCGGCCCATGGGAATCCGATCGCTGGCCGCCGAATTGCTGCCCAGTGCCCTGCAGGGCCTGGGCCGCATCGCGCACGCGCCGCAACCGGTGACCACGGCCGAGGCGTCGACCTTCGCGGCGCTGAGCGACAAGCTCGGCTACCTCTCCAAGGCCGACCTGCGGCAGGTGCGCGACGCCTACAAGTTTGCCGACGAGGCCCACCTGGGCCAGTACCGCGCCAGCGGCGAGCCCTACATCACCCACCCCATCGCGGTGGCCGGGCTGGTGGCCGACTGGCGGCTCGACGTGCAGGCCGTGATGGCCGCGCTGATGCACGATGCGATGGAGGACTGCGGCATCACCAAGCCGCAGCTGATCGAGCGCTTCGGCGCCCCCACCGCCGACCTCGTCGACGGCCTGACCAAGCTGGACAAGCTGCAGTTCAGCACGCGCGAGGAAAGCCAGGCCGAATCGTTCCGCAAGATGCTGCTGGCGATGGCGCGCGACGTGCGCATCATCCTCGTCAAGCTGGCCGACCGCCTGCACAACATGCGCACCATGAAGGCGATGCCGGCCGGCAAGCGCCAGCGCATCGCCCGCGAGACGCTCGACATCTATGCCCCCATCGCCCACCGCCTGGGCCTGAACCAGACCTACCGCGAGCTGCAGGAACTCTCCTTCGAGCACCTCTACCCCTGGCGCCACGGCGCGCTGGCAAAGGCGGTCAGCCGCGCACGCGGCACGCGACGCGACATCGTCGAACGCGTGCAGCGCGACGTCGAGAAGGCCTTTGCGGCGCAGAAGATCAAGGTCCAGATCTCGGGCCGCGAGAAAACGATCTACAGCATCTACCGCAAGATGCGCGAGAAGCACGCCGGCTTCGCGCAGGTCAACGACATCTTCGGCTTCCGCATCGTCGTGCCCACGCTGCCCGAGTGCTACCTCGCGCTGGGCGTGCTGCACCAGCTCTACAAGCCGGTGCCGGGGCGCTTCAAGGACTACATCGCCATCCCCAAGGCCAACGGCTACCAGTCGCTGCACACCACGCTGGTGAGCCCGCTGGGCACGGCGGTCGAATTCCAGCTGCGCACCGAGGCCATGCACGCGGTGGCCGAGAAGGGCATCGCCGCGCACTGGCTGTACAAGACCGGCGACAAGGGCAAGACCGGCAAGGGCACCGACCCGCAGCACCTGGGCGCGATCTGGCTGCAGTCGCTGATCGACATCCAGGACGAGACGCGCGACGCGGCCGAATTCCTCGAGCACGTCAAGATCGACCTCTACCCCGACGCCGTCTACGTCTTCACGCCCAAGAGCAAGATCCTGGCGCTGCCGCGCGGGGCCACGCCGGTGGATTTTGCCTACGCCATCCACTCCGACGTCGGCGACCACACGGTGGCGGCCAAGGTCAATGGCGAGCCGGTGGCGCTGCGCACCGAGCTGCGCAGCGGCGATGTGGTCGAGGTCATCACCGCGCCCGGCGCCAGGCCCAACCCGGCCTGGCTGGGCATGGTGCGCACCGGGCGCGCACGCTCCAAGATCCGCCACTACCTGAAGAACATGGAGCAGGAGGAATCGCGCGCCATGGGCGAGAAGATGCTCGTCCAGGCCTTGCGCACCGAAGGCCTGCAAGCGCCCGCGGCCGACCCCGCCGATGCCGAGGCCGCCGCCCTCTGGCAGCAGCTCACGCGCTGGAGCGGCAACCGCCATCGCGGCGATCTGCTGATCGACATCGGCCTGGGTCGCAAGGTCGCGATCATCGTCGCCAAGCGGCTGGCGCAGCTGATGCACGAGCGCGGCGCGCGACCCGATGCGGTGACGCTGACGCTGGGCCGCTACGCCGCCGACGATGCGGCGCCCGCGCAGGGCGTGGTCTTCGTCGACGGCAGCGAGGGGGCCTCGGTGCAGCTGGCGCCCTGCTGCCGGCCGATCCCCGGCGACGCCATCGTCGGCTACCTGGGCCGCGGCGAAGGCCTGCTCGTGCACACCGCCGAATGCCACACCGGCAAACGCCTGTACGAGCGCGACAGCGAGCGCTGGATGCACGTCGAATGGGCCGACGAGCTGACACGCAGCTTCGAGACCGGCGTCATGCTGCTGGTCAGCAACGGCAAGGGCGTGCTGGCGCAGGTGGCCTCGGCCATCGCCGCCGCCGAGGCCGACATCCGCCACCTCGACATGGGCCCCGAGACGGCCACCGAGACCGCCGAGCTGCGCCTGCTGCTGAGCGTGCGCGACCGCGTGCACCTGGCCGACGTGCTGCGCACCTTGCGCCGCAACCCGGTGGTGCTGCGCGTCTGGCGCATCAAGCCGTAGCGCCGCCCGCGCCCGGCTGCGGGTAGCGCACCTCGAGAATCTCGATGCGTTCGACGCCGGCCGGCGTCACCAGCGGCACCTCGTCGCCTTCGCGTGCCTTCAGCAGCGCGCGCGCGATCGGGCTGATCCAGCTCACCTCGCCGTGCAGGCTGTCGGCCTCGTCGATGCCCTTGATGGTGACCGTGCGTTCGTCGCCGCGGGCGTTGGCGTAGGTCACGGTGGCGCCGAAGAAGACCTGGTCGTTGCCGTGGTGCGCACTGGGGTCGGCGACCTCGGCGATGTCCAGCCGCCGGGTCAGGAAGCGGATGCGGCGGTCGATCTCGCGCAGCCGCTTCTTGCCGTAGAGGTAGTCGCCGTTCTCGCTGCGGTCGCCGTTCTTGGCCGCCCAGGAGACGGTCTCGACGACCTTGGGCCGCTCGACGTCGAGCAGCGTCATCAGCTCCTCGCGCAGGCGGCGGTAGCCGGCCGGGGTGATGTAGTTGCGGCTGCCTGCCGGCAGCGCGGGCAGCGCGACGCCGTCCTCGTCGTCATCGGCATCGGCTTCTTTCGTGAAGGCCTTGCTCACCACCCGCTCCCGCCCGGCGCGGCGCTCAGCGCGACGGTGCCGGCGACCAGCTCTGCAGGTGCGGCAGCAGCGCGCGGTAGGGCGCCAGCAGCAGCACGGCCATCGCCGCCTTCACCATCAGGTCGCCGCCGGCCAGCTGCAGCCAGTTCAGCGACGTGCCGGCGAAGGCGAGGAAGAAGAAGATGCCGGTATCGACCACCGAGGCCACCTGCGAGCCGATCAGCGGCGCTTTCCACCAGCTGGCGCGGCGCCAGCGGTTGAAGACCAGCACGTCGAGCAGTTGCGACACGATGAAGGCCGTGCCCGAGGCGAGCGCGATGCGCCAGGGCGCCACCAGCCCCGATACCGCCACCGCCACCGCAAACCCCGCCCAGGCCACGCGCCGCGCGGCGGCGGGGCCGATGGCGCGGTTGGTGAGGTCGCAGACCAGGAAGACCAGCGGGTAGGTGAAGGCGCCCCAGGTCAGCCAGTCGTTGATCGGAAACTGCACCGTGAAGTTGGACAGCACGATCACCGCCGCCATCGCCGCGATGGGCAGCAGCAGGCGGCGCCAGGACAGGGGCTCGACGGTGGCGTGGTTCATGCGGGACGCTCCGCGCAGCGAGGCGCACAAAAGACCAAGGGCCAGACGCTGTTGGCGGCTGACCCTTGGGCGGTAGAAGATGGCGCGGCTGGCAGGATTCGAACCCACGACCCCTTGGTTCGTAGCCAAGTACTCTATCCAACTGAGCTACAGCCGCGCGGAGCCTTGCACTATACCACGGGTGCGCCGGCGCGCCAGATCACTCGAGGGCGGCGGCGGCGCGCTCGCAGTCCAGCGCGCGCGCCTCGTCGCCGCCTTCGCGCGCCATCTGCGCCAGCGCACGCCAGGCACGGCGGCGGGCACGCAGCGGCAGCCCGGCGGCGCCGGCGCTCTGCTCCAGCAGCTTGCGCGCCTTGCCCCACAGCTGGCGGTCGGCGAGGGCCATGCCCACGGCGACCACCACGGCGGCTTCGTGCCCGTGCCCCGCGAGCGCGATCTCCAGCCGCGGCAGCCATTCGTGCTCGATGCCCGGCGCGGCGTCGAACAAGGCCAGCGCGACGGCGTCGCGATCGTCGCGCTCGAGTTCGCCCAGGCGCTCCCAGAACGGCCGCAGCCAGGCGCGCGCCGCGGCCGGTGATCCCAGCGCCACCGCGCGCAGCGCCGCGCGCGCGGCCACCGCGGCGTCGTGGCGGTCGGCGGCGTCGAACTGCTCCCACAGCCGGTGCAGCTGCTGCAGGTCGTGCGTCTCGTCGATGGCCTCGCCGGCCAGCGACCGCAACAGGCCGCGGGCTGCCGACGCCGTAAACCCCTGGTGCTTGGCCAGCAGGCGAGCCGTGTGCAGGGCCTGCAGCGGCCGGCGCTGCAGGCGGCTGGCCTGCAGCTTCAGGCGCAGCGCCTGCGTGCGGCGGGCCACGCCGGCGGGCAGCTGGTCGAGCAGTTCGCCCGCACGCTCGGCATCGCGGTCGTCGAGCGCCCATTCGGCGGCCAGCAAGCGCGCACCGTCCTCGATGCCATGGCCTGCAGCGCGGCGCGCCCCGGGCTGGAACATGGCCTGCATGACGGCATCGCGCCGGGGCCGGTCCTGCAGCCGGTGCAGGCTGCCGGCGGCCAGCAACTGGGCCAGCACGCCGAATTCACCATCGACCTGCAGCTGCGGCGAATCCTCGCGCAGCGTCAGCGCCTTCAGCGCCGCCTTGTGGGCGCGCGAATAGCGGGCGCTGAAATATTCGGACAAGGCCTCGCGCAGCGCCGCCTGGGCGGCGCGCTCGCGGCGCAGCGTGCGCCATTCGTTGGCGCGTTCGGGCAGCGTGAGCAGCGAACGCAGCGCCTGCGCGGCCGAGAACAGCAGCGCCACGCTGCCCAGCAGCAGGATCAGGAAGAGGTTGAGCGACAGCTCGGTGCGCCAGCCCGCCCAGTAGATCGTCACCAGGCCGTCGTTGCTGCCCAGCGTGGTGGCCGCGACCACCGCCACCACGCACAGCAGCACGAGCCAGATGATGCTGCGCATGGCGGGCAGGCGTGCGGGTCGCCAGCAGCTCAGCGACCGGCCGCTGCGGCAGCGATCGCCGCCAGCGTGGCGTCCGGACGCGGCACGGTGATCAGGCGCGCCTGCGTCGAGATCTGGCGCACGGATTCCAGCGCGCCGGCCACGCGTCGCGAACTGCGGTCGAAATAGCGCTCCAGGGCCGACTGGGCGTCGCGCAGGTCCGACTGCGCCACGTCGAACTGCCGGCTCAGCAGCGCCAGGCGGGCATTGAGCAGGCGCAGCTTGAGGTTCTCGCGCAGGAAGAAGGCCTGCTCCGGCGCCACCAGCATGGCCTCGGGCATGTCGATGCGCGTCACGCGCACGAGCGAGCGCGCCTCGCTCCAGATCTGGTCCAGCATGGCCTGCCAGCGCCCGCCCCAGTCGGCCGACCAGCCCGCCGCGGCCGAGGCGGCGGCCGAGGCCGGGCGCGCCGGCGTGGCCGGCCGCACCGCCGGGCGGCGGTCGACGGCCGCCAGCAGCGGCAATTCGTCGACCAGGCGAATGACCTCGTCGAGGCGGATGCCGAGCAGCGGCACGTCGGTGGCACCGGCGGCGCGCGCCTTGTCCAGGTCCTGCACGACGGCGCGGCGCACGCGCTCCAGGCGCGGCTGGCTGTAGCGCGCCAGCCGCTCGTCGGCCTGCCGCAGCGCGGCCACCAGCGGCTCGGCGCTGCCGGTGATCGCGCTTTGCTGCAAGGCCACGCGCACGGCGGCCTCGACATCGGCGAGCACGTTCTCGTCGCGCGAACGCGCCATCGACTGGATCAGCTCCTCGATCTGCGTGCGCTGCAGCGAGGTCTCGGCCACGCGCGCCTCCAGCAGCGCCAGCTTGGCGCTGGCGTCGCGGGCGCCTTCCTGCGCCTGGCCGGCCAGCAGTCGCGCCTCGGCGGCCAGCGCGCCGCTGTCCTGCTGGCGCTTGACGAGTTCGCCCTCGAGCGACTTCACGCGCTGCTGCGCATTCCAGGCCAGCACCAGGGCCGCCGCCGACAGCGCGGCCAGCACCGCGCCGCCCGCGGCGATCCAGCGCCCGGTGGCTGCCGTGGCCGGCGGTACCGACGCCGCCGCCACGGCGGGTACCGGTGCCGGCAACGGAGGTTCGACGGCGGCTGCGGTCGGAGGTGCGGGGGTGTCGCTCACTGGACTGCGGATTCTATCGACGGGCACCGCTCGCCATGTCGGCGATCGCGGCGGCCACGTCCTGCGGATGCACGCCGACATCGCCGACGCGACCAAAGCCCAGGCGGCGCGCGGTGGCGGCAATGCGCGGGTGCGTGGCCAGCGCGCGCGCCGCCGTCCAGTCGGCGCCCGGGTGAGCGGCGATCAGATGGGCAATCGCTTCGCTGCTGCTGAAGTGCCAGCAGTGGCGCTGCGGGTCGCCGAGCGCGGCCGCCAGCACGGCCGCCTCGGCATCGCCGAAGCGGGGCGCCACGCGCCGGTAGGCGGCCACGAAGTCGACCTCGGCGCCGGCCTGGCACAAGCGCTCGGCCAGCCAGTCGCGGCCCGACTCCCCACGCACCACCAGCACCCGCCGGCCGGCCCAGGGCCAGCGGCCGAGGGTGAGCCACAGCGTATCGGTGTCGAAGGGGCCCTCCGGGCCCGGCTCGACGATGGCATCCGCGCCCACACCGGCCTGGCGCAGCGCAGCCGAGGTGCCGGGCCCGGTGGAAGCGGCGTGGGTGCCGGCAGGCCAGGTTGCGCCCGGCGGGCGCTGCGCGAAGAAGTGCGCCACCGCATTGGCGCTGACGAACATCACCAGCGCCCGCTCGTCCAGCGTGGTCCAGGCCTGGCGCACCGCACCGGGGTCGCTCGGCGGCTCGATGCCGATCAGGGGCAGCCCCACCGCATCCACGCCCAGCGCCTGCAGGCGCTGCACGAAGGCCCGGCCCTGCGCCGCCGGGCGGGTGACGATCACCCGCATGACGGGCCTGCTAGTGGACGGCCAGGTAGCGCCCGGCGCCGGCGGCCCGCAACGCGGCGGCGGCCTGCTCGCCCAGCGCCGTCGCCGCCGCCGCATCGGCCGGCACGGCGCTGCAGGTGGTGTGCAGCAGCGGCTGGCGCGGGTCGGTGCCATGGCCCAGTGCCGCGGTGATCACCAGCTGCCCGCCCTGCCAGACGGCATGGGCGGCCAGCGGCATGCTGCAGCTGCCGCCCAGCGCGCGCGACACGGCGCGCTCGGCATGCGCGGCCAGCCAGGTGGGGCGGTGCACCAGGCCGGCCAGCGTCTGCCGCAGCGCGGTGGCGTCCGCGCGCACCTCGATGCCCAGCGCACCCTGGCCGGCGGCCGGAATCATCTGCTCGACCTCGAAGCAGCTGCGGATGCGCGAGGCCAGCCCCAGCCGCTTGAGCCCGGCGGCCGCCAGCACGATGGCGTCGAAGCCGCCCTCGTCGAGCTTGCGCAGCCGCGTATCGAGGTTGCCGCGCAGCGGCTCGATCTGCAGGTCGGGCCGGCGCGCCAGCAGCTGCACCACGCGGCGCAGGCTGGAGGTGCCGACCACCGCGCCCTGCGGCAGCTCGTCCAGGGCGGCATGGCGGTTGGAGACGAAGGCGTCGCGCGGGTCCTCGCGTTCCATCACCGCCGCCAGCACGAAGCCCGCGGGCAGGTCCATCGGCACGTCCTTCAGCGAATGAACAGCGAGGTCGGCACGGCCGTCCTCGAGGGCGGTTTCCAGCTCCTTCACGAACAGGCCCTTGCCGCCGACCTTGGACAGCGCGCGGTCGAGGATCTGGTCGCCGCGCGTGGTCATGCCCAGCAGTTCGACCCTGAGGCCGAAGCGCTGCACCAGCAGGTCCCGCACATGCTCGGCCTGCCACAGCGCGAGGCGGCTTTCGCGCGTGGCGATGATCGTGGGTGGGTTCATGGCGCGGCATTATGACGAGCGCCGGGGACCGGCCGCGCCGCGCCGATGCCGGTCGGCCGGCCTGCCGCCGGCGTGCACAATGGGCCATTCGGCTACGTCCTCCGGAGCCCCTCATGCCCAGCCGCAGCGCCGCCCGGCCGCCCGCCGCCAAGCACCGCCTGCCGGCACGCGGCAAGGCCGACGGCGACGCCGACCGCAAGAACCGGCCCCTGGTCGAGGACATCCGCTTGCTCGGCCGCATCCTCGGCGACGTCATCCGCGAGCAGGAAGGCAAGGCGGCCTTCGAGCTCATCGAGCGCATCCGGCAGCTGTCGGTGGCCTACCGGCTGAAGGCCGACGCCAGCGCCGGCCGCGTGCTCGACCGGCTGCTGAAGAACCTGTCGGCCGACCAGACGGTGACGGTGATCCGCGCCTTCAGCTATTTCTCGCACCTGGCCAATATCGCCGAGGACCGCCACCACGTGCGCCGCCGCCTCGCGCACGAGCACGAGGGCCACCAGCAGGAGGGCTCGCTGGCGGTGGCCATCGAACGGCTGCAGCGCGCCGACATCCGCGCCGACGAGATCGCGCAGGTGCTGGCCACGGCCTATATCTCGCCGGTGCTGACGGCCCACCCGACCGAGGTGCAGCGCAAGAGCATCCTCGACGCAGAGCGCGCGATCGCCGGGTTGGTCGGCCAGCGCGACGACCTGCACACGGCCCAGGCGCTGGCCGACAACGAGGAGGCGATCCGCGCCCGCGTCACCCAGCTGTGGCAGACGCGCATGATCCGCACCGCCAAGCTGACGGTGGCCGACGAGATCGAGAATGCGCTCAGCTTCTACCCGACCACGTTCCTGCGCGAGATCCCGCGCCTGTACCGCGACCTCGAGCGCGCCCTGCCCGGCCACCCGGTGGCGCCCTTCCTGCGCATGGGGCACTGGATCGGCGGCGACCGCGACGGCAACCCCAACGTCACCGCCGCCACCTTGCGCCACGCGCTGGCGCGCCAGGCCGAGGTGGCGCTGCGCTTTTACCTGACCGAGGTGCACGAACTGGGCGCCGAGCTCAGCGTCTCGGGCACGCTGTCGGCGGTGTCGCCGGCGCTGCGGGCGCTGGCCGAGCGCTCGCCCGACCACAACCCGCACCGCGAGGACGAACCCTATCGCCGCGCGCTCATCGGCCTGTATGCGCGCCTGGCCGCCACGCTGCACGCGCTGACCGGCACCGAGGCGCTGCGCCACGCGGTGGCGCCGCAGGATCCGTATGCCGATGCCGCCGAGTTCGGCGCCGACCTGCAGGTGATCGAGACCTCGCTGCTGCAGCACCACGCACAGGCGCTGGTCGGCCCGCGGCTGGCGCCGCTGATGCGCGCGGTGCAGGTCTTCGGCTTCCACCTCGCCACGCTGGACCTGCGCCAGAGCTCCGACCGGCACGAGGCCGTGGTCGCCGAACTGCTGCGCGTGGCGCGCATCGAACCCGACTATGCGGCGCTGGACGAGGCCGCGCGCCGCGCGCTGCTGCTGCGCCTGCTGCGCGACGCACGCGGCCTGCGCGTGCGCGACGCCGCCTATTCGGCGCTGACGCTGGGCGAGCTCGAGATCTTCGAGACCGCCGCCGCAGCGCTGCGCCGCTACGGCCGCGCGGCGCTGCGCCACGGCATCATCAGCCACACCGAGGAGGTCAGCGACCTGCTCGAGCTGCTGCTGCTGCACAAGGAATGCGGGTTGCTGCACGGCACGCTGGACGACGGCGCCGGCAACGACCTGATCGTCGTGCCGCTGTTCGAGACCATCGCCGACCTGCGCCGCGCCGAACCCATCATGCGCGACTTCTACGCGCTGCCCGGCATCGCGGCGATGGTGGTGGCCAGTGGTGCCGAGCAGGATGTGATGCTGGGCTACAGCGACAGCAACAAGGACGGCGGCTTCTTCACCAGCAACTGGGAGCTCTACCGCGCCGAGACCGCGCTGGTGGCGCTGTTCGACGAACTGCGCGCCACGCACGGCATCACGCTGCGCCTGTTCCACGGCCGCGGCGGCACCGTGGGCCGCGGCGGCGGGCCCAGCTACCAGGCCATCCTGGCGCAGCCGCCCGGCACGGTGAAGGGGCAGATCCGGCTCACCGAGCAG
The DNA here is from genome assembly GCA_016719535.1 of Rubrivivax sp. Classification (GTDB taxonomy): domain Bacteria; phylum Pseudomonadota; class Gammaproteobacteria; order Burkholderiales; family Burkholderiaceae_C; genus Rubrivivax. The sequence goes on along the minus strand of JADJYX010000004.1, from coordinate 47,818 downwards.
GGCGAGGTGATCGGCAGCAAATATGCCCACCCGGACATCGGCCGGCGCAACCTCGAGACCCTGGTGGCGGCCACGCTCGAGGCCACGCTGCTGCATCCGACGAAGACCGCTCCCCGGGCCTTCCTCGATGCCGCGACGCGGCTCAGCGAGGCCAGCTTCGCGGCCTACCGGCGGCTCGTCTACGAGACCCCCGGCTTCACCGACTATTTTTTCGCCGCCACGCCGATCCGCGAGATCGCCGAGCTCAACATCGGCTCGCGCCCGGCCTCGCGCAAGGCCACGCGCGCGATCGAGGACCTGCGCGCCATCCCCTGGGGCTTCAGCTGGGGCCAGTGCCGCGTGGCGCTGCCGGGCTGGTGCGGCTTCGGCTCGGCGGTGCGGGCCTTCGTGGCCGATGGCGACCGCGACGCGCGGCTCGAGCTGCTGCGCCGCATGCACCGGCAGTGGCCCTTCTTCCGCACGTTGCTGTCCAACCTCGACATGGTGCTGGCCAAGAGCGACCTGCGCATTGCCCTGCGCTATGCCGAACTGGTGGAAGACCCGAAGCTGGCCAGGCGCATCTTCGGCGCCATCCGCGCCGAGTGGGAGCGTGCGCACGAGGCGCTGGCGCTGATCACCGGCGAGGCCGAGCGGCTGCAGAGCAACCCGGCGCTGGCGCGCTCGATCGCGCACCGATTCCCCTACCTGGACCCGCTCAACCACCTGCAGGTGGAACTGCTGCGCCGCTACCGCCAGCGCCACGACGGCGACCCGGCGGTCGAACGCCTCAAGCGCGGCATCCACCTGTCGATCAACGGCATCGCGGCCGGGCTGCGCAATACCGGCTGAAGCGTCAGCCGCTGGCCAGCGCCTCGCGCACCGCCGCCAGCTGCCGGCGCGACACCGGCAGCCATTCGTCGATCGGCGCCACGCGCACGGCCCAGCCCTCCTCGCCGCCTTCGTCGGCGTGCCGGCGCAGCTCGCGCACGGCGCGCGCGGCCACCAGCGCGTTGCGGTGGATGCGGATGAAGCCGCGGCCCAGGCGCCGTTCCAGTTCGGTCAGCGAATCGTCGAGCAGGTGGCTGCCCTGCGCGGTGCGCAGCGTCACGTACTTCAGTTCGGCCTTGAGCACCAGCACCTCGGCCACCGGGATGCGCCGCATGCGGCCACGGTCGTTGACCACCAGCACCGGCTCCTCGGCCAGTGGCGCCGGCTGGCTCTCCACCGGCCAGCGCCGCTGCACCACGCGCTTGAGTGCGGCCTGCAGGCGCTCGCGCAGCACCGGCTTGGTGAGGTAGTCGACGGCGTCGAGGTCGAAGGCACGCAGTGCATGGCTGCCGTGTGCGGTGACGAAGACCACCGACGGCGGCTGCGGCAGCGAGCGCAGCGCCGCCGCCAGCTGCAGGCCGTCGCGCCCGGGCATGCGGATGTCCAGCAGCACCAGGTCGCAGCCGCCATCGACCTGCAGCACCGCCAGCGCCGTCTGCGCATCGGCGGCTTCGCCGATCACCTGCACCGGCGGGTCGTCGACGGCCTGCAGCAGGCTGCGCAGGCGCAGGCGCGCCAGTTCCTCGTCGTCGACGATCAGCGTGCGCAGCGTGGGCGTCACAGCGGCACCGTGATGCGGGCGTGGAAGCCCTGCCCGTCGCGCCAGGTGTCGCACTGGCCGCCGACGTCGTGCAGCAGGCGCAGGCGCTCGCGCACGTTGCGCAGCGCCATGCCATGGCCGGGGGCCGAGGGCTCGTCCCCCACCGTGTTGTGCACCGTGATCAGCGCCTGGCCGCGCCGCGCCACCGCCTCGATGTGGATGCGGCCGCCGCCGACTGCCGGCTCGACGCCATGCCGCACCGCATTCTCGACCAGCGGCTGCAGCACCAGCGGCGGCACGCGCGCGTCGAGCACGCGCTCGTCGATGTCCCAGCGGACGGCCAGCCGCGGGCCGAAGCGCACCGCCTCGATCGCCAGGTAGCGCCGTGCCAGCGCCACCTCCTCGGCCAGCGATACCGCGGCGCCGGTCTCGGCCAGCGCCACGCGGAACAGCTCCGACAGGTCCTCGAGCACGGCCTCGGCCCGCGACGGATCGACACGCACCAGCGCCACCGCGGTATTGAGCGTATTGAACAGGAAGTGCGGGCGGATGCGCGACTGCAGCTCGGCCAGCCGCGCGCTGGCGGTGGCCGGCTGCCAGATGCGGGCGCGCAGCTCCAGCCAGGCCCACAGCAGCGCGGCAAGGCCGGCGCCGACCAGCAGCACGCCGAGCGTGCGCAAGGCGCCGCCATCGGCCAGGCCGGCCAGCCACAGCGGCCACCAGGCGGCCAGCGCCACCACGGCGCCCAGGGCCAGCATCACGGCGCCGCGCACCGGCGCGCCGCGCCTGGCCAGCCAGCGCCGCGTCGAACACAGCAGCACCAGCCACAGCACGGTGCCCGCGGTGCCGCCGAACGCCGCGGCGCCCTGGCGCGCCAGCCAGTCGGCGCCATCGGCGCTGGTGGCCAGCACCGCCACCGCCAGCACCGCCTGCACCAGCAGCACCGCGCGCAGCCCCAGCGCCGGGTGGCAGACGTCGAAAGCAGTCGCCGTCTGCTCGCGCTCGTCGGCCAGCGGCTGGAAGCCGGTCAGCGCCTGCGCGGTGCTGCGGAATTCGCTGACGCGCTGGCTTTCGGGCCACAGGCTGGCCGGGCGGCTGCCGGTGGGCGAGAAGTCGGGCTGCAGGTCGTCGCGGTCGGGCATGGCGGCTCGGGGGTGGCGTCGATAATACGCAGCCCCGCGCAGCCCCCGCGCGCCCTCACAAGCCCCACGATGTCCGTCGATCCCCTGGCCAACAAGGCCCAAGCCTGGTCTGCGCTGTTTTCCGAGCCGATGAGCGAACTCGTCAAGCGCTACACCGCCAGCGTCGGCTTCGACCAGCGCCTGTGGCGCGCCGATATCGACGGCAGCCTGGCGCATGCCGAGATGCTGGCCGCGCAAGGGATCATCGGCGCCGATGACCTGGCCGCCATCCGCCGCGGCATGGCGCAGATCGCCGACGAGATCGAATCCGGCCGCTTCGAATGGAAGCTCGAGCTCGAGGACGTGCACCTCAACATCGAGGCACGGCTGACGGCGCTGGTGGGCGACGCGGGCAAGCGGCTGCACACCGGCCGCAGCCGCAACGACCAGGTGGCCACCGACGTGCGCCTGTGGCTGCGCGGCGAGATCGACCGCCTGCAGCCGCTGCTGGCCGAGATGCAGCGTGCGCTGGTGACGCTGGCCGATGCCCATGCCGAGACGGTGATGCCCGGCTTCACGCACCTGCAGGTGGCGCAGCCGGTGAGCTTTGCGCACCACCTGCTGGCCTACGTGGAGATGTTCGCGCGCGACGCCGAGCGCCTGGCCGACGTGCGCCGTCGCGTCAACCGCCTGCCGCTGGGCGCCGCGGCGCTGGCCGGCACCAGCTACCCGCTGGACCGTGCGCGCGTGGCGGCCACGCTGGGCTTCGACGGCCTGTGCGAGAACAGCCTGGACGCCGTCAGCGACCGCGACTTCGCGCTCGAATTCGGCAGCTTCGCGGCCATCTGCATGGTGCACGTATCGCGGCTGGCCGAGGAGATCGTGCTCTGGAAGAGCCAGAATTTCGACTTCATCGACCTCGCCGACCGCTACTGCACCGGCAGCTCCATCATGCCGCAGAAGCGCAACCCCGACGTGGCCGAACTGGCGCGCGGCAAGACCGGCCGCGTGGTCGGCCACCTGATGGGGCTGCTGACGCTGATGAAGGGCCAGCCCCTGGCCTACAACAAGGACAACCAGGAGGACAAGGAGCCGCTGTTCGACACCGTCGACACGCTGAGCGACACCTTGCGCATCATGGCCGAGATGGTCGGCGGCATCACGGTGAAGGCCGACGCGATGGAGCGCGCCGCGCTCAAGGGCTATGCCACCGCCACCGACCTCGCCGACTACCTGGTGAAGAAGGGCCTGCCGTTCCGCGACGCCCACGAGGCGGTGGCGCACGCGGTCAAGGTGGCGCTCGGCCGCGGCCTCGACCTGGCCGAGCTGCCGCTGGCCGAACTGCAGGCCATCCACGCCTCGATCGATGCCGATGTCGCCGCGGTGCTGACGCTGCGCGGTTCGATGAACGCGCGCAACATCGTCGGCGGCACCGCGCCGGAACAGGTGCGCGCACGCATCGCCGCGCACCGCGCGCGGCTGGCGGCGGCCTGATCAGCCGCCCGCCGCCGGCTGCGGCCGGCCCGACCAGGGCCAGTCCAGCAGCTCGGCCAGCCGCGTGACGACCCAGGCCGCCTCGGCCTCGTCCAGCCCCGCCGCCGGCGGCTGCAGGCCTTGCGCGATGCGTTCCAGCACGTCGGCCTCGGTGACGCCGAGGTCGAAGCGGATCGCCTGCGCGCGCTCCACCAGCGCCAGCGCCAGGTCTTCGCACAGCTCGTAGCGGGCACGGAATTGATCGCGCGGCAACCGCAGCCGGCCGCGCGCATCGGCATGCACGGCCTGGAACGAGGGCGGCACCGGGATCTGGTATTCGTCGGACATGCCGCGGTTGTACCCTCGCCGCCATGCCGCCGCGCCGCCGCTGGATCGCACACCTCGACATGGACGCCTTCTATGCGTCGGTGGAGCTGCTGCGCTACCCCGAGCTGAAGGGCCAGCCGGTGGTCATCGGCGGCGGCCGCCGCCACCAGCCGGTGCCGCTGGCCGACGGCACGCGGCGCTTTGCCACGCTGCGCGACTACCAGGGCCGCGGCGTCATCACCACCGCCACCTATGCCGCGCGCGCCTACGGCGTCAATTCGGCGATGGGGCTGATGAAGGCGGCCGCGCTGTGCCCGCAGGCGGTGCTGCTGCCGGTGGACTTCGACGAGTACCGGCGCTATTCGCGCCTGTTCAAGGCCGCGGTGGCCGAGGTGGCGCCGGTCATCGAGGACCGCGGCATCGACGAGATCTACATCGACCTCAGCGCGGTTGCGGGCGCGCAGGATGTGGTGGGCCACGACGCCAGCGGCGGCGTGCGCGCCATCGCGCAGGAGATCCGCAACAACGTGCGCCGCAGCACCGGGCTGAGCTGCTCGATCGGCGTTACGCCCAACAAGCTGCTGAGCAAGATCGCCAGCGAACTGGACAAGCCCGACGGCCTGACGGTGCTGACCGAGGCCGACATCGCCACGCGCATCTGGCCGCTGCCGGTGCGGCGCATCAACGGCATCGGCCCCAAGGCGGGCATCAGGCTGGCGGCGCTGGGCATCGCCACCATCGGCGAACTGGCCGAGCGGCCGCGCGCCTGGCTGGTGGAACGCTTCGGCCGCAGTTACGGCCGCTGGCTGCACGACGCCGCGCACGGCGTCGACGACCGCCCGGTGGTGACGCACAGCGAACCGGTGTCGATGAGCCGCGAGACCACCTTCGAGCGCGACCTGCACGCGGTGGCCGACAAGGCGGAACTGGGCGCGGTCTTCACGCAACTGTGCGAGCAGCTGGCCGCTGACCTGCAGCGCAAAGGCTACAGGGGCCGCACCATCGGCATCAAGCTGCGCTTCGACGACTTCCGCACCGTCACCCGTGACCAGACCCTGGCCGAGGCCACCGCCGATGCCGCCGCCATCCGCCGTGCCGCGGGTGTGTGCCTCAAGCGCGTGGACCTGGGCCGCAGGCTGCGCCTGCTCGGCGTGCGCGCCGGCAGCCTGACACGCGCCCAGGGCGAGGCGAAGCGCGATGCGAAGGCCAGCGACAGCCGCGGCCCACGCCGCAGCGATGCCCCGCCGGCACGGGTGGAGGCGTCGCTGTTCGACGACGAGGCGGCTTCCTGATCGGTTCGCCGCAGCCGGGCCGCTCGCGCCCGTCACGGCCGCTGCGTATAGTGGCCGCCATGCATGCCCTGCCCCGCAACCTGAGAGCCGCTGCCCTGCTGGCGCTGACCTTGCTGCCCGCCTGGCTGCCCGTCCACGCCGCCGATTTAAACGTCACCGTCACCACGCCCGACGGCAAGCCGGCCCCTGACGTGGTGGTGGCCCTGCTGCCCACGGGCGGCGCCGCCGTGCCGCTGGCGCCGGCGCCCGAGCCGGTGCTGATCGTGCAGCGCGAGATCCGCTTCGAGCCCTATGTGACCGCGGTCCCGCTGGGCAGCACGGTGCGCTTCGTCAACCGCGACCGCTTCGACCACCATGTGCGTTCGGTGGCAGGCGGTCCGCTGGGCTCGATCGCGCCGGCCAAGAGCTTCGAGTTCCGCCTGGCCGCCGCACGCGGCGGCCGCGAGACCTCGGCCGACGTGGTCATCGACGCCCCCGGCGCCACCGGCATCGGCTGCCACCTGCACGGCTCGATGCGTGGCCACCTCTATGCCAGCCCCACACCCTGGGTGGCGGTGACAGACGCCACCGGCCGCGCCACCTTGCGCGGCGTGCCCGACGGGGCCGCCAACCTGCGCCTGTGGCACCCCGACCAGCTGGTGGCGCAGGCCGATGTGCCGGCACAAGTCAGCGGCAGCGCTGGCGCCCAGGCGCGGCTGAATTTCTCGCCGCGGCCGCGGCCGCCACCGCGGCCGAGCCTGAAGGGCGAGTACGAATAGGGGCGGCCGACGGCCACGGCGGACAGCGTTACCGGCTGGGCAGCCGGTACATCCACCACGCGGTCACGGCGCACACCAGGCCGGGCAGCCAGCGCCAGGGGTCGGCCATCAGCCACCACGACGAGACCGAGCTCACGACCATCATTGTCCAGGCCAGCTGCTTGGCACGCAGCGGGATCACGCGCCGCGCCCGCCAGGCGCGCACCATCGGGCCGAAGCGCGGATGGCGCAGCAGCCAGCGCTCCCAGCGCGGGCTGCCGCGTGCGAAGCAGTAGGCGGCCAGCAAGACGAAGGGCGTGGTGGGCAGCACCGGCAGCACCGCGCCCACCACACCGGTGGCCAGCGCCAGCGCGCCGGCCGCGAGCCAGACCTTGCGCACCCAGCCCGGCGGATGCTGCCGGGTGTGGTCGATGGACGTCATCGATCGATCATAAACAGCCCCGGCGCCGGCGGCCGCTGCTGCCCGGGCCGGGCCGGGCCCGTGCCCGTGCCCGAAAGCCTAGACTCGCCGCATGGCCAGCCCCGCCGATCTGCGCTTTCCCTCGATCGACGGCCTGCGCGCCTTCGAGGCCGCGGCCCGGCTGGGCAGCTACGAACGCGCCGCCGGCGAACTGCACGTCACCGCCAGCGCGGTGGGCAAGCGCGTGGCGGCGGTGGAAGACCTGCTCGGCCAGCCCCTCTTCACCCGCCAGGGCAAGTCGCTGGCGCTGACCGCCGGCGGGCGCGACTACCTGGACCAGGTGCGCAGCGCGTTGGCGCTGCTGGCGGCGATGCCGCAGCACCGGCGCGCGGCGCAGCGCCGGCGCCGCTTGCGCGTGTGCGCGCCGCCCACCTTCGCGCGGCTGATCCTGGTGCCCGAGCTCGGCTCGTTCACGCAGGCGCACGAGGACCTGGAGCTGGAGATCGTGCTGTCGATCCCGTTCCTGGACGTCAACGCCGGCAGCGCCGACGTGGAGGTGCGCGCCAGCGATGCAGCGGCCGAAGGCGACATGCTGCTCGACGACGTGGTGCTGCCGATGGCAGCACCCGGCCTGCTGGCCAATCTGCCGGCACTGAAGGCCCCGGCCGACCTGCGGCATGCCCCCTTGCTGCGCACGCCGATCGAGCCCTGGCGGCCCTGGTTCATGGCCGCCGGCCTGGACTGGCCGGAGCCGACCGACGGCCCCAGGCTGGTCGACCTGGGGCTGACGCTGGAGGCCGCCCTCTGCGGCCAGGGCGTGGTGCTGGGTCGGCCCAGCCTGGCGCGCCAGGCGCTGGCCGAGGGCCGGCTGCTGCCGCTGTTCGGCCCCTTCACGCGGCCGCAGCTGCTCTACCAGGTGGCGCCGCATGGCGGCGACGGCGCGGCGGCCGAGTTCTGCGACTGGCTGACCGGCTGTTGCGCCCGCATCGCCATCGACGCCATGGCGCTGGTGCAGGACCGCCTGCACCCGCCGCCGGCTCCGGCCACACCCGAAGAACTTTCCGGCCGCCGACGGCGAGCGCCGCGCTAGCCCTCGCTAGCATTCGCGCCGCGAGGAGACCCATACCGCCATGACCGTCATCACCACCATCGAGGACCTGCGCCGCCTGGCCGAAAGACGCGTGCCGCGCATGTTCTACGACTATGCCGATTCCGGCAGCTGGACCGAGAGCACCTACCGCGCCAACGAGAGCGACTTCCAGAAGATCCGCCTGCGCCAGCGTGTGGCCGTCAACATGGAAGACCGCAGCACGGCCACGAAGATGGTCGGCATCGACGTGAAGATGCCGGTGGCCATCGCCCCGGTGGGCCTGACGGGCATGCAGCATGCCGACGGCGAGATCCTGGCGGCCAAGGCGGCCGAGGCCTTCGGCATCCGCTTCACGCTGTCGACGATGAGCATCTGCTCGATCGAGGACATTGCCGCCCACACGCGGCAGCCGTTCTGGTTCCAGCTCTACGTGATGCGCGACCGCGACTTCATCGAGCGGCTGATCGACCGCGCCAAGGCCGCGAAGTGCGACGCGCTGGTGCTGACGCTGGACCTGCAGATCCTCGGCCAGCGCCACAAGGATCTGAAGAATGGCCTGTCGGCGCCGCCCAAGCTGACGCTGCGCAACATCGTCAACATGGCGACCAAGCCGCGCTGGTGCCTGGGCATGCTGGGCACGCAGCGCCGGCAGTTCGGCAACATCGTCGGCCACGTCAAGGGCGTGGAGAACATGGGCAGCCTGTCGGAATGGACGGCCCGGCAGTTCGACCCGCGCCTGAACTGGGGCGACGTCGAGTGGATCAAGAAGCGCTGGGGCGGCAAGCTGATCCTCAAGGGCATCCAGGACGTCGAGGACGCCCGCCTGGCCGCCGACAGCGGCGCCGATGCGCTGATCGTCAGCAACCACGGCGGCCGCCAGCTCGACGGTGCCGATTCCAGCATCCAGGCGCTGCCGGCCATCGTGGCCGAGGTCGGCTCCAGGATCGAGGTGCACATGGACGGCGGCATCCGCAGCGGCCAGGACGTGCTCAAGGCCTGGGCGCTGGGCGCGCGCGGCACCTACATCGGCCGCGCCATGGTCTACGGCCTGGGCGCGATGGGCCAGGCCGGCGTGACCCAGGCGCTGGAGATCATCCACAAGGAGCTCGACCTGACGATGGCCTTCTGCGGCCATACGAAGATCGGCACCGTCGACCGCTCGATCCTGCTGCCGGGCACCTTCCCGGCCTGAACGCCGCGTGATGGGCGCCACCGCGACCGCGCCCCGCGTGCCCGCCGCCATCGGCCTGTACCTGGCGGCGGTGCAGTTCGCCTTCGCGCTCGGCTGGATCGTCTACGTAGCCTACCTGCCGGCGCTGGCCGGGCAGGCCGGATTGGGTGTGCGCTGGGTGCCCTGGCTGCTGCTGGCCGACCAGCTGGTCTTCATCGCCACCGACCTCGCGGTCGGCCTGGCCAGCGATCGCGCGGCGCGCGTGCTGGGCCGCCTCGGGCGCTGGGTGCTGGCGGTCAGCCTGCTGTCGGCCGCGGCCTTCCTGGCGCTGCCCTGGGCCGCGCCGCAAGGCTCGCCGGGTCTGTTCGTCGCCATCACGCTGCTGTGGGTGGTCACCACCTCGGCGCTGCGCGCGCCGCCGCTGACGATGCTGGGGCGCTACGTCGCCAGGCCGTCGCAGCCGATGATGGTGGCGCTGGCCAGCTTCGGCCTCGGCGTGGCCAACGCGCTGGCGCCGTACCTCGGCCTGCAGCTCAAGGCCCTGGATCCCCGCCTGCCCTTCGGGCTGGCCGCGCTGGCGCTGGCGCTGGTGACGCTGGGCATGGTGGCGGCCGAGCGCGCGCTGGCCCGGCAGGCGACCGCCACCGCAGCGCCGCCGCCGGCCGCGGCGCCGGCCGGGCGCGGCACGGTGGCCGCCTTCCTGCTGGCCTGTGCCATCGGCGCGCTCGCCTTCCAGTGGCACCAGGCGGTCTCGAGTCCGGCCCTGGCGCTGCGCCATACGGCGGCCAGCGATCTGCCGTCGCTGCTGCCGATCTTCTGGGTCGGCTTCAACCTCACCCTGCTGCCGGCCGGGCTGCTGGCGCGCCGCCTGGGGGCGCCGGCGACGATGGCCATCGGCGCCGAACTGGCGATGCTGGGCACCGCGGGCGCGGCCTTCGCGCCCGGGCTCGGGCTGTGGATCGTGGCCCAACTCGCCGCCGGCGCCGGCTGGGCCTTGCTGCTGTGCGCGGCCTTCAGTGCTGCGCTGGCGCTGGGCGCCACGGGTCGCGAGGGGCTGATGAGCGGCGCGCTGTCGGCGACGCTGGCTGGTGCGGCGCTGGTGCGCATCGGCACCGTGCTGGCGGTATCGCCGACGCCGGCCCTGGCCCAGGGCCTGGCCTGGGTACCGGCACTCGCCTTTGCCGCCTGCGCGTCACTGCTGGTGCTGAACGCCGTGCGGCGCTGAAGCCTACCGCTCGATGCGGGCATAGGCAGAATGTTGTGACAACGCTCACATGCCTGCGGCATGTGAGCCGTTGCCGCCATCATTCACGCGCCGTAGGCGCGGCCGACCCGTCGGGCCGGCGCCTATGCCCGCTCGATGCGGGCATAGGCAGAATGATTGTGGATCGACTCGAAATTCTCGACGTCCACCGCATAACGCCCGATGCGCGCGTCCTGGTTCAGGCGCAGCGCGACGTCGCGCACCAGGTCCTCGACGAATTTGGGGTTCTCGTAGGCACGCTCGGTGACCCACTTCTCGTCGCTGCGCTTGAGCATCGGCCAGATCTCGCTGCTGGCCTCGTCCTCGGCAAAGCGCACCAGTTCGTGCCATTCGACCGCCTGCAGCAACTCGACGCGGATCGTCACCAGCGAGCGCTGGTTGTGCGCGCCGTAGTCGGCGATCTCCTTGCTGCACGGGCACAGGCTCTTCACCGGCACGCCGACCTCGGCCCAGATCGACGTCACGCCGCCGCGCGTCTCGGCGATCCAGCGGCCCTGGTAGTCGAGCAGGCTCTGCAGGCCCGACACCGGCGCGCGCTTCTTCAGGAAGAAGGAGAACGCGGCCTCGATGCGGCCGTCGGTGGCGTGCAGCTTGTCGAGCATCTGCGCATGGCGCGCACGCAGGGTGGCGGCGTCCAGCGGCTCGGTGTTGTCCTCCAGCCAGGCGACGAAGCGCGACATGTGCGTGCCCTTCTGCTCGGCCGGCAGCGTGACGTCCAGCGCCCACAGCGCCGCCGTCGACTGCACGGCACCGGCCACGCGCAGCTGCAGCGGATAGCGCACGTCCTTCACGCCCACGCGCTGGATCACGAGGTGGCGCTCGTCGCGCTCGCTCTGCGTGTCGGGGATGTGAAGGGCGTCGGTCAGGTTCGTCATCAGGGGGCAAAGGATCGCACCGTTGGGAGGTTGCTGCCGTCGCAGGGTTTACACGACGGCGTGCGAATCCGTTGAATCGTCAGCCGGATCAGGCGTTGACGGCGCTGAGCGCCGGGCGCGGGAAGAAGCGCTGGCGGATCGAGGCCTCGATGCCGGCGGCGTCGAGGCCGCATCGGGCCAGCAGCTTGGCGGGATCGCCATGCTCGACGAAACGATCGGGCAGCCCCAGGTGCAGCAGCGGCACGGCCAGCCCCGCCGCAGCCAGGCATTCGCCCACCGCCGAGCCCGCGCCGCCGTCGACGCAACCCTCCTCGACGGTGACGATGGCATCGTGGCTGCGGGCCATCTCGAGCACCAGGGCCTCGTCCAGCGGCTTGGCAAAGCGCATGTCGACCACCGTGACGTCCAGCGAATCGGCCGCCGCCAGCGCCGGGTGCAGCACGGTGCCGAAAGCCAGCACCGCCACGCCGCGGCCGCGCCGCCGCACCACGCCGCGTCCCCAGGGCCAATCGTTCAGGCCCGCTTCGATGGCGGCGCCGATGCCGCTGCCGCGCGGGTAGCGCACGGCCACCGGGTGGTCGCGGCGGAAGGCCGTGGTCAGCGCCTGGCGGCATTCGTTTTCGTCGCTGGGCGTCAGCATGCTGCAGTTGGGGATGCAGCGCACGAAGGCGATGTCGTAGGCGCCGGCATGGGTGGCGCCGTCGGCACCCACCAGGCCGGCGCGGTCGAGCGCAAAGACCACCGGCAGGTTCTGCAGCGCGACGTCGTGGATCAGCTGGTCGTAGCCGCGCTGCAGGAAGGTGGAATAGATCGCCACCACCGGCTTCAGCCCTTCGCAGGCCAGTCCGGCGGCAAAGGTCACGGCATGCTGCTCGGCGATGCCGACGTCGAAATAGCGCTTCGGAAAACGACGGTGGAACTCGACCATGCCCGAACCTTCGCGCATCGCCGGCGTGATGCCGATCAGCCGTTCGTCGGCCTCGGCCATGTCGCACAGCCATTGGCCGAAGACCTGTGTGTAGGTCGGCTTGGGCGGCGTGGCCGGCTTGACGAGGCCGACCGCGGGGTCGAACTTGCCGGGGCCGTGGTAGTTGACGGGGTCGGCCTCGGCCAGCTTGTAGCCATAGCCCTTCTTGGTGACGACGTGCAGAAAATGGGGGCCGCGCCTGCCGCGCAGGTTCTCCAGCGTCGGAATCAGCGAATCGAGGTCGTGGCCGTCGATCGGACCGACATACTGGAATCCGAATTCCTCGAAGATCGTGCTCGGCACCAGCATGCCCTTGGCATGCTCCTCGAAGCGGCGCGCCAGCTCGAACAGCGGCGTATTCTTCAGCACCGCCTTCGCGCCTTCGCGTGCGGCGGTGTAGAACTGGCCGCTCATCAGCCGCGCCAGGTAACGGTTGAGCGCACCGACCGGCGGACTGATCGACATGTCGTTGTCGTTCAGCACCACCAGCAGGTCGGCGTTGTCGCCCTCGTGCGAGACGCCGGCGTTGTTCAACGCCTCGAACGCCATGCCGGCAGTCATGGCACCGTCGCCGATGATGGCCACGGCCTTGCGCTCCTCGCCCTTGAGCCGCGCGGCGCGCGCCATGCCCAGCGCGGCCGAGATGCTGGTGCTGCTGTGTGCGGTGCCGAAGGTGTCGTATTCGCTCTCGTCGCGGCGCGGAAAACCGCTGATGCCACCCAGCTGCCGCAGCGTGGCCATGCGCTCGCGGCGGCCGGTGAGGATCTTGTGCGGGTAGGTCTGGTGCCCCACGTCCCACACCAGCCGGTCCCAGGGGGTGTTGAAGACGTAATGCAGCGCCACCGTCAGCTCCACCGTGCCCAGGTTGCTGGACAGGTGGCCGCCGGTCTGGCTGACGCTGTGCAGCACGAAGTCGCGCAACTGCTGGGCCAGGCGGGGCAGTTCCTGACGGGGCAGCCGGCGCAGGTCGGCCGGGCTGGCGATGGTGTCGAGCAAGGCGAATTTCGGCATGTCAGTGGCGCCCGGCCGCCCGAAGCCACTGACGCTCCCCCTCGGAGGGCAGCGAGCGAAGTGAGCGTGGGGGTCGTTTCATTTCAGTTGTCCCGGTCGACCACGCGGTCGGCCAGCAGGGCCAGCGCGGCCACGTCGGCCAGGCCGCTGCGCGAGAGTGCGGCGTGCGCCTGGGCGTGCAACTCGGCTGCATGGTGGCGTGCAGCGTCCAGCCCGAGCACGGTCACGTAGGTGGGCTTGTTGGCGTCCTGATCCTTGCCGGCCGTCTTGCCCAGCGTGGCCGATTCCTGCGTCACGTCGAGGATGTCGTCGACGACCTGGAAGGCCAGGCCGAGGGCGGCACCATAGTCCGACAACGCTTGCCAGGCGTGGGCATCGACGCGGCCGCAGGCCGCGCCCATCTGCACGCTGGCCCGCAGCAGCGCGCCGGTCTTGCGGCGGTGCATGTCGCGCAGCTGCGCTTCGGTCAACGGGCGCCCGATGCTGGCCAGGTCGATCGCCTGTCCGCCGGCCATGCCGGCATGGCCCGAGGCGCGCGCCAGCAGCGCGCAAAGCCGCGCCTGCAGCGCAGGCTCGAGATCGAAACCGGACCCGGCCTCGGGCGGCGCGGTGAGGATCTCGAAGGCCAGCGTGTGCATGGCGTCGCCGGCCAGCATGGCCTGGGCCTGGCCGAACTGCACGTGCACCGTGGGCTTGCCCCGCCGCAGCACGTCGTTGTCCATGCAGGGCATGTCGTCGTGGATCAGCGAATAGGCGTGGATCAGTTCCACCGCCACCGCCGCACGCATCGACGCCGCAGGGGCACCCCCCGTGGCCTGGGCTGCCGCCAGCGCCAGCAGCGGGCGCAGCCGCTTGCCGCCGTCGAGCACGCCGTAGCGCATGGCCACACCCAGCCCGGCCGGCGCATCGGCGGGCACCCAGCTCTGCAGGGCCGCCTCCACCGCGGCCTGGCCCTGGCGCATCCAGGCGTCGAATTCGGCGCCCCTCATGCCGGCGGCCAGGCCTTGAGCTGACCGTCCTCGAGCAGCTTGACCTGCTCTTCCACCGCCTGCAGCCGCTGGCGGCACCAGACCAGCAGGTCGCTACCGCGGCGGTAGCTGTCGAGCAACTGGTCCAGCGGCAGCTGGCCGGCTTCCATGCGCTGCACGAGCTGGTCGAGTTCGGCCACCGCCTGCTCGTAGCTGGCAGGGTCCTTGGGGGTCGTGACGCTGGTGCGGGCCATGGGATTGCGGGAACGCGGTGGATGATTTTAGTCGGTCCTGCAACTTGACCCGACCGGCAAAGGGATGCGCATGGACCCCCGACAGAGGGGCTGGGTAGAATCCGCGGCCCGCTGCAACCACCCCGACCGGTTGCCGCGGATCTTGAACCCACCTGCGGGGCCACCAGGTGGGGGTTTGGACACTCTGCTGGAGGATCCTTTCGGATCATGTCTGACCTGAGCATCAGTCTCGAAGCTCTCGAGTGCAGCCGCACTCAACTCTCCGTCACCACCTATTTCGACGAGGAACTGTTCCGAAAAGAACAGTCGCTCATCTTCGAGTCCAGTCCGCGCTACCTCGGGCATGAACTGGCCGTGCCTGAGGTTGGCAACTACCTGGCCCTGGCCCAGGAGGCCGAAGGTCGCGCGCTCGTGCGCTCGCCAGCCGGCATCGAGCTGATCTCCAACGTCTGTCGCCACCGCCAGGCCGTGATGCTCAAGGGCCGTGGCCATACGCCTGGCAGCGTGGTGTGCCCGCTGCACCGCTGGACCTACGACCTGAAGGGCGAGCTGATCGGCGCGCCGCACTTCGCCGAGGACCCCTGCCTGAACCTGCGCAACTACCCGCTGCAGAACTGGCACGGACTGCTGTTCGAGCCCAAGGGCCGCGACGTGGCGACCGACCTGGCCACGCTGGGCCCGGCGGCCGAGCTCGACTTCTCGGGCTATGTCTTCGAGAAATCGGTGCTGCACGAGTGCAACTACAACTGGAAGACCTTCATCGAGGTCTATCTCGAGGACTACCACGTCGGCCCCTTCCACCCGGGCCTGGGTTCGTTCGTCACCTGCGACGACCTGCGCTGGGAATTCGGCGCCGAACACTCGGTGCAGACGGTGGGCGTGCACGACCGCCTGCGCAAGGCCGGCTCGCCGGCCTACCAGCGCTGGCACGACGCGGTGCTGAAATACCGCAACGGCCAGCCGCCCGCCCATGGCGCCATCTGGCTGACCTACTACCCGACCGTGATGGTCGAGTGGTATCCGCATGTGCTGGTGGTGTCGTCGTTGTTCCCTCGAGGGCCGCGCAAGACGCTCAACCTCGTGGAATTCTTCTACCCCGAAGAGATTGCCGCCTTCGAGCGTGACTTCATCGAAGCCGAGCAGGCCGCCTACATGGAGACCTGCATCGAGGACGACGAGATCGGCGAGCGCATGGATGCCGGCCGCGCGGCCCTGATGGCGCGCGGCGACGACGAATCCGGCCCCTACCAGAGCCCGATGGAAGACGGCATGCAGCACTTTCACGAGTGGTACCGGCGGCGCATGGGGATGACGCCCACGGCCTGAAAGCGCGCCACACCCCGTCAGCGGCGGCCGCCCCGGGCCGCCGCTGCCCGTTCTCAACCGGGCAGAGCCATGACTTTGTGGCCGACATGGTCCGAATCGGCCCTTGCAGCAGGTCACGACGCTGCTATCGTCGCCAAGCTGTGACCGACAGCGTGCTGCCGGATCGTTGCAAATTCAGAGTCGGAGAACCATCCCCATGCTTCAAGCCACGAAAGCCGCTCTGGCCCTTGCGGCCACCATGACCTTGGCCGCCTGCGGTGGCGGCGCCGCGGACGGATCCCCGCAGGCCTTGGCCGATGGGGAAGTCAAGCGCGCCCGGGCGCTGGCCGCCCAGGCGATCAGCAACGATCAGCTGTTCCAGTGGGCACAGATCACCTATCCCAGCCTGTTCGGAAGCGCCCCACCGGCCGTGATCCCGAACTACCCCTTCGAAGGCAAGCTGTTCGATGTTCGTGACTTCGGCAATGGCAACTACCTCGGGGTCTCCAACGGCAGAGCCTATGGCTACGGGGTATTCACGAACAATCAGCTGACCGACTATGGCGCGGTGCAGGATTTCGCCAGCCAGGTCTGCAGCCGGGTGAACTGCGGCGGCGGCAGCACCGGGGCCCTCAACGGGTGCATGATGCCGGCCAGCGAGGCCTTGCGCGTTGGCAACCGTTACGAGGCGGTCTATACCAACACCGTCTTCAGCCCCTCCACTTCGTCCGGCGAATACACCATCTCCGGACTCGTCGAGGCAGCCGTCGCCTTCGAGGGCCAGGCGGCGCTGCGCGTCAACAGCCGGGTCACTGGCAACCAGTCGGGGCAAGCGATGGACTCCACCGTCCTGGCCTATGAACAGATCGCGGACAACGAGCTCACCCGTTCGCTGGGCAGCGAGGCCCAGATCTCGTTTTCCGGCGCCAACCTGACCAGCCGGACCGTTTTTTCACCGCCCGTGCTCAACAACGAATTCACGCTGCAGATCGGCCAATCGCTGACCAAGACCTTGGCGGCCACGACGACCTACATCAACGCCCCGTTCCCGTTCCCGCCCAGTTCCGGGTCGAGCAGCACCACCTACACCTATGAGGCACGCGAGTCGATCACCGTTCACGGGCGCAGCTTCGAGACCTGCCGCTATCGGCAGACCACGGACGCCTCGGTCGCCGTCGAGTATGTCTGGTATGTCGTCGGACGCGGCATACCGGCGCGCGAGGAGTCCCGCAACGCCGCCGGCACCGTGCTGGAGCGGTCGGAGTTGAAGTCGGCCACGATCAACGGTGTCGCGCTCTAGCCCGCCCGGTCGTCGTTGTGGGCGGCCCGGCCGCACCACACGCCATCCGCTGATGAACCGCATCCCGCGCTCCCTGACCCTGCTGCTGAACCTGGCGCATGCGCTCGACCATCTGTTCCTGCTGATCTTCGCCACTGCGGTGGCGGCGATCGCCGCCGACTTCGGCTTTGCGCGCTGGGAGGACCTGATGCCGTATGGCGTCGGCGCCTTCGTGATGTTCGGCCTGGGTTCGGCGCCGGCCGGGCGGCTGGGCGACCTGTGGGGCCGGCGGCGCATGATGCTGCTCTTCTTCTTCGGCATCGGTGCCTCGTCGCTGCTGGCCTCGCTGGCGCAGAATGCCTGGCAGCTGGCTGCTGCACTGACGCTGCTGGGCGCCTTTTCGGCGATCTACCACCCGGTGGGCATCCCGATGCTGCTGCAGCACAGCACCCGGCCGGGCCGCACCATCGGCTGGAGCGGGCTGTCGGGCAACCTGGGCATCGCGGCGGCAGCCGGGCTGACCGGCTTGCTGGTGGCCTGGGCCGGCTGGCGCTGGGCGTTCGTGGTGCCCGGCGTGCTGACGCTGGGACTGGGGCTGATGTTCATGAAGTGGGTGCCGGTCGAGACCGAGCCGCCGGCGCGACGCACGACCAAGGCCGCCGTGCCGCTGCCCGCGGCCATGCTGGCGCGCGTCTTCGTGGTGATGACGGCCGCAGCCATTGCCTCGGGCGTGCTCTTCAACGTCACCACCAACGGCAACGGCCGCCTGATGGCCGAGCGCCTGCAAGGCCTGGTCGAGGACCCGTCGACGCTGGGGGCGCTGCTGGCCGCGGTCTATGCGGTGGCCTCGCTGGCGCAGCTGATCGTCGGCCGCCTGATCGACCGCTACCCGCTCAAGCCCTTGTACCTGGCCATCGTGCTCGGCCAGGTGCCGCTGCTGGTGCTGGCCGCGCATGCCCACGGCTGGTGGATCTTCGTTGCGCTGCTGGGCACGATGGCGATGATCTTCGGCGCCATCCCGTTCACCGACGCGATGATCGTGCGCTATGTCGACGACCGCCTGCGCTCGCGCGTGGCCGGCATGCGGCTGACGGTGGCCTTCGGCTTCAGTTCGGGCGCCGTCTGGCTGCTGGGCCCGATGGTCAAGGCCAACGGCTTCGCGGCCATGCTGCTGGTGATGGCAGGCGTGTCGATGCTGAGCGCGCTGGCGGTGATGTGGCTGCCGGGTGAGGACCGTCTGCGCGCCGCCGTCCCGGCGGCCTGAGGTCGCACTCGAGTTAGGTGACGGGGCCCGGGCGCACGGTCCCCCAGCGCGCTGCGGACCTTGACGCTGGTAGCTAGAGGTCCTCCAGCGCCTGCAGCACCTCGGAGTGAAATTCGCGCCGGTACAGCACCCACACCACGCTCAACGCGCCGGCCATCATCGCCCATGGCGAGAAGAACCAGGCCGTGGCGGCGAACGCCATGTAGTAGGCGCGCAGGCCGTCGTTGAAGCTCTCGGCCGCCAGCCCCATGACGCGGCCGGCGCGACGGGCGAAGGCGGTGCGCTGCGCATCGTCGCGCTGCAGTTCGGCATGCGACGGCGCCGCCGCCACCAGCAGCGCCCCGAAGCTGTACTGCCGCAGGCTCCAGGTGAAGCGGAAGAAGGCGAAGACGAAGACCGCCAGCAGCAGCACGACCTTGAGGTCGAAGACCAGCATCGAGGTGCGCGCCGCGAAGGGCACCTCGCGCACGATCTCGCTGGCCTGCTCGCTGCTGGACAGCACGGCCAGCAGGCCGCCGATGACCAGGATGGAGGTGGAGGCAAAGAACGACGGGCTGGCCGACAGGTTCTGCACCACCACGCCGTCGAAGACACGGTTGTCGCGCGCCGCGGCCTGCCACATCCAGCGTTCGCGTTCGCGGTTGGAACTGCCCAGCAGCGAGGGCCGGGCGAACGAGCGCTGGCGCGCAAACCGCGCGTAGCCGACCCAGGTGACGAAGAAGACGACCAGCGCCGCCCAGTCGATGCCGGGCAGCACCTGCCACAGGGCCGTCGCTGCAACCATGGGCGGGACTGTAGCGGCCCGCCCTGGTGCTCGTCAGTCCTTCAGCAGCGCCAGCGCGTCGGCCACGCGCTGGCCGAAGGCCTTGGCGGTGGCGATATCGCCCGGCACCATCTCGTCGGTCGACGCGTCGGACGGCGTGGTGGTCATCAGGCCCGACGACGAGGCGACATAGTTGATGTCGTTGCGCGTGGCGGCCTTGCTGTTGCTGGGCATCATGCCGGTGCCTGCCCACAGCATGCCGTGCTGCTGGCTGAGCGTGAACAGATAGTGCAGCGTCGACAGCTTGTCGCCATTCATCGACGCCGAGTTGGTGAAGCCCGCTGCCAGCTTGTTCTTCCACTGCTGGCTGAACCAGGGCTTGGACGATGCGTCGGCAAACTTCTTGAACTGCCAGCTCGGGCCGCCCATGTAGGTGGGCGTGCCGAAGACGATGGCCTTGGCCGCGAGCAGCTGTTCCCAGCCGCCTGCGGGCAGGTTGCCCTCGGCGTCGATGGGCAGCAGGCTGCCGCCGCTGCCGGCGGCGACGGCCTCGGCGATCTTCTTCGTGTGGCCGTAGCCGCTGTGGTAGACGATGACGATGCTCATGGGATGGATCCAGGTGAAGGGGTGGGAAGAGATGGCAGAGAGGGGGGTCAATGCGGTGCGAGGTCGAAGACGAGCACCTCGGCCGCTTCGCCCTGCGACAGGCGCAGCAGCGCTTCGTCTCGCAGCGCGACGGCGTCACCGGCGCCCAGGCGCTGGCCATTGACGCCGAGCGCACCGCGGGCGACGTGCACGTAGGTCAGCCGGCCGCGCGTCAGCGGCTGTTCGGCCGCCTCGTCGCCGTCGAAGAGGCCGGCACGGATGCTGGCATCGGCATGGATCGTCACCGAACCCTCGGCACCGTCGGGCGACGCGACCAGGCGCAGCTGGCCGCGCTTGCTGGCGGCGTCGAAGTGCTTCTGCTCGTAGCCGGGCTCGATGCCGCGGTGGCGTGGCAGGATCCAGATCTGCAGGAAATGCGTCGCCTGCTCACGTGAATGGTTGAACTCGGAGTGCAGCACGCCGGTGCCGGCGCTCATGCGCTGCACGTCGCCGGGGCGAATGACACCCGCGTTCGTGCCACCCGGCTTGCCGTTGCCCATGCTGTCCTGGTGCGCGAGTGCGCCGTCGAGCACGTAGCTGACGATCTCCATGTCGCGGTGGCCATGGGTGCCGAAGCCGGTGCCGGGCTGGATGCGGTCCTCGTTGATGACGCGCAGGTTGCCCACGCCCATGTGCGCCGGGTCGTGGTAGTCGGCGAACGAGAAGCTGTGCCAGCTGTCCAGCCAGCCATGTTCGGCGTGGCCGCGGTCATTGGCTTTGCGCAGGGTGATCATGCAATGCCTCCTTCGAATGCAGTGACGCCACTGTAGGTCGCGGGCCCCCACGGCATGGCGGTCGGGGCTTGAAGCTTTCGTTCAAATAAGATGAAGCGTCGCCGCTCCGGCCTTGCCTGACCGCCCTCACCATGACCGACCGCAGCCTGGCCCTGACCCCCGATGCCCTGGTCATGATGGACACCATCGCGCGCACCGGCAGCTTCGCCGCCGCGGCGCGCGAGCTCGGCAAGGTGCCCTCGGCACTGACCTACAGCGTGCGCCAGCTGGAGGAGGCGCTGGACGTGCTGCTGTTCGACCGCCGCTCGCGCCAGGCGCGCCTCACTGCGGCTGGCGAGGAGCTGCTGCAGGAAGGCCGTCGCCTGCTCAGCGAGATCGACGCCGTGGCCAACCGCGTGCGCCGCGTGGCCACCGGCTGGGAGAGCCAGTTGACGATCGTGATCGACGACGTGATCTCGCGCCGCCCGGTGTTCGAGCTCTGCGAGGCCTTCTACGCGCTGGACCCGCAGGGCCGCAGCGGCGGCGATGCGCCCGGCAGCCCGGGCACGCGGCTGCGCCTGCGCGCCGAGGTGCTGTCGGGCACCTGGGAGGCCCTGGTCAGTGGTCAGGCCGACCTGGCCATCGGCGTGGCTGCCACCGTCGACGCGCCGCCGCCGGGCATCGCCGTCGAGCCGCTGGGCGAGATGCCCTTCGTCTACGTCGTGTCGCCGCACCACCCGCTGGCCACGCACGACGGTCCGCTCGACGACGACGTGCTGGTGCACCACCGCGCGGTGGCAGTGGCCGATTCGGCGCAGCGGCTGTCGCCGCGCACCGTCAACCTGCTGCCGGGGCAGGAGGTGATGACGGTCGACAGCGCGGCCGACAAGATCGAGCTGCTGCGCCGCGGCCTGGGCGCGGGCTTCGTGCCGCAGCACCTGGCCGAGCCGCTGATCGTGCGCGGCGAACTGGTGGTCAAGGCCACGCGCCGGCCGCCGGCGCTGACGCGCATGAGCTACGCCTGGCGCTGCACCACCGGGCCCAGGGGCGAGCGCCGTCCGCCCAGTGGACTGGCGCTGCAGTGGTGGCTGCAGCAGCTCGGCAGCGCCACCACGCGCAAGGCCCTGCTCGACTGCGCGCAGTGAGTGCCGACGGCATCGGCTACCGGGGTCGCTTCGCGCCCTCGCCCACCGGGCCGCTGCATGCCGGGTCGCTGGTGGCGGCGCTGGCCAGCTGGCTGGATGCTCGCGAGCAGGGCGGGCGCTGGCTGGTGCGCATCGAGGATGTCGACCGCGAACGCTGCAAGCAGGGGCTGGACCTCGTCATCCTCGGACAGTTGCAGCGCTGCAGCCTGCTGCCCGACGAGCCGCCGCAGTGGCAGTCGGCGCGCGAGCCGCTGTATGCGCAGGCGCTCGATCGCCTGGTTGCCGCCGGCCGCGCCTACCCCTGCGGCTGCACACGCAAGGCCATCGACGAGGCGCTGGCGGTGCGCGGCGTGGTTCACCAGCGCCATGGTGAGCGGGTCTATCCCGGCACCTGCCGCGGCGGCCTGCGCGGCCAGCCGGCGCGCGCCTGGCGGCTGCGCAGCCGATGACGACGGCCGCGCGGTGGTGGTCGACTGGCTCGACCGCCGGCTGGGGCCGCAGCAGCAGGACGTCACGCACGAGGTCGGCGATTTCGTGCTGCGCCGCGCCGACGGCCAGACGGCCTACCAACTGGCGGTGGTGGTCGACGACGCCGCGCAGGGCATCACCCACGTGGTGCGCGGCGAGGACCTGGCCGACAACACGCCGCGGCAGATCCTGCTGCAACGTGCGCTGGGCGTGGCCACGCCGGCCTATCTGCACACGCCGCTGGTGCTGGCGGCCGATGGCCAGAAGCTCAGCAAGCAGAACGGCGCCGAGGCGGTCGACCTGTCGGACCCGCTGGCCGCCCTGCGGCGGGCGGGCGCGGTGCTGGGCCTGCCGGCGCTGCCGGCCGCTACCGTGAACGACTGGCTGACCGCTGCGGTGCAGGCCTGGCCCTGGCGTTGACGGGTGCATCGGTGCCGCGGTGGCATCATGCGCGCCCTGTGCAACCCGGTCGTCGACCGGACTCGAAAGGACCCTCCATGATCACCACCCCGTCGGGCCTGCAGTACGAGGACACCGTCACCGGCAGCGGCGACGAGGCCAAGGCCGGCCAGCGCGTGCAGGTGCACTACACCGGCTGGCTGCACGACCCGGCCGCCGCCAATGGCCGCGGCGCCAAGTTCGACTCCAGCAAGGACCGCGGCAGCCCCTTCGCCTTTCCGCTCGGCGCCGGCCACGTCATCCGCGGCTGGGACGAGGGCGTGCAGGGCATGAAGGTCGGCGGCACGCGCGTGCTGCAGATCCCGGCCGACCTGGGCTACGGCGCGCGCGGCGCCGGCGGTGTGATTCCGCCCAACGCGACGCTGATCTTCGAGGTCGACCTGCTGGCCGTCTGACCCCGCGCCCGACCCGGCACCCCATGAAGAAAGGGCCGCCACCGTCGCGGGTGCGGCCCTTTGTCATGGCGCCCGGCGTTGACGCCGGACGCCGCGTGCTTCAGCGCGCGCGCGGGCGCATCGGCGGCTTGCCGGTGCGAGCCTTGGGGCCGTCGGTGAAGGGACGCGGGCCGCGCGGACCCGCCGGCGCGCCGTCGAAAGACCGACGCTCGGCGCCCCCCTCACCGGCCGGGCGGCCATGCGGCTTGAACGGGCGATGACCCGCCCCCGGGCGCGCCGGTCGGCCGCCGAAGCCGCCGGGGCGCGCGTCCGGCTTGGGCTCGGCGCGCTGGGGCTCGAGGCCGGCGATCGTCGCCGCCGGGATGCGCTGCGTGGTGAAACGCTGGATGCGCTGGATCATGCCGACGTCGCGGCGCTCGGCCAGCGTCACCGCCAGGCCCGAGCGGCCGGCACGGCCGGTGCGACCGATGCGGTGCACGTAGTCCTCGGCCTTCATCGGCAGCCCGTAGTTGATGACATGGCTGATGCTGGGCACGTCGATGCCGCGCGCGGCGACGTCGGTGGCCACCAGCACGCGCAGGTGGCGTCGGCGCAGGCCTTCCAGCACACGGTTGCGCCGGCCCTGCGGCATGCCGCCGTGCAGCGAGGCCACGGCATGGCCCAGCTCGGCCAGGCGGTCGGCCAGCCAGTCGGCGTCGCGCTGGGTGCTGGTGAAGACCACGGCCTGCTCGACGCTGCGCTCGGTCAGGATGTGGTCGAGCAGCGCATTCTTGTGCGACAGGTCGTCGGCCCAGTGCAGGCGCTGCTCGATGTCGGCATGCGCTTCGGTGTGCGACGCGACCTCGATGCGCTGCGGTTCGCGCATCAGCTCGGCGGCCATGCGGCCGACCGGGCCCCCGAAGGTGGCGCTGGTCATCAACGTCTGGCGCGACGCCGGCAGCGCGGCGGCGATGTGGTGGATGTCGTCGATGAAGCCCATGTCGAGCATGCGGTCGGCTTCGTCGAGCACCAGCAGTTCGACGTTGGCGAGGATCGCCTTGCCGCTGGCCATGTGGTCCATCAGCCGGCCCGGGGTGGCGATCAGCATGTCGATCGGGCCGCGCAGCGCCTTCAGCTGCGCACCATAGGGCACGCCACCGACGATGCTGGCCACGCGCAGGCCCTGCACGTGGCGGCCATAGTTGGACACCGCCTGCGTAACCTGCAACGCCAGTTCGCGCGTGGGGACCAGCACCAGCACGCGCGGGCCATAGGTCACGCCCTTGTCGCGCCGCTTGCCGTCGCCGCGGGCGGCCAGCACCTTCGTCAGCGCCGGCAGCACGAAGCTCGCGGTCTTGCCGCTGCCGGTATTGGCCGAGACCATCAGATCGAGTCCGGCCAGCGCAGCCGGCACGGCCTGCGTCTGCACCGGCGTGGGGGTGGTGTAGCCGGCGTCGGCCAGCGCGCGCGTCAGGGCTTCATGCAGGCCCAGGGAATCAAAACTCATCGTCGTTCTTTCACAGCTTCGCCAATGCGCCAAGAGCACACCGACGGCACCCACCAGGGGTGCCCGGGTCTAGTCGCAAGGAGCAGACGCCCGCCGAAGAAGGGATGGCAGGCAGACGGATCAGGGCGACGGCATCGCCGCCGACCTGTCAGCCCGTGGGGCTGTCCGTGAGAGGCCGACCTGAAGGCCGGCTTCGACGAGGGTCGAAGGGGATGAACGAATGGCTTCGTGAAGAAGCCAGCCTTTCAGTATAGCCGACCCGGGTTAACCCGGGATGGCGCGGCTTCGCAGTTCGACCCCCACGGGGAAACCCGGGCGTGATCTTCATCAAGTTATCTTAATATTTGCATTCGCTGATATCTAGCAGGCACCGTGAGGCGCGGTGCCCCGTCCCCAGGAGAATCCGTGCCATCGTCCTCGCCCCTGCCGGGCCGCCTGATCAAGGCACCGGAGAATTTTATCGACGCCGACGGTGTGCGCACCGTCTTCGCCGAGGCCAGGTCCGGCCGCCGCGACTTCATCCGCCGCGCCTTCGCATCGGCGGCCGCCGGCGCCGGAGCGCTGGCCGCCGCGACGGGCGTGCGCGCGCAGTCCAACCCGGTGCCCACCGAAGGCGGTGATGCCAACATCCTCAACCTGCCCGAGCACACCAGGGGCCTGGGGCAGCCGGTGGTCACCGATGGCTACGGCAAGCCGTCGAAGTACGAGGCCAACGTGCAGCGCCGCCAGAGCCCGGGGCTGACGCAGACGGCACAGTCGTCGGTATCGTTCGCGCCGCTGCAGAGCCTGTTCGGCATCGTCACGCCCAGCGGCCTGCATTTCGAGCGCCACCATCAGGGCTGGTGGGATGTCGACCCCAGCAAGCACCGCCTGATGCTCAATGCGAGCGACCCCTCGTTCATGAAGACGCCCAAGGTCTTCACGATGGACGAGATCATGCGCATGCCTTCGGTCAGCCGCTTCCATTTCATCGAGTGCGGCGCCAACTCGGGCATGGAGTGGGGCAACGTCGCGGTGCCGACGGTGCAATACAGCCACGGCATGATCAGCTGCAGCGAATTTACCGGTGTGCCGCTGCGGCTGCTGCTCGACCAGTGCGGCGTCGACTACAAGCGGGCGCGCTTCGTGCTGGGCGAAGGCGCCGACGGCTCGAGCATGACACGCACCCTCCCGATGGAGATGGTCGAGAACGGCGAGGTGCTGGTGGCCTACGGCCAGAACGGCGAGATGCTGCGCCCCGAGAACGGCTACCCGCTGCGCCTGGTGGTGCCCGGCGTGCAGGGCGTGAGCTGGGTCAAGTACCTGCGCCGCATCGAGGTCGGCGACCAGCCCTGGGCGACCAAGGACGAGGCCATCCACTACATCGACCTGATGCCCGGCGGACTGCACCGCCAGTACAGCAGCATCCAGGAGTGCAAGAGCGTGGTCACCACGCCCTCGGGCGGCCAGGTGCTGCTGGACAAGGGCTTCTACAACGTCAGCGGCCTGGCCTGGTCGGGTCGCGGCAAGATCGTCAAGGTCGATGTTTCGGTCGACGGCGGGCGCAACTGGCGCGCTGCCCGGCTCGAGCAGCCGGTGATGAGCAAGAGCCTGACGCGCTTCAACATCGACTGGGTGTGGGACGGCAGGCCCGCCATCGTGCAAAGCCGCGCCACCGACGACACCGGCTACGTGCAGCCCACCTACCGCCAGTTGCGGGCGGTGCGCGGCACACGCTCGATCTATCACAACAACGCCATCCAGTCCTGGCTGGTGCAGGAAAGCGGCGAGGTGAAGAATGTTCAGCTGGGCTAAGGCGCTTGCCGCCGCACTCGCGTTGATCGCGGTGACGGCCAGCGCCCAGGTGCTGCCCGGCCTCGGCCGTCCGGCCACAGCCAAGGAGATCGCGGCCTGGGACATCGACGTGCGCCCCGACTTCAAGGGCCTGCCCAGGGGATCGGGCACCGTCGCACAGGGCCAGGACGTCTGGGAATCCAAGTGCGCCAGCTGCCACGGCATCTTCGGCGAAAGCAACGAAATCTACTCGCCGCTGGTGGGCGGCACCACCGCCGCAGACGTGAAGACGGGCCGCGTGGCGCGCCTGACGGACCCCGGCTACCCGGGCCGCACCACGCTGATGAAGGTGCCCACGGTGTCGACGCTGTGGGACTACATCAACCGCGCGATGCCCTGGAATGCGCCGAAGTCGCTCAAGCCCGACGAGGTCTACGCCGTCACCGCCTTCCTGCTCAACCTGGGTGGCGTGGTGCCCGACAACTTCGTGCTGTCGGACAAGACCATCGCCGAGGCACAGGCGCGAATGCCCAACCGCAACGGCATGACGACCCGGCATGCCCTGTGGCCCGGCAAGACCCTGGCCGGCACCGGCAAGCCCGACGTCAGGGCCGTGGCCTGCATGAGCAACTGCGCCACCGAGCCGACCGTGGCGTCGATGCTGCCCGACTTTGCACGCAACGCACACGGCAACCTGGCCGAGCAGAACCGCCTGGTGGGTCCGCAGCACGGGGCCGACACCACGCGCCCCGCGGGCAGCCCCATGGTCGCCGCCGCCGCAGCCGCCTTGGCGGCGGCACCGAAAGCGGCAGCGGGTGCGGCACCGACGGCGCTGCTGAACAGGCACACCTGCACCGCGTGCCATGCCCACGAAGGCAAGCTCGTCGGCCCGAGCTGGCGCGACGTCGCCGGCAAGCACGGCCGTCGACCCGACGCCGCGGCCTACCTCGCCGGCAAGATCAAATCCGGCGGCATGGGTGTATGGGGGCAGACCCCGATGCCCCCCCAGGCATTGCCCGACGATGATGCCAGGGTGATCGCCCGCTGGCTCGCCGAAGGTGCCCGCAAGTGATACCGACCCGCCCCGCGTCTTTTCCACCGTCAGCGGTCCGCACGACCGAAGGAGATCCGAACATGCCAACCCGTCGCCAGATGCTTCAGCGCAGTGCGGCCGTCGCCAGCGCGATGGCCAGCTTGGGCCTGCTGCCTCAGGTGGCACAAGCCGCCTGGAACAAAGCCGCCTTCGAAGCCAAGACCATGGCCGATCTGGTGAAGGCCCTGGGCGTCTCGGCCCCGACCGAGAGCAAGGACGTCACCATCACCGGCCCCGACATCGCCGAGAACGGCGCCGTGGTGCCGGTGGGGTGCGCCAGTGCACTGCCCGGCGTCAAGCGGCTGCTGATCCTGGTCGAGAAGAACCCCAACATGCTGGCGGCGCTGTTCGACGTCAGCGAGGGCGTCGACGCCAACTTCAACACCCGCGTGAAGATGGGCCAGTCGTCGAACGTCATGGCCGTGGCCATCACCGCCGACAACAAGCTGCTGTACGCGCAAAAGGAAATCAAGGTCACCCTGGGCGGATGCGGCGGCTGACCGATCCCACCCCGTTCAAATCGATTCGAAGGAGCAAACACCATGGCAGACCCGATGCGCATCCGCGCCCAGGCCAGCGGCGACAAGGCCACCGTGCGCGTGCTGATGAGTCACGAGATGGAAACCGGACAGCGCAAGGATTCCTCCGGCAAGACCATTCCCGCCTGGTTCATCCAGGAAGTCACCGCCACCCACAACGGCAAGCCCGTGCTCAGCGCGCAGTGGGGCCCGTCGGTGGCCAAGAATCCGTTCCTGCAGTTCAACGTCAAGGGCGCCAAGGCTGGCGACAAGATCGCCGTCAGCTGGGTCGACAACAAGGGCGACAAGCGCACCGACGAAGCGACGGTCAGCTGATGGGGGTCCACCCCCGCGCACCCCACTCGACTGGAGACAAACCGATGCGACGAAACCGCTGGGCAGCGCTCGCGCTGGCCTGCCTGCTGCCCCTGGTGGCGCAGGCACAGAAGAGCGCAGCCGACGGCATTGCCGAATACCGCAAGATGCTGGAGGACGGCAACCCGGCCGAACTCTTCGAGATGAAGGGCGAGGAACTGTGGAAGCAGGCCCGCGGCCCGAAGAAGGCCACGCTCGAGCGGTGCGACCTCGGGCTCGGTCCCGGTGTCGTCAAGGGCGCGTGGGTGCAGTTGCCGCGCTACTTCGCCGACACCAACCGCGTGCAGGACGTCGAATCGCGCCTGGTCTCCTGCATGGCCACCCTGCAGGGCTTCAACGAGGCCGAACTCGGCAAGACGCCCTTCGGCCGCGGCGAGATGGCCAACATCACCGCGCTGGCGACCTGGATCGCGTCGCAGTCGCGCGGCCAGCGCTTCGCGCTGCCGCAGGGCCACGTCGAGGAGAAGCGCTTCTACGAACTGGGCAAGCGCGCCTTCTTCTTCCGCGGCGGGCCGATGGACTTCTCCTGCGCCAGCTGCCACGGCGAGGACGGCAAGCGCATCCGCCTGCAGGACCTGCCCAACCTGACGAAGAACCCGGGTGACGGCATCGGCTTCGCGGCCTGGCCGGCCTACCGCGTCAGCAACGGCCAGATGTGGAGCATGCAGCTGCGCCTGAACGACTGCTACCGCCAGCAGCGCTTTCCCTACCCCGGCTTCGGGTCGGACCTGACCATCGCGCTGGGCGTCTACATGGGTGTCAACGCCAGGGGCGCTGAATCCATCGCGCCGGCCATCAAGCGCTGAACCCGGAGCATGGCACCCATGAAGATCCGCATCCTCACCGCACTCGGCGCCGCCGCGCTGCTGACGCTGGGCTGCGCCAGCCTGCCTTCGCCGCAGGAACTGGACGCCCAGGCCCTGGCCATGCACAAGGCCGCGTTCCGCGACCAGGGCATCGCCAAGGTCGACCGCATCAACCAGGACCTGGGCCAGAAGGCCTGCTCGTCAGACCAGCCGCCCACCGAGGTCGTGGCCAAGCAGGTCGAGGCGCAGGCCATGGCCAGCATCAAGTGGCCTGCCGGCGGCAACTACCTCGGCGACTGGCGCCAAGGCGAGAAGCTGGCGCAGAACGGTCGCGGCATGACCTGGACCGACCCGAGCGCGGCCACCAGTGCCAACGGCGCCCAGTGCTACAACTGTCACCAGGTGAGCAAGGAAGAGATCAGCTTCGGCACCATCGGCCCGAGCCTCTACAACTACGGCAAGCTGCGCGGCGTGAAGGATCCGTACGACCCGGCCAGCGCCGCCATCGTGCAGTACACCTGGGGCAAGATCTACAACCCCAAGGCGTATGCCGCCTGCTCCAACATGCCGCGCTTCGGCCACATGGGCCTGCTCGACGAGAACCAGATCCGCCACGTGATGGCGCTGCTGCTCGACCCGCAGTCACCCGTCAACCGCTGACCGTGACCAGGCCCGCCGCGTGCGGGCCTCATTTTGGTTTCGAATATCAGTAAAGACTGATCTGCCATGAATCTGAGCAAGCGAGAGTTTCTCCAGGTGCTGGGCGCAGCCGGTGTTGCCGGCATGGCCCTGGGCCGCCACGCCGATACCGATGCGCAGCAGGCGCAGAACGCGCTCTACGACACCCCGCGCTTCGGCAACGTCTCGCTGCTGCACATGACCGACTGTCACGCCCAGCTCAAGCCGATCTGGTTCCGCGAGCCCAGCGTCAACCTGGGCATCGGCTCGATGCAGGGACAACTGCCGCACCTGGTCGGCGAGCACCTGCTCAAAGCCGCGGGTCTGAGGGCCGGCAGCCCGCAGGCGCATGCCTTCACGATGCTGGACTTCGAGCAGGCCGCGCGCCGCTACGGCCGCGTCGGCGGCTTCGCGCACCTGGCCACGCTGGTGAAGATGCTCAAGGCCAGCCGACCGGGGGCATTGCTGCTCGATGGCGGCGACACCTGGCAGGGCAGCGCCACCAGCCTGTGGACCAACGCGCAGGACATGGTCGACGCGTGCAAGCTGCTCACCGTGGACGTGATGACCGGCCACTGGGAATTCACCTACGGCATGGAGCGGGTGAAGGAGATCGTCGAGAAGGATTTCAAGGGCAAGGTGGACTTCGTCGCCCAGAACGTCAAGACCACCGACTTCGGCGACCCGGTCTTCCCGCCCTACGTGATCCGCCCGATCAATGGCGTGCCGGTGGCCATCATCGGCCAGGCCTTCCCGTATACGCCGATCGCCAACCCGCGCTACATGGTGGCCGACTGGAGCTTCGGCATCCAGGACGACAACCTGCAGAAGATGGTCGACGAGGCGCGCGGCAAGGGCGCGCAGGTGGTCGTCGTGCTCAGCCACAACGGCATGGACGTCGACCTGAAGATGGCCAGCCGCGTGCGCGGGGTGGACGCCATCTTCGGTGGCCACACCCACGATGGCGTGCCGATGGCCGTGCCGGTGAAGAACGCCGGCGGCACCACGCTGGTGACCAACGCAGGCAGCAACGGCAAGTTCCTCGGCGTGATGGACTTCGACGTCAAGGGCGGCAAGGTGGCTGACTTCCGCTACCGGCTGCTGCCGGTCTTCGCCAACCAGCTCAAGGCCGACCCCGAGATGGACGCGCTGATCACGAAGATCCGCGCACCCTACGAAGGCAAGCTGTCAGAGAAGCTGGCCGTCACCGACGGTCTGCTGTATCGCCGCGGCAATTTCAACGGCAGCTGGGACCAGCTGATCTGCGACGCACTGATCGACGTGCAGGGTGCCGACCTGGCCTTCAGCCCCGGTTTCCGCTGGGGCACCAGCCTGCTGCCGGGCGACACCATCACGCGCGAACTGCTGATGGACCAGGTGGCCATCACCTACCCTTATGCCACGTTGACGCCGATGAGCGGCGAGATGATCAAGACCGTGCTCGAGGACGTGGCCGACAACCTCTTCAATCCCGACCCGTACTACCAGCAGGGCGGCGACATGGTGCGCGTGGGCGGGCTCACCTACACCTGCAGCCCGGCGGAGAAGATGGGCAGCCGCATCAGCGACATGCGTCTGAAAGGCCAGCTCATCGAGGCCGGCAAGACCTACAAGGTGGCCGGCTGGGCGCCCGTTGCCGCGGAGGCCCGGAGCGCCCCCGGCGTCAAGCCGGTGTGGGACGTGGTCGAAACCTGGCTGACGAGCCAGGGTGGGCGGGTCAAGCCGCGTACCGTCAACACGCCCAGGCTGGTGGGCGTGGCGGGCAATCCCGGCATCGTCTGACCCGGGCCGACCCGGCGCGTCATCTCTTCAAGGGCGGGCGTAACTCGCGCTCGCCTCGGGGTCGGCCCTGTTGGCCTCCGGCGGCGGCGCCGAGGCAGCCTCGCGCGGGCGATCCATCACCGAATCGGTGGCCGTGGCGGCGGCCCAGATCGCGGCCAGCGTGACGAACGACGTCAACGTGAAGACCGCAGCGCCTGAGACACCGGCGCCGACGGCGCAGCCACCCGCCAGCATGCCGCCGAAGCCCATCAGCAGCGCACCGGCGATGTAACGGCGCATCGCCTGCCCGCCCTGGAAGCCTTCGAGCTTGAGCTCCTTCCAGAGCAGCGCCGAGAGGAACGATCCGACGAAGACGCCGGGCACCAGGCCGAGATCGAACTTCAGCGGCTGGCCCGGCGGCGACAGCACCAGCATCAGCATATCGGCGGCCGGGCCGGTGAAGCTCAGGCTCTGGATCGGCGGCGTGGTGTCGAAGACGGCAAGGCCGATGCGGTAGGTGACCAGCCAGGCCAGCGCCACCATCACACCCACGCCGATGGCTCCGAACCAGCCCCAGAAGCGCACCCGCTGGCGCCAGGCCCAGAACAGCGCGGCCGCCAGCCAGATGGCGCCGAAGACCAGCCCGCCCGGGTGTCCGAGACCGGTCAGCGCCAGCACGTCGCGCGCGCCACCGCCATCGACCGTCCACCAGCCGGCGATGGTCGCGCGCAACGGAGACAGCAGCCCGTTGAGCGCCGACTGCGCCGTGACTGCAAAGACAAGCCCCGACAGCAGCGCACGCAGGTTGCCCTGCGCCGCCAGCACCAGCAAGCGGCTGGAGCAGCCGCGCGCCAGGATCATGCCGATGCCGAACATCGCGCCACCGATCGCCGCGCCCGACAGGCTGCCGCGGGCGGCGAGCTGGCGCGCATCCTTGACCTCCAGCCAGCCGGCCATGATGAAGGCCTGTGTCAGCAGCACCGCGGTCGAGAAGGTGAACAGCCAGACCGTCAGCTTGCCCTCGTGGGTGCCGCGCGCAAACTCGATCACCGCCGAGCGCAGGCAGAAGCGCGAGCGGTGCGCGAAGAAGCCGAACAAGAGCCCGATCAGCCCACCGGCGGCAGCCACGGCACCGCCTTCGCCCAGACGGGCGATGACGGCTTCGATGAGGGTGTCGAGCACGTTGGGAATCTTATACATCCGTGGTTGCTGATAGAACAATCATCAACCCGACCCCGACAACGGCCCTTGACGCGGATCAGCTGAGCCTGTCGGTCCAGACGTTGCGCGTCCAGCCCCTGCGCATGGACTGCAGGGACCGCGTCGAGATCGGAGCGCCGGTCGGATGCACCACCCGAGCCGCCGATGGGGCGAACGTTCTTCTGCGTCGGTACGTGGCGACGTTCGGCTTGCCGTCGAGGATCAGCACCTTCGGGCACCGCTTCTCGCGTTTGAGAAACAGGTGCGCATTTCGGCGAACGTGACCGATGATTTCGGGAACGTGACCGATCTGGGGTTCGGTGCTGGGTTGCGCGGTTGAGATTGTAGGAACGAGTGCGGACGGGCTGGTTGGCGGCCTCCTTGGCGGACGTTGGGGGCCTGCGATGCCTGAGCGGCGGGCGGGGTATTGCTTGTCCCCATCTCCCGTGGTGGGGTCCTGTGGAGCTTGTGGCAGCCGACGGCCTGTGGGTGGGCGTGGGCAACCGCAGGGTTGTCCATCCGGCCATCCACAGGTAACGCCCCGGGCGTTCGTCAAGCGCGCCAGCGGGCCTGTCCATAAACCACAGGGCTGGCGGTGGTCAGTGCGCCGCGTCGGTAGTGGCGCTGCCGCCGGCGTTGGCCGTGGCAGCCCCGGGCCGCGCGCAGCGACTGCTTCAACGCCAGAGGTGCTGCCAGAGCAGCCGGTCAGGAGGCATCGGCAATGGTGCGTCCCGATCCAGGCATGCCAGTGCTCCACCGGCAGTTGGCTGGTGATGTGGTGGCCGCCCTGCACGGTTGATCACCTCCATCAGGTCGGCCCGGTGGGCCCGCCCCCCCGTTAGCGCAGTTGCCCCACCCCCCAGCCACGTGAAGCCCCGTTGCCTCAGGATGCGCCTTGGCCAGCCTTGGCACCGCAGGTACAGCGCCGATTGCCCGCGCGGCAGGCGTTGCGCCAGCGCGCGCCAGCCGACTTGCCGAACCGGTGGGCCGTGATGAGGATTGCCGTGCCGTCCTCGACCCAGCGCGACAGCGCCAGGCCATCGGGCCCAGCCGCGCCCCGTCCTTGCAGCCTGCGGGACTTCGCCCGCCCGCGAGCGCCCCTTGTGCCCTGGTGCACCTCTGATCGACCATCAGGCCCCCTAGAGTGCTTGACCCTGGCCTGCCCACGGCGAGCGCAGGGTGTTCATCTCTGGTGAGATCCTTCAATTGTTGCGGGGTGCTGTCGGCAGCCGGCCCCCAGTGGGTCGTGGTAATTGCCGCCCCGCGCACGTTGTCGCAGGGCCACCCCTCCCGGCCCTCGGGGGACGAGGTCCGTCCATTGGCCAGGATGTCGCGATGGCGGTAGTGCCCGCGCGCGCCCAGGCCACGGCCGCCACGTGGCCTGGCTGAGCGGCCCAGGCGCCGCAAGCTGCAGCAGCTGGGCAACGAACTGGCCCGTGTTCGGGCCGAGCCGGTGCCCCGTGATAGCCCGGGCGTCCACTCTTGTGCGCCCGATGCCCGGGCTGGTCCGGCCTCGGCGCCCCTTGCCCACCCCACCGGCGACCCCCCCGTCCGGCGGCCCTGGCGATGGAATTCGACCGACGTGTAGTCGATGTGCGCCTTGACGGCTTGAAGGTGGCCCTGCCGGCTGCCTGGCGGCGTCGGCCGGTCCGTCCAGCGCGACGAACAGGCGCCGGCAGCCGTAGCTTCGGTGCAGCGACGCCAGCAGCCCGAGATCCAGCGTCGTCGCGGCCGCACCTGCGCGCCCGCCGGATCCACGGGTGACGACTGCACCGCGGACCTGCGGTGGCCTTGCCGGGCGAATATGGGCGCGCAGGGAGTATGAGAGGCAGTGGGGGCGAAGTCGCGCACGCGTTGAGCTTGGGCCATGCGGCAGGCGTCCAGACGAGGAGCGCGGGTTGTCGGGCACGATCACTGCGGCACGCCGCCGTAGACCAGCCCGCCGCCACCTGCTGGGGGTGGCGCAGGCGAAGGTGCTGGACGCCCCATCCAAGACCTGACCGGGAGCGGTAGCGCCAGGGTCCCGCGTGTCGATGAACAGCGCCAGGGCTGGCGCATAGCGCGGGGTGGCGAAGGCCTGGGCCGCAGACTGCGTGTGGCCCAGGGCCTGCCGCCGCCCGCAGCAGCATCAGTGACGCCCTTGCGCAGTTCGTGCGCGGTGGACCCCCCCCCCCTGCCCCCGCCGCCGTGGCCACCCCAGTCACCCCGCGGGCTGGCGACGACCCCGCCAGGCTCGCGATGGCCTCATGCGAGCGGCGCTGTCGAGCTGAGGAGCCTGATCTGCGTAGCCAGTCGTTGCTGCGGCATCGGCGCCCGGCCAAAGGCCTGACCTGCCGTGTGGCCGCAACACCAGCACTGAGCCTGACAGGCCCGCGACCCCTTTAGGCGGCGACCACTCGCTCGTCACCGAAATGCTCGGTCACGCTCCCGAATTCGGCGGTCACGATGCCGAAACGGACGGTCACGCTCCTCCGAAATACGCAACAGGCCGCAACCAGGCTGACACTGGCACATTCGTAAGGCCCTGGCGGGCAGCGGTAGGGCGCCTTCCGGATCACGTTGGCATCGGTACCGCCCTCGCGCATGGCCTGAAACTGCCGCTGCAGCGCCAGAGTTCCGGCATCGGCCTCCAGCGCTGCAGGGTGCGGCCCTCGGCCTGCGCGGCCTGCAGGCCTTCGACGCCGTCCCCGGTCATGTCGACGCCGTGCGCCAGCAGCAGCTTGCCGTACCGCAGCGTGCTGCCATCCTCCAGGTTCACCTGCTTCCGGGTCGGCTCGACACTGGCTGCGCGACCGCACACGCGGCGCACGCATTGGCGCGCTACCAGGTTGTCGTAGCCAATGGTGATGTCAGCCAGCTGCCTGTGGGCGCATAGCACGAGGTTGACGACCGGGCAGGGCACCAAGGCGGGATTGGGCTCGATCAGCGTAAAGTCGATGCGCTGGTCGGAAAGCATGCGGATGCATTTCGACACCGTATTGCCGCTCCAGCCGGCACACACGATCACCTGCGGCGTGCGCCGCCCATGCTGGCGCAGCCGGTGACGGCCCCGAGCGACGGCGTGCCGCTGGCCAGCACCAGGCTTTCGAGGAGTTCTCGTCGATGCATCGTCATGTTCGGTTTGCCTCGGGCAAGCACATCAGGCCGCCGAAGTACGCCACCAGCTTCTCGATCTGCTCTTCGCCGTAGCCGCGGGTGAACAGGTGCATGATCGTGGCCTTGCGATCACCGGCGCGGCAGGCAAATACCGGCCAGCAACGAGGCCGTACCGATCGCGCGATCGAATGCAGTCAGCAGGGTTCCTTATGCAGCGGCAGCTTGCCTGGCCGTCGGGTACAGGCGTATAGTGGTCCTCGAATATCCGCGCATCCGCATGTAGCGTTATCCCTATGGACGATGGTGTTTGCACGGTGGTCATGCGGCGCGGCCTGCGGCGGAGCCAGCGTCTGACATGGCTGTGTATGGCCCTGTTGCTGGCGGCGACGGCGACGGTCGTCCGGTCCCAGCCTGCGCCCGCCACAGTGCGCATGTTGTCGCAGCCGGTGGCGGCCGATACCTGGTTCGTGCAGGGGCTGTCTGAGATGGGCTCGGCGGCAAACCAGAACTTCATTTCGAACGCCGGCTTCGTGATCACGCCGGCGGGTGTGCTCGTGATCGACGCGCTCGGATCGCCACCGCTTGCCGATCGCCTGCTGGCCCTGATCCGCGAAAAAACCTCATTGCCGCTGCGTTATGTGGTGGTCACGCATTGTCACGCCGACCATATCTACGGTCTGCAGTCGCTGAAGGCGGCAGGCGCACGCATCATCGCGCATGCAGGCTGCCGCGACTACCTGGCCAGCGAGACGGCACGCCTTCGTTTGCAGGCGAGCCGCGAAGAGCTCTTTCCGTGGATCAACGAGCATACCCACCTGGTCGAACCCGATCAGTGGCTCGGCAACGGCGGCCGCGACGACGACCTGGTGATCGATCTCGGCGACCGGCGCTTTCGCGTGCGCCATGCCGGCCCGGCGCATACGCGCGAGGACTTGATGGTGCACGACGAACGCACCGGCGTGCTGTTTGCGGGCGATATCGTCTTCCGGGGCCGCATTCCGTTTGTCGGCCAGGCTGACGGCCGGCGCTGGATCGAGGCACTGGATCGCATGCTCGAACTGAACCCGCGCGTGCTGGTGCCGGGCCACGGACCCTTGTCGCTGCATCCAGCCGACGATCTGGCACTGACACGCGACTACCTGTCGTACCTGCGCCAGACGATGGGCACGGCGGCCAGGAACCTCGAGCCCTTCGACGAGGCTTATGCGCGCACCGACTGGTCACGCTTCTCGGCGCTGCCGCTGTTCGCTGCGGCAAATCGCATGAACGCATACAACACCTATCTGCAGATGGAGCACGAAGCGCCATGAACACGCGGCGCGAGTGGCTGCAAGGCGGTGCCGTGGCACTTTCCCTCACGGCCATGGGTGCAGCACCGGGCCGGTTGTTGGCACAGTCCACGTCGGCCCCGCTCGCCGCGGCACCAGCGATCGGCGAGCGCGTCGCGTGGCCCGTTGTCCATCTGCTCGATGGCAGTCCGGTCGAGCCGCCCTCGCCGGGCCAGTGGGCCAGCGTCATCATCTTTTTCTCGACCACCTGCCCGTTCTGTGCGCGGCACAACGCGCACGTGCAGAAGCTGATGGCGATGACGCGAAACCTGCCGCTGCGCGTGTTGGCGCTGGCGCAGGATCGCAACGAAGCGCATGTGCGAACCTACCTGCAGCGACGCTCGCTGACTTTCGACGTCAGCATGGACCATGGGCCCATGCGTGCGGCGCTCGCTCGGATGAACGGCGTTCCGTTGACCTGCGCCGTTGACCGCCAGCAGCGCTTGCGCGAGGTGATCCGGGGCGAGATGTTCGAGCAAGATGTGCTCGGCCTCACCAAGTGGGCAAGGACCTGAGGAGACCTCCATGTCGATGTACCGATCCACTTTCGGCCGCCTGCTGATGGCGTTGAGCTTGCCGGTGATGTCCGCTGGCGCCGACCCCCTGGTGCCCGTCGAGTTCCGCGGTGCCGACCTCCAACTGGGCGCAAGGCTCATCCGCGAACACCGCTGCAACGAGTGCCACATTCGCCGGGTGGGCGGCGACGGCAGCGCCATCTACAAACCCGGCGGGCGCATCAGCCGCCCGTCGGCCCTGCTGGCAATGGTCGAGACGTGCAGCATCGAGTTGAAACTGCAGCTATTCCCGGAAGACGTTCAAGCAGTGGCCGCTGTGCTGCAACGAGACCACTATCGATTCAAGCCCGCCCCGTGAGGCCACGACGATGAAGATCGGTGCAATGGCAGAAAAAGGTGCTTCCTCGACGTCGATTTCTTCGCCCATGGACAACCCCGGAGCGGACAACGCAGACGCCGTTTTCGAATCGGTTGCCGAGTTGTTCGGCCTGCTGTCCACGCCCGTACGCCTGAAGATCATCGGTGCGCTCTGCAACGGTGAAAAGAACGTGTCGCAGTTGCTGGCACAGATCGACACCACCCAGCCAAACATGTCACAGCATCTGGCCACGCTGTATCGAGCGGGCGTGCTCGGCAAACGCCGAGACAGCACGCAGATCTATTACCGCCTGCAAAGTGAGCGTGTCGCATCCTTATGCCGTGCGGTATGCACTCAGGTCGCGATTGAACTCGATGGCAGCGACGACGTCCCAAACCACGAACGGTTGCTGCCCGGCGGCGGTCGCTGATTGCGATGACGCCGCGGCCCACAAATAGCTGAGTATCTCCAGCGCCAAGGCGCAGCCGCCAAAGTCAAAGGGCCCGATCGGATGGATCGGGCCCTTTGGTCTGGAATTAGCCTGACGATGTCCTACTTTCACACGGGGATCCGCACTATCATCGGCGCAGAGGCGTTTCACTGTCCTGTTCGGGATGGGAAGGAGTGGGACCACCTCGCTATGGTCATCAGGCTTGACGGGTTGCCGTCCTGTCGAAGACAAGACGGCGAATTCATAAAGTCGAATCAGCTGATTTGATTGCGCCACGCTGGGCATAACACTCTGACTCAACGTCAAAGTTATAGGGTCAAGCCTCACGAGCAATTAGTACCGGTTAGCTCAACGCATTACTGCGCTTCCACACCCGGCCTATCAACGTCCTGGTCTCGAACGACCCAAACTGTCTCACGACGTTTTAAACCCAGCTCACGTACCTCTTTAAATGGCGAACAGCCATACCCTTGGGACCGGCTACAGCCCCAGGATGAGATGAGCCGACATCGAGGTGCCAAACACCGCCGTCGATATGAACTCTTGGGCGGTATCAGCCTGTTATCCCCAGAGTACCTTTTATCCGTTGAGCGATGGCCCTTCCATACAGAACCACCGGATCACTTTGTCCTACTTTCGTACCTGCTCGACTTGTCAGTCTCGCAGTCAAGCACGCTTATGCCAATGCACTATCAGCACGATTTCCGACCGTGCCTAGCGTACCTTCGAACTCCTCCGTTACGCTTTGGGAGGAGACCGCCCCAGTCAAACTGCCTACCATACACTGTCCCCAACCCGGATCACGGGCCAAGGTTAGAACCTCAAACACACCAGGGTGGTATTTCAACGTTGGCTCCACGATACCTAGCGGCACCGCTTCAAAGCCTCCCACCTATCCTACACAGATCTGTTCAAAGTCCAATGTAAAGCTACAGTAAAGGTTCATGGGGTCTTTCCGTCTTTCCGCGGGGAGATTGCATCATCACAAACATTTCAACTTCGCTGAGTCTCTGGAGGAGACAGTGTGGCCATCGTTACGCCATTCGTGCAGGTCGGAACTTACCCGACAAGGAATTTCGCTACCTTAGGACCGTTATAGTTACGGCCGCCGTTTACTGGGACTTCAGTCAAGAGCTTGCACCCCATCATTTAATCTTCCAGCACCGGGCAGGCGTCACACCCTATACGTCGACTTTCGTCTTTGCAGAGTGCTGTGTTTTTAATAAACAGTCGCAGCCACCGATTCTCTGCGGCCTCATTGGGCTTGGTTTGTACAACTTCACCTACTAAAGGCACACCTTCTTCCGAAGTTACGGTGTCAATTTGCCGAGTTCCTTCTCCAGAGTTCTCTCAAGCGCCTTAGAATACTCATCTCGCGCACCAGTGTCGGTTTGCGGTACGGTCGTGTATAGCTGAAGCTTAGTGGCTTTTCCTGGAAGCAGGGTATCGCTCACTTCAGCGGCAAGCCGCCTCGTTATCACCCCTCATCTAAGATCTCCGGATTTGCCTAGAGACCACGACTACAGGCTTGAACCGGGACATCCAACACCCGGCTGAGTTAACCTTCTCCGTCCCCACATCGCACTACACATCGGTACAGGAATATTGACCTGTTTCCCATCAGCTACGCATCTCTGCCTCGCCTTAGGGGCCGACTCACCCCTACGCCGATGAACGTTGCGTAGGAAACCTTGCGCTTACGGCGAGGGGGCTTTTCACCCCCTTTAACGCTACTCATGTCAGCATTCGCACTTCTGATACCTCCAGCAGACCTCACGATCCACCTTCACAGGCTTACAGAACGCTCTCCTACCATCCGTGTTGCCACGGATCCGCAGCTTCGGTTACTGGCTTAGCCCCGTTACATCTTCCGCGCAGGACGACTCGATCAGTGAGCTATTACGCTTTCTTTAAATGATGGCTGCTTCTAAGCCAACATCCTGACTGTTTTAGCCTTCCCACTTCGTTTCCCACTTAGCCAATATTAGGGACCTTAGCTGGCGGTCTGGGTTGTTTCCCTCTTGTGTCCGGACGTTAGCACCCGGTGCACTGTCTCCCAAGCTGTACTCATCGGTATTCGGAGTTTGCAATGGTTTGGTAAGTCGCCATGACCCCCTAGCCATAACAGTGCTCTACCCCCGATGGTAATACTTGAGGCACTACCTAAATAGTTTTCGGAGAGAACCAGCTATCTCCAGGTTTGTTTAGCCTTTCACCCCTATCCACAGCTCATCCGCTAGTTTTGCAACACTAGTCGGTTCGGACCTCCAGCAGGTGTTACCCTACCTTCATCCTGGCCATGGATAGATCACTTGGTTTCGGGTCTACACCCAGCGACTGAACGCCCTATTCGGACTCGGTTTCCCTGCGCCTTCCCTATTCGGTTAAGCTTGCCACTGAATGTAAGTCGCTGACCCATTATACAAAAGGTACGCCGTCACCCTTGCGGGCTCCGACTTTTTGTATGCATGCGGTTTCAGGATCTATTTCACTCCCCTCCCGGGGTTCTTTTCGCCTTTCCCTCACGGTACTAGTTCGCTATCGGTCGATTACGAGTATTTAGCCTTGGAGGATGGTCCCCCCATCTTCAGACAGGATTACACGTGTCCCGCCCTACTTGTCGCACGCCCAGTTCCACAACCGATCTTTTCCGTACGGGGCTATCACCCGCTATGGCCGGACTTTCCAGACCGTTCCGATAGATCGATTGCTAAAACGTGCAGGCTTCTCCGATTTCGCTCGCCACTACTCTCGGAATCTCGGTTGATGTCTTTTCCTCGAGCTACTGAGATGTTTCCAGTTCACCCGGTTCGCCTCGCACACCTATGTATTCAGTGTGCGATAACCTTACGGTTGGGTTTCCCCATTCGGAAATCTCCGGATCAAAGCTTATTTGCCAGCTCCCCGAAGCTTATCGCAGGCTACCACGTCCTTCATCGCCTGTAATCGCCAAGGCATCCACCACATGCACTTAGTCACTTGACCCTATAACTTTGACGCCTGCTGACTTGCAGGGTCGGTCAATGACAAATTTGAGTATTCGCGTTATGCCGTCTTCATTCTTTCGAATTGAAGTTCGTTGACGCAATCAAAAGCCGCCAATGGCTTGCCGCACCGAGGTGCATTGCCATCAGCAGCGCTGATTCGACTCTACGAATTTTAAAGAACGACAGCCGATACAAACAATCGAACTGGCCAACACCCGGATGTGTTCGCCACTTCGTGCGCTTGTCAGTCTTGGTGGAGGTGAACGGGATCGAACCGATGACCCCCTGCTTGCAAAGCAGGTGCTCTCCCAGCTGAGCTACACCCCCGACATGTGTTGGTGGGTCTGGTTGGATTCGAACCAACGACCCCCGCCTTATCAAGACGGTGCTCTAACCGACTGAGCTACAGACCCGCACTTGGGTAAGTCTGTCGTCAACAACAGCCGATAAGTGTGAGCGCTTGAGCTTGAGTGCTCTTGCTTGGCTTCATCCGCGCTCGGCTCGCCTGTCCTTGCATGTGCAAGGTCAGCCTTCACCGAAACGGGCTTGGCCGTTTTCCAGAAAGGAGGTGATCCAGCCGCACCTTCCGATACGGCTACCTTGTTACGACTTCACCCCAGTCACGAACCCTGCCGTGGTAATCGCCCCCTTGCGGTTAGGCTAACTACTTCTGGCAGAACCCGCTCCCATGGTGTGACGGGCGGTGTGTACAAGACCCGGGGAACGTATTCACCGCGGCAAGCTGATCCGCGATTACTAGCGATTCCGACTTCACGCAGTCGAGTTGCAGACTGCGATCCGGACTACGACCGGTTTTTCTGGGATTAGCTCCCCCTCGCGGGTTGGCAGCCCTCTGTACCGGCCATTGTATGACGTGTGTAGCCCTACCCATAAGGGCCATGATGACCTGACGTCATCCCCACCTTCCTCCGGTTTGTCACCGGCAGTCTCATTAGAGTGCCCTTTCGTAGCAACTAATGACAAGGGTTGCGCTCGTTGCGGGACTTAACCCAACATCTCACGACACGAGCTGACGACGGCCATGCAGCACCTGTGTCCTGGC
The DNA here is from genome assembly GCA_016719535.1 of Rubrivivax sp. Lineage (GTDB taxonomy): Bacteria > Pseudomonadota > Gammaproteobacteria > Burkholderiales > Burkholderiaceae_C > Rubrivivax. Next base: position 5,356 of record JADJYX010000004.1, on the reverse strand, counting down.
TCTCTTTCGAGCACTCCCGCATCTCTGCAGGATTCTGTGCATGTCAAGGGTAGGTAAGGTTTTTCGCGTTGCGTCGAATTAAACCACATCATCCACCGCTTGTGCGGGTCCCCGTCAATTCCTTTGAGTTTCAACCTTGCGGCCGTACTCCCCAGGCGGTCAACTTCACGCGTTAGCTACGTTACTGAGAAGAAACCCTCCCAACAACCAGTTGACATCGTTTAGGGCGTGGACTACCGGGGTATCTAATCCTGTTTGCTCCCCACGCTTTCGTGCATGAGCGTCAGTGCAGGCCCAGGGGATTGCCTTCGCCATCGGTGTTCCTCCGCATATCTACGCATTTCACTGCTACGCGGAATTCCATCCCCCTCTGCCGCACTCTAGCCGTGCAGTCACAAATGCAGTTCCCAGGTTAAGCCCGGGGATTTCACATCTGTCTTGCACAACCGCCTGCGCACGCTTTACGCCCAGTAATTCCGATTAACGCTTGCACCCTACGTATTACCGCGGCTGCTGGCACGTAGTTAGCCGGTGCTTATTCTTCGGGTACCGTCATTACCCCAGGATATTAGCCCAGAGCGTTTCTTCCCCGACAAAAGCGGTTTACAACCCGAAGGCCTTCTTCCCGCACGCGGCATGGCTGGATCAGGCTTGCGCCCATTGTCCAAAATTCCCCACTGCTGCCTCCCGTAGGAGTCTGGGCCGTGTCTCAGTCCCAGTGTGGCTGGTCGTCCTCTCAGACCAGCTACAGATCGTCGGCTGGTAGGCCTTTACCCCACCAACTACCTAATCTGACATCGGCCGCTCCAATAGCGCGAGGCCTTTCGGTCCCCGCTTTCACCCTCAGGTCGTATGCGGTATTAATCCGGCTTTCGCCGGGCTATCCCCACTACTGGGCACGTTCCGATGCATTACTCACCCGTTCGCCACTCGTCGCCAGGTTGCCCCGCGTTACCGTTCGACTTGCATGTGTAAGGCATGCCGCCAGCGTTCAATCTGAGCCAGGATCAAACTCTTCAGTTCGATCTTGAATTTGCTCAAAACGGAATCGAAGTGAACTTCACTTCTTCTTCCATGAGCGTTTAAAGTCCTTCAGACTTCGGCTCGCAGTCACCCGCAAACCAGAGCCCTCGCCTTCAAACGCCCACGCTTATCGGCTGTATGTTGTTAAAGAACACGCTTCGAAATTTACCCTCGAAGCAATCGCTGATTCGTGATCAGCGAAGACGACGATTATGACATTGTGATTGAAAGCCTTGTCAAACTCTCGGGCTTTCTCTGATCTTGCCGGCGCTGTTGCTCGAGAAGCGCGCTTGCCCGCCAGTGCCCATCGATGAGGTCAGCCGCAAAGTATAGGATCCACTCAGTCCCAGCCTTCGCCGCCAGCAGCATCAATGCCGCTTTCGGGGGTGAGGCCGCGCAGGCTCAGCTGCGGCGCCGGGAGACGTGACGGCCCCGCATCCATTCTGCGCAAGCCGATCGCGCAGTGCATCTGCCTCCAACACCCGAGGAAACGACCCGGCCAAGCGCGCCGCATTGTCGGCGCGCAGGACGCGCTTCGCTTCACCGACCGCGCCATGCGCGAGGATCCGCGTCCCTCAGCTTCGCAGGGCATCGCGAGCACGGCAGGTCCGCCGAACCGGGTCGCCCGCCATCTCGCCGCACACTGAAACGCCTCGATCCCTGCGTTGTTGGCGGCCCCGATAGTGTTGCGCAATGAAGCTGCAACCGCGGGATGCCACGGGTCATAGAGGTGGGACACCGATTCGTCGGCGCGGTCAATGGCCAACGCATGCTGGATCAGATCATTCTGAAGACCCGATGGACACGAAGTCGAAGTGGCGCAGGAAGGACTCCACGCTGAGCAGCCGCCGGCACCTCGATCATGGCGCCTTCGACCCCCGCCCATACGCCTTGCCTGCATCGTCCAGTTGCTGACGCGCACGCGCCAGCCTCTTCGAGAGCGTCCGAGCGGACCTCGCTCGTAATGCGCGACCATGGGAATGAGGATGCGCACCTTGCCGAAGGCGCTGGCGCGCAGGATGGCGCGGCTTCTTCCACGACTTGGAACATGCCCGGCTCCGACAGACTCCAGCGAATGGCCCCCGAAGCCCGGCGCCAGCCCGAACACGTGTTCGTGCCGCAGCACCAACCGTCGGCGTAAAGGCCGATCCAAAGCGGCTTGGCCCGCGCCGATGTCCACCGTGCGGATGGTCGCAACCGGGGCCCTTCATGGCCTGCACCGCATCACGGTAGGCTTCCGAACTGTTCGTCCTCGCCCGGCAGATCGTCGCCGCGGTTCATGAAGAGAAATTCGCTGCGAAACAAACCGATACCAGACGGCCCCGGAATCGACGGCAGCTGCGGCGTCGGCCGGCATTTCGATGTTGGCCAGCAGTTCGATGGCGTGCCCATCCCAGGGTCACGGCGGGCGTGATTGCGGGTAGACGGTGCAGGCGCACCGATTTCGACTCCGCTCTGCCGCTGGCGGAACCGCGTATTCCTCCGAGCACGATCTGCGAGGGTTCACGCGACCACAACGCCCGCCGTCGCCGTCGATAACGATCAGTCGTCCTGACGCACCAGCCGACTGGCCTCGCGCGCGCGCCCACCACGGCGGGGATGTCCAGTGCTGCGTGCCACGATGGCCGTGTGCGGGTGGTGCCCCGCCGACGTCGGTGACGAACCCGGTGAACGCGCTGCGCTTGAACTGCAACATGTCCGCCGGGGCGACGTCATTGGCCACCAGCACGAGCGGCTCACCGCCATACCGAAGTCGCGCGTCAGGCCGCCTTCCGGAACCCAGCCGCACCGTCGCCGGCATGGCGACCAGCGCCTGCAAACGCTCGACCACCTGTTCGATGTCGGCCTTGCGCTCGCGCCGGTATTCGTCTTCCATCTCGTCGAACTGCCGCGCCAGCACTTCGGGTTGCGCCGCACAGGGCCCAGCTCGGCGTTGTATGTGGCGTTCGAGGATCCCACTGCTTGGTCGCGCGCCGCTCAGGCTGTCGTCGTGCAGCATGAGGTGGACGTCCAGCAACGCGAACGCGACCGTCCGCAGAGCCTCGGCCGGCAGGTCCGCCTTCAAAGGCGGTCAATTCCGCCGCCACCTCGTTGCGGGCCGCGCGCGCAGACCCGTTCGATTTCGGACCTCGACCTGGTCGGCAGATACGAAGTAGTGGGCCACGTCGACACGGCTCGACGCCACCAGCACGTAGCACGCCCGATGGCCACACCGCGCGACACCGCCATGCCAAAGCACCTGGATGCTCATGATGTCAATCCAGCGCCATGCGTCCCCGGCAAAGGTCCCCCGCTATTCGCCCTCGCCGAAGCGCCCGTCGCGGATCAGGGCGCGCCAGGGAAAAAACGGCGCCATTGCGGCCATCTCGTCGACGCCGTCGATCTCGGTCGTCTTTCCGACCCCATGCCGGCGGCCAGCATCATCACCCCATGATGCTCTTGGCGTTGACGCGGCCGCCCATTGCGGGACTGGGTGCACGTCGCGCTTGCGAAGCTGCCGGCCAGCAAAGTGAAACGCGGCCGATGCGAGGCATGAAGCCCGAGCTTGTTGATGAGGATGGCTCGACTTGATCGTGTGCGGGCGACCCAACGGGCTGGGATTGGGTTTTGTCGACCGCGGCACGACCACCGGCATCACGCCCTGGGTCGCGCCAGCCACAGGCGCGCTCAACCAGCACGTCCAGCGCCTTCATGCCGGTAACAAAGCGATCCGCCCAAAGCATCGGCGTTGACCCCGCCACCACCCGCGCATGGACCCCGTCTGCAACCTTCAAGGCGACGTTGCAGGGCGTGGCGCCGAAGGCGTCGACGAGAATCGCTCCTGCTCGGCATGGGCCGCCAGCCGGTCGCGCAAGGCTGCCTCGACCGCCTCGACGCTCTGCGCGGTCTCGACATCCACCGCGTCGAGTGCCTGCGCAGCACTCCGGAAAGGCGTGCGAGGCCACGTCGCAGTGCCGATGGACAGCGTGGGCCGGGTAGCAGGATGCGGGTCATGTCGGATCCAGGTTGCCCCGATCCGTAGTTGGGCACGCCGCCCGCGAAGGGCCCAGAAACCACAGGTAGCTGCCCAGCGCCAGTACGCCGAACCGCCAGCGTCACGCGGTAGGCGTCCACCGACGCGAGCCCGGCCTGCCAGCCGTCGATGCTCGCGCCGATGCCCCATTGCAGCCACGAAGACGCCGGCAAAGACCGCCAGGTTGTGGGCTGACAGCGCGGCCGACCGTAATACCTGAGGAAGGCCTGCCCCAACTTCGGACTGGCTCAACGCCGCAGCAAAGGTGCACACCGCACCCAGGCCATCCAGTGGACAGCCGCGAGCCGCGGCTGCCTTGGACGTTCAACGCCAGCACCGACAGGCTGACCGGAACCAGCCCCAGGCCAGCAGGGTGTTGACCGCCAGCCCGCGCCGTGTCAGCGCCGGCAGGTCACCCAGCCCCCACACCCCGGGAAGGCCAGCAGCATGCCGGCGTTGATCAGCAACAGCCCTTTGCTGGCCGCCGCCGGCGTCCAGCCGCAGACCTGGGTCAGCCAGGGCCAGACCCACAACGCCTGCATGGCGATCATGCCGCCGTGGAGCACCAGCCCCATCAGCCGCCATGCGCACGAATTCCCGCAGGTGCCGCACGATGTAAACGGCATAAGCGCGCCAGCGGCGATCCACCACCAGCCGTGCACCATCCGCGGCAGCCATTCGCCAACGCAGCGCCACGCGCCGCCCCCCCCCCAACGCCCGAAAGCAAGCCCGCACCAAGGCCCAGAACAGCCCGCGCCAGCCAGCACCGGCAACGGCAGTTGCACCGGCACCGTCGAGGGCCACCATGCCCAGCGATCCCGTCATCAGCATCCACGGGATTGCACCGCAAGCTGCAGCCCGAACGGCGAAAAACAGCGCCCAAGGAAGAACGTCAGGGGCGCCATCAGGCGAGGCGCGCACGCCCATGCCGATGAGCGTGCGGGCGAGCACGAGCTTCACGAAGTCGCCTGCCGCCGTAAAGACGCGCAGCCCCGTCACCGCCAAGGCCAGCAGCGACGGTTCGACCCGCCGCGGGCCCCAATCGTCCAGCGCCGCACCCAGCGGCAGCTGCAGCAGCAAGCGGGAAGTAGGCGCCGGCCAGCAAGCCGAAGATCGGCGGCACCAGGTTGAGCTCGGCGCTGAAGCTCGGCGCCAGCACGTCGCCGTCACCGCCCGCAGCGAGTGCAGACAGGAAGTAGACGGCAGCAAAGACGGCGAACGGGCCGATCCAGCCGGACAGGGTCGCCGGCGAGACGCAGGCCCGTCATGCGCCGGCACGCGCCGAAGTCATGAAGGTGTCGACCCGCTTCGGCCGCCAGC
>JADJYX010000003.1 GCA_016719535.1 Rubrivivax sp. | reverse complement strand
CCCTCGCGACAGTCGGCGCAGCTCGTCGCGCGCGACCAATCGCTGCAAGGCCTTGTCAATCGCAGCGCGGCCACCCAGGCCCGCAAACAGCGCCGGTGTGAACACGGTGCCGGGCTTCGCACGGCGCACCTTGCGCGAGATGGCGGCGTCGATGCTCGAGTCGACGGTGCGCCTAGGCGGTGCATCCCGCGTGATGCTGGCGCGCGGTGACGTGTTGGCGGCATTCATGTCCGAAAACTAGCACGTTTTTCGGACAGATAGAAGAGCCGAAAGGAACGATGACTCGTCGCCGTCGGAGCATCACGGCACACCACTCCCGCTGCGCATCAAGGTCAGGACCCAAACCTTCAAAGCGGGTCAAGCCCCAAAGTCCCGGCCAACGTGCTTCAAGCATGGTGACCTCAGAAACTGCAGGCGCCGTCTGCAATATCTGGTCTGTCGTCGCTGTGCAGATTCAGCCTCGAGAGGATTGCCCCAGCGCTTCAGCCCACAGCGAGACGAACGGGCTTGCCCACGCGGTTGGTGCCGGGACGATGCGAGCCGAGCTGCGGCAGAAAGTTGAAACCAACAGTGAGCCGCGCGCGCTGCTCCTGGGACTTTGCGACGCCGTGCGAGACGCCGAGGGACGAAGTGGGAACTGGGGGCGCGCCCAGTGCAGGGACTACCGCTGTTCCAAAGGCATCGGCACGATGCCGACCATGCGCATGCCATGGAGCAATTCGGGCAACCTGCAGTTGGACCTGCTGGACGCCCATGCGGCGCCAGAAACGGCAATCGCACCAAAGGCTGCGCCCGGCGCCTCCGCAAGATCGGCATCGATGGTGCCGACAGCCAGCCTCTTTGAGGACGCCAGTAACCCGCGTACCGAGATCCCTGAAGCCGAGATCGACGAACTCGCGAATGACATCCGACTGCACGGCATCCTGCAGCCCATCGTCGTTCATCCTGCCGATGACGCGGGGCGGCACCAGATTCACTTCGGCGCCAAGCGGTGGCGGGCCGCGCAGCGCATTGGCTTGCTTGAAGTGCCGGTCATCGTCCGGGATGGCCCGGCGAATCCCTACGCCCAAGTGGCGGAGAACCAAAAGCGTCATGGCCTGACGTCGCTCGACCTGGCGCGGTTCATTCGCGGCCGCATCGACGCCGGTGACTCGAACACCACGGTGGCCAAGACGCTGGGCCTGGATCTGACAACCGTGGCCCACCACCTGGCGCTGCTGGACCTGCCGCCGGTGGTCGACGCCGCGATGAAGGCCCGCCGCTGTTCCTCACCGCGCACGCTGTACGAACTGGGAAAACTGCATGCAGAGCAGCCGGAGCGCGTCGCCGAACTGCTGGCAGGCACCGAGCCGATCACCCGCGACGCGGTGGCCGAGATCCGCGATACCGCCGCGCAGAAGTCCTCGGCCGCGAAGGCGGGCAAGCCGCGGACAGCGCGGCCGGACCGAGCAGCCCAGATGCTGTCTCGCGCCACTGGCCTCTGCGAGAAGCTGGATGCCGCTCTGATGCGCCTGGGCAAGGCCGACCTCGACGCCCTGCCTATCGATGACGTAGCGGCTCTGCGGCAGCGCGTCGCGCAACTGGCCCGTCGCATCGACGCGTGAGCGCAGGGGCGGTTGAATGCGCGCGGGGAAGCCCACCGATGCAACGTCAAGAGCAGCTGCCATGCGTGACCGAGTCACCATCGATCTGCGGGGCATACGGCCGCAGTTGCAGGCGCAGGCCGCGAAGCGCCAGATGACCGCGGCCGCATTCGTACGGCGTGCAGTGACGGCGATGCTCGACGCCGCACCGCACGATGAGGGTGGCAGCGGGCCGATCGACAGCGCGAGCGGTACCCAGGTCGTCAAGGTCACCCTGCGACTGCCCCCCGCCCACGCGGTCTTGCTTGCCAGCCGCGCTCGCGTGGCTGACCTCTCGCAGGGCATGTACGTCGCACGACTCATCGATGGCACGCCGGCCCAGCCGCGGGCGCCAGACCACACACGGGCCGTTGCTGCACTGATGGCGTCGACTGACCGGCTCGCCGTCCTCAGTGCGGACCTCAATGCCTTCATGCGCCTGTTAGGCCGCACGCCCAGGAGCGAGCTTGAGCCCTGCCGCGCCAACATTCGGTCGCTCGCCGGCGATGTTCGTGTGCACCTTGCATCCGCCGCGGCGCTGGTGGCCGCGCTCCGGGCGACGAGAGGACGGTGATGAGTTCGGGTGCGACCGTCGACGGCGTGCTTGTGCAATGGGGCGAGCGGCTCTTCTATCCAACCAACCGAATCGTCAAGCCTGCACAGACACCGCGCCTGGACACGATGACCCGGCGCAAGGCCGCGGTGATCCGCCGGCGCATCGAGGCCACGGTCACGGGGCGGGCGCCCCAGGTGATGGTCAAGGTCACGGGTGGTGGGCGGGGCATGGCGGCCATCGCCGCGCACTTCCGCTACATCAGCAAGAACGGCCGGCTCGAGATCGAAGACGACCGAGGCGTTGTGCGCGAAGGCAAGGAAGCGGTGCACGGCCTGGCCGAGCAGTGGCGCTATGGCGGATCACTCATCGACGAAGTCGGCCATCGGCGCGAGGCCTTCAACATCATGCTGTCGATGCCGCACGGTACCGATGCGCGGATGGTGCAGAAGGCGGCGCGTGAGTTCGCACAGGCCGAGTTGCCGGGGCATCGCTACGTGATGGTCCTGCACGAGCACCAGGCCAACCCGCATGTGCACTTGAGCGTTCGGGCGGAGTCGAAGACGGGCAAACGCCTGAACCCGCGCAAGACCGACCTTCACCGTTGGCGCGAGACCTTTGCCGAGAAGTTGCGAGGCTGGGGCATCGAGGCCGAGGCAACGCGCCAGGCCACACGCGGCGAGAGCCGCAACTTCGATCCGCTGTGGCGCGTGAAGGCCAAGCAGGAAGGTCGCATGCGCCAGACCGGCACCGCGGCGAAGACTGGCCAGCGCCACTGGGACAGCCGGGCCGAAGCCATGAAGGCATGGGCCTACATCATCAAAGCGCTCGTGGCCTCTGAAAGCCCCGACGATCGCAAGCTCGCTGAGCGCGTCGCCCGTTTCGTGAAAGCCGCGCCCTTCCTCCAGGAAGTGGTGCGTCAGCGGCAAAGGGAGGCTGCAGTGGTACCCCGGCATCATCCCGGCCCGCAGCAACAGTCCCGCAAGGCGATCGAGAGACCTGGCCCGGAGCTCGAGCGTTGACCCCACCCCTCACCCCGCCCCCGAGGGGCGGGGCAGTCCTTGCCGCCGGACGGGCTCGGGGGCTGGCCTCACCCGGTGACGCCAGCCCCCAGCCAGCGTGCGGGCTGGCCAAGCCCCGTCAAGGGTTCGCTGCGCCGGGCGCTGCCCGCCCTTGACCGGACGCAGCCAGCAGACCAAACAGGTGAGCTTCTGTGCCAATGAGGCGTGCGGCTCAGCGCGACCTCACAGACAGGTGCACGAACCCGGACGCGTCCGTCGTCTCCTTGACCTCTAGATAGACCTGTTTGCGCACCAGTTCGCTCAGCTTGGTGAAGCCGTAATTCCGCGGATCGAAGGACGTGTTGTTCTTGTTGATGAAAGAGCCGACCGCAGACAGCGACGCCCAACCACTGTCGCGTGAGGTCTCCTTGATTGCGTGCGTCACCAAGTCCTTCAAATCCGGCATCCCCGCCACCTGCACCGGCGGCGCAGCGTCCGTGGGCCTTTGCAGCACCTCGAAGAAGATGAACTTGTCGCAAGCGGCGATGAAGGGCTCTGGCGTCTTGCGTTCGCCCAGGCCGTATACGACCTTGCCTGCCTCGCGCATGCGGGTGGCCAGGCGCGTGAAGTCACTGTCGCTCGATACCAGGCAGAAGCCGTCGACGTTGCCGGCGTACAGCAGGTCCATGGCGTCGATGATGAAGGCCGAGTCGGTCGAGTTCTTGCCCTTGGTGTAGGCGAACTGCTGCATCGGCTGGATCGCATGGCGATGCAGATGCTCCTTCCAGCCCACCAGGTTCTGCGTGGTCCAGTCGCCGTAGGCTCGCTTGACGGTCGCGGTACCGTACTTGGCGACCTCCTCCAACAACTCCTTGACGACCGATGCGGTGGCGTTGTCGGCGTCGATCAACACCGCCAGACGTGCGGTTTCAGCAGCAGCCATGTTGTGCGTTTCCTCCCCTGCCTCACGTTACGTCGGGCGGGTGCTCATCGTCAAACCGGTCGCTCTGGTGAGAGCAGATGAACCGGGCTGGAAGGGGTCGAACCTGCCGTGTGTGGTCGGACCGTCCGACCCTCGCTGCGGTCGTGCCACCCTTGCGTCGGATACGGTCCGCATTCTGTGCGGATACGGTTCGGTTATGCGTCGCTTACGCGTCGCCTGTGCGTCGGATAACCGTCACCCACAGCTTGCCGGTCCGGCGCGTTGGCATCAAAAACAAGCGCCCAGCAGCCACGGTGTATGACGTGACTGACTGCATAGATGATTCTTGGATGATTGCAGGATAGGCTGGCCGCCAGCAATTGGCTGCCACGCAGCCTGGTACAAGATCGACCCAAGGGAGTGACGCCGCAATGGCAAGACGCAAGAAGACCAGTCCTGCCGAGGACTTGATCGAACTGGTCGCGATGCTGCCGTGGTGGGCCGGCGTGGCGCTCGCGCTGTTGAGCTACCTGCTGCTCCATCAAATCGCCGCACAACCACTGGCTGCCCCCGCCCAATCCGGGCAGGTGAGCGCCATGGTCACGCAGGGGCTGTGGAAGGGCCTGGCCAGCGCCGGCCAGTACATCCTGCCCATCATTTGCCTGGCTGCAGCCGGGATGTCGGCTTGGCGGCGCAAGGTGCGTGAGAGTCTCGTCGCCGACGTTGCGCAGAGCCAGGCGAGCGACGTTCTTGATGGCATCAGCTGGCGAGAATTCGAAATGCTCGTGGGCGAGGGCTTTCGACTCCAGGGCTACCACGTCGTGGAGACGGGTGGTGGCGGCGCCGATGGTGGTGTGGACCTCGTGCTGTCCCGGCCAGGCAAGAGCGGTGGCGAGAAGCTTCTCGTGCAGTGCAAGCAATGGCGTGCGCTGAAGGTCGGCGTCGACGTCGTGCGCGAGCTCTACGGCGTCATGGCTGCGCGCGGCGCCACGGGCGGTTTCGTGGTGACCTCGGGGCGGTTCACCGACGAGGCCATCAGCTTCGCCAGTGGGCGCAATGTGACGCTGGTGGACGGGCCAAAACTGCTCGGTCTCATTCGGCAGGCGAGGGCGGGCGCAGGTCATCCCGCGGTTCAGGCTGACGCCGCCAAGACAACCAGACCTACTGCCGACAAGGGGCAAGCGACAGCCTGCCCGTTGTGCACCAAGCCGATGGTGCGCCGCACTGCGAAGCGCGGCGCCAATGCGGGCGGCGAGTTCTGGGGATGCACCGGCTACCCGGCCTGCCGCGGTACGCGGCCGCTCGGTTGAAGCGCGGCCAATCCATGGCGCTGCCGGACGGTCTCTACGATCTGCTGCTTACCGAGGGCCTGGCTCGATCGCTCGCTGCCCTCGACCCTGGTAGCGCAGAGCTGCTGTCGCTCAAGGGCGGGGCGCCCGAGCTGCTGGTCGATGTCATCACGCGCCAGCTCGGCGCGATCCTGGATGACGTTGCCGGCGACGACACCGACAAACCCAGGCGACAACTCGAGCTGGTCAACGAGCTGCTGGTGATGCTTCGGCACCGACTCGCCGCGGCAGAAGGCGCGGGCGCGACAAGCGGCGCCGCCGAAGTCATCGACCTGGTAGCGCAGCCTCTGCGCGTTCTGCGCGCCGTGCAGCGCGATCGGCAGTTCCAGGTATCGCCCGAGATCGGTCTCGCGGCCCCCTGGCTGTTTACGGCCGGCAAGGGCTCGCCGTCTTTGCTTCAAGAGATCCGGCGCGAGCTGGCATCTGCCGATCAAGTCGACATCCTGGTCAGCTTCATCACCGTGTCCGGGGTCCGCAAGCTGCAGGACGTGCTGCAGCAGATTACGGCGACAGGCGCGCAGGGCCAGAGCGCCACCCGGCTGCGCATTCTCACGACCACGTACACCGGCGCCACCGAGGCGCGCGCGCTCGATGAGCTGGCGCGCCTGCCGGGGTGCGAGGTCCGCGTCTCCCTCGACGGCCGCCGCACACGCTTGCACGCGAAGGCCTGGCTGTTCCAGCGCAGGACGGGTTTCGGCTCGGCCTACGTGGGCAGCGCCAACCTTTCGGGAGCAGCGCTGACAGGCGGGCTGGAGTGGACCGTCAAGCTGACCCAGCGTGCACAGGAGGCGCTGTTTGCCCGTGCCATCGCTCACTTCGAGACGCTTTGGGCGGACAGCGAGTTCCAACGCTACGACCCGGACAACGTCGAGCATCGCCAGGCGCTGGCGGTCGCGCTCGGCCGCGAATCCTTCGGCGGTGAGCCCACCGGCGCGATCAGCTTCTTCGACCTCCAGCCCAAGACCTACCAGCAGGACATGCTCGAGCAGTTAGCGGCAGAGCGCGCTCACGGTCGGCACCGAAACCTCGTCGTGGCGGCCACTGGCACCGGCAAGACGGTGGTGGCGGCATTCGACTATCGGAACACGTGCCGTAGCGAAGGCGGGCAACCTCGTCTTCTCTTTGTGGCGCATCGCGAGGAGATCCTGCGCCAGGCCCTGCGCACCTACCGCGAGGTGCTGCGCGACCCCGAGTTCGGCGACCTGCTGACCGGTGGCCACGAGCCCGAGCGCCGGGACCACCTCTTCGCCACCATCGACAGTTTGACCAGCCGCGACTTGGTGGCGACCGTCGGTGCCGCGCATTGGCATACCGTCGTCGTGGATGAATGCCACCGGCTGGCCGCTGACCGCTTCGATGCCTTCGTCAATTCCGTTCGCCCGAGGGTCTTGCTGGGCCTGACTGCCACGCCGGAGCGCAGCGACGGGCAGCCGATCACGCCCTACTTCGATGCCAGGCCTGACGGCAGCCCGGCCGTCGAGTTGCGCCTATGGCACGCGCTGGACCTGCAGCTGCTGGCGCCGTTCGAGTACTACGCCTGCGACGATGCCACCGACTTTTCGTCGGTGCCGTGGGACAGGCCTGGCGAGCGCGAGGCGGTCGACAACCTGGTCACAGGCAATGATGTGCGCGCCCGGCTGGTGGTGAATGAATGGCGGCGCCTGGCGTCCGATGCATCACGCTCCCGCGCCCTCGTGTTCTGCGTGTCCGTCGCTCATGCCGAGTTCATGACCGACTGGCTCAACCGTGCCGGCCTGCCGGCCGCCTGTGTGGTGGGCACGACGAACCCCGAGGACCGCCGCCAGGCCCCACAGCGCTTGCTCAGCGGTGAGCTGTGTGCGTTGGTGACGGTCGATCTCTACAACGAAGGCATCGACCTGCCGATGGTCGACACGCTGTTGCTGCTGCGGCCCACGCAGAGCCCGGTGCTGTTTCAGCAGCAGATCGGCCGCGGCCTGCGCCTGGCGCCGGGCAAGGAGAGCTGCCTGGTGCTCGACTTCGTCGGCCAGCACCGCACCGATTTCCGGTTCGACCGTCTGCTGTCAAGTCTGACCGGCTTGTCGCGGCGCGAACTGGTGGACGGCGTCGAGAACGGTTTCGGCAGCCTCCCGCCCGGCTGCCACATCCACCTTCAGCGCCAGACGCGAGAGCAGGTGTTGCAGGGCCTTCGCGCGTTGACGACGCAAAACTGGCGCCGCCTGAAGACGGAGCTGCAGACGTATGCAGCCCTGCGCGGCCGTGCCGCGGTGCGGTTGGCTGACTTCCTGCACGACCAAGCGCTGGAGCTCGACGACGTTTACCGCGCAGGCACGGGTCAGGGGCGCAGCGGCTGGACGGCGCTGAAGCGCGACGCCGGCCTGATCGTCGCTGAGCCCGGCCCCGAAGAGGACTACTTCAGCCGCCGCTTCGGTGACCTGCTGCATGTGGACGACTCGCAGCGGCTCGACGTGATGGCTGCCGTCGGCGCAGGGCAAGTCCGCCCGCCTTCGCTCGATACGAAGGATGCGGTGGGCGTGCAGATGTTGGCCTACCAGATCGATGGCCGGCACGAGCAGGCCGCGGGCCCCGAGGCCTTCATCGAGCGCATGCAGCGCCATCCGGCCATCGCCGCAGAGCTGATCGAGCTTTCAGCCCTGCTGCAAGCGCGCAACACGCTCGGTGCAAAGCCCGTCCCCGGCCTGGAAGAGACGCCGCTGTGCCTGCACGCCGGCTATGGCGCACGCGAGGTGCTCACGGCCGTGGGTTGGCTGACTGCGGCGCGCCGCGCCCCCTTCCAGGCCGGTGTGCTGCCGCTCACCAGCCGCAAGACCGAACTGCTGTTCGTCACGCTCGACAAGAGCGAGGGCTATCACGACCGCATCTCGTACCACGACTACGCGATCAGCGCCGAGCGCTTTCATTGGCAAACGCAGAACAGCGCGGGTCCGGACACGCCCGGCGGGCGCCGCTATCTGGAGAGCTCCACGAACGGCTGGCAGTTCCAGCTCTTCGTGCGCCCGCGCAAGGGCGATTCCTATCGCGCCTGCGGGCGTGTGGCGTTGGAGTCTGCGGATGGTGATCGTCCGATGAGCATCGTGTGGAAGCTCGAAACACCGTTGCCCGTGCGGCTGTTCCGCGAGTTCAGCGTATTGCGCGGGGTGTAGCAGTAGAGGCCTGGCGCGCCGGCGCCTTGAACACGTTCTTCACGTTCCAGGCCAGGAAATCGGGCGCGGGCAACAGATCGGTGTGCTGCGGCGGGTGGATCGCACGCCCGTGGAACTGCAGCTCGCCCGCCATGCCCCGGCCACCGCTGATCGCATGCTGGCTGAACACAACGCGGTGCTCGGAGGGTTCGACGGTGAACACGCCCAGGTCGAAGAGCTTGTGGTGAAGCGAGCACAAGGACAGGCCGTTGGGCTCGATGTCCGGCCCGCCGACGTGATGCCACTGGATGTGCGCTGCCTCCAGCCCGGCGGATGTCAGCCCGATGCGGAGGTCAAACCCGCAGACACAGCACCGGTACTCGTACGCGCGCAGCACCCGCTCTCGAAAGCTCGGGTCGCGACGACGACGCTGCGCGTTGCCGTCGATGTTCGTGAGAGGCATCGCCTCGCGTACTTCGCGCGGCTCGTCGAGGTCGAGGCCCAGGCTGGCCACGATGTCGCCATGCAGGGTCAACGGGAAGTAGGTATCTAGCACGCGGGAAGCCACAGCCTGCGGCAGGCCAGGCACGTGGCGCAAGGCGTGGTCGACGTCGACGTGGAAGAGCATTACTCGCAAATGTCGATCCATTGGATGTCGCCAAGTGCGAGTGTCTGGCCGAAGGCAGCTTGGCCGCCCGGGACGGCAGGACTAAACCTTTCAAGCTCTTGCTTGGCTGGAACATGGGACTCGCAAACCGTTGCGATAGCACCTGGGGTGTCTTCACCACGCAACTGGCTCGTTTCATCAAGAAGCAGAACTACACCAAAGAGCAGTTGGCGGCGGTATTGGCTGAAGTCCAGTTCGACGACAGCCACTGGCGCTGGCTTGACAAATCGCTGCTCAACCTTGGCGACGAGTACAAGTGGTTCTTCTTGATGGCAGATGGCGAACCGCAGTCGGCCTGCTTGATCTATCACCCGAAGCCAAGTGCCTTCGATGGACAGGGAGCCGAGGTACGGCACGAGGTCCTTGCGGCTCAGGCGCTGCTGCTCCATTCGGAACGCGATGGCGTCGAGGGGTTGCACCGGGCATCGCTGCTGGTGCTTGCCCTCAAAGTCCGCCACCACCACACGCCGCGGGCAGCCATCAAGGCGATTGAGGCGCAGGGCATCGCCCAACGTCTGGCACGATTCGCTGCGGCCTGAAGCCCGGTCTCAGGCCAACCCGCGTGCGTCCAGGCGCTGCTTGAAGGCGCTCACCTCGGCACGGAAGGCCTCGATGAACTCGCGCGCCGCCCTGGGCACCGGGCGGTGCGGCGACCACAGCGCCGCGAACTCGAACTGCAGCGCGGGCTCGAAGGGCCGCACCGCGAAGCCGCGCACCGCATGCTCGTGGGCGCTGAAGGGCTCCACCAGCGCCACGCCCGCGCCCGCAGCCACGGTGGCGCAGACGATCTCGGACAACGAGGTCTCGATGAAGATCTCGCGCTGCACGCCGTGTGCGTCGAACACGCCGTCGACCTGGAAGCGCGTGGGCGTGGTGCGCGCCATGGCGACGAAGCGCTCGCCTTCGAAGTCCTTGGGCCGCAGCAGCCGCTTGCGCGCCAGCCGGTGACCGGCCGGCACGATGGCCACCAGGCGCACGGTCGGCATCTTGTCAGTCACCACGCCGGCATGCTCGATCGGCGCCGCCGCGAAGCCCACGTCGCACTGGCCGGCCGCCACCCAGTCCAGCACCAGGTGCGACACCAGCCCGTGCAGCTCAAGGTTGAGGCCTGGCCGCTCGTTCAGGAAACGCGCGGCGAGGCGCGGCAGGAAGCCGTTGGCCAGCGCCGGCAGCCCGGCCACGCGCAGCGTGCCGATGCGGCTGGAGCCCAGCGCCTGCGCCACCGCGGCGATGCGGTCCAGGCCGACGAAGGAACGCTGCACCTCGTCGTAGAGTGCGATGGCCTCGCTGGTCGGCACGAGTCGAGTGCCGCGGCGGTCGAACAGCTGCAGGTCGAGCGCGTGCTGCAGGTCGCGCAGCAGCCGGCTGACGGCCGGCTGCGTCACGCGCATCAACTCGGCGGCGGCGGTGGTGGTGCCGGCGAGCATCAGCGCACGGAAGGCTTCGATCTGGCGCGTGTTGATGCGAGGCATGGTTTTCCCTCAGCTGCCAACCATAACATTCCGGCATCGACAGCGATTGTTAATGAATTTGACGCATGGATGGTGTTGACCCAGCATCAGTGCACCGCTGCAGGCCGTCTGCGCGGCCGTCACCCGAGTGCCGCGGTCACACACCCACAGGAGCGATACATGGTCATGCGTTCGTTGATTGCCGCAGCGGTGCTGTCGGCCCTTGCCAGCACGCCGGTGGCGGCGCAGCAGAAGACCTTCTATGTCGCCGGCTACGGCGGCTCGTTCGAGCAGTCGCTGCGCAAGGACCTGCTGCCCGCCTTCGAGAAGAAGCACGGCGTGAAGGTCGAGTACATCGCCGGCAACTCCACCGACACGCTGGCCAAGCTGCAGGCGCAGAAGGCCAACCAGCAGATCGACGTGGCCATCGTCGACGACGGCCCCATGTTCCAGGCCATAGCGCTCGGCTTCTGCGCGCCCATCCAGGGCCTGCCGGCGGCCGACATCCACGACGCCGCCAAGTACAAGGACAACAAGGCGGTGGGCATCGGCCTGGTGGGCACGGGCATCATGTACAACACCAAGGTCTTCAAGGAAAAGGGCTGGCCCGCGCCCACCTCCTGGAACGACCTGAAGGACCCGAAGTTCAAGAAGCTGCTGGTCATTCCGCCGATCAACAACACCTACGGGCTGCACACGCTGGTGATGTTCGCACGCATGAACGGCGGCAGCGAGAAGTCCATCGAGCCCGGCTTCAAGGTGATGAAGGAACAGGTCAACCCGAACGTGCTGGCCTACGAGCCGTCGCCGGGCAAGATGACCGAACTGTTCCAGAGCGGCCAGGCGGTCATCGCGGTGTGGGGCTCGGGGCGCGTGCACTCGCTCGCAGTCACCGGCTTCCCGGTCGACTTCGTGTACCCGAAGGAGAACGCGGCGACGCTGCTGTCGTCGGTCTGCCCGGTGGCCAAGCCGAACGCATCGCCGCTGGCGCAGGAGTTCGTCAAGGCCATGATCGCACCCGACTTCCAGGCCACGCTGGCCAAGGAGTACGGCTACGGCCCGGTGAACAAGAAGGCCGTGGTCGACCCCGCCGCGCTGCCCATGGCGCCGGTGGGCGAGCGCGCCGCCAAGCTGATCAACGTCGACTGGGACGTGATCAACGAGAAGCGCGAGGAGTGGACCAAGCGCTGGAACCGCGAAGTCGAGCGCTGAGCCGCACCCGCGACTGAACCGCCCCTGCCGACCGCGCACGCGCGCGGCCGGCAGGCAGCTACCTTCCGCCCATCCTGCCGACCGCCTGCGCCGATGTCCTTCCTCGTCCTCGACGGCCTCACCAAGCGCTTCGGCGACCACGTGGCGGTCGACCACCTCGACCTGGCCGTGGAACGCGGCGAGTTCGTCTCGCTGCTCGGTCCCTCGGGCTGCGGCAAGACCACCACGCTGCAGATGATCGCGGGCTTCGTCGCCGCCTCGAGCGGCGCGATCCGGCTGGAAGGCGGCGACCTGCTGGCGCGCCGGCCCAACCAGCGCGGCCTGGGCATCGTGTTCCAGAGCTACGCACTCTTTCCGCACATGACGGCGGCCGAGAACGTGGCCTTCGGGCTCGAGATGCACAAGGTGCCAGCCGCCGAACGGGCGCAGCGCGTGGCCGAGGCGCTGGCGCTGGTGGGCCTGTCGGCCTACGCGGCGCGCTTCCCGCGCAAGATGTCGGGCGGCCAGCAGCAGCGCGTGGCGCTGGCGCGCGCGCTGGTGATCCGGCCGCGCATCCTGCTGCTCGACGAGCCGCTGTCCAACCTCGACGCCAAGCTGCGCGAGGAGATGCAGATCGAGCTGCGCCAGATCCAGCGCACCGTGGGCACGACCACGCTGCTGGTCACGCACGACCAGGCCGAGGCGATGGCGCTGTCGGACCGCGTGGTGGTGATGAACCACGGCCGTGCCGAGCAGATCGGCCACCCCCACGAGGTGTACGAGCGCCCGGCCACCGCCTTCGTGGCGCACTTCCTCGGCAAGACCAACGTGCTGGCCGCGCGCCGCGGCGTGGAAGACGGACGCGCCCTGGCCTTGATCGGCGACGGCCGCTGGCCCATCAACGCCGCGCCGGCGGAATCCTTTTCCGCCAGCGTACGGCCCGAGAAGATCGGCTTCATCGACCAGGCCGGTTGCAGCCTGGGCGGCAGGGTCAAGGCGCGCATCTTCCAGGGCAACCACTGGCTGCTGCAGGTCGACACCGCGTGCGGCGTGCTGACCGTGATCCGCCAGAACTCGGGCGAGGTGGTGCCCGCCGAAGGCGCGAACGTGCGCCTGACCTGGCGCAGCGACGACATGGCGCTGTCGGCGGCGGCACCTGCAACGCCGGGGCCTGCCGCGTGAGCGCAGCACCCGCCCCTGCAGCCCTGGCCGCCGCGGCCGTGCGGCCCGCGGCGCGCGAGCGCTGGGCGCCCTACCTGCTGTCGGGCCCGGCGCTGCTGCTGTTCGCGGGTGCCCTGCTCATCCCGCTGGTGATGACGGTGCTGCTGTCGTTCTACGAATGGGGCCAGTACAAGGGCATCGTGGCCACGTTCTCGCTGAAGAACTGGGCCGAGGTGGTGCAGGACGGCTACTTCCACGAGATGTTCCTGCGCACCTTCCGCGTCGCCGTCGCCGTCACGCTGCTGGCGGCGCTGTTCGGTGCGCCCGAGGCCTACATCCTCAACCGCATGGCGCCGCGCTGGAAGGCGGTGTTCCTGCTCGTCATCCTGGGGCCGCTGCTGATCTCGGTGGTGGCGCGCACGCTGGGCTGGGCGCTGCTGTTCGGCGGCGAGACGGCGCTCATCAACAAGACGCTGCTGCGCCTGGGCGTGATCGATGCGCCCATTCCCTTCATGTTCACCGAAGCGGGCGTGGTGATCGCGCTCACCCATGTGCTGCTCCCCTTCATGGTGCTGTCGGTGTGGGCGTCGCTGCAGCGGCTCGACCCGCAGGTCGAGAACGCCGCGGTGTCGCTGGGCGCGTCGCAGGGCACGGTGCTGCGGCGCATCGTGCTGCCGCAGGTGATGCCGGGCGTGCTGTCGGGCGCCATCATCGTCTTCGCGCTGGCCGCCAGCGCCTTCGCCACGCCGGCCATCGTGGGCGGCCGGCGTCTCAAGGTGGCGTCGACGCTGGCCTACGACGAGTTCCTCAACACCTTGAACTGGCCGCTGGGCGCCGCGGTGGCGGTGCTGCTGCTGATCGCGCTGGTGGCCATCATCGTCGGCAGCAACAAGCTGATCGAGCGGCGCTATGCGCAGGTCTTCGAGGGCTGACCGATGAGCAGAAACGGCCCGCTCGCACTCGCCTTCCACACGCTGTTCGTGGTGTTCATGCTGGCGCCCATCGCCATCGTCTGCTGGGTGGCCTTCACGCCCACGGGCTTCCTGTCGATCCCGGCGCCGTCGGAACTGTCGCTGCGCTGGTTCGCGGCCATCGGGCGCTACCCCGAGTTCGTGGCCGCGTTCTGGAACAGCCTGTGGCTGGCCGCGCTGTCGTCGGCGATCGCGGTCACGGTGTCGGTGCCGGCGGCGCTGGCCATCGCGCGCCACCGCTTCGCCGGGCGCGACGCACTGGTCACGCTGTTCCTGTCGCCGCTGATGATCCCGCACGTGGTGCTGGGCATCGCCTTCCTGCGCTTCTTCACGCAGATCGGGCTCAGCGGCACGTTCGCCGGGCTGGTGATCGCCCATGTGGTGATCGTCATGCCCTTTGCGTTGCGCCTGGTGCTGGCCTCGGCCGTGGGCACCGAC
Source organism: Rubrivivax sp. (assembly GCA_016719535.1). Classification (GTDB taxonomy): domain Bacteria; phylum Pseudomonadota; class Gammaproteobacteria; order Burkholderiales; family Burkholderiaceae_C; genus Rubrivivax. Next base: position 22,473 of record JADJYX010000003.1, on the reverse strand, counting down.
CGCTCGATCGAGCACGCCGCCATTTCGCTGGGCGCCACCGACTTCACGGTGTTCCGACGCGTCACGCTGCCGCTCATCCTGCCCGGGGTGGCCAGCGGCGGTGCGCTGGCCTTCATCCAGAGCTTCGACGAAGTGACGATGACGGTCTTCATCGCCGCGCCCGGCACGGTGACGCTGCCGGTGCGCATGTTCCTGTACATCCAGGACAACATCGACCCGCTGGTGACCTCGGTGTCGGCGGCCGTCATCGCCCTGACGGCCGTGTTCCTGATCGTGCTCGACCGCCTGTACGGCATCGAGCGCCTGCTCGCCGGCCGTGCCGCCGGTTCGGAGGAAACGTGACGACTGCAGCACGCGACCACGACGTCGCGGTGATCGGCGGCGGCCTGGTGGGCTCGGCCGTGGCCTGGGGCCTGGCGCGCCTGGGCCGGCGCGTGGTGGTGGTCGACGAAGGCGACCTGGCGCTGCGCGCCTCGCGCGGCAACTTCGCGCTGGTGTGGGTGCAGAGCAAGGGCCTGGGCATGTCGGCCTATGCGCGCTGGACCGTGCAATCGGTCGGCCTGTGGGACCGCTTTCGCGACGAGCTGCGCGAACAGACCGGCGTCGACCTCTGCTACCAGCGGCCGGGCGGCTTCCACCTGGCGCTGAGTGAGGTCGAAATGCAACGCCGTGCCGACCTGCTGGCACGGCTGCAGGCCCAACCCGGCATGCCCGAGGCCGGCTACGAGATGCTGAGCCGCGAGCAGGTGCGCAAGATGCTGCCCGCCATCGGCCCCGAGGTGGTAGGCGGCAGCTACTGCCCGCTGGACGGACACGTCAATTCCTTGCGGCTGCTGCGAGCGCTGCACCAGGGCATGCAGGCGCTGGGCGTGGCCTACGTGCCGCAGGCACGCATCGAGCGCATCGAGCGGCGCGACGGCGGCTTCGCACTGCGTGCCGGGGCGCACGACCTGCGCGCCGCCCAGGTGGTGCTGACCGCGGGCGTCGGCAACAAGGCCCTGGGCGAGTCGGTCGGCCTGGACGTGCCGGTGCGCCCGCAGCGCGGCCAGCTCATCGTCACCGAGAAGGCCGCGCCCTTCCTGCACCACCCGGTGGTCACGGTGCGCCAGACCGACGAGGGCGGCCTCATGATCGGCGACTCGCAGGAAGAGCAGACCGACCCGGTCGTCGGCCCGGCCATCCTGGCGACGATGGCCGACCGCGCGCAGCGCATGTTTCCGCTGATCGGCTCGCTCAACGTGGTGCGCACCTGGGCCGCGCTGCGCGTGATGACGCGCGACGGCTTCCCCATCTACGACCAGTCGGCCACCTGTCCCGGGGCCTTCGTCGCCACCTGCCACAGCGGCGTGACGCTGGCCGCCAACCATGCCCTGGAGCTGCCGGGGCACATCGTGCGCGGCGAGCTGCCGGCCGACACCTTCAGCACCTTTTCCGCAAGGAGATTCCATGTTCCAGCGGCTGCCTGAGGCCGACGCGGCCGCGCGCGTGGCCTTCACCCTCGACGGCCAGCCGGTCGAGGCCCGTGTGGGCGACTCGGTCGCCGCGGCGCTGCTGGCCGCCGGCCGCAGCACCTGCCGCACCACGCCCGTCAGCGGCGCTGCGCGCGGGCCCTTCTGCCTGATGGGCACCTGCTTCGAGTGCCTGGTCACGATCGACGGCCTGGGCAACCGCCAGGGCTGCCAGGTGCTGGTGCGCGACGGCATGAAGGTCGAGACGCAGCAGGGCAAGCGCGAGGTGGGGCGATGAGCGCAGTGGCGACGTTGCGCGACGCCTACGACGTCGCGGTGATCGGCGCCGGCCCCGCCGGCCTGAGCGCGGCCTCGGCCTGCGCACGGGCCGGGCTGTCGACCGTGCTGTTCGACGAGCAGGGCGAGCCCGGCGGCCAGATCTACCGCGCGATCACGCGCGTGCCGGCCGCGCGCCGCGCGCTGCTGGGCGACGACTACGCCCACGGCGCCGGCATCGCCGAGGCCTTCCGCGCCAGCGGTGCGCAGTACGTGCCCGGCGCCACGGTGTGGAGCGTGTCGAAGGAGCGCGAGATCGGCGTCTCCAGCGGCGGCGCGGCGCGGCTCACCCAGGCGCGGCGCATCATCCTGGCCACCGGCGCGCTCGAGCGGCCCATGCCCATCCCCGGCTGGACGCTGCCCGGCGTGATGACCGTGGGCGCGGCGCAGATCCTGCTCAAGACCTCGGGCCTGGTGCCCTCGGGCCGGGTGGTGCTGGCCGGCTGCGGGCCGCTGCTGTACCTGTTCGCGTGGCAGATGCTGCGCGCCGGGCGCGCGCCGGCGGCGATCCTGGACACCACCGACCCGGCTGCACGCAGCGAGGCGATGGCGCACCTGGGTGCCTTCGTGTTCTCGCGCTACTTCGTCAAGGGCGCGTCGCTGATGTGGACCGTGCGGCGCCACGTGCGCATCGTGCGCGGCGTCACCGCGCTGGCGGCGCAGGGCGAGGGCCGCGCCAGCCGCGTCGCGTTCGATCACGCGGGCGGCCGCGACAGTCTGCCCGTCGACACGCTGCTGCTGCACCAGGGCGTGGTGCCCAACGTGAACCTGGCCAACTCGATCGGCATCGAGCACCGCTGGGACGACGTTCAGCTGGCCTTCGTGCCGGTGGTCGACGACTTCGGCACCAGTGCCGTCGACGGCATCGCGATTGCCGGTGACGGCGCCGGCATCGCCGGGGCCTGGGCGGCCGAGGATCGTGGAACGTTGGCGGCCATCGCCGCCGCGCGGGCCTTGAACGCGCCGAAGCTCGCGGCGCTGCCCGACGAGGCCGGCGTGCGTCAGCGCCTGCAGAAGAACCTGGCCGCGCGCCGCTTCGTCGACCTGATGTACCGGCCTGCGGCGCGCTTCCGCCAGCCCAGCGGCGACACCGTCGTCTGCCGCTGCGAGGAGATCACCGCGCAGCAGATCCGCGGCACCGTGGCGCTGGGCTGCAGCGGCCCCAACCAGATGAAGGCCTTCCTGCGCTGCGGCATGGGGCCCTGCCAGGGCCGCTATTGTGGGCTGACGGTGACCGAGCTGATGGCCGCCGAGCGCGGCGTGTCGCCGCAGGAGGTGGGCTACTACCGGCTGCGCCCGCCGATCAAGCCGGTCACCGTGGCCGAGCTGGCGGCGCTGCCGCAGACCGACGCCTCGGTCAAGGCCGTGGTGCGCGGCTGATGGCCACCAGCGCCGGCCGCAGCGCCGACGTGATCGTCGTCGGCGGCGGCATCCACGGTTGCTCCACCGCGCTGCACCTGGCGCGTGCCGGCCTGCAGGTGCTGCTGCTGGAGAAGGACCATGTCGGCCGGCATGCGTCGGGCGTCAACGCCGGCGGCGTGCGGCGCCTGGGGCGCCACCTGGCCGAGGTGCCGCTGTCGGACGCGTCGATGACGCTGTGGCACGACATGCCGGCGCTCGTCGACGATCACTGCGGCTTCAGCTGCCACGGCCAGATCAAGATCGCCGAGACCGAGGCCGAACTCGACGCGCTGCGCCAACGCGTGGCCAGCGTGCAGGCGATCGGCTTCCAGCACGAGGAGATCGTCAAACGCGACGAGCTGCGCGCGCTGGTGCCGGCGGTGGCCGAGCACTGCGTGGGCGGCCTGGTGTGCCGCGCCGACGGCGCGGCCCTGCCCTACCGCACCACGCTGGCCTTTGCGCGCCGCGCCGTGGCGCTGGGCGCGCGCGTGCTCGAAGGCACGCGGGTCGATGCGGTGCGGCGCGAGCGTGGCCTGTTTCGGTTGAGCACGCCGCGCGGCACCTTCGAGGCGCCGCAACTCGTCAATTGCGCCGGCGCCTGGGCGGGCGCCATCGCCGCGCAGCTGGGCGAGCCGGTGCCGCTGCAGGTCATCGCGCCGATGCTGATGATCACCGAGCCCGTGGCGCACTTTCTCGACCCGGTGGTGGGCGCCACGGGGCGCACGCTGTCGTTCAAGCAGTTCGAGAACGGCACGGTGCTGATCGGCGGCGGCCTGCGCGGCACCGCCTGGCCCGAGCGCAACGAGACGAAGCTCGACCTGTCGCTGCTGGCCGTGAACGCGCAGACGGTGGCGGTGCTGTTCCCGCACATGCGCGGCGTTCAGGTGGTGCGCGCCTGGGCCGGCATCGAGGCACGCATGCCCGACGACATCCCGGTCATCGGCGCCAGCGGCACAAGCGAAGGGGCCTGGCACGCCTTCGGTTTCTCGGCCCACGGTTTCCAGCTCGGGCCCATCGTCGGCAGCATCATGGCCGACCTGGTGACCGGGCGCGGCACGCGCTTCGACCTGCAGCCGTTCGCCGTTGGGCGCTTCACGGCGCACAACGCCTTGGCGAGGGCCGATGCCGAAGGCGCGTGAGCGCTCCTCAGGCTTCCCCGGTCAAGATCGCCAGCACGTCGGCGTACCAGGCGCAGTTCAGGCCCAGCGACTCGTCCTGGGTGTGGTCGCGGGTGCGCATGTCCATGTGCGTCGAGTGCACGCCCAGCAGCTGCCAGCTCGGCCGCGGTGAATCCGAGCCGTGCCGGGTTCGCCGCCGCACGACGGGCGAGCTGACGGACCGCTTGCTGGCCCCGGCAGCTACTCACGCTGCCGGCCAAGTGCCGCCGCTCGCGAAGGACAGGTCTAGGGTTGCACGCTGCAATCTCGTGAGGTGTCTCACTCAGGCTCACGAGACGTCGTAGTCCGCCTCGCGCGAGCCGATCGCGAATTCCACTTCCATTTCCCGCGCGCCCTCGCAAGGCATCGGGTGGTAGACCTTGTGCAAGTCTCGCAGCAGAAGCAAACCGTTCTTGAGGACGAATCAGTTGACTGCAACATGTACGTAGGCCGTTTGCAGCAGTGCCCTTTATGCCGGATGCGTGCTACAGAATCAGCTCATCCCATTGACCATACCCACGGCGGGAGTAGGTCAGACCTACGAACCGAGCGCTAATTGCGCTCAGCAGAACCTCGTCGAGCGCGAGAAGCTAACGGCCAATGGAAGGTCTGCACCTTGCGGCGCCTACTGAGCTGGAAACGGCTGAGCCTCGTTGTGTCGAGGTGCCTTTGTCCTTCCCACTGGCAAGTCACCTGATTGCGGCAAGCTGACGGTACGTTCACACTGCCAGGGCAGTCCCAATCAATCAGCAAGAGTTCGCCTTGTCGTCTGCCGTCAAGATCTTCCAGGGTCGCTTCGGCCGCGTCGCCCTGCTCGACATGGACGCGCCCCTGGTCGGCCATGCGCATCACCACTGCCACATCCTGATCAAGGCCGGCGGCGCCGACAGCGCGTTCAGCGTGCGCTGCGAGCGCGCGCCGCTCACCGACGAGTCGGCCGTGCTGGTCAACGCCTGGGAGCATCACGCCTACGAGCACGATGCGCCCCCGGGACAGCGCACGCTGATCCTGGCCTTATATATCGAGCCGAACTGGCTGGCGGAGCTGCAGCGCTCGCTCGCGCTGTCGGCCCATCCGCGCTTCTTCCCGCAGAAGTGCGTGGCGATCACGTCGCAGACCAAGCGCATCGCCGAGGAATTCGTGCTCGAGATGTGGTGGGCCGACGAGGTGTCGCCCGCGCGAATGGAGGAACTGCTCTTCAACCTCATCATCGCGGTGATCGAGAGCTACTCCGGCTGGCGCGACCTGGTCTCGCTGCTGCGCGCCAGACCGCCGGTGGCGATGGACCCGCGCGTGCGCCGTGCGATTGCGCTGATGCGGGAAGACATCGCGCACGAGCTCGACGTCGATGCACTGGCTGCGCGCAGCGGTCTGTCGCGGGCCCACTTCTTCACACTGTTCCAGCGCGACACGCAGGTCACGCCGCTGGTCTACGCCAATGTGCTGAGGTTCGAGGCGGCGGTGCAGCGCCTGTCGCGGGGGCAGGAGCCGGTCAGCGCGGTGGCGCACGAGCTGGGCTTCTCGGCGCCCGGCCACTTTGCGCGCTTCTTCCGGCAGCACCTGGGCATCACCCCGACGGACTATCGCCGCGCCGTCAACCTCTTCGAGCCGCCGGACGATGCCGGCCCCGGCCAGCCGCCGGTGATCTGACGTCGCAACGGGCCCCTCGCGGGCCCGTTGTCATTGCTGCCGTTCCGGGGCGTTGCTGCAAAGCAGCATGGAACTGGCCAGACCTTTTGGTCAGCGATCGGACGATCTGGATCTTCGCCAGACGTTTGCGTTCACGCCCTCCCGCTGCGCCTGTCGACACTGCGTCACACAGCAGAACGACAAGCAGGAGACAGGCTTGCACAGCGACCCGGGCCTTGCCAAGGCCCTGACCCCCCGTCACCTCGGGCAACCGATCGAGCGCCATGAAGATGCTGCGCTGCTGACCGGCCGAGGTCGCTATGCGGACGACCTAGGCGAGACGCCCGGCACGCTGCAGGCAGCCGTGCTGCGCAGCCCGCATGCGCATGCCGAGCTGCTGTCGGTCGACGCCACGGCCGCGCTGGCCATGCCGGGTGTGCGCGCCGTGCTGACCGGCGAGGACGTCAAGCGCTGGTCGCAGCCCTTCGTCGTGGGCGTGAAGGCGCCGATGCAGCACTGGGCGCTGGCGGTGGACCGCGTTCGCTACAGCGGCGAGCCTGTCGCGGTGGTGATCGCCGAAGACCGCTATCTGGCGGAGGACGCGCTCGATGCCATCCGCGTCGAGTACCGGGCGCTGCCCGCGACGGTGGATATCGCCGAGGCCAGCGAGGCCGGTGCGCCGGTGCTGCACGAAGCGGTGGGCAGCAACGTGGTCAACGAGCGCTTCTTCCGCTACGGCGATCCGGAGCAGGCCTTCGCGGGCGCTTCGCGCCGCGTTGCCCTCACCGTGCACTACCCGCGCAACAGCTGCACGCCGATCGAGTGCGGCGTCGTGGTGGCAGAGCACCAGCCCGAAGCCGACGGCGGCCACGGCTACGAGGTGCTGTCGAACTTCATGGGCCCGTTCTCGCTGCACTCGGTGATGTCGCTGGCCCTGGGCGTGCCGGCCAACAAGCTGCGTCACCGGGTGCCGCGCGACAGCGGCGGCAGCTTCGGCGTCAAGCAGGCGGTGCTGCCCTATGCGGTGCTGATGTGCCTGGCCTCGCGCAAGGCCGGCGCGCCGGTGAAGTGGGTGGAGGATCGGCTCGAGCACCTCAGCGCCGCCACCTCGGCCACGGCGCGGCTGACCCACATCACCGCCGCCCTCGACGGCGAGGGCCGCATCACCGCGCTCGACTGGGACCAGCGCGACGACGTCGGCGCCTACCTGCGTGCGCCGGAGCCGGCCACGTTCTACCGCATGCACGGCGCGCTCAGCGGCGCCTACGACATCCCGAACCTCGCCGTTCGCAACCGCGTGGTCGTCACAAACAAGACGCCCACCGGGCTGGTGCGCGGTTTCGGCGGGCCGCAGGTCTACTACGCGCTCGAGCGGCTGATGGATCGCATCGCCGTCGAGCTGGGCGAAGACCCGGTCGCGCTGCGCCTGCGCCACTACGTGCGGCCGCAGCAATTCCCCTACACCGCGGCGGCTGGCGCCGTGCTCGATTCGGGCGACTACCACCGCCTCACCGCGATGGCGATGGCCGCCGCGCGCGAGCAGGGCCTGTGGCAGCGCCAGGCCGCGGCGCGTGCTGCCGGCCGGCTCTACGGCATCGGCGTGGCGGCGATCGTCGAGCCCTCGGTGTCGAACATGGGCTACATCAGCACCGTGCTGACGCCCGAGCAGCGTGCCAAGGCCGGGCCGAAGAACGGCGCGATCGCCAGCGCGACAGTGGCCATCGACCTGCTCGGCGGCGTCAATGTGGTGGTCGCGTCGGCGCCTGCGGGGCAGGGCCACATGACGGTGTGCGCCCAGGTGGTGGCCGATGTGTTCGGCCTGCACCCTGCGCAGGTGGTGGTGAACGTCGAGTTCGACACCGCCAAGGACGCCTGGAGCGTGGCGGCCGGCAACTACAGCAGCCGCTTTGCCGGCGCCGTTGCCGGCACGGTGCATCTGGCGGCCCAGCGGCTGCGCGACAAGCTGGCCCGCATCGCCGCGCCGCAACTCGGCTGCCCGGCCGCAGCGGGTGCGCTTCGAGGGCGGCGCGGTCTTCGATGAACAGATGCCCGAGCGTCGCCAGCCCTTCGCGCGCCTGGCCGCCAATCCGCACTGGGCGCCGGCCTTGCTGCCCGAGGGCGAAGCGCCCGGGCTGCGCGAGACCGCGTTCTGGACCGCGCCGACCCTGGCCGCGCCCGACGCGCAGGACCGCGTCAACACCTCGGCCGCCTACGGCTTCGTGTTCGACGTCTGCGGTCTCGAGGTCGATCCGGCAACCGGCCGCGTGCGCGTCGATCGCTACATCACCGGCCACGATGCCGGGCGGCTGCTCAATCCGGCGCTCGCCGACGGCCAGATCCGCGGCGCCTTCGCCCAGGGGCTGGGTGCGGCACTGATGGAGGAGTTCCGCTACGGCGCCGACGGCAGCTTCCAGAGCGGCACCTTCGCCGACTACCTGGTGCCCACCGCCTGCGAGGTGCCCGACCCGGTGATCGTGCACCTGGAGACGCCAAGCCCGTTCACGCCGCTGGGCGCCAAGGGCCTTGGCGAAGGCAACAACATGAGCACGCCGGTGGTGATCGCCAATGCCTTCGCCGATGCGCTGCGGCCGCTGCGCGATCTCGCCGACGTGCGCCTGCCGCTGACGCCGTCGCGCGTGCTCGCGCTGATCGGCGAAGCGGGTGGCCTGGCCGAGCCGGCGCCGCCCGCAGGGCTCGGCCGCAGGGCGGAACCTCCCAGAGTGGCCGGCGGCCTCGCGCTGCAGGCCCAGGGCAGCGTGGACATCGCCGCGCCACCGGAGAAGGTGTTCGCCGTGCTGCTCGATCCGGCGGCGCTGGCCCGTGTCATCCCCGGCTGCCATGCGCTGCAGCGCGAGGGCGAACACCGTTACCGTGCCGACGTCACCGTCGGCGTGGGGCTGGTGAAGGCGCGCTACGAGGCCCGCATCGAGCTGTCGGAGATCGACGCGCCGCGCAGCCTGCGGCTGGCCGGCTCGGGCCAGTCGTCGCTGGGCACGGGTTCCGGCAGCGGCACGGTGCGCCTCGAGGCCACGGCCTCCGGCACCCGGCTGCACTACGACTACGCGGCGCAGGTCGGTGGCAAGGTGGCCGCCGTGGGCAGCCGCATGCTCGAAGGGGCCGCGCGCATCGTGCTGGCCCAGCTGTTCGAGTCGCTCGGCCGCCAGGCCGCCGGCGACGCCGCGGTGGGCAAGGCGCCGTGGTGGCGGCGTCTGCTGGCCTGGCTGGGGGTGGCGCGATGAAGCCGGCAGCCTTCGAGTACCAGCGTGCCGAGACGGCCGCGGAAGCCGCGGCGGTGCTCGCGCAGCTCGGCGACGAGGCGCGCATCCTCGCCGGCGGGCAATCGCTGATGGCGGTGCTCAACATGCGCCTGGCCCGGCCGCAGCGCCTGGTCGACATCTCGCGCTCGTCGGCACTGGCCGAACTGCGCGTCGACGGCGCCATGCTGCACGTCGGCGCGGCAGTCACCCAGGCCATGCTCGAGTGGCGGCCAGGACTGGCGCAGGAACTCCCGTTGCTGGCGCTGGCCTTCCCGCACATCTCGCACTTCCAGATCCGCAATCGCGGCACGGTGGCCGGCAGCATCGCGCACGCCGACCCTTCGGCCGAGCTGCCGCTGGTGCTGCTGGCAGTAGGCGGCGAGGTCTGTTTGCGCAGCGCGCGGGGCGCTCGCCGGGTGGCGGCGCAGGACTTCTTCACCGGCATGCTGCTCACCGCGCGCGCCGCCGACGAACTGGTCGAGGCCGTGCGCTTCCCGCTCGCCTCGGCCGGCCAGGGCCACGGCTTCGAGGAGTTCGCGGTGCGCCATGGCGACTTCGCCATCTGCGCCGTGGCGGCGGTGGCCGATGCGCGCCGGCTGCGCATCGCCGTCGGTGGCGTCGCCGACCGCCCGGTGGCGCGTGATCTGCCGCTGCTCGACGGCGCCGCGCTCGACGACGCCCTCAACGAACTCGCCTGGTCGCTCGACGTGCGCGACGAGCCGCAGGCCAGCGCGGCGCTGCGGCGCCAGCTGGTCCGCCGCCTCGGCCGCCGCGCTGCCGATGGGGCCCTCACCACCCGGAGACCTGCATGACCGTGCTGGACGCCCGCGCCGAACATCCGGTGCGCCTCACGCTGAACGGCCGCGAGCGATGTGCCAGCGCATCGCCGCGCCGGCTGCTGTCGGACTTCCTGCGTCACGACCTCGGCGCCACCGGCACCCACGTCGGCTGCGAGCACGGCGTGTGCGGTGCCTGCACGGTGCAGATCGACGGCGTCGCGCAGCGGGCCTGCCTGACGCTGGCGGTGCAGGTCGACGGACGGGAGGTTCGCACCGTCGAAGGCCTGGCCGGCCAGGATGAGTTTCTGCAGGACCTGCAGGCCGCCTTCAAGCGCCACCATGCCCTGCAATGCGGCTTCTGCACGCCGGGCATCCTGATGTCGTGCGCGGATTGGCTCGCGCGCATTGCCGGCCGTGGCGTGCCGGACGAAGAACAGGTGCGCGAGATGCTGTCCGGGCACCTGTGCCGATGCACCGGCTACACCCCATCGTCGCGGCGGTGATGGACGTGGCGCGTGCGCGCGCCGCGCAGGGGGCCTCTCATGCTTGACCTCGGGCGCACCTTCCTGCAGAGCGTCGAGCGCAGCCCGCGGCAGATCGCGATCGTCGACGGTGGCCTGCGCCTGAGCTACCTCGAGTGGGCAGGCCGGATCGGCGCCGTGCAGCGCGGTCTCGCCGACGCCGGCCTGGTGCGAGGCGACCACCTGCTCGTGGTGCTGCAGAACCGATGGGAGATGGCCACGCTGCATTGGGCCTGCCAGTTCGCCGGCATCGTGATGACGCCGCTCAACTGGCGCGCCAAACCGGAAGAGATCGACTACTGCCTGGCCGATGCCGAGGCGAAGGCGATCGTCTGGGAGCCGGTTGCGGACGCCGCGGTGGCTGCTTCCTCGGCGGCGAGCCGGGCGCTGCGCATCGGGGTGGGCGAGGTGCATGGCGCAACGCTGCGGTTCGAGGACTGGATGGCCGCAGCAGACGAGCCCATGCCGCAGGCCGAGGCGTCGGATTGGTCGCTGATGCTCTACACCAGCGGCACCACCGGCAAGCCCAAGGGCGTGCCACGACGCCAGCGCGCCGAGCGCATTGCCGCGCTGGCCCATGTGGCGCAGAACCGCTATGCGGTGGGCGAGTGCACGCTGGGCGTGATGCCGCTGTACCACACGATGGGCGTGCGTTCGCTGCTGTCGCTGGCGCTGATCGACGGGCGCATCGTCTGCATCCCGCGCTTCGACGCCTCGCGCGCCCTGGCGGCGATCCGCGACGAGCAGGTGACGCATCTCTACCTGGTGCCCACGCTCTACCACGACCTGCTGTCGCACCCCGACTTCGCCGGCACCGACACCCGCAGCGTGCGCAAGCTCGGCTTTGCGGGTGCGCCGATGCACGACGCACTGCTGCAGCGCTTGCAGGCTGCTTTCCAGCCGGAGCTCTTCGTCAATCACTACGGCAGCTCCGAGATCTACACCTTCTCGATCAACCAGCGTGCAGCCGAAAAGCCCGGGTGCGCAGGACGTGCCGGGCTCAACACACGGCTGCGTGTCGTCAAGCTCGACCAGCGCGACCCGGAGCGCCTGGCTGCGCCGATGGAAGAGGGCCAGATCATCGCCGAGCTGCGCAGCGACGAAGCCTTCGAGGGCTACCACAAGCGTCCCGATGCCGATGCGAAGAGCCTGCACCGCGGCTGGTACTTCACCGGCGACACCGGCTACGTCGACCCCGAGGGCGATCTGTTCGTCACCGGCCGCGTCGACGACATGATCATCAGCGGCGGGAGAACATCTCGCCGGTCGACATCGAGTCCGTGCTGTCGCTGCACCCGGCCGTCGACGAGGTGGCTGTGGCCGGTCTGCAGGACGAACGCTGGGGCCAGAAGGTCGTCGCGTTCGTGAAGGTGCGCCAGCCGGTCGACGCGCTGGCGCTGGACGCGCACTGCCGCGACAGCGACCTCGTCAATTTCAAGCGCCCGCGCGACTACGTCTTCGTGCGCGAGATCCCCAAGAGCCCGGTGGGCAAGGTGCTGCGACGCAAGTTGCAGTCCGGCGAGTACGAGCCGCTGGACACCACGCTGCCCGCCATTCCACCCGCCTGAAGAGCACTCGCCGTCATGACCGCTGCCCACACCAGCCTGCGAGGCTGGCTCCGCCACCTCGCCGCCAGCAACCGCCTCGCCGCCATCCGGCCCGGCGTGGCGCTCGAACACGAGCTCGCCGCGATCGCCAAGCGCCTCGACGGACGGCAGGCGGCGCTGTTTCCGCAGCCGGGCGGCCATTCGATCCCGGTGGTCTCCGGCTTTATGTCACGGCGCGCCTGGATCGCCGAAGCGATGGGCGTCCCCGAGTCTCGACTGCTGCAGCACTTCCGTTCGGCCGCCGAGAAGCCGCTCGGCTGGCGTGAGGTGGACGTGGCCGAAGCGCCGGTGCAGCAGATCGTGCACCGCTTCGCCGGCGGCGCCGCCGACATCCGCTCGCTGCTGCCCGTGCCGACGCACAGCGAACACGATCATGGCGCCTACATCACCGCCGGCCTGGTGATCGCACGCAACCCGAAGACAGGCGTGCAGAACGTCTCGATCAATCGAATCCAGATCCACGGTCCGGACCGGCTCGGCATCCTGATCCTGCCCCGCCACCTGCATGCCTTCTTCGCGGCCGCGGAAGCGCAGGGCGAAGCGCTGCAGGTGGCGATCGCGATCGGCGTCGACCCGCTGACGGCGCTCGCCTCGCAGGCCATCGCCCCGATCGACTGCGACGAGCTGGAGATCGCGGGAGCCCTCCATGGCCAGCCGCTGCCGGTCGTGAAGTGCCTGACCAACCACGTGCGCGTGCCGGCCGAGGCCGAGATCGTCATCGAAGGTCGCCTGCTGCCCCGCGTGCGCGAACCGGAGGGGCCGTTCGGCGAGTTCCCGAAGTACTACAGCGCCCGCGAGGAACGCGAGGTCATCGCCATCGATGCGGTGACCCATCGCCGCGATCCCGTGTTCCACACCATCGTGCCGGCCGAGATGGAACACCTGCTGCTGGGCGCGATCCCGCGCGAGGCCACCTTGCTGGCGCACCTCCAGCGCAGCTTCCCGAACGTGACCGACGTGCACCTGACCGTCGGCGGCGTCGCGCGCTACCACCTCGTCGTGCAGTTGAAGAAGACACGCGAAGGGCAGGCCAAGAACGTCATGCTCGGCGCCTTCGCCGGGCACTACGACGTCAAGCAGGTGATCGTGGTCGACGAGGATGTCGACATCCACGATGCGAACGAAGTGGAGTGGGCCGTGGCCACGCGCTTCCAGGCCGACCGCGACCTCGTTGTGATTGCCGGCGCGCAGGGCTCCGCGCTGGATCCGTCGACCACGGTCGGCTTCGCCGGCAACAAGCCCTCGCCCGAATGGCGGGGCTACGGCGCCAAGATGGGGCTCGACGCGACCAAGCCGCTGGCCAGCGCCGAGCATGTCTTCACGCGCGTGCGGATTCCCGGCGAACGCGATGTCGACCTTGCCCAGCTCGTGGCGGCCACCGGCGCCGCCGCCCTGGTCGGCACGCCGCTGGAGGCCGAATGAAGCGCCTCATCGTCGCGATCACCGGTGCCAGCGGCGCCGTCTACGGGGTGCGGCTGCTGCAGCTGCTGCGCGCCGTGCCGCAGGTGGAGACGCACCTCGTGCTGTCACAGGCCGGCGGGCTGACGGTGGCGCAGGAACTGGACATGACGCGCACCGATCTGGAAGCGCTGGCCGACGTCGTTCACAGCCCACGCGACATCGGCGCGTCGGTGGCCAGCGGCTCCTTCGTCACCGAAGGCATGGTGGTGGCCCCGTGCTCGATGAAGACCCTGGCCAGCATCGCGCTCGGCCTGGCCGACAACCTCGTCAGTCGGGCCGCCGATGTGGTGCTCAAGGAACGGCGCCGCCTGGTGCTGCTGGCGCGCGAGACACCGCTGAACCAGGCGCACCTGCGCAACATGCTGGCGGTCACCGAGATGGGCGGCGTGATCTGCCCGCCGGTGCCTGCCTTCTACCAACGCCCGCAGTCGCTCGACGAGGTCGTCGAGCACACCTGCGTGCGCGTGCTCGACCTGTTCGGCCTCGGCGAAAGCGCGGCCGCTGCGTCCCCCCTCGCCGTGCGCCGCTGGTCGGGGCTCGCCCCGTCGGCGTCGGCATGACTCTCGCCACATCAGACCACATCAGACAGGAGACAAGAATGAAGATCATCGCCCTCGCGGCCGCAGCCGCCTCCACCGTGCTGGCCAGCCTGCCGGCCGCCGCCAAGCTCAATTCCTGCGACGGGCCGATCGTGTTCGGCACCACGCTCAGCGAGACCGGCCCCTTCTCCACGCTGGCGGACCGCTGGCGCAAGATGACCGAGGTCTTCGCGGAGGAGATCAACAAGAGCGGCGGCATCGCCGTCAAGGCCTGCAACAAGAAGCTGCCGCTGCAATTCGTCATCTACGACGACCAGAGCGTGCCGGCCACGGCCGTGCAGCTCTACGAGAAGATGGCAACGGTCGACAAGGTCGACTTCTTCGTCGGTCCCGACTGGAGTTCGATCGGCGGCCCGGTCCCGCCGATCGCCGACAAGTACCAGATCCCGATGGTGATGGCCAACGTGGCCACGCCGGCGCTGTACGACCGCGGCCTCAAGTACACCTGGGGTACGCCCTTCCCCGTCGTTCCCAACTGGTCGGCGCGCTACTTCGACATGCTGACTAAGGTCAGTCCGAAGCCGCAGTCGATCTACTTCATCACCCACGACAACCCGGTGATGAAGGGCATCACGGCGACCTGGAGCAAGAAGGCCGAGGCGCAGGGCCTGAAGGTGCTGGGCAACGAGACCTTCAGCCCCGAGCTGAAGGACTTCACCGCGCTGATCGCCAAGGTGCGCGCCGCCAAGGCCGACGTGATCTACATCAGTGCCTACGACAACGCGTCGGTGCCGCTGGTGCAGCAGATGCGACAGCTGAAGGTGCGCGCGATGGACGTGCACCACACGATGCTGACGGGCGCGCTGGCGCGCCAGGTGGGGGCCGACATCGAGGGCATGACCGGCGAGCTGAGCTGGTACCCCGGCGTGAAGGGGGGCCTACAGCGAGCTGGTCGAGACGGTGATGCAGCGCTCCAACGTCACGATGTTCGACTACATCTGGACGCTCAGTCGGCTGACCTCGTACCTGGCCATGGTGCAGGGCATCGAGAAGGCCGGCGTGGTCGATCGCGAGAAGGTGCGCGAGGCACTCTTCAAGGCGACGATCAAGAGCCCGGCTGGCGACGTCACCTTCGACGAGCGCGGCTTCCCGAACACGGGCGCCTTCACCGTGCAGATGCAGAACGGGAAGGTCAACGTGGTGTGGCCGCCGGAGGTCGCCACCGGAAAGCTGGCCTGGCCTTCGCCGAGCTGGCAGCAGTGACGCCAGGGCACGCACATCCATCATGGAAGTCCTGCTTCAGGTACTGATCGGCGGCGTGCTGCTCGGCGGACTCTACGCGTTGGTCGCGTTTGGTCTCTCGCTGATCTACGGCGTCGTCCGCATCCTCAACTTCGCGCACGGCACGCTGCTGGCGGTCTGCGGCGTGGCGGCGAGCCTGGCCTTCTCGGCCTGGCAGATGCACCCGGCGCTGATTGCGGCGCTGCTCGCGCCGCTGCTGTTTGCCTTCGCCTGGGCCTACTACCACCTGCTGCTGCGTCCGCTGGCCTCTCGCAACCACTTCGAAGGAACCGTGGGCACGGTGCTGGTCACGGTGGGCACGCTGATGATCCTGTCGGACCTGACCGCCAAGGCGGCCGGTGCGACCCAGCGCAACATCCCGCTGCGACTGCCGGCGCTGGAGTTCGGCGAGATCGTCGTCTCCAGCACGCAGATGCTGATCCTCGGCGGCATCGTCGTGCTGACGATCGTCATGCACCTGCTGCTCAAGCACACCTGGTTCGGCCGGGCCGTGCGGGCGGTGACCCAGGACGCCGTCGGCGCGCAGATCTGCGGCGTGCGCAGCGTGCACATGAAGGCGCTCACCTTTGCCTTCGGCTCGGCCACCGTGGCGGTGGCGGCGGTGCTCTACGTGCTGTCCTTCCCGGTCGATCCGTACATGGGCTTCGGCCTGACGGTGAAGGCCTTCACGATCATCGTCGTCGGCGGCATCGGCAACCTGCCGGGTGCACTGCTGGCCGGCGTGTTCCTCGGCGTGGCCGAGGGGCTCACCGGCCTGTACTGGAAGCCGGAGTGGGCACCGGCGCTGAGCGTGATCGCGATGCTGCTGATCCTGGTCGTCTGGCCCAAGGGACTGGGGAGGACGGCATGAAGGCGCTGCTCCGTCTACCCCCGCTACTGGGACTGGGCCTGGTCGCGGTGCTCTTGGCGCTGCCGTTCAGCGGCAATGCCTACCTGACCACGTTCGCCTTCACGGTGCTGATCGCCTACATCCTGGGCCAGAGCTGGGACTGGGTGGCCGGCGAGATGGGCTACGTCAACCTGGGCCACTATGCCTTCTACGGCATCGGTGCCTACGCCTTCGCGATCGTGCTCGTCGGCGGATCGCCGTTCTGGCTCGCCTTCGTGGCGGCGCTGGGCGTCACGGCCATCGCCGCGCGTCTGCTCGCGGTGCCGCTGTTCCGCCTGCACGGCGACTACTTCGCCTTCGCGTCGCTCGCGCTGCTGCCGCTGCTGGAGGTGCTCGCCTACAACCTGACGCCGATCACGCGAGGCGCCGACGGCATCGTGCTGCCGGTGGCGCAGGTGCTGAAGCCGGCCTATCTCATCGCGCTGGCCGTGTGCTTGATCACCTTTGTCGTCACGCTGCGCATCCACGGCGCGCGCTTCGGCTACGCGCTCAAGAGCATTCGCAACGACGAGCAGGTGGCGGAGACGGTGGGGTGCGCATCGCGCCGGTCAAGCGCCGCGTGCTGGTGCTCTCCAGCCTGTTCGGCGCCGCGGCGGGGGCTCTGCAGGCCTGGCAGATGAGCTACATCGACCCGGCCACCGTCTTCGGACTGAACGTCGCGCTGGCACCGATCACGATGGTGCTGTTCGCCGGCTCGGGATTGCGCTACGGGCCGCTGATCGGCGTGCTGCTGCTCGCCTCCATGCAGCAATGGCTGCTGGTCAGCGTCAAGGGATTCCAGGCCACCCTGTATGGCGCAACCCTGCTGCTCATCGGCCGCTTCATGCCCGGCGGCTTCCTGCGCGCGAAGTGGGTGCGGCGCGTTCCGGGTCTCGCGGAGTTCGGCCGCGAGCACCACGAACATGCGACGGCCTCCGCCATGCAGGCGCCTGGACAGGCCGGCGGCGAACTTCCGCTGCCGACTCTGCAGGTCGCCGGGGAGCGGCCTCTCATCGAACTGCAAGGCGTACGCATGCAGTTCGGCGGCAATGTGGCCGTCAACGACGTCAGCCTGTCCATCCGCGCCGGCGAGATCGTCGGGCTGATCGGTCCCAACGGTTCCGGCAAGACGACGCTGTTCAACTGCATTTCCCGGGTCTACACACCCACCGCGGGGCGCGTGCTGTTCGACGGACAGGACCTGGCAGACCTGGGGCGCGATGGCATCGCGCGACTCGGAGTCGGCCGCACGTATCAGATCCCGCGTCCATTCTCCGACCTGACGGTGCAGGAGAACATCGCCATCCCGCTGATGTTCGGCGCGAATCCACTGTCGCCGCGCGATGCGCTTCGTGAGGCGCGGGCCTTCATCGACTACGCCGAACTCGGCCCGCGGCTGTACGACCGCGCCGACGCGTTGTCGGTGCAGGAGAAGAAGGCGCTCGAGTTCGCGCGCGCGCTGGCGTGCCGCCCGCGGCTGCTGCTCGTCGACGAGGTGGCCTCGGGTCTCACCCCCGCCGAGGTGAGGCGCTTCGTCGAGCACATCCGCCACGTGCGCGACCGCTACGGCATCACCGTGATCTGGGTCGAGCACATCTTCTCCGCCCTGGAACAGGTCGTCGACCGCGTGATTGCGCTCGAGCAAGGCGTACTGATCGCCGACGGACCCCTCGACGCTGTGGTCAGGAACGAGCGGGTGCTCGCCACCTATCTGGGCGCCGCCGCAACGGCCCCTGGCCTCTGCGCCACCGATGCTGATTCGAGGAGTTGCCTGATGCTCAGCCTGACCCGACTCGCCGTCGATCACGGCAAGCTGCGTGCGCTGTGGGACGTCTCGATGCACGTGGGGCATGGTGAACGTGTCGCCCTGCTTGGTGCCAACGGGGCGGGCAAGTCCACGGCGATGGGTGCCATCGTCGGTCTGTACGCCGTGGCATCCGGCGGCATCGGGTTCGATGGCGCACCGTTGCAGCGCGCCTCCACCGCGCAAACCGTCGGCCGCGGCATCGCACTGGTTCCGGAAGGACGGCGGCTGTTTCCCGGCATGACCGTCCAGGAGAACCTGGCCATGGGCGCCTATGCTGCGGCGTCCCGGCGTGCACTCGACGAGCCCCTCGAGCAGGTCTTCGGCCTCTTTCCCATCCTGCGCCAGAAGGCGAGGCAGAACGCCGGCGAACTCAGTGGCGGCCAGCAGCAGATGGTGGCCATCGGCCGCGCGCTGATGTCGCGCCCGCGCCTGCTGCTGCTCGACGAGCCCTTCATCGGCGTGGCGCCTCTGTTGGTCGAGGAGATCCGCGCCGCGCTGCGCCGCATTGCGGAGCAGGGCGTGACCATGCTGCTCGTCGAGCAGAACACCCATCGCGCACTCGACTTCGTCGATCGCGCCTACGTACTCGAGAACGGACGGACCGTGCTGGAGGGCAGCCGCGAGGACTTGCTCGGCGACCCGGCCTTTGCCGCCAAGTTCCTGGGCCTCGAATGAACCTGGAGGCACTTCAATGACGAGAGAAGAAGAGGTCGTCGCGCGCTCGAATGCGTTTCGTGCGCAGTACCGCGCTGACACGCCGACCTGGTACCGCGGCGAAATGCATCTGGCTTTCACGCTGGTGTTCACCTTCGGCGTGATCCTCTACTGCGCCTCTCGCCTGCAGCAGCCCTCGTGGCTGGAGTGGGTCGGCGTGGTGCTGCCGATGTTCCTCTTCGGCAACTGGGCCGAATGGGCGGCGCACCGCTACCTGCTGCACAGCCCGAAGAGTCTGCTGAAGTCGGCCTACAAGCGCCACGTCAACACGCACCACCAGTTCTTCTCGCACAAGACGCTGGACTACCACGGCCATCGGGATTGGCGGGCACTGCTGTTCCCCCCGTTCGCCCCGGTGCTGTTCGTGCTGGCGGCGCTTCCGCCTGCACTGCTGCTGGGCTCGGTATGGACTCCCAACACCGGCTACATCGCGATGCTGACCATGGCCGCGTACTTCCTGATGTACGAGGGGCTGCACACGCTGTCCCACATCGAACATCCGCTGCTCGACCGCCTGCCGCTCGTCAACACCGTGCGGCGCATGCACGTGCTGCATCACAACACGGACTTCATGCACACCCGCAACTTCAATCTCACCTTTCCGATCTGCGATGCGCTGTTCGGCACCAGCGACCTGGACAAGGGCGTGATCGGCACGCTGTTCAACGGCATGTCCGACGCAGCCCGCAAGCCCGGAGGACCGCGCCCGTGTCGAGGCGCAGCAAAGTGAACGCGGCCGCGCTGCCGCCAGGGAGTCTGTGATGCCCCTTCGTTCCGAGGCACGGCTGGAAGGCCGGGTCGCCATCGTGACCGGCGCAGCGCAGGGCATCGGTGCACGCTACGCCGCCGCACTGGCCGCCGCGGGCGCTGCCGTGGCCTGCTGCGACGTTCTCGATGCCGAGCCGGTGGCAGCACGTATTCGTGATGCCGGGGGCGCGATCGCACTGCGCGTCGACGTCACGTCCTCCGAATCGGCGCGCGCGATGGCGGCAGCCACGCTCGAGGCCTTCGGTCGCATCGACGTGCTGGTCAACAACGCCGGACTGTTCGCCAACCTGGCGATGAAGCCGTTCGACCAGATCGACGGCGGCGAATGGGACCGGGTGATGGCGGTCAACGTGCGAGGCAGCTTCGAGTGTGCCAAGGCGGTCGCACCGCCAGATGCGCGCGCAGGGCTACGGCAAGATCGTCAACATCGGATCTGGCACCGTGTTCAAGGGCGCCCTGATGCTGCTGCACTACGTGACCTCCAAGGGGGCCGTGACCGCCATGACCCGTGCGCTGGCACGCGAGCTCGGCGATGCCGGCATCCGCGTCAACACGCTGTCGCCGGGGCTGACCGCCAGCGAGAACACGCTGGCCAATCCGGCCTGGCAGGGGCGGTGAGCGCCAACAACATCGCCAGCCGCGCGATCAAGCGCGAGGTCACCCCCGAGGACTTGTGCGGCACGCTGGTCTATCTCGCCAGCGCGGATAGCGACTTCGTCACCGGCCAGGTGATCGTGGTCGATGGCGGCTCGGTGATGCATTGACGGGGGCGCCATGACACTCGATGCACAACTGCTGATCGATGGCGCCTGGCGCGCCGCGCAGGGTGGGGCGACCGCGGCGTCGGTCAATCCTGCCGACGGGCGGACCATCGGCCGATACGCCGCGGCCGACCTGACCGATGCACATGGCGCGATCGCCGCCGCCCGCCGGGCCTTCGAACGACCCGACTGGGCCCAGGCACCTCGGCTGCGCCAGCAGGTCATGCTCCATTGGGCCGATGCGCTGGAGCGCAAGAGCGACGAACTGGCGCGGCTGCTGACGCTGGAGAACGGCAAGGTGCTCGCGCAGTCGCGCGGGGAGATGGCCGGTGCGATCTCGGAGATTCGCTACTACGCCGGGCTCGCGCGCACCTACCCCGGCCACGTGTTCGAGGTCGAGCCGGGTGTGTTCTCCACCCTGATCAGGAACCGGCCGGGGTGGCCGGCCTGATCATCCCCTGGAACGCCCCGGTGGTGCTGCTGATCCGTGCGCTGACACCGGCCCTGGCGGCCGGCTGTACCGTGGTGATCAAGCCGGCACCGCAGTCCGCACTGATCACCGCAGCGGTGATCGCCGAACTGCACGCCGTGCTCGCCCCGCTGGGCGACAGGGTTCGAGGAGTCGTCAACCTGGTGAGCGAGCGCGGCCACGACGTGGCCCAGACCCTCGTCACTTCCCCCCGAGGTGGACGTGATCAGTTTCACCGGCAGCAATGCCACCGGGGCACGCATCATGGCTGCGGCCGCGCCGACGATGAAGAAGCTGTCGCTGGAACTCGGCGCCAGGGCGGCCTGCGTGGTGTTCGACGACGTCGACGTGGAGCGCGTGGCGGGCCAGCTGGCCGCTGCCGCGACCATCATCTCCGGCCAGCAGTGCACGGCGGCGCGGCGCGTGCTGGTGCACGCCTCGAAGTTCGAAGCGATGAAGGTGGCGCTGTCGCGTGCACTGGCGTCGCTGGTAGTGGCTCCGGGAGACTCGCCCGGCGCGCAGGTCGGCCCGCTCATCGATGCTGCCTCGCGCGAGCGAGTCGCTTCCGCAGATCGAGCGCTCGCTGGCTGAGGCCGACGAAGTGGTCCTGCGAGGCGGCCGGCCCGGGGGCCCTGGCGGCCGGCTGCTTCCCTGACCCCACGCTAGTGGCACACCGAGATACCGGTGCCTTCTTTCTGCAAGAAGAGATCTTCGGCCCGCTGGTCGTCATCGAGCGCTTCGAGGACGAGGCCGAGGCTGTCGCGCGCCAATCACAGCGAGTACGGGCTGGCGGCCAGCGTGTGGACGCACGACGGTGCGCGTGCGATGCGCGTGGCGCGGGCGTTGCCGCAACGGCACCGTGTGGATCAATGACCACAACAAGCTCTTCGCCGAGGCCGAGACCGGTGGCTACCGGCGCAGCGGCCTGGGCCGGCTTCACGGCGTCGATGCGCTCGTCGACTTCACCGAGATCAAGCACATCTACGAGAACGCGGGCGTCGTTGGCGCCTGACCCCTGCATCCGAGGAACTGCCATGAAACTTCACGAACTCGCCCATCCCGCCGCCGTACTGCCCGCCGAACTCGACGGCTTCCGCATCGGCTCAAGCCCGAGCAGGAGCGCGCCGACATCGTGCTCGACCGGCCGCCGTTCAACGTCGTGAGCATGCTGGCGCGAGATCAGCTTCGCATCGCGTTCAAGCACTGGATGCCGACGAGCGGATTCGCGTGATCGTGCTGCGAGGCGCCGGCGAACACTTCTCCAGCGGGGGTGACATCAAGGGCTTTCTCGCGGCGACGCCCGAGCATGTCAGCAAGCTGGCCTGGAACGTGGCGGCTCCGGCACGCTGCAGCAAACCGGTGATCGCCGCAGGCCGCGGTTTACTGCTTCGGGGTCGGCTTCCGAGTTGTCCGCTGACCTGCGACTTCCGCCTGACCACCGAGACGACGCTCTATGCGCTGCCGGGCAGAAGCTCGGCCAGATTCCGGATCCGGCGGTTCGGCGCGACTGCAGAAGATGGTGGGCATCACGCGCACCAAGGACATCGTGATGCGCTCGCGGCGCATCACTGGCCTCAGGCCTTTGAGTGGGGCGTAATACCGGCTGCGTGCCCGACGCCGAAACTCGATCGGGCCACCGATGCGCTGGT
>JADJYX010000002.1 GCA_016719535.1 Rubrivivax sp. | reverse complement strand
ATGCGATGGACCGCCACTTTAAGCTGAGTAGCGCCGGCGCAGCCAATCTGCCCCCGCAGCTCGGCCTGCTGGATGTCTGGTACCGCAATTTCACCGGCTTTCCCACGCGCTGCGTGGCGCCCCCACCGGTCAGGGCTTGAGGCGGCTGCCGGCCCATTCGCAGCAGCTGAGATGGAAAGCAACGGCAAGCGCGTCGACCGCGACGGGCAGGCGCTGCCGCTGGCCACCAGCCCGGTGGTTCTGGGGCGAGCCTGGCACCACCTGGGCCAGCATGCCTTCTTCCAGATGCCACCAGGGAACCGGATGCGGTGCCGGTAACATCCGTCAGGCATCCGGCGGCTATTACGCTGACCTGCACGCTGTTGCTGGCCAATGGCCTGGCGCAGTCACAGGCGCTGATGCTGGGCAAGAGCGCCGATGCCGCGGTTAGCCGAGCGCGCGCCCCGCCACCGCCGGGCTGGACCGCGCGGTGTTGGCGCGCTACCGCAGCTTTCCCGGCAACCGGCCGAGCACGACGCTGGTGCCGGACGCGCTGACGCCGCAGCCTGGGCGCGCTGATCGCGCTGTACGAGCACCGTCTTCACCAGCGGCGCGCTGTGGGGCATCAACAGCTTCGACCAGTGGGGCGGGAGCTGGGCAAAAGCCCTGTCAAACTGTTGCTGCCGCGCCCGGCTGGTGGCGATGCCGGCGGGCTGGATGCGTCCACCGCCGGGCTGCCGTAGTGTCTGCGGCGATGAGCCCGATCCGGGTTTCTAGGGCGGGCCTGATTTTGCAGGCCGCATCGGTCGTCTTCGATTTCGGCGCCGTGCTCTTCCAGTGGCGGCCGCCGCAGTTGCTGCAGCAGGTGGTGCCGAACTGGCCCCGACGGACGATACAGCGCCCGCCGCCCGGCGACGCAGATTCGGGAGCTTCACGCCCGACAGCGACTGGGCGCGCTTCGACCGGCCGCATTGACGAGGCCGCGCTGGCGCGCCGCATCGCCGCGCGCATCGGCGCGCCAAGGCGCAGGTGCGGCGCGTCATCGACGCCATCCCGCCGCACTCCGCAGGCGCAGCCGGCCACCGTGGCGCTGCTGTCGGGCTGAAGTCCGCCGGGCACCGGTTGTTCTACCTGTCGTAACATGCCGTTGCCCTATGCCGCCCACCTGAGCGCGAGAACCGCTTCATCGCCGATTTCGACGACGGCATCTTTCTCCGGCCGCGTCGGGCTGATGCAGCCGCACGACGCCATCTTCGAGCTGGCGGTGCAGCGCTGTGGCCCTCGACCCGGCGCGCACGCTCTTCATCGACGACCATGCCGGCAACGCAGGCGGCGCGCCGACTCGGCTGGCAGGCGCTGCAACGTCGATGCGGCGGCAATGTGAGCAAGCGGTGCAGGACGCGGGCCGAAGGTGACGGGCGGCACGGCCGGACGCGGCGAGCTGAAACACTGGTCTGCGGGCGCGCTGATACTGGCGCGCATGAACCACGACAACCCTCGCGCCCGGCCCTGCTGGCGCCCCCGTCGCCTTGTCCGTCACCAGCGGTTGCGGCGGCGGTGGTGGCAGTGACGACTCCGGCTCACCCGCGCCGCCCACAGGCGGTACGCCGGCACCGGCCCTGCGCTGGCACCGGCGCCGCTGACCGCGGGCACGCGCGCCACCTGCAACCTGGCCAACTTCGAGGCCGAGGCGATGGTCCTGGTCAACGTCCATCGCGCCGCCGGTGCCCTCGTGCGGCAAAGCGAAGGGCAGCTTTCCGCCTGCCGCCCCGCTGAGTTGGAATGCCCAGCTGACGGTGGCCGCGCTGGTGCACAGTGACGACATGGTGGCGCTCAACTTCTTCAGCCACACCGGCTCCAACGGCAGCAATGCCGGCCAGCGCGCCACCGCGGCGGGGGTTATGTCTGGCAGTCCTGGGGCGAGAATATCGCCGCCGGCCAGCCCACGGTGGCGGTGGTGGTGGCCGGCTGGCTGGCCTCCGGCCATTGCGCCAACCTCATGCGCGCCGGCTTTCGCGACATCGGCCTGGCTGCGTCAGCGGCGGTGCCGGCAATACCTTACCGCAGCTACTGGACGATGGTGCTGGGTTCGGCGCGCTGAACGGCAAGAAGTCCCGGCCGGCGCGCGATTCGTCGGGGCCCGCTGCCCGGTGAGCGCCCGATGGTCGATGTCCAGCGGGTCGACCCAGCCGCGCTGCGCCGGGCAGCCATGCACGACCTGGCGCCCGGATGCCCCCCTGATGCCCAAGATGCTGACCGCCGGACCGCGTGCCGCCTCACCGTGGCAGGCGTTTGCACGACGGGTCCTGTTCGACTATCCGGCGCTGGCGCGTGCCGCCTGGCTGGCTATCACCGCCGCCGGCGCCACGGCACTGGGCTGGTCGGCATGGCACCTGGTCTCGATGCCCGAGACGGCTGTCTGGCCCTTGGCGCTGGCGCTGGGGCTGGTGGCGCTGGCCTCCAGCCTGTCGGTCAAGCTGCCGCGCCCGTCGCATTCGGCTGAGCATCGGCGACGTCTTCGTCTTCGGGGTGCTCGCCACCCCGGCCCGCGGCGGCCGTGCTCGCGTCCGGCGTCGACGCGCTGGCTGGCACTTGCGCATCACCCGGCGGTTGAGCAGCCGCCTGGCCACCCCGGCCGCGTCGATGGCCGCGATGGCGGTCTGCGCGTGGGCCTTCGAGACGGCCCGGTCCGCGCTGGCCCGGCACGGGCTTGGTGCGGAGTCGGCAACGGTGGCGGCGCTGGCTGGTGGCGCTGGTGCCCTTTGCGCTCGTCGCCGCTGCCCTGACGAGCATGATGGCGCTCAAGCGCGGCGAACTGCAGAAGCCCCTGCGATGGCTGGCCGATTCGAGCTGGATGGCGGCCATCTACGTGGCGTCGGCGCTGATCGCCGGTCTTCGTCCATCTGCAGGCGCAGCGCTTGGCGCACTCCCGCTCGTGGTCTCGGCCCCGTCGGCGATCGCCATCATGTGGTTGCCAGCATGCGCATCGCCGTGCAGCGGCAGGAAGCCGAACGCCTGCGCCAGGAGGCCCAGCTGGCGCAGGCGCAACACGCGGCCGCGCTCAGCCACCAGCGCTTTGCCGCGGCGTTCAGCCATGCAGCCATCGGCATGGTCGTCGTCAAGCCGGACGGCCGCGTGCTGCAGGCCAACGACGCGCTGTGCGCGCTGCTGAAGCTGGAGCCGGGCGCCGTGCCCGGCATGCCCTTCGACATGCTGCTGGACACCGCCGACGCGCCGATGATGCAGCGTCGCGCCCGGGCCGCGCGGGTCTCGCACGACGATGCCTTCGCGATGGAGGTGCAGGCGCGTCAGGCGACGGCCAGCCCGTCTGGGGGCCGTTCACCGCAGCCAGTACGAGGACCCGGAGGGTGGCGGCCCCTGCCTGATCTACCAGCTTGCACGACATCACGTCGCGCCACGTGGCGGAGAGCCGCCTCAACCATCGCCCATCACGACGACCTGACCGGCCTGGCCAACCGCCACTGCTTTCACGAAAGGCTCGAGGCCGCGGTGGAGAGAACCCGCCTCGACCCCGGGCAGCGGTTCGCCGTGCCTACCTTGACCTCGACCGTTTCGAGCGCGTCAACGACAGCCCCGGCCACGGCGCCGGCAACGAGCTGCTGCGCGAAGTCGCGGCCAGGCTGCGCAGCAGCCTGCGTCCTGTCGACCTGGTGGCGCGCCTGGGCGGCGACGAGTTCGCGGTCCTGGTCGAGTCGGTGGGCGACCCGGACATCGCCCTGCAACTGGCCGATCGTGTGATCGACGAGCTGAGCCGACCGACCGTCCTGCTGGGTACCGAGGTCATCGCGGGCGTGAGCGTCGGCATCACCTTCAGCGACCTCGGCTACCGAACGGCCGAAGAGATCGCGCGTGACGCCGACCTGGCGATGTACGAGGCCAAGTCGGCGGGCCGCGGCCGCGTGGTGCGCTTCGACAGCGCCATGCACCGCAAGGTGGCCGAGAAGCTGGCGCTCGAAGCCGACCTGCGGCGCGCCATCGGCGAGGGACAGCTGAGCGTGCACTTCCAGCCGATCTACCGGCTCGAGCCCCACCGGCTCAGCGGTTTCGAGGCCCTCGCGCGCTGGGTGCATCCGCAGCGCGGTCCCATCAGCCCGGGCGTCTTCATCGCGCTGGCCGAGGAATCGGGCCATATCGAGGCGCTGACCGACTGGATCATCGACCACGCGATGGACCAGCTGGCGCGCTGGAAGCAGGGCCGGCCGGACCGGCAGCACCTGGGCATGCACGTCAACATCTGCGGCCGTGACCTTACCCGCAGCAGCCTGGCGCCCCATGTCGAGCAGGTGCTGCAGCGCCACCGGGCCACGCCGGGAAGCCTGACGCTGGAGCTGACCGAGACCATGCTGATGGGCCGGCTGGATGTCGCCCTGCGCACCATGGCCCGCCTGAAGGCCAGCGGGGTGCGGTTCTCGATCGACGACTTCGGCACTGGCTACTCGTCACTGTCGTACTTGGGCCAGCTGCCCATCGACAGCCTGGAAGATCGACCGCTCGTTCGTGTCGGCCATGCACGAGAGCCGGCAGAACCTGGAGATCGTGCGCGATGCTGACGCTGGGTCGGACGCTGGGGCACAAGGTGATCGCCGAAGGCGTCGAGACGGCCGGAGCAGCTGGCGATGCTGCGTGATCTCGGCGTGCACGAGGGGGCAGGGCTATCTGTTGGCGCGGCCGATGGGCGCGGACCAGGTGAGCGACTTGCTGGCGGGCGAGGCCGTGACCGGACAGGCCGGCCTGCGCGCCTGACTGCATGGCGCAGGCGATGGTCAGGTCGGCCGGGGTCGCCGCGTCAGCGCGGCGGCGGCAGCGGCTGGCCCCACAGCCGCTGCCACCACCAGGGCAGTGCGCGCTGCACATCGGGGCGCTGGCCGGCCGACTGCGCCACCGGCAGCAGCTGCAGCGGGCTGGCGCGCCGCGCCACGGCAAAGCTGAAGGTGTAGTTCGGCTCGGCGCCCATGCGAAGGTCGCTGATGCGCACCAGGCCCGCTTCCTCGTGCAGCTTGTAGAAGCCGTGGCTGAAGGCGCGGATGCGCTGCACGCCGTCGTGGCCGGCGAGTTCGGCAGCGAGCGCGGCGCCACGGTCGAAACGGTCGAATCGCATCGGCCCCGGCGCATCCCGCAGCGAGTGGTAGCCCTCGTGGTAGTGGTCGCCGCCGACCGCGACCACGCGCCACAGCAGCGTGCTGAAGGCCGCCGGCGTGACCAGCACGCGCTCGGCCTGCACGCCTTGCGCCTGCAGCGACGCGATGGCCTGCTGCCGCACATGCTGCTGCGCGCCGAAGCCGAAGGCGAGGTAGGCGCAGCCCAGCGCCAGCCCGACGGCATTGGCGCGCAGGCCCACGGCGCTGCCGCGCGCCGCCAGCGCCCACGCGGTACCGACAGCCCAGGGCACCGTGACCAGCGGGTCGATGATGAAGACGCTGCCCAGGCCGAAGGGGTGGTTGCTGAAGGGCAGCGCGAGCTGCGTGCCGTAGACCGTCAGCGCATCCAGCAGCGGGTGCGTGACCAGCACCAGCCACAGCGCCAGCCACCAGCGCCGCCACTGCGCCCATTCGCCATGCAGCCGCGCGACCAGCGCCGCGAAGGGCAGCGAGAACAGCGTCAGCCAGAACAGCGCATGCGTCTCGGCCCGGTGCAGCACCATGTCGAGGATGGGGTCGCCATGGTCGATGACCACGTCCAGGTCGGGCAGGGTGCCGGCCACCGCGCTCCAGGCGGCCGCCTTCCAGACGGCGGTGCGGCGGCGCATCACCGCCACGCCGACCGCCGCGCCGAGCGCGATCTGGGTCAGCGAATCCATGCCCGCGACGTCAGCCCGAGCCCGTCAGCCCGCCAGCCTGGCCAGCGCCTGCAGCGCGGCTTCGGGCGCCTGCGCGACGACCTGCCGCTTCCACGCGGGGGTGTCGGTGTAGAAGGCATCGCGCGTGGCGCGCTTGATGGCGGCGCGCTGGGCGGCCGGGGCCTCGGGGTGGTTTTCCAGCCACTGGTCGGCACGCAGCGCCTGCATCACGTCGGCCAGCGGCAGCGTGCCGTATTCGAGCGCGATGCCGGTGTATTCGGCCTGCGCGCATTCGCCGTAGACGGCCTCGAAGGCCATGCCCGCGAGCCGCGCCGAGGTCGACGAGCCGTCGTAGATCGAGGTCACCGCCGGCCCCTACCAGGCGCGGGCGCGCGCGCAGCGTCGCAGCATCGTCGCGGGCGCTGAAGATGCGCTCGCCGTGGCCGCTGGGCCCCAGGCCGGTGTGCAGGTCGATCCAGGCCAGCCGTGCGCAGCGGCGGGCGTGGTCCTGCAGCACGTGGCGCCAGGTGACGTGGCTCCAGCTCGGGCTGCGGCCGGCGTAGAACAGGCCTCGGGGTCGTCGTGCTGGCCGCTGCTGACGGCGGTCTGGTAGGCCTTCATGCCGTGCCTGGCGATGAAGTCGGCAATCGCCTGCTCGGCTGCCGGCGGCGGCGGCCAGTGGGCCGGCACCAGCGCCCGGGCCAGTTCCGCATAACCTTCGTTGACCGGCAGCGGTTGGTGGAAATCGACGAAGTTGCGATTGAGATCGATATTTTCCTGTGTCGTGCGCCGCAGCCAGGAAAAGCCCCAGGGGTTGAGCGCATGCACGAACAGCACCGCCACGCCGGCATCTGCAGCCCGTTGACGGAAGCCCGCATCGTGCAGCAGCGCCACCTGGATGCCCGAGCCGCAGAAGCCCTCCAGCCCATGGCAGCCGCTGCTGACGATCAGCAGCCGCTGCGCATCGGCCGCGCCCAGGCGCGCCACGTCGACGGCCAGTTCCTCGCCGTCGCGCCCCACCAGCGGGTGGCGGTGGGCGTGCACGTCCAGGTCGGCGGCCTCGGCCGCGGCCCCGAACTTGCCGCGTGCCTCGGCATAGCTTGCGCAAAAGCCGTCGACGATGGCGTCGCTCATCGCGGCCTCAGCGGGCGCTGGCCAGCCACTGCTCGGCGATGCGCACCAGGCGGTGGCACCGAGCGGAATCAGCTCGTCATTGAAGTCGTAGTTGGGGTTGTGCAGCATGCACGGGCCCTCGCCATGGCCCATCGTGCGGTGGCTGCCGTCGCCGTTGCCGATGACGAAATAGCAACCGCGCTTGGCCTGCAGGAAATAGCTGAAATCCTCCGAGCCCATGGTCGGCTCGTAGGGCAGCACGTTGTCGGCGCCCACCACCTCGCCCAGCACCTGCTTCGCAAACTCGGTCTCGGCCGCGTGGTTGACGGTGGGCGGGTAGTTGCGGTGGAACTCGAATTCGCAGCGCGCGCTCGAACGCGGCGCAGGTCTGCTCGGCCAGCACCTGCATGCGGCGCTGGATGAGGTCCAGCACCTCGGTGCTGAAGGTGCGCACCGTGCCCTGGATCGTGCAGCTGTCGGGGATGACGTTGGTGGCCTCGCCGGCATGGATCATGGTCACCGAGATCACCGCGGTGTCGATCGGGCGCTTGTTGCGCGTGACGATGGTCTGCAGGGCCTGCACCAGCTGGCAGGCCACCGGCACCGGATCGACGCCGTTGTGCGGCAGCGCGGCGTGCGCGCCCTTGCCGTGAATGGTGATCCTGAATTCGTTGGAGCTGGCCATCATCGGTCCGGGCGTCAGCGCGAATTGCCCGACCTGCATGCCCGGCCAGTTGTGCATGCCGAAGATGGCGTCCATCGGGAAGCGTTCGAACAGGCCGTCCTCGATCATCTCGCGCGCGCCGCCCGCCTTCCTCGGCCGGCTGGAAGATCAGGTAGACGGTGCCGTCGAAGTTGCGGTGCCGGGCCAGGTGCTTGGCCGCGGCCAGCAGCATCGCGGTGTGGCCGTCGTGGCCGCAGGCGTGCATCTTGCCGTGGTGCTGGCTGCGGTGCGGAAAGTGGTTGTGCTCGGTCATCGGCAGCGCGTCGATGTCGGCGCGCAGGCCTACCGCACGATTGGACGTGCCGTTCTTGACGATGCCCACCACGCCGGTCTTGCCCAGCCCGCGGTGCACCGGGATGCCCCAGTCCGTCAGCGCCTTGGCAATCAGGTCGGCGGTGCGGGTCTCCTCGAAGCAGAGCTCCGGGATGGGCGTGGATGTCGCGGCGCATCGCGGTGATGGCGGCGGCGTCGGCGAGGATGGATTCGATCATGCGCATGGCTGTCCTGCACTCTCGTTCAAGCGGTGCAGCCAGTTTACGGCTGCCGCCGAGCCCCTGCCCGCGCAGGCCCAAGGGACCGGCGCCTGTGCCATAGTTCTGCGATGAGTCCGACCGCCCCGTCCCGCAGCGTGCGCGGCGCCTGCCCCGCACGACTGCCCCGATACCTGCGCGCTGCTGGTCAGCGTGGAAGGCGGCCGCGTCGTGCGCGTGGCCGGTGACCCCGACCACCCCACCACCCAGGGCGCGCTGTGCACCAGGTGTCGCGCTACCCCGAGCGCACCTACCACCCCGAGCGCGTGCTGACACCGCTCAGGCGCATCGGCCCCAAGGGCGCCGGCCAGTTCGAGCCGGTGAGCTGGAACGCGGCGCTGGACGACATCGCCGCGCGGCTGAAGGCCATCGCCGCACGCGACCCGCAGGCCATCCTGCCCTACAGCTATGCCGGCACCATGGGCCTGGTGCAGGGCGAATCGATGGCCATGCGCTTCTTCCACCGGCTGGGCGCGTCGCGGCTGGACCGCACCATCTGCGCCAATGCCGGCGGCGAGGCGCTGGCCGCCACCTACGGCGGCAAGATCGGCATGCATGTCGAGCATTTCGCCGAATCGAAGCTGATCCTCATCTGGGGCAGCAACTCGATCACCTCCAACCTGCACTTCTGGACCTTCGCGCAGCAGGCCAAGCGCGCCGGCGCCAAGCTGGTGTGCATCGACCCGCGCCGCAGCGAGACGGCCGAGAAGTGCCACCAGCACATCGCGCTGCGCCCCGGCACCGACGGCGCACTGGCGCTGGGCCTGATGCACGAGCTGATTGCGAACGACTGGCTCGACCACGACTACATCGACCGCCATGTCGACGGCTGGCCGGCGCTGCGCGAACGCGCGCTGCCGTGGACGCCCGAGCGCACCGCCGCCGCCTGCGGCATCACGGCCGACGAGGTGCGGCAGCTGGCGCGCGACTACGGCAGCACGCAGCCGGCCGCCATCCGCCTGAACTACGGCATGCAGCGTGCGCATGGCGGCGGCAATGCCGTGCGCCTGGTGGCGCTGCTGCCCTGCCTGACCGGCGCCTGGCGGCACCGCGCCGGCGGCTTGCTGCTGTCGAGTTCCGGCTGGTTCAAGCACGCGCGCAACGATGTGGGCCTGCAGCGCCCCGACCTGCTGGCCGGCCGCAACCCGCGCACCATCAATATGGTGACCATCGGCGACGACCTGCAGCGCGAGGCCTCGCCCGCCTTCGGGCCGAAGATCGAGGCGCTGGTCGTCTACAACAGCAACCCGGTGGCGGTGGCGCCCGACAGCCGCCAGGTGGTGGCCGGCTTCGCGCGCGAGGATCTCTTCACCGTCGTGCTGGAGCATTTCCTCACCGATACCGCCGACCATGCCGACTATGTGCTGCCCGCCACCACGCAGCTCGAGCACTGGGACGTGCACACCACCTACGGCCACACCTATGTGCTGGTGAACGAACCGGCGGTGCCGCCGCTGGGCCAGGCGCGGTCGAATGCGGCCATCTTCCGCGCACTGGCCGCGCGCATGGGCTTCGAAGAGCCCTGCTTCGCCGACAGCGACGAGGCGCTGGCCCGTTTGGCCATCCACCCCGAGGTGGCGGATTTCGACACCCTGCGCCAGCGCGGCTGGGTCAAGCTGCGCATCCCCGAGGCGCCGTTTGCCGAGGGGCGGCTTCCACACGCCCAGCGGCAGGCCATCGTCGACGCGCCGGGCCTGGGCGTGCCCGACTTCGTGCCCAACCACGAATGCGCCGAGGCCGCGCCGGACCTGGCCGCGCGCTACCCGCTGGCGATGATCTCGCCGCCGGCGCGGCATTTCCTCAATTCCACCTTCGTCAACGTGAAGAGCCTGCGCGCCATCGAGGGCGAACCGGTCGTCGAGATCCACGCCGACGATGCCGCCGCACGCGGCATCACCAGCGGCCAGGTGGTGACGGTCTTCAACGACCGCGGCCGCTACCGCTGCAAGGCCGAGGTGAGCGCGCGCGCGCGGCCGGGCGTGGTCAACGGCCTGGGCGTGTGGTGGCGCAAATTCGGGCTGGACGGCACCAATGTCAACGAACTGACGCACCAGCGCCTCACCGACATCGGCCGCGCGCCCTCGTTCTACGACTGCCTCGTCGAGGTGGTAACGGACTGATGGTGGCAGCCGAGGGTGGCGGACCGATGGCGCGCGGGTGCGGCGCGGCCTGATCGTGGCGGGCGCAGGCCTGGTCGGCACGGCGCTGGTGGCCGCTGCCGCCGTCTGCCTGGGCAGCGGCTGCTCGACGCTGGCCTACTACGGCCAGGCGGTCCATGGCCACCTCGACCTGATCGGCCGCGCGCCCGGTGGCCGAGGTGCTGGTCGAGCCCGACACCCCCGCGGCGCTGCGCGAGCGCCTGCAGCTCACGCAGGCCTTGCGCGATTTTGCCGTCACCGAGCTCGCGCTGCCCGACAACCGCAGCTACCGCCGTTACGCCGACCTGCAGCGCGACGCCGCGGTCTGGAACGTGGTGGCGGCACCCGAGCTGTCGCTGACGCTGAAGACCTGGTGCTTCCCGGTGATGGGCTGCGTGGGCTACCGCGGCTACTACGAGCGCGCCGACGCCGATGCCCTGGCCGCCGGGCTGAGGGCGCGGGGCCTGGAGGGTGCAGGTCTATGGCGTGCCCGCCTATTCGACGCTGGGCTGGACCGACTGGCTGGGCGGCGACCCGCTGCTCAATACCTTCATCCGCTGGCCCGAGGGCGAGCTGGCGCGGCTGATCTTCCACGAGCTGGCGCACCAGGTGGCCTATGCCGCCGACGACACCGATTTCAATGAATCCTTCGCCACCGCCGTCGAGCGCCTGGGCGGCCAGCGCTGGCTGGCCGAGCGCCCGGCGGCACGCGCCGAGGCCGAGCGCGCCGAGGCCCGCCGCGCCGATTGGCGTGCGCTGATGCAGCGCCAGCGCGAGCGCCTGCAGGCGCTTTATGCCGGCCCGCTGGACGACGCCGCCAAGCGCGCGCGAAGGCCGAGCTGATGGCGCAGTGGCGCGCCGAATACGAGGCCCTCAAGCGCGAGCGCTGGGGTGGCTTTGCCGGCTACGACGCGCTGGTGGCGCGCGCCAGCAATGCCAGCTTCGGCGTGCAGGCGGCGTACAACGACCTCGTGCCCGCCTTCGAGCGCCTGTTCGAACGCGAAGGCCGCGACTGGCGCCGCTTCCACGCCGAGGTCAAGCGCCTGGCCGCCTTGCCGAAGGACCAGCGCCGCGCCACGCTTGAATCCATACGCTGAACGAAAGAGACGCCCGTGCCCGATATCCGCATCCACCGCGAACACCAGCTCGGCCTGGCCAGGCCCGCAAGGTGGCCTGGGCCTGGGCCGAACATGCCGAGCAGAAGTTCGACATGGAATGTTCGGTGCTGCAGGGCGAGACCAGCGATACCGTCGAATTCGTGCGCTCGGGCGTGAAGGGGCGGCTGATCGTCGCCGCCGACCATTTCGACCTCGATGCCAAGCTCGGCTTCCTGCTCGGCGCCTTTGCCAAGACCATCGAGGGCGAGATCCTGAAAAACCTCGACGAACTGCTGGCCAAGAACGCGGCGCCGGCGAAGAAGGCGGCGCGCAAGAAGGCCTGAGGGCGGCCGTCGGCGTCAGCCGTCGACGTCGACCACCAGCCGGCCACGCACCTGGCCGGCCAGGATGCGCAAGCGCGGCCTCGATGGCGCCCGACAGGCCCACCTGCTGCGTCAGCGCATCGAGCCGGGCCAGGTCCATCCCGGCGGCCAGGCGCGCCCACGCCTGCTGCCGGCGCTGCAGCAGCGCCATCACGCTGTCGATGCCATAGAGCGTGACGCCACGCAGGATGAAGGGCGCCACCGAACCCGGAAAGTCCATGCCCTGTGCCAGCCCGCAGGCCGCCACCGCGCCGCCGTAGCGCGTGGCCGCGCAGGCGATTGGCCAGCGTGTGGCTGCCCACCGCGTCCACCACGCCGGCAAAGCGTTCCTTGGCCAGCGGCTTGCCCGGGTGGCTGAATTCCTCGCGCGAGATCACCTCGGCCGCGCCCAGGCCCTGCAGGAAGCCGGCTTCGGTCAGGCGGCCGGTGGACGCCACCACGCGGTAGCCCAGCCCCGCCAGCAGGCTGATCGCCACCGTGCCCACGCCGCCGCTGGCGCCGTCACCAGCACGTCGCCGTCGCCGGGGGACAGGCCGTGGCGCTGCAGCGCCATCACGCACAGCATGGCGGTATAGCCCGCAGTGCCGATGGCCATCGCCTGGCGCTCGGACAGCGGCGGCGGCAGGTGCAGCAGCCAGTCGGCCTTGACGCGCGCGCTGTGCCAGGCCGCCCGAATGTGTCTCGCCCACGCCCCCAGCCGTTCAGGATCACGCGGTCGCCGGGGCGAAGCGGGCGTCGGTGCTGGCTTCGACGGTGCCGGCGAAGTCGATGCCCGCCACCAGCGGAAACTTGCGCACCACCGGGCTCTTGCCGGTGATGGCCAGGCCGTCCTTGTAGTTGAGCGTCGACCAGGCCACGCGCACCGTGACCTCTCCCGCACCCAGCACCTCGTCGCCCACGTCCTGACGCTGGCGCGGTAGCCGGCGTCGTCCTTCTCGATCAGCAGGGCCTTGAACGTCATCGGTGTCCCCTTGTCCTGTGTTGCGGGTGTGATGGATGTCGGCCGGGCAGCCTAGCACGGGGCTGCGGTGCCCTGCGGGTGACGGCTGCGCAAGCGCTGGCTACAGTTGCCGGTTCAGCGCGCTGACGCGGCGCGCAGGAGGCGAGCCATGTGCGATTGCATTCCATCCAGCCAGCGGTCCCGCGGCGAGCTGCACCCGGCTGGCTGTCCGGCGGCCGCGTGGTGCCCCGACGCCCCGGCCGGTGGCGGCGGCCGGGGCTGTTCCGCCTGCCCGGCAGCACCGGCACCGGCGGCGACAGCGCGCTGCTGCCGCACCCCGACGCGCCGGCCGCCGGCGACCTGGACCCGCGCCGCCTCGACGCCGCGCAAGGCGAGGTGGACAAGGAGAAGAAGCGGCTGCCTGCGCCGGTCGTCGAGAGGGAGAGCACGCAGACCGTCCAGGGCATGACGGTGCTGCTGCTGCCCGACCTGCAGGACGTGCCCGGCGTGGGCAGCGCGACGACGCTGCTCGACGAGAGCGAGGGCGGCGCGAGCTACGTGCACGACAAGGGCACGGGCAAGGTGCTGACGGTGACGGTGGTGCCCTGGAAGGTGACCATCCAGACCTGCTACGGCACCGGCGACGCCAATGCCGACGCCGCCTACGGCCGCGGCACCACCGACGACGACATCAAGGCCGGCCGCATCACGCTGGGCTTTCACGAAAGCTGTCACCGCGACGATCTCATCGCCTATCTGAAGCAGCATGCACCGCCGACCTTTGCCGAGATGGTCGGCAGCAAGCCCAAACCGAGGCCGATGCCGAGATCGCACGCTACAAGACGGCGAGCAAGGCCTATTTCAAGGCCGCGCGCGCACACAGCGAAGCGGTGACCGACGAGACGGGCAAGCCCAAGCGCAGCGAATATCTGGCGGCACAGGCGGCCGCGAAGAAGAAGTAGTGCGCCGACGCCGGGCTCGCCATCGGCGTGCACCAGAATGCGCCCGCATGGCGCAGCCCCGATCCATCACCCGACATGTCATCACCGCTGGGCTGGCCGCCCTGACCGCGGCCCTGCTCGGCGCCTGCGCGCTGCCGGGCAGCGTGACCGAGCCGGCCGGCATGGGGCCGACCGAAGCGCGTGCCGCCGTCGTGCGGCTGCTGCCGCCGAATACCGCCGACCGCGCCGGCTGGGCGGCCGACATCCACGCGGCGCTGGCGACGCTGGCCTTGCCGTCGACGCCGCACAACCTGTGCGCGGTGATGGCGGTCGTCGAACAGGAATCGGGCTACCGCGCCGACCCCGCCGTGCCCGGCCTGCCGGCCATCGCCTGGAAGGAGATCGACCGCCGCGCCGACGCCGCCGGCGTGCCGCAGCTGGCGGTGCGCGCCGCGCTGGCGCTGACGTCGCCCGACGGCCGCAGCTATGCCGAGCGCATCGACGCCGTGAAGACCGAGCGCCAGCTGAGCGAGATCTTCGAGGATTTCATCGGCATGGTGCCGCTGGGCAAGACCTTCTTCGCCAGCCGCAACCCCGTGCGCACCGGCGGGCCGATGCAGGTCAGCATCGCCTTCGCCGAGGCCCATGTGCAGGCACGACCCTATCCCTACCCGGTGCGCGAGTCGGTGCGGCGCGAGGTCTTCACGCGCCGCGGCGGGCTCCATTTCGGCACCGCCCACCTGCTGGCCTACGAGGCGCCCTACCGGCAGCCGATCTACCGTTTTGCCGATTTCAATGCCGGCCGCTGGGCCAGCCGCAATGCGGCCTTCCAGCAGGCCCTGGGCGTGGCGTCGGGCCTGTCGCTGGCGCTGGACGGCGACCTGCTGCCGCGCGCCAGCGATGCCCCGGCGGGCGAGACCGAACGTGCCGCCCGCACGCTGGCTGCCCGCCTGGGCCTGACCGAGGCGGCGATCCGCCGCGACCTGGCCCAGGGCGACGATGCCGGCTTCGAGCGCAGCGCGCTCTACGAGCGGGTCTTCGCCTATGCCGAGAAGCTGGAGCGCAAGACGCTGCCGCGCGCGGTGCTGCCGCGCATCGACCTGCACAGCCCGAAATTGACGCGCCGCCTGACGACCGAGTGGTTTGCCCGTCGCGTCGACGAGCGCCACCGCCGCTGCCTGGAGCGCATGGCGCCGCCGGATTGAACGTGCGCCCGCCGGGCGTCATGGCGCCGAGAAAAGTCCGGCGCAAGCGGCTACAGTGCGAACCGCCGCCCGCGCCGGGACCTTGGGTTCCGGCGCCAGATGCCGAAAAGGCCGATGGGCGGCCGGATTTGCCGATCATGCGGCAGCACGCGCCAGGGAGTTGAACAGAGCACCGCCGCAGCGGTGCCCAAAACGCCGGGATTCGAGCATGGCTGTACGACGCTGGAAATCGGGGTGGCTGACCGCACTGGCGCTGCTGGGCGCCGCGCAGCTGGGGCAGGCGCAGGCGCAGCTGACGACGCTGGTGGCGCTGGAGCCCACGCAGCGCAAGGAAGGGGCTGCTGGTCTCGCGGCCCGGCCTCGAAGCCAGCCTCAAGACCCTGCTCGGCCAGGCGGTCAGCGTGTCCACGAGCGAGGACCTGACCGACACCATGCGCGCCACGCGCAGCGGCGCCTACGACATCTTCATCGCGCCGCCGCAGGTGGTGGCGTCGGCGTTGTCGCACGGCTACGAGCTGATCGGCTCGACCGATGCGGAAGAGGAATATGTGCTGGTTGGTCGACCGCACCTGAACAAGCCCGCCGACGTGAAGGCCGGCCGCATCTACCTGCCCCAGCAGGATTCGATCTATACCTACCTGGCGCGCGGCATGCTCACCGCGCACGGGCTGTCGTTCAAGGACCTGCGCCAGGTGCACTATGTGCGCGAGCCCCAGGCCGGGCTGACCGCGGTGATGATGGGCCTGTCGGAAGCCACCGTGATCCGCAAGCGCGACTGGGACGGCTGGGTGCAGGACAACCCCGGCAAGGCCAGGGCGCTGACCCAGTCGGGCCCGGTGCCGGGCGGCTTCAGCGTGGCGGTGAAGAAGGACCTGCCGGCCGAGCAGCGTGCCCGCCTGTCGAAGTGGTTCGGCACCGCGGCCAACTGCTGTGGCCTGAAGAACGTCGCCAGCCATTCCGGCCAGGCCCAGTACGAACGGGTGGCGCAGCTGGGCACCTTCACGCCCAATGCCTTGCCGGGCGCGCGCGTGGTGACGGCGGCCGAGGTGCACAAGCTGGTGGCCGACGGTGCGGTCGTGATCGACACCCGCACCGAGAAGGAATTCAAGGCCAAGCGGCTGCCGACCGCGCGTTTCGTGCCCTACCTCGAGAAGAGCCTCAAGGACGTGGCCTACGACGCCGCGCTCGACGACTTTGCCGGCTGAAGACGCTCGACCAGGCCAGGCCCACGGTCTTCCTGTGCAACGGCGCCGAATGCTGGAAGAGCTACAAGGCCAGCAAGGCCGCGCTGGCGGCCGGCTTCGGCAAGGTCTACTGGTTCCGCGGTGGCGTGCCGGAATGGGAGAAGGCCGGGCTGCCGCTGGTGAAGGGCGGGGCGTAGGCCGGGCGGTGGTAGGCCGTGTTGGGATCGAACCAACGACCAAAGGATTATGAGTCCTCTGCTCTAACCGACTGAGCTAACGGCCCCCTGCCAGCGCCCGGCATTCTAGGTGCCGGCCCCCGTCCTCCGGCCCTGCCTCGGCGCCGCCGTCCACGAGCGGCGCACAATGCCCCGGCGCCTGTTCGACGAGGCGCGATGGAGGCTGTCGATGAGTACCCTCACCAAGCTGGCCCTCGGCCTGATGGGCCATCTGCGTCCGGCGCCGCCGCTGGGCGACGCCACACGAACCATCGCGCTGCCACCGGCCGACCGCACCGGCGGCCTGCCGTTGATGGCCGCACTGGCCGCGCGCCATTCATCGAGGGCGTTCCTGCCGCAGGCCCTGTCGCCGCAGCAGCTGTCGGACCTGCTGTGGGCGGCCTGGGGCGTCAACCGCGACGGCGGCGGGCGCACCGCGCCGTCGGCGCTGGATGCGCAGGAGATCGACCTCTATGTCGCCCTGCCCGCGGGTGCCTACCGCTACGACGCGCCGTCGCATGCGCTGCAGCTGGTGGTGGCGCAGGACCTGCGGCGCATCACCGGCTACCAGGACTTCGTCGACCAGGCGCCGCTGGACCTGGTGTTCGTGGCCGACCACACGCGCATGAGCCTGGTGCCGGTGGCGCAGCGCGAGAGCTACGCCTCGGTGGCCGCCGGCGCGATCGCGCAGAACGTCTACCTGTGGTGCGCCAGCGCCGGGCTGGCGACGGTCATCCGCGCCTGGATCGACCGCCAGGCCATCGCCGACGCGCTGGGCCTGCCGCACGACCACCAGGTGCTGCTGTCGCAGACCGTGGGGCTGCCCTCGGGGACTTGATCTACTTGGCCGACAGTGCGTTGCCCACCAGCCGCGCGGTGATGTCGACGATCTGGATCATGCGGTCGTAGGCCATGCGCGTGGGGCCGATGACGCCCAGCGTGCCGACCACGCGGCCGTCGACCTCGTAGGGCGCGGTGACGACCGACAGTTCCTCGAAGGGCACGACGTGGCTTTCGCCGCCGATGTAGATGCGCACGCCCTCGGCGCGACTGCTGGTGTCGAGCAGCCGCATCAGCTCGGTCTTCTGCTCGAACATGTCGAACAGCCGGCGCAGGCTGCTCATGTCGTTGCCGAAGTCCTGCACGCCCAGCAGGTTGCGTTCGCCGCTGACGACGACGTTGTCGCTGCGCTCGGCCATGGCTTCGGTGCCGGCCTGCACCGCGGCCTGCATCAGCGCGCCGATCTCGCCGCGCAG
The DNA here is from genome assembly GCA_016719535.1 of Rubrivivax sp. GTDB lineage: Bacteria > Pseudomonadota > Gammaproteobacteria > Burkholderiales > Burkholderiaceae_C > Rubrivivax. Next base: position 151,522 of record JADJYX010000002.1, on the reverse strand, counting down.
CGCCTCGATCTCGTGCTGCAGGCGCTCGCGCACCTCCTCGATGGTCAGCCCGGCGTAGTGGCCGTTGATGTAGTTGGTGGCCTCCACCAGTTCGGCCTGCGAGTGGTCGCGCGCGGTGAAGATGACGCGGTTCTGCACGTCGCCGTCGGGCGCCACCAGGATGACCAGCACGCGCCGCTCGCCCAGGCGCAGGAACTCGATGTGGTGGAAGACGCTGGCCTTGCGCGGCGCCGTCACCACGCCGACGAAGCTCGACAGGCTGGACAGCAGCTGCGCCGCCTGCGCGATCACGCGCTGCGGCTGGTCGGGGTGCAACTGCTCGCGCGCGGCGGCCACGTCGGCCGGCATCGAGGACAGGTCGTTGAGGTCGAGCGGCCGCGCCGTCAGCATGGTGTCGACGAACAGGCGGTAGCCGCGCGCGGTGGGCACGCGGCCGGCGCTGGTGTGCGGGCTGGCGATCAGGCCCAGGTCTTCCAGGTCGGCCATCACGTTGCGGATGGTGGCCGGTGACAGCTCGAGCCCCGAGGCCCTGGACAGCGTGCGCGAGCCCACCGGCTGGCCGTCGGCGATGTAGCGCTCGACCAGCGCTTTCAGCAGGGTCTTGGCACGGTCGTCGAGCATGCTTGCCATTGTACGAATGCACCCGCGGATGGACCCTGCCGCAGGACGGGGACGGGGCCATCCGGACCAGGGCCCTATGGTGTAATGCCGCGCATCATGCCGGAGCGCTTTCGCCACGCCGTCATCGTCGGCAAATACCAGGCCCGCGGCATCCGGCCGATGCTGGAGGAGCTGGCGCATTTTCTCGTCGGCCTGGGCCTGGAAGTGTCCTTCGAACGCGAGACCGCGCAGGCCACCGGCGTGCTCGATTTCGACACCGTGCCCGTCGAACAGCTGGGCCGCCGCTGCGATCTCGGCGTGGTGGTCGGCGGCGACGGCACCATGCTCGGCATCGCGCGCGAGGTGGCGCGCCAGCACCTGCCGCTGGTGGGCATCAACCAGGGGCGGCTGGGCTTCATCACCGACATCCCGCACGGCCAGTACCGCGACGCGCTGACGCAGATGATCGCCGGCGACTACGAGGAAGAGCACCGCTCGATGCTGGAAGGCAAGATCTGGCGCGACGGTGAGCCGATCTTCGAAGGCTTGTCGCTGAATGACGTGGTGGTGTCGCGCGGCGCCACCGCCAGCATGGTCGAGCTGCGCATCGACATCGGCGAGGACTTCGTCGCCAACATCCGCGCCGACGGCCTGATCATCGCCACGCCCACCGGCAGCACGGCCTATGCGCTGTCGGCCGGCGGGCCCATCCTGCACCCGGGCATCGCCGGCTGGGTGCTGGTGCCGATCGCCAGCCACACGCTGTCCAACCGGCCCATCGTGCTGCCCGACACCGGCGAGATCCGCATCACCATCGTCGCCGGGCGCGACGCCTCGGCCAATTTCGACATGCACAGCATCGCCAGCCTGCTGCACGGCGACCAGATCCGCGTGCGCCGCTCGGCGCACAAGGCGCGCTTTCTGCACCCGCGCGGCTGGAGCTACTACGCCACGCTGCGGCGCAAGCTGCGCTGGTATGAAGGCGTGGTATGACCCCCCCCCGAAGCGCCTTCGGCGCCTCCCTTGCAGTGCGCATCGGCCGCAAGCGGCCGATTCTTCGCCAGGCGGCATCCGTCCACTGGACGGATGCCGTCCGGGCTCAGCCCCCGGGGGGGCGACGCCAGCGGCCCGGCAGAGCCGGTTCCGCGGCGTCCGCTCGATAGGCCGCTGGTCTGCGGGGCGATTGAATGCTGCGCCGGCTGTACCTTCGCGACGTGGTCATCGTCAGCCAGCTCGAGCTCGAGCTCGACGCCGGCTTCACCGTGCTCACCGGCGAGACCGGTGCCGGCAAGTCCATCCTGATCGACGCGCTGCAACTGGCGCTGGGCAACCGCGCCGAGGCGGTGCTGGTGCGCGAAGGCGCAGCGCGCGCCGAGGTCAGCGCCGAATTCGACCGGCCGCCTTCGTTGGCCGCCTGGCTGGAAGAGGGCGGCTTCGCCTTGGGTGACGGCGTGCTGCTGGTGCGGCGCTCGGTCGACGCGCAGGGCAGGAGCCGTGCCTGGATCAACGGCAGCGCCGCCACCGTGGCGCAGCTGCGCGAGATGGCCGAGCACGTGGTCGACATCCACGGCCAGCATGCCTGGCAGGGCCTGACGCGGCCGGCCACCGTGCGCGCGCTGCTCGACGGTCAGGCCGGTGTGGACACCACCAGGCTCGCGTCGCTGTGGCAGGCCTGGCGCGCGGCGCTGGCCACGCTGGACGAGGCGCGCGGGCGCCGCGATACGCTGGAGCGCGAACGGGAGCGCCTGGCCTGGCAGATCGGCGAGGTCGACAAGCTCGGCCCTGGCGCCGACGAATGGGACGAGCTCAATGCCGAGCACCAGCGGCTGGCACATGGCCAGGCGCTGCTGGACGGTGCGCGCGCGGCGCTCGACGCCGTGCGCGAAGGCGAACCGGCGGCCGATGCGCTGCTCGGCCGCGCGCTCGATGCACTCGACGACGTGGCGCGTTTCGATGCCGAGATCGCCGCCATCGTCGAGGTGCTGCGCGCCGCGCAGGTGCAGCTGCAGGACGCGGCCCATTCGCTGGGTGCCTATCTCGGCCACCGCGAACCCGATCCCGGACGCCTGGCCGAGCTGGATGCGCGGCTGTCGGCCTGGGTGTCGCTGGCGCGGCGCTACCGCCGCACGCCGGCCGAGCTGCCGGCGCTGCTGGCCGGCTGGAAGGACGAGCTGAAATCGCTCGACGCTGCCGCCGACCTGGAAGGCCTGGAGCGCGCCGCCCAGGCGGCCGAGGACGCCTGGCGCGTGGAGGCCAGGCGCGTGAGCGCGGCGCGTGCCAAGGCGGCGCCGAGGCTGGCGGCCGCCGTCACGCAGGCGATGCAGCAACTGGGCATGGCCGGTGGCCGTTTCGAGGTGGCGCTGCTGCCGCAGGACGAGCCGCAGTCCTTCGGCCTCGAATCGGTGGAGCTGCGCGTGGCCGGCCATGCCGGCAGCACGCCGCGTGCGCTGGCCAAGGTGGCCTCGGGCGGCGAACTGTCGCGGCTGGCGCTGGCGATTGCCGTCACCACCGCCCGTGCGGGCGACGGCTCGGCCAGTGCGCCGACGCTGATCTTCGACGAGATCGACAGCGGTGTCGGTGGCACCGTGGCCGACAGCGTGGGCGCGCTGATGAAGCAGCTCGGACGCTCGACGCAGGTGCTGGCCGTCACCCACCTGGCGCAGGTGGCGGCCTGCGCCGACCACCACCTGCTGGTGTCCAAGGCGCTCAAGGGCAAGGCCACCACCAGCGACGTGAAGCCGGTGGCCGGCGAGGCGCGCGTGGCCGAGGTCGCACGCATGCTGGGCGGCGAGTCGCTGTCGGGCACCGCCCATGCACAGGCCCTGCTGGCGGGCAGCGCCAAGGGGGCCCCATGAGCGAATGGGCGCCCTTCGACGGCAGCTCGGCGCGCGACGAGGTGATCCTGATCACCGGCATCTCGGGCTCGGGCAAGTCGGTGGCGCTGCACGCGCTCGAGGATGCCGGCTTCTTCTGCGTCGACAACCTGCCGCCGGAGCTGCTGCGCGACTTCATCCGCCTCGAGCACGAGCGCTTCATGCACCGCGTGGCGGTGGCGGTGGACGTGCGCACGGCAGGCTCGCTGCCCACGCTGCTGCCGCTGATCGAAGAGCTGCGCGGTGAAGGCATGCGCGTGCGGCCGCTGTTCCTCGACGCCAGCACCGATGCCCTGGTGCGGCGCTTTTCCGAGACGCGCCGGCCGCACCCGCTGTCGGCGGCGCCAGCCGGCGGCGACGCCGCGCGGGCGCTGATCGAGGCGATCGAGCTCGAGCGCGAACTGCTGGCCGACCTGCGCGAGGTGTCCACCGTCATCGACACCAGCCAGTTGCGGCCGGCGGTGCTGCGCAGCTGGGTGCGATCGCTGGTGGGCGCGCGCGAGGCGCGGTTGACGCTGGTGTTCGAGAGCTTCGCCTTCAAGCATGGCGTGCCGCTGGACGCCGACTATGTCTTCGACGTGCGTGTGCTGCCCAACCCGTACTACATCCGCGAGCTGCGCCCGCTGACCGGGCGCGATGCGCGCGTGGCGGCTTACCTGGAGTCGCAGCCCGAGGTGGTGGCCATGCTCGACCAGATCGAGACCTTCCTGGCACGCTGGCTGCCGGCCTTCGAAGAGGACCAGCGCAGCTACCTCACGGTGGCCATCGGCTGCACCGGCGGTCAGCACCGCTCGGTCTATGGGGTCGAGATGCTGGCCCGCCGCTTCGAAGGGCGCCACGCCACCCTGGTGCGCCACCGCGAACTGGACGCCCGTGACTGACGTCCGTGACTGACGCTCGTGATCGAAGCCCGTGACTGACGCCATCGACCGCACCGACCCGTTGCCGCTGTTTCCGCTGCAGACGGTGCTGTTCCCCGGCGGCCTGCTGATGCTCAAGGTCTTCGAGGCGCGCTACCTCGACCTGGTGTCGCGCTGCCTGCGCAGCGGGCAAGGCTTCGGCGTGGTCTGTCTGCGCCAGGGGCGCGAGGTCGGGCGTGGCGACGCGCCGGTGCTGTTCGAGCCGGTGGGCGTGCATGCCCGCATCGACGAGGTCGACGGCGACCAGGCCGGCATCCTGCGCGTGCGCTGCCTGGGCGGCGAGCGCTTCCGCCTCGAAGGCGAACCCTCGCAGCAGCCGGACGGGCTGTGGCAATCGATGATCCGCGACGTGGCGCCCGACCGCCACCGCCTGCCGGCGCCGGCGATGTTCGACACCGTGAAGGCCTTGTCCAACGCCATCGCCACGCTGCGCGAGCGCGGCCAGCTGCCCTTGGTCGAACCCTTCCGGCTCGACGACGCCGGCTGGGTGGCCAACCGCTGGTGCGAGCTGCTGCCGATCCCGCTGTCGGCCAAGCAGAAGCTGATGGCGCTGGAAGACCCGGTGGTGCGGCTGTCGCTGGTCGACGGCTACCTGCGCGACAAGCAGGTCGTGCGCTGAATATGTCCGTTAGCCGGCCGTCGCGTCGAGCAGCAGCCGGCGCAGCGGCGCCGGGATGCCGAGCGACAGCGCATCGGTCATCGCCACCCAGCGGCCTTGCGGCCAGCGCGCCGCCAGCAGTGCGTCCAGCGCGCGTGGCGGGCGCTCGGGCAGCGGCCAGTGCAGCGGCTGCAGGGTCCAGTCGAGGTGGGTCAGCACGTGCACGAAAGGCGGTTGCGGCTGCGGCTCGCCGGGCAGCGCGGCCAGCTCGGCGCGTGCATCGTCCACTGTGTCGAACTCGGGCAGGCTCCACAGCCCGGCCCAGATGCCGCGCTCGGGCCGCTGCACCAGCCACAGGCGCTCGCGCGACTGCAGCCACAGCCAGGCGCTGAAGCGGGCCCCGCGCGCGCGCGTGCGGGTCTTGACGGGGTAGGCCTCGGGCCGTCCCTGGGCGCAGGCGATGCAGTCGGTGGCCAGCGGGCAGGCGTCGCAGCGCGGCGCGCGTGCCAGGCAGATGCCGGCACCCAGGTCCATCAGGCCCTGGGTGTAGGACTCGATGCCCTGGTGCGGCAGCAGCGATTCGGCCAGCGCCCACAGGCGCGCGGTCTCGGGCGCGCTGGCCAGGTCGCCGTCGAAGCCGAGCGCGCGCGCCAGCACGCGCTTGACGTTGCCGTCGAGGATGGCGGCGCGCTCGCCGAAGCAGAAGGCGGCGATGGCGGCGGCGGTCGAGCGGCCGATGCCTGGCAGGGCCTGCAGCCCCGCGGCGGTGGCCGGAAAGCGCCCGCCGTATTCGGCCACCACCGCCTGCGCGGCGCGGTGCAGGTTGCGCGCGCGGCCGTAGTAGCCCAGGCCGCTCCACAGGCCGAGCACGTCGGCGAGCGGCGCAGCGGCCAGGTCCTGCACGGTCGGAAAGCGTTCGAGAAAGCGCCCGTAATAGACGAGCACCGTGGCCACCTGCGTCTGCTGCAGCATCACCTCGGACAGCCAGACGCGGTAGGGGTCGCGCGTGCCCTGCCAGGGCAGGTGGTGGCGGCCCTGGGTGCGCTGCCAACGCTGCACGCGTTCGGCGAAGGCCGGCGTCGCCGGCGTCGCTGGCCGCGCCGCGCCGGGCGGGCGCGGCGCGGCCGATCGGCGCGGCATCAGGCCGTGTCCTGCAAGGCTTCGGGCTGGGCTGGGGGTGCCTGCGGGGCCGGCATCGGCGCCCGGGCGCGCGCCAGCACGTCGCCGGCACGTGCATCGAGCAGGCGCTGCAGGCCGAGCAGCTGCTCGTCCTGCGATTCGACTTCGGCGATGCGCTGTTCCAGCTCACCGGCAGCCGACTGGATGCGCTGCAGCGCCTCGCGCCGCTGCTTGAAGGTGCGGCGGCGGTCGCCGAGCTGCTGGTCGATCTGGTTGGAGGCAGTGCGGCTCCAGAGCTCCAGCTCGCTGCTCGCGCTTTCGAACACCACGCGCAGCTTGGACAGCAGCATGCGCCGGAACTGTTCCATGAAGCCCGGCGAGGCCATGCGCCAGGCCTGCAGCAGGCCCAGGTAGTGGCTGTAGTTGTGGTCGATGAGGTCGAGCTCGCGCGTGAAGCGCTCCAGCTCGGGCGCCGGCTGTCGCGCAAGGGCAAAGCCGAAGTCGGCATTGAGCTGCATGAAGCTGGCGTCCAGCATCTCGCGGATCTCGTCGGCCTGCTGCTGGGCGGCCACGAGCGCACCCTTCAGCCGCGTGCACAGCGTGACGAAGGCGGCCTTGCCGCCGAGGTTGAAGGGCTTGGCGCCCAGCGCAGACTGCATCGCGCTCACCTCGGCGCGCAACACCGGGTTGGCGATGCGCGCCAGCGCCGCCTTCAACTGCCGCTGCTGCACCGACCGCACGGCCTGCAGGCGGGCGATGCAGCGTTCGAACTCGGCCTGCTCGGCATCCACGCGCTGCAGCATCAGGCGCACCTTGCCGCCGCTCTTGCCGCGCAGGCCCCGCAGTTCCAGCAACTGCTCGGCCAGGTGGCGGCGCTTGTCGGCGATTCGGCGCGAGGCCACCTGGCGCACGTGCTCGACGACGGCGATGGCGTCGCCCGCCAGCAATTCGCGCTGGCGCGGCAGCAAGCCGGTGGACAGCGCATCCTCGAGCTCGCCCAGGTTGCTGCGCTGCAGGCTGCCGGCACTGCCTGCGACGCGCGCGGCCAGGCCGTCGCGTGCCGACAGCGCGAAGACGCGCTCGGGTGGCAGGCCCAGGGTGTCGGCGACCTTCTCGCGCTGGCTGCGGATCTGCGCCTGCACCTCGTCGGCGGAAGCCAGCGGGTCGTACAGCGCGTCGATCTTGTTCAGAACGGCGAAGCGCTCGAGCGCCGCACCGCCGAGGTGTTCGCGCCAGATCGCCAGGTCGGACTTGGTGACGCCGGTATCGGCGGCCAGCACGAAGACGGTGGCATGGGCGCTCGGCAGCAGGCCCAGCGTCAGCTCGGGTTCTGCGCCGATGGCATTCAGGCCCGGCGTGTCGATGACCACCAGGCCGCGTCGCAGCAGCGGGTGCGGGTAGTTGATGAGCGCGTGGCGCCAGGCCGGGATCTCGACCGTGCCGTCGGCGGCCTGGGGTGGGTTGTCCTCGGGCTGCTCGGCGCACCACAAGCCGAGGGCAGTGGCCGTCTCGACGCTGACGCGCTGCGTGCGCGTGACGGCCTGCAGCGCGCGCGCCAGCGCCTCGGGGTTGTCGATCTCCAGCGGCACGTGCTGCCAGGTCTCGTCGCGCTTGCGCAGGTCCGACAGCGACAGCCCGCGCAGCCGCGTTTCGATCGGCAGCAGCGACAGGCGCGGCGGCGTGCCCGCGGCATGGAAGAGTTCGACCGGGCACATCGTCGTGCGCCCGGGCGTGGCCGGCAGCACGCGGCGGCCGGCGCCGGCAAAGAAGATGGCGTTGATCAGTTCCGACTTGCCGCGCGAGAACTCGGCCACGAAGGCCAGCACCAGGCGGTCGGACGACAGGCGCTCGCGCAGGGCGGCCAGCGCCGCGGCCTGCGGTTCATCGACGAGATCGTGGTCGGTCAGGTAGCGGGCCAGCACCGTGACGGCACGGTCGACGTCGCCACGCCAGCCGGCCAGTTCGTCCAGTCGAGTGGCGATGGAACTTTGCATGCAGGGGGCCGTGAAGGTCGACACATCCTAGCGCAAGGGGTTGCGCCGGCCTATGGAATGTGCAACAGGATTTGCGCGCGCGGCGGGTTCAGCGGCGCTGGCAGCGCGGGCAGAAGTAGGTGGAGCGTTGGGACTGCACGATGCGCCGCACCGGCGTGCCGCAGGCGCCGCAGGCCTCGCCTTCGCGCCCGTAGACCGCGGCCTGCGTCTGGAAGGCGCCGCTCAGGCCATGCGCGTCATGGAAATCGCGCAGCGTCGAGCCCCCCAGGTCGAGGGCGCGCGCCAGCGTCTGCCGCAGTGCCGCCAGCAGGCGCCCGGCGCGCGGGCGGCTGATGCGTGCAGCGCTCAGGCGCGGGTCGATGCCGGCCTGGAACAAGGCCTCGCAGGCGTAGATGTTGCCGGCGCCGACGATCACGTCGCCCGCCAGCAGCACGGCCTTGACCGCTGCCCGGCGGCGCTGCAAGTGGGCATGAAAGCGCGCCGGCGTCAGCTGCAGGTCGAAGGGCTCGGCCCCGAGCCCGGCCAGCAGCCGGGCCGCGGGGTCGACCGACAGCGATGCAGACCAGACCACGGCACCGAAGCGGCGCGGGTCGGTCAGCCGCAGCGTGCCGCGATCGGTCTGCAGCTCGAAGTGGTCGTGCGGGCCGCCGGCTGGCGGCGCCGGCCCGTGCAGGGCCAGCGACCCCGACATGCCCAGGTGCAGCAGCAGCCCCTGGTCGGGCAGGTGTTCGTCGTCGTCGGCGACCGGCGCGCCCTGCAGCGGCAGCCACAGGTATTTGCCCCTGCGCGCCACGGGGCCGATGCACAGGCCGTGCAATCGCTGCGGGTCGCGGCCCAGCGGCCAGCGCAGCGGCTTGCCCAGTCGCACCGCGCTGATGCGGGCGCCGCGCAGGGGTTCGTCGATGCTGCGCCGGGTGACCTCGACCTCGGGAAGTTCGGGCATCGACCCATTATGTGAGAATGAAATTCGTCCTTTCGGAGCCAGCCATGCCCGTGCGCAATCGATGGCGCCTTGCGATCCCGGCCGCCATCGTCGTGGCTGCGGCCTGGTCGCCACCCGCGTGGTCGCAGGCGGCGGCCGAAGCCGGGCCGCCGGCGCGGTCGCTGCTCAATTCGCAGCTGTTCCAGCAGCTGCTGATCGGTGAACTCGAAGCACGCCGCGGCCAGTCGGCCACCGCCGTGCAGCTGATGCTCGACGCCGCGCGGCGCACGCGCGACGAGGCGCTGTTCCGCCGCGCCACCGAGGTCGCGCTGCAGGCCCGCAACGGCGACCAGGCGCTGGCGGTCGTGCGCGCCTGGCGCCAGGCGCTGCCGCAGTCGCCGGATGCGCTGCGCACGCAGTTGCAGATCCTGTCGGCGCTCAATCGAACCGACGACATCGCCGAGCCCCTGCGCGCGCTGCTGGCGGTCACGCCCGAAGCCGAGCGTGGCGGCCTGATCGCCGCCATCCCGCGCTTTCTGCAGCGCGCCGGCGACCGGCGGCAGGCCGCACAGCTGGCCGACGCCGTGCTGCAACCCTACCTCGCGGCAGCCGGCACGCGTGTGCCGTCGCTGGTGGCATCGGGCCGCGCCTGGGCCGCGGCCGACGATGTCGAGCAGGCCCTGGCCCGTGCCCGGGCAGCCCATGCCGCCGAACCGCGGGCGCCCGGCCCGGTGCTGCTCGCGCTCGACCTGATGGCCAAGCAGGCGGCGGCCGAGGACATCGTGCGTGGCCATCTGCAGGCCGGCGCGGTCGACCCGGCCCTGCGCCTGGCGTACGCCCGCGCGCTGATGGGCGCGCAGCGTTTTGTCGACGCGACCGCGCAGCTCGAGCGTGTCACCCTGGACCAGCCCGATTTCGCGCCGCCCTACCTGACGCTGGGCGCCTTGCACCTCGAGCTGCGCCAGCCGGCGCCCGCCGAGGTGGCGCTGCAGCGCTACCTCGCGCTGACGGCCACCGAAGGCGGCGGCGCGCCGGCGGCAGCGGCCGGCGACGACGAAGCCGACGAGGACGACGACCGCAGCGGGCAGGGCCGCGTGCAGGCCTGGATGATGCTGGCGCAGACCGCCGAACTGCGCGGTGACTTTGCCGCGGCCGAAGGCTGGCTGGGCCGGATCGAGGATCCGAAGCGCGCGCTCGAGGTGCAGACGCGCCGCGCCACGCTGATGGCACGCCAGGGCCGCGTGACCGAGGCGCGCGAGCTGGTGCGCCGCGTGCCCGAGCGCGAGACCGGTGACGCGCGTGCCAAGCTGATGGCAGAGGCCGGCCTGCTGCGTGAGGTCAAGCGCTGGGACGAGGCCTTCGAGGTGCTGGGTGCAGCAGCGCAGCGCTTTCCCGACGACTCCGATCTGCTGTATGAGCAGTCGATGGTGGCCGAGAAGATGGGTCGGGTCGACGAGATGGAGCGGCTGCTGCGCCGCGTCATCGAGATCAAGCCCGACAACGCCCATGCACACAACGCCCTGGGCTATTCGCTGGCCGATCGGGGCCAGCGCCTGGCCGAGGCGCGGCAGCTGATCCAGCGCGCGCTCGAACTCTCGCCGGGTGACCCCTTCATCACCGACAGCCTGGGCTGGGTCGAATACCGGCTGGGCAATCTGCCCGAGGCCTTGCGGCTGCTGCGGCAGGCCTATGCGTCGCGCCCCGACGTCGAGATCGGTGCCCACCTGGGCGAGGTGCTGTGGGCCATCGGCCAGCGCGACGAGGCGCGCCGCATCTGGGCCGAGTCCAAGGGCCGCGATGCCGCCAACGACGTGCTGCGCGAGACCCTGGCCCGCCTGAAGGTCGAGCTCTGATGCCGATGGTGGGCAAGGCGGTGGGCACCGTGCTCGTGGCGGTGGTGCTGGCCGGGTGCGCGACACGACCAGCGGTCGAGGCCGCATCGCCCTGGACCAGCGGGCGCCTGTCGGTGCGCGTCGACGCCACGCCGGCCGGCCCGGCGAGCAGCCTGGATGCCGATTTCGACCTGCGCGGCGATGGCCGGCAGGGCGAGTTGCGCCTGAGTTCGCCGCTCGGCAGCCGGCTGGCCACCACGCGCTGGTCGGCCGACGAGGCCGTGCTGGATACGGGTCAGGGCCAGACGCGCTTCGCCGACCTCGAGGCCTTGTCGCGCGCCGCGCTCGGCGAGGTGCTGCCCTTGCGCGCCTTGCCGGATTGGCTGGCGGGGCGTCCCTGGCCCGGGGCGGCCAGCGCCGCAGGCCCGGCGGGTTTCGAGCAACTGGGCTGGCAGGTTTCGCTGGCGGCGTTCGCCGATGGGCGCATCGATGCCGTGCGCCCGGAGCCGCCACGCGTCACGGTGCGGGTGCGGCTGCAGCGGGTCGGGTCGTGAGCGCGCCGGGCCGCTCGCAGGCGCTGATCCCGGAGCGCACCGCGCGCTGGGTCGTCCAGTGACCCTGCGCGCCCTCTACGACCTGCCGGCGCCGGCCAAGCTGAACCTGTTCCTGCACGTGATCGGGCGACGGCCCGACGGCTACCACCTGCTGCAGTCGCCCTTCGTGATGATCGACTGGGCCGATACCCTGCACGTCGAGCGCCGTGACGACGGCCAGTTGCGTCGCCATGACCTCGGCGCCGCGCTGCCGGCCGAGGACCTGTGCCTGCGCGCCGGCCGTGCGCTGCAGCAGGCCAGCGGTTGCACCCTGGGTGCCGATCTGTCGATCGACAAGCAACTGCCCTGGGGCGCTGGTCTGGGCGGCGGCAGTTCCGACGCCGCCACCACGCTGCTGGCGCTCAACCGCCTGTGGGGCCTGCGCTGGCCGCGCGAGCGGTTGCTGACGCTGGCCGCCACGCTGGGGGCCGACGTGCCGTTCTTCGTCGGCGGGCGCAACGCCTTCGTCGAGGGCATCGGTGAGCGGCTGACGCCGATCGTGCTGCCGCGCGCCTGCTATGCGGTGGTCAAGCCACCGGCTGCGTTGCCCACGCCCGCGATCTTTTCGAGCCCGCTGCTCAAACGCGACACCGAAGCTGTTATAGTCACGGGCTCTTTCGCTGACGCTTCCAACCCGGGGGCGGCCATCGGCGGATGGGTCGACAGGTTCATGGGCGGCTTCGGCCGCAACGACCTTCAACCCGTTGCCGAAGGCCGGTGCGACGAGGTGGTGCAAGCGGCCGCCTGGTTGCATGCCCGTTACGGCAACAGCCGCATGACGGGCTCGGGCAGTGCGGTGTTCGCGAGAGCCGGCGCAGGTGATCAGCCCGTGGCGACATTTCCGGCGGATGCCCTTCCGCCGGGGTGGGTCGGTCGCATGTGCCGCAGTCTGGACCAGCATCCCCTCGTGGACTGGGCCGGCTGAGACGGTTTCGGGGGCGCGGAGCGATCCGCGTCCTGTGTAGGGGAGTCGCCAAGTTGGTCAAGGCATCGGATTTTGATTCCGACATGCGAGGGTTCGAGTCCTTCCTCCCCTGCCAAACACCTTGACGAGGTCATCGCCTCGTTGTCTCTGACCAGGCCAATGCCTCGGTTCTCCCCGGAGATCCCATCGTGCTCTTCAACACCGTGCTCTTCACCGGCAACGCCAACCCGGTGCTGGCGCAGGAGATTGCCACGCACCTGGGCGTCGAACTCGGCCGCGCGATGGTCGGTCGCTTCTCCGACGGCGAGGTCACGGTCGAGATCCGGCAGAACGTGCGTGCGCGCGACGTCTTCGTCGTGCAGCCCACCTGCTCGCCGACGAACGAGAACCTGATGGAGCTCTTCATCATGGTCGATGCCCTGAAGCGCGCCAGTGCGCGCCGCATCACGGCCGTGATCCCGTATTTCGGCTATGCCCGCCAGGACCGCCGCCCGCGCAGCACGCGCGTGCCCATCAGCGCCAAGGTGGTGGCCAACATGCTGCAGACCGTGGGCGTCGAGCGCGTGCTGACGATGGACCTGCACGCCGACCAGATCCAGGGCTTCTTCGACATCCCGGTCGACAACATCTACGCCAGCCCGGTGCTGCTGTCGGACCTGAAGAGCCGCAACTACACCAACCTGGTGGTGGTGTCGCCCGATGTCGGCGGCGTGGTGCGCGCGCGCGCGCTGGCCAAGCAGCTGGGTTGCGACCTGGCCATCATCGACAAGCGTCGCCCGGCAGCCAATGTGTCCGAGGTCATGCACGTCATCGGCGAGATCGATGGCCGCAACTGCGTGATCATGGACGACATGATCGACACCGCCGGCACCCTGGTGAAGGCCGCCGAGGTGCTGAAGGAACGCGGTGCGAAGAGCGTCTACGCCTACTGCACGCACCCGGTGTTCTCGGGCCCGGCGATCGAGCGGCTGAAGAATTCCAGCCTCGACGAGGTCGTCATCACCAACACCATCCCGCTGTCGGACGCCGCCAAGGCAGCCAAGAATATCCGCCAGCTGTCGGTCGCCTTCCTGTTCGCCGAAACCATCCGCCGCATCAGCGACGGTGAATCGGTGACGTCGCTCTTCGCAGAGCAGAACAATAACTTCTGAGCTGCGACGCCGAGCCCTGGTCGCGGGGCTCTTTTCAACCTTGGAGAACCCATGAAATTCACCGCTTTCGAGCGTACGCTGCAGGGGACCGGAGCGAGCCGCCGCCTGCGCAACGCCGCCAAGGTGCCCGGCATCGTCTACGGTGCCGGCACGCCCGCCATGATCGAGCTCGATCACAACGCGCTGTTCTTCGCGCTCAAGAAGGAAGCCTTCCACAGCTCCATCCTCGAGATGGAACTGGGCGGGCAGACGCAGAAGGTGCTGCTGCGTGACTTCCAGATGCATGCCTGGAAGCCGATCGTGATGCACGTGGATTTCCAGCGTGTCGACGAGACGACCAAGCTGCGCAAGAAGGTCCCGCTGCACTTTGCGGGCGAAGAAAACTCGCCGGCGGTGAAGACCGACAAGTGCCTGGTCAGCCACGTGCGGACCGACCTCGAGATCGAGTGCCTGGCCTCGCAACTGCCCGAATTCGTGACCATCGACCTTTCGGGACTGGTGAAGAACCAGTCGCTGCACGTCAGCGACCTCAAGCTGCCCGAGGGCATCAAGGCCGTCAAGCACGGCACGCTGAACCCGGTGATCGTCGCCGTGACCCTGCCCAAGGTCGAGGAGGAAGTGGCGCCGGTGGCCGTGGTCGCGCCCGAGAAGGGCAAGGCCAAGGGCAAGAAGGACGAGAAGCAGAACAAGAAGTGAAGGTCCGCCGGGCACCGGGTCGGGTCGGATGACTCGACCCCGGGCGGCGGCACCCAGCAGGAAGGGACGCCCGTGGGCGTCCCTTCTGTCTTCTGCAGGGGCGGCCGCCTGCCGCCCGCCGCGTCACCACCACATCACGGCCGTCTCGCCGGCGAAGGTGGCGTAGTACATGCGCACGCGAAGCACGTAGCTGCGGCCACGCTGCAGCCGCATCTGCAGCCGTGCATTGCGGTCCTCACCGCTGTCGTCGTCACCGCCCCGGTATTTGAGCGTGCCGTCGACGTCCTCGAACAGTGCGATCAGCGTATCGGCCTCGCCGAAGGTGCCCAGCTGGTAGGTGCGGCTGCGGGTCGGCCTGACCTGCAGGTCGATCTGCTCGCCGGCCGCGATGGTCAGGCGGCGGGACTCGGCCAGCCGGAGTTCGGTCATCTGGTTGACCGGCGGTTGCGGCGGGTAGATCTGCCGCACCTGCGCGATGTCCTGCGCCGACAGGCCGCCGGCGGGGCGCAACGGCTGCGTGCGGTATTTCGGCGGCTGCAGGATCAGGCCAGCCTCGAAGGGGTAGTGCATCACCGAGTCGGGATCCCAGGCCGTGCCTTCGACCGTCGAGGTGTCCAGCTTGCGCAGGATGTTGAAGAAGGTCTTCTGCCGCGGCCAGCGGTTCGGTGGTGCGGCCAGCGCGGCATAGACCCTTTCTTCGTCCCACACGATGCCCGAGAACGGGTTCTGGTGCTCGTGCTGGAAGCCCAGCGTGTGGCCGATCTCGTGGATGGCGGTGTCGAGGTCCTGCGTCACGTCCCAGCCGATATTCAGGGTGCGGTCGTTGGCCGCCTGTTCCAGGATGGCGCGGCCGACGTAGGACCAGCTGCCGTCGCCGATCATGAAGCCGATGCGCACGACCGCCTGCTCGCGGCTGGACACCTCGCGAAAGCGCACGCCCAGCCCGAGGTCGGCCCAGACCTTGAAGGCCTGGCGCAGGGCTTCCCGCTGCGGCGCCGGCCCCACCCAGGAAACGAAGCGCTGCGAGCCGTCTGACAGCGAGACCATCTCGCCATCGCCCGGCTGGTCGAAGAAGTAGTAGGTCAGTTCGGTGCCGTTGAGCCACTTGTCGCGCAAGGTGTTGATGGCACTGGCGCGGGCGTCGGCCACACCGGCGCCGCCGATCGGTGCCAACCCGGGGCGCACGCCGCAATAGTGGTAGGTGTAGCGCGGTGCCGCGTCAGCGTCGGTGGCAGGCGCCGGGGCGGGCCGGGACCTGCCCTTCTTCGTCGAGGTGGCCATGTGCGCTCCTGTTGTTGACAAACGAGATGCCGAGCCTAGGAGCAGTCCGCGCCGCTGCCATCCTGCACACGGGTGAAGTGACGGGCGCCGCGGGCGCCGCCGCGCCAGCGAAGTCCCCCCGATCGGGGCCCTCCGTCGGGCCCCGGCCAGACCCCCCGGTGGCGGGTCGCGGCTGCGGTGGGCGCTGCCTATCATCCCGCCCATGATTCGACTCTTCGTCGGCCTCGGCAATCCGGGCCCTGAATACGAGGCCACCCGCCACAACGCCGGCTTCTGGTGGGTGGACGCGCTGGCGGCCAGGCTGGGCGCGCGGCTGCAGTCCGAGCGCAGTTACCACGGGCATGTGGCGCGTGTGAATCTGCCGGCCGGCCCGGTCTGGCTGCTCGAGCCGATGACCTACATGAACCGCTCGGGCCAGTCGGTGGCGGCGCTGGCGCGCTTCTTCAAGATCGCGCCCGAGCAGATCCTGGTCGTGCACGACGAACTCGACGTGCCGCCAGGGCAGGCCAAGGTGAAATTCGGCGGCGGCAGCGGCGGTCACAACGGCCTGAAGGACATCCACGCGCAACTGGGCACGGCCGACTACTGGCGGCTGCGCCTGGGCATCGGCCATCCGGGCGTCAGGGCCGAGGTGGTGGACTATGTGCTGCGCAAGCCCGCACCCGAGCACCGCGACGCCATCGAGGCCTGCATCCGGCGCACGCTGGAAGCCAGCGACTGGCTGCTGGCCGGCGACATGGCGCGCGCCACCGCGCTCATCCATGCCGGCCCGCCGCGGCCCAAGCCGCCCCGGCCGCCGAAGCCGGCGGCATCATCGGCCGCCGTGCCGGTACCGCCCCAGCCCCCCGAGGAGCCGTCATGACGAAGCCGTGGTCGCTGATGCTCGCGCTGCTGCTTTCCGGTGCCGCCGCGCAGGCGCAGACCGTCTGGCGCTGCGGCGCCGACGGCCGCAGCTACAGCGACAGCCCTTGTCCCGATGGCCGTCCGGTGGCCGTGGCCGATGCACGCAGCGCTGCCGAGGTGGCACAGGGGTTGGCCGTGCTGGCCCGCGACCAACGACTGGCACAGCGGCTCGCGGCCGAGGCGCGTGACCGCGAGCGCCAGGCGCTGGCGCGCGGCGGTGGCCCGGCGGCCATCGAACCGGGCGCGGCGCTCAGGCCGGCGTCGAAGCCGACGGCGTCGAGGGCGTGGCTGCGTCGGCAGCAGGCGAAGCAGCGGCCCTTTGCAGGCGGACAAACTTTGCCTGCAGCTGCTCGCGGCTCTCGACAACAGCCGGATTGACCGGGATGCAGGCCACCGGGCACAGCTGCACGCACTGCGGCTCGTCGAAGTGGCCGACACATTCGGTGCACTTGCCGGGGTCGATCTCGTAGATCTCGGCGCCGAGCGAAATGGCGTCGTTCGGGCATGCGGGCTCGCAGACGTCGCAGTTGATGCACTCGTCGGTGATCATCAAGGCCATCGGGGCCTCACTCGGTGGCGATCACGGTCGGGCTCACTCCGCCTGGCTGATCCGTTCCTTCAGGCGCCGCAGCACCGAAGGCGCGACGAATTTCGACACGTCGCCGCCCAGGCTGGCGATCTCGCGCACGAAGGTGCCGCTGACGAACTGGTACTGGTCCGACGGCGTCATGAAGACGGTCTCGACCTCGGGCATCAGCTGGCGGTTCATGCCGGCCATCTGGAATTCGTATTCGAAATCGCTCACCGCGCGCAGGCCGCGCACCACCACCTGGCCGTTGTTCTCGACGACGAAATCGCGCAGCAGCCCGCGAAAGGCCGTGACCTCGACATTCCGGTAGGGCGTGGCGATCTCGCGCGCGATCTCCAGCCGTTCGGCGATGGTGAACATCGTGCGCTTGTGGTGGCCGGCGGCCACCGCCAGGATCAGGCGATCGAACAGGCGCGAGGCCCTGCGCATCAGGTCTTCGTGGCCGAGCGTCATCGGGTCGAAGGTGCCCGGATAGACGGCGGTGAGCGGCTTGGTGGGGGTCACGTCATCGGCCCGTGGCTGTCGTGCGGCGGAGTGTAGCCCCGGCGCCAGAGCACATGGTGCACGGCACCGGCGCGGCCGCTGCGCCAGGGCGCAAAGCCCGCGGGCAGCTCGCCCGGCGCCTGGCCCGACTCGAGGTAGACGAAGCCGCCGGGCGCCACCAGTTTCGTCGCGCGCGCCAGCGCCGGCGCCAGCAGGTCGGTGTCGAAAGGCGGGTCGAGGAAGACGAGGTCGAAGCGCTCGGGCGCGCAGCGTGCCATCCAGGCCAGCGCGTCGGCCGTCTCGACCGTGACCGCCGCCGCCGCCAGCCGCTGCTTCGACGCCTTCAGGCTGCGCGCGAGTCCGGTGTCGCGCTCCAGCAGCACGACCTCGGCGGCACCGCGCGACGCGGCCTCGAAACCCAGCGCGCCGCTGCCGGCAAAGGCGTCGAGGCAGCGCCAGCCGCTCAGGTCCTGGCCGAGCCAGTTGAACAGCGTCTCGCGCACGCGGTCGGGGGTGGGCCGCAGCCCGGGGCGATCGGCCACCGGGAGCGTGCTGCGCTTCCACGATCCACCGATGAGGCGGACCTCGTGGGCGCGACCGGGTTTCACAGCCGGACCGGGATGCCGTCGCGCGCCATCAGCGCCTTGGCCTGGCCGACCGTGAATTCGCCGTAGTGGAAGATGCTGGCGGCCAGCACCGCGTCGGCGCCGCCGATGCGGATGCCTTCGGACAGGTGCTCGAGCGCACCGACGCCGCCCGAGGCGATCACCGGCACCGGCACCGCGTCGCAGACCGCGCGCGTGAGCTCGAGGTCGAAGCCGATCTTGGTGCCGTCGCGGTCCATGCTGGTGAGCAGGATCTCGCCGGCACCCATCCCGGCCATGCGGCGCGCCCAGTCGACGGCGTCGAGGTGCACGTTCTTGCGGCCGCCGTGGGTGTAGACGTCCCAGCCCGGGCCCTTGCTGGCGAGGTCCTCGCCGACGCGCTTCTTGGCGTCGATCGCCACCACGATGCACTGCGCGCCGTATTTGTCGGCGGCGTCGCGGATCACCTGCGGGTTGGCCACCGCCGCCGAGTTGAAGCTGACCTTGTCGGCACCGGCGTTGAGCAGCCGCCGCACATCGGCCACGCTGCGCACGCCGCCGCCCACCGTCAGCGGGATGAAGACCTGCGAGGCCACGGCCTCGATGATGTGCAGGATGACGTCGCGGTCGTCGCTGGTGGCGGTGATGTCGAGGAAGGTGATCTCGTCGGCACCCTGGTCGTTGTAGCGCGCGGCGATCTCCACCGGGTCGCCGGCGTCGCGCAACTCGACGAAATTGACGCCCTTGACGACGCGGCCGCCGGTGACGTCCAGGCAGGGGATGATGCGCTTGGCCAGCATGCGGTCGCGTCGGCTCAGGTCGCGGCCAGTTCGTCGGCCCGCGCCTGCGCGGCCGCGAAGTCGAGCGCACCGGTATAGATGCTGCGGCCGCAGATCACGCCCGAGATGCCTTCGGATTCGACCGCGCACAGCGCCTCGATATCGGCCATGCCGGCCAGCCCGCCGGAGGCGATCACCGGCATCGTCAGCGCGCGCGCCAGCTTGACGGTGGCCTCGATGTTGATGCCGGTGAGCATGCCGTCGCGGCCGATGTCGGTATAGATCACGCCCTCGACACCGTAGTCCTCGAACTTGCGCGCGAGGTCGACCACCTCGTGCCCGGTGAGCTTGCTCCAGCCGTCGGTGGCCACCTTGCCGTCCCTGGCGTCGAGGCCGACGATGACATGGCCGCCGAAGGCGGTGCAGGCGTCCTTCAGGAAGCCGGGGTTCTTGACCGCGGCGGTGCCGATGATGATGGCGGTGATGCCGTCGTCGAGGTAGCGCTCGATGGTGTCGAGGTCGCGGATGCCGCCGCCCAGCTGCACCGGGATCTCGTCACCGACCTCGCGCAGGATGGCCTTCACGGCGCCTTCGTTGACCGGCTTGCCGGCGAAGGCGCCGTTGAGGTCGACCAGGTGCAGGCGCCGCGCGCCGGCATCGAGCCAGCGCCGGGCCATCGCGGCCGGGTCTTCACCGAAGGTGGTGGACACGTTCATGTCGCCTTGCTGCAGGCGCACGCACTTGCCGTCCTTGAGGTCGATGGCGGGGATCAGCAACATGGCTCGGGTGGAGCTGGGGTGGGGATCCGGAAGGATCGGGTGGAGGGGGGAGAAGGGGAAAGGCTCAGGGCTTCCAGCACAGGAAGTTGCGGTACAGGGCCAAGCCGTGTCCGGCGCTCTTCTCGGGGTGGAACTGGGTCGCAAAAATGTTATCCCGCGCCAGCGCGCAGGTAAAGCGCAGGCCGTAGTCGGTGCTGCCGGCGCTGTGCGCCGGGTTGGCCGGCTCGGCATGGTAGCTGTGCACGAAATAGAACCAGCTCTCGTCCGGCACCTCGCCCCAGACCGGGTGCGCCCGCTCCTGGCGCACGCGGTTCCAGCCCATCTGCGGCACCTTGTAGCGGCTGCCGTCGGGCTGCAACTGCCCGTCGAGGCGGAAGCGTCGCACCTCGCCGGGGAAGAGATCCAGCCCCGGCGTGTCCTGCTCCTCGCTGTGCGTCAGCAGCATCTGCATGCCCACGCAGACGCCCATCAGCGGCTTGTTCGCGGCGGCGTGCAGCACGGCTTCCCGCAGGCCGGAATCCCGCAGTTCGCGCATGCAGTCGCGCATCGCGCCCTGGCCGGGCAGCACCACGCGCTCGGCGGCGTAGACCTCGTCCGGGCGCTGGGTGACGATCACCGTCACGCCGCTGCCGGCGGCGACATGCAGGACCGCCTGCGACACCGAGCGCAGGTTGCCCATGCCGTAGTCGACGACGGCCACGGTGCGGCTCATCGCACCGGCCCCTGCGTCAGGCGGCTCATCTCAAAGGCTGCCTTTGGTGGAGGGAATGACCCCGGCCGCGCGCGGGTCGGGTGTCAGGGCCATGCGCAGCGCGCGCGCGAAGGCCTTGAAGATCGACTCGCACTGGTGGTGGGCGTTGTCGCCGTGCAGGTTGTCGATGTGCAGCGTGACCTGGGCGTGGTTGGCGAAGCCCTGGAAGAATTCGTAGGCGAGCTGGGTATCGAAGCCGCCGATCATGCCGGCCTTGAAGGCCACGCGCAGGTGCAGCCCGGGGCGGCCGGAAAAGTCGACCACCACGCGCGACAGCGCCTCGTCCAGCGGCACGTAGGCATGGCCGTAGCGGGTGATGCCCTTCTTGTCGCCCACCGCCTGGGCAAAGGCCTGGCCGAGCGTGATGCCGACGTCCTCCACCGTGTGGTGGCCGTCGATGTGCAGGTCGCCCTCGGCCTCGACCTCGAGGTCGATCAGCCCGTGGCGGGCCACCTGGTCGAGCATGTGGTCGAAGAAGCCGATGCCGGTGGCCAGCTTCGAGCGGCCCGTGCCGTCGAGGTCGACCCGCACGCGGATCTTCGTTTCGTTCGTGTCGCGCCGGATCTCGGCCGTGCGGTGCTGCAGTTCCATCTAGAGACTCGCCTTCAGGGCCGCCATCATGGCGTCATTCTCGCCCGGCGCGCCGACCGTCAGCCGCAGGCAGTTGGCCAGCAGCGGGTGCAGCCCGGCGATGTGCTTGACCAGCACGCCACGCTGCTTCATGCCGTCGAAGGCGCGCTGCGAATCGGGCACGCGCACGAGGATCATGTTGGCCTCGCTCGGAAAGGGCGTCACGCCGGGCAGGGCGCGCAGCGCGGCCTGCAGGCGGTCGCGCTCGGCGCGCAGCAGCGCGGCCTGGCGCGCGTATTCGTCGGCATGGTCGAGCGCGAACAGCGTCGCCTCGGCATTGAGCACGCTCACGTTGTAGGGCGGGCGCACCTTCTCCACCTCGTCGATCAGCGCTGCCGCGCCGCACAGGTAGCCCAGGCGCACGCCGGCGAGGCCGAATTTGGACAGCGTGCGCATCACCAGCACATGGTCGTGCCGCGCCAGGCTGGCCATGCGGCTGCGCGAGGCAAACGGCTGGTAGGCCTCGTCGAACACCACGAGCCCGCGCTGCGCGCCCACCGCGGCCACGATGCGGTCGATGACGGCGTCGTCGAAGAGGTTGGCGGTCGGGTTGTTGGGGTAGGCGATATAGGTCAGCGCCGGGCGGTGCCGCTCGATGGCGGCCAGCATCGCCGCCTCGTCGAGCTCGAACGCCGGCGTCAGCGGCACGCCGACGAACGCCAGCCCGCGCAGGCGCGCCGACATCTCGTACATCACGAAGCCCGGCAGCGGCGCCAGCACGGTGGCGCCGGGCCGGTCGCAGGCCACCGACAGGATGTCGATCAGCTCGTCCGACCCGTTGCCCAGCATCACCCTGCAGCCGGAGGGCACCTGGGCAAAGGCCATCAGGCGCTCGATCACCGCGGCGCTGCTGGCTGCCGGGTAGCGGTTGATCGCCACCTTGGCCAGCCGCTCGCCCAGTTCGCGCTGCAGCTCGGGCGGCAGCGTGAAGGGGTTTTCCATCGCGTCGAGCTTGATCAGCCCGGCGCTGGGCTGGATGGCATAGGCGTGCATCGACTGCACGTCCTGGCGGATGGTGTGCAGCAGGCGTTCGGCGAGGGGGGGGGTCATGGGGCGGGGGCGTCCAGGATCTCGGGGCCGAGAAGGAATGGGTTGACGATGCGCAGCTTGTCGATCACCTGGTCGTGCTGCAGGTCTTCGGACAGCATGCAACTGCAGCCCTGCTGCAGGGCCGCGGCGACCATCAGCGCGTCCCAGTAGTTGAAGCTGAACCGGTCCTGCAGCTGCCACGCGCTGTCGACCGTTTCATCATCGACGATCCAGGGTGTCCAGGCGCGGTATTCGCGCACCAGCCGGCGCGCGTCTTCGACGGCCAGCGACGGTGCCACGCGCCGAAGATTGGTGAACAGCTCATGCAGCACCTGGGTGCTGATGCGGCCGCAGTCATGTCGCCAGCAATGCTGCAGCCAGGCCTGTGCCCGGGCCTGCTTGTTCGGCTGGCGGGGGTCGACCGCATACAGCAAGACGTTGGTGTCAACGAAAACGGTCGAGGCGCTCGGCATAGATCTCGTCGCGCTTCAGGAAGGGGCCTTCAAAAGGGACGGGCCGAAACTGCAGCGCCTCGCGCATGGCGCGCTCGTAGCGGTCGGTGCGCCGCATCTTCTCGGCCAGCATCTCGCCGACCAGCCGCGACACGCTGGTGTTGCGCCGTGCGGCCTCGAGCCGCGCCCATTCGGCGACGCTGTCTTCCATGGTGACGGTGACGTTTTTCACGGATGCTGATCACGAACTTCGTGGTGCACGATTCTCGTGTTGCACGAAATTCGTGTCAACGGTGGCTTTTCGACTCGATCCCCGGGCTGTATAAGGCGGCATGACGAGCCCCCACCGCTCCTGTGCCGGCCCGGCGCGGCAGGCGCTGGTGCCGCCACCGGCTGCCTCCGGCGGCAGCCCCGCGGCGGTGGAAGAGCTGGTATTCGATCCCGATCGTGCATCGAGCCTGCTGGCCGATGTCTACAGCCCGAACCGGCTGCACGTGCTCGGCCCGCGCTCGGCCTTTCGCATGCGCTGGCGGCGCGACGCGCTGGGCTCGATGCTGCTGTCCACGCTGAGTTTCGACGCCGAGGTCGAACTTCAGCAGCAGGCGCCGCAGTCGTTCTACCTGGTGAGCACCCAGTTGCGCGGGCAGGCGCAGGTCGACGCCGGCCATTGCGGCGGCAGCGGTGGCGCCGGGCTGGTGATGGTCGATTCGGCCACCTGCGGCGTCGTCAAGCGCTTCAGCGCCGACAGCCAGCGGCTGCACGTGCGGCTGTCGCGTGACGAGGTGGCCGGCACCTGCGCGCAGTTGCTCGGCCGGCCGCTGCCGCGCCCGCCCGAGTTCGAGCCGCTGATGCCCGCGGGCAGCGGCGCCGCGCGGCGCTGGCTGGCCCTGACCCGGCTGCTGACCGACTGCGCCGAGGCGCCGCCGCCACCGCCGCTGGCGCCGCGCCTGCACCGGCAGCTGGTGGAGCTGGCGGTGCTGACGCTGCTGACCGAACACCGCCACACCTACAGCGACGGCCTGGCGAGCCCGGTGCCGCCGCCGGCGCCGCGCCATGTGCGCCGGGCCGAGGAATTCATGCGCGCCCATGCCGCCGAGCCCTTGACGCTGGCCGAGGTGGCGCAGGCCGCGGGCGTGAGCCTGCGCACGCTGAGCGCGGGCTTCCAGGCCTGCCACGGCTGCTCGCCGATGCGCTGGCTGCGTGCGCTGCGGCTCGACGGCGCCCGTGCCGACCTGGCGGCGGGCGACGGCAGCGTGGCCGCTGTCGCGCTGCGCTGGGGCTTCGGCCACTTCGGGCGCTTTGCGGCGACCTACGCGCGCCAGTTCGGCCAGAGCCCCTCGCAGACGCTGCGCGGGCGCTGAAGCGCCGGTCGGTCCGGGTTTGTCCGGCCCGGCGCGCTGCCCGAAGCGGACAGGCGGCGCCGGAACCGGCTCGCGCCGGCGCCGCCGACGGCCTACGCTCGGCCGCATCGTCCACCACCGATCGCGCCGCGATGAATGCCCGCATCGACCCCCATCCGCCCGGCGCCGCCCTGTATCTGGGGCTCGACCTCGGCTCGTCGCGCACCAAGGTGGCGCTGATCGACGGCGCGCACCGCCTGCGCGGGCATGCGGTGCGCAAGAGCGGGGTCGACTTCGCGCAGACCGCGCGCGCCTGCCTCGACGATGCGCTGCAGATGGCCGGCGCCACGCGCGACGACGTCGCCGCCGCGGTGGCCACCGGCTACGGGCGCAACAACGTGGCCTTCGTCACCGAGGCCACGCGCACCGAGATCGGCTGCCTGGCGCGCGGCGCCTACCAGGCCTTTCCGCGCGCCATCACCGTGATCGACATCGGCGGGCAGGACAACAAGGTCGTCAAGGTCGACGCCGCCGGGCGGCGCCAGTCGTTCAAGATGAACCGCAAGTGCGCGGCCGGCACCGGCGCCTTTCTCGAGGAGATGGCGCACCGGCTCGACATCTCGCTGCCGCAGATGGACGACCATGCGCGCCAGGCGCGCGACATGGTCAAGCTGGGCAGCTACTGCACGGTGTTCTCGGCCACCGAGGTGCTCGAGAGCATCCGCGCCGGCCGGCCGGTGCCCGACATCGTCAAGGGCATCTACTACTCGATGGTCAAGCGCGTGCTCGAGATGGACGCCCTGGGCGAACAGGTCGTGATGACCGGCGGCGTGGTCGCGCACAACCCCTATCTGGTGCAGATGACGGCCGAGCTGATCGGGCGGCCGGTGCTCACCTGTGAACAGCCGCAGTTCGTGGGTGCCATCGGCGCCGCGCTGCATGCCCTGGACGGCGGCGCCACCGACGCCGCCGCCGAACCCCGCGAGGAATCCGCATGAATGCCGCCGCCCGCAAGCCCATCGCCGCCGCCGCCCGCATGGGCCAGATGATGGGCGAGTATTTCCGCGAGCTCGACCACGCCGCCAGGACCGGCAGCCGCAAGGTCGCCTGGTGCACCAGCGTCGGCCCGGCCGAGCTGCTGCGCGCGATGGGCTATGTCGTCTATTTCCCCGAGAACCACGGCGCGCTGCTGGGTTCGTCGCGCTGCGCCACCGACCTCATCCCCAGGGCCAATGCGCTCGGCTACTCGCCCGACATCTGCTCCTACCTCACGTCGGACATCGGCGCCTACCTGCAGGGCACCACGCCGCTGACCAAGGCCTACCCCGACATCGAGCGCGTGCCCCGGCCCGACGTGCTGGTCTACAACACCAACCAGTGCCGCGACGTGCAGGACTGGTTCGGCTGGTATGCGCGCGAGCTGAAGGTGCCGTGCATCGGCATCACCAGCCCGCGCAGCGTGATCGACGTCGAGGCCGGCCCGGTGGAAGACGTGGCGCGCCAGATCGAGGCCCTGGTGCCCACGCTCGAGCAGGTGGCGGGCACCCGGCTGGACATCGACCGCCTGCGCGAGACGGTGGCCCTGTCGCGCCAGTGCAGCGACCTGTGGGGCGAGGTGCTGGCCACCGCCGCGCACCGTCCGGCGCCGCTGACCTTCTTCGACGGCACCATCCACATGGGCCCGGCCGTGTGCCTGCGCGGCACGCCGCAGGCGCTGGACTACTACCGCGAGCTGCTGGCCGAGATGCGCCAGCGCATCGCCGGCGGCGTGGCCGCGGTCGAGCGCGAGCAGCTGCGCCTGTACTGGGAAGGCATGCCGGTGTGGGGCCGGCTGCGCCAGCATTCCGAGCTCTTCGCCAGCCAGCGCACGGCGGTGGTGGCCTCGACCTACTGCAGCAGCTGGGTGTTCAAGGCCTTCGACGGCGCCGATCCCTTCCGCAGCATGGCGCGCGCCTACCTGCAGCTGTTCATCGTGCGCGACGAGGCCTACAAGGAGCGCTACCTGCAGGACACGATCGAGCGCTTCGGCGTCGACGGCATCATCTACCACGACGCCAAGACCTGCCCCAACAACTCCAACAACCGCTACGGTCTGCCGCAGCGCCTGGAGGCGCGCACCGGCGTGCCCTCGCTGGTGATCTCGGGCGACCTGAACGACCTGCGCTGCGTCTCCGACGAACAGACGCGCATCAACGTCGAGGCCTTCGTCGAGCAGTTGCTGGAGCGCGCATGACACGCACGGCCTGGGCGGACGCCAGTTCCCGCGCGGCGCGGCCGCGCGCAGCGTGCGGGGTGCCCGCGTGAGCGGCGCGGCGTTGCGCCCGGCCCCGCGCGACGGGCTGGAGGCGCTGTTCTGGCCGCGCTCGGTCGCGGTGGTGGGCGCCTCGGCGCGCGAGCACGCGATCGGCCACTCGATCATCGCCAACCTGCAGGCCTTCGGCTACCGCGGGCCGATCTACCCGGTGCACCCCAGCGCGACGCAGATCCTCGGCCTGCCGGCCTACCCCGGCCTGCCCGAGGTGCCGGGCGAGGTGGACCTGGTGCACCTGGTGGTGCCGGCCGCGCAGGTGCCCGGCCTGATGGCGCAGTGCGGCGCCAGGGGCGTGCGCGCGGTGATCATCAACTCGGCCGGCTTCGGCGAACTCGGCGAGCAGGGCCTGCGGCTGCAGCAGGCCTTCATGGACGAGGCGCGGCTCAGCGGCATCCGCGTGCTGGGGCCCAACTGCCAGGGCATCATCAATACCGATCCGTCGCTGCGCGCCTACTGCAACTTCACCAATACGCTGCCGGCCGCCGGCGGCGTCTCGCTGGTGGCGCAAAGCGGTGGCGTGGGCGGCTTCATCCTGCAGGGGCTGGCCGACATCGGCGTGGGCGTGCGCCTGTACGCCTCCAACGGCAACGGCTGCGATGTGTCGATCACCGAGATCCTGCGCTTCTATGGCGACGACCCCGGCACCCGCGTGGTGGTGCTCTATACCGAGGGCCTGGCCGAGCCGGCCGGGTTTCTCGAGGTGGCGCGCGCCGTCACCGCGCGCAAGCCGGTGCTGGCGATGCGCGCCGGCCGCACCGAGCGCGGCGCGCAGGCCGCCTCGTCGCACACCGGCGCACTCGCCGGCGCGGGCCGGGTGACCGACCTCGTCTTCGAGCGCGCCGGCATCATCGCCTTCGACGACGAGGGCGAGCTCATCCGTGCCGCCATGGCCCATGCCACCCAGCCGGCGCCGCGCGGCCCGCGCACGGCCGTGCTCACCAATACCGGCGGCCCGGCGGTGATCGCCACCGATGCGCTGGTGTCGCAGGGGCTGCAGGTGCCGGCGCTGGCCGAGGCCACGGTGCAGCGGCTGCGCGCGGCGCTGCTGCCGCAGGCCGCGCTGGACAACCCGGTGGACGTGATCGCCACCGCAGGGCCCGGGCATTTCCGCGCCGCGCTGCAGGCGCTGCTCGACGACGACGCCATCGACGCGCTGCTGGTGGCCTTCGTCACGCCCTCGTTCACCGACACGCAGGGCATCGCGCACGAGATCGTGGCCGCCAGCGCGCAGCAGCGCAAGCCGCTGGTGTGCAACTTCATGACCGACCCGACGCAGCCGCGCTTCCAGGCCACGCGCGCGATCCTGCAGGACGGCGGCGTGCCGTGCTTCGCCTACCCCGGCGATGCCGCGCGCGCGCTGGCCGCGCTGTGGCGCGGGCCGCGGCTGCGCCAGCGTCCGGCGCCGACCCCGCGCCGGCCACCGGGCATCGATGCGCCGCGGGCCCGCGCCATCGTCGACAGCGCCCGCGCCGCGGGCCGCCTGCAGCTGCCCGCGCAGGACGTGCTGGCGCTGCTGCGGTGCTACGGCATCCCGCTGGCCGCGGCGCAGGTGGTGGATGGCGCCGAGGCCGCCGCCGCGGCGGCACGCGAGATCGGATTCCCGGTGGTGGTGAAGATCGACACCGAGGCCGCCAGCCACAAGAGCGATGTCGGCGGCGTGGTGCTGGGCCTGCACGACGAGGCCGCGGTGCATGCCGCGGTGAGCGGCCTGCAGCAGCGGCTGGCCGGCCTGGCCGCAGAGGCTCCGCTGCGCTTCCTGGTGCAGGCGCAGCTGGCCGGCGGGCAGGAGCTGATCGTCGGCGCCAGCCGGGCGCCGGGCATCGGCCATCTGCTGATGTTCGGCCTCGGCGGCATCCACGTCGAGGTGCTGGGCGATGTCGTCTTCGAGCTGGCCCCGGTCGGGCCCGGGCAGGCCGCGGCCATGCTCGGCGCGATCCGTGCGGCGGCCCTGCTCGAGGGCGTGCGCGGCCGGCCGGCGCTGGACCGCGCCGCCATCGCCGATGTCATCGAGCGCGTGTCGTGCCTGGTGCAGGACCTGCCCGAAATCGACGAGCTCGACCTCAACCCGCTGCTGGCCTGGCCCGAGGGCGCGCGCGCGGTCGATGCCCGCATCCGCCTGGCGCCCGCCGCGGCGCCGGCCTGAGCCGGGTCGCCGCGGCGACTGCGCGTTGCCGCCGATGGTCGGCCGGCGCGCCGGCCGCTACGCTGCGGCGGTACACCGGCCACACCCCTCCCCGCATGAAGCACGACCGCTGGCGCCATGACCCGGCGCACTACACCGCCCGCTACGACATCCCGACCCGCTATGCCGATGTCGACACGCTGCGCCACCTCAACAATTCGGCACTGCACGGCCTGCACCAGGAGGCGCGCATGCGCTTCCTGGCCGAGCGCATCGGCGACGGCTTCTGGCGCGAACGCGGGCCGCGCTTGCGGCCGTCGCGCGTGGTCACCGACTTCCTGCTGCAAAGCCACTACCCGAAGCCGCTGCAGGCGGCGGTGCGCGTGACGGCGCTCGATGCGCAGCAGGTGACGCTGGACAGCGCGCTCTTCCAGGACGGCGCCTGCGTGGGCCTGCAGTCGACACGCCTGCACGCGCGGCTGCACGGCGAGGCCGGCGAGCTGCCGGCGGCCTGGCAGTCGGCCCTGGACAGCCCGGTGCCCGCACCGGCGGCCGCGCTGCCGCCGGCGGCGCCGGCACCGGCGGCCTTCGAGGCCTACCCGCTGCGGCGCGAGCTCGATACGCGCTATGCCGACCTCGACGCCACCGGCCGCGTCGGCGAAGGCGCGTTGATGCGCGGCGCCGAAACCGGGCGCTCGGCCGTGATGCAGAACGCCTTTGCGGCCCTGGGCGGCGAAGGCGAGCGTGCCACCGTCGGTCTGCTGGTGGCGCGTGTCGACCTGCACATCCTGGCCTGGCGCGCCCTGCCGCCGCGCTGGCGGCTGGGCGCCGGCGTCACCCACCGGGGGCGCAGTTCGGCGGTCGTGCGCGTGGGCTTCTTCGACGGGCAGCCGCAGGCCGCGGCCGGCGCCGACTGCGTGCTGGTCTTCGTCGACCGCGAACGGGGCCAGCCGCTGCCCATGCCCGAGGCGGTGCGTGCAGCGCTCGATGCGCAGCGCGTGCAGGCCGGCCATCGTTAGACTCGCGGCCCCACCCGATCCCGTTGCACCGCGGTGCGCCCCAGGGGCGCACCGGCCCTCGCCTTGGAAGCCTTTCTCGTCTCCACCGGTGTCGTCGCCCTTGGCGAGATGGGCGACAAGACGCAGCTGCTGGCGTTGATGCTGGCCGCACGCTTTCGCAAGCCCTGGCCGATCGTCGCCGGCATCCTCATGGCCACGCTGGCCAACCATGCGCTGGCCGGTGCCGTCGGCGCCTGGGTGGCGCAGGCCCTCGGCCCCGATATCCTGCGCTGGGTCATCGGCGCCTCGTTCCTGGCGATGGCGGTGTGGATGCTGATCCCCGACGAAGCCGGCGAGGTCGAGGGCGGCAGCGGCCGCTGGGGTGTCTTCGGCACCACGCTGGTGGCCTTCTTCCTGGCCGAGATGGGTGACAAGACGCAGATCGCCACGGTGGCGATGGCCGCGCGCTATGCCGACCTGGTGCCGGTGGTGGCCGGCAGCACGCTGGGCCTGATGCTGGCCAACGTGCCGGCCGTCTTCCTGGGCGACAAGGTCGCCAGGCTGGTGCCGATGCGCGTGGTGCACATCGTCAGCGCGGCCCTCTTCGCCGCGCTGGGCGTGCTGACGCTGTTCAACGTCGGGCGGCTCTTCTAGCGTTTCAATCTGTCAGCGCCGGGTAGTCGGTATAGCCCTCGGCGCCGCCGCCGTAGAAGGTGGCGCGGTTGGCCTCGGCCAGCGGCGCGTCGCGGCGCAGGCGTTCCACCAGGTCGGGGTTGCCGATGAAGGCCTTGCCGAAGGCCACCGCATCGGCGCGACCGGTGGCCATGGCGTCCATCGCCGTCGACCGCGCATACCCGTTGTTGACGATCCAGCCGCCGGCTTCGTTCCCGTCCTTGAAGCGCGCGCGCAGCGCCGCCCAGTCGAAGGGCGCGTTGTCGCGCGGGCCGCCGGTGGTGCCCTCGACGACGTGGATGAAGGCCAGCTTCAGCGGTGCCAGCTGCCGCAGCGCCAGCTCGTACAGGCCCTGCGGGTCGCTGTCGAGCGCGGCGTCGTTGACCGGCGTGATCGGGCTCAGGCGCAGGCCGGTGCGGCCGGCGCCGATCTCGGCGGCAATCGCCGTCATCACCTCGACCAGCAGGCGCACGCGGTGTTCGGGCGCACCGCCGTAGGCGTCGCTGCGGTCATTGATGCTGTCGCGCAGAAACTGCTCGATCAGGTAGCCGTTGGCGCCATGCACCTCCACGCCGTCGAAGCCGGCGCGCAGCGCGTTGGCGGCCGCGCGGCGGTAGTCGTCCACCAGGCGCGGGATCTCGTCGCTGCGCAGCGCGCGCGGGGTCGACACCGGCTCGAAGCCGGCGGCGGTGAAGGTCTTGGTGCGCGCCGCACGGCCGGTGCTGGAGACCGGCACGGTGCCCGGCGGCAGCAGCGAGACATGCGAGATGCGCCCCACGTGCCACAGCTGCACCACGATGCGCCCGCCGCGTGCGTGCACGGCGTCGGTGATGCGGCGCCAGGCCAGCACCTGCTCGTCGCTGTGGATGCCCGGGGTGTCCAGGTAACCCTGGCCTTCGGGGGAGATCTGCGTGCCTTCGGTGACGATGAGGCCGGCACCGGCGCGCTGCGCGTAGTAGGTGCACATCAGCTCGGTGGGCACCTGGCGCGCCCCGGCGCGGTCGCGCGTCAGCGGCGCCATCACGACGCGGTTGGCCAGTGCGATGCTGCCGAAGCGGGCAGGGTCGAAGAGGGTGGGCATGCTTCGATGCTAACCCTCGGGCCCAGGCTGGCAGCGTGCAGCGCCACGCTCGCCGCAGCCCTGCGAGTCGGCCAGACCGGACACCGCCGCCGCCACCGCCAGCAACTCCTCGCGCAGCCAGCGGTGCACCGGGTCGCTCTGGCGGCGCGCGTGCCAGAGCATGAACATCGGCATCTCGGGCACCGGCACCGGCAGGTCGGCGTGCGCGAAGCCGCGCATCGGCTCCAGCCGCAGCAGCCCCGGCAGGGTGGCCAGCCGCGCGCTGCCGCGCAGGAAGGGCGGGATGCGCGAGAAGCCCGGCACGCTGGCGACGAAGCGGCGCGGCAGCCTCAGCCGATCGCCCAGCAGCTGGTCGATGTCCAGGCTGCGGTGCGGCGCGTAGACCACGGTGACATGCTCGGCGGCCAGGTAGTCGTCGAGGCCGCACGGAGCCGCACGCACGGTGGCGTCGTAGAAGACGCGGTAGTGGTCGACAAACAGGCGCCGCTGCAGCAGGTCGGCGGCATCGGGTGGGCGCGGCGTGACGATCAGCTGGCAGGCGTCGCTGCGCAGCAGCTCGGGCTGCGGCACGCCCGACGGGATGACGCGCAGCGTCACCCCGGGTGAGCGCGCGCGCAGCCGCTGCAGCAGCGGCGGCAGCAGCAGGTCGCACTGCAGGTCGTTGGCCGCGATGGTGAAGCAGGCCTGCAACGTGGCGGGATCGAAGCCCTCGGGCGTGGCGAAGGCGCGCAGGTCCTCGAGCAGCATCCGCGCGCGCCCGGCCAGGCCCTGCGCCCTTGCGGTGGGCACGATGCCGCGGCCTGCCTTGACGACCAGCGGGTCGCCGGTGATCTGCCGCAGCTTGTCCAGCAGGTGACTCACGGCCGACTGCGTCACGCCCAGGCGTTCGGCCGCCCGCGTGACCGAGCGCTCTTCCACCACCGCCAGCAGCAACTGCAGCAGGCGGCCGTCGAGATCGGAGTGATCGAAAGCGCTCATGGCAGGCATGAGTATCCGCGCGTTGATCGAGGTCATGTGCCCCCGGACACTGCGGCCACGTGTCCGGCTGCCGCCGGGTCGGCGCAGATCCATCCAGGAGACCCGCGATGTCCACCCCGAAACCCGCCATCCCGGGCACCACGCTGTTCGACGGCGCGCAGGCCCGCAAGGGCTATGCGCTGAACAAGATGTGCTACTCGTTCAACCACGCCGGGAACCGCCAGGCCTTTCTGGCCGACGAGGACGCCTACTGCGCCAGATTCGGCCTCAATGCGCAGCAGCGCGAGGCCGTCCGCGCGCGCAACGTGCTGCAGCTCATCGCGGCCGGCGGCAATGCCTACTACCTGGCCAAATTTGCCGGCATCTTCGGCCTGGACATGCAGGACATCGGCGCGCAGCAGACCGGCATGACCAAGGACCAGTTCAAGGCCAGGCTCGTGGCCGCCCGCGGTTGAGGGGGCACGACATGGCCCGCATCATCGGCGCGATCACCACCAGCCACGTGCCGGCCATCGGCGGTGCCATCGCGCGCCAGCTCCAGCACGAACCCTACTGGAAACCCTTCTTCGACGGCTTCGTGCCCGTGCGCGAATGGCTGGCCCAGGCCCGGCCCGACGTGGTGGTGATGGTCTACAACGACCACGGGCTCAATTTCTTCCTCGACAAGATGCCGACCTTCGCCGTCGGCGCCGCGCCGCAATACCGCCATGCCGACGAGGGCTGGGGCATCCCGACGGTGCCGCCCTTCCAGGGCAACCTCGACCTGTCCTGGCACCTGATCGAATCGCTGGTGGGCGAGGACTTCGATCTCACCACCTGCCAGGAGATGCTGGTCGACCACGCCTTCACGCTGCCGATGGCGCTGCTGTGGCCCGATCAGAACTGGCCGGTGACGACGGTGCCGGTGTGCATCAACACGGTGCAGTTTCCGCTGCCCAGCGCCGCGCGCTGCTGGCGGCTGGGCGAGGCCATCGGCCGCGCGGTGGCCGCCTTCCCGGGCGATGCGCGCGTGCTCATCGTCGGCACCGGCGGCCTCAGCCACCAGCTCGACGGCGAGCGTGCCGGCTTCATCAACAAGGATTTCGACCTGCAGTTCATGCAGAGCCTGAGCACCGACCCGCGCTGGGCGACGCAGTTCAGCATCCACCAGCTGGTCGAGAAGACCGGGACCCAGGGCGTGGAACTGTTGATGTGGCTGGCGGCACGCGCCGCACTCGGGCCGGCGGCGCGGCAAGTGCACGCCAGCTACCACATTCCGATCAGCAACACGGCCGCCGGCCTGATGCTGCTGGAGCCGGTGGCGAGCTGAGCAAGAAGTCCTCAAGTCCGCTGCGCCGCGGCCGATGACGCGGGGACGATGAACAGCATGCTCTCGATCGGCGCCTCGGGCCTGCAGGCCGCGCAGGCCAGCCTGGACCGTTCTGCCGGCCGCATCGCCCGCTGGAACCTCGCGTTTGACGGCGGCGGTGCCGACATGCGGCCGGCCGACCTGGCGACCGAAGGGGTGGCGCAGATCGAGGCCCGGCATCAGCTGGCCGCCAATCTGCAGACGGTGAAGACGGCCGACGCCCTGCTGGGTACGCTGATCGACACCTTCGCCTGAGAACCGCCGCAACAGGTCAACCGGCCCCGGCGGCGGAGCGTTGATGGCATGGGTGGCGCGGGCGCTTGTAGCTCCCGCGCAACGGCAAAGCGCGTCGAGGCCGGCGTCAGTTTTCGACGGCGCCAATATTGGACAATAGGCCGGTGGCGCTGCTGCAGTGGCCGCGGGCCCGGTTTTTTTGAGCAACGTTCAAGACTGAAAGGACTTCCCACCATGATCCGTCGAGCCCTGTTCCTGTCGGCCATGCTGGCCACCGCCTCTGCGCCTGCGCTGGCCAACCTCGACCTGGCCAAGAAGCACAGCTGCACGGCCTGCCACGCCGTCGACAAGAAGCTGGTCGGCCCGGCCTACCAGGAAGTGGCCAAGAAATATGCCGGCCAGAAGGATGCCGACAAGAACCTGGCCGCCAGCATCAAGAAGGGTGGCGCCGGCAAGTGGGGCCCGGTGCCGATGCCCGCGCAGGCCCAGGTGCCTGATGCCGACATCGCCACCCTGGCCAAGTGGATCCTCGCCGGCGCCAAATAAGCACCCGGCTGTGGCCAGATCGAGGGCGCCTGCGGGCGCCCTTTGTCTTGGTGCGCCCGGCACGGGCGCACTCTTGCGGGTGCAAGTCCCGCCGTAAGTTGATCACAGCGAACGAAGCGAAGCGCAACCAGACGAGGGTGACCGAGCGTGGAGCGAAGCTGCGAGCCGATGAACAAGAACCGGATAGAAGGCGCGGTCGAGCAGGGCGAGCGGGCAATGAACCGCGAAGCTCTCGTGATCAAGGCGAGGTGGCGTAGATCCGGCGGTTGTGCAGCGAAGGAGTGCGTTCTTACCCGGGGAGATCTCGCCTCGTGGGTGAAAGCCCGACGGTGTTTGCCGGAGCGAGAAGTCAGCAGAGGCCGTAGTAGTCCGAGTCGGGGGCCGTTGAGGCAGGACCAAAAGGGCGAAGGGCCGAACGAGAGTGAGTGACCGAAGACATGGGGATGTCAAAGGCCATGCGTCAGATGCCGGGGCGACCTGGGCGGGCGGGCGTAGCGCACGGTGAAGCCGGGCGTGATCTTGCCAGCGACGAAGCCAGCGGCCCGCCCCATGAGCACCCGGGCGCAGGGTCGGCAAGGCCGAAGGCGGGGGCTGGCACCCTGCTGGAGGCGGCGCTGACGAGAGAGAACCTGCAGGCGGCGTGGAAGCGGGTCAAGGCCAACAAGGGTGCGGCGGGTGTGGACGGGCTCGACATCGAGCAGACGGCCCAGTGGCTGCGCGCGAACTGGCCGCAGATTCGCCAGATGCTGCTGACAGGCACGTACCGGCCCCAGCCGGTGCGAAAGGTGATGATCCCCAAACCGGACGGGAGCCAGCGCGAGCTGGGCATCCCCAAGGTGGCTGGATCGGCTGATCCAACAGGCACTGCTGCAAGTGCTGCAACCCCTGATCGACCCCACCTTTAGCGAACACAGCCACGGGTTCCGTCCTGGGCGCCGGGCGCACGACGCGGTCAAGGCCGCCCGGGCGTACGTGCAAACGGGCAAGCGCGTGGTGGTGGACGTGGACCTGGCGAAGTTCTTCGACCGGGTCAACCACGACATCCTGATCGACCGGCTTGGCAAGCGCATCGACGACGCCGGTGTGATCCGGCTGGTGCGTGCGTACCTGAGCGCCGGGATCATGCATGGCGGGGTAGTGGTCGAGCGCCACCTGGGCACGCCGCAAGGCGGGCCGCTGTCACCGCTGCTGGCCAATGTGTTGCTCGACGAAGTGGACAAGGCGTTGGAGGCGCGGGGCTACAGCTTTGCGCGCTACGCCGACGACTGCAACGTCTACGTGGGCAGCATCAAGGCCGGACAGCGGGTGATGGCTCTGCTCAGGCAGCTGTACGCCGGGCTGAAGCTTCAGATCAACGAAGCCAAGAGTGCGGTGGGCAGCGCCTTCGGGCGCAAGTTCCTGGGCTACGAGCTGTGGGTGGCCAAAGGCCGAGAAGTCAAATGTGCCGTGGCGCACAAGGCCATGGACAACTTCAAGGCCCGCATCCGGCAACTCACACGCCGCTCGGGCGGGCGCAGCATGGAGCAAGTGGTGCAGCGGCTGCGGCCGTACATGCTGGGCTGGAAGGCGTACTTCGGGCTGGCGCAAACACCCAAGGTCTGGCGCGAGCTGGACGAATGGTTGCGTCACCGCCTGAGGGCCATCCAGCTGCGGCACTGGAAGCGGCCGGCGACGATCTACCGGGAACTCCAGGCGCGCGGAGCAGGGGACACCGTTGCAAAGCGGGTGGCGGCCAACAGCCGCCGCTGGTGGCGCAACAGTGACGGCCTGCTCGAGACCGTGTTGACCATCGCCTACTTCGACGGGCTGGGCGTACCCAGACTCTCATGACCTCAAGCTCTCGAACCGCCCGGTGCGGACCCGCATGCCGGGTGGTGTGGCAGGGGCGCCTCCTATGATGGAGGCCCCCTATGCCGATGGTGGTCCCGTCACGACAGGCGGCCGGCGGTGCCGAAGCCATACAGCCGCGCCAGCAGCCGGGTCGGAAACAGCCGGACCGCCTCGTTGTAGGTCTGCACCGCCTCGTTGAAGAGCTGCCGCGCGAAGATCAGCCGCGCCTCGGTCTCGCGCAGCGTGGCCAGGTGGGCGGCTGCCGTCGGCTCCGCCAGTATCGCGGGATGCTGTTCCAGCAGCGCCATCACGCGCGCGCCGGTGGCCGCCAGCGGCGCTTCGGTGGCGGCCAGTCTGGCGGCCAGGGTGGCGACCACGGGCCGCACGCGCAGCGCGTCGGCGGCCTGCCGCGAGGCCGTCTGTGCCGCCAGCCAGGCATCGAGCGCCCCCTGCTCGCTGGCCATCGCGTCTTGCGCGCGCGCCGCCAGCGTGATGGCCGCCGCGGCACGGCGCTGCACCAGTTCGTCGACCAGCCGGAAGGCATCGCCGATGGCGGTGCGCATGGCCACCAGGCGGTTGTAGGCGCCGACCATCCAGAACACCAGCACGGCAGCCGCCGCCAGTGCCACCCACTGGCCCGCACTCATCGAAGGCAGCATGGCCGGCCTGCGCTCAGGCGCGCATCTCGCCCTGGCCCAGCACCACCCACTTCAGCGAGGTCAGGCCTTCCAGGCCGACCGGCCCGCGGGCGTGGAATTTGTCGGTGCTGATGCCGATCTCGGCGCCCAGCCCATATTCGAAGCCGTCGGCGAAGCGGGTGCTCGCATTGACCATCACGCTGGCCGAATCGACCTCGCGCAGGAAGCGCATCGCATGCGGGTGGTTGGTCGTCAGGATGGCATCGGTGTGGTGCGATCCGTGGCGGTTGATGTGCGCGATCGCCTCGTCCAGGCTGTCGACGACCTTGATGCTGATGACCTGGGCCAGGTATTCGGTGTCCCAGTCGGCCGGGGTCGCCGGCACCACCCTGGGCCTTGGCGCCAGCAGCGCCGCCGCGCGTGGGCAGCAGCGCATCTCCACCCCCTTGGCGGCGAAGACGTCGCCGATGGCCGGCAGGAAGGCGGCTGCCTGCGCCGCATGCACCAGCAGCGATTCGGCGGCGTTGCAGGGGCTGACCTTCTGCGTCTTGGCGTTGTCGGTCACCGCCACCGCCATCGCCAGATCGACCTGCTCGTCCACGTAAACATGGCAGTTGCCGTCCAGGTGCTTGATCACCGGCACGCGTGCCTCGCGGCTGATGCGCTCGATCAGGCCCTTGCCGCCGCGGGGGATGATGACGTCGACCGACTCGGGCATCGTGATCAGGTGGCCGACGGCGGCGCGGTCGGTGGTCTCGATCAGTTGCACCGCAGCGGGCGGCAGGCCGGCTTCGGCCAGTGCCGCCTGCACCAGGCTCATCAGCGCCAGGTTGGACTGCAGCGCCTCCGAGCCGCCGCGCAGGATGCAGGCGTTGCCGCTCTTGATGGCCAGCGACGCCGCCTCGATGGTCACGTTCGGCCGGCTTTCGTAGATCATGCCGAAGACGCCCAGCGGCACGCGCATCTGGCCGACGCTGATGCCGCTCGGCCGGCGCTTGACGCCGGTGATCTCGCCCACCGGGTCGGGCATGGCGGCAATCTGCTCGCAGCCCTGCGCCACGGTGTCGATCACCTTGGGGCCGAGCTTCAGGCGGTCGACCATGGCCTCGGCCAGGCCGGCGGCGCGGGCAGCCGCCAGGTCCTGCGCATTGGCGGCCTGCAGCGGTGCCCCTGCCTCGCGCAGCCGGCGCGCCAGCGCCAGCAGCGCGGCATTCTTGGCGGCGGTGGCGGCCGCGGCCATGATGGTCGACGCCGCGCGCGCGGCAGCGCCGACATGGGCCATGTAGGCGGGAAGGTCGGTCGGGTTCATCGCGCGATTGTCCCAAATCGGCCGCATCAGCCGAAGCGGGCCAGCACCGCCAGCCACAGCGACGACGTGGCGACGAAGGCCACGGTGCTGATGACGATGGCGGCCGTGGCCTCGGCCTCCAGCGTGGCGTAGCGCTGGCTGAAGATCAGCGTATTGCTGCCCGCCGGCAGCGCCGCCATCAGCACCACCACCGACAGCGGCAGCCCGCTCAGGCCGAAGCCCCAGTGCGCCACCGCCAGCACCACCGCCGGCAGCAGCACCAGCTTGAGCAGGCTGATCACCACCGCTCCCTGAAGCTGATGGCGCCGCAGCGGGTAGTAGGCCAGCGTCAGCCCGATCAGCACCAGGCACACCGGCACCACCGCCGAGCCCAGCGCCGACAGCGTCTCATCCAGCACCGGGTGCAGGCCCGCTCCGGTGGCATTCCACAGCAGCCCCGCCAGCACCGGCAGCACCACCGGATGCACGATGGTGTTGCGCAGCGTCTGCTGCAGCACCGGCCACAGCCGCGACGCCTGCCCGGTGCGGCTGCGTTCGCGCGCGAGGTCGAGCTCCACCAGCGCCGTCAGCACGCTCAGCAGGATGATCGCGTGCAGGCTGATGAGCGCGATGTGGATGGCCAGCCCCGATTCGCCGAACAGCGCCGTGGCCAGCGGGATGCCCACCTGCACCGAATTGCCGAAGCTGGCCGAGATGGCGCGCACCGAGGGCGCCGCCGCACCGTGTCGGTCGGCGCCGCCGCTGGCGCGCTGCCAGGCGTAGACGCCCAGCATGAAGACCACCAGCGGCACGAAGAAGGCCGCCACCGTGCCCCAGGGCATGGCGGCGAAATCCAGCCGCGCCGTGGTGCGGAACAGCAGCGCCGGCACGAAGATGTAGAAGGCGGCGTTGCCCAGCAGCCGCGCCGGGTCGGCCTGCTCGTTGCCGGCATCCAGCCATCGCGCGCGCCCGGCCACCCAGCCGAGAAAGACGGTCAGGAAGATCGCCAGCAGCTTGTGGAAGACCGCGGCGGTCACGCCGTGGTCTTCTTGGCCGCTGCCTTCCTGGCCGGCGGTGCCTTCGCCGCGCGCGGTTCGAATTCGAAGATCACCTTGCCTTCCTTCGCGTCGTAGGCGAGGAAGGCCTTGAACTTGCGCCGCGTCTTGTTGGAGACGAAGTTTTCCAGCAGCTTCGTCTTGCCGGTGCCCAGCAGCTGGTGCATGTCCTCGTGCGTGACGGGCTGCTGCAGGATGATCTTGCCGGTCTTGAAGTCGCAGGTCACGTGCGCGCCCACTGCGTGCTCGCAGACGTAGCTGCTGCCGTGCTCGTAGACATGGCCCTTGCACTTGGGGCAAGCGCCCAGGCTTGGCTGGTCCGAGAAGTCCACCGGCTCGCCGTCGCCTTCGCCCGCCTTGGCGTCGTCGCCGAAGTCGAATTCGAGCTTCCAGTTGGCGATCTCGGCGTCGTGCACCAGCTTGAGCTCGGCCGTGAAGGGCCAGCCGGCCTTGGAGCGGAAGCCCTCCAGCGGGCCGATCTGCTTGTCGCGGATCAGGCTTTCCGCCTCGGCGATCTCGAAGGCGCGGCCGGCCGGGATCTTGGTGATGGAGAAGCCGCAGCCTTCGCTGCCACCATCGGCACCGGCGCAGGCGAAGCGGCGGTAGTTCTCCTTCACCACGCCGCCGCAGGTGGGGCAGGGGGTCTTCAACGTCGCATAGTCGCCGGGGATGGTGTCGCGGTCGTATTCCTTGGCCTTGCGCACGATGCGCTCGGCCATCTTCGCGATCCCGGCCATGAACTGGTCGCGCTTGAGGCGCCCATGCTCGATCTCGGCGAGCTGGTATTCCCAGTTGCCGGTGAGCTCGGGCTTGGTCAGGTCCTCGATCGCCAGCCCGCGCAGCAGCGTCATCAGCTGGAAGGCCTTGGCGGTGGGGATCAGCTCGCGGCCGTCGCGCAGCATATATTTTTCGAGGATCAGCCCTTCGATGATGGCCGCACGCGTGGCCGGCGTGCCCAGGCCCTTCTCGGCCATGGCCTCGCGCAGTTCGTCGTCGTCGATCAGCTTGCCGGCACCTTCCATCGCGGACAGCAGCGTGGCCTCTGAATAACGCGCCGGCGGCCTGGTCTGCAGCGCCTTCACGTCGACGCTTTCGGTGCGCACGGTTTCGCCCTGGATCACGGGCACGAGGTTCGCATCCTCGTCCTGCGCCTCCTTGCCGTACACCGCCAGCCAGCCGGGGTTGACCAGCACCTTGCCGTTGGTCTGGAAGTGGTGCGTCGTGCCCGCGGCCTCGACCTTGCTGATGCGCGTGGTGACCAGGTATTCGGCCGGCGGATAGAACACCGCCAGGAAGCGCTTGACGACCAGGTCGTAGAGCTTGGCCTCGACCTCGCTCAGGCTCCGGGGCGCCTGCAGCGTGGGGATGATGGCGAAGTGGTCCGACACCTTGGTGTTGTCGAAGACGCGCTTGCTCGGCTTGACGTAGCCTTCGTTGAGGCCCTTGCGCGCGTGCATCGCCAGCTCGCGCAGCGGCCCGGGCAGGTCCTCGTCGGCGATCATCTCGAAGGTCTTCTTCACCACCGCCAGATAGTCCTCGGGCAGGTGGCGCGAGTCGGTCCGCGGGTAGGTCAGCACCTTGTGCTTCTCGTACAGCGCCTGCGCGATCGACAGCGTGGTCTTGGCGCTGAAGCCGAAGCGGCCGTTGGCCTCGCGCTGCAGCGTGGTCAGGTCGTACAGGCCGGGGCTGCTCTGGCTGCTGGGCTTGGCCTCTTCGGTGACGGTGGCCGGCTGGCCCCGGCACGCGCGCGCGATGGCCTCGGCGTCGGCGGCATTCCACAGGCGGTCGGCCCGCGCTTCCGCATCGTCGGGGTTCTTCTTCCACTTGGGGTCGAACCACTTGCCGTCGTAGGTGCCGGCCTGGGCGTCGAAGCTCGCGCGCAGCTCCCAGTAGTCGCGCGGCACATGCTTGCGGATCTTCTCCTCGCGCTCGACCACGATCGACAGCGTGGGCGTCTGCACGCGGCCGACGGTGGTGAGGAAGAAGCCGCCGTCGCGGCTGTTGAAGGCCGTCATCGCGCGCGTGCCGTTGATGCCCACCAGCCAGTCGGCCTCGCTGCGGCTGCGCGCGGCGTCGGCCAGGCCCATCATCTGCGCGTCGCTGCGCAGCTTGTCGAAGCCGTCGCGGATGGCCTGCGGCGTCATGCTCTGCAGCCACAGGCGCTGGATCGGCTTCGGGCAGGGCTTGTCGCCATAGGCGTACTGCACGATGAGCCGGAAGATCAGCTCGCCCTCGCGCCCGGCGTCGCAGGCGTTGATGAGCGCGCTCACGTCCTTGCGCTTGACCTGCCTGACCACCGCCGACAGGCGCGACTTGGCCTTGTCGATCGGCGCCAGGTCGAAATGCGGCGGCACCACCGGCAGGTTGGCAAAGCTCCACTTGCCGCGCTTGACGTCGTATTCGTCGGGCGCCTTGATCTCCACCAGGTGGCCCACCGCCGAGGTGACGATGTACTGCTCGTTCTCGAAGTGGTCGGCGCCCTTGTCGAACTTGCCGGCGACGGGCGTGAGCGCGCGCACGATGTCCTGCGCGACGCTCGGCTTCTCCGCAATGATGACGGTCTTTCCCATGGTCTCTTTTCGCTCTCGGGCCGCCCGAGGGGGCGTGCCTACAATGCAAGGCTCTCGCGCGCACGCATGCACACGCGCGCGCCCATGATTTCAATGTACCGAATGAAGAAGACCGCGCAAGCGATCCCCCGAAAACCCGGCGCCGCCGCCGCGCCCGCCAGCCGGGGCCGGCGCCTCCAGGTGCGTCGATCGGGGGTGCACGGCAAGGGTGTCTATGCCCTGCGGCCCATCGCCGCGGGCGAGACGCTGATCGAATATACCGGCGAGATCATCGACTGGCCCGAGGCGCTGCGCCGCCACCCCCACGACCCGGACGATCCGCACCACACCTTCTATTTCAGCCTCGACGATGGCAGCCACGTCATCGACGCCAGCTTTGGCGGCAATGCCTCGCGCTGGATCAACCATGCCTGCGACCCCAACTGCGAGGCCGACGAGGAGCAAGGGCGCGTCTTCATCCGTGCGCTGCGCGACATCCAGCCCGGCGAGGAGCTGTTCTACGACTACGGCCTGGTGATCGACGAGCGCTACACGCCCAAGCTGAAGAAGGAATACGCGTGTCGCTGCGGCAGCCCGCATTGCCGCCGCACCATGCTGGCACCCAGGCGGCGCTGACCCGCGGTGACCGTGGACAACGCCGCCGTCGCGCTGGCCTGGCCCTGCGAGGCCCTGGCAGCGGCCCTGCGGCCGGCGCTGCCCGGCCTGCAGGTGCAGGCGGTGGCCAGCGTGGCTTCCACCAATACGCGGTTGATCGAGCGCCTGCGCGCCGACCCCACGACGCCGGTGCTGCTGGTGGCCGAGGCGCAGACCGCCGGTCGCGGCCGCAGCGGGCGAAGCTGGCAGTCGGCGCCCGGCGCGTCGCTGACCTTCTCGCTCGGTCTGCGCTATGCGCCCGCCGACTGGTCGGGGTTGAGCCTGGCGATCGGTGTCGCGCTGGCCGATGCCATCGAGCCAGCGGCCGCGGGCAAGGCGCCGCGCCTGCAGCTGAAGTGGCCCAATGACCTCTGGCTCGCCGACGGTGCGGACCGCTGGCGCAAGCTGGGCGGCATCCTCGTCGAGACCGTCGCCGCCGGTGGCGGCCGCGCCTGCGTGGTCGGCATCGGCCTGAATGTGCGGCCGCTGGCTACTGCTGCGGACCTGAGCAGTGGCTATGCCTGCCTGCAGGAACTCGAGCCCGCGCTCGATGCACCGGGCCTGCTGCAGCGCGTGGCGTTGCCGCTGGTGCACGCGCTGCGTCGCTTCGAATGCGAGGGCCTGTCGCCCTTTGCCGCTGCCTACGCCCGGCGCGACCTGTTGCAGGGACGTCGCGTGACGACGACGCTGGACGGTGCGCCGGAAGGCCTGGCCGAGGGTGTGGACGCACAGGGCGCGCTGCGCCTGCGCCATGACGGCGGCGTGGCGCGGGTGACCAGCGGCGAGGTCAGCGTGCGCCCGAGCGCGGCGGTGGGGGCCTGATGCTGCGGGCCTTGCTGCTGGTGCTGCTGCTGGCCAATGCCGGCTTCTATGCCTGGACGCAGGGCTGGCTGGCGCCGCTGCTGCCGCCGCGCAGCGACGCGCGCGAGCCCGAACGCCTGGCCGCCCAGTTGCGGCCGGAGCTGATCACGGTGCTGACGGCCGGTGCCGCCAGCGCCGCGGTGGCGGCGGCCGCGTCGGCCAGCGCGCCGACGCCCGAGGCCGAACCCCCGCCGGTGTGCCTGGAGGCCGGCCCCTTCAACGAGGCCGGCGCCGTTGCCGCCGAGGCCATGCTGGCGCAGCAGGGCGTGCCCGAGGGCGCCGTCGTGCGTGAGCTGGTGGCGCGCAGCTACACCTGGGGCGTGGTGATGGGGCGCTTTCCCGATCGCGAGTCCCTGCGCGCCAGGGCCGACGAATTGCGGCGGCTGAATGTGCGTTTCGAGGAACTGGCCTCGCCGCCGGCGCTGGTGCCCGGCTTGCGCCTGGGCAATTTCAGCGACAGGTACGGCGCCGAGGCGGCCCTGAATGCGCTGTCTGCCAGGGGCGTGCGCGGTGCCCGCGTGGCGCCGCTGCCCAGCGGGACGTCGCAGCAATGGCTGCGCGCCGCGCAGGCCGACGCCGAGCTGCAGACGCGCCTGAGGTCGCTGCCGCCCGAGCGCCTGGGCAACGGCTTTCAGCCCTGCGCCAACCGGCCGCCGCCACCCGCGGGAGGCTGACCCAGGTCCGCCAGATCCGCGGCGGCTCGGCGGTCAGGCCCCACGCGATGTGCCGCCAGGCGGCGCGCATCGCCTGCCACGGCGTCGCCGACCAGCGCGCGCGCCGTCGGGCAGTGCCTCGCGTCGCTCGTTGTTCCGTGCCGTCCCTGCGGCCAGCCGCGGCGTGCCCGGCACGCCGCACGCGCT
Organism: Rubrivivax sp.; assembly: GCA_016719535.1. Lineage (GTDB taxonomy): Bacteria > Pseudomonadota > Gammaproteobacteria > Burkholderiales > Burkholderiaceae_C > Rubrivivax. Next base: position 107,674 of record JADJYX010000002.1, on the reverse strand, counting down.
GCGGCAGAAGCGGGTCGCGGCGGGCGTGGTGATGCGCGCGTGCCTGCCGGCATCGAGCCGCGCATCGACATGCCGCTGATCGCCGCCGACGATGCCGCCGGGCGGATGCACGAGAACATGGTGGCAACTGCCGGGACCTTCCGGATGCAAGGCCTTGCGCACGCGCAGCGGGCCTTCATGGCGGTCTCGCCCGACGGTGCGCCCGCCGTCGCGCGTGTCGTGCAGCCGCAGCCGCGCCGTCCAGCCGCCGCCCGTCGGCCGCTCACCCGTGGCTCGCGCTGTGCCCTGTCCTCAGGCGGCCTGGCTGCCGCGGTGCGCCCAGCCGGTGGTGCGCTTCTCGACCCAGCTGAAGAGTTCGTACATCGCCATCGCCATCGCGCCGATGGTCACCAGCCCGGCAAAAGCCAGCGGCATGCGCTGCTGGCTGCCGGCGGTCTGCATCAGGTAGCCGATGCCGGAATCGCCCGCGGTCATCTCGGCCAGCACGGTGCCGACGAAGGCCAGCGTGATGGCGATCTTGAGCGAACCGTAGAAGTAGGGCAGGCTGCGTGGCAGCCCCACCTTGACGAGCACGTCCCAGCGCTTGGCCCCGAGCACACGCAGCACGTCCTCCAGCTCGGGTTCCAGCGTGGCCAGGCCGGTGGCGATGTTGACGGTGATGGGAAAGAAGCTGATGAGGAAAGCGGTCAGCACCCCGGGCCCGAGGCCGATGCCGAACCACACCACCAGGATGGGCACCACCGCCGCCTTCGGCACGGCGTTGAAAGCCACCATCAGCGGATACAGCGCGGTATAGGCCAGGCGCGAGCTGCCGATCAGAAAGCCCAGCAGCACGCCGACCACGATGGACAGCGCAAAGCCCAGCATCGTGACCCAGAAGGTCTTCCAGGCCGCCTCGATCAGCGGGCCCTGGAACTCGACGAACTGCTGCGCGATGGCCCAGGGGCTGGGAAAGATGAACTCGGGGATCGAGAAGACGGCCACGATCAGCTGCCACAGCAGCAACACGGCCGCGAGCACGATCAGCGGCGACCACCGCTCCACGTTCCTGCTGATTTTCATGGCGGCTTACTGGGGGACGGACACGCCGGTCCTGCCGTCCTTGTGGCGGAAGGCACCGATGTGGCCGCGCAGCTCGTGCACGATGTCGGTGAAGGCGGGGGTGTAGGTGACTTCCAGGTCACGCGGGCGCGGCAGGTCGATGTGGCGCTTGACGACGAAGCGCCCCGGGCTGCGGCTCATGCAGTAGACCGTGTCGGCCAGGAAGACGCTCTCGCGCAGGTCGTGCGTGACGAGGATGACGTTGAACTTCTGCGCCGCGTGCAGGTCGCGCAGGATGCACCACAGCTCCTCGCGCGTGAAGGCATCCAGCGCGCCGAAGGGTTCGTCGAGCAGCAGCATCTTCGGCTCGTGGATGAGCGCGCGGCAGATGCTGGCACGCTGCTGCATGCCGCCCGACAGCTGCCAGGGAAACTTGTCCTCGTAGCCGCCCAGGCCCACGCTCTGCAGCAGCTTGCGCGCACGCGCTTCGTACTCCTTGCGCTTGCTCTTGAAGCTGGAGCGGTAGGGCTCGACGATCTCCAGCGGCAGCAGCACGTTGTCGACCGTGGTGCGCCAGGGCAGCAGGCTGGGCGCCTGGAAGGCCATGCCGCTGATCTTCAGCGGCCCGGTCACCGGCTGGCCACCGATGGTGATGCTGCCCTTGCTGGGCATCTTCAGGCCGGTGGTCAGCTTCATGAAGGTCGACTTGCCGCAACCCGACGGCCCGACGATGGCGATGAACTCGCCTTCTTCCACCTGCAGCGAGATGTCCTCGACCGCGAAGTGGCCCTGGGCGAGCAATTCGTCGTTGTAGGCGAGCCAGACGTTGCGGAAGTCGACGAAGCTCATGGGTGGCGCTATTTCTTCAGCGGCGGGAAGACGGCCAGCTCGGCCTTCGGCGGCAGGAAGGCGTCGGTCCACACCGCATTCGGATCGACGCGCGTCTTGGTGCCGAAGGCGTCCGACACCTGCGAGGCCATCAGCGCCAGGCGGCCCGGGACGACGACGCCGAAGCCTTCGGCGCGCGCATCGGCGCTGGCCACCACGGCGTCGATGGCCATGCGCAGGCGGCGCTTCTCGAGGTCGACGTTGATGATGCCGTCGCGCGCCTTGACGAAGTCGATCGCCGGGTCGGGGTTGGCCATCACCTCCTTGATGCCCTTGCTGAAGGCCGACAGGAAGGCCTTCACCGCCGCCGGGTTCTCCTTGATGATCTTCGGCGTGGCGATGATGACGTTGCCGTAGAGCTTCACGCCGTGCGCCGGGTAGGGCAGCACGACGATGTCCTCGGTCTTGACGCCACGCGCCTCGAGGTTGAGCAGGCTGGTGAACGAGAAGCCGGTGATGGCGTCGAGGTCGCCGCGCGCCAGCATGGTCTCGCGCAGCGGCGGGTCCATGCTGGTCCAGGTGACGTTGCTGATGCCGTTGGCCTTGGCGAAGATCGGGAAGGCGCGGCGGCCGGCGTCGAAGCCCGGCGCGCCCAGCTTCTTGCCGCTGAGGTCGGCCGGCTTGGTGATGCCGCTCTTCTTCAGCGCCAGCACCGCGGCCGGCGTGTTGTTGTAGACCATCATCACCGCCACCGGCTTGTTCGGTGCGTCGGGGTTGTTGGCGTGGAATTCCATCAGCGCCGCCATGTCGGCAAAGCCCATGTCGTAGGTGCCGCTGGCCACGCGGGTGACGGTGCCGCCGCTGCCGTTGCCGGCATCGATGGTCACGTCCAGGCCGGCTGCCTTGTAGTAGCCCTTGGCCTGCGCGGCCAGAAACAGCGCCGCCGGACCTTCGAAGCGCCAGTCGAGCTGGAATTTGATCGGCGTCTGGGCCAGGGCCAGGGTCGGCGCGGCCAGCAGCGCGCTGGCGACGGCCAGCAGGCCGCGGCGGGCGATGCGGGGCAGGGCGGGGCAATGGGACATCGGCGGTCTCCGAAAGGGTGAACGAGGGGGATTCAGGCGGCAGGCGGCCGCAGGCAGCCGGAGATTGTGCAATTTCCGTGCGCAGCCGGTCCCTCGGGCTTGCACCAGAACCAGGCTTGACGTCCGATCATGGTGCGCAGCGGCCCCGTCAGGCCTGCAGCAGGTCCAGCAAGGTGCGCGCGACCACCTTCGTCGCCCGCCGCAGGTCCTCCAGCACCAGGTGCTCGTCGGCGCGCTTGGCGTTGCTTTCCAGCACCGTGCGCGGCCCGGCGCCATAGATCACCGCCGCCACGCCGGCCGCGCCATACAGCCGCACGTCGGTATACAGCGGTGTGCCGGAGGTGGGGATGGGCTCGCCGAATACGGCCTGCCCGTGCCGCTGCAGCGCCTGCACCAGCGGGGCGTTGGTGGTCTGCGGCTTCAGCGCCTGCGCCAGCAGCAGCCGCCTGATCTCGACCTGCACGCCGGGGCTGCCGGCCACCGTGGATTCGATCAGCTGCCGCACCTCGGCTTCGACCGCGGCGGCGCCCTCCTCGGGGATCATGCGGCGGTCGAGCTTGAGCACCACCTTGCCGGGGACGACGTTGGTGTTGCTGCCGCCTTCGATGCGGCCGACATTCAGGTAGGGGTGGGTGATGCCCTCGACCTGGCTGCGCCGGGTCTTCAGCACCTCGTTATGGGCATACAGCGCCGTCAGCAGCTTCGTCGCCGCCTGCAGCGCATCGACGCCGGTGTGCGGGTAGGCGGCATGCGAAGCCATGCCGTGCAGCGTGACTTCGAGCTGCAGGCAGCCGTTGTGCGCGGTGACGACCTGGTAGCTGAAGCCGGCGGCGATCAGGTAGTCGGGCTTGGTGAGGCCGTTGTTCAGCAGCCAGCCGGGGCCGAGCTCGCCGCCGAATTCCTCGTCGTAGGTGAAGTGCAGTTCCAGCTGGCCCTGCAGCGGCACGCCCAGCGATTCGAGCGCGCGCAGCGCAAAGGTGTAGGTCGCGAAGTCGCCCTTGCTGACGGCCGACGCCCGGCCATAGAGCTTGCCGTCGACGATCTCGCCTCCGTAGGGCGGGTGCGTCCAGCCGTCGCCCGGCGGCACCACGTCGCCATGGGCGTTGAGCGCGAGGGTCTTGCCGCCGTCGCCATAGCGCCGCCGCACGATCAGGTTGGTGATCGACTGCAGGCCATATTCCTGCAGCGCCCAGGCCGGCACCGGGTGCTTGTCGGCGGCCAGCCCCATCGCGGCCAGCAGTTCGGCGGTGCGCTCGGCATGCGGCGCGTTGTTGCCGGGCGGGGTGTCGGTGGGCACCTTCACCAGCGCCTGCAGGAAGCGCACCTCCTCGTCGAAGTGGGCATCGATCCAGGCGTCGAGTTTCTGATGGTCGGTCATAGGTGTTCGTACAGATGCTGGAAGGCCCGCACGCACAGTTCGGTGTCGTGCGCCGTGATGGTCTCCAGCGGGTTGTGACTGATGCCCGAATTGCCGCCGCGCAGGAAGAGCATGGCCTGCGGCATCACCTCGTGCAGCTTCATGGCGTCGTGGCCGGCGCCGCTGGGCATGCGGTGCACCGGCAGGCCCAGGGCCTGCACGGCGGCCTCCCAGCGCTGCTGCCAGGCCGGCGCGCTGGGCGCGGCGGCGGCGATCATGGTCTGTTCGAGCGTGAACGACAGGCCGCGCCGGTCGCAGATGCGCGCCAGTTCGGCGCGCACGTCGGCGGCCAGCGCATCGCGCACCGGGTCGGTGGTGGCGCGCAGGTCCAGGCTGAAGGCGCAGCGGCCGGGCACGACGTTGATCGAGCCCGCGGGCACCTGCAGCAGCCCGACGGTTCCCACGGCATCGGGCACCGCGGCGGCGCGCCGCTCGACGTAGAGGATCAGCTCGGCCACCGCGGCCGCGGCGTCGCGCCGGCTGCCCATCGGTGTGGTGCCGGCGTGGCTGGCCATGCCGATGACCTCGCCCAGGTAGCGCACGCCACCGTTGATCGAGGTCACCACGCCCAGCGGCAGGTCGAGCGCGTTCAGCACCGGACCCTGCTCGATGTGCACCTCGACGAAGCCGAGGTATTGCGAGGCGTCGCGCCGCAGCGCGCCGATGGCCGCCATCGTCGCCGGCAGCCCGGCGGCCTGCATCGCGGCGCGCATGCTGATGCCGTCGGCGTCGACCTGGTCGAGCCAGGCGGGGTCGAAATCGCCGGTCAGCGCACCCGAGCCGAGGAAGGTGGCCTTGTAGCGCTGGCCTTCCTCTTCGGCGAAGGCCACCAGCTCGATGCCGTGCTTCGGCCGGCGTCCGGCGCGGTGCAGGTCCTGCACCACCGCCATCGGCACCAGGATGCCCAGGCGCCCGTCGTATTTGCCGCCGTTGCGCACGGTGTCGAAGTGGCTGCCGGTCAGCAGCCGCGGCGCCGCCGGGTCGCTGCCGTGGTAGACGCCGACCACGTTGCCCACCGCGTCGATGGACACCTCGTCGAAGCCGCCCTCCTTCATCCACCCCTGCAGCCGGCGTGCGCAGGTCTGGTGCGCCTCGGTGAGGTAGGTGACGGTCAGCTGCCCTTGCTCCTTGAAGCCGGGGTCGCTGTGCGCGGCCAGTTCCTCGGCCCAGTCCCACACGCGCTGGCCGAGGCGCGGCTCGTCGCCGAATTTGTCGGCCAGCCGGATCTCGGCGATGCGGTGGATGTGGCGCAGGCATTCGGCGAGTTCGAAGTCCGGGTGGCCCGCCAGGCGCCGCGAGAAGGTGTCGATGATCTGCTGCCGTGTCAGCCCGCTGCCGCGTGGCCCGCGCACCGCCAGGATGAAGGGCCAGCCGAATCTGGCGCTGTAGTCGGCGTTTAGCTGCTGGATGCGCGCAAATTCCTCGGGCGTGCAGTCGGTCAGCCCGGCCTTGCCCTGCTCGTTCGTGCTCTCGGCGGTGAGCGTCTGGCTGACCATCGCCTTGCCGGCCAGCTCGGGGTGGGCGCGGACCAGTGCGAGCTGCGCCTCGCGCCCGGCCGCGCGCACCACCTGCACCAGCGCCCGCTTCAGCGCCGGCAGCGAGGCAAAGGGCCGCTGCGCCCAGGCGCGCTCGGCAATCCAGGGCGAATGTTCGTAGGTGCCGTCCAGCAGCGCCGTGAATTCGGCCTGCGTGGCGGCATTGAGTCGGTCGAGGGTCAGCATGCTCAGTCCCAGATGAAGGCCGTGCGCGCGTCGAAGGGGTGCGTGGCGCGCCAGTGGCGGGCAATGTCGATGCGGCGCGTGACCCACACGCGGTCATGCGCCTGCACGTGGTCCAGAAAGCGCTGCAGCGCCTTCATGCGGCCGGGGCGGCCGAGCAGCCGGCAATGCATGCCGATGCTCATCATGCTCGGGCGTTCATCACCTTCGGCGTAATGCACGTCGAAGGCGTCGCGCAGGTACTGGAAGAATTCGTCGCCATGGCTGTAGCCCTGCGGCAGCGCAAAGCGCATGTCGTTGCAGTCCAGCGTGTAGGGCACCACGAGGTGCGGCGCCAGGCTGCCGTCGGACTTGCGCACCTGCAGCCAGAAGGGCAGGTCGTCGCCGTAATAGTCGCTGTCGTAGGCAAAGCCGCCGTGGTCGGCCACCAGGCGGCGCGTGCGCGGGCTGTCGCGGCCGGTATACCAGCCGGCCCCGTGCAGCTGCCGCTGCGCATCGCCGGTCAGGCGTTCGATGACGGCCATGCCGATCCGCATGTGCTCGCGCTCGGTGGCCTCGTCGACATTCTGGTAGTGGATCCAGCGCCAGCCATGGCAGGCGATCTCATGATCCAGCTCGACGAAGGCGGCCGTCACCTCGGGGCAGCGCTGCAGCGCCATGCCGACGCCGAAGACCGTCAGCGGCAGGCCGCGGCGCTCGAATTCGCGCAGGATGCGCCACACGCCGACGCGGCTGCCGTATTCGTAGATGCCCTCCATGCTGAGGTGCCGGTCGGGGTAGGCCGCGGGGTTGGCCATCTCCGACAGGAACTGCTCGCTGCCGGCGTCGCCGTGCAGCACGCTGTTCTCGCCACCTTCCTCGTAGTTCAGCACGAACTGCACGGCGACGCGGGCCCGGCCCGGCCAGCGTGGATGGGGCGGATGGCGGCCATGGCCGCGCAGATCGCGCGGGTAGCGGGGCTCGGATGCAGGGTTCATCGGGTCACTTCGGGTTGCAGGATCGAGGCCAGGTCCGGTACGGCCGGGTCCAGTTGCAGGTTGCGTTCGACGCTGTGCAGGTGCGCTTGCATGAGCCGTGCCGCCGCGCGGCCGTCGCGCCGCGCCAGCGCCTCGACCACCGCCTCGTGCTCCTGGAACGAGGCCTCGGCCGAATGCGAACTCTGGTACATCAGCGAGATCAGCGACGAGCGCGACAGCAGGTCCTCCAGCAGTTCGGCCAGTACCTGATTGCCCAGCATGCGCGCCAGCACGACGTGAAAGTCGGCCAGCAGCCGCGTGCGGCCGGGCACGTCGGTGCGGGCCACCGCGGCGCGCTCCTCGGCCAGGTGCTGGCGCAGCTCGCGCAGCTGCGCGTCGGTGATGCGCGCGGCGAGCTGTCGCGCCAGCTCGGACTCGATCATCGATCGCACCTCGAAGACCTGGCGCGCCTCCTCGACGCTGGGGGTGGCGACGAAGGCCCCGCGCGCAGGCGCCAGCGTCACCAGGCGGTCGCGGCTGAGCTGGTTGAGCGCCTGTCGCACGAGGGTGCGGGACACGCCGAAGATATCGGCCAGTTTCTGCTCGGCCAGCTTGGTGCCCGGCGCCAGGCGGCGCTCGACGATCGCGGTGGTGATCGATTCGACGATGCGGGCGGTGGCGAGCATGGCTGCAAAGTGTATACACTCGCGGCGCTTCGACCAACCCGGGTCGGCCCGCATTCACCCCTGGAGGCCCCGATGGGACACCTGAGCACGCATGTGCTGGACACGATGAACGGCTGCCCGGCGGCGGGCATGAGGGTCACGCTGCAGCGCATCGGCGACGCCGGCGCGCAGACCGTGAAGTCGATCGTGCTCAATGCCGATGGCCGTTGCCCCGACGGCCCGCTGCTCGACGCGGCGGCCATGGCGGCCGGCCGCTGGCGGCTGCTGTTCGAGGTGGCGCCCTATTTCCGTGCGCGCGGCGTGGCGCTGCCCGAACCGGCCTTCATCGACACCGTGCCACTCGATTTCGGCATTGCCGACGCCGCCGGTCACTACCACGTGCCGCTGCTCGTCAGCCCCTGGAGCTACAGCACCTACCGCGGATCCTGAGGCCCGCCGAAACTCGAGCCTCGGGCAAACCAGGATACGAAGCGGAATCGGACTGTATACAGTCGGGTCCACGTCGCCGCGGAGCCGCCCGCCCGGGTGTCGCGACGTGAATGCCTCACAGAGCCCGCCGTGGTGAGGGAACCCGGCCAGTGACCCTGGCTCGCAGGTCGTTCGACCTGCCGTTCCCGATCACACCTGCCAATGGACGCCTACCTGCTGGACTGGGCCAACGTGCTGCTGCGGTGGCTGCACGTGATCACGGCGATCGCGTGGGTGGGCTCGAGCTTCTATTTCGTGTGGCTGGACAACCACCTGATCCGGCCGAAATCGCCCGACCTGCTGGAAAAGGGCGTCGACGGCGCGCTGTGGGCCGTGCATGGCGGGGGCTTCTACAACCCGCAGAAATACATGCTGGCGCCCAAGAAGATCCACACCGAGCTGCACTGGTTCTACTGGGAGAGCTACAGCACCTGGCTCAGCGGCTTCGCGCTCTTCACCGTGCTGTACCTGTGGAACGCCGGCAGCTTCCTGGTGGACAAGAGCCTGTTCGACTGGAGCCCGCTGGCCGCCGGCGCCAGCGCCCTGGGTTTTCTCGCCGCCTTCTGGCTCGTCTACGACGCCATCTGCCGCGTGCTGGGCCCGCGCGAGAGAGGCGAGCAGCTCGTGGGCGTGGCCATCACCGCGGCCATCGTGCTGGCCAGCTACCTCGCCTGCCAGCTCTTTGCCGGGCGCGCCGCCTTCTTGCTGGTGGGCGCCATGATCGCCACCGCGATGAGCGCCAACGTCTTCTTCTGGATCATCCCGGGGCAGAAGAAAGTCGTCGCCGCGATGATGGCCGGGCAAAGCGCCGACCCCATCCACGGCCAGCGCGGCAAGCAGCGCAGCGTGCACAACACCTATTTCACGCTGCCGGTGCTGATCGCCATGCTCAGCAACCACTACGGCTGGCTGTACCAGGGCCGGTACAACTGGATCGTGCTGGTGCTGCTGATGCTCGCCGGCGCGCTGATCCGGCACTTCTTCGTCGCGCGGCACAAGGCCCATGTCAAGGGCGTGAGTCCGCCCTGGGGCTGCGCCATCGGCGGCAGCGCCATCCTCGTCGGGCTCGTCGTCGCCATGGCGCCGAAGCCGCAACCCGCGCAGCAGGCGCAAGCCCCGGCCACGTTCGCGCAGGTCAGGGCCGTCATCGAACAGCGCTGCACCGCCTGCCACAACGCGCAGCTGCAGCAGAAGAATGTCGCGCTGCACGAGGACGCGCTGATCGCCCGGCAGGCGCTGGCCATCTACCAGCAGGTGGCGGTGCTCAGGCTGATGCCGCTGAACAACGCCACGCAGATCACCGAGGCCGAGCGTGCGCTGATCAAGCGCTGGTACGAGGCCGGGGCCAAGCCCTGAGTTGATTCTTCACCGAGGAGGTGTCCATGACGACGACCGCCACCGTCCACCCCGTGGACGAGCAACTGCCCGCTGGCCGCCTGGCCGCTCTGGGCCTGCAGCATGTGCTGGTGATGTATGCCGGCGCGATTGCGGTGCCGCTGATCGTCGGCCGTGCGCTCAAGCTCAGCCCCGAGCAGGTGGCGCTGCTGATCTCGGCCGACCTTTTCTGCTGCGGCCTGGTGACGCTGGTGCAGAGCCTGGGCATGACGCGCTGGTTCGGCATCCGGCTGCCGGTGATGATGGGCGTGACCTTCGCGGCGGTGGGGCCGATGGTGGCCTTTGCCAACGCCATGCCGGGGGTGGAGGGCGCGCGTGCGATCTTCGGCGCCATCATCGGCGCCGGCGTCATCTCGATGCTCATCGCGCCCGTGGTCAGCAAGCTGCTGCGCTTCTTCCCGCCGGTGGTCACCGGCACCATCATCGCCATCATCGGCATCAGCCTGATGCGCGTGGGCGTGGGCTGGGCGCTGGGCGGCCCGGCGCCGATGGCGCAGAGCGTGGACGTGCCGAAACTGGTGGCCATGGTCGATGCCGCCAAGGCCACGGCACAGGCCGCGAGCGCACCGGTGAAGCTGCCGGGGCCGATCCCGATGGTGGACAACCCGGGCTATGGCGCGCTCGACAATCTGGCCGTGGCCGCTGCGGTGCTGGTCGTCATCCTGCTGCTGGTGAAATTCACCAAGGGCTTCGTCGCCAACATCTCGGTGCTGCTGGGCATCGTGGCCGGCTGCGTGCTGGCGGTGGCGCTGGGCAAGATGCACTTCGACAAGGTGGCCAAGGCGCACTGGTTCGACGTCGTCACGCCGTTTGCCTTCGGCATGCCGACCTTCGACCCGCTGATGATCCTGACGATGACGCTGGTGATGATCGTCGTGATGATCGAATCGACCGGCATGTTCCTGGCCCTGTCCGACATGACGGGCAAGCGCATCGACCAGCCGCAGCTGGCCGCCGGGTTGCGCACCGACGGCCTGGGCACCGTGATCGGCGGCATCTTCAATACCTTCCCCTATACGAGCTTCAGCCAGAACGTCGGCCTGGTGGGCGTCACCGGGGTGAAGAGCCGCTGGGTCTGCGTGGCCGGCGGCGTGATCATGATCGTGCTCGGCCTGCTGCCCAAGATGGCAGCCTTCGTCGAGTCCATTCCCACCTTCGTGCTCGGCGGCGCCGGGCTGGTGATGTTCGGCATGGTGGCGGCCACCGGCATCCGCATCCTGTCGACCGTGGACTACAAGGGCAACCGCCACAACCTCTATATCGTGGCGGTGTCGATCGGCGCCGGCCTCGTTCCGCTGGTGGCACCGCGCTGGACGCAGCAGATGGCCCATGGCCTGCACCCGCTGCTGGAGAGCGGCATCCTGCTGACCGCGGTGACGGCGGTGCTGCTGAACCTGTTCTTCAACGGCGCGCGCGAAGACCGGCAGGCGGCCATCGACGCGGCGAAGACGGCCGACGCGCACTGAGCGTCGGGGCCGCTAGCATGGCCGCATCGCGCACGATCCAGGAGATACCCCCCATGCTGCAAGCCCCCTTCCGCGCCGACCAGGTTGGCAGCCTGCTGCGCCCGGCGGCGCTGGCCGAGACGCGCGCGCGCTTCAAGCGCGGCGAGGTCGACGCCGCCGCGCTGCGCGCTGCCGAGGACGCCGCCATCACCGAGGCCGTGCGCCGGCAGGAGGCCATCGGCCTGCAGGGCATCACCGATGGCGAATTCCGCCGCGACTGGTGGCACCTGGACTTTCTGGCGCAGCTCGACGGCGTCACGCTGCAGGACAACGCCGGCCCCAAGTTCAAGATCGCGGGCCAGGAACAGCCACCGATTGCCACCGTCACCGGCCGCATCGCCTGCGGCCGGCCGATCATGGCCGATGACTTCGCCTTCCTGGCGAAGACCACCACGCGCACGCCGAAGATGACGATCCCCTCGCCGTCGATGCTGCACCTGCGCGGCGGCCGGGCGTCGATTGCTCGCGAGGTCTACCCCGACCTCGACGCCTTCTGGGCCGATACCGCGGCCGCCTACCGCCAGGCCATCGCCCACCTGTATGCCGCCGGCTGCCGCTACCTGCAGCTCGACGACATCACCTTCGCCTACCTGTGCGACCCGGCCATCCAGGCCAAATGCCGCGCCAATGGCGACGACCCGGCGGCGCTGCCGGCGACCTATGCGCGCGTGATCAACGAGGCGCTGGCGACCAAGCCCGCCGACCTGCGCGTGACCATCCACACCTGCCGCGGCAATTTCAAGAGCGCCTGGGTGGCCGAAGGGGGTTACGACCCGGTGGTGGAGGCGATGTTCTCGACGAATGTCGACGGCTATTTCATGGAGTTCGACAGCGCGCGCGCCGGCACCTTCGAGCCGTTGCGCGCCTTGCCGCGCGGCAAGCGCGTCGTGCTCGGCCTGGTGACGACCAAGCTCGGCGACCTGGAATCGGCCGACGACCTGAAGCGCCGCATCGCCGAGGCTGCGCGCTATGTGCCGCTGGAGGACCTGTGCCTGTCTCCGCAATGCGGCTTTTCCAGCACCCACCATGGCAATGCGCTGTCGATGGACGACCAGTGGCGCAAGCTCGAGCGGGTGGTCGAGGTGGCGCGGTCGGTGTGGGGGCAGGTGGCCTGACGACACAGGCCCCGCGCCGGGCGGGGCCACCTAAAATCTGCCCTTTACCCAGCCCAGGGCCGCCCGCATGAGCAGCGACTTCTATGCCGTCCGCTTCGTCCTCGACGGACAGATCCACCACGCCCAGGGCGAACGACGCACCACCACGGTGCTGGACTATCTGCGCGAGAAGCTGCACCGCACCGGCACCAAGGAAGGCTGCGCCGAAGGCGATTGCGGCGCCTGCGTGGTGCTGATCGGCGAGCCCGGCGCCGACGGCCAGGCGATCGACTGGAAGCCCGTCAACAGCTGCATGCAGATGCTGCCCACGCTGGACGGCAAGGCGGTGAAGACGGTCGAGAGCCTGAAGAAGGCCGACGGCACGCTGCACCCGGTGCAGCAAGCCATGGTCGGCTGCCACGGCTCGCAATGCGGCTTCTGCACGCCGGGCATCGTGATGAGCCTGGCCGGTCTGGCGGAGAAGACCGCGCAGCCCACGCGGGCACAGATCACCGATGCGCTCTCCGGCAACCTCTGCCGCTGCACCGGCTACAAGCCCATCGTCGACGCCGCCGTGCAGGCCTGCGCCGCACCCGCTGCCGCGCGGTCGCTGCAGGATGCGAAGGAACTGGCGCTGCTGAAAGAGATCGCCCGCCCCACGCAGCCGCGCTACAACCTGGATGGCGAGATGGTGGTGCAGCCGGTGGTGCGCACCCGCAAGGGCAGCGAATTCGTCTCGCCCGCCACCGCGGCCGAACTGTCGGCCTACCTGGCCGAACATCCCGACGCCACCCTGCTGGCCGGCAGCACCGAATTCGGTCTCACCGTCAACAAGCGCTACGTGCGGCCGCCCTTCATCGCTTATGTCGGTGGCGTGGCCGAGTTGAAGCGCATCGACACCAGCGCCGCGGCCTGGCGCATCGGTGCCGCCGTGCCGCTGGACCGCGTGATGGATGCGGTGGCCGCTGAGCTGCCCGACTTCGCCGAGGTGCTGCGCCGCTTCGGCAGCCCGCCCATCCGCAGCACCGCCACGCTGGGCGGCAATATCGCCAATGGCTCGCCCATCGGCGACAGCATGCCCTGCCTGATGGCGCTGGGCGCCATGCTGACCTTGCGCAAGCGCGGTCCCAGGGGCAAGGACGAGACCCGCCGCATCGCGCTCGACGACTTCTACACCGGCCAGAAGCGCACCGTGCTGCAGCCGGGTGAATTTATCGAGGCCATCGAGCTGCCGCGCCCGCAGGGCCGCCAGTTCAGGGCGCACAAGATCAGCAAGCGCTTCGAACAGGACATCTCGGCCACCTGCGCCGCGATGAGCTGGAAGGTGGAAGGCGGCAGGCTGCGTGACGTGAAGCTGGCCTACAACGGCCTCACGCCCTTTCCGGCGCGCGCGAGGAAGCTCGAGGCGGTGCTGGAAGGCCGCACGCCCGACGAGGTGGGCGCCGATGCGCTGGACGAGGCCATCGCGGCCAGCTTCACGCCGCGCGACGGCCTGCGTGCCACCTGGGCCTACCGTGCGCTGGTGGCGCGCAACCTGGTGCTGCGCTTCGTGCAGCCCGACCTGCAGACCGAAACCTCCATGCAAGGGGCCTGAGCCATGAATGCACCCAGCACGCTGGCCGAGATCGCCGCCGTGGCCACCCGCGGCGAGCAGGGCAGGGAACTGCCGCACGAGAGCGCGGTGCTGCACGTCACCGGCGAGGCCGTCTATACCGACGACATCCCCGAACTGCGCGGCACGCTGTATGCGGCGCTGATCACATCGCCGGTGGCCCATGGCGAGCTGGTGGGCGAAGGCATCGACCGCGCCGCGGTGCTCGCCATGCACGGCGTGGTGGCGGTCTTCACCGCCCGCGACATCCCGGGCGAAAACAACTGCGGCCCCATCGTCCACGACGACCCGTTTCTTGCCGACGGCACGGTGCAGTTTCTCGGCCAGCCGGTGGCGGTGGTGGTGGCACGCGAGATGCTCTATGCGCGCGAGGCGGCAGCCAGGGCCAAGGTGAACGTGGTCGAGAAGCCGGCGATCGTCACCATCGAGCAGGCGCTGCAAGCCGGCAGCTTCGTCATCCCGACCAAGAGCCTGGCACAGGGTGACGCGGCCGGCGCCATCGCTGCCGCCCCACACCGGCTGAAGGGCAGCACGCGTTGCGGCCAGCAGGAGCAGTTCTACCTGGAAGGACAGATCACCTATGCCGTGCCGCGCGAGGACGGGCAGCTCACGCTCTACGTCAGCACCCAGCACCCCGACGGCAACCAGCGCGAGGCCGCCGCGGCGCTGAACCTGGGCACGCACGACGTCGAGGTGATCTGCCGTCGCATGGGCGGCGGCTTTGGCGGCAAGGAAGGCAATGCCAGCATCTTCAGCCAGAGTGCGGCACTCGCTGCCTTCAGGCTGAAGAAGCCGGTCAAGCTGCGCGCCAACCGTGACGACGACATCATGATCACGGGCAAGCGGCACGACTTCCGCATCGACTACGACGTCGGCTTCGACGACGACGGCCGGATCCTCGGCCTGGACGTGATGCTGGCCAGCCGCTGCGGCTACAGCGTCGACTACAGCGGCCCGGTCAACGACCGCGCGGTGCTGCACATCGACAACTGCTACCACCTGCCCAACCTGCATGTGGTCAGCCATCGCTGCAGGACGAATACGCAGTCGAGCACGGCGTTCCGCGGCTTCGGCGGGCCGCAGGGCATGTTCGGCATCGAGACGGTGATCGAGGCCATCGCCAGGCAGCTGGGCCGCGACCCGCTGGACGTGCGCCGCATCAACCTCTACCGCGACCCGTCAGCCAGCGGCGATGCGAAGTCGATGACCACGCCCTATGGCCAGGTGATCGAGGACTGGGTCGCCGACCGCATCCTGGCCGAACTCGAGGGCGAGTCGGGCTACCGCGCGCGCCGCGCCGCCATCGACGCCTTCAACGCCGACCCGAAGAAGAGCCGCACGCGCAAGAAGGGCCTGGCGATCACGCCGCTCAAATTCGGCATCAGCTTCACCGCCACCATGCTCAACCAGGGCGGCGCGCTGGTGATGGTCTACCAGGACGGCACCGTGGCCGTGAACCACGGCGGCACCGAGATGGGCCAGGGGCTGAACACCAAGATGGCGCAGGTGGCCGCCGACGGCCTGGGCATCCCGGTCGCCCTGGTGCGCGTGACCGGCACCGATACGCAGAAGGTGCCCAATGCCAGCGCCACCGCGGCCAGCAGCGGCGCCGACATCAACGGCGCCGCCATCAACGATGCCTGCGACCAGCTGCGCGCGCGGCTGTCGCCGGTTGCGGCGGCGCGGCTCGGCTGCAGCGCCGACGAGGTGGTGTTTGCCGATGGCCAGGCCTCTGTCAAAGGGTCAGGCGGCGGCGGGTCCATCGCCTGGCCAGACCTCATCAAGCAGGCCTGGCTGGACCGCGTGGGCCTGTCGGTGACGGGTTTCTACAAGACGCCCGAGATCGGCTACGACTTCGCCACGCTGACCGGCCGCGCCTTCTACTACTACTGCTACGGCGCGGCGGTGACCGAGGTCGAGATCGACACGCTGACCGGCGAATGGTGGTGCCGGCGCGTGGACATCGTCCACGACGTGGGCCGCAGCATCAACCCGGCCATCGACCGCGGCCAGGTCGAGGGCGCCTATATCCAGGGCATGGGCTGGCTGACGATGGAAGAGTGCATCTGGGATGCGAAGGGGCGGCTGCTCACGCATGGCCCCAGCACCTACAAGATCCCGGTGGCCGGCGACGTGCCAGAAGCCTTCCACGTGCGCTTCTTCGACGGCGCCAATGTCAAGGCCACGCCGTACCGCAGCAAGGCGGTGGGCGAGCCGCCGCTGATGCTGGCGCTGTCGGCCTTCTTCGCCATCAAGGATGCGGTCAGCGCCGCCGGCAACCACCAGGTGGCGGTGGAACTGGACGCACCGGCGACGCCGGAGCGTATCCTGCTCGCCTGCGAGCACGTCCGGCGCATCCTGCGGTCGTTCTAGCGCGGTCTGCCGCGCCGTGCCGCGGCAAGACCCCGCGGCCTGGCTGCACCGGCCGGGGCCGGCTGCAGGCGAGCGACGGTTCAGCCGCTGCCCGCGGCCGGCCTGTCGACGACGTAGCGCACGCATTCGTCGATGCCGGCGGCCGACAGCGTCTGGCCGGCGGGCGGTGTCAGGCGCAGCACGACCGCGTCGCCATCCTGCTGCACGTCGCAGCCTTCGATGCGCACGCACTCGCCGCTGGGGCACGACCACACCCCCGTGCGGCGGCAGGCCTTCACCGCGTCGTAGAAGCCCTGCGGGTTGCGCACCGGGCCGGCGATGCGCACGACGAGGGCGCTGCCGTCGCGTTCGATCTTCAGGCTGTCCATGGCAAGTCTCCCGGGCCGGCGCGCCACGGCGGCGGCGCGGCCCGATGCCGACTCTAGGGCGGGCCCGCAGCCTGTCAAGCCATCGATGGCGGGCGCGCCCGGCGGCCACCACCCGGCGGCCGGGGGCCCGCCGCCCGCCGGACCGATCAGCGGAACCGCGTGCCGGCGCCCGGCCTGCCGGCTGGCGCATCCGCCGCGTCGCGCACATGCGCCGGCAGCCGGCCGAGCATCCAGCGGATCGCCGCCGGCACCAGCACCAGGTCGTCGACGACGCCGATCAGCGGCAGCGCCTCGGGGATGAGGTCGACGGGCGACACCAGGTACAGCAGCACCAGCGCCGTGCCCGCCTTCAGCCAGCCCGGAGCGTCCGGGTGCCGCAGCGCAAACCACAGCCGGCGCGCGTCGCCCTTGACGAGCACCCACAGCATCGACAGCCGCTTCCACATCGATCGGTCCTCCGCGGGCCGGAACGCCCGCCGCCTTCAACGTGGGGGTGCGCCGACGGATGACAAGCCGGCCGGCCCGGCCGGCGGTTTGCCGTCAGGGCACGATCGTGTGGCCGCTGATCGCGAAGGCGCACCGCGCCGTTTCGACGCCGCTATCGCGGGTGGCCCAGCCCCTGACCGTGGTGCCGGCGTCGGCATACAGCCGGGTCATCATCGAGCCGACGAAGATCCGGCCGTCGAACAGGTCCTCGCCCTGGTAGCGCACAGGAATGTCGAAATTGATCGAGGTCGACAAGGTGCCGTTGACATGCGTGACCACGACGCGCGCGGTGAGGATGCTGCCGGCCTCCTGCGAGCAGCGCACCGATGCCTGCTCGATGACCAGCCGCCTGCCCGCCGGCACGGTCGCGATGTCGCCGGTGGCCCCGGCCAGACCTGGGGTCAGGACCACGGACCCGCTGTCCATGAAGCGCGTGCGCGCCGGGTTCTCGACATCCCGGATCGGCGTGCTGTACTGGCCGCTGGCCGCCGTGGCCAGCAGGCCGAGGGTGGCAGCGGCCGCGATGCGGGCCAGGGTCGATCGGCAGGTGTGCGACATCGTCATCTCCTCCACGGGGGTCGTCGAACAACGAAGGGGATCGCCGCGGCGCGCGCGGCGACCAGGGGCGTCAGCGTCGCCGGCTCCTGCGCGACACCAGCCGCACGAACAGCAGGCTGGACAGCAGCCAGAGCGTCGGCGGCTCGGGCACGGGCTGGTCGCCGTCGGGCAGCAGCACCAGCGAGGCATTGAGGAAGCCCTGCCCGAAGCTCGACCCGATCTGCGTCACGCTGACGAGGCCAGCCAAGGTGAACGAGTACAAGCTCGAGTTGGCGAGGCTGTCGCTGCCGATGACGAAGAACCGGTCTGCGGCGGCGTCATAGGCCAGGCCACCGTTGAAGCCGATCGAGCCGTCGCCGAGAGCGAACAGCGGCGTGGCGGCGCCGGTATCGGCATCGATGGCCACCAGCGACCACGGCACGCCCAAGCTGTCCCCGGCAATCGCGTACAGCTGGCCCTTGTCGGCGTTCCAGGTCAGGCCGCCGTAGAAGCCATCGCCCAGCCCCAAGCCGACGGCTGTCGCGCTGCCCCCGGTGACGTCATACAGCGTCGATTTTCCAGACGAGTCGGATGCGATGGCGTAAAGGCCACCGCCGCTTCGGTATGCGAGGCCGCCGTAGAAGCCCGAACCGAGCAAACCGGGCGAACCGACAGCCGTCAGGCTGCCGCCGGCCGTCGTCATGCTGTACAGCGTCGACGCTCCGGACGAATCGTTGCCGATCGCAAAGAGGCCGCTGCCGTCGTGGGCCAGCCCGCCGTTGAAGCCGACCGACCCGTCGCCCAGCGTCGCCAGCGCGGTGCCCGCGACCGGTGCGCTGGTCGGAAGCTGCGTCAGCACGCGCGGGACGAACGATGAATCGGGCCCGATCGTCAGCAGCGCCGCCGATCCCCATGCGGGTGCCAGCACCAGGGCTGCCAGAGCGACCCATTTCGTCAGGCGGTGCGAGCCGAGCATGTTGCCTCCGTCCCATACAGGCTCGACAGGGGCCTCCCGGCGGTCCGCGATCGAACCCGCGAAGACCAGGAGGAGAGCGCCATGGAGCGGCGCCAGACCGAACCTCGCATGCATGCTGTCACGAAGGCTGCACGTCCAACATCCCCTGTTCAAGTGGGGATAAATGCATCGCCGTTTGACAAATGGCATTTCGACGGCTATCGAAACGCCCGTCAGGTGCCGCAGGACGAAGAGCCGCCGATCGAGGTCAGGCCGTCTGCGCGTGCACCAGCATCGCCGCCGCCAGGTCTTCGAGCGCGGTGCCGACCGATTTGAAGACCGTCCGCTCGGCCGCATCGTGGCGGCCCGCCACCTGGCCGCGGCACAGGTCGGCCAGCGTGCCGCGCACGCTGTCGCGGGTGAAGACGCCGCGGGACATCGGCCCCAGCAGATCGCCGCTCTTGGCCAGCGCCTCGGCGGTGTCGATATAGAGGCCGGCGTCGCGCAAGCAGGCATCGTCGGCCTCGCGCATGGCCGGGGTGAAGCTGCCGATGAGGTCGAGATGGCTGCCCGCGCGCAGCCACGCACCCTGCATCAGCGGCGCGGTCGACAAGGTGGCGCAGCTGACGATATCGGCCTCGGCCGCAGCCGCTGCGAGCGACGGCGCTGCCCGCGCGGCCAGGCCCTGCCGGCGCCAGCGGGCGGCCAGCGCCCTGGCCGCCTCGGGCCGACGCGCCCACACGCTCACGCGGTCGATGCGGCGCACGGCGGCATAGGCGGCCGGCAGCAGCTCGGCCACGCGGCCGGCGCCCACCACCAGCAGGTGGCGGGCGTCCTGCCGCGCCAGGTGGTCGGCGGCCAATGCCGAAGCGGCCGCGGTGCGGCGCGCGGTGATGGTGTCGCCGTCGATCAGCGCCAGCGGCCGGCCCGTCGCGCCATCGTGCAGCAACACCGTCGAGTGCAGCCCGGGCAGGCCGCGCGCCGCATTGCCGGGCGCGATATTGACGATCTTGACCGCATAGGCGCCGCCCGCCACCCAGGCCGGCATGATCAGCGAGGTCATGCCCTCGGCCGGCTGCAGCACCTGCCGCGGCGGCACCTCGCAGCCGCCGGCAAAGCGCGCGCGCAGCGCCGCGATCAGGCGGTCGAAGGGCAAGGCCGCCGCGGCGGCGCGTGCGCCGATGATCTTCACCGGAAGGTGGCCAGCAGGATGCTGGTCTCGGTATGGGCGATGCCCTTGGTCAGGCGCACGCGCTCGAGCACCTGCGACAGCGCGGTCATATTCTCGGCGCGCAACTCGGCCAGCAGGTCCCAGCGGCCGTTGGTGTCGTGCAGACTTTCCACGCCCGGTTCACCCAGCAGGCTGGCCACCACCGCGCGCGTCTGGTTGCCGTCGATGCGCACGCCCATCCAGGCGCGGATGCCGGCGGGCTGCGCGTCGGGCCGCAGCTTCAGGCTGTAGCCGACGATGACCTGGTTGTCCTCGAGCTTGCGCAGCCGGTTGCTGACCGTGCCGCGCGAGACGCCGAGCTTGGCCGCCAGCGTGGCGATCGGCAGCCGCGCATCCTGGCGCAGCAGCGCGATGAGCTGTCGATCGATATCGTCCATGGCGGCGAGCTTAAGTCAACGCGGTGCCAGCCGGTCCAGCGCCGAGAAGCCGGCGGCGGCTTCCAGCAACTCACCCACCGCCAGGCAGCGGTCTTCGCGGAAGCGCGCGGCCACGATCTGCACGCCGGTGGGCAGACCGCCGGCGATGCCGGTGGGCACCGCCAGCCCCGGCAGCCCCATCATCGCCGTGCCCAGCAGCGGGCTTTGGGCGGCCAGCAGGCGGTGCACGCGCTCGGGCGCGCCGATATCGGCGTCGATCGGAAACTGGCGCTGCCAGCTCACCGGCATCAGCAGCACATCGTGGCCGCCGGCGTCGGGCTCCAGCAGCAAGGCCCAGTCGCGGCAGATGCCGAAGCGCCGCTGCTGCGCGTCCATCAGCGCATCGGCATCCAGCGGCGCCAGCCCGCTCAGGTAGCCGCGCAGTGCCGAGCGCACGCCGGCGTCACCCAGGGCCTCGACCGCGGGCAGGCCGCCGCGGCGCATGTCGTCCATCACCAGCTGCCGCCACAGCTGCGCGCCCTCCTCGAAATGCGGCGGCTCGACCGCCGTCACCTCGCAGCCCGCGGCCGCCAGCCATTGCGCGGCCTGCTCGACGGCGGCGACCACGCTGGCGTCGATGTCGTAGGCCGCGTGGCGGCTGAAGACGGCCACGCGCAGCGGTCGGTTCGGCGCCGCATGATCCAGCGGCGCCGGCGTCCATTGCGGGTCGAGCGGGCTGCCCTGCGACATCACCTGCAGCGCCAGCCGGGCATCGCGCACGTTGCGCGTGAGCGGGCCCTGCACCGACATCATCTGGTTGGTGATGACGCGGTTGGGCGCACTGGCCTTGTACGACGGCACGCGCCCGGGCGTGGTGCGCAGGCCCACCACGCCGCAGGCCCAGGCCGGGTGGCGGATGGAGCCGCCATAGTCGTTGCCGTGCGCGATCGGCCCCATGCCGGTGGCCACCGCCGCCGCGGCGCCGCCGCTGGAGCCACCGGGCGTCACCGACGGATCGAAGGGGTTGAGCGTGCGCCCGTGCAGGTCGTTGTCGGTAAACCAGCGCAGGCTGAAGGCCGGCGCATTGCTGCGCCCGACGATCACCGCGCCGGCGCCGCGCAGATGGGCCACCAGCGGCGAGTCGGTGTGGGCGATGTGGTTGCTGGCGGCGACGACGCCGTCGGTGGTGGCGTGGCCGGCCACGTCCACGTTGACCTTGATCGTCACCGGCACGCCATGCAGCGCACCCGGCACCAGGCCGGCGGCCAGCGCGCGGTCGGCGGCGTCGGCGGCGGCCAGGGCCTCGTCGGCCATCACCTCGGGCAGGGCATTGATGCGCGGATTGACCGCCGCGATGCGCGCCAGCACGCTGGCGGCTGCCTCGCGGGCGCTCAGCTGCCGCGTGCGGATGCGCGCGGCCAGTTCGACGGCGCCCAGGCGCCAGGGATCTTCGGACATCGCGGGTCTCCGGCGACAGGGTGCGGTTTGCCGGCATCGGCCGGCCCGGTTTACTGCTGCGGCTGCAGGTTGATCGACCTGGCGATCGACTGGTAGCGCGCGATCTCGCTCTGGTAGATGCGGTCCAGCTCGGCCAGCGACATCGGGGCGACGACCAGATTGCCGGTGCTCTCGAACGCCTGGCGCGTCTGCGGGTTGGCCATGGCGTCGTAGAGCGCCTTGTTCAGGCGCTGCGCCACGTCGTCCGGCGTCTGCCGCGGCACCTGCACGCCGGCCCAGGAGTCGAATTCGAAGCCGGCCAGCCTGGGATGCGCCGCCAGCGCACCGATCTGCGGAAACTTCGCCAGCGGCTGCGCGGTGGCCAGCCCGATGGCCTTGAGCTTGCCGTCGGCGATGGTGGCCGGCACCGGCCCGGCGAAGATGGTGAACATCAGGTCGACCTGGCCGCCCATCAGGTCGCCCATCGCCGGCGCCGAACCGCGGTAGGGCACGTGGATGAGTTCGATGCCGCCGGCCTGCGCGAATTTCTCGGCCACCAGGTGGAACATGCTGCCCGCCCCGGTATTGGCCATCGTCAGCGGCCTGCCCTTGCGCTGCGCGGCCAGCGCGAGCAGTTCCTCGACGTTGCCGGCCGGCAGGTCCTTGCGCGCGATCAGCACCAGCGGCGCCTTGACGAGCTGGGCCACCATGCGCAGGTCGGTGGGCTTGTATTTCACCGTGGCCAGCGTCAGCGGCGGGATGATGAGCTCCAGCGGGCTGCCCAGCAGCAGCGTGTGGCCGTCGGTGCCGGCCAGCATCTTCTGCACGCCCAGCGCACCGCCGACGCCGCCGATGTTTTCCACCACCAGCGGCTGGCCCAGGGCCTTCTGGGTGTCGTTCTGGATCTGGCGTGCGACGAAGTCCGACGGACCGCCGGCCGGCCACGGCACGACCAGGTTGACCGCCTTGCCGGGCCAGGCCTGCGCCAGCGCCGCCGAGGCGGCCACGGCCAGGCCGGCGACCAGGGCCGCGCTGCGCACGAAGAGCTTGTTCATCGGAGAAGTCCTCTCGGGTGGTGTTGCCGGCACAGGGCAGGCATTCGGTCAGGGGGTGACCGGCAGGCGGTGCCGACGAACCCGCATGCTAGAAATCCGCGCGACAATCGAACAGCCGACTTGTTGTGTGCATGAACACTTCGAGCTGTCGTCGACGACGGGTCGCTCCTCGGTTTGCCACGATGAAACTGCATCAATTCGAGGCCCTGGTGGCCGTCGTCGACCATGGCGGCATCCGCGCCGCAGCGCGGGCGCTGCATGTGTCGCAGGCGGCGGTGACCAAATCGATGCGCCTGCTGGAGGAGGAAGCGGGAACGCCGCTGCTCATCCGCCGCACGCGCGGCGTGGCCCTCACCGAGGCCGGCCAGCGCCTGCTGGCCCGTGCCCGCGTCATCACGCGCCAGGTGGACCTGGCGCGCGAGGACCTGCGACAGGCCGGGGGTGACGACGCCGGCACGCTGCGCGTGGGCCTGACGCCCTATCTCAACTTCACCGCGCTCGGCGAAACCTTCGGCTGGTTCCGCCAGCGCTACCGCCACGTGGCGCTGCAGTTCATCGAGGGACTGACAAAGAGGGTGCTGCCGCGCCTGCGCGACGGCACCCTGGACATCGCGGCCGTGGCCGCCGACGTGGGCGAGATCGAAGGCGACGAATTCATCGCCCGGCGCTTGTCGTGCGTGCCGCAATGCATCGTCGTGCGGGCAGGCCACCCGGTGCTGGCCGATCCGACGGCGCGCGCGCTGACGGCGCTCGAATGGGTGCTCACGCAACCGATCGTCAGCGCCGGTTCATCGCGCATCGGCGCCATGTTTGCGCTGGCGGGTGCCGCCCCGCCGACGCGCGTGGTGGTCTGCGAGACGCTGGCGGCGATGTCCATCCTGCGCCACTCCGACGCGGTGAGCATCTTTCCGCAGCCACTGCTCGGCCATCCCGAGACGCGCGGCATCGTGGCCATCGACGACGCGCCGCTTCGTCCTTGCGACATCGAGCTGCTGCTGCTGACGCAGCCCGATGTGCCGCTGACGCCGGCGGCCGACTATTTCGCCCATTGCCTGGCGCGCGTGTGCGGCGCGGCGCAGGCGGCACCGGCCTGACGGCACCCCTGGGCATCATCCGGCAGCGGCCGCCGCCCGGCGCCTCGGCGCGGGCTGCGGTGCGGTCGGCACCGGCTCTTCGCGCAGCACGCCGAAGAGGTCTTTCGGATTCGCCGCCTCGGGCACGAGATCGACGCTGTCGCCGATGCCCAGCTCGGCCGCCGCATCGCGCAGGAAGCTCAGCGCCGAATAGTCCTCGAGCGCGAAGCCGACCGAATCGAAGACGGTCACCTGGGCGGCGCTGCGGCGGCCCGGCGCCTGGCCGGCCAGCACCTGCCAGAACTCGGTGACCGCAAAGTCGGCCGGCATCTGCTGGATGTCGCCTTCGATGCGCGTCTGCGGTTCGAATTCCACGAAGACGTCTGCCGCCTCCAGCACGCCGCGGTGCAGCTCGGTCTTGCCGGGGCAGTCGCCGCCGACCGCATTGACGTGCATGCCGGGCTCGATCATCTCGGGCGTGAGGATCGTGGCATGGGCCTTGTCGGCGGTGACCGTGGTCACGATATCGGCGCCCCGCACGGCTTCGGCCGTGCCGGCGCAGAGGATCACCCGCAGGCCCTGGCCCACCAGGTTGGCCGCCAGCTTGGCGCTGGCCGCGGCGTCGGTGTCGAACAGCCGCAACTCGCGGATGCCCACGAGGTCACGGAACGCCAGCGCCTGGAATTCGCTCTGCGCGCCGTTGCCGATCAGCGCCATGCGCGTGCTGCCCGGGCGCGCCAGCACGCGGGCAGCCAGCGCCGACATGGCGGCGGTGCGGATGGCGGTGGTCAGCGTCAGCTCGGACAGCAGGCGCGGCGCGCCGGTGTCCACATCGGCCAGCACGCCGAAGGCCATCACCGTGGGCAGGCCGTGGCGGTGGTTCGAGGGATGGCCGTTGACATATTTGAAGGCAAACTGGGTGGCATCGGCGATCGGCATCAGCTCGATCACACCCCGCTCGGAATGGCTGGCCACGCGTGCGGTCTTGTCGAAGTCGTGCCAGCGCCGGTAGTCGGCCTCGATGCGCGCGGCCATGCCGGCGATGCAGGCCGACAGGCCTTTGCGCCGCACGAGGTCGATCAGGTGGCGGGCACCGAGATAGACGGTGCGGGGATGGCGGTGCTGGTGCATGGCGGGCCTCTTCGGTGTCGATGGCTGCCAGTGTCGCGAGACCCTGCGTCAGGAAGAAGCGCCAAGCCTGTCGCCTTTGGCAGCGCCGGCTGGCGTTCCGGCAGCGCTGGCTGGCGATCTGCACAAGGCGGGTGGGGTGGGCGGTCCGCACGCCGGGCCTGCCAGCGCCGTGCAGCTTGTCACGCCCGCATCGTCGAGGCGGCCGGGCCGTGGCTCAAGTGCCGGGGCTGGCTGCCGACATGGCAGGAGAGGTGGGGCCCGATTTCCGGGCCCGCGACTGCTGCCGGGGATGCCATGAAGAACTGCCTGTCGATCCTGAGCCTTGTCGGCTGCGCCGTGCTGGCCGCGCCGGCCGTTGCGCAAACGGCGCCGGCGTCCTCCGCTGCGGCGGCGCCGGCCCGCGAGCCGGCGCCCACGCGCACCGCGGGCGTCGACCTCAAGGGGACTGCGCCGGCAGCGGCGCGCGATCTCCAGCGCGTGACGGCCGCCGGCAGCGTCATCGTGCTGGCCGACGGCATCGTCGCCAATGCCCGCATGGCGCAGGTCCAGCCGCCTGCGCCCGGCTTCGTCTACGAGCGCTGAGCCCGCGCGCCCACGCGGCGGTCAGGGCTTGAACGACTGCACCGTCTCCCAGGCCACGGTCTGCAGGTGCAAGGCCACATCGGGCGCCAGCCCGGCGGTATAGGTATTGCCCACGGGTGACTTCTTGAACAGGCTGGCCATCACCACCGCGGCGCCGAGGTAGGTGCCGGCCAGGCTGGGGTGGCGCTTGTCGGGCGCGTAGAGGTTGACGTCCGGCCGCCGGGCGATCGACGCTGCGAAGGCCGGGCCGGCCGGCACCACGCGCATGCCGTTGGCGCGGCCCGCCTTCAGGTATTCGTCGGCCAGCCGCTGCGTCATCTGCGGCTGGTCCTGGTAGGCCCAGCTCAGGAACAGCGCCGGCTCGGCGCCCGCCTGGCGCGCCGCGCCGGCATGCGCCTTGGCGGTGTCGTGGAAGGCCTGCTGCAGCTTGGGGTGGATGGGGCACTGGCTGCAGTCCATCATCAGCACCATGTCGTAGGCGCGCTGAAACTGGTTGAAGGCGACGTCGTTGGTCGGCGTGAAGCTGTAGCGCGCCATGCCGGTGCCGGGCCTGAAGTGCGACGCCATGTCGTGCCAGTCCAGCCCGGCGCCGCTGATGGTGACCGAGGTCTGCCGGATGCCGCGCAAGCCGCCGGCGTTGAGCAGGCCGCCCAGGTGGCCGTGCATGCTGTTGTTGAAATAGAAGAAGCTGTTGCCCACCCACAGCAGCGAGGCGGGCGTTTCGCCCTGAAAGCGCGGCGCGCTGGGTGTGGTGCCGCAGGCGACCAGTGCCGCGGCGATGACGGTGATGCCGAACCAGCGCGCGGCGCGCGCGGTTGTGCTGTGTAGCGGTTTCATGCGGGGTGCTCGGTGGGGGGTTGGACGGGTGAACGGCCGCGGCGGCCGGTCGTGCCCAGTCTAACGACCCGGGCGGACGCCCCGCACCCAGGGCCTCGCGCCGCGCCCGGCGCCTGCCCGAGGCCCGCACCCTTGATCGCCCACAAGGTCGCCGGCATGCCGCGCGCGACCATTGGCGCTTCCAGCCGGAGTCCGACCATGAAGCTGCAGTCGCTGTGCCAACGTCCCCTCGTCACCATCGATGCCGATCAGACCCTGCAACGCGCCGCGCAGCTGATGCGCGAGCAGCATGTGGGTGCGCTGGTCATCGTCGAGCCGCGGCCGGAAGGCACGCTGGTGGCCGGCATCGTCACCGACCGCGACCTGGCGATCGAGGTGCTGGCGCGCGGCGGCGACGTGGCCCAGGTGCCGGTCGGCCGGCTGGCCGGCGGGGCGCTGGTCAGCGCCGGCGCCGACGCCGACCTGGCCGACGCGGTGGCCCGCATGCAGGCCGCCGGCGTGCGCCGCCTGCTGGTGCACGATGCCGAAGGCCACCTGCTCGGCCTGGTGTCCTTCGACGACCTGCTGCAGGCCTGCGTGGCGCCGCTTGCCGGCCTGGCCGAGGTGCTGCGCAAGAACCTCGAGCGCGAAGCCACCGAACGGGGCGCGCTGGCCGCACCGGCGGTGGCCAAGGTGCGCGTGCCATCGGTCGGCACCGCGGGCTGGGGACTCACCGGGGAGGGCCGGCCGGTGGGCGGCCCCGCCACGCGCTGAGCAGCGCGTCGACGTCCACCGCCTCGTCGGTGCGCACGGCGATGGCGTGCGCGCGTTCGTCGTCGGCCAGCGGCTGCTGGCGCGCGGCCAGCAGCTCCAGCACCGACGGATCGGCCTCGGAGGCATCGTCGCCGCGCGCTCGTCGTTCGGCGATGCGTTGTCGCAGCACCGCCATCGGCGCCTGGCAATCGAGGATGGCAAAGCGCACGCCGGCCCCGGCGGCCAGCGCGCGGAAGGCCTCGCGCTGATCACGCCGCAAGAAGGCGGCGTCGACGATCACCGGCCAGCCGGCGGTCAGGGCCTGGCGCGCGAGCGCATTCAGCCGGGCATAGGTGGCTTCGGTGGCGGCCTCGGCATAGAGGTCGCCATCGGGTCGTGCTGCGCGCGAATCGGCCAGCGGGGCCAGTCCGGCCAGCCGCTTGCGC
This sequence comes from Rubrivivax sp., assembly GCA_016719535.1. GTDB lineage: Bacteria > Pseudomonadota > Gammaproteobacteria > Burkholderiales > Burkholderiaceae_C > Rubrivivax. The sequence continues at coordinate 80,273 of JADJYX010000002.1, read as the reverse complement.
TCGACGTCGGAGCGCAGCCGCACCGCGCCGGCGCGCTGCAGCAGCAACTGGGTCAGCCGCGTCTTGCCCGCAGCCGGCAGCCCCTGCGTGATCAGCAGCGCCGGCGCCGGCCGGGCGATCAGCCCTTCGGCCAGGGCCAGGTAGGCGGCGGCGTCGGGCGCGCCGGGCGCGGGGCCGCCGCGCAGCGTGGTCACCAGCGCGCGCACCACCGCGCGGTAGACGAGGTAGAAGCGCAGCACCGCCAGCCCGTCGTGGTCGCCGCTGGCCTCCAGCCAGGCGTCGAGGAAGGCAAAGCCGAGGTCGCCGCGGCCATGGGCCAGCAGGTCCATCAGCAGGAAGCCGGCGTCGCTGACGACGTCGATCCAGCGCAGCGCGGGGTCGAATTCGATGCAGTCGAAGGCGGTGACGTCGTGGTTCTGCAAGACGACGTTGTCCAGGTGCAGGTCGCCATGCCCTTCGCGCACGCGGCCGGCGGCCAGGCGGGCCTGCCAGCGCGGGGCCAGCGCCCCCGCCTGGCGCTCGAACCAGGGGCGCAGCCGCGCGCAGGCGGCGGGCTCGGCCAGTGTGGCCAGGCGGTCGACGGCCTGCAGCGCGTCGTCGCGGATGCGCGCCGGGCTGCCATAGCCGCTGGCGGCCGGCGCCACCGCGGCCTGGGCGTGGAAGGCCGCCAGCCGGGTGCCGAAGCGTTTCAGGTCCTGCGCCGTCAGCCGGCCCTGGGCCAGCCGCTCGCTGGCCAGCGAGTGCGGCGCCATGCGGTGCATCTTCACCGCATGGTCCACCACCGGCCCGCGGCCGTGCAGCGACGGCCCGCCGCGGCCTTCATGCACCGGCACCACGCCCAGGTACAGCGCCGGCGCCAGGCGGCGGTTGAGCCGCACCTCTTCGGCGCAGAAGTGCCGCCGCAGCACCGGCGTCGAGAAGTCCAGAAAGCCGAAGCGCACCGGCTTCTTCAGCTTGTAGGCATGGTCGCCGGCCAGCAGCACCCAGGAGATGTGGGTCTCGATCAGCGGCACCTCGCCATGCCGCACCTGCAGGCGGCGGCGCAAGGCGGCCACCCGCTCGGCGGCGGCGGCCGGGTCGGTCGCGGTGTCGGGTGTGATCATGGCATCCACTGTGGGCCGGCGCCGGGCCGGCGTGATTGATCGCGGTCAAGCGCCAGGTCGCCGCGGTGGTGATCGCCTATGCTGCACGCAGTGATGGAATTTGCCGTTCGATGGATGGCGGCCGCCCGGTTGCGCGCCGGCTCGTGGCTGCTGGCGCTGCCGATGCTGGCCCCGGCGGCGTGGGCGGACGAGCCGCTGTGGGTCGACGCCGGCCGTCCGACGCCGCTGGCGCTGTCGGCGCTGGCGCTGCTGGCCGATGCCCCCAGCCATGGCCTGGACGCGCGCGACTACGGCCTGCCGTCGCTGCAGCGCGCATCGCAGGCGCAGCCGCTGGCGCCCGACGCGCTGGCGCCGCTGTCCGCGGCGATGCGGCGCTACCTGCAGGACCTGCATGACGGCCGCGTGCCGCCGCCTGCAGCGCCGGCATCCGCGCGGGCCAGCGCCACCCGCGACCCCTTCGACGCCGCCGCCGCACTGCGCGCCGCCGCGGTGCTGGGCGACCTGTCGCCGGCGGTGCGCGCGGCCGTGCCACCGCTGCCCCAGTACGAGCGGCTGCGCGAGGCGCTGGCGCGCCACCGGGCGCTGGTCGATCACCCGGCCTGGCGCCTGCCCTGGCCGGCGCTGCCGCTGTCGGCCGGGGCGCGTGTGCGCTCGCTGGTACCCGGCCAGCCCTGGCCGGGCTTGCCGCTGCTGGCGGCACGGCTGCTGGCGCTGGGCGACCTGGCTGCGGGTGAGGCGCTGGTCCTGCCAGGGGGCGATGCGGTCTACGACGGCGCCCTGGTTGCAGCCGTGCAGGCCTTCCAGCGCCGCCATGGCCTGCACGACGACGGCGTGATCGGCCGCGCCACGCTGGCCGCGCTGAACGTGCCGCCGGCGCAGCGCGTCCAGCAGCTGCAACTGGCGCTGGAGCGGCTGCGCTGGACGCCGCTGCGCCAGGCGCCGCGCCTGATCGTCGTCAACATCCCGGAATTCGTGCTGCGCGCCTACGAGGTGGAAGGCGATCGCATCGCGGTGCGAACGCAGATGAAGGTCATCGTCGGCCAGTCGCTGGATACGCGCACGCCGCTGATGCACGAGGACCTGCGCTCGATCGAATTCAAGCCCTACTGGAACGTGCCGGCCTCGATCGCGCGCCAGGAACTGGTGCCGCGCCTGCGGCGCGATCCCGCTCACTGGGCACGCGAGGGCTTCGAATTCGTCGGTGCCGGTGGCGCCGCCGACCCCGTGCTGACCGAGGCCAAGCTGCAGGCGGTGCTGGCCGGGGCCTTGCGCATCCGCCAGCGGCCCGGGCCGCGCAATGCGCTGGGCGACATCAAGTTCGTCCTGCCCAACCGGCAGGCGATCTACCTGCACCACACGCCCGCGGTGCAGCTGTTCGAGCGCGCGCGGCGCGACTTCAGCCACGGCTGCATCCGCCTCGAACAGCCGGTGGCGCTGGCCGACTTCGCGCTGCAGGGCCTGCCCGGCTGGGACGAGGCGCGCATCCGCGCCGCCATGGCAGCCGACGGGCCGTCGTCGGTGGTGCTGGCGCAGCCGGTGCCGGTGCTCATCACCTACGCCACGGCGCTCGTCAAGCAGGGCCGGGTGCACTTCTTCGACGACATCTACGGGCATGATCGCGACCTGGCACGGGCGCTGCGCCTGCCCCGCCCCTGACCGCCACCTTGCCCGACCCGCTGCCGATGACCCACCGATCCGAACCCGAGCGCCGCCGATTTCTGCAACGTGCAGGCGTGGCCGCCGTGTCCTGTGTGGCCGCGCCGGCCCTGCCGCTGCTGGCAGCGCCGGCCCGCGCCGCAACCGGCCGCACGCGTGCGCTGTCGCTGCTGCACACCCACACCGGCGAGAGGCTGGCCACCACCTACGCCGTCGACGACCGCTACCTGCAGCCGGTGCTGGGCACGCTGGACCACTTCCTGCGCGACCACTACAACGGCGCCGTCGGCCGCATGGACCCGCAGCTGTACGACCTGCTGCACGGGCTGCACCAGCGGCTGCGCGCCGAGGCACCGTTCGAGATCATCTCCGCCTACCGCAGCCCGCACACCAATGAGCGCCTGCGCGAGCGCGGCGGCGGTGGCGTGGCGCGCCGCAGCCTGCACATGGACGGCCGGGCCATCGACGTGCGCCTGCCGGGCGTGCCGCTGGCCGACCTGCGCGACGCGGCGATCGAGCTGCGCGCCGGCGGCGTGGGCTACTACGCGCGCGAGCGCTTCGTGCACATCGACACCGGCCGCGTTCGCACCTGGTAGGTGCGGCGATGGACGCCTACCTGCTCGACTGGGCCAACGTGCTGCTGCGGTGGCTGCACGTGATCACGGCGATCGCGTGGGTGGGCTCGAGCTTCTATTTTGTCTGGCTGGACAACCACCTGATCCGGCCGAAATCGCCCGACCTGCTGGAAAAGGGCGTCGACGGCGCGCTGTGGGCCGTGCATGGCGGGGGCTTCTACAACCCGCAGAAATACATGCTGGCGCCCAAGAAGATCCACACCGAACTGCACTGGTTCTACTGGGAGAGCTACAGCACCTGGCTCAGCGGCTTCGCGCTCTTCACCGTGCTGTACCTGTGGAACGCCGGCAGCTTCCTCGTCGACAAGAGCCTGTTCGACTGGAGCCCGCTGGCCGCCGGCGCCAGCGCCCTGGGCTTCCTGGTGGTCTTCTGGCTCGTCTACGACGCCATCTGCCGCGTGCTGGGCCCGCGCGAGAGAGGCGAGCAGCTCGTGGGCGTGGCCATCACCGCCACCATCGTCGTCGCCAGCTGGGCCGCCTGCCAGCTCTTTGCCGGGCGCGCCGCCTTCTTGCTGGTGGGCGCCATGATCGCCACCGCGATGAGCGCCAACGTCTTCTTCTGGATCATCCCGGGGCAGAAGAAAGTCGTCGCCGCGATGATGGCCGGGCAAAGCGCCGACCCCATCCACGGCCAGCGCGGCAAGCAGCGCAGCGTGCACAACACCTATTTCACGCTGCCGGTGCTGATCGCCATGCTCAGCAACCACTACGGCTGGCTGTACCAGGGCCGGTACAACTGGATCGTGCTGGTGCTGCTGATGCTCGCCGGCGCGCTGATCCGGCACTTCTTCGTCGCGCGGCACAAGGCCCATGTCAAGGGCGTGAGTCCGCCCTGGGGCTACGCCATCGGCGGCAGCGCCATCCTCGTCGGGCTCGTCGTCGCCATGGCGCCGAAGCCGCAACCCGCGCAGCAGGCGCACGCCCCGGCCACGTTCGCGCAGGTCAGGGCCGTCATCGAACAGCGCTGCACCGTCTGCCACAACGCGCAGCTGCAGCAAAAGAACGTGGCGCTGCACGACGACGCACTCATCCACCAGCAGGCGCTGGCCATCTACCAGCAGGTGGCGGTGCTCAGGCTGATGCCGCTGAACAACGCCACGCAGATCACCGAGGACGAGCGTGCGCTGATCAAGCGCTGGTACGAGGCCGGGGCGGCCCCGCGGTAAGCTCGTCGCGCCCACACCGGAGACACACCATGCCCCTGATCCGAGTCGAACTCTTCGAAGGCCGCAGCCCCGAACAGAAACGCGAACTGGCGCAGGCCCTGACCGAGGCCACGATGAAAGTGCTGAACTGCAAGGCCGATGCGGTCGACGTGATGTTCTTCGACATCGCGCGCCACGACTGGGCCACCGCCGGCGTGCCGTGGAGCGAGCGCAGCCCGTCGCCGCCCGCCGCCAGACCCTGAGCCACCAGGGCTTCGGCCATGCCGCAGAATCCGCCCCGAACCGCCGCGGGCGGCAAGATCCCTTCGCAAGGAGACACCATGCTCGGCCAGATGATGCAGCAACCGCTGCTGATTTCCTCCCTCATCGTCCACGCCGAAAGGCACCACCCCGAGCGCGAAGTCGTCTCGCGCCGGGTCGAGGGCGACATCCACCGCACCACCTACAGGGAGATGGCGTCGCGCTCGCGCCGCATGGCCAATGCCCTGGCCGCGCTGGGCGTGAAGATGTCCGACCGCGTGGCCACGCTGGCCTGGAACGGCTACCGCCACATGGAGCTGTATTACGCGGTATCGGGTTCGGGTGCGGTGCTGCACACCATCAACCCGCGCCTGCACCCCGACCAGATCCTCTACATCGCCGACCATGCCGAAGACCAGGTGCTGTTCTTCGACCTCACCTTCCTGCCGCTGGTCGCCGCCGTGGCCGGCCGCACGAAGACGGTGAAGCACTGGGTGGCGATGACCGACCGCGCGCACCTGCCGGCCGATGCCGCCAGGATCCCCGGTCTGCTGTGCTACGAGGACCTGATCGACCAGCACCACGACCGCTTCGACTGGCCCGAATTCGACGAGAACAGCGCCAGTTCGCTGTGCTACACCAGCGGCACCACCGGCAACCCCAAGGGCGTTCTCTACAGCCACCGCTCGACCATCCTGCACAGCTATGCCGGCGCCATGCCCGACGCGCTGAACTGCTCGAGCAACGACGTCATCCTGCCGGTGGTGCCGATGTTCCACGTCAACGCCTGGGGCCTGCCCTACGTGGCGTGCATGGTCGGCGCCAAGCTGGTCTTCCCCGGTGCGGCGCTCGACGGCAAGAGCCTGTACGAGCTCTTCGAGAGCGAACAGGTCACGCTGTCGGCCGGCGTGCCCACCGTCTGGCAGGGCCTGCTGGCGCACGTGCAGGCCAACCAGCTGCAGTTCAGCAGCATGAAGCGCACGGTCATCGGCGGCTCGGCCTGCCCGCCGGCGATGATCCGCACCTTCGGCGACCAGTACGGCGTGCATGTGCTGCACGCCTGGGGCATGACCGAGATGAGCCCGCTGGGCACGGTGTGCAGCTTCAAGCCGCACCACCTGCAGCAGACGCAGGAACAGCGTTATGCCGTGATGGCCAAGCAGGGCCGCGCGATCTTCGGCGTCGACATGAAGATCGTCGACGACAACGGCAACGAGCTGCCCTTCGGCGGCGAGACCTCGGGCGACCTGCTGGTGCGCGGGCCGTGGATCGTCAGCGACTATTTCAAGGGCGAGGGCGGCAACCCGCTGCAGGCCGACAGCGCCGGTCGCGGCTGGTTTCCGACCGGTGACGTGGCAAAGATCGACGCCGACGGCTACATGCAGATCACCGACCGCAGCAAGGACGTCATCAAGTCCGGCGGCGAGTGGATCGGCTCCATCGACCTCGAGAATATCGCGATGGCCCACCCCGCGGTGGCGATGGCCGCCTGCATCGCCGCCCGCCATCCGAAGTGGGACGAGCGCCCGCTGCTGGTGGTGATGAAGAAGCCCGGCGCCGAGGTGACGAAGGAGGAACTGCTGGCCTTCTTCGACGGCAAGATCGCCAAGTGGTGGACGCCCGACGACGTCGTCTTCGTCGACGCCATTCCGCTGGGTGCCACCGGCAAGATGCAGAAGAACAAGCTGCGCGACCAGTTCAAGGACCACCAGCTGCCGACGGCCTGAGGCTGCGCGCCCGGCGGGGCCGGGCCCGCCGGGCGCGCCGCTTCAGGTGCAGTCCTTGACCTGCAGCTCGACGCGCCGGTCGAGCGCGTCCGAGAGGTCGTCGCGACCGTTGCCGACCAGCGTCTTCGTCGAGCCGTAGCCCTTGGATTCCATGCGCTTGCGCGTGGCCGGCGAGATGGCTTCGATCGATTTGCGCACCGAGTCGGCGCGCAGCAGCGACAGCCGCTGGTTCAGCGGCTCGGCACCGGTCGGGCTGGTATGCCCGCCGAGCTCGAGGCAGGTCTGGCGCTTGGACACACGCGCGGCGATCTCGTTGAGCCACATCGGGTAGGGCAGCGGGCCCGCGGCGGGGTCGACCCACATCGCCGCGGTGCCGGGTCGGAACAGGAATTTCACGCCCAGCCGCCTGGCCTCGAGCCCGCGCTCGATCACCTCGCCAAAGGCCTTGCGTGCCGCGTCCATGCGACGCAGCTTGAGGTTGGTGAGGTACAGCCCGGTGTGCACGCGCAACTGGTCGCCGCCGGGGCTGTCGAGCGCCGTCTCGTACAGTTTGAGCGCATCGGCAAAGCGGCCGGCGCCATACGATTCGATGGCATCGGCGACGGTGGCCGCGGTGATGATGCGGTCGATATAGGCCGGGTTGATCGGGTCACCGGCCTTGGTGCCCTGGCAGGTGCGGATATAGCCGCTGGTCGCCGGGTCGTCCATCCACACCGGCGCGTCGCGGAAGAAGGGCACCGGCGACGGATCGACGCCGTCGGGGGTGGCGAAGGCCAGCCCCTTGCTGACCAGCTTGCCGGTTTTCAGGTCGGCCAGCGCCAGGCAGATGCGGTAGGCCTCACGCCTGCCTTCGGTCTTGCGTTCGCCGTTGACGCCGGTGAAGGTGCCGATCAGCACCAGCGGCCCCTGTTGCACGGTGCCGGCCTTGAAGGGCTGCACGGTGTAGCGCGGGTAGCTGTCCTTGATGAGCTGCGCGAGCCGCACCCCCATGGCCTGCGTGGTGACGGTCTGGGCGCCGGTCATGCCGTCGATCAGCGGGTCGATGACGACATCGTGCCGGCTGTTGGGTGGCAGTTGTGCCCGGCCCAGCAGGGTATTGGCGGCGCTCAGCACCGCCTGTTCGAAGGGCAGGATCGGCGGCGGTGGGGCGGCCGGGGCCGGTGCCGGGGCGGCCGCCGGTGCCGGCGCCGGCGCCGGCGCGGCAACGGGTGCCGGTGGCGGCGGCGGCGAGTCGGCGCCGGTATTCGGCGCATCAGCCGGTGGCGATGACGCGCAGGCGGCCAGCGTCAGCACGACGGTGGCGAGCAGGCCGCGCGCAACGAGCCCGCAGCGGCGGCTCGACAGTCGACAGGACAGGTTCATTCAGGCTCCTTGGCGATCCCAACGTCACCGGGCCAGTATGCGCCGGGGCCGGGGTGTTGCGCATCCCCTCCGACACGGAGTCGGCGCGCCCGCCGATCAGCGTGTGCAGCGGGTCTGGAAATACTGCGTCTGGTCGGGCGTGAGCGGCTCGCCGAGCTGCATGCGTTGCAGCAGGTCGATGCAGCGCGGCTCGGCCGCGCCACGCGGCTCGCTGCGTTCGGTGGCCGCCGGCCGCGCCGCCGGTGCGGCGGCGGGCCTGGGCGCGCGCTCGGCCGTCGGACGGCGCGTCGGCTCGGGTGCCGGCGCCGCAGCGGCCGGTACCGGTGTCGGTGTCGCCTTTGGGGCGGCCGGAACTGCCGCTTCGACCACGGTCGGCGCGACGATCGGCGGGCTGGGGGCCGGGGGGGTGACGCTCGGCATCACGGGCGGCGCTGCGGGCGCCGCGGCGGGTGGCGCGGCGGGAGAAGGCGGGGCGGTCTGCGTCGGTGCGGCGGCCTCGGCTGGCGCGCGGGTCGGTTTACCCATCAGCAGCCAGGTGGCCAGCGCCAGCACGGCAACGGCGGCACCCGCGGCCAACGGCAGCAAGGTGCGCCGGGTGGCGTTGGACACCGCGGCCTGTCGCGGCGGCGGCGGCATGGGCCTGGGGGCGGCGGGAGGGCGTGCCGGACGGGTGCCGATCGGAGCGGGCGGCAACTTCGGCGCGGCCGGCGGGCGCGGCGCCGGCGCCGGGGATGCTGCGGCGGCTGCGGAGGCGACGGGCGGCCGCTGCACGGTGGGCGCGGCCACCGGCGGCGCGGGCGGGCGGCGGGCCGGCTGCGTCACCGGTGCTTCGGGTGCCGACGGCCGCGCCATGATGACCGTGGCCTCGGGGTCCGGTGGTGGGCGCTGGCTGCCGCCGTCCGATGGTGGCGGTGGCGGCACGGCGGGTGCCGGCGCGGACAGATCGGCCTTCAGCGTCAGCCCGACCGGCGCGGGCGCCGTGGCCGCGGGCGCAGCCCTGGTCGTCGCCACCGGCGGCGGCGGTGCAGCGGAGAAGTCGAGGTCGATGTGCGGCAACTCGCGCGGCAGCGTGCTGCCGATGCGCTCGAGGTCATGCGCGAAGGCGGCTGCGGTCTCGTAGCGGTCTTCCGGCTGCTTGGCCAGCGCGCGTGCGACGATGAGGTCGAAGCCGGCGGGCAGCTTTGGGTTTGCCACCGATGGCGGCTCGGGGTCGTCCTGGACGATCTTGCGCTGCACACCGAAGGGCCCGCCGCCGCTGAAGGGCCGCTTGCCGGTCAGAAACTGGTAGAGGATGACGCCGGCGGCGAAGATGTCGGCGCGCGAACCCACCGCCAGGCCGAGGATCTGCTCGGGCGACATGTAGCTCGGCGTGCCCACCAGGGTACCCGGCATGGTGCGGTCCTGGGTGGCGCTGGCCACGCGGGCGACGCCGAAGTCGGTCAGCTTGACGTGGCCGGCCTGGTCGAGCATCACGTTGGCGGGCTTGATGTCGCGGTGGACGATGCCCTGCTGGTGCGCATAGTCCAGCGCTGCCAGCAGTTCGCGCATGATGCGGATCGCCTCGGACAGCGCAAACGACTCGCCGGCTTCGAAGGCGTGGTTGAGCTCGCGCCCGCGCACGAACTCCATCACGATGTACGAGATGTCCTCGTGCTCGCCGAAGTCATGGACGGTGACGACGTGCGGGTGCGCCAGCCGTGCCGCGGCCTGGGCCTCGCGCTCGAAGCGCGACGCATATTCACTGGCCGTGGTCTCGTCGGCCATGTGGCTGCGCAGCACCGTCTTGATGGCCACGGTGCGGTTGAGCCGCGTGTCCACGGCCTCGTAGACCACCCCCATGGCGCCCTGGCCCAGTACCTTCACCAGCCGGTAGCGGCCCAGAAAGCTCTGAGTGGCGTTGTTCATCGGCGGCGCGCGGAAGCCGCCAGGGGAGGCGGCGGCAGAACAGGGCTGCGGCAGTATAGGCGTCGGATACCCGTCCGGCATCCGGGCCTGCATGGCGGGTGACGCACAATCCCGAGCCGTATTCAGGCATTTCTCACTCCGAAATATGAAACCCTTGTCGATTCGCTTCCGAGGCGCCTTCGCCTGGCTGGCACTGCTGGTGCACATGGCCGTCGTACCCGCCTACGCGCAGGACACTCTGGTGCGCCTGCACACCAGCCAGGGGCCGATCGACTTCAGGCTGCTCGACGGCGAGGCGCCCATCTCCGTCGGCAACTTTCTGGGCTACGTACGCGCCGGCGACTACAGTGATGTCTTCTTCCATCGCAGCGTGCGCAATTTCGTGGTGCAGGGCGGAGGCTTCCGGTGGGCAGCCGACAGCAGCACCTGCTGCCAGTCCGTGACCTCCCGCGGGCAGATCCAGAATGAATTCAGTGCCGCGCGTTCGAATGTTCGCGGGACGGTGGCCATGGCCAAGGTGGGCAGCAACCCGAACAGTGCCACCAGCCAGTGGTTCGTCAACCTGGCCGACAACTCGGCCAACCTCGACAACCAGAACGGCGGCTTCACGGTCTTCGCACGGGTGACGACACCCGGCATGGCCGTCGTCGACCGCATCGCGGCGCTGCCGACCGTCGATGCCGGTGGTGTCTACGCCGAACTGCCGGTCGCCGGCTGGACACCGGGTACCGTGATCCAGCGCCAGAATCTGGCCCTGATCGAGCGCGTGACCGTGCTGCCGCCACGTGCCCAGCAGACCGATGCGGACCGCATCTTCGACTACCTGGAGGCCGCCTACCCGCAGTATCTGCATCCGTCGCAAGGCGCTGCCGGCAACGCCGATGGCTACGTCTATCGCTACTACAGTGGCAGCAAGGCCTATGTCGGGGTCAAGGACGCAAAGGTGTGGTACCTGGTGCCCGCCATCAACGGCGACATCAATCCGTTGGGCGACGTGGCCGACTGGCTGGCCAGCGCGCAGGCCGCGGGGTACTGAGACCCCCAGGGCCGTGCTGCGCCCAGCCCGCCCCCCGCGGGGGGCGAGCAAAGTGGCAAAGCCACATTGGCTCGAGCGCACCCCCAGGGCCTGGCTGCGCCCAGCCCGCCCCCCGCGGGGGTCGAGCAAAGTGGCAAAGCCACATTCGCTCGAGAGCGCTCATCGGGCCGTCACCACGCCACCGCCCCCTGCACGTTGACGAACAGCGCATACAGCGAATGGCTGGCCGCCATGAACAGGCGGTTGCGCCGCCGCCCGCCGAAGCAGACATTGGCGCAGCGTTCGGGCAGGTGGATGTGGCCGATGGCATGGCCCTCGGGCGTGAAGACGCGCACGCCGTCCAGGCCCTCGGCGTCGGCGCCGGGGCGGCCGTCGCTGCCCCAGCCGCACCACAGGTGGCCCCGGGCATCGACCGCGAAGCCGTCGAGCGCGCCGGGGCCGTCGGCGTCGACGATCACGCGGCGGCCCGACAATGCACCGTCGGCGCCCACGTCGTAGGCCCAGATCAGCCGATGCGGCGCGGCGCGGCTCTCGACCACGTAGAGCACGCGCTCGTCGGGTGAGAAGGCCAGGCCGTTGGGGCCGGCGAGGTCGGTGATGACGGGCTGCAACTGGCCGCTGCCGGGGTGCAGCCGGTAGACCGCCTGCGGCCCTTCGGGCGTGGCCGGCTCGCCTTCCCACCAGCCGGCGATGCCGAACGGCGGGTCGGTAAACCACAGGCTGCCGTCGTGCGCGCAGACGATGTCGTTGGGCGAGTTGAGGCGCTTGCCGTCGCAGCGGTCGGCCAGCACGGTGATGCTGCCGTCGTATTCGGTGCGCGTGATGCGACGCGTGCGGTGCTCACAGCTCACCAGCCGCCCCTGGCGGTCGCGCGCATGGCCGTTGGCGTGGTTCGAGGGCTGGCGGAAGACGCTCACCGCGCCCGAGGACTCGTCCCAGCGCAGGATGCGGTCGTTCGGGATGTCCGACACCAGCAGGCAGCGGCCGTCGCCGAACCACACCGGCCCTTCGGCCCAGCGCATGCCGCTGGCCAGTTGTTCGACGCTGGCACTGTACAGGCGAAGCGCGAGAAAACGCTCATCGAGCACGCTGACCGCCGGGTCGGGGTAGCGCGAGGCGGTGGTGAACGGCACGCGCGGCTCGTTGCCGTGAAGGGTCGTCAGGGCAGGGCTGGACATCGGCTTCAGAACGGCCCCCTGGTGACGAATCCGCCGCCCTGGTACAGGTCCGCGGGCTGCGTGGGGTCGATGGCGGGCTGGCGCGCCTCGGCAGCGGCGCGGAAGGGCTCGGAGCTGTCGCGCGGCCGGTAGCCGACATGGCGCGCCGGTGTGTTGTCCCACCAGGTCGTCACGTTGTCCGACATCCCGTAGATCACCGTGTGGCCCACCGCCGGCGCCGTCAGCGCCGCCCACACCAGGCGCTCGAGGTCGTCGTAGCTCAGCCAGGTGGCCAGCATGCGGCGATCGACCGGTTCGGGGAAGGACGAACCGATGCGCAGGCTCACCGTCTCGATGCCCCAACGGTCGAAATAGAACTGCGCCAGGTTCTCGCCGAAGGCCTTGCTCAGGCCGTAGTAGCCGTCGGGCCGCACGGGCATGCGCGGATCGATGGTCTCGCTCTGCCTGTAGAAGCCGGTGACGTGGTTCGAGCTGGCGAAGACGATGCGCTTGGTGCCGTGCACGCGCGCCGCCTCGTAGACATGGTAGGTGCCCACGATGTTGGCCGGCAGGATGTCCTCGAAGGCATGCTCGGTCGAGATGCCGCCCAGGTGCACCACCGCCTGCACGCCCTGCAGCAGTGCCATCACCGCCGCCTTGTCCTGCAGCGGCGCGGGCATCGGTTCCTCGCCGGGGCCGGCCGCCCCCAGGTCGGCGATGTCGCTGACGCGCAGCACGCGGCAGCGCGCCTTCAGCCGCGGCCGCAGCACGCGCCCCAGGCCGCCGGCGGCGCCGGTGAGCAGCAGGCGGTCGAACATCGGCGCGGGGGTCGGGGAGGCGGAAGCGGTGCTCACGGCGAAGGCCTGCGGGTCGGTGGTTGAAGCGCTCGAAGGGCGGTCGATGCTGTGCCGTCGATGCCGCTGCGTCAAGAAGAACCGACCGCGGGGGATGCTTGTACGATGATCCGGCCGGTCACGGCATCCTGCCCTGACCCTCAACCCGAGCCGAGTCCACCCGATGAGAGAAAACCGCCTGCGCACCCTGTGGAAGAACGACCAGGCCGCCGTCAACGGCTGGCTGGCGGTACCGAATGCCTTCAGCGCCGAGGTGATGGCGCATCAGGGCTGGGACACGCTGACCATCGACATGCAGCATGGCGTCATCGACTATGCGCAGATGGTCGGCATGCTGCAGGCCATCAGCACCACGGCCACGGTGCCCATCGTGCGCGTGCCCTGGCTCGAGCCCGGCATCGTGATGAAGACGCTGGACGCCGGCGCCTACGGCGTCATCTGCCCGATGGTCAATACGCGCGAGGACGCGCAGCGCCTGGTGTCGTATACGCACTACGCGCCGCAGGGTGCACGCAGCTTCGGCCCGGTGCGCGCGGCACTGTATGGCGGTGCCGACTACGCCACCCAAGCCAACCAGACCCTCGTCGCCTTCGCGATGATCGAGACCGCACAGGCGCTGGACAACCTCGATGCCATCCTGTCGGTGGAGGGGCTGGATGCGATCTACATCGGCCCCTCGGACCTGTCGCTGGCGCTGGGCTGCAAGCCGGTCTTCGACGACGTCGACCCCAAGGTGGCGCAGGCCATCGACCACATCGTCGAGCGCGCGCGCGCGCACGGCGTGCAGGCCGGCGTGCACAACGGCCGGCCCGACGTGGCGCTGGCGCGCATCGCCCGGGGTTTCCGCTTCGTCACCGTGAGTTCCGATGCGCGCATCCTGGCGGCGGGCGCGCAGGATCTGCTGCAGGCGATGCGCCAGGGCTGACGGTCGCCGAGCCCGCGGGCGGGCAGCCCATAATCCCCGGCGTCATCGGGCTATTCAGGAAGGGTGCATGGAGTCGAGCACGGTCGCCGTCGTCCTGGCGCTGACACTGGCATGCACCGGGGGCATGTTCCTCGTCATCGCCAAGCAGATCCAGGGCCGCAGCGGCATGGCGACCTTCGCCCTGGGACTGTCGCTGTTCGGCCTGGTCTTCGCGGTGCCGATGCAGGTGGACCGCTCGGCCGGGGTGTTGCTGGGCGCGCTGATCGACGCCACCGCGGTGGCCGCGGTGCTGCTGCTGCGCCGTGGACAGCAGCGCTTCATGCACCGCGAAGAATTGTCGTGGCGCGTGCTCGGCCTCGTCGTGCTGGCATTTGCGGCCGTGGCCGTGGGCGCGCGTGCGGTCTTCGGCGAGCTCGCGCGTCCGATCGTGCTGCAGCTGACGCTGACGGCGCTGTTCGGCTGGCTGGCCGTCACCGCGGCGCGCGACGCCCACCGCGACACCCCGCTGCTGCGCATGCCGCTGCTGCTGCTGTCGGTCGTGCTGGCGGTGCTGGCGCTGCTGAGCCTGGGCAATACGGTGCACGACCTGATGGCCGGGTCGGTGCAGGCGGCCGCGGTCACCGACCCCTTCTACGATGCCGTGCTGATGCTGGCGGCGCTGCTGCTCGGGCCCACGCTGCTGTGGATGCACACGTTGCAGCTGACGCGCCAGCTGAGCGAACTCGCCACGCGCGACCCGCTGACGCGGCTGCTCAACGAGAACGGCCTCGACGAGGTGCTGCGCCGCCACTTCTCGCGCCGGCAGCACGAGCCGGTGGCGCTGATGCATGTCGATGTCGACCAGTTCGGCCGCATCAACCGCCTGCATGGCGAGGCCGCCGGCGACGACGTGCTGCGCCTGATCGGGCTGGCGCTGGAATCGACGCTGCGTGCCGACGACTTCGTCGCCCGCGTCGGCGGCGACGAATTCGTCGTCGGCTGCGTCAGCGCCGATGTCGGCAAGGCCGCGATCCTGGGCGAACGCCTGCGTGCCGCCGTGGCGGCCGTGCAGACCGGCCTCGGCGAAGGCGGCGGCCACCTGCGCTGCACCGTCAGCGTCGGCATCTCGCGGCCTTTCAACGACATCGAACACTGGCGGGCCGCCTGGTCCGAGGCCGAGGTGTCGCTGCAGGCGGCCAAGGACGCCGGCTGCAACTGCGTCGTCCATCCCACCGCCGCATGAACGTCCCGCCGCCACGCCTGCCGGGTACCGACGACCCGCGCGCGCTGCTGCTGGCGCTGTACCGCACCGCGGTCGAGCGTGCGCTGCCCGCGCAGGGCCTGGCTGCCCACCTGCCGACGCCGCCCGACCCGGCGCGCGGCCGCACCGTGGTCATCGGTGCCGGCAAGGCCGGTGGCGCGATGGCGGCGGCGCTGGACGCGCTGTGGCCGGCCTCGGCACCGCTGTCGGGGCTGGTCGTCACGCGCTACGGCCATGTGCCGCCGGCCTGGCGCGAGCGCCCCGGGCGCATCGAGGTCGTCGAGGCCGCGCACCCCGTGCCCGACGAGGCCGGACGCCAGGCGGCGGCGCGCATCGCGCAGCTGGTGCGGGGCCTGTCGTCCGATGACCTGGTGATCGCGCTCATCTCCGGCGGCGGCTCGGCGCTGCTGTCGCTGCCGGCGCCGGGGCTCACGCTGGCGGACAAGCAGGCGGTCAACGAGGCCCTGCTGGCCAGTGGCGCCGCCATCGACGAGATGAATGGCGTGCGCAAGCACCTCTCGGCGATCAAGGGCGGGCGGCTGGCGCGCGCGGCAGCGCCGGCGCGCATGGTCACGCTGCTGATCAGCGATGTGCCGGGCGACGACCCCTCGGTGATTGCCAGCGGCCCCACCGTGCCCGATGCCAGCACCTGCGCCGATGCGCTGTCGATCTGCCGGCGCTACGGCATCGTGCTGCCGGCGGCCGCGCGCGCGGGGCTCGAGAGCGGCAGCTTCGAAACCCCCAAGCCGGGCGACGCCTGCTTCCGCGGCCATGAATGGCGGCTGATCGCCACCCCGCAGGCGAGCCTGCAGGCGGCGGCAGCCGCCGCGCGTTCGATCGGCCTGGCCGCGCATGTGCTCAGCGACGAGATCGAGGGCGAGAGCCGCGAGGTCGGCAAGGTGCACGCCGCGCTGGCGCGCGCGGTGGCGCGGCGGGGCGAACCCTTCGTGCGGCCCTGCGTGATCCTCTCCGGCGGCGAGACCACGGTCACCGTGCGCGCGCGCGCGCCGGGTGCGCCGCGCGGCCGCGGCGGCCGGGCGACCGAATTCCTGCTCGGCTGCGCGATCGCGCTGCAGGGCCAGCCGGGCGTGCATGTGCTGGCGGCCGATACCGACGGCATCGACGGCATCGAGGACAACGCCGGCGCCTTCGTCGCCCCCGATACGCTGGCGCGCGCGGCCGCACTCGGCATCCGGCCGGCCGAGCGGCTGGACGCCAACGACGCCTACGGCTTCTTCTCGGCACTGGGCGATCTGGTGCAGACGGGGCCGACCTTCACCAACGTCAACGACTTTCGCGCGCTGCTGGTGCTGTGAGCCGGGCTGCGCCGCCGGCGCCCCGGTGATAGGCTCGCATTCACCCGATGGCCACTGCCGTTCCCCAGCCTGAACCGGGCATCCGCGCCACCTTGCGCCACCGGCCGTTCCGCGCGCTGTTGACCGGCGGTTCGATCTATTTCGTCGGCAATGCGATGCAGGCCATGGCCACGGCCTGGCTGATGGTCGAGTTGACGGGTTCGTCCTTCCTGGCGGCGCTGGTGCAGACCGCGGTCTTTCTGCCGATGTTCCTGTTCGCGCTGCCCGCCGGCGTGCTGGCCGACACCACCGACCGCCGGCAGCTCATCCTCGGCGCGCTGATCGTGCAGGCGGCCACGGTGGCGTTGCTGGCGTTGCTGGTGCTGGCCGGCTGGGCGGGGGCAGCCACGCTGCTGGTGATGACCTTCGTGGTCGGCTGCTGCACGGCGCTGCTGTCGCCGTCGTGGAACTCGGCCATCGTCGACGTGGTGCCGCGGCCGGAGCTGCCGCAGGCCATCACCGCCGTCGGCATCTCGTACAACGCGGCGCGCGCGCTGGGCCCGGCGGCTGCCGGCTGGGTCTTCGTCGCCGCCGGCAGCGGCTGGGTCTTCGTGCTCTCGGTGCTGGGTGTGCTGGCGCTGCTGGAATCGGTGCGGCGATTTCCGCCGCGACCGCACCCGCCCAGCCGGCTGCCGGCCGAACGCCTGTGGGGCGGCATGCTCAGCGCGCTGCGCTTCGCGCGCCACTCCGAGGTGCTGCTGGCCCAGCTGGTGCGCACGGTGGCCTACGGGGCCGCGGGCTCGGCGCTGTGGGCGCTGCTGCCGGTGATCGCGGCGCGCCAGCTCGGCCTGGGCGCCGCCGGCTTCGGCTTCCTCATCGGCTGCATGGGGGCCGGGGCGGTGGTGACCGGTCTCTTCGTCGGCGCGCTGCGCAGCCGGCTCGGGCTGGAGCGGCTGGTTGCGCTGGGCTGCGTGGTCTATGCGGGGGTGATGGCGGTGACCGCGCTGACGCACTGGGCGCCGCTGGTCTACGGCGTGCTGCTGCTGGCCGGCGGCAGCTGGATGGCCGTGATGTCGACCTTCAACACCGCCACCCAGACCAGCGTGCCGCCCTGGGTGCGCGCGCGCGCCACCGCGCTGCACACACTGTGCGCACTCGGGTCGTTCGCCATCGGCTCGGCCTTCTGGGGTGCCTTGTCCGACATCGCCGGCCTGCAGGCGGCGCTGGCGCTCGCCGGCCTGTGCATGCTCGCCGGGCTGCTGCTGGCGCGGCCGTTCCCGCTGCGCATGAGCGAGGTCGGCGAGGTCACGCAGGTCAAGACCGCCGACAACCTCTTCATCGTGCACGAGCCCGATCCCGAGGCCGGACCGGTGGCGGTGGAGATCGCCTACCGCGTGCAGCCCGGCCGCACGGCCGAATTCCTGGAAGCGGTGAGCCTGCTGCGTGCGCCGCGACGGCGCGACGGCGCCACGTTCTGGCGCGTCTACCGCGACCTGTCGGACCCGACGCGCTATGTCGAGCGCTTCATCGTCACCAGCTGGGCCGACTACCTGCACCAGCGCGCCCGCGCCACGCTGGCCGACCAGGCGCTGGAAGCGCGCGTGCGTGACTACCTGCTCGCCGGCGAATCGACCCGCCTCGAGCACTACGTCGCCGAGTTGTAGACGCCGCCACAGCGGCCTTCGTTCACGGATCGAGCCCTTGCCCGGAGAAGGGGGCCGCGCGGCCGTTGATCTGGCGCAAGGGCTTCCGGGCCCGGCTGCCCGACAGTGCGCCAACGCCCACTTTCGAGGCACGGCAGGCCTGATCCTGACCACCTGGCCCTCGAAGGCCGGTCCGGCTGTTCGGACCCGATGGGCCACGGAGGGGCCTCGAGCCGAATCGCATGGGACCTTTGCAAGTGATCGACAGTCGCCAGGATGGCGCCACGCTGCTGGCCGAGCGGGCTTTGCGCCCGCCGGAAGTCGTGCCGCCGGTGGCCGGTGCCCGCCGCCCCATGCGCAGCGCGGAGGCCCTGATGCCCGACGCCCGTGTCTGGAACGATTTGCTGGGCAGCCCGGCGCTGACCGGCCCCGAACTCGCAGCCCTCACCGCGATGGCGCGGCCCCGCTTCGTATCGCAGGGCGGCATCATCTTCACGCAACAGGAAGCGGCGCGTTCGCTGGTCTTCGTGCGCGACGGTGACGCGGCGCTGGGCCATTGCACGCACGATGGCCAGTTCCGCATCGAACGGCCGGTGCGTGGCCCCGGCTGGCTCGACCAGAGTTCGGCCTGGATCGACGTGCCGCATCCGATCGACGCGCGCGCGGTGAGCCCGCTGGTGGTGGTGGAGCTGCCGCGCGAAGACGTGCAGGCGCTGCTGATCAGCCAGCCGATGCTGGGCCGCCGGCTGGTCGCCAGCCTGGCGCGCGAGGTCCATGCGCTGGCGGTCAGCACCCATGGCCTGATGCACAAGGACGCGCCGGCCCGTTTTGCGCAGTGGCTGGTCGAGCGCTTCCAGCCCGTGGCCGACAGCCCGCAGCGCGGCGTGATCAAGCTCGGCGAGCGCAAGCGCGACATCGCCTCGCAACTGGCCATCACCCCCGAGACGCTCTCGCGCCTGATGCGCAGCCTCACCCGCATGGGGCTGATCCATGTCGCCGGCTATACCGTGCACGTGGCCGATTTCGAAGGCCTGAAGCGGGTCGCCGAAGGGGACTGATTCCGCCTCTGGCGTTCAGGCTGCCGCGCTGGCGGCCTGCAGCAGTTGCGCCACCGCGGCCACTGCGATCACCTCGGGCTCCTTGCCGGTGATGCCCGGCACGCCGATCGGACAGGTCATGCGCGCCAGCACCGCGGGCGCGATGCCGCGCGCCTCGAAGCGGCGCAGAAAGCGGGCGCGCTTGGTGGCCGATCCGATCAGGCCCAGCCAGGCAAAGTCGCCGCGCTTCAGGACCGCCTCGGTGATGGCCATGTCGAGATCATGGCTGTGCGTGAGCACCAGGTAGCAGGCGCCGGGCGGTGCCTGTGCCACCTCGGCCTCGACCGCGTCGACGCAGATGCGCTCGATGTGCGGTGCCGACGGTTCGGCGGGAAATTCACGCGCGCGCTCGTCGATCCATTGCACGCGGCACGGCAGGCCTTCGAGCAGGCGCACGATGGCACGGCCGACATGGCCGGCGCCGTACAGTTGCAGGCGAAAGCGCGGCGGTGTCGTGTCCCAGCGGGCCGGGTCGTCAGCGGCCAGCGGCGTCAGCCGCAGCGTGACGGCGCCGCCGCAACACTGGCCGAGTGACGGGCCGAGCGCAAAGTGCAACTCGTGCGGTTCAGGCGGCTGGCGCGGTTCGTCCACACGGGCCAGCAGGCGCTGTGCCGCCTCGATCGCCTTCAGTTCGAGGTGGCCGCCGCCGATGGTGCCCAGCACCTCGCCGGCAGCCACCAGCATGCGCGTGCCGGCCTCGCGCGGCACCGAGCCGCGGGTGCCCGCCACCTCGACCACCACCGCCGGCCGCTGCGCCGCGCGCCAGGCGAGCGCCTGCAGGCGCAGGTCGGGCGTCATGTCCGGGCCCCCGCGGCGGGCCCGCCGTCGGCGCGGAAGGATTCGAGGATGCAAGTGGCTGGCGTCATGGCGATGCCGGGCGGCTGACACCGCACCGGCGGCTGCATTGTCCGGCAGCGCCCGGGCCGATGGCCGCGGCGGGCGCGCGCAGGCTGTATAGCATCGCCCCCATGAGGGCCATCCGCGCCGACCTGCTGGATTTTGTCGACACCCCGGTCTGGGGCGACCCCTTTTCGGCCGCCGTGCGCTGGCGGCCCGACCACTGGCTGCTGATCGGGGACGATGGCCGCATCGCCGGTGTGCAGCCCGGCGATCACCCGCCCGGCCCCGAGTGGACCTGCGACGACCAGCGCGGCCGCCTGCTGCTGCCGGGCTTCATCGATGCGCATGTGCACAGCGCGCAGCTCGAGGTCATCGCCAGCTACGGCACCGAGCTGCTCGACTGGCTGCACCGCCATGCCTTCCCGGCGGAGCGCACCTTTGCCGACCCCGAGGTCGCCGCCGCCGGTGCCGCGCGCTTCCTCGATGCGCTGCTGGCGCACGGCAGCACCAGTGCGGTGGTCTTCCCCACCGTGCACAAGGTGTCGGCCGATGCCCTCTTCACGGCCGCGCACGAACGCGGCATGCGCATCGTCGCCGGCAAGGTGCTGATGGACCGCCATGCGCCCGATGGATTGCGCGACGACGTGGCGCAGGCCGGGCGCGACTGCATCGACCTCATCCAGCGCTGGCATGGCCGGGGCCGCAGCCGCTATGCGGTGACGGTGCGCTTTGCACCCACCAGCACGCCGGCGCAGCTGGCGATGGCCGGCGAGCTGCTGCGCGCCGACCCCAGCCTGCACTTCCAGACCCACGTCGCCGAAAACCGCGCCGAGCTGCGCTGGGTGCGCGAACTCTTTCCCGCAGCGCGCAGCTACCTCGACGTCTATGCGCGCGCCGGGCTGCTGCACCGGCGCGGCGTGCTGGCGCATGGCATCTGGCTGGAGGAGGGCGACCTGCCGGTGTTGCGCGACAGCGGTGCGCACATCGCCTTCTGCCCGAGCAGCAACCTCTTTCTCGGCAGCGGCCTGCTCGACTGGCCTGTGCTGGCCGATGCCGGCGTGGGTGTCAGCATGGCCAGCGACGTGGGCGGCGGCACCAGCCTGTCGATGCAGCGCACGCTGGCCGACGGCTACCGGGTGCAGGCGCTGGGCGGCCGCCGGCTCACCGCCTGGTGCGCACTGCACGCGGCCACGCGGGGTGCGGCCCGGCAGCTGCAGCTCGATGACGAGATCGGCCGGCTCGAACCCGGCCTGATGGCCGACCTGTGCCTGTGGGACTGGGCCGTCGGTGCCGTCGATGCGCGCCGCCAGCAGGTGGCACGCGACCTGCACGAAAAGGTCTTTGCCTGGATGATGCTGTCCGACGAGCGCCACCTGGCCGCCACCTGGGTGGCTGGCCGGCGCCTCTACATCCGCAGCCCCTCATGACCACACCCCGGCTCGAACTGAGCGGCATCTGCAAGCAATACCCCGCGGTGCGTGCCAACGACGACGTGCACCTGCGCGTGCTGCCGGGCCAGATCCACGCCGTGCTGGGCGAGAACGGCGCCGGCAAGAGCACGCTGATGAAGATCATCTACGGCGCCGTGCAGCCCGATGCCGGCAGCCTGCACTGGAACGGCCAGCCGGTGCAGGTGGGTAGCCCGGCCGCGGCGCGCGCTTTGGGCATCAGCATGGTCTACCAGCACTTCTCGCTCTTCGACACGCTGACCGTGGCCGAGAACGTCTGGCTGGGCCTGGACAAGGCCGGCTCGCTGGCGCAGGTGGCCTCGCGCATCGGCGAGGTGGCGCACACCTACGGGCTGGACGTCGATCCGCTGCGCCCGGTGCACACGCTCAGCGTGGGCGAGAAGCAGCGCGTGGAGATCGTGCGCGCGCTGCTGACGAACCCGCAGCTGCTGATCCTGGACGAGCCGACCTCGGTGCTGACGCCGCAGGCGGTGGACAAGCTCTTTCTCACGCTGCGCCGCCTGAGCGAGGCCGGCACCAGCATCCTCTACATCAGCCACAAGCTCGACGAGATCCGCGCGCTGTGCCACCACTGCACGGTGCTGCGCGGCGGCCGCGTCACCGGCGAGGTCGACCCCACGCAGGAGAGCAACGCCAGCCTGTCGCGGCTGATGATCGGCGCCGAGCCGCCGGCGCTGCAGCCGCGTGCCGCCACGCAGGGCGCCGAGGTGCTGGTGGTGCAGGGCCTGAGCCTGGGCAGGGCCGACCCCTTCGGCGTCGACCTGAAGGACATCGGCTTTGCCGTGCGCGCGGGCGAGATCGTCGGCATCGCCGGCGTCTCGGGCAACGGCCAGCAGGAGCTGATGGCGGCGCTGTCGGGCGAGGATGCGCGCGCGCCGGCCGGCAGCATCCGGCTCGATGGCCGCGACATCGCGCGCCACTCACCGCGCAGGCGCCGCCACGAGGGCCTGCATTTCGTGCCCGAGGAGCGCCTGGGCCGCGGCGCCGTGCCCACGCTGAGCCTGGCGCAGAACACGCTGCTGACGCGCACGTCCACCGTCCGGGCCGGTGGCTGGATCGCACCGGCGCGCGTGCGCGCACTGGCGGCGAAGATCATCGAGCGCTTCCAGGTCAAGGCCGGCGGCCCCGATGCCGCGGCGCGCAGCCTGTCGGGCGGCAACCTGCAGAAATTTCTCGTCGGCCGCGAGATCGACGCCAACCCGAGGCTGCTGATCGTCGCGCAGCCGACCTGGGGCGTGGACGTGGGCGCGGCGGCGCTGATCCGCGGCGAGCTGCTGAAGCTGCGCGACGCCGGCTGCGCGCTGCTGGTGGTCAGCGAGGAGCTGGACGAGCTGTTCGAGATCAGCGACCGGCTGCTGGTGATCGCGCAGGGTCGCGTTTCGCCCAGCGTGCCGATCGGGCAGGCCACGGTGGAGCGCATCGGCGAGTGGATGAGCGGGCTGTTCCCCGGTGCCGTGCGGGAGGCCAACCGTGCTGCGCCTTGAACCCCGCGCGCAGCCCAGCCGCGCGCTGTCGCTGCTGTCGCCGCTGATCGCGCTGGCGATCACGGTGGCCATCGGCGTGGCGTTGTTCGCGCTGCTCGGCAAGGACCCGGTGCGCGGGCTGCAGATGTTCTTCGTCGAGCCGGTGAAGAGCCTGTATGCGCTGTCGGAGCTGTCGATCAAGGCTACGCCGCTGGTGCTGATCGCGCTCGGCCTGGCGCTGTGCTTCCGCGCCAATGTGTGGAACATCGGTGCCGAAGGGCAGTTCGTGCTGGGCGCCATGGCCGGCGGCTGGGTGGCGATGCTTTCCGGGCCCGACCTGGCCTGGCTGGGCCGCGGCATCGTGGTCGCCATCCTGCTGGCCGGCGTGCTGGGCGGCATGCTGTGGGCGGCCATCGTGGCCTTGCTGCGCGACCGCTTCAACGCCAACGAGATCCTGGTCAGCCTGATGCTGGTCTATGTGGCCACGCTGCTGCTGTCGTGGCTGGTCTACGGGCCCTGGAAGGACCCCAGGGGCTACAACTTCCCGCAGACCATCACCTTCGACGCCATCACGAAGGTCCCGCGCCTGGTGCCCCATCTGCGCGCCAACATCGGCACGCTGATCGCCCTGGTGGGCGTGGGTGCGATGTGGATCTTCCTGTTCCGGCTGTACCGCGGCTTCCAGCTGCAGGTGGGCGGGCTGGCGCCGCTGGCGGCGCGTTATGCCGGCTTCTCGTCGCGCAGCGCGCTGTGGACGGCGCTGCTGCTGTCGGGTGGCCTGGCCGGGCTGGCCGGTGCGCTGGAAGCGGCCGGGCCGCTGGGCCAGCTCACGCCCCATGTGCCGGCCGGCTACGGCTTCGCGGCCATCATCGTCGCCTTCGTCGGCCGGCTGCACCCGGTGGGCATCGTGCTGTCGGCCGTGCTGATGAGCATGTTCTACATCGGCGGTGAGCTGGCGCAGTCGCGCATGGGGCTGCCGAAATCGCTGACCGGCGTCTTTCAGGGGCTGCTGCTGTTTGCGCTGCTGGCATGCGACACCTTGATCCACTACCGCGTGCGCTTCGGTGCGGCACGCAAGGTGGCCGGAGGCACCTGACATGGAATCCTTCGCCCTGCTCATCGCCGCCACCCTCAACGCCGGCACCGTGCTCGCCATCGCCGGCCTCGGGCTGCTGATCAACGAGCGTGCCGGCATCGTCAACCTCGGTGCCGAGGGCCTGATGCTGGTGGCGGCCATTGCCGGCTATGCCACCGCGGTGCACACCGGCAGCGACGGGGTCGCGTTCGCTGCCGGCGCCGCGGCGGGTGCGCTGCTGGCGGCGGTCTTCGGCTGGCTGGTCATCTGGCTCAACACCAACCAGTACGCCACCGGGCTGGCGCTCAGCCTGTTCGGTGCCGGCTTCTCGGCCTTCGTCGGCATCGGCTATGTGCAGGCGCGCCTGGGCGAGCGCGCCAGCTTTGCCGTCCCCGGGCTGGCGGACATTCCCTTCCTCGGGGTGGCGCTGTTCCGCCAGCACCCGATGGTCTATCTGGCGATGGCGCTGACCGCCGCGCTGGCGTGGTTTTTGTACCGCAGCCGTGCCGGCCTGGTGCTGCGCGCGGTGGGCGAATCGCCCGAATCGGCGCACGCGCTGGGCTACCCCGTGCGCCGCATCCGCCTGGCGGCCGTGTGTGCCGGCGGTGCGCTGTGCGGGCTGGCGGGTGCCTACCTGTCGGTGGTCTATTCGCCGCTGTGGATGGAAGGCATGGTCGCCGGCAAGGGCTGGATCGCCCTGGCGCTGACCACCTTCGCCACCTGGCGGCCGGCGCGCGTGCTGCTGGGCGCCTACCTGTTCGGCGGCGTCACCATGCTGCAGTTCCACCTGCAGGGCGAGGGCGTGGAGGTGGCCAGCCAGCTGCTGAGCATGCTGCCTTACCTGGCCACCATCGTCGTGCTGGTGCTGATCAGCCGCAACGCCCGCTTCATCAAGGCCAACATGCCGGCCTCGATCGGCAAGCCCTTCCACCCGGGGGCGT
This sequence comes from Rubrivivax sp., assembly GCA_016719535.1. Classification (GTDB taxonomy): domain Bacteria; phylum Pseudomonadota; class Gammaproteobacteria; order Burkholderiales; family Burkholderiaceae_C; genus Rubrivivax. Next base: position 55,444 of record JADJYX010000002.1, on the reverse strand, counting down.
GACCGGCGTCCCGATAATCGACGCCACAACCTCACCCAGGAGCGAGAACCCATGACCGATACCGTCAAGCGCAAGCTGCTCAAGCTCGGCAGCCTCTCGGCCATCGCCGCCACCGCGGCGCTGGTGGGCTGCGGCAAGAAGGAAGAACCCGCGCCCACCGCGGCGGCGCCGGCCCCCGCGCCCGCCTCGGCCCCCGCGCCCAAGCCCGAGCCGCTGAAGATCGCCTTCGCCTATGTCGGCCCGGTGGGCGACGGTGGCTGGACCTTTGCGCACGACAACGGCCGCAAGGCGATCGAGAAGGAATTCGGCGACAAGGTGATCACCAGCTTCGTCGAGAAAGTGCCCGAGGCGGCCGACGCCGAACGTGTCTTCCGCGACATGGTGGGCCAGGGCAGCAAGCTGATCTTCGGTACCACCTTCGGCTACATGGAGCCCATGCTGAAGGTGGCCACCGACCACGCCGATGTCAGGTTCGAGCATGCCACCGGCTACAAGCAGGGCGCCAACATGCGCACCTACGACAGCCGCACCTACGAGGGCGCCTACATGGCCGGCGTCATCGCCGGCGGCATGACCAGGTCCAACACGCTGGGCGTGGTGGGCTCGATCCCCATCCCCGAGGTCATCCGCAACATCAACAGCTTCACGCTGGGTGCGCAAAGCGTCAACCCGAAGGTGAAGACCAAGGTGGTGTGGGTCAATACCTGGTACGACACCGCCAAGGAGACCGAGGCCGCGCAGAGCCTGCTGAACCAGGGCGCGGACGTGCTGTTCCAGAATACCGACTCGTCGGCCGTGCTGCAGACGGCGGGCAAGAACAAGAAGCTGGCCTTCGGCTGGGACAGCGACATGAGCGCCTATTCGCCCGAGGCCCACCTGGCCAGCGCCGTCATCAACTGGGGCCCGTACTACGTCAAGGCCGTGAAGGAGGCGCTGGACGGCGGCTGGCAGGGCGGCGGCAACACCTGGTGGGGCGTCAAGGAAGGTGCCATCGACATCGTGTCGATCAGCGACAAGGTGCCGGCCGAACTGAAGGACAAGGTCGAGAAGGTCAAGGCCGGCCTGAAGGACGGCAGCTTCGTCATCTGGAAGGGCCCCATCGTCGGCCAGGACGGCAAGGAGGTGATCAAGAAGGACGAGGTGGCCGACGACAAGTTTCTGAGCGGCATCAACTTCTACGTCAAAGGCGTGGAGGGCAAGATCCCGGCCGGCAAGTGAGGCAGGACGGGCGCCACCGAGCCATCCGATGTCGCTGCACGCCTGGTTGATCTATCTGGTCGCGGCCATCGGTCTGTCGCTGACGCCCGGCCCCAACAGCCTGCTCGTGCTGACGCACGGCGCGCTGCACGGCCATCGGCGCACGCTGTTCACGGTGGCCGGTGGCGCCCTGGGCTTCACGGCGCTGATCGCGTTGTCGATGGTGGGCATCGGTGCGCTGCTGCAGGCGTCGGCGCAAGCGCTGACGGTGCTCAAGCTGGTCGGTGGCGCCTACCTCGTGTGGCTGGGCATCCAGCTCTGGCGATCACCCCCGGTGCTGCTGCAGGCCGCACCGGGGAGCACCGATGCGCGCGGGCGCACGCTGTTCCGCCAGGGGCTGCTGACGGCGATGTCCAACCCCAAGGCGCTGCTGTTCTATGGCGCCTTCCTGCCCCAGTTTATCGACCTGCAGCGGCCGCTGCTGCCGCAGTTTGTCGTCATGACGGCCACCTTCGTGGTCGTCGAATGGTTCGTCGAATGGGGCCTGGCGCTGCTGGCGCACCGCGTGCGGCCGTGGCTGCAGCGCGTGGGCCGCGGCTTCAACCGCGCCTGCGGCGGCCTCTTCGTCGGCATGGGCTGCGCGCTGCCGCTGACGCGCTGAGCGCACGCGGCGTGCGCCGCCGCGGTCAGCGCTTGGCGGGCGCCAGCACCTCGATGCGCGCGTCGATCACGCCGGCGCGCAGCATGCCCAGCCGCCTGGCCGCGGCCTGCGACACGTCGCCGATGCGGTCGGCCTGCGTGGGCCCGCGGTCGTTGACGCGCAGCACCACGCTGCGCTGGTTCTTCAGATTGGTGACGCGCACCTGCGTGCCGAAGGGCAGGGTCTTGTGCGCCATCGTCATGGCCTCGGGGTTGAAGCGCTGGCCGCTGGCGGTCTTGCGGCCCGCAAATTTGCGGCCGTACCAGGCCAGCTTGCCTTCGCTGGCGTCGGCCGCCGGCGCGGCCGCGGGGGCTGCTGCCGCGGCGGGGGCGGGAGAGGGCGCGGGTGCCGAAGCCGGTTGGGCCTGGGCCAGGCCGGTCAGGCTCAGCAGCAGGATGGCGCGTGCCAGCAAGGGGGTGGTCTTCATGGGGGGCCTCTCTCGACGGGATGTTGGGGATGTTGCGCCGTCTGCGCAGCGCGCCCCATCATAACGGTCGACCCAAGGACTCCAGGCGCCCGTCGATCAGTCGGCGCGCGGCCCCACCACCGCCTCGGCCTCGATCTCGACGCGGTAGCCTTCGCCGATCAGCGCGCCCACCTGCAGCAGCGTATTGGCCGGGCGGATGGCGCCGAAATAGCGGCCGTGCACCTCGCTCACGGCACGCCAGTCGTCGGCATGGGTGAGGTAGACGCGCGTGCGCACCACGTCGTCCAGGCTGCCGCCCAGCGCCGTCAGGCTGGCGGCGATCTTGTCGAGGATGTAGACCGCCTGTGCGCCGGCGTCGGCGCCACCCACCAGCCGTCCGCTGCCGTGGGTGGCGGTGGTGCCGCTGACGAGGATGCGCTTGTCGACGCGCACGGCGCGCGAATAACCGGCAAGCGGCTCCCAGACGCTGCCGCTGTCGATGCGTGCGCGGTCGTCGCGGCCGGGCACCGGCTGCGCCGGCCACACCGGCGGCAGCGCATCCAGGTGGTGGCTGAGATCGCCCGAGGCGGTGAGGAAGGGCGGCTTGCGGTATTCGTCGCCGCAGTCGCCGGGGATGCGCGTGGTGCGGGCAAAGGCCGCCGCCAGCGTGGCGCGGTCCTCGTCGTCGAGCGCGAAGCCGAACAGCTTCAGGTTGTCGGCGCGGTGTTCCGATTCGCCCAGCCGCGCGCCGACGATCACCGCCGCCACCGCGGGTTGTTCCAGCACCCAGCGCGTGGCCACGTTGGCGATCGACACGCCATGCTTCTTCGCGATGCGGCCGGCCGCCTGCAGCACGCCCTGCAGCGCGCCCCAGCCGCCGACGGCGTCGATGAAGCGGCGGTATTTCATCTTGCTCCAGTCGCCCACCTCGGCCGGCTCGTCGCGGCCCAGCCAGCGCTCGGACAGGAAGCCTCCGCCCAGCGTGCCGTAGGCCAGCAGCCTGACGCCGCGTTCCAGGCACAGCGCGCTCATCGCCTCGGTCGCGCGGCGGTCCAGCAGGCTGATGCAGACCTGGTTGCTGGCGATGGCGATGCCTTCGGCCAGCAGCACGCGCAGGTGCGCGGTGTCGAAATTGGTCAGGCCGAGGTGCCCGATCAGGCCTTCGTCGCGCAGCTTCGCGAGCTCGTGCATCGCATCCAGCCAGCCCGGGTGCTCGAAGGTCCACCAGTGGAACTGCATCAGGTCGATGCGGCTCGTGCGCATGCGATCGAGCGAGCGCATGACACCGGCGCGCACCACCTCGGGTGTCATCGGCCCCGGCGGCGGGCACCACTTGGTGAAGGCGCGCACGCCGCGGCCCGGCGCGCGGCTCAGCAGTTCGCCGGTGATGAGCTCGGCCGAGCCGTAGTGGTCGGCCATGTCGAAGGTGTCGAAGCCGGCCGCCGCATAGGCGGCCATCTCGTCCGCGCCCTGCACCGGGTCGAGCAGCGTGCCGCCGCGCTCCATGTCGGCCACCTGCCACAGGCCGGTGACCACGCGCGAGATCTCGAGGCCCGGCGCGAGCTCGAAGCGTGCCGGGCGGCTGATGTCGACCGTCACTTCGGCAAGCGCGCCTGCACGGCCGCCACGTCCTCCATCGACATCTGGCCGACGGTGGTGACCTCGCCATTGGCGATGCGCCAGGTGCGGAAGGGGCCGACGATGTCGCCGTTCCTGTCGAAGCTGGCGCCACCGATCACGCCGACGTAGCGCACCGGCTTCTTCTCGCGCGCCAGCTGCAGCGCGCGCGCAAAGCCCTGCGGGCCGGCATGCACCACCTCGCCGGCGGGGTCGGTCACCTTGCGGATGGCATCGCGGATCGCGGCGGCCTCGAATCTGCCGGCCTGCGCGATCGCCAGCCCCAGGATGGCCGCGGCGTCGAAGGCGCGGTCGGCCGCCGGCGCGCCGGCGTCGAAGCCGCCGCTCATCGCGGGGTAGGCGCTGGCGAAGAATTCGGTCGACGGCGTCTTCGTCGTGCCCGAGCTGGTGCCGTAGGCATTGGCCAGGAACTGCGGGCCCACGCCCTTGATGAAGTCGGCGGCATTCATGCCGTCGTTGAGCAGGAAGCGCTGCGGCCCGCCCTGCTGGATCCAGGTGCGCACGATGGTCGTGCCGTCGCCGGGGTAGCCGATGAAATACAGCGCCGGCGCCTCGGCCTTGAGCGCATTCGTGACCTCGGCCGCATAGCTGGGCTGCTGCGGGTTGTAGGGCGTGACGCTGCGGATCTTGCCGCCCAGCGCCTCGTAGGCGCGGCGGAATTCGGCCAGCATGTTGACGCCGAAGTCGTTGTTGACGTGGATGATGGACAGGTCCTTCATGCCCTGATCCATCGCATATTTGGCCGCAGCCGTGCCCTGCAGCGCGTCGCTGGTGATGGTGCGGAAGAACCAGCCGCCCGTCTTGCCCTCGTTGCCCAGCTTGGTCAGCGTGGGCGAGGTCGACGCCGGCGAGATCTGCACCACGCCGGCTGGCGCGGTGACGCTGGTGACGATGGGGATCGACACCGAGCTGATGATGCCGCCGATGACCGCCGGCACCTTCTTCAGGTCGACCAGCTGGCGCGCCTGGTCGACCGCCACCGAGCCCTGGCTCTGCGCGTCGCGCAGGTCGAAGGCGAGCCGGCAGCCCGCGATGCCCTGCGCGCCGCCGGCCTTGTTGAGTTCGTTGAAGGCCAGCTCGACCGACTTGGCCGCGGCCTGCCCGAAGCGCCCCGCGGCGCCGGTCAGCGACACCACCATGCCGACCGTGTGCGTGCATGAGGGTGCCTGGGCCTGGGCGGCCAGCGGTGCGAGGGTCGCGGCCAGGGCGACGGCGGCCAGCGTTGTCAGGGTGCGCATGAAGGTGCTCCGTTCAGGTCTTGTTGAGGTTGTATTTCATGATGCGGCCATGGCGGCCGCTCTTGTCGCGTTCGAGCGCATAGGTGTCGCCTTCGGGCCCGGGGTGGGCGGCGAGGATCGGCGCCAGCCGCGCGCGGTCCTCGTCGTCGAGCCGCAGGCGAAAGACCGCCAGCGTCTGCTGCAGGTGGTCGGCATAGCGCGCACCGACGATGGCCGCGGCCACGCCCGGCTGGTCCAGCACCCAGCGCGTGGCCACCGTCGCGATGCCCACGCCGTGCCGGTCACCGATGGCCTTGCACGCCTGCAACAACGTCTGAAAAGCGTCCCAGCCGCCGAAGTCGTCGATCACCAGCTTGTATTTGATGAGCGAACGGTTGCTCAGTTCGGCGCCGGGCTCGGGCGCGCCCAGCCAGCGTTCGCTAAAAAAACCGCCAGCCAGCGTGCCGTAGCACAGCAGCTGCACGCCGCGTGACCCGGCTTGCGGCACCAGCTGCCGCGCCGGGCGGCGGTCGAGCAGCGAATACTGCACCTGCATGGCCACCAGCGGCACGCCGCCGTCGATCATCGCCAGCGTGTGCGCCGTGTCGAAATTGGTGCCGCCCAGGTGGCGGATGCGGCCTTCGTGCTGCAGCGCGGCCAGCGCCCGTGCCGCTTCCAGCCAGCCGCCGACGCGGTAGTCCCACCAGTGGAACTGCACCAGGTCCACGCGCTCGACCTGCAGGCGCTGCAGCGAGCGCTCGACGATGCGGCGGATGCAGGCCTCGTCGACGCGCGCGAGGTCGTCGAAATCGGGCACGCATTTGGTGTGCACCTGCAGCGGCGGCAGGCCCTGCGCGCGGCGGCGGGCATTGAAGTCGCCGTAGAGCTGTTCGACGCCGGCATAGATGTCGGCGCCGTCCACGGTGTCCAGCCCGGCGTCGACGAAGGCGGCGATCTGATCGAGGGCGCGTGCGCGGTCCACCGGGCCATGGTCGCCGGCCAGCTGCCAGCCGCCGCGGATCACGCGCGGAATGCGGTAGCCGGGTGCGAGTTCGATCGTCTCGACGGCGCTCATGGTTTCAGCGGCACCGCGGTCGTCTCGCCATGGCGGAAGCTTCGCTTGCCCAGGCGCGTGATGCGAAACCGCGTCGGGCAGTGCGGGTCCGGGCAGGCCACCTCGGCATCGGTGCTCATCCAGTCGTTCGGATGCGTGTCGCGCTGCTTGGCCGGCAGCAGCGGCAGCAGCGCGGCCAGTGAATACATCGAGAAGGGCTGGCCGAAGTGCAGCAGTTCGCCGCGCACCTCGAACCAGTCGCCGGGCTTGGCGTTGCACTGGATGGTCGCGCCCTCGGGCGCCACCACCTCCACGCGCAGGTCGTAGAGCTCGAAGTGGTCATCGTCGGTCATGCGGCCTCGGCTATCCTCGCCCTCCGATGAAGAGCAGCGGCTTGTTGGTGGCGCGCGAGGTTACCAAAGTCTTCGGTGGCAATCGCGCCGTCGACGGCGTGTCCTTCGAGCTCGAAAGGGGTGCCATCGGTGGCCTCATCGGCCCCAATGGCGCGGGCAAGACCACGCTCTTCAACTGCCTGGCCGGGCACCTGAAACCAAGCGGCGGAACCATCACCATCGACGGCCAGGACATCACCGGTGCATCGCCGGCAAGCACCTTCGCGGCCGGGCTGGCGCGCACCTTCCAGATCCCGCGACCCTTCCCGCAGATGTCGGTGCTGGAGAACGTGATGCTGGCGCCGCGCGGCCAGCTCGGCGAGCGCTTCTGGGCCAACTGGCTGCGCCCGGGCGCGGTGGCGGCGCAGGAACGGCAAACGCGCGACGCGGCACGCCACTGGCTGGATTTCGTCGGCCTGTCGGCGCTGCAGGCGCAGCCGGCCAGCGTGCTGTCGGGCGGGCAGCGCAAGCTGCTGGAGCTGGCGCGGGTGATGGTCGCGGACCCGCGGCTGGTGCTGCTGGACGAGCCCGGCGCCGGCGTCAACCCGGCGCTGCTGGACCAGATCGTCGACAAGGTGTCGGCGCTCAACCGCCAGGGCGTGACCTTCCTGATCATCGAGCACAACATGGACCTGGTGATGACGCTGTGCCGCCCGGTGATGGTGATGGCGCAGGGCCAACTGTTGATGCAAGGCGATGCCGAGGCCGTGCTGCGCGACCCGCGCGTGGTCGAGGCCTACCTGGGGGATGCGGTGTGAGCTCGCCGGCGCTGGACATCGAATCGCTCGAAGCCGCCTACGAGCCCGGCCTGCCCATCGTGCGCGGGGCCAACCTTCGCGTGCACCCCGGCGAGATCGTCGCCATCCTCGGCCCCAACGGCGCCGGCAAGTCGACGCTGGTGAAGGCGGTGGCCGGCCTGGTGCCGATCAGCGCCGGGCGGGTGCTGCTGCATGGCGCCGACATCACGTGCGTGCCGGCGCACCGGCTGGTGTTCGAAGGCCTGGCCTTCGTGCCGCAGACCGAGAATGTATTTGCCAACCTGACGATCGCCGAAAACCTCGAGCTCGCGGCCGCCATCCTGAAAGCCGACAAGCGCGAGCGCCTCGACCCCGTCTATGCGATGTTTTCCGACCTGCAACGCCAGCGCGCGCTGCTGGCCGGGCGCCTGTCGGGCGGCCAGCGGCAGATGCTGGCGGTGGCGCGCGCGCTGATCGCGCGGCCGCGCGTGCTGATGCTCGACGAGCCCTCGGCGGGACTGAGCCCCAAGCTGGTGGGCCAGGTGCTGGATCAGTTGAAGCGCGTGCGCGACACCGGCGTCACCGTGGTGCTGGTGGAGCAGAACGTCAAGGCCGCGCTGGCGGTGGCCGACCGCGCCGCGGTGCTGGTCGAAGGGCGCGAACACCTCGTGGGCACGGCGGCCGAGTTGCGGGCCGATGCGCGCATCGCCGAGCTCTACCTCGGCCGCCACGTGCAGGCGCAGGCGGTGGCCTGATGCTGCAGATCCTGGCCGACGGCCTGATCATCGGCTCGGTGGTGTCGCTGGGCGCCATCGGGCTGAGCCTGTGCTTCTCGATCCTGCGCTTCGCCAATTTCGGCCATGGCGAGCTGCTGGCCTGGGGCGCCTATGTCGCGCTCAGTGCGCTGGCGGTGTTCTCGGCGCTGGCCGGCGGCGCGCACCCGATCGCCCCCTTCTCCTTCGGCTGGCCGCTGCTGGCGGCGCTGGCGGTGGCGGCGCTGGCGGTGGCGGCGCTGACGCTGGTGCTGGACGCGGCGCTCTTCAAGCGGCTGCGCCGCCAGGGCGCGATCACGCTGGTGATCGCCAGCTTCGGCGCCGCGCTGGCGCTGCGCAACGGGCTGCTCTTCCTCTACGGCGGCGTGCCGCAGTACTACAGCCAGGAGTTGCAGATCGCTGTTCACCTGCTGCCGCGACGCTTGCTGGGCGGGCTGCGCATCACGCCAGACCAGCTCTTCGTGCTGGCGCTCACCGCGGTGACGGTGGTCGGCGTGCACCTGTTCCTGTCGCGCAGCACGCTCGGACGGGCGATGCGCGCCACCGCGATGAACCCGCAGCTGGCGCGCGTGGCCGGCATCGACCCCGAGCGCGTGCTGCGCGCCACCTGGGTCATCGGCGCCCTGCTGGCGGCGGTGGCCGGCGTCTTCGCGGGGCTGACGGTGCAGCTGCGGCCGACGCTGGGGCTGGACCTGCTGCTGCCGCTGTTTGCGGCCGTCATCCTGGGCGGCATCGGCTCGGTGTGGGGCGCGGTGCTGGGCGGGCTGATCGTCGGCGTGGCCGAGAGCGTGGCCGTGCATGTGGTGGGCGCCGAATACCGCGCCGCGGCTGCCTTCTTCGTGCTGATCGCCATCCTGCTGGTGCGGCCCACGGGCTTGTTCGCGGAGAAGACCTGATGGAAGGCTGGCTCTCCTACGGCAGTTTTTTTCTCGTCTTCGCGCTCACCTACGCGATCGTCGTGCTCGGCCTCAACCTGCAATGGGGCTATACGGGGCTGTTCAACGTCGGTGTGGCCGGCTTCGTGGCGGTGGGGGCCTATACCTCGGCGATCCTGACCACGCCCGATGCGTCCGACCGCCTCGGCGGCTTCGGCTGGCCGGTGGCCACGGGCTGGCTGGCGGCGATGGGGGTATCCGGCCTGGCCGGCCTGGCCGTGGGTGCGCTGGCGCTGCGGCTGCGCAGCGACTACCTCGCGATCGCCACCTTCGGCATCGCGGTGACGATCCAGCTGGTGGCCACCAATGCGAAGGCGCTGACCGGCGGCACCTTCGGCGTGCAGTTCATCCCCAAGCCGATGCAGGGCTGGCTGGGCACCGGGCTGGCCTGGAATCTGGCCTACCTGGCGCTGGTGCTGGTGTTGCTGGGCGCCGTCTACTGGGCGCTGGAGACCCTGGTGCGCAGCCCCTGGGGCCGCGTGCTGCGCGCCATCCGCGAGGACGAGGACGCCGCGGCGTCGCTGGGCAAGCGCGCCTTCGTCTTCCGGCTGCAGAGCTTCGTCATCGGCAGCATGCTGATGGGCCTGGGCGGCGCGGTCTACGCGCACTTCGTCGGCTACATCGCACCCGAGGACTTCCTGCCCATCCTGACTTTCCAGATGTGGGCGATGCTCATCGTCGGCGGTGCCGGCAACAACCGCGGCGCCATTCTGGGCGCGCTGCTGGTGTGGGGCTTCTGGGCTGCCGGTGGCGCGGCCTTGCGCGGCTTCATCCCGCAGGGCGAACAGGCGCGCGCGGCAGCGCTGCAGGTGGTGCTGATCGGCCTGCTGATCGCGCTGATGCTGGTGTGGCGGCCGCGCGGCGTGCTGGGCGAGGAAGTCCGGGTTTCGCGCGGGGGGTAGTCAGGCGGCTGCTCACGGCGCTTTGCTGACGTTTGTCGTTGTTGGTTGATGCCGCTGCGGCAAGGCTGCGGGTGGGCCCTGCCGTCGGCTCAGAATCGAGCCGTAGCGTGGCGCTGCGCGCCACGTCCCCTGCGATGCTCGCGCCTTCGACCCACCGCGAAACTCGCTCCGCTCACTTCGTTCGCTGTGCTCGGACAGTCGCGGTGAGTCAGTTCACGAGGCGCGCCTGACGGCGCGCGGTCGAAGGCGCTGCGCTTCTCGGGCGTCTCGATATTCGCCGCCGCCAGGGCCCACCCGCAGCCTTGCGACAACCTCGGTGGCGTTCGGACCGCAGCATGCCGCGGTGTCTCCGGCAAGGACGAGGGGCGGGCCGGGCAGGGACGGACGCGAATCGGGAGGCTCCCGAGAAGCGCAGGGCGACCGGCCGCGCGCGCAGCGCGCCTCGTGCACTGACTCGCGGCGACTGTCCGAGCACAGCGAACGAAGTGAGCGGAGCGAGTTTCGCCGCGGGCCGGTCGACCGAGCATCGCAGGGGACGTGCCGCGAAGCGGCACGCCAAGCCGAGCGTCTGAGCGCACGGCCCTGCCCGGCCCGCCCCTCGGCCTTGCTGCACGGCGCAGGCACGAAGAACGCCTGCTTTGCGCCGCCAGCAGTCACGACGATCCGACCAACCCCGGCAGTTCGTGCACCGCCTTCAGGCCGCGCGTCACCTGCGTCCACCACTGCGAGAACGACGTGCAGGGCCTTTCGACCGCCCTGAACATCAGCGGTGCCGGCCGGCAGCGGGCCAGCGTGCCCAGCAACGGCCCCGCGTGCAGGTCGTCCACCGCCTGCACCGAACGCGCGTGCTGCAGCGCGGTGGCCACCTCGGCGGCGCCGGCATGCCATCGCTCGCGCGTCAGCGTCGCCATCGCGCCGGCGACGAAGCGCCAGCGTGCCGCGGTCCAGGGCCAGGGCTGGTGCCATTCGCGCAGCGCGATGCCGATCACCACCGTGCCGTCGGGCAGGTCGGCCGGCGGCGGGCGCAGCGACCAGGGATGCACCAGCCACACGTCGCGGCCGATCACCGCCTCGACCAGCGGCGCGCTGAAGCCCAGCTCGTGCGGCGGCTCGGTGTGCAGCGCCGGTGCATCGATGGTCGGCATGCCGCGTCCGGCGGCCAGGCTGCGGCGGCTGGCGGCCAGCGCCTCCAGCGCCTCGTAGCTCGTGTCGATGGCGGTGCCGCGGCTGTGCCAGGGCGCGGGGGCGAAGCGCGCCACGTTGCCGGCGTTGAACAGGTAGGGCTTGTGGCTGCCGGTGCCGGCCACCCATTGCCAGCTGAGGTGGTTGCTGGCGAGGTCGCCGTCGAGCAGCTGACCGAACATCCAGTCGGCACCGGTGCGCCAGTGCACCTTGCGCAGGTGGACGATGTAGCTGGCCAGCCACATGCGCGCGTGGTTGTGCAGCCAGCCGGTGGCGGCCAGCTGGCGCACCGCCTCGTCGATCGCCGGCACGCCGGTGGCGGCGCGGCGGATGTCGTCGGGCAGTTCGTGCGCATAGGCCTCGTCGGGCAGCGGGCCCGGGTGCAGCGACTGCAGGATGCCGTCGCCGCGGTGCGTCCGCAGGTGCTGAAAATATTCCCGCCAGCCGAGCTCGAAGACGAATTTGTGCTGCACGTCCAGCGGGTGGTGCCGGGTCACGCCGGCCAGCACCTCGGGCAGCGTGACCAGGCCATGCGTCAGGTACGGCGACAGCCGCGACACCGCGCCGTCGATGGCGTTGCGTGTGCGCGCATATTCGGCCGGGCGCACGGCCGCGATGCGCGCCAGCGCCTCGCTGCGCGTGGGCGGGAAGGCCTCGCCGGTGGCGGCGGGGCTGTGGCGGGTCGACTCGGGATGTTTCATGCGGCCCCCACCTCGCCGCGCCGGATGGTCTCGGCACGTTCTGTGATGGCGGCCTTGTGTGCATCGGTCAGGCGCGCCAGATTCTTGACCTGCATGACCATGCGCGGGTTCCTGGCAAGGACGGCCTCATGCCGCATCAGAAAACTCCAGTACAGGGTGGTGAAGGGACAGGCGCGCGCACCGGCGCGCTCGGCGGGGTCGTAGCGGCAGCCCTTGCACAGGCTGCCGCCGCTCATGCGCTGGATGTATTTGCCGCTGGCCACATAGGGCTTGCTGGCCATCAGGCCGCCGTCGGCAAACTGGCTCATGCCCAGGGTGTTGGGCAGCTCCACCCACTCGACGGCGTCGACATAGACGGCCAGGTACCAGGCATGCACCTGCTGCGGCCGCACGCCCAGCAGCAGCGCAAAGAGGCCGGTGACCATCAGGCGCTGGATGTGGTGGGCATAGCCGAGGTCCAGCGTCTGGCGCAGCGCATCGCGCAGGCAGGCCATGTCGGTGCTGCCGGTCCAGTACCAGGCGGGCAGGTCTTCGTGCGCGTCGAGTGCGTTGACCCCGGCATAGTCCGGCATGCGCGTCCAGTAGAGGCCGCGCACATATTCGCGCCAGCCCAGGATCTGGCGCACGAAACCCTCGACGCCGGCCAGCGGCGCGTGGCCGGCGTGGTAAGCGGCCACGGCGGCCTGCACCACCTCGCGCGGGTTCAGCAGCTTGAGGTTGAGCGCCGCCGCCAGGTGCGAATGGAACAGCCACGGCTCGTCCGGCCACAGCGCGTCCTGCCAGCGGCCGAACTGCGGCAGCCGGTGGGCGACGAAGTGGTCCATCGCCTGCAGCGCCTGCGCACGCGTCACCGGCCAGTCGAAGGCGTCGAGCCGCCCGGGGTGGTCGGCGAAGCGTTCGCGCACCAGCGCGATGACATCCTGCGTGATGGCGTCGGGTGCGAAGCCGCAGCGCGGCGGCACGGCGGGCGGGCCGTCGGCACCGAAGGCCTCGCGGTTGTCGGCGTCGAAATTCCACTGGCCGCCGATCGGCTGGTCGTCGGCCATCAGCACCTGGTGCCGCCGGCGCAGTTCGCGGTACCAGTATTCCAGCCGCAGCTGTTTGCGGCCCCTGGCGTGGGCGGCAAATTCGCGCACGGTGGCGTAGAAGTGCCGGTCGTCGCGCAGGTCCAGCGGCAGGCCGGCAGCGGCTGCCACGCCGCGCAGTGCCTGCAGCACGCGCCAATCGCCGGGCGCCGTCATCACCAGCCGTTGCGGCCGCAAGCGGGCGATGGCATCGGCCAGTTCCGCGGCCAGCGTGCCGCGGTTGCCGGCATCGTCCAGCCGACGGTAGTGCAGCGGCCGGCCGGCGGCGCGCAAGGCCTCGGCAAAGTGCCGCATCGCCGCCAGGAAGAGCACGGTGCGCGGCTGGCTCGACCATACGTGCGTCGATTCCTCGGCCACTTCGGCCATCCACACCGTGTCCTGCACGGGGTCGAAGCCGTCGAAGGCAGCGGCGTCGAGGTCGAGCTGGTCGCCCAGCACGATCACCAGCGAACGGCAATCAGCCATGGGTCGCACCACGTGCCTTGCCGCGGCGGCAGGCGTCGGAGCAGTGGCGCACCTGCGCCCAGTTCTTCGCCCAGGCGCGGCGCCAGCTCATCGGGCGGCCGCAGGTCATGCAGGGTTTGCTCGGCAGGGCCTGCTTGTTGCCCTTGAAGCCGCTGGCCTTCGTCATGCGTCGCCGTCCAGGCCGGTGGACAGGTCGGCAAACAGGTCGGTCTGCACCGGCACGGCCGGCCGCGGGGCGCGGCGTGGTGCGCCCGACGGTGGCAGGCCGCTGCGGCGCGAGCCATGGCGCTGCTGGATGGCATCGGCCTCGGCGCGTGCGGCGGGGCCGCGGCGCAGGCCGTAGAGCCGCTCCTTGGCGGCGGCCAGCGCCTTGCGCTCGTCGACGATCGGCGCCGGGTAGGCCGGCGTGCCGAATTCGGGCACCCAGCGGCGCACGAAGTCGCCCTGCGGGTCGTGGTCGCGCGCCTGCTTGGCGGGCGAATAGATGCGCAGCGTATTGATGCCGGTGGTGCCGCTTTGCATCTGCATCTGGCTCCAGTGGATGCCGGGCTCGAAATCGAGAAACTGGCGCGCCAGGAACAGCCCCGGTTCGCGCCAGTGCAGCCACAGGTGGTAGGCCGCGAACGACACCAGCATCGCCCGCATGCGGAAATTCAGCCAGCCGGTGGCCTTCAGGCTGCGCATGCAGGCGTCGACCATCGCAAAGCCGGTGCGGCCCGCGCACCAGGCCTCGAAGCGTTCGCGGTCGAAGTCCTGCTCGCGCAGCCCGTCGCAGACGCGCGAAAAATTGCGGAATTCGATCGCCGGCTCGTCCTCGAGCTTCTGCATGAAGTGGCAATGCCAGCGCAGCCGCCCGGCAAAGCCGCGCAGTGCGTAGGCAAAGCGGCGCTCGGCAGCGTCGGCGCTGGCGCGGGCGGCGGCGATGCGCGCCTCGGTGGCCTGGTGCACCTGGCGCAGCGAGATCGTGCCGAAGGCCAGGTGCGCGCTCAGCCGCGAACAGCCCTGCTCGGCGGTCAGCGGGCTCGACAGCGTGCGCCGGTAGTCGCCGCCGCGCTCATGCAGAAAGTCGTGCAGCACCGCCTGCGCGGCGGCTTCGCCGGCCGCGGGCAGCGGCCGCGGGGCGACGGTCAGGCCCAGGCTTTGCAAGGTCGGCAGGTCGTCGACCGCCACCGTCGCCGCACGCCAGGCCGCCGGCGTGGGCACGATGGCGGCATCCATGCGCCGCTGCCAGCGCGCGGCCCAGCCGCTGCGGCCCTTCAGCCGGCGCACCACGCCGGTCTGCGGCCATTCCTGCCAGGGCAGGCCCTGCGCGCGGCACCAGGCGGCCGCCGCACGGTCACGGTCCCAGGTCCAGCCGGGGCCGGTCTCCTCGTGGCTGAAGAGCCGGGTGATGCCGATCTCTCGGTGCAGCGCCTGCAGCACCTCGACCACGCCCCCGACCTTCACCAGCAGCGGCAGGCCGCGGCCGGCCAGCTGGCGGCGCAACGCGGCCAGCGCCTGCAGCGTGAAGGCGGCGTGCTGGACGTCGAATTCGGGGCTGGCCAGCCAGGCGGGCTCGATCACGAACAGGCCGACCACCGGCTCGCCACTGGCCGCGGCGGCGGCCAGCGGCGCATGGTCCGACACCCTCAGATCGCGCTTGAACCAGACCACCGCCGTCATGCCGCAAGCATGGCGGATCCGGCGTCTCGACGGGCTTCGTGGGACTCTGGATGAGTTGTCGCCGCGGGCCTTCGTCAAGGCCTGGACAAGGGCCCGGTCGGGCCGGTTCAGGCCACCATCACGCGGTCGCGGCCGTTGGCCTTGGAGCGATACAGCGCCGCGTCGGCGCAGGACACCAGCGCACGCGCGTCCTCGCCCGGTCGCCAGGCGGCGACGCCGGCCGACACCGTGACGGTCAGCTCGACCGCATTGGTGGACTTGTTGCGCAGACGGACGCCGCGCGTGCGCGTGCGCACGGCTTCTGCCAGTTGCACCGCCTTGTTCAGCGTCGTCGACGGCAGCAGGATCGCAAACTCCTCGCCGCCATAACGCGCACAGGCCATGCCGGGCTCCGGCGGCACGCTGCGCAGCACCGCGCCCAGTCCTTCCAGCACCTTGTCGCCCACCGGGTGGCCGTGGGTGTCGTTGACGCGCTTGAAGTGGTCGATGTCCAGCATGATCAGGCAATGCTGGGTGCCCCTGGCCGGCGGCTGGGCCAGCATGGCGTGCAGCCGCTCGTCGAAGCCGCGGCGGTTGAGGACCCGCGTCAGCGGGCACAGCAGCGACTCCTCGCGCGTGCGCATCAGGTCGGCGCGCAGCGCCTCGATCTCGCGCTGGCTGGCGCTCACCTGGTCCTGCAGCGCCTGCACCGACTGCCGCATCGCCTGCGTGCTGGCCAGTGCGGCATCCAGGTGCGGCGACAGCCGCTGCACCTCGACGTCGACGAGCACGCCGCTCAACCCCTGCAGCTGCTCGCCGAAGTCACCGGCCTGCTTGCCGGTGCGCCTGGCGCTCTGCACGATGTCGGTCATCACGCGCTGCATGTCGCCCTGGATGCGCTCGGCCTCGGCCAGGCCGACGTCGGCGACAAAGTCCTGGTGCAGCCGTTGCACGGCGGCGTCGTCCAGCCGCGGCGTGCTGTGCATCTGCTCGTCGAGCGCGGCCGACAGCCGCGGGTTGATGCCGGCCGCGTGCTCGTAGAAGACCGCGAAGCTCAGCGGATTGAAGGCGGCATCGTGCTGGCCCAGGGCGGTCAGCACCTGACGCACCAGCACCACGGTCTCTTCCTTGTTCTGCGAATACCTCATCGACGCTCATCCCTCGCGGCGGCTCGATCGAGCCCGGCCGTGCAGGTTTTTCGACCATTCCCGACAGCGACTGAAGCGCTGCGGCGCCGGCGTGCGCGCCGACCCGTGACGCGCGTCACGGAGCGCGCGTCGGCAAGGGCGGGTCAGCAAGGGCGGGTCACAGGCCGCGCAGGAACTCGATCAGCAGCGCATTGACCGCGTCCGCGCGCTCGCGCTGGATCCAGTGCCCGGCACCGTCGATCAGGTGGCAGCCGCGCAGCCCCGGCAGCGTGCGCGGGTAGGCGTCGATCTGCGCCTGGCTGGCCGGGAATTTCAGTACGTCGTCGCGCGTGCCGGCGATGAACAGCGAGGGCTGGCGGATCGGCTGCCCGCGCCAGGGCGACAGCAAGGCGGTGTTGCGGCGCAGGTTGCGGTACCAGTTGAGGCCACCGCGGAAGCCGCTGGCGCGGAAGGCGGCGGCATAGACCTCGAGGTCGGCCGCGCTCAGCCAACCCGGCAGCTGCGGGGGCTCGCTGGTATTGGCCAGCAGGCCACCGCCACCCAGGCGGCCGAAGGTGCTGCGCGCCGGCGCATCGCCCGAGCCGCTCCAGTGGATGCGGCGGATGCTGGCCGCCGGGTCGGCGTCGAGCTCGGCCTCGGCCACGCCGGGGGCCTGGAAATACTGCATGTAGAAGTCGTGGATGCCGGCGTTTTCCAGCGCTGTGATCAGGTCCACCTTGCCTGGCGGCGCATAGGGCACGCTCAGGCCGGCCACGGCGCGGAACAGGTCCGGCCGCAGCAGCGCGCAGTGCCAGGCCACGGCGGCGCCCCAGTCGTGGCCGACCACCACCGCCTGCGTCTGGCCGAGCACGCGCACCAGGTCGACCATGTCGCCCACCAGGTGCAGCAGCGTGTACTGCTCGATCTCGGCCGGCGCCTCGGTGCCGCCGTAGCCGCGCATGTCGGGCGCGGCCACCGAGCAGCCGGCGGCGGCCAGCGCCGCCACCTGGTGCCGCCACGAATGCGACAGCTCCGGGAATCCGTGGCACAGCAGCACCAGCGGCCCGCTGCCGGCGGTCGTCACCTGCATGCGCAGGCCGTTGACCTGCAGCGTCTGCGTGGTCGCGCTCACGACGGGATGCGCACCGGCAGCTTCGAGAAACCGCGCACGAAGGCCGAACGCACGCGCACCGGCGGGCCCACCACCTCGATGACCGGGAAGCGCTGCAGGATCTCCTGCCACAGGATCTTCAGCTGCAGCTCGGCCAGCCGGTTGCCCACGCAGCGGTGAATGCCGAAGCCGAACGACAGGTGCTGGCGCGGCCGCGCGCGGTCGATGATGAAGTGATCGGGGCGCTCGATCACCGCCTCGTCGCGGTTGCCCGAGACATACCACATGGCCACCTTCTCGCCCTTCCTGATCGCCTTGCCGGCCAGCTCGGTGTCCTGCACGCAGGTGCGGCGCATGTAGGCCAGTGGTGTCTGCCAGCGGATGATCTCGGGCACCAGGCTGTCGACCAGTGCCGGGTTGGCGCGCAGCTTGGCCCATTCGCCCGGGTGCTCGTGCAGCGCCAGCAGGCCGCCGGTCATGCTGTTGCGCGTGGTGTCGTTGCCGCCGACGATCAGCAGCACCAGGTTGCCCATATATTCCTGCGGCGTCATGTGGCGCGTGGCCGGGCCATGGGCCAGCATCGACACCAGGTCGTTGCGCGGCGGGGCATTGACCCGTTCGTTCCACAGCCGCGTGAAATAGGCCAGCATCCGGCCCAGCTCGGCCATGCGTTCCTGCGGATCGAGCGCGTCGGGGTTGGCGACCTTGTTCATCGTCGACACGTCCGACCACCAGGTCAGCAGCCGCCGGTCTTCCAGCGGAAAGTCGAACAGCGTGGCCAGCATCAGCGTGGTCAGCTCGATCGATACGCGGTCGACCCAGTCGAAGGTCTCGCCGCGCGGCAGGCCGTCGAGCACGGCGACCGTGCGCTCGCGGATCAGCGCTTCCATCGTCGCCAGGTTGCCGGGCGCGACGATGGGCTGCACCGCCTTGCGCTGCTCGTCGTGCTGCGGCGGGTCCATGGCGATGAACATCGGCAGCTGCTCGCCCGGCGGCGGGTCGAAGAGGGTGATGCCGCCGTAGGTCCAGCTCGACGAGAAGATCGCCGGGCTGGTGTCGACCTGCATGATGTCCTGGTAGCGCGTCACCGACCAGTAAGGCCCGGCCCAGGGGCTCACCGCGTGGTGCACCGGGTCCTCGCGGCGCAGGCGTTCGAAATAGGCCAGTTCGACGCCGTCCTCGAACAGGCCGACGCGGGCGGGGTCGATCTCGTGCAGCGGCAGCGCCGCGACCTTGGCGCGGGCTTCGGCCAGCAGTTCGGCATTCATGCGCAGGTGTCCTTTCAGTGCTGGCCTTCGGGCAGGCTGACGACGATGCCGTCGAGCGCGTCGGTGACGATCACCTGGCAACCGAGGCGGGATGTGGCGCGCAGCCCGGCGCTGAAGCCGAGCATCTGCTCCTCGTTGGCCGTGCGTGCGCCGGTCAGCGCCGACCAGGGGGCGTCGATGTAGCAGTGGCAGGTGGCGCAGGCGCACTGGCCGCCGCAGTCGCCGTCGACGCCCGGCACGCCGTTGGCGGTGGCGGCCTGCATCAGCGTGGTGCCGGCGGGCACCGTCACCTCGTGCGGCGTGCCGTCGAAAGCGACGAAGCGGATGGTGGGCATCGACAGGGCTCCCTCGGATGATCATGCGCTGAGGCGCCGAGCATGGCGCGCGCCGGCATTGTCTGCACCGCCGTTAACCCTGAAAACCGCCCGCCTACAGGCGGCGCCGCAGCGCCTCGAAGAAGAGGTCGGACTGCATGCGCTCGCCCTGCACCTGGCTGGCCACGCGCGCGCACAGCGCCGCGTCCACCGGCACCAGCGGGCGGCCGGTCTGGCGCGCCATCACCTCCACCATGCAGGCGCGCTCCAGGTAGTACAGGTCGTCGTAGGCCCAGGCCACCGTGGGGCCGCATACCACCACGCCGTGGTTGCCCAGGAAGGCGATGTCGGCGCGGCCCATCGCGCGCGCGATGCGCTCGCCTTCGGCGGCGTCCAGCGCCAGTCCGTTGTAGGCGGGATCGATGCCGACGCGGCCATGGAAGCGCATCGCGTTCTGCGACAGCGTGGTGTCCAGCGCGCGGTCGCTGGTGCAGGTGAGCGCGGTCGCATGCGGCATGTGGGTGTGCAGCACCACCGCCTGCCCGCACAGGCGGTGGATGGCGGCGTGGATGTACATCGCGGTCGGCTCCACCGGGTGGCGGCCGGCCAGTGCGTTGCCGTGGGTGTCGACGAGCACGATGTCGTCGGCCTGCACCTCGGCCCACAGCAGGCCGCGCGGGTTGAGCAGGAAGCGGCCGCTGCCGTCCGGCAACTCGACGCTGAAGTGGTTGCACACGCCTTCGGCCAGGCCATGGTGGGCGGCGGCGCGCAGGGCCAGCGCCAGGTCGGTGCGCAGCCGGGTGATGGCGGACGAGCGGAAGTCGGCGTCGTGCATGTGCAGGGCTTTCGGGCAGGTTGTCAGTCTGCGGCGATTGTGGCGGCGGCACCGCGACAATGCCGTCGATCCGGCCCACTGCCCGCGAGGCTTCGATGAAACCCCAACGCATTGCCTGCATCACCGTCGTTCCCCTGCTGGCTGCGCTGGCCGCCCCCGCGCTGGCCAGCGATACCATCGGCGAGGTCGACACCGTCTTCAAGCTGATCGGCCCCGACCACAAGATCGTCGTCGAGGCCTATGACGACCCCCGGGTGCAGGGCGTGACCTGCTACGTGTCGCGCGCGAAGACCGGCGGCATCAAGGGTGCCCTGGGCGTGGCCGAGGACCGCGCCGAGGCCTCGATCGCCTGCCGGCAGGTCGGGCCGATCGCCATCGCGCGCCCGCTGCCGCGGCAGGAGGAGGTCTTCAGCGAGCGCATGTCGCTGCTGTTCAAGCGGCTGCGCATCGTGCGCATGGTCGATCGCGAGCGCCACACGCTGGTCTACCTGACCTATTCCGAGCGCGTCATCGAGGGCAGCCCGCAGAACAGCGTCACCGCGGTGCCGGTGGACCGCGGCACGCCGATCCCGGTGCGTTAGGGTCGGCGGCAGAATCCACGGCATGAGCATCCATCCCCTCGACGCCGCCCTGGCCCTGGAGCCGCTGGGCGAAGGCCGCTTCGGCGGCCGCACCCACCCCGACTGGGCCAACATGGTCGGGCCCTTCGGTGGCATCACCGCGGCGCAGCTGTTGCAGGCCTGCCTGCTGCACCCGCAGCGCCAGGGCGAGCCGCTGGCGCTGACGGTCAACTATGCCGGCGCCATCGCCGAGGGCGGCTTCGAGATCGAGGCCGCGCCCGCGCGCACCACGCGCACCACGCAGCACTGGACCTTGACGCTGCGCCAGGGCGGCGAGGTGTGCTCCACCGGCAGCGCGGTGTTCGCGATCCGGCGCCCGACCTGGTCGGCGCCCGAACTGGCGATGCCGGCCGTGCCGCCGGCCGACCAGGTGCCGGCCGAGAGCAAGCGGCCACCGGTGGAATGGCCGCGGCGCTACGAATTCCGCTTCGTCGAGGGCGGCTGGCCCGACTACCGCCACGCGCAGGAACTGCCCGATTCGCGCACCCTGCTGTGGGTGCGTGACCAGCCCCCGCGGCCGCTGGATGCGCCGGCGCTGGCGGCCATCGCCGATGTCTTCTATCCGCGCGTCTTTCGCCGGCGGCAGCGCTTCACGCCGGCCGGCACGGTCAGCATCACCACCTATTTCCACGCCGACGCCGCGGCGCTGGCGGCGCAGGGCACGCGTCCGCTGCTGGCGGTGGCCACCGGGCGCCGGTTTACGCTCGGCTTCTTCGACCAGAGTGCCGAGCTGTGGTCCGACGACGGCCACCTGCTGGCGAGCAGCCACCAGGTGGTGTATTTCAAGGAGTGAGCGTGAACGCAAGGCCGTCCCTGCGGACGGTCTTGCGCCTCGCGAACGCCCGCGCGCGTCCGGCGCGCGCGGGCCGGTCAGAACGGCTTCTCGCCGAGGATGGTCGCGCGGTGCATCACGCGCCGCTGCGGCAGGTAGTCGGCGCTGGCGTAGTGCTGCGTCAGGCGGTTGTCCCAGAAGACCAGGTCGTGGCGCTTCCAGCGCCAGCGCACCGTGAATTCGGGCTTGGCGACATGCACGCGCAGGTGGGCCAGCACGGCGTCGCTTTCCTTCTTGTCGAGCTCGACGATGCGGCTGGTGAAGCCTTCGCTGACGAACAGGCCGCGGCGCCCGCTCTCGGGGTGGGTGCGGATCACCGGGTGCACCACCGGCGGGTGCTTGTCGCGCGCCGCTTCCCAGCGCACGCGTTCGGCGGGCGTGCGCGCGAAGCGCCAGGCGGGGAAGGACTGCAGGAAGTCGTGCTCGGCGCTCAGCGGATCCAGCATCCTGCGGAAGGGTTCGGACAGCGCCTCGTAGGCGGCGATGCCGCTCGCCCACAGCGTGTCGCCGCCGCTGGCCGGCAGCAGCTGCGCCGACAGCACCGCGCCCATCGGCGGCGTCTCGATGAAGGTGACGTCGGTGTGCCAGTTGTCGTTGTCGGGCGGGTTGTCCCGGCTGGTGTCGAGCAGGATGATCTCGGGCACCTCGGGGTGCTGCGGGTAGACCGGGTGGATGTGCAGGTCGCCGAAGCGCGCCGCCAGGTCGCGCTGCTGCCGCGGCGTGACGGGCTGGTTCTCGAAGAACAGCACCTGGTGCTGCAACAGCGCCGCGTGCAGCGCGGCGTGGTCGTCGTCGCACAGCGGGCGCGTCAGGTCGATGTCCTCGACGATGGCCCCGATCGCGGGGCCCATGGGTTTGAGTTTCATGCGCGTGGATGGCGGTGGCAGGGGCAGCGCGGCATGCTACGCCGACGCCTGCGGGTACGGGCAAGCCGGCTTGCACCCATCGCCAGCAGGGTCGTCTCGCTCAATACATGCGGACAAATGTAAAATGCGAGTCCGCGTCTGCCAAGGCGCCCACGACAACGAGGAGACGCCATGGACGCCTGGACCTGGCCCCATCCGCCGGGTCCGCCGGGCGAGGTGGTGTGGCTGGCCGCCGTGCTGCTGGCCGGTGCGCTGATGGGCGAGGCGATCGCGCGCACCACGCGCTGGCCGCGGGTGCTCGGCTATACGCTGGCCGGTGCCGGCGCGGCCGCTGCCGGCCTGCACCTGAGCCTGCCCCTGCCCGACACCGCCCGCTGGGTGATCGACCTCGCGCTGGCGCTGCTGCTGTTCGAGATCGGCACCCGCGTGCGCCTGCGCTGGCTGCGCCACAACCCGGGCCTGCTGGCCACCAGCCTGCTGGAAGCCACGGGCACCGCGGCCGCCGTCTACGCTGTGCTGTGGTTGCTGGACCTGCCGCCGGCAGTGGCGGCCAGTGCCGCCGTGCTGGCGGTGCCGGCGTCGGCCGCGGTCGCCGGCCGCGTGGCGCTGGAGCTTGGCGCCGACGGCCAGGTGACGCAGCGCATGACGCACCTGACGGCGCTCAATACGCTCTATGCGGTGCTGGCCTTCATCGTGCTGAAGCTCGTGCTGCTGGCCGACGGCGAACCGGGCTGGTGGCAGGCGGTCGGCGCGCTGGCGGTGTCCAGTGCCGGCGCGCTGGTGCTGGCGGCGGCCCTGGCGCTGGCGGTGGCGCGCGTGGCGCGGCGCATGGACCTGCTCAACGAGAGCGCGGTGCTGCTGCTGCTGGGCCTGGTGCTGCTGGCGGTGGGCGTGGCGCGCTGGCTGGGCTTCTCGACGCTGCTGGTGCCGCTGCTGGCCGGGCTGATGCTGCGCAACACCACCGAGCGCCCCTGGGTGTGGCCGCGCCACTTCGGCACCGCCGGCGGCGTGCTGGTGCTGCTGCTGTTCGTCTACCTGGGTGCGCTGTGGTCGCCGGGGCTGCTGGCCGCCGGCGGCGTGGCGGCACTGGCGCTGGTGCTGGCGCGCTCGCTGGCCAAGGGCGCGGCGGTGCTGCTGCTGGGCCGCTGGTCGGGCAGCAGTGCCCGCCAGGCGCTGGCGCTGTCGATCACGCTGACGCCGCTGTCGGCCGCGGCGCTGGTGATGCTGGGCGAGCTGTGGCTGGCGCTGCCCGCGGTCGCGGTGCAGGTGGCGCCGGTGCTGCTGACGGCGCTGGTGGTGCTGGAACTGCTGGGGCCGATTGCCGTGCAGCTGGCGCTGCGCCTGGCCGGTGAACTGCCACCCGCCCCTCCGGAGACACGATGAGCCTCGAAGCCTTTGCCACCTCGCGCGACCTCAGCCTGGGCGTCGAGCTCGAGCTGCAGATCGTCAACCTGCAGGATTACGACCTCTCGCCGCAGGCCGCCGACCTGATGCGGCTGATGCAGGGCCGCCGCATCCCCGGCGACGTCAAGCCCGAGATCACGCGCAGCATGATCGAGCTCGCCACCGGCGTGTGCACCCGGCACGCGCAGGTGCTGTCCGAACTGGGCGAGATCCGCGCTGCGCTGCTCGATGCCGCGCAGCGGCTCGACGTCGGCCTGTGCGGCGGCGGAACGCACCCCTTCCAGCACTGGAGCCGCCAGCGCATCTACGAAACACCGCGCTTCCACCAGGTGTCGGCGCTGTACGGCTACCTGTCCAAGCAGTTCACGATCTTCGGCCAGCATGTGCACGTGGGCTGCCCGAGCGCCGACGAGGCGCTGGTGCTGCTGCACGGCCTGTCGCGCTTCATCCCGCACCTGATCGCGCTGGCCGCGGCATCGCCCTTCGTGCAGGGCGAGGACACCGGCTTCCATTCGGCGCGGCTGAATTCGGTCTTTGCCTTCCCGCTCTCGGGCCGCGCGCCCTTCGTCACCACCTGGGACGACTTCGGCAGCTTCTTCGCCAAGATGACGCGCACCGGCGTCGTCACCAGCATGAAGGACTTCTACTGGGACATCCGGCCCAAGCCCGAATTCGGCACCATCGAGGTGCGCGTGCTCGACACCCCGCTGACCATCGAGAAGGCTGCGGCGCTGGCCGCCTATATCCAGTGCCTGGCGCGCTGGCTGCGCACCGAGCGGCCCTTCACGCTGCACGAGGACGACTACCTGCCCTATACGTTCAACCGTTTCCAGGCCTGCCGGTTCGGGCCCGAGGGCACCTATGTCGACCCGTCCACGGGTGAACACCGCCTGCTGCGCGACGACATCATCGACAGCTTCGCGAAGATCGAATCGCATGCCATCGCGCTGCACGCCGAGGACGGCCTGAAGCTGCTGCGCACCGAACTGCTGGCCACCGGCAACGACGCCGCCTGGCTGCGCGGCGTGCGCCAGCGCGAGGGCCTGCTGGCCGAGGTGGTGCGCCAGCAGGTGCGGCGCTGGGCCGGCGGCCCGGTCTGAGGCCGGCCCGGCAGCCCGGCGCCCGGGCATAGGGTCGGCTTCGCCCGACGATGCGGCAGGTCGCGCATGAGCGGGCGCAGGGTCTGTGACGTCACGGGTTCGTCGTCGGGCACCACCACCTTCGTGCCGCTGCCTGGCCTGGACGGTCTGCAGGTCGCCGATTTCCACCGCATCCACGACCTCAACGTCACCGGCGCCTTCCAGGCCACGCGCGCGCTCGGCCCGCAGGTGCGTGTCAGCGCCGTCGCCCCCGGGCTGGTGGAAACGCCGTGGCTGCAGCAGGGCCTGGGTGCCGGCGCGTGCCACGCGCACCTGGCGCGTCATCAGGCTGCCGATGCGGCCGCTGATCACACGCAGCTCGTCGCGCGTGAAATCCGCCGGCGTCACGATGCCCACCAGGCCGCCATCGTCCAGATCGCGGGATCCACCCGCTGGCGTCAGCGCCGCAAAGCGTGCAGAGATCGCATTTGGCCGGGTTGCCAATGGTTACGGGGCATCGGGCCGCCGCACAATGGACCCCGTCCGTATCGCAGGGGTGGCACTCAGTCAGCTGCGATCGTGACCAGTCTGCGGGGGTGGCCCATGAGCCAACCGCGGCGCCAGCAGTACCCAGCCTTTGCGCAGCCCTTCGCGGGCCGCGCCCCTCGCCACCCAGGGGAACTGACATGACTGCCGCCTCCCGATCCGTCGACCCGCTCGGCCACCTCACGCTGACCGCCCGGCGCACGCTGTTCAAGCTCGGCGCCACGCTGCTGCTGTCGGCCGCGCTGATCTCGCTCGCGCCGCCGCTGCACGCGCAGACCGCTTCGTCGAAGATCGCTGCCGACCTGCAGCAGGTGATCGCCGCGCCCACCACGCCCTCGCTGAGCTGGGCCAAGGACGTCAACGGTGTGCGCCATGTGAAGGTGCTGGTGATCAGCAACAGCGGCGACCCTGAACTCGGCGCGTTGCGCGCCGACGTGCTGGCCAAGGGCGGCACGGTGTACATGCGCTACATGTCGGTGACCGCGCTGTCGGTGCTGCTGCCGGCGCACCAGGTGGCGGCGATTGCTGCGCGCAGCGACGTGCAGGGCATCTCGCCGAACCGGCTCACCGCCCGCACCGGCGTGTCGATGACACCGAGCCTGCTCGAACGGGTCACCGGGGTGCCCGCGGTACGCACGCGCACGGAGTCCAACAGCATCTACTACAGCGGCCTGGACGGCAGCGGCATCGGCATCGCCATACTCGACTCGGGCGTGATGTGGAAGCACAACCTGTTCAAGGACTGGCAGGGCAAGACCCGCGTCAAGCGCGCGATCGACTTCCTCAAGGTCGGTGACGCCACCGCGGTGGGCGTCAAGGACTGGACGCCGGGGATCGACGCCACCACCTCGATGGCCCCGGGCGGGGCCACGCGCACGACCTTCGAATCGAGTCTGAACAATACGAACGCCTACCACGTCGACGGCTACGGCCACGGCACGCATGTGGCAGGCGTGGCCGCCGGGCGCGACTTCAACAGCGGTGGATTTACCGATAGCACCGGCATCGCTCCTGGCGCGAACGTCTATGACGTCAAAGTGCTCGACGGCAAGGGCTACGGCCAGGTGAGCGACGTGCTCGCCGGCATCGACTGGGTGATCTACCACGCCAGGGAATACAACATCCGCGTGATGAACCTGAGCCTGGCCGCGGACTCGACCGAGAGCTGGCAGACCGACCCGCTGGCGCGCGCGGTGCGCAGCGCGGTGGCCGCCGGCATCACGGTGGTGGTGGCGGCCGGCAACTTCGGCCAGGGCAGCAACGGCGCGCAGCGCTACGGCACCGTCAGTTCGCCGGGCCATGACCCGTCGGTGATCACGGTCGGCTCCAGCAACATGAAGGGCACCGCGGCACGCCTCGACGACACGATCAACTTCTTCAGCTCGCGAGGCCCGACCCGTGGCGCCTACACCGACGCCGCGGGCGTGCGCCGCCTCGACAACCTGCTCAAGCCCGACCTGGTGGCGCCGGGCAACAAGGTGATCGGAGCGCTTGCCACCGACAGCGATTCGATGACCAGCCGCGCCCACCTGCCGCTGGCCTATCCGTCGCTGACCAGCGTGGCCGGCGCCAACCAGCAGCAGGCGGCATCGCTGATGATGCTCAGCGGCACCTCGGTCGCCGCACCGGTGGTCTCGGGCACGGTGGCGTTGATGCTGCAGGCCAACCCGGGGCTCACGCCGCCGCTGATCAAAGCCATCCTGCAGTACAGCGCACAGCCGCTGCCCCAGGCGAACCTGCTGCAGCAGGGTGCGGGCCTGCTCAATGTCGACGGTGCGGTCAAGCTCGCAAGCGTGCTGCGCAGCGACCTCAAGACCGCCGTCGAGGCCGGCACCGTGGCCTCCGGGGCCAACCTGCTGGCCGCCGGCAAGACGCTGCCGGCCGCCACGTCCACGGTCAACGGCCAGAGCTTCAACTGGAGCCGCATCGCCTATGTCGGCGGCAACCAGGTCGTCAGCGGCACGGCGCTGTTCAGCAAGTACCAGCCGATCTGGGACCACCGCCTGGTGTGGGCCGGCAAGGTGGCGCGTCGCCACACGGTGAGCTACTGGCCCGCAGCCACCGGCGTGCCGGCCAACACCTTCGTCAAGGCCGTCACCTGGGCGCCGGCGGGCAACCAGCCGCTGGTCACCGCGGGTGCGGTGCAGGCCACCTCGCTGGCCGGCGACAGCTCCTGGCTCGGCAAGACCGGCACCTTCATCCCCGCCGCCACGCTCAGCAGCTGGCTGACCTCGGGCAGCGGGCTCGTGCTCAGCGAAGGGCTGGTGCTGAGCGAGGGTCTGGTGCTCAGCGAAGGCCTGGTGCTGAGCGAAGGTCTCGTCCTCAGCGAGGGCCTGGTCTTGAGCGAAGGCCTGGTGCTCAGCGAAGGGCTGGTGCTCAGCGAGGGCCTGGTGCTCAGCGAGAGCGGCCAGCCCAACCCGACGAACGGCAACGACGCCAGCCTGCTCGGAGAGCCGTGATGCGCGACCACCGAACCCCATCCGCCTTGCCGCCGGCCACAACGCCAACCGCCCCGCGCCACATGACTCAAGCTCCGATCGTCCCTCTCCGGCAACGGGGATTCCACGTCGCTGCCCTGGTGGCCGGTGCCGCGCTCGCCCTCTCCGTATTCAGCGCTGCGCCGGCCCTGGCCGCGAAGGCGGCGACCAAGACCCTGGTGTCGTCGACGACCACCACGTCGCCATCGACGACGACCACGGACTTCGCCACCGTGCCGGCGTCGGCCAAGGTCGCCGCTGACCTGCAGGCGGCGATCTCGGCGGCTGCGACCCCGACCTACAGCAGCTGGGTGCGCGACATCAACGGCGTGCGCCACGTCAAGGCCATCGTCGTCGCGTCGGCGAGCGCCGATCCCGAGTTGAGCAGTCTGCGCCAGAGCGTGCTGGCCCTGGGTGGCTCGGTCTATTTCCGCTATACGTCGGTGACCGCGCTGTCGGTGCTGCTGCCCGCCAGGCGTGTGATCGACATCGCGGCGCTGGCCGACGTGCAGGGCATCTCGCCCAACCGCATGACGGCGCGCACCGCCACCTCGCTCACGCCCAGCCTGCTCGAACAGGCCAGCGGCGCGAGCGGCGTGCGCACACGTTCGGGCACCGCCGTCGGCTACAGCGGGCTCGACGGCAGCGGCGTCGGCATCGCGGTTCTGGATTCCGGCGTGATGCCGAAGCACCAGCTGTTCAACGACGCGGCCGGCGTCTCCCGCGTGCGCAAGAGCGTCAACTTCCTGTTGGCGGGCGATGCCACCGCGGCGGGTACCAAGGACTGGACCCCAGGCGTCGACACCTCGGCGTCGCTGTATCCCGGCAGCCCGACGATGGCGACCTACGAGGCGAAGATCGACGGCTCGCGCCTGCCGATGTCCGATGCCTACGGCCATGGCACCCACGTGGCGGCGGTCGCCGCCGGGCGCGACTTCAAACAGACACTCGACACCACCGGCATCGCACCGGGCGCCAGTCTCTTCGACATCGCCGTCCTCGACCACAAGGGGTTCGGGCAACTGTCCGACGTGCTGGCCGGCATCGACTGGGTGATCTAACACGCCCGCACCTACAACATCCGGGTGATGAACCTGAGCCTGGCCGCTGACTCCACCGAGACCTGGCAGACCGATCCGCTCGCCCGCGCTGCCCGCAGCGCCGTCGCCGCCGGCATCACGGTGGTCGTGGCCGCCGGCAACTTCGGGCTCGGTGCCGACGGCAAGGAGCGCTACGGCACCGTCAGCTCGCCCGGGCATGATCCGTCGGTGATCACCGTCGGCTCGGCCAACATCAAGGGCACGGCACAGCGCAGCGACGACAGTGTCAACTTCTTCAGCTCCCGCGGCCCGACGCGCGGCTCCTATGTCGACGCCAGGGGCGTGCGGCGCATCGACAACCTGCTCAAGCCCGACCTCGTGGCGCCCGGCAACAAGATCCTCGGCGCCCGGTCGGTCGACAACTGGACGCGCGTGCTGCCGAGCCTGCTGCCGGCGACCCACCCGCAACTGACGAAGATCGCGGGCACCAGCAGCGTGGGCGGTGAGTCGGTGATGATGCTGTCGGGCACCTCGGTGGCCGCGCCGGTCGTCGCCGGCACCGCGGCGCTGCTGCTGCAGGCCAATCCGGGGCTCACGCCGCCGATGATCAAGGCCATCCTGCAGTACAGCGCCCAGCCCATCGTCGGCGCCAACCTGCTGCAACAAGGGGCCGGCCTGCTCAACGTCAGCGGCGCGGTCCAGCTGGCGCAGGCGCTGCGCACCGACGTGGCCTCCGCCGTCGAGGCGGGCAAGATCACTGCCGGTGCAAACCTGCTGGCCCCCGGCAAGACGATGCCCGCGGCCAGTACCACCGTCAACGGCCAGACCTTCAACTGGAGCCGCATCGTCTTTGCCGGGGGCAGCCATCTCCTCAGCGGTTCCGCGCTGTTTACGAAATACCAGCCGATCTACGACCATCGGCTGACCTGGGTGCGCGACATCGCCCGGCGGCGCACGGTGACCTACTGGCCGGCAGCCAGCGGCATTCCCGGCAATACCTATCCCAAGAGCATCGTCGAGGCCGCGGCGGGCAACCAGTGGCTGGTCACCTCGGGCGTGATGTCGGCGAATTCGCTGCTCGGCAGCAGTTCCTGGCTCGGCAAGACGGGCGCCTTCATGCCCACCCAGACGCTGTCGACCTGGCTGGCCAGCGGCAGCGGCGTGGTGATCAGCGAGGGCGTGGTGATCAGCGAAGGCGTGGTCATCAGCGAAGGCGTCGTCATCAGCGAAGGCGTCGTCATCAGCGAGGGCGTGGTGATCAGCGAGGGCGTGGTGATCAGCGAAGGCGTGGTCATCAGCGAGAGTGGCCAGCCCAGCCCGACCAACCCGAACGACGCCAGCCTGCTGGGCGAACCGTGATGCGCTGACGGGACAGCACGGGACGGGGCGCGGGCCGCACGGTCCGCGCCTCAAGCGCGGCGGCGCGTTGCCGAAATACCCGCAGGACAGCCCGCGCCTCCGGCGCTGCAACGCGCTTCCGCCCACCGTCCCCTGCGATGTCGTCCCACGATCCTGCCGCCCTTGCGCCGTCGCCCCCAACGGGCGACGGCGCTCGTGCGCGCCGATTGCTGCCCGACTACAACCGGGCCGCCAGCACCTACTGGTGGCTGCTCGCCGTGGCCGGCGCCCTGGCGCTGGGTCTTTCCGCCGCGGAGGTCACGGCGCTGCCTCTGCAGACGATCGGGCAGATCGTCGCGGGTTCGGCGATTGCCGCGGTGGTGGGCATGTTCCCGCTGCGCATCCGCAAGACGAAAAATTCGATCGCCGCCGGCGACATCTTCATCTTCCTGCTGCTGATGGTGCACGGCCCCCATGCAGCGGTGATCGCCGCCACCGCAGAGGCCGCGGCAGCGGCCTTCAGGACGTCGACCCGCTGGTCCAGCCGCATTGCAGGGCCGGCGGCAGCGGCCGTGTCGATGCTGGCCTGCGGCGCCGCCTTCAGCGGTGCCATGGCGGCGCTGGACCGCGCCGGGCTGGCCAGCGACGGCGTCAGCTTCGCGGCCATCCTGGTCTTCGCCGGCGTCTATTTCGTCGTCAGCCCGACCGTGGTCACGACGGTGATCTACCTCAAGCGCCGGCGTGCCCCCACCCTCGCCGAGTGGCTCACCACCTTCGGCTGGCTGGGCATGGGCTACGTGGCCAGCGCGTCGATCGCCGGCGTGCTCTTCGTCGCCTTCCGGCAATTCGGGCTGAATGCGGTGCTGATTGCCGTGCCGATGATCGGCATGTTCGTGACCTCGCTGCGCGTCTATTTCGCGCAGCAGGAGGCCACCGAGCGCGAAGCGGCCGAACTCGCCAGCCGCGAACGCGCCGAGCATGCCGAGCGCGAGGCGGCGATGGCGGCGCAGCATCTGCACGCGCTCGAGCTGAGCGACCGGCGCTTCCAGAGCGCCTTCGCGCACGCCGCCATCGGCATGGCGCTGGTGTCCAGGCAGGGCGTACTGGTGCAGGTCAACGCCGCCCTGGCAGCGCTGTTCGGTCACCCGGAGACGAGCCTGGTCGGCGTCGAGCTGCTGAGCCTGATCGACGAGCAGGACCGGCCGGCGCTCGAGGACCACATCCTCGAGGTGCGAGCCGCCGAGGCAGGCGACCTGCGCTGCGAGCTGCGGTGCCGGCACGCGCAGGGTCACGAACTCTGGGTGTCGATGCACGGCAGCACCTTCGCCGGCGATGCGCTGACCGGCGAGCACCTGATCATCCAGGCCTTCGACGTCACCGCAAGGCGACTGGCCGAAGGCCGCCTGCAGCACCTGGCCTACCACGACAGCCTGACCAACCTGGCCAATCGCAGCCTGCTCAGCGACCGCCTGGCGCAGGCAATCGAGGGTGCCCGGCAGAACCCGACCGACCAGTTCTCGCTGCTGCACCTGCGCTTCGAGAGGTTCCGGCAGCTCAGCGACAGCCTGGGCCGCGGCGTGGGTGACCGCTTCCTGATCGCGATCGCGCAGCGCATCCAGGCGCTCATGCGACCGAGCGATCTGCTCGCGCGGCTGGAGGGCGACGACTTCGGCATCCTGGTGCTGCACCCCGGGGGCGGCACGCAGCATGCCCGGGCGCTGGCCGGTCGCCTGCAGCAGGCCTTCGCGGCTCCGGTGCTGATCGACGACACCGAAGTGCAGACCGGCGCCGGCATCGGCATCACCTGCAGCGACATCGGCTATGCCGTAGCCGAAGATGCCTTGCGCGATGCCCAGCTCGCGTTGGGCATGTCCGCCCGCAGCGGCCAGGGGCGCTGCGCGGTCTTCGACCCCTCGCTGCACGACCGCGCCGGCGAGTTGCTGCTGCTGGAGACCGATCTGCGCCGGGCGCTCGAGGCCGAACAGCTCTCGCTGGCCTTCCAGCCCGTCTTCGGCATCGAGCCGCAGCGCCTGATCGGGTTCGAGGCGCTGGCACGCTGGCCGCATGTCACGCGCGGCATGGTGTCGCCGGGTGAGTTCATTCCAGTGGCCGAGGCCAGCGGACTGATGTGCCGCTGACGCGCTGGGCGCTCTGGGCCGCCTGCGCCCAGCTGAGCCAGTGGCGTGCGCGGCATGCTGACCTGGAAGCGCTGTTCGTGAACGTCAACATTGCCGGCCAGGACCTGTGCGAGGCCGGCTTTGCCGATTTCGTGCGCGACACGCTCGACGAGCATGGGCTGCCGTCCCACTGCCTGACGCTCGAGATTACCGAGACCGCGCTGATGCAGCAGCTGCAGGCCGGCGAACGCACGCTGGCGCGCCTGCGCGACATGGGCATCGGCCTCAGCGTGGATGATTTCGGCACCGGCTACTCGTCGCTGAGCCACCTGTCGACGCTG
This sequence comes from Rubrivivax sp., assembly GCA_016719535.1. Taxonomy (GTDB): domain Bacteria; phylum Pseudomonadota; class Gammaproteobacteria; order Burkholderiales; family Burkholderiaceae_C; genus Rubrivivax. The sequence continues at coordinate 23,104 of JADJYX010000002.1, read as the reverse complement.
CCGATCAGCAGCCTGAAGATCGACCGCTCGTTCGTCTCCCGGCTCGATGGCGTGTCGGTCGAGACCGAGATCGTGCGCGCGGTGGTGCAGCTCGGCCAGGCGCTGGGCAAGCGCGTCATCGCCGAGGGCATCGAAACGCAAGGCCAGCTGGAACGGCTGCGCGCGCTGGGCTGCGCCTATGCCCAGGGCTTCCTGCTGGGCCGGCCGCTCGGCATCGTGCAGGTCGACGAGCTGCTGGCCCGGGTGCCGCCGGTGACCTCCGAGCATGGCGAAGCGCTGCTGCCGGAGCCCGGCCTGCAGGCTGCGGTCCATTCGCCGCCCGACCCGCGCCCTTCCGGGCGGGTCGCCCGTCCCACCCCGACGAGCCTGGTCTGAGGCACGACGTGGACCCGACCCCCTGTCGAACGGCAGAGCCCGGCACCGGACCGCTGCCGCCGTGGTGGCTGCGTGCGCATCGAGCCCTGATGCCCGACTACAACCTGAAGGCCGCGCTGTACTGGTGGCTGGCGGTGGTGGCGGGCGCGCTGATCCTGGCGCACCAGGTGCGTCAACTGCTGGCGCTGCCGGTGGCCGACCTCTCGGTGGTGCTGGCGGGCGTGGCGCTGGCGTTGCTGGCCGCGCTGTTCCCGATCCGCATCCCGCGCTGGAAGAATTCCTTCACCGCGGGCGAGATCTTCATCTTCCTGCTGCTGCTGATGCAAGGCCCGGCGGCGGCGACGCTGGCAGCGGCCGGCGAGGGGCTGCTGGGGTCGTGGCGCACCTCCAGGCGCTGGACCAGCCGCCTGGCCAGCCCGGCGATGGCGAGCCTGGCCATGTTCGCCGTCGGGTCGGCCTTGACGGCGGGCCTGCAGGTCCTGAAGGCGCACGGGCTCGACAATGCAGGCGTGGTGCTGCTGGCCATGATGGCCAGTGCGCTCGTCTACTTCGTGCTCAACACCGTGCTGTTTACGGCATTGGCCTTCCTCAAGCGCAGCAGCTGGCCCGCGCTCGAGGAACTGGTCGGCCAGTTCGGCTGGGTCGGCATCACCTATGCCGTCAGCGCCGCGATCGCCAGCCTGCTGTTCCTGAGCTTCAGGCAGTCGGGCATCACCGTGCTGCTGGCGGCCGCGCCCGTCATCGTGCTGCTGCTCGTGACCCTGCACTACTACTTCCGCCAGCGCGAGGCGGACGAGGCGGCACGCCTGAGCCGGCTGGACGCGGCCGAACGCGAGGCCCGGCTCGCCGCCGCCCACGTGATCGAGCTGCAGGCGAGCGAGCAGCGCTTTCACAGCGCCTTCTCGCACGCCTCGATCGGCATGGCCCTGGTGGGGTTCGACGCCCGCGTGCTGCAGGCCAACGCCGCGCTGTGCGAGCTGCTGGGCTTCGCGGCGGAAACCGAGCTCATGCAGCGTTCGATGACCGACTTCGTCGACGCCGCCGGCGCCGCGACCCTGCTCAAGCAGATGCAGGGCCTGCAGGAGGGCCGCTACTCGTCGTTCGCCGCCGAGTTCGCCTTGCGGCACCGCGCTGGCGACGAGCGCTTGGCGGCCGTGCACGGCAGCCGCTTCGTCGAGGCCGGGTCCGATACCAAGCGCCTGATCCTGCAGGTGCAGGACATCACGGCCAGGCGCAAGGCCGAGGCCGGGCTGCAGCACATCGCCTTTCACGACAGCCTGACGGGCCTGCCCAACCGGCACCGCTTCCAGCAGGTGCTGGCCGATGCACTGGAACGCGCACGCGCCCACGTGGGCAAGCCGTTCGGGCTGATGTTCCTCGACTTCGACCGTTTCAAGCTCATCAACGACAGCCTGGGGCATGCCGTCGGCGATCAATTCCTGGCGGCGGTGGCGCGGCGCATCCAGCACCAGCTGCGCCCGGCCGATGTCGTCGCCCGGCTGGGCGGCGACGAGTTTGCGATCCTCGCCGTGGACCTGGACTGCGATCGCTATGCCACCGCGCTGGCCGAGCGCCTGCTCGAGGCCCTGCGCCAGCCCTTCCACATCGGCGGCACCGACATCTGCACCAGCGTGAGCATCGGCATCACCTTCAGTGGCCCCGGCTACACCGAGCCCAGCGACATGCTGCGCGATGCGGACACCGCGATGTACAAGGCCAAGACCTCGGGCAAGGCGCGCTATGCGCTCTTCGACACCGCGCTTCACACCGAGGTCGCCCATCGCATGCGACTCGAGCACGACCTGCGCCGCGCCATGGCCGACGGTCAGATCGACATCGCCTACCAGCCGCTGTACGACCTCGGCACGGGGCGCCTGATCGGCTTCGAGGCGCTGGCGCGCTGGCATCACCCCGAGCTGGGGGTCATGGATCCCGTGACCTTCGTCCCCGTGGCCGAGGAGGCGGGCCTGATGATCGGCCTGACCGACTTCGTGCTGCGCAGCGCCTGCCGGCAGCTGAGCACCTGGCAGCGGCGCGACCGCTGCTTCGGCGACGTCCACCTGCACGTCAACCTGTCGGGCATCGACGTGGCCCACCCGAATCTCGTGGCCAGGGTGAATGCCGCACTGGCCGACGCCGGCCTGCAACCGCACCACCTGACCCTCGAGCTGACCGAGAACGCGCTCATGCAGCGCATCGATGGTGCCTTGCCCGCACTGGCCACGCTGCGCCGGTCGGGGGTGGGCGTGACCATCGACGACTTCGGCACCGGCTACTCGTCGCTGCGGCACCTGTCGAACTTGCCGGTCAGCGGGCTCAAGCTCGACCGCGGCTTCGTGGCCGATCTCGAACGCGGCACGAGCGAAGAGACCGTCGTGCGCGCCATCGTCATGATGGGCCAGTCGCTGGGCAAGTCGATCATGGCCGAGGGCATCGAGACGGCCGGGCAACTGGCCCGCCTGAAGCAGGCGGGCTGTCAGGCGGGGCAGGGGTTCTTGCTGTCGCACCCGCTGCGGGTCGAACAGGTCGACGCGCTGCTCGCGCGCATGCGGGGGGGGTCGGCACCGACCGCCCCGGCACCGCTGGACTCGGCGCCCGAGCTTCTGCACTGAGCGGCTCGGACCTGCGCCGCCGCGCCCGAACGGCCGTGGCCGCCATCGGCCGCGGGTCCGCAGGGGCACATCAAGGCCGTCGTTGCGGGACCGGGGGAGACGCCATGGCGTCTCGATCCGTGCCGGGCTGCGTGGGACGGTACAAGGCCGCCACCACGTCGGACTGCGTCAGGATGCCGACCAGCCGTCCGTCCTCGACGACGGGGATGTGGTGGTGCCCGGTGCTGCCGAACAGCGGAATCAGGTCCGCCAGATGCTGTCCGGCGCGTGCCACGCGCACCTGGCGCGTCATCAGGCTGCCGATGCTTCCGCTGGTCACACGCTGCTCGTCGCGCGTGAAGTCCGCCGGCGTGACGATGCCCACCAGGCTGCCGGCAGCGTCGACCACCGGCAGGGCCTTGATGCGGTGCTGGCGGAACAGCGACCAGGCCTCGGCCACCGGGGTTGCGCGGCCGACGGTGATCAGCCGGCGCGACATGATGTCGCCGCAGCGCAGCTCGGCCAGCTTGCGCTGGTAGCCCTGCAGGTGGATGTCTTCCAGCAGCGCCCTGAGCTCGTCGCGGCCGATGTCCAGCACGCGGTCGTGGCGTGCCAGCACGGCGTCGAGGTCGGCGTCGATGCTGGCCGGAGCCTGCGGTGGGGGCCGGTGCGGATAGCTGTGTCGCGTGAGGTTGTTGTAGGCCAGCCCGGCGACCGCCAGCACGCCGGCATTGACGGCCACCGGCGTCCATGCAAACAGCGGATCGGTCACGCCCAGCACGGCCACCGTCAGCGCCGTCGCGCCGCCCGGCGGGTGCAGGCAGCGCAGCGCCAGCATGGCCAGGATGGCCAGGCCCACGGACGGCGCCGCCGACCAGGCCGGTGCGCCCAGCCAGCGCACGCACAGCACGCCCACCAGCGCCGAGACCACGTTGCCGCCGATCACCGACCAGGGGTGCGCAAAGGGGCTGCCCGGCACCGCGAAGACCAGCACCGCACTGGCACCCATGGGCGCCACGATCCAGGGCCAGTCCGGCCGCACGTCGCCCCATGGCCGGCACAGCAGCACCACCAAGGCAATGCCGAGCGCCGCCCCCAGCGCCACCCGCCAGCGCTCGAGCGCGCTCACGGCCGTGCGTGGCGGGCGGAAGGCATTCAGCCAGGCCAGCAGGCGGCTGGTCGGAGTGGCCACGCGAGCGGCGGCGGTTGGGGGCAGCTTCATGGCGCTGGACATGCAGACCGCCCGCGGCGGCCATGCCACCGATCATCCCAGCTTCGGGCGCGGCCTGTCGTTGCGGCGCACCGGAAATCCAGGACCGGTGACAAGGTCGTCGTCAGGCTCGAGCCCCTGGGCGACGTCAACCTCGTCCGCGGCCGCATGGCCACCGTCACCGACGACGTCGGCGACGACGGCTTCGTCGATGTCGAGATGCCGCGCGCGCTGCGCGTCGCAACGCGCGCAGCTGCAGCAGGCCGCGGGTCCCGCGTCCACCCGCGGCCGCGGCGCATTACGCGCTTTCGGTCCGACGCGGGCTGAGAGCGCTGAAATTCGTCAAGCGCCATGGCGGCACGGAATCTTGACGGCTTTAGCAGGCAGCCATATAAGAACAAAGAGCGCGTTTGAACATGCGCGTCCGCGGGCAAGTCATTGACAGCGTTGTGATCGGCGCGCTGGTGAGGCGATCGAGCTCGGTTTCTGCAGTTGGGAAAGCGCTTCGGTAGTCGGGCCCACGCGCGCGTGCGTGAGGGGAGTGAGCCCAATGAGGGCATGCGCCTGGCAAGAGATCCGGCACTTGGCGGCTGCGGTGCTCGCCGCTTTGCTCCTTGTCGCCTGCGGCGGAGGCGACACCAACGCCGTCGGCCGATCGCGCATCCAGGCAGCGCCGACGCATGCACTCGAGGTTCGAAAGCCCGATGCGACGCCGCTCTTCGACTGGGCCGAAGGAGCTTACCCGGAGTTCTTCCCCAGCCACCGGAGCAACGAACTCCTCGCCCCGTGGGTTTATCGCTTCTACCCGGAGACCGGCAACTATGTCGGCGTCAGCGGCGACACCGTCGCGGTGCTCGGTCCGCTTTCGGGAGGCGACATTCTCTTCGTCGGCACGCTGTCTGATTTTTCCTGCCGCGTCTATCCGAGCGATTGCTCGGCACCGATCGTGGTCGCGCAGCCGACGAGCCGGAGCGTCACTGCCCCGGCCGCCGCCACCTTCAGCGTTGTCGCGGCGGGAGCGCCGGCGCCGACCTACCAGTGGCAGGCAAGCATGGACGGTGGTGCCACGTTTGTCTCCATCGCCGGCGCGACGTCGGCAAGCTACACGACCCCGGCCACGTCCGCCGCCGACAGCGGCAAGGTCTACCGCGTCGTCCTGAGCAACGGCGCTGGCATTGCGCAGAGCCACGGCGCGACGCTCACCGTAGATGCGGACGTCTCGAGCTACAGCTTTGTTGCGCTCGCTGCGAAGATGGCGACCGCGCGCGCGTTGCACGCCGCCGCGACGCTGGCGGACGGCAAGGTGCTGATTGCCGGAGGCTTCAACGGAGCCGACCAGTACGCGCCTGCGCTGGACACCGCGGAGCTGTATGACCCAACCACCGACACCTTCACGCCGCTTGCCGCGCGCATGCGCGTTGCACGCATCCAGCCTGCAGCCGTACGGCTGCTCGACGGCAAGGTGCTGATCACCGGCGGGCAGGCACTCAACCTCGATGGGAACGGCATCGATAGCGCGGAGATCTACGATCCGGTGACGCGCGCCTTCTCGCTGCTGCCGTCAAGGATGGCGTCGCCGCGCGGCGCACACACCGCAACCCTATTGAGCGACGGTAAGGTCTTGCTGCTGGCGGGGTTCTAAAAAGAGGCCGGATCACTGAAAGCGGACGCGGAGTTGTACGACCCCGCGACGCAGACGTTCATCGCATTGACTGCGAAGATGGTTGCGCTTCGCGAGAATCACAAGGCGACGCTGCTGGCGGACGGCAAGGTTCTCATCAGCGGAGGCGCAGGAGAGAGCGCCGGCGATCCCGTGAAGGACTCGGCGGAGTTGTTTGATCCTGCGACGCAGACCTTCAGTGCCATCGCAGCACGGATGTCGTCCCCGCGCGTAATGCACGATGCGACCCGATTGCCAGGCGGCAAGGTCGTGCTGACGGGCGGCGCGTCGATCTTCAATCCTGCAAACTCGGTAGCGCTTGCCAGCGTGGAAATGTTCGATCCGACCACGCAAGCCTTTGCGCCCCTCTCCGCCGCAATGACATCGTCGCGAGCTGGCCACGCCGCCGCGTTGCTCGCCAACGGTTCGATCCTGGTGACGGGCGGAGTTGGTGTGGTAGAGGCCGGGAAGATCCTCGTTCTCAACAGCGCTGAGCTGTTTCGCGACTCCACGGGCATAGCCAAACCGAGCGTTGCGATAACGGTCGAACCGACAAGCATCCCGGTGGGCGGCAGCGCAACATTGCGCTGGACATCGGGCAACGCCACGACTTGCAGTGCCTTGGGGGAGTGGAGCGGCGTTCGCGACTTCTCGGGCGCGCTGGTCGTCGCACCGGTAACCGCGGGTCAGTACACCTATGCACTCTCGTGCGCAGGCCCCGGCGGAAGCACGGTCGCGTCAACCATGCTGGCGGTACAACCGCCGGCACCGAACGTGACGCTGGGCTCGTCGACAACGTCCGTTTCCATCGGGGCGACGATCACCCTGCGGTGGAGTTCGTCCAACGCCAGCAGTTGCACAGCGTCCGGCGATTGGTCCGGCGCAAGAGCGACCGCGGGGAGCGAATCGATCTATGCCGGATCTGTCGCGACCACGAAGTACTTCCACTTGACATGCGGCGGGTCGAACGGCACCAACTCCGCGAGCACCAGCATCGAAGTTGTCAGCACACCGGTACCGACCGGGCGCTGCGAGCAAGTGACGGCGGGCGCCAGCAACCTCACCGTAAGGAACCAGTTGCCCAGCGGACTGGAGGTTTTCCTGCCGCAGTTTGCATTCGGCGCCGACATGTTGTCTGGCGAGTGCAACATCATTGGCCTCGAATTCCCCGGCTCACTTTCGATCCGGGTGGAATTGACGCAATGCGCCAATTCCGGGGACGACAGTGACTGCACCGGCCGCAAGTTCGGGCCGACTAGAGTGCGCACGATTTCATTGACGCGCGGAGGTTCGGCCACACTGGTCATCGAGCCGTCGAACTTCTGAGCACCCCAGGGCCGGTCCAGCGTGTCCTGTCTCAAGGTTTTCGTTGTGCGCCGACTTCGGATTCAACGAGGGGGCTTCTTCCACGTCGGCTTGGCGGTGACTGGCAACGGCAGCATCCATCTGCGCGGTGGTCATGGGATGCGGCAGAAGGCATCTGAACGGCTTTTGGCATATCGACGTCATCGGTAACCGCGCCGTTGCGCTTCCGATGCCCGTCACGACCGGCGCCTTCGGTGGGTCCATGACTGAAGTCCGGCTTCGACAAGAATAGCGACCTCCACGTGACCGAGTGTGCCGAACCGTGGGGTGTGGCGCCTCGACGTGCAGGGTGCGCAACGCTGGGCCCGGGACGACCTGCTCACGCCGGGACCGGCATCGCTGAAGCAGGTGGGTGCCGACGGCATGCGTATCGCAACGACAGCCTCTGGCCCGGCAATATGGACAGCGGCATCATGATGGAAATCCTCATCGGAACGGACGGCCGCGAAGGGGCGGCGCGCATGTTCGCGCAGGGTCTCAGGCATCCCAACGATCAACAGTTCGACGTCGGGGGCGGCCTACAGGTCACGAACCATGGGCATGAAGAGCGGGACGCGTTCGATGGCTCCACCCGCAACGTCCTTCGCGTGAGGCCGGACAGCCAGGTGGATGTCGAGATGCCGCGGTAGCGCTGCGCGTCGTAACGGGCGCAGCTGCAGCAGGCCGCGGGTCCCCGCGTCCACCCGCGACCGCGGCGCATCGCGCGCTTTCGGTCCGCCCGCGCCGGGTGGGCTTGAAAGGCGGCAGGCGCAGGTCGCCGATAGCGGGTATACTGTTTGGGTAGGCATGTTCAGGACCGTCTCTCGTAGGTCTCTTCAGCTCTGCCGGCGTCAGCCGGTCGTTCGGTGGATTTCCAGCAAGTGAACTTCTTGGCGTTTCTGCACGGCGTCGGCATGTGCCGGCGTTTCACTTGAAAGGAAATCAATATGGCAACCGAAACTGGCACCGTGAAGTGGTTCAACGAAGGCAAGGGCTTTGGCTTCATCGCCCCTGACAATGGCGGCAAGGACCTCTTCGCCCACTTCAGCGAAATCCAAGGCTCGGGCTTCAAGACCCTGGCCGAAGCACAGCGCGTCGAGTTCGAGGTGACGCAGGGCCAGAAGGGCCCGCAAGCCTCCAAGATCCGCGCCCTGGGCTGATCGATACGCCAGGCCCCGCCAGGGGTCGGCACCCGAACCGCGGCACCGTCCGCGGTTTTTTCGTTTCTGGAAGGGCGCGATGAGAAACCTGCAGGAAGCCACCGAGCGCATCTGCGAGCTCAAGGGCAGCGTGTCGGCGCTCGATGCGCTCGTCACCGCGCTGCTGCAGCAGATGGGCGCCGAAACCCGCGCCGATCTCACGCGCTCGTTCTCGGTCACCGCCGAGGTCGCGCGCACGATGATGCTGAATGCGCCGGTCTCCGACATCACCCTGGCCGCCTTCGACCGCGACGTGAGCCGCATGTCGACCCTCATCGCGCCGGCGTAGCATCTCGCGATGTCTACCGCGCCCATCACGATCACCCCGCCCGTCGGCACGCCGCTGCCCATCGTCGTCGACTCGCCGCACAGCGGCACCGCCTACCCCGACGACTTCGGCAGCATCCTGTCCGGCCTGGCGCTGCGCCAGGGCGAGGACACCTGGGTGCACGAACTTTGGGCCAGCGCGCCGCAGCATGGCGCCACGCTGCTGGCGGCCGAATTTCCGCGCGCCTACATCGACCCCAACCGCAGCCTGGCCGACATCGATCCCGCGCTGCTGGCCGAATCCTGGCCGGGCCCGCTGTCGCCGAGCCGCAAGACCGAGCTCGGCATCGGCCTGGTGTGGCGGCTGATGGACGGGCGGCCGATCTACGACCGCCGGCTGAGCGCCGCCGAGGTGCAGGGCCGCATCGACCGCTGCTGGCGGCCGTATCACGATGCGCTGGACGCCGCGCTCGGGCAGGCCGCGGCGCAGCACCCGCGGCGCTGGCACCTGAACGTGCACTCGATGCCCGACGAGGCCTACCGCAAGCTCGGTCTGCCCGAGAAGCCGCTGGCCGACTTCGTGCTCGGCAACCTCGACGACAGCACCTGCGACGCCGCCACCATGGCCGTGGTCGAGGACGCGCTGCGCAGCGCCGGCTACAGCGTGGCGCGCAACGACCCGTTCAAGGGCGTGGAGATCATCCGCCAGTCGGGCCAGCCCGCGCGCGGCTGGCATTCGCTGCAGGTCGAAGTCAAGCGCTCGCTCTACATGGACCGCAGTCTGGCGAAGAATGCCGGCTTCGACCGCCTGCAGCGCACCATCGAAGGCCTGCTGGCGGTGCTGGCCGCGCATGTGCGGCGGCAGCTCGCCTGAGCTACAGCAGCTGCGCGAATTCGGGTTCGGCGCCGCGCAGGAAGATCAGCGCGCCCTCGTCGCTGATCAGCCGGTCGTGCGGCAGCCCGCGCCGCCCGCGGTGGTAGCCCCCGGCCGCCACGCGCAAGCTGCCGATGCGCACCTCGCCCTGCAGCACCACGCATTCCTCGTCGAGCGGGTGCCGGTGCGGCGGCAGGCTGGCGCCGGCGGCCAGCCGCACCAGGTAGGACATCACCCCATCGGCCTGGTGCAGCACCTTGATCTGCAGGCCGGGACCGAAGGCTTGCCAGGGCGCGGCGGCATCGTCCGGCTGCACCGTCAGGTGTTGCGGCGTGGCCTCGGCGGCGATGGCGTGCAACAGCCGCCGCTTCAGCCGCATGTCGGCCGGCTGTGGCGGATCGGGCTCGAGGGCCTCGTACAGCCAGGACGGGCGGCGGTCGATGTCTTCGGGGGTCATGGCAGGTCGCAGAGGGCTTGCCGCAGTTTGCCCTGCGCACGCAGGATCAGCGACTTCACGGTGCCCAGTGGCAGGCCCGTGGTGTCGGCGATCGCCTGCTGCGTCTGGTCGCGGAAATAGGCCAGGCCGAGCACCCAGCGCTCGTTGGCGGACAGCGCAGCCAGCGCCTGGTTCAGGCGCCGGCCGGCCTCGCGTTGCCACAGCCGGTCGCCGGGTCCGGGGTCGGCGCTGTCGGCCTCGGGTGTCTGAAGTTCATCGCACCCGGCGTGCCGGCGCCGGCAGATGTCCAGCGCCCGGCTGTGCACGATATTGAGCAGCCAGCTGACGGCGCTGCCGCGCGCGGGGTCGAAGCGCGGCGCCAGGCGCCAGGCGTCGAGGTAGGCATCGGCGAGCGCGTCTTCGAGGTCGGCACCGTGCACGATGCGTCGCGCCAGCGCGCGGGCGTAGCCGACGGTCGCGTTGTAGAAGCGCTCGAAGGCGAGGGCATCGCCGGCCGCGGCATGGGCCAGGGCAACCGCGAGCGCGGCGTCGCGCGCGGCCCGGGTGGCCCGATCGGCCACTTGCGCGGGATGTGGGGTCGCATCGGCAGCCATGGTGCGCGCGGTTGCGTGCCACCTTAGCAGAGCGCGACCCCCGCGCACAGGGGCTGAGGCGGGGGTGCAGGGGCAGAGGGCGGTGTTCATCGGCGATGAGGCGGCATGGACCGAGTACGCGCCGGCCGCTCGATCGGATGCATCCATCGGCGGCATGGCGCCGTATGCGCAGCATCGCCGGGCGACATTCGCGGCCCGACGATCCCGCCACCTCGAGGAGACGCACCATGACCCCGATCGAGACCGTCCACCACATCTACGCCGCCTTCGGTCGCGGCGATGTGCCCGCCATCCTGGCCTGCCTGGCCGACGACGTCGAGTGGGAATACGGCACCGCACCCAACCCGGTGCCCTGGCTGCAGCCGCTGCGCGGCCGCGACCAGGTGCCGCGCTTCTTCGACACCCTGATGACCCAGGTCGAGTTCCACCGCTTCGTGCCCAAGCATGTCGTCGGCGAGGGCGCGCTCGCGGTGGGCATCGTCGACTTCGAGGCAACCGTGCGCGCCACCGGCAAGCGCGTGGTCGAGGTCGACGAGGTGCACCTGTTCCACTTCGACGCCCAAGGCCGCGTGGCGCGCTTCCGCCACCGCGCCGACACCTGGCTGCATGCGATGGCGCTGCGCGTCGGCGACTGATGCGTTGCCGTCAGGGCGCCGGCGCGGCCTGCTTCAGCGCCGCACGGATGGCTTCCATGCGCTCGCGGTTGACGTCGAAATCGCGCCGTCCCAGGCGCGAGGCCGAGCGCACCTGCACCACGCCCGCGGCGGCGTCGAACCAGAATTCGGCATCGTCGACGAAGCCCATCCAGCGTGTGCGGAAGGCGACGTGCAGGTAGTCGGGGCGTGCAGCGACGACGGTGGCGCCGGGCATCGCCGTCACGATCTCGCGGATGCGTGCGATCGACGCCGGCCCATCGCCGCGCAGCGGCAGCGGGTCGATCCGTGCACCCGCACGCTGCGGGTGGTCCGGCCACAGGGCGGCCTGGCTGTGCACGCTGTTCGGTGTTGCCGACGGCGGCTTCAGGCGGCCGTCACGCACGCCCAGGTCAGTGGGCGCCGTGCCGCCGAACGCACCCAGCTGCGCCACGACCAGCACCGCCGGCGGCAACGCGAACAGCAACGCCGCCAGGCGGCGCAGGGCGCGGCGCACCGCGGCTTCAGCGTCGCTTGCCGCCCAGCAGCGAGCCCAGCACGCCGCGGATGATCTCGCGGCCCACCGCCGAGCCGATGCTGCGCACCGCCGACGAGGCCGCCTTCTCGGCCAGCCCCGGGTATTGCCCGCCGCGCGGCCCGGTGCGGCCGAAGACGGCCTCCTTCAGGCCGTCGAACATGCCGCCGCCGCTGGCGGCCGGCGCCTGGCCGGCAGGGGCCCCGAGGCCCGGCAAGGTCGGCTTCGGGGCCGCTGCCGCGCCGGCCTCGGCCGGGGCTTCGACGCGGCCCTTGATCTTCTCGTAGGCCGATTCGCGGTCGACCGTCTTCTCGTAGGCGCCGGCCACCAGGCTGCCGGCGATCAGCGCCTGGCGCTGCGGCGGCGTGATGGGCCCGATCTGGCTGCCCGGCGGGATCACGAAGACACGCTCGGTCACGCTCGGCCGGCCCTTGGCGTCGAGGAAGCTGATCAGCGCCTCGCCGACGCCGAGCTCGGTGATGGCGGCAGCCATGTTGCCGATCTTCGGGTTGGCGCGCATGGTCTCGGCGGCGCTCTTCACCGCCTTCTGGTCGCGCGGCGTGAAGGCGCGCAGCGCATGCTGCACGCGGTTGCCCAGCTGCGCCAGCACGGTGTCGGGCACGTCCAGCGGGTTCTGCGTCACGAAATACACACCCACGCCCTTGCTGCGCACCAGGCGCACGACGAGCTCGATGCGCTCGACCAGCGCCGCCGGCGCGTCCTTGAAGAGCAGGTGCGCCTCGTCGAAGAAGAACACCAGCTTGGGCTTGTCGAGGTCGCCCACCTCGGGCAGCGCCTCGAACAGCTCCGACAGCATCCACAGCAGGAAGGTCGCATACAGGCGCGGCGCATTCATCAGCCGGTCGGCGGTGAGGATGTTGATCACCCCCTTGCCGTCGACGGTCTGCATGAAGTCGTGGATGTCGAGCATGGGCTCGCCGAAGAACTTGTCGCCGCCCTGCTCCTCGATCTGCAGCAGCCCGCGCTGGATGGCGCCCACGCTGGCGGCGCTGATGTTGCCGTATTCGGTGGTGAACTGCGCCGCGTTGTCGCCCAGGTACTGCAGCATGGCGCGCAGGTCCTTCATGTCCAGCAGCAGCAGGCCATGGTCGTCGGCGATCTTGAACACCAGGTTGAGCACGCCGGCCTGCGTCTCGTTGAGCGCCAGCATGCGCGCCAGCAGCAGCGGCCCCATGTCCGACACGGTGGCGCGCACCGGGTGGCCCTGCTCGCCGAAGACATCCCACAGCGTGGCCGGGCATTGCACGCTGTCGGGCAGCGGCAGCCCGCGTTCCTTCAGGATGGCGGCGATCTTCGGCGCGAGGCTGCCGGCCTGCGTGATGCCGGTCAGGTCGCCCTTGACGTCGGCCATGAAGACCGGCACGCCGATGAGGCTGAAACTCTCGGCCAGCTTCTGCAGCGTGATGGTCTTGCCGGTGCCGGTGGCGCCGGTGATCAGGCCGTGGCGGTTGGCCAGGGCGGGCAGCAGCTCGCAGTGGATGTCGCCGTGCTGGGCGACGAGGATGGGGTCGGACATGGGCTTCCTCGCGGGATCGATGCGCTGCGCCGCAGTCTAGACGAGCGGCGCCGCGCGGCGTGGCCGGCGGCGGCGATCAATGCTGGCTGCTCCACCAGGCGATGCTGGCGGCGCGCAGCCGCCGCGACAGGTGCACGGCGATGTTGCGGTGCAGCCGCGCGGCGATCGCGGGGTGGTCGGCCTGCAGCCGCTGCAGCGCCTCGCCGCCCAGGTGGTGCAGCACGGTGAAGCCGTCGGCCACCGCGTCGGCGCTGCGGCCGCCACCGTCGAGCAGCGCCGTCTCGCCGACCATCATCCCGGGCGACAGGCTGAGGTAGCGCTGCGTGCTGGCGCCGTCGTGGCCGATCACGCTCACCGAGCCCAGCGTCAGCACGTACAGGCCGTCGGCAGGGTCACCCTGGCGGAACAGCGGCTGGCCGGCAAACAGGCGCAGCTCGGTCATCGCCGCGCGCACGGTGTCGACCTCGGCCGCGTCGAGGCCGCGCAGCAGGTCGCTGTCCTCCAGCGGCCGTGCCACCAGCGTCGTCTCCGCCGCCGGGCCCAGCAGCTGGTGCTCGGCGACCTCGGTCGCGCGGTCGGCGTCGGGCAGGCGCGGCAGCGTGATGCCATGGGCCAGCAGCGCGCGCTCCGGCGCCGCGCCAGGCACCAGCCCGGCCAGCAGCACCAGCACCGGCCGGCGCGCCAGCATGCGGCTCAGCCGCGCGATCGCGGCGGCGGCGGTCTCGTCGATCGAGCCGACGCGGCGCAGGTCCAGCACCAGCGCGCGCACGCCGGCGTCCAGCGACTCGGCCAGGCCGACCAGGCGGTCGGCATTGCCGAAGAAGAGCGCGCCTTCGAGCTCCCACACCTCGATGGCGCGGCGCTGCGGCTGCAGCAGCGCCTCGACCGCGGCCGGGTAGATGCGCCGCGACGGCCGCTGCGCCGCCGTCAGGCGCGAGCGCAGCAGCGAGCGGTTCATGCGCGCGACGAAGATCGCCATCGACAGCAGCATGCCCAGCGCCACGCCGGCGGCGAAGCCCAGCCACAGTGTCATGCCGCACACCATCAGCATCACCGTCAGGCCGCTGCGCAGCTCGGCCGAGTCTTCGCCACGCCAGCCGTGCCACAGCAGGCGCGCGCTCCAGCGGTCGACGAGCCCGATGGCCACCGTGACCATGATGCCGCCCAGCACCGCCAGCGGCAGCATCGCCAGCAGCGGCGCCCCCAGCACGCAGACCGCGCCGAAGGCCAGCGCCCCGGCCACGGCCGCGATCCGGCCCTGGCCCCCGGCCTGCACCATGGCAGCGGCACGGGCGCGCAGCACCACCGCCGGCAGGCCCCCAGCAGTCCGCAGACGAGGTTGCACAGGCCCATCGCCAGCAGCTCGTGCCGCGGGTCGTGGCGGGCGTCGAGCTGCTCGTCCAGCGCCAGCAGGCTGAGCAGGCTCTCCAGCCCGCCGATGAGGGCCAGCACGATCGCGGTGGCCAGCACGGCACCCGCGTGGTCGGCCAGCAGCGGCCATGCCGCTGCCTGCTGCAACGGCGCCAGCACATGGGCGTCGGGCCAGTGCATCGGCAAGGGCCCGACCAGCGGCCCCAGCGCCAGGCCCGGCCACGACGCGGCCAGCAGCGTGCCCCCTGCGAGCGCGATCAGCGCCGCCGGCCAGCGCGGCCGGCGGCGCTGCAGCACGAGGATGAAGGCCACGGTGCCCAGCCCGAGCAGCAGCGCGCCGGGCTGGTCCATCGCTGCGGCCAGGGCGGCGCCGTCGACCGCAGCGCCTGGCTGCCCGCCGAGCAGCAGCGGCAGCTGGCCGACGACGATCAGCAGCGATACGCCGTTCATGAAGCCGGCCAGCACCGGACGCGGCACCAGCCGCGCCAGCCGCGCCAGGCCGGCCAGCGCCAGCGCCATCTGCAGCAGGCCCGACAAGGCCACCGCCAGCGCGCACAGGGCCAGCACGCGCGGCAGGTCCGCGTGGCCTTCCGACGCCAGCCGCGGGTCCGCCAGCAGCGACAGCACGAGCGCGGCCAGCACCAGCGCGGTGGCCGAGCTGGCCCCGGACGCCGGCACGCGCGCGCGGCCGGCCAGCGCATAGACCACGCCGCCCACCGTGGCGGTGACGAAGGTCGCCAGCAGGCCGACCGGCGCCGCCATCGTGCCCAGCGCCGAAAAGGCCAGCAGCCCCAGCGACAGCGGCACCGCCAGCACGCTCAGCGATCCGACGATGCCGCCGAGCGCTCCGGCCCAGCTGCGTCGAAGGTTGGACGACGGGGTCACGGCAGGGCTGGAGACGCTCATGCCGCGAGTGTCGCCGAGCCGGCAGCGCGACGAGCGGGGCGATCAGTAGAATCCCGCACCCCGAAACTTTCAGCAAAGCCCGCCCGCCCCGGCGCGGCGAGGAGCCCCCCGACCATGGCCGGACATTCCAAATGGGCCAACATCCAGCACCGCAAGGGCCGCCAGGACGAAAAGCGCGGCAAGGCCTGGACGCGCGTGATCCGCGAGATCATGGTCGCGGCGCGCCTGGGCGGTGGTGATGTGGCGTCCAACCCGCGGCTGCGGCTGGCGGTGGAGAAGGCCAAGGCCGTCAACCTGCCGGTCGACACCGTCAAGCGCAACATCGACAAGGCCACCGGCAACCTCGAAGGCGTCAACTACGAGGAAATCCGCTACGAGGGCTACGGCATCGGCGGCGCGGCCATCATCGTCGACTGCATGACCGACAACCGCGTGCGCACGGTGGCCGAGGTGCGCCACGCCTTCAGCAAATACGGCGGCAATATGGGCACCGAAGGCTCGGTGGCGTTCCAGTTCAAGCATTGCGGCCAGCTGGTCTTCGCGCCCGGCACCAGCGAGGAGCAGGTGATGGAGGTGGCGCTGGAGGCCGGCGCCGAGGACGTCATCGCCGGCGATGACGGCAGCATCGAGGTGCTGACCGCGCCGCCCGCATTCGAGGCGGTGAAGCATGCGCTCGAGGCCAAGGGCCTGAAACCCGAGATCGCCGAGGTGACGATGCGTGCCGAGAACGCCATCGAGCTCGCCGGCGACGACGCGCAGCGCATGCAGAAGCTGCTCGACGCCATCGAGGACCTGGACGACGTGCAGGACGTCTTCCACAACGCCGAGATCGGCGGGTAAGGGCACGATGAAGGTTCTCGTCATCGGCGGCGGCGGGCGCGAGCACGCGCTGGCCTGGAAACTGGCGCAATGCGAGCGCGTGCAGACGGTCTTCGTGGCCCCCGGCAACGGCGGCACCGCCACCGAAACCGGCCTGCGCAACGTGCCGCTGACCGATCCGGCGGCACTGTGCGACTTTGCCGAGGCCGAGAAGGTCGCGCTGACCGTCGTCGGCCCCGAGGCACCGCTGGCCGCCGGCCTGGTGGACCTGTTCCGCGCGCGCGGCCTGCGCATCTTCGGGCCCACGAAGGCGGCGGCGCAGCTCGAAAGCTCCAAGGCCTTCAGCAAGGCCTTCATGGAACGCCATCACATCCCCACCGCGCGCGCGAAGACCTTTGCCGATGCGGGCGCGGCGCATGCCTACGTGGATGCCGAGGGCGCGCCCATCGTCATCAAGGCCGACGGCCTGGCCGCCGGCAAGGGCGTGGTGGTGGCGATGTCGCTGGCCGAGGCCCATGCCGCCATCGACGACATGCTGGGCGCCAACAGCCTGGGCGTGCAGCACAACGCCGACGGTGCGCGCGTCGTGATCGAGGAATTCATGGCCGGCGAGGAGGCCAGCTTCATCGTCATCGCCGACGGCGAGCATGTGGTCTCGCTGGCCACCAGCCAGGACCACAAGCGCATCGGCGACGGCGACACCGGGCCCAATACCGGCGGCATGGGGGCCTATTCGCCCGGCGCCGGTGGTCACGCCCAACGTGCATGCGAAGGTCATGCACGAGATCATCCAGCCCACGCTGGCCGGCATGGCGCGCGAAGGCATGCCCTTCACCGGCTTCCTGTATGCCGGGCTGATGATCGACGCGCAGGGCCACCCGCGCACGGTGGAATTCAACTGCCGGCTCGGCGACCCCGAGGCCGAGGTCATCCTGATGCGGCTGAAGAGCGACCTCTTCGAGGTGCTGATGCACGCCACCGACGGCACGCTCGACCAGGTGGAGCTGCAGTGGGACCGGCGCACCGCGCTGGGCGTGGTGATGGCCGCAGCCGGCTATCCGGCCGCGCCGCGCAAGGGCGATGCCGTCAGCGGCGGCCCGGCAGCGGCCGACGACCTCAAGGTCTTCCACGCCGGCACGCAGCTCGTCGAGGGCCGGCTGGTCAGCAGCGGCGGCCGCGTGCTGTGCGTCACCGCGCTCGGCGATTCGGTGAAGCTGGCACAGCAGCGCGCCTACGAAGGTGTGCGCGCCATCCGCTTCGACGGCGCGCAGTGGCGCAGCGACATCGGCCACAGGGCCATCAGGCATTGACCTCCCCGCCCCCCCCCCCCCCGGCGCCGACATCCGACATGAATACGACACCCGTGCGCGACTACCTGCTCGGCCTGCAGAACCGCATCGTCACCACGATGCAGGCCGAGGACGGCAAGACCTTCGTCAGCGACGGCTGGACGCGCCCGCCCGGCGGCCGGCTCGAAGGCGATGGCCTGTCGCAGCTGGTGGAGGAGGGCCGGCTGCTCGAGCGCGGCGGCTGCAACTTCAGCCACGTCAGGGGCCAGGGCCTGCCGCCGTCGGCCACGCAGCACCGGCCCGAGCTGGCCGGCGCCCCCTTCGAGGCCATGGGCGTGAGCCTGGTCTTCCACCCGCGCAACCCCTACGTGCCCACGGTGCACATGAACGTGCGCATGTTTGCCGCGCTGCCCGAGGGCCAGGCGCCGGTGGTGTGGTTCGGCGGCGGCATGGACCTCACGCCCTACTACGGCTTCGAGGAGGACGCGGCGCATTTCCACCGCACCTGCCGCGACGCGCTGGCGCCCTTCGGGCCGGACCTGCACCCGCGCTTCAAGGCCTGGTGCGACGACTATTTCTTCCTCAAGCACCGCAACGAGCCGCGCGGCATCGGCGGCATCTTCTTCGACGACTTCCAGGAAGGCGGCTTCGAGCGCAGCTTCGGCATGACGCGCGCGGTGGGCGATGCCTTCCTCGACGCCTATGTGCCCATCGTCCAGCGCCGCCGCGAGCTGCCCTGGGGCGAGCGCGAGCGCGACTTCCAGGCCTACCGGCGCGGGCGCTATGTCGAGTTCAACCTGGTCTTCGACCGCGGCACGCTGTTCGGGCTGCAGAGCGGCGGGCGCACCGAGAGCATCCTGATGTCGATGCCGCCGGTGGTGAAGTGGCGCTACCGCTGGGAGCCCGAAGCCGGCACGCCCGAGGCGCGCCTCTACACCGACTTCCTGAAGCCGCGCGACTGGGCCGACTGGACACCCGCCTGATGGGCGAACGCCTGGGCCTGTTCGGTGGCAGTTTCGACCCGGTGCACCGCGCCCATGTCGAGCTGGCACGTCACGCCCTGGCCGAACTGCAGCTCGACCGCGTGCTGTGGATCCCCGCCGGGCAGCCCTGGCAGAAGGCGCGCCCGATGACGCCGGCCGTGCACCGCGAGGCCATGCTGCGCCTGGCCATCGCGGACGAGCCGCGCTTCGTGATCGACCGCCGCGAACTCGAACGCGCCGGCCCCAGCTATACCGCCGACACCGTGCGCGAGCTGCGCGCCGAACACCCCGATGCGCAGCTCTTCCTGCTCATCGGCCAGGACCAGTATGCCGGCTTCCACACCTGGCAGGGCTGGCCCGGGATCCTGCAGCAGGTGGTGCTGGCGGTGGCCAACCGCCCCGGCGTGCCGCCCGCGGTCGACCCCGCGGTGCTGCGCCACCGCCACCGGGTGGTGCCGCTGCCGATGCTGGACATCGCCGCCACCGACGTCCGCGCGCGCGTCGCGCGTGGCGAAGGGATCGACCATCTGGTGCCGCCCGAAGTGGCGCGCTATATTGACCTTCAAGGCCTTTATCAGGCCGAATCCAGGAGCTGAATGGACATCCGCAAGCTGCAACGTGCCATCGTCGATGGCCTCGAGGACGTGAAGGCGCAGAACATCGCCGTCTTCAACACCGAACACCTCTCGCCCCTGTTCGAGCGCGTGATCATCGCCTCGGGCACCAGCAACCGGCAGACCAAGGCGCTGGCGTCCAGCGTGCGCGAAACGGTCAAGAAGCGCGGCATGGACGTGCTGCGCACCGAGGGCGAGGACAACGGCGAGTGGATCATCGTCGACTGCGGCGCCGCGGTGGCGCACATCATGCAGCCGTCGATCCGCGACTACTACAACCTGGAAGAGATCTGGGGTGGCAAGGCGGTGAAGCTCAAGCTCGGCGAGCAGGCCACCGGCCTGGTCAAGGCCAGCGAGCCTGCGCCGGCAGCGGCCAGCACGAAGACGGCGCCGGCGAAGAAGGCGGCCGCGAAGAAAACCGTCGCCAGGCAGGCCGCCACGGCGCCATCCGGCGCGGCGAAGAAGGCCGCGCCGCGCAAGACCGACGCGCAGAAGCAGGCCGACCGCACCGCGGCCTTCAAGCGCGTGGCCGCCAAGTCGCCCGCACGCAAGGCGCCGGCGGCGAAGCAGGCGGCGGGCAAGACTGCGGCCACCGCGCCGGCGGCGAAGCGGGCAGCGGGCCAGTCGGCCGCCAGGCCGGCCGCGGCCCGCAAGACCAGCCGGGCCTGAGGCCATGCAGCTGCTGGTGGTGGCCATCGGCCAGCGCCAGCCCGACTGGGCCGATGCGGCCTGGGCCGACTTTGCCAGGCGCTTCCCGCCCGAGACGCGGCTGGAGCTGAAGGCGCTGAAGGCCGAGCCACGCGCCGGCCGCAGCGCCGGGCAATGCATGGCCGCCGAGGCCCGGCGCCTGGACGCCGCGATCCCCAAGGGCGCACGCCGCGTGCTGCTGGACGAGCGCGGCACGCGGCTGACCAGCGCGCAGCTCGCCGAACGCCTGGGCTTCTGGCGCGGCGACGGCCGCGACGTGGCCTTCCTCATCGGCGGCCCCGACGGCATCGCCCCGGCGCTCAAGGGCACGGCCGACGAGACCCTGCGCCTGTCGGACCTGACGCTGCCGCACGCCGTCGCGCGCGTGCTGCTGGCCGAGGCGCTGTACCGCGCCTGGTCAATGCTGAGCGGCCACCCCTACCACCGCGAGTGAATGCCATGCACCTGCCCAACCAGCACGACTTCGTCTACCTGGCCAGCCAGAGCCCGCGCCGCGTGCAGCTGCTGGACCAGCTGGGCGTGGCGCACCAGCCGCTGCTGCCCGGCCGCAACGAGGACGCCGAGGCGCTGGAGGCCGAACGCAGCGGCGAGGCACCCGCCGACTACGTGCAGCGCGTGACGCTGCGCAAGCTGGCCGCCGCCCGCCAGCGGCTGGCCGCGCGCAAGCTGCCGCCGGCACCCATCCTGGTGGCCGACACCACCGTGGCGCTGGGCCGGCGCATCCTGGGCAAGCCCGACAGCCCCGAGCATGCCGCCGAGATGCTGCGCGCGCTGTCGGGCCGCAGCCACCGCGTGCTGACGGCGGTGGCCGTGGGCGCTGGCGCCGGTGCCGCGCACTTTCTGGCGCTGAGCGTCTCGCGCGTGCGCTTCGCGGCGCTGTCACAGCGCAGCATCGAGCTCTACGTGGCCAGCGGCGAGCCGCGCGGCAAGGCCGGTGCCTATGCCATCCAGGGCCGCATCGCCGCCTGGATCGAGCACATCGAGGGCAGCTACAGCGGCGTGATGGGCCTGCCGCTGCACGAGACGGCGCAGCTGCTGGCGCGCGCGAGTGTCCGCATGGACCTGTGACCGGCGGCGGCGCCACTAGACTCCGCCATCATGGCCAGCCAAGACATCCTGATCAACTGGGCCCCGCAGGAGACGCGGGTGGCGATCATCGAGAACGGTGCCGTGCAGGAGCTGCACATCGAGCGCACGCTCGAGCGCGGGCTGGTCGGCAACGTCTACCTGGGCAAGGTGGTGCGCGTGCTGCCTGGCATGCAAAGCGCCTTCATCGACATCGGGCTGGAGCGCGCCGCCTTCCTGCACGTGGCCGACCTGCACCCGCATTCGGGCGGCTGGACCAACGGCGGCGGCCGCGGCGACCCGCTGCCGCCGATCGAGCGCCAGGTCTTCGAGGGCCAGGCGCTGACGGTGCAGGTCATCAAGGACGCCATCGGCACCAAGGGCGCACGGCTGTCCACGCAGATCAGCATCGCCGGGCGCATGCTGGTCTACCTGCCGCAGGACAACCACATCGGCATCAGCCAGAAGATCGGCAGCCCCGATCTGCGCGAGCAGCTGCGCAGCCGCATGCAGGCACTGGTGGGCAAGCCCGAGGACGGCGGCGGCGGCGGCTTCATCCTGCGCACCAATGCCGAAGAGGCCACCGACGCCGAGCTGGCCGACGACATCGCCTACCTGCGCAAGACCTGGGGCCTGATCCGCGAACGCTCGCACAGCCGGCCCGCCGGCAGCCTGCTGCACCAGGACCTGAGCCTGGCCGAGCGCGTGCTGCGCGACCTGTCCACCGAGCTGACGCAGGCCATCCGCATCGACAGCAAGATGCAGCACGACGCGCTGCGCGCCTTCGGCGACATCTACATGCCCGGCACCGTGGCCAAGCTCGAGCACTACAAGGGCGAGCGGCCGATCTTCGACCTGTTCGGCATCGAGGAGGAGATCGAGCGCGCGCTGGCCCGCCGCGTCGACCTGAAGAGCGGCGGCTACGTCATCTTCGACCAGACCGAGGCGCTGACCACGGTGGACGTGAACACCGGCGGCTTTGTCGGCGCGCGCAACTTCGACGACACCATCTTCAAGACCAACCTCGAGGCGGCCGGCGCCATCGCGCGCCAGCTGCGGCTGCGCAACCTGGGCGGCATCATCATCGTCGACTTCATCGACATGGCACGCGAGGAGCACCAGCAGGCCGTGCTGGCCGAATTCCGCAAGCAGCTGGCGCGTGACCGCACGCGCACCACGGTGAGCGGCTTCACGCAGCTGGGGCTGGTGGAGATGACGCGCAAGCGCACGCGCGAGAGCCTGGCGCACATGCTGTGCGAGCCCTGCCCCACCTGCGCCGGCCGCGGCCAGGTGAAGACCGCGCGCAGCGTGTGCTACGACATCCTGCGCGAGATCCTGCGCGAGGCGCGGCAGTTCGACCCCAAGGAATTCCGCGTC
Source organism: Rubrivivax sp. (assembly GCA_016719535.1). Classification (GTDB taxonomy): domain Bacteria; phylum Pseudomonadota; class Gammaproteobacteria; order Burkholderiales; family Burkholderiaceae_C; genus Rubrivivax. Next base: position 698 of record JADJYX010000002.1, on the reverse strand, counting down.
GTCGCATCGGCGGCCGTCGTCGAGATGCTGCTGGACGAGGAGAGCGTGCACCTGGCGGGGTTGTCGGAGTTCATCGGCAAGCCGATCTCGCTGTCGGCGGAGCCGACGATGAATCCGGAGCAGTACGACATCGTGCTGATGTAGGCCTGGCCGCGCGCGGCGTGCTGGCCCGCCGCGGCATCACGCCGAGGCCGCCGAACGGGCGTGGGTCAGGTCGCCATGGCCGGCGAGCAGTCCGTCGATCGAGATGTCTTCGTCCAGGGCGTCCCAATGGATGCCGCGCGGGCTGAGTTCGAACGCGCTGCGCTGCTCGGGCGATGCGGCCAGCAGGCGCGGGAACCAGGCCAGCGGCACGCCCACGACGCGGCCGTCGTCGAGTTCGACCCACAGGCAGTCGTCGTCGAATCGGACCGCCTTAGCCGAAGTTGTCATGCCACGCCATCGATCATCTCGCGATGGTTCTGCGCCACGTCCACCAGCTCCCGCAAGGTGCCGGCGTCAAAACCATAGCTGACAGCCACGCGAATCTGCGGCTCGAGCCACAGCTTGGCTTCGCCGTCAGCCGCACGCACGTGCACATGAACAGGCTCACGCGGGCTGCCTTCGTTGGAATAGAAGAACAAGCGAAAGCCCTTGTAGCGCAGTACCACCGGCATGCCGGGATTCTAGGCAAGGGCCTGCGTGTATGGAGAAGAAGC
>JADJYX010000001.1 GCA_016719535.1 Rubrivivax sp. | reverse complement strand
GGTGCTGCTGGCAGTAGGCGGCGAGGTCTGTTTGCGTAGCGCGCGGGGCGCTCGCCGGGTGGCGGCGCAGGACTTCTTCACCGGCATGTTGCTCACCGCGCGCGCCGCCGACGAACTGGTCGAGGCCGTGCGCCCCGCCCGCCTCGGCCGGCCAGGACCACGGCTTTGAGGAGTTTCGCGGTGCGCCATGGCGATTTCGCCATCTGCGCCGTGGCGGCGGTGGCCGATGCGCGCCGGCTGCGCATCGCCGTCGGTGGCGTCGCCGACCGCCCGGTGGTGGCGTGATCTGCCGCTGCTCGACGGGGCCGCGCTCGACGACGCCCCTCAACGAACTCGCCTGGTCGCTCGACGCGCGACGAGCCGCAGGCCAGCGCGGCGCTGCGGCGCCAGCTGGTCCGCCGCCCGGCCGCCGCGCGCTGATGGGGCCTCACCACCCGGAGACCTGCATGACCGTGCTGGACGCCCGCGCCGAACATCCGGTGCGCCCACGCTGAACGGCCGCGAGCGATGTGCCAGCGCATCGCCGCGCCGGCTGCTGTCGGACTTCCTGCGCCAAGACCTCGGCGCCAGCGGCACCCACGTGGGCTGCGAGCACGGCGTGTGCGGTGCCTGCACCGTGCAGATCGACGGCGTGGCGCAGCGCGCCTGCTGACGCTGGCGCTGCAGGTCGACGGCCGCCAGGTCCGCACCGTCGAAGGCCCGGCCGGCCAGGACGAGGATCTGCGGTGACCTGCAGGTGGCCTTCAAGCGCCACCACGCCCTGCAGTGCGGCTTCTGCACCGCCGGGCATCCTGAGCTGCGACGACTGGCCGCGCGCATTGCCGCCGTTGCCGGACGAAGCACAGGTGCGCGAGATGCTGTCCGGGCATCTGTGCCGCTGCACCGGCTACACCCCCATCGTGGCGGCGGTGCTGGACGCGGCGCGTGCGCGCGCCGCGCACGGGGCTCTCCATGCTCTGACCTCGGCGACCTTCCTGCAGAGCGTCGAGCGCAGCCCGCGCGCGCTCGCCCTCGTGGACGGCGGCCTGCGCCTGAGCTACCTCGAGTGGGCAGGCCGATCGGCGCCGTGCAGCGCGGTCTCGCGGACGCCGGCCTGGCGCGAGGCGACCACCTGCTCGTGGTGCTGCAGAACCGCTGGGAGATGGCCACGCGCAGGGCCTGCCAGTTCGCTGGCGTGGTGATGGTGCCGCTGAACTGGCGCGCCAAGACCGAAGAGATCGACTACTGCCTGGCCGACGCTGAGGCGAAAGCGATGGTCTGGGGAGCCGCCAGCGGAGGCCGCGGGAGCCGCGCCCTCGGCGGCGCGCGCGGCGCTGCGCATCGGCGTGAACGAGGTGCATGGCGCGACGCGGCGTTTCGAGGACTGGATGGCCGCGCAGACGAGCCTGATGCCGCAGGCCGAGGCGCCGGGTTGGTCGCTGATGCTCACACCACCGGCACCACCGGCAAGCCCAAGGGCGTGCCGCGCCGCCAGCGCGCCGAGCGCACTGCCGCGCTGGCCCACGTGGCGCAGAACCTCTATGCCGTCGGCGAGCGCACGCTGGGCGTGATGCCGCTGTACCACACGATGGGCGTGCGCTCCCTGCTCGCCATGGCGCTGATCGACGGGCGTATCGTGTGCATCCCGCGCTTCGACGCCTGGGGCGCCGTGGCGGCGATCCGCGACGAGCACCTGACGCTCTCTACCTGGTGCCCACTCTCTACCACGACCTGCTGACGCACCGCGGACTTGGCCGGCACCGACACCCGCCGCGTGCGCAAGCTGGCTTTGCCGGCGCGCCGATGCACGACGCACTGCTCAAGCGCCTGCAGGCGGCTTTCCAGCCGGAGCTCGTCGTCACTACGGCATCTCGGAGGTGTACACCTTCTCGATCAACCAGCGTGCAGCCGGACAAGCCCGGCAGCGCAGGACGCGCCGGCCTCAACACCCGGCTGCGTGTGGTCAAGCTGGACCAGCGCGACCTCGAGCGCCTGGTTGCGCCGATGGAAGAGGGCCAGATCATTGCCGACCTGCGCAGCGACGAAGCCTTCGAGGGCTACTAAGCGTCCTGATGCCGATGCCAAGTCCCTGCACCGCGGCTGGTACTTCACCGGCGACACCGGCTACGTCGACCCGGGACGGCGACCTGTTCGTCACCGGCCGGGTCGACGACATGATCATCAGCGGCGGGAGAACATCTCGCCGGTCGACATCGAGTCCGAGCTGTCGCTGTACCCGGCCGTCGACGAGGTGGCTGTGGCTGGCTGCCGGACGAACGCTGGGGCCAGAAGGTCGTCGCGTTCGTGAAGGTGCGCCAGCTGGCGACGCGCTGGCGCTGGACGCGCACTGCCGCGACAGCGACCTCGCCACTTCAAGCGCCCGCGCGACTACGTGTTCGTGCGCGAGATCCCCAAGACCCCGGTGGGCAAGGTGCTGCGCCGCAAGCTGCAGTCTGGCGAGTACGCGCCGCCGGCCAACCACGCTGCCCGCCATTCCACCCGCCTGAAGACCACTCGCCGTCTGACCGCTGCCCACACCAGCCCTGCGAGGCTGGCTCCGCCACCTCGCCGCAGCAACCGCCTCGCCGCCATCCGGCCCGGCGTGGCGCTCGAACACGAGCTGGCCGCGATCGCCAAGCGCCTCGACGGACGGCAGGCGGCGCTGTTTCCGCAGCCGGGCGGCCATTCGATCCCGGTGGTCTCCGGCTTTATGTCACGGCGCGCCTGGATCGCCGAAGCGATGGGCGTCCCCGAGTCTCGACTGCTGCAGCACTTCCGTTCGGCCGCCGAGAACCCGCTGGGCTGGCGTGAGGTGGACGTGGCCGAAGCGCCGGTGCAGCAGATCGTGCAACGCTTGCCGGCGGCGCCGCCGACATCCGCTCGCTGCTGCCCGTGCCGACGCACAGCGAACACGATCATGGCGCCTACATCACCGCCGGCCTGGTGATCGCACGCAACCCGGAAGACAGGCGTGCAGAACGTCTCGATCAATCGAATCCAGATCCACGGTCCGGACCGGCTCGGCATCCTGATCCTGCCCCGCCACCTGCATGGCCTTCTTCGCGGCCGCGGAAGCGCAGGGCGAAGCGCTGCAGGTGGCGATCGCGATCGGCGTCGACCTGCTGACGGCGCTTCGCCTCGCAGGCCATCGCCCCGATCGACTGCGACGAGCTGGAGATCGCGGGAGCCCTCCATGGCCAGCCGCTGCCGGTCGTGAAGTGCCTGACCAACCACGTGCGCGTGCCGGCCGAGGCCGAGATCGTCATCGAAGGTCGCCTGCTGCCCCGCGTGCGCGAACCGGAGGGCCGTTCGGCGAGTTCCCGAAGTACTACAGCGCCCGCGAGGAACGCGAGGTCATCGCCATCGATGCGGTGACCCATCGCCGCGATCCCGTGTTCCACACCATCGTGCCGGCCGAGATGGAACACCTGCTGCTGGGCGCGATCCCGCGCGAGGCCACCTTGCTGGCGCACCTCCAGCGCAGCTTCCCGAACGTGACCGACGTGCACCTGACCGTCGGCGGCGTCGCGCGCTACCACCTCGTCGTGCAGTTGAAGAAGACACGCGAAGGGCAGGCCAAGAACGTCATGCTCGGCGCCTTCGCCGGGCACTACGACGTCAAGCAGGTGATCGTGGTCGACGAGGATGTCGACATCCACGATGCGAACGAAGTGGAGTGGGCCGTGGCCACCCGCTTCCAGGCCGACCGCGACCTCGTCGTGATCGCCGGTGCGCAGGGCTCCGCGCTGGATCCGTCGACCACGGTCGGCTTCGCCGGCAACAAGCCCTCGCCCGAATGGCAGGGCTACGGCGCCAAGATGGGGCTCGACGCGACCAAGCCGCTGGCCAGCGCCGAGCATGTCTTCACGCGCGTGCGGATTCCCGGCGAACGCGATGTCGACCTTGCCCAGCTCGTGGCGGCCACCGGCGCCGCCGCCCTGGTCGGCACGCCGCTGGAGGCCGAATGAAGCGCCTCATCGTCGCGATCACCGGTGCCAGCGGCGCCGTCTACGGGTGCGGCTGCTGCAGCTGCTGCGCGCCGTGCCGCAGGTGGAGACGCACCTCGTGCTGTCACAGGCCGGCGGGCTGACGGTGGCGCAGGAACTGGACATGACGCGCACCGATCTGGAAGCGCTGGCCGACGTCGTTCACAGCCCACGCGACATCGGCGCGTCGGTGGCCAGCGGCTCCTTCGTCACCGAAGGCATGGTGGTGGCCCCGTGCTCGATGAAGACCCTGGCCAGCATCGCGCTCGGCCTGGCCGACAACCTCGTCAGTCGGGCCGCCGATGTGGTGCTCAAGGAACGGCGCCGCCTGGTCCTGCTGGCGCGCGAGACACCGCTGAACCAGGCGCACCTGCGCAACATGCTGGCGGTCACCGAGATGGGCGGCGTGATCTGCCCGCCGGTGCCTGCCTTCTACCAACGCCCGCAGTCGCTCGACGAGGTCGTCGAGCACACCTGCGTGCGCGTGCTCGACCTGTTCGGCCTCGGCGAAAGCGCGGCCGCTGCGTCCCCTCGCCGTGCGCCGCTGGTCGGGGCTCGCCCCGTCGGCGTCGGCATGACTCTCGCCACATCAGACCACATCAGACAGGAGACAAGAATGAAGATCATCGCCCTCGCGGCCGCAGCCGCCTCCACCGTGCTGGCCAGCCTGCCGGCCGCCGCCAAGCTCAATTCCTGCGACGGGCCGATCGTGTTCGGCACCACGCTCAGCGAGACCGGCCCCTTCTCCACGCTGGCGGACCGCTGGCGCAAGATGACCGAGGTCTTCGCGGAGGAGATCAACAAGAGCGGCGGCATCGCCGTCAAGGCCTGCAACAAGAAGCTGCCGCTGCAATTCGTCATCTACGACGACCAGAGCGTGCCGGCCACGGCCGTGCAGCTCTACGAGAAGATGGCAACGGTCGACAAGGTCGACTTCTTCGTCGGTCCCGACTGGAGTTCGATCGGCGGCCCGGTCCCGCCGATCGCCGACAAGTACCAGATCCCGATGGTGATGGCCAACGTGGCCACGCCGGCGCTGTACGACCGCGGCCTCAAGTACACCTGGGGTACGCCCTTCCCCGTCGTTCCCAACTGGTCGGCGCGCTACTTCGACATGCTGACTAAGGTCAGTCCGAAGCCGCAGTCGATCTACTTCATCACCCACGACAACCCGGTGATGAAGGGCATCACGGCGACCTGGAGCAAGAAGGCCGAGGCGCAGGGCCTGAAGGTGCTGGGCAACGAGACCTTCAGCCCTGAGCTGAAGGACTTCACCGCGCTGATCGCCAAGGTGCGCGCCGCCAAGGCCGACGTGATCTACATCAGTGCCTACGACAACGCGTCGGTGCCGCTGGTGCAGCAGATGCGACAGCTGAAGGTGCGCGCGATGGACGTGCACCACACGATGCTGACGGGCGCGCTGGCGCGCCAGGTGGGGGCCGACATCGAGGGCATGACCGGCGAGCTGAGCTGGTACCCCGGCGTGAAGGGGGCCTACAGCGAGCTGGTCGAGACGGTGATGCAGCGCTCCAACGTCACGATGTTCGACTACATCTGGACGCTCAGTCGGCTGACCTCGTACCTGGCCATGGTGCAGGGCATCGAGAAGGCCGGCGTGGTCGATCGCGAGAAGGTGCGCGAGGCACTCTTCAAGGCGACGATCAAGAGCCCGGCTGGCGACGTCACCTTCGACGAGCGCGGCTTCCCGAACACGGGCGCCTTCACCGTGCAGATGCAGAACGGGAAGGTCAACGTGGTGTGGCCGCCGGAGGTCGCCACCGGAAAGCTGGCCTGGCCTTCGCCGAGCTGGCAGCAGTGACGCCAGGGCACGCACATCCATCATGGAGGTCCTGCTTCAGGTACTGATCGGCGGCGTGCTGCTCGGCGGACTCTACGCGTTGGTCGCGTTTGGTCTCTCGCTGATCTACGGCGTCGTCCGCATCCTCAACTTCGCGCACGGCACGCTGCTGGCGGTCTGCGGCGTGGCGGCGAGCCTGGCCTTCTCGGCCTGGCAGATGCACCCGGCGCTGATTGCGGCGCTGCTCGCGCCGCTGCTGTTTGCCTTCGCCTGGGCCTACTACCACCTGCTGCTGCGTCCGCTGGCCTCTCGCAACCACTTCGAAGGAACCGTGGGCACGGTGCTGGTCACGGTGGGCACGCTGATGATCCTGTCGGACCTGACCGCCAAGGCGGCCGGTGCGACCCAGCGCAACATCCCGCTGCGACTGCCGGCGCTGGAGTTCGGCGAGATCGTCGTCTCCAGCACGCAGATGCTGATCCTCGGCGGCATCGTCGTGCTGACGATCGTCATGCACCTGCTGCTCAAGCACACCTGGTTCGGCCGGGCCGTGCGGGCGGTGACCCAGGACGCCGTCGGCGCGCAGATCTGCGGCGTGCGCAGCGTGCACATGAAGGCGCTCACCTTTGCCTTCGGCTCGGCCACCGTGGCGGTGGCGGCGGTGCTCTACGTGCTGTCCTTCCCGGTCGATCCGTACATGGGCTTCGGCCTGACGGTGAAGGCCTTCACGATCATCGTCGTCGGCGGCATCGGCAACCTGCCGGGTGCACTGCTGGCCGGCGTGTTCCTCGGCGTGGCCGAGGGGCTCACCGGCCTGTACTGGAAGCCGGAGTGGGCACCGGCGCTGAGCGTGATCGCGATGCTGCTGATCCTGGTCGTCTGGCCCAAGGGACTGGGGAGGACGGCATGAAGGCGCTGCTCCGTCTACCCCCGCTACTGGGACTGGGCCTGGTCGCGGTGCTCTTGGCGCTGCCGTTCAGCGGCAATGCCTACCTGACCACGTTCGCCTTCACGGTGCTGATCGCCTACATCCTGGGCCAGAGCTGGGACTGGGTGGCCGGCGAGATGGGCTACGTCAACCTGGGCCACTATGCCTTCTACGGCATCGGTGCCTACGCCTTCGCGATCGTGCTCGTCGGCGGATCGCCGTTCTGGCTCGCCTTCGTGGCGGCGCTGGGCGTCACGGCCATCGCCGCGCGTCTGCTCGCGGTGCCGCTGTTCCGCCTGCACGGCGACTACTTCGCCTTCGCGTCGCTCGCGCTGCTGCCGCTGCTGGAGGTGCTCGCCTACAACCTGACGCCGATCACGCGAGGCGCCGACGGCATCGTGCTGCCGGTGGCGCAGGTGCTGAAGCCGGCCTATCTCATCGCGCTGGCCGTGTGCTTGATCACCTTTGTCGTCACGCTGCGCATCCACGGCGCGCGCTTCGGCTACGCGCTCAAGAGCATTCGCAACGACGAGCAGGTGGCGGAGACGGTGGGGGTGCGCATCGCGCCGGTCAAGCGCCGCGTGCTGGTGCTCTCCAGCCTGTTCGGCGCCGCGGCGGGGGCTCTGCAGGCCTGGCAGATGAGCTACATCGACCCGGCCACCGTCTTCGGACTGAACGTCGCGCTGGCACCGATCACGATGGTGCTGTTCGCCGGCTCGGGATTGCGCTACGGGCCGCTGATCGGCGTGCTGCTGCTCGCCTCCATGCAGCAATGGCTGCTGGTCAGCGTCAAGGGATTCCAGGCCACCCTGTATGGCGCAACCCTGCTGCTCATCGGCCGCTTCATGCCCGGCGGCTTCCTGCGCGCGAAGTGGGTGCGGCGCGTTCCGGGTCTCGCGGAGTTCGGCCGCGAGCACCACGAACATGCGACGGCCTCCGCCATGCAGGCGACTGGACAGGCCGGCGGCGAACTTCCGCTGCCGACTCCGCAGGTCGCCGGGGCGCGGCCTCTCATCGAACTACAAGGCGTACGCATGCAGTTCGGTGGCAATGTGGCGGTCAACGACATCAGCCTGTCCATCCGCGCCGGCGAGATCGTCGGGCTGATCGGTCCCAACGGTTCCGGCAAGACGACGCTGTTCAACTGCATTTCCCGGGTCTACACACCCACCGCGGGGCGCGTGCTGTTCGACGGACAGGACCTGGCGGACCTGGGGCGCGATGGCATCGCCCGCCTTGGCGTCGGCCGCACGTATCAGATCCCGCGTCCGTTCTCCGACCTGACGGTGCAGGAGAACATCGCCATCCCTCTGATGTTCGGCGCGAATCCGCTGTCGCCGCGCGATGCCCTTCGCGAGGCGCGTGCCTTCGTCGACTACGCAGAACTCGGCCCGCGGCTGTACGACCGCGCCGACGCGTTGTCGGTGCAGGAGAAGAAGGCGCTCGAGTTCGCGCGCGCGCTGGCGTGCCGCCCGCGGCTGCTGCTCGTCGACGAGGTGGCCTCGGGTCTCACCCCCGCCGAGGTGAGGCGCTTCGTCGAGCACATCCGCCACGTGCGCGACCGCTACGGCATCACCGTGATCTGGGTCGAGCACATCTTCTCCGCCCTGGAACAGGTCGTCGACCGCGTGATTGCGCTCGAGCAAGGCGTACTGATCGCCGACGGACCCCTCGACGCTGTGGTCAGGAACGAGCGGGTGCTCGCCACCTATCTGGGCGCCGCCGCAACGGCCCCCCAGGCCTCTGCGCCACCGATGCTGATTCGAGGAGTTGCCTGATGCTCAGCCTGACCCGACTCGCCGTCGATCACGGCAAGCTGCGTGCGCTGTGGGACGTCTCGATGCACGTGGGGCATGGTGAACGTGTCGCCCTGCTTGGTGCCAACGGGGCGGGCAAGTCCACGGCGATGGGTGCCATCGTCGGTCTGTACGCCGTGGCATCCGGCGGCATCGAGTTCGATGGCGCACCGTTGCAGCGCGCCTCCACCGCGCAAACCGTCGGCCGCGGCATCGCACTGGTTCCGGAAGGACGGCGGCTGTTTCCCGGCATGACCGTCCAGGAGAACCTGGCCATGGGCGCCTATGCTGCGGCGTCCCGGCGTGCACTCGACGAGCCCCTCGAGCAGGTCTTCGGCCTCTTTCCCATCCTGCGCCAGAAGGCGAGGCAGAACGCCGGCGAACTCAGTGGCGGCCAGCAGCAGATGGTGGCCATCGGCCGCGCGCTGATGTCGCGCCCGCGCCTGCTGCTGCTCGACGAGCCCTTCATCGGCGTGGCGCCTCTGTTGGTCGAGGAGATCCGCGCCGCGCTGCGCCGCATTGCGGAGCAGGGCGTGACCATGCTGCTCGTCGAGCAGAACACCCATCGCGCACTCGACTTCGTCGATCGCGCCTACGTACTCGAGAACGGACGGACCGTGCTGGAGGGCAGCCGCGAGGACTTGCTCGGCGACCCGGCCTTTGCCGCCAAGTTCCTGGGCCTCGAATGAACCTGGAGACACTTCAATGACGAGAGAAGAAGAGGTCGTCGCGCGCTCGAATGCGTTTCGTGCGCAGTACCGCGCTGACACGCCGACCTGGTACCGCGGCGAAATGCATCTGGCTTTCACGCTGGTGTTCACCTTCGGCGTGATCCTCTACTGCGCCTCTCGCCTGCAGCAGCCCTCGTGGCTGGAGTGGGTCGGCGTGGTGCTGCCGATGTTCCTCTTCGGCAACTGGGCCGAATGGGCGGCGCACCGCTACCTGCTGCACAGCCCGAAGAGTCTGCTGAAGTCGGCCTACAAGCGCCACGTCAACACGCACCACCAGTTCTTCTCGCACAAGACGCTGGACTACCACGGCCATCGGGATTGGCGGGCACTGCTGTTCCCCCGTTCGCCCCGGTGCTGTTCGTGCTGGCGGCGCTTCCGCCTGCACTGCTGCTGGGCTCGGTATGGACTCCCAACACCGGCTACATCGCGATGCTGACCATGGCCGCGTACTTCCTGATGTACGAGGGCTGCACACGCTGTCCCACATCGAACATCCGCTGCTCGACCGCCTGCCGCTCGTCAACACCGTGCGCCGCATGCACGTGCTGCATCACAACCCGGACTTCATGCACACCCGCAACTTCAATCTCACCTTTCCGATCTGCGATGCGCTGTTCGGCACCAGCGACCTGGACAAGGGCGTGATCGGCACGCTGTTCAACGGCATGTCCGACGCAGCCCGCAAGCCCGAGGACCGCGCCCGTGTCGAGGCGCAGCAAAGTGAACGCGGCCGCGCTGCCGCCAGGAGTCTGTGATGCCCTCTCTTTCCGAGGCACGGCTGGAAGGCCGGGTCGCCATCGTGACCGGCGCAGCGCAGGGCATCGGTGCACGCTACGCCGCCGCACTGGCCGCCGCGGGCGCTGCCGTGGCCTGCTGCGACGTTCTCGATGCCGAGCCGGTGGCAGCACGTATTCGTGATGCCGGGGGGCGCGCGATCGCACTGCGCGTCGACGTCACGTCCTCCGAATCGGCGCGCGCGATGGCGGCGACCACGCTCGAGGCCTTCGGTCGCATCGACGTGCTGGTCAACAACGCCGGACTGTTCGCCAACCTGGCGATGAAGCCGTTCGAGCAGATCGACGCGGCCGAATGGGACCGGGTGATGGCGGTCAACGTGCGAGGCAGCTTCGAGTGTGCCAAGGCGGTCGCACCGCAGATGCGCGCGCAGGGCTACGGCAAGATCGTCAACATCGGATCTGGCACCGTGTTCAAGGGCGCCCCGATGCTGCTGCACTACGTGACCTCCAAGGGGGCCGTGACCGCCATGACCCGTGCGCTGGCACGCGAGCTCGGCGATGCCGGCATCCGCGTCAACACGCTGTCGCCGGGGCTGACCGCCAGCGAGAACACGCTGGCCAATCCGGCCTGGCAGGGGGCGGTGAGCGCCAACAACATCGCCAGCCGCGCGATCAAGCGCGAGGTCACCCCGAGGACTTGTGCGGCACGCTGGTCTATCTCGCCAGCGCGGATAGCGACTTCGTCACCGGCCAGGTGATCGTGGTCGATGGCGGCTCGGTGATGCATTGACGGGGGCGCCATGACACTCGATGCACAACTGCTGATCGATGGCGCCTGGCGCGCCGCGCAGGGTGGGGCGACCGCGGCGTCGGTCAATCCTGCCGACGGGCGGACCATCGGCCGATACGCCGCGGCCGACCTGACCGATGCACATGGCGCGATCGCCGCCGCCCGCCGGGCCTTCGAACGACCCGACTGGGCCCAGGCACCTCGGCTGCGCCAGCAGGTCATGCTCCATTGGGCCGATGCGCTGGAGCGCAAGAGCGACGAACTGGCGCGGCTGCTGACGCTGGAGAACGGCAAGGTGCTCGCGCAGTCGCGCGGGGAGATGGCCGGTGCGATCTCGGAGATTCGCTACTACGCCGGGCTCGCGCGCACCTACCCCGGCCACGTGTTCGAGGTCGAGCCGGGTGTGTTCTCCACCCTGATCAGGGAACCGGCCGGGGTGGCCGGCCTGATCATCCCCTGGAACGCCCCGGTGGTGCTGCTGATCCGTGCGCTGACACCGGCCCTGGCGGCCGGCTGTACCGTGGTGATCAAGCCGGCACCGCAGTCCGCACTGATCACCGCAGCGGTGATCGCCGAACTGCACGCCGTGCTCGCCCCGCTGGGCGACAGGGTTCGAGGAGTCGTCAACCTGGTGAGCGAGCGCGGCCACGACGTGGCCCAGACCCTCGTCACTTCCCCCGAGGTGGACGTGATCAGTTTCACCGGCAGCAATGCCACCGGGGCACGCATCATGGCTGCGGCCGCGCCGACGATGAAGAAGCTGTCGCTGGAACTCGGCGGCAAGGCGGCCTGCGTGGTGTTCGACGACGTCGACGTGGAGCGCGTGGCGGGCCAGCTGGCCGCTGCCGCGACCATCATCTCCGGCCAGCAGTGCACGGCGGCGCGGCGCGTGCTGGTGCACGCCTCGAAGTTCGAAGCGATGAAGGTGGCGCTGTCGCGTGCACTGGCGTCGCTGGTAGTGGCTCCGGGAGACTCGCCCGGCGCGCAGGTCGGCCCGCTCATCGATGCTGCCTCGCGCGAGCGAGTCGCTTCGCAGATCGAGCGCTCGCTGGCTGAGGCCGACGAAGTGGTCCTGCGAGGCGGCCGGCCCGGGGGGCTCTGGCGGCCGGCTGCTTCCTGACCCCCACGCTAGTGGCACACCGAGATACCGGTGCCTTCTTTCTGCAAGAAGAGATCTTCGGCCCGCTGGTCGTCATCGAGCGCTTCGAGGACGAGGCCGAGGCTGTCGCGCGCGCCAATCACAGCGAGTACGGGCTGGCGGCCAGCGTGTGGACGCACGACGGTGCGCGTGCGATGCGCGTGGCGCGGGCGTTGCGCAATGGCACCGTGTGGATCAACGACCACAACAAGCTCTTTGCCGAGGCCGAGACCGGTGGATACCGGCGCAGCGGCCTGGGTCGACTGCACGGCGTCGATGCACTCGTCGACTTCACCGAGATCAAGCACATCTATCAGAACGTGGGCGTCGTTGGCGCCTGACCCCTGCATCCGAGGAACTGCCATGAAACTTCACGAACTCGCCCATCCCGCCGCCGTACTGCCCGCCGAGCTCGACGGCTTCCGCATCGAGCTCAAGCCCGAGCAGGAGCGCGCCGACATCGTGCTCGACCGGCCGCCGTTCAACGTCGTGAGCATGCTGGCGCGAGATCAGCTTCGCATCGCGTTCGAAGCACTGGATGCCGACGAGCGGATTCGCGTGATCGTGCTGCGAGGCGCCGGCGAACACTTCTCCAGCGGGGGTGACATCAAGGGCTTTCTCGCGGCGACGCCCGAGCATGTCAGCAAGCTGGCCTGGAACGTGGCGGCTCCGGCACGCTGCAGCAAGCCGGTGATCGCCGCAGGCCGCGGTTACTGCTTCGGGGTCGGCTTCGAGTTGTCGCTGGCCTGCGACTTCCGCCTGGCCACCGAGACGACGCTCTATGCGCTGCCGGAGCAGAAGCTCGGCCAGATTCCCGGATCCGGCGGTTCGGCGCGGCTGCAGAAGATGGTGGGCATCACGCGCACCAAGGACATCGTGATGCGCTCGCGGCGCATCACTGGCCGCCAGGCCTTTGAGTGGGGCGTGGCCACCGACTGCGTGCCCGACGCCGAGCTCGATCGGGCCACCGATGCGCTGGTGGAAGAACTGCGCGCGTTCTCGCCGATCGCGCAGCGCACCGCCAAGAAGCTGCTCAACGACACCGAGGACTCCCCGCTGTCCATCGCTATCGAGCTGGAGGGCCACTGCTACTCGCGCCTGCGCAGCTCGGAAGACTTCCGTGAAGGCGTCGAGGCGTTCCACAGCAAGCGCAAGCCGGCCTTCGTCGGCCGCTGATCAGGTCAATCCACCGCCTGCAAGGAGGCTGCATGGTCAACGAAATCTCGAGATCGCGTCGCGCGCTGACGCTGGCTGCCGGCGCTGCTGCGCTGACGGCGCCGTGGATCGCGCCGGCGCGCGCCGCCGACTATCCCGGCGGACCGCTTCGCATCGTCGTGCCCTACCCGGCGGGTGGGTTCAACGACACGCTCGGACGACTGATCGCGAAGCAGCTGTCCGCGGCGTGGAAGGTGAGCGCCGTGGTGGACAACAAGCCGGGTGCCGGGACTGTGATCGGTACGCAGGCCGTGGCCACGGCCCCGGCCGATGGCCAGACGCTGCTCGTCATCCAGTTTCCGTTCGCCTCGAATCCCTGGCTCTACAAGCTGCCCTACGACACCGAACGCGCGTTCGCCCCCGTGATCCTGGCAGGGCGCTCGCCGATGGTGATGGTCACCCATGCGGGCAGCCCCTATCGCAGCGTCGCCGATGTTCTGACGGCGGCGCGCGCCAGTCCGGACAAGATCAACTACGGCACCTCGGGTGCCGGCTCGTCCAATCACCTGGCCATGGTGCTGTTCGAGAGCCAGGCCGGCGTGCGCATGAACCCCGTGCCCTACAAGGGCAGCGCTCCGCTGATGACCGACCTGGCAGGGGGCCACGTCGGGCTTGCCGTCGACCTGCTGCCGCAAGTGCTGCCGTTCATCCAGGCGGGCAAGGCGCGCGCGCTGGCCATTGCAAGCCGGCGTCGATCACCCCTGCTTCCGGATGTGCCTACCGCTGCCGAAGTCGGCCTGCCGGGATACGAGGTGTCGTCCTGGCACGGCTTCGTCGTGCCGGCGGGCACGCCGCAACCTGTAATCGACAAGCTCAATCGCGAGATCGACCGAATCCTTTCCACCGAAGAAGTCCAGCGCGCGTTCGCGGCTCAGGGCGTCACCCCCGACGGTGGCTCACCGGCAGTGTTGCGCGACTTCATTGCCGCACAGATGACGCTGTGGAAGCGCGTCATCGAACAGCACGGGATCAAGGCCGAGTAAACCCAAACACAACTCCAGGAGACAGACCATGAACCGACATCACCTCAACACGCTGGCCGCCACTCTCGCGATCGCCGCACCCCTGGCTGCATCCGCCCAGACCGGACCGATCCGTGTCGGCGTCGTCACCCCGCTGTCGGGCACCTACGCCGGCATCGGCCAGCAGGTGAAGTGGGGACTGGACCTCGCCGCCGCGCAGATCAACGCGGCCGGCGGCGTGATGGGCCGCAGGCTGGAGCTGGTCTACGAGGACGAGGAAGCCAACCCGGCCGTGGCCACGCAGAAGGCCGAGAAGCTGTTCCAGGTCGGCAAGGTCGACTTCCTCACCGGCACGGTGAACTCCGGGCTCGACCCTGGCGGTGGGCCAGGTGGCCGAGCGCAACAACCGCTTGATCGCGACCACGGTGTCGTTCGCCGACTCGATCACCGCGGACAAGTGCAGCCCCAACGTGTTCCGCGTCAACGCACGTGCCGGCATGCAGAGCGCTGCGCTGGCCGACTGGATGGCCTCGACGCAGAAGAATGCCAACGTCTTCTACCTCGGGCCCGACTACGAGATGGGCCGCAGCACGGTGGCGGCCTTCAAGGCGGCGGCGGAGGGCAAGGGCGCCAAGACCGCCGGCGAGGTGTTCGCGCCGCTGGACAACAAGGATTACTCGCCCTACTTCGGCCAGATCCGCGGCGCGCGTCCGACGGTGATCTACACCTCGGTGGCGGGCAACGACACGGTTCGGCTGTTCACGCAGATGGCCGAGTTCGGCGTCAACCGCAACGTGCAGGTCGTCGGCGCGTCGGGCACGGTGACCTCGCAGAACCTCGCCGCGATCGGCAAGGCCGCCGACGGCTTCGTCACCGGCGTGGGCTACTCGCCCAGCATCGACGGCTCGGAGAACCGCAAGTTCGTCGCCGACTTCGAGGCAGCGAACAAGTCCAAGCCCGATCTGTACGGCGCCGACTCCTATGGCGTTCTGTTCTTCTACAAGGCGGCGGTTGAGAAGGCCAAGAGCACCGACACCGACAAGGTGCGCGAGGCGATGCGTGGCCTGCAATGGGCCACCCCGCAAGGCACCAAGACCATGCGTGCCGGCGACCACCAGGCGATGCAGGACATGTACGCGGTGAAGGTCGAGGGCGGCCAGTTCCAGATCGTCGGCAAGGTTGCTGCCGAGGCGGCGATCGGGCCCGACACCTGCGCCCGGTTCTGAGGACGGCACCATGCTGGACTGGCTGCAGTTCGTGCTGGCGCCACAGGTCGTCAACGGCCTGTCGATCGGCGTGGCCGTGGTGCTGATGGCGCTCGGGCTGACGATCATCTTCGGCCTGCTCGACGTCATCAACATGGCGCACGGCGAGTTCTACGCGATCGGCGCCTATGCGGCGCTGGCGTTGATCGGCGTGGGCCTGCCGTTCTGGTGGGCGCTGGCGCTGACGCCGCTGCTGATGGCGGCGGTGGGCTACGCGACGGAGCGAGCGCTGATCCAGCGTGTATTCCACAGCAGGGACCGCCATACGCTGACCCTGCTTCTGACCTTCGGCATCGCCATCATCCTCGAAGACATCCTGAAGATCGTCTTCGGCGCGAACCCGCTGCGCATCGAGCAGCCGATCTCCGGGGCCACCGAGATGTTCGGGCTGTTCTTCCCCAACTACCGCCTGTTCCTGATGGCGGTGGGCGCAGCGGTGATCGCAGCGGTGTGGGTGGTCGTGTTCCGCACCCGGCTCGGCGCGATGGTGCGCGCCGCTGCCTTCGACCGCCACATGGCCGCATCGCTGGGCGTGCCGGTGAGCGTGGTCTACGCCGGTACCTTTGCCTTCGGCGTGGCGCTGGCCGGCCTGTCGGGTGTGCTGCTCGCGCCGATCTACTCGGTGTTCCCGACCATGGGCCGCGACTTCGTGCTGATCGCCTTCAGCGTGGTGATCATCGGCGGCATGGGCTCGATCAAGGGAGCAGTGATCGCCGGGCTGCTGCTGACCCAGGTGCAGTCGATCTCGAGCTTGGTCATCTCGCCGGTGTGGAGCGATCCGCTGTTGTTCGGGATCATGGTGTTGGTGCTGATGTGGCGCCCGCACGGTCTCTTCGGGAGACTCGGCCATGGCTGACGTTCTGACCCTCGGCCGGGCACCCGCCCCGACGGCCGGCGCGCGGCGTTCCGCAGTGCGCTGGTTGAGCTACGCCTTCTTCGCGATCGCTCTGCTGTTCGCGGCCGTGGCGGCCGCGCTGGGTGACGTGTTCTTCTTCCGGCTGGCCACCGAGTCGCTGATCTTTGGCGGGCTGGCGCTCAGCGTCGACCTTCTGCTCGGGCGCACGGGCCTGCTGCCGCTCGGGCAGGCGCTGTTCTTCGGCTTCGGCGCCTACGTCTCGGCGCTGACGCTCAAGCATCTCGCGCCCTCGCTGCCGCTGGCGCTGGCGGTGGTGCTGGTCAGCGGCACGCTGGTCGGGCTGGTCGGCGGGCTGATCGCGATCCGTGCCAAGGGCGTTTACTTCGCGCTGATCAGCTTCGGGCTGGCCCAGGTGGTCAGCAAGATCGTCTTCAACACCCGCGAGCTGGGCGCGTCGGACGGGCTGATCGGCGTGCCTGCGCCGGTCATTAACCTCGGTGTGGCGAGCCTCGACACGGCGCATGCGCCGAGCTTCTTCCTGCTCGTGCTGGTCGGCACGGCCGCATTGCTGGCGCTGCTGACGCGCCTGATGGACACACCTTTTGGCCGCCAGCTTGACGCGATCCGCACCAACGAGCACCGCCTGGCCTTCCTCGGCTTCGACCCTTGGCGCTACAAGCTGGCGGCCTTCGTGCTTGCCGCCGACATCGCCGCGCTCAGCGGCGCGCTCTACCCGATGCTGCGCGGCTTCGTCTCGCCCGAGCTGATGTTCTTCCAGGTCTCCGGCAACGCGGTGATCAACGTGATCGTCGGCGGCACGGGCACCTTCGTCGGTGCGCTGTACGGCTCGGCGCTGCTGACGGCGCTCAAGTCCGTGGTCGGCTCCTTCACCGCCCACCATGCCATCGTGATCGGCGCGTTGTTCGTCGTCTCGGTGATCTTCTTTCCCAAGGGTCTGGTGGGCTACCTCGCGCCGGCCCTGGAGCGCCTGTGGAGTCGCCGATGAAGCCGACGACCGACGAGGCGATCCTGCAGGTGCGCGGCCTGACCGTGCGCTTCGGGTCGCTGGTGGCCGTGGACGGCTTCGGCTTTGACGCGCAGCGTGGCCATATCACCGCGGTGATCGGCCCCAACGGTGCCGGCAAGAGCAGCCTGTTCAACCTGATCAGCGGCGCAATCCGGCCCAGCGCCGGCCAGGTGCTGCTCGAAGGCCACGACGTGACAGGCGCGAGCCCCGACCGGATGCTCGCCGCCGGGCTGTCGCGATCGTTCCAGATCACCAACCTTTTCTTCGAGCTGCCGGTGCGCGAGAACCTGCGCCTGGCGGCTCAGTTCGTCGAAGCCGGGCGCGGCCTGCTGCGCCACGTCTCGGCCAGCCGCGCGGCGCAGCAGCGGGTCGAGGAGCTGATCGAGCGCTTCTCGCTGCAGGCCCGCGCCAACGAGCTCGCTGGCTTCCTGTCGCATGGCGAGCAGCGCCGGCTGGAGATCGCCGTCGCGCTGGCCGCCCGGCCGCGGCTGCTCTTGCTCGACGAGCCGACCCAGGGCATGAGCCATGCCGACACGCAGGACACCGCCGAGCTGATCAGCGGGCTGGCCGACGAGGGACTGTCCATCCTGCTGGTCGAACACGACGTCGACCTGGTGATGAACCTGTCGGACCACGTGGTCGTCATGCACCAGGGCGCCAAGCTCGCGGAAGGCCGGCCGGAGTCGGTGCGCGCCGATCCAGCCGTACAGGCTGCGTACTTCGGGGAGGCTGCCCATGCTTGAGCTGCGCGACATCCATACCCATTACGGCCTGAGCCATGTGCTGCAGGGCGTGAGCCTGCACGTGAATGCCGGCGAAGTGGTCGGCCTGTTCGGCCGCAACGGCGTGGGCAAGACCACGGTGATGAAGACCATCGCCGGCTGGGTGGCGCCAAGCCGCGGAACGGTGCAATTGGAGGGGCAGGCGATCGGCGGAGTTCCGCCGGAGCGCATCTGCCGCCGAGGCATCGGCTTCGTGCCCGAAGACCGGCGCATCTTCCCGGGCCTGACGGTGCAGGAGAACCTGGTGCTCGGCTTCATGCAGCAGCCCGGCCGCAGCCGCGGGGAAGATCGGCGCAGCCTCGATGCCATCTACACGCGCTTTCCGCGCCTGAGCGAGCGGCGAGGCCAGATGGGCACGACGCTGTCCGGCGGCGAGCAGCAGATGCTGGCCATGGCGCGGGTGCTCGTCGGGGCGCCCCGGCTGCTGCTGATCGACGAGCCGACCGAGGGCTGGCGCCGAAGATCGTCGACGAGATCTTCGGGCTGATGGAAGGGCTGCGCCGCGATGGCATCCCGATCCTGCTGGTGGAGCAGAACATGCACCGCGCTATCGGCATCGTGCAGCGCTTCTACGTACTGGAGCGCGGCGCCGTCGTGCTCGAAGGCGATGGTGGCAATACCTCGCACCGCGAAGCGCTGGTGCGGCAGCTGGCGGTCTGACATGACGGCAAGCGACGCGCGCATCGCATGGCTGCCGACAGCCGAGGCGCTCGAGTGCGAGGGCGCCGAGGCGATTGCTTGCCTGTCTGTGGGCGCGGAAGCAGGATTCGTCGCCGTGGCGATGAGCCCTTCACTCTCGACCAGCGATATCGGGCATGACATTCGTGCTGAGGCAACGCGCCTGGGCATGCGATGCATCGCCCTCGACGAGGCGGCGCAGTACCGGCTCGCCGTCCCCCTCGGGCAGGCGGAACGCCGAGCGCAGGCGCATGCACTCTCGCGCGACGGGTTCGACGGGATGATCCTATGCGTGAGCTGCGAGGGCCTAACTCGTGCTGAATCGCTGCTGGCAACGGCCCGTGCGCTCGTACGAGATCTGGACCAGCGCGACTGGGAGTCTTACCACTAGCTTCTCGGATCTTTCGGTGGACGCAGCCGATTATGGAAGGCAAAGATGCTGCTCGGCCGACGGTCTGGGAGCGGCACCAACCACCGTAGAGTCGATGACTTCACGCGCGAGCGAGCGTGAGCGACAAGTCGGGGCCGTGTGCGCAATGGCCGAGTTGGTGGCGTAGATGGCTTAACCGGTGGATCAGCCTGCAGAACGCCGCATCGCAACTGTGTCCCGGGCTCCTGCGGGCGCTTTAGGTGACGCGCTTGCCGCATAGTTGCCCGGGACACCTGCGAAATCGCGCCAGCCTGACCTTTCGAACGCCGGCTTTTGGGCGCCTGATCAGGCGAGACGAACTTCGCAGATGGGTCGGTTGCGTGAGATCGGCGCAGTGAACAGCGGTCATTGCCCGGGTCGGATGTCGGCTCGATGCCGGCACCGGCTAGGTCAGCAGCACCTCGCATCGCTGGCGCATGAGCCAGCCCTGGCGGTCGAACCGAACGTCGGCTTGATGGCGCTGAGTGTGAGTTCACACGTCAGCCACGACTGGCCGCAACCGCTGGAGGCCGTGTGTAAACGCTGGTCCAGCGGCCGACGACGCGCGTTGGGGCGTGCTCGAACAGTGAGTCGGCTGCGCCGGATGCGGTGATCTGATGGCGAGGACGTCCCGACCGAGTCGCAAGGGGGGTGCGGAAGGGGTCAACCCCCGACTAACTTCATCGCCTTCATCGTTCTGGCAATACCCAGGATCGCGATCACGCGCTTGAGGTTGTAAGCCAGCACGCTCAGGCTCATCTCGGTGCTGACGTGCTCGATGCCGCGGGTCAGGAAGTGCGTCCAACCCATCCAGTGCTTGAGGGTTCCGAACACGTGTTCGATCGTTTTCTTGCGCACGAGCATCGCGTCGGGCTGCCGGTCCAACCGCTTCTGCACCTTCTCCAGGACCGCTTCGTGTTCCCACCGCCGCACGCGCCGTTCACTGCCTGTCGTGCACTGGGCTTTCAACGGGCACTGCGGGCACACAGCCGTCCAGTACACCTGGATCCGCTGGCCTCGCTCGATGCTGGTGTGATGCCGGCGCAGCGTCTGCCCTGCAGGGCATTGGTAGACGTCGTGCCGCGCAACGTAGACGAAGTCATCCTTGCCGAACCGGCCCTCCGCCTTTGAGCTCGAAGTCATCGGCTTCGACACGTACGCGGCGATGCCGTCGTCCTCGCAAGCCTTGAGCTCGGCCCCGGCGTAGTAGCCCCGGTCGGCGATGGCCTTCAGGCGCTTCTTGCCCATCGCCGCGCGAGCTGCGTGCGCCATCTTGCTCAGCTGCGCCCTGTCGGATCCGGTGTTGGTCACCTCGTGCGCGACGACCAGGTGGTGTTTGACGTCGACGGCGGCCTGCACGTTGTAGCCGACCATCGCCGTACCCGTGTTGCTATGGGTGGTCATCGCGCGTGCGTCGGGGTCGGTCAGCGAGACCTGTCCGTCGGGTGCAGCCCGCACCTGCTTGCGCATGCTGCGCAGATCCTTCAGCTTCTGCCGCAGCTCGTCGATCTTGGCGTTCAGACGGACGCCCTTGACCAGCCAGTCCTCAGGCAACGTGCGGTCGGCGGTGTCCAACGCTTCGAGGTAGCGCTGGATGTTCGCCTCGATCTCGCGTTGCCGTCGGTCGAGCTTGCCTTCGGTGTAGTTGCGCTCGCGGTTGTTGACCGCCTTGAACTTGCTCCCATCGATCGCCACGATTGCCTGCGAGAAGAGCTTGAGGTCTCGGCAGAGCACGACCCCTGATGGCCACTTCAAATTCCCCCACCTGTGGCCACTCAAACTCCCCCAGGCAGGACGGTCGAATTATGGGTTTCCTGCCCCTGTCTGAGTTGACCTGCGTGGCTGCGATGCCGGGGGCTGCTTGAGCGGGCTTCTGTCGCCTGTTGGCCTGGTGCGGGGGTGTTTTGATTCCCCTTCTGCAATCGGCTGTTCGGGCAAGCGAAGCGCGTCAGGCCGTAGGCATCGGCCGGGGAGCGGTGGGCAAGCCACGGACCCCGCAGGGGCCGTCCACAGGCTTGTCCTGTGGGCGGGTGGCTTGTCCACGGCGGGCGCGAGTCGCCTGGACTGGATCGAGGGGTGTCGGCCCGGCTGGGCCGTTGCTGCGGGTCTGCCTGAGCGACCAGGGCGCCTGCTCAGGGGCAGTCGGCGTTCAGCGCGATGCGCGAGGCCGCCTCCTTGAGGCGATAGCTCTTGCCCTCGAACTCCAGCATGGCCGCGCGGTGCATGAGACGGTCGAGGATGGTGGTGGCCATGGTGGCGTCGCCGAGGTACTTGCCCCAGTCTTGCACGACACGGTTTGAGGTGACGACGATGCTGCGGCGCTGCTTGTAGCGCTGGTGCACGACGGTCTGCAGCAACTCGGCGCTGGCCTCGGAGATGCGCCTGGCCAGGAACAGATCGTCCAGCACGACGAGGTCGGGCTCGACGAAGCTGCGCAGCAGCGCGGCCTGCTCGGCGGTGCTGCCCAGCCCGTAGCGGGCGAACTCGGTGTCGGCCTCGACGTAGCGCACGTCGAAGCCCTGCAGCGTGGCCTGGTAGGCCACGGCCTTCGCAACATGGCTCTTGCCGGTGCCGGGCTTGCCGATGATCAGCGCATTGCCACCTTCGCCGATGAACTTCAGGGTGTGCAACTCGAAGCAGGCCTGGCGCGGCAGCTTGGGGTTGAAGCGCCAGTCGAAGTCGGCGAGTGTGGGCCGCTCGTCCAGGCGTGACTGCTTGAAGCGCCGTTCGGTCAGGCGCGAGCGGCGCCGGTCGAGCTCGTCCTGCAGCATCGCCGCGAAGGTGTCCAGGAAGGGCTCCTGGGTGCTCTGGGCTTGCATCACCCGGGTGCTCAGGGTGGCGGCGATGCCCGACAGGCGCAGCTCGCGCAGGGCGCGCTCGATCTCTGCATGTTCATGGGTTGATCTCGGTGATGGTGGTGTTCGGGGTGCCGGTGTCGGGCTGTGCGGCGCCGCGCGCGAACAGCTCTGCGTAGTCGTCGACGCTGCGGATCAGCGGGTGGTCCTGGGTCAGCGCGAGCTCGCCCTGCACCGGGGCGGCATCGGCGCGGTCGATGGCCGCCAGTGCCTCGGTGACCAGCCGCTCGGTGGCGACCTTGACGTGCCGGTAGCTGTAGATGCCGTCGGCCAGGGCCCGCCCGCAGGCGCTGTTGACCAGGCGGCGGGGGGTAGCGCTGGGCCAGGCTGACGATGCCCCACAGCTTGCGTTGCCCGACGCGGCCTTCGATGGCGAACAGCAGCTCGCACAGCCGGGCCGCGTCGGCCCCGATGGCCTTGGCCTGGGCCAGGATGTGCCGCGTCTGGCGCGACGGGTTGAACACGCGCTCGTCGTCGGGCAGCACCACCGTGCCTGGGCGCTCGGCACGGGCGTGGGTGCGCAGCAGGGCCTGTGTCTTCAGCTCGCGGATCTCGATGCGGCGCTCGAACACGCGCACCAGCACCCGGCTGCCGATGGGCGCCGGGCGTGCGGCGTAGCTGCTGTGATCGACGCGCACGCAGCTGTCGTCGCAGACCGTTCGCTGGGCCTCGGTGAGTACTGCATCCCGAGCAACGGCAAGGGCTGCAGATGCGGCTTCTCCTCCTCGAACATGGCCTGCACCTGGCGGCGTTCGCTGCCGTGGATGCGCAAGGCAGCCCACTTGGCCTCCCAGTGCTCCAGGAAGGTGTTCTGCTCTTCGATAGACTCGAAGCGCCGCCCCTTCAGTGCCGTGGCCTGGGTGTGGCCGATCGCGTTCTCCACGCTGCCCTTGCGGTTGGGGTCACGGACGCGGGCCGGGTCGGCCACCACGCTGTAGTGCGCCAGGGCCGCGGCATAGACCGGGTTGAGCTCGGGCTCGTACAGGTCGGGCTTGAGCACGCCCTCCTTCAGGTTGTCGAGCACGACGTAGCGGCAACTGCCGCCGAAGTAACGCCAGGCTTGCTCGTGCAGCCGCGCCCAGGTCTCCTGGCTCGAGCGCCAGACCACACAGCGGTAGCTGCGCCGCGAGTAGCGCAGCGTGGCCACGAACAGCCGCGGCTTGCGCCAGCGCTCGGTACCGGGCACGCGCGTGAGCGCACCCTCGCCGTAGTCGACCTGCATCTCTTCGCCCGGCAGGAAGGCCAGACGGTCGAACTGCTCGGGCTCGCGGTGGCGCAGCTTGTTGGCGAAGCGCTTGACCGAGTTGTAGGCGCCGGCGTAGCCGTGCAGATCCACCAGGTCCTGGTAGATGGCTACGGCGTTGCGACGCAGCCGAAGCTGGGCCTCGATGAAGGCGCGGTGGGGTTCGCAGGCCGATGCCGTCGGCGCAAAAGTCGTCGGCGTCACTGCCGGAGTCGGTGTCGGTGTCGGTGCCTGTGCCTGTGCCGGTGGCCGGGGTGGGGAATTTGCTCCGCCGCGCCGGCGCCACGCCAGGAGCCGGTGGCCACCCGGGGAATTTGCTGCAGCGGCAGCGGCGAACCGCTTGGTAACCGCGGATCGTCTTGCGATCGATCCCCGTGACGCGCTGGATGTCGCGCTGGCTGGCGCCGGCCTCCAGCAGCGTCCAGACGGTTGTCTGTAGATGTGGCTTCAAGACGTTCACTCCTTGCTTCCCCTCGACATAGAGGGGTGGAAAGTAACGTCCTGCTCAGCCCTGACCGGCCGGCCTCGCCGGCCTGCTCAGCGCCTCATCGAAGCACGGTCAGGGTGGGGGAATTTGAGGTGGCCACGGGTGGGGGAGTTTGGGTGGCCACCAGGGCACGACGAACTGGCGACACACATTGCGGATGCCCTTGCCGTTGTCCCGCCGGAAGTCGGCGATGGTCTTGAAGTCAGGAGTCAGTCGGCCGGTCAGCCACATCAGTTCGACGTTGCGCTGGCACTCTCGCTCCAGGCGACGGCTGGACTGCACGCGGTTCAGGTAGCCGTAGATGTAGAGCTTCAGCAGCACTGACGGGTGGTACGCCGGGCGGCCCGTGGCGGCGGGCTCGGCCTTATCGAAGCCCAGGGACTGGAGATCGAGCTCGTCGACGAAGGCATCGACCACCCGAACCGGGTTGTCGTCCGCGATGAAGTCGTCGAGGCACTCAGGTAGCAGCGTGACCTGGCTTCGATCCGCACCCTCGATGAATCGCTTCATGTCGCGGCCCCGCTCAGTGGCGTTGCCTCAATTTAGGCGATCAACCTCGCGTTTTCACACAGGCTCGCTGCATAGCGGTCTGCCATGCGCACCAAGGCTAGCCACCTCGGTTGAGGCCGCCTGATCAGCGCTGTGTGCGCGGCTTCGCCGATGTCGCGATGCCATGCGGCTTGGCGGCTTTGGACCTTGTTGGACCTCGGCTTAATTCGCGCGCCAGCACCTCCAGCGCCTCCCGCTTCTCCACCATGTAGTCGTGCCCGTCGTAGTGCCGCGCCTGGATGCCCGTGAGTCCGTGCGACTGCACATGACCGCGGATCTCGCGGCTGATGCGGTTCGCGGCCAGCAGCGTTTCCACGCCGGACCGGACACGCTTGAGCTGGAAGCCTTCGATCGCATCACCGACGACCTGGGTGGCCCACCCCGACAGGGTCGTGCCGGAGATCGACTTGACGCCCTTCGTTGTGGAGATGGCATGGTCGCCGACGCGCTCGAGCGCCTGCAGGTCGCGCGCAGCACCCTTGGTGCTCGGGACCGTGTGTGCCCGCGCGCCCTGCCCAGGGCGTCCCTTGGTGTCGAAGATGGTGATCGAGTCGGCGCGCACGTCAGCCCAGCGCAGGCGCACGAGCTGCTCGATGCGCTGGCCGCCCGTCAGCAAATGAAGGCGCATGCACTGCCCGCGCAGCCCTGGCAGCTTCTCGATCAGCCGCCAGTAGGCGCGCAGCTCGTCGGTGGTCAGCGGGCGCTTGTCGGCGCTGTCGAACTGGCGGTCGCGTTTGGTAAGCGCTACCGGGTTGCTCTGCACGCCATAGGTCTTGAAGGCGACTGGGATCGACGCTGACACCCGCACGTCGATGGCGCACTGGTAAGCCGCGCGGAGGTAGGTGCGCAGCTTGTTGGAGGTGCGGCCCTTGCCTTGCTCGACGAGCCTACGCAGCATGTCCATCACCTGCTCCTGCGTCAGGTCGGACGCAGGCGCCTGTGCGATGGCGGGCCAGGCCTCCACGACATGCAGGTCGAAGATGCCCTGGGCTTCGCGTGCGCTGATGCGGCCCTTGCGGCGCTGCAGCTTCACGTACTCGTCGAGCAATGCGGCCAGCGAGTGCTGGGCCCGCACGGCTGCTGCTGCGGTAGCTGCAGCTTCCGCGAGCCGTTGTTCTTCCCGGGCCTGCGCCAGGCGTTCGCGCTCGCTGAGCCGCGCGCCGCGCAGCCCCCCATCGTCCCGGTGCTGCTCATGCCGCATGGCCAGCTCGCGGCAGCGCTCACGCGCGGCGGCGAGGCTGAACCCGCGTGGCGTCGGCTCCATCTTCTTCGGCGGCGCCGACGGGTCGTGAACGCCGATGGGCTCGCGAAAGGTGCGGCCGTCCAGCGAATAGCGCCAGTACAACTGCACCGCCTGGGTGGACAGCATGCGGGCCTGCAGTGAGCCGCCGTGCGGCAGCTGTTCGACCGTCACGTAGGTCCCGGCGGGCGCGTATTTCAGGAGCGGAGAGATGCCGCCCGGTCTGTTCATGCTCATATCAACGACGTTGATGGGCCCCGGTTTTCAGCCTCGACTGGGGCATCGAGTCCCTCCGGTGCCCGTGAGGACACTTTTTCCTGGTGCCAGTTTGGTGCCAGTCTTGGGCGGAATGGTACGGAATCTCGGGAGACGATGGTAGACCTAACTCATTGATATATATGGATATCTTGGATCCCAGGAAGTCCCGGAAAATCCCAGTTTGAGGGCCTCATAATCCTTTGGTCGTTGGTTCGATCCCAACACGGCCTACCACCGCCCGGCCTACGCCCCGCCCTTCACCAGCGGCAGCCCGGCCTTCTCCCATTCCGGCACGCCACCGCGGAACCAGTAGACCTTGCCGAAGCCGGCCGCCAGCGCGGCCTTGCTGGCCTTGTAGCTCTTCCAGCATTCGGCGCCGTTGCACAGGAAGACCGTGGGCCTGGCCTGGTCGAGCGTCTTCAAGCCGGCAAAGTCGTCGAGCGCGGCGTCGTAGGCCACGTCCTTGAGGCTCTTCTCGAGGTAGGGCACGAAACGCGCGGTCGGCAGCCGCTTGGCCTTGAATTCCTTCTCGGTGCGGGTGTCGATCACGACCGCACCGTCGGCCACCAGCTTCTGCACCTCGGCCGCCGTCACCACGCGCGCGCCCGGCAAGGCATTGGGCGTGAAGGTGCCCAGCTGCGCCACCCGTTCGTACTGGGCCTGGCCGGAATGGCTGGCGACGTTCTTCAGGCCACAGCAGTTGGCCGCGGTGCCGAACCACTTCGACAGGCGGGCACGCTGCTCGGCCGGCAGGTCCTTCTTCACCGCCACGCTGAAGCCGCCCGGCACCGGGCCCGACTGGGTCAGCGCCCTGGCCTTGCCGGGGTTGTCCTGCACCCAGCCGTCCCAGTCGCGCTTGCGGATCACGGTGGCTTCCGACAGGCCCATCATCACCGCGGTCAGCCCGGCCTGGGGCTCGCGCACATAGTGCACCTGGCGCAGGTCCTTGAACGACAGCCCGTGCGCGGTGAGCATGCCGCGCGCCAGGTAGGTATAGATCGAATCCTGCTGGGGCAGGTAGATGCGGCCGGCCTTCACGTCGGCGGGCTTGTTCAGGTGCGGTCGACCAACCAGCACATATTCCTCTTCCGCATCGGTCGAGCCGATCAGCTCGTAGCCGTGCGACAACGCCGACGCCACCACCTGCGGCGGCGCGATGAAGATGTCGTAGGCGCCGCTGCGCGTGGCGCGCATGGTGTCGGTCAGGTCCTCGCTCGTGGACACGCTGACCGCCTGGCCGAGCAGGGTCTTGAGGCTGGCTTCGAGGCCGGGCCGCGAGACCAGCAGCCCTTCTTTGCGCTGCGTGGGCTCCAGCGCCACCAGCGTCGTCAGCTGCGCCTGCGCCTGCCCCAGCTGCGCGGCGCCCAGCAGCGCCAGTGCGGTCAGCCACCCCGATTTCCAGCGTCGTACAGCCATGCTCGAATCCCGGCGTCCTGGGCACCGCTGCGGCGGTGCCCTGTTCAACTCCCTGGCGCGTGCTGCCGCATGATCGGCAAATCCGGCCGCCCATCGGCCTTTTCGGCATCTGGCGCCGGAACCCAAGGTCCCGGCGCGGGCGGCGGTTCGCACTGTAGCCGCTTGCGCCGGACTTTTCTCGGCGCCATGACGCCCGGCGGGCGCACGTTCAATCCGGCGGCGCCATGCGCTCCAGGCAGCGGCGGTGGCGCTCGTCGACGCGGCGGGCAAACCACTCGGTCGTCAGGCGGCGCGTCAATTTCGGACTGTGCAGGTCGATGCGCGGCAGCACCGCGCGCGGCAGCGTCTTGCGCTCCAGCTTCTCGGCATAGGCGAAGACCCGCTCGTAGAGCGCGCTGCGCTCGAAGCCGGCATCGTCGCCCTGGGCCAGGTCGCGGCGGATCGCCGCCTCGGTCAGGCCCAGGCGGGCGGCCAGCGTGCGGGCGGCACGTTCGGTCTCGCCCGCCGGGGCATCGCTGGCGCGCGGCAGCAGGTCGCCGTCCAGCGCCAGCGACAGACCCGACGCCACGCCCAGGGCCTGCTGGAAGGCCGCATTGCGGCTGGCCCAGCGGCCGGCGTTGAAATCGGCAAAACGGTAGATCGGCTGCCGGTAGGGCGCCTCGTAGGCCAGCAGGTGGGCGGTGCCGAAATAGAGCCCGCCGCGGCGCGTGAAGACTTCGCGCCGCACCGACTCGCGCACCGGGTAGGGATAGGGTCGTGCCTGCACATGGGCCTCGGCGAAGGCGATGCTGACCTGCATCGGCCCGCCGGTGCGCACGGGGTTGCGGCTGGCAAAGAAGGTCTTGCCCAGCGGCACCATGCCGATGAAATCCTCGAAGATCTCGCTCAGCTGGCGCTCGGTCTTCACGGCGTCGATGCGCTCGGCATAGCTGCGGCCGTCGGGCGACGTCAGCGCCAGCGCGGCGCGCACCGCCAGCTGCGGCACGCCGGCGGCGTCGGCGCGGCGGTCGATCTCCTTCCAGGCGATGGCCGGCAGGCCGGGCACGGCGGGGTCGGCGCGGTAGCCCGATTCCTGTTCGACGACCGCCATCACCGCGCACAGGTTGTGCGGCGTCGACGGCAATGCCAGCGTCGCCAGCGCCGCGTGGATGTCGGCCGCCCAGCCGGCGCGGTCGGCGGTATTCGGCGGCAGCAGCCGCGCGACGGCGGCACGCGCTTCGGTCGGCCCCATGCCGGCCGGCTCGGTCACGCTGCCCGGCAGCGCGCAGGCGCCGAGCAGGGCCGCGGTCAGGGCGGCCAGGCCAGCGGTGATGACATGTCGGGTGATGGATCGGGGCTGCGCCATGCGGGCGCATTCTGGTGCACGCCGATGACGCGCCCGGCGTCGGCGCACTACTTCTTCTTCGCGGCCGCCTGTGCCGCCAGGTATTCGCTGCGCTTGGGTTTGCCCGTCTCGTCGGTCACCGCTTCGCTGTGTGCGCGCGCGGCCTTGAAATAGGCCTTGCTCGCCGTCTTGTAGCGTGCGATCTCGGCATCGGCCTCGGCCTTGGGCTTGCCGACCATCTCGGCAAAGGTCGGCGGTGCATGCTGCTTCAGATAGGCGATGAGATCGTCGCGGTGACAGCTTTCGTGAAAGCCCAGCGTGATGCGGCCGGCCTTGATGTCGTCGTCGGTGGTGCCGCGGCCGTAGGCGGCGTCGGCATTGGCGTCGCCGGTGCCGTAGCAGGTCTGGATGGTCACCTTCCAGGGCACCACCGTCACCGTCAGCACCTTGCCCGTGCCCTTGTCGTGCACGTAGCTCGCGCCGCCCTCGCTCTCGTCGAGCAGCGTCGTCGCGCTGCCCACGCCGGGCACGCCCTGCAGGTCGGGCAGCAGCAGCACCGTCATGCCCTGGACGGTCTGGGTGCTCTCCCTCTCGACGACCGGCGCAGGCAGCCGCTTCTTCTCCTTGTCCACCTCGCCTTGCGCGGCGTCGAGGCGGCGCGGGTCCAGGTCGCCGGCGGCCGGCGCGTCGGGGTGCGGCAGCAGCGCGCTGCCGCCGCCGGTGCCGGTGCTGCCGGGCAGGCGGAACAGCCCCGCGCCGCCGCCACCGGCCGGGGCGTCGGGGTGCACCACGCGGCCGCCGGACAGCCAGCCCGGGTGCAGCTCGCCGCGGGACCGCTGGCTGGATGGAATGCAATCGCACATGGCTCGCCTCCTGCGCGCCGGGTCAGCGCGCGGACCCGGCAACTGTAGCCAGCGCGTGCGCAGCCGTCACCCGCAAGGCACCGCAGCCCCGTGCTAGGCTGCCCGACCGACATCCATCACACCTGCAACACAGGACAAGGGGACACCGATGACGTTCAAGGCCCTGCTGATCGAGAAGGACGACGCCGGCTACCGCGCCAGCGTCAAGGACGTGGGCGACGAGGTGCTGGGCGCCGGCGACGTGACGGTGCGCGTGGCCTGGTCGACGCTCAACTACAAGGACGGCCTGGCCATCACCGGCAAGAGCCCGGTGGTGCGCAAATTTCCACTGGTGGCGGGCATCGACTTCGCCGGCACCGTGGAAGCCAGCACCGACGCCCGCTTCGCCCCCGGCGACCGCGTGATCCTGAACGGCTGGGGCGTGGGCGAGACACATTCGGGCGGCCTGGCACAGCGCGCGCGCGTCAAGGCCGACTGGCTGCTGCACCTGCCGCCGCCGCTGTCCGAGCGCCAGGCGATGGCCATCGGCACTGCGGGCTATACCGCCATGCTGTGCGTGATGGCGCTGCAGCGCCACGGCCTGTCCCCCGGCGACGGCGACGTGCTGGTGACGGGCGCCAGCGGCGGCGTGGGCACGGTGGCGATCAGCCTGCTGGCGGGGCTGGGCTACCGCGTGGTGGCGTCCACCGGCCGCCTGACCGAAGCCGGCTTCCTGCAGGGCCTGGGCGCGGCCGAGGTGATCTCGCGCGAGGAATTCAGCCACCCGGGCAAGCCGCTGGCCAAGGAACGCTTTGCCGGCGTGGTGGACGCGGTGGGCAGCCACACGCTGGCCAATGCCTGCGCGGCCACGCGCTACGGCGGCGCGGTGGCGGCCTGCGGGCTGGCACAGGGCATGGACTTTCCGGGTTCGGTGGCGCCCTTCATCCTGCGTGGCGTCACGCTCTATGGCATCGACAGCGTGATGGCGCCGCTGCAGCGCCGGCAGCAGGCGTGGGCGCGCCTGGCCGCCGGGATGGACCTGGCCCGGCTCGATGCGCTGACGCAGCAGGTGGGCCTGTCGGGCGCCATCGAGGCCGCGCCGCGCATCCTGGCCGGTCAGGTGCGTGGCCGGCTGGTGGTCGACGTCGACGGCTGACGCCGACGGCCGCCCTCAGGCCTTCTTGCGCGCCGCCTTCTTCGCCGGCGCCGCGCTCTTGGCCAGCAGTTCGTCGAGGTTTTTCAGGATCTCGCCCTCGATGGTCTTGGCAAAGGCGCCGAGCAGAAAGCCGAGCTTGGCATCGAGGTCGAAATGGTCGGCGGCGACGATCAGCCGCCCCTTCACGCCCGAGCGCACGAATTCGACGGTATCGCTGGTCTCGCCCTGCAGCACCGAACATTCCATGTCGAACTTCTGCTCGGCATGTTCGGCCCAGGCCCAGGCCACCTTGCGGGCCTTGGCCAGGCCGAGCTGGTGTTCGCGGTGGATGCGGATATCGGGCACGGGCGTCTCTTTCGTTCAGCGTATGGATTCAAGTGTGGCGCGGCGCTGGTCCTTCGGCAAGGCGGCCAGGCGCTTGACCTCGGCGTGGAAGCGGCGCCAGTCGCGGCCTTCGCGTTCGAACAGGCGCTCGAAGGCGGGCACGAGGTCGTTGTACGCCGCCTGCACGCCGAAGCTGGCATTGTTGGCGCGCGCCACCAGCGCGTCGTAGCCGGCAAAGCCACCCCAGCGCTCGCGCTTGAGGGCCTCGTATTCGGCGCGCCACTGCGCCATCAGCTCGGCCTTGCGCGCGCGCTTGGCGGCGTCGTCCAGCGGGCCGGCATAAAGCGCCTGCAGGCGCTCGCGCTGGCGCTGCATCAGCGCACGCCAGTCGGCGCGGCGGGCCTCGGCGCGCTCGGCCTCGGCGCGTGCCGCCGGGCGCTCGGCCAGCCAGCGCTGGCCGCCCAGGCGCTCGACCGCGGTGGCGTAGCTTTCGTTGAACGTGGTGTCGTCGGAGGCATAGGCCACCTGGTGCGCCAGTTCGTGGAAGAGCAGCCGCGCCAGGTCGCCCTCGGGCCAGCGGATGAAGGTATTGAGCAGCGGGTCGCCGCCCAGCCAATCGGTCCAGCCCAGCGTCGAATAGGCGGGCACGCCATAGACCTGCACCTCCAGGCCCTGCGCCCTCAGCCCGGCGGCCAGGGCATCGGCGCCGGCGCGGTCGTAGTAGCCGCGGTAGCCCACGCAGCCCATCACCGCAAAGCACCAGGTCTGCAGCGTCAGCGACAGTTCGGGCGTGGCCACCACGTTCCAGACCGCGGCGTCGCGCTGCAGGTCGGCGTAACGGCGGTAGCTGCGGTTGTCGGGCAGCGCGAGCTCGGTGACGGCAAAATCGCGCAAGGCCTGCGTGAGCTGCAGGCGCTCGCGCAGCGCCGCGGGGGTATCCGGCTCGGCCAGCACCTCGGCCACCGGGCGCGCGCGGCCGATCAGGTCGAGGTGGCCATGGACCGCCTGGCCGTAGTAGGCCAGCGTCGAGCAGCCGCTGCCCAGGCAGACGGCGGCAGCGGCCACCAGCGCCGTGCCGACCAGGCCTGCGCCCGCCACGATCAGGCCGCGCCGCACCCGCGCGCCATCGGTCCGCCACCCTCGGCCGCCACCATCAGTCCGCCACCACCTCGACGAGGCAGTCGTAGAACGAGGGCGCGCGGCCGATGTCGGTCAGCCGCTGGTGCGTCAATTCGTTGACATTGGTGCCGTCCAGCCCGAATTTGCGCCACCACACGCCCAGGCCGTTGACCACGCCCGGCCGCGCGCGCGCGCTCACCTCGGCCTTGCAGCGGTAGCGGCCGCGGTCGTTGAAGACCGTCACCACCTGCCCGCTGGTGATGCCGCGCGCGGCGGCATCGTCGGCGTGGATCTCGACGACCGGTTCGCCCTCGATGGCGCGCAGGCTCTTCACGTTGACGAAGGTGGAATTGAGGAAATGCCGCGCCGGCGGCGAGATCATCGCCAGCGGGTAGCGCGCGGCCAGGTCCGGCGCGGCCTCGGCGCATTCGTGGTTGGGCACGAAGTCGGGCACGCCCAGGCCCGGCGCATCGACGATGGCCTTGCCGCTGGGCGTGTGGAAGCCGCCCTCGGCAAACGGCGCCTCGGGGATGCGCAGCTTGACCCAGCCGCGCTGGCGCAGGGTGTCGAAATCCGCCACCTCGGGGTGGATGGCCAAACGGGCCAGCGCCTCGTCGCTGTCGGCGAAGCAGGGCTCTTCGAAGCCCATGCGGGCGGCCAGTGCGCGGAAGATGGCCGCATTCGACCGCGCCTGGCCCAGCGGCGGCACCGCCGGTTCGTTGACCAGCACATAGGTGTGGCCGTAGGTGGTGTGCACGTCCCAGTGCTCGGGCTGCGTGGTGGCGGGCAGCACATAGTCGGCATGGTCGGCGGTATCGGTGAGGAAATGCTCCAGCACCACGGTGAAGAGATCCTCGCGCGCGAAGCCGGCCACCACCTGGCGGCTGTCGGGCGCCACCGCCACCGGGTTGCTGTTGTAGACGACCAGCGCCTCGATCTTCGGCCCGAAGGCGGGCGAGGCCTCGCGCTGCAGGTCGTCGCCGATGGTCACCATGTTGATGGTGCGCGGGTGGCGTCCGGCCAGCAGGTCGGGGCGCTGCAGGCCGGCGTCGTTGCGCGCGTGCTTGAACCAGCCGGAACTCGACAGCAGCAAGCCGCCGGCGCGGTGCCGCCAGGCGCCGGTCAGGCAGGGCAGCAGCGCCACCAGGCGCACGGCATTGCCGCCGCCATGCGCACGCTGCATGCCGTAGTTCAGGCGGATGGCGGCCGGCTGCGTGCTGCCGTAGTCGCGCGCCAGCTGCCGCACCTCGTCGGCCGTGATGCCGCAGGCGGCGGCGGTGCGCTCGGGCGTCCACGGCAGCGCGCGTTCGCGCAGCGCCGGCCAGCCGTCGACATGGCGGTCGATGTAGTCGTGGTCGAGCCAGTCGTTCGCAATCAGCTCGTGCATCAGGCCCAGCGCCAGAGCGCCGTCGGTGCCCGGCAGCAGCGCGATGTGCTGGTGGCACTTCTCGGCCGTCTCGCTGCGGCGCGGGTCGATGCACACCAGCTTCGCACCGGCGCGCTTGGCCTGCTGCGCGAAGGTCCAGAAATGCAGGTTGGAGGTGATCGAGTTGCTGCCCCAGATGAGGATCAGCTTCGATTCGGCGAAATGCTCGACATGCATGCCGATCTTGCCGCCGTAGGTGGCGGCCAGCGCCTCGCCGCCGGCATTGGCGCAGATGGTGCGGTCCAGCCGCGACGCGCCCAGCCGGTGGAAGAAGCGCATGGCCATCGATTCGCCCTGCACCAGGCCCATGGTGCCGGCATAGCTGTAGGGCAGGATGGCCTGCGGGTCGCGTGCGGCGATGGCCTTCAGCCGCGCGGCGATGTCGTCCAGCGCCGCGTTCCAGCTCACCGGCTCGAACTGGCCGGCGCCCTTGGGGCCGATGCGCCTGAGCGGCTGCAGCACGCGCTCGGGGTGGTAGGTGCGCTCGGGGTAGCGCGACACCTTGGTGCACAGCGCGCCCTGGGTGGTGGGGTGGTCGGGGTCACCGGCCACGCGCACGACGCGGCCGCCTTCCACGCTGACCAGCAGCGCGCAGGTATCGGGGCAGTCGTGCGGGCAGGCGCCGCGCACGCTGCGGGACGGGGCGGTCGGACTCATCGCAGAACTATGGCACAGGCGCCGGTCCCTTGGGCCTGCGCGGGCAGGGGCTCGGCGGCAGCCGTAAACTGGCTGCACCGCTTGAACGAGAGTGCAGGACAGCCATGCGCATGATCGAATCCATCCTCGCCGACGCCGCCGCCATCACCGCGATGCGCCGCGACATCCACGCCCATCCCGAGCTCTGCTTCGAGGAGACCCGCACGTCGGACGTGATCGCCAAGGCGCTCACCGACTGGGGCATTCCCATCCACCGCGGGCTGGGCAAGACGGGCGTGGTGGGCATCGTCAAGAACGGCACGTCCAATCGTGCGGTAGGCCTGCGCGCCGACATCGACGCGCTGCCGATGACCGAGCACAACCACTTTCCGCACCGCAGCCAGCACCACGGCAAGATGCACGCCTGCGGCCACGACGGCCACACCGCGATGCTGCTGGCCGCGGCCAAGCACCTGGCCCGGCACCGCAACTTCGACGGCACCGTCTACCTCGTCTTCCAGCCCGCCGAGGAAGGCGGTGGCGGCGCGCGCGAGATGATGAAGGACGGCCTGTTCGAGCAATTCCCGATGGAGGCCATCTTCGGCATGCACAACTGGCCGGGCATGAAGGTCGGGCAATTCGCGCTGACGCCCGGACCGATGATGGCCAGCTCCAACGAATTCAGGATCACCATCCACGGCAAGGGCGCGCACGCCGCGCTGCCGCACAACGGCGTCGATCCGGTGCCGGTGGCCTGCCAGCTGGTGCAGGCCCTGCAGACCATCGTCACGCGCAACAAGCGCCCGATCGACACCGCGGTGATCTCGGTGACCATGATCCATGCCGGCGAGGCCACCAACGTCATCCCCGACAGCTGCACGATCCAGGGCACGGTGCGTACCTTCAGCACCGAGGTGCTGGACCTCATCCAGCGCCGCATGCAGGTGCTGGCCGAGCAGACCTGCGCCGCGTTCGAGGCGCGCTGCGAATTCGAGTTCCACCGCAACTACCCGCCCACCGTCAACCACGCGGCCGAGACCGAGTTTGCGAAGCAGGTGCTGGGCGAGGTGGTGGGCGCCGACAACGTGCTGCCCTACGAGCCGACCATGGGCTCGGAGGATTTCAGCTATTTCCTGCAGGCCAAGCGCGGCTGCTATTTCGTCATCGGCAACGGCGACGGCAGCCACCGCACGATGGGCCATGGCGAGGGCCCGTGCATGCTGCACAACCCCAACTACGACTTCAACGACGAGCTGATTCCGCTCGGTGCCACCGCCTGGGTGCGCATCGCCGAGCAGTGGCTGGCCAGCCCCCGCTGAGGCCGCGATGAGCGACGCCATCGTCGACGGCTTTGCGCAAAGCTATGCCGAGGCACGCGGCAAGTTCCTCGCCGCCGCCGAGGCCGCCGGCCTGGACGCGCATGCCCACCGCCACCCGCTGGTGGGGCGCGACGGCGAGGAACTGGCCGTCGACGTGGCGCGCCTGGGCGCGGCCGATGCGCAGCGGCTGCTGATCGTCAGCAGCGGCTGCCATGGGCTGGAGGGCTTCTGCGGCTCGGGCATCCAGGTGGCGCTGCTGCACGATGCGGGCTTCCGTCAACGGGCTGCAGACGCCGGCGTGGCGGTGCTGTTCGTGCACGCGCTCAACCCCTGGGGCTTTTCCTGGCTGCGGCGCACGACACAGGAAAATATCGATCTCAACCGCAACTTCGTCGATTTCCACCAACCGCTGCCGGTCAACGAAGGTTATGCGGAACTGGCCAAGGCGCTGGTGCCGGCCCACTGGCCGCCGCCGCCGGCGGCCGAGCAGGCGATTGCCGACTTCATCGCCAGGCACGGCATGAAGGCCTACCAGACCGCCGTCAGCAGCGGCCAGCACGACGACCCCGAAGGCCTGTTCTACGCCGGCCGCAGCCCGAGCTGGAGCCACGTCATCTGGCGCCACGTGCTGCAGGACCACGCCCGCCGCTGCGCCCGGCTGGCCTGGATCGACCTGCACACCGGACTGGGGCCCAGCGGCCACGGCGAGCGCATCTTCAGCGCCCGCGACGATGCTGCGACGCTGGCGCGCGCCCGCGCCTGGTGGGGGACGGCGGTGACCTCGATCTACGACGGCTCGTCGACCTCGGCGCGGCTCGCGGGCATGGCCTTCGAGGCCGTCTACGGCGAATGCGCGCAGGCCGAATACACCGGCATCGCGCTCGAATACGGCACGCTGCCGCTGGCCGACGTGATGAAGGCGCTGCGTGCCGACCAGTGGCTGGAAAACCACCCCGAGGCCCCGGCGGCCCAGCGCGCCGCCCTCAAGCGCGCCACGCGCGATGCCTTCTACACCGACACCCCCGCGTGGAAGCGGCAGGTCGTCGCGCAGGCGCACGAAGCCGCGCTGCAGGCGCTGGCCGGGCTGGCGGGCTGACGGGCTCGGGCTGACGTCGCGGGCATGGATTCGCTGACCCAGATCGCGCTCGGCGCGGCGGTCGGCGTGGCGGTGATGCGCCGCCGCACCGCCGTCTGGAAGGCGGCCGCCTGGGGCGCGGTGGCCGGCACCCTGCCCGACCTGGACGTGGTCATCGACCATGGCGACCCCATCCTCGACATGGTGCTGCACCGCGCCGAGACGCATGCGCTGTTCTGGCTGACGCTGTTCTCGCTGCCTTTCGCGGCGCTGGTCGCGCGGCTGCACGGCGAATGGGCGCAGTGGCGGCGCTGGTGGCTGGCGCTGTGGCTGGTGCTGGTCACGCACCCGCTGCTGGATGCGCTGACGGTCTACGGCACGCAGCTCGCGCTGCCCTTCAGCAACCACCCCTTCGGCCTGGGCAGCGTCTTCATCATCGACCCGCTGGTCACGCTGCCGTGGCTGGCCGGCACCGCGTGGGCGCTGGCGGCGCGCGGCAGCGTCGCCGGCCTGCGTGCCAACACCGTCGGGCTGGTGCTGGGCTGCGCCTACCTGGCCTGGGGCGTGGGCGCGCAGCAGCACGTGCGGCAGCAGGCCATCGCGTCGCTGCAGGCGCAGGGCGTGCAGGCCGAGCGCGTGCTGGTCACGCCGGCGGCCTTCAGCACGCTGCTGTGGCGCGTGGTCGCGGTCGGCGGCGACCACTACCACGAGGGCTACCACTCGCTGCTGGATGCGCCGGGGCCGATGCGATTCGACCGTTTCGACCGTGGCGCCGCGCTCGATGCCGAACTCGCCGGCCACGACGGCGTGCAGCGCATCCGCGCCTTCAGCCACGGCTTCTACAAGCTGCACGAGGAAGCGGGCCTGGTGCGCATCAGCGACCTGCGCATGGGCGCCGAGCCGAACTACACCTTCAGCTTTGCCGTGGCGCGGCGCGCCAGCCCGCTGCAGCTGCTGCCGGTGGCGCAGTCGGCCGGCCAGCGCCCCGATGTGCAGCGCGCACTGCCCTGGTGGTGGCAGCGGCTGTGGGGCCAGCCGCTGCCGCCGCCGCGCTGACGCGGCGACCCCGGCCGCCTGACCATCGCCTGCGCCATGCAGTCAGGCGCGCAGGCCGGCCTGTCCGGTCACGGCCTCGCCCGCCAGCAAGTCGCTCACCTGGTCCGCGCCCATCGGCCGCGCCAACAGATAGCCCTGCCCCTCGTGCACGCCGAGATCACGCAGCATCGCCAGCTGCTCGGCCGTCTCGACGCCTTCGGCGATCACCTTGTGCCCCAGCGTCCGACCCAGCGTCAGCATCGCGCGCACGATCTCCAGGTTCTGCCGGCTCTCGTGCATGGCCGACACGAACGAGCGGTCGATCTTCAGGCTGTCGATGGGCAGCTGGCCCAGGTACGACAGTGACGAGTAGCCGGTGCCGAAGTCGTCGATCGAGAACCGCACCCCGCTGGCCTTCAGGCGGGCCATGGTGCGCAGGGCGACATCCAGCCGGCCCATCAGCATGGTCTCGGTCAGCTCCAGCGTCAGGCTTCCCGGCGTGGCCCGGTGGCGCTGCAGCACCTGCTCGACATGGGGCGCCAGGCTGCTGCGGGTAAGGTCACGGCCGCAGATGTTGACGTGCATGCCCAGGTGCTGCCGGTCCGGCCGGCCCTGCTTCCAGCGCGCCAGCTGGTCCATCGCGTGGTCGATGATCCAGTCGGTCAGCGCCTCGATATGGCCCGATTCCTCGGCCAGCGCGATGAAGACGCCCGGGCTGATGGGACCGCGCTGCGGATGCACCCAGCGCGCGAGGGCCTCGAAACCGCTGAGCCGGTGGGGCTCGAGCTGGTAGATCGGCTGGAAGTGCACGCTCAGCTGTCCCTCGCCGATGGCGCGCCGCAGGTCGGCTTCGAGCGCCAGCTTCTCGGCCACCTTGCGGTGCATGGCGCTGTCGAAGCGCACCACGCGGCCACGGCCCGCCGACTTGGCCTCGTACATCGCCAGGTCGGCGTCACGCATGATCTCTTCGGCCGTTCGGTAGCCGAGGTCGCTGAAGGTGATGCCGACGCTCACGCCCGCGATGACCTCGGTGCCCAGCAGGACGGTCGGTCGGCTCAGTTCGTCGATCACACGATCGGCCAGCTGCAGGGCGATGTCCGGGTCGCCCACCGACTCGACCAGGACCGCGAACTCGTCGCCGCCCAGGCGCGCCACCAGGTCGACGGGACGCAGGCTGCTGCGCAGCCTGGCCGCGACTTCGCGCAGCAGCTCGTTGCCGGCGCCGTGGCCGAGGCTGTCGTTGACGCGCTTGAAACGGTCGAGGTCCAGGTAGAGCACGGCGAACCGCTGCCCGGGGTCGAGGCGGGTTCTCTCCACCGCGGCCTCGAGCCTTTCGTGAAAGCAGTGGCGGTTGGCCAGGCCGGTCAGGTCGTCGTGATGGGCGATGTGGTTGAGGCGGCTCTCCGCCACGTGGCGCGACGTGATGTCGTGCAACTGGTAGATCAGGCAGGGGCCGCCACCCTCCGGGTCCTCGTACTGGCTGCAGTGAACGGCCACCCAGACGGGCTGGCCGTCGCGGCGCCTGACCTGCACCTCCATCGCGAAGGCATCGTCGTGCGAGACCCGCGCGGCCCGGGCGCGACGCTGCATCATCGGCGCGTCGGCGGTGTCCAGCAGCATGTCGAAGGGCATGCCGGGCACGGCGCCCGGCTCCAGCTTCAGCAGCGCGCACAGCGCGTCGTTGGCCTGCAGCACGCGGCCGTCCGGCTTGACGACGACCATGCCGATGGCTGCATGGCTGAACGCCGCGGCAAAGCGCTGGTGGCTGAGCGCGGCCGCATGTTGCGCCTGCGCCAGCTGGGCCTCCTGGCGCAGGCGTTCGGCTTCCTGCCGCTGCACGGCGATGCGCAGCAGCCACATGATGGCGATCGCCGACAGGGCCGAGACCACGAGCGGGGTGCCGCCAAAGCGCTGCGCCTGCAGATGGACGAGGCCGGCGATCAGCGCCGACGCCACGTAGATGGCCGCCATCCAGCTCGAATCGGCCAGCCATCGCAGGGGCACCTGCGGTTCGCCGCGCTTGAGCGCCATCATGCTCGTCAAGGGCAGCAGCGACAGCGCAAAGGGCAGCAGCGCCACCCCGGCCAGCGCCGCCACCGTTGCCGACTCCGCACCAAGCCCGTGCCGGGCCAGCGCGGACCGGGCCGTCTCGAAGGCCCACGCGCAGACCGCCATCGCGGCCATCGACGCGGCCGGGGTGGCCAGGCGGCTGCTCAGCCGCCGGGTGATGCGCAGGGTGCCGGCCAGCGCGTCGACGCCGGACGCGAGCACGGCCGCCGCGGGCCCGAGGGTGGCGAGCACCCCGAAGACGAAGACGTCGCCGATGCTCAGCGAATACGACGAGCGCGGCAGCTTGACCGACAGGCTGGAGGCCAGCGCCACCAGCCCCAGCGCCAGCGCCAACGGCCAGACAGCCGTCTCGGGCATCGAGACCAGGTGCCATGCCGACCAGCCCAGTGCCGTGGCGCCGGCGGCGGTGATGGCCAGCCAGGCGGCACGCGCCAGCGGCGGATAGTCGAACAGGACCCGTCGTGCAAACGCCTGCCACGGTGAGGCGGCACGCGGTCCGGCGGTCGGCGTCTTGGGCATCGGGGGGGCATCCGGGCGCCGGGTCGTGCATGGCTGCACGGCGCAGCGCGGCTGGGTCGACCCGCTGGACATCGACCATCCGGGCGCTCACTTGAGCAGCAGGCCCCGACGGGCTCGCGCCGGCCGGGACTTCTTGCCGTTCAGCGCGCCGAACCCAGCACCATCGTCCAGTAGCTGCGGTAGGTATTGCCGGCACCGCCGCTGACGCAGGCCAGGCCGATGTCGCGAAAGCCGGCGCGCATGAGGTTGGCGCAATGGCCCGGGCTGGCCAGCCAGCCGGCCATCACCACCGCCACCGTGGGCTGGCCGGCGGCGATATTCTCGCCCCAGGACTGCCAGACATAACCCGCCGCGGTGGCGCGCTGGCCGGCATTGCTGCCGTTGGAGCCGGTGTGGCTGAAGAAGTTGAGCGCCACCATGTCGTCACTGTGCACCAGCGCGGCCTGCGTCAGCTGGGCATTCCAGCTCAGCGGGGCGGCAGGCGGAAAACTGCCTTCGCTGCCGCACGAGGCACCGGCGGCGCGATAGGCATTGACCAGGGCCATCGCCTCGGCCTCGAAGTTGGCCAGGTTGCAGGTGGCGCGCGTGCCCGCGGTCGGCGGCGCCGGTGCCGGCGCAGGGGCCGGTGCCGGCGTGCCGCCCGTGGGCGGCGCGGGTGACGGGTCGTCGCTGCCACCACCGCCGCCGCAGCCGCTGGTGACGGACAAGGCGACGAGGGCGGCCAGCAGGGCCAGGCGCGAGGGGTTGTGGTTCATGCGCGCCAGTATCGGCGCGCCCGCGGCCCACGGTGTTTCAGCTCGCCGCGTCGGCCGTGCCGCCCGTCACAGCCAGCCCGCGTCCTGCACCGCTTGCTCGCATTGCGCCGCATCGACGAATTGCAGCGCCTGCCAGCCCAGTCGGCGCGCCGCCTGCACGTTGCCGGCATGGTCGTCGATGAAGAGCGTGCGCGCCGGGTCGAGGGCAAAGCGCTGCACCGCCAGCTCGAAGATGGCGTCGTGCGGCTTCATCAGCCCGACGCGGCCGGAGAAGATGCCGTCGTCGAAATCGGCGATGAAGCGGTTCTCGCGCTCCAGGTGCGCGGCATAGGGCAGCGGCATGTTCGACAGGTAGAACAGCCGGTGCCCGGCGGCCTTCAGCCGCGACAGCAGCGCCACGGTGGCCGGCTGCGCCTGCAGGTGCGGCGGGATGGCGTCGATGACGCGCCGCACCTGCGCCGGCTGCGCGCCGATGCGCGCGGCGATGCGGCGCGCCAGCGCGGCCTCGTCGATGCGGCCGAGGTCGAAGCGCGCCCAGTCGCTGTCGGGCGTGAAGCTCTCGAAGATCTGCGTCGCCAGGCGGCGGGCGCTGTCCTCGTCGGGGGCCAGTTCCGGCACCACCTGCTGCAGCAGCTGCAGCGGCCGCCACTGGAAGAGCACGGCGCCGAAATCGAAGACGACCGATGCGGCCTGCAAGGCCGAGCCCGCCCGGGAAACCCGGATCGGGCTCATCGCCGCAGACGCTGCAGCAGCCCGGCGGTGGACGCATCCAGCCCGCCGGCATCGCCGCTGGCCAGGCGCGGCAGCAGCTGGTTGCACAAGGCCTTGCCCAGCTCCACGCCCCACTGGTCGAAGCTGTTGATGCCCCACAGCGCGCCGCTGGTGAAGACGCGGTGCTCGTACAGCGCGATCAGCGCGCCCAGGCTGCGCGGCGTCAGCGCGTCCAGCACCAGCGTCGTGCTCGGCCGGTTGCCGGGAAAGCTGCGGTGGCGTGCGAGCACCGCGCGGTCCAGCCCCGGCGAGGTGGCGGGCGCGCGCTCGGCGGCCGCGGCATCGGCGCTCTTGCCCAGCATCAGCGCCTGTGACTGCGCCAGGCCATTGGCCAGCAGCTTGGCGTGCAGGTCAGCGTGGCCATGCGCCGGATGCCTGACGAGGATGAATTCCACCGGCACCACGTCGGTTCCCTGGTGCAGCATCTGGAAGAAGGCATGCTGGCCGTTGGTGCCGGGCTCGCCCCAGACCACCGGGCTGGTGGCCAGCGGCAGCGCCTGCCCGTCGCGGTCGACGCGCTTGCCGTTGCTTTCCATCTCCAGCTGCTGCAGATAGGCCGGCAGCCGCCGCAGGCCCTGGTGGTAGGGCGCCACGCAGCGCGTGGGAAAGCGGTGGAAATTGCGGTACCAGACATCCAGCAGGCCGAGCTGCAGCGGCAGATTGGCCTGCGCCGGCGCCTCGGCAAAGTGGCGGTCCATCGCATGCGCGCCGGCCAGCAGCGCGCGGAAATTCGCCTCGCCGATGGCGATGGCGATCGGCAGCCCGATCGCGCTCCACAGCGAATAGCGCCCGCCCACCCAGTCCCAGAAGCCGAAGGTGGTGCCGATGCCGAAGGCCGCGGCCGCCTGCACGTTGGTGGTGGTGGCGACGAAATGGCGCGCGATGTCGCGCCCGCCGCGCTCGACAAACCACGCGCGCGCCACCGCGGCGTTGGCCATCGTCTCCTGCGTCGTGAAGGTCTTGCTGGCGATGATGAAGAGCGTGCGCGCGGGGTCGAGGTCGCGCAGCACCGGCGCGATGTCGTGGCCGTCGACGTTGCTGACGAAATGCAGGCGCAGGCCGCGGTGCGCATGGGCGTCGAGCGCCGGCACCACCATCGCGGGGCCGAGGTCGCTGCCGCCGATGCCGATATTGACGACATCGGTCAAGCCGCCCGCTGCGTCGGCATCGGCACGCACCCGTTCGGCATAGGCCAGCATGGCATCGAGCACGCCGTGCACCTCGTCGCTGAAGGGCCCGGCACCGCGCGGCGCGCGCAGCGCGGTGTGCAGCACGGCGCGACCCTCGGTGCCGTTGATGGGCTCGCCGGCCAGCATGGCGTCGCGCAGGCCCTCGACACCGCATTCGCGCGCCAGGTCGAGCAGGAAGTGGCGCGTCGCGATATCGATCAGGTTTTTCGACAGGTCGGCAAAGACCTCGGGCGCCTGCAGCGAGAAGTCCTCGAAGCGCCCCGGGTCGCGGGCAAAGGCCTCGCGCAGGTCGAGGTCGCGGCCATGGGCCTCGAAATGGCCGCGCAGCGCGCCCCAGGCTTCGGTGTGGTCGCAGCGCACGGTCTTCATCGGCGGGCCTGCTCGATCATCGCGTCCAGCCGGGCCGCATCGGCGGCGAAGGCGCGGATGCCCTCGGCCAGCTTCTCGGTGGCCATCGCATCCTCGTTGAGCGCCCAGCGGAAGCCGCGCTCGTCGTGGTGCACCGCCGGCAGGTCCATTGCCTTCGCCGCCTCGGCATCCAGCGCACGCGCCAGCGGCGCGTCGCTGGCCTGCAACTGCGCCAGCAGCTCGGGGCTGATGGTCAGCAGGTCGCAGCCGGCCAGCGCGACGATCTGGCCGGTGTTGCGGAAGCTGGCGCCCATCACCTCGGTGCGGACGCCGTGGCGCTTGTAGTGGTGGAAGATGGCACGCACCGATTGCACGCCAGGGTCGTTGGCGCCGGCATTCGCGGCCTCGTCCCAGGCGCTGCCGGCGGCCTTCCTGTGCCAGTCGTAGATGCGGCCGACGAAGGGGCTGATGAGCTGCACGCCGGCATCGCCGCAGGCCACCGCCTGGCAGAAGGCGAACAGCAGCGTCAGGTTGCAGCGGATGCCTTCGCGTTGCAGCCGCTCGGCCGCGCGGATGCCCTCCCAGGTGGCGGCGATCTTGATCAGCACGCGCTCGCGCGGAATGCCCGCGGCGGCATATAGGCCGATCAGCCGCTGCGCGCGGGCCAACGTGGCCTCGGTGTCGAAGGACAGGCGCGCGTCGACCTCGGTGCTGACGCGGCCGGGCACGACCTGCAGGATCTCGCGCCCGAAGCGCACCAGCACCTGGTCGACGATGGCGTCCAGCGGCTCGCCGCGATGCGTGGCCACGGTCTCGGCCAGCAGCGGCGCGTACTCGGGCTGCTGCACGGCCTTGAGGATCAGCGACGGGTTGGTGGTGGCGTCGCGCGGCGCATAGGCCGTCAGCTGCCTGAAGTTGCCGGTAT
Organism: Rubrivivax sp.; assembly: GCA_016719535.1. Lineage (GTDB taxonomy): Bacteria > Pseudomonadota > Gammaproteobacteria > Burkholderiales > Burkholderiaceae_C > Rubrivivax. The sequence continues at coordinate 1,078,146 of JADJYX010000001.1, read as the reverse complement.
CGGCGACGACGGTGGTGTAAGCCTTGAGCTGGTCGAGCTGGTTCATGGCGGCATTAGAACCCGGGCGCCGATGGCCCGGGTGACCAGGCGGGCACCCGCTATGCTGCCGCCCCACCATGTATGCGCCCTTCTTCGGACTGCAGCAGGAGGCGTTCTCGATCGCGCCCGACCCGCGCTTCCTGCACCTGAGCGCGGGGCACCGCGAGGCGCTGGCGCACCTGCTGTACGGGCTGCAGGGCGGCGGCGGCTTCGTGCTGCTGACCGGCGAGATCGGCGCCGGCAAGACCACCGTCTGCCGCTGCTTCCTCGAGCAGATCCCGCCCGGCCACCGCGTGGCCTATGTCTACAACCCCAAGCTGACGCCGGTGGAACTGCTGCAGACGGTGTGCCAGGAATTCGGCATCGCCATCGACGACCCGCCGCCGACCACCGGCAAGCCCTATGTCGACGCGCTGAACCGCTTCCTGCTCGACGCCCATGCCCGCGGCGAGCACTGCCTGCTGGTGGTCGACGAAGCACAGGCGCTGTCGGCCAAGCTGCTGGAACTGCTGCGCCTGCTGACCAACCTGGAGACGAGCGAGCGCAAGCTGCTGCAGATCGTGCTCATCGGCCAGCCCGAGCTGCGCGAGCAGCTGGCCACGCCCGAGCTGGAGCAGCTGTCGCAGCGCGTGATCGCGCGCGTGCACCTGGGGCCGCTGTCGGCCGCGGAGACGGCCGACTATGTGCGCCACCGCCTGGCGGTGGCCGGCCTGCAGGGGCCGCTGCCCTTCGACGCACGCGCGCTGGCCTGGGTGCACCGCCTGACCGGCGGCGTGCCGCGCCGCATCAACCTGCTGTGCCAGCGCGCGCTGCTGGGCGCCTATGCGCAGGATTCGCGCACCGTCGATGCCCGCATCGTGCGGCGCGCGGCGCGCGAGGCCTTCGACGCCCGGCCCGAGCCGCAGCGGCTCGGCCTGGCACTGGCCGCGGCCTCCGTGCTGCTGGTGGTGGCGGGCGCCGCCGCGGCCTGGTGGTGGCAGCATGGCGGGGGCAGCGGCGGCGCGGTGGCGACGGCGACATCGGCGGCATCGGCGGCATCGGCGGCGTCGGGGGTGGCAGCAGCTGCCGGCGCGGCCGCCCCGGCACCGGCGCTGGCCGATGCGCTGCGGCCCTTTGACGGCGACGCCGCTGCCGTGGCGGCGCTGGCTGCCGTCTGGGGCCAGGTGGCCGAGCCCGGCGCCGACGCCTGCCGCAGCGCGCGCGGCCTGGGCCTGGCCTGTCAGGAGGGCCGGGGTGATGTCGCGCTGCTGCGCCGGCTGGACCGGCCGCTGCTGCTGGCGCTGACCGCCGGCGGCACCGTGCTGCTGCGCAGCCTGGGCGCCGAGACGGCCACGCTGCAGGGCGCAGGCGGCGAGCAGCGCGTGGCGCTGGCCACGCTGCAGACAGCCTGGGACGGCGGCTACCTCGCCTGGTGGCGGCCGCCGCCGGGCGATGCCAATGCCTGGGTGCTGGCGCAGCTGACCGCGCTGCAGGGGCCGGATACCGCCGCCGGCGCCCGCGCCCCGGCCGACGAGGCGCTGCGCCGCCGTGTCTTCGCCTTCCAGGTCGGCCAGAGCCTGCCGCTGGACGGCCTGGCCGGGCCGCTGACGCTGATGCAGCTCAACCGCGCCAGCGGCGTCGAAGAACCCCGCCTGCGCCCGGAGCCCTGATGTCCTACATCCTCGATGCGTTGCGCCGCGCCGATGCCGAACGCCGGCGTGGCCAGGCACCGGCCCTGCAGCAGGTGGCGGCGCCGCTGAATGTCGCCCCCGGCCCGGCATCGCGCGCCGCCCGGCAACGGGCGCTCACGATCACGGCACTGGCCCTGCTGGTGCTGGCGGCGGCCGCAGCCTGGTGGTGGTGGGGCCACAGCGACGCCGGGCCCGCAACCACCACGATCGCGCGGCCGGTTCCGGCCGCCGCGCCGTCGGTGGCGCCCGCTCCGGCGCCGGTCGTGGCGGCACCGGCCGCTCCGGTGGTCGTGGTCAAAGCACCTGCGCCCGCCGCGCCGGCGGCCGTCGCTCCGCCCCCGGCGCCGGCGCCCGCGAAGCCCCGGCCGGCCCGCGCGGTGACCGAGGCCGCCATCGCCGCACCACCGCCGGTCCCGGCCACCGCCAGCACCGCGCCGCCCCGCCCCATCGCCGCCAGCGCGCTGCCCGAGCCGCAGCGCAGCGCGGTGGCCCAGCTGGCCTTCGGCGGCGCCGTGCAGTCGCAGGACCGCAGCCAGAGCTTCGTGCTGCTGGCCGGCCAGATCGTGCGCGAGGGCGATGCGCTGGCGCCCGGCATCGTGCTCGAGCGCATCGGCGCCCGCACCCTGCTGCTGCGCGTGGAAGGCCGCGCGGTGGAGCTGGCGCTGTGAGGCGCCGCGTCGTTCAGCCAGCCGCCACCACCGACACGCCGCTGCCCGACAGGCGCAGCGCCAGCGCATCACCCACGGTCCAGCGGCGCGACACATCGGGCGAGACGACGAAGATCTCGCCGATGGCCGTGGCCACGGTCAGCTCCTGGAAGCTGCCGAGGTAGGCGCATTTCAGCAGCGTGCCCGGCAGCGCGTCGGCCGCCGCACCGGACACCGCATCGGTCACCGTCCAGGCCTCGGGCCGCACCGCCACCTTCACCGGGCCGGCCGGCACCGGGCGCCGCGCCGGCAACTGCAGCGGGCCGAGCTGCACCCGGCCGTCGGCGGTGGCCGTACCGGTAAAGAGCATGGCCTCGCCCATGAAGCCGGCGACAAATTCGCTCGCCGGGTGCTCGTACAACTGCTGCGGCGTGCCGGCCTGCGCGATCAGCCCGGCATGCATCACCACGATCTGGTCGCTGACGGCCAGCGCCTCGCTCTGGTCGTGGGTGACATAGGCCACGGTGAGCTTGAGCCGCTGCTGCAGCGCGCGGATCTCCTCGCGCATGCTGCGCCGCAGCCGCGCGTCCAGGTTCGACAGCGGCTCGTCGAACAGCATCACCGAAGGCTCCAGCACCAGCGATCGCGCCACCGCCACGCGCTGCTGCTGGCCGCCGGAGAGCTCGCTCGGCAGCCGGTCCTCGTAGCCCGGCAGGCCGACGATCTCCATCGCGGCGCGCGCCCGGCGCGCGGCTTGGTCGCGGCCGACGCCGGTGACCGTGAGGCCATAGGCCACGTTGTCGATCACCTTCATGTGCGGGAAGAGCGCGTAGCTCTGGAACACCATGCTCACGTTGCGCTCGGCCGGGCCCAGGTGCGTGACGTCCTGGCCGTCGATGAGGATGGTGCCAGCGGTGCAGGCGTCCAGCCCCGCGATCATGCGCAGCAGCGTGGTCTTGCCACAGCCGCTGGGGCCGAGGATGGTGGTCAGCGTACCCTTGGGCACGGTCAGGTCGACGCCCTTGACGACCAGCGGCGACTTGGCGTCGCCGTAGCGCTTGGTGACCTGACGGAATTCGATGCCTGCGGTCATGGGGTTCTCAATGAGCCTGGGTGCCGCGGCGGCCGAGCTTGCGCTCGCCGACGACAAACTGGATCAGCGCGGTGGCCAGCGACATCAGCACGATGAGCACCGTGCAATAGGCCAGCGCCACGCCGTAGTCGCCGTTGCCGACGCGGCCGATGATGTAGGTGGTGGCCAGTTCGTTCTCGGCCGTCACCAGGAAGACCACCGCCGACACCGTGGTCATGCTGCGCACGAAGCTGTAGACCAGCGCCGCCACCACCGCGGGCTTGAGCAGCGGCAGCACCACGCGGCGCAGCGTGGTGGCGGTGCCGGCGCGCAGCATGGTGCTGGCCTCGTCCAGGCTCTTGTCCAGCTGCTTGAAGCTGGCGGTGCCGGCGCGCACGCCCACCGGCAAATTGCGGAAGACGAAGCACAGCACGATGATCAGCGCGGTGCCCGTCAGCTCGAAGGGCGGCACGTTGAAGGCCAGGATGTAGCTCACGCCCAGCACCGTTCCGGGAATCGCGAAGGCCAGCAGCGCGCCGAATTCGAAGGCCTTCTGCCCCACGAACTGCGTGCGCGCCAGCAGCCAGCTGATGAGCAGGCCGATGCCGGCGCAGATGGGCGCCGCGATGGCTGCCAGCTTGAGCGTGGTGAAGAGCGAGTTCCACGCCGTGCCCGCCCACACGAGGCCGAATTCGCCCCACTGCAAATCGAAGGCGGTGCGGAAGTGGGCCAGCGTGGGCGTGTAGTCGCGCCCCCAGGTCTGTACGAAGCCGCCGATGAAGGCGAAGACATAGACGATCACCGTGAAGGCCAGCCAGGGCAGCGCCAGGCCGGTGCAGGCGCGGCGCACGCCCTCGGGCAAGGGCATGGCAAAGCCGCTGTCGCCCTTGCCGGTGAGCGTGGTGTAGCTGGTCTTGCCCAGCACGCGCTGCTGGATGAAGAAGATGGTCAGCGCAAAGCCGGTGAGGATCAGCGCCAGCGAGGCGGCACGCCCCTGGTCGTACTGCGCGCCGACGATGGCGAAGAAGATGTCGGTCGACAGCACCGCATAGGAGCCGCCGACGACGATGGGGTTGCCGAAGTCGGCCATGCTCTCGATGAAGCCCACCAGGAAGGCATTGGCCAGGCCCGGCTTCATCAGCGGCAGCGTCACCGTGCGGAAGGTCTGCCAGCGGCTGGCGCGCAGCGTCTGCGCGGCTTCCTCCAGGCTGGGGCTGATGCCCTGCACCACGCCGCGCATGATCATGAAGGCGATCGGCGTGAAAGCGAACAGCTGCGCCAGCCAGACGCCGAAGAGGCCGTAGAACCAGCGCGTGGGCGGGATGCCGAAGGCCCATTCCAGGAACTGGTTGACCAGGCCCGCACGGCCGAACAGCAGGATCAGGCCCAGGCCGACGACGAAGGGCGGCGTGATGATGGGCAGCAGCGCCAGGATGTTGAGCGGCCGCGCCAGCCGCTTGTGGCTGCGTTCGGCCAGCAGCGCGATCAGCGTGCCCAGGACGGTGGTGCCGGTGGCGGTGAGCAGCGCCAGGAACAGCGTATTCCAGGCCACGCCGCAGCGCACGCCGCCGACCACGCAACCCAGGCCCCAGACGCGGTCCTGGCCCAGCCTTTCGGCCAGCGCGGCCAGCGAGAAGGCCCCGCCCTCGTCGACAAAGGCGCCGATCAGGCTCTTGCCCACCGGCAGCGCCACGAACAGCAGCAGCAGCGCCGAGCAGAAGACCACCGCGCCGGCGACGAAGAGGTCACCGCGGAAATAGCCCAGCCGCGCGATGCCCGCGCCCAGCAGCATCAGCAGCGCCGGCAGCAGCAGCGCGCCACCGAGGCCGATGCCGAATTGCCCGCCGGGCAGCTCACCGAACCAGGCGTTGAGCGTCTCGAACGACCAGCCGGTGGCGCCGATGGCAAAACCGCTGGCCAGCAGCCCGGCGAGCGCGCCGCCGGCACCCAGCACCCACAGCCAGCCCTGCAGGCGGCCGGCGGGCAGCGACCAGCCGGCCGCGCACAAGGCCAGCCCCGCGAGGCCGATCCACAACCAGGGCCTGCCGTGCTGCAGCGCCTGCACGATGGCGCTGGCGGTTTCAGCGCTGCCGAAGACGCCGGGCAGCGCGCGCCACAGTGACAGGTTCTGCGGGTAGTACCAGGGCAGCAGCACGAAAGCCGCCAGGCCCAGCAGCAGCCAGAAGGCGACGATGCGGCGCGAACGCTGCTGGCCGCGCGTCAGCGCGAGCGCCATGGGATCAGCGCGGCAGCGAGTTCACCTCTTTTTCCCACTTGCCGATCAGCCGCCGGCGCTCGGCGCTGGCGCCATATCTGGCGTAGTCGTAGTTGATGAACCTGATCTTCTTGAAGTCGGGCACGCGCGGGTCGACCTTGGCGGCCTTGTTCGACGGCACCTGGAACTGCTTGGCCGCGGCGCCCATCTCCTGCGCCGAGGCGGTGAGCGCCCATTCGTAGAACTTCTTCGCGTTGTCGAGGTTGCGCGCGCCCTTGATGATCGTCATCGAGCCGATCTCGGCGCCCGTGCCCTCGGCCGGCGTGATGGTGGCCACCGGAAAGCCCTGCATCGCCTCGCCCGGGCCGTCGTGCACGAAGCTGATCGACACCGTGGTCTCGCCGCGCGCCACGGCCTTGATCGGTCCGGTGCCGCTGCGCGTATAGGTGGCGATGTTCTTGTGCAGCTGCTTTCATGTAGTCGAAGGCCTTGTCCTCGCCCATCAGCTGCACCAGCGTGGCGATCATCGTATAGGCGGTGCCGCTGCTGGCCGGGTTGGCAACCTGGATCTCGCCCTTGTAGACGGGCTTGAGCAGATCGGCCCAGCTCTGCGGCACCGGCATCTTCTTCTTGGCCACCAGCTCGGTGTTGTAGCCGAAGCCCAGCGGGCCGCTGTAGATGCCCACCGTCTTCCAGCCGCTTTGCTGCGCCTGCTGCTGCGCCCAGGCGTGCAGCTGCGGCAGCGCCGGGCTCTTGTATTCCAGCGCCAGGCCTTGTTCGGCGGCCTGCAGGTGGGGGTCGCCGGTGCCACCGAACCAGACGTCGGTCTTGGGGTTGGCGCGCTCGGCGATCAGCTGCGCCAGCGCCTCGCCCGAGCCCTTGAGCGACATGTTGACCTTGATGCCCGTGGTGCGCGCGAACACCGTCTGGATCATGTTGCACCACTCGGCCTGCACCGAGCAGATGACGTTGAGCTGGCCACCGTCCTGGGCCTGGGCGGGCAGGCAGGCGGCGCTGGCCGCCACGGCAATGGCGGGAACGAACGAACGGCGGATCGACACGGCGCGGATCTCCTGAGTGATTTATGACAGTTGTGTGACGATAGCGCGCCCATGACCCCGCCGACCGCTGCCGGGGTCGGTGGAAGCCCGGAGGCCGCGTCTGCTTCGCGCACGCTGCCGGCCGTCAAAGCAGGTCCAGAATCCCGCACCATGTCACACGTCAAACTGCAGACCCAGCGGCTGGGCGGCCTGGTCCTCTGGGCCACCCTGCTGCTGACCCCCGCCCACGCGGCCACCCTGATCGTCGGGCCGCAGGCGCCGTCGATGACGCTGGCCCAGGCGCTGGCCACGGCCGCCGATGGCGACACCATCGCGCTGATGCCCGGCACCTACCAGGGCCAGACCGGCGTGGTGACCCAGAGGCGACTGACCATCCGCGCCGTCGACGGGCGCCCGGTGCTCGAGGCCAAGGGCCGTGTGGCCGAGCGCAAGGCCATCCTCGTCGTGCGCGGCGGTGACGTGACGATCGAAAACCTGGAGTTCCGCGGCGCCCGCGCCGACGACGCCAACGGCGCCGGCATCCGCCACGAGACCGGCAAGCTCACGGTGCGCAACTGCCTGTTCCTGGACAACGAGGCCGGCATCCTGACGGGCAACGATGCGACGGCCGAACTGGTGGTGGAAGACAGCGAATTCGGCCTCGCCCCGCGCATCGAAGGCGGTCTGCACCACCTGCTGTACGTGGGCCGCATCGGCAAATTCAGCGTGCGCGGCAGCCGCTTCTACAGTGGCTACGAAGGCCACCTGATCAAGAGCCGCGCCAGCGAGTCCCGCATCGCCTACAACCTGATCCACGACGGCGACGAGGGCCAGGCCTCGTATGAGATCGACCTGCCCAACGGCGGTCTGGTCTGGGTGATCGGCAACGTCATCGGCCAGGGCACCGGGGCGCAGAACCCGGTGATGGTGGCCTACGGCAGCGAAGGCAATGCCTGGCCCAAGAGCGGCCTGTACCTGTCGCACAACAGCTTTGTCGGCAACCCTTGGCCGCCGAGCTGGTTCGTCCGCGTCTTCGAGGACCGGCTGCCCGCGGGCACCGAGGTCAAGGCGGTCAACAACGTCAGCCTCGGCCTGGGCCTGCTGAGCCCGGGCACGCGCGGCGACTTCAGCGGCAATGTGTGGGCCTTCCGGCGGCGTGCGGTAAACAGCATCTATACGCTGGACTTCGGCCTCGCCGAGGCCTCGGGCTGGCGCGGCCAGGCGCTGCCGGCGGGCCAGGGTGGCGGCGAGTCGCTGCAGCCGATCGCCGAATTCAGGCTCCCGCGCGGCACCCGCCCGATCCAGCCGCCGGCGGCCTGGTCGCCGGGCGCGATGCAGTCGCGTTGACGGCGGCCCGGCGCGGCGCGGCGCGGCGGCCGCGTTGACCGGCCGAAGAAACTTCTGCATCATCGTCGCGGTAACAAAATTACAGGCCGAAGCACAGGCGGCGGCTGATCGAGCGGCATGTCCTTCGACCTCGTCTTCTTCGGCGGCACCGGCGACCTCACCTGGCGCAAGCTGATGCCGGCGCTGTTCCAGGCCTTTCGCCACGGCAAGCTGCCCCCGGGCGGCCGCATCCTGGCGGTGGCGCGCGACGAGCGCAGCGACGACGAATACCGCGCCTATATCCGCGCCCGTTTTGCCGGCGTCGAAGAAGCCAAGCAGCCCACCGACGACGAATATGCGCGCTTTGCCGAGCTGCTGCACTACCGCCGCATGGACCTGTCGCAGCCCGAGCACTATGCGGGCCTGAAGCGCTGGACCGACGAGCGCCAGGCCGCTACGGTGGTGCTGTTCCTGGCCACCAGCCCGCACCTCTTCCCGGTGATCTGCGAGCAGCTCGGCCGCGCCGGGCTCAACGGTTCGAATGTGCGCGTGGTGCTGGAGAAGCCGCTGGGCCACGACCTGGCGAGCGCGCGCGAGATCAACCGCATCGTGCGCGCCGCCTTTGCCGAGTCACAGGCCTTGCGCATCGACCATTACCTGGGCAAGTCGGCGGTGCAGAACCTGATGGCGCTGCGCTTCGGCAATGCCTTGTTCGAGCCGCTGTGGCGGCGCGAGAGCATCGCCAACATCCAGATCACGCTGGCCGAGGGTCTGGGCGTGGGCACGCGCGGCGACACCTACGACAGGACCGGTGCGCTGCGCGACATGATCCAGAACCATGCGCTGCAGCTGCTGACGATGATCGCGATGGAGCCGCCGTCCAGCAGCGATGCCGACGCCATCCGCGACGAGAAGCTCAAGGTGCTGAAGTCGCTGAAAGCCTTCACGCCCGAGACCGTGGCGCGCGACGTGGTGCGCGGCCAGTACCGCGCCGGCGCGCTGAACGGCCAGGCGGTGCCGGGCTACCTCGACGAGGTGAAGGTGCCGCCCGACAGCCGCTGCGAGACCTTCGTCGCGCTGCGCACCGAGGTGCAGAACTGGCGCTGGGCCGGCGTGCCCTTCTACCTGCGCACCGGCAAGCGGCTGGCGGCGCGCGACGCGCAGATCGTCGTCAACTTCCGCGACGTGCCGCACCCGATCTTCCCGGGCACGCACTGCGCCAACAAGCTGGTGATCAAGCTGCAGCCCGAGGACGGGCTGGAGTTGCACCTGCTGGCGGCCAAGGGCGGCAGCAACGACGAACGGCTGACGCCGGTGTCGCTGGACCTCGATTTCGACAAGGCCTTCCCGAGCCAGCGCGTGGGCGCCTACGAGCGGCTGCTGCTCGACGCGCTGGCCGGCCGCCTGAACCTGTTCGTGCGCAGCGACGAGCAGGAGCGGGCCTGGGCCTGGGTGATGCCCATCCTCGAGGCCTGGTCCGTCGACCCCGCCGGCCCGCGCCCCTATGCCGCCGGCAGCTGGGGCCCGGCTGCCGCCAGTGCACTCGTCGCGCGCGATGGCTGCGCCTGGGCCGAAGAGGCATAGCGCGACGTGAAGCGACGCGAGGGTCTGGCCGTCCTGCTGGCGGGCCTGGCGCCGGCCGCGCAGGGCCGCACGCTGCGCGTGAACCGGGGCGACCGGCTGCAGGATGCCGTGGCCGCGGCGCGCGATGGCGACGTGGTCGAACTCGAAGGCGGGGACCACCAGGGCCAGACGGCCGTGATCACGCAGGACCGCCTGACGCTGCGCGCCGCCGCGGGCACCGCGGTGCTGCACGCCGACGGCCTGCATGCCGAAGGCAAGGCGCTGGTCGTCGTGCGCGGCGGCCGTGTCCGGCTCGAAGGCATCGAATTCCGCGGCGCCCGCGTGCCGCACGGCAATGGCGCCGGCATCCGCTTCGAGCGCGGGGCCTTGACGCTGCAGCGCTGCCGCTTCTTCGACAACGAGATGGGTCTGCTGTCGGCCGATGTCGCCGATGCCGAACTGACGATCGACGACTGCGACTTCGGCCAGGCGCCGCGGCACGAAGGCCTGCTGCACCACCTGCTGTACGTGGGCCGCATCGGCAGCCTGCGCCTGACGGGCAGTCGCTTCTCGGGCGGCTGGCGCGGGCACCTGGTGAAGTCGCGCGCGGCGGTCAGCCACATCCTGTGCAACCGGCTGACCGACGGCGACGAGGGCGAGGCCTCGTATCAGATCGACCTGCCCAACGGCGGCCAGGCCTGGGTGCAGGGCAACGTGGTGGCGCAGGGGCCGCGGCCCCAGAACGCCACGCTCGTGGCCTTCGGTGCCGAAGGCCGGCCGCATGCCGCCAGCCACCTGGTGATGACGCACAACCACCTGCTGAGCGACGCCGAAGCGCCCGCCGCCTTCGTGCGGCACTGGCCCGAGCGCCTGCCCGCCGACACCACGCTGCGCATCGAACACAACCTGTTCGTCGGCCCTGCGGTCGACGGCAGCTGGGGCCGCCCCGAGGACGGCAACGTGCTGCTGCCGCCGACCGAGCGGGCAAGGGCGCTGGCACCGCCGCCATGCGGCGCAGCCTGAACCGAATCCAGGACCATGGCCCCATGCTCGACCGCATCCGCGCCTGCATCCCCGCGCTGCCCCCGGCCGAACAGCGCGTGGCACGGCTGCTGCTGGCCGACCCGCGCAGCTTCGCCACGCTGCCGGTGGGTAAACTGGCCGAACGGGCGCAGGTCAGCAAGCCGACCGTGGTGCGCTTCTGCCGCAGCATCGGCTACGACGGGCTGGCCGATTTCAAGCTCAAGCTGGCCGGCAGCGTCAACCAAGGCGTGCCCTTCGTGCACCGTGCGGTCGACGAGGACGACAAGGCCGGCGACATCGCGGTCAAGGTGGTCGACAACGCGGTGGCCGCGCTGCTGCGCTACCGCAACGCCGCCGCCGGGCAGGCGATCGAGCGCGCGATCACCGCGCTGGCCCGGGCCGGGCGCGACGGGCGGCGCATCGAGTTCTACGGCGTCGGCAATTCGGGCATCGTGGCGCAGGATGCGCAGCACAGATTCTTCCGCCTCGGCGTGCGCTCGGCGGCCGTCAGCGACGGCCACGTGCAGGTGATGAGCGCGACCCTGCTCGAGCCCGGCGACTGCGCGGTGATCATCTCCAGCAGCGGGCGCAGCAAGGACCTGATGGACGTGGCCGACATCGCGCGCCGCAAGGGCGCGACGGTGATCGCCGTCACCGCCAGCGGCTCGGCGCTGGCGCTGGCGGTGCAGGGGCCGCAGCAGGTGCTGCTGGCCGCCGACCACCCCGAGGACGCCGACCGCTACAGCCCGATGGTGTCGCGCCTGCTGCACCTGGTCATCATCGACATCCTGACCACCGGCGTGGCGTTGCGACTGGGCAGCACGGCGCTGCAGCCGATGCTTGCCGAGATGAAGAAGAACCTGCGGCTGCGCCGCTATGTGGCGGCCGCGGGCAGCGGCGGCCCCGGCGGCAGCAGTTCCTCCACGCCATAGAGCCGTGCCAGGTCATGCAGCTTGGGCGGGGCGCCGATGAGCTGCAGCAGCAGCCCGCGTGCGCGCGCGGCACGCTGCGCGTGCAGCAGCAGCGCGATCGCCGAGGTGTCGAACTCGGTCAGCGCCGAGGCGTCGACCTGCAGCCCGTCGGCGTCGGCTGCCGCGACGGCAGCGTCGACCTCGAGCTCCAGCGCCTGCGCCTGCACGATCGAAGCCACCGCCGGCAGCGCGAGCACGTTCATGCCGACACTCAGCTCTTGCCCGACGCGGCGGCCTTGTTGCGCTCGACGAGCGCGCCGATCAGGCCGTCGATGCCGCCCTTGCCCAGTTCCGTCGCGAATTGCGAACGGTAGCTGGTCACCAGCCAGATGCCGCCGACATTGACGTCGATGATCTTCCAGGCGCCGTCGTACTGGTCGAGGCGGTAGTCGAGCTTGATCGGCTCGCCCTTGCCGCGCACCTCGCTCTGCACCACCACCTGCGTGCTCTGCGGCACCGGCTGCGTCTTGGTGATCTCGACCGTCTGGTCCTTGATCTGCGTGAGCGCGCCGGAATAGACGCGCACCAGCAGCGTCTTGAACTCGGCCTGCAGCTTGCCGCGCTGATCGGCCGAGGCCTGGCGCCACTGCGGGCCGACGGCCGAGCGCGTCATGACCTCGAAGTTGACGCTGGGCATCACCTTGGCGTCGACGAGGGCGATGACCTTGTCGATGTTGCCGGCCTGGATCGCCGGATCGGTCTTCGCGGTGTCGATGACCTCGGAGGAGATCCGCTTCACCAGCGCATCCGGCCCGGCCTGCGCCAGCACGGGCACCGACAGCATCAGGCCCAGGCAGGCAGCAGCGAGCAGTTTTTTCAGCATCGTCTTCCTTTCGTCCGGCCCGCCGGTGGCGGCCGTGCACCTTCAACGCAGCGACCGGCCCCGCGGTTCACCGCCGGGCCGACCCATCAGTTCCCCTTCTTGGGGGGCTCGTCGGCAAACTCGTCCTCGAACTTCTCCAGCGGCGGCGCGCCGTCGTAGACCTGGTCGCGCCGGCGCGACAGATAGCCATCGCGCAGGAAGCTGTATTTGTCGAGCGAGACATCGCTCAGCAACTGCGTGGTGGCCAGCAGTTCGGCGCGCACGTTGACGATCTGCAGCACCGACATCGACCAGGCCTCGGCATCGACCACATGGCTCGACATGGTCGCGTAGCGGTCCAGTGGCAGGCCGGCGGTGTCGCGCACCGACGACGGTCCCAGCAAGGGCAGCACGATGTAGGGCCCCGCGGGCAGGCCCCACACGCCCAGCGTCTGGCCGAAGTCCTCGCTGCGCCGCGGCAGCCGCATCTCGGTGGCGGGGTCGAGCACGCCGCCGAGGCCGAACAGCGTATTGGTCAGCACGCGCATGCCCATCTCGAAGCCGCTGCCCACCTTGCCCTGCAGGAAGTGGTTGGCAGCCGACCATACGTCGCCGATGTTGCCGAAAAAATTGCCGACACCGGTGCGCACCATCTGCGGCACGACGTCGCGATAAGCCTGCGCCACCGGCTTGAGCACCGCCTCGTCGATGGCCTCGTTGAAGGCGAAGACCTTGCGGTTCCAGTTTTCCCAGGGGTCGGCCGGGTTGGCAGCTTGGGCCGTTGCCGGCGCCGAACCAGGCGCCACCGTGGCGCAACCCGACGCGAAGGCCAGCGCGGCCGCGGCCAGCAGCACGCGCCACGGCAGGCGGCGCGGGCTCATTTGGGGGCCTCCGCGGCGGTGCCGGCATCGGCCGCCTTGCCGGTGAGAAACTGGCCGATCAGGTTTTCCAGCACCACCGCCGACTGCGTCTGCGCGATGACGCCGTCGGGGGCCAGGTTGGCGTCGTCGCCGCCGGGTTCGATGCCGATGTACTGGTCGCCCAGCAGGCCGGCAGTGAGGATCTTGGCCGCCGAGTCCTTCGGGAACTGGAAGCGCTGGTCCACCGCCAGCGTGACCACGCCCTGGTAGGTCTTGGGGTCGAGCGAGATCGAGGTCACGCGGCCCACCACCACGCCGGCGCTGCGCACCGGCGCACGCGCCTTCAGGCCGCCGATGTTGTCGAAGCGCGCCGTCAGCACATAGGTCTGGCCGTTGCTGAAGCTCGTCAGGTTGGCCGCCTTCAGCGCCACGAAGACCAGCGCCAGCAGCCCCAGCACCACGAACAGCCCGACCAGGATCTCGATGTTGCGTTTGGCCATCTTCTGCTTCCCTTGCTGTCAGCGCCCGGTGGAGAACATCAGCGCGGTGAGGATGAAGTCCATGCCCAGCACGCCCAGCGACGAGATCACCACCGTGCGCGTGGTGGCGTAGGCCACGCCTTCGGGCGTGGCTTCGGTCTCGTAGCCCTGGTACAGCGCCACCGCGGTGCAGATGACGCCGAAGACCGCACTCTTGATGACGCCGTTGCCGACGTCGCGCCAGACGTCGACGCCGTTTTGCTGGATGGCCCAGAAGTTGCCGGCATCGATGCCGATCAGCCCCACCGCCACCACCCAGGCGCCGAGGATGCCGATGGCCGAAAACAGGATGGCCAGCAGGGGCATCGAGATGATGCCGGCGATGAAGCGCGGCGCCAGCACGCGCTGGCGCGGGTCGATGGCCATCAGCTCGAGCGCGGCGATCTGCTCGCCGGCCTTCATGAGACCGATCTCGGCCGTCAGCGAGGTGCCGGCGCGGCCGGCAAACAGCAGCGCGGTGACCACGGGCCCCAGTTCGCGCACCAGCGACAGGTTGACCACCAGGCCCAGTGATTCGGCGGCGCCGAAGGTGATCAGCGTGTTGTAGAGCTGCAGCGCCAGCACGAAGCCCACCGCCAGGCCCGAGGCCAGGATGATGACGAGCGAGCGGTTGCCGATGGCGTGGATCTGCGTCACCACCAGGCCGAAGCGCCGCAGCGCCGGCAGCAGCGCGCGCAGCAGGTCGACGAAGAACAGCGCCGCATGGCCCCAGCCGCGAAAGACGGCCAGCGCACGCGCCCCCAGCGCAGCGAATACATTCATCACCGCGCCCCGACGCCGAAGTCGTCGGCAATCGCCGGCGCCGGGTAGTGGAACTTGACGGGGCCGTCGGGCTCGCCGCGCACGAACTGGCGCACCTCGGGGTCGGTGGACGCCATCAGCTCGGCCGGCGTGCCCTGCGCGACCAGGCGGCCGCCGGTGGCCAGCAGCACCACCCAGTCGCTGATCGCCATGCACTCGGGCACGTCGTGCGAGATCACGAGCGAGGTGGCCCCGGTGACGTCGTTGAGCGTGCGGATCAGCTTGGCGGCCACGCCCATGCTGATGAGGTCGAGGCCGGCGAAGGGCTCGTCGTACATGATGAGTTCGGGGTCGAGCGCGATCGCACGCGCCAGCGCGACGCGCCGCGCCATGCCGCCCGAGACTTCGCTGATCTTCAGCGACGCCGCGCCGCGCAGGCCCACCGCATTGAGCTTCATGAGCACGATGTCGCGGATCATCGGTTCCGACAGGTCGCTCATCTCGCGCAGCGGAAAGGCGACGTTGTCGAAGACCGTGAGATCGGTGAAGAGCGCGCCGAACTGGAACAGCATGCCCAGCCGCCGCCGCAGCCGGTAGAGCTGGTCGCGGTCGTGCACGTCGATGACCTCGCCATCGAAGACCACGCGGCCCTTGTCGACGCGGTGCACGCCGCCGATCAGCCGCAGCAGCGTCGTCTTGCCGCAGCCCGACCCGCCCAGCACCGACGTGACCTTGCCGCGCAGGAAGCGCAGGGAAAGGTCTTTCAGGATGACGCGCCGTTCGTCGTAGCCGAACGTGACGTGGTCGATCTCGATGAAGGTGTCGGACTTCAAGCCGGCGTGGTGGGCCTGGAGCCCGGCAGGGAGAGGGAATGCAAAAGATTCTCGCATGCCCCAATTGAAGACGCCGCCGGTTGGGGTTACCGGCGGCGCAAAGTTGTGTGGCGGGATGTGTCGGCCGCTGTCCGCGTCTAGCGCGGCAGCGCACTCGCCCCCATCAGGTAGGCGTCGACCGCGCGCGCCGCCTGCCGGCCTTCGCGGATGGCCCACACGACCAGCGACTGCCCGCGGCGCATGTCGCCGGCGGCAAAGACCTTGTCGACGCTGGTGCGGTAGCCGCCCTCGGCCTCGGTACCGGCCTTGGCATTGCCACGTGCATCCTTGTCGATGCCGAAGGCGTCGAGCACCGTGCCCACCGGGGCCACGAAGCCCATCGCCAGCAGCACGAGGTCGGCCTTCCAGTCCTTCTCACTGCCCGGCACCTCGATCATCTTGCCGCCCTGCCACTGCACCTGCACGGTCTTCAGGCCGACGACGCGGCCCTTGTCCTTGCCGGTGCCGGCGACGAAGGCCTTGGTGGCGATGGCGAAGCTGCGCTCGCAGCCCTCCTCGTGGCTGCTGCTGGTGCGCAGCTTGTAGGGCCAGTAGGGCCAGGTCAGCGGCCGGTCTTCCTGCTCGGGCGGCATCGGCATCAGCTCGAACTGCGTCACGCTGGCCGCGCCGTGGCGGTTGCTGGTGCCCACGCAGTCGCTGCCGGTATCGCCGCCGCCGATGACGATGACATGCTTGCCGTCGGCGCGGATCTGCCCCCCCTTGCCCGACGGCAGCTTGTCGCCGGCGACGACCTTGTTCTGCTGCGGCAGAAACTCCATCGCGTAATGCACGCCGTCGAGTTCACGCCCCGGCACCGGCAGGTCGCGCGAGGTCTCGGCGCCACCGGTCAGCAGCACGGCGTCGAATTCGGCCTTCAACTGTTCGGCGGTGATCGTTTCCCTGGCGTCGTTGGTGACCTTGCTGTCGGCCGGCCAGGCGCCCACCAGCAC
The DNA here is from genome assembly GCA_016719535.1 of Rubrivivax sp. GTDB lineage: Bacteria > Pseudomonadota > Gammaproteobacteria > Burkholderiales > Burkholderiaceae_C > Rubrivivax. The sequence continues at coordinate 1,061,816 of JADJYX010000001.1, read as the reverse complement.
GCCGGTGCGGAAGACCACGCCCTCGGCCTTCATCTGCTCGACGCGGCGGTCGATGTGCGACTTCTCCATCTTGAAGTCGGGGATGCCGTAGCGCAGCAGGCCGCCGAGGCGGCTGTTCTTCTCGAATACCGTCACCGCATGGCCGGCACGCGCCAGTTGCTGCGCCGCCGCCAGGCCGGCGGGGCCGGAGCCGACCACCGCGACCTTTCTGCCCGTCTTCGCGGCCGCCGGTTGCGGCTTGACCCAGCCTTCGGCCCAGGCGCGGTCGATGATCGCGTGCTCGATCGACTTGATGCCCACCGGGTCGTCGTTGACGTTGAGCGTGCACGCTGCCTCGCAGGGCGCCGGGCAGACGCGGCCGGTGAACTCGGGGAAGTTGTTGGTCTGGTGCAGCACCTCGATCGCCGTCTTCCAGTCACCGCGGTAAACGAGGTCGTTGAAGTCCGGGATGATGTTGTTGACCGGGCAGCCGCTGTTGCAGAACGGCGTGCCGCAGTCCATGCAGCGCGCGCCCTGGATCTTCGCCTGCTCGGCATTGAGGCCGATGACGAATTCCTTCCAGTTCTTCAGCCGCAGCTCGACGGGCGCGTAGCCCTCTTCCAGACGCTCGTATTCCAGAAAGCCGGTGACCTTGCCCATGGTGATCCCTTGTCGTCGATCCAGTGGTCCTATTTGGCGTCGGCGGTGGCGGCACTCGCCTTGGCCCTGCTGGTGGCGGCGCCGGCTTCGGCCTTGGCGGCGCGCTCGGCCAGCACGCGCTTGTATTCGTGCGGGAAGACCTTGACGAATTTCGCGCGCGCCTCGGCCCAATGGTCCAGCAGTTCGCGGGCGCGCAGCGAGCCGGTCCATTTGTGGTGGTCCTCGATCAGCTTCTTCAGCAGCGCCTCGTCGGCGGCCTCGCGGTGCCAGCCGACCGCCGGGCCGGTCTGCTCGGCGATGGGCACGACCTTGTCCAGCGCCACCATCGCCGGGTTGCAGCGGCGCGCAAACTGACCGTCCTCGTCGTAGACATAGGCCACGCCGCCCGACATGCCGGCGGCGAAGTTGCGACCGGTCCTGCCGAGCACGACGACGGTGCCGCCGGTCATGTATTCGCAGCCGTGGTCGCCCGTGCCTTCGACCACCGCGGTGGCGCCCGACAGGCGCACCGCGAAGCGCTCGCCGGCCACGCCGCGGAAGAAGGCCTCGCCGCTGGTGGCGCCGTACAGCGCGGTGTTGCCGATGATGATGTTGCGGGTGGCGTCGCCGCGGAATTCGATCGACGGCCGCACCGCGATGCGTCCGCCCGACAGGCCCTTGCCGGTGTAGTCGTTGGCGTCGCCGATCAGGTACAGCGTGATGCCCCTGGCGAGGAAGGCGCCGAAGCTCTGACCGCCGGTGCCTTCGAGCTGCATGAAGATGGTGTGGTCGGGCAGCCCTTCGGGACGGCGGCGGATGAGCTCGCCCGACAGCATCGCGCCCACCGAGCGGTTGACGTTGCGCGCCTCGTCCATGAACTGGACCTTCTCGCCCTTCTCGATCGCCGGCCGGCAGCGCTCGATGAGCCTGACGTCCAGCGCCTTGTGCAGGCCGTGGTCCTGGTGCTCGACCTGCAGGCGCGGCACGTCGGCCGGCACCTCGGGCTGGTGGAAGACGCGGCTGAAATCCAGACCGCGCGCCTTCCAGTGTGCGATGCCCTTCTTCATGTCGAGCAGGTCGGCGCGGCCGATCAGCCCGTCGAATGTGCGGATGCCCAGCTGCGCCATGATCTGGCGCGCCTCCTCGGCGACGAAGAAGAAATAGTTGACGACATGCTCGGGCCGGCCGGCAAATTTCTTGCGCAGCACCGGGTCCTGCGTGGCCACGCCCACCGGGCAGGTATTGAGGTGGCACTTGCGCATCATGATGCAGCCCTCGGCCACCAGCGGCGCGGTCGCGAAGCCGAATTCGTCGGCCCCCAGCAGCGCACCGATGACGACGTCGCGGCCGGTCTTCATCTGGCCGTCGGCCTGCACGCGGATGCGGCTGCGCAGGCGGTTGAGCACCAGCGTCTGCTGCGTCTCGGCCAGGCCCAGTTCCCAGGGCGTGCCGGCATGCTTGATGCTGCTCCAGGGCGAGGCGCCGGTGCCGCCGTCGTGGCCGGCGATCACCACGTGGTCGGCCTTGCACTTGGCCACGCCGGCGGCGATGGTGCCCACGCCCACTTCCGACACCAGCTTGACGCTGATGCCGGCGCGCGGATTGGCATTCTTCAGGTCGTGGATCAGCTGCGCCAGGTCCTCGATCGAATAGATGTCGTGGTGCGGCGGCGGGCTGATCAGGCCGACGCCCGGCACGCTGTAGCGCAGGAAGCCGATGTAGTCCGACACCTTGCCACCGGGCAGCTGACCGCCCTCGCCGGGCTTGGCACCCTGGGCCATCTTGATCTGGATCTGATCGGCGCTGACCAGGTATTCGGTGGTGACGCCGAAGCGGCCCGAGGCCACCTGCTTGATCTTGCTGCGCAGGCTGTCGCCGGCCTTCAGCTCGTAGTCGACCTCGATGACGCGGCCGCCGATGACGTCCGACACCTTGGTGCCGGCGGCGATCGGGATGCCCTTGAGCTCGTTGCGGTAGCGCGCCGGGTCCTCGCCGCCTTCACCGGTGTTGCTCTTGCCGCCGATGCGGTTCATCGCCACCGCCAGCGTGGCGTGCGCCTCGGTGCTGATCGAGCCCAGCGACATCGCGCCGGTGGCGAAGCGCTTGACGATCTCGCTCGCCGGCTCGACCTCTTCGAGCGGGATCGCCTTCGCCGGATCGACCTTGAATTCGAACAGGCCGCGCAGCGTCATGTGGCGCTTGCTCTGGTCGTTGATGAGCTGCGCGTATTCCTTGTAGGTGTCGAACTTGCCGCCGCGCACGCTGTGCTGCAGCTTGGCGATGGCGTCGGGCGTCCACATGTGCTCTTCGCCGCGCACGCGCCAGGCATATTCACCGCCGGCGTCGAGCATCGTGGCCAGCGTCGGGTCGTTGCCGAAAGCGGCCAGGTGCATGCGCAGCGCCTCTTCGGCGACCTCGAAGACGCCGATGCCGCCGACCTGCGACGCGGTGCCGCGGAAGTATTTTTCGACGAAGTCCTTCTGCAGGCCGATGGCCTCGAAGATCTGGGCGCCGCAGTACGACATGTAGGTGCTGATGCCCATCTTCGACATGATCTTCGAGAGACCCTTGCCGATCGCCTTGACGTAGTTGTAGACCGCCTTCTCGGCCGACAGCGCGCCGGGCAACTCGGCATGCATCGCCGCCAGCGTCTCCATCGCCAGGTAGGGGTGCACGGCCTCGGCGCCATAACCCGCCAGCACCGCGAAGTGGTGCACCTCGCGCGCGCTGCCGGTCTCGACGACGAGGCCGGCCGTGGTGCGCAGGCCCTCGCGCACCAGGTGGTGGTGGATGGCCGACAGCGCCAGCAGCGCAGGGATCGCGACCTGGCTGCGGTTCATCGCGCGGTCGCTGATGATGAGGATGTTGTGGCCCGACTGGATGGCATCCACGGCCTCGGCGCACAGCGACGCCAGCTTCGCCTCGACGCCCTCACGCCCCCAGCTAAGCGGGTAGGTGATGTCGATGGTGTAGCTCTTGAATTTGCCGTTCGTGTGGCGCTCGATCGCGCGCAGGCGCGCCATGTCGTCGAAGTCGAGCACCGGCTGCTCGACCTCCAGGCGCATCTGCGGATTGACGGCGTTGATATCCAGCAGGTTGGGCTTCGGGCCGATGAAGCTGTTGAGCGACATCACGATGGCCTCGCGGATCGGGTCGATCGGCGGGTTGGTGACCTGCGCGAACAGCTGCTTGAAGTAGTTGTAGAGCGGCTTGTTCCTGTCCGACAGCACGGCCAGCGGGCTGTCGTTGCCCATCGAGCCGATGGCCTCCTCGCCGGCCGTGGCCATCGGCGCCAGCAGGAATTTGATGTCCTCCTGCGTGAAGCCGAAGGCCTGCTGGCGGTCGAGCAGGCTTTCGCCGAAAGCCGGCGCCGGCATGCCTTCGCCGGCGATCGAATCGAGGCGGATGCGCACGTTCTCGATCCACTGGCGGTAGGGCTTGGCCGAGGCAAACTGGGTCTTGAGTTCCTCGTCCTCGATGATGCGGCCCTGCTCGAGGTCGATCAGCAGCATCCTGCCCGGCTGCAGGCGCCACTTCTTGAGGATGCGGTTTTCGGGGATGGGCAGCACGCCGGATTCGGACGCGCCGACCACCAGGTTGTCGTCGGTGATGATGTAGCGCGTGGGGCGCAGGCCGTTGCGGTCGAGCGTGGCGCCGATCTGCTTGCCGTCGGTGAAGACCATCGCCGCCGGGCCGTCCCAGGGTTCGAGCATGGCGGCGTGGTATTCGTAGAAGGCGCGCCGGCGCTCGTCCATCAGCTCGTGCTGCTCCCAGGCCTCGGGGATCATCATCATCGCCGCATGCGCCAGCGGGTAGCCGGCCATCGTCAGCAGTTCGAGCGCATTGTCGAAGGTGGCGGTGTCGCTCTGGCCCTCGAAGCTGATCGGGTAGAGCTTCTTCAGGTCGTCGCCGAGCACGGGCGACTTCATCACCCCTTCGCGCGCGCGCATCCAGTTGAAGTTGCCCTTGACGGTGTTGATCTCGCCGTTGTGGGCGACCATGCGATAGGGGTGCGCCAGCGGCCACTCGGGGAAGGTGTTGGTCGAGAAGCGCTGGTGCACCAGCGCCAGCGCCGACACCGCACGCTCGTCGGCCAGGTCGCGGTAGTACTGCCCCACCTGGTTGGCCAGCAGCAGGCCCTTGTAGATGACGGTGCGGCAGCTCATGCTGGGCACGTAGTACTCGCGGCTGTGCGTGAGCTTGAGCTTCTGGATCGCCGCGCTGGCGGTCTTGCGGATGACGTATAGCTTGCGCTCCAGCGCATCGGGCACGATGACATCGGCACCGCGGCCGATGAAGATCTGGCGGATCACCGGCTCCTTGGCGCGCACGGTGGGCGACATCGGCATCTCGCGGTCGACCGGCACGTCGCGCCAGCCCAGCAGCACCTGGCCCTCGGCCTTGACGGCGCGCTCGAGCTCGTGCTCGCAGGCCAGGCGCGAGGCATGCTCCTTGGGCAGGAAGATCATGCCGACGCCGTATTCGCCGGGCGGCGGCAGCGTGATGCCCACGCGCCCGTCGGGCGCCTTGCCGGACACGGCCATCTCGGCACGGTAGTAGTCGTCCGGGATCTGGATCAGGATGCCCGCGCCGTCACCCATCAGCTCGTCGGCACCGACCGCGCCGCGGTGATCCAGGTTTTCCAGGATCTTCAGGCCCTGCTGGATGATCGAGTGCGACCGCGCACCCTGGATGTGCGCAACGAAGCCCACGCCGCAGGCGTCGTGCTCGCCGGCGGGAACATACAGGCCACGGTCGCTGGATGCCTGGATCTCGGCGTCGGCAGGGCTGGCGGCGGTTTGCGGGCTCATGGCGATCTCCAGGCGGGCATGGCAAAGAGGCGCGAGATTACCGCAGTGCAGCAAACTGAACAATGTCGATTAAATGGGGTCAGGTTTAATTCCAATGATGGTGATTGACTCATCATTGATTAATTAGGGACAGAATAAAGCCTCGATAAATCGGGCCTTCGGCGATGCCGGCGGCATGCCGCCCCGTGCGGTCGTTCAAACCATGCGCCGGGGCCGCCCGCGCGGGCGCGGCGTCAGCGGCCTGTGCGCGGCCGCTGCCAGGCCGGCCAGGAAGGCCGGCGAGCCCAAGGCCCAACCGCCCCGCAAGGCGCGCTGCAGGCCGGCCTGTTCCGCCGTCGGCAGTGCTTCGGCCAGCAGCTGGCGGTAGCGCGACTCGCGCTCGAAGGGGGTATTGCCGAGCTGCCAGTAGACCGGCGGATCGACGAGGGCGGCGTCGCGCCGGCCGCCGGTGCGGTGCGCCCGGCTGCTGCGCCCGGCCGGCTCGACCGGCTGGCCCGCCGCCACCGGCAGCGCTGGCGCGGGCTGGGCCTGGGCAAGGTCGGCCGCCGCTGCGGCCTGCGCATCGACATCGCGCAAGGCCAGCAGCGCCGGCGCGCCGGCCTCGATCAGCGCCGAGCGGAAGCGGCCATCCCACAGCGCCCCGCTGCGGCCATGGCGGCGGTTGAAGGCGGCGGCATGGCGGCGCCCGACGGCCTGCATCATGCGGCTGATGCCGTCGCCGGTTTCGGGCGTCGCCAGCACGCGCAGTTCGTTGGCGGCCAGGGCATAGGCGTGCAGCAGCACATGGTGGCTCAGCGCCGCCTCGCGCAGCATCTGCAGCAACTGGTCGGCGTCCTGCGCGTCGATCACGATGGCACCGCCGTTGTGCCCGCGCTGCAGCAGGTAGTGCATCACGCCGGGCAGGGACAGGCGCGGCTGGCGGGCCATGGTCGTCGTCAGCCCGGCGACCACGGCGCCGGGTGCAGCGCCGCCGGAAACGGCGCGCGCCCGGTGAGGCGGTGGTATTCGCGCAGCGCGAAGCGGTCGGTCATGCCGGCGATGTAATCGGCCACGGCGCGGTGGCCGTCGTCGGCCGCCGCGAAATCGGCCGGCATCTCGTGCGGCGCCGCCCGATAGGCCTCGAACAGCTGGGCCACCACCACGCGCGCGGCCTCGGTCGTCTGCACCACCTGCGGGTGGCGGTAGAGCGACGCAAACAGGAAGCGCTTGAGCTCGTCGAATTCGGCGCGCCGCGCCGGCGGCAGTGCGGCCAGCACGGGCAGCCGCCGCACGTCGTCGGCGCGGCGCGGCGCGGCGTCGTGCAGCGCCTGCGTGGTGTGCTCGACCAGTTCCTGCACCTGGCGCGACAGCATGCGGCGCAGGATCTCGAACAGCAGCCGCCGCCCGCGCGTGCCCAGGTCCGGGTGATCGGCCAGCACCTCGTGCCGGATGCGGCCGTAAGCGGCCAGCACCGACAGCTGCGCGTCGTCGAGCAGGCCCGACCGCATGCCGTCGTCGACATCGTGCGCGTTGTAGGCAATCTCGTCGGCAAGGTTGACGACCTGCGCCTCCAGGCTCGGCCGCAGGCCGTCGATGAAGCGGCGCGCCACGCCGCCGGGCTCGGCCGCCTCCAGCGCCTCGGCCTGCCGGCGCGAGCAATGCTTGAGGATGCCCTCGCGCGTCTCGAAGCTCAGGTTGAGGCCGTCGAAGCCGATGTAGCGCTGCTCCAGCTGATCGACCACGCGCAGGCTCTGCAGGTTGTGCTCGAAGCCGCCATGCGCCGTCATGCAGGCGTGCAGCGCGTCCTGCCCGGCGTGGCCGAAGGGCGTGTGGCCGAGGTCGTGCGCCAGGGCAATCGCCTCCACCAGGTCCTCGTTCAGCCGCAGCATGCGGGCCACCGAACGCGACAGCTGCGCCACTTCGATCGAATGCGTCAGCCGCGTGCGATAGAGGTCACCCTCGTGGTTGACGAAGACTTGGGTCTTGTACATCAGCCGCCGGAAGGCGGTGCTGTGCACGACACGGTCGCGGTCGCGCTGATGCTCGGTGCGGCCCGGCGGCGGCGGCTCGGCATGGCGGCGGCCGCGGCTTGCCTGCGGGTCGACGGCCCAGGGGGCCAGCACGAGGGCCTCGTTCGTCACCGCCTGGCAGCTCGAGAGCGCACCGCCGCGTCAGGCCGGCTCGCTGTGGCCGGCGATGACGGCGCGCACCAGGGCGTCGGGCGCGGGCCGCACGCCGGCGCGGCCCAGGGCCTCGATGAGCACGAATCGGATCTCGCCGTCTTGCGCCTTCTTGTCGATGCGCATCAGCTCGACGAAGCGGTCGATGCCGATCGCCGGCGCACGCACCGGCAGGCCGGCGCGCTGCAGCAGCGTGCGCATGCGCTCGACGAAGGCGGCGGGCATCAGGCCCAGCCGCGCCGAGAGGTCGCTGGCCATCAGCATGCCGCAGCCCACGGCCTCGCCATGCAGCCACTGACCATAGCCCAGGCCGGCCTCGATCGCATGGCCGAAGGTGTGGCCGAAATTGAGGATGGCGCGCAGGCCGCTCTCGCGCTCGTCCTGGCCGACGACCCAGGCCTTGATCTCGCACGAACGGCCCACGGCATAGGACAGCGCCGCCGGGTCGCGCGCCAGCAGCGCATCCAGGTGGGCCTCGATCCAGTCGAGGAAGGCCGCATCGGCGATCGGCCCGTATTTGATGACCTCGGCCAGGCCGGCGGCCAGTTCACGCGCCGGCAGCGTATCCAGCGTGGCAAGGTCGCAGACCACGCGCACCGGCTGGTAGAAGGCGCCGATCATGTTCTTGCCCAGCGGGTGGTTGATCGCCGTCTTGCCGCCGACCGACGAGTCCACCTGCGCCAGCAGCGTGGTGGGCACCTGCACGAAGGGCACGCCGCGCATGTAGCAGGCCGCGGCAAAGCCGGTCATGTCGCCGACCACGCCGCCGCCGAGCGCGAACAGCACCGTCTTGCGGTCGCAGCCCGCGCCCAGCAGGTGGTCGAAGATCAGATTGAGGGTCTCCCAGGTCTTGTGGGCCTCGCCGTCGGGCAACGAGAGCACCGAGACCCGGCGGTAATGCGGCGCCAGCGCCTGCTGCAAGGCGGCCGCGTACAGCGGCGCAAGGGTGGTGTTGGTGACGATCACCGCCTGACTGGCCGGGGGCAGGCCCTGCCACGAAACGGGGTCGGCGAGGGCGCCGCGGGCGATCACGATGTCGTAGCGGTGGCCCGGCGTGTTGACCTGCACGGCGGCGTGTTGCGGCATGCTGCTGCTCATGGCGGCGCAGTGTACGGCCGGGCACGCCGGCAGCGCGGCCTTCAGGCGTCGGACGAGGGCACCAGGCCGGCCAGCTCGAGCTGCATCAGCACCATGCTGGTGAGCCCCTGCACCGAAGGCCGCGCCGCTTCGACCACGAAATGCGCGGTGCGACGGTAGAGCGGGTCGCGATCGCGATAGAGCTCGCGCAGGCGCTTGAGCGGATCCTGCACCTGCAGCAGCGGGCGCTGCGTATCGTGGCGCAGGCGCCTGAACAGCTCGTCGGGGCTCGACCGCAGGTAGAAGACGTGGCAGCGCGAGTGCAGCGCATTGCGGTTGGACGGACGCAGCACCGACCCGCCGCCGGTGGCCAGCACCGCATTCGGCCGCTGCGTCAGCTCGTCGATCACCGCCTGCTCGATGTCGCGGAAGGCCTCTTCGCCGTGCTGGGCAAACCAGTCGCGGATCGGCATGCCGATGCGCTGCTCGACGACGCTGTCGCTGTCGATGAAGTCGAGCCCGAGCTGACGGGCCAGTTGCCGACCCACCGTCGATTTGCCCGAGCCGGGCATGCCGACGAGGGCAATGGTCACGGCGTCACTGCGTATCGGTGCAGGTGGTGGAAAATCCCCATGGGCTGATCCTGAATGCCGGCTCTGCTTCGAGGTTATTGATATCCGCCGCCGACGCGTCGAGGGTGCCGCTGAAGCGCGCGCGCGCCTCGGTCCCGGACACGCCGGAGGCCGTCACCGTGAGGACAAAATCGATCCAGGTTGCCACGCTTTCCGGGTACTCGATCTGCACCACCGCGAGCCCATTCTGGTCGGTCTTGGAGGAGCCCACCATGGAAACGGCGACATCGGACTTGCGTGGGTCGAGATCGCCATTCCAGTTCAGGTCCTCGCCGCGCGCTGCCAGCGCGGGCGCCGCTGCACCAACGATCAGCGCGGTGGCCTCCCGCACCGCGTTCCGGTTGATGTCCTCGTTCGGGCATACCGGCAAACCCGGCGTGCCATCGGGCGCCCATGCGGTGCCCGTCCAACCGTAGCGCTCCGTGGGCTCCAGCGTGAGTGTTCGTCCCCAGGACTGCAGGCCCGTGCTGTAGAAGCCCTTGTAGAAACCCGTGAGGTCGACCGACGGCGTGATCAGCGTATCGGGCTTCGCTCGACCGGCCGCATCGACCACCAGCACCACGTACTCCTTGATGTAGGTGAGGTTGTTGCGTCCCTGCTTGATCTCGTTGTTGGTGCCGATCGTCACCGCCATCGCTTCCGAGGAAACGGTCAGCGTGGCGGTCGCAAAACCGGCCACGCCATCGCAGGCATTGGCGCCGCTGGCGAAGTCGACGGTGTCGTAGCACATCCGGACCGTCACGCCATTGGTCGGGCTCGGCCGCTGCCCCGACGTGAAGGTGGCGCGAGCGATGCCGTTGTCGTCGGAATAGGCATAGCTTCCCACCCAGTCGATGCGGCCGTCGGTGCTGCTGAGATTGCCCGCCAGATCGAAACGAACCCGGACGCGAGGAACCGGCCGGTTGTTGGCGCCGACAAACAGGGCCCGCAGTTCGACCTGATTGGTGGCGGTGCCCGGGGCGTTGACGCTCACCACACTGGGAGAGGGTGTCACCGACGCCGATTGCGGCATTTCAGGCGCCGCCGCGATGCTCGACGATGCCGGCGACACGGTCACCGTCTGGGCGTTCTGGTCACCAGCTGCCGTGGCCGTGATGGACAGCACCGTCTGTGACGCGGGTGCCGTGTAGACGAAGCGGAACTTGCCGTTCAGGTCGGTACGGCCATTCGCCGTCGGCAACCCCGGCGCGGTCACCGTGATCGGCTGGTCGGCCATCGCCACCGCATTGAAGTCGAGCAAGGTGTACTCGACGACGTTGCCCGCGCTGCCCGCCACCACCAGCGGCGAGGCCGAGGCCGTCAGCCGCGCACCGGTGACCGCGAACGACGCCGTGCGAACCAGAGAGCCGCTGACGGCGGTGACGGTGACGACACGGTTCGAGCGGTCGGCGCCGATGCCGACATTGGCCGTCACCAATCCCAGGGCATCGGTGACGGTGGCGCTGGCAGCCAAGGTGGCGCCGGCGTCGACCGACAGCGTCACTGGAATGCCGCGGATCACGTTGCGGTTGGCATCGACGGCGGTGACGGTTGCGGTGACGGTGGAGCTGCCGCCGTTGGTGACGCTGGGTGCACCCAGCACCAGGCTGAGGTCCGCTGCCGTCGGCGTGTTGGCATTCGGATCGGTCACGACCTTCACCACCGCAGTGCGCGTGATGCCCCCCGCCCGGGCGGTGATCGTGATGTCGCGGTTGCTGCGGTCGGAACCGATGCCGATGGTCGCCGTGATCTGGCCACTTGCATCGGTCCTGGCGCCACTGGTCGACACCACCGCGTTGTTGTCCACGGCCACCGAGACCGATGCGTCCGTCACACCGGCCCGGTTGACGTCGACGACGGTGATGGTCGCCGTCACCGTCGAGGTGCCGGTATTCGCGATCGTATCGGCGCTGGGCACGATGACGATGTCGGTCACGGCGCCGGATGTACCGCCGCCCAGGGTCGGCGTCCCCGCACTGCCGCCGCCCCCACCGCAAGCCGCCAGGCTCGTCAGGGCCAGCACCGCCAGCAGTCGCTTCCAATGACTCATGTCCGGATTCCTACAGTCTTGACGTTCGTGCGGGCCGAGCGGGCGCGAATCAACGGATTGCCGACCGGTCGGTCACGATCTTCGGCGTGATGAAGACCAGCAGCTCGGTCTTCGTCGAAATGCGCTGCTTGTTCTGGAACAGATGCCCCAGGAACGGGATGTCGCCCAGCAGCGGCACCTTGTTGACCTCGTCGCGGTCGTCCTGCGTGAAGATGCCGCCGATCACCACCGTGCCGCCGTTTTCCACCAGCACCTGGGTGTCGACCTTCTTGGTATTGATGGCCGGGCCGGCATTGGGCGTATTGGCGCCGCGGCTGTCCTTGCTGACGTTGAGCAGCATGATCACGTTGCCTTCGGGCGTGATCTGCGGCGTCACCTCCAGGCGCAGCGCGGCCTTCTTGAACTGGATCGAGGTCGCGCCGCTGGAGGTGGCCACCTGGTAGGGGATCTCCTCGCCCTGCTCGATGCTGGCCTTCTGCTGGTCGGCGGTGACGACGCGCGGGCTGGAGACGATCTTGCCCTTGCCCTCGGATTCCATCGCCGACAGCTCGAGGTTGAGGAATCGGTTGGCCGCGGCGCTGAACAGCGACAGGCCGAGCGTGGCCGCCGTCGCGCCCAGGCGGCTGGTATTGGCCGGCAGCGTGACGATCTGCGAATCGGGCGAATAGCTGGTGTCGGTATTCGGGGTCTGCCCCGTCTGCACACCGACATTCGAATAATTGCCCCCGATCGTCACGTAGTTGCTGCCGGCAACGCGGTAGCCCGGGATGCCGCCGCGCAGCCCGCGCAGGTCGGTGGTGCCCAGCTTGATGCCCAGCGCGCGGCCGAAGCTGTCGTCGGCCTCGACGATGCGCGCCTCGATCAGCACCTGGCGCACCGGGATGTCGATCTTGGCGACGAGGCTTTGCACCTCCTCCAGCTTGGACGGAATGTCGGACACGAACAGCTGGTTGGTGCGCGTCTCGTAGAGCACGCTGCCGCGCGGCGACAGGATGCGCGTGTTCTGACCGCTGCTGCTGCTCTGGCCGGTGGCCTGCCCGGTGAGGCCCTTGGCGATGTCCTCGGCCTTGGTGTAGTTGAGCTGGAAGGACTGCGTGCGCAGCGGTTCGAGTTCGGCCACCTTCTTCTTGGCCTCCAGTTCGACCTTCTCCTTGGCGGCCAGCTCGTCCTTGGGCGCGATCCACAGCACGTTGCCCGACTTCTTCACGCCCAGGCCCTTGCTCTGCATGATGATGTCGAGCGCCTGGTCCCAGGGCACGTCCTTCAGCCGCAGCGTGACGTTGCCGGTCACGGTGTCGCTGGTGACGACGTTGAAGTTGGTGAAGTCGGCGATCACCTGCAGCAGCGCCCGCACCTCGATATTCTGGAAATTCAGCGACAGCTTCTCGCCCTGGTAGCCCGGGCCCTGCACGAGCTTGTTCGGGTCGACCTTCATCGGCCGCACTTCCAGCACGAACTGGCTGTCGGTCTGGTAGGCGCTGTGTTCCCAGGCCCCGCGCGGCTCGACGACCATGCGCACGCGGTCGCCCGACTGGAAGGTCGAAATGCTCTGCACCGGGGTGCCGAAGTCGGTGACGTCGAGGCGGCGGCGCAGGCTGTCGGGCAGCGACGAACGCATGAACTCGACGACGAGGTTCTGGCCCTGCTGGCGGATGTCGACACCGACCTGCGTGCTGGCCAGGTTGACGATCACGCGGCCGGCACCGTCGCTGCCGCGGCGGAAGTCGATGTCGCGCAGCCCCTGCACCTCGGCGTTCTGGGCCGGCGCAAACTGCCCTGGCGGCTGTGCCGCGGCGGCGATCGCCGGCGCGCTCTGCTCCAGCACCACCAGCAGCGCCTTGCCCTGCAGCTGGGCGCGGAAATTGGCCGCCTGCTTGAGGTTGAGCACGAGGCGCGTGCGTTCACCGGCCTGCGCCACGCTGACCGAGCGCAGGTTGCCCTGGTTGATCTCGACCGCGTTGCGCCCCAGCGCATTGCCGACGCCCGGCAGGTCGATCGCCACCCGGGGCGGCGCCTGGATCGAGAAGCCGGCGGGCACCGCGGTCAGCGCCTCGGCCAGTTCGATGCGGACGACCTCGGTGCCCGCCTGCTGCGAACTCGTGATCGACTGGATCGCGTTCTGCGCCCAGGCTGCCAGCGGTGCGCACAGCGTCGTGCCGAGCACCACGAGCGCAGCCGGCAGCGTTCGCCACGTGCATCGATTGGCCATATCCTGCCTCTTCCTCATCGCGACTTCTCCTGCAGCTGCAGGGTGCTGATCCGTTCGGTCCATTCACCCGCCGCGTCCTGCACCACTTCGCGCAGCGAAAGGTCCGTCTCCCCGATGCGGGTGATGCGGCCGTAGTTCTGCCCCAGGTAGTCACCCACCTTCACCTGGTAGAGCAGGTTGTCGACACGCAGCAGCGCAAAGGGCCGTCCGCCGCGGGCAAAGCTGCCGACCATGAGCATGTTGTCCAGCGGGTAGGCCTCGAGCGGTTCCTTGCGCCGGTTCAGCTCCGAGGCGAGCAGCGGGTTGAGCTGCCGCACCTCCTGCTTGAGGGCAACCACCAGCTTCTGCGCGCTGAAGGGGTCGACGACCTGCGCCGAGGTATAGGGCTCGGGGTCGAATTTCTTCGGCGGATCGAGCTTGGGCACGCTGGGCCTGGCCTCGCGGCGCTTGGCCTCGGTCCACACCTGAAGCTCCTCGAGGTCACCGGCGCAGCCTGCCAGGCCGCCCAGCGCCAGTGCCACCAGGGTGACGGCGGCCGTGCTGCGAGCCGGGCGCGTCATGGTTTTTTCGCTCCTGCGGCCTTGGCAGCGGCGGCCTTCTTCTGCTCGGCGACTTCGGCCGCGTCGAGGTAGCGGTAGGTGCGCGCCACCGCTTCCATCGACAGCACGCCGCTGGGATCACGCGACATCGGTGCGATCGACAGGTTGTGCAGCGTGACGATGCGCGACAGGTTGGCCACGTCGGCCGCGAACGAGCCGATGTCGTGGTAGCGGCCGCTCACGCGCACGGTGATCGGCAATTCGGCGTAGTAGTCCTTGACCTCCACCTGGCCCGGCCTGAAGAGGTCGAACAGCAGGCCGCGGCCAAGACCGGCCTGGTTGATGTCGGACAGCAGCGCGTCCATCTCGGCCTTGCCGGGCAGCTGCTTCTCGAGCTGGGTGACATATTCCTGCACCTGTAGCTTCTGCTTGCGCAACTCGTTCAGGTTGACCGCCTGCGCGAGCTTGGATTCGAACTGCGCCTTCAGCGCCGGTTCGCGATCGCGTTCGGCCTCGAGTTCCTCGAGGGCGGAGCTCACCAGCGCGAACCAGCCGACGGCGACCACGGCGGCGGCCACCACGAGGAAGACCGCCGCTTTCGGCATCCACGGCCACTGACCGGGCTCGCTGGTATTGAGGCCGCGAAACTGCGAAACCGCCTGGTCCAGAAGGCCCGAGGCGTCGAAGCCGGCGGAGGTGGTGTTGCTGGTGGCCATGCCGCCCCTCACGATGCCTTGGCCGGCGCCGGCGCCGAAGCACCGGGCGCTGCAGCTGCCGCTGCCGGCGCCGCCGGTTGCTTGATGCGGACCCGCAACTGGTACTCGAACAGGCGCCGGCTTTCGCGGCTGCCCAACGCGACCGGCACATTGACCGAGCGGATCTCGACCAGGTCAGGCTGCTCGAGCCAGGTCGAGTTGTAGAGCAGGTTGCGCAGCAGTTCGGACACGCGTTCGTTGGACTGCGCGATGCCGGTGAGCTGCACCTGCTGGCCGCTCTGCCTGATCGACGTGAAGTAGACGCCCTCGGGCGACTGCTTGACGAGTTCGTCGAGCAGCCGCACCGGCGTATTGCGGTCGGTCTGCAAGTCCTCCACCGCCTTCTGCCGCGCCTTGAGCGCGTCGATCTCGGCGCGCAGCGATGCGATGTCCTTGATCTGCAGGTCCAGCCGGGCGATCTCGTCCGTCAGAAACTGGTTGCGCGCCTGCTGGTTGGCCATCAATTGCTGCAGCAGCATGTACCAGACGCCGGCGATCACCAGGCCGGCGGCCACGGACAGGCCGACACCGACGAAGAACGCCTGCTTGCGCTGGCGCCGCTTCGCCTCGCGATGGGGCAGCAGGTTGATCAGGATCACTGCACGAACCTCCGCATCGCGAGGCCGCAGGCCGTGAGGTAGGACGCCGCCTCACGCCGCATGCGGTTCTCGCGCACCGCCGAGCCGAGCTGCATGCTGTCGAAGGGATTGACCACCATCGACGCAAAACCCGTCAGGTCGGTGACCCGGTCCTTCAGCCCCGGCAGCGTGGCGGTACCGCCGGCCAGCATCACGTAGTGCACCTTGTGGTGCGGCGTGCTGGTGAAGAAATACTGCAGCGCGCGGCCGATCTCCTGCGACAGGCTGTCGACGAAGGGCGCGAGGATGGTCGTTTCGTAGTCCTCGGGCAGGTCGCCGGCGAGCTTCTTCTGCTCGGCCTCCTCGAACGAGAAGCCATACTGGCGCGAGATCAGCTGCGTCAGCTGGGCGCCGCCGAAGGCCTGGTCGCGATCGTAGAGCTGCTCGTCGTCGCGCAGCACCTTCAGGCTGGTGGTGTCGGCACCGATTTCGAACAAGGCCACCAGCGCGTCGCGGCCTTCGTTGGGCAGCGCCGCGATCACGCGGCTCATCGCCAGGCGCGAGGCGTGCGACTCGATGTCCAGGATGACCGGCGTCAGCCCGGCCGCCTCGGCCAGGCCCTGGCGATCCTGCACGCGGTCCTTGCGCGACGCGGCGATCAGCACCTCGACATCACCCAGCGATGTCGGGCTCGGGCCGATGACGCAGAAGTCGAGACTCACTTCGTCGAGCGAGAAAGGAATGTACTGATTGGCTTCGGACTCGACCTGAAGCTCCATCTCTTCCTCGCGCAGACCGGCGGGCAAGACGATCTTCTTGGTGATGACCGAGGACTGCGGCATCGCCATCACCACCTGCTTGGTGCGGGTGCCGCTCTTGCTGACCACGCGGCGCACGGCTTCGGCGACTTCGTCGAACTTCTCGATCTGGCCATCGGTGATCCAGCCCTTCTCGAACGGTTCGAGCGCGAAGCGTTCGAGCACAAAATCGCCCGACGCGGTCTGGCCGAGTTCCACCAGCTTGACGCTGGACGAACTCACGTCCAGCCCGATCATCGGAGGCGACTTTCGGCGCAGCAATTGATCCAGAAAACTCACGTCGGAGCACTCCTCATGCACCCGGCGAGGCGCCAAGTTTGTTAAGAAGTTACTTCAATGCTAGCAGTAAAGCCTTTGTGCGCCATAGAAAAATGGCGGTCACAAACCGTCCAGTCGTTGTGATTGACCGACGCTTGCGGCACCACCTGAAACAAGCCGCAATCGCCTCTTCAGGGTTAACCCGAAGACGCTGAAAATCCCATCCCGAAGGGCCCACCTGGCCAGGTCCGAGCACGCGGGGACGGTTTCTATAATCGCTGCCAGCATTGTCCCGGGACTCCCATGCCCGCATCCGAGCCCGCGAACACCCCCCCTTCCGAAGCCGCACCGCCGGCCCGGCCCTGGTATCGGGCCTTGCTGCAGGTGGCCGCCTGGCTGGGCGGCGGGGCATTGGCGGGGCTGCTGGCCGCGCTGCTGGTCGTCGCCGTGGCGCTGGCGGTGGCCTACCCGAACCTGCCCGATATCGGCAGCCTCACCGACTACCGCCCCAAGCTGCCGCTGCGCGTCTATTCGGCCGATGGCGTGCTGCTGGGCGAATTCGGCGAGGAGCGCCGCAATTTCACGCCCATCGCGCAGATCCCGCAGGTGATGAAGGATGCCGTGCTTGCCGCCGAGGACGCGCGCTTCTACCAGCACGGCGGCGTCGACTACAAGGGCGTGGCGCGCGCGGCGCTGGAAAACCTGCGCGATGCGCGCAGCCAGGGCGCGTCGACGATCACCATGCAGGTGGCGCGCAATTTCTACCTCAGCACCGAAAAGACGTTCACGCGCAAGATCTACGAGATCCTGCTGGCGCTGCGCATCGAAAGCGTGCTCAACAAGGACCAGATCCTCGAGCTCTACATGAACCAGATCTTCCTCGGCCAGCGCGCCAGCGGCTTTGCCGCGGCGGCCGAGGTCTATTTCGGCAAGCCGCTGAAGGACGTGACGATCGCCGAGGCGGCGATGCTGGCCGGCCTGCCCAAGGCACCCTCGGCCTACAACCCGATCGCCAACCCGCGGCGGGCCCAGGTGCGGCAGCGCTACATCATCCAGCGCATGTTCGAGAACGGCTTCATCACCGAAGAGCAGCACGACGCCGCGCTCGAGCAGGTGCTGCGCTACCGCGTGGCGTCCGACCATGGCGTGCATGCCGAATTCGCGGCCGAGAATGCCCGGTTGCTGGTGCACGCCCAGTATGGCGACGAGACCTATGCGCGCGGCCTCAACGTCTACCTGACCTTGAATGCGGCCGAGCAGTCGGCGGCCTACCGTGCGCTGCGCCAGGGCCTGATGGACTACGAACTGCGGCAGGTCTACCGCGGGCCGGAAGCCTATGTCGACCTGCCGGCCGACCCCGACAAGCTCGACGCCCGCGTTGCCGAGGCGCTCAACGACCACCCCGACAACGACGACCTGCGCGCCGCCGTCGTGCTCGAGGCCTCGCCGCGCAAGGTGGTGGCCATGCTGCAGTCGGGCGACACCATCACCGTCACCGGCGACGGGCTGCGGCCGGTGACCTCGGGCCTGGCTGCGCGTGCCGGCCCCAAGGTGCAGATCCGCCGCGGCGCCGTCGTGCGCGCCATGCAGGGCCCGAAGAAGGACTGGCGGCTGACGCAGCTGCCCGAGGTCGAGGGGGCCTTCGTCGCCCTCGACCCGCGCACCGGCGCCATCCGCGCGCTCGTCGGCGGCTTCGACTTCGGCAAGAACAAGTTCAACCACGTCACCCAGGCCTGGCGGCAGCCGGGGTCGAGCTTCAAGCCCTTCATCTATTCGGCAGCGCTGGAGAAGGGCTTCACGCCGGCCACGGTGATCAACGACGCGCCGCTGTTCTTCGACGCCGATGCCACCGGCAGCCAGCCCTGGGAGCCGAAGAACTACGACGGCAAGTTCGACGGCCCGCTGCCGCTGGTGACGGCGCTGGCAAAGTCGAAGAATATGGTGTCGATCCGCATCCTGCAGGCCATCGGGCCGCCCTATGCGCAGGAATGGATCCAGCGCTTCGGCTTCGAGGCCGACAAGCACCCGGCCTACCTGACGATGGCACTCGGCGCCGGGTCGGTGACGCCGATGCAGATGGCCACCGCCTACAGTGTCTTCGCCAATGGCGGCCTGCGCATCACGCCGCACCTGATCGCCCGCATCGTCGACGGCAAGGGGCGCGTGGTGGTCGACACGCCGCCGGTGCCCGCCGACGAATCGGTGCGCGTGCTCGATGCGCGCAATGCCTTCGTCATGAATTCGCTGCTGCAGGCCATCACCCGCTACGGCACCGCCGCCCGCGCCCAGGCCACGCTCAGGCGCAGCGACGTCTACGGCAAGACCGGCACCACCAACGATTCGATGGACGCCTGGTTTGCCGGCTTTCACCCCACGGTGACGGCCGTCGTCTGGATCGGCTACGACAACCCACGCAAGCTCGGCGACCGCGAGACCGGCGGCGGGCTCGCGCTGCCGGTGTGGATCAACTGGATGGCCCAGGCCCTCAAGGGCGTGCCCGTGCAACCGTACGAGCCGCCGGCCGGCGTGGTCGAAAGCGCCGGTGGCTGGATGTTCGATGACCATGCCCAGGGCGCCGGCGTGCAGAGCCTGGGCCTGCAGGACGCCCTGCCCGCCGCGCCGAGCACCGAGGAACGCAACTCCATCCTCGACCTGTTCCGCCGCTGAAGGTGCAGCGGCTGCGCCGGCCGTCAGCCGGCCGCGAAGCGCAGCGGCCGTCCGCCCTGTGCCGTGGCCTGCTGCGACAGCGTGGCCAGAAAATCGCTGCCGTCGCGCGTATCCGCCCAGTGGTCGCCTGCCCAGCGGTAATGGAAGCCGCCCGCCTTGGCCGCCAGCCACACCTCGTGCAGCGGCGGCTGCGTATTGACGATGATCTTGCTGCCGTTGGGGAACGACAGTTCGAGCAGCCCGCCCGTGCGGCTGCTGTCGATGTCGATCACGTCGTCCTGCAGCCAGCGGTCGACCTGCGCCTCGATGGCGGCCAGCAGGGCCTGGGTCAGGGCCTGGTACTCGCTGTCGCTCAGGCTGCTTGCGGGCGTGTCGGCGCTCATGCTCGGTAGAATTCCCGGGATGCTTTCGAAGAGTGTAGCGGCGGCCGCCGCCCGGCTGGGCCCGCGCCCGGCCAAAGTCCTTCTGCTCGCATGTGCCATCGCGGGCACCGCCTGTGGCCAGAAGGGACCGCTCACCTTGCCGGCGCCGGCAGCGGCCGCATCGGCGGCCTCGGGGGCCTCCCGATGAGCCTGCCCGGCAGCCCGCATCTGGCCCGCCGCGACGGCGTGCTCGGCCTCGACGGGGTCGACCTCGACGGCCTGGCCCGCCGCTTCGGCACGCCGCTGTATGTCTATTCGCAAGCGGCCATGCTCGATGCCGTGGCCGCCTACCAGCGTGCGCTGCAGGGTCGTGCGCACTTGGTGTGTTATGCGATGAAGGCCAATTCCAGCCTGGCGGTGCTGCAGACCTTCGCGCGCGCCGGCTGCGGTTTCGACATCGTCTCCGGCGGCGAACTCGAACGCGTGCTGGCCGCTGGCGGACGGCCCGAGCGCATCGTCTTCTCCGGCGTCGGCAAGACGCGCACCGAGATGCAGCAGGCGCTGGCGGCCGGCGTGCACTGCTTCAACGTCGAGAGCGAAGGCGAATTGCGCCGCCTGTCCGAGGTGGCCACCGCCGCCGGCCGCACCGCGCCGGTGAGCCTGCGCGTCAACCCCGACGTCGATGCCGGCACCCACCCCTACATCTCGACCGGGTTGCGCGACAACAAATTCGGCGTCGCGCACGAGCAGGCGCTCGCCGTCTACCGCCTGGCCGCGGCGCTGCCGGGGCTGCAGGTGGTCGGCATCGACTGCCACATCGGCTCGCAGATCACGCAGGCCGCACCCTACCTCGATGCGCTCGACCGCGTGCTCGACCTCGTCGAGGCCGTCGAGGCAGCCGGCATCCCGATCCACCATGTCGACCTCGGCGGCGGCCTGGGCATCACCTACACCGACGAGCAGCCGCCACGCGCCGACGAGCTGGTGGCGCAGATGCTGGCGCGCATGGACGCCCGTGGCCACGGCAGGCGCGAGGTGCTGCTCGAACCGGGGCGTTCGCTGGTCGGCAATGCGGGCGTGCTGCTGACCGAGGTGCAATACCTCAAGCCCGGCGCCACGAAGAATTTCTGCATCGTCGACGCGGCGATGAACGACCTCATGCGCCCGGCGATGTACCAGGCCTGGATGGCGATCGAACCGGTGCGGCAGCGCGCCGGCGTGGCGCGGGCCTGGGACGTCGTCGGCCCGGTGTGCGAATCCGGCGACTGGCTGGGCCGTGACCGCCCGCTGGCGGTGGCCGAAGGCGACCTGCTGGCCGTGCTGTCGGCCGGTGCCTACGGCATGGCGATGGCCAGCAACTACAACACGCGGCCGCGAGCAGCCGAGGTGATGATCGTCGACGGGCAGCCGGTGCTGATCCGCGAGCGCGAGCGCGCCGCCGATCTTTTCGCCGGCGAGACGCTGCTGCCCGCGGCCGGCTGACCGGCTCTCGCCGGCGCCCATAAAAAAACCGCCCCGAGGGGCGGTTTTTTGCTGACCGGCCGGGTTGCCCCGGCGTGGATCAGAAGGCGTGGCGAACGCCGAATTCGATGCCGCTGGAGTTGCCGCCCGGCGACGCGGTCACACCACCCAGGCCGTTGTTGGCAACGGTCTTGGTCTGCGTGCCGTCGTTGGCGATGCGGGCATACGTGGCGTACACGGTCGTGCGCTTCGACAGGTTGTGCAGATAGCCGACGGCGATCTTGTCCCAGTCGTTGTCGTTCCAGGCGGCGGTGCCACCCTTCTGGTCGTGGCGGGCAAACGAGGCGCGGATGACGCCAGCGCCGACCGGCACCATGATGCCCGGCTCAATGGCAATGGTCTTCAGGCCGGCACCGTTCTTCTCTTGCGCGACCATCAGCGACGCCTTCAGGAAGCCCATGTCGAACGAGCCGCCGAAATTCATCGCCTTGTGGTCGACGGCGTCGGTCGCGCCTTCGGTCTTGCCGTAGGCGCCATGCACCGAGATCGGGCCGGCGGCGTAGCCAAGGCGGAAGCCCATGAAGTTGTTGGTCTTCACGCCACCGCTGACCTGCTCGCCGAAGGCGTACTGCAGCTGGGCCGAGAAACCACCCAGATTCGGGGTGAAGTAGCTGATCGCATTGTTCGAGCGAACGGCGGTGCTGACGTTGGCATTGGCCGCGCCCAGCATGGCGAAGGTATTGGCCGAGCCGACACCGTTGGTGCCGAACGGGTCATAGACCGTGGTGTTCCAGAAATGCGTGGTGTAGTCGCGGCCGAGGCGGATTTCACCAAAACCACCCATCAGGCTGACGGTCGAACGGCGCTGCCAGTTCATGCCGGCGGCATTGCCGTCGTCATTGGTCAGCTGACCTTCGATCCAGAAGCCGGCCTGCAGGCCACCGCCCAGATCCTCGACGCCACGGAAGCCGAGACGGCTGCTGTTGTAGCCCGAGTTGGTCATGCCGGTCACCGACTTGCCACCAGCGGACAGGCGAGCGACGCCAGCGTCAACGATACCGAACAGGGTCACCGACGATTGGGCCGATGCAGCGCCGGCAAACGCGGTCAACGCGGCCAGGGCGAGCAGGGATTTTTTCATTGCAGCTATCTCCTAGGTTGAACAAGAGGTCCCGATCGGGGAGGTCACCCGGCAAGGGGCTGATCAGGCCAACATCCTCAGCGGAAGTTGGGCGCATTTCACCAGACCCCCCTGTCGCTTGCAAAGCCAAGGGCCTGAATTGCCGCCCGGCTGTTGTCTGGCAACAACGTCAAAACGGGGTCGTGAAGCTGTCACCCGGCGGTCGGCGCAGCGGCTGCCGACGGGCTATGCTACACGCGCCATGAAGACCCTCGACCGTTGGTTGGTGAGCGCTGACAACGCGCTCCGCACCCTGTCCGGCGCCGTCCATGCGGCCCGCCCGTCGCCCGGACACGCCCGCGACGATACGCTGCCAGCCGGCGATCGGCCGCTGTCGGGTGCCTTGATGCGCGTCAATCACGTGGGTGAGGTGTGCGCGCAGGCGCTCTACCAGGCCCAGGCCCTGACCGCCCGCAGCCCCGATCTGCGCGAACGCATGCAGGCGGCGGCGCGCGATGAACTCGATCACCTGGCCTGGACCGGGCAGCGGCTGGACGAACTGGGCGACCGGCCGAGCCTGCTCAACCCGCTGTGGTATGCGGGTTCGTTTGCCATCGGCGTGCTGGCCGGGCGGCTGGGCGACGCGCGCAGCCTGGGCTTCGTCATCGAAACCGAACGCCAGGTCGAGCAGCACCTGGCCGGCCACCTCGAGCGCCTGCCGGCGGCCGATGCGCGCTCACGGGCCATCGTTGAGCAGATGCGCATCGACGAACGCCGCCACGCCGACGACGCGCTCGCGGCCGGCGGCCAGCCGCTGCCGGCGCCCGCGCGCTGGCTGATGCGCGCGGCGGCGAAGGTCATGACGACCACCGCGTCGCGGATCTGACGCCCGATGTCAGACAGCCACGACCTCGTGGCTGGTGGTGATCTCGGCCGTCTTGGCCAGCATGATGCTGGCCGAGCAGTAGCGTTCGTGCGACAGCGCGATCGCACGCTCCACCGCCGCCGGCGGCAGGTCGCGGCCGCTGACGATGAAGTGCATGTGGATCCGGGTGAAGACCTTGGGCTCGCTGCCAGCGCGCTCGGCGCTCAGCTTGACCTGGCAGCCGCGCACGTCGTGGCGGCCGCGCTGCAGGATCAGCACCACGTCGTAGGCGGTGCAGCCACCGGTGCCGGCGAGCACGGTTTCCATCGGCCGTGGCGCGAGGTCGCGGCCGCCACCGTCGGGCGCGCCGTCCATGGTGAGCAGGTGGCCGCTGCCGGTTTCGGCGACAAATCCCATGCCCGTGGCGGGCATCCAGTTGACGGTGCATTCCATCGGCATTCCTTCGGGGCCGGTGCGGCCGGCGTTCAATCGAGGCGGCGGATTGTGCCGTCTGCCCCACCCGACTCGAGACCCCCCTCTAAAGTCCCCCCGATGGCGTATTGCACTGCAGCATGACGGTGCTAGACTGCCAGCCATGGGTCGTGAATGACCCGCCGTTTGTCTCCTCCACCTCCTCCAACGGTGGATTCAACCCCGGTGCCACAAGCGCCGGGGTTTTTTTTCGCCGATCGGTCGCGGCGGCGCCCGGCGGTGCCACCGGCGGCACCGTCAGCCGACGGTGCCGGGGGGCCGACATATGATTCGCGCCCCCTGCCATCCACCCCCCGAGGCATCCGATGTCCGCTGGCGCCGCCGCTCCGAACCCCGCACCGGCCGTTCGCCCGCTGACGCCGCGCAGCGCCCGTGTCGCCGCCGACTACCTGCGCCGCATCCTCTCGGCCCGCGTCTACGACGTGGCGCGCGAATCGCCGCTGCAGCCGGCGCGCAGCCTGTCGCGGCGCCTGGGCAACCATGTGCTGCTCAAGCGCGAGGACCAGCAGGTCGTCTTCAGCTTCAAGTTGCGCGGCGCCTACAACAAGATGGTGCACCTGGCGCCGGAGGCCCTGAAGCGCGGCGTCATCTGCGCCTCGGCCGGCAATCATGCGCAGGGCGTGGCACTCGGCGCGCGCAAGCTCGGCTGCCGGGCGGTGATCGTGATGCCGGTGACGACGCCGCGCGTGAAGGTCGACGCCGTGCAGGCGCTGGGCGGCGAGGTGGTGCTGCACGGCGACAGCTATTCCGACGCCTACCTGCACGCGCTCGAGGTGCAGAAGGCCGAGGGCCTGACCTTCGTCCACCCCTTCGACGACCCCGACGTCATCGCCGGCCAGGGCACGGTGGGCATGGAGATCCTGCGCCAGCACCAGGGCCCGCTGGACGCCGTCTTCGTGGCCATCGGCGGCGGCGGGCTCATCTCGGGCGTGGCGGCCTATATCAAGGCGGTGCGGCCGGAGGTCAAGGTGATCGGCGTGCAGACGGCCGACAGCGACGCCATGCTGCGCTCGGTGAAGGCCGGCAAGCGCGTGCAGCTGGCCGACGTCGGCCTGTTCGCCGACGGCACCGCCGTCAAGCTGGTGGGCGAGGAAACCTTCCGCGTCGCCCGCGCGCTGGTCGACGACTACGTGGTGGTCGACACCGACGAGGTCTGCGCCGCCATCAAGGACATCTTCCAGGATACGCGCAGCATCATGGAACCTTCGGGCGCGATGGGCGTGGCCGGCATCAAGCAGTATGTGGCGCGCCACAAGTGCAAGGGCCAGACCTTCGTGGCCGTGACCTGCGGCGCCAATATGAATTTCGACCGCCTGCGCTTCGTCGCCGAGCGCGCCGAATTCGGCGAGCAGCGCGAGGCCCTGTTCGCGGTGACCATCCCCGAGGAGCGCGGCTCGTTCAAGCGCTTCTGCGAGCTGATCGGCCCGCGCTCGGTGACGGAATTCAACTACCGCATCAGCGACGAGCGTGTCGCCCATGTCTTCGTCGGCCTGACGATCAGCAAGCGCGACGAGGCCGAGCGCATCGAGCGCCACTTCGTGCGCCACGGCTTTGCCACCGTCAACCTGACCGACGACGAACTGGCCAAGGAACATGTGCGCCACATGGTCGGCGGCCATTCCGAGCTGGCGCAGGACGAGCGCCTGTTCCGCTTCGTCTTCCCCGAGCGGCCGGGGGCGCTGATGCGCTTCCTGGCGGCGCTGCACCCCAGCTGGAACATCAGCCTCTTCCACTACCGCAACCAGGGCGCCGACGATGGCCGCATCCTGGTCGGCATCCAGGTGCCGGCCAGCGACGAGGCCGCGTTCCGGCAGTTTCTGCGGACGCTGGCCTATCCGCATGTCGAGGAAACGCACAACCCGGTCTACCGGCTGTTCCTGCGCTGAAGCCTGCCGCGCTGATTAGACTGCCGGCCATGCAGCCCACCCGCTCGCTGGTTTCGCCGACCTCGCACCCACAGCTCGAGCACGAACTGGCCGAGATGCTGCGCCGGCGCAGCGCCAGCGGCGGCAACCTCGGCCAGCTGGAACCGCTGGCGCTGCGCCTGGGGCTGATGCAGCGCACGCTCAAGCCGCAGTTCAGCGACCCCCAGCTGTTGATCTTCGCCGCCGACCACGGCATCGCCGTCGAAGGCGTCTGCCCGCCCGAGGCGCCGTTGACGCACCGGGTCGTCGAGCGGCTGCTCAGCGGCCACCTGCCGCTGGCCGGCTTTGCCAGGGCGCAGCAGCTCGAGCTGACGGTCGTCGACTGCGGCGTGGCCGCCGACCTGCAGGCGCACGACCGGCTGCTGATGCGCAAGATCGCGCATGGCACCCGCAATGCGCGCCTCACCGCGGCGATGTCCGCCGAGCAATGCCAGGCCGCGATGCGCGCCGGCATGCAGCTGGGCTACCGGCTGCGCGGCAATTTCTCCATCTTTGCCAGCCTGGGCGTGGGTGCGGATTTCAGCGCGGCGCTGGTGCTGTCGCGCCTGACCGACTGCCCGCTGCCCGACCTGCTGTGCAGCGGCGCCGAGATGCCGCGTGCGGAACTGGCGCGCCTGGTCAAGCTCGGCCAGGCCGCGCTGGCACGGCACCACGACGCCGAAGAACCGTCGGCCGTGCTGGCCGCGCTGGGCGGCTTCGACATCGCGGTGATGGTGGGCGTGATGCTGGTGGCGTCCAGCCGCCGCCATGTGCTGGCGGTCGACGGCCTGGCCGCCTGCGCGGCGCTGATGGCGGCCTCGCGCATCGCACCGCCGGTCACCGACTACTGCGTCTTCTGCCGCAGCCATTCGCACCGCGGTCTCGATCAGGCACTGAACCTGTTCCGCGCCTCGGCGCTGCTCGAGCTGGGCATGGAAAGCATGGACGGCACCGGCGCCACGCTGGCCTGGCCGATGATCCGCTGCGCCGCGGCACTGCTCAGCGAGGTGGCCGACGACGAGGAACCGCCGGGTCCGCAGACCTTCGACAGCGTGCAGGGCGAACTCGACATCGGCCCGGAGGGCCGCTTCGGCGGCCCGGCGCTGTACTGACGCCGCGCTTCAGCGCTGCTGGTACTGGCCGCCGGGGCTGTTGATGCCGCTGTCGGTCTGCATCGGATCCAGCGGCTGCGCCATGGGCGGCGCCACCGGCTGCGGCAGGGCCTGACCCGGCGGCGGCATCTGCAGCGCCCGCAGGCGCTGCTGCGGCGGCAGGCTGAGGTTGGGCGCCGGCTGCATGCCGGGCTGCGGCAGCACGGGCAAAGCCCCTGCGGGCAGCGATGCCGGCGGCGGCATCACAGCCGACACCGACGACGGCACGCCGGTCGCCGGTGGCGGCAGCGCCGGCAGCTCCAGCGTCACCGTCGCCTGACCCTGGCGCGGGCCGATGGACACCCCACGCGGCTGCACCGACTGCAGCACCTGGTCGCCGTCGACCACCGCGCCGACGCGGTAGGCGCGTGGCGTCCTGCCATCGACGGCGATCAGTGCCACGCCCTGCGAGCGGGCCGCCACCGGCCGCGGCGCCACCACGCCGATGAGCTGGAAGCGCGAGCTCTCGGGTGCCGGTGGCGGCGCCGCTTCGGCCAGGGCGACAGGCGGCGGCGGCGCGGCACCGAAGACGCGGGTCCAGTCGCCGCCGGCCGCGGCCGACGGCGCCGCCACCACGGTCTGCGCCGGCGCCGTCAGCGGCCGCGTGAACAACTTCAAACCCCAGGCCACCGCACTGGCGGCCACCAGGGCCCAGACGAAAAAGGCCGACCAACGGGCAAACATGCGGCGATTATGATTCGCCCGACCTTTCCGACCCCGCCGACCGCCTGCCGTCGGCGCACGCTTGAAGCCGCCATGCGCCCCACCCTGCCCTCCCGTGCCGCCCGCGGCTTCACGCTGATCGAGCTGATGGTCGTGCTGGTGATCATCGGCGTGCTGGCTGCGCTGATCGTGCCCAACGTGCTCGACCGCACCGACGATGCCCGCGCCACCGCGGCGCGCACCGATGTCAACAACCTGGTGCAGGCGCTCAAGCTCTACAAGCTCGACAACCAGCGCTACCCCAGCGCCGAGCAGGGCCTGGATGCGCTGGTGCGCAAGCCCACCGCCGGCGCCGTCCCGCCGAACTGGAAGCCCTACCTCGACAAGCTGCCGGCCGACCCCTGGGGCCGCCCGTACCAGTATGTCAACCCGGGGGTCAAGGGCGAGATCGATGTCTTCAGCTACGGCGCCGACGGGCAGGCCGGCGGCGAGGGAAAGGATGCGGACGTCGGCTCCTGGCAGTAAGGCCATCCTTCCCCGCCGCCGCGCGGGCGGCTTCACGCTGATCGAGCTGATGGTGGTGGTGGCGCTGGTCGCCGTCGCCGCCGGTGTCGTGAGCCTGGCGCTGCGCGACGGCACGCAGGACCGCCTGGAACGCGAGGCCGCACGGCTGACGGCGCTGCTGGAGACGGCACGCGCCGAGGCCCGGGCCGCCGCGCTGCCGGTGGTGTGGCGGCCGACGCCGGAGTCGGCCGAGCACCAGTTCCGCTTCATCGGCCTGCCGGCGTCGCGCCGGCTGCCCACGCGCTGGCTCGACGCCGAGGTGCTGGCGCAGGTCGAAGGCGGCCGCGGCACGCTGGTGCTGGGCCCGGAGCCGCTGATCGGCGCCCAGCGCGTGCAGCTGCGCATCGGTGAACAAAGCCTCGCCATCGGCACCGACGGGCTGCAGCCCTTTGCCGTGCTGGCGCCCGTGGCCAGCCCGCCATGAAGCCGAGCCGCGGCTTCACCCTCATCGAGGTGCTGGTGGCGCTGACCATCGTGGCGGTGGCGCTGGCCGCCGGCGCCCGCGCCGCCGGCGCGCTGACCGGCAACGCCGAGCGGCTGCAGCAGGTGACGGCCGCCCAGTGGTGCGCCGACAACCAGCTCACCAACCTGCGGCTGGCACGCGTGCTGCCGGGCATCGGTGACGCCGATTTCCAGTGCGAGCAGCTCGGCCGCAGCTACCCCGGCACGCTGGTCACGCGGCCGACGCCCAATCCCAACATGCGCCGCATCGACGCCGTGGTGCGCGACGAGGCCGGGCAGCCGCTGGTCACGCTGACCACCGTCATGTCGCGCTTCTGACATGGCGCGCACCGCCCGCAGCCGCGGCTTCACGCTCGTCGAGGTGCTGGTGGCGCTGTTCGTGATGGCGCTGATGGCGGCCCTGGCCTGGCGTGGCGTCGACGGCGTGCTGAAGAGCCGCGACGCCGGCCGCGAGGCGGTCGACCGCACGATGACGCTGACCGCGCTGATGGCGCAGTGGGAGACCGACCTGCAGTCGCTGCACGGCGACGCCGGCGTGCCCGCGCTGGCCTTCGACGGCCGCGCGCTGCGCCTGGTGCGGCGTGCCGACGGCGGGCTGCTGCTGGTGGCCTGGTCGCTCGACGGCGGCCGCTGGCAGCGCTGGACCTCGGCGCCGGCCACGCGTGCCGGCGAGCTGCAGCAGGCCTGGCTGCGCAGCCAGCAACTGCAGGGCGACAGCCCCGGGCAATTGCGCCTGCTCGACGGCGTGACCGACTGGCAGGTCTATTTCTACCGCGGCAACGCGTGGACCAATGCGCAGTCGACCGGCGACCTGGTGCCGGCGGCCGGCAGCGGCGCCAGCGCGCCGGCGCGCACGGTCGAGCAGCTGCCCGCCGGCGTGCGCCTGGTGCTGCAGCTCGACGGCCAGACCCTGACCCGCGACGTGCTCGTCGCGCCCGGCCTGTGAGGCGGCGGCTGCCCCCTGGCCGGCAGCGCCAGCGCGGTGCGGCGCTGCTGATCGCGATGCTGATCCTGACGCTGGTGGCCACGGCGGCCTCGGCGATGGTGTGGCACCAGCAGCGCGCGGTCGAGGTCGAGGCCGCCGAACGCGCGCGCGCCCAGGCCGGGCTGATCCTGGCCGGGGCGCAGGACTGGGCGCGGCTGATGCTGCGTGCCGATGCCGACAAGGCCTTTCCGCCCAGCGCCACCTGGGCGCGCAAGCTGGAGGAATCGCGGCTGTCGCAGTTTCTCGCCGCCGACCGCGACAACAGTGCCGACGGCACGCTGGAGGTCTTCCTGTCGGGCGAGATCGACGATGCGCAGTCGCGCTACAACCTGCGCCGCCTCGTCGGTGACGACGGCAAGCCGGCGGCGCCGGAGGTGCTGGGCCTGCGCCGCCTGTGCGAGGCCGCCGGCGCCAGCGCCGAGCTCGCCGACCGCCTGGCCGAGGGCCTGGCCGCCGCCTGGCACGAGCGCGCCGATACCGCCCCGCTGCCGCCCACGCGCATCGAACAGCTGGTCTGGCTGGGGCTGGATGCCGACCAGCTGGCGCGCATCGCGCCCTACGTCACGCTGCTGCCCACGCGCACGCCGGTGAATGCCAATAGCGCCGAGGCGCCGGCGCTGCTGGCGGCCATCGACGGGCTCGACCTGGCGAATGCGCAGCGCATCGTGCAGGCGCTGCGGCGCAGCCCCGGCGCCACCACCGATGCGCTGCGCCAGCTGCTGCCCCCCAACGTGAGCAGCGACGATGCGCGCGTGGGCGTGCAGTCGCGCCATTTCGAGGTGCTGGGGCGGCTGCGCTTCGAGGACCGCGTGCTCGAGGAGCGCTGGCTGCTCGAGCGCAGGAGCGGCGGCGCCGGCGTCGAGCTGGTGCTGCTGCGGCGCGAACGCCGCAGCCTGCCGGGGGCGCCGGCTTGACCGTCTTCCACCCCATCGGCACCCGGTCACGCACCACGGCGACAATGGACCCCGCCCGTGCCACCCCTGCACGCAGGCTGCCCGCCCTGCCACCACCCGCCCGTTGCCTGCTGCCTCGATGTCCGTGCTCGTGATCCTCCTGCCGCCGCGCCCGCGCGCGGATGCTGCCGCCGGCGCGCCGGCCGACTATGCCTTCGTGCTGAGCGCCGACGGCCAGACGGTCAGCCGCCAGGGCCGTGCGCCGGCGGCGCAGCTGCCGCGCGCCGGCAGCGCCTGCGCGCTGCTGGCCGACGCCGATGTGGGCTGGCAACGCCTGAGCGTGCCCAAGGCGCCGGCCGCGCGGCTGCGCGCCGCGCTCGGCGCTGTGCTCGAAGACCAGCTGCTCGACGACGACGAGGCCGTGCACCTGGCGCTGGAGCCCGGCATCGCCGGCGGCCAGTCCGGCTGGGTGGCGGTGACGCGGCGCGACTGGCTGGCCGCCGTGGTGGCCGACCTGGAGCAGGCCGGCGTGCCGCTCGACCGCATCGCCCCCAGCAGCTGGCCGACCGCCACGCCGACGCTGCACGCGCTGGCCGCCGACGATGAAAGCCACGAGCCGACGCTGGTGTGGAGCCATGCCGACGGTGTGGCCAGCCTGCGCCTGGCGGGTTCGCTGGCGCGCCGGCAGCTGGCCGCCACCGACCGCACCAGCCTGCGCTGCAGCGCGCACCCGTCGGCGGCGGCCGCCGCCGAACGCTGGCTCGAAGCCCCGGTCAGCGTGCTCGGCGATGCCGAGCGTGCGCTGCAGGCGCTGCGCTCGCCCTGGAACCTGCGCCAGTTCGACCTGGCCCCGCACCACCGCGGCATGCAGGCGGTGCGCGATGCGCTGCGCCGCGTGGCCGGCCCCGCCTGGCGGCCGGTGCGCTGGGGCCTGGCGGCCCTGCTGCTGGTGCAGCTGGTGGGGCTGAACGCCTGGGCCTGGCGGCTCGAGCAGGGCCTGCGCGACAAGCGCCAGGCGCAGGTGCGGCTGCTGCAGACGGCCCATCCGCAGGTGCGCTCGGTGCTGGATGCCCCGCTGCAGATGCAGCGCGAGACCGATGCGCTGCGCGCCGCCGCCGGCCGCGCCGGCCCGGCCGACCTGGAGCCGCTGCTCGCCGTTGCCGCCACCGCCTGGCCCGACGGCCAGCCGCCGCTGCAGGCGCTGCGCTTCGAGCCCGGGCGGCTGGCCATCACCACCGGCGGCTGGGCCGAGCCGCAGCGCGCGCAGTTTGCCGAGCGCGTGCGCGCCGCCGGCTACCAGGCCGAAGACCAGGGCGGCCAGCTGATCATCACCCGCGGAGGCCGCTCGTGAACAGCACACGCGAGAGGCTCGGGCAGCGCCTGCAGCCGCTGCGCACCGCCTGGGCGGCGCGCGATGCGCGCGAGCGCCGGCTGCTGCTGCTGGCCGCCGGGGTGCTGGGCGGCTACCTGCTGTGGGCGCTGGCGCTGCAGCCGGCCTGGCGCACCATGCGCGACGCGCCGGCGCGGCTGGACGCGCTGGACGCCCAGCTGCAGGCCATGCAGGCCCAGGCCGCCGACGCGCAGGCGCTGCGCGCCACGCCGGCGCTGCCGCGGCCGCAGGCCAGTGCGGCGCTGCAGGCTGCCAGCGGGCGCCTGGGCGACAAGGCCCGCCTGGTCGAACAGGGCGAGCGCGCGGTGCTGACGCTCGACGGCGCCAGCGGCGACGACCTGCGCAACTGGCTGGCCGAGGTGCGCGGCAGCGCGCGTGCGCGTGCCGTCGAGGTCAGGCTCACGCGCGACGAAGAAGGCCTGTCGGGCACCGTCGTCGTCGCCCTGCCCGGCAGCTGATCGGCATGCAGCGCCTGCGCCTGACCCGCACCGCCCGCCCCGTCCGGGATGCAACCGGCAGACGGCGCGCCTGGCCCTGGGCGCTGGCCGGCGCCTTCTTCGGCGCCCTGCTGGCCGCGGCGGCGCAGGCACCGGCCCACTGGCTGGCGCGCTGGATCGCCGACACCACCGACCAGCGGCTGCTGCTGGCCGATGCGCGCGGCACGCTGTGGTCGGGCAGCGCGGTGGCGGTGCTGGGCGGCGGCCCGGGCAGCCGCGATGCCAGCGCCCTGCCCGGCCGCCTGCACTGGTCGATCGGCCGCGCGCCGGGGCAGTGGCGGCAGCTGGAACTGCAGCTGCGCCACGCCTGCTGCATCGACGGCACCCTGCGGCTGCGCATCGAACCCGGCATCGACCGCCAGCGCGTCAGCCTGCCGCCCGGCC
Source organism: Rubrivivax sp. (assembly GCA_016719535.1). Taxonomy (GTDB): domain Bacteria; phylum Pseudomonadota; class Gammaproteobacteria; order Burkholderiales; family Burkholderiaceae_C; genus Rubrivivax. The sequence goes on along the minus strand of JADJYX010000001.1, from coordinate 1,029,473 downwards.
GCCAGGCCGTCGGCCACTGGCCGGCCGGCTGGCTGAGCGGGCTGGGCGCGCCCTTCAATACACTGCGCCTGGGTGGCGCAGCGCGGCTGTGGGCCGACGGCCTGAGCGTCGAGACCGTGCAGGGCCGCTGGCGCCTGGCGGGCCGTGCCGAGCTGGAACTGCTGGGGCTGTCGTCGGCGCTGAGCGCGCTCGACACGCTGGGCAGCTACCGCCTCGTCATCAGCGGCGACGGCAGCGGCCCCGGCGGCGCGCGGCTGGTGCTGGATACGCTGCAGGGCCCGCTGCGCCTGGCCGGCAGCGGCCAGTGGGCCGGGCCCACGCTGCGCTTTCGCGGCCAGGCGCAGGCCGATGCCGGCAGCGAAGCGATGCTGAACAATCTGCTCAACCTCCTGGGCCAGCGGCAAGGTGCGCTGGCCCTCCTCGCGATCGGATGAGAATGACCCGCGCTCGACCCCACACCGCCCGCCTGACCAGCCTGGCGCTGGCCCTGGTGCTGGCGCTGCCGCCGGTGCACGGCCAGCCGACCCCCGGGCGCAGCCGCGCGCCGGTGACGGTGAATTTTGTCAACGCCGACATCGAGGCGGTGACGCGCGCCTTCGCGGCCATGATCGACCGCCAGATCGCCGTCGACCCGCGCGTGCGCGGCAGCATCACCGTCTACAGCGAACAGCCGCAAAGCGTGGCCGAGGCCTACCAGGGCTACCTGTCGGCGCTGCGCGGGCTGGGCTTCGCGGTGGTCGAAAGCGGCGGCCTGCTGAAGGTGGTGCCCGAGGCCGACGCCAAGCTGCAGACGAGCACGGTGTCGGTGGGCGAGGTCTCGCGCAAGGGCGACCAGGTCATCACGCAGATCTTCACGCTGCGGCACGAAAACCCGAACAACCTGGTGGCGGTGCTGCGGCCGCTGATCAGCGCCAACAACACCATCAATGCCAGCCCCGGCAACAGCTCGCTGGTCATCACCGACTATGCCGAGAACCTGCAGCGCATCGCCAAGATCATCGCCGCGCTCGACCAGCCGGCGGCCAGCGAGGTCGACGTGATCCCGCTGCAGCACGTGGTGGCCAGCGACATCGCCACCGTGGTGCAGCGCCTGGCCGACAGCGGCCCGGTGGTGGCCATGCCCGGCGTCGTGCAGGCCGCCGGCGCCACCACGGTGCTGGCCGACGCGCGCACCAATTCGCTCATCGTGCGCACCGGCAACCCGACCAAGATGGCGGCCGTGCGCGTGGCGGTGGCCAAGCTCGACCGCCCGGCCGCCGGCGGCGGCGTGCCCGGCGCACCCGGCATGTGGGTGGTGCACCTGAAGAATGCCGATGCCACCCGGCTCGCCACCGTGCTGCGTGCCGCCTTCGCGGCCAGCGCCGGCACCGCGGGCGGCGGCACGGGCGGCGGCGTCAGCGCGCCGTCGCCGCTGACGCAGACCACCGCGGTCACCTCCGCCTCGCAGACAGGCACCGGCGGCAGCGCCAGCGCGCAGGCCACGGCACCGGTATCGGCCGCGGCACAGCCGCAGACCGGCGGCTTCATCCAGGCCGACCCGTCGACCAATTCGCTCGTCATCACCGCGGCCGAACCGCTGTACCGGCAGGTGCGCGCGATGATCGACCAGCTCGACACGCGCCGCGCGCAGGTCTACATCGAAAGCATGATCGTCGAGGTGGCCGGCGGCGACGCGGCCGACTTCGGCTTCGAGTGGCTGGGCGTGCTGGGCCGCAGCGGCAACAACGACATCAACGCCGTGCAGAGCCTGAGCAGCGGCGCCGCACCGAATATCGTCAGCATCAACTCCGGCCTGGCGCAGGGCAACCTGACGCTGGGCAGCGGACTGAATATCGGGCTGGCGCGCGTGATCGACGGCGTGGCCTCGCTGTCGGCCATCCTGCGCCTGCTGCAGAGCCGCACGCAGACCAACATCGTCAGCACGCCCAACCTGATCACGCTGGACAACGAGGAAGCGAAGATCGTCGTCGGCGAGAACGTGCCCTTCATCACCGGCCAGTTCACCAACACCAATACCGGCACCGCCAACCCCTTCCAGACCATCGAGCGCAAGGATGTCGGCATCACGCTGCGCATCAAGCCGCAGATCGGCGAAGGGGGTGCCATCCGGATGCAGATCTACCAGGAGCAGAGCGCGGTCAAGAGCACCACCGCGGCCGGCACCAGCAACGCCGGCCCGTCGACCACCAAGCGCTCGATCGAGGGCACGGTGACGGTGGACGACGGCCAGATCCTGGTGCTGGGCGGGCTCATCGAGGACACCTACTCCACCACGCAGAGCAAGGTGCCGCTGCTGGGCGACATCCCGCTGCTGGGCCACCTGTTCCGCAGCGAGAGCCGCGAGCGCAAGCGCACCAACCTGATGGTCTTCCTGCGTCCGATCGTGATGCGCGACGCCGACGCCCAGCTGCGCCTGTCCAACGACCGCTACGAACAGATCCGCGCGCGCCAGATCGGCGGCCAGCCGGCATCGAGCTTCGTGCTGCCGATCGACCGCTCGCCGGTGCTGCCGCCGTCCACCCCGGGCAGCGCGGTGCCGATCGCACCTTTCGAACCACCGGCGTCGGCGCCGGCCGAGCCGGCACCGCGGCAGCAGCCGCCGCAGTTCGCACCCTGACCGCCATGGGCGCCCGCCACCCCCTGCCCTACGCCTTCGCCAAGGCCCACACCCTGCTGCTCGAGGACGCGGGCGGCACCTTCGTGCTGTGGGCCGCCGAGACGACGCCGGCCACCGCCTTGTCGGAGGTCGGCCGCGTGTACGACGTGGCGCGCCACGAGCACGAGGCCGCGGCCACACTGGCCGGCCGCATCGCCGCCGCCTATGCCGGCGGCGAAGGCAGCGCGGCGGCAGTGATCGGCGAGGTCGAATCGGGCGTCGACCTCAGCCGCATGATGCAGGACCTGCCGGCGGTGGAAGACCTGCTGGAGGCGGCCGACGACGCGCCCATCATCCGCATGCTCAATGCGCTGCTGACGCAGGCGGCGAAGGACGGCGCCAGCGACATCCACATCGAGCCCTACGAGCGCAGCTCCAGCGTGCGCTTTCGCGTCGACGGCACGCTGCGCGAGGTGGTGCAGCCCAACAAGGCGCTGCACGCGGCGCTGATCAGCCGGCTGAAGATCATGGCCGAGCTCGACATCGCCGAGAAGCGGCTGCCGCAGGACGGGCGCATCTCGCTGCGCATCGGCGGCCGTGCCATCGACGTGCGCGTGTCCACGCTGCCCAGCGCGCATGGCGAACGCGCGGTGCTGCGCCTGCTGGACAAGTCGGAATCCAAATTCACGCTCGAAGGCCTGGGCATGAGCGGCGACGTGCTGTCGGCCTTCGACCGCCTGATCCAGCAGCCGCACGGCATCGTGCTGGTGACCGGCCCCACCGGCTCGGGCAAGACGACGACGCTGTATGCGTCGCTGGGGCGCGTCGACACCGCCACCACCAACGTGCTGACGGTGGAAGACCCGGTCGAATACGAGCTGCCCGGCATCGGCCAGACGCAGGTCAACCCGAAGATCGACCTCACCTTCGCGAAGGCGCTGCGTGCCATCCTGCGCCAGGACCCGGACGTCATCATGATCGGCGAGATCCGCGACCACGAGACGGCGCAGATCGCCATCCAGGCCAGCCTGACCGGCCACCTCGTGCTGGCCACCGTGCACACCAACGATGCGCCGAGCTCGGTCACGCGGCTGATCGACATGGGCGTCGAGCCCTTTCTGCTGAGCAGCAGCCTGCTCGGCGTGCTGGCGCAGCGCCTGGTGCGCAAGCTGTGCCCGGCGTGCAGGACGCAAGGGCCCGACGGGCAGTGGCACCCGGTGGGCTGCCCGGCGTGCAGCCACACCGGCTACAAGGGCCGCACCGGCGTCTACGAACTGATGGTCGTCGACGACACGGTGCGCGGGCTGATCCACAACCGCGGCGACGAGCAGGCGCTGATCGCCGCCGCGCGCCATGCCGGCTTGCGCTCGATGCGCGAGGACGGCGAGCGCCTGGTGCGCAGCGGCATCACCTCGGCCGCCGAAGTCATCCGCGTGACCCGCGACTGAAGCGATGCCCGCCTATCGGTACGACGCGCTGGATGTCGAAGGCAAGGCCGCCAGGGGCCTGGTCGAGGCCGACAGCGCCAAGGCCGCGCGCGCGCAGCTGCGGGCACAGGCCCTGGTGCCGCTGGCCGTCACGCCGGTGGCCGAAGCCAGCACCGGCCCCAGCGGCAGCGTGCGCTTCACGCGGCGTGTCTTCGGCGGCAGCGGGCTCACGGTGTGGACACGCCAGCTTGCCGGCCTGGTGGGCTCGGGCCTGCCGCTGGAACGTGCGCTCACCGCGCTGGCCGACGAGAGCGAGGATGCGCGCCAGCGCGAGCTGCTGTCGCACCTGAAGAGCGAGGTCAACGCCGGCAGCAGCTTCGCCCGCGCGCTGGGCACGGCGCCGCGCGAATTCGACGACGTCTACCGCGCCGTGGTCGCCGCCGGCGAGCAGAGCGGGGCACTGGGTGCCGTGCTCGAACGCCTGGCCGACGACCTCGAACAGCGCCAGGCGCTGCGCGCGCGTCTGCTGGGCGCGATGCTCTACCCGGCCATCGTGTCGGTGATCGCGCTGGTGATCGTGACCTTTCTCGTCACCTACGTGGTGCCGCAGGTGGCATCGGTCTTCACCAGTTCCAAGCGCGCGCTGCCGGGGCTGACGGTGGCGATGCTCGCGCTCAGCGCCTTCGTGCGCCAGTGGGGCTGGGCGGTGGCGCTGGCGGCCGGCGGCGGCACCGTGCTGCTGCTGCTGGCGCGCCGCGGCGAGGCCTTCCGCGAGCGCAGCGACGCGCTCTTCCTGCGCCTGCCGCTGGTGGGGCGGCTGGCGCGCGGCTACAACGCGGCGCGCTTCGGCGGCACGCTGGCCATGCTGGCCGGTGCCGGCGTGCCCATCCTCAAGGCCTTGCAGGCGGCGGCCGAGACGCTGGGCAACCGCGCCATGCGCGCCGATGCGCTGGATGCGCTGGTGCTGGTGCGCGAGGGCGCGCCGCTGGCCAGCGCGCTGGCCGGCAAGAAGCGCTTCCCGGGGCTGCTGGCGATGTTTGCCCGGCTGGGCGAACAGACCGGGCAGCTGCCGCTGATGCTGCAGCGTGCGGCCACGCAGTTGTCGTCCGAAGTGCAGCGCCGGGCGATGGCGGTGGCCACCATCCTCGAGCCGCTGCTCATCGTCGTCATGGGCGGCGTGGTGATGCTGATCGTGCTGGCCGTGCTGCTGCCCATCATCCAGCTCAACACCTGGGTCAAGTAGTCCCGGCGCGGGTCGATAACGCGACCATCCGCTCTGGAGACCCGACCATGCCCCCGCAGACCCGACTGGCCATCGCGCTCGGCGCGCTGACACTGACCCTGCCCTCGCTCGCCGGTCGTCCGCTGCAGACCGAGGATGCCGGCCTGCTCGACCGCGGTGCCTGCGAGATCGAGGGGGTGCAGCAGCGCCTGCGCGTGCAGGGCGAGACCGGCACCGAAAACGGCCTGGCCGCCAACTGCGGCATCGGCTTCAACAGCCAGGTCGGCCTGGGCCTGGCCTGGGCGCGCACCGCCGGCGAGCGCAGCCGCAGCGCTGGCATCGGCGGCAAGACCGGGCTGTGGGCCGGTGAGGGTGACGGCGCACCGGCGCTGGCCCTGGCCTGGGGCGTCGGCGCCGCCCGCGATGGCAGCCACTGGCGCCGCAGCGACCACTTCGCGACCCTGGTCGCCAGCGTCGGTGCCGGCCCCGGCACCTTGCACCTGAATCTCGGCCATGTGCGCGAGCGCGAACCGCGCCGCACCATCACCACCTGGAACCTGGCCTGGGAGCACGACGGCTACGCCATCGGCGGCCTGACACTCGCGCCGATGGGCGAGGTCTTCGGCGACGATCGCGGCGACCGCTGGTGGAACCTGGCCGCGCGGCTGACGCTGGTGCCGGAGCGCGCCTTCTTCGATGTGTCCTACGGCCGTCAGACCGAAGCCGAGAAGGCGCGCCTGGTCACGGCAGGGTTCAAGCTGACGTTCTAAGTGGAGGGCGGCTGACGGCGCATTGCAGCCTGTCGCCGTTGCGTCGCATGACTTTGGTCTGGCCTGCTGATGCCCCCGGCCAGTCGGCCGGTGAGTCAGTTCTCTTTGCGGGTGACGGCGCGCGGCGAAAGCGCCTCGAATGCGACTCCCCCGGCTGTCGGGTGCGCATCGCTGCCGCCGAGCCGGTGGTGACCTGATGCTCTCGCAAAGGCTTGCTCGACAGTCCCGACGCTTTCGACCGACAGCAGGAACGCGGTGACGTCACGCTGGACGACCAGCCGGACCCATGCGCAGGAGCGGGTGGCATGCCGATGGCTGGTGGTCCAGGGCGGCGCGGGCCGCGCCTGCGTCGGTGAAAGGTCGTGGGACTGTCGACGAGGCTCCGCGAGAAGTGACCAGCGGAGCGCAGCGCAGCGCGGCGATCGATCACCGCCGACGAGCCGGGGGTGTTGGCGTGAAGGGGCTCGCCTGCCTAGCTTGCACCCGCAAAGCAAGTAGGCGCCGCGGGGCCGAACCCGCCGGCTCGCAGGCCTGCCTGCACGGCAGAGGCACCAGCGAAAGACGGCAAAGCGCCGTCAGCGGACCGATCCCGGATCTTCGGCCATTGCTGGCAGTCCTCCCCGTCGGCTGCCAACGCGCCGGCACGCAACATGCTGTGACCCATGCGGCGCAAAGCGCAGGAATGCGGGGCCTCCCGGGTGTTGTTCCGGGTTGTGCTTGTGGCACGCTTTGCTTGAATGTCCATGAACGACCCGGGAGTCACTTGCATGAGCAGCGGCAATCAACTGGTCCCCTTCGCGCGCGGTCGCCTGCCGATCGCCAGCATGCGCAGCGTCTATCGCGTCGGTGACGTCGAGAAGCGCCTCGACAAGCTGCCGCAGCGCGAGCACGAGACGCTGCGCGCCACCTACGAGCGCATGCTCGAAAAGGGCGCCGAACGCTTTCAGGTCAAGCCCTCGGGGCTGCCGGCGATGGAGCACCTGTACGACGAGCTGCCCAATTTTGGCGAGGTGCTCGACGACGTGCGGCGCCAGCTCGCGCTGTGCGAGCACAGCAACGATGCGCTCGAGATCACGCCCATGCTGCTGCTGGGCCCGCCGGGCATCGGCAAGACGCATTTCGCACGCGAGGTGGCGCAGCTGCTGGGCACCGGGCTGGGCTTCATCTCGATGAGCAGCCTGACCGCCGGCTGGGTGCTCAGCGGCGCCTCGTCGCAGTGGAAGGGCGCACGCCCGGGCAAGGTCTTCGAGACGCTCGTCGACGGCCAGTATGCCAACCCGGTGATGGTGGTCGACGAGATCGACAAGGCCCGCGGCGAGCATGCCTACGACCCGCTGGGCGCGCTCTACAGCCTGCTGGAACACGATACCGCGCAGGCCTTCACCGACGAGTTTGCCGAGGTGCCGATCGACGCCAGCCAGGTGATCTGGGTGGCCACCGCCAACGACGAGCGCTGCATCCCCGAGCCCATCCTCAACCGCATGAACGTGTTCGAGGTGCAGGCGCCCGACCGCGACGCCGCGCGCTCGATCGCCCGCCGGCTCTACCAGTCGATCCGCAGCCGCCACGACTGGGGGCGGCAGTTCGACCCCGAGCCGCCCGCAGCCGTGCTCGACCGCTGCGCGCAGCTGGCCCCGCGCGAGATGCGCCGCGGCTGGATGACGGCCTTCGGCAATGCGCGGCTGGACCAGCGCGGCACGCTCGAGGTGCGTGACCTGCCCGAAGCCGGTGCACGGCGCAACCCGATCGGCTTTACGCACTGATCGGCCGTTCGGCAAGAATCGCGGCGCATGACGCCGCTTCGTTTGTTCTGCCGTGGGTTCTGCGCCGGCCTGTTGGCCGGCGCAGTCGTTTCAGCCGCCGCGGCCGATGCGCCGCGCATCGGCCTCGTGCTGGGCGGCGGCGGCGCGCGCGGCGCCGCGCACATCGGCGTGCTGGAGGTGCTGGAACGCCTGCGCGTGCCGGTGCACTGCGTGGCCGGCACCAGCATGGGCGCGCTGGTGGCCGGCGCCTGGGCCGCAGGATCCAGCCCCGAGCGCATGCGCGGCGAGCTGACGGTGGCCGACTGGGGCGACCTCTTCTTCGACAGCACCGAATACCGCGAGCTGAGCCTGCGCAACAAGCAGCTGGTGCAGCGCTTCCTGCCCGGCACCGAACTCGGCGTCACGCCGCAGGGGCTGACGGCGCCGCCGGGCGCGGTGGCCGGCCAGAAGATCAAGCTCTTCTTCAACCAGCTGGTGCGCGCCGACCTGGGCGAGCCCGACCTCGCCACGCTGGCGCTGCCGGTGGCGCTGATCGCCACCGACATCGGCAGCGGCGAGCGCGTGGTCTTCCGTTCGGGCCCGCTGACGCAGGCCATGCGCGCCAGCATGTCGGTGCCGGGGCTGATGGCACCGGCCGACATCGGCGGCCGCCGCCTGGTCGACGGCGGGCTGGTCGACAACCTGCCGGTGGCCGAGGTGCGCGACCTCTGCCGGCCCGACGTGGTGATCGCCGTCAACGTCGGCTCGCCACTGCTCAAGGCCGAGGATGTCGGCTCGCTGCTGACGATCACGGCACAGATGGTGAATATCCTCACCGAGCAGAACGTCACCCGTTCGATCGCATCGCTGACGCCGCGCGACATCTACATCCGGCCCGACCTGGACGGCATCACGGCCGCCGATTTCGAACGCCATGCCGAAACCGCCGACCGCGGCCGCACCGCGGCCGAGGGCGTGATGGCGCGGCTGCAGCAACTGTCGCTGCCGCCCGCGGCCTACGCCGAGTGGCGCCGGCGCTTCGAGCAGGGATCGCGCGTGCCGCCCCGGGTCGACGCCATCGAGGTGGCCGGGCTGGCCCGCGTGCACCCCGACACCGTGCAGCGCCACCTGCGCCAGCAGCCCGGCGAGCTGCTGGACAGCACGCGGCTCGGCCGCGACCTGGTGCGCGTCTTCGGCGAGGGCGACTTCGAGCAGGTGGACTACAGCCTGGCCAGCGACGGCCGGCGCAACGTGCTGCGCATCGACGCCACCGAGAAGCGCTGGGGCCCCGACTACCTGCGCCTGGGGCTGGCGCTGAGCAGCACGCTCAGCCAGGGCGCCAGCTACGCGCTGCGCGTGGCCTGGCACAAGACCTGGCTCAACGCCTGGGGCGGCGAGCTGCTGGCGGTGGGCGAACTGGGCAACACCAACGGCGCCAGCCTCGAATGGTTTCAGCCGCTGGCCACGCCATCGCGCTGGTTCGGCGATGGCTCGGCGCTGTACCGCCGCCAGCGGCTGGACCTGTTTGCCAGCGACGACCGCATCGCCGAATATGTGATCGAACAAAGCGGGCTCACGCTGGGCCTGGGGATGAAGGTCAGCTACCTCGGCCACCTGCGGCTGGGCGTGCACGGCACGCGCTGGAAGCCGTCGCTCGTCACCGGGTTGCCGCTGCTGGTGGGTGGATCCGTGCAGCAGCAGGGCCTGGCGCTGTCGCTCGACCTGGACCGGCTGAGCCGGCGCTTCTTTCCCACCGACGGCTGGGCGTTGCGGCTGGCGCTGACCGACAACAACGGCGAAGGCCCCGACTACACGCGCGCCACGCTGGACCTGCGCCAGGCCTGGCCGCTGCAGCGCTGGGTGATCGGCAGCCGGCTGGCGTGGACGGGCTCGCCGCGCGGGCGCTTGCCGGTCTACGACGGCGCCGCGCTGGGCGGCTTCCTCAACCTGTCGGCCTACTCGCCCAACCAGGTGGCGGGCGATTCGCTGCGCTATGGCCATGTGCGCGCCGAACGCGTCATCGGCAATATGCCGGCCGGCCTGCGCGGCGACCTGCGCGTGGGCGCGGCGCTCGAGGTGGCGCGCATCGGCGCGCCCTTCGTCGCCACGCGGCACACCGGCACGCTGCATTCGCTGGCGCTGTATGTCGGCGGCGATACGCCGATCGGCCCCGTCTACCTGGGGCTGGCGCATTCGCTGTCGGGCGTGGTCAACGCCTACCTGTTCATCGGCGCGCCCTGATCAGCGCGCCGCGCCGCGGGCGTTGAGCACGCAGCGCTGCCCCCCGCACGAGGCCCCCGGGTCGGGCACGATGGTGCAGGTCGACAGCAGGCCCGCACGCGCCTGGCGCTCACGCTCGACGTCTTCGAGCTTGCGGGCCCAGGCCTGCAGGCGGTCGCCGCGCGCGTTGACCTCGGACCAGGCCCACCAGGCCGCCGGCCCGCCGCAGGCCTTGGCGCCGATGGGCAGCGTGCGGCACTGATCGTCGCGGCTGCAGGGCGCGTCGCCGATCTCGGCGCGGATCTGCGCCAGCAGCCGCGCGGCGGCATCCGGTGCTGGCAGCGCGGGCGGCAGCGCCACCACGGGCGCCTGGCAGGCGCACAGGCCGCATGCCGCCAGCATGACCGTCCATCGATGCCTCATGGATTGCTCACCCCCGCAGCCACATGGCCGGCCGGCACATGGCCGGCGGCCTGCTCGACATGGCCGGTCTGGTCGTCGAAGAAAAAATCGGGCTCGAATTCGCGCAAAAACTCGCCCTTGGGCAGCCCGCCCAGGAACATGGCCTCGTCGACCTCGATGCGCCAGTCCATCAGCGTGCGCATGGCGCGCTCGTGCGCCGGCGCGCTGCGCGCGGTGACGAGCGCGGTGCGGATGCGCATGCCCGTGTCGTCGGCCTGCTGCAGGCGGTGCAGCGCCTGCAGCAGCGGCTTGAACGGGCCCGGCGCCAGCGGCTGCGTGCTGTGCTCGCGCTCGTGGTGCTGGAAGGCCGACAGGCCGTCACGCTGGAAGACACGTTCGGCCTCGTCGCCGAACAGCACCGCATCGCCGTCGAAGGCGATGCGCACCTCGTGCGGGTGGGCGTCGGAGGCACGCATGCTGTGCGGATAGACGCGCGCGGCGGGCACCCCGGCGGCCAGGCCGGAGCGCACGTCGGCCTCGTTGGTCGACAGGAAGAGGTTGGCCGCCAGCGGCCGCAGGTAGCGCCAGGGACTGGTGCCGCGCGTGAAGACCCCGCGCTCGATGGGCAGCCCGAAATGCTGGCAAGAGCGGAAGACACGCAGGCCCGATACCGGATCGTTGCGCGACAGGATCACCACCTCCACGCGCGCTTCGCCGCCGGCGTTGAAGGCCAGCAGCTTGTGCACCAGCGAGAAGGCCACGCCCGGCCTTGCCGGCTGCTCCAGCCGCTGCAGCTGCAGCTGCATGTAGGCATGGTCGTCGGCGGCCTCGAAGACGCGGTTCTCCTCCTCGAAATCGAACAGCGCGCGTGAACTGATCGCGACGACGAGTCGACCTTCCAGGCTGGCGGGCATCGGCTCATCATAGCCACGCGAGGGCGGCACAATGCGCGCCGCCGTGATCCACATCCACCACCTGCGCTTCGCCTGGCCACGCGCCACGCACGACACGCTGGCCATCCCGGAACTGCACATCGCCGCCGGCGAGAGCGTCTTCCTGCACGGCCCCAGCGGCTGCGGCAAGAGCACGCTGCTGGGCCTGCTGGCCGGCGTGCTGGTGCCCACCGCGGGCGAGGTGAAGCTGCTGGGCCGGCCCTGGTCGGCCCTGCCCGGCGCCGCGCGCGACCGCCTGCGCGCCGACCATGTCGGTTATGTCTTCCAGCAGTTCAACCTGCTGCCCTACCTGAGCGTGCTCGACAACGTCACCCTGCCCTGCCGCTTCTCGGCGCGGCGCGCCGAACGCGCCGGCGACGTGACGTCGCGTGCGCACGAGCTGCTGGCCCGCGTCGGCCTGCCCGACGCGCTGTGGCCGCGCCGCGCCGATGAACTCTCGGTCGGCCAGCAGCAGCGCGCGGCGGCGGCGCGCGCGCTGATCGGCCGCCCGGAGCTGGTGATTGCCGACGAACCGACCTCGGCACTGGACGCCGCGCTGCGCGATGCCTTCATGGACCTGCTGCTCGGCCAGTGCCGCGACAGCGGCAGCACGCTGGTCTTCGTCAGCCACGACGAGCGGCTGGCCGCCGCCTTCGACCGCCGGCTGTCGCTGCCGCAGCTCAACCGGGCGCTGGCGCGGGCCGCATGAGGACACTCCTTTCGATTGCCGCACGCAGCGCCTGGAACCGGCGCCTGACGCTGAGCCTGGTGGCCTTGTGCATCGCGCTGGCCACCGGGCTGCTGCTGACGCTGGAGCGGCTGCGTGCCGACGTGCGCGCGAGCTTCGCGCAGTCGGTCAGCGGCACCGACCTCATCGTCGGCGCGCGCACCGGGCCCGTGCAGCTGATGCTGTATGCGGTCTTCCGCGTCGGCGGCGCCACCAACAACATCACGATGGCGAGCGCGCGTGCGCTGGCCGAGCACCGCGCGGTGGCGTGGACGGTGCCGATCGCGCTCGGTGATTCGCACCGTGGCCGGCCGGTGCTGGGCACCACGCCGGCCTATTTCGAGCGTTTTCGCTACGGCGACCGGCAGCCGCTGCAGCTGGCCGAGGGCCGCGCCTTCGCCGGCACGCTGGATGGTCTGTACGAGGCGGTGATCGGCGCCGAGGTGGCGCGCTCGCTGGGTTACCGCACGGGGCAGCGCATCACGCTGGCGCATGGCGCCGGCGGCATGCCGGGCAGCGAACATGCCGACAAGCCCTTCACCGTGGTCGGCGTGCTGGCGCGCACCGGCACGCCGGTGGACCGCACCGTGCACGTCAGCCTGCAGGCGCTGGAGGCCATCCACCTCGACTGGGCCGGCGGTGCGCCGCTGCCGGGCATGTCCGTCCCCGCCGATCAGGCACGCAAGTTCGACCTCGAGCCCCAGCAGGTGACCGCGGTGCTGGTGGGCCTGAAGAGCCGCGCGGCGGTCTTCGTCGTGCAGCGCTGGGTGGCCCAGTACGAGGCCGAACCGCTGCTGGCCGTGCTGCCCGGTGTGGCACTGGACGAGTTGTGGGACGTGCTCGGCGTCGGCGAACGGGCGCTGCAGGCGATGTCGGGCCTGGTGGCGGTGGTCAGCCTGGCCTCGCTGGTGGCGGTGGTGCTGGCGGGGCTGAACGAACGCCGGCGCGAACTGGCGGTGCTGCGCGCCGTCGGCGCCGGCCCGCGCCACGTGCTGGGGCTGCTGACCATCGAGGCGCTGCTGGTCACGCTGGCCGGGTCGGTGATCGGTGCGGCGGTGAGCTTCGCCGCGGTGGCGCTGGCCGGGCCCTGGGTGCAGACGCAGTTCGGCATCACGCTGCAGGGCGGTGCCCCGTCGGCCGCGCAGGCCCTGCTGTGGGGTGCCGTGGTGCTGGCGGGTATGCTTGCCGGCCTGATTCCAGGCCTGCGTGCCTACCGCCTGTCGCTGGCCGACGGGCTCTCGCCCCGGAGCTGAAGCCGCATGATCCGCACCGTGCTCACCGCCGCCACCCTGACGCTGGCGGCCCTGCTCGCCCAGGCCCAGGCACAAGCGCAGGCACCACAGGGGGTGCCGGTGCCCGGGCCGGTGCTGGGCAGCGGCAAGGCCTCGGCCCCGGCGAAGGCGCCGGCGGCCAGGCCGGGCGCCTTCCGCGAGATCCGCTGGGACGAACTGGTGCCCAAGGACTGGGACCCGATGAAGGAGCTCAAGGGGCTGGACCTCGGCAACCTGTCCGACGCCGACCCGCGCGCCACCGAGATGCTCAAACAGCTGCGCAAGGTGTGGGACAACGCGCCCGCCAACCCCGCGCTCGACGGCCAGGCCGTGCGCATTCCGGGTTATGTGGTGCCGCTGGAGGAGACGGCCGACGGACTGAAGGAATTTCTGCTCGTGCCCTATTTCGGCGCCTGCATCCATTCACCGCCGCCGCCGGCCAACCAGATCATCCATGTGCTGCCGCAGAACGCCACCAAGATGCGGTCGATGGACCCGGTGTGGATCAGCGGCACGCTGGTGCGCGAGAAGGTCGACTCCTACATGGGCGCCGCCGGCTACCGCATGCAGGCGCAGCGGGTCGAACCCTATGTCGAACGCCCACGCTGAATGAGCAGCGGTTCGAGCGACCTCACCCGCACCACCTTCGCGGTGCTGGCGCTGGCGTTGCTGGTGGGCGCGTCGCTGTGGGTGCTGCGGCCCTTCCTGGGGCCGACGATCTGGGCCACGATGGTCGTCGTCGCCACCTGGCCGCTGATGCTGCGCGTGCAGCGCGGGGCCCGGGGCCGCCGCTGGGTGGCGGTGACGGCGATGACGCTGCTGCTGCTGCTGCTGTTCGTGGTGCCGCTGGTGCTGGCCATCGTCACCATCGTCAACAACGCCGACCGGCTGGTGGAATGGGCGCGGCTGATCGCCGCCTGGCGCGCCGGTCCGAAGCCGCCCGACTGGGTGGCGACGGTGCCGCTGATCGGCGGCTGGCTGGTGCGGGCGTGGGAGCAGGCGGTCTCCGCCGGGCTGGGCAGCCTGCTGGAAAGGCTGACGCCGTACGCCGGCACCGCCACGCGCTGGTTCGTGGCCGAGGTCGGCTCGGTCGGCCTGCTGGTGCTGCAGTTCCTGATGACGGTGGTGATCGCCGCCATCCTCTACGCGAACGGCGAAGACGCCGCCGAGTCGGTGCGCCGCTTCGCCTGCCGCCTGGCCGGCGAAAGGGGCGCCTCCACCGTGCAGCTGGCCGGCGAGGCCATCCGCGGCGTGGCGCTGGGCGTGGGGGTGACGGCGGTGGTGCAGTCGGTGCTGGGCGGCATCACGCTGGCCATCGTCGACATCCCCTTCGCCGGGCTGCTGACGGCGCTGATGTTCATGCTGTGCATCGCGCAGGTGGGCCCGGCACCGGTGCTGGTGCCGGCGGTGATCTGGGTCTTCTACAGCGGGCAGATCGGCTGGGGCGTCTTCCTGCTCGTCTGCACGCTGATCATCACCACCATGGACAACGTGATCCGGCCGATGCTCATCCGCATGGGCGCCGACCTGCCGCTGCTGCTGATCTTTGCCGGCGTCATCGGCGGCCTGTTCGCCTTCGGGCTGGTGGGCATCTTCGTCGGCCCGGTGGTGCTGGCGGTGGCCTATATGCTGCTGGAGGCCTGGGTGGCCGAGGCCGCACCGCCGACGGACGCCGAATGAGCGATCGTGCCCGGCCGGTCACCAGCGGTCACGATGACGGCGGCGTGGCGGTGGTCCCCATCACCCCGGCCCGCGTTGACAGACCGGCAACCCCCCGGAGAGTCACACCATGCATGCCCGCACCCTGATCACCTCGACCACCCTGGCCTGGGCCCTGGCCCTGGCCCCCGCACTGGCCCCCGCGCCGGCGCTGGCGCAGGACCGCGGCGGCGGCGCGGTGCGCCTGATCGCCAGCGACCTGCAGGGGCAGGTGGTGTGGGTCGACGACGCGGTGGAGGACCTGCGCTCGCTGGGCTTCAACGATTCGACCTCGCATGTGGAAATCCGCAGCGGACGCTGGGAACTGTGCCCCGACGGCGGCTACAACGGCGCCTGCCGGGTCTTCGGCCCCGGCCGCCATGAACTGCCGCCGGACCTGCGCAACCGGCTGTCGTCGCTGCGGCCCGTGGGGCCGGGCGGCGCCGGCGGCGGCCCGCTGCCGGTGCCCGGTCGCCCGCAGCCGGTGGGCCGGGCCGATGTCGTGCTCTACGAGCACCCGGATTTCAGCGGCCGTCGCCTTCTGCTCGACGACGCCGTGCGCAACCTGGCCGACCGCGATTTCAACGACCAGACCTCGGCGGTGGACATCCAGCGCGGCCGCTGGGCCTTCTGCCGCCATGCCGATTTCGGCGGCGACTGTGTGGTGCTGGGTCCGGGGCGCCATGCGCTGGGGCGCAACATGCAGGACGAGGTCTCGTCGGTGCGCCGCGTCGACGGCAGCGATCCCGGTGGCAGCGGCGGTGGCGGCTGGAGGCCCGGCGGGCCCGAGGCTTCGGTCACGCTGTACGACGGCGACGGGCGACGCAGCCAGCCACTGCGCGTGAACGAGGCCGTGGCCCATCTGCGCGAGCTCGACTTCAACGACCGCGCCCAGTGGGTGGAAGTGCACCAGGGCCGCTGGGAGCTGTGCAGCGGCGCGCGCTTTCGCGGGACCTGCGTCACCTACGGGCCGGGCCGCCACCGGCTGCCGCCGGCACTGGCCGGTCAGCTGAGTTCGTTGCGCCCGCGCTGATCAGGCCGGCGACGAACGCAGCCCGTAGACCTTGCCGTCGACAAACAGGTATTCGACGCGCAGGATGGCGTCGCCCTTCTCGCCGGCAAAGGTGAAGCCCAGCACGCCGATGCGGTCGCCGACCTGGATCGGCGACACCTTCCAGGCCTCCATGCGCGACAGCGGCGCCAGCTCGATCTGCCAGCGGCGATCGCGGCGCTTGGGCACCGTGGCCGCCTGCAGCAGCTTCGGCCCGTCGACCGATGCCGTCTGCGCCGGCACGCTGCGCTGCACCAGATCGGCGGGCACGCGCAGGTCGGCGGGCACTTCCAGCTCGAGTTCGGCATGCGGGTTGCGCCAGTTCACCTTGGTGGCACGGCCCTCGAGCCAGATCGGCCGTTCGAGGTCGAAGCTGCTCCAGCCGTGATGGGCACGCGCCCAGGGCGCGGCCAGCGCCAGCGGCAGCAGCAGGGCATGGCGTCGTTGCATGAGGGGCTCCTTTCAGGCGTAGGCGATCCAGCGGCCGGTGATGATCATGCCCAGCCAAAGCCCCAGTGACAGCACGGTCTGCGCGCGTGCCAGGGCGTCCAGCCGCTGCAGGCCGCCGCGGGCATGGAAGAGGGCGGCATTGGTGCCAGCCGCCATCAGCAGCCCGATCTTGACCACGAAGGCGCGGTTGGCCAGCAGATCGCCGGGCTGGCTGCTGAACATCAGCAGCCCGCTGGCCGCTGCCAGACCGAAGCCGGCGACCGACAGCGAGAGGGCCAGCCGCGCCAGCGCCGCCACCGGCAACGTGGCCGCGGTGCCCCAGACGCGCAGCTCCAGCGCCACCAGGTTGCCCAGCAGCAGTGCGATGCCGACGATGTGCACCACCTCCAGCGCCGGGTAGGCCCAGGGGTGGGTGGCCAGCGCGGTCCAGCCGGGAATGTCCACGCTCAGGCCCGGTCGATGCGCCGCGACAGCACGACGGACGTGGTGGTCTGCTGCACGCCTTCGAGCGCGCGGATGCGGTCGAGCAGCGCATCGAGCCGCTCGGCCGATTCGGCGCGCAGCAGCGCCATGTAGTCGAACTGGCCGCTCACCGAGTCGAGCTGCTTGACCTCGGGAAAGCGCAGCAGCAGCTTCACCACGTCGGCGCCGGCGCGCGGCTGCACGGTGATGCCGACGAAGGCCGACAGGCCCTGCTGCGCCAGGTCCTGCCGCAGGCGCACGGTATAGCCGCTGACGATGCCCTCGCGCTCGAGCCGCGCCAGCCGCGCGACGATGGTCGTGCGCGCCACCTTCACCCCCCCCCCCCCCCCGCCCCCCCCCCCCCGCCCGCCCCGCCCGGCGCCCGGGGGCGCCCCCCCCCCCCCCCCCCCCCCCCCCCGCCCGGGGGGGCCGGGGGGGGGGCCCCCCCCCCCCCCCCCCCCCCCCCCCCCCCCCCCCCCCCCCCCCCCCCCCCCGGCCCCCCCCCGCGGGGCGGCCCCCCCCCCCCCCGCCCCGCCGCCGCCCGCCGGCGGGGCGGGGGCGGGGGGGCGGCGGCGCCCCCCCCCCCCCCCCCCCCCCCCCCCCCCCCCCCCCGCCGGCCCCCCGCCCCCCCCCCCCCCCCCCCCCCCCCCCCGCCCGCGGCCGGGGGGGCCGGCCCCCCCCCTTCCTTTCTTTGCCCCCCCCCCTTCTCCTCCCCCCCCCCCCCCCCGGGCCCCCCTTTCCCCCCGGGGCCGCGGCTCTCTCTTCCCCCCCCCGGGGCGGCCCTCCCCCCCGCCCCGCGGGGGGGGGGCGGCGCCCGGCCCCCCGCGGGCGCCCCGCCCCCCCCCCCCGGGCGGCCCCCCCCCCTCCTCTCCCCCCCCTCTCTCAGGGGGGCCCTCCCCGCAGAAGGGGGGGGCCGCCCGGGCGCTGCGTGCGCCCCCCCCCCGGGGGGGGGGGAAAGGGAGGGGTGGGGGGGGGCGGGGGGGCCCCCCCCCCCCTGTCATGCGCCCAGGCTATCTCGACGAAAACCCATTTGAGGAAGCATCCTCGACCCAGGTGCGACTCGACGCAATCTGTCCAAACGCGTCATTGAGCGGCCATTGGCAGACGCCAGGGGACCAGCAGTCCTGGTCCAGTGCGTCGCCACCATCCCCCCGGGGCCGCCCCCCGCCCCCCCCGCCGCCGGCCGGCTCCCTCTTTTTCCCTCTTCCCCCCTCCCCGCCGCCGAGCCCCGCCGCCCCCTCCCCCCCCGGCAACCCCCCCCTTCCCCGCAGGTGGCAGGCGAGCGGCTCGACCGGATGCTGCGACTCCTTGTCGCAGGAAGAACGTAAAACTTCCAGTGAGGGAAAAGAACCCCCCCCCCCCCCCCCCCCCCCCCCCCCGCGCGTGACCTCGGCGCGCACCATGCCGGCGCGGTCGGCGCGGGCGGTGAGCGCGATCGCGGTGCCGCGCGCGCCGTGCACGATCCATTCGGCCACCGCGCGGTCGGCGGTGATGTCGCGGTTGGGCAGGAAGGCCTGCAGGCTGGTCTTCGGCGCGTGGCCGTCGAGGTGCGGGCCTTCGAGGCGCTCCTTGCCGCTGACCAGCGCCACGCCCGGCGGCAGGTGGATCTGGAAGACGGTGCCGCGCGCGGTCTTGCGCTCGATGGCGCGCTTGCTCACGTTGCTGGGCAGGTAGCCGCTGTTGGCCACCGCCAGGCGCACGCGCCAGGTGTCGTTGCCGAGCGCCCGCACCTCGGTGCGCAGCACCTCCAGGCAGGGCAGCGAGAGCGCGATCTGCGCGAGCCAGCCGGGGAAGCGCGCGGCCTCGCGCTCGCGCAGGTGCGGCGGCGGGTTGCGCCAGAAGTTCATGCGGTCCCAGCCGCCGAGCTCGACCATGCCCAGCTGCGGGTGGCGGAAGGGGTACCAGTCGACATGCGCCTGGCCGCCGCACTGCTCGTCGCTCCACTTCAGCAGCTTGAGGTCGTCTTCCACCGGGTGCTCGCGGTACCACTCGATCCACTGGTAGTCGTCGATGCCGGCTTCCTTGTTGGGCGCCCAGATCTCCACCGTCCAGAACAATGCGCCCAGGTGCTCGTACACCCAGTCCTGCGTGCCGGTGATGATCTCCTTCGGGTGGTATTTGAAATCGTGGAAGGTGCTGATCGCCGGGTAGCCGGTGAGCCTGGCGCCCAGATCCGACAGCCGCTTGTACATCCACAGGTCCTCGGGCGTCATGTCGTCGTCGCTCTGCGTGCCCATGGGCCGCAGGATGACGCCGCTGTGCGTGTGGAAGCTCACTGCCGCGCCGATGTTGGGGTGGCGCACGATGAAGTCGACCATCGCGCGCACCTCGGGCTCGCTGGTCGGGTAGGGGCCGGCGCCGGCCTGCTCGAATTCCTGCCGCCAGTAGGCCGGGAAGTTGCGGTTGAGATCCAGCCCCTCGCGGTCCTTGTTGACGCTGATCTGCAGGCCGTCCCAGTTTTTCAGCATGCCCTCGGGCATCAGCCGGTAGTAGCGGCCGCCGAATTCGCCGGGCTCGCGCGCCACCATCAGCCGCGGCTCGGTGGCGTGCTGCTTGTACGGGCCGTGCGGGTCGGGGATGCGCATGTAGAGCATGCGGCCGTCGCCGTCGACGTCCTCGACCGTCAGGCCCTCGACATGCGGTTCGTCGAAGGGATAGGGCCGCGTCCCGCTGCGGATGTGGCGCGGCTTGTCGGCCAGCGCCAGCTCGGCGCCGTCGGGGTTCAGGCGCGGGCAGATGTAGACGGTGCGCGTATCCAGCAGGTGGCGGATCTTCGGGTCGTCGGCACCGGTGGCCAGCTGGTGCAGGAAATACAGGCAGGCGGTGGAGGCCGTCAGCTCGGCGGCGTGGATGTTGCCGTCGATCCACAGCGCCGGCTTCTCGTCGGCGGGGCCGGTGACGCTGTTGGTCACGGTGACCAGCCAGATGTCGCGGCCTTCGTGGCTCTGGCCGAGGCTGCTCAGCTGCACCAGCCCCGGCAGCGCGGCGGCATAGTCCTGCAGCAATCGGGTGAGTTCGGCGTGGCGGTAGAACTGGCTGAAGCGGGGAACGGGGATCGGGGCGGTCATGCGACGGCTGCAGTGGGGTACGACGAAGCCTGCGATTGTGAAGCCGGCGCCTGCCGGGTCGTCACCCGGTGCACCCTGCGAACGCGGGTGCGGTCAGGCCGCGGCGGGGAGTCGCCGGGCGCCGTGCACGAAGACGCGCAGCTCGCCCGGCGCGAAGGGCGACCAGGCCTCGCCGGTGGTCAGCGGCTCGGTGGCGACGATGGCCACGCGGTCGGTGGGTGAAGTGAGCGCCGCGAAGTCGACGCTCAGGTCCGCGTCGGCCAGCGTCGCGGCGCCGAAGGGATGCTGGCGCTGCAGCGACCACAGCTTGGTCGTCGCATGCGCCCACAGCGCCTGGCCGTTGCTCAGCAGCAGGTTGAAGCTGCCGTGCCGCGCCAGTTGCGGCAGCAGCTCGCGCAGCGTGCAGCTGAGCTCGTCGATGCCGGGCACGCCGGCGTGGGCCTTGGCCAGCTCCTGCATCAGCCAGCAGAAGGCGCGCTCGCTGTCGGTATCGCCCACCGGCCGGAAGGCGCCGTGCAGCCGCGGCGCAAAGCCCTCGAGGTTGCCGTTGTGCGCGAACACCCAGTAGCGCCCCCAGAGCTCGCGCACGAAGGGGTGGGTATTCTCCAGCGCGATGCGGCCCTGCGTGGCCTTGCGGATGTGGGCGATGACGTTGTCGCTGCGGATCGGATAACGTCTGACCAGATCGGCCACCGGCGATTCGCGCGCGCTGCGGTCGTCGATGAAGTGGCGCAGGCCCTTGTCCTCGAAGAAGGCGATGCCGAAGCCGTCCTTGTGCTCGTCGGCGCGCGTGGCCAGGCCGGTGAAGCTGAACATCACGTCGGTCGGCGTGTTGGCGTTCATGCCCAGCAGCTGGCACATGATGGTGCGGCCTATTCGAACATCAGCCGGGTGATGCCGCGCCAGCTCAGCAGCCGGCCCGGGTTCTGCGTCTCCTCCAGCACGCCGCTCATGCGGCGCAGGATGCGGGGGCTGCGCCGCGCGCGCCAGATCACCAGGTCGGTCAGCCAGGGCCGGTGGTTGACATGCGCGGCCTTCTCGTAGAGGCCGAAGCGCGGCAACAGCGCGCGCAGCGACGCCTCGTAGCGCTGGCGCACCGCCTCGTCGGGCTGCGCCGGGTCGATGGCCTCGGCAGCCAGCAGGCCGGTCTCCAGCGCCTTGCCGATGCCCTCGCCGGTGAAGGCATAGGTGCTGCCGGCGGCCTCGCCGGTGACCAGCAGCCCGGGGCGCGACCAGCGCGCACCGCCGAGCGAGCAGCGCAGCGGCGCACCCTTCAGCTCGCCTTGCAGCGTGCCGCCGCGCATCAGCTCGCCGGCCGGCGCATAGACCTCGCAGAAGGCGTCGAACATGGTCCGCAGGTTGACGTCCTGCATGCGCAAGCCGCCATCGGCGCGCTCGACCGCATGGCTGCCGGTCAGCCCGGTGCCGATGTTGAAGATGCCGCCGGGCGCCGGAAAGATCCAGCCGTAGCCACCGGCCAGCCGGCGGTGCCAGAAGATCTCCAGCGCGGTGATGCGGCCGGCCATGGCCTCGTTCTTCACATAGCCGCGCAAGGCCACGCCGCTGGGCGTGCGGCGCTCGCACATCCCGGCGGCCATCAGGCCCTGCGGCACGGCGCCGGTGGCCAGCACGACCCAGCGCGCCGCCAGCTCGTGCGTCGCCTCGCCCATGCGCAGGCGCACGCCGGTGACGCGGTCGCCTTCGAGCACGGGCGCCTCGAAACGCGCCGGCATCAGCAGCCGCGCGCCGGCCCGTGCGGCCGCGCGCACGAGGATAGGGTCGAGCTGCAGCCGCGGCAGCACCGCCAGCGTGCCCGGCACGTCGACCTGGCCGCCGCGCGGGCCGGTGCAGCGCACCTGCTGCACCCGGCGCGCGTGCGCCATCACCTCGTCGAGCACGCCGATGCGGCGCAGCGCGGCATGGGCATCGGGAATCAGGCCGTCGCCGCAGACCTTGTCGCGCGGAAAGACATGCTGGTCGGCCAGCACCACGTCCAGCCCGCGGCGCGCCAGCTGCCAGGCCGCGGCACTGCCGGCCGGGCCGGCACCGATGACGGCGACATCGCACTGCAGGGGCATCGCGGGCTCGGGCATTGGGGCCGGGATTGTAGGCAGTGCCCCCCGGTGTTTGTCATCGGACTTGATGGATCTCAAGCCCGCAGGGTCAGCCTCGGCGCATGATGAAGCCATGGCGGCAGATCCGCCGCCGGCCAACCCCGAAGGAACGCATGAGCAACCACCTCACCGCTGGACAGAAGGCCTTGCTCGAAGCCGAGCTCGTGCAGCGCCAGCACCAGCTGGACAAGCGCCTGGCCGAGCACACGCAGGGCCTGTCGCGCGCCGAGCACACGCGCGAAGTGCTGCTGCAGGACAGCGACGATGCGCCGCAGCGCGAGCCCGAGCGCGAGCTCGACATGGCGCTGACCGACCTCGAGACGCGCGAGCTCGGTGCCGTCAGCGAGGCGCTGCGCCGGCTCCAGGGCGGCAGCTACGGCGTGTGCACCGATTGCGAGGCCGACATCCCCTTCGACCGCCTGAAGGTCGAGCCCTGGGCGCTGCGCTGCGTGGCCTGCGAAACCAGGCGCGAGGGCCGGCCGCGTTCCTGACCAACCGCTCACCCCCGATTTCCACAACCCTTGCGAGGACAGCAACGATGACGATGTTTCATGCCGTGGTCTGGATCGACCACAAGACCGCCCAGGTGCTGCAGTTCGACGCCGAACACGTGCAGGCGCAGAAGGTCAAGGCACACAGCCACCACACCGCGTACCACGGCAGCACCGTGCGCACCGAGCACGAATTCTTCGGCCAGGTCTGCGACGTGCTGACCGGCATCAACGAGGTGCTGGTGGTCGGCCCCAAGACCGGCATCGCCGACTTCCAGCACTATGTCGAAAAGCACCGCGCCGCGCTGGCCCCGCAGGTGGTCGCCTACGAGGTGGTGGACCATCCGAGCGAGAACCAGCTGGTGGCGATGGCGCGCAAGTACTTCCTCAAGTACGACCGCATGAACGGCGTGCCGACGCCGACCTGATCGACCGCTCGACCCGATGCCCACGGTCTTCGAGCGCCTGCTCGGCGGCGAACTGCCCTGCGCCAAGGTCTACGAGGACGAGCTCGTCTTCGCCTTCATGGACGCCGGACAGGTCAACGACGGCCATGTGATCGTCGCCACCAGGGCGCCGCGCGAGACCCTGCTCGACTGCACCGAGGACGAGGCCGCCGCGCTGATGCGCGCGGCGCACCGCATCGCGCGCGCCGTGCAGGCGGCCTTTGCGCCTGCAGGCATCACCGTGCTGCAGGCCAACAAGCCCGCCGGCTGGCAGACCGTGCCGCACCTGCACCTGCATGTGCTGCCGCGCCATGCCGGCGACGGCGTCGAGCTGACCTGGCCGCGCAAGGAGCCGGGCATCGAACGGCTGCGCGCGCTGGCGGCGCGGCTGCAGCTCTAGGCGCACGGGCCCATCCGGGCCGATCCGGACCGATCCGGACCGACGCACCCCGAGGAGTCGACGATGGCCAGCGAACCGACGCTCGAGTTCTTCTTCTTCATCGGCAGCACCTACTCGCACCTGTCGGTGCACCGCGCCGAAGCGCTCGCGCGCGAGGCGGGCGTGGCGCTGGTCTGGCGCCCGTTCAGCGTGCGCACGCTGATGCGCGAGCAGAACAACATCCCGTTCGCCGGCAAGCCCGTGAAGACGGCCTACATGTGGCGCGACCTCGAACGGCGCGCGCGCCGCTTCGGCGTGCCGTTCGACGGCATCGCGCCCTACCCGATCGACGCCGACGAGCGCGCCAACCGCGTGGCCACGCTGGCCGCGATGCAGGGCTGGTGCCCGGACTTCACGCGCGCGGCCTACCGCGCATGGTTTCTCGACAAGCAGGACCCGGGCCGGCCCGAGGTGCTGGCGCGCATCCTCGCCGGCCTGGGCCGCGATGCCGCGGCCTGCCTCGAGGCCGCCGACGGCGACGCCGTGCGCGCCGACTATGCGCGCCAGACCGACCGCGCGCGCGCCCTGGGCCTCTTCGGCTCGCCGAGCTTCGTCCACGGCAGCGAGGTCTTCTGGGGCGACGACCGGCTCGACGACGCCATCGCCTGGGCGCTGGCGCAGTCCGGCGGCTGAAAAGCGCGGCGCGCGGGCCGCGGCCGCGTCAGGCCGCCAGCAACCGCACCTGCGACGGCTCGAGCCCCAGGCTCACCGCAGCGCCGACCGGCAAGGTGCTCGCGCCCACGCGATGGGCCTGGTCCACCGCCAGGCTCTGCGACCCCACGCGCACGCGGTAGCGCGTGAACTCGCCGAGAAATTCGCTCGCCTCCACCGTGCCCGGCATCCACACATGGCGCGCATCGCGTGCGGCGTCGGCATGGTCCATGCGCAGCGAATGCGGGCGGAAGCTGAGCATCAGCCGGTCGCCCGCGGGCGCCTCGGCGGCGGGCGCCAACTGCAGTTCGCCCACGCCCTCGACGTCCAGCGTGATGCCGTCGCCGCGGCGCGCGCGCACGCGCCCGGGCAGCAGGTTCATGGTGCCGACGAAGTTGGCGACGAAGGCATTCACCGGTTGGTCGTACAGCGCGGCCGGCGCGCCCACCTGCTGCACCACGCCGTGGTCCAGCACCGCCATGCGGTCGGCGGTGCTCATGGCCTCTTCCTGGTCGTGGGTGACGAAGATCGTCGTCAGGCCCAGGCGGCGCTGCATGGCCAGCAGCTCCTGGCGCATCTGCACGCGCAGCGTCTTGTCCAGGTTGCTCAGCGGCTCGTCGAGCAGCAGCACCTGCGGCTCGATGACGATGGTGCGCGCCAGCGCCACGCGCTGCTGCTGGCCACCCGAGAGCTGGTTGGGCCGACGCTGCGCAAAGGCCGACAGGCCCACCAGTTCCAGCGCCGCGCCCACCTTCTGCTTGATCGTCGCCTTGTCGACCCTGCGCTCCACCAGGCCGAAGGCCACGTTGTCCCACACCGTGAGATGCGGCCACAGCGCATAGCTCTGGAACACCATGCCGATGTTGCGCTCCCACGGCGCCTTGGCCGAGATGTCCACGCCGTCGATCAGCAGCTCGCCGCTGTCCTGCCGGTTGAAGCCAGCGATCAATCGCAGCAGCGTGCTCTTGCCCGATCCCGAGGGCCCGAGCAGCGCGAAGAACTCGCCCGGCTCGATGTCGAGGTCGACATCCTTCAGCACCTCGGTGGCGCCATAGGACAGCCGCACGTGGCGGCACTGCACGCTGACCTTTTTCATGTGCTGGATTCCTTGGCCGCGGGCTGGAAGCGGCTTTGCGTGCGCTCCACGACCCTGTGCGAGAGGTAGGTGCCGATGGCCACCACGGCGATGGCCAGCACGCCCAGCGCGGCGCCGGGGCCGCGGCCGGCCACGCTCTGCATGTAGAGGTAGATGCCGTAGCTCATCGGCGCCTGGCTCTCGGCCGAGGTCAGCAGGATGGTGGCCGAGAGCTCGACCGCCGCGGTGATGAAGCTGGTGACGAAGCCGGCCAGGATGCCGCCGGCCATCAGCGGCACGACGATCCGCCGGATGGTGCGCATCTTGGTGGCGCCCAGGCTCTCGGCCGCTTCTTCCAGCGACACGTGCAGCTGCTGCAGCGCCGCCACGCAGCTGCGCAGCGCATAGGGCAGCCGCCGCACCGCATAGGCCAGCATGATCATCACCCAGGTGCTGGTGAGCAGCACGTCGGTGCCCGGCACCGTGATGCCCTTGTACAGGCGCAGGTAGCCGATGGCCAGCACGATGCCCGGCACCGCCAGCGACGCGGTGGCGATCCAGTCCAGCCACTGCCTGGCCGGCAGCTTGGTGCGGAAGATCAGGTAGGCGATGGTCGCGCCCAGGATGACGTCGATGCCCGCAGCCAGGCCGCAGTACAGCAGCGTGTTGCGGATCATGCCGCTGGAGTCCTGGAACACGGTGGCGTAGTGATCCAGCGTATAGGCATCGGGCAACGGCGAGAAGCTCCACACCTTGGCCAAGCTCAGCAGCAGCACGCCCAGGTGCGGCGACAGCACGATCAGCAGCACGACGAAGATCCAGCCATAGGCCATCAGCGAGCCCAGCGGCGACAGCACGCGGCGCTGGATGCTGCCGCCGCCTTTCTGCGTGGTGGCGTAGTCCTTGCCGCGCAGCACCTGGGCCGACAGCGCCATCGCCACGATCGAGAAGACGATCATGATGACGCTGATGACGTAGCCCATCGGATCCTCCAGCCCGACCTGCGTGATGCGCAGGTAGGCCTGCGGCGCCAGCAGGTTGGTCTGGCCCAGCACCAGCGGCGTGCCCAGGTCGTCGAAGACCTTCACGAACACCAGCGAGGCCCCGGCCACGAAGCCCGGCAGCGCCAGCGGAAAGATCACGCGCCAGAACAGCCGCCAGCCGCGGCAGCCCAGGTTCATCGCCGCCTCTTCCATCGCGCCGTCGATGTTGCGCAGCGCGACCGTCAGGTTCATCAGGATGAACGGGAAGTAGTGGATGGCCTCGACGAAGATGACGCCGTTGAGCCCCTCCATGATCGGCAGCGTGAAGCCCAGCCACTCGTCCAGCAGCAGGTTGACCGAGCCCGAGCGGCCGAAGATCAGCTGCATGGCCACCGCGCCCACGAAGGGCGGCATGATCAGCGGCAGCACGCCCAGCGTCTGGATCAGCAGGGCGCCGCGGAAGTCGAAGCGCACCGTGAAATACGCCAGCGGCACCGCGATCAGCGCGGCGAAGATCGCCGACATCACCGCCACGTACAGGCTGTTGAAGAAGGCCTCCTTCATCAGGCTCTGCGAGAAGAAGGCGGCAAAGTGGCCCAGCGTGGGCGTGCCGTCGGCCTCGACGAAGGCGGTGTAGAACACGCGGCCGACCGGCAGCACCAGGAACAGCAGCAGGAAGGCCAGCACCAGTGCGCCAGCCAGCCAGACGCCGGGGCGCGTCGTCGACATCACGACCCGGGCTTCAGCGTGCGGCGGCGAGGGCCTGCTCGGCCAGGCTGCGGGCGCGCTCGTAGTTCTGGCGCGCGCTGGTATTCCAGTGGTCTTCCAGCGCCGTCACGCGCTTGTTGACGGCGGCGTCCTTCTTGCTGGCGGCGAAGACGGCGAGGAATTCCTTGTCGGCCACCTTGCCGGCGTCGACCACCGGCGTGAAGGCGGCATCGCGCGCCTCCTTCAGCAGCGCCGCCGCCTTGGGATTGGGCTTCTTCGCCAGCGCCGCGTCGGCCGCGTGGATGGCCTTGGTGGCCGCCTGCAGTTCCTTCAGCCGGAAGGTGATGGTCTGGTCGAACAGCGCCGACACCACGTTGTAGCGCGACTCGGAGAGGTCGGAATCGAACTGCACCTTGGCGCGCTTGGCGATCTCGAAGGGGTTGGGGTAACCCTGGGGTGTCTTGCCGCCCATCTGTTCGGGCGGCAGGATCGGCAGGCGCGAGATCTTCGGGTCGTACAGCAGCTGCTGGCCCTCCTGGCTGACGGTATAGGCGATGAACTTCTTCGCTTCTTCCGCATTCTTGCCGCCGGCCACCAGGCCGATATTGGCCGGCACCACCGCCGTCACGTCGGGGTAGACAAACTCGACCGGAAAGCCGCTGTATTTGCCCGCCAGGCCGAAGAAGTCGATCACCAGGCCGATGCCGAACTGGCCGTTGTTGACGCCGTCGGGCACGCCGAAGCTGCGCTCGGTGACGGCCGCGCAGTTGCCGCCGATCTGCAGCAGCTGCGTCCAGCCCTTGTTCCAGCCTTCGCCCTGCAGCATCGTTTCCACCGTCAGGTGCGTGGTTCCCGACCGCGACGGCGAGCTGGTGGCCACGTGGCCGAAATATGCCGGCTTCATCAGGTCGGCCCATTGCCGGGGCGCGGGCAGCTTGTTGGCCGCCATGTAGCGGGTGTTCCACATCAGGCCGTAGCCGGCCAGCGCCTGGCCCAGGTACAGGCCCTGCGGGTTGTTGATCGGGTAGGCACCCACCTTGGCCGGTGCCGCCTTGTTGGCCAGGCCGGCGATATGCTCCAGCAGCCTGCCGCCCGCCAGCACCTCGAAGGCATCGGGCGCCGAGGCCCAGAAGACATCGGGCCGCTGGCCCGCCGGCAGCTCACGCACATAGGCGATGCCCTGCACCGTGTTCTTGTTGAGGATCTCGATCCTGATGCCCGGGTGGGCCTTCTCGAAGGCCGACTTGTAGGCCTGGGTCAGCTCTTTCGGGAACGAGGTGACCACGGTCACGGTGCCGGCGGAGGCCGGCACCGTGACCATCGCCGATGCGAGGGCTACGGCCAGGGTGATGCGGGCAAACGAGGGCATGCGCTGTCTCCGTGTCGGATGTCTGGAAGTCGCGCACGATAGCCAGCGCGGCCCCGGGCCGCCAATCGGGATTTGCGATGCCGCGCATCAGCCGGCCGGGCGCAGGCGCCGCCGCATCTGGCCCCGCGCGCATCGACTCACTTCATCCTGTAGGTGCCCGACTGCCGGTTGCAGTTCTGGAACGTACCGGGCTTGACGACCGGAAACGGGCCCAGCGGCACGACGTCGATCGTGCTGGTGATGCCCTCGAACTTGCCGGTGCCGGCCACGGTTTCGCGGCTGGTCTTGCCGCTGGCGTCGGTGTGGTACACGGCCAGGCGCTTGTCACCGTCGCGGTCGACGGATTCGCAGTAGACGGTCATCGTCGCGCTGCCGCCGAGGTTGCCGCCGACGCCGATGCAGCGGAAGCTGTTGTTGTCGAACGGGCTGTCGGCGATGTTGCTGCGGGTCATGCCGGTAAATTCCATCGTGTAAGCCGAGTGCGTCTTGGAAAACGGCATGGCATTGCTCGTGCCCGACCAGCAGGCGACGAAATCGAAGCGGCCCTCCTTGGCAGGTGACTGTGCCGTGATCGCTGCGGGCCACGCCAGCGCCACCATCGATGCGGCCACCATCACGAGCCTGGACGCGGGTCTGAACGGAAGTTTCATGGGGTCTCCTCGGGTGTGGTTGGACCCTGGGGGCCACGCCAGGCACGCACGAACGCCCGGCACCGCCCTTCTGGGTGTGCTTGTGAACGCGCAGAGGAGGTACAAGCCGTACCGTGCGAAAAGGGGCCGCTGCAGCCCCAGCAGGAAAGGACGCGCGTCCGCTCTGGCGGCGGACCGGGGCACATGCGGTGACGTGCCGGCGGGCAGTCTACGCCTCGGGTCTCTGGCCGCCAAGGTCGTTCCTGCGACGTTGCTGCCATGTCTGTGCGCGCTTGGCGCGCGCGTCGGAACGCCGCCGCAGGCCGGGGGCAGCGCCAACTGCACGGCTTCTTCACCGGGCCTGGTCGGCGCGGTGGGTGACGGATTTCAGCGTCGACCCGTGGGCCGCCGCGCAGGCGCGCACGACGCCGTCACGGTTGCGTGCCCGCTGCGCGCTCGCGCGCCGGCATCCCCGCCGCCTGCCAGGCCAGCACCAGGCGCTGGCGCAGACGATCGTCGGCAAAGGGCAAGGCGCGGGCGGCAAAGTCGAGGCTGAAGCGACGGTTGAGCCGGCCGGCCGCATCCGCGCAGGCCCGTGCATCGGAGGGCGCGCCGCACTCCGCCAAGACCGCGGCGAGCGCACCATGGGCCCAGGCATAGTCCGGGTTGCGCGTCAGCGCACGCTGCAGCGCGTCGGCTGCGGCGTCGTATTCGCGCAGTGTCCAGGCCGCCATGCCGCGAATGGTGAAGAACACCCCATGCTCGTTGGCATCGAGCTGCAGCGCGCGTTCCATGTGCGCCAGCGCCTCGTGCCCCCGGCCAACCCACATCGCCCACTCGGCGAGGTGGAAGTGGGCATAGCCCGCCGTCGGCGCCAGCTCCATGCCGCGCTGCAGCGCGGCCAGGGCCTGCGCGTGCCGGCCCTGCCACAACAACAGCTTGCCCTGCAGATGGTGTGGCGTGGCGCAAGCGCGGTTGCAGGCCAGCGCGCGCTCGGCAAACCGGGCCGTGGCGTCGAGACTGCCGCGCACATCGCTGCACCAGCCATTCACCGCGTCGAGCCAATGCGTGAATCCGATCAGCGCCAGCGCCTCGGCGTGCTCACCCTCGTGGTCCACCACCTGCGCGAAGACCTCGCGCGCCTGCCTGTTTGCCCCGGACGTATACAAAACGAACAACTGCCAGCCGCGCAGCATCAGATCCAGCACCAGGGTCGGACCGCGCTGGCGCGCAAAGATCGCGGACGAATGCGCCAGGCACGCGACCGGCGCCACGGCCTGGACGCCGGAGCCAGCGCCGGGGTCGAGCAAGCACTCGACCATCTCCCGGGTGGCCGTGCTGGGTTCGACACCCACCTCGTGGCGCAACACGCGCCGGCACTCCAGCCAGGCCTCGGCGGCCTTCGCGCGCCACCCGGCGCGGGCGTAGAGGCGGATCAATGCGCAGTGGCTGCCCTCGTGCAAGGGGTCAGCCGTCAGCAGCATCCTGGCCCGATGCAGCAAGGTGTCGAGGTGGGCCTGCAGCTCAATGCGCTCGCTGGCAAGCGCCAGCAGTTGCTGGGCGCGCTGGCGCAGACGGCTGCGCTCGACCGCCGCCCAGGCCGAGAACTCGGTGCCCCCCTCCACATCGGCGGCCAACTCGCCGCCGTAGTGGTCGAGCGCTTCCAGCCAGCTGGCGGGATCGGCTCGAGCGGAAAGCGCCTCGAAACACCAGAGATCGATGCGCCAGCCGGCAGCGCTCAGGCCCACCCGCTCGGCCGTGCACACAAGGGCAGTCGCGGCCGCCCCCAATTCGCGCCGCAGGCGATGCAAGGCTTGTCGCAGCGCATTGCGTGCGGCTGCATCGGCTTGGTCACCCCAGAGCAGTGCGGCGAGCTGCTGGCGGGACATGCCTTGCTCGCCCGCCAGCACCACACAGGTCAACAAGGCCTGCGACCTGTGCGACAGCCGCACCGGCTCGACGTCCGGGTCGGCACGGAACCGGAAGCTGCCCAGCACATGCAGATCGACCACGGACAAAGGCCTCCTTCGCCGTTCATCGCACCCAGGCCCGCCGGGACCTCGCCGGGAGCGCGAAACTTCGGCGAACAACCCGAAGCTACACCACTGCGCACGACGCACCGCCAGCGCCAAGGCAGACAAGGCGCGCAACACCCTGATTTCGGGGGGCATGGTAACGACTTCGTAACGGGTTGCTAACGCCGTTGGCGACGACCGACGCGCAGGCTCGTCGGCAACGCTGCCCGGTTTTTTCCGCCGCGTCGGTCGGGTGCCGGGCGCACTGCTGCAGGTTCAGGCGGCGGTGCAGGCGCAGGAGACCCCCGGCCATGTCCAGACAACGATTCGAGGTCCGGCTCGCGCGCTGGGTCCTGCCGGCAGCACTTGCGCTGGGTGCGACCGTCGCGGCCGCGGTACCGATCGAGCTGGTGCCCGGCTCGGTAAACATGTTTCGCGACACGCGCGGGCCGAACAATGCCAACGCGGCCGCCGGCGACCGGCTGCAGTATGGCGCCGACATTGCCGGGGGCTCGCTGGGCACCTGGCTGACTGCGACCTATGCACCGGATGGCTATGCCGATCGGATCAGCCCCTGCGGCCCGCTGGCGGTGAGTCCGAACTTCTGCGCCAACTCGACCCGCTTCGATGCCGGCCGGCTGGCCGTTCCCTGGACCTTGCGCTTCGAGCGCGCGGGCGAGGCGGCGCTGGAAGTCGCCGCACCGTCGCTGGCCGGCGCCGAGCAGCCGGTGCCGTTTGCGGCCAGCGTCACCATCGGCGGCAGCGGGACGACGCCAACCATGACGTGGCAGGTCCCAGCGGGATTTGCGCCCGATGCCGTGCGCGTGAACGTCTTCGACCGCGCAGCCTTGAACGTGCGCGGACAAGCCGACGTCATCCATGTCGCGCGGCTGCCGGGCAGCGCGGTGTCGTATACGCTGCCTGCGCTGCTGTCCTCGGGTCAGCAACTGCACACAGGCGGTGACTACATCCTCGGCCTGTCGCTGGTCGACACACGGGGTGACCCGGCCCTGTACGTGGCAGGCAGCGGCAACGCACAGATCCTGCGCATGTCATCGGCCTCGTTCAACTTCACGCCCTTGGCCGACGGTGCACCACCCCAGGTCTACCTGCCGACCGTCGTCGATGGCACGTACCACTTCGAGATCGGCAGCGTCGGGCCCGATGCCACCACCTTCATCGACCCGCTCATCGCCATCGGCTACATCTACGCCATCGGGGCGGGGGACCCGAATTTCGCCTCGGTGCTGCTGCCGGCAGGCATCGGCGACAACTGGTTCGACCTGCTGCTGTGGGATGGTGCGGATTACGTCGACAGCGGCATCGACCTGCAGGGCGGCGTGGCGTACGACTTCGGCGCGGTCGGCGTCGGGCGTTTTGCGGTGCGCGGCATCGAAGCCGCTGCGGGCCTCGACCCTTCTGACGCCACGGCCTTCGTGACCGGCCTGACCTTCGTCGGCAACGGCCGTTTTACCGGCACGATGACGCCCATCGTGACCGAGGTGCCGGTTGCCGAACCCGGGTCGCTGGCGCTGGTGCTGCTGGCGGTGCTGGCGCTGCCCGGGCGGCGTCGGTCCTGCGCGCGGCCTCAGCGCTGCCGCACGTACTGCCCTGGCGCCGGCTCGAGCACGGCGTAGCCCTTCTTCGGCGCGCCCATCGCCGGCGGCTTGCCGCGGGCGCCGGAATGCGCTGCCAGCCAGGCCTGCCAGGCCGGCCACCAGGCGCCTTGCACGCGCTCGGCGGCTTCCATCCAGTCGTCGGGCGCCAGGTGCGGATCGGCCAGGCGGCGCGTCTTGATGCGGTAGTGGCGCTTGGGGTGCACCGGCCCGCAGACGATGCCCGCGTTGTGGCCGCCGGCGGTGAGCAGGAAGGTGAAGTCGTCGCTGCGCACCAGGTTGTCGACCTTGTAGACCGATTTCCACGGCGCCACATGGTCGGCTTCGGTGCCGACCACGAACATCGGCACGCGGATGTCCGACAGCCGCACCAGCTTGCCGTCGACCGGAAAGCGGTTGGTGGCCAGCTCGTTGTCGAGGTACAGCCGGTACAGGTATTCGGAATGCATGCGCCAGGGCATGCGCGTGCCGTCGGCATTCCAGGCCATGAGGTCGATCATCGCGGCGCGCTGGCCCTTGAGGTAGGTCTCGACCGCGGGCTGCCAGATCAGGTCCTGCGCGCGCAGCATCGCGAAGGCGCCGCCCATCTGCTTGCTTTCGAGCACGCCCTTCTTGTGCATGCTGGCCTCGAGCATCGCCAGCTGCGCCGGGTTGATGAAATAGGCCAGTTCGCCGGGCTCGGAGAAGTCGGTCTGTGCCGCGAACAGCGTGATCGACGCCAGCCGGTCGTCCTGCTCGCGCGCCAGCGCCGCCGCACCGATCGCCAGCAGCGTGCCGCCGATGCAGTAGCCCACCGCGTGCACCTTCTGCCGCGGCACGATCGCCGTCACCGCGTCGAGCGCGGCCCGCAGGCCCTGGTTGACATAGTCGTCCATGCCGACCTCGCGGTCGTCCTCGTCGGGGTTCTTCCACGACAGCATGAAGACCGTGTGCCCCTGCTCGACCAGGTAGCGCACCAGCGAGTTGCGCGCGCTCAGGTCGAGGATGTAGTACTTCATGATCCACGCCGGCACGATCAGCACGGGCTCGGCGTGCACGTCGCGGGTGGTGGGCGTGTACTGGAGGACCTCGATCAGATCGTTGCGAAAGACCACCTGGCCCGGCGTGGCGGCGACGTGGGTGCCGACCTCGAAATCCTCGGTGCCGACGGGGCCCGCGCCCTCGAGCGTGCGCTGCACGTCGTCCACCAGGTGCTGGAAGCCGCGCTGCAGGTTCTGCCCCTTCTCGGCCAGCGTCAGCGCCAGCACCTCGGGGTTGCTGGCCAGGTAGTTGGCCGGCGAGCTGGCATCCAGCAGCATGCGCACGGCAAAACCCACCAGCTGCGCGTGGTAGTCGGTCACGCCGTGGACGTCGGTCACCGCCTGCCGCATCAGCGCCGCGGTGTTCTGGTAGGCGCGCGCATAGACGTTGAACGGGAAGCGCGTCCAGTCCGCGCCCTCGAAGCGGCGGTCGGGCGTGCCTTCGAAGCCGTCGGACGGCGCCACGCCGGCGCCGGCCAGCGCGCGCAGCGCGAAGGCCCAGGTGTCCTGCGCGCGCTGTGCCGCCTGCTGCTGCAGTTCCTGCAGCCGCGCCGGCGACTGCGCCAGGTGCATCGCCCAGTCGGCCCAGGCGGTGGTGAAGGCCGTGGGCGCGAGGCCGGCGGTCATCTGCGCCATCTGGGCGCGCAATTCGCGGTCGAAGTCCTGCCCGCTCGGGGCGGGCTGGCGGGTACGGGCCATGGGTGGGTCTCCTGTCTGGCGCTGCCGGCTTCAGGCGGGGGCGTGCCAGCCGGCATCCACCCACAGCTGGCCGCTGACCGCCGAGTTCGACAGCATGAAGCAGATGGCGTCGGCAATCTCGTCGGGGCGGATCAGGCGCCCGAGCTGCGTATACGGCAGGATATTCCTGGCCACGTAGTCGGCGCCCATCGCGCGCACCATCGGCGTGTCGGTGAAGCCGGGGTGGATCACGCTGCAGCGCACGCCATGGAACATGGCCTCCTTCATGATGGTGGCCGCCGCACCCTCCAGCCCGGCCTTGGTGCTGGCGTACGAGATCTGGCCGCGGTTGCCCTGCGACGAGACCGAGCCGATGAAGACCACCGAGCCCTGGATCTTCTCGTCGGG
The DNA here is from genome assembly GCA_016719535.1 of Rubrivivax sp. Classification (GTDB taxonomy): domain Bacteria; phylum Pseudomonadota; class Gammaproteobacteria; order Burkholderiales; family Burkholderiaceae_C; genus Rubrivivax. The sequence goes on along the minus strand of JADJYX010000001.1, from coordinate 994,794 downwards.
CGTCCAGCGCTTGAGGCCCCTGGCGGCGCGGTCGGCGGCCACGCGCCCGATCATCTCCAGCGCCCAGTACACGGGCGCGATCAGGTTGACCTCCACCACCTGGCGGAACTGCTCCAGCGGGTAGATGCGGGCCTTGCCGGTGGCCTTGTCGACGCGCACCGCCAGGTCGTCGCGGGTGATGCCGGCGGCCGGCACGCACAGCGACACCGGGCCGTGTCGCGCGCTCACGTCGTCGAAGACCGAGGCGCGGAACGCCGGGTCGGTGGCGTCACCGCGGTAGGCCAGCGCGAAGTCTCGCCCGGCTTCGGTATTGAGCTGCGCGGCCACATCGTGGATGGCCTCGTTCATGTCGACCAGCGCCACGGCGCCGGCATTGCGCCTGGCCAGCGCCGCCGCCACCGCGCGGCCGATGCCGCTGGCGCCACCGGTGATCACCGCGACCCGTTTCGAAAAATCCATGCAGCCTCCTCGGCCCCTTTGTTGGCAGGCTCCAAGTGTCGGCACTCCCGCCGCCGGCGTGAACCCGCGAAACCCCGACCGTCGGACTCGGTTTGCGCCAGCGCAAACGACGACTGCCGGGCGCGCGGCGCCTCGGGGTGAGCGTCGCCGCCGGCGACCGGCTCACCAGAATGCGATGCGGCCGAGGTTCAGCGCCACCTCGCCGGGCTCACCGATCGCCAGCAGCCCGATGCGGCGGATGCGCACCGGCTCCAGCGCGCCCGGCGTGCGGTGGGGCTCGAAGCCGCTCCAGGGCAGGCGCAGCGTCTGCCAGCGCGGCGGCGCGTCGAAGCGTGCGCGCCAGGCCTGCCAGGGCGCGGTCATGTCCGCGGTGCGCAGGTGCAGGCCGTAACGGCGGCCGTTGCCATGGACATCGAACTCGATGCCCTGCACGCCGGCCGCAGGCGGCGCCGGCAGGTCCAGCGCCATCTGCACGAAGCCGCCGTTGTGGGCCAGGCTGACCTGCCCGCGCAGGACCAGCGCGGCACGGCCGTCGATGGTCTCGACCGACATCCAGCCGGTCGAGACGCCGCCCATCACGGCATCGGTGAAGCAGCGCCAGGTGGCGCCGCTGCTGGCGGTGAAGGTGCCGCTGCGGCGGTCGTCGAGCACGGATGTCGACACCGGCGGCCCCTGCAGCGTCAGCCCGCGGCCTTGACCTTCAAGCGCCAGGCATGCAGCAGCGGTTCGGTATAGCCGCTGGGCTGCGCCAGCCCCTTGAAGACCAGGTCGCAGGCGGCCTGGAAGGCGGCGCCGTCGAAGCCCGGCGCCATCGGGCGGTAGGCGGCATCGCCGGCATTCTGCTTGTCCACCACCTTGGCCATGCGCTTGAGCGTGCTGCGCACCTGCGCCTTGCTCACCACGCCGTGCAGCAGCCAGTTGGCCATGTGCTGGCTGCTGATGCGCAGCGTGGCGCGGTCTTCCATCAGGCCGATGTTGTGGATGTCGGGCACCTTGGAGCAGCCCACGCCCTGGTCGACCCAGCGCACCACATAACCCAGGATGCCCTGTGCGTTGTTGTCCAGCTCCTGCTGCTTGTCGGCATCGGTCCACTTGGGCGTCTTCACCACCGGCACCGTCAGCAGGCCGTCGAGGATGGCCTCGCGCTCGGCATCGATGTCGACCTTCTCCAGCGCCTTCTGCACCTTGAAGACGTCGACCTGGTGGTAGTGCAGCGCGTGCAGCGTGGCCGCCGTCGGGCTGGGCACCCAGGCGGTGTTGGCGCCGGCCTTCGGGTGGCCGATCTTCTGCTGCAGCATGGCGGCCATCAGGTCGGGCATGGCCCACATGCCCTTGCCGATCTGCGCCTTGCCGCGCAGCCCGCATTCCAGGCCGATGAGCACGTTGCTGCGCTCGTAGGCCTGGATCCAGGCGCTGGATTTCATGTCGCCCTTGCGCAGCATCGGGCCGGCGTGCATGGCGGTGTGCATCTCGTCGCCGGTGCGGTCCAGGAAGCCGGTATTGATGAAGGCCACGCGGTCGGCGGCCGCGGCGATGCAGGCCTTGAGGTTGACGCTGGTGCGGCGCTCCTCGTCCATGATGCCCAGCTTGACGGTGGCCTTGGGCAGGCCCAGCAGCTGCTCGACGCGGCCGAACAGCTCGGCCGCGAAGGCGACTTCCGCCGGGCCGTGCATCTTGGGCTTGACGATATAGACGCTGCCGCGGCGGCTGTTGCGCAGGCCGTCGGTCTTCTTCAGGTCGTGCAGCGCGATGGTGGTGGTGATCACCGCGTCCATGATCCCTTCCGGGATCTCCCTGCCATCGGCGCCCCACAGGATGGCCGGGTTGCTCATCAGGTGGCCGACGTTGCGCACGAACAGCAGGCTGCGGCCGTGCAGCGCCACGTCCTCGCCACGCGGGCCGGTATAGAGGCGGTCGGGGTTGAGTCCGCGCTGGAAGGTCTTGCCGCCCTTGGTGACCGGCTCGGTCAGCGTGCCCTTGAGGATGCCCAGCCAGTTGCCATAGGCCAGCAGCTTGTCGTCGGCATCGACCACGGCGACCGAATCCTCGAGGTCGAGGATGGTCGACAACGCGGCTTCCAGCACCAGGTCGGCGACGCCGGCCGGATCGGTCCTGCCGATGGGATGCGTGGCGTCGATGCGGATGTCCAGGTGCAGGCCGTGGTGCGACAGCAGCACCGCCGACGGCGAACCCATCTCGCCCTGGAAGCCGACGAACTGCGCCGGGTTCTTCAGGCCCACGGCCTTGCCGTCCTTCAGCGTGACCTGCAGGTTGTTGTCGACCACGCGGTAGGCCGTGCTGTCGAGGTGCGAGCCGCGCTGAAGCGGCACGCAGCGGTCGAGCACATGGCGGGCGTATTCGATCACCTTGGCGCCGCGCACCGGGTTGTAGCCCTCGCCGTTGGGCCCGACCTTGGTGGCGCCGTCGGCTTCGGACAAGGCGTCGGTGCCGTAGAGCGCGTCGTACAGGCTGCCCCAGCGCGCATTGGCGGCATTCAGCGCATAGCGCGCATTGGTGATCGGCACCACCAGCTGCGGGCCGGCCTGCAGCGCCAGTTCGGCGTCGACGTTCTTCGTCGTCGCGCGCACCCTGGCCGGCACCGGCACCAGGTAGCCGATCTTGTGCAGGAAGGCCTTGTATTTTTTCATCGCCCGGATCGGGCCCGGGTTGGCGCGGTGCCAGGCGTCCAGTTCGGCCTGCAGGCGATCGCGCTCGGCCAGCAGCGCGGCATTCTTCGGCGCCAGGTCGGCGACGAGGGCATCGAAGCCGGCCCAGAAGGCCGCCGGCTCGACACCGGTGCCGGGCAGCACCTGCTCGTCGATGAAGCGGTGCAGGTTGGCGGCCACCTGCAGGCCATGGACGTTGATGCGGTCGGTCATGGTCGGTCTCGTCGAAGAGAGGTTCAGAAAAAGTCGAGCACGTCGCGCAGGCTGCTGCCCGTGCGCGTGGGCTCGGTGCCCAGCGGGTCCAGCGGCAGCCCGCTGCGGTTGACCCACAGCGTGGCATAGCCGAACCAGGTGGCGCCGATGGCGTCCCAGCCGTTGCTGGAGACGAACAGGATCTCGCGCGCCGGCAGCCCCAGCGCCTGCGGCCCCAGCGCATAGGCGGCGGGGTCGGTCTTGTAACGCTGCACGGCGTCGACCGAAATCAGGTGCTGCAGTGCATCGGCAAAGCCGGCGCTCTTCACCGCCACCTGCAGCATCGCCGGGTCGCCGTTGCTCAGGATGCCCGCGGGCACGCCGCGGCGCTGCAGCTCGGCCAGCACGGCGTGGTTTTCGGGAAAGGCGCTGAGGTGGTGGTACTGGTTCATCAGCCGCTCCTCGGCGGCGGCGTCGAGCGTCAGGCCCAGGCGGGTGCAGGCAAAGCGCAGGCCGGCGCGTGTCAGCTCCCAGAATGGCCGGTAGCGGCCGCTCATCGACACCAGGCGTGTGTAGTCGATCTGCTTGTCGCGCCAGATCACGGCCAGGCGCTCGCCCTGTCCCGGAAACAGCTGCTCGGCCAGCAGCGCGACGCTGTAGACATCGAACAAGGTGCCGTAGGCGTCGAACAGGACGGCGCGCAGTTTCATGCCCGGGACTGTATTCGAACCGTGGTCACGCATTAACGACGCCGAGATTCATGGATTGCTGTCAATTTGATGCATAGTTGCGTGCCATGGATCGGCTCAAGCAGATCGAAACCCTGGTTGCGGTGGCCGCCAGGGGCAGCCTGACGGCTGCGGCGCGCGCCGAGGGCGTGGCGCCGGCGGTGATCGGCCGGCGCATCGATGCGCTGGAAGAGCGCCTGGGCGTCAAGCTGCTGCTGCGCACCACGCGGCGCATCTCGCTCACGCACGAGGGCAGCGCCTTTCTCGAGGACTGCCAGCGCCTGCTGGCCGATCTGGCCAATGCCGAGGCCAGCGTCAGCGCCGGCGGCGTGAAGGCCAGCGGCCACCTGCGCATCACCGCGCCGGCCGGTTTCGGCCGCCGCCACGTCGCGCCGCTGGTGCCGAGATTCCTGGCCCAGCACCCCGACGTGAGCGTGTCGCTGAACCTGTCCGACCGCGTGGTCGACATCGTCAACGAGGGCTTCGACTGCGCCATCCGCGTCGGCGACCTGGGTGACTCCAGCCTCGTCAGCGTGCGCCTGGCCGACAACTGGCGCCTGTGCGTGGCGGCACCCGCCTACCTGCAGCGCGCCGGCGTGCCGAAGACGCCGGCCGAACTGTCGCGCCACGAATGCCTGGCGCTGTCGTCCGAGGCCAGCCAGACGCGCGGCTGGGCCTTCATGATCGATGGTGCCCTCACCCACCTGCGACCGGGCGGGCGGCTGGACTGCAGCGACGGACAGGTGCTGCACGACTGGTGCCTGGCCGGCCTGGGGCTGGCCTGGCGCAGCACCTGGGAGGTGGAGCGCGAGGTCGCCGCCGGCCGCCTGCAGGTGGTGCTGCATGATTTTGCGGCGCCGCCCAGCGGCATCTTCGCCGTCTTCCCGCAGCGCAAGCACCTGCCGCTGCGCGTGCGGCTGTGGATCGACTTCGTCAAGCACAGCTATGGCGACGCGGCCTACTGGGCAGCGGCCTGAAACGATGCGAGGGCGCCGCAGCGCCCTCGATCACGGGTGGAGCCGGGACGGCTTTACTTCTTGGCCTCGGCCTCGCACTTCTTCATGAAGCTGGCCTTGGCGGCGCCGGCCAGCGGCTTGCCGTCCTTGCTCAGCGCCTTGGCCTCGCAGGCGGCGCTGCCACCGCCATCGCCCATGCACTTCTTGACGTGGCTGTTGCGCGCCGCGCCGGCGAGCTTCTTGTCGTCGGCGGACTTTTCGCAGGTGGCCTTGTCGGCAGCGGCCGCCGAAAGCGGCACGGTCAGCAGCACGCTGGCGCAGACGGCCAGGATCGAAGCCAGGGTCTTCATCGGGTTCTCCTCGTGGATGATCGAATGCCGGTGGACGGCCGCGCATTCCAGCATGCCCGGCGCCGCACCGACAAGTCGTCAACGCGCCGGACCGCTTGCGGATGACGCGCCGCGGCCACAGTCCGCGCCTACAGGATGCGCCGCGGGTGTGCCAGCGCCTCGTGTGCGGCATGCAGCCGGCGCACCAGCACGCGGATGAAGGCGCCGTCGAAGAGGTGGCGCGTGGCCATCGACACCTGCCCCAGCGTATGCGGCGTGAACGAGATCGCGGTCACCGGCTCGGCCACCAGCACGTCGGTGCTGTGCACGCGCAGGTCGGGGTTGGGGGCCAGGTAGGCCATCTCGCCGACCGAATCGCCGGCTCCCAGCCGCGCCACGCGCTGGCCGTCGCGAAAGACGTCGACCGTGCCGCTGGCCAGGATGTGGAAGTCGTCGCCCTCCTGGCCCTTGTGGTAGATGGCATGGCCGAAGGGCAGGCGCTGCCAGCGCGCGCGGTGCACCACCTCCCACAGTTCGACGTCACCGAAATCGCGGAAGAAGTCGAGCGAGCGCAGCAGGTTGAAACGCTCGGAATCGAGCACGCCCTGCGCGTGGCCGCGCGGCACCTCGTGGTCGGTGACCAGCGCCGACAGCTCGCGCGCGAAGCGGTCCCAGTCGGCCGGCCGCTGGTCGCGGTCCTTGGCCAGCGCGCCCAGGATCAGCAGGTCCAGCCGCTCCGAGACGCCCTCGCGCAGCGTGCGCAGCGAGGCCGGCTGCACGTTGTAGATCTGGTGCATGATGGCCGTCTGCCGCGTGGCGTCGAAGGGCGGGCGCCCGGCAATCAGGTGGTACAGCACCGCCGCCAGCGAATAGACATCGGCGCGGCAGTCGAGCGTGTCGCCGTCGAGTTGCTCGGGCGACATGTAGGCGAGCGAGCCCACGCGGTAGACCTGCGTGGCGTCGGAGGTCTGGTTGAAGGCGCTGCCGAAATCGGTGATCTTGACGTCGGCAACCTGGTCGCCCTTCATCACCGCCAGCAGGTTGGCCGGCTTGACGTCGCGGTGGATCACGCCCTGGCGGTAGACATAGCCCAGCGCCATCGCGCACTTGAAGCCGATTTCGACGATCTGGTCCAGCGGCAGCAGCGCATCGGCGCGGCAGAAGCGCCGCAGCGTCACGCCGTTGACATATTCCATCACCAGGTAGGGCGCGGCATCGTCGAAGACGGCATCGAGGATCTGCACCACGTTGGGATGGTTGAGCCGCCCCACCAGCGCCGCCTCGGCGGCGAAGAAGCGGCGCTGGAAGTGCGACTCGCGCGAATCGGGCAGCAGGCCCAGGCGCACGCGCTTGACCGCCACGTCGACGCCGCGAAACTCGTCGCGGGCCAGGAAGACCTCGCTGGTGGCGCCCTCGCCCAGCCGCGCCAGCACCGGGTATTTGCCGATCAGCGGCGGCAAGGCGGCAGGGGCGGGCCTGGGGAGAGGGGGGCCGGGGCGGTCATGGCGGTCGCAGGGGCGCAGGGGCTGACAGCACGCCCCGGCGAGACATCGTGCCAGCGACGCGATGTCAGCATAACGCCGAACAGGTGCCCGATGCCGGCGCTTACCGGCCCATGGGGACGGCGCAACCCCCACCCGTAGAATCGCGCGATGATCCAAGCCAAGCAGGAGCTGCTGCAGGCCCTGACCCGGGCGCTGGCGCAGCTGGCCCCCGAAGCGCCGCCGGCCGCGGTCTTCGAATCCCCCAGGCAGGCAACCCACGGCGACCTCGCCATCACCGCCGCGATGCCGCTGGCGCGCAGCCTGAAGAAGAACCCGCGCGAGATCGCGAAAGCCCTGGTCGACGCCCTGCAGGCCGACCCCGCCGTGCAGCGCTGGGTGGCCGCGCTCGAGATCGCCGGCCCCGGCTTCGTCAACCTGCGCCTGACGCCGGCGGCCCGCCAGAGCGTGGTCGGCGAGGTGCTGGCCGGCGCGCAGTGCTACGGCCAGCAGCCGGCCCGCAGCCCCGGGCAGGGTCAGCGCGTGATGGTCGAGTTCGTCTCCGCCAACCCCACCGGCCCGCTGCACGTGGGCCATGCGCGCCAGGCGGCGCTGGGCGACGCGCTGTGCAACCTGCTGGCCACCCAGGGCTGGCAGGTGCAGCGCGAGTTCTATTACAACGACGCCGGCGTGCAGATCGGCACGCTGGCGCAGTCCACGCAGTGCCGCCTGCAGGGCCTGAAGCCCGGCGACGACGGCTGGCCGGAATCGGCCTACAACGGCGACTACATCCAGGACATCGCCGACGACTTCCGCAACCGCCAGACGGTGAAGGCCGACGACCGCGAGTTCACGGCCTCCGGCGACGTGGACGACCTCGACGGCATCCGCCAGTTTGCGGTGGCCTACCTGCGCCACGAGCAGGACCTGGACCTGCGCGCCTTCGGCCTGAGGTTCGACCACTATTTTCTGGAATCCGGCCTCTACACCAGCGGCCGCGTGCAGGCCACGGTCGATCGCCTGGTGGCCAACGGCAAGACCTACGAGAAGGACGGCGCGCTGTGGCTGCGCAGCACCGACTACGGTGACGACAAGGACCGCGTGATGCGCAAGTCCGACGGCACCTACACCTATTTCGTGCCCGACGTCGCCTACCACATCGACAAGTTCCAGCGCGGCTTCGACAAGGTCATCAACGTGCAGGGCACCGACCACCACGGCACCATCGCGCGCGTGCGCGCCGGCCTGCAGGCGGCAGATGTCGGCATCCCGGCCGGCTACCCCGACTACGTGCTGCACAAGATGGTGACGGTGATGCGCGGCGGCCAGGAGGTGAAGATCTCCAAGCGCGCCGGCAGCTACGTCACGCTGCGCGACCTCATCGACTGGACCAGCCGCGATGCGGTGCGCTTCTTCCTCATCAGCCGCAAGGCCGATACCGAATTCGTCTTCGACGTCGATCTGGCGCTGAAGCAGAGCGACGAGAACCCGGTCTTCTACGTGCAGTATGCGCATGCGCGCATCTGCTCGGTGCTGTCGCAGTACCAGGCGCAGGGGGGCGATGCCGCCCCGGCTTCGCTGGCCGCGGCCGAGCTCTCGCGCCTGGCAGCACCCACCGAGCAGGCGCTGCTGCTGAAGCTGGCCGACTATCCCGACATGCTGACGCGGGCCACCGCCGATCTGGCGCCGCACGACGTCGCCTTCTACCTGCGCGATCTGGCGGCCGCGCTGCACGGCTGGTATGCGGCCGAGCGCTTCCTGTCCGACGATGCCGGGCTCACGCGTGCCCGCATGGCCCTGCTGGCCGCCACGCGCCAGGTGCTGCACAACGGCCTGGCGGTGCTGGGCGTGAGCGCCCCCGCATCGATGCAGCGCGCCGAAGCGCCGGCCGGGGCCTCGGCATGAGGGCGCCGCAGCGGGGCGGCTTCGTGCTCGGCGTCATCGTCGGGCTGCTGGTCGGGTTGTCGCTGGCGCTGGGCGTGGCGCTCTACATCACCAAGGCCCCTGTGCCCTTCGTCAACAAGGTGCCGCAGCGCACGCCCGAGCAGGATCAGGCCGAACAGGCGCGCAACCGCAACTGGGATCCGAATGCGCCGCTGGCCGGCAAGCTGCCCAGGCTGCCGGCAGCGGCCGGCGCGGCATCGGCTGCGGCCGGCGCATCGGGGCCCGCCGCCGCGGCCTCGGCCGCCCGCGGCGCGGCAACGGCCGCCGCCAGCGCCGCCGCCAGCGGCGCGCGTGCAGGCAAGGACCCGGCGGCCATCCTGTCGGGCGCTGCCACGCCGGCACCGCGCGGCGCCGAGCCCTTCGTCTTTTTCGTGCAGGCCGGCGCCTACACGCGCGCCGACGAGGCCGAACAGCAGCGCGCCAGGCTGGCCATGCTGGGCCACAGTGCCAAGGTCACCGAACGGGAACAGAATGGCCGTGTCGTCTACCGCGTGCGCCTGGGCCCGTACGAGACACGCGGCGATGCCGAGGGCCTGCAGGGCAAGCTGCAGGGCTCGGCCATCGAATCGCAACTCGTGCGCGTCGAGCGCCCCTGAGGCACGGCCGCTGGCATGCGGAACTCAGCCGACCTGATCGACTCCACCGACGGCCCCCTCTCCCAGACCCTGAAAGGACTCCCATGAAGCGGCGCGAATTCTCGATCCACCTGGCCGGCGCGGGCCTGGCCCTGACGGCCGCTGCGCCGGCGCTCGCGCAGGCGCCGGTCGAGGGCACCCACTACATCAGGCTCGCGCAGCCGCTGGCCGCCGCGTTGCTGCCGCAGCCCGGCAAGATCGACGTGACGGAGTTCTTCTGGTACGAGTGCCCGCACTGCAACGCGTTCGAGCCGCTGCTCGAACCGTGGGCGAAGAAGCTCCCGGCCGACGTCGCCTTTCGCCGCGTGCCGGTGGGCTTCACCGCGCGGCACGTGGTGGCACAGAAGCTGTACTACGCGCTGGAGGAGATCGGCCTGCTCGAGGCCGCGCACCGCAGGATCTTCACCGCCATCCACGGCCAGGGCCAGCGCCTGACCAGCGAAAACGACGCCGTTGCCCTGGCCACCGCCGCCGGCGCCGACAAGGCGAAGTTTCTCGAGGCCTTCAAGTCCTTCCAGGTCAATACCAAGGCCGCCAAGGCCCGACAGCTGTCCGAGGCCTACAAGGTCGACGGCGTGCCGCTGGTGGGCATTCATGGTCGATATTTCACGTCGGCCTCGCTGTCCGGCGGCCATGACAAGACGCTGGTGGTGGCAGACTTCCTCATCCAGCGCGCCCGCAAGGGGTGAGTCAGGCTGACGAACGCCCGCGTGTGATGCACGCACGCGGGCCGGGGTGCGGTGGTGTGCCACCGGCCGCTCGGCAGTGGCAGTCCACCGCTGCGACGTGGTGGCAGTCCGCACCGACACCTGCCGCAAATTTCACCGATTCCAGCGCCTCTCGGCCGTCACTTGAGACTACAATGTCTGCAAGTTTCGTGCCGTACATGAATCATCCCCTGCCCGCCCCGCCATCGCGCCGCCGCCTGCGGCTGGCATCGGCGCTGCTGGCCTGCGTGCTGGCCAGCAGCCTGGCCGTCGCCGAAAAGGCCGACCGCAACAAGCCGATGGAGGTGCAGGCCGACAAGTCCGGCACCGCCGACCTGCAGAATCAGGTCAGTCGCTTCAGCGGCAATGTCGTCATCACCCAGGGCACGATGGTCATCAAGGCCGACCGGGTGGAGATCCGCCAGACGCCCGACGGTTACCACCAGGCCACCGCCTGGGGCGGCGCCGGCGCGCCGGTCAGCTACCGCCAGAAGCGCGACGGCGTCGACGAGCATGTCGAAGGCCGCGCCGACCGCGTCGAATTCGACGGCAAGGCCGAGGTGCTGCGCTTCGTCGGCAACGGCGTCGTGCGGCGCACGCGCGGCAGCGACACGCTGGACGAGATCACCGGTTCGCTCATCACCTGGAACCATGCCGCCGAGCAGTTCAGCGTGCAGGGCGGCACGCCCACGGCCAGCAGCCCGTCGGGGCGCGTGCGCGCGGTGCTGAGCCCGCGCCCGGCCGCCGAGGCCGCTTCGCGTCCGGCGCGCTGATGGCCGACACCCCGCCCGCCCTCGCCGTCAGCCGCCTCGAGGCCGAGCACCTGGCCAAGAGCTACGGTGCGCGCCGCGTGGTGCAGGACGTGCACCTGGCGGTCAGCGCCGGCGAGGTGGTCGGCCTGCTCGGCCCCAACGGCGCCGGCAAGACGACGACCTTCTACATGGTGGTCGGCCTGGTGCGCGCCGACGAGGGCCAGATCCGCATCGACGGCACCGCGATCGAGGGCATGCCCATCCACCGCCGTTCGCGCATGGGCCTGTCCTACCTGCCGCAGGAAGCGTCGATCTTCCGCAAGCTCACCGTCGAGGAGAACGTGCGCGCGATGCTCGAGCTGCAGCTCGGCCCCGACGGGCGGCCGCTGCCGCCGGCACGCATCGACGAACTGCTCGAGCAGCTGCTGCTCGACCTGGGCATCGACAAGCTGCGCGATTCGCCGGCGCCGGCGCTGTCGGGCGGCGAGCGCCGCCGCGTGGAGATCGCGCGCGCGCTGGCCACGCAGCCGCGCTTCATCCTGCTCGACGAGCCCTTCGCCGGCATCGACCCGATCGCGGTGCTCGAGATCCAGCGCATCATCGGCTTCCTGCGCCAGCGCGGCATCGGCGTGCTGATCACCGATCACAACGTGCGCGAGACGCTGGGCATCTGCGACCGCGCCTACATCATCAGCGAAGGCCGCGTGCTGGCCGAAGGCACGCCCGCCGAGATCGTCGCCAACCCCGAGGTGCGCAAGGTCTACCTCGGCGAACACTTCAAGATGTGAGCATGAAGCCGTCGCTCCAGGTACGGCTGTCGCAGCACCTGGCGCTGACGCCGCAGCTGCAGCAGTCGATCCGGCTGCTGCAGCTGTCGACGCTGGAGCTGCACCAGGAAGTCGAGCAGATGCTCGAGCAGAACCCCTTCCTCGATGTCGAGGAGGATGCCGCCAGCCCCTTCGAGACACCGCTGGACCGCACGCTCAAGGACGACCGCGCCGGTGATCGCGCGAGCAGCGCCGAGCGCGAGAACGACACCGGCGACGCCGGCAGTGCGGCCGACGCGGCCGCCGACGGCGACGGTCTGACCGAGGTCAGCGGCCAGGACTTCGGCACCACCGAGCGCGAGGACTGGGAAAACGGCACCGAGGCCGACGACTTCGATGGCATCCGCGAGACACCCTCGGCCGGCACGGGCAGCGGTGCCGGCGAAGACGACGGCACCGACGCGCAGGACCGCCGTGCCACCGGCACCAGCCTGCAGGACCACCTGCGCGCGCAGATCGCCGGCATGCGGCTTTCGGGCGACGACCTGGCGGCGCTGAACGTGCTGATCGAATCGCTCGACGGCGACGGCTACCTGGCCGATCCGCTGGAGGAGATCGGCGCCCGCCTGGGCGAGATGCTGGGCCTGACCGATGCCGAGGCCCGCGAGGAACTGGCCGAGCGGCTGCGCTGCGCGCTGCGCTGGCTGCAGAGCCTGGAGCCGGTCGGCGTGGGGGCGCGCGGGCTGCCGGAATGCCTGGTGCTGCAGCTGCGCGCCAGGCACCCGCCGAGCCGCGAACGCCGCCTGGCCGTCACCATCTGCGAGAAATACCTCGAACTGCTGGCCCGCCGCGACATGCGCCGGCTGACGGCACTGACCGGCGGCACCGAGGAGCAGATCCGCGCCGCCCAGGCCCTGATCGTGCAGTGCGAGCCCAAGCCCGGCCGTCCGTTCACCGACGCCGAGAGCAACATCATCGTGCCCGACGTCATCGTGCAGCGCGCCGGCCGCGGCCTGAAGGTGACGCTCAACCCCGACGTCATGCCCAGGCTGCGCATCAACGACCTCTACGCCCAGGCCGTGCGCGGCCAGCGCGGCAGCGGCTCGGGGCTGTCGGCGCGGCTGCAGGAGGCGCGCTGGTTCATGAAGAATATCCAGCAGCGCTTCGACACCATCCTGCGCGTGTCCAAGGCCATCGTCGAGCGCCAGAAGAGCTTCTTCACCCATGGCGCGATCGCCATGAAGCCGCTGGTGCTGCGCGAGATCGCCGACGAGCTCGGCCTGCACGAAAGCACGATCTCGCGCGTGACCACCGCCAAATATATGGCCACGCCCTACGGCACCTACGAGCTGAAATATTTCTTCGGCAGCAGCCTCAACACCGAAGCCGGCGGCAATGCGTCCAGCACCGCGGTGCGCGCGCTCATCCAGCAGCTGGTGGCGGCCGAGAGCCCGACCAAGCCGCTGTCGGACAGCCAGCTGTCGCAGATGCTCGAGGAGCAGGGCATCCAGGTCGCGCGCCGCACGGTGGCCAAATACCGCGAGGCGCTGAAGATCGCACCGGCCTCGCTTCGAAAAGCCATCTGATGGCGTCGCAGGCCCCCCTCTTCGTGCCCTGCGCGCAGGGCGTGGAAGACCTGCTGGCGGCCGAGCTGACGGCCATCGCCGGTGCGCCCGCGCGAGCCGGCCGCGGCGGCGCCTGGGTCGAGGGCGACCTGCACGCGGCGATGCGCATCAACCTCGAATGCCGGCTCGGCCAGCGCGTGCTGTGGCCGCTGGTCGACGGGCCCTACCGCGACGAGCATGCCTTGTACGAGCTCGCTCGCCGGGTCGACTGGACGGCCTGGATCACGCCCGAGCAGACGCTGCGCGTGGACGTCAACGCACAGCGCTCACCGCTGCAAAGCCTGAATTTCGCCGCCCTGCGCATCAAGGACGCGGTCTGCGACACGCTGCGCGAGGCCACCGGCGCGCGCCCCAGCGTCGATACCCGGCACCCCACGCTGCCCATCGTGCTCTTTCTCGGCCCCGACCATGCGTCGCTGTACGTCGACACCTCGGGCGAGGCCTTGTTCAAGCGCGGCTGGCGTGACGCCCGCGGCGGCAGCCAGGGCGTGAAGGGCGAGGCGCCGCTGAAGGAAACGCTGGCCGCCGCGATGCTGGCCGCCGCCGGCTGGCAGGGCCGCGCCGAGGACGGCCCGCTGCTCGATCCCTGCTGCGGTGCCGGCACGATCGCGATCGAGGCCGCGCAGATGGCCTGCGGCATCGCGCCCGGTGCCAACCGGTCCTTCGCCTTCGAGCGCCAGCTGCCCTTCGCACCGCTGCGTGCAGCCTGGCAGCAGATGAAGCAGGCCGCCCGCGCGCGCGTGCATGCGCCGGCGGTGAAGGTCCATGCCGGCGACGTGAGCTTTCGCATGACCGACTTCGCGGCGCGCAACGCCGAGCGCGCCGGCGTCGCGCATGCGATCGAGTTCAAGACCGCCGATGCGTTGCAGCGCCCACCGCCGGCAGCGGCGGGCACGCTGATCATGAATCCGCCCTATGGCGAGCGCATCGCGCCCAAGGGCCAGGGTCAGGGCCAGGGACAGCCACCGTCGCGCGAGGGCTTCGAGGGCGGCGCCGATGCCGGTGCCTTCTTCGCCGCGCTGGCCGGCCACTGGAAGCGCCACTACGGCGGCTGGACCGCCTGGTGCCTGAGCCCCGAGATGAAGCTGCCCTCGCTGATGCGGCTGAAGGAGAGCCGCCGCGTGCCGATGTGGAACGGCGCCATCGAGTGCCGGCTGTTCCGCTTCGACCTCGTGACCGGCTCGCACCGCGAGCCAGGGCGGTGACAAAAGCGAGGGGCGGCGTTACCGCCGCCCCTCGTGGATCGGGTCTTGCCCCCCGATCAGAACCGGTGCGAATACATCATCTGCAGGTTGGTCTGCTTGTGCGAGATGACCACGCCCTGGCCGTTGGTGACGGTGGATTTGGGCGCCACCGTCAGCGAGGCATTCAGTTCACCCGCCGGCGACGTGCGCCAGCCCAGGCCCAGCGTGTAGTGCGTCTTTTCCGTGGCGGGGAAGAGCGGATTGACGAAGGCCTCGGGGATCGGATTGTCGGCGCGGTTGTAGCCGGCGCGCAGCGTCAACGCCGGGCTGATGGCGAAGGCGCCGCCGAGGCTGATCACGGTCTGGTCCTTCCAGTTCTGCGGCAGCGCAAAACTGACCGAACCCCCCATGCCGGCGCTGTCGTAGCGCATGCGGAAATCCTTCATCACCCCCGACCAGTCGACGCGCTTGACGTCGGCCACCAGCAGCGCCGGGCCGCTCTGCCAGGCGATGCCGAGCGCGGTCATCGCCGGCCACTGGAAGTCGACCACCGTGATGCGGCCGCTGTCGGCAAAACCGCCGAAGGCGCTGAGCGAGGCGCCCGAGGCCGAGGTCTTCATGTCGCCGAGCGAGGTCTCGGTCTGGTACGAAGCCCCCAGCGTCAGGCCCGGTGCCAAGCGATAGACCAGCCCGAGCTTGCCGGCCCAGCCGGTGGACTTGGCGGCGCCGGTGAAGTCGCTGCTGTTGGAGAAATCGATGCGCGCCCAGGGTGCGCCCGCCAGTGCCGGCATCGCCATGCCCAGGTTGCCGGAAACCCCGGTGACGAGGCCGCCGAGCTGCGCACCGCTGGCCGCCATGCGCAGGTCCAGCCCGGCCCAGACGAAGTCCAGCGAGGCGCCGATGGTGAGGTCGGGCGTGGCCTGCCAGGCCACCGGCAGCAGCAGCCGGCCGACGCCGAGCTCCGAGCGCACCGGCTGGCCCGAACCCATGGCCAGGAAGCTGTCACCGGCATAGTCGGTGCCCATGCCGCCCTGCGCAAACAGGCCCACGCCCCAGGTCAGCGCACCCTGGCGGCGCGCGAAGCCCAGGGCCGGCATGTAGTAGGCGGTGCCGCTGGAATCGGCGCTCGCAAAGCCGGGAATGCTGCTGTTGACCTTGGGCCCGAGGCGGCCGAAGGCCAGGTCCATGCGTGACGAGCCGGCGGCCATCAGCCCCAGCGTGGCCGGGTTCTGCGCCATCGCCGCGGTGCCGTGGTCGATGGCCTGCGAGGCACCACCCATGCCGGTGGACACCGGCCCATAGCCCTCCATGTTCATGCCGTTGGTGGCCCAGGCCGGTGCCGCCGCCGCGGCGCACAAGGCCGGCAGTGCTGCGCGGCGAAGGAATGTTCGTGTCTTGCCCATCGATGTCTCCTGTGGTGTGTATCGAACGTCGGGACGGGAATCGGACCGCTGGCTGGCCGTCTCACCACTGCGCCAGCAGGCGGCCCTTGACCACCTGGCTGGGCCAGCGCTTGAGCGGGCTGTTGCCCTTGGCGATGCAGTCGCCACTGCGGATGTCGAACTGCCACTGGTGCTTGGGGCAGGTCAGCGTGCTGCCTTGCAGCGCCAGGTGCGGGATGTCGGTGGTCTGGTGCGGGCAGCGGCTGTCGTAGACATGCCACTCCTTCACCGAGACGCGATGCACGAACAGGCCGCGGCCGTCGCATTCGACCCGCCGCGTCTCGCCCACCGCAAAGCCCCTGGTGGCCAGCACCTCGTGCCAGTCGACCGGCCCGGCCAGCGCAGCGGGCTGGAATTGCGGCAGGTTCATCGCCAGGATGATGTCGGTCGCCCACACGATCTTGGCCAGCCCCAGCGTCGGGAAGGCCATCAGCAGCGCGTCCAGCACCTCCATCGGCGTGCAGCCTTCGCGCAGCGCGCGGCCCAGATACTGGCGAAAGCCGCGCTCGGTCTGCGCATCGACCTTGGTGATGACGCTGATGAGGTTGCGCGTCTTCGGGTCGAGGTGCTTGCCGCATTCCTTCAGGAAGGCGAAATAGTGGCCGAGGGCATCGCCGCGGGCCTTGACGAGGTAGTTCAGTGCATCGCTCATGCGGCAGGGCTGGGTGGTGGGTTGACGTGGACGAGCACCGGGCATTCGGCCAGGCCGATGACCTTCTGCGCGGTGCCCCCGATCCAGGCGCGCGCCAGGCTGCTGGCGCCGTGGCGCGCCACCACCAGCAGGTCGGCGTCGCGCGCGCGTGCCGCATCGATCAGTGCCTGGTGCGCGCGGCCGCGGCAGACCTCGCCGTCCACGCGGTCGTGCAGGGCGCGCACATGGGCCAGCGCCGCGGCCAGCGCCTGTTCGGCCTGCGGCTGCGCGCCGGCACCGTCGGCCACGCACACCAGGCGCAGCGGCAGCGCATGGTCGGCGGCGATGGCCGCCGCCCGCGCCAGGCAGGCGGCGTCGGGCGACTCCTGCGGATCGACGCCGACCATCACCTGCCGCTGCCACAAGCGGGCCCCGCGTGGGGCGACGAGCACGCTGCAGGGCGCGTGGGCGACGACCTTGCTCACCATCTCGCCCACCAGCAGGTTGGCCAGCAGTCCGCGCTGGCCGCGCCGGCGGATGACGATGAGGTCGGCGTCGCGCTCGCGCGCTGCGGCGACGATGGATTCGAAGGGTTCGGGCCCGCGCCGGACCGCCACCTCCAGCACCACCTGCTGCGCACGCGCGGTGGCCTCCAGGCTCTGGCGCTTGACGGCGGCCTCGGCATCGGCACGCGCGGCGAGCTGCGGCGCGATCATCTCGAATTCGGGGTTGCTCAGCACCGGCAGCACCGCCGCCAGCGGCAAGCCGCAGCGGCGCGCCAGCGCCAGCGCCAGCGTCTCGGCGCCGCCGTCGTAGACGCTGTGCTCGGTGGCCAGCAGCAGGCGGGTGAACGGGTGCGTCATGCTCAGTGTCCGCTCGTCAGCAGGCCCGACGCGGCCAGCAGCAGCACCGCCGCCTCGGCCACGCACAGCCAGGCAAAGGCCTTGTCGCCGCGGCGCAGGTACAAGGGCACCAGGGCCAGCAGGCAGGGCAGCGAGCAGCCGGCGAGGATGGCGATGCCCGCCAGCCCGGCGATGTCGGAACGGCCGATCAGCCCGAGCCAGCCCCAGCCGTTGGGCATGCCGGTGGCCTGCAGAAACTGCGCCACCGGCAGCGACCACAGCTCGGGCAGCCGGTCCACCGGCACCTGCGGCTGGCCGAGGCCGCCGACATAGGCGGCAAAACTCAGCACCAGCACCAGCAGGCCCGCGCGCGTGCCCCAGTCCAGCCAGCGCGCATAGCGCAGCTGTTCGGGCGACTGCGCGACCGCGTCGTCGGTCATGGCCACACCCCCAGCCCCTTGAGCAGCGCACGCGCCCCGGCAAACAGCAGCAGGCCGATCACCATGCGGCGGATCACCGCACCGTCGAGCACGCCCAGCAGCTGTGCGCCGATGCGGGCGCCCAGCATCATGCCCACCACCGAAGGCACGGCGATCATCGGCAGCACCGCGCCCTGGTTGACATAGACCCAGGCCGCCGACGAATCCACCATCGACAGCACCAGGCCCGACGAGCCGGCCGCCACCTTCAGCGGCGCCCCCATCAGCAGGTTGAGTGCGGGCACATTGGCCCAGCCGGCGCCGATGCCGAACATGCCTGCCAGCACGCCGATGCCGGCGAAGACGATCAGGCCCGGCACCGTGCGGTGCACCTGCCAGGTGATGCTGCGGCCGCTGGCACGGTCGACGAAGACGCCGTGCAGCGCCAGCGCGCGCGACAGCGCATCGGGGCGTTCGACCAGCGGCACCTCGGACCGCCGCGACACCGCCATCAGCACCACGATGCCCAGCACCAGCCCGCCCAGCAGGATCTGCACCACGTTCGCCGGCATGGCCAGCCCGAGCATGGCGCCGCCGATCGACGAGGCCGAGGCCAGCACCGCCAGCGGCAAGGCCAGCCGCAGGCTGCCCAGGCCGCCGCGCAGCAGCACCGGCGCTGCCGCCAGCGCGCTGGCCAGCGCCACCAGCAGCCCGGCACCGCGCACGAAGTCGAGGTGGAAGGGAAAGAAGCCGCCGACGATGGGCACGAACAGCGTGCCGCCGCCGATGCCGGCCGGCACGGCGACGACACCCATCACGAAGCACACCAGGAAGAGCGCCAGCGGCCACACCCACCAGGGCACGGCCGCCGCGGCGGCGGCAGCGCCGGCTGCGGCCTGCGCCGGGCCCGCCAGCAGCAGCAGCGACAGCAGCGCTGCGGCCGACCACGGTGCGAGGCGAGCGACAGGTGGCATCAGCTCACCACCTGGTAATACAGGTTCTGCGGATGGTTGGCCTGCGCGAAGAAGAACCAGCGCTCGGCCAGCAGCCCCGGATACTGCACGGCGAAGGCCAGCGCCAGCAGCAGGGCCGAACCCGAGGCCAGTCCGGCGGCCAGCAGCCCCAGCGGCAGCACGAAGGCGCCGAGCAGGAAACCCCACTTCACCTGGCGCAGCGCGCCCGGCGCCTTGCCGTGGAAGAACTCGCGCGTATTGAACGAGCCGCCCATGAAGCCCATCGAGCGCTGCACCACGCGCGGGTGGCGGATGCCGATGGCCGTCTGCAGGCTCGATACCGGCTTGAGTCGCGCGTTACGCGCCAGCGACAGGCTGCGCGTGAGCAGCCCGGCCAGCGTGAAGACCAGTGCCGCGCCGCCGAAGGCCGGCACCTGCCCGGGCGCGCCGAAGGCCGCCAGCGCGGTGGCCAGGGTGCAGCCCGAGGCCAGACCCAGCAGCACATAGTTGATCAGGGTGTAGGCGCTGGCCCATTCCTGCAGGAAGCGCACCGAGGCATAGATCATCGCCGTGCAGACGAAGAGCGCGATGCAGGCCAGCGCCGTCAGCCCCCCCACCACCACCGGTGCGCCGCCGAGGGCGTGGCCGACGGTCCAGGCGAAGAGTCCGGCCATGAACAGCGGCAGCACGATGACCTCGCGCGACAGCCACGAGGTGCGCCACATGGTGGCGGTGCGCCAGGCGCGCTCGGGCCGGCCGAGGTGGAAGAACGAGGCGACGAGGCCAAGGCCGCAGAGCGCCAGCGCCACCACGCCGCCGGTGACCAGCAGGCCACCGCCGAAGCCGCCGAGTTCGGCGGCGAACAGCGCCAGGAACAGGCCCTGGCCGGCGCCGATCAGCGTGGTGAGGAAGATGACGGAGAAGGCGGGGTTCATGGCTGTGGCGCCCGGCCGCCCGAAGCCACAGACGCGCCCCCTCGGGGGGCAGCGCGCGAAGCGAGCGTGGGGGTCGTCATGTCGCGTAATCTTCTCGGCCGGCGCCCTGCGTCGGCAGCTCGGGCTGCTGGCCGTCGAGCTTGAGCGGGTTGTCCACGCGCACCAGGTCCTCGGCGTGGATGGTCATCCCGATGCGGCGGCGCGGCAGGTAGTGGTTGGCCGGTCGCGTATGCCACTCCGGCATCAGCGCATAGCCGCCGCGCTCGCGGATGGCCACCGACACCACCGAGTCGGGGTCGTGCACGTCGCCGAACAGGCGCGCGTTGGCCGGGCAGGCCAGCACGCAGGCCGGCTTGCGCTCGGCCGCGGGCAGCCTGGTGTCGGTGACGCGGTCCACGCACAGCGTGCACTTGCTCATCACCTTGCGGTCCTCGTCGAATTCGCGCGCACCGTAGGGGCAGGCCCAGCTGCAGTATTTGCAGCCGATGCACTTGTCGTAGTCGACGAGCACGATGCCGTCCTCGGCGCGCTTGTAGCTGGCGCCGGTGGGGCACACCGGCACGCAGGGCGGGTCCTCGCAGTGCAGGCAGCTCTTGGGGAAGTGCACCGTCTGCGTATGCGGGTATTCGCCGACCTCGAAGGTCTGCACGCGGTTGAAGAAGGTGCCGCTGGGGTCGGCGCCGTAGGGCCGGTCGTCCACCAGCGGGCCGGCCGAACCCGAGGTATTCCACTGCTTGCAGCTGGTCACGCAGGCGTGGCAGCCGACGCAGACGTTGAGGTCGATGACCAACGCGAGCTGGGTCACAGCTTGCACTCCTGATTCGCGAGCTGGGTCATGGGCGGCCCCCTTTGCCCAGCCCCAGCCCGGCCATCCAGCCGCGGCGCTTCGGCGCCTGCGCCATCCCCGGCACGCGGCCCATGGGCACGTCGGCCTGCGGCCAGGTCTGGCCCGGCTCGTCGGGCTGCGCCGGATAGATGCGCACGCGCACGTCGTACCACGCGGCCTGGCCGGTGATGGGGTCGCTGTTCGACACCGTCGTGCCGCCGGCGGCCGGCAGCTCCTCGCGGATCAGGTGGTTGAGCAGAAAGCCCTGGCGCGACTCGTTGGCGTCGGTGGACAGGTTCCAGGCCCCGGCGGCCTTGCCGATGGCATTCCAGGTCCACACGGTGCCGGGCTCGACGGCCTCGGTGTGGCGGCACAGGCAGCGCACGCGCCCCCACGGTGATTCGACCCACATCCAGCCGCCGTCGGCGATGCCGGCAGCCAGCGCGGTCCTGGTGTTGACCATGAGGAAGTTGTAGGTGTGGATCTGGCGCAGCCAGGCATTCTGCGAATCCCACGAGTGGTACATCGCCATCGGCCGCTGCGTGACGGCATTGAGCGGGAAGCGCGCGGTGTCGGTGACCTGCTCTTCCAGCGGCGGGTACCAGAAGGGCAGCGGGTCGAAGAAGGTCTGCACGCGCTGGCGCAGCCGCTCGGGCGGCTGCCTGCCCTTGTGCCTGCCCTGCGCCGCCAGCCGGAAGCGCTGCAGGAATTCGCTGTAGAGGTGGATGACGATGGGGTCGCGGTCGCGGCGCAGGCCCGCACCCTGCGCCCAGCGCATGTAGCCGTCGTTCCAGTTGCGCATGTACTGGTGCGACGGCGGCAGCACGTGGTGGAAGACGCAGTTGTTCTGCGCATACATCTCCCATTGCCGCGGGTTGGGCTCGCCGCGCATGGACTTCTCGCCGCCCTTGCCGCGCCAGCCGGCGAGAAAGCCGATGCCCGAGCCGGGCGCGGTCTCGTAGTTGACGACGAAGTCGGGGTAGTCGCGGAACTTGCGGCTGCCGTCGGCATGGGTGAAGGCCGGGAATTTCAGCCGCGAGGCCAGCTCGACCAGCACCTCCTGGAAGGGCTTGCACTGGCCGGTGGGCGGCAGCACCGGGATGCGCACCGAATCGACCGGGCCGTCGAATTCCGAGATCGGCCGGTCCAGGATCGACATGCAGTCGTGACGTTCGAGGTAGGTCGTATCCGGCAGGATGAGGTCGGCAAAGGCCGTCATCTCGCTCTGGAAGGCGTCGCAGACGACCAGGAACGGGATCTTGTACTGCCCATCCTCGCGCTTGTCGTTGAGCATCCTGCGGACCTCGGACGTGTTCATCGTCGAGTTCCAGGCCATGTTGGCCATGAAGATCAGCAGCGTGTCGATCGGGTAAGGGTCACCGCGCCAGGCATTGGTGATGACGTTGTGCATCAGCCCGTGCGCCGACAGCGGATGCTCCCAGCTGAAGCCCTTGTCGATGCGCACCGGCTCGCCGGCGGCGTCGACGAAGAGGTCTTCCGGCCCCTCGGGCCAGCCCAGCGGCGCGCCATTGAGCGGCGTATCGGGCCTGACGGCCTCGGGCCCCTTGGGCGGGCGCGCATTGGGCGGCACCGCGCGCGGGTACGGCGCCTTGTGGCGGAAGCCGCCGGGGCGGTCGATGGTGCCCAGCAGGCTCATCAGGATGGCCAGCGTGCGGATGGTGTGAAAGCCGTTGCTGTGCGCCGCCAGCCCGCGCATGGCGTGGAAGGCCACCGGGTTGCCGGTGACGGAATCGTGCTGCTTGCCCCAGCTGTCGGTCCAGGCGATGGGCAGCTCGATCTTCTCGTCGCGCGCGGTGATGCCCATCTCGTGCGCCAGGCGCCGGATGGTGGCCGCCGGGATGCCGGTGATGTCGCTGGCCCACTCGGGGGTATAGGGCTTGACGCGCTCCTGCAGCAGCTGGAAGGCGGGCACGGCGGGCGTGCCGTCGGGCAGCTCGAAGCGCCCCAGCAGTGCCGGGTCGACGCCCTCGGCGTGGTCGGCCACCGGGCGGCCGGACAGGCGGTCCCAGCACAGGAAGTTGTGCGGCCGCAGCGGGTTGACGATCTCGCCCTGCGGGTTGCGCAGCATGAGCCCGAAGTCGTCGCTGGCCTCGTCCTGGTTCACCAGCTGGCCGGCGTTGGTATAACGGGCGAGAAAGTCACGGTCGTAGAGGCCGAGCGCGATGATCTCGTGCACCAGGGCCAGCAGCAGCGCGCCGTCGGTGCCGGGCTTGATCGGCACCCACTCGTCGGCGATGGCCGCATAGCCGGTGCGCACCGGGTTGACGGCGATGAAGCGGCCGCCCTGGCGCTTGAACTTGCTCAGCGCCACCTTCATCGGGTTGGAGTGGTGGTCCTCCGCGGTGCCGATCATGACGAACAGCTTGGCGCGTTCGAGGTCCGGGCCGCCGAATTCCCAGAAGCTGCCGCCGATCGTATAGATCATGCCGGCGGCCATGTTGACCGAGCAGAAGCCGCCGTGCGCCGCATAGTTGGGCGTGCCGAACTGGCGCGCGAACAGGCCCGTCAGCGCCTGCATCTGGTCGCGCCCGGTGAAGAGCGCAAACTGCTTGGGGTCGGTGCGGCGCAGGTGGCTCAAGCGCTCCTCCAGCACCGAGAAGGCCTCGTCCCAGCCGATCGGCTCGTACTGGTTGTCGCCGCGCTCGGTGCCGGCCTTGCGCCGCAGCGGCTGTGTCAGCCGCGCCGGCGAATACTGCTTCATGATGCCCGACGAGCCCTTGGCGCAGATCACGCCCTGGTTCAGCGGGTGATCGGGGTTGCCCTCGATGTAGCGCACCTCGGGACCGTCCGGACCTTGGCGCAGATGCACGCGGATGCCGCAGCGGCAGGCGCACATGTAGCAGGTGGTGTTGCGCGTCTCGGTGCCGGCATGGGGCAGCGGCGGGACGGTCGGGTCGTGCAGCGGTGCAGACGGCATCGGTGAAGGGGGTTGTCGCGGGGCCGGGCCGTCAGCGATGGCCGGGATGTCTCCGGGGTCATTAGGCGCAAGCCCGGGGGATGGCGTCTATTACCGGTACGGGCAGTGCCCGCATAACCCATCTGGGGGATTCTCGGTCAGGGCTCGCGCTGGCGCCGCGCAGCCTGGCGGATGCGCACCGCCTCCTCCTGCTCGCCCTGTTCCAGCAATTCGTCGATGGCCGCCAGCGCACGCTGCACCTCGGGCAGCAGCACATTCTCGAGCGCCCGCGCGCGGCGCTCGGTGCGCCGGTATTCGGCCGCCAGCCGCAGCAGGCTGCCGGCGCTGGCCGCCAGTGCGGCCAGCGGGCCGAGCAGCGCCGCGAAGGCATTCGCCGCCGCCTGCGCCTCGGGCGAGGCATCGACCGCACGCGATGCGTCCAGCCGCGCCCGCGGCGCGTAGGCCGCCTGCAGCCGCGCCACGCCGAGGAAGGCGTCGCGCCTCAGTGTCGGCGCCGCCGGCTCCAGCACCGCCGCCGGGTAGGCCTGCAGCCCCTGCAGGCCATGGCGCTGCAGCGCCGCGCGCAGCGTCGCCGCGGCCGAGCGCACATCAGCCAGCAGCACCGCCTCCTGCGCCTGGTGCGCGCGCAGGCCGCGCAGCAGTTCGGCCGCCAGCAGCATGCGCTTCTCGTCCAGAAACTGGTGGCCCTGGCGCATCAGCGTGCGCTCGTCGGCCAGCGCCAGCGCGGCGCTGCGGGTGGCGGCGGTGTCGGCCATGCTCAGACGGCCGCACCGAGGTGGCGCTCGATCTGCGCGTCCGACAGCCGCGTCAGCTCGGCGCGCGGCAAGTCGCGCAGCAGCCCCCAGGCGATCGCCATGCTCTCGTCGAGCGTGCGCGGCGCGGCCTGCGCCACCAGTTCGCGCTCGAAGCGGTCGGCAAACGCCAGGTGGACACGATCGGTGTCGGTCAGACCGTCGGCGCCGACCACGCTGGCCAGCACGCGCACGCGCACCGCGCGCGCATACGACGCAAACAGCTGGTGCGCCAGCGCCGGGTGGTCGGCATCGGTGAAGCCCTCGCCGGTGCCCTGGTCGAACAGCCGCGACAGGCTGGGCAGCACGTGGATCGGCGGATCGATGCCGCGGTGGTCGAGCGCGCGGTCGAGCACGATCTGGCCTTCGGTGATGTAGCCCGTCAGATCAGGAATCGGGTGGCTGATGTCGTCCGACGGCATGGTCAGGATCGGCAGCTGCGTCACCGTGCCGCGGGCACCGCGGGCGGCGCCGGCGCGCTCGTAGAGGGTCGCCAGGTCGGAATACAGGTAGCCCGGATAGCCCTTGCGGCTGGGGATCTCGCCGTGGCGCGCCGACACCTCGCGCAGCGCCTCGCAGTAGTTGGTCATGTCGGTCAGCACCACCAGCACATGCCGGCCTTCGTCGAAGGCCAGGTATTCGGCGGCGGTCAGCGCCACGCGCGGCGTCAGCAGCCGCTGCGGGCTGGGTTCGCTGGCGCGGTTGAGAAACATCGCCGTGTGGCCCAGCGCGCCGGAATCCTCCATCGCGCGCCGGAACTGCTCGGCGGTGTCGTGCGAGACGCCGATGCCGACGAAGACGATGGCAAAGGCGTCCGCCGCCTCTCCGCGCAGCCGCGCATGGCGCGCGATCTGGATCGCCAGCCGGTCGTGCGGCAGTCCGCCGGCCGAGAAGATCGGCAGCTTCTGGCCGCGGATCAGGCTGTTGGTGAGGTCGATCGCCGAGATGCCGGTCTCGATGAAGTCGCGCGGCAGCGCACGCTCGGCCGGATTCATCGCCCGTGCGTCGATGCGCCGCCAGGCGTGCGCGGCCACCGGCGGCCCGCCGTCGGCCGGCCGGCCCATGCCGTCGAAGACGCGCCCCAGCAGCCCCGGCCCCAGGCCCAGGCGCACCGGCTCGCCGAGGAAGCGCACGCGCGTGCCCGCCAGCGCCAGGCCCTGCGTCTGGTCGAGCACCTCGATGACGATGGTGTCGTCGTCGAGCCCGGTGACGCGGCCCACGCGCGGGCGCGGCGGCTGCTCGCCGGCCAGCGTGACCTCGACCGCCTCGCCCAGCGTCACCACCAGGTTGCGGCGCAGGAACAGCAGCGGCCCGTCGATGCGCGTGGCCGTGCCCTGAACGCTGAGGTCGGCCGCCGTCACGGGGGGCCCCCAGCCGCACCCGACACCTCGGCCAGCTCGCGCTCGAGCTGCGGCCAAAGCTCGCCGAAGCGCGCGAGCTCGGCTTCGCCGATGTCCTCGCCCATGCGCTGCAGCCGGCGCAGCACCGGCAGCGCGGCGATGGCCTCGGGCCGCGCGCCGCGCGCCACCGCCTCGCGCGCCAGCGCGACGAAGCGCATCACCAGGCGCAGCATCTCGCTCTGCCGCGCCGCCGAGCAGTAGCGGTCGACCGGCGAGAAGGCCGATTGCCGCAGCAGCGCCTCGTTGACGAGCTCGGCCGCCAGCAGCGTGAGCTGCTGCTCGGGCGGCAGCGCGTCCTTGCCGACGATGCGCGCCATGCGCTCCAGGTGCGCCTGCTCTTCCAGCAGCGCCAGCAGCTTCTCGCGCTGGCGCAGCCAGTCGGCATTGCCGTGCGCCGTCCACCAGGGCGCGAAGCGCGCGGCCTCCACCGCGTAGGACTGCAGCGGGTGCACCGCCGGGTAGAAGCGCGCCTGCGCACGTTCGCGGTCCAGGCCCCAGAAGCAGCCGACATAACGTTTGGTGTGACTGGTGACGGGCTCCGAGAAGTCGCCGCCCGGCGGGCTGACGGCACCGATGATGGTCAGCGAGCCCTCGTCGCCGGCGAGCGTGCGCACGCGCGCCGCGCGCTCGTAGAACTCGGCCAGGCGCGAGCTCAGGTAGGCCGGGTAGCCGGCCTCGCCGGGCAGTTCGCCCAGGCGGCCCGAGACCTCGCGCAGCGCCTCGGCCCAGCGGCTGGTGGAATCGGCCATCAGCGCCACGTGCAGGCCCTGGTCGCGGAAATATTCGGCCACCGTCACCGCGGTATAGATGCTGGCCTCGCGCGCGGCCACCGGCATGTTGGAGGCATTGGCGATGATCACCGTGCGCTCCATCAGCGCGCGCCCGCTGCGCGGGTCGGTGAGCTGCGGAAATTCGTGCAGCACCTCGGCCATCTCGTTGCCGCGTTCGCCGCAGCCCACGTAGACGATGATGTCCGCGTGGCACCACTTGGCCAGCGTCTCCTGCAGCACCGTCTTGCCGGTGCCGAAGCCGCCGGGGATGGCCGCGCGCCCGCCGCGCGCCACCGGAAACAGGGTGTCGAGGATGCGCTGGCCGGTGAGCAGCGGTTCGTCGGCCGGCAGCCGCGCGTGCACCGGCCGCGGCGCGCGCACCGGCCAGCGGTGCACGAGCGCGATGGGGTGCTCGCGCCCCGCGTCGTCGACCAGCGTCAGCAGCGGCTCGTCGGCCGTCACCTCACCCCCCGCGTGCAAGGCGATCACGCGGCCGCCGCGGTCGGGCGGCAGCAGGCAGCGCCCGGCATGCGCCGCCGCGGGCAGGCGGCCGAAGGGTGCGCCGGCTGGCAGCCGGTCGCCCACGGCCACCGTCGGCTCGAAGGCAAAGCGCTCGGGCGGCGCGTCGCGCGCGCGGTCCAGCCGGCGCAGCAGGCCGTCGTGGATGTGACCCAGCAGCCCCGGCCCCAGCGGTACGGCCAGCGGCATGCCGCTGCCGTGCACGGCGTCGCCGGGCTTGAGCCCGGTGGTGTCGTCGTAGACCTGCGCCACCAGGCGCTCGCCTTCGAGGCGGATCACCTCGCCGGGCAGGCGCGCCGGGCCGACCTCGATCGCCTCGCCGACGGCGAAGGGGCCGAGTGCGCGGGCGTGCAGCACCGGGCCGCTGATGGCCTGCAGGCGCGCCTCAGCCATGCAGCGCCCCGGCTTCGCCCAGCAGCGCCAGCAATTCGGCCTCGGTGCGCGCGCGGTCGGCCAGCAGCGCCGCCGGCGTGCCGTCCAGGCGCACGCCGTCGCGTTCGATCACCAGGCCGGCGTCGATGGCGTCGTCGGCCAGCGTCTGCACGGTCTCGATGCCGTGACGCTGCAGCGCCGCCTGCAGGCCGCGCCCATCGTCGGCCGACCAGTCGCGCGGGTGGCGGACCTGCCAGTCCGCGGCCGGCAGGCGCGCAGCCGCCTGCGCCACCAGGGCCTCGACCCAGGCGGCGCGCGCCGGCGCATCGGCCCAGCGCCGCTGCAGCGCCGGCGCCAGCCGCGGCCAGACGAGGTCGAGCGCCGCGCGGGCGCGGGCCGCCGCTTCGCGTCGCGCCTGCGTATCGAGTTCGGCGTCCAGCCGCCGCTGGCGTTCTGCGCCCGTGGCGCGCAGCTCGGCCTGCGTGCGCCGCAGCTGTCGCAGCGCCTTCTCGCGCGCACGCTCGTTGATCGCCGCCGCTTCGGCCGCCGCGGCGGCCAGCAGCAGCTGCTGCTGCACATCGGCGTGGCGTCGGATCTCGGCCACCAGCACATCGGCCGGCATCGCGGCGTCGTTCATGCCTCGATCCCGAGCACCGCGCGCAGCCCCTGCGCGAAGGCGCGGTCGGGCTGCGGGTCGCGCAGATCCGGCAGCACCAGCACCGGCGGCGCGGCAGCCGCCTGCGCCTGGTGCAGCGTGCCGGCGGGCAGCGCCGCCGCCAGCGCGGGCGTCAGCAGCACCAGCTGCGCGTCGACCCGTGCCTGCGCGAAGGCCGCCGCCGCGTCGGCGGGCGCCGTGCAGCGCGTGGCCACGCCGGCCAGGCGAAAACCGGTGCAGGTGAGCTCGTCGCCGAGCACGACGATGGCACTCATCTCAGTACCGCCCGGCCGTTCCGAGGCGACCGAGCGCCTCCTTGGGGGGGCGCGGGCGCAGCGCGCGTGGGGCTTGCATCTTCAGGTCCGATTGAGGATGAGGATGGCGACGATGAGGCCATAGATCGCGATGCCTTCGGCGAGGCCGACGAGGATGAGCACGCGGCCCAGCAGCTCGGGCTTCTCGGCCAGTGCGCCGACGGCGGCGCTGCCCACCACCGCCACCGCATAACCGGCCGCCAGCGTCGACAGGCCGGCCGCCGCGGCGGCCGAGATGAAGGCCCATTGCAGCACCTGCGGATCGGGCGCCGGCGCCACCGCCGCAGCAGCACCCTGCGCCGCCGCCGGCAGCGCCAGCATGAGCGCGAGGGCCGCACCGACAATCAGCACGGCGGTCGACAGCAGGAAGGCAAACCAGGTCTTCTGGCGGGGGCTCAGCGTCATCGGGGTCTCCGGAAGGACTTCAGGTCGGCAGCAGGGGTGGGGGCGCCAGCGGCCGGAAGGCGCGGCCGCGGCCTTGCAGGAAGCGCAGGAAGAATTCGAACAGCAGCAGCCGCGTCGTCTGGATGCCGACGACCAGGCCCTCGAGCAGCAGGATGAGCGCATTGCCCAGCACCAGCACGACGACATAGCCGATGCCGCCCACGGCCTCGGCTACGCCGACCACCGCCACCGACAGCCCGGCATGCGCCAGCGCAAAGGCGCCCACGCGCGCAAACGACACCGTATTGACCGCCAGTTGCAGCCCCTGCTCGACCAGGTGCGCCAGGGCCCCGGCCAGCGCGGTGCCGCGGCCGCGCTCGGCGGTGGCCAGGGCGCCGACGGCCGCCCACAGCGCCGCCAGCGCCAGCGCCCACAGCGCCGTCGGCTGCCAGGGCGCCAGCAGCATGCCGGCATAGGCCAGCAGCAGCGGCGCGTCGCGCGCGGCCCAGGGTCCGAGCGCACCGCGCCAGGCCGCCTGCAGCGCATTCAGCAGCAAGCCCGTCAGCAGGATGGCCGCGCCCAGCGCCAGCGCCGCCAGCAGCAGCGTCACCGGCTGCTGCAGCGGGTGCAGCCACAGCGCGGGCAGCAGGTCCTCGCGCGCGAAGACGCTGCCGAAGAGCAGGCCGAAGACCATCGCCATCGCCCCGCCCGGCACCAGCAGCGCCAGCGTCGGCACGCGCCGGCGCAGCCACCAGCCGGCCGCACACAGCAGCGCGCCCTGGCCGACGTCGCCGAACATGAAGCCGAACAGCAGCGGCGCCACCAGCGCCAGCACCGGCGTCGGGTCGGCCTCGTCGCGCCCGGGCTGGCCGAGCAGCCGCGCAAAGGCCTCGAAGGCGCGCGTCCACGGCGGGTTGCGCAGCAGCGACGGCGGCTCGCTGCCCGCCGGCGCAGCGCCCAGCCGGGCCACGCAGCGCAGGCCGGCCTGGTGCAAGGGAGCGCACAGCGCGGCGGCGTCGGGCGCACTCGTCCAGCCGCTGACCCACAGCAGGCGCTCGCTCGCCGCCAGCGCCGGGCCCTGCTGCAGCAGCCATTCGACGAGCGCGATATCGGCCAGCGCATCGGCCAGCGCGTGGCGTGCCGACAGGTCCTGCAGCTGCGCCTCGAGCGCGCGCTGGCGGTCGCGGCGGGCGTCGCGGCGCAGGGCCAGCTGCGCGCGCGCCTCGGCCACCGTGCCGCCCAGCCCGGCCGGCCAGTCGACGCTGCGCGCCTGGTGCGCACGCAGCAGGGCCTCGGCAGCGGCCAGTTCGTCGCTGCGCCCGACCCGCAGCAGCAAGGCGCCGGCGGCGTCGTCGACCGCCAGCGACAGCCCTCCCGGCGGCAGATCCGGCACCGCCGTGCGTGGCGGCAGCGCATACAGCCGCGCGGCGACGAAGCCGCCCGCGCCCGCCGCCAGCAGCGCCGGCGCGGGCAGCCGCGCGGCGTCGGCCGCCAGCCAGCGTGCGAGGTCGTCGTCCTGGCGCGCCGTGGCGGCCAGCTGCTCGCCCTCGACGCGCAAGGGCTCCGCTGCCCGGTGCCAGGCTTCGAGGCGCCCGACGGCCTCGGCCAGCCGCGCGGCCGGGTCGGTGACCGGCGCCGCCCCCGCGCGCGCAGCCGGCAGTGGCCACAGCGCCGCGTCGCTGCGCACCCGTTCGCGCACCCGCTCGCGCAGCGGCGCGACATCGGCGACGTGCAGCGGCGGCAGCGGCTGCGCGTGCGCCTGCAGCTCGACCGCGCCGCCCTGCGCCAGCGTGGCCAGCAACGGCGCCAGCTCGTCGCGCAGCCCGATCAGCTCGAACCAGCGGCAGGCCTGCGGGCGCAGCATCAGGGCAGCTCCGGGGCGGCAAAGAGGGCGCGCACGACGAGGTCGCCGCGCAGGCGTTCGAGCGCCAGCGCCTGCAGCGCCAGGTGCGCGAAGACCGCCACCGCACTGCCCGGGTGCCGGCGCGCCAGCCGCTGCAACCGCTGCTGCGTGGCCGCCGTCGTCGCTTCGGCGCGGCCGTCGGCCCGCCCCGCCAGCCGCGGCAGCAGCCACTGCGCCGGCAGCGGCAGCGCCTGCCGCAGCGGCCTTGCATCGGCCGGCAGCGCCCGCTGCCAGTCGGCCTGCCAGGCCGCCAGCACGGCGCCGGCATCGTCGCCGGCCCCGGCGGCGACGGCCAGCAGCGGCAGGCGGCCAAACTGCCGCAGCGCGGCGTGCCAGCGTGCGGGCAGCCAGCGCGCAACGGCCTCGACGCGCTGCTGCCAGCGCCACTGCAGGTGGCGCTCGATCGCCTGGGCATCGGCGCGCTCGTCCAGGCCCTGCAGCCAGTCGCCCAGCGGGCCGCCGCGCGCCTGCGCGATGGCCTCGGCGGCGCTGCGGCTGGCCGCCAGCAGCTGCCAGGCGGCATCGTCGGGCCGGCGACCGTGCTGCGCCTGCAGCCGCGCCTGCGCATAGGCAAAATCAGCGAGCGTCATCGGCGGCGCCACTGGCGATGTCATCGGCGCGGGCACCGGTGGCCCCGGACAGGCGCGCGGCCAGGCGCTCGACCGCGGCCGCCCATCGCGCGTCGTCGACCGGGGCCAGCGCCTGCGCCGCGGCGCGGGCGGATGCGCGGCGCGCGGCCAGCCGCCGTTCGAGTGCCGCGTCATGCGCGGCCTGCCGACGCGCGCCACGTTCGAGCGCACGCTCGACGAGCGCGCGCGCGCCGTCTCGCGCCGCCTCCAGCAGGGCCTGCGCCTGCCGGTCGGCAGCGGCCAGCTGCGCCTGCGCCGCCTGCTCGGCGCGCAGCACGCGCTCGATGCCGCGCGCCGCGGCGGCCGCGGACGGGTCGTCGGGGCGGCGTGCGGCCATGTGCCGGTCAATCCGCCAGGTTGTCGGCCACCAGTTCGAGCAGGCTCTCGGTCTTCTTCGTCCAGCCGGCCTGCCTGGCACCCATCTCCAGCGTGATGCGGCACTGGCCGCAGCTGGTGACGAAATGCTCGGCGCCGGTGGCGTCGACCTGGCTCTGCTTGAGCGCGAAGACCTGGTGCCGCAGCGGCGCCGCACGCTGGTTGGACACCACGCCGCCGCCGCCGCCGCAGCACAGGCCGGTGACGCCATGCGCGTCGAGCTCGATCAGCTCGAAGCCCAGCGCCGCCAGCACGCGCCGCGCCGCCGCCTCCAGGCCGCCGCGGCGCACGATCTGGCAGGGGTCGTGGAAGGTGGCGGTGTGGCCGATGGGCCTGACGCGCAGCCGCCCGGCGGCGATCTGCTCGTCGAGAAACTCGGTCATGTGGATCACGCGCACGGGCAGCCCCTGCGGGTACCAGCGCGCGGCGTCCCAGCGCGCCGCGCCGTAGGCATGGCCGCATTCGGGCAGCAGCACGGTCCGGGCGCCGATCTTCACCGCGGTGTCGATCAGCGAGCGCGTCAGCCGCTCCTGCAGTTCGAGGTCGCCGTTGTTGAAGCCGATGTTGGAGGCGTCGAAGCCGCCCTGGTGCATGGTCCAGCGCAGGCCCAGGCGGTTGAGGATCTTCGCCGCGTCGGCCAGCGCCTTGGTGTGCTCGCCCAGTTCGGCCGGCGCGGCGGTGACCAGCACGTCGGCCTGCGCCAGGTCGCAGGGGATGGGCACGCCATGCGTGGCCGACACCTCGGCCAGGATGTCGGGCAGGTCCTCGGCCGGTGTCGCCGGGCTGCCCCACTGGCGCGCGGTGCGGTCCATCAGCGCCAGCCGCTCGGGGATGAGCCCGGCCTTGAACATGCCGTGGCGGGCGTCGCGGATGAGCTCGGCAATGTCGATGCCCATCGGGCAGGCGGTGGTGCAGCGGCCGCACATGGTGCAGGCGTCGTACAGCAGTTCCTGCCACTGCTGCAGGTCGGCGATGGTCGGCGCCTTCACCAGGCCCAGCGCGCGCACCAGCGGCGCGAACGGGCTGGCCTGGCGCAGGTAGGCGCGGCGGAAGGGTTCGAGCTTCCAGATCGGCGTGTGCCGCGCCTCGCCGGTGGCGAGGTGGAAATGGCACGCCTTTGCACACAGGCCGCAGTGCACGCAGCTTTCCAGGTGCAGGCCGACGGTGACGCTGAAGTCGGAGACGAAGCTCTTCATCGCGGCGTCCAGCCGCTCGTCGTCGCCGGCGGTGCCCTGGCGGTCGAAGCCGGGCTTGGCGGTGGCGGTGGCGGTGCTCATACCTCGACCCCCCGGTGTGCAAAGCGCAGCCCGGTGGCACCGCGCGAGAAGGCAAACAGCACGGCGTGCATCAGCTTGCCGAACGGAAACCAGATCAGCAGCAGCTCCAGCGTCAGCAGGTGCAGCGCCAGTGGCCCGCGGTACAGCGGCGAGGCCTGCGCCAGCAGCTGCGCCGAAGGCTCGACCGCCACCGCCATGCCGGTGACGAAGGGCAGGAAGGTCACCGTCCACGAGATGTAGTCGTCGCTGCTGGAGATCAGCCGCCGCACCGGGTCGGTGATGCGCAGCCACAGCGCCAGGAGCAGCGACACGATGGTGGCGGCGGCCGCCAGGTACATCACCGGGTCGGGCAGCGCCGGCCACGACAGGCCGGTATGGCGCGTGACGAAGGCGATGTGCGGCGCATAGCCCAGCACGACCAGCGCCAGCCCGAGGTGGAAGACATAGCCGTTGAAGGTGGTGACGGCCGCCGCCTGGCCGAAATCGCGCCGCGGCCACAGGCCGCGCCACACGGCCCCCAGGGCGCCCGCCATCGGCGACGGCGCGCCTTCGCGCGGCGGCGACCGGTCGGGCTGCCGCGGCAGGCTCAGGATGCGGTACAGGCGCCAGGCCGTGCCGGCCACGAAGACGGCCACGGCAAACACCAGTGCCGGGCCGCGGGCAAAATCGAGCAGGTCCATCGGTCTGTCTCCTCTTGTCGTTTGACGTTTCGGGCCGTGGGTGCACGGTAGGCAGGGCGGCGCGCACGCCTTCTGATGTGCATCAGGGGCATGTCACACCGGATCGCCGCCCATCGGGTACCCTGCTGGGCATCCGGGTACGGGCCGATGGCAAGAAGGGCGCGGACCGGGTTCAATCGAGGGATTTCGAGCATGCCTGCCATGACAGGAGATAAACCCCAGCGACGCCGCAACCGCGGCGCGCGCCGAGGCCGCGCGCCGGCAGCGGCCGGCGCGGCAGCGGCCGACAGTCGCATCCTGGCCGAGATCACCGCCGGACTGGCCGCCGGCGACGACCTGGATGCCCTGCTGCAGCGGCTGCTGGCGCCCATCGTCCGCCTGGCCGGTGCACGGGCCGGTGCCGTGCGCGTGCTGTCGGCCGATGGCCAGCGGCTCGACCTGGTCAGCGTGCTCGGGCTGCCCGACAGCGTCTGCGGCCCCGAACGTTCGGTCGACCGCCACTGCGGCGCCTGCGGCGCCGCGGCCGGCGGCGAGGCCGTGGTCTGGGCGCGCGACATCGGCGCCTGCGCCGCGCGCTCGCCGGGGTCGTTCTTCGGCCACGGCTGCCAGCGCCTGCTGGCGCTGCCGCTGCGCCACCGCGGCCGCACGCTGGGCGTCTACAACCTGTTCTTCGCCGGCAGCGACGAGCCCGATGCCGAGGTGATGGCACTGCTGCGCTCGATCGGCGAACTGCTCGGGCTGGCGCTGGACAACGCACGCCTGGAGCGCGAGAGCCTGCGCGCCACGCTGATGCACGAGCGCCAGCAGATGGCCGCCGAGGTGCACGACTCGCTGGCGCAGTCGATCGCCTTCGTGAAGATGCGCGTGCCGCTGCTGCAGGACGCGCTGCGCGCCCACGACGAGGCGCGCGCGCTGGGCTACTGCGAGGAACTGCGCGGGGTCGCCAGCCAGGCGCATGCCAGCCTGCGCGGCATCCTGACGCAGATGCGCGCGCCGATGGACCCGCTGGGCCTGGCCCACGCGCTCGAGGCCACGACCGAGCAGTTCCGCCGCAGCAGCAGCGCGGCGCTGGACTATGTCAATCACCTGCCCGGCCTGCGGCTGGCGCCCGAGCAGGAGGCGCAGGTCTTCCACATCGTGCAGGAGGCGCTGAACAACGTGGCCCGCCATGCCGGTGCCCGCCACGCGCGGCTGCACATCGGCGAGGCGGCGCCGGGCAGCGTGCTCGTCGAGATCGACGACGACGGTGCCGGCCTGCGGCCGGCGGGTTCGGCGGCGGGTTCGCATTACGGGCTCGAGATCATGGGCGAGCGCGCGCGCCGGCTGGGCGGCCGGCTCGAGCTGGGCCCGCGTGACGGTGGTGGCACGCGCGTGCGTCTGGTCTTTCCGCTGGCCACGGCGCTGCCGTCGGCGGGGGCGCCGGGATGACCGCCGCGCGCATCATGCTCGTCGACGACCACGCGCTGTGCCGCAACGGCCTGTCCGACCTGCTGACGCACCGCGGCGGCATGCAGGTGGTGGCGGCGCTGTCCAAACCCGACCAGGTGCTGGCGGCGCTGCGCGAGCACCGGCCCGACCTGGTGGTGCTGGACCTGCGCATGCCCGAGATCGACGGCCTGGCGCTGCTGCGGCGCATGCGCGCCGAAGGCATCGACACACCGGCGCTGATCCTGACGATGAGCGATTCCGAGGCCGACCTGTCGGCGGCGCTGCGCGCCGGCGTGCGCGGCTACCTGCTCAAGGACATGGAGCCCGAGGAGGTCATCCAGGCCATCGCCAACGCCGCGCGCGGCGAACTGACGGTGGCACCGGCGATGACGCTCAAGCTGGCGCAGCTGCTGCAGAGCGGCGGCAAGGGCAGCGACCGCCGCGGCCTGCTGGCGTCGCTGACCGAGCGCGAGCGCGAGATCCTCGAGCACCTGGCGCGCGGCGAGAGCAACAAGACGATCGCCCGCGCGCTCGACATCAGCCACGACACCGTCAAGCTGCACGTGCGCCACATCCTGGCCAAGCTCAACCTGAGCTCGCGCGTGGAGGCGGCGGTATTCGCGGTCGAGGCGCGCGTGGACGCCGATCGCCGGGCCTGAAGCTACGGCGCGGCCGTCGGCGCCGCGGCCTGCCGCTTCTTCCAGGCCTGGAAGCCGCCGGCCACCGACAAGGCCTTGCGGTAGCCCATCTCGCGCAGCAGCCGTGCCGCATACAGGCTGCGGCGGCCGCTGTTGCAGACGATGAGCACGATGTGGTCGTGCACGTGGTGCAGCCGGTTGAGGGTGGTGAAGAAGCTCTGCACGTCGATGGCCGTCGGCGTGCCGGCATCCAGGATGTCCTGCTCGTCCTCGGTCAGTGCATGGCCGAGCAGCACCTTCACCTCGAACAGCGGGATGTGCTCGGCATCCGGGATCGCACCCTTGAGCTCGATCTCGAAGGCCTGGCGGATGTCGATCATCGTGGCCAGGCCCAGGCGGCACAGCTCGGTGGCGCTGGCCAGGCTGATCTCCAGCCCGGCAGCGGCCGGGCCGGCGGGCGTGCCGGCAGCGGCACGAAGGTCGTGGGCGGTCATCGCGGCTCTCGGCGCGCTGCAGCCGGGTGCTGCAGCAGGGCCTGCATGGTAGCGGCAGCCGCATGGGCTCAACCCGTGCGCGTTGCCGCGGTCACCGCATCCGCCACCCGCGTGCCGGCCTCGAGCTGTTCGCGCAGGCGCACCACCTCGCCGACGATGGTCAGGCAGGGCGATCCCAGGCCCGCGGCCTGCACCGCCTCGGGCAGCGTGGCCAGCGTGGCGCAGACCACCTGCTGGGTCGGCAGCGTGCCGTCGGCCACCACCGCCGCCGGCCAGCTCGGCGGCAGGCCATGGGCGACGAGCTGGCGGCAGATCTCGGACAGCCCCGACAGGCCCATGTAGATGACCACCGTCTGCCGCGGCCGCGCCAGCGCCGGCCAGTCGAGGTCGCAACTGCCGTCCCTGAGGTGGCCGGTGACGAAGGTGCAGCTCTGCGCGCAGTCGCGGTGCGTCAGCGGAATGCCCGCATAGGCCGATACGCCGCAGGCCGCGGTGATGCCCGGCACCACCTCGAAGTCCACGCCGGCTTCGGCCAGCACCTGCAGCTCTTCCCCGCCGCGGCCGAAGACGAAGGGGTCGCCGCCCTTCAGGCGCACCACGCGCCGGCCCGCGCGCGCCAGCCGCACCAGCAGCTGGTTGATGTCTTCCTGCGGCAGGGTGTGGCGCGCGCGTTCCTTGCCGACATAGATGCGCTCGGCCTGCGGCCCGGCCAGCGCCATCACGCCGTCGCTGACGAGGTGGTCGTGCACGATCACGTCGGCCTCGGCCAGCAGCCGCGCCGCGCGCAGCGTCAGCAGTTCGGGGTCGCCGGGGCCGGCGCCGACCAGCGACACCAGGCCCGGGTGCCGGCGGCAGGCGGCCGCGATCAGGGGCAGATCGACCATCGCGTTCATCGCTTGCACTCCAGGGTTTGTCGCGGTTCGGCCGCAGTGGCGTGGAAGGTGGGCATCGGCGGCACGCTCAATGCTCGCCCTTGGTGCGCAGCAGCCCGGCCAGGCGGTTGCCCTGCTTCTGCGGGCCGCCGATCGGAAACATCTCGTGCAGGTGGTGGTTGCTGCCGCGCTCGGGGCCCCAGCGCTCGCTGAAGTGCCGGATCATCACGCGCACCTGCGCCTGCACGCCATGTTCCTGCCAGAACTCGCGCAGGAAGTGAATGACCTCCCAGTGCGCCGGCGTGAGCACCAGGCCCTCCTGGCGCGCCAGGGCGCGCGCAAAGTCTTCCGACCAGTCCTGCAGGTCGAGCAGGTAGCCCTCGCTGTCGGTGCGCACGGCGCGGCCATTGACGAGGACGGCATGGGCGGCGGTGGTGGAGCTCGACATCAATGCCTCCGATCAGGCGGCGCGCGCGGCAGCGGCCGGCTGCTGCATGCGCCAGCGGCGCACCTGGGCCAGAAAGCCCGCCACCCAGTCGGATCCGGCACCGCTGCGCAGATGGCTGTACGACGCCAGCAGGTTGTGCATCACCAGCCCGTCGTGGCGGCCGTCGATGCCATGGCCACGCTGCACGCGCCAGGCGTAGTGCAGTCCGGGTGGCAGGTTTTCCAGGCTCGAATGGTGAAACTCGTGGCCGCGCACCACGCCATCGGCGGCGGGGGCCGACGGCCAGGGCAGATGCGCGGTGGCCTGCAGCTGCACATAGCCGCGGCCCACCGGGCGCGGCTGCATCACCGCGTCGCCCGGGATCACGCCGACCATCTCGGCGCGCCGGCCCTGCCAGCTGATGCTGCGCGACAGCAGCATCAGGCCGCCGCATTCGGCATAGGTCGGCAGTCCGGCCTCGATGGCCTGACGCAGCGCGGCGCGCAGCGCGGCATTGGCTTGCAGCGCCGCCATCGCCGTCTCGGGAAAGCCGCCGCCGACGAACAGACCGTCGAGCGCCGGCAGCCGCTGGTCGTGCAGCGTGTCGATGAAGACCAGTTCGGCGCCGCCGGCCTGCAGCGCCGCCAGGTCGTCGGGGTAGTAGAAGCCGAAGGCGCGGTCGCGCGCGATGCCGATGCGCAGGCGCGGGCCGGCCGCCGGCGGCAACGCCACCGTGGCCGCGGCGGGTGACGCCCAGGGCCCCGCACTGGCGGCCAGTTCGCGCACGCGCGCCAGGTCGACCTGCGCCGCGACCGTGCGGCCCAGCGCCTGCACGCGCTCGGCCGCGTCGCCCACCTCGGCGCAGGTCGGCAGGCCGAGATGGCGCTCGGCCAGGCCCAGCGCCGGGTCCTCGGCCACCGCGCCCAGCACCGGCACCGCGGTGTAGTGCTCGACCACCGCACGCAGCTTGGCCTCGTGGCGCGCGCCGCCGACGCGGTTGAGGATGACGCCGCCGATGCGCACCGCGGGGTCGAAGGCCTGGTAGCCGAGGATCAGCGGCGCGATGCCGCGCGTCATGCCGCGCGCATCCAGCACCAGCAGCACCGGCAGCCCCAGCTGGCGCGCCAGCGCGGCGTTGCTGTTGCTGCCGTCCAGCGCCAGGCCGTCGTGCAGACCCTTGTTGCCCTCCACCAGCGCCAGGTCGGCACCCGGCAGCGCGGCGTCGAAGCTGCGCGCCAGCGCGTCCGGCGTCTGCAGGTGCGGGTCGAGGTTGAAGCAGGGCCGGCCGGCGGCCAGCGCCAGCCACAGCGGGTCGATATAGTCCGGCCCCTTCTTGAAGGGCTGCACCGCCAGGCCTTGCGCGCGCAGCGCCGCGGCCAGGCCGATGGCGAGCGTGGTCTTGCCCGAGGACTTGTGCGCGGCCGAGACGAGCAGGCGGTGCATGTCAGCGTCCCCTCGGGGACCGGCCGCCGCAGGCGGCCAGGGGGAGCTGCAAGGGCAGCGGGCCGAACCCGATCCGGGTTTCCCGGTCGGGTTCGGTGCCCCCCCGGGGGGCGGCCGCCAGACGGCCGGGGGCTGTCATTTGAAGTCGTCCTGCGGCATGAAGTCGAGCACGCGCACGCCGATGGCGGTGAGCAGGAAGGCCGCGCCCAGGCCGCCGATGCCGAGCAGCCATTCGGGCATGCTGGGCCGGTAGTGCGTGACCTGGCCATCGCCGAAGGCGCTGCTGACCTCATGGCCGGGGAAGATGTCCAGCGGCCAGGCCTGGCCGCCGATGATGAAGACGAACAGCCAGGCAAAGGCCCCCACCACCACCAGCAGCGCCGCGGCCAGCACCGCGCCTTCGCTGCGCCAGTGGGGGCGGAACAGCAGCCCCATCGGCAGCACCGAGCCCAGCAGCACGTAGCCGCCCCAGAACAGCAGCGGAAAGATGCCACCGTCGCGCAGGATGAAGGCCTCGAAGCCGACCTGGCGCTCGAAATACAGGTTGGTCAGGTGGTACACCGCCACCAGGTACAGCGATGCGGCGACGAAGACGCCCAGCAGCCGGCCCAGACGCGCCAGCGTTTCCGGCGGCAGGTGGCGGTCGTTCCAGCGGTACATCGCCGCCTGCACGACGAGGAAGACCGCCAGCCCCCAGCCGAAGGACAGCACGATGAACAGCGGTGCCAGCAGCGCCGACTGGTAGGCCTGGCGCGCCACCAGGAAGCCGAAGATCGACCCCGTGCCGGTGGTCAGCACGAAGCGCCAGATGAGCGCCGCGATGCCCGCCGGCTTGGACCAGGCGTTGAAGCGGCGCTCGAACATCGTCCACAGGTAGATGGCGACGATGGCCACCATGCCCGAATAGAGGAAGACGTTCCAGGCGAAGACCGAGGCAAAGTTGTAGTGCGTGGCGGCGACGATCACACGCTCGGGACGGCCGAGGTCGAGCATCAGCACCATCAGGCCGCCGGCCAGCAACGCGATGGAGAGCAGCCCCGACAGCGGCGCGCGCGGCTTGTAGGCCGGCTGCCCGAAGACCGAACCGATCGAGGCCACGTTGAGAACGCCCGAGGCGGCGACGATCATGAAGATCGCGAAGACATGCGGCAGGCCCCAGACCACCGCATTGTCCATGCCGGTGATGACGTGGCCATGCACCTCCATCGTATGCGCGGCACCCAGGCCGACCAGCGTCACGAGGCCACCCAGCGCGACGAGCAGCCAGAAATTGCGGGTTTCGGCGATCGTCTTCATGGCTCAGATCCCGTGGTAGCGGACACCCGGATCCAGCTTCAGGTCGGCACGCAGCTGTGTCGTCTGGATCTCGCGCACGCGGCGCGCGATCTCGCTGCCCGGGTCGTTGAGGTCGCCGAAGACGATGGCGCCATGGCCGGCCTTGGCACAGGCCTCGGCGCAGGCGGTGATCTTCTCGCCGCGGTCGAGGCGGTGCACGCACAGCGTGCAGCTCTCGACGCAACCCTTGCCGCGCGGCACGTCGGGATGCTGGTCGGTCAGCGGCTCGTGCACGAAGCTGCGCGCCTTGTAGGGGCAGGCCATCATGCAGTAGCGGCAGCCGATGCAGCTGTGGCGGTCGACCAGCACGATGCCGTCGGCGCGCTTGAACGAGGCGCCGGTGGGGCAGACGTCGACGCAGGGCGGCTCGGCGCAGTGCTGGCACATCACCGGCACCGAGGCCTGGCGGCCGGTCCTGACCTCCTTGATGTCGATCTTGCGGATCCAGCGCGCATCGGTCGAGCGCGTCGGCGTGCCGAGGCCGTTTTCGGTGTGGCACGCGGTCACGCAGTCATCGCAGCCGGGTGCGCACTTCGTGGTGTCGATCAGCATGCCCCAGCGCACCGCCGGGTTGGCACCGCCGCCGGTCTTGGCGGGTGCGGCAGGTGCGGCGCGGGCGATCTCGATCAGCCGCACGCCGGGCGCCAGCATCACGCCGGCCAGCCCGGCTGCGGCCACGCCCAGCCAGGCACGGCGGCCGCCGTCGACGGTCTTGGGCGCCCCGCTCACCGCCTGGCCCCCTTCGTGCTGGCATGGCAGTCGAAGCAGTCGATCTTCACCGCCGCATAGCCGTGGCAGCTGACGCAGAAATCGCCCGGCGCCTTGGCCACGCTGTGCGTGGCGGCGCCGGCATGGCAGTCGATGCAGCCGCGCAGGCTGGCCTGGGCGCCGCGAATGCCGCCGCGCACGGTGTCGTCGCGCTGGTGCGTCAGCATCTTCGGGTGATCGCGCCGCATCACCTCGGTCGGCGCGATGCACTGCGTGCCCGCCTTCGCCGGCTCGATGGCAGGCTTCGGCGTGCGGCCGGCCGGCTCGGCTGCCACCGCACCCCACAGCAGCGAGGCCGCAGCCAGGCAGGCGGCGCGCGACCAAGCGGACGCCGCGGATCCGGCTTTGCCGGTCCGCTGGCGTCGCCCCCCTGGGGGGGAGGCGCCGAAGGCGCTTCGGGGGGGGGCCATTTATTCCCCGAGGCCCATCTGGATGTAGCCGGTGGGGCACACGTCCTTGCAGATGTGGCAGCCGATGCACTTGCTGTAGTCGGTGTCGACGTAGCGCCCCATCGTGGCCTGGTTCTTCTTGACCTTGAAGACCGCCGTCTGCGGGCAGTAGACGACGCAGTTGTCGCATTCGAAGCATTGCCCGCAGCTCATGCAGCGCTTGGCCTCGGCCTGCGCCTGCGCCTCCAGCAGCGGCAGCAACCGCTCCTCGAAATTGTTCAGCGCCTCTTCCTTGCTCAGCGTCACCACCTTGCGCTGCTGGCGCGGCGTATACGGGAAGTGGCCGAGGTAGAGCTCCTTGTGCGAGATGACGTAGCGGTCGCTGCGGTCGTCGAAGTTGTGCACCGCGCCGGTGGATTTGTCGGTGCCGTGCAGCGGCTCGTGGATGCTCGTCAGCGGCAGACCCTTCTCGACCATCTTGCGCATGAGGTCGAAGCTGTGCACGTCGACCTTGGGGCGCTTGTCCAGCGCCTCGCTGCGCAGGTGGCGGTCGATGCCGTCGGCGGCGATGGCGCCGTGGCCGATGGCGGTGGTCAGCAGGTGCGGGCGGATGACGTCGCCGCCGCAGAACATGCCCGGCTTGTTGGCCACCTGGTAGTTCTTGTCGGAGCTGATGGCGCCCTTGCCGTTGTTCAGCGCTTCCAGCCCGGTGAAATCGACCGCCTGGCCGATGGCCGAGACGATGAGGTCGGCCTCGATGTCTTCCTCGGTGCCCGCGATCTGCTTGATGTCGAGCTTGCCGCCGACCATCTTCGCCTCGCAGCGGATCACGCGCAGGCCGATGGCGCGGCCCTCCGGGCTGCGCAGCACGGCCACCGGGGCCAGGCCGCCGCGGATGGCGATGCCTTCGGCCAGCGCATGCTCGACCTCGTGCTTGCTGGCCTGCATCTTCTCGATCGGGAAGATGCTGGTCAGCGTGACCTCGGCACCCTGGCGACGCGACAGCAGCGCGGCGTCGTGCGCGGCAAAGCCGGCGCCGCCGGCGATGGCATTCTCGGGCCGGTCGGATTCGTGCACCTGGTCGATGTGGCCCAGGCGGCGCGCCACCGTGGCCACGTCGATCGACGTATCGCCGCCGCCGACCACCACCACGCGCTGGCCCACATGCTGCAGGCGGCCGTCGTTGAAGGCCTTGAGGAAGGCGGTGGCGGTGACGACGTTGGGGGCGTCGCTGCCCTCCACCGGCAGCGGGCGGCCGCTCTGTGCGCCCAGGCCCAGGAAGACGGCGTCGAATTCGGCTTCGATCTGCGCCAGCGTGACGTCGGTGCCGATGCGCGTGCCGCAGCGTGCGGTGACGCCGAGGTCGAGGATGCGCTGGATCTCGGCATCCAGCACCTGCCGCGGCGTGCGAAAGCCCGGGATGCCGTAGCGCATCATGCCGCCGAGTTCGGCGCGCTCGTCGAAGATCGTCACGTCGTGGCCCTTGCGCGCCAGCTGGTAGGCCGCCGACAGGCCCGCCGGGCCGCCGCCGACCACCGCCACCTTCTTGCCGCTGCGCTGCGCGGGCCTGGGGAAGGCGAGCTGGTTCTCGATCGCCCACTCACCGAGGAAGTGCTCGACCGAATTGATGCCGACGAAATCCTCGACCTGGTTGCGGTTGCAGCCCGATTCGCAGGGCGCCGGGCACACGCGGCCCATCACGCTGGGCAGCGGGTTGGCCTCGGTCAGGCGGCGCCAGGCATATTCCTGCCACTTCATGCCCGCGGGCGGCTTCTCGATGCCGCGCACGATGTTGAGGTAGCCGCGGATGTCCTCGCCCGACGGGCACGAGCCCTGGCACGGCGGCGTGCTCTGGATGTAGGTCGGGCACTTGTGCGAATGGTCGGCGTCGAAGATCTCGTCCTGCCAGCGCTTCACCTGGTGGTCGCCATCCTTGTAGCGGCGGAAGGTCAGCGGCTGGGTCTCGGCCGTGGGTTGGGACATGGTGCGGTTCCTCGGTGATCGTTGACGGCGGCGGCTGAGGCGGTGCCCGCTACTTGGCCAGGCGCACGATGCCCAGCGCCTTGAGCAC
Source organism: Rubrivivax sp. (assembly GCA_016719535.1). Classification (GTDB taxonomy): domain Bacteria; phylum Pseudomonadota; class Gammaproteobacteria; order Burkholderiales; family Burkholderiaceae_C; genus Rubrivivax. The sequence continues at coordinate 951,449 of JADJYX010000001.1, read as the reverse complement.
GTACTTTTCGTAGACCGGGTCGGAATTGCCGGTCTTCATCTTGCGCATGAAATATTTCTCGAAGGCAATCTTGGCCAGGTGCACCCACTTGCCCTTCTTGAACCAGTTGACGTTGCGCGGCGGGATCTGCGGCAGCGCCACGAAGGCGGCGCCGGTGTCGCCCATGTCGGCCAGGCAGATGGCGTTCCAGGTCGCCTTCGTGCACGGCGTGCGGCCGGCCAGCTCGTCGGCGATGTTGTGCACGATCGCCGACACCATGGTCTCGATCATGTAGCCGGTCTTGGGCGCGCCCGTGGGCACGGGCGTGACCTCCACCGGCGGGATGGCCACGCAGACGCCGGCGGAGAAGATGTTCTTGTAGGCCTTGCTGCGCTGGTAGTCGTCGATCAGCACGAAGCCGCGCGGGTTGCACAGGTTGGCCACGGCGGCCACCGCGTCCACGCCCTTGAACGCCGGCAGCATCATGGCCATCTTGAAGGGCACCTCGTGCTCCTTGAAGACCTGGCCGAGGTCGTCGAGCTGCGTGACGAAGAGCTTGCCGGCCTCGACCCGGGTCGTCTTCGCGTTGGTGATCCACTTCATGTCGTGGCCGCGCAGCTCGCTTTCGAGCATGCTCTTGCTGTCGCCCACGCCGCCCAGGCCCAGGTGGCCGATATAGGGCTCGCTGGTGACGAAGGTGATCGGCACCTTGTGGCGCAGCTTGCGCTTGCGCAGGTCGGCATCGAGGATGAAGGCCATTTCGTAGGCCGGGCCGAAGCAGCTGGCCATCGGCATGGCGCCGATAACCACCGGCCCCGGGTCCTGCAGGAAGGTCTGGTATTCGGCCCAGAAGCGCTGGGCGTGGTCGACCGTGCACACCGAATGCGTGTGCCCGCCATGCGGGCCGGCGCCGGGCACCTCGTCGAAGCTCAGCTTGGGGCCGGTGGTGATGACGAGGTAGTCGTAGGCCAGCGGCTCGCGGTCGGCAAATTCGAGCCGGCTGCCCTCGGCGTCGATCTTCGTCACCGGCCTGGGCACGAAGTCGATGCCCTTGCGGGCCAGCAGCGGCGCCACCTGCAGGATGACCTCCTCGCGCTGACGCCAGCCCACCGCGACCCAGGGGTTGGAGGGCACGAACTGGAAATAGTCGACCGCGCTGACCACCGTCACGCGGTGCTCGCTGCCGAGCGCGGCGCGCATCTCGTAGGCGGCGGGCATGCCGCCGAGACCGGCGCCGAGGATCACGACATGGGCCACGTTCGTCCCCCTGGTGCTTGGCTCAGCGGGAATCGCCGAGCCGGATGGCGGTGCTGACGAGCTGGTGCACACCACCGACCATGCCCATCTCGAAGCCGTAGTACGGCAGCACCTTGGAGAACTGCGCCTTGCAGATGGCGCAGATGGTGGCCATGAAATTGACGCCATGCTGGTCGGCCACCTGCTTGAGCGCCTCCATGCGCGGCAGCGCGCCCTTGACGCGCAGCTCCAGCAGGTCGTCGGTGAGCAGGCCGCCGCCGCCGCCGCAGCAGAAGGTGGCCTCGTGCGTGGTGCCCGGCGCCATGTCGTGGAAGCGGTTGGCCACCGCGCGGATGATGTCGCGCGGGATCGAAAACTGGCCGCCGGCGAAGTCGCCCATGCGCGAGGCGCGCGCGACGTTGCAGGAATCGTGGAAGGTGACGATGCGGTGGTCGTTCCTTTCCTTGTCGAACTGCAGCGCACCGCGCTGGATGAGGTCGTGCGTCAGCTCGCAGATGTGCATCGGCTGCTTGTAGCGCGGGTCGAGCTGGTTCTGCAGCTCGATCGCGAACGGGTCCTTGCCACCGGCGCCGATGCCGACCAGCGTATTCCAGAAGCTGTAGGCCACGCGCCAGGCATGGCCGCATTCGCCGACCACGATGCGCTTGACGCCGAGTTCGAGCGCCGCCTCGCGGATGCGCAGCGCGATCTTGCGCAGCTGCTCGTAGTTGCCGATGAACATGCCGAAGTTGCCGGCCTCGCTGGCCTTGGACGACAGCGTCCAGCTGATGCCGGCGGCGTGGAAGACCTTGCCGTAGCCGATCAGGCTCTCGACATGCGGCTCGGCAAAGAAGTCGGCGCTGGGCGTGACCAGCAGCACCTCGGCACCCTTGACGTCCAGCGGGTAGCGCACATCGGCGCCGGTATCGGCCTTGACGTCCTCTTCGAGCCCGAGCAGCGTGTCTTCCAGCGCCGGGCCGGGCAGGCCGAGGTTGTTGCCGATCTTGTGGACCTTGCCGATGATCTCGTTGCTGTATTTCTGCCCCAGGCCCACCGAGTCCATGATCTCGCGCGCGGCCATGGTGATCTCGGCGGTGTCGATGCCGTAGGGGCAGAAGACGCTGCAGCGCCGGCATTCCGAGCATTGGTGGTAGTAGGCATACCACTCGTCGAGCACGTCCTTGCTCATGTCGACCGCGCCCACCAGCTTCGGGAAGTGCTTGCCCGCAAAGGTGAAATAGCGGCGGTAGACGGCGCGCATCAGGTCCTGGCGCGCCACCGGCATGTTCTTCGGGTCGCCGGTGCCCAGGAAGTAGTGGCACTTGTCGCTGCAGGCGCCGCAGTGCACGCAGGCGTCCATGTAGACGCGCAAGCTGCGGTATTTGTCGAGCAGCTCGCCCATCTTGGCGACGGCGCGCTGCTCCCAGCCTTCGGCCAGCTCGCCCGGGAAGCCGATGTTGCCCTGGATCGCGGCGCTGGCGACGAACGGCTTGCTGTGCGCCATCGCGCCGGCGGCCACCAGCGGGATCACCGGGTAGGGCTTGAGCGCCGGGGTCTCGAATTTGGCGGTGGCCATCGCGGTCGCCCTAGCGGTCCAGTGCCGCGGTCCACGCGGCCTGGTGGCGCGCATCGCGCGGGTTGTCGATCTGGTGCCGCGTCGGGCTGAAGAACAGCCCCGGCGCATGCAGCAGCTTGCTGATCGGGAAGACGATCATCAGCAGCGCCACCAGGCTCAGGTGGATGAGCAGCAGCGGGTCGGCCGGCAGCGGCTGGATGTCGAAGCGCATCAGCCCCAGCATGAAGGCCTTGACGGCGACGATGTCGGTGTGGGCGACGAAGCGCATCGTCAGCCCCGACAGCCCGATCGCCAGCAGCAGCGCCAGGTGCAGGTGGTCCGACGGCGTGGAGATATAGCGCACGCGGTCGACCAGGAAGCGGCGCGCCCACAGCCCGGCCAGGCCGGCGACCATCGCGAAGCCGGCATAGGTGCCGGCAAACTGCACGAAGACGATCGGCGTCCACACCGGCTGCTGGAAGTAGCGCACGTGGCGCAGCAGCACCAGCAGCAGCGCGGCATGGAACAGCCAGCCGAAAGCCCAGGTCCACTTGTTGCTCTTGAACAGGCTCTCGAAGAAGACGACCTCGCGCGTCATGCGCAGCGCCACGCCGGTGCCGGTGGTGGGCGCCGGCGTGGTGGGGATCTTCAGCGGCGACGGTGTGCGCCAGTAGCCGCGGATCTTCACCGCCAGGCCGACCACGAAGATCGCGGTGGCGGCGTAGAAGAGCAAGGCGTAGCCGATCGCGAGCGCCGACATGGTCGTCGCGGTGTTGCGGGGGCGGGCGGAAAAACGGCTGCGCTTACACGCAACCCGTCGGCTTGGGCAGTCCTGCGATCTTGCAGGCCTGCTTCGCCGGACCGTAGGGGAACAGCTCGTAGAGGTATTTGCTGTTGCCCTTTTCTTCGCCGAGCTGCTTGCCGATGGCCTTGGTCAGCACGCGCACGGCGGGCGCGATCTGGTATTCGTCGTAGTACGAGCGCAGGAAATTGACGACCTCCCAGTGGTTGGGCGTCATCTCCAGGCTCTCGGTTTTCGCGATCTCGTTGGCGATGTCCTCGTTCCAGTCGGCCAGGTTGACGAGATAGCCTTCCTCGTCGGTTTCGATGGTGGCGCCGTTGACTTCGATGGGCATGGTGCTCGTCTCCTAGGGGTGGGCTCTTCAGAGCCAGGATTGGTTGTTCGGGTGTTCGACGACGAGGTCGACGAAGCCGGCATAGTCGATCAGGGTCACGCCGTCGGCCAGCTTGCCGGCCATGCCGCGCGCGGCCACGTCGCCCTGCAGCGCATAGACCTTCAGGCGGGCGGTGGCCGCGGCGATGCCCGAGGCCCCCGCAGCGGCCGCGGTGGCGGCGTAGATGCCGTCCTCCGTCAGCAGCAGCGCCTGGCCGTCCAGCGCCAGGCGCAGGCAACTGGCCAGCGCATTGCGCTCCGTATGGGACTTGTTGACGATGTGCAGCATGCCGGCCTCTAGAAGGAAAGAACCACGTCCTGCTCGGCCATCAGCGCCGCCATCTGGGCGCTGGACAGCACCTCGACGTCGACCAGCAGGTCGGCCTCGGTGAGCCCGCGCGCGGCCATCGACTCGCGCTCGACATACAGCTTCTCGACGTCGTAGCCGTCGAGCGCGCGGTAGGTCTTGGAGTGGTTCTTGATGCCGATGCCCAGCGTGTCCTGGCCCTTGATCAACTCGTAGACACCGTCGTCGACGAAGGCCAGGCTCACATCCTGGTCGAAGGTGGCGGCGATGAGCACGACTTCCAGGCTCTCCAGCGCGTAGATGGTGCCGTAGGGGGCCTTGCGGTTGACGAACATGAACTTCTTCTGCGCCATGCTCAATCCCCGAAGGTCACGGTACGGTCGGCCTTGATGCCGGCGTCGATCAGCTGCCCCAGGCCGCTGATGCGGAACCCCGGCGCCAGCACCTCGTCCTTGATGCCGCGGCGCAGTGCCGCGGCCACGCACACCACGAGGTCGACGCCATGCTGTTCCTTCAGCGCCGACCAGCGGTTGACGATGTGGCGGTCGTCCTGCGGCGGCTCGGTCAGCTTCGTCGCGTTGTAGACACCGTCGTGATAGAAGAAGACGCGCATCACCTCATGCCCCTTGGCGATCGCAGCCTGGGCGAAGTTCCAGGCCGTATCGCTGGCCTGGTGCGTATACGGGCCTTCGCTGACCAAGAGAGCGAGCTTCATCGCGATCAGAACCTGATGTGGGTGGACGCGTTGAGGTTGTTGCGCGAACCGCGCCAGTCATCGATCAGGTATTTGGTGAAGGGCAGGTCGCACTTCTCGAAGAAGCGCGGCCAGCCGATGCGCTCCACCCAGTCGGACAGCCGCTCCCACGAGCGTGCGTCTTCCTTGTAGGTGTAGAGGATCTTCTTCACCATCGCCGACACCTCGGGCCAGCGCGGCGGGTTGTTGGGCAGGCCGCTGGCCACCATCTTCATGAAGGTGGGCTTGCCGCGGGCGTTTGAATTCTTGCCACCGACCCAGATCGCCAGCTTGGAATGCTCGGGGTCGTTGATCTGCATCGGCGGGCACGGGGGATAGCAGGCGCCGCAGCAGATGCATTTCTTCTCGTCGACCTCGAGCGAGGGCTTGCCGTTGACCAGCGCCGGCCGGATGGCCGCCACCGGGCAGCGCGCCACCACCGCCGGACGCTCGCAGACATTGGCCACCAGATCGTGGTTGATCTTCGGCGGCTTGGTGTGCTGCACGACGATGGCGATGTCGGCCTGGCCGCCGCAGTTGATCTCGCAGCAGCTGGTCGACATGTGCACGCGGTTGGGCATCTCCTCCTTGATGAACTCGGCGTGCAGCTCGTCCATCAGGGCCTTCACCGCGCCCGAGGCGTCGGTGCCCGGGATGTCGCAGTGCAGCCAGCCCTGGGTGTGCGCGATCATGCTCACCGAATTGCCGGTGCCGCCGACCGGGAAGCCGCTCTCGGTGAGCGCGCTGATCAGCGGCGCGACCTTGTTCGGGTCGGACACCATGAATTCGATGTTGCTGCGGATCGTGAAGCGCACATGCCCTTCGGCATAGGTGTCGGCGATGTCGCACAGCTTGCGGATGGTGTGCACGTCCATCTGCCGCTGCGTGCCGGCGCGCACGCTCCAGACCTCGTCGCCGCTGTGCGCCACGTGGTGCAGCACACCCGGGCGCGGGCGGTCGTGGTATTTCCAGTTGCCGTAGTTCTTCAGCAGCGTCGGGTGCAGGAACGGCTTGTTGTCGGGGGCGCCGCTCTCGATCGGGGTGCGATGAGCCATGTCGTGTCTCCTGCCCTCAGGCCGCCTTCTTCTTCGCGTTGATCTTCGCCACTTCCTCGTCCCAGCCGTCGGTGCGCACGTAGGGGTTGGTACGCGGCGCCGCAACCATGTTGGGGTCGATCTCGAGGCCGATGCCTTCGAGGAAATTGACGAGCCCGATGCGCTCGATCATCTCGCCGGTGCGCTCGTGCTCGAGCGCGTTCTCGGCGAAGAAGTCGATCACCTTGCGCCCGAGATCGACCAGGGCCTCGTAGTCCGCGTCGGTCTTCAGCGGCATGAAGGGCACGACCACGGTGCCCATCAGGTCACCGATCTTGAGCGTGCGCTTGCCGCCGATGAGGATGGTGGCCCCGGTGTCGGTGCCGTGCGCCAGCGCGCCCGTCATCACGTTGACGCAGTGCATGCAGCGCACGCAGTCCTTGTTGTCGATCTCGAGCGCGTGCGTGTCGCTGACCTTCACGGTGGTGAGGTGGTCGCTGCTGCGCAGGTCCTTCACCTCCTTGAGCATGATGGCCTTGGTCGGGCAGCGTGCCACCACGTCGTTGACCAGCTCGTTCATGCCGTGCTTGGCGAACCACTGGCGCGCCATGCCCTCGTCTGCGCGCATGTTGTCGCGCCAGGTGCCGATGACGGCCATGTCGGCGCGCTGGATGGAGTTCATGCAGTCGTTGCTGCAGCCGCTGAACTTGAACTTGAACTTGTAGGGCAGCGCCGGGCGGTGGATGTCGTCGACGAAGGTGTTGATCACCTGGCGATGGGCGCGCGCCTCGTCGAAGCAGCTCTGCTCGCAGCGCGCGGCGCCCACGCAGCTCATGCTGGTGCGCACCGCGGGGCCGGCACCGCCGAGGTCGAAGCCCATCTCGTTGAGCTCGTCGAAGGCGTCCTGAACCTTGTCGGACCTGGCGCCCTGGAACATGATGTCGCCGCTCTGCCCGTGGAACGCGATCAGGCCCGAGCCGTGGCGCTCCCACACGTCGCACATCTTGCGCAGCACGTCGGTGGTGTAGTGCATGCCGGGCGGCGGCTGCACGCGCAGGGTGTGGAATTCGGCGGCGTCGGGGTAGGTCGGGCTGCCGTCCTCGTTCTTCAGCTCGGTGAAGCGCGGGATCACGCCGCCGCCGTAGCCGAAGACGCCGACCGTGCCGCCCTTCCAGTAGCCCTTCTTGGTGCGGTAGCTGGTCTCCAGCGTGCCCAGGATGTCGACCATATAGTCCTTGTCCTGGGCCAGCCGTTTGAGGCCGGTGACGAAACTCGGCCAGGGTCCGGACTCGAGCTCGTCGAGCATCGGCGTTTCGTGCTGTTTCTTGGCCATGCCGCTTGTCTCCTGATGGCGGGACGCCCGCCGTGCACCGGGGCTGCCGGTCGGGTCTTCACAGGGTTCGAATGCTGGCCGCGAGGCGGCGCTGGCGCTATCACCCGCGTGGCTAGGCACGATAGACCGGAAGGGGAGGCGCGCCATTACCCGAATGGGTTATGGGCGCTCACCCGTACCGGGTATGGACGCCCGGGCGCGCGCTCACGCTCAATGCCGGCTTCGATGGTGTCGCATGACCCGACTCACCCCCTTGACACATTTGCGCTCGCCGCTGGGCCGGCAGGAGATCGAATTGCAGCAGGTCGACTTCGAGGCCGGCGGCATGAGCCTGCTGCGCACGCGCATCCGCGAAGGCAGCCGCTTCACCATCTTCGACATCGACCCCCTCACCGCCGAGGCCTGGGGGCAGGCGCTGCTGGACTGGGCGCAGCGCCAGCCGCGCGACTGACGCTGCGCGAGCCGGCATGAACGACCCCGACGACGCACCCGGCGCGACCATGGTCGACCTCGCCTTCGCGATCGAAGGCGACCGGCTGCCGCGCGACCACCGCGCGCTGCTGGCCGCCGCGCTCGAGGCCGCCCTGCCCTGGCTGGCCGGCACGCCGGGCGCCGGCGTGCACCGCCTGAACGTGGTCACGATGACGGCCGCCGGCGGCACGCAGGCGCTGCTGTCGCGGCGCACGAAGCTCGTGCTGCGCGTGCCGCGCGAGCGCGCCGCCGACACCGGCGCACTGGTCGGCGCCACGCTCGACCTCGGCGGCCACGCGCTGCACGTGGGGGCGCAGCATGCCCGCGAGTTGCTGCCCTGGGGCACCTTGTATGCGCACCTGGTGGCGGCCGATGCCGATGCCGTGCCCGACGAGGCCGCCTTCATGCGTGAGGTCGAAGCCGAGTTGCGCGCACTGGGCGTGCCGTGCCGACCGATCTGCGGCCGCCTGCAGCGGCTCGAATCCGGCCGCCTGCAGGGGTACAGCCTGATGCTCGACGGCCTGTCGGCCGCCGACTCGCTGCGGCTGCAGGAGGCCGGCATCGGCCGCCACCGGCGCCTGGGCTGCGGCGTCTTCGTGCCGCACCGGTCGGCCGCCGCCGTCGGCGCCCCGCCCTGAGCAACCCCGAGACAGACCAAGGAGACCGCACCGATGCCCTATACCGTCAACGGCACCGACCTCGAGACCGACGAGCAGGGCTACCTGCTCGACCCCGACTACAGCGAGGAGATCGTGCATGCGATCGCCGCCGCCGAAGGCCTGACGCTGACCGACGACCACTGGAAGGTCGTCAACTACCTGCGCGACGAATACCGCGAGCACGGCCACACGCCCAATTTCCGCAACATGCTCAAGGGCATGGCCGAGGTGATCCCGGGCTGCGAGAGCAAGACGCTGTACGACCTCTTCCCGCTCGGCCCCGCCAAGCAGGGCGCCAAGGTGGCCGGGCTGCCGCAGCCGCTGGGCAAAGGCGGGTATTGAAATGACGCAGCCGCCGCTGCCGTCGATGCGCATCAAGAACCAGTGGTTCCGCGCCGATGCGCCCAAGACACCGGCGGAACAGGCCAGTGCGATGGCCTTCATCGTCTGGCGCGCCGCGCACCAGATGCTCAAGCGCATGCGCGGGGCCGATTTCGACATCGACGCCGGCCGGCCCTATTTCGACTTCATGCGCGAGGTGCTGGTCTTCCTGATCGCCGTCACCGATCGCATCGCCTTCGAGCGCCTGGGCGCCGACGAGCGCCAGGCCTTCACGGTGGCACTGGTCGGACACGTGGCGCGCACGCTGCAGGAAAACGAGGACGGGCTGCTGGGCGAGCCGCCGGCCGGCGCGCCCTCGCACGCCGATACCTTCGTCGACCTCGTCAACGAAGTGGTCGGCCATTACGCCGAATTCGGCGCCGACCCGGCGCCGCCGGCCGATGCGCAGGGCATCTTCCACCCCGATTTCGCCTTCGTGCGCTACCTGGGCACGCGGCTCGAACCCACGCTGCCCGAGAAGGACCGGCGCTGGGTGCTCGACCAGGTGATGGCGGTGGAGACGCCCGAGGCGCTGGGCATCGTGCAGCGCTCGATGCGCGGCCTGCTCGACCCGGCGCCGCCGCGCCGGCCGCGGCGCGCGGCGCTGAGCGGGGATTGAGGCCATGACCGCCGCGCTGCAGACCCCGCCCGCGGCGTCGACGCGGCCCGCAGGCCGGCCGTTCGACCTCGCCGATGACGCCGACTACCGCCGCTGGCGCGACTGGAAGCTGCAGCATCGCCCGGCCGATGCGGCGGCGGTGATCGTCGACGTCGCCGACCCGCGCTCGCTCGGCGCCGCCGAACGGCAGGCGCTGCTGGACCGCATCGTGCGCTGCAACCTGGCGGTCTATCGCTCGCCGGCGACGGACGAGGATCCCCTGCTGCCGGTGAAGCTCGGTGCGCAGCTCGGCCTGCACCGGCTCGACGCCAACTGGCTGGCCGACGAGGACGGCATCTCGCGCATCGAGGTCAGCGCGCGCAAGGATGGCCAGGGTGGCAAGGGCGGCTTCATCCCCTACACCACGCACGGCATCCGCTGGCACACCGACGGCTACTACCACCCGCAGGCGCGGCGCATCCACGGCATGATCCTGCACGCCGTGCGGCCGGCGGCCAGCGGCGGCATCAACCGGCTGCTGGACCACGAACTCGTCTATATCGCGCTGCGCGACGAATCGCCGGCGCTGGTGCGCGCGCTGATGCGCGCCGATGCGATGACCATCCCCGCGCGCGAGGACGACGACGGCGTCGCGCGCCCGGCGCAGGGCGGCCCGGTCTTCAGCGTCGATGACGGCGCGCTGCACATGCGCTATACCGCCCGCACGCGCAGCATCGAATGGCATGCCGATGCCGACGTGCAGCAGGCCGTGGCGCGGCTGGCGGCGCTGCTGGAGTCCGGCCTGCCCGGCCAGCTGCAGCTGCGGCTGGAAGCCGGCATGGGCCTGGTCGGCCACAACGTGCTGCACGACCGCAGCGCCTTCGTCGACGACCCGGCGCGGCCGCGGCTGCTCTATCGCGCCCGCTTCCTCGACCGTGTCTCGACGGGCTGACGCACCATGTCGCACTGGGTCACGATCTGGCGCGCCGCCCAGCTGGTGGGGGTGCCGCGCGGCATGCTGCAGCAGCGCGTGCGCGCCGGCGAGATCGAGCTCGCCGACGGCCTGGTCTCGACCGAGACGCTGCTGCGCCTGTACCCGCAGGCGCGGCTGGAAGAGAGCGGCCTGCTCGAGCGCGTGGTGCAGATCCGCGACGAGGCCTTCGGCCGCCGCCTGCGCGAGCGCGTGCTGCCCAGCCAGGAGGTGCTGGCGCGGCGGCTGTTCCGGCAGAGCCAGGAACTCGCCGATGTGCAACGCCACCTGCAGCGCTACCACGCGCTGGTGATCGCGCTGCGCGACGAACTGCGTCGCCTGCATGCCGAAGCCGGCGGCGACGAACCCCGGTTGCTCGCACTGCAACACCAGCTGAACGACGGGCTGGCGCGGGCACTGGCCACTGAAAGCGTCGACGTGCTGGACGTGATGGACGATGTGCTCAAGGTGATGTCGGCCCAGGTGACGCTCAAGCCCAGCGGCCACCAGTTTGCCGTCGAGGGCCGCGATTCGCTGCTGCAGGCCGGCATGCGCGCGGGCCTGCAGCTCAACTACGGCTGCGGCAACGGCAGCTGCGGCATGTGCAAGGTGCGCGTCACCGACGGCGAGGTGGCGCGCATCCTGCACACCGACTACCCGCTGTCCGAGGCCGAGAAGGCGCAGGGCTATGTGCTGGCCTGCGCCCACACCGCCGCCAGCGCCGAACTGACGATCGAGACGCTGGAGGCCGCCGGCCCCGACGACATCCCGCCACAGCAGCTGGTGGCCAGCGTGCGTGCGCTGCGCGCGCTGGCGCCCGATACGCTGCTGCTGCACCTGCAGACGCCGCGCAGCCACCGCCTGCGCTTCCTCGCCGGGCAGTCGATCACGCTGGGCCTGCCGCCGCGCGGCGAGGGCGACGACGCGCATGCGCTGCACCCGATCGCCAGCTGCCCCTGCGACGACCGCAACCTGCACTTCTTCATCCCGCGCGACGACGGCGATGCGGTGGCCGCGCGCCTGTTTGCCGGCGAGATCAAGGCCGGCGACGCCGTCACGCTGTGGGGCCCGAGCGGCCGCTTCGTGCTGGCCGAGGACACGCGGCCGCTGGTCTTTGCCGCCTGCGACACCGGCTTCGCGCCGGTGAAGAGCCTGATCGAACATGCGCTCTCGCTCGACAGCGCACCGTCGATCTCGCTGTTCTGGCTGGCCACGCGGCCCGACGGCCACTTCATGGCCAACCAGTGCCGCGCCTGGTCGGAGGCGCTGGACCCGTTCGAATATGCGCTGTCGACCCATGCCGACGCCGCCACCGGCGCCACGCAGATGGCGGCGGCGATGCGCGCCGACCTGTTCGACATCGACTGCGCCTACTACATCGCCGGGCCGCATGCCTTCGTCCGCACGCTGGCGCAGGAGCTGTCCGCGGCCGGCGTGCCGGCTTCGCAGCTGCACACCGAGGCCAGCGCATGAACCAGGACCCGGCGGCGCCGGATTTCGACGGCAGCGGCTGCAGCGCCGGCGAGTCCTTCGCGCTGCGCGTGATCGGCGACGACATGACGCCCGAGTTCCGGCATGGCGAGATCGTCATCATCGAACCCGACGGCGCGCTCGGTGACGGCCGCTTCGTGCTCGCGCGCGACGGCGACGGCTGGTTGCTGCGCCAGTTGCTGAAGCGCGGCGACGGCTGGGTGCTGCATGCCCTCAACGACCCCCGCGGCGAATCGCCCGACCGGCCACTGCCCGACCTGCAGACCATCCACGGCGTCGTCATCCAGAAGGCCGTGCCCGGGCGCCGGCGCCTGTCCAAGTCCTACCTCTGACCATGCCCTACTACGTCTATGCCGTGCGCCCCTTCGCGCAGCTCGAACAGCTGGCCGAGCATGCGGCCTTCAAGGACGCCTCGGCGCAGGCCAAGGCCTTGCGCGCGCAGCAGCCGCCCGATGACCGCGCCAGCATCCGCGTGATGTTCGCCGCCACGGCGCTGGAGGCCGAGGACCTGCTGCTGCAGGTGCGCGAACCGCGCCCGGCCGGCGAGGAGTAGCAGCCGACGTGGAAACCTCCTGCGGCGATGACGACGACGGTGGCGCCGGCTGCGTCTTCGCCAAGGCGCTGCTGTACCGCTCGGCGGTGTGCGAGAACGCCGAACGGCACGACCTGGGCGAGCGCCTGCAACTGCGCTGCCGCTCGCCGGTGGCGCAGACGAACTGCCGCACCCTGCTGCGGCTGGGCCATGAACGCGCACGCTTCGCGCTGCGCCTGCCCGGCGACGAGCGGCGTCCGCTGACGCACCTGCAGGCGCTGCGCCTGCAATGCGGCACCCTGGCCGCGCTGCAGCAGGTGCTGGACAGCGATTGGCGCGACGCGCACCGGCTGGTGCTGCTGGCGCACGACCGCCACGGCAGCCTGGCCGAACTGCCGTGGGACCGGCTGGTGGCCACACTGGCGGCCTGGCAACCACCCCCGCGGCGCAGCCGCGGCGACACGCCGTGATGCCCGAGCTGGTGTCCGCGGTGCAGGCCAACTGCCACCGCGCCGATGCGCGCCATGCCGGCGAGCTGACGCTGTGCACCTACTTGCTGCAGATGCGCGAATTCTTCCGCTGGGAAGCCGGCCTGCCGCTGACGGCCTCGCTGCCGCGTGCCGACGTGGGCAGCTGGATCGCCGCGCGCGAGGCGCTGTGGGACGAGCTGGCCGACACCCCCTATGCCGCGCTGCCGGCGGGCGGCGAAGCGCTCGACCCCTTCGAGGCCGATGCGCTGAACCAGCGGCTGCAGGCGCAGGGCTGGCTCTATGGCGCCGGCCGCCTGGGCGGGCCCGGCGGCGGCCGGCCGGTCTTCTTCCTCGCCGAGCGCCATGGCGAAGACCGGCGCGACGGCGTCACCGTGCTGCAGGCCGGGCGCGAACTGGCGCGCGGGCTGGCGGCACCGCCGGCGGTGCTGGCCGGCGGCGGCGCCGGCCCCATCGTCATCCGGCGCGAGGCGCTGGCGCGCTGGTGCTGGCAGGGCTACGAGGCCTGGACGATGCGCCGGCGCGAGGGCAGCGCCTGGCACGCGCTGGTGCTGGCCTATGGCCTGGACGAGGGCTTCGAGCGCGCCCTGCCGCGCTGGCTGGACGACCTGGTCGAGGTCTCGGTGCTGCACGAGCTGGGCGAATACCGGGTCGGCCAGCGCCTGGGCGCACGCTGGCCGGCCCTGCGCGCCGCCCTGCCCGACCGGCGCAGCGACCTGCATGCCGTGGCGCTGCGCGACCTGCTGGCCGATCTGCAGCGCACGCTGCCCGACTTGCTGGCGCGCGCCGAGGCGGCGCCGCTGCATGCCTGGTTTGCCAGCTTCGACGGCGTGCGCGCGGCGCTGTTTCCGCGCCTGCTCGCTGCCGGCGCCGCGTGGCGGGCCGGCGACGGCCTGGCACCGCTGCATGACGCGGTGGCCGCCGGCCACGCCCATTTCGAGGCGTTGGCGACGCAGGCGCTGGCCCTGCACGACGATCGCGACCCCGGCTCGGCAGCCGCGGTGGCCGCCCTGCTCGTCGCGCCGCAGGCGGTGTGCGGCGCGTGACGCAGCGGGCGCCTCACCAGGCGTGAACGAACCCGGCGCGGGCGCGCCGGGTTCGTTCACCTTGTCAGGGCGCCGGCCGGTACAGCGTGATGGCGCCGCGGATCTGGCCCACGCGGTAGCCGACGGCGCGGTCCTGCGGGTAGATCTGGGTCAGCTTGGCCGCCACCGCCGGGCTGATGCGGTCGGGCGTGCCGTGGCATTGCACGCACAGATCCTGCGTCGGCAAGGCGCGCATGTAGCGCTGCAGGCGGCGACCGCCGTCGTTGACGACCTCGACCCGCTCCAGCTGCGCCGGCGGCTCGCCGGCGGCGGCGCGGCGGTCGAAGTCCTCCAGCGCGGCGCGCTCCCACGCGTCGGGCACGGCCTTGGGGTTGCGGTTGCGCAGGCTGACGCGGCGGATGGCCCAGCCGCTTTGTTCGGAGGCGGCGCGCGCCATCGCCGGCGCCTTGTCGCGGCAGACCTCGACGGCGCCGGCCGGCCCGCCGCGTGCGATCTCGGCCTGCAGCACCGTCAGCAGCCTGGGCGGCACCGAGGCCGCGACCTGGCGCGCCTCGGCCTGCCAGGCCGTATCCTGGCTCGGGCCGCTGGCGCAGCCGGCCAGTCCGAGGGCGAGTGCCGGCAGCAGCCAGCGGCGGGGATTCAGGAGCGTTCGGCTTGCCATAGCATGACCCTCAGCGTGACGACGGAGCCGAGCACGATGCCGGCCACCGCGATGAATGAACCCATGGCCAGCGTCGACAGGCCCGACAGGCCCTGGCCCACCGTGCAGCCGAGCGCGGTGACGCCGCCAAAACCCATCAGCACCGCGCCCAGCAGCTGGTTGCGCAGGTCGGCCATCGAAGCGAAGCCTTCCCAGCGGAACTTGCGCGCCGCCAGCGCGTGGACCAGCGCGCCGAGCACCATGCCGATGGCGGAAGCGATGCCGAAGCTCAGGTGCAGCGACTTGTCGGTCCACAGCATCAGCAGCTCCAGCCCGAAGGCCGCCGGCGCCACCAGGCTCAGCGATTCGAGCGTGCGCGTGTTGGTGGCGAAATAGACGGTTTCCAGCGTCTCGGGGTTTTCGCCGTAGCCCAGGTGGCCGGTGACGTACCAGCCCGCCACCACCGCAAGCCCCAGCACCACGCCGGCCAGCACCTGCACGGTGTTGGCGCGAAAACGTGCGTCCTTGAAGACGAAGACCAGCAGCGCCAGCACCACCACCGCGGCCACCAGCAGCAGCGCCGGCCCGGCATCCAGCCCCAGCAGCCGCGCGGCGGCGGTGGGCAGGCTCTGGTCGGTCCAGCCCAGTGCCCCCAGGTCCACGCGCACGGGGTCGAGCCAGCTGGCGCGCCATTGCGCGAACAGGCCCTTGAGCGTCATGTAGGCGGCGATGCCCATGAAGACCAGCACCACCAGCGAGCGCACGCTGCCGCCCCCCAGGCGCAGCAGGTTCTTGCTGGCGCAGCCGCCCGACAGCGTCATGCCGACGCCGAACAGCAGCCCGCCGACGATCTGCGACAGCCACGCCAGCGACGGCCGCATCGTCACCGCCTTGGCGAGATCGACCTGCGCGCCCCAGCGCAGCGCCGTGGTACCGGCCACCGCCACCGCCACCGCCAGCAGCCACATGCGCATGCGGCCCCAGTGCCCCATGTTGACGATGTCGGACAGCGCGCCCATGGTGCAGAAGTTGGCCCGCGAGGCCATGAGGCCGAAGACGAAGGCGATCACGAAGCCCCCGCCGACGACGAGGGTGGCCGGGTCCGCCGCCACGGCATTCATGCCGTCGCCTCCCGAGGGCGCGCGCTCACGGTAAACGGCCCCGCGGCTAGATGAACAGGCAGACGTCGGTCTCGCCGGCAAACTTCATGAAGGTTGCCGCGCCGCCGTATTCGATGTTGTCGATGAAGTCGTTCTTCGAAAACTCGAACAGGTCCACCGTCATCTGGCAGGCGATGAACTTGACCTCGGCCTCCTGGCAGAGGTCGCGCAACTCCTGCAGCGAGGCCACGCCCTTCTTCTTCATCTTGGCCTTCATCATCGACGTGGCCATCGCCTGCATGCCCGGCAGCACCGACACCACCACCGGCATCGGCACCGGCATCGGCATCGCCGGGTTGGCCAGCGGGCTGATGGCGATGCCGCTGAGGTCCTTGCGCAGCAGCTGCAGGCCGTAGAAGGTGAAGAAGATCTGCACCTCCCAGCCGAGCGCGGCCGCCGTGGAGGCCAGGATCAGCGGCGGGTACGCCATGTCGAGCGCGCCCTTGGTGGCGATGATCGCCATCTTCTTGGCGGCCATGGCGCGCTCAGCCCTTCTTCAGCAGGAAGACATACTTGCCGCCTTCCTCGCCCGAGGACAGCAGCGCGTGGCCGGTCTGCTCGGCAAAGGCCTCCATGTCGCACACCGAGCCGGGGTCGGTGGCCACCACGCGCAGCACCTGCCCCGGCGCCATGTCGGCGAGCGACTTCTTCGTCTTGACGATGGGCAAGGGGCAGGCCAGGCCCGAGGCGTCGAATTCCTTGTCGAAGTTCATGCGTGTCTCCTGGCGTCCAGTGCGCCTGCATCGAACCTGATTACCCCCCGGGGCGCCCGGTGGCGTCTATTCCCGCGACGGGTGATGGGTGATAGCCCATCCGGGTAGGTCCGTCGTCGTTCAGCCATGGGCCAGCGCCGGCAGACGGTCGAACCAGGGCGCGGCCGTCTCCAGTTGCGCGGCCAGCTGCAGCAGCGTGGCCTCGTCGCCCATGCGGCCGACCAGCTGCACCCCCATCGGCAGGCCGTCGGCGGTGCGGTGCAGCGGCAGGCTCATCGCCGGCGTGCCGGTCAGGTTGGCCAGTTGCGTGAAGGGCACCGGCGTCAGGTTGTCGGTGGCGATGCCGTCGACGATGCGCGCCACCAGGCCGGTGCCGGCCAGCAGGCGCAGCACGCCGGTGCTGACCAGCGCATCCAGCACCAGCGCCAGGGCGCGCGGCAGGTCGGTCTGGCCATGGCGCGGCGCCGGGCCGGCCATGGTGGGCGTGAGCCAGCCGTCGTAGCGCTGGTGGAAGGCGCCGAGCGCGCGCGCAAAGTCGTTCCAGCGCAGCAACTCGGTCGTCAGCGTGACCGCCGAGCTGCCGCGGCCCAGCACCGCCATCGCCCGCGTGAGCAGTTCGAATTCGCGCGCGCCCGCGCCCAGGCGGCGTGCGTGCTCGACATCGACCGCCGTCTGGCCGAGGTACATCGCCAGGTAGGAGCGTGCCAGCGCAGGGCCGTCGAAGGCCGGCGCCGCCGGCTCGACCTCGTGGCCCAGCCCCTGCAGCAGCGCAACGGCGCGCTCGACCGCCGCCACCGCGTCGGGCGTCACCGGCGTGCCGATCGGCGAGGCGGTGGAAAAACCGATGCGCAGCCGCCGCGGTGGCTGCGCCAGGGCCTGCACGAAGGGCACAGCCGGCGCGCCGCCGACAAAGGGGTCGCCGGGCTCGCTGCCGCACAGGATGTCGAGCGCGAGCGCGCTGTCGCGCACGCTGCGCGAGAGCACGCCATGCGTGCAGGCGCCGAACCACACCTCGCCGAACAGCGGCGCCTCGGAGATGCGCCCGCGCGAGGGCTTGAGCGCGAAGAGGCCGCAGCACGAGGCGGGAATGCGCAGCGATCCGCCGCCGTCGCTGCCGGCGGCCATCGGCAGCACGCCGGCAGCCACCGCGGCGGCGGCGCCGCCGCTGGAGCCGCCGGCGTTGCGCGACAGGTCCCAGGGGTTGTTGACCGCACCGTGACAGGCCGAGTCGCTGACGCCCTTGAGGCCGAATTCGGGCAGGTTGGTCTTGCCGAAGACCACCAGGCCGGCGTCGAGGAAGCGGCGCGTCACCGCCGCATGCTGCGTCGGCACATAGCGCTGCATCGAACGGCTGCCCAGGCTCGTCGGCACGCCGGCGTAGTCCTGCAGGCCATCCTTGAGCAGGAAGGGCACGCCGGCCAGCGGCCCGGCAAGGCCACGCTCGATCTGCGCGCGCGCCTCGTCCGTCATCAGCCGCACGAGGGCATTGATGCGCGGCTGCACGCGCTGCGCCTGGGCCCGCGCGAGTTCCAGCAGTCCGGCCGGCTGCACCTCGCCGCGGCGCACGAGCGCGGCCAGCGCGGTGGCGTCGTGGCGCAGGTAGTCGGCGTGATTCATCGGCCCGTCACGCCCGCGTCAACCCAGGGCCAGCCAGGCCAGCACGGCCAGCGGTGCGGTCTCGGCGCGCAGCACGCGCGGGCCCAGCTGCACCGCATCGAAGCCGGCGGCGCGGGCGGCGCGCTCTTCGTCCGCCGACAGCCCGCCCTCGGGGCCGCTGAGCACCAGCAGCGCGGCATCGGCCGCCGGCCGTGCCGGTGGCGACGCGGCCTGCGGGCTGAGCAGCCAGCGCACACCGCCGGCGGGCAGACCGTGCAGCCAGTCGGCCGGGCGCCGCACCGGCTGCACCGCGGGCAGCTGCGTGCGGCCGCACTGCTCGGCAGCGGCCACCGCCTGCGCCTGCCAGTGCTCGCGCTTGCGCTCGGCACGCTCGCCCTGCAGGCGCAGCACCGAGCGCTCGCACAGCAGCGGCTGCAGCGCGGCGGCACCCAGCTCGGTGGCCTTCTCGACCAGCCAGTCCATGCGCTCGTTGGCGGGCATGCCCACGGCCAGCGTCACACGGGGGCGCAGTTCGCGGTCGACGGCAGCGTGGGCCAGCAGTTCGACCTGCACCGACTGCCGGCCCATGGCCTGCACGCGCGCCTGCCATTCGCCGCCGCGGCCGTCGAACAGCAGCAGCGCATCGCCAGGCTGCACGCGCCGCACCTGGGCATGGCGCGCCGGGCCGGGCGGCAGGTCCAGCCGCTGGCCGGCTGCCAGCGGCGCATCGACATAAAGGCGCAGCATGGGGCCGATTGTGCGGTCGGCCGAAGATGACGAACTTGTCATCTTCGCGTGCGGAAACGATCGGTCCGGGTTTGCACACTGCTCATCAAGGACGGCGCAGTGACCGTCCTCCACCGAACCCCCAACCCGAGGATACCGACCATGAACCGCATCGCCTCCATCGCCGCCATCGCCTTTGCCGTCGCCGCCGGCAGCGCCTTCGCCGACGACATCACCCTCGACCCCGTGCAGCACCAGTCGCTGAAGTCGCGTGCCGAGGTGCAGGCCGACCTGTCGCAGTTCCAGCAAGCGCGCATCAACCCCTGGAGCACCAGCTACAACGTGCGCAGCCAGGCCCGGTCGGTGCTCGACCGCGCCGCCGTGCACGCCGAGGCCGTGGCCATCACCCGCAGCGGCGAAGTCGCCGCGCTGACCGGCGAGGACAGCGGCTCGGCCTACCTGGCCAGGCGCCCGAGCGTGAGCACCACGCTGGTGATCGCGCAGAACCAGCGCTGAACCGGTCCGTCTGAAACGCCAAAGGGCATCGCCGCGAGGCGATGCCCTTTGGCGCATGGGCGGCAGCCTCAGCTGCGCAGCTCGCGGCGCAGGATCTTGCCGACCGGTGACTTCGGCAGGTCGTTGCGGAACTCGATGATCTTCGGCCGCTTGTAGCCGGTGAGGTTGGCCTCGCAGTAGGCACGGATGTCGGCCTCGGTGATGGCCGGGTCCTTGCGCACCACCACCACCTTCACCGCCTCGCCGGCCTTGGCATCGGGCACGCCGATGGCCGCACATTCGAGCACGCCGGGCATCTGCGTGATGACGTCCTCGACCTCGTTCGGGTAGACGTTGAAGCCGCTGACCAGGATCATGTCCTTCTTGCGGTCGACGATCCTGAAATAGCCGCGCTCGTCGACGATGCCGATATCGCCGGTGCGGAAAAAACCGTCGGCCGTCATCACCTTGGCCGTCTCGTCGGGGCGCTGCCAGTAGCCGGCCATCACCTGCGGCCCGCGGATGGCGATCTCGCCCGCCGCACCGGGCGGCACCTCGCGGCCTTCGTCGTCGAGCAGCGTGAGCTCGGTGCCGGGCATGGGCAGGCCGATATTGCCGCTGTAGGCCGTGCTGTCGACCGGGTTGCAGGTGGCCGACGGGCTGGTCTCGGACAGGCCGTAGCCTTCGCAGATCGGGCAGCCGGTCTTCTCGAGCCAGAGCTTGGCCGTGGCCTGCTGCACCGCCATGCCGCCACCGACGCTGATCTTCAGGTGCGACCAGTCGACCTTGTCGAAGTCCGGGTGGTTGGCCAGGGCATTGAACAGCGTATTGACCGCCGGGAAGCTGTGGACGCGGTATTGCGAAAGCTCCTTCAGCACCGCCGCAAAGTCGCGCGCATTGGGCAGCAGGATGTTGCAGCCGCCCATGCGCATGCCCAGCATCATGTTGGTGTTGAAACCGAAGATGTGATAGAGCGGCAGCGCGCACACGGTGACGATCTGCTCGCCGGGCGGAATCTTCTTCAGCGCCGGCTGGTACCAGGCCTCGGCCTGCAGCACGTTGGCCACCAGGTTGCGGTGCAGCAGCACCGCGCCCTTGCTCACGCCGGTGGTGCCGCCGGTGTACTGCAGCACGGCGATGTCGTCGGGCCCCACCTTCGGCGGCGTATAGGGCTTGTTGCGGCCGGCGGCCAGCGCGTCGTTGAAGCGCAGCGCCCCCGGCAACCGCCAGGCGGGCACCATCTTCTTGACGTGGCGCACGACGTGGTTGACGAGCGCACCTTTCAGCAGCCCGAGCAGGTCGCCCATCGCGGCGACGACCACCTTCTTCGTCGGCACCGCGTCGATCACCTGCTGCAGCGTGGCGGCGAAATTCTCGAGCACGACGATCGCCTTGGCGCCCGAATCCTTGAGCTGGTGCTCGAGCTCGCGCGGCGTATACAGCGGGTTGACGTTGACCACCACCATGCCGGCGCGCAGGATGCCGGCCACCGCCACCGGATACTGCGGCACGTTGGGCAGCATCACCGCCACGCGGTCGCCGGCAGCCAGGCCGCTGGCCTGCAGCCAGGCGGCGAAGGCGCGCGAATGGTCGTCGATCTGGCCGAAGGTATAGGCCCGGCCCATGAAGAGGTAGGCCTTCTGGTCGCGGTATTTGCGAAAGCTCTCCTCCAGCAGGGCCACCAGCGACGGGTAGAGGTCGGTCCTGATCTCGGTGGGCACGCCCGCCGGGTACTGCTTCAGCCAGATCTTCTCCATGGGGGCTCCGTCCGCTCGTGGACGATTCTGCACCCGGGTCTCCAGGGCCCGACATCAGGGGATACAAGGACCGACCGCGACGTCGAAACGGCCGCATGCGCGCGGTCGCGGGCCCTTCACCCCCGCATTCCGGTGGGTCCTGACCGCCTCGGAAGGCCCGGCTGGCTAACGCAGGCCTAACGATCGGGGGCGAACCTCGGTGCCCAGGAAGCAACCGGGGAGACCACCGATGACCGCCAACCGCCTGCGCACGCGCAAGACCAGCCTGGCCCTGGCCGCCCTGCTGGCCCTGGGTGCGGCACCCGTCGACGACAGCCAGGCCGCCGCCTGCACCTTCAACCCGGCCAGCGGCAACTGGAACGTGGCGGCCAACTGGAACTGCGGCTTCGTGCCGGGCAGCACCGACACCGCCGTGGTGGCCGCGGGCCGGTCGGCCACGGTCACCGGCGCACAGCCGACCACGGCAGTGGACAACAGCGGCACGGTCACGATCTCGAACAACGCATCGATCGGCCTGACCGGCGGCAATACCAACCACGGCGTCATCCTGCTGCAGTCGGTGGGCAACGTCACCGACCTGTCGATCAGCGGACCGGTGTCGCTGGGCGGCAGCGGATCGGTGCAGATGTCCAACTCCACCGCCAACCGCATCGTCGGCACCGGGGCCACGCTGACCGTCGCAGCGGGCCAGTCCATCCTGGGCTCGGGCCAGGTCGGCGCCGGCGGCAGCCTGGCCCTGGTCAACAACGGCACCTTCTCCGCCACGCAGGCTGCGCCACTGACCCTCCACACCACGGCCGGCGTCGGCAACAACAGCGTGCTGCGCGCCGATGGCGGCACCCTGGTGCTGCAAGCCACCGCCATCACCCAGGGCGCGCTCGGGCGGCTGGAAGCCCTCAACGGCAGCACGGTGCAACTCTCCAGTGCGTCCGTCACCGGAGGCAGTTTCACCACGTCGGGCGGCGGCGCCATCGCCACCGCCGCCGGCACCACGTCCGCGCTGTCGGGCGTCACCAACAACGGCAGCTTCAACGTCGTCAACAACTCATTCCTCACCCTGGACGGGAACCTGACCAACCACGGCAGCGTCAACCTGCAGTCGCTGGGCAACGCCACCGACCTCGTCGTCACCGGTGCCCGCACGATCGGCGGCAGCGGCGTCATCAACCTGTCCAATACCCAGGCCAACCGCATCCACGGCGCCGGCGGCACGCTGACCCTGGGCGGCGCCCAGACGCTGCAGGGCGCCGGCACGATCGGCGCCGGCGCGGCCGGCTTCGGCCTCGTCAACCAGGGCACGGTGATCGCGTCGCAGAGCGCCGGTCTGCTGATCAACGCCGCCGCCGGCGTCACCAGCACCGGCACGCTGCGTGCCGACGGCGGGCCGTTGCAGCTGCAGACCACCATCGACAGCGGCGGCGGCAGCATCGAGGCACGCAACGGGTCGCAGGTGCAGCTGCTCCATGGCGCCGTCATCCACAACGCCAATTTCTCGGCCACCGGCGCCGGCAGCCTGATCACCACGGTGGGCGGTGCCACGGTCACGCTGGGCGGCGGCACGGTCGCGGGGCCGATGACGATCGCCAACAACTCGTTCGTGCGGCAGACCGGCAACCTGGTCTACAACGGCACGCTGAACATGGCGTCGGTGGGCAACGTCACCGACCTGCAGGTCGACGGGCTGCGCAGCATCACCGGCACCGCGACGATCAACCTGTCGAATACGCAGGCCAACCGCTTCGTCGCCGCCAATGGCCCGGGCGACCAGCTGACGCTGGGCAGCGACGTCACCGCAAGCGGTGCCGGGCAGCTGGGTGCCGGCACGGCACTGGCCCTGGTGAACAACGGCAGCATCGTCGCCAGCCAGGCCGCCGGCCTGCTGGTGGAGACGAGCGCGGGCGTCGCCAACAACGGCGTCATGCGCGCCGACGGCGGCCCGCTGCAGTTCCGCAACGTGGTGATCGACAGCGGCAGCGGCACGATCGAGGCGGTGAATGGCTCGCAGGTGCAGTTGCTCAACGGCACCGTGATCAACAACGCCAATTTCGCCGCCAGCAGTGGCGGCGTGATCACCACCGTGGGCGGCGCCACGGTCACGCTGGGCGGCGGCACCGTGTCCGGGCCGATGACGGTGGCGAACAACTCCTTCCTGCGGCTGACCGGCGACCTGACCTACAACGGCGCGCTGGGCATGGCTTCGGTCGGCAACGCCACCGACATCCAGTTCGGCGGCGCCCGCACCTTCGGCGGCACGGCCACGATCACGCTGTCCAATACGCAGGCCAACCGGCTGGTGGCGCTCAACGCCGGGGGTGATTCGGTCGACTTCGGCAGCAGCATCACCGTGCAGGGCGCGGGTTCGATCGGCGCCGGCGGCGCGCTGGCCGTGGTCAACAACGGATCGCTGATCGCCAATGCAGGCGCCGGCATGGTGTTGTCCACCACCGCAGGCGCCACCAACAACGCCCTGATCCGCGCCGACGGCGCCAGCTTCACCGTCTCCGGCACCCAGCTGACGCAGGGCGCCGGCGGCGTGCTCGATGCCATCAACGGCGGCAGCCTGGTGCTGGGCAACGGCAGCCTGGTCACCGGGGGGACTTTCAGCACCGCCTCGGGCGGCCAGGTCGCGGTCACCAGCGGCCATACGGCGCGCATCGCCGGCGTCACCAGCACGGGCACGCTGAATGTCCACAACAACGCCGTCCTGGAACTGGGCGGCACGCTCACCAACAACGGCGCGGTCAACCTGCAGTCGGTCGGCAACGTGACCGACCTGCGGGCCGTCGGCAGCCAGAGCATCCTGGGCAACGGCACGATCACCCTGTCCAACACCACGGCCAATCGCATCCTCGGCGCATCCGGTGGCGACAGCCTGACGCTGGGCGCGGGCCAGACCTTGCAGGGCGCCGGCCAGATCGGTGCCGGCAGCAATTTCAACGTCACCAACCACGGCACGATGCGGGGCCACGTGTCCAGCGCGCTGACCTTCAGCAGCACCGGCACCGTGCTCAACACCGGCCTCGTGCGCGCCGACGGCGGCAACGTGGTGGTGACGGGCGGCACCGCCTTCGGGCAGGGTGGGGCGGGCGTGCTCGGCGCGATCAACGGCGGCATCGTCACGATCAACGGCAATGCCGTGGTCAGCGGCGGCACGCTGGCCACTGCCGATACCGGCCTGATCACCACCAGCGGCGGCCAGACCGCCACCCTGGCCAACCTGACCAATGCCGGCACCTTCAACGTGGCCAACAGCTCGGATCTGCGCCTGCAGGGCACGATCACCAACACCGGCACGCTGAACCTGCGGTCGGCGGGCAACCTCACGGACCTGGTCATGTCCGGCCCGGTGACGCTGGCCGGCGGTGGCGTCACCGATCTGTCCAGCACCACCGCCAACCGCATCGTCGCACTGGCCCCGGGGGCACAGCTGACCGTGGGTGTCGGCCAGACGCTGCGCGGCTCGGGCCAGTTCGGCGCCGGCACCGGCCTGGCGCTGGTCAACCAGGGCACGATCTCGGCCAGCCAGGCCGCGCCGCTGACGATCGCCATGACCGGGCCCGTGAGCAATGCAGCCGGCGGCACGATGCAGGCCGCGGCCGGCGGCACGCTCAACGTCGACAGTGCGCTGGCCAATGCCGGCACGCTGGCGGCCCATGGCGGCGTCGTCAATGCCAACGCGGCCTTCAACGGCAGCGGCACCGCGCTGATCACCGGCGCCGGCCAGTTCAACGTCGGCGCCGCCAGCACCGTGGGCACGCTCACCCACAGCGGCAACGCCGTCAACGGCCTGGCGCTGGGCGCCAGCAGCATCACCGTCTCCGGCGACTACACCAATGCCAATGCCGGCAGCGGCAACGCCTTCAACCGCCGCGCCAACGTCACCGGCACGGGGCAGATCCTGGCCGGCGGCGACGCTGCGCAGGTGATCAGCGGCGCCGCCGTCACCGGCGGCAACACCGCCAATGCCACGCTGACCATCGGCAACGTGCACGTGGGCACCAACAGCTACGGCTACACCATCGGCAACGGCGGCAGCAGCGGCCCCACGCTGCGCGGCGCCTTGCAGACCAGCGTCAACGGGGCCAGCCTGAGCGATGCACGCCTGAGCGGCAGCGGCGTCACGGCCGGCAACTACAACGCCGGCACGCCGGCGGGCGCGGGCGAGGGCCGCACCGTGGTCTTCACCGCCGCCTCCGCCGGCAACCTGGCGCCGATGAGCGGCCAGGTGCTCAACCTGCGCAGCAACTTCGACAACATCGCCGACCAGAAGCTCGCCATCGTGCTCGGCGCCGGCGCCGCCGCCTACCACCTGGCCGCGGGCGCTGCGACGCCCGCGGCGACGGTGGCCAACCAGCGCGTGGGCGGCAGCCAATCGGCGGCGCTGTCGGTGAGCAACACCGCTCCGGCAGGCAGCTTCACCGAGGACCTGAATGCCACCGTCGGCGCGGTCGGCGGGCCGGTGTCGGCCAGCGGCGCCGTCGCCAACCTGCTGGCCGGTGCCAGCGCCGGCGGCATCACGGTCGGTGTCAATACCGGCACGGCCGGCTTCAAGACCGGCACCGTCAACCTGGCCTTTGCCTCCACCGGCGCCGTGGCCGGCGTCGGCAACGGGCTGGGCAGCACCGCGGTGGGCGGCCAGGCGGTGACGGTCAGCGGCAACGTCTACCAGGCGGCCAGCGGCCAGCTGCAGGGCCATGCGCTGAACTTCGGCACCCTGCAGGTGGGCCAGCAGGTGAGCCAGCACCTGGTGGTGCGCAACACCGCCAGCGGGCCCGCGGGCTTCGTCGAGGACCTGAACGCCTCGTTCGGCGCCGCCGGCAACGGCCAGATCAGCGGCAGCGGCGCGCTCACCGGCATCACCGCCGGCAGCAACAGCACCGGGGCCAACGGCACGATGACGGTCACCGTCACCGGTGCTGCCGCCGGCGCGCTCAACAGCGGCATCGCGGTCAACTATTTCAGCGCCGGCACGGTGGGCGGCGTGAGCAACGGGCTGGGCGTGATCGGCGTCGGCAGCGAGAACTTCGCCGTCAACGGCAGCATCAGCGCGGTGGGCAATGTCATCAACCCCGCCAGCCCGCTGATCCTCACGCCGGCGATCGACCTCGGCGCGGTGCGCGTCGGCGCCGCCTCGCCCACCGCCACGGTGGGCGTGAGCAACCAGGCCACCGCCGCGCCGCAGGCGGCACTGAATGCCACCATCGCCAGCAACGGCGCGCCCGTCACCGCCGTCGGCAGCGTCAACCTGCTGAGCCCCGGCGCCACCAGCAGCGCGCTGCAGGTGGGCCTGAATACCGCGGTGGCCGGCAACTACACCGGGCTGAACGCCGGCAGCGCGACCATCGCCTTCGTCTCCGACGCCGGCAACGTGGGCAACTGCGCGCCCAACTGCCAGCTCGCCCTGGCGCCGCAGACGATCAGCGTCGCGGGCAAGGTCTATACGGCCGCCGTCGGCCAGCTGGGCACGCCGGTGGTCGACTTCGGCATCGTGCGCGTGGGCGATGCGGTCGGTGCACGCAACATCACCGTCGGCAACGCGGCCGCGGCGACGGCGCTGGGCGACACGCTGCAGGCCAGCCTGAGCGGCGTCGTGGGGCCCTTCACGCCCGGCGCGGCGGCCACCGGCATCGCCGCGCAGGGCAGCGGGCAGATCGCCGTGGCGCTGAATACCGCTGCCGCCGGCGTCTATGTGCAAAACGGCAGCGTCGGCTTCCTGAGCCAGAACGCCGACATGGCCGACGTCTCGGCCGGCCCCGATGCCGCGGTGCAGGTGAAGGCGCAGGTCAACCGCCTGGCCGATGCCGATTTCGACCTGCTGGCCGGCCTGGGCAGCCTGAGCGACGACGGCCAGGGCCACTACACGCTCGACCTCGGCCTCTTCGACCTCGGCGACAGCGGCCTGTGGACGCTGCAGATCGACAACGACGTGGCCGGCCCGGCCGACCTGCTGCGCGGCCTGTTCGACCTGGCGGGCGTGGACGACTTCAGCCTCGGCGGCTGGTCGGCGGTGGGCGGCCTGGCCGCCGGCCAGGCCCAGGGCGGGCTGTCGATCGGCTTTGCCGCCAGCGCGCCCGGCGTGTTCGAGGACGAGGTGCGGTTCGACGGCTTCAGCTTCAATGCCTCCGACCCCGGCGGCCTGGCCCAGCTGCGCAGCCTGCGCATCCGCGCCCGGGTCATCGACGACGGCGGCAACCCGGTGCCCGAGCCCGGCACGCTGGCCCTGCTGGCGCTGGCCCTGGTGCTGGGCCGCCAGGCTTCGCGCCGCCGCCGTGCCGCCTGACCGCTTCCACACCGAGGACCCGCGCATGAATCCGCTTCAACACCGCCTGCTCAGCGCCCTGGGCGCCCTGGCGCTGGCCGCCGCCGTGGCCGGCATCGGACTGGCCCAGTACAACGCCAGCCTGCGCCGGCAGATGGGCGAACAGCAGCAATATCTGCAGCAGTCGGTCCAGCTCGAGGGCCTGTACCGCGAGATGGTGCGGGCGCTGGCCGAGTTGTCGGCGCGCAGTGGCGACGAGCCGCTGCGGGCGCTGCTGCAGCGCCATGGCATCCAGTACAGCATCAATGCGCCCGCCAGCCCGCCAGCCGCGCCGGCGCAGGGGGCCCGCAAATGAGCACGTCCGCAGGACCCCTGCAAACCGTTGTCGCGATGCGCGATTCCAAGGCCGGCGAGACCCCGCCCGTGCCCCCGGCTGCCGCAGCCGCCGCCCGCCCGACCGCTGCGATGCGCAGCCCCTTCGTGCCGCTGCTGCTGGGGCTGACGGCGCTGCTGGCGGTGCTGGCGCACCAGGCGTGGCAGCTCGACACGGAGCGCCGCCAGTTGCTGGCGGCGCGGGATGCCGGTGCGCCGCAGCTGGCCGCGGCCACGCAGGTGCGGCGCACGCTCGACCTGCTGGCCGCCGATACGCAGCGCCTGGCCGATGCCGGCAATGCACCGGCGCGGGCGCTGGTGGACGAACTGCGGCGGCGCGGCATCACCATCCAGGCCGCCGCCGGCACGCCCGGCACCACCACCGCCCCGCCGGCAGCGGCCACCGAGGCGACGGCCAGCAGGCGCTGACGGCACCGGCCGACCCGCCCCCGCAACCGGGGGAGGCCGGCAACCCGCCACGCGCTGGCGTGCATTCGGTCCGCAGGAGGCCCCGATGCGGCTTCCTAGAATGGTCGGCGATGGCCTCGACGCCCGCCGCCCGCCACGCAGGACCCTGGACGCTGCGCCTGCTGGGCGCGGTGGAGGCCCGTTGCGGCGAGCGGGTGATCACGCGCTGGCCGTCGCGCGCCGCCGCCGCGCTGATGGCGCGGCTGGCGATGGCGCCGCAACAGGCGCATGCGCGCGAAGCCCTGGTCGAACTGCTGTGGCCCGGCGTCGCGCACGACGTCGGCCGCAACCGGCTGCGCCAGGTGCTGTCCACGCTGCGCACGCTGCTCGAGGGCGACGAGCTGCCGGCCGTATTCGATGCCGACCGCCAGCACATCCGCCTGGCACCCGGTCGGCTGATCTGCGACGCCCATGCCTTCGAGCAGGCCCTGCGCCGCGGCGACCTGGCGACGGCGCGCGCGACCTATGCCGGCGAGCTGATGCCCGGCCACTACGACGAGTGGGTGCTGGAAGCCCGCCAGCACCTGGCGACACGTTTCGAGCAGCTCGAGCAGCAGGCACCGGCGCCGCCCACCCCGCCCGACCGGCTGCCCGCGCCGTGGACGCGCGCCTTCGGCCTGGCACCCACCGTGGCACGGCTGCACGAGCGCCTGCTCGAGGCCCGGCTGGTGACCATCATCGGCCCCGGCGGCAGCGGCAAGACCCGGCTCGGCCTGGAAGCGGCGCGCGCGCTGCAGACGCCGACGCCGGCCGGGCAGCCACCGCCGGCGCGCTTCGACCGCATCGTCTTCGTGCCGCTGGCCGATTGCCGCGACGGCGCCGACGTGCTGCAGGCGCTGGCGCGCGAGCTGCACGTCGGCGGCCGCCAGCTGCTCGAGCAGATCGGCCTGCGCCTGGGGGCGACGGCCGCGCTGCTGGTGCTGGACAACGCCGAACAGGTGGCCGAGCCGCTGCGCGAGATCGCCGCCGCGCTGCTGCAGGCGGCGCCGGGGCTGCACCTGCTGCTGACCTCGCGCCGCCGGCTCAACATGGCCGGTGAACAGCAGTTTGCACTCGCCGGGCTGCCGCTGCCGCCGCCCGGGGCGCCCGCCGCCGTGCTGCGCGACAACCCGGCCGTGGCCCTCTTCGTCGACCGCGCGCGCGCCGTGCGGCCCGACTTCGCCCGCACCGACGACGAACTGCCGGGCGTGGCCGCGCTGGTGCGCGCGCTCGAGGGCCTGCCGCTGGCGCTGGAGCTGGCGGCCTCGCGCGTGGGCAGCCTGGCCCCCGGCGCGATGCTGACCTGGCTGACGGGCCCGGGCGCTGCCGCCGCGGGGCGCGGCCAGCTCGACCTGCTGACACGCGGCGGCAGCGGGCACGAACCCCGTCACGCCTCCATCGGCGCCGTCATCGACTGGAGCTGGCAGCTGCTGGACGAGGCCGACCGCCGCCTGCTGGCCGCCGTCGCCGTGGCCGCCGGCGATGCCGGCCCGGACCTGCTGGCCGCGGTGCTGCAGCAGCCGGTGCCGAGGCTGGCGCGGCAGCTGGACGACCTGGTCGGCCATTCGCTGCTGCGCCCGCGCACCGGCAGCGGCCCCGGCCCGCGCTTCGCGCTCGCCGAGCCGGTGCGCGAATTCGTGCGCGAGCGCTGGCCCGCCGACGACCAGGCCCGGCTGCACGAGGCCTGGCTGCAGCAGCTCACGGCCTGGGCCCGGGCGCTGGGCTGCCATGCGTGCGGCGCCGCACTGGCCGCCGAACTGCCCACCGTGCACCTGCTGCTGGCCACGCCGGCGGCCGCACCCGCCGCCGCGCTGCAGCTGATGCTGGCCCTGCGCCATCACTGGGAGAGCAGCGGCATGCCGCTGAAGCTGCAGCACGCCCTCGAATCCGCGCTGCAGGCGGCGACCGGCGGCGCCGGCGGCGCGGCGGACGGGCCCGACGCCGCCCTGGCCAGTGCGGCCCACGAGCTGCTGGCCTACCTGCGCTTCGAGGCCGGCTGCGTGCCCGAGGCCGAAGCCCATGCCGATGCCGCGCTGCGGCTGGCGGGCGACGACCCGTCGCGGCGCGCGCATGCGCTGGTGCGCCGCTGCTGGGTGGCGCTGGCCATGCGCCGCGCCGCCGACGACGCCGACGGCGATGCCGCGCCCCCGGAGCGCGCGGCCTTGCAGGAGGCGCTGGCGCTGGCCGCCCAGGCCGGCGACGCCGACGCCGAGGCACGCGCCCTGCATCAATGGGCGATCGTGCTCAGCCAGCTGGACAACGACTGGGTGGGCGCCGAGCAGGCGCTGGCGCATGCGCAGGCGCTGTGGCAGCAGCTGGGCGACACGCGCAAGGCGATGGCGCGGCTGCGCAACCGCGGCCAGTGCTGGCTCGAGCTGGGTCGCGCCGACGAGGCGCGCCGCTGCTTCGAACATGCCCTGCAGGCGGCGCGCGACGATGGCGACGTGGTCGGCTGCGTCGACAGCCTGCTGTCGCTGTCGACGCAGCTGGCGCGCGAGCGGCAATGGTCGCGCGCGCTCGCGGCCGACCGCGAATGCGTGGCGCTGTGCTGGCAGCACTGGCACCGCCATGGGCTGGCCTATGCGCTGTGGAACCCGGCGCGCTCGCTGGCCCGGCTGCGGCGGCCCGAGGCGGCCATGCGCCTGATGGCCTTCGCCGCCGCCTTCTGGCAGCGCAGCTTCGGGCCGCTGACGTGCGCCGATCGCCGCACGGTGCGCCTGGTGCGTGCGCTGGTGCGTCGGCAGATCGGCGCCGACCGCGCCGCCCGGTGCTGGGCACAAGGCCAGGCGATGACTGTGGCGCAGGCGGTGGCGCTGCTGGCCACCTGAGCGCCGGCGGCCCGCCGCCGCCGCGCGGCTCAGCCGGCGGCCGACCAGGACGGATCCCAGTTGTCGACCGCGGCAGGGCCCGCCGGCCGCGCGCGCACGCACAGCACCCAGCCGCCCAGCAGGCGCTGCAGCTCGCCGTGCGTGCAGGTCAATGGTCCATCGGCCAGGGCCGGGCTCAGGCGCAGCCAGCCGCTGCCGGCATCGACCACCAGCGCCAGGCCGCCGGCGGTGCCGGCCGAGCCCACGCGCGCGCCGAGCGCCCGCGCCAGCCAGACCACGTCACCGCGGCGCAGCGCATGGGCGTCGTCGAGCCGGCGCACGCGCAGGTCGAGGCCGCGTGCGGCCAGCCCGGCGACGGCATCACGCAGCGTCAGTGCGCCCGCCGGGCGCGCGGCGGCATGTGCCGGCAGGCCGAAGCAGCACAGCAGGGCGCGCTGCAGCCAGACCGACTCGGACGCTGTCAGCGTCACCTCGCCCAGCGCCCAGTTCGGCAGTTCGCGCACACGCGCCAGGCGCCGGCGCCGCGCGCTGCGCAGGCGGCGCAGATGGGTCAGGGGATTGAGGTCCAGCATGATGGCGGTTCGCGGGTCGTTGCCGCCGGCGGGACGCCGCGGCCTGCAAACCATGGTGCTGCACCACCGCCGTTCGGGCATCGTCAGCCGGAGGGGTGAAGGCCCCACCCGCAAGCGCCGATGCGGGCCCGGCCGCGCACTCGGTCACGTCTTCAACGCCACCAGCACCTCGTCGAGCATCTTCTTGGCATCGCCGAACAGCATGCGGTTGTTGTCCTTGTAGAAGAGCGGGTTGTCCACGCCGGCATAGCCGCTGGCCATGCTGCGCTTCATCACGATGCTGGTCTTGGCCTTCCACACCTCCAGCACCGGCATGCCGGCGATCGGGCTGGTGGGGTCGTCCTGCGCGGCCGGGTTGACGATGTCGTTGGCGCCGATGACCATGGTGACGTCGGTGTCGGGGAAGTCCTCGTTGATCTCGTCCATCTCGAGCACGATGTCGTAGGGCACCTTGGCCTCGGCCAGCAGCACGTTCATGTGCCCGGGCATGCGGCCGGCCACCGGGTGGATGCCGAAGCGCACCT
Source organism: Rubrivivax sp. (assembly GCA_016719535.1). Taxonomy (GTDB): domain Bacteria; phylum Pseudomonadota; class Gammaproteobacteria; order Burkholderiales; family Burkholderiaceae_C; genus Rubrivivax. Next base: position 919,373 of record JADJYX010000001.1, on the reverse strand, counting down.
TCACGCCCTTCTCGCGCAGGTGCCGGGTGATCTCGAAGACGGTGTGCTGCGCCTGGGCGACGGCCATGCCGTAGCCGGGCACGATGACGACGTTCTTGGCCTCGCGCAGCAGCTCGGCGGTCTCTGCCGCGCTGATCGGCGAGACCTCGCCGGCCGGCTGCGCCGCCGCGCCGCCGCCGGGCGCCGGCGCCCCGCCGCCGAAGCCGCCGGCGATGACGCTGATGAAGTTGCGGTTCATCGCGCGGCACATGATGTAGCTCAGGATCGCGCCCGAGGAACCGACGAGCGCACCGACGACGATCAGCAGGTCGTTGCTGAGCATGAAGCCGGTGGCTGCCGCCGCCCACCCCGAATAGCTGTTGAGCATCGACACCACCACCGGCATGTCGGCGCCGCCGATGGCCATCACCATGTGGATGCCGAACAGCAGCGCGACCACGGTCATGACCAGCAGCGGCAGCATGCCGGCCTGGATGTCGTGGGCGTTGAGGAACTGGCGCCCGAACCAGACGACGATCAGCAGGCCGGCCAGGTTGAGCCAGTGCCGGCCCGGCAGCAGCAGCGGCTTGCCGCCGATCTTGCCCGAGAGCTTGCCGAAGGCGATGACGGAGCCGGAGAAGGTGACGGCGCCGATCAGGATGCCGATATAGATCTCCATTTCGTGGATGGCCTTCTCGGCGCCGGTGAACTGCACCGAGGTGTCGACATAGCTGGCAAAACCCACCAGGCAGGCGGCCAGGCCGACGAGGCTGTGCATCAGCGCGACGAGCTCGGGCATCTGCGTCATCTGCACCTTCTTCGCCGCGAAGAGGCCGACCGCGCCACCGATGACGAGGGCACCGACGATCCAGGGGATGCCGGCGGGCGTGACGCGCGGGCCGAGCACGGTGGCCAGCACGGCGATGGTCATGCCGATGATGCCGAACAGGTTGCCGCGGCGCGCGGTCTCGGGGTTGGACAGCCCGCCCAGGCTGAGGATGAAGAGGATGGTGGCGCCGATGTAGGCGACGGTGGCCAGGCTCTCGGTCATGTCCGTTCCTTGTTCTTGTTGTTGTTCACTTGCGGAACATGGCCAGCATGCGCCGCGTGACCGCGAAGCCGCCGAACATGTTGACGGCGGTGAGCACGAGCGCGACCACCGCCAGGCCGAGGATGAGCCCCGACGGCCGGTCGGACCCCGCGCCCGACAGCGGCGGCGCCACCTGCACCAGCGCACCGATGGCGATGATGGAGGAGATGGCGTTGGTGACGCTCATCAGCGGGGTGTGCAGCGAGGGGGTGACGTTCCACACCACCATGTAGCCGACGAAGCAGGCGAGCACGAAGACGGTGAAGTGGGCGAGGAAGCTGGCCGGCGCATACAGGCCCACCAGCGCGAAGAGCACGGCGCCGATGCCGAAGACGGTGGCCAGGCTGCGCGCCGACATCGGCTCGCCGGGGCCGTGGCCATGCGCCTTGGGCGCGGGAACGGCGGCCGCAGCGGGTTTGGCCGGCGGCGCCGGCAGCTTGAGCGGCGGCGGCGGCCAGGTGATCGCGCCGTCCTTGATCACGGTGAGACCGCGGATGGCGTCGTCGTCCATGTTGACGTGGATGACGCCGTCCTTGGTCTTGCACAGTTCCTCGGTCAGGCGCAGCAGGTTGTTCGAATACAGGGTGGACGACTGCTTGGCCAGGCGGCTGACCAGGTCGGTATAGCCGACGATGGTGACGCCGTGGCGCACGACGGCTTCGCCGGGAACGGTGAGCTCGCAGTTGCCGCCCTGCTCGGCGGCCATGTCGACGATCACGCTGCCGGGCTTCATGCTCTGCACCATCTCGGCGGTGATCAGCTTCGGCGCCGGCTTGCCCGGGATCAGCGCGGTGGTGATGATGATGTCGACCTCTTTCGCCTGCTGCGCGTACATCGCCCGCTGCGCCGCCTGGAAGCCTTCGCTCATCACCTTGGCGTAGCCGCCGCCGCCGGCACCTTCTTCCTCGTAGTCGACCTTGACGAATTCACCGCCCAGCGAGACGACCTGGTCGGCGACTTCGGCGCGGGTGTCGTTGGCGCGCACGATGGCACCCAGGTTGGCGGCGGTGCCGATGGCGGCCAACCCGGCGACGCCGGCACCGGCGATGAAGACCTTGGCCGGCGGGATCTTGCCGGCGGCGGTGACCTGGCCGTTGAAGAAGCGGCCGAAGGCGTTGGCGGCCTCGATGACGGCGCGGTAGCCGCTGATGCCGGCCATCGAGGTCAGCGCGTCCATCTTCTGCGCGCGCGACAGCTGCCGCGGCAGGCTGTCGATGGCCAGCACGGTGACCTTGCGGCCGCTGAGCTGCTGCATCAGCTCGGGGTTCTGCGCCGGCCAGATGAAGCCGATGAGGGTGGCGCCTTCGCGCAGTTGCGCCACTTCGTCGGCGCCCGGCACGCGCACCTTGAAGACGATGTCGGACTGGCTCCAGATGTCGGCGGCGCCGGGCACGACGCTGGCGCCGGCGGCGCGGTAGGTGTCGTCGGCAAAGTTCGCGGCATCGCCGGCACCGCTTTGCACGGCCACCGAAAACCCCAGCTTGACGAGCTTTTCCACGACCTCGGGCACGGTGGCGACGCGTTTTTCGCCGGCCGCGGTTTCCTTCGGGATTCCGATCAGCATGGGGATCTCCTCGGCAGGGTTGTTGGTGTGCGAGCCGCGGACCCCGGCCACCGCCACGCGGCCGGCTTCGCTGGCGGCGCGAGCTTACACAAGTTCCACCCCCGCCCTGCCGGCCGCTGCCGCCGCCACAATCGCGGCCATGAGCACCCCGCGCTGGACGCCGAGCGTCACCGTCGCCGCCATCGTCGAAGCCGACGGCCGCTACCTGCTGGTGGAGGAGCACACGCCCGAAGGCCTGCGCCTGAACAACCCGGCCGGCCATCTGGAGCCCGGCGAATCACCCGAACAGGGCGTGGTGCGCGAGGCGCTCGAAGAGACCGCCCGCGCCTTCACGCCCACGGCGCTGCTGGGCGTCTACCTGGCGCGCCTGCAACGGCCGGCGCGCGACGGCCAGCCCGGGGAGGACGTCACTTACCTGCGCTTTGCCTACAGCGGCCACGTCGGCGCGGTGCAGCCCGGACGCGCCCTGGATGCGGTCATCGTGCGCACGCTGTGGCTGACGCTGGCCGAGGTGCGCGACAGCGCCGCGCGCCATCGCAGCCCGCTGGTGCTGCGCTGCATCGAGGACCACGCGGCCGGCCGGCGCCACCCGCTCGGCGTGCTGACGGTGGACCCCAGCCTGTGGGCACCGGCGCTTCCGGTGCCGCTCCCGACCCCGGTCACGACGCCGGTCACGACGCCACCCGCGCGACCCTGATCCGCCATGCCTGGCACGCTTCATGCACGCCAGGCATGAGCCGATGCTACGTGTTACCGAGGGGACGGCAATCGCTCCATCGTTCCTACACTCCGGCGCCACCGACCTCGCCGCCCGCGCGGCTGGCGAATCGATTTTTCAATCCCGGACAGGAGCTCCCCGATGAATGCCACGATGCGTTTGACCCTCGGCGCGGCATGTGCCGCCGTTGCCACCTTGACCGCCACGCCGGCACTCGCCGGCAAGGACCTCGATGCCGTCAAGTCGCGCGGCGCCCTCGTCTGCGGCGTCAATACCGGCCTCGCCGGCTTCTCGGCCGCCGACAGCCAGGGCCGCTGGACGGGCCTGGACGTCGACTACTGCCGCGGGGTGGCGGCGGCCATCCTGGGCGACGGCAACAAGGTGCGCTTCTCGCCGCTGACCGCCCAGCAGCGCTTCACGGCGCTGCAGTCGGGCGAGGTCGACGTGCTGTCGCGCAACACCACCTGGACGCTGACGCGCGACGCCTCGCTGGGCATGCACTTCATCGGCGTCACCTTCTACGACGGCCAGGGCTTCATGGTGCCCAAGAGCCTGAAGGTGACCAGCGCCAAGCAGCTCAAGGGCGCCACCGTCTGCGTGCAGTCGGGCACCACCACCGAGCTCAACCTGACCGACTATTCGCGCGCCAACAACCTGCAGATGAAGCCGGTGGTGTTCGAAAAGCAGGAGGCCTCGACGGGCGCCTATTTCTCGGGCCGCTGCCAGGTCTTCACCACCGACGCCTCGGGCCTGGCCTCGATCCGCAGCAAGGAAGCGCAGAAGCCCGACGACCACCTCATCCTGCCCGAACTGATCTCCAAGGAACCGCTGGGCCCGTCGGTGCGCCGCGGCGACGACGAATTCTTCGCCATCGCCAAGTGGACGCTGAATGCGCTGCTCGAGGCCGAGGAATTCGGCATCACGCAGGCCAACGTCGACCAGATGAAGAAGGACAGCAAGAACCCCGGCGTGATGCGCCTGCTGGGCTCCGGCACCGAGGACACCGGCAAGCTGCTGGGCCTGGACAAGGAATGGGCCTACCGCGCCATCAAGGCCGTGGGCAACTACGGCGAGATCTTCGAGCGCCACGTCGGCCCGAAGACGCCGATCGGCCTGCCGCGCGGCAGCAACAACCTGTGGTCCAACGGCGGCCTGATGTACGCGCCGCCGGTGCGCTGATCGATCGGCCCGGCTGACGGCCGGCCCTGGGCCGGTCCTGCGCCAGCAGGACCGGCTGACGCACCGCAACAGTGCCTGACGGAGTCCCTGTCTTGAGCGCACGCGCACCGAACAAGCGCCGCGACTGGTCGTGGCGCAGCCGCGCCGCCCGCGGCCTGCTCTACCAGGTCCTGGCCGTGCTGGCGATCGCCGCCGGCGTCTGGTTCCTGGCCCACAACACCCAGCAGAACATGCAGGTGCGGGGCATCCAGAGCGGCTTCGACTTCCTCGGCCAGGCGGCCGGCTTCGACATCGGCGAGACCATGGTCCCTTACGACCCCAGCCAGTCGTACGGCAAGGCGATCGTGGTCGGCGTGCTCAATACGCTGCGCGTGGCCGTGATCGGCATCGTGCTGGCCACGGTGCTGGGCGTGCTGGTGGGCGTGGGGCGCTTCTCGCGCAACGCGCTGCTGCGCGGCCTGTGCTACGGCTATGTCGAGCTCTTCCGCAACGTGCCCATCCTGCTGCAGCTGCTGATGTGGTACCTGTTCTTCGTCGAGGTGCTGCCGCAGCCGCAGGAGGCCTGGACCGTCGGCGGCCTGTTCTACCTCAGCAAGGGCGGCTTCGCCTTTCCGCTGCCGGTGTGGGCGCCCGGGCATGTGTGGACGGCCGCCGGCGCGCTGCTCGGCGTGGGGGTCGGCTGGTGGTGGCGCCGGCGCTGCCAGGCCTTGTTCGAGGCCACCGGACAGGACCGCAACCGTTGGCTGCTGCCGCTGGTCGCGGTCTTCGGGCTGGCGCTGCTGGGCTGGGCCGTGGGCGGTGCGCCGACGGCGTGGTCCGTCCCCGAACAGCTGGCCTTCATGGTCGAGGGCGGCGCCAGCGCCACGCCGGAATTTCTGGCGGTGCTGATCGGCCTGGTGATGTATACGGCATCGTTCATCGCCGAGGTGGTGCGCGGCGGCATCCAGTCGGTCAGCCTCGGCCAGACCGAGGCGGCCGGCGCGCTGGGGCTGTCGCGGCGGCAGACGATGCGGCTGGTGGTGCTGCCGCAGGCGCTGCGCGTGATCATCCCGCCGCTGACCAACCAGTACCTCAACCTGACGAAAAACTCGTCGCTGGCGGTGGCCATCGGCTACCCCGACGTGGTGTCGATCGCCAATACCACGCTCAACCAGAGCGGGCGTGCGGTCGAGTGCATCGCGATCATCATGCTCGTCTACCTCAGCACCTCGCTGTCGACCTCGGCGCTGATGAACTGGTACAACAAAAAAATGGCCATCAAGGAGCGCTGACGCCATGGCCGACAGCTTCCGTCCCCTGCCGGCGCGCCCGGCACCCGTGGCCACCGAGGGCCTGCTGCCCTGGCTGCGTCGCAACCTGTTCAGCAACTGGCAGAGCACGCTGGTCACCGTGCTGATGGTGGCCGCGGTGTTCTATGTGCTGCCCGGCCTGGCGCAGTGGGGCCTGCTGCGCGCCGTCTTCGGCGCCGACGCCGACGCCTGCCAGGCCGCGCGCGGCGCCGGCGCCTGCTGGGGCGTGGTGACCGAGAAGTGGCGCGTCATCATCTTCGGCCGCTACCCGTTCGAGCAGCAATGGCGGCCCGAGATCGCCACCGTGCTGATGGTGGCCGCGGTGATGGCCAGCTGCATCCGCTGGTTTTGGAAGCCCTGGCTGGTGCTGATGTGGGCGGCGGTGCTGGCGGCCTTCTTCACGCTGATGGGCGGCGGCGTTTTCGGCCTGACGCCGGTGCGCACCGACCTCTGGGGCGGCCTGCCGCTGACGGTGATGCTGGCCACGCTGTCGATCTTCCTGGCATTCCCGCTGGCGGTGGTGGTGGCGCTGGGCCGGCGCAGCCGCCTGCCGGCGATCCGCACCGCCTGCATCATCTACATCGAGCTCATCCGCGGCGTGCCGCTGATCAGCGTGCTGTTCATGGCCAGCTTCATGTTCCCGCTGTTCATGCCCCAGGGCATGACCATCGACGTGCTGGTGCGCGTGCTGGTCGGCATCACGCTGTTTGCCGCCGCCTACATGGCCGAGATCGTGCGCGGCGGCCTGCAGGCCATTCCCAAGGGCCAGATCGAGGCCGCCGAGACGCTCGGCCTGAGCTACTGGCAGACGCAGCGCAAGATCGTGCTGCCGCAGGCGCTGGCGATGGTGGTGCCGAGCATGATGAACAACTTCATCAGCATCTTCAAGGACACCTCGCTGGTGACCATCGTGTCGCTGTACGAGCTGACCGGCGCGCTGAGCCTGGCGCTCAACTCCGACGTCGAATGGCGGCCGTTCAAGATCGAGGCCTACCTCTTCATCACCGCGATCTATTTCCTCTTCTGCTTCGCGATGTCGCGCTACAGCCTGTGGGTCGAGAAGCAGGTCAGCGTATCCCGCACCCGATGAAGCCCCCACCCAGGACCCCCATCCCATGAGCGACGCCATCGTCACCTTCGAGAAGGTCAACAAGTGGTACGGCAACAGCTTCCACGTGCTGCGTGACATCGACCTCACGGTCGCGCGCGGCGAGCGCATCGTCATCTGCGGCCCCTCGGGATCGGGCAAGAGCACGCTGATCCGCTGCGTCAATGCGCTGGAGGAATACCAGGAAGGCCGCATCACCGTCGACGGCACCGCACTCACCGACGACATCAAGGCCATCGAGGCCGTGCGCCGGCAGGTGGGCATGGTGTTCCAGCAGTTCAACCTGTTTCCGCACCTGACGGTGCTGGAAAACCTGACGCTGGCGCCGATGTGGGTCAGCCACATGCCCAAGGCCGAGGCCGAGGAACGTGCGATGCAGCAGCTCAAGCGCGTGCGCATCGCCGAGCAGGCGAGCAAATACCCGCTGCAGCTCTCGGGCGGCCAGCAGCAGCGCGTGGCGATCGCACGGGCGCTGTGCCTCACGCCCAAGATCATGCTCTTCGACGAGCCGACCTCGGCGCTCGACCCGGAGATGATCAAGGAGGTGCTCGACGTCATGATCGAGCTTGCCGGCCAGGGCATCACCATGCTGTGCGTGACGCACGAGATGGGCTTTGCCAAGGCCGTGGCCGACCGTGTGATCTTCATGGACCAGGGCCAGATCGTCGAGCAGAACGCGCCGCACGCCTTCTTCGACAACCCGCAGAGCGATCGCACCAAGGACTTCCTGTCGAAGATCCTCGGGCACTGACCGCCCCCGGATAATCCGGGGCATGGGTTCGAAACAGCGCATCGTCGTCGGCCTGTCCGGCGGCGTCGATTCGGCCGTCACCGCGTGGCTGCTCAAGCAGCAGGGCTTCGACGTGGTCGGCATCTTCATGAAGAACTGGGAAGACGACGACGACAGCGAATACTGCTCGTCCAACGTCGACTTCGTCGATGCCGCGGCGGTGGCCGACGTGGTGGGCATCGAGCTCGAGCACGTCAATTTTGCGGCCGAGTACAAGGACCGCGTCTTTGCCGAATTTCTGCGCGAATACCAGGCCGGCCGCACGCCCAACCCCGATGTCCTCTGCAACGCCGAGATCAAGTTCAAGGCCTTCCTCGACCACGCGCTGCGGCTGGGCGCCGAGAAGATCGCCACCGGCCACTATGCGCGCGTGCGCGAATCCGACGGGCGCTTCGAGTTGCTCAAGGGTCTGGACCCGGCCAAGGACCAGAGCTACTTCCTGCACCGCCTGACGCAGGCGCAGCTGGCGAAGACGCTGTTCCCGGTGGGCGAGCTGAAGAAGACCGAGGTGCGCCGCATCGCCGAGCAGATCGGCCTGCCGAATGCGAAGAAGAAGGACTCCACCGGCATCTGCTTCATCGGCGAGCGGCCCTTCCGCGAATTCCTCAACCGCTACCTGGACCACGCGCCCGGGCCGATGCTCGACGAGCGCGGGCGCGAGGTCGGCCGCCACCTGGGCCTGAGCTTCTATACGCTCGGCCAGCGCCAGGGCCTGGGGCTGGGCGGCGTGAAGAAGGGCGGCGGCGAACACCAGCCCTGGTTCGTGGCGCGCAAGGACATCGGGCGCCATGCGCTGATCGTGGTGCAGGGCCGCGACCACCCGTGGCTGCTGTCGCGGTCGCTCAGCGCCGACGACTGCAGCTGGACCGCGGGCGAACCGCCGCAGCTGGAATGGCTGGCCGCCAAGACGCGCTACCGCCAGGCCGACGCCGCCTGCCGCTACGAGGGCATGGCCGGCGGCTTTGCGCTGCACTTCGAGCAGGCGCAATGGGCGGTAACGCCGGGGCAGTCGGCGGTGGTATACGACGGCGAGGTGTGCCTGGGTGGTGGGGTCATCAGCGCCGCCCTGGCGGACGGCTGATCAGCCGTGGTGTTCGCGCACGCCCTGCCGGCTGCTGCGGCGGGGGCGACGGTGTGTGCGACGCGCGTGGCGCCGGCCGCGGTCGACCCACCACCACGCGGCGGTGGCGGCCAGCACCAGCGGCACCACCACCATCATCACCAGCAGCCGCTGCTGACGCAGGGCATCCACGTCGACCACCGGCAGGTCGGGCAGCGGCTCGGCATCGGCTGGCGGGCCGTCGATGGCATCGGCCCGCGCGGCCGGCGGCGGCGGTGCAAATTCGCCCAGCCGACGTTCGGCCACCCGGCGGCACCACCGGTACCGCACCGGCGCCCTCGAGCAGCCGCGCGACACCGTCGGTTTCGTCGGGGTGCGGCAGGTTGAGGTCGGGGCCGGCCACGCCTTGCGGCAGCTCATGGGTGGGCGTGAGGGCCGTTTCGCCGTCTTCGCCCTCGGCGGACCGGCGCTCGGCCGTAGGCGGCGCCGGGGGCGCCGGCGGCGCATCGGTGGCGGCCACGAAGCGCGCCGGTGCCGTGCTGCCCGGAACGGTGGTCGCCGGCCCCGGATCGTCCAGGCCCTGCACGCTCACGCGCAGCGGCGTCGCGGCGGCGGGCGCGGTCGCCAGCACCCAGGCGGCGAGCAGCGCCCCCGCCGCCCGCACGCCCGAGCGCGCCATCGCCCATCGCACCACCGCCATCGATCACCACCCCTCGGCCCGGAACAGCAAGGCCGGCGCGCATTGTGGCGCCGGCCGACGGCTCGAGTCGACCCCGCGGGTCGGCAGTGGCGGCCATCGGCGCGGGTGCGACGCTTCTGGCTGCGCCCGCTGCGGTTTCAGCAGGGCCGGCGGGGTCGACGTTGACGGCGCTCGCTGGCGCCGGCGGCCGCCACAGCCAGCAGCAGCAGCGCCGCGGTGGTCGGTTCGGGCACCGTCGACGGGCCGCCGACGACGATGTCGTCGACGGGCACCCGTGCCGCCCTCAGTCCGCTGTGCGTGAAGCTGGCGCCGCCGGCCGCATCCGGGCTGCCGTCGCCCGCCAGCGGATCGCGGAAATACGACCACGACACCGACTCGCCCCCGGGCGCATAGGCCCAGACCTTCAGCTCGTAGCGGATCGCGAAGGCTTCGCCGACCTCGATGTCGCCGAGGTCGATGTCGCGGCTGAGCGCGTCGAGAAAGCCGATGCCGCCGACCTGCCGCTCCCCCGCGTTGCAATGGACGCTGGGTGAATAGCCGCACAGAGGCTCGAAGTGCACCGAGTCCTCGAGGTCACCCTGGTTGTCGCCGAGCTTGAAGGCCCCCGCCGGCTGCAGGATGCTCCAGACCGCGGCCCGGTGCGACAGCACGGTCGTCTGCGGGGTCACGTTGGGGCCGAAGCGGCTGAGGATCACGTCGAGGTCGAAGCCGGCAAAGAAGAAGGACTCGTGCAGGTTGCCGTCGATGCCGCCGAAGTCGGCGCCGGCGATGTCGATCGTCAGCCGGGCATCGTCGGCAAACTTCTGGAAGCCGTAACGCAGCGTCATGTTCACCACCGCCTCGTGGGCCGTCGCGACCGTCTGCGGCCCATAGTCGGCGGGGATGAACGACGTCGACGCACCGGCCCAGAATGTGCCCGCCGCGTCGGCATGCATCGTCAACTTCGCGGTCTCCCCGCGGGTGCGGAAAGGCGCGGCTGTTGCCGATGGGCATCGTGATCGACACCGGCGGATCGAGGGCGCCCTGGCTGATCTGCACCAGCCGGTTCAAGGTCCCCGACTCGGGCAACGACGAGTCGGTGCGCCGACCCGCTCGGTCAGATCGGCCTTCACGTAGGCCGAGGCCAGTTCCACCGGCGCGGCCAGCGCGCCGGTCAGGGGCGGCGCCGGCCATGGCCACCCGACGCCGGCGCGCGCCAACGCCCGTCGCCATGTCCGTGTCCTGCTGTCGATCATGAGGAATTCCTCCGCTGTGAATCGGCCGGCGCGTGCGATGCCGCACGCGTCCGTCGAACCACAGCATGCGCAAGGCCGGCGGACGGGTCTTGCGTGACGGTACCCAGATTTCGCCGCGCGGCCCCCAAAGCCTCAGGGCGTCGACGCGAGCCGGGCGACCGCCTGCGCGCGCGTTCTGACCCCCAGCTTGGCCAGCACCGCCGAGACATGGTGCTCGACCGTGCGCTCCGAACGGTGCAGCCGCGCCGCGATCTCGGCATTGCCCAGGCCCTGCACGAGCAGCCGGGCGACGTCCTGCTCGCGCGCCGTCAGGCCCCAGGCATCGCGCCCGGCGCGCCGGTAGGCCCGCGCGCCACGTCGCGGGCGCCGCGCGCGCCAGCGCCCGCCGGGTGATGTCCGCCGCCGGCCGCGCACCCAGCCCCGTGAAGGCCGCCAGCGCCTGGCGCAGGGCGGGCTCGTCGCCAGCCAGCAGGGCCAGCCCGGCCTCGTACGGGCAGCCCAGCGCCTGCCAGGCCGCGGCTGCCTCGCGCCAGTGGCCCGCGGCTTCGAGCGCAAAGGGCGCCGCCTCCTCGACGGCTTCACCCGCGACCGGTCGCCCGCTGCGCCGCTGCCAGGCGCGCAGGCGACCGCGCAGCCAGGGGCCGGTGGCGGACGGCTCGGCCTGCTGCGCCAGCGCCGCCGCCAGCGCCGCATCGCCGCGCAGCCAGGCCGCCTCGGCCGCATAGCCGAGCACGTCCGCGGCGACAAATTCCGGTGTGCCCGGCCAGCGCCACCGCCAGATGCGCCTGCCAGGCCGCGGCCTCGTTGGCCTCGCCGCGCAGTGCCTGCAGCCGCGCGCGGGCGACGGCCGTGGTGGCCCGTGTGCGGTCGGTGGCGCCGGGCGCCGATTCGAGCTGCGCCAGCACCTGCTCGGCCTGCGGCCAGTCACCGGTCTCGATCAGGCCCAGCGCCTGGCGCAGCCGCAGCTGCGACACCGCCGCGTCCATGTCGTGCGCCAGCGCATGGGCCAGGCCGCGCGCGGCCGCCGCCGCCAGCTGCGCATAGCGCCCGTGCATCAGGCACAGCCCGGCCAGGTTGGCCCAGCCCGCCGCCGCCTGCTCGGCCAGCCGCGCCTCGGTGGCCAGCGCGATGCTGCGTTCGAGCATCGCGAAGCCGGCTGCCGACGACGCCAGGCTCAGTTCCACCGACGCGCACACCGACAGCGCCTGCGTCAGCGCCGCCAGCGCGGCGGACCCCTGCCCCGGCAACCCGACGACCGCCTCGGCCGCGGCCACGGCCGCGCGCGCAGGCGCCAGCGCCTCGGCCACCTGGCCGCCATTGGCCAGCGCCACCGCCAGCGCATAACAGGCCAGCACCCGTTCGGCACCCGGCGCCAGCGTGTCGCCCAGCGCCCGCGCCCGCTGCGCATGCCCCAGGGCCTCGGGCCGCGGCGACAGCAGCAGCGCCAGGTTGGCGCGGCAGCGCACCTGTCCGGCTGCATCGCCCGCGGTTTCGTGCATCGCCAGCGCCGACTGCCAGGCCTGCTGCGCACCGGGCACGTCCTGCAGGCTGCTGCGCAGCCGGCCCAGCCGTTCCAGCCAGTCCCGGCGCTGCCCGGCCGGCACCTCGGCCGCGGCGGCGTGGTCCACCGCCAGCGTCAGCAGGCTGACGGCCGCACGGCGCGACGACACCTGCAAGGCCTCGTCGGCGGCCGCCGGTGCCAGCCGGCAGACCTCGGCCGGGCGCGCGGCCAGCGCGGCGTGATGCACGCGGCGCGCCAGCAGGCCCGCACGCGGCGGCTGCGCGGCCAGCGCGTCGGCCAATGCGGCGTGCAATTCCAGGCGACGCCCGGCCGGCAGGGCATCGTGGACGGCCTGGCGCGCCAGCTCGTGCCGGAAGCTCACCATCGACCCCTGCAGCTGCAGCAGCCCGCGGCCAACGGCCGCATCCAGGCCAGCGGCCGCAGCCGGGTGCAGCGTGGCCAGCAGCGCCCATTCCAGTCCCCGGGCGAAGCACTGACGATGGCGGCGATTTCGCGGCTGCCGGCATCCAGCGTGTCCAGGCGGTCGAGCACGGCCTCGCGCACCGAGGTCGGCATCCGGCCCGGCGCCGCCGCCAGCACCTGTTGCACGAACAGCGGGTGACCGCCGGTGAGGCGGTGCAGTTCGTCGCCGTCGCGACCTTGCGCCTGCGCCAGTGCGTGCACCGCGGCCGGCGACAGCGCTTCGAGCCGGATCCACCCGGTGACGGTGGCGTCGAGCTGGGCCAGCGTGCGCCGCAGCGGCGACCAGGCCACCGCCTCGTCGTCGCGCAGGGTCAGCACCAGCAGCGCCGGCACGGTGGCGATGCGCCGGCCGAGGTAGCGCACGGCGTCCAGCGTGGCGTCGTCGGCCCAGTGCAGGTCCTCGATCACCAGCACCGGCATCGGCGCCGTGCGGCGCAGCCAGTCCAGCAGCGCGGGAACAGGCCGTTATCAGTGCGCGCGGCGTGCACCGCCTCGCCCAGCGCCGGGGGCAGTGATGGCGACAGGTCGACCAGCGGCCCCAGCGGCCGCGGCGTGTGCAGCGGGTCGCAGGCGCCATACAGCCATTGCAGCGGCACCGACGGTGCCGCTGCCAGGGCCCGCAGCAGGCTGGTCTTGCCGTGGCCGGCTTCGCCGCTGATCACCACGCAGCCACCCTGGCCCGAACGTGCGCGCTGCAGCGCGGCCTGCAGAACCTGCAGCGGGGCCTCGCGCTCCAGCAGGGTGTCGATGGATTCGGGCGGTGGCATGGCCGATTCATGGTAGCCGCAGCCCGGTGCGCAGCGGCCGCCGCGACACAGGGCGCCTGTTCAAGTCGACCGGCCGGCTGGCCGATATGCACAGGATCTGCCGTTCACCCGCTGCCGCTGCCCATGTCGAAGTCCGTGCTCGTGCCCTTGGTCGTCGCCGCCACGCTGCTGACGGCCTGCGCCTCCGCACCCGAAGCCGAGGGCCCGCCGCGCCGGGAGATGCTGCTGGCCGTCACGCAGGACCACCAGCTGATCCGCTTCAATGCCGGCCAGCCGCGGCGCATCCTCGACCGCAAGCCACTGCTCGGGCTGCCGCCGGGCGATACGCTGGTGGGCATCGACTACCGCGTCGCCCGCGGCCTGCTGTATGGGCTGTCGCACCGGGGCCAGCTGTTCACCATCGACGCGGCCAGCGGCCGCATGGCCCGCATCGGCAACCCGCCGCCGGCAGCACCGCCGCAAGGACGCGGCTTCGGCTTCGACTTCAACCCCGCGGCCGACCGCATCCGCGTGGTCGCGGGTCAGCTCAACCTGCGGCTGCACCCCGATACGGGCCAGACCGTCGACGGCGACCCCGACCGGCCTGGCGTGCAGCCCGATGCCGCGCTGACCTACACCCGCGGCGACACCCACGAGGGCCGGCGGCCCGATCTCGCGGGCGCCGCCTACACCTACAACAAGACCGACGACAAGCTGACCACCAACTACGCCATCGACCGATCGCTGGGCACGCTGGTGCTGCAGGGCTCGCGCGAGGGCGTGCAGCCGGTGCTGTCGCCCAACGGCGGGCAGCTGCGCACCGTCGGCGCGCTCGGCCTCGGGCCGCTGTCGGATGCGGCCCTCGACATCGCCGACGTCTCGAATGCCGCCTTCGCCGCGCTGCGACCGACGACCCTTGGCGGCACGCGGCTGTACGAGGTGGACCTGGCCAGCGGCCATGCGCGCTTCATCGGCACCGTGGGTGACGGCGCACCCATCCGCGGCCTCGCCGTCGAGCCCTGAGATGGCGCCCCCACGCTCGCTGCGCTCGCTGCCCCCCGAGGGGACGCTCAGTCCCTTCGGAACGGCCGTTCGGTACTGACGTGAAACCCCCACGCTCGCTGCGCTCGCTGCCCCCCGAGGGGGCGCTCAGTCCCTTCGGAACGGCCGGGCGGTACTGAGATGCGATTCGGCGCCCTGCTCGCCCTTGCGCTCGCGCCACCGGTTGCCGGTGCGGCCGCGCTCGATGTCGAGGTGCTCGGCCGCGACGGCAAGCCGCTGGCCGGCGCGGTGGTCTTCCTCGAATCGCCCTCGGCACGCGCCGCCAGCCGGCCGCTGCGTGGGGTGGCGGTCGAACAGGCCGGCAAGCGCTTCACGCAGGCGGTGACGGTGGTGACGGTGGGCACGGCGGTGAGCTTTCCCAACCGCGACACGGTGCGGCACCATGTCTATTCGTTCTCGCCGGCCAAGACCTTCGAGCTCAAGCTCTATATCGGCACGCCGGCCCATCCGGTGGTCTTCGACCAACCCGGCATCGCGGTGCTGGGCTGCAACATCCACGACACCATGGCCGCCTGGGTGGTGATCGTCGAGACGCCGCACCATGGCCAGACCGCCGCCAATGGCCGCCTGCGCCTGGCCGACGTGCCGCCGGGCAGCTACCGGCTGCGCGCCTGGCACGCCGACCTGCCACCGGGCGCACCGGCGCTGGAGCAGGCACTGCAGCTGCCGGCGCAGGGTGCGCAGGCGCAGCTGCGGCTGGCGGTGCAGGGCGTGGAGGGTGCGAAGACATGAACCCGGGGGTCCGATGACGGCGCGCACACAACGGCTGTCCACGCGCATCGTCGCCGTCTTCCTGGCGCTGCTGCTGGTGGTGCAGGCGGCGGGCTTTCTGGCCATCCGCGCCAGCATGGAAGCGGCGGCCCGGCGCACGCTGACGCAGGAGCTCGAGGTCGGCGAACGCGTCTGGACCCGCCTGCTCGCGCAGAAGGCGGCCACGCTGGTGCAGGGCGCCACGCTGCTGGCGGCTGACTACGGCTTTCGCGCCGCGGTGGCCAGCGGCGACCGCAGCACACTGCGCTCGGCGCTGGAAAACCACGCCGCGCGCATCGGCGCCGCCGATGCCGCCTGGATCGACAACGAGGGCCGGCTGCTGGCCGTCAGCGGCCAGGGCCCGCAATCCCGCCTGGCGGCATTCGGCCGGCTGGCGCTGGCGCGCGTGCACGACGGCGGCCGCACGCAGGTGCAGCTGCTCGACGAAGCCGTGCTGCAGCTGGTGGCCGTGCCGCTGAAGGCACCGCTGCCGATCGGCTGGCTGGCGCTGGGCTTCCCGATCGACCAGGCGCTGGTCGACGACATGAAGGCGCTGTCGGGGCTGGACGTGGCGCTGCGCCTGCCCACCCCCGACGGCAGCTGGCAGGCGGGCGCCAATACGCTGCCGCGCAGCGCGCAGAAGGCGCTGATGCTGGCCGAGGGCGACGAACTGCGCCTGGACGATCGGCTGCTGCAGTGGCGCGCCGTGCCGATGGGCGCCGGCCGCGACCGCGCGCAGCTGCTGCTGCTGGGCTCGGTCGACCAGGCGCTGGCTCCGCTGGTCAGGCTGCAGTGGACGCTGGCGCTGATCACCGCCGTGGGCGTGGCCTTGTTCGGCCTCGGCGGGCTGGCGACGGCCCGGCGCGTGACCACGCCGCTGCGCGCGCTGGCCGACGCCGCCGAGCGGCTGCGCGCCGGCGACTATTCGCAGCCGGTCGGCCAGCCCGGGCGGCACGACGAGGTGGGTGTGCTGGCGCGGGCCTTCGACCGCATGCGCGTGAGCATCGGCGCCCACGAGGCCGAGATCCGCGAACTGGCCTTCGCCGACCGCCTCACCGGGCTGCCCAACCGGGCGCGCATGCGCCTGGTGGTGCAGCAGCAACTGCAGCGGTCGAGCCCGGACGCGCCCTTTGCCGTGCTGATGGTGGGGCTGGACCGCTTCAAGCATGTCAACGACGTGCTCGGCTGGTCGCTGGGCGACCAGTTGCTGCAGGTGGTGGCGCAGCGTCTGTCGCGTGCGTGCGCGCCCGACGGCGAGGCCGTGGCGCGCATCGGCGGCGACACCTTCGCGGTGCTGCTGCGCCAGGGTGACGCCGCGGCGGCGCAGCAGCATGCCGAGCGGCTGGCCCGGGTGCTGCAGGTGCCGGTGGCGCTGAGGGAACATCGCGTCGACGTCAGCGCCGCCTTCGGCATCGCGCTGGTGCCGGCGCATGGCCGCGAAGCCGACCAGATCTTCGGCCGCGCCGAGGTCGCCATGCACGCGGCCAAGAGCAAGACGCTGTCCTGCCTGGTCTACGACGCGGCGATCGATTCGGCCAGCGCGCAGACGCTGTCGCTGCTGTCGGAGCTGCGGCGCGCGCTCGAGCTGGGCGAGCTGCGCCTGTTCCTGCAGCCCAAGATCGCACTCGCCACCGGCGCCTTCGTCGGCGCCGAGGCGCTGGTGCGCTGGCAGCACCCGCAGCGCGGCATGGTGCCGCCGCTGCACTTCATCCCCTTTGCCGAGCAGACCGGCTTCGTGCGCCAGCTCACGCTGTGGATATTCGAGGCCTGCGCGCGCGAATGGCCGGCGCTGCGCGCGCTGGGCGTGCAGCGGGTGTCGGTCAACCTGAGCACGCGCGACCTGCTCGACCTGGAACTGCCGCAGCGGCTGCAGGCCATCCTGACGCGCCTGGGCGTGCCGGCCTGGGCCTTCTGCCTGGAGATCACCGAGAGCGCCATCATGGACGAGCCGCAGCGCGCGCTGGGCGTGCTGCAGGCGCTGTCGGACGCCGGCTTCAAGCTGTCGATCGACGACTTCGGCACCGGCTATTCGTCGCTGGCCTACCTGAAGCGGCTGCCGGTGGACGAGCTGAAGATCGACAAGAGCTTCGTGATGGCGATGGAGCGCGACGCCGACGACGCCAAGATCGTGCGCTCGACGATCGACCTGGCGCACAACCTGGGCCTCACCGTGGTGGCCGAGGGCGTCGAGAACGCGGGCGTCTACGAGCTGCTGCGCGGGCTGGGCTGCGACGAGGGGCAGGGCTACCACATGGCGCGCCCGATGCCGGCGCACGAGATGGCGGCGTTTGCCGAGCGCTGGCGGAAGGCGCGGGCGACGGCACGCAAGGATGCCGAGGTGGTGTGAGGTGGACGGCGGGCCTGCGGCGCCCGCCCCGGTCGCACCCTGCCGCCACAATAGGCGGCTGCGCCAGAAGACGACCAAGGCCCGCATGACCGTGCTCCCGCTGTACATCGCCCCGACCCGCTTCGACGATGCCGATGCCGCGCTGGCGCAGGTGCGCCGCATCTACGACGGCAGCATCGCGCACCTGCGCGGCACGCTGCAGCGCTTCGTCGCCGGCGAGGACGTCGGCGACCACGTGCGCGCCTGCTACCCCTTCGTGCGCGTGCACACCAGCACCGTGGCGCGCGCCGACTCGCGCCTGGCCTATGGCTTCGTCGCGCGGCCGGGCACCTACGAGACGACACTGACGCGCCCCGACCTGCTGGGCAACTACTACCGCGAGCAGTTCGAGCTGCTGCTGAGGAACCACGGCGTCGCGCTCGAGGTCGGCACCAGCACGCAGCCGATTCCCGTGCACTTCAGCTTTGCCGAGCACGACCACATCGAAGGCAGCATGACGCCCGAGCGTCGGCTGCAGCTGCGCGACCGCTTCGACCTGCCCGACCTGGCGGCGATGGACGACGGCATCGCCAACGGCACGCACCAGGTGCGGCGCGGCGAACCCGAGCCGCTGGCGCTGTTCACCGCGCCGCGCGTGGACTATTCGCTGCACCGGCTGCGCCACTACACCGGCACCACGCCCGAGCATTTCCAGAATTTCGTGCTCTTCACGAATTACCAGTTCTACATCGACGAATTCATCCAGCTCGGCCACCGGCTGATGCAGGACGAGGGCGGCGAATACGACGCCTTCGTCGAACCGGGCAACGTGGTCACGCGCCGCGTGGGCGAGGCGGCGCACCCCGGCGACGAACTCGCCAGCGCGCCGCCGCGGCTGCCGCAGATGCCGGCCTACCACCTGGTGCGCGGCGACAGCAGCGGCATCACCATGGTCAATATCGGCGTCGGGCCGTCGAATGCCAAGACCATCACCGACCACATCGCGGTGCTGCGCCCGCATGCCTGGCTGATGCTGGGCCACTGCGCCGGCCTGCGCAACAGCCAGCAGCTCGGCGACTACGTGCTGGCGCACGGCTACGTGCGCGAGGACCATGTGCTCGACGAGGAACTGCCGCTGTGGGTGCCGATCCCGCCGCTGGCCGAGGTGCAGCTCGCGCTCGAGCAGGCGGTGGCCGACGTCACCCGACTCAGCGGCTACGAGCTGAAGAAGATCATGCGCACCGGCACCGTGGCCAGCACCGACAACCGCAACTGGGAGCTGCTGCCCAGCCGCGGCGACAGCACGCCCGAGCGGCGCTTCTCGCAGTCACGTGCCGTCGCGCTCGACATGGAAAGCGCCACCATCGCCGCCAACGGCTTCCGCTTCCGCGTGCCCTACGGCACGCTGCTGTGCGTCAGCGACAAGCCGCTGCACGGCGAGATCAAGCTGCCCGGCATGGCCAATACCTTCTACCGCGAGCGCGTCGACCAGCACCTGCGCATCGGCATGCGCGCCATCGAGCTGCTGCGCCAGGAGCGCCCGGGCCGGCTGCACAGCCGCAAGCTGCGCAGCTTTGCCGAGGTCGCTTTCCAATAGGCGCAGACCGGGGCCGGTGATGCGCACCACGGTCGGCTGCCTCGTCTGGATCCTTGTCTTTGTCGCCGTGCTGCTGCTCGAGCGCGACCAGCTGCAGCGGCTGCCGGCGCTGCCGCGCGACACGCTGCTCGACGGGCCGCTGGCCGCGCTGCTGACGCTGGGCGTCACGCTCACCGCCGGCAGCCTGCTGGGCCTGCTGCAGGCGCTGTGGCAGCGGCTGCGGCCGGCCACCGCCGGCACCCACTGGCGCGATGGCGAGGCCGTGCGCGTGGGCGGTGTGCTCGAGCCCGTGGGACCGGTGCTGCAGGCGCCCTTCAGCGGCCGCCCCGCGGCCTATCTGAGCTACAGCGCCCATGCGCCGCAGCGCAGCCATGAAGGCAGCGTGGCGCAGGACCCTCATTTCCGCGGCCTGCAGCATGTGCCCTGCCGGCTGCGCGCGGGCACGGCGCGCATCGAACTGCGCGGCTTCCCGTCGCCGCGTGCAGTCGACGAGCAGGCCGTCGACGGCCCCGAGGTCGAACGTGCCGCCGCGCGCCACCTGGCGCGCACGCCCTGGCAGCACACGCCCGACATCGCCTCGGTCGACCTGGGCGCGCTGGGCAACCCGTTCGCCACGGCGACGGCCGGCGCCGGTCCCGACGCCGGCGTGCATCTGATCAACGCCCTGGCCGCCGAGACGCTGGGGCTGCCCGGCCTCGCCGGCCAGGAGGCCGCGCTGCTGCAACGCCTGCGCCAGCGGCGCTGGCACTTCAAGGAACGCGTGCTCGCCCCGGGCGCGCCCGTCACCGCGGTCGGCACCTGGCGCGCCGATCCGCCGCACCTCGACATCGGCTACGGCGCGGCCAGCGCCGGGCATGCGCTGCACCCCGGTCGGCCCGAGCAACTGGCGACCCGGCAGATCGGCATCGCCGTGGCCTTCGTGCTGGTGCTGGGTGCACTGACGGCGGCCGCGCATGCGCTGGTGTGGCATCAGGGCGGCGCGCTGGTCCGCACGGCGGGCGAAGCACTCGGCATCGCCTGGTGAATGGCTGACCCAGGTCAGTCGGCGCCGCTTTCTTTACACGCGGGCCACAACCGGCTGCCGTTTGTTGGGTAGAAACCCAGGGTGACCCTTGCTCCCCTGAAACTGCTGCCTTTGCTGGCCGCCCTGGTCGCCGGCTGCGCCAGTTGGTCGACGCCCCCTGCCCCCGTTGCCGCGACACCCGCCGAACTGCCCGCCCGGTGGGCCGGCGTGCCGCCGGCCGCCGCTGCCACCATCGGATCCGACTGGTGGTCAGGCTATGCCGACCCGCTGCTGCCGGCGCTGATCGACGAGGCGCTGGCGCGCAACCTCGACCTGCAGTCGGCCACCGCCACGCTGGCGCGTGCCCGTGCGCTGCGCGACGTCGCCGCCGCCGGCCAGGGCCCGTCGCTGGGCAGCGGCGCCAGCGCCGGCCGCAGCCGCAGCAACGACCGCAGCGCCAACAGCCTGCGCGTGGGGCTCGACGCCAGCTGGGAGGCCGACCTCTTCGGCGCGGCAGCCGCCGCCACCGCGGCCGCGCAGGCCGATGCCGATGCCGCCGCCGCCACGCTGCAGGCCACGCGCCTGGCGGTGGCGGCCGAAACCGGCCTCGCCTATCTGCAGTGGCAGGGCGCACGCGCGCAGCAGGGTGTGGCCGCGGCCAGCCTGGCCAGCCAGCAGCAGACGCTGGACCTGGTGCAGGTGCGCCAGCGCGCCGGGCTGATCGGCGGCCTGGAGCTCGAGCAGGTGAGCAGCGGCCTCGAACAGGCGCGCGCCCGTGTCAGCGCACTGCAGCACACGCAGGCGCAGGCCGAGCACGCGCTGGCGCTGCTGCTGGGCCGGCCGCCGGCGGCACTGGCCGACCGGCTGGCCAAGGCGCCGCGCCGGCCGGCTGCCGCGCCGGCGCTGCCCACGCTGCCGCAGCCGGCCGACCTGCTGCAACGCCGCTGGGACCTGCAGGCGGCCGAGCGCCGCATCGCCGCCCAGCTGGCCAGCCTGCAGCAGCGCGAGGCCGAGCGGCGCCCGCGCTTCACGATCAGCGGCAACCTGGCGCTGCAGGCCGCCACGCTGTCGGCGCTGGGCGGCTCGGGCGCGCTGGTGGCCGGACTGGCCGCCGCGATCGACTGGACGCTGTTCGACGGCGGCGCCGGCCAGGCCCGCGTGGCCGCGCAGCAGGCGGCGCTGGACGGAGCGCGCATCGACTGGCAGGCCGCCGTGCTGGCGGCGCTGCGCGATGTCGAGGACGCACTGTCGTCGCTGGCGACGTCGCAGCAGCGGGTCGACGCGCTGCAGCGCGCCTCGACCGCCGCCGACGAGGCGCTGCGCCTGGCCCGCCTCAGCTACAACGCCGGGCTGTCCGACTTTCTGACCCTGCTGGACAGCGAACGCAGCGCGCTCAGCGCCGCCGACGCCTGGGCCAGCGCCCGCACCGACCTCGCGTCCAGCCACGTCCGCCTGTACAAGGCGCTGGGTGGCGGCTGGACCGCCGACCCCACCTCCACCGGCATCCGCCCATGACCGAAGCGACCGATCTGCAGACCCTGCTGGCCGACAGCCGGCGCCCCTGGTGGAAGCGCATCTCGACCTGGGTCGTCGTCGGGCTGCTGCTGGCCGCGGCCGCCGGCGCCTGGTGGTGGCAGCGCCAGGCCGCCAGCAATGCCGCGCCGCGCTATGTGACGCAGCCGGTGATGCGCGGCAACCTGGCGGTGACCATCACCGCCACCGGCACGCTGCAGCCCACGCGATCGGTGGCGGTGGGCAGCGAGCTGTCGGGCACGGTGATCCGCGTGCTGGTCGACGTCAACGACCGGGTCAAGAAGGGCCAGTTGCTGGTCGAGCTCGACCGCGCCAAGCTCGGCGATGCGGTGGCCGGCGCGCGTGCCGAACTCGAGTCGGCCCGCGCCCGCCGGCAATTGGCGGACGTGACGCTGAAGGAGGCACGCGCCAGCCTGGCGCGGCTGGAGGAGGTGGCGCGGCTGTCGGGCGGCAAGTTGCCGGCAGCGACCGACCTCGACAAGGCGCGCGCCACGGTCGACCGCGCGGCGGCCGACCTCGCCGCGGCCGGCGCCAACGTGGCGCAGGCCACGGCGACGCTGTCGACCAGCGAGACCAACCTGGCCAAGGCGGCCATCCGCTCGCCGATCGACGGCGTGGTGCTGTCGCGCAATGTCGAGCCGGGCAATGCGGTGGCGGCGTCGCTGCAGGCCGTCACGCTGTTCACGCTGGCCGAGGACCTGGCGTCGATGAAGCTGTCGGTCAATGTCGACGAAGCCGACGTGGCGCAGGTGCAGGCCGGGCAGCGCGCCCGCTTCACGGTGGCGGCGCAGCCCGGGCGCGACTATCCGGCCACGGTGGCGCGTGTGGCCTTCGGCTCCACCACCACCGACAACGTCGTCACCTACACCACCCAGCTCGACGTCGACAACACCGACCTGTCGCTGCGCCCGGGCATGACCGCCACCGCCACCATCGCCACCACCGAACGCAACGGCGTGCTGCTGGTGCCCAACAGCGCGCTGCGCTTCACGCCCGCCGGTGCCGCACCCGCGGCCGCCGCCAGCAGCAGCGGCAGCCTGGTGTCCAAGCTGGTGCCGCGCCCGCCGGCGATGGGCGCGCGCCGCAGTGGCGGCGGCGGTGGCGGCGCCCGACCCGACAACGGCAACGGCCGCGAGGCCACGCTGTGGGTGCTGCGCGAGGGCCAGCCGCAGGCGCTGAAGGTGCTGCGCGGCCTGAGCGACGGCCGCAATACCGAGGTCAGCGGCGAGGGCGTGGGCGAAGGCCTGGCCGTCATCGTCGACCAGGCGGCCGCCGCCAGGTGAACGCCACGACCTGAACCCGCCGTCATGCAGCCCCTGATCGAACTGCGCGGCATCACCAAGACCTACGGCAGCGGCAGCGCTGCCTTTCAGGCCTTGCGCGGCATCGACCTCGACATCGAGGCCGGCGAATTCGTCGCCGTGATGGGGCCCAGCGGCTCGGGCAAGTCGACGGTGATGAACCTCATCGGCTGCCTCGACACGCCCAGCGCCGGCAGCTACCGCTTCCAGGGTGTGGCGGTGCAGGACCTGTCGCGCGACCAGCGCGCGCTGCTGCGCCGCCACCACCTCGGCTTCGTCTTCCAGGGCTTCCACCTGCTGGCGCGCACGACGGCGCTGGAGAATGTGGAGCTGCCGCTGCTCTACCGCGGCCTGGGTGCGAAGGCACGGCGCGAGGCGGCGCAGCACGCGCTGGCGCAGGTGGGGCTGGCCGGCTGGGAACACCACACGCCGGCCGAGCTGTCGGGCGGCCAGCAGCAGCGCGTGGCAATCGCCCGCGCCATCGTCACCGAGCCCACGCTGCTGCTCGCCGACGAGCCCACCGGCAACCTCGACAGCGCCCGCGGCCACGAGATCATGGTGCTGCTGGCCACGCTGCAGCGCGAGCGTGGCATCACGGTGCTGATGGTCACGCACGAGCCCGAAATGGCCGCCTACGCCCGCCGCGTGCTGCGCTTCAAGGACGGCCTCATCGCCGGCGACGAGCGGCAGGTGGCCGTGGCGGCGACGGAGGCCCCGGCATGATCGGCCTCAATACCATCCGGCTGGCGCTGCGCGCCATCCGCCGCAACCTGATGCGCTCGGTGCTGACCACACTGGGCATCGTCATCGGCGTGGCCGCGGTGGTGACCATGGTCACCGTGGGCAACGGCGCCACGCGCGCGGTGCAGGCGCAGATCCAGAGCCTGGGCAGCAACCTGCTGATGGTGCGCCCTGGGCAGCGCCTGGGCCCGGGCGGCGGCGGTGCCGGCGGCGCGCCGCCCTTCAAGCTGGCCGACGTGCAGGCGGTGGCCACGCAGATCGGCGGCGTGGCCGCGGTGGCGCCCGAGGTGCGATCCGCCGCCACCGTGGTGGCCGAAGGCCGCAACTGGTCGACCACGGTGACCGGCAGCAGCAACGACTATTTCGCCATCAGCAACTGGAAGCTGGCCAGCGGCCGTCTGTTCGAGCCCGCCGAAGAGGCGGCCGGCGCCGCCGTGTGCGTGATCGGCGCCACCGTGCGGCGCGAGCTCTTCGGCAGCGCCGATCCGCTCGGCCAGCAGTTGCGCGTGCGCCGCATCAGCTGCACCGTGGTCGGCGTGCTGGCCGGCAAGGGCCAGGGCGGCATGGGGCTGGACCAGGACGACTTCATCGTCGTGCCCACCGCCACCGCGCAGCGGCGCCTGACCGGCAGCACGCGCGTGAATACGCTGCTGGTGTCGCTGCAGCCGGGCAGCGATGCCGCACGCGTGAAGAAGAGCCTGGCCGAGCTGCTGCGCGAGCGGCGCAAGCTCGGCCCCGCCGACGACGACAACTTCAACGTGCTGGATACGCAGCAGATCGCCGAGACGCTGTCGGGCACGACGCGGCTGCTGACCAGCCTGCTGGGCGCGGTGGCCGCGGTCAGCCTGCTGGTGGGCGGCATCGGCATCATGAACATCATGCTGGTCAGCGTGACCGAGCGCACGCGCGAGATCGGCCTGCGCCTGGCCATCGGTGCCTTCGAGCGCGAGGTGCTGGCGCAGTTTCTGGTCGAGGCGGTGGTGCTGGCGGCGCTGGGCGGGCTGGTGGGCCTGCTGCTGGCGCTGGGGGCGTCGATCGGCCTCGCCTCGCTGCTGCAGGTGCCGTTTCAGTTCATGCCCGGCATCAACGGCCTGGCCTTCGTCTTCTCGGCCTGCATCGGCGTCATCTTCGGCTTCGTGCCGGCGCGCCGGGCCGCACGGCTCGACCCGATCGACGCCCTGCGCCACGAGTGATCAACCCGGATCGGCGGTGGCGGTCGCGTGGCGGTCCAGCACCTCGAGCAGGTGGCGCAGGTCCAGCGGCTTGGTCAGGTAGTCGGCAAAACCCACCGCACGTCCGCGCGCCAGGTCGGCCGGCATGGCGTGCGCGCTGACCGCCACCACCGGGATGTCGCATGTGGCCGGGTCCTCGCGCAGCACCTTCATCACCGACCAGCCGTCCATCTCCGGCAGGTGGATGTCGAGCAGGATGAGCCGCGGCCGGCGGGCGCGTGCCAACGCCAGCCCGCTTGTGGGCGTGCTGGCCGCGCGCAGGCGCCAGCGCGGGCGCAGCGCCACCATGTGCTCGAGCACCTGCAGGTTGACCGGGTTGTCCTCGATGCACAGCAGCTCCAGCCGCTGCCCGGCGGACAGTTCCGCATCGTCGGCCGGCGCCGGAGCCGGCAGCACCGCGGCCGGCGGCCGAACCGGCACCCCGGCCTTGGGCAGCCGCACCCAGAAGCGGCTGCCGCGGCCGACTTCGCTGTCGACGCCGATCTGCCCATGCATCAGCTCGACCAGCCGCATCGACAAGGCCAGGCCGATGCCGGTGCCTTCGACCGCGCTGCGGTCGGCATCCAGCCGTTCGAAGGGCACGAACAGCCGCGCCTGCTGGGCGGCGTCGAGCCCGGGCCCGGTGTCGTCGACGCACAGCCGCCAGTGGCTGTCCTCGTCCTCGACATGCACCAGCACCTGCCCGCCCGTGCGGTTGTATTTGACCGCGTTCGACAGCAGGTTGAGCAGCACCTGCTTGAGCCGGGTGCGGTCGGCCCAGGCCTGGCGCGGGTCGCCCCCGGGCGGCGCCGATACCGACAGCCGGCGCGCCTCGGCCTGCGGCCGCACGAGGATCAGGCAGTCGGCGATCAGCGGCTGCAGCAGCACCGGCTCGACGCTGACGGCGAGGTGGCCAGCCTCGACGCGCGCGAGGTCGAGCACGTCGTTGATGAGGTCCAGCAGATGCTGGCCGGCACGCAGGATGTGCCGCACCTGGGCACGCGGCCCGGGCTCTTGCAGGTCGCGCTCGAGCAGCTGGCCGAAGCCGAGCACGGCATTCAGCGGCGTGCGCAGCTCGTGGCTCATGCGCGAGAGAAATTCGCTCTTCGCCTGGTTGGCGCGCTCGGCCTCGTCGCGTGCCGCGCTCAGTGCAGCGGTGCGCTCCTGGACGCGGTGTTCGAGGTCATCGGCCAGCTGCTGCAGCGCGCGTGCGGCGCGGCGGCGCTCGGTGATGTCGCGCGCCACCACCTGGCTTGCCGGTCCTTGATCATCCCGGAAGGGCGCAGCACTGACCTCGACCTCGACCTCGCTGCCGTCCAGCCGCAGGTAGCGCTCTTCGGCCGGCGGCACGCGCTGGTGGAGCTCTTGCAGCTGGTGGCGGCGGCCCCTCACGGTGGCGTGGAAGTCGGGGTGGATGCGGTCGAGCACCGGCTGCCCGATCAGCTGTGCCGCGTCGTTGGCGCCGAACAGGCGCAGCGTGGCCGGATTGACGTACGCAAAGAGGCCGTTGCGCACCAGAAAGGTCGCATCGGGCAGGGTATCGAGCAGGCTGCGGTAGCGGCGCTCGCTGCCCTCGATGGCACGCTGCTGGCGAGCGGCCTGCCACAGCAACGCGGCCACCGCCGCGCCCGCGGCCAGCACCACCGCCAGCAGCAGCGCGAACACCCTGCGCTCCCGGTCGCGGCCGGCGGCCAGCGGTGCCAGCGCGTCGTCCTCGGCCAGGCCGACCGCCACCACCAGCCTCTGCCCGGGCAACCGCTGCCAGGCGTAGAAGCGCGCGACGCCGTCGATCTCGCCCGGCTGGCGGAAGAGGCCGCGCTCGGACTGCCGGTCGGCGAGAAAGGGCCGCACGGGAGGCACCTTGCGGCCCATGGCCACCAGGTGGTCGCGGCTGCGCGCGACGAAGGAGCCGTCGTCGTTGACGATGGCGACGACGTCCCGCGCATCCAGCGCCAGCGCGGCCAGCTGCTGCGCCAGGTAGGCGGTAGGCACCGACACGTTCATCGTGCCGGCGAAACGACCCGCCTGCAGCAAAGGGCGGTTGACGACCACCGTCCAGGCATTGCGGGCCAGCCGCGAGGTCACCGCCTTGCCCACGTGCAGCTGGTCGCGGTCCGCCTGCTGCTGCGCGCGAAAGTGTTCGCGGTCGGCGATGTTGGTGCGATCGGGTGTGCCCAGGCTCTGGTAGACGGTGTCGCCTACGGCATCGCTCACCGACACATGGCTGATCGAGCCGGGGGGCAGCGCCGCGATCACACTGCGCGCGATCGGGTCGAAGGCCGCCGGATCGCCGCGCCATTCACGGCGCAGTTGCAGCAGTGCGACGTCGATGCCGCCCAGCAGCGCCTGCACCTGGCCGGCCTTGGCATCGGCGAGCTGCGTCGCACGCTGTTCGGCGCGCAACCGGGCCTGTTGCTGCAGTTCGGCCTGCGCACGCTCGCTGGCCTGCCAGATGAGGCCACCGCCGGCAGCGGCGATGAACGCCAGCAGCACCGCCAGCCACACCACGGGCTGGCCGATGCGTGCGCCCGCGCGCGGGGGCTGCGGCGTCATCGCGCCGGCGCAGGCGGCGCCAGCGCCGAGCCGAAGATGGCTGCGTCGCTGGCAGATCGCTCGGTGCAGGGCCTGCCCAGGGCATGCATCGGGATGAGTGTAGTCATTTGTTGCGGGGTTGGCCTCGAGGGTGGACGCCCGGTGTTGCCGCTTCGACCCCGCTCGAGTCGGCGGCTTGTGGAGCAGCAGCCAAAGGCGTAACCTGGGTTGGCGCCCGTGCGAGCCTGAACACGTCATGCCAACGACTCAGCCCGCTCCTGGCGCAGCCCGGGCTGGAGGAGAGCAACCCATGCCAAGCCCAGCCCACGGCGCCAGCGCCGCGATCGAAGCCATCCGCACGCTGGCCCTGGTCGGCCCTTCGGCTGCTGGAAAAACCGGTCTCGTCGAAGCGCTGCTGCACCGCAGCGGCGCCATCGGCACCCCCGGCAGCCTGGAGCGCGGCAGCACGGTGAGCGACTTCGATCCGCTCGAGCGCCGCATGCAGCATTCGCTGAACAGCGCCGTCATGCACCTGGACCACGCCGGCACGCGCATCCACCTCATCGACACCCCCGGCGGCGCCGACTTCCTCGGCCAGAGCCTGCCGGCGCTGGAGGCGGTGGAGACCGCGGCCATCGTCATCAACGCTGCCACCGGCATCGAGCCGATGGCCGTGCGCATGATGGAATACGCGGCCTCGCGCCATCTCGACCGGCTCATCGTCGTCAACAGGATCGACGCCGCGCCCGAGAAGCTGCCGGCGCTGCTGGAGCAGATCCGCGCCACCTTCGGCACCGAATGCCTGCCGCTGAACCTGCCCGATGCCGGCGGCACGAAGGTGGTGGACTGCTTCTACAACCGCGAGGGCCACAGCGACTTCGGCGCGGTCGATGCCGCGCACCGCGCGCTGGTCGAGCAGGTGGTGGAGGTGGATGCGGCCTTCGTCGAGCGTTATCTGAACGATGGCGACGTCGACGCCGCCGAGCTGCACGCGCCGCTGGAACAGGCGCTGCGCGAAGGCCATCTGATTCCGGTGTGCTTCGTTTCGGCCAAGACGGGCGCCGGGGTGGCCGAGTTGCTGGACGTCATCGTCAGGCTGCTGCCCAGCCCGACCGAGGGCAATCCGCCGGACTTCCTGAACGGCGAAGGTGACGCCGCGGTGCCGATGCAGGCCTCGCCCGACGCGTCGCTGCACGTGCTGGCGCATGTCTTCAAGGTCACGGTCGACCCTTATGTCGGCAAGATGGGCATCTTCCGCGTGCACCAGGGCACGCTCACGCGGGACAGCCTGCTGTACGTGGGTGACGGCCGCAAGCCGTTCAAGGTGGGCCACCTGTTCATGCTGCAGGGCAAGGACCATGTCGAGGTGCCGAAGGCACTGCCCGGCGACATCGTCGCGGTGGCCAAGGTCGACGAGATCCACTTCGACGCCGTGCTGCACGACGCTGCCGAGGACGACCACATCCACCTCAAACCGCTGGACTTCCCGGTGCCGGTGCATGGCCTGGCGATCGAACCCAAACGCCATGGCGACGAGCAGCGCATGTGGGAGATCCTGACCAAGCTGGTCGACGAAGACCCGTGCCTGAAGGTCGAGCATGTGGCCACCACCAACGAGACCATCGTCTACGGCCTGGGCGAATTGCACCTGCGCGTGCTGCTGGAACGGCTGCGCGATGTCTACAGGTTCGAGGTCCATACGCGGCCGCCGCGCATCGCCTACCGCGAGACCGTCACCGCGCCCGCCGAGGGCCACCACCGCCACAAGAAGCAGACCGGCGGCGCCGGGCAGTTCGGCGAGGTCTTCCTGCGCATCGAGCCGCTGCCACGCGGCGGCGGCTTCGAATTTGTCGACGAGGTCAAGGGCGGCACCATTCCCGGCCAGTACATGCCCGCGGTCGAGAAGGGCGTGCGCGAGGTGCTGGCCCATGGCGCCATCGCCGGCTACCCGGTGGTGGACGTGCGCGTGGTCGTCTACGACGGCAAGCACCACAGCGTGGACAGCAAGGAGATCGCCTTTGCGACCGCCGGCCGCAAGGCCTTCGTCGATGCCATCGCCAAGGCAAGGCCGATCGTGCTGGAGCCCATCGTCGCCATCGAGATCGGCGCGCCCGACCACGCGATGGGCGACATCACCGGCGACCTGTCGAGCAAGCGCGGCATGGTCACCGGCACCGCCAACCTGACAGCCGGCACGGTGCTGATCAAGGGCCAGGTGCCGATGTCCGAGCTGGCCAGCTACCAGTCGCGCCTGAATGCGCTGACGGCCGGCCAGGGCCGCTACACGATCGCGCTGTCGCACTACGAGGCCGTGCCGCCGGCCGTGCAGCAGGACCTGACCAAGGGCTGGCAGGCGCGCGACGACGAATAGCGGCACGCCATGCGGCTTGGCCCCAGCGCCGGCGGGGCCAAGCCAATACCCCTAGCATTCGCGGCGTCGAAGGGGGAGTAGCTGGCGGCCTGCAATGGGCTGTCGCGGACCCCGTCAATACGGTCAGGCTCTCCCGAGCCGGCCCGGGCCCGCAGGGGGCTTTGCCTCCCGCAAGACCTTTCGGCGCGACCCTCAACCCATCACCCGGGAGTGTCCGTGGACACCATCGCGCCGCTTTGGCTCTGGATCTTCTTCGTCTGCGCGGTCATCGCTGCGCTCTTCGTCGACTTCGTCGTGCTGCGCAAGCAGGGCGCGCACAGCGTGACCGTGAAGGAGGCGCTCAACTGGTCGATCGTCTGGGTGGTGCTCAGCTTCGCCTTCAACGGCCTGTTCTGGTGGGCGGTCTACCAGGACCATGGTGCCGCGCTGGCCAATACCAAGAGCATGGAGTTTCTGACCGGCTACCTGATCGAGAAGAGCCTGGCGGTCGACAACATCTTCGTCTTCCTGATGATCTTCACCTACTTCGCGGTGCCGCCCGAGTACCAGAAGCGGGTGCTGATGATCGGCATCGTCGGCGCCATCGTGCTGCGCACGGTGATGATCCTGCTGGGCTCCTGGCTGATCGCCGAGTTCCACTGGGTGCTGTACGTCTTCGGCGCCTTCCTGCTGCTCACCGGCATCAAGATGTGGTGGGCCGCCGGCCAGGAGCCCGACCTGGAGAGCAACCCCGCGCTGAAGCTGCTGCGCAAGCTGATGCCGGTGGCCAAGCACTTCGACGGCGAGAAATTCTTCACCGTGCAGAACGGCAAGCGCATCGCCACGCCGCTGCTGCTGGTGATCGCGCTGGTGGGCCTGACCGACGTGATCTTCGCGGTCGACTCGATCCCGGCCATCTTTGCCATCACGACCGACCCCTTCATCGTGCTCACCTCCAACATCTTCGCCATCCTGGGCCTGCGCGCGATGTATTTCCTGCTGGCGGCGGTGGCGTCCAAGTTCCACCTGCTGAGCTACGGCCTGGCGGTGATCCTGGTCTTCATCGGCACCAAGATGCTGCTCATCGACGTCTACAAGATCCCGGTGCTGGTCTCGCTGGGCGTGGTGGTGGCGATCCTGGCGGTGACCATGGTGCTGAGCGTGAAGACGGCGCCGCGCCTGCCGCAGAAGGCCGACGCCTGACGCGGCCGCCGGGCTCGCGGGGCAACCGCAGAGCCCTCGTCAAGGCCGCCGGTCTTCGGACCGGCGGCCTTTTTCTATGGGCGTCAACGGCGGACGGCGTGCCCGCGCAGGATGGTTTGCGGTTAACCTACAAAACATATATGCGACGCATTCGTGTTTGCATTAGCATTCACAAAATGCCATCTCGCGCGTCACTGTCCGCCGCACCGCTGCCACCATCCCCGCGCCGCAGCAGCGACCTGCGCCCGGCCGAGCGCCATGCGCTGGTGGCGGGCGTCGGGCTGGCGCATCTGGCGGTGTTGTGGGGGCTGCTGCAGGCAGCAGCCGTGCAGGACCCTGTGCGGCAGGTGGCGCCGCTGGTGGTGGACTTCATCACCGTCGAGCGCCCCAGGTCCGAACCCACACCCCCGGCCCCGCCGCCGCCAAAGCCGCAGCCGGCACCCAGGCAGGCGCCACCACCGGTGGTGGCCGCGTCGCCCTCCCCTGCACCGCAGGCGCCGCCCCCCTTCGTCGTGCCGCCCGCGCCGCCCGCGCTGCCCGAACCGGTCGCCGTGGTGCCAGCACCGGCGGCGCCACCGGCACCCTCCGCGCCGCCGGCGCCAGCCGCACCGCCAGCGCCGCCATCGCCTCCGGCACCGCGCGTCATCCCGGCCAGCAACGTGGCCTATGTGCTGCCACCGCCGATCGAGCTGCCGCTGGCCTCGCGCCGCATGGGCGAGCAGGGCACGGTGCATCTGCGCGTGCTGGTGGGTACCGACGGGCTGCCGAAGGCGGTGACCGTGCAACGCAGCGCGGGCCATGCCCGGCTGGACGAGCAGGCCCTGTGGGCGATGAAGCGCGCGCGCTTCAAGCCGCAGACCGCCGACGGCGTGCCGGTCGAGTGGATCGTGATCGCCCCGCTGCAATACGACATCGAGTGAAGGAGATCCGATGGATGCCCCGACGAATGGCCTGGGACTGGGCCACTATCTGAGCCAGAGCGATGCGGTGGGCCGCACACTGCTGGTGCTGCTGCTGCTGATGTCCCTGGCCTGCTGGGTGCTTGTGGCCATCAAGGGCCTGGCGCAGGCACGCCGCCGCCGCCAGGGCGAACGTTTCCTGAACCTGTTCTGGAATGCCGGCTCGCTGGACCAGGTACGGCACGAGTTGCAGACCCACGGCGCGCACGACCCCTTTTCGCACCTGGCGGCCCATGCCTTGCACGCGCAGCAGCACCACGCGCGCCACGGTGCCACGCGGCTGGCCGAGGCGGGCAGCGGCAGCGAATTTCTCACCCGCACGATGCGCAAGGTGCTGGACGAGGAGACGCTGCACATGGAGAGCGGCCTCACGCTGCTGGCCACGGTGGGCGCCACGGCGCCCTTCGTCGGCCTGTTCGGCACCGTCTGGGGCGTCTACCACGCGCTGGTCGCCATCGGCATCAGCGGCGCCGGCACGCTCGACAAGGTGGCCGGCCCGGTGGGCGAGGCGCTGATCATGACCGGCCTGGGCCTGGCGGTGGCCATCCCCGCGGTGGTGGCCTACAACGCCTTCACACGCGCCAACCGCGTGCTGGCCGCGCAGCTGGACAGCTTCGCCTTCGAGCTGCACAGCTTCCTGACCCTGGGCGAGGCGCCGGGTGCCGCGGCTGCGCACGCCGACGGCGGCGCGCGGCTGCGCCGCGTCGAGACGCCGGCGGCGGCCTGAAGGGGAGAAGGCCATGGCCTTTTCCTCCTTCGACGCCAGGCGCCAGGCGGCGCCGGTATCCGACATCAACATGGTGCCGCTGATCGACGTGATGCTGGTGCTGCTGGTGATCTTCATCGTCACCGCGCCGCTGCTCACGCACGCCGTCAAGCTCGAGCTGCCCAAGGCCAGCGCCGAGGTCAACCCGTCGCAGCCCGATCGCATCGAGCTGGCGATCGACGCCCAGGGCCGGCGCTTCTTCAACGGCGAGCCGCTGACCCGCGAGCAGGCGGCCGAGCGCCTCGCTCAGGCCGGCGTGCGGCAGCCCCTGCCGGAGTTGCACCTGCGCGCCGACCACACGGTGGCCTACCGCGCGGTGGCCGAAACGCTGGCCGATGCATCGCGCGCCGGCCTGACCCGGATCGGCTTCGTCAGCGAGCCCGAGGCCCGCTGAGGCCGGCTGTCCCTTCCCTTCATACCCCGCATGAACATGACCTTGACTTCCCGTACCTGTGCATGCGCTCGCCGTGCCCCCCGGCTGCTGCCGCTGGCCGCGCTGGCCGCCGGCTTCGGCATCGCCGGCGCGCAGACGACGACCACCGACGCCGACGCCAGGCCCGAGACCGTGATGCCCGTGATCAAGGCCACCGGCACGGCCGAGCGCCAGGGCAAGGACGGCCTGCAGGCCACGACCACGCGCATCGGCAAGGGCCAGCAGGAACTGCGCGACATCCCGCAGTCGGTCACCGTGGTGACCGAGAGGCTGATCGACGACCGCAACCTCGACACGCTGAAGGACGTGTTGAAGAATACCGCCGGCATCACCTTCCTCGCACCCGAAGGCGGCGAGGAAGACATCCGCCTGCGCGGCTTCCCGTTGCAGGGCACCGGCGATGTCTTCGTCGACGGCATGCGCGACCCGGCCTTCTACGACCGCGACACCTTCTTCTACGACCGTCTCGAAGTGCTGCGCGGCTCGGCATCGATGCTGTTCGGCCGCGGCTCCACCGGTGGCGCCGTCAGCCAGGTCAGCAAGGTCGCGCGGGCGATGGACGAGCACCAGGTCGACCTGACCGTGGGCAACCACGCCTACCTGCGCCTGGTGGGCGACTTCAACCTGCGCCTGGGCGAAGAAGCCGCGCTGCGCCTGGGCACGATGTTGACGCAGGCCAACAACAACGGCAGCGGCAGTTCGCTGGACAAGAGCGGGGTGGCCGCCACGCTGCGCTGGGGCATCGGCACGCGCGATGAATTCAGCGTCACCGGCTATTTCCTGGACAACGGCAACGGCATCAACTACGGCATGCCGTGGATCCGGCCGACACCGACCTCGGACGTCAGCGAGACCACGCTGCTGCCGATCGACCCGGGCAGCCACTACGGCCTGGCCAGCGACCGCAATGCCGGCCAGGCGGCGACGCTGACCGCCACGCACACGCACCGCTTCGACCGCCAGCACGAGATCACCACCAAGGTGCGCCACGGTGGCTATGCGCGTGACCAGCGTGCGGGGACGGTTCGCCTGGGCGGTGCAGCGCTGCAGCCGGGTGGCGTCTCCGCCTCGCTGGCGACCTTCGGCCCGGAGACGGTGCTGACACGCGGCACGCAGCTCAAGATCCAGGACCTGGACACCTGGTTTGCGCAGAGCGACTACAGCGGCAGATTTCAAGCCCTGGGGCTGCGGCACGAGGTGCAGGCCGGCATCGACTGGGCCCGCGAGGAAAAGACCGTCTACGGTGCCCGCAGCGCGGCCCAGGGCGGCGTGGTGCCGAGCAAGCCGCCCGCGATCGTCGGCCGCCCCGACGACGGCGCGGTCATCGACGAGTCGGTGCGTGTGCTGCGCACGACGAGCGACTATGTGTCCAACGGCGTCGGCGTCTATGCCCAGGACCTGATCCGGTTCGCGCCGTCCTGGAAGCTGCTGCTGGGTGTGCGCTACGACCACCTGACGGGCGACTACGACACGTACGGCATCCCGAACAACGCCGCCGGCCCCGAGACCATGGCCAGCTACCGCATGAAGGTGTCGGAATGGAGCAAGCGGCTGGGCCTGCTGTTCCAGCCCACCCCGCTGACCTCGTTCCACTTCTCGGCTGCGACCTCGTTCAACACCTCGGGCGACGCCTATTCGTTGAGCGCGTCCAATGTCGACATCCCGCCCGAGGAGGCGATCAACCTCGAGCTGGGCGCCAAGCTCGACTCGGCCGATGGCAAGCTGTCGGCCCGCATCGGCGTCTTCCGCAGCACCAAGCTGCACGAGCGCAATACCGACCCGCTGGTGAACCTGGTGACGCTGTCGGGCAAGCGGCATGTCGCCGGGCTGGACTTCGACATCGCCGGCCGCATCAGCCCGGCCTGGGACATCTACCTGTCGTACATGTGGATGCCCATCGCCAACATCGACGTGGGCGTGGCCGGCAGCGAGGGCCAGGGCACGCGGCCGTCGCTGACGCCGGTGCACTCGGGCACGGTGTGGAGCACCTGCCAGCTGACGCCGAAGCTGCGGGTCGGCGCCGGGCTGAACATGCGCTCGTCGCAGACACCCCATCGCAACCCGGGCTGGAAGGCCGAGGGCTACGTCACTGGCGACCTGATGGCCGAATATGCGGTGGTGCCGAACCAGCTGACGCTGAAGTTCAACCTGACGAATGTGACCAACGTCTTGTACGCCGATTCGCTGTACAGCGGGCACTACGTGCCGGGCGCCGGGCGGCTGGCTCAGCTGACGGCGAGCTGGAAGTTCTAGCCAGCGGGCAGGGCTTCCGCGGCCCCTGCCCCGCCTTGCCCTTCTGAGCAACGAACACTTCGCGGTTGACACCAGGCCCACGTCAACGGGCCTTTATCATCGCGGTTGATGACGAACGGCCCCCTCGACCTTGCGCAGGTGCGCCTGGACAACGCCCTGCTGCTGTTCGAAGAGTTCGTGCGCCAGACCGCACGCAACGCCGATGCCGCCACCCTGCGCGGCCTGGAACGGCGTTTTGCCGAGCGCGTGCAGATCCAGCCCAGCTACTGGAGCCAGATCAAGAGCCGCTCGCGCCAGATCGGCGAGCGGCTGGCGCGGCAGTTCGAGCACCTGTGCCACAAGCCGCGCGGGTGGATGGACCTCCCGCACGAGGCGGGCGCTCCCGAATCGGACGCCATGGTCGACAGCGAGCGCGAGCCGCGCGACGACGACGAGCGCTTCATCGTCGGCCTGGTGCTGACCTATTACCGGCGCCACCCGCAGCGGGCACGCACGCGGCTGCTCGATCTGCTGGGCGAGGTGTTGCTGCCATCGCCTGCAGCGGCGCCCGAGCCCCCTGCGGCCTCCGGCCCGACCCGCGCGCCGGGCGCCCAGCGGGGCAGCCCGGCCGTCGACGACGGCAGCGACCTGTGGCGCCGCTCGAACAGTGGCGTGGCGCCGCTCAAGCAGAAGAAGTAAAGCGCGACCATTGCGGACTTCACCGGCTTGCGCATTGATAACTTCATCTTTATCATGCGCGCAAGTTTGTGAATCGCCCTTGCCCAGGCATTCACGAGTCCGATCCACCCCGACACGGAGTTCCATGTTTCCCAGCGCCCTGTTCCCGTTCATTGCCGTCATGGCCGATGGCACATGGGATCCGTGCGCGGCAAACCTGGCCACTGCGTGCCGTGCCGCCGCTGGCGTCGACCCGCCCGCCCCGATGAGCTGAGCGCGAACTCGCGCTTCCGCCCTCGCGGCCCGGGTTGCACCAGCACCCGGGCCGCTTTGCTTTTCGAACCCGACCGAAGGAGATGTCGATGAACACCCTGATCCTGCAGCCCCTCAAGCCTCGCAACCCGCTGGTGGGCGCCAGCCGCCGACGCCTGGCCGGTGCGCATCGACGCTCTGCGGGCGGTGTGCGACAGCGCCATCAGCAAACCCTGCACCGTGAGTTGCGCGACCTGGATCGCCAGCGACACAGCCCCTGAACGGAACCCAACGGCGCGTACCGGCCTTCGTCGGCGCGTCAGGAGAATCGACATGACGACGAGAGAGTGGCTCTGGAGCCCCGCCCCCTCGCTGACCCGTCGGCTGGCCGCCGCAGCCTTGCGCGGTGCGAGCCGGGGTCTGGCCCGACTGGCACGCCAGGTGGGTGGCGCCACGTATCGCGGCGCGGTGCGCGCGCCGGTGCTGGAGTTCTATGCCGAGGCCGGCGCCCCTGAAGGTGCGTTGTACGTGGATGGTCAGCTCGTCGGGCACCTGCCCGGCGTGACGCGGCTGTGAACGCCGCCGAAGGATCGGCCAGCATGGCCGGTCGGCCCCGTGCGGGCACGGCGCACGACGCGCCACCCGACAGCGGGCTGAGGCTGCTGATGGCGATACCCGGATCCGGTGCCCTGCGATGGGCACCGGATCCGGACGCACCGGCGATGCGGCCGCTGGCGGACGGCGAACTTCGGCTGGCAATTCGCTGCTTCCAACTCGGGCGCGCCGATTGGGTGCGTGCGCTGCGGCAGCCTGCGGGGCCGCAGCCAAGGTCGACTGGGGGATGGCTGTCGGTGCCGGTGATCGGCATCGCCGACGTCATCGAGTCGAGGGCTGCCGGCATGGTGGTCGGTCTCGAGATGCGTGGCCCCGTCCACGTGGGCACGCACCGGGTGTTGCCCGCATCGTCCCTCGCGTCCGAAGGGTTCGCGCCGATCGACGGCGCGACCGTGGGCGGCTCCGACATTTGCGCCGAGGGATACGGCTGGGCGACCGACGGCTGCGCTGGCGGCCCTGCCGCGGTAGAGCAGGTGATGGCGCAATTGCAATTGCGTGACCGATCGCATGTCGAGCTCACGCCGCGTTGGCTGAGCCTGTGGCCCTGGCCCTCAAGGGCGGCGCTACGCCCACCGATAACCGTTGCATCATGTTGTCCTCCGTCGCAGCGCCGACCGATACCGGATTCATCGACCGGGCGCCAGACCATGTGAATGCGTGGGCGGCATGCTTTGATGCCGCCCGGCTGCCGATCTTGCGCAGCAGCGCCGTCGCGATCGAGGAAATGCGGGGCAACGAGGACGCCGTCGACGCGCACCTGCTCGCCGAGACCTTGGCACACGACCCGCTGTTCACGCTCAAGGTGCTCGCCCACGTGGCCCACCTTCGCCGCGGCCGCGACGGTACCGATGCCGAAACGCTGACCGCCGCCCTGGTGATGCTCGGGATCACGCCATTCTTCCGCGATTTCGGGCCTCAACCCACGGTGGAGGAAGAGCTGGCGGCTTACCCGGCAGCGCTCGACGGATTTCGGACCGTGCTCGACCGCTCGCATCGGGCGGCGCGCTTTGCGCTGGCCTTCGCCGTGCAACGGATGGACCATGATGCCGCGGTCATCCGCGAGGCGGCACTGCTGCATGACTTCGCCGATCTGCTGGTGTGGCTGCGCGCGCCCGCGCTCGCCGGCGAGATCATGCGACGACAACGTGAAGATGGCGCCCTGCGCTCGCTGGTCGTGCAGGCCGAGGTACTGAATATCGGGCTACCGGACCTGCAGCAGGCGCTGATGCAGAAGTGGCGATTGCCACGCATCCTGATCGACATCGCCGATGACAACCGCGAGAGCGTGTCGGCGCAGGCGCGGACCGTGCTGCTGGCCATCCGCCTGGCCCGTCACACGGCACGAGACTGGGACAACCCAGCCCTGGCCGACGATGTGCGCGACATCGCCGAGTTGCTGCACATGGGAACGGAGCCGACACTGGCGTTGCTGCACGACATCGACGGGGATTAGCCGGCTGGTCCGCGGATTGCGGATGCGACCTGGCAGCGCCGCTGTCGGGCCAGCAGCGTCCTCGATCAGTCGGTTGGCGGCGACAGTTGCCTCAAGGCTTCGGCCCAGGGCTGCGGATTCGACACCATGTGCACATGGGCGGTGCCCGACAGAATGCGGTTGTCGGCGCCGGCAAGCGTCGCATGGGTCGCAGGCAGCACGATGTTGTCGCAAGTGCTGAAGAAGCAGGTCATCCGGTCGACCTGCGCGGCCCCCTCCGACCTCGACAGCGCATCAAGCCAGGCATTGCCGCAGCGCATCTGACGGACATTGGGCGCAAAACCAAGCCGAGCGAGGCGAGTGCCCTGGTGTGGTGTGCCCAAGGTGATGAGCCGATGCACCCGGGCTGTCGAGGTCGTTTGCCACCAACGCCGGACGGCCAACCCACCCATGCTGTGCGCCACGATCAACGGTGCAAGGCCAGTGGCGGATTCGATCTGGGCGACAGCTCGCTCTATCGAGTCGACGTAGGCGTCGATTGGCCCCCAGGGGGGTTCCAAATCGACGGCGACCGTTGCAACCTGCAGAGACCGCAGGCGTTCAAGCCAGTCTTGCCAAACGCCGCGGTTGCAGGCAAAGCCATGCACCAGCACCACCCCACGCTGTCGGCTTTGCTGCCGGCACTCGGCGTCGGGAATGGCGTGACTGCGAAAGGGCTGTAGCCATCCGAAAACTCTTGCTGCATGCAGGCATTCATGCAGCCAGGCGCGGGTCACTTCGCGCAGGCTCGGGTTGGCGATGGCTTCATGGCGGTTGACGACGAGCATCAGCGCAAACTCGGCCGCCAGTACCATCGCATGACCGAACAACAACAGCCACAGCACGACCAGCGATGCCAGCGTAGGTCCGCGTGATGACATGTGAGCCAGCACCCCCAGAATGGCCAACAGCCAGGCAAGGACGGCAGCTCGCTGAAGCGTTGCGATCAAATAAGCAGATGGGTGTGAGCCGGTCGCTCGTATCGGGTCGCTGTTGGCGGCCGGCATCAGGAAAGTTTGCAATGACTGCCGAGATTCTGCAGCACCTGGAAACAGTCGAACGGGAGCGGGCTGCACGTGATGCCAACCCCGAGTTTCGGCAGCGGGTTGCCGCTGTCAAGCGCTACCAGCAGCTGCGCTTCGAACGAACCTACAGGGACCTGCTTGCTTCGCGCCGCTACGGCGCGGCTGCGCGCTTCTTTCTGGACGATTTGTATGGTCCGATGGACTTTCGAGACCGGGATCAGCAGTTCGCCCGCATCGTGCCGAAGATCGGCAACTTGTTTCCGGGGGAGGTCAGCGTCACGGTGCTGGATCTTGCGCGCCTTCACGCCGTATCCGAGCTTCTCGATTCGCAAATGGCCCGCCTTCTGACCTCGGACCAAATCCAGGACAGGCAATATATGCGCGCTTGGCAAATGGTCGGTCAGCCCGACCAGCGCGAGTTGCAGTTGAAGCTCGTGATCGAGATCGGTCAAGCGCTTGATCGATTCACCCGCCACGTATGGATCGTAACGGCCCTGAAACTGATGCGGGCGCCCGCCCGAGCGGCCGGTCTGAGCGACCTGCAGCTGTTTCTGGAAACCGGTATGGCGAGCTTTCGATCGATGAGCGGCGCTACGGCTTTTCTGGAGACCATCCAGCGCCGCGAGGAGCATCTGATTTCAGCCCTGTTTGCGGGTAACGCGGCCGTTCTGAACGAATTACCAGATCGGTAAGGAGCCGTAGGTACCGCCAAAGTCAAAGGGCCCGATCGGATGGATCGGGCCCTTTGGTCTGGAATTAGCCTGACGATGTCCTACTTTCACACGGGGATCCGTACTATCATCGGCGCAGAGGCGTTTCACTGTCCTGTTCGGGATGGGAAGGAGTGGGACCACCTCGCTATGGTCATCAGGCTTGACGGGTTGCCGTCCTGTCGAAGACAAGACGGCGAATTCATAAAGTCGAATCAGCTGATTTGATTGCGCCACGCTGGGCATAACACTCTGACTCAACGTCAAAGTTATAGGGTCAAGCCTCACGAGCAATTAGTACCGGTTAGCTCAACGCATTACTGCGCTTCCACACCCGGCCTATCAACGTCCTGGTCTCGAACGACTCTTCAGGGGGCTCGAGGCCCCGGCAAGACTCATCTTGAGACGAGTTTCCCGCTTAGATGCTTTCAGCGGTTATCTCTTCCGCACATAGCTACTCGGCGATGCCACTGGCGTGACAACCGATACACCAGAGGTGCGTCCACTCCGGTCCTCTCGTACTAGGAGCAGGCTCTCTCAATCTTGCAGCGCCCACGGAAGATAGGGACCAAACTGTCTCACGACGTTTTAAACCCAGCTCACGTACCTCTTTAAATGGCGAACAGCCATACCCTTGGGACCGGCTACAGCCCCAGGATGAGATGAGCCGACATCGAGGTGCCAAACACCGCCGTCGATATGAACTCTTGGGCGGTATCAGCCTGTTATCCCCAGAGTACCTTTTATCCGTTGAGCGATGGCCCTTCCATACAGAACCACCGGATCACTTTGTCCTACTTTCGTACCTGCTCGACTTGTCAGTCTCGCAGTCAAGCACGCTTATGCCAATGCACTATCAGCACGATTTCCGACCGTGCCTAGCGTACCTTCGAACTCCTCCGTTACGCTTTGGGAGGAGACCGCCCCAGTCAAACTGCCTACCATACACTGTCCCCAACCCGGATCACGGGCCAAGGTTAGAACCTCAAACACACCAGGGTGGTATTTCAACGTTGGCTCCACGATACCTAGCGGCACCGCTTCAAAGCCTCCCACCTATCCTACACAGATCTGTTCAAAGTCCAATGTAAAGCTACAGTAAAGGTTCATGGGGTCTTTCCGTCTTTCCGCGGGGAGATTGCATCATCACAAACATTTCAACTTCGCTGAGTCTCTGGAGGAGACAGTGTGGCCATCGTTAC
Organism: Rubrivivax sp.; assembly: GCA_016719535.1. Lineage (GTDB taxonomy): Bacteria > Pseudomonadota > Gammaproteobacteria > Burkholderiales > Burkholderiaceae_C > Rubrivivax. The sequence continues at coordinate 877,979 of JADJYX010000001.1, read as the reverse complement.
GCCATTCGTGCAGGTCGGAACTTACCCGACAAGGAATTTCGCTACCTTAGGACCGTTATAGTTACGGCCGCCGTTTACTGGGACTTCAGTCAAGAGCTTGCACCCCATCATTTAATCTTCCAGCACCGGGCAGGCGTCACACCCTATACGTCGACTTTCGTCTTTGCAGAGTGCTGTGTTTTTAATAAACAGTCGCAGCCACCGATTCTCTGCGGCCTCATTGGGCTTGGTTTGTACAACTTCACCTACTAAAGGCACACCTTCTTCCGAAGTTACGGTGTCAATTTGCCGAGTTCCTTCTCCAGAGTTCTCTCAAGCGCCTTAGAATACTCATCTCGCGCACCAGTGTCGGTTTGCGGTACGGTCGTGTATAGCTGAAGCTTAGTGGCTTTTCCTGGAAGCAGGGTATCGCTCACTTCAGCGGCAAGCCGCCTCGTTATCACCCCTCATCTAAGATCTCCGGATTTGCCTAGAGACCACGACTACAGGCTTGAACCGGGACATCCAACACCCGGCTGAGTTAACCTTCTCCGTCCCCACATCGCACTACACATCGGTACAGGAATATTGACCTGTTTCCCATCAGCTACGCATCTCTGCCTCGCCTTAGGGGCCGACTCACCCTACGCCGATGAACGTTGCGTAGGAAACCTTGCGCTTACGGCGAGGGGGCTTTTCACCCCCTTTAACGCTACTCATGTCAGCATTCGCACTTCTGATACCTCCAGCAGACCTCACGATCCACCTTCACAGGCTTACAGAACGCTCTCCTACCATCCGTGTTGCCACGGATCCGCAGCTTCGGTTACTGGCTTAGCCCCGTTACATCTTCCGCGCAGGACGACTCGATCAGTGAGCTATTACGCTTTCTTTAAATGATGGCTGCTTCTAAGCCAACATCCTGACTGTTTTAGCCTTCCCACTTCGTTTCCCACTTAGCCAATATTAGGGACCTTAGCTGGCGGTCTGGGTTGTTTCCCTCTTGTGTCCGGACGTTAGCACCCGGTGCACTGTCTCCCAAGCTGTACTCATCGGTATTCGGAGTTTGCAATGGTTTGGTAAGTCGCCATGACCCCCTAGCCATAACAGTGCTCTACCCCGATGGTAATACTTGAGGCACTACCTAAATAGTTTTCGGAGAGAACCAGCTATCTCCAAGTTTGTTTAGCCTTTCACCCCTATCCACAGCTCATCCGCTAGTTTTGCAACACTAGTCGGTTCGGACCTCCAGCAGGTGTTACCCTACCTTCATCCTGGCCATGGATAGATCACTTGGTTTCGGGTCTACACCCAGCGACTGAACGCCCTATTCGGACTCGGTTTCCCTGCGCCTTCCCTATTCGGTTAAGCTTGCCACTGAATGTAAGTCGCTGACCCATTATACAAAGGTACGCCGTCACCCTTGCGGGCTCCGACTTTTTGTATGCATGCGGTTTCAGGATCTATTTCACTCCCCTCCCGGGGGTTCTTTTCGCCTTTCCCTCACGGTACTAGTTCGCTATCGGTCGATTACGAGTATTTAGCCTTGGAGGATGGTCCCCCCATCTTCAGACAGGATTACACGTGTCCCGCCCTACTTGTCGCACGCCCAGTTCCACAACCGATCTTTTCCGTACGGGGCTATCACCCGCTATGGCCGGACTTTCCAGACCGTTCCGATAGATCGATTGCTAAAACGTGCAGGCTTCTCCGATTTCGCTCGCCACTACTCTCGGAATCTCGGTTGATGTCTTTTCCTCGAGCTACTGAGATGTTTCAGTTCACCCGGTTCGCCTCGCACACCTATGTATTCAGTGTGCGATAACCTTACGGTTGGGTTTCCCCATTCGGAAATCTCCGGATCAAAGCTTATTTGCCAGCTCCCCGAAGCTTATCGCAGGCTACCACGTCCTTCATCGCCTGTAATCGCCAAGGCATCCACCACATGCACTTAGTCACTTGACCCTATAACTTTGACGCCTGCTGACTTGCAGGGTCGGTCAATGACAAATTTGAGTATTCGCGTTATGCCGTCTTCATTCTTTCGAATTGAAGTTCGTTGACGCAATCAAAAGCCGCCAATGGCTTGCCGCACCGAGGTGCATTGCCATCAGCAGCGCTGATTCGACTCTATGAATTGTTAAAGAACGACAGCCGATACAAACAATCGAACTGGCCAACACACCGGATGTGTTCGCCACTTCGTGCGCTTGTCAGTCTTGGTGGAGGTGAACGGGATCGAACCGATGACCCCCTGCTTGCAAAGCAGGTGCTCTCCCAGCTGAGCTACACCCCCGACATGTGTTGGTGGGTCTGGTTGGATTCGAACCAACGACCCCGCCTTATCAAGACGGTGCTCTAACCGACTGAGCTACAGACCCGCACTTGGGTAAGTCTGTCGTCAACAACAGCCGATAAGTGTGAGCGCTTGAGCTTGAGTGCTCTTGCTTGGCTTCATCCGCGCTCGGCTCGCCTGTCCTTGCATGTGCAAGGTCAGCCTTCACCGAAACGGGCTTGGCCGTTTTCCAGAAAGGAGGTGATCCAGCCGCACCTTCCGATACGGCTACCTTGTTACGACTTCACCCCAGTCACGAACCCTGCCGTGGTAATCGCCCCCCTTGCGGTTAGGCTAACTACTTCTGGCAGAACCCGCTCCCATGGTGTGACGGGCGGTGTGTACAAGACCCGGGAACGTATTCACCGCGGCAAGCTGATCCGCGATTACTAGCGATTCCGACTTCACGCAGTCGAGTTGCAGACTGCGATCCGGACTACGACCGGTTTTCTGGGATTAGCTCCCCCTCGCGGGTTGGCAGCCCTCTGTACCGGCCATTGTATGACGTGTGTAGCCCTACCCATAAGGGCCATGATGACCTGACGTCATCCCCACCTTCCTCCGGTTTGTCACCGGCAGTCTCATTAGAGTGCCCTTTCGTAGCAACTAATGACAAGGGTTGCGCTCGTTGCGGGACTTAACCCAACATCTCACGACACGAGCTGACGACGGCCATGCAGCACCTGTGTCCTGGCTCTCTTTCGAGCACTCCCGCATCTCTGCAGGATTCCAGGCATGTCAAGGGTAGGTAAGGTTTTTCGCGTTGCGTCGAATTAAACCACATCATCCACCGCTTGTGCGGGTCCCCGTCAATTCCTTTGAGTTTCAACCTTGCGGCCGTACTCCCCAGGCGGTCAACTTCACGCGTTAGCTACGTTACTGAGAAGAAACCCTCCCAACAACCAGTTGACATCGTTTAGGGCGTGGACTACCAGGGTATCTAATCCTGTTTGCTCCCCACGCTTTCGTGCATGAGCGTCAGTGCAGGCCCAGGGGATTGCCTTCGCCATCGGTGTTCCTCCGCATATCTACGCATTTCACTGCTACACGCGGAATTCCATCCCCCTCTGCCGCACTCTAGCCGTGCAGTCACAAATGCAGTTCCCAGGTTAAGCCCGGGGATTTCACATCTGTCTTGCACAACCGCCTGCGCACGCTTTACGCCCAGTAATTCCGATTAACGCTTGCACCCTACGTATTACCGCGGCTGCTGGCACGTAGTTAGCCGGTGCTTATTCTTCGGGTACCGTCATTACCCCAGGGTATTAGCCCCAGAGCGTTTCTTCCCCGACAAAAGCGGTTTACAACCCGAAGGCCTTCTTCCCGCACGCGGCATGGCTGGATCAGGCTTGCGCCCATTGTCCAAAATTCCCCACTGCTGCCTCCCGTAGGAGTCTGGGCCGTGTCTCAGTCCCAGTGTGGCTGGTCGTCCTCTCAGACCAGCTACAGATCGTCGGCTTGGTAGGCCTTTACCCCACCAACTACCTAATCTGACATCGGCCGCTCCAATAGCGCGAGGCCTTTCGGTCCCCCGCTTTCACCCTCAGGTCGTATGCGGTATTAATCCGGCTTTCGCCGGGCTATCCCCCACTACTGGGCACGTTCCGATGCGTTACTCACCCGTTCGCCACTCGTCGCCAGGTTGCCCCGCGTTACCGTTCGACTTGCATGTGTAAGGCATGCCGCCAGCGTTCAATCTGAGCCAGGATCAAACTCTTCAGTTCGATCTTGAATTTGCTCAAAACGGAATCGAAGTGAACTTCACTTCTTCTTCCATGAGCGTTTAAAGTCCTTCAGACTTCGGCTCGCAGTCACCCGCAAACCAGAGCCCTCGCCTTCAAACGCCCACGCTTATCGGCTGTATGTTGTTAAAGAACACGCTTCGAAATTTACCCTCGAAGCAATCGCCGATTCGTGATCAGCGAAGACGACGATTCTGACATTGTATTGAAAGCCTTGTCAAACTCTCGGGCTTTCTTGATCTTGCCGGCGCTGTTGCTCGAGAAGCGCTTGCCGCCGGTGCCATCGATGAGGTCAGCCGCAAAGTATAGAGCCTCAGTCGGCCTTCGCCGCCAGCAGCATCAGCCCGCCCGCTTTCGGGGTGAGCCGCGCAGCTCGTCAACTGCGCGGCGCCGGAGCCAGTGACGGCCCCGCCATCCATTCTGCGCAAGCCGTCGCGCAGTCATCTGCCTCCAACACCCGAGGCAGAGCCCCGGCCAAGCGCCGCGTGTCGGCGCGCAGGACGCGCTGCTTCACCGACGCCATGCGCGAGGGATGCATCGAAAAGCTTCGCAGCCCCATCGCGAGCAGCAGGTCCGTGAAGACCGGGTCGCCCGCCATCTCGCCGCACACTGAAACGCCTCGTCCTGCGTTGTTGGCGGCCCCGATGGTGTGCGCAATGAGCTGCAATACCGCGGGATGCCACGGGTCATAGAGGTGGGACACCGATTCGTCGGCGCGGTCAATGGCCAACGCATACTGGATCAGATCATTGGTCCCGATGGACACGAAGTCGAAGTGGCGCAGGAAGGACTCCACGCGCAAGGCAGCCGCCGGCACCTCGATCATGGCGCCCAACTCGACCCGCCCATACGCCTTGCCTGCATCGTCCAGTTGCTGACGCGCACGCGCCAGCGCTTCGAGCGTCAGGCGGACCTCGCTCATGTGCGCGACCATGGGAATGAGGATGCGCACCTTGCCGAAGGCGCTGGCGCGCAGGATGGCGCGCAACTGCTGACGGAACATGCCCGGCTCCGACAGACTCCAGCGAATGGCCCGAAGCCCGAGCGCCGGATTGAGCACGTGTTCGTGCCGCAACTCGGCCGTCGTGAGCCGATCAAGCGGCTTGTCAGCGCCGATGTCCACCGTGCGGATGGTCACCGGCAGGCCCTTCATGGCCTGCACCGCGTCACGGTAGGCTTCGAACTGTTCGTCCTCGCCCGGCAGATCGTCGCCGCGGTTCATGAAGAGAAATTCGCTGCGAAACAAACCGATACCGACGGCCCCGGAATCGACGGCAGCTGCGGCGTCGGCCGGCATTTCGATGTTGGCCAGCAGTTCGATGGCGTGCCCATCCAGGGTCACGGCGGGCGTGTTGCGTAGACGGTGCAGGCGCGCACGTTCGAGCTCGCTCTGCCGCTGGCGGAACCGGTATTCCTCGAGCACGATCTGCGAGGGGTTCACGACCACAACGCCCGCGTCGCCGTCGATAACGATCCAGTCGTCCTGACGCACCAGCCGACTGGCCTCGCGCGCGCCCACCACGGCGGGGATGTCCATGCTGCGTGCCACGATGGCCGTGTGCGAATTGGTGCCGCCGACGTCGGTGACGAACCCGGTGAAGACGCTGCGCTTGAACTGCAACATGTCCGCCGGGGCGACGTCATTGGCCACCAGCACGAGCGGCTCCTCGCCACCGAAGTCGCGCGTCAGGCCCGCCTTCCGGAACCCAGCCGCACCGTCGCCGGCATGGCGACCCAGCGCCTGCAGCACCCGCTCGACCACCTGTTCGATGTCGGCCTTGCGCTCGCGCAGGTATTCGTCTTCCATCTCGTCGAACTGCCGCGCCAGCACTTCGAGTTGCGCCGACAGGGCCCACTCGGCGTTGTAATGGCGTTCGAGGATCCACTGCTTGGTCGCGCCGCTCAGGCTGTCGTCGTGCAGCAGCATGAGGTGGACGTCCAGCAACGCAGACAGTTCCGTCGGAGCCTCGGCCGGCAGGTCCGCCTTCAAGGCGGTCAATTCCGCCGCCACCTCGTTGCGGGCCGCGCGCAGACGTTCGATTTCGGCCTCGACCTGGTCGGCAGATACGAAGTAGTGGGCCACGTCGACACGGCTCGACGCCACCAGCACGGCACGCCCGATGGCCACACCGCGCGACACCGCCATGCCAAACACCTGGATGCTCATGATGTCAATCCAGCGCCATGCGTCCCGAGGGTCGCTATTCGCCCTCGCCGAAGCGCCCGTCGATCAGGGCGCGCAGGGCAGCCATTGCGGCCATCTCGTCGACGCCGTCGATCTCGATCTCGATCTCCGACCCCATGCCGGCGGCCAGCATCATCACGCCCATGATGCTCTTGGCGTTGACGCGGCGCCCATTGCGGCTGAGGTGCACGTCGCTTGCGAAGCTGCCGGCCAGCTTGGTGAGCTTGGCCGATGCACGGGCATGAAGCCCGAGCTTATTGTTGATGAGGATGCTCGACTTGATCATGTGCGGGCGACCCAACGGGCTGGGATTGGTTTTGTCGACGCGGCACGACCACCGGCATCACGCCCTGGGTCGCGCCAGCACAGGCGCGCTCAACCAGCACGTCCAGCGCTTCATGCCGGTAGCAAAGCGATCGCCAAAGCATCGGCACGTTGACCCCCGCCACCACCCGCGCATGGACCCCGTCTGCAACCTTCAAGGCGACGTTGCAGGGCGTGGCGCCGAAGGCGTCGACGAGAATCAGCGTCTCCTGCTCGGCATGGGCCGCCAGCCGGTCGCGCAAGGCTGCCTCGACCGCCTCGACGCTCTGGGCGGTCTCGACATCCACCGCGTCGAGTGCCTGCGCGCACTCCGGAAAGGCGTGCGAGGCCACGTCGCGCAGTGCCGATGCCAGCGGAGCGTGGGCCAGTAGCAGGATGCGGGTCATGTCGGATCCAGGTTGCCCCGATTATGGGCACGCCGCCCGCGAAGGCCCAGAAACCACAGGTAGCTGCCCAGCGCCAGTACGCCGAACCCCGCCAGCGTCACGCGGTAGGCGTCCACGACGCCGAGCCCGGCCGCCCGCCAGCCGTCGATGCTCGCGCCGATGCCCCATTGCAGCACGAAGACGCCGGCAAAGACCGCCAGGTTGTAGGCTGACAGCGCGCGGCCGGCCATGTGCACGGGGAAGGCCTGCCCCAACGCCGGCTGGCTCAACGCCACCAGCGAGGTGCACACGCACCAGGCCATCCAGTGGACGGCCGCGGCCGCGCTGCCCAGCCAGACGTTCAACGCCAGCACCGACAGGCTGACCGGAACGCCCCAGGCCAGCAGGGTGTTGACCGCCAGCCCGCGCCGTGTCAGCGCCGGCATCACCCAGCCCCAACCCAGGAAGGCCAGCAGCATGCCGGCGTTGATCAGCAACAGCCCTTTGCTGGCCGCCGCCGGCGTCCAGCCGCAGACCTGGGTCAGCCAGGGGCCAGCCCACAACGCCTGCATGGCGATCATGCCGCCGTAGAGCACCAGCCCCATCGGCGCCATGCGCACGAATTGCGGGTGCCGCACGATGTCGGCATAGCGCGCCGGCGGCGCCCCGGTCGGCACCACCAGCCGTGCACCATCCCGCGGCAGCCATCTCGCCAACGCCACCGCGGCCAACGCCAGCAGCCCGCACAAGGCCCAGAACAGCCCGCGCCAGCCCAACACCGGCAACAGCAGTTGCACCGGCACCGTCGAGGCCACCATGCCCAGCGATCCCGTCATCAGCATCCACGAGTTGCACCGCAACTGCAGCGACGGCGAAAAACGGCGCCGGAAGAACGTCAGGGGCGCCATCAGGCAGGCCGCCACGCCCATGCCGATGAGCGTGCGGGCGAGCACGAGCTGCACGAAGTCGCCTGCCGCCGCAAAGACCGCGCAGCCCGTCACCGCCAAGGCCAGCAGCGACAGTTCGACCCGCCGCGGGCCCCAATCGTCCAGCGCCGCACCCAGCGGCAGCTGCAGCAGCGAAAAGCCCAGGAAGTAGGCGCCGGCCAGCAAGCCGAGATCGGCGGCGCCCAGGTTGAACTCGGCGCTGAAGCTCGGCGCCAGCGTCGCCGTCACCGCCCGCAGCAGTGCAGACAGGAAGTAGACGGCAGCAAAGACGGCGAACGGGCCGATCCAGCCGGACGGGGTCGCCGGCGAGGGCAGGCCCGTCATGCGCCGGCACGCGCCGAAGTCATGAAGGTGTCGACCGCTTCGGCCGCCAGCCTTGGGCCAAGAACCGTCAGCTGCACCACCACCGATCCGCGCGCATACAGCAGCACCGCCGCCTCCAGTCGGCGGCCATCAGGCGCCTGCCCGCTGAACCCATAGCGCCCCGCGGCCGCATGGGCGGCGGCGCCGGGAACGACCTGTGGCCGCGCCGCACTGCGCGCTGCGCCGATATTGGCGTGGGCGGCATCGGCCAGCGCCTGCAACACCGCAGGCGCTTCGGCCGGGTCGGTGAGCTGCGTGTGCGCCAGCGCCCAGGTCACCCCGCCGGTGTCGCAGACCTGCAGCACCAGCACCTGGGGCCGGCCGGCCAGCGCCACCTTGCGCTGCTGGCGCACCGGCTTGCAGGGAAAGAGCTGGGTGACGCCTGCTTCATCGAATCGCAACTCGCGCCAGTTGAGCTCCGGCGAACAGCCTGCACTCAGCAGGACCAGCAGGCTCATCCCCAGGACACGCACCATGCCGGGATTATCCGGGCGCCTGATGTCCTTGCCACGATCGGCGCGCCCGGCCGCCCCGATCCCCGGAACGCGGGGTGGACGCTGGGCGCTTCGGTCACAATGATTGGCGCTCTGCTTCCGTCCGACGGTTCGGCCCTGACCTGTCAGCGCCGCGTCCCCATGAATGCTGCTGGCAAGACCTTCCCGGCAACGACCGCCACGCCCGAACCGGGTGCGGTTGCGGCGTCCGGCGATGCGGTCGATGGCCACGCGCTGCTGGGGCAGCTCGGCAGCGAGGTCGCCAGTGCCTTGTCGGCGGCGCTCGAGCGCGTCAACGCCGTGGCCACGACCGGCAAGATCAGCCGCCAGGGCTTGCGCGAATTGCGCGAACTGCTCGAGCTCGCGCGCCGCATCGGCATCATGGGCCAGCAGGTCAACCGCCTGGCCACCGGACGCGTGCGCCAGGTCGCCGAGCGCGTGGACCTGACGGCGGTCCTGCGCGAGGCCCTGCTGCAACACCGGCGCCAGATCGAAGCCCGGGGCTTCGAGGTTGGCCAGTTGCTGGCCCCTGCGCAGGTGATGGCCGACCCGACGCTGATCTTCACGCTGGTCGAAACCCTGCTGACCTGGGCCTTCGAACACGCGCGCTCGGCCGTCGACCTCCGCATCGACCTCAACGACTGGCCGGTCTTCGCGCGGCTGGCGTGCAGTTTCCGCTTTCTCAGCGACGACCAGATCGACCACAGCCTGCTGACGCATGCCGAGTCGCCGCTGCGGACCATCTCCTGGCGTCTGCTGCAGCAGACGGCCCGCACCATGGAGCTGCCGATCCGGCTCGACGACGACGGCGCATCGGCGCGACTGACGATCGAATTTCCACGCACCGTCAACGACCCCAGCGAAACCGCGGCGCTGCGTGACCGCGCCGACCCCGCGCGCGAGGGCCTCAACTCCAAGCCGCTCGCCGGCAGCCACCTGCTGGTGGTCGCCGCCCGACGCGAGACGCGCTCGCTGGTGCGCGACGCCGTGCGCCACATGGGGCTGATGATCGACCACGTGGCAACGATCGAAGAGGCGCGCGAGTTCTGCCACGGCGGCATGCCGCACGCCATCCTGCACGAAAGCGCGCTCGGTGGCGACCGCTTCGAGCGCCTGCGCACGGACCTGCTGGCCGAGATGCCGCAACTCGTCTTCATCGAATTGTCGGAAGACGGCCAGGGGCTGGAAACGCGCCGCATCGGTGGCCGCCAGTTCAGTTGCGTGAGCCGCAGCGCGATCATCGAATCGCTGCCGCCGGCGCTGATGTTCGAGCTCTCGCACCCGCGCTGACACGCAGCGACGGCGCGTCGCCGCCGCGCCCGACCGGCGGCACCCGGCTCCTAGAATCCGGCGGCATGCACATCCACATCCTGGGCATCGGCGGCACGTTCATGGGCGGCCTGGCCGCGCTGGCGCGCGAGGCCGGCCACCGGGTGACCGGTTGCGACGCCAACGTCTACCCGCCGATGAGCGACCAGCTGCGTGCGCTCGGCATCGACCTGATCGAAGGCTGGTCGCCCGGGCAGCTGGACCTGGCGCCCGACGTCTTCGTCGTCGGCAATGTCGTCAAGCGCGGCACGCCCTTGTTCGAGGCCGTGCTCGATGCCGGCGCGCGCTACACCAGCGGCCCGCAATGGCTGGCCGACCACGTGCTGCAGGGCCGGCACGTGCTGGCGGTGGCCGGCACGCATGGCAAGACCACGACCACCTCGATGCTGGCCTGGATCCTCGATCAGGCCGGCCTGGTGCCGGGCTTCCTGATCGGCGGCGTGCCACAGAATTTCGGTGTCTCGGCGCGGCTCGGGCAGGGCCGGCACTTCGTCATCGAGGCCGACGAATACGACACCGCGCTGTTCGACAAGCGCAGCAAATTCGTGCACTACCGGCCGCGCACGGCGATCCTCAACAACCTCGAACACGACCACGCCGACATCTTTGCGGACCTGGCGGCCATCGAGACGCAGTTTCACCACCTGGTGCGCACGGTGCCGTCGACCGGCCGCCTGGTCGTCAATGCCCGCGACGACGCCTTGCAGCGCGTGCTGCAGCGCGGCTGCTGGAGCGAGGTGCAGCGCTTCGGCGCGCGCCGCGAAGAGCCCGGCGTGCTGCGCGCGCGCGGCGAGCCGCATGCCTTCGACGTGCTGCGCGGCGCCATGCGCATCGGCCGCGTCGACTGGTCGCTGCTGGGCGAGCACAACCAGCTCAATGCGCTGGCTGCCATCGCCGCCGCCGAACATGTGGGCGTGACGCCCGATGCGGCGGCCAGGGCGCTGGGCAGCTTCGCCAACGTCAAGCGGCGGCTGGAATTGCGCGGCGAAGTGCACGGCGTACGGGTGTATGACGACTTTGCCCACCACCCGACCGCGATGCGGCTCACGCTCGAAGGCCTGCGCCGCAAGCTCGAACAGGCTGCGCCGACCCCGGGCCAGGCCGGGCCGCGGGTGCTCGCGGTCTTCGAGCCGCGCTCCAACACCATGAAGCTCGGTACCATGAAGGCCCAGCTGCCCTGGGCGCTGGAGCCGGCCGCCCGCTCTTTCTGCCTGCAGGGCGACTACGGCTGGAGCGCACGCGATGCGCTCGTGCCGATGGGCGATGCCGCCGTGGTGGCCGAGACGGTGGACGACCTGGTCGGCGCCATCGTTCGCGAGGCGCGCGCCGGCGACCATGTGGTGTGCATGAGCAACGGCAGTTTCGGCGGCCTGCACGACAAGCTGCTGGCCGCGCTGGCCGCCGCGGCGGCATGAACCAAGCCCCGTCGCACCTGCTGTACCTGCACGGTTTTCGCTCGTCGCCGCGCTCCGTCAAGGCGTTGCGCCTGCAGGCCTGGCTGCATCGGCACCGTCCCGACGTGCACTGGCAATGCCCGCAGCTGCCGCCGTCGCCGCGCGCCGCCCTGCATCAGGTGCAAGACCTGGTGGCCGACTGGCCCCCACAACGATTCGCCGTCATCGGCAGCTCGCTCGGCGGCTTCTATGCCACCCTGGTGGCCGAGGCCACCGGCTGCCGCGCCGTGCTGATCAACCCCGCCGTCGACCCGGCGCGCGACCTGGCAGCCCATGTCGGCGAGCAGACGGCGTTCCACGACGCGAGCCAGCGCTTCGAGTTCCGCGCCGGATTTGTCCACGATCTGCGCACCATGAAGCCCGCGACGATCACCCGCCCCGAACGCTATTTCGCCGTCATCGCCAAGGGCGATGAACTGCTCGACTGGCGCGAGATGAGCGCCCGCTACGCCGGCTGCCCGATGCGGTTGATCGAAGGCAGCGATCACGGCCTGAGCGACTTCGACGACCACCTGCCTGCCATCCTGCACTTCCTGCAGCTGGACGCGCCGGGCTGAGGGGCAAGGTCTGCTCGCCCGCTCCAGCCAACCACGGGTGGGCGACAATCCCGCCCGTGACCTATGCATTGTTCGATGAAGCCGGCAAGTTCCAGGCTGGCCGCGTGATGTCGGATGCCGAGAGCTCGGTGCAGGTCGAGCTCGACTCCGGCAAGCGCATCAAGGTGAAGGCGGCCAACGTGCTGCTGCGCTTCGAGAAACCCGCCCCGGCCGAGCTGCTTGCCGCCGCACAGCGCCTGGCGCAGGAGATCGACCTCGACCTGGCCTGGGAATTTGCGCCCGCGGACGAATTCGGCTTCGCCGACCTGGCGCGCGACTATTTCAATGCGCACGCCGGTATCGACCAGCAGGCGGGCGCGCTGTTTGCCTTGTTCGACGCGCCGCACTATTTCCGCCGCGCCGGCAAGGGCCGCTTTCGCAAGGCATCGGAAGAGACCGTCAAGGCCGCGCTGCTGGGGATCGAGCGCAAGAAGCAGCTCGCCGCGCAGATCGAGGCCTGGGCGGTCGAGATCGCTGCCGGCCAGTGCCCGCCACCGGTGCGCGAGCAGCTCTACCGCATCCTCTTCAAGCCCGACAAGAACGCGCCCGAATACAAGGCCGTGGTCGAGGCCGCGCGGCGCACCCAGCGCTCGCCGCTGGACCTGCTGCAGACCGCCGGCGCCATCGACAGCCCTTACCAGTTTCACTGGCGGCGCTTCCTGTTCGAGCAGTTTCCGCACGGCACCGGCTTTCCGGCGCTGGCGGCGCCGGCGATCAAGGACGAGCTGCCGCTGGCCGCGGTGCAGGCCTTCTCGATCGACGATTCGCACACCACCGAGATCGACGATGCGCTGTCGGTGCAGGGGCTGGGCAGCGGCGCCGTCACCTTCGGCGTGCACATCGCGGCGCCGGGGCTGGCGATCACGCCCGATTCGGCGCTCGACAAGCTGGCGCGCAGCCGCCTGTCCACCGTCTACATGCCGGGCTGGAAGCTGACCATGCTGCCCGACGAGGTGGTGCAGACCTATACGCTGACGGCGGGCCGCGACTGCCCGGCCGTGAGCGTTTACTTCACCCTCGACGAGGCGTCGCTGGAGGTGCGCGGCAGCGAAACCCGTCTCGAGCGCGTGCCGATCGTCAGCAACCTGCGTCACGACCAGCTCGACAGCGTCATCACCGAAGCCTCGCTGACCGGTCAGGCGGCGGCCGACTATGCGCATGCCGCCGAGCTGGCTTTCGCCTTCCGCCTGGCGCAGGCGCTGAAGGCGCGGCGCGAGGTCGTGCGCGGCAAGCCGGAGACCTTCAACCGCCCCGACTACAACTTCAAGCTCGACCCCCATGGCGCCGAGCCGACCGGCAGCGAGCGCGTGAGCATCACCACGCGCCAGCGCGGCGCACCGCTGGACCTGATCGTCGCCGAGGCCATGATCCTGGCCAACAGCACCTGGGGCGGCTGGCTGGCCGAGCTGGGCGTGCCCGGCATCTACCGCAGCCAGGCCAGCCTGATGCCCGGCGTGAAGGTGCGCATGGGCACCCGCCCGGCGCCGCATGCCGGCATGGGCGTGCCGCAGTACACCTGGGCCACGTCGCCGCTGCGGCGCTATGTCGACCTCGTCAACCAGTGGCAGATCATCGCCTGCGCGCGGCATGGCCGCACCGCGGCGCTGGCGGCGGCCTTCAAGCCCAAGGACGCGGCGCTGTTCTCGATCATCTCGGGCTTCGACGCCGCCTACGGCGCCTACAACGATTTCCAGCACGGCATCGAGCGCTTCTGGACGCTGCGCTGGATCGAGCAGAACGAGTGGCGCGAGATCGACGCCGCGGTGATGAAGGACGGCCTGGTGCGCGCGCTTACGCTGCCGCTGGTCTTTCGCGTGCCCGGCACCGAAGGCTTTGCGCGCGGCACGCATGTGCGCGCCCGCATCACCGGCATCGACCTGCTGACGCTGGATCTGCATGCGCAGCTGCTGCAGCGCCTGGACGAGCCGGTCACGCCCGACGACAGCGCCGCCGACGTCGACGAGGAAGCCGAGACCAGCGGCCCGCTCACGCTGGCCATCGATGTCGCCGAGGCCGGCGCCGAGACCGCCGCCCCGGTGGACCGGCCGGCAGGCGACGACGCGCCCGGCGCGCCTTGAACCGTGCGCAGGGCGATCGGCGGCAAGCTCGCGCTGGCGCCCGTGCACTGGGCGCTGCTGCTGTCGCTGGCGGCGCATGGCGGCCTGCTGACGCTGCGCTTCGTCGACCCGGAGCGCTTCAACCGCGTCTTTCGCGACACGCCGCTGGAGGTCATCCTCGTCAACGCGCGCTCGACCGAACCACCGACGCGCGCGCAGGCCATCGCGCAGGCCAACCTGGCCGGCGGCGGCAATGTCGAGAAGGGGCGCGCGCAGTCTCCGCTGCCGGCGCACGCGGTGGCCGAGCTCGGCGATGCGCCCGAGGAGGCGCGGCGCAAGATCGAGCAGTTGCAGGACCAGCAGCAGCAACTGCTGGCCCAGGTGCGCCGCGAGCTGGCCTTGCTGGCCACGCCCGATCCGCAGCGCGAGGCCGGCCGCCCGCTCGACCGCGACCAGGAAGAGCGCAAGCGCCAGCTGCTGCGCCTGCTGGCCGAGATCGAAAAGCGCATCAACGATGAAAATGCGCGTCCGAAGAAGCGCTATATCAGCCCGGCCACCCAGGAGGAGGTCTACGCGCTGTACTACGACGCGCTCAAGCAGCGCATCGAGGAACGCGGCACGCGCGACTTCCCCGAAGTCCAGGGCCGCAAGCTCTATGGCGAGCTGACGATGAACGTCACCGTCGATGCCAGCGGCCGCCTGGTCGAGGCCGAGATCGTGCGGCCGTCGCGCCTGCGCGTGCTCGACCAGCGCGCGCTGGCCATCGTGCGCGCCGCCGGCCCGTTCGGCGCCTTCACGCCGGCCATGCGCCGGCAGGCTGACCAGATCGTCATCACCTCGCGCTTTCGCTTCACGCGCGAGGACGGCCTCGAGGCCACCATGACCGAACGACGCTGACACCATGCAAGACCGCCCCCGACCCGCTACGCCGTCATCGGCCACCCGGTGGCCCACAGCCAGTCGCCCTTCATCCACGCCGCCTTCGCGGCGCAGACCGGCGAGCCGGTCGACTATGGCCGCATCGACTGCGGGCCCGACGGCTTCGAGGCCGCGGTGCGCGAGTTTGCCGCGCTGGGCGCCGGCGGCTGCAACGTCACCGTGCCCTTCAAATTCGACGCCGTGCGGCTGGCGCGCGTGTGCACCGAACGCGCGCGGCTGGCCGGCGCCGCCAACACCCTGCGCTTCGATGCCGACGGCTGGCTGGCCGACAACACCGACGGCAGCGGCTTGCTGCGCGACATCGAGCACAACGCGCAATGGCCGCTGTCCGGTCGCCGCGTGCTGCTGGTGGGCGCCGGCGGCGCCGGGGCCGGCGTGCTGGGGCCGCTGCTGAGCGCACGGCCTCGGCAGCTGGTGCTGGTCAACCGCAGCGCCGAGCGCGCGCGGGCGCTGGCCGAGCGCCATGCCGATGCCGCACGCGGGGCCGGCGTGGATTTGTCGGTGGCGCCGCTCGAACAGCCAGGCCGCGGCTTCGAGCTGATCATCAATGCCACCGCCAGCAGCCTGCAGGCGGCTGCCGTCCCCGTGCCGGCCGAGGCGCTGGGGTCGGGCGCGCTGGCCATCGACCTGATGTACGGGCCGGCCGCGCAGGCCTTCCTGGACTGGGCCGTGCGCCATGGCGCCCGCGGCCGCGACGGCCTGGGCATGCTGGTCGAGCAGGCCGCCGAGGCCTTCTTCGTCTGGCGCGGCGTGCGCCCCGACAGCGCCCCGGTGCTGCAGGCGCTGCGCGAACGGCTGGCCGCCGCATGAGTCGAGCGGGGTCCATCGCGCGCCGCGGCCTGCTGGCGCTGGCCCTGCTGGCCTGGTGCGCGCTGGCGCTGCAGATCGCATTGGCCTTGCGCATCGCGCTGATGGCCTGGTGGGACCCGGCGTCGACCACCTTCCAGCGCAGCGAGATGCTGCGCCTGCTGGTGGACAGGCAGCGAGTCGAATGGAGCCAGACCTGGGTCGACTACGACCGCATCTCGGTGCACCTCAAGCGTGCGGTGATCGCCAGCGAGGACGCCGAATTCGCCGACCATGCCGGCGTCGACTGGGATGCCATCGAAAAGGCCTGGGACCGCAACCAGCGCGTGCAGGCTCAGGCCGAACGCCGTGGCACGCCGCCGCCGGCGAGCAAGCTGCGCGGCGGCTCCACCATCACCCAGCAACTGGCCAAGAACCTGCTGCTGTCGGGGGAGCGCACGGTGTGGCGCAAGGGGCAGGAACTGCTGCTGAGCTGGATGCTGGAAGGGCTGCTCGGCAAGCGCCGCATCCTCGAGCTGTATCTGAACCATGTCGAATGGGGCGAGGGGCTGTTCGGCGCCCAGGCGGCTGCGCGCCACTATTTCCGTATCGATGCCGCCCGGCTGTCGCCCGAGCAGGCGGCGCGCCTGGCCGTCATGCTGCCGGCACCCAAGCGCTTCGAGCAGCGGCCGGGCTCGGGCTACCTGCTCGCCCGCAGCGCCACCATCCTGGCCCGCATGCCCGCGGTGGAACTGCCATGATGCGCGCCGGTCCGACACCGCAACCATGAGCGCCACCCTGTCCCATCAAATCGCCGTCGCCGCCGCCCAGCTGGTGGTGGAAGACGGCCTCGAATATGCCGCCGCCCGCCACAAGGCCTTGCGCCAGATCGGCGGCCGCCATGTGCGCGCCCGCGACATGCCGCGCAACGAGCAGGTCGAGGATGAAGTGCGCGCTTACCTTGACACCTTCCATGCCGATACCCAGCCGCTCGAGCTGCGCGCCCTGCGCGAACTGGCGGCACGCTGGATGGACCGCCTGGCCGAGCACCGGCCGCATCTGGCCGGCGCCGTCTGGCGTGGCACGGCCACGCGGCGATCGGCGATCCTGCTCGACCTCTATTGCGACGACCCCAAGGCCGCCGAGATCGACCTCATCAACCAGGGCATCGATTACGACGTCGGCGGCGACAGCGACGGTGACGGCGGCGGCGTGTCGGTGCTGACCATCGGCGAGCGCTCGGCCGACCTGGGCGAGAGGGTGACGCTGCACCTGCTGCTGCACGACCTGGATGAGCTGCGGGGCGCCCTCAGGCCCGATGCCCGCGGGCGCAGCTGGCGTGGCGACCGGGCGGCTGTGCAGCGCTGCCTGACGCCGGACGCGACATGACCCGGCGTCAGGCCCTGCTCCTGGCCGGCGCCGGCGCCGGCGCCGCGCTGGCCGGTGCCGGCTTTGCGTGGTGGCGGTATGCGCTCGACAAGCCCCGCATCGAAGCAGATTTCTGGACGTTGCGCTTCGATCGGCCAGAGGGGGGTGAGCTGGCGCTGGCTTCACTGCGCGGACGACCGCTCGTGCTCAATTTCTGGGCCACCTGGTGCCCCCCGTGCCTGAAGGAAATGCCCGACCTCGACCGCCTGCACGGCACCCACGCGGCGCGGGGATTGCAGGTCGTCGGCCTGGCTGTCGACGGACCGACCCCGGTGCGCCAGTTTCTGGCGCGGCAGCCGGTGCGCTTTGCCATCGGCCTGGCGGGGCTGGACGGCACCGCGCTCAGCCGCCGACTGGGCAACAGCAATGGTGGCCTGCCCTTCACGGTGGTCTTCGACAGCCAGGGCCGGCTGCGTCATCGCAAGCTCGGCCAGACGAGCTACGACGAACTCGACCGCTGGGTCCGCGGGCTGTAACGGGCCCAAAGGCTCGAAATCGCTTTCTTCGTCGAATTTGCGGCCGTTCGCTCACAACCGCATACAAAGAGCGTAAAGTTCGCCCTCTTTCTTCGGACTGGAGCGGCTGCGGCGCCCGCCAGCCCTTGCCACCATGAGCATCCTCGTCCTCAACGGACCGAACCTGAACCTGCTGGGCACGCGTGAACCACAGGTCTACGGCAGCACCACACTGGACGACATCACGGCAGAACTCATCACCTTAGGCGCAAAAGCAGGCGCAAAGGTGGAGTGTTTTCAGAGCAACCACGAAGGCGCACTGGTCGACCGCATCCAGGCCGCCCGGGACGACGGCACCGAGTTTGCCATCATCAACCCCGGCGCCTTCACCCACACCAGCGTCGCCATCCGCGACGCTTTTGCCGGCGTGGCCCTGCCCTTCATCGAACTGCACATCTCGAACGTCTTCAAGCGCGAGCCCTTCCGTCACCACTCCTACCTGTCCGACATGGCGGTGGGCGTGATCTGCGGGCTGGGCGTGCACGGCTACCGCCTGGCGCTGGACTTTGCGTTGTCCCACGGCATCCGCCGCGACGCCAGCCAGCGCGCCTGAACCCCGGCCCGGCGCCTTCCGGGCGGGCCCACCGAGGAATTCCATGGACCTGAGAAAACTCAAGACGCTGATCGACCTCGTGTCGGAATCGAACATCTCCGAGCTCGAGATCACCGAAGCCGAAGGCAAGGTGCGCATCGTCAAAGGCAGCGGCGCCGTCGTCGCGGCGCCCGCCCCGGCGCTGGCGCCGGCGGCCGCCCCGATGGCGGCGCCGGCGGCGACGGCCGCGCCCGCCGAGGCACCGGCAGCGCCGGCGGCGCGCGTCGTCAAGTCGCCGATGGTCGGCACCTTCTATCGCTCGCCCAGCCCGGGCGCGAAGGCCTTCGTCGACGTCGGCAGCGTGGTCAAGGAAGGCGACCCGGTCTGCATCATCGAGGCGATGAAGATCATGAACGAGATCGAGACCGACGTCGGCGGCACGATCCGCCGCGTCCTGTGCGAAAACGGCCAGGCGGTCGAATTCGGCCAGCCGCTGTTCGAGCTCGAATAAGGCGCCGCCTCGTGTTCAAGAAGACCCCGTATGTCAAGCTGGCCGACGAGGCGGTGTGCATCGGCCCGGCGGCATCCAGCCACAGCTACCTCAACATGCCGGCCATCATCTCGGCCGCCGAGGTGACCGATGCCGAGGCCATCCACCCCGGCTACGGCTTCCTGTCCGAAAACGCCGACTTCTGCGAACGCGTCGAGAAGAGTGGCTTCGTCTTCATCGGCCCCTCGCCGGAATCGATCCGCACCATGGGCGACAAGGTGGCGGCCAAGCAGTCCATGATCAAGTCGGGCGTGCCCTGCGTGCCCGGCAGCGAGGGCGCACTGCCCGACGATCCGAAGGAGATCATCCGCATCGCGCGCACGATCGGCTACCCGGTGATCATCAAGGCCGCCGGCGGCGGCGGCGGGCGCGGCATGCGCGTGGTGCACACCGAAGCCGCGCTGATCAACGCCGTGCAGACCACGCGCACCGAGGCCGGCGCCGCCTTCGGCAACCCGGCCGTGTACATGGAGAAGTTTCTCGAAAACCCGCGGCACATCGAGATCCAGGTGCTGGCCGACACGCAGCGCAATGCCGTCTGGCTGGGAGAGCGCGACTGCTCGATGCAGCGCCGCCACCAGAAGATCATCGAGGAAGCGCCGGCACCGGGCATCCCGCGCCGCATCATCGAGCGCATCGGCGACCGCTGCGCCACGGCCTGCAAGAAGATGGGCTACCGCGGCGCCGGCACCTTCGAGTTCCTGTACGAGGACGGCGAGTTCTATTTCATCGAGATGAATACGCGCGTGCAGGTCGAGCATCCGGTGACCGAACTCGTCACCGGCATCGACATCGTGCAGATGCAGATCCGCGTCGCCGCCGGCGAGAAGCTGCCCTTCAGCCAGCGCGCGATCCAGATGCGCGGCCATGCCGTCGAGTGCCGCATCAACGCCGAGGACCCGTACAAGTTCACCCCGTCGCCCGGCCGCATCACGATGTGGCACCCGCCGGGCGGCCCCGGCGTGCGCGTCGACTCGCATGTCTATACCAACTATTTCGTGCCGCCCAACTACGACTCGATGATCGGCAAGATCATCGTCCATGGCGACACGCGCGACCAGGCGCTGGCGCGCATGCGCACGGCGCTGTCGGAGACGGTGGTCGAGGGCATCCACACCAACATCCCGCTGCACCGCGAACTGATGGTGGACGCCAAGTTCGTCGAAGGCGGCACCAGCATCCATTACCTGGAAGGCTGGATGGCGCAACATCGGCGCTGACATGTTCGAACTCGTGCTGCGCGCGCCGCAGGCGCTGGTGGAACCGGTCAGCGACGCGCTTGCCGACGAGCTCGACGCGCTGTCGGTATCGGTCGAGGATGCCGATGCCGACACCGACGCCGAACAGGCCCTGTTCGGCGAACCCGGCCTGCCGGCGCCGGACGCAGGCTGGACCCGCTCGACACTGCGTGCGCTGTTCGAGGGCCGCGACCAGGCCGAGGCGGCGGCCACGCTGCTGCTGGCCCAGGACTGGGCCGAGGGCCTGCACGTGCAGGCGCTGCAGGAGCTGGCGGAGCAGGACTGGGTGCGCATCACGCAGAGCCAGTTCGAGCCGATCCCGATCACGGCTTCATTCTGGATCGTGCCAAGCTGGCACGAGCCGCCCGCCGGCGCCGAGCGCGTGCTCCGGCTCGACCCGGGCATGGCCTTCGGCACCGGCACGCACCCGACGACGCGCATGTGCCTGCGCTGGATCGCGGCACAGGCCGAAGCCGGCCACGGCGCATGCCTCGAGCGTGTGCTCGACTATGGCTGCGGCTCGGGCATCCTGGCCATCGCCGCCGCGCTGCACGGCGCCAAGGCCGTCGATGCGGTCGACATCGATCCGGCCGCCGTCGCATCGACGCAGGCCAATGCGCGCGCCAACGGCGTGCAGATCGCCAGCGGCCTGCCCGACCGCGCCGAGGGCCTTTACACCACGGTGCTGGCCAACATCCTGGCCACGCCGCTGAAGCTGCTGGCGCCGCTGCTGTGCAGCCACCTGGCACCGGGCGCACCGCTGGTGCTGGCCGGCATCCTGTCGCGCCAGACGGCCGAACTGCAGGACGCGTACGCGCCCTGGCTGACGCTGGCGGTCGCCGACGAACAGGACGGCTGGGTGCTGCTGAGCGGGTCGGCCCCGACGGCATGAGGCGCAGGTCGCGTGGCATGATCGACCGATGACCCTGGCCACGCGCTGCCCCGCCTGCGGCACGGTCTTTCGTGTCGTGCAGGACCAGCTCCGCGTTTCCGAAGGCTGGGTGCGCTGCGGTCGCTGCAGCGAGGCCTTCAATGCCCTGGAGACGATGGTCGAATGGTCGGCGGTGCGCAAGGCGGCCGAAGCGGCACCGGCGGTCGTCGAGTCCGTCACCACGATCGGGCCGGCGCCTGTCGCGGGCCGGGACGCGGCCGTCGGCCACGATCCGGCGTCATCCCCCGCCGCCGTCGCCGCCGAAGCGACGCTGATCGACCTGCCGCCGGGCGTGGAGGTGGTCGCGACCGACGGCGCGCTCAACCCCGACCTGGCCCTGCCGGCCGCCGATGCGCCCACCGCCTGCGCCAGCGACCGTGTCGAACCGGACTTCGGTTTTGATGCGACGGTCGCCCCGGCCACGGCGCCCGCGCCGGCGGCCGACGCGACGGTCCTGGCGGCGGACGCCCCCACCGCCGTTGCCCCGCCATCCGGGACCACCGACGATCCCGCACCCGCGTTGCCGCCGGCGCCGTCGTTCGTGCTGCGGGCCGAGCGGGCCGCGCGCTGGCGCCGGCCCGGCGTGCGGCTGGCACTGGGGCTGGCATCGCTGCTGGCGGCCCTGGGCCTGGCCGCGCAGGCCACCTACAGCTTCCGCGACCGCATCGCGGCCGCCTCGCCCGCAGCACGGTCCATACTTCAGCAGGCCTGTGCCGCCATCGGCTGCCGCATCGGCGAGTACCGGCAGATCGATGCGCTGTCGATGGAAAGCAGCGCGCTGCTGCGCGTCGACGGTGCGCCGGTCTACCGGCTGGCCGTCACGCTGCGCAACCGTGCGGCGGTCGAGGTCGCCGCGCCGGCGCTGGACCTCGCGCTCACCGATGCGCAAGGCCAGCCCATCGCCCGCCGCGTGCTGCAGATGAGCGACCTGAACCTGCCGCTGCGCAGCCTCAAGCCGGGCAGCGAGCTGCCGATCCAGGTGCCGCTGGGCATCGGCGGCGCGGTCAGCGGCTATACCGTCGAGATCTTCTACCCCTGAATGCGCGCCCTGCGGCACCCGCCCCCTTCTGCCCGCCTGGAGACACCATGCCCGCCCTGATCTGCGGATCACTCGCCTTCGACACCATCACCAACTTTCCGGGCCGCTTCTCGCAGCAGATCCTGCCCGACCAGGTGCACATCCTGAATGTGTCCTTCCTGGTGCCGACGCTGCGGCGCGAGTTCGGTGGCTGCGCCGGCAATATCGCCTATACGCTGCAGGCGCTGGGCGGCCAGCCGGTGGTGATGGCCGCGCTGGGCAACGACGGCGGCGACTACCTGGCGCGGCTGCAGGGCTGGGGCGCCGATACCTCGCTGGTGCTGCGCGACGACGCCACCTATACGGCGCAGGCGATCATCATCACCGACACCGACAACAACCAGATCACCGCCTTCCACCCCGGCGCGATGCAGCAGGCGCACCGCATCGACCTGCCGTCACGCGACGATCTGCAGATTGCCATCATCGCCCCCGACGGCCGCGAGGCGATGATCAAGCGCGCACGGCAACTCGGCGACGCTGGCATCCCCTTCATCTTCGACCCCGGCCAGCAGTTGCCGATGTTCGACGGCAGCGAGCTGCGCCGTTTTGTCGAGCGCGCATCCTGGGTGGCGGTGAATGATTACGAAGGACGCATGCTGTGCGACCGCACCGGCCTCACGCTGGAGGCGATGTCGAAGCTGGATCTGCAGGGCGTGATCGTGACGCTGGGCCATGAGGGCTGCGACCTCTGGATCGACGGTCGTTGCGAACGCATCCCGGGTGTGGCCGCCGAGCAGGTGGTTGACCCCACCGGCTGCGGCGACGCCTTCCGCGGCGCCCTGCTCTTCGGCCTGGAGCGCGGCTGGTCGCTGCGCCGCAGTGTCGAACTGGGCAATCGCATCGGTGCGCTGAAGATCGCCTGCCGCGGCGGCCAGAACCACGTCCTCGACCGCGCGGCACTCGGCGTCTGAACGATCGCCGCCCGCGCGCCGTTCAGGTGCGCGGGTCACCAGCAGCCAGTTGATCGCGCAGCCAGGCGGCCAGGGTCTCAGGCGGACAAGCGACATGCAACCGCTTGCGCCGCGAAATCTCGCCACCAGCCAGCGTGACGGCGCGCCGCGGCAGCTCGAGCGCGCGCGCCAGCCACTGCAGCAATTCGGCATTGGCACGCCCTTCGATCGGCGGCGCAGCCAGTCGCACCCGCAAGGCACCGTCGTGCAGGCCAGCGATGACCGTGCGCCCGGCATTGGGGACCACCTGCACGAGCAATTCGCAGCCGGCGCCGGCCCGGCTGGCCTTCAGGCATGGCAGGTCATGGGCGGCGGTCATCGGGTCTCATGCAGGGGAACAAAAAAAGCCCGGCACAGCCGGGCTCTTGCGCAAGGCTCCGGTCAGGGGGTGACCAGCACCCCCTGACGGGACCGACCGTGGTCAAGCGCTCAAGGCTTGTTGCCCGTCGGGAAGGGCCAGGCCGCAGCCGGGCTCAGCGCCGTCTTCGCAGCAGGCGCCGCAGGGGCTGCGGGCGCCGCGGGTGCCACCTTCTTCGCTGCCTTCTTGGCGGCCGGCTTCTTCGCCGCGGGCTTCTTGGCGGCAGCGGCCTTCTTCGCCGGCGCGGCCTTCTTGGCAGGCGCGGCCTTCTTCGCCGGCGCCGCCTTCTTCGCAGCGGCCTTCTTCGCCGGCGCGGCCTTCTTCGCAGCGGCCTTCTTCGCCGGGGCGGCCTTCTTCGCGGCCGCCTTCTTCGGCGGGGCGGCCTTCTTCGCGGCCGCCTTCTTCGCCGGAGCCGCCTTCTTCGCGGGGGCGGCCTTCTTCGCCGGGGCCGCCTTCTTCGCCGGGGCCTTCTTCGCGGCCGCCTTCTTGGCCGGAGCGGCCTTTTTCGCAGTTGCCATAACGATCTCCTTGATCAAGTTGCAAAGAGCACCGTGCTGCTGCATACAGCACGACGATTCACGGCCCGATGGTCTGCGGCCAGGCGGGTGCCCGACCGTTGCCGCGGTGCCGTGAACAGGGGTGCGAACCGGGCTGCGGCATCTGGCGTGCGCATGCGTCGGGTCGCGGATCTTGATCGCTCACAGGGGGCGCTGAGGCGCCCTTCTAAGGCGATCGACACCACACGCTCATACCGCACCGCCGCGGCCACGAGGGCAGCGGCAGGGTGCGCGGGCAGCAGCGTCGTCACCATGGTTCTCGAACTCAGTCCCAGGACAACGCGCCACCGGTCTGGTAGTCGATCACGCGCGTCTCGAAGAAGTTGCGTTCCTTCTTCAGGTCGATCATTTCGCTCATCCAGGGGAATGGATTTTCCTCGTTCGGGAACAAGGCCTCCAGGCCGATCTGGGTGGCGCGGCGATTGGCGATGTAGCGCAGGTAGCCCTTGAACATCGACGCGTTGAGCCCCAGCACACCACGCGGCATGGTGTCCTCGGCGTAGCGGTATTCGAGCTCGACCGCCCGCTCGAACAGCGCCTTGATCTCGGCCTTGAAGGCCGGCGTCCACAGCTGCGGGTTCTCGAGCTTGATCTGGTTGATGAGGTCGATGCCGAAGTTGCAGTGCATCGACTCGTCGCGCAGGATGTACTGGTACTGCTCGGCGGCGCCGGTCATCTTGTTCTGCCGGCCCAGCGCCAGGATCTGCGTGAAGCCGACGTAGAAGAACAGGCCTTCCATCAGGCAGGCGAAGACGATCAGGCTCTTGAGCAGCGTCTGGTCGGCTTCGGGCGTGCCGGTGTGGAAGTTCGGATCCATGATCGCGTCGATGAACGGGATCAGGAACTCGTCCTTGTCGCGGATCGACGAGACCTCGTGGTAGGCGTTGAAGATCTCGCCTTCGTCCAGGCCCAGCGATTCGACGATGTACTGGTAGGCGTGGGTGTGGATCGCTTCTTCGAAGGCCTGGCGCAGCAGGAACTGGCGGCACTCGGGTGCCGTGATGTGGCGGTAGGTGCCCAGGGTGATGTTGTTGGCGGCCAGCGAATCGGCGGTGACGAAGAAGCCGAGGTTGCGCTTGATGATGCGGCGCTCGTCCTCGGTCAGGCCGTTCGGGTCCTTCCAGGTCGCGATGTCGCGCGACATGTTGACCTCTTGCGGCATCCAGTGGTTGGCGCAGGCCGAGAGGTATTTCTCCCAGGCCCACTTGTACTTGAACGGCACCAGCTGGTTGACGTCGGTCTGGCCGTTGATGATGCGCTTGTCGGCGACGTTCACGCGGCGGCGCGCGTCGACCTCGGGCATGACCGCAGCCACCGCTGCACGCGGCGCATTGGCAAGGGCACTGGGCTTGGCGATGCGGGTATCGGCGACCTGTGCCACGCGCAGCGTGGGCTCCGGATCACGCAGCGGCAGCGAAGCTGCGACTGCATTGGCATTCGTCGATGAGGCTTTGACTTCGTCGTCCCAGACCAGCATGTGTCGTACGTCCTGTGATTCGGAATTATCCGAGTGTTGCGCGGCAACACCAAGCACTTGTTGACAGTGAGTCGTGCGTGTTGTTGCAGCAGTGCATCGAAGCGATGCGTGATGAACGAAGCGATGCGCGCATGCCCTGCACGCGCATCGCTTCGCGCCTCACTGACAAGCTTCGCAGTCGGGGTTGTCGATCGAGCAGAACTTGATGTCGCTCGCCGGCGTGTCGTCGATCGCCGCAGGCGCGGACGCCATGCCCGACATCGCGCTGCCGCCTTGCGTGGGCACCGCATTCATCGCGCCTGCCGTCACGGTCGACTTCTCGGCATAGGTGGCACTCGTCGTGCGCAGGTAGTAGGTGGTCTTGAGACCGCGCGTCCAGGCGAGCTTGTAGGTCTCGTCGAGCTTCTTGCCCGAGGCGCCCGCCATGTAGATGTTGAGCGACTGCGCCTGGTCGATCCACTTCTGGCGGCGCGCCGCGGCCTCGACCAGCCAGGTCGCGTCGACCTCGAAGGCGGTGGCGTAGATGCGCTTGAGCTCCTCGGGCACGCGGTCGATCGGCCGCAGCGAGCCGTCGAAGTGCTTGAGGTCCATGACCATCACGTCGTCCCAAAGGCCCAGGCGCTTGAGGTCGCGCACCAGGTATTCGTTGATGACGGTGAACTCGCCCGACAGGTTGGACTTGACCGACAGGTTGCCGAAGCTCGGTTCGATCGATGCGTCGACACCGATGATGTTGCTGATGGTGGCGGTGGGCGCGATCGCCACGCAGTTGCTGTTGCGCATGCCGTGCTCGCGGATGCGCGCCCGCAGCGCATCCCAGTCCATGCTCGACGAGCGGTCGATGTCGACCCAGCCGCCGCGCTGCTCGGCCAGCAGGTCCAGCGAGTCCTGCGGCAGGATGCCGCGGTCCCACAGGCTGCCGCGGTAGCTGCTGTAGCGGCCGCGCTCGGCCGCCAGCTCGGTGCTGGCCCAGTAGGCCTGGTAGCACACGGCCTCCATCGAGCGGTCGGCAAACTCGACCGCCTCGGCACTGGCGTAGGGCATGCGCAGCTGGTACAGGCAGTCCTGGAAGCCCATCACGCCCAGGCCCACCGGGCGGTGGCGCAGGTTGGAGTCGCGCGCCTTCTTGACGGCGTAGTAGTTGATGTCGATGACGTTGTCGAGCATGCGCATCGCCGTCGCCACCGTCTTCTTCAGCTTGACCTGGTCGATCTCGCCGTCCAACAGGTGCTGCGCCAGGTTGACGCTGCCCAGGTTGCAGACGGCGATCTCGGTGTCGGACGTATTCAGCGTGATCTCGGTGCACAGGTTGGACGAGTGCACGACGCCGACATGCTGCTGCGGGCTGCGCACGTTGCAGGCGTCCTTGAAGGTGATCCAGGGATGCCCGGTCTCGAACAGCATCGACAGCATCTTGCGCCACAGGTCCAGGGCCCGCATGCGCTTGAAGAGCTTGATCTCGCCGCGGTCGACCCTGGCCTCGTAGGCGGTGTAGGCCTCCTCGAAGTCGCGGCCGAACTTGTCGTGCAGGTCGGGACAGGTGGACGGCGAGAACAAGGTCCAGGGGCCGCCCTCCATCACCCGGCGCATGAAGAGGTCGGGGATCCAGTTGGCGGTATTCATGTCGTGCGTGCGCCGGCGGTCGTCACCGGTGTTCTTGCGCAGCTCGAGAAATTCCTCGATGTCGAGGTGCCAGCTCTCCAGGTAGGCGCACACCGCGCCCTTGCGCTTGCCGCCCTGGTTGACGGCCACCGCCGTGTCGTTGACCACCTTCAGGAACGGCACCACGCCCTGGCTCTTGCCGTTGGTGCCCTTGATGTAGCTGCCCAGGGCGCGCACGCGCGTCCAGTCGTTGCCCAGGCCGCCGGCAAACTTGGACAGCAGCGCGTTTTCCTTCAGCGCCTCGTAGATGCCGTCGAGGTCGTCGGCCACCGTGGTCAGGTAGCAGCTGGAGAGCTGGCTGCGCCGCGTGCCGCTGTTGAACAGTGTCGGCGTGCTGGACATGAAGTCGAAGGTCGACAGCACGTCGTAGAACTCGATCGCCCGCGCCTCGCGGTCGATCTCGCCCAGCGCCAGGCCCATCGCGACGCGCATGAAGAAGGCCTGCGGCATCTCGATGCGGGCCTCGTCGACATGCAGGAAATAGCGGTCGTACAGGGTCTGCAGGCCGAGGTAGTCGAACTGCAGATCGCGCTCGGCCTTCAGCGCCGCGCCCAGGCGGGCGAGGTCGAACTGCGCCAGCTTGTCGTCCAGCAGTTCGGCGGCGATGCCCTTCTTGATGAACTGCGGGAAGTAGTCGGCGTACTGCGCCTGCATCCCGGCCTGCGACACCTCGGCGCCCAGGATCTCGCGGCGGATGGTGTGCAACAGCAGCCGCGCGGTGGCGCGGCTGTAGCCCGGGTCCTTCTCGATCAGCGTGCGCGCGGCCAGGATCGCGGCCTTGTAGACCTCGTCCATCGGCACACCGTCGTACAGGTTGCGGCGCGTCTCGGCCATGATGGGCTCGGCCTGCACGTCGGCACCCAGGCCCTCGCAGGCCGATTCGACCAGCGCCTTCAGCGCGCCCATGTCCAGCGGCACGCGCTGGCCGCCGTCGGTGACGAACAGTTCGGTCGCCCGCGCCGGCGCCGCGGTGACCTGCTGGCGCGCGCGTTCCTGCGCGCGGCGCTCGCGGTACAGCACGTAGGCGCGCGCCACCTCGTGGTGGCCACCGCGCATCAGGCCCAGCTCGACATGGTCCTGCACGTCCTCGATGTGGAAGGTGCCGCCACCCGGGCGCGAGCGCAGCAGCGCACGCACCACGGCCTCCGTCAGCCGCTCGACCGTCTCGCGCACGCTCGCCGATGCCGCACCCTGGGTACCGTGCACGGCCAGAAAGGCCTTCATCAGGGCCACCGCGATCTTGTTCGGTTCGAACGAGACCACGGCGCCATTGCGGCGGATGATCTGGTAACCCGCGTAGGCATGGGCCACCGGCGCCGCGGTGGCGGCAGCGTGGCGAACAGGCGCGGCGGCCTCGGCAACGGACGGCAGGATGCTTGGCATCGAATCCCCTTGTGGACGGTCAACGAGGCACGAGCCGCGCGTGAGCGACGGGCCCTGGCCTTCTTATCGGAAGCGCAACAGAAAGCCCGCCACCAGCCAGAGGCGGAAGCAGGCATCGACGGACAACGATTTCGGCGCAGCCCCTTCGACCGCAGGACCGCATGCTGCGCGGTCACGGCATGGGCGATCGGATGATTCGCAGCATGGCTTCATGGGAATCGGGGCCGCCTCGCCGAGGTCGAGAGAATAGCACGAGGCGACACTATATCTGGGGGTGCCGACCCCCACAAGACACTAGCGGTAGTGCCTCGTCGGGGGCTTCCCTGATGGCGATGACGGGCTTCGACCGTCCCCTGCGGGCCGCCCCGGGTGCGCGGCCGCCTGGCGCGCGGCCGCGCTGCGCACGAGCCTGCCACGATGCGGCCGCGCAGGCGAAATCCCCCTGCCGGCCGCGCCGCTTCAGGGCATGGCGCCCACGCGCGGCCACACGCGCACCCGCGAGCCCCCGAGTGCGCGTGCAACCCGCACCCACTCGAAGCCCGCACCCGGGTCGCGCTTGCGACCGGGCGCCACGTGCTCGTGTCCGACGACCTCGTCGATCGGATGACGGCTGACGACGGCCTGCAACAGACGCCGCAGCGCGCGGTACTGGGCGGCAGCGAAGGTCCGGCCTTCGAGGCCTTCGATCTCGATGCCGATCGACCAGTCGTTGCAATTGGCGCGCCCGCGCCAGCAGGACACGCCGGCGTGCCAGGCGCGTTCGTGCGTGGCCACGAACTGCACGACCTCGCCGCTGCGCCGCACGAAGAAATGCGCCGACACCCGCAGGCCACGCAGGCCGTCGAAGGAGGCGTGGCGATCGACATCCAGCGCGTTGAGGAACAGGCGCTCGACGGCGTCGCCATGCAGCACGCCCGGTGGCAGGCTGATCGAATGCAGCACGACCAGGCTGGGCCGCTCACCCGCCGGCCGCGACCCGGCATTCGGCGATGGCGCGTGGCGCGCGCCGGACCACCAGCCTTCGCGCCAGCCGGGCTCGAGGCGGCGCGCCCTCATGCCTGGATCGACCCAGCCTCAGTCACCATCGCCGCGACCGTCGGCCGGTCCGTCGCTGCTGCCGATGCCCAGCCTGGCCATGCGGTAGCGCATCTGGCGCAGCGACAGGCCCAGGCTGGCGCCGGCGGCGGTGCGGTTGTAGCGGTGTCGTTCGAGGGCGCGTTCGAGGATTTCGCGCTCGACCTCGTCGAGGTAGGTCGCCAGATCGCCGGGCAGCGGCGCCGCCCCCGCCGGCGCCGCTGCGTGCGTTGCCACGGCCTCCGGCGATGCGGCCGCAGGCTCGGGCTCGACGTCGACCAGCGCGGCGTCGGGCAGGCCCAGGTCCTCGCGCTCGATGCGGGCGCCGCCGGCCAGCGCCAGTGCACGGTGCAGCAGGTTTTCGAGCTCGCGCACGTTGCCGGGGAAGCTGTAGCGGCGCAGCTGCGCCAGCGCGCCGGCAGTCAGCTCGGGTGGCGGCGAGACACCGGCATCGCCGGCGATGCGCTCGACCACCGTGGCGCAGATGTCGGGCAGGTCGACCAGGCGGTCGCGCAGCGGCGGCACCGGAATCTGGATGACGTTGAGGCGGTAGTACAGGTCCTGGCGGAAGCGGCTGGCCGCCACTTCGGCCGCCAGGTCCTTGTGGGTGGCGCTGACGATGCGCACGTTGACCGGCAGCTCCGCCGTGCTGCCCAGCGGGCGCACGGCGCGCTCCTGGATCACGCGCAGCAGCTTGCTCTGCATGGCCAGCGGCAGCTCGCCGATCTCGTCCAGAAACAGCGTGCCGCCGTGGGCGGCCTGGAAGAAGCCCTCGCGGTCTTCGGTGGCGCCGGTGAAGGCGCCCTTGCGGTAGCCGAAAAATTCAGCCTCGAGCAGCGCCTCGGGGATGGCGCCGCAATTGACGGCCACGAAGGCCTGCCCGGCGCGCGGCGACACCTCGTGGATGGCACGTGCGACCAGTTCCTTGCCGGTGCCCGACTCGCCCTGCACCAGCACCGGCGCCATGCTGCGCGCCACCTTCTCGATCATCGAGCGCACCTGCTGAATGGCCGGCGACCCGCCGACCAGCCGCCGCAGCGCGGCCGGGCCGCTGGCAAGGGCTTCGGATGCCGGCGCGCGCAGGCTGCGCCATTCGCCGCCGCGCTCGCGCGGCGGCAGGCCCTGGTGTTCGGCCACCGGCACCGGCGCGCGGCCCAGCGCCGTGGCCACCACCGAGCGGAACTGGCGCAGGTCGACCGGCTTGGTGAGGTAGTCGTAGGCGCCGGCCTTCAGCGCCTCGACCGCATTCTCGGCCGAACCGTAGGCGGTGATGACAATCCCCTTCTCACGCCGTCCGCTCTCGTCCATGCGGCGCAGCAGGTCCAGGCCGGTGCCGTCGGGCAGGCGCATGTCGGTGATGACGACGGCGAAGCGCTGGCGCTGCAGCGCCGCCCAGGCTTCCTCGACCGAGCCGGCGCTCTCGACGTCGAAGCCTTCACGCACCAGTGTCAGTTCATAGAGCGTGCGCAGATCGGGCTCGTCGTCGACGACGAGCAGGCGTTGCGGGGCAGTTTGGTTCACGGCACGAGACCCAGGGTGGCGTTAGCCGGCTCGGGCGCAGCGCGCTGCATCAGTACGCGGAATTCGTTGCGCAGCCGCGCAGCGCCCGGCCGGGCGCGGTATTCGATGCTGGCGCCATAGCGCTCGCACAGCTCGCGGCAAATGTACAGGCCGAGCCCGGTGCCGCGGCTGCGGGTCGAGAAGAAGGGCTCGAACAGGTGGCGCTCGACCTCGGGCGGGATCGGCGGGCTGTCGCTGGCCACGGTGAGCTGGGCGCGAAGCTCGTCCACCGCCGCCAGGCGCAGGAAGATCGCGCCCGGCACCCCGCTGGCGTGCCGGTGCGCGTTGTCCAGCAGGTTGACGAGCACGCGGCGCAGGTGTTCGGGGTCGAAGCTCACGCCCAGGGGCTGCGTCGGCAGGTCGACGTGCAAGCGGCTGTCCGCGCCGAGCGGCAGGTCGACGGTATGCGCCCACTCGGCGGCGGCGGCAGCCACCGCGGCGGCGGCGTCGATCACGCGCACCACCGGCGGCGCCCCCGGGGCCACCTCCATCACATCGTCGACCAGGCGCTTCAGGCGCTCGACGTTGTCGGCCACGATGCGCGCCAGCCGCTGCTGCGTGGCGCCGAGCTCGTCTTCCAGCAGCAGCGCATTGGCCTGCGAAATGGCGGCCAGCGGGTTGCGGATCTCGTGCGCGATGCCGGCCGAGACGCGCCCCATCGCGGCCAGCTTCTCCTGCCGCAGCCGCGCCTCGGCGGTGCGCACGTCCTCCAGCAGCAGCACGCAGAACGGCTCGCCGGCGCGCTGGTCGACGTCGCGCCGGCGCATGAAGCGGATGCGCACGCGCAGCGTGCGGCGGTGGCCGCTGTCGAAGGCGAGCGCGATGTCGCGCCCGGCCTCGGGCCAGGTGCGGGAATCGGCCAGCGCGGCCTCCACCGCCTGCGACAGCGGCAGCCAGGCCTGGCGCGACGGCAACGGGAAGGGCGCCGTCGGCGCCAGGCCCTGCTCGGCCAGCAGTTCGCGCGCCGCCGGATTGGCCGCACGCACGCGCAGCCGATGGTCGACCACCAGCACGCCGTCGACCATCTCCTCGATCACCAGGCGGTTGAGCTGCGCCTGCTGGCGTGCCAGTTCCAGGCTGCCGCGCGCGGCCAGCTCCTCACGCGCCAGGCGCCCGGCCAGTTCGCCCGACAGCAGCGTGATGACGAACAGCCCCAGCCCCGCGAGGCCGGCCTGCATCATCAGCGGATTGAGGTCGCCGCCCAGTTGAGCGCTGCGCCAGGCCATGAAGAGCAGCATCAGCGTCACGCCGGCAGCCGTGGCCAGCGCCAGCAGGCGGCTGGTCAACACACCGGCCATCAGCACCGGCAGCACCAGCAGGGCCGCGAAGTTGAAGCTCGAGCCCGGCTCCAGCATGTGCAGCCCGGCAAAGACGACCAGGTCGACCCCGATCGTCGCCAGCCACTGCAGCCGGCGCTGGCTGCGCTTGGACTGCGGTGCACTCAGCGGCTGGTAGCGCGGCAGCAGCCAGAAGGTGATGGCCTGCACGGCGTAGGCCAGGCACAGCAGCGCCGACGCCAGCGCCGGCCGCGAGCCCAGCAGGCCGCTGGCCGCCTGCACGGCCACCAGCACCAGGCCGACCACCGCGCGCGCGGCGGCATAGGTGCGATAGACGCGCGCCAGCGCGGTGTCCTGCGCCGTCGCCACGCGCCGCGCCTCGCGGGTGATGAAGTGGCTGTCGGCCGCTTCTTCGCCGGCGGCCAGCCAGCCGGGGTCGAAGAAGGACTCGCGGGCGTCGGCGTGGCGATCGCCGTCGACACCGACGGCGCCGAACCACGACTCGTCGGGCAGGGGCGCACGCGTGCCGCGGCGGTCGGACCTGCGCCGATCGCCGACGCGACGGTCACCGCTGCGCCGGTCGCCGCCGGCAGGCGACGCCGCCGGTGCAGGGCCGGTGCCGGGCTCGTCCACGGTACGGTCGCGCGCCTCAGCGCGGGCCGGCGATGCGGTGCGCCTCGCCGCAGTAGGCGCGGCCGGCGGCGTCGAGCACCGCATCATCGCGCGGCAGGTGCACGCCGCAGTGCGCACAGGCCAGCATCGTCGCGGCCTCGCCCGGACGCCGGGCGGCCGGGCGGTCGCCGGCGTCAGGACGGTCTTCGTCAGGCTTGCGCCGGCGGCCGAACATCAGAAACAGCACGACGCCGACCACGAGCAGGAGCAGCAGGTATTTCATCGGGTGGGGATCGGGTGGGCCGGCTTCAGGCCGACGGACGGCCGAGCAGGACTTCGAGCACGAAGCGCGAGCCCACATAGGACAGCAGCAGCAGCGCCGCGCCGACATACAGCCAGCGCGTGGCGCGGCGTCCGCGCCAGCCCTGCAGGCGGCGACCGACGAGCAGCGCCGCGAATACCGCCCAGCCCAGCAGCGAAAAGACGGTCTTGTGATCCCAGCGCCACTGCGTGGCCGTGAACAGCCCCAGCAGCACGGTGGCCGACAGCACGAGAAATCCGACCTCGACGAAGCGGAAGGTCAGCCGTTCGAGCTGCAGCAGCGGCATGCCCGTACCGCCGCCCGGCGACGGGCCCTTCATGCGCATGCGACGCTCGGCGGCATCGAGCAGCGCGCCGTGCAGCACCGCGGCGCCGAACAGGCCATAGGCGCCGACACCGAGCACGAAGTGAAAGGCCGCCAGCGGCGAGCCGAACTGCCGGCTGTCGCCCGGAAACAGCGCCGCCAGCAGCACCACCAGCACGCCCACCGGTGCCAGCCAGCCACGCACGGCGGGCAGCGGCACGAAGCGGCTTTCCACGGCATGCACGCCGATGACGATCCAGACCGTCAGCGACAGCACCGGGGCGAAGCCGAGCCGCGTGCCCTGGCCACCCGTGCCCCAGCCGCTGAGGTCGAAGATCAGCGCCAGCAGATGGGCCATCCAGGCCGCGGGCAGTGCCATCGTCGCCCAGCGCTCCTGCCGGCCTCCCTGCAGCGCCGCCACCGCATACAGGAGGCTGGCCATCACCCCCGGCCAGCCGCTGGCCAGGGCACTGCCGGAGCCCGACGATAAAATCATCGCCACAGTGTACTTTCGCGGCGCGTGCCGACGCGCCGTCCCGCGATGGCCTCGACCCTATCCGACCGCCTCTCACGGCTGGTCAAGACGATGCGCGGCCAGGCCCGCATCACCGAGAGCAACATCCAGGACATGCTGCGCGAAGTGCGCATGGCCTTGCTCGAGGCCGACGTTGCGCTGCCCGTGGTGCGGGACTTCATCGCCCGCGTCAAGGACAAGGCCCTGGGTCATGAGGTGGTGGGCTCGCTCAACCCCGGCCAGGCGCTGGTGGGCATCGTGCACAAGGAACTCGCCGCCACCATGGGCGCGGGCGTGGCCGACCTCGACCTCGCCACGCAGCCGCCGGCGGTGATCCTGATGGCCGGCCTGCAGGGCTCGGGCAAGACGACATCGACCGCCAAGATCGCCAAGCACCTGATCACGAAGCGCAAGAAGAAGGTGCTGACGGTATCGGCCGACGTCTACCGGCCGGCCGCCATCGAGCAGCTGAAGACCGTGACCGCGCAGGCCGGTGCCGAGTGGTTTTCGTCGACGCCCGACCAGAAGCCGCACGACATCGCGCTGGCCGCGCTGGATCACGCCCGGCGCCACTATTTCGACGTGCTGCTGGTCGACACCGCCGGCCGCCTGGGCATCGACGAGGCGCTGATGGCCGAGATCCGCGACCTGCACGCGGTGCTCAAGCCGGTGGAGACGCTGTTCGTCGTCGACGCCATGCAGGGCCAGGACGCGATCAATACCGCCAAGGCCTTCAAGGATGCGCTGCCGCTCACCGGCGTCGTGCTGACCAAGCTGGACGGCGACTCGCGCGGCGGCGCCGCGCTGTCGGTGCGGCAGATCACCGGCGCGCCGATCAAATTTGCCGGCGTGTCCGAGAAGATCGACGGGCTCGAGGTCTTCGACGCCGACCGCCACGCCGGCCGCGTGCTCGGCATGGGCGACATCGTCGCGCTGGTCGAGGAGGTGCAGAAGGGCGTCGACCTGCAGGCCGCGCAGCAGCTGGCCGACAAGGTGAAGACCGGCGGCGGCTTCGACCTCAACGACTTCCTGATGCAGATCTCGCAGATGAAGAAGATGGGCGGCCTGGCCGGACTGATGGACAAGCTGCCCAGCCAGCTCACCGCCAAGGCCGCCGGCGCCGACATGAACCGCGCCGAGCGCGACGTGCGCCGCATGGAAGGCATCATCCATGCGATGACGCCGCTCGAGCGCCGCAAGCCCGAACTCATCAAGGCCTCGCGCAAGCGCCGCATCGCCGCCGGCGCCGGCGTGCAGGTGCAGGAGGTCAACCGCATGCTCAACCAGTTCGAGCAGATGCAGGGGATGATGAAGAAGATGAAGGGTGGCGGCCTGATGAAGATGATGCGCCGCATGGGGGGCATGGGCGGCATGGGCGGCGGGGGTTTTCCCGGCCTGCCGCCGCGCTGAGCACAAGCGCGGCGCATTGCCGCACCTGTCGGGCATTGTCGAGCGCCGAAACGATTGGATACCTTCGTCGCCGGCGCGTGGTTGACCGCGACCTCCCGTCACGCGTAGCTTGCAGGCTTTTGCGCGACGACGGCACCCACGGGGTGCATTGGCGACCCACATGGACTTTCTCGACTCTGCCTCGACCATGGCCCTTGCCGGGGCCGTGGCCCTGCTGATCACGCTGCTGATCACGCGCCTGCGCGGCCGTCAGCAGGGATCGCGCAGCCTGCGTGACGCGCTCGACACGGTGCAGGACTGGCCCCCCGAACCGGCACGCGTGATGACGGTGCAGGAGCGGCAGTCCTACGAACTGCTGCGCCGTGCCCTGCCGGGCTATATGGTGCTGGCCCAGGTGCCGCTGGCGCGCTTTCTGCGCGTGCCCACGCGGCATTCCTACACCGAGTGGCTGCAGCGGGTGGGTACGCTCAGCGCCGACCTGCTGGTGTGCGACACCGGCTCGCGCGTACTGGCCGTGATCGACGTGCGCGCGGGCGAGGAAAGCGCCCGCAGCCGCCGCCGCCACGAGCGCCTGGCCCGCGTGCTGCGGGCCGCCGGCGTGCGCGTGCACGTCTGGCGCGAGGGCCACCTGCCGACGCCGGCCGAGGTGCGCACCGCACTGGCGCATGACCTGGTGCGCGGCAGCGGGCCGATGCAGCCGGTGGCCCCCAGCTCGCGGCCGATGCCGCTGATCCCGATCCCCGAGACGCAGGAGCTCGACGCCCTGCTGGCCGAAGGCGACGCCGCCATGCACGATGCCGGCCCCGAGCCGGTACCCTCGGGTTTTCTCGACGACTTCGACGATTCCAGGCCGGCGGCTGCCGGCTGAAACACCGTCAATCGAGCAGGGCGCGCGCGAACTCGCGCGCATCGAAGGGCTGCAAGTCCTCCAGCGCCTCGCCCACGCCGATGAAATAGACCGCCAGCGGGCGCTGCTTGTCGCTGCACCAGCGCGCGATGGCGGCCAGCACACCGCCCTTGGCGGTGCCGTCGAGCTTGGTGACGACCAGGCCGGTGAGCCCGAGCGCGGCGTCGAAGGCCTGCACCTGGGCCAGCGCGTTCTGGCCGGTATTGCCGTCCACCACCAGCAGCACCTCGTGCGGCGCGTCGGGCTGTGCCTTGGCAATCACGCGCTGGATCTTCTTCAGCTCTTCCATCAGGTGCAGCTGCGTCGGCAGGCGACCGGCGGTATCGGCAATGACCACGTCGCAGCCGCGCGCACGGCCGGCATTGACGGCATCGAAGGTCACCGCCGCGGGGTCGCCACCTTCCTGGCTGACGATCTCGACGCGGTTGCGATCGGCCCATACCGCGAGCTGCTCGCGGGCGGCAGCGCGGAAGGTATCGGCGGCCGCCAGCAGCACGCGCTGGTCGGCCGCGGCCAGGTGGCGCGTGAGCTTGCCGATGGTCGTCGTCTTGCCGGCGCCATTGACACCGGCGACCATGATCACCGTCGGCGTGTGCCGGCCGACACTCAGGCCGCGCTGCAGCGGCTGCAGCAGCTCGGCAATGGCGTCGACCAGCAGCGCCTTCACCGCGCCGGCATCGGTCGCCTTGGCGTCCTTGACACGGCGCTTCAGGTCCTGCAGCAGGAATTGCGTCGCCGCCACGCCGGTATCGGCCATCAGCAGGGCGGACTCCAGGTCTTCATACAGCGCGTCGTCGATGCGGGTGCCGGTGAAGACCTGGGCGATGCTGCCGCCGGTCTTGCGCAGGCCCTGCTTCAGGCGGTCGAACCAGCCGGATCTGGGCACGGATGGCGCAGCAGCAGGCGCCGCGGCGGCGGCCGGCGCATCCGTCACCGGTGCCAGCGCGGCCATGGGTACGGGCACAGTCGCCGGTGCCGGCGCAGCGACGGGCGCCGGCGCCGCAATGGCCTCCGGCGCCGGGGTCTGCACCTTCTTCTTGAAAAAGCTGAACATCTTGATCCGGTTGGTGCGCGCTGTATACTTTTGGGTTCAGGCGCTTTAGCTCAGTCGGTTAGAGCGACGGAATCATAATCCGCAGGTCCGGGGTTCGAGTCCCTGAAGCGCCACCAGATCACCTTTCGATCGCCGTCGGCCCGGTTACCCCGGGCCGATTTGTTTTGTCCACAGCCCCTGGATCCACACCATGCTTCGCTGTGCTGCACTCGGCCTGGCCCTGCTCTGGGCCGCCCCGGCGGTGACCGCCCAGGTCCCGCGCCTGTTTCCGCCTGCCGCGCTGCGCGGCGAGCTCACGGGCGTCGCGCCGCCCGATGTGCTGCTCAACGGCAAGCCGGCGCGGCTGGCGCCCGGCGCGCGCATCCGCAACGAGGACAACCGCTTCGAGGTGATGGGCCAGCTGGCCGGCCGCAGGCTGCTGGTGCACTACACCACCGAGGGCGGTGGCCAGTTGCTCGACATCTGGATCCTGCGCCCGAGCGAGATCGCCAACCAGCCCTGGCCGGCGACGGCCGAGCAGGCGCGCGCCTGGCAGTTCGACCCCGTGTCGCAGCGCTGGAGCCGGCCATGAACGAGCCCAAGAAAGTCTTCATCCGCACCTTCGGCTGCCAGATGAACGAATACGACTCGGACAAGATGTCCGACGTGTTGCGCGCCGCCGAGGGCTACGAGCCGACGAACGACCCCGAGCAGGCCGACCTCATCCTCTTCAACACCTGCTCGGTGCGCGAGAAGGCGCAGGAGAAGGTGTTCAGCGACCTCGGCCGCGTCAAGCACCTGAAGAAGAAGGGCGTGCTGATCGGCGTCGGCGGCTGCGTGGCCAGCCAGGAAGGCGCCGCCATCATCGAGCGCGCGCCCTATGTCGACCTGGTCTTCGGCCCGCAGACGCTGCACCGGCTGCCGCAGATGATCGAGGCGCGCAAGGCCGAGCGCCGCGCGCAGGTCGACATCAGCTTCCCCGAGATCGAGAAGTTCGACCACCTGCCGCCGGCGCGCGTCGAAGGCGCCTCGGCGTTCGTGTCGATCATGGAAGGCTGCAGCAAATACTGCAGCTACTGCGTGGTGCCCTATACGCGCGGCGAAGAGGTCAGCCGCCCCTTCGACGACGTGCTGACCGAAGTCGCCGGCCTCGCCGACCAGGGCGTGAAGGAGGTGACGCTGCTGGGCCAGAACGTCAATGCCTACCGTGGTGCGATGGGCAACAGCAGCGAGAGCGCCGACTTCGCGCTGCTGCTGGACTATGTGGCCGGGATCCCGGGCATCGAGCGCATCCGCTACACCACCAGCCACCCGAACGAGTTCACCCAGCGCCTGATCGAGGCCTACGGGAAGATCCCGCAGCTGGTCAACCACCTGCACCTGCCGGTGCAGCATGGCAGCGACCGCATCCTGATGGCGATGAAGCGCGGCTATACCGCGATGGAATACAAGAGCACCCTCCGCAAGCTGCGCGCCGTGCGCCCGGGCATCAGCCTGTCGAGCGACTTCATCGTCGGCTTCCCCGGCGAGACCGACGACGACTTCGCGAAGATGATGAAGCTCATCGACGACATCGGCTTCGATGCGTCTTTCAGCTTCATCTTCAGCCCGCGGCCGGGCACGCCGGCAGCCAACCTGCCCGACGAGACCCCGCGCGAAGTCAAGTCGCAGCGCCTGCAGCAGCTGCAGGCGGCGATCGAGCGCAACGTGGCCCGCATCAGCGACAGCCGCGTCGGCACCGTGCAGCGCATCCTGGTCGAAGGCCCGTCGCGCAAGAATGCCGCCGAACTGATGGGCCGCACGGAGTGCAACCGCATCGTCAATTTCGATGGCGGTCCGCTGGCGGCGCGGCTGGTCGGGCAGATGGTCGACGTGCGCATCACCGGCGCACTGCCGCATTCGCTGCGCGGCACGCCGGTGCTGGCCGACGAGACGGTCTAGGCGCGCCGGCGCAAGCCCGTCCAGCCCAAGGCTGCCGCCACCGCCAGCACCATCAGCGCGTAGGTGGCCATGCGGCCGTCGCGGCCGAATACCACCAGCCCGGCGAGCGTGACGCCGGCGGCGGCGCCGCCGCTGGCCAGCAGCAGCCGGCGCCACGCCACCGCGGCCAGTGCGCGCCGCCAGATCAGCTTGGTACCCGCCGTCGCCACCAGTGCAAACAGAAGGCCGACGGCGAGCAGGTTGGTCAGGTGCCAGAAAAAGTCGAGCGGGCCCATGGGTTTGCCGCAGGTTGTGGCGTCATTTGACTTGACAAGCGTCAAGCATGGCAGCAAAAGGCTTGGACACACTCGACCATCGTCACCTTGCCCGTCGGGTGAGGCTCGATCCTACAATCGCACCCGTGCCTGTCTTTGCCCTCGGCCTGAACCACACCACCGCCCCGCTCGACCTGCGGGGGCGGTTTGCGTTCGCCCCCGACGCCATGACGCCGGCCCTGCGCGGCCTGCAGGAGCGTCTGCAGCGCGTGATGCCCGAGGCGGCGCTGGTCTCCACCTGCAACCGCACCGAGCTCTACGTGGCGGCCGACCGCGCCCCGCCGCAGGAACTGGTGACCCCGGTGATGGGCTGGCTGGCCGGTCACGGCGGCGTCAGCGCCGACCACCTGCGCAGTCACACCTATGTGCTCGAGGACCGGGCCGCGGCGCGGCATGCCTTCCGCGTGGCCTCGGGGCTCGACTCGATGGTGCTGGGCGAGCCGCAGATCCTCGGCCAGATGAAGCAGGCCGTGCGCCAGGCCGACGAAGCCGGCACCCTGGGCACGACGCTGCACCAGCTCTTCCAGCGCTCGTTCTCGGTCGCCAAGGAAGTGCGCACCGCCACCGAGATCGGCGCGCACTCGATCAGCATGGCGGCGGCGGCGGTGCGGCTGGCGTCACAGCTGTTCGAGCGGCTGTCGGACGTCAACGTGCTGTTCGTCGGTGCCGGCGAGATGATCGAACTGGTGGCCACGCACTTTGCCGCGCGCACGCCCAGGAGCATGGCCGTGGCCAACCGCACGCTGGAGCGCGGCGAACGGCTGGCCGCCCGCTTCGGCGCCCACGCGCTGCGCCTGTCGGACCTGCCGACGCGGCTGCATGAATTCGATGCGGTCGTGTCCTGCACCGCCAGCACGCTGCCCATCATCGGCCTGGGCGCTGTCGAGCGCGCGCTCAGGCAGCGCCGGCACCGCCCGATGTTCATGGTCGACCTGGCCGTGCCGCGCGACATCGAGCCCGAGGTCAGCTCGCTGGGCGATGTCTACCTCTATACCGTCGACGACCTGTCGGCGCTGGTGCAGACCGCCGGCGAGAAGCGCCAGGCCGCGGTGCAGCAGGCCGAGGCCATCATCGACGCCGGCGTGCAGAGCTTCTCGCACTGGCTGGACCAGCGTGCCGCGGTGCCGCTGATCCAGGCGCTCAACCGTCAGGCCGAGGACTGGGGCACCGTGGCGCTGGCCCGTGCCCGCAAGCAGCTGGCCAAGGGCGAGCCGGTCGAGGCCGTGCTCGAGGCCCTGACCCGCGGCCTGACGCACAAGATGCTGCACGGCACCCTGGCCGAGCTGCATTCGGTCGACGGGCCCGAGCGCGAGCAGCTCGCGCAGACCGTGTCGCGCCTGTTCCTGCGCGGCAGCAGCCGCACGCCCGGCGGCGACAGCCGTTAGCGCCCTTCCGACGTCCGGCCGCCCACGCTGAATCGACGGGCCGGCCGCGCCCGCCATGACCCCCTCGCTGAGAGAACAGTTCGAACGCCTGGCGCTGCGGCTGTCCGAGCTCGATGCCCTGCTGGCCGACCCGCAGGTGTCGGCCGACATCAGGCGTTACCGCAGCCTGTCGCGCGAACAGTCCGAGGCCGCCCATGTGGTCGGCCTGTTCCGCCGCTACCAGGCG
This sequence comes from Rubrivivax sp., assembly GCA_016719535.1. Lineage (GTDB taxonomy): Bacteria > Pseudomonadota > Gammaproteobacteria > Burkholderiales > Burkholderiaceae_C > Rubrivivax. The sequence continues at coordinate 836,544 of JADJYX010000001.1, read as the reverse complement.
CGCGAGGCCGACCTGGCCGGCGCACGCGAGATGCTGGCCGACGCTGGTCTCGACGCCGAGATGCAGGCGATGGCGCGCGACGAGGCCGCCGGCGCCGAGGCCGACCTGCAGCGCCTGGACGCCGACCTGCAGGCCGCGCTGATCCCGAGAGACCCCGATGACGACCGCAATGCCTTCCTCGAGATCCGTGCCGGCACTGGCGGCGACGAGTCGGCCCTGTTCGCCGGCGACCTGGCACGCCTGTACCAGCGCTACTGCGAACGCCAGGGCTGGCGCACCGAGGTGCTGAGCGAGAACCCTGCCGAGCTGGGTGGCTACAAGGAACTGGTGCTGCGCGTGGAAGGGGACGGTGCCTATGCCAGGCTGCGCTTCGAATCCGGTGGCCACCGCGTGCAGCGCGTGCCGGCCACCGAGGCCCAGGGCCGCATCCACACCAGCGCCTGCACGGTGGCGGTGATGCCCGAACCCGACGAAGCCGAAGAGGTGCAACTCAACCCGGCCGAGCTGCGCATCGACACCTTCCGTGCCAGCGGCGCCGGCGGCCAGCATGTCAACAAGACCGACAGCGCCATCCGCATCACCCACCTGCCCACCGGCATCGTCGCCGAATGCCAGGACGACCGCAGCCAGCACCGCAACAAGGCCAAGGCGATGGCCGTGCTGGCCGCGCGGCTGCGCGACAAGGAGCGCAGCGAACGCGCGGCGCGGGAAGCCGCCACGCGCAAGGCGCTGATCGGCAGCGGTGACCGCTCCGACCGCATCCGCACCTACAACTTTCCGCAGGGCCGCGTGACCGACCACCGTATCAATCTCACGCTGTACAAGCTGGGCGCGGTGATGGACGGCGATCTCGGCGATCTGGTGGCTGCGCTGCAGGCCGAGCGCGCCGCGCAGCAGCTGGCCCAGCTCGAGACCGGGGCGGCCTGATGCAGGTGGCCGCCGCGCTGGCGCTGGCCCGCGCCCAGGGCGTGGACCGGCTCGATGCGCAGCTGCTGCTGGCCCGGCGGCTGGGTCGACCGCGCAGCTGGCTGATCGCTCACGACGACGCGGAACTGCCCGCGGCCGTGGAACAGGCCTATCGCCAAGACCTCGCGCAGCGCGCCGCCGGCGTGCCGCTGGCCTACCTGGTGGGCGAGCGCGAATTCCACGGCCTGCCCTTTGTCGTCACCCCGGCGGTGCTGGTGCCGCGGCCCGACACCGAACTGCTGGTCGACTGGGCGCTGGAGCTGATGGCAGGACAGGTGCAGCCGCATGTGCTCGACCTGGGCACGGGCAGCGGCGCGATCGCGGTCAGCATCGCCCATGCACGGCCCGACGCCGTGGTCACCGCCACCGACATCGACGCCGGTGCGCTGGCGGTGGCGCAGCGCAATGCGCAGGCCAACGGCACCCGCATCGAATGGCTGTGCGGGTCGTGGTGGCGCGGGCTGGCGGGCCGCCGCTTCGAGCTCGTGCTGGCCAATCCGCCCTACATCGCCGGCGACGACGCACACCTGACGGCGCTGGCCCACGAACCCCGGCATGCGCTGACACCGGGTGGTGACGGACTGGATGCGCTGCGCGTCATCGTCGCCGGCGCGCCGGCACACCTCATGCCCGGCGGTCGGCTGCTGGTCGAACATGGATACGACCAGGGGCCCGCGGTGCGTGCGCAGCTGTCTGCTGCCGGCTTCGAAGCGGTGGCGACGCGGCAGGACCTGGCCGGTCACGACCGCTGCAGCGGCGGCCGCTGGTCCGCCGGCTGAATCACCGTCATTCATGCACACCCTGGCGGACGCGGGGGATGCCAGACAGCCGGCTTCGGCGCATGATGGTTGTGTCTATGAAGGGAGCTGGACATGGCTGCAGCGCTGCGCGTTCAACCTCTGCCAAGCGTGCTGCTGGGCTTGGTCGCCCTGCTGGCGCTGCCGGCCCACGGCGCCGAGGGACTGTCGGTGCCCGACGGCAGTCTGGCCTGGCCGCGCTGGCAGGCACGTTTCGACGTCGTCGAAGCCCCCATCACGCGCTGGAGCCTGAGCGAGTCGCCGGAGTTGGCACCGCGCGTGCGCGCCGCCCTGCTGGGCGACTATGACCTCGGCACCTTCGGATTGCAGCTGCCGTTCGCGCAGGGCCGCTTCCGCGCCACCAGCGGCCTGCTGTTCGACCTGCGCAGCCACGCCGCGATCGACCTGAGCACGCCGACGTCACCCTACCTCGGCCTGGGCTGGACCGGCTGGGTGCCCAAGACGGGTTTGAGCTTCAGCGCCGACGTCGGCTGGTCGGGCAGATTTTCCAGTGCCAGCTGGCGCCTGGGTGGCGCGCGCTTCGGCGCTCAGGGGCTCGACAACGGCCTGCGCGACCTGCGCCTGCAGCCGCTGCTGCAGCTGGGCGTCAGGTACGCCTATTGACCGTGCCGGCCGGCCATGCCGGCGCCGGCAGGACGGTCTTGCCCTTTGCCGTATAACAGCGGCATCTACTTCAACTCGCATTCTTCGAGAGGCTTCGCCATGAGCGACGTTCAGCAACGCATCGACGATCTGGTCAAGGGCAGCCACGTGGTGCTCTTCATGAAGGGGACGGCGCAATTTCCGATGTGCGGCTTCTCCGGCCGCGCGGTGCAGGTGCTCAAGGCCTGCGGCGTCAATGACTTCAAGACCTTCAACGTGCTCGAAGACGAAGAGGTCCGCCAGGGCATCAAGGACTACTCGCAGTGGCCGACGATCCCGCAGCTCTTCGTCGGTGGCGAATTCGTCGGCGGCTCGGACATCATGATGGAGATGTACCAGTCGGGCGAGCTGCAGCAGGTGCTGAACAAGGCCTGAGATGGCCCGTGCGCGGCTGGTCGTGGGCATCAGCGGCGCCAGCGGTGCCGCCTATGGCCTGGGGGTGCTGCAGCGTGCGCGGGCACTGGGCGTCGAGACGCACCTGATCGCCACGCCGTCGGGCATTCTCAACGTCCACCATGAGCTGGGCATGGACCGCCGGGCGCTGGAGGCGCACGCCGATCACAGCCACGCCTGCGGCGACGTCGGCGCCTGCGTGGCCAGCGGCAGCTTCGCCACCACGGCGATGATCGTCGCACCCTGCTCGATGAAGTCGCTGGCGGCCATCGCGCACGGTCTGTCGGACAACCTGCTGACGCGCGCGGCCGATGTCACGCTCAAGGAGCGTCGCCGGCTGCTGCTGATGGTGCGCGAGACGCCTTTCAACCTCGCCCACCTGCGCAACATGACTGCCGTCACCGAGATGGGCGGCATCGTCTTTCCGCCGCTGCCGGCGTTCTACCACCGGCCGCAGAGCATCCAGGCACTGATCGACGACACGGTGGAACGCGCCCTGTCGCTGGCCGGTGTCGGCGACGCAGCGCCGCAGGCCTGGCAGGGCCTGTAGCCGAGCACCGGCGTCAGACGCGAACGTCCCACTGCCGCCGCGCGCCGAAGACCAGGTTCGGATATTCGGCGCGGCCGCGGCTGCCGTTGTAGCGACCCAGCGCCAGGAACAGGTCGCCCCGCTCGATGTCGAGGTAGTGGCGCAGGATCACGCAGCCGAAGCGCAGGTTGGTCTGCAGGTGGAACAGGCGGCTGGGGTCGCCGTCACCGATCGCTTTCGTCCAGAACGGCATCACCTGCATGTAGCCGCGTGCGCCGGCCGAGCTGATGGCGTATTTGCGAAAGCCGCTCTCGACCTGGATCAGGCCCAGCACCAGCGCGGTCTCGAGGCCGGCGCGGCGGCTTTCGTACCACACGGTTTCCAGAAACTCCACGCGCGTCTGGTGCTCGGCCTTGCGCGGGCGCAGGCGCTGGCTGGTCTCGCCCAGCCAGCGCAGATAGGCCACCCGCTGCTCGATCTGATCGAAGCGCGGCTTCGGTGGCGCCAGTTCGGACACCGACGCCGACAGCATCGAACGGATCGAATCGGCCAGCGGCTCCTCGCGCTGCGCGCCGGCCCAGGCCGGCGCTGCAGGCGCCAGCAGCAGGGCCGCCCCGGCACAGGCGAAGGCCCGACGGTCGAGGCGGGCCGCCGGTGCAGTCATGCCTCCAGTCGGGCCCGGACGGCAGCCAGCGCCTCGACCACCGGCACGGCAGCGGCGGCGTCGTCGCGCCGGCCCTGCACCTCGACCGTGCCGGCCTTCAGACCGCGGTCGGAGATCACCACGCGCAGCGGCACGCCGATCAGCTCCCAGTCGGCAAACATCGCGCCCGGGCGCTCGCCGCGGTCGTCCAGCACGACGTCGATGCCGGTGGCGGCGAGCTGGTCGTGCAGCTGCTCGGCGGCGGCCCTGACCTCGGCGCTGCGGTCGATGCCGATCGGGCAGACAACGACGCTGAAGGGCGCCATCGCCGCCGGCCAGATGATGCCGCGCTCGTCGTGGTTCTGCTCGATCGCCGCCCCCAGCAGCCGCGTCACGCCGATGCCGTAGCAACCCATCTCGAAGGGCTGCGGCTTGCCGTTCTCGTCGAGGAAGTTCGCGCCCATCGGCTCGCTGTATTTCTTCGTGCCGAGGTAGAACACATGGCCGACCTCGATGCCGCGCTGGATCGCCAGCACGCCCCGGCCGTCGGGCGACGGATCGCCGGCCACGACATTGCGGATGTCGGCCACGAGGTCGGGCTCGGGCAGGTCGCGGCCCCAGTTGACGCCGGTGAGGTGGAAGTCGGCCTCGTTGGCGCCGCAGACGAAATCGGCCATGTGGGCCACCGTGCGGTCGGCCACCAGCCTGACCGGCTTCTTCGTGCCAATCGGGCCCAGGTAGCCGGGCTTGCAGCCGAAATGGTCCTCGATCTCGGCGACGGTGGCAAAGCGGAAGCCGGCCTTCAGCCCCGGCACCTTGCCCGCCTTCACCTCGTTCAGACCGTGGTCGCCGCGCACCAGCAGCAGCCAGACGGTGGTCTTGACCACATCGCCGGCTTCGTTCTTCTCGTCGGTGGCCAGCACCAGCGACTTGACCGTGTGCGACAGCGGCAGGCCCAGCAGCACCGCCACGTCCTCGCACGTGCTCTTGCCCGGCGTGGGCGTCTTCGCCAGCGGCTGCGCCGGCGTCGCGCGCGCGGCGATCAGCGGCAGCGCCTCGGCCAGCTCGACGTTGGCCGCGTAGTCGCTGGCCGGGCAGTAGGCGATGGCGTCCTCGCCGGTATCGGCGATGACCTGGAATTCATGCGACGCATCGCCGCCGATGGCGCCGGTATCGGCCGCCACCGCGCGGTATTGCAGGCCGAAACGGTCGAAGATGCGCTTGTAGGCGTCGAACATGGCCTGGTAGCTCTTCAGCGCCGAGGCCTGGTCGCGGTCGAAGGAATAGGCGTCCTTCATCGTAAATTCGCGCCCGCGCATGACGCCGAAGCGCGGCCGGCGCTCGTCGCGGAACTTGGTCTGGATGTGGTAGAAATTTCGCGGCAGTTGCCTGTAGCTGCGCAGCTCCTGGCGCGCGATGTCGGTGATGACCTCTTCGCTGGTCGGCTGGATGACGAAGTCGCGCTGGTGACGATCCTTCACGCGCATCAACTCCGGCCCGTAGGCCTGGAAGCGGCCGGTCTCCTGCCACAGTTCGGCCGGCTGCACCACCGGCATCAGCAGTTCCACCGCACCGGCGCGGTTCATCTCCTCGCGGATGATGGTCTCGACCTTGCGGATCACCCGCAGGCCCATCGGCATGTAGCTGTAGATGCCGGCCGACAGGCGCTTGATCATGCCGGCGCGCATCATCAGGCGATGGCTGACGATCTCGGCATCGGCCGGGGCTTCCTTGAGCGTGGAAACGAAGGTCTGTGAGGCTTTCATGGCGCGTGTTGGACACCGTCGCCGCCCCGTTGCCGACCCCTTGGCCGCCGCGTGCAGCCGATGCGGGTTTGCGATTAATCGCTAGCCGCACTGTGCCGGTGCAATAATGATTTCAGTCACGAAAATTGGGGTCTGATTATGCTCGACCGGGACGGCTTCAGGCCCAACGTCGGCATTGTCCTGCTCAACGCCCGGAACCAGGTGTTCTGGGGCAAGCGACTGCGCACCCACTCCTGGCAGTTTCCGCAGGGCGGCATCAAGCACGGAGAGTCGCCCGAGCAGGCCATGTTCCGAGAACTGCACGAGGAAGTCGGGCTGATGCCCGAGCACGTGGAGATCATCGGTCGCACGCGCGACTGGCTGCGCTACGAGGTGCCCGACCACTTCATCCGCAAGGATGCGCGGGGGCATTACCGCGGCCAGAAGCAGATCTGGTTCCTGCTGCGGCTGCTGGGCCGCGACAGCGACATGAACCTGCGCGCCACCGACCACCCCGAATTCGACGCCTGGCGCTGGAACGACTACTGGGTGCCGCTGGACGTGGTGATCGAGTTCAAGCGCGGTGTCTACGAGATGGCGCTGACCGAACTGGCGCGCTTCCTGCCGCGCACGCACCATCACAACCGCTACCTGCGGTCCGGCATGCGCCACGCCCGGCACGACGACCTGCCGCACGCCGAGCCACCGGGCACCGCGCATCCCGAGCCAGAGCCTGGCGCCTGAAGGGCTGCGTTCAGGCCAGCACGAGGTTGTCGCGGTGGATCATCTCGGGCTCGTTGGCGTAGCCCAGCAGCGCTTCGATCTGTGACGAGGCCCGACGCGCGATGAGCCGCGCCTCGGCCGCCGAGTAATTGGCCAGGCCGCGGGCGATTTCCTGACCGGCGGCATCCCTCACCGCGATCACGTCGCCGCGCACGAAGTCGCCCTGCACCTCGGTCATGCCGATCGGCAGCAGGCTCTTGCCCTCCTCGCGCAGCTTGACCACCGCGCCCGCATCCACGGTCACGGCGCCGCGAAGCTGCAGGTGGTCGGCCATCCACTGCTTGCGCGCCGCGAGCTTGGGCGTGCGCGCCACCAGCGCGGTACCGATGGCCTCGCCGGCGGCAAGACGCAGCAGCACGTCGGGTTCGCGACCCCAGGCGATCACGGTGCTGGCGCCGCTGCCGGCCGCACGTTTGGCGGCCAGGATCTTGGTGATCATGCCGCCCCGGCCGATGCTGGAGCCGGCCCCGCCGGCCATCCGTTCGAGCTGCGGATCGCCGGCCTGGGCCTCGTCGATGAAGCGCGCCGCCGGATCCTTGCGCGGGTCGGCCGCATACAGGCCGCGCTGGTCGGTCAGGATCACCAGCGCGTCGGCCTCCACCAGGTTGGCCACCAGGGCACCCAGCGTGTCGTTGTCGCCGAACTTGATCTCGTCGTTGACGACGGTGTCGTTCTCGTTGATCACCGGGATCACATTCAGCGACAGCAGCGTCAGCAGCGTCGAGCGTGCATTGAGGTAGCGCTCGCGGTCGGCCAGGTCGGCGTGCGTCAGCAGCACCTGGGCGCTGCCCATGCCCTGCTCGCGCAGCTTGGTTTCGTACATCTGCGCCAGGCCCATCTGGCCCACGGCGGCAGCGGCCTGCAGTTCGTGGATCTCCCTGGGCCGCGTCGCCCAGCCCAGCCGCTTCATGCCCTCGGCGATGGCGCCGCTGGACACCATCACCAGCTCTCGCCCCTGGCGCGCCAGGGTGGCCAGCTGTCGCGACCAGTTGCCGATGGCCTCGGCATCGATGCCACGGCCATCGTTGGTGACCAGGCTGGAGCCGACCTTGACGACGATGCGGCGGGCGCCGGACAGCACGCTAGGCATGGCCGGCGGTCTCCGGCGGGCGGTCGAAGCGCGGATCGGGCAGCGGCGCTTCCTGGTGCTGCTTCGACACATGGAGGTAGATCTGCTCGATCAACGGTTGCAGACCCTGGCGCGCGAGCGCCGAGATCTGAAAGACCGGCCCCTTCCAGCGATAGCGGCGCACGAATTCCTTCACCCGTGCGGCGCGTTCTTCCTCCGGCACCATGTCGAGCTTGTTGAGCACCAGCCAGCGCGGCTTGGCGTGCAGCGCCGGGTCGTATTTCTTTAGCTCGGCCACGATCGCACGCGCCTGCTTCACGGGGTCCACACTGTCGTCGAAGGGCGCCAGGTCGACGATGTGCAGCAGCAGCCGGGTGCGCTGCAGGTGGCGCAGAAACTGGTGGCCGAGACCGGCGCCTTCCGAGGCGCCCTCGATCAGCCCCGGGATGTCGGCCACCACGAAGCTCTGCTCGGGCCCCACACGCACCACGCCCAGGTTGGGGTGCAGCGTGGTGAAGGGGTAGTCGGCGATCTTCGGCCGCGCGTTGGAAATGGCGGCGATCAAGGTCGACTTGCCGGCATTGGGCATGCCCAGCAGGCCGACGTCGGCCAGCACGCGCAATTCGAGCGCCAGCTTCCTGTGCTCACCCGGCCAGCCGGGCGTCTTCTGCCGAGGTGCGCGATTGGTGCTGCTCTTGAAATGCAGATTGCCGAAGCCGCCGTCGCCGCCCTTGACCAGCAGCACCTTCTGGCCATGCTCGAGGAGTTCGGTCAGCACCTCGCCGGTCTCGGCGTCGCGCACGATCGTCCCCACCGGCATGCGCAGCACGATGTCGTCGCCGGCGGCGCCGAACTGGTCCGATCCACGCCCGGGTTCGCCGTTCCTCGCCTCGTGGCGGCGTGCGTAGCGGTAGTCGATCAGCGTATTGATGTTGCGGTCGGCCAGCGCCCAGACGCTGCCGCCACGGCCGCCGTCGCCGCCGTTGGGCCCGCCGAAGGGGATGAACTTCTCACGACGGAAGCTCACGCAGCCGCTGCCACCGTCGCCGGCGGCGACGTCGATCGTGGCTTCATCGATGAATTTCATGCGGCTATCCTCGGATGGGGCCTACAAAGACGAAGCCCCGGCAGGCCGGGGCTTCGGGTCCGTGGCTGCGCTCGAGCGTCAGAGCGGGGCCACGAACACCGTCTGGTGGTTCTGCGGGCCCTTGACCTCGAACGACACGGTGCCGTCGACCAGCGCGAATAGCGTGTGGTCACGGCCCATGCCGACATTGGTGCCGGCATGGAACTTCGTGCCGCGCTGGCGGACGATGATCGAGCCGGCCGAGATGGCCTGACCGCCGAACACCTTCACGCCGAGCATCTTCGGCTTCGAATCGCGGCCGTTGCGGGTCGAGCCGCCGCCCTTTTTCTGTGCCATGGTTCAGTGCTCCCTCAGGCGTTGACCGAAGCGATCTGCAGCTCGGTGTAGGTCTGGCGATGACCGCCATGCCGTTGATAGTGCTTGCGGCGGCGCATCTTGAAGATGCGAACCTTGTCGTGCTTGCCATGCGCGAGCACGGTGGCCTTGACGTTGGCGCCCGCGACCCAGGGCGTGCCGACCTGAAGCTCGGCGCCGTTGCCGACGGCGAGCACCTGTTCGATCACGATCTCCTGGCCCACGTCCGCAGCAATCTGTTCTACCTTGATCTTTTCGCCGGCTGCAACCTTGTATTGCTTGCCCCCGGTTTTTATGACCGCGTACATGTGTGCCCTTTCTGGAATCGATCGACACCGTCGCCGGTGCCAGCTCTGCGATCCCGCTCAGCATGCGCCATCGAGATGGGCTTCGCGAACGGAAAAGCTCTCCATATTACCACAGCAGCATGAGCGGCGACTTCCCACCCTGTCGGCAGGGGCCGCGCCGGCCAGCCCCGCTTCGGCAGCTGGCGCGATGCAGCACGGGTTTCCCCGCCCGCTTCCTATAATTCCACAGCAACCCCTGGCCCCACCTTGCAATCCACCCTCGACGCTGCAGCCGCATCGGCCATCGACCCGATGGCGCCCGACATGCGGCAGGTCGACGCCGTCATCCGCGAAAGACTGGCGTCGCGGGTTGCGCTGATCAACCAGATCTCGACCTACATCGTCAGTGCCGGCGGCAAGCGCATCCGGCCGCGCCTGGTGCTGCTGTTCGCGCAGGCACTGGGCTTCGAGGGCCCCGAGCGCTTCGAACTCGCGGCCACCGTCGAGTTCATCCACACGGCCACGCTGCTGCACGACGACGTCGTCGACGAATCGTCCCTGCGCCGCGGTCGCGCCACCTCCAATGCCTTGTTCGGCAACGCGGCCAGCGTGCTCGTCGGCGACTTCCTGTATTCGCGCGCCTTCCAGATGATGGTGTCGGTCAACCGCATGCGCGTGCTCGACGTGCTGGCCGACGCCACCAACGTGATCGCCGAGGGCGAGGTGCTGCAGCTGATGAACATGCACGACCCCGACATCACGGTCGAGGACTACCTGCGTGTGATCCGCTACAAGACCGCCAAGCTTTTCGAGGCCAGCGCACGCCTGGGTGCGGTCCTCGCCGGCGCCGACGCCGCGCTCGAAGACAGCTGCGCCGCCTACGGCCGTGCGCTCGGCACGGCCTTTCAGCTGGTCGACGACCTGCTGGACTACGAAGGCAACAGCGACGAACTGGGCAAGAATGTCGGCGACGACCTGCGGGAGGGCAAACCGACCCTGCCGCTCTTGATTGCGATGCAGCGCGGCAGCGAATCCGATCGCAGCCTGGTGCGCGCAGCCATCGAGCACGGCGAGGTCCAGCGGCTGCCTGACATCATTGCGCTGGTTCGTCGCACCGGCGCGCTGGACGCCACGCGCGCTGCGGCTGCGGACGAAGCCGACCGAGCCCGCCGCTGCATCGAATCGCTGCCCCCGTCGGGAGCCCGCGAAGCTCTGCTAGAATTATGTGTTCGGGCTGTTCATCGGTCTTCCTAGGCCTTTCCGGTGCAAGATCGACGGAAATGAGCGTTGACGTAAATGAGCGGTCCGGTCGCACCTGCCTGGGGCGACGAACATCGGGGTGTAGCTTAGCCTGGTAGAGCGCTACGTTCGGGACGTAGAGGCCGGAGGTTCGAATCCTCTCACCCCGACCAGGAATTCTTCAGCAAAATCAAGCACTTAGGCCAGTCCGCGCAACGCGGACAACGCGCAAAACAGCGCAAAACGGCCAAGCTGCTCCAAATCTGCTCCAGAAATGGTCGCGTGGGACGCTTCGTGCCCCTGCGCGCCTTTGCGTTTCGCTGCACGGCGTTGCGCGCAACGAGGCTCCCAGAGCCCCTGCAGCGTACCCAAGGTCTTGTCCGAGACCTTCTCCAAGTTCGCGGCCCGCTGGGCTTCCAGCGTGTCGGCGGGGCCGGCCAGTTCGTGGTGAGCCAGCAGCGTCTTCATCAGTCGCTCGTACTGCTGCAAGCGCAGCATGCACCGCCCCAGCCAGCGCTGGACGTCGAGCTGGCGTTGGGGTCTTGGTTGGTCGGTCATCGCGTCAGTGTTCCATGGCGGAAGTACGTGGCCGGTTGGGCCTCTTGAACCTCAGCCAAAGTTTCGGAAAATCAGAAATACTTGCTCACAGGGCATCTAGGACTCATCAGTTTCTGATTTACCGAAATTCTAGTTGATAAAACCCCCGGAACCCCCTACAATTTCGGAATAACAGAAACTTCCCGCCTCAAGCGCTCTGCAGAAGCCCCGCAACTGAAATTCCGAAATGGCCGACTCCGCCACCCGCCGACCGACCCTGCTCCAGTCAGCCCCTGACCTGGGCCCGGTCGTGCGCGAGCGCCGCAAGTCGCAGTCGCTGCGCATCGACGATGCCGCTGGCCTGCTTGGCGTGTCGGTGGACCTCATGTCCCGGCTCGAAAACGGCCAGGGCTCGGTGCGCCTGGACAAAGCCTTGGCCGTGCTCGATGGCCTGGGCCTCACGCTCATGGTGCTGCCCAAGGAGCACCCGTGGGTCCGCGAAGCGGCCTCATCAAGCGGCTCGGGCAGCTCAGGCAGCCCGACGGTCCCTATCGGCTCCCCGAAGCCATGAGGCAAGCGACATGACCCACGCATTGCACGTCTGGGCCGACGAGACCCGTGTCGCCACCATCGAGCATGAAGGGCGCGACGACCGCTGGGGCCTGAACTACGCCGAGCCCTGGGTCGCCGACGCCCAGTCTTACCCACTGTCTCCGGCACTGCCCCTGGTGCGCCCGGCGGCCGACTACGCGTCCGCATCCATCAAGCGCTTCATCGAGCACCTTCTGCCCGAAGGGCGGGCTCTGGATGTGGCCGTGGCTTACAACGGTCTGGCCAAGACCAACGTCTTCGGCCTGATTTGGGCCCTTGGCGCCGAGACCGCAGGCGCCCTGCGCTTCTCTGGCGACGCAGCCGCGGCGCAGCCGGGGGGCGAACCCATCCTCCGAGAAATCCCCCTCCAGGAGCTCGACCAGCGCATCGCAGAGCGTGAGCACGTGCCGCTGACGGTCTGGGACGGCAAGGTGCGCATGTCGGTGGCCGGCCTGCAGGACAAACTGCTGGTCTACCTCGACCGGCCGATGGCCGAGCTGGGACGGGAAGGCGGGCGACTTTTTCTGGTGGACGGGCAACGACTGGCATCCACCCACATCCTCAAGCCCGACACTGGCAACCCGCAGACGCCGCATCTGGCGGTCAACGAGCACTTCTGCATGTCGCTCGCTCGCCGCATGGGCCTGCCGGCTGCTGAGGTGGGCCTGATGCGCACGCCCCGCCCGGTGTTGGTCGTGCGCCGCTTCGACCGCGAAGTCGAAGACGTCGGCGGCCAGCCGCGGGTTCACCGCCGGCACATCATCGACGCCTGCCAGGCGTGCGACCTGCCCGTGGCCTACAAATACGAGCGCAACCTGGGCAGTGCCGAGGCGGTGCGCCACATCCGCGACGGCGTGAGCTTCGAGCGCCTATTCGGATGCGCCGACCTCACGGCCAACAAGGCGGCCACACGGCTGGCCATGCTGCGCTGGGCGCTCTTCCAATTCTTGATTGGCAACAGCGACGCCCACGGCAAGAACTTCTCTTTCTTCGTGCGCCCGGGCGGCCTGCTGGAGCCCACGCCCTGGTACGACCTGGTGAGCGTGCTGCAGTACGACGGCTTCGACACCGAACTGGCCATGGCCTACGGCGACGTCTTCAGCCACGCCGAGGTCTCGGCCTTTACCCTGGCCGACTTTGCTGCCCGCTGCGGCGTCGACCGCAAGCTGATGCGCCGCGAGGGCCAGCGCCTGGCCAAGCTGGCCGCCGCAGAAGCTGCGGCGCAGGCCCAGGCGGCCGAGTACGAGGACGAGGCCGAGCGGGCCTTCGTGCAGGGCATCGCCGACTTCGTGGCCCGCCAGGCCGACCGGCTGACTCAGCTGGTGGCCGACGCGGCGCGCTGGAAGGACGAGTACCTCTGAGAGCTCCGGGCCATACCCACGCAAGGACCAAGAGCCGGCCCTGCCGGGGCTCCTGGCCAACCGTATAAGCCGGTTCCTATACGACCTCGCTGGCTACGGTGTTCTGGAGCAGACCGTAGCTGCGCTGCTCCAAATCTGCTCCCGATGGCCCCCGTGCAACGTCGCGCAACGCCATGCAAAACCGCGCTAAGATGTTGATACTTCGTTCAGAAGAGGCCCGAAAAGGCGTCCGGATGGAATTCGGGACGTAGAGGCCGGAGGTTCGAATCCTCTCACCCCGACCAGTCTTTTCCTCGAGCCGCCAGCCGAGGGGCATTCACTTTGATCCGCTTCCGCCGCGCTTTGTAAGCGCGTGTGCCATGGGCACGAGTCATGCTTGTGCACCGTTTACAGGCCTGGGCGGATCGGCGATGATCGATCGGATATGAATGTCGCTCGACGCATGTAGATGGCCGCGGAAACGACGATCGAGTCTCCACCGAACGCCCTGTCTGGCGTGGCACGTGTGCTCGTCAACGCCGGCAAGATCAGCAGCAAGGCCGCCGAAGACCTGCTGAAGGCCGCGCGCGACCGCAAATCCAGCTTCGCCTCCGCCGTCGTCGCGGCCGGCGCCGTATCGCCGGCCGACCTCGCCCATACGCTGTCGCATGCACTCGCGCTGCCGCTGCTCGACCTCAACGCGGTCGACCTGCAGAAGGTCCCCAAGAACATCCTCGACACCAAGACGGCCACGCAGTACCAGTTGCTGGTGCTGGGCAAGCGGGGCAGCCGTCTGTTTGTCGCCACGGCCGACCCGACCGACCAGGAGGCCGCCGAGCGCGTCAAGTTCGCGACCCAGCTCAGCCCCGAATGGGTGATCGTCGAGCACGACAAGCTGGCCAAGCTGGTGGACGCGCAGGGCACCAGCGCCAACGACCAGCTCGAGTCGATCGCCAGTTCCGATTTCGATTTCGACGTCACCGAAGAGGAAAGCTCCCCGTCCGAATCGCAGGACATCGCCTCCGAGGTCGAGGACGCGCCGGTCGTGCGCTTCCTGCAGAAGATGCTGGTCGACGCGATCAACATGCGTGCCTCCGACCTCCACTTCGAGCCCTACGAATACACGTATCGCGTGCGCTTTCGCATCGACGGCGAACTGCGCGAGATCACGCAGCCGCCGATCGCCATCAAGGAAAAGCTCGCGTCGCGCATCAAGGTCATCTCACGCATGGACATCGCCGAAAAGCGTGTCCCGCAGGACGGCCGCATGAAGCTGAAGTTCGGCAGCAAGGCGATCGACTTCCGCGTCAGCACCTTGCCCACGCTGTTCGGCGAAAAGGTCGTCATCCGGATCCTCGACCCGTCCAGTGCCAAGCTGGGCATCGAGGCGCTGGGCTACGAGAAGATCGAAAAGGACCGCTTGATGATTGCCATCCAGCGGCCCTACGGCATGATCCTCGTCACCGGCCCGACCGGCAGCGGCAAGACGGTTTCCCTCTACACCTGCCTGAATATCCTCAACCAGCCGGGCGTGAACATCTCGACGGTCGAGGACCCGGCAGAAATCAACCTGCCCGGCATCAACCAGGTCAACGTCAACGACAAGGCCGGGCTGACCTTCGCCGCCGCGCTCAAGTCCTTCCTGCGCCAGGATCCCGACATCATCATGGTCGGCGAGATCCGCGACCTCGAAACCGCCGACATCGCCATCAAGGCAGCGCAGACCGGCCACATGGTGATGTCGACCCTGCACACCAACGACGCGCCCACCACGCTGACCCGTCTGCTGAACATGGGCGTGCCGCCCTTCAACATCGCGTCCAGCGTGCTGTTGATCACGGCGCAGCGCCTGGCGCGCCGGCTGTGCGAGAACTGCAAGACGCCGGCTGAATATCCGCGCGAAGCGCTGCTCAAGGCCGGCTTCCAGGAGACCGATATCGACGGCAGCTGGAAGCCGTACCGCGCCGTCGGCTGCTCGGCCTGCAACAACGGGTACAAGGGACGCGTCGGCCTCTACCAGGTCATGCCCATGACGGAAGCCATCCAACGCATCATCCTGGCCGAGGGCACCGCCCTCGACATCGCCTCGCAGGCGCAGAAGGACGGCGTGCGCGACTTGCGGCAGTCGGGCCTGGTGAAGGTCCGCGCGGGTGTGACCACGCTCGAGGAAGTGATCACCGTCACCAACGAATAGCCGGCGCGTCCGGGTGCCGCAGCAGGCGGCCCGGGCGGCACCGGTCGGAGGCTTCATGGCAACTGCAGCACTGGCGAAGAACCCCAAGGACGCCGTCTTCGAGTGGGAAGGCAAGGACCGCAACGGCAAGGTCGTGCGCGGCGAGCTTCGTGCCGGCGGCGAAGCCGTGGTCAGCGCCAGCCTGCGCCGCCAGGGCATCCTGATCACCAAGATCCGCAAGCGCCGCACCGCCGGCGGCCGCTCGATCAAGCACAAGGACATCGCGATCTTCACGCGCCAGCTGGCAACGATGATGAAGGCCGGCGTGCCGCTGCTGCAGGCCTTCGACATCGTCGGCCGCGGCAGCACCAACCCGCGCATGACCAAGCTGCTCAACGACATCCGCTCGGATGTCGAGACCGGCACCAGCCTGTCGTCGGCCTTCCGCAAGCATCCGCTGCACTTCGACAGCCTGTACTGCAACCTGGTCGAGGCCGGCGAGGCCGGCGGCATCCTGGAGGCGCTGCTCGACCGCCTGGCGATCTACCAGGAGAAGACGCTCGCCATCAAGGCCAAGATCAAGTCGGCGCTGATGTACCCGATCGCGGTGATGGTGGTGGCCTTCGTCGTCGTCACGGTGATCATGATCTTCGTGATCCCGGCCTTCAAGGAGGTCTTCACGTCCTTCGGCGGCGAGCTGCCAGCGCCGACGCAGCTCGTGATCGCGCTGTCGGAGTTCTTCGTCTCCTACTGGTGGGCGATCTTCGGCTTCCTGTTCGGCGGCATCTATTTCTTCTTCGAGTCCTGGAAACGGTCCGAGAAGATGCAGGTCGCGATGGACCGCTTCCTGCTCAAGGTGCCGGTCTTCGGCGACCTCATCCACAAGTCGGTGATCGCGCGCTGGACACGCACGCTGGCCACCATGTTTGCCGCCGGCGTGCCGCTGGTCGAGGCGCTCGATTCCGTGGGCGGCGCCTCGGGCAATGCCGTCTACCAGATCGCCACCGAGCAGATCCAGAAGGACGTCTCCACCGGCGCCGCGCTCACCACCGCGATGACGTCCACCGGCGTCTTCCCGGTGATGGTGCTGCAGATGGCCGCCATCGGCGAGGAGTCGGGCTCGCTCGACCACATGCTGTCCAAGGCCGCCGAGTTCTACGAGGAAGAGGTCGACGAGATGGTCAAGGGCCTGTCCAGCCTGATGGAGCCCTTCATCATCGTGATCCTGGGCGTGATCATCGGTGGCATCGTGGTGTCGATGTACCTGCCGATCTTCAAGCTCGGTGCGGTGGTGTGAGCCGGACCGCGCGTGATCGACCTGCCACCGTTCGACCTGGTCCTGTCGCCCTGGGTCCTGGGCCTGCTGGGGCTGCTGATCGGCAGCTTTCTCAACGTCGTCATCCACCGCCTGCCGCTGATGCTGGAGCGCCAGTGGTGGGGCGACGTCGTCTCCCAGCTGCGCGACCGTGATTCCTTCCGCCGCACCTTCGCGGCCGAGGCCCCGCCCGGCCTCGACCAGGCCGGCAATGCCCTGCGCCGCACGCTGGCCGCGCTGGGGCCGCTGAGCCTGCTCAAGCCCGGGTCGCGCTGCCCATCCTGCGGCCACCGCATCCGCTGGCACGAGAATATCCCGCTGCTGGGCTGGCTGCGCCTGCGCGGGCGCTGCTCGGCCTGCGGCGCCCGCATCCCGGCGCGCTATCCGCTGGTCGAAGGGGCCACCGGGCTGCTGTTCGCCGCCGTTGCCTGGCGCTTCGGCGCGCAGCCGGTCGCGCTGCTGTATTGCGGTCTGATCGCCGGCCTGGTGGCGCTGACGGTGATCGACTGGGATACCACCGTGCTGCCCGATGCCATCACGCTGCCGCTGCTGTGGGCGGGCCTGGTGGCCGCCGGCCTGGGCTGGCTGCCGACGGTCAACCTGGCCAGTTCCCTGTGGGGCGCCGTGGTGGGCTACCTGTCGCTGTGGTCGGTGTACTGGCTGTTCAAGCTCACCACCGGCAAGGAAGGCATGGGTTTCGGTGACTTCAAGCTGCTGGCCGCACTGGGCGCCTGGCTGTCGTGGCAGGCCATCCTGCCCATCGTGCTGATGGCCTCGGTCATCGGCGCCGTCGCCGGCCTGGCGATGAAGGTGCAGGGCAGCCTGCGCGAAGGCCGCTTCGTCCCCTTCGGCCCCTTTCTTGCCGGCGGAGGCGTGGCCGTGCTGCTGATCGGGCTGCCGACCGTGCTGGGATGGATGGGTTGGGCCTGAGTCCGCCGCAGGTCCGCCGGACCGGGCTTACCGGCCAGCAATCCGTCAGGCACATCGGCCTGACGGGTGGCATCGGCAGCGGCAAGAGCTCGGTGGCCCGGGTGCTCGTGGACTGCGGTGCCGAGCTGGTCGATACCGATGCCATCGCGCGCGCGCTCACGCTCCCCGGCGGCGCGGCCATCCCGGCGATTGCCCAGGCCTTCGGCGCCGACGTGATCACCGCCGGCGGCGCGCTCGACCGCGACCGCATGCGCGAGACGGTCTTCGCCGACCCGGGCGCCAAGGCGCGCCTGGAGGGCATCCTGCACCCGATGATCGGTGCCGAGGCCACGCGGCAGGCCGCCGCCGCCGGCGAGCGTGTCGTCGTCTTCGACGTGCCGCTGCTGGCCGAATCCAGCCGCTGGCGGCAACGTGTCGACCGCATCCTGGTCGTCGACTGCCATGAAGACACGCAGTGCCGCCGCGTGATGGCACGCTCGGGCTGGAGCGAGGCCGCGGTGCGCGCGGTGATCGCCCAGCAGGCACGCCGCGATTCGCGTCGTGCCTTGGCCGACGCCGTCATCTTCAACGAGGGGCTCACGCCCGAGGCGCTGGCCGCCGAAGTGCGCATCCTCTGGGCCTTGTGGGCGGCGGCAGGCTGATCGGACCTTGCCGCCGCTGTGGAACAATGAGCGGCACCGACGAAAGCGTGCCCTTGGTCCTGTACGAGTACCCCTTCAACGAAGGCATCCGCACGATGCTGCGGCTGGAACACCTGTTCGACCGCCTCGCCCAGCTGATGCCGCGCGACGCGCCGGTGGACCATCACTTCGCGCTGGCGACGATCTTCGAGATCATGGAAGTCGCCTCGCGCGCCGACCTCAAGTCCGACCTGCTGAAGGAACTGGAACGCCACCGCGGCCAGCTGATGGGCTACCGCGGCAACCCGGCGATTTCGGAGGCCGCGCTCGACGAGGTGATCGGCCGCATCGACCGTGCCTTCTCGGGCCTCAACCAGCTGCAAGGCAAGGCCGGCCAGGCGCTGGCGGGCAACGACTGGTTGATGAGCATCCGCAGTCGCATCAGCATTCCCGGCGGCACCTGCGAATTCGACCTGCCCTCGTACTACGCCTGGCAACAGCATCCGCCCGAGCAGCGCCGCGCCGACCTGGCCGGCTGGGCCGGTACGCTGACGCCGCTGGGCGACGCGCTGCAGATGCTGATGGGCCTGCTGCGCGACAGCGGCGCACCGCAGCGCATGGTCGCCATCGGTGGCCAATACCAGCAGAGCCTGCCGCAGCACAAGTCCTACCACCTGCTGCGCCTGCGCATGGACGGCTCCGACGGGCTGGTGCCCGAGATCACCGGCCATCGGCTGATGGTCTCGGTGCGCATGATGCGCGCCGATGCCGAGGGCCGGCTGCGCCCGGCCGGCATCGACGTGCCGTTCGAGCTGACCTTGTGCGCGTGACCGGCATGGCCACGAAGGTCCTCATCGTTCCCTGCCCGACCTGCCGCCAGCCCAGCCGCTTCGGCCCGGACAACCCCTGGCGGCCCTTCTGCAGCGAACGCTGCCGCGGCGTGGACCTGGGCGCCTGGGCCAGCGAGGCCTACCGCCTGCCCGCGGAGTCGCCACCCGACAGTGGCCTCGACCCTGCAGCACCCGACGTGCCGCGCCACTGACCAGGGCCGGCGTTCCTTTCAGCTTGCGCGACGACGCAGCAGGTCCTGCACGATGGCGGTGGTGCGCTCGATCAGCGGCCCGCGCGGGCGCAGCGCCGAGGTCGCCATCCACAGCGTGGCCACCAGCGGCGGGGCGATCGGCCGCAGCTGGAAGGCCTCGGGCTGGCCGCTGCCGCGGAGGGCGTTCTCGGCCAGCAAGGCATGGCAGCCACCCTGCTGCACCAGGTCGAGGATGGCCGGCACGCTTTCGATCTCCAGCGCCACGCGGGCGCGGCAGCCCTCGCCGGCCAGCGCGGCCTCGAGCAGCATGCGCATCGAATGCGGGCGGCTGGGGATCACCAGCTCGTGCTCGGCCACCTCGCGCAGCGACACCGGCGGCCCGATGCGCCGCGAGCGCGGTGGCCTTACCGACACCAGGTACAGCGGCTCGTCGAGCAGCGGCTGCAGGTCGATGGCCGGCGAGGGCGTCACGTTGTAGACCACGGCGCCGTCGACGCGGCCGATGGCCAGCCACTCCAGCGCATAGGCCGACAGCCCTTCGACCACGCTCAGGCTCGCGCGCGGCAGCTGCTCGCGGAAGGCCTGCACCAGCGGGCCGGTCAGCGTGCGGCTGACGCTGGGCGGCAGCGCGATCGCCAGGCGGCCGGTGGCAGCGCCGCGCTGGTCTTCCAGGTCGTCACGGGCGCGCTGCACCTGCTGCAGGATGCCGCGCGCATGCGCCAGCAGCCGCTTGCCGGCCTCGGTGAGCGTGACGCCACGACCATTGCGGTCGAGCAGCGGCTGGCGCAGTTCCACCTCGAGCGAGCGCACCTGGCGCGACAGCGCCGGCTGTGCCACCTGCAGGTAGGTGGCGGCCCGCGTGAAGCTGCCCATCTCGGCGACATGCACGAAATATTCGAGCTGCTTCAGATCCATGCCGCGATGCTATAGCTGCTAGTGGCGCTATCGCATTGATGAAGGTTCGACGCTGACCAACAATGCGACCCGCAAGGAGACCGGTCCCATGATCATCGACATCCACGGCCACTACACCACGGCGCCCAAGGCGCTGGAAGACTGGCGCAATGCGCAGATCGCCGGCATCAGTGACCCGGCGCAGAGGCCCCGCGTCGCCGACCTGAAGATCAGCGACGATCAGATTCGCGAGACGATCGAGAGCAACCAGCTCAAGCTGATGAAGCAGCGCGGCTCCGACCTCACGATCTTCAGCCCGCGCGCCAGCTTCATGGCGCACCACATCGGCGACTTCGAGGTGTCCAGCACCTGGGCGGCGATCTGCAACGAGCTCTGCTTCCGCGTCAGCCAGCTGTTCCCGGCGCATTTCATCCCTGCCGCCATGCTGCCGCAGAGCCCCGGCGTCGACCCCAGGACCTGCATCCCCGAGCTGGTGAAATGCGTCGAGCAGTACGGCAACGTCGCCATCAACCTCAACCCCGACCCGTCGGGCGGCCACTGGAAGGAGCCGCCGCTGACCGACCGCCACTGGTACCCCATCTACGAGAAGATGGTCGAGTACGACGTCCCGGCGATGGTCCACGTCAGCACCAGCTGCAACGCCTGCTTCCACACCACCGGCGCGCACTACATCAATGCCGACACCACGGCCTTCATGCAGCTGATCCAGGGTGACTTGTTCAAGGACTTCCCGACGCTGAAATTGATCATCCCGCATGGCGGCGGCGCCGCGCCCTACCACTGGGGCCGCTACCGCGGGCTGGCGCAGGAACTGAAGAAGCCGCTGCTGCAGGACCACCTGCTGAACAACGTCTTCTTCGACACCTGCGTCTACCACCAGCCGGGCATCGACCTGCTGACCAAGGTGATTCCGGTCGACAACATCCTCTTTGCCAGCGAGATGATCGGCGCCGTGCGCGGCATCGACCCCGAGACCGGGTTCAACTACGACGACACCCGGCGCTACATCGAGGCCAGCACGCAGCTGACGCCGGCGCACAAGCACGCCATCTACGAGGGCAACGCCCGGCGGGTCTATCCGCGGCTGGATGCCGCACTCGAGCACAAGGGGCTGTGAGATGTACGAACTGGGCGTCGTCTACCGCAACATCACCCGCACCGATGCGACCACCGCCGACGCATTGTCAAGATTCGGCAGCGCCACCGTGCACGAGGCCATGGGCCGGGTCGGCCTGCTCACGCCCTACATGCGCCCGATCTACGCCGGCGCGCAGGTGTCCGGCACCGCCGTCACCGTGCTGCTGCACCCGGGCGACAACTGGATGATGCATGTCGTGGCCGAGCAGATCCGCCCCGGCGACATCGTCGTCGCGGCCATCACCGCCGAATGCACCGACGGCTATTTCGGCGACCTGCTGGCCACCAGCTTCATGGCCCGCGGCGCGCGTGCACTGGTCATCGACGCCGGCGTGCGCGACGTGAAGACGCTCACCGAGATGGGCTTCCCCGTCTGGAGCAAGGCCATCAGCAGCAAGGGCACGATCAAGGCCACGCTGGGCTCGGTCAACATCCCGGTGGTCTGTGCCGGCGCGATCGTCAACCCCGGCGACGTCATCGTCGCCGACGACGACGGTGTGGTCTGCGTTCCGCGCGAGATGGCCGCGAAGACGCTGCAGGCCGCTGCCGCGCGCGAGGCCAACGAAGGCGACAAGCGCGCCAAGCTGGCCAGCGGTGTGCTGGGCCTGGACATGTACAAGATGCGCGAGCCGCTGGCCCAGGCCGGCCTGCGCTACATCGACTGAGCACCATGCAGATCGCCCTCATCGGCTACGGCGAGGTCGGCAAGATCCTCGCCGAAGACCTTCGCCGGCAGGACCTCGCCGTCACCGCCTTCGACCTCAAGCTGCAGGGCGAGGCCGGCGAGGCGATGCGCGAACACGCACTGCTGCACCGCGTGGCGCTGGCCGAGTCGCCTGTCGACGCGGTGCGCGACGCACAGCTGGTGATCTCGGCCGTTACCGCCAGCCAGGCGTTACCCGTGGCCCAGGCCTGCGCGCCGGGCCTGGCGCCCGGCAGCTTCTTCCTCGACTTCAATTCGGCCTCACCGGGCGCCAAGATGCGCGCCGCCGAATTCGTCAATGCCGTCGGCGGGCGCTATGTCGAGGGCGCGGTGATGACCTCGATCCCGCCGTACCGCATCCAGGTGCCGCTGCTGCTGGGCGGGCCCGACGCCGCGGCGCTGGCGCCCAAGCTCAACGCCTACGGCTTTGCCGCCAAGGTCGCCGATGCGCGCCTGGGCGTGGCCAGCGCCACCAAGATGTGCCGCAGCGTGATGATCAAGGGGCTGGAGGCGATGGTCATCGAGAGCTTCACCACGGCCCGCCACTACGGTGTGGAGGATGCCGTGATCGCGTCGCTGCAGGAGACCTTTCCCGGCATCGACTGGGAGAAGCAGGCGGGCTATTTTTTCCAGCGCGTGATCGAGCACGGCCGCCGCCGCAGCGAAGAGGTGCGCGAGGTCGCCGAGACCGTGCGCGAGGCCGGCCTCACGCCCTGGAGCGCCAGCGGTACCGCCGAGCGCCAGGCCTGGGTGGCCGAACTCGCCGACGAAGGTCTGTTCGGCGCACGCGGTCGACCGGGCTTCGCCCGCAGTGCCGACTGGCGCACGGAAGCCGACCGCATCCTGAAGCACCTGGCCCCGAAAGAGGACTGCTGATCCATGACCTTCGAGAAGACCCCCGGCTGGCTGGACTGGTATGCCGGCCCCAGCAAGCCGCGCTTCCTGCTGCCGCCCGGCAGCGTCGACGCGCATTGCCACGTCTTCGGCCCTGGTGCGGAATTCCCCTACGCGCCCGAGCGCAAATACACGCCCTGCGATGCCGGCAAGGCGCAGCTGTTCGCGCTGCGCGACCACCTGGGCTTTGCGCGCAACGTCATCGTGCAGGCCACCTGCCACGGCGCCGACAACCGCGCGATGGCCGACGCCTGCCGCAGCAGCGGCGGCCAGGCACGCGGCGTGGCCACCGTCAGGCGCAGCGTGACCGATGCCGAACTGCAGGACCTGCACGACGCCGGCGTGCGCGGCGTGCGCTTCAACTTCGTCAAGCGGCTGGTCGACTTCACGCCCAAGGACGAGCTGATGGAGATCGCCGGCCGCATCAAGGCCCTGGGCTGGCACGTGGTCATCTATTTCGAGGCGCAGGACCTGCCCGAGCTGTGGGACTTCTTCACCACACTGCCCACCACCGTCGTCGTCGACCACATGGGCCGGCCCGACGTGAGCCAGCCGGTCGACGGACCCGGATTCGCGCTCTTCCTGAAATTCATGCACGAACATCCGAACGTGTGGAGCAAGGTCAGCTGCCCGGAACGCCTGTCGGTCAGCGGCCCGCGCGCGCTGAATGGCGAACAGGCGGCCTACCGTGACGTCGTGCCCTTCGCACGCCGCGTCGTCGAGACCTTCCCCGACCGCGTGCTGTGGGGCACCGACTGGCCGCACCCCAACCTCAAGGACCACATGCCCGACGATGGCCTGCTGGTCGACTTCATCCCGCACATCGCGATCACGCCCGACCTGCAGCGCCAGCTGCTGGTCGACAACCCGATGCGGCTTTACTGGCCCGAGGAACGCTGATGGCACTCGACAAACCCTATACCGACATCCCCGGCACGACGATCTTCGACGCCGAACAGTCACGCAAGGGCTACTGGCTCAACCAGTTCTGCATGAGCCTGATGAAGGCCGCCAACCGCGAGCGCTTCAAGGCCAACGAGCGCGCCTACCTCGACGAGTGGCCGATGACCGAAGAGCAGAAGCTCGCCGTGCTGGCGCGCGACCTCAACCGCTGCATCGCCGCCGGCGGCAACATCTATTTTCTGGCCAAGATCGGCGCCACCGACGGCAAGAGCTTCCAGCAGATGGCCGGCAGCATGACCGGCATGACCGAAGAGGAATACCGCGACATGATGGTCGGCGGCGGCCGCTCGATCGAAGGCAACCGGCGCATCGGCGAGGACGGCAGCGCGCAGGCGCACCGCCAGCCGCAGGGCCACGGCAAGGGGACACGCTGACATGGCCCGCATCACCGCCTCCGTCTATACCAGCCATGTGCCGGCCATCGGCGCCGCGCTCGATCTCGGCAGGACGGCCGAGCCCTACTGGCAGAAGGTCTTCGCCGGCTACGACTTCAGCAAGCAGTGGATGAAGGATCACCGGCCCGACGTCATCTTCCTCGTCTACAACGACCACGCCACGGCCTTCAGCCTGGCGATGATCCCCACGTTTGCGATCGGCACCGCGGCCGAATTCCAGCCCGCCGACGAAGGCTGGGGCCCGCGCCCGGTGCCCAGGGTGATCGGCCACCCGGCGCTTGCCAGCCACATCGCGCAAAGCGTGATCCAGGACGACTTCGACCTCACCATCGTCAACCAGATGGACGTCGACCACGGACTGACGGTGCCGCTGTCGCTGATGTGCGGTCAACCGGCGGCATGGCCCTGCCCGGTGATCCCCTTCGCGGTCAACGTGGTGCAGTACCCGGTGCCCTCGGGCCGCCGCTGCTTCATGCTCGGCCAGGCGATCCGCCGGGCGATCGAGCGTTACGACGAGCCGCTGAACGTGCACATCTGGGGCACCGGCGGCATGAGCCACCAGCTGCAGGGGCCGCGCGCCGGGCTCATCAACCGCGCGTGGGACAACCGGTTCCTCGACGAGCTGATCACCGACCCCGCGCAGCTGGCGCAGCGCCCGCACATCGATTACGTGCGCGAAGCCGGCAGCGAAGGCATCGAACTGGTGATGTGGCTGATCGCCCGCGGCGCGATGGCCGACGTGGCCGGCGGCGGCAAGCCGACCGTCGCGCACCGCTTCTACCATGTGCCGGCATCGAATACGGCGGTGGGACACCTGATCCTGGAGAACCCGACATGACCATCCACGTCGCCCTCGCCGGTGCCGGCGCCTTCGGCCAGAAGCACCTCGACGCCATCCGGCTGATCCCCGACGTCAAGGTCATCTCGGTGGTTGGCCGCGAGCTGGACAAGACGCAGGAGGTGGCCACGAAATACGGCATCCCCCATGCCGCCACCGAGCTTGCCGACAGCCTGAAGATCGCCCAGCTCGACGCCGTCATCCTGGCCACACCGACGCAGCTGCACGCGTCGCAGACCCTCGCCTGCCTGGAGGCCGGCAAGCATGTGCAGGTGGAGATTCCGCTGTGCGACGTGCTGAAGGACGGCGAGGCCGTCGTCCAGCGCGCGCGCGAGACTGGCCTGGTGGCGATGTGCGGCCACACGCGGCGCTTCAACCCCAGCCACCAGTGGGTGCGCCAGCGCATCGTGACGGACGAGTTTCACATCCAGCAGATGGACGTGCAGACCTATTTCTTCCGCCGCACCAACACGAATGCGCTGGGTCAGCCGCGCAGCTGGACCGACCACCTGCTGTGGCACCACGCCGCGCACACGGTGGACCTGTTCGCCTACCAGGCGCGCTCGCCCATCGTGAAGGCCAATGCCTTGCAGGGACCGATCCACCCGCAGCTCGGCATCGCGATGGACATGAGCATCCAGCTCCAGGCCGCCAACGGTGCCATCTGCACGCTGAGCCTGAGCTTCAACAACGAAGGCCCGCTGGGCACCTTCTTCCGCTATATCGGCGACACCGGCACCTACATCGCGCGCTACGACGACCTCTTCAATGGCAGGGACGAGAAGATCGACGTCTCCAAGGTCGACGTCTCGATGAACGGCATCGAGCTGCAGGACCGCGAATTCTTTGCCGCCATCCGCGAAGGGCGCGAACCCAACGCCAGCGTGGCGCAGGTGCTGCCCTGCTACCAGGTGCTGCACCGCCTCGAGCAGCAGCTGCAGGGCTGATGCGCATGACGCCACGGCGCCTCGGCCCCTTCACCGTCAACCCGCTGGGGCTGGGTTGCATGAACCTCAGCCATGCCTACGGCACGCCGCCGCCGGCCGAGGCGGGTGAGGCGCTGCTGCGGCGCGCGCTGGACCTCGGCGTCGACTGCTTCGACACCGCCACCCTGTATGGCGCCGGCGCCAACGAGACGCTGGTCGGCCGCGTGCTCGAGGCCCATCGCGATCGCATCACGCTGTGCAGCAAGGGCGGCCTGGCGATGGAGCGCCGGGCCGATGGCACGCTGCAGCGCGTGATCGACGGCCGCCCGGCCACGTTGCGCCGCCATGTCGAGGCCAGCCTGCAGCGCCTGGACACCGACGTGATCGACCTCTACTACCTGCACCGCTTCGACAAGACGGTGGCGGTGGAGGACTCGGTCGGTGAACTGGCACGGCTGGTGGCCGAAGGCAAGCTGCGCGCGATCGGCCTGTCCGAGGTCTCGGCGCCGACCCTGCGCCGCGCGCACGCGGTGCACCCGATCGCCGCGGTGCAGAACGAATATTCGCTGTGGACGCGCAACCCCGAGATCGCGATGCTGGCCACCTGTCGCGAACTCGGCACCACCTTCGTCGCCTTCAGCCCGCTGGCACGTGCCTTTCTGACCGACACGCTGCACGATGTCTCGACGCTGGCCGAGAAGGACCTGCGCCGCGGCATGCCGCGCTTCGCGCCCGCGACCTATGCCGCCAACCTGAAGCTGCTGCCGCCCTACGTCGCGCTGGCGCAGGAGATCGGCTGCACGCCGGCGCAGCTGGCGCTGGCCTGGGTGCTGGCGCAGGGCGAGCAGGTGGTGGCGATCCCGGGCACCTCGAACATCGCGCACCTGGAAGAGAACATGGGCGCGGGCAGCGTCGGGCTGACGGCTGCGCAGTTGCAGCGCGTCGACGCGCTGATCAACCGCCACACCGTGGTGGGCCCGCGCTACAGCGCCGCCAGCCAGGCCGACGTCGACACCGAGGTCTTCGCCGATTGAGTCACGCGGCGGTGCCGGCCCATGCCCACGGGCGTGAAAATCGCCCGTGCTCCTTCGCCAGGCGAGCGCCGCCTTCCGGCGCCGCACGTCCTGGCTCAGCCCCTGCGGCCGCCGAAGATCCGATCGGCCATGTCGTCCATCAGCGGCCGCCGCCCGCCCGCCCCCCAGCCTCGCCACAGCGCTGGCCGACGACGAGCAGCAGCGTCGCCAGGGCCGGCGCCAGCAGTGCACCCACGATCCGCATCGGTGACATCGGCGCCAGGCCGAAGGTGGCGATGGGGGCCAGCAGCGCCAGCCCGGTGAGCGGCCGCTAGGACGCGCGGCCCCGCGCCGCCACCCAGTCGCCCGACGCTGCCACGATGCCGACCAGGCGCCAGCGGTCGCCGCCGCCGGGGACACGCGCCGCCGCCGCGGCAGCCGCTGTCGGCGACGGGCCCTGCCCCGGCCGCGCCGTCGCCACGGCGGGGGCCGGGGCCGGTTCCGGCGCGACCGCGCCGGCGGCTGCCACCAGGGCCTCGGCCGCTGCGCGGTGCGGCGCCTCCAGCCGCGCATAGGCCAGCTGCACCGAGCGCGCGGGTGGGGCCCTGGCCGCACCGCTGCGCAGCGCCCGACCGTTCGTCCCAGCTCTGCGCTGACGATGGCCGAGGCGCGGCTTGGACGCTTCGCGGCCCGGCAGGGCCAGCGCCAGTCTTGCAAGGCGGCGGGTGGCTGAAACTCGGTGCTCGGTGGCTGCAGGGGTGCGCGCACGCGAAACTCGGCCAGCGGCAGCGGCCTTGTCGCCGTGCTGCGCAGCTGCAGCCACCAGACACGGCTGCGCAGGCTGCCGTCGGCAGCCTGCAGCGACCACAGCCCCGGCGCCGCCTCACGCAGCCGCGGGGCATCGGCCGCCAGCTCGGGCGGCACCGGCACCGCGGCGGCGGGCAGGCTGACGCGCAGGTGCTGGTTGACGAGCTCGGTCCAGCGTTGCCGAAGCGTGCGGTTTGCCGCCGGCGCCTGGGCGGCGCCACCGGCGTTGGCCGCCTGGCCGATGGTCTTGTTGTCGCGAGGGCGGCAGGGCCCAGCCGCAGCCTTGCGCGCCTGGCGGCTGGCACCCAGGCCAGCAGGCCGCGCGGTCAGCGGCTGCAATGGGGCGCCCGCCGGCGAACCACGGCGCGCTGACCGTGCGCGGCGGCGGCTCGCGCACCGATGCGACACCCTGAGCCCCCGCCGGCATGCCCATCGGCACCAGCAGCGCGATCCACATCACGCGGGACGCCAGGCGCGTCATGGCGTCAGACCGCATTGAGGTGCATGCCGAAGTCCAGCTCGACCAGCGCCCCGGTCATCATCGACGCCGCGGTCGCCAGCCAGTGGATGGACTCGGCCACCTCGTCGGGGTGGCCGATGCGGTGCAGCGGCGACACCTGGATCTGGTGCGCGCGCCGCTGCGCAAAACTCTCCGGCGCCAGCCGCTCGACGAAGCCCTGCTCGGTCAGCGCCGGGCACACGGCATTGACACGCACCGCAGGCGCCAGCACGCGCGCCATCGACAGCGTCAGCGCATTCACCGCCGCCTTGCTGCAGGCATAGGGCATTGACGAACCGCTGCCCATCAGCGCCGCACGCGACGACACATTGACCACCGCCGAGCGCTGGCTTTCGGTGGACGCTGCCTTCAGCGCCGGCGCCGCGGCACGGATCATCTGGAAGGGGCCGATGGTGTTGACGGCATAGATGCGCTGGAAGTCCTCGGCCGAGATGTCGTGCAGCCGGTCGTGCGGCACCATCTTGCTGATGCCGGCGGCATTGACCAGCACGTCCAGGCGGCCGAAGGCGTCCACGGCTTCCTGCACCAGGCGCACGCAATCGGCGTCCAGCGTCACATCGCCCACCACCCCGATGGCACGCTGGCCGGGCGCGCCGGCCCCGGCCGCCACGGCCTGCGCCGCGTCCTGCTGACCGTCGAGGTGGTTGATCACCACCTGCCAGCCCTCGCGCAGAAAGCGCCGCGCGGTGGCGGCGCCGATGCCGCTGGCGGCGCCGGTGATGAGTGCGACGCGTCGCGGTTGGTCGGAGGTCGTCGTCATCAGGTGCTTTCGTCGGGGGTGCAGCGATGGCGCTATTCTGCGGCGCCAGCCCCGCCGCCCCAGCTTCATGGCCGACACCCTCAACCCCGGCACCGCGCTCGACCTCGCCCGCCTGCGCCACGTGCGCATCAACCAGCCCGCGGTGGCGCGCCACGTGGCCAGCCTGACGGGCAGCCGCTCGGTGAAGAAGGAGTTTCAGGCCGCCTGGCTGCTGCGCGCCATCCAGTGCCTGGACCTGACCACGCTGGCCGGCGACGACACCCCCGGCCGCGTGCGCCGCCTGTGCGCCAAGGCGCGGCAGCCGCTGCGCGCCGACCTGATGGCCGCGCTCGGCATGACCGGGCTGAAGGTCGGCGCGGTGTGCGTCTACCACGAGATGGTGGCCACCGCGGTCGACGCGCTGGCCGGCAGCGGCATCCCGGTGGCCGTGGTGTCCACCGGCTTTCCGGCCGGTCAGACGCCGATGGAGACCAAGCTGCGCGAGATCGAGCTCTCGGTCGCCGCCGGCGCGCAGGAGGTCGACATCGTGATCAGCCGCCGCCATGCGCTGCTGCACGACTGGGCGGCGCTGTACGACGAGATCCGCGCCTTCCGCGCCGCCTGCGGCCCGGCGCACCTGAAGGCCATCCTTGCCACCGGCGAGCTGCAGACGCTGGAGAACGTGGCGCGCGCCTCCTGGGTGGCGATGATGGCCGGCGCCGATTTCATCAAGACCAGCACCGGCAAGGAGAGTGTCAATGCCACGCTCGACGTGTCGCTGGTGATGGTGCGTGCGATCCGCGACTACGCCGACGCCAGCGGCCACACCGTCGGCTGCAAGCCCGCCGGCGGCATCGGCAATGCGAAGCTGGCGACGCAATACCTGGCGCTGATGAAGGAGGAGCTGGGCCTGCGCTGGCTGCAGTCGGACCTCTTGCGCATCGGCGCCAGCAGCCTGCTGACCGACATCGAGCGCCAGCTCGAACACCACGTGACCGGCTGCTACAGCGCCGCCCATCGCCACGCCCTGCCTTGAGAGCGTCGACCTCATGCCCACCGTGACCGACATCCTCGCCACCATGGACGACGGCCCGTCGCCCGAATCCGATGCCCCCGCACAGGCCTGGCTGAGCCGTCACGGCCGCCGCTTCGGCCACTTCATCGGCGGCCGCTGGGTCAGGGGCACGAAGCCCTTCGACACCCTCAACCCGGCCACCGGCCAGCCGCTGGCGCAGGTGGCGCAGGGCACGCCGGCGCAGGTGGAGCAGGCCGTGCAGGCCGCCGAGGCCGCCCTGCCCGGCTGGCAGGCCCTGGGCGACCATGGCCGCGCGCGCCACCTGTATGCGCTGGCGCGCGCGCTGCAGAAGCATGCGCGGCTGTTTGCGGTGCTGGAGACGCTGGACAACGGCAAGCCGATCCGCGAGACGCGCGACATCGACGTGCCGCTGGCCGTGCGCCACTTCTACCACCATGCCGGCTGGGCGCAGCTGCTGGACTCGGAGTTTCCGCAGCAGCGGGCGCTGGGCGTGGTCGGGCAGATCGTGCCCTGGAACTTTCCGCTGCTGATGCTGGCCTGGAAGATCGCGCCGGCGCTGGCGGGCGGCAATGTCGTGGTCTTCAAGCCGGCCGAGCAGACGCCGCTGACGGCGCTGCTGTTTGCCGACATCTGCACCGAGGTCGGCCTGCCCGCGGGCGTGGTCAATGTCGTCACCGGCGATGGCGCGGTGGGCGAGGCCATCGTCGCGCATGCGCGCATCGCCAAGATCGCCTTCACCGGCAGCACCGAGGTCGGCCGCGCGATCCGCATCGCCACCGCCGGCAGCGGCAAGAGGCTGAGCCTGGAACTCGGCGGCAAGTCGCCCTTCATCGTCTTCGCCGACGCCGACCTCGACGCCGCGGTCGAAGGCCTGGTCGACGGCATCTTCTTCAACCAGGGCCAGGTCTGCTGCGCCGGCAGCCGGCTGCTGGTGCACGAGGGCACGGCCGATGCGCTGCTGGCCAGGCTGACACGCCGCATGGGAAAGATCCGCGTCGGCAACCCGCTGGACAAGAATACCGACATGGGCGCGCTGGTCAGCTGCGAGCAGTGGTCACGTGTCAGCGGTTATGTCGATCGCGCCCGCGCCGCCGGCGCCGCCGTCCACCAGGCTTGCGCCGGTGCGCTGCCGGCCCAGGGCTGCTTCTTCGCGCCCACGCTGGTGACGGGCGTCGACACCGCGCACGAGATCGTGCAGGACGAGGTCTTCGGCCCGGTGCTGACGGTGCAGACCTTCCGCACGCCGAACGAGGCGGTGGAACTGGCCAACCACACGCGCTACGGCCTGGCGGCCAGCGTATGGAGCGAATCGATCGGCCTGGCGCTGGAGGTGGCGCCGCGGCTGAAGGCCGGCGTGGTCTGGGTCAACGGCAGCAACCAGTTCGATGCCGCCTGCGGATTCGGCGGCTGCCGCGAGAGCGGCTTCGGACGCGAAGGCGGGCGCGAGGGGCTGCGCGACTACCTGCAGCCGGTGGCGACGCCCACCCCGGCGAAGAAGTCCGCTGCCGCGAAGCAGGCCGCGCCGCTGCGCCACGCGCTGGTCGATGCCGGGGTGCAGGCCATCGACCGCACGCCCAAGCTCTATATCGGCGGCCAGCAGGTGCGCCCCGACGGCGGCACCAGCCGCGAGGTCTGGGCCGGCGCCAAGGGCCAGCAAAGGCTGCTGGGCGTGGTGCCCGAAGGCAACCGCAAGGACATCCGCAATGCCGTCGAGGCCGCGCGCGCCGCCGCCGGCTGGGAGCGGCAGACCGCGCATGGCCGCGCGCAGGTGCTGTACGTCCTGGCAGAAAACCTGGCGGCGCAGCATGCGCGCTTGATCGCGCTGCTGTCCGCGGTGCAGCCGCGCGCGGCCGCGCAGGCCGAGCTGCAGGCGGCGATCGAATGCCTGTTCACCGCCGCCGCCTGGGCCGACAAATTCGACGGCGCCGTGCACCAGCCGCCGCTGCGCGGGCTGACGCTGGCGCTGCACGAGCCGCTGGGCGTCATCGGCGTCATCGCGCCCGACGCGCCGCCGCTGCTGGGCCTGCTGCAGCTGGTGGCGCCCGCGCTGGCACTGGGCAACCGCGTGGTCGCGGTGCCCTCGGCCACGCTGCCGCTGGTGGCAGCCGAGCTGTATGCCTTGCTCGACACCTCCGACCTGCCCGGCGGCGTGCTCAACCTGATCACCGGCGCGCCCGACGAACTGGCCGATACGCTGGCCGCGCACGCCGATGTCGAGGCCTTCTGGTGGCCGTCGGCCACGCCGGCGCAGGCGGCGCGGGTGCAGCGGCTGTCGGCCGGCAACCTCAAGCGCACCTGGGTTGGCGAGGCCGTGGGCGAGCCGCGTGCGGTGCTCGAGCAGGCGACGCAGGTCAAGAACGTGTGGGTGGCGTACGGCGTCTAGGCGCCGGCGCATGGGCGAGCCCGGCCCCGCCGAAGAAGTCGTACAGCTGCTGGCCGCCACCGCCATTGCCGCCGTGCCGGCCGCGGTGGCCCTTCCTTCCAGGACCATCACCATCGTCGTGCCCACCGCCGCCGGCGGCGGCAACGACGCGATGGCGCGCACGATCGCGCAGCAGCTCGGCCCGCTGCTGGGCCAGACCGTCAGCGCCGACAACCGCGCCGGCGCCAACGGCTCGATTGCCAGCGAGTCCGTCGCCCGCGCCACGCCCGACGGCCACACGCTGATATTCGGCTGCATCGCCACCCACGCG
The DNA here is from genome assembly GCA_016719535.1 of Rubrivivax sp. GTDB lineage: Bacteria > Pseudomonadota > Gammaproteobacteria > Burkholderiales > Burkholderiaceae_C > Rubrivivax. Next base: position 803,862 of record JADJYX010000001.1, on the reverse strand, counting down.
ATGAACCCGGCGCTGCAGAAGCTGCGCTGCGACCCGGTGGCCGACTTCGAGCCGGTCGGCCTGGTGGGCACCTCGCCGACGCTGATGGTGGCCCACGCCAGAGCGCCGTTCACGGACGTGAAGGAGCGGGTGGTCCAGCTCAAGGCCAGGCCCGACCGCCACAGCCATGCCTCGGCCGGCAATGGCACGGCGCCGCACCATGCGGCCGAGCTGTTCAAGCCCGACACCGGCGTGGTGATGCTGGGCGTGCCCTACAAGGGCTCGGCACCGGCCATCGGCGACACCATCGGTGGCCAGACGCAGCTGATGCTTCCGAGCTTCTTCACCGCGCTGCCGCACGTCAGGGCGGGCAAGCTCGAGGCGCTGGCGATCGCCGGCCCGAAGCGCTCGCTGCTGCTGCCCGACGTGCCTACGCTGAACGAGGCCGTCGCCGACGGCCACGACGCACGCCAGATCGGCCTGGGCTGCGTGCACGCCTCGAGCCGGCGCAGCGTGGTCTACGCCACGCTGTCGCGCATCGACAACCGGGGCGCCGCCACCTTTGCCGTGCCGGGCGGCGCCAGCGGGCTCGCCGGCGGCGGCCACTCCTGCGGCGTGGAATTCGGCATGCGCCACGGCTTCTGATCGGCGAGCCGCGCGAACCGGCAAGATCGGCGCCCTCGTGACCGGCACCAGCGTGGGCATCGGCCGTGGCATCGGCAAGGCGCTGGCCGCCGAGGGCGTGCGTGTGGCCGTGAGCGCGCGGCGCACCGACAGGCTGGCCGAACTGGCCGCCGAGATCACGGCCGCCGGCGGGCCCGAGCCGGTGCTGATCGCCCAGGACCTGTATGCCGCCGCCGCCACCGCGGGCCTGGGCCATGTCGACATCCTGGTGCCGCTGGGGCCGCGTCGTCAACATCACCGGCAAGAGCGAGCCCGAGCACGTCAACGGCGCCTTCTGCGCCAAGGCCGGCATCCACAGCTGGGCCAAGGGCCTCTCCCGCATGGTCGGCCGCCACGGCATCACCGTCAACTGCGTGCCGCCGGGGCGCATCCACTCCGAACAGATCCTGCGCAACTGCACGCCCGAATACCGGCAGTGGCGGTGCGAGCACGAGATTCCGGTGGGCCGCTATGGCGAACCCGAGGACATCGCCGGGCTCGTCACCTTCCTGTGCAGCCCGTTGGCCGGCTACATCACCGATGCGGTGATCCCGGTCGACGGGGGCTTGCGCCGCTACCAGTTCTGAAGCCGGCGCTGCAGAATCAGCCACATCCCAACCATCGACGAAGGACGCTTTGCCATGACACGCGACGCACGCCACTGGGCCAACAACTGTGCCGGCATCTTCCTGGTGTCGGTGGTGATGCTGGTGGCCGCCTGGGCCGGGCGCAGCATCGTGCCGGCCGGCGGCGGCTTCGTGGTCACGCTGCTGTGGGTGCTGATGGTCGCGTCGCTGGCGGGCTGGATGTTCTTCGCCTTCAAGGCCGGCGAGCGCGTGCTCGACAAGACCTTCCCGCGCCAGGAGTGAATCGCCCTCAGGCGTCGCCGGTGGCGATGGGCGCCCCGGGCCAGGCGCACCATTCGCTCCAGCTGCCCGGGTAGAGCGCGGCGCCGCAAAGGCCAGCCACCTCCAGCGCCAGCAGGTTGTGGCAGGCGGTGACGCCGCTGCCGCACGACATCACCAGCCGGTCGGCCGCGTGGCCGCGGGTGACCGCGGCATATTCGTCGCGCAACTGGGCTGCCGGCTTGAAGCGGCCGTCGCTGGCCAGGTTGTCGCGGAACACCCGGTTGCGTGCGCCCGGGATATGCCCGGCCACCGGGTCCAGCATCTCGTTCTCGCCGCGGAAGCGGTCGTTGGCGCGGGCATCGACCACCAGCTGCGGCCCGCCATTCAGGTTGGCCAGCAAGGCCTCGCGGTCGACCCTGCGCACCAGCGCCGGCCGCAGCACCAGGTTGCCCGCCGGTGGCGCCGATGCCGCACCGGACTCGATCGCCAGCCCGGCGGCCCGCCACGCCGCCAGGCCGCCGTCGAGCACCGCCACCTCGGCATGGCCGATCCAGCGCAGCATCCACCAGGCGCGCGCCGCATACATGCCGCCGGCGGCGTCGTAGACCACCACCTGGCTGTCGGTATTCGCGCCGCGTGCGGCCATGCGCGCGGCAAAGGCCTCGCGCGCGGGCAGCGGGTGGCGGCCGTTGCGGCCGGTCTTGGCGCTGCTGAGGTCCTCGTCCAGATGCAGGTACGAGGCACCGGGCAGATGGCCGGCCTCGTGCAGCTGGCGTCCGGCGGCGGGGTCGAAGAGGTCGAAGCTGCAGTCGAAGACCACGGTGCGCTGCGGCTGCGTCTGCAGCAGCACATCGAGCTCGGCGGCCTGGATCAGGGTGCGGTAGGTCATGACGTCATTCTGGCCCGGCATCGTCGCCATGGCATGCTCGCCCCGAAATCACCTGCCGGATCTTCGAAGATGGAACTGCGCCAGCTGCGCTATTTCGTGCGCACCGTCGAATGCGGCAGCATGGGCCGCGCGGCGCAGGAGCTGGGCGTGGTGACCTCGGCGCTGAGCCAGCAGATCAGCCGGCTGGAAGGCGAGCTGGCGACGCGGCTGCTGCAGCGCAAGGGCACCGGCGTCGTGCCCACCGAGGCCGGCCTGGCCTTCCTGCAGCAGGCGCAGCTGACCTTGCGCCACGCCGAGCAGGCGGTGCAGGCGGCGCAGCACCAGCGGCTGTCGGGCCGGGTCAGTGTCGGCCTGGCGCCCACCACCGCCTCGGTGCTGGGGCTGCCGCTGCTGCAGGCCATGCGCACGCGCTACCCCGATGTGCGGCTGCATCTGGTGGAGGCGATGTCGGGGCACCTGAATGCGATGCTCAATGCGCGGCAGCTCGACCTGGCGGTGGTCTTCGCCACCGACACCGCCCGCCGCTGGAGCGTGCAGCCGCTGCTGCGCGAGGGCCTGTTCCTGCTGGCGCGGCCCGACCTGCCCGGCCTGCCGCCAAGGCCGAGGGCTGGCCGCGGCCTGCGCCTGGCCGCACTGGCCGATCTGCCGCTGGTGCTGCCGACCGGCGCCCATGGCCTGCGCCATCGTGTCGACACCGCCTTTGCCGCCGCCCGGCTGCAACCCCGCGTGGTGGCCGAGATCGATTCGCTGGCGCTGGTGATGAAGGCCGTGCGCGCCGGCCTGGGCGCTTCCATCCAGCCCGGTGCCGCCGCGCCGGTGGACGATGCCGATCTGCTCATCCAGGCGCTGGCCGATGCGGCCGCCGCGCGCGACAACCTGCTGGCCAGCCTGTCCGACGACGAACTCTCGCCCGCCGCGCTGGCCACGCGCGTGGTGGTGGCCGAGCTGGCGCGTGCGCTGGTTGCCGAAGGGCGTTGGCGCGGGGCGACGTTGCTGTAGCCCCCCCCCGAACCGGATCTGGCGCCAGCCGTCCGCGCCGCTATCCTCTCGCCCGCGGCTGGCCTCGCTCGCAGCCGCTCCGATCAGGGGAATTCATGACACGCACACCGCACCGGCTGCTCCGTGCGCCGATCGGGCCCCGCGCCCGGTCCATGCTGGTGGCCGGCATGCTGGCCGCCGCCTGCGCCACCAGTGCCCAGGCCCAGGGCTTCAACCTCGGCAATATCCTGCGCAACGCATTGAGCCCGGCCGCGGGCCAGTGCCGCACGCTGCTCGCCTGGGTGCGCACACCCGTGCCCGCCGCGGCCGCCGAGCCGGCGGCGCCGGCCGACCCCCGCCAGCGCCGCACCGGATGGCCGGCGGCCGGCGCTCTGGATGCGCGCACCGCGCAGCTGCTGTCCGACGAGGTGTTTGCCAGGCACTTCGGCAAGACCTACGAACAGCTCACGATGCAGGACTTCCGCAGCTTCCAGCAGGAGACGGCGCGCGCCTGCATGCAGGGTGGCGAATTCACGCCCGCCGAATGGCAGACCGTGCAGACGCTGTGGAACCAGCACCAGCACGCTCGCCTGGTGCAGGCGATGCAGGCGCGGCGTGCCCAGCAGGAGGCGTCCGAGCGCCAGGGCGCCGCGGCGAAGGGCGAGCTGGACCAGCTGGTCGCCGAACTGCAGCAGGCCAGCCCGCAGGGCACCAGCCTGGCGCGCCTGCAGGCGATCCGCGAGCGCGCCCGGCCGCTGGTGGCGCGTGTCGGTGCCGAGGGCCAGCAGGCCTTCGACGCTGCCTTTCAGCAGGCGGCGCAGGCCATCGTGCCCGACCTGCTGCGCCAGCGCATCAACGAGGCCCTGGCACAGGCCCAGTCGCCCGAGCACCTGCCCCTGCTGGCCAAGGCCCGCGACAGCGTCGGCCCGCAGGGCAGCGGGCTGGGCATCGGCTTGCCCGCCGATGACCCGGCGCTGCTGTCGCTGCAGCGCCGCGAGCGCGAACTGGCGGTGGCCGCTGCCGAGGCCGAAAGCCGCGAACTGGCCGGCTTCGCCGATGGCCTGGCCGGCCTGGAGGCCGGCGTGCAGTGGCAGCGGCGCTTCCAGTCGCGCTGGGGCGGCAACCCGACACGGCTGGCGCCCGAACTGGCGGCGGTGCAGACCGATTTCCAGCAGCGCCGCGAGGCCGTGCTGGCCCGCTCGGGCGCACTGCTGGTGCGCGCAGCGCAGCAGGCCACCTCGGTGGCCGAAGCCCAGTCCAGTGTCGGCCGCTATACGCTGCCGTCGGAAGCCAGCCTGCCCGGCGTGCAGGCCATGCGCGCTGCCGTCGACGAACGCATCCGCCTGATCGAGCGCAACGATGCGCTCGGTCGTGCCACGCCGGCCGGCCCGTCGCAGCCGGCCGCGGCCGCCGTGCCGGCAGCCGTGGCGGCACCGGTGGCACCGCCGGCGCAGGCAGCGGCCGCGGGCTCGCGTGCCGGCGGCGAACCGACCGAGGAGGTGATGTATGACCTGGTGCGGCAGAAATTCGAGACTGCCGCTGCACGGGTCAAGGGTCTGTACAGCCAGTGCCAGGGCGGCGGCAGCCGCGACAACCCGGTCAACGCGATGATGTGTCTGTCGCTGAACATGCAGCGCGGCATGACCGGCGGCGCACTGGCCGCGCCGACGCGCATCCTCCAGTTCGCCAAGATCGGCTGCGAGAAGTCACCCAGCCGCCCCGGCTACAACTGCGAATACGAGATCAAGACCGACAACCCGATGAACAAGCAATTCGTCGCCATGACCGGCTTCCAGCTCGACGAGGCCGGCTTCGGCCAGGGCCGCTTCGTGCGCAACCGCGAAGGCGTCTGGCTGATGATCACCGGCGACTGACGTCGCGCAGGGCGATCGATCTGCCCGGCGCCGCTCAGCCGCGCACCCAGCGGCCAGCCGCGGCGTCCCAGCGGACGAAGACGCGGGCGCCTTGCACCGAAGGCTCGTTCGTCCTGCGCCGGCGCGCCATGCCCTCGGGGTCGACCCGCTCGAGGGCGAGCTTGACGGTCAAGCTGCACTCCCAGTGCCCCGGGGCGGACTGTGGCACGCGCCGGCAATCGTCCTTCCATGCCCGGTGCAGCGTGGGCATCACGGTGATGCGCGTGCCGGTGGCCGTCACCACCAGCGGCAGCCCGCCGGCCGCGCGCACGGCGTCGATCTCTTCCGTATAGAGCCGCACGACGTCGGCCTCGGGCGGCTCACCGGCGGGCACCGGCACCTGGGGCGGCACGGCCGCGGGAACCGGCAGCACGCTGCGCGTGGCCTCGAAAGCCGGCGGCGGTGGCGGCGCTTCGCGCCGGGAGCACCCGGCCAGCAGCAGGGCCGCGAGCACCGCGGCGACAGGCGTGGACAAGCGGTTCACGGGCGTGGGTGGCGAACACCGTTGAGACCTTCGACAGTCTCGTGCAGGCCGGCGCGGCCTGGCCAGCCCGGCGAGACGGCCGCAGCGCCCGGACGGCCGATGTTCACGAAACCGCGGGCCGCGTCGGGCGTGATCCTCGTGCAGGCCGCGCTGTCACCAAGGCGTCAGGTCGAACGGGTCGGTCCGGATTGCCTTGGGCGCCTGCCGACTCTTCAATGCCATGGCGACTGACCCGACGCCCGTGGACATGCCAGCGGCAGGTCCCGCGACAACAACCGGACGGAGACAACCATGACACGCCCACGAATCACCGGCGCCATCGGCGCCCTGCTGCTCACCCTGTCGGCCGGCAGCGTGCTGGCCGCCCCCGGCGGCAACCTGTGCAGCAAGGCGGTACCCAACACGCAGGGCGGGCCCGCAGGCAGTGCCCAGGGCTTCGCAGCCTGCCCCGAGGATCCGCGCCCGCACGATGCACGCGCCTTCGCCGTCACGTCGGCGCTTGCCTTCGACGCCTTGGCTGGTGCCCCCGCGCAAGCCGACCGCTGGTGGGGCGTGCTCGACCATGCCGGCTATCGCGTGGAGGTGCCTCACAACTGGAACGGCAAGCTGGTGATGTACGCCCATGGCTATGCGGGCACCGGCCCCACGCTGGGCGTCAGCAACCCGTCGATCCGCCGCCACCTGATCGCCCATGGCTACGCCTGGGCGGCCTCGAGCTACAGCAAGAACTACTACGACGTGCGGGCGGGCGTCGAAGACACCAACGCGCTGGCGCTGGCGTTCACGGACATCGCCCGCCAGAACGGGCGCGAACTGCCGAAGCCGCAGCGCACCTACATCATCGGCCACTCGATGGGCGGGCACGTCACCGGCGCCGCGATCGACAAGGAAGCCGAGAAGACAGCGGTCAACCCCTTCAGGTACGACGGCGCCGTGCCGATGTGCGGCGTGATGGGCGATACCGAGCTGTTCGACTATTTCGGCGCCTACCAGCTGGCGGCACAGGCCCTGGCCGGCTATCCGGCCAGCAGCTTCCCGGTGACGAACTGGGCGACGATCGCGCAGGCGGTGCGCAGTGCGCTGTTCACCACCTTCTCCGCTGCGCCGACGCCGCAGGGCATGCTGCTGCGCGAGGTGGTCAAGAACCTCACCGGCGGCGAACGCCCGATCTTCGCGCAGGGCTTCGCCAATTCCGGCCTGCAGAACGTCGTCTGGGGCACCTTCGGCGGCGACGGCACGATCAACGGCATCCTCGATGCCAACGTCGTCGATACGCGCCGCATCGTCTACCAGCTCGACAGCGACCCGTCGCTGTCGCTGACCGAGGTGCAGCTCAACGCCGCCATCGTCGATGCCGTTCCCACGCCCGAAGCCAACCGGCTGCGCCGCGACGGCCTGCGCTGGGTGCCGAAGGTCAACGGCAAATTCAACATCCCGGTGGTCTCGCTGCATACGCTGGGCGACCTGTATGTGCCCTTCCACATGCAGCAGATCTTTCGCCAGCGGGCGCAGGCCAGCGGCAGCGGCCAGTGGCTGGTGCAGCGGGCCGTGCGCGCGCCCAGCCACTGCGACTTCACGATCGCCGAGCAGGTGGCTGCCTTCGATGCGATGGTCACCTGGGAGCAGACCGGCGTGCGCCCGGAAGGCGACGACGTGCTGACGCCGTCGACCGTGGCCGATTCCAACTATGGTTGCCGCTTCACGGTCAACGCCGCGACCTCGCCCGAGGACAACCCGACGACCATCGCCACGCGCAGCTTCATGCCGGCTTGCAGCGCACCCTGAGCGCCAGGCCCGGGGATGGGGCGCCGCCGGTGCCCCTGCCCCGCCACTGCCGCTTCAGGCGCCGGTTGCCGGCCAGCTGGCCCGGGTCTTCACGAACGCTGAAGAGCCCTTGCCCGCACCGACCACCCCGCAACGGCGGTCCGCGCCTACAGTTGCCCGCATGATCGATGTGCTGGTGATCGGCGGCGGCAACGCTGCCTTGTGCGCGGCGCTGATGGCGCGCGAGGCGGGCGCCTCGGTGCTGCTGCTGGAGGCCGCGCCGCCGCAGTGGCGCGGCGGCAATTCGATGCACGTGCGCAACCTGCGCTGCATGCACGACGCACCGCAGGACGTGCTGGTCGAGGCCTACCCCGAAGAGGAGTTCTGGCAGGACCTGCTCAAGGTCACCGGCGGCCTCACCGACGAGAAGCTGGCGCGGCTGGTGATCCGCGCCTCGTCGGGTTGCCGGCCGTGGATGGTCAGGCATGGCGTGCGCTTCCAGCCGTCGCTGTCGGGCGCGCTGCACACCGCGCGCACCAATGCCTTCTTCATGGGCGGCGGCAAGGCGCTGGTCAATGCCTATTACCGCAGCGCGCAGGCCCTGGGCGTGCAGGTGCGCTACCGCGCGCCGGTGGCGCGCATCGAACTGGAGGGTGACCGCTTCGCCGCCGCGCACCTCGAAAGCGGCGAGCGCATCGAGGCGCGTGCCTGCGTGCTGGCGGCCGGCGGCTTCGAGAGCAACCGCGAGTGGCTGCGCGAGGCCTGGGGCCAGAACGACCGCGGCGAATGGCCGGCCGACAACTTTCTCATCCGCGGCACACGCTTCAACACCGGCACGCTGCTGAAGGCGATGATCGCCACCGGCGCCGATGCCATCGGCGACCCGACGCAGGCGCACATGGTGGCCATCGACGCGCGCGCGCCGCTGTACGACGGCGGCATCTGCACGCGCATCGACTGCGTGTCGCTGGGTGTCGTCGTCAACCGCGACGCCGTGCGTTTCTACGACGAGGGCGAGGACTTCTGGCCCAAGCGTTATGCCATCTGGGGCCGGCTGGTGGCGCAGCAGCCGGGGCAGATCGCCTGGTCGGTGATCGACGCCAAGGCCGTCGGCCGCTTCATGCCGCCGGTCTTTCCGGGCACCCGGGCCGATACCCTGCCGGCGCTGGCGCGCGCCCTGGGCCTGGACGAGACCCGCTTCATGCAGACCCTGAATGACTACAACACCGCCTGCCGTGTCGGCACCTTCGACCACACCGCGCTCGACGACTGCCGCACCGAGGGCCTGGCACCGGCCAAGACGCATTGGGCGCGGCCGATCGACACGCCGCCCTTCTTCGCCTATGCGGTCAAGCCCGGCGTCACCTTCACCTACCTGGGGCTGAAGACCGACGACACGGCCGCCGTGCACTTCGGCGGCCGCGCCAGCCCCAACCTCTTCGTCGCCGGCGAGATGATGGCCGGCAACGTGCTGGGCAAGGGCTATACCGCCGGCGTGGGCATGAGCATCGGCACCGCCTTCGGCCGCATCGCCGGCACGCAGGCGGCGGCCGCCGCGCTGCAACAGGAGCTGCCGCGTGCCGCCGCCTGAGTCGCTGACCACGCTGGTGAACGAAGCCACCGCGCTGGGCCAGGGCACGCCCGAGGCCGAGGTCGCGCGCGTGCTGCAGATCTGCAATGCCTGCCGCTACTGCGAAGGCTTCTGCGCCGTCTTTCCGGCGATGACGCGGCGGCTGGAATTTCCGCCCGCCGATGCGCATTACCTGGCCAACCTGTGCCACAACTGCGGCGCCTGCCTGCACGCCTGCCAGTATGCGCCGCCGCATGAATTTGCCGTCAACGTGCCGCAGGCGATGGCGCGCGTGCGCCGCGACACCTATGCCGGCTATGCCTGGCCGCCGGCCTTCGGCGCGGCCTACCAGCGCAACGGCCTCGTGCTGTCGCTGGCGCTGGCCGCCGCGCTGGCGCTGTTCCTGGTGCTGGCGGTGCTGAGCCAGGGCACGCTGTGGCATGCGCCGCTGGCCGGTGACTTCTACCGGGTCTTCCCGCACAACCTGATGGTGGCACTGTTCCTGCCGGTCTTCGGCTTTGCGGTGCTGGCACTGGGCATCGGCGTGCGCAACTTCTGGCGCGCGCAGGCCCCCGGTGCGGCCAGCGGCGCCGCGCTGGCCGAAGCCACGCACGACGTGCTGCGGCTGAAATACCTGGGCGGCGGCCATGGCGACGGCTGCAACAACGAGGACGACGCCTTCTCGAATGCGCGCCGCCGCGCCCACCACCTCACCTTCTACGGCTTCCTGCTGTGCTTTGCGGCAACCAGCGTGGGCACCGTCTACCACTATGCCTTCGGCTGGGTGGCACCCTACGACTTCACGGCGGCACCGAAGCTGCTGGGCATCGTCGGCGGCGTCATGCTGAGCCTGGGCACCGCGGGCCTGTGGCGGCTCCACCGCCGCCGCCACCCGCTGCAGGGCGACCCCGCGCAGTCGACGATGGACCGCGGCTTCATCGCGCTGCTGTTCCTCACTGCGTTGACGGGTCTGGTGCTGACCGCGCTGCGCCACACCGGCGCGCTGGCGCTGCTGCTGTCGGTGCACCTGGGCGCGGTGATGGCCTTGTTTGCCACCTCGCCCTACGGCAAGTTTGCCCATGGCGTCTACCGCGCCGCGGCGCTGCTCAAATGGTCGATCGAGAAGCGCCGACCGAACACGCTGGCGCTGAAGGACGACTGACCCACCCCATGCCACACCCGGAGAACTCCCGATGCAACGTCGCCACCTGATCGCCGCCAGCGCCGCGTCCCTGTTCATGCCGCTGGCCGCCCGCGCGCAGGACCTGCCGAAGAAGATCACCATCGTCGTCGGCTTCGCCGCCGGCGGCGCCGCCGACCACGCGGCGCGCGTGGTCGCCAAGCGCCTGGCCGACAACCTGGGCGCCACGGTGGTGATCGACAACAAGGCCGGTGCCGGCGGCAATATCGCGCACCAGCAGGTGGCGCAGGCCGCGTCCGACGGCTCGGTGATCCTGCTCGGCTCGGTCGGCCCGCTGGCCATCGCGCCGCACATGACCAGGCTCGCCTACGACCCCGTCAAGGACCTGGCGCCGCTGACCATGGGCATGAACTTCCCCAATGTGCTGGTGGTGCCGCCCAGCCTGGGCGTGAAGACGCTGGCCGAGCTGATCGCACTGGCCAAGCGCGAGCCCGGCAAGCTGAACTACGGCTCCACCGGGGCCGGCTCGGCGTCGCACCTGGCGGGCGAGCTGTTTGCCGACATGGCCGGCATCGACATCGTGCACATCCCCTACAAGGGCGGCGCGCCGGCGGTGACCGAGCTGCTGGCCGGCCGGCTGTCGATGTATTTCGCCACCATGTCGACCTCGCAGCCGCACATCGCGGCCGGCAAGCTGCTGCCGCTGGCCACCACCGGCCTCGCACGCGCGCCCTTCCTGCCCGACCTGCCGACGGTGGCCGAGCTGCTGCCGGGCTTCACGGCCACCAACTGGTATGCCTTCGTCGCGCCCGGCAAGACGCCGGCGCCCATCCTCGACAAGTGGAACCAGGAACTGGTGAAGGCGCTGAAGGCGCCCGAGGTGGCGGACGAACTCACCCGCGCCGGCCTGCTGCCCGCCCCCGGCACGCGCGACGAACTGGCCCGCTATATCGCCCGCGAATCCGCGACCTGGGGCAAGGTGGTGCGCGACCGCAAGATCACGAACGAGTGAGGTCGGCCCTCGCCAGCCGTCCGCGCAGGTCCATCAGGTGGCACAGGCCGCCGGCGGCCAGGCAGGCGCCGACGACCGGCAGCGCCGCACCGGCCAGCGCGGCGCGCATCGCCAGCAGCAACGCCAGCCCGGACAGCAGGCACCACAGCCAGTCGCGCGGCGCCAGTCGTGCCGGCGCGTGGCGTCGGCCGCGCCAGCTGAGCCACAGCGCCTCGGCCGCCATCACGGCGAGCGCGAGGTCGAGCCACCACAGCGGCCAGGGGCCGGACAGATCCATCGCCTGGAGGCTCAGACGCGCGCCAGGCCCAGCAGGTGCGCCATGTCCTTGAAGAAGATGCGCACGTGGGCCATCGGCTTCTTGCGCACCAGGCGCTTGTTCATGTAGGCGTCGAAGGTCAGCTGCTGCACGTCCTTGTCCTTGCAGATGCTGACGAAGCGCTCGCGCCGCTTGTCGTTGCGGTACCAGAAATACTGCATCAGGCCGAGCACCCAGAAGACGCGGCCATGCTCGCGCAGGAAGCGCTGGCGCGCCCGCTTCAGGTCGGCCGGCTTGCCGCTGGCGACGAAGGCGATGGCGGCCTCGGCCGCCAGCCGGCCACCGAGCATGGCGTAGTAGATGCCCTCGCCCGAGGCCGGTGCCACCACGCCGGCGGCATCACCGGCCAGCACCACGTCGTGGCCGTCGTCCCAGCGCGGCAGCGGCTCGAGCGGGATCGGCGCCCCTTCGCGGCGCAGCGTGGGCGCATCGGCCAGGCCGGCGGCGTCGCGCAGGCGGCCGACCGCGGCGCGCAGCGAGAAGCCCTTGTCGGCGCTGCCGGTGCCCACGCTCATCGTCGCCCCATGCGGGAAGACCCAGCCGTAGAAATCGGGCGACAGCGTGCCGCGGTAGTAGACGTCGCAGCGCGAGGGCTCGAAGTCGCGCGTGGGCTGCGGCGGCGACTGCAGGATCTCGTGGTAAGCGAAGACGAACTTTCCGCGGTCGGCACCGGGCACGACCTGGCGCGCCACCTCGGAGTTGGCACCGTCGGCACCGATGACGCAGCGCGCGCGCACGCGCTGCAGCGTCTCGTCGGCCAGGCCACGCGGGCCGCGCACGCCGTAGACCACCACGCGGCGGCCGTCACCGTCGCGCTCCAGGCGTTCGAAGCGGCCGCGTTCGCGCACCGCGCCGGCGGCGGCGGCGCGCTCGCGCAGCCATTCGTCGAAGGTATCGCGGTCGACGAGGCCGACATAACCACCTTCGATCGGGATGTCGACGCGCTCGTCGGCGGGCGAGATCATGCGCGCGCAGGTGGCACGCGCGACGAGCAGCGATTCGGGGATGCCGAAGTCGCGCATCAGCCGCGGCGGAATGGCACCGCCGCAAGGCTTGGTGCGCCCGGCGCGGTCGAGCAGCAACACCGACAGGCCGCGTTGTGCGGCCTCGTGCGCGGCGGTGGCGCCGGCCGGGCCGCCGCCGACCACGACAACGTCGAAATCCTTCATCGTGCACCCTCCACACCCGGTTGCGGCAGGGCCGTCGCGGGCTTGACCTCGGGGACCGGCAGGCGGGCACCGGCGATGCGCGCGGCCAGCAGGAACATCAGCGCCTCGAAGGCGAACACGCTGGCATAGGCGGCGCCGGGCGAGGCAAACAGCCAGCGCGCCAGGTCGCAGGCGCCGGTGCCGATGACACCGCCCAGGCCGAAGGCGATGCCCTGCGCCGCGCCCCACAGCCCCATGCGCACGCCCTCGCGGCGCGCCGGGCCGTCGGTGGCCAGCTGCATCATCGACGCGATGGCGGCGATCGAGAAGGCGCCATTGGCCACGCCCAGCACGAAGACCGTCTGCCTGAACGGCCATGTCGGACCGACCAGGCCCGAGGCCGCCAGCGCTGCCATCGCCAGCGCCGACATCACGCAGCCGACGACCATCCAGGCCTTCAGGCTGCCGAAGCGGATGCCGCGCCACTGCCGGCCCGCACTGGCCGCCATCAGCATGCCGAGCAGCACGCCGCCATGCTGCAGGCCCGACAGGCTGGTGGACTGCCCCGGGGTGTAGCCCATCACCGCGCCGGCGAAAGGCTCGAGGATCAGGTCCTGCGCGCTGTAGGCCAGCATCGACAGAAAGACGAAGACCGAGAAGCGGCGCGCGCGCGCATCGGCCCAGACGGCACGCAAGGCGGCGCGGAATTCCTGCCGCGTGGCGTCGGGCTCGGTGGCCAGGTCGGGGCCGCGGCCCTCCAGGCCCCACAGCGCCAGCAGCGTGACGACAAAGGCCAGCACGGCCACGGAGCCGGTGACCATCAGCAGCCGCGCGGGCGAATAGGGATCGAGCAGCTTGCCGCTGACGCCGGCGGTGATGGCAAAGCCGGCGATCATCATCAGCCACACCAGCGTGGCGGCGCCGGCGCGGCGCTCGGGCGTCACGCGCTTGGCCAGCAGCACCAGCAGCGAGGTGCCGCCGGCGCTGACGCCCAGGCCGATCAGCAGGTAGGCCAGCGCAGCCAGCGCCAGGCCCGGCGCCCGCGCCGTGCCCATCCACACCGTGGCCGCGGCGGCGAGCACGCCACCGACGGCCAGCGTGGCCATGCCGCCGACGATCCACGGCGTGCGGCGCCCACCCTGGTCGCTGCCGTGGCCCATGCGAGGGCGCGTCAGCTGCACCAGGTAGTGCAAGGCCACCAGCAGCCCCGGCACCAGCGCCGGCAGCGCCAGTTCGACCACCATCACGCGGTTGAGCGTCGACGTGGTCAGCACCACCACCGCGCCCAGCGCGGCCTGCACCAGCCCCAGGCGCGCCACCGAGCCCCAGCCGAGCGTGCTCACCCGGCCCGTGACGACGCTCATCACGCGCCCCCGGCGCCGAAGCGCAGCGCGAAGGCACTGACCATCATGCCGGTCACGAAGACCGGCACGCCGAAGCCGCTGTACCACAGCGCCTGCGCGCGCGGGTCGGCCAGGAAGCGTCGCATCATCAGCGCCTGCGTCACCACCAGGCCGGCGACGGCGGCGGCCTGCAGCGGCGCGCCCCACAACCCCAGCAGGCCGACGACGACCAGCTGCGGCAGCAGCATGACGCCGCAGGCCACGCGTGCCGCACCGCCCACGCCCAGGCGCACCGGCAGCGAGCCGATGCCCATGCGGCGGTCGCCCTCGATGGCCTTGAAGTCGTTGAGCGTCATGATGCCGTGCGCGCCGACGCTGTACAGCAGCGCCAGCAGCATCGAGCGCGGATGCGGCATGGCACCCGCGGCCATCACCGCGGCGCCGGTGCACCAGGCCAGGCCTTCGTACGACAGCGAACAGGCGGCGTTGCCCCACCAGCCGTTGCGCTTCAGGCGCAGCGGCGGCGCGCTGTAGGCCCAGGCCAGCGCCAGCCCGATGGCCGCCGCGCCGAAGCCCCAGGAGCCGAGCACCAGCGCCACCAGCAGCGACAGCAGCGTCCAGGCGATGGCGATGGACAGGCCCCAGCGCCCGGGCATGCGCCCCGACGGGATGGGGCGGTGCGGCTCGTTGATGGCATCGACATGGCGGTCGAACCAGTCGTTCACCGCCTGGCTGGTGGCGCACACCAGCGGGCCGGCGAGCAGCAGGCCGACGAGCACGATCCACCAGCGCCCCTGCAGCGGCTGGCCCGAGGCCACGACACCGCAGCCGAAGGCCCACATCGGCGGGAACCAGGTGATGGGCTTGAACAGCTCGGCCACCGTCACCAGCGACGGTCGCGCCGGGCCGGCCGGGGTCGCCGGAGTCGCCGGAGTCAGGATAGACAGGGGGCTGGCCATGCCCCATTCTTCGGCTGACACCGCTTGGTGTCAACCAAGATTTACACCAGATGCTTCAATCGTCCTCGACGCTGCCGCCGCTGTCGATCATGCCGAAGCGTCGCAGCTTGACATACAGGCTCTGGCGCGACAGGCCGAGCATCTCGGCGGCCGAGGCGCGGTTGTTCTGCGTCAGCTGCAGCGCCGCTTCGATGCACAGGCGCTCGATGAGGTCGGTCGATTCGCGCACCAGGTCCTTCAGCGGCATGCGGCCGACCAGCTGCGCCAGCTGCTCGACCGAGCGCGGCGCGGTCTTCACGGTGTGGCTGGCCACGCTCAGGCGGCGCCCGACATGGCGCACGACGAAGGCCAGCGTCGGGGGGTCGAGCTCGGGCATCGACACCCCGGAGATCTCGACCTCGACCTCGGCCCCCTGCTCGCCGCGCAGCGCGGTGGCAAACAGCCGCACCGAGCCCTGCTGGCGCAGCGTGGCCAGCATGACGTTGAGATCCACCCCCGGCCGACCCAGCCAGCGCGCGAGCGACTCGCCGCGCATCGGCTCGTCCGACACCAGTTGCAGCAGGTTGACGAAGGCCGGGTTGGCCGACAGCACGCGGCCATCGGCGTCGGTCAGCACCAGGCCGTCGGGCAGGCGTTCGACCGCCTGCGCCAGCATCTGCGCACGACCGGCATCGCCGCTGCCGCGGCCGCCATCCTGCCGGCGCAGGCGCACCAGCAGCAATTGCTCGTCGTCGTGGCGCAGCAGCCGCACGTCGGCAGTCAGGTCACCCTTGCCGGGCCCGCCGCGCAGCCTGAGCTCGTCGCCGCGGCCACTGGCCTGCACGCGCGCCATCAGCGACTGCAGTTCGCGGTGTGCCTTGTCGGGCAGGCCGAAGGGGAAGATCTGGCCGAGCAGGCGACGCTCGGGCACGGCATAGAACTCCAGCGCCGCCGGGTTGGCCTCGACGATGCGGGCGCTGGCGGCATCGATGACGACGATGGGGTCGCCCGCCATGTCGAACAGCAGCCGGAAGCGCGTCTCCACGCTGCGCAGCCGCCAGTAGTCGCGCTCGAGCGCGTGCTGGGCATCGACCAGGCGCTGCTGCAGACCGGCCAGGCTGCGCATGTCGCGGCCGATGGCCACCAGCGGCCCGCCATCGCCCAGGCGCGCCACGGCATACATCACCGCCAGGTCATCGCCCTGTTGCAGCGGATGGTTGACGTGGCGCCAGCGCGCGGCGCCGCCCTGGCGCGCCTCGTCCAGCAGCGCGGCCACCTTGTCGCGGCTTTCGCGCGTGACGATGTCGACCCAGGGCTTGCCGACCCAGCCGGCACAGGCTTCGCGCGACGGACCCTCTGCGGACAGCCGCACCTCACGGACGACGCCGCCGCCGTCGAGCACCAGCGCGATGTCGGCGGCGACGTCGATCAGCGTGGTGGCGTCGCGCGCCGACAGGGAGTCGAGCGCGTGCACGAGCAGGTCCGATGCACCCGGCGACGCGCCCTTGTGGCTGGCGGACTTGCCCACCGTCTTGAGGGTGGGTTTGGCGCCGGGCTTGGCCATGGCCTTGCCGATGGGCTTGACGTCGTTGCCTGTTGTTGTTGCCAGTACCTTGCTCGAGCTCACCGTCCTTCGTCCCGACCGGCCACCTGCCGTTCGGCCTCGAGGATAGCCTGTCGCGCATCGAGGGCCGTGGCGTCGGCCCCCACCTGCGCGGCCACTTCGGGCCGCACCAGCAGCAGCGGGCCCCCGACCAGCACCCGCACCCCCGGATTGCGGGAGTGGCGGCGCAGCGTGTGCACCGCGGTGGCCAGCGCCTCGACATGCCGTTCGGCCCCGATGGTGAAGCCGACGACGTCGAAGGACTCGGCGCGCACCAGCGTCTTCAGCGCATCGGGCCCTTCGGGGCACTCGGTGCCCACGCGCCAGCCGGCCGCGCGGAAGAAGTCGCGCACCATGGCCAGCCCGAAGGTGTGCTGGTCGCCGGCCACGGCCATCAGCAGGGCACGACGCACCGACGCCGGGTCGGCGTCGACGTCCTCCATGTGCGAAGCCAGTTCGCGCAGCATCAACTGCAGACGCCCGAGCGCGATCGTCACCTCGCTGAAGTGACAGCGGTCGGCGGTCCACAGGTCGCCCAGGCGACGCGCCGCTGGCGCCAGCAGGTCCAGGCAGAGTTCATGCGTGGTGGCGCCCCGCTCGGCCAGGCTGCGCAGGATCGCCAGCGCCGGCTCGTGATGGCCCAGCATGAGGTCGGTGAACTGCATCACCTCGGTCTCGCCGATGGAACCGCGCTCGCTGCGCGAGCGCGGCGGCACGCCCTGCGTCATGCCGCGGTACAGCGCCACCAGACGCGGCACGATCTCGGTCTCGACCGTGCTCACCAGGGCACGCGCATGCTCGGCGCCGAGCACCACGGCGTCGGCGGGCAAGGGTTCCCACGGGGTCGATCGTGTCCGGTTCGGGGTCACAGCACCCATCTCGCATCTCCTCGGTGTGCGATACAGCGACGCGATGCTGGAGATCGAGGCCTCGCCTGCGCGAGGAGCCGTTCAATCACACCCTGCCGTTGCCTCGCCGACTGGCGGCTGACCAGGCAGTTTTACGCTGCCTGCCGGGGTCATGTCAAAGCCCAAATCGAAATTTCGGTCAAGGCAGCCTGACACCGAACACCCTTGTCAGGCACCCTATCGTCAATTTCTCTTAACGTCAATCTTGATTGACACTGAGGGCCCGGAGGTCTAGATTGCCCTCGAGCGTTCGCACAGGTCCCATGCCCCCGACTTCCCAGCCAGCCCCCCGCCGTGCCCCGCCGGCGCTGTACACCCCCGCCGAGCGCGCGCGCCGCGACGCCACCCGCTGGACGCTGGTGCAGGGCGTGCTGGCGCCGGTGCAGTTCCTCGTCTTCGCCATCAGCCTGGTGCTGGTGCTGCGCACGCTGGCCACCGGCCAGGGCGAGGCGGCGGCGTCGATCTCGGTGGGCATCAAGACGGCGCTGCTCTACACCATCATGGTCACCGGCGCGATCTGGGAGAAGCGCGTCTTCGGCGTCTACCTGTTCGCGCGGTCCTTCTTCTGGGAGGACGTGTTCAGCATGCTGGTGCTGGCGCTGCATACCGCCTACCTGTGGGCCTGGTGGGGCCGTCACCTCGGCACGCACGAGCTGATGCTGCTGGCGCTGGCGGCCTATGCGGCCTACGTGATCAATGCGACGCAGTTCGTGCTCAAGCTGCGCGCTGCAAGGCTGCAGGCGGCAGCGGCACCGATGGGGGCGGCGGCATGACGGCGGTGATCCCGATCGTGGCCGACGGCGGCTGCGCCGATGCGCCGGTGCTGCATCAACGCGGCCAGCGCGAGGTCTTCTGCGGCCTCACCGGCATCGTCTGGCTGCACCGCAAGGTGCAGGACGCCTTCTTCCTGGTCGTCGGATCGCGCACCTGCGCGCACCTGCTGCAGTCGGCGGCCGGCGTGATGATCTTCGCCGAGCCGCGTTTCGGCACCGCCATCATCGACGAGCGCGACCTCGCCGGCCTGGCCGATGCGCAGGACGAGCTCGACCGCGTGGTGGCCCGGCTGCTCGAGCGCCGGCCCGACATCCGGCTGCTGTTCCTGGTCGGCTCCTGCCCGTCGGAGGTCATCAAGCTCGACCTCTCGCGCGCCGCCGAGCGGCTGTCGATGCAGCACCAGCCGCGCGTGCGCGTGCTGTCGTATTCGGGCAGCGGCATCGAGACCACCTTCACGCAGGGCGAGGATGCCTGCCTGGCGGCGCTGGTGCCGCAGCTGCCGGCCGAGGCCGCGACCGCCGCGCCGTCGCTGATGGTGGCCGGCACGCTGCCCGATATCGTCGAGGACCAGTTTGCGCGGCTGTTTGCCACCATGGGCATCGCCGACGTGCGCTTCCTGCCGGCACGCCGCAGCGGCGGCATGCCGGCGGTGGGGCCGAAGACCCGGCTGCTGCTGGCCCAGCCCTTCCTGGCCGACACCACCAAGGCGCTGCAGTCGCGGGGTGCGCAGCTGATCGCCGCGCCCTACCCCTTCGGCGCCGAAGGCACCACGCGCTGGCTGCAGGCGGCCGCCCAGGCCCTCGGCGTCGACCCCGCGCGGGTGCGGGCCGCCATCGAGGCCCCGCGCGAACGCGCCGTGCAGGCGCTGGCCCGCCAGCGCGCGCTGCTGCAGGGCCGACGCCTCTTCTTCTTCCCGGATTCGCAGCTCGAGCTGCCGCTGGCGCGCTTTTGCGCACGCGAGCTGGGCATGGTGCCGGTCGAGGTCGGCACGCCCTACCTGCACCGCCACCTGATGTCCGAGGAACTGGCCTTGCTGCCCGCCGGCACGCGCATCAGCGAGGGCCAGGACGTCGAACGCCAGCTCGACCGCTGCCGCGCCGACGCCCCCGACCTCGTGGTCTGCGGTCTGGGCCTGGCCAATCCGCTGGAGGCCGAGGGCATCACCACCAAGTGGTCGATCGAACTCGTCTTCTCGCCCATCCACGGCTACGAACAGGCGGCCGACCTGGCCGCACTGTTTGCGCGCCCGCTCGACCGCCGCACGCGGCTGGCCGCCTGAGGCACCGCTCATGCAGTTGACCCTCTGGACCTACGAAGGCCCGCCGCACATCGGCGCCATGCGCATCGCCACCGCGATGCGCGGCCTGCACTACGTGCTGCACGCGCCGCAGGGCGACACCTACGCCGACCTGCTGTTCACGATGATCGAGCGCCGCGGCGCCCGCCCGCCGGTCACCTACACCACCTTCCAGGCGCGCGACCTCGGCGGCGACACCGCCGAGCTGTTCAAGCGCACCGCGCGCGAAGCCGTCGAACGCTTCAACCCGCAGGCACTGCTGGTGGGCGCCAGCTGCACCGCCGAACTCATCCAGGACGACCCGAGCGGTCTGGCCGCCACGCTGGGCCTGCAGGTGCCGGTCATCCCGCTCGAACTGCCGGCCTACCAGCGCAAGGAAAACTGGGGCGCGGCCGAGACCTTCTACCGGCTGGTACGCGCGCTGGTGCAGCCGGCGTCCGAAGGGCGGGCGCAGCGCGCCGCCAACGAGCGCCCGCGCTGCAACCTGCTGGGCGCCACGGCGCTGGGCTTCCGCCACCGCGACGACGTGCGGGAGGTCAGCAGCCTGCTCGAGCGCCTGGGTGTCGACGTCCACGTGTGCGCGCCGTATGACGCCACGCCCGCCGACCTGCGCCGCCTGACCGAGGCCGATTTCAACGTCGTGCTCTACCCCGAGGTCGCCGGCCTGGCCGCCGCCTGGCTGGAGCGCACGCACAAGATGCCGCGCACCACCGTCGTGCCGATCGGCCGCGGCGCGACGATCGAGTTTGTCGAGCAGGTCGCCGGCCTCACCGGGCTCGATCCGCAACCGCTGCTGCGCTCGCTGGAATGGCGCTCCGAGTGGTATGCGCGTTCGGTCGACTCCACCTACCTCACCGGCAAGCGCGTCTTCGTCTTCGGCGATGCCACCCACGCCGTCGCGGCCGCCCGCGTGGCCGCGCGCGAGATGGGCTTCACGGTCGTCGGCCTGGGCACCTACAGCCGCGAATTCGCGCGCGAGGTGCGCGAGGCGGCGGCGCTGTACGGCGTGGAGCCGCTGATCACCGACGACTACCTCGAGGTCGAGGCGAAGATCGCCGAGCTGCAGCCCGAGCTGGTGCTGGGCACGCAGATGGAACGCCACATCGCCAAGCGCCTGGGTCTGCCCTGCGCGGTGATCTCGGCGCCGGTGCACGTGCAGGACTTTCCGGCCCGGCGCGCGCCGCAGATGGGCGAGGAAGGTGCGAACGTGATGTTCGACACCTGGGTCCACCCGCTGATGATGGGCCTGGAGGAACACCTGCTGCACATGTTCCGCGACGACTTCGAGTTCAACGAGTCGTCGGCAGCGTCGCACCTCGGCTCGGCGGCGGCGCGACCGGCTGCGGTCGTGCAGACCGCGCCGGTGGCCGAGCCCGTTGCCGCGGCGCCTGCGTCCGAACCCATCGTCATGACCGGCCCGGCGCCCTGGACGGCCGATGCCGAGCAGGAGCTCAAGAAGATCCCGTTCTTCGTGCGCGGCAAGGCGCGACGCAACACCGAAGCGTATGCCGGGCAGCTCGGACTGACGCGGATCACCGTCGAGACCCTCTACGATGCCAAAGCGCACTTCAGCCGTTGACGCCGGCGGCACGCTGGCGGTGGCCGGCGCGCCCGTCCCGGTGACCCCGCGGGCCACCACGCGCGTGGTGCTGGTCACCATGGACAGCCACCTGGCCAGCGCCGCGCAGCGCGCCGGCCGCTCGCTGGCGCGCCAGCTGCCGGGCCTCATCTTCAGCACGCATGCCGCCGACGAATGGGGCAGCGACGAGCGCGCGCTCGAGCGATGCAAGGCCGACATCGCCCAGGGCGACATCGTCATCGTCACGATGCTCTTCCTGGAAGACCACTTCCAGCCGCTGCTGCCCGTGCTGCGTGCGCGCCGCGAGCAGTGCGACGCCATGGTCTGCGCGATGAGCGCCGGCGAGGTGAGCAAGCTCACCCGCATGGGCAAGTTCGACATGTCGGCGCCGGCCAGCGGCCTGATGGCGCTGCTGAAGAAGCTGCGCGGCAAGGCCAGCGAGACGGCCGACAACAAGGCCGACAGCGCGGCCAAGGCCACCGCCGGCGAAAAGCAGATGCGCATGCTGCGGCGACTGCCCAAGATCCTGCGCTTCATCCCCGGCGCGGCGCAGGACGTGCGCGCCTATTTCCTCACCCTGCAGTACTGGCTGGCCGGCAGCGAGGACAACGTCGGCCGCATGGTGCACTACCTGGTCGACCGCTATGCCGCCGGCCCGCGCCGCGCGCTGCACGGCCTGGTGAAGACGCTGGAGCCGGTCGAGTATCCGGAGCTCGGCGTCTACCACCCGCGCATGTCGCCGCGCCTGTCGGAAAGCGCCGTCGACCTGCCGCGGATGGCCACCAGCGGGCAGCGTGGCACCGTCGGCCTGCTGCTGCTGCGCTCGTACCTGCTGGCCGGCAATGCCAGCCACTACGACGGCGTCATCACCGCGCTGGAAGCGCGCGGCCTGCGCGTGCTGCCGGTCTTCGCCACCGGGCTCGACGCGCGGCCGGCGATCGAAAAATTCCTCTTCGACGCCGACGGCCGCCCGCGGGTCGACGCCGTGGTCTCGCTGACGGGCTTCTCGCTCGTCGGCGGCCCGGCCTACAACGACGCCAGGGCGGCCGAGGAGGTCCTCACGCGGCTGGACGTGCCCTACGTGGCCGTGACGCCGGTGGAATTCCAGAGCCTGGACCAGTGGGGCGGCTCGGAACGCGGCCTGCTGCCGGTGGAGGCGACCATGATGGTGGCCATCCCCGAACTCGACGGCGCCACCGGGTCGATGGTCTTCGGCGGGCGCGGCAATGCCGCACATGTGGCCTGCACCGGCTGCGACCGCGCCTGCACCTTCCAGGGCCCGGCCGGCGCCGACGACGGCGCCGAGGCCGGCACGACATGTTCAGCTGCACCGAGCGCGCCGACATGCTGGCCGCCCGCATCGGCCGGCTGGTCGACCTGCGGCGTTCGGAGCGCGCGCAGCGCCAGGTGGCGCTGGTCATCTTCAATTTCCCGCCCAATGCCGGCGCCACCGGCACCGCCGCCTTCCTGTCGGTGTTCGAGTCGCTCTACAACACGCTGGCGGCGATGCAGCGTGCGGGTTACACCATCGAGCTGCCCGCCAGCGTCGATGCGCTGCGCGATGCCGTCATCCAGGGCAATGCCGAGCGCTTCGGCAGCGTCGCCAACGTGCATGCCCGCATCACCGCCGGCGACCACGTGCAGCGCGAGCGCTGGCTCAGGCAGATCGAGGCGCAATGGGGCCCGGCGCCCGGCAAGCTGCAGAGCGACGGCAGTTCGATCCACGTGCTGGGCGAGCGCTTCGGCAATGTCTTCGTCGGCATCCAGCCCGGCATGGGCTACGAAGGCGACCCGATGCGGCTGCTGTTCGAGAAGGGCTTTGCGCCGACGCACGCCTTCTCGGCCTTCTACCGCTGGCTGCGCGAGGACTTCAAGGCCGACGCGGTGCTGCACTTCGGCACCCACGGCGCGCTGGAATTCATGCCCGGCAAGCAGAACGGCATGACCGCCGGCTGCTGGCCCGACCGCATGATCGGCGACCTGCCCAACTTCTACCTCTACGCCAGCAACAACCCCAGCGAAGGCACGATCGCCAAGCGCCGCGCCGCCGCCACGCTGATCAGCTACCTGACGCCGCCCACCGCGCAGGCCGGCCTGTACAAGGGCCTGGTCGACCTCAAGGCCGCCATCGAGCGTTACCGCAGCCTGGAGCCCGAGGCCGAGCGCGAGCGCCACGAACTGGGCGAGATGATCCAGTCCCAGGCCGCCGCGCTGGAACTGGCCCCGGCCGAGCCTGCCTGGGGCGATGGCGCCGGCGAGCACGTGGCCCGGCTGGCCGAGCAGGTGCTGGAGCTGGAATACACGCTGATCCCGCATGGCCTGCACGTCGTCGGTGAGGTGCCCACCGCCGCGCAGCGCGTGGACCTGCTGATGTCGCTGGCCGAGGCCGCGCGCGGGCAGCGGCTCGACCGCGCCACCGTGCAGGCGCTGGTCGACGGGCAGTCGCCCAAGGCCCTGGTGCCCGCGAAGGTCGCGAAGGCCGATCAGGCCGATGCCGACGCCCGCCTGGCCCTGCTGGAGGAACTGGCCACCAGCAACCGCCTGCTGGCCGAGGACCACGAGCTCCCGGGCCTGATGCACGCGCTGGATGCCCGCTTCGTGCGCCCGGCCCCCGGCGGCGACCTGCTGCGCACGCCGGCCGTGCTGCCCAGCGGGCGCAACCTGCACGGCTTCGACCCCTTCCGCATCCCCAGCGCCTATGCCATGCGCGACGGCGCCCGCCAGGCGCAGCGGCTGCTGGACCGGCACATGGCCGACGGCCATGCATTGCCCGAAACGGTGGCCCTGGTGCTGTGGGGCACCGACAACCTGAAGACCGAAGGCGGCCCGATCGCGCAGGCGCTGGCCCTGCTCGGCGCCAAGCCGCGCTTCGACAGCTATGGCCGCCTGGCCGGTGCCGAACTGCTGACGCTGGCCGAACTGGGCCGGCCGCGCGTGGACGTGGTCATCACGCTGTCGGGCATCTTCCGCGACCTGCTGCCGCTGCAGGTCAGGCTGCTGGCCGAGGCCGCCTACCTGGCGGCCCAGGCCGACGAGCCGGAGGCGATGAATTTCGTGCGCAAGCATGCACTGGCCTACCAGGCTGCGCATGGCGGTGACCTGGAAACCGCCGCGCTGCGCGTCTTCGGCAATGCCGAGGGCGCCTATGGTGCCAACGTCAACCTGCTGATCGACAACGCACGCTGGGACGACGCGGACGAACTCGCCGAGACCTATTCGCGCCGCAAGGGCTTCGCCTATGGCCGGGGCGGCCGTCCGGTGCAGCAGCCGGCGCTGCTGAAGAGCGTGCTGTCGCATGTCGAGCTGGCCTACCAGAACCTCGATTCGGTCGAACTGGGCGTCACGACCATCGACACCTATTTCGACACGCTGGGCGGCATCAGCCGCGCGGTCAAGCGCGCCAAGGCCGAACTGCACGGTGCGGATGCGCCGGTGGCGCCGGTCTATATCGGCGACCAGACCAACGACGCCATCGGCGGCGGCACCGTGCGCACGCTGGACGAGCAGGTGGCGCTGGAAACGCGCACCCGCATGCTCAACCCCAAGTGGTACGAAGGCATGCTGGAACACGGCTACGAAGGCGTGCGCCAGATCGAGGTGCACCTCACCAACACCATGGGCTGGTCGGCCACCACCGGCCAGGTGCAGCCCTGGGTCTACCAGCAGCTGACCGAGACCTTCGTGCTCGACCCGGCGATGCGCGAGCGGCTGGCGCAGCTCAACCCGACGGCGTCGGCGCGGGTGGCGAACCGCCTGCTGGAAGCCCATCGGCGCCGGTACTGGCAGCCCGATGACCAAACGCTCGAAGCCCTGCAGAGGGCGGGCGAGGAACTGGAAGACCGCCTGGAAGGTGTTTTCTCCGGCGTTTACGAAAAGGCAGCCGCATGAACGACGTTGTTTCCATCCCCCTGAGCGAGCTCAAGCGCGCCGGTCCACGTGTGGGCCAGGCGCCGCCCGACGGCGAGGGCAGCATGCAGGTGCAGCTCGACCCCAACCTGAAGATCGGCACCGCCAAGGTCTTCGCCGTCTACGGCAAGGGCGGCATCGGCAAGAGCACCACGTCCAGCAACCTCAGTGTCGCCTTCAGCAAGCTGGGCAAGCGCGTGCTGCAGATCGGCTGCGACCCCAAGCACGACAGCACCTTCACGCTGACCAAGAAGCTGATGCCCACCGTCATCGACGCGCTGGAGCAGGTCAACTTCCACGCCGAGGAGCTGCGCGTCGAGGACTTCGTCTACCCCGGCTACAACGGCGTCATGTGCGTCGAGGCCGGCGGCCCGCCGGCGGGCACCGGCTGCGGCGGCTACGTCGTCGGCCAGACCGTCAAGCTGCTGAAGGAACACCACCTGCTGGAAGACACCGACGTGGTGATCTTCGACGTGCTGGGCGACGTGGTGTGCGGCGGCTTCGCGGCGCCGCTGCAGCATGCCGACAAGGCGCTGATCGTCACCGCCAACGACTTCGATTCGATCTTCGCGATGAACCGCATCGTGCAGGCCATCGGCGCCAAGGCGAAGAACTACAAGGTGCGGCTGGGCGGCGTGATCGCCAACCGCAGCAACGAGACCGACCAGATCGACAAGTTCAACGAAAGGCCACGCTGTTCGAGATGGAGGACAGCCCCGAGGTGCGCGCCGTGCAGCAGGAATACCTGCGCCTGGCCGCCAACCTGTATGCCGGCACCGAGCCGCAGGAAGGCCGCGCCTTGAAGGACCGCGAGATCTTCGACCTGCTCGGGTTCGATTGAAGGCCGACGCCATGGACGTGCGCACCACCGACTACACGCAGCGCCGCGGCGAGATCGAGACCTATTTCGACCGCACGGCCGCCGCCACCTGGGCCCGGCTGACCTCCGACGCCCCGGTGGGCCGCATCCGCGCCACCGTGCGCGCCGGCCGCGACCGCATGCGCGCCACGCTGCTGGCCGCGCTGGGCGATGACCTGCGCGGCCAGCGCGTGCTGGATGCCGGCTGCGGCACCGGCGCGCTGGCGCTCGAAGCCGCGCGCCGCGGTGCCGTGGTGCTGGCCATCGACCTTTCGCCCACGCTGGTCCAGCTGGCGCGCGAACGCACCGCCAGCGACCCGGCGGCCGCACGCATCCACTTCCGCAGCGGCGACATGCTCGACCCCGCGCTCGGCCATTTCGACCATGTGGTGGCGATGGATTCGCTGATCCACTACGAGGCCGACGACGCCGTGCGCGTGCTCTCGCGCCTGGCCGAGCGCACGCGCCAGGGCATGGCCTTCACCTTCGCGCCGCGCACGCCGGCGCTGGCGGCGATGCACGCGGTGGGCAGGCTGTTCCCGCGCGGCGACCGCTCGCCGGCCATCGTGCCGGTGGCCGAGGCCGAGCTGCTGCGCCGGCTTCGGACCGAACCCGCTTTCGCCGGCTGGCGCTGCGCCGGCAATGTGCGCGTGGCCAGCGGCTTCTACACCTCGCAGGCGCTGCACTGGGTGCGCTGACACCATGAAGCGCACGGCGCGTCCCTCGGTGCAAGGCCTGGCCATCAAGGCCTGGCAGCGCCTGGGCACGCGCTTCCTGCCCTTTGCCGACGCCGCCAGCATCGAACTGCCGCTGGCGCGGCTGCTGCGGCTGTCGCTGTTCCAGGTGACGGTGGGCATGGCGCTGGTGCTGCTCAACGGCACGCTCAACCGCGTGATGATCGTCGAGCTGGGCGTCAGCGCGGCGCTGGTGGCGGCGATGGTGGCGCTGCCCATCGTCTTTGCGCCGCTGCGCGCGCTGGTGGGCTTCCGCTCCGACCACCACCGCTCGGCGCTGGGCTGGCGCCGCGTGCCCTACCTGTGGTTCGGCTCGATGGCGCTGTTCGGCGGCCTGGCCATCCTGCCCTTTGCGCTGCTGGTGCTCACCGGCCAGGGCGAGGGTCCGGCCTGGGTCGGCCAGGCCGGGGCAGCGCTGGCCTTCCTGCTCATCGGCGCCGGGCTGCACACCACGCAGACCGCCGGGCTGGCGCTGGCCACCGACCTCGCACCGGCCGCGACGCGCCCGCGCGTGGTGGCGCTGCTGTATGTCACGCTGCTGCTGGGCATGGTGGCTGCCGCCGCGTTGTTCAGCTGGCTGCTGTCGCCCTTTTCGCACCTGAGGCTGGTGCAGGTGATCCAGGGTTCGGCGCTGCTGGCGGTGCTGCTCAACGCCATCGCGCTGTGGAAGCAGGAGCCGCGCGACCAGGCCCGCGCCGCCGCCGCACGGCAGACCCCGCGCGTGCCCTTCCGCACCGCCTGGCGCGCGCTGGTGGCGCGGCCGCACGCACGCCGCCTGCTGGTGGCCGTGGGCCTGGGCAGCGCGGCCTTCAGCATGCAGGACATCCTGCTCGAACCCTATGGCGGCCAGATCCTGGGCCTGGGCGTGGGCGACACCACGGCGCTCACCGGACTGCTGGCCACGGGTTCGCTGCTGGCCTTCGGCCTGGCCGCGCGCTGGCTGCAGCGCGGTGCCGACCCCATGCGCCTGGCCGCCGGCGGCGTGCTGGCCGGCATCGTGGCCTTCGCGTTCGTCATCTTTGCCGAGCCGCTGCAGTCGGCGGCGCTGCTGCGCGCCGGTGCCGGTCTGATCGGCTTCGGTGGCGGCCTGTTCGCGGTGGCGACGCTGACCGTCGCCATGGGCCTCGATGGTGCGCACGACGCCCCCGGCGGCAGCGCCGTCGGCCACGGCCTGGCGCTGGGCGCCTGGGGCGCCGTGCAGGCCACCGCGGCCGGCGGCGCCATCGCCTTCGGCGGTGTGCTGCGCGACGGCGTCTCGGCGCTGGCGGTGCAGGGCGCCTTCGGCCCGGCGCTGGCCAGCCCGGCCACCGGCTACAGCTTCGTCTACCACCTCGAGATCGCGCTGCTGTTCGCGACGCTGATCGCCATCGGGCCGCTGGTGCGCTCGCTGGCGCGACCTGCGGACGGCCCCGGCCCGCGTTTCGGGCTGGCCGAGTTTCCCGGCTGAGGTGCGCGCCGCCAGCCCCATGTCCACGCAAGGAGAATCCCCATGAACTACATCGGCGACATCACCGCCCGCATCGACGTCGCTCAGGTCGTGCTGTATGCGTTCTGGGTCTTCTTCGCCGGGCTGGTCTATTACCTGCACCGCGAGGACAAGCGCGAAGGCTACCCGCTGCGCTACGACGGCAACGGCGGTCGCGTGGTGGTGCAGGGCTTCCCCGAGGTGCCACCGCCCAAGACCTTCCGCCTGGCCGACGGCAGCACGCGCACCGTGCCGCGCCCCGAGCCCGAGGGCCTGGTCGGCGGCCAGCCCACGCATCACTATCCCGGCTCGCCGATCGTGCCGGTGGCTGACCCGCTGCTGGCCGGCGTCGGCCCGGGCAGCTGGTCCGGCCGC
Source organism: Rubrivivax sp. (assembly GCA_016719535.1). Taxonomy (GTDB): domain Bacteria; phylum Pseudomonadota; class Gammaproteobacteria; order Burkholderiales; family Burkholderiaceae_C; genus Rubrivivax. Next base: position 775,376 of record JADJYX010000001.1, on the reverse strand, counting down.
GAGGACGTGCCCGACATCGTCTTCGACGACGGCACGCCGCGGCTGCTGCCGCTGCGCGCGGTGCCCGGGATGGGTGTCTCGCACAACGACCCCGATCCGCGCGGCTACCCGGTCTTCGGCGCCGACCAGCAGCGCGGCGGCACCGTGGTCGACCTCTGGATCGACCGCTCGGAAGCCATCTTCCGCTACCTCGAGGTCGAGGTGCCGGGCGGCCGCCGCGTGATGCTGCCGATGACGATGGCGCGCATCCCGCTGGGTGAACCCTGCGTGCTGGTGAAGTCGGTGCTCGGCCACCAGCTGGCCAACGCGCCGGGCACCGCCAGGCCCGACATCGTCACGCGCCTGGAAGAAGACCGCATCGTCGCCTACTACGGCGCCGGCACGCTGTACGCCACGCCGTCGCGGCAGGAGCCGCTGCTGTGAGCGCGACCGGCCGCTCCCTGGCGCTCACCCCGGCGTGCGCAGCATGGAGGGTTGTGCCATGAGCCACGCGGTGCAGGAACACGAATACGAGGCCGCACGCGGCCTGCCCGAACCCCTGCCGCCGGGCGAGACGCTGCTCTGGCAGGGCAGCCCCGACTGGCTGCTGCTGGCGCGCCGCGCCTTCCACGTGCGCAAGCTGGCGGTGTATTTCGGGCTGCTGCTGGCCTGGCGCATCGCCGGCACCCTGGTCGATGGCGGCGGCGCCGCGGCGCTGCTGCGCGACCTGGCCGTCACGCTGCCGCTGGCGGCGCTGGGCCTGGGGCTGACGCTGCTGCTGGCGTGGATGAGCGCGCGCACGACGATCTATACGCTGACCGACCGCCGGCTGGTGCTGCGCCTGGGCATCGTGCTGACGGTCACCTTCAACCTGCCCTTCGCGCGCATCGAGTCGGCCGCGCTGCGCCTCGAGCCCGCTGACCCGCAAGGCCATGGCGACATCGCCATCACGCTGGCCGCGGGCGAGCGCATCGCCTACCTGCACCTGTGGCCGCATGCGCGGCCCTGGCAGCTCAGGCGCCCGCAGCCGCTGCTGCGCGCGCTGCCCGATGCCGCCGGCGTCGCGCAGCTGCTGGGCCAGGCCCTGGCCCGCCACGCCGGCCAGGACGTGGCGCCGCTGCGCCCGCTGGCCAGCGGCCACCGCGCCGGCGCGACGACCGCAAGGCCGCTGGCCAACGCGACTTGAGACAGCCGCCCGAGACCGACACCATGAGCACGCACGCCCACCCCCACGATGCCCATGCCATTCCGCGCGCACCCATCGTCGCCGCCGGCGCCCTGGTGCTGGTCACGCTGCTGGCAGTGGCCGGCGCGCGCATGGCCGGACTGGCCACCAACAGCAGCGCACGCGTCGGCGAGCCCGTGACCGCCGCCGTCGAAGCGCGCTTCGAAGACCGCGACGACGGCGCGGTGGTGGTGCGCGAGGCCGGCAGCGGCCGCGTGCTGGCCATCGCCGAACCCGGCACCGGCGGCTTTCTGCGCGGCACGCTGCGCGCGCTGGTGCGCGAACGCCGCCAGCATGGCCTGGGCGCCGAGCAGCCGTTTCGCGTGCTGGCCCACCCCGACGGCCGGCTGACGCTGGAAGACCCGGCCACCGGCCGGCGCATGGACCTCTCGGCCTTCGGGCCGAGCAACGTCGCGGTCTTCGCGCGCCTGCTGCCGACCGCGTCGGCGCCGCGCTGAATCACCCCGGCACCCCCACAGCTGGAGATACCCCATGGCCCCCCCCGACGCCGGAACCGCCACCATCACCGCCCGCATCCAGAGCCCCGACGATGCCGCCGCGCGCGCCAAGGCGAGCACGTTGCTGACGCCGCGCTTCTACACCACCGACTACCAGGCGATGGATGCCATCGACGTGAGCCCGGTGCGCGCCGAGTGGGACGCCGTGATGGCCGAATACGAAGGCGACAACAACCACGACCACTTCCAGCGCACACCGGAATTTGCCGCCGAGATCCGCGAGCTGCCGCCGGCGCTGAGGCAGGAGTTCCTCGACTTCCTGATCAGCAGCTGTACCAGCGAATTCAGCGGCTGCGTGCTCTACAACGAGATCAGGAAGGCCGTCACCAACCCCGAGATCAAGAAGGTGATGACCTTCATGGCGCGCGACGAGTCGCGCCACGCCGGCTTCATCAACCAGAGCCTGAAGGACTACGGCCTGGGCATCGACCTCGGTGACCTCAAGCGCACCAAGCGCTACACCTACTTCAAGCCCAAATACATCTTCTACGCCACCTACCTGTCGGAGAAGATCGGCTACGCGCGCTACATCACCATCTTCCGCCAGCTCGAGCGCCACCCCGAGAAGCGCTTCCACCCCATCTTTCGCTGGTTCGAGCGCTGGTGCAACGACGAATTCCGCCACGGCGAGAGCTTTGCGCTCATCCTGCGCGCCCACCCGCACCTGCTGCGCGGCGGCAATACGCTGTGGATCCGCTTCTTCCTGCTCGCCGTCTACGCCACGATGTATGTGCGTGACCACCAGCGGCCCGAGATGCACAAGGCCATGGGCATCGACACGAAGGACTATGACTACGAGGTCTTCCGCATCACCAGCGAGATCTCGCGTCAGGTCTTCCCGCTGTCGCTGGACACCGACCACCCGGTCTTCCGCGCCGGCCTGGAACGGCTGCGCGAACTGAGCGTCGCGGCCGAAGCGGCCAAGCAGCGCGGCCTGCTGGGCCGGGTAAAGGCCGCGGCCTGCCACCTGGCGGCCTTCGGCACCTTCGCCCGGTTGTACCTGCTGCCGGTCAAGCGCCACGACCTGCCGCAGCAGGTGCGCGTGGCACCGGCCTGGTAGTCGATACACCCCACACGCAAGCGCATGGATCCGCTGGGCTGGACCGTCGTCTACACGCTGTTCGCGTGGTGGTTCAGCACCGGCGCCATCCTCTACCTCGACGGCCTGCCCAGGCACACCTTCCGCCACACCATGGGCTGGACGACGGTGCTGCTGGGCGGCGCGCTGTGGGGCCTGGTGCATACACGCGGCGATACCAGCGCCGCCGGCGCCTACTGCGCCTTCACCTGTGCGCTGCTGGTCTGGGCCTGGCAGGAGGTGGCCTTCCTGCTCGGCTGGGTCACCGGCCCGCGGCGCGCGGCCTGCCCGCTGGGCGCACAGGGTGCGCGCCGCTTCGGCTTCGCGCTGCAGGCGGTGCTGTACCACGAGCTGGCGCTCATCGTGCTGGCCATCGCGGTGTGGGCCTGCGTCGGCGACGGTGCCAACCGCACCGGCTGGTGGACCTTCCTCGCACTCTGGGGCATGCGCCAGAGCGCCAAGCTCAATGTCTTCCTGGGCGTGCGCAACCTGGGTGAAAACTTCCTGCCCGATCACCTGGCCTACCTGAAGACCTATTTCCAGCGCCGGCCGATGAACGTGCTGTTTCCGTTCTCGGTGACGATCTCCACCGCCACCGCGGTGGCCGTGTGGTGGTCGCTGCTCGAGGCCGGCAGCCCGCATGCCGGCGGCGCAGCGGTCGGCCTGGCGCTGGTCGGCAGCCTGCTGGCGCTGGGGGCGCTGGAGCACTGGCTGCTGGTGCTGCCCCTGCCCACCGAGGCGCTGTGGCGCTGGGGCCTTCGCTCGCATGCCGCGCCGGCCGCGGAGCCGCCGCTGACCCCGCCCGCCTGAGCGCTCGTGAAGGCAGGAGGTTCCACGCCATGTCCCCCAGCAACCTGGCCGCCGCCCGTGCCCGCACCGACGACGGTCTGCCCGCGCACCCCGTCGCCGGCACGCTGACGCTGCTGATCGTCGGCGCCGCGCTGGCCCTGCTGGCGCTGGCCTGGCAGGCGGCCGCCGCCGGCGCGCCGGTCCCGGGGGGCCTGCCGACCATCGTCTTCGTGCTCTTCGTCGGTGCCCCCTGGGGCGCCGGCCATGCCGCCTGGGTGTGGTGGCGCCGGCCACCGTCACGCCTGCACCGGGTGCTGGCCGCGGTGGGTGCGCTCATGCCCATCGCCGCGCTGGCGGCCGTCTCGCTCGGCGTGCTGCCGTTCGGCGCGGTCGGATGAGACGCAGCGAAGGACCACGGCAGCGGCCGACGGCTCGGGGCCCGGGGTCGGTGATCGATCAGGCGGATCGATCACGCGGGTCATCACGCTGACGGTTCTCGTTGACTCGACCTCGGTGTCAACGTACAGTAACAGTCACATGTGTCTATCTAACTTTACACATGTGGCGAGGAGGACGCGGGGCCGCACCGGCACCCGCGAGCCCGCGTGCGGGTTCAGCACGAACTGGTCGTTCAGACCGTGAAGGAGAGTCGCTATGGAAATTGATCCCAACCGGGTCTGGCCCACTGGCTTGACCTTGCCGGAAGCCGAGGAGCTGCATCGGCACGTGATCGAGGGCACACGCCTGTTCGGCTTCATCGCCGCGCTGGCGCACCTGCTCGCGTACATCTACACCCCGTGGTTGCATTGAGGGGCAGGCCATGAACCAAGGAAAGATCTGGCTCGTCGTCAAGCCCACCGTCGGGCTGCCCGCCTTCCTGGGCGGTGTGACCATCATCGCGCTGTGCGTGCACGCCGCGGTGCTCAGCAACGCTGGCTGGTACAAGCAGTACTACAACGGCAAGGCGGCCCCGAAGACGGCGGCGGTGACGCAGCCGGCCGCGCCCATGGCACCCCTGGCAGCGCCGGTGGCGGCCACCCCGTCGGCCGACACCGCGGTGGTGGTGGCGCAGCACTCGCCGCCGGCCCGGAAGTAGCGGAGCCACCGTGGCGAGCACCCCTCGGGGGCCGGGGGCATCCGAACCCGGCCCCCGTTTGCATGACGCGCCGGCGCACGCGGCCGAGACAACCCTCGCGAGGGCTGTCTGCCCTGCCTTGCGCGTCGCGCCGGCGTTTCAGACGCCAGGCGCCAGGCGCCGCCCGGCGCGACGCATCAGCGGTGCCATGGCCGCCAGGGCGGCCAGCAGCAGCAGCACCTCGAGGCCGTAGACCAGCATGTAGCCCGAGGCGGGATCGCTCAGCCAGCCGCTGGCCACGTCGCGGATGACGCCGCCGATCGCCACCGCCACGCCCGCCGCCGTGGCCTGCACCGCGCCCCAGGCCCCCAGCGCCAGGCCGACCTGGTCGCGCGGCGCGAGGTTCATGGTGGCCGTCAGCGTGCCGTGGCTGAAGAGCCCGCCGCCGAAGCCGATCGCCATCACGCCGGCGCCGAACAGCAGCGGCGAGGCCATGGGCGCCGCCACCATCACCGCCCCGAAGGCCGGCACGCCGCACAGCGCGCCCCAGCAGCCGATGCGGAAGGGGTCGGCACCACGCCCCAGCACGCGTGACGCGAGGCCGAAGCCGAGCAGCCCGCCCAGCGCCAGCGTCGCCGTCAGCTTGGTGGTATCGGCCACGCTCAGGCCCAGCACCTGGCCGCCGTAGGGTTCGAGCAGCACGTCCTGCATGCTGAAGGCCATGGTGCCGAGGCCCACGGCCAGCAGCCGCCGCCGCGCGTGGTCTCCCTGCAGGAAGAGGCCCCAGGATTCCCCGAAGCCGGGGTCGGGACCGCGCACCGCGCCACGCGGCGGGCGGCGCGTCTCCTGCTTCCACAGCGCGACCAGGTTGAGCACGAGGGTCGCCACGGCGGCACCCTGGATGACCGAGATCAGCTTGCCCGGGCTGAAGTCCTCGAGCAGCCAGCCGAAGAGCATGGCGCTGACGATGGTGCCCAGCAGCAGCATCACGTACATCAGCCCGACCACCTGGGGCTGCGACTCCACCGGTGCGAGGTCGGTGGCCAGGGCCAGGCCGGCGGTCTGGATGGTGTGCAGCCCTGCGCCCACCAGCAGGAAGGCCAGCCCTGCGGCCACCTGGCCGACCCACACCGGCCATTGGTGGGCCTGGCCGCCACCCGACAGCACGAGCAGCGCAAACGGCATGATCGCCAGCCCGCCGAACTGCACCAGGGTGCCGCGCCAGATGAAGGGCACCCGCCGCCAGCCCAGTGCCGAGTGGTGGGTGTCGGACTTGAAGCCGATGACCGCACGCAGGGGCGCGAACAGCACGGGCAGCGACACCATCACCGCCACCAGCGCCGCCGGCACGCCCAGCTCGACGATCATGACCCGGTTCAGGGTGCCGATCAGCAGCACCAGGGCCATGCCGACCGACACCTGGAACAGCGACAGCCGCAGCAGCCGCGACAGCGGCAGGTCGGGCGTGGCGGCGTCGGCAAACGGCAGGAAGCGGGGACTCAGGCGAACCAGCCCGTGGATCAGCCTGCGGTTCAAGGGGTTCATGCGCGCCTCGGCGGGACTTGGGGTATGTCAATGTTTGTTGACACATCCACTGTACTCTGCACGGCACAACCCGTCCACCCAGGAGACCCGGCGATGCGCATCGTGCTGATCCACCCCAACTACCACTCCGGCGGTGCCGAGATCGCCGGCAACTGGCCACCCGCCTGGGTGGCCTACCTGACCGGCTACCTGAAGGCCGAGGGCTACACCGACGTCACCTTCATCGACGCGATGACGCACCACCTGAGCGACGAGCAGGTGGTCGCACGGCTGCGCGAGCTCCAGCCCGACATCGTCGGCTGCACGGCCATCACGCCGGCGATCTACAAGGCCGAAGGGCTGCTGAAGCTGGCCAAGGAACTGGACCCGGGCGTGGTGACGGTGCTCGGCGGCATCCACGGCACCTTCATGTACCCGCAGGTGCTGCAGGAGGCACCCTGGATCGACGCCGTGGTGCGCGGCGAAGGCGAGCAGGTCTTCCTGAACCTGGTGCAGGCGGTGGACGATGGCCGCTTTGCCGCCGACCCGCGCACGGTGCGCGGCATCGCCTTCCGCGATGGTGACGGCCAGGTCGTGGCCACCGCGGCCGAGCCGCCGATCCAGGACCTGGACCGCATCACGCCCGACTGGGGCATCCTGGAATGGGGCCACTACACCTACATCCCGATGGGCAAGCGCGTGGCGATCCCCAACTTCGCGCGCGGCTGCCCCTTCACCTGCAGCTTCTGCAGCCAGTGGAAATTCTGGCGCGACTACCGCATCCGCGACCCGAAGAAGGTGGTCGACGAGATCGAGAAGCTGGTCAAGGAGCACGACGTCGGCTTCTTCATCCTCGCCGATGAGGAGCCCACCATCCACCGCAAGAAATTCGTCCAGTTCTGCGAGGAACTGATCGAACGTGACCTCGGCATCCTGTGGGGCATCAATACCCGCGTGACCGACATCCTGCGCGACGAGAAGCTGCTGCCCATGTTCCGCAAGGCGGGGCTGATCCACGTCAGCCTGGGCACCGAAGCCGCAGCGCAGCTCAAGCTCGATCGCTTCAACAAGGAGACCACGATCGCGCAGAACAAGCGGGCGATCCAGCTGCTGCGCGAGGCCGGCATCGTGACCGAGGCGCAGTTCATCGTCGGCCTGGAGAACGAGACCGCCGAGACGCTGGAGGAGACCTACCGCATGGCGCGCGACTGGAACCCCGACATGGCCAACTGGGCGATGTATACGCCCTGGCCCTTCAGCGACCTGTTCCAGGAGCTGGGCGACAAGGTCGAGGTCTTCGACTTCGAGAAATACAACTTCGTCACCCCGATCATGAAGCCCGACGCGATGGACCGCGGCGAGCTGCTCGACCGCGTGATGAGCAACTACCGCCGCTTCTTCATGAACAAGAGCTTCTTCCAGTATCCCTGGGAGAAGGACAAGGCCAAGCGCAACTACCTGATGGGCTGCCTGAAGGCCTTCCTGAAGAGCGGCTTCGAGCGCAAGTTCTACGACCTCGGCCGCGTCGGCTACTGGGGCCCGCAGACCAAGAAGACGGTGAACTTCGACTTCGACAAGGACCGTCGCATCGACCCGGCCACGGCCGAGGCGCTGACGCATGTCGACGACGGCTGGATCACCATGCACGGCCCGAAGATCGAGCGCCGACGCCAGAAGGGCGAGGCGCTGGCGGCGGCCGCCGTCAGGGCCTGTGGCGGCGGCAGCGAACAGCTCGACGAATCGCTGGAACGCGTGCCCGGTGGCAGCGCAGCGGCGAGGTCATCGCCGGTACCCGAGCCCGTGCAGACCAGCATCCGGCCATGACCACGCACAGCCTGCACGGCGGTGCCGGCCAGGCCGGCATCGGCCGCATCGGGCCGAATGCCATCCTGCAGGGCCTGGTCGCCCTGACCGAGGCGGTGGGCGAGCCCGCCGCCCGCGCCCTGATGGCGCATGCCGGCTTGCTCTCGCATGTGGACCGGCCACCGACCGCGATGGTCGACGAGCGCGACGTGCAGGCCCTGCACCTGACGCTGCGGCGCGAGCTGGGCGTGGCCCGCGCGCGTGCCATCGGCCGCCACGCCGGGCTGCTGACCGGCGATTACCTGCTGGCGCACCGCATCCCGGCACCGGCGCGTGCCGTGCTGCCGCGGCTGCCGGCAACCTGGGCCGCGCGCGCACTGCTGATGGCCGTGCGGCAGCACGCCTGGACCTTCTGCGGCAGCGGCGTCTTCGCCGTGTTGCCGGCAGCGCGCGGGCAGCCCTTGCGCGTATCGATCAGCAGCACCGCCACCGGCCGCGGCGCGCAGGCCGACGAACCCGTGTGCGACTATTTTGCGGCCACCTTCGAACGGCTGTTCCAGGTGCTGGTGCACCCGGCCACCGAGGTGCGCGAGACCGCCTGCACGGCGATGGGCGCGCCGGTCTGCATCTTCGAGATTGCCTGGCGGCGCTGAGCGTGGCGGCGCCAGCACCCTGCGGGCCCGGCATGAAGGACACCGCACACCGGATGCCGCTCGTCCCTTGGCGCGCCAACGGCACGCCGCATCGGCGGTGAACATCCTCGTCTTGCTCTGGGGGAGCCGCCTTCGAGAGGGATTCCGCGCCAACACCGGGACGACCTGCACGCAGTCCCGAACCATCGGGGGCCCCGCGCGCCTGCCGAAGAACGACCGCGGGCGATTTTGCGCCCGGCGGCCGGGATGGCCGCCTCAGCGCTTCACCGCCACCGCCTTCACGCTGCCCGGATTGACCGCTGCCGCGGTGGGGACCGGCGCTGCCGCCGGGGCAACGGCCGCCGCCGACGCGGCTGCGGCCGGCGCGCCCAGCACGGGATGGTCCTTGAGCAGCGGCGCGCCGCCCAGTGGCTTGTTCAGGCCCTGGTGGCAGGTGCCGCAGGCCACCTTGGCGACGTCACCCTTGGGGCCCAGGCGGTTGGCGGGGAAGGTGGCGGTCAGCGGCACCATGTAGTCCACATTGAGCTGGCGCGCCATCCGGATACCGTGCCAGGCCTGCAGGCGTTGCGGCGGACTTTCCGACCATTCGGTGTGCGAGCGCGTGTTGTGGCACAGCGTGCAGTTGGCGCCCAGCGACTTGCTCATGTACATCATGAAGCCGAAGGTATTTTCGGCCTGCTGGATCGGCGCCCCGAAGCGCTGCGTCGGCAGGTGGGCGGCGCCGCCGGCACGGATGGTCTGATTGCCCAGCAGGTAGCGCACCAGCACGTTGTTGTCGATCGCCGACAAGGCCGTCACCGGGTTGGGGTGGTTGTGGCCTTCGGCTTCGGGCGTGGCGCCGCCGGCGCTGCGCGGGCGCGGCTGGTCGAACCACACCTCGGCCGGCACGGCCTGGCCGCGGTGGCAGGTGTAGCAGGTGACGCCGGTCTGCTTGACGTGCGGCTGCCAGTCGGCATTGATATGGCGCGTCATCGACAGCATCCTGCGCGCCACCACCTTCGTGTAGAGGGTGTCGGTCGAAAGGTCCTCGCCCTCCTTGTGGCAGTAGTTGCAGCCCTCCTTGGGCGATACCCAGGCGGTGATGGCGAGCATGGTGCGCGTGAACTCGCCCACCGGCACGTCGCCCAGCACCTGGACGTTCTTGAAGACGTCCTTGGCCAGTGGACTGCCCGGCGGCGAGGGCACGGGATCGATGGCGACCGGCAGCACCTGGGCGTCGGCGATCGGCCCCGTGATGCGCGGGTTGGTGACGGCGCCCATCGCCACGCCGCGAAAGCCGTTCTGCGAGCTGTCCATCGGCGGCTTCTCGCAGCCGGCCAGCAGCGCGACGGCGGCAACCAGGGCGGCGGCCGGGCGCAGGAAGAAGGTAGTCATGGCGTGACCTTTCGTTGCGCCGGGCTCATGGGGCCGGCTTGGACAGCAGCGGGTCCGCCGACGTCGGCCAGTCCTGCACGTAGGGCGGCGCCACGCCGTGCTGCACGGCCCAGAGGTACCAGTTGTCGACCACGGTGCCCGACAGCAGGATGCCGATGCCGCCGGTCAGCGGGCACAGCACGGCAAACCACCAACCCCAGCGGTGGATGGATTCCATCGTGGCGTTGAAGCCCATGGTCCAGCGCCAGAACAGGGCCGCTCGTTCGCTGGCGGTGCCGCGGTCGACGATCTGCTCGATCTCGCGCTCGCCGCCGAAGCGGCTGACCGCCAGGATGGTGCCGGCATGCATGGCAAACAGCAGCGCCGAGCCGTAGAGGAAGGCGATCGACAGCGCGTGGAAGGGGTTGTAGAAGAGGTTGCCGTAGCGCAGCGAGAAGGCCGCCGTCCAGTCCAGGTGCGGGAAGATGCCGAAGGGCACCGCCTCGCTCCACTGGCCCAGCATCACCGGGCGGATGAAGCCCAGCACCAGGTACAGCCAGATGGCCGCGGCGAAGGCCCAGGCGGTGTGCGTGCCGATGCCGAGTGCCCGCGACCGCTTGTACATGCGCAGCCACCACAGCAGCAGCGACATCGTCAGGAAGAAACCCGCCATCAGCCACCAGCCGCCCTTGGCCAGCGGCGGGATCTTCAGCCCGTATTCGGGCGCCGGCGGCTCCAGCGCCAGCCAGGGCAGCTGGCGCACGAACTGGATGACGTCCCAGTTGACCGAGGCCAGCATGTTCAGGCCGATGATCTCGAAGGCGAGGAAGCCGCACAGCAGCGACCAGATGCCCAGCCAGCCCAGATAGATGGGCCCCAGCTGCGCGTCACCGAAGACGCCCAGCAGCCAGACGTGGATGGGCTTGCCGACGCGCGGCTCGTCGCTGGCCGGCAGCGGCACGCCGGGATAGGCGTGGCCGTGCACCTGCACGCGGGTGAAGATGTTCTGGTATTCGATCATGGCCGTGTTCTCCGTCTCAGCGCCACACCGGCAGGTTCAGCCACCAGCTCCACCACTCGGGCCAGCCACGGGTCCAGAAGGGGCCGCTGATGACGATGCACACGGCACTGAAGAAGACCGCCGCCAGCGCCAGGAACAGGCCCAGACGGTGGATGCCCAGCGAGCCGATCGAATAGCCGATGGCGTCGCGGAAGAAGGTGTTCTCGTGCTCCGGCGTCTTCACCGGCTCGCCCTTGGCCGGGTTGGTCATCGACAGGATCAGCGAGCCGTGCAGCGACAGCGCGAAAGTGGTCGCGAAGAAGAAGCTGATCGCGATCATGTGCGCCGGGTTGTAGTGGAAGTGCAGGTACTGGTAGCCCGTATTCGAGACCCAGTCCAGGTGGCTGAAGATCCCGTACGGGAAGCCATGCCCCCAGGCACCCAGCAGCAGCGGGCGGAAGATGACCAGCGTCACGTAGGCCAGGATGGCGAAGCCGAAGGCGATGGGCACGTGCAGGCCCATGCCCAGCTTGCGGCAGATCTCGACCTCGCGCAGCGCCCAGCTGACGAACGCGCCGGTGGCGCAGATCGTGATCAGCTGCCACAGCCCGCCCTCGCGCAGCGGCGCGAAGCGCAGGCCCCATGACAGGTCGGGCGGCGCGATGTTGATCTGCCAGAGGTTCCAGGTCGGCCCCAGCGCCGCGCCCCAGATGATGAGCAGCGTGCCCAGCACGGCGAAGAACGCCGAGGTGACACCGAAGAAGCCGACGTAGAACGGGCCGACCCAGAAGTCGAACAGGTCGCCGCCGATCAGGGTGCCGCCGCGGACACGGTATTTCTTCTCGAAGCTGAGCATGGCCATGGCCGGCTCCCGGTGATGCACGCAGCCCGTTCATGCGGCTGCGCCGTCTTGCATTCGAAATGCGACTGCAGTGCGCCCCCGACAAACGGGGGTGACGCCACAGCCGCCAAGGTGCGGCCGTCGGACTCGCGTCCGCGGCGCACGGCCCGGGGCTTCCCGCCTCAGGCCTTCTCGGTTTCCACCATCTGCACGACGGCGGCCTTGACCGGTTGTTTCTTGGCACCGTCCAGCCAGTTGAACTTGTCCGTGCTGAGCAGGATGAAATGAATCAGCAGGGCCAGTCCGAACAGGAAGGTCGCGATGGCGATGAGGACCCGTCGCGGGTCGAACAACATCCACAATCTCCACATGTTTCTTGACTCCTAAGGGATGTAGGACATGAAGGTATAGACCGCCGACGTGACGCCTGCGATCAACCCTCGCTGGCCCTCCGCACCCGGCAGCCAGTCGCGCCAGTGCATGAACATCACCTGCGCGACCAGTGCGATCGCGAGGAACACGAAGAAGGCGACCGCAAACACCACCCGGGACATGTGGGTGTCGACGGGCGGGCGGGGGGTCGTTCCGAGTGCCGATGCAGCCATGACGGTGCTCCTGTGGGGCTCGAAGGGATGAAGGTTCAAAGCCCGGGCTAGAGCCAGGACCGCCAGTTCCAGACCAGCACGTGGGCGACGATCGCGACCACGGTGAAGGCGATGAAGCTGGTCGTGAACATGCCGTGGAACTCACGGGCCTCCTGCTCGGTCAACCCGGACAGTGAGCCCTTTCTTTCTTCAGCCATAACAGGGTTCCTTTTCAAAATCGGCCTCACGGCCCATACCGGTTACCGCGCCACACCCGCGCGGCAGGGCTGACCCGGCCGGCCCCGAGGGGCAGGCAAGGACGTCGACAACAGGCCGGCCCTCATGCACCGGCCCCTTGCAGCAGGGCGATGCGGGCCTGGGCCACGCGTTCGGCGCTGACTCGTTCTTCGCCGGCGCGGTCGGCTTCGCGCTCGGCGCGATCGCGCAGGCGCTTGGCCGCCGAGATCTGCACCAGCACCGGCTCGGCCCGCACCCATTCGTCGAGCAGGCGCTGTGCCTCCGGGTCCCACGGGCGGCTGCTGCCCTGCAGGCGCGAAGGCGTGGCATCGACGCGGTCGAGCTCGGTGCCCAGCGGCAGGATGTGGAACAGCGCATCGAAGAGCGCGTTGCAGAATTCCTGCACCAGGTAGGTGGCGCCGGCATAACCCATGAACGGTGTACCCGTATGGCGGCGGATCAGCGCGCCCGGGTACGAGGCCGGGATCCAGGTCGCGCGGGCGCCCTTCTCGGCCAGGTACATGCGTTCGTTGAAGCTGCCGTACAGCACCAGCGGCGTCTGCTCGTGCACCAGCTTGCGCACCTGCGGGTTGTCGGTCTTCTCGCCGGCCTTGCGCGACACCGCAAAGTTGCACGGCAGGCCGAGTTCGTCGCCCAGGAAGTGCTTGAGGCCGCGGGCGTAGGTCTCGTTGGCCACCACGCCGAAGCTGGCGGTGCCGAAGAAGTCCTGCGTCACCGAGCGCCACAGGTCCCAGATCGGCTTGATGGTGGTGTGCTTCTCGCGCTCGATGAAGGGCTCGGGGTCCAGCCCCGTGAGCTCGCCGAGCTTGCGCAGGAAGGCGGTGGTGCTGTGCAGCCCGATCGGCGCCTGCAGGTAGGGCCGCTCGAGCACCTCGCACAGCGCACGGCCGAATTCGCGGTACAGGCAGATGTTGACGTCGGCCTCGGCGAGCTTCGGGATGTCTTCCAGGTGGCTGCCCAGCGGGAAGCTGAGGTTGACCTCGCAGCCGATGCCCTCGACCAGGCGGCGCATCTCGGCCAGGTCGCTGGGCATGTTGAACATGCCATAGCTCGGGCCGATGAGGTTGACACGCGGCTTCGCGCCGGCCGGGCGCTGGTACGCCGGCACCTTCTTCGGGCCATATTCGGTCCACAGCCAGGCCATCGCGCGGTTGGCGCATTGCCACTGGTCTTCGTCGATGGTGCGCGGCAGGAAGCGCAGCAGGTTGGTGCCCTCGGGCGTGACGCCGCCGCCGATCATCTCGGCGATCGAGCCCGTCACCACCACCGCCGGCAGGTCGGGATCCAGCACCTGGTGCGCGCGCTTCATCGCGCCTTCGGTGCCTTCGCGGCCCAGCTGCTCTTCGGCCAGGCCGGTGACGACGATCGGCAGCTCGTGCGGCGGCAGCGCGTCGGTGTAGTGCAGCACGCTGGTCACCGGCAGGTTTTCGCAACCCACCGGGCCGTCGATCACGACCTGCAGGCCCTTGATGGCGGTGAAGACATAGACGGCGCCCCAGTAGCCGCCGGCACGGTCATGGTCCAAGACGAGGCTCATACCATTTCCTCGGCCTTGCGCTTCTTCGCGCGCTTCTCGGCCAGGCGCTTCTGCTCGGCGCGGAAGGCCGGGTGCTCGGCGGGCGTGTCCTGCCAGACGCCGGCCTTGTCGCCCTGGCCGGCATCGCCGAAGAAGTCGCTCATCGCGTCGAAGCGCGCCTTATTGCCGATCGCCGCGTTGACCACCTGCGCCAGCGCACCGGCTCCGGCCGGGCCCATCAGCGGGCGGGCGGAGATCAGGTTGGTGAAATACAGCGACGGCGTGCGTGCTTCCTTGGCCGCCTGCACCACGGGCGTGGTGCCGATCGCGAGGTCGGGCTTGAATTCGTGGAACGCGGCCAGGTCCTGCTCGAGGCTGGCGCGGTATTGCACGTGCACGCCGCGCGCTTGCAGCCACTGGCGGTCGGCGTCGCTCCAGGGCGTGCGCGGGCAGGCGGTGCCGACGTAGCGCAGGTCGGCACCACTTTCCACCAGCAGGCGGCCGACCAGCAGTTCGGAGCCTTCGTAGCCCGACAGCGTGATGCGGCCCTTCACCGGCCTGGCGGCCAGCGCACCGCGGATGGCGGGCAGGAACTTGTTCTTGGCGGCGTCGATCTGCGCCTGCGCCACGTTGGCGGCGCTGCCGATGGCCTGCAGCCAGGCCTCGGTGCCGTCGTGGCCGACCGGGGCCGAGCCGACGATGGGCCGGCCGGCGGCCTCGAATTCACGCACGCTGGCGGTATAGAACGGGTGCAGCGCGGCGACCACGCTGCCGTCGAGCGCGGCATAGAGCTCGCGCCATTCGCGCGTGGGCACCACCGGGCCGGCGGCCAGGCCCAGCGGCTCGAGCAGCGCGCCGATGACCATCGGGTCGGCCGGGAAGACCTCGCCCAGCAGCGTGACCGTGGGCTTGTCGGCCACACCACCACGCGGCGCCGCCACCGGGCCGGCCATGGCCTCGGTGCGCGCGTACTTCAGCATGGCGCCGGCCAGCACGTCCTTGGCCTCGGCATGCGTGGGCACGCCGAAGCCGGGCACGTCGATGCCGATGATGCGCACGCCGTTGATCTGTTGCGGCAGCAGCTGCAGCGGCACGCCGCTGGCCGTGGGCACGCACAGGTTGATGATGACGATGGCGTCGAGCTGGGCCGGGTCGGCCTGCCGGTAGACGGCGTCGCGGATGTCCTCGAACAGCTTGCCGGTGACCAGCGTCTCGCTGTTGAAGGGCACGTAGCCCACGCTGCGGCGCGCGCCGTAGAAGTGCGAGGTGAAGCTCAGGCCGTAGACGCAGCAGGCGGACCCCGACAGGATGGTGGACGTGCGGCGCATGCGCAGCCCCACGCGCAGCGAGCCGAAGGCCGGGCACATGCTCTGCGGCTGGTCGTGCGGACCCTTGGGGTAGTCGGCCGCATATTGCGCCAGCACCTCGCGCTTGCCGGCTGCCTGCGCGGCAGCCTGCATGGCGTCGGCGCCGGCGTGGCAGCCGTGGCCGTCCTCGCGCACCGAGGGTGTCGCGGGGGTGATGGGAATCGTGCGCGCGTCCACTGCAGAACCTTCAGGCGGCGTCGTAGATGACTTCGAGCGAAGGCTTGACCACCTCGCTCTTGCCGACCATGTCGAACAGCGTCGCCGGCTCCATCTTGAAGTCGCGCCCGGTGACATCGGCCGAGAACAGGCCCAGCAGCTGGTCCTGCGTCTGCGGGCGCGGCCGCACCGGCGGCGCCTCGGCCACGTTGGTGGCCAGTTCCTCGAACAGCGGCGCCCACTGCGTGCCGGGGCGGCCGATGATTTCGTAGCTGGCGCTCTTGCGGCGGATGTCCTCGTGCGCCGGGATCGCGGCCAGCACCGGGATGCCGGCATTGGCGGCAAAGGCCTGCGCCTCGCCAGTGCCGTCGTCCTTGTTGATCACCATGCCGGCGACGCCGACGTTGCCGCCGAGCTTGCGGAAATATTCGACCGCGCTGCAGACGTTGTTGGCCACGTACAGGCTCTGCAGGTCGTTGCTGCCGACGACGATGACCTTCTGGCACATGTCGCGCGCGATCGGCAGGCCGAAGCCGCCGCAGACCACGTCGCCCAGGAAGTCGAGCAGCACGTAGTCGAAGCCCCAGTCGTGGAAGCCGAGCTTCTCCAGCGTCTCGAAGCCGTGGATGATCCCGCGCCCGCCGCAGCCGCGGCCGACCTCGGGGCCGCCGAGTTCCATCGCGAAGACACCGTCGCGCTTGAAGCAGACGTCGCCGATGCTCACCGCGTCGCCGGCCAGCTTCTTCTTGCTGCTGGTCTCGATGATGGTCGGGCAGGCCTTGCCGCCGAACAGCAGGCTGGTGGTGTCGCTCTTCGGGTCGCAGCCGATCAGCAGCACCTTCTTGCCCTGCTGCGCCATCATGTAGCTCAGGTTGGCCAGCGTGAAGCTCTTGCCGATGCCGCCCTTGCCGTAGATCGCGATGATCTGCGTGTCCTTCCTGACCTCGCCGGTGGGCACGGGATCGGGCTCGACCGCGGCCTCGGCCCGCAACTGCGCTTTCATGAACTGGACCGGCATCGCGGTCGTCTGTCCGGTCGGAGGGCTCATGCGGCGTGTCTCCAGTCGAGCACCATCTTCAGGCAGGCCGCATCGCCGAAGGCGGTGCGGTAGGCGTGGTCGGCTTGCGCCGCCTCTTCGTGGTGGGTGATCAGGCCGTCGAGCGACAGCACACCCTCTTCCACCAGTGTCTTGACGGCCAGCAGGTCGGGCCGCTGCCATTCGGCGGCGGCACGGATCTGCGCTTCGCGCATGAAGGCCATCGGGAACGAGAACGACAGCCGGTCGGCATAGAAGCCGGCGAGCACGATCTCGCCGCCGGGTGCCAGGCGGGCGATCAGGCTGTCCAGGATGCCGGCGTCGCCGCTGGCGTCGTAGATGGCGTGGTAGTCGCGCCGCGGGTCGTCGTCGGGGTGCAACACGGTGTAGCCCTCGGCGCCCTGGGCACGATCGGGGTTCATTTCCCAGACCACGGTGTTCTTCTGGCCGGCGGCGACATTCAGCCGCGCCATCAGGCGGCCGAGCACGCCATGGCCGACGATGAGGTCGGGCGGCACGATCTGCGCCCGCCGCCCGCCGCCCGAGACCGCGTGGTAGGCGGTGGCCGCCAGCGCCAGCAGCACCGCACGTTCGCCCAGGCTCTCGGCCACCGTGACCACGCGCCGACCGGGCACCACCAAGCGACGCGCCGCACCGCCGAAGAGGCCGCGCACCGGGCCGAAGCAGTTGGCACCGGGCACGAAGACCTGGTCACCCTCGTGCAGGCCCGATGCCGTGCCGGCCTGCACCACGCGGCCCACCGATTCGTAGCCCGGCACCAGCGGGTAGCCCATGCCGGGGAAGGGCGGCATGCGCCCGCTCCACAGCAGCTTCTCGGTGCCGGTGCTGATGCCGCTGAAGGTGACGTCGACGACGACGTCGGCCTCACCGGGCGCGCTCAGCCCGAGCCGGGTCACGGCCAGCATTTCGGGCTGCTGCAGCACCACGGCCAGGGTATCCATCGGTTCGATCTCCTCTTGGATGTCAATCTACGCTTACTTGATTAGCTGTCAAGTTGTATTTACGCTTGATCCCGGCAATGTCAGGTCAACTTGACACGCGCTTCGATCACCCCCGCCAGCAGCGGTTGGCGGGTGGGCAGGCGCCGCACGCCCTGAAAACCCGCCCCCTGAAGCAGGGCCGTCAGCCGCTGGGGCGTGCGCGGACGGCCGCTGCGCATGGCCAGCAGGTAGATGCCGAAATAGGCGTCGCCCATCGCGGTGGCGCCGGGGGTGCCGGCCATCGGCTCGGCCAGCAGCAGGCGGCCGCCAGCCGGCAGCGCGGCGTGCACGGCACGCAGCAGCGCCGCCACGGCCTCGTCATCGTGGTCGTGCACGATGCGCACCAGGCTGATCACGTCGGCGCCGCGCGGCAACGGCTGGCGCAGGAAGTCGCCGCCGTGCACGCGCACGCGCGCCAGGCCCAGCCCGGCCAGGCGGTCGCGGGCACGCGCCGCGACGGCGGGCAGTTCGAACAGCATCAGGTCCAGCGCCGGCACGCGTGCCGCCACCGCCTGCACGAAGGCGCCCTCGCCGCCACCGACATCGAGCAGGCAGCGCTGGCCCTGCAGGCGCACGGCGTCGAGCACCTGCTCGGCGACCATCGGCTGCGAAGCGGTCATCAGCTCGCTGTAGCGCGCCACCTCGGCGTCGGCCAGGCGCGACGGGTCGCCGCCCGCCGCGCCGGTCTCGGCGTACGGCCAGTAGGCAGCCAGCTGGGTGGCGCCGCCGTGGCGCAGCAGCGCCACCGGGTCGGCCAGGTCGCGGTAGAGCGCGGCATGGTGGGCCACCAGCGCCGCCAGGCCCGGCTCGCCGATCAGCGCCGCGCCGCGCGGCCCCAGGCCCCAGCGGCCGCCGCTGCGCGCCTCGGCCAGCCCGAGCGCGGCACAGGCCGACAGCAGGCGTTCGGCCGCCGGCTCGGGCAGGGCCATGGCGCGCGCCAGGCTGGCACCGTCGGCCGGGCCGCCGGCCAGGCGGTCGAGCAGCCGCAGCTGCAGCGCCGCCGCCAGCACCTGCGAATAGACGAAGCCGGCGACGAGGTCGAAGACCTCGCGGGCGCGCGCACGCGCCACCGGCCGCGTCAGCGGAAAGGCCGCTGCCCAGCGCCGGAAGCGCGCACTGGCCAGCAGCCGGTTGCGCACTTCGCGCCAGCGGTCGGACCACGCCAGCGCCGCGGGCGGCGGCGATTCGGCCACGACGGGTCGCAGGCTCGTCACCACCGGCAGCCGCGCGTCACGCCGCCTCGCGGATGAGGTCCTGGCACAGGGCCTGCGGCACCAGGCGTTCGGATTCCAGCCGCACCAGCGCCTGCAGCGCCGCCTGCCCGCGGCAGGGCGGAATGGCCTCGACCGCGCGCTCGACCAGATCCTGGAAACGCCTCACCGACGCGGCCAGGCCCCAGTCGCTGACCCAGCTCGGCCGGCCCAGCGCCAGGTCGCGGCCGACCGGCTTGCCCAAAGCGGCCGGGTCGGCGACCACGTCGCGGATGTCGTCCGCCACCTGGTAGGCCTCGCCCAGGCACTCGCCGAGGGCGCGCCAGGGTGCGGACGGTGCGCCGGCGGCCTCGGCGCCGGCCAGCGTGGCGGCGGCGAACAGCGCGCCGGTCTTGGCGCGCTGGTAGTCGCGCAGCGCGACCTGCGTCTCGCATTCCCAGGCCTGCCCGGCCACGATGCCGTAGGGCGCGCCGACGCCCCGCGCCAGCGTGCCGATGAGCGTCGCCGCCCGCAGCGGCGCCACCGCGGCGGCCTCGGCCAGCAGCTGGAAGGCCATCACGATCAGCGCATCACCGCCCAGCACCGCCAGCCGCTCGCCGTAGGCCGCATGCACCGAGGCCTGGCCACGGCGCGTCGCCGCGTCGTCGAAGCAGGGCAGGTCGTCGTGCACCAGCGACGCGCAGTGCAGCAACTCGATCGCCGAGGCGGCGGCATCGGTGAGCGCGGGCTGGTCGTCGCCGCAGGCCGCGGCCACCGCCACGCACAGGCGCGGGCGGATGCGCGCACCGCCGGGAAAGACGGCATGCCGGATGGCCGCCGCCAGGCGGGGCGGGCCGTCGGCCGCGGTGTGCGCGGTCAGCGCCGCCTGCAGCGCGTGGTCGATGCGAGCCACGATGTCCATGGGAACCTCCAGTCGACCCGCCGCATCCGGCGCCGGCGGCACCCGATGTCAGACGTGTTGTCACGCTTGTGTGACGTTGCAAGTGTCAGTCCAGAATAGACACATGCAGGAACTCCGTCAATCGGCAGTGGCGCCGGACCTTCGATGACGCCGACCCCGCGCGTGATCGTGGTCGGCGGTGGCGTCGGCGGTCTGGTGGCGGCCGCGCTGCTGTCGCACCAGGGCGTGCGGGTGACGCTGCTCGAGCGCGCCGCCAGCCTCGGCGGCAAGCTGCGGCAGGCCGAGGTCGACCGCCAGGCCATCGACGTCGGGCCCACGGTGTTCACGCTGCGGCCGCTGTTCGAGGCGGTGTTCGACGCCTGCGGCGAGTCGCTGGCCGCGTTGCTGCCGCTGCGTCCGCTGCCGCTGCTGGCCCGCCACGCCTGGGCCGACGGTGCCACGCTCGACCTGCCGGCCGACCTGGAGGCCGCGGTGGATGCCATCGGTGCCTTCGCCGGTGCGACGGCGGCCGCGGGCTACCGCGGCTATGCCGAGCGCGCGCGCCGCATCCACGATGCGCTGGAACCGACCTACATGCGCGCCAGCCGTCCGATGCCGTGGACGCTGCTGGCCCGCGCCGGGCTGCGTGGCCTGCCCGGGCTGGCGCAGATCGCCCCCTTCGCCAGGCTGTGGGACGAGCAGCAGCGCTGGCTCGAGCACCCCCGCCTGCAGCAGCTGTTCGGGCGTTATGCCACCTACTGCGGATCGTCGCCCTTCGAGGCGCCGGCGACGCTGATGCTGGTGGCGCACACCGAGCGCCTGGGCGTGTGGAGCGTGGACGGCGGCATGCACCGGGTGGCGCAGGCGCTGGCCGGCATCGCCCGCGCGCGCGGCGCCGAACTGCGCTGCAGCGCGCCGGTGGCCAGGCTGCTGGTGGCCGGCGGCCGCGTGCGCGGCGTCAAGCTGGTGGGTGGCGAACGGCTGGAGGCCGACGCCGTGATCTACAACGGCGATACCGCGGCGCTGGCGCAGGGCCTGCTGGGCGACGAGCTCAGCCGCTCGGTGCCCGCCACGTCGCCCGCACAGCGGTCGCTGTCGGCCGTCACCTGGGCGGGCGTGGCGCGCACGCGCGGCTTCGCGCTCGACCGCCACGGCGTCTTCTTCAGCGACGACTACGGCGCCGAATTCCGCGACCTGCGCGCCGGCCGGCTGCCGGCGGCGCCGACCATCTACCTGTGCACGCAGGACCGTGGCGCCGGTGCTCCCGCACCGGACGCGGCGGGCGAGCGTGTCTTCGTGCTCGTCAACGCCCCCGCCAGCGCCGACCAGCGCGGCCTGCCGCCCGAGGAGATCGAGGCATGCGAGAAGACGACCTTCGCCCACCTGGCGCGTTGCGGACTGCAGATCGCGTGGAGCCCGCAGGGGCCGCAGCGCACGACGCCGGCCGACTTCCAGGCACGCTACCCGGGCACGGGGGGCGCGCTCTACGGCCGGGCCACGCATGGCTGGCGGGCCTCGTTCCAGCGTCCGGGCTCGGCGAGCCGCCTGCCGGGGCTGTACCTGGCCGGGGGCAGCGTGCACCCGGGGCCGGGCCTGCCGATGGCGGCCACCTCGGGGATGCTGGCGGCGCAGGCGGTGCTGGCCGCGCTCGCTGGCCGGACTTCGACCTTCGGGTGGCGCGCAACGGCTACGCCTGGTGGTACCTCGACGCGCTGAGCGAGGACGGTGAATCCGGCCTGGTGCTGATCGCCTTCGTCGGCAGCGTCTTCTCGCCCTATTACGCGCACGCCCGCCGCCGGGCCGGCCGCAGCGGCGATGGCGGCGTCGACCCGCAGGGCCACAACGCCTTCAACCTGTCGCTGTACCGGCGCGGCCGCAAGGTGTGGACGATGACCGAGCGCGGCGCCCGCCAACTGCAGCGCGACGCCGCCCGGCTGCAGGTCGGGCCCAGCAGCCTGCAGTGGCGGGGCGACACGCTGCACGCCCGCATCGACGAGGTCAGCGTGCCCTGGCCGCGCCGGGTGCGCGGCGAGATCCGGCTGCACCTGCCGGCCTGGCAGCCGCAATGGCATGCGCTCGACGCCGGCGGCCGCCACCGCTGGTGGCCGATCGCCCCGCGCGCCGAGGTCGAAGTGGCGTTCGACCAGCCCGCGCTGCGCTGGCGCGGCCACGGCTACCTGGACAGCAACCGCGGCGACGAGCCGCTGGAAGACGGCTTCGTGCGCTGGCACTGGTCGCGCGCGCCGCTGGTCGGCGGCCGCGCCGCCGTGATGTACGACGCGCTGCGCCGCGACGGCAGCAGCGCCGCACTGGCGCTGCGCTTCGACCGCCACGGCGAGTCGGAAGCCATCGAGCACCCGCCCGGCTGCGCGCTGCCTGCCGGCGCCTGGGGCGTGGCGCGTGCCACGGTCTCGGACGCCGGCCAGCCGGCGCAGTCACGCCGCGTGCTGGAGGACGGGCCGTTCTATGTGCGCTCGCTGGTCGGCGCCTCGTGGCTGGGCGAGCCGGTGCGCGCGATGCACGAGAGCCTGGACCTGGACCGCTTCCGCCGCCCGCTGGTGCAGGCGATGCTGCCGTTTCGCATGCCGCGCCGGGCCTGATCGGCGCCGGCGCAGCGGCGCGTTCAAGCCGCGTTGACTGCGCTCTTACCGTGGATAGCCGGCGAAGCGGCTGCGCTCGCGCCGTTCGAGCAGGGTGAAGAGTTCGACCGTGCGCACCAGGCGCGCCTTCACGCTCCACCACGGCAGCGGCTGGCGCCCGGCCGGCCAGGCCTGCACCGCATGCACGAGGAAGGCATTGGCTGGCAGCGGCGGCGGCGGCACCCAGTCCTTGCGCGGGCGCAAGAGCAGCAGCGCGCGCGCCAGCCCGACCAGCTTGCGCCGGCGCGACACCACGGCACGGCCGGCCAGCGGGTCGAGCCCGCGGCGCGCCACCTCGTGGCCGATCTCGGCGTACAGGAAGCGCGCGGCGTTGATGCCGGGGCGGCAGGCCAGCGGCAGTTCGGCGACACCGGAACCCACGCGGGCGTACAACTCGTCGGCGGCGTCCAGCAGGCGCCGCACCACGCCGGCCAGCGCCGGGCTGTGCAGCGGGTGGGCCAGCCAGGCCTCGGGGTCGAGGCCGGCGTCGCGCATCCAGGCGCGCGGCAGGTACAGGCGGCCCATCGCGGCATCCTCGCCGACATCGCGCGCGATATTCGACAGCTGCATCGCCACGCCCAGGTCGCAGGCGCGCGCCAGCGCCGCCGGGTCGCGCGTGCCCATCAGCAGCGCCATCATCGCGCCCACGGTGCCGGCCACGCGCGCAGCATAGGCCTGCAGGTCGTCGAGCGTCTCGTAGTGGCGGCCCTCGGCGTCCCAGGCGAAGCCTTCGATCAGCGCCTCGGGCAGCGCCGGCGGGATGCCATGGCGCACCGCCACCGCGGCCAGTGCGCGGTCGGCCAGGCGCTCGGCGGGGCGGCCGGCATAGAGCGCGGCCAGGCGCTGGCGCAGCCCGGCGACGGCCGCGGCCGGGTCGGGCACGCCGTCGACCTCGTCGTCGGCCTCGCGGCAGTAGGCATAGAGCGCGCAGGCCGGCTCGCGCACCGCGCGCGGCAGCAGGAAGGACGCGGCGAGGAAGGTGCGCGAGCCGTTGGCCAGCAGGCGCCGGCACGCGGCCAGGTCCTGGTCGGCGGTGTCGTTGTCAGGCATGCAGGCCTCTTGCGGTCATGAGGGTGTCACCGTGCGGCACCACCTGGTCGAGCACGCGCGCCGACGACAGCACGCCGGGCACGCCGGCGCCGGGGTGCGTGCCGGCGCCCACCAGGTACAGGCCCGGCACCTCTTCGCTGCGGTTGTGCGGGCGGAACCAGGCGCTTTGCGTCAGCACCGGCTCGAGGCCGAAGGCGGCACCGCGCAGCGACGACAGCCGGTGCTGGAAGTCCAGCGGCGTCATCATCCGCTGTGTGACGATGCGCTCGCCCAGCCCCGGCAGCAGCGTGGCCTCGAGCCGGCGCTGGATGGCGGCGCGGTAGGGCTCGGCCTGCTGCGTCCAGTCGATGCCGCTCGCCTGGTGCGGCACCGGGCTCAGCGCATAGAAGGTGTCGCAGCCCGCCGGCGCCAGCGAGGGGTCGGTGGCCGTCGGCCGGTGCAGGTAGAGGCTGAAGTCCTGCGCCAGGTGCTGGCGGTCGAAGATGTCGTCGATCAGGCCGCGGTAGCGCGGGCCCAGCGCGATGGTGTGGTGCGGCACGTCCGGGTACTGGCCGCGCACGCCGAAATACCACACGAACAGGCTCATCGAATATTTGGCGCGCTCGATCCTGGCGTCGGTCCAGCGCTTGCGGTGCTCGGGCGCCAGCAGGTGGCGGTAGGTGAACGCCGAATCGGCGTTGGACACCACCACATCGGCGGCGACGCGCTCGCCGCCTTCGAGCTGCACGCCGGCCGCGCGCCCGCGCTCGACGAGGATCTGCTTCACGCGCATGCCGCATACGACGCGGTTGCCCTGGCCCTCGATCAGCCCCACCAGCCCCTGGATCAGCCGGTGGGTGCCGCCCATCGCCCAGTGCACGCCCCATTGCCGCTCGAGGAAGGCGATCAGGCAGTAGACCGAGGTGGTGGCAAACGGGCTGCCGCCGACCAGCAGGGTCTGGAAGGTCAGCACCATGCGCAGCCGCTCGTCCTTCACGCAGCGCGCGGCCATGCTGTAGACGCTGCGCCAGGACTGCAGCCGCATCAGGTCGGGCGCGACCTTGAGCATGTCGGAGAAGCGGTCGAAGGGCACGTGGCCGAGTTGCTCGAAGCCGATGCGGAAGACCTTCTCGCTGTGCGCCAGGAATTTCTCGTAGCCGGCCACCTCGCCCGGCGCGAAGCGCGCGACCTTCGCACGCATCGCGGCGGCATCGCCGCAGTAGTCGAAATGCTCGCCGTCGTCGAAGCGCACGCGGTAGAAGGGCGCCACCGGCCGCAGCTCGACGTCGTCGGCCAGGCGGCGCCCGGCCAGTTGCCAGAGCTCCTCCAGCAGGAAGGGCGCGGTGATCACCGTGGGGCCGGCGTCGAAGGTATAGCCTTCCTGCCGGTGCACGCCGGCGCGGCCGCCGGGGGCCTCCAGCGCCTCGAGCACGGTGACGCGGTAGCCACGTGCGCCCAGGCGCACGGCGGCGGCCAGGCCGCCGAAGCCGCTGCCGATGACCACCGCATGCGGGCGCCCGCGCGGACCGCTGACCGGCGCGGCGTGGGTGCCGATGGCGGCAGCCAGCGGATGGGTGATCGGCAAGGTAGGTGTCAACATCTTGTGATCCTACGAGTGTCAATCTAAACTGACAACCCGTATCGTCCCGGCCCGCGAATCCCACCCAGCCCGCCACCCGGCCGCTGCGCAAGACTCACCTGCCGCAGAGCTCCTCGTCGAGACGTGCCCGGTCAGCCGGGCCGGTGCTGCGCGACGGCGTTCGGCACCGACCCCTGTGGTAAGGTGCGAGTGCTTGCTGCCTTTGGTCAGGGGCGCTCGACCATCCTGGTGCAAGCGAAGCGCCGTCCTGGAGAAGTCGTGTGACCCAAGCACCGAAGGGCCCTGCCGAGGCATCCGACCTGGATGTCCTGTCGGCGCTCGCGCCCGAGCTGGCGCAGACCTTCGTCTCCATCGCCAGCGACATCGCCCTCGTCATCGACGACGCCGGCGTCATCCGCAATGTCGCCTTCGGTGAAGATCCGCTCGGCGGCTCGGCCGCCGACTGGGTGGGCCGGCGCTGGTCGGAAACCGTGACCGGCGAGACGCGCACCAAGATCGAGCAGCTGCTCGCCGAGGCTCAGTCCAGCGGCATCACGCGCCGGCGCGAGGTCAACCACCCGACCGGCACCGGCGCCGACATCCCGGTGGCCTACGCCGCCGTCCGGCTGGGCCACCGCGGGCCGGTGCTGGCGGTGGGGCGCGATTTGCGTGCGGTATCGGCCATCCAGCAGCGCTTCGTCGATGCGCAGCAGCTGATGGAGCGTGACTACTGGCACCGTCGCCAGGCCGAGGCGCGCTACCGCCAGCTGTTCCACGTGGCCACCGACGCCGTGCTGGTGGTCGATGCCGCCACCCTCAGCGTGCTCGAGGCCAACCGTGCCGCGGCCATGCTGTTCGGCCGCCCGGGCGCCGAGATGTCCGGGCAGCCGGCCTCCGCCGGGCTGTCCGGCGGCGCGCGCGCCGCCTTCGACGAGTTGCTGGTGACCGTGCGCACACGCGGGCGGCCGGGCGAGATCCGCACCCGCGGCGCGCTCGACGCCAGCGGCCGCCCGCTGCTGCTGGACATCGCCGTCACCCCTTTCCGTGCCGACGGCGACCAGTTGCTGCTGGTGCGCGCACGCGCCGTCGACGCCGACGTGCATGGGGCCGCCACGCGGCTGGCCGATTTTGTCGAGCGCACACCCGACGCGGTGGTGATCGCCGATTCCGCCGGCCGTGTGCTGATCGCCAATCCGGCCTTCCTGGCCCTGTGCCGCGCGGCGCTGCCGGCGCAGGCCCACGCCAATCCGGTCGGCCACGCGCTGGCCGAACTGCTGGGCGACCCGCGCGATCAATGGCGCGGGGTGCTGGCCGAGGCACGCCGCGGCGGTCTGGCCGACATGCGGCGCGTGGCCGCCGGTGTCGCCTGCGACCCGCTGGCGCTCGAGATCTCGATCGCGATGGTGGCCGACGGTGACCAGGAATGCCTGGGGCTGACGATGCGCCGCGTCGACCAGCGTCTGGAGGCCTTGCCGCCCCAGGTGGGTGAACTGGCCGCGGCCATCGACCGGCTGGCGGCGCAGGTCGGGCTGGCGACGCTGCCCGAGCTGCTGCAGGAAACCACCGAACTGGCCGAACGCCACCTGCTCGAAGCGGCGCTGGCGCGCGCCCAGGGCGACCGGCTGCAGGCGGCGCAGCTGCTGGGCATCGGTGCCGACAACCTGTGGCTGCGCCTGCGCCACCATGGCCTGGACCGGTCCGGGGGCGACCCCGCCGCCCCAACGCGCCGTCTCAATTGACCGCCTCCGGCCCGTCGTGAACGACGACGACGGCCCCGCCTTCGGTCAGGCCGACCTGACCAACTGCGAACGTGAACTGATCCACCTGACAGGGTCGATCCAGCCGCATGGCGTGCTGCTGGTGCTGGACGGCCTGCACGCCGGCGCGCGCATCGTGCAGGCCAGCGCCAATGCCGGCGAACTGGTCGGCGGCGCGGTGCAAGACCTGCTCGGCCGGCCGCTGACGGCCTTGCCCGCGGCCCTGGTGCAGAGGCTGCAAGGCGTGGCGCCGCAGGCCTCGGCCGAGGCGCCGGCAGCGCTGCAGCTGCCGCTGCCGGCGCCCGGCGGCCCCGGTGTCCCGCGGCTGTGGGAAGGGGCGCTGCATCCGGTGCAGGCGCACTGGGTGCTCGAACTCGAACCCGTGCCGGCCTGGGGAGGCATCGCCACCGCCGACCACGACCACGCCCGCCTGCTCGACATCGTCGGCCGCGCCGTGCAGCGGCTGGGCAGCGCCGCCAGCCTGGGGGTGCTGGCTGACGCCACCGTGCAGGCCTTCCGCGAACTGACCGGCCACGACCGCGTGATGGTCTACAAGTTCGACGCCGACGGCCACGGCAGGATCATCGCCGAGGCGCGCGACCCGCGGCTGGAATCGCTGCTCGGCCATCACTACCCGGCCACCGACATCCCGCAGCGCGCGCGCGAGCTCTACCTGCGCAACCGCGTGCGCGTGCTGGTCGACGTGCACGACGAACCCTCGCCGCTGCTCGACGCACAGGGTGGGCCGGTGGGCGACGGCCTCGACCTGTCGATGAGCTGCCTGCGCAGCATGTCGCCGCTGCACCTGCAGTATCTGAAGAATATGGGCGTCACCGCCACCGTGGTGGTGTCGCTGGTGCGCGAAGGGCGGCTGTGGGGCCTGGTGGCCGCGCATCACTACAGCCCGCGCAACGTGCGCTACGCGCTGCGCGCCGCCTGCGACCTGCTGGCCGAGGTGGTGTCCACGCGCATCGCCGCCATCGAGAACTATGCCCATGCCCAGGTGGCGGTGCTGGTGCGTCGGCTCGAACAGCGCCTGGTCGAGGCCACCTCGACCGAGGGTGACTGGCGGATGGCGCTGTTCCGCAACGCGCGCACGCTGCTGCAGCCGCTGGAGGCCACCGGCGCAGCGCTCTTCAGCGAAGGCGAGGTGCTGGTCGCCGGCGAGGTGCCGTCGACACCCGAGCTGCGCGAGCTGCGGCAGTGGGTCGACCAGCGCATCGCCGCGCAGGGGGGCGACCCGCTGTTCGCCTGCTCGTCGGTGGGCCAGGCCAACCCGGCGCTGGCCTCGCTGACGCCCACCGCCAGCGGCGTGCTGGCGGTCAAGCTCAGCGCCTCGCAGCCCGACTGCCTGATGTGGCTGCGCAAGGAGCAGCTGCTCACCGTCACCTGGGCCGGCGACCCCACCAAACCGATGGTCGGCAACGACCCGCTGACGCTGTCGCCGCGGCGCTCGTTCGCCGCCTGGTCGGAACTCGTGCGCGGCACCGCGCTGCCGTGGACGAGTGCCGAGCTGGCGCTGGGCCGCGCGATCGGCGTCGCGCTGGTCGACCTCATCGTGCAGGTGCATGCGGTGCGGCTGCTGGTCGCCGAACGCCAGCTCGCCGGCATCCGCGACACCGTGCGCCATTCCAGCGAACCGGTGCTGATCACCGATGCCGCCGGCGCCCTGCTGTTCTGCAACCCGGCGCTGTGCGCGCTGGCCGGCCGCGGCCCCGACGGGCTGCAGTCGCTGGCCGAACTGGTGCAGGCCTTCGCCGATCCGGCGCCCCTGCAGCAGGCGCTGGCGTCGCTGAAGCAGGGCCAGCCCGGCTGGCGCGGCGAGCTGACGCTGCAGCGTGCCGACGGCCAGGCGCTGCCGGTGGCCGTGCGCGCCGAGGCCGTGCCGGGCCGCGACGGCCAGCCACTGGGCTATGTGCTGACGCTGTTCGACCTCAGCCACAACAAGCGCGCGCTGCAGGCGCGCCAGCACCTCGAGCAGACGATGCAGCGGTCGATGCAGCAGGCGCTGCAGGGCCAGCACCTGCTGCCCGGCGACGACGGCACGCCGGCCGGCCCCGATGCGCTGCTGGGCGCCATCCTCACCAACGCCAGCCTGGCGGCGATGGACATCGCCGACGGCACGCTGGGCGCGCCGGTGGCGCCGATGCTCGAGGAGCTGGAGACCTCCACCCAGCGCGCGGCCGCGCTCTATGCGCTGATCCGCGACTTCAGCGGCGGCGAGGATCCTCAGTGACCCGCGGTGGGCCGCTGCAGCTGCTCGAACAGCTCGCGGTGGCGCACGAAGGCGTCGCAGGCTTCGTCGACCAGCGCCTGCGCCGCCGCCTCGTCGGGCGCGATGCCGTCCAGCCCGGCGCGAAAGGCACGCGAGCAGGCGGCCACCTGCTCGGCCGCACCGAAGTCGTAGAAGGCCACGCCCTGCCCCGGCGCCAGCTGCAGGCCCTGGCCGACCAGCCGCGCCAGCACCTGGCCGCCATTGAGGTCACCCAGGTAACGCACATAGGCATGTGCGGCCAGCAGCGGCGGCCGACGGTCGGCCAGCAGGCGCAGGCGGTCGACATAGGCGCGCGTCGCCGCGCACAGCGGCAGCGCCGGCGCCCAGCCCGCGCCGTGCAGCGCATCGAGGTCGGCCGCCAGCGCCCCCGCGCGGGCCAGTGCGGGCAGCTGCAGCGGCGCCAGCTGCGGGTGATCGGCATGACGGGCAAGGCCGGATTCCAGCGCCTCGTACAGCGCGTGCAGGTTGCGCAGCAGCAACAGGTAGTCGGCGCGGGGCAGCTGGCCGCGCAGCAGCGCCGGCATGAGCCCGGCCCGCTCGACGCTGCGGTGCAGTTCGCGGGTGGCGGTGCGCAGGCGCTCGGCCAGCGGGACGGTCATGCCGGGTTTCCTTCGGCGGCGGGGGTGCGGTCCATCATAGCCAGCCGCCGCCGCGGGGGCCGGCGGTGAGCGCGCCGGGCCGCTCCCCAGCGCTCATCCCGAAGCGCCGTGCGCGGAAGGTCGTCCAATGAGTCAGGCGGCGATCGGGCGTGCCCACCCGTCGGCGCCGCACGAGGAGCGCATCGAGGCCGGCGGCCTGCACTGGCAGCTGCGCCGGCAGGGGCACGGCCCGCTGGTGCTGCTGCTGCACGGCACCGGCGCGTCGCTGCACAGCTGGCAGGGCCTGGCCGCGGAACTGCAGCACCACTGCTCGCTGCTGTCGGTCGACCTGCCGGGCCACGCGCGTTCGGGCCCGCTGCCGGTGCGGCAGCGCTCGCTGCCCGGCATGGCGCAGGCCCTGGCCGAACTGCTGCAGGCCGTGCAGGCACGACCGCACGCGGTGATCGGCCACTCGGCGGGTGCCGCGGTGATGGTGCAGCTGGCACTCGACGGCCACCTGCCCGGCGCGCGGCTGATCGGCCTCAATGCCGCGCTGCTGCCCTTCGAGGGCTGGGCCGGCTTCCTGTTTCCGCCGCTGGCCCGGCTGATGGCGCTGAACCCGGTCGTGCCGTGGCTGGCGGCCTGGCGTGCGCAGGATCCGGCGGCCGTGCGGCGGCTGATCGCCGCCACCGGTTCGCGGCTGGCCGACGACGAGGTTGCGCACTATGCCGCGCTGCTGCGCCAGCCGTCCCACGTGGCCGGCGTGCTGTCGATGATGGCCAGCTGGGACCTGAATGCCCTGCAGGCCGCGCTGCCGCGGCTGCAGCGCCCGCTGCACCTGCTGGTGGCCACACGCGACGGCACGGTGCCGCCGGCGCAGGCCGAGCGCCTGGCCGCGCGCTGGCCGCAAGGGGTGCACCTGCACCGCCTGCCCGGCCTGGGCCACCTGGCGCACGAGGAGGCGCCCGCGCGCGTGGCCGCCGCACTGGTGCCGCTGCTGGCCCCCTGACGGGCCATCCCCAGTTCGGCGGACCCGCGCCCGCCGCCCCGGGGCCACACTGCGCATCCATCGCCGATCGACGGGGGACCGCATGACCGAGCTGCTCATCCGCAACGTTCGAGGCCAGCCGGTGACGGCGCTGCGCCGCGCGCTGGTCCGGCAACTGGGGGCCGAGGCGGCCGAATTCGGCGGCCTGGCCGCCGGCGACGGGATCGACGCCGCCACCGAGGCCGCCATCCGCCGCTGGCAGGCCGGCGTGGGCCTGATCGCCGACGGCGTGGTCGGCCCGCGCTGCCAGCTGCTGCTGGGCCTGCGCCAGGCGCTGCCGATGGCGGTGGACCTGCGCCTGGGCCCGGTGCGGCAGCTGTTCCCGGCCACCAAGCCGGCCAACATCGACCGCTACCTGCCCTACCTGTCGGCCGCGCTGCAGGCCGTGGGCCTGACCGACCGGCCGATGATCTGCGCCGCGCTGGGCACCATCCGCGCCGAGAGCGAGGGCTTCGTGCCGATCTCGGAAATGCCGTCGCCCTTCAACACCAGGGCCGGGCTCGGCCCCTTCAGCGCCTACGAGGGCCGGCGCGACCTGGGCAATGCGCAGCGTGGCGACGGCCCGCGCTTCAAGGGCCGCGGCTTCGTGCAGCTGACCGGTCGGGCCAACTATGTGAAATACGGCGGCAAGCTCGGCGTCGACCTGGCGGCCAACCCCGACCTGGCCAATGCGCCCGAAGTGGCGGCGCTGCTGCTGGCGCACTTTCTGGCCGACAAGGCCGACAGGATGCGCGCGGCCATCGCCGCCGGTGACCTGGCCGCGGCGCGCAAGCTGGTCAACGGCGGCCGGCACGGGCTGGACCGCTTCCGCAGCGTCTTCGAGCTGGCCGACACGGCCTGGCCCGAGGCCGTGCCGGCGCCGGCCCCGGCGCGGGGCGCACGCGGCACGCGCCGCCGGGCCACCGCGGCGGCGGCGCCCCCGGCGGCGGCGCCGCGCCGGCCGCCGCTGACCGCACGCAAGGACAACGTCGACCTGCGCGACCGCCCCTACCTGCCGCTGGCCGAGAGCCTGTTTCAGGCCTTCCCCACCGACGAGGACGTCGCCGCGCTGCTGCCGCGCTACACCGGGGCCGGGCTCATCCTCGACCAGGGCCAGGAAGGCGCCTGCACCGGCTTCGGCCTGGCCTGCGTGGTGAACCATCTGCGCTGGCGCCAGGCACGCTATCCCGACCGGCTCGAGCCCGTGAGCCCGCGCATGCTCTACAACTTCGCGCGCCGCTACGACGAATACAGCGGCGAGGACTACGACGGCTCGAGCTGCCGCGGCGCCCTCAAGGGCTGGTTCCGGCACGGCGTGTGCCTGGAATCCGACTGGCCCTACGGCGACCCGGCCGTGCGCCCGCGCTACGGCTATGCGCAGCGCGCCGCCGAACACACGCTGGGCGTCTATTTCCGCGTCGAGCTGCGCTCGATCA
Source organism: Rubrivivax sp. (assembly GCA_016719535.1). Classification (GTDB taxonomy): domain Bacteria; phylum Pseudomonadota; class Gammaproteobacteria; order Burkholderiales; family Burkholderiaceae_C; genus Rubrivivax. Next base: position 743,209 of record JADJYX010000001.1, on the reverse strand, counting down.
CCGACCTGCAGGCCGCCATCCAGCAGATCGGCGCGGTCTATGCCTCGGCCTTCACGCACGACGGCTGGAGCCAGGTGCCCACGCGCAGGCGCATGCCCAAGGGCCATGCCGACCTGCCGGTGATTCCCTTCGACGGCCGGCCGTCGCAGACCGACGGCCATGCCTTCGCGCTCGTCGGCTTCAACCGTGAAGGCTTCGTCGTGCAGAACAGCTGGGGCACGGCCTGGGGCAGCGGCGGCTTCGCAGTGCTGAGCTACGCCGACTGGCTGGCCAATGGCATGGACGCCTGGGTCGCCGCACTGGGCGTGCCCGGCGTGGTGGTCGGCCGCGTGCGGGCCGCCGGCCCGGCGGCCGCGGCCGCCGCCGGCGGCGCCGACATCCGCCTGTGGTGGGGCGTCGAGCAGGCCTGCCGCCACAGCGTGGTGCTGGGCAATGACGGTCGCGTCAAACGTTATCTGACCGAGGACGAGCTCAGCCGCACGCTGCTGCACCAGGTGGCCGGCCTGCCCGACCAGTGGTTCCGCACGCAGGCCGACGGCGCCCCGAAGCGGCTGGTGATCTACGCGCATGGCGGCCTCAACAGCGAGGACGCCGCCATCGGCCGCGCGCGCGCGCTGGGGCGGCATTTCGTCGCCAACGGCTGCTACCCGCTGTTCATGGTGTGGAAGACCGGGTTGCTGGAGTCGATCGGCCACATCATCGACGACGCCCTGCGCCGGCGGCCGCCGGCGGCCTCTGGTATCGGCGAATGGATCAGCGAGCGCACCGACCTGCTGCTGGAGCAGACCATCGGCCGCCCGCTGGCGCGCCCGATCTGGAGCGAGATGAAGGAGAACGCCGCCTTCGGCTTCGACTCCGGACGCGGCGGCGACCTGCTGATCACCGCGCTCAACAAGCTGGCCGACACCTGGGGCGATGCACTCGAGCTGCACCTGGTCGGCCACTCGGCCGGCGCCATCCTGCTGGGCCACCTGCTGTCGGCGATGGCGGCGCGGGGCAGCGCCGCGCTGGTGAAATCGGTGCACCTGTATGCGCCGGCCTGCACGGTGGCCTTTGCCAACCGCCACTACGCCACGCAGCCGGCGCTGATGAAGCGGCTGCACCTGGACCTGCTGTCCGACCGCGTCGAGCGGGCCGACCAGGTCGGCACGGTCTACCGCAAGTCGCTGCTGTATTTGGTCTCGAATGCGCTCGAGGTCGATCTGCGCACGCCGCTGCTGGGCATGGCCAATGCGTTCGACCCCGCCTGGGGCGGCTGGGACGGCACCTCGGCCACCGGCGATGCGCTGCGCGCCTGGCGCGAGGCCGCGGCCAGCGCCGGCCTGCTGGGCAGCCAGCGGCTGCAGCTGCTGGACGACGACCAGGTGCTGGTGGCCAGAGCGCCCGCGCGCCGCATCGACGCCGCGCACGGCAGCTTCGACAATGACCTGCAGGTGGTGACGCGCACGATCGAGCGCATCACCGGCGCGGCGCTGGTGGCGCCGCCGGACGATCTGCGCGGGTTCTGAACGGGCTGGCATTCGATCGCATCGAGTGCCTGCTGCTGCCGGCGTCGACGTCGGTGCCTGGCGGCCCTTGACGGCTGCTTCAACGGTGGCGGACCCGGACTGCCCGGGCGCAGGCGGCACCGGGCAAGCGCCAACCGCCGCGAGCCATGGGCAGCCCGTCGCATCGGGCCCGCCCGCCGGCGCACCGGCACCGTCAGGCGCCGGCATCCGCCGCGGGTCCGTGGGTGGCGCCCGCGCGCGCCCGGCGCGGGCTGCCTAGAATGAAAAATTCTGCCCGCCGCCGAGGCCTCCCCTGCCATGTCATCCGGTGTCATCCGCATCCGCGGCGCCCGCCAGCACAACCTGAAGAACCTGGACCTGGACATCCGCACCGGGGAGCTCACGGTCGTCACCGGCCCCAGCGGATCGGGCAAGTCCAGCCTGGTCTTCGACACGCTGTATGCGGAAGGTCAGCGGCGCTACGTCGAGACCTTCAGCGCCTATGCGCGTCAGTTTCTCGACCGCATGGACCGCCCGGCGGTCGACCGCGTCGACGGCGTGCCGCCGGCGATCGCCATCGACCAGACCAACCCGGTGCGCACCAGCCGCAGCACGGTCGGCACGATGACCGAGCTCAACGACCACCTGAAGCTGCTGTTCGCGCGCGCGGCGCAGCTGTTCGACCAGGACACCGCGCTGCCGGTGCGGCACGACTCGCCGGAGACCATCTACGCCGACCTGAAGGCGCGGGCGCGCGCCTTCGCCGGGCCGTCCCCAGAAGGCGCACCCCCTCGGGGGGCGGGCCCGCAGGGACCTGGGGGCCAACAGGACGCCGCGGGTGACCCGCGCCTGGTGCTGACCTTCCCGGTCGAGCTGCCGGCCGACACCACGCCCGAGCAGCAGGAGCAGTGGCTGTCGGCCAGCGGCTTCACCCGCGTGCAGGGCGAGCGCATCGAGGGCACGAAGAAGATCCTCGACGTGGTGGCTGACCGCTTTCGCATCGCCAACACCGAAAAGGTGCGCGCGATGGAGGCGATCGAGACCGCGCTCAAGCGCGGCGGCGGCCGTCTGAACGTCTTCGTGGGTGAAGACGGGACCCAGTGGCGGTGGTCCACTGGCCTGCACTGCCCCGACAGCGACCTGCGCTATGCCGATCCGCAGCCGGCGCTGTTCAGCTTCAACTCGGCCTTCGGTGCCTGCGACAGCTGCCGCGGCTTCGGCCGCGTGATCGGCGTCGATTTCGGGCTGGTGATCCCCGACGAGCGCAGGACGCTGCGCAACGGCGCCATCAAGCCGCTGCAGACGCCGGCCTGGGCCGACTGCCAGGACGACCTCGTCAAATATGCCGGCGAGGCCGGCATCCCGCGCGACACGGCCTGGAACCAGCTCACGCCGGCGCAGCGCGACTGGGTGATCGAAGGCAGCCCGCACTGGAGCGGCAACTGGAACAAGCAGTGGTACGGCATCCGCCGCTTCTTCGGCTATCTGGAGAGCAAGGCCTACAAGATGCACATCCGCGTGCTCTTGTCGAAGTACCGCAGCTATACGCCGTGCACGGCCTGCGGTGGTGCCCGGCTCAAGCTCGAAGCCCTGCTGTGGCGCATCGGGTCGAAGGCCGATGCCGATGCGGTGCTGCCCGCTTCGAAGCGCCTGCTGCCCGTCGGCGTCAACTGGTCACGTGAAACACTGGAAGCGCTGCCGGGCCTGCACCTGCACGACCTGATGCAGCTGTCGATCGAACGCCTGCGGCGCTTCTTCGACGGCCTGGCCTTCGCAAGCAGCCTGCTCGACGAGGCGCTGAAGCTGCTGCTGGACGAGGTGCGCACGCGGCTGCGCTACCTGTGCGACGTCGGCCTGGGCTACCTGACGCTGGACCGCCAGAGCCGCACGCTGTCGGGCGGCGAGGTGCAGCGCATCAACCTCACCACCGCGCTCGGCACCTCGCTCGTCAATACGATGTTCGTGCTGGACGAGCCCAGCATCGGCCTGCACCCGCGCGACATGAACCGCATCGTGCAGGCGATGCACCGCTTGCGCGATGCCGGCAATACGCTGGTCGTCGTCGAGCACGACCCGGCGGTGATGCTGGCCGCCGACCGCCTGATCGACATGGGGCCGGGCCCGGGCGAGCGCGGCGGGCAGATCGTCTTCGACGGCACGCCGGAAAACGCGCGCCAGGCCGATACGCTGACCGGCGCCTACCTGGGTGCGCGCAAGCAGGTCGGCATCGGCTTCCGGCGGCTGGTGCAGCCGTCGAGCCCCAAGCTGGTGCTGGAAGGCGCGCGCGATCACAACCTGCAGAACGTATCGGTCACGCTGCCGCTGCAGCGGCTGGTGGTGGTCACCGGCGTCAGCGGTTCGGGCAAGAGCACGCTGATCCAGGACGTGCTGCACCCGGCACTGGCGCGCCACTTCGGCAAGCCGACCGAATCACCCGGCGCCTTCGACCGCCTGCTGGGCGCCGAGCAGCTGTCCGATGCCGTCTTCGTCGACCAGAGCCCGATCGGCAAGACCGCGCGCAGCAACCCGGCCAGCTATGTCGGCGCCTTCGACGAATTCCGCAAGCTCTTCGCCGAGGTGCCGCTGGCGCGCGAGCGCAGCTATACCGCCGGCACCTTCAGCTTCAACGCCGGCGACGGGCGCTGCCCGACCTGCGGCGGCTCGGGCTTCGAGCATGTGGAGATGCAGTTTCTGTCCGACGTCTACCTGCGCTGCCCCGATTGCGACGGCCGCCGCTTCCGCACCGAGGTGCTGGACGTCAAGCTCACGCGCGGCCCGCACCAGTTCAGCGTGGCCGACGTGCTGGACCTCACCGTGGCCGAGGCCGCGCACTGGTTCCAGCGCGACCACGCGGTGGTGGCGCGGCTGCAGCCCATCGTCGACGTGGGCCTGGACTATGTGCGCCTGGGCCAGCCGGTGCCCACGCTCAGCGGCGGCGAGGCGCAGCGCCTGAAGCTGGCCGGCTTCCTGGCCGAGGCGGCCACCGGGCCGCGCCAGGCGGTGGCCCGGCGCGGCACGCTCTTCCTCTTCGACGAACCGACCACCGGCCTGCACTTCGACGACATCGCCAAGCTGATGCGCGCGCTGCGCAAGCTGCTCGATGCCGGCCATTCGCTGCTGGTGATCGAGCACAACCTCGACGTCATCCGCGCCGCCGACTGGATCGTCGACCTCGGCCCCGAAGGCGGCGAGGCCGGCGGCCACGTGGTGTGCACCGGCACGCCCGACGACGTGAAGGCGCACCCCACCTCGCACACCGGCCAGGCGCTGCGCGACTACGAACAGGCGATGGGCCTGGGCGACACGCCGCGCGCCGAGGACGGCCGGCCGCTGCAGACCCTGGTGCGCGCCCAGCGCCAGGCGCGCGCGGTGGTCGACGAGGCGATCCGCATCGTCAACGCGCGGGAGCACAACCTCAAGAGCCTGAGCGTGGACATCCCGCGCGGCAGGTTCAACGTCATCACCGGGGTCAGTGGCTCGGGCAAGAGCACGCTGGCCTTCGACATCCTGTTCAACGAGGGGCAGCGGCGCTACCTGGAGAGCCTGAATGCCTATGCGCGCAGCATCGTGCAGCCGGCCGGGCGGCCCGAGGTCGACGCGGTCTATGGCATCCCGCCCACGGTGGCGATCGAACAGCGATTGAGCCGCGGCGGCCGCAAGAGCACGGTGGCCACCACCACCGAGGTCTGGCATTTCCTGCGCCTGCTGTGGGTCAAGCTCGGCCTGCAGCATTGCGTGCACGACGGCGCGCCGGTGAAGGCGCAGAGCACCGAGAGCATCGCGGCGCAGATCCTGCGCGACCACAAGGGCCAGCATGTCGGCCTGCTGGCGCCGCTGGTGGTCAACCGCAAGGGCGTCTATACCGACCTCGCCAAATGGGCGAAGGCGCGCGGCCACAGCCACCTGCGCATCGACGGCGAATTCCTCGAGGTCGACCCCTTCCCGCGCATCGACCGCTTCAAGGAGCACACCATCGAGCTGCCGGTGGGCGACCTGGTGGTGACGCCCGCCAACGAGCCCGAACTGCGCGCGCTGCTGGCCAAGGCGCTGGACCTCGGCAAGGGCGTGCTGCACCTGCTGCACCCGCTGGACGGCCTGGCCGCGGCGATGGACGGCGGCGGGTCGACGGCCGGCATCGGCGCGGTCAAGGTCTTCAGCACCAGGCGCGCCTGCCCGCAATGCGGCACCAGCTACCCCGAGCTGGACCCGCGCATGTTCAGCTACAACAGCAAGCATGGCTGGTGCACGCACTGCGTGGGCACCGGGCTGGCGCTGACGCGCGAGCAGCGCAAGGCCTACGACGATTCGATCCGCGACGATGACGACAAGGGCCGCGAGCAGAGCTTCCCGGCCGAGGAGGCCGAGGTCGAAGGTCTGGTCGACGAACCCTGCCCCACCTGCCAGGGCGCACGGCTGAACCCGGCCGCGCGTGGCGTCACCTTTGCAGGCCAGGCCATCAGCGACATCGCGCGCCTGTCGGTGCGCGACGCGCGGCAGTGGATCGCCGCGCTGCAGCTCACGGGCCGCGACGCCGACATCGCGCGCGACGTCGTCGTCGAGATCCAGAGCCGGCTGGAATTCCTGGAAGAGGTGGGCCTGGGCTACCTGACGCTGGACCGCGCGGCGCCCACGCTCAGCGGCGGCGAGGCGCAGCGCATCCGGCTGGCGGCGCAGCTCGGCAGCAACCTGCAGGGCGTGTGCTATGTGCTGGACGAGCCGACCATCGGCCTGCACCCGCGCGACAACGGCATCCTGCTGGGGGCGCTGGCCAAGCTGGGCGACAAGGGCAATACGCTGGTCGTCGTCGAGCACGACGAGGACACCATCCGCCGCGCCGACCACGTGATCGACATCGGCCCTGGCGCCGGCAAGCGCGGCGGCCGGCTGGTGGCCGAAGGCACGGTGGCCGAGCTGTCACGGCACGCCGATTCGGTGACCGGCCGCCTGCTCGCCCACCCGCTGGTGCACCCGCTGCAGCCGCGGCGTGCGGTCGACGTGCTGGGGCCGGCGCTGTACCTGAAGGGCGTCTCGCTGCACAACCTGCAGCAGCTGGATCTGCGCGTGCCGCTGCAGCGGCTGGTGGCGGTGACCGGCGTCTCGGGCTCGGGCAAGAGCACGCTGGCGCGCGACGTGCTGCTGGCCAATGTGCAGGCGGTGGTGGGGCTGAAGGCCACCAGGGCCGGGCGCGACGCGCTGGCCGCGGGCCAGCTGCCGCCGCTGACCGGCTGCACCGGCCTGGCCGGCTTCGAGCCCATCGACCGCGTGCTCGAGGTCGACCAGACGCCGATCGGCAAGACGCCGCGCAGCTGCCCGGCCACCTACATCGGCTTCTGGGACGCCATCCGCCGGCTCTTCACCGAAACGCTGGAGGCCAAGGCGCGCGGTTATGCCGCCGCGCGCTTCAGCTTCAATACCGGCGACGGCCGCTGCCACGCCTGCGAAGGGCAGGGCCTGCGAACGATCGAGATGAGCTTCCTGCCCGACGTGAAGGTGCCCTGCGACAGCTGCCACGGCCGGCGCTTCAATCCCGAGACGCTGGCCGTCACCTGGCGCGGCAAGAATATCGGCGAGGTGCTGCAGATGGAGGTCGACGAGGCGGTCGATTTCTTCGCCAGCATGCCGGCCGTCAGCCACCCGCTGCAGCTGCTGAAGGACGTCGGCCTGGGCTACCTGACGCTGGGCCAGCCCAGCCCCACGCTCAGCGGCGGCGAGGCGCAGCGCATCAAGCTCGTCACCGAGCTGAGCAAGGTGCGCGACGACATCACGCGCCGCGGCAACAAGCCGCCGCACACGCTGTATGTGCTGGACGAGCCCACGGTCGGCCTGCACATGGCCGATGTCGAGAAGCTGATCCGCGTGCTGCACCGGTTGGTGGACGGCGGCCACAGCGTGGTCGTCATCGAGCACGACCTCGATGTCGTCGCCGAGGCCGACTGGGTGGTCGACCTCGGGCCCGAGGGCGGCGGCGAGGGCGGCCGCATCGTCGCCACGGGCACGCCGGAGTCCATCGTCGCGGCCGGCACGCACACCGGCCAGGCCCTGGCGCCCGTCCTCGCCCGGCGTTGATCCTCCCTGTCACGAAAGACCCCATGAGCCCTCTCTTCAGCACCTGGCGGCTCGGTTCGCTCGAACTGCCCAACCGCATCGTCATCGCGCCGATGTGCCAGTACTCGGCCGTCGACGGCGTGCCGCAGGACTGGCACACCGTCCACTACGGGTCGCTGGCGATGTCGGGCGCCGGGCTGCTGATCATGGAAGCCACCGGCGTCAATGCCGAGGGCCGCATCACACCGGGCTGCACGGGGCTGTGGAACGACGCGCAGGAGGCCACCTTCGCGCGCCTGAACGGTGTGCTGCGAAAGCACGGCGCGGCAAAGCTGGCGCTGCAGCTCGGCCACGCCGGGCGCAAGGCGTCGAGCCGCGTGCCCTGGGACAGCGGTCGCCAGATCCGCGCCGGCGAGCCCGGTCACTGGCCGGCGGTGGCGCCGTCGGCGCTGGTGCACATCGACGGCGAGGAGCCGCCGCAGGCGCTGGATGCCGCCGGCCTGCGCAGCATCCGCCAGGCCTTTGCCGATGCCGCGGCGCGCGCCGCACGGGCCGGCTTCGACGGCATCGAGCTGCACGCCGCACACGGCTACCTGCTGCACCAGTTTCTGTCGCCGCTGTCCAACCAGCGCAGCGACGCCTGCGGTGGCACGTTGGAAGACCGTCTGCGCTTCCCGCTCGAATGCTTCGAGGCGGCAAGGGCCGCGTTCCCGGCCGAACGTCCGGTGTGGGTGCGCGTCTCGGCCACCGACTGGGTCGACGGCGGCTGGGACGTGGCGAGCACGATCGCCTTCGGCCAGGCCTTGAAGGCGCGCGGCTGCGCGGCGCTGCATGTCAGCAGCGGCGGCGTCTCGCAGCGCCAGCAGATCCCGCTCGGCCCGGGTTACCAGGTGCCGCTGGCGGCCGCGGTGAAGGCCGGCACGGGCCTGCCGGTCATCGGTGTCGGCCTGATCACCGAGCCCGAGCAGGCGCAAGCCGTGGTCGCCGAAGGCCATGCCGACGCCGTGGCGCTGGGGCGCGCCATGCTGTACGACCCGCGCTGGCCCTGGCACGCCGCAGCGAAGCTGGGCGCGCAGGTATCGGCGCCGCCGCCATACTGGCGCTCGGCGCCGCGCGAGGTGAAGGACTTGTTCGTGGGCGCGAAGATCGGCATGCGCTAGCCACCTTCAACCGCGGCGGCAACGCCCCGCACCAGCGCGACGGGCCGGGCGCGCTGCTGTCGGGGCTGCCGGCGGCGATGCCGCTGCCGGATTCAGGGTGAAGACCCCGGTTGCGGCCGCACCCCGGCATCATGGCCGCGGCAAGCTGGCGCTGCCCATCATGCGGGCGTGCGGCCACAGCCAGCCCGCGAAGGCCAGCGTCCACAGCGCCGACGCGGCCGGCAAGGCCCAGGGCCCCAGCGCCGGCGCCGCCACGCGCAGCACGGCGGCCGCGTTGACCAGCGCCAGCAGCCACGGCAGCGCCGCCGGCGCGGCCGGCTGGCGGCCGGTGTGGCGCAGCACCACGCGCGTCATCAACCCCAGCAGCATCGACCCCAGCGCACCGGCGGTGAAGGCGTGCACCCACAGCGCCTCGGGCCATGGCGCGCCCAGGTGGGCCAGCGCCTTCAGCAGCAGCGCCGCGAGCAGCCACAGGAAGCCGAGGTGCATCGCGCCGACCAGCGCATCGTCGGCGGCCTGCCAGCCGCGCCAGCGCGCCACCCGCCAGCCCTGCAGCGCCAGCGCGGCCAGGGCCAGCGGCGCGCACGCGCGCTGCAGCCCGCCGACATCGGCCAGCGCCAGCGCCACCATGGCCAGCAGCGCCGCCACTTCCAGCGCCGGCCACATCGCGCGCGGCGCGCCGCGCCCGCGCCCGGCCAGCAGGTTGGCCGTGAAGACCGGCGTGAACAGGCCGCCGGCCAGCGTATACATCACGACCACCAGCCACACCGCGGCGCGCAGCGCGCGTGCCGCCGCCGCCATGTCGCCGGCGGCCGCCGCCGCATGCCAGGCTGCGTTGGCCAGCGCCAGCAGGCCGAAGACCCCCAGCGGCAGCCGCCAGCGGCGCTGCGGCAGCCGCAGCAGCGGCGCGGCCAGATGCGCCATCAGCAGCAGCGGCAGGGCCACGTCGCAGGCCGCCACCCAGCCCCAAGGCCATGTCGTGCCGAACAGGCAGGCCACGCGGCCGGCCAGCCAGGCGCCGGCCAGCAGCGCCAGTGTCGGGCCGCGCAGCTCGGCGATGCCGGCCCAGCTCGGCAACGCCGTCAGCGCCGTGCCGGCGATGATCGCGAAGGCAAAGCCGAAGATCATCTCGTGGCCATGCCAGGCCATCGGGAAGGCAGCCGGTGCGACGCCGGCCAGGCCCAGCCCCATCAGCACCATCAGCAGCACCGCGTAGCCCGTGCCCAGGGTGTAGAACGGCCTGAACGGCGCCGCCAGCCAGGGCGTGGCGCGCAGGGGCCCGCGCGAGCCCTCAGCCCGCATGCGCTTCGGCGGCTTCGAAGGCCGCCAGCGCGTCGTGCAGCTGCGTCTGCAGGCGCCGGGCGTGGCGCGCCCTGACGTGGCCGAAACCGCGCACGCCGTCGGCCAGTTCGGCGATCGCCACCGCAGCGTCCAGCCGGGCGGCCGACAGGCGCGGCAACAGGCGGTCGACGGCTGATTCGTAGAGCGCCAGCAGCTCACGGTCGCGGCGGCGCTCGTCGCTGCCGCGCAGCGGGTCCAGCCAGCTGCCGCGCAGCACGCGGGCGCGGGCCAGCCAGCGCAGCGCATGGCGCAGCTGCGGTCCCCAGTCGCGCTTGGCTGCAGCCGCTTCGGCGCCGCCGCGCCGCCACGGCGGCGCCAGGTGGAAGTGCAGCTCGCAGCGGCCTTCGTAGAGCTCGGCGCAGCGCGCCTGCAGCGTGCCGTCGCCGAGCAGGCGCGCCACCTCGTAGTCGTCCTTCGGCGCCAGCAGGCGGTGCGCCGCGCGCGCCACGGCCAGCGTCAGCCGCTCGCTGCCGGGCGCCGCCTGCTGCTCGGCGCGCTGCACGCGCGCCATCCATTCGTCGTAGCGCCGCACCAGCGCCGGCCCCTGGTAGTCGAGCAGATGGGCGCGGCGCTGGGCCAGCACCTGTTCCAGCGTGGGGCGAGCCGGCGCGGTCGGCACGGCCGCGATGCCGGCGCGCTGCAGCACCGGCCCCGGCGCGGCGGCAAGCCGCCGGCCCCAGGCAAAGGCGCACCGGTTCTCGGCGACGCACACGCCGTTGAGGTCGATCGCCTGCAGCAGCGCGGCGCGCGACACCGGCAGCCAGCCGCGCTGCCAGGCGCAGCCGACGAGCAGCATGTTGGCGGCGATGCTGTTGCCGGCCAGCCTGGCGGCCAGTTGCGTGGCGTCGAACTCGTCGGCATGCTCGAAGCCATCGCCGCCACCGCCCAGCTGCGCGCGCAGCCCGTCCAGCGCCGCGTCGTGCGGAAAGCGCAGCTCCGGGTGGCGCACGATGTCGCCGGTGATCAGCGCGGCGGTATTGATCACGGCGCGCGTGCGGCCCGGCAGCACGCGCGCCAGCGTGTCGGCACCGCAGGCCACGAGCAGGTCGCAGGCCAGCAGCAGGTCGGCGTGCACGATGCGCGGCGCGTGCAGTTCGCCCGGCGCGCGCGCGATGCGCACATGCGTCAGCACGGCGCCGCCCTTTTGCGCCAGCCCGGTCTGATCGAGCACCGTCGCGGCGTGGCCGTCCAGGTGCGCGGCCATGCCCAGCAGCGCGCCGATCGTGACGACACCGGTGCCGCCGACGCCGGACACCAGCAGCGAGCACGGCAGGTCCAGCCGCGGCAGCACGGGTTCGGGCAGGTCGTCTTCGTCGACCGGGATGCCCGCCGATCGGCGTTGCCTGCCGCCTTGCACGGTGACCAGCGCCGGGCACTCGCCGTCCAGGCAGCTCAGGTCGCTGTTGCAGGCGAAGGGATCGATGGCGCGCTTCGTCCCCCAGGGTGTCTCGACCGGCACGATGGCCAGGCAGTTGGACTTCACGCTGCAGTCACCGCAGCCTTCGCACAGCGCCTCGTGGATCAGCACGCGGCGCAGCGGCGGCGGCGCCAGGCCACGCTTGCGGCGCCGCCGCAGCTCGGTGGCGCAGACCTGGTCGAAGACGATCACCGTGGTGCCGGCCACCTCGCGCAGCTCGCGCTGCACACGCTCGAGCTGGTCGTGCGCCAGCACGCGCACGCCGGCGGCGAAGCCGGGTCGCGCGCCGTATTTGTGCGCGTCGTCGGCCAGCACGACGATCGACTTCACGCCTTCGGCGGCCACCTGCCGCGTCAGCAGCGGCACCGACAGCGGCCCGTCCACCGGCTGCCCCCCGGTCATCGCCACGGCGTCGTTGTAGAGGATCTTGTAGGTGATGTTGACGCCGGCGGCGACGGCAGCGCGGATCGCCAGCAGCCCGGAGTGGAAGTAGGTGCCGTCGCCCATGTTGGCGAAGACATGCTGCACGCCGGCGTGCGCCGCCATGCCGATCCAGGTGACGCCTTCGCCGCCCATCTGGCTGATCGTCAGCGTGCTGCGTTCCATGGCCACCGCCATCAGGTGGCAGCCCACGCCGGCCAGCGCGCAGCTGCCTTCGGGCACCCGGGTCGAGCGGCTGTGCGGGCAGCCCGGGCAGAAATACGGCGTGCGCTGCAGCGTCAGCAGCGGCGGCGCGGCCGGGCCCGGCGGCGCGGCACGTGCCGACCAGGGTCCGGACGGGTCCAGCAGCGCCAGCCGCGACGCCAGCGCGCGCGCCACGATCGCCGGCGTCAGCTCGCCGGTGGGCGGCAGCAGCCAGGGCGCGTGCGGCGCCGGCCACTCGCCGACTTCGTCGAATTTGCCCAGCACATGCGGGCGTACGTCGTCGCGCCAGTCGTACAGCATCTCCTTGAGCTGGTACTCGATGATCTGCCGCTTCTCCTCGACGACGAGGATTTCAGCCAGCCCGCTGGCAAAGGCGCGCACCGCATCGGCTTCCAGCGGCCACGGCATGCCGACCTTCATCACGCGCACGCCCAGGGCGGCGGCGCGCTCGTCGCTCAGGCCCAGCTCGACCATCGCCTGGCGCAGGTCCGCCCAGGCCTTGCCGCAGGCCACCACGCCCAGGCGCGCGCGCGGCGACTCGACGACGACGCGGTTGATGCCGTTGGCACCGGCCCAGGCCAGCGCGGCGTAGATCTTCCACGCCTGCATGCGGTGTTCCTGCGCCGGCACCGGGTCGGGCCAGCGGATATTCAGGCCGCCGGGCGGCAGCACGATGTCGCGCGGTTCGGCGAAGGCGCGTGCCGCGCCCAGTTCGACCACCGCCGAACTCTCGACGATGTCGGCCGCCAGCTTCAGGGCCACCCACAGGCCGCTGTAGCGCGACAGCGCCCAGCCCATCAGGCCGTAGTCGACCATCTCCTGCAGGCTGCTGGGCGCCAGCACCGGCATCGCGCAGGCCGAGAAGACATGCTCGCTCTGGTGCGCCACCGCCGACGAGCGCGCGCCGTGGTCGTCGCCGGCCACCACCAGCACGCCGCCGGCACGTGCGGTGCCGGCGTGGTTGGCGTGCTTGAAGACGTCGACGCAGCGGTCCACGCCCGGCCCCTTGCCGTACCACAGCGCGAAGATGCCGTCGCAGCGCGGCGCCGGCAGCAGGTGCAGCTGCTGCGTGCCCCAGACCGCGGTGGCGCCGAGGTCTTCGTTGACCGCGCTTTCGAAGCGCACGTCGTGCGCGCTCAGGAAGGGCCGGGCCTCGTTCAGCGCGGCGTCGAGTGCGGCCAGCGGCGAACCGCGGTAGCCGGTGACGAAGCCGGCGGTGGCCAGCCCCGCGTCGCGGTCGCGCTGGCGCTGCAGCATCGGCAAGCGCGCCAGCGCCTGCACGCCGGTCAGGAAGACCGGCCCGGCCTGCACGCGCCAGCGGTCGTCGAGGGCGGCTGCGTCGCGCACCATCGTCATCCGGTGCGGGCAAAGTCGGCGCGGCGGTGTTCGACGAAGGCGCTGATGCCCTCGCGTGCAGCGGCGGTGCAGGCCACTTCGCCGAAGGCCCGGTAGCCGACCTCGAGCGCCTGCGCCAGCGTCGGCGCGCGCGCCGCTTCGCGCACCGCGCCGTCGATCAGCGCCACCACGGCGGCCGAAAGCGGCCGTGCGCCCGGCTGCGGATCGGGGCCGGGCAGCTCGGGCAGCGCCACCGGCTCGTCGCGCAGCCGCGGCAGGCCGCGTGCCGCCAGCTCGTGCACCTTGCGCCGCGCCAGGTCCAGCACCGCGCCGGCGTCGTCGGCCACGGCATCCAGCACACCCAGCGCCAGCGCCTCGCCCGCGCGCAGCTTGTCGCCGCGCGTCAGCATGCGGTGCAGGGTCGGCGCGGCAGCCGGCCAGCGGCGCTGCGGCACCGCCAGCGCGCCGATCGCCGGCAGGATGCCCAGCGTCACCTCGGGCAGCTGGAACCAGGCCTCGCGGTCGGCCACCAGCGCATGGCAGCGCATCGCCAGCTCGAAGCCGCCGCCCAGCGCCATGCCATGGATCGCGGCCACCACCGGCTTGGCGCAACGGTCCAGATGCACCAGCAGCCGCGCGCAGTCGCGCGCATATTGCGCCGCGGCCGGCGCGTCGCCCAGCAGCGACGGAAAGCGGCCGATGTCGCCGCCGGCGCAGAACGCCTTGGTGCCCCAGCCGGTGAGCACGAAGCCGGCCACGCCGGGGTCGTCTTCGTGGCGGCTGACGACGGCCAGGATCTCGTCGGTCATCTGGTCGTGCAGCGCGTTCAGTGCCTCGGGCCGGCGCAGCGTGATGACGACGACGCCGTCGACGCGGTCGACCACGACGTGGCGCTCGGCGGGCTGGTACGCGGCCAGCGCGCGCCGCGGCAAGGGCATGCCGGCCCGCTCGGCGGCGAAACGCTGCAGCACCCGCGTGACCTCGGCGGCACCGGCTTCGCGCATCGATTCCAGCGGCCCGTGGCGGAAACCCAGCGCCAGGCGGCAGCCGATGTCGAGGTCGGCGCTGGCGCCGATGCCGCGGTCGAGGATGTCGACCGCCTGCGACCACAAAACGCCGCGCAGGCGGTCGTCGATCGCGGCCGCCTGCGCGGCCGGCACCTCGATGCCCTGGCCCGGTGCGACGGTGAGCCAGCGTTCGACCGAGGCGAAGATCGGCGCCGGGTCGTAGTGCGCGCCCTCCTCGGCCGCCTGCAGCGAATTGGTCTCGACGATGATCGGGTTGCCGTGCGCCAGGTTCAGCACGAAGAACGGCCCGGCATGCACATGCGCCATCGCCACGCTGTCGATCTGCGCCGCGCTGGCCCGCGCCAGCAGATGCGCCGCCTCGTTGCACCAGTTGTCGAAGATGCGGTCGAGCATGAAGCAAGGCGCGTCGCCGGTCACCAGCGGCAGCTTGCCGGTGCTGGCGAACAGCCGGCGCAGCCAGGCCAGCAGCGCGCGGTCGGCGCGCGGCCAGTCGATGACCTCGACCACCGGGTTGCGCCACGCCGGTGCGAAGAAGTGCGTGACGGTGGCACGCCCGGGGTGCGCCATGTCGGCGAACAGCCGCGCCGCCGGCAGCGAACTGGTGTTGGACGTGATCGCGGCGTCGGGTGCCACCTGCGCCTCGACGGCGGCGAAGATGCGTCGCTTCAGCGCCAGGTCTTCGGTGGCGGCCTCGATCACCCAGTCGGCGCCGGCGAGCGCGGCCTGGTCGGTGCTGCCGGTCAGGCCGGTGAGCACGGCGTCGGCCTGCTGCGCGCTCATCTTGCCGCGCGCCACTGCCTTGTCCGTATAGCCCCTCAGGCGCGCGAGCGCGGCGTCGATCGCCTCCTGCTTCAGGTCGATCAGCACCAGTTCGAGCGCCGGCAGCGCGCTCTTCAGGTAGTAGCCGATGTCGGGCCCGATGGTGCCCGCGCCGATCACCGCCACGCGCCGCGGAGGCGGCCGCGTGACGGCTTCGAGCAGCGGGTTGGCAAATCCGGGGCCGCGCATCGGATCGTCCTTTTCAGCATGGCGCTGGCTCACGCCGGCACCGAGGGCAGCCCGGCGAGCGCCATCGCCAGCTCGTTCTCGTCGTAGGCCTGGTCGACCAGCTTGCCGGCAGCGTAGTTGGCATAGGCGCTCATGTCGAAGTGACCGTGGCCGCAGAGGTTGAACAGGATCACCTCCGAGCGGCCCTCGGCCTTGCAGCGCAGCGCCTCGACGATGGCGCCCTTGACGGCGTGGTTGGCCTCGGGCGCGGGCACGATGCCTTCGGCGCGCGCAAACAGCACGCCGGCCTCGAAGCAGGCCGTCTGCGGGTAGGCCGTGGCCTCGATCAGGCCCAGATCCTTCAGGTGCGAGACCAGCGGCGCCATGCCGTGGTAGCGCAGCCCGCCGGCATGGAAGCCCGGCGGCGTGAAGGTGCTGCCCAGCGTGTGCATCTTGGTCAACGGGGTCAGGTGGCCGGTATCGCCGAAGTCGTAGGCAAACTTGCCGCGCGTCAGGCTCGGGCAGGCCGAGGGTTCGACGGCGACGATGCGCCGCTGCTTGGTCCTGCCGCCGCCGCGCAGCTGCTGGCCGATGAAGGGGAAGCAGATGCCGGCGAAGTTGCTGCCGCCGCCGGTGCAGCCGACGATGACGTCGGGGTCGTCGCCGGCCATCTCCAGTTGCAGCATCGCCTCCTGACCGATGATGGTCTGGTGCATCAGCACATGGTTGAGCACGGAGCCGAGCGCATATTTGGTGTCGTCGTGCGAGGCCGCCACCTCCACCGCCTCGCTGATGGCGATGCCCAGCGAGCCCGGGTGGTCCGGGTTTGCAGCCAGGATCGCGCGCCCGCAGTTGGTCGTGTCCGACGGTGACGGCAGGCACTTCGCGCCGTAGGTCTCCATCAGCGCGCGCCGGTACGGCTTCTGGTCGTAGGACACGCGCACCTGGTAGACGGTGACCTCGATGCCGAACAGCGCGCCGGCGAAGGCCAGCGACGAGCCCCATTGCCCGGCACCGGTTTCGGTGGACAGCCGCTTGATGCCGGCCTGGGCGTTGTACCAGGCCTGCGGCACCGCGGTGTTGGGCTTGTGGCTGCCGGCGGGCGATACGCCTTCGTATTTGTAGTAGATCTTCGCCGGTGTGCCGAGCGCCTTCTCGAGCCGGTGCGCGCGGTACAGCGGCGCGGGCCGCCACAGGCGGAAGACCTCGCGCACCGGCTCGGGGATCGGCACCGTGCGCTCGGCGCTGACCTCCTGCATGATCAGCTCCATCGGGAACAGCGGCGCCAGGTCGTCGGGCCCGATCGGCTGCAAGGTGCCCGGGTGCAGCGGCGGCGCCAGCGGCACCGGCAGGTCGGCCATGATGTTGTACCAGTCGCGCGGCATCTTCGATTCGTCGAGAACGAATTTCGTGGGCGTATTCATGCGTCTGCTCCTCGGTGGTGGGGTGGGAAGGCCGTTGCCGGCTTGCTCGGGACGGTGCCGGCGCGGTGCGCAGGGACCGAACGGAAAACCGCGCGCAGCGCCGCCTTGTCGGTCTTGCCGGCCGAGGTCTTGGGCAACGCGGTCATGAAGCTGAAAGCAGCCGGCTGCTTGTAGCGCGACAGCCGCTCGGCGCACAGCGCCTGCAACGCAGCCTGCAGCGCCGCGGCATCGCCGGCGGCGCCCTGGTGCGGCACGATGCAGGCCAGCAGCGTCTCGCCACGGTAGTCGTCGGCAACGCCGATCACCGCCGCGTCGGCGACGTCGGGGTGCGCGAACAGCACCTCCTCGACTTCGCGCGGGTAGACGTTGTAGCCGCCGACGATCGCCATGTCCTTCTTGCGATCGCGGATCGACAGCACGCCATGGTCGTCGATCGCGCCGATGTCACCGGTGTAGAGCCAGCCGTCGCGCAGCGCCTGCGCCGTTTCGAGCGGCCGGTTGCGGTAGCCGCTCATCAGCTGCGGGCCGCGGGCGCGGATCTCGCCGCTCTCGCCGCGCGGCAGCACACGGGTTCCGGTCTCGACATCGACGATCTCGATCTCGGTGCCGGGTACCGGCACGCCCACCGTCGCGGGCTTGACCGGGCCGCCGGCCGGGTTGAAGGCGAGCACCGGCCCGGCTTCGGTCAGGCCGTAGCCTTCGAGCACCACCGCGCCGGTCAGCGCGTGCCAGCGCTCGAGCGTGGCCGCCGCCAGCGCCGAGGCGCCCGAGTAGCAGGTGTGGACGCTGCGCCAGTCGGTGGTGGCGCTGCGCGGGTGCGCCAGCAGCCCGGTGAAGATCGTCGGGCTGCCGAGGAAGACGCCGATGCGCTCGCGCGCCACGATGTCGAGCACGGCGTCGCCTTGATAGCGCGGCAGGATCACCAGCGTGCTGGCGGCGCGGACGGCGAGCAGCAGCCCCATGGCCATGCCATAGGCATGCGCCAGCGGCATCATGCACAGCACGCGGTCGCCTTCGCGCGTGGGCAGCAGCGCCTCGCGCTGCGCGACGTTGACCGCGAGCGCGCGGTGCGTCAGCTCGACCCCCTTGGCGCGGCCGGTGGTGCCGCCGGTGTACTGCAGCAGCGCCGGCGCCTCGGGGTCGGGCAGTGGCGGCAGCGCCGCACCGCCGCCGGCCGCGTCGGCCAGGCGGCGCGCACCGTCACCGACGACGATGCAGTGCACGATGCCCAGCCGCCGCGCCACGGGCAGCGCGGCGGCGGCGAGCGGGGCCTGCACGATGAAGACCTGCGGCTGCGCATCCGCGAGGATCGGTTCCAGCTCGTGCGGCGTCAGCAGTGCGTTCAGCGGCGCATGCTGCGCGCCGGCGGACAGGCAGGCAAAGGCGGCGATGCAGCCGTCGATCGAATTGCCGATCAGCGTGGCGACGCGCTCGCCCGCCGCGCCGAGCGCGCGCAGTTCGTGCGCGAAGCCGGCCACCGCAGCCAGGTAGTGCGCGTGGTCGATGCGCTCGTCGCCGCACACCAGGGCCTCGCGCTGCGGCGCCCGTGCCGCGGCATCGACGAGCAGCTGCACCACGGTGGTCGCGGCCATCATGCCGCCCCCGCGGCGCTGCGCGCCCGGCGTGTCGAAGGATGCCGGCCCATGGTGTTGCCTCTGGCTCGCGGGTTCCTGGCTGGCGCGCGGCCTCACGCGACCACGCGCGCCGCCATCAGCGCACCGATCTCGGCATCGTCATACCCGGCATCGGCCAGCACGGCGCGCGTGTGCTGGCCGTAGCGCGGCGGCGCGGGCAGCTCGGCGCGGGCGTCGGGAAGGTCCACCGCCATCGGCTGCATGCGCACGCTGTGCCCGGCGCCGAGCGCGGTGCGGGTCAGCTTGCCGGCCAGCAGCGGCAGCTCGCGCACCTGGCGGATGTCGAGGATGCGGGTGGCCGGGATGGTGGCGCCGCGCAGGTCGGCCAGCAGCTCGTCGGCCGTGTGGCGCAGCGTCACCGCCGCCATCTCGCGGTGGACCGCCTCGCGCTCGGCATGGCGGCCTTCGTTGGTCGAGCGCCGCTCGCTGGCGACGCCGGCGAAGCGCGGGATGGCGGTCAGGCGGCGCCACTGCACGTCGGAGCCGATCGCCAGATAGACAAAGCCGTCGCGCGTGGGATAGACATTGGTCGGGATGAATTTGCGGTGTTCGTTGCCGGCGCGCGTGATCTCGTCGGGCCGGCAGCCGAAGTCGATCAGCGGCAGCACCGTGATGAGCCACGACGCCGCGGCCTGCAGCATCGAGACATGGATCGTCCGCCCCGACCCGGGGCCCCCGCGATCGCCGCCTTCGGCGCGTTCGAGCAAGGCCAGCAGCACGTTGGCATACAGCTCGTCGCCGGCTTTCAGGTCGATGACCGGGATGCCGGTCAGCGTCGGCGGCCCGTCGCGCATGCCGGTGACCTCCATGAAGCCCGCCATCGCCTGCAGCACCGGGTCGTAGCCGGGCGCATCGGGGACGGCCGGGCCCAGCGCCGAGATGCCGGCCCACACCAGGCCGGGCTTCACGGCGCGCAGGGTCTCGGGCTCGATGCCCAGCGCCCGGTAGCGCGCCGGCACCGTGTTGCAGCAGAACACGTCGACGTCGAGCTCGCGGATCAGCCGCTTCAGCACCGCCTGGCCGCGCTCGTCCTTCAGGTTCAGCGCGATCGCCTCCTTGCCGACGTTGGGCGCGATGAAGTAGCTGCGGCGGTCGTCGCCGCCGTCGGCCAGCTCGGGCAGGCGGCTGCCGATGTAGCGGTTGGGGTCGCCGGGCAGGCCGTCGCCCGACGGGGTGGCCTCGATGCGGATGACGCGCCAGCCGAGTTGCGCGAAGCGCAGCGTCGCGTACGGCAGCGACAGCGCCTGTTCGAGCGACAGCACGGTGCGCGGCTTCATCGTCGCCTCGCCGTTCAGCTGGCCGCCGCGGCCGGCGGCAGCGGCGGCACGGGGCGCACCGGGGGCAGCGCGCCGTGCAGCGCGCGGTAGACGCGCTCGGGCGTGAACGGCAGGCTCGTGATGCGCACGCCGGTGGCATTCTCGATCGCGTTCGCCACCGCGGCGGCCACGCAGATCGCCGGCGCCTCGCCCACGCCCTTGGCGCCCTGCGGCCCCTCGCCGTCCATCGTCTCGACGAACGACAGGTCCATCTCGGGGATCTCGGGCGCGGTGACGAGCTTGTAGTCGCGGAAGTTGGGGTTCTTCACGCGCCCGCCCTCGACGACCAGGTTCTCGGTCAGCGCGTAGCCCTGGCCCATCACGATGCCGCCTTCGATCTGGCCTTCGATGCCCAGCCGGTTGAGCACGCGGCCGACGTCGTGCGCGCCGGTCACCTTCAGCAGCCGCACGACACCGGTGGCGGTGTCGACCTCGACCTCGGCGACCTGCGTGGCCCAGGCGTAGGCGGCGGAGACGTCGCCCTTGAAGCCCTTGTCCTGGTGCACGCTGGGCGGCTCGTAGTAGAAGCTCGTCATCACGAGTTCGGCGCGGTCGCCGAAGTGCAGGCTGCGCAGCAGGCGCGCCAGGTCGACGAGCCGCGTGCCGTCGGCGCGGCGCACGACATGGCCCTGCGCCAGCGCCAGCTCGGCCGGCGTGCAGTCGAAACGCGGCGCGGCGGCGGCCAGGATCTTGTCGCGGGCCTTGCGCGCCGCGCCGATGGCCGAGTTGCCGGCGATGAAGGTGGTGCGGCTGGCATGCACGCCGACGTCCCAGGGCGTGATGTCGGTGTCGTTGTTGACCACCGTCACCGCGCTCATCGGCAGCCCCAGCTCCTCGCAGACCAGCTGCGCCAGCACCGTCTCGCTGCCCTGCCCGATCTCGCTGGCGCCGGTGATCAGCGTGACATGGCCGAAGTCGTCGAGCTTCAGGATCGTGCCGCAGCCGTCGCTGGGGTAGATCTTGGCGCCGCCGCCGACGTGCAGCATCGACGCCAGGCCGATGCCGCGCTTGACGGTCGAGCCGTCGCGCTGGCGCGCCGCATGCTCGCGGTGCCTGCGCTGGAAATCGCTGCGCCTGGCGGCGATCGTCAGGCAGTCGCGGAAGCCGCAGCTGCGGAAGACCATGCCCTGGCCGCTGACCTCGCCCGGCGCCTGCGCGTTCTTCAGCCTGAATTCGAGCGGGTCCATGCCGATGGCCGCCGCCAGCCGGTCCATCTGCTGCTCGACGGCAAAGGTGGCCTGCAGGTTGCCGTAGCCGCGGAACGACCCGGCATAGGGGTTGTGCGTATAGACCGCCACCGTGTGGTAATCGCAGTGCGGCACGCGGTACAGCGACGAGAAGGTCTGCATCATCACGAACGGCGTCGTCGCGCCCCACGAGGTGTAGGCGCCGTTGTCGTGGATCGTGCGCACGCTGCGGAAGGTGAGCGCGCCGTCCCGGGTGCAGCCCGAGCGCAGCGTCAGCCGCACCGGCTGGCGCGTCGGCGAGGCGAGAAACTCTTCCTCGCGCGTGAACACCAGCTTCACCGGCCGCCCGGTGGCGCGCGCCAGCCAGACGCAGATGACCTCGAACGGGTAGATGTCGAGCTTGCTGCCGAAGCCGCCGCCGATCGGCGGCTGGATGATGCGGATGCGCGCCGGGTCGATATTCAGGATCTCGGCAAATTCGCGCTTGTGCAGGAACGGCACCTGGGTGTTGGAGTGCAGCACCAGGTTGCCGCGGGCGTCGAATTCGGCGATCACGCCCGATACGCCCAGGCAGCAGTGCGTCACGTAGTGCAGCGCGAAGCTGTCCTCGACGACGGCGTCGCTGGCGGCCTCGGCGGCGGCGACGTCGCCGTGCGCGTAGTCGAAGCGCATCGCGACGTTGTCGGCCTTGCCGGCAATGCCCACCGGCGCACCGGCGGGCGCGCCGGCCAGCGGCGGATGCACCAGCGGCGCACCGGGCGCCAGCGCGTCTTCGGCGTCGGCGACCACCGGCAGGTCCTCGTACTCGACGTCGATCAGCGCCAGCGCGGCGCGCGCGATGGCCTCGGTCTCGGCGGCCACGGCGGCAATCTCGTCGCGCAGGCTGCGCACACGGTCGCGCTTGAGCGGCAGGTGGTCCTTGGCAACGCCGATCGGGCGCTGGTCAGGCACGTCGGCGGCGGTCAGCACCGCGTGCACGCCGGGCAGCGCGCGTGCCCGCGCCGTGTCGATGCGCCGGATCAGCGCATGCACCCGCGTCGAACGCAGGATCGCGGCGTGCAGCTGCCCGGGCAGGTCGATGTCGTGCACATAGCGCGTCTTGCCGCTGGCCTTCTCGGCGGCGTCGAGCTTGACGATGCGCTGGCCGATCAGGCTGCCGGCGGCGCGCCCGTCGCCGGCGCTCATCGCCGGCCCCCGCGCGCCAGCACCTGTCCGGCACCGACGATGGCGTCGACGATCTTCTGGTAGCCGGTGCAGCGGCACAGGTTGCCTTCGATCGCCGCCTTGGCGGTGGCGGCGTCGGGCTCGGGGCAGCGCGCCAGCAGCTGCGTGGCCTGGACCATCATGCCCGGCGTGCAGAAGCCGCACTGCACGGCGCCATGCTCGACGAAGGCCTCGCGCAGCACACGCGCACGGGGATCGGCGGCGAGGCCCTCGACCGTGGTGACGCTGCGGCCGTCCAGGTCGGCCGCGAACATCAGGCAGGCGTTCACCGACGCGCCGTCGACGACGATCGTGCAGGCGCCGCACTCGCCCTCGCCGCAGCCGTACTTGGTGCCGGTCAGGCCCAGCACGTCGCGCAGCAGCGTCAGCGCGCTCATGCCCAGCGTGGCCGTGGCCTGCTGCTGCACGCCGTTGAGGCCGAAGCGCAACGCGACGGCGGGCTCGGCGCGCGGCGGCGCCGCGGCGATCACGGGTTCAGCGGGTGACGACATCTTCGAGCATCCTTTGCACCATGTTGTGCAGCAGTTCGCGCCGGTACCAGGCGCTGGCGCGCACGTCGTCGATCGGGTGCGCAGCGGCCGCCGCCGCCGCCGCCGCCGCGGCGACCGAGGCCGCATCGGGCACCGTGCCTTCGAGCAGGGCCTCGGCGCCCGTCGCCCGCATCGGCACCGGGGCCACGGCGCCCAGCGCCAGGCGAACGCCGTGCCACCGCCGGTCGGCGCCGCAGCCGGCGACGAGCGCGATCGAGATCGTCGAGATGTCCAGCGCCTGCCGCGTGCCGCCCTTGTAGAAGCGGGCCCGCTGGTCCGGGCCGGCGCAAGGCACGCGCACCGCGGTGAGCAGCTCGTCGCCGGTGCGCTGCGTGCGGCCCGGGCCGGAGAAGAACCCGGCCACCGGCACACGCCGCGTCAGCGTGCTGCCGTCGGCGGCCAGGCTTGCCAGTTCGAACTCGGCGTCGAGCGCGAGCAGCGGCGTCAGCAGGTCGCCAGCCGGCGACGCGTTGCAGACGTTGCCGCCGATCGTCGCCGCGTTGCGCACCTGCTCGCTGGCAAATTTCTCGCCCACCGTCGCCAGCAGCGGGGCGTGCCGGCACACGAGCTCGCTGCGCATCGCCTGCGCGACCGTGACCAGCGTGCCGATGACCAGCGTCTGGCCGTCGACGCGAATGCTGTCCAGCCCCTCGACGCGGCGGATATTCAGCAGCAGCGGCGCGCGCCGCAGCCGGCCGGCGTGGCTTTGCGGCATCAGGTCGGTGCCGCCGGCCAGCACGATGGCGCCGCCGGGTCCGCCGAGCGCGGCCAGCGCCTGCTGCAGCCGCGTCGGCGCCAGGTAGCGTTCGACATGCTCCATCAGGCGGCCTCCTGCATGAACGTCTCGTCGAAGCGGATCGGCTCGCGGTAGCGGCCGAAGACGCCGACCAGCCGCTGGGTGATCTCGCCGACGCTGGCGTAGGCCTTGACGGCCTGGACGATGGCCGGCATCAGGTTCGCGCCCGACCGGGCGTCGGCCTCGATGCGGTCGAGCGCCGCCGCCACCGCATTGGTGCCGCGCTCGGCGCGCACGCGGCGCAGCGCTTCGATCTGCCTGCCGGCATCCTCGGCGTTGTACGGATGCATCTCGACCGGCCGCTCGGCGTCGCCGTCGCCACGGTAGCGGTTGACGCCGACTTTGGCGAATGCGCCCGACTCGATCGCGCGCTGCATGCGGTAGGCCTGCGCCGACACCTGCGACTGGATCACGCCTTCGCCCACCAGCTTGACGATGCCGCCGGCGGCATCGGTGCGCTCGATGATGCGGCGCATCTCGTCGCGCATGCGGTTGGTCAGCGTCTCGACGTAGTACGAGCCGCCGAGCGGGTCGACCGTATCGGCCAGCCCCATCTCCTCGACCAGCAGCTGCATCGTGCGCAGCGAGATGCGCTGCGCATATTCGCTGGGGATCGTATAGGCCTCGTCGTAGCAGCACAGCGCCATCGTCTGCGCGCCCGACAGGGCCGCGATCAGGGCGTAGTAGGCGCCGCGGACGATGTTGTTCTCGGGCTGCTCGAGCGTGAGGCCGCCGCCGCCGCCGCCGGCGATCATGCGCAGCCACATCGAGCCCGGCTCGCGGGCACCGTACTGCTCCTTCATGATCTGCGCCCACAGGCTGCGCCCGGCGCGGAACTTGGCGACCTGCTCGAACAGGTTGCCGAAGATGTTGAAGTTGTACGACAGCCGGCCGGCAAATTCGTCCACCGCCACGCCGCGCCGGATGACCTCGTCGGCATAGGCGCGCGCGATGCAGAAGGCCCAGGCCATCTCCTGCGTCGGCGTGGCGCCCGATTCGCGGATGTGGTAGCCGCACACCGACACCGGGCTGTATTTCGGCGCGTGCTCGGCGCAGTACTCGATGGTGTCGCCGACGAGCCGGATCGACGGCTGCACCGGATAGATCCAGGTGCCGCGGCCGATGAATTCCTTCAGGATGTCGTTCTGCGCCGTGCCGCGCAGCGTCTTCAGCCCGAAGCCGCGCTTCTCGGCCATCGCCAGGTACATCGCGATCAGCACCGCTGCCGAGCCGTTGACCGTCAGCGACACGGTGATCCTGTCCAGGTCGATGCCGTCGAAGGCGATCTCGAAGTCGCGCAGCGTGTCCACCGCCATGCCGACGCGGCCAACCTCGCCCTCGGCCTGCGGATCGTCGGAGTCGATGCCGCATTGCGTGGCGAGGTCGAACGCGACATTCAGGCCGGTCTGGCCGTTGTCGATCAGGAACCTGAAGCGCCGGTTGGTGTCGGCCGCGTTCGCGAAGCCGGTGTACTGGCGCATCGTGAACGGCTGCTGGCGGTACATCAGCGGGTGGATGCCGCGCGTGAACGGGTACTCGCCGGGGCGGCCCAGCAGGTCCAGGCCGCCGCTGGCGGCCAGGTCCTCGGCCGTATACAGCGGCTGGATCGGCAGGCCCGATTCGTTGACCACCGGGCGGATCGCGGGTCTGGGCTTGGCGGCTGTCATGGCACGTTGGCCTCGATGAAGTCGGTGATCGCGTCGAGCCTGGAGCCGGTGGCGAAGACGCCCTCGAAGCCCAGCGCACGCAAGGCGTCGTGGTCGGCGGCGGGGATATTGCCGCCGAAGATCCAGAGCTTGTCGTCCAGCCCGGCGTCTTCGAGCAGCGGCTTCAGGCGCTGGCCGAACGACAGGTGTGCGCCGGCCATGCTCGACAGCGCGATCACGTCGGCGCCGAATTCGAGCGCGGCGTCGCGCACCTGCTCGGGCGTCTGGCGCAACCCGGTGTAGCGAACCTCGAAGCCGGCTTCCAGCATGGCCCGCACGACGACCTTGGCGCCCTGGTCGTGGCCATCGAGCCCGGGCTTGGCGACGACGACCTTGATTCGTCTTGCTCTCACGAGGCCAGCTCCTTGGCAATGATGAGTTTGAGGATCTCGCTGGTGCCGCCGCCGATCAGCGTGAAGCGCACGTCGCGCAGGTAGCGCTGCACCGGGTAGTCCATCGCATAGCCATAGCTGGCGAAGACGCGCGCGGCCTGGTCGCACACGCTGGCCGCCGTCTCGGTGGCGTGCAGCTTGGCCATCGCCGCCGCCTTGTGGTGCGGCTGGCCCGCGGCGTGCAGCCAGGCGGCGTAGCGCACCAGGTGCACGGCCGACTCCAGCGCGGTCGCCATCTCGGCGAGCTTGAGCTGGATCGCCTGGAAGCGGTTGATCGGCTTGCCGAACTGCGCGCGCTGGCCCGCATACTGCAGCGCCGCGTCGAGCGCCGCACGCGCAACGCCGAGCGCCATCGCGCCGGTGATGATGCGGATCTCGGCCAGCAGCTTGCGCAGGTGCTGCTCGCCGTCGCCCTCTTCCTTCGACAGGCGGTGCGAGTCCGGCACGAAACAGGCGTCGAGGCTGAGCTGCGAGGTCGGCAGCGCCCACACGCCCATCTTGTGGATCTCGCGGCCGACGACCAGGCCCGCGAAGTGGCGCTCGACGAGGAAGATCGTCAGCTTCTTCGCGGCCCCGGCCCGGGCGAAGACGGTGAAGAAGTCGGCCACCGGCGCCGAGGTGACCCAGGTCTTCTGGCCGTCCAGGACGTAGCCGCCGTCGACCTTGCGCGCGCTGGTCGCGATGCCGTCGAGGTCCGAGCCGGCGTTCGGCTCGGTCATGCAGACGGCGCCGATGCTGTCGCCCCTGAGCGCGGGCACGAGCAGCCGCTCGACGATGTCGGCATTGCCCAGCAGCTGCAGGAACTTGGTGCCCATCAGGGACTGCATCGCCGCGGCGCCGGCCAGCGACATCGAGCCGCGGGCGACCTCTTCGAGGGCGAGCGCGAATTCGGGCAACTGCAGGCCGCTGCCGCCCACCGTCTCGGGGTAGCGCAGCCCGAAGAGGCCGAGCGCGCCCAGTTCGGCAAACAGCGCGCGCGGGAAGGCCTTCGCCTCGTCCAGCGCCGCCGCCTGCGGCACGACGCGCTGGTCGACGAAGCGCGCGAAGGTGTCGCGGATCGCGCGCTGGTCTTCGGTGAGGTCGAAGTTCATCGCGCACCGGGCTCTGGTTCGAGCTCGGCCTCGGACATGCCGTAGTCGCGCAGCGCCGATGCGCGCGAGACGACGCCGTTGACCACCTCGTCGCGCAGCAGCCGGCGGTCGCGCAGCTTCGGGTCGCCCCAGCCGCCGCCGCCGTTGGCCACCTGGTGGTAGACGGTGCCGCGCGGCACGCCGGTGATCAGGTCCTTGTTCTTCGGCACCACGGTGCTGCCGTCGGGGTAGGTCAGTCGGATGAAGTTCAGCCCCGCGCCGTGGCCGCCGGCGAGGCCGAAGGCGCCTTCGAAGTCGCCGTCGCCGAAGGTCACGAGCTGCGTGTCGTCGGCGCCGATCTCGAATACCGTCTCCACGCCGAGGCCGCCGCGCCACTGGCCCGCGCCCGCCGAATCGGTGAGCAGCTCGTGCTTGATCAGCCGGTGCGGCGTCTGCTGCTCGAACATCTCGTAGTCCTGGTCGAGCACGCCGCCGCTGGCGTCGATCATGCCGATGTGGTCGTAGCCGTCGCAGCCGCGCAGCGCACCCGATCCGCCCTTCAGGCCCATGAAGCCGATGTCGACATAGGTCTCGTCCTTCTTCGGGTCGGTGCCGGTGGTCAGCGAGCACAGCAGGTTGTTCCAGCCGGCGGTCACGCGGTCGGGCATCACCGGGCTGAGCGCGCGCTGGATCGCGTCGGCGTTCGGCGGGCACAGGTGGTTGCCGAAGGTCGTCGCCTTGGGGTAGGCGGCGTTGAGGAGGGTGCCTTCGGGGATCACGATCTCGATCGGCTCGACCATGCCCTCGTTGTGCGGGATGTCGGGGTTGACCATCTGCAGCAGCGTCAGGATCGTCGCCGACGCGCTCGACGTGAAGGTGCCGTTGACGAAGCCGTTGGTCTGCGCGTCGGTGCGCGAATAGTCGAAGCGGATCGACTTGTCCCTGACCTCGATGTCGACGCGGATCGTGTACTTGCTGCCGACGTTGCGGCCGTCGTAGTAGACGTAGCCTTCGCCGGCGTAGCGGCCATTCGGGATCTTGGCGAGCTCGGCTTCCATCATGCGGCGCGTGGCGTCGAACAGCGCCCGCTTGTGGGCCTCCAGGCTGGCCGTCCCGTATTTGTCGATCAGTTCGAGCAGTCGCCTTTCGCCGACGGCGCAGGCGCCCATCTCGGCCTTCATGTCGTGCTGGACGATGTCCAGGCGGATGTTGGCGAAGATCAGGTTCCAGACATCGCGCCGCAGCTTGCCGCGCTCGACCACCTTGACCGCCGGGATGCGCAGCGCCTCCTGCCAGACCTCGACCGCATTCGGGTTGTAGCCGCCGCGAACGTTGCCGCCGATGTCGGCCTGGTGGCCCTTGACCGCCGTCCACGCGACCAGCTGTTCGCCATGGAACACCGGCTTGAAGACCGCGACGTCGTTGTTCTGGTTGCCGAGCGAGAAGACGTCGTTGTGGAAGAAGACGTCGCCGGGGAAGATCTCGCCGTCGAAGGTCTTGCGGATGTGCTTGCACACCGGCGCCAGCGAGAACGCCAGGATCGGCAGGTTCTCGGTCTGCTCGAGCATGCGGCCTTCGGCGTCGTACAGGCCGGTGACGTAGTCCTTGGCCTCGCACAGGATCGGGCTGCGCGTGGTGCGCTCCATCGAGATGCTCATCTCGTCGGTGATCGCCTTGAAGGTGCGCGCGTACACCGACAGCAGGATGGGGTCGATCGCCACCTTGTCGACCGTCTTGGCGACATCGTTCATGCCAGTGCCTCCTCCTGGACCTGCGCGCGGGCGAGCAGGTCGTCGCGCCCCTTGGCGTACAGCACGAACGAGCCCAGCGCGTCGACGGTGCAGTCGAACGAGTCGCTGACGAAGATCGCCGTCGTCTGCTGCTCGATCAGTGCCGGCCCCGCGATGCGGTGGCCGCAGCGCATGCGGTGGCCGTCGTAGACCGGCACCGCGGCGAAGGCGTCGCGTTCGGGAACGTAGACGCTGCGCCGGCCCTTCAGCGCGGCGCTGGCGTCGGCGGGGCCGTGCGTGGCGCGCCGCAGCGCCGGGCGCTCGGTGGCGCCGATCGCCTGCAGCCGCACGTTGATGATCTCGACCGGGCTGCCTTCGGCCTCCAGCGTATAGCCGAACAGGCGCTGGTGCTCGTCGTGGAAGGCGCGCGCGACGAGCGCGGCGTCGCGGCCGTCGATCGCCGCCAGCGGCACCGGCACCGACACCTCGTGGTATTGCTTGAGGTAGCGGCAGTCCAGGCGCAGCTCGAAACGCTGCGCGGCCCGGCTGACGCGTTCGTCGGCCAGCAGCGCCGCGCCTTCGTCGCGCATGCCGCCGACCAGCGCCGCCAGCCGCTGCCAGTCGACCTGCTCGAGCCGGGCGACGAAGGTGCGCACGAAGTCGTGCTTGAGCTCGCCCATCAGCATGCCGAAGGCGCACAGCACCGACGCCTCGCGCGGCACGATCTGCAGCGGCACCTGCAGCTCGGTGCAGATCAGGCAGCCGTGGATCGGCCCCGCGCCGCCGCCGGGGATGAGCGGAAACTCGCGCGGGTCGAAGCCGCGCTTGATCGTCACCTCGCGCACGCCCTGCGCCATGTTGTTGCAGGCCACGCGGTACATGCCGGCGGCGGCCTGCTCGATGCTCAGCCCCATCGGGCGCGCGATGTGCTCGTCGATGGCGCGCCGCGCGGCGCCGCTGTCGAGCTGCATGCGCCCGCCGGCGAAATACCGCGGGTCGAGGTAGCCGAGCACGACATTGGCGTCGGTGGTGGTCGGCAGCCGGCCGCCGCGGCCGTAACACGCCGGGCCGGGGTCGGCGCCGGCGCTGTGCGGGCCCATGCGCAGCAGGCCGCCTTCGTCGAGCCAGCCGATCGAGCCGCCGCCGGCGCCGATGGTGTGGATGTCGAGCATCGGCAGCGCGATGCGGTGGCGCGCGATCTCGCCGTCGTTCTTCAGCAGCGGCGCGCCGACGGCGATCGACGCCTCGAAGCTGGTGCCGCCCATGTCGGTGGTGATGCAGCGGTCGGCCCCCAGCGCCTGGGCGCAGAACAGGCCGGCGCCGGGGCCGCCGGCGGGGCCCGACAGCAGCGTCAGCGCCGCCTTGTCGCGCGCGGCCTGCGGCGTGATGACGCCGCCGTTGGACTGCATGATCAGCAGCAGGCCGCCGAAGGCCGCGTCGTCCAGCCGCGCGACCAGCCGGTCGAGGTAACGGCCGAGCTTGGGGCCGACATAGGCGTTGAGCGCCGTCGTGCTGACGCGGTCGTAGAAGCGGATCGACGGCAGCACCTCGGTCGACACCGACAGATAGACCTGCGGCCACTGCTCGCGCACCAGTGCCGCGGCGGCCTGTTCGTGCCGCGGGTCGGCAAACGAGTTCATGAAGCAGACCGCCACCGCCTGCACGCCCTGCGCGCGCCAGTCGTCGATGGCCGCACGCACCGCGGCCAGGTCCAGCGGCTCGATCTCGTGGCCGTCGCGGTCGATGCGACCACCGATGCCCAGCCGCCGCGCACGCGGCACCAGCGGCTTGACGTTGGTATAGCGGTTGTTGTACTGCTCCTCGCGGATGCCGCGCCGCATCTCCAGCGCGTCGCGCAGGCCCGCCGTCGTCAGCAGCGCGCAGCTGGCGCCGGTGGACGTGAGCGTCGCATTCGTGGCCACCGTGGTGCCGTGCACGATGGTGTCGATGGTGGCCAGGAAGTCGCGCAGCGCCAGCGGCGGCTCGAGCGCGGCGGCGATCTGCGTCAGGCCGTCGATGACCGCGATCGACGGGTCTGCCGGCGTCGACAGCGTCTTGTGGATGTGCGGCGGCTCGCCGGCACGCGCGAGGACGAAGTCGGTAAACGTGCCGCCGACGTCGATGCCGAGTTTTCCGGTCTTCATGCGGGCTGCCCCTGGTGCTGCGCGGCCACCTGCTGCCGCAACGCTTCCTTGCGCACCTTGCCCAGCGCCGTGCGCGGCAGGGCGTCGACGACGAAGACGGCGCGCGGGTGCTTGAAGCGCGCCAGCCGGCCTGCAAAACCGTCGAGCAGCCGCGTGCTGTCGATGTGCGCGCCTGCCGCGGGCACGACGAAGGCGACGACGACCTCGCCCCAGCGCGCATCGGGCCGGCCCACCACCGCGGCCTCGGCAACCGCGGGCGATTCGAGCAGCACGGCCTCGACTTCGGCCGGACTGACGTTCTCGCCGCCGCAGATGATCATGTCCTTGAGCCGGCCGTCGATCCACAGGTAGCCGTCGGCGTCGAGATGGCCGGCGTCGCCCGAATGGAACCAGCCGCCGGCGAGCGCGCGCTCGGTGGCGCCGGCATCGCCCCAGTAGCCGCTCATCAGCTGCGGGCCGCGCACCAGCACCTCGCCGCTGCTGCCGCAGGGCAGCGCGCTGCCGTCGACGTCGGCGATGCGCAATTCGGCGCCCCGCGCCGCCCGGCCGGCCGATCCGGCGTGCGCGCGCGCCTCGTCGGCGTGCAGGCAGCAGACCACCGGACCGGTCTCGGTGGCGCCCCAGACCTGGATCAGCGGCACGCCGCGCGCATGCACCGCGTCGATGAGGCGCCGCGCGACGACGGTGGAGCCGGTGGCGATCAGGCGCAGGCTGCCCAGGTCGGCGGTCGGCCAGCGCGGGTGCGCCAGCAGCACGTCCAGCTGCGCCGGCACCAGCACGGTGACGGTGATGCGCTCGCGCTCGATGGTGTCGAAGGTGGTGTCGGGGTCGAAGCGGGCGTGCAGCCACACGCTGCAGCCGCAGCGCAGCGCCGGCAGCGTCTGGATATTCAGGCCCCCGACATGGAACAGCGGCAGCGCGGTGAGCACCCGGTCGTCGGCGACCAGTCCGTGCATGTCCACCGCCGCGTCGGCGTTGGCGGCCAGCGCACGCGCCGACAGCAGCGCGCCCTTGGGTGCACCGGTGGCGCCCGAGGTGAAGCACAGCAGCGCCGGCGCGTCGGGATCGGTGCTTTCGCCGGCCGTCTGCGCTGTGCGGCGTGCGGCGAAGTCGTCCCAGCCGATCCAGCCGGCCGGCGGCGCGGCGCCGCGCGCGACGCACAGCGTGCCGGCAGGTGCCACCTGCTGGCTGGCGCAGGCGTCGGCGAACTCGGCGTCGGCCACCAGCACGCGCGGCGCGACGGCGGCCAGCTGTGCGCGGTGCTCGGGTGGCGCCAGACGCCAGTTCAGCGGCATGAAGACGGCGCCCAGGCGGGTCGCCGCCGCCAGCGTGGCGACCATCGCGGCGCTGTTGGTGCCGAGCCAGGCGACGACGCTGCCGCGCCCGGCTCCAGCGGCCGCCAGCGACCCGGCCAGCGCATCGATGCGGCGGGCCAGCGCGGCATAGTCGAGGCTGCCGTCGGCCGCGTGCAGCGCCGGCTTGGCGCCGTGGCGCGCCGCGGCAGCGTGGACCCACTGGTCGGGGCTCAGCGCGGCGTCCATGGCCGATGTGGCTTCAGGCACGGCCGACCTCGATCACCACCGCCATCGCGGTGTCGCCGGCCGCACAGCCGGTAAACAGGCCGCGACCGCCGCCGCGCAGCGCCAGCGCCTCGATCAGCTCGATGATGGCGCGCGTGCCCATCGGCGCCTGCGGGTGGCCCCACACCAGCGAACAGCCGTAGGGATTCATCGCCATCCCGTCGACGCCGGTGCTGCGCGCGAAGACCAGGTCGTTGACGGCGAACGGGTTGTGCGTCTTGACGATCGCCATCTCGCCGATCGGCAGCCCGGCCTGCGCCAGCGCGCGCTGCGCCGCCGGCACCGGGGCCTCGGGCATGTGCGCGAGCTCGACGCGCGCGCTGCCAAAGCCCAGCAGCCGCACCCCGATGGCCGGGTCGCGCGCCAGCTCGCGCGCACGTTCCGGCGTCGTCACCACGATGCCGGCGTTGCCGTCGGCCGGGTGCGTCTGTGCGCCGTAGGTGACGCTGCCGCCGGCGAGCACGGGCTGCAGCGCCGCCAGGCCGTCGGCCGTCGAACGGCTCACGCCTTCGTCGGCCTGCAGCACCGCGGCGGTCTTCCGGAACCCGGCGGCCGGCACCTCGAACGGCAGCGTCATGAAGCGGCGCAGGAACGCCGCGTCGTCGGCCAGCGCATCGGCGTACTGGGCTTCGCGCCGCAGCACCAGCTCGTGCTGCTCGGCGCTGCCGATGCCATGCTTGCGCGCCACGTTCTCGGCCGTGGCCAGCATCGAATGGCCGCCCAGCGGGTCGCAGCCGAAGTTGTCCATCACCCAGTCTTCGGACACGCCGGTGCCGCCCGGGCCGCGCGGGTTGGGGTAGTACAGATGCGGGCCGTTGCTGGTGCGGTCGCAGGTGACGACGAGCGACGCCTGCGCCAGGCCCGACTGCACCTCCTGCGCCGCGGCCAGCAGGCTGCGCACGCCGGTGGCGCAGGCCTGCATCACCGTCGGTCCGCCCACCACCGGCGCGCCGACCAGGCCCATCAGCCAGGGCACGCCGTAGAAGGCGTGCCGCTGCGGCACCGAGGTACCGAGCACGCCGTGGTCGAACGCAGACGGCTCGATGCCGCGCCGCGCCAGTTCACGCCGGGCGACGAAGGCCGCGAACTCGACGCTGTGCAGATGCGCCAGCGCACCCTGCCAGCGCGCGAACGGCGTGCTCCAGTAGGCGCCATAGGGGATGACCGGATACCGATTCACGGCGTCGCCTCCGTGCTGCGCGCCGGGGTGTGAGCCCCCGTCGGAGCGGCCGGGCCCGCGCTCATGGACGCTTCTCCGACCGCTTGCGCGGCGCCGCGGCACGCGTGCTGCCGTCGGCCTTGGCCTTGGCCTTGGCCTTGGCCTCGACGCGGGTCGGGCTGCGCTCGGCCAGGCCCAGCGCGTCGACGAAGGCCAGCCGGGCCTGCTGCAGGTGCACGCGCATGCCATGCTCGGCGGCATCGGCATCGCCGGCGGCCAGCGCGGCGGTGATGCCGCGCAGTCCGCGCAGCACGATCGTGCGCACACCCGGCGCGCCCAGCGTCAGCGCGCGGATGTGCTGCATGTGGTCGGCGTACAGCTCGATGATGCGTACCAGCCGTGCATTCGGCACCAGCCTCAGCCAGGCGTGGCGGTAGGCGACATTGGCTTCGCGGAACGCCGCCGCGTCGCCGGCACGGTGGGCGGCCGCTGCAGCGGCCAGCGCGGCTTCGATCGGTGCCAGCGTGGCGGGGTCGGCGGCGCGCGCAGCGATGCGCCGCATCGCCGCCGGCTCGAGCAGGAAGCGCAGTTCGTAGATGTCGTCGACGTCGGCCAGCGTCAGCGCCGGCACGGCGAAGCTGCGCCGATCGGTCGCCAGCAGGCCTTCGCTGGCCAGCCGCGCCATCGCTTCGCGCACCGGCGTGCGCGACACGCCCAGCTGCGCCGCCAGCGGCACTTCCTGCAGCACTTCACCGGATTCGATGGCGCCGCTGCGCAGGCGCTCGCGCAGTGCCAGATAGACCTGGTCGGCCAGCGCCTGCGGGCGTTGCAGCGGCGTCATCCGTGGGACGTCCATCGGCCGCTTCAAAGGCATGGCGGCGCCGCATCGGGGGTGCCGGCCGCTCGCTTGTGTACTGTATGCATGGCGACAGAATTCACCGTCGGCACGGCGCTGTCTTTGCGCTGGATCACAAACCGCGGCGCCGCACCCCCGGGATATCGAGAGGGTGGCCAGGGATGGTGCGTCGGTGCCGGGTCGGCGGCGGTGCCCGGTCCCGCGGTTGCGCCGGCAGGCTGCGGCCGGCGTCGGCTGCCGGCGCTGCTCCTTCGTGCGCTGGACCGGCGCGCTCAGCGCGGCGCGTCGCCCTTGCGGAATTCGGCCGTCAGCTCGCCCAGCCGCGCCAGCAGCGCCGCGTCGAGCGTGACGCCGGCGGCGGCGAGGGTGGCGTCGAGCTGCTCGGGCCGGCTGGCCCCCAGGATGGGCGCGGTGACCGCCGGCTGCGCCATCACCCAGGCCACGGCCAGCGTGGCCAGCGGCAGGCCGGCTTCGTCGGCCAGCGCCTGCAGCTGGCCGACGGCGGCGAAGCAGCGTTCGTTCCAGTAGCGGTCCTGGTACATGCCGCC
Source organism: Rubrivivax sp. (assembly GCA_016719535.1). GTDB lineage: Bacteria > Pseudomonadota > Gammaproteobacteria > Burkholderiales > Burkholderiaceae_C > Rubrivivax. The sequence continues at coordinate 708,468 of JADJYX010000001.1, read as the reverse complement.
GGCGGTGCCGAGCGTGAAGCGCGTGCCGTCGGGCGGCGCGTCGCCGACGCGGTATTTGGCCGTCAGCAGGCCGCCGGCCAGCGGGTTGTAGGGGATCACGCCCAGGCCTTCGGATTCGGCCAGCGGCAGCAGCTCACGCTCGATCTCGCGGAACAGCAGGCTGTAGCGCGGCTGCACGGCCACCGGCCTCACCAGCCGCAGCAGCTCGGCGCGGCCGATCAGGCGCGCCAGCCGCCAGGCCAGAAAGTTGGAGGCGCCGACATAACGCGCGCGGCCGCTCTTCACGATCGCATCCAGCGCCTCCAGCATCTCGTCCAGCGGCGTGCTGCGGTCGTCGTGGTGCAGCTGGTAGAGGTCGACATGGTCGGTGCGCAGCCGTGCCAGCGAGGCGTCGATGGCCGCCAGCAGGTGCTTGCGCGACGCGCCCTGGTCCCAGGGGTGCGGTCCCATCCTGCCCACCGCCTTGGTGGCCAGCACGATGGACCGGCGCCGCTGCGGCCCGCCGGCCTGCAGCCAGCGGCCGATGATGGCCTCGGTGTTGCCCACGGTATCCAGCGTGCCACCCAGCGGGTAGACGTCGGCGGTGTCGATGAAGTCGACGCCGGCATCCAGCGCCTTGTCGAGGATGCGGCGCGAGGTCTGCTCGTCGGTCTGCAGCCCGAAAGTCATCGTGCCCAGGGCCAGGCGGGAGACGACGAGCCCGGTCGAGCCCAGGCGGATGCGGGGGATGCTCATCACGCGGGCTCCATGCCGTGGCGTTGTTTGATGGCAGCGGTGGCCGGCGAGGCCATCCAGGCCAGCAGCGCCTGCACCGCCTCCGGCTGCGTGCTGGTGGCGGCGACGCCGCCGCAGAAGGTGGTGGTGATCTGGATCGCCGGCGGCAGCGGGCCGGCGACGGTGATGCCCGGCAGGCCCGTCAGCTCGCTCAGCTGCTGGAAGCCGAGCGCCACCTGGCCGTCGGCCACCAGCCGGCCCACCGGCACGCCGGCCGGCGCCTGCACCAGTTTCGGCTGCAGTTCCGCGCTCAGCCCCCAACGTTCGAAGAGCTTCAGCAGCCGGGTGCCGCTGGGCCCGGTGGAATAGCCCAGGCTGCGCGCCGCGCGCACCGCCTGTCGCACCGCGTCTTCGCTGCCGAGGTCGGGCGCGGGCGCGCCGGCCCGCACGGCCACGGCCACGCCCGAGCGCACGAGGTCGACACGGGCACCGGCAACGTGGCCACCGGCGATCAGCTTGTCGATGGCATCCGAGGCCAGCACGACGGCGTCGAAGGCCTCACCGGCGGCGACACGCCTGGCGGCGTCGACGCCGCCGACCGATTCGACCTGCAGCGGCTGGTCGGGCCCGACGGCAGCCCAGGCCGCAGCCAGATCGGCCAGCAGCGCGCGCGTGGCCATCGAGGAGATCATTCGCAGCGGGGTGGCCATGGCGTCTACAGCCCCAGCCACCGGGGCAGGAAGAGCGAGAGCGCGGGGAACAGGATCAGCACCGTCATGCGCGCGATGTCGGCGACGATGAACGGCGTGACGCCGCGCCAGATGGTGCTGGTGGGCAGGCTGGGCATCATGCTCGACAGCACGAAGATGTTCATGCCCACGGGCGGCGTGATCAGGCTGATCTCGATCACGCAGACGACGATGATGCCGAACCACACGGGGTCGAAGCCCAGCGCCGTGACCAGCGGGAAGAAGATCGGCACCGTCAGCAGCATCATCGACAGGCTCTCCATCGCCGTGCCGAGGATCACGTAGACCAGGCAGATGACGAAGATCACCGCCAGCGGCGGCACGTCGAGGCTGGTGACCAGCGTCTTCAGCGCATCGGGCATGTCGGTGAAATTCAGGAAGTTGGCGAACAGCGAGGCACCGATGACGATGGTGAACAGCATCGCCGAGGTGCGTGCCGATTCCGACAGCACCTGCACGGTGGCCTTGACGTTCAAGGCCCGGCGCGCCAGCGCGAAGAGGAAGCCGCCCATGGCGCCGACGCCGGCCGCCTCGGTCGGCGTGAAGAAGCCGCCGTACATGCCGCCCATCACCAGCGCGAACAGCAGCAGCACGCCCCAGATCTGCTTGAGCGCCGCGAAGCGTTCGGCCCAGCTGCTGCGCTCGCCCGGCGGGCCCCAGTCGGGGTGGCGGTGCGTGACCCACACCGAAGCCAGCAGGTAGAAGCCGGTGGCCACCAGCCCGGGAATGACACCGGCCGCGAACAGCGCACCGATGCTCTGCTCGGTCATGATGCCGTAGATGACCATGATCACCGACGGCGGGATCAGGATGCCCAGCGTGGCGCCGGCGCACACGGTGCCGGCGGCGAAGGCCGGCGAATAGTTGAAGCGCAGCATCTCCGGCAGCGCCACGCGCGACATCGTGGCCGTGGTGGCGATCGACGAGCCGCAGATGGCGCCGAAGCCGGCGCAGGCGGCGATGGTCGACATCGCCAGCCCGCCGCGCTTGTGGCCGATCAGCGTGTAGGCGGCGTGGTAGAGCTCGCGCGACATGCCGGCGCGGGTGACGAAATTGCCCATCAGCACGAAGAGGGGCACCACCGACAGCGTATAGCTGCCGATGCCGGTGAATTCACCGGCCGTCGACGAGATGGCCGCTGGCCAGGAACGCACCAGCCCCAGGCCGACGAAACCGACGATGCCCATGGCCACCGCGATGGGCACGCGCAGCGCCATCAGCACGAACATGGCCGCGAAGCCGAGCAGGCCCTCGATCATGCCGCGGGCTCCTTCAGGCCCGCGACCGCCCTCCAGGCCAGCCAGGCATGCATCAGCGCCGTCAGCGCCAGCATCACCGCCGCCATGTACTGGTAGGGCGCGATCTTGATCTCCAGCGCCGAGGTCTGGTCACCCTGCGCCAGCGTGCGCATCGCGCGCGACCACACCAGCCAGGCGGCGCCGCCGAAGATCAGCGCCGTCAGCGCATGCGAGAGGCGGTGCTGCCAGCGCAGCACGGCCTGCGGCACCACGCGGTCGAGCAGGTCGAAGACGATGTGCTCGCCGGCGATCGAGGCCAGCGGCAGCGCGAAATAGATCATCACCATCATCATCAGCTCGGTCAGCTCGACCGCGCCGGTGATGGAGTTGGGCAGGAATTTGCGCGCGAAGACATCGGCGAAGGTCAGCACCATCATCGCGAACAGCGCGACGGCCGACACCCCGGTGAGCAGCGAGGAGAGTCGTTTCATGGTCTCGTGGCGTGAGCGCCCCTTCACGCGACAAGGCCGGCCGGCCCCGCGGCGGAGGCCAGGCCGGCCGGGCGGATGGCAGGTGATAGCCCTGCGCTCAGGTGATCACTTGACCTTGGCGATCTCGGCGCGGAACTCGTCGAGCACCGCCTTCGCATTCTTCAGGCCCTTGCCTTCGGCTTCCTTGATCCAGGCCTCCTCCAGCGCTGCCGTCTTGGCCTTGAACTCGGCCACGAACCTGGCATCGGCGGTGACGCTCTGCACGCCGGCGGCCTTCTGCACCTCGCGGCTTGCAGCGTCGGTCTCGTCCCAGTATTTGCCGAGGAAGCGGGCCGCCCATTCGCCGGACATCTTGGTGATCACGTCCTGGTCGGCCTTGGCGATCTTGTTCCAGGTGGCCTCGTTCATGACCAGCGCGAAGCTGGTGTTGTAGAGGCCGCCCGGCACGGCGGTGCGGTGCTTGATCAGCTTGTCGAGCTTGAAGGAGACCACCGATTCGTCGGGGAACCAGGTGCCGTCGACGACGCCGGAGGACAGCATCTCGTAGGACTCGTTGGCCGGCTTGAGCGTCATGTTGACGCCCAGCGCCTTGCCGACTTCGTTGACCATGCCGCCGCCGACGCGGAATTTCAGGCCCTGCAGGTCGGCCAGCGAGGTGACCGGCTTCTTGGTGTTGAAGATGATGCCCGGGCCGTGGGTGAAGACGGTGATGACCTTCATGCCCTTGTGCTCGTTGAACGAGGCCATGTGCTTCTCGTAGATGCGCTGGTAGGCCACGCTGGTGGCCACCGCCGAATCGCCCAGGAAGGGCAGCTCGGCCATCTTGCCCATCACATAGCGGCCGGGCGTATAGCCATGCACGCTGAACGACAGGTCGACGAGCCCGTCGCGCACGGCATCGAAGGTGCCGGGCGCCGGCGTCACCGGCTTGGGCAGCAGGTTGCACTTGATGCGGCCGGCCACGGCCTTGCTGACCTCGTTGCACCAGTCGGACTGCGCACGCGTCAGCAGGTGCGCCGGCGGTACCCACGACGACATCGTCAGCGTGATCTGGGCAGAAGCGGTGCCGGCAAAGGCCAGCAGGGCGGCAGCGGCAAGGGGCTTGAAGCTGGGCATGGTCGGATGCTTTCGGGTGGCGGTTGCGAGACGTGCACGGACAGCCACGCAAAGGGCAGCGCGTCCTGGATTTATGTTACCGATCGGTCGGAAAACGCCGCGTCATGGCTTACCCGGGGTCAGGCCCCGGCGGCGCCAGCGCGTGCGCAGCCGCCAGCCCAGCAGCCCGGCGACGATGACCGCATAGACCGACCATTCGGCAAAGTCGTTCTTGCCGGCGCGCATCCAGAAGAAGTGCAGCAGGCCCAGCAGCGCGATCGCGTAGATGGTTCGATGCAGCGCCTGCCAGCGCGCCGCGCCCAGCGCCTTGATCGCGCGGTTGAACGAGGTGGCCGCCAGCGGCAGCATCAGCAGCAGCGCTGCCGTGCCCACCAGGATGAAGGGGCGCTTGACGATGTCCTTCAGGATCGCGCCCAGGTCCAGCCCCATGTCCAGCCAGGCGAAGCACAGGAAGTGCAGCACGCCGTAGAAGAAGGCAAACAGGCCCAGCATGCGGCGCAGCCGGGCCAGCGCATGCCAGCCGGTGGCCTGGCGCAGCGGCGTCACCGCCAGCGTCAGGCACAGCAAGCGCAGCGTCCAGTCGCCGGTGCCGCGGATCAGTGCCTCGGCCGGGTTGGCGCCCAGCGTATTGGCGATGGCGCCCCACAGCAGGTGGGCCAAGGGCACCAGCGCGGCCACGAACAGCAGCGGCTTGGTCGCCGCGGACTGCAGCAGCCGGTTCAAGGCAGGCGGGTCAGAAGAATTTCTTCAGGTCCATGCCGGCGTAGAGCTGGCCGACCTGCGGCTCGTAGCCGTTGAACATCAGCGTCGGGCGTTTCCTGGCGAACAGGCCGTCCTCGCCGATGCGGCGCTCGGTGGCCTGGCTCCAGCGCGGGTGGTCGACCTGCGGGTTGACGTTGGAATAAAAGCCGTATTCGCTGGAGGCGGCCAGTTCCCAGCTGGTCCTGGGTTGCTGCGCGAGGAAGCGGATCCTGACGATCGACTTGCCCGATTTGAAGCCATATTTCCAGGGCACCACCAGCCGCAGCGGCGCGCCGTTCTGCCTGGGCAGCACCTCGCCATACATGCCGAAGGCCAGCATCGACAGCGGGTGCATCGCCTCGTCCAGGCGCAGCGCCTCGACATAAGGCCATTCCAGCACCGAGCTGCGCAGCCCCGGCATCTGCGCCCGGTCGGCCAGGGTCAGAAACTGCACGAACTTCGCATTGCCGGTGGGTTCGACGGCCTTGATCAGGTTCGACAGCGACCAGCCCACCCAGGGGATGACCATCGACCAGCCCTCGACGCAGCGCAGGCGGTAGATGCGCTCTTCCATCGGCGCCAGCTTCATCAGTGCGTCGAGGTCGAGGGTCTGCGGCTTCTTCACCTCGCCCTCGATGGCCACCGTCCAGGGGCGCGTCTTCAGGGTGTGGGCGTTGGCCGCCGGATCGGCCTTGTCGGTGCCGAATTCGTAGAAGTTGTTGTAGGTGGTGGCGTCCTGGCGGCTGGTGGGTTTTTCCATCGTCACCGCACCGGCGACGGTGCTGCGCGCGCCCGGCAAGGGCGCGCCCACGGGCGGCGCTGCCGCCAGCGCATCACGTGCCGCCCAGCTGCCCAGCGTGGTGCCGGCCGCGGCCAGCGCCACCTGACGCAGCCAGTCGCGACGGCCCGCATAGGCAGCACGGGGCGTGATCTCCGACGGCACCGGATGGACAAAACCGCGGTCGCGATGAAAGTGCATGGAAATTCCTGTTGGGGGCGCCCTGGCAGGTCGCCGATGGCCGTACTGCGGTTACAGGTTGCCGTAGGAATGCAGGCCCGACAGGAACATGTTGACACCGATGAAGGCAAACGTCGTCACCGCCAGGCCCACCAGCGCCCACCACGCCGATACCGCGCCGCGCAGGCCCTTCATCAGGCGCATGTGCAGCCAGGCGGCATAGTTCAGCCAGACGATCAGCGCCCAGGTCTCCTTCGGATCCCAGCTCCAGTAGCCACCCCAGGCCTCGGCAGCCCAGAAGGCGCCGAGGATGGTGGCGATGGTGAAGAAGGCGAAGCCGACCGCGATCGCCTTGTACATCACGTCGTCGAGCAGCTCGAACGAGGGCAGCCGCTCGGCGATGCGCTTGCGCGCCGCCAGGATGCCGCCCACCGCGAAAGCGCTGGCGCCGAAATACAGCGCCCAGTAGATGCTGGACCCGCTGGCGTCCTTGCGGAAGACGAAGGGCTCGAAACACAGCACCACGCCCAGTGCCCACAGCGGTGCCAGCTTCCACCAGCGCTGCTCGGCGGCCTGACGCTTGACCAGATAGGCAAAGGCCACCATCGCCGCCAGCGCGAAGGTGCCGTAGCCGATGAAATTGGCCGGCACGTGCAGCTTCATCCACCAGCTCTGCAGCGCCGGCACCAGCGGCTGGATCTCGTGCGCGTCGCGCGCCACCGAATACCAGAGCAGGAAGCCGACCGCCGCGCTGACGATCAGCATGACGAAGGCGCCGAGCGCGCGCGTGCGGTAGTGCTGCTCGAAATAGAGGTAGAACAGCGCCGTCATCCACGCGAACAGCACGAATACCTCGTAGAGGTTGCTGACCGGGATGTGGCCGATATCGGGCGCGATCTGGTGGCTTTCGAACCAGCGCACCAGCGTGCCGACAAGCGCCATCACCACGCCCGCCCAGGTGATGTGCGAGCCGAGCTTGTGCGCCGTGTTGTCACCGTCGGGCCCGGCCTTGGCGAAGAAGCCGATCCAGTAGAACACCGTGCTCATGAAGAAGAGCACGCTCATCCACAGGATGGCGCTCTGGCTGGAGAGGAAATATTTGAGCAGGAAGACCTGGTCGCCAGCGGCCAGGTCGGCGCCGAAGCCGTCGGTCTGGCGGCTGTACAGCGCGATGGCGATCAGCGTGGCGGCGCCGACGCCGATCGTCAGCGTGCGCAGCGGCCGCCAGAACCAGCCCAGCGCCCACAGCGCGGGCACGCTGCCGGCGAGGATCCAGGTCTCGTAGACGTCCATCGACGCGCCGTAGCGGCGGAAGGCGTAGCCGGCACCCAGCACCAGCAGCAAGGCGAAGATCCAGTCATAGGCGCTGCGGCGGGCCAGCAGGCCGGGGCGGCCGAGCGTGAGCGTCTGGACGGGGGCGGTCGACGAGGCGGGGCTGTTCATCGGGCGTCCTGCAGCAAGGCGGTCTTGAGGGTTTCGAATTCGGCGTCGGCGTCGAGCGTGCGGCGCGTCGTCGACAGCGCCGTCACCACGCGGGTGCGGGTGGTGTCCGTGGAGTCGGGTTGGAGCCAGATCCACAGCCGGCGTTCCCGGACATAGAGCATCATGAAGACGCCGACGATCAGCAGCACCGCGCCCAGGTAGACGAGGTTCTTGCCCGGGGCGCGCGCGACCTGGAAGACGCTGGCCTGCACCTGCTTGAAGTCGGCCAGCTGGAAGACCAGCGGCGCCGGGTAGAGGAAGCTGTCCGACAGCGACAGCACGGCCTGCGTCATGAAGGCCTCGGTGGCGTCGCCCAGCGGCATCTTCGCCAGGCCGGCCTGCTCGCGCGACAGGTTGGCCAGCTCGAACAGCGTGCCGTTGAGGATGCGCAGCAGCACCTCGGCAATGCGCTCGCGGTCGGCCGGCGGCACGCTGTGCTCGATGAACTGCGACAGCCCGGGCAGGCCGCCGGCCGGTGGCTGGCCATCGGTGCCGCCCTCGGTGCCGGCAAACAGGCCGAGCGCACGCCGGGCCGTCAGCAGCAGCTGCTCTGCCAGCTCCGGCTTGTCGGCTGGCGCGGACTGGGTGGCGTAGCGGCGCGCGGCCTTCTCGCGCAGGTCGGGGTCCATCAGCGCCTGGCGCAGCCGCACCCAGCCGTCGAGCTGGTCCTGCTCGTCGGCGGGCACGCGCAGGTAGCGGAAGGCCTCCTGCGGCGTGTCGCGCAGGCCGAGCAGGAAGATGCGCTGGCCGTCGAGTTCCATCGGCAGCATGTAGTTGTGGAATTCGCGCGCCTGGCCGCTGGCGTCGCGCAGCTTGTAGTTGATCGACGGGCCGACGTTGCGCAAGGCCTTCTTGTCGACCACCTTGGTGGCATTGCCGAGGCGGCCTTCGATCGAGCCGACGAGATCGACCGCACGCACGTCGGTGGCGCCGGGCTGCGGCGGGGCGCTCATGTTCTCGACATTGATGACGCGCAGCGCACCGAATTCGAGCGTGAGCTTCTGGTCCCTGGCCGCCGTGGTCAGCTCGGTGCTGCCGCCCACGGTGCCCTGGATCTCGACCGGCTGGCCCGGCGCCAGCGGCAGGCCGCGCAGCTTCAGCTGCGAGCCGCCGTCGTCGAAGCTGCTCTGGTAGATGGCGATGCCGCGGTGGAAGGCCGGTTCGTTGACCTTCACGGTGCGGGGGATCGCCTGGCCGGTTTCGCGGTCGTGGATGACGATCTCGCTGGCAAACAGCTTGGGCATGCCGGTGGCGTAGTACTCGACGATGAACTTCTTCAGCTCGACGTCGAAGGGCAGGTCCTGCAGCACCACGCCGTCGGCCATGTTGAGCACCGCCACCCCGGCGCGCGCACCTTCGGGCACGAACAGGTTGGCCCGGAAGGTCGGGTTGGCGGCCGACAGCCGGTGCCGCGCCGATACGTCGGCGACCATGCCGCTGCCCGCGTAGGGCGTCTTGCCCTGCCAGGCCATCTGCGCGCGCACGATGAGGTCGCCGTCGAGCAGGCCGCCCAGGCAGATCAGCACGATCGCCGAGTGCGCGGCCAGGTAGCCGATCTTGTTGCTGGTGCCCTTGCGCGCCGCCACCATGGTGCCGTGTTCGCGCACCTGCGCGCGCGCCTTCCAGCCGCCGCCGGCCAGCAGCGCGCTCACGCGCGCCAGATGGGCGGCGCCGTCGCCGGCCAGCGTGGCCTCGCCCTTGTGATGGAAGGCCTGCAGCGACTGCTCGCGCACATGTTCCTTGTAGGCGCGCAGGTCGACGACGATCTTGGGCGCATTGCGCGCGATGCACAGGCTGGTGCTGATGACCAGGAAGGCCAGGATGACCAGAAACCAGGGCGCGCTGTAGACCGCATACAGGTGCGCCGACTCGAACACCTCCGCCCAGAAGGGGCCGAACTGGTTGACGTAGTTGTTGTAGGGCTCGTTCTGCTTGACCACGGTGCCGATCACCGAGGCGATGCAGATCAGCGTCAGCAGCGAGATGGCGAAGCGCATCGACGACAGCAGTTCGACCGTGTCGCGCAGCACGCGCGACCGGGCCTTGAGGTCGACGCCGGAGGTGGAGATCGCCATCGGCGGATTATCGGTTTCGGATCGTTCTGAAATGCCAAAGGCCGGTCGAGGACCGGCCTTTGGCAGGGTTAAGGCGTGATCGCCGCGTTCAGCGCAGGCCCGCGATGTAGTCCGACACGGCCTTGATTTCCCGGTCGTTCATCTTGCCGGCGATGGCGGTCATCTGCGCATTGTTGGCGCGCGCGCCGCTGCGGAAGGCGACCAGCTGCGCCTCGGTATATTCCACATGCTGGCCGCCCAGGCGCGGGTACTGCGCCGGGATGCCGGCGCCGTTGGGGCTGTGGCAGCCGGCACAGGCCGGCACGCTGCGCTCGGCGATGCCGCCGCGGTAGATCTTCTCGCCCAGCAGCACCGTGTCCTTGTTCTTCGCAAAGCCCGGCTTGGCCTGCTTGTCGGCATAGAAGGCAGCGATGTGCTTCATGTCGTCTTCGGACAGCGCCGCCGACATGCCCTGCATGATGGCGTTGGCGCGCTTGCCGGACTTGAATTCCTGCAGTTGCTTGACGAGGTATTCGGGATGCTGGCCCTGCAGGATGGGGTTGGCCACCGCGCCGCGGGAGCCGTCGGCCGTGTGGCAGGCCAGGCAGGTGGCGGCCAGCGTGGCGCCCTTGGCAGGATCGGCCTTGAACGCTGCCTTGGCGTCGGCGGCCGCTGCCGTCGTCGTGACGCCGGCGGCGAGCATGAGGGTCGCGAACAGGATCGGCAGCTTCATTCAGGCCTCGGTCGTTGGCAAGCAGGTGTTCAAACCGCAAGATTTTACAATGTCCCATGACGACTGTCCGACGCGCCCCCACCCGCACCGCCGCAGGCGCCGAATCACCCGCGGCGCAGGCGGCCCTGGCCTGGCTGCACAGCGCCCGCTTCCTGGTCACGGCCAGCCGGCTCGACCAGCTGCCGGTCACCGAACGGCCCGAGATCGCCTTCGTCGGCCGCAGCAACGCCGGCAAGTCCACTGCCATCAATGCGCTGGCCCGGCACAAGCGGCTGGCCTTCGCGTCGCGCACGCCCGGTCGCACCCAGCACATCAACCTGTTCGAAGTGGGGCCGAAGGACGCGGCCGACGCCTGGCTGGCCGACCTGCCGGGCTACGGCTATGCCGCTGTCGAGCGTGCCGCCAAGCTGCGCTGGCAGGAGGTGATGGCCGACTACCTGGTGGTGCGCCGCAACCTGCACGGCGTGGTGCAGATGATCGATGCGCGCCTGGGATTCACCGACCTCGACCGCCAGCTGCTGGCGCTGATCGCGCCGCGCGTGGTCACCGGTGAGGTGCGGCTGCTGGTGCTGCTGACCAAGGCCGACAAGCTCAACCGCCGCGAGTCCGACGCCGCGCTGGCCGCGGCGCAGGCGGTGCTGGGTGAACTGGCCGGCGACCAGGCCGACATCGGCGTCACGCTGTTCTCGGCGCTGTCGCGCCGCGGCGTGGGCGATGCCGCCGAGGCGCTGCGGCAGTGGGTGCCGGCGCACGCGCTGCCGGCCGCGGCGTCATCAGTCGCCTAGCTTGCGCAGCACGCGGCCGGCGGCCTCGCGGATCAGCGAGCGCGGCGTCAGCGCGGTCAGCAACTGCACGTCGAGCATGCGCTCGAGCGCGCCGCGGCGGATGGCCCAGGTATTGGCCGAGGCGCCGTCGCCGAACAGCCAGTATTCGCGATGGCGCCCGTACCACAGCAGCTGGGCGTTGACCCAGGTGCCCTGCATGAACAGGTGCATCCACTCGCCGCTGCGACGGTTTGCCAGCCATTGCGCGCCGTCGCGGGGGTGGCCCTCGCCCGGGCCGGCTGCCGACAGGTCGTCCAGCAGGTCGGCAGGCACGGTGTCGAGGTGGCCGATGTCCAGGGCGCCCGGGCTGGTCGGCGGCGGCCCGCCGGCCACGACCTGGTCTTCCAGCGCCTGCAGGCTGTGCAATTCGGCCTCGGCCGCGCCGCGGCGCTGCTCGAAGCGTGTGCGCTCGTAGGCCAGCACACGTTCCAGCGCCCAGCGAAAGGCATCGGCGTCGCGCGCCTGTTCCTGCGCCAGCGCATCCAGCAGCCCGTGCAGGTAGCGCAGCATGGCCGTGCGTTGCGGATCGCCCGGCGGCGGGTGCAACTCGCCCTGCAGCGCGATGCGGTCCATCACCAGCCACAGCGGGTGCGTCTGGTTGTCCAGCAGCGAGGGGTCGCGCAGCGCCAGCCGCAGCGCCGGCGCCTGCAGGCGCGACACCAGGTTCTGGATGTCGGAGGGCAGCCGGCGGTCGCCCAGCAGCGTGTCGAAGAGGTGGCTGATGAGCTCGATCAGTTCGCGCTCGGCGGCCTTGTCGGCGCTGGCCACCATCTGCTGGCGCTGCAGGTTGCGCAGGGTCTCGCGCTGCTGGCGGTCGCCGTTGGCGCCGAGGTCGCGCAGCAGTTCGTCGGTGCGCGTCAGCACCTGGTCGAGCGAGGGGCGCGTGGCCGCAGACGCCGTCGCGGTCGGCGCGGCCGCAGCGCCTGCGCCCGGCGGCCGGCCGCCCGGTGCGGACGGCGGCATCGACGTATCGGCACGGTTGGCGCCGGGATCGAAGAAGGCGTCCTGCTGGCCGCGCGCGCGCTGGCTGCCGAAGACGATGATGGTGCGGTAGACGGCGGGCTCCACGCCCATCGATTCCAGCCGCGCGCAGGCGCCGGCATAGGACTTGCGCATCAGCTGCGCCAGCGGCAGGCAGGCGTGGCGCATGAAGGCCAGCTGGTAGGGCCGCTGCAGCGGCAGCGCCCGCGCGGCCTCCCACAGCGCACGGCCGATCACCTCGGGCCGCAGCGGGTTGTAGTCGCGTGCCACGTCCATGTCGCCGACCAGGGCCGAGGTGTAGCTCATCACCTCGCGCAGTTCGTGCTCGGCGACGCTGCGGATGGCTTCGATGGCGCGCGAGATCTCGACGTCGACCTCGACCTGGCCCTCGTCCACCAGCGACAGGCCGCCCAGCCCCGACGGCAGGGCGTGGCGCGTGCTTTCCTCCTCGGCGAGTTCACGCTGCACCTGTTCGGTCAGCGCACGCACGAATTCGCGCACCACCAGCGGCCGGTTGCTGTGCAGCGAGCGCATCACGTCGCCCACCAGCAGCCGCTCGCGCGGGCTCATGCCCGCGGCATCGCGCTTGACGGCCAGCATCGACTCCTCGATCGCCTGCTCGACGAGCAGAGGCGCGCGCATCAGTTCGTCGTCGACGAAGCGCTGCAAGGCGGCGGACGTGGTCATCGGCATGCGTTCATGGGCGCCCGATTATCGACCGCGCTTCACATCTGACGATCCAACGAAAAAGCCCGCGTTCTGCAACGCGGGCTCGTTTTGGGATCGGACGACTCACCCCTCGGGCTTGCAGGCCCTCGGGTGCTCGTCGGCGTGGAACCCTGCGCAGGCAGGGTTCCACGTCCGACTCACATGTCCATGCCCATGCCGCCCATGCCGCCCATGCCGCCGCCGGGCATCGCCGGTGCGTCTTCCTTCGGCGCCTCGGCGACCATGCACTCGGTCGTCAGCATCAGGCCGGCCACCGAGGCGGCGTTCTGCAGCGCGGTGCGGGTGACCTTGGTGGGATCCAGGATGCCCATCTCGATCATGTCGCCGTAGGTGTCGTTGGCGGCGTTGAAGCCGTAGTTGCCCTTGCCCTCGAGCACCTTGTTGATGACCACGCTGGGCTCGCCACCGGCGTTGGCGACGATCTCGCGCAGCGGCTGCTCGACGGCACGCAGCACGATCTTGATGCCGGCGTCCTGGTCGTGGTTGTCGCCCTTGAGGGCGCCGATCTGGGCACGGGCACGCAGCAGGGCCACGCCGCCGCCGGCGACGATGCCTTCCTCGACGGCGGCACGGGTGGCGTGCAGCGCGTCTTCCACGCGGGCCTTCTTCTCCTTCATCTCGACCTCGGTGGCGGCACCGACCTTGATGACGGCCACGCCGCCGGCCAGCTTGGCCACGCGCTCCTGCAGCTTCTCGCGGTCGTAATCGCTGGTGGCTTCCTCGATCTGGATGCGGATCTGCTTGACACGCGCCTCGATGTCGGCAGCCTTGCCGGCGCCGTCGATGAGGGTGGTGTTCTCCTTGCCCACCTCGACGCGCTTGGCCTGGCCCAGGTCGGCCAGCGTCACCTTCTCGAGCGTCAGGCCGACTTCCTCGGCGATGACCTTGCCGCCGGTCAGGATGGCGATGTCTTCCAGCATGGCCTTGCGGCGGTCACCGAAGCCCGGGGCCTTGACGGCGACGACCTTCAGGATGCCGCGGATGGTATTGACCACCAGGGTGGCCAGCGCCTCGCCTTCGACCTCCTCGGCCACGATCAGCAGCGGACGGCCGCTCTTGGCCACTTGCTCCAGCGTGGGCAGCAGGTCGCGGATGTTGCTGATTTTCTTGTCGTAAAGCAGCACGTAGGGGTTGTCGAGGACGGCAACCTGCTTTTCGGGCTGGTTGATGAAATACGGCGACAGGTAGCCGCGGTCGAACTGCATGCCTTCGACGATGTCGAGTTCGTTGTCGAGCGACTTGCCGTCTTCGACGGTGATCACGCCTTCCTTGCCGACCTTGTCCATCGCCTTGGCGATGATCTCGCCGATGGATTCGTCGCTGTTGGCGCTGATCGACCCGACCTGGCCGATTTCCTTGCTCGTGGTCGTCGCCTTGCTCGATTTCTTGAGCTCTTCGACGAGGGCGGTCACGGCCTTGTCGATGCCACGCTTGAGATCCATCGGGTTCATGCCGGCGGCAACGAACTTCATGCCTTCGCGGATGATCGACTGCGCCAGCACCGTGGCGGTGGTGGTGCCGTCACCGGCGATGTCGCTGGTCTTGGAAGCGACTTCCTTGACCATCTGCGCGCCCATGTTCTGGAGCTTGTCCTTGAGCTCGACTTCCTTGGCCACCGAGACACCGTCCTTGGTGACGGTGGGGGCGCCGAACGAGCGTTCGAGCACCACGTTGCGGCCCTTGGGGCCGAGCGTGACCTTGACCGCGTTGGCCAGGATGTTTACGCCTTCGACCATGCGGTGACGGGCATCGGCCCCGAAAATGACGTCTTTAGCTGCCATGTGTAGTTCTCCTGAATACTGAGATGCCGGCTTGCGCCGGGGAATTGCTGTGTCTGCGGCCGGGCCTGCGGCCCTCGAGTTCGCGGCGCGAAGTCAGCCTGCGATGGACGCAAATCGCCTGCGGCGATTTATTTCTCGACAACGGCGAAAAGATCCTCTTCGCGCATCACCAGCAGTTCGTCGCCATCGACCTTGACGGTCTGGCCGCTGTATTTGCCGAACAGCACGCGGTCGCCGACCTTGATGTTCAGGGCCACGAAATCGCCCTTCTCGTTGCGCTTGCCGGGGCCGACGGCAAGCACCTCGCCCTGGTCGGGCTTCTCGGCGGCGTTGTCGGGGATCACGATGCCCGAGGCGGTTTTGGTTTCGTTCTCGAGGCGCTTGACGATCACGCGATCGTGCAACGGACGAAGCTTCATGGAGATCTCCGGTTGAGTCAGGTCAATTCGACGGGTACCCGAAAGTGAGCGCCCGTTGACATCAGGCGATCAGGCGAGGCAGCAGGCCTGCCGATCGTTAGCACTCGATCCTGGCGAGTGCTAGCAAGGCAATTATAGGGTTGACCCGCTTCGCTTCAAGACCCTGGTGGAAACCCGAGGGTCGGGCCCTGGGGGTTTGGCCAGATCTCCCGTCTTCACAAGCTCTGAGATCCCGACGCGTGCAGCAGCGGGCGGCGCGGGCGCTGGCCCTCAACGTGCTGGAGGCGGCGCTGGCGGCCAACGCCCAGGCTCGAGACCGGTCTGCCGATGCGGCGGAAAGCGCCACCAGGCCAGCGCCACCAGCAGGCCGAAGGCCGAGTACGCGAGCCCGAACACCCAGGGCGGCGCATCCCAGAACAGCAGCCGCGATACCCAGTGTTCGATGAAGCCGCCGCCATAGCCCGCGGCGCCGGATTGCGCGCGCAGCCAGGACTCCAGCGTCGTCAGCGGGCAGGTGGCGCCCAGCCACGACTGGACCACCACCACGCCGATGGCCACCAGGTGCGCCGATCGAAAGCCCAGGCCGTTGACCCAGCCCCAGCCGCGCCGGTTGCCCAGCACGATCAGCACCAGCGCGCCGACGACGAACACCACCACACCCAGGTGCAGCACGAGCACGGCATCGGCGAGCAGACGGTAAAGGGGCGAGGCCGCCATGCGCCAACGCTACCAAGCGGGGCGCATGCGTGCCAGCGCCACGGCGACGCCACAATGCCGCCATGACGACACCTCCAGGCGTGCTGATCATCGGCGCCGGCCAGGCCGGCACTTCGGCAGCCGAGGCGCTGCGCGCTGGCGGCTTTGCCGATCCCGTGACCCTGCTCGGCGACGAGCCGGTCGGGCCCTACCACCGGCCGCCCTTGTCCAAGGCCTGGCTGGCCGGCGAGATGGACGCGACGGCGCTGGTCATGCGCGCGCCCGACCTGCTGGCCAGGAAGGGCATCACGCTGCGCACCGGCGTGCGCGTGCAGGCCATCGACCGCAGCGCGAAGACCGCGCAGCTCGCCGGCGGCGAGACGCTCGCCTATGCCGGCCTCGTGCTGGCGACGGGCGCCCGGCCGCGACCGTTGGCGCTGCCGGGTGCCGAAGCGCCCAACGTGCACGCGCTGCGCACGCTCGCCGATGCGCAGCGCCTGCTGGCCGACCTGCAGGCCTGCCGCGCGCAGGGGCTGCCGCTGGTGGTGGTGGGCGGCGGCTTCATCGGGCTGGAGGTGGCGGCCACCGCGCGCAAGCTGGGGCTGGCGGTGACCGTGCTCGAAGCGGCGCCGCGGCTGCTCGGCCGCATGCTGGCGCCGCTGCTGTCGGACTGGTATGCCGACCTGCACCGCGGCCATGGCGTCACGCTGGCACTGGGCGTGGGGGTGGCGGCCATCGAGACCGGCGCCGACGGCCGTGCCACCGCGGTGATCGGCAGTGCCGGCCAGCACTGGCCGGCCGGACTGGTGCTGGTGGGCATCGGCGTGCTGCCCAACGATGAACTGGCGCAGGCCGCCGGCCTGGCCTGCGACCGCGGCATCGTCGTCGATGCCTGCGCGCGCACCGCCGACCCGGCCATCGTCGCCGCCGGCGACTGCACCGCGCGCCGCCTGGACGACGGCTCGCTGCTGCGGCTGGAGTCGGTGCACAACGCCACCGAGCAGGGCCGCGGCGCCGCCGCCGCGCTGCTCGGGCAGCCGCGGCCTTTTGCCGGCACGCCCTGGTTCTGGTCCGACCAGTACGACCGCAAGCTGCAGATCGCCGGGCTGTCGACGGGTGCGGACCAGACCGTGCTGCGCGGCAGCCTGTCGGCGCCGGGCTTCTCGGTCTGGCATTTCCGCGCCGGTGCGCTGGTGGCGGTGGATACCGTCAACCTGCCGCGCGACCACCTGCTGGCGCGCAAACTGATGGACGCCGGCCGCCTGCCCACGCCCGCGCAAGCCGCCGATGTCGCTTTCGACCTGGCAGGGCTGCTGGCGGCGTCCTGATGCCCCATGGCCCGTACCCGTGCCGCGGGCGCGGGGCGCGCCGCCTGCTCGGGTAGCATCGCGCGCCCCTTCCGTTCCCGCCCCGCTCTGCCGGAGCCACGCGCCATGAAGCTGCCTGCCGCCACCGCCTTCTCCGCCTGCTGTGCCACCGCCGCACTGGCCATGTCGCTGGCTGCGCCCACCGTCTTCGCACAGGCGGCGGCTGCGCCGGCGGCCTCGGCCGCCTCGGCGCCGGCCTTTGCGGTGCGGCCCGAGGTCGGCGCGGCGCTGAACCAGACGATCGAGCTCTTCCGCGGCGGCAAGACAGCCGAAGCCAAGGCGCGGCTCGAACAGGCGCAGGCCGGCATCCAGGCCCTGCAGCCGGCCGAGGTGACGGTGATGCACCGCATCCGCGGCCTGCTGGAGATGCAGCTCGAGCAGCACGCCGCCGCCGTCAAATCCTTCGAATCGGCGCTGGCGGTGGGTGCGCAGACGCCGCAGGATGCCTTGCAGTGCCAGGAGTCGCTGGCGCGCGCGCACTTCAACCTCAAGGCCTACCCCGTCGCGGCCGAGGCGGCGCGCAAGGCGCAGGCCGCGGGCAGCCAGGCGCCGGCGGTGCAATCGGTGCTGGTGCGCGCAACCTACCTGCAGAACGACCACGCCGGCACGATCAAGCTGCTGCAGGCCCAGCAGCAGCGCGACGGCAAGCTGGCGGTCGATGACCTGCGCATCCTGGCCTCGTCCTACGGCCAGGCCAAGGACGACGCCAACTATGTGCGCCTGGCCGAGACGCTGCTGCGCGACCATGGTCGCAGCGAATACTGGCCCGACCTGATGTCGCGCGTGCAGCGCCAGGCGGGCTGGCAGCCGCGCTGGGACATCGATGTCTACCGCCTGCGCCTGCAGCTGGACCAGATGGACGAGGCCGACGACTACCTGGTGCTGGCCGATATGGCGTCCAAGGCGGGCCTGCCGGCCGAGGCGCAGAAAGTGCTCGATGCCGGCTTTGCCAAGGGCCTGCTGGGCAAGGGCAGCGCCGCGGCCGAGCACAACCGGTTGCGCGCCGCCGTCACCCGGCAGGCCAGCGACGACCGCCAGAGCCTGAGCGCCGCCGCTGCGCGGCCACCGGCGGTGGGCGATGCGCGTGCCGCGAACAGTACCTTCACCACCGGCGCTGCGCTGGTCTCGGCCGGGCAGGCCGAGCGCGGGCTGGAACTGATGAAGGCCGCACTCGGCGGCACGCTGCCCGACGGTGCGCAGGCCCGTCTGCAGTATGCACAGGCGCTGGCCCAGGCCGGCCGCGCGGCCGAAGCCGCCGAGGCCTTCAAGGCCGTGGCCGGGCACGAGCAGCTGGGCCTGCTGGCGCGGCTGTGGGCGCTGGCGGTGGCGCCGAAGAAGAGCTGACCCGGCGACCGAGGCCGACCCCGTGCCGGCCCTGGCCCTGCCCGCCGCCACCGAGCGCGACCGCGAACGCGCCGCGCTGATCGTCATCGCCGCCGGCGTGTGCGCGGCGCTGCATGTCGGCAAGCTGCCGCCGGCGATCCCCGTGCTGCAGTCCGCGCTCGGGCTGACGCTGGTGCAGGCGGGATTTCTGCTGTCGCTCGTGCAGCTGGCGGGCATGAGCGTGGGTGTGGCTTTCGGCGTGCTGGCCGATGGCCTGGGGTTGCGGCGCAGCCTGCTGCTGGGCCTGGCCGTGCTGGCGCTGGCCAGCGCGGCGGGCGGCACCGCGGTCAGCGCCGCGCAGCTGATGATGCTGCGCGCCGTCGAGGGCTTCGGTTTTCTGCTGGTGGTGCTGCCGGCGCCGGGGCTGGTGCGACAACTGGTGCCGCCGCAGCGGCTGGCGCGTGCCATGGGCCTGTGGGGCGCCTACATGCCGGTGGGCACGGCGTCGGCACTGCTGCTGGGGCCGCTGCTGATCGAGTGGCTGGGCTGGCGCGCCTGGTGGTGGGGCCTGGCCGCGCTGTCGGCGGCCATGGTGGGGGTGGTGCTGCGCACCGTGCCCGACCGTGCGGCCGGCCCACGCCCGGCCACGCTGCTGCCATGGTCGCAGCGCCTGCGCCACACGCTGGCCGCGCCAGGCCCCTGGCTGCTGGCGCTGACCTTCGCCTGCTATTCGGGCCAGTGGCTGGCGGTGGTCGGCTTCCTGCCCACCGTCTACCGCCAGGCCGGCGTCGACCCGGCGCTGACCGGCGTGCTGACGGCGCTGGCGGCGGCGGCCAATATCGTCGGCAATGTCGGCTCGGGCCGGCTGCTGCACGGCGGCTGGGCGGCGCCGCGGCTGCTGGCGATCGGCTTCGCCACCATGGCGCTGGGCTCGGCACTGGCCTTCGTCGACCTGGGTCAGCCGGCCGCGTTGCGCTACGGCGCGGTGCTGGTCTTCTCGATGGTCGGCGGCGTCATCCCCGGCACGCTGTTTGCGCTGGTGGTGCGCGCCGCACCGGGCGAGCACACCTTGTCGTCGACGGTCGGCTGGATGCAGCAATGGTCAGCCTTCGGCCAGTTTGCCGGGCCGCCGGCGGTGGCCTGGCTGGCCAGCGCGATGGGCGGCTGGCAGTACACCTGGGCCGCCACCGGCGCCAGCGCGCTGCTGGGGCTGTGGCTGGTGACGCGCATCGCGCGGCTGCTGGCGGCGCGGTCGGCACCGACGCGGCCCGGGTGAGGGGCTCGGGGCCGAACGGGCTGTTGACCGTCACGCCGTACGGCCCGCATGATGCCCAGCGTACGGTGCGTCGTACGGCAAGGCGGGGAGCGCGGTGATGGCCTACAACCCGAAAGAAGTCGGGGTCGACAAGTCGGTGCCCTGGCAACGCGCGCGAGCCGCATTCCCGGTGCGCGTCGACGGCCCGGGCTTCCGCATCCAGGCCGGCCTGCTGCTGCCCGCAACGACGCGCTCGGCCCAGGGCCGCTTCGACGACACCGACATCGTGCATGTGCTGAGCGAAGGCTTCGGGCTGCAGCTGCCGCCGGCCGGGCGCTCCCGGTTCGTGCCCGGCGCATCGGTGGCATCGCTGCTGCTGGCACCCGATACCGGGCAGGATCGCGGGTTGCGGTCCGGCGACAAAGTCCGCGGCTGGCAGTTGAGTGCGGTGGGCGTGCGCGCCTCGCAGCATGCCGGCGGCGGCTTCGAGGTCTGGAACCAGCCGCTGAGCATCATTGCCGTGCTGATCAGCCTTTGACCGGCGCTGCTGCGCGGGCGGCGCCAATGTCACCCAGGTGACGGGGCCTTGGGGCCGACCCGCTTTCGGCCGCCCGCCCGACGCGGCATCATGCGCGCGCTTCGTTCTCCGAGGCCATTCACAGGACCTGCCATGACCCCTTCCAAGACCCGTCGCCAGATCGTCCTCGGTGCCGGCGCCGCGCTGGCGCTGCCCGTCTCCGGGCTTCGAGCCCAGGCCTTTCCGTCGCGCCCCATCACCATCATCGTGCCCTGGCCGGCCGGCGGCAGCACCGACCGTCATCACCGCGCGCTGGCCGAGATCGCCAGCAAGATCCTCAACCAGCAGATCATCATCAACAACCAGCCCGGTGGCGGCGGCACCAACGGCCCCGGCAGCATGGGCCTGAATGCCAGGCCCGACGGCTATACGCTGGCGCAATACCCGATGGGCATGCTGCGCCTGCCGCACATGCAGAAGGTGGCCTGGCATCCGCTGAACGACTTCACGTTCGTCATCGGCGTCACCGGCTATACCTTCGGCTTCGTGGTGCGCAGCGATTCGCCCCACAAGACCTTCAAGGACTACATCGAGGCGGCGCGCAAGGAGCCCGGCAAGATCAACTACGGCTCCACCGGCACCGGCACCAGCCCGCACCTGCTGATGGAGGAGGTGTCCGATGCCGTCAAGGTGGAGCTCAACCACGTGCCGTTCAAGGGCAATGCCGACCTCATGCAGGCCCTGCTGGGCGGCCACGTGATGGCCGCCAGCGACGCCACCGGCTGGGACAAATTCGTCGACGCCGGCCAGATGCGGCTGCTGGTGACGTTCGGCGACCAGCGCACCAAGCGCTGGCCCAACGTGCCCACCGCCAAGGACCTGGGCTACAACGTGGTCTCCAACTCGCCCTACGGTCTGGTCGGCCCCAAGGGCATGGACCCGGCGGTCGTGAAGACGCTGCACGATGCCTTCAAGAAGGCCATCGACGACCCGGCGCACGCGGCCATCCTCGACCAGCTCAACCAGGCGCCCTGGTACAAGAGCAGCGAAGACTACCGCCAGTGGGCGACGGCGACCTTCACGAAGGAACGCGCGCTCATCGAACGCCTGGGACTGCTGGCCAAGTGAAGGACCTGCCGCCGTTCCAGACGGTGGCAGCGGTGATCACCGACACCCGCGGCCGCGTGCTGCTGGTGCGCAAGCGCGGCTCGACCACCTTCATCCAGCCCGGCGGCAAGCGCGAGCCCGGCGAGTCCGCCCTGCAGACCCTGGCGCGTGAACTGCACGAGGAACTGGGCGTGCACCTGCGACCCGGCAGCGCCGCGCTGCTGGGCCACTTCGAGGACCGCGCCGTCAACGAGCCCGGACGCCGCGTGCGCGCCGAGGTCTACCGCGTGCAGGTCGACGGCGAACCCTTGCCCGCTGCCGAGATCGAGGCGCTGTTCTGGCTCGACCCCGCGCCGCCCTACCCGGTGCCGGTGGCGCCGCTGTCGGCCGCGCACATTTTGCCGGCGCACCGGACCCTCGGCGGCGGCCTCAGTGGCCCTTCTTCGGCCGACCCGTCTTGATCGGCTCCAGCGCATTCAACGCCGCCAGCAGGGTCGCGCGGTCCATCGCCGCCAGCGCCTGCAGGCCGGCACGCAGCAACTCGCTCTTCTTCGTCTCGCGCTGACCGGCCAGCGCGCGCGCCTTCAGCGTGCCGATGAGCGCGAAGTCGGCCTCGGGCAGGGTGAAGCTGTCGCGCACCAGCACCGGACGCAGCTTGGGCGCCTTCTTCGGCTTGTCGGCCTTGCGGGATTTGTCGACCTTGGACCCCGATGCCGTGGCGGCCACCACGGCCTTGACGGCCGCGACCGGCCGCGGCACGGCCCTGGTGGCAGCCTGCGGCGGCCGGCTGGCGGGCTTGCGGGCGGGCTTGCGGGCGGGCCTGGCGGCGGACTCGGAGGCGGGCTTGGGGGCCGGGGCCGGGGCCGGGGCCGGGGTGGGGACCGGCGCGGGTGCCGGCGCGGCGGCAGCGGACTTGCGGGTGGCCATGAGGTGCATCTCCAGGCGTTTATCGTATAAACAGTTTATACCGTTATCCGATGCCCGCATGCTTCATCGGGTTGTCACGCGAGGGTGGCAGCGTGCCGGGCTCTGCGCTGATCTCACCCTTGCGATGCCTGCTTCCCCGCCGCCCGACGACCGCCGCGCGCTGCTGCGTCGCATCGAACTCGACCTCATCGACGGCTACGACGAGGAGCTGGAGCTCGAGATCGAGGACGCCGACCCCGGCTTCGTCGATGGCGTCCCGGCCGTCGACGAGGACGCGCTGCGCGAAGCGCGCCGCGTCTACTTTCGCGAGCTCTTCCGGCTGCAGGGCGAACTGGTGAAGCTGCAGGACTGGGTGGCGACCACGCGCCACAAGGTGGTGATCCTGTTCGAAGGGCGCGACGCTGCCGGCAAGGGCGGCGTCATCAAGCGCATCACCCAGCGCCTGAATCCGCGCGTGTGCCGCGTGGTGGCCTTGCCGGCGCCGAACGACCGCGAAAGGACGCAGTGGTACTTCCAGCGCTACGTGCCGCACCTGCCGGCGGCCGGCGAGGTCGTGCTCTTCGACCGCAGCTGGTACAACCGCGCCGGCGTCGAGCGCGTGATGGGCTTTTGCAGCGAGGACGACGTGGAGGAGTTCTTTCGCTCGGTGCCCGAGTTCGAGCGCATGCTGGTGCGCTCGGGCATCCAGCTCATCAAATACTGGTTCTCGATCACCGACGACGAGCAGCACCTGCGCTTCCTCGGCCGCATCCATGACCCGCTCAAGCAGTGGAAGCTCAGCCCGATGGACCTGGAGAGCCGCCGCCGCTGGGAGGCCTACACCAAGGCCAAGGAGGCCATGCTCGAGCGCACCCACATCGCCGAGGCGCCCTGGTGGGTGGTGCAGGCGGTGGACAAGAAAAAGGCGCGGCTGAACTGCATCCATCACCTGCTGCAGCAGATGCCCTACACCGAGGTGCCCAAGCCGGCGGTCGAACTGCCGGCGCGGGTGCGCAACCCCGACTATTTGCGCCAGCCGGTGCCGCCGGAGATGTTCGTGCCCGAGGTCTATTGAACGCGATCCGGCGACGCGCCGGCCGCGGCCCCCGTCGCCTGCAGGACGTCGTCATGCGCCTGCCTTGCTGGCGGCACAGACTGTGCGGCTCCACGAGGAGCACCCATGAACAACACCTGCCATCCGTCCCGCCGCCCGCTGCTGGTCACACTGGCCGCGGCGGCCCTGCTCACGCTGTCCGCCTGCGGGGGTGACGACGACCCTGCGCCGGGTGCCATCGGCGGCAAGCCGCTGGTCATCGGACATCGCGGTGCCAGCGGCTATCTGCCCGAGCACACGCTCGAAGCCTATCGACGCGCCATCGAGCAGGGGGCCGATTTCATCGAGCCGGACCTGGTGTCGACCCAGGACGGCGTGCTGATCGCCCGCCACGAGCCCAACCTGATCGCCACCACCGATGTCGCGGACCGACCCGAGTTCGCCAGCCGCAGGAAGACCATCCCGGTCGACGGCGTCGACGAGACCGGCTTCTATGCCAGCGATTTCACCCTCGCCGAGATCAGGACACTGCGTGCGAAACAGGCCTTCGCCGAGCGCAGCCAGGCCTACAACGGCCAGTACCGGATTCCGACCTTCGACGAGGTGCTGGCGCTGGCGCAGGAGCGCGGCAAGGCGCTGGGCCGCGAGATCGGCGTCTATCCCGAGACCAAGCACCCGACCTGGCACGTCGAGCGCGGCCTGCCGCTCGAGGACAAGCTGCTGGCGTCGCTGGACAAGGTGGGCTGGAACCGGGCGGATGCGCCGGTCTTCATCCAGTCCTTCGAGACGGCCAACCTGAAGGCGCTGCGCGCCAGGACCAGGGTGCGCCTGGTGCAACTGGTCGACGCCGATGACGTCGACCCCAGGACCGGCGTCATCACCTACGCGCCGCCCTTCGACCGTCCCTACGACTGGACCCGGGCGGGCCGGGGCGGCAGCTTCGGCGACCTGCTGACGCCAGCCGGCCTGGACGAGGTGAAGACCTATGCCGACGCGATCGGCCCCTGGAAACGTTACCTGGTCACCGTGAAAGCGACGCTGGACGCCAGCGGCAACCGCGTCGACGTCAACCAGGACGGCGTCATCAACGAGGCCGACTACACCGCGGTGGCCAACGACGCCATCGTCAAGGCAGCGCAGCAGCGCGGCCTGCTGGTGCACACCTGGACCTTCCGCAACGAGCCGCGCCGCCTGGCAGCGACCTACGCCAACGACCCGGCCAGGGAGTACGAGCAGTTCTTCGCGATGGGCGTCAACGGCGTCTTCAGCGACTTTCCCGACACCGCGGTACAGGCGCGCGACGCCTGGTGGGCCCGGCGCTGACAGCGGGTCAGGGCCGCCGGCTTCGATCCGCACCCACCACGCCACGCTCCGTTGGCGCATCATCGGGACCTACCCAGTGGGTTCCCGATGGTCGAGATCGAGCTGAAGTTTCAGGTGCCGGCGCCCGCACGCGAGCGCGTGCACCACGCCGTGGCGACAGCGGCGGCCCGCACGCAGCGCGTGCGCACGATCTACCTCGATACGCCCGATGGCCGGCTGGCCGCGGCCGGCATGGCCGTGCGCCTGCGCCGCGACGGCCGCCGCTGGCTGCAGACCGTCAAGGGCCAGGGCGAAGGCCTGCTGCAGCGGCTGGAGCACGAGGTGCCGGTGCCGGCGCCGGCGCGCGGCGTCACGCCGGCGGTCGATCTTGCACGCCACGCCGGCACCCCCGCGCACGGACGGCTGGCTGCGGTGCTGGGCGATGCGCCCGTGCTGGGCCCGGTCTTCGAGACCGACATGCGCCGCACGCGGCGCATCGTGCGCATGGGCGCCACGCGCATCGAACTGGCCCTGGACGAGGGTCGGATCCTGGCCGCCGGTCGCAGCCTGCCGCTGTGCGAACTGGAGCTCGAATGGCTGTCCGGCCCCCTGGACGGCCTCTACCGGCTGGGCGAGCGCTGGGCCACGCGACATGGGCTGTGGCTGGATGTGCGCAGCAAGGCCGAGCGCGGCGCCTGCCTGGCCCGGGGCGAAGACGCCGCCCCGCCGGTGATGGCGCGACGCCCGCTGCTGTCACCCGAGGGGGGCCCGGATGCCGCCCTGCGGGCGATGGTCGGCGCCGGCCTCGCCCACTTGCTGCCCAACCTCTCGGCCGTGGCCGCCGGCACGGGCCGGCCCGAGCACCTGCACCAGGTTCGTGTGGCACTGCGGCGGCTGCGCACCGCATTGCAGGTCTTCGAGGGCTGGTCGGCGGACGTGGATGCAGGGTGGACGCCGGCACTGGCCGACCTGTTCGATGCGCTGGGCGCCGCACGCGATCTCGACGCGCTGTCCGCAAGCCTGTTGCCGGCGCTGCGGGCTGCCGGGGCGCCCTTTTCCGACCTCGTGCCGCCGGCGGCAGCGCCGGCAGAGCCCGGGCAGGCGCTGCGCGCGGTGGCCGCGCAACGGCTGCTGCTGGCGTTGCTGGCCTTCGCCGGCCACACGCCGGCGCTGGCGTCCGGGCCGCTGGTCGACCGCGCGCGGCCGCTGCTGCGCCGCCTGCACCGCCAGGTGGTGCGCGATGGCGAGGCCTTTGCGACGCTCGACGACGAGGCGCGGCACCGCACGCGCCGGCGCGTGAAGCGGCTGCGCTACAGCGTGGAATTCGTCGCCGCGCTGTGGCCGGCCAAGGACGTCAGGCGCTATCTGGCGCGGGTGGCGCCGGCGCAGGATGCGCTGGGACGCTTCAACGATCTGTGCGTGGCCCAGCAGGCCTTCGCGGCCGCGGTCGAACGCGACCCGCGGGCCTGGTTTGCCGTCGGCTGGCTGCAGGCGCAGCGTGCCGAACCCATCGCGGCCGCAGCGCGCGCGCTGCGGCGCCTGGGGCGCGGGCAGCCGTTCTGGAAACGCTGAACGGCGGGCCGGCTTCAGCCGCGCCGGCGCAGCAGCCGCACATGCATCGGCCGCTCGAAGTCGGCGCCGCCGGCGCCGCAGTGCGGCATGAAGGCGGCGCGCACCCGGGCCAGCCTGGCGTCGTCGATGTGGTGGTCGGCGAAGGTGGGCCGCATCATGCGGCGCTCGAAGGTCTCGAAATCGTCGAAATGCACCGGCGTCCGAAACTGCAGGTCGCGCACCGGTTCCCAGTCGCCGGTCAGCAGCGCGGCATCCAGCGCGGCCTGCGCCGCCGCGCGCACCACGCGTTCATCGTTGAAGAGCCTGACGATGTCGTTCAGCGCGCCGGCGTAGACCGGTTCCGATACATACAGATGCCCGCCCGGGCGCAGCACGCGCGCGACCTCGCCCAGCGCCTGCGCCATCAGCGGCTGCGGCACGTGGTGCAGCGACTTCAGCATCAGCGCAAGGTCGAAGCCGGCATCGGCGAACGGGATCGCCTGCGCGCCGGCAGCGACGAAATGAAGGCCCGCGGCCGGTGCCGCCAGGTTCTTGGCATGCTGGCGTTCGTCGACCTCGAGCGCGGTGACGTGGGCATCGGGATGGCGCTGCACCAGCTGGCGCGCCAGGGCGGCGGCGCCGCAGCCGAGCTCGATCACGCGTGCACCGGCCAGCGGCACCAGCCCGGCCAGCAGTTCCAGTTCGTCGTGCACCCGCGGTGCGTCGGCGGCGGGGGTGCTGGTGGTGCTGGTGGAGGTCATGCGCCGAGCATAGCGGCCGCGCGCCGACACCCGCCACTGCCGCTGCCGCTCAGGGCCGCGTCGTCGGCGCCGGTGCAGGATCGGCATCGGCGCCGGGCGCGGCCGGCGCTGCCTCGGGCCCCTGCGGCGACAGAGCGGCCAGCGCGAGCGCGGTGCTCACCAGCGCCACCAGCAGCACCAGGACGCGGAAGATCGGCGGTTTGTCGCGGCGGTCGGCCATGGTGGGTGTCGGTTCGGTGCAGGGCATCGGGCTCGGATGGCGTGACATTGTTCCAGCCCTGCGCCGCGCCGGCATCGGGTTGCAGTTGAAACAAGGGTCAGGAAATTCCCGAGGCCGGTGCCGCGGCCAAGGCCGGGCGGGCGCCAGCGCACAATCGCCGCATGCCCCATCAAGCCCCTTCCTTGCCCCGCCGCAGCGTGCTGGCCCTGCTGGGCGGATCGGCGCTGGCCGCGGCCTGCGCCCACCGCGGCGGCGGGCCGGATCGCATCGTGGAGGTCGCCAGCGGCCGCGAACTCACGCGCGCCGAGCTGCTGCTGCAGTGCCGTGCGGTCGATCACCTGCTGCTGGGTGAGCAGCACGACAACCCGCACCACCACCAGCGCCGCGGCGCGCTGATCGCCGAACTGGGCGCAGGTACCGTGGTGGTGGCCGAGCATCTGGAGCGGGGCCGTCGCGTCGAAGCCGGCGCCGATGTGCGCAGCCGCCTCGACGCCGCCGGCTTCGACGCCCGCAGCTGGGGCTGGCCGCTGCACGAAGCGCTGTTTGCGCCGGTGCTGGAAGCGGGGCTGACGGTGATCGGCGGCAATGCCGACCAGGCCCTGGTGCGCCAGGCCGCGCGCCAGGGCGAGGCCGCCGTGCCGGCGGCGCTGCGCGACGCGCTGCGGGCCGCGCCGCTGGATGCGGCTGCGCAGGCCGCGCTGGACCGTGCGCTGGTCGATGGCCATTGCGGCCAGTTGCCGGCCGCGCGCGTGCCGTCGATGCGGCTCGCACAGCGCCTGCGCGATGCCAGCCTGGCGCAGGCGATGCTGGCCAGCGGCGGCCGGCCGGCGGTGCTGGTGGCCGGCAACGGCCATGTGCGGCTGGACCATGGCGTGCCGGTACTGCTGCGCCGTCTGCAGCCGCAGGCGCGGATGCTGGTGGTGGGCTTCGGCGAGCCCGACTGGCGCACCGAAGGCGCACCCTATACGCACCTGTGGCTGACGCCGACCGTTGCCCGCCAGGATCCCTGCGCGGGCTTTTCCCTGCCGGCGCCGCGCCCGGCATCGGCGCCGGCCTGACCGGCCCAGCCCTCATCGTCCCTGTCGAAGGTTTCGAACCCATGCCCGAGCGTGATCCCGTCCCTGGTCCAGCCGCCGCGGCGGCACCCGCCGACCCGCAGGCCGCGGCACGCGATGCTGCCCAGCGGTTCGACAGCCGCTACCATGCCGCCGCCGCCAGGCTGACCGGCGGCCTGTCGCCGGTGGCGCTGGCACTGGCCTATACCGACTGGGCGCTGCACCTGGCCACGCAGCCGGCGCAGGCCACCCGGCTGGCGCTGCGTGCGCAGCAAGGCGTGCTCCACTGGTGGGGCGAAACCCTGGGCCAGGTGCCGCCCGACCGCGCCGACCCGCGCTTTCGCCACCCGGCCTGGCATGCCTGGCCCTGGGCGCCGCTGGTGCACGCCTACCACGAGGCCGAGGACTGGTGGGGCGACGCCACGCACCTGCGCGGCATGTCGCAGCACCACGCCGAGATGACGCGCTTCTTTGCGCGCCAGTGGCTCGATACGCTGTCGCCGGCCAACTTTCCGCTGCTCAACCCCGAGGTGCAGACGGTCACGCGCGAGCGCCTGGGTGGCAACCTGGTCGATGGCGTGATGAACGCCGTCGATGCCTGGCGGCGCAGCCAGGGGCTGCCGCCGCTGCAGCCGCCTGCGCAGCAGTTCCGCCCCGGCATCGAGGTCGCCGTCACGCCCGGCCGCGTGGTGCACCGCAACCACCTGGTCGAGCTGATCCAGTACGCGCCGACCACGCCGCAGGTGCACGCCGAGCCGGTGTTCATCGTGCCGTCCTGGATCATGAAGTACTACATCCTCGACCTGTCGCCGCACGACAGCCTGGTGCGCTGGCTGGTGGCGCAGGGGCATACGGTGTTCATCCTGAGCTGGCGCAACCCCGACGCCGGCGACGCGCTGCTCGACATGACCGACTACCTCGAGCTCGGCGTCTTCGACCCGCTGGCGGCGATCGCGCGGCTGCTGCCCGGCGAGGCCGTGCACGCCTGCGGCTACTGCCTGGGCGGCACGCTGCTGGCCATCGGTGCGGCGGCACTGGCGCGCCCGGGCGCGGTGCAGGGGGTCGAGCAGCTGCCGGCGCTGCAGTCGATCACCCTGCTGGCCGCCGAGACCGACTTCAGCGAGCCCGGAGAGATGGGCGTGCTCATCGACGAAGGCCAGGTGGCGATGCTCGAGGACATGATGGCCGAGCGCGGCTACCTCAGCGGCGCGCAGATGGGCGGCAGCTTCGGCTACCTGCATTCGCGCGAGCTGGTGTGGAGCCGCCGCGTGCGCGCCTTCTGGCTGGGAGAGCCCGAGCAGCCCAATGATCTGATGGCCTGGAATGCCGACACCACGCGCATGCCGGCGGCGATGCACAGCGAATACCTGCGCCGCTGCTACCTGCGCAATCAGATCGCCGAAGGCCGCTTCCCGGTGCAGGGGCGGCCGGTGGCGCTGTCGGACCTGCAGCAGCCGATGTTCGTCGTCGGCACCGAGAAGGACCATGTCTCGCCCTGGAAGAGCGTCTACAAGATCCACCGCCTGGCCGATACCGAGATCACCTTCTGCCTGACCAACGCCGGCCACAACGCCGGCATCGTCAGCGAACCCGGGCACCCGAACCGGCACCACGCGCTGGCGCTGCGCCCGTCCAATGGCCCCTGGCAGGACCCCGAAGCCTGGCAGGCGGCGGCGCCGGTGTACGAGGGTTCGTGGTGGCCGAGCTGGCAGCGCTGGCTGCAGGCCAAGGGCAGTGGCCGCCAGGTGCCGGCGCGCCGGCCGCCCGTGGTGCCGGGCCTGCCGGCGGCGCCGGGCGAGCACGTGCACCAGTGCTACCACGACTGACGCCGACGCCGCGAGAGCGTCGGCGCCAGGTTCAGCGAACGGTGTAGCCGCGGCCTTCCAGGCAGGCGGCACGGGCGCGCTGGTAATCGCCGCGGCCGGTCGTCGACACCGTATTCGACTGCCCGGTGGCCACGCCGCTGGGGTCGAAGCCCGACTGCGACGTCGCCCAGCGGTGGCATTCGTATTCGTCGCTGGCCTGCTGCTGGGCGCCTTGCCCCTGGCGCGGGTAGACGAAGCTGCGCTCGGGCGGCGCGGCGTCGGGCTGCGGGGGTGGCGGCGGCACCACCTCGTAGCCACCGCCGCTGCGGTCGCGGTAGTAGATGCCGTTGACATACCAGTAGGTCAGCCCGCCGATGACGACGGCGGTGCGCCAGTCGGGCAGCACGTCGATGACGATGCCGATCGGCGGCCGCACGGTAATCCAGCCGCGCGGGCCGGGCGTGGCCCACACGCCGTCCCAGTGGCGGTAGCTGACGCCGCCCCACCACACCGGGGCCGGCGGCCGCGGCGGCAGCGGCACCACGCGGCCCGGCGGCACATAGTGGCGGTTGTGGCCATGGGCGCCGTCGAACCAGCGGTCGTCGCGCCGGTTGTCGCGGCGATCATCGCGGCGGTCGTCACGTCGATCGTCACGGCGCTCGACGCGGCGGTCATCGTGCCGTTCGGCGCGGTCGGGCCGGTCGCCGCGCGGACCGCGGTCGTCGGGGGCGGCCAGCGTGGCGCCGGCCAGCATGGCCATCGACAGCGCCAGCAGGGTCTGCCTGGCGGCGTGCAGGTGCAGCTTCATCGTCGTCATCCCACGGTATAGCCGCGCGACTGCATGCAGGCGCCCATCGCACGGCGGAAGTCGTTCAGCGGCTGGCGCGCGCGCGCGGCCGCTTCGGCCTGGCGCGCTGCCGCGGCCTCGGCGGCCTGGGCGCGCGATTCCTGCACTGCGGCGCCCAGCAAGGCGCCGAAGACGGCGCCGATGACCGCGTTCTGGCCGGCATGGCGCGGGCCGGATACCGCCGCGCCGACGATGGCACCGGTGGCCGCGCCGCCGACCACGTCGGCACCGTCCCGCGTGGCGCGCGGCGGCGGTGGCGACCAGGGCCGGCTGACCGGCGTCATGCCGGGGTCGACACCGCTGTCGCGCACCGCCAGGCGGTAGCACTCGTAGCGGTCGCGGTCCTGGCGCTCCTCGGACTGGCCGCGCTCGGGGTAGAAATACATCGGTGCCATCGCCGGCTGTGCAGGCGGCGGCGGCTGCATGCGCGGCGGCGGATGGCGGGCCGGCGCGACCACGCAGCCGGCGAGGGTGGCCGCCAGCAGCAGCGCCGCCAGCGGTCGGGTCGGGAGTGGGTGCAGGTGCATCGCTGCACAACGTGCCACGGCCTGCCGGCGTTGGCAAGCGCCATGTGAAGCTGTGCAAAGAGCCGTTGCTAGCCGTGATAGAAGGCGTAGCCGACGAGGATGGCGCCGATCAGCCCCACCGCGTCGGCAAACAGCCCGCAGCCCAGTGCATGGCGCGTCTGCTTGATGTTGACGCTGCCGAAATAGACCGCCAGCACGTAGAAGGTGGTCTCGGTCGAGCCCTGGATGATGGCCGCCAGCCGGCCCTGGAAGCTGTCGACGCCCCAGGTCTTCATGACGTCGATCATCAGCCCGCGCGCGCCGCTGCCCGACAGCGTCTTCATCAGCCCCACCGGCAGTGCCGGCACGAAATCGGTATCCAGCCCCAGCGCGCCCACCGCCCACGCGATGCCGGCGATGACGACGTCCATGCAGCCGGTGCTGCGGAAGACCGAGATCGCGGCCAGGATGGCGATCAGGTAGGGGATGATGGTCACCGCGACCTGAAAGCCCTCCTTGGCGCCGTCGACGAAGGCCTCGTAGACATTGATGCGCCGCACCGCCCCGGCGGCAACGAAGAGCACGATGACGCCGAAGATCACGCCGCTGCCGATGAGGCCGACGGCATCGGCCATCGCCTTCGGCGGCAGGCCGCGCAGGCTCAGGTAGAGCAGTGCCATCAGCGCGCCGAAACCGCCGAAGAACAGCAGAAAAGGCCACTGCCACAGGCGGATGCGCTGCATCCAGGCCACGGCCACCAGACCGGCGGTGAAGCTGATGAAGGTGCCGATCAGCGTCGGCAGGAAGATATCGGCGGCGTTGAAGCCCGTCAGGCCCTGCTCGATGGCGATGCTCTGGCGCATCGCGATGACCGAGGTCGGGATCAGCGTGATGCCCGCGGTATTGAGCACCAGGAACATGATCATCGGGTTGCTGGCGATCTCCGGCGTCGGGTTGATGGCCTGCAGCTCGCGCATCGCCTTCAGACCCAGCGGCGTGGCGGCGTTGTCCAGCCCCAGCATGTTGGCGCTGGCATTCATCACGATGCTGCCGCCGGCCGGGTGGCCGCGCGGGATGTCCGGGAACAGCCGCGTGAACAGCGGCGACATCGCGCGCGCGAAGTGCTGGATCATGCCCGCCTGCTCGCCGATCTTCATGATGCCCAGCCACAGGCTCATGATGCCCACCAGCCCCAGGCTGATGTCGAAGCCGGTCTTCGCGGTATCGAAGAGGGCCGTCAACACCCGCGTGAAGATGCCCATGTCGCCCTGCGCCAGCTTGACCAGCGCGACGACGAAGCCGATCAGGATGAAGCCGACCCAGACGACGTTGAGGACCATCGCGCGAGGATAAGCGCGGGCCCGGCCGTCGCCGGCGGTGGTGATAGGCTTTGCGGCCGGCGGGCCCCGTCTGCAGCCCGCGGAGCAACACCATGGTTCGCCGTACCGCCGTTGCCCTGCTTGCCGCACTGGCGGCCGGGGTCGTGCTCGGGCCGCCGCCGGCCGCTGCCCAGGCGCAGGGCCACCTGTGCTGCAACCTGCGCAGCGACGGCTCCTGGATTTCCGACTCGAACTATGCCGAGAGCGGCAAGACCATCGTGCCCTTCGGCACGCCGGTGCGCGTGCTCGGCCAGGGGCGCTGGCGGGTGCATGTCGAGATCGATGGCCAGCGGCAGGCGATCGGCAACGACTACAGCCGTGACCTGGGCATGGACGCCTTCGAGCGCCGCTACGTGGTGGCCGAGGATCCGCGCCCGCTGGTGGCGGCGCTGCCCGAGAAGCTGCGTCGCGCCATCGGCAGCGCGCGCGTGACGCCGGGCATGACGCGCGGCCAGGTGGCCATCGCCATCGGCTGGCCGATCAGCAGCGAGACGCCGCACCTCGATGCGCGGGTGTGGAAATACTGGCTGTGGACCTTCTCGCCCTTCAAGGTGCATTTCGACGACGACGGCCGCGTGCGCCGCGTCACGTCCGACCCCGAGACGCTGGCGCGCGTCTACCTGCCGTAGCCGCCGGGCGGGGCTGGCGCTGCGGCCGGCCATGCCGCTGCAGCCAGCCCAGCACTTCGCCGTACCACAGGCGCGAGTTCTGCGGCTTCAGCACCCAGTGGTTCTCGTCGGGGAACCACAGCAGTCGCGCCGGCACGCCGCGCGCCTTCAGCGTGTTGTAGAAGGCCAGGCCGTTGCCGTCGGGCACGCGGTAATCCTGCGCGCCGTGGATCACCAGCGTCGGCGTGTGCATGGTGGCGGCCAGCGCGTGCGGGCTCTGCGCGTGCACGGCGGCCAGGTCTTCCCAGTACCAGGTGCCCAGGTCCTTGCGCCGGCTGGCCCAGGAGTCGGCGGCAAAGGTGGCCACGCGATCGAAGACGCCGGCGTGGCAGACCAGCGCGCGGTAGCGCCCCGGCGCCGCGCGGCCGTTCAGCCAGGCGACCATGAAGCCGCCGTAGCTGCCGCCGGTGGCGAAGACCCGCTGCGGGTCGGTCCAGCGTTGCGCCAGCAGCCAGTCGGTCGCGGCCTCGATGTCCTGGTATTCCAGCGCGCCCAGCCGGCCCATGATGCTGTGCTTGAAGGCATGGCCGAAGCCGCTGCTGCCGTGGTAGTTGACCTGTGCCACCACATGGCCCTGCGAAGCCAGCACATGGGCGTTCCAGCGCCAGCTCCAGGTGTCGCCGGCGGCGGTGTAGGGGCCGCCGTGGATGACGTGCGTCACCGCGTGGCGCCGGCGCGCGTCGAAGCCGGGCGGGAAGGTCAGCCACAGCTGCACCGGCTGGCCCAGCGCGCCGGTCACGCTCACGGCCTCGGTGCGGCCCAGCGCCACGCGTGCCAGTGCGCGGTCGTTGAAGCGCTCCAGCCGCCGCGGCGCCGCGCCGGCACGGGCGGCGTGGATCTGTGGCGGGTGGGCGTGGCTGTCGCGCAGCGTCAGCACCACCTCGCTGGCGCCGGTGCCGGCGATGTCGAAGCCCTGCACCCAGCCGCCAGCCTGCTCGAGCGTGAAGCGGCCGTCGCCGTCGCTGTCGTCGTCATCGCCGAACGTGCAGCGCCACAGGTGGCACCGGCCCTCGGCCTCGGCCGTCAGCAGCAGCGCGCGGCCGTCGGCCGACCAGCGCGGGGCCGAGCCGGCCTCGTGGTCCCAGGCCGTGCCCAGCGGGCGCCAGTGCGGTTGCCGCCTGCCGAGGGTCAGCAGCGCCGGACGTGCCGGCATGGTGTGCGCCACGCCGACATGCGCCGCCAGCATCGCCAGCCGCTGGCCCTCGGGGGCGTAGCGCGGCAGCTCGAAGCGCCAGTCGGCGTGATCGGCCAGCATGCGCACGCGGCGCGTGGCGAGCTCGATCTCGGCCAGCGCCAGCCGGTTGCCGCCCCGCTTCTCGGCGGCCGGGTCGAAGGCGAAGGCGACGCGCCGGCCGTCGGGGCTGACGTCGAAAGGCTCCGGCGTGGGGTCGTCGCGCGGCAGTTCGTGAGCGCTGCCCTCGAAGAGGTCGCGCACGCGGCCCACGCCCGGTTTCGACAGGTCCAGGTGCAGCAGGTGCAGCACGCGCCCCATCGGGTGGTGGTGGTCCCACAGCCGGTAGTCGGCCTCCTCGGTGACATAGCCCGTGGTCTTGCGCTTGGCCTCGGTCTGCCAGCGCCGCGCCTGCGCGGCGGCGCCACGCTCGTCGGGCCAGACCCAGGCCGAGCAGATCAGGCCGCGGCCGTGGGGCAGCCAGCGGAAGGCTTCGATGCCGGGCGCAAAATCCGATGCGCGCACCGCCTCGCCGCCGTCGGCGGCGATCAGGTAGAGCTGCGGCGCCTCGTCCTTCTTGCCCTGCTGCTCGCGCTGGCCGATGAAGGCGATGCGGTCGCCGCGGGGCGACCAGGCCGGCTGCGCATGGCGGCCGGGCGCGGTGGTCAGGCGGCGCGGCGCGCGCGCGCCCGTGGTGTCCAGCAGCCACAGCGCGGTGCGGCCGCGGTTGGCGTCCATGTCGCAGGCCGTGACGGTGCACACCGCCTGGCGGCCATCGGGCGACAGGGCGATCGCACCCAGGCGCTGCAGTTGCCACAGGGTGTCGACGGTCAGGGGCTGGCTCATGGGGCGGTGGTACTGGCCGGGGATCTGCAAGCGTAAGCCAGCCGGCGCCCTGACAGGCGCCGTGTACAGTGTGTTCTGTCGCCCACCGTGGACATGCCGTCCGCGGCCGGGGTCGATGGAGCCCTGTCGAATGCCTGCGAGCTTTCCCTTCTCGGCCCTCGTCGGACAGGACGAGATGAAGCTGGCCATCCTGCTGACCACGGTCGACGCGAGCATCGGCGGCGTGCTGGTCTTCGGGGACCGCGGCACCGGCAAGAGCACCGCGGTGCGCGCGCTGGCCGCGCTGCTGCCCGAGCAGGACGCGGTCGACGGCTGCCGCTACGGCTGCGGCCCGCTGTCACCGCCGGCCGCCTGCCCCGACTGCGCCACGTTGCGCGCCGGCCGTGGCAAGGCCCGGCTGCACAAGCGCCCGGTGCCGGTGGTCGACCTGCCGCTGGGCGCGACCGAAGACCGCGTCGTCGGCGCGCTCGACCTCGAGCGTGCGCTGTCGCAGGGCGTCAAGGCTTTCGAGCCCGGGCTGCTGGCGCGTGCCAACCGGGGCTTTCTCTACATCGACGAGGTCAACCTGCTGGAGGACCACCTGGTCGACCTGCTGATCGACGTCGCCGCCTCGGGCGAGAACGTGGTCGAGCGCGAGGGCCTGTCGATCCGCCACCCCGCGCGCTTCGTGCTGGTGGGCAGCGGCAACCCCGAGGAGGGTGAGTTGCGGCCGCAACTGCTGGACCGCTTCGGCCTCTCGGTCGAGGTGAAGACGCCCGCCGACCTGGCCACGCGCATCGAGGTCGTGCGCCGTCGCGACGCCTTCGAGCGCGACCCCGAGGCCTTCGGCGCGCACTGGCGCCGTGACGACCTCAAGCTGCGCAAGCGCATCGCCGCCGCGCGCGAACGCCTGCCCGCGGTGGGCGTGCCCGATGCCGTGCTCGAGCGCGCCGCATCGCTGTGCATGGCACTCGGCACCGACGGCCTGCGCGGCGAGCTGACGCTGATGCGCGCGGCGCGCGCGCTCGCCGCCTTCGAGGGCGACGCCGCGGCTGGCGACGCGCACCTGAAGCGCGTCGCCGCGCCGGCGCTGCGCCACCGCCTGCGCCGCAACCCGCTCGACGATGCCGGCTCGACCGTGCGCGTGCAGCGTGCGGTGCAGGAGCTGTTCGGCCCGTGACCCCGCCGGCCGAGCACCCCGCCTGGCGGGCCGCCGACCTGCTGGCGCTGGACGGGGCCGGCTTCGGCGGGCTGCTGTGGCGCGGCGCCGGTGGCGTGCCCGAGGCCTGGCTGGCGCGGCTGCAGCGCGCGCTGCCTGCGGGTGCTGTGCTGCGCCGGCTGCCGCTGCACGCCGACGACGATCGCCTGCTCGGCGGGCTGGACCTGGCGGCCACGCTGGCCGCCGGGCGCCCGGTGCAGCAGGCCGGGCTGCTGGCGCAGGCCGCCGGTGGCGTGCTGCTGCTGCCGATGGCCGAACGGCTGCCGCCGCGGCGTGCGGCACAGCTGGCCGCGGCGCTGGACGATGCCGCGGCGCGGCTGACGCTGGTGGCCTTCGACGACGGCCTGGGCATGCCGGCCGATGGCGGCGAGGCCGTGCCGGCGTCGCTGGCCGAGCGCCTGGGCCTGCAGCTGCAGGGGCCGCTGCCGCAAGGGCGTGGCGCCGCACCCGAACCACCCGATGCCGACCTTGCCGCGGCGCGTTTGCGCTGGCCGCGCGTGCAGGCCGGCGACGAGGCCTTGGCGGTGCTGGTGCAGGCGGCGATGGCGCTGGGCATCGGCTCGCTGCGTGCGCCGCTGATGGCCTTGCGCGTGGCGCGTGCGGCTGCCGCGCTGGCCGGGCGCGATGCGGTCGACGAGCCCGATCTGGCGCTGGCCGCGCAGCTGGTGCTGGCGCCGCGCGCGACGCGCCTGCCGGCGCCGCCGGCCGAGGACGACGCACCATCGGAAGCGCCGCCGCCACCGCCGCCCGCCGAGTCCGAAGCGGACGAGGATGACGACCGGCCGCCGCCCGACCCGGCCGAGGTCGAGGCCTTGCAGGAACAGGTGCTGCAGGCGGCGCTGGCCGCCATTCCGCCCGGGCTGCTGGCGCTGCTGGCCGTCGGCTCGGCGCGCGGGCAGGGCGCGGGCGGCAAGGCCGGGGCCTGGCAGTCGTCACCGCGTCGCGGGCGGCCGGTGGGGTCGCGCCGCGGCGATCCGCGCACCGGCGCGCGGCTGCACCTGATCGACACCCTGCGCGCCGCCGCGCCCTGGCAGGCGGTGCGCCGGCGCGAAGCCGCCGGCGGCTTCGACGACGCGCAGCGCCCGCCGCCGCGGGTGCATGTGACGCGCGGCGACCTGCGCATCGTGCGCCTGCGCGAACGGCGCGAGACCACCACCGTCTTCGTCGTCGATGCCTCGGGATCGGCGGCGCTGCACCGCCTGGCCGAGGCCAAGGGCGCGGTGGAACTGCTGCTGGCCGAGTGCTATGTGCGCCGCGATCGCGTGGCGCTGATCGCCTTCCGCGGCCGCCCGCAGGCCGCCGGGGCCGAACTGCTGCTGCCGCCCACGCGCTCGCTGGTGCGCGCCAAGCGCAGCCTGGCCGAGCTGCCGGGCGGCGGCGGCACGCCGCTGGCCGCCGGGCTGGACGCCGCGCGGGTGCTGGCCGAGGACCTGCAGCGCCGCGGCGGCACGCCGGTGGTGGTGCTGCTGTCGGATGGCCGCGCCAACCTGGCGCGCGACGGCAGCCCTGGCCGCGCGCGCGCGCACGAGGACGCGCTGGCCTCTGCGCGCGCCTGGGCGCCGCTGGGCGTGCAGGTGCTGTGGCTGGACACCGCACCACAGCCGCAGCCACCGGCGCAGGAGGTGGCGCGTGCGATGGGTGCACGCTACCTGCCGCTGCCGCACGCCGACGCGCAGCAGGTGGCGGCGCTGGTCACGCGGGCGCGATAGCCCCCTGCAGGCCGGCCCGCCGGGTGCATGAGCCGCAAGTTGCCGCCCACCCCGATCGTGGGCCGTCGCGCCAGCTGATGGGTGATGAGCACCGCAACGGCACCTCGCCGAGGCAGCGGCAGGCATCCCTGGCAGACTGGATGGCGCGGCAGATCCCGGTGAGAGCTGCCTTGACCTTGCCGATGAGGGTGTTGACCGCATCGAACCCCTGCTCGAGCACACCGACCTTGCCGCCGCCGGTGATCCCGCGGTCCGGGACGGCGCCCGCGCTCGCGGCGACCTGGAGGCAGTTCAGGCCGTCGCAGACCAGGGCCAGCGCCTGGCGATCAGCGCCGCGCCGTCAGCCGACGACGCGCCCCTGCACGCACCGATGCAACCGACCGCCAGCCCGCATCAGTGCCCCCCGGCGGCCTGCAGCAGGCGGACCATCGCCTCGTAGCCGCGGTCGCGGGCCAGCTGCAGCGGCGTGCGGCCCTGTCGATCGGCCAGCTTCGTGCTGGCACCGGCATCCAGCAGCGCCTTCAGCGTGGCCTGGTGACGCGACCCGCCGTCGCCCAGCACGACGGCTTCGATGACTGCCGTCCAGTGCAGGTTGTTGACATGGTCCAGCGGCGCGCCGGCCTGGATCAGCTGGCGCACCACGCCGTCGTGGCCGAGGTGCGCGGCAGCGATCAGCGCGGTGCCGTCGTAGCGGCTGGTGGTCAGCCTGGCGCTGGCGCCGCGCGCCAGCAGCAGGCGCAGCGTCTCTTCGTCGTCGGCGACGGCGGCGATGGTCACCGCGTCGTAGCGGTCGTTGTCCAGCTGGCCGAGATCGGCCCTGGCATCGGCCAGCACCGCGATCGCGCCGCGCTGGCGCGCGAAGGTGGCCACGTGCAGCGGCGTGCGGCCGTGGCTGTCGCGCGCATTGACATCGGCACCGCCGGCGATGAGCTTCCTCAGCACCGCCAGGTCGCCGCGGTGCGCGGCCGCGTGCCCTGCGCCGAAGCGCGCCACCTGGTCGGGCCGCGGCGCCGTCTGTGCCGCAGCGGCCAGCGGCAGCGCCAGCAGCGCCAGCAAGCCGTCGCGGCGCTTCACTTCAGCACGTCCTTGAACTTGTCGAGCGCGGCCACGGCGCATTGTTCGTCGAGGTGGCCGCCCGGTGCACCGCCGACGCCGACCGCGCCGATGACCTCGTTGCCGACCTTGATCGGCACGCCGCCGCCCAGCAGCAGGAAGCCGGGGATGTGCGCCAGGTTGGCCGCGGCCGGATTCTTCTGCGCGTTGTCCATCATCGCCAGCGTGGTGTTCCTGGCCGAGGCCGAGGTCCACGCCTTGGCCCGCGCCGCCTCCAGGGTGTGTGCACCGGCGTTGTCGGCGCGGTGCAGGGCACGCAGGCCGCCGGCGCGGTCGACGACGGCGGCGGTGACGGCGTAGCCGCCGGCCTGGCAGGCAGCGACGGTGGCGGCGGCGATCTGCGCGGCCAGTTCCAGCGAGACGTTGCGCTCGCTGCGCACGGCCTGCGCCTGGGCGAAGGGGGCGGCGGCCAGGGTCAGGGCGATCAGGGCAGGCAGGGCGACAGGGGCAAGACGGTTCATCGAAGGCTTCCTCGGGGTTGACGATCGGCCGTGCATCGGCCGTGTCGTCACTGTAGGAATGACAGCAACGCGGCACCATCCGCGCGATGCCGCGCCACGCTCCGTAGAACTACGCGGCGCCCTCGCCTTCCACCAGTTCGGCATAGTGCCGGATCAGCTGCGCCAGCGAGGGCGCGGCCAGCTTCTCGAACAGGTGGGCACGGTGCGTTTCCACCGTGCGCGGGCTCAGGCCCAGGGCACGTCCGGCCTCCTTGTTGGTGAGGCCGCCGACGATCAGCGCCAGCACCTCGCGCTCGCGCGCCGACAGCGTGGCAAAGCGCTCGCGCGCGTCACGGTCGGCGCGCCGGCGCTGGCGTGAGCGCACATGCTGGCGCACGGCCTGCTGCAGCGCATCCAGCAGCAGCTGATCGTCGACCGGCTTCTCCAGAAACTCGGCGGCGCCGGATTTGAAGGCGCGCCGACACAGCTCCACCGTGCCGTGACCGGTGAGCATGACCACCGGCTGATCGACGCCGGCCGCCTGCAGCTTCTCCAGCACCGCGATGCCCCCCAGGCCGGGCATGCGCACGTCGAGCACGATGGCACCGATGGCCTCGCGATCGAACTGGTCGACAAAGGCCTGCGGGTCGGCCCAGGCCTGCACGCGCAGGCCCACGGTGCCGATCAGCAAGCCGAGCGCCTCGCGCACCGCGGCATCGTCGTCGACCAGCTGGACCAGCGGCGAGGTCGGGATCGTCGTCATGCGTTCGGCGCCGCCGTCGGCAGGCGCAAGGTGAAGACCGCGCCGCGCGGGCTGGCGTTGGCGGCGCTGAGGGCGCCGCCCATGCCGCTGGCCAGCGATTCGCACAGGCTCAGGCCGAGGCCCAGGCCGCCTTCGCGGGTGGTGAAGAAGGGTTCGAACAGGCGCGGCAAGGCCTCGGCCGCAATGCCCGGTCCACTGTCGGCGATATCGACCACGGCGGCGTCGCCGTCGCGGTGCACGCCCAATCGCAAGCGGCGTTCGCCAACCGGCACGGCGGCCAGCGCCTGCAGCGCGTTGTTCAGCAGGTTGTGCACGATCTGCTCCAGCGCCACCGGGTCGGCCTGCACCTGCAGCCCGGCGGCGTCGGCCTGCCATTCGACACTGACCCCCAGGCGCTGCGCCTCCGGCGCCAGCAGGTCGAGCCCGCCGCGCAGCGTGGCTTGCAGCGCACAGGGCTGCAGCCGGCTGGCGACATCGGGGCGCTCGACCAGCCGGCGCAGCCGCGCCACCACATCGGCGGCGCGGCGCGACTGCTGCACCGCCTGCGCCATCGCCTGGCGCGCCGTGGCGAGATCGGGCGGGTCGTCCGCCAGCAGCCGCTGCGCGGCCTGCACGCCGGCGCTGACCGCGGTGAGCGGCTGGTTGAGCTCGTGCGCCATGCCGGCGGCCAGTTCGCCCAGCGCGTTGAGGCGGCCGACCTGGCCCAGGCGCAGCAGCTCCTGCGCGCGCCGCTGCGCGCGGCGCTGCGCCTGCCAGGCCACATAACCCCAGCCTGCTGCGGCCAGCGCCAGCCACCACAGCCCGATGCGCACCCAGGGCAGTTCGGCCACGCGCAAGGGGCGCTGCACCACCAGTTCGAAAGGCTGGCTGTCGGTGGCCAGGGGTTTGCGAAAGGCAAAGTGCCACGCAGCGGCATCCAGCGGGCCGGCCGCGGCGACCAGCGCCTGCACCTGCCCGCGCTGCGCCAGCGACACCTGCACCGGGCCGCCAGGGGCGAAGGGCCAGTCGGCCGCGGGCACCAGCGCGCGGGCGTCGATGACGAGTGCAAAGCTGGCCGGCGTGGCGGCTCGCACCAGCGCATAGCGGCCACGCTCGCCGCCCAGCGCCACCTGAGCCATCACCGCGCGCTGCAATGGGCGCGACTGCTGCTCGGCTGCGGCCAGCGCCGCGCGCTGATCGGCGTCACCCGGCCAGTCGGTACCGGCATCCCGCCGCAGCACCTGCAGCACCTGGCCGACGAAGGACGGCAGCCGCTGCTCGGGGGCCTCGGCCGCGGGTGGCTGCAGCAAGGCCAGCGTGGCGAGGATGGCATCGTGCTGCGACGCGCGCTGGCTGAGCAGCCGGTGCGCGATGCGTGCATCGGTCTCGAAGGCCGCCTGGCGCACGGCGAGGTCGCTGCGCGCAATCAGCACGGTGCCGCCGCCCACCCGCAACGCCAGCGCGGCCAGCAGCCCGGCGGGCCAGCGATGGGGGTCGAAGGCAGCCGGCATGCGCACGATTCTGCCGCCCGCCCCCGATCGGCGATCATCGCGGCCCATGAAAGTCTTCGGCATCGCCGGCCGCTCCGGCATGGGCAAGACCACGCTGCTCGAGCGGCTGGTGCCCGCGCTGCGCGCCCGCGGCCTGGCCGTCTCGCTGATCAAGCACAGCCACAAGGCGATCGAGGTCGACCGCCCGGGCAAGGATTCGTGGCGCGCGCGCGAAGCCGGCTGCCGCGAGGTGCTGCTGCTGGGCGACGGCCGCTGGGCGCTGATGCACGAGCTGCGCGGCGACGACGAACCGCCGCTGCCCTATCTGGTGAGCCGGCTGCAGCCCTGCGACATCGTGCTCGTCGAGGGCTTCAAGAGCGGCGACTTTCCCAAGCTCGAGGTCTGGCGCGCCGCCGAAGGCAAGCCGCCGCTCTACCCCGACTGGCCGGGCATCGTGGCGATGGCGGTCGAGGGCTCGCCGCCGGCGCTGGCGCCGCGGCTGCTCGACCTGGCCGATACCGCCGGCATCGCCGATCTGGTGCTGCAGCAGGCGGCGCCGGCGGTCGGGTGAAGGCTGCGCTCAGCGCGCCGACAGGAAGTCGACGACCGCCGCCTTCGTCTGCGGCGACATCAGGATGCCCAGGTGCGCGGTGCCCAGCACCGGGTCGTAAGCGCCCTGACCCGTCAGATCGAGGTTCTTCGCACCCTGGAGCCTGGCGCTGCCCGAGAAGTCGACCGCCTGCCCGTAGATGTCGACCGCCGGCACCGGCGAAAACAGCCAGCCGTCCTGCGCCGGGAAATAGACGAAGCTGGTATCGGCATTGCGGATCACCAGCACCTTCGTCGGGCCGGCCGTCTCGCGGCTGCCGCCGGGGCCGTTCAGGCGCTGCAGGAAGGGCGTATGCGGCGAGCCCACTTCCTGGCACAGGTCGCTGGCCGGCGTGAAGCCGCCGAAGGCCGCCAGCTGGTAGTAGTTGGTCGCCTCGCCGCTGCAGTTGATGATGCCGTGGTTGGGGGAATCGATGGCCACCAGCCGGCGCACGGTCTTGTAGGCGTCGTCCTGGCGCATCCATTCGCGCGCCAGCGTGCCGCCCATGCTGTGACCGACGATGTCGACCTGCTTCGCGCCGGTATAGGCCAGCACCGCGGCGACGAAGCGGCGCAGGTCGGGCACATTGGCCTGGTGGCTGTGGGCGATGCGAGCACGCCTGGTGTTGTCGGCCCCCAGGTCGCACTGGTCGCCCTGGTAGCCCAGCGCCCACAGCTCGCTGGTCGACCAGCCGTTGTCGGCCAGGGCCTGAGCCAGCAGCTGCACCTTGCCGTTGGTCGGGCTGCAGGTGCCGGCGGCATAAGGCACATCGTTGTTGCCGTGCAGAAAGATCACCGGTGTGCGCACGACCGGCCCGGCGGCGCCGAAGCCGATGACGGGCTTTTGCAGCGACGCATCCTCGATGGCGGGGAAGTCGGTCGGGAAGCTGGCGCCGACGGTGCCGGCGGCCTGCACGGCGGCAGCGGCCAGCAGCGACAGCACGGCCAGGCCGCGTCGCAGGATGGGCATGTTCTTCATCGGGATCTCCTCCACGGGTTGGCGGCGTCAGGCCGCAAAAAAGCGTTCGATCAAGGCGTACTGCTCGGGCGTATTGAGTGCGGGTGCGTGGCCGCAGCCGGGGATGGTGGCCACCACCGCACGCGGGCCGCGCGTGCGCATGGCCTCGGCGACTTCGGGCAGCAGCAGGTCCGACGTTTCACCGCGCAGGCACAGCACGGGGATGGCCAGCGCGTCCCAGGCGTCCCACTGGTCGTAGTCGCGCGGGTGGTGGACAAACTGCTGCACCATCGCCGGGTCGTAGTGCGGCGTCACGCGGCCGTCGTCCAGGCGGCGCATCGAGGTCTCGGTCAGCAGCCGCCACATGGCGTCGCTGAGCCAGCCGTAGGGCTTGTAGACGGTGCGGAAATACTGCTCCAGCGCCTGCATGGTCGCGAAGGCCGGCGGGCTGCCGGCATAGGTGCGGATGCGCTCGACCGCGGCCGGCGCCAGCTCGGGTCCGATGTCGTTGAGCACCAGCTTGCGGATGCGGCCGCGCAGGGCGCCGGCCGCCGCACGCAGCCCGATCGCGCCACCCATGCTGGTGCCCAGCCACAGGCAGCTCTGCACGCCCAGCTGGTCGAACAGGCTCACGGCCAGGCGCTCGTAGAAGGCCAGGCAGTATTCGCTCGCCGGCGCCGGGCTCCACTGGCTCAGGCCGCGGCCCAGGGTATCGGGGCAGATGACCCGAAAACGCGTCGCCAGGTGCGCGGCGATGTGGTCCATGTCGCGCCCGGTGCGCGCCAGGCCATGCCAGGCGACGATGACCTCGCTGCGGTCGGCGCCCCATTCGGTGACGTGGATCTCGCGGCCCTCGCACGTCAGGTAGCGGGAGACGGGTGCCATGGCGGGCGGCCTTCAGCGGTGGCGCAACGCCAGCGCGCGCAGGCGCCCGACGATGCCGGTGGGAAAGTGGTAGACCGACAGCACGAACAGCACGCCCAGCCACAGCAGCCAGC
Source organism: Rubrivivax sp. (assembly GCA_016719535.1). Classification (GTDB taxonomy): domain Bacteria; phylum Pseudomonadota; class Gammaproteobacteria; order Burkholderiales; family Burkholderiaceae_C; genus Rubrivivax. The sequence continues at coordinate 663,886 of JADJYX010000001.1, read as the reverse complement.
GGTCGGGCGAGACGAACTGCGCCAGCACCGGCACGCCCTCCAGCGCGCCATGGCCGATCTTCAGCAGGTCCTGCAGATAGTTCTGCGCCAGCACGAACAGCGCCGCGCCGATCACCGCGCCGTACATGGTGCCCATGCCGCCGATGACGACGATGAGCAGGATGTCGAGCATGATCTCGAACGACAGCGTGGTGTCCGGGCCGACATAGCGCAGCCACAGCGCCAGCAGCGCGCCGGCCAGCGTGGCGAACATCGCCGACAGCACGTTGCTCCAGGTGCGGTAGACCACGGTGCGGAAGCCGATCGCCTCGGCGCGGAAGTCGTTCTCGCGGATGGCCTGCAGCACGCGCCCGAAGGGCGAATTGACGATGCGCAGCAGCGCCAGGAACAGCAGCAGCACGGCCGCGAACAGCAGGTAGTAGGTGAAGACCTTGCCGTCGACGGCGAGGCCGAGGATGGGGTTCTCGAAGGGTTCGAACGACGGGCTGAAGATCTCGGGGTTCTTGAAGGTCAGCCCGTCCTCGCCGCCGGTGAAGTCGCTCAGCTGCGAGGCCAGCGTTTGAAACGCGCTGGCCACGGCCAGCGTGATCATGGCGTAGAAGATCGCCTTCACGCGCAGCGAGAAGAGGCCGATCACCAGCGACAGCACCAGCGACACGGCCAGCGCCAGCAGCGTGCCCGCGATCACCGCGCCGTAGCCCGGCCCCATGCGCGTGCTGGCGATCGCCACGCCGTAGGCGCCGATGCCGAAGAACATCGTGTGCGCGAAGCTGACGATGCCGGTATAGCCCAGCAGCAGGTCGAAGCTGGCCACCAGCAGGATGAAGACCAGCGCCTTGGCCGCCACGGAGAGCGCCTTGACGCCCGGAAAGACGAAGGGCGCGACGGCCAGCGCGACGAAGACGACGATCAGCGCCAGCGCCAGCCAGCGGCTGCGCGGGCGGTCGTGGGAGAGGATGCGATCAAGCATGGCAGTGCGCGAATCGGAGAGGTCTCGGCCTTCCGCCGGGCCGCCCCAAGGAAGGCCGCGCCCCCTCGGGGGGCAGGAGCGAAGCGACGTGGGGGCTCATCGGTTCGTGACGGGATACAGGCCCTGCGGGCGCCACAGCAGGATGGCGACCATCAGCGCGATGTTCGAGAACAGCGCCACCTTCGGCGCCAGGAAGCCGGTGTAGTTGGCCATCAGCCCCACCAGCAGCGCGCCGATGAAGCAGCCCAGCGTCGAACCCAGGCCGCCGATGATGATGACGATGAAGATCAGCACGTTGACCTGCGCGCCGATCTGCGGCGACACGCTCTGCTGGTACAGCCCCCACATCACGCCGCCCAGGCCGGCCAGCGCCGAACCGGCGACGAAGACGCCGACGAACAGCCGCCGGATGCGGTAGCCCAGCGACTCGACCATCTCGCGGTCCTGCACGCCGGCGCGGATCAGCAGGCCGACCTTGGTGCGCGAGAGCGTCCACACCAGCAGCGCGAACACGCACGCGCCGATGACCGAGGCCAGGATGCGGTATTTCTCGATCGCCGCATCGCCGATCAGGTAGGCGCCGCGCAGCGAATCGGGCAGCGGCATGGCGATCTGCAGCGGGCCCCAGATGACCTTGATGATCTCCTCGCCGACGATCATGCCGCCCATCGTGATGAGGATCTGCTTGAGGTGCAGGCCATAGACCGGGCGCACGATCACGCGCTCGAAGGCCAGGCCCAGCGCGCCGGCCACCACCATCGCCGCCAGCATGGCGCAAAAGATCGCCAGCAGCGCCTGCCAGCCGCCCTGGTTGGCGAAGGCGGCCATGCCGCCCATCACCGTGGTGGCCATGAAGGCACCCAGCGCGATGAAGACGCCGTGGCCGAAATTCAGCACGTCCATCAGGCCGAAGACCAGCGTCAGGCCCGAGGCGATGATGAAGACGATGAAGCCCATCGCCAGCCCGGCGACGGTGAGCGTGAGCCAGCTGCTGGGGCTGCCGACGGCCGGAAAGGCCAGCGCCATCACCGCCAGCAGCAGCCACACGGGCTTCCAGTCGAACGAGGCCTTGGGGATCGCGGCCGGCACGGCGGCCGGGACGTGGGTGGTGGTGGTCATTGGTGTGCCCCCAGCGACAAGCCCAGCAGCCGCTGCTGCAGGCCCTCGTCGGCGGCCAGTTCGGCCATGTCGCCGCTGTGCACGACGCGGCCGTCGTCCATCACCGCCACGCGGTCGCCCAGCGCCCGGGCCATCAGGAAGTTCTGCTCGACGAGCAGGATCGTGGTCTGCTGCGCCTTCAGCTCGCGGAAGGCCGAGATCAGGTTCTGGATGATCGACGGCGCCAGGCCCTTGCTCGGCTCGTCGATGAGGATCAGCGCGCGCGGCTCGACGATGGCGCGCGCCACCGCCAGCATCTGCTTCTGCCCGCCCGAGAGCTTGCCCGCGGGGTAGAGCCAGAATTTCTGCAGCGCCGGAAAGAGGCCGAAGATCCAGTCCAGCCGCGCCTTGTCCAGTTCGCCCTCGTGGCGCGCGCTGCGCGCGGCCAGCACCAGGTTTTCCTTCACCGTGAGGTCGGTGAAGATGCCCATGTTCTCGGGCACGTAGGCGATGCCCTGGGCGGCGATGTCGGGCGTGGCCAGGCCGTTGAGCCGCTGGCCGCGGAAGCGGATCTCGCCGGCCGAGGCCTGCCACAGGCCCATGATGGTGCGCAGCGTGGTCGTCTTGCCGGCACCGTTGCGGCCCAGCAGCATCGTCACCTGGCCTTCGGGCACGTCGAAATCGACGCCATGCAGGATGTGGTACGCGCCGATGTGCGTCTGCACGGCCTGCAGCTCGAGGAGATTGCTCATGCGGGCCCCACGTCGCGGCTTGCAGGCCGCTTCGACTCGCCAGGCTGCCGCCCGTCCGCAGGGACGGTCGACAGTCCGGCTCGTCCTCCGCGGCCATGCCCAGATAGGCCTGCTGCACGACCGGGCTGGCGATCACCTCGGCCGGCTCGCCGTCGGCCACCAGCTGCCCGTTGTGCAGCACGATGATGCGGTCGGACAGCTCGCGCACCACGTCCATCTTGTGCTCCACCAGCAGGATGACGATGTCCCGGCGCGCCTTCAGCTGCCGGATGAGGTCCAGCACCACCGGCACCTCGTCGACGCTCATGCCGGCGGTGGGTTCGTCGAACATGAAGACCTTGGGGTCGAGCGCGATCAGCAGCGCCACCTCGAGCTTGCGCTGGTCGCCGTGCGGCAGCGCGCTGGCATGCGCCTGCGCCTTGTCGGCCAGGCGCACCTGCTCGAGGATGCGCGTGGCCTCGGCGATCCAGTCCTTGCGGTCCAGCCAGACGCGCCACATGTCCAGCGCGCCATGGCCACGGCCGGCTTCGCGCGCCTGGATCGCCAGGCGCACGTTCTCGTGCACCGTCAGGTTGGGAAACAGCTGCGTCAGCTGGAAGGCGCGCCCCAGCCCGCGGTGCGCGCGCAGCGCCGCCGGCAGCGTGGTGATGTCCTCGCCGGCCAGCGTGACCGTGCCCTCGCTCGCGGGCAACTGGCCCGAGATGAGGTTGAAATAGGTCGTCTTGCCGGCCCCGTTGGGCCCGACGATGGAGGTCAGCGTGCCGGGCTCGAAGCGGCACGACACATGGTCCACCGCCACGTGGCCGCCGAACCGTATCGTGAGATCTCGCGTTTCGAGCATGAGTGATTCCACGCCCGGCCGGATGGCCGGGCGATGGTCAGTCGAACGGGAGCCCCCTCCCGGAGGGGGCTGGGGGGAGCGGTGCGGAAAGTCCCGTCCGAAACAAGCGCTTTCAGCGCTTGTTCCGGATCGGGATGTTCAGCTCGCTGGCCGGAATCACGCGCACCAGCTCGGGCACGCCCCAGGCGAAGGCCGGGTCGTTCTTGATGCGGAAGTGGTACATCTCCTGCATCGCCTGGTGGTCTTCCTTGCGGAAGGTCATCGTGCCCTTGGGCGTGTCGAAGCTCATGCCTTCCAGGGTGGCGATGAGCTTGTTGGTATTGGTGTCGCCGGCGGTCTTCTTCAGCGCCTCGACCACCGCGATGGCCGCGCTCATGCCACCGGCGGTGAAGAAGTCGGGCGGTGCCTTGAACTTGCTGTAGTGGTTGGCCACCAGCCACTCGTTGGCCTTGTTCTTCGGGATGCCGAAGTAGTAGTACAGCGCGCCTTCCATGCCGGGGAAGCTCTTGTAGGCCACCATCGCCGGCAGGATGTTGCCGCCGGTGGCCAGCTTGATGCCGTAGCGCTTGTCCAGCTCCAGGTCGGCGATCTTGCTGAAGGGCGTCGGGCTGCCCGACCAGCCGACCGAGATGTATTTGTTGCCCGGCTGGTCCTTGAGCTTGTCGATGATGCGCTGCAGGCCGGCGGTGAAGTCGGTCGTGCCCACGGGCAGGTATTCCTCGTGGACGATCTTGGCCTTCCTGGTGAATTCCTTGGCCGCCTTCACGCCGTCACGGCCGAAGGCGTTGTCGTTGGCCAGCGTGGCGATGACGTTGCCGGGCTGGTCCAGCGCGGCGGCATTGGCGGCGGCGTCCTGGCTGCTGTTGCGGCCGGTGCGGAAGATGTACTTGTTCCACTTGTCGCCGGTGATGCTGTCGGCCACCGCCGGCTCCACCAGCAGGATCTTCTTGTATTCCTCGGCCACCGGCAGCATGGCCAGCGCGACCGGTGACGCGGTCGGGCCGACCGCGATGTCGACCTTGTCGTCGGCATAGGCGGCGGCCAGCGCGGCCTTGCCCACGTCGGGCTTGCCCTGGTCGTCCTTCTCGATCACCACCAGCTTGCGGCCGGCCACGGTCATGGTGCCGCCGGTGGCGTAGTCCAGGCCCATGTTGAAGCCGACGATGGTCTGCTTGGCATAGGCCTCCAGCGGGCCGGTCTTGCTGGCGATCAGCGCGATCTTCACGTCGGGCCTGGCCTGGGCCAGGGCCGCGGGGCTGGCGGCGATGCCGGCGGCCAGGGCGGCGACGGCGGCGATGGAAAGTTGGCGACGCTTCATGCAGGAGGCTCCTCGTGGGGGTCGTTTCCGGCCTGGATGCCCGACCGGGGATGCCCATTGCGTGCAATGCTCATGCCGGAATGCACAAAATCAGTGCAAACCCTGATTCAGATGCGATTCTGGCGCTGAATTTCAGTCAGAGCAGCGCCCATCGGCGGGATCAAGACAGCCTGATGCCCGAAATTCAGGCAGCAGAATCGCCTGAATTTCAAACACTTGCAGGCCGAACTGCTCGCATGCCGGACAGCTCACCGACCCAGGGCCGCCAGTTCCGGATGCCGCTGCAGCCGGTCGTACAGCGCTGCGCGCGACATGCCCAGCAGCTTCGCAGTGGCGACGCGGTTGCCGCCAGTGGCGCGCAGGGCCGCCGCGATCGCCGCACGCTCGGTCTCGTCGACCTGCTGTTGCAGCGGGCGCAGCAGTGCGTCCGAAGGCGCGGCCGCGGCGCGGTTCACTGCGTCGGGGGCCGGCTCGGCGGCGCGCGGCGCCGGTGCGCCCGCCGGCAGCGCCTGCGGGTCCAGCCGCAGCGCGGCGGCGAAGTGCGCCGGGCCCAGCTGCGGATCGTCCGTCATCAGCGTCGCCTGCTCGAGCACGTTGCGCAGCTCGCGGATATTGCCGGCCCAGGGCTGCGCGGCCAGCAGGTCCAGCGCCTCGGGCGTCAGCCCCTTGTGCGGCAGGCCGCTGCGGCGGGCGATGTCCTCGGCCAGCGCCTCGATCAGCGCCTCCAGGTCGGCCAGCCGCTCGCGCAGCGGCGGCACGCAGATGGGCAGCACGCTCAGACGGTAGTAGAGGTCGGCGCGGAATTCGCCGCGCGCCACCATCGCCGGCAGGTCGCGGCTGGTCGCGGCGACGATGCGCACGTCCACCCGTTCGACGCGGTTGCTGCCCAGCGGCTCGATCTCCTGTTCCTGCAGCACGCGCAGCAGCTTGCTCTGCAGCGCCAGCGGCATGTCGCCGATCTCGTCGAGGAACAGCGTGCCGCCATCGGCGACCTTGAATTTGCCGTCACGCCCCTTGCGTTCGGCGCCGGTATAGGCGCCGGGCGCGACGCCGAAAAATTCGGCCTCGAGCAGCGTTTCGGGCACGGCGGCGATATTGACGCCGACGAAGGGCCGCGCCGCGCGTGCGCTGCGGCGTGGATGGCATGGGCCAGCAGCTCCTTGCCGGTGCCGGTCTCGCCCAGCAGCAGCACGCTGGATCCGGTCTGCGCCACGCGGCGCGCCTGGCGCTTGACCTCCAGTGCCGCCGGGCTGCTGCCGATGAAGCTGGCAACGGTGTACTTGGGCCGGCGCTGCTCGGCCAGCTGGCGGCGCGCGCTCTCCAGCTCGCCCTGCAGCCGGATGAATTTCTGCATCAGCGGCTGCATCGTCGTCTCGGGGTGGTCGAGCAGCACCATGCCGAAGGCGCCGATCACCTCGCCGGCGGCGTTGCGCAGCGGCAGCCGGCTCACCAGAAAGGTGCCGGCATGGTTGCTCAGCAGGTCCACCAGGATGGGCTGGCCGCTGTCGATCACCTGCCCGAGCAGGGTGTTGGGCACCACCTCCTCGACCCGTTTGCCGACGAAGTCGCTCTCGCGGCTGAAGCCCAGCGCCGGCAGGAAGTTCTTGTAGCCCTCGCTGATCCAGACGATGCGGTGCTCGCGGTCGACCACCAGGGTGCCCATCGCGGTGCGGGCGAAGGTGTCGAACATGCTCTGCGCCGCCAGCTTGAGCACCTGGTCGGCGTCCAGCGGCAGCGCCGGCGCGGGGGTTGCGGCATCGGCCATGGGCCGCGACTCTAGCGCGCCGCTTCGCTACCATGCTGCGCTCAAGCCACCGCCAGCCGCGAGTCGCGGCTCCTCGCCATGCTCGACGAGATCCGCCAGGCCGCCGCGCGTCAGCGCCGGGCGCGCACGCTGCGCGCACTGACCCTGGGCTCGCGCCGGCTGCTCACCGGCGGCGGCGAGATGAACGGCATGGCCACGGCGCAGGCGCTGATCGGGCGGCTGGATGCGGCCGACGCCGACGACCTGGGCGCCTTCTTCGACGTTCTGGCGCGCGAGCTCGGCCCCGACCCCCGGCGCGTGCTGCAGTGCGCACAGGCCTACGCCGAGCGCCCGCAGGCGGCCGAGCAGATCGCGCTGATGCAGGCGGTGGAGCCGCCGCGGCAGGAGCTGCTGCGGCGGCTGAACCGCGCACCCGGCGGCACCGCGGCCATCCTGCGGCTGCGGCGCGCGCTGCTGCGCATGCTGCCGCAGCGGCCCGAGCTGCAAGCGCTCGAGGCCGACCTGCTGCACCTGCTGACGAGCTGGTTCAACCCCGGCTTCCTGCAGCTGCGGCGCGTGGACTGGAATGCGCCGGCGCAGCTGCTGGAAAAACTCATCCAGCACGAGGCCGTGCATGCCATCGACGGCTGGGACGACCTGCGGCGCCGCCTGCAACCCGACCGCCGCTGCTTCGCCTTCTTCCACCCGCAGCTGCCCGACGAGCCGCTGATCTTCGTCGAGGTGGCACTGCTGCCCGAGATGCCGGCGGCCATCGCGCCGCTGATCGACAAGGCGAGCACCCCGCTGCCGACCGACCGCTGCCGGGTGGCGGCCTTCTACAGCATCAGCAACTGCGAGCCGGGCCTGCGCGGCGTGTCGCTGGGCAATTTCCTCATCAAGCAGGTGGCCGAACAACTGCAGCGCGAGCTGCCGCGCATCCGCAGCTACTGCACGCTGTCGCCGATCCCGGGTTTTGCCGCCTGGCTGCTGGCCGGCCCCGACCTCACGGCGCTGCCGGGCCTGCGCAAGCCGCAAACCCAGGCCCTGCAGGCCGCGCACGAGCGGCTGTGCGCCTCGCAAGCCGGTGACCTGGCCAGGCTGCAGCACCTCGGCGCGCACGAGGCGCTGGCCGCCGAGGACGAGGCGGCGCTGCAGCAGCTGTGCGCGGCCTACCTGCTGCTGGTTTCGCCCACGCCGCAGGGCGACCCGGTGGCGCGCTTTCACCTCGACAATGGCGCCCGGCTGGACCGCATCAATGGCCGTGGCAACATGTCGGCCAAGGGGTTGCGGCAGTCCTTCGGCCTGATGGTCAACTATCTGTACGACCTCGAGCGCATCGAGGCCAGCCATGCCAGGTTCCGCCAGGGCGAGGTGGCACGCTCGCGGGCCGTGGCCTCGCTGCTGTGATCATCCATCCACACCCATTGCAACCGGAGACTCTGCCCATGTCGTTCACGCCCTGCACCCGCCGCGCCGCCGCGCTGGCCATGGCCCTGGCCGCCGCCGCGCCGCTGACGGCGCTGGCCCAGGCCGCCAGCTGGCCCAGCAAGCCGGTGACCATCGTCGTGCCCTTCCCGCCCGGTGGCGGCACCGATGCCTTCGCGCGCCCGCTGTTCGCGGTGATGACGAAGAATATGGGCCGGCAGTTCGTGATCGACAACAAGGGCGGCGCCGGCGGCACGCTGGGTGCCGGCCTGGCGGCCAAGGCCGCGCCCGACGGCTATACCTTCTTCATGGGGGCGGTGCACCACTCGATCGCGCCCAGCATGTACCCGAAGCTCGACTATCAACTGGAAGCCGACTTCGTGCCCGTGGGCCTGATCTCCAGCGTGCCGCAGGTCATCGTCGTCAACCCGCAGCGCGTGCAGGCAAGGACGCTGCCCGAGCTGCTGGACTTCCTGCGCAAGAACCCGGCGCGGCTGAACTACGGCTCGGCCGGCAACGGCACCTCGCACCACCTGGCGGGCGAGCTGTTCAAGCTGCAGACCAGGACCTTCATCACCCACATCCCCTACCGCGGCGCCGGCCCGATGCTGCAGGACCTGATCGCCGGCCAGGTCGACCTCGCCTTCGACGGCCTGGGCTCGTCGGCCGGGCACATCAAGGGCGGGCGTCTGCGCGCCATCGCGGTGGCCGCCGGCGCACCGGCGCCGGGCTTCCCCGAGATCCCGCTGGCCAAGGCCGGCGGCGCGCCCGACTACCAGGTGGCCACCTGGTACGGCCTGTGGGCGCCCAAGGGCACGCCCCGGGACATCGTCGACAAGATGGCCGCCGAGATGAAGAAGGCGCTGGAATCGGATGAACTGCGCAAGACCTGGACCGGCCTCGGCACCGAGACACCCAACCTCTACGGCGACGCCTTCGGCCGCTTCGTCTCGGCCGAGGTGAAGCGCTGGGCCGAGGTGGTCAAGTCCTCCGGCGCGAAGCTGGACTGAACCCGGCGCGGCCGCATGAGCAAGGGCAACCTCTTCACGGCGCTGCGCGCCGCCTTCCCCGCCGACCTCGACCAGGTGGCGATCGAGACCGCCGATACGCCGCAGCCGCTGTACTACACGTGGCGCGACCTCGACCGCGGCACCGCGATGATGGCCAACCTGCTGGACAGCCTGAAGCTGCCGGCGGCGTCGCGCGTGGCGGTGCAGGTGGAAAAGAGCGTCGAGGCGCTGATGCTCTACCTCGCCGTGCTGCGCGCCGGCCATGTCTACCTGCCGCTGAACAACGCCTACCAGGCGTCGGAGATCGAATATTTTCTCGGCAATGCCGAGCCGGCGGTGGTGGTGTGCGCGGGCAGGCACTTCGGCTGGGTCAGCCAGCTCGCCTTCAAGGCCGGCACCCGTCATGTCTTCACGCTCGACGACGACCGCAGCGGCACGCTGCTGGAACGCACCGCCTTCCACGCCGATACCCACGAGCCGGTGCGCTGCCGCAGCGACGACCTCGCCGCCATCCTCTATACCAGCGGCACCACCGGGCGCAGCAAGGGTGCGATGCTCACGCACGGCAACCTGCTGTCGAACGCGCAGGTGCTGAAGGACTGCTGGGGCTGGCGAACGCCCGCACAGGGGGGCGACGTGCTGATCCACGCGCTGCCCATCTTCCACGTGCACGGCCTCTTCGTGGCCTGCCATGGTGCGCTGCTCAACGGCAGCCGCATGATCTGGTTTGCGAAGTTCGACCCGAAAGCGGTGATCGCGCGGCTGCCCGAGGCCACCGTCTTCATGGGCGTGCCGACGCTGTATGTGCGCATGCTGGGCGAGGCGGCCCTGACGCGGGAAACCTGCCGGAACATGCGGCTCTTCGTCAGCGGATCGGCGCCGCTGCTGCTGGAGACCTTCCGTGACTGGCAGCAGCGCACCGGCCACACCATCCTCGAGCGCTACGGCATGAGCGAGACGGTGATGCTGACCTCCAACCCCTATGCACCCGCCAGCGGCCGCCGCGGCGGCACGGTGGGGTTCCCGCTGCCAGGCGTGGGCGTGCGCGTGTGCGACGACCAGGGGTTGCCGATGGCCGCGGGCGATATCGGCGGCATCGAGGTCAAGGGCCCGAATGTCTTTCGCGGCTACTGGCGCATGCCCGAGAAGACGGCCGACGAGTTCACCAACGACGGCTGGTTCAAGACTGGCGATGTCGGCCGGATCGACGCCGACGGTTATGTGACCATCGTCGGCCGCAGCAAGGACCTCATCATCAGCGGCGGCTACAACGTCTACCCGGCCGAGATCGAGGGCTACCTCAACGACATGCCCGGCGTGGCCGAGAGCGCGGTGGTGGGCGTGCCGCATGCCGATTTCGGCGAGGCGGTAATCGCGGTGGTGGTGGCCAAGCCCGGTGCCGCGCTCGACGCCCAGGCACTGATCGCGGCACTGAAGGGCCGGATCGCCAATTTCAAGGTGCCCAAGGCGGTCTTCGTGGTGCCCGACCTGCCGCGCAATGCGATGGGCAAGGTGCAGAAGAACCTGCTGCGCGAGCAGCACCGGGCCTTGTTCGCGCGCTGAGCATGGCCGAGGCCGCCTCGCTGCCCGCCAGCGCCACCTGCCCGCGCTGCGGCGGCAGCTTCGACTGCGGTGCCGCGGGCCCCGGGCCCTGCGCCTGCAGCACGCTGACCCTGCCGCCGGCGCTGCTGGCGCAACTGGCGCGCCAGTACCCCGGCGGCTGCCTGTGCCTGCACTGCCTGCACAGGCTGCGCGACGCGGCCGCCGCAGGGCCGGCCTGACGGCGCCGGCGCCCGGCGGCGGGCCCCGCGACACGGTTCATCGGCGCTGCGTGCGCTTCGGCCCCCGACGGCTGCGCTTCGTCGCGGGGTGGTTTTGCGGGGCTGGATGGCGGCCTACAGTGCAGCCATCGACAGACCGCAACCGCCACCCGGAGCCGACCATGAACCACCGCCTTGCCACCCAGGCCACCGCCCTCGGCCTCGCCTTCATCGCCACGCTGACCCTGATGGGCGGCATCCACCAGCTGGCCGCAGCGGCCGATGCGCAAGGCATGCTGGCCGCTGCCGCGAAGGCCCCGGCGCAGGTGGTGGTGATCACCGGCAAGCGCCTCAACCAGGGCTGATCCATCCGGCACGCGCGGCCCCGCTTCGGCGGGGCCGCGGCGTTTTCCGGCTTACGCTCGCGCCATCGCCACGGCCCGAGCCCCTTCATGTCGATTGCCCACCGTGTGCGCGTGAAGTCGGTCGAACTGCGCTGCGACCACTTCAACCGCGTGCAGAACACCACCCTCGACTGGCAGCGCGCCGACGGCCGCTGGCAGGAACTGCACCGCGAGACCGCCGACCACGGCGACGGTGCCGCCATCCTGCTGTACGACCCGCGGCGCCGCACCGTGGTGCTGCTGCGCCAGTTTCGTTATGCCTGCTTTCTGAATGGCCACGACGACCTGCTGGTCGAGGTGCCGGCCGGCCTGCTGGACCACGCCTCGCCCGAGGACTGCATCCGCGCCGAGGCCGAGCAGGAGGTGGGCTTTCGCGTGCGCCAGCCGCGCCGCGTCTTCGACGCCTTCATGAGCCCGGGGTCGCTGACCGAGCGCGTGCATGGTTTTGTCGCCGAATACGATGTGAGCGACCGCATCGCCGCCGGCGGCGGGCTCGAGCACGAGGGCGAGGACATCGAGGTGCTGGAACTGCCGATCGACGAGGCGCTGGCGATGGTGGCCGACGGCCGCGTGCGCGATGCCAAGACCATCATGCTGCTGCAGCATGCGGCGCTTCATCTGCTGCCTCGCACTTGATCGATGTCAAATTTGTCTTGACCTTGGTCAACACATGGTCAGGCTGGCATGGCAGCATGGCCCGCATGCCTGAAGCCTCATCGATCCTGTGGATGCAGCCGGCAGCGACAACCTCCGGGTGCGGCGGCTGCCTGGCGTCGGCGAGCGGCCCGCGCTGCCGCAGCCAGGTCACCGGCGAGGCCTGCGCGGATCCGCAGCTTGCAGGTCGACGGGAACTCGTCGACCAGGTCCTGCAGGAGCTCAACCGCCAGGTGGTCGACCCCGAGGCCGGCCGCGGCATCGTCGACCTGCAATGGGTGCAGTCGCTGCGCATCGAAGGCGACGAGGCCGAACTGACGCTGAGCTTCGCGCCGGTCTGCGGCCCGGCCAAGGCACTGGCGGATTCGGCCTTCCAGACCCTGCGCCGCCTGCTGCCGGATACCGACGTCTACGTGCTGCACACGGCCTGAAGGGCCCTTCCCTGCAGGGTCGAGCAGGCCTTCACACGCCGGACGCGACGGCGGTGCTAAGCTGGCCAGCCCGATCCCCGCGCTGAACTGGAGAAGTGCCCATGCCCGGCCTGCTGCCCGACGTCGACCCCGATGGCCTGCTCGAATATTCGGTCGTCTATACCGACCGCGCACTCAACCACATGTCGCAGAAGTTCCAGGGCGTGATGCGCGACATCTCGGCCATCCTGAAGGAGGTCTACGGCGCGCACGCGGTGGCGGTGATTCCTGGCAGCGGCACCTTCGGCATGGAAGCGGTGGCACGCCAGTTTGCCCAGGGGAAGAAGGTGCTGGTCATCCGCAACGGCTGGTTCAGCTACCGCTGGACGCAGATCCACGAGATGGGCCGCATCCCTTCGCAGGAGATCGTGCTCGAGGCCCGCCGCGCGCGCGCCGGCGCGCAGGAGCCCTTTGCCCCCGCGCCCGTCGCCGAGGTGGTGGCCACCATCCGCGCCGAGCGGCCGGCGGTGGTGTATGCGCCGCATGTCGAGACCTCGGCCGGCCTGATGCTGCCCGACGACTACCTGCGGGCCGTGGCCGATGCCGTGCACGAGGCAGGCGGGCTGTTCGTGCTGGACTGCATCGCCTCCGGCGCGATGTGGGTCGACATGAAGGCCATCGGCGTCGACCTGCTGGTGAGCGCGCCGCAGAAGGGCTGGACGGGCTCGCCCGGCTGCGCCTTCGTGATGCTGTCGGAGCGCGCGCGCACCGCCATCGACGCCACCACCAGCAGCAGCTTTGCCTGCGACCTGAAGAAGTGGCTGCAGATCATGCAAACCTACGAAGGCGGCGGCCACGCCTACCACGCGACCATGCCGACCGATGCGCTGACGAAGACGCGCGACGTCATGGCCGAGACGCGCCGCCTGGGCTTCGCCAGGCTGCGCACGGCGCAGCAGCAGCTCGGCGACCGCGTGCGTGCGCTGCTCGAGCGCCAGGGCTGCGCCAGCGTCGCCGCCGAGGGCTTCCAGGCCCCGGGGGTGGTGGTCAGCTACACCACCGATACCGGCATGGCCACCGCCAGGAGCTTCGGCGCGCTCGGCCTGCAGACCGCCGCCGGCGTGCCGCTGCAGTGCGACGAGGGCGCTGATTTCAAGACCTTCCGCATCGGCCTGTTCGGGCTGGACAAGCTGCAGCACATCGACCGCACGGTGGCCAACCTGGAGCAGGCGCTGGTGCAGATCGCCGGCGAGCAGCGCCAGGCGGCCTGAGCGGCGCCCCACCCCACCACCACCATCGTCGGCGCGGGCCACGATCCCGCCGCCTGGCTGACGCCGGCCATGCAGGGCAGGCAGGCGGCGTGTGCGAACCGCATCCAGGCAGGGGTTTGTCTATCAGCGTAAACTGATATTCGATCGAAACCACTGCAGCGTTGCCCCATGTCGATGCGCTCGAAATCCCGGCCACCCACCCGCCGCCGGCTGCTGGGGCTGCTGCCGCTGGCAGCGTTCGTCCCGGCCATGGTGCCGGCCTTCGCCCAGCGCGCGGCCGATGCCGACGCCGTCAGCCTGGAGCACGCGCGCGCCGAGCATGAAGCCGGCCGGGCGGTGCTGGTCGACATCCGCGAGCCTGCCGAGCATGCCACCGGCGTGGCGGCCGGCGCCAGGCTGCTGCCGATGCGGCAGCTGTCGACACGCGTGGCCGAGATCCCGACCGACCCCCGGCGGCCGGTGCTGCTGATCTGCAATACGCAGAACCGCTCGTCGGCCACGCTGCGCGCGCTGCGTCAGCATGGCTATTCGCACGTGCGCTACGTGCAGGGCGGCATGGCGGACTGGGCCCGCCGCGGCTGGCCGATGGTGGCGCCGCGCTGACGGCGACGCATCCCCATCAGCGCGGCCACAGCGCCGCCCACTGCCACAGCGCAAAACCGGCCAGCAGCAGGGCCGAGCCGCGGTTGATGCGCCGCTGCCAGCGCGCGTCCAGCCGGTGGCGCGCCCGCGCCACGGCCAGGCTCAGGCACAGCCACCACAGCGCCGATCCCAGCAGCACGCCGGCCACCATCGTCGCCGGCGCGGCACCGGCGCTGCGCGCGCCCAGCGTGCCGAAGATGGCGATGAACGACAGGATGGTCGCCGGGTTCGACAGCGTCAGCACGAAGGTGCCGGCAAAGCAGCCGAGCAGCCCGCGCGCATCGGCGGCCGTGGCGGCGCGCGCGGCCGGCGCGGCCGTCCAGCTGCGCCAGGCCAGGCCCAGCAGGAAGGCGCCGCCGCCCAGCGCCAGCGGCACGCGCGCGGCCTGCAGCGCGTCGATCAGCATCGTCACGCCATAGGCGCCGAGGGCGCCGTACAACGCGTCGGCCGCCGCCGCGCCCAGTCCGGTGGCCAGGCCCACGGCAGCACCGTGCTGCAGCGTGCGCTGGATCACCAGCAGCCCGATGGGGCCGACCGGCGCCGCGATCGACAACCCGATCAGCAGCGCCTGCGCGAAGACCGCCACCGTCAGCGCGGCGGTGCCGTCAGCCCGGCGACGCGGCCGCCGTGCGGAAAGCGGTAGATGCTGTCGTTGAGGAAGCGGGCGACGTCGTCGATCTCGTCCTCGCTCCAGCTGAGCTGCGCCACGCCCTGCCAGTGCCGCACCTGCGCCTTCAGGCCCGCCCAGTCGGTGGCCAGCTTCCTGTCGCGCCAGTGCATCTGCGTGTTGTGGCAGGCGATGCAGTGGTTGCCGTACAGCATCTGCCCGCGGCTGCCCACCGCACCGGGCAGGCCCTGGGCGGCGGCCGGCAAGGGCCCGATGGCGGCCCCGGCTGCCAGGGCCACCGCCAGCATCACGCGTTCGACTGTCCTCATCCGATGCCTCCTGCGCGCCGATGATAGGCGCCGCGCGCCGCCGTGAGCACGGCCCTCAGCGCAGCGCGGCCAGGTCGCGGCCGCGCGTCTCGGGCAGCCACAGCGCGCCGATGACGAAGGTCAGCGCTGCCACCAGCACCGGATACCACAGGCCGTGGAAGGCATCGCCGCGGCCCGCCACCATGGCAAAGGCGATGCTGGGCAGCAGGCCGCCGAACCAGCCGTTGCCCAGGTGGTAGGGCAGGCTGACGGCGGTATAGCGGATGCGGGTGGGGAAGAGCTCGACCAGCGTGGCGGCGGTGGGGCCGTAGACCATCGCCACCACGATGCCCAGCAGCACCAGCAGGCCGACCAGCTGCCACCAGGTGGCCGAACCGGCGCCAATGGCCGGCGCCTGCGCCGGATAGCCTGCCGCGACGAGGGCGGCGCCCACGTCCTGGCGGAAGCTGCGCAACGCGCGCACCGAATCGTTGTCGATGCGGTGCCCGCCCGGCGCCGGCACCAGCACCGGTGGCCGCAGCGTGCGGCCGTCGATCTGCACCTCGGCCGCGCTGCCGGGCGGCAGCGCCTCGTGCGCATAGTGCACGGCCTGCCCGGCCAGCGCCCGGCGGGCGACGTCGCAGCCGCTGATGAAGTCGACATCGCGCGCCACCGGGTTGCCCTGGAACGAGCAGGTCGCCGGGTCGGCGCGCACCAGCACCTGCACCGTGGCCTGCGCCCGCGCCAGCGCCGGATTGGCCGCCAGCGTCATGGCCTTGAAGAGCGGGAAGAAGCCGATCACCGCCAGCAGCAGCCCGGTCAGCAGCACCGGCTTGCGCCCGATGCGGTCGGACAGTGCCCCGAAAACGACGAAGAACGGCGCCGTGATCAGCAGCGCCACTGCCACCAGCAGCGACGCGGTGCCGGCATCGACCTTGAGCACGTCCTGCAGGAAGAACAGCGCATAGAGCTGACCTGCATACCAGACCACCGCCTGCCCGGCCACCAGCCCGAACAGCGCCAGCAGCACCAGGCGCAGGTTGCGCCAGCGGCCGAAGCTCTCGCCGAGCGGGCCGCTGGAAGCGCCGCCGCGGTCGCGCAGCTGCTGGAACAGCGGCGACTCGGCCATCGACAGCCGGATCCAGCTGCTGACCGCCAGCAGCACGATGGACAGCAGGAAGGGCACGCGCCAGCCCCAGGCCTCGAAGGCGGCGTCGCCCACCACCGCCCGCGTGCCCAGCATCACCAGCAGGGCCAGCATCAGGCCGAGCGTGGCGTTGGTCTGGATCCATGCCGTATACAGGCCGCGGCGCGAAGCCGGTGCATGCTCGGCCACATAGACGAGGGCACCGCCATATTCACCGCCCAGCGCCAGCCCCTGCAGCAGGCGCAGGCCGATCAGGATCACCGGCGCCGCCAGGCCGATGTCGTCGTGGCCGGGCAACAGCCCGACCATGAAGGTCGTCAGCCCCATCACCACGATGGTCAGCAAGAAGGTGTATTTGCGGCCGACAAGGTCGCCCAGGCGGCCGAAGACCAGGGCACCGAAGGGCCGCACGACGAAGCCGGCGGCGAACGCCAGCAGCGCGAAGACGAAGGCCGACGCGGGCTCGAGCGCGCCGAAGAAGTGGCGCGCGATCAGCAGCGCCATCGCGCCGTAGAGGTAGAAGTCGTACCACTCGAAGATGGTGCCCAGCGACGAGGCCAGGATCACCCGGCGGTGCGCGCGCGTCATCGGCGCCGCCGGCGCTGCCGGCTCGGCGGGGGCGGAGGCGGCGCGGGACGCGAGGCCGAACAGCGGTTGCGGCTGCGGCGCCGCGGGGTGGGTCATGAAAGGCGGTCTCCCCGGGGCGGGCGGCGTGCGCGTGGCGGCAGCCGGGCCGTGCCCGATCAGCAGCCCGGCAGCTTCGCCGCTGGCACTGACCCGGCTCTGACAACCCCGGCGACATCGGGCAGCATCGGCATCCCGTCACACCCTGGCCCGCCGACCGATGCAACGCCGCCCGCTGCTGCAGGCCCTGCCCGCCACCCTGGCCACGCCGTGGATCGCGCGGCCGGCGGCGGCCGCGGCGCGCAAGGTGCTGCGCCTGGCGCTGGCCTCACCCGAGACCACGCTCGACCCGGTGCAGACCAACAGCGACAGCAATACCGCGATGCTGCTGTCGCACATCCTCGAGTCACCGCTGCAATACGACTACCTGGCGCGCCCGGCGGCCTTGCTGCCCTGCACCGCGCAGGCCCTGCCCGAGGTGTCGGCCGACGGCCGGGTCTTCACGCTGCGCATCCGGCCGGGCATCTTCTTCGCCGACGACCCGGCCTTCGGCGGGCGCCCGCGCGAGCTGGTGGCGGCGGACTACGTCTATGCGATCAAGCGCTTCTTCGACCCGCGCTGGAATTCGTCCGACCTCTATGTCTACGAATCGCTGAAGCTGCCGGGCCTGGGCGAATTGCGCGCGCAGGCCCTGAAGACGCGCCGCCCCTTCGACTACGACCGCGAGGTCGAAGGCGTGCGCGCGCCCGACCGCCACACCCTGCGCATCACGCTCGGCGTGGCCGACCCGCGCTTCGTCCATGTCTTTGCCGATGCCGTGGTGATGGGGGCGGTGGCGCGCGAGGTGGTCGAGCACTACGGCGACGACATCGGCGCCCATCCGGTGGGCACCGGCCCCTTTCGCCTGCGCCAGTGGCGGCGCGGCTCGCGCATCGTGCTCGAACGTCAGCCCGGCTGCCGCCCGTTGCAGTACACGGGCACGCCCGCCGACACCCCCGAGGCACGTGCCGCCGCCGCGCACCTGGCCGGCCGCACCCTGCCGCTGGTCGACGAGCTGGTGTTCGACGTCGTCGAGGAAGGGCAGCCGCGCTGGCTGTCGTTCCTGGACGGCAGCCACCACGCGCTGGAGGTGCCGGCCGCCTTCCGCACGCTGGCCGCCCCGGGCGGGCAGATCGCACCCTTCCTGGCGCGGCGCGGCATCACGCTGCAGCGCCAGGTGCGGCCCGACATGGTGATGAACTTCTTCTTCATGCAGCACCCGCTGGTGGGCGGCTATACGCCCGACAAGGTGGCGCTGCGCCGCGCCATCGCGCTGGCCTTCGACGGCCCGGCGCTGCGCAGCAACGTCTTCGGCGGCCAGGGCGTGCCCGCGCAGAGCGTGGTCGCACCCTTCACCAGCGGCTACGACCCGGCCTACAAGAGCGAGATGAGCGATCACGACCCGGCACGCGCGCGCGCACTGCTCGACCTCTACGGCTATGTCGACCGCGATCGCGACGGCTGGCGCGAGCAGCCCGACGGCCGGCCCCTGGTGCTGACGATGGCCTCGACGGCGGCGCAGATCGACCGCCGCCGCAACGAGATCTGGAAGCGCAGCATGGACGCGGTGGGCCTGCGCATGGACTTCGACATCTCGACCTGGCCCGAGCTGCTGAAGAAGAGCCGCGCCGGCACGCTGATGATGTGGGGCTATTCGTGGAGCGCCGGCTCACCCGACGGCGGCTTCTTCCTCGGGCTGGGCTATGGGCCCCATGCGGGCGAAGCCAACGACCCGCGCTTCGCGCTGCCGGCCTTCGACCGCCTGTTCGAACGCCAGCGCCAGCTGCCCGACGGCCCCGAGCGCGACGCCGTCATGCGCCAGGCCAAGAACCTGCTGGTCGCCTACATGCCCTACAAGGTGCACCTGCACACCGAGCGGCTCGACCTCGTGCAGCCCTGGACGCTCGCCTACTGGCGGCACCCGTTCATGCGCGACCACTGGAAATATGTGGACGTGGCGCCGGACCCGGATGCGCCCCCCTGAAAGACCGCGGCGGCCGCGATCGAATCGACCGGGCCGCCGCATGGCGCGTCGTCGGACGCGCAGGCAAGAATCGACCGATCAGGCCGCCGACAGGGTCACGCGACGGCGCATCGGCGTCAATGCGAACAGGCCAAGCCCGGCCAGCAGCAGCGTGCCAGGCAGGGGTACCGCGCCGCCCTGGCACTGCGGTGCCGTGGGATTGGCCGTGCAGAAGTCGATCGTCTCCTGCAGCTTGGCCTCCGCGAAGGTCGTGACAAACGCCTGAACCACTGACTGGTCGGCCGTGTTCAAGCTGTTCAGATTGAACACCTGCCCGCTGTGGTCAGTGGCCAGATCACCGAACGAGTTGATCGTGCTGGATCCGCTGAGCACGGCATTGAACAGCGCCTGGTTGTCGGTCAGCAGCCCGTCGACGATCGCTTCGGTCACGACAGCGCCGCCGACCCTTCCAGCCGCCGAGGAGCCGTCGCCATTCGAAGGCTCGTCGGTGAACAGGATGATGTTCATCACCGCATTCGGACGGAAGGAAAACAGCGGGTTCTGGTTGTCGAGCTCGTTCATCGCGAAGGCAATCGAGGCGTAACCCGGCTCGGTCCCTCCACTGGCCACCAGGCCCTGCGCCGCGGCGGCAAAGCCGGCCGCGGTGGTCAGGTCAGTCACACGGCGAGGGCCTGGCGCGTTCGCCTGGGCGCCGCTGCCATAGCCGACCAGCCCGAAGCGGGCATCGATGCCGCCCGCAGCCAGGATCGACGCGAAGAGACCGATGTTGTTGCGCAGGTTCGCCTGCACCGTACCCATCGACCCCGACTCGTCGACGATCATGATGATGTCGGTGCTGATGACCGGCGCCGCGTGGGCGGCGGACCCAAGCCCCAGCAGCGCCGCGGTTGCCGCCAATGCGGCGGTGATTCGCTTAAACACGATAGACACTCCTTCCCGTAAACGACAAACGGCGCGACGGCGCCGGCTCACTTACTTAGCAAGTTCGATGCCCGTCGAATTTCGTTTGCGAATTCAAGCACTTGCTGTGACTACCAGCGATCGAAGGCAGCAAATGTAAGGAAGTTCGACAGACCCTTTGCAGCGTCGGCCGTGGGATGCGGTGTCGCAGCCGGCCTCACGCCCGCCCGCCGCCGACCGCGCAGGCCCATACCGGCGAGACGGCCTCGCGCGCGGCCAGGTGGTCGATGCCGGCCAGCAGGCCGAAGGACACGACGACGGCCAGGGCGAATGCGGCGGCACGTTCGAACATGGGGGTCTTCACGCGGGGCTCCTGTTCACGACAGGGGACTGGGGTCTGTCGATGGCCGGCATCTTCGACGCCCGCGTCCGCCGCCGCGAGTGCCTTGCGACGAACGGCGGCCGCTGCAGGACGGACTGCGGCAGCGGTCGACCGACACCGGCCGGCATTGCGCATGCCGGGCCGGGCTGGGCGCAGCCCGGCCCTGGGGATGCTCAGTATCTGAGCCGCGCGTAATACGTCTTCTGCGCCGCCTCGCGCGCCTGCGCCAGCGTGTGGATGCCGCGCTCGGCCAGCAGCGGAATCAGCTTCTGGAAGACTTCGGCGGTGACCATGGCGTCGCCCAGCGCCGTGTGGCGGCCGATGACGGTGACGTTGAAGCGCTCGGCAATCGCTTCCAGCCGGTGCGATTCCTGGTTCGGGTGCACCACCGCCGACAGCAGCAGCGTATCCAGCACCGGCTGTTCGAAGCGCACGCCGGTGCAGCCTTCCGCCAGCTGCAGGAAGCGCATGTCGAAGGCGGCGTTGTGCGCCACCAGCACGGTGTCCTGCGCATAGGCGTGGAAGGCCGGCAGCACCTGCTCGATCGGCGGCTTGCCGGCCACCATCTCGGGCGTGATGCCGTGGATGGGAATGCCCGCTTCGGGGATGCTGCGCCCGGGGTCGACGAGCTGGTCGAAGCTCTCGCCCTTGAGCAGCTTGCCGTTGACCAGCCGCGTGGCGCCGATCTGGATGATGCGGTCGCCGCCGGCGGGGTCGAGCCCGGTGGTCTCGGTGTCGAAGACGGTATAGGCCAGATCGACCAGGCGCCGCTCGTCGAGCCCATGCTGGCTCTCGCCGCCGGCGAAGAGGTCGAAGTCGTAGTACTCGGGACGGCTGTCGCTGTGCACGAAGGCATCGGTCTGCGCATCGGCCGCCGCCATGGTCACCAGCGGCAGCAGGAAGCGGAACAAGGCCTGGTGGCGCGTGCGCTCGCGCTCGAACCAGAACTCGCCGCCATGGCGCTGCACGACGTCGCGCACCGTCAGCGAGCTGGTGTCGGACCCGGTCGAGATCGGGTCCATCTCCCAGGCCATCACGGTCTCGGTGCTCATCGCCTGGCCGGACCACACCAGGTCCAGCCGCGCGCGCTGATGCTCGGCGGCGGTCAGCCGCAGCGTCACGGCCGCGACCTCGAATTCGTCGCGCAGCCGCAGCGCCAGGTAGGCCAGCGCCTGCAGCAGCGAGAAGCTGTCGAGCTTGAGCCACAGCGCGGGGTCGACCTCGTCGCTGCCGGTGCGCAGCCCGGTCACGGCCTCGATGCGGCGCTGCGCGGCCTGCACCAGGTCGGCGCCCAGCATGTCCTCCAGCGGCCAGCGCGTGGCCAGGCCTTCGGCGCTCTGCGCCGCGAGGTCGTTGATGCGGCGCGTCATCGCCGCCGCCTCGTCGCGCACGACGGCGAGGAAGCGCTCGCGCATGGCGGGCTCCAGCGCTTCATCGTCGAGCATCTCGGCCGCCGCCTGCAGGTTGGCCAGCGAGCCGCGGCTGCCCTCGGTCAGGCCGTGCAGCAGCCGTTCGCGCGCGCTTTCCGCCTCGTAGTCGCGCGTGATGTTGTCCAGCATCAGCACGAAACCGTTGATCGGCGCCGCGCCGGCATCGGCGCCGGCGGCCACGCTGCGCACCGGCGCCATCTGCGCGCGCAGCAACTGGCCCGAGCGCGTGGTGGTGACGAACTGCGCGCTCGGACTGGGCACGCCGCGCTGCAGGCGGCTTTGCAGGCTCTCCAGCGCATGCGCCACCAGCCGGCGCTCGAAGACGGCATAGATCGAGCGGCCGAGGCCGATCAGCTCGGCGCCGCCGGCCAGGCTGGGCGCATCGGACAGCGCGCGGAACTGCATGCGGGCGCGGTTGTTGTAGAGCAGCACGCGGCCATCGAGGTTGCACACCACCACGCTCTGCCTGAGCTCGCTCATCAGCGCCGCCAGGCGGTTGCGCTCCTGTTCGATGCCGCGGCTGGCCTGCGCCACCTCGGCGGCGATGTCGCGCCTGAGCTGGTCGCGCTGGCGCGCCAGTTCGTTGACGGTGTGCGCCAGCGCCTGCACATCGGCCGACGCGCCGGGCAGCGACAGCTCGCGCTGCACGTCGGTGGCCAGCAGCACCTGCGCCTGTTCCAGCAGCCGCGCCGGCGCGGCGATCCAGCGCCGGTAGACGGTCTGCGCCGCGGCGGTCGCCAGGCCGATGGCCACCAGCGCCGCCAGCAGGAAGAGCACCAGGCGGTCGCCCAGCAGGGCCATCGCCTGGCTGCGTTCGGCTTCGGCCAGCGTGGACCACAGCAGGGCGCCGCCGCCGAGCGCGAAGACCCCCAGCAGCACCGCCGCGCCGGCGGCGGCCACGCCCATCGTGAGCAACAGCCGTTGGTCGCGCTTCATGCCGCCGCGCGCCCCGCGGCCAGCAGGTCGGCCACCTTCTGCACCAGCTCCTTGGTCGAGAAGGGTTTGGTCATGTAGGCGTCGGCGCCCACGCCCAGGCCCTTGGCGACGTCGGTGTCGCGGCCCTTGGCGGTGAGCATCAGCACCAGCGTGTCCTTGATGGCCTCGTCGGCGCGCAGTTCCTGGCAGACCTCGAAGCCACTCTTGCGCGGCATCATCACATCCAGCAGCACCAGCCGCGGCAGGTGCGCGCGCAGCAGGTCCAGCGCCTCCTGCCCGTCGCGCGCGACGAAGACTTCGTAGCCCTGGCGCTTCATCAGGTATTCCAGCGAGATCAGGATGTTGGGCTCGTCGTCGGCGATGAGGATGCGTGTCGTCATCGGTTGTCTCCTGCGGCGTCCGTTGGCGCACCCGGGGGTGTCGGCGCCGGGTTGGAAGGGCAAGGTAGCGTGAAGGCAAAACAGGCACCTTGACCGGTGTCAGGCCGCAATTCCATGCGGCCGCCGAAGTGCTCGACGATCTGGCGGCTGATCGGCAGCCCCAGCCCCGTGCCCTGCGGCCGGTTGGCGGCATCGCCGCCCTGGCGGAACTTCTCGAAGATCAGCGCACGCTGCGCCGCCGGCACGCCGGGGCCGTTGTCCTGCACCTCCACGGTCAGTGTGCCCGGCGCCACGCGCAGCCGCAGCTCGATGCGGCCGCGCCCGGCGGGCACGAATTTGGCCGCGTTGGACAGCAGGTTCAGCACCACCTGCATCAGCCGGTCGGCATCGGCCATCAGCGGTGGCGCGGACTGCGGCAGGTCGAGCACGAGCTCGGCACCGCGTTCGCGCAGCAGCTCGTGCACCGTCTGCGCCGCCTGCCGCAGCAGGGCAATCAGGTCGACCTCGGTGTCGTGCCATTCGCCATGGCCGGATTCGATCTTGGCCATGTCCAGCACCTGGTTGACCAGGCGCGACAGGCGCTCGGTCTCGGCGACCACGATGCCCAGAAACTGCTGGCGCTGCTCGACCGGCATGTCGGCGTCGTCGACCATCAGCTCGGCCAGCGCGCGGATGCTGGTCAGCGGCGTGCGCAGCTCATGCGTGACGCTGGACATGAAGTCGTCCTTCAGACGGTCCAGGCTTTCCAGCCGCTCGTTGGCGGCGCGCAGGTCGGCGGTAGCCTGTTCCAGCGCGTGCGAATAACGCCGCAGCTGCGAAGCTTCGTCGAGGATGCGCAGCACGTCGTCGAGCGCCAGCTCTTCTTCTTCCACCACCGAGGCCACCATCACGCGCGCCGATGCGCTGCCGATGGCGCCGGCCAGCTGCGTCTCGACGAACTGCACCAGCTGCGCGTCGGGCTCGATGCGGTCGACGCTGGCCGCGCCGCGCTCGCGCGCATGGTCTTCGAACAGCCGCTGCGCACGCGCCGCGCCGAGGAAGCGTGCCGCCAGCGCCAGCAGGTCGTCGACGCGGGCGCGTCCGCGCCAGAACACCGGCCGCGCGGTGGCGGTGCGGTCGAAGACGTCGACGAAGAGCAGCGCCTGGCTGGTCTCGGCCGCCGAGGGACGGCGCAGCAGCGACACCCCCACGTACAGGCCGACATTGGCCAGCAGGCTCCAGAACAGCGAGTGCGTCAGGTTGTCCAGCCCGGCCAGGCCCAGCAGCTGCTCGGGCCGCAGCAGCGCCAGCCCGAACGGCCCCTGTTCGATGAAATCGGTGTGCCACCAGCCCGACTTGGCGATCGACGGCAGCATCAGCGTATGGATCCACAGCGCGAAGCCGGCCAGCAGCCCGGCCAGCGCCCCTTCGCGCGTGCCGCCCTTCCAGTACATGCCGCCCAGCAGCGCCGGCGCGAACTGCGCCACCGCGGCAAAGCTGATGAGGCCGATGCTGACCAGCGCATAGGCCTCGCCCGCCAGGTGGTAGTAGAGGTAGCCCAGCAGCAGGATGGCGACGATGGCCGCGCGGCGGATGGCCAGCAGCAGGCGCGTCAGGTCGCCCTGCCGGTTCATGTGGCGCAGGCGCAGCAGCAGCGGCATCACGAGGTCGTTGCAGACCATGGTCGAGACCGCGATCGCCTCCACGATCACCATGCCGGTGGCCGCCGACAGCCCGCCGATGAAGGCCACCAGCGCCAGCCAGCCGGCCCCGGCATCCAGCGGCAGGCTGAGCACGAAGGTCTCGGGGTCGGCGCCCCGCTGCCGAAGTGGAGCAGCCCGCCGAGCGCGATCGGCAGCACGAAGACATTGATCGCCAGCAGGTAGGCCGGAAAGGCCCAGGCCGCACGCCTGACATGGCGCTCGTCGACATTCTCGACCACCATCACCTGGAACTGGCGCGGCAGGAAGATCACCGACAGCATCGCCAGCAGCAGCAGCGCAAACCACTGGTCGTAGGCGAAGGGACGGCCGTCGCCCGTCAGCACCCGCGCCACCTCGGGCGTATCGGCCACGCGCTGCATCAGCGCCGCGGGGCCGTCGAACAGGCCCCAGGTGACGAAGATGCCCACCGCGACGAAGGCCAGCAGCTTGACCACCGATTCGGCCGCGATCGCCGCCACCATGCCCTCGTGGCGCTCGGTGGTGTCGAGGTGGCGGGTGCCGAAGGCGATGGTGAAGCCGGCGAGGGCCAGCGCGATGTAGAGCGTGGTGTCCGACCACCAGGCGCCGTGGGCGGCCACGGTGGCGCCGCCGGTCATCAGCGCATAGCCGCTGGCCACCGCCTTGAGCTGCAGCGCGACATAAGGCACCACGCCGACCAGCGCGATCAGCGTCACCAGCCCGGCCAGCAGCGGGCTCTTGCCGTAGCGGCTGGCGATGAAGTCGGCGATCGACGTGATGCGCCAGGTGCGCGCGATGCGGATCATCTTGCGCAGCACCACCCAGGCCAGCACCATCGCCAGCGTCGGCCCCAGGTAGATGGGCAGGAACCACACGCCGGTGGCGGCGGCGCGGCCGACGCTGCCGAAATAGGTCCAGGCGGTGCAGTACACCCCCATCGACAGCGCATAGACCCAGGCATTGCCGATCACGCTGCGCCCGGCGGCGGCGCGCCGGTCGGCCCAGGCCGCCACCGCAAACAGCGCCAGCAGGTATGCAAACGACGCGCCGATCACGACCGGGGTGGGCGGCGCCGTCATCGGTCAGCCCTCATCGGATTCCATCGTCCAGGCCAGCAGCCCGATCAGCACCGCCCACAGCGCGAAGACGAGCCATGGCCGCTGCGCCCACAGCTGCAGCAGCGGAAAGTCGAACAGCAGCCAGCCGGCGGCAAACAGCGCCAGCAGCCGATGCACGACGGGGCTGCGCTTCATGCAGGTCAGAGGCTGTCGAGCCTGAAATGCTGCCGCAGGAAGCCGCGGAAGCGCTTCACGATGGCCAGCGCGTCGTGCAGCGGCTCGCGTTCGAGCGCACCCAGCTCCGAGGGCCGCACCTCGTTGCCGGGCTGCGCGCCGCCGGCGCGCTGGCGCAGCTGGTGCGACAGGCGCAGGCCCATCAGAAAGTGCAGTGCATCCAGCAGGTCGCGCGCCAGCACCTCGTCGATGCGGCCGGCCGCCTGCAGCGCCTTCAGCCGCGCCGCCGTGCCCTGCTCGCGCACCTGGTACTGCAAGGCCAGCGCGCGCACGCCGTGCACGATGGGGAAGGTGCCGAGCTTCTTCAGGTCCAGCGGGGTCTCGTCGCGGCCTTTTCGTCCGCTCGTCAGCCGTGTCCAGAAATTGCCGGGCTCGTGGAACTGGTCGGCGGCGGCGGCAAAGCGTGCCAGGTATTGGTCCTGGCCGGCGAGCAGCGCATCGAGGTGCGCACGCGCCGCCGCCAGCAGCGATTCGTCGCCGGCCACCGCGGCAGCGTCGAAGAAGATGGCCAGGTTCATCGGACCTTCGACTTCGTGCCCGTACAGCCACTGGCGCAGCGTCTCGCGGAAGGCGGCCAGCGGCTGCCGCCACAGCGGCGTGGTGAGCATGATGCCGCCCGTGCAGGGCGGGTAGCCGAATTCACCCAGCGCGGCATTGAAGCGCGCGGCCACGTCGGCCAGATCGGGGCAGTCGAAGCCGTCGCGCAGCAGCAGCGCATTGTCCTGGTCCGTCTTGAGGATCTGCTCGCCGCGGCCTTCGCTGCCCATCACCAGCAGGCAGCTGCCCTCGACCAGCGCGGGCGGCGCCAGCAGCGCCCACAGGCGTGCGAAAAGGCGTCGGTTGAGTTCGGTGACCAGCCGCGTGATGCGCTCGATGCGGATGCCGCTGCCGTGCAGCAGCACGATCATGCGGTCGATGCGATCGACCGCCTCGCGCAGGTCGGCCACCGATTCGGCATGGTCGATCTGCTGGGCGACCAGGTGCGAGTGGTTGGCGACGAAGCTCACCAGGTCGAGCTGGCCGAGCACGCCCAGCACCTGGTCGCCGTCGCGCACCAGCAGCCGGTGCACCCGGTGGCGGACCATCAGCCACAGCGCCTCGAACACCTCGGCGTCGGCCTGCACCTCGACCAGTTCGAAGCGCGCCACGTCGCGCACGGCCAGCCGCTGCGGCGGCGTGTCGAGCAGCAGCGCGTCGCGCAGGTCGGTGGTGGTGAAGATGCCCAGGCGCCCGGTGCCCTCCCGCAGGTCGCGCACCAGGGCATGGGTCGCATGCCGCGCCGCCAGCTCGCGGCACACCGACACCAGGTCGAGCGCGCCGTCCACGTACAGTGGCTTGTGCACGAAAGTGTCGCGGATGCGCGCCGTCACCAGGGACAGCATCTCACGCTGGGGGTCGGTGGCCGTCATCGTCGGGCATGAAAAAAAAGGGACCGCAAGCCCTTGGCAGGCCGGCGGTCCCGTGCGTGGGGCGCTCCCAGTTTAGTGGCCGCTGGCACCCGCCGCGCCGATGCCGGTCTCGGACCGCACCTGCTGCGCCGCGAAGCCGGCCTTGTCCTCGGTGGCGCGCTTGCTGCCGTCGAGGATCGAGAACAGCCAGATGCCGACGAAACCGATGGTCATGCTGAACAGCGCCGGGCTGGTATACGGGAACCAGGCCGAGCCCTTGGGGTTGCCGAGCGTGGCTTCCCACACCGCCGGCGACACCACCGTCAGCACCACCGAGCTGATCAGGCCCAGGAAGCCGCCGATCACCGCGCCGCGCGTCGTGCAGCCCTTCCACAGCACGCTCATCAGGAGCACCGGGAAGTTGGCCGAGGCGGCGATGGCGAAGGCCAGGCTCACCATGAAGGCGATGTTCTGCTTCTCGAAAGCGATGCCCAGCACCACGGCGACGATGCCCAGGCAGACGGTGGTGATCTTGGACACGCGCAACTCGGCAGCGCTGTCGGCCTTGCCCTTCTTGATGACCGTGGCATACAGGTCGTGCGACACCGCCGAGGCGCCCGACAGCGTCAGGCCGGCCACCACCGCGAGGATGGTCGCGAAGGCCACCGCAGAAATGAAGCCCAGGAAGACGTTGCCGCCCACCGCGTTGGCCAGGTGGATGGCCGCCATGTTGCCGCCGCCCAGCAGGCCGCCCTTGGCGTCCAGGAACTGCGGGTTGGTCAGCACGAAGGTGATGGCGCCGAAGCCGATGATGAAGGTCAGGATGTAGAAGTAGCCGATCCAGGTGGTGGCCCACAGCACCGACTTGCGCGCTTCCTTGGCATTGGGCACGGTGAAGAAGCGCATCAGGATGTGGGGCAGGCCGGCGGTGCCGAACATCAGCGCCATGCCGAAGCTGATGGCGGAGATGGGGTCCTTGACGAAGCCTCCCGGGCCCATGATCGAGAAGCCGATCTTGGCCGCCTCTTCCGGGGTCTTGCCGCCCTGCTGGGCGATGCCGGTCTTGATCTTCACCGCCTCGGCAAACATCGCCTCCGGGCTGAAGCCGAAGTGCCACAGCACCGCGCCGGCCATGAAGGTGGCGCCGCACAGCAGCATGATGGCCTTGATGATCTGCACCCAGGTGGTGGCCGTCATGCCGCCGAACAGCACGTAGACCATCATCAGGCCGCCGACGATGACCACCGCGATCCAGTATTCCAGGCCGAACAGCAGCTTGATGAGCTGGCCGGCACCGACCATCTGTGCGATCAGGTAGAAGGCCACCACCACCAGCGTGCCGCTGGCGGCGAAGACACGCACCGGCGTCTGCGCGAAGCGGAATGCGGCCACGTCGGCGAAGGTGAACTTGCCGAGGTTGCGCAGCCGCTCGGCCAGCAGGAAGGTGACCACCGGCCAGCCGACCAGGAAGCCGATCGAATAGATCAGGCCGTCGAAGCCCGAGGCCATCACCGCCGCCGAGATGCCCAGGAAGGACGCGGCCGACATGTAGTCGCCGGCGATCGCCAGGCCGTTCTGGAAGCCGGTGATGCCACCGCCGGCGGTGTAGAAGTCGGCCGCGCTCTTGGTCTTGGCCGCCGCCCACTTGGTGATGAACAGCGTGAACAGCACGAACATGCCGAACATGCCGATGGCCGTCCAGTTGGTGGCCTGCTTCTGGGCCTGGCCCAGGTCGGCACCGGCCGCCAGCGCCAGGGTGGCGCCGCACAGCGCGGCGGCGCCGAGCACGAGTTTGGAAGAGGCTCTCATTTCAGCACCGCCTTGTTGATCTCCTCGGACAGCTGGTCGAATTCGCTGTTCGCGCGCTTCACGTAGATCGCGGTGATGACGATCGTGAAGACGATGACGCCCAGACCGATGGGCATGCCCATGGTCATGACGCCCTCTCCCAGGCGGCTGGCCAGGAAGTCCTTCTTGAAGGCCACGAGCAGGATGAAGCCGTAGTACACGACCATCATCGCGATCGTCAGCACCCAGCCGAAGCTGGTGCGCTTGGACTTCAGCTCCTGGTACTTGGGGTTTGCGGCGATGCGCTGCGCCAAGTCGGCTTGCATGAGTGTCTCCTCGAACGGTTGCAACGTTGCACGGGCTGTGCGACGCCATGGACCGCATCTTTCGCGGAGGCACTGACCACGCTCTGACGCGCAGCCAACGCTGGCTGACAAATCCCCGTCTCACCTGGGGAGACAGACTCGACGCTAAGGGTAAACACCGATCGCATGGCGGACCTTGCGGCCACCCGCCGGGGGCTCCGGGTCAGTTCTGCAGGATCTTGCTGCCCTTGAGAACGACATCCCCCGCGGACTTGACGTTGACCTTGCCGCTGCCTTCGATGCTGATGTCCTTGCCCTGCAGCACGATGCTGCCGTCCTTCTTCAGCGTCAGCCGCGCGGCGCCGACCTGCAGGGTGAGCGAATCGCCGGCCTGGATGACCAGGTGCTTGCCGACGACGAGCTTCATGTCCTTGCCGACCTTGACCGACCGGTTGGACTGCACCTCGCTGGCGGCATTGCGGCCAACCTGCAGCACCTGATCGCCACCCACCTGCAGGCTGTCGTTGATGCCGATGACGATGGTGCGGTTGCCCGGGATGTGGTCGTTGGCGTTGCTCATGGATGGCTCCGATGGACGAGTCGGACCATGGTAGCGGGCGCCCCCCGGCGGCATCAACCGGCCCGGCGCTTGAGCCAGCGCCGCATCGCCAGCGACGGCTTGTCGGCCTGCAACGAGATCTCCGCCGCCGTGCCGGGCGCATAGGCGGCCAGGTTGGCCTCGAGGCCGTCGATGTCCTCCTGGAAGGCGGCCAGCAGCTGCTCGTGCATGAAGGCGGTGATGCCTTCGTCGCCGGGCGCGAAGTTGCGCGCATGGCGCACGAAATAGTGCGTGCGGGTGGCCGTCTCCGGCGTCACGATGTGCGCCGTGCGGATGGCGCGCTGCGGTTGCCCGGCCTCCGGCAGGTCGCAGGCGTGGAAGCGCACGTGCACCTCGTGCAGCGCGGGTGAAACGAAGGTCGAGGTGGCGATGTGCGCCGCGTCCACGCCTTCCAGCCCGGTGGGCCGGCCCCACACCGGAGGCAGCCGTGTCGGCATCACGCTGCGCGTCAGGCTGAAGTGGCCGCGCGCCTCGTCGAGGGTGGTCTCGCAGGGTGCGCTGGCGTAGTCGGGCGTGCCGAAGGTGCGCGCGTGCAGGAAGCTCAGGTGCGTCAGGTCGAGCAGGTTTTCGTGCAGGCGCACGTAGCTGGCCCGCAGATGCTGGCGCTGCTGCGCCGCCACCTGGCCGATCTGCAGCCCGCGGCCGACACCGGCCCGGCCACGCGCGTGCCACCCGAAGCCGCGGCGGCGCTGCTGCAGCGCCTGCCGGTGCGGCTGAGCGTGCGCGAACGCGAGGTCTGCGCGCTGACGCTGGCCGGGCATACGCGCCAGGGCATCGGGCTGACGCTGGGTATCGCCGAGAGCAGCGTGGCGACGCTGCGCGAGCGCGCCTACCGCAAGCTGCAGATCCACGGCGCGGGGGAGCTGTTTGCGCTGTGCCTGCAGCATGCCGCCGGCGCTGACGGGGCGCGGGGCCTGCATCCTGGGTGAGGTGGCTACACTGCCAGCCATGGCCCTGCCCGCGCACAAGCCCACGCTCGCCGAATTCCTGGCCTGGGAAGAGGCGCAGCCCGAACGCCACGAGTTCTACCGCGGCGAATCATTCGCCATGGTCGGTGGGCGGCGCATCAACAACATCGTGACGGGCAACCTGTTCGCAGCGCTGAAGGCTCACTTGAAGGGCAGCCGCTGCCGTGCCTTCGTGGAGAGCATGAAACTGCAGGTCGCCGAGGACGCCCTCTTCTACCCCGACATCTTCGTCACCTGCGACCCTGCAGACCTGCGCACCGAGCAGATCTTCCGCCACCCGGTGCTGGTGGCCGAGGTGTTGTCGGCATCGACGCAGTCTTTCGATCGCGGCCTGAAATTTGCCGCCTACCGCCGGTTGGCCAGCTTGCGCGAATACCTGTTGATCGACCCCGATACGCGCAGCGTCGAGGTCTACCGGCGCAACGAACGCGAGTTGTACGAACTGCACGACCAGACCGGCACCGACGCGCTGCAACTGGCGAGCGTCGATCTTCGGCTGCCGATGGCCGAGTTGTTCGACGGCCTGGAGACCGTGGGCCAAGCCACCGGCTGAACCGCGGCGGCGTGCCTCAACGCCTCACCACCCCCACCCGCGGCGCGCCCTCGCGCGCCCAGGCCGGCCCCTCGAACCACGGGTCGCCACGCAGCGCATCGGCCAGCATCTCCAGCGCATCCAGCCCCCAGAACAGCCGGCCGTCGACCTCGAAGCTCGGCACGCCGAAGACGCCGCGGGCGATGGCCTCGTCGGTATTCGCCTTCAGCTCGGCCTTGACCTCGGCTGCGGCGGGGTCGCGCGCCGGCGCCAGCTCGGCCTGCAGTGCCGCCAGCCGCGCCGGGTCGACGGCATCGGCACCGCCGCGCCAGGCGTGGCGGAAGATCGCCTCGACGATGCGCCGGTTGGGGCCGCAGGCGATGGCCAGGCGCAGCAGCGGCAAGGGGTTGAAGGGGTGCACGGCCGGCGTGTCCATCGCAATGCCGTGCCGGTGCGCCAGCCAGTGCACGTGGCGGAAGGTCCAGGCGCGCTTGGGCTCGATCTCGGCCGGGCCCTTGTGCGCATGGTGCTGCAGCAGCGCGCCGAACAGCACCGGCCGGTAGTCGACCTCGTGGCTGATGCCTTCCAGCGCCTGCGGCAGCCGCTCGAAGGCGAGATGGGCAAACGGCGAGATGAAGTCGAACCAGCAGGTGACGCGCTTCATGGCGTCGCTCCGCGACCCGATGCCGCCCGGCGCTCGGCATTGAGCTGCGCACTTAGGGCCTCGCGCCGGTGCTCGATCCGCGCCCAGACCAAGCGCTTGTCGGCGTCGGCCAGCCTCGACCAGACGGTGATCTCGTCGATGGTGCGCAGGCACCCCGCGCACAGGCCGCTGCGCGCGTCCATGCGGCAGACGTTGATGCAGGGCGACGGCACCGGCGTGGTCATGGCCTGGGTTCCTGCACCACGTCGGCCACCGGCGCGCCGGTGAGCTCGACCAGCTGCTGCGGCGACAGCGGGAAGACGCCGTTCGGGTGCCCGGCCGCCGCCCAGATGCGGTCGAAGCGGAAGAGCTCGCGGTCGATCAGCGTCACCGGCGACTGGCGGTGCGCCAGCGGCGAGACGCCGCCGATCGAGAAGCCGGTCCTGTCCTTGACGAAATCGGCATCGGCCCGGCCCAGCGGCCCGGTGATCGCCGCCACGCGCCTTTCGTCGACCCGGCGGTCGCCGCTGGTGATCACCAGCACCGCGGCATCGTCGGCCTTGCGGCGGAAGATCACGCTCTTGGCGATCTGGCCCACGCTCACGCCCAGCGCATCGGCGGCCTCCTGGCTGGTGCGCGCCGGCACCTCCAGCCAGCAGGCGGCATGCGGGTGGCCACGGTCGATGAGGGCGCGCGCCACGCGCTGGAAGCCCTCGGGCCTGTCGCTCAGGTCGTTCATGCAAGCGCCACGCCGCGCCGCGCCAGCAGCGCGCGGCTCACGCGCGCCACCGGCGGCCGCCCCAGCTGGCCGGAGATCCAGGCCGCGGCATCGACCAGCGCATCCAGGTCCAGCCCGGTGGCGATGCCCATGCCGTGCAGCATGAAGACCACGTCCTCGGTCGCCACGTTGCCGGTGGCACCCTTGGCGTAGGGGCAGCCGCCGAGGCCGGCGATGCTGGTGTCGAAGGTGGCGATGCCCAGTTCCAGACAGGCCAGGATGTTGGCCAGCGCCTGGCCGTAGGTGTCGTGGAAGTGACCGCTGACCTCGGCGAGCGGATAGTGCTTCAGCGCCCGCTCCAGCGCCGCCTGCGCCGCGCGCGGCGTGCCGGTGCCGATGGTGTCGGCCACGCCGCAGTGGTCGACGCCGATGCCCTTCATCAGCAGCACCACGCGCTCGACCTCGTCGGCGCTGACCGCGCCCTGGTAGGGGCAGCCCAGGGCGCACGAGATGGCGCCGCGCACCTTCACGCCGGCGGCGTGCGCCGCCTCGACCACGGGGCGGAAGCGCTCGATGCTGTCCTCGATCGAGCAGTTGATATTCTTCCGGCTGAAGGCCTCGGTGGCGGCGGCAAAGACCACCACCTCGTCGACGCGGCTGGCCAGCGCGCCTTCCAGGCCCTGGAGGTTGGGCGTCAGCACCGACCAGCGCACGCCGGGTTTGCGCGTGATGCCGGCCATCACCGCGGCGTTGTCGGCCATCTGCGGCACCCACTTCGGGCTGACGAAACTGGTGGCCTCGATCTCGGTGCAGCCGGCGGCCTGCAGGCGGTGGATGAGCTCGACCTTCTGCGCGGTGGATACCGGCTGGCCCTCGTTCTGCAGACCGTCGCGCGGGCCGACCTCGACCAGGGTGACTCGATCGGGGATCATGGCTCGCTCCTCGGGTTCAGGCGGACAGCGTCAGCAGCTCGGCGCCCTCGGCCACCGGGTCGCCGGCGGCAAACAGCAGGGCCAGCACGCGGCCGTCGCGCGGGGCGGTGATGGTGTGTTCCATCTTCATGGCTTCCATCACCGCCAGCGGCTGGCCGCGGCTGACGGTGTCGCCCGCCTGGGCCAGGAAGGCGATCAGCTTGCCCGGCATCGGCGCCGTCAGGCGGCCGGCCTCGCCGGCATGGTCGCCGGCATGGGCCAGCGGGTCGGGACGGACGACGAGGGCCGAACCGCGGGCGGCGAAGACGCTGTAGCGCTCGCCGTCCGCATGGACGGCCAGGGTGTGGCGGGCATCGCCGAGCTGCACGTCGTGGCGGCCGTCGGGCAGCACGCGGGTCAGCAGCGGCCAGCGCTGTTCGCCGATCTGCAGCGTGGTGGCGCCGTCGTGCTGGCGCTGCAGCTGCACCGCCAGCGGCTGGCCGTCCAGCGCCAGGTCGAGCCGGCGCTGCGCACCGCCGTGCAGCCGCCAGCCGTCGCGCCGCGTCCAGGGGTCGGCACCCTCGGCCGCACGCTCGTCGGCCAGCAAGCGCGCCACCACACCGGCGGCGGCCAGCTCGGGCGCCAGCGGCGGCTGGCCGAACAGCACGGCGCGCTCGCGCTCGATGAGCGCGGTGTCGAGGTCGGCGGTGGCAAAGGCATGCGTGGCCGCCACCCGGCGCAGGAAGGCGACGTTGTTGTGCAGGCCCACCAGGTGCGTGTCGCGCAGGGCCGCGTCCAGCCGCGCCAGCGCCTGCGCGCGGTTCTCGCCCCAGACGATCAGCTTGGCGATCATCGAGTCGTAATAGGGGCTGACGGCGTCGCCCTCGCCGAAGCCGGTGTCCACGCGCGGCAGCACCTCGTCGTGCGTGAAGCTCACGTGCGCGGGCCAGCGCAACACCTGCAGCGTGCCGGTGGCGGGCAGGAAGTTGCTCTCGGGGTTCTCGGCGCAGATGCGCGCCTCGATGGCGTGGCCGCGCATCGTCACCCGGTCCTGCGCCAGCGGCAGCCGCTCGCCGGCGGCGATGCGCAGCTGCCACTCCACCAGGTCCAGCCCGGTGACGGCCTCGGTCACCGGGTGCTCGACCTGCAGCCGCGTATTCATCTCCATGAAATAGGCGCGGATGTCGCCGTCGTCCAGCTCCTCGGCGACGAATTCCACCGTGCCGGCACCGACATAGCCCACCGCCTTGGCGGCCGCCACCGCGGCGGCGCCCATCTCGGCGCGGCGCGCGGCGCTCAGGCCCGGCGCCGGCGATTCCTCCAGCACCTTCTGGTGGCGGCGCTGCACCGAGCAGTCGCGCTCGCCGAGGTGGATGACGTTGCCGTGGCTGTCGCCGAAGACCTGGATCTCGATGTGCCGCGGCCGCGTGACATAACGCTCGACCAGCACGTGGTCGTTGCCGAAGGCGGCCTTGGCCTCGCGCTGGCAGCTGGCCAGCGCGGCGGCAAAGTCCCCGGCCTTCTCGACACGCCGCATGCCCTTGCCGCCGCCGCCGGCGCTGGCCTTGATGAGCACCGGGTAGCCGATGCGGTCCGCCTCGGCGGCCAGCAGCGCGGGGTCGTTGTCGTCGCCGTGGTAGCCGGGCACCAGCGGCACGCCGGCACGCTCCATCAGCGCCTTGGCCGCGGCCTTGCTGCCCATGGCCGCGATGGCCTGCGGCGGCGGGCCGATGAAGACGAGGCCGGCATCGGCGCAGGCGCGCGCGAATTCCTCGTTCTCCGACAGGAAGCCGTAGCCCGGGTGCACGGCCTGCGCGCCGGTCGCCTTGGCGGCGTCGAGGATGTGCTGCCAGCGCAGGTAGCTCTCGCGCGGCGAACTGGGGCCGATGTGCACGGCCTCGTCGCAGGCGCGCACATGGCGCGCGTGGGCATCGGCGTCCGAATAGACGGCCACGGTGCGGATGCCCAGGCGGCGCGCGGTGGCGGCCACGCGGCACGCGATCTCGCCGCGGTTGGCAATCAGGATCTTTTGAAACATGGTGTCCCCCCCCCCCCCCCCCCCCCCCCCCCCCCCCCCCCTCCCTCCCCCCCCCCCCCCCCCCGCCCCCCGGCCCCCCCCGTGTTCCCGCCCCGGCCGCCGCTTCGCGTCGGCTTTCGCCACGGTTGGCGATCAGGATCTTCTGGAACATGGGCAGCTCACCTCGGAAGGACGGGGGTCGGCGCGGGATCGGCGCGGCCGGTCAGCCGCCGCGCGAGCAGGCGCAGGAATTTGAACAGCACGACGATCAGCACCAGCGCCACCACCAGGGCAACGCCCAGCGCGACGAAGAACCAGACCGGCTGCTCGACGGCCAGCCACAGCATGGCCGGCACCGACAGGTCGCCCAGCAGCGACAGCCCGATGTTGGAAAAGGGCTCGGGCGAGGTATTGGCCGCCGCGCGCGTGGTCGCCTTGGCGGTGTGCGCAGTGGCCGCCAGCGTGCCGCCCAGCAGCCCCGCCACCGTGGCCCAGGTGGCCGAATCGCCGCCGAAGACCCCGGCCGCCAGCGCGGCACCGGCGGGGATGCGGATGAAGGTGTGCACCAGGTCCCACAGCGTGTCCAGCGCCGGGATCTTGTCGGCGAAGAATTCCACCGCCACCATCAGCCCGGCGACCGTCATCACGATCGGGTTCTGCAGCACCTGCAGGCCCGCGGGCAGCGGCACCCAGCCCAGATAGCCGGCGGCGCCGGTGAGAAAGACGACCGCATACAGGCGCATGCCGCTGGCCCAGCCCAGCGCCGCGGCCAGTGCCACCAGGTGCGTGGTATCGAGCGCGGTCAGGGTGTTTTCCATGACGGCTCCCGCTTGTCGAGAAAGGCGCTGACGCCCTCGCGCCCTTCGGCGCTGGCGCGGATATCGGCGATGCGCGTGGCGGTGTCGTCGCGCAGCGCGGCGTCGATCTCGCGCCCGGCCAGGTCCTGCACCAGCTTCTTGCTGGCCTTGACGGCCGCCGGGCCGTTGGCCACCAGCGCGGCGACGATCTCGGCCACCCGGGCGTCCAGCGCCTCGGGCGCCACCAGCTCGTGCACAAAACCGAGCGCATGGGCGCGCGCGGCGCTGAAGCGCTCGGCGGTCAGAAAATAGCGGCGCGCCGCCTGCTCGCCCAGCGCGCGCACGACGTAGGGGCCGATGGTGGCGGGCAGCAGGCCGAGCTTGGCCTCGCTGAGGCAGAAGTGCAGGCCCTCGGCGGCCACCAGCACGTCGCAGCAGGCGGCCAGGCCCAGGCCGCCGGCATAACAATCGCCATGCACGCGGCCGACCACCGGCACCGGACAGCTGTACAGGGTCCACAGCATCGCGGCCAGCGCGCTGGCATCGGCCTTGTTCTGCGCCCAGGTGTAGTCGGCCATGGCGCGCATCCAGTTGAGGTCGCCGCCGGCGCAGAAGGCCTTGCCGCGCCCACCGATGACGATGGCGCGCAACTGCGCATCGGCGCCGAGCTCGCGGAAGGCGGCATCGAGCGCGGCGATGACCTCGCTGTTGAAGGCATTGCGCAGCTCCGGCCGGTCGAGCCAGACCTCGGCCACATGGGCCGAGGGGCGCAGGATCTGGATCGGGCTCATGGGCGTGCGGCCTCCTGCTGCAGCATGCGCACCAGGTCCAGCTCGGGGCAGGCGCGGCCCAGCGCCGTCAGCGCCGCCGTGACCTGGCCGCGGTGGTGCGTGCCGTGGTTGAAGACATGGGTCAGCGTCGCGGCAAACGGCAGTGTCATCGGCTCGCCGTCGCTGCGGCGGTAGTCCAGCTTGCCGAGCAGGCGGGATTCGGGCCACACCTCGATCAGGGGCAGCCAGGCCAGCGCCGCTTCGACCAGGCGCTCGCGCAGTGCGCGGCGGTCGGGCTCGATCTCGCGGTCGAGCGCGGTGGGCGCCGATGCGCCCTCGGCAAAGCGCCGGTACCAGAGCTCGTGCTCGGCCAGCAGCAGGTGGTTGAGCGTGCCGTGCACGCTCTCGAAGAAGAGGCCGAGGTCGCGCCGGTAGTCGGCCTCGGGCAGCTGCTCGACATGGCGCAGCAGTTCGCGCGTGGCCCACAGGTGGTAGCGCGCCAGCAGGCGCAGCTGCTCGCGCAGCGGCGAATGGTCGAGCGCCTTTTCCATGATCACGCTGCGGTAGGTCTTGCCCGCCCACTGCACCTGCGCCACGTCGACATAGCCGAGCCGGTGGTACAGCGCGCGCAGGTCGGCGGCGGGCTCGGCGGTGTCGAGCGCCAGGCGCTTGTAGCCGCGCTCGCGCGCCCAGCGTTCGCAGGCCGCCACCAGGCGGCGGCCGATGCCCTGGCGCTGGTGGTCGGGGTCGACGGCAAACTGGTGGAAATGTGCGGTGTCGCGGTCGCGGAAGGCGGCCACGCCGGCGGACCAGGGCGCGACCGCCAGGTCGTAGGGCCCGCACACGGTGACGGTGCCGACGATGCGGCCGCGGCTTTCGGCGACGAAGCACTGGCCTTCGGCGGCGCGCTGCTGCGTGGTCTCGACCGGCTGCGTGGCGGCGGTGAAATTCAGGCCCTGCCGCGCCAGCGGTTCATAGGCCCGGTGCAGCAGCTGCGTCAGCGCCGCCGTCGAGTCGCGCGCGGCCAGCAGGCGGATGTCCACGCGATCGGGCATGGCGCTACATGCGGAACAGGCCGAACGCCGGGCGCTCGGGGATCGGCGCATTCAGGCTCGCCGACAGGCCCAGCGCCAGCACGCGGCGCGTATCGGCGGGGTCGATGATGCCGTCGTCCCACAGCCGCGCACTGGCGTAGTAGGGATGCGCCTGGTGCGCAAACTGCTCGAGGATGGGCTGCCTGAAGGCGGCTTCGTCTTCGGCCGACCAGCGGCCGCCCTTGGCCTCGATGCCGTCGCGCCGGACGGTGGCCAGCACGCTGGCGGCCTGCTCGCCGCCCATCACGCTGATGCGCGCATTCGGCCACATCCACAGCAGGCGCGGGCTGTAGGCGCGGCCGCACATGCCGTAGTTGCCGGCACCGAAGCTGCCGCCGATGATGACCGTGAACTTGGGCACGGTGGCGGTGGCCACCGCGGTGACCATCTTCGCGCCATGCTTGGCGATGCCCTCGTTCTCGTATTTGCGGCCGACCATGAAGCCGGTGATGTTCTGCAGGAAGACCAGCGGGATGCGCCGCTGGCAGCACAGCTCGATGAAATGCGCGCCCTTCTGCGCGCTCTCGCCGAAGAGGATGCCGTTGTTGGCGATGATCCCCACGGGCATGCCTTCGATGTGCGCGAAGCCGGTCACCAGCGTGGTGCCGAAACGCGACTTGAATTCGTCGAACTCGCTGGCGTCGACGATGCGGGCGATGATCTCGTGCACATCGTAGGGCTTGCGCGGGTCGGCCGGGATCACGCCGTAGAGCTCGTGCGCATCGAACAGCGGCGGCCGCGGCGCCTGCAGCCGCAGCTGATCCGGCTTGCGCCAGTTGAGGTTGCCGACCACGCTGCGCGCCAGCGCCAGCGCGTGCAGGTCGTTCTCGGCCAGGTGGTCGGCCACGCCCGACAGCCGCGTGTGCACGTCGCCGCCGCCCAGGTCCTCGGCCGAGACCACCTCGCCGGTGGCCGCCTTCACCAGCGGCGGGCCGCCGAGAAAGATGGTGCCCTGATCGCGCACGATGATGGTCTCGTCGCTCATCGCCGGCACGTAGGCACCACCGGCGGTGCAGCTGCCCATCACCACGGCGATCTGCGGGATGCCCTTGGCGCTGAGGTTGGCCTGGTTGTAGAAGATGCGGCCGAAGTGGTCGCGGTCGGGGAAGACCTCGTCCTGCTCCGGCAGGTTGGCGCCGCCGGAATCCACCAGGTAGATGCAGGGCAGGCGGTTCTGCTCGGCGACTTCCTGCGCGCGCAGGTGCTTCTTCACCGTCAGCGGGAAGTAGCTGCCGCCCTTGACGGTGGCGTCGTTGCAGACGATCACGCACTCGATGCCGGCGACGCGCCCGATGCCGGTGATGACGCCCGCGCCCGGTGCGGCGTCGTCGTACATGCCCAGCGCGGCCAGCGGCGACAGCTCCAGGAAGGGCGTGTCGGGGTCGAGCAGCATCTCCACGCGCTCGCGCGGCGGCAGCTTGCCGCGCGCGGTCTGCTTGGCGCGCGCCTGCGCACCGCCGCCCTCGGCCGCCTGCGCCAGCTTGTGCCCGAGGTCGGCCACCAGCTGGCGCATCAGCGTGCTCGCGGCCTTGAACTCGTCGGAGCGGACGTTGAGCTTGGAGGTGAGCGTGGACATGGGGTCTCCGGGTGG
Source organism: Rubrivivax sp. (assembly GCA_016719535.1). Lineage (GTDB taxonomy): Bacteria > Pseudomonadota > Gammaproteobacteria > Burkholderiales > Burkholderiaceae_C > Rubrivivax. The sequence goes on along the minus strand of JADJYX010000001.1, from coordinate 623,756 downwards.
TGCTGCGGGCGGCCGTCTGCGCGGCGCTGGAGCGCGCTTCGATTGACGTTTACGTCAACGTCAATTCATTCTAGCGACGCCCCGACTGTAGCCAGCGCGCGCGGCCGCGCCGCGGTCAGACGGCAGCCGCCGGCTCGGCGTCGGCCCCGGCGCCATCGTCGGGGGTGAGCCAGGCCTCGTCCAGCCGCTGCATGTTGCCCAGGACCTTGAGCAGGTAGTGCAGCGTGTGCGTGACGTCGTTGATCGAGAAGTCGGCCAGGATCTCGCCGTAATAGGCATGGATCTTGGGCAGGGCCAGCACCTGCCAGACATGGCGGCCCGAGTCCGTCATCGTCACCACGCGCGAGCGGCGGTCGCGGCCGTCGGGCTTGACGGCCACGTGGCCGTCGCGCTCCATGCGGCTGATCAGGCCCGACAGGTTCTGCCGGCTGACCATCAGGTAGCGCGCCAGCTCGCCGATGCTCACGCCGGCTTGCGACTGCGGCCGCGACAAGGCCCCGAGCACCGCCCACTGCTGTGTCGTCAGCCCTTCCTGCTCGACCGCGCGCGTGCCGGTTTTATGCAACATGTTTGCGCATTGATACAAGCGAAAGAACAACCTGTTGGCCAATTCGATCTTGGCTGGAGAGATCGTTGTATCAGGGTTTACCACTACGGCTCCTGAAGAAGATTTGATTGCGCGATGCTGATTGCTTCGATAGCATTAGTCAACATATTGACGCATATGAAGACTCTGTTCCGAATATCTTCGATCAACCCGTCCCACTTGGCAATGCGCAAGGAAGCAACATGCAGCGATTCGAGAACCAGACCGTGATCGTCACCGGCGGCGGCGGCGGCATCGGCGGCGCCACCTGCCGCCGTTTTGGCCGTGAAGGCGGCCGCGTGGCGGTATTCGACCTCAAGCTCGACGCCGCCGAGAAGGTGGCGGCGGCCGTGCGCGCCGAGGGCGGCGCGGCGCAGGCCTTTTGCTGCGACATCACCGACCGCGCCAGCGTCGACGCCGCGGTCGCAGCCGCCGAGGCGGCGCTGGGCCCCATCGACGTGCTGGTCAACAACGCCGGCTGGGACGTCTTCAAGCCCTTCACCAAGACCGAGCCGGCGCAGTGGGACCGGCTGATCGCCATCAACCTGACCGGCGCGCTGCACATGCACCACGCCGTGCTGCCCGGCATGGCCGCACGCAAATCGGGGCGCATCGTCAACATCGCCTCCGACGCCGCCCGGGTCGGCTCGTCGGGCGAGGCGGTCTACGCCGCCTGCAAGGGCGGGCTGGTGGCGTTTTCCAAGACCATCGCGCGCGAACACGCACGCCACGGCATCACCGTCAACGTCGTCTGCCCCGGCCCCACCGATACCGCGCTGTTCGCCGACTACAAGGAAGGTGCAGGCAACCCCGAGAAGCTGATGGAGGCCTTCACGCGCTCGATCCCGCTCGGGCGCATCGGCCAGCCCGACGACCTGCCCGGCGCAGTGCTGTACTTCGCCAGCAGCGACGCCGCCTACGTCACCGGCCAGGTGCTCAGCGTATCCGGCGGCCTGACGATGGTGGGCTGAGGACGGGCATGAAGCCGTGCCTGCGCACGGCTTCATGCCTGCCGAACCTGCCGACCGAACCGCCCGAGCGCTGCGAGGGCGTGCACCAGCAACACGAGGACATCACCATGACTTTCGAAGACATCCTGTACGAGGTCCGCAACGGCGTGGCCTGGATCACCATCAACCGCGCCGAGAAGATGAATGCCTTCCGCGGCACCACCTGCGACGAGCTGATCAAGGCGCTGAACAAGGCCGGCTACGACCGCGAGGTCGGCTGCATCGTGCTGGCGGGCGCCGGCGAGAAGGCCTTCTGCACCGGCGGCGACCAGTCGGCGCACGACGGCAACTACGACGGTCGCGGCACCATCGGGCTGCCGATGGAGGAGCTGCACACCGCCATCCGCGACGTGCCCAAGCCCGTGATCGCGCGCGTGCAGGGCTTTGCCATCGGCGGCGGCAACGTGCTGTGCACGATCTGCGACCTGACCATCTGCTCCGAGAAGGCCATCTTCGGCCAGGTCGGGCCCAAGATGGGCTCGGTCGACCCCGGCTACGGCACCGCCTTCCTGGCGCGCGTGGTGGGCGAGAAGAAGGCGCGCGAGATCTGGTATCTGAACAAGCGCTATTCGGGCCAGGAAGCGGTCGCCATGGGGCTGGCCAACATCTGCGTGCCGCACGAGCAGCTGGACACCACCGTGCAGGAATGGGCCGAGACGATCTGCGAGCGCAGCCCGACCGCCATCGCCATCGCCAAGCGCAGCTTCAACATGGACACCGCGCACCAGAGCGGCATCGCCGGCATGGGCATGTATGCGCTCAAGCTGTACTACGACACCGAAGAATCGCGCGAAGGGGTGGCGGCGCTGAAGGAAAAGCGCAAGCCCGACTTCAAGAAGTACGCCAAATAGGCCAGGGAGGGCGGCGATGAACCCGAACCCCTATATCGACGAGGTCCTGCAGGCGCTGGCCGAGACCGTGCGGCGCTTTGCCGACGAGCGAGTCAAGCCGGGCTTCCAGGAACGCGACAAGACCCGCGTGCTGGACCGCAGCCTGCTGCGCGAGATGGGGGAGCTCGGGTTCATCTGCCCCGAGTTGCCCGAGCAGTACGGCGGCCTTGGCATGGGCTGCCTGGCCGCGGGCGTGGTCCACGAAGAGATCGCGCGCGCCGACCTGAGCTTGTCGTACCTGAACCTGCTGGCATCGCTGAACGGGCAGATCCTGTCCCAATACGGCAATCCGGAGGTCGTCGGCCCCTGGTTGAAGAAGATCGTCCGCGGCGAGGCGATCTGCGCCATCGCGCTGACCGAACCCCGCGGCGGCTCGGACGCGGCCAACCTGCGCCTGCGCATCGAGCGCGACGGCGACTGCTACGTCATCAACGGCGAGAAGACCTCCATCTCGGCCGCCGACCAGGCCGACATCACGGTGGTCTTCGGCCGCACCGGAACGCCTGCAGCCGGCGCCCACGGCGTGACCGCGCTGATGGTGCCGATGGACACCCCGGGGCTGGCCACCAACCGCTTCGATTGCCACGGCCAGCGCGCCATCGGCCGCGGCTCGATCTTCTTCGAGAACGTGCGCGTGCCGGCCAGCCACCGGCTCGGCGACGAGAACAAGGGCTTCGTGCAGGTGATGCACGGCTTCGACTTCTCGCGCTCGCTGATCGGCCTGCAGTGCCTGGCCGTGGCGCGCGCGGCGCTGGACGAGACCTGGGCCTACATCACCCAGCGCCAGGCCTTCGGCCAGCCGCTGTCGGCCTTCCAGGGCGTGACGCACCCGCTTGCCGCATTCGACACCGAGGTCGAGGGCGCGCGGCTGCTGTGCCTGCAGGGCCTGTGGCTGAAGGACAAGGGCCTGCCGCATTCCGCCGAGGCCGGCATGGCCAAGTGGTGGGGCCCCAAGCTGGCCTACGACGTCATCCACCAGTGCCTGCTGTGCTTCGGGCACGGCGGCTACGACCGCGGCGTGATGGAGCAGCGCCTGCGCGACGTGCTGGGCTTCCAGATCGGTGACGGCACCGCCCAGATCATGAAGACCGTCATCGCCCGCACGCGCGCCGGTCGCCAGTTCGTGCCGGCCTGACGTCGACACGCAGACCCGACATGCCATTCGATCCCGTCCTGCTGGCACCCCGCCGCGCCGAGCGCATCGCCAAGGGCTGGTGGCACGACCGCAGCATCGACGACGAACTCGATGCGTGCGCCGCGGCTGGTCCCGACAGGCTCGCCTTGACCGCCGTGCGCGCCGAGTCCGGCGAGGTGCGTCGCTTCGCCTGGCATGGGGTCGTGGTGGACGGCGGCGGCGCCGACGACTTCGACGCACTCGTGGCCTGCCCCGACGTGCGGCTGATCGTGCGCGACGCGATGCCCGCCACCCCGTCGGGAAAGATCCGGAAGTCCTGGCTGCGCGAGCTCTTGCGCGACGGCCTGCTCTGAAACGCGGCGGGCGCAAGCCCGCGTTCGACCACTGCTGAGAACCTGTCATGCCCGTGCAAGACCAAGCCCCCGACGCCGCGGACATCGTGTGGCGGCCCGACGCCGGCACCGTGCAGGCGGCCAACCTGACCCGCTTCATGCGCACGCTCGGCATCGACGGCTTCGACGCGCTCAACGAACGCGCGAACCGGGATCCGGCCTGGTTTCACGACGCGCTGATCCGCTTTCTCGACTATCGCTTCATGCGTCCGTACGACCGGGTGCTGGACCTCGGCGACGGCCGGCCCTTCGCGCACTGGTGCGTGGGCGGCATGACCAACGTCGTGCTCAACTGCATCGACCGCCACCGCGGCACGCCACGCCACGCGCTGCCGGCGCTGGTGTGGGAGGGCGAGGACGGCACGGTCACCACCTGGACCTTCGCCGACCTCGACCGCGAGACCTGCCGCCTGGCCTGGGGCCTGCGCCGCCTCGGACTCGGTCGCGGCGACGTGGTCGGCATGGTCCTGCCCAACCTGCCGCATGCGGCTGCCGCGATGCTGGCGGTGGCCAAGGTCGGCGGCATCGTGCTGCCGATGTTCTCGGGCTTCGGTGCCGACGCCATCACGCAGCGCCTGAACGATGGCCAGGCCAGGGCCCTGATCACCGTCGATGGCTCGCTGCGCCGCGGCAAGCCCGTCGACGCGAAGTCGGTCGTCGACGAGGCGCTGGCGCAGTGTCCCGGGGTGCAGCATGTCGTCGTGCTGAGCCACCTGGCCACGCCGCACGGCTGGACGGCCGGACGCGACCACTGGTGGCACGAGCTGACCGCCGGCGCACCCGACGATGTGGCGGCGGTGCCGACCGAGCCGATGCCGGCCGACGACCCCTTCCTGCTGATGTTCACCTCGGGCACCACCGGCAAGCCCAAGGGCGTGGTGCATTCGCACTGCGGATTCCCGGTGAAGACGGCGCTGGACCTGTCGATCTGCATGGATCTCAAGCCCGACGACCGCTTCCTGTGGATGTCGGACATGGGCTGGCTGGTCGGCCCCATGCTCGTCTTCGGCGGCCTGCTCGTCGGCGCCACGGTGGTGCTGGCCGAAGGCGCGCCCAACTACCCCGAGCCCGACCGCCTGTGGCGGCTGGTCGAGCGCCACCGCGTCAGCTACCTGGGCCTGGCGCCGACGGTGGCGCGGCTGTCGATGTCGCTGCCCGCGTCGGCGCTCGCCGAACGCGACCTGAGCTCGCTGCGCGTCATCGTCTCCACCGGCGAGCCGTGGACGCCCGACGCCTGGCACTGGACCTTCGAGCGCATCGGCCGGCGCCGCGTGCCGCTGCTCAATTTTTCCGGCGGCACCGAGATGGGCGGCATCCTCACCGGCACCGTGATCCACCCGCTCAAGGCCTGCGCCTTTGCCGGCCCGGTGCCGGGCACCGGCGCCGACGTGGTCGACGGCGACGGGGTTTCCGTGGCCGCCGGCGTCACCGGCGAACTGGTGATGCGCACGCCCACCATCGGCCTCACGCGCGGGCTGTGGCACGACCGCGAACGCTACCTGCAAAGCTACTGGTCGCGCCTGCCCGACCTGTGGGTGCACGGCGATTTCGCCAGCCGCGACGCCGATGGCATGTGGTACGTGCACGGCCGCTCCGACGACACGCTGAAGATCGCCGGCAAGCGCACCGGGCCCTCGGAGATCGAGGCGCTGCTGATGGAAACCGGATTGCTGGCGGAAGCGATGGCCATCGGCGTGCCCGACCCGATCAAGGGCACCGCCATCGTCTGCGTGTGCGTGCCACGGCCCGGCATCGACGAGGCGGCGGCGGCGAAGACGCTGTCGGGGGCGGTCGCCGCCGGCCTGGGCGGCGCCTTCCGCCCGGCCAGGGTGGTCTTCGTGCCCGAACTGCCGCGCACCCGCAACATGAAACTGATGCGCCGCGTGGTGCGCGCGGCCTGGCTCGGCGAGGCGCCGGGCGACCTCAGCACGCTGGTCAACCCCGAGTCGGTGCAGGCGATCCGCGCCGCGCAGCAGGGCTGACGCATCCATCCACCTCGACACCCGAGTTCCCGCCGTTGCGCCGACCGGCGAGCGACCCACGGCTCGCCCGTCGGCCGATGGCACCCCTTCAGGAACCATGACCCAGACCCCGAGCCACCCCCTGTCCTTGCGAGCGCGCCGTCGGCTGACCCTCGGTGCGGCGGCCGTCCTGGCCACCGCCGGCCTTCCGGCCGCCGCCCAGCCGGCGGCTTGGCCGTCCAAGCCGGTGCGCCTGGTGGTGGGCTTCGCCCCCGGCGGCGGCACCGACGTGATGGCGCGCGCGCTGGCGCAGTCGCTCACCGAGTCGCTCGGCCAGTCCTTCATCGTCGACAACAAGCCGGGCGCCAGCGGCAACCTGAGCGTGGGCGAGGTCGCGCGCGCTGCACCCGACGGCTATACGCTGCTCGTCGCGCCGACCTCGGTGGAGACGGCCAACCCCTACCTCTTCAAGTCCAGCGTGCTGCCGTCGCGCGACCTGACGCCCGTGACGGGGATCGGCCGCATGCAGATGTACGTGGTGGCCAGGCCCGACCTCCAGGCCAGGACCGTCAAGGATCTGGTGGCGCTGGCCAGGTCCCAGCCGGGCAAGCTGAACTATGCCTCCTCGGGCACGGCCACGCCCCCGCACCTGGCGGGGGAGTTGTTCAAGCAAAGCACCGGCACCTTCGTCACCCATGTGCCCTACCGCGGATCGGCGCCGGCGCTGCAGGACGTGATGGCCAGCCAGGCCGACTTCGTCTTCGACCCGGGCATCGCCTTCCCGCACATCAAGAGCGGCAAGGTCAAGCTGCTGGGCGTGGCCAGCGAGCGCAAGTCGCCCTTCTTCCCCGATGCACCCACCTACGCCGACCTGGGCATCAAGAATGCCAGCCTGGACATCTGGTTCGGCGTCTGGGCGCCGAACAAGCTGCCGGCCGACGTCACCGAACGCCTGTCGCGCGCGCTGTCCAAGGCGCTGGCGGCGCCGGCGCTGAAGGAGCGCTTCAACAGCCTGGGCGCCGAGCCCGCCCCGGTGGAGACGCCGGCCTTCCGCAAGCTGCTGGCCGACGAAGGCAAGATGCTGTCGACCCTCATCAGGGACCGCAAGATCACCCTCGAGTGAGCGTTGCACCATGGCACTCGACAGCGAATCCTTCGACATCCTGCTGGCCACCGTCCAGCGCTTCATCCGCGAACGGCTGATCCCCGCCGAGAACGACCTGGAAGAGCACGACGAGGTGGCGGCCGAACTGGTCGAGGCCATGAAGGAGCTCGGCCTCTTCGGCCTCACCGTGCCCGAGGAATATGGCGGCATCGGCCTGTCGGTCAGCCAGGAGGTGCAGGTCAATTTCGAGCTCGGCCGCACCGCGCCGGCCTTCCGCTCGGTCTTCGGCACCAACATCGGCATCGGCTCGCAGGGCATCCTGATGGACGGCACGCCCGAACAGAAGGCGTCCTACCTGCCCCGCGTGGCCAGCGGCGAGCTGATCATGTCCTTCGCGCTGACCGAGCCCGACGCCGGTTCGGACGCCGCCTCGCTGAAGACGCGGGCCGAGCTCGTGACGGGCAGCGACGGCGACCACTATGTGCTCAACGGCACCAAGCGCTACTTCACCAATGCGCCGCGCGCCGGCGCCTTCACGCTGATGGCGCGCACCGGCGGTCCGGGCGCGCCCGGCGTCTCGTCGTTCATCGTGCCCGCCGACCTGCCGGGCATCCAGCTCGGCAAGAAGGACAAGAAGATGGGCCAGCGCGGCACCATGACCTGCGACGTGATCCTGGACAACGTGCGCGTGCCGGCCGCCAACATCATCGGCGGCGAGCCCGGCCAGGGCTTCAAGACCGCGATGAAGGTGCTCGACCGCGGCCGGCTCAACATCTCGGCGGTGGCCTGCGGCATCGCGCAGCGGGTGCTCGACGAATCGACCCGCTATGCGCGCGAGCGCAAGCAGTTCGGCAAGGCGCTCGGCGAATTCCAGCTCATCCAGGCCATGCTGGCCGACAGCCAGGCCGAGCTGCTGGCCGGCTGGGCGCTGGTGCGCGAGGTGGCCGAACGCTTCGACCGCAAGCCGGCACAGCGGTCGGATCCCGATGTGTCGATGCGCGTGTCCTGCGCCAAGCTGTTCTGCACCGAGATGGCCGGCCGCGTGGCCGACCGCGCGGTGCAGATCCACGGCGGCGCCGGCTATATCAACGAATACCCGGTCGAGCGCTTCTACCGCGACGTGCGCCTGCTGCGCCTTTATGAAGGCACGACACAGATCCAGCAACTGATCATCGGCCGCGACCTGGTTGGCCGCGCCTGACGCCCATCGAACCGGAGAACCCCATGAGCTCGAACACCGCATCCAAAGCCCGCTTTCAATGGGACGACCCGCTGCTGCTCGACCAGCAGCTCGGCGACGACGAGCGCGCCGTGCGCGAAGCCGCCGCCGCCTACTGCCAGGAGAAGCTGGCGCCGCGCGTGCAGCAGGCCTTTCGCCACGAGCAGACCGACCCCGCCATCTTTCGCGAGATGGGCGAGCTGGGCCTGCTGGGCCCGACCATCCCCGAGGCCTATGGCGGCGCCGGCCTGAACTATGTCTGCTACGGCCTGATCGCGCGCGAGGTCGAGCGCGTGGATTCGGGCTACCGCTCGATGATGAGCGTGCAGTCCTCGCTGGTGATGGTGCCGATCAACGAGTTCGGCAACGAGGCCACCAAGCGCAAATATCTGCCCAGGCTGGCCACCGGCGAGTGGATCGGCTGCTTCGGCCTGACCGAGCCCAACCATGGCTCCGACCCCGGCAGCATGATCACGCGCGCCAAGAAGGTCGACGGCGGCTATGCGCTGTCGGGCAGCAAGATGTGGATCAGCAACAGCCCGATCGCCGATGTCTTCGTCGTCTGGGCCAAGGACGACGGCGGGCAGATCCGTGGCTTCGTGCTGGAAAAGGGCTGGAAGGGCCTGTCGGCGCCGGCCATCCACGGCAAGGTCGGCCTGCGTGCGTCCATCACCGGCGAGATCGTGATGGACAACGTCTTCTGCCCGGAGGAAAACGCCTTCCCCGAGGTGCGCGGCCTGAAGGGCCCGTTCACCTGCCTGAACAGCGCGCGCTACGGCATCGCCTGGGGCGCGCTGGGTGCGGCCGAGGACTGCTTGCACCGCGCGCGCCAGTACACGCTGGACCGCATCCAGTTCGGCCGCCCGCTGGCCGCCAACCAGCTGGTGCAGAAAAAGCTGGCCGACATGCTCAGCGAGATCACGCTCGGCCTGCAGGGCTGCCTGCGGCTGGGGCGCATGAAGGACGAGGGCACGGCGGCGGTGGAGATCACCAGCATCATGAAGCGCAACAGCTGCGGCAAGGCGCTGGACATCGCCCGCCTGGCGCGCGACATGATGGGCGGCAACGGCATCAGCGACGAATTCGGCGTCGCGCGCCACCTGGTCAACCTGGAGGTGGTCAATACCTACGAGGGCACGCACGACATCCATGCGCTGATCCTCGGGCGCGCCATCACCGGCATCGCAGCCTTTGCCAACTGAGGGGCCGCGATGAAGATCCTCGTGTCCGTGAAGCGTGTCGTCGACTACAACGTGAAGGTGCGCGTGAAGTCCGACGGCACCGGGGTCGATCTGGCCAACGTCAAGATGAGCATGAACCCCTTCGACGAGATTGCCGTCGAGGAGGCGGTGCGGCTGAAGGAAAAGGGCGTGGCCACCGAGGTCATCGCCGTCTCGTGCGGTCCCACGGCCTGCCAGGAGACGCTGCGCACCGCGATGGCCATCGGCGCCGACCGCGCCATCCTGGTGGAATGCGCCGACGAGTTGCAGCCGCTGGCCGTGGCCAAGCTGCTCAAGGCGCTGGTCGACAAGGAACAGCCCGGCCTGGTGATCCTGGGCAAGCAGGCCATCGACGACGATTGCAACCAGACCGGCCAGATGCTGGCCGCGCTGGCCGGCCTGCCGCAGGCCACCTTTGCCAGCAAGGTCGAAGTGGCCGACGGCAAGGCCGTCATCACGCGCGAAGTCGACGGTGGCCTGGAGCGGCTCGAAGTCAAGCTGCCGGCCATCGTCACCACCGACCTGCGCCTGAACGAGCCGCGCTACGTCACGCTGCCCAACATCATGAAGGCCAAGAAGAAGACGCTGGACATCGTCAAGCCGGCCGAGCTGGGCGTGGACGTGGCCCCGCGCATCAAGACGCTCAAGGTCGTCGAACCCCCGAAGCGCGGCGCCGGCGTCAAGGTGCCCGATGTCGCCACCCTCGTGGCCAAGCTCAAGAACGAAGCGAAGGTGATCTGATGGCAGCCCTGGTCATTGCCGAACACGACAACGCGTCCATCAAGGGCGCGACCCTGAATACCGTCACCGCGGCCATCGCCTGCGGCGGCGACGTGCACCTGCTGGTGGCCGGCGCGAATGCCGCCGCCGCCGCGCAGGCTGGCGCCGGCATCGCCGGCGTGGCCAAGGTGCTGCATGCCGACGCCCCCGGCCTGGACCATGGCCTGGCCGAGAATGTCGCCGCCCAGGTCGTGGCCATCGCCCAGGGCTACAGCCACCTCCTCTTCCCGGCCACCGCCGCCGGCAAGAACGTGGCCCCGCGCGTGGCCGCGCTGCTGGACGTGGCGCAGATCAGCGACGCCACCCGGGTCATCAGCGCCGACACCTTCGAGCGGCCCATCTACGCCGGCAATGCGATGGCCACCGTGCAGAGCCTGGACGCCATCAAGGTCATCACCGTGCGCACCACCGGCTTCGACGCCGCGGCGGCCAGCGGTGGCAGCGCGCCGGTCGAAAGCCTGGGCGCGGTGGCCGACAGCGGGCTGAGCCGCTTCCTGGGCAGCGAGATCGCCAAGAGCGACCGCCCCGAGCTGACCGCCGCCAAGGTCATCGTCAGCGGCGGCCGCGCTTTGGGCAGCAGCGACAAATTCAGCCAGGTGCTCACCCCGCTGGCCGACAAGCTCGGCGCCGCCTTGGGCGCCAGCCGCGCCGCGGTGGATGCCGGCTATGCGCCCAACGACTGGCAGGTCGGGCAGACGGGCAAGATCGTCGCGCCGCAGCTGCATATCGCCGCCGGCATCAGCGGCGCCATCCAGCACCTGGCGGGCATGAAGGACTCCAAGGTCATCGTGGCCATCAACAAGGACCCCGAGGCGCCGATCTTCAGCGTCGCCGACTACGGGCTGGAGGCCGACCTGTTCACGGCGGTGCCGGAGCTGGTGGCCAGCCTCTGACCGCCTTGCCGCGCGAAGAGGCAGGCCCTTCGGGCAGATGCACATGGCCGATCTTCGTCGGCAGGCGACGTGAATCGGTCGCGGATCGAGATTAGGATCAGTCGCCGGTCCGGACCCCGAGGGCGTGGAGCCCGACGACAGGAGAAGAGAAATTGGAATTCGACGCAATCCTGATCCCGCCGCGCCGCGCCGCCATGGTCGCTGCAGGCCGCTGGCCCGACCGCACCATCAACGACGATCTCGACCGGTGCCTGCGCGAGCGTCCCGACAAGGTCGCGCTGACGGCTCTTTCGATCGATCGCGGCCAGACGCACCGCTTCACCTATCGCGAGCTGGCCATGCTCGCCGATCGGGTCGCCGTCGGCCTGTCGCGTCTTGGCGTGGGCCGCAACGATGTCGTGTCGTGCCAGCTGCCCAACTGGTGGGAATTCACGCTGGTCTACCTGGCCTGCTCGCGGATCGGCGCGGTCATGAACCCGCTGATGCACATCTTCCGCGAGCGCGAGCTCTCCTTCATGCTGGCGCACGGCCGCAGCAAGGTCGTGATCGTGCCGAAGCAGTTTCGCGGCTTCGATTTCGAAGCGATGCTGCGCGGCCTGCAGCCCAGCCTGCCCGACCTGGCGCATGTGCTCGCGATCGGCGGCCAGGGCCCGGACAGCTTCGAGGCGCGCCTGACCGTCCCCCGGTGGGAGCTCGAGCCCGATGCCCGGGCCATCCTGACGGCCAACCGCCCCGGCCCTGACGACGTCACCCAGATGATCTACACGTCGGGCACGACCGGCGAGCCCAAGGGCGTGATGCACTCGGCCAATACGGTCATGTCCAACATCCTGCCTTACGCCGAGCGGATGCGGCTGTCGGCAGATGACGTCGTGTTGATGGCCTCGCCGATGGCCCACCAGACGGGCTTCCTGTACGGGCTGATGATGCCGATCGTGCTGCAGGCGACCGCGGTGCTGCAGGACATCTGGGATCCCGGCCGCGCGGTCGACCTGATCCGCGAGGAGGGCGCCACCTTCACGATGGCCTCCACGCCCTTCCTCACCGACCTCGCCCGCACCGTCACGCAGACGGGCAAGTCCCTGCCCAGCCTGCGCACCTTCCTGTGCGCGGGGGCGCCGATCCCAGGCCCGCTCGTCGAGCAGGCGCGGGCCGCGCTGGGCGCGAAGATCGTCTCCGCCTGGGGCATGACCGAGAACGGCGCCGTCACCACGACGCTGCTCGACGACGCCGACGAGCGCCCGGTGAACACCGACGGCTGCCCCCTGCCGGGCATGGCGGTAAAGATCGCCGACGCCGCCGGCGCAGCGCTGCCGACCGGCGAGATCGGACGCCTGCTGGTTCGCGGCTGCTCGAACTTCGGCGGCTACCTCAAGCGCCCCCATCTGAACAACACCGACGCCGACGACTGGTTCGACTCCGGCGACCTCGCCTACGTCGACGCGCGCGGCTATATCCGCATCAGCGGCCGCAGCAAGGACGTCATCATCCGGGGCGGCGAGAACATCCCGGTGATCGAGATCGAGGCCCTGCTCTACCGTCACCCTGCCGTCGCGCAGGTGGCGATCGTCGCCTACCCCGACCCGCGGCTCGGAGAACGGGCCTGCGCCTTCGTCGTGCCCAAGGCCGGGCAGAGCCTCGACTTCGCTTCGATGATCGATTTCCTCAAGTCGCACAAGCTCGCGCTCCAGTACATGCCCGAGCGACTCGAGATCCGCGACGCGCTGCCCGCAACGCCGTCCGGGAAGATCCAGAAGTTCAAGCTTCGCGACATGCTGCAGCAGGAACCGCAATGAAGCGGCTCGGTGAACGGGTCGCCCTCGTCACCGGGGCGGGCGGCCCGATGGGCAAGGCGGTCGCCCTGAAGCTTGCCCGCGAAGGCGCCAGGCTGGTGCTCACCGACATCTCCGGCAACCGACTCGCCGGCACCGAAAGGGACGTCGCCGAGGTGGTCCCGGACGGCGGACTCGTCGCCGTCCGGGCCGACGTGACGGACCGGCAGGAGGCGGCGAGCGTCGTTGCCCGCGGCAGCGAGGCCTTCGGCAGGATCGACGTGCTGGTCAATGTCGTCGGCGGGATCCGCTCACCGCGCCTGTTTACCCCCTTCCTCGAACTCGACGAAGCGCAATGGGACGACACCTTCGCGCTCAACCTGAAGCCGGGTTTCACATGATCCGCATGGTTGCCCCCGGCATGCTGGCGCGCGGCTGGGGCCGTATCGTCAACGTGGCCTCGGTGGTCTTCGCGGGTGAGGCTGGCCAGGCCGACTACGCGGCGGCCAAGGCAGCGGTGGCGTCGCTCACGCGCACGCTGGCGATGGAGTTTGCGCCGCACGTCAACGTCAACTGCATCGCGCCGGGCATGATCCAGACCAGCGTCGTCGAGCGACTGACCGCCGAGGACCGTGACCGGTTTCTGGCGAAATGCCTGTTGAACCGGCCGGGCCTGCCGCAGGAGATCGCCGACGCGGTCGCCTTCCTGTCCGGCGACGAATCGTCGTTCGTCACCGGCGAGATCCTCGCGGTATCGGGCGGCAACCATCCGAGCCTCTGAGCCAGGCAACGGCGCGCCTGCGCTTGTCGGCCCGTGTGCACGGGTCACCGCCTTCGACCGGCTCGGGCCCTCGGCCACGACGTGCTCAGGGTGCTGACCCTGCACCCGGCCGCGCCCCACGACGCCGCCCTCAGCGCCCGCCTCAGCCGCAGGCGAGGAAGCCGCCGTCCACCGTCAGCACGCTGCCGTTGACGAAGGCCCCGGCCGCCGACGCGAGGTAGACGGCAGCCGGAGCGATGTCCTGCGGCAGCCCCCAGCGCCCGGCCGGCACGCGTTCCATCAGCCGTTCGGTGAAGGCCTCGTCGGTGTGCAGCGCGCGGGTAAATTCGGTCGCGATATATCCGGGCGCGATCACGTTGCAGGTGATCCCGAGCGGCGCGACTTCCACCGCCAGCGCGCGGACCATCGAGGTCACGCCGCCCTTGGCGGCCGCATAGGCCGGGATCTGGGGCTTGGGCGACTGGACCGCGACCGACCCGATCATGATGATGCGCCCGAAGCGGTTGGCGATCATGTGCGGCAGCACCGCCCGCGTGGCCAGGAAGGCACCGTTGAGGTGGGTGTCGATGACGGCACGCCACTCGTCGTAGCTGAATTCCACGAAACGCTTGCGTGTCTGGATGCCGGCATTGTTGACGAGGATGTCGACCCGCCCCCGCGCGGCCACGACCGTCGCGACGCCGGCCGCCACCGCGGCCTCGTCGGTGACGTCGAAGGCGCAAGCCGAGCCTTCCAGCCCGGCCGCGCGGAGTTCCTCCAGCCGCGGTTCGAGGGCGTCCTGTCGCAGGTCGTTCAGCACCACGTGCGCGCCGGCTTCGGCCATGCCCCGCGCGATGCCCCAGCCGATGCCGCGCGCCGATCCCGTGACCAGGGCGACACGCCCTTGCAGCGCAAACTGCTCCTCGTGCCTGCTTCGCTCATCCATCATGGCCTCCTTCATCGATGGTGCCGGCCGGTGCTCAGCGCATGCTGGCGCCGCCGTTGACGTCGAGCACGCTGCCGCAGACGAAGCTGGCGCCCGGCGAGCACAGAAAGGCGATCGGCCAGGCGATCTCCTCGGGGCGGGCGAAGCGGGGCACCGGCATCGCGCGCAGCGCCGACGCATCGGCGTTCGCGAGCATCGCCGTGTCGGTGGAGCCGGGTGCCACCCCGTTGACCATGACCTCGGGCGCGGCCCGTCGGGCGAGCCACCGGACCATGGTGTGCACCGCCCCCTTGGAGCAAGCGTAGTGCAGCGGCGAATCGACATAGCTGCCGCCGGTGTGCGCGGCGACGGAGCCGAGCAGGACGATCCGGCCCTTGCCACGCGCCTTCATGCCGGGAAGAAGCAAGCGGGCGACATGCGCCGGCGCGCGCACGTTCACGTGCATCGCCAGGTCGAAGTCGTCGTCCCAGGTCTCGTCGTCCCACTGGCTGCGCGGAAAGACGCCGGCGTTGAGCACGGCCGCGTCGAGCTCGCCGGCCTCGGCGCACAGGGCCTGGATCGCGTCGCGCGACGTGACGTCGCAGGCGACGAAGCGGTGCCGGCGCCCGTTGCGGCGCAAGGCGTCGGCCAGCTCCGGCGCCTCGGCGCGGTCGGTCAGCACCAGTTCGGCGCCCAGCTCCGCCAGCAGCCGGGCCGTTGCCTGCCCGATGCCGCCCGATGCGCCGGTGACGAGGATCCGCATGCCATCGAGGTCGTACGGCCTGGTGGCCCGCGACGCCGGCGCTGCAACCGACCACTCCCGGCGTCGCGCCGCAGGATCGAGGGCGGGCGACTGCCGCTCCTGCGCCGGATCGCGCAGGCATTGCGCAACCGGCACCGGCAGCGCCGGCATCCTGGCACCGCCCGCGGCGACGACCCGCGCGAACAGGCCGCGTCCGGTGAAGGCGGGATCGGCGATCGCGCACGCCAGCGACTCCACGACCGAGACGCAGGCATCGAGGCCGGCAAATCGCTCACGCCAGGCCTCGGCGCTCGCGTCCGCAATCCGTTGGGCGACCTTCGCGGCCGTGGCGGCCGGATCGGGGCGATCGTCCCGGTCAGCGGCGTCGAGCCCGATCGTGTCGCAGAAGACCTGCCAGAACCGCTCCTCGATCGGCGCCGCTGCCAGGTACTGGCCGTCCGCCGTGCGGTAGATCCGGTAGCGCGGCGAACCGCCCGTCGTCAACTCGCCACCCGGACGCGGCCAGCGCCCGCCGGCGAGGCCGGCGGCCATGCCCCAGTATGCGAAGGTGAAGAGGTTGTCGCACATCGCGACGTCGAGGTGACAGCCGCGCCCCGTGCCGGCCCGCTGCTGCAGCGCGAGCAGGATGCCGATCGCCGCCGGATAGGCGCCGCCGCCGATGTCGGCGGCCAGCACCGCAGGCAGCACCGGCGCCCCGTCGCTCGCGCGGCTCAGGTCCAGCAAGCCGGTTTCGGCCATGTAGTTCAGATCGTGACCCGCCTTCAGCGCCCGCTCGCCCGACTGCCCGTATCCGGTGATCGAACAATAGACCAGCCCCGGGTTCTCGCGCGACAGCGCCTCGTAGCCCAGGCCCAGGCGTTCCATCACGCCGGGCCGGAACTGCTCGATCACGACATCGGCCGCGCGCGCCAGCGCGAGCACATGGGCCCGGTCGGCCGCGTCCTTCAGATCCGCGCACAGGCTCGTCTTGCCCCGGTTCAGCAGCGCGAAATTGCCGCTCGAATCGCCGAAGGCAGGCTCGTAGCCGCGCATCTCGTCGCCGCTGCCCGGCCGCTCGACCTTGACGACCTCCGCGCCGGCCTCGGCAAGCAGCAGGCTCGCCAGCGGCCCCGGGAGGAGGTTCGAGAAATCGAGCACCCGGATGCCGGCGAGCGGCAGCGAAAGGTCTGGCGCCATGGCGTTGCGCTCTCCATGCCCCATGTTCAGAAGCTTTCGCGCAGCTGCATCTCGCGAAGGATCACCAGATGCTGGATGTCGTTGGTGCCTTCGTAGATGCGGCAGACGCGCGCATCGCGATAGAGCCGCTCGACCGGGAAGTCGGTCAGGTACCCGTAGCCGCCCAGGGTCTGGATCGCCTCCGAGCACACCCACTCGGCCGCCTCCGAGGCAACCAGCTTGGCCATGCAGGCCTCCATCAGGCAGTTCTGCCCCGCATCCGAGAGGGCGGCGGTATGCAGGACCATCTGGCGCGCAGTCTCCACGCGGGTCAGCATCGCGGCCAGCCGGAAGCCGACCGCCTGGTGCTCGATGATCGGCTTGCCGAAGACGGACCTTTCTCGTGCGTAGGCCAGGGCCACCTCGAAGGCCGCGCGCGCGATGCCGACCGCCTGGGCCGCGATGCCGATGCGGCCGCCCTGAAGGTTGGACAGGGCGATCCGGTAGCCCTCACCCTCGCTGCCGAGCCGGTCGGCAGCCGGCACGCGGACGTTCTCGAGGGCGATCTGACAGGTGTCGGAGGCGCGCTGGCCGAGCTTGGACTCCACGCGCGCGACCACGTACCCGGGCGCGCGGGTCGGCACGATGAACGCGGTGATCCCGCGCGGCCCGTCGCCGGGGCCGGTGCGCGCGAAGACCAGCGCCACGTCGGCGTTCTTGCCCGTGGTGATGAACTGCTTGGCACCGTTGAGGACATAGGCGTCGCCGTCGCGCTGCGCGCGGGTTGCCAGGGCCCCGGCATCGGATCCGCCGTGGGCCTCGGTGAGCGCGAAGGCGCACAGCATGCGGCCTTCGGCCATCGGTCGCAGGTAGCGCTCCTTCTGGTCGTCGGTGCCGAAGCGGGCGATCGGCATGCAGCCGACCGAGTTGTGGCCGCTCATCACCGTCGAGGTCGCCGCGTCGCCAGCGGCAATCTCCTCGAGCGCGAGCGCTGTCGACACGCTGTCGACCCCCGCCCCACCCCATTCGGTCGGCACGTTCATGCCCATCAGGCCGAGGCGGCCCATCTCTTCGAGCGCCTCGCGCGGGAAATGCGCATCACGGTCCCAGCGCGCCGAGTTCGGTGCGAGCCGCTCACGCGCGAACTTGCGCGCCATGTCGCGGATCATCGTCTGCTGCTCGTTCAGAATCATCGAAAACCTCCCGCTCTATGGATCCGTCGTGCCGGGCTCGTGCAGGAGCCGGCCGGCGATGATCGCCTGCTGCAGGTCACGGGCACCCGCGCGGATCCGCCATGCGCGGATCTCGCGGCAGAGCGACTCGGCGATGTGCCCCTGCGTGACCCCCGGGCCACCGAACGGCTGCACGGCGCCGCTGCAGCGCTGGTTTCATCCTGCAGCGCGGCCGCGGTCATGGGGCCGGCAGCCCATCCGTCGACGCGATCGTGCAGCATCCGGTCGGCAGCACCGAGAACGGGCCGGGACAGGAAGCTGCAGTCGACCATCAATCGCCCTCGAACACGGGCTTCTGCTTGGCCACGAATGCGTGGTAGGCGCGTCCGTAGTCCTTCGTCTGCATGCAGACCGCCTGCGCCTGGGCCTCGGCCTCGATCGCCGAGTCAATGTCCATCGACCATTCCTGGTGCAGGCAGGTCTTGGTGATGCCGTGTGCGAAGGTCGGGCCGTCGGCGAGTTCCCTGGCCAGCGCCTGGGCCTCGGACAGCACCGCCTCGGGCGCCACCACCCGGTTGAAGAATCCCCAGCGATCGGCCTCTTCGGCCGTCATCACCCGTCCGGTATAGAGCAGTTCCGACGCCCGGCCCTGGCCGATGATCCGAGGCAGGATCGCGCAGGCGCCCATGTCGGCGCCGGCAAGACCGACGCGCACGAACAGGAATGCCGTCTTGGCGCGCGGAGTGCCGATCCGTATGTCGGAGGCCATCGCGACGATCGCGCCGGCACCGGCGCAGATGCCGTCGACCGCGCAGACGATCGGCTGCGGGCAATGGCGCATCGCCTTGACGAGATCGCCGGTCATGCGGGTGAAGTCAAGCAGGCCCGGCATGTCGTCGGCCTCCTGCATGCGCACCAGCGGGCCGATGATTTCGTGGACGTCGCCGCCCGAGCAGAAGTTGCCGCCGGCCCCGGTGATCACGATCGTCTTGATGTCGGCGGCGTGGCGCAGCTTGCCGAACAGGTCTCGCAACTCCGCGTACGACTCGAAGGTCAGCGGGTTCTTGCGCTCAGGACGGTTGAGGGTGATCGTCGCCACCTTGCCGTCGCATTCCCATTTGAAATGGGTGGCCTGGTAGCCGGCCATCTTCGTTCGTTGCATCGTGTTCTCTCCTGCTGTTGATGTCGTGTTGGAAGGCTGGTCCCGGAGCTCGTGCAGCTCTCAGACCATCGTCGGGCCGCAGGACACGCTGAGCACCTGTCCGGTGATGCAGTCGGCGCGGTCGCTCGCGAGGAAGAGGACCGCATCGGCCACATCGCCGGGTTTGCCGAAGCGGCGCCGCGGGATCGCGCGCAGCAATGCCTCCTGGTGAGGCTCGGGCCCCGCCATCGGCATCGGCGTCTCGGTCGGACCGGGGCACACGCAGTTCGGATGGATCGAGTGGCGCGCCATCGGTCGCAAGACGGCCCGCACCAGGCGCATCGGGCCCATCAGGTTGACGTCGACCACCCGGTGCCGGAACTCGGGCTCGTTGCCCATCAAGGACTCGGCCTTGCCCCATCCGGCGCCGTTGACGAGCCCATCGACCGCGCCTGCGCCCAGCACCCGCCGGGCGAAGCCGGAAACCGCACCGGTCACCACCACCGTCTTGCCATCGAGACGCATTCCGGCGTCACCGTTTCTTCAGAAAGTCGGCCACGCGCGACCGCGTCACCGGGTTGTTCAGCAGCGCGATCGTCTCGTGGATCTCGACCGCCATGCCGTGCTGCATGGAGCCGGCGGCGACCGCAAGGCACTGCTTGCAGGCCGCAAGGGCATCCGGCGCCAGCGCCGCGACCTGCCCTGCAAGCCGCGTGGCGAACGCGTCGAGCTCCGCACCCGGCACGGCCCACTGCACGAGCCCGAGCGAGCGCGCCTCGGTGCCCGACACGGCCTCGGCGGCCAGGATCAGCCGGCGCGCGACGCCCGTGCCGCACAGCCGCGACAGACGCTGCGTGCCACCTGCGCCTGGAAGCAGCCCCAGCCGGGCCTCGGGCAACCCGAGCTGCGCCTCGTCCGCCGCGACCCTGAGGTCGCACGCCAGGGCCAGCTCGAGCCCGCCACCGAAGGCCGCGCCGCCGACCGCGGCGATGGTGACCTGGCCCAGGCCTTCGATCCGGTCGTAGAGCCGCTGCATCCGGCGAATGGTCTCGATCATTTCCGCGGGGCCGGCCTCGCTGTCGAAGCAGTCCCGCATGAGCTTCAGGTCGGCCCCGGCGGAGAACAGGCGCTGCGCCGAGCGCACGAGCATCACCGCGATCCCGGGACGTGCGGCGAGTTCGTCGAGGATGCCGTCGAACCGCTCGATCCATTCGCGGTTGATCGCGTTGACGGGATGACGATCGAGGGTGACCACGAGGGTCGACTGCTGGAATTCGTGTCTGATCATGTGTGTGAATGAATGATCATTCAATACGGTCGAGATTATCGGACGGCGAGCACCGCGTCAAGCGCGGGGCAGACCGCCGGCAAACGCCGTCAGCCCGCCGCCTTGCGCACGGGCTTGGACAGCTGCTTCGCGCGCGAGGCCCGGAACCGGGCGTACTGGCTCTTTCCCTTGCGCGTGGCGAGGGCGTGGACGAAGAAATCGAACCCCTCGTCGACATACTCGTCGATGGTGGCGAACTCGCTCAGACGCCAGTGCTTCAGGGACCAGCCGTGCGCATGCAGCACGAGCCGGTAGGTCAGCAGTTCGACCTTGGCATCCCGGAACAGGCCGGCTTCGATGCAGGCACGGATGCGCTCTGCGATCAGCTCGTTGGTCGCGAGTTCGGCCTGCTTGATGTACTCGCGGTACTCGCGCGGCAGCGACATCGTCGACCGGTAGGCCAGGACGGTCGCCTCGGGATGGCGATCGACCACGCGACAGTAGGTGTCGAGCGCGGCGTACAGCCGGCTGAGGGGTTCCGTGCCTTCGCCTCGGCTGGACTCGAGCTCGCGGCGGAAACGCTCCATCACGAACATCAGGCCGAGCAACAGCACGTCTTCCTTCGTCTCGGCATATTGATAGATGAGACCGGTGCTGACGCCGGCCTTGCGCGCGATCTCCTGCATGGTCGTGCGGTAGAAGCCCTGGACCGAGAACAGCTCGACCGCTGCAGCCACGATCTGCTCGCGCCGCCGCTGGACCAGGGCGACGTCGGTGACCTGGCTCTTGACGACCGTCGCGTCGAACGACCTGGGGGCGGCAGACACGGGCTTCTTCTTCATGGGCGCGGCTTCGCGTGGGTGGTCGTTCGATGTTGCCGAACCGGAACGGCGCTGTCCGGGCTGCCTTGCAGGCGCTTCCAGAGACCGCTCGCGGTCAGCAGGACGCGGTCGCCGCAGCGCACCGAGCCTTGCACGAACACGATCGAGCGGGTGATCCGCGTCACCATGGCCTCACCCTCGACGAAGTCGCCCGGGCGGGCACCGTCGATCAGGTCGCAGTTCAGGCTGACGGTCGCCACCTCGATCGAGCCGACCGCGCGCTGCACCGTCAGGCCCAGCGTCTGGTCGGCAAACGTCATCAGCATCCCGCCGTGCATCACGCCACGCGCGTTGCAATGGCGTTCACCGGCGCGAAACGCAAAACCCGCGCCGTCCAGCCGGATGAAGAGCGGGCCCAGTGGCTGCGTGAACGGGCCGTCCGGCATGTCGCACATGCGATAACCCGGCGGCGGATCGTCTGGCGGTTCTGCGCGCATCGCTGGCTGGCTTGTTCAGCCCGCAGGGCCTGTCGCGCCGTCGCGGGCGGCGCGGCCACGGGCGGTTTCGAGGACGAGCTTGCCGAGCACCCGGCGCGCCGCGATGGCCTGCAGTGCCGTCGAGGCCTGCTCGAGCGGCAAGACGGCCGTGACAGGCGGATCGAGCCGTCCCTCGCGCCAGAACCCGAAGATGCGTGCCTGGGCGTCGCGCATCTTCTCCGGGAAGGCTTCGCGATAGTCGCTCCAGTGCAGGCCGCAGACGGATATGTGCTTGATCAGCAGGTAGTTCGCCTTCACCGACGGAATCTCGCCGCCGGCGAAGCCGGCGACCACCAGTCGTCCAGACCACGCGAGCGAGCGCAGGCAGGCATCGAACAGGGGCCCGCCCACCGACTCGATGACGAGGTCGACGCCACGGCCGTGGTTCTGGTCGTAGACCTGGCGCCTCACCGATTCGCGCAGGTCGGCATCGCCGGTCAGCACCACGCCGTCCGCGCCCAGGCCGCGGGCGAATTCGGCCTTTTCCGGCGTCGACACGGCCGCGAGGACTCGGCAACCCGCCGCCTTGGCCAGTTGCACGGCCGCCGTCCCGACGCCACCGGACGCACCCGTGACCAGCACCGTCTCGCCGCACTGCAGGGCGCCGCGATCGTGGAGCCCGAACCATGCGGTCTGGTAGGTCAGGCCCAGCGCGGCGGCCTGCACCATGGGCAGCGATTCGGGCATCGGGAAGCAATGGTCCTCCCTGACCGCGACCTGCTCGGCGAAGGCACCGTTCTCGCGCTGCGCCATCACCCGATCACCCACCCGCAGGCGACGCACACCGGCGCCGACTTCCGCAACGATGCCGGCAAGCTCCTTGCCCGGCACGAACGGCAGGGCCGGCAGGTTCTGATACTTGCCGGCGACGGTCAGCAGGTCGGGAAAGTTCACGCCCATCGCGTGGACTTCGATGCGCACCTCGCCGGCTCCCGGCACGGGCAGCGGCCAATCGCGCAGGCCTGCCGCGTCCGGTTGACCGAAGCGCTCGACGACGACCGCCTTCATACGGCCACATGCTTCTTGAGGTTCTCGATCGACATCCCCTGCGCACTGCCCTTCTCGACGACGGTTCCCTTGGACAGCACGTAATAGCGCTGGGCGACCCGGTGCACCAGGCTGAAGTTCTGTTCGATCAGCAGGATGCTGGTCTTCTCGGCGGCCAGGCGCACCAGCGTGGCGGCGAGTTCGTCGACGATGACGGGGGCCAGGCCCTCGCTCGGCTCGTCCAGCATCAGCAGGTCCGGGTTGGCCATCAACGCGCGGCCGATCGCGAGCATCTGCTGCTGCCCGCCGCTCATGGCCGTGCCAGGCGTGTCCGCGCGTTCGAGCAGGATCGGGAACAATTCGCAGACGGTGTCGAAGTTCCACTTGCCGGGGCGGTTCACCGCCGCGCCCAGGGCAAGGTTCTCGCGGACCGTGAGCCCCGGGACGATGCGGCGGCCCTGCGGAACGACGGCAATGCCACAGCGCGCCGCGGTGAAATGCTTGATCGCCGACTGAGGCACGCCGTGAAAGGCGATCGCGCCGCTGCGGACGCGGGCAATGCCCAGGCAGGCATTGACGACGGTCGTCTTTCCGACGCCGTTGCGGCCGAGAATGGCGACCCGCTCTCCCGCGCCGATCTCGAGCGAGACCGCGTTCAGGATCTTGGCTTCGCCGTAATAGGCGTCGACCTCGTGCAGGCTCAGAAGCGTCATTCGAAACTCGATCCAAGATAGGCGCGGACGACCTCTGTATTCGCGCGGATCTCCTCGCACGAGCCTTCGGCGAGCACCTTGCCGAGATTGAGTACGGTGATGCGGTCCGACACGGTGAAGATCACCTCCATGTCGTGCTCGACCAGCAGGACCGTGACCTTCCAGCTGGTCGCCAGGTCCTTGAGCAGGCGCGCGAGGACGAGGGATTCCTTGATGGACAGGCCGGCGGCTGGCTCGTCGAGCAGCAGCACCGAGGGCCGGCCCACCAGCGCCAGCGCGAGATCGAGTCGACGCTGATCCCCGTAGGCGATGTCCGCCGCCCGACGCCCGCCCAGCTCCGACAGGCCGAGAACGTCGAGCACTTCGTCGGTGTTGTCGATCTCGGCCATCCGTGCGGCCAGCTCGACCTGCTTGCGGACCTCGAGGTCCGGAAAGATGTTCGTCTTCTGGAAAGAGCGCGCGAGGCCGGCACGCCGACGGGCCTGCGCCGACAGCCCGGTGATGTCGTTGCCGTTGAAGACGACCCGACCCGCGGTGGGACCGCCACGACCGCACAGAACGTCCATGAGCGTCGACTTGCCGGCGCCATTCGGCCCGATCAGGCCGCGGATCTCGCCGGGTGCGAGTTGCAGGGCCACGTTGTCCAGCGCGGCGAAGCCGCCGTAGCGGCGGGTCAGGCCCACCCCTTCGAGCGCGAGACCCGTCATGGCCTGTTGTCCTTCAGCCGGCGGACGATCCGCTCGACGAGCCCGCTGAGCCCGTGCGGCAACATGACCGTCACCACGATCAGGGTCGCGCCGATGATCGCGGGCCAGTGCTCGGTGAGATCACCCACCGCGTCCTTGACGACGAAGAAGACCATCGCCCCGAGCGGCGGCCCCCAGACCGCCTTTGCACCGCCGATGACCGCCATGATCAGCGCCTCTCCGGAGAGGCTCCAGTGCAGCGCGCCCGGTGTCGCGAAGGCGTTGTACAGGGCGAAGAGGACGCCTGCGAGTCCTCCGATCGCGCCCGAGATGGCAAATACGACCGCCCGCGGCACCAGCGTCTGATAGCCGATATAGCGGGCGCGCTCCTCGTTCTCCCGGATGGCGACAGTCAGTACGCCGAAGTGGCTGCGCGACAGCGCCGCGAGCGCAAGCACCACGAGCACCAGCGCGCACCAGCAGACGACGAACATCGTCGAAGGCGACTGGAACAGCTCGACGCCGAAGCCGAACAAGGTCGAGGGCAGGCGCACCGGCATGCCGTCATCGCCGTTGGCGAGCTCGCGCCAGCGCAACATCAATTCGTGCAGGGACTGTGCCACCGCGAGCGTGATCATCGAGAAGGCCAGCGGGGGCAGCCGGACGATCACCAGACCGGCCGCGAAGGCCAGGGCGGCCGGCAGCGCGATGGCCGCGAGCACCGCCACCTCGGCCGGCACCAGATCGTACTTCCCGTTCAGGGCCAGCAGGTAGACGGCGAGGCCGAAGAACGCGGCATGACCGAAGCTGGTGAGCCCGTTCTGCCTGATCAGGAAGCCGATCGCAGTGGCCAGGATGGCGTAGATCACCGCCTGCGTCATCAGGGTCAGCATCAGCTGCGAGCCGACGAGCCAGGGCACGGCCACGCCCGCGGCAAGCAGCAGCACGGCCGCGACCAGCATGCGGCCGCTGGCCGCTCGGGGTGCCGGGCCCGTGGCGCCGACGGTCGGCGCGACGCGGGAGACGGGTTCGCTCATTTGCCGGTCCCCGCCAGCCCCTGCGGGCGCAAGCCCAGCACGAGCACCATGATCAGCAGCGGAATGACCGAGGCAACCTCCGGCAGGTAGACCAGGCCGAGGTTGTGGAACTGTCCGATCACGAGCGCGGCGACGAACGCGCCGGTAAAGCTGGTCAGACCGCCGGTCACCACCACGATGAAACAGTCGATGATGATGTAGCCCCCCATCGAAGGCGAGAGCGCCATCAGCGGGCCCGCGATCGTCCCCGACAGCCCCGCGAGCCCGGTGCCGATCGCGACGACGAACGCGCTCAGCCGGTCCGTGTCCACACCCTGCATGCCGGTCGTCACCGGGTCGACGCTCGAGGCCCGCACGTACAGACCCACCCTGGTTGCCCTGAGCCACAGCGCAAGACCGAGTGCGACGATCACGGCGACCCCGATCACGAACAGCCGGTAGACCGGGAACTGCGAACCGAACAGCATCACAGAACCGGCAAGCGCATCGGGCGCCGCCACCGAGATGAAGTCCTTGCCCCAGATCGTCCTGACCAGGTCCTCGAGGACGAAGAGAAGACCGAAGGTCACGAGCAGGGTGACGATCGGCTCCTCTTTCGACAGGGGGCGGAATACGAAGCGATCGAGCAGCACGCCGAACAGCGCCAGCGCTGCGACCGAGACGACCATTCCGGTCCAGAACCCGAGGTGGACGGCTGCCGCATACGACACGTAGGCGCCCACCATGAAGAAGCCGCCGTGCGCGAAATTGGTCACCCGCCGCAGGCCGAAGATCAGAACCAACCCGACGGCGAGGACGTACAGGAAGCTTCCGTAGACCAGTCCGTTGACTATTTGAATCATCGCCCAGGGTTCTCCGTCGGGTCCTGCGCCACCGAAGCCGCGTGACTCCCGTGGCGTTCGGGCCGCGTCGCGGCCGCAATGTTCAGAGCTTGCAGCTGCCGTCCGGAACCGGCGTTGCCAGCTCGGCCGGCACGGTCATCTTGATGACCGGCTGCAGCTTGCCGCCTGCCTCTTCGACGAGGCCGAAGAAGTTCGGCCCGATCAGCTGGTTGTCCGCCTTGCGCATCACCTGCGTGCCGAGAATCGTCTCGAAGGTGCCGCCGGAGATCGCCTTGGCCACGTCCGCGGGCTTCACGCTGCCGGATCTCTTCACCGCTTGCAGGATGATCTGCATGCCGATGTAGGTCTCGCCCTGGAAATTGGTCGGCGCTTCACCCGGGTAGGCCTTGGCCCAGTCGGCGACGAACTTCTTGTTGGCGGGCGTGTCGAGCGTGGCGCTGTAGTTGACGATCGTGTGAATGCCCTTGACGACGTCACCCAGGACCTTCACCGTGCCGTCGGTCGTGAAGCTCACACCACCGGTGGTGACCTTTTCGAACAGGCCGAACTGCTTGGCCTGGCGGGCGAAGGTGATCGCATCGCGGCCAGCCAGCGCCACCCAGACGCCCTCGGCCCCCGAGTCGAGCACTTTGCGGATGTGCGCGGCGTAGTCGTTGCTGCCGAACGGCGGGTAGTTCTCCGACACCACGCTCTTGCCGGTGGCGCCCGCGGCGGCCTTGAAGCTCTCGCCGGAATTCCGGCCCCACGCGATGTCGGCCGCGACGATCGCCCACTTCGCTTCCTTGCGCGTCTTGAGCCAGGGCTGGACGACCGCTGCGTCGGAGTTGTCGGGGCGATTGACCCGGAACAGCCGCGCCTGGCACTGCTTGCCCGTGATGTCGTTGGCCTTGTTGATGGTGGCCACGAACATCGCGTTCCACCGGTTGAGCATGGGCCCGATCGCGAGCACCTCGCCGGAGGCGATCGTGGCGGTCATGATGTTGAAGCCTTCGAGAGCCAGCTTCTCGGCCTGCTGGCGAGCCAGCTCGGGCTTGGCCTCGGTATCGAGAAAGCGGACCTCGACCTTGCGGCCGTCGGCCCCGCCTGCGGCATTGGCCTCGTTGACCGCGAACTCGACGGCGCGCTTGGCTTCGTCGCCCAGCGCGGAATACGTTCCCGTCAGCGCGGTCGGCACGCCGATCTTCAGCGGCTCCTTCGCCGCCCCTGCGGCGCCGGGCAGCGCCAGCGCCAGCGAAACCGCCGACGCGATCGACAACAACACCCTCTTCGAACCGTTCATGTTTGCTCCTGCTGTGTCCGCGCCGGCCCACCGGACCGACTGAACGTTCATTCGATCAGGTGCGACACCCGATGTCAAGAGTCCGGTCCCGGGTACCGGCGGATGACCGGCGTCGGTCGACCTGGACCCACGGTGCGCGAGGCCGCATCGCGGCCGTTGATGCAAAGATCGCCGCCACAAAGCGATCGGCACGCGCGAGCGGCAGACCGTTCGCAAGACTGTTCGGCAGACTGTTCGGCAGACCGTGCGACACAGGGACGCCGCCGCGACCGGTGGTACCGGCGGCGAAGGGTCGCAGATCATGACTGACTATTCATTCATCCTTTGATATTCTTCGCTTCGCGTCCACGAGCGCTGACTGGGCGTCGCGGGGCCGCCGGGCGGCCATCGCGCCGCACATCGAGCCCATCCCCGGAAGGAGTCTTCGCGTGTTCTTCCATGCCGTCCTGATGCGCCTGGTCGACGCGGACGCAGCGTTCGTCGCGCGCGTCGAGGCCTACGCCGCCCGTGTGCGCGCCGAGCTGCCCTGCGTGCGCGACTATCACTTCGGTCCGAATCTCGCCGCCCGGGCGGGCGAGTACCCCTGGCTGGTCGTCGCCACCTTCGACAGCGAGGAAGACCACGAGCGCTACCAGGTGTCCCAGGTGCACCAGGAGATGAAGGCCTTCATGGCGCCGCGAATCGTGCAGATCGTCGTCGGCGACATCGACACGGCCAACCCGGCGCTGCGCCGTGGCTGAGAACGAGCCGACCGGCGCCCAGGTGCAGGCCTGGCGTCCGAGCGAGGCCTTTCGCGCCGCGGCGAACTGGCGCGCCTTCATGGACGCCGAGGGGCTCGTCGACTACCCCGAGCTCGAGCGCCGGGCGGCGCAAGACCCGCCGTGGTTCTGGAACGCGCTGCTGCGCCACCTCGATATCCGCTTTCGCCGACCCTACGCCACGGTCCTGGATCAGTCGGCTGGCCCACCCTGGCCGAAGTGGTGCGTCGGCGGCACGATGAACATGACCGAGAGCCTGCTCGACCGCCATCTGGCTGCCGGCCGCGGCGCGCACCCCGCCGTGGTCTGGGAGGGCGAGGACGGCTCCATCCGGACGCTGAGCTATGCCGAGTTGTCCACACAGGTCAATCGCGTGGCCTCGGGGATCGAGTCACTCGGACTGAGGCCTGGCGACGCGGTGGGCGTCTACCTGCCGATGGCTCCGGAGGTCGCGATCGCATTCCTGGCGCTGGCGCGCGTGGGCTGCATCGTCCTGCCGATGTTTTCGGGATTCGGCGCGGCCGCCATCGCGACGCGACTGAACGACGCCGAGGCCGTCGCGCTGATCGGCGCGGACTTCTGCATGCGCCGCGGCCGGCGCGTTGACATGCGCGCCGCGGCCATCGAAGCAGCGCGGGAGGTGCCCACGCTGCGCCACCTCGTCGTGGTGCAACACGACGCGGCACGGGCCGGGCCGGGGGCTCCCGAGACGACGAGACGCGACGCCGATGGCGTGCACTGGAAGGAGGTCCACTGGGCCCGGTTGGTCGAAGCGGGCTCGCCCCGGCACACCGCGCGGGAAGTGTCGGCCGAGCATCCGCTGATGATCGTCTACACGTCGGGCACGTCCGGCCGGCCGAAGGGAACCGTTCACACGCACTGCGGCCTCACCGCCAAGACCGGCGAGGACTTCCTGCTGTGCTTCGACCTGAAGCCGCAGGACCGCCTGCTCTGGATGACCGACTTCGGCTGGCTGGTGGGACCGCTGCAGGTCACGGCGGCATTGCTCGCCGGTGCGACCGTGGTGATGGCCGAGGGCACGCCCGACTACCCGGAGACCGACCGGCTCTGGCGGCTGGTGGCGCGGCACCGGGTGAGCTTTCTCGGCATCGGTCCGACGGTGGCGAGAATGATGAAACGCCACGGGGGCCATCCTTGTCGACAGCACGACCTGTCGTGCCTGCGGGTCGCAGCCTCGACGGGCGAGCCTTGGGATCCGGACGCGTGGGCCTGGGTTTGCGGCAGCGTGCTCGAAGGCAATGCGCCGCTGATGAACTATTCCGGCGGCACCGAGGTCGGTGGCCTGCTTGCGACAAACGTGCTCTACCCGATCAAGCCGGCCAGCTTTTCGGGCCCCATTCCCGGGACCGGCGCAGATATCGTCGACGAGCAGGGCAACAGCGTTGCGCCGGGCCAGGTCGGTGAACTGGTCATGCGCCAGGCCTGCATCGGCATGACGCGCGGCCTGTGGCGCGACCCCGAACGCTACCTCGACAGCTACTGGCGGCGGATCCCCGGCATGTGGGTGCACGGAGACTGGGCATCCCGCGACGACGACGGCTCCTGGTTCATCCACGGCCGCTCGGATGACACGATCAAGATTGCCGGCAAGCGCACCGGCCCCGCCGAGATCGAGGCACTGTTGCTGGCGACTCACCAGGTGGTCGACGCCGCCGCGGTCGCGATCCCCGATGCAGTCAAGGGTGCGGCGCTGGTGTGCGTGGTGATACCTGCCGACGGCGTGCCCGCGAGCGCCGGGCTTCGAGCGGAGCTCGCGGACGCGGTCGTGAGCGGGCTGGGCCGTTCGTTCAGGCCGAGGCGGATCGTATTCTGCTCGGACCTGCCGCGCACCCGGAACCTGAAGACGATGCGAAGGGTGGTCCGGGCCGCGTTGCTCGACGAAGACCCCGGCGATCTCTCGACGCTGATGAATCCGGAGGCGGTCGACGCCATCCGCCAGGCGGCGAAGGACGAAGCCGCGTGACCCGGGGTGCTGCCAGCGCGGCCATCGGCACGAACGACTCTGGCACTGGATCGTGTGCCCCGCCGCAGTGCCGCCTCGGTCGGCGCAGCGCCTTGTCGCATGCCGGCTCGCCCTGCCCGGGCCGCCTGCGCCGACGCCCTCACCCGGCCCCGCAGGAAGCCGGGAACGACCC
Organism: Rubrivivax sp.; assembly: GCA_016719535.1. GTDB lineage: Bacteria > Pseudomonadota > Gammaproteobacteria > Burkholderiales > Burkholderiaceae_C > Rubrivivax. Next base: position 593,795 of record JADJYX010000001.1, on the reverse strand, counting down.
GGCGTGCGGAGCAACTTCGGATGCGCAGCCACGACGCGCGCCACGCGATCGCGCTGCACTCGGCATCTCTTATGCTGGCACGAGGCTTCGCCCTCGCAGGAGTCACACTCATGTATGACCGTATCTTGATTCCCGTTGACGGCTCGGCGTACGGCGAGGAGGTTTTTCCTCATGCCCTCGGTATCGCTCGCGCCACCGGAGTCAGGCTGTCGCTGGTCAGGTTTATCGGCAGCGCGGCAGAGCATGCAGTGGCCGCGCAGCAGCTTGGCGCACTCGCAGCCAGCGTGTCCGGCGACGCCAGGGCCATCGTCGCGCCCGGCGACATCGCCGACGCCATCATCGAGGAGGCACGTCGCGTGCCCAGGACGCTGATCGTGATGACCTCGCACGGGCGCAGCGGGTTGATGGAGGCGATGCTGGGGAGCGTTGCGCTGCGGGTGGTGCGCCACGCCGGGCAGCCGGTGGTCGTGCACCGGCCACGAGGCGAATCATCCGGAACGCCCCATGAACCGATGCCGATCCAGTCGGTGGTGCTGCCGCTCGACGGCTCCCAGGTGTCGGAAGTGATGACCCAGGAGGCTGCCACATTCGCCCGCTGGATCGGTGCCGACGTGACCGTGGTCACGGCGATCACGGCCGCGCCTCAGCCTGGACGCGACACGCCACGCGACGACACGCTTGCATCGTCGTTCCTGCGGTCGCGTGCCGATGGCATCGCTGCCCGCTACGGCGTGCGCACCAGCTGGGAGGTTCTGCACGGCGAGCCGTCGGAGTCGATTGCCCGCTTCGTCGAAAACCGTCGTGGCGCAATGCTCGCGATGACGACGCACGGGCGGCCTCCGCTCGAATCGGCGATCCTGGGCAGCGTCACTGCCGGCTGCCTGCGCAAGGGCGGTGTTCCGGTGCTCACGCGGCTCCCCTGAACGCGGGCTCGCACGGTCGGCAAGACCTCAGGGTCCGCATTCCGCGCCGCCGGTGCGACCGGCCTCGGCGCCACGCGCATCGCGCCGCAAGGGCGCGCCATCTCAACGTGCCGGCAGGTCTCCTGCCCATGCGGCATCGGGGTGAAGGGGGTGCACCACGCCCGCCGACCGTCGCACGGGTGCGCGGCAGGACGCGCAGCAAGCTCTGTGACCCGAGGTCGTTGCCCACGCGCCCAGGGCTTCGTCGTCAAGGACAAGCGTCGGGTGAGCGAGCGAACAAGGGTCTGGAACGATTGCGCACGCCGCCGCATCGCCCATCACGATCGTTCCCGTGGCGGCCCGATCCGCTTGACCGTCGTCAAGGACAAGGCCTGGGGCGACGTCTAGCCTCGCGCCAGCGGTTCGACCCGCACGCCGAGTGCCGAGTGCCCCATGACCTCCAGCCTGTACGACCTGTCGCCTGCCCTTCGATTGCTCATCCTGGCGGCCGTCTTCGCGCTCGTGCCGCTGCTGTGGGTGTGGCGGCGTCACCGGTCGGGCCAGCCGGGGGCGCGGCTGCGCGCGCTCACGCTGCTGACGCTGGTGCTCACCTTTGACCTCGTGCTGTTCGGCGCCTTCACGCGGCTCACCGACTCGGGCCTCGGCTGCCCCGACTGGCCGGGCTGCTACGGCAGCGCCAGCCCCTTCGGCGCCAGCCGCGAGATCGACGCCGCCCAGACCGCCATGCCGAGCGGGCCGGTGACGACCGGCAAGGCCTGGATCGAGATGATCCACCGCTATCTGGCGACGACGCTGGGCGCGCTCATCACGGCGTCGATGATCGCCGCCTGGGTGCTGCACCGGCGCGCGCCGGGCGCGGTCAGTTCGCCCTGGTGGGCGACGGCGGCCTTCGTCTGGGTCTGCGTGCAGGGCGCCTTCGGCGCCCTCACGGTGACGATGAAGCTCTACCCGGCGATCGTCACGCTGCACCTGCTGGGTGGCTATGCGGGCCTGATGCTGCTGACGGCGCAGACGCAGGCCGAAGGCGGCGCACGCATCGAGCTGCCGGGGCGGCTGCAATCGGCAGCATGGGCGCTGCTGGCCCTGCTGATCGTGCAGAGCGCGCTCGGCGGCTGGGTCAGCACCAACTATGCGGTGCTGGCGTGCAACACCTTCCCGGCCTGCCAGGGCTCCTGGTGGCCGGCGATGGACTTCGAACAAGGCTTCACGCTGCGCCGCGACCTGGGCATGACCGCCAACGGCGACCTGCTGCCCTTCCAGGCCCTGACGGCGATCCACTATACGCACCGCCTGGCGGCCTATGTCGTGCTGACGGCGATGGCCTGGATGGCTTTGCGGCTGGCGCGCACCGGCGATCCGGCCCTGCGCCGCTTTGCCTGGGGCGTGGGCGGCCTGGCCGCGTGGCAGCTGACCACCGGGCTGTCGAACGTGGTGCTCGGCTGGCCGCTGCTGGCCGCGCTGGCGCACACGGGCGGCGCCGGTGCTGCCATCGCGCTGCTGACGGCACTGCTGGTGCGCGCACGGCGCACCCGGCAAGCCGCGGCGGCAACCCCTGCCGGTCTGGCGGTACCCCGTGCAGCACGCTGACCGGCGGCAGCGCCTACACCAGCCGCGCCAGCACCGCCAGCAGCGCGGCGGCCGTCAGGTTGTGCGCCAGCACCAGCAGCAGCGGGAAGCCGGCGGCCACCTGCAGCGGCCCCAGCGCGGCCTGCAGCAGGACCAGCACGATCAATGCCAGGCCCTCGGCGCGCCGGCCGCGCCGCCAGGCCAGCAGCGCCACCCCGGCCAGCGTGGCCAGCACCCCCAGCGCCAGCACCCGGTGTGCCCAGGGCGCCGGCGCACCGGCACGCTGCAGCGGCAGCGGCGTGTCGGCACCGGGCACGCGCCAGGGGTTCAGCACGCGCCAGTCCCAACCGGTGACCTGTGCCGCCTGGCTGCAATCGACCAGCCCGCTGCACGACAGCGCGCTGTAGGACGCGCTCACCAGCGCCCCCAGCGCCACCTGCACCGCCACCAGCAGCAGGCCCGCCAGGGCCCAGCGCCCGAGGCCGGGTGCCGGGGCTGGCGATGCCAGCCGCCAGCACAGCGCGAGCATGGCAAAGCCGCCCAGCAGGTTGCCCATCGCCACCGCCGGCACGCGTGCACCGGGCGTCACGATGCCCAGCCCCGCCAGCGCCAGCGCCAGCAGCAGCAGCGCCAGCGACAGCCAGCCTTCGCGCACCAGGCGTGGGCGCTGCGCAACACTGAGCATCACCATCACCATCACCAGCAGCAGGGCGGCCGCGGCCACCACGCGGTGCGCCAGCCGCGCCATCACCACGCCACGGTCGGCCGATGGCGGCTCGCCCAGCCGTGCGCCGTAGCAGGCGGGCCAGTCGGCGCAGCCGATGCCGGCCTGCGACAGCCGCATGTAGGCGCTCAGCCCGATGGTGGCCAGCATCAGCAGGGTGCAGACCAGCGCCAGGCGGCGCAACAGGCGGTGTCGGGAATCGATGGGGGTCATGACGGTGGATCTGGCGCGTTCTGCGCGGGTTCGAGGCATGCGCCTTACACCATGACTGCAACAGGGTCAAGGCCGGGCTGGCGGGCTAGTTGGCGAATTCTTGACGTGGTTCATGGGTCGCGCAACGAGGAGCACAACAGAATTCCCTGCGTCCTGGCCCCGACTCCCTGGCGGTCCTGGCGTCCGCGAAAAAAGGAGAAGCGATGAGCACACACCACGACGACGATCCCAACGAACCGGTTCCCTGGCTGCAGAAGCTGCTGGACAACCCCTTCATGCTGCTGTTCCTCGGGGTCTTCATCCCGATGGTCGTCTACAACCTGTGGGGCGTCATCGACATCCTCACGCTGCCCACCGCCAAGTGAGCACGGCACCCGCCAACCCTGTCGGAAGGACCTGAACGATGAGCGCCATCCTCCCCCCGTCAGAGCGCCTGTGGATCAAGCATCCGATCGATCGTGTCGAAGGCACGTGGATCGTGATCGCGCTGACCTGGTGCCTGATCATGTTTGCGATGATGGTCGGCTGGCATATCTGGGGCACTCAGAACCTGTCGACCGAAACCTATCGCACCACGCCCGAGAAGTTCACTGCCGCCGCGCAGGCGATGGTCGACAAATATACGGTGCGCACCGAGACCGACCAGAAGACCCCGGTCGTCGCGCCGCCGCCCGGCAGCGATGTCTATCTGCTCGCCCGCCTGTGGAACTTCTGGCCCATCCTCGAGCTGGAGAAGGGCAAGACCTACCGGCTGCACCTGACGGCCATGGACTACAACCACGGCTTCTCGCTGCAGCCGGCCAATATCAACATCCAGATGGTGCCGGGCTTCGAGCACGTGGTGACGGTCACGCCGAACCAGTCGGGCCAGTACTCCATCGTGTGCAACGAATTCTGCGGCATCGGCCACCACCAGATGGTTGGCCGCCTGTACGTCAAGTGAGGGGGAGACGATGAGCGTCACGACCACCTACCGGACCTGCCCACGGTCCGGTCTGCAATTCGAGAACCAGGCTGAATGGCTGATCAAGGCAAATGCCTTCGTCGCCGTGGTCTGGCTGCTGATCGGCGGCCTGCTGGCCATCGGCGTCGTGCTGACGCGGTGGCCGGCGGTGCACTGGCTGCCGGCCGACACCTTCTACATGGTGCTCACGGCCCACGGCATCGACATGCTGATCTTCTGGATCATCTTCTTCGAGATCGCGGTGCTGTATTTCGCGGCGTCGACCTTGTTGAGATGCCGCATCGCGACGCCGAAGATCGCCTGGCTGGCCTTCGCGCTGATGCTCATCGGCTCGATCGTCAACAACGTGGCGGTCTTCCGCGGTGCGTCGAGCGTGATGATGACCTCGTACGTGCCGATGATGGCCGAGCCGAATTTCTACCTCGGCCTGATCCTGTTCGCCGTCGGTGCGCTGATCGCCTGCTTCGTCTTCTTCGGCACGCTGGTCGTCGCCAAGAAGGAGAAGACCTACGAGGGCTCGGTGCCGCTGGTGACCTTCGGTGCCATCACCGCCGCCATCATCGCGGTCTTCACGATCAGCTCCGGCGCCATCATCCTGATCCCGACCTGGCTGATGTCGCTGGGCCTGGTGAAGGAAGTCGACCCGCTGGTCTATCGCACCATCTGGTGGGCCTTCGGCCACAGCTCGCAGCAGATCAACGTCGCCGCCCACATCTCGGTGTGGTATCTGGTGGCGGCCATCGCCTTCGGTGCCAAGCCGATGAGCGAACGCGTCAGCCGCTCGGCCTTCCTGCTGTACATCCTGTTCCTGCAACTGGCCAGCGCCCACCACCTGCTGGCGGACCCGGGTCTGTCCACGGGCTGGAAGGTCGTCAATACCAGCTACTTCATGTATTTCGCGGTGCTGGCCTCGATGCTGCACGGGCTGACGATCCCGGGCGCGATGGAGGTGGCGCAGCGGCAGAAGGGCTTCACCAAGGGCTTGTTCGAGTGGCTGCGCAAGGCACCGTGGAGCAACCCGACCTTCAGCGGCGTCTTCATCTCGATCATCGGCTTCGGCTTCCTGGGCGGCATCACCGGCGTGATGATGGGCACCGAGCAGCTGAACATGATCATCCACAACACCATCTACGTGCCGGGGCACTTCCACGCCACGGTGGTGATCGGGACGACGCTGACCTTCATGGCGCTGACCTACTACCTGATCCCGGTGCTTTTCAAGCGCGAGATGATCGCGCCGACGATGGCCAAGTGGCAGCCCTATGTCTTCGGCCTGTCGATGTATGCCTTCGCGCTGGTGATGATGGGTGCGGGCACCCTGGGCGTCTCGCGGCGCCACTGGGACATGGCCTTCCAGGGTGCGGCGCTGGCCTATGAATGGCCCGGTGCGGCCTACCTGATGATGGGCCTGGTCGGCATCACCGGTCTGGCGGCGATCGTCGGCGGCATCATGTTCGTCTACATCACCGTCGGCTCGCTGCTGTGGGGCAAGAAGCTCGATACCGGCAACGTGAGCCCGAAGTTCACGCCGCTGGGTCGTGCCGCGCCTTCGGCCGCGGTGCAGAGCTACGGTTCGGTCGGCTTCGCCGCCCCCGGCACCTTCGTGCTGGCGATGGTGTTCCTGATCTCCTTCGTGCTCTACTACTTCATCAACTGGAAGTACCTGTCGACCCTGTGGGGCCTGAGCTGATCGACGACGCCGGCGCGTTTCCGAGGAGTACCCGATGACGACCCCCACCCTGGCTCGGCCCGAAGCCATCGCCGCCGTGCCGCGCTGGCGGACGGTGATCAGCGTCTTCAAACTGCGCATCGGCGTGCTGATCATGCTCACGGCGCTGGGCGGGATGCTGATTGCACCGGGCCCGGCGCCGGCGGCCTGGCAGGTGGTGCTGATGGCACTGGCGGTGCTGGTCTCGTCGGCCAGTGCGGGCGCCTTCAACCAGTTTGTCGAGGCCGACAGCGACCGGCTGATGAAGCGCACCCGCGATCGGGCCTTCGCCAGCGGGGCGCTGCACGCCGGTCCGGCCTGGATGGCGTTGATCGTCGGCCTGCTGGCGGCGGCGGTGGCCGCCACCTGGGCCTGGGTCAACGGCACCTCGGCGCTCTTTCTGTTCCTCGGCGCCTTCACCTACGCCGTGGTCTATACGGTCGGCCTGAAGCGGCGCACCTGGATGAATATCGTCTTCGGTGGCCTGGCGGGCAGCTTCGCGGTGCTCACCGGCGCTGCCGCCGTCGACCCCAGCGTGGGGCCCCAGGGCTGGCTGTTGGCCCTGGTGCTGTTTCTGTGGACACCGCCGCATTTCTGGAGCCTGGCGATCGCCAACCGCGACGACTATGCGGCCGCCGGCATCCCGATGCTGCCGGTGGTATTCGGCGTGCCGCGGGCCGCGCGCATCGTGCATGTCAATACCATCGCGCTGGTGGCGGCCTCGCTGCTGCCGCTGCTGTATGGCGCAGGGCCGGCCTACGCCGTCGCCGCGGTCGTCGGCGGCGCGCACTTCCTGCGCCACTCGCACCGGCTGGCGCGCGACCCGCAACGCCGTCACGCGATGGGCACCTTCTTCGCGTCGATGGTGCAGCTGGCGCTGCTGATCGGCGGGGTGGCGGTCGATGCGGCGCTTCGTTGACCGCTGGCGCACCGCTGCGCTGTGCGCGGTGGTGCTGGGCGCCGCGCCGCTGGGCGCACACGCCCAGGGCGTGCCCACGCTCGACCAGCGCCAGGCCGTGCTCGACAGCCAGGCGGTGGTCGGCTCGACACCGGCCGACTTCACGCTGCTGGACCGGCGCGAGAAGCCGGTGCGGCTGGCCGACTACCGCGGCAAGCCGCTGCTGGTGAGCTTCATCTATACCGGCTGCTTCACCATCTGCCCGACGCAGACGCGCGCGCTGCACGAGGCCGTCAAGGGCCTGGACCGCATGCTCGGTCCGCACCAGTTCAACGTCGTCAGCATCGGCTTCAACCAGCCCTTCGACTCGCCGACGGCGATGCGCGCCTTCGCCGCGCAGCACCGCATCGACTATCCGAACTGGGAATTCCTGGCCCCGCACGGCAAGCAGGTGGCGGCGCTGACCAAGGCCTTCGGCTTCAGCTGGGTCGAGACACCGGCGGGTTTCGACCATGTGGTCGGCGTCACCGTGGTCGATGCCCAGGGCCGCATCCACAGCCAGGTCTATGGCGACCGCATGACGGCCGAGGCCCTGGGCGTGCCGCTGCGCGAACTCATCCTGTCGGCACCACCGGCGGGCAAGGTGCCGACCTTCGACGAACTGGTCGAGCGCGTGCGCATCCTGTGCACCGTCTACGACGCCGATACCGGCGAATACCGCTACGACTGGAAGCTGCTGCTGGAAATCTTCGGCGGCCTGGCCTTCTTCGCCTCGGCGGGCGTCTACCTCTGGCGCGAGTGGCGCTCGCAGCGGCGTTCCCGCACCCCGGCGCTCGGGGCGGCACGCTAGCCGCCATCCATCGGCCGCGCCCGCGGGGCCCGGCCACCCTCCCCCGCGATGACGGTTGCCACCGACGTACCCAGCCCGCGTGCACTGGCCGCCTGGCGCACCCTCGAGCAGGGCTTCGACCGGGTCTTCGGCTCCGTCGGCAACCCGCTGCGCCAGCTCGGCGCGCTCGCCTTCCTGGCCTTCTGGCTGCTGGCGGTCTCGGGCATCTGGCTGTATGCGGTCTTCGACACCTCGGCCGCCGGGTCCTATGAGTCGATCGAGGCCTTGTCGGCGTCGCGGGCCTCGATCGGCGGTCTGATGCGCAGCCTGCATCGGTATGGCACCGATGCCTTCATCCTGTTTACCGCCCTGCACCTGCTGCGCGAGGCCCTGCACGGCCGCTGGCGCTGGTTTCGCGGCTTCTCCTGGTGGACCGGCAGCGCGCTGCTGCCGCTGGTGGCGGTGAGCGCGGTCGGCGGCTTCTGGCTCAACTGGGACCGGCTCGGGCAGTTCTCGGCCATTGCCACCGCCGAATGGCTGGACGCCCTGCCGCTGCTGGCCAACCCGCTGGCGCGCAACTTTCTCGGCGCCGGCGCGGTCAGCGACCGCCTGTTTTCGCTCTTCATCTTCGTGCACCTCGGGGTGCCGCTGCTGCTGCTGTTCGGGCTGTGGTTCCACATCCAGCGCATCACCGCCGCCGCGGTCTTCCCGCCGCGGCGGCTGATGACCGGCACGCTGCTGTGCCTGCTGGCGCTGGCCCTGCTGGTGCCGGTGCGCGGGCAGGGTCCGGCCAACCTGGCCGAGGTGCCGGCCACGCTGGCGCTGGACTGGTTCGTGCTTTTCGTGCACCCGCTGATGTATGCCAGCTCGGCCACGCTCACCTGGGCGCTGGTGGCGGGGGCCTGGCTGCTGCTGATGCTGCTGCCCTGGCTGCCGGCACCGCGCCGCGCAGAGCCGGTGGCGGTGGTCGATCCGGCCAACTGCAACGGCTGCCGGCGCTGCTTTGCCGACTGTCCCTATGCCGCCATCACCATGCACCCGCACCCGAATGGCCGGCCCGGGCGCCAGCTCGCGCGCGTGGACCCCGACCTGTGCGCCAGCTGCGGCATCTGCGCCGGCTCCTGCCCTTCGTCGACGCCTTTTCGCAGCGCGGCCGAGCTGGTCACCGGCATCGACATGCCGCAGCTGACGGTCGGTGTGCTGCGCGAGCGCCTGCGCAGCGGGTTGAAGGCGATGCACGCGCCGCGGCCGATCGTCGTCTTCGGCTGCGCCGAGGGCGCCGATGCAAGCCAGCTGCAGGGCGACGATGTGCTGGCGCTGCCGCTCATCTGCACCGGCCAGCTGCCGCCGAGCTTCGTCGAATATGCGCTGCGCGACGGCGCCGCCGGCGTGCTGGTCGCCAGCTGCCGAGAGGGCGGTTGTGCCTTCAGGCTGGGCGCGCGCTGGACCGCCGAGCGCCTGGCCGGCCAGCGCGAGCCCCACCTGCGCGCCAGCGTGCCGGCCGAACGTGTTGCATCCGCGCAGGCCGACGCCGGCGAACTGCCGGTGCTGCACGCCGCGCTGGCCACGATGCGCGCAAACTTGGCTCAGATCAATGCGCCGGACGCGCCAGACGCGAAGATGCATCATGGATGAAGCTTCCAAAGTTCCCGTTCAACCCCGCGGCGCCCTGGCCTGGGTCGGGCAGGTCGTGCTCTATGGCCTGTTTGCGCTGTTCATCGGCGTCTTCTCGCACTGGCCGAGTTACCGGCACCTGGCGCCCGATACGGCGCTCGTCAAGCTCAGCCTGGTGCACGCCGGCAAGCCGGTGAGTGATTGCCGGACCCTGAGCGCCGAAGAGCTGGCCAAGCTGCCGCCCAATATGCGCGTGGCGACCAGTTGCCCGCGCGAGCGTTCACCGGTGACGGTGGAGCTCGACATCGACGGCCGCAATGCGGCGCGTGCCGAGGCGCATCCGTCGGGCCTGTCGCGCGACGGGTCCTCGGCCGTCTACCACCGCCTGCCGGTGCCTGCCGGCGAGCGACTGATCCAGGTGCGGCTGCGCGACGATGTGCGCAGCCCCGGCTTTGCCTACACCCTCGAGCGCCGGGTCAAGCTGGCGCCGGCGCAGGTGCTGGTGATCGACTTCAACGCCGAGAAGGGCGGCATCACGCTGCAATGAATTCCATCGTTTCTCCCGCGTACGCCCGCACGCACGCAGCCTCCCCATCGGCCCCGGCCGACTACCGCCTGCCCGTGCAGGGCACGCAGCTCGCGCTGGTCCGCGGCTGGCTGTGGCTGGGCATGGCCGCGCTCATCGCCTCCGGGCTCTTTTCGGTGCTGCTGGTGCTGGCGCGCACGCCGGGCGTGAATGCCTGGCTGCCGGGCACCGATTTCTTCCGCACGGCCCTGGTGGTGCATGTCGACCTGTCGGTGCTGGTGTGGTTCTTTGCCATCGGCGGCATGCTCTGGAGCCTGGAGGCGGGCCGCCGCGCCGAGAACTGGGGCTGGGTCGCGCTTGGCGGCGCCGCCGCCGGCACCGCGATGATGGCGCTGGCGCCGTTCGTCGACCCCGGCACGCCGGTGATGGCCAACTACGTGCCGGTGATCGAATCCTTCTGGTTCCTGGCCGGGCTGGTGGTCTTCGGCCTGTCCTGCGTGATGCTGGTCGGCCAGGCGCTGTGCAACGTGCCCCGGCTGCGTGCGCTCGACGGCGCGGTCGCCCTGCGCTTCGGCCTCTATGCCGCCGCGGTGGCGGCCGCGGTTGCCGGCCTGGCCTTCGTCTGGTCGGCCGCCGTGGTGCCGCGCTCGCTCGACGGCAAGGCCTACTGGGAGATCCTCTTCTGGGGCGGCGGCCATGCGCTGCAGTTCACCTGGACGCTGCTGATGCTGGTCGCCTGGCTGTGGCTGGCGCAGGCGGCCGGCGCCCGCGTGCCGCTGAGCGCCCGCGTCACGTTGCTGCTGTTTGCCATCGCGCTGGCGGCCGTCTTCGTGACGCCCTATGCCTATATCGCGCACGATGTGCTGGGGCCCGAGCACCGCGAGCTGCACACCTGGGGCATGCGCGTCGGCGGCGGCCTGGCCATCCTGCCGGTGGCGCTGGCGGTGGTGCTGGCGCTGGCGCGCCAGCGCGGCATCGAGGCCGAGGCACGGCCGCTGCGCGCGGCACTCATCGCCTCGATGGCCTTGTTTGCCGCCGGCGGCGTCATCGGCATGGCGATCGACGGCAGCAACGTCAAGATTCCCGCGCATTACCACGGCTGCATCGTCGGCGTCACGCTGGCGCTGATGGGTCTGGTCTACCACCTGCTGCCGCGCCTGGGTCATGCCGCGCCACGCGGGCGCCTGGCCCTGAGCCAGCCCTACCTGTACGGTCTGGGTCAGCTGATGCACATCGTCGGCCTGGTGTGGTCGGGCGGCTATGGCGTGCAGCGCAAGGTCGCCGGTGCCGAGCAGGTGCTGCGCAGCCCGGGCGAGGTCTTCGGCATGGGGCTGATGGGGCTGGGCGGCGCCGTGGCCATTGCCGGCGGGCTGCTCTTCGTGATCGTCGTCTGGCGCGCCATGCGTCGGGGGCAGGTGTGATGGCGTTCGGACCCAAGCGCCTCGTCAGGCGCGGCTTCATGCTCGCGGAGTCGCTGTTCAACCGCGCCTTCGGCGACAAGCTCAACCCCTACTACCACCTGGGGTCGATGTCCTTCTTCCTGTTCTGGATCGTCTCCGGCACGGGGCTCTACCTCTATGCCTTCTTCGACACCAGCGTCGAAGGCGCCTACCGCTCGGTGCAGGCGCTGACCGAGGACCAATGGTTTGCCGGCGGCATCGTGCGCAGCGTGCACCGCTACGCGTCCGACGCGATGGTCGTGACGATGTCGCTGCACCTGCTGCGCTACTGGGCCTTCGACCGCATGCGCGGTTTCCGCTGGTTCTCCTGGATGACCGGCATCGCGCTGCTGTGGCTGGTCTTTGCCGCCGGCGTCAACGGCTACATGCTGCCGTGGGACAAGCTGGCGCAGTTCGTCACCCAGGCCAGTTTCGAATGGTTCGACTGGCTGCCGATGTTCGGCGGCACGCTGATCCGCAATTTCATCTATGACAGCAATGTCAGCGACCGTCTGTTTTCGCTGCTGGTTTTCATCCATATCGGTGTGCCACTGGTGACGCTGCTGCTGATGTGGGTGCACGTGCAGCGCGTGCCCAAGGCCACGACGCAGCCGCCGCGGCCGATCGCGATCAGCGTCGCGTTGATGCTGGTGGCGATGTCGCTGGTGCAGCCGGTGGTCAGCCAGGGCGGCCCGGCGCACATGGGGCAGGCGCCGGAGACGCTGTCCTTCGACTGGTTTCTCCTCGCCTTGTACCCGCTGGTCTACGAATGGCCGATCGCCGGCGTGTGGGCGCTGGTGCTCGGCGGCAGCGCCCTGCTGGCCGTCGCCCCCTGGCTGCCGCCCAAGCGCAGCGGCGCCGGCCACCGGCTGACCGTGCACCCCGGCGCGCACCCCGTCGCGGCGCGCGCCGGCGAGACCCTGCTCGAAGCCGGGCTGCGCGCCGGCCTGGCGCTGCCCTACGACTGCCGCTCGGGCGGCTGCGGCGTGTGCATGTGCACCGTGCTCAACGGCAGCGTCGACCAGGGCGACTTCCAGCCGGCCGCACTGACCGCGGCCATGCGCGCCCGCGGCCAGGCGCTGATGTGCTGTGCCACCGCGCTCGAGGACGTCGAATTCGAGGTCGACGTGCCCTCGCTGGCCGCCGCCACCACCGGCGCGCAGCGCCATCGCGGCCGCGTCGAGCGCATGGAACGGCTGGCGCCCGACGTCATCCGGTTGTGGTTGTCGCTGCCCGACGACCAGAAGCTGCCCTTCACCGCCGGCCAGTACATCAACATCGTGCTCGAGGACGGTGCCAAGCGCGCCTTCTCGTTTGCCAATGCGCCGGGCGACGGTGAGCGCATCGAACTGCACGTGCGCCTGGTGCCCGGTGGCCGCTTCACCAGCCATGTCTTCGAGCGCATGCGCGAGGGCGATACCGTCGAATTCGAAGGGCCGGTGGGCCGCTTCACGCTGCACGACAGCGAGCGCCCCATCCTCTTCATCGCCGGCGCCACCGGCTTCGCGCCGATCAAGAGCATCGTCGAGGATGCCTTCCGCCGCGGCATCCGCCGGCCGATGTGGCTGTACTGGGGCGTGCGCGAGCGCCAGGACCTCTACATGGCCGCGCTGGCCGAGCAGTGGGAGAAGGAGCACGACAACTTCCACTTCGTGCCGGTGCTGTCGGACCTGCCGCCGGGCGACGCCTGGCCGGGCCGGCGCGGTCTGGTGCACCAGGCCATGCTGGAGGACTTTCCGGACATGCGCGGCTTCGAGCTGTATGCCTGCGGCTCGGTGCGCATGATCGAGGCGGCGGTGCCGGCCTTCGTCGCGCAGGGCCTGGACGAGCAGTTCTGCTATTCCGACGCCTTCGTGCCGGCGGCGCCCTTGACGGCCTGATGGTCGTGCGGTCGCGGCCGCAGGCGGCCGGCGGCCGGCGCCACCCCCACCCGGCAGCCTTTCGTCCGTCGCCGCGCCGGGCGTGAGCACGGCAACGGCGGACGCCCGACAATGCGTTCGGGAGGCCCGTCATGCCGCGATCGCCCCGCACCCTGCCCCGGCGCTGGATCCATCCGCTCGCGCTGCTGTGCCTGGCGCTGACGGTGGGCGTGGCCACGCTGCCGGCGCCCGCCGCGCCGCCAGGTCGTGCGCAGGCGCTGCGGGCGCTGGACGCGCCGCGCGCCACCGATCGCGCCGCCGCGGTGTCGCGCCTGGCCGATATCGGCACCATGGCCGATGCCCGCCGTGTCGCCGAAAGGCTGCGCGACGTGGACGCCCAGGTGCGCGCGCTCGCCGGTTCTGCGCTGTGGCTGATCTGGAGCCGCTCGGGCGACCGCGCCATCGACCGCCTGTTCGCGCGCGGCGTCGAGCAGATGGGCGAAGGCGAGCTCGACGCGGCGCTGGCCACCTTCACGCAGGTGGTGCAGCGCCGGCCGGGCTTCGCCGAAGGCTGGAACAAGCGCGCCACCGTGCGCTTCATGCGCGGCGAGGACGAGGCGGCGCTGAAGGACTGCGAACAGACGCTGCAGCGCAACCCGATGCACTTCGGCACGCTCTCGGGCATGGCCCACATCCACCTGCGCCGCGGCGATGTCGAACTCGCGCTGTCGGCCTGGCTGCGCGCGCTGGCGATCAACCCCAACCTCGAGGACGGGCCCGAGCTGCTGGAGTTGCTGGAAGAGGCGGTGCGGTTGCAGGGCACGCGCCGCACCTGATCGGCGGCGGCGACCGGCCGGCGGTCCGGCACACTTCGGGGATGGACACCAACCCCACCCCGTCTCCCCTGCCCGCCCTCCCCGCCGCCACCGCCCAGGCCTTGGCCAGCGTGACCACTGCCACGCTGACCACCGTGCTGCTGAAAAAGGGACTGCGCAACTGCTGGGTGCGCCACGCACGGCCGCTGCGGCCCGACGCACCGCGCATGGTCGGCCGCGCCTTCACGCTGCGCTTCGTGCCCATGCGCGAGGACCTGGCCACGCCGGCCAGCTGGGGCCACCCGATCTCCACCCGTGCCGCCATCGAGGCCATGCCCGCCGGCTGCATCGCCGTGGTCGACGCCATGGGCGTGACCGACGCCGGCATCTTCGGCGACATCCTGTGCGCGCGCATGGCGCGGCGTGGCGTGGCCGCGCTGGTCACCGACGGCGTGGTGCGCGACCTGGCCGGCGTGCGCGGCACCGGGCTGCCGGTGTGGTGCCAGGGCACGGCGGCGCCGGCCTCGGTGGCCGGGCTGACCTTCGTCGGCTGGCAGCAGCCCATCGCCTGCGGCGGCGTGGCGGTCTTTCCGGACGACGTGGTCGTGCTCGACGGCGACGGCGCGGTGCTGATCCCGCAGGCCCTGGTCGACGAGGTGGTCGACGCCGCCGTCGAGCAGGAGCGGCTCGAGGGCTGGATCATGCGCGAGGTGGAGGCCGGAACGCCGCTGCCCGGGCTGTACCCGCCCGACGCCGCGAACAAGGCGCGCTACGAGGCCTGGGTGCGCAGCCAGACCGGGGGCGCGCGATGAGGTGGCGCCGCGTGGTGCTGGGCGCGCTGGCCGCGCTGATGGCTGCCGGCACCGCCGGCTGGTTCAGCCTGGACAAGGAAACGCGCGGCTTTCTGGCCACGGTGCCGACCAATACCGACCTGCTGTTCTGGAGCCCGTCGCAGCGGGATGCGGCCTTCCGCGCCCTCGACCGCCTGCCGGTGCTGGCGAAGTCGCGCGTCGTCGCGGCCGGCGGCACGCCGCGGCCGCTGCCGCCGGGGCCGCCGCTGAAGCTCGGCCTGGACATCGACGCCTACATGGCCGGCCAGCGCAGCGCCGCGCTGCTGGTGCTGCACGACGGCCGGCTGCGCCTGCAGCGGTATGGCCTGGATTTCGACGCCCAGGGGCGCTGGACCAGCTTCTCGGTCGCCAAGTCGCTGACCTCGACGCTGGTGGGTGCGGCCATCCGCGACGGCCACATCCGCAGCATGGACGACAAGGTCAGCGACTACATCCCGCAGATGAAAGGCTCGGCCTACGACGAGGTCAGCATCCGCCAGCTGCTGACGATGACCTCGGGCGTGCGCTGGAACGAGGACTACGGCGATCCGAAGTCCGACGTCGCACGCTTCAACAAGCACCAGCCCGAGGACGGCGTCGATGCGCTGGTCAGCTACCTGCGCCGGTTGCCGCGCGAGGCACCCGCCGGCACGCGCTGGCTCTACAGCACCGGCGAGACCAATCTGGTGGGCATCCTCGTCAGCCAGGCGACGAAGAAGCCGCTGGCGCAATACTTGTCGGAGAAGGTCTGGGCGCCGGCCGGCATGGAGCAGCAGGCGACCTGGATCCTCAGCAAGACCGGCCAGGAGATCAGCGGCTGCTGCATCCAGGCCGCGGCGCGCGACTTCGCGCGCTTCGGGCAGTTCATCCTCGACGGCGCGCGGGTGAACGGTCAGTCCATCGTGCCCGAAGGCTGGCTGGCCGAGGCCACCACCGAGCGCACCGGCATCGGCCAGCCTGGCCGCGGCTATGGCTACCAGTGGTGGACCTATGCCGACGGCAGCTTTGCCGCGCGCGGCATCTTCGGCCAGGGCATCTTCATCGATCCGAAGCGGCGGCTCGTCATCGCGTCCAACGCCAACTGGGCCGGCGGCGCGCGCGACCCGGCGGCCAACGCGGCGCGCGAGGCCTTCTACCGCGCGGTGCAGAAGGCCATCGACGACGAGGCAGCGGCCGGCGGCACGCCGCGCTGAACTCAGCCGCCCTTTGTGGCTGCTCCGCTCGTGGCTGCTTCGTTCGCTGCGGCTTCGTTCGCGGCGGCTTCGTTCGCGGCGGCTTCGCGCAGCTTGTCCTTCCTGCTCTTGCGCCGGCCCTTGACGCCCCCGGTCGGGTCTGGCGCCGGCGCGGTCACCTCGCGCGGCTCGAAGCCCGCCACCTGCTGGCGCGGCACGCGCTGCCCCTGGCGCTTCTCGATGAGGCGGAAATGCGCCTCGGTGGCCGCGCTGACGAAGCTCACCGCCAGCCCCGTGGCGCCGGCGCGCGCGGTGCGGCCGATGCGGTGGGTGTAGTCCACCGCCGAGCGCGGCAGGTCGTAGTTGACCACCACCGGCAGGCCGGCGATGTGCAGGCCGCGTGCGGCCATGTCGGTGGCCAGCAGCACCTGCAGCGCGCCGCTGTTGAGCTCGGCCAGCACGCGGCTGCGCGCGCCCTGGCTGAGGTCGCCATGGAAGGCGGCGGCGGCCAGGCCGGCGCGGCGCAGCTTGTCGGCCACATGTTCGCTGGCGTAGCGCGTGGCCACGAAGACCAGCACGCGCGGCCACCGGTGCAACTCGATCAGGTGGCGCAGCAGCGCCGTGCGCCGCGCAGCGTCGACCTCGATCGCCTGCTGCTCGATGGCGGGCGCGGCGGCATCCGGCTTGCCCGGCAGGTCCACGCGCACCGGGTCGTGCAACAGCGTGGTGGCCAGCGCCTGCACGGCGGGCGGGAAGGTGGCCGAGAAGAACAGGCCCTGCCGCTGCGGCGGCAGCAGCGCCGTCAGGCGGTCCAGCTCGTCGGCGAAGCCTTCGTCCAGCAGGCGGTCGGCCTCGTCCAGCACCAGCAGTTCCACATCGTCGAGCTGCACCGCGTTGCGGCCGATCAGGTCCAGCAGCCGGCCCGGCGTGGCGACGATCAGCTCGGCGCCGCCGCGCAGGCCCAGCATCTGCGGGTTGACGGAGACACCGCCGAAGACCACCGCCACCTTCACCGGGTCGGTCAGGTGGCGGGCCAGTTGGCGCAGGGTCTCGCCGACCTGGACGGCCAGGTCTCGTGTGGGCACCAGCACCAGCGCCTTGGTGCGGCGCCACGCCGAACGGCGGGTATGTTCCAGCCGGTGCAGCAGGGCCAGGCCAAAGGCGGCTGTCTTGCCCGAGCCGGTGTGCGCGCAGCCGATGACGTCACGCCCCTGCAGCGCCGGCGGGATGGCGGCGGCCTGGATCGGCGTGGGCGCGGCGTAGGCACGCTCGGCCACGGCGCGCAGCAGCGGGCTCGCCAGGCCGAGTGCGGCAAACGGCGAATCGGGCCGCTGGCTCACAGCCGCCTCACCTTCACCGACCGCCCCTTCACCTTGCCGGCATTGAGCCCGCGCAGGGCGCGATCGGCCACGTCGCGCTGCACCGCCACGTAGGTGGAAAAGTCGTTGACGTCGATCTTGCCGATGCTGGCGGCGTCCAGGCCCAGGTCCTTGGTCAGCGCGCCCAGCACGTCGCCCGCGCGGATCTTTTCCTTGCGCCCGCCCAGGATCTGCAGCGTGACCATCGGCGGGCGCAGCGGCCCGCGGGCGGCGTCGTCGTGGGCGCTGGCGGCCTGCAGTTCGGCCAGCGGGTGCCAGACGCTCTCGCGGCCCTGCATCTCGTCGATGCGGCCCACGCGGCCCATCTCGTCCAGGCTGGCGAGGTTGAAGACCAGGCCCGATTCGCCGGCGCGGCCGGTGCGGCCGATGCGGTGCGTATGCACCTGCGCGTCGGGCGTGATGTCGACGTTGATCACGGCCTCCAGGCGGGCGATGTCGAGACCGCGCGCGGCCACGTCGGTGGCCACCAGCACGCTGCAGCTGCGGTTGGCAAACTGCACCAGCACCTGGTCGCGGTCGCGCTGCTCCAGGTCGCCATGCAGTTCCAGCGCGACGATGCCTTCGGCCTGCAGCACGGCCACCAGGTCGCGGCATTGCTGCTTGGTGTTGCAGAAGGCCAGCGTACTTTCGGGGCGGAAGTGGTTCAGCAGCAGGCCCACGGCGTGCAGCCGCTGGTCCTCGGTCACCTGGTAGTAGCGCTCGCGGATCTGGCTGGCGGCATGGCGTTCGGTGAGCCTGACCTCCTGCGGCTCGCGCAGGTAGCGCGCGGCCAGCCGGGCCACGTCGTCCGGGTAGGTGGCCGAGAACAGCAGCGTCTGGCGCTGCGTCGTCGGCGGCAGCTGCTGCGCGATGGCGGCGATGTCGTCGGCGAAGCCCATGTCCAGCATGCGGTCGGCCTCGTCCAGCACCCAGGTGTTGACGGCCTCCAGCCCCAGCGAAGCGCGCCCCAGGTGGTCGAGGATGCGCCCCGGCGTGCCCACCACCACATGCGCGCCATGCGCCAGGCTGGCCAGCTGCGGGCGCATGGTGGCGCCGCCGCACAGTGTCAGCACCTTGACGTTGTCGTCGGCGCGCGCCAGGCGGCGGATCTCCTGCGATACCTGCTCGGCCAGTTCGCGCGTGGGGCACAGCACCAGCGCCTGTACCGCGAAGCGCCGCGGGTTGAGGTTGGCCAGCAGCGGCAGCGCAAAGGCGGCCGTCTTGCCGCTGCCCGTCTTCGCCTGCGCGATGAGGTCACGGCCGGCCAGCGCCAGCGGCAGGCTGGCCGCCTGGATGGGCGTCATGCGCTCGTAGCCCAGGCGCTGCAGGTTGTCCAGCACGTGGTCGGGCAGGGGCAGCGTGGAGAACGCCGGAGAGGGGGCGGAGCCGGTGGATGGCGTGCCGACGGGGGATGGGGTCATCGGCGCATTGTCGACGCATGCCCACGATGCCCTTTGCGCGGGTTCCGACCCTGCGCCGGACGTCGACGCACCGCCCTGGCGGCTCAGGGTTCACCCTGATGTTTGATTATCATCAACCGATTCCGGTCATGCGTCTTCGTTTTTGATGACGATCAATCGGGAGGTTATAACCAGTGACGACACTGCGGCTCGCAAACCACAGTCGTCCACGTGGGAGTCGTGCATGGAAATGCCTGTCCGCCAAGGCAGCGGCTTCAATCTGCCTCGATACCTGTCGATGCAGCCGCTGTTCCAGGAGATGAATGCGATCGAGCTCGAGCGCCTGGCTCAGGGCTGCTCGCTGCATCGCCACGCGCGCGGCGACATGGTGTTTCGCGTCGGCGAACCCTGCAACGCCTTCCACGTGGCGGTGACGGGTCAGGTCAAGCTGTTCGTGATCTCGCCGGCCGGCGCCGAAAAGGTGATCGAGATCGTCGGCCCCGGCCAGAGCTTTGCCGAGGCGCTGATGTTTACCGGCCGTCCCTATATCGTGAATGCGCAGGCGCTGGCCGACTCGCTGGTGCTGTCGATCGGCAAGTCGGCGGTCACGGCCGAGATCGAGCACGACCCGCGCTTTGCCATGCGCATGCTGGCCGGCATCTCGCGCCGCCTGCACGGCCTGATCAGCGACGTCGAGAGTTATGCCCTGCACAGCGGGCTGCAGCGCGTGATCGGCTACCTGCTGCGCGATCATGCGGCGGAGGACTGCGTCAGCGGCGAGATCGTCACCGTGTCGTTGCCGGTCAGCAAGGCAACCATCGCGTCGCGGCTGTCGCTGACGCCGGAATATTTTTCGCGCGTGCTGCACGAGCTCGAATCCGCCGGGCTGGTGCGCATCGACAAGCGAGAAGTGCACATCCTCGACGTGCAGCGGCTGTCGTGCTATCAGCCGGGATGATCAGAGGTCGATGCGCATGAACCGGTAGCCGGGCCGGGGCTGCTGGTGTGGTCCAGCGCACCCGGCCGCTCATAGAAGCCGGGCCCGTCGGTGCCGAAATATGCGCGCGGCACGCCCCGTGCGCGTGCATCGGCCCGCTGCAGTCGCTCGGCCATGCGTCATGCGTCCGGCGCTGGCGCCGGGCCTGGAGGTCCAGCATTCCTCGTGGATCAGCTGCCGCCGCTCGAACCGGTGGGCAGCGGCAGCCAGCATTCAGCGCTGCTGCAGCCGGGCGGCGCGCAGGTCCAGCACCAGCGGCGGCCCGCCGCGGCGGTCGGGCACGACGAGATGGTCGCGGCCGTCGATCGGCCGCGCCTCGGCGCGTTCGAGATCGGGGTCGGCATCGACGACGAAGCGCGCGATCGCCCGCCGCACGTCGAGCTGCACCAGGTGCAGCACCGCACGGCCGTCGGGGGCATCGGCGCCGCGCCCGAGCACGTAGGCACCGCTGCGGTCAGGCGCCAGTGCGCCCAGCGTCTCGGGCAGCCGGATGCGGCGCACCCCCAGAAAACCCGGCTTGGCGATGCCCTCGCCCATCTTGTAGTCGTGCACGAAGCCGTCGAAGATGGGTTCGGCGCGCGGGTCGAGCGGGATCTCCCACAACTCGGGCAGGCCTTCGAAGGCGAGCAGGAAGCTCGTGCGCGCGGGCAGCGCGCCCAGCCAGCGCGGCTGCCCGCGCTCGCGCCCGTCGAGCGAGCGCGCCTCGTGCCGGCGCGACAGCCCGCCGTCGACCGCGCTGACGACGACGGCACCGTCCTCGGCGCGCAGCCGCCAGCGGCCGTCGGCCGAGCGCACCTCGCCGGGCGGCGTGCCGGCCGCGGTGGCAGCCGGCACGCCGCCTGTCGCCAGCAGCACCGCGCCCCACGAGAGGAGCACCACCCTGCGCCTGGCCTGGATCATTGCCTGCACCCTGGGTCAGAAGGACGCGGGGGCCCGGTGCTTCACGCACCGGGCCCCCGCCGGGATTGCCGCGCGGCCGGCCGCGCGGACCTGCCACCGGCGTGCAGGACGCGTC
This sequence comes from Rubrivivax sp., assembly GCA_016719535.1. Taxonomy (GTDB): domain Bacteria; phylum Pseudomonadota; class Gammaproteobacteria; order Burkholderiales; family Burkholderiaceae_C; genus Rubrivivax. Next base: position 572,945 of record JADJYX010000001.1, on the reverse strand, counting down.
AGTAGACGTCGCGCTGCGTGTTGTAGATGTTGAAGTGGCCCGTCGGCGTGATCAGGCGCGGGTCCTTGATCACGGCCTTGAGCTTGAGCGTCTTGTCGTCGACGACGACGAGCGCGCTCTGCTTGTTCTTGGCGCTCCACACCGAGAACCAGACCTCGTCACCGGCCTTGTTGAACTCGGGCTGCACGACGCGCTTGGCGCCGTCGTCCTTGAGGTCGGCCCACTCGGCGATCGGCAGCACCTTGTAGCCCTTGTCGAGGTTCTTGATGTCGTAGACCACCACGCTCTGCGAGATCTTCGGATCGGGGTTCAGCGGCGCGTCGGAATACAGGTTGGTGCTCTTCGGGTGGCTCTTGATGAACAACGCACCACCGCCCGGGCCCGTCAGCTTGGCAACTTCCTTGAAGGCATATTGCTTGTACTTCTTCGGATCGGTGCCGATCAGCGAGATGGTCTCGTCGCCCAGGTGGCCGGTGGCCCAGACGGGACCGAACTTCGGGTGCGTGAAGTTGGCGCCGCGGCCCGGGTGCGGGATCTTGCCGACTTCGGTGATGCCGGCGAGCTTGCCGTCCTTGGTGTCGATGGCGGCGATCTTGTTGCTGTTGTTGGCCGCCACCATGAAGTAGCGCTTGGAGGCATCCAGGCCACCGTCGTGCAGGAAGGGCGCCGAGCCGATCTCGGTGATCTTGAGCGCGTCGATGTTGGAGTAATCCACCATCATCGTCTTGCCCGTCTCCTTCACGTTGACGATGAACTCGGGCTTGTAGTGCGAGCCCAGGATCGAGGCCACGCGCGGCTCGGGGTGGTATTCCTGCGTGCCGACGACCATGCCGCGGGTGGCCACGATCTTCAGCGGCTCCAGCGTGTCGCCCTTCATGAGCGTGAACTGCGGCGGCCAGTAGGCGCCGGCAATCGCCAGCTTGTCCTCGTAGCCCTTGGCCTTGGAGGTCTCGACCGAACGCGCCTCGAGGCCGATGCGCACCTCGGCCACGTTGTCGGGCTTCTCCATCCACAGGTCGATCATGTTGATCTTGGCGTCACGCCCGATCACGAACAGGTAGCGGCCCGATGCCGACACCCGGCTGATGTGCACCGCATAGCCGGTCTTGACGATGTTGATGATCTTCTTGGTGTCGCCGTCGATCAGCGCCACCTCGCCGGTGTCACGCAGCGTGGTCGAGAAGATATTCTCGATGTTGTAGTTGTTCATCTTCCGCTTCGGACGCTGGTCCGGCGGCACGATGACCTTCCAGGTCTTCTTCATGTCGGCCAGGCTGTACTCCGGCGGCACGGGCGGATCGTGCTGGATGTAGCGTGCCATCAGGTCGACGGTCTTCTCGTCCATCTCGCCGCTGGTCAGCCAGTTGGGCATGCCGGCCGGCGAGCCGTAGCCGATGAAGACCTTCAGATAGTCCAGGCCCTTGGCCTGCGTGAGGTCGGGCGTCAGCGGCTTGCCGGTGGCACCCTTGCGCAGCACGCCGTGGCAGCCGGCGCAGCGCTCGAAATAGATCTGGCGCGCCTTGTCGAATTCGGCCTGCGTCATCGCCGGCGCCTTCGGGTTGTTGCTCTGGTACATCGGCTCGCCGGCCAGCGGCGACGTGCCGGCCTGGTAGGCCTTTTCGGCCTCGCTCACCGGCTTCTGGGCCTGTTGCGCCCAGGCCGTGGCCGCGGCCAGCATCAGCACGGCAGCGGTGGCGGAATTCAGCTTCGGGATGTTCACGTTCTCTCCTTCTTCGGTCAGCAGACCTGGTTCAATTTCAATCTCAATGGTCGACATCGTCGATCGCCCGGCGGCGCGCGTCCTTGAACTGGTTCAAGCCTCCGTGCGTGCGCTGCGGGCTGACAAAAAGCAAACCCAGGTCAAGGCCGGCGGCGCGGCCGGCCCGCATCCTCCGGCCTCGATCGATGTCCCGGAGAGAAACCGATGTCCCGCCGCCGTAGTCTTCCCCTGCTGATGCTGCCGCTGGCCCTGGCGGCCCAGGTCGGCGCCCAGACCCCGGCGGCCGACGCACAGACCATCGTCGTCTCGGCCACGCGCCATGCGATGGCGCTGATCGACGCGCCGGCGGCGATCGACGTCGTCACGCGCGCCGACATCGAGGCGCGCGGCGCCGACAACGTCTTCGAGGCGGTGCGCGGCGATACCGGCATCTCGATCCAGGGCCGCACCATCAGCGGCCGCAAGGCCATCAACCTGCGCGGCATGGACAGCCGCCACACCCTGGTGCTGGTGGACGGCAAGCGCATCGGCGCCAGCGACGGCGTCATCGGCCACAGCGACTACCAGTACGACTGGATCGCGGTCGACGACATCGAGCGCATCGAGGTCATCCGCGGCCCGATGTCGGTGCTGTACGGCGCCGAGGCGCTGGGCGGCGTGGTCAACGTCATCACGCGCGCGCCGGGCGCCGAGCGCTGGCGCTTCGGCGCCATGGGCGAGGGCAGCTTCGCCGACGGCGGCCGCGGCGGCGACGGCCACCGCGCCTCGGTGCACGCCGACGGGCCGCTGGGCGCCGGCCTGCGCCTGGGCGTCAGCGCCGCCGACGCGCGCCGGCAGTCGCTGGCCAGCCGCGCCGACGCCGGCATCTCCGACATCGAGGGCCGCCGCAAGCGCGACGCCGCGCTGCGCCTGCACGGGACGCTTGCCGCCGGCCATGAGCTGGTGGCCGAGCACCGCGTCGGCGAGGAGGAACGCTGGGCCGACGCGCGCGAGCGCAGCGGCCGCAAGCGCTACTACCAGAGCGTGACGCCGCTGGATCGCACGCACAGCTCGCTCGGCTGGACGGGCGAATTCGGCGGCGCGCTCGACCTGCGGGCATCGCTGCGCGCCTATCGCAGCACGCTGGACGCCGGCAATGTGCGCAACAACGGCGTCGCCTCGCTGCGTCCGCAGTCGCTCGACGACCGTGTCGGCGAGGGCCAGTTGTCGCTGGCGCCGGTGTCCGGTCAGTTGAGCACGGCCGGCTTCGAGGTGCGGCGCGAGCGGCTGGAAAACGTCGGCCTGCCCGGCGGTGAGGGCCGCGCCGAGCACCAGGCGCTGTACCTGCAGCACGAGATGCCGCTGGCCCGGAAGCTGTCGCTGACCGCCGGCCTGCGCCACGACCGCCACAGCCGCTTCGGCCACGAATGGAGCCCGCGCGCCTACCTGGTCTGGCAGGCCGCGCCGGGCTGGACGGTCAAGGGCGGCTACGGCCACGGCTTCAAGGCGCCCACGCTCAAGCAGATTTCGCCCGACTACCTCGAGGACGAGGGTCCGTTCACCTATCAGGGCAACGCGGCACTGCGGCCCGAGACCAACGACGCCGTCGAACTGGGCGTCGGCTACGGCACGCCGAGCTTGGGCGTGCAGGCGATGCTGTTCCGCAACCGCGTGCAGGATCTGATCGTCACGCGGCAGATCGGCATGCTGGCCGGGCGCACGCTCTACCGCTTCGAAAATACCGAGAAGGCCACGCTCGAAGGGCTGGAGACCTCGGCCACCTGGAAGCCCGTGCGCACCCTGGCCCTGGGCGTGAGCTGGCAGTGGCTGGACGCCACCGACGGCCATGGCCAGCGCCTGGAACGGCGGCCGCGCCACCAGTTCGGCGTCAAGGCCGACTGGACGGCCGGCATCTGGCGCGCCGGCCTGCGCGTCGAGCGCTCGCAGGGCCAGCTGCTGCCGGCGCTGGTGGCCGGCCAGCCGGCGCAGCCCGTGCCGGGCATCACACTGGTCTCGGCACAGGCGGGCGTGGCGCTGCCCTACGGCCTGGACCTGGGCCTGGGCGTGAGCAACCTGGGCGACGTCAACCTGGCGGACAAGTCGCCGCTGTACCTGCACGCGGAGGCGCCGCGCACCTGGCGGCTGACCTTGCGCGGCCGTTGGTGACCGGTCCTGGCGGAGGAATGCGGCGATGAGTTCACCCCTGAACCTGCATGCGGCGCCGGCCGCCGGTTTCGACCAGCCGTTCGAGATGCTCGAGGCCTGTCACGAGCGGGTGCAGCGCATGCTGCGGCTGCTGGAGCGGCTGTCCGTGCACCTGCCGGTGCATGGCTGCGATGCCCAGGCGGCCTCGGCGGCGCGTGACGTGATGCGTTATTTCGACAGCGCCGCGCCGGCGCACCACGAGGACGAGGAGCGCCACGTGCTGCCGCTGCTGCGTGCCGCCGGCGACGAGGCCTTCGCCGCGCAGATCGAGCAGGAGCATCACGAACTGCACCGCCAGTGGGCCGTGCTGCGGCGCACCCTGGCCGAGGTGGTGGCCGGCACCTGGGTGGGCACCGGGCCGGCCGAATTCGCACCCTGGCAGAAATATGCGACGCTGTACCGCGCGCATGCGGCCGCCGAGGAAGCCGTCGCCTTCCCGGCCGCGCGCGCCGCCCTCGACGCCGCGGCGCTGGCCGCCATGGGCCGGGAGATGGCCGAGCGCCGCGGCGTGGTCTGATCGCGCGGTCGGGCCGCCCCGCATCCTCGTCGCCCGGCAGCATCCGCCCGCGCCGGTCCTGGCATACCCTGCGCGTCTCGGGAGGAACCATGGCCGCGCTCAACCACGCTTTCGTCAACCACGACGCCCGCACCGCCGCCGAACGCGGCATGCGCGTCGAGGGCATCGACCAGCTGGCCGCCGGCGCGCTGCTGTACCGCTTCGTGCAGCGCGCCGACGTTCGCGACGACACCTGCAGCGCCAGTCCGTGGTGGTTTCAGCAGTCCGCCGTGCGCAGGATCCTCGAAGCGGCCCGCATGGGCCATCGGGGCGAGGACTCGGTCGCCGGACAGGCCGCGCGCATGGCGGCGCTGTCGGCCACCTGGCCGCGCAGCGGCGCGAACTACCTGCTGGCGGCCAAAGCCAGGGCACCGCTGGCCTTCTTCTGGGGGGCGCCGCGGCCGGTCGGCAAGCGCAGCGCCACGCAGACCGAAGCGACCGGGCTCGCCAGCGGCGACGACATCCATTCGCTGGAACACATTCCCGATCCGCGCTGCACCCAGTTCTTCATCCCCGGCCTGTGGGACCCGGCCCTGTCGGGCAAGGCGATCCGGGTCGTGTCGCGCGCGAAATTCAGCCACAGCGCCGATCTCGCCGACGGCGACATCGACACCTTCCTGCGCCAGACCGGCGGCTGACACCACCGCGCCGCCACCCACCGGGAGTTGCCCTTGCTCGTCAGACCGCTCGGCCGCACCGGCCTGCATGTCGCGCCGCTCGCCTTCGGCGGCAACGTCTTCGGCTGGACGGCCGACGAGGCGACCTCGTTCGCGCTGCTCGATGCCTTCGTCGCCGACGGCTTCAACCTCATCGACACCGCCGATGTCTATTCGCGCTGGGCGAGCGGGCACCGGGGCGGCGAGTCGGAGGCGGTGATCGGCCGCTGGCTGGCCGCGCGCCCCGGCATGCGCGCGCGCATCGTGCTGGCCACCAAGGTCGGCATGGACATGGGCGATGGCCGCACCGGCCTGCGGCCGGCGTGGATCCGCCAGGCGGTGGACGACTCGCTGCGCCGGCTGCAGACCGACCACATCGACCTCTATCAGGCGCACCAGGACGACCCGGATACACCGCTGGACGAGACGCTGGGCGCCTTTGCCGAGCTCATCCGCGCCGGCAAGGTGCGCGCCATCGGCGCCAGCAACCACACGGCGCCGCGGCTGCAGCAGGCGCTGGACACCAGCGCGCGGCTGGGCCTGCCGCGCTACGAGACGCTGCAGCCGCTGTACAACCTGGTCGACCGCGCCGCCTACGAGGCCGGGCTGCAGGCGCTGTGCGTGCGCGAAGGGCTGGGCGTGATCAACTATTTCGGCCTGGCGCGCGGCTTTCTCACCGGCAAATACCGCAGCGAGGCCGACCTCGCCAAGAGCCCGCGCGGCCCCGGCGTCAAGCAGCTGGGCTTCAACGACCGTGGCTGGCGCGTGCTGGCGGCGCTGGACGCGGTAGCGGCGCGCCGTGGCGCCACGGTGGCACAGGTCGCGCTCGCCTGGCAGATGCGGCAGCCGGGCATCGTGGCGCCGATCGCCAGCGCCACCTCGGTGGCGCAGTGGCGCGAACTGGCCCGCAGCGCGACGCTCGAACTGCCGGCCGCCGACATGGCCGAGCTGGCCGCCGCCAGCGCCTGAAGCGCACGGCGGCTTCTCGGTCCGACCCGCCCTACCAGCGGCAGCCGCCGTTGCGCGCCGCGTCCGCGGCCAGCGGCACCACCGCCAGCAGGCCCATGCCCGCATAGGCCTGGCGGCAGTCGGGCTTGGCAGCCTTCTCGATGCCTTCGGCCAGCGGCGTCTTGCGTTCGGGCGGTGGCGGCACCAGGTTGAGCACGCGCGGCGACGCCAGTCCCGGCAGCGGCATGCGGGCACGCGGCAGGTCGAGATTCAGGCTCGGCGCGCTCGCTGCGGCGGCGGCTGGGGCGGAGGGCGTGGCCAGGCGCTCGGCGCCGCCACGCGCCGCCGGCGCGGAGGTGCCCGGCACGGCGGCGGCGGGCCCCGGTGAAGGCACGCCCACGGGGCCCGCCGCACGCACCGGCGGCGGTGCCAGTTCAGGCAGGGCGGCACGCGGCAGCGCTGCGGCGTCGACCGGCGCCAGGGTCGGCGCCGCCGGCAGCGCCCGGGCGATCGGAGGCGGTGCGACCGCCGTGGGCGGTGGCGCCTCGGCCGGCGGCGACGGCGCCACGGCCGGCGGAGGCGGCGGCCGCACGGCCGGCTCGACGGGCGCGACCGGTGCGACAGGCGAGATCGTTTCGACCGCACCCGCCGGCTCCGGGGGCGGGGGCAGCGCCGCGGCGGGTACGGGCGCCGCGGCCGGAACCGGCAGCGGCCGCACCGGCGGCACAGGGTCGGCCGGCGTGGGCGGCGGCGACGTCGTGCGCTGATCACGCTGCGGCGCCGGTGCCGGCTGCGCACGCGAAACGGCCGCCGGCCGCGGCGCCGGGTGGGCGATGTCGCGCTGGGCCTGCTCGGGGCGCTGCAGCACCGGTGCCTCGCTGGTATCGGCCGGTGCCAGGCGCGGTGCGGTCGACAGCGGCGCCGTCGTCTCGGGCTGTGGCTGCGGCGGCGGCTCGGCCGGCAGCGGCGGTGTGGCCAGGGTCGCCGTCGGATCGTCGGGCCGCGCCGGCGACCCTGCCTCGGGCCGCGTCTGCACCGGCGGGGCTGCGGCGGCCGGTGTCGGAGCGGCGAGGGTCGGCACCGGCGCCGGCGGCGCCGCCCCCGGGCGCAGGCCGCGCACCGGTTGCGGGCTGTGCGGGCCCAGTTCGGCGGCACCGGGTTCGGGCATGGGCCGCGGCGGCGCCTGCGGCGACGTGCCGCCGAAGCGCGGCTCGGGTGCACGGCCCAGCGGGCCGGCACTGGGTTGCTCCTTTTCGGCGCGGCCGGGGCTGTCGGCAGGACCCGGCCCGCCAAGGCGGATCTGGACCGGCCCCCACAGCGTCTCGCCGGCCATCGGCCCCACCCCCGGCGCGGTGCCGACCACGACCACCAGCAACGCATGCAGCAGCGCCGCCAGCAGCAGGCTTTGCGCCAGCGTCGGGCTGCGCGACGGCGCCCCGCTGCCCGCGGGCGCGGGCAGCGTCTCGGCGGACAGGGCCAGCGTCAGGTTCATCGACGCCCGGCGCCCGTCAGTCGGCCGGAAACAGCACGGCCTCGGTCCAGCCGAGGACGGCCAGGTCGTCGCCGCGCAGGTGGGCTTCGCTGCTCATCAGGAATTCGTCGAGCTGCGGCGGCTTCACCGCGGTGCCGGCCAGCATGGCGTGCGCCTGGCCACGGTGGTGCACCTGGTGGTTGAGCAGGTGTGCGACGACGTTGGCCAGCGGCTCGCGCTGCACATGAGCGGCGCGCGGCATCTCGACGATGCGCCCGGGCAGGCCGACGTCGCCCTGGTCGAGCAGGGCGATGAAGCGCTCGTCGCTGCGCGCCTGCTCGTCGGCCAGCGCGGCCAGCGTGGCGGGCGGCGACCAGGCCAGCGCGCGTTCGCGGGCGCCGGGCACGCCGTGCAGGCAGTCGAGGTAGTAATGGTCGACCCACAGGATGTGCTCGAGCGTGGCCGCCAGGCTCGGGAAGAAGCTGGTGCGCGGCGCGCGGTACTCGGCATCGGACAGCGCGGCCATCGCCCGCTGCAGCCGGTGGTTGGCCAGGCGGTTGGCGCGTGCCTGGGTGCGCAGATGGCTCAGCAGGTTCATGGCAGCCGGTGGTGATGGAGCCGGAGGGCTTCGATGATGCCCTGCACCGGCCCTGGGCGCAGCGGCCGCTCAGCCGTCGAGGCTGACGCCGGCCAGCCGCGCGACATGGACGATCAGGTCCTGCTCGGTATAGGGCTTGCCCATCAGCACCGTCACGCCGGCGGCGGCGGCCTCGTCGCGCAGGCGGTCGTCGGCCGAGGTGATCATCACCACCGGCACGGCAGCGGTGCGCGGGTCGGCGCGCAGCGCGCGCGTCAGCGCCATGCCGTCGAGCCCGGGCATCTCGACATCGGTGATCAGCACCTGCGGCGATTCCTGGCCGATCAGCGTCAGCGCCTGCGCGCCGTCTTCGGCGAGCACGACACGAAACTGGTGCGCCGCCAGCAGCCGGCTGGTCTTGACGCGCACGACCTTGGAATCGTCGGCCACCATCACCAGCGTCTGCCCGGCGCGGCGGGGCACGGCGGGCGCAGGCGGCGGGGCGGCCGCCGCAGCCTCGGCCCCGCGCTCTCGTTCGGCCTGCCTCTCGGCGGCAAGGCGCTCCGCTTCGACCCGAGCTTGTTCGAGCCGCTCCTGTTCGAGCCGCTCGCGCCTGTCGGCGTCCAGCCGTTCGGCCTCGAGACGCCCGGCTTCGGCGCGCGCGGCTGCCTCGGCTTCGGCCTGGCGACGGGACTCGGCCTCGCGCTCACGTTCGGCCTGCCATGCGGCGGCTCGGCGCTGGGCTTCGGCGGCCAGCCGTTCGGCCTCGCGGCGGGCGGCGGCTTCGGCGGCCAGGCGCTCGGCCGCGGCGCGTTCGGCCGCTTCACGTTCGGCCGCCGCCTGTGCGGCGGCACGGGCCGCCGCTTCGCGCTCGGCGGCGTCGCGGGCGGCCAGTTCACGGCGTGCGCTCGCCTGCGCTTCCTGCATCGCCACCTCGGCAGCGGCGGCAGCGGCGGCTTCCGAGTCTTCGTCGGCCGGCACCGGCACCAGCGGCGGTGCCGGCGGGCGAGCGTCGTCGAGGATGGGGGCGCGGATGTCGGGGCGCGCCGGCCGCGTGGCGGCATCGTCGCGCCGCCGCGGCCAGCCGGGCCGCCCGGCCAGCCACCACAAGGCCGCCGCGGCGAACGGCAGCCACCACCACCAGGAATCAGACATCGCGCGCTGCTTTCATGCGGGTCGCCGCAGCATAGCCGCGTGGCCGCCAGTCCCGGTGCGAGGGCACGGCGGTGGTCCGACGCCGCGGCCCCGGGCGTGACCACCGCCACGCACGCCCGTGGCGCGCAGCCGACGCGGGGTGGGTGGCGGCCGGGCCGTCTGTCATGCCCAGCCCGCGGCCGGGCCGCGTCGGACGCGTGCAGTCGCGGGGCGGGTGGCTGCCGAGCGACGCGAGGCATGGCAGACGGCCGCGCGCATGCGCTCTCAGCCCTGCAGGCCGCGTCCGCGCAGCGCGCGTGCCCCGCCTCAGCGCGGCCGGGCGAGCCAGCTGCGGTGCATCGCGCGCTCGCCCTCGATGCGCTGCGCCAGCGCCTGGGCGCTGCCACCCAGCACCTCGTTGTCGGCCTGCTGCAGCAGGCGGCGCAACGCGGCATCACCCAGTGCGGCATCCAGCGCGCGGTTGAGCCGCTGCACCAGCGCCGGCGGCGTGGCACCGGGCGCAAAGAGCGCAAAGGTCGAGACCAGGTTGGCCACCGCCAGCCCTTGTTCGGCCAGCGTCGGCACCTCGGGCAGGGCCGGGTGGCGGCCCGCACCGGTCACCGCCAGCGCACGCAGCCGCCCGTCGCGCACATGGCGCAGCGGCACCGGCGCCAGGTTGGTGGACAGCAGTTCGAACTGGCCGCCCAAGGCATCGGTGATCTGCTGGCCACCGCCCTTGTACGGCACATGCGTGACCGCGACACCCGCCGCCGCCGCGGCGCGCTCCAGCACCAGGTGGCCGGTGGTGCCGATGCCCGAGGTCGCCCAGCGCAGCGCGCCGGGCCGCTGCCGGGCCAGCGCCAGCATCCCCGGCCAGTCCCCCGCAGCCAGCGCCGGCGTGCCCACCACCAGCACCGGGGTGGCCATGACGCCGATCACCGGCTGCACGTCGGACTGCGGGTCGTAGGGCAGCGGACCGAGCAGCGGCGCCAGCGTCAACGGCGTGATGGCCGAGAAGGCGAGCGTGCCGCCATCGGCCGCCGCACGCGCCACGGCGTCGATCGCCAGCGTGCCGCCGGCGCCGGGCCGGTGTTCCACGATCACCGGCACACCCAGCTGGCGCGTCAGCACCTCGGCCAGCGCACGCGCCACCTCGCTGCTGAGCCCGCCCACCGGATAGGCCACCAGCAGGCGCAGCCGCGCCGGTGGCCAGGCGGCGGCCGGCGCCGGCACGCCGAGCGCGACAGCCAGCGCCCCGGCGACCAGCCTGCGGCGGGTCTTCATGCAGCCCTGGCCCGCGCGCTGCGGGCCGGCAGCGCGGCGGCCAGTTCCTCGACCAGGTCGACAAAACTGCGCAGCGCGCCTTCGTTGCGGTCGTGCCGGTACAGCAGCGTCAGCGGGGCGTCGAGCGCGGCGTCGCGCGCCAGCGGCCGGTAGGTGACGGCCTGCGCATGCGCGCCCTGCATCGACGCCGGCACCACCGACAGGCCCACGCCGGCGGCCACCAGGTTGAGGTTGGTCATCATGCGGTCGACCTCGGCCACCACGCGCGGCACCGCGCCGCGCGCCTGGCACAGCGCCAGCAGGTTGGCATAAAGCCCCGGTGCGCCGGGGCGCCGCACCAGGATCACCGGCTCGCCATCCAGGTCTTCGGGGCGCACGCGGCGGCGGCGCGCCAGCGGGTGGTCCAGCGGCAGCGCCACCACCGCCGGCTCGTGCAGCAGCGTGCGCAACTCGACGCCCTCGGGCCGCGCCACCGGCACGCGGATGAAGCCGCAGTGCAGCCGGCCGGCGGCCACGCCGTCGGTGATGTCGGCGGCGTTGCGCTCGCTGACGACCCACTCGATCGCGGGGTGGCGGCGCCGGCATTCGCGCAGCGCCTCGGGCGTGAAGCCGTGCGCCGCGGCGGAACTGGTGAAGGCCACGTGCAGCACGCCCTGCTGGCCGCGCGCCAGCGCGCGCAGCGTATCGCCCAGCGCGTCGAATTCGGCCAGCAGGCGCCGCGCGTCGCGCGCCAGCACCTGCCCGCCCTCGGTCAGCGTCACGCCCTTGGCGTGCCGGCGCAGCAGGCGCAGGCCGAGCTCGCGCTCGAGCACCTGCATCTGCTGGCTCAGCGGTGGCTGCTGCATGCCCAGCGCCGCCGCGGCCGCGGTGAACTGGCCGGCGTCGGCAACGGCGAGGAAATAGCGCAGCTGTCGGATGTCCATCGGGCAGGGCCGTGCGGCAGTCCTGCTGCCATACGCACATGATATGGAAAAGGTGTCTTGCAGCTATTTGACCTCTGATTCGGCCGTGACTATGGTGCCGCGCCAATCCCCCATCGACACGGAGACCAGACCATGCGCCACCTGCTCGCGACCCTGTGCGGCCTGCTCGCGGCCGCTGCCACCACGGCGGCCGCGGCGGCCGCGGCCGAGCCGCTGAAGGTGCTGTTCGTCGGCAACAGCTTCACCTATACGCGCCCGCCGGCGCTGCAATACAACATCGGCAACGTCGTCGACCTCAACCTGCAGAACTCGATCGACAAGCCGTTGGGCAGCGACCCGCTGCTGCCGCAGCCCTGGGGCGGCGTGCCCGGCATCGTGAAGGCGCTGGCCGACCAGGCCGGCGTGGCGATGGACGTGCGCCATTCGCTGCGTGGTGGCGCCACGCTGCGCGGCCACATGATCAATACCAACCCGGCCGGCTGGGACCTGCGCGCCAACCTGGCCTCGGATCGCTGGGACGTGGTGGTGCTGCAGGGCAACAGCACCGAGGCGGTGAACCGTGCGGGTGGCGACTTTGCGCAGTTCGACGCGTATGTGGGCAAGCTCGCGCGCTTCCTGACCGTGGGTGACGCGCACAGCTACCGCGAGCGGGACCTCTACCCGGGCGGCACCAACACGCTGCGCAACATCCCCGCCAATCCGCAGGCCAACCCGCAGGCGCGCCTGTTCCTGTACCAGACCTGGGCGCGCCCAGACCTCACCTACCCGGCCGGCGCGCCCTATGCCGGCGAGCCGCTGGAGAGCATGACCGAAGACCTGCGCGCCGCCTACGCCCAGGCCGCCATGAACCACGGCGGCTTTGCCGGCGTGGTGCCGGTCGGCGAGGCGTTTCTGCGCGCGGTGCAGGACGGCGTGGCGGTGCGCAACCCCTACGAGCCCGACCCGACGAAGGTCGACCTCTGGTTCGACGACCAGTTTCACCCCAGCGGCCATGGCGCCTACCTGAGCGCACTGACGATGTTCGGCGCGCTGACCGGCATCGACCCGGCATCCTTCGGCGCCAATGAAAAGGCCGCCGCCGACCTCGGCATCGGCCCGCGCCAGGCGCTGCAGCTGCAGCAGGTGGCCAGCCGTCAGCTGGCGGCGTCGGGCTATGCGGCCGAACGCCTGAACTGCCTGCATGCCTCGCCCAAGGCCCGCGGCGCCCGCCCCTGCACGCCCTGACGCCCTGACGCCATGACCCACGCATCGCGCGCCCTGTCCCTTCGCCGCTAGCTGGCGGCGCCGCTGCTGGCGATCGTGCTCGCCGGCTGCGCCACGCCAGGCGCCGACCCCGGCCCGGCCGAGCCGGCACCGGTGGCCACGCCCTGCCCCAAGGGCACGCCCGACGGCGCGCGCTGTCTGCGCGGCCAGGACTCGGCGGGGGCGCATGTGCTGCTGGTGATGCCGGCGCAGTGGAGCGGCGTGCTCGTCGTGCACGCGCATGGCGGCCCGACGCTGGGCGAACCCAGGGCCAGCCGCGCCGACGAGGACATTGCGCGCTGGGCCATCACCGTGAAGCTGGGCCATGCCTGGGCGGCCTCGGTCTTCCGCCAGGGCGGCGTGGCGGTGGGCAGCGCCGCCGAGGACAGCGAGCGTGTGCGCCGCATCTTCGTGCAGCACGTGGCCAAGCCGCGGCGCACCCTGCTGCACGGCCAGAGCTGGGGCGCGATGGTGGCCGCGCGCGCGGCCGAGCTCTACCCGCGCAGCTGGGACGGCGTGCTGCTGACCAGCGGCGTGCTGGGCGGCGCGCGCAGCTACGACTTCCGGCTCGACCTGCGCGCGGTCTACCAGGCGCTGTGCAACAACCACCCGCGGCCCGACGAGCCGGCCTATCCGCTGTGGATGGGCTTGCCCGCCGAGTCGAAGCTGACGCGCGCCGAACTGGCCACACGCGTCGACGACTGCCTGGGCGTGCGCAAGCGCCCCGAGCAGCGCACGCCGGAGCAGGCAGCAAGGCTGAAGACGATCGTCGACGTCATCCGCATCCCGGAGGGCTCGGTGCTCGGCCACCTCAACTGGGCGACCTGGCATTTCCAGGACATCGCGCAGCGGCGCACCGGCGGCGGCAACCCCTTCGACAACCAGCGTGTGCAATACCGCGGCAGCAGCGACGACGCGGCGCTGAATGCCCTTGTGCCGCGCTACGCGGCCGACCCGGCGGCGCGCGCGCGCTTCGCCGCCGACACCGACCCGCAGGGCCGCATCGGCGTGCCGGTGCTGACGACGCATGGCATCGGCGACGCCACCGCCTTCGTCGAGCTCAAGCACAGCTTCCGCGAGACGATGACGTCAGCCGGCAGCGGCGATCGGCTGGTGAAGACCTACGTCGACAGCCGCGAGCACAGCTACCTGGGCGACGCCACCTATCCGCCGCTGTTCGAGGCGCTGCTGGCCTGGGTGGACCGTGGCGACAAGCCCACGCCGGCCGGCATTGCGCAGCGCTGCGGCGAACTGGCGGCGCGCGACGGGTGGAGCGGCGGCTGCCGCTTCGTGCCCGGCTTCGAGCCGCCACCGCTGGCGAGCCGGGTACCGGCGCGCTGAGCCGCGGCGGATCGGCAGCGGACCGGACCCGATCCAAGCCGTGCGGCCGCCTGCGAGCGGCTGCGCCCGCTTGCAGCGGGCCCGGGTCTGCGCTAGATTGTCGACAATCGATCATCGACCCATGACCAGCCCCGCACCCACGCTCGACATCGCTGCCCCCGGCAGCAGCCCGGCCCTGCCGCTGGCGCGCGTGCCCAAGGCCACCTTCCGCGCCCACATCGTCGAACGGCTGCGCCGCGCCATCCTCAGCGGCGAGCTGCCGCCCGGCAGCGCGCTGGTGGAAACCGCGCTGGCCCAGCAGTTCGACGTCAGCCGCGCGCCGCTGCGCGAGGCGCTGCGCCAGCTGGTGGAGGAAGGGCTGATCGTCACCGTGCCCTATACCGGCACGCATGTCACCGAGCTCTCGGTCGACGACCTGCACGAGATCCAGTCGATGCGGATCACGCTCGAGCGCTTTGCCTTCGAGCAGGCCTGGCCGCGGCGCGACGCCGCCTTCCGGCGCGAGCTGAAACGCCGCCACGCCGCGCTGACCGCCGCCATCGACCGCGGCGACGACGCCGCCTGCATCGACGCCGAGCTGGCCCTGCACGGCCTGGTCTACGAGGCCAGCGGCCACCGCCTGCTGCAGCGCACCTGGGCCAGCCTGCGCGGCCGGCTGCAGCTGTACTGGGCCGCGCACCACCGGGCGCATGGCGCGCGCGGCCCGAAGCGCGACAGCCACGATCGCTACGTGCGCCTGGCGCTGGGCGACGACCTGGCCGCCATGCTGGCCGAGCTGTCGTCGCACATGCAGCGCGGCGCCCAGGTCACCGAGCGCTTCGTCCGATCCCTTTCCTCGTCACCGGCATCCGCCACCCCTGCAGGAGCAACCCGATGAACCTCACGCGCCGACAAGCCGCCCTGTCCCTGGCCGCCCTTCCCTTCTTCGCGCAGGCCCAGGCCGGCGGCACGCTGGCCGCCGTCAAGCAGCGCGGCTCGCTGCGCGTGGGCGTGACGCAGGCGCCGCCCTGGTACAGCAAGGACCCGAAGAGCAACGAATGGTCGTCGGGCGTCGGCGTGTCGATGGGCAAGGCCATGGCCGCCGCGCTGGGCGTCAAGTTCGAGCCGGTCGAGGTCACCTGGGGCACGGCCATCGCCGCGCTGCAGGGCAACAAGATCGACCTCATGTACATGCTGGACGCCACGCCCGAGCGCGCGCAGGCGGTCGACTTCCCGGCCACGCCGCTGCTGTTCTATTCGCTGGCCGTGCTGGCCAGGGACGACCTGCCGGTCAAGGCCTGGGCCGACCTGAACAACGAGAAGGTGCGCATCGCCGTGCCGCAGGCCAGCACGATGGACAAGTTTGTCAGCGAGACCACGCCGAAGGCGCAGATCCAGCGCTTCCCCGGCAACCCCGAGGCCATCGCCGCCTTCCAGGCCGGCCGGGCCGATGCCGTGTGCCTGTTCCACCCGCCGCTGCTGGCCGCGCGCCAGCGCCTGGGTGCCGGCAAGATCGTGGTGCCGACGCCGGTGCGCTCGCAGCCGTCCAGCGTGGCGGTGCGCAAGGAGGACGACAAGGCCTTCGTGCAATGGGTCGACCAGGCGATCGCCGGCCACTACAAGAGCGGGCAGACGCAGAAGTGGTACGAGGAGTTCCTGGTCGGCTTCGGCCTCGACCCCAAGGCCGCGCCGCCGGTGATGAAGGAAATGCTCGGCTCCTGAGCCCCGGTCGCCTCGCCGCCCATGCACCGCTGGGACTTCGGCCCCGTCTGGGCCCATGCCGACCTGCTGCTGCTGGGCCTGTGGCACACGCTGCAGGTCACCGGCACCGCGCTGGCCTTCGGCATCCCGCTCGGGCTGGCGCTGGCGCTGTCGCGGCTGTCGCCGCGGCGGCTGCTGCGCTGGCCGGCGGGGGCGGTGATCGAGGTCTTCCGCACCACGCCGCCGCTGGTGCAGCTGTTCTGGTTCTTCTTCGCGCTGCCGATCCTCATCGACGTCGAGATGACGCCCTTCGTCGCCGCCGCGCTGACCTTCTCCATCCAGTCGGCGGCGTTCTTCGCCGAGGTCTTCCGCGGCGGCATCGTCTCGGTGGAACGGGGCCAGTGGGAGGCCGGCCGCGCCCTGGGCATGACGCCGCGCCAGGTGATGCGCCGCGTGGTGCTGCCGCAGGCCGTCCAGCGCATGCTGCCGGCCTTCCTGGAGCGCGCCATCGAGCTGATGAAGACCACCACGCTGGTGGCCACCATCTCCTACGCCGACCTGCTGTTCCAGGCCAACGAGGTGGCGCAGAAGACCTTCCGCCCGCTCGAGGTCTTCACGGTGGCGGCGCTGCTGTATTTCGTCGTCATCTACGGCGCCAGCCTGCTGGCCCAGGCCTTCGAGCGAAGGCTGGCGGTCAGTGGTGAAGGGATGACGCGATGAGCGCGATCCGGGTCCCCCGCAGGGGGTCGACGCGCAGCGTCAAGGGGGCCCGTTGACCTACCGCTGGAACTTCGGCCCCGTGTGGGAGAACGCCGACGTGCTGCTGCGCGGCGCCTTCGGCACGCTGCGGCTGTTTGCCATCTGCGCGCTGGCGGGCCTGCTGCTGGGGCTGCTGATCGGCCTGGCGCGGCAGTCGCCGCGCGGGTGGCTGCGCTGGCCGGCCACCGCGTTCGTCGAATTCTTCCGCAACACGCCGGTGCTGGTGCAGATCCTGTGGTTCTACTTCGCGCTGCCCATCCTGGCCCCCTTCGAGATCAGCCCGCTGGCCGCCGCCGCTTTGGGCATCTCGCTCAATTCGGCGGCCTTCACCGCCGAGATCGTGCGCGGCGGCATCGCCTCCATCGACCGCGGCCAGTGGGAAGCAGCCCGCGCCCTGGGCATGACGGGCGCGCAGGCCATGCGCCGCATCGTGCTGCCGCAGGCGCTGCGGCGCATGCTGCCGGCGCTGACCAACCGCGGCATCGAGATCTTCAAGATGAGCACGCTGGCCTCGGCGGTGGCTTATGTCGAACTGCTGCAGCAGGGCAAGCTGCTGGCGTCGCTGAATTTCAACCCCATCGAGACCTACACGGTGATCGCGGTGATCTTCTTCCTGTGCCTGCTGCCGCTGGTGCAGGCCACCTACTGGCTGGAACGCCGGCTGGGGCGGGCTGACGCATGAGTCGGATGACGGACGCATCGCCCCTGCTGAGCGTGCGCGGCCTGCGCAAGCGCTTCGGCGCCGACGAGGTGCTGCGCGGCATCGACCTCGACGTGCTGCCCGGCGACCGCATCGCCATCCTGGGCGCCAGCGGCTCGGGCAAGAGCACGCTGCTGCGCTGCCTCAACGTGATGGAGACACCGACCGAGGGCCGCATCGCGCTCGGCGGACAGGGCTTCGAGCTGCACGACGAGGCGGCGCTGACCCAGGTGCGCCAGCGCGTGGGCATGGTCTTCCAGCAGTTCAACCTGTTCCCGCACATGACGGTGCTGGGCAACGTGATGGAGGCCCTGGTCACCGTCAAGCGCATGGCCGACGACGCGGCCCGCGAGCAGGCGCTGGCCGAACTGGCGCGTGTGGGCCTGGCCGACAAGGCCGATGCCTACCCGGCGCGGCTGTCGGGCGGCCAGAAGCAGCGCGTGGCGATCGCGCGCGCGCTGGCCATGCAGCCCGAGCTGCTGCTGTTCGACGAACCCACCTCGGCGCTGGACCCCGAGCTGGTGGGCGAGGTGCTGCGCGTCATCCGCAGCCTGGCCGACGAGGGCCGCACCATGCTGCTGGTCACGCACGAGCTGGGTTTTGCCTACCACGTGGCCAACCGCGTGCTCTTCATCGCCGACGGCGTGATCCACGAGCAGGGCCCGCCGCAGCAGCTGCTCAAGCACCCCACCCAGCCCCGCACCCAGGCCTTCCTGGCCCGCCACCGCGAATTCGACTTCTGACCATGAACACACCCGCCACCGACAGCGCCCAGGCCTATGTCAGCGACGCGCGCAACGAATCGGTCCTCGTCTACGTCAACGGGCAGTTCGTGCCGCGCGCACAGGCCGTGGTCTCGGTCTTCGATGCCGGCTTCGGCCTCGGCGACGGCGTATGGGAAGGGCTGCGGCTGGCGGGCGGCCGCATCATCAGCCTGCAAGCCCATCTGGACCGGCTGTACGAAGGCGCGCGCTCGATCGCGATCGACATCGGCCTGACGCGCCAGCAGCTGAGCGACGCGCTCTTCGAGACGCTGGCAAAGAATGGCATGAGCGACGGCGCGCACCTGCGGCTGATGGTGACGCGCGGCGTCAAGCGCACCGTCAACCAGGACCCGCGCTTCGTCATCGGCCCGCCCACGGTCGTCATCGTCGCCGAATACAAGACCCCCAGGCCCGAGAGCAAGGCGCGCGGGCTGGCCCTCTTCACCAGCACCTTCCGCACCAGCGGGCCCGACGTCTTCGACCTGCGGCTCAACTCGCACAGCCGGCTCAACCTGATCCAGGCGCTGATCCAGGCCATCGCCGCCGGCGCCGACGAGGCGCTGATGCTCGACCCGCGCGGCTTCGTCGCCAGCTGCAACAGCACCAATTTCTTCATCGTGCGCGGCGGCGAGCTGTGGACCAGCACCGGCGCCTACAGCTTCAAGGGCATCACCCAGGCCAGCGTGGCCGCCGCCTGGCGCGCCGCCGGCGGCGCGGTGCGCGAGTGCGACTTCACGCTGGCGCAGGTGTACAGCGCCGACGAGGCCTTCGTCACCGGCACGCTGGGCGGCGTGACGCCGGTGGTCAAGGTCGACGGGCGGATCATCGGCCGCGGCGAGCCGGGGCCGGTGACGACGCTGGCCGGCGAGCGCTACCTGCAGAAGGTGCTGGACGAACGGGGCTGACCGGGACAGCGCCGCGGGCCCGCACAATGGCGGTCTCGTCGCCCTGATCCGTCCCATGAATGTCCTCGTCATCGGTGCCAGCCGCGGCATCGGCCTCGAACTCGTCCGCCAGTACCGTGCCGAAGGCGCCGCCGTCACCGCCACCGCGCGTGACGAAACCGGACTGGCGCGGCTGCGCGAACTCGGCGCCACCGCCATCACCTTCGACGTGGCCACGGCCGCCGGCGCCGCCAGCCTGGCCTGGCCGACCGATGGCCTGGCCCTCGACGTCGTGGTGCTGGCCGCCGGCGTCTACGGCCCGCGCAGCAGCGGCCTGCAGACACCGACCGAAGCCGAATTCGACGCGGTCATGCACACCAACGTGCTGGGGGCGATGCGCGTGCTGCCGCAACTGGCCGACGCCCTGGCACCGGGCGCGCGGCTGGCGGTGATCTCGTCGCGCATGGGCTCGATCGGGCTGCGCGCCAGCACGAGCGGCTGGCTGTACCGGGCGTCGAAGGCGGCGCTCAATTCGGTGCTGAAGGACGCCTCGCTGGCACTCGAAGGCCGCGCCATCTGCGTCGCGCTGCACCCGGGCTGGGTGCGCACCGACATGGGCGGGCCGGCGCCGATCTCGACGTGGCCGCGAGCGCGAGCGGCCTGCGCGCCACGCTGGCCGCCCTGCAGCCCGCCGACAACGGGCGCTTCCTGAATGTCGATGGCACGCCGCTGGCGTGGTGAGAGGACCGGACCGATGCTGCTTTCCGAAGACCACCGCGCGGTGCAGGACGCCGTGCGCACCTACGTGCAGGCCGAGATCGCGCCGCATGCCGCCGCCTGGGACAAGAGCCACCAGTTTCCGCAGGCGCAGCTGCGCGGCCTGGCCGACCTGGGTTGCTATGGCGTGGCGGTGCCGACCGACTGGGACGGCGCGGGCCTGGACTACCTGGCGCTGGCCGTGATCCTGGAGGAGATCGCCGCCGGCGACGGCGCCACCAGCACCGTGGTCAGCGTCAACAACTGCCCCGTGTGCTCGATCCTGATGGCCTATGGCAACGCAGACCAGAAGGAACGCTTCCTCAAACCCCTGGCGCGCGGCGACATGCTGGGCGCCTTCTGCCTGACCGAGCCGCATGTCGGCTCCGAAGCCGGCGGGCTGCGCACCACGGCGCGGCGGGAGGACGACCACTATGTGCTCGACGGCGTCAAGCAATTCATCACCAGCGGCAAGAACGGCGACGTCGCCATCGTGATGGCGGTGACCGACAAGGCCGCGGGCAAGAAGGGCATCAGCGCTTTCATGGTGCCGACCGACACGCCGGGCTATACCGTCGCGCGCATGGAAGACAAGATGGGCCAGCACGCCAGCGACACGGCGCAGATCGTCTTCGACCACTGCCGCGTGCCCGAGGCCTACCGCCTCGGCGACGAAGGCATGGGGCTGAAGATCGCGCTCTCGGGCCTGGAGGGCGGGCGCATCGGCATCGCATCGCAATCGCTGGGCATGGCGCGCGCGGCCTTCGAGGCGGCGCTGGCCTACAGCAAGGAGCGCCAGGCCTTCGGCCAGCCGATCTTCGAGCACCAGGCGGTGCAGTTCAAGCTGGCCGACATGGCCACGCAGATCGAGGCCGCGCGCCAGCTGATCTGGCATGCCGCCACGCTGAAGGACGCCGGCCGCCCCTGCCTGAAGGAAGCGGCGATGGCCAAGCTCTATGCCAGCGAGATGGCCGAGCGCGTGTGCTCGGCGGCGATCCAGGTCTTCGGCGGCTACGGCTATGTGAGCGACTTCCCGGTCGAGCGCATCTACCGCGACGTGCGCGTGTGCCAGATCTACGAGGGCACGAGCGAGGTGCAGAAGATTCTCATCGGCCGGGCGCTGGGGTAGGCGACCAGGGATCCCCCGACCGCCCTTCCGGGCCCGGCCCACTGGTGTCGACCGCCGGATGCCGCCACACTTCCGGCCTTGTCCATCGACTTGGAAGTCCGGCCATGCGCAGCCCACCGACCATCGACACAAGGCGCCTCGGCGACCCTGCCGACGATGGCCAGGCCAAGCCCGAGGTCACGCTCGACGTGGTGGGATTCCGAGAGGCCGAGCGCCGCGCCCTGAAGGCCGTGCTGGCCGAGATGGGCCGCCAGCTGGGCGTGCGCTTCAGCTTCGGCGGCGCCAGCAGCGAGGTGCTGGTGCTCGAGGCGACCCAGGCCATGGGCATGCCGCTGGCCGCCCGCGAGACCCTGCAGGCGGGCCGCCCGCTGGTGCTGGTGATGAGCGCCGAACTGGTCGGCGGCCTGCGCCGTGCCCATGACGGCCGCGACCTGCTCAACCAGCTGCGCCGGCTGCCGCAGGTGAGCGCCCGCGCCGCCTGAGGTGCTTGCGGGCCTGCGAGGCGCCGGGCCCGCCGCCGCCGTTCAGGCCGCCGGCCAGCCCACCGTGACCGCCAGCCCGCCCAGCGCCGCCGAGGGCGCCGCCGCGACGGATGCACCATGCGCCGCGGCGATGCGGCGCACGATCGACCAGCCCAGCCCGCTGCCCGAGGCGTCGCTGCCGAGCACGCGGAAGAAGCGCTCGCCGAGCCGCGCGCGCTCGGCCCCGGTCAGGCCGGGGCCGCTGTCCTCGACCAGCACCCGCGTGCCGGCGCCGGGCGCTGCGTGCAGCGTCAGCCGCACGGTCGCGCCGTCGGGGCTGTAGCGCAGCGCGTTGTCGAGCAGGTTGCGCAGCAGCACGGCCAGCAGCGTTTCGTTGCCCGCCACCAGCGCGCTCGCCTCGGCGTCGACCTCGAGGGCCTGGCCGCGGTCGAGCGCACGCGGCGCCAAGCTCGGCCGCCACGCGGCGCGCCAGCGGGGCCAGGTCGACGGGCGCGGTGGCCATCGTCGCGTCGGCCTCCAGCCGTGCCAGCGTCAGCAGTTGCTCGACCAGGCGGGCGGCGCGGTCGCAGCCTTCCAGCGTGGCGCGCAGCGCGTGCGCGCGGCGTTCGTCGTCGGCCTCGGCCAGCGCCACCTGGGCCTGCGCGC
Organism: Rubrivivax sp.; assembly: GCA_016719535.1. Lineage (GTDB taxonomy): Bacteria > Pseudomonadota > Gammaproteobacteria > Burkholderiales > Burkholderiaceae_C > Rubrivivax. Next base: position 551,110 of record JADJYX010000001.1, on the reverse strand, counting down.
GGATGGCGGCCAGCGGCGTGCGCAGCTCGTGCGCGGCATCGGCGGTGAAGCGGCGCTCGGATTCGATCAGCGCCGCGATGCGCGCGAACAGGCCATTGAGCGCATCCAGCAGCGGCTGCAGCTCGGTCGGCGCCTGCGGCATCGCCAGCGGCTGCAGGGCCTGCGGCTGCCGCAACGCCAGCTGCGCACCCAGCCGCCGCAGCGGCTGCAGCCCGCCGCGCACCGCGGCCCAGGCGGCCAGGGCCAGCAGCGGCAGTGCCAGCGCCAGCGTCGGCCCCAGGCCGCGCAGCACCGCCAGCAGGATGGACGCGCGCGAGCGCAGCTGCTCGCCGACATAGACCTGCACGTCGCGCTCGGCACCATGGGCGGCGAAGACCCGCCAGCGTTCGCCGTCGATGGCCAGCGTGCGCAGGCCCGTGCTGAAACCCTCGCCGGCGGCGCGCATCGGCTCGCGCGGCGCGTTGGACGAGCGCATCGACAGCCGCCCTTCGTGCCACACCTGGAAAGCCACCTGGGGCGCATATCGGTGCAGCGTGGGGGCGTCGACGGCATGGTCGTCGTCGTCGTCGGTGCGCGCCTGCTGCACCACCAGCAGCGCCGCGGCCTGCGCCAGGTGGCCGTCGAGCAGTTCGTCGAGCTCGTGGCGTGCGTCCAGCGCGGTCATCACCGCGGCGGCGATCCAGGTCAGCGTCACCGCGCCCAGCACCAGGGTCAGCAGCCGGCCCTGCAGCGATCGCGGCACGAGGTTCATCGCGTCGCCGCCTGGCGCGGCAGGCAGTAGCCGACGCCGCGCACGGTCTGGATGAGCCCGGCACCGAGCTTGCGGCGCAGGTGGTGGATGTGCACCTCGATGGCATTGCTCTCCACCTCCTGCCCCCAGCTGTAGAGCTGCTGCTCGAGCTGCTCGCGCGTCAGCACGCGGCCGGCGGCCAGCATCAGCGCGTGCAGCAGGTCGAATTCGCGCGCCGACAGCGCCACCGGCGTGCCGGCCAGCGTGACGCCGCGCGCGGCGGGGTCGAGCGTCACGTCCTGTGCCTGCAGCCGCTCCTGCGGCTGGCCATGGGCGCGCCGCACCAGCGCGCGCAGCCGCGCCGCCAGCTCGTGCAGGTCGACCGGCTTGACCACATAGTCGTCGGCACCGAGGTCGAGGCCGCGGATGCGGTCGGGCACGGCGTCGCGCGCGGTCAGCACCAGCACCGGCAGCGTGACGCCGGCGCGGCGCACCCGCGCCAGCACGTCCAGCCCGTCCAGCCGCGGCAGGCCCAGGTCGAGCACCGCGGCGGCGTAGGGCTCGGCGCGCAACTCGCGCTCGGCAGCCTCGCCGTCGCGCACCCAGTCGACCTGGAAGCCGAGCTGGCGCAGCCCCGCGCGCAGGCCGTCACCGAGCAGCGGGTCGTCTTCGGCGAGCAGGATGCGCATCGGGTGATTGTCGAGCGGTCAATCGTCGTCGTCGTGGCCACCGTCGTGGCCGCGGCCGTGGCGGTCCGACTGCCACTGCGCCGCCAGCGAACCGGGCGCCGGCACCTGCGTCCACTGCCAGCTCCAGAAGCCCAGCACCGCCACCACCATCAGCGCGGCCAGGCTGCGCCAGGCGTGGCGGATGCCGTCCTCGGGGCGGCCGCGCTTGCGGCCGTCGACCATCGACCGCACCAGGTTCTGGTGGTGCAGCCGGCTGCTGACGATGACGCCGGCCACATGCACGAAGACCAGCGCCAGCACCGCGCTGGCGGCACCCTCGTGCAGCTCGCCGAGCCAGTCACCACCGAGTTCGCTGTAGGTCGCCCAGCCGCTGGCCACGATCAGCGCCGAGCCGCCCAGCAGCCCGAGGATGGCCCAGGCGCCGGCCGGGTTGTGGCCGACCGGCTGCTCGGCCGTGCCGGCGCCGAACAGCGACTTCAGATAGCCGACCACGGCGCGCGGGCCGCGCACGAAGTCGCCGAAGCGCGCATGCCGCGTGCCCAGCAGGCCCCACAGCACCCGGAAGGCGACCAGGCCGCCGACGGTATAGCCCAGCGTGATGTGCACGAGCATCCAGCGCTCGCTCTCGGCGGTGAGCCAGGCGCCGATGAAGCTGGCGGCCAGCAGCCAGTGGAAGACGCGCACCGGAGCGTCCCATACCAGCACGCGGCGGGGGGTCGACGCGGGCGCCGAGGTTGTTGCGGTATCGATCATGGTGGGTTCCTTCAACGGGGCAGGCGGATCTCGCGTTCGCGGTAGCTGCCCTCGGCCGCTTTCGTGTGGCAGGCGGCGCAGTCGGCCGCGGTCTTGACCTTGGCGGTGCCGAACCAATGGCGCGCCTCGCGGTGTTCGCGCACGAACCAGGCGCTGCTGGTGATGCGGTCGTCGCGCGTGGCCTCGGCGCGCTTGCCGCTGCCGGCGTTGGCCGTCAGCCAGGTCGTCAGCTGCTGCGTGGTGGCGGCGTCGACCGAGGCATCGGAGCCGAAGTGCGATTTCAGGTTGCCCATCAGCCGCTGCCACGACGAGGCCGGCAGCATCGAGGGCGGGTAGGCCACGTGGCAGGCGCCGCATTCCTGCACGTAGGCGGGCAGCAGCGGTGCGCGCCCGGTCGTGTCGTCGTCGGCGTGCGCGCCCAGCGCCAGGGCGCACAGCAGGGCCAGCGACGGGATGCGGATCAGGGTGAGGGTCATGGTGCCATCTCCGGTGCGGGTTCAGGGTTTGAGCGTATTCAGCCAGGCCAGCACGTCGGCCTTCTCGGCGGCGCTGCATTCACGGCCGAGCACGTCGTTGCAGTTGCGGCGAAACCACTTCTCGGCCTTGGCGGCGTCGCTGAAGCGGCGCGCATGGGCTGCCGGCGCCAGCGGCTCGATGGCCTTGCCGGTGGCGGCATGGCGGCCGGGGCCGGTGGGCGCGGCGCCGTGGCAGGAGGCACAGCTCCATTCGCCGCCATGGCGCGACTGGAAGAAAGCCTGGCCGCGCGCGGCCTGCGCCGGGGCGCCGGCGCTGGCGCTGTAGCCGGCCAGCAGTTCGGCCGGTGTGGCGGCACCGGCGGGCACCGCCAGCACCAGCAGCGCGGCGGCCAGCAGGGTCAGCACAGGGGTTGGATGGGTCGTCATGGCAGCTCCGTGATGGCGCCATGCTCGGCGGGCTGCCTGAAGGCTGTCTTAACGCACCCGGCCCGGGCCGGCGTTGGCGCTACAGTGGGCCGATCGTGAAGCCCAACCCGACCCTGTCCCTCGACGAGACGCGCGCCCGCCAGGTGCTGCTGCTGCGCGCCTTCGAGGCCGACGACAGCCCGCCCTGGACGGCCGCCGACCGCGACTGGGCCACGCGCGTGGCGCGCGCCAGCCTGGCCGACGATGCGGGCGCCGCCCGCTTCGTGCCCGAACGCGCCCACCACGCGATGCAGCGCCTGGCCCAGCGCGACGCCGGCGTGCGCGCGGCGCTGAAGGCGCGCTTCGCGGCGCGGCCGTGGGCGCTGGTGGCGCTGCTCGCCGGCCTGGTGCTGGGCCTGGCGGTCGACCAGATCGGCCCCGCCCAGCGCATCAACCTGCTGGCGCCGCCGATCTGGGCGCTGGTGGCCTGGAACCTCGTCGTCTACCTGATGGTCGTCGTGCAGGCGCTGATGCCGGCGGCGGCCGCGCGCGGCCTGCGCGCCTGGCTGCAGCGGCTGTGGCGCACGCGCGTGGGCAAGGGCGCGCCGCTGCAGCGCTTTGCCGTCGACTGGGCCGCCGCCACCGCGCCGCTGGACGCTGCCCGCGCGGCCTGGCTGCTGCACCTGGCGGCGGCGGCGCTGGCCGTGGGCGTGGTCGGCGGGATGTACCTGCGCGGCCTGGTGCTGGACTACCGCGCCGGCTGGGAGAGCACCTTCCTGGATGCCGCGCGCGTGCAGCCGGTGCTGCAAGCCCTGCTGGCGCCGGCAAGCGCGCTCACCGGCATCGCCGTGCCCGACACCGCCGCGCTGGCGGCGCAGCAGCTGGCGCCGGGACAGGCGGCGCAGGCGCCGGCCGCGCCCTGGCTGCACCTGTATGCGGCGACGCTGGCGCTGTTCGTCATCGGCCCGCGGCTGCTGCTGGCGCTGTGGGCGCTGACGCGCATCGGCTGGCTGCGCCGCCATGTCGCGGTGGCGGTCGACGAACCCTATTTCCAGCAGCTGCTGCAGCTGGCCGAGGGCCGCAGCGCCGCGGTCTGGCTGCTGCCGCATGCGGTGCCGCCGGCCGCCGCGGTGGCGCTGGCGGTGCAGGGCCAGCTGACGGCGCTGACCGGCGGTGCCGGCCAGTTGCGACTGGCCGACGCGCTGCCCTTCGGCGCCGAGGACGATGCCGCGCGCTGCACGCCGCCGCCGGGCACGACGCGGGTGCTGGTGCTGGTCGACCTGGCCGCCACGCCCGAGGCCGAGGTGCATGGCCGGCTGCTGGCCACGCTGGCCGCGTCCGCGGGCGGCACGCGCCGCGTGCTGCTGGCCGACGAGACCGCCTTCGCGCAGCGCATGGGCCATGCCCCCGAGCGTGTGGCCGAACGCCGCCAGGCCTGGCAGCAACTGGCCGACGCCGGCGGCGTGCCGCTGGTGACGGCGGCACTGGGCGCCGCCTCGCCGGCCGCGGCGCAGGCGCTGCAGCGCGCCCTCGGCGACTGAAGACCGGCCGGGCATGCCGACGATCGCCCTCAGCCTGGTCTCGCACACCAACGTCGGCAAGACGACGCTCGCGCGCACGCTGCTGGGCCGCGACGTGGGCGAGGTGCGCGACGCGCCGCATGTGACCGAGTTCGCCGATGCGCACGCGCTGCTCGAGGGCGAGGCCGGCGATGCGCTGACGCTGTGGGACACACCCGGCTTCGGCGACAGCGTGCGCCTGGTGAAGCGGCTGCGCCAGCAGGGCAACCCGCTGGGCTGGTTCCTGTCCGCGGTGTGGGACCGCTGGCGCGACCGCCCGTTCTGGGCCAGCCAGCAGGTCATCCGCCATGTGCGCGAGGCCAGTGACGTGGTGCTGTACCTCGTCAACGCCGGCGAACAGCCCGAGGCCGCCGGCTACGTGGCGCCCGAGATGGAACTGCTGGACTGGGTCGGCAAGCCGGTGCTGGTGCTGCTCAACCAGCTCGGCCCGCCGCGCGCGGCCGGCGCCGACGCCGACGACCTGCGCCGCTGGACCGCGCACCTGCAGCGCTGGCCGCTGGTGCGCCAGGTGCTGCCGCTGGATGCCTTTGCACGCTGCTGGGTGCAGGAAGGCGCGCTCTGGCAGGCGGTGCAGGCGGCGCTGCCGGCCGACCGCCAGGGGGCGATGGCCGCGCTGCAGCAGGCCTGGGTGCGCCAGCGCCGGCGCGTCTTCGACGACGCCATGCAGGCCCTGGCCGGCAGCCTGGCGCGCGTGGCGGCGGCGCGCGTGGCGCTGGACGACGGCGGCGGCATGATGGGCACGCTGCGCCAGCTGGGTTCGGCGCTCGGCCTCGGCGGCGACCGGCCGGCGGCGATCGATGGCGCCGAACAACGGCTGGCGGCGCTGATCGACGACGAGACACGCCGCAGCACCGATGCCTTGATCGCCCTGCACGGCCTGGCCGGTCACGCCGGCGGCGTGGTGCTGGAGCGGCTGGGCGCGCTGATCGAATGGCGGCGCAAGGTCGGCGAGGGCTCGGCGGCGGTGCTGGGCGGGCTGCTCAGCGGCGCGGCCACCGGGCTCGCCGCCGATGTCGCCGCCGGCGGGCTGACGCTGGGCGGCGGGCTGATCGCCGGCAGCGTGCTCGGCGCCCTGGGCGCCGCCGGCGTGGCGCGCGGGCTCAATGTCGTGCGCGGCACCGACCGCGGCTGGGTCGGCCTGACGCCGGCGGCGATGCAGCAGGTGCTGCGCGCCGCCTTGCTGCGCTACCTGGCGGTGGCGCATTTCGGCCGCGGCCGCGGCCAGTGGCGCGACGGCGAGGCGCCACCGCACTGGGGCGCGGCGGTCGAGCGCGCGCTCGACGACGAGGCCACCGCGCTGGCCGCGCTCTGGCAGGGCCGCTCGACCGCATTCGACAATGCCGGCGAGGCCGAGGCCCTGGCGCCGCGCCTGCAGGCGTTGCTGGCGCGCTGCACGCAGCGCACGCTGGACCTGCTGTACCCCGGCGCCTGGCCCGCGGCCCCCGAATAATCCGGCGCCATGAAGATCCTCATCCTCGGTGCCGGGCGCGTGGGCGAGAGCGTGGCCGAAAACCTGGTCTCCGAACGCAACGACATCACCGTCGTCGACACCGACCCGGTGCGGCTGCACGAGCTGCAGGACCGGCTGGACCTGCGCGGCGTGGTCGGCAACGGCATCCAGCCCAGCGTGCTGCGCGAGGCCGGCGCCGAGGACACCGACATGCTGGTCGCCTGCGCGCCGCAGGACGAGACCAACCTGGTGGTGTGCAAGATCGCGCACGAGGTCTTCAACGTGCCGGTGACCATCGCCCGCCTGCGCAGCCCCGAGTTCGAGGACAACAGCGAGCTGCTGGGCAAGGGCGGCTTCTCGGTCGACCACGTGATCCACCCCGAGCAGAGCGTCACCGCCTACATCCGCAAGCTCATCGAATACCCCGAGGCGCTGCAGGTGCTGGAATTCGCCCATGGCCTGGTCAGCCTGATCGCGGTGCGCGCGGTGGCCGGCGGCCCGCTGGTGCTGCACGAACTGGCCGAGATCCCCAAGCTCGTGCCCGGGGTCGACCTGCGCATCGTCGCCATCTACCGCCAGGACCAGGTGCTGCGGCAGCTCGACGGCCACACGCGCATCGAGCCCGGCGACGAGGTCTTCGTGCTGGCAGCCACCGAACACATCGGCACCGTGCTGGGCGCGCTGCGCAAGCGCGACCGCCCGGTCAGGCGGCTGATGATCACCGGCGGCGGCCGCATCGGGCTGCGCCTGGCGCGCGAGGTCCAGGGCCGCTACCAGGTGAAGATCGTCGAGCGCAACCGCCCGCGCTGCGATTACCTGGCCACGCAGCTGCCGGCCGACGTGCTGGTGCTCAACGGCGACAGCACCGACGAGGACCTGCTGTCCGACGAGAACGTGCAGGACATGGATCTGTTCCTGGCGCTGACCAGCGACGACGAGGACAACATCATGGCCTGCCTGCTGGCCAAGCGGCTGGGCGCCAGGCGGGTGCTGGCGGTGATCAACCGCCGCGCCTATGCCGACCTGGTGCAGGGCACGCAGATCGACATCGCCATCTCGCCGGCGCACGCGGTCATCGGCGAGCTGCTGGCGCATGTGCGGCGCGGTGACGTCGAGGCCGTGCACAGCCTGCGCCGCGGCGCTGCCGAGGCACTGGAGGGCGTCGTGCGCGGCGACCGCAAGACCAGCCGCATGGCCGGTCGCCGCATCGAGGAGATCGACCTGCCCGCCGGGGCGCGCATCGGCGCCATCGTGCGCGGCCTGCACCGGGCCGACGGCAGCGAGGTCGAGCCCGAAAGCGCCAAGCCGAACGTCATCATCGCCCACCACGACACGGTGATCGCGCAGCACGACCACGTCATCGTCTTCGTGCCGCGCAAGCGCATGGTGCGCGAGGTCGAGAAGCTGTTCCAGGTCAGCGCGACCTTCCTCTTCTAGGCCCGCTGCGCATGGGTGCCCTTGCCGTCGTCGCGCTGATCGGCCGCATGGTGGTGCTGTTCGCACTGCTGCTGCTGGTGCCGCTGGCCTTCGCGCTGGCCGAGCATGACCCGGCCGAGGGCGCCTTCCTGGCGGCCGCCGGCATCACGCTGGCGGCCGGGCTGGCGATGAGCCTGGCCACGCGCCGCTTCCGGCGCGAGCTGCAGCCGCGCGACGGCTTCCTGCTGGTGGGGCTGACCTGGGTCACGCTGCCGCTGTTCGGCGCGCTGCCGCTGTGGCTGGCCATCCCCGGGCTGAGCGTCACCGATGCCTATTTCGAGGCCACCTCGGCCTTCACCGCCACCGGCGCCACCGTGCTCACGGGGCTCGACGCGCTGCCGCTGTCGGTCAACGTGTGGCGCTGCTTCATGTCCTTCGTCGGCGGGCTGGGCATCATCATCCTGGCGGTGGCCATCCTGCCGCTGCTGGGCGTGGGCGGCAGCCAGCTCTACAAGACCGAGATGACCGGTCCGATGAAGGACCAGAAGCTGACGCCCCGCATCGCCGATACGGCACGCGCGATCTGGCTCGTCTACGGGCTGCTGGCGCTGGGCTGCTTCCTCGCCTACCGCATGGCGGGCATGAGCTGGGCCGACGCCTTCATGCACATGTGCACCACGGTCAGCCTGGGCGGCTTCTCCAGCCACGATGCCAGCTTCGGCCACTGGAATTCGCCGGCGATCGAGGGCGTGGCCATCGTCTTCATGCTGCTGTCGGGCGTCAACCTGGTGCTGTATTTCGTCGCCTGGCGCGGCCGCACGCTGGCGCCGCTGTGGCGCAACGCCGAGATCCAGGCCTTCGTCGGCGTGCTGGCCGGCACCATCGCGCTGATCACGGTCTACCTGTGGGCGGGCGGCGCCTACCCGACGCTGCCGGAATCGCTGCGGCACGCGGCCTTCCACGTGGTGTCGATCGCCACCACCACCGGCTATGCCGCCTACGACTATGCGCAGTGGCCGCTGTTCGCGCCGCTGCTGATGATCCTGCTGGGCTGCTTTGCCACCTGCGCCGGCAGCACCGGCGGCGGCATCAAGATGATCCGCATGCTGCTGCTGCTGAAGCAGTCGCGGCGCGAACTGATCCGCATCGTGCACCCGAATGCGGTGACGCCGGTGGTGCTGGGCGGCATGGCGGTCGGCGACCGCGTGATGCAGAGCGTGATCGCCTACATGATGATGTATGGCGCCTCGCTGGTGACGCTGACCATGGTGCTGCTGTTCAGCGGGCTGGACGTGGTCACCGCCTTCACCGCGGTGCTTGCCTGCGTCAACAACATCGGCCCCGGGCTGGGCGAGGTGGGGCCGGCCGTCAATTACCAGGGGCTGACGGGTTTTCAGACCTGGGTCTGCACGTTCGCGATGCTGCTGGGACGGCTGGAGCTGCTGGCGGTGCTGGTGCTGTTCACGTCGTCGTTCTGGCGCAAGTGAGCGGCCACTGGGCCACGCTTGACCATGCCGGGCCGCCGTCCCGCAGTTCGCGCAGCGCCAGCAGGAAGGTGGCTGCATTCCAGCTCTGCCCGGCCATACCCAGCGGCGCCAGCGAACGCCCGTGGAACCACTCGGTGAACCGCCAGCCGCCGTCGGCGTTGGCACGGGCCAGCGCAGCGAGCTGCTGCCAGGCCTGCGCATGCAAGCCCAGGCGCGCCAGCGCCATGACCCAGAAGCCGCCGACAAAAGGCCAGATGCCCCCGTTGTGGTACTGGTGCACCAGGTTCTGCCGGTGCCGGTCCATATAGGGCCGCCACAGCGCGTGGCTGCGCGACAGCGGGTGCAGCACGGCGCGCACCGGGTAGGGATCGGCCGCGTGGGCGGCACTCAGGGTCTTCACGATCGCATGCCCCTTGGACTCGCTGGCCGCGCCGCACAGGATGGCCAGCAGGTTGCCGAAGACATCGCCCTCGTTGCCGGCGAAGGCGAGGTTGACGAAGCTCAGATACAGGCCGGGGTCACGCCGGCCGCGCCGCGCATAGTGCCGCAGCAGGCGCGCGCGGTGGTACGCGGGCAGGTCGCGCTGGTAGGGGTCGAACAGGTGGTTGAAGTGATGGCGGGTTGCCTCGTCATGCGCCAGCGCGTAGCGCCGCTTGACCTCGATCCAGAGGGCGTTGGTGTAGAGCACATAGCCCGAGCGCGGCATGATGTCGGCCCAGTCGCTGGCCTCGTTCTGCTGCAGCAGCCTGAAGGTCTGGTGCTCCTGTGCCAGCAGCCAGCCGATCGCACGCGCCACGCCGTCGCGCCAGCGGTCGGATGCGACGAGGCCGCGACGCCGCACGTGGTCGACCGCGATCAGCCACCACAGCGTGGCATCGATGCAGCCCAGGTACCAGAAATCGGCATCCCGGCCTTCTGGATCGACGTATTTGGGGATCTGTCCGTTGTCGGCCTGTTCGGATGCCAGGGCGTCGAGGCTGTCGACCGCACCCTGCTCGAGCCGCGGCAGGCCGCTGCCGCACATCGCGAGCACGCAGATGGCAGCGTCACGGCCGAAGATGCGCGTATAGCGCCGCACCTCGGCGGCTTCGGTGCGGCTGGCGGCCAGGATGCCGTGGGGGCAGAGGTTGCGCGCGAGCAGCGCCAGCGATTCAAGTCGGCAGGTCTCGATCGCTGCTTGCGTCGCCGCTGGCGTTTCGGTCGGGTCCATTCTGTGCTGCCCCGGCGCCGGACAGCGCCGCCACCGGGAATTCTGTCAGCACCTGCGCCAGCAACAGCGTGCCGTCGGTCGGCGTGTGGCGCAGGCCGGTGAGCGCGTCCTCGAGCCCCGGACCGCACTGCCACGGCGCGCCCGCAGCCGCCGGCAGGACCAGCGCCGTGTCGCCCCAGTCGGCCGCGGCCGGCAGCACGCCGCAGGGGCGTTCGAAGCCGGCCAGCAACCGGGCCGCGACGACGAGGATCCAGCGGTCACCGTCGCGCCGCGCGAAGGCCAGCGCGTGCCGGGCCCGGCTGCCACGCAGCTCCAGCGGCAGGTACTCGGCATGCCGGAGCAGGGTCTCGTGCGACTGGCGCAGCTGCAGCGCGCGCCAGGTGACCCACAACTTGGCGCGCCCGTCGGGTGCGTGCGCAACCCAGTCGCGCAGCACCGCCAGCCGCGCCGCCGCATCGGGCAGCGCCTGCAGGCGCTGCGCCTCGGCCAGGCCGTGGCGCCGACGCTCAAAGTCGACCGCGCGCCGGTTGTCGGGGTCGACCAGCGACAGCTCGATCAGCTCGTGGCCCTGGTAGAAGTCGGGCACGCCCGGCGACAAGGTCTTCACCAGGACCAGCGTCAGGCTGTTGAGCGCACCGAACCAGGCGATGATCTCGGCATTGGCACGCAGGTCGGCCAGGAACAGCTGGCCTTCGCGCGGATCCAGCGCGGCGCGCACGAAGCCGTCCAGCGCCGACTCGTAGGCCAGGTTCGGGCTCATCCAGCTGGTCACCGCCTTGGCCTCGCGCACCGACTTGTGCATGGCCTGGGCGATGCGCTGCGCGTAGGCGGACAGCGCGGCGTCGTCCAGCGGGCCCGCGGGCAGGCTGCCGACCAGCGTCTGGTACAGCAGGTATTCGTCGTTGCGGGTCGGCGCCACACGGCCGTCGACGGTACGCTTGTGCCGCCGGTTCATGCGGCTCCAGCGGCGCACGGCCAGCCGCCAGGCGGCCGGGAATTCGCTGATGACGTCGATGCGCGCGCGCACATCCTCCGATCGTTTGGCATCGTGCGTGGAGGTGGTCAGCATGGCCGCCGGCCGATTGAGCGCGCGCTCGCGGCTGATGGCATGGAAGGCCGCCACCGACAGGCCGAATTCGTCCGGCTCGCTGCCGACGTCGTTGAGCGAGATCAGGCGCTGGTGCCGGTACAAGGCGGTGTCCTCGATGCCCTTGGCCAGCACCGGGGCGGTGTACTGCTGCAGCCGCTGGGTGAAGGCGAGGCAGCGCTCGGCCAGACCCGCCGGTGCGCCGGGCAGCGGCCGCCCGATCAGCACCCGGCGCAGGAAGTCGAACACGCTGGCATCGGCGCCCAGGCTGCGCCGCCGCGCGCGACCGATCGCCCAGTCGACATGCCGACGGTCCTGCCGGCTCGGCCGTTCGACGATGTAGGTGCGGTAGACGGGGAATGCGGCCACCACCTCGGCCAGCGCCTGGCGCAGCGAATGCAGCGTGAAGTCGCGCGTGCGCCGGTCGGCGCGCGCCAGGCGCAGCAGCGCCCCGGCCAGCATCGTCAGCCCGCCGGCCAGGCTGCCGTCCATCACGATGTGGCGGCAGCGCCAGGACAAGGTGTCGAAGTCCTCGGCCTCGTCGGGGGCGAAGACGCGCCAGCAGCGGTCCAGCCGCGACCGGGCCGCGCCGTCGACCAGGATGCCGTTGACGACATTGGCGAAACGGTAGCCCGTGGTGCCGTGCAGGGCCCATTCGCGCGGCACCTGCTCGTGCGCGGCCACGATCTTCTCGGCCACCACGTACAGGCGCATGTCGGCGCGCTGCCCTTCGACGCCCGCGGCCGGCGGCGGCAGCCCCGCCACCTCGGCATAGCGGCGCTGCAGGCGCACGAAGTAGCCGGCCGGGTCGGCCAGGCCGTCGGGGTGGTCCAGCCGCAGGCCGTCGATGGCACCACGGGCCGCCAGCTCGAGCGCCAGCCGGTGCGTGGCCTCGAAGACCTCGGGGCGCTCCATGCGCAATGCGGCCAGTTCGTTGACATCGAAGAAGCGGCGGTAGTTGATCTCGTCCGCGGCCACGCGCCAGTGCGCCAGGCGGTAGGGCTGCGCCTCGATCAGCGCCTCCAGGTCGTCGAAGCTGCCGCGCTCGCCGACGAGGCCGTTGAACTGCGCCACCACCTCGTGCAACGCCTGCAGGACGCCTTGCGAGCCACGCAGGCAGCTGGCCAGGCGGGACTTGAGCAAGGTCTTGTCGGCCTGCCGGCGCCGGCGCGCCGGCGCATCGGCGCAGTCATGCGGCGGCAGCTGGTCCAGGGCCTCGGCCACGGCCGTCAGCTCGACCCGCACGCCGGTGGCGACCGCGTCCAGCCGCTGCAGCACCGGCCACAGCAGGCGGCCGTAGGTGGCCGGGTCCAGCGGCAGCCGGTGCTCGTGGTAACACAGCGTGAGATGGCCGCGCTGTTCGTCGAAGACGAGGCGCAGTTCGCCGCGCTCGAGCACGACGCCGAACTGGTCGCCCAGCACCGGCAGCAGCACCTTGCCGCGCAGCACGGGGTCGGCTGCCTGCCAGTCGATGTCGAAATAGCCCGCGTAGGCCGACGAAGCGCCGTTTTCCAGCACGTCCAGCCACCAGGCGTTGTCGCCGCCGAGCACGCCCATGTGGTTGGGCACGATGTCCACCACCAGTCCCATGCCGTGCGCATGCAGCAGGTCCACCAGGCGGTCGAAGTCGGCGCACGTGCCGAGTTCGGGGTTGAGGCGGCCATGGTCGACCACGTCGTAGCCATGCTGGCTGCCCGGCCGGGCGCCGAGGATGGGCGAGCAATAGAGGTGGCTGATCCCCAGCGCCGCCCAGTAGGGCACCAGGGCCGCCGCGTCGGCAAAGCCGAAGTCGCGGTGCAGTTGCACGCGGTAGGTGGCGCGCGGGATCACCGGGCCGGGCGCGTCGGCGGCCTTCACGGGCCTTCCAGGCTCACGTGGACCGACCAGGGCGGCAACGGCTGCGTGTCGTCATGGCTGCGGTAGACCGTGCGCCCGGCCAGCGACTGCACGAGCTCGGCGGGCCCGGCCTGGTCGCTCAACTGGGCCAGCAGCTGCCAGCGGCGCCCGCCCGCCAGTGGCCAGCTGACGCACAGGCTGCCCGGCGCCGGCTGCGACCAGCGGCCGCAACCGGCGCCGTCCAGCCAGGGCATCAGCGCGCGCGCGCGGCATTGCAGCAACTCGGTATACCGGCGCAGCGTGGCTGCGTGCGCCGGCTGCTGGCGCTCGCACCAGTCGAGCTTGCTGCGCTGGAAGCTGTCCGGATCGTTGGGGTCGGGGATGTGCGCGCGCAGCGCGGCGTCGGCAAAGCGGGCAAACCGACCGAACTCGGCACGGCGCCCGCGTGTGACCGCCTGCGCCAGTTCGCCATCGAAGTCGCAGAAGTAGAGGAAGGGCGTGCTCGCGGCGAACTCCTCGCCCATGAACAGCATCGGCGGCGATGGCGCCAGCAGCACGCAGGCCGTCAGTGCCTGCAGCGCCGGCGTGCGCCCGGCGTCCTGCGCCAGCCGGGCCAGCCGTTCGCCGAAGGCGCGGTTGCCGACCTGGTCGTGGGTCTGCAGCGCATTGACGAAGGCCAGCGGCGGCAAGTGCGCCGAGAGTGTGCCGCGCCGGGCACCGCCACCGTAGGCCGAGACCTCGCCCTGGTAGGCGAAGCCTTCGGCCAGCGCACGACCGAACTGGGCCAGCGGCGCGGCCGCAAAGTCGAGGTAGTAGCCATCGGTCTCGCCGGTGGCCAGCACGTGCAGTGCGTGGTGCAGGTCGTCGTTCCACTGCGCGTCGGCCAGCAGCGGCCGGCCCTGGGCATCGCGCGCCAGGCGGGCGGCGTCGTTGGCATGGTTCTCCAGCACCAGGTGCACGGCACGCGTGCGCCCGGGCCCCCGGCGCACGGCCTGCGCCAGCTCGTCGACGAAGTGCAGCCGCGAGCGGTCGTGCATCGCGTGCACGGCATCGATGCGCAGGCCGTCGAGGTGGAATTCCTCCAGCCAGTAGAGCGCGTTGTGGATGAAGAAGTCGCGCACCGTGCGGCTGTGCTCGCCGTCGAAGTCGATCGCCGCGCCCCAGGGCGTGGGCAGCTCGCGGTTGAAGAACGCGCCGGCATAGGCATGCAGGTAGTTGCCGTCGGGCCCGAAATGGTTGTAGACCACATCCAGCAGCACCATCAGCCCGCGGGCATGGGCCGCGGCCACCAGCCGCTTCAGGTCGTCGGGCCGGCCGTAGCTCGCATCGGGTGCGAAGGGCAGCACACCGTCGTAGCCCCAGCCGCGCCGGCCGGGGAAGTCGGCCACCGGCATCAGCTCGATCGCGGTGATGCCCAGCGCCACCAGGTCGTCCAAGCGCTCGATGGCGGCCAGGAAGCTGCCGGCCGGCGTGAAGCAGCCGACATGCAGCTCGTAGACCACCGCCTCGTGCCAGGGCCGTCCGCGCCAGCCCGCGTCGGGCCAGTCGAAGGCCAGCGGGTCGGTCAGTGCGCTGGCGCGGTGCACGTCGTCGGGGTTGTGGCGCGAGGCCGGGTCCGGCACCACCAGCGCGGCGTCGATGCGGAAGGCATAACGCAGGCCCGCCACGGCCTGTGCCAGCTCGACGGCAAACCAGCCGCCGGTCTGCGGCGCCATGGCATGGCTGGCGCCGGTGGCCGGCAGCAGCAGCTCGACCTGCGCGGCGCCGGGCGCCCACAGGCGGAAGCGCGCGCCACCGCCGTCGCTGAGCACGGCACCGAAGGGCATGGCATGCCGGCGCTTCGTCACGGACGCTCCGTGGGGCTGCGCGCAAAGCGGAACAAGGCCAGCGCACGCCCCGGCAGCTGGTAGGGCACGAGCGGTTCGATCGGCACCCCGGCCGGTGTCTGCGCATGGCGCGTGTCGACCAGCAGTTCGCCGGGTTCGGCCACCAGGCCCGCCGGCAGGGTGAAGGACACGGCCTCGGAATGGGCGTTGAACAGCAGCAGGAAGCTGTCGTCGCGCAGCGGCCGCGCCTGCGCGTCGACATCGCCGAGGCCGTCGCCCGACAGGAAGACCGCCAGCGCCCGTGCATGGCCATGGCCCCAGGCCTGCGCCGTCATCTCGCTGCCGTCGGGCTGCAGCCAGACGATGTCGCGCACGCTGCTGCCGTAGAGGGGCCGTCCCTGGAAGAAGTCGCGCCGCCGGAAGACCGGATGGTGCGCGCGCAAGGCCATCAGCCGCCGCGTGAAGCCCAGCAGCGCCAGGCGCGGCCCGTCCAGGTCCCAGTCGACCCAGCTCGCGGGTGTGTCCTGGCAGTAGGCGTTGTTGTTGCCGACCTGGCTGCGGCCCATCTCGTCGCCGGCCAGCAGCATGGGCACGCCTTGCGACAGCAGCAGCGTGGCGATGAAATTGCGCTGCTGCTGGGCACGCAGCGCCAGCACGTCGGGATCGCTGGTCGGCCCTTCGACGCCGCAGTTCCAGGACAGGTTGTGGTCATGGCCGTCGCGGTTGTGTTCGCCGTTGGCCTCATTGTGCTTGTGGTCGTAGGAGACCAGGTCGGCCAGGGTGAAGCCGTCGTGCGCGGCGACAAAATTGATGCTGGCGTAGGGCCGGCGGCTGCTGCGGTTGTAGAGGTCGCTGGACCCGGTGAAGCGCTGCGCGAATTCACCGATCAGCCCGCCCTCGCCCTTCCAGTAGCTGCGGATGGTGTCGCGGTACTTGTCGTTCCACTCGGTCCAGCCGACCGGGAAGTTGCCGACCTGGTAGCCGCCTGCGCCCAGATCCCAGGGCTCGGCGATCAGCTTCACCTGCGACAGCACCGGGTCCTGCCGCAGCACGTCGAAGAAGGCGCTCAGCCGGTCGACCGCGTGCAGCTCGCGCGCCAGCGCCGACGCCAGGTCGAAGCGGAAGCCGTCGACGTGCATCTCGGTCACCCAGTAGCGCAGCGAATCCATCAGCAGCTGCAGCACCCGCGGATGCTGCATGTTCAGCGTGTTGCCGCAGCCGGTGAAGTCCTGGTAGTAGCGCGACTGGCCGGGTTCGAGCCGGTAGTAGGCGGCGTTGTCGATGCCGCGGAAGCCCAGCGTCGGGCCGAGCTCGCTGCCTTCGGCGGTGTGGTTGTAGACCACGTCGAGCACGACCTCCAGCCCGGCCGCATGCAGCGTGCGGACCATGGACTTGAACTCGGCGATCTTGCCCGAGGCGCTGTAGCGCGCGTCCGGCGCGAAGAAGCCGATCGAGTTGTAACCCCAGTAGTTGCGCCGCCCGGACTCGACCAGGTGACGGTCGTCGACGAAGCTGTGCACCGGCATCAGCTCCACCGTGGTCACGCCCAGGCGCTTCAGGTGTTCGATGACCGGCGCGCAGGCCAGGCCGGCGTAGGTGCCGCGCAGTTCGGGGGGCACGCCGGGATGCATCCGGGTCAGGCCGCGCACATGGGCCTCGTAGATCACCGTCTCGTGCCAGGGCACCATGGGGCGCTTGTCGTCACCCCAGCTGAAGGCCGTCTCCACCACCTTGCAGCGCGGCATGTAGGGCGCGCTGTCGCGGCGGTCGAAGGACAGGTCCTCGTCGGCATGGCCGATGCGGTAGCCGAACAGCGCATCGTGCCAGCGCATGGCGCCGGTGATGCAGCGCGCATACGGGTCCAGCAGCAGCTTGTGCGGGTTGAAGCGGTGGCCGTCGCGCGGCCGGTAGGGCCCGTGCACGCGCCAGCCGTACAGCTGGCCCGGACGCACCTGGGGCAGGTAGCCGTGCCAGACCTGGTCGGTCTGCTCGCGCAGCGCCACGCGTTGCAGCTCGTGGCGGCCGCTGCGGTCGAACAGGCACAGTTCGACACGTTCGGCGTTCTCGGAAAAGAGCGCGAAATTGACCCCCATGCCGTCCCAGTTGGCGCCCCGTGGATGGGGGCGTCCGGGCCACAGCGCGTCGATGCCGGCAGCCATCAGGGCAGCCGGTCGCCGCGGTCACGCGGGAACCAGCGTTCGATCAGCGCCGCCGCGCGGTCGCGCCCGCCGATGCCGAAGGCCAGCGCCAGCGCGATGACGATGCCGCCGAGCAGGATCAGGAAGGTCTGCTGGATGAGGCCGCCGCCGATGTCCAGGTGGTCCACCGCCAGCAGCACGACGAAGACCATGACCCCATACTGCATGACACGGCCGAGCAGGTCGCCGTCGCTGATCTTGGCGGCGCGGCAGTAGCTGCTGACGGCCTGGCCGGCAAAGCGGGCGAAGTAGCTGCCGAAGACCACCACCAGCAGCGCCACCAGCAGGCGCGGCACGAACAGCAGCACCCGGCCCAGCAGGTCGGTCACCTGCGTCAGCCCGAGGCTGTTGAAGGCGATGATCAGCGAGGCCAGGATGACCAGCGCGTAGGCGATCCAGCCGAACAGATCGGTGGTGTCCTTCTCGGTGCCGCCCTGCTGCAGGAAGCCGTCGATGCCGGCGCGCTCGGTCAGGACGTGGAAATTCAGCGCGCGCAGCGCCTTCACGACGCTGAAGCGGAAGGCCTTGGCCACCAGCCAGCCCAGCAGCAGCACCCCCATCGCCAGTGCCAGACGCGGCATGAAGGCACCCACCTGCTGCAACAGCGCACGCACCGGTTCCAGCATGACGTCGATGTTCTGCATGGTGTCTCCTCGAATCGGGTGAGGTCAGTCGGGGAGCCCGGCGAGCGCGGCGATGCCGGCCAGCGGGACCGCGATCCAGTCGGGCCGGTTGCCGATCTCGTAGCGCAGCTCGTACAGCGCCTTCTCCAGCTCGAACAGCGCCAGCAGCGGCAAGGCGGCATCGAAGCCGGCGCCGGGATCGGCATACAGCCCGCCGGCGGTCACGACCTGGCGGTAGGTGTCGAGGAAGGCGCTGCGCACCCGGCGCTCCCATCGGCGCGCCTTCGGCGCCAGCCGCTCGACGTCGCCAGCGCCCTGCCCGACCTGGTGCAAGGCGGTGTGGCGCGCATAGTCGAACGAGCGCAGCATGCCGGCGACGTCGCGCAGCGCACTCTGCTTGGCACGGCGCTCCTCGAAGCTGCGTTGCGGTTCGCCCTCGAAATCGATGATGAAGAAGTCGTCGCGGCAGATCAGCACCTGCCCCAGGTGCAGGTCGCCGTGCACGCGAGTCTTCAGCCCGACCGCTGCGGCCTGTTCGACGCGGTCGGCACGCGCCAGCAGCGCCGGCTTCGCACGCAGCACCTGGTCGGCCAGCTCGGCCAGCGGCGCCGACCAGGCGGCCCGCTGCGCATCCAGCAGTGCGAGGGTGCGCGTGCATTCCTCGCGCACCCCGGCGGCCCAGCGGCGCAGGTCGGCCGCCTCGACGGGCTCGGGCTCGAAGGCCGGCTGACCGGTGCGTCCGGCCAGCGCCAGGTGCAGCTCGGCCACCCGCTGCGCCAGCACCTGCACCCGGTCGACGGGTGCGTCGGCTGCGGCGCCGCCGTCGGCATCGGCCACCGGCGGCGCCTCGAGCAGCCGTGCCAGCTGGTCCACCGTTTGCACCCAGGCGTCGCCCTGGTTCGTCAGTTGCGCCTGCAGCAGGGCCAGGGTCCAGACCTTTCCGTCGGCGGCGTGGAACTCGACGCTGCCGACCACCGGCACACAATGGGCGTAACCCACCACGTCGGTCAGGTGGCGGCCCATCTCGAGCTCGGGGCTGAGGCCGGGCAGCAGCCGGCGGTAGGCCTTCAGGAACAGGCGGTCGCCAAGCAGGCTGATCGAATTGCTGCTCAGCGCCAGCCGGCGCAGCGGGGTCGGCGACTTCAGCGCTTCGCCGGCCACGCTGGCGTAGGCCTTGCCCGCCGTGAAGCGCACGCTGCCGCCTTCGGCCTTGAGCGTGCCGCCGCGGCCGATGGCCTCGACCAGCGCGCGGCAGAAGGGCTCGTCGGCCATGGCATCGGCCAGCACACCCATGCGGGCCTGCTGGCGCACCTTGCTGACTGCCCGTGCCGCCAGGGCGCGCGCACGCTCCTCGTCGTCGTCGAAGGCCAGTGCCAGCGGCACGAAATAGCGCGCCGGGCCACCGGCGCCCTGGACATCGACCAGGCTCAGCAGCCATTCCTGGCCGTCGGCGGCCAGCACGCCGTGTTCGGCCAGGTTGGCGCGCTCGACCGACTCGGTCTTGCCCGCATACCAGCGTTGACGGCGCAGGAAACGCGGCAGCAGGTCGCGCTCGAGCTGCGCACCGGTCTTCTCGGCCAGGCCCATGCGCCAGGGCACGACACGGCTGCGGAAGAAACTGTTCCAGCCGTCGAACAGCACCAGCACCGGCAGATCTTCGATCGGCAGCCGCTCGGTGTGCCAGCGCGGCGGCAGGGCATCGACGGAGAGCCTGAACCAGTAGAAGCCGTAGCCCGGCAGCGTCAGCAGATAGGGCAGCTCGCCCACCGGCGGAAACGGGTTGCGGCCCATCATCTCCACCGGCACGCGGCCCTTCCAGGCGCCGAGTTCCAGCTCCACCGGCTGCGCCACGCGGCTCAGGTTGGCCACGCACAGGATGACGTCGCCTTCGAATTCGCGCACGTAGGCCAGCACCTTGCGGTTGCCGGGGTGCAGCATCACGAACTGACCGCGGCCGAAGGCGTGTGAACCGGCGCGCACCGCCAGCAGGCGCCGCGTCCACGACAGCAGCGACGAGGTCTCGCGCGACTGCGCCTCGACGTTGACGGCCTCGAAGCCGTAGATCGAATCCTGGATCGGCGGCAGGTACAGGCGCTGCGGATCGGCGCGCGAGAAGCCGCCGTTGCGGTCGCTGGTCCACTGCATCGGCGTGCGCACGCCGTCGCGGTCACCGAGGAAGATGTTGTCGCCCATGCCGATCTCGTCGCCGTAGTACAGCACCGGCGTGCCGGGCATCGACAGCAGCAGGCTGTTCATCAGGCGGATGCGGTCCTGGTCGTTCTCCAGCAGCGGCGCCAGGCGGCGCCGGATGCCCAGGTTGATGCGCGCACGGGGGTCCGACGCGTACATGCTGTACATGTAGTCGCGTTCCTTGCTGGTCACCATTTCCAGCGTCAGCTCGTCGTGGTTGCGCAGGAAGACCGCCCACTGGCAGCTGGCCGGGATGTCGGGTGTCTGCGCCAGGATCTCGACCACCGGGTGGCGATCCTCCTGGGCGATGGCCATGTACATGCGCGGCATCAGCGGGAAGTGGTAGGCCATGTGGCACTCGTCGCCATCGCCGAAATATTCGCGCACGTCCTCGGGCCACATGTTGGCCTCGGCCAGCAGCAGCCGGCCGGGGTATTTCTGGTCGACGCGGGCGCGGATCTTCTTGATGACTTCGTGGGTCTCGCGCAGGTTTTCGTTGGGGCTGCCGTCGCGCTCGATCAGGTAGGGGATGGCGTCGAGCCGGAAGCCGTCGACGCCCATCTCGAGCCAGAACTCCATGGTCTTGAGCACCGCCTCCAGCACCACCGGGTTGTCGAAGTTGAGGTCCGGCTGGTGGCTGAAGAAGCGGTGCCAGAAATACTGGCCGGCGACCTCGTCCCAGGTCCAGTTCGACTTCTCGCTGTCGGTGAAGATGATGCGTGTGCCGCTGTAGCGCCCGGGGTCGTCGGTCCAGACGTAGAAGTCGCGCTCGGGCGAACCCTTGGGCGCCCGGCGGGCGGCCTGGAACCAGGGGTGCTGGTCCGAGGTGTGGTTGACCACCAGTTCGGTGATCACGCGCAGGCCGCGCCGATGCGCCTCGGCGACGAAGCCGCGAAAGTCGTCCAGCGTGCCGTACGACGGATGCACGTTCTCGTAGTCGGCCACGTCGTAGCCGTCGTCGCGCAGCGGCGACGGGTAGAAGGGCAGCAGCCAGATCGTGTTGACGCCCAGCGACTGCACGTGGTCCAGGTGCCGCGTCAGGCCCTGGAAGTCGCCGATGCCGTCGCCATTGGCATCCGCATAGGCCTTGATGTGCAGTTCGTAGATGACCGCGTCCTTGTACCAGAGCGGGTCGCCTGCGACGGCGACGGGTACGGCGGCGGTCTGTGCGCGCTCGGTGACGGTCGTCAAGTCCACCTCTTCACAGGAAGTAGTCGAAGTCGTTCTCGCGGCGCATGCGCGCGCGCAGCTGCATCACATGCACCGGGCAGCGTGCCGGGTCCAGGCTGACATAGTTGCGCGCGCCGCTCCACAGGAAGTGGGCCCCGGTGATCAGGTCGTGCATCTGGTAGGCCTGCTGCGGTTCCAGCCCGAAGGCATCGGGGTCGATCTCGAGCCAGCCGCTCTGCGTGTGGTGCGGGTCGAGGTTGACGACGCAGACGACGATGTTGCTGCGCTCGGCCGACACCTTGGCATAGGCGATCAGCTGTTCGTTGTCGATGCGCAGGAAGTGCAGCCCGGCGTCGCTTTGCAGCGCCGGGTTGTCCCGCCGCGCGCAGTTGAGCACCGCGATGAAATCCGCCAGCGACTCGGGACTGTCGCGGGCCCAGCTGCGCAGCTCGAACTTTTCCGAATCGAGGTATTCCTCGCCGCCGGCGCGCAGCGCGCGGTGCTCCAGCAGTTCGAAGGCCGGGCCGTAGATGCCGTAGCTGGCGGCCAGCGTGGCGGCCAGCGCGACCCGCGACATGAAGACCGCGCGGCCGCCGAACTGCAGCGCCTCGGGCAGGATGTCGGGGGTATTCGGCCAGGCGTTGGGCCGGAAATATTCGCGCCCAGGACCCTGCGTCAGTTCGGTGAAATAGGCGGTCAGCTCGCGCTTGGTGTTGCGCCAGGTGAAGTAGGTGTAGCTCTGGCTGAAGCCGATCTTGGCCAGCCGGTGCATGACCTTGGGCCGGGTGAAGGCCTCCGACAGGAAGATCACGTCGGGGCTGTGGGCGCGGATGCGCGCGATCGCCCATTCCCAGAACGGGAAGGCCTTGGTGTGCGGGTTGTCGACGCGGAAGATGCGCACGCCCTGCGCCACCCAGTACTCGAACACGCCGACCAGCGCCTGCCACAGCGCGCGCCAGTGCGGGGTCTCGAAATCGAAGGGGTAGATGTCCTGGTACTTCTTGGGCGGGTTCTCGGCGTACTGGATGCTGCCGTCGGCACGCCGGCGGAACCATTCCGGGTGCTGGCGGACCCAGGGGTGGTCGGGCGAGCACTGGAAGGCGATGTCGAGCGCGATCTCCAGGCCATGTTCACCCGCACGCTGCAGCAGGCGCTGGAAATCGGCCAGGGTGCCGAGCTCGTTGAGGATGGCGTCGTGTCCGCCCTCGGCCGCACCCACCGCCCACGGGCTGCCGACGTCGTCGGGACGCGGGTCGAGCGTGTTGTTGCGGCCCTTGCGCCGCACGCGCCCGATCGGGTGGATGGGCGGGAAGTAGACGACGTCGAAGCCCATGCGCTGCACGTAGGGCAGCCAGGCCTCGCAGTCGGCGAAGCTGCCGTGCCGGCCGGGCACACCGGCGGCCGAGCGCGGAAAGAATTCGTACCAGCTCGAGCAGCGCGCCCGCACCCGCTCGACCGTCACCGGATAGCTGGCGGCTGCGCCCGGGCGATGGACCAGCGCGTGGCGCAGGTCCGGAAAGCCCTGGGCAATGCGGCTGCGGGCCTCGTCCAGCCCGATGCGCTGCAGTTCGGCCACATCGGCGCCAGCGACCGCCGCCGCCGCCAGTTCGTCGGCCCAGGCCAGCAGCAGGCC
Organism: Rubrivivax sp.; assembly: GCA_016719535.1. Lineage (GTDB taxonomy): Bacteria > Pseudomonadota > Gammaproteobacteria > Burkholderiales > Burkholderiaceae_C > Rubrivivax. The sequence goes on along the minus strand of JADJYX010000001.1, from coordinate 528,351 downwards.
GGCCTCGGCCCCGCCACCGGCGCGCGTGGCGGCTTCCTGGACAAGTGCGGCACCGCCGAGCGCGGCCATGCGCACGTCGTCGGGGTCGACGCGCCGCCTGAAGTCGCTGCGCCAGGACAGGAAGGGGTCGACCCAGGCGCTGACCGTATATTCCCAGCCGCCCAGCTGGTCGACGCTGAAGCTGGCGTGCCAGCGGTCGTTGCCCATCGGCAGCATCGGCGTGCGCGACCACGCGCCGGCGCCGGCGCGGCGCCACAGCAGCACACAGGCGACGACGTCGTGACCGTCGGCCAGGCAGTCGGCTTCCACCCTGATCGTGTCGCCGAGCACGCGCTTGATCGGAAACCGGCCGTCGTCGACGGCTGGCGTGACGCGCTCGATGACGACACGGATGCGGCCGTCGTCCAGCCCGACCGGCATCACCGCCTGCCTGGTGCTCATGCTGCAGGGCCCTCCGGCTTGAAGACCAGCACGCCCAGCGGCGGCAAGGTCAGGTTCAGCGCGTGATAGCGCCCGTGCGCAGACACCGGCACGCTGTGCACGCCGCCACGGTTGCCGACGCCGCTGCCGCCGTACAGCGTGGCGTCGCTGTTCAGCCGCTCGGCCCAGTAGCCGCCATGGGGAACGCCGACCAGGTAGTGCTCGCGCGGCACGGGCGTGAAATTGACCACCACCAGCACCATCGAGCCGTCCCTGGCTTTGCGCAGGTAGCTCAGCACGCTGGCTTCGGCGTCCTGCGCATCGATCCACTCGAAACCGGCGTCGTCGAAGTCCAGCTCGTACAGCGCGGGCTCGCTGCGGTAGAAGCGGTTGAGGTCCTCCACCCAGCGCTGCAGGCCGGCATGCCTGCCGTCGAGCAGGGACCACCAGTCGAGCGCCTCGTCGTGGTTCCATTCCCGGCGCTGGCCGAATTCGCCGCCCATGAACAGCAGCTTCTTGCCCGGGTGCGCCCACATGTGGCCGAACAGCAGGCGCAGGTTGGCAAACTGCCGCCAGTGGTCGCCGGGCATCTTGTCGAGCAGCGAGCCCTTGCCGTGCACCACCTCGTCGTGCGACAGCGGCAGCATGAAGTTCTCGCTGAAGGCATAGGCCAGCGAGAAGGTCAGCTCGTGGTGGTGCCAGCGCCGGTGCACCGGGTCCTCCTGCATGTACTTCAGCATGTCGTGCATCCAGCCCATGTTCCACTTCATGCCGAAGCCCAGGCCGCCGAGGTAGGTCGGCCGCGACACCATCGGCCAGGCGGTGGACTCCTCGGCGATGACCTGCACGCCCGGGTGGTCGCGGTAGGCCGACTCGTTGAGCAGGCGCAGGAAGGAAATCGCCTCCAGGTTCTCGCGCCCGCCATGGGCATTGGGGATCCAGTCGCCCGCTTGCCGCGCATAGTCCAGATACAGCATCGACGCCACGGCATCGACCCGCAGCGCGTCGATGTGGAACTCGTCCAGCCAGAACATGCCGCTGGACAGCAGGAAGGCACGCACCTCGTTGCGGCCGTAGTTGAAGATCGACGAATGCCACTCGGGGTGGAAGCCCTGGCGCGGGTCGACGTGTTCGAACAGGTGCGTGCCGTCGAACTGCGCCAGCCCGTGGGCATCGGACGGGAAATGCGACGGCACCCAGTCCAGGATGACGCCGATGTTCGACTGGTGCAGCGTGTCGACCAGAAACTTGAAGTCCTCGGGCGTTCCGTAGCGCGCGGTGGGCGCGAAATAGCCGGTGGTCTGGTAGCCCCAGGACCCGTAGAACGGGTGCTCGGTGACCGGCATCAGTTCGACATGCGTGAAGCCCATGCGGCTGACATAGTCGGCCAGCAGCAGCGCGGCGCTGCGGTAGTCGAGCAGGGCTCCGCCCTCGCCGCGGCGCCAGGACCCCAGGTGCAGCTCGTACACCGACATCGGCGCAGCCAGCCCGTTGCGGGCCTCGCGCGCGTCCATCCACGCCCGGTCACGCCAGACATGCCCCTGGTCCCGCCAGGCCACCGAGGCGGTGGCCGGCGGCAGTTCGGCCCGGCGCGCGAAGGGGTCGGCCTTCTCGATCCGCGCGCCACCCTGGGTGCGGATGGCGTACTTGTAGCGATGGCCGTGCGCGACGCCGGGCACCTCGGCCTCCCACAGCCCGCTGCCATCGGCACGCGGCCGGGCCACGTGCACGCCGGTGCGCCAGTCGTTGAAGTCGCCGACCACGTCCACCGCCCGGGCATTCGGTGCCCACACGGTGAAGCGCGCCGAATCCCCGGCCCACCGGCAGCCGAGCCGGCGGTAGAGCCGCGCGTGCGTGCCTTCCCGGAACAGATGGATGTCCTGCTCGCCCAGGCCGGCGGTGTGATTGGCGTGTCTGCCCGTCATGTCTTCAGTCCATGCCGCAGTCACGCGGCGGGTGGGGTGGCCGCCCAGGTGCAACACCGGCACGCGCCGCGTCGTGCCCATGCACCGCACCGGACGCCGACAAGAGCCGTTCCGTCAAGGGGCCTCCGAAAGCCGAGGGAAGCTCATGATATACATTTGTCTGCATGCATCATGATGTCCCCAGCCGGCAATGGCCCTGAGTTCGCTGCGCCTGCAGTTGCGCTTCCTGCTGCCGCTGATGGCCACGCTGGTGCTGGCCGCCACGCTGGCCGTGCCGCTGCTCGACCAGGTGACGCTGCGCTGGTTCAGCCGCGACCTCAACAGCCGCGGCCTGCTGGTGGCCAATGCGCTGTCGGATTCGGTGGCCGAGGCGCTGGTGGCGCGTCGCCCGGCGCGGCTGCAGCCGCTGTTCGAGCGTGCGGCGCAGGACGAGCGCCTGTTCGCGATCGGCCTGTGCAGCCCGGCCGGTGACCTGCTGCAGCGCACCGAGCGCTTCCCGCACGAGCTGACCTGCCGGCGCGCCCTCGACGTCGCCCTGCAGGGCGACCAGCAGCTGGCGCTCGCCGGCGGCAGCGTGCATGTCGGCGTGCACGACGTGGTGGGCGCCATGCCGGTGCCGCCGGTGCGGCCCACCGTCGACCGCGAGCCCGACGACGACTGGGCGCCGGGCGAGGTGTCGAACGCCATCGAGACCATCGCGCTGGCGGCGGTGGCCGCCTCGGCACCGGCCGCGGCGACCACGCCCGAACTGGTCGGGCGGCTCGTGCTGCTGCACGACCTGAGCTTCATCGACCGCCGCAGCCAGGATACGCGGCGCTACCTGATCGGCCTCATCGCCGCGCTGGGCCTCGTGATCGCGCTCATCACCATGGTGGTGGCGCAGTTCAGCTGGCGCGGCTGGATCCAGGGCGCGCGCGCGCTGATGCGCGGCGAGGGCCTGCTGGCGCCCTTTGCCCCGGTGCCCGAACTGGCGCCGCTGGCCAACGAGCTGCGCGGCCGGCTGCGTGACCTCGAGGACGAATACCGCCGCGCGCAGGGCCCGGAAGCCGAATGGACGGCCGAGCGGCTGCGCGCGCTGCTGCGCACCCAGCTCAGCGGCGACCAGGTGATCGTGGTCAGCAACCGCGAGCCCTACATCCACGAGCGCGCCGAAGGGGGCGTCGTCGTCAAGCGCCCGGCCAGCGGCCTGGTGACGGCGGTCGAACCGGTGATGCGCGCCTGCTCGGGCACCTGGATCGCGCACGGCAGCGGCAGCGCCGACCGCGACGTCGTCGACCGCGGCGACCGCGTGGCGGTGCCGCCGGGGCACGAGGACTACTGGCTGCGCCGCATCTGGCTGACGCCCGAGGAGGAGCAGGGCTACTACTACGGATTCGCCAACGAGGGCCTGTGGCCGCTGTGCCACGTGGCGCATGTGCGACCGGTCTTCCGCGAGAGCGACTGGGAGGCCTACCGCGCCGTCAACCAGCGCTTTGCCGATGCCGTGGTGGCCGAGGCACGCAGCGAGGATCCGGTGGTGCTGGTACAGGACTACCACTTCGCGCTGCTGCCGGCGATGGTGCGCGCGCAGCTGCCGCAGGCCACCATCCTCACCTTCTGGCACATCCCCTGGCCCAACCCCGAGAGCTTCGGCATCTGCCCCTGGCGGCGCGAGATCCTGCAGGGCATGCTGGGCAGCACCATCCTGGGCTTCCACACGCGCTACCACTGCAAGAATTTTGTCGAGACGGTGGACCGCTACCTCGAGGCGCGCATCGAGCACGAACATTCCACCATCGCCTACGGCGGCAAGGAGACGCTGGTCGAGAGTTATCCGATCTCCATCGCCTGGCCCGATGGCCAGGCCGACACCGCGTGGGCGCCGGTGGCCGACTGCCGGCGCCGCGTGGTCGAGCGGCTGGGCCTGCCGCCCGCGGCCTGCATCGCCGTCGGCGTCGATCGCTTCGACTACACCAAGGGCATCCTCGAACGCCTGAATGCGGTCGAGCGGCTGCTGGAGAAGCACCCCGAGCTGGTCGGCCGCTTCGTCTTCGTGCAGGTGGCCGCGCCCACGCGCGCCGCGCTCGACGAATACAGGAGCTTCCAGCAGCGCGTGGAGCAGACCGCCGGCCGCATCAACCAGCGCTTCGGCACGCCGGCGTGCCAGCCGGTGCACCTGCTGGCGCGCCACCACGAGCCCGACGCCGTCAACGAGCTGTTCCGCGCTGCCGACCTCTGCGTCGTCACCAGCCTGCACGACGGCATGAACCTGGTGTGCAAGGAATTCGTCGCCGCGCGCGACGACGAACAGGGCGTGCTGGTGCTCAGCCGCTTCGCCGGTGCCGCGCGCGAGATGCCCGAGGCGCTGATCGTCAACCCGTACCACGTCGAGGAAACCGCCGACGCGCTCTACCGCGCCGCCACCATGCCCGCTGCCGAGCAGCGCGAGCGCATGGCCAGCCTGCGCAGCACGGTGCGCGAATTCAACGTCTACCGCTGGGCCGGCCGCATGCTGGCCGACGCCGGCCGCTGGCGGCTGCGCGCGCGCATCGAGGCGCGCGTGCGCCGCTACCAGGCGCCTGGCCAGCCGCAGGATGCGTGATGCCGATGCGTGACCTGGGCGCGGAGACGGCGCGCCGGCCCCCTATCTTCGGCCCCGAGGGCGAGGCGGCGCTGGCCGAACTGCTGGCGCGGCAGCCGCTGCTGGCCTTCGATTTCGACGGCACGCTGGCACCCATCGTCGCGCGGCCGGCGGATGCGCGGCTGTCGCAGGCGGTGGCGGCACGGCTGGCCGCGCTCGCCGAACGGCTGCCGGTGGCGGTGGTCAGCGGCCGCTCGCTGGCCGACCTGCGCCAGCGCCTGGGCTTCATGCCGACCCACCTGGTGGGCAACCACGGCGCCGAGGACGCCGACGACCCCGCCGCCAGCGCCGCCTGGCGTGCCACGCTGGACCCGCTGCGCGCGCACCTGGCGCGCCACCAGGCGCTGCTGGCCGCCGCCGGTGTCACGGTCGAGGACAAGGGGCTGTCGCTGGCGCTGCACCACCGGCTGGCACCGGCGCAGGGCCCGGCGCTCGATGCCATCCGCGACGCGCTCGCCGAACGGCCGAGCGGCATCCACGTCTTCGGCGGCAAGCGCGTGATCAACCTGGCGCCGGCCGGCTGCCCCGACAAGGCCGATGCGCTGCTGACGCTGGTGGCGCGCAGCGGCGCCGGCAGCGCCTTCTTCGCCGGCGACGACGTCAACGACGAGCCGGTCTTCGCGCGCGCGCCGCCGCACTGGCTGACGCTGCGCGTGGGCCGCGACGCCGCATCGCGCGCCCGCTTCTACCTCGACAGCCCGGCCGAAATGGCGCTGCTGCTCGACCGCCTGCGTGCGCGGCTCGATGCCGCGGGCGGCGCGCGCCACCTATGATCGATCCTCATGCCCGCCCCCTCCCGCACCCGCACCCGCACCCGCACCCCCACCCGCGCCGCAGCGCCCTTGCCTGACGCCGCCCAGGATGCCGCCGAGGCACCGGCGCGCGTGCTGCGCCAGTTCCGCCTCGTCTTCAACGCCGTGAAGACGCATTTCCAGCAGGTCGAGAAGAAGGCCGGCGTCGGCGGCGCGCAGGTGTGGGCGCTGAGCGTGGTGCGCGCCACGCCCGGCATCGGCGTCACCGAACTGGCGCGGCGCATGGACATCCACCAGACCACGGCCAGCAACCTGGTGCGCACGCTGGTCGCCGCCGGCCTGCTGCGCACCGAGCGCAAGGGCGCCGACCGCCGCGCCGTGCAGCTGCACCTGGAACCCGACGCCGCACGCGTGCTGCGCAAGGCCCCGGGGCCTTTCACCGGCGTGCTGCCGGCGGCGCTGGCGCAGCTCGACCCCGCGGTGCTGCAGCGCCTGGAAACCGATCTGACCGTGCTGCTCGAGCTGCTGCAGGCCGACGCGCGCGGTGCCGGCATTCCGCTGGCGCAGATGTAGCGGCGGCGGCGACATGCACCCGCCGCCCGCGACACCGCCGGCCGATCCCGGCCTGCGCGAGCAGGTCTCGGCCGCGCTGCTGACGCCCCACCCCTGGCTCGACCGCGCGGTCGTGCTGGCCTGGGCCGCCGCCACCGGGCTGGTGGTGGTCGGCTTCACGCTGCTGGCCGAAGGCGCCAGCCACGCCTTCGCCGGGCTCACGTCCGACGGCGTCGCCGGGCCCTGGGTGGCGCTGGTGGTCACGCCGCTGGGCACGGTGGCGCTGCTGGCCTGGACGCGTCGCTTCGCGCCCGGTGCGATGGGCTCGGGCATCCCGCAGGTGGTGCGTGCGCTCGACGACGACCCGCCGGCGCCGCAGCTGTCATGGCTGGTGTCGCTGAAGCTGTCGCTGCACAAGGTGGTGCTGGTCTCGGGCGGCATGCTGGCCGGCCTGTCGATCGGCCGCGAAGGGCCGACGGTGCAGGTCGGCGCCGGCGTCATGCTGCAGGCGCGGCGCTTTCTCTCGGCACGCACCGAGATCGATGCCCACGACCTGATGGTGGCCGGTGCGGCTGCCGGCATCGCCGCCGCCTTCAATACGCCGCTGGGCGGCATCGTCTTCGCGCTCGAGCAGCTGTCGCGCCGGCGCGGCATCACGCACAGCTCGCTGGTCATCGCCGCCATCGTGCTGGCCGGCCTGGTGGCGGTGTCGGTCTTCGGCAACCTCACCTATTTCGGCCGCCTGCGCGTGCAGGAGCTGTCGTGGTCGTTGCTGGTGCCGGGGCTGGCGGTGGCGCTGATCGCCGGGGCGGCGGGCGGGCTGTTCTCGCGCCTGATGATCGTCTCGGCACAGGGTCTGCCCGACCGCTTCAGCCGCTGGCGGCGCGCGCACCCCTTGCGCTTCGCCGCCGGCTGCGGGCTGGCGGTGGCGGTGATCGGCATCGCCAGCGGGGGCCACACCGCCGGCGCCGGCTACGCCGCCACGCGCGGCCTGCTGGAAGGGCAGGACGAGTTGCCGGCGCTCTTCACGCTGCTGAAATTCTGCGCCACCTGGCTCTCGGCCTGGTCGGGCGTGCCGGCCGGCGTCTTTGCGCCGTCGCTGACCATCGGCGCCGGCATCGGCCACGACGTGGCCACCCTCGCCGGCCTCTCGCGCGAGGCGACGATCCCGCTCATCGCGCTGGGCATGGTCGGCTTCCTGGCCGCCACCACGCAGGGGCCGATCACCGCCTTCATCATCGTCATGGAGATGGTGTCGGGCCACACGATGGTGCTCAGCCTGATGGCCTGCGCGCTGGTGGCCAGCGGTGTGTCGCGGCTGCTGTCGCGGCCGATGTATGCCGAACTGGCGGCGCTGCTGCCGCTGCCGGCGGCGGACCCGCCGGCGCCCGCATCGACACCCCCATCACCGCGGCCGGGGCCCTGACAAAAGAAGGGGGCCCGAAGGCCCCCGAAAAGTCGATCATCCCGGCCGCCCGTCGGGTTGGACGACGGAAACGGCAGCGACAGTATATTTGTCCCCATGCATCCTGCACCGAGGGTTGTCACGAAGACCCGGCCCGGCGTGCGGATGTCACGGGGGCTCAGCCCTCGCGCGTGAAATCGCGCTCGTGCCTTCGCCAGCCGTGCGGCCCCTTCCGGGCCCGCACGCGCGGGCTCAGTCGCGCCAGCTGCGGTCCTGGCGGTCGACCAGGCGCAGCATGGCGTCGAAATTCTCGCGTGCGAAATCGGGGTTGGTATTGACCACCTTGGCGTCGGCCTGGCACTTGAGCTGGATCTCGCGCGGGATCTCCAGCGCCGGGCCCAGCGCGGCACCCGCGCACTGGATCTCGCAGGCGCGCTGCAGGATCCACAGCGTATAGAAGGTGACCGGCAGCCGCGGCCCCCAGGCCAGCAGGCCGTGGTTGCGCAGGATCACCGCCGGCTTGTCGCCGATCGACTTCAGCATGCGCTGGCCCTCGTCGGCATGCACGGTGATGCCCTCGAAGTCGTGATACGCCACGCGGCCGCCCAGCTGCGCGGCGTAGAAGTTGCTGATCTGCAGCCCGGCGGCCGATGACGCCACCGCCATGCCGGCGGTGGTGTGCGTGTGCATCACGCAGTGGCAGTCGTCGATCGCCCCGTGCAGCGTGGCATGCGGGTGGAAGCCGGCGGCATTGACCTGGTAGGGGCTGTCGCCGATCACGCGGCCGGCCAGGTCGACCTTCAGCAGGTTGCCGGCGCAGACCTCGCTGTAGTGCAGGCCGAAGGGGTTGATCAGGAAGTGGCGCTCGGGCCCGGGCACACGCAGCGAGATGTGGTTGTAGATCATCTCCGTCCACCCCAGCAGGTGGAAGATGCGGTAGCAGCCGGCCAGGTCCTGGCGGGCCTGCCATTCGGCGTCGGAGCAGTTCGCGGGGCGTGCCATGGGTCGTCTCCTCGGGTGGTCAGCCGCCGGGCCTGGGCGGCAGGTACAGGCGGTCGGTATAGGTCGCCAGCCACTGCGGACGGAAGGCGACGAAGATGGCCGTGATCATGCCCGACAGCCAGGCATCGCCCCAGGCCGCCAGCCAGCGGCCGAGCATGACGTCGTCCTCGGCCAGGCCGCCGGGCGCGCCGTGCAGCCACGACGAGATGGCGCCGGCGGCCGCCGTGGCCAGCGCGGTGGCGAAGAAGCCGCGGCCGAGGATGTAGACGAACAGGTGGTGCGGCAGCCAGCGCCGCAGGCCCATGCCGAGCAGCAGGCCCAGCGTGCCCGGCACCACGCCCAGCCACACCGCCCGGTGCAGCGCATCGGCCGCATCGAGCCCGGCGACGACGGCGGTCAGCGCCGTCACCGGCACCAGGGCCAGCATCGCCAGCGGCCAGCCCATCAGCAGCACCAGCAGGCACACGCCCGACAGCGGCTGCACCACCGCGGTGGCGACGAAGCGGTCGGCGGCCCAGAAGGCCGGCAGCAGCGCCGCCCAGGCCAGCCAGGGCCAGGGCGGGCCGCCGGGCCCGACCGCGCGCCAGGGGCGCAGCACCAGCGCGACGGCGAGGGCCGCGGCCGCCAGCAGCAAATCGGCCAGCAGCGGCATCGTTCAGCGCCGGCGGCGCAGCGGCTGGCCGGCGCTCATCGCCGCTGCGACCCCAGATAGCGCTTGCGCCAGAAGAAGGCGGACAGGCCGATGAAGACCGCCACCATCAGCGCCACCGCGATCCAGATGCCGGTGGCCGAGTGGATCAGCGGCAGGGCGTCGAAATTCATGCCGAAGAAGCCGGTGATCAGGTTCAGCGGCAGGAACACCGCGGTCAGCACGGTGAGCGTGCGCATGATGTCGTTGGTGCGGTGGCCGAGCGCCGAGAAGTGCATCTGCACCGCCGTCTCGACCGACTGCTCGAGCCGCCGCACGTGGGTGAGCACGCGTTCGATGTGCTCGAGCACGTCGCGCGAGCGCACGCGCAGCAGCTCGCGTTCGTGGCGCTGGGCGGCATCGGCCCCGGCCGGCCCTTCGGCCAGCACGTCGATCCACTCCTGCACCGCGGCCTGCTGGTCTTCGCACAGGTCTTCCAGCAGGTGCAGCGTGTTGCGCGATTCGAGCAGCAGCCGCCAGTCGTGGAAGCGGTGCCGGGGATCGAGCAGCTGCGCCTGCAGCGTGCCCAGCTGGCGCGACAGCAGCCGGCGCAGGTCGAGATAGCCATCGACCATGTGGTTGACCATGCGCAGCATCAGATCGGCCGGCGAGGTGGGCCGGCGCGCCGCGCCGCGCAGGTCGGGGCCGTCGGCCGAGGCCGCCAGGCGCTGGACGAAGAAGTCGCGCATGGCGTTGTCGGCCGGGTGCACCGTCAGCAGCACCCGATCGAAGACCGCAAAGCCGACCGCGCTGGTGTCGACCGACGTCAGCCGCGCTTCATCGCCGCCCGGCGCGGCCGCCAGCCGGCGGAAGACCATCAGGTCGTACCACGAGGTGTCGTCGAAGTGGCTCGGCAGCTGCGCATTGGCGAGGTCCGACACATGCAGGTCGACCAGCGCGGCGCCGGTCCAGCGCTGCAGCGCCGCCTGCAACTCGCCATGGCGGGCCTCGAAGGCTTCGCGCCCGATGCTGACCCACAGGAAGCCGTTCGCGGGCAGCGCTTCGGGCGGGCCCGGCAGCTCGTCGAAGCGCTCGGGCGTGACGTGGAAGGCCTGCATCAGCCCTGGCGCAGCGCCCTCGCCGCGTCGAGCGCGAAATAGGTCAGCACGCCGTCGGCACCCGCGCGGCGGAAGGCGAGCAGCGCTTCCATCATCACCGCATCGTGGTCGAGCCAGCCGTTGAGCGCGGCCGCCTTCAGCATCGCGTATTCGCCGCTGACCTGGTAGGCAAAGGTGGGCACGCGGAATTCGTCCTTCACGCGGCGCACGATGTCCAGGTAGGGCATGCCGGGCTTGACCATCACCATGTCGGCGCCCTCGGCGAGGTCGAGCGCCACCTCGCGCAGCGCCTCGTCGGTATTGCCGGGGTCCATCTGGTAGACCTTCTTGTCGCTCTTGCCCAGGTTGCCGGCGCTGCCCACCGCATCGCGGAAGGGGCCGTAGAAGGCGCTGGCATATTTGGCACTGTAGGCCATGATGCGCGTGTGGATGAGGCGTTTGCCCTCCAGCGCGCGGCGGATGGCGGCGATGCGGCCGTCCATCATGTCGCTGGGCGCGACGATGTCGACGCCGGCCTCGGCCTGCACCAGCGCCTGCTGCTGCAGCACGGCCACGGTCTCGTCGTTGAGGATGTAGCCGCTGTCGTCGAGCAGGCCGTCCTGGCCATGCGTGGTGAAGGGGTCGAGCGCGACGTCGGTCAGCAGCCCGAGCCCGGGGAAGCGCTTCTTCAGCTCGCGCACCGCGCGCGGCACCAGGCCGTCGGGGTTGGTGGCCTCGCGGCCGTCGGGTGACTTCTTCGCCCGCTCGATCACCGGGAACAGCGCCATCACCGGCACGCCGAGCCTGACGCAGTCCTCGGCCACCGCGAACAGGCCGTCGAGGCTGCGCCGCTTCACGCCCGGCATGCTGGCCACGTCCTGCTCCTGCTTCTCGCCGTCGAGCAGGAAGACCGGCAGGATGAGGTCGTCGGCAGCGAGCGTGGTCTCGCGCACCAGGGCCCGCGTGAAGGCATCGCGGCGCAGCCGGCGAGGCCGGTTGGCCGGGTAGGGGGCGGGGGTGTGCACGGATCGGTCTCCTGGGCGGCGCGTCGGCGCGGGCGGGCCGCGGATGTGGTGTGGGGAAAGCCTGTACAGGGCTTCGACATTGCGTAGCGGCCCCCATGGCGCACCCCAGCGGCGTCTGCTAAAGTGGTTTTTGAATGATAGCCGCGAGGCCTTCATTCCCTGCTTTTCCTCCCTGAGCAGGTGCCTTGGCGTGATGACAGCGACAAGGCTTGCCGGCCCCGGCTCCAAGCCGGGGCCTCTTTTTTTTGGTTCCGGCCCGTCGCTGCGCGACGTCGCATCACGGCAGGCGATGCGAGCCTGCACCGCAGCGGCCCGTGGCCGCTGTGGCCGCGCCGATAATCCCACGATGGGCACCTCGTATCTGTGGGTGAAGGCGTTCCACATCGTCTTCGTCGCCAGCTGGTTTGCCGGCCTGTTCTACCTGCCGCGCATCTTCGTCAACCTGGCCATGGTGGCCCCCGACAGCCACGCCGAACGCGAGCGGCTGCTGCTGATGGCACGCAAGCTCTACCGCTTCGCCAACGTGCTGATGGTGGTGGCGCTGGTGCTGGGCCTGGTGCTGTGGCTGGGCTATGGCGTCGGCCTGGGCAAGGAATACGGCTGGATGCACGCCAAGCTGCTGCTGGTGGTGGCGGTGATCGGCTACCAGCACCTGTGCCGCCGGCTGCTGCGCGACTTCGAGCAGCTGGCCAACCGGCGCAGCCACAAGTGGTACCGCGTCTTCAACGAGGTCACGGTGCTGCTGTTCATCGCCATCGTGGTGCTGGTGGTGGTCAAGCCCTTCTGACCGCTGCCGACCCTGCCGTCACCGCGCCGAAGTCCTGGCCGTGAACCCCCGCCACCGCAGTTCGGCCACGCCACTGGCGCTGGCGATGGCCGTGCTGGTGGTCTATGCCAGCCTGTACCCCTTCACCGGCTGGCGCTGGCCGGTGGGCAGCGGGCCGGCCGCGCTGCTGGTGCTGCCGTGGCCGCCCTGGCAGACGCCGCTGGACGAAGCCTTCAATTTCGCCGGCTACCTGCCGCTGGGGCTGCTGGTGACGGTTGCCGCGGTGCACAGCGGCCTGCGCCTGCGCACCGCCCTGCTGCTGGCGCTGCTGCTGCCGGCGCTGCTGTCCTACGCGACCGAGGTGACCCAGCATCTCCTGCCCGGCCGCCACCCTTCGCTGAAGGACTGGCTGATGAATGTGCTGGGGGCGTTGACGGGCGCGCTGCTGGCGGCACTGCTGCACCTGAGCGGGCTGCTGCAGCGCTGGCGACGGCTGCGCCAGCGCTGGTTTGCGCGCCAGAGTGCCGGCGCGCTGGCGCTGCTGACGCTGTGGCCGGTGGGCCTGCTGTTTCCGGCGCCGGTGCCCTGGGGCCTGGGGCAGCTCGGCGGGCACCTGCGCGAGGCGCTACAGCACCTGCTGGCCGACGTGCCCTGGGCCGACGGCCTGGCCCTGGTGCTGGCGCCGTCGCCGGTGCTGCAGCCGCTGTCGCCGCTGGCCGAGCGTCTGGCATCGCTGCTGGGCCTGCTGTCGCCGGTGCTGCTGGCCTATGCGGTGACGCGGCCGGGCCTGCGCCGCCTGGTGCTGGCAATCGGTGCGCTGGGCATGGGCTTCGTGGCCATGACGCTGTCGACGCTGCTCAACTTCGGCCCCGCGCATGCGCTGGCCTGGCTGACACCGGCTGCCGCCGTCGGTGCGGTGGGCGCGGCGCTGGCGGCGGCGGCGGCCTTGCCGCTGCCGCGGCGGCTGGTGATGGCCTTGGGGCTGATGGTGCTGACGGCGCTGCTGGCGCTGGTGCACCAGGCGCCGACCGACCCCTATTTCGCACAGACGCTGCAGGCCTGGGAGCAGGGCCGGTGGGTGCGCTTTCACGGCCTGGCGCAGTGGGTGGGCTGGCTGTGGCCCTTTGCCGCGATCGCCTGGTTGCTCATGCGGCTGTCGGCGCGCGGAGCGGCTTCCTAGAATCGGGGCATGAGCTACTACCAGCACCACATCTTCTTCTGCCTGAACGAGCGCACCAACGGCGAGGCCTGCTGCGCCCAGCAGGGTGCGCAGGCGGCCTTCGACCACTGCAAGGCGCGCGTCAAGCAAGCGGGCCTGGCCGGCCCCGGCGGCGTGCGCGTCAACAAGGCGGGCTGCCTGGACCGCTGCGCCGGCGGCCCGGTGGTGGTGGTCTACCCCGACGAGACCTGGTACACCTACGTCGACCAGGCCGACCTCGACGAGATCGTCGAGTCGCACCTGAAGAATGGCCAGGTGGTCGAACGGCTGGTGCTGCCGCCGCACATCGGCCGCTGATGAACCCGCAGACGAAGCGCCAGACCATCGCCGGGCCCGCCGGCGACATCGAGTGCGCCATCGACGAGCCGGCGCAAGGCCAGCCGCCGCGCGGCGTGGCCGTGCTGTGCCATCCGCACCCGCAGCATGGCGGCACGATGGACAACAAGGTCGTGCAGACGCTGGCGCGTGCCTTCGTGCAGCTGGGCTGGCGCGCGGTGCGCTTCAACTTCCGCGGCGTGCACGGCTCGGCCGGGCGTTGGGACGAAGGCCGCGGCGAGGTCGACGACGCGCTGGCCGTCATCGACCAGCTGCGCGACGCGGCCCTGCCGCTGGCCCTGGGCGGCTTCTCGTTCGGCGGCTATGTGGCCACGCAAGCCGCGGCGCGCCTGCCCGAAGGCGCCAAAGTGCAACGGCTGGTATTGATCGCGCCGGCGGCACGGAACTTTGTGCTGGCCCCGGTACCCCAGGACACCATCGTCGTGCACGGCGAGGCCGACGACGTGGTGCCGCTGCAGGCCGTGCTCGACTGGGCGCGACCGCAGGTGCTGCCGGTCACCGTGGTGCCGGCCACCGGGCACTTCTTCCACGGGCAGCTGGCGTTGCTCAAGCAACTCATCGTCGGTGCCTGGCACTGACCGACCCCTTCTTCCCCTTGCTTCCCCTTCCGATGCGACTGCTCCTCTCCCTGGCCCTGCTGATCGGCCTTGCCCTCCCCGCCCGCGCGCAAGCGCCGCAGCCGCCCGAGATCGCGGCGCGCCAGTACATCCTGGTCGACCTGACCAGCAACCAGGTGCTGGCCGCGCGTGATGCCGATGCGCAGGCCGACCCCGCCTCGCTGACCAAGCTGATGACGGCCTACCTGGTGTTCAACGCCATCCGCGACAAGAAGCTCGGCCTCGAGCAGGAGATCGCGGTGTCGCTGCGCGCCTGGTCCGAGCGCAAGGGCGGCGGCTCGCTGATGTTCATCGACACCACGATGCGGCCCAAGGTCGACGAACTGCTCAAGGGCATGATCGTGCAAAGCGGCAACGACGCCTCGGTGGCGCTGGCCGAGGCCGTGGGCGGCACGCTCGACGGCTTCGTGCAGATGATGAACCGCCAGGCGCAGGCCTGGGGCCTGAAGAATACGCAGTTCAGAAACGTCACCGGCCTGACCGAGCCCGGCCACTACAGCAGTGCGCGCGACGTGGCGACCATCGCCGCGAAGATCATCGCCGAGCACCCGCAGTTCTACCCGCTGTATTCGATGCGGCAGTACACCTACAACAACATCAAGCAGGACAACCGCAACCTGCTGCTGGGCCGCGACGCCAGCGTCGACGGCATGAAGACCGGCTATACCGAGACCGCCGGCTATTGCCTGGTGGCCAGCGCGCAGCGCGACATGGCCAACGGCAAGCGCCGGCTGGTCAGCGTGGTGATGGGCACCGCCTCGCGCGAGGCGCGCGCCGCCGAAAGCCAGAAGCTGCTCAACTGGGGCTTCCAGGCCTGGGACGCGCTGCGCCTGTTCGAGGCCGGCAAGGCCGTGGCCACGGTGCCGGTGTGGAAGGGCAGCGCCAAGGAGGCACGCCTGGGCGCACCGGGCGCCATCGTCGTCACCGTGCCCAAGGGCGAGGGCGACAAGCTCAAGACCACCATCGAGCGCACCGACCCGCTGGTGGCGCCGCTGGCCGCCGGCCAGCGCGTGGGCACGCTCAAGGTCACGACCACCGGCGGCGCGCCGGTGGCCGAGGTGCCGCTGACGGTGCTGGAACCGGTCGAGCTGGCCGGCATCTTCGGCCGCGCCTGGGACGCCATCCGGCTGTGGATCAAATAGCGCCCCGGCGCCACCGCGAACCGCCATGTTCGACATCCTGATCCGGGGCGGCACGCTGATCGACGGCAGCGGCGCACCGCGCCGGCAGGCCGATGTCGGCATCACCGGCGACACCATCGCCGCCGTGGGCGACCTGGGCGGCCACGCGGCCCGGCGCCGCATCGACGCCGAAGGCCTGATCGTCGCGCCCGGCTTCATCGACGCCCACACGCACGACGATGCGCTGCTGCTGCAGCACCCGGCCGCGCACCCCAAGCTGATGCAGGGCGTGACGACGGTGGTCACCGGCAACTGCGGCGTCAGCCTGGCCCCGCTGGTCAGCGCCGCACCGCCGGCACCGCTGGACCTGATGGGGGCGACGGCCTTCCGCTACGCCCGCTTCGGCGACTACCTGGCCGACGTGCAGGCGGCGCGGCCGGCCGTCAATGCGGCTGCACTGGTCGGCCACACCAGCTTGCGCATCGGCTGCATGGCCGATCTGCAGCGCGCTGCAACGCCGGCCGAGACCGCGGCCATGCGCACGCGGCTGGCCGATGCGCTGGCCGCCGGCGCCATCGGGCTGTCGACCGGCGTGTACTACCCGCCGGCGCGCGCGGCGACGACGCAGGAGCTGATCGACGTCGCCGAGCCGCTGCGCGACGGTGCCGGCCTCATCACCATGCACATCCGCGACGAGGGCGATGCCATCGAGGCCGCCTTGCAGGAGGCGCTGGCCGTGGGCCGCGCCGTCAATGCGCCGCTGGTGCTGTCGCACCACAAGCTGATGGGCCGCGCCAACCACGGCCGTTCGGTGCAGACGCTGGCGCTGATCGAAGCCGCCGCGCAAGGGCAGGCGGTGTGCATGGACTGCTACCCCTACGTGGCCTCGTCGACCATGCTGCTGCCCGAGCGCGTGCCGATCTCGAGCGACGTGCGCATCACCTGGTCGCAGGCCGAACCCGAGGCCGCCGGCCGATCGCTGCTGCAGATGGCGGCCGAACGCGGCATCGACCCCGTGCTGCTGGCCGAGCGGCTGCGCCCCGGCGGCGCGGTGTATTTCGCGATGAGCGACGAGGACGTCGACCGCATCCTGGCGCATCCGCTGACGATGGTGGGCAGCGACGGCCTGCCGCACGACCGCGCACCGCACCCGCGGCTGTGGGGCAGCTTTCCGCGCGTGCTCGGCCACTATGTGCGCGAGCGCAGGCTGCTGGCGCTGGAAGCCGCGGTGCACAAGATGACCGGGCTGCCGGCACGCCGCTTCGGCCTGGCCGGCCGCGGCGAGCTGCGCCCGGGTGCCGCTGCCGACGTGACGCTGTTCGACGCCGGGCGGGTGATCGACGGCGCCACCTTCGACGCCCCGACCACGCCGCCGCGGGGCATCCATGCCGTACTGGTCAACGGCCGCGTGGCGCTGCAGGACGGCGCGCCGGCCGACGACCGCGCGGGCCGCGTGCTGCGTCGGGTGCGGGCGTGATGCGGGCGTGATGCGGGCGTGATGCGGACGTGATGCAGGCCCGATGCGAGCGCGACGCGGGGGCTGCGTGCCACAATCTTCGGCCCTTTCCGAGTGAGCCTGCATGAACGACAACCTGTGCTTCCTGAACGGCGAATTCCTGCCGCTGTCGCAGGCCAAGGTCAGCGTGCTCGACCGCGGCTTCATCTTCGGCGACGGCATCTACGAGGTGGCACCGGTCTATGGCCGGCGCCTGTTCCGCTTCGACGAACACATGGCGCGGCTGCAGCGCGGGCTCGACAAGATCCGCATCGGCAACCCGGCCACGCGCGACGAATGGCTGCAGCGCTGCCGCACGCTGGTGGCCGCGCTCGCCGACCGGACCGGCGCCGAGGACCAGGTGGTCTATATCCAGGTCACGCGCGGCGTGGCGCCGCGCGACCATGTCATGCCCGAGGGCATCACGCCGACCGTCTTCATGATGACCAACCCGCTGAAGGGCGTCGGCGCCGAGCTGCGCCACCACGGCGTGGCCTGCATCACCGCGCGCGATTTCCGCTGGGAGCGCGGCGACATCAAGAGCACCAGCCTGCTGGGCAACGTGCTGGCGCGGCAGATGTCGGCCGACCATGGCGCGGCCGAGACGATCATGTTCCGCGACGGCTGGCTGACCGAGGCCGCATCGAGCAACGTGTGGATCGTGCACGAGGGGGCGCTGCTGGGCCCGCCGAAGAGCGAGCATGTGCTGGAGGGCATCCGCGTCGAGCTGCTGCGCGAGCTGTGCGAGGAGGTGGGCATCGCCTACAACCTGCGCCCCATCGCCGAGGCCGACGTGCTGGCCGCCGACGAGGTGCTGCTGAGCAGCGCCACCAAGGAGGTGCTGGCGGTGACGAAGATCGACGGCGAAGGCGTCGGCCATGGCGCGCTGCGCGGCAAGCCGGGGCCGGTGTATGCGCGCCTGTACGAGGCCTACCAGCAGGCCAAGCGCACGATGTCGATCTGAAGGACGGCGCCATGCGCGACATCCCGCCCGAACAGAGCCTGATCGAATACCCCAGCGCCTTCCCGATCAAGGTGATGGGCGCGCATGTCGAGGGTTTCGTCGAGGCCATCGTCGCCGTGGCGCGGCAGTTCGACCCCGGCTTCGACCCCGCCACCGTCGAGCAGCGGCCCAGCAAGGCCGGCAACTACCTGGGGCTGACGATCACCATCACCGCCACCAGCCGCGAGCAGCTCGACGAGCTGTACCGCACGCTCTCCACGCACCCGATGGTGAAGGTGGTGCTGTAGCGCGCCAGCATCGGCCGCGTGGGTACGATCGCCGCCCATGCCCACGCTCGACTGGCTCAACCGCGACGCCGCCTTCCGCACCGCCGATGCGGTGCCCTACCGCCTGATCGAAACCGTCTCCACCCACGGTGACGGCGATGCGCGCAACCTGCTGCTGCAGGGCGACAACCTCGAGGCGCTGAAGGCGCTGCTGCCCTTCTACCGCGGCCAGGTGAAGTGCATCTTCATCGACCCGCCGTACAACACACAAAGTGCCTTCGAGCATTACGACGACAACCTGGAACACAGCCAGTGGCTGAGCCTGATGCTGCCGCGGCTGCAGCTGTTGCGCGAATTTCTGCGGCCCGACGGCAGCATCTGGGTGACCATCGACGACAACGAGGGGCATTACCTCAAGGTGTTGATGGACGAGGTGTTCGGGCGGAGGAACTTTGTCGCCAACGTTTGCCTGGCAGAAGTACACGCAGTTCGAGCAATGCCGAGTTCTTTTCGGTCCTCACGTTGAACTCATTGCGGTCTTTGCAAGGGATAGGAGCCACTTTCGGGTGGGAGATTCCGAGATCTAAGAGCAACTTGAACGCCTTGAACAGATCCGGACAACGACACCCGAGGGCCCCGTGGCGGTCCGTGACGAGGACCATGAGCTTGATGGCGGCGCCAGAGGAAGGCCAGATGCGAAGACGGAGTCCCGGCGATACGTGTTCACCTTGCCGTCCCTGGCGGGGCGACATTGACCCACCGCCTGGCCGATGCTGGAGTCGCAGCCCTACCGAGCTTCGAAGCGGCTTGGCTGAGACGGCCGGATCTGGTTCCGGAAGGCATGGAGCCGACCCCGGAATCAAGATGTTCCTCTCCGATGTCCGGCAAGGAGTGGTCCCGACAACTTGGGCCCCGCGAGAGCAGTTTGGCTTCAAACCAGATGGAATCAGGCACTTGCCCTCCGCTCGGCTTCTCCAGTTTCAACCACCTGTACGCCAAGCCAGCAGAACTTGTGCGCCACGTCCTGAGCCTTTGCACGAACCCCGGCGACCTCGTCCTCGACAGCTTCCTCGGCAGCGGCACCACCGCCGCGGTGGCGCACAAGATGGGGCGGCGCTGGATCGGCATCGAGATGGGCGAGCACGCCGTCACGCATTGCCTGCCGCGGCTGCAGAAGGTGGTCGACGGTGAAGGCGGCGGCATCAGCGCCGCGGTGGGCTGGCAGGGTGGCGGCGGCTTTCGCTTGGCCCGCCTGGGCGAAGCGGTCTTCGGCGCCGACGGGCAGATCAACCCGCAGGTGCGCTTTGCGGCGCTGGCCGCCTTCGTGTGGCAGCAGGCCACGCGCAGCGCCTATGCCAGCCCGCTGCCGGGCGCCGTGCCCGGCACGCCGCTGCTGGGTGTGCACGAAGGCCAGGCCGTCTACCTGCTCTACAACGGCATCCTGGGCGACCGCCGGCCCGCCGGCGGCAATGTGCTGACGCTGGCCGTGCTGCAGGCGCTGAAGGCCGCCTGCTGGCACGCCGGCCCCAAGCTCGTCTACGGCGAGGCCTGCCGCCTGGGCCCGGCGCGGCTGGCGGCCGAGGGCCTGGTCTTCCGGCAGATCCCTTACGAGCTGGGGGCGCGGTGACCGACGAACCGCTGCCCGCGCCACTGTGGTCGCAGGCCGCGCCGGGGCTGCCTCGGCTGGCGCCCGAGTGGCTGCGCGGGCTGCTGCACGAAGGCGCCGCCGAATGCCCGTGGGTCGAATTCAAGTCCAACCTGGCCGACCCGGTGGCGCTGGCGCGTTATGTCAGCGCGCTGGCCAATGGCGCGGCGCTGGTCGGCCAGCCTCACGGCTACCAGGTGTGGGGCATCGACGACGCCAGCCGCGCCTGGGTGGGCACGAGCTTCAAGCCCGACACGGCGAAGAAGGGCAACGAAGACCTGCGCTTCTGGCTGGCGGTGACCTTCCGCGGGCAGGTGGAGCCCGAATTCTTCGAGGTGCTGGCCGACGGTCTGCGCGCCGTGGTGATGCGGGTGCCGGCGGCCGTGGGCCGCCCGGTGACGTACGCCGGCGAGGCCTGGCTGCGGGTGCAGTCGTCGACCGTGCGGCTGCGCGACTTTGCCGACCAGGAGCGCGCGCTGCACGCGCGCCTGGACCGTACCCGTTTCGAGCAGGGCGTGGCCCTGGAGGGCGCCAGCGCGGCCCAGGTGCTGGCCGTGCTGGATACCGAGGCCTTCTTCCGCCTGGCCGGCGAACCCGTGCCGCCGACGGCCGATGAGCGCCTGGCCAAACTGGCCGACTGGGGCTGCGTGAGCGCGCGCGTGGACGGCCGCTGGAATGTGCTCAACCTGGGCGCGCTGCTGGTCGCCCGCGACCTGCATCCCCTGGGGGCGCTGTCGCGCAAGGCACTGCGCATCGTGCTGTACCGGGGCCCCGATGCGTCGGCACCGAGCGAGGAATTGCAGCTGGGCGAGCGCGGCTATGCGCTGGTGGTGGACGAGGCAGTGCGGGTGCTGGCCCTGCGGCTGCCGGCCGAGGAACGGGTGCAGGGCGCCCTGCGCGAGCGGGTCGAGCACTTCCCGTCGCTGTCGCTGCGCGAGCTGATCGTCAACGCCCTGGTGCACCAGGACTTTGCGGTCCGCGGTGCCGGGCCCATCGTCGAGGCCTTCGACCACCGCGTCGACATCACCAACCCGGGGCGGCCGCTGGTGGCGGTGAACCGATTGATCGACTGGCCGGCGCAGTCGCGCAACGAAGCGCTGGCGCGCGCCATGCGCATGCTGCGCTTCTGCGAAGAGCGCGGCTCGGGCATCGACCGTGTGGTGGCGCGTGCCGAGGCCTTGTCACTGCCAGCGCCGGCCTTCGAGTTGATGGAAGGCCGGGACGGTGGCGCCGACTTCATGCGGGTGCGCCTGCTGGGGCCGGCCCCATTTGCGCGGCTGTCCGCCGAGGACCGGCTGCGCGCGGCGTACCAGCACGCCTGTCTGCTGTATCAGCGCGGCGAGCGGCTGACCAATGCCTCGCTGCGGCAGCGCTTCGGTCTGGCGGCCGGGCAGGTGGCGCAGGTGTCGCGCCTGATTGCCGCCGCCAAGGCCCAGCAGCTGATCCGGCCGGCCGATGATGCCGATCGGGCCTACGTACCCGGCTGGGTGGGCCGCGCCGACCCGGCGCGCAGCCCGGCCGCATGACGATGCCGATTTGCATGACATTTGACGCCGGCCGCATCGTCAGCCCCGCACAGGCACCTGCGGCGATGCAAGTCATTGATTCATGAGGATTTTTTCAAACCCCTGGCGGCAGCACGATTTGACGGCGCACGGGGCGGGGTGCCGCGGAGGCTTTGCCCCACCCCGCGCCAATCGATCCCGCCCATGCGCATCGCGCTGCCAATCCATGCCACAAGCCACTGAATTCAAAGTTGTTTTCTGCCGTTCATTGCTTCTCTTCCTGCCTATGACGCGCCTCGGCGCGTGCGTGCAACCGCCATGCTGAGCCTCAAGACCTACCAGCAGCAGGCGCTGGACAGCCTGCAGCGCCTGCTGGCCGGCGCCCGCGACATGGGTTCGCTGCCGGCCGCCTGGGCGCGCGAGATGCAGCGCCAGCACGTCAGCGACGCGGCCGTGCCGGCCTACCGGCAGGATCCCTTCGGCGATACGCCCTGCGTCTGCCTGCGCATCCCCACGGGCGGCGGCAAGACCTTGCTGGCGGCGCATGCCGTGCCCGTGATCGGCCGCGGCTGGCGTGCCGCCGACTTTCCCGTGGTGCTGTGGCTGGTGCCCTCGACCACCATCCGCGACCAGACGCTGCTGGCGCTGCAGCAGCCCGGCCACCCCTACCGCGCACCGCTGGAAGCGGCCTACGGGCAGGCGCTGGCCGTGCTGGACTTGGACGCCACACCGACGCTGGCGCCGCAGGACTTCGGCCACAAGACCATCGTGCTGGTGGCCACGATGCAGGGCTTTCGCGTGCGGCAGACGCAAGGGCGCAACGTCTACGCCTTTGCCGAGGACTTCGACGCCCACTTCCGCCACTTTGCCGGCCATGACCTGACTGCGCTGGAGCGCGTGACCCAGGACGACCTGGACGACCCGGCGCAGAGCTACCTGCGGCCGTCGGACCTGGGACGCGTGAAGCATTCGCTGGCCAACCTGCTGGCGCTGGCCAGGCCCATCGTCATCGTCGACGAGGCGCACAACGCCAAGACCGACACCACCTTTGCCACGTTGAAGCGCGTCGCGCCCTGCGCCATCCTCGAGCTGACGGCCACCCCGGTGCCGCGCAAGACCAACGTGCTGTACAGCGTGGGCGCCCGCGAACTGCAGGCCGAAGACATGGTGAAGCTGCCGGTGATGCTGGCCGAGCATGCCGACTGGACAGCCGCGGTGCGTGATGCGGCGCTGCGGCGCCGGCAGCTCGAAGCCGAGGCGGCGCACGAGGCGCCCGACTACCTGCGGCCCATCGTGCTGTTCCAGGCGCAGGACCGCAGCGGCACCGTCACGCCCGAGGTGCTGCGCCAGCACCTGCTGGACGAAGAGCACGCCAGCGCCGACGAGATCGTCATTGCCACCGGTGACCAGCGCGGGCTGGACGGCGTGGACCTGTTCGACCGCCGCTGCCCGGTGCGTTATGTGATCACGGTGGAGGCGCTGAAGGAAGGCTGGGATTGTTCCTTCGCCTACGTGCTGTGCTCGCTGCAGAACGTGCGGTCGGCCAAGGACGTGGAACAGCTGCTGGGCCGCGTGCTGCGCATGCCGTACGCGCGCCGGCGCCGCAGCCCGGCGCTCAACCGCGCCTATGCGCATGTGATCGCGCGCAGCTTTTCCGAGGCCGCCGCCGCGCTGGTGGACCGCATGGTGGCCAACATGGGCTTCGAGGCGCTGGAAGCGGCCGCGCTGCTGCAGCCCGATTCCGGCACGCTGCCCTTGTTCAGCGAGGCGGCACCCACGCCGACACCCGCGCCCGCGCTGACGATCGAGCTGCCGGCCCAGGCCGCTGCGGCTCTGGCCGACGACCCCGACATCGAGGTGCGTCCGCAGCCGGCGACGGCCGATGCCGCGCCGGAGACCGTGCGCGTGACGCTGCGCGGCGAGGTCACCGAGCGCCAGCTGGGCCGGCTGGTGCAGGCGGCCGGCGCCGATGCCAAGGCACAGGCGGCGGTGTCGCGCCAGGTGCAGCAGCACAACGAGCGCGTGCTGGCCGCCCGCGCGCCGGCCCTGCGCGGCCTGCCGTTCAGGCCGGTGCCACGGCTGTGCCTGAAGCCCCTCGGCCAGCAGGGCGAGCTGCACCTGTTCGAGCGCGACACGCTGGACGAGGTGGTGGACTTCGACCTGCTGGCGGCCGACCCGCGCCCCGAACTGCCGGGCTTTGCGCTGGTGGAGCAGAGCAGCCTGTTCGAGATCTATGTCGACGACCGCCGCCTGAACTGGCGTGCGGCGGCCGACCCGGCGCAGTTGTCACTGGACGCGGTGCCCAGCGGTGCCACCGAGGACGACCTGCAGCACTGGCTGGCCGCCCGGCTGCGGCGGCCGGCGTTGGGTGACGCTGCGGTGCGGCGCTGGTGCGCCCAGCTGCTGGCCCACCTGCAGCGTGACAAGGGCTTGTCGTTGACCGGGCTGCTGCGCTCGCGCCATGCGCTGGCGCTGGCCGCCATGCGGCGCCTGGATGCACTGGTGGACGGTTCGCGCCGGCGCGGCTTCGAACAACTGGTCCTGGCGGATGTGCAGGGCCTGCCCTGGGAACTGGGGCTGTCACCCGACTGGCAGTTCCGCTACACGCCGGGGCTCTATCCGGCCCGCAACGCCTATGCGGGCCGCTACCGCTTCCAGCGCCACTATTTCGACGTCATCCACGGCCTCAAGGCGCAGGGTGAGGAGTTCGACTGCGCCCAGGTGCTGGACAGCCTGCCCGGCCTGCGCTGGTGGGTGCGCAACATCGAGCAGCAGCCTCGGCTGTCGTTCTGGCTGCCCACGGCCACCGACTACTTCTACCCCGACTTCGTGGCCGAGCTCGAAGACGGCCGCGTGCTGGTGGTCGAATACAAGGGCGAGGCCTATGCCACCAACGACGATTCACGCGAGAAGAAGGCCGTGGGTGCGGCCTGGCAGCGTGCGTCGAGCGGGCAGGCCATCTTCGTGATGGTGGAGCGCGAGCTGCAGGGGCAGGACATGCGGCAGCAGTTGCTGCGGGCGGTCGGCGGCTGAGCGGCGCTCATTGCACGCCTCGCCTCACCGCACATCGTGCGCATGGATCCCCGTCGCCTCCAGGAAGCGCGACACCATGTTGTAGGCCGCGATCACGCCGGCCAGCTCCACCGCCTGGCGCGTGCCCAGCGCGGCGCGCACGCGGTCCATCAGCGCGGGCGGCACGTGGATCTGGCGCGTCATGGTGTCGGTGAGCGCCAGCGCCAGCTGCTCGGCAGCGGAAAAGCGGGCCGCCTGCGCGCGCCAGTCGGGCAGCGCATCCAGCTGCGCCTGCGCCAGGCCTTCGCGCAGCGCGATCGGCACATGCTGCGCCGCCTCGTAGGGCGCGCCGTTGAGGTGCGCCACCTGCACGATGGCCAGCTCGCGCAGGCTGCCGGGCAGCGACAGCTGCTGGCGCACGCGCGTCAGGTAGTACAGCCAGCCGTCGGCCAGCGGCGGGCTGTGCAGCAGCATCTGGTACAGGTGCAGCACCTCGCCGCGTTCGGCGACGATGCGCTCGACCAGCGGGCCGACGGCAGGGTCGGCGGGCTGGGTGATGTCGGCATAGGGCAGATGGGCCATGGCGTCGGGGCTTGGGTCAGACGATGAGCGCCGGGTCGATGGTGCGCAGCCGGTGGTCGGTGTAGTAGCCGCCGGCCTCCAGGTATTGCAGGAAGCCGCAGCCGCAGTGCGGGCAGCGCCAGACCTCGCAGCGGTTGTAGGGGAAGAAGCGCGTGGCCACCGGGGCCTGCGGGTCCCACAAGCGCGTGCCCTGCGGGTGGTATTCGTCGAACGTGGGCTCGTCGAGCGCGGCGTCGCGCAGCGTGCCCACCCGCTCGAGCCGCGGCGGGCCCACCGGGCCGGGCATGGATTCCCAGCCTGCGTGGCGCAGGTCGGCGCAATGCGGGCAGTCGGCAGGCGCGGCCACGGCGGCGCGCAGCGCCTGGGCGTCGAGCAGGGCCAGGTCGTCAGGCGGCAGGCTCATCGCCGCGGTCAGTCGGCCTTGATGCCGTTGTCCTTGACGACCTTGGCCCAGATCTCGAGCTGCCGATCGACGAAGGCCTGCGCCTGCTCGGGCGTGCCGATGTTGACCACGATGCCCTGCTGCACCAGCTTGGCCTTCACATCGGGCTGCTGCATGGCCTTGTTGATCTCGGCGTTCATGCGCTGCACGATCTCGCGCGGCGTCTTCGCCGGCGCGATCACGGCCCACCAGGCCGGGGCCTCGAAATTGGCAAAGCCCAGCTCGGCCAGCGTGGGCACGTTGGGCAACGACGGATGGCGCTGCGCGGTGGTGACGGCCAGCGCCCGGATGCGGCCGCTGTCGATGTGCGGCTTGGCCACGAAGACCGAGCCGATGGACAGCGGCACGTGGCCGGCGATGGCGTCCTGCATCAGCGGGCCGCCGCCCTTGTAGGGCACGTGCACCAGGTCGAGCCCGGCCGGGCGCGCCAGCAGCGTCACCGCCAGGTGGCCCAGGCTGCCGTTGCCGATGGTGCCGTAGCTCAGGTTCTTGCCGCCCTTGCTGCCGGCCACCACGTCGCCCCAGGTCTTGAGCGGGCCGTCGGCATGGGCGCTGATGACCATCGGGCTGGTGCCGATCAGCACCGCGGTGGCCAGGTCGCGCCGCGTGTCGAAGGCGATCCTGGGCTGCAGCGCCGGGTTGACGCCGTGGGTGTCGAAGACCACGCCCCAGGTCTGGCCGTCGGGCTCGGCACGGGCCACCTCGGCGGTGCCGATGGCGCCCGAGGCGCCGCCCTTGTTTTCCACCACCACGGTCTGGCCCAGGGCCTGCTGCAGCGCCGGCGCCAGCAGGCGGGCCACCTGGTCGACGCTGCCGCCGGGCGGGAAGACGGCCACCAGGCGGATGGGGCCCTTGCCGGGCCAGGCCTGGGCCCAGGCGGCGGGGGCGGCGGTGGCCAGTGCGAGTGCGGCAGCACCCAGTGCGGTGAGGGTGCGGCGGCGGGCGGTGTCCAGGCGGGTCATCGGGATGTGCGTCCTTCGTGCGGGCTGGCGGAGGGTCGAGTTTGCGATGTCGCGCGCTGGCGCTCCAGGTGGGAAGCCCGCATCGGGAGGACCCGGAGGCCGCGGGCGAGCGGCTACGCCCCGGCGGCCAGCCGGGCGTCGATCTCGCGCAGCTTGCCCGGCGCCGCCTCGTCGCCATTCTTCGCGGCGATGTCGTACCAGTAGCGCGCCAGGCGCAGGTCGCGCGCCACGCCGTCGCCCTGCTCGTACATCGACGCCAGCAGGTATTGCGCGCCGACGTCGCCGCCCTTGGCGGCCTCGCGGAACCAGCGCACGGCGTCGGCGGGCGACTTCGGCGCGCCGCGGCCCAGGTAGTAGGCGGTGCCGGCGGCCACCTGCGCATCGACACTGCCGGCGGCGGCAGCCTGCTCGTACCAGCGGTGTGCAGCGGCCAGGTCGCGGCGGCCCAGGCGGCCGCTTTCGTGCAGCTGGCCGAGCGCCAGCTGCGAGGTGACGAAGCCGCCGGCGGCGGCACGTTCGAGCCAGCGCTGCGCCTGCTGCACGCTGGCCTGCGGCAGCTCGCCGTCGAGGTGCATGATGCCCAGGTTGTGCGCAGCGGCCGGCACGCCGCTGCGCGCCAGCGCCTCGAAGGCGCGGCGCGCGTCGTCCAGCCGGCCCTCGGCGTGGTCGACCACGGCGCGGTCCAGCGCCGCCTGCTGCGCCGGGCTGACGGCGGCAGCCGGCCCGGCGAGCGCCGCCAGCAGCGTCAGCAGCGCGGCGGCGATCCTCATCGCGCGTAGGGGTCGGGGAAGCCGAGTGCCTGCACGATGGCGCTTTCGCGCGCCTCCATGCGGCGCGCCTCGGCGGCGCGTTCGTGCGCCCAGCCCTGGGCATGCAGCACGCCGTGCACGAGCAGGTGCGCATAATGCGCCTCGATCGCCTTGCCCTCGGCCCGCGCCTCGCGTTCGACCACCGGCGCGCACAGCACCAGGTCGGCGACCACGAGCGGCGCCGTTTCGTAGTCGAAGGTCAGCACGTTGGTGGCGTAGTCCTTGCCGCGCCAGTCGCGGTTGAGCGCGCGGCCTTCGTCCGCGCCGACGATGCGCACCGCGATCTGCGCCGGCGCCCCCAGCGCCGCGCGCAGCCAGCGTGCCACGCGGTGGCGCGGCAGCAGCGCGCGGTGCGCCTTGTCGGCAAACTGCAGCGACAGCTGGAGTTCGGGCTTCAAGCGCGGCCCTCGAGATCGCGGGCTGCGTCGTAGGCCTCGACGATGCGCGCCACCAGCGGATGGCGCACCACGTCGGCGGCGCTGAAATGCGTAAAACCAAGCCCCGCCACGCCCCGCAGCACGCGCTCGGCGTCGATCAGGCCGCTGTCCGTGCCCTTGGGCAGGTCGATCTGGCTGGTATCGCCGTTGACCACGCATTTGCTGCCGTAGCCGATGCGCGTGAGAAACATCTTCATCTGCTCGCGCGTGGTGTTCTGCGCCTCGTCGAGGATGACGAAGGCATGGTTGAGCGTGCGCCCGCGCATGAAGGCCAGCGGCGCGATCTCGATCAGCCCCTTCTCGAAGGCGCGGCCGACACGGTCGAAGCCCATCAGGTCATACAGCGCGTCGTACAGCGGGCGCAGGTAGGGGTCGACCTTCTGCGCCAGGTCGCCGGGCAGGAAGCCCAGCCGCTCGCCGGCCTCGACCGCCGGCCGCGTGAGCACGATGCGCTGCACGCCCTGGCGCTCCAGCGCATCCACCGCGCAGGCCACCGCGAGAAAGGTCTTGCCGGTGCCCGCCGGGCCGATGCCGAAGGTGATGTCGTGCGCCAGCATCTGGCGCAGGTATTTCATCTGGTTGGGCGTGCGCCCGCTCAGTTCGGCATGGCGCGTGTGCAGCACGATGGGCGCGTCGTCGGCCGCGGCGGCGCCACCGAGCGGGGCATCGTCGGCCAGCAGGCGTTCGAGCCGGTGCTCGTCGATCGGCAGCTGCGCCTGCGCATACAGCGCGTCCAGCACGAGCACCGCGCGTTCGACCGCGGCCTTGGCACCGTCGATGCGGAACTGCTGCTGGCGGCGCGTCAGCGTGACGCCGAGCGCGGCCTCGATGCGGCGCAGGTGCTCGTCGAGCGGCCCGCACAGGTGGGCCAGGCGGCGGTTGTCGGCGCCTGCAAGGGTGTGGCGGCGGATCACGGTGGCAGGCGGTGAGGGCGTTGGATCGCGGCTGAACGCGCCGCGGACGGGCACAAGTGCGCATTGTCGCAGCGCCGCCGCGTGGATGCGGACGCGACAATCCGGCGCCCGCCATGCTGCCGCACCGCCTACCTGCCCGCGCCGACCCCGCTGCCCGGCGGCCGCCCGTGCGCAGCGGATGGAAGGGCCCGCTGCAGCTGCAGCTGCAGCGGCTGCTGCCGATGCTGCTGCTGGCGTGCTTGCTGGCCGGCCCGGTCGCAGCGCGCGCCCAGGTCGAGGCGCAGGCCATCGAGACGGCGCTCAGCGCCGAGGGCGACACGGCCCGCTTTCCGGACGCGGCGCCGGCACGGCCGGTGGCACTGCCCGACGACTGGTCGCGCACGCGGCCCGGCTCGGCCGGACCGGTGTGGTACCGCGTGGACTTCGACCTCGCCGCGCCGGTCGCCGCGCCGCTGCTGGCGGTGCAGATGGCGCAGGTGTGCGCCACCTTCGAGCTGCAGCTCAACGGCCAGCTGCTGCACCGCGGCGGTCGCATGGACGAGCCCTACACGCTCGACTGCGACCAGCCGCAGCTGCTGGCGCTGCCGGCGGCGCTGCTGCGCGCCGGCAGCAACCGGCTCGACCTGAAGGTGGTGGGCTACCCGCTGGCGCAGGTGGGCTCGCGCCACCGCGCGGCGGCGCTGTCGGCGCTGGCCATCGGCCCGCTGGACATGCTGCAGGCCCGCCAGCGCTGGCAGACGGCGATCCAGGTCACGCTGCCGCAGGCGCTGGGCGCGACACTGCTGCTGATGGGCGGCTTCATGTTCGTGCTCGGCTTTTTCAACCGGCGCGAAAGCCACCTGGCGTATTTCGGCGCGCTGTCGCTGGGCTGGGCACTGCTGGGTGCGCGCCTGTGGGTGCACGAATGGCCGCTGCCGCATGCCACCGTCGAGTGGCTGCTGTGCGCGCTGCTGCCGCTGACGACCTGGGCCGCGGTGCAGTTCCTGCTGCGCTATGCGCACTGGCGTCACGCCGCGATCGACATCGCGCTGCCCCTGCAGGCCCTGCTGATGCCGCTGACGCTGCTGGCCGCCGGCACGCAGCACCTGTACCCGCTGGCCATGGCCTGGGCGCTGCTGCTGGCGCTGCAGGTGCTGGGGGCCGCGGTCTTCTACCTGCACCGGCAGTGGCGCGACCGCTCGGCCTCGTTCTGGCTGATGGGCGCGCTGCTGGCGGTGGTGGCGGTCTCGGGTGCGATCGAACTCGCGGCGCAGATGCTGGGCACGCCGCCGGCGGCCGCCCAGCTGGCACGGCTGGCCACGCCGCTGATGCTGGTGCTGGTGGGGCTGCGCCTGGTGCAGCAGCATGGCCAGGCGCGGCAGCAGGCCGAGGCCGGCCGTGCGCAGCTGGAGCAGCGCGTGCGCGAGGCCACGGCCGAGATCGAGCGCAATTTCCGCCAGCTGTCGGAGCTGAAGATCGAGCAGGTGACCGAGCGCGAGCGCAAGCGCATCGCCGCCGACCTGCACGACGACCTGGGCGCCAAGCTTCTGACCATCGTGCACACCAGCGAGAGCGACCGCATCAGCACGCTGGCGCGCGAGGCGCTGGAGGAGATGCGGCTGTCGGTGCGCGGCCTGACGGGTCGCGCGGTGCGGCTGGCCGATGCCCTGGGCGACTGGCGCGCCGAGGTGGTGTCGCGGCTGGCGCAGGCCGGCATCGAGGCCGACTGGTCGGCCCCCGACGACCTGCCGCAGACACTGTCGGCACGCGCCTACGTGCAGACGACGCGCATCCTGCGCGAGGCCACCAGCAACATCATCAAGCACAGCGGTGCCTCGCACTGCGCGGTGCACTGCCAGGTGGCCGACGGCGACTTCCAGCTGGTGGTGCAGGACAACGGCGAAGGCATCACGCCCGAGGCCGACGGCCGCCTCGACCGCGGCCACGGCATGGCGACGATGAAGCAGCGCGCCAAGCAGCTGCAGGGGCAGTGCCTGGTCGAATCCGGGCCCGGCTACGGAACCGTGATCCGCCTCACGCTTCCACTCGACCGCGCCCTCGAGAGCGCCTGAGGCTTGCCGATAAGCCGATAGCATGAACTGCTGCGGCCCCACATGAAGAACATCCTTCTGCTCGAAGACCTGCCCGAGATCCGGGCCTGGCTGCGCAAGCTGGTGCTGCAGGTCTTCCCCGATTCGCACATCTCCGAGAGCGCGCGCATCGCCGACGCGCTGGCGCTGGTGACGGCGGTGAAGTTCGACCTCGCGCTCGTCGACCTCGGGCTGCCCGACGGCTCGGGCGTGGACGTGGTGACCAAGCTGCGCGACGTGCAGCCCGATTGCCAGTCGGTGGTGGTGACCATCCACGACGACGACGAGCACCTGTTCCCGGCGCTGCAGGCCGGCGCCTTCGGCTACATCCTGAAGGAGCAGGCGCGCGAGCTGATCACCGAGCAGTTGCAGCGCATCAGCCAGGGTGAACCGCCGCTGTCGCCGAGCATCGCGCGCCGCGTGATGGCCTATTTCGCCAACAAGGCCAAGCCGCGTGCGGACGCCAATCTGATCAACGTCTCGCTCACCGACCGCGAGAGCGAGGTGCTGCTGCGCGTGGCCAAGGGCTATACGCTGCCCGAGATCGGCGTGCAGCTGGGCCTGTCGCGCCACACCATCGCCGACTACGTGAAGCAGATCTACCGCAAGCTCAACGTGAGCTCGCGTGCGGAGGCCGCGCTCGAGGCGCAGCGGCTGGGGCTGTTTGGCCGCTGACGGTGCCTGGCAGCCGAGCCGGCCGCCTGGCCGAGCTTCATCGCCACCACGCTGGGCGCCAGGTTGGGGTACCAGGCGTCGTACCAGTTGCGGCGGGCGAACTCGGCCCTGGGCACGCCGCGCGGCGGGCGCCGCACGGTGCCGATGCGCGGGCCTTCGTCGGGTGCGCGTTCGCTGCCCAGGCGCACGATGCGGATCGCCACGGCCGCGCTCAGGCGTGCGCTTCGAGGCAGTCGCAGGCCAGGTGCGCCAGCGCGCGCACACCCAGCAGCAGGCCCGACTCGTCGACGAAAAAGCGCGGTGAATGGTTGGGCGCGGCCTTCTTCGGGTCGGCGCCGGCCGGCGTCACGCCCAGAAAGATGAAGAGCCCGGGCACCACGCGCTGGAAGAACGAGAAGTCCTCCGAGCCGGTGACCTTGGGCACCAGCTGCAGGCCGTCGCCGGCCACGCGCTGCAGCGTGGGCAGCATGGCTGCGGTCAGCACCGGGTCGTTCACCGTCACCGGGTAGTTTTTGCTGATGCACACGGTGCAGCCGGCGCGCGAGCCGCGGCTCACGGCCTCGGCCAGCGTGGTCACGCGCTCGTGGATGTCGTCGCGCATGGCCTCGTCGAAGGTGCGGATGGTGCCGCGCATCTCCACCTGCTCGGGGATGATGTTCTCGCGCACGCCGCCGCGGATGGCGCCCAGGCTCACCACCGCCGGCTCCTGCGTGAGGTCGATCGTGCGGCTGACCACCGTCTGCAGCCCCAGCACCACCTGCGCCGCGGTGACGATGGGGTCCACGCCCATCCAGGGCGCGGCGCCATGCGTCTGCCGGCCATGCACGGTGATCTTCAGCTTGTCGGAGCTGGCCATCGCCGGCCCCGGCCGGTAGCCGATGTGGCCGACGTTCTGGCGCGAGGTGACATGCAGCCCGAAGATGGCCCTGGGCGTCGGGTTCTCCAGCGCCCCTTCGGCGACCATCATCTGCGCGCCGCCTTCCTCGCCCTCGGGCGGCATCTCCTCGGCCGGCTGGAAGATGAACTTGACGCTGCCGCGCAGCTGTGCGCGAGAGGCCGCCAGCACCTGCGCCACGGCCATCAGGATGGCGACGTGGCAATCGTGGCCGCAGGCATGCATGACGCCGACCTGCTCGCCATTCCAGGTGCTGCGCGCCTTCGACGCGAAGGGCATGTCGACCTCTTCGGTCACCGGCAGGGCGTCCATGTCGGCCCGCAGCGCCACCACCGGGCCCGGCAGGCCGCCCTTCAGCAGCCCGATCACGCCGGTGTGGGCGACGCCGGTGCGCACCTCGTCCAGGCCGAGCTTGCGCAGGTGCTCGGCCACCAGGGCGGCGGTGCGGAATTCGCGGTTGCCCAGCTCGGGGTGCTGGTGCAGGTCACGCCGCCAGGCGATCAGCGGTTCCTCGATGGCGGCGGCGGCGAGGTCGATCTGCGCGGCCAGCGAACTGGCCGTCACCTGCAGCGGTGCGTTCATGGCGTGATGGACGGGCGGGTTGCGATGCCCGCATGCTACGGCCGCTGCGGCGGCGGCGACCCCAGCCAGTCCTTCACCAGCTCCACCCACCACGCGGTGCCCAGCGGCAGCAGCGCGTCGTTGAAGTCGTAGCTCGGGTTGTGCAGCATGCACGGCCCCTCGCCATGGCCGGGCGTGCGGTGGTCGCCGTCGCCGTTGCCGATGAAGGCATAGGCGCCGGGCCTGGCCTGCAGCATGAAGGCGAAGTCCTCCGACGGCATCGCCGGCTCCTGCGGCATCGCCAGCCCCGGCGCGCACAGGCGTGCGGCCACCCGCTGCGCCACCGCGGCCTCGTGCGGGTGGTTGACCACCGCCGGCGCGCGGCGCAGGAATTCGAACTCGGCGCGCGCCTCGAAGGCGGCGCAGCTGTGCTCGGCGAGCTGGCGCATGCGGCGCTCGATGAGGTCGGTCACCTCGGCGCGGTAGGTGCGCACGGTGCCTTCGATGACGCAGGTGTCGGGCACCACGTTGGTCGCCTCGCCGGCGTGGATCATGGTCACCGACAGCACCGCGGTGTCGATCGGCCGCTGGTTGCGGCTGACGATGGTCTGCCAGGCCTGCACGATCTGGCACGCCAGCGGCACCGGGTCGACCGACTGGTGCGGCAAGGCGGCATGGCCGCCGCGGCCGTGGATCACCAGCTTGAAGGTATTGGCCGACGCCATCACCGCCCCCGGGCTGCAGGCCAGGCTGCCCTGCGGATAGCCGGGCCAGTTGTGCAGGCCGAAGACGGCCTCCACCGGGTAGTGCTGGAACAGGCCCTCGGCCACCATCGCCTGCGCGCCACCGCGGCCTTCTTCGGCGGGCTGGAAGATCAGCACCGCGGTGCCGTCGAAGTCGCGCTGCCGGGCCAGTTGCTGCGCCGCGGCCAGCAGCATCGCGGTGTGGCCGTCGTGGCCGCAGGCATGCATCACGCCGGCGTGGCGGCTGGCATGGGCGAAGGCATTGGCCTCGTGCACCGGCAGCGCGTCCATGTCGGCGCGCAGGCCGAGCAGGCGGCCGCAGGCGCCGCCGTCGCGGCCGTGCACCAGGCCGACGACGCCGGTCTTGGCAAAGCGCCGGTCGACCGCGATGCCCCAGCCGGCGAGGCGCTCGGCCACCAGGTCGGCGGTGCGCCGTTCCTCGAAGCCCAGTTCGGGGTGGGCGTGGATGTCGCGCCGCAGCGCAACCAGGTCATCGGGCTCGAGGCTCGCAGCATCCGGCATGCGCCCATTGTGCCGCCGCGTGAATCTTCACGTGCGCAGGCGCCGCGCTGGCTAGCGCTTGGCTAACGGTGGCGCGGCAGCATCGAGACCTCGCCACCCGAAAGCCTGCCATGCACAAGCCGATCGCCATCGCCGCCCTGCTCGTCGCCGCCTTCACCAGCGGCGGCGCCAGTGCCCAGGACTACAACGCCATGATCCAGCAGCGCATGGCGCGCATGAACGCCATCGTCGGCCAGGCCGAGCAGCGGGTGGCGCAGGTGGTGCAGCAGCGCATGCACGACCCGGCCGTGCAGGCCGCCTGGCAGCAGCATGTGGCGCGCAGCGGCGGTCGGCCGGGCATGGACTATCCGACCTTCACCTACTACTACGTCTATACCAACGGCTTCTCCGCCGCCGGCACGGCCCACATGCGCGCCAACGAGGCCGGCATCCAGCAGCGCGAAGCAGCGGCCTGGCAGGGTCTGCGCCAGGCCGAGGCGGCCCGCGGCGCCGCCCAGCAGGGGCAGCGCGACGCCTACGCCGCCAACCAGCAGGAAGCCGGCCGGCAGCTGCTGGGCCAGAGCACCTACCTCGCCCCCAACGGCTACCGCCTGCAACTGCCGCACACCTGGCAGCCCAATACCACCGTGCAGCATCAGGGCCAGACCTACCATGTGGACGCCGGCGGCCGCTACCACGTGCTGGCGGCCAACGGCTGGTGGTACCCGCTGGCGCCCGCGCGTTGAACGCCCGGGGTGCGGCGCGTGCTACACCGCCGCCAGCGCCTGGTCGAGGTCGGCCTTCAGGTCGTCGATGTGCTCGATGCCCACGCACAGGCGCACGGTGTCCTCGCCGACGCCGGACTTCACCAGCTCCTCGGCCGAAAGCTGCCGGTGCGTGGTCGACGCCGGGTGCGTGGCCAGGCTCTTGCAGTCGCCGATATTGACCAGCCGCGTAAACAGCTGCAGCGCATCCAGGAAGCGGGCGCCGGCGGCGCGGCCGCCCCCGCCGGCATCGCCGGCTTGTGGCTTGACGCCGAAGGTCATCAGCCCCGACGCGCGGCCGCCCATCTGGCGCTGCACCACCGCGTGGTCGGGGTGGTCCTCCAGGCCCGCATAGTTGACCCAGCCCACCTTGGGGTGCGCTTTCAGGTGCCGCGCCACCGCCAGCGTGTTGTCGCAGATGCGGTCCATGCGCAGCGCCAGCGTCTCCACGCCCTGCAGGATCTGCCAGGCGTTGAAGGGCGAGATGGCGGCGCCCATGTTGCGCAGCGGCACCACGCGCGCGCGGCCGATATAGGCCGCCGGGCCCAGCGCCTCGGTATAGACCACGCCGTGGTAGCTGACGTCGGGCTCGCTCAGGCGCGGGAAGCGCGCCTTGTGCTGCGCCCAGGGGAATTTGCCGCTGTCGACGATGGCACCGCCGATGCTGGTGCCGTGGCCGCCGAGGTATTTGGTCACCGAATGCACGACGATGTCGGCGCCATGCTCGATCGGCCGGCACAGGTAGGGGCTGGGCACGGTGTTGTCGACGATCAGCGGCACGCCGTGGCGGTGCGCGATCTCGGCCAGCGCACGCAGGTCGGTCACGTTGCCCTGCGGGTTGCCCAGGCTCTCGACGAAGATCGCCTTCGTGCGCGCGTCGATCAGCGGCTCGAAGCTGGCCGGGTTGCGGTGGTCGGCAAAGCGCGTGCTGATGCCGAATTGCGGCAGCGTGTGCGCAAACAGGTTGTAGGTGCCGCCGTAGAGCGCGGTCGAGCTGACGATGTTGTCGCCCGCCTCGGCGATGGTCTGGATGGCGTAGGTGATGGCCGCCTGCCCCGAGGCCAGCGCCAGCGCCGCGATGCCGCCTTCCAGTGCCGCCAGGCGCTCTTCCAGCACCGCCTGCGTGGGGTTCATGATGCGCGTATAGATGTTGCCCGCCACCTTCAGGTCGAACAGGTCGGCGCCATGCTGTGCGCTGTCGAACGAATAGGCCACCGTCTGGTACAGCGGCACCGCCACCGCGTGGGTGGTCGGTTCGGGGGTGTAGCCGGCGTGGACCATCTTGGTCTCGAAGCGCCAGCGGCTGGTGTCGCGGGTCATCGTCGGTCTCCTCGTGCGGTTGCGAAGGCCGCCGAGTCTAGGCCGGCCACGCAGCGCGGCTGCAAACCTTTGGCGATATCCATATGCCGGGCCCAGCCGGCCCGCCCGACCCGCTGGTGCGGCAGCGGCGCTGCACGTAGCATTCGGCGCGACGCCAAGGAGGGCCCGAAATGAAACCCCCACGCTCACTTTGTTCGCTGCTCCCCGAGGGGACCGTCAGTACCTTCGCAGCGGCCGGGCGGTACTGACATGTGGCTGTCGACACGCGAGCATCACGCGCTGGGGCGCCTCTTCGCGCTGCTGGCCGAGGCAGGGGACGAGCGCGAGTTGCGTGAACAGGTGGGCCATGCCTTGCTCGATCTGCTGCAGGCCGACCACTTCGCGTCCTTCGTGTGGGACGACGCAAAGCAGCGTTTCGGCCAGGGCGTGTGGCTGGCCATGGACCCGGCCAACCTGGCGCGCTACGACGCCTGGTACCAGTTTCGCGACCCCATCACGCTGAAACTGCAGGCGCGCCGCCAGGCCACCGTGGTGAGCGCGGTGATGCCGCACGCCGAGCTGGCGCGCACCGAGTTCTTCAACGACTTTCTCGCGCGCGACGGGCTGCACTGGGGCATCAACCTGCATGCCTTCGACGGCGCGCGCGCGCTGGGTGACCTGCGCATCTGGCGCGGCCGCCACCGGCGCGAATTCGAGCCCCACGAGCAGGCCCTGCTCGACCTCGTCGAGCCGGCCTTCGTGGCGGCGCTGCGCCGACGCCAGCCCGGGCTCAGGCCGGCTGGCCTGAGCGCCCGCGAAGCCGAGGTTGCCGCCGCCGTGGCGCGAGGTCTCACCGACAAGCAGATCGCGCGCGAACTGGGGCTGGCGCCCAGCAGCGTGCGCACCTACCTCAACCGGCTGTTCGAGAAGACCGGCGAGCGCCGCCGCGCGGGCCTGGCACGCTGGGCGGCCGCGCGGCTGGCGCCCGATGCTCAGCGCGCGGGCGCCGGCAGCGGACCGAACAGCGACTGAAGCGCCAGGCCGATGGCCAGCAGGCGGCGGTCGCTGCCGGCCGGGCCGTCGATCTCCAGGCCCACCGGCAGCCTGGTCGTCGCGCCCAGCCCGATGGGCAGCTGGATGCCGGGCACGCCGGCGTTGCTGCCGGGGTCGGTGTTGCGGATGGCACCGACGAAGACCGGCACGCTGCTCGATTCCGGTCCGGCCGGCATGGCCACGTGCGGCACCGTCGGGAAGACCAGGCCGTCCAGTCGCTGCGCCTTGAAGGTGTCGGCGTACAGCTTCTGCAGCGCCGGGCGTGCGGTCCTCATGGCCGCCTCGTAGGCCGGGCGCGCATCGACCACGGTGTTGTCGGGCCCCGGCAGCTTGCGCGGGATCACCAGGCCCTGGTAGGTGCCCTTCACGTCGGGGCTGGCGGCGGCCTCGGCCATCTGCTGGATGCTCAGCCCCGGATGGTGGCGCTTGAGGTAGGCCACGCCGTCGTCGTAGGCCTCGTACAGCGCCACCGGAAAGCCGACGGCACCGTTGAGTTCCATCAGCCGGGGCATGTCCACCTCGACCAGCGTGACGCCGGCGGCCGCGAGCTTGGCCCGCGCGGCGTCGAAGGCGGCCTGGGTATCGGCATCCAGCCCGCCCAGGAAGTCCTTGACCAGACCCAGGCGCACGTTCTTCAGCTCGGCCGGCCCGGCCTTGGCGCCGCCGGTGACCACGCGGTCCAGCAACTCGACGTCGGCCATGCTCACTGCCATCGGCCCAGCCGTGTCGCGGGTGCGCGAGATGGGGATGATGCCCTCGCCCGGATAGCGCCCGACCGTGGGGCGCAGCGAGGCGCAGCCGTTGAAGGCACAGGGGATGCGCACCGACCCGCCGGTGTCGGTGCCCAGACCAGCGCCCACCAACCGCAGCCCGAGGGCGACGCCGGTGCCGGCGGACGATCCGCCCGACGCGCGGCTGCGGTCGTAGGCATTGCGCACGCCAGGCTCCGGCCCCGTGGTGAACGCGGAGTTCCAGCCCGAGATGCCGAAGGCGAGCTCGTGCAGCTGCGTCTTGCCGATGACGATGGCGCCGGCCTGGCGCAGGCGCGCCACCACCGGGGCGTCGACCTTGGGCACGCGGCCTTTCAGCGCCGGCGTGCCGCCAGTGGCCGGCATGCCGGCGACGTGGATGTTGTCCTTGACGACCACGGGCACGCCCAGCAGCGGCGCACAGCCCTTGCCCTTGGCGCGCGCGGCCTTGGCATCGGCGGCGCGGGCGGCGGCCAGGGCACCGGCCTCGTCGAGGTGGACAAAGGCATTGTGGGCCGCGGCCGCCCGGGCGCGGGCCAGTGCCTCGGCAACCAGCGCCTCGCTCTTGACGCGCCCGCTGCACACGGCCGCGGCCTGTTCGGCGGCGGGTGCCGACGGGTCGACCGCCTGCGCACCGGCGTGCAGGGCGGCCAGGGCCAGCGCGGTCAGCGCCGCACCCCGTGTGGTCGGGTGGGTCATCGGGAATCCTCCTGCGGCATGGACGGGAGGCCCGATGTTGCAGCGCTGCCGGCGCTGCGTCTGTCGTCAGGATCGACGACAGACCCGGCGACCGGGCTCAGCCATGCGCGCGTGCCAGCGCCTGCTCCAGGTCATTGATCAGGTCGCCGGCGTCCTCGATGCCCACCGACAGGCGCAGCAGGTCGGCCGGCGCCGGCGTGCCCACGCCCTCGACGCTGGCACGGTGCTCGACCAGGCTCTCGGTGCCGCCGAGCGAGGTCGCGCGCTTCCACAGTTCGACCTGCGCCGCGGTGGCGATGGCCGCGGCCTCGCCGCCACGGGCACGGATCGACAGCATGCCGCCGAAGCCGCCGCTCATCTGGCGCTTGGCCACCTCATGGCCGGCAAAGCCGGGCAGGCCCGGGTAGAGCACGGCCTCGACATGGCGGTGCTGCGCAAAGTGCTCGGCGATGCGCTGCGCCGATGCGCTGGCCTGGCGCACGCGCAGGTAGAGCGTGCGCATGCCGCGCAGCAGCAGGAAGGATTCGAAGCTGCCCAGCGTGCCGCCGAGCTGGGCGCGCACGGTGCGCACGCGCTGCCAGAAGGCATCGTTCTCGCGCGCCACCAGCACGCCGGCAATCAGGTCGCTGTGGCCGCCGAGGTATTTGGTGGCGGCGTGCATCACGATGTCGGCGCCGAGCAGCAGCGGCTGGCTGAGCACCGGCGAGGCGACGGTGGAATCGACCGCCAGCTTGGCGCCCGCGGCGTGCGCGATGGCCGCGGTGGCAGCGATGTCGGTGATCGTCCACAGCGGGTTGGCCGGCGTCTCCACCCACACCAGTTTGGTCTGGCCGGGGCGGATGGCGGCGCGCACCACCGCCGGATCGGCCATGTCGATCAGCTCGACCTGCAGCCCCCAGTGGGTGGCGAAATTCATCAGCCAGTTGCGCAGCGACCAGTACATCACCTTCGGCGCCAGCACATGGTCGCCGGGCGACAGCGCCTGGAACACCGCCGTGGCGGCGGCCATGCCGCTGGCAAACAGCAGTGCCGCCGTGCCCTGCTCGAGCGCCGTGACCACCGCCTCGGCCTGGTCGAAGGCCGGGTTGTCGGCGCGCGCATAGACGCGGCCGCTGCGGTACTGGTTGTCGGGGTCGCGCAGGTAGGTGCTGGAGACGTGGATCGGCGGCGTGACAGCGCGCGTCTGTTCGTCGATCCAGCCCAGGGCCTGGGCGGCGATGCTTTCGGGCTTGACGGTCTTGGGGTTCATCGCCGCACTCTAGCGCAGCGGTCGGTGGCCGCTTTGCGGCCTCAGCCGCGACCGCGCCGTACCTCCAGCCACAGCAGGTAGAGCCCGCTGGCCACCACCACCACCGCGCCCGCGATCACGAAGAAGTCGGGCAGCTGTCCGAACAGCAGCCAGCCCCACAGCACCATGTAGATGATCTGCTGGTAGATGAAGGGCCCCAGCACTGCGGCCGAGGCATAGCGGTGCGCGGTGGCCACGCACTGGTGGCCGACGCCGCCGGCCAGGCCGCAGACGGCGATCACGGCCCAGGTCGCCAGGTCCTGCGGCCACACCCATTGCGCGAGCGCGAAGGGCGCCACCAGCACGGCGGCACCGAAGGCCGAGAGCATCTGCATCGATTCCGGCGTCTCGCTGGCCGCCATGCGCCGCGTGAGCATGTTGAAGGCCGCATACAGCAGTGCATTGCCCACGCTCAGCAGGATGGCCGGGTGGAAGGCCGCCGAGCCCGGCCGGATGACCAGCAGCACGCCGGCAAAGCCGCCGACGATGGCCACCCAGCGGCGTGCATCCAGCCGCTCGCCCAGCCACCAGGCCGACATCAGCGCGATCAGCACCGGCACCGAAAACTGGATGGCGCCGGTCTCGGCCAGCTGCAGGTATTGCAGCGCCCAGAAGTTGAGCGCCGTCATCGCCACCATCATCAGCGCGCGCAGCGCCTGCAGCTTCGGCGAGCGGGTGCGCACCATGTCCCAGCCGCGGCTGGGCGCCAGCAGCAGCGCCATCCACAGCACATGGGTGGCAAAGCGCAGCCACACCACCTCGGCCACCGGCAGCTGCTGCACCAGCCATTTGCCGCTGGCATCGATGATCGAAAAGCACACCGTGCCGGCCACGATGAGGCCGATGCCGATGCGCCGGCTGCGTGCGGAGTCGGTCTTCAGCACGGGATCGAAGGCAAGGCGGTGGCGGACATCGGTGGCAAGCGCCGGATTGTCACGGCGGGCCGCGCTGCATCGCTGCAGGCCGCGGCTGCAGCCATCGGGCACCGCCCCAAGGCGCCATGTGACACTCACGGCCTTGTTGACCGACAGGGGTCGCCCCGTGATCCTCGAACTCGCCGATATCCGCATCCACCCCGGCCGCCAGGCCGATTTCGAAGCCGCCATCCAGCTGGGTCTGAAGACGGTGATCGGCCGCGCCCAGGGCTGCCGCGGCTGGAAGGTCAACCGCGGCGTCGAATGCCCCGAGCGCTTCGTGCTGCAGATCTTCTGGGACACGCTGGAGGACCATACCGTGCATTTCCGCGGCGGGCCGCTGTTTGCCGAATGGCGCGCCATCGTCGGGCCCTTCTTCGCGGCGCCGCCGGTGGTCGAGCATTTCGAGCTGGTGGGCAAGAGCACATGAACGGCGCCACGCGCGAGGCGGCGCTGGCCGCTGCGGCGGCGCATTTCGACAGCGGCGCCTTCGTGCGCGACCTGGCGCGCCGCGTCGCCATCCGCACCGAGAGCCAGAACCCGGCGTCGGCGGCCGAACTGCGGCGCTACCTGGCCGACGAGATGCTGCCCACGCTGGCCGCACTGGGTTTCGGCGGCCACGTGCACGACAACCCGGTGCCGCCCTTTGGCCCGCTGCTGATCGCCACCCGCACCGAGGACCCGGCGCTGCCCACCGTGCTGATGTACGGCCACGGCGACGTCATCCGCGGCCAGGACGCCTCGTGGACGAAGGGCCAGGGCCCGTGGGCGCTGGCCGCCGACGGCGACCGCCTCTACGGCCGCGGCAGCGCCGACAACAAGGGCCAGCATTCGATCAATGTCGCCGCGCTGGCGCAGGCGCTGGCCGTGCGCGGCGCGCTCGGCTTCAACGTCACCTGGCTGCTGGAAACCGGCGAGGAGACCGGCTCGCCCGGCCTGGCCGACTTCTGCGCCGCGCATGCCGACGCGCTGCACGCCGACGTGCTGATTGCCAGCGACGGCCCGCGCCTGGCGCGCGATCGCGCCACCGTCTTCCTGGGCTCGCGCGGGGTGGCCAATTTCGACCTCGAGCTGTGCCTGCGCGACGGCGGCCACCACAGCGGCAACTGGGGCGGTCTGCTGCGCAACCCGGGCACGGTGCTGGCCAATGCCATCGCCTGCCTGGTGGACGGGCGCGGCGTCATCCGCGTGCCGGCACTGCGGCCGCCGCCCATCCCGGCCAATGTCCGGCAAGCGCTGGCGGGCCTGACCTTCGGCGGCGACCCCGGCGACCCCGCGGTCGACCCCGGCTGGGGCGAGCCCGGGCTGACGCCGGCCGAGCGCGTGATCGCCTGGAATACGCTGGAGGTGCTGGCGATGAAGACCGGCAACCCCGAGCACCCGGTGAATGCCATCCCGCCCACGGCGAAGGCGACGCTGCACATGCGCTTCGTCGTCGGCACCGACATGTCGGTGCTGCGCCAGGCGGTGCAGCAGCACCTGGCCGCGCACGGCTTTGCCGACGTGCAGGTGAGCGAGCCGCTGGTCATGCACGCCACAAGGCTGGACCCCGACAACCCCTGGGTGCACTTCACGCTGGCCAGCCTGCAGCGCAGCACGGGCAAGCCGCCGGTGCTGCTGCCCAACCTGGGGGGCTCGCTGCCCAACGACGTCTTCGCCGACACCCTCGGGCTGCCCACGGTGTGGATCCCGCACAGCTATGCCGCCTGCCAGCAGCA
Source organism: Rubrivivax sp. (assembly GCA_016719535.1). Lineage (GTDB taxonomy): Bacteria > Pseudomonadota > Gammaproteobacteria > Burkholderiales > Burkholderiaceae_C > Rubrivivax. Next base: position 485,905 of record JADJYX010000001.1, on the reverse strand, counting down.
TGCGCCCGACGAGCACCTGCTGGCGCCGGTGGCACGCGAGGCGCTGCAGCTGATGACGGGCCTCTTCTGGGACCTGGGCGAACAGGCGCCCACGCTGCCGCGCCGGGCCCGCTGACCGGCGGTGCATCGGCGCGCGCAAGGCGCGCCGTTCCCGTCGGGCGGGGGGCGGGTCGGGCTGACGGCGTGCAGCGGGTCAGCGGGCCAGCGAGCCAGCGGGCTTCAGCACCCGCGGAGCATCAGCCGGCGGCGGCGGCCTTGGGCCGCAGGTCGCGCACCCGCACCGCCTTGCCCTGTGAGCGCGGCACCGCGCCCGGCGGCAGCACGTGCAGGTCGGCGCTGATGCCGATCATCGACTTGATGTGGTGCGCGGCGTCGGCCGCCAGCAGCGGGTACTGGGCCTCGGGCACCGAGGGCAGGGCCTCGATCTCCAGGCGCACGCTGTCCAGCGCGCCATGGCGTTCCAGCACCAGCTGGTAGTGCGGCGCCAGGCCGGGCCGCCCGACCAGCACGGCCTCGATCTGCGACGGGTAGACGTTGACGCCGCGGATGATCAGCATGTCGTCGTTGCGGCCGGTCACGCGCAGGATGCGCACATGCGTGCGCCCGCAGGCGCAGGGCTCGCGCGTCAGCCGCGTGATGTCGCGCGTGCGGTAGCGCAGCATCGGCAGCGCCTGCTTGGTCAGCGTGGTGATGACGAGTTCGCCGGGTTCGCCCTCGGGCACGGGCTCGCCGGTGTCGGGGTCGATGGTCTCGAACAGGAAGTGGTCTTCCCAGCCGTGCAGGCCGCAGCGCGCCTCGCATTCGCAGGCCACGCCCGGGCCCATGATCTCCGACAGGCCGTAGATGTCGACCGCGCGCAGCCCCATGCGGGCCTCGATCTCGCGGCGCATCGCCTCGCTCCAGGGTTCGGCGCCGAAGAGGCCGACGCGCAAGGCGCTGTTACGCAGGTCCACGCCCTGCGATTCGGCCACCTCGGCGATGGCCAGCGCATACGACGGCGTGGCGCACAGCACGCGCGGGCGGAAATCCATGATCAGCGCCACCTGGCGCTCGGTGGCGCCGCCCGAGATCGGCACCACCGGGCAACCCAGCCGCGCCGCACCGTCGTGCGCGCCCAGGCCGCCGGTGAACAGGCCGTAGCCGTAGGCGTTGTGCACGAGGTCGCCGGGGCGCGCCCCGGCGCTGTGCATCGAGCGCGCCACCAGGTCGGACCAGTTCGACAGGTCCTGCGCGGTATAGCCCACCACCGTGGGCTTGCCGGTGGTGCCCGAGGACGCATGCAGCCGCGCCAGCTCGTGCAGCGGGCGCGCAAACAGGCCGAAGGGGTAGTTGTCGCGCAGGTCGGTCTTCACCATGAAGGGCAGCCGCTGCAGCGCGTCCAGCGCATCGATGTCGCGCGGGTCGCCCAGGCCGGCGGCGCGCAGCCGCTGCTGATGCCAGGGCACATGGTCCCAGGCGTTGCGCACCGTCTCGCGCAGGCGCTGCAGCTGCAGCTGCTGCAGCGCCTCGCGCGGCAGGGTCTCGATGTCGGCATGCAGGCCCTGCGCGCGGCGCGCGGCGGGTGCGGGGGCGGCTGCAGTGTCCATGACCACCATGGCGGCTCCTGGTTGTTGTTGGAATGCTGGGGTCAGCGGCGCACACCGCGCACAGGGATGTGCGGCAGCGCGAAGCCCTGGTTGAAGCCGGCCCGCGTGACCAGCAGCAACTTGAACAGTGCGCCGCCGGCCGCGGCCAGCGCACCGGCCAGCGCCTGCAGCACCGCCACCGCGATGGGCGGCAGCGGCGCGGCCAGCACCACCAGCACCACGGCCAGCGGCAGCAGGCTGCCGCCGTTGTAGCCGTGGCCGGCCTGGTTGACGGCGCTCAGCGCGGCCGGGCGCAGCTGCGTGGCCAGCCGCCGGTACCAGCGCGCGCCGATGGCGAATCGCAGCAGCAGCAGCAGCCCGAAGGCCAGCCAGGCGCCCTGGCTGCCCTGACCGAACCAGGGCGCGGCCAGCCAGTACAGGCCGGCGCCTTCGGTGACGCCGGTGGCCACCAGCAGCGGCACCGTCAGTGGCTCGCGCCAGGCCGGGATGCCCTTGGCCGCCTGCAGGATGCGCGCCTGGCAATAGAGGAATCCGGCCGCCAGCAGTGCCGCCAGCGGCTGCAGCGCCGGCCACCACAGCGACGCGGCGGCGCTGCCCAGCAGCAGCGGCGCCAGCAGCGCCTCGCGCGACATCCACGACGTGTGCGGATTGAACATGACGTTGACGGCGCGCCAGGGCCGGCCGATCTCGGCCCAGACGCACAGCAGCCCGGCACCGACCAGCAGCACCGCAGCCCCGATCAGCAGCAGCCGCAGCGTGCCCCCGGCACCGGCCAGCGTGGCAAACAGCAGCAGCCCGCAGCCGGCGCCGCCGCCGATGAAATTGCCGGCGGCGCGCGCGTCCCAGTTCTGCTGCTGCCAGGGGTTGGGGCCGTAGCTCATCGCGCGGCCTCCGCGGGGCGTTCGTCGTCGGCGTCCTTGCGGTCCCACAGGTAGTGGAAGCCCGGCTTGGTGCCCAGTTCCTCGTGCATGCGGAAACTCTGGTTCTCGGCCAGCAGCCGCGAGACGTTGCTGCCGGGGTCGTCACCGTCGCCGAAGGCCAGCGCCTGCGCGATGCAGGCGTTGACGCAGGCCGGCGTGGCCTCGGGGTCGACGCCGGGCGTCAGGCCGCGTTCGAGCCCGCTGTCGATGCGGTCGACGCAGAAGGTGCACTTGGTGGCCACCGCCAGGCGCGCCTCGTCGTGGCGCGCGCGCTCGTGGTCGCTGGAGGGGCCGTAGGCGAAGCTGGCGCGGTCGGTCTTGTAGCGCGCCTGGTAGGGGCAGGCCACGGCGCAATAGGCACAGCCGATGCACAGGTCGTAGTCGATGGTGACGATGCCGTCGGCGCGCTTCTTCGTGGCCGTGCTCGGGCACACGTGCATGCACGGCGGGTCTTCGCAGTGCTGGCAGCCCACCGGCACGAAGGCACGCTGCACGTCGGGGTATTCGCCGAATTCCATGTCGAGCACGCGCCGCCACTGCACGCCCGGCGGCGTGGCGTTGGCATGCTTGCAGGCCGCGGTGCAGGTCTGGCAGCCCACGCAGCGGCGCAGGTCGGCGACCATGGTCCAGCGCGTCATGCCCGGGCTCCCGGCCGCGCGCGCCCGGCACCGGTGGCCTTGCTCACCTTCACCCGCACCAGGTCGGCGCCCGATCCGGTGGCGTCGGTCAGGTCCAGCGACATCTCGGCCAGCGTATTGAGGCTGGGCATGCCGAAGTCCTTGGCCAGCGGCGTCACCCAGTGGTCGAACTGGCCGACCAGCAGCAGCGTGTCGGGGCGGATGCCCTGGCGCAGCACCACCTGGCCCTTCGTGGCGCGTCGCGGCGTGGCGATCTCCACCTCGTCGCCCTCCTGCAGGCCCAGGCGTTCGGCGGCGCGCGGGTTCATCACCACGCCGCCATGGCCGGCCACGTTGGCGGCCACCTCGCGGATCATCTGCACGCCCACGTTGCCGCCCCAGGCGTACTGCATGCTGCGCGCGGTGACGAGCCAGAACGGATAGTCCGCGGGCTTGCCGCCGGCCTTGGCGACGCTGGCCTCCCACAACCCCGGAAAGTCCTTCCACGGCGGCAGCGCCTGGTATTCCTCGAGCTGCTTGTCCCACCAGTGCATGCCGGACTCGTGCAGCCGGCGGCCGAGCTGTTCGCCGATGCGCTTGAGCCGCTCCTGGTAGGGCATCTCGAAGCGCAGCCCACGCTCGACCACCGTCGGGTACAGGTACCACTGCTCGCGCGGGAAGGGCCGCGTCTTCAGGCCGTGTTCCTTCCACCAGTCCAGGCCCAGCACCTCGGTGCCTTCGCTGAGCTCGGCGCTGGCGGCCCTGCAGGCGGCGTCCCAGATGGCTTCGCGGCTGTGCGCCACCGACGGTTCGAGCGAGAAGTCGCCATGCGGGCCGTCGAGCTTGACGCCGCAGGTGCCGCGGTTGATGGCGGCGTTGTATTTCTCCAGCATGCCGCAGCGGCGGGCGAGCTCGGTGCAGATGTCGGTGAAGTCGCGCGCCTGGCCGCGGGCGGCCACCACCGGCTGGCGCAGCGCGAAGCCTTCGTGCTCCCAGAACTGTTCCTGGTATTTGGTGGCCGCCAGGCGCAGCAGCTGCAGGCCTTCCAGATCGGTGGCGTCGGGCAGCAGCACGTCGGCGAAGTGGTTGCTCTCGTCACGCGTGTAGGCAAACGCCACGATGAAGGGAAAGCGCGCGATCTTGGCGGCCACGCCCGGCGTGTCCCAGAACGAGATCGCCGGGTTGGTGCGGTAGACGAACCAGACGTCGGGCGGCTCGACCTTGGGCAGGCCATGGGGTGTCTCGTCGAGAAACATCCACGAGAAATGCGTCGGCCCCAGCGCCTGCGCCCAGGCGTTGTTGCCGGTCAGCGGCACCATCGTCTTGTAGGCATTGCGGATGTTGGGCCTGGCCGACCAGGCCTCTTTCGACGTGGCGTTGAAGGGGTAGTCCATCAGCCCGTCTTCGCCGGCGCGCACGCTGTCGTGGCGCTCGGCCATCGGCTTGACCAGCCGCACCGTGGTGCCGATGGTGCCGCCCGGCACTTCCAGCGCGCCCACCAGCGTGGCCAGCAGGGTGCGCGCCCAGCAGCATTCGTAGCCGCCCCAGCCGTTGTTGACGGTCTTGCCCAGCGTCACCGCCACCGGGCGGAAGGGCATGGTCTTGCCGCCGATGGTGATCGTCTGGCCCACGCAGGCGTGTGCGAGGTATTCCTGCGCGATCTTGCGCATGGTGGCCGCGGGCACGTCGCAGATGCCGGCCGCCCATTCGGGCGAATAGGGCGCCATGTGCGCCACCAGCTTGTCGAAGGCGGTCTCGCCGGCCAGCAGCCCGTCGGCCAGCACCTCGTCGTCGGCGCCGATCTCCACCGCGTCGACCTGCACCTTGGCCGACAGCGCCTCGCGGATGCCGGGTGTGTCGTGCGGCAGGGCGCGGCCGCTGGCCTCGCACCACACCAGGGGCTTGCGCGTGGCGCGATCGCGCAGGTAGTAGCCGTGCGCGCCCACCAGGTACGGTGAGCTGGTGCGCTGCGCCAGGTGCGGCAGGTCGAGCTGCTGGCGCGGCGCCTCGTGCAGCATGACGTGGATCAGCGCATAGAGGAAGGCGGGGTCGGTCTTGGGGCGGATCGGCACCCATTGCGCCGAGCAGGCGCCGGTGACCGACAGGTGCGGCTCGACCTGCACGCGCTTCATGCCGCGCACACGCGCGTCGGCATGGCGCCAGACGCCGACCACGCCGCCGGCGGCTTCGATGTTGTTGCCGCAGCTGATCAGGTAGTTGCAGCTGGGCGTATCGGCGGCGACGATGAAGGCGCGGTGCCAGAGCTCGCCGTACAGGTGCTCGGAGTGGTAGCACTTGACGCCCTGACCCGAGCCGAAGCCCATGTCCACCGGCCCCCAGGCGGCCAGGAAGGCCGGAAAGGTGCCCATGTAGAACTGCGGCGTGCCGCCGCCGCCGAAGCTGGCGGCCAGCCGCGGGTAGCCCGAGGCGTCGGTCAGCCCTTCGGCGCGCAGCCGGTTGAGCTGCGCGGCGATGAGGTCGAAGGCCTCGTCCCACGAGATGGGCACGAAACCCGGGTCCTCGTCGCGCCCCTTCTTCGGGTTGCTGCGCTTCATGGGCGTCAGCACCCGGTTGGGGTTGTAGGTCTTCTGGATCAGCCCGAAGGCCTTGACGCAGACCTTGCCGCCGCCCGGGTGCACCTCGGCGGCGCAGAAATTGGGCTCGACCTCGGTGGCCACGCCGTTCTGCACCTTCACCGTCAGCAGGTCGGGGCCGGCCACGCACTGGTAGCAGTACGTTGGCACGCGCTGCGTGCCGGTGGCGGCTGCAGCGGCAGTCGGCGCGGCCGCGGTCGTCTTCACGCCAGTCCAGCCTTCAGCGCCTTGGCCGCCAGGCGCTGCTCGGTCTTGGCCACGTCGACGACGAAGCGCTGGTGGCGGCAGGTGCAGATGGCGTCGATGCCGTCGCTGCCGCTGACCTCGAAGGTGACGCTGCGGCCCTGCACCTCGGCGATGCGGACCTGCAGTTCGACCTTCATGCCCATCAGCGTGGCGCCGGTGTGATCGAGCTCGACGCGCGTGCCCACCGAGTCCTCGCCCGCGTCCAGGTGGGCCAGCAGCAGTTCGCGGCAGGCGACCTCGATGTCGCGCACCAGCATCGGCGTGGCGTAGACGCGCGCCTTCTCGCCCATGAAGTCGATCGTGCGCTCGCGGTCGATGGCGACATGGGCGGCGGTGGCGACACCGGGCTGCAGGCTGGGCTTCATGGCGGTTCTTCCTCGTGCGGATCGGGTCGGTGACGGGTGGCAGGTCCGGCTGCGTGGCGCCCGCGCGGCCCCGGCGTTGCCGCCGGCCGGCGGTCCCGGGGGGCCGGCAACGGTCAATTGCGCTAATTTGGTACCCGAATGCCGTTTGCCGGATTGATCCAGTGCAAACAGCCGCGGCCACCCCGGGCAGACCCGGGGGTCAGCCGCGGGCGGCGGCCAGCGCCGGTTCGTTGGCCGCCAGGCGCTCGTCGCCGAACAGGCGGCGCACCTGCTCGCGCAGCCAGCGCTGGGCCGGGTCGCCGCTGACGCTCTCGTGCCAGATCATCATCACGTCGTAGGCGGCGCCGTCGGGCAGCTCCCACACGCGCAGGCCGTGGCGGGCCGCCACGGCGTCGGCAAACATCTGCGGCACGATGGCCACCAGGTCGGTGCCGCCCACCAGTTCGGGCACGGCGCCGTAGTGGCGCAGGCGCACGCAGCTCGGCGCGCCCAGGTCCAGCCGCTCCAGCACCCGCTGCACGCAACCCAGCAGGCTGGCCGTCGGCGCCGCCAGCGCAAGCACGGCGCGTGCCAGTTGCGGCCTGGCGAGCCGGTTGCCGGTTGCCGGCAGGTCGGGCACCCAGTCGCCCGCCGTCAGCGCCACGTAGTGCTCGTGAAACAGCAGCTCGCCCACCACCCCCTGGTGCTCCGGCAGCAGCATGCCGATGGCGAGGTCGATCTCGCGCGCCTCCAGCGCCGCGCTGACGCGCGCGGCGTCGACCGCCTCGTTGGACAGCCGGCTGCCCGGCGAGGCGCGACGCAACTCGCGTGCCAGCGTCGGCAGGAACATCATCTCGCCCAGGTCCGACAGCGACAGCCGCCAGTGCATGCAGCCGGTGGCAGGGTCGAAGCTCTCGCCATGGCAGAGGGCGGATTCGAGCGCACGCAGGTGGTCCGCCACCAGCGGCGCGATGCGCTGCGCCACCCGTGTCGGGTGCAGCCCGGTGGGCGAGCGCACGAACAGGGCGTCGCCGAAGCAATGGCGCAGCCGCGCCAGGGCATTGCTGGTGGCCGACTGCGACAGCGCCAGCTGGTGACCGGCCTCCGTGACCGAGCCGGTGCGGTGGATCGCGCACAGCACGCGCAGCAGGTTGAGGTCGAGCTGACGGAAGTTCATCGCCTGTTCCCCGGGGGTCCCCATTGGCCGCATCGATGCGGCAGATTCCGACAATCCATTCGACGCCCGTGGTGGCCCGGCACTAGATTGCCGCCTCACCACCGGCGGGAGCTTGCGGCACATGCGGCCGCCGGCCGCACCGCCTTGCCCGCCGGCGGCGTCGGCCGACGCACGCTAGTCAGACCCGTGATGCACTGTCTTGCACCAGATCAACACTTGTCATGGTATTGCGGTACCACATTACACCTTTGAAAACCCGGAGCCCGATGCCGTGAGCAAGCGACTGCTGACCCTGAATGTCAACCACCGCGTCCACGAAGTGGCCGCGGCCGAGCAGGCGCTGCTGCTCGAGGTGCTGCGCGAGACGCTGGCGCTGACCGGCACCAAGCAGGGCTGCGACGGCGGCGAATGCGGCGCCTGCACGGTGCTGGTCGACGGCCAGCCGCGGCTGGCCTGCATCACGCTGGCGGCCAGCGTCGAAGGCAAGGCCATCGAGACCATCGAAGGCCTGTCGCGCAACGGCCGCCTGTCGGCGCTGCAGCAGTCGTTCCACGAGCACCTGGGCACGCAGTGCGGCTTCTGCACGCCGGGCATGGTGATGTCGGCCGAGGCGCTGCTGCGCCACGAGCCGCAGCCGTCCGAAGCGCAGATCCGCCAGGCGCTGGCGGGCAACCTGTGCCGCTGCACGGGCTACGTGAAGATCATCGAATCGGTGCAGGCCGTCTGCGGAGGTCAGGCATGAAGCACGAACATGTCGCGTTGCGCGAGCCGCCGGCCGCGCCCACGCGTTCGGTCGGCGAACGCACGCCGCTGGTCGACGGCATCGACAAGGTCAGCGGCCGCGCCCGCTATACCGCCGACCTGCCGGCCAGCGGCGCGCTGGTGGGCCGCATCGGACGCAGCCAGGTGGCGCACGGCGTCATCCGCGGCATCGACACCCGGGCCGCGCTGGCGCTGCCCGGCGTGCGCGCGGTCATCACCGGCGAGGACTTCGCCGCCCCCTACGGCGTGATCCCGATCGCGCAGAACGAATGGCCGCTGGCGCGCGACAAGGTGCGCTACCGCGGCGAGCCGCTGTTTGCCGTGGCCGCCGTCGACGCCGCCACCGCCGAAGCCGCGCTGGCCGCGGTGGTGGTCGACATCGAGGAACTGCCGGCGCTGTTCACGACCGAGGCCGCGCGCGCGCCCGGCGCGCCGCTGCTGCACGACAACAAGCCCGGCAACATCGAACGCCAGGTCGAGCAGGATTTCGGCGACGTCGACGCCGGCTTTGCCGCCGCCGACCTGGTGCTGGAACGCGAATACGACTGCGCCGAGATCTCGCACGGCCAGATCGAGCTCAACAGCACGCTGGCGCTGTGGGAGCCCGAGCGCGAGTGGCTCACCGTGCAGTCGGTGACCCAGGTGCCCTACTACCTGCACCTGACGCTGGCGCAGACGCTCAACCTCGACAGCGCGCGCATCCGCGTCATCAAGCCCTTCGTCGGCGGCGGCTTCGGCCACCGCGTGGAGCCGCTCAATTTCGAGATGGTGGCGGCGGCGCTGGCGCGTGCCGCCGGCGGCCTGGTGCGACTGGAACTCACGCGCGAGGAGGCCTTCATCACCCACCGCGCGCGCCCGGCGACGCGCTCGCGCATCAAGATCGGCATGACGAAGAGCGGCGAGATCACCGCGCTGGAAGCCGAGGTGGTGCAGCGCGGCGGCGCCTATGCCGGCTACGGGCTGGTGACCATCCTCTACGCCGGCGCGCTGCTGCATGCGCTGTACCGGCTGGGTGCGGTGCGCTATCGCGGCTTTCGCGTCTATGCCAACCTGCCGCCCTGCGGCGCCATGCGCGGCCATGGTGCGGTCAACGTGCGCTTCGCGGTCGAGTCGCTGCTCGACGAGATGGCCGAGCGCCTCGGGCTGGACCCGTTCGCGCTGCGGCGCGCCAACCTGATCGGCCCGCTGCCGCATCGCACGCTCAACGACCTGCAGGTCAATTCCTACGGCCTGCCGCAGTGCCTGGACGCCGTGGAAAAGGCCAGCGACTGGCACGCGCGGCGCGGCCGGCTGCCCGCCGCGCCCGGCGTGCGCCGCGGCCTGGGCATGGCCTGCTCGCATTACGTCAGCGGGTCGGCCAAGCCGGTGCACTGGAGCGGCGAGCCGCATGCGGTCATCCACCTCAAGCTCGACTTCGACGGCGGCATCACCATCCTGACCGGCGCCTCCGACATCGGCCAGGGCTCGAATACGCTGCTCACGCAGGTGGTGGCCGAGGTGCTGCTGCTGCCGATGTCGCGCATCCGCGTGGTGGCCACCGACAGCGCGCTCACGCCCAAGGACAACGGCTCGTATTCGTCGCGCGTGAGCTTCATGGTCGGCAATGCGGCGCTGCGCGCGGCCGAGAACCTCAAGCGCGTGCTCGTCGACGCCGCGGCCAGGCGCCTGGGCGTGACGGCCGACGAGATCGAATGGGCCGGCGAATCCTGCGGCGTGGTCGGCACCGACCGCATGCTGGACTTTGCCCAGTGCGTGCAGGCGGCGCTGGCCGAGACCGGCACGCTGATGATCAAGGGCACCTGGTCGACCCCGCCCGAAACCCAGGGCGGCAAATTCCGCGGCGCTGCCGTCGGCTCCACCGCCGGCTTCAGCTACGGCGCGGTGGTGGTGCAGGTGGCGGTGGACGAGGACACCGGCCAGGTCACGGTCGAGCAGCTGTGGGTGGCGCACGACTGCGGCCGCGCCATCAACCCGCTGGCGGTGGAAGGCCAGGTGCAGGGCGCCGTCTGGATGGGCATGGGGCAGGCGCTGAGCGAGCAGACCCAGCACCACGAGGGGCTGCCGGTGCGCGCCAACCTGCTCGACTACCGCATGCCGTCGATCGTCGAATCGCCGCCGATCCACGTCAGCCTGATCGAGAGCATGGACCCGCTGGGGCCCTTCGGCGCCAAGGAGGCCAGCGAGGGCGGCCTGCACGCCGTGCCGCCGGCGATCGCCGCCGCCATCCACGACGCGCTCGGCCTGCGCCTGGCGCAGACGCCGTTCACGCCCGACCAGGTGCTGGACGCGTTGCACGCGCGGCGCCGCGAAGACAAGCTGGCCGCCGCGCGCCGTGCGCGCCAGGCCGCGCCGGGCGCCGGCGCGACCACCACCGCATCCACCGAGGCTTGACATGCAAGGTCTGCCCGTTCTGCACGTCCAACGTCCGACCACCGCCGCCGACGCGGCCGCGCTGCTGGCCCGCGAGCCGGCGGCGCGGCTGATCGCCGGCGGCACCGACCTCATCCCCAACCTGCGCCGCGGGCTGGAAAAGCCGCCGCTGCTGGTGGACCTGTCGGCGCTGGACGGATTCGACACCCTCGCCATCAGGGCCGACGGCAGTTGCACGCTGGGCGCCGGTGTGACGCTGGCCACGCTGGCCGCCGATGCCGGCATCCGCCAGCACCTGGGGGCCCTGGCCGACGCCGCGCAGGCCGCCGCCGGACCCGGCCACCGCAGTGCCGCCACGCTGGGCGGCAACCTCTGCCAGGACACGCGCTGCATGTTCTACAACCAGAGCGAGTGGTGGCGGCAGGCCAATGCCTACTGTCTCAAGCGCGGCGGCGACACCTGCCACGTGGCGCCGCAGGGCGGGCGCTGCCACGCCGCCTTCTGCAGCGACCTGGCACCGGTGCTGCTGGCGCTGGGGGCCGGCGTCACGCTGCAGTCGGCAAGCGGCACGCGCACGCTGCCGCTGCAGGACCTGTACCGCGACGACGGCGCCGCGCACCTGACGCGCAGCGCCGACGAACTGCTGACCGCGGTGCACATCGACGCCCCCGCGCCCGCCCAGCGCTGCGGCTACCGCAAGGCGCGCACACGCGGCGCGATGGATTTCCCGCTGGCCGCGGTGGCGGTGGCGCTGGCGCTGGACGGCGGCCGGCTGACGCAGCTGCGCGTCGGCATCGCCGGCACCAATTCCTTCGCGCTGCGGCTGCAGGGCACCGACGAGCTGATCGGCCAGGCGGTCGACGACACGCTGGTCGCGCGCGTGGGCAAGCTGGTGCAGCAGCAGGTGACGCCGATGCGCAGCACCGTCACGCCGGCCAACTACCGGCGCCAGGTGGCCACCACGCTGGCGCAGCGGCTGCTGCGCGAGCTGGCCGCAGCCTGACCGCGAAGGCCCGCACACCATGTACCGCATCGTCCGCCGCGAACAGTTCTCCGAGCTGAGCTTCCTGTGGGAGGTGGAGGCGCCGGACGTGGCCGCCGCCGCCGAGCCCGGCCACTTCGTCATGCTGCGCCTGCACGAGGAGGGCGAGCGCATTCCGCTGACGGTGGCCGATTTCGACCGCCAGCGCGGCACCGTCACGGTGGTGGTGCAGGCGCTGGGCAAGACCACCTGCGCCATGCGCGACCAGTATGCGCAAGGCGACGAGGTGCTCGACTTCGTCGGCCCGCTGGGCCTGCCGCAGCACATCGGCCAGCACGGCCATGTGGTGCTGGTGGGCGGCGGGCTGGGCGTGGCGCCGGTGTTCCCGCAGCTGCGCGCCTTCAAGCAGGCGGGCAACCGCACCACCTGCATCGTCGGCTTTCGCGACGCCTCGCGCCGTTTCTGGCTCGACAAGCTGCGCGACTGGGCCGACGAGCTGATCGTCTGCACCGACGACGGCAGCGCCGGCCGCGCCGGCTTCGTCAACGCCGCCCTCACCGAGGTGCTGCGCGACGACCCGGCCGACCTGGTGGTGGCCATCGGCCCGATGCCGATGATGCGCGCCTGCGCCGAGGCCTCGCGCCCTTTCGGCGTGCACACGCTGGTCTCGCTGAACACCATCATGGTCGACGGCACCGGCATGTGCGGATCGTGCCGCGTCACGGTGGGCGGCAAGGTGCAGTTTGCCTGCGTCGACGGCCCCGATTTCGACGCCCACCAGATCGATTTCGACGAGCTGATGGCGCGCCAGCGGCGCTTTCGCCAGCAGGAGCAGCAGGCCAGTGCCGACCACGCCCATGTCTGCAGCCTGGAAGAGCTGCTGCTGCGCCAGGGCAAGCGCACCTACAAGAAATATGCCGCCATCGAGAAGCACCAGGTGGCCATGCCCGAGCGCGACGCGCGCCAGCGCTCGGGCTGCTTCGACGAGGTCAACCTCGGCTATGCGCAGGCCGACGCGCTGCGCGAGGCCGAGCGCTGCATCCAGTGCGTCAAGCCCACCTGCATCGAAGGCTGCCCGGTGCGCATCGACATCCCGCGCTTCATCCGCCACCTGCTGGTGCGCGACCTGCCCGCGGCGCTGTCGGCGATCCACGAATCCAGCCCCTTCCCGTCGATCTGCGGCCGCGTCTGCCCGCAGGAAAGCCAGTGCGAGGCGCAGTGCGTGCTGATCAAGGCGCGCATGGAGCCGGTGGCCATCGGGCGCCTCGAGCGCTTCGTCGGCGACCACGCGCCGGTACCTGCCGCGCAGCCGGCGGCGGTGGCGCCGCAGCCGGCGGCCGCCGGCCGCGTGGCCATCGTCGGCTCCGGTCCGGGCGGGCTGGCGGCGGCGGCCGACCTGGTCAAAGCCGGCGCCGAGGTCACGGTCTTCGAGGCGCTGCACGTGGTCGGCGGGGTGCTGCGCTACGGCATCCCCTCGTTCCGGCTGCCGCGCGACATCATCGAGCGCGAACTGCAGCAGCTGCGCGATGCCGGCGTGCGCTTCCAGACCAACAAGGTCATCGGCAAGACCTTCGGCGTGCAGCAGCTGCTGGACACCATGGGCTTCGATGCGGTCTTCATCGCCGCCGGCGCCGGCGCGCCCATGTTCCTGGGCATCCCGGGCGAATCGGCGGGCCAGGTATTCTCGGCCAACGAATTCCTCACCCGCGTCAACCTGATGGGCGGCGACCGCTTTCCGTACCGCGACACACCGGTGGGCGTGGGCCAGCGCGTGGTCGTCATCGGCGCCGGCAATACCGCCATGGACTGCCTGCGCACCGCGCGGCGCCTGGGCGCCGACGAGGTGCGCTGCGTCTACCGCCGCAGCGAAGCCGAGGCGCCGGCACGCGTGGAAGAGCTGCGCCACGCGCGCGAGGAAGGGGTGCAGTTTTCCTTCCTGCATGCGCCGGTGGCGGTGCTGCTGAACGAACAGGGCGACGTGCGCGGCCTGCGCGCGCAGAAGATGACGCTGGGCGACCCCGACGCCCGCGGCCGCCGCCAGCCGCTGCCGCTGGACGAATTCGTCGAATGGCCGTGCGACAGCGTGATCTATGCGCTGGGCACGCAGGCCAACCCCATCGTCGGCCGCTCGACCTCGGGGCTGGCGCTGGACGCGCGCGGCTTCATCGCCGCCGACGAGCAGACGCAGGCCACCAGCCTGCGGGGCGTCTTTGCCGGCGGCGACATCGTCACCGGCGGCGCCACCGTCATCCTGGCCATGGCCGCCGGGCGCCGCGCCGCGCGCGCCATCGGCCACTGGCTGCAACAGGGCCGCGCCGACTGGCCGCCGGCGCCGACCCCCCACGAGCCGGCGACGCCCGAACCGGCCGCCGTGCACTGACCGGAGCCCCGCGATGCTGTGCCCCCAATGCCACCGCCCGCTGGCCGACGACAGCGAGGGCCCCTACATCTGCTGCGCCGGGGCCGACAAACAATGGCAGTGCAGCGGCTGCGGCAAGCTCAGCGAAGGCTTTGCGCTGCCCTACGGCCGCTGCCCGCAGTGCGGCGGCACGCTGCAGCTGCGCGAGGACGACCGTCCGGCGCCGGCCGGCGCCGCGCTGCATGCGGTGCGCATGGCCTTCGAGATCGAGCTCGGCGGCCGCGCCTTCTACCAGCGTGCCGCCGCCGACAGCACCGACCCCGTGCTGCGCGAGCTGTTCGGCCGCTTCGCGGTGATGGAAGGCGAGCACATGGAAACGCTGGCGCGGCGTTACCACCTCGACGTGCCCGATCCGTCGCCGACCTTCCGCATGGAGGTGGCGGCCCTGTTTGCCGACGTCGCGCACCGCCCGCAGGACCCGGACAACCTGTTCCGCATCGCCATCGCGCTCGAGCAGCGCGCCGCCGCCTTCTTCACGCAGCATGCCGACGCGGCGCCCGCGGGCTCGGCCGAATACACCCTGTTCCGCGAGCTGGCAGCCGAGGAGCAGGAGCATGCGGCCACGCTGGCCACCGAGCTGGAACGCTGGCAGCAGGGCCGGCCGGGCCTGTTCGGCACCGGCGTGGCGGCACCGCCGCTGGCCGCCTCGGCCGATGGCCTGATCAACGCCGCCGCGATGCTGCTGCAGGGGCACGATGCCGACCGCGTGGCGCTGGTCTGCGGCGATCAGCAGCTCACCCACGGTGAACTGCGCGACCGCGTCTCGCGCGCCGCCGCCGTGTGGCGCGCGCGCGGCCTGGAGCGCGGCCACCGCGTGGCCATCAAGCTGCCCGACGGGCTGGACTGGGTGGTCGCCTTCCTGGGCACGCTGTGGGCCGGCGGCACCGCGGTGGCCGTCAACCCCAAGGTGCCGGCGCCCGAGTGGCAGTACATCCTGGAGGAGGCCGGCTTCACCGTCATCGTCGCCGAAACCGCCGACGACACACCGCCGCCCTGGCGCGAGCGCGTCATCCTGGTCGACGAAGGCCGCCGCGCGGTGGCGGCCGCCAGCCCGGTGCCGCCGCGCCTGGTCGACCCCGAGACGCCGGCCTTCTGGGTGCATTCGTCGGGCACCTCGGGCAAGCCCAAGGCGGTGGTGCATGCCCACAGATTTGCGCGCGAGGTGGAGCGTGTCTCCGCCGAACGGCTGGGCATCACCGCCGACGACCGGCTGTTCGCCAGCTCGCGGCTGTTCTTCTCGTACCCGCAGACGAACAGCCTGTGGGCCGGGCTGAAGCTGGGCGCCACGGTGGTGCTGGATCCGCAGTGGCCCACCGCGCACAGCGTGGCCGCCACCGTCGCCGCCGCCCGGCCCACGGTGCTGTTCAGCGTGCCCTCGCTGTACCGGCTGATGCTGCACGAAGGCCTGGCGCCGGGGCTGGCAGCGGCCGGCGTGCGCCTGTGCGTGTCGGCCGGCGAGGCGCTGCCGCTGAGCCTGCGCACGGCCTGGCGCGAGGCGACCGGGCTGCCGATGGTCGACGGCTACGGCGCGTCGGAGACGCTGGTGCTGGTGCTGACCGCGCACGAGGGCGACGACGGGCTGAAGGCCTCGCCCGGGGTGCAGGTGCAGCCGCTGGACGCTGCCGCCACCACCGAGGGCCGGCCGACGCGGCTGCGCTTCAAGGTCGACATGCAGGCGCTGGGCTACCTCGACCGCCCGGCAGCCCAGGCCGACAGCTTCCGCGACGGCGCCTTCTGCCCGGCCGACCTCTTCGTCGCCACCGCCGGCGGCGGCTGGTTGTTTGCCGGCCGCGAGGACACGCTGCTGAAGATCAAGGGCCGCTGGGTCAACCTCAACGACCTGGAAGAACGCCTGGGCGCCGGCACGCCCGGCCTGGTGGAAGGTGCCGCGGTGCGCGTGGCCGATGCCGACGGCATCGACGCGCTGGCCTATTTCTTCGTCGCCCGCGACGGCGACCAGGCCGCGGTGGAACAGCGCCTGCGCGAGCGCAGCGAGAGCCTGCCGCACTACCAGCGGCCGCGCTGGCTGCACGCGGTGGATGCCATTCCGCGCACCGCCACCGGCAAGCTGCTGCGCCGCAAGCTGGCCGAACTGATGGACCACCCCGCATGACTGCCGCCCCGCACGCCGAAGCCGATGCCCCCCGGCGCGTGCGCACCGAGCGCCGCGGCGGCACCCTGGTGGTGACGCTGGACCGGCCGCCGGTGAATGCCATCGACGACCAGTTGCTGGTGCAGCTGGACGCCGCCCTCGACCTTGCCGAGGCCGACGACGGCATCTCGGTGCTGCACCTGCGCAGCGCGCACAAGGTCTTCTGCGGCGGCGCCGACCTCGACCTCATCCGCTCGAGCATCGCCACCCCGCAGGGGCGCAACCGCATGGTGGCGGTGGTGCTGGACATGCAGCGTGTCTTCGCCCGGCTGGAGAACGCACCCTGCGTCACCATCGCCGAGCTCGGCGGTGCCGCGGTGGGCGGCGGCTTCGAGCTGGCACTGGCCTGCGACTGGCGCATCGCCGCGCACGAGGCCCGCATCGGCCTGCCCGAGGCCGCGCTCGGACTGCTGGCCGCCGGCGGCGGCACGCAGCGGCTGACGCACCTGGTGGGTGCCGGCACGGCGCGGCGGCTGATCCTGGGCGCCGAGACGCCGGCCGGCGAAGAGGCGCAGCGCCTGGGCCTGGTGCAGTGGTCGGTGCCGCGCGCCGAACTGCCCGCCACCGCGCAGGCGCTGGCCGAGCGCTGCGCCGCCATCCCGCGCACCACGCTGGCCGAGAACAAGCGCTGCATCGCACTTGCCAGTGCCGCGCATGGCGACGGCTATGCCGCCGAGATCGCCGCCACCCGGCGGCTGTACGAGAACCCCGAAACCCGGCGCCGCGTATCGGCCTTCCTCGACCGCAGTGCGGCGCCCACCCAGGAGAGAACATGACGTTGAAGAACAAGCTCGCGGTCGTCACCGGCGCCGCCTCGGGCATCGGCCGCGCCACCGCGGCGGCGCTGGCCGCCGAGGGGGCCAGGGTCGTGGTCGCCGACATCGCCGCCGAAGCCGGCGAGCAGGCGGCCGCCGAGTTGCGCGCCGCCGGCCACGACGCCGACTACCTGCGCGTGGACATGACCGACACGGCCTCGATCAACGCCTTTGCCGAGGCCGTGCAGCAGCGCCACGGGCCGGTGGACGTGCTCGTCAATGCCGCCGGCTGGGGCCGCACCGCGCCTTTCTGGGAGGGCACGCCCGAGTTCTGGAACCAGGTGGTGGCGCTGAATTTCGTCGGCCCGATGACGCTGACCAAGGCGCTGCTGCCGGCGATGATGGAACGCGCGCAGGGCAAGATCGTCAACGTGGCCAGCGACGCCGGCCGCGTGGGCAGCCTGGGCGAGACGGTGTATTCCGGCGCCAAGGGCGGGCTGATCGCCTTCACCAAGGCGCTGGCGCGCGAGGTGGCGCGCTACCGCGTCAACGTCAACTGCGTGTGCCCCGGGCCCACCGACACGCCGCTGATGGCCGCGGTGCCCGAGAAGGTGAAGGACGCGCTGATCAAGGCCGTGCCGCTGCGCCGCCTGGGCCAGCCGCAGGAGGTGGCCGACGCCATCGTCTTCTTCGCCGGCCCGCGCTCGGACTATGTGACGGGGCAGGTTCTCAGCGTGAGCGGCGGCTTGACGATGGCCGGGTAAGGGTGCGGCCATGAACTACACCCTGCCCGAATTCCTGGCCCATGCGATCGCGCTCGAGCGCGAGGCCGCCGAACGCTATCTCGAGCTGGCCGACATGATGGAGGCGCACCGCAACGACGAGGTCTCGTCCCTGTTCCGCGACATGGTGCGCTACTCGCGGCTGCACCACGATTCGATCGTCGAACGCGCGCAGGGTGTGGCGCTGCCCACGCTGCGCAGCTGGCAGTACCGCTGGCGCGAGCCGCCCGAGGCCGGCGGCGACGAGGCCTTCGACCCGGGTCTGAAGGCCTACGATGCGCTGCGTTATGCGCGCGAGAACGAGGTCCGCGCCATGGTGTATTACGAACAGGCCGGCCAGCAGACCGACGACCCCGAAGTCAAGCGCCTGGCGGCCGAATTTGCCGCCGAGGAGACCGAACACGTGCAGGCGCTGGAGGACTGGCTGGCACGCACGCCGCGCCCGTCGGCGCCCTGGTCGGACGACCCCGACCGCGGGGCCTCTTCATGATCCTGCGCCGGGCCCTGGCCCAGCTGCGCGACGGACGCGACGGACGCGACGCGCGCGGCGCGCGCGCCGCGCCATGCGCCTTCAGCTGCACAGGGCGCGGATGTCCTCGGGCACCGGGATCGCGTGGATGCGGCGCCGGTCCTGCGCATCGCGCACGACGAAGATGCGCGTTTCCAGGCTTTCGCAGATCAGCTCGTCACCCCGCGTGACGACATGCTGCTGCAGGAAGACCTTGTTGCGCCATTCCTGCACGTGGCTGGTGATGGTCAGCCGCTCGCCGTAGGTGGCGCTCTTGACGAACCGGGCGTGGTGCTCGAGCAGCGGCGTGCCGACGATGCCGCGCGTGTGCTCGAGCTCGTGCCAGGGCGGCACGCCGCAGGTCATGAAGAAATGCAGCGAGGCCGCGTCCATCCAGCGGTGGTAGCGCGGGAAGAAGACGATGCCCGCGGGATCGCAGTCGCCGAAGCGGATCTCGACCGACAGGGTCGTGGTCTTGCTCATTCGATAGTCCGAGGTGTTGGCCGCCGATTCTAGGTGCAGCCCTCGTCGTTGACAGTCAAGGAGACCTTCTGATGAAACGCCTGCAGCTCGCCGGATACCAGGCCCGGCACTTCGGTTTTTCCACCAGCGGCAAGGTGGCCACCATCCGCCTCAACCGCCCCGACCGCAAGAACCCGCTCACCTTCGATTCCTACGGCGAGTTGCGCGACCTCTTCCGCGAGCTCTGCTACGCCACCGACATCAAGGCCGTGGTCTTCACCGGCGAGGGCGGCAATTTCTGCAGCGGCGGCGACGTGCACGAGATCATCGGTCCGCTGGTCAAGATGGACATGCCCGAGCTGCTGGAATTCACCCGCATGACGGGCGACCTGGTGAAGGCCATGCGCCAGTGCCCGCAGCCGATCGTCGCGGCCATCGACGGCGTGTGCACCGGCGCCGGCGCCATGATCGCCTGCGGCTCGGACATGCGGCTGGCGACCGCGCGCAGCAAGCTGGCCTTCCTGTTCGTGCGCGTGGGCCTGGCCGGCGCCGACATGGGCGCGTGCACGCTGCTGCCGCGGCTGATCGGCCTGTCGCGCGCGGCCGACCTGCTGTATACGGGCCGTGTCGTCGGCGGCGACGAGGCCGCGGCGATGGGCTTTTACAACCGCCTGGTCGAGCCCGACCAGCTGCTGGCCGAGGCGCAGGCGCTGGCGCAGAGCCTGGCCGAGGGCCCGACCTTCGGCCACGCGATGACCAAGACCATGCTCTGGCAGGAATGGAATTCGGGTCTGGGCGAATGCATCGAGGCCGAGGCGCAGGCGCAGGCCATCTGCATGCAGACGAATGACTTCGAGCGCGCCTACCACGCCTTCGCTGCCAAGCAAAAGCCCGTCTTCGAAGGCAATTGAGCATGGCCGCGCCCGCCGACCTCGCCTGGCCCTTCTTCGACGACGGCCACCGTGCGCTGGTGCCGCAGTTCGAACGCTGGATCGCCGATGAACTGCCCGCGCTGCTGCACGGCGCCGAGGACAGCCTGGACGCCGTGCACGCCTGCGTGAAGCGGATGGTGCAGTCGCTGGGCCGCGCCGGGCTGCTGCGCGTGTGCGTGCCGGCGGCCTGCGGCGGCGTGCGCGAGCAGCTGGACGTGCGCTCGCTGGCGCTCGGCCGCGAGCTGCTGGCGCAGGCCTCGGGCCTGGCCGACTTCGCGCTCGCCATGCAGGGCCTGGGCAGCGCGCCGGTGACGCTGTTCGGCAATGCCGCGCAGCAGCAGCGGCTGCTGCCCGGCGTGGCCGAAGGCCGCATCATCACCGCCTTCGCGCTGTCGGAGCCCGACGCCGGCTCCGACGTGGCGGCGATGAGCAGCACCGCCACCCGGCTGCCCGGCGGCGGCTGGCGGCTCGACGGCGTGAAGACCTGGATCTCCAACGCCGACCTGGCCGACCACTACGTGGTATTCGCGCGCAGCGGCGAGGCCGCGGGCGCCAAGGGCATCTCGGCCTTCATGGTGGACGCGCGCACGCCGGGGCTGGACGCCAGCGAGCGCATCCCCGTCATCGCGCCGCACCCGCTGGGCACGCTGCGCCTGACCGACTGCCGCGTGCCGGACGACGCGCTGCTGGGCGAGCCGGGCCAGGGCTTTCGCATCGCGATGGGCACGCTGGACAGTTTTCGCACCACGGTGGGTGCGGCGGCGCTGGGCTTTGCGCGGCGGGCGATGGACGAGGCGACGCAGCGCGCCCACGCGCGGCGCATGTTCGGCCGCACGCTGGCCGACTTCCAGCTCACGCAGAAGAAGGTGGGCGAGATGGCGGTGGCCATCGACGCCTCGGCGCTGATGGTCTACCGCGCCGCCTGGACCAAGGACGTGCAGCGCGTGCGCGTCACGCGCGAGGCCTCGATGGCCAAGCTCTTTGCCACCGAGGCGGCGCAGCAGGTGATCGACGGCGCGGTGCAGCTCTTCGGCGGCCTGGGCGTGGTGCAGGGCATGACGGTGGAGCGGCTGTACCGCGAGATCCGCGCGCTGCGCATCTACGAAGGTGCCAGCGAGGTGCTGGAGCTGATCATCGGCGCACGCACGCTCGAAGCCGCGGCGGCGGCCGGCCGCGCGGCGCCCGGAGCGGCGGCGTGAGCGAGCTCGGCACGCTGCCGGGCGGCGGCGCGGGCGAGGCGCCGGCGGCCTTCGGTGCCGCCGGCCGCTGGCTGCGGCGCGCCTGCCAGGCGGCGGCGGTGGCCGGCACGCTGGTCTTCGTGGCGCTGGTGATCATGTCCATCGTCTCCATCAGCGGGCGCAAGATCGCCTCGGCGCCGGTGCCCGGTGACGTCGAACTGCTGCAGCTGTGCGCGGCCTTCGCCTCGTCGTCGTTCTTCGCCTGGTGCCACCTGAACCACGGCGACGTGAAGGTCGACTTCTTCACCGAGCGCCTGCCCGAACGCCAGGTGCACGCGCTGGACGCCCTCGGTTCGCTGCTGGTGGCGGCCTTCGGTGCGCTGCTGGCCTGGCGCACCGGCGCCGGCGCGGCGTCGGTGCACGCCGCCGGCGAGACGACGATGATCCTCGGCCTGCCGCTGTGGCTGGGCCAGGCGATGATGGTGCCGGGCTTCGTGCTGCTGGCGCTGGCCGGGCTGTACCGCGCCGCCGAGCACCTGCAGCGCATGGCGCAGCGGCCGCGCCCGCAGGCCGTGCCGGAGACGCGGCCGTGAGCGGCATCGCGGCCGGGCTGGTGCTGTTCGGCGTCATGCTGGTGCTGCTGGTGCTGCGCGTGCCGATCGGCATCGCCATGTTCTCGGTCGGCGCCGGCGGCTATGTCTGGCTGACCGGCGGCGACTGGACGCCGCTGTTCAATTCGCTGAAGAACCTGGCCTATGCACGGCTGTCGAACTACGACCTCATCGTCATCCCGCTGTTCCTGCTGATGGGGCAGTTCGCCACCCACGGCGGGCTGTCGCGGGCCTTGTTCCGCTTCGTCGCCGCCTTCATGGGCCATTGGCGCGGCGGCGTGGCCATGGCCGCAGTGGGCGCCTGCGCCGGCTTCGGCGCCATCTGCGGCTCGTCGCTGGCCACCGCGGCCACCATGGGGCAGGTGGCGCTGCCCGAGCTCAAGCGCATGGGCTATGCCGGCAGCCTGGCCACCGGCACGCTGGCCGCCGGCGGCACGCTGGGCATCATGATCCCGCCCAGCGTGCCGCTGGTGATCTACGCCATCCTCACGCAGGAGAGCATCGGCAAGCTCTTCATGGCCGCCGTGCTGCCGGGCGTGATCGCGATGCTGGGCTACATGCTGGTGATCCGGCTGATGGTGGCCTGGAAGCCCGAGATCGGCCCCGCCGGCCCGCGTGCGCCCTGGTCCGAGCGGCTGCGCGCGCTGGCCGCGGTGGCCCCGGTGTTCGGTGTCTTCGCGGTCGTCATCATCGGCATCTATGGCGGCTGGGCCAATCCGACCGAAGCCGCCGCCATCGGTGCGGCGGCCTGCGGCGTGCTCGCGGTCGTCAATGGCGGCATGCGCTGGCGCGGGCTGCTCGACACCGCACTGGGCACCGCACAGTCGACCGCGATGATCTTTCTCGTGCTGCTCGGTGCCGACCAGCTCAATACCGCGCTGGCGGTGTCGCAGATGCCGGCCGAGCTGGCGCAGTGGGTCAAGGTCAGCGGGCTGCCGCCGCTGCTGGTGATGGTGGCCATCCTGCTCGTCTACATCCTGCTCGGCTGCGTGATGGACAGCCTGGCGATGATCCTGCTCACGATCCCGGTCTTCTACCCGGTGGTGATGGGGCTGGACTTCTGGGGCCTGAACCCCACCGAGAAGAGCATCTGGTTCGGCATCCTGGCGCTGATGGTGGTCGAGATCGGCCTCGTGCACCCGCCGGTGGGCATGAATGTCTACGTCATCAACCGCATCGCCCGCACCGTGCCGCTGACCGAGACCTTCAAGGGCGTGATGCCCTTCCTGGCGTCGGATTTCCTGCGCATCACGGTGCTGCTGTTCTTCCCCGCGATTTCGCTGGTGCTGGTGCGCACCTTCCAGAGCTGACTTTCCCAACCCGAAGATGGAGACGACGATGAGACTGCGCCCCCTGTTCCTGTCGCTGGCCGCGGTGCTGACCGCCTCGCTGGCTGCGCTGCCCGCGGCGGCGCAGACCGTCACGCTGAAGGTGCACCATTTCCTGCCCGGCACCTCCAACGTGCACGTCAACCTGATCCAGCCCTGGTGCGACAAGATCGCCAAGGAATCGGGCGACCGGCTCAAGTGCCAGATCTACCCGGCCATGCAACTGGGCGGCACGCCGGCACAGCTGTTCGACCAGGCGCGCGACGGCGTGGCCGACATCGTGTGGACCATCCCCACCTATTCGGCCGGCCGCTTCATCAAGAGCGAGGTCTTCGAGCTGCCGTTCTTCACGCGCAGCGCCAAGGGCTCGAGCCAGGCCTACTGGACCTTCGTGCACAAGCATGCGCTGGACGAATACAAGGGCGTCAAGCCGCTGTGGCTGCACACCAACGACGGGTCGTCGTTCCACCTGTCGCGCGCCGCGGGCGTGAAGACGCTCGACGAGCTCAAGGGCCTGAAGATCCGCGCGGCCACGCGCCTGAATTCGCGCATGCTGGCCTCGCTGGGGGCCACGCCGGTGCAGATGCCGCTGCCCGCGGTGCCCGAGTCGATGGCCAAGGGCGTGATCGACGGTGCCATGGTGCCGTGG
Organism: Rubrivivax sp.; assembly: GCA_016719535.1. GTDB lineage: Bacteria > Pseudomonadota > Gammaproteobacteria > Burkholderiales > Burkholderiaceae_C > Rubrivivax. Next base: position 462,531 of record JADJYX010000001.1, on the reverse strand, counting down.
GAAGGCGTGCCCGCGGCCAAGCTGCAGGAAATCGCCAAGAGCCACCTCGACGTGCCCGCGGGCGCGCCCAAGTTTGCCAATTCGATCTTCGCCTTCGTCATGAACCAGGCGCGCTACGACGCGCTGCCGCCCGAGCTGAAGAAGGTGATCGACGCCAATGCCGGCGCCGAGACCTCGGCCTGGGCCGGCGGCAAGGGCTTCGACGGCGTGGTGGTGGCCAACCACAAGCTGGCCACCGACCGCGGCAATGCCGTCAACGTGCTGTCCGAGGCCGAGCTGGCGCGCTGGATCAAGGCCAGCGAAAGCATCGACGACGACTGGGTGAAGGACGTCGCCGCCAAGGGCGGCAACGGCAAGGCGCTGCTGGACGACGCGCGGGCGCTGATCAACCAGTTCGATCGCTGACCAGCGGGGGCCCGGCCGGCCGGGCCCCTCCCCACCTACCCCAGCTACCCCAGCTACCCCAGCTTGCCCGGCAGCCACAGGCTGATCACCGGGAAGGCGCACAGCAGCACCAGGCGCAGCACGTCGACGGCGATGAAGGGCATGGTGCCCCTGTAGATGCGCGTCAGCGAGATGTCGCGCGCGATCGAGTTGATGACGAAGACGTTCATGCCCACCGGCGGGCAGATCATGCCGAAGGTGACCGCCATCACGATGATGACGCCGAACCACACCGGGTCGAAGCCGAGCTTCATCATCACCGGATAGACGATGGGCACGGTCAGCAGGATCATCGCCAGCTCGTCCATCACCGCGCCCAGCACCAGGTAGCCCACCATCACCAGCGCCAGCACGCCATAGGCGCCGATGGGCAGGCCGACGAGCAGGTCCACCGCCTTCTGCGTGAACTGGGTGACGGTGAGGAAATAGCCGAACAGGTAGGCGCCGACGACGATCAGCATGATCGCCGACGACACGCGCAGCGAGTCGATGAGGGCGCGCTTGATGGCAGCGCGGTCGAGCTGGCCGCGCAGCACGCCGATGGCCAGCGCACCGGTGGCGCCGATGCCGGCGGCCTCGGTCACGGTGACGAAGCCCAGGTACATGCCGCCCAGCACCACCAGGAAGAGCGACAGCGTCGGCCACAGGTTGCGCAGCGCGGCAAAGCGCTCGCCCCAGGCATAGCGCCGGCCGGCCGGAAAGGCGTCGGGGTGGCGGTGGGCGATGAAGGCCACCAGCGCGGCGTAGAAGCCCACCGCCAGCAGCCCCGGCACCACGCCGGCAAAGAACAGCTTGGTGATGTCGGTCTCGGTCATGATGCCGTAGAGCACGAAGATCACCGACGGCGGGATCATGATGCCCAGCGTGCCGCCGGCGGCGATGAGCCCGGCCGAGAGCCCCGAGTCGTAGCCCGCCTTGCGCATCTCGGGCAGCGCCACCTGGCTCATGGTGGCGGCGGTGGCCACCGACGAGCCGTTGATCGCCGCGAAGCCGGCGCAGGCGCCGATGGCCGCCAGCCCGAGCCCGCCGCGCCGATGCCCCACCCAGGCCAGCCCGGCGTCGAACAGCTCGCGGCTCATGCCGGCGGTGGAGCAGAACGCCCCCATCAGGATGAACATCGGGATGACGCTGAGGTTGTAGTCCGTCAGCACCGACAGCGGCACGTTGCCCAGCAGGTTGAGCGCCGGCGCAAAGCCCGACAGCAGGCCGAAGCCCAGCACGCCCGAGATGCCCATCGCGATGCCGATCGGCACGCGCAGCATCAGCAGCGCGAACATCAGCCCGAAGCCGAGCAGGGCCACGAGGTTCTTGTCCACCTAGTCCTCCATGACCGGAGCCGCCCGGCCGCGCCACAGCACCACCAGCCGCACCGCCGCCAGCACGGCCGCGGCGGTGGCGCCGGCGGCCGAGAGGGCATAGAACCAGACCAGCGGCAGGCGCAGGTCGCTGGTGGTCTGCGTGCCGGTGCTGCCGAGCTTGCTCCACACCATCCAGGCCAGAGGCACCAGGAAGGCCAGCGTCAGCGCGGTGGCCGCGATGTCGATGGCACGCCGGCCCGGCTCCCGGCAGTGCTCCCACAGCACGTCCACGCAGATGTGGCTGCCGCGCAAGGTGGCCAGCGCGATGCCCCAGAACATCGCGATGGCCTGCAACTGCTTGGAGAGGTCGAACCAGTCCGGGATCTGCCGGTCCATGGCCTCGCGCAGCGCCACGTTGCCGAAGGTCAGCAACGCGATCGCCAGCAGAAAGGCCGCCGCGATGGTTTCGAAGGTCGACAGCGCACGCTTCATGACGTCGTCAGTAGGCGGCGTTGCGCGCCTTCAGCTCGCTGCGCAGGTCGTCGAGCACCGCGCGGCCGTTGACGCCGGCCTTGTCGGCGTTGGCGACCCACTGCGCCGTCATCGGCGCCACCGCCTGCCGCCAGGCGTCGAGCTGCTGCGGGCTGAGCTTGGTGATGGTGTGGCCGCCCATCTTCTCCATCTTGCCCTGGCCGCTGTCCTCCCAGTCACCCCAGGCCGCACCCACCTTGCCGGCCCACTCGTTGTTGCAGTGGCTGTCGATGACCTTCTTCTGGTTGGCGCCCAGCTTGTCGTAGAAGCCCTTGTTCATCACCCAGACGAAGCTGGCCGCATAGAGCCGGAAGTCGATGTGGTGCTTGGCCACCTTGTCGACGCCGAAGCTGATCAGCGAATCCCAGGGGAAGGTGATGGCGTCGGCCACGCCCTTCTCGAGCGCGTCGCGCGCCTCGGGGGCCGACACCTGCACATTGGTGCCGCCCAGCAGGTTGACCATCTGCGCCACCGTGCCGTTGGCCGGGCGCAGCTTCATGCCCTTGATCTGCCCCGGCTCGGTGATGAGCTTCTTGCTGTGCAGCGTGCCGTTGTGGATGTGCGCCATGCACAGCCGCACGTCCTTCATCTCGGTGCCGCCATGCTTGCGGTACCAGGCGTCCAGCGCCGCCGAACCACCGCCGGGGTTGGCCATCATGAACGGCAGTTCGCTGGCCGCGAAGACGGGGAAGCGCCCGGCCTGGTAGCCCGGCGACACCCAGGTCATGTCGGCGATGCCGTCGCGCGCCATGTCGAAGTGATCAGGTGCCTTGCCCAGTTGCTGCGCCGGGTACATGGTGACCTTGATCGAGCCGCCGGAAGCGGCCTCCACCGCCTTCGCCCAGGGCTCGAAGCCGGTCTTGGCCAGCGAATGCTGCGCCGGCAGCCAGTGCGCGAAGCGCAGCTCCACCGGCTTGTCCTGCGCGCGCGCGGGCGCGGCGGCGGCCAGGGCCAGCGCCAGGGTGGCCAGGTTCAGGGTCATCGAGTGCTGGATCTTCATCGCTTGTCTCCGGTGGGGTGGTTCATGCGGTCGCCGCGGCGCGCTGCGCCAGGCGGGACCAGGCTTCGTCGACCTCGGCCTGCAGGGCCTCGGCGTGGTGGGCCGGCAGTTGCCGGTAACGGCGCTGCAGCGCCAGGTAATCGGTCAGCGGCCGCGACGGCGGCGCCGAGTTGAGGGTCCAGCGCTGGCCGTCTTCCACCTCGTAGAGCGGAAAGGCGCCGCTGGCCACGGCCAGGCGCGCCGTGCCCAGCGCACCGTCATCGGCCACGCCCCAGCCGTCCAGGCAGGGGATGAGCAGCGTGATCAGGCGCAGGCCGCGCATGGCCTTGGCCTTGGCCACCTTGCGCCGCAGGTCGGCGAGGTCGCCCACGGTGGCGGTGGCGGCATAGGGCACGCCGTGCGCGGCCATGATCTCGGTGAGGTTCTTCTTGCGCGTGGTCTTGCCGGCGGGCGTGGAGCCGGTGCGTGCGTGGTGCGGCGTCGACGACGACTTCTGCGCGCCGGTGTTCATGTAGCCTTCGTTGTCGAAGCAGAAATAGAGGATATTCTCGTTGCGCTCGGCGGCCGACGACAGGCATTGAAACCCGATGTCGTAGGTGCCGCCGTCGCCGGCCAGCACGATCACCTGCGTGTCGTGCCGCCCCTGCGCATCGAGCGCGCGGCGCAGCCCCGAGGCCGCCGCGGCGCTGGCCTCCAGCGTCGGCTGGTAGACCGGGATGCGCAGCGAGCTGAACGGCTGCGGCCCGGCGATGATGGCCATGCACGAGGGCGGGATCACCGCCACCGTATCGGGGCCCAGCACCGACAGGATGTGGCGCAGCGTCAGCGGCTCGACGCAGCCGGGGCAGGCGGCGTGGCCCGAACACATCAGTTCGGCGGCGGCGGCGGCGGGCGCCTGCGGGTTGCCCTGGGGGCGGATCGACACGGTCTGCATGCGCTTTACCTCACCCACTGCGATTCGGTCTGCGGCTGCCGTTGCAGCGCCTGCTGCACGAAGCCCACGATGCGCTGGGGCGGCACGTTGACGCCCCCCACCCCCGCCAGGCAGCCATGGATGCGCGGCGCGTCGGCCATGCCGTAGAGGGCGGCGCGCAACTCCTGGTGCAGCACGCCGCCGGCGCCGGGCGAGTGGTTGCGGTCGAGCACCAGCACGTCGCGCGCGCCGGCCAGCGCCGCGCGCAGTGCCTGCGCCGGCAGCGGACGGAACAGCCGCAGCTTGATCAGCCCCACCGCCTGCCCGGCGTCGCGCATCGCATCGACGGCATCGCGCGCGGTGCCGGCCAGGCTGCCCATCGTCACCAGCACCGTCGACGCGCCGTCGCAGCGGTAGCGCTCGACCACGCCGTGGCTGCGGCCGGTGAGCTCGGCCCAGCTGCGGTCGGCCTGCGCCGCCAGTTCGGGCACGCGCGCCATCGCCTCTTCCAGCGCCTGGCGGTGGCGGTAGTACATGTCCTGCGTCACCACGTTGCCCCAGGATTCGGGGCGTGCCGTGTCCAGCCGGTGCTCGGGCGCATAAGGCGGCAGGTAGGCATCGACCGTGGCCTGCGCGGGCACGGCCACCGGCTCCAGCGAATGCGAGACATAGAACGCATCGAGGTTGACCAGCACCGGCAGCAGCACCTGCTCGGCCACGCGGAAGGCCTGCAGCACGGTGTCCAGCGCCTCCTGCGGGCTTTCGACGTAATACTGGATCCAGCCGGTATCGCGCTGCGCCAGGCTGTCGGTCTGGTCGGGCCAGAAAGCCCAGGGCGAGGCCACCGTGCGGTTGACGTTGGCCATCACGATGGGCGCGCGCGCACCGCTGGCATAGTGCAGCAGCTCGTGCATCAGCAGCAGCCCCTGCGACGCGGTGGCGGTGAAGACGCGCACGCCGGCCAGCGACGCCGGGATGCAGGCCGACATCACCGAGTGTTCGGACTCCGGCGTCAGCACCTCGGCGTCGAATTCGCCGGCGGCCTGGAAGTCGGTCAGCTTCTCGAGCACCGGCGTCTGCGGCGTGATGGGGTAGACCGGCACGACCTTGGGCCGCGCCAGCCGTGCCGCCCAGGCCACGGCATGGTTGCCGGTGAGCAGCAGGGTCTGTGCGGCGGTGCTCATTTGGTGTCCTCGCTCATCGCCATCGATCCGGTGGGGCATTCGCGCACGCACACGCCGCAGCCCTTGCAGTAGTCGGTATTCACGCGGTAGCCGTCGCCCACGCGCTGCACCGCCAGGTCGGGGCAGTAGGTGACGCACTGGTCGCACTGGATGCAGCTGCCGCAGGAGAAGCAGCGTTCGGCCTCGGCCTGCGCCTGCGCGGGCGTCAGACCGAGCTGCACCTCGCCCTGGTCGGCCACGCGCTCGGCGGGCGCGCGGCGCGGCGACGCAGTGCGGCCCCGTTTGGGGTGGTAGTACAGGCTGATCGCCGACAGCGGCACCACCGGCTCGGCGGCCTCACCGCACGGCGGCTGCGGCGCGGCCGCGTCGGCGGCGCGAGCGCGCAGCGCGCGGTCGATGGCGCGCGCCGTGCGTGCGCCCATGCCCACCGCCTCGGTGACGAAGCGCGCCATGCTGGTGAGGTCGCCGCCGGCCCACACGCGCGCATCGCTGGTCAGGCCCGTGTCGTCGGTCCACAGCAGCGCGCCCTGGCGGCGCCAGGCGTCACCCAGGTCGGCCAGCCGCGGGTCCTGGCCGATGGCCACGAGCACCGCATCGGCCGCCAGGCTGAAGTCGCTGCCGTCGATGGGCGTGAGCCGGAAGCTGCCGCGCTCGGCGCCGGGCTCGAAGCCGACACGCACGCACTGCAGGGCAAGCGTGCCGGCCGCGTCGCCAGGATCGTCCGCTTCCTGCACGGCGCGCAGCATCGCGCCGTCGACCAGCTCGATGCCCTCTTCCAGCGCCTCGACCACCTCGTCGCGCTGCGCCGGCATCTGCGCCTCGCGCTCCAGCGCCAGCAGCGTCACCGCGTGGCCCTGGCGCCGTGCGCTGCGCGCCACGTCGATGGCGGCGCTGCCGCCGCCCACCACCACCACGCGCCGGCCCAGCGGCGGCGGTGCGCCGCGGCTGCATGCGGCCAGGTAGCGCGCGCCGTCCATCACCCAGGGCTTGCCGTCGTCGAGCTGCGGCAGGCCGCGCGGGCGCTGCGCACCCAGGGCCACGAAGACGGCATCGAAGTCGCGCGCCAGTGCGGCGAAGGCCGCCTCGCCCTGCACCGCCTGCCCGCAGCGCACCTCGACCCCGAGCTCGACGACGCGTGCGATCTCGGCATCGAGCACGCGGCGCGACAGCCGATAGGCCGGGATGCCGTGGCGCATCACGCCGCCGAGCTCGTCCGCGGCCTCGAAGATCGTCACCGCATGGCCCAGGCGGCGCAGCTGCCAGGCCGCGGACAGGCCCGCCGGCCCGCCACCCACCACGGCCACGCGGCCCGCGTGCGGCAGGGCCGGCACCGGCACGGCCCAGCCCTGTTCGATGGCGGCGTCGCCGACATAGCGCTCGAGCCGGCAGATCGACAGCACCTCGTCGTGGCCGCCGCGGTTGCACGCCGACTCGCAGGGGTGGTGGCAGATGCGGCCGGCGATCGCCGGGAAGGGGTTGTGGCGCACCAGCGTTTCCCACGCGCCCTGCAGGTCGCCGGCACGCGCCTGGCCGATCCAGCGCGCGATCTCGCCACCCACCGGGCACGCCTGGTGGCAGGGCGAGGGTGCGGCGATGTGGCGCGGCGTGGCGGCACGCCAGGTGCCGGTGTGGATGCCCTCGGTGGTGCCGGTGGTCCAGATCGGCGGGATCGGCAGCGGCGCGTTCATGTTCCTGCCTCCTGCAGCAGCCGGGCCGCCGCCTGCCAGCCGCTGCGCACCGCGGCGATATTCTCGTCATGCAGCTTGGGCGCCTGCGACACCACCGTGCGCTCGAGCACGTCCAGATCGGGCGCACCCAGCGCCCGCGCCATCGCGCCGAGCAGCGCCGAATTGACGATGCGCCCGAGCCCCTGCGCGCGGGCGATGGCCAGGCCGTCCACCGGCACCACGCGACGGCCGGGCAGCACGGTGGCGAAGTGATCCGCGTCGTGGGCCGAATTGACGACCAGCAGCGTGCCGGCATGCGTGCAGGCCAGCAGCCGGCCTTCCAGCAGGCTGGCGTCGAAGCACAGGATGGCATCGGCCGCTTCGATGTCGCAGCGCACGCGGATGGGCCGTTCGGCCACGCGCAGGTAGGAGCTGACGGGCGTGCCGCGGCGCGCACCGCCATAACTGGCAAAACACTGCACCTGCAGGCCCTGCGCGAAGAAGGCCGCGGCCAGCAGGTTGCCGGCGGTCTGCGCACCCTGGCCGCCACGGCCCTGGATGATGATCTGCCGCATGCCGATGTCTCCTTGTTCTGCGCTCTTCAGGCTGGGGCGGGGCGAATCTAGGCGACCGGCCTTGTCTTCGTCGAATGAATTGTGAGAATCCCGGGCATTCACATCCCGAATGCCACCGGTGGGCACATCAAGATGAACTTCCGCCAGCTCGACCTCAACCTGCTGCGCGTGCTCGGTGCCGTCTACCGCAGCGGATCGGTGACCGAAGCCGGGCGCCAGCTGGCGCTGTCGCAGCCGGCCACCAGCAACGCGCTGGCAAGGCTGCGGCGCTTCTTCGGCGACCCGCTGTTCGTGCCCTCGCCGGGGGGCCTGCACCCGACGCGACTGGCCCGCCGCATCGCACCCGGGGTGATGGCCCTGCTGCGCGAGCTGGAAGCCGGGCTGCTGAGCGGCGAGTCCTTCGACCCCGCCACCGAGGCGGCGCACTGGCGGCTGTCGCTGTCGGACCTGGGCGAGCAGCTCTTCCTGCCGCGGCTGGCGCACCGGCTGCGGCGCGAGGCACCGGCCAGCCGCCTGAGCAATGTGTCGATCCCGGCGCACCACCTGGCGGCGGCGCTGGAGGCCATGGATGCCGACCTGGCGATCGGCATCCTCAACCCGCAGCACCGCGGGCTGGCCAGCGAAAGCCTGTTCCACGAGCATTTCGTGGCCCTCACCGCAGCCGACTGGCGCCCCCGCAGCGGCCGCGCCGGTGCCACGCTGACACGGCGGCAGCTGGCCGGCGCCATGCTGGTGGTGGCCGACCCGGCGGCCACCATGCACGGCAGCGTGCAGGAGATGCTGGCGCGGCTGCAGATCGCCGAGCGCGCGGTGCTGCGCGTGCGCCACTATGGCGCCATGATCGACCTGGTGGCCGGCAGCGACCTGCTGGCGATCGTGCCGCAGATGTATGCCGACAGCCTGGCCGCAGGCCGTGCCGTGCGCGTGTGGGAACTGCCGGGCCACGGGCCGCACTACGACGTGCGCATGGTGTGGCACCAGAGCGCCACCGCCGACCCCGCGCAGGCCTGGCTGCGCGAGCAGGTGCGGCAGCTGTACGGGCGGCCGGGCCGGGGGTGAGGGGTTGGGGCCTGGCGGTCGAAGGCAACTCGCAGCCGAGAACATGGCGCAGGTGCCCGGCGGCTTTGCGCCTGTCCCGTCCACGCCAGCCGGACGGCTGCGAGAATGATTCATGGCCAAGTCGAACCTGCTCAACACCAGCACCGCGACGTTTCTCGAGTTGATCGGGAACGGGCGGACCTACCGGGTGCCGCCATACCAGCGGGATTACTCGTGGACCGAGGAGCAGTGGGAAGACCTCTGGACGGATCTGACCGAACTTGCAGATCATCCTGAGGGTACGCACTACATGGGCGCACTCGTTGTCGAGAGCCAGTCCGATCGCGACTTTGCCGTCATCGATGGCCAGCAGCGCATCGCCACGCTCAGTCTGCTGGCGCTGGCGGTCATCGCGTATCTGCAGGATCTGGCGGACGCCGGCACCGAGCCTGCTGCCAATCGCGAACGAGCCGCAGCACTGCGCGCCAAGTTCATCGGCGAGAAGGATCCTGCCTCACTGGTCGAGGCCAGCAAACTGGCGCTGAACGCCACCGACAACGCCTTCTACCAAGACTATCTGGTGCAGTTGCGCAGTCCCCTGAATGCACGTGGTCTGCCCAAGTCGAACCGGCTGCTGTGGGAATGCTTCAGCTATTTCCGCCGTCAGGTCGTAGTCTGGCTGGGCACACCGGCCGATGGCACGCGCCTCGCGCGCCTGCTGTCTGAAGCGGCTGGGCGGCAACTGATGTTCATTCGAATCGTGGTCGACGACGAAATGAACGCGTACACCGTGTTCGAGACGCTGAACGCGCGCGGGCTGGAGCTTTCGGCGACAGACCTGTTGAAGAATTACCTCTTTTCGCGCTTGCGCACCCCTGCCGACCTGGAGGCACTTCAGCGCCGTTGGGCCTCGCTGATGGCCACTGTGCATCAGGAACGATTCCCGGAGTTCCTGCGCTATCACCTTCAGTGCCAGATGCCGCGTGTGCGCAGCCAGCGCCTGTTCAAGCTCATCCGTGAAACCGTCCGCGACGGCGCAGGCGTGTTCGCGCTGCTCGAAGCCCTGGAGCGCCGCGCCGAGGTCTTTGCCGCTCTGTTCGACCCACAGCATGCCTACTGGATCGAGCGGCAGGGCAGCGCTGGCCATGTGCGCGGCCTCAACGTGCTGCGGGTAAGGCAGATGACGCCACTGGTCTTCGCTGCGTGGGAACGATTGGACGAGGCGGACTTCGCTCGCCTCATGAAGCTGTTGGTCGTGGTGCTGTTCAGGTACAGCGCAGTTGGCGGACTCAATACGAACGCACTCGAGAACGTGTTCCACGAGGCAGCCAGAGGACTGCTTGACGGCCAGATTCGCGATCCGGCTGGTGTGTTCGAGGTGCTTCGGCCGATCTACGTGGACGACGCACGATTCGAACAGGACTTTGCGCGCCTCGCACCGGACCTCTCTGGGCAGGGCAAGAAGCTGGTCCGATACATCCTGGCCCGCCTGGAATCGGACGCGTCGGGCCGGCCCTGCGACCCCGACACCGACCCGGGCACGGTTGAGCATGTCCTGCCGGAGAACCCTTCTGCGGCGTGGGAAGCCGACTTCCCGCGCGAGACCTGGGACCGTTCGACGAACCGGTTGGGCAATCTGACGTGGCTGGAGCCGGCGCTGAATCGGCGCGTCGGCAATGGCGACTTCGCGACCAAGTGCGAGGCCTATCGTTCAAGCGCCTATGCGCTTGGCCGGCAACTTGCCGACATGGCCGGTGAGGCATGGACGCCGGCCAGGCTGGAGGCCCGACAGGCGCAATTGGCGCGCCGTGCGGTTCACCTTTGGCAAGCCGACTTTGCTTGAGTCCCAGGATCTACAGCCACAACCCTCAAGACGAATACGGACAATGGCCGCTCGATCCGTCGCCGGCTTTGGAGGCAGATCTCGTCTCGTGCCCGCGCAGGCGGCCGCAAGGCAGCGACGAGCCGAGGGCAGTGGCTGCCGGTGCCGGGTCGCGAACCGCTACCCCCCCCCCCCGGAGGCCAACGTCCGGAATCAGCCGCGTGCCAGTCGCGACAGCGCCGCGCCGGTCGGCCGTGCGCCGGCCGGGGCGCCGCCTCAACCGTGGATGGATTCGTATTTCGCCTGCAGTTCCTCGGGCGACTCGACGAAGTCGGGGTGCTGCACGATGCAGTCGGCCGGGCACACCAGCTTGCACTGGGGCTCGTCCTCGGCGCCGACGCATTCGGTGCAGCGCAGCGGGTCGATCACATACAGCGGGTCGCCCACGCTGATGGCGTCATTCGGGCACACCGGCCGGCAGGCATCGCAGGCGGTGCAGTTTTCGACGATCTGAAGGGCCATGGGTCTTGCTCCTGTCGGTGAGGGTTTGCGCCGGCTCAGGCGGCGGCGGTTTCGAGCTGGTTCAAGCGCGCGTGGCGGTAGGCGCCCCACAGCGCGGCGCCGATGGCGCCGGCATAGATCGAGTCGGCGTGCGAACGCGCCTGCACGTTGACCTTCTCGTTGACCATCTCTTCCTGGATGGCGGCCAGCAGGCCGCTGTCCAGCGCCAGGCCGCCGGTGAGCAGCGCCACGCCGCCCTTGACGCCCGTGACCTTGAGCAGCTTGACGATGCGCGAGGCCATCGACAGGTGGATGCCCTTGAGGATGTCGGGCGTGGCGATGCCGCGGCTGACCATGTTGATGACGTCGGTCTCGGCCAGCACGGCGCAGATCGAGCTGACCTTCTCCGGGTCCTTCGACGATTGCGACAGCGGCCCGATCTCTTCCACCGCCACGCCCAGGTAGCGCGCGATATTCTCCAGGAACTGGCCCGAGCCCGAGGCGCACTGGCTGGTCATCTTGTAGCTCAGCACCTTGCCGCGCTCGTCGACGCTGATGGCGCGGCCGTTGAGCGCGCCGATATCGACCACCGCGCGCGCCTCGGGGTCGAGGTAGACGCCGCCGCGCGCATGCGTGGTCATCGAATAGAAGTGCCCGGTGGCGAACTTGACGTTCTCGCCCTCGCCGGTGGTGGCGATGTAGTCGATGTCGTCGGCGGACACGCCGGCGTCGGCCAGCACGCCTTCGTAGCCCTCGCTGGCCAGCGTCATGGGGTCGCGCCGGCGGATGCGTTCGCAGCGCTTGGCCAGCCATTCGGGGCGGCTGCCGTCGTCGCTGCTGCGGAACAGCACGCTCTTGACGGCGCCCGAGCCGATGTCGATGCCGATGGTGTAGGTCATGGTGATGGTTCTCCTGCTGGTCGATCGGCTCAAACCCGGGCTTCTACCGTCTTGCCCTCTTCGACCACCGCGCGCCAGGCGAAGGTGGCGCCGCCCAGGGCACCGGTATAGATCGAATCGGGGTTGATGTTGAGCGTGAGCTCGCCGTAGTTTTCCTTCACCAGCTCCATCAGCGACTTGACGGCAGCCTCGTTCTTGGCCACGCCGCCGGTGAAGGTGAATTCGTTGCGGATGCCGCCCGAGCGCGCCAGGATGGACATCGCGCGCAGGATGATGGCGCGGTGCAGGCCGGCCATGATGTCCTCGCGCTTGTCGCCCAGCGCCAGCCGGTCGCGCAGCTCGGCACCGGCAAAGACGGTGCAGGTGCTGTTGATGCGGATGGCCTTGGTGCTCTGCATCGCCATCGGGCCCAGCTCGTGCAGGCCCATGTTCATCTCGTCGGCGATATAGCCCAGGTAGCGCCCGCAGCCGGCGGCGCAGCGGTCGTTCATCTGGAAGCTCTCGACGATGCCGGCCGGGTCGACCTGGATGGCCTTGGTGTCCTGGCCGCCGATGTCGAGCACGGTGGCGGTGCCCGGGTACATCACGTGCGCGCCCAGGCCGTGGCAAAGGATCTCGCTGCGCACATGCTCCTTGCTGAAGGGCAGCCGTGCGCGCCCGTAGCCGGTGCCGACGACGTAGGTCTCCACCATGTCGGTGTCGAGGATCTGCTTGATCGGCGCCTCGACCGAGGCGCGCTTGGACTGCGTCTCGGGCAGCGCGAGGAAGGTGCGCTCCAGCGCGGCCAGCAGGTGCCGGCGCACCGAATCGCCGTAGACGCGGTTCTCCACCTCGATGATCGAGCGGTCGAACAGGTTGAGCAGGAAGTCGTAGCGCATGCCCAGCGCCTTGGCCACCTCCTCGCCCACGGCCAGATACTGGCTGCCGGCGATGTCGCGGAAGAAGTCGCTCTTGCGCTTGGCGCCGGGGGCAAACAGCAGGTGCGCCTCGGCCGTCAGGCGGCGGAAGACCTCGTCCAGCGCCTCGGACACCGGGCCGGCGAAATTGGAGTGCGCCAGGTTGCGGCGGCAGGTGGCTTCCAGGTCGACCAGCTGCTCGAGGTATTGCTCGGCGCGGAAGTCGCGTTCGAGCTGGCCGATGAAGCCGTCGAGCGAGCCGTTGAGCGCATTCTTGTCGCGCAAGGCCTGCCGGAACAGGTAGAAGCGGCCGTTGATCAGCGCCTCGGTCTTGGCCACCGCGGCGGCGGTGTCGTAGTTCGAGCGCGAATTGGTGATGCCGCGGCCGATGACGTTCTGCTGCTCGTCGATGACCACCGCCTTGGTGGTGGTCGATCCGAGGTCGATGCCGATGAAACAACGCATGATGTGAGTCCTTTCGCGGTGCCGTCGGCTCAGTTGGCGTGGATGGGAATGGCGCGCGCCAGGTTGCCCGGGTCCGGATGGCCGTAGGTGCGCTTTTGCTTGACCATCTGGAAATAGCTCTCCAGCCGGTTCTTCACATTGGCGGCGGAGAAGTAGCGCGGGTCGACGAGGTCGGTCTCGATGAAGGCGGCGGGCTTGCCGGTGCGCTTTTCCACCTCGCGCAGGATCAGCAGCTGGCCGGCCGAGAAGCTGTTGCAGCTCTTGATCGAATTGATCAGCAAGCCGTCGGCCTGGTATTCGTCGATGTACTTGCAGATCATGTCCACGCGCGAGGGCAGGTTCAGGTTGGTGTAGCAGCCCAGGCAGTATTCGGCCAGCGATTCCAGCGGCCGGTCGGGATCGTGGCGGAAGCCGAAGTCATAGAGGCCGCCCACCTTGGCGTAGGTCGACGACACCACCACCGCGCCTTCGTCGTAGAACATCTTCCAGAAGTCGCGGAAGCTGGTCCAGTTGGGCGGGCCTTCGACGATCAGGCGGTATTTTTCTTCGCCCATGTCGCCTTCGGGCGTGACCGGCCCCTTGCCCAGGCGCACGCGCTCGTCGATCTCGGCGCGCAGCGTGGCGTAGTACTGCGTGGCCTCGGGCGTGCCGCGGAAGGCGGTGAAGATGGGGCCGATGTAGTACACGGCGCCGAAATAGCCGTCGATCGGGCTCGGCCGGTTCTTCGCCGACTGCAGCACCTTGACCAGGTCTTCCTCGGCCTTGACCGACTCGCGCATGTACTGGCGCAGCCGGTCGATGTCGAACTTGACGCCCGAGATGCGCTCGAGCGTGGGGATCACCGTCTCCTTGAGCTGCTTGACGACGTAGTCGCGCATGTTGGGCGCGATGTGGCCCTCGCCCTGGTAGGGCACGTGCAGCATCACGGTCTCGCAGCCGTATTTGTGGCGGATCAGCTCGAACCACTTCATGAAGGTGAAGCAGCCGGTATAGCTGAGCAGCAGGATGTCCGGGCGCGGCATCGGGTCGCCGGTGGGGCCGATCTCGCCGCCCATCATCATGCCGAGGTCGGCCTTGACGTAGGTGCACACGTCCTCGCTCTGGCCGTCGCGCTCGGCGTCCATGATCATCTTGCCGCTCTTCTTGCGCATGCCGTTCTGCAGCGCATTGGTCTCCGGCAGGCTGCGCGCGAAGTCGAAGCACATCAGCAGCTCGTTGAGGTTGCCGGGCACGAAGGTGGCCGATACCTTGCGGTTGTTGGCGCGCGCCGTGGCCAGCTCCATGTAGTTCTTGTTGATCAGTTCCTTCTGCAGCCACATGGCGTCCTCTTTCTGGACGCTGGCAGGCTTCTTGGCCGACCCGGTGGGGGCGGGCATGGTGATCGGGGCGGTGTTGCTCATGGCGTATCTCCGGGTGGGCTCAGGCGGCGTTCCACAACTTGATCGAGTCGGCGAAGGTGCCCGCCTGCTCGCGCACGGGGGCCATCTGGCCGGTGTTCTCGGCATATTTGAAGGCGGTGTGCGGGATGCCGTGCTGCGACAGCACGTCCTGCAGCATCGGCCGCTCGAGCAGCGCCGGGTCGCAGAACGAGGGCGCGGCGAAGATCACGCCCTCGGCACCGCCCGTCTTCACCTGCTTCATCAGGAAGACGCCCTTCTCCTCGCGCGTGGCGTCGTATTTGGCGGCCGTGCTGGCGCTGCGGTGCAGGAAGGCCTTGGACAGCTCCTCCAGCGGGTTGCCGTTGGTGGGCACCTCGTCGAGCAGCCAGCGCGTGACGAGCAGGAAGTCGTCGTCGACGACATAGCAGCCCGCCATCTCGATCGACTTGATGAGCGCCAGCGGCGGCTGTTCGCAGAAGCTGCCGTTGATCACCACGCGGGCGTTGTCGCGCTTGGGCCGCGTCACCAGCTCGGCGGCGGCGAGGTAGTCGCGCACCAGCTGCGTGTGCTGCTCCACCGGCAGCACCATGCCGGCGCGCAGCAGCAGGTAGACCTCGGAGGTCGGCGCCTGCCAGGGCTTGGCCGCGCGGTAGGCATAGAGGTCGCGGATGACCTGCCGGTTTTCGTTGTAGACCGCGATCGAGGCGTTGAGCTCGGCGTCGGTGACGGGTGAGCCGCGCATCCGGCCGAGGTCGTCGCGGATGTGCTGCATCTCCTGCTGGTAGAAGACGCCGCCGACGTTGTCCTGGTAGTTCTGCGGCACGTCGACATAGCGCACGTACTTGTCCTTGAACAGGATCTGCCACATGCCCGAGAGGTTGCGGATGACGTCGCAGATGCTGGGGAAGAGCATGCCGTCCAGGCAGTCGAG
This sequence comes from Rubrivivax sp., assembly GCA_016719535.1. GTDB lineage: Bacteria > Pseudomonadota > Gammaproteobacteria > Burkholderiales > Burkholderiaceae_C > Rubrivivax. Next base: position 446,988 of record JADJYX010000001.1, on the reverse strand, counting down.
CCGCCCGGTCAGGCCCAGCTCGATGGTCGAGCGCGGGATGCGGCAGATATAGCTCTGGTAGTAGGCGTCGCCCTGGATGACCTCGATCTGGTCGCCGCCGCCGAGGATGCCCACCGGCAGGTAGCCGGCGGCGTGGATCAGCTCGCGCGGCACGTAGACCGGCATGTAGCCGATGGCCTTGCGGCCCGGCACGGCGGCCTTCCATTCCTTCACGGCTTCGAAGTGGAGGTCCTCGAACAGCGCCTCGCAGCGTTGCACGATGCGGGTGACCTCGGGCAGGGTGGTGCTCATCAACGGTGCTCCCAGTTCGGTGCGCGCTTGGCGAGGAAGGCATCCAGCCCTTCGTTGGCGTCGCGGGTTTTCATCAGGCTGTTCAGGTATAGGCGCTCCACGCGCGCCAGTTCGTCGCGCAGCAGGGCCAGGCGCGGTGCACGCACGGCCTGCAGCGCATGCGCCAGCGCAGCGGCGCTGCGCGGAGCAAGGTGCTCGTCGAAATAGGCCAGCGCCGCGGCCACCGGGTCGTCGGCCAGCGCATGCACCAGGCCGATGGCCAGTGCATGTGCGGCGTCGATGCTGCGGCCGCTGCACAGCAGCTCCTCGGCCGCGACGGCATTCACGCGCCAGGGCAGCAGGCAGCTGGCCGCGGGCGCGAAGACGCCGAGCTTGATCTCGGGCTGGCCGAACTGCGCATTCGGCGCCGCGAAGATGGGGCCGCCGGCGAGCGCGATCTCGAGGCCGCCGCCCAGGCACTGCCCGCGCACGGCCACCAGCACCGGCACGCGAAAGCCCGCCAGCGCGAGGATCAGCGCATGCAGCGAGGCCAGCATGCCGGCGCAGCGGTCGGCCAGGTGCTCCTCGACGCTGGCGCCGAAGCTGAAGTGCGGGCCTTGCGCCTCCAGCAGCACGCCGCGCAGGGCGGCGCTGCCGGCATGCGCGTCCAGCGCCGCCTGCAGCGCGCCGATCATCTGCGCGTCGCAGATGTTGGCCTTGGGGCGGGCCAGCGTCAGGCGCAGCAGTGCGCCGTCGCGCTCCAGCGCCACCTGCAGCGGGCCCGGGCCGGCTGCGTCAGCCATGCTTCTTCGCCTTCGGCTGGATCTCGTCGTGCAGCGGGCCGACCCAGCTCTGGCCGGCGGCCAGCTTCTGGCGCAGCAGCACGAAGTCGATCTCGCGGTCGTCCTTCGGGCCCTCGTTGAAGGCGGTGAAGCCCGAGCGCGCCTCGGTCATCATGTTCAACGCCAGCCAGGCGCGCGAGTTTTCCTTGTTGCGGTTCCAGGCGTCGAGCTTGGGCTTGCGCAGCTCCTCGATCGTCTTGGTGGTGCAGTCGGGGAAGGTCAGCAGCATCTTGGCGCACAGCTCCTCGACCTTGGCGTCCAGCAGCGACAGGTCGACCGTGCCGCGCTTCATCAGCGCCTTGCCCTCGTCGAGCGCGGCGCCGGTCTTGGGCTCGCCGTAGGCGTTGCGGCCGAATTCGTCGTACTGGCGCTGGGTCTCGACCGTGGGGTTGGCGATGAATTTGCCGTCCACCTTGAGCGCCGGCACGACGTCGGTCAGCACGCCCATCTGGTAGGCCTTGTGCGCGCTGAAAGGCTCGCACAGCACGCAGGCCGCCATCGCGCGCTCGGCGCCCACCACCACCGGCAGGAAGTCGGTGGCGCCGCCGATCGGGGCCGAGCCGTGCTTGGGGCCGGCCTGGCCGAAGCGCGCCAGGTCCTGCGCCACCGAGAAGTCGCAGGCCATGCCGATCTCCTGCCCGCCGCCGATGCGCATGCCGTTGACGCGGCAGATCACCGGCTTGTCGCAGGCCAGGATGGCGCTGACCATGTCGTTGAACAGCCGCATGTACTGGCGGTATTCCTGCGGCTGGCCGGCGTAGTACTCGGCGTACTCCTTGGTGTTGCCGCCGGTGCAGAAGGCCTTGTCGCCGGCGCCGGTGAAGACCACGCAGTTGACGGCGCGGTCGTTGCTGGCCGAGCGGAAGGCCAGGATCACGCCCTTGACCATGTCGGTCGTATAGCTGTTGAACTGGCCCGGGTTGTCGAGCGTGATCCAGGCGTTGTAAAGACCGGCGGCCACCTCGCCATTGGGCAGCCGCGCCGGGCGCCGCTCGTAGCGCACGCCGGGGCGGCTGATGTCGTCGACGATGTCGTGGTTCTTGAATTCGGCGCTCACGTCAGGTTCTCCTCGTGGAAAGGTTCAGGGCACCATCACCGCGCGGCGCGTGATCTCGCGCGCATGGACGGCATGGAAGACCTCGTTGATGCGGTCCAGCGGATGCGTCTCGACGAAGGGTGCCAGGCGCACGCGGCCGTCGAGCACGAGGTCCAGCGCGGCCGGATAGAACTCGGGCGGGCAGCCCCAGTTGCCGAGCGCGCGCGCGTCGAAGGCCATCAGGTTGGACAGCCGCAGCTCGACCTTGTCCATCGTGAAGCCCACCACCGACAGCGTGGCGCCGTGCACCAGCAGGTTGAAGGCGCTGGTCTGGCCGGCGGCCGTGCCCGAGCATTCGAAGATCTTCCATTCGGTGCTGCGCAGCCCGGCACCGCGCGCGAAGTCGGCCACCGCCTTCTTCAGCGCCTTGGCATCGAGCTCGCGCGCATTCAGCGCCAGCGCGGCACCGCCGTCGGCGGTGGCGGCCTGCAGCTTGCGCGCATCGACATCGATGGCCACCACCTGCGCGCCGAAGGCCCGCGCCACCTGCACGCAGTAGCCGCCCACGCCGCCGGCGCCGACCACCACCGCCAGGTCGCCGGGCTCGACACCGGCGCGGCGCACCGCCTGGTAGGGCGTGGTCAGCGCATCGGCCACGATCGACACCTGCGCCAGCGTCAGCCCGGCTTGCGCCAGGCGCTGTTCGTCCACCGGGCACAGCCCGCGCGCCGGCACCACGATGTGCGAGGCAAAGCCGCCCTGGATGTCGTTGCCCGGCATCTTCTGGCTGCGGCAGATGGTGGCCAGGCCGCGGCGGCAGAGGTCGCATTCACCGCAGGGCAGCACCGCCGGCACGATGACCGCGCGGCCCAGCCACGATTCGGCGCCCGCCCCGGCAGCCACCACGCGGCCGCTGATCTCGTGCCCCAGCGCCAGCGGCAACGGCTGGTTGGTGCGCACGCCGTCGTAGTAATAGCCCAGGTCGGTGTGGCAGACACCGCAGCCGGCCACCGCCACCACCACCTCGCCCACGCCGGCAGCGGCCGTGAACCCGGCGCGCTGCAAGGGCGCGCCGGGGTCGGTGAACAGCCAGCGGTGGGCGGCAATGGACATGGGTGCTTCTCCAGCTCGGGGCCGGTCCTGCGGCGCACCGCGGGTACCGGGATCGGGGTAATTACGGTATTGGCGTACTGCTTTACCCGTTTTGGCGGATTCTGGGCTGTTTTTGCCGCGCCCGTTTGCGCTGGATCAGATGCGCGCCGGCGTGCCGCGGGTTCACTGGCAATCCTCGACCAGGAGGAGCTCCATGCCCCCGATTTCCCCCCACCCGCAGCCGGCCGCGCGCAGCTTTTCGCTGGCCATCGCCGGCAGCGGCGGCGCCGGCGTGATGACCGCCGGCAACCTGCTGCTGGACGCCGCGGCGCGTGCCGGCCTGTACGGCCTGATGGTGCGCACCAGCGGCCCGCAGATCCGCGGCGGCGAGGCGGCGGCGCTGCTGCGTCTGGGCGCGCGCCCGGTGGCCACGCTCGACGACCACTTCGACGTGCTGCTGGCCATCGACTGGCAGAACCTCAACCGCTTCGGCGACGAGATCCCCATCGGCCCCGGCAGCCTGCTGATCGGAGACGCCGACGCCGGCGAGGCGCCCGAGGTCTTCGTGCGCCAGGGTGCGCAGCTGCACGCGCTGCCGCTGAAGAAGACCGCCAAGGCCGCCGGCGGCGGCTGGGTCAACATGGTGGCGCTGGGCCTGGCCGGCACGGTGGCCGGGCTGCCCGTCGCCGCGCTGGAAGACGCGCTGCGCGCGAGCTGGAAGCGCTCGGCCGAGGCGCTGGCGTCCAACCTGGCGGCGCTGCAGCAGGGCGTGGCGCTGGCGCTGGCCCTGCCCGACCCGCGCCCCGAGCCGCTGGTGCCCGTCGCGCTGCCGGCCGGGCACGCACGCTGGCTGTTGTCGGGCAACGAGGCCGCCGGCTGCGGTGCGCTGCGCGGCGGCGTGCGCTTCGTCGCCGCCTACCCGATCACCCCCGCCACCGAGCTGCTGGAATGGATGGCCCCGGCGCTCACGCGCATGGGCGGCAGCCTGCTGCAGGCCGAGGACGAGCTGGCCTCGGTCAACATGATCATCGGCGCCTCGTACGGCGGCGTGCCCTCGCTCACCGCCACCGCCGGCCCCGGCCTGGCGCTGATGACCGAAGGCATCGGCCTGGCGGTGGCCGCCGAGGTGCCCATCGTCGTCGTCGACGTCATGCGCGGCGGCCCCTCCACCGGCATCCCGGCCAAGAGCGAGCAGAGCGATCTGTCGTTCGCGGTCGACGGCCTGCACGGCGACGCACCGCGCCTGGTGCTGGCGCCCAACGGCATCGACGACTGCCTGGCCACCGCCGAATGGGCGGTGCAGCTGGCGGAGGCGCTGCAGTCACCCGCGCTGCTGCTGTCCGACCAGTTCATGGGCCAGTCGCGCGCCGTCATCGACCAGCCCACGCAGGCCGCCGTGCCCGCGCAGCGGCTGGTGGCCGCGGCCGATACACCCGGCTACCAGCGTTATGCCGATACGCCCTCGGGCGTGTCGCCGATGGCCATCCCGGGCACGCCGGGCATCGCCTATACCGCCGACGGGCTCGAGCACACCGAGCGCGGCATCCCCAGCAGCCAGGCGCGCGACCACGTCAAGCAGCTCGACAAGCGCCTGCGCAAGCTGATGCTGCACGACTACGGCCCGCGCTGGGCCGATATCGAAGGCGAGGGCGAGCTGGCGGTGATCACCTTCGGCTCCACCACCGCCGCGGTGCGCGAAGCGGTGGAACGCGCCGCCGCCGCCGGGACGCGGCTGCGCCTGGTGTCCATCCGGCTGCTGGCGCCGCTCAAGCCCGAGGTGCTCGACCAGGCCCTGGCCGGCGTGCGCCAGGTGCTGGTGGTCGAGCAGAACCACGGCGGCCAGTTGCTGCGCTACCTGCGCAGCCGCTGCGACCTGCCGGGCCGTCCCGCCGGCCTGCACCGCCCGGGCCCGCTGCCGCTGCGCCCGGGCGACCTGGCGCGCGCCTTCATCGACTGGGCCGCGACCCACCCGCGCCAACCCGCCGCCACCGGAGTCCCCGCATGAACGACATGACCGAAGCCGTCAAGCTGACGGCCGCCGACTTCAAGTCGGACTACAAGCCGATCTGGTGCCCGGGCTGCGGCGACTACACCGTGCTGGGCTCGCTGACCAAGGCGCTGTCCATCATCGGCCGCCCGCCGCACGAGGTGGCGGTGGTCTCGGGCATCGGCTGCAGCTCGCGCATCCCGGCCTACACCACCTGCTACGGCTTTCACGGCGTGCACGGCCGCGCGCTCGCCGCCGGCACCGGGCTGAAGGCCGCACGTCCTGACCTGACGGTGGTCGTCACCGGCGGCGACGGCGACGGCTATTCGATCGGCGGCAACCACTTCATGCACGCCTGCCGCCGCAACCTGGACCTGACCTACATCGTGATGGACAACCACGTGTACGGCATGACCAAGGGCCAGGCCAGCCCGACCACCGAACCCGACTGGGACAACAAGCTCTCGCCCGGCGGCACCGGCATCCGCTCGTTCCACCCGCTGGTGATCGCGCTGGCCGCGGGCGCGAACTTCGTCGCCCGCGCCTTCTCGGGCGACCCCAACGGCACCGCCGAGATCGTGGCCCAGGCCATCCGCCACCCGGGCTTCTCGTTCGTCGAGATCCTCAGCCCCTGCGTCACCTTCCGCCCCGAGCAGCGCGGCTGGAAGGACCTGGTGCACCCGGCCCCGGTGGCCGAGACCAACGACCCCGCGCGCGCGGCGCGGCGCATCATGACCGACGACGGCTTCAATATCGGCGTACTCTACGCAGGCAACCGCACGCCCTACGCCCGAACCCCCGCCGCCAGTGCCACGCTGGCGCAGATCGAACAGGAGTTTGCGCTGTGAATCGCCCCCGCAAGCCCGGCGCACCGCTGGCGCCGCGATCGCTCGAGGATCTGATGGGCCAGGCCCTGACGATCGAGCGCGAAGCCGTCGCCCGCTACGAAGAGCTGGCCGACATGATGGAGACGCACAACAACCTCGAGGTGGCGGCGCTGTTCCGCAAGATGGCCGGCTACGAGCAGCTGCACGTCGAGCAGATCCTGGCCGACATGGGCTGGGCCGCCGACGTGGTGGTGCCGCGGCACAGCGGCATCTGGTCGTCGCCCGAATCGCCCGAGGTGGTGCCGATCGAGGAGATGCACTACCTGATGCACCCCTGGCATGCGCTGCAGCTGGCGCTGTCGGCCGAGCAGCGCGCCGAGGCCTTCTTCGCCGAGATGGCCGGCACCGCCGCCACCGAGGCGGTGCGCGCGGCCGCCGAGGAAATGCGCCAGGAAGAGGCCGAACACGTGGCCCTGGTGCGCGAATGGCTGGCCAAGGTGCCGCAGCCCGAGGGCGACTGGTCGGTCGACCCCGATCCGCCGCGCTACATCGACTGACGGCCATGACCCTGCAAACCCTGTTACCCGACGGCTGGAAGCCGCCCATCGGCTATGCCAACGGCATGGTCGCGCCGGCCGGTGCGCGCATCGTCTTCATCGCCGGCCAGGTGGGCTGGAATGCGCAGCAGCAGTTCGAGAGCGAAGACCTGCTGCCGCAGTTCGAGCAGGCCCTGCGCAACGTGCTGGCCGTGCTGGCCGAGGCCGGCGGCCGGCCCGAGCACATCGGCCGCATGACGGCCTACTGCTGCGACAAGCCGGCCTACCTGGCGGTGCGCAAGCAGCTGGGCGCGGTGTGGCGGCAGCTGATGGGCAACCACTATCCGGCGATGAGCATGATCTTCGTCTCCGACCTGCTCGACCACCCGGGCAAGGTCGAACTCGAAGCCACCGCGGCCATTGCGCCCACCTGAGATGAAACGACCCCCACGCTCGCTTCGCTCGCTGCCTTGCGGCTTGCATGCCGCAAGGCCCTCGCCAGCCACTCGCGAGCGCGCAGGCGCTCGCTCGGCGCCGGCTCGGCCCCCCGAGGGGGCGCGTCAGTGGCTTCGGGCGGCCGGGCGCCACTGACATGCCCTGCTACGAAATCGACGGCCTGGCCCCCGTGGTCGACCCCACGGCCTATGTGCACCCGACCGCGGTGCTGATCGGCGACGTCATCGTCGGCCCCGGCTGCTATGTCGGCCCCTGTGCCAGCCTGCGCGGCGATTTCGGCCGCATCGTGCTGCAAGCCGGCTGCAACGTGCAGGACAGCTGCGTGCTGCACAGCTTTCCCAACCACGAGATGGTGGTCGAGGAAAACGGCCACATCGGCCACGGCGCGGTGCTGCACGGCTGCCATGTGCGCCGCGACGCGCTGGTGGGCATGAATGCGGTGGTGATGGACGAGGCCGAAGTCGGCGCCCAGGCGATGGTGGCGGCGGGCGCCTTCGTGCCCGCCGGCCGCCGCCTGCCGCCGCGCACGCTGAGCGTGGGTGCACCGGCCAAGGTGCTGCGCGAACTGAGCGACGGCGAGGTCGAACGCAAGCGCGAGGCCACCGCCTACTACCAGCAGCTGGCGCGGCGCTGCCTGGCCACGCTGCGCGAGGTGCCGCCGCTGGCCGCGCCCGAGCCCGACCGCCGGCGCCTGCAGCTGCCGCCGGTGCGCGCGCTGACCGAAACCCCGCGCTGACCCGGCGCCGCGCGCCGGTGCGCGCGTCGGCAGCGCGCACCCGCTACAGTCCGCGGGGCCAGCCCGCCACCGCCCGATGCCCGCCGCGCCCGCGCCCGCCCCTGCCGCTGCCACCGACCTGGCGGACTACTACCGCCGCCGGGCCGCGTACTACGAGCGCGTCTACCACAAGCCCGAACGCCAGGCCGATCTGCGCGCGATGGAGGCCTGGCTGGCCGAGGCCTTCACCGGCCGCCGCGTGCTGGAGCTGGCCTGCGGCACCGGCTGGTGGACGCCGCATGGCGCCGCCCGCGCGGCGCACTGGCTGGCCACCGACCTGAATCCCGAAACCATGGCGCTGGCCCGTCTGAAGGCGCTGCCGCCCACGGTCGAATTCGCGGTGATCGATGCCCATGGGCTGGATGGCCTGGCCGGACGATCCTTCGACGCCGCCTTCGCCGGCTGCTGGTGGAGCCACATCCCGCTGGCGCGGCTGCCGGGCTGGATCGACAAGCTGCACCGCCAGCTGCAGCCCGGCGCGCGCGTGGTCGTGCTCGACAACCGCTTCGTGCAGACCAGCAACCTGCCGATCACGCGGCGCGATGCCGAGGGCAACACCTACCAGACCCGCTCGCTCGACGACGGCAGCGTGCACGAGGTGCTGAAAAACTTCCCCACCGCCGACGGGTTGCGCAGGCTGCTGGCCCGCCGCGCCAGCGGCTTCGAATGGACGGCGTGGACGCACTACTGGGCGGCCTCGTGGCGCGTGGCGGCATGAACGAAGCGCCGCCGCGCCCGGGCGCACCGTCGCCCGCCCTGGCCGGGCTGGCGCTGCTGCTCATCTGCCAGCTGGCGGGTGAGCTGGTGGCGCGCGCCACCGGGCTGCCCTGGCCGGGGCCGGTGCTGGGCCTGCTGCTGCTGCTGGCCTTGCTGGCCGCCGGCCTGTGGCGCCGGCCGATCGGCGCCGCCTGCGAGCTGCTGCTGGCGCACCTGTCGCTGCTGTTCGTGCCGGTGGGGGTGGGCGTGATCACCCACCTCGACGCCATCGCCCGCCACGGCCTGGCGCTGGCGGTGGTGCTGCTGCTGTCGACCTGGATCGGCCTGGCGGTCAGCGCCTGGGTGTTGAAGGGCTTGCCCGAGGCATGAACGAACTCGTCGACCTGTGGCTGTACCTGTCGGCCAGCCCGCTGTTCGGGCTGGCGGCAACGCTCGGTGTCTATGCGCTGGCGGCACTGGCCTCGGCGCGCCTGGGCCAGCCGCCGTGGGCCAACCCGGTGCTGTGGACGGTGCTGCTGCTGGCGGCGCTGCTGCTGGCCAGCGGCACCTCCTACGCGGCCTATTTTGCCGGCGCGCAGTTCATCCACGTCCTGCTCGGCCCGGCGGTGGTGGCGCTGGCCTGGCTGCTGTGGCAGCGCCGGCAGGCGCTGCGCCGCCAGGCACTGGCGCTGGGCCTGGCGGCGCTGGCCGGCGGCGGGGCCGCCGCGGCCAGCGCCGTGCTGCTGGCCCGGGCCTTCGGGCTGCCGGCGGATATCGTGGCCTCGCTGGCGCCGAAGTCGGTCACCGCGCCGGTGGCGATGGGCATCGCCGAGCGCATCGGCGGCGTGCCGGCGCTGGCGGCGGTCTTTGCGGTGCTCACCGGGCTGATCGGCGCCGTCACCGCGCCCTATCTGTTCGACGCACTGCGCATTCACTCGCCCGCGGCGCGTGGTTTTGCGCTCGGCACCGCGTCGCACGGCATCGGTGCCGCGCGCGCGCTGCAGGTCCACCCCGAAGCCGGCGCCCACGCCGGCCTGGCCTTTGCGCTGCAGGCCCTGCTGGCGGCATTGCTGCTGCCGCTGGCGATGCGCTGGCTCTGATCCACACTGGTCCCCATGCAAACCAATCTCGCCCCCGAGTTCAAAGGCACGCGCGCCGGCGACGAGGCCGAAGCCATCCTGCGCAAATGCGTGCACTGCGGCTTCTGCACCGCCACCTGCCCCACCTACCAGCTGCTGGGCGACGAGCTCGACAGCCCGCGCGGCCGCATCTACCTCATCAAGCAGGTGCTGGAAGGCGCGCCCGTCACGCGCAAGACGCAGCTGCACCTGGACCGCTGCCTGACCTGCCGCAACTGCGAGACCACCTGCCCCAGCGGCGTGCAGTACGGGCATCTGGTCGACATCGGCCGCCAGATCGTCGAACAGCGCGTCGAACGCCCGGCCGGCGAACGCACCGTGCGCTGGCTGCTGAAGGAGGGCCTGACCTCGCCGCTGTTCGGCCCCGCGATGGCGATGGGCCGCGCGGTGCGGCCGCTGCTGCCGGCCGCGCTGAAGGACAAGGTGCCCGCGGCCGGCGGCGCGCGGGCCAGCTTGTGGCCCACGCGCCCGCACCCGCGCAAGGTGCTGCTGCTGCTGGGCTGCGTGCAGCCGGCGATGATGCCCAACATCAACAGCGCCACTGCGCGCGTGCTCGACGCCGCCGGCATCCAGACGCTGGTGGCCGACGGCGCCGGCTGCTGCGGTGCCGTGCGCACGCACCTGGGTGACGTCGACGGCGGCCTGGCCGACATGCGCCGCAACATCGACGCCTGGTGGCCGCTGGTCGACGGCCTGACCCGCGAAGGCAAGGTCGAGGCCATCGTCATGAATGCCAGCGGCTGCGGCGTCACCGTCAAGGACTATGGCCACGCGCTCGCGCATGACCCCGACTATGCCGGGAAGGCGCGCCGCGTGAGCGCCCTCACCAAGGACCTGAGCGAGTTGCTGCCCGGGCTGGTGGACGCGCTCGAGCCCAGGCTGCGCCAGCGCGGCAGGGCTGCGGTGAAGCTCGCCTACCACCCACCGTGCACGCTGCAGCATGGCCAGCAGCTGCGCGGCGGCGTCGAGCGCCATCTCGGCGAGCTGGGTTTCGACGTGCAGCTGGCGGTGGCCGACAGCCACCTGTGCTGCGGCAGCGCCGGCACCTACAGCGTGCTGCAGCCCGCGTTGGCCAAGCAGCTGCGCGACCGCAAGCTGGCCAACCTGGCGCCGATCGAGGCACCCACCATCGTGTCGGCCAACGTCGGCTGCATCCAGCACCTGCAAAGCGGCACCGCCACCCCGGTGCGGCACTGGGTGGAGGTGCTGGACGAGGCGCTGGCCTGACCGGGTGAACTGTCGGCCGATCTGACACCGCCGCCGGGGCGCTGTGGCGCGGGTCTTGTGGCGGTGCGGCTTTTGCCGCACGGTGTGGTTCTTGCGTGGCAGTGGGGCTGCGCGCCGGGCCTTCCGGCGCAGCCCACCACGACACCGGAGACTCCCATGCATTCGAACTGGCCGCGCCGTCTGGCCGCCCTGGCGATCGGCATCGCCGCCCATGTCGGAGCCGCCCACGCCGGCCCCTACAGCGACCTGATCATCTTCGGCGACAGCCTGTCGGACACCGGCAACGTGCTGGCGCTGACCACGGCCTTCACACCCAATCCGTTCCCCGTCTATCCGGCGGCACCCGGCCGCTTCTCCAACGGCCCGGTGTGGACCGAAGTCCTGGCCGCCGGCCTGGGCCTGCCCGCCGGGGCGCAGCCGGCCAACCTGCTGTTTACCGGCGCCGCCGTCGTGCCCATCGGTGCGCCCGGTGGCGGCAACTACGCCTACGGCGGCGCACGCACCGGCCTGGGCGGCTCGGCCGGCGCCACCACCGGGCTGTTCGGCCAGCTGATCAACTGGAACGGCGCCCCCTTCGGCACGACGCTGACCCGCGCCGCCGACCCCGATGCGCTGTACGTGCTGATGGCCGGCGCCAACGACCTGCGCGACGCCCGCAGCACCGGCGACGCCACGCTCGTCGCCGACGCGGCCAGCAACGTGGTCAATGCGATGGCACTGCTGGCGCAGGCCGGGGCGCGGCACTTCCTGATTTCCAACCTGCCCGATCTCGGCAAGACGCCGGAGGCCGTGGACGCCGGTGTGACCAAGGGGTCGACCGCCGTCACGCTGTCCTTCAACGCCCTGCTGGCGGCCGGTGCGTCGGGTCTCGACGCCGCCTTCTTCGGCGCATCCGGCGTCGACCTCGACATCCGCACCATCGACCTCTTCGGCCTGGGCGAGGCGGTGTACGACGATGCGGTCAACCACGGCGGGCTGACCTACGGCATCACCAACGTCACCACGCCCTGCCTGACCCCGGGCCTCATCTCGGGCCAGTATTTCGCCCCCGATGCCACGGCCAGCCAGTGCGGCACGTCGGCCTATTCGGACGACCTGCACCCGACGGCCGCCCTCCACCGGCTGCTGGGCCAGCAGGCCCTGAGCACCGCGGTGCCCGAGCCGGCGCCGCTGGCGCTGCTGGCGCTGGCGTTGGTGGCCCTGGTGGCCACGCGCCGTCGCACCCGCGGCTGACCAGCGCCCGGTCCTCCCGCCGCGGCGCCTGCCGGCGCCGGCCCACAATGCGGCATCCGACAGCCCGTCGGTGGGAGTGAAGATCGATGCTCAGAGGCCTGCGCGCGCTGCTGGCGCTGCTGCTGGTGGCCGCGCTGCCCTTGACCGCGGCGGCGGCGGTCGATGCCGCCGAGGCAGCGAAGGCGCACGCGCTGTTCGAACGTGCCTGGGAGGACAGCGCACGCTTCTTCCCCGAATGGGCCAGCTTTCGCGGCGACCACCGCCACGGCGACCGGCTGAGCGATGCCTCGCCCGCAGGCGAGCAGCGCTTCGACCGCCAGGTGCGCGAATGGCTGGCCGAGGCGCGGTCCATCGACCGCAGCCGCCTGGGCCCGCAGGACCGCATCTCGCTGGACATGTTCATCAGCCAGAACCAGCGCCTGGTCGAGCAGCAGGCCTTCCCCGGGCTGCGCACGATGACGCTGGGCGCCCTCGGCGGCGTGCAGTCGCGCTTTGCCGAACTGATGCAGGTGGTGCCCACGGCCAGCAAGCCGCAGGTGCAGCAGTTGCTGGCGCGGATGGCGGCCTACCCCGGCCACATGGACCAGCAGATCGAGCGCCTGCAGCGCGGCATCGCGCTCGGCTTCGTGCCCTCGCGCGACGTGCTCGACCGCGTGCTGCTGCAGATCGACGCCCAGCTGCCGGCGCAGCTGGAAGACACGCCGTTCTGGCGCCCGTTCACGCGCCTGGGGCCGGACATCCCCGAGGCCGAGCGCGCCTTGCTGCAGGCCGCCGGGCGTGATGCCGTCGAGCAGCAGGTGCTGCCGGCGCTGCGCCGGCTGCGCGCCTTCGTCGCCGGCGACTACCGCGCGCAGGCCAGGGTGGACGGCGCAATGCTGCACTACCCCGACGGCCAGCGCATCTATGCGATGCAGGTGGCGCACAGCACCACCACGCGGCTGACGCCGCGGCAGATCCACGACCTCGGCCTGCGCGAGCTGGCGCGGCTGCGGCCGCAGATGGAGGCGGTGCTGCGCACGCAGGGCTTCACCGACGACTTCCCGCGCTTCGTGCGCCGGCTCAGCACCGACCCGAAGCACCTGGCGCCCTCGCCCGAGGCGCTGCTGGCCGGCTACCGCGAGATCGGCAAGCGCATCGACGGCGAGCTGCCGCGGCTGTTTGCCGAGCTGCCGCGCACGCCCTGGGGCGTGCGTCCGATGCCGGCCCACATGGACGCCCACCGCGCCGAGTATTACCAGGGCCCGGCGATGGACGGCAGCCGCGCCGGCTTCTTCTTCGCCAATGCCGCGGCCTACCGGACGCGGCCGCTGTGGGCGATGGAAACGCTGGTGGCGCACGAGGCGGTGCCCGGCCACCACCTGCAGGTGGCCCGCGCAGCCGAGCTGCGCGAGCTGCCGCCCTTTCGCCGCAACGCCTGGGGCTATACGGCCTACGTCGAAGGTTGGGCGCTGTATGCCGAGACACTGGGCTTCGAGCTCGGGCTCTATGCGGATGCGCCGAGCCGCTTCGGCCACCTGCAGTCGCAGGCCTTGCGCGCCGCGCGGCTGGTGGTGGACACGGGGCTGCACGCCTTCGGCTGGAGCCGCCAGCGCTGCATCGACTTCATGGTCGACGCCACCGGCATGGACCGCGACTTCCTCGCCGGCGAGATCGACCGCTACAGCTCCTGGCCCGGCCAGGCGCTGGGCTACATGATCGGCCGCCTGAAGATCGAGGAACTGCGCGACCGAGCGCAGGCGAAGCTGGAGGACCGCTTCGACATCCGCCGCTTCCACAATGCGGTCATCGACCACGGCGCGCTGCCGCTGGATACGCTGGAGGGGCTGATCGACGACTGGATCGAGGCGCAGGCAAAGGCGCCGTAGGCGGTGCGGCCGCCCGGCCCGGATGCCTGCCGCTGTGGCAGAGTCGACGGCCGCACCGAGGAGACCCGCCCATGCCCCGCGACCACCTGCTCGCCCTCGACCAGGGCACGTCGAGTTCACGCGCCATCGTCTTCCACCGCGATGGCCGCATCGTCGCCATGGCGCAGCGCGAATTCCGCCAGCTCTACCCCCAGCCCGGCTGGGTCGAGCACGATGCCGAGGAGATCTGGGCGACGCAGCTCGACGTGGCGCGGCAGGCGCTGGCGCGCTCGGGCCTGCAGGCCACCGACATCGCCGCCATCGGCATCACCAACCAGCGCGAGACGACGGTGCTGTGGAACCGCGTGAGCGGCCGCCCCATTCACCACGCCATCGTCTGGCAGGACCGCCGCACCGAGCCGCTGTGCGAGCAGTTGCGGGCGCGGCCGGGCTTCGTCGACGAGGTGCGGCGCAGCACCGGGCTGGTGGTCGACCCCTATTTCAGCGGCACCAAGATCCGCTGGCTGCTGGACCACGTGAACGGCGCGCACATCGCCGCCGCGCATGGCGAGCTGGCCTTCGGCACCATCGACAGCTGGCTGCTGTGGCGGCTGACCGGCGGCCATGTGCATGCCACCGACGTCAGCAATGCCGCGCGCACGATGCTGTTCGACATCCGCCACAACGTGTGGGACCACGAACTGCTGAAGGCGCTGCACATACCCGACAGCCTGCTGCCGCGCGTGCACCCGTCCAGCCATGTCTATGGCGAGACCGATGCGGCGCTGTTCGGCGCGCCGATCCCCATTGCCGGCATCGCCGGCGACCAGCAGGCGGCGCTGTTCGGGCAGGCCTGCTTCCAGGCCGGGCTGGCGAAGAATACCTACGGCACCGGCTGCTTCCTGCTGATGCACACGGGCCAGACCTGCGAGCGCTCGAACAACGGCCTCATCAGCACCGCCGCCGCGCAGACCTCGGCCACGCGCGAATATGCGCTCGAAGGCAGCGTCTTCATCGGTGGCGCGGTGGTGCAATGGCTGCGCGACGGCCTGGGTGCCATCCAGGCCAGCGGCGACGTGCAGCGACTGGCCGAGAGCGTGCCCGATGCCGGCGGCGTGATGTTCGTGCCCGCCTTCACCGGCCTGGGCGCACCCTACTGGAACGCCGACGCGCGCGGCGCCATCGTCGGCCTGACGCGCGGCAGCACGGTGGCGCACATCGCGCGTGCGGCGCTCGAAAGCATCGCCTTCCAGAGCGCGGCGCTGCTGCAGGCCATGGCCGCCGATGCGGCGGCCGGCGGTTCGCCACTGGCGGTGAGCGAACTGCGCGTGGACGGCGGCGCCTGCGTCAACGACCTGCTGATGCAGTTCCAGGCCGACCTGCTGGGCATCCCGGTGGTGCGGCCGAAGGTCACCGAGACGACGGCGCTGGGGGCGGCCTACCTGGCCGGCCTGGCCGCGGGTGTCTACGCCTCGCGCGACGAGGTCGCGGCCCAATGGCAGGCCGAGCGGCGCTTCCACCCCACGCTGCCGCGCGAGCGCGCGGCCGAGCTGATGGCGCGCTGGGAGCATGCGGTGCGGCAGGCGGTGGCGGCTTGAAGGGCGGTTGACGGCGCCTTGCCGTCCTTCGCTGATGCATCTCTTGGCCTTGGGCTGGCCTGCTGACGCCCCCCGCCGGGGCCCCTTGCGGGCAAAGGCCAGACCAACGGCTCGGCGACGACGCCGCGAAGTGACCGGCACAGCCGAAGCCGACAGCCCGACCTTCACCGCGCAGGCGCGGCCCGCTCACGCTGGACCACCAGCCATCGGCATGCCACCCGCTCCTGCCAGCCGCTGGTGGTCCAGCGTGACGCCCCCGTCGCCCTGCAGCACGACCTGGCCCTTTTCCAGCACCACGGCGCGGTCGGTGTGCGCCAGCACGGCGCGCACGTTGCGGTCGACGATCAGCGTGGCGATACCCGTCGTGCGGATGTCGCCGATCACGCGCCAGATCTCCTGCACGATCAGCGGCGCCAGGCCCTCGGTGGCCTCGTCCAGGATCAGCAGCAGCGGGTTGGTCATCAGCGCGCGGCCGATCGACAGCATCTGCTGCTCGCCACCCGACAGCTGCTGGCCGCCGTGCTGCAGCCGCTCGGCCAGGCGCGGAAAGGTCGCCAGCACGCGCTCGAAGGTCCAGTCGCGGCGGCCGTCGGGGCCGGGGCGCGCGCTCATCAGCAGGTTTTCGCGCACGCTGAGGTTGGGAAAGATGCCGCGGCCCTCGGGCACGTAGCCGATGCCCCGCCGCGCCATGCGCTCGGGCGCCCGGCCGGTCACGTCCTGCCCCTGCCAGTGCACGCGGCCGCTGCGCGCGCGCACGAAGCCCATCACGGTGCGGATCAGCGTCGTCTTGCCCATGCCGTTGCGGCCGAGCAGGCCGAGCGCGGTGCCGGCTTCGATCACCAGCGTGGCATCGCGCAGCACGTGGCTGTCGCCGTAATAGGCATTCAGGCCCTCGGCCGCCAGCAGCACGCTCACGCATGCTCCCCCAGGTAGGCCACCTGCACCGCCGGGTTGCTGCGGATGGCCTGGGGCACATCGCTGGCGATGACCTCGCCGTTGACCATCACGGTGATGCGCTCGGCGATGCGGAAGACGGCGTCCATGTCGTGCTCGACGAGCAGGATCGCGTGCCCGGCCTTCAGCCCCTGCAGCACCTGCAGCATGCGGTCGGTCTCCTCGGCGCCCATGCCGGCCAGCGGCTCGTCCAGCAGCAGCGCCTGCGGCTGGGTGGCCAGGCACATGGCAATCTCGAGCTGGCGCTTGCCGCCATGGCTGAGCGACCCCGCCGGCCGCGCGGCGGCGTCGGCCAGCCCGGCGGCGCGCAGCGCCTCGATGGCGATGTCGCCGCTGGTCTTGCAGCGGGCGGCGCTCTGCCACAGCGCCAGCGGCCGCGCATGCGCGGCCTGCGCGCACAGCCGGCAGTTCTCGAACACGCTGAACTCGGGAAAGATGGTCGTGCGCTGGTAGCTGCGGCCGACGCCGGCGCGCGCGCGCCGCGGCTGCGGCCAGCCGGTGATGTCCTGCCCCTGCAGCAGCACGCGGCCGCTGCTGGCCGGCAGCTCGCCGCTGAGCATGTTGATCAGCGTGCTCTTGCCGGCGCCGTTGGTGCCGATGACCGCATGCACCGCGCCGCGCATGAAGTCCAGCGTCACGTCGTTGACGGCGGTGAGGCCGCCGAAGCGCCGCGTCAGCCCCTCGCAGCGCAGCAGTGCAGCCGTCATGGTTTGCCCCGCAGCCGCGCCGGCAGCCCGATCAGCCCCTTGGGCAGCAGCGCCACGAAGGCGATGATGGTGAAGCCCAGCGTCAGCTGCCAGTGTTCGGCCAGAAAGCTGCCCACGAAGGCCGGCGTGGCATACAGCTCCTTCAGCAGCACGAAGGCGGCGGCGCCGATGACCGCGCCGCGCAGGTGGCCGATGCCGCCGAGGATGATCATCAGCAGCACCGCGCCGCTTTCGTGCCAGCTCAGCAGCTCGGGGTTGACGAAACCGTCCTTCACCGCCAGCAGGAATCCCGCCAGCCCGGCCAGCGCGCCGGCAACGACGAAGGCCGCCAGCTTGTAGGCATAGGTGGCAAAGCCGGCGGCGCGCATGCGCTGTTCGTTGACGCGGATGCCGGCCAGCGCATGGCCGAAGCGCGAGCGGCGGATCAGCGCCAGCAGCCCGTAGGTGAAGACCAGCGCGGCCGCCACCCCGTAGTACAGGTGGGTCTTGTTGCCGGCATCGAAGGGGCCGGCCACCGGCCGCACGTTGAGGTAGATGCCGTCGGTGCCGCCGCCGACCTTGGTGTCGTGGAAGACAAAATAGGCCATCTGCGCAAAGGCCAGCGTGACCATGATGAAGTAGACGCCCTTGGTGCGCAGGCTCAGCGCGCCGACGAAGAGCGCATACAGCGCCGCCGCGCCCACCGCCGCGGCCAGCTGCAGCAGGGCATTCCCGGGGTCGTATTCGGGCGACAGCAGCACGGTGGTGTAGGCGCCCAGGCCGAAGAAGGCGGCATGGCCCAGCGACACCAGCCCGGTCATGCCCACCAGCAGCTCGAGGCTGAGCGCAAACACCGCCAGCACCATGATCTTGACCACCAGGTCATAGGTGTAGGGCGTCAGCACCAGCGGCCCGGCCAGCAGCAGGGCCAGGGCGATCCAGGGGGCCAGGCGCTGCACGTCAGTAGCCCCTGCGCATCAGGCCTTCGGGCCGCCAGACCAGGATGATGGCCATCAGCAGGTAGACGCCGATGCCCGAGAGCTCGGCGAAGAAGACCTTGCCGAAGGTATCGACGAAGCCCACCAGCAGCGACGCCACCAGCGCCCCGGTGATGGAGCCGATGCCGCCGATCACCACCACCACGAAGCTGATGATCAGCACGTGGCCGCCCATGCCCGGGTAGACGCTGCTCATCGGCGCCGCGATCATGCCGGCCAGCGCCGCCAGCGCCACGCCGCCGGCGAAGACGATGCGGTACAGCCGCGTGATGTCCACGCCCAGCCCGCGCACCATGTCGCGGTTGCTGGCGCCGGCGCGGATCATCATGCCCAGCCGCGTTCTGTTGACGACGAGATAGAGCCCCACCGCCAGCACGATGCAGGCGGCCGATGCAAACAGCCGGTAGACGGGGTAGGTCATCAGCTCGCCCAGCGGGATGGTGCCGGCCAGCCAGTCGGGCGGCCTGACGCCGTGCACGTCGTTGCCCACCAGCAGCGAGCGCGCCTCCTCGAAGACGAGGATCAGCGCATACGTCATCAGCACCTGCTGCAGGTGCTCGCGCTCGTAGAGGTAGCTGTAGAAGGCCCATTCGAGCAGGTAGCCGAACAAGGCCGACAGCAGCAGCCCGGCCAGCAGCATCAGCAGGAACTGCTGCCCGAACAGCGGCGCGATCGAGAATGCCAGGTAGGCGCCCAGCATGTAGAAGCTGCCGTGCGCGAGGTTGATGACGCCCATGATGCCGAAGATCAGCGTCAGCCCCGAGGCCACCAGAAACAGCAGCAGGCCGTACTGCACGGCGTTGAGGCACTGCACGAGGAAGGTGGCGAGGTCCATCCGGGCCGGTCGGGTGGGGGTGGGCGGAAGCGGGCGCGAGCTTAGCAGCCTCGCCACCGGCATCCGGCCGGGCGAACCCGCAGCCCCCGACAAGGGATGGCCCGGCGGGTCGAACGGCGAGTCATCCGTCCATCAGGCAGGGCGGCCGGCAGATTGACGAACCTTCTCGAACCCGAGTTTCTGCAGTGCCCGCAACGCCTCGGCGCCGGAGACTCGCGGAAGCTCAGGCATGGGCCGGCACACAGAAGGTGGTGATCACGGGGTGACCGCGCGTGGCGAGGGGAAACACGCTCAGGTACAGCGCCGTGGCCTCTTGCAGGTTCGCCACGGCTTCTTCAACGGTTTCGCCCTGAGTGGTGGTTCCGGTTTCCGGGTTCAGTGCGATGTAGCCGCCTTCTTCGGCGGGTGTGAGGACAGCAGTGCGTTCCATCGCGAACCTCCGACGCAAGAGTTCTGGCCGGATTGTGGCTCAGGCGTGCAAGACCGCCTCCTCTCACCAGCAAACGGACGCGGTTCGTGATCGACCGGCACGCAGGGTGTCGCGCCATTCCGAAGGTGCTGCCTGACGCATGATGCAAGACACCAGGACCTTCATCATGCGGATCACCCTTGCCATCGACGACGACATCCTCGCCGCTGCCAGCCACCTGGCCGAGCGTGATCGCAAGAGCATGGGCGAGGTGATCTCGGCGCTGGCCCGGCAAGGCCTGGCGCGGGGCCCTCGCCTGACGCGCGCAGACCGCAGTGGCATCCCGCGGCTGCCGAGCCGCCGCGGCGCGGCGCTGGTGACGCCTGGAATGGTCAGCCATTTGCGTGACGGACTTTCTTGACCGCACATGCAGGGGTGATCGCCGACGCGGACTTTGGCCGAATGATTTCGACGAGGTGCTGATCATGGCGCTGCCTGCTGCCAGGCTTGCGCTGGACGAGTTTCTTGCCTGGGAGAACACCCAGGCCACGCGCCACGGGTTCTTTCGTGGCGAGGTGTTCGCGAGGGTCGGCGCCCGGCGCAGCCACGGCACGGTCGTCGGCAACCTCATGCGTACCTGCTGATCGACCCCGACACGCGCGACGCACAGGCCTTCCGGTGCAATGCGGCCGGGGAATGGGTGGTGCATGACATGACCGACGCGCCGGCGCTGCAACTGCCCTGCATCGGCGTCGAGGTGGCGATGGCCGATGTCTTCGACGGCGTGGCGCCGGATGCTGCTGCCGCCGGTTGATCGCGAGGCTGGTGCCTTCGCGTCAGCCTCGGCCAGGTCCGACTCGCAGCGGCCGACGCTCAGCGCTCGGCCGGCACCTCGGGCGCCGGCACGGTGGCCAGCACCGGGTATTGCTGCTGCAGGGCCAGCCACGAGTCCCGGCCTTCGATGCAGCGCGCGGGCGGGTGAACGGCGCACAGACGTCGCAAGGTCAATTGCGCCTCTCCGAGTTGCCCATTCAGGCCCTGCGCCAGTGCCAGGCGCATCAGCGCAGGCGGCATCGGGTAGCGGTGGGCAGCCTCGCGCATCTGTCGCAGTGCTGCTGCGGGCATGTCTGCCGTGGCCCGGCTCAGCATCAGGCGCTGAAGCGCCACCGGCGCGTCGAGCAGGGTGACATCGGCGGGTTCGCCACGCACGGGGTTCGCCGTGGCGAAGTTCATGAGCGACATCCGAATGTTGCGATGCGCCTGCTCGACCTGCAGGTATTCGATTCCGGTCCAGGCCAGCGCCGCCAGCAGGCATGCACCCATGGCTGTCGCCAGCGATCGAGGCAGGGTGCGCGCGGCCCCATGCGGCTTTGATCCGGTGGCACCGACCAGCAGCGCCAGCGGGGCCAGGAAGTAGGCGTACTCCAATGGATATTCGAGCAGCGCGTGCGTCAGCAAGGCTGCGATGCCGCCCACCGCGGCCAGGTCATTCGCGTCCCGGGCATGCCGGACCTTCTGCCAGAGCCAGACGCTGGACCCCACGACCCAGAGCAGCGTGAGTGGCCACCCCATGGCCAGGGCCAGATCCAGAACGACGTTGTGCGCGCTGTCCCAGGGCCGCCCGAGCGCTGCAAAGTCGGCGGCAACGGCCAGTTGTGCGCTGGCTGCCTGATTCCAGCCATAGCCCAGCCAGGGTCGACGAAGACTCGCCTCGAAGGCCTGCATCCAGATGGCCGTCCGGGGCCCGGGGGCCATCCGGTCGCCCAGGGGCTGGGCCGTCGTCAGCAGGAGTTGCCTCGACAGCGGCTCCCATGCGACGGCCAGGCCGGCGACGATGATCAACGCCGTCAGGATCGCCCGGGTGCCCAGGCGGGCATGGTTTCGCCGGCCGGCCACCGCCCACCAGACGCCGAGCAGGCACAAGCCCAGGAGTCCCGAGCGGGACTGGGTGGCAACCAGCGCGATGCACAGCCAGGCCGAGGCCAGCGCGAAGACCGCCGGACCCAGGCGTCGATGCTCATAGGCCCTGGCGAACCCGACCTGACCGAGCAGCAAGAGTGTCGCGAGGTGATTCGGCTGCCCGAGGTTGGCAAACGGTCGCCCGCCCGGTGGCGTGGCGGCAACCCACAGGCTGTTGACCGAAACCTCCAGCCACTGGCTCAAGCCGATGCCGGCCGACAGCAGGGCTGCGACGCCGAGGCTGGCGAAGAGCCCATCGAGCCAGCGGGTGCGGTCGATGCACGCCAGGTCTGCCGACGCGGCGATGGCCAGGCCTGCGCCGAGCCAGTACAGGCCGGGGATGATGCCGTCCGAATGAAAGGGCAGCAGGCCGAATGCAGCCTGGCCGAACGGGACCAGAGCGGTAGCAGCAGCGGCCCAGGCCAGCCAGGCCGGTCGTCGCACGGCCGACGGTTGCCCCAATCCCAGCGCGACCTGAAGCAGCAGCAAGACGACGCCGAGACCTGCCAACCACTGGGACTGAAAGCTGGCCCAGGGGGGATAGTGCGCCGGGACCAGAAACGCCAGACCGATGCACAGCAGGCCCAGCGTCACGAAGATGCCGCTCGATGCCCCGTTCTCTGTCCTCGCGTCTGCCCTGAGCATGGTCCTCCGCATGGGCCGGCCAGGCGACCGGACTGCGAACAGTCCGGAATCGATCGGCATCCTTCCAATGCAACAGGGCGACCGCTTCGGTCGCCCTGCTCGAGCGCCTGCCACGCGGCAGGCACCTGGGGTCTTAGTTACCCTTGCACGAGCCGGGCAGGAATTTCACGGGGATGGTCGTGCCGTCACCCGCGTTGCCGCAGCGCCATGACGCAACGGTACCGCCAGCAACAGGCGCAGCACCGGCGGAATCCAGCGGCTTCAGGGTCACCGCGGCACCGTCGATCGCAGCGTCGCCGAAGTTCTGAGCGACCACGGTGATTTCGCCCGTGGCGTCGGTTGCGATGCTGGCCACGTACTTCGAGGTGGCCGAAGCCGATTCGCAGCCCCAGGCGTTGGCAGCCGGCAGCGCGGTGGCCGACTGGATCGTTTCCGTGATGGAGGTGCGGCAGGCCGAGGCGGCCAGGATCACTTCCGACATCTTGGCCTTCTTGGTGTAGTCCTGATAAGCCGGCAGCGCCACGGCGGCCAGGATGCCGATGATCGCGACGACGATCATCAGTTCGATGAGGGTAAAACCTTGCTGAACACGCTTCATGGAGAGACTCCTTGTGGAGGGGGGTTGGGCGGGAGACACCCCCTTGAATGCAGGGGGCGTGCCAGGTTGATTTCCGGCCGGCGCCGTGATCGATTCACGCCGATCGACGCGCTTGGTCGGTCGGGGTGCGCCGGCGCGGGCCACCGGGCGCCGAAGCTGACCAAATTTGTCAGCCCTGCGGCAACCCCCTACAGCGTGATCACCTGGCCGTTGCTGAGCGCGCGCACGCGGTGGCGGGTGGCCTGGGCGGCCACCTCCGACATCACCGCGTCCACCTCGCCCGGCTTGATGTGGGTGATGTAGACATCGCTGGGCGTGCGCAGCTGCGCGATCTCACCGCGCAGGCGGTCGGGGCACAGGTGGCGGCTGATGTCGGCCAGCACATGCTCGTCATCACCGAAGGCGGTTTCGATGACCAGCGAATGCACGGTCATCGCCGCCAGCCGTTCCCACAGCAGCGGGTTGGGTCCGGTGTCCCCGGTGAAGACCCAGGCGCCGGCCTCGGGCCGCGCACGCGCCGATACCGCATAGCCCAGCGCCGGCACCGTGTGCGAGGCCGGCAGCGCCTCGATGGCGGCGGCGCCGGCCAGCACGACCTGGCCGATCTCGATCGGCACCAGTGCCAGCACCGGCGCCGCGGGTTCGGGCAGCCGCGTGAAGTCGGGCCAGATGACGCCGTTGAGGATGTGCGTGCGCAGCGCGGCCAGCGTGGCGGGCAGCGCATGCACCTGGATCGGCGGGCGCTGCTGCGCGCGGCGCGCGCGCGTCACGCTGTCGGCCAGCAGCCCGATGGCCAGCACATGGTCGAGGTGCGAATGGGTGACGAAGATGTGGTCGACCCTGACCATCTCGTCGAGCGTGAGGTCGCCGACGCCGGTGCCGGCGTCGATGAGCACGTCGCTGTCGACGAGGAAGGAGGTCGTACGGCTGCCGGCCGCGATCGAGCCGGAACAACCGAGTACGCGGATCCGCATGGCGCAGGGGGGTTGGGATCGCGGCCCGCGGACCGCAGCCGTGCAACGGGACGGGTGGCTGAAGGGCCCGATGCTGATGCGCCGGCCGCCACCCCGCAAGTCGGGGATGCTGCAAATCTCATCAGCGCAGGGGGCCTGCGGTCAGGCGGGCGGGGCCGCCGTGACGGGCTTCACGACCGGATGCAGCCGGCGCACCACGGCGCCGCGGCCGGCCCCAGGGCGGCCGCGGCCCTGCCGTCAGCGATGGATGAACTGCATCTGCGTGCCGGCGAGCTCGATCACGTCGCCGTTGCGCAGCGGGACCGAATCACCGACCAGCGGCACGCCGTTGACGCTGGGCCGCGTGCCGCCCTCGACATGGGCGAAGGCATAGCCGGTGGGCCGCTTGGTGATCGAGGCCACCTGCACGCCGGGCTTGCCGACGGTGGTGACGACCTTGGTCAGCGCCACCTCGCGGCCGGCGGCCGCCCCGTTGAGGACCTTGATCACCGCGGGCTGCGAAGACGGGCTGCCGGCGCCCAGCAGCGGCGACGGGGCCGCTGGCGAGAAGGCCGGCGGCGCGGCGCCCGGCCGCATGATCATGGTCTTCTCGTAGTCACCGCCCTCGTCGACCAGGTATTTGATCTTGTACTTGCCGATCTCGACGGTGTCGTTGTGCGTGAGCAGCTGCTTCTTGATGGCCTTGCCGTTGATGTAGGTGCCGTTGGTGCTGTTGAGGTCTTCGATGAAGACATCGGCGCCCACCATCTGCAGCACGGCGTGCTCGCCGCTGACGGCCAGGTTGTCGATCACGATGTCGTTGTAGGGGCGGCGACCGAGCGTGGTCTTGTCCTTGGTGATCTGCACCTCCTTGATCACCACACCGTCCAGCGATACCACCAGCTTGCCCATGCATGACCCCGTTGTGGCCCGCTGCCGGCTGCAGCGGACTGGACGCTCTTGTTGGCGCCGATGATGACCTGTGCGTCGATTCGCGTGGCCGGCGCCGGCTGTCAGCGCCTGAACGGCCACCAGAACCGGCTCGCCGGGCTTGCGCCGCCGGAGGCGCGCACCAGGACCACCGAGATATTATCCTTTCCGCCTGCATCGTTGGCGGCGTCGATCAGTGCCTGGCACGCGACGGTCAGCGATTCGTTGGCCAGCAGCAGCTGGCCGATGCTGGCGTCGTCGAGCATGTCCGACAGCCCGTCGGAACACAGCAGGTAGACATCGCCGGGCTGCACGTCGTGCTGGTGCGTCTCGAGCAGCACCGTGTCTTCGACGCCCACCGCGCGCGTGACGAGGTTCTTGTTGGCCGAGAACGCGGCTTGCTCGGGCGTGATCAGGCCGGCGTCGATCTGTTCCTGCAGCAGCGAATGGTCGCGCGTGATCTGCTGCAGCCGCCCGCCGCGCAGCCGGTAGGCGCGCGAATCGCCCACGTGGCCGACCAGCAGGTGGTTTTCGCGGAACAGCGCCACCACCAGCGTCGTGCCCATGCCGGCGTACTGCGGGTTGGAATTGGCGGCGTTGAAGATGGCGCGGTTGGCGTTGTCGACGCAGATGTCCATCGCACGGCGCACCTCGGCGTCGCTGGCGTGGGCATGGGCCTCGCGCAGCCAGCGGCCGAGTTCGGTGCGGATGAACGAAGTGGCCATGTTGCTGGCCACCTCGCCGGCGTTGTAGCCGCCCATGCCGTCGGCCAGCACGGCCAGACTGACGTCGCCATCGAGGGCGACCGAGTCCTCGTTGTTGCTGCGCGCCCGGCCAGGGTCCACGGCGGCAAAGAGCTCGATCGTCAGGGGCACGGGCAGACGCTGCGGCTGGGGAAGTGGTGGGGGATTGTGCATCGGATCGTCATGCCGGCCCGGCCCGCGCACGGCTCAGGCGCGTGATTTCGGACCGGCGCCCGGCGTCGGCCGATCGGCGGCGAGCACGGCCTGCAGCCGGGCCAGCCGATCGGCCACCGCGGTCGCGTCGGCGGGCCGGTGGTCGATGCGGCGGTCCAGCAGTTCGGCCACCAGGTCGGCCAGGGCGGGGGCCACGGCCGGCGGCAGGCCCGGGCGGTGGTCGGTCAGGCGCGGCGCGGTCTGCTGCGCCACCTGCTGCAGCATCGCACCCAGCGAGGCGGCCTCGAAAGGCAGGCGGCCCGTCAGCAGCTCGAACAGCAGCACACCCAGCGCGTAGAGGTCGCTGTGCGGTCCGACCACGCCTTCGGCGAGTTGCTCCGGTGCCATGTAGCCCGGCGTGCCGGCGACGATGCCGGTGCGGCTGCGAAAGGTCTCGCCCAGCCGGGCAAGGCCGAAGTCGGTGACCTTGACGGTATCGGTGGGCGCGTGCACGAGCACGTTGCCGGGCTTGATGTCGCGGTGGACGATGCCGATCGCGTGCGCCGCCGCCAGCGCGCGCGCCACGCGCTCGGCGGTGCGCAGGGCCTGCGCCGGCGGCAGCAGCTGCCCGCGCCCGGCATGGCGGCGCAGGTCGTGGCCGGGCACGAATTCCAGCGCCAGAAAGGCGTAGCCGCCGGCGCTGCCGCTGTCGAGCACGCGCACGATGTCGGGGTGCTGCAGCCGCTGCCCCAGGTTCGCCTCGCGCTCGAAGGCGGCGGCGCTCAGGCCCAGTTCGTCGTCGCCCAGGCGAAAGACCTTGAGGGCGACGGTGCGGCCGTCGGGGGCCGTGGCCTCGTAGACCTCGCCCAGCCCGCCCTTGCCCAGCACGCGGCCGATGCGGTAGCCGCCCAGCAGGCGCTGCGGCGACGCCCCGACCGGCGCGGGGGGTGGCGGGGTCGGGCCCGGCGTCACTTCACCAGCAGGACGGGCACCGTGCTGTGTTCGAGCGCAGCCTGCGCGACCGAGCCGAGCAGCGCGCTGCCGGCCATGCCCTGGCCGCGCGTGCCCATGACGACCAGGTCGCACTGCTCGGCCTGCGCCACTTCGGCGATCGTCTGGCCGGGCGAGCCCACGCGCTGGATGTCCTTGAACGGCAGCCCGGCGCTGCGCAGGGCTTCACGGGCGCCGGCCATGGCCTCGTCGGCGCGCTCGCGGTGGTAGTCCTGCAGGGTTTCCTTGTTGACGAAGCTGGAGACATCGCCGGGCACCGGATATTGCACGTTCAGCAGGTGCACCTCGACGGCGGCAGGGTCGCGGAATTCACCGCGCATGGCCAGCACATGCTGCACGGCGCGGGCAGACGGCTCGGAGCCGTCGACGGCCAGCAGGATGCGATGCATGCGCCCGGTCGGCGCGGCCGGCGCCGCACCGGCGGCGGCCACGGCGGCCGGCTTGGCCTGGCGGGCGGCGATCCACTTGCCCAGCACCAGCACCAGCAGCGCACCGGCGATGCCGGCGCCGTATTTGACGGTGTCGGTCTGCGGCAGCTTGGGCACCCACTGCCAGTGGTCGGGGTTGGCCACGGCCGGGTCGCCCACGGCCATGGTGCCGGCGATCCAGCCCAGCAGCATGCCGCCGGCGGTGATGATGACCGGGAAGCGGTCCATCAGCTTGATCACCATCTGGCTGCCCCAGACGATGATCGGGATGCTGACCAGCACGCCGAAGATCACCAGTGCCATGCCGTGGTCGCTGCCCGAGGATTCGGCGGCGCCGGCGATGGCGATGACGTTGTCGACGCTCATCACGAGGTCGGCGACGATGACGGTCTTGACCGCGCCCCAGAGCTTGTCGCTGCCCTCGATATTGGCGTGGCCCTCGTCGTGCTCGGGCAGCAGCAGCTTGACGCCGATCCAGACCAGCAGCAGCGCGCCGACCAGCTTGAGGAAGGGGATCGCCAGCAGCGTGAGGGCGAAGAAGATCAGGATGATGCGCAGCACGATCGCGCCTGCCGTGCCCCACAGGATGCCCTGCGTGCGCTGCTTGGCCGGCAGCCGCCGGCAGGCCAGCGCGATCACCACCGCGTTGTCGCCGCCGAGCAGGATGTCGATCATGATGATCTGCCCCACCGCGAGCCAGAAGGCGGGGGTCAGGAACTCTTCCATGCGTCTCCTCGAGCTTCGCTCGTCCCAATGGCAACGCGCCGCAGTGTAGGCTGCGGCGCTGGCGGGTGGTCTGCGGGAATTACATAGCTTCCACGCGCGACGGCGGGGGCATCAGACCAGGCCCTTGATGAGCCGGCCCATCTCCGAGGGGTTGCGCGTGACCTTGAAGCCGCATTCCTCCATGATCGCCAGCTTGGCGTCGGCCGTATCGGCGCCGCCGCTGATCAGCGCGCCGGCATGCCCCATGCGCTTGCCCGCGGGCGCCGTCACGCCGGCGATGAAGCCCACCACGGGTTTTTTCATATTCGCCTTGCACCAGCGCGCGGCTTGCGCCTCGTCGGGGCCGCCGATCTCGCCGATCATCACCACCGCATCGGTATCCGGGTCGTCGTTGAAGAGCCGCATGACGTCGATGTGCTTGAGGCCGTTGATCGGATCACCGCCGATGCCCACCGCCGAGCTCTGGCCCAGGCCGATCTCGGTCAGCTGCGCCACCGCCTCGTAGGTCAGCGTGCCGCTGCGGCTGACCACCCCGATGCGGCCCTTCCTGTGGATGTGCCCCGGCATGATGCCGATCTTGATCTCCTCGGGCGTGATCGTGCCCGGGCAGTTCGGCCCCAGCAGCAGCGTCTTCTTGCCGCCGGCGGCCTCCTTGGCCGTCATGCGGTTTCTGACTTCGAGCATGTCCTTGATCGGGATGCCCTCGGTGATGCAGATCGCCAGGTCCAGGTCGGCCTGCACGGCCTCCCAGATCGCCGCCGCGGCACCGGCCGGCGGCACGTAGATCACGCTCACCGTGGCGCCGGTCTGCGCCTTGGCGTCCTTGACGCTGGCGTAGATCGGGATGCCCTCGAAGTCCTCGCCGGCCTTCTTCGGGTTGACGCCGGCCACGAAGCAGTTCTTGCCATGGGCATAGGCCACGCACATGCGCGTGTGGAACTGGCCCGTCTTGCCGGTGATGCCCTGCGTGATGACGCGGGTGTCTTTGTTGATCAGGATGGACATGGTGACCCCTCGGGTGCGGGGCCCACCCCCCAGGACGGGTGCGGTGAACTGGGTTTAGCGGACTGCGGCGACGATCTTCGTCGCGGCCTCGGCCATGGTGTCGGCGCTGATGATGGGCAGGCCCGACTCGGCCAGCATCTTCTTGCCGATGTCCTCGTTGGTGCCCTTCATGCGCACCACCAGCGGCACGCTGAGGTTGACCGCCTTGCACGCGGCGATGACGCCTTCGGCGATGGTGTCGCACTTCATGATGCCGCCGAAGATGTTGACCAGGATGCCTTTCACGCTCTTGTTCTTGAGCATGATCTTGAAGGCCTCGGTGACCTTCTCGGCGGTGGCGCCGCCGCCGACGTCCAGGAAATTGGCCGGTTCGCCGCCGAAGAGCTTGATGGTGTCCATGGTGGCCATGGCCAGCCCGGCGCCGTTGACCAGGCAGCCGATGTTGCCGTCCAGGCTGATGTAGCTGAGGTCGAATTTGCTGGCCTCGATCTCGGCCGGGTCTTCTTCGTCGAGGTCGCGGTAGGCGACGATCTCGGGGTGGCGGAAGAGCGCATTGGCGTCGAAATTGAACTTGGCATCCAGCGCCTTGATGCTGCCCGAGCCTTCGAGGATCAGCGGGTTGATCTCGGCAAGAGACGCGTCGGTGGCCATGTAGCAGCCGTAGAGCTGTTTCAGCACATCCACGGCCTGGGCCTGGCTGGCTTCGGGCACGCCGATGCCGCGCGCGAGCTCCAGCGCCTGGGCGTCGCTCAGGCCCGCCAGCGGGTCGACGTAGACCTTGAGGATCTTCTCGGGGGTGTCGTGCGCGACCTGCTCGATGTCCATGCCGCCTTCGGAAGAGGCCATGACGCAGACCTTCTGCGTGGCGCGGTCGGTGAGCACGGCGACGTAGTACTCGTGGCGGATGTCGGCGCCTTCTTCCACCAGCAGCCGGCGCACCTTCTGGCCGTCGGGGCCGGTCTGGTGGGTCTTGAGCTGCATGCCCAGGATCTGCGAGGCAAGCTGCGTGACCTCGGCCGCCGAGCGCGCGAGCTTGACGCCGCCGCCCTTGCCGCGGCCACCGGCGTGGATCTGCGCCTTGACGACCCACACCTTGCCGCCGAGCCTGGCCGCGGCCTCCTCGGCCTCGCGCACGCTGAACGCGGCGTGCCCGCGCGGCACCGGCACGCCATGCGCGCGCAGCAGTTCCTTGGCCTGGTATTCGTGGATCTTCATCGGGCGGGTCCTCTCGGGGGATGCGGGTGCGCCAGGCGTGGCCAGCGCCGATCGGAGACGGGGGCTTCTGGCGGTGACGATGCCGAACAAGTCGGCCGGCCGGGCGGCGAAATGTAGCAGGCCGCTCAGGGTTTACCTCAGAGCCTGTGAAGATATGAATCGCGCCCGCGTGAGGCCCCAGAGGGCCCGCGTGCCTGGGCCGGCGCCCGCCGGCCCGCCGCCCCGGCCCTGCCCCCCCCGGGCGCGATTCATCTTCACGGCTCTCCTGGGCGTCCCTTCGTCCGCAACCTCGTCATCGGCAGGGCCCGTCGACTCGCGGATGACCTGTTGCGCCACGGCGGCTTCGAAGCCACGGGCGAGCAGGAAGCGCATCTGCCGCGCGCGCTCGCGCGCGTCGGCCGGCGGCGCGCCGAAACGGCGGCGCCAGACCTCGCGCGCGCGCGCCGGTTCGGTGTCGCGCGTGCCTTGCAGGGCCGCGTCGATCAGCTCGGCGGGCAAGGCGCGAGCCTGCAAGGCCTGGCGCAGGCGCCGCGTACCGAGGCGGGGTGCTTTGGCATGCACCAACGCGTCGGTGGCCCGTGCGTCGCTCAGCAGGCCTTGCTGCTCGAGTTCGTCGAGCACCCGCTGAATCTGCGTGCGCAGCGCCTCGATGCGCAGGTGGGCATCGTCGGCGTCAGCGCCGGCCGCGCCATCGGCCGCTGCGCCAGCATGTCCGTCGGCCCGAGCCTGGCGGGC
Source organism: Rubrivivax sp. (assembly GCA_016719535.1). GTDB lineage: Bacteria > Pseudomonadota > Gammaproteobacteria > Burkholderiales > Burkholderiaceae_C > Rubrivivax. The sequence continues at coordinate 416,447 of JADJYX010000001.1, read as the reverse complement.
CAGCAGTTTGGCCGCCAGCTCGGCCCGGCCATGTTCACGCTGCGCCAGCAGGCGCAGCGCGCGTGCCTTGATCGACGGCGGGTTTACGCGTCGGCTCCGGTGTCTGCACCCAGCACCGGGATCCCCACGGATTCGCGGACCTTGTTTTCGATCTCGCGCGCCAGGTCGGGGTTCTCGCGCAGGAATTCGCGCGCGTTGTCCTTGCCCTGGCCGATCTTCTCGCCGTTGTAGGCATACCAGGCGCCGGACTTGTCGAGGATGCGGGCATCGACGCCCATGTCGATGATCTCGCCTTCGCGGCTGATGCCTTCGCCGTAGAGGATGTCGAACTCGGCGGTCTTGAAGGGCGGCGCGACCTTGTTCTTGACGACCTTGACCTTCGTCTCGCTGCCGATGACCTCTTCGCCCTTCTTGATGTTGCCGGTGCGGCGGATGTCCAGTCGCACGCTGGCGTAGAACTTCAACGCGTTGCCGCCGGTCGTGGTTTCGGGGTTGCCGAACATGACGCCGATCTTCATGCGGATCTGGTTGATGAAGATGACCATGGTGTTGGTCTTCTTGATCGTCGCGGTGAGCTTGCGCAGCGCCTGGCTCATCAGCCGCGCCTGCAGGCCGGGCAGGCTGTCGCCCATCTCGCCTTCGAGCTCGGCCTTGGGCGTGAGCGCGGCCACCGAGTCGATGACGATGAGGTCGATCGACCCCGAGCGCACCAGCGCGTCGACGATCTCGAGCGCCTGCTCGCCGGTATCGGGCTGGCTGATCAGCAGGTCCTGCAGGTTGACACCGAGCTTCTGCGCATACTGGATGTCGAGCGCATGCTCGGCATCGATGAAGGCGGCGGTGCCGCCGACTTTCTGCATCTCGGCGATGACCTGCAGCGTGAGCGTGGTCTTGCCCGAGGATTCAGGCCCGTAGATCTCGATCACGCGGCCGCGCGGCAGGCCGCCGACACCGAGTGCGATGTCCAGGCCGAGCGAGCCGGTGGAGACGACCTGGATGTCCTCGATCTTCTCGCCCTCGCCCAGGCGCATGATCGAGCCCTTGCCGAACTGCTTTTCGATCTGGGCCAGCGCGGCCTGCAAGGCCTTGGCCTTTTCGGTATTCAGTGCTTTGACGGGTGCGTCCATGGGCTTCTCCTTCATGACGCCATTATCAAGGAAACTGGATGTTTGTACAGTTAATTCGATGCGCCACATCCGCTCGACAGCGGGCATGCGATCGACCGACGCCGCTTGCCTAGAATCAGGCGCTCGAACAAGGCAGGGGCCACCGGTTCAGCCGGCAGGCCCGCACAGGAGACAGCGATGCGGATTCTGATTGCCGAGGACGACCAGTTGCTGGCCGATGGTCTGCTGCGTTCGCTGCGCGGGACCGGTTATGCGGTCGATCAGGTGAGCACCGGCACCGAAGCCGACGCTGCGCTGGCATCGCACGAGTTCGACCTGCTGATTCTCGACCTCGGCCTGCCCAAGATGCATGGCTTCGACGTGCTGCGCAAGCTGCGCGGGCGCGGCAGCAGCGTGCCGGTGCTGATCCTCACGGCCGCCGACAGCGTCGAGCAGCGCGTGAAGGGCCTGGACCTGGGTGCCGACGACTACATGGCCAAGCCCTTCTCGCTGCAGGAGCTCGAGGCGCGCGTGCGCGCGCTGACGCGGCGCGGCCTGGGCACCGCCTCGAACATGATCAAGCACGGCCCGCTGAGTTTCGACGCCACCGGCCGCGTGGCCTATCTGAACGACCAGATGATCGAGCTGTCGGCACGCGAGCTGTCGCTGCTGGAGGTGCTGCTGCAGCGCTCGGGCCGCCTGGTCAGCAAGGACCAGCTGGTCGAGCGGCTGTGCGAATGGGGCGAAGAGGTCAGCAACAACGCCATCGAGGTCTACATCCACCGCCTGCGCAAGAAGATCGAGCAGGGGCCGGTGCGCATCGCCACCGTGCGCGGCCTGGGCTACTGCCTGGAGAAGATCGCGGCGTAACGGGTCCACCCCCGCAGCGCCTGCGGCGATGCCCCCTCCATGGGGGCACCGCCAGCGGCCCGGCAGAGCCGGTTCCGCGGCGGTCGCTTGGTGGGACCAGAATGTGGCCAACGTCGAACGCGCGAGACCATGGCCCAACACGAGCAACGGTCCCTCTTCGGCGAGATCCTCGACTGGATGCTCGCGCCGCTGCTGCTGCTGTGGCCGATGAGCGTGGCGCTGACCTGGCTGGTGGCGCAGAGCATCGCCAACCGGCCTTACGACCGCGAGCTCGGCGAGCGCACGCGCGAGGTGGCAGCCCAGGTGGAGGCGCTGTCGTCGGCCGAGCTGGCGGTGCGCCAGCGCGCGCGCGCCGAGATGGACCATGCGCTGACGCGGCTGCTGAAGGTCGACGAGGAGGACCGTGTCTATTTCCAGGTGCTGGGCCAGCGTGGTGAATTCGCCGCCGGCGACGCCGACCTGCCGGTGCCGCCGGACGCCCCGGGCAGCGTGGCCGAGCTGCGCTTTCGCGACGACACGATGCGCGACGAACCGGTGCGGGTGGCCTACCTGTGGCTGCCGGCGCAGGCCGCCGATGGCGGCGGGCCGCTGGTGCAGATCGCCGAGACGCTGGACAAGCGCTCGCGGCTGGCCACCGAGATCATCAAGGGCGTGATCCTGCCGCAGTTCGTGATCCTGCCGCTGGCGGTGCTGCTGGTGTGGCTGGCGCTGGCGCGCGGCATCCGGCCGCTGGCCGAACTGCAGCAGCGCATCCGCCGCCGCGAGAGCACCGACCTGAGCCCGATCGAGGAACGCGACGTGCCCGAGGAGGTGGCGCCGCTGGTCAGCGCCATCAACGACCTGCTGCAGCGGCTGGACCAGTCGGTGAGCGCGCAGCGCCACTTCCTGGCCGACGCCGCGCACCAGCTGAAGACGCCGCTGGCCGGCCTGCGCACGCAGGCCGAGATTGCCGAGCGCGAGATCGACCGCGGCCACGACGACCCGCAGGCCCTGAAGCACACGCTGCAGCAGATCGCGCTCGGCAGCCAGCGCGCCGCGCACATGGTCAACCAGCTGCTGGCGATGGCGCGCGCCGAGGACCGCGAGCAGGCGCTGCGCCGTCAGACGGTCGATCTGGCGCAGACGGTGCGCGAGACCGTGCGCGACTTCGTGCCCAAGGCGATGGACAAGCGCATCGACCTCGGTTACGAGGGCCCCGACGGCGAGCCCGGCGCGCCCATGCTGGCGCAACCCGTGCTGCTGCGCGAACTGGTGCGCAACCTGCTGGACAACGCGCTGCAGTACACGCCCGGCGGCGGCACCGTGACCGCACGCGTGATGCCCGACCCCTTCGGCCAGGTGATCGTGCTGCAGGTCGAGGACACCGGCCCCGGCGTGCCCGCCAGCGAGCGTGAACTGATCTTCCGCCCCTTCTACCGTGCGCTCGGCACCAACGTCGACGGCACCGGCCTGGGCCTGGCCATCGTGCAGGAAATCGCCCACCAGCACGATGCCGAGGTGTCGGTCGACGATGCCCATCCGCGCACCGGCGCCCACAGCCCCGGCGCCTTGTTCACGGTGCGCTTCCCCGTGCAGGCGCCGGGCGCGGCATAGGCGGCCTCAGCTCTGCATCAGCCGCCGGCTGCGGGCCACCGACATCAGGATGCCGATCGCCAGCCCGAGCGACACCATCGCCGTGCCGCCGTAGCTGATGAAGGGCAGCGGCACGCCCACCACCGGCAGGATGCCGCTGACCATGCCCATGTTGACGAAGGCGTAGCTGAACAGGCTCATCGTCACCGCGGCGGCCAGCAGGCGCGAGAAAGCGGTCGGCGCCTCGGCCGCGATCATCAGCCCGCGGAAGATCAGGAAGAGGAAGCCGGCGAAGAGCAGCGCCGCCCCGGCCATGCCGAACTCCTCGCAGAAGGCGGCGAAGATGAAGTCGGTGGTGCGCTCGGGGATGAATTCCAGGTGTGTCTGCGTGCCGCTCATGAAGCCCTTGCCGCCGAGCCCGCCCGAGCCGATGGCGATCATGCCCTGGATGATGTGGAAGCCCTTGCCCAGCGGGTCGCGCGTCGGGTCCAGCAGCGTGCAGATGCGGTGCTGCTGGTATTCACGCAGCACCGGCCAGCGCACGCCGCTCTCGCAGATCGTCGGCCCGGCCAGCACCAGCGCCGTGATGCCGATCGCCGCCAGCAGCAGCAGCGGCAGCACCAGCCGCCACGACAGCCCGGCGAAGAAGATCACGTACAGGCCGCCGAAGAGGATGAGCAGCGAGGTGCCGAGGTCGGGCTGCCTGGCCACCAGCACCACCGGCAGCATCAGCAGCGCGCCGGCGATGACGAAGTCGGCCACGCGCAGCGCGCCCTCGCGCTTCTGGAACCACCAGGCCAGCATCAGCGGTGCCGCGATCTTCAGGATCTCGCTGGGCTGGACGACGATGCCGACATCGAGCCAGCGCGTCGCGCCTTTCTTGGTGATGCCCATGCCGGGCAGCGCGGTGACGATCAGCAGCAGCACGCCCGCCACATACAGCGGCACCGCCAGGCGCTGCAGCTTCTGCGGCGGCACCAGCGCCACCACGAACAGCACCGCCAGCGCGATCAGCATGTTGCGGCCATGGTCGACGAAGCGCGTGCCGTGGTCGTAGCCGGCCGAATACATGGTGACGAGGCCGATCGCCGCCAGCAGCAGCATGGCCACCGTCAGCGGGCCGTCGAAGCCCGTGAAGACCGGGCGCAGCCGCTGCCAGGGCGACGGGCGCTCGAAGACGGCGCTCATGGCAGCCCGCGCCCGTTCACCGCGGCCCCCCGGACGCGGCCAGCGCGGCCAGCCGCGCGTCCATCGTGGCGGGCGCCGCGGCCACCGGCGGCAGGCCGATGCCCGGCACCGGCACGTCGGCGGCGCGGCGCGGTGTGCCGATCGGCGCCGACGACTTGCCGATGCGCGTGGCCGCCAGGTCCTCCTCGCTCGGATACTGGCCCAGCAGCAGGTAGTCGAAGACGCGGCGCGCGATCGGCGCCGCTGCCTCCGACCCGAAGCCGGCGTTTTCGACCACCACCGCCAGCGCGACGGTGGGCTGCTGCAGCGGCGCCATCGCGATGTAGAGCGAATGGTCGCGCTGGTGCTCTTCCATGCGGGCGGCGTTGTAGCGCTCGTGCTGGCGGATGCCCACGGCCTGCGCGGTGCCGGTCTTGCCGCCGCTCTGGTAGGGCGCACCCATGAAGACGCGGGTCGAGGTGCCTTCCTGCGTCACGCCATGCAGCGCCCGGTTGATGAGCTCGACATGCTCGGGCTCGAAGGGCAGCGGCTCGATCGCATCGCTGGCCACGCGGCGGCGCTCGCGCGTGACCACGTCCTCGATCTCGCGCACCAGCCGCGGCTTGAAGCGCTGGCCGCCCGACACCAGCGTGGCGGTGGCGCTGGCCAGCTGCAGCATGGTGAAGTTGTTGTAGCCCTGGCCGATGCCCAGCGAGATGGTCTCGCCGGCATACCAGCGCTGCTGCTCGGGCTTGCGGTAGGCGCGCCGCTTCCACTCGGTGGACGGCAGCACGCCGGTGACTTCGCCCTCGAGATCGATGCCCGTGTGGCGCCCGAAGCCGAACGGCGAGAGCTGTTCGTGCATCAGGTCCACGCCCATCTCGTTGGCCAGCGAGTAGTAGTAGACGTTGCTCGATTTGACGATCGAGCGTGTCATGTCCACCGCGCCCAGCCCATGGTCGCCGTGGCTGCGGAAGACGTGCCCGCCCAGGGTGAAGGTGCCACCGTCGTGGATCACCGTGCCGGCGCCGCGCTTGCCGCTGGCCAGCGCCGCCATCGCCATGAAGGGTTTGAAGGTGCTGCCGGGCGGGTAGGTGCCGCGCAGGGCGCGGTTCAGCAGCGGCTTGTCGATGCTCTCGTTGAGCTCCTTCCAGCTGTCGTGGTCGATGCCGTCGACGAACAGGTTGGGGTCGAAGGTCGGCTTGCTGACGAAGGCCAGCACCTCGCCGTTGCGCGGGTCCAGCGCCACCAGGGCGCCGCGGCGGTCGCCGAACATCTGCTCCACCAGCGCCTGCAGCCGGATGTCGACTGACAGCATCAGCGTATGCCCCGGCGTGGCCGCGTGGCTCTTCAGCAGCCGCACCGCGCGGCCGCCGGCGCTGGTCTCGACCTCCTCGAAGCCGGTGATGCCGTGCAGCTCGCGTTCGTAGGCCTGCTCCAGCCCCAGCTTGCCGATGTGTTCGGTGCCCTTGTAGTTGGCCTGGTCCTCGTCGGCCCAGTCCTCCATCGCCTTCTTCTCGGCCTGGTTGATGCGCCCGATATAGCCCAGCAGGTGGCTGCCGACCTCGCCCAGCGGGTAGTTGCGGAACAGCCGCGCCTTCACGTCGACACCCGGGAAGCGGAAGCGCTGCGCGGTGAAGCGCGCCACCTCCTCCTCGGCGAGCCGGGTGCGGATGGGCAGCGACTCGAAGCTCCTGCTTTCGTCCAGCAGCCGGCGGAAGCGCTTGCGGTCGCGCGGGCTGATCTCGACCACGGTGGCCAGCTCGTCGATCAGCGCCTCCAGCGGCCCGGCGCGCGAGGGCGTGATCTCCAGCGTATAGGCCGAGAAGTTGGTGGCCAGCACGACGCCGTTGCGGTCGACGATGAGGCCGCGGTTGGGCACCACCGGCACCACCGCGATGCGGTTGGCCTCGGCCTGCGTGGCCAGCTCTTCGTGGCGCAGCACCTGCAGGTGGACGAGCCGCGCACCCAGCAGCGCGAAGGCCAGCAGCACGAAGGCCGCGGCCGCCAGCAGCCGCGCGCGAAAGGCGCCGAGCTCCTGCTCGAGGTCCTTCAGTTCCGTCATGCCGGCCATCGCTGCGCGCTCACAGGGGTCGATTCTCGTCAGGGTCGGGCGCGCGGCGCTGCGGTGCCAGCAGCGCCAGCGTGGCCAGCGGCCACAGCAGCGCCTCGAACACCGGTGCCAGCAGCAGCCACCAGCCGGGGAACATGCCGCCGGCTGCCATGCGCACCAGCAGCGCCACCAGGTGCGCCGCGAAGAAGACCGGCAGGATCTGCAGTGCCTGCTCGGCCAGGCCGAACCAGGTCAGCCGGCGGTGGATGGTGATGGCCGTGAAGCTCAGCAGCGTGTAGGCCAGGGCGTGCTGGCCCAGCAGTGCGCCCTCGTGCACATCCATCAGCAGGCCGAACAGGAAGGCCAGGCCGACGCCGACGCGGCGCGGCTGGTGCACGTTCCAGAACACCAGCACCACCGCCAGCAGGTCGGGCTGCGCCGGGTGGCGACCGGCGGGCAGCAGGTTGACGGCCAGCGCCACCAGCAGGCTCAGGCCGATGAAGAAGGGGTTGACCGGCAGCAGCAGCTGGTCGGCACTGCGCGGCAGGATCACCGGCGCGCCCCCCGGGGCGTCGGCGCGCTGGCGGCGGCGGCACCGGCGGCGGCGGGCTCGTCGGCCGGCCGCGGCGGCAATTGCAGGCCGACCGGTTCCACCAGCAGCACGTGGCGCACGCCATCCGCGCGCGCGGCGGGTTCGAGCAGGATGCGGGCAAAGCCCGATTCGGCGCGGCGCTCGACCGCGGCCACGCGCGCCACCGGCAGCCCGGGCGGGTAGACGCCGTCGATGCCCGAGGTGACCAGCGCATCGCCCGCCTTCACGTCGGCGTTGGCGGGCAGGAAGCGCAGCTCCATCGCGTCACCGGTGGGCAGTTGCAGCCCGCCGAAGGCGACGCTGCGCTGCTGCGTGCGCGTATTGAGCACGGGAATGGCGGCGTCCTTGTCGACCAGCAGCGTGACCTCGGCCGTCAGCGGATACAGCCGCGTGACCTGGCCCAGCACGCCGGCGTCGTTGATCACCGGCGCGCCGGGTGCCACGCCCTGCGTGCGCCCGCGGTCGACGAAGACCTTGCGCGAGAACGGATCGGCGGCCTCGTACAGCACCTCGGCGGCCAGCGAGCGCGAGGCGATGGCGGGCCGGAGCTCGAGCAGCGCGCGCAGGCGTTCGTTCTCGATGCGCAACTGGTCGACGCGGGCGGTCTTGTCGGCCTGCGCGGCCAGCCGCTGGTCGGCCCGGCGCGCCGTCTGCAGCGCCTGGTCCAGTCCGCCCAGGTAGTCGCCGCCCGACTGCCACAGCGACACCGGCACCGCCAGCGTGCGCTGGATCGGCAGCAGCACCACCGCCAGCCCCGCGCGCAGCGGCTCGATGAGCTTGAAGCGGCCGTCGGCCACCATCAGGAACAGCGCCAGCGCCGAGAAGAAGACCAGCTTGGTCAGCGCCGACGGGCCCTGGCGGAAGAACGGCGGCGGGGTGCGGTCGAGCGTGCCCAGGGGCATGGGGCGCGCTCCCGCTCAGGCTCCGGTCACTCGGAGGTGAAGATCGAACCCAGGCGCTCCATGCGCTCGAGCGCCATGCCGCAGCCGCGCACCACGCAGGTCAGCGGGTCTTCGGCCACCAGCACCGGCAGGCCGGTCTCCTCGGCCAGCAGGCGGTCGAGGTCGCGCAGCAGCGCGCCGCCGCCGGTGAGCATCATGCCGCGCTCGGCGATGTCGGCGCCGAGTTCGGGCGGCGTCTGCTCGAGCGCGTTCTTCACCGCGCTGACCATCTGGTTGAGCGGGTCGGTCAGCGCCTCGAGGATCTCGTTGGAGCTGATGGTGAAGCTGCGCGGCACGCCTTCGCTGAGGTTGCGGCCCTTGACCTCCATCTCCTTGACCTCGGAGCCAGGGAAGGCCGAACCGATATTCTTCTTGATCGACTCGGCCGTGGGCTCGCCGATCAGCATGCCGTAGTTGCGGCGGATGTAGTTGATGATCGACTCGTCGAACTTGTCGCCGCCGACGCGGATGCTGCCCTTGTAGACCATGCCGCCCAGGCTGATGACGCCGACCTCGGTGGTGCCGCCGCCGATGTCGACCACCATCGAGCCCGAGGCCTCGGCCACCGGCAGCCCGGCGCCGATGGCGGCGGCCATCGGCTCCTCGATCAGGAAGACGTCGCTGGCGCCGGCGCCCAGCGCCGATTCGCGGATGGCGCGGCGCTCGACCTGGGTGCTGCCGCAGGGCACGCAGATGATGATGCGCGGGCTCGGGCGCAGCACGGACCGCGGGTGGACCATCTTGATGAACTGCTTGAGCATCTGCTCCGTCACCGTGAAGTCGGCGATCACGCCGTCCTTCATCGGGCGGATGGCCTCGATATTGCCGGGCACCTTGCCCAGCATGGCCTTGGCCTCCTTGCCGACGGCCTGGATGGTCTTCTTGCCGTTGGGGCCGCCTTCGTGGCGGATGGCCACCACCGAGGGTTCGTCCAGCACGATGCCCTTGCCGCGCACGTAGATCAGCGTGTTGGCGGTGCCCAGGTCGATGGCCAGGTCGGTCGAGAAATAGCGGCGCAGGGAAGCGAACATGATGGGTGAGTCTGGACCGACGGGGTCCGATCGGCTCCGATCGGGTCCGACCGGACCGCCGTGCGCCCGCTGGCCGGGCCGACCGTGGCGGTGCGTGGAAGGCGCTCTGACGGGGTACGGGTAGCCGGCGATAATACCGCATCCCCCCTCGAATCCGGCCTTGGCAGGTGCCTGCAATGGTGCTGCCGGGGCGGCATTCGGGGCCAGCGAATACACCTGTTTCTTCTGCTATCGGCTTATGGCTCTCAACCCCCAGGACGTCGGCCGCATCGCCCATCTGGCACGGCTGGAACTCTCGGCCGCCGAGGAAGCGGCGATGCTGCAGCAGCTCAATGCCTTCTTCGGCATCGTCGAGCGCATGGGCGCCGTCGACACCGGTGGTGTCGAGCCGCTGTATACGCCGTTGTCGGCCGTGCAGGCCGTGGCCCTGCGCCTGCGCGACGACGTGGTGAGCGAGCACGACGAGCGCGAGGCCAACCAGAAGAGCGCCCCGGTCGTCGAGGACGGCCTGTTCCTGGTGCCGAAGGTGATCGAATGAGTGCCGCACGATCGCCGCCCCGGGGCCCCCCCCCCCCCCGGGGCCCGGGCCAAGGGGGCAGCATGAGCGCCGGCCCTTTGCACACGCTTGGCGTGGCCGCGCTGGCCGCCAGGCTGCGCGCGCGCGAGGTGTCGGCGGTGGAGCTGGTGCAGGCGCTGTCGGCGCGCATCGACGCGCATGCCGGCCTGGGCGCCTTTCTGGCGCGCGACGAGGCGCTGACGCTGGCGCAGGCGCGCTCCGCCGACGAACGGCTGGCCCGGGGCGACACCGCCCCGCTGCTGGGTGTGCCGATCGCCCACAAGGACATCTTCGTCACCCGCGGCCTGGCGTCGACCGCCGGCTCGAAGATGCTGCAGGCCTACCAGAGCCCGTTCGATGCCACCGTCGTGCAGCGCCTGGCCGAGGCCGGCTGCGTGACGCTGGGCAAGCTCAACTGCGACGAATTCGCGATGGGTTCGGCCAACGAGAACTCGGCCTTCGGCGCCGTGCACAACCCCTGGGACCGCGGCCGCGTACCCGGCGGTTCTTCGGGCGGCACCGCCGCCGCGGTGGCCGCGCGGCTGCTGCCCGGCGCCACCGGCACCGACACCGGCGGCTCGATCCGCCAGCCGGCGAGCTTCTGCGGCGTCACCGGCATCAAGCCGACCTACGGCGTGTGCAGCCGCTACGGCATGATCGCCTTCGCCTCCAGCCTCGACCAGGCCGGGCCGATGGCGCGCAGCGCCGAGGACTGCGCGCTGCTGCTGTCGGCGATGAGCGGCTTCGATGCGCGCGACGCCACCAGCGCCGAGCGGCCGCCGCAGGACTTCGTGGCGCCGATGAAGACGGCGCGCGAAGGCGCCACCGCGGCGCGGCCGTTGCAGGGGCTGCGCATCGGGCTGCCCAGGGAATTCTTTCCCGCCGCGCTGGCGGCCGACGTGGGCGGCGCCGTGCGCGCCGCGCTGGCCGAACTCGAAAAGCTCGGCGCCACGCTGGTCGACGTGAGCCTGCCGCGCACCGAGCTGTCGATCCCCGTCTACTACATCATCGCCCCGGCCGAGGCGAGTTCGAACCTGAGCCGTTTCGACGGCGTCAAGTTCGGCCACCGCGCGGCGCACTACGCCGACCTGCTGGACATGTACAAGAAGACGCGCGCGCAGGGCTTCGGCGCCGAAGTCAAGCGCCGCATCATGATCGGCACCTACGTGCTCAGCCACGGCTACTACGACGCCTACTACCTGCAGGCGCAGAAGCTGCGCCGCATGATCGCCGACGACTTCCAGGCCTGCTTCGCGGCCTGCGACCTCATCGCCGGCCCGGTGGCGCCGACCGTCGCCTGGCCGCTCGGCGCGCAGGGCGACGACCCGGTCAAGGCCTATCTGGCCGACATCTTCACCCTGCCCGCCAGCCTGGCCGGGCTGCCGGGCATGAGCGTGCCGGCCGGCTTTGGCGACGGGGGGATGCCGGTCGGGGTGCAGCTGATCGGCAACTATTTCCAGGAAGGCACGCTGCTGCACGCCGCGCATGCGCTGCAGCAGGCCACCGACTGGCATCTGAAGGAGCCCGTGCTGTGAGCGTCGCTGCCCCCCTGATCCGCGGCTGGGAGGTCGTCATCGGCCTCGAAACGCATGCCCAGCTCAGCACGCAGAGCAAGATCTTCAGCGGCGCCGCCACCGCCTTCGGTGCCGCGCCCAATACGCAGGCCTGCGCGGTCGACCTGGCGCTGCCGGGCACGCTGCCGGTGATGAACCGCGGCGCGGTGGAGCGCGCCATCCGCTTCGGCCTGGCGGTGGGCGCCACGGTGGCGCCGCAATCGATCTTCGCGCGCAAGAACTATTTCTATCCCGACCTGCCCAAGGGCTACCAGATCAGCCAGTACGAGATCCCGGTGGTGCAGGGGGGGCGGGTCGAGTTTCTCCTCGACGGGCACAAGCGGGCCGTGCGGCTGACGCGCGCGCACCTGGAAGAAGACGCGGGCAAGAGCCTGCACGAGGACTACCACGGCCAGACCGGCATCGACCTCAACCGCGCCGGCACGCCGCTGCTGGAGATCGTCACCGAGCCCGACATGCGCAGCAGCGCCGAGGCAGTGGAATACGCCAAGGCGCTGCACGCGCTGGTGGTGTGGCTGGGCATCTGCGACGGCAACATGCAGGAAGGCAGCTTCCGCTGCGATGCCAACGTCTCGGTGCGCAAGCCCGGCATGCCCTTCGGCACGCGGCGCGAGATCAAGAACCTCAACAGCTTCCGCTTCCTGCAGCAGGCGATCGATTTCGAGGTGCAGTGGCAGATCGACCGCATCGAGGACGGCCTGGCCATCGAGCAGGCCACCGTGCTGTTCAACCCCGATACCGGCGAGACGCGGGCCATGCGCAGCAAGGAAGATGCGCACGACTACCGCTACTTCCCCGACCCCGACCTGCCGCCGCTGGTGATCGCGCCCGACTGGGTCGAGCGGGTGCAGGCAGAAATGCCCGAGCTGCCGGCAGTGATGGCCGAACGCCTGCAGCGCGACGACGGCCTGCCCGCCGACGATGCGGCGGTGATGACGCAGAGCCTGGCGTTCGCGCGCTACTACGAAGCGGCGCGCGATGCGGGTGCGCCGGCCAAGCTGGTCGCCAACTGGCTGATGGGCGAGGTGTCCAGGCGGCTGAATGTGCAGGGTTCGACGATCGACGCGGCGCCGGTGGCGCCGGCGCAGCTGGCGGCACTGATCCGCCGCATCGTCGACGGCACGGTGTCGAACAACGGCGCGCGCCAGGTCTTCGACGCGCTGTGGGCCCGCGAGGCCGCCGATGTCGATGCCCTCATCGAGTCCAGGGGCCTCGCGCAGATGAACGACAGCGGCGCGCTGGAGGCCATCGTCGACGAGGTGCTCGCCGCCAATGCCCGGTCGGTGGAGGAATTCCGCGCCGGCAAGGACAAGGCCTTCAACGCCCTGGTCGGCCAGGTGATGAAGGCCAGCAAGGGCAAGGCCAATCCGGCCCAGGCGGGCGAGCTGCTGCGCCGCAAGCTCGGCTGAAGCCGGGCCGCCGTGCGCGCTATTTGGTTGCCGCCGCTGCCGCCGCCGCGCTGTTGCCGTTGCCCGGCGCGGGCAGCGGCCCCATCGACCCCGGTGCGGCCCCGGCCCACAGGCGCCGCAGCCGAGCCAGTTCGTTGTCGTAGAGGCGGTTGACGCGCTCGAGCTCGGCCTGCTGGTTGGCCGTGGCCTCCTTCTGCGCCTCGACCGCGGTGTCGTTGGCTTCGAGCTGGCCCTTGAGCTTGGGCGGCAGCCGCTTGCCCTGGTAGAACTCGGCCTCGTTTTCGAGCGGCCTGCGCTCGGCCTGCAGTTCCTTCAGGCGGTCCTCGGTGGCCTTGATCGCCAGCCGCAGGGTGTCGAGCGCCGCTTCGCGCGCCTTGCGGTGCGCGGCCTCGCTGGGGAAGCGCGCGAGCAGGTTCTTGTCGCGCCGCGTGTCCTCGATGCGGGCCATGCGCTCGGCGCTGGCCCGGCGCTCGCGGGCCTCGACCGCGGCGCGCTCCTCGGCGGTCAGCGTGGGCGGATGGATGCCGCGCACCGAGCCGTCCTTGTTGAGGATCTGCTGTTCCTTGGCGCTGCAGGCGGCGATCGGGCGGTCGGACGTCAGCCGGCGCCCGAGGTCGTCGATGCAGGTATAGATGCCACCGGTGGAGGGCGCCCGCTGCTGCGCCAGCGCCGGCAGCGCGGCCAGCGCCGCGGCCAGAACCAGGGCGGTGGCGTGGCGGGCCGGGTGGCGTGGGGGCTTGCCGCTGCTGGCGTGCATTCAGACTCCGTAGCGGTCGCGGTACGCCTGCACGGCAGCGGCATGGGCCTGCAGCGACGGATCCGGCGCCAGATACTGCAGCAAGTCATCCAGGGTCGCAACGGCGCACACCGGCAGCCCCAGTTCGCGCGTGACGAACTGCACCGCGGAATGGTCGGCGTCGCGGCCGTTCTCGACCGCCTTCTCCTGGCGGTCGAGCGCCAGCGCCACGCCGCAGGGGGTGGCGCCGGCGGCGCTGATCATCGCGATCGACTCGCGCACCGAGGTGCCGGCCGAGATGACGTCGTCGACGATGAGCACGCGGCCGCGCACCGGTGCGCCGACCAGCACGCCGCCTTCGCCATGGTCCTTGGCTTCCTTGCGGTTGAAGGCGAAGGGCACGTTGCGGCCCAGCCGCGCCAGCTCGATCGCCAGCGCCGCCGCCAGCGTGATGCCCTTGTAGGCCGGCCCGAACAGCATGTCGAAGCCGATGCCGCTGGCCAGCAGGCGCCGTGCATAGAATGAACCGAGGGCGCCCAGCTTGGCGCCGTCGTCGAACAGCCCGGCGTTGAAGAAGTAGGGCGAGAGTCGACCGGCCTTGGTCTGGAAGGCACCGAAGCGCAGCACGCCGGCGTCCACCGCGAAGCGGACGAATTCCTGGGCCAGGGGGTCTGCAGCGCGTGCCGTCATGAAAGGTCGTTTCTGGTGGGATTCAGGCTCGTCACGCTCAACCTGAACGGCATCCGTTCAGCGGCCGACAAGGGCTTCGTGCCGTGGGCCGACGGGACGGGCGCCGATTGTATGGGCGTGCAGGAGCTCAAGGCCCAGGCGGCCGACGTGGCCGGCCGCTTCGAGCGCGTGGCTGGCATGGATGGCCATTTTCACTTTGCCGAGAAGAAGGGCTACTCGGGCGTGGGCCTCTACACGCGCAAGGCGCCGAGCGACGTCATCGTCGGCTTCGACGGCGATGAATTCGACGCCGAGGGCCGCTATGTCGAGACGCGCTTCGACACCCCGAAGCGCAAATTCAGCGTCATCAGCTGCTACTTTCCCAGCGGTTCCAGCGGCGAGGACCGCCAGGCGGCGAAATACCGCTTCCTCGACCGCATCTGCCCCCGGCTGATGGCGTTGAAGGCCGAACGCGAGTTCATCCTGGTGGGCGACATCAACATCGCGCACCAGCCGATCGACCTGAAGAACTGGCGCAGCAACCAGAAGAACAGCGGCTTCCTGCCGCAGGAGCGCGCCTGGATGACCCGGCTGCTGACCGAAGGCGGCCTCGTCGACGTCTTCCGCCGCCTCAACGACCAGCCCGAGCAGTACACGTGGTGGAGCAACCGCGGCCAGGCCTGGGCGAAGAACGTGGGCTGGCGGCTGGACTACCAGCTGGCGACGCCGGCGATCGCGGCCAAGGCCAGGCGCGAGGCAATCTACCTCGAGCGGCGCTTCAGCGACCATGCGCCGCTGACCATCGACTACGACTTCGAGCTCTGACGCCTTGCCTCACGCGTCGATGCACGCGGTCCCCGGCGCCGCAAGGGTGCGTTCCGGGTTCCGTCGCGGGCGGCCGGACGTCGTCGCCAGCCGTGCCGAGGCGACCGGCAATGACCGGGCCCGTACCGGGGCCGCGTTTCTGCGACCATACGCCGCGGGTCATCGACTACGATCCGAACGCTCTCGCCGGCCCCTGCACGCAGGGGCTCGCAGCGCCGGTCGATGCGGCCCTTCAGGTCAACTGTTGGCAGGGCTCGGCAACGGGCGGCCGCCGGCCGGGTGCACGCCCGGCGACACCCGTGAAGACAGGGATCAAGAGCTTCGATGAACACGCTGACGCGTCCTGACCCTGCCCCCGTTCGTCGCGGCCGCGATGGACAGGCGCGGGGCCGCACGGGCAGCGCCATCGCCCTGGCGCGCTCCCTCGTGATCGCCCTCGCCTGCACCTCGGCACTGGCACAGGCGGGCGGCGCCTGGACCGGCGACCTGACGCTGACGATCAAGGGCCAGGGCCGCCTTGACGACGGCACCGTCAAGGCCAGCTGGAGCGTCAACCGCGTGGCGCGTGCCACGGTGGTGCTGGAGCGGATGTTCCGCGGCGGCGGGATCGCCGGAACGCCGGACACGCGCAACGCCGAGCGCTATGAAACCTGGGTCGCCGACCGCAGCCAGCCCGCGCAACTGGACATCGACGACCGCGGCGAGTTCGATGGCCCGTTTTTTCACCCCAGGAACCACCGGCGCGACACGATGCGCTGGACCTGCCCTTCGAAGACCCAGCCGCGGCCGGGCCAGTTGCGCGCGTCGATCCTGCAGATCGACCACCAGCAGGGGACCGTCACCTGGGAGGTGCCGCGCATCTTCACCGCCTGCGACCTCTACGTCCGATTCGACTTCCACAAGGGCTTGCCGGACTTCGTCAGGAACGGCACCCGGATGAACGAAGACGGCGTCGACCCGGCGTTCGAGGTCGTGCACCGCTTGACCGCGCCCAAGGCGTGGTGGCATCTGACCGTGCCGTTCAAGGAGGGCCAGACCGAGGTCGTGCTCAGCCGCAAACTGCGTTTCGAGTGGCCGCTGCGCACCGAAGGCCACCGCGCGCCGCTCGACGGTGAATTGACGCTGGTGCTGCGCAAGTCGCCCTGACGGCAGGGCCGGCGCGTCGATGCGTGGGGCCGCTGCCGATGGCCGTATCCGCCATCGGCCGCTCGTCGCACGGCCGTGCTGCGATGATGCCGGCCCAACGAGGCTGGAACAAAAGGTCGACATGGAACGCATCTGGTTGAGTCAGTACCCGCCCGGCATCCCGGCCGAGGTGGACGTGAAGGCGTTCGCCTCGCTCGGCGCCATGCTCCTGCACAGCTGCGATCGCTTCGGCGGCTTGCCCGCCTACAGCAACATGGGCGCGTCGATGAGCTTTGCCGAACTCGAGCGCGCCAGCCGCCACTTCGCCGCCTGGCTGCAGCAGTCGCTGGGCCTGCGCAAGGGCGACCGCGTGGCGATCATGATGCCCAACCTGCTGCAGTATCCGGTGGCGCTGTTCGGCGCGCTGCGGGCGGGGCTGGTGGTCGTCAACGTCAACCCCCAGTACACGGTGCCGGAGCTGGCGCATCAGCTCAAGGACTCGGGGGCGGCGGCCATCGTCGTGCTGGAGAACTTCGCCCACACCGTGCAGGCCGTGCTCGACGCCGACCCGACCCTGAGGCCGGCCGTCATCACCACCGAGGTCGGCGACCTGTTTCCGCTGCTCAAGGAGATCGTCACCAACGTCGTCGTCAAATATGTCAAGCACATGGTGCCGGCGTGGACGATCGCGGGCGCCACCGAATTCAACGCGGCGCTGCGTGCCGGGCATGGGCTGGACCTGGACGAGGTGCCGCTCGGCCCCGAGGACATGGCCTTCCTGCAGTACACCGGCGGCACCACCGGCGTGGCCAAGGGCGCCGTGCTGACGCATGGCAACCTGCTCTCCAACGTGCAGCAGATGTCGGCCTGGATGGCGCGCGACCTCGTCGAGGGCGAGGAGGTGTTCATCTGCCCCTTGCCGCTGTATCACGTCTATGCGCTGACCTCGAGCCTCGTCTTCCTGCGGATGGGCGCGCATACCGTGCTGGTGACCAACCCGCGCGACCTCGAGTCCTTCCTTCACGACCTGAAGAAATACCCCTTCACCATCATCATCGGCGTCAATACCCTGTACCGGTCGCTGCTCGACGCGCCCGGCTTCGCCGACGTGGACACGCGCAGCCTGAAGCTCACCAGTGCCGGCGGCATGGCCGTGCAGCGTGTGGTCGCCGAACGCTGGAAGCAGCGCACCGGCGCCGCCATCATCGAAGGCTACGGCCTGACCGAGACCTCGCCCGTGGTGATGGCCAGCCCGCTCGACATCCAGGCGTGGCCCGGCACCGTCGGCGTGCCGATTCCGTCGACGCTGGCCGCCATCCTCGACGATGCCGGCGCCGAGCTTGCGGTCGGTGAAGTCGGCGAGATCTGCGTGCGCGGCCCGCAGGTCATGGCGCGCTACTGGAACCGGCCCGACGAGACAGCGGCCGCCTTCACCCGCGACGGCTGGCTGCGCACCGGCGACATGGGCTTCATGGACGAGCGCGGCAGCTTCAGGATCACCGACCGCAAGAAGGACATGATCATCGTCTCCGGCTTCAAGGTCTTTCCGAACCAGATCGAGGACGCCGTGGCGCTGCACCCCGGCGTGGCCGAGGTGGCGGCCGTCGGCGAACCCGACGAGCGCTCGGGCGAGGTCGTCAAGATCGTCGTCGTGAAGAAGGATCCGGCGCTCACCGAACAAGACCTGCTCGAACACTGCCGGCAGCACCTGACGGGCTACAAGCTGCCCCGCATCGTCGAATTCCGCAGCGAGCCGCTGCCGAAGTCGAATATCGGCAAGATCCTGCGGCGGCAACTGCGTGCGCCGCCCGCCACATCGACGAACACCCAGACGGACACGCGGGGGTCGTAGCATCGGGCCGCCGCATGCGACGCAACACCTTCAGGAGGACCACCATGCAAATCACCGACATCCTCGCCCAGCTGGGCGGACTGCAATCGATGGCGCGCGAGCTCGGCGTGTCCGAGCAGCAGGTCGCCAGCGGCGCCGACGCGCTGGTGCCGGCCATCCTGGGCGGCTTCAAGAAGCAGGCGCAGGCGAGCCCGGCCGGGCTCGAGGGCCTGGGCGGGCTGCTCGGATCGCTGGGCGGCGGCAGCCTGCTCGACGAGGTGCTGTCGCCGCAACCGACCAATCTCGAGCACGGCAACGACGTGCTGGGCCAGATCTTCGGCTCCCGGGATGTCAGCCGCACGGTGGCGCAGAACGCGGCCTCGCAATCGGGGCTGGACCCGGCGCTGCTGAAGAAGATGCTGCCGATGCTGGCCATGCTGGTGGCCGGCTATTTCGCCAGGCAGCAGGGTGGCGGGCAGGGCCCCGACATGACCGCCCAGGCGGCCCCGGAGCCTGGCGCCGGCGGCGGCCTGGGCGGGCTGCTGGGCGGCCTGCTCGGCGGTGCCGCCGGCGGCCGGCCGGCGACGGGCGGGCTCGGCGGGCTCGGCGGGCTCGGCGCGCTGCTCGACGCCAACGGCGACGGCAATGCGCTGGACGACATCCTGCGCATGGCCGGCCGCACGATGCGCTGAATGCTGCGCACGGGCTGGGGGCGGGCGCGCCGGGCCGGCGCGGTGGGGTGCTGCGTCGGCCTGCTGCTGGGGGCCTGGGCCGGCGCCGCCCTGGGCGCGGCAGCGGCCGACCCGATGGCCCAGCGTGCCCGCGCCTGCACGGGCTGCCATGGCGAGCGCGGCCGCGCCGCGCCCGACGGCTACTACCCGCGCATCGCCGGCAAGCCGGCGGCCTACCTGTACGAGCAGTTGCGCGCCTTCCGCGACGGGCGGCGCCGCTATGCGCTGATGACGCACCTGCTCGAGCCGCTGTCCGACGCCTACCTGCGCGACCTGGCCGCGCACTTTGCGGCGCTCGACCTGCCCCACGACCCACCACAGCCCGCCGTGGCCGACGCCGCCGTGCTGGCGCGCGCGCGCCAGCTGGTGGCGCAGGGTGATCCGGCGCGCCAGCTGCCGGCCTGCGCGGCCTGCCATGGCCCGCGGCTGACCGGCGTGCAGCCGGCGGTGCCTTCGCTGCTGGGCCTGCCGCGCGACTATCTCAATGCCCAGCTGGGCGCCTGGCGCACCGGCACGCGGGTGGCGCGCGCGCCCGACTGCATGGCCGAGATCGCGCGCCGGCTGGCACCCGCGGACATCGGCGCGCTGTCGGCCTGGCTGGCGGCGCAGCCGGTGCCCATGCCGGCCAGCGCGGCCGCTTCCCTGCCCCGTGCGCTGCCCTTGCGCTGCGGCGGCGAACCGGCCGCCATCGCGCCATGAGGCTGCAGCTTGCCGGGCTGGTGGCGCTGGTCGTGCTCGGCGCTGCCGTGGCCAGCGCGGGCTGGTGGGACCGCGCGACCGATCTGCGTGGCAGCGCGGCAGCGGCGACCCCGGCCGCGCCGGCCGCCGATGCCGTGGCGCGCGGCGCCGACCTGGCGCGCATCGGCCACTGTGCCGGCTGCCACACGGCGCGCGGCGGTGCCGATTTCGCCGGCGGCCGCCGCATCGCCACGCCGTTCGGCAGCGTGGTGGCGGCCAACCTCACGCCCGATGCCGAGACCGGGCTGGGCCGCTGGACGCCGGCCGCCTTCCGCCGTGCGCTGCACGAGGGCCGCTCGGCCGACGGCCGCGCGCTGCTGCCGGTCTGCCCCTATCCGAATTTCAGCCTCGTCGCGGCGGCCGACGCCGACGACCTCCTGGCCTACCTGCAGAGCCTGCCGCCGGTGCGCCATGCGGTGCCGGCGCACGAACTGCGCTTTCCCTATGGCCTGCCGGTGGCGCTGACCGCCTGGCGGCTGCTGAACTTCCGGCCGGCCACGCTGGCCGAGGCGCCGTTCACCGCATCCGCCAGCGCCGACGCCGCCGTGCGCCGCGGCGCCTACCTGGTCGGCGGCCTCGGCCACTGCAGTGCCTGCCACGGGCAGCGCGACCGCTGGGGTGCAACGGCCGGTGCCTGGGACTTCCGCGGCGGCGTGATGCCGGGTGAAGGCTGGCTGGCGCCGTCGCTGGCCGATGCGCAGGCCGCGGGCATGGCCGGCTGGTCGGCCGACGAGGCCGTGGCGCTGCTGAAGAACGGCCGCAACATGCAGGCCACCGTCTCGGGCCCGATGGCGCTGGTGGTGGCCGGCAGCCTGCAGCACGGGCGCGACGCCGACCTGCAGGCGATGGTCGCCTTTCTGCGCCAGCTGCCGGCACCCCCGGCCGCGCCACGCAACCCGGCGGCCGCGCCCGACGCGGCGGTGCTGCAGCTGGGTGAGAAGGTCTACGAGCGCCATTGTGCCGACTGCCATGGCAAGGCCGGCGAAGGCGTGGCCGATGCGGGCCCGGCGCTGGCCGGCAACCGCGCGCTGGCGCTGGCCTCGCCGGTCAACGTGGTGCGCATGGTGCTGGCCGGCGGCTTCGGCCCGTCGACCGCCGCCGAACCGCGGCCGCTGGGCATGCCGCCCTTTGCCACCTTGCTCAGCGACGAGGAGGTGGCCGCCGTCGTCACCCACATGCGCTGGCGCCATGGCCGGCAGGCCGCGGGCGTGAACGCTTTCGACGTCAACGGCCAACGCTGAAGGGCCAACGCCGAAGGGCCAACGCCGAAGAGCCCAAGGGGCAACGGCAGCGCGGCAGTATGCTGCGCCCTTGCCGATGCTCACCCCGCCCATGCCTGCCGCCGCGCCCGAGCCCCCGTCCGCCACGCGCCACATCCGGCTCACGTCGCACCCCGGCCAGGGGCCGGGCGGCGCGCCGCCGGTGCGCTGGGGCGCGGCCGATCCGCTGCAACGCGGCCCCATCGTCGGCACCACCACCAGCCGCGGCCAGCGCAACGTGATCGGCACGCACAGCGGCAGCTACGGCGTCTACCGCGCGCTGGCGGTGGCGGCCGGCAGCCTGACGCGCGGCCACCGCGCCGACCTCACCGATACCGCGCCCACCGATGCCATCGGGCCCTATCCGCCATGGGGCGATGCCGGGAAGATCGTCGCCATCGACCCCTGGGGCGCCAGCGTGCAGACCGTCTTTGCCGGGCACCTGGCGCAGGGCTACGACATCCGGCCGACCATCGCCGTCACCAAGGCGCACATCCACCTGCCGGAGATCAGGCAGGCCCTCGCCTTCCAGCGCCTGGCCATCGACGGCCGCATCCTGCTCGACGACGCCAGCGCCGCGGTGACCAAGATCGCGATCGAGCCGGTGTGGTGGCTGCCCGGCGTGGCGCGGCGCTTCAAGGTCGGCGAGGCCGAGTTGCGCCGTGCGCTGTTCGAGGAGACCGGCGGCATGTACCCCGAGCTGGTGACGCGCAGCGACCTCGAGGTCTTCCTGCCGCCCATCGGCGGGCAGACGCTGTATGTCTTCGGCGATGTGCGCGCGCTGGCCGACCCCGGCATCACGCTGACCGCGCGCGTGCACGACGAGTGCAACGGCTCCGATGTCTTCGGCAGCGACATCTGCACCTGCCGGCCCTACCTGACGCATGCCATCGAGGAATGCATCCTGGGCGCGCAGAAGGGCGGTGTCGGCCTCATCGCCTACAGCCGCAAGGAAGGCCGGGCGCTGGGCGAGGTGACGAAGTTTCTCGTCTACAACGCGCGCAAGCGTCAGGCCGGCGGCGACCGCGCGGACACCTATTTTCTGCGCACCGAATGCGTGGCCGGCGTGCAGGACATGCGCTTCCAGGAGCTGATGCCCGATGTGCTGCACTGGCTGGGCATCCGCAGGATCCACCGCCTGGTGAGCATGAGCAACGACAAATACGACGCCATCACCGGCAGCGGCATCGAGGTCGGTGAACGCGTCAAGATCCCCGACGCGCTGGTGCCGGCCGACGCCCAGGTCGAGATCGAGGCCAAGATTGCCGCTGGCTATTTCACCGACGGCGCGGTGCCCGATGGTGAGCGCCTGGCACGTGTGAAGGGACGTGACCTTGAGTGAATCCCGCGAGTCCATCGTCGGGCAGGACCTGCTGGCGGTGCTGCGTGACCCGCGCACCATCCGCGCGCGCTGCGCCGCCGTCACCGCAGCGGTGAGCGACGACCGCTCGGGCTGGTTCCGCATCGACCGTGCCCGCCTGCCGGAAGCCGCCGCGCGCGTGGTGGCGGTGATGCGCCGGCGCCACCCCGATCTGAAGATCCCGCTGCACAGCCGCTGGCGGCATTTCGAGGCCGGTGGTGTCGATCGCAAGGCCGAGCTCGACGCCGCGCTCGCCGGGCTCGCGCCGGCCGAGCGCGCGCGGGCGCAGTTCGACCTCACGGTGGTCAGCGTGCTGCTGGACGCCGGTGCCGGCGCGCAATGGGCCTACCGCGAACGCGCCGCCGCGCTGCCGGCCACCGCGCTGCCGGCCGAGCGCGTCAGCCGCGACGACCTGATGGCCGCACTCGACCAGGCCAGCAGCGCGGCCGCGGCGGCCGCGGCGCCTGCACCGGCCGCTGCACCGGCGGCCGAGGGCGCCCGCTTCACGCGTTCCGAAGGTCTGGGCGTGGCCAGCTTGCGCGCCTTCATGGCCGGTGTGTTCTCGTCCACCGCGGGCACGCCCTGCCGCGTGGACGCGGCGGCGCTGCGCCAGGTCGACGCGGCGGTGCTGCGCGGTGTCTTCCAGTCCAGTCCGTCCAACCCGCTGGTGGGGCTGGAGGGGCGCGCCGGGCTGCTGGCGCGGCTGGGCGAAGCCTTGCTGGCCGAGGCCCGGCGCGACGACACGCCCGCGCGGCCGGCGCTGCTGTTCGACCGCCTGACCGGCGGCGGCACGCGCACCGAGGTGGCGGCAACCGACATCCTGCGCGAGGTGCTGCGCGCGCTGGGGCCGATCTGGACCAGCGGCTCCAGCGTGATGGGCGTGCCGGCCGGCGATGTCTGGCCGCACCGCTGGGCCGGTGTCGACGACGGCCGCGGCGGCAGCGAGCCGATGTCGCGCGGCTGGGTGCCTTTCCACAAGCTCGGCCAGTGGCTGGCCTATTCGCTGGTCGAGCCGCTGCAGTGGGCCGGCGTCGCCGTCACCGGCCTCGACGCGCTGACCGGCCTGCCCGAATACCGCAACGGCGGCCTGCTGATCGATGCCGGCGTGCTGGTTCCGCGCAGCGCCTATGCGCTCGAACGCCGATGGAAGCCGGGCGACGAGTTCATCGTCGAATGGCGTGCGCTGACGGTGACGCTGCTCGACGAACTGGCCGACCTGGTGCGCGCGCAGCTGGGGCTGAGCGCCGAGCAGCTGCCGCTGGCCCGCGTGCTGGAGGGCGGCACCTGGGCTGCCGGCCGCGAGATGGCCGCCGAGTTGCGCGGCGGCGCGCCGCCGCTGCAGATCGACAGCGACGGGACCCTGTTCTGACCATGGCCACCGCCTTCGACCTGGCGGCGCGGCTGGGCGTGGCCGCGCCCGTGGTGCAGGCGCCGATGGCCGGCGCGCAAGACCACGCGCTGGCGGCGGCGGTGTGCGAGGCCGGCGGGCTGGGTTCGCTGCCGGCGGCGATGCTGTCGCCGGCAGGCCTGGTGGCCGAGGTGGCGGCGCTGCGCGCGCGCACGGCGCGGCCGTGGAACCTGAATTTCTTCTGCCACCCGCCGCCGCTGCCCGACGCCGCGCGCGAGCAGCGCTGGCGCGCGGTGCTGGCGCCCTTCTACCGCGAGGCCGGGCTCGATCCGGCGGTGGCCACGGGCGGCGCGTCGCGCGCACCGTTCAGCGCCGTGCTGGCCGATGTGGTCGAGCCACTGCGGCCGCCGGTGGTGAGCTTCCACTTCGGCCTGCCCGAGGCCGCGCTGCTGGCGCGCGTCAAGGCTTGGGGCTCGATCGTCATGGCCTCGGCGACCACGGTCGACGAGGCACGCTGGCTCGAGGCCCATGGTGCCGACGTGGTCATCGCGCAGGGCCTGGAGGCTGGCGGCCACCGCGGCCACTTCCTGGACGACGACCTGTCGCGCCAGAGCGGCCTGTTCACGCTGCTGCCGCAGGTGGTGCGCGCGGTGCGGCTGCCGGTGCTGGCGGCCGGCGGCATCGCCGACGCCGCCGGCGTGGCGGCGGCCCGTGCGCTGGGCGCCGCCGGCGTGCAGGTGGGCACGGCCTACCTGGGCACGCCCGAGGCCACGACCTCGGCCCTGCACCGGGCGCTGCTGGGCACCGAGGCGGCGCGCCACACGGCGCTGACCAACCTCTTCAGCGGCCGCCCGGCGCGCGGCATCGTCAACCGGCTGATGCGCGAACTGGGGCCGCTGGCGCCCGATGCGCCGGCCTTTCCGCTGGCCGGGGCCGCGCTGGCGCCGCTGCGCGCGGCGGCGCAGGCGCAGGGCCGCACCGATTTCTCGCCGCTGTGGGCGGGGCAGCATGCCGCAGCCTGCCGCACGGTGGGCGCCGATGCGCTGACGCGCGAACTGGCCGCGGCCTGGGCCGCGGCATCCACCCTCACGGAAGCCCGACCATGACGTCCGAAGTGCATGTCGTCACCCATCCGCTGGTGCAGCACAAGCTCACGCTGATGCGCGAGAAGGACCGCAGCACCAGCAGCTTCCGCCGCCTGCTGCACGAGATCAGCATGCTGATGGCCTACGAGGTGACGCGCGAGATGCCGACGCAGTTGATCGACATCGAGACGCCGCTGGAGCGCATGCAGTCACCGGTGATCGACGGCAAGAAGACGGTATTCGTGGTCATCATGCGCGCCGGCAGCGGCTTTCTCGACGGCATGCTCGAGGTGGTGCCGGGGGCGCGCGTGGGCCATGTCGGCCTGTACCGCGACCCGAAGACGCTGGGGGCGGTGGAGTATTACTTCAAGATGCCGCAGGACATGCACGAGCGCGATGCCATCGTGCTCGACCCCATGCTGGCCACCGGCAACTCGGCGGTGGCGGCGGTGGAACGGCTGAAGGAGACGCACCCGAAGTCGATCCGCTTCGTCAGCCTGCTGGCGGCGCCGGAAGGCCTGGCCAACTTCCACGCCCGCCACCCCGACGTGCCGGTCTACACCTGCGCCATCGACCGCCAGCTCAACGACCACGGCTATATCGTGCCGGGCCTGGGCGACGCCGGCGACCGCATCTTCGGCACGAAATAGATCCGGTTGGGCCTACGGATTGCCGACGATCGAGGCGGTGGCCATCAGTTCCTGGAACAGCGACATCGACACCGCGCCGGACACCGCATAGGGATCGAGCGTCGCGGACTCGGAATATTTGAGCAGCAGCGCCGGGTTCAGCCGCCCCATGTCGACCTGGCCCATCGCCCAGCCGGCGAAGCGGCGCTCGCCGATCTCCTCGTACGACAGCAGTTCGACCTGCGTGTGCCGGGGGTCGGCGGCGATGCGGTTGTAGAGCTGGTTGACGGCGCTGCGGCCGCCTTCCAGCACCTGCAGGAAGATGCCGCCCGAGCAGCACAGCACGCCGGTCACGCCGTGCGCGGGGTTGTTGGCCTTGCTCTTGCGCAGGATGGCAATCAGTTCGTCGTGATCGACCGGCGCGACGGCACGGCTGGCATACATGAGGCGCACGAGCATGCGGGGCTTTCGGGTGTGAGGGTGGGATCGGAGATCAGTCGTTCTTGCGCGGCAGCAGCGACAGGAATTCGCGGCGCAGGTTGGCATCCTTCAGGAACGCGCCGCGCATCACGCTGTTGACCATCGCCGACTGGTTGTCCTTGACGCCGCGCCAGTGCATGCAGAAGTGGTCGGCTTCCATCACGATGGCCAGGCCGTCGGGGCGCACGCGCTGCTGCAACTCGTTGGCCAGCATCGTCACCGCCTCTTCCTGGATCTGCGGCCGGCTCATGATCCAGTCGCAGATGCGGGCATATTTGCTCAGGCCGATCAGGTTGGAGTGCTCGTTGGGCAGGATGCCGATCCACACCTTGCCGAAGATCGGGCACATGTGGTGGCTGCAGGCGCTGCGCACGGTGATCGGGCCCACGATCATCAGCTCGTTCAGGCGCTCGGCGTTGGGGAACTCGGTCACCGCGGGCATGGGCACGTAGCGGCCGCGGAACACCTCGTCGATATACATCTTGGCCACGCGCTTGGCCGTCTCGTTGGTGTTGTGGTCGCTGTCGGTGTCGATCACCAGCGCTCGCAGCACCTCCTGCATCTTGGCCTGCACCTCGGCCTTGAGCTCTTCGACCTCGCCGTCGCGGACGAATGCGGCGATGTTGTCGTTGGCATGGTGACGGCAGTCGGCATTGACCAGCCGGTAGCGGATGCGCTCGGACGCCGGCAGCCGGGCGAGTTCGTCCTCGCTGCGGAACAGGCGAGCGGGCTCGTCGGACGAAGCCGGCGGGGATGACGACATGAAGACACTCCGTGGGGCGGTTGACGCCATTGTGGATGCAAAGCGCCCAGGCCCGCCAGCCGCTGGCCATCGGGGGCGCGCGGCTAGACTGCCCGTGTGAGCACCGTCGCCCCGTCCCCGCCGCTGTCGCGGCTGCTCGACCTCAGCGCCGAACTGGTGCAGGCGGTGCGCAGCGGCCGTTCGGCCACCGACTGGATGGCGCGCTGCCCGGCCGATGCGCGCGCCGGCGTGCAGGCGCTGGGCTTCGACGTGCTGCGCCGCCTGGGCGCGGCCACCGAGGCCCGTGCACTGATGGCGCCCAAGCCGCCGCCACCGGCCGTGGATGCGCTGCTGTGCACGGCGCTGGCGCTGCTGTGGCCGGTGCCGGCACCGCCCTACCCGGATCACACCCTGGTCGACCAGGCCGTGCATGCCGCGCGCCAGCGCACGCCGGCGGCGGTGGCCTTCGTCAATGCGGTGCTGCGCCGCTTCGTGCGCGAGCGCGCGGCGCTGGTGGCGGCGGTCGAGCACACACCGGTCGGCGCCTGGAACCACCCCGCGTGGTGGATCGAGCGCCTGCGCCACGACTGGCCCGCGCAGTGGCAGGCGCTGCTGCGCGCGGCCAACCAGCGTCCGCCGATGACGCTGCGCGTCAATGCCCGCCGCAGCACCGGCGCCGCCTATGTGCAGCGCCTGGCCGCTGCCGGCCGCACCGCCACGCTGCTGGACGACCCGGCCCTGGCCGGCCTGGCCGTGCTGCTGGACGAACCCTGCCCGGTGCAGCAGTTGCCGGGCTTCGCGGAGGGTGAGGTGTCGGTGCAGGACGCCGCCGCCCAGCGCGCGGCCGGCCTGCTGCTGGGCGATGGCGAACAGGCGCTTGCCGCCGGCGCCCGCGTGCTCGACGCCTGCGCCGCACCCGGCGGCAAGACGGCGCAGCTGCTCGAACGCGCCGACCTCGACCTGCTGGCGCTGGACAGCGACCCGCAGCGCGTGCCGCGCATCCACGACACGCTGCACCGCCTGCACCTGCAGGCCGAGGTCAGGGCCGCCGACGCGCGCCAGACCGCCACCTGGTGGGACGGCCGGCCCTTCGACGCCATCCTGCTGGATGCACCCTGCAGTGCCTCGGGCATCGTGCGCCGCCATCCCGACATCCGCTGGCTCCGGCGGGCCGATGATCTGTCAGCGCTCACTCGCATCCAGAGCGAGCTGTTGCAGGCGCTGTGGCCGCTGCTGAAGCCCGGCGGACGCCTGGTCTATGCCACCTGCTCGATCTTCAGGGCCGAAGGCCAGCAGCGCATCGACGCATTTTTGCAACGCCTGCCGGTCGGCAGCGCCCGGCTCGACCCGTCCTCGCCGGGTCACCTGCTGCCACTGCCCGACAATCCAGGTGCCGGCGCCCTGGCGGCGCCCCGCATGCCGCAGGACGGTTTCTTCTACGCGCTGATCCACAAGACCTGACGCCTCCACCCACCATGCACCAGCAGCGGCCCTCGAGTCGAATCCATCGACGCCAGCTGCTGGGACTGGGGGCCGGGGTATTGGCGGGTCTGTGCTTGCCCAGGGTGGCGCGGGCGGGGGTCGAGCTGACCACGCTGCAGCTGTCACGCGTCGACGGCGCGCTGATGGTCGAATTTCTGGCCCAGGTGACACTGCCGCGCGCGGTCGAGGACGCGCTGCAGCGCGGCGTGCCGATCTATTTTGCGGCCCAGGCCACGCTGTGGCGCAACCGCTGGTACTGGCGCGACGAGCGCATCGCCCGCGTCGGTCGCACCTGGCGGCTCGCGTACCAGCCCCTGACGAGCACCTGGCGCGTCGGCCTCGGGGGCTTGAGTCAGAGCTTTCCGACGCTGGACGAGGCCATGGTCGTGGTGACGCGCACCGCCCAGTGGCGGCTGGCCGAACTGGCGCAGGTCGACCCCGACAGCCGGCACTATGTCGAGTTCTTCTGGCGGCTGGATACCTCGCAGCTGCCGAGCCCGATGCTCATCGGCCTGACCGGTGCGAGCGACTTCTCGCTCGGCGCCGAGCGCACGTTGAAGCTGGAATGAATCGCGCCCCGCCATGACCCGCTCGGCGCGCTGGGCCTGGATCGTCGCCCTGACCGCGACCACCGGCCTCATCCTGGTGCTGGCCTTCGTCGTGCGCATGGGCCTCGACGGTGGCGGCGGCAGCGCCAGCGAGCGGCGCTTCGTCTGGCTGTTCTGGGCCAACGTGGCGGTGGCCGGGCTGCTGACCCTCGTCATCGGCTTTGCCGCCATCCGGCTGGCCGTGCGGCTGCGGCGCGGCAAATTCGGCAGCCGGCTGCTGATCAAGCTGGCCGGCATCTTTGCGCTGCTGGGGGTGCTGCCGGGCCTGACCATCTATACGGTGTCGTACCAGTTCGTCTCGCGCAGCATCGAGGCCTGGTTCGACGTGCGCCTGGCCGGCGCGCTGGATGCCGGCCTGTCGCTGGGCAAGGGCACGCTGGATACGCTGGCCGCCGACCTGGCGGCGAAGGCGCGGCTGGGTGCCGAGCGCCTGGGCGACGGCACCGTGGCCACCACGCCGCTGGGCCTGGAGCGCCTGCGCGAGCAGCTCGGGGCCGCCGATCTGGCGCTGGTGGGCGGCAGCGGCCAGGTGCTGCTGACGGCCGGCAGCGGCACCACCACGGTGGCGCCCGACCGGCCCGGCGCCACGCTGCTGCGGCAGGCGCGCGGCACCGGCGTGGCCAGCCAGATCGACGGCCTGGACGAAGAAGCGCTGGCCAGCCCTGGCGGCAGCGCCCGCGTGCGCGCGCTGGCGCGCGTGCCCAGCCGTGCGCTGGCGCTGTCGCCGGCCGAAGACCGCTTCCTGCTGCTGGTGCAGCCACTGTCGCGCACGCTGGCGCTCAATGCGCTGGCGGTGCAGACGGCCTACAGCGAATACCAGCAGCGCGCGCTGGCGCGCGACAGCCTGCGCCGCATGTACATCGGCACGCTGACGCTGGCGCTGATCCTGGCCGTCTTCGGTGCCGTGCTGCTGGCCATCCTGCTGGGCACGCAGCTGGCGCGGCCCTTGCTGCTGCTGGCCGACGGCGTGCGCCAGGTGGCGGCCGGGGACCTGACGGCCAAGCCGGTATTCGCATCCCGCGACGAACTGGGCGGGCTGACGCGCTCGTTCGCCGACATGACGGCGCAGCTGGCCGAGGCACGCGAGCAGGTGCAGCGCGGCGTGGCGCAGATGGAAGGCGCGCGCACGCGGCTGCAGACCATCCTCGATACGCTGAGCGCCGGTGTCATCGTGCTCGACCGCGAGGGCCGCATCGACACCGTCAACCCGGGTGCCACGCGCATCCTGCGCCTGCCCTTCGGCGCCTGGCGCGGCCGCGGCCTGGGCGAGGTGCCCGAACTGGAGGTGCTGGCGCGCAGCATCGACCAGCGCTTCGAGCTGCTGCGCACCAGCCCCGAGGCCGGCGAGCGCGACCACTGGCAGGAGAGCTTCGAACTGGCGCGCGGCGACGGCAGCGGCATCAGCCTGCTGGTGCGCGGTGCGCATCTGCCCGGCGGCATGCGGCTGCTCGTCTTCGACGACATCACCGAGGTCGTCTCGGCGCAGCGCAGCGCCGCCTGGGGCGAGGTGGCGCGGCGCCTGGCGCACGAGATCAAGAACCCGCTGACGCCCATCCAGCTGTCGGCCGAGCGGCTGCAGCACAAGCTCGAGGCCAAGCTCACCGGCCCCGACCAGAGCCTGCTGCTGCGCTCGGTCGGCACCATCGTCAACCAGGTGCAGGCGATGCAGCGCCTGGTCAACGAATTCCGCGACTACGCCCGGCTGCCGGCGGCGCAGATGAAGCCGCTGGCGCTGAACCCGCTGGTGCAGGAGGTGCTGGCGCTGTATGGCACCGCGCTCGACAGTGGCGTGCTGTCGGCGCAGATCGAGCCCGCGCTGCCGCGCATCATGGGCGACGCCACGCAGCTGCGCCAGGTCATCCACAACCTGGTGCAGAACGCGCTGGACGCGGTGTCGGACCAGGACCATGGCCATGTGCTGGTGCGCACGTCCACCGCGCTGGGCGAGCAGGGCGAGCTGCGCGCCGTGCGCCTGACCGTCATCGACAATGGCCCCGGCTTTGCCGAGAAGGTGCTCAAGCGCGCCTTCGAACCCTACGTCACCACCAAGGCCAAGGGCACGGGCCTGGGCCTGGCGGTGGTGAAGAAGATTGCCGACGAACACCACGCGCGCTTGCGCGTCGTCAACCTGCATCAGGGAGACGATCCCGAGGGCGAGGTGATCGGGGCACGAGTTTCGCTATCATTTTCGAACTTCGCACCTGCGGCTGCTGCCGCACCGTCCGCCAGTCTGGCATCCGACGGCCCCGCCGCAGCCAGCGGTGGTGCGACACAGGTGCATTGAATCGCGCATGGCAACCATATTGGTCGTAGACGACGAGCTGGGCATCCGGGCCCTGCTGTCGGAGATCCTCACCGACGAAGGCCACACCGTCGAGCTGGCGGAAAACGCGGCCCAGGCCCGCAGCGTGCGCGAATCGCTGCGGCCCGATCTGGTGCTGCTGGACATCTGGATGCCCGACGTCGACGGCATCAGCCTGCTCAAGGAATGGGGCGCCACCGGCATGCTGAGCATGCCGGTGATCATGATGAGCGGCCACGGCACCATCGACACCGCCGTCGAGGCCACCAAGTTCGGTGCCAGCGCCTTCCTCGAGAAGCCCATCACGCTGCAGAAGCTGCTGCGCGCGGTGGAGGTGGCGCTGGTCAAGCCCGGCGGGCGTGGCCCCGCGCCGGCCAACGGGGGAGGCCCGGCGGCGCGCGGCGAGGGCGGCGGCCTTCCGGGCGAGGGCACGGGCGGTGGTCTGGTCGCTGCGCCCCTGCCTGTGGTGGTGCCCAGCGGCCCGCGGTCCGAACAGAGCTTCGACCTCGACCGCCCGCTGCGCGAGGCGCGCGACGCCTTCGAGAAGAGCTACTTCGAGTTTCACCTGGCCAAGGAAGGCGGCTCGATGACGCGCGTGGCTGAAAAGACGGGCCTCGAGCGCACCCACCTGTACCGCAAGCTCAAGCAGCTGGGTGTGGACCTCAGCCGCAACAAGCGCGGCGCCGCCTGAGTGGGGCATGGTGCGAGAGCCGCTATACTCCGACGCTTCGGCCTGGTAGCTCAGTTGGTAGAGCAGCGGATTGAAAATCCGCGTGTCGGTGGTTCGATTCCGCCCCAGGCCACCAAATAAATCAACGACTTAGCCCAGCCTCACCCGCTGGGCTTTGTTGTTTTCGGGCGCCGTGCAGGGGCTGTGTAGGGGCCGGGCAGGGTTTCCGCCCCAAAAAGCGACGAACCCGGCGCTGCGGCGGGGCTCTGGCGGATGACCTCCGCCGCCGGCGCCTCTGGCCGGATCTCGCGCAGCAGCCCGACCTTGCCGTCGAACACCCACAGGTGGGCGAAGGCAGCCCCGCTGACCATCAGCTGGTGCTGCGCCTGCATCCGGTAGTGCTCGGGCACCTCGCCGGCCTCGACCGCCCGCCACAGCGCCGACCCCTGGCCCTTGTACGGGCACTTGATCTCGACGATCAACTCGCCATCGAGCGTCACACCGTCCAGGCTGGCCGCGTACTCGCCTGTCGACGCAGATCGAGGTCGAGAAGTGAGGGGGCGCGCATCAAGGCGCATCCGCCGCGCGCGCTCACCGTGCAGGCGGCCGGGTCGACGATCGCCAGCTTCGGCAGGACCGCGGCACGGGCCCAGGCCCGGTGATCCACCGCATTTCGCCCATCGAACTGATGGGCGGCGGCATGACGGCAGCCGACATCACCGGGCTGGCGCGCCGGATCGAGGCCAACGGTGACCACCTGATCATTGCCGGCATCGGCTGGCGCGCGTCTTCGGTGCCGACGATGGCCGTGCCGGTGCCGCGCTCGCCATCGAACAGGCCACGCGCCTGGCCGCGGCGTACCGAAGGCCGCGCCGAAGTTCCGCGCCAACCGCGGGCCGGGTGTGGCGTCAGTCCTTGTCGATCAGCGTCTCGACCGGCAGCTCCGACGGGCGCGTCGCGGGCAGCTCCAGCGGGGCCAGGGCCGGGCGGTCTGCGGGGCCGTCGCCGGGGCGGTCATCGCGCTCGTCGCCGGGCACCGCCGGCGCCGGGCCGGCCGCATCGGCCAGGGCCGGCGGGATGGCCGCGGGCTCGGCGGCCGGGCTGCCCGACACGGCCTCGGCCGCCGCCGGGTCCACCGGCGCGGCCTGCGCCAGCACCGTCACCTGGGCCTGCCGGCGCGCCTCGGCCTCGGCCTCGGCGGCTGCCAGCCGGGTGCGTTCGGCCTCCTGCGCGGCCAGGATCTCGCGCACCTGGCGCTCGTTGGCGCTGCTGCGCGCGACCAGCACGCGCGGCGTTTCGGCGATCTCGCCGGCCTCGGCCAGCGTGCCGTCCTGCCGGGCCTCGGCGAGCTGCCGGCGCACCTCGTCACGGGTGAGGCTGCCGCCGGGCGTGGTGGTCATCGACAGCAGGCGCGCCTCGTGCTCGGGCGCCAGCGCCTCGCCGCCGGCATAGGCCAGCGAGGCCAGGCCGTCGCCGGCCAGCGCCGATGCCGAGGCCAGCACCAGCAGGCCGGCTGCGAGGCCGGTTCGCTGCAGGGGGGTCGGGTTCTTCATGGGATCACTCCTTCGGTCAGGGCTCGGCCGCAGCCGCGTGCCGCGATCGTCGGCGACGCCGGCCGCATCGGCGCGGACCAGGGGTGAAGGGCGTTGCCAGCTGTCAGCCGATGCAGGGCGGGCTGACGTGCTGCAACAGTTGTTGCGCCGGGGAGGGTGGCGATCAGGTCCCCGAGACCCACTTCTGCAGCGCCAGCGTCAGCACGAATGCAGCGATGGCGAGGGCGGCCGCGCCCGCCTGACCGGCGCCGGCGAGCACCACGCTGTCGAACAGCGACATGCCGGCAATCAAGGTGACGACGGCCCTGGGCACATCGCCGGGCCGGCGCCGGCGCAGCAGCCCCAGGGCCAGCACCAGCACGGCCGCATACAGCACGAGCGGCAGCGCGGCCAGCGGCGCCGAAACCGCCAGCGATGCGCCGTACAGAAGCGGCAGGGCCAGGAAGCCCAGCGGCCAGAGGTGGCCGATGCGGTCGAGGTGCTCCTGCTTGGCGATGTAGGTCAGGCCGATCAGGTGGCACAGCAGCCCGGTCGCTGCCAGCCAGACCGCCGAAGGCGGCGACGCCGTGTAGGCATAGGCCGCCGTGACGACGACGAGCACGCGGCACAGGCCCATGACCAGCGGGCTCAGCGGGTTGTTCTTGTGGAAGGCGTCGTAGAACACGATCGCCACCGCCAGGGCGCAGGCAGCCGCCAGCGCGTGCCAGGCCGGCCCACCCGCGGCAGCCTGGCCCTGCCAGGCGATGGCGACGAGGCCGGCGGCCAGCAAGCCGAAGCCGATGGTGAAGACCTGCCGCGCCGACACGCGGCCGGACGGGATCGGCCGCTCGGGTCGATGCCGTGCATCGAAGTCGCGGTCGAAGGCATCGTTGAGAAACATGCCGCCGATGTAGAAGCAGGACAGCGCCAGCATCAGCAAGGGCAGCCGCGCATCGCCCAGGCTGCCGCCGGCCAGCAGCGCGCCGGCCAGCACGTTGGTCCACACGGTGGGCAGGTTGGAGATGCGGCCCAGTTGCAGGGCCAGTGCCAGTTTCATGCCGTCAGCTCGTGCCGCACCCAGTCGAGTTCGCGTGCGATGGCGGCGTCGACCGAGCCGCTGCGCAAAGGGGCGGGCAGCACGTCCCAGGTGTAGGTCTCGACCTCCAGGTGCGCCGATACCGGGCGCGCACGCTGGATCGCGAGCACCTCGCGGACGAAGGCCTGCGTCGACTCGAACGGCTCGATGCGGTCGAGGAAGATCGGCACGTGGAAGTGCACGCGCCACTCGCGGTCGGTAGCTGCCGCGCCGTCCGGCAGCGCCGCGAAGGCCGCCGGCAGATCGGCGTAGCGGTGCAGTCCGAGAGCCGTGCGCTCGACCACCTGGTGCAGATAGACCGCATCGTCGAAGCGCCGCAGCGCGGCCAGGGCTTGGCGTCGAGCGCCGGCAGCCGCAGGCCGGCGCTGACCTGCATCTTGTGCACGCGGATGCCCGCCGCGTCCAGCTGCCGCAGGCCCTCGGCGGCGGATTCGTATTCCACCGCGGCATGGCACAGGTCCAGGCACAGGCCGAGGTGCTCGCGCAAGGCCCGCGCGGCCGCGGTGGCGTCCAGTGCCGTCAGCGCCGCCAGCCGCTGCACGGCGGCCGGGCCGAACAGGTGGCGGCCGAAGAAGTCGACCACCTCGGCGATGGTCTCGAGGAAGCAGTGCGGCTCGGGCTCGAGCGCCAGCGCGATGCGCCGACCGGTGCGCGCGCGCAGGGCCACCAGGTGGGCGACATGGGCCAGCAGGTGCTCGACCATGGTCTGCACGTCCGCCGCGCCGGCCAGCGCCGGCTTGAAGGCCCCGGGCACGGTGCTGACGCTGCCGTCGAGGCCGGCGTCGTCGGGCAGCAGCGCCGCCAGCAGGTCGGCCAGCTGGTTCGTATAACGCAGCCGTTCCGGATCGCGCCAGTCGGGGCGGTAGACCTCGGCCTTCACCGGCGTGCCATGAAAGGCGCCGTACGGAAAACCGTTGATCGTGAAGACGTACATTCGTTCGCGCGCGAGGAAGGCGCGCAGCTCGGACAAGGCCTGCGGCTCGGCGAGCTCGGCGGCGGCGCGCGCCGACAACCGCAGCCCGATGCCGAAGTCGCAGCCGGGCTGCACGCGGTCACGCACCGCGCGCACATGGCGATCGAGGTTGTCCCGCACCTCGGCCCAGGATTCGCCGGGGTGGATGTTGCTGCAGTAGGTGAGGTGGACGCCGCGGTCGAGCTTCACACGCCATGCTCCCGCTGGCGCAGCCAGGCCAGCGCGCGCAGGATCTCGTCGCGGTCCATCTGGTGCACCTCCTCGCCGACGCCGATGTCGCGCAGCAGGGTGATGGTCAGGTCGCCGCCCAGGTGTTCGCGGAATTCCTCCAGCCCGCGCAGCAGCTGCCAGCGGCCGTCGGCGTCGCGCCATTCCAGCGCCGGATGCCAGAGGTGAAAGCCCAGGCGCTTGAGCAGCGCATGCACGCGCGCGTCCTCGCCGATGCGCAGCAGGCCGGTCTGCACCGAATAGCGCGTGTCCAGCGCCAGGCCGATGGCCACCGCTTCGCCGTGGCGCAGTTCGTGCGCCGTCAGCGCTTCCAGCCGGTGGGCGGCCCAGTGGCCATAGTCCAGCGGGCGCGCGCTGCCGGTCTCGAAGGGGTCGCCGCCATGGGCGATCTGCCGCATGTGCAGCTCGGCGCAGCGCCGGATCATGTGCCGCATGGCCGCGGCCTCGCACGCGCGCAGGTCGTCGGCATGGGCTTCCAGCCACTCGAAGAAGCCGCGGTCGCGGATCAGTGCCACCTTCACCGCCTCGGCAACGCCGGCGATCTTGTCGCGCGGATGCAGCGTGCGCAGGAAGGCCGCATCGTTGATGACGGCAAACGGCGGCGCGAAGCTGCCGATCAGGTTTTTTGCACCGAAGGCGTTGACGCCGTTCTTGACGCCGACGCCAGAGTCGTTCTGCGCCAGCACCGTGGTCGGCACGCGCACGTGGCGGATGCCGCGGTGGGTGGACGAAGCGACATAGCCGACCATGTCGAGAAAGGCGCCGCCGCCGATGCCGACGACGAAGGCCTGCCGGTCGACGCCGAGGTCGACCAGCCGGCGCTGCAGCTTCGTCAGCAGCGCCGGATCGTTCTTCACCGACTCGCCGCCCGGCACCGTTTCCGGCAGCGCCAGCAGCCGCATCGATTCGGCATGGTGGTCGGCATAGCCGGCGATGTCATGGGCGAGCGAGGGAAACGACGCCGCCACGTTGGCATCGATGAAGACCACCACCCGATGGCGGCGCTTGGGCTCGCGCCGCAGCAGCGTGTCGCGGAAGATCGTGTTGTCGCGTGCGAACAGGTTCTCGGTGAAGAACACCGGGTATTCGTAGCGCACGGCGAAGGACTGCAGGTAGACGGCCGTCGGCGGGTCCTCTCGCTGCGGCAGCACGCTGATCTTTGCGCTCACGATGGTCGGCTCCAGGATGGGCAGGGGATTGCGGCCGTTCAGGCGCGCACGGTTGCGCCTTCGGCCGCTGCGACCGGCTCGTCGATGCGCGGCGCCTGTCCGCGCAGCACGCTGTTGCCTTCGAACAGCTCGCGCTGGTCGATGGCCTGCGGCTCGAGCCAGTCGCTCTCGCTGAACTGGCCGCTCTGGCCATAGGCGAGCAGGGCATTGCGGTAGCAGGTGGCCTCGACATGCGCCGGGGCGATGCCGCGCGTCAGCATCAGCTGCGCCGTCTTAGGCACCGCCAGCGGGTCGGACACGCCCCAGTCGGCGCTGGAGTCGACGAAGATGCGCTCCGATCCGTACTGGCGGACGATCTCGACCATGCGCTCGTGCCCCATCTTGGTCTGCGGGTAGAGCGTGAAGGCGGCCCAGAAGCCGCGGTCGAGCACGTCGCGCACGGTCTCCTCGTTGTTGTGGTCGATCACCACGCGGTGGGGCGGCAGCCCCATCTCGAGCGCGACCTCCATGCTGCGGATGGTGCCGGCCTTCTTGTCGCGGTGCGGCGTATGCACCATCACCATCATGTCGAACTCGCGCGCCAGCTGCAGCTGCGCGCGGTAGTAGCGGTCCTCGAGTTCGGTCTGGTCGTCGTAGCCGATCTCGCCGACCGCCACCACGCCTTCCTTGGACAGGTAGCGCGGCAGGATGTCCATCACCGCCTCGGCCAGCGCCTCGTTGTTGGCCTCCTTGCTGTTGAGGCCGATCGTGCAGTAGTGGCGGATGCCGAACTGCGACGCCCGGAAACGCTCCCAGCCGACCAGGCTCGACAGGTAGTCGATGAAGCTGCCGACATGGGTGCGCGGCTGGCCCAGCCAGAACGCCGGTTCGATCACCGCCACGATGCCGGCATCGCGCATGCGTTCGTAGTCATCGGTCGTGCGGGCCGACATGTGGATGTGCGGGTCGATGAAACGCATGGCAGACCTCCGGGCGGGATCAGTTGTAAGCGAGAACCGTGGACCAGTCGATGCGCCGCGCGGCCAAGTCGTCACGCAGTGCGGCATGCTCATCGATCAGCCGCTTCGCGTGCGGGTCGGGCGATGCCCGCAGCGCCAGCAGGGCCGCGGCGCGCTCGGGTGGCGAACCGGTCGCGAGCACGCGGGCCAGGTCGTCGAGCAAGGCGCCGCCGGCAAAAGGGCCGATGCAGCGCCAGAGTTCCGGGCTCACCGGGCGGCGCGCGGCCCAGCGCTCGTGCGCATGGTCGGCCAGCATGCGCGCCAGCGCGGCATTGGCGCGGCGGTCGAGGCCGACGACCGGATGCAGCACGCTGCCCACGAACAAGGCCTTCAGCACCATCTGGTTCCAGGCCGGCTCGGACAGTTGCTCGCCAGGGTAGGGGTTGCGGTGCGCGACCGCCTCGAAGACCGGGCGCATGTTCGAGCGCAGCCCCTCGGCGGCGCGCTGGCGATGGCGTTCGGCAAAGGGGTAGAGCGGCAGGCCGCGGTGGAAGGCCACGAGTTCGTCGAGGTCGGCGGTCGCGCACAGCTGGTCCAGCCGGTGCACGAAGCCGTCGGCATCGCGGCCGCCTGCCAGCAGCAGCAGCACGCGCGCGGCCTGGTCCAGCGTCCAGGTCGACGGGTCCCAGCCGGGACGGGCCTGGTCGGCTTCGGCCAGCGCCGCAGCGCCCGGCGCCAGCGCGGCCTTGCCGAGCCGGCGCGAGACCAGGCTGACGCTGCGGAACAAGGCCCGGTCGCCGGCATCCGCGGCCACGCCGGCCACGGCCTCGCGCAGCCACTGCGTGCCGGCGGCATCCAGCCGGTCCTCCAGCCAGCGCTGCAGCAATGCGGCGGCTGCGGGGCTGGCAGGGCCCGACGAGGGTTCGCGCGCGTTCATGTGCGGCCTCCGAACAGGTGATCGAGCAGCACTTGCTTGACGGCCGTGGCCGGCACCGGCCCGTCGCCGGGCAGGTGCTCGGGCGCGGAGGTGATGAACAAGGGCCCGTCTTCGGCGCGGTCGGTCGGCCGGCCATGAGAGCCGCGCACCCTCGACGCGTCGAGCCCGATGACGTCCATCAGGTAGCGCATGCCGAGTGCCTTGCGCGCCAGGCGCGTAGCGACCGCCAGCCTGGGCATGCGGATGCGCGCATCGATGAACAGCTCCACCGGGTCGTAGCCCGGCTTGCGGTGGATGTCCACCGTGCGCGCAAAGTCCGGCGCGCGCGCGTCGTCCAGGAAGTGGTAGTAGGTGAACCAGCTGTCGGCGGCGGCCACCGCGACCAGTTCGCCCGAGCGCGGGTGGTCGAGCCCCGCGGCGCGCTTGCCTTCGTCGTCGAGCACGGCTTCCACGCCCGGCAGTGCGCGCAGGCAGGCGGCGACCGCGGGCAACAACTCCGGCCGCGCGACATAGACATGCGCCAGCTGGTGGTCGGCGACCGCAAAGGCGTCCGACGCGCCGGCATCGAGCTGTTCCAGCCCGCGCTCGACGCGCACCTGCAGCCAGCCCGCCTGCCGCAGCGCGCGGTTGATGTGCACCGGCCGCGACACCTCGGTGATGCCGTATTCCGACAGCGCCACCACGTGGCCGCCCATCCGGCGCGCCTGCTCGATCAGCGGCGCACACAGCGCATCGACGGCCGCCACCTGGGCCGCGATGCCGGGATGGTGGGGCCCGAAGCGCTGCAGGTCGTAGTCGAGGTGGGGCAGGTAGATCAGCGTGAGCGTCGGCTGCCGCTGCTGCATCACGCGCAGGCTGCTGTCGGCGATCCAGCGGCTCGACCCGATGCCGGCGCCCGGCCCCCAGAACTCGAACAGCGGAAACTGCCCCAGGTGCCCCTGCAGGTCGTCGCGCAAGGCCGCCGGGTGGGTGTGGATGTCGGGCAGCTTGCGCCCGTCGGCCAGGTACATCGGCCGCGGTGTCACGGCCACGTCGACGCTGGCGTACATGTTGTACCACCAGAACAGCTTGGCGCAGGTGAACGCCGGGTCGCGCCGCCGCGCCGCCTCCCAGATCTTCTCGCCCCCCACGAGCCGGTTCGATTGCCGCCACAGCCAGATCTCGGACAGGTCGCGGAAATACCAGCCATTGGCCACGATGCCGTGGTCGCGCGGCTGCAGGCCCGTCAGCAGCGTGGACTGCACGGTGGTGGTGACGGCCGGCAGCACCGTCTGCAGCGGCCGCATCGCGCCTTGTTGCGCCAGCGCCTGCAGGTGCGGCGCATGCGGCAGCAGGGCGGGGGTCAGCCCGACGATGTCGAGCACGAGCGTCGGGGTCATGGCCCGGGCCTTCGCCGATCGTTGCCGTCTCGCGGCCGCTCGGCGCCTGTGCCGCATCGCTGGTCCAACTGCCTTCTCTCCTGACGGGTGCGGCGATCCTGCCGCGCGACCGGCCGCGGGTGACCGCTGCTTGACGCGTCCCCTGCTGCGGCGGCGCTCGATGCCTGAGCGCCCGCGAGCAGGATGCCCGAGCCAGTGTATCGGCCCGCTCCGTGCCGGACATGCTCCACGCAGGGGGGTCGGCGGCGGCATCGCGTGACAGTCCGCACGGGATGGCACGCGCTGCAGGCGGCCGTTCGGGACGGCCAGCGGCATCGTGCCGGTCGCCGATGCGCCGGCGCCGCAGGCCGCGCCAGGGCGGGTGCCGGGTCAGGCACGCGGCGGCCACCGCCAGCGCCCGCGCAGCGCGAGCGCCGGCAGGCGATCGACCGCCACGCCGGCCAGCATCAGCAGCAGCGCCAGCGTCACCAGCGTGCGGTCGAGCGGACGACTGCGATCGCCGCCGCGCGGGCGCGTCAAGGCGGCGGCGTCCCAGTCCGTCACCAGGCCGGCGGTGCGCCAGGCCTGCGCCTGGGCATTCAGGCCCCAGCTGCGCTGCTCGAGCGGTGCGCGCCGAAGGTGCAGCAAGCGCTGCGATCCCTGCGCCGTGGCCATCGTCAGCGCGTACAGGCCCGGTCCGGC
This sequence comes from Rubrivivax sp., assembly GCA_016719535.1. GTDB lineage: Bacteria > Pseudomonadota > Gammaproteobacteria > Burkholderiales > Burkholderiaceae_C > Rubrivivax. The sequence goes on along the minus strand of JADJYX010000001.1, from coordinate 376,023 downwards.
CGCGGGCAGGCGTGCGCGCATCCGGCCCGGCGCCACCGGCTCGGCGGCCAGCGTCTGCACGGCACCCGTCGGCGTGGTCACGACGATCGACGGCGCCGGCTGTTCCGGCCCGTCGGCTCCGTCCGCCTGGTCGACTTCGACGCTCAGGCCTTCGGGTCGGTCCAGCACCTTCAGGGCCATCGCGGCGGTCGGCGTCTGGCCGCCGACCCAGCCGGCCAGACCGCCCGCCAGCCGCGGCCACTCTCGCCATGGCAGCCAGCGCGGCGCCCAGGGGCCCAGGCCGCTGGTGACCACCGCGACGCGGCCCTGGCCGACCTGCTGCCAGGCCACCAGCGGCTCGCCGCTTGCCGACGTCACCGACACCATGGCCTCGGGCCGCGCCTGCGTCACCGGATGGGCGGCAACCGGCGGCCAGTCGGCCAGCTGGGCGGGCGCAAAGGGCAGCGGTGCACGCTGCTGCGCCGCGATCGTGCCGCGCTCGACGCGGGCGCGCACGCGCTCGACCCCGGCGCGCATCGCGCGCGGCAGTTCGGCCGGCTGGTTGACGCGCAGCAGCCGTGAGGCATCGCCGCCGACGGCGCGTTCGAGCGCGCCCAGATCGGCATCGGCACCGATGCCCAGCACGACGGTCTCGATGCGGGCACGCGCGATGCGCGCGCGCAGGGCATCCAGCGGCGAGGCATCGACGAAGCCGTCGCTGGCCAGCACGAGCAGGCGGCGCGCGGCCGGCGCATGTTCGAGCTCGCCGATGGCCGCCTGGAGCGCCGGTGCCAGCCGCGTGCCGCCGCGCGCCTGCACCGGCCAGTCGCGCGCCAGCGCCGGCCGCGCCGCCGGCACCGGCGCCAGCGGCAGCAGCACGCGCGGCTCGGCGTCGAAGACCACCAGGCCGAGCGCATCGCTGTCGTCCAGCCCGCGGGCGGTCTCGATCACGGCACGCTGCGCCCATTGCAGGCGATCGACGCCGTCGCTGCCCTGGCCCATGCTGCCCGACTTGTCGACGGCGAAGACCATCGCCACCGCCGGCCGCAGCGCCGCCGGTTCCGACCGCACCGGCAGCACCGATTCGAGCACCGATTCACGATAGCCACCCAGCGCGAAGGAGCGCTCGCCGCCGAGCACCAGCAGGCCGAGGCCCTGCCGGCGCACGGCATCGGCCAGCGCCTGCCACCAGCGCGGTCCGGCGTCGGCCAGCGCAACATCGTCGAGCACCACCGCGCGGTAGCCGCCGAGCGCGTCGGCCAGGCTGTCGAGCCGGGTGGCCGGCACGCGGTCGAGGGCCCAGCCGCCGCGCTGCAGGCTGCGCGCGAAGGCGCCGCCGGCGCCGCCGTCGGCATACAGCAGCGGCGCAGCGGCCTGGATCTCCACCAGGGCGGCATCGGGCCAGCGGTCCAGCACGGCGCCGGTGGCGGTGTCGTCGAGTGCCAGGTCCACGCGCAGCGGCCCGGGCGGCGGCGCCTCGAGATCGAGGGTGGCCGTCGCGCCGCCACGCCCTTCGGCGCGGGCGGTCAGCACCTGGCCGCCGGGCGTGCGGGCGGTGGCGGTCAACCGCCAGGGGCCGGCCGCCGCCACCGGCGCCACCAGACGCAGCGGCTGGCCGGCCCGGGCATCGCGCGGCGCCGAGACCTCGGCGATGCGTGCGGCCGGCGCCGGCCGCCCGACGCCGAGCCAGTGCACCGGCAAGCCGGCGCCGCGCGCGGCGGCCAGCCCGCGCGCGGTGTCGCCGGCGCTCGCGTGGCCGTCGGAAATCAGCACCATGGCATCGAAGGCCGACTGCGCATGCAGCCCGAGTGCCGCCTGCAGCGCTGTCTCGATGTCGGTGGACGAAGGCTGCAGGGCGGCCCAGGCCGCGGCGGCGTCGCCCGCGCCGGCCTCTGCGCCGGCCTGTCCGGCGAATTCGAGGATGCGCGCATCGCCAAAGCCGGCCGCGCGGGCCGCCCGTGTGACCTCGGCCAGCGCGGCATCGGCGGCGGCCGGCGGCATGCTGTCGGAGCGGTCGACCAGCACCGCCAGCCGGGGCTGACTGCGCGGATCGAGCCAGGCCACGCCCGCCAGCGCCGCCAGCAGCGCCGCCAGCGCCCCGCACTGCAGGGCCAGCGCCAGCAGGCTGCGGCGCGCGCTCACGGCGTGCCCGCACGGCGGCGGGCCGACTGCCGGGCCAGCACGGCCAGTTCCCAGCCCAGCACCGCCAGCGCGGCCAGCAGCAGCGCCTGCGTCGCCGCGCGTGGCCGACCCGTGGCCACGGCCCGATCCGGCCGTTGCGCAGGCGGCGCAGCCGTCTGCGGCACCACGCGCGATGCGGCCGCGCTGCGCTCGGCCATGGCCACGCCATCGAGCAGCGGTTCGCCCAGCAGCTGCTCGAGCATCCGGTTGAGCAGCAGCGGCCGTTCGGCAGCCGCGCCGCCGGCACCGGCACCGAAGTCCAGCGCGGTCTCGATGCGAGCGGGTTGCCCGTCGCGGCGCACGATCAGCGCCTCGTCGCCGGCAGCCAGCAGCACCACATCGGCGCGGCCGACCTCGAGCCGCGCGGCGCTGCGCAGCCGGTCGGGGTCGAGCACCACGCGTTGTGCCGCTGGCCAGGCCGACGACCAGCGCAGCGCTGCCGTCAGCGGCGTGGGCAGCTGCCGTGCCTGCAGGCTGACCGTCGGCAGCGGCGCACGCAGGCCGCTGCAGTCGATGGCGGCCTCGGCAGCGTCCAAGCTGCCGCGCTCGAGGCGGGGGTGGGCATCGACGGCGGCCTGCACGGAAGGCGGACAGGCCGCATCGACGGCCAGGCGCCGGCGGCGCAGCGGGGCCAGGTCCAGCCGCAGCTCATCGTCGGCCGCCAGTGCGTCGCCCGGCTGCAGCACGGCACGCAGCCGGCCCACCCCGGCCGCGGGAAGGGTCAGCCGCCACGACGCCGTGCGGCCCGCGGCGATGGTGCGCAAGGTGCGGCCCTGCTCGCCGCTGTCGTCGGCGACGACGATCTCCCGCGTTTCTTCCGCCGCACCGCCGTTGATGGCCACGACCAGCAATTGCAGCCGCTGCGGATCCTCCGGGTCGCGCCGGGCGGCCAGCCGCTGCAGCCCGGCATTGCGCTGCGTCCGGCCCACCGCGACGAGGTGGTCCGGCCCGCGGCCGCTGCCCCAGTCGAGCAGCGAGGCGTCGGCACCGTCGGTCAGCAGCCAGTGCTGGCGGTCGCGCGACAGCAGGGCCTCGGGGGGCGGGCCGGGTTCGTGCCGCCCGGCCTCGGCGGCCACCGCGGCCAGCAGCGCGGCGTCGGGCGCGCCCCTCGTGCGCCAGGGATCGCCGAGCGATCGCAGTTCGACCTCGGCCGGCCCGCTGGCGGCCAGCTGTGCCTGCAGCGCCGCCCAGCCCGCGTCCAGCCGCGTGGTGCCGTCCTCGCGCGTGAGCATGTGCAGCGAATCGTCCAGCCAGACGGTGATGCGCGCCCGCGACGAATGCCACTGCGGTTCGGCCAGCGCGATCACCAGCAGCGCCGTCAGCAGCGCACGGCGGCGCCATGCCGGGTCGGGCGGCCGGCGCTCGCCGCCGGCCGGGCCGGGCCGTTCGGCGCCCTGCCACAGCGCCAGGCGCGACACCGTCAGCGCCTGCCGCCGTGGCCCGCCGCGGTGCAGCCAGCGGATCAGCGGCAGCATGGCCAGGCCGAGCAGCCACAGGGGGGTGACCCAGCTCAGCAATTGGCGCGCGCCCGCATCAGGTGTTGCAGCAAGGCCCAGCGCCACGGCTGCCCGATCTCCCAGTCGGTGAAGGCAATGCCATGGCGCAGGCAGAAGGCCTGCAGCCGGGCCGTCATGGCGGCGCGGGCCGTGGCGGCGATGGCCTCGGCTTGCGCATCCGCCATCACCCGGGCCTGCCGGCCGCTTTCGGCGTCGACGAGGTCGACCTCCCCGGCCGGCGCGAGCCGGGTCTCGGCGTCGCTGCGCATCTGCATCGCGTGCAGCGCCGTGCAGCGCTGGCGCAGCGCACCCAGGTCACGGCACATGGCGTCGTCGGCCAGGAAGTCGCCGAGCACGAAGACCGACGACGCGTCGTGCAGCGACGGTGCACACACGCCCAGCTCGGAGCGTTCGCCGCGCGGCGCCGGCTGCAGCGCCAGCAACTGCCGCGCGATGGCCGCATAGTGGCGCTGCCCGCGACCGCGCGGGCACTGCGCCAGCAGCTGGCTGCCGAAGGCCAGCAGGCCGACCCGGTGGCCCAGGTGCAGCAGCGCAAAGCTCAGTGCGGCGGCCACCTGCACCGCGGCCTGCCATTTGGCGCCGCCGTGAACCGACATCGACGAACTGGCATCGAGCACCAGCGTCCAGTCCGACACCGACTCCGACTCGAAGCGGCGCAGGATCGGCCGCCGCAGCCGCGCCGTCTGCCGCCAGTCGATGTGGCGCACCTCGTCGCCGGGGGCATAGTCGCGGTGATCGAGGTGCTGCAGGCCGACGCCGACGCGCCGCGACACCGCGCGCAGGCCCGGCGAGCGCGGCTGCCGCTCGACCAGCAGCTGTGCCGCGGCCGCGGCGAAGGCCTGCAGCTCCGGCTCGGCCGGCAGCTGCGTGCGGATCACGCCCGGCGCCGCCATGCGTCGACGATCGAAGCCAAGAGGGAGTCGACGTCGCGGCCGTCGAGCTCGCTCTGCAGGCGCAGCAGCACGCGGTGGCGCAACACCGGCAGCGCCACGGCATCGAGATCGGCGACGTCGACGTGCACGCGCCCGGCCATCAGCGCGCGCACGCGGGCGGCGCGCACCAGCGCCTGCAGCGCACGCGGGCTGGCGCCGTAGCGGATGTGCCGGCGCGGCTCGGCCGCGCTGCCGCCGTCGGCAGGGTCGGGCTGCGTGGCGAGCACGAGGTCGACCGCCGCGTCCTTGCAGCGTTCGCCCAGCAGCACGGTGCGGCACAGCTGTGCGATGCGCAGCACGTCGGCGGGGCCGGCCAGCGGCTGCACGGCATCGGCCGGCTCGTCGTCGAGCGACACGTCGAGCATCGCGCGCAGTGCGTCGCGCGCCGGTGCCGGCACCGTCAGCTTGAACATGAAGCGGTCGAGCTGGGCCTCCGGCAACGGGTAGGTGCCTTCGAGCTCGATCGGGTTCTGCGTCGCCAGCACGCAGAAGGGTTGCGGCAGCGGGTGCGTGTGGCCGGCATGCGTGACCTGGCGCTCCTGCATGGCCTCGAGCAGCGCCGCCTGCGTGCGCGGCGTGGCGCGGTTGATCTCGTCGACCAGCACCAGCTGCGCGAAGACCGGGCCCGGGCGGAATTCGAAGGCCGAAGCGCCGCTGGCGGCGGTGACGTAGATGTCGGTTCCCGTCACGTCGGCCGGCATCAGGTCGGGGGTGCATTGCACCCGGCCCCAGCGCAGGCCCAGCGCCGCGGCCAGGGCCTTCGCGAGGTGGGTCTTGCCCAGGCCGGGCAGCCCTTCCAGCAGCACATGGCCGCCGGCAAAGACGGCCGTGACCAGCTGCGCGATGAGCTCGTCCTGGCCGACGATGACGCGGCCGAGCCGGCTGCGCAACGCGCCGAGCTGCTGGTGCGCCTGCGCGTAGTCGTCCGCGGCAGCCGGGACGGCACTCAGGGCCTTCGTGCGCTCGCTTTCATCCATGCTCGTACATAGCTCGCTTCGGTCGGGCTCGGTCGGGGGCCGTCGGTGGCCGGGGGCGGCAGCGCGGGTGCGGGCTCCGGCAGACTGGCCATGGTGGCACGACTGCCGGGCGATGCGTCGGCCGCAAAGCGCGCCGACGTTGCGGCGTCGGCCTGCCAGGCGCCAGCCCCCGGCCGGTCGGCCAGCTCCGATGCTGGCATGCCCGAGGGCGCGCGCGCTGCCCGCGAAACGCCAACATCGGCACGGTCGTCGCGGCTGTCACCAAGTCCTTGCCCCTGGCCGGCGCTGCCCTGCCCCGCGCGGCCGGCTTCGCCGGCGCCGGCCGGTGCGTCGCCGGGTGCGGGGACGCCGGCACCGTCTTGCGCCGGCGAAGCGGTGCGCGGCGAGTCATCGGCCCGGGCATCGGCCCGGGCATCGGCACGCGCGAGCGCAGCGTCGCGCCCTGGTGCCTGCGCGTTCGCCGGCGCCCCGGCGCGGTCACCGGACCCGGGCGCCGCGGCGCGCTCGGCAGCCGCGCGCGCGGCGCGGGCCAGCGCGCTGGCCCTGTCCGCGGCCGCCGGGTCGGCGGCGGCCAGCGGCGCGGGGCTGGCGGTGGCGGCCGGGGACTTCGCCGAGGGCGCGGGTGGCGCCGGCACCGCGGCCTGCCGCAGCGACAGCACTCCGGTCACCAGGCCCGTGCAGACCAGCATCGTCAGCAGCGGGCGCTGCAGCCGGTGCGCGGTGGCCAGCGTCGCGAGTTGCTGCCGGCTCGCCGGCAGCCGCGCGGCCAGCCAGCGTTCGAGCCGCTGGCGCGCCGCCGGCGCCGGCGCAACGGTCGCTGTCGTGCGCGACAGTTCCAGCCAGGTCGTGACGGCCGACGCGCCGCCCAGGTGGCGGTCGGCCCAGAGGGCGCAGGCCGGATCGCCGGGGCGCTGCCGCAGCGCCCAGGCCGCGGCGCCGAGCCCGATCAGCGCCAAGGCGCCCGGCACCACGGGCAGCGGCACCGGGGTGACGCCCAGGTGCAGCGCCAGCGCCAGCAGCACAGCGCCGGCGCCGAGCCAGCACGCCGCGCGCGCGGCGGCGGCCGCCTGCGCCAGCCACAGGTGGCGGCGCACCGCCGACAGCAGCTGCTGCAGCGCGTGCTCGACGCTGTCAGAAGACGAGGTGGCGGCCATGCCAGAGCCCCAGGGCCAGTCCGACGCCCAGCAGCGTGGCCACGCTGTCGGCAAGCGACCCGCGACGCAGCAGGCGACGCAGCCCTTGTCCCAGCCCCGGCAGGACCACCGCCGCGGCCAGCAGCAGGCCCTCGGCGCGCAGGGCGGGCGCGAGGACGGCGCCGCCCGCCGACCCCATCAGCACCGCCAGCGGCCAGGCCGGGGCCAGCAGCACGATGCCGGCCGCTGCCGCCGGCCGCCAGGCCAGCCACGAGGCCAGCCGCGGGCTCAGCACCGCCAGCACCATGGCGCGGGCGATCCAGATCGCCTGCCACGCCTGGTCGGCCACGCGCGCGGTATCGGCATCGGCCGCGAGCGCGAGCCTCGTGGCGCCCAGCCACCACAGCGCGCCAGCCGCCGCGACGCAGGCGCCGGCAGCAAAGGCCAGGGCTGGCACGGCGGTGGTGGCGGGCGGTGGTGGTGCCATGGCGGTCACCGCGGCGCCACGTCGACCAGCAGCCAGCCCGTCGCGGTGGCGCCGGCGTCGACAGCACCCGTCAGGTCCAGCGGCCACAGGGCGGCGCGGCCGTCGAAGCCCGTGCGGGCGGCTGCCAGCTGCAGCTCGGGCCCGCGCGGCGCCCCGGGGCGCGATGGCGGCAGCGCCGCGCGGGCGCCGCCGGCCAGCGGGGGCAGGTCGAAGACCTGGCCGGCGTCCAGCAGCCGGCCGGCCGGCCAGGCCTGGGTGCCGGCATTGCGTGCCTCCGGCACGCCATCGGGGCGCAGGTCGACGGCAATCGTCCGCGTGGTCGGAAAGCTGCCGGCAAAGCACAGCCAGGTGCGTGCGAACAAGCGGCTGTCGAACTCGGCCCCCAAGGCCTGGCCGCGGCTGCCGTCGAACTGCAAGCGCAGCGCCTGCCGCGACTGGCAGGCCTGGGCCGAGCCGCCGAGCGCGGGCGGGATGGAAACCCGGACGCTGCCGCGCGCCACGCCCTGCACCTGCTGCCAGGCCTGGTAGCGCGCCTGCGGCGCGCCCGATCCCCCCTCGCCCCACACCAGCAACTGCGAGACGGGCTCCTGCGCCCACAGCAGCAACCCCATGGCGGCGGTTGCCAGCACCGGCAGCAGCACCAGCCCTGCTGCCTTGCGCACGAACAGCAGCACCAGGGCGGCGGCGGCGAAATAGATCGCCACCGCGACGGCGACGCGGGTCCAGATCGCCAGATCCGGTTGCCGCAGTTCGCCGATGGCGCCCAGGGCCACCGGCTCGGGCAGGCGGTGCGACAGCGCATCCGTCAGCGCCTGGCGCGCCTCGTCGGGCGACGCGGCCCACATCAGCGCATGGCGCCCGCAGCCGCCGCCGCCGGCCAGCAGCTGGCGCACCGGTGCATCGGCATGCAGCACCACCATGCGCCCGCAGGCCGCGGCGTGGCCGAGCAGTGCCGCCGTCTGGCGCGCATCGAGCGCGGTGAGCAGCGACGCGTCCAGCACCAGCGCGTCGATCGCCGCGTAGGCCGTCGCCAGTCGCGGCAGGTCGGCGGCCCCCAGCGCGACGGCGTGGAAGCCCGCCAACGCCAGCGTGCCACCCCCGGCCAGCACCACGCCCAGCAGCGGCGAGGCCGAGCGCCTGATCTCCACCGTCTGCGCCACCTCACGGCCGTCGGCAGCGCGCGCGCGCGCGGTGATCGACTCCGCCGCCGCCACCGGCATCCGAACCCGTGCCGGCTGCCCCGGCTGCAGCGCCAGTTCGGTCGCGACCGTCTGCCGCCCCGCCACGACTTCCAGCACGACGCGGGCCGGCTGGCCGGCCGCCAGGCGGACGTCGACCTCGGTCGGGCGATCGGGGCGTGACCAGCCGGCCCAGGCGGCGCTGGCCGTCAGGTCGAGCGGCGATGACGGCGCCTGCGCCTGCGCCAGGCCGCACAGCGCGAGCGCAAGGACAAGGAGCCGGCGCAAGTCGCGCTTACCTGAGCGCGTGCTGGAGCGCGATCAGCGACCACGCGGTGACGAGCTGCGGGCGGTCCTCCCACCAGGCCTTCGACTCGGCGTTGGCCCAGGAGCCGTCGGCCGCCTGCAGGCTCACCAGCTTCTGCGCCAGCTCGGTCTTCCAGTTGCGCTGCTGGCCCTTGCCGTCGGTGAAGACCTCTTCGCCATAGGCCGTCATCACCTTGGCGAAGGCGTTGTAGAAATAGAAGAGGCCGTGCTTCTTGCTCGTGCCCGGGTTGACGTCGAGGGTGTAGTTCGTCGTCATCCACTTGTGGGCGGCCTGCACGCGCGGGTCCTTCTTGTCGACGCCGGCAAACAGCAGGCTCAGCAGCCCGGCAGCCGTCATGCCGCCGTAGGAGCCGGTGCCATTGTCGAATTCGGGCGGGTTCCAGCCCGGCATGTAGACAAAGCCGCCGTCGTTGGCCGCCCATTTCTGGTCGTTGCTCTCGCTGCGGTTCTGCGACCGGTTGATGAAGACCAGCGCCTTCTGCCAGACCGGGTCCTTGGGGTCGGTCGCCGCCGCCTTCAGGCCCTCGACCGCCAGGTAGACGTTGGACAGGTCGGGGCGCTCGTCGCCGCCGTAGCCGATGCCGCCGTAATAGCGGTGGTCGCGCTGGTAGCCCTCGCCTTCGTCGATCTGGTGCTGGATCAGGTACTGGCGCGCCGCCGCCAGCACGGCGTCGTATTTGGGATTCTTCGTCGCCGCCAGCGCATTCATCGCCACCGCGGTGTTGTAGCTGGTGTTCTGCAGCGATTCGGTGATCGAACCGTCGGGCTTGGCCTTGGCCAGGATGAAGGCGACCTGGTTGGTGATGAAGGCGCCGTCGCCCTCGTTGTAGCCGCGGTGGCTTTCGAGGAAGGCGCGCAGCGACAGCGCCGTGATGCCGACCGATCGCCCCACCGAACCATCGGGCGCCTGCTGCGCGCGCAGATAGTTCAGTCCGGCGTCGACCGCACGCCGCGCGCGCTCGCGCAGGGCGGGGTCCATTTTTTCGGCCGCCGCCCAGGCGGAGGGCGCCCCCGCCAGCATCAGGGCGGGCCATGCCAGCAGGTGTCGTCGATGGATCATGCGGTGTACTCCTTGGCGGGATCGAGGGTGTGGGGGCCGCCGCGGGTGCGGCGATGGCGGATCGCCAGCACGCCCAGCGCAACCAGGGTTGCGGCCAGCGCGGCGTAAAACCAGGCCGCCGCGGCCGGGCCCGGATAACGGACCTGCAGCGCGGCCAGGTTCGAGTGCTGGTAGAACCACTGGATGCGCAGCCAGTCATTGCCACTGGCCAGCGCCAGGTGGGTCAGCGGGCTGGCGCCAACGACCGCGTCGATGGCTGCAGGGTGGTGCGCCGAGACGAGTTCGGCCACGGGCCCCAGCCATAACGGCAGCGCCAGCCAGCCGGCCAGCCCGAACGCGATGGCCGTGCCGTGCAGCGACTGCGCCGGGGCGGGTTCCGCCCCTGACGGCCCTGCGCCGGAGCCGAGCACGCCGGCCAGCGCGTGCACCGGCAGCAGCAGACACAGCAGCATCGCGCAGGCCGCGGCGACGCGCACCGGCGGCTGCGGCGCACTGCCGGGCACCAGCAGCAGCAGCAGCGCGGCCACCGCCGCCGCCACCACCGACCAGGCGACGATACGCACCACCGTGGCGGCCGGCGTGCCGGCGCAACCGGGCCAGAACAGCGGCGCCAGCACGGCGACGACGGCCGTCACCAGCAAGCGGGCGGCCGAGGGCTGCAGCTCGTCGACCGGCGCGCCGATCACCCCGCAGGCCAGGCCGGCTGCCAGCAGCAGGAACAGCGCGCGCGTGGCCATCGACGGAAAATCAGCGGGCCGCTGCGGGGGCGGCGACAATCAGTTCGATCGCCGAGCCATTCGGCGGCAGCAGCTTGTCGTTGCCGCGCACCGAGCCATAGGCGCCGACGCCGATCGCGGCCACCGATTCGATGATGCTGTTGGCATCATGGATGAAGCCGATCAGCGTGCCCGTCTCCTCGGCCGCGAAGCGACCGTGGACTTCGGATGCCGGCGAGCCCACGTAGACCCATTGCACGGTGGACGCGTCGACCCCGGCATCGGCGCCGAGCAGCGCCTCGGCCGCCGGCAGCTCGCGCCGGCGGCCGGCATCGGTCCAGGCGACCGAGATCGACAGCAGCCGTCCACGCAGCCGCGGGGTCTCGCGAAACTGCCGCCAGGAGGGCAGTTGCGGATCGGGCTCGAGCCCGATCAGGATGCAGGCGAGGTTGAATTCGGTGCCGCTCGCCTCGAGCTCGAACAGCGCTTCGTAGGCCTTCATGCCGCCGGGGGTGCTGGCCAGGTATTCGAGCGGCTTGCCCAGCGCGTGCACGCGGCCCGGGGCGGTGAAGCGGCCGGCGCGCTTGTCGACGACGATGCGGCCGATCTGATAGCGGTCGTTGCCCAGGGCCTTGATCTCGGGCGCTGCGGCACCTGCCGCCGAGGCCGCCGCCGGTGCGGGCGGCGGCGCCTGGGCGAAGAGCGCCGGTGCCGCGATCATCGTCCCCAGCGCAAGAAAACTGCCCCTGCGCCTCACGGCTTCACCCCCATCACCACGCGGTGCGGCATCGGCGGCGGCAGCGCCGCACTGCGCATGTCGCGCAGGCCGGCATCGGCCATCCAGCGCATCACGTCGGCATCGGCATGCACGCCGCCATCGGGGGCGGTGAGCATCATGTTCAGCCCGAACAAGGCGGCAAAGGCCGGCTGCGTGCCGCCGGCATCGGTGAAGACATCGCTGACGATCAGCAGGCCGCCGGGTTGCAGGCAGGCGGCGGCGCGCGCGATCAGGTCGCGGCAGCTGGCCTCGGATTCGCGGTGGAACATGCCCGACATCAGCACCACGTCCTTGCCGTGGCCGAAGTCGCTGTGGTGGTAGTCACCGTCACGCAGCGCCACGCGGTCGGCGGCGCCGGCGGCGGCGACCAGTTCGCGCGCCACCGCGGCCACGCCCGGCAGTTCCAGCACCTCGGCCTCGAGGCCGGCAAAACGTTCGGTCAGCAGCACCGAATAGGTGCCGGGCCCGCCGCCGACATCGAGCAGCGCGCGCCGCCCCTGCAGGTCGAGCAGGCCGACCAGCGCGCGTGCGATGCCGAGCGCCCGTTCGTGCATGGCCAGCACGAAGGCGCGCGTGCGCGCCGGGTCGTCGCCGAGGTAGGCCTCGGCCGGCAGCGCCGGCCGGCCCTCGCGCAGCGACTGCTCCAGCTGGCCCCAGGTGCCGTAGAGCTGGTCGCTGTAGCGGATGACGTTGCCCATGAAGGCCGGGCTGCGCGACACCAGGAAGGTGGCGGCCGACGGCGCATTGGCAAAGCGGCCGTCGGCCTCGGTCAGCAGCCCGAGACCGGCGCAGGCCTTCAGCAGCAGCGCGGTGCCGCGCGGCGCCAGCTGCAGCGCCTGCGCCACCTCGGCGGGCGTGCGCGCGCCGTCGGCCAGGGCGTCGAAGAGGCGCACCCGGTTGGCGGTGAGCAGCGTCTGGCTGTCCCAGTAGGCCGTGCTCAGGCGGATGATGGCCGTCGGGTCGGGGGCGCCGCCCGTCGCGTGGTGCATCGGGTTCATGCCGTCACCGGCGCGGCACGGTCGAGGTCGCATTCCAGCTGCATGTAGGCGCAGCGGTGGCACATGAAACCCTCGGAGATGGCCAGCCCGTGGCGGCGCCGGATGTCCTGGTAGCCGCCGACCAGCGTCTCGAAATAGCTGCGGATGCGCGTGTGGTAGTCGGGCCGCTGGCGCCCGCCGGACGGCCATACCAGCGAATAGATCGGGATGATGCCGCGGCGGCACAGGTCTTCGGCACCTTCGAGCGCGATGCGGGCGGCCTCTTCCCATTCGAGCCCATGCTCGGGGTCGAGCTCGATGCCGGCGACCATCGCCGAATAGACATGGCCGCGGCCGAAGTGGCGCACCGCAGTCTCGAGCGCGGCGATCCAGCGCGCATAGCCCACATAGCGGTTCTTGCCCGGGCAGACCTTCGCGAACAGCGGCTCCGACCACATCTCGAGGTTGAAGCACACGTGGTCGACCAGGTTCTCGGCCTTGAACTGCGCGATCTGGTCATCGGGCAGGGCGCCCGAACCCAGCGCCACCGGAATGCCGCGCCGGTTGACCTGCCTGACGAAGCGCGCCAGCTGCAGGAAGCGCTCGCCCTCGCGGCGCCAGTCGGTCAGCGAGCCGCCGACGAGGTAGATGTGGCGGATCTCGGTCTGGTCGAGCACCGCATCCAGCGCCTCGTGCATGCGCTCGAGCGTCGGCTGCGGGATCTCGAGCTGACCGGTCTTCTGGCCCAGGTGCGCGGTGCGTTCGTCGGGCGCGCCATAGGCGCAGAAGCCGCAGCGCATCGACACGCCGTCGTGCTTGTGCAGAAAATATTCGCAGCCCGGCGCCACGTTGATCACCAGCATGTCGCCATGCGTGGTGACACCGGCCTGGGCAAAGGGCAGGCCGTCGGCCGTCTTCTGCGACTGCCAGGGGCACAGCGGCTCGAAGTCGATCGGCTCCTGGCGGCCGCTGCGGTCGTCGATCAGGCGGTAGCCCTGCTGCAGGTCGCCTTCCACATGCCAGGGCGAATCGCCGTCGCCCAGGATGCGGATCTCGGTGCCGTCGCGTGTATTGATCAGATAGGGAATGGTGGTGATGCCGCGGCCCGTGGGGTCGTGCTCGCCTTCCTTGAAGCGGTAGGGGTAGTAGTTGGGCATGGCATGCTGCGTGGCCCGGCCCAGCGCCTCGGTGTAGCGGATGCCCTCGCACATCACCTGGATCTTCAGCGCCGGCGAACCGGCAAGCGTCTTCATGTCGGCGGTCCTTTCCCGGCGTACGGCCCGGGCCCGTGAGGCAATGGCCGCGCGCACGAAGCCTCTGCTAACCTGCGCGGAAATGATGCCACGCACGCGCCGTGCCGCATGGGTCATCGTGGTGGCCCTGTGTGTTCCTTCACTACCTTTTCTGCTTGTCGGCGAGCTGCCCGGCGAACGCTGGCTGTCGGCGCGCGACGGCCATGCGCTGCAGTTTGCGCTGCTCGGCGCCGCGCTGCTGGCCGCCGACGTGCTGCTGCCCATTCCGTCCAGCATCGTCGGCACCATGCTCGGCGCGCGGCTGGGCTTCGGCGCCGGCTTTGCGGCGGCCTTTGCCGGCATGATGCTGGGGCAGACGCTGGCCTACGCCGCGAGCCGCCACCTGCTGCGCCACCGCCGCGACACCTTGCCCGCGGCGCCCACGCTGGCGATGGTCTTCCTCAGCCGGCCGGTGCCGGTGCTGGCCGAGGCGGTGGCGCTGGCCGCCGGCGCCGCGCGCCTGGGCTGGCCGCAGTTTGTGCTGGCCTGCGGCGCGCAGGCAATGCGGTCTATGCCGCGGCGCTGGCGCTCAACGGTGCGCAGCTGCTGCCGACGGCATCGCTGGGCCTGGGCCTGCTGCTGCCCATGCTGCTGCCCGTGGCCGGCTGGCTGATCTGGCGCCGCCGGCGCCGCCACCCTGCCGATGGAGAGTGACGAGATGCTGTTCATGCTGACCAACCGCACCCGACCCGGCCTGAGCGCCGCGCAATATGGCGAACTGGCCGCGCTGGCCAAGGCCTTCTATGCCGCCGTGCCGCCCGGCGTGACGATCCGCGGCGAATGGGCCGCCGTCGACGGGTCGCACAACCATTCGCTGCTGGAAGCGCCCGACCTGGAGACCGTGCAGCGCCTGCAGGCGCCGTTCGAGCCCTATACCGAGACGGTGATCGCCGAGGTGAAGGCGATCGAGGGGTGGGTGGCGAGTTGAATCTCGTCGTCGGCGCTCGCCAGAAATGAAAATGCCGCCAGCTGTCTGGCGGCATTTGCGCGAGCACGGCGCCTGGTTTCAGGCCGATGTTGCAGACGCGCGGCGCCGGGCCAGTCGCGATGCCAGAAGCCCCGCCAGCGCCAGGCCGGTCAGCGCATAGGTCGCGGGTCCCAGGACCAGGCCGCCCTGGATCACCAGACCTGATTGCGCCGTCGGCCGATCGGTCAGATTCTCGACCAACCCATGCCACCGAGCGACGAACAGCAGCGAACTCACGTCCCCCTGCTGGCCCTGGTCTAAAAACTTCAGAGTACCCAGGGTGACCGGACCGCCACCTTGCAGCGCGAAGAGATCGTCGTCAGACAGATCTGCTTGCCGACACCTGGCGGACGACGTCCGCCAGCTGGCCGCCCGATGCGGAAACGGGCCGACCCTGATGGAACTCGCACGTTCAGGCCTGATAGCCCAGGCCCGAGGCCGGGTGCCAAGCCGTCGAAGGCCAGCGTCGATGATGTTGGCACGTTGAACACCGGTGTCATACTGTCGGCAACGATGTCGTTGCCGAGATCTTGTCGCCGGCGGTGATGCTGCGCCCCTGGATATTCTGCCATTGACCACCGTGTCGGCCTGAGCGGGAAGGCCGGTGCCAGCGCGGCCAGCAGCCCGCCCAGGGCCTCGGAAAGGTGCTTCGCCGATTCTCCGTTTGATCGATTGGACGCTTGTTGGATACCTCTAGAACAGTTCGGAGAGTGCCGTGATGGCCGGATTACTGCGTCGCGCAACTGGCCCGCGTGCACTTCAGGGCGCAGGCCCGCGCGTCGTTGACGTTGATGAGACCGTTGCTGTCGGCGTCGGCCTTCGGGTCGGCCGGCGGCGAGCTCTGGCCGCGCAGTGCGGTGATGCGCCCGATGTCGATGCGGTCGATGTCACCGTCCATGTCGATGTCGCACTTGGCCACCGGCGGCGCTTCGCAGGCGTCACCACGGGCGTCGCCGTAGGTGTTCTCCTGGCCCGGGTTCGGCACGTTCGGGCAGTTGTCGTCCAAATCGCAGACGCCGTCGAGGTCGCTGTCCGTGCAGGCGCCACCGACCGAGCGCTGCAGCACGAGGATGGCGTAGGCGTGGTCGACTTCGCCGTCCCAGGACCCGTTCGGATTCGGGAACTGGCCCGCTGCGTTCTGCAGCGACATCAGCCGGTACGCATAGTCGTAATACCAGCCCTTTGTTGTTCCCGCATAGTAGCCAGCGGCACCAGCGCCTCGAGCCGGTGGCCGCGTGTCGACGGCGGGGTTGCGGTTCACCTCGCGGCCCGAAACGGCCGGCAGCGTGCCCATGCTGTCCGGACCGATATTGCCGGCTGCCAGCGGAACGCCGGACCCCTGGATGATGTTGTAGGCCTTGGACGAAGACCAGAGGTAGTAGAAGTACGCAGGAGGCCAGGAATCGGGCCGAATATTCGTGGTGTAGCTGTAGGCGTTCTGCAGCCAGCGCAGATAGCCCTGGAGCGATGTGTCGTTGACGGTCTTGCCTGTCCCGGCGAGCTGGTTCCAGGCCCCCGACGCGGTCTGCTGCGAGCTGTTGTTTCCGGCGCCGTAGTACGACTGGTAGCCATGTCCGTAGCAGCCCCCCGCGCCGCAGGTATCGAACTGAGCGCCCGCGTTGGCTTTGCCGTTCAGTGAATAGGCCAGCGATGTCTTGTCGAGCGCGGCCGTGATCAGCGGCCCCCTGGCCTTGTCGAGCGACTCGCCCTTCGAGCTGTAGAAGCCCTTGGCGGCGGCCAGCCCGGCGACCGTAAATTGCGTCGTCGAGGAGTCGGATCCGGCCCCGGTGTAACCCCAGTAGCCCCCAGATCCGCCGAAGGACGGCGCGCCTGACGACTGGGCAGCAACAGCGCGATCCACAACCTTGTCGATCGTCTGTCGGGCCGATCGGCCGGTGCAGCTATACCCGGGCGGCGCGGCCGGCACATCAGGACCGCCGGTTGCCAGGTAGACCGACAGTCCCATCAGAACCTGGCCGTCGTAGTACGAATAGAAACCGCCCCGATCACCGAAGCTGCCGCTGTCGATCAGGATGCAGGCGGCGTTCTCTGCCAACAGCTTGTCGGCCGCATCGAGCCCCGCATACCCGGCCGGGATGCTTTCCTTCTCGAGCAGCGTCAGCAGCGAAAGGCCGTTTGCTTCGGTATAGACGGTGAAGTGGTTGTTGGCGCGCGAATACGCCAGCCCGGCATCGATCGCGGCGTTGACGTCCGCCTTGAATTCGGCGTCACCGGCCTGGACGCCCGAGGCGAGTGCCGCCAGTGCGGCGGCACAGATCAACTGCGAAGAACTGAGTTTCATCATGTCTGACTCCGATGGCTGAATGCGGCTTGCGCCTGATCCCTTGAAGCCTGTTCGAACTGTGTCATCGGCATCCCCACCTCGGATACCCCGCGAATGCGTGCTCCCACGCACATCGGCACCCGTTGCGGTGCTTGCGTCGCGCCCGCAGCTGTCGACACCCGATGACAAGCTCACAAACCACGCCAGCGAAGTAGCAACCGCCATGCCGCCACAAAAACCCAGTGTCAGGACAGGGACTTGTCCAGCGTCCAGGGTGGTCAACGCGGATTCCGTGTAACGAATGTCGACAAGCCCCGGCTTGCGTTTGATCATTCCGCTGCCGTACGCGCCGCCGCGGCTTGCCGACGTCGAGCCGCTGGCCCGGGTCGGCGATGGGCTGGGGGCGGCGTGATAGTGGCGCTGGGGGCAGGTACGGCGGCCAGCGTGGTCGCCGTGATGGCGCGCGCCGACGGCCAGGCATGCGGGCCCGGTTCGGCCGCACGCCGTCGCGGCCCGGCCGCGCTGCCCGCAAGGTCCACCCCCGTCATGGTCTTTCGGCCATCGTCCTTGGTGGCGGATGCAACACCGCCGGCTGCGGCCCCGGGGTGCGTGAAGGGCGCCCACCCAGGCGGCCCGAACGAGGTGCAGGCGGTCGCGGCATGCCCCTGACCCACGTCAAACCAGGGGGCATGGGGGGCGCTATGGTGCCGCGTTCGCTTTGGAG
The DNA here is from genome assembly GCA_016719535.1 of Rubrivivax sp. Lineage (GTDB taxonomy): Bacteria > Pseudomonadota > Gammaproteobacteria > Burkholderiales > Burkholderiaceae_C > Rubrivivax. The sequence continues at coordinate 358,514 of JADJYX010000001.1, read as the reverse complement.
ACCCACGCATGTCCGCACCCCAGGTCCAGCCCGCCACCCTGCCCGTCGCCGCCGAACTGCCCGCCCAGCCCATCAGCGCCGAGGTGCTGAAGGAAAAATATGCCAAGGGCGACGAGGATTCGGCGCTGCAGGTGCACCAGCGGGTGGCCGCGGCGCTGGCGCAGGCCGAGGCGGCGCCGCGCCGCGCCGAGTGGCAATCGCGCTTTCTGTGGGCGCTGGAACAGGGCTTCATCCCGGCCGGGCGCATCCAGTCGGCGGCCGGCACCGACCTGGCGGCCACGCTGATCAACTGCTTCGTGCAGCCGGTGGGTGATTCGATCGCGCAGATCGAAGAAGGCCACCCCGGCATCTACACCGCGCTGACCGAGGCCGCCGAGACCATGCGCCGCGGTGGCGGCGTGGGCTACGACTTCAGCCGCATCCGCCCGCGCGGGGCCTGGGTGGGCAGCACGCAAAGCAGCGCCTCCGGCCCGGTGAGCTACATGCGCGTGTTCGACCGCAGCTGCGAGACGGTGGAAAGCGCCGGCGCGCGCCGCGGTGCGCAGATGGGCGTGCTGCGCTGCGACCACCCCGACATCGAGGAATTCATCCACGCCAAGGACAGCGGCGACCTGAAGAATTTCAACATCAGCGTCGGCGTCAGCGACGCCTTCATGCAGGCCGTCAAGGCCGACGGCGAGATCGAGCTCGCGCACCGCGCCGAGCCCAGCCTGGCCCAGAAGGCCGCCGGCGCCTACCACCGCGCCGACCCCGACGGCCACGGCGGCCAGGGTGGCGTCTGGGTCTACCGCAAGCTGCGCGCGCGCGACCTGTGGGACCAGATCATGCGGTCCACCTACGACCACGCCGAACCGGGCGTGCTGTTCCTGGACACCATCAACCGCGACAACAACCTCGCCTATTGCGAGACGATCGCCAGCACCAACCCCTGCGTCACGGCGGACACCTGGGTGATGACGGGCGAGGGCGCGCGCCAGGTGCGCGACCTGATCGGCCAACCTTTCACGGCGCTGGTCGACGGCCGCGCCTTCCGCACCGAGTCGGACGGCTTCTTCGCCACCGGCACCAAGCCGGTGCTGCGGCTGAGCACGCGCGACGGCCCGGTCGTGCGCCTGACGGCCGAGCACCCGGTGCGCCGCGTGACGCGGCGCACGCGCCACCTGATCGAGTCCGACTGGACGGCGGCCGGCGACCTGAAGCCCGGCGACGAGGTGCTGCTGCACGACCACCGCGCCGCCACCGGCTGGGACGGTGCGCACACCGAAGCCGAGGGCTATCTGATCGGGCTGCTGATCGGCGATGGCTGCCTGAAGGACGACAAGGCCGTGCTGTCGGCCTGGGCGCCGGAGCTGCGCGCCGTCAGCGGCGGCGATGCGGTGGATGCCCCGCACAGCGCCACCGGCCTGATGCGCGCCGCGCAGGCGGCGGCGATGACGCTGCCGCATCGGGCCGACTTCCGCGGCTGGCAGCGCGAGGTGGCCGGCCGCGGCGAGTTCCGGCTGGCGTCGGGCGCGTTGCGCCATCTGGCGCTCGAACTCGGCGCCGCGCCGGGCCGCAAGACGATCACGCCGGCGATGGAAGCGGGCTCGTCCGACTTCTGCCGCGGCCTGCTGCGCGGGCTGTTCGACGCCGACGGTTCGGTGCAGGGCGCGCAGGACAAGGGCCTGAGCGTACGGCTGACGCAGGCCGACGCCGAACTGCTGCAGGCCGCGCAGCGCATGCTGCTGCGCCTGGGCATTGCATCGACGCTGTACCGCGAGCGGCGCCCGGCCGGCGTGGCGCGGCTGCCCGACGGCCGCGGCGGCCGGCGCGAATATCCGCAGCAGGCGGTGCACGAGCTGGTGATCAGCGGCGACAACCTCGCGCGCTTTGCCGAATGCGTCGGCTTCGAGGACGACGCCAAGGCGCAGCGCCTGGCCCAGGGGCTGGCAACCTACCGGCGCCAGCTCAACCGCGAGCGCTTCGTCGCCCGCGTCGAGGCGGTCGATCCCGATGGCGTCGAAGCGGTGTACGACGTCACCGTCGAACACGCCCATGCCTTCGACGCCAACGGCCTGATGGTGCACAACTGCGCCGAACAGCCGCTGCCCCCCTACGGCTGCTGCTGCCTGGGTTCGATCGACCTCACGCGCTTCGTGCAGCGGCCTTTCGAAGCCGATGCCGCCTTCGACGAGGCCGGCTTCGTGAAGGTGGCGCAGGTGGCGGTGCGCATGCTGGACAACGTGCTCGACGTCAGCGTGTGGCCGCTGCCGCAGCAGCTGGAGGAAGCGCGGCGCAAGCGGCGCATCGGCCTGGGCTTCACCGGTCTGGGCGATGCGCTGGTGATGCTGGGGCTGCGCTACGACACCGAGCCGGCGCGCGCGTGCGCGCGGCGCATCTCGGAGGTGATGCGCGACGCCGCCTACGAGGCCAGCATCGAACTGGCGCGCGAGCGCGGGCCCTTCCCGCTCTTCAATGCCGACCTCTACCTCAGCGGCAGCACCTTCGCCACCCGGCTGCCGGCGCCGCTGCGCGAGCGCATCCGCCAGTACGGGCTGCGCAACTCGCACCTGCTGTCGATCGCGCCCACCGGCACCATCAGCCTGGCCTTCGCCGACAACGCCAGCAACGGCATCGAGCCGGCCTTCAGCTGGACCTACACGCGCAAGAAGCGCATGCCCGACGGCAACCTGCGCGAATATGCGGTCGAGGACCACGCCTGGCGCCTGTACCGCCACCTGCACGGTGCCGACGCGCCGCTCACCGATGCCTTCGTCACCGCGCTCGAGATGAGCGCGCAGGACCATGCGGCCATGGTGGCCGCGGTGGCGCCCTGCATCGACACCGCGATCAGCAAGACCGTCAACGTGCCGGCCGACTACCCCTATGCCGACTTCCAGGGCCTGTACCTGCAGGCCTGGGAAGCGGGCCTCAAGGGCCTGGCCACCTACCGGCCCAATGCGGTGGTGGGTTCGGTGCTCAGCACCACGCCGACACCGGCCGCGGCGGCCACGCCGATGCCGATCGCCGACGCCAACCGCCGCCTGGCGCTCGACCGCCTGCCGGCGCCGGTGCTGGCGAGCCTGCGCTGGCCGGGCCGTCCGGAGCTGCCGGGCGGCAACCCGTCCTGGACCTACATGGTGCAGCACCCGTTCGGCGATTTCGGGCTCTTCGTCGGCGAGATCCCCGAGGAGGGGGCGCCTGCCCGCACGCGCCCCTTCGAGGTCTGGGTCAACGGCGCCGAGCAGCCGCGCGGCCTGGGAGCGATGGCCAAGACGCTGTCGATGGACCTGCGCGCCAACGACCCCGCCTGGCTGCGGCTCAAGCTCGACGCGCTGGCCACCGTGGCCGAGGAACGCGCCTTCGAGATGCCCTTCCCGCCGCATGGCGAGAAGCGCCTCTTCCCCGGCGTGGTGGCGGCCACCGCGGCCGTCATCCGCTGGCGCTGCGAGCAGCTCGGCGCACTGCCGGCCGACGGCGACGCCCGACCCACGCCGGTGATGGATGCCCTCTTCGCGCGCCAGGAGCCGCGCACCGGCCCGTCGGGCACGCTGGCGTGGTCGGTCGATATCGACAACCCGGCCGCCGGCGAGACCTTCACGCTGACGCTGAAGGAGGTCACGCTGCCGGGGCCGGACGGCATGGCCGTGACGCGGCCCTGCGCGATCGGCTTCTCGGGCAACTACCCGCGCGCGCTCGACGGCCTGGCGCGGCTGCTGTCGCTGGACATGCGCGTCATCGACCCGGCCTGGATCGGCATGAAGCTGCGCAAGCTGCTCAACTATGCCGAGCCGCTGGGCCACTTCATGGCCTTCGTGCCCGGGCTGCCGCACGGCCAGCAGCGCCAGCAGGTGTGGCCCAGCACCGTGGCCTACCTGGCGCGGCTGATCATCCACCGCTACGCCATGCTGGGCGTGCTGGACGAGCAGGGTTTTCCGCTGCGCGAGATGGGCGTGCTCGAGTCGCCGCGCGGCGGCGCCGGCGCCGCACCGGGCCGTGCGCAGGCGCCGCAGCCCGGCAAGCCCTGCCCCGAGTGCGGCAACGCCACCGTCATCCACAAGGACGGCTGCGACTTCTGCACCGCCTGCGGCTACGTGGGGCAGTGCGGCTGAGCCGGCGCGCGCGGGCCGCTGCGGCGGCCCGCGCTCAGGCCGGCGGCCGGCTGGCCTGCCCGCAGGCGACCACGCGGCCGGCCCCGTCGACCAGCTCGAAATGCCCGCACAGCACCACCAGCCGCAGCGTCTGGCCGAGGTAGGCGGGGCTGACGAAGCACAGCCTCAGTTCGTCCAGCGGCAGGCCCAGCGCGGCCAGTTCGCGCAGCACCGCGTTGCGCAGGCCCAGGCCCTGCAGGAAGGGGCGGCGCCCGCCGAACAGCCGCGCCAGCAGGCCGCCGCCGTGCACCGGATTGAAATCGCCCGAGACGCGGCCGTAGCGCCGGCCCAGGTCGGCTGCCAGCGGCAGCGCCACCACGCGCGCACCGGGTGTCGCCGGGTCGATCTGCGGCTGGCGCTCGCGCAGCCCCTGCAGCGCTTGCAGCGCGCGCAGGTCGCAGCCCAGCACGGCCAGGTCGGTGGCGGGCAGGTTGCGGATCAGGAAGCGGTCGTCCTGCACCGCCAGCAGCGCGCCGCCCTCGTCGCTGGGGCGGCGGATCTCGGTGCGCAGCGCGATCAGCGCCTTGCCGCCGTCCAGGCACCAGGCGCCCTGCAGGCTGCAGACCAGCTCCTGGTGGCGCGAGCGCGCGCAGTCGGCCGGGGCGGCCACATGCGTGGTGGCGTGCTGCAGGTGCAGCAGGTGGCGGCCGTTGAAGCCGAGGTCGGCAAAGATGCGCGCCTGCAGCAGCGTGGCCACGCTCTGGCCATGGTTGAAGGGCACCGGGGGCTGGCTGCCGTCGGTGCCGAACAGTGCCTGCCAGCGGCGCAGCAGCCGCTCGCTGATGCGCACCGGCGCGGCATAGCGGCCGACGCAGCCGGTGTGCAGGCGGTGTTCGCTCAGCCGGTTGCGCAGCGTGGCGGTCCAGTAGCGGCTGGCGTAGCGCAGGCCTTCGTCGACCGACGGCAGCCGCAAAGGCTGGGTGCGGCCGTCGGGGCGGCGCGCGCCAGCGGCGGGGCTGCGGTCGGGGGCGGCGGTCTGGCTGCGGGTATTCATGGCGGGGTCTCGAAATGCGGCCGTCGTCGGGCGATGGCCGGACTGTGGCGATGACCCGCCGCAATGTCCTGAAGGAACCTGAAACCTGCACCCCGGGGCCCGCTATGCTGCGCATTCGCCACCGTCCTTGCCGCCTGCCGCCTTGACCGCCGACCCCCAGCACCTGCTGGCCGCCCTGCGCGCACGCCGCTCGCTCGGGCCGCGCGGCCTGGCAGACCCCGCGCCGCCGCCCGAGGTGCTGCAGCAGGCCGCCGAACTGGCCCTGCGCGCCCCCGACCACCTGGCCCTGCGGCCGGTGCGCTTCGTGCACGTGGGCCGCGACGAGCGCACCGCGCTGGGTGAGCTGTTTGCCCGTGTCGCCCTCGACCAGGGCCGTGATGCCGAAGGCGTGGCCATTGCACGCGAGCGCGCACTCACCGGCCCGACTTTGCTGGCCGTGGTGGCGCGCATCCGCGACGACGTGCCCGACGTGCCGCCGCACGAGCAGTGGCTGACGGTGGGGGCGGCGGTGATGAACCTGCTGCACGCGCTGCACCTGCAGGGCTATGGCGCCAAGGTGCTGGGCGGCTCGCCGGCGCGCCATGAGATCGTGCGCCGCGCCTTCTGCCATGCCGGCGAACAGCTGGCCTGCTGGGTGATTGCCGGCACCGCCGCGGGCGACCCGCTGCCGCCGGCGACCGAGCGCCCGCCCCGCGATCTGCTGACCGACTGGACGCCGCCTGCCGATTGAGGACATGAGCCTGTGCCCGCGCACGGACGAATGCCTCAGGCCGCGCCGGGCATGTCCCGCCTGCCCGGCGCGGCCTGCAGGGCCAGGTGAGTCCGGGCCGCCACGGCGGTGGTGAGAGAACGTAAACCAGCGCTGCCCGAGCGCCCCGGGTGAACACCCGGGAAGGATCGGTCGCGCCCGGGGGGTGCGGCCGTCAGCCGTGAAACCGGTCACGCCGGCGCCGTCGACGAGGCGGCCACGAACGCTTGCAGTTGCATCGCCACGCTGGCGCGCGGCTGCCTAGATTCGGGGCCATCGCGGGCGCCTGTGCCGGCGCCCTTGTTTCATCCACCGGTCCCGATCCCCATGAAGCTCCATACCCTGATCAGCCTGGCCACCGTGGCTGCCGCCACCCTGCTGCCGGCGGCGGTGCACGCCGCCGACCCGGCCAACCCCGCGGCCCGTCGTGCCCACCCGGCCAAGCCGGCGTTCCCGCAGCTGACGCTGCGCGAGAACCGCTCGCAGGGCCAGCGCGCCATCGAACTGCTGGGCGACCGCCTGCCCGAGGTGGCCGCCTGGTACGGCAAGTCGCCCGATGAATTGCGCGCCCTGCTGCTGGCGGACCGCATGCTGCGCGTCGACGGCCGCGGCCGCCTGTTCGTCGAGGACGAGCTGGAAGCGCCGCTGGCGGCGTCCACGCCGGCCGAGGATTCGGTGCTGTCGGGCAACCTGCTGCCGCTGGACCAGACCTTCGTGCTGCACAGCCGCCCCGGCGCCAGGCGCACCATCTACCTCAATTTCAAGGGTGCCACGCTGCAGGGCACGGCCTGGAACGGCAGCAGCAGCAGCATCACCGCGCTGCCCTACGACATCGACGGCCTGCCCTACAGCTTCAGCACCACCGAGCTGCAGCGCATCCAGGGCATCTGGCAGCGTGTGGCCGAGGACTTTGCGCCCTTCGACGTCAACGTCACCACCGAGCAGCCGCCCGCCGATGCGCTGCTGCGCAGCTCGAGCACCGACCAGGTCTTCGGCACCACGGTGCTGATCACCAACAACACCGGCGTCTACAGCTGCAGCTGCGGCGGCGTGGCCTACCTGAGTGTCTTCGACGACACCGGCAGCTACTACAAGCCGGCGCTGGTGTTCTACAACCAGCTCGGCAGCGGCAACGAAAAATATGTCGCCGAGGCGATCTCGCACGAGGCCGGCCACAACATGGGCCTGCAGCACGACGGCTATTCCGGCGGTGCCTACTACTCGGGCCACGGCAGCGGCACCACCAGCTGGGCGCCCATCATGGGCGTGGGCTACAGCCGCAACCTGGTGCAGTGGAGCAAGGGCGAATATGCCACCGCCACCAGCGCGCAGGACGACTACGGGGTGATGGAATCCAACGGCCTGCCGATCCGCCTGGACGACCACGGCGACACCATCGGCAGCGCCAGCGTGCTGGCCGGCAGCGCGTCGGGCGGCGTTTCCAGTTTTGCGGCCCAAGGTGTGATCGAGCGGCCGACCGACGTCGACCAGTTTGCCTTCGTCGCCGCCGCCGGCAGCGTGACGGTCAACCTCGCGCCGGCGTTCCGCTCGCCCAACCTCGATGCGCTGATCGAGCTGCGCAACGGCGCCGGCACGCTGCTGGCCAGCGCCAACCCGACCGAGGCGCTGAACGCGTCGCTCAGCGTCAACCTGCCGCTGGCCGGCACCTATTACGTGGTGGTGCGCGGCACCGGCAAGGGCGACCCGCTGAGCACCGGCTATACCGGCTACGGCAGCCTGGGCAACTACCTGCTCAGCGTCTCGGCGCTGACCGCCAGCGGCCAGCCGCCGGTGGCCGCCGTCACCGCCACGCCCACCAGCGGCACAGTGCCGCTGACCGTCAGCTTCTCGGCCAGCGGCTCCAGCGACGCCGACGGCAGCATCGTCGCCTACGACTGGACCTTCGGCGACGGCAGCACCGGCAGCGGCGCCACCGTCAGCCACACCTACGGCACGGCGGGCAGCTTCACCGCCACGCTGAAGGTCACCGACGACAGCGGCCTATCGGCGACGAAGAGCACCACCATCACCGTCAACCCGCAGGTCGTGGTCTTGCCGATGCGCGTGGCCGACATCGCGATGAGCCTGACCGTCGCCAAGAACGGCCAGGCGCGTGCCGGTGCCGCGGTCAAGGTGCTGGACAACCAGGGGCGCGTGGTGCCCGGCGCCACCGTCGCCGGCCGCTGGTCGGGGCTGACCAGCGCCAATGTCAGCGGCACCACCGGCAGCACCGGCGTGGTCACGTTCACGTCGGCCAATACCCGTTCGCGCGGCACCTTCACCTTCACGGTGACCGGGGTCACGCTCAACGGCTACCAGTACGACGCCTCGCTCAATGCCGAGACGGCGGATTCGATCACGCGTTGAGCGTGCCGGGCGCGTCGCCGTCGATCCAGGCCAGCGCCCACAGCACCGCGGCCGGCAGCGCCGCCTCGGCCGCCGCGCTGACCGGGCGGCCGAGGCCGAAGCTCTGCGCATGCAGGCCCAGCAGCGTGACCGGCGGCGGCTTCTGGCCGTGCAGTTCGCGGTAGACCGCCAGCAGCGCCGCCGGCGACAGCGCATGGCTGGAAAGGCTGGCGTCGCGCCCGGGCTGCACCGCGTGCAGCGCATAGGGCGCGGGGGCCTCGGGGTCGGCGTCGGCCAGCAGCACGCGTTCGCGGCCCACCAGGTCCAGCGCCAGTTCGGGGTGCAGCTGGTGCTCCTCCAGCAGGTCGACGCGTGCCAGTGCCTCGGGGTCGAGGGCGCGACGCAGCGCATCGAGGAACAGCGGCCCCACCGCATCGTCACCGCGCGAGCGGTTGCCCCAGGCGACGATCAGCAGCGGCTTGACGGCCATGGTCCTGCCAACCCTCAGGCTTCGCGTTCGAAGCGCCCGTCGCCGTGGCGCAGCAGCGTCTCGCGCCGCGCGCCGTCGGCGCCCACCAGCTCCAGTTGCAGCGGCATGCTGCCCAGCGCATGGGTGGCGCAGCTCAGGCAGGGGTCGTAGGCGCGGATGGCGACTTCGATCTGATTGAGCAGGCCCTCGGTCAGCGCGCGGCCGTCGAAGCGTTCGCGCGCCACCGCGCGCACGGCCTCGTTCATCGCCTGGTTGTTGTGCGTGGTGCTGACGATCAGGTTGCACATGGTGACGAGGTCGTCGGCGCCCACCCGGTAGTGGTGGATCAGCGTGCCGCGCGGCGCCTCGATGACGCCGATGCCTTCCTCGGCGCGCGGGCCGCTGGCGGTGAGGGTGCCGGTGCGCAGGTCGGCGTCGTGCAGCAGCGCGGCGATGACCTCCATCGCATGCAGCATCTCGATCATGCGCGCCCAGTGCGTGGCCAGCGCAGCGTGGATCGGCCGGCCGCGGCCGTGGTCGGCAAATTCGCGCCGTTCGCGCTCGGCGCGCGGGGTGTCGATGCGGTCGCAGTTCTGCACCCGCGCCAGCGGCCCCACGCGGTACCAGCCGTCGGCCGCGCCCAGGCTGCGCAGGTACGGAAATTTCATGTAGGTCCAGGGCTTGACCTCCTCCTCGATGAGGTCGAGGTAGGCCGTCGGGTCCTGACCGTCGAGCACGATGCGGCCGTCGGCATCGCGCACGCGGATGACGCCGTCGTAGAGCTCGAGCGCGCCGTCGCCCGGCCGCACCAGCGACAGCATGTGCGCCGGCACGTCGGCAAAACGCGCATGGCGCAGCGGGTCGGCGGCATGCAGCCGCTTGACCAGCGCCACCGCGTCCTCGGCCCATTCGACCATGCGTGCGGCATCGGCGGCCAGCAGCGCGTGGTCTTCGGCACCCAGGTGCCGGTTCATGCCGCCGGGCACCGAGCCGGTGCCGTGGATGCGCTTGCCGGCCGTCGCGCGGATCACCTCCTGCCCGTATTTGCGCAGCGCGATGCCCTTCTTCGCGATGTCGGGGTGGGCTTCGGCCACGGCGACGATGTGCCGCCGCGCCGGATCGGCGTCGAAGCCGAACAGCAGGTCGGGGCTGGCGAGGTGGAAGAAGTGCAGCGCGTGGCTCTGCATCACCTGGCCGTAGTGCATCAGCCGGCGCAGCTTGTCGGCGCTGGGCGGCACGCGCGCGGCGCCGACCACATGGTCGAGCGCCTTGCTGGCCGCCAGGTGGTGCGACACCGGGCAGATGCCGCACAGCCGCTGCACCATCACCGGCACCTCCCAGTAGGGCCGGCCGCAGATGAACTGCTCGAAGCCGCGGAACTCGACGATGTGCAGCCGCGCCTGCTGCACGCGGTCGTGCTCGTCGAGCAGCAGCGTCACCTTGCCGTGGCCCTCGACGCGCGTCAGCGGGTCGATCGCCACGCGGCGCAGGCCTTGCGGATGGGTGGCGGTCTCGAGGTCAGTCATAGTGGATCAGCCCATGGCCCAGGTGCGGCGTGCGGCCGGCCAGCAGGTCGGTCAGAAACTGCCAGAAGGCCTCGGCGCTGGGCGGGCAGCCGGGCAGGCTGTAGTCGACATGCACGACCTCGTGGATGGGGTGCACCTTGTTCAGCGGCAGCGGCAGTTCGGGGTCGTCGGGCACCGCCGCGCCGGGCGCCAGGCCGGGGCGCTGGCGGTAGACGTCGACCAGCATGCGGCCGACGTCGAGGTGGTTGCGCTGCGCCGGCAGGCCGCCGGTGATGGCGCACGCCCCCACCGCCACCAGCGTCTTGCAGTGGGCGCGGAATTCACGCAGCACGTGCACGTTCTCGGCGTTGCACAGCCCGCCTTCGATCAGGCCGATGTCGCAGCGGCCGATCTGCTTGATGTCGGTCAGCGGCGAGCGGTCGAATTCGACCTTCTCCACCAGCTCGAGCAGCCGCTCGTCGATGTCCAGCAGCGACATGTGGCAGCCGAAGCAGCCGGCCAGCGAGACGGTGGCCAGCTTGAGCTTGCGCGGCGCGTGCGGCACGGCGGCGGGCGTCATGGTGCGTCCTCGTCAGGCCGTGCCTCGGCCGAGATCGGCGCCAGGTCGTAGCGCCGCTGGCCGATCGGCACCGCGAAGCCCTGGCGCTTCTTCAGGATCACGCCCACCGGGCAGATGCCGACCGCGGCATCGTCGGGGTGTACGTCGCTGTCGGCCAGACGCCCGGTGGTGCTGTTGACGACCAGGTGCGAGCCGATGCCGTGGCCGCCGAGCGCGAAGACCGCCTTGCCGTCGATCTGCCGGCTGGCGCGCACGCACAGCCCGCACAGGATGCAGCGGTTGAAGTCCAGCAGCAGGTCGGGGTGGCTGGCGTCGAGCGGGCGGTCGGGATAGAACTCCTCGAAATGCGGGCCCTCGATGCCGTCGGCATAGGCGCTGGCCTGCAGCCGGCAGTGGCCGCTCTTCTCGCAGCTGGGGCAGAAGTGGTTGCCCTCGACGAACAGCATCTGCAGCACCGACTTGCGCTGCGCGGTCAGGGCCTCGTCGGCCAGCGTCACGTCCAGCCCCGGCGCGGCGCGCGTGCTGCACGCGGCCACGGTGCGCGTGCCGACCTTCACCAGACAGACGCGGCACGAGCCGTGCGGCGCGAAGCCGGGCGCCCAGCACAGGTGCGGCACGTGGCGCCCGGCGCGGGTGGCGGCTTCGAGCACCGTCTCGCCGGGGGCGAAGGGCACTTCCTCGCCGTCGAGCCGGAAGGTGTCGCCGCGGTGGCCGGGGCTGTCCATGGAGGTCAACGTTCGAAATGCGCCGCGGCGTCGTCGCGGCCGGTCAGCGCGCGCGCCGTCGACAGCTCGGCGTCGAGGTCGAAGCCGGGTGCAAAATGCAGCGACTGCAGGTGCTGCTCGTAGGCCGGGCGGAACTTGAGGATGGTGTCGCGCAGCGGGTTGCAGGCGGTGGCGCCCAGGCCGCAGTGCGTGCTGGCGTGCAGCAGCCGGTCGAGCTCGAACAGCACGTCGATGTCGTGGCGCGAGCCGGCGCCGCCGGCCAGCTTGCCCAGCCGCCGCAGCACGAGCTCGGTGCCCACGCGGCAGGGCGTGCAGAAGCCGCAGCTCTCGTGCGCGAAGAAGTCGGCAAAGCCGCGCGCCACCTCGAACAGGTCGCGCGAGCGGTCGAACACCATGAAGGCGCCGGCGGTGGGCACGTCCTCGAAGGCCAGCTTGCGGCCGAATTCGAAGGCCGAGATGCAACTGCCCGAGGGCCCGCCCACCTGCACCGCCTGCGTGTCGCGCGCGCCGCAGTCCTCCAGCAGGCGGCCGATGCGCGTGCCGAAGGGGTATTCGTACAGCCCCGGGCGTTCGCAGTCGCCGCTCACCGAATGGATCTTGGTGCCCGTGCTCTGCGCGGTGCCGATGTCCGCCCACCAGCTGCCGCCGTGGCGCACGATGTGGGCCACGGCGCAGAAGGTCTCGACATTGTTGACCACCGTCGGCAGCCCGAGGTAGCCGCGCTCGGCCGGGAAGGGCGGGCGGATGCGCGGCACGCCGCGGTGGCCTTCCAGCGATTCGATCAGCGCCGATTCCTCGCCGCAGACATAGGCGCCGGCGCCGAGGTGGATGGCGATGTCGAAATCGAAGCCGGCCTGGCCGAGGATGGCGCTGCCCAGCAGCCCCAGCCGGCGGCGCTCGGCCAGCACGGCCTGCAGGTCGTCGAGCAGCCAGCGGTATTCACCGCGCAGGTAGACGAAGCCGCGCTGCGCGCCCAGCACGAAGGCGGCGATGCCCATGCCGTCGAAGAGCGCATGCGCGTGGTGGCGCAGCAGCGTGCGGTCCTTGAAGGTGCCGGGCTCGCCCTCGTCGGCGTTGCACACGACGATGCGCCCGGCCGCCGCCGTGGCGCGGCAGGCGGCCCATTTCTGTGCCGTCGGGTAGCCGGCGCCGCCGCGCCCGCGCAGCCGCGAGGCCTGCAGCTCGGCCAGCGTGGCCTCGGCGCCGCGCGCCAGCGCCGCGCGCAGCGCCTCGCCCGGCGCCGGCGCCGGGCCCAGCAGCACGTCGGCGCGCTGCACCACGTCGTCGACGCGCGACCACTCGGCCGGCCACTGGTGCAGCGGTGTGTCGGCCTCGACCAGTTCGGCGATGCGCTCGATGCGCCCGGCGCCGAGCCGCGTCACCACCTGGCGGTGGTTGACCAGCAGCGACGGGCCCTGGTCGGCGAGGCCGATGCACGAGGTGGCATCGACGCTGACGCGGCCGTCGTCGCGGCGCGCGCCCGGCTGCACGCGCAGGCGCTCGCACAGCAGCGCCATCAGCTCGCGGCTGCCGGCCTGGCGGTCGGTCACGTTGTCGCTGAACAGCAGCCGCCAGCGGCCGACCGGCTGCAGGTGCAGGAAGCGGTAGAAGCCGGCCACGCCCTCGACCTCGGCCAGCGGCAGCGCCAGCGCGTCGGCCAGCGCCGCCAGCGTGCGCCGCGGCAGCCAGCCCAGGCGGTCCTGCAGGGCGATCAGCATCTGCAGCAGCGCATGGCGGTCGGCGCCATGCTGCGCCAGCACGGTGGCGAGCTCGGTGTCGGCTTCGGCGGCGGGCAAGGTCGTCATCGCAGGCCCCAAGGCTACAACGGCGGCAAGGGCATCGTCGACGAATCGTCGCCGCCTGCCCCCAGCATGTCCGGGGTGATCAGCGTGATGCCGCGTTCGCTGACGCGAAAGCGCCGGCGGTCTTCGTCGGCGTCGAAGCCGGCGCGAAAGCCGTCGGGCAGCACGCAGCGCTTGTCGACGATGGCGCGACGCAGGCGCACGTCGCGGCCGATGCGCACATTGGGCAGCACGACCGCGTCCTCGATCACGCTGCCCTCGGCCACGCGCACCTTGCTGAAGAGGATCGACCGCCGCACCGTGGCGCCGCTGACGATGCAGCCGCTGGAGACCAGCGAGTCGATCGCGGCACCGCGGCGGCCGTCCTCGTCGAAGACGAACTTGGCCGGCGCCAGCTGGCGCTGCAGGCTGAGGATGGGCCAGTCGTCGTCGTAGAGGTTGAGCTCGGGCACGACGTGGGTGAGGTCCATGTTGGCCTCCCAGTAGGCGTCGACGGTGCCCACGTCGCGCCAGTAGGGCCGGTCGCCGACCATGTTGACACAGCTGTCGGCAAAGCGGTGCGCGTGCACGTGGTGGTGCTGCACCAGGTGGGGCAACAGGTCGTGGCCGAAATCGTGCTGCGAGCCGGGCAGCACGGCGTCGCGCGCCAGCTGCGCGCACAGGAAGTCGGCGCCGAAGACATAGATGCCCATGCTGGCCAGGCTGAGCTCGGGGCGGCCGGGCAGGCCGTCGGGGTCGGCGGGTTTCTCGCGGAAGCGGCGCACGCGGCTCTGTGCATCGACCTCGATGCAGCCGAACTGGCAGGCCTCTTCGCGCGGCACCTCGATGCAGGCCACGGTGGCGTCGGCGCCGCTGGCGCGGTGGTCGGCCAGCAGCCGCGCATAGTCCATCTTGTAGACATGGTCGCCGGCCAGCACCAGCACCCATTCGGGCTGCGCCTCGCGCACGATGTCCAGGTTCTGCCACACGGCGTTGGCGGTGCCGCTGTACCAGCTTTCGCCCTGCTGCTGCTGCGCCGGCACGATGTCGATGAACTCCCCCAGGCTGCTCTGCAGGAAGCCCCAGCCGCGCTCGATGTGGCGGATCAGGCTCTGCGCCTTGTACTGCGTGAGCACGCCGATGCGGCGGATGCCGGAGTTGACGCAGTTGCTGAGCGCGAAGTCGGCAATGTTGAGCTTGCCGGCAAAGGGCAGCGCCGGCTTGGCGCGGTGGTCGGTGAGCTCGTGCAGCCGCGTGCCGCGGCCGCCGGCCAGCACCACGGCATAGACATGCTGCATGGCGTGCGCCAGGTCGCCGTCATGGCGCGTGGCCGCCGGGGCGACCGAACGGGGTGCTCTGGATGGGGTGGTACGGCTGGGCATCACGGAGGCTCCTGCGCGGCGGCGACGGCGGGCGTGCGTCCCGGCCGAAGGCGCTACCTTAGTGAGCGGCCGCGCGCGGGGATTGACGGGTGTCAAGTTCAGGCCGCCGCCCCCTACACTGCCGCCCGAACGCCGCCCGAACGCCGCCCGAACCCTGCCCTGCCCGAGACCACCATGACCCTGCTCTTCGTCCGCCATGGTGAAACCGCCCTCAATGCCGCGCGCGTGATGCAGCCGGCGGATACGCCCCTGTCGCCGCGCGGGCTGGCGCAGGCGCAGGCGGTGGCCCAGCGGCTGGCGCCGCTGCGGCCGGCGGCCGTGCTCAGCAGCGACCTGCCGCGTGCGCTGCAGACGGCGCAGGCGATCGCCGCGGCGGCCGGCGGACTGGCGGTGCAGACCACGGCGCTGCTGCACGAGCGCCATTTCGGCGACTTTCGCGGCCGGCCGCACGACAGCTTCGGCTTCGACCCCATCGCGATGGCCGAGGCGCCGCCGGGTGGTGAGTCGATGGCCGACTTTCTGCACCGCGTGGCGCAGGCCTTCGCGCAGGCCGTCGCGCTGCGCGCGGCGCTGGACGGGCCGCTGGTGGTGGTCAGCCATGGCCTGGTGATCCGCGCGCTGCTGGGGCCGCATGTCGGCGTGCCCGCAGGCGTGCCGGTGCCGGCTCGCATCGGCAATACCTCGGTCACCGAGGTCGAGCCCGCGCCGCCGCACCGTGCCCTGCGGGTGGACTGCATGCGGCACCTGCTGGGCGCGACGGCCGAGGACGGGCAGAGCCTGTCCGGCGGCTGAGCCTCACATCTCTCGAGCTCAGCCCGCGCGCAGCGCGTCCATCGTCTTTCTGCACGCCGCCTGGTCGTCGGCTGGCAGCGCCTCGAAGGCGGCCTGCGCCGCCTGCACGGCCTGCGCGCGCGCGGCGGCATCGCCCTGCGCGGATGCAGCCAGCGCCAGCGCCTCGCAGCCGAAGAAGCGTTCGAAGGGCGAGGGCTCGGGCTGCGCGTCGACGATCGCCAGGCAGGCCTGCGCATGCGCGCGGGCGCGCTCGGCATCGCCGGCCGCCAGCCAGGCCATCGCCAGGCGGTATTCGGCACGCTCGGTTTCCAGCCAGGTGCCGGCCAGGCCCCAGCAACGGCGGCCGAGCGCGGCGGCGTGCAGCATCAGGTCGCGCTCGGGTTCGGTTCGCACCGGCTTGTCGATCAGCGCCGCGGCGGTGTTGTTGCCGGCGATGGCCAGCGTGCGGATGGCCGCGTCGTCGGGCGGCAGTGCCGCGGCGTCGGCGGCGGTGGCGGCTTCGTCCAGCAGCGTACGCGCGCGCGCGCCGTCGTGCAGCGCCAGCAGCATGCCGGCGCGCGCGGTGACGGCGATGCGCTCGCTGGCGTCCAGCGTGGCGCGCAGGTCGCCGCCGTCGCCAGCCAGTGCCAGCGCGGCGCGCAGCACGCGCAGCGCCCGGCCTTGCGCGCTGGTGGCGTCGAAGCCGGGGCCGCGCGCCAGCGCCGCCAGGTATTTCAGGCCGTCGGCCCAGCGGCCCAGGTGTTCGCCGTAGACATGGCTGGCCAGGCGCGCCAGCGCGAGCATGCCGTCGGCGTCGGTCACCCGGTCCAGCGCGTCGGGCAGGCGCAGCGAGACGCCCCAGGCGTCGTCGGCGTGGTCGGTCCAGGCCTGGTCGATGAAGGTCTGCAGGTCGCTCATGTCGGGTTTCGGGGGTGGTCGATGTCCGGGCCGCGATGATCGCCGACACTGGGGATCCCTGCACCCGAAGGGCCCTGCACACAGCAAGCCGCGCTGGCCGGCACCCCACTGGAGTCACCATGAAACTGTTCTTCTCGTCCACCTCGCCCTATGTGCGCAAGGTGATGGCCTGCGCCCATGAACTGGGCGTGGCCGACCGCATCACGCTGCTGCCCAGCAACGCGCACCCGGTGACGCGCGACGCCGGCATCATCGCCCACAACCCGCTGGGCAAGGTGCCGACGCTGATCACCGACGACGGCCTGGTGCTGTACGACAGCCGCGTCATCTGCGAATGGCTGGACGCCACCCACAACGGCCACCTGTTCCCACGCCAGGGCGCGGCGCGCTGGCAGGCGCTGGTGCTGCAGAGCCTGGCCGACGGCATCCTGGACGCCGCGCTGCTGGCGCGCTACGAGGAGGCGGCGCGCCCCGAGGCGCTGCGCTGGGCCGACTGGCAGCAGGGCCAGCTCGACAAGGTCCACACCTCGCTGCTGGCGCTGGAGCGTGCGCCGCAGCCCCTGCACGAACGCGCCGATATCGGCACGCTGGCGCTGGCCTGCGCGCTGGGCTACCTGGACCTGCGCTTCGACGCCTGGGGCTGGCGCGGCCGCTTTCCGCACGTGGCCGCCTGGGCCACCGGCTTCATGCAGCGGCCGTCGCTGCAGGCGAAGTGGGCGTTGCCGGGCTGACCCACGGGCAGCCTGCGCGCCCGGCCCTGCGCGGGTGCGCGACACTGGCACCAGCGCACCAACCCTCGATCCATGTCCACCCACTGCCACGATCATTGCCACGCACCCACCGGCGGCGCCGTGCCGCCGGGCTACCGGCGCGCGCTGTGGGTGGCGCTGGCGGTCAATGCGGCGATGGCGGTGATCGAGATCGGCAGCGGACTGGCCGCCGGTTCGGTGTCGCTGCTGGCCGATGCGGTCGACTTTTTCGGCGATGCCGCCAACTACGGCCTGTCGCTGGCGGTGCTGACGATGGCGATGCACTGGCGCAGCCGCGTCGCCTGGCTCAAGGGCTGGACGATGGCGGCCTTCGGCGTCTTCGTGATCGGCCGCGCCGGCTGGAGCCTGGCCACGGGGCAGACGCCCGAGCCCGTCACGATGGGGGTGGTGGGCCTGCTGGCGCTGGCCGCCAATGTCGGCGTGGCGCTGATGCTGTATGCCTTTCGCGACGGCGACGCCAACATGCGCTCGGTCTGGCTGTGCACGCGCAACGACGCCCTGGGCAACCTGGCGGTGCTGGCGGCGGCGCTGGGGGTCTTCGGCACCGGCCGCAGCTGGCCCGACCTGGTGGTGGCGGTGGTGATGGCCACGCTGGCGCTCACCGCCGCGCGCAGCGTGCTGCGCCAGGCGCGTGCCGAGCTGGCCGCCCCCCGGCGACGACATAAAACGTTGCACGGCGATACCGCGGCGAAAGGACGCCGCGCGGCCCGGCGCTCACCATGGCGCCTCGTTCAAACCACCAAGGACCGAGCACCATGAAGACCTGGATCCGTCGCACCCTGATCGGCGCCGCCGCCACCACCGCGTTGCTGGGCGGCCTGGCCGCCTGGGCTGGCCACTCGCACAAGGGCTGCTGGAGCGAGAACCGCGCCGAGGCGCAGGCCTGCTACGTCGACATGGCCAGCCGCAAGCTGGACCTGGACGACGCGCAGAAGGCCAGGCTGAATGCGCTGGCCACCCAGTTGCAGGCGCAGCGCGCCGCGCTGGTGCCCGAAGGGCGCACGCCGCGCGCCGAGCTGCAGGCGCTGATCGGCGGCCCCAGCTTCGACCGCACGCAGGCCGGCGCGCTGCTGCAGGCCAAGATCGCTGCCGTGCAGCTGAAGTCGCCCGAGCTGATCAATGCCTTCGGCGACTTCTACGACAGCCTGCGCCCGGAGCAGCAGGCGCAGCTGCGCGAGGCGCTGCAGCGCGGCCGCCACGGGCATCGCGGCCCGCGCCCGTGACGGTGGCGCCGCCGGCATCGCTTGCTACAGTGGCCCGATGCCCCGCGTGCTGCTGATCGACGACGACGAAGCGCTGGCGCCGCCGCTGGCGGCCTACCTGAAGCGCTTCGACCTCGAGCTGGAGGCCGCATCGCGGCCGAGCGCGGGCCTGGCGCGGCTGGCGGCCGGTGGCATCGACGCCGTCATCCTCGACGTCATGCTGCCCGAGATGGATGGCTTCGAGGTCTGCCGCCGCCTGCGCGCCGACCCCGCCACCGCCGACGTGCCGGTGCTGATGCTGACGGCGCGCGGTGAACTCTCGGACAAGGTCGTCGGCCTCGAACTGGGCGCCGACGACTATGTGCCCAAGCCCTTCGAGCCGCGCGAACTGGCGGCACGCCTGGCCACCATCCTGCGCCGCGTGCGGGCCCCGGCGGCGCCACCGGGCGCCGTGCTGCGCTTCGATGCGCTGACCATCGACACCGCGCGCCGCGCCGTGCAGCTCGATGGCCAGCCGGTGGCGCTGACGTCCACCGAATACGAACTGCTGCTGATGCTGGCGCGCGAGCCTGGCACGGTCTTCACGCGCGACCAGATCCTCAACCGCCTGCGCGGCCAGGATGCGCTGGAGCTGCACAC
This sequence comes from Rubrivivax sp., assembly GCA_016719535.1. Taxonomy (GTDB): domain Bacteria; phylum Pseudomonadota; class Gammaproteobacteria; order Burkholderiales; family Burkholderiaceae_C; genus Rubrivivax. The sequence goes on along the minus strand of JADJYX010000001.1, from coordinate 339,554 downwards.
GCGCGCGGTCGACATCCTGGTGAGCCGGCTGCGCCGCAAGCTGGAGCCGCTGGACGCCATCAAGACGCTGCGCAACGCCGGCTATGCCTTCGCCGGGGCGCGCGCGTGATCGCCGCGCTGCGCGCGCGCTGGCGGCGCGCCACACATTCGCTGCGCGCGCGCCTGGTGGCGCTGTTCCTGCTGCTGGCGCTGGCCACGGCAGCGATCTTCCTGGGCGGCATGCAACGCTGGCTGACCGCCGGCTGGCAGGGCTGGGTGCAGCCGCTGGCCGCCGACTATGTCGACCGCCTGGCGGCCGAGATCGGCAGCCCGCCCGACGTGGCGCGGGCGCAGGCGCTGGCGGCGCGGCTGCCGATCCGCGTGCGCATCGAGGGGCCGCAGGTGCAGTTCGATTCACAGGCCGGACGGGCCGGCGCGGGTGACGACGATGATCGGCACGCTCGCCGCGGCGACCGCTCGCCGCCCTGGGCCGACTGGCTGCAGCGCGACACCGCCGATGGCCACCGCATCCGCTTCTCGGCGGCGGCGCCGGTGGCCGAGGTCGATCGCCCGCGCCGGCTGGGCTGGATCACGCTCGGCCTGCTGCTGGCGCTGACCGGCGTGGCCTGGGCGGTGGTGCACCGGCTGCTGCGGCCGCTGGGCCCGATCGGCGACGGCGTGGCGCGTTTCGGCCGCGGCGACTTCGCGCAGCCCATCGCGCTCGCTCGCGACGACGAACTGGGCCAGCTCGCCAACCGCATCGACGGCATGGCGCGCAGCCTGCACGGCATGCTGCAGGACAAGCAGGCGCTGCTGCTGGCCATCAGCCATGAGTTGCGCAGCCCGCTGACGCGCGCGCGCCTGAATGCCGAGCTGGTGGACGACAGCGAGGCGCGCAGCGCGCTGCTGCGCGACCTGGCCGAAATGCGCGACCTCATCGCCAGCCTGCTGGAAGGCGAGCGCATCGCCGCCGGCGCGCCGGCGCTGCAGATCGAGCCGGTGGACCTGGGGGCGCTGGTGCGCGAACTGGTGCAGACGCAGTTTGCCGGCCGTGTGCTGCAGCTGGCCGTCGACGCACCCGCCATCGCGGTGCGGGCCGATCCGACGCGGCTGCGCCTGCTGCTGCGCAACCTGATCGACAACGCGCTGCGCCATGGCGGCCACGCGGCGGAGCCGCCGCAGGTCTTTCTGCGCCACGAGGCCGACGGCCGCCTGGCGCTGGGCGTGCGTGACCACGGCCCCGGCGTGCCGCCCGAGCAGCTGGCGCGCCTGGGCGAGGCCTTCCACCGACCGGACAGCGCGCGCACGCGCAGTGCCGGCGGCGTGGGCCTGGGCCTGTACCTGTGCCGTCTGGTGGCGCAGGCGCATGGCGGCGAGCTGCGCATCCGCCGCGCCGGGCCTGGGCTGGAGGTGGCGATGGTGTGGCGGCCGGCGTGAGCCGGCACACACCGGTCAGGCCGCCGCCAGCCTGGCCTCCACCGCGCGCACGAAGAAGGCCGCGCCCAGCGGCAGCGCCTGGTCGTTGAAGTCGTAGGCCGGGTTGTGCACCTCGCAGCCGCCCTCGGCGATGCCGTTGCCGATGTTGAGGTAGCAGCCGGGCACCTTTTCCAGCATGAACGAGAAGTCCTCGCTGGCCATGATCAGCGGCGGGTTGCGGTCGACCTGGTCGGCGCCGACCAGCTCGCTGCAGATGGCCGCGGCAAATTCCGCCTGCTCGGGGTCGTTGATCGTGGGCGCGAAGGGCACGCGGAAGTCGAGCGTGGCGGTGGCGCCATAGGCGGCGGCCGTGCCTTCGGCGACACGGCGCAGGTGGTTCTCGATCGCCTGCATGGTGTCGCGCGAGAAGGCGCGCACGGTGCCGCCGAGCTCGGCGGTCTGCGGGATCACGTTGTAGGCGTCGCCGGCATGGATGCGCGTGACCGAGACGACGGCGTTGTCCAGCGGTGCGATGTTGCGCGCGACGATGCTCTGGATGCTGACCGCGATCTGCGCCGCCACCAGCGCGGCGTCGATGCCGGTCTCGGGCCGCGCGCCATGCGCGCCGCGGCCGGTGACGTGGATGTCGAAGAAGCCGCCGCCGGCCATCATCGGCCCGCTCCTCACCGCGAAGCGGCCCACCGCCAGCCGCGGGCGGTTGTGCATGCCGAACAGGCTGTCGCACGGGAAGCGCTCGAACAGGCCGTCGTCGATCATCGCCTTCGCGCCGCCCTGGCCCTCCTCGGCGGGCTGGAAGATGAAATGCACGGTGCCGTCGAAGTGTTTCGTGCGCGCCAGTTGCGTGGCCGCGCCCAGCAGCATCGCGGTGTGGCCGTCGTGGCCGCAGGCGTGCATCAGGCCGGCATGCGTCGAACGGTGGGCGAAGGCATTGGCCTCGGCGATGGGCAGCGCATCCATGTCGGCGCGCAGGCCGATGCGGCGCGGGCTCGAACCCACCTTCAGCGTGCCCACCACGCCGGTGCGGCCGACGCCACGCGTGACGGGGATGCCGCAGGCCTCGAGCAGCGCCGCCACGCGGCCGGCGGTGCGGGTCTCCTGGAAGCCGAGTTCGGGGTGGGCGTGGAAGTCGCGCCGCCAGGCCGTCATGTCGGCGTGCAGCGGGGCCAGGGTGTCGGCGGTGGTGCTCATGGTCACTCCAGTTGCAGGTCGGCCAGGTGGGCGATGCCGTGGTCCTGCGTATTGTCGGCATCGGCGCCGACCGAGATCGACAGCAGCGGCGGCACGGTCTTCACCTCGTCGCCGAACAGCGCCAGGAAATCGGCGTGGAGGTCGCGCCGCTGCGACCGCCAGGCCTGCGGCGGCGATTCCGGCCCGCGCAGCACGATGTAGCGGATGCGGTGCGTGAACGGGCTGTGCAGCTGCGTGCCGGCGGCCAGCCTGTGGTCCCAGACGTAGCAGACGGCGGCGGCCGGCACCATCTCGCCGGCGCGCGCACGCATGGCGCGCAACACCTGCCGCTCGACGAAGGGCACCGCCGCCAGCGGCTCGTCGAAGCTGGCGCACACGCGCACGGGCATGTCCTCGGTCTGCCGCTCGCGCAGGTCGGCCTGCGGCAGCGGCTGGTCGACGCGCCAGCGCCAGGTCAGCGTGTGCCCATGCGGCTCGTCGGCGGGCAGCAGGTGCACCAGGTTGCCGTAGGAGCGTTCGCTGTCGATGCGCAGCACGCGCTGGCCGTCGAGCGTGACGACCTCGAAGCGCGTCGCCGGTTTTTTCGTCCCCGGCAGGCCGATGAAGCGCCAGGGAGCGGCCGGTGCCGAGCCCGGCCCCGTCAACGAGGCCAGGTGCGGCGAGGGTTTGAGCTCCTGCGCGGCGGCGATGAGCGGCAGGGTCAGCAGGCCGGCGCCCAGCCAGGGGAGCACCCAGGCGAGCGCCCAGGCGAAGGCGCGCTGCGGCCCGCTCATGGGCGCGCCGCCAGCAGCCGCCAGGCCAGCGCCGCGAACAGCCCGGCACCAATGGCCTGCAGCGTGCGACTGAGATGCGGGGAGCCGCCCAGGCCACGCAGCCGCGCCGCCAGCGCCACCACCGCCAGCAGGAACAGCGAGCTCTGCACGACGAACAGCAGCCCGAGGCCGAGGAAGGCCAGCGTCTTGTCGCTTGTGCCGGTGCCGATGAACTGCGGCAGGAAGGCCAGGAAGAACAACGCCACCTTGGGGTTGAGCACGTTGGTGACGAGGCCGGTGCGGAAGTCCGCGGTCACGCTGCGCGGGGCGGCTTCGGCCGCCGCGGCGGCCGGCGCGCCGGCGCCCCGCCAGGCGGTGCGGGCCATGCCCCAGGCCAGCCACAGCAGGTAGGCGGCGCCGGCCCACTGGATGAACTGGAAGGCGCGCGGCGACACCGCCAGCAGCGCCGCCAGCCCGAAGGCCGCGGCCAGCGCGTGCACCACGCAGCCGGCGTTGATGCCCAGCGCCGCCGCCACGCCGGCGCGCGCGCCGCCCTGCAGCGTGCGCGACACCGTCAGCAGCAGGTCCACGCCCGGCGTCGCATTGAGCACGAAGGTGGCCGCCACGAACAGCCCCAGTTCGTGCCAGCCCAGGCCGCCGGGCAGCGCCGTCATGGCAGCGTCACAGCATCTCGACCGCCATCGCCGTGGCCTCGCCACCGCCGATGCACAGCGCGGCGACACCGCGCTGGAGGCCCCGCTGGCGCAGCGCCCCCAGCAGCGTGACGACGATGCGCGCACCACTGGCGCCGATGGGGTGGCCCAGGGCGCAGGCGCCGCCGTGCACATTGACGATGTCGTGCGGCAGCTGGAATTCGTGCATGGCCGCCATCGTCACTGCGGCGAAGGCCTCGTTGACCTCCCACAGGTTGACGCGCCTGGCGTCCCAGCCCGCTGCTCCGAGCACCTTCGTGATCGCGCCCGCCGGCGCGGTGCTGAACCACTCGGGCGCCTGCGCGTGCACGGCGTGGCCGGCGATGCGGGCGATCGGCCGGGCGCCCATCTTCTCCGCCGTGCTCTCGCGCATCAGCACCAGCGCGGCGGCGCCGTCGCTGATGCTGCTGGCATTGGCGGCGGTGATGGTGCCGTCCTTCTGGAAGGCGGGCTTGAGGCCGGGGATCTTGTCGAGCTTGGCCTTGAAGGGCTGCTCGTCGTGCCGGATCACCACGTCACCCGACTTGCCGGGCAGCGTGACCGGCGCCATCTCCCAGTCGAAGCGGCCGTCCTCGTTGGCCTGCCTGCTGCGCGTGGTGGAGGCGATCGCGAACCGGTCCTGCGCCTCGCGCGTGAAGCCGTACTTGGCGACGCAGGCCTCGGCAAAGACGCCCATCGCCTTGCCGCGCTCGTAGGCGTCTTCCAGGCCGTCCATCGCCATGTGGTCGAACATCGTCGCGGCGCCGTACTTGACGCCCTTGCGCGCAAACATCAGGTGCGGCGCATTGGTCATGCTCTCCATGCCGCCGGCCACCATCACCTGCGCGCTGCCGGCGGCCAGCATGTCGTGCGCGAACATCATCGCGCGCATGCCGCTGCCGCACATCTTGGACAGCGTGACGGCGCCGGTCGAGTCCGGCAGCCCGGCGCGGCGCATCGCCTGGCGCGCCGGTGCCTGGCCCTGGCCGGCCATCAGGCAGTTGCCCATCAGCACTTCGTCGATGGCGTCGCCGGGCACGCCGGCGCGTTCGACCGCAGCGCGGATGGCCACCGCGCCCAGTTCCCAGGCAGCGAGGCTGGCAAAGTCGCCGAGCAGGCCGCCGATGGGCGTGCGCGCGGCGGCGGCAATGACGATGGGATCGGTCATGGTGGCTCTCCTTGCGGCGATCAGTGGGCGAGGCGACGCGCCGGTGCCTCGGCGCGTCAGTGGGACAGGTCGGCCAGCTCGCCGGCCAGCCGCTGGCTGGCAAAGCGCTTGCCCGGCTCGTAGGGGAAGACGTCGTGCACGTGGCCGGCCTTGATGCGGTCCTTGTGGGTCTGCCAGAAGGCGGCGTCCAGCAGGTCGGCGTGGTGCTTCATGAAGACTTCGCGCACGCCCGGGTTGCCGAGCAGGAAGGGGCCGAAGGTCTCGGGGAAGACGTCCTTCGGGCCGACGGCATACCAGACCTCGCCCGACATCTCCTCCTCTTCGTTGCGCGGCGTGGGCACGCGGCGGAAGTTGCAGTCGGTGATGTATTCGATCTCGTCGTAGTCGTAGAAGACGACCTTGCCGTGGCGGGTGACGCCGAAATTCTTCCACAGCATGTCGCCCGGGAAGATGTTGGCGGCCACCAGGTCCTTGATGGCGTTGCCGTATTCGACCACGGCCCGCTCGATGGCCTCGCCGTCGCCGGCTTCGGAGGCGTCGTGCAGGTAGATGTTGAGCGGGATCATGCGGCGCTCGATGTAGAGGTGGCGGATCACCAGCATGTCGCCGTCCTCCTCGACCAGGCTGCCGCAGAAATGCTTCAGCTCGTCGATCAGCTCGGGCTCGAAGCGCGAACGCGGAAAGGCCACGTTGCTGTATTCCAGCGTATCGGCCATGCGGCCGACGCGGTCATGCTGCTTGACGAGCAGGTATTTGCCCTTGATCTGCTCGCGCGTGGTGTCCTTCTGCGGCGGGTAGAAGTCCTTGATGACCTTGAAGACGTAGGGGAACGAGGGCAGGTCGAAGACCAGCATCACCATGCCCTTGATGCCGGGCGCGATGCGGAAGCGGTCGGAACTGTGGCGCTGGTGCTGCAGCAGGTCGCGGTAGAAGAGGTTCTTGCCGTGCTTCTGCAGGCCCAGGGCGTTGTAGAGCTCGGCGCGCGGCTTGCGCGGCATCAGGCTGCGCAGAAACTGCACATAGGCGCTGGGGATCTCCATGTCGACCATGAAGTAGGCGCGCGCGAAGCTGAAGACCAGCAGCAGTTCGTCCTCGCTGAAGAGCGCGGTGTCGATCACCAGCTTGCCGGCCGGCGTATACAGCAGCGGCAGGCACATCGGGATCTCGGTGAAGCCGTTGATCACCTTGCCCACCAGGTACGCGCCCTTGTTGCGGAAGAAGAGCGAACTCAGCACCTGGATCTGGAAATTGGCGCGCAGCCGCCACTCCGAGAAGCGCAGGTTGACGCGCGCCTGCAGCGCTTCCAGCACCGCGGCGACGTCGCGCTGCAGGTCGTCGAACTCGCAGCTCAGCTGGAAGTTGTGCACGATGCGCGCCATCGTCTCGTGCAGCGTCTCGCGCGTGGGGTAGTAGGCGCGGTAGGTCGGCGTGGCGGTGGGCTCGTCGTTCTCGATATATTCGGTGCTGACCGCCGGGCGCACGAAGATGAAATCGTTGCGGAAATAGCTGCGGTGCAGCAGCTTGGCGGTGACGGAGTTGAAGAAGGTTTCGGCCAGCTCGGGCTGGTGGTGGTCGGTCAGCAGACCGATGTAGTGCAGCTTGACCTGCTGCCAGCTGTCCATCGACAGCTCGTCGACGTGAAACTCGCCGCGCAGCCGGTCCACCGCCTCGTTGACGCGCTGGTCGTAGAACTCGATGCGCTCGCGCTGGGCGCGCTGCTGGCCATGCCAGTCGCTGCGCTCGAAGCGGCCCTTGGCGGCGGCGCTGGCCTCGCGGAACAGCCGGTAGTGGCGGTTGAAGCCGTCGAGCATGGCGTTCGCCACGTCATAGGCCCGGCTGTCGGTCAGCTTGTGCGGAAACATGGGGTCGGTCAGTCGGTATCGGTGTCGGTTTCGGTGCCCGGGTTCGCCATCCGTGGGTAGCGCTTGAGCGCGGCGCTGAAGACGGGGACCACCGCCTCGGGTCGGTCCATCGAGACCTGCAGGTCCTTGAGCAGGCCGTCCTTCAGGCCGTAGACCCAGCCGTGCACGGACACCGGCTGGCCACGCGCCCAGGCATCCTGGATCACGGTGGACAGCGCCACGTTGCCCACCTGCTCGATGACATTCATCTCGCACAGGATGTCCTCCTGCACCTCGGGTGGCAGGTGGTCCAGGCGTTTGCGGTGGCGCAGCCGCACGTCGTGCACGTGGCGCAGCCAGTTGTCGGCCAGGCCGACGCGCAGGCCGCGCATGGCTGCGCGCACGCCGGCGCAGCCGTGGTGGCCGACGACCATGATGTGCTCGACCTTCAGGTGCTCGACCGCAAACTGCACCGTCGACAGCGCGTTGAGGTCGCTGTGCACCACCACGTTGGCGACATTGCGGTGCACGAAGACCTCGCCGGGGTCGAGCCCGGTGATCTCGTTGGCCGGCACGCGGCTGTCGGCGCAGCCGATCCACATGTATTTCGGGCTCTGCTGCTGTGCCAGGCGGGTGAAGAAGCCGGGCTCGCGCTGCTCGGTAGCCGCTGCCCAGCGGCGGTTGTTGGCCAGCAGCACATCGAGCTCGCTGCTCACAGCGTCTCCGCAAAAAGCTCTCTGCCAATGAGCATTCTGCGGATCTCCGACGTCCCCCCGCTCCGGCCCTCCCCCCTTCCCTCCCCTCGCGGACGGGCCCGCGCCATGGGCCCCGCGCGACCATCACAGCGTCTCCGCAAAAAGCTCTCTGCCAATGAGCATTCTGCGGATCTCCGACGTCCCCGCCCCAATTTCGTAGAGCTTGGCGTCGCGCCAGAGGCGGCCCAGCGGGTAGTCGTTGATATAGCCGTTGCCGCCGAAGATCTGGATGCCCTCGCCGGCCATCCAGGTGGCCTTCTCGGCGCACCAGAGGATGACGCTGGCGCAGTCCTTGCGCACCTGGCGCACATGCTCGCTGCCCAGCTGGTCGAGGTTCTTGCCGATCGTGTAGCAGAAGGCGCGGCCGGCCTGCAGCACGGTATACATGTCGGCCAGCTTGCCCTGGATGAGCTGAAACTCGCCGATGCTGCGGCCGAACTGCTTGCGATCGTGCACATAGGGCACGACGCTGTCCATCACCGCCTGCATGATGCCGATGGGCCCGGCGGCCAGCACCGCGCGTTCGTAGTCGAGGCCGCTCATCAGCACCTTGGCGCCGCCGTTCACCGTGCCCAGCACGTTGTCGGCGGGCACCTCGACGCCGGCGAAGACCAGCTCGCCGGTGGCGCTGCCGCGCATGCCCAGCTTGTCGAGCTTCTGCGCGATGGAAAAGCCCTTCATGCCCTTCTCGATCAGGAAGGCGGTGACGCCGCGCGCGCCCAGCTCGGGTTCGGTCTTGGCGTAGACCACCAGGGTGTCGGCGTCGGGGCCATTGGTGATCCACATCTTGCTGCCGTCGAGGACGTAGTAGCCGCCCTTGTCCTGCGCCCGCAGCTTCATGCCGATGACGTCGGAGCCGGCACCGGGCTCGCTCATCGCCAGCGCGCCCACATGCTCGCCGCTGATCAGCTTCGGCAGGTATTTGCGCTTCTGCGCGTCGCTGCCGTTGCGCTTGATCTGGTTGACGCACAGGTTGCTGTGCGCGCCATAGCTCAGGCCGACCGAAGCGGAGGCACGCGAGATCTCCTCCAGCGCCACCATGTGTGCCAGGTAGCCCATGCCGGCGCCGCCGTAGGCCTCGGGCACGGTGATGCCGAGCACGCCCAGATCGCCCATCTTGCGCCACAGGTCCATCGGAAACTGGTCGCTGCGGTCGATCTCGGCCGCGCGCGGGGCGATCTCGGCGGCGGCAAAGGCGCGCACCGCGTCGCGCAGGGCGTCGATGTCTTCACCGAGCTGGAAGTCGAGGCCTGGCAGGTTCATGGCGTCTCCGGTTTGGTTGACGTTGACGTCAACGTCAATGATAGGGGGCGGTTCGAGGGCATCGGTGCGTTCAGGCGCTGCGGCGTCGCGGTTTGCCGGCACCGCCGGCCAGCAGGATGCGGCAGCGTGCCTCATGCTGGGCGATCTCGGCCAGCGTGATCTCGATGTCCTCGCGCTGCTGTTCGAGCAGCCGCCGGTGTTCGGCCAGCACCTGCCGGAAGGCCTCGAGCTGCGGCGCGGTGTCCGACGGCGAGTCGTACATCTCCACCAGCTGGCGGATCTCCGACAGCGACAGCCCCAGCCGCTTGCCGCGCAGCGTGAGCTTCAGGCGTGTGCGGTCGCGCTGGGTATAGACGCGGTTGCGGCCGGCGCGGGCCGGCGTCAGCAGGCCCATGTCCTCGTAGAAGCGGATGGCACGCGGCGTGATGTCGAATTCCTGCGCCAGCTCGGTGATCGTATAGACGCGCGCGTCCTTCGCCCGTGCATCGGCACCCGCCCGCGGCGCAGGCAGGTCCGGCGCCGGGCCCGCGACCCGCACACGCAGTTTTTCGGCCATGTTCGAATTGACGTTAACGTCAACGTCAATGTAACGCCAATTCGAAAGGCGGGGCCGGGGCGCCCGGGCACCGGCTTGAACGGGGGCGGGGGGCGACGGGGAGTTGGGGCAGGCGTGGGGGCCTGGCGGCAGGGCGCTGCCCTGCCGCCGCCACCGCCGCAGGTGCCATTGGCCCCGCGGTCTTCGCCCTGACGAGATGACAGCGTCGGCCGTCAGTGTGCGCGGGCGAGCCCACCGCGGACATCCCCACTTGGCATGAAGAATCGACCGACATCCCCCCAATGGGTGACGTCGATCGTCGACGCGCGTGAAATCGCGCGCTCAGTCCAGCGCCGGCAGCACCTGCTGGCGCAGCGTGCCCAGCGCCCGTTCGTAGTCGGGCATCACCGAGCGCACCACGTCCCAGAAGGCCTGGCTGTGGTTCATCTCGCGCAGGTGGGCCAGTTCGTGCGTCACCACGTAATCGATGACCGGCAGCGCAAAGTGCACCAGCCGCCAGTGCAGCCGGATCGAGCCGTCGGCACTGGCGCTGCCCCAGCGCGTGGTGGCCGAGCTCAGGCCGATGCGGCGCACCCGCACACCCAGCCGCGCCGCATAGAGCGCACAGCGTTCCTCGAAGACGCGCCGCGCCTGGCGCTGCAGCCAGCTCTGCACCAGTTCGCGCACCTGCGGCTCACCGGCATGCTCGGGCAGCCCCAGGTGCAGCGTCAGCCGGGGCACGCCGGGCAGCGCGTCGGCGTCGCTGTTGAGCACGGCGCCGGGGCTGCGCGGGTCGAGCACCAGGATCACGGTCTCGCCGAGAAAGGGCAGTTGCGCGCCGTCGCGCCACTCGATGCGCGCAGCCTGGGTGCGGCGCGCACGTTCGGACTGCTCGTGCAGCTTGCGCAGGATCCAGCGTTCCTTCTCGCGCAGCGCCGATTCCACCTCGCCGAGGCCGACCCAGCGCGGCGCGCTCACGCTCAGGCCCTCGGGCCCGACGACGAAGCCGATGCTGCGCCGGCGCGCGCGGCGCAACTCGTAGTGCACCTGGTGTTCGCCGAAGCGGATCTCGCGCTGCGCGCGCGGGTGGCGGAAGCCCGGTGGCGCCGATGCGGGTGCCGGGCCGGTTGTCGCCGGCTGCAGCACAGCCTGCCCCTGCACCGCTGCCGAGGGGCCCGGTGACGGCCAGGATGCCGGCGCGGCGGGTGCCGACGGAGCGGGCGTGTCGTCGAACAACGAAAGCTGCGCGGGCGTCGAGGCGGCGGGCCGGAACGGCATGGCCACAGATTCTAGGTGCGCGCCGCCGACGGTGCGTGCGGGTGCGGGTAGGCCACGGGGTCGAGCCGGCGCATCTCGGCCTCGATCCAGGCCTGCACCTCGGCCATCAGCTCGCGCTCCTCGCGCCCCACGCTGTCGATGGGCTGGCCGATCGAGACGTCGATCACGCCGGGGCGCAGCAGGAAGCTCCTGGGCGGCCAGCAGCGCGCCGAGGTGGCGGCGATGGGCACGATGGGCACGCCGGCCGCGATCGCCAGCCGCGCCGCGCCGCTCTTGTACAGGCCCTGCTGGCCGCGTGCCGTGCGCGTGCCCTCGGGGAACATGATCACCCAGATGCCCCTGTCGAAAAGCAGCCTGCCCTGCGCCGCCACCTTGTTCCAGGCCTCGGTGCGCTTGCGGCGGTCGATGTGGATCATGTCCAGCCGGGCCATGGCCCAGCCGAAGAAGGGCACGTAGAGCAGTTCGCGCTTGAAGACATAGGCCAGCGGGTGCGGCATCAGCGTCGGGTAGGCGAAGGTCTCCCAGGTACTCTGGTGCTTGGAGGCCAGCAGCACCGCGGCGCGCCGGTTGGCGGCGGTGGGCAGGTTGTCCATGCCGTGCACGCGGTGGCGCACGCCGCACAGGGTGCGTGCGCCCCAGATCGCCATGCGCAGCCACATCATCGTCGGCCAGTACAGCCGCGTGCCGCGCACGAAGACCGACAGCAGCAGCATCAGCAGGCCCCAGGGCACGACCGTCGCGACCAGCCAGGCCACGAAGACCGCCGAGCGCAGCGCCCACCACAGCCGGATCAACGAAACTCCCCGGCCTGCGAGTCGGTCGTGTGGTTGCGGCGCATCAGGTGGTCGGCAAAGGCCTGCAGCGTTTCGTGCACGATGGTCTTCGGCACCAGCTCGACGCAGCGCGCCAGCGTGGCGTCGTCGAGCCCGGCGGCGCGGCCGCTGAGCACCAGGTGAGGTTCGCAGCCGGCCGCCTGCGCGGCCTGCAGGTCGCGCAGCGTGTCGCAGACCATCGGCACGCTGCGCAGGTCCTGGCCGTAGCGGCGGCCGATGTCGAGCATCATCCCCGGCAGCGGCTTGCGGCAGTCGCAATGCTCCTCGGGCGTGTGCGGGCAGAAGAAGACGGCGTCGATGCGCCCGCCTTGTTCCATCAGCTTGCGGTTCATGTGCGCATGCACCGCATTGATGGTGGCCATGTCGATCATGCCGCGGCCGATGCCGGCCTGGTTGGTGGCCACCACCGCGTGCCAGCCGGCGTGGTTCAGCCGCGCCACTGCCTCCAGCGCGCCCGCGATCGGCACCCATTCCTGCGGCGACTTGACGTGGTCCTCGCGGTATTCGTTGAGGATGCCGTCGCGGCCGTAGATGACGAGCTTGATGGCGTGCATGGTGCGGCTGCCCTACGAGGCGAGGCGGGCGAGGTCGGCGACGCGGTTCATCGCCGCGTGCAGCGCGCGCAGCAGCGCCAGCCGGTTGGCGCGCAGCGCGGGGTCCTCGGCATTGACCATCACGTCGTCGAAGAAGGCGTCGACCGGCGTGCGCAGCGCCGCCAGGCGCTGCAGCGACGCGGTGTAGTCGCCGCGCGCGAAGGCGGCGTCGGCCTGCGGGCCGGCGTCGGCGAGCGCGGCGGCCAGCGCCTGCTCGGCGGGCTCGCGCAGCAGCGCCGGGTTCAGCGGGGCCTCGGCGCTGCCTTCGCTCTTCTTCAGGATGTTGCCGACGCGCTTGTTGGCGGCGGCCAGGGCCTCGGCCTCGGGCAGCGCGACGAAGGCGCGCACGGCGGCCAGGCGCTGCGGCAGCCTGTCCCAGGTATCGGGACGCAGGGCGACCACGGCGTCGACTTCCCTCGCGCTGTAGCCCCGCTCGCGCAGGTAGCCCACCAGGCGGTCATCGAGAAAATGCAGCACCTCGGCCTGCGCCTGGCCGTGGCCGGCGGGGAAGGCGTGGAAGGCCGCCGACACCAGGGCCGGCAGCGGCAGCGCCAGCTGGCGTTCGACCAGCATGCGCACCACGCCCAGCGCATGGCGGCGCAGCGCGAACGGATCCTTGTCGCCGCTGGGCAGCTGGCCGATGCCGAACAGCCCGGCCAGCGTCTCCAGCTTGTCGGCCAGTGCGACCACGATGCCCGCCTCGCCGCGCGGCAGCGCGTCGCCGGCGAAGCGCGGCTTGTAGTGGTCCTCGACGGCGTGGGCGACGGCCTCGGTCTCGCCGTCGTGGCGCGCGTAGTAGCCGCCCATGATGCCCTGCAGCTCGGGGAACTCGCCCACCATGTCGGTCAGCAGGTCGGCCTTGGCCAGCAGCGCGGCGCGGTCGGCCTGGCCGGCCAGCACGGCGCCGCCGAGCTGCGCGCCGACATGGCGCGCGATCGCGCGCACGCGCTCGACGCGCTCGCCCTGCGTGCCCAGCTTGCCGTGGTAGACCACCTTGCCCAGCTGCGGCACGCGCGATTCGAGCGTGCGCCTGCGGTCCTGGTCGAAGAAGAACCTGGCGTCGGCCAGGCGCGGGCGCACCACGCGCTCGTTGCCCTCGATCACGCGCGAGGGGTCATCGGGCCGGATGTTGCTGACGACGAGGAAGCGGTTGGTCAGCCGCTGGGCGGCGTCGAGCAGCGGGAAGTATTTCTGGTTGGCCTTCATCGTCAGGATCAGGCATTCCTGCGGCACGGCCAGGAAGTCGTCCTCGAAGCGGCAGACCAGCACCTTGGGGCGCTCGACCAGCGCCGTCACCTCGTCGAGCAGGGCGTCGTCGTCGATCGCCTTCAGCCCTTCGCGCCCGGCGGCCTCGGAGAGCTGGCGCACGATCTCGGCGCGGCGCGCCTCGAAGCTGGCGATCACCGCGCCTTCGTCCTGCAGCTGCTGCGCATAGCTGTCGGCATCGCGCAGCGTGACCACCGGCTGCGCGGCCTCGAAGCGGTGGCCTTGCGTGGTGCGGCCCGACTTCAGCCCCAGCGCCTGCACCGGCACCACGTCGGCGCCGTGCAGCGCCACCAGGCCATGCGCCGGGCGCACGAAATGCACGCTCGTCCAGCCCGGCTGGAAGTCGGGCCCGTCGCCGCTTTCCAGCTGGTATTGCATGACCTTGGGAATGGGCAGTCTTGCGATCGCCTCGTCCAGCGCCTTCTGCAGCCCATCGGCCAGCGACGCGCCGGGCAGCATGCTGTCCAGAAACAGCGCCTCGGCCTTGCCGTCGGGGCGGCGCTCGAGGTGCGGCACCGCGCCGGCGTCCAGACCCAGCGCGGCCAGCTTCTTCAGCAGTGCGGGCGTGGGCTGGCCGGCGGCATCCAGCGCCACCGCCACCGGCATCAGCTTGGTCTGCTGCGCACGGTCGGGCGCCCTGGCGGCGACATGGCTGACATGCACCGCCAGCCGGCGCGGGCTGGCAAACGAGGCCACCAGTGCGTTGCCATCGGCCAGGCCTTGCGCCTTCAGGCTGTCGGCCAGGGCATTGGCGAAGGCTTCGCCCAGCTTCTTCAGCGCCTTCGGCGGCAACTCCTCGACGAAGAGTTCGACCAGCAGGTTGTTCGAGGTGCTCATGGCTCAGGCCGCCTTCATCGCCGCTTGTTTTGCCGCGGCATCGGCCAGCTTCGCCGTCACCTCGTCGGCCCAGGCGCGCGGCGCCATCGGAAAGCCCAGCCGCGCGCGGCTGTCGAGGTAGCTCTGCGCCACGCTGCGCGCCAGGTTGCGGATGCGGCCGATGTAGGCGGCGCGCTCGGTCACGCTGATGGCGCCGCGCGCGTCCAGCAGGTTGAAGGTGTGCGCGGCCTTCAGCACCTGCTCGTAGGCGGGCAGCGCCAGCTGCTGCTCCATCAGGTATTTGGCCTGACCCTCATGCGACCCGAAGGCGCCGAGCAGGAAGTCGACGTCGCTGTGCTCGAAGTTGTAGGTGCTCTGCTCGACCTCGTTCTGGTGGTAGACATCGCGGTACGTCAGCGTCTGCGTCCACTTCAGGTCGTAGACATTCTCCACACCCTGCAGGTACATCGCCAGCCGCTCCAGGCCGTAGGTGATCTCGCCGGTGATGGGCTTGCAGTCGATGCCGCCGACCTGCTGGAAATAGGTGAACTGCGTCACCTCCATGCCGTTGAGCCAGACCTCCCAGCCCAGGCCCCAGGCGCCCAGCGTGGGGTTCTCCCAGTCGTCCTCGACGAAGCGCACGTCGTTGGCCTCGAGGTCGAAGCCCAGCGCTTGCAGGCTGCCGAGGTAGAGCTCGAGGATATTGGCCGGCGCGGGCTTGAGCACCACCTGGTACTGGTAGTAGTGCTGCAGCCGGTTGGGGTTGTTGCCGTAGCGGCCGTCCTTGGGGCGGCGGCTGGGCTGCACGTAGGCCGCCTTCCAGGGCTCGGGGCCGAGCGCGCGCAGGAAGGTGGCGGTGTGGCTGGTGCCGGCGCCGACTTCCATGTCGTAGGGCTGCAGCAGCGCGCAGCCCTGCGCGTCCCAGTAGGACTGCAGCTGGAGGATGATCTGCTGGAAGGTCAGCATGGTGGATGCGCGCTGGCGCTCGGCGAAAACCCTTGATTTTACGGGGCCGGGGGGGCGCCGTCCCCGGCTGCGCGGCGGTTGCCGAGCGCGCATGCCGTGACCACCGCCAGCCCCAGCCCGACCAGCGGCCACAGCCCCGCGACGGCCGCCCAGCGTGCAAAGGGTGTCAGCCCGCGGCGGCCCTGCGCCTGGCCGTCGAGCACCGCCTCGGTAAAGGGCGGCAGCCGCGCGGTGACGCGGCCGCGGTGGTCGATCACCGCGGTGGCACCGGTGTTGGTGGCGCGGATCATCGGGCGCTGGAATTCCAGCGCGCGCAGCCGCGAGATGCCCAGGTGCTGCGCCACCGCGATGGTGTCGCCGAACCAGCCGATGTTGCTGAGGTTGACGAACAGCGTCGGCGCCATGGCCGGGTCGGCGAAGCGGCGCGCCAGCTCCTCGCCGAACAGGTCTTCGTAGCAGATATTGGGCGCGGCGCGTTCGTCGCCGATGGCCAGCGAGGGCTGCGCCACCGCACCGCGGTTGAAGTCGCCCAGCGGGATGCGCATCAGGTCGGTGAACCAGCGAAAGCCCCAGGGGATGAATTCGCCGAAGGGCACCAGATGGTGCTTGTCATAGCGGTACTGGCCATCGGGCAGGCCGGCTGCCGCCGCCGACAGCCCGGCCACCGAGTTGGTATAGCCCTCGGCGTAGCCGCCCAGCGGCACGCCGACCAGCGCCGCCTGCGCGCTGCCGGCGAAGCGCTGGCGCAGCGCCGCCCAGTAGCCGGGCGCGAAGTCCTCCAGCTGGTCGGGCAGCAGCGGCACCGCGGTCTCGGGCGCCACCACCAGGTCGGCGCTGGAGGCGAGCAGCCGCGCCGCCACCCATTGCAGCGTGGCCGGCATGCGGTCGGTGGCAAATTTTTCGTCCTGCGCCACATTGGGCTGCAGCAGTTGCACGCTCAGCGTGCGGCCCGGCCGGGTGTGCTCGCCGGGGCCTGCCAGCGCCAGGGCGACGAGCGCGACGGCGACAGAAACCGGCGCGACCAGGCGCGCGGAGCCGCGCGCGGCGATGGCCTGCCCCAGCGCGGCCGCCAGCGCCGCCAGCACGGCACCGATGCCGTAGACGCCGATCCACGGGGCCAGCGCCGCCAGCGGGGCGTCGACCTGCGAGTAGCCGCTGGCGACCCACGGAAAGCCGGTGAACAGCATGCCGCGCGCCAGCTCCGCCAGCAGCCAGGCGGCGGCGAACAGTGCCACGTCGGTGCTGCCGCCGCGCCGCCAGCGGCGCCAGGCGGCCGCGGCCAGCGCCAGGTACAGCGACAGCAGCGCCGCCAGTGCCGCCACCGCCGCCGCCGCCAGCCAGGCCGGCAGGTGGCCGTAGCGGTGCATGCTGATGAAGAGCCACCAGGTGCCGCTGGCCAGCCAGGCCAAGCCGAAGCACCAGCCCAGCCAGGCGGCGCGGCGGACACTGGACGTGGCATCCAGCCGCCACACCAGCACGGCGATGGCCAGCAGCGGCAGAACCCACAGCGCCGTGTGCACGAAGGCCAGCGTCTGCAGCGCGCCCAGGGCGGCCAGGGCCGGCGCTTCCAGGC
This sequence comes from Rubrivivax sp., assembly GCA_016719535.1. Taxonomy (GTDB): domain Bacteria; phylum Pseudomonadota; class Gammaproteobacteria; order Burkholderiales; family Burkholderiaceae_C; genus Rubrivivax. The sequence continues at coordinate 322,619 of JADJYX010000001.1, read as the reverse complement.
GGCGCCAGCGGGCGGCGCCGGGCGCCTTCAAGCGGCGGCGCCTTCGTCGGCGTCGGCCGGCGCCCGCTCGACGCGGAACCAGCGCACGGCCCCACCGCGCGTGAGCATGACGGTAAACCGCAGCCCGCCCACCGGCACGCTTTCGCCGCGGCGCGGCACGCGGCCGAGTTCGTGGGCGATGAGCCCGCCGATGGTGTCGAAGTCGGCTTCGGGCAGGCGGGTCGAGAAGAAGCGGTTGACGGCTTCGATGCCGACGTCGCCGGCCACGCGGTGGCTGCCGTCGGCCAGGGTATAGATGCCGTTCTCGGCCTCGTCCTCGTCGAATTCGTCCTCGATCTCGCCGACGATCTCCTCCAGCACGTCCTCGATGGTGATGAGCCCGGCGGTATTGCCGAATTCGTCGATGACGATCGCCAGGTGGTTGCGGTTGCTGCGGAAATCGCGCAGCAACTCGTTCAGCCGCTTGCTCTCGGGCACGAAGACGGTTGGCCGCAGCAGCGTGCGCACCTTGAGCTCGGGCGCACGCTGCAGCTTCAGCAGGTCCTTGGCCATCAGGATGCCGATGATGTTCTCGCGCTGGCCCTCATAGACCGGGAAGCGCGAATGCGCGGTGGAAATCACGACGCCCAGCAAGCTGTCGTAGCCGGCGTCGATGTCCAGCAGGTCCATGCGCGGCGCGGCCACCATCACGTCGCCGGCCGTCAGGTCGGCCATGCGCAGCACGCCTTCGAGCATCAACCGCGATTCGGGCTCGATCAGCTCGCGCTGCTCGGCGTCGGCCAGCGTCTTGATCAGCTCGGCCTTGCTGTCGGGGCCGGGAGAGACGAATTCGACCAGGCGTTCGAAGAAGCCGCGCTTGTCGGTGCTGGCCGCGCCGGTGCGCGACGGCCGATCGGGGTGGGGGTCTGACACGGCGGTGTCGGCAAGTGGCGTTGGATCAAGAATACCCCAGCCGCTTGACACACCGGGGGGCTTGAACCACAGTCCGGCGCCCTCATATCCCTGGGCTTCCATCCAGCACCGGCGCACACCATGTCAAACGGTCTCATTCCTGCAACCATCCTGACGGGCTTTGGCTGCGGCCGCCCGGCGGGGCCGGGCTTCACGTCCGCGTGGCGGACGTGAGCCTTCGCCGAAGCCCGTCCTTCGCTCATTGCTTCCAGTCCATCACCTCCGAATCATGTCCAACGGCCTCATTCCTGCAACCATCCTGACGGGCTTTCTGGGCAGCGGCAAGACCACGCTGCTCAAGCGCGTGCTGTCCGAAGCCCATGGCCAGAAGATCGCGGTGATCGAGAACGAATTCGGCGAGGAAAACATCGACAACGACATCCTCGTCGCCGACACGCAGGAGCAGATCATCCAGATGAGCAACGGCTGCGTCTGCTGCACCATCCGCGAGGACCTGCGCAGCACGCTGACCGAGCTGGCCGAGAAGCGCCGCAAGGGCGAGATCACCTTCGACCGCGTGGTCATCGAAACCACCGGCCTGGCCGACCCCGGTCCGGTGGCGCAGACCTTTTTCATGGACGACGTCATCGCCGAGAGCTACCTGCTCGACTCGATCCTCACCCTGGTCGATGCCAAGCACGCCGGGCAGCAGCTCGACGCGCGGCAGGAGGGCGCGTCGCCAGGTCGGTTTTGCCGACCAGATCTTCATCAGCAAGGCCGACCTGGTCGCCCGGGACGAGGTCGATGCGCTGGTGCACCGCCTCAAGCACATGAACCCGCGCGCGCCGCAGCGCCAGGTGCATTTCGGCGAGGTGCCGATCGCCGAGGTGTTCGACCTCAAGGGCTTCAACCTCAATGCCAAGCTCGACATCGACCCCGAATTCCTGAACGAGGGCAGCGGCCACGACCATCACGACCACGACCACGACCACGAGCATGGCGAGCACTGCGACCACCCGCACCACCATGCCCACGACGACGACGTGAAGAGCTTCGCCTTCAAGTCGAAGAAGGCCTTCAACCCGGCCAAGCTGGAGGACTTCCTGGGCGCCATCGTGCAGGTCTACGGCCCCAAGATGCTGCGCTACAAGGGCGTGCTCTACATGAAGGGCAGCGACCGCAAGGTGGTGTTCCAGGGCGTGCACCAGCTGATGGGCAGCGACCTCGGCCCGAAGTGGGCGCCGGGCGAGGAAAAGGGCAGCAAGATGGTCTTCATCGGCATCGACCTGCCCAAGGACGTGCTGCTGCAGGGCCTCGAACAATGCCTCGTGTGATGGTGCCGACAAATCGACGGTCGCGGGCGCAACGCGTGGCTACAATCCGCGCCGCCTCGGACGCCGCCCGGGGCGGCGACGGCACCGCTTCCGTGCCGCCCGGCGGGCCGCCCGCCGTGGATCCAGAGGCGAGGAGACCCCTGTGACGAAGCCTCCGGCCAAGACGGCCGCCGACAGCAAGACCCCGGCCGCGAAGGGGGCCGGCAGCGTGGCGAGCAAGTCCGTCGCCGCCGCCCGGACGGTTGCCAAGGCCCCGGCCGCCTCGCCGGCGCCCGTGGTCGCAGCCCCGGCCGCCCCCGTCTCCAACCGATTTACCGACCGCTTCGCCCCGGCGAGGCCGAACCCGAAACCCGAACCCGTGCCGATGGAAGCCGTCAAGCCCGCCGCCAAGGTGGACCCCAAACTCGCCAATGCCTGGAAGCACAAGGCCGGTCGTGAACTGACCGAAGCCGAACTGCTGGCCATGCCCGAGGCCGAGTACATGAACGACAAGCAGCTCGATTTCTTCCGCGCCCGGTTGCAGCAGCAGAAGGACGACCTGCTGAGCAATGCCGGCGAGACCACCGAGCACCTGCGTGAAGACACCACCATCGTGCCCGACCCGGCCGACCGCGCCACCATCGAGGAAGAGCATGCGCTCGAGCTGCGCACGCGTGACCGCGAGCGCAAGCTGCTGAAGAAGATCGCGCAGTCGCTGGCGCGCCTGGACAGCGGCGACTACGGCTACTGCGACGAAACCGGCGAGCCCATCGGCCTGGCGCGCTTGATGGCGCGGCCGACGGCCACGCTGTCGCTCGAGGCCCAGCAGCGCCGCGAGCTCAAGCAGAAGATGTTCGGGGACTGACGGGTCAAGCGCTCGTTTTTGCGGTCAGCCCGACCGGCCCCCCGGGGTACCATCGCCGTTCCATGCCCGAGAACGAGAGCTTCTTCCGCAAGGTGGTGCGCTTCGTCGCCAACCCGGCGACCGACTGGAACGAGCTGAGCTCGCGCCAGGACGATGCACGCGAGATGGAGCTCGAGAAGTCCGAGCTCAAGGCGATGATCGAGCGCAAGCGCCGCAACGATTTCGTGCGCAAGCGTGAATTCGACATGTTGCGCAAGGTGCGCCGCGAGGGCCTGTCGCCCGAGCAGCTGGCCGCGCTGGGTTCCTCGTCCAAGCTCGACGATTCCGACATCCGGCTCGTCGACGCCGACAGCCGCAGCTCGCGCACCGACGTCGTCAAGGCCAAGATCGACGAGATCGAGCAGCAGATGGTCGGCGAGGCCAGCGGCTTCCCGGCGGCGCCCCCGCCGCCGCGCCGTCCGGTCTATTTCGACCCGCAGCCGCCGCGCGAGTCGCCACCGCCGGCACCGCGCATGGCGACACCGATCACGCCCGACATCGACCTCGGCGCCGAGCTGACCGACGAGGGCGAACGCCTGCCGGCGCTGCCGCCCTTGCCCGATCTCGACCTGCCGCCACGCGTGCCGCCGCGGGCCGCACCGGCGCCGGTGCAGATGGCCGGCGGCCTGCCGCCGCTGGCGCCGATGTCGATGTCGACGGCACTCGACAGCGCCGATTTCAACAGCCCGCTGGCGGTCGAGGTCAGCGAGGTCATGCACGACCCCGACCTCGACGAAGCCGTGATCGCCTTCGCCAATGCCGATTTCGGCCACTGCGAGCAGTCGCTGCAGCGGCTGACCGCGGCCGGCGGCGATCGCCACCAGCATGCCGAAACCTGGCTGGTGCTGTTCGACCTCTACCGCGCCACCGGGCAGCAGCCGCGCTTCGAAAACCTGGCGATCGACTATGCGCAGCAGTTCGGCTGGTCGGCGCCGCAGTGGTATTCGCTGCCCAAGCTGGTGGCCGATGCGGTGGCGGCCGAAAAACCGGCGCGGGCCAGGGGCCCGTCCTCGGTGGGCTGGATCGCGCCGGCCGAGCTCGACGTCGACGCGGTCGCCAGGCTGCGCGCGCAGACGCTGCAGATGCCGCTGCCCTGGGTGTTCGACTGGGCCAACCTGCGCCGCATCGATACCGACGCCGCGATGCAGCTGTCGACGCTGTTCCGCCTGTGGGCCGGGCAGGCGCTGGAAATGCGCTGGATGTCCGGCGATCGCCTGTTCACCGTGCTGCAGGAAGCCGCGCCCACCGGCGTCAAGGACGCCGACCCGGCCTTCTGGCTGACGCGCCTGGATGCGCTGCGCCTGGTCAACCGCCCCGACCAGTTCGACGAGGCGGCCATCGACTACTGCGTCACCTACGAGGTATCGCCGCCGTCGTGGGAGCCCACGCGCTGCAACGTGCGCATCAGCGGCTCCACGCTGTCGACGCGCCAGCCGCAGACCTCGGTGCTGACCGAGCCCAGTACCGGCTTCGTCGAGTCCAGCCTGCTGGAGGATGGCAACGGCGGTTCGGCGCAGGTGGCCACGGTCGAGCTCTCGGGCCAGCTCGTCGGCGACATCAGCGCCACCCTGTCGGCCCTGAACGACGACGTCGGCCTGGCCTCCACGGTCAGTGTGGCCTGTACGCGGCTGATCCGCGTCGACTTCATCGCCGCCGGCGACCTGCTCAACTGGGTGCTGGCCAAGAAGACCGAGAACCGCGCGGTGCAATTTGTCGATGCGCACCGCCTGGTGGCACTGTTCTTCGGCGCCATGGGCATCAACGAGCATGCCAAGGTCCAGGTGAAGAAGAACTGATTCGGCCCGGGCCCGCGTCTCGGCGGCCGACTTGAAGCGCCGCCTGCGACCCCCAACTCCCGTCCCTCCATGGAACCCTTTCACGGCACCACCATCGTGAGCGTGCGCCGCGGCCAGCGCGTGGCGCTGGGTGGCGATGGCCAGGTCACGCTCGGCACCATCGTCGTCAAGGCCAGCGCGCGCAAGGTGCGCAAGCTGCACCGCGACCAGGTGCTGGCCGGCTTTGCCGGCGCCACCGCCGACGCCTTCACGCTGTTCGAACGTTTCGAGGCCAAGCTCGAGAAGCACCAGGGCCACCTGGTGCGCGCGGCCATCGAGCTGACCAAGGACTGGCGCACCGACCGCGTGCTGCGCCGGCTCGAGGCCATGCTGGCGGTGGCCGACCGCGAGGCGTCGCTGATCATCACCGGCAACGGCGACGTGCTCGAACCCGAGCACGGCATCATCGCCATCGGCTCCGGCGGCGCCTATGCGCAGGCGGCGGCACGTGCGCTGCTCGACCACACCGAGATGACGCCCGAGCAGATCGTCAAGCGTTCGCTCGAGATCGCCGGCGACCTGTGCATCTATACCAACCAGCACCACACCGTCGAGGTGCTGGAATGAATGCACCCACCCCGCACAGCATGACGCCGCAGGAAATCGTCTCCGAGCTCGACCGCCACATCGTCGGCCAGCACAAGGCCAAGCGTGCGGTGGCGATCGCGCTGCGCAACCGCTGGCGCCGCCAGCAGGTCGACGAGAAGCTGCGTGCCGAGATCACGCCCAAGAATATCCTGATGATCGGCCCCACCGGCGTCGGCAAGACCGAGATCGCGCGCCGCCTGGCGCGGCTGGCCGACGCGCCCTTCGTCAAGGTCGAGGCGACCAAGTTTACCGAGGTCGGTTATGTCGGCAAGGATGTCGACACCATCGTGCGCGACCTGGTCGAGGTGGCCGTCAAGCAGGAGCGCGAGCGCCAGGTGCGCAGGAAGCGCGCACTGGCCGAAGATGCGGCCGAGGAGCGCGTCCTCGACCTGCTCGTGCCGCCGCCGCGCCATGCCGGCTCGTCGTCGGACGCGCCGAGCGCCGACAACACCGCGCGCCAGGTCATGCGCAAGCGGCTGCGCGAAGGTGCGCTCGACGACAAGGAAGTCGAGGTCGAGGTCGCCGACGCCAAGCCTTCGCTCGAAATCCTCGGCCCCCAGGGCATGGAGGAGATGGCCGAGCAGCTGAAGGGCCTGTTCTCGCAGATGGGCCAGGCGCGCCGCAAGACGCGCAAGCTGAAGATCGCCGAGGCCATGCGGCTGCTGGTCGACGAGGAAGCCGGCCGGCTCGTCAACGAGGACGAGATCCGCAGCGCGGCGCTGGCCCACGCCGAGGGCAACGGCATCGTCTTCATCGACGAGATCGACAAGGTGGCCTCGCGCAGCGAAGTCGGCGGCGCCGACGTCAGCCGCCAGGGCGTGCAGCGCGACCTGCTGCCGCTGGTCGAGGGCACGACGGTCAATACCAAGTACGGCATGGTGAAGACCGACCACATCCTGTTCATCGCCAGCGGCGCCTTCCACCTGTCCAAGCCCAGCGACCTGATCCCCGAACTGCAGGGGCGGTTCCCGATCCGCGTCGAACTGGACTCGTTGTCGGTCGACGATTTCGAAGCCATCCTCACCAGCCGCGAGGCCAGCCTGGTGGCGCAATACCAGGCGCTGCTGGCCACCGAAGGCGTGACGCTGGACATCACGCGCGACGCCGTGCGCCGCCTGGCGCAGATCGCCTGCGACGTCAACGAGCGCACCGAGAATATCGGTGCGCGCCGCCTGGCCACGGTGATGGAGCGGCTGCTCGACGAGGTGAGCTTCGACGCCCCCAACCGCAGCGGCCAGACGGTGACGCTGGATGCCGCCGCGGTCGACGCCAAGCTCGCCGAGCTGGCGCGCAACGAGGATCTCTCGCGCTACATCCTGTAGGCCGCGTGCGCTCGAGGCGCTTGCTGCCCGTCAAGGCCATGGTCACGGGGGGCCGCTAATCTGGCCTGATGCGCCGTAAGCCCGACGTCGCCAGACACCGCCACCACTGGGGGCTGCGCCTGGCCACCGACGGCCACGCCATCGCCGTCGAGCGGCGCTGGCGGGCCCCGGTCGCGCTGGCGCTGCTGTTCACGATTCCGGCCTTCTATGCCGAGTTGCTGGAGACGCATGCGCCGCCGATCGCCGCCGTGGCCTACCTGCTGGCGGCCGGGGTGGTGCTGGCGGCACTGGCGCATACCGCCTGGCGCAGCCCGCGGCCCGCTCGCCACGTGGCGGCCAATGGCGCCGACCTGCTGCTGGTGCTGGGGCTGCTGGTGGGGGCGCTGCTGCCGGAGAGCCAGAACTCGCAGGCCGCATTGATCGTGCGCCTGGGCGTGGCCGTGCTCACGCTGGTGCGCATGCTGTGGTCGATGCAGGGCCTGATCACGCGCGGCGGCGTCACCTATCTGCTGCTGCTGTCGGTGGGCGTGCTCGGCCTGTGCGGCGCCGGCTTCTGGTGGCTGGAGCCGCGCACGCCGACCTTCGCCGACGGACTCTGGCTGGCCTTCACCACCGCGGCCACCGTGGGCTATGGCGACGTCGTACCCACCACGCCGGCGTCGAAGATCTTCGCGGTCTTCGTCGTGCTGCTGGGCTTCGGCGTGCTGACGATGGTCACGGCCGCGATCGCGGCCACCTGGATCGAGTCCGAGGAGCGCGAGATCGAACGCGAGATCCTGCGCGACATGCGCCATCAGATCGACAGGCTGCAGGTCGAGATCGTTGCGCTGCGCGCCGAATCGCGCGCCGCCACGCGCTTGCTGCAGGCACAAGCCCGCGCGCCTTCAAAGGGCCATCCGCCTTGATTGCAGCGCCAGCAGGCCCTCGAACAGCAGCGTGTCCACCACCTGCACCGGCAGGTGCAGCGTGGGTGCCAGCTTGGGTGCGGCGCCGCCGGCCATCAGCAGCAGCGGCTCGGCGCCGGCATGCGCCGCCAGCTTGCGGTGCTGGCGCTCGATGGCGCCGGCGATGGCATTGGCGCCGCCGCTCATCAGCGCGTCGCTGGTATTGGTGGGGAAGTCCACCACCTCGCCGGTGGGCACGCGCAGGCCGGCGGTGCCCATCTCCAGCGCCTTCAGCATGAGCCCGAAGCCGGGCAGGATCAGCCCGCCGAGGAAGCGGCCCGCCGTGTCCAGCGCATCGACGGTGACGGCGGTGCCCACCATCACCACCAGCGCCGGGCGCGCGCTGCCGCCGGCCAGCGCGCGCTGGCGCGCGCCCACCAGCGCCGCCCAGCGGTCGGCCCCCAGCCGGTGCGGATGGTCGTAGCCGTTGACCACGCCGGCATCGTGGGCGCCCGGCACCACCCAGCGCGGCTCCAGGTCCCAGATCTCCATCTGCTCCTCGGCGCGCCGCCGCACGGCGTCGCCGGCGACCACGCAGCCCAGCATCGCATCGGGCGCGGTCAGCACCTTCCAGTCGCCGTCGGCCAGGCTGTCGATGGCTTCGAGGAAGACCGCGCCCTGCTGCAGCAGGTGGGCACCGACATGGCCGTGGTCGTACAACGCCCACTTCAGGCGGGTGTTGCCGATGTCGAGGGCAAGAAAGCTCATGCTGGGGGCCGGCGTGGACGGGACGGGCGAGGGTAGCAGCGCGGGTCGGCGGACGTGATGAACCCGATCCACGGGTAAACCATGAGCCGGTGCCTGGCCGCCTGCAAGCGCGTGTCAGACGCGAGTGGCATCATGATTGGTTGACGTTTACGTCAACGTCAATTCAAACGCCGCTTCGCGAGACCCCTGCCATGACCGACCTCTCCGCCGATTTCAAGGCCCTGGCCGAATACCGCCCCACACACAAGGTGCGCTTCGTCACCGCCGCCAGCCTGTTCGATGGCCACGACGCGGCCATCAACATCATGCGGCGCATCCTGCAGGGCATGGGGGCCGAAGTGATCCACCTCGGCCACAACCGCTCGGTCGACGAGGTCGTCACCGCCGCGCTGCAGGAGGACGTGCAGGGCATCGCCATCAGCAGCTACCAGGGCGGCCATGTCGAATATTTCAAATACATGGTCGACCTGCTGCGCCAGCGCGGCGGCGCGCATGTGCAGGTCTTCGGCGGCGGCGGCGGCGTCATCGTGCCGGCCGAGATCCGCGAACTGCAGGGCTACGGCGTGGCGCGCATCTACAGCCCCGAGGACGGCCAGCGCATGGGCCTGGCCGGCATGATCGGCGAGATGGTCATGCGCTGCGACGTCGACCTGACACCCCATGCCCCCACCGACGTGGCCGTCCTGCAAGGCCACACCGAAGCCGCCTGGCGACAGCTGGCGCAGGCCATCACCGCGCTCGAGAACGGCCGCGCCGACCCCGCCTTCAAGGCCGCGCTGGCCGCTGCCGCGGCGGCGAAGAAGATCCCCGTGCTCGGCATCACCGGCACCGGCGGCGCCGGCAAGAGCAGCCTCACCGACGAGCTCATCCGCCGCCTGCGCCTGGACCAGGGCGACGCGCTGCGCGTCGCCGTGATTTCCATCGACCCCAGCCGGCGCAAGAGCGGCGGCGCGCTGCTGGGCGACCGCATCCGCATGAATGCCATCAGCCCCTGGCAGGCCGGTCCGCGGGTCTTCATGCGCTCTCTCGCCACGCGCGATTTCGGCAGCGAGATCAGCCAGGCCCTGCCCGACGTCGTGCTCGCGGCCAAGGCCGCCGGCTTCGACCTCGTCGTCGTCGAGACCTCGGGCATCGGCCAGGGCGACGCCGCCATCGTGCCGCTGGTGGACGTGCCGCTGTATGTGATGACGCCCGAATTCGGCGCCGCCAGCCAGCTCGAGAAGATCGACATGCTCGACTTCGCCGAATTCGTGGCCATCAACAAATTCGACCGCAAGGGCGCGACCGATGCGCTGCGCGACGTCGCCAAGCAGGTGCAGCGCAACCGCAGCGCCTTCGGTGCGTCGCCCGAGACCCTGCCCGTCTTCGGCACCATGGCCAGCCGCTTCAACGACGACGGCGTCACCGCGCTGTACCAGGCGCTGCGCCCGCGGCTGGCGGAGCTGGGCATGCCGGTGGCCGAAGGCCGGCTGCCGCCGGTGGCCACGCGCCACAGCACGCACCAGAACCCCGTCTTGCCGGGCGCGCGCGTGCGCTATCTCGCCGATATCGCCGATACCGTGCGCGGCTACAAGCGCCGCACGCGTGAGCAGGCCAAGCTGGCGCGCGAGGTGCAGCAGCTGCGCGCATCGGCGCGCATGCTGCACGAGGACGACGCCACGCGCGACGGCGCGAAGAATACGGTGCTCAAGCTGGCCGACACGCGCGAGGCCCGGCTCGATGCGCACGCCAAGAAGCTGCTGGCCATGTGGCCCGACATGGTGCGTGCCTATGCCGGCGACGAATATGTGGTGAAGATCCGCGACAAGGAGATCCGCACCGGCCTCGTGCACACCACGCTGTCGGGCAACAAGATCCGCAAGGTGGCGCTGCCGGCCTACGAATGCCATGGCGAGCTGCTGAAGTGGCTGCTGCTGGAAAACGTGCCGGGCAGCTTCCCGTATACCGCCGGCGTCTTCGCCTTCAAGCGCGAGAACGAGGACCCGACGCGCATGTTTGCCGGCGAGGGCGATGCCTTTCGCACCAACCGCCGCTTCAAGCTGGTCAGCGAAGGACTGCCGGCCAAGCGCCTGTCCACCGCCTTCGACAGCGTCACGCTCTACGGCAACGACCCCGACCCGCGGCCCGACATCTACGGCAAGGTGGGCAACTCGGGCGTTTCCATCGCCACGCTGGATGACCTGAAGGTGCTGTATTCGGGCTTCGACCTGTGCAACCCCAGCACCAGCGTCAGCATGACGATCAACGGCCCGGCACCCAGCATCCTGGCGATGTTCATGAATGCCGCCATCGACCAGCAGCTGGAGAAGTTCCGCACCGACAACGGCCGCGAACCCACCGACGACGAAGCCGCCAAGATCCGCGCCTGGACCCTGGCCAATGTGCGCGGCACCGTGCAGGCCGACATCCTGAAGGAAGACCAGGGCCAGAACACCTGCATCTTCAGCACCGAGTTCAGCCTGAAGGTGATGGGCGACATCGCCGAATATTTCGTGCACCACGACGTGCGCAATTTCTACTCGGTCAGCATCTCGGGTTACCACATCGCCGAGGCCGGCGCCAACCCGATCAGCCAGCTGGCCTTCACCTTGAGCAACGGCTTCACCTTCGTCGAGGCGTATCTCGCCCGCGGCATGCACGTCGACGATTTCGCGCCCAACCTGAGCTTCTTCTTCAGCAACGGCATGGACCCGGAATACACCGTGCTGGGCCGCGTGGCGCGCCGCATCTGGGCGGTGGCGATGCGCGACCGCTATGGCGCCAACGAACGCAGCCAGAAGCTGAAATACCACGTGCAGACCAGCGGCCGCAGCCTGCACGCGCAGGAGATCGCCTTCAACGACATCCGCACCACGCTGCAGGCGCTGATCGCCGTCTACGACAACTGCAACAGCCTGCACACCAACGCCTACGACGAAGCGATCACCACGCCCACCGAGGAATCGGTGCGCCGCGCGATGGCCATCCAGCTGATCATCAACCGCGAGTGGGGGCTGGCGAAGAACGAGAACCCCAACCAGGGCGCCTTCGTCATCGACGAGCTGACCGAGCTGGTGGAAGAGGCGGTGCTGGCCGAGTTCGAGCGCATCGCCGAACGCGGCGGCGTGCTGGGGGCGATGGAGACCGGCTACCAGCGCAGCAAGATCCAGGAAGAGAGCATGCACTACGAGATGCTCAAGCACACCGGCGAGCACCCCATCATCGGCGTCAATGCCTTCCGCAACCCGCAGGGCGACCCGGTGCCCGAGCACATCGAGCTGGCGCGCAGCACCGACGACGAGAAGCAGAGTCAGCTCAGCCGGCTGCGCGACTTCCACGCCCGCCACGCGCACGAGGCACCGGCCATGCTGCAGCGGCTGCAGCAGGCGGTGATCGCCAACGACAACGTCTTCGCGGTGCTGATGGACGCCGTGCGCTGCTGCAGCCTGGGGCAGATCACGAATGCGCTGTTCGAGGTCGGCGGGCAGTACCGGCGCAGCATGTAGCGCGGCAGCCCCCAGGTGCCGGTCAGAACGTCTGGCGCCGGATGCCCTCTTCCAGCGTGTAGAAGCTCGGGTTCAGGCTCGCCATCGGCCCGCGCAGCTTCTCGATCTCGGCGGCCGGGGCATGCACCTCCAGGCGCACGATGCTGGCGATCTTCAGCGCCTGGCCGAGCAGTTCGCCGACGTTCTGCAGGTGCGCCAGCACGGCGTCGGCATTGTCGTAGCCCTCGCGGCAGTGTGCGCTGCGCCCGTTGAACGAAAAGGCATAGTGCACGCAGCCGGGTTCGTTGCGCGTGAGCGCGACGAATTGCGGGCCCAGCGCCTTGAAGGCGTCGAGCTGGCCGTCGCTGACCTCGAAATAGGGCACCAGCGTGCAGCAGGTGTCGGTCTTGAACATGTCGTCTCCTTGTCAGGGCATGGCCGATCGGGTGGCCGGCCCCGATGCTGCGCCCGTCCGGTCGTCGCTGCATCGGGACCCACCCGCCACCGGCAGCGGCAGGGGCATGGGTCAACCAGTACCGACTGTGGCTGCATTCGCCACTAGCATGGCCAAGTCTGTCGTCGAACGTTGCACGCCGGCGCCCATGCCCGCCTCCGCCTACCGATTTGCCAACGTCGAGCTCCGTCCCGCCACCCGCCAGCTGATGGTCGATGGCGCGGAAGCGGCCATCGGTGCCCGCGCCTTCGACCTGCTGGTGACGCTGGTCGAGCACCGCGACCGCCTGCTGTCCAAGGACGAACTGCTCGACCGCGTGTGGCCGGGCCTGGTGGTCGAGGAAAACAACCTGCAGGTGCAGGTCAGTTCGCTGCGCAAGCTGATCGGCCCCAAGGCCATTGCCACCGTGCCCGCGCGCGGCTACCGTTTCGTCGCCACGCTGGCCGAAGGCGCCGCGCCCGCTGCGCCGGTGCCGGCGGCGCCAGTGCCGGAGCCGGTCGCCTTCGGCGGGCTGCTGCCGCCGCCGGTGGCGGTGATCGGCCGCGCCGCCGAGCGCGAGGCGCTGGCCCAGCGGGTCACGGACCAGCGCCTGGTGACGGTGGTGGGTGCTGGCGGCATCGGCAAGACCTGCCTGGCGCGGGCGGTCGCGCATGACCTGGCGGGCGCCTTCCGCGACCGCGCCGTCTTCGTCGAGCTCGATGCCGTGGCCGCGGGCGCCGATGTCACCGGCGCGGTGGCGCGGGCCTTGCGCATCCAGCTGCCGGCCACCGGTGGGGCCGCCGAGCTGGCCGAACGCCTGGGCGACGAGCAGTTGCTGCTGGTGCTGGACAACTGCGAGCATCTGGGCGCCGCCGTGGCCTTGCTGGTGCAGGCGCTGCTGGACGCCCTGCCGGGTCTGCATGTGCTGGCCACCAGCCAGGAGCCGCTGCACCTGGCGCGCGAACAGGTCCTGCGCCTGGCGCCGCTGGTTGTGCCCGCGCCCGGCGCGCTGGGCGACCCCGCCTCGCATGGTGCGGTGGCGCTCTTCGTCGCCCGCGTGCAGGCGCAACATGGCGCCTTCCGCCTCGATGCCGCCAATGCCGACGACGTGGCCGAGGTCGTGCGCCAGCTCGACGGCCTGCCGCTGGCGATCGAGCTGGCCGCCGCGCGCGTGCCGCTGCTGGGTGTATCGGGCGTGCGCCGCAACCTGGGCGAGCGGCTGCGCCTGCTCACCGGCGGTGCACGCGACCTGCCCTCGCGCCATCGCACGCTGCGCTCCACCTACGACTGGAGCCACGCGCTGCTGAGCGACGACGAGCGCACCGTCTTCCGCCGCCTGGGCATCTTCGTGGGTGGTTTCGGGCTCGACCTGGCGCAGCAGGTGGTGGCCGACGAGCAGGTCGACCCCTGGGCCGTGCTGGACCACCTGGGTACGCTGATCGACAAGTCGCTGGTCGTCGCCGAAACCGGCACCGTGCCGCGCTACCGGCTGCTGGAATCGGCACGCGCCTATGCGCTCGAACAGCTGCAGGCCGCCGGCGAGCTGACGGTGCTGCGCCGCCGACTGGCCGAGCGCCTGCGCAACGCGCTGGTCGGCGGCGCGCGCGCGGCCATCCAGGGCCAGGGCACGCTGGACGACTGGGCGCTGGCCGGCGGCGCCGAGGTCGACAACCTGCGCGCCGCCATCGACTGGGCCGCCGGCGAGGGCGCCGATGCCGCGCTGGCGCTGTCGCTCGTCAATATCGCCGCGGTGCTGATGTACCAGATCGGACGCTACCCCGAGTGCGTGCGCTGGATGCGCGCCGTCGAGCCGCTGATCGATGCCCACACGCCACCCGGCGTGCTGGCGCTCTTCCACCAGGGCCTGGCGCTGGTCGGGCTGCACGGTGGCCTGAGTGCGGCGCAACGGCGCGAACACCTGCAGCAGGCGCTGGCGATCTTCCGCCGCGACGGGCCACCGGGCTCGCTGGCGATCACGCTGACGCTGCTGTCCTACGTCGCGGCGGTGAGCGGCGACTTCGCCACCGCCAACGACTGCCTGACCGAGTGCGAGCAGTGCCTGGGCAGCGCGATGCCGCGCAGCCTGCGCTGCATCTGGCTCTACAACCTGGGCATGCTGCGTCGCTACGAAGGCCGGCACGCCGAGGCGCTGGCCGCCTTCGAGGCCGCGCTGCCGCTGGCGCGCGAGGTGGGCAATGCGCGGCAGCTGTTCTACGTGCTCAACAACCTGGCTGCGGCCTGCCGCGAGCTCGGCCGGCTCGAGCAGGCGCTGGCCGGCTTCGACGCCACCCTCGAGCACCTGCGCCGCTCGCCGCTGACCGATGCGCAGATGATGGCCTTCGCGCTGATGTGGTCGGCGCAGGCGCTGGTCGACGCCGGCCGGCTGGCCGAGGCGCAGCAGCGTGTGATCGAGGCGGTGCCGCTGGCGCGGCGTTCGACCGGGTTGCGCCACTTCGCCGGCTTCCTGGCCCACCTGGCCGCCCGGCAGGGGCGGGCCGGGGCCGCGGCCCGCCTGCTGGGCTGCGACGACGCCGCGCGCGAACGCCGGGGCGAGCCCCGCATCCCGTCCGACGAGCGTGAACTGCAGGCCACGCTGGCCTTGCTGGCGCCGCTGGCATCGGCCGCCCAGCTGCAGGCCTGGCGCCGCACCGGGCGCGAACTCGACGAGGACTCGGTGCAGGCGCTGGCGCTGGCGCTGGCCGGCGCCGGCTGATCAGCCGTCCATCCGCTGCAGCTGCTCGATCACCCAGGGGAAGACGTCGCGCGCCGCATGGCGGCCGATGAAGAGGTCCATGTGCGCATAGTCGTCGAAGACCCGGCGCACATAGCGCGCGGGGCCGTTGACGCGGCTGAGCCAGGTGTGTGTGCGCAGGCTGGTCTCGGGGTAGAAGATCTGGTTGCGTGCGCCGGCCATGAAGGCGATCGGCAATTGCAGCCGCTGGGCCGCCTCGCGGCGGGTGTAGATGTCGCGGCCATCGCGGTCGACCGCACGACCGCGCTGCATGATCAGCGACAGCTGCTCGAAGGGGCTCAAGGCGACGGCGCCGAACCACTCGGCCAGCGCGCGGTGGGTGGCGTCATTCAGCTCGGCGTGGCGATAGGACGGGCCGAAGAGCGCGAACACGCGGCGGCACACGGGGTTCTTGCAGGCCTCGCCATCGGGCGCCGGCACGCCCCAGGCCAGCACGTCGATCTTCGCGTCGGCGCGGGCCGCGGCCTGGGCCTGCGCGTCGGGCTGCGGGCCGAGGGTTTGCCGGCTGCTCGCCGGCACGCAGTCGAAGCGGCCGTTCAGCTCGGCGCGCGCTTCCAGCAGCTTCACCAGGCCGAGGTCGGCCTTGGCCTGGTTGAGCCAGTTGGTCACCGGGTGCAGCGTCAGCTGCGACGACACCACCGACCGCACGCCCGCCAGCCCGTCGGCCAGCGCCATCAGCAGGCTCATCGAGCCGACGCAATGGGCGATGGCCTGCACGCTGTCGGCGCCGGTTTGCCGGCGCACGAATGCCACCGCCGCCGGCCAGTCGACGCGGGCGATGTCGTCGATGCTGTAGGGGTGCGCGGCATCGGCCGGGCTGCCGGACTCGGGGCTGGCGCGGTAGTCGAACAGCCAGGTGTCGTAGCCGGCCTCGCACAAGGCCTCGACCAGGTTGCAGTCGACGGTGTCGGTGGCGAAGGACGCGGCGGCCACGCCGAAGCCCGGCGCCAGCAGCACCGGCCCGCGCGCACCGCCCGGGTAGCGCGTGAGGCGGATGGCAAAGCCGCCGCCGACATCGACCGGGTGCGCCACGGGCACCACCCCCGGCACGCGCAAGGGGCGCCGCGGCTGGCGGGGTTGCTGCGGGTCCGGCTGGCGGCGCCGCTGGTCGGCCACCAGGTCCTGGCCGGGGAAATTGGCCAGGTCGGCCAGCAGGCCGCCGTAGGCGCGGAACAGCACGCCGCCGAAGAAGCCGGCAAATTTGGCCAGGTAGGCGCGCGAGATGGCGTTTTCGGCCATCTTCACGTGGCGTTCGATGTCGCCCGCCAGGTTGGGCGGTGGCGCCAGGCGGATGGTCGTCGCCTGGCGCAGCAGGTCCTCCAGGTCCAGCGTCAGCTGGCCGCGTGCCACCAGCGGGCCGTCGGCCGCGCCGTCGCGCACGGTGACGAAGAGCGTCGTGGTGTCGGTCCAGGGTGACGAGCCCTCGCGCTGGTGCACGATCTTGTGGCCTTCGAAGGCCAGCTGGGCATCGCCGCGCTGCAGCGTCATGCGGTAGTTCATCGTCCACGTCTCGACGCGGTCGGAGGCCACCGGCAGCAGCTGGAAGCGGCCATCGAGCACCGCCATCGGCTGCGGGTGCAGCGCCGGGCAGTTCACCTGGCCGGTGATGCGCGCCGGGTGCGCCGGGTCCGACAGCATCTGCCACAGGTCCTCGGTGCGGATGGTCAGTTCGAAATCCATGTGCTGGCCGGCGGCACGGCCCCAGGCGCAGGCCCGCTCGTAGACGCTGGCCATGCGGGACTCGTCCGCGGCCCTTTCGTCGACGGCGTCCAGGCTCACCCAGCCGTGCATCTGTTCGGTGAACTGCAAGCTCGGGCTCAGCACCTCCGGGTGATGGGCGATCAGCTTGGTGATGGCCTGGCGCGCGAGGTCGATGGCGCCGCTTTCCAGGGGGTCGACCGCATGCGCCAGCGCCGCCTTGACGTCGTGCCACAGGTGCTCGGCCAGGCCGCGTGCACTTGCCGGGTCACCGGTGGCGGCAGCCGGCAGCGGCCCCGCCGGCGCCAGCGTCAGATCGGCCGTCCAGCCGCGCGCAGCGCACAGCCGCTCGACGTGGCGCTCGGCCAGCGCCGCGATGGTCAGCAGCGGGTTGACGCCGGCCGGGCCCGGCAGCATGGCGCCGTCGCAGACGAACAGGCCTTCGTGCACCGCCGTGCCCGACGGGCCGGCGTAGACGCGGCCGTCAGCATCGACCACGCCCTGCGTGGCATCGTCACCCATGCCGCAGCCGCCCAGCGGGTGCACGGTGACGAGCTTGCGGCCCATGGCGTCGGTGCTGATCGGGTTGGGCACGAAGACGCCCTCGACGGCATCGGCCGCCTCGCCCAGGCGGCGGTTGTCGTTGGCGATCGCCCGGCTGTCGCCCGCGCCGGGCCAGTCGATGCGCAGGCGGTCGTCCACCAGGTGCAGCGTGCCCGCCGCCTCGTCGACGCTCATCACCAGGTAGGTCTGCGTGCGTGCCACCGGACCGCGGTAGGCCAGCGCGGTCAGGCTGCCGGGGTCGTTCATCAGCGCGTTGCCCAGCAGCTGCGCGTCGGTGAGGCGCTGCTCGGCCTGGTCGGCGCCGTAGCGCAGCTCGCCACCGCCCAGCGCGTCGGCGAAGAACAGCGCCGGCGCCATCATCGAGGCCAGCGCGCCGGGGATGACGCCTTCCTCGATGACCAGGCCCCGGCGCGGGTCGGCTGCGCCGCGCAGGTCGATGACGCCGGTGATGCAGGGGCCGGGCATCTGCTGGGGCGTGAGCACGTTGCTGCCGGCACCGATGCCGTGCACGGCCGGCCAGTCCTGGCCGGGTTTCGGGTCGGGCCCGGCGTTGTCGTAGCTCCAGGCCAGCACGTCGCCGTTGCCCGAGAAGCGCTGGCCCAGCCGGTCCGACAGCGGCAGCCCGCGCTCGCGCGAGCGCAGCAGGATCTCGGTCGAACCCAAGGCGCCGGCGCCCAGTACCACCAGGTCGGCCGTCACGCTGCGCGGCGGGGTGGCCGGCTCGGCGGCAGCGGTCGGCGGCCGGTCGCGCAGCGCCACCGGCTCGAAGTGCACGCGCCAGCGGCCGCCGTCGCGCTCGACATGGGTCACGCGCGCGCCGGTGAAGATCGCCGCGCCGTGCCGCTTGGCGTCGGGCAGGTAGTTCATCAGCGTGGTGTTCTTGGCGCCCACGTTGCAGCCGCTGGTGCAGTCGCCGCAGTTGTTGCACTGGGGCTGCGGCACGCCGAAGGGGTTGAGCTGGTCCTGGAAGTTGACCGCGATCGGCGTGCGCCGGAAGGGCGCGCCCATGGCGCGCGCCGAGTCCTGCAGCGACACCATCTTGTCGGGCGTGCGCCAGGTCTCGGGGTAGGTCGAGACGCCGAGCATGCGGCGCGCACGCTCGGCATGGGGCTGCAGCAGCGCCGGCTGGTCGCGGTAGACGGCCGGCCAGGGCTCGGCGGCGAACAGCCGCGGGTCCATCTCCAGCGCCACGTTGGCGTTGATCAGCGAGGTGCCGCCCAGCCCGCAGCCCACCACCGCGAGCATGTCGCGGTTGAGGTGCAGCTCGAACAGGCCATCGGCGGCGCCGAGGCGGCCACGCTCGCCATTGGCCTGCAGCTCGGCGCCGGCGCTGCCGAGGTCGTCCGGGTATTCGCCGGGGCGGATCTCGCGGCCGCGTTCGAGCACCGCCACGCGCTGCCCGGCGCGCGCCAGGCGCGACGCGGCGACGCCGGCGCCGTAGCCCGAGCCCACCACCACCGCGGTGTAATGCGCTTCGATGTCGGCCAGGTTCGAGGCGATGCGGTCGATCATGGCGTGCCCGGCGTGGTGACGGTGTCGGTCCCGGCAGGGTCGGTGTCGAAATAGCGTTCCAGCAGCACCTGCGCGCGGTGCTCGGTCGAGCGCTGCACCGCCTGCGAGAACGGCACCCAGGCGGCCTGCGTGGCCTGCACGGCCTGGTGCAGCGCGGCCAGCATCGGGTTGGCGCGGTCGCGCACGCCGCCGGTGCCGGCCGCCTGCACCGGGTCCATCACGCCGTCGACCGGGTCGGTAAACAGCCGCAGCGAGGCCAGGTTGAGCGCGTCGTCGATGAAGACCGCGGCCGCGCCCTGCGTGCGCGTCATCGTCGGCTGGTCCATCACCCAGCCGCCGGTGTTGAATACCGCCACCGGCCGGCCGCCGCCGGGCAGCGGCAGTTCGTCCTGCAGCGGCTTGTGCGTATGGCCGTAGACGAAGGCCATGTCCAGCGCCGACGGGTCGAGGCCATGGCCCTCGAGCTGCTGGCGCAGCGGGCCGTCGAGGTACCAGCGCAGGTCGGCCACGTCGGCGGGCGTGATCAGGTCGAGGTAGCTGTCGCGCTGCGACTGCGCGCCGCGGCCCACGGTGGCGTCGATGGCGGCACGCACCAGCGGCGCCAGCGCCACGCCCTGCGTCACCGTCATGCGGCCGCTCAGGCCCAGGCCCGACGACAGCTTGTCCAGCACCAGGTCGGACAGCCCTTCCAGGTATTGCTGCGACGCGCCACCGTCGCGCATCACCTCGTACAAGGTGGTGGCCGTGCGGCCGGTGGCACCGGCACTGCCCAGGTCGGACCACAGGAAGTCGATCCACGGGCCGTTCTGCTGCTCGAGCTGGGCCACCGTCGGCGGCGGGGCGTCGGGGTCCATCAGCGCGTTGATCGTCGACATCAGCCGGTAGACGGCATCGACGAAGTGCCCGTGGTGCAGCACCACGCAGCGCTGGCGCCGGTCGTCGACGAGCGCCAGGTTGGGGTAGACGATCTGCGCGTGGCTGCCCTGCAGCGCCGGCACCTGGGCGAGCAGCGCGTCGAGCAGCGGGCAGGCCACCGGCGCGCCGGCGCCATCGGCGAAGGGCGGCGTGAGGTCGGCCAGGTCGCGCTCGATGCGCCCGCCGCGCAGCGCCTGCAGGTAGCCATGGTCCTGCGCCTGGCGCCACAGGTGGTGGTCGTGGTTGCCGGGCACGACGAGCACGCGCGGCGCAAACAGCGGTCGGCCCGCCTCGTCCAGCATGGCCTGTTCGGCAACGTGCTGAAAGGCCTGCGCCACGTCACCCATCGGCGACAGGCCGAGGTCGAGCACGTCGCCCAGCAGCACCAGCGTCGGCGGTGTGTCGACGGGCAGTTGCCGCAACAGCGGGCGCACCGCCGCGCCGAGGGCGAGCAGGCACTTGCCGGGCTTGCCGGGATCGGCGTGGCCGCCGTGGCGCCCGGTCAGCAGGCTGTAGTCCGCACCCAGGTGCAGGTCGGACAGGCAGACGTAGCGCAACACGCTCATCGCGGGGCCTTTCGCCGCAGGCCCGGCTGCAACGGCGCGCCAGGATGGGCGCGGCGGCGGCACGCCTGCGGGCGGCGCATCGTAGGGGGCAATCGGCGGCGGCGTGCATCAGGGTCGGCCGCGGGCGGGGGCTTCGATAATGCGGGCATGGTTGCCGCTTCGCGTGCTTCGCCCGCCGCGCGCCCGAGCCCCGCGCTGCAGCGGGCGCGCCGGGCCTGGGCCCTGCTGCAGGCCGACAGTGCGCGCTCGGTCGCACTGGCCGGGCAGGCCCTGGCGCGCGCGCGCGAACAGGGTGATGCGCCGGCCCGGGCCTGGGCGCAGCTGGTGCTGGGCTACAACCGGCTGTACCTGTCGACGCCGGCCGAGGCGCTGGCGACGCTGGCACCGCTGCGCGAGGATTTCGAGCGCCTGGGCGACCGTGCCGGCGCCATCCTGCTCGAGGCCGGCATCGCGCGCGCCTGGTGGCGCCAGGGCCGGCTGCAGGAGGCGCACCGGCACCTGCAGCAACTGCGCGACGAGGGCCTGCGCGTGCTGCGCCACGAGCAGCGCGGTGTCCTGCTCAATGCCATCGCCGGCAGCCATTCGGCGCTGGGCGACTCCGAACAGGCCTTTGCCCACATGGTGTCGGCGCTGCACGAGGCACGCCCCAGCCGCGCGCCGGGCTTCGACGTGGTGCTGCACTGCAACCTCTCCAACGAGCTGATGCAGCTCGGCGACGCCGAGGCCGCGCTGGCCCAGGTCGACGAAGGCCTGGCGCGCTGCCGCCGCCTGGCCAACCCGCGGCTGCTGGCGACGCTGCTGATCAACCGTGTGATCGCGCTGACCGAACTCGGCCGCGCACGCGAGGCCCTGGCCGACCTGCAGGCGGTGCGCGCGATCCCGGCCGACGAGCAGGGGCGCGGGCGCAACGCCTCGTGCTTCGAGGTCCTCGCCGTGGCTGCACTGCGCGCCGGCGAGGTGGCGCTGGGGCGCGAGCTGGTGGCGGCCGCGGCGATGTCGCACCACGAGCCGATCGCCGACGAATCGCACGAGATGGCGCAGGCTCGTGCGCTGCTGGCGGCTGCCGAGGGTGAGGTCGAAGGTGCGCTGGCGGTGATGCAGCCGCTGCGCGAACGCCTGCTCGACGACGGCACCGACGACGGCCTGAGCATGCGCGTGCGCTGCAGCGGCCTGCACCTGCTGTCGGAGCTGTGCGAGCACGCCGGCCGGCCGGACGAAGCCCTGGCCGCGCTGCGCGCCTGGCAACGCTGCCAGGCCAGGCGCTCGTCGATGGCCTCGCGTGCACGCGCCCAGGCCGCGCTGCTGCAGACCGAACTGATGCGGCTGCACCGCCGGCTGGAGGAGCAGGAGGCCCGCCGGCGCGACACCGAAAGCGCGCGCGCGGCGCTGCAGGCCATCAACGAGCAGCTCTCGCGCAAGGTGCACGAGGTCGAGCAGCTGCAGGTCGCGCTGCGCGAACAGGCCACGCGCGACCCGCTGACCGGCCTCTTCAACCGCCGCCACCTGGCCGATGTGCTGCCGCCGATGCTGGCGCTGGCGCGGCGCGAGGCGCTGCCGATGGCGGTGGCCATCATCGACCTCGACCACTTCAAGGCCGTCAACGACCGCCACGGCCACGACGCCGGCGACCACCTGCTGGTGGCCTTCGGTGCGCTGCTGCAGGACGACAGCCGGGCCAGCGACGTGGTCTGCCGCTATGGCGGCGAGGAGTTCTGCCTGCTGATGCCGCATACCACCGCGATGGCGGCGGCGCACCACCTCGGGCAGCTGCTGCAGCGCTGGCGCACGCAGGTGTTCGAGCACCAGGGCCGGCGGCTGTCGGGCCTGAGCTTCACCGCCGGCGTGTGCGACTCCACGCGCCCCGGTGCCGGCGGCGAGGCGCTGCTGCAGGCGGCCGACCAGGCGCTGCTGGCGGCCAAGCGCGAAGGGCGCGCGCAGGTGCGGCTGGTCGGGCCCTGAACACGGCCGCCTGGCGCGGTCAGCGTGCGAAGACCTTGCGCAGGATCTCGCTGCCGGTCTTCACCGGGTCGGCGCGGATGCGCTGCTCCTCCTCGCCGATCATCAGGTACAGCCCGTCCAGCGCCTTGGCGGTGACGTGCTGCTGCAGGTTGGCGTCTTCGCCCTTGAGCAGGCCCAGCCCGGCGGCCTTCGAGGCGAAGGCGTTGTAGCGCTCGGCCAGCTGCACCTTTTCGGTGGCGCGCGTGACGATGGGCAGAAACTTGACGCCCAGCGGTTCGCGCGTCTTGCGCGCGAAGAAGTCCGTCACCGAGGTCGGGCCGCCGCGCACGATCGACAGCGCGTCTTCCACGCTCAACGCGCCCACGGTGGCCAGCAGCAGCTCCTTCGCCTCGGGCACGGCCTGCTCGGCCGCGCGGTTCATCGCCGTCACCAGTTCGTCGACGCGCTTCTTCTGCCCCAGCCTGGACAGCAGCTTGGCGGCGTCCTCAAGCATGCCGGGCAGGGGGATGCGCACCTTGGGGGTTGCCCAGAAAGCCGTCGTTGCGGCCGAGCAGGTCGACCGCCGATGCGGCACCCCGCTGCAGCGCCGCGCGCACACCGGCCGCGGCGTCGTCCATGCCCAGGGCCGAGCGGGCGCCCAGCGGCAGGCCCCACGCCGCGGCGGCGAGCGTGGCGCGCGTAAACTGTCGTCGTTGCATGTTGCTGCTCCCGAGGATGTCCAAAACCCCGAGTCTGGCACGTCGCCGGCTGCTGCTCGCCGGGCTGGCCGGCCCGGCCGTGGCCGCGCTGCCCGCCTGCAGCAGCCGCGACCCGGCGCCCGATTTCACCTACACGCTGCTCGACGGCAGCAAGGGCAGTACGCAGGCGCTGCGCGGCAAGGTGCTGCTGGTCAACTTCTGGGCCACCAGCTGCGTCACCTGCGTCAAGGAAATGCCGCAGATCGTCGACACCACCGCAAATACCAGCCGCGCGGCTACGAGACGCTGGCGGTGGCCATGAGCTACGACCCGCCGGCCTATGTGGCCAGCTTCGCGCAGTCGCGCCAGCTGCCTTTCGGCGTGGTGATCGACAACACCGGCGCCATCGCCAGGGCCTACGGCGACATCCAGCTCACGCCCACCACCTTCCTGATCGACAAGAAGGGCGCGATCGTCAAGCGCTACGTCGGCGAGCCCGACTTCGCGGCGCTGCACGGCCTGGTCGAGAAGCTGCTCGCCGAGGTCTGACCGGCCTGACCGGCCTGGCGGGTCGGGCTACAGCAGCTCGTCGGGCGCGATCCACTGCAGCAGGCGCGACAGCGCGCGCCGCCACGGCGTCGTCAGCGGCTCGTGGTCGTGCTGCACCAGGCTGCCCTCGTCCTCGGTCGTCCAGCGCAGCGGCGATGCCGGGTTGCCGCGCTCGGCGCGGGCCACGCCGAAGGCCCGGGCCGGCCGCACCGCGTCGTCGAACAGGCGGGCCAGCGCATCGGCGAGCTCGGGGCTGTCGACCAGCAGGCCGAGTTCGGTGTTGGAAAGGCGCGAGCGCGGGTCCAGGTTCATCGAACCCACCACCACGTGGCGGCGGTCGACGATGATGGCCTTGGTGTGCAGGTAGGCGCCCGACGAGCGGCCGGCGCGGCGTCGCGGCAGCTCGGCGCGGTCGGGCCGCATCTCGTGCAGTTCGACGCCGGCATCCACCAGCTGCGCGCGCCGGCGCGCATAGCCGGCATGCGCCAGCGGCACCGCATCGGCCGAGGCGAGCGAATTGGTCAGCACACGCACGCGCACGCCGCGCTTGACCAGCGCGCCCAGTCCGGCCACGCCGGCCTCGGTGGGGATGAAATAGGGCGACACCAGGATCAGCTCGCGACGCGCCGCCGACATCAAGGGCCGGATGCGCGTCGTGAACAGCGACGCGGGCACGGGGTCTTCGTCGGGTGCGTCCACCTTCGACGGGTCGTCGAAGACCACCGTCACCGGTGCCGCCAGCAGCCGCAGCTGGCCGTTGCGCAGGGTGCTGGCCAGGCGCGCCTCGCGCAGCGCGGCCGCATATTCGGTGCCGCGGAAGGTCTCGGCCTGCGCGCGCAGCCGCTGCTGCAGATCGGCCCGGTCGGCAGCGGACGGCGGCGCCGGCGCAAAGGCCTGGATCGGCAGCGCCCAGCGGCTGTTCCAGAAGGCGTCGAAGCTGCGCGAAGCCTCGGCCACCGCCGGGCCGGCGACCAGCAGGTCGAGGTCGGCAAAATTGACCTCGCCGCCGGCGTCGAAATATTCGTCGCCCAGGTTGCGACCGCCGACCACCGCCATCGCGTTGTCGGCGATCCACAGCTTGTTGTGCATGCGCCGGTTCAGGCGCTGCGGGTCGCCGAGGTATTCGAGCACATGCAGCAGGCCGAAGGCGCCTCGGCTGGCGAAGGGGTTGAAGACGCGCACCTCGACATGGGCGAAGCTCGCCAGCGTGGCCAGGTCGAGGTCCTTGCCCTGCGCGTCGAGGTCGTCGACCAGCAGCCGCACGCGCACGCCGCGCTGCGCCGCGCCCAGCACGCGCGCCAGCAGCAGCTGCGCGCTGGTGTCGTCGCGCACGATGTAGTACTGCAGATCCAGCGTGTGCAGGGCCGCCTCGGCCAGGCCCACGCGTGCGGCGAAGGCGTCGATGCCGGCCGGCAGCGCATGCAGGCCCGACAGCCCCGGCTGCGCCGCCAGCTGCGGGGCATAGGCCCGGCCGAGCGCGCTGTCCTGCGGTGCGGGCCAGGCGGTCGACACCGGTCGCGGCACATCGAGGGGCAGGCTGCCGCAGGCCTGCAGCAGCGGCAGGCACACCAGCAGCGCGAGCGCAGCCACTCGCCGCAGGGACAGGGGGAGGATGGGGCGGGGCGGGCGCATGGTCTTCGAGCGGGGCCGGCGGGCCGGATCATGCCGCGCACCGGCACGCACTGATCGCCATCATCCCGATGTCCTTGCCGACGGGTTAGCCTGTCGGGCATCGAAGACCTCACCCGACCCACGACCATGAGCGACACCTCCTACCCCGCGTTGACACAGGCCATCAACCAGAGCCTGGCGCCCTACCGCAAGAGCCAGTCCGCCACGATGCAGGGCTTTTCGGCGATGGCCGGCGGCGCGATGGCCGATGGCGTGCTGAGCGAAAAGCACAAGGAACTGATCGCGCTGGGCATCAGCGTCAGCCAGCGCTGTGCCGGCTGCATCGGTTTTCACGTCAAGGCGCTGCGGCGTCTGGGCGCCACGCAGGCCGAGTTCGAGGAGGCGCTCAATGTCGCCGTCTACATGGGCGGCGGGCCGGCGCTGATGTATGCCGCCGAGGCGCTGCAGGCCTGGGCCCAGTTCGAGCCCAGGGCCGCGGGCTGACCGCCCCAAAAAATCGGGGCCCGCTGGGGGCCCCGGTGAATGGGTCGCTTCTGACGCCGCCTTCGGCACGGGGCGTCGGGCGGTAGGGGCAGTGTAGGCAGCCGGCGCGCGGGCGTCTGCGCAGCGCAGCACGGGTGCGGGGTGAAAAATCCCCAGGCCGGGTGAGCGATCAGGCCGCGGACGTCCCCTCCCTCACCCCCCGGACCCCCCCGCCCCCCCCCCCCCCCCGCCCCCCCCCCGCGCCCCCCCCCCCGCCGGTCACGACGCGGCCGTCACCCCAGCCGCGTGCGCCTGCTGGTCCGCGTGGTAGCTGCTGCGCACCATCGCACCCACCGCGGCATGGCTGAAGCCCATCGCGCGGGCCTCGCGCTCGAACATCGCGAAGGTATCGGGGTGCACGTAGCGGCGCACCGGCAGGTGGTGGCCGCTGGGCGCCAGATACTGGCCGATGGTCAGCATGTCGATGCCGTGCGCGCGCATGTCGCGCATCACCGCCAGGATCTCGTCGTCGGTCTCGCCCAGGCCGACCATCAGGCCGCTCTTGGTGGGCACGCCGGGCACCTCGTCCTTGAACTTCTTCAGCAGGCTCAAGGAGAACTGGTAGTCCGAGCCCGGCCGCGCCTCCTTGTACAGGCGCGGAATGGTCTCGAGGTTGTGGTTCATCACGTCCGGCGGCGCGGCCTTCAGGATGGCCAGCGCACGGTCGTCGCGGCCGCGGAAGTCGGGCGTCAGGATCTCGATCCGCGTCGCCGGCGACAGCACGCGCACCTTCTGGATGCAGTCGACGAAGTGCGCCGCGCCGCCGTCGCGCAGGTCGTCGCGGTCGACGCTGGTGATGACGACGTATCTGAGCTTCAGCGCGGCGATCGTCTTCGCCAGGTTCTCCGGCTCGGCCGCGTCCAGCGGGTCGGGGCGGCCGTGGCCGACGTCGCAGAACGGGCAGCGCCGCGTGCACTTGTCGCCCATGATCATGAAGGTGGCCGTGCCCTTGCCGAAGCACTCGCCGATATTCGGGCAGCTGGCTTCCTCGCACACCGTGTGCAGCTGGTGCTCGCGCAGGATCTGCTTGATCTCGTAGAAGCGCGTGCTCGGGCTGCCGGCCTTGACGCGGATCCACGCAGGCTTCTTCAGCACCTCGGCCGGCACCACCTTGATCGGGATGCGGCTCGTCTTGGCCTGCGACTTCTGCTTGGCGGTGGGGTCGTAGGCCGTGCTCATGGGGTGCTGCGCCAGGGGATGGAAGGCCTCGATTTTATCGATCCCCCTCCTTCACCCTGCTGACAGGGTGCCGACGGCAGCGGCGCAGGTTTCAGCGTTGATTCAGTCGCTTTCAGGACGCCAGCGTGGCTCGAGGCGGACAGTGCACCCATCGGCAGACACCGCTGCCGAGCCACCCGAAACCAAGATCCAGGAGCACGCCATGACCACGATCCACACCACC
This sequence comes from Rubrivivax sp., assembly GCA_016719535.1. GTDB lineage: Bacteria > Pseudomonadota > Gammaproteobacteria > Burkholderiales > Burkholderiaceae_C > Rubrivivax. The sequence continues at coordinate 295,469 of JADJYX010000001.1, read as the reverse complement.
GCCCGCCTGCTGTCCCGCCTGGCCCGCCTGGCCGTCCTGGCCCCGCTGGTCGTCGCTGGCGTCGCCGCCCAGGCGCAGGGCGCGCTGCATCCCGAGCAGAGTTTCGAGGCCGCGATGCAGGCCTACCAGGACGGCCGCTACCCCGCCGCCTACGGCCGTTTCGTCAAGCTGGCCAGCGGTGGCCATGCCGAAGCCGCCCGCATCGCACTGGCCATGCACCGCTACGGCCCGCAGCTCTACGGCAGCCAGTGGGATGCCGCGCCGCACCAGCTGCGCGACTGGATCGCCGCCGCGGCCGGCACGGGCGCGGCGGTCGCCGTGGCCGTCAAGCCCTGAGCCGGCGCGTGCCAGCGCAGAATCGGCGCTGCCGGTGTCAGACCGGCGCCAGCAGCCGCTGCAACTGCCGCGACAGCTGCGCGGCCGCGTCGTCCCAGGCCACCGCCACGCCCAGCGCGCGCAGGTCCACCGTCGGCAGGCCGGCATAGCCGCAGGGGTTGATGCGCGAGAAGGGTTCGAGGTCCATCGCCACGTTCAGCGCCAGCCCGTGGTAGGCGCAGTGCCGCGTGACCTTGATGCCCAGGGCGGCGATCTTGCCCAGGCCCGCGAACGGGTCCTGCCCCGGCTGCGCTGCTGGCAGCGCGGCATGGTCGAAGGGGTCGGCCAGGCGCACGTAGATGCCCGGCGCGCTGCGCACGCGGTGGCCGGTGACGCCGACCCCGATCAGCGTGCGCAGCACCGCTTCTTCCAGCCGGAAGACATATTCCTTGACGTAGACGCCCAGCCGCGCCAGGTCCACCAGCGGGTGGGCCACCACCTGCCCGGGCCGTGGTAGGTGACCTGGCCACCGCGCTGCGTCTGCACCACCGGGATGCTGCCGGCGCCCAGCACATGCTCGGGCCGACCGGCCACGCCCTGGGTGAAGACCGGATCGTGCTCGACCAGCCAGAGCTCGTCGGCGGTATCGGGGCCGCGGGCTGCCGTGAAGTCGCGCATGGCCTGTTCGATGCCGGCATAGGACTGCCGGCCGAGCTGCTTGACGTGCATCGCGGCAGTGTATGGTGGCGCCATGAACACCCCCGTCCGCTTCTATTTCGACTTCTCGTCGCCCTACTCGTACATCGCCAGCGCGTGGATCGACGCCCTGGCCGCGCGCCACGGCCGCACGGTCGACCGCCAGGCCATCCTGCTGGGCGTGACCTTCCAGGCCGCCGAACTGAAGAGCCCGGTGGCCTACCCGATCAAGCGCGACTATTCGGTGCGCGACTTCGCGCGCTCGGCGCGCTTCCACGGCCTGCCCTGCCGGCTGCCCGACCCCTTCCCGATCCCGACGCAGAACGCCGCCCGCATCTTCTGGTGGCTGAAGGACACCCGCGGTGAGGCGGCCGCCGCCGAGTGGGCGCGTGCCGGGCTGGCGGCGGTCTTCCAGCGCGGCCTGCCGCTCAACGACGCCGCCACGCTGAAGGCGGTGGCGGCCGGGGCCGGGCTCGATGCCGACGCGGCCGAGGCGGTGTGGAACGACCCGGTCTGGAAGGACCGCCTGAAGCGCGCCAACGACGAAGCCATCGCTGCCGGCGTCTTCGGCGCGCCCTTCTTCATCGTCGACGGCGAGCCCTTCTGGGGCAACGACCGCCAGCCGCAGATCGAGCGCTGGCTGTCCAGCGGGCCGTTCTAGCCCGAACTTTGACCACTGAACTCGCCGCAGAGCGAGCACTGGCGCAGGTTTCGTGCCTATACAGTGGTTCAAATGTTGCCATGTAAGTAGTGGTTTTCTCTCTGGTGGAATTCCGCTCGGTTGACACCATGTGCGCGTGTACATCGAGACGATCCCCAATCGCAACTCGCCGCCAGCCATCCTGCTGCGCGAGGGCCACCGCGAGAACGGCAAGGTGGTCAAGCGCACGCTGGCCAACCTGTCTACAGGGACTTCTCCAGCGCGCAAGCGTTGGCAGTGAGTGGTCTTCTTCCTTGGTAAGCCGTATTTGGTATTCCTTGTTCGGTGACCCTCATCCGGTGGCATCGAAGTCGCAGCGGTGGACAGAGCAGACTGCACATCTACAGACGGCCTTGTGGGCGTGGCTTGCGGCCTGGCGCCCTGGCCCAGAAACGAACCGCTCGGCGGGACTCCATTCGCTCAATGGAGTGCATGCGCACCCCGGACAGGTTATCGAGTTACCCCGCCGCCGGTCTGACCTGTTCAGTGCTTCTTCGCTTTGCATGCCTGTGGGTGATGGGGGATAGGACCAAAGGGACAAAAGAGTGCTGGTGGGTGAAGCACTCGGGTTCGGCTCAAGCGGCGCTGAGCTCGGCATGCGGCTGGGCAGCTTGCTCCACGGCCGAGGGCGCGTGAGCAGGCGAGCCAGGCATTACGCTGACATGAGTGGCATCGAACGCTCTGCCACGGGCCAGCATCGCCCAGACGATGCGCGCGTGCTTGTTGGCCAGCGCCACGGCCGCTTTCTGCCAACCCGATCGTTCCTTGAGGCGCAGCGCCCACTGGCTGATCGGGTCGTCGCGCTTGTCGGCGCTCATCACCGCGGACTTCGCACCCTGGATCAACAGCGTGCGCAGGTAGGTGTCGCCGCGCTTGGTGATGCGGCCCAGCCGCACCTTGCCGCCGCTGCTGTCTTGGCAGGGCACCAGGCCGAGCCAGCTGGCGAACTGCTCGGCGCTCTTGAACTGCGTGAACTCGCCCACCGTGCTGACCATGGCGCTGGCCGTGATCGGGCCGATGCCCGGGATGCGGCTGATCGCCTTGGCCCGTGCATCGCGCCGTGCGTGCAGCTGGATCTGCTCGTCGCACCAGGCCATCTGGATCTCGATCTCCAGCCAATGCAGCTGCGCGCGCTGCAGCGCCACGCGCACCAGCGCCGGCAGCTCGTTGCCGGCGTCTTCGAGCGCGTCGTGCAGCCGCAGCTGCAGCGCCTCGGGGCTTTGCGGGAACACCACGCCGAACTCGGCGGCCAGGCCGCGGATCGTGTTGATCAGCGCCGTGCGCTCGCCCTTGTACTGCTCGCGAAGACGGTGGACGGTGAGGATGGCCTGCTGCTCGACGCTCTTGAGCGGCACCGGGTGGATCCTCGGCCGCGCGGCGGCGCCTCGTAGATCGCCGCCGCATCGTTGGCGTCGTTCTTGCCCGAGCGGCCCTGGCGGCGAAACGGCACCACCAGGTGGCCCGCCAGCAGCACGGGCTTGAAGCCGAGCGCCGTCAACTGCCGGCCCCAGTGGTGCGCGCCGCCGCACGCCTCCATGACCACCTCGCAGCCCGGCGGCAGATGCGAGGCGCACCAGCCGAGAAACCGCTCGCGTGCCAACGGCTTGGCCCACACGATGCGTCCCCGATGATCCTCGGCATGGATCTGCAGCACGTTCTTGGCCAGATCCACCGCTATGCGCGTGACCTCGAGTCCAGTAACCTTGTTCATGGGCTTCCCCTTTGCAGTTGCAGATTGACTCTCCGCCTGTCAATCTTGGTGCATCGACACCGGTGCTGGACTGGGGAAGTCCCTTCGTATTCGCATTGGGACCCGCAGCTCGTCGAGCACTTTCGCATCCTGCTCAAGGGCGGCGTGGCGGTGGAGTCGGCTGCCTCGGTGCTGAGCATCGAGCGCTCGCTGCCGCACGGCCACGTGGCCGCGGTGCTCGGCGCGGCACGTGGCTCGGGCTCGGCGCTGTGGTTCGGCTCCGCACCCAAGGAGCTGCAGCGTAAGCGTTCCGCCAACCCATCTTCCCTGCCGATCGTGAAGCTGGGAACCTTGTGCGCACAGCAACGGCGAAGGCGGCGAGGCAGACATGGATCGACAGCGGATGCAGGACTACCTGGGGCACGTGGCGGCCTATCGGGCCTCTGGCAAGAAGGCGTCGCAGTGGGCCGCTGAACATGGCGTGCCGCTGCGCTCGCTGGCGAGTTGGTGCGCACACGCCGGGCGCTGGCAGGCGCGGCTGGACGGGGTGAGCCCGCCCGTCGTTGCCAAGCCCGTCGGTTTTGTCGCCGCGCGGCTGCCGGCGGCGTCAGCGGCCGGCTCGGTACGAATCGAGTTGCACGCGGGCACGACCGCCGTGACCCTGCACTGGCCGACGGCCCATACCTTGGCGCTGGCCGCGTGGCTGCAGGCGATGACGCGATGATCCGCATCGAAGCCATCTGGCTGGCGCTGGGTGCGAGCGACCTGCGCGGCGGCATCGACCGGCTGCTGGCGATGGTGGTGCACGGCTTCGCGCTCGGTGCGCAGCCTCACCACGCCTACGTCTTCGCCAACCGTCGCGCCGACCGGCTCAAGGTGCTCGTCTACGACGGCGCGGGCATGTGGCTGTGCACCCGGCGGCTGCAGGCCGGCAGCTTCGCCTGGCCGCGCGAGGACTCCGGACAGGTCCAGCTCAGCCGCGAGCAGTTCGACTGGCTCGTCGCCGGGCTGCCCTGGCAGCGGCTGAGCGCCCCGCCGCCGCAGCCGATCACGGCAGTCTGAGGGCCACCGCGATGCACCGGCGTCGAGCGCGTCATCCGGGCCGAAGTCTGGGCGTTTGTCCATTGGCGAATGTCCCGCTTCGCGCGCACGCGCGCGAGGGACACTGCCAGCCATGCTCGAAGCCTCCGGCACGCCGACCGATGCTCCGCACGACGCGGCGCCGGCTGCCGACCCGGTGCACGAACTTCGCGCTCTGGTCGAGCGCATGCAGGTCGAGCCCAGGTTCGAGAAGACCAGGAACGAAGCGCTGAACTTCGAGGTCGCGCGCCTGAAGCGCTGGCGCTTCGACACGTCCAGCGAGAGCCTGGACGGCATGACGCAGGCCGTGCTGTTCGACGCCATCGTGGCCGACACCGCGCTGGAGGATCAGGCGGCGCGGGACGAGGCCAAGCCGCCCGCCGCGCCGCGTGCCAAGCGCCAGGCCGTGCGCCAGGCGCTGCCCGCCGGCCTGCCGCGCGTGGAGCGGCATCACGAGATCGAGGCCACCCACTGCGCCTGCGGCCAAGCGCTCGAGCGCATCGGCCAAGAGGTCAGCGAGCAACTCGACTGCGTGCCGGCGCAGTTCTTCGTGCTGCGCCACATTCGCGGCAAGTACGCCTGCGCGTGCTGCCAGACCCTTCAGGCCGCGCCGATGCCGGCACAGATGATCGACAAGGGCATCCCGGCGCCAGGCCTGCTGGCGCAGGTGGTGGTGGCCAAACACGACGATCACCTGCCGCTGTATCGCCAGACCGAGATCTATGCCCGCTCGGGCGTGCACATCCCGCGCTCGAGCATGGCGCAGTGGATCGGCATCTGCGGCGTGCGCCTGACGCCGCTGGCCCAGGCGCTGAAGGACTTCATCGTCGGCCACGGCGTGGTCCACGCCGACGAGACGCCCATCAAGCTGCTGGCACCCGGCAAGGGGCAAGACCCGCCGCGCGTATGTGTGGGTGTACCGCACGACGAACTTCGTCGCCGTCAATGGCAAGGGACGCGCGGTGCTGTACGACTTCAGCACGGGCCGCGGCGGCGAGAATGCGCGCCGGGTGCTGCAAGGCTTCGCCGGGACCTTGGTGACGGACGACTTCTCGGGCTACCACGCGCTGCAATCCCAGGGCGTGACCGCGGCGCTGTGCATGGCCCACGCGCGCAGGAAGCTGTTCGAGGCACACCAGTACAACGGCAGCGAGATCGCGGGCCATGCGGTGGCGCTGATCGGCAAACTCTACGAGTTCGAGCGCGAGGCTCGCGAGCTGGAACCGCAGGCCAGGCGACGGTGGCGTCAGCAACACGCCAAACCGGTGGCCGAGGCCTTGCACACCTGGCTGAGCGAGCAGCGCCAGAAGCTGGCCAGGGCCGACGTGACGGCCAAGGCCATCGACTACGCGTTGAGCAATTGGCGAGGACTGACGCGCTACCTCGACGACGGGCATGTCCCGATCGACAACAACGCGGCGGAGAACGCGGTGCGTCCGCTCGCGGTCGGCCGCAAGAACTGGCTCTTCGTGGGATCACAGCAGGCCGGCGAGCGCGCTGCGGTGGTGCTCAGCCTGATCGAGTCGGCCAAGCTCAACGGGCACGATCCCTGGGCCTACCTGAAGGACGTGTTCGAGCGGCTGCCGACGCTCAAGCAGCGCGACCTGGCGCAGCTGCTGCCGCACAACTGGCGGCCACCCGACGATGCCGCCGTGGCGAATTCGACACCTGTCGCCGTGGTCGCGTAGCGCCCACGTCAGCACACCGCGCTGAAACGCGCAAGGGTGTCGTTCGCGGAACGCTTACGCAGATCGCGCAGCTGGCCTCCGAGCACGGGCCGTTTCAGCCCTCGCTGTTCGACGAGCGCAACCTGATCGAGCTGCGCAGCGAGCAGTTCCCCGGCGAGCGGCTGGTGGTGTGCCGCAACCCGGCGCTGGCCGAGGAGCGCGCGCGCAAGCGGCTGGAGCTGCTGGCGGCCACCGAGGCCGACCTGGTCAAGATCGCCGCGGCCACCCAACGCAAGCGCAGCCCGCTGCGTGGCGAGCAAGCAATAGCGCTGCGCGTGGGTCGCGTCATCGAGCGCTTCCATACGGCCAAGCACCTGGCGCTTTCGATCACCGACGACAGCCTGAGCTGGGCCCGCAAGGACGAGGCCATCGCTGCGCAGGCTGCGCTCGACGGGCTGTACGTCATCCGCACCAGCGTGAGCCAGAGCCAGCTCGATGCCCCGGCGGCGGTGGCCGCGTACAAGAGCCTGGCGCATGTGGAGCGCGCCTTCCGCTCGATCAAGACCGTGGACCTGCACGTGCGCCCGGTCTTCGTCTACAGCGAGCAGCGCGTGCGCGCGCATGTCTTCCTGTGCATGCTGGCCTACTACGTCGAGTGGCACATGCGCGCGCGTGTGAAGCCCATGCTGTTCGACGACGAGCAGCTCGACGAGGCCAGCGCCAGCCGCGCCTCGCCGGTGCTCAAGGCGCTTCGTTCAGCACATGCCAAGGCCAAGGACTCCAGCAAGCGCGCCGACGACGGCTTGCCGCTGCACAGCTTCAGGACGCTGCTCAAGGATCTGGGCACGCTGAGCTACAACGTCGCGCGCACGCCGGCCAATCCGAGCGCCTCCATCGTCATCATCGCGCGACCTACGCCCGTACAGGCCAAGGCCTTCGATCTGCTCGGCCTGAGCCCGAACTGTTCCCAGTAAACCCGTCGCCACGATTGCGCAATCGCTGCGCGATCAAGGACTTACGTTCGGGGCGGCGTCAAAGTTCGGTCTAGGGGCCGTCGTCGAGGTCCGCGCCGGCATCGCGCAGCGCCGCCTGCAGCGCCGGCACGCTGAAGCGCCCGGCCACGCGCAGCGCAGCCGCGGTGCCGGCGGCCTGGCCCATCACGAAGCAGCCGCCGCTGGCGCGCGCCGCGCTCTGGCCCACATGTTCCATCGACGCGCAGCGCCCCGCCACCAGCAGGTTGGCCACGCGCTGCGGCACCAGCATGCGCCAGGGCAGGTGGTTGTAGGCGTTGTCGGCGTCGCGCGCGAAGCCCCATTCGATGCGCCCGGCCACATGCTGCTCGGCCGGCCAGCTGTTGAGGCCGATGACGTCGTCGAAATGCGCGCCGCGGAGCACGTCCTCGCCGGTCAGCGCATAGGCGCCGACGATGCGGCGCGACTCGCGGATGCCGACCTGCGGCGCGATCTCCACCAGCTCGGCAGCTTCGAAGCCCGGCACCTCGGCACGCAGGAAGCGCAGGTATTCGACGATCTGGCGCCGGCCTTCGACCTCGGCGGCGCTGAGCTGGCGCGCGTCGGTGGCGTCCACCGCCTGCCCTCGTTCGTTGGCCAGCTGGGTGACGTTGGCGCGCCACTCGCGCGGGTTGCGCTGCGGGCGCAGGATGGCGCCGCTGCGCGGGAAGCGGTAACGACCGGCGGCGGCGGCCATCAGCGCGTCGATGGCCTTGAACTCGCCGATCGCGGCCTGGGCGCGGTCGGCATCGACGTTGCCGATGCGTGCCATCGTGCTCGGGAAGAGCGCGCTGCCCTGTCCGTCGCCCAGCTCGTAGGGCACGCCGGCGAAGTGTGCGAGGTCGGCATCGCCCGAGGCATCGACAAATTCGCGCGCGCGGACGGCACGCCGGCCCGAGCGCGTCTCGACCAGCAGCGCGTCGATGCGGTTGCCGTCCACCCGCGCGCCGGCGCGCGGCGTGTCCATCAGCGCACCCACCGCCAGCGCGTGGAACAGCAACTGCACGCCGGCACCCAGCAGCCAGTCGTCGGCCGCGCATTTGTAGGCCGAGGTGTCGTAGCTGCGCACGCGGATGCGGCCTTGCAGCCCGTCCTGCGGCCGGTTGAGCCCGCCGAGGCGATCGATGCGCTCGAGCAGGTCGTCGACCACGCCGTGCACCAGCTGCTGCATGCGGCCGCCGCGGCGGCCGTACAGGCCGGCGAAGTTGGTCACCCCGCCGGCGGTGCCCATGCCGCCGAGGAAGCCATAACGTTCGACGAGCAGCGTGCGCGCGCCGCCGCGCGCCGCGCTCACCGCCGCCGCCAGCCCGGCCGGGCCGCCGCCGAGCACGCAGACGTCGAACTCGCCGAAGACCTCGGTGGCGCGCGCCGGCTCGATGACTGGTGGCCCTCCCAGCGACCGCCGCGGAACTGGCTCTGCCAGGCCGCTGGCGGCGCCCCCTTGAGGGGAGGCGCCGAAGGCGCTTCGGGGGTGGTCACTCCGCCTTGATGCCGCGCATCGCGATGATGCCGCCCAGGATCGCCGCCTCGCTCTTCACGCGCAGCTTCAGCGCCTCGGGCGCCGTGCCCTGCGCCTGCCAGCCGGCGTTGAAGAGCTTCTGGCGCGCCCTCGCCGTCACGCACCAGCGCCGGCACCTCGCGCGCCAGGCGGTCCTGCGCGGCCTTGCTCAGGGAGGCCGGGCCGACCAGCGCCGTCCACACCTCGAGGTCGAAATTGTTGACGCCGGCGTCGCGCAGCGACGGCAGCTCCGGCGCCAGCGTGCTGCGGCCGGCGGTCAGGCCGATGGCCTTGAGCTTGCCGGCCTTGACCTGCGGCAGCGCCAGGCCGGGCGGGATCAGCGCCATCTGGATCTGACCCTGCATCAGCGCCGTGATGGCCGCCGGGTTGCCGTTGTAGGGCACATGCACGGCGTCGAAATTGCCGGCGCGCATCTTCAGGTATTCCACGCCCAGGTGGCCGACCGAGCCGATGCCCACCGAGCCGTAGCTCCACTGGCTGCCGGCATTGCGCGCGGCCAGGAAGAAGTCGGCGCCCGCGGGCTGGTTGGGCGGCGTCACCAGCACCAGCGGCGCCGTCGTCAGCAGCGACAGCAGCGTGAAGTCGCGCGCCGGGTCGAAGGGCAGGCGCGGGTTCAGCCGCCGCGCCGTCGTCAGGTTGCCGTTGATGACGACGCCCAGCGTGTGGTCATCGGTCGCCTTGGCCACCTGGTCGGCGGCGATGTTGCCGCTGGCACCGGGCTTGTTCTCGACCACCACGTTCTGGCCCAGGCGCCTGGCCAGTCCCTCGGCGAGGATGCGCGCCGCCACGTCGGGCGTGGAGCCGGGCGGAAAACCGACCAGCAGGCGCACCGTCTTGCTCGGCCAGGCGGCGACCGTGGTCTGGGCGCCGGCGGCGCCGGCCAGCAGGCCGAGTGCGGCCAGGGTCAGGCCGCGACGCAGCCGGGATGGGGACAGGTGCATGGGTGGACTCCGACGAGCGACCCGCGGGCCGCGACGCGGGCGATTCTGCACCCGGCGCCGCAGCGCCGATCAGCCGGCGCGCGCCTGCAGCAGCGCTTCGAAGTCCTCGGCCGGCACCGCGCGCGACCACAGCCAGCCCTGCTGCAGGTGGCCGCCGCGCTGCAGCAGCCAGTCGCGCTGGCCGGCGGTCTCGACCCCCTCGGCCACCACCTCGATGCCGAGCGCGTCGGCCATGCCGAACATCGCGCCTACCAGCGTGGCGTCGTCGATGCCTTGCGGCAGCCCTTGCACGAAGCCGCGGTCGATCTTCACGCGGTCGGGGCGCACGAGCTTGAGGGCCGCCAGCGACGAATAACCGGTGCCGAAATCATCCACCGCCAGCTGCACGCCCGTCTGGCGCAGCGCGGCCACGGCGCGCAGCGCGCCTTCGCTGTCGTCGAGCAGCGTGCTCTCGGTCAGCTCGAGGATGAGCGCGCCGCTGCGCAGGCCGTAGCGGTCGAGCATCTGCCGCACGTCGGCGACGAAGCGGGCCTCGCGCAACTGCAGCGCCGACACGTTGACGGCCATCTGCAAGGCGCCGAGGCCCTGCGCGTGCCACGCCGCCAGCTGTGCGCAGGCTGCCTGCAGCACCCAGCGCCCGAGCGGGCGCACGAGGCCGGTGGACTCCGGCCGTTTCGATGAAGGCGTCGGGGCCGAGCAGGCCGCGGCGCGGGTGCTGCCAGCGCACCAGGGCCTCGGCGCCGACGATGCGGCCGTCGCGCGCGTCGATCACCGGCTGGTAGTGCAGCCGCAACTCGCCCTGCTCGATCGCCTGGCCGAGCTCGCGCTCGAGGTCCAGGCGCGCGCGCAGCCGGGCATCCATGTCGGGGGTGGTAGAAGCTGCTGCGGCCGCGGCCCAGCTCCTTGCTGCGGTACATCGCCACGTCGGCAGCGCGCACCAGCGCGTCGAAATCGGCACCGTCCTGCGGAAAGACCGCCACGCCGATGCTGGCGCCGACGCGCACCGGCTCGGTGGCCGTCGGCAGGATCAGCGGCTGCTGCACCGCCTCGACCAGGCGGTCGGCGGCGGCCTGCACCTGCTCCCAGGCGTCGGCACTGGACAGCAGCACCAGAAACTCGTCGCCGCTGACGCGACAGACCAGATCGGCATCACGCAGCGTGGCGCGGATGCGCTGCGCGGTGCAGCTGCTCGTTCTTGCCCTCGAGCTCGCTGATGAGGCCGCGGATCTGCGCGTGCACGGTATTCAGGTGCTGGCCCAGCTCGCCCAGCTCGTCGCCGCGCGGCCAGTTGTAGTCGGGCATGGGCTCGCGCGCGGCCAGCTGGCCGGCCTGTTCCTTCAGGCGGTCGATCGGGCGCAGCAGCCGCTGCGACAGCACGCCGGCCAGCACCAGCACGCCGACCAGCACCTGCACGGTGACCAGCGTCACCATCACGCGCCGGCGCTCGGCCAGCTGGTGGTCGATCTCGGTGCCGTCGAAGACCAGGCGCAGGCGGGCGACCTGTTGCCCCTCGTGCAGCACCGGGCCTTCCAGGGTCACCGTCGACGTGCCCGGCGGGCATTGCTGGCGGCTCACCGCCTTCGGCCCGGCGGTCGGCTGGTCGGTGAAGGGCTGCAGGTTGAGCACGTCGACGCCGCAGACCGAGGGCTCCTGCAGGATGCGCTCGACCACCTGCTCGATGACCGCGAGGTTGAGCGACCACGCGGCCGCGGGTCAGCGCCACCGACGACTCGCGCCAGGATGGCGGCGCGGTTGTTCTGCACCACCGGGTTCCAGCGTGCGGCGGGCCAGGTCCTGGTCGAGCAGCAGCACCATCAGCGCGGGCAGCACCACGCCGACCACGATGGCGGTCAGCAGCATGCCGCGGATCGACAGCGCAGGCCGACGGTCGGGCCTGCCGGCGGCCTTGGGGGGTGGCGACTGCGATGCCAGAGCGGGGGCCGTCATCGGTGCCATTTCGGCCGGCGCCGGCACGACCTGAAGCCGGCGCCGGCGCCGGCCGCGCCGGATCTCACGCTCGCCATGCGGCAGCCGCGCCCGGGTCGGGCAGCACCTTCACGGCGATGCCGGTCATGACGTTTTCGCGGCCCTTGGCCTCGCGGATGTAGAAATCCTGCACCGGGTTGTGCGACGCCGACAGCGTGTACTTGCCGCGCGGGCTGTCGATCTGCACCTTGCGCATGGCGGCGACCATGGCGTCGCGCTGCTTGAAGTCGCCCTTCACCGCGCTCAGGCCCGCGCCCAGGATGGCGGCGGCATCGTAGCCCTGCACGGCATAGACGTCGGGCTGCGCCTTGTAGGTCACCGCGTATTTGTTGCGGAAGGCGTTGTTGCGCGGGGTGTCGATGCCGTCGGCATAGTGCAGCGCCGTCTGCAGGCCCTGTGCCGAAGCACCCTGGGCCTCGAGCACGCCGTCGGTGAGGAAGCCCGAGCCGATCAGCGGCGCCACCTTGCGCAGCCCGGCGGCGTCGTAGTCCTTGACGAACTTGGCGGCGCCGGCGCCGAAGAAGGCAAAGACGACATCGGGCTTCTGCGCCGCGATCTCGGTCAGCAGCGCCTGGAACTCGACGTTCGGGAACGGCAGCGTCAGCTCCTTGACGATCTGCCCGCCGCCCTTGGTGAAGGCCTCGGTGAAGCCCTTGGCCGATTCCTGGCCGGCGGCATAGTTCCAGAAGATGGTGATCGCGCGCTTGTAGCCCTTCTGCGTCGCCATCACGCCGCTGGCATAGCCGGGCTGCCAGTTGCTGAAGCTGCTGCGCAGGATATTGGGCGCGCACAGCGGCCCGGTGATGGCGTCGGCGCCGGCGTTGGGCACGATCAGCAGCGTCTTGCTTTCCTTGGCCGCACGCGCCATCGCCAGCGCCACGCCCGAATGCACGGTGCCCACGACCACGTCGACCTGGTCGCGCTTGATCAGCTTGTTGACGTTGTCGGTGGCCTTGGCGGGGTCGCTCTCGTCGTCGACCTTGAAATACTGGATGCTGCGGCCGCCGAGCTTGCCCCCCTGCTCGTCGACATAGAGCTTGAAGCCCTTCTCGATGGCATCGCCCGGGGCCGCGAAGGTGCCTGTGGCCGGCAGCATGAAGCCGACCTTGAGCGGCGCCTGCTGGGCCTGGGCGGCGGTGGAAAGCAGGGCCGCCAGGGCGGCGGCGGACAGGGCGAATTTGATGATGGACAAGGTGGGTCTCCGTCGGATGGGCAAACCCATGCAGCATGCGCCAGCCGCAGGGTCGCCGACAAGCGGGTTTGCCGGAGGGCGGGCACCACCGGGCAGGACAGGCCACGCCGGTCGCTGTGCCTGCGCGGGTCTGCCCGCGCGGCCGCCTCACCCGATCGGCAGCCCCACGTAGTTCTCGGCCACCACGCGCTGCGCCGATTCGCTGCCGAACAGATAGTCCAGCTCGGCCATCTGCATCTTCAGCCCGAAGCTGCCGTTCTCGGGCAGCAGGTGCATCAGCTGCGTGAACCACCAGCTGAAGCGCTCGGCCTTCCAGATGCGCGCCAGCGCGCGCTGCGAATAGTGGTCGATGCCGGCGTTGCTGCGCTCGGCGTAATGCTCGATCAGCCCGCGCGACAGCAGCGCCACGTCACTGGCCGCCAGGTTCAGGCCCTTGGCGCCGGTGGGCGGCACGATGTGGCCGGCGTCGCCGGCCAGAAACAGGCGGCCGAAGCGCAGCGGCTCGGCGACGAAGCTGCGCAGCGGCGCGATGCTCTTCTCGATCGAGCGCCCGGTGACCAGCCTGGCCGCATCCTCGGCCGGCAGCCGACGGCGGAATTCGTCGTAGAAGGCCTCGTCGGACCAGTCCTCCACCTTCTCGTGCAGCCCGCACTGGATGTAGTAGCGCACGCGCGTGTGGCTGCGCATGCTGGCGAGCATGAAGCCGCGCTCGGTATGGCCGTAGATCAGCTCGTGGTGCACCGGCGGCACGTCGGCCAGCAGGCCCAGCCAGCCGAAGGGGGTAGACCTTCTCGTGCTGGGTGATGGCGCCGCCGGGCACGCTGGCGCGGCACACGCCGTGGAAGCCGTCGCAGCCGGCGATGAAGTCGCAGTCCAGACGCTGCTCGACGCCGTCCTTCGTATAGCTGACCCAGGGCCTGTCGGCGTCCCAGCCGTGGAGGCGCACGTTGTCGGCCTCGTAGACGATGGGGCGGCCGATGGCCTGGCGGTGGTCCATCAGGTCGCGCGTGATCTCGGTCTGGCCGTAGACCATGACGCGCTTGCCGGTCAGGCCGAAGAGGTCGATGCGGTGGCGCTGGCCGGCATAGACCATGTCGAAGCCGTCGTGCGGCAGGCCCTCGGCATGCATGCGCGCGCCGACGCCGGCCTCGTCGAAGAGGTCGATCGCCACCTGCTCCAGCACGCCGGCGCGGATGCGGCTCAGCACATAGTCGCCGCTGCGCTGCTCGACGATGACGTTGTCGATGCCGGCCTTGTGCAGCAGGGCGCCGAGCAGCAGGCCCGAGGGGCCGGCACCGATGATCGCGACCTGGGTTCGCATGGCGTGTCTCCGGATTGTTTTGACGGATGGCAAGCCTAGGGCCAGCGCGGCCCTGCGCCAAGCACCGGCACATGGACAATCGGCACCAGGATTTGGACATTTCGAACATCATGCCGCGAGCCGACCGCACCCCCGATGCGCCCGCCGCGCCGCCGCGCCCGGTGCCGATGCCGGCCTACACGCTGTATGGCGAGGCCCAGCCGTCGGGCCTGCCCGACCTGCTGCACCTGGAGACGATCGCGCAGCGCAGCCGTCTGCACGAGTGGGAGATCCGCCCGCACCGGCATGCCTCGCTGTTTCAAATTCTGGTCATCGCGCGCGGCGTCGTGCAGGCCCGGCTCGACAGCGCGCAGCATCGCCTGCAGGGGCCCTGCGCGATCGGCGTGCCGGCGATGGTCGTGCACGGCTTTCGCTTCGAGCCCGACGTCGATGGCATGGTCATCACGCTGGCCGAGCGCCAGCTGCCGGCCCTGGTGGGCGCCGGCACCGCCTGGCGCGGCGCGCTCGATGCGCTGCGCGTCACCGCACCGGCGCCGCCGGCCCTGCTGCGCGCGGCCCAGGCGCTGCGTGCCGATTACCGGCACATGGGCGCCTGGCGAGCCGCCGCCCTCGACACCGGCTTGCGCCGGCTGCTGCTGGAGCTCGCCCGCGCCGGCGCGGCCCCCGCGGCCGCGGCCGACGCCCCGGCGGCGCGCGCCCGGCAGCATGTGCAGCGCTTCCAGGCGCTGGTGGAGGCGCGCTTGCGCCAGCAGCCTGGGCTGGCCGAGCTGGCGACGCAGATCGGCATCACGCCGACGCAGCTCAACCGCGTGTGCCACCGCGTGCTGGGGCATTCGGCGCTGGGCGTGCTGCATGGCCGGCTGCTGCTGGAGGCGCAGCGCGAGCTGGGCTATACGGCGATGAGCGTCAAGCAGGTGGCCATCGGCCTGGGCTTTGCCGACGCCGGCTATTTCACGCGCTGGTTCCAGCGCCACACCGGGCTCACGCCCACGGCGTGGCGCTCGGCGTCGGCGCGCGGCCAATAATCGGCGCCATGATCGGACGACTCAGCGGCCTGCTGGCCGGCAAGACACCGCCACAGGTGCTGGTGGACGTGGGTGGCATCGGCTACGAGGTCGACGTGCCGATGAGCACCTTCTTCAACCTGCCCGATCTCGGCCAGCGCGTGGTGCTGCTCACGCACTTCGTCGTGCGCGAGGACGCGCAGGTGCTGTTCGGCTTTCTCACCGCGCCCGAGCGCGATGCCTTCCGCCAGCTGGTGAAGATCAGCGGCGTGGGGCCGCGCACCGCGCTGTCGGTGCTGTCGGGCCTGAGCGTGGCTGAACTGGCGCAGGCCGTGACGGTGCAGGACGGCGCGCGCCTGGTCAAGGTGCCGGGCATCGGCAAGAAGACCGCCGAGCGGCTGCTGCTGGAGCTCAAGGGCAAACTCGGCCCCGACCTGGCGCTGCCCCCGCGGCCGCCGCCACCACCGGGGCCGGCAGCGACATCGTGCAGGCGCTGGTGGCGCTGGGCTACAGCGAGAAGGAGGCCGCCTCGGCGCTGAAATCGCTGCCGGCTGACATTGGCGTCAGCGAAGGCATCAAGGCGGCGCTGAAGGCGCTCAACCGCTGAGGATCGACGGGTGCCCAAGCGCCAGCCCCGGCCTGCGCCGACGCCCGAAGCCACGCGCGCCACGCGCGGCCTCATCGGCCCGCACGACGCGGCGCTGCAGGCCGCCGCCGGCCCCGAGGGCGTGGACGAGCCGACCTGGCTCGACGTCATCCGCAAGATGGACGAGGTGTATTCGCAGCTGGTGGCCGATGAGATCGCGCTCGAGGAGAAGAACGACGAACTGCAGCGCAGCTACGAGGCGCTGAGCGAAGCGCACGAGGCGCTCAAGCGCACCCAGCAGCAGCTGCTGCAGTCGGAGAAGATGGCCTCGCTCGGCCGGCTGGTGGCCGGCGTGGCGCATGAGCTCAACAACCCCATCAGCTTCGTGCTCGGCAACGTGCATGCGCTGCAGCGCTATGCCGGCAAGCTGCAGGTCTACCTGAACCTGCTGCACGGCGGTGCCACGGCCGACGACCTGGCGCGCGCGCGCGCGCAGCTGCGCATCAACGCGCTGCTCGCCGACCTGCCCTCGCTGATGCAGGGCATGCTCGAAGGGGCGCAGCGCACCGCCGACATCGTCAACGGCCTCAAGCGCTTTTCGGCCATCGACCGCGAGGAGCATGTGCCGGTGGACCTGGGTGCCGTCATCGAGCGCGCCATCCACTGGGTGCGCAGGGGCACGGCGCCGGCGTTCGCGGTGCACTTCAGGCCGCAGCCGGGGCTGGACGTGAGCGGCAGCCCGGGGCAGCTGCTGCAGGTGATGATGAATCTGGTGCAGAACGCCGCCGACGCCACCGCCGGCCGCGACGCGCCTCGGCTGGACATCAGCACGCGCGTGGACGGCGACGCGCTGGAGGTCCGCTTCCACGACAACGGCCCCGGCATCGCACCCGAGCACCTGCCGCGCATGTTCGAGCCCTTCTTCACCACCAAGCCGGTGGGCAAGGGGACGGGGCTGGGCCTGGCCATCACCTACGGCATCGTCGAGCGCCACGGCGGCACGCTGGCCGCCGCCAACCACCCGGCCGGCGGCGCCGAGCTGACGCTGCGCCTGCCGCGCCGCGCGAAGGCAGGCTGACAAGCAGGCTTTCGGTTTGGCTGCGCCACCGGCAGCGATCCGACCACCCCGGCGCCCGGGCCGGCCCGACACCCCAGCCGCGCGGGCCTCGCCGCCCCTGGCAAGGCGGCCCTGCGCTCCGGATTTTCCCCAGGGGGGCCCGCGGCGGGCATGGCGATTGAGTGCAGCCCCGCACCACCCGGAGGAGCACCGATTCCATGGAGACGTTCTACGACGTCATGCGCCGGCAGGGCATCAGCCGGCGCAGCCTGCTCAAATACTGCTCGCTGACCGCCACCTCGCTGGGCCTGTCGCCGGCCTTCGTGCCGCAGATCGCGCATGCGATGGAGACCAAGCCGCGCACGCCGGTGATCTGGGTCAACGGCCTGGAATGCACCTGCTGCAGCGAGAGCTTCATCCGCAGCGCGCACCCGCTGGCCAAGGACGTGGTGCTGTCGATGATCAGCCTGGACTACAGCCACGTGCTGATGGCCGCCGCCGGCCATGCCGCCGAAGCGGCGCTGGAAGAGGCGCGCACGAAGCACAAGGGCAACTACATCCTGGCCGTGGAGGGCAACCCGCCGCTCAACGAGGACGGCATGTACTGCATCGTCGGCGGCAAGCCCTTCGTCGAGAAGCTGAAGACCTACGCGGCCGACGCCAAGGCCGTCATCGCCTGGGGCGCTTGTGCCAGCTGGGGCTGCGTGCAGGCCGCCAAGCCCAACCCCACGCAGGCGGTGCCCATCCACAAGGTCATCACCGACAAGCCCATCATCAAGGTGCCGGGCTGCCCGCCCATTGCCGAGGTGATGACGGGCGTGGTGACCTACATGCTCACCTTCGACCGCATCCCCGAGCTCGACCGCATGGGGCGGCCGAAGATGTTCTACGGCCAGCGCATCCACGACAAGTGCTACCGCCGTCCGCACTTCGACGCCGGCCAGTTCGTCGAGCAGTGGGACGACGAGGGCGCGCGCCGCGGCTACTGCCTCTACAAGGTGGGCTGCAAGGGCCCCACCACCTACAACGCCTGCAGCACCACGCGCTGGAACGGCGGCGTCAGCTTCCCCATCGGCAGCGGCCACGGCTGCATCGGCTGCAGCGAGGACGGCTTCTGGGACAAGGGCTCGTTCTACGACCGGCTGACCAACCTGCCGGGCTTCGGCATCGAAGCCAACGCCGACCGCATCGGCGGCGCGGCGGCCGGCGCGGTGGGCGCGGCGGCGGTGGCGCATGCGGCGGTCAGCGCCATCAAGCGCGCGTCGGTGACGCACGAACCCGAGCGCCACGACGCCTGACGGAGAGCACACCATGGCCAGCCACGAAACCCAGGGCTTCAAGCTCGACAACAGCGGCCGCCGCCTGGTGGTCGACCCGGTGACCCGCATCGAGGGGCACCTGCGCGTGGAGGTCAACCTCGACGCCAGCAACGTGATCCGCAACGCGGTCAGCACCGGCACCATGTGGCGCGGGCTGGAGGTCATCCTCAAGGGCCGCGACCCGCGCGATGCCTGGGCCTTCACCGAGCGCATCTGCGGCGTGTGCACCGGCACCCATGCGCTGACCAGCGTGCGCGCGGTGGAGGATGCGCTCGGCATCCAGATCCCGGCCAACGCCAACATCATCCGCAACATCATGCAGCTGAACCTGCAGGTGCACGACCACCTGGTTCACTTCTACCACCTGCATGCGCTGGACTGGGTGGACGTGGTGTCGGCGCTGAAGGCCGACCCGAAGAAGACCAGCGAGCTGGCGCAGAGCATCTCGAGCTGGCCGCTGTCCAGCCCGGGCTATTTCCGCGACGTGCAGCTGCGGCTGAAGAAGTTCGTCGAGAGCGGGCAGCTCGGCCCCTTCGCGCACGGCTACTGGGGCAACCCGGCCTACAAGCTGCCGCCCGAGGCCAACCTGATGGCGGTGACGCACTACCTGGAGGCGCTCGACTTCCAGAAGGAGATCGTCAAGGTCCACACCATCTTCGGCGGCAAGAACCCGCACCCCAACTGGCTGGTGGGCGGCGTGCCCTGCCCGATCAACGTGCACGACACCGGGGCCGTGGGCGCCATCAACATGGAGCGGCTCAACCTCGTCAAGCACATCATCGACCGCTCCAAGGAATTCATCGACCTCGTCTACATCCCCGACATCCTGGCCATCGGCAGCTTCTACAAGGACTGGCTGTACGGCGGCGGCATCAGCAGCCAGAACCTGCTGAGCTACGGCGACATCCCCGACAAGGCCAACGACCATTCGGCGGCCAACCTGCTGCTGCCGCGCGGCGCCATCACCGGCGGCGACCTGACGAAGATCCACGCGGTGGACGTGAAGGACCCCGAGCAGGTGCAGGAGTTCGTCAGCCACAGCTGGTACCGCTATGCCGACGAGGGCCGTGGCCTGCACCCCTGGGACGGCGTGACCGAGCCGCAGTACAAGCCCGAGGGCCCCAACTTCAAGGGCCAGCGCAACGCCATCGAGCAGCTCGACGAATCGGCCAAATATTCGTGGATCAAGGCGCCGCGCTGGCGCGGCCAGGCGATGGAGGTCGGGCCGCTGGCGCGCATGGTGCTGGGCTATGCGCAGCCCAAGCAGTTTCCGTGGATCAAGGACACGCTCGATGCGGTGGTGAAGAAGCTCGACGTGCCGCTGACGGCGCTGTTCAGCACGCTGGGCCGCACCGCGGCGCGGGCCCTCGAGGCGCAGTACTGCGCCGAGCTGCAGGTGCGCGAATTCGACCGCCTGGTCGCCAACATCAAGGCCGGCGACAGCGCCACCGCCAATGTCGACAAGTGGGAGCCCGCCACCTGGCCGAAGGAGGCCAAGGGCGCCGGCTTCACCGAGGCGCCGCGCGGCGCGCTGGGCCATTGGGTGAAGATCAAGGACGGCCGGATCGACAACTACCAGTGCGTGGTGCCCACCACCTGGAACGGCAGCCCGCGCGACCCCAAGGGCCAGATCGGCGCCTTCGAGGCCAGCCTGATGAATACGCCGCTGGCCAAGGGCGACGAGCCGCTGGAGATCCTGCGCACCATTCATTCGTTCGACCCCTGTCTGGCCTGTTCCACCCATGTGATGTCACCCGACGGCCAGGAGATGGCGGCGGTGACCGTGCGGTAACGGCGTGCAAACCCGGAGACTTTCGATGACTGCCCACTCGATCGGCCGCATGGCCCTGGTGCCGATGCTGCTGCTGCTGCCGCTGGCAGCGCTGGCGCACGGCAACGACCCGTCGCACGACCACGGCCTGCTGCCGGGCCTGCTGCATCCGCTGGGGGGGCTGGACCATCTGCTGGCCATGCTCACCGTCGGCCTGTGGGCCGCGCTGGCGCTGCCGGCGGGCCGGCGCCTGATGGCACCGCTGCTCTTCGTCGGTGGCCTGCTGGCCGGTGCCGTGCTGGCCCGCCTGGGGCTGTTGCCGCTGGGCGGCTTGCTGGAGCCGTCCCTCGCGCTCAGCGTGCTGCTGCTGGGCGCACTGCTGGCCGGTGGTGCGCGCGTCGGCGCCGCGGCCGGCCTGGCGCTGGCAGCCGCGGCCGGCGTGCTGCATGGCGTCGCCCACGGGCTGGAGGCCGCGCCCGGCGGCGGCTTCATGGCCTATGCCATCGGCTTCGTCGCTGCCACCGCGGCGCTGCATGCCGTCGGCCTGGCCGCCGGTGCCTGGCTGGCGCACGCCCATGCCGCGGCGCTGCGCGCGGCCGGGCTGCTGGTGGGGCTGGCCGGTGCCGCGCTGGCACTGGGCCGCTTCTGAGCCGACGGAGGGCCACCATGAACAGCCCGACCACCGCGCAGGAGCTGGCCGACGTCACCGGCATCGACGAGGCCGCAGTCGCCGCGTCGCCGCGCGTGCATGCGGTCTATGTCTACGAGGCGCCGGTGCGCATCTGGCACTGGGTCAATGCGCTGGCCGTCACCGTGCTGGCCGTCACCGGCTTCTTCATCGGCCGGCCGCTGCCGTCGGTGCCGGGCGAGGCGTCAGACTGGTACCTGATGGGCAGCATCCGCTTCGCGCACTTTGCCGCCGGCTACGTGCTGGCCGTGGGCCTGCTGGGCCGCGCCTACTGGGCGCTGGTGGGCAACCACCATGCGCGCGAGCTGTTTACGCTGCCGCTGACGCGTGCCGCCTACTGGCGCGAGGTGGGCGCCATGCTCGCCTGGTATGCCTTTGTGCGCCCGCGGCCCAACCAGTATGTGGGCCACAACCCGGTGGCACGGCTGGCCATGTTCTTCGGCTACCTGCTGCTGACGGTCTTCATGATCGCCACCGGCTTCGCGCTCTACAGCGAGGGCACGGGCCATGGCAGCTGGGCCGATATCGCCTTCGGCTGGGTGATCCCGCTGATCGGCGATTCGCAGCTCGTGCACACGCTGCACCGGCTGGGCCTGTGGCTGATGGTGTGCTTCGTCATCGTGCATGTCTATGCCGCGCTGCGCGAGGACATCATGGGGCGGCAGAGCATCGTCAGCACCATGGTGTCGGGCTACCGAACCTTCAAGGACTGACCATGGCCAGCGAGCGCATCGTGGTGCTGGGCATCGGCAACCTGCTGTGGGCCGACGAGGGCTTCGGCGTGCGCTGCGTCGAGGCGCTGCAGCAGCGCTACGCCTTTGCCGACCATGTGCAGCTGGTCGACGGCGGCACCCAGGGCCTGTACCTGCTGCCGCTGGTGCAGGGCGCCGACCGGCTGCTGGTACTGGACGCCATCGACTACGGCCTGGCGCCGGGCACGCTGCACGTGGTGGAGAACGACGAGGTGCCGCGCTTCCTGGGGGCGCGCAAGATGAGCCTGCACCAGACCGGCTTCCAGGAGGTGCTGGCGCTGGCCCAGCTGACCGGTGCCTGGCCGGCCGAGGCGCTGCTGATCGGCTGCCAGCCCGAGGAGCTGGACGACTACGGCGGCAGCCTGCGCCCCGGCGTGCGCCGCGCACTGGACGACGCGGTGGCGCTGGCCGTGCACCGCCTGGCCGCCTGGGGCGGCCAGCCGCGCGGGCGCGACGCGCCGCCGGCCGCGCACGAGGCCGTCACCGCGCCCGAGCTGGCGCTGGACCGTTATGAGGCCGACCGGCCGAGTGCCGAGGCGGCCTGCCGCATCGGCGATGCGCGTGTCATGGCAACGGGTTGACTCATGTGCATCGGCATGCCCCTGCAGCTGCAGCGCATCGACGGCGTGCATGGCCTGGCCTGCGGCCGCGGCCGCCGCGAGACGGTGGACCTGCGCCTGGTCGGCCCCTGTGCGGTGGGCGACTGGCTGCTGGTCTTCCAGGGCGCGGCGCGCGAGTGGCTGAGCCCCGAACGCGCTGCCGAGATCCACGCCGCGCTGGACCTGCTGGAACAGGCCCGGATGGGCGACGCACCGCCCGACGCCGACCCCGGCTTTGCCCTGCCCTCGTCGATGAGCGCCGCCCAGCTGGCCGCGCTGGTCGGCACCCCGAGCGAGACCCTGCCATGAAGCCACGCCACCCCTTGATCGAACGCCTGGCCACCGTGGCCGGCGCCTGCGACGTGCGGCCCGACAGCGTCGAGGCCTTCGAGGCCCGGCCCGGCGATGCCGTGCTCTTCTTTGCCGGCGACCCCGTGCGCTTCCCCGAGGCGCTGGATGTCGCCGTCGTGCTGCCCGAGCTGCAGGCGGCCGCTGGCGGCCTGGCCATCGGCCTGGTGCCGGCCGAGGTGGAAGACGCTCTGGCGCGGCGTTATGCCGTGCAGCGCTGGCCCTCGCTGGTGTGGCTGCGCGACGGCGGCTACCTGGGCACCACGGCCGGCATGAAGGACTGGGACGACTACCGGCGCGAGCTGCAGGCGCTGCGCCAGGCCAGTCCCGGCCCGCGCCCGCGGCCGGCCATCGCCATCCAGAGCGCCGCCACCTGCGGCTGAAGGAGCCGACCATGCAAAGCCCGATGCAGCGCCCGGTCCCCATCTCCGTGGTCGCCTTCGCCGAACCCGGCGTCGAAGACGACGCCCCGGCCTACCTGCCGATGCCGCAGGGCATGGCCACCTACCACCCGCCGCCGCTGCCCGAGCCCGAAGACCTGGCCGGCCATGCCGGCTGCGTGGCCGTGCTGCGCCAGGCGCTGGCCGCGCTGCGGCGGCCCGGCGCCGTCGAGCGGACCGAGACCATCGACCTCGACGCATTGGCCGACGGCGACCGTCGCCTGCTCAACCAGGTGCTGGGCGAAGGCGAGGTGGCGGCGCAGGTGCGCGGTGACCCCGCCGTGCAGGTTCAGGAATCGGTCTTTGCCGGCATCTGGCGCGTCGTGCGGACCGCAGCCGACGGCACGGTGCGTGACCAGCTGCAGGTCGGCGCGCTGCCACCGCTGCTGGTTGACGCGGCGCTGGCCGAGGCGCTTCAGCCGGCGCCGCCGGCCCCCGCGGGCCTGGCCGGCGTGATGAATGCGCCGGCGCTGCTGGCCGAGCTGGAGGACCGCTCGGCCCGCTGGCAGCCGGGGCAGCCACCGCATGTGGTCAACCTGACGCTGCTGCCGCTGACGCCCGACGATTCGGCCCTGCTCGATGCCCGGCTGGCCGACGAGCGCGTGCTGATCCTGTCGCGCGGCTACGGCAACTGCCGCATCGTGGGCACGCGGCTGCCGCATGCCTGGCGCGTGACCTATTTCAACAGCAGCGACATCAACATCCTCGACACGCTGGAAGTCTGCCGCGTGCCCGAGGTGGCCTGTGCCGCTGCCGAGGACCTGCAGGACTCGGCCGAACGCCTGGCCGAGGTGCTGGACTGGCTGGACGAGTGCTGAGCGTGTTCGAAGGCAGCTACCTGGGCGACCGTGCGCGCATCGCGCCCACGGCGCGGCTCGAATGCAAGATCTGCTGGACGGTCTATGACCCGGCGCTGGGCGACCCGCAGGCGCAGATCGCCCCCGGCACGCCCTTTGCCGAACTGCCGCCGCACTGGCGCTGCCCGCAATGCGAAGGCGCGGCCGAGCAGTTCATGGTGCTGGACGAGGCGGCATGACGGCGGCCGAAGCCGACCGCCGCGCCCGCGCCCTGGCCGCGCGCTTTGCCCATATCGCCGCCACGCGCATGGCCGGCGTGGCCTTGTGCCACCCGCGCCTGCAGGTGGCGGCGGTCGGCTTCCGGCCCGATGCGGCGGGCGGCGCCTGGGGCGTGCTGCTGACGCCCTGGTTCATGAACCTGGCCTGGCTGCCCGATGAAGGCGACCCATCGCCGCCGCTGGCGCCCGGAGCGACCCGCAAGCGCGTGCTGGGCACCGAGTGCTTCGAGATGACGGGTGCGCACGAGGATGCGATCGGCGCCTTCGAGGCCTGCTCGCTGTTTTCGCCCATGCACGACTTTGCCGACCAGGCGGCGGCGCTGGCCACCGCCGCGGCGGCGCTGCAGCACCTGCGGCCCGAGACGCTGGCGCCGATCCCGTCGCCGCTGGCCACGCGCCGGCGCCTGCTGCTGGGCCTGGGGCGGAGCACGGCATGACGCAGCCCGGCGGCCTGTTCGATGCTGCCTGGTGGGCGCGCCCCGGCAGCGCCTTGCCCACGCTGCGCAGCACCCGCCGCGAACTGGCGCCGCGCATCGCACGCGCCGGCCCGGCCGACGGTCTGCCGGCGCGGCTGGCGGCCGTGTTTGCGCTGTGCGGCGGCGCGCACCGCGTCACCGCCGAACTGGCGCTGGCCACCGCGCGCGGCGGCAGCGGCCGGCCGCAGCCGGCGCAGCGCCTGGCGCTGCGCGCCGATACCGTGCGCGAACACCTGCGGCGCCTGTGGCTGGACCTGCCGGCCCTGGCCGGCGTGGCGAATGACGGTGATGCAGCGCTGCTCGGCGCCTGCCCGCTGTGGCGCGACGCGGCTGCCCTGCCGGCAACGCACGACTGGGCCGTGGCCACCCTGCTGGGCCTGCCGGCCGCCGCCTGGCTGCGGCGCTGGCAGCAGGATCCGGCCGGCTGGGCCGCCGAGTGGGTGTCGCAGCAGGCCGGCACCCCGGCGCGCGCGCTGGCCGCGCTGCGGCCCTGGCTGCGTGGCATCCGGCTGCCGGTGGTGGCCCTGCAGGCCCACGCGTCAGCCGTCGAACTGCAGCACCTGGCCGGTCGGATGCGCCACGACGCCGGCTTTGCGCTGGCCCCGACCTGGCGCGGCCAGACCGCCGAGACCGGCTGCTGGACCCGCGCCGCCGACCGCGGGCTGCGCGGCCCGGGCAGCCCCGCCGCCGACCCCTGGTTGCGCCTGGCCGCCCGCGTGGCCGACCTGGCACGCCTGCTCGGCCCCGGCGGCGACGAGGCGCTGCAGCTGGGCGCGCTGGCGATCGCCGACGGCGAGGCCATCGCCTGGTGCGAGACGGCGCGCGGCCTGCTGCTGCACAGTCTGCAGCTCGACGCCGCGGGCGGCGTGGCCGATTTCCGGCTCATCGCCCCCACCGACTGGAACGGCCACCCCGTCGGCGCCGCCGCGCGCGCGCTGGCGGCGCTGCCGCCCGATGCCCCTGAAGCCCGTGTGCGTGCCCTGCTGGCCGCGTACGATCCCTGTGTGGCGGTGCACATCGAGCGGGTGGCAGAACAGGTGGTGGAGCGTCAGCATGCATGAGATGAGCCTGGCCGGCGGCATCCTGAAACTGGTGGACGACGCGGCGGCGCGCGACCCCTTCGCGCGCGTGCAGCGCCTGCACCTGCAGGCCGGTGCACTGGCCGGCGTGGAGGTGCGCGCGCTGCGCTTCGCGCTCGAGGCCATGGCGCCGGGCACGCGGCTCGAAGGCGCCGAGATCGTCATCGACGAGCCGCCCGGCCAGGCCTGGTGCCTGCGCTGCGGGCAGACGGTGGCCATCGCGTCGCGCAGCGACGACTGCCCGCAGTGCGGCAGCCACCAGCTGCAGCCCACCGGCGGCACCGAACTGAAAGTGGTCGACCTGATGGTCACCGATTGAAGGAGTCAGCGATGTGCGTGGTCTGTGGATGCAGCGGGGCGGCGACCGCCGAATCGCCGAAGGACGTGGTGGTCGATGCCCGCACCGGCGACCTGCATTTCGGTGCCGGCGCGGCGCGCGTATCGGTGCCGGGCATGAGCCCGGCGCGCGCCATCCAGCTCGAGGCCGATGTGCTGGGCGCCAACAACCGCATCGCGGCCGCCAACCGCGCGCACTTTCTGGCCCACGGCGTGCGTGCCTACAACCTGGTCTCCAGCCCCGGCTCGGGCAAGACCACGCTGCTGTGCGCCACCATCGAGGCGCTGCGCGCCGCGCACCGGGGCTGCCGCTGGCGGTGATCGAGGGCGACCAGCAGACCAGCCACGACGCCGACCGCATCCGCGCCACCGGCGCGCCGGCCATCCAGGTCAATACCGGCAAGGGCTGCCACCTCGATGCGCCGATGGTGGCCGAGGCCTTCGCGCGGCTGCCGATCCACGGCCATGCGCATGAGCACCCTCACGACCACGACCATCGTCATGCCCATGACCCCGGCGCGCTGCTCTTCATCGAGAATGTCGGCAACCTCGTCTGCCCGGCGATGTGGGACCTGGGCGAAGCGGCGAAGGTGGCCATCCTCTCGGTCACCGAGGGCGAGGACAAGCCGCTCAAGTATCCCGACCTCTTTGCCGCCGCGCGGCTGATGGTCATCCACAAGACCGACCTGCTGCCGCACGTGGATTTCGACGTCGCGCGCTGCATCGCCTACGCACAACGCGTCAACCCGGGCATCGAGGTGCTGCTGGCGTCGTCGCGCAGCGGCGTCGGCATGGACGCCTGGCTGGACTGGCTGCTGCAGCCAGCGGCGTGATGGTCGAACTGCGCCGCCAGACCTTGCCCCTGCCCGCGCCGGCGCGGGTGCTGGCCTGCGGCGCCTATCTGAAGAATCGCGCCTGCCTGCTCGACGGCGACCAGGTCTGGTGGTCACCGCCGCATGGCGACCTGGCCACGCCCGCGGCCTGTACCGCGCTGCAGGCCTCGGTGGCGGCGCTGCGTGAGCGCGCCAGCGGGCCGCTGGACGCGCTGGCGCACGACCTGCACCCCGACTTCTTCAGCACCCGCCTGGCCCTCGAATGCGCGTCGCAAGGGGCGCTGCCGGCGCGCGCCGTGCAGCACCACCACGCGCACGCCGCGGTGGTGCAGGCCGTGCACGGGTCGAGCGGCGGGCCGCTGGTGGCGCTGGCGCTCGACGGCGTGGGCCTGGGTGACGACGGCCAGGCCTGGGGGGGCGAGGTGCTGGCGCTGCACGGCGCGCGCTGCACCCGTGTCGCCCATCTGCCGCCGCTGCGCCTGCCCGGTGGCGACGTCGCCGCGCGCGAGCCCTGGCGGCTGGCTGCGGCGCTGCTGCAGGCGCAGGGCCGCGACGCGGCAGCGCACTTCGCGCCGCAGGTCGGCCTGCCGCTGGCGCGCGGCGTGGTGCAGATGCTCGACCGCGGCCTGAACTGCCCGCCCAGCACCGCCGCCGGCCGCTGGTTCGACGCCGCGGCCGGGCTGCTGGGCCTGTCGCTGCGGCAAGCGGCCGAGGCCGAGGCCGCGGTGGCGCTCGAACAGGCGGCCACGCACTGGCTCGAGGCCCATGGCCGGCCAGCGCTGCCCGCGCCGTCGCTGGCGCTCGATGCGCTGTGCGCCGAGCTGGCCGACGAGCCCGACGCCGGCCGCGGCGCCGCGCGCTTTCACCTGGCGCTGGCGCAGGGCCTGGTGCAGGCCGCGGCGGCTGCCGCGCAGGCCACCGGCGCTACGCAGGTGGCGCTGGTCGGCGGCTGCTTCTTCAACCGGCTGCTGTCGCGCGAAGTCGCGGCCGGCCTGCAGGCCGCCGGCCTGCAGCCGCTGCGGCCCGATCCCGTCGACCCCGGCGATGCCGGCCTGGCGCTGGGCCAGGCCTGGGCCGCCGCGCTGGCCCTTCAGGAGGATTGACCCATGTGCCTGGCCCTGCCCGCGCTGCTGCTGGAGCGCCTGAGCGCCGACCAGGGCCGCATCGACCTCGGCGGCGTGCGCAAGACGGTGTCGCTGGCCCTGGTGCCCGAGGCGAAGGTGGGTGACTACGTCATCGTGCACGTCGGCCATGCCATCGGTGTGGTCGATGCCGACGAGGCCGCCGCCACACTGGCGCTGTTTGCGCAGATGCAGGCCGAGGAGGGCGCGCGGTGAAATATGTCGACGAATTCCGCGACGGCGAGCTGGCGCGCCGCATCGCCGCGCGCATCGCCGCCGAGCTGCAGCCCGGGCGCGACTACCGCTTCATGGAATTCTGCGGCGGCCACACCCATGCCATCGCGCGCTACGGCGTGGCCGAACTGCTGCCGGATGCGGTGCGCATGATCCACGGCCCCGGCTGCCCGGTGTGCGTGCTGCCCATCGGCCGCATCGACCAGGCCATCCACCTGGCGCTGGAGCGGGGTGCCATCGTCGCCACCTACGGCGACACGATGCGCGTGCCGGCCAGGGATGGGTTGAGCCTGATGAAGGCCAAGGCGCAGGGTGCGGACATCCGCATGGTCTATTCGGCCGCCGATGCGCTGGCCCTGGCGCGCCGCCATCCCGACCGCGAGGTGGTCTTCTTCGCCATCGGCTTCGAGACCACGACGCCGCCGACCGCGCTGGTGGTCAGGCAGGCGGCGGCCGAGGGCCTGGGCAATTTCAGCGTGCTGTGCTGCCATGTGCTGACGCCGAGCGCCATCACGCACATCCTCGAATCGGCCGAGGTGCGCGACTACGGCACGGTGCCGATCGACGGCTTCATCGGCCCGGCGCATGTCAGCATCGTCATCGGCAGCCAGCCCTACGAACACTTCGCCGAGGAATATGCCAAGCCGGTGGTGATCGCCGGCTTCGAGCCGCTGGACGTGATGCAGGCCGTGCTGATGCTGGTGCGCCAGGTCAACCAGGGCCGCGCCGAGGTCGAGAACGAATTCACCCGCGCCGTCACGCGCGAAGGCAACCGCGCCGCGCAGGCCGTGGTGGCCGAGGTCTTCGAACTGCGCGAGCGCTTCGAGTGGCGCGGCCTGGGCGAGGTGCCCTACAGCGCGCTGAAGATCCGCCCGGCCTACGCGGCCTTCGACGCCGAGCGCCGCTTCGGGCTCGGCTACCAGGGCGTGCCCGACCACAAGCAGTGCGCCTGCGGCGCCATCCTGCGCGGCGTCAAGCGGCCCACCGACTGCAAGCTCTTCGGCACCGTGTGCACGCCCGAGAACCCCATGGGTTCGTGCATGGTGTCGTCCGAAGGCGCCTGCGCGGCGCACTATGCCTACGGGCGCTTCCGCGACATCCCGGTCGTGGCCGCATGACCGCATGACCGTGAAGCGAAACCATGTCCGTCCGCTGGACCTGAAGAGCGGCCGCATCGACATGAACCATGGCGCCGGCGGGCGCGCCTCGGCACAGCTGGTCGAGGAGCTGTTCGCGCGCGCCTTCGACAACCCGGCGCTGCGCCAGGGCAACGACGGCGCCGTGCTCGACCTGCCCGCCGGCCACCGCCTGGTGATGGCGACCGACGCGCATGTCATCTCGCCGCTGTTCTTCCCCGGCGGCGACATCGGCGCGCTGGCGGTGCACGGCACGGTCAACGACGTCGCCATGCTGGGCGCAGTGCCGCTGTACCTGTCGGCCGCCTTCATCCTCGAGGAAGGGTTTGCGCTGGCCGAGCTGCAGCGCATCGTCCAATCGATGGCCGCCGCCTCGCGCGAGGCCGGCGTGCCCATCGTCACCGGCGACACCAAGGTCGTCGAACGCGGCAAGGGCGACGGCGTCTTCATCGCCACCACCGGCGTCGGCGCGCTGCCGGTGGGCCGCGCCATCGGTGGCGCCCTGGCGCGGCCCGGCGACGTGGTGCTGGTCTCGGGAACGATCGGCGACCACGGCGTGGCGGTGCTGTCGCTGCGCGAGTCGCTGGCCTTCGAGACCGTGATCGAGAGCGACACCGCCGCGCTGCACGGTCTGGTGGCGCAGCTGCTGGCCGCCGTGCCCGAGGGCACGGTGCACACGCTGCGCGACCCCACGCGCGGCGGGCTGGCCACCACGCTCAACGAGATCGCGCAGCAGTCGGGCGTGGGCATGCGGCTGGACGAGGCCGCCATCCCGATGCGCGCGCAGGTCGAGGCCGCCTGCGAACTGCTGGGCCTGGACCCGCTGTATGTGGCCAACGAAGGCAAGCTGGTCGCCATCGTCGCCCCCGAGGTGGCCGACGCCGCGCTGGCCGCGCTGCAGGCGCACCCGCTGGGCCGCCAGGCGGCGCGCATCGGCACCGTGCAGGCCGACGGGCAGCGCTTCGTGCAGATGAGCACGCGCTTCGGCGGCCAGCGCGTGGTCGACTGGCTTTCGGGCGAACCGCTGCCGCGCATCTGCTGAACGCCGCCGCGATGCGCATCCTGCTGCTCACCCATGCCTTCAACGGCCTGGCCCAGCGGCTGTTCGTCGAGCTGCGCGCCGCCGGCCATGCGGTGAGCGTCGAACTCGACATCGCCGATGCGGTGACCGAAGAGGCGGTGCAGCGCTTCGACCCCGCCGTGGTGCTGGCGCCCTTTCTGAAGCGGGCGATCCCGCCCTCGGTGTGGCAGCGCCGGCCCTGCCTGGTGGTGCACCCCGGGCCGCCGGGCGACCGCGGGCCTTCGGCGCTGGACCATGCGGTGCTGGAGGGTGCACGCGACTGGGGCGTGACGGTGCTGCAGGCGGCTGCCGACTTCGATGCCGGCACGGTATGGGCCTGGCAGCCCTGCACGCTGCGCGAAGGCGCCACCAAGGCCAGCCTCTACCGCCACGAGGTGGTGCAGGCGGCCACGCAGGCGGTGCGGGCGGCGCTGGCGCGCTGGCAACCGGGTGGCGGCGCGCCGGCGCCCGCCGAGCTGGCGCCGCGGCCCGCCGCGCGCGGCTGGCGGCCGCTGCTCAGGGCCGCCGACCGGGCGCTGGACTGGGCGCGGCACGACGCCGCCGAGGCGCTGCGCCGCATCCGCAGCGCCGACGGTTTTCCGGGCGCCGCGGGCATGCTGTTCGGCGAGCCCTGCAAGCTGTTCGACGCCCACGCCGCCAGTGCCGCGGTCGATGCCGAGACCGCCGCGGCCGTGCCGGGCCAGGTGCTGGCGCGGCGCGGCCCGGCGCTGCTGGTGCGTGCCGCGCGCGGCACGCTGTGGATCGGCCATGTGCGCCGCGGCGAGGCGGTGGACGGCGTGGCGCCGCTCAAGCTCGCGGCCACCACCGCCTTTGCCGCCGAGGCCGCGGCGCTGCCCGATTGGCCGGTGCCGCTGCAGCGCGGTGGCGACGAATGGGACGAGCTGCGTTATGCCGAATACGGCCCGCCGGCGGCCCGCGTGGGCTGGCTGGCCTTCGACTTCCACAACGGCGCGATGAGCGAGCGCCAGTCGCGCCGGCTGGTGCAGGCGCTGGCGCAGGCCCGCGACCGCGATACGCGCGTGCTGGTGCTGGCCGGCGGTGCCGACTTCTTCAGCAACGGCATCCACCTGCACGACATCGAAGCCGCCGCCGCGCGGGCCGGCGACAGCGCGGCCGATGCCTCGATGCGCGCCATCGAGGCCATCGACGACGTGGCGCTGGCCCTGCTGACCCTGACCGACCGCCTGACCGTGGCCGCGCTGCGCGGCAATGCCGGCGCCGGCGGCTGCTTTCTGGCGCTGGCCGCCGACCGCGTGTGGGCGCAGCAGGGCGTGCTGCTCAATCCGCACT
This sequence comes from Rubrivivax sp., assembly GCA_016719535.1. Taxonomy (GTDB): domain Bacteria; phylum Pseudomonadota; class Gammaproteobacteria; order Burkholderiales; family Burkholderiaceae_C; genus Rubrivivax. The sequence goes on along the minus strand of JADJYX010000001.1, from coordinate 264,127 downwards.
ACAAGAACATGGGCAACCTCTACGGTTCGGAATACTGGACCTACCTGCTGCCGCGCCGCGTGGGCGAGCCGCAGGCGCGCGCGCTGATGCGCGGCCGGTTGCCGATGAATGCCGCGCAGGCGGTGGCGCTGGGCCTGGTCGACGAGGCCTTCGGCGACGACGCGCCGGCCTTCGAGGCGCAGCTGCTGCCGCGTGCGCTGGCGCTGGCTGCCGATGCCGGCTGGACCGCCCTGGTGCAGGCCAAGCAGCGCCAGCGTGCCGCCGACGAGGCCGCCCGGCCACTGGCCGACTACCGCGCCGACGAGCTGGCGCACATGCGGCGCAACTTCTACGGCTTCGACCCCAGCTACCATGTGGCGCGCCACCACTTCGTGCACCGCAAGCCGCATGCATGGACGCCGCGGCACCTGGCGCTGCACCGATGAACCCCCCGCACGACCTGGCCGACCCGCTGCACGACGACCGCCCGCTGGTGCTGCTGGTCGACGACGAGCTGCGTTCGCAGGAGGCCATGCGGCGCACGCTGGACGACGACTTCCGCATCCTCACCGCGGGCGACGCCGCCGAGGCGCGCACCCTGCTCGAGCGTCACGCCGCCACCGTGATCCTGTGCGACCAGCGCATGCCCGGGCTGCCGGGCGTGGCCTTCTTGCGCGAGGTGCGCACGCGCTGGCCCGAGGTGGTGCGCATCGTCATCAGCGGTTATGCCGACAGCGAGGACATCATCGCCGGCGTCAACGAGGCCGGCATCTTCCAGTATGTGCTCAAGCCCTGGGTGCCCGAGCACCTGCTGCAGACGGTGCGCCAGGCGGTGGAGGCCAGCACCTTGCAGCACGGCCTGCAGCGGCTGGAGCTGGAGCTGCGCGCCGGCGTGCCGGCCTTGCGTGCGCGCCGCCAGCAGCGGCTGGGCCAGGCGCGCAGCACCTTCGGCTTCGACCGCATGGTGCGTGCGCCGGGCAGCCCGCTGGATGCCTTGTGCGCGCAGGCCGCCCGGGTGGCACGTTATGACCTGTCGGTGCTGCTGCTCGGCGAATCGGGCACCGGCAAGGAGCTGATGGCGCGCGCCATCCACTATGCGTCGCCGCGCCATGCCGGCGCCTTCGTGGTCGAGAACTGCGCCGCCATCCCCGACACCCTGCTGGAAAGCGAGCTCTTCGGCCACAAGCGCGGTGCCTTCACCGGCGCGGTGGACGACCATGTCGGCCTCTTCCAGCGCGCCGACGGCGGCACCGTCTTTCTCGACGAGGTGGGCGATACCTCGCCCAGCTTCCAGGTCAAGCTGCTGCGCGTGCTGCAGGAGGGCGAGGTGCGGCCGGTGGGCAGTGCGCGCAGCGTGCCGGTGGACGTGCGCGTGGTCGCCGCCACGCACCGCCCGCTGCCGGACGACGTGCGCGCCGGCCGCTTCCGCGAAGACCTCTACTACCGCCTGGCCGGGCTGACGCTGACGCTGCCGCCGCTGCGCGAGCGTGCGGGCGACATCGCGCCCATCGCGCAGGCGCTGCTGGATGCGGTGGCGGCCGAGCTCGGCCGCGTGCCGGCCACGCTGGACGACGATGCCCGCGCCGTGCTGCTGGGCTACCCCTGGCCGGGCAATATCCGCGAGCTGCGCAACGAGATCGCACGGGCGCTGGCGCTTGCCGATGGCGAGCGGCTGGGCGCCGCCGATTTCAGCGCCGTGCTGCGCGGCGGCCAGACCGGCGTGGCCACCGCGGCCGCGCTGGCGCCGCTGCCCGGCCACGGCACGCTGCAGCAGCGGCTGGACGCCATCGAGGCCATGCTGCTGCGCGAGGTGATGCTGCGCCTGCGCTGGAACAAGACCCAGGCCGCGCGCGAGCTGGGCCTGTCGCGCGTGGGTCTGCGCGCCAAGCTGCAGCGTTTCGGGCTGGAGGACAAGGTGGCGGACAAGGTGGAGTGCAAGGCGCCGTGATCAATGTGCTGTGGCTGCAATCGGGCGGCTGCGGCGGCTGCAGCATGTCGCTGCTGTGCGCCGACGGGGCCGATTTTCCGGGCCAGCTGGCGGCCGCCGGCGTGCGGCTGCTGTGGCACCCCTCGCTGTCGATGGCCAGCGGCGACGAGGTGCTGGCGCTGCTGGACGACGGCCGCGCCGGCCGCGTCGCGGTAGACGTGCTGTGCGTCGAAGGCGCCATCCTGCGCGGCCCGGGCGGCAGCGGGCGCTTCCACCTGCTGGCCGGCAGCGGCCGGCCGATGATGGACTGGGTGCGCGAGCTGGCCGCGGTGGCGCGGCATGTCGTCGCGGTGGGCAGCTGCGCCGCCTGGGGCGGGGTTTCGGCGGCCGGTGCCAATGCCACCGAGGCCTGCGGCCTGCAGTACGAGAATGCCCGCCCCGGCGGCCTGCTCGGCACGGATTTTCGCGCCCGCGGCGGCCTGCCGGTGATCAACGTGGCCGGCTGCCCCACGCACCCGGGCTGGGTCATCGACACGCTGGCGGCGCTGGCCGCCGACGCGCTGCACGCCGACGACCTGGACCCGCTGGCGCGCCCGCGCTTCTATGCCGACCAGCTGGTCCACCATGGTTGCACGCGCAACGAATACTACGAATTCAAGGCCAGCGCCGAGAAGCCCGGCGACCTGGGCTGCCTGATGGAGCACCTGGGCTGCAAGGGCACGCAGGCGCATGCCGACTGCAATGCGCGGCCGTGGAACGGCCAGGGCAGCTGCACGCGCGGCGGTTATGCCTGCATCAGCTGCACCGAACCCGGCTTCCAGGATCCCGGGCACGCCTTCCACCGCACGCCCAAGCTGGCCGGCATCCCGATCGGCTTGCCCACCGACATGCCCAAGGCCTGGTTCGTGGCCCTGGCCTCGCTGAGCAAGAGCGCCACGCCGCGGCGCGTGCGCAGCAACGCCACCGCCGATCACCTGGTGGTGCCGCCGGCCATCAAACCCACGCGCTTGAAGTGACGCGCCTGATCGTCGGCCCCTTCAACCGCGTCGAGGGCGACCTCGAGGTGCGGCTGGACATGGCCGACGGCGCCGTGCGCCGCGCCGAGGTGGTGAGCCCGATGTACCGCGGTTTCGAGAACCTGCTGCGCGGGCGCGACCCGATGGATGCGCTGGTCATCGTGCCGCGCATCTGCGGCATCTGCTCGGTGTCGCAGTCGCTGGCGGCGGCGCGCGCGCTGGCGGCGCTGGCCGGCGTGACACCGCCGCCCAACGGCCAGCTGGCGCTCAACCTGCTGGCCGCCACCGAGAATGCCGCCGACCACCTGACGCACTTCTACGCCTTCTTCATGCCCGACTTCGCGCGGCCGGTCTATGCCGGGCGGCCCTGGCATGCCGAGGCGCTGCGGCGGCACGCCGCCGAGCACGGCGAGCAGACGCGCCGCGCCATTGCCGCGCGGGCGCGCTGGTTCGAGCTGGTGGGTGTGCTGGGCGGGCGCTGGCCGCATACGCACAGCCTGCAGCCCGGCGGCAGCAGCCGCGCCATCGACGCCGCCGAGCGGCTGCGCCTGCTGGCCCGCGTGCGCGAATTCCGCGCCTGGCTCGAGCAGCAGCTGGTCGGCGCCCCGCTCGAGCAGTTCACGGCCCTGCCCGACGAAGCGGCGCTGCACACCTGGGCCGAAGGTGGCGCGGGCGGCGACCTGCGGCTGTTTCTGGCCATTGCCGCCGATGCCGGCCTGGCGGCACTGGGCCGCGGCCCGGGGCGCGCGCTGAGCGTGGGCGCCTTCCCCGATGCCGAGGGACGGCCGGCACTGGCCCCGGGCTGGTGGTGCGAGGGCCAGCCGCTGCAGCCGCTGTCGCTGGACCGCCTGACCGAAGACGCCACCCACGCCTGGCTGGCCGATGCCGGCGGCCCGCGCCACCCGGCGCAGGGCCTGACGCAGCCCGTCGCCGACAAGCCCGACGCCTACACCTGGAACAAGGCGCCGCGCCTGGCCGGGCAGACCGCGGAAACCGGCGCCGTGGCGCGCCAGCTCGCCGACGGCCAGCCGCTGGTGGCCGACCTGGCGCGGCGCCACGGCATCACGGTGCTGGTGCGCGTGGTGGCGCGCCTGGTGGAGCTGGCGCGCCTGGTGCCGCTGATGGAGGCCTGGTTGCAGGCGCTGGTGCCGCGCGAGCCCTTCGCGGTGCCGCTGGTGTTGCCCACCGAGGGCGCGGCGGTGGGCCTGAACGAGGCGGCGCGCGGATCGCTGGGCCATTGGCTGCGTGTGGAAGGGGGACGGCTGGCGCATTACCAGATCGTGGCGCCGACGAGCTGGAACTTCTCGCCACGCGACGGCCGCGGCCAGCCGGGGCCGCTGGAGCAGGCGCTCGAAGGCACGCCGGTGCGGCCCGGCGAGGCCACGCCGGTGGCGGTGCAGCATGTGGTGCGCAGCTTCGACCCCTGCATGGTCTGCACCGTCCATTGACGCGCGGGCCGCCGCGACAATGCGGCCATGTCCGACCCCCGCTTCGACGCCGCGCGTGACCACTTCCTGGCCGGCCTGGCCCACCTGCAGGCCGGCCGCGCGGCCGAGGCCGAAGCCGCGCTGCGCGAATCGCTGGCGCTGCTGCCCGGCCGGCCGTCGACGCTGCTCAACCTGGCGGTGGCGCTGCTGCGCCAGGGCCGGCCCGCCGAGGCGCTGCCGCTGCTCGACCAGGTGCTGGTGGCCGAGCCCGGCGACGCCGATGCGCTGGGGCACCGCGCCGTGGCACTGCAGGCACTGCAGCAGCCGGCCGAGGCCCAGGCCAGCCTGGAGCGCCTGGTGCAGGCCGCGCCGGCGCGCCCCGAGGCCTGGTTCCACCTCGGCCAGGTGCGGCACCAGCAGGGCGATGCCGCCGGCGCGCTGGCCGCCTACGAGCGCTGCCTGGCGCTGCGCGACGACCATGGCCCGGCCTGGAGCCAGCGTGGCCAGGCGCTGAAGGACCTGGGCCGCATCGATCAGGCGGCGGCCAGCTTCGAGCGCGCGCTGGCGCTGGGCGACGACCCCGAGCTCAATGCCTACTACCTGGCCGGCCTGCGCGGCGGCGCGGCGCCGGCGCGGCCGCCGCGCTGGTATGTGCAGCGGCTGTTCGACGACTATGCGCCGGCCTTCGACCGCCACCTGGTCGAGACGCTGGGTTACTGTGCGCCCGAGGTGCTGCAGCGGCTGATCGTCGGCGCGGGCACGGCGTCTTTCGAATCGGCGCTCGACCTCGGCTGCGGCACCGGCCTGTGCGGCCCGCTGCTGCGGCCGCTGGCGGCGCGGCTGGCGGGCGTGGACCTGTCGGCCGCCATGCTCGACGCCGCGCGCGGCCGCGGCGTCTACGAGGCGCTGCACCAGGCTGACCTGGTCGAGCACCTGATGACGACCGGTGGGCGCCATGACCTGATCGTGGCCGCCGATGTCTTCATCTACGTCGGCGACCTGGCGCCGGTGTTCGACGGCATCGCGCGCGTGCTGCGGCCGGGCGGGCTGCTTGCCTTCTCGGTGGAGCCGGCAGCGGGCGAGGCGGCCTTCGTGCTGCAACCCAGCCTGCGCTATGCACATGGCGAGGCGGCGATCCGCGCGCTCGCCGCGCAGCATGGCCTGGCGGTGGCGGCCCAAGAGCGCGGCGCGCTGCGTGCCGACGAGGTGCACCCGGTGCAGGGCGGCTACTGGGTGCTGAGGGCGGGTTGATCAGCCAGCCGGTGCCGCCGGAAACTGAAACGCCGCCGGCTCCTTGGCCAGAAAGCGGCGCACCGCGGCGCGGTGCGTGTCGGTCTCGAAGCACAGCGCCTGGTGGTCGGCCTCGTTGCCGAGCGCGGTGCGCAGGTCGGTGGCCAGGCTCATGCCGACCTCGGCCTTGATCAGGCCCAGGGCCAGCGGCGAGGCGCCGCGGAAGCTGGCCGCCAGCGCATGGGCCCGCGCCAGCAGGCCGTCGGCGGGCACGATCTCCATCGCGATGCCCAGCCGCAGCGCCTCGTCGGCGGGCACCTCGCGCGCCGACAGCATCAGCTCCTTGGCGCGCTGCACGCCCACCACGCGCGGCAGCGTATGCATGGCGGCAAAGTCGGGCACCAGGCCCACGCGCATGAAGCTCAGGCAGAAGCGCGCGCGCGGGCTGGCCAGCACGAAGTCGGCCATCAGCGCCAGGCTGAAGCCGGCGCCGTAGGCCGCGCCGTCGACGGCGGCGATCAGCGGCTTGTCCAGCTCGACCAGGGTGCGGATCAGCGGGTGCACGGCGCGCATGCGCTCGCGCCAGCTTTCCACGGTGGCGGTGGCGCGCGCCTCTTCCATGCCGCGCAGGTCGCCGCCGGCGCAGAAGACGCCGCCGGCGCCCGTCAGCACGACGGCGCGCACCTCCTCGTCGCCGGCCACCGCGGCGGCGGCGATGGTCAGCGCGTCCTTCATGTCGGCCGACAGCGCGTTGCGCGCGTGCGGTCGGTTGAGGGTGATGGTGGCGACACCGTCGCGCACCTGGTAGTCGAGGTCGGGCATGGGCAGGCTGGGCGGGCTGTGGAGTCGCATCCAGTGTGGCATAGCATGCACCGATGACGCGCGTCGAAACCATCGCCGGCCTGTCCGTGCAGACCGACGAACCCGACGGTGACCCGCCCGCGGGCACGATCGTGCTGCTGCACGGCTGGCCCGATTCGGCCGCGCTGTGGGACGACACGGTATCGGCGCTGCGCGCGCGCTGGCGCTGCGTGCGCTTCACCTGGCCCGGCTTTCGCCCCGAGGACCCCGAGCGCGTGGCCTATGCGCTGGCCGATCTGGTCGACCGCCTGCATCAGGTGGTGCTGGCCACGGCCGGCGGCCAGCCGGTGACGCTGCTGATGCACGACTGGGGCTGCGTCTTCGGCAATGCCTTCTGGCGCGCGCACCCGGCGCTGGTGGCACGCATCGCCGCCGTGGACATCGGCGATGCCGGCTCGCGTGCGCATGTGGCCGAACTGCCGCTGCAGGCCAAGGCCGGCATCGCCGCTTACCAGCTGTGGCTGGCGCTGGCCTTCATCGTCGGCGGCGACCTCGGCCACACGATGGCGCGGCGCATGGCCGCCCGGCTGCGCGTGCCGGTACCGGCCGGTCGCATCCGCGCGTGCATGGGCCACCCCTACTGGATCACCTGGACCGGCACCAGCGGCTCGTACCGAGCGGCCAGGCCCTTCGCCGCCGACGAGCCGGCGCTGCCGATGCTCTTCGTCTACGGCCGGCGCAAGCCCTTTTTCTTTCACTCGCGCGCCTGGGCGCATGCGCTGGCGGCGCGGCCGGGCTGCCGGGTGGTGGAGATGCCCACCGGGCACTGGGTCATGGTCGACGACCCGGCGGGCTTTCAGCGCGTGCTGCTGGACTGGCTGGCGTGATAGGGCCGCGCGTCAGTGCGCGTCAGTTCGCGTCAGTGCGCGTCAGTGCTTGTGCCCCTGCATCGGAGCCGACGCATTGAGCGGCCGCACCGGGGCCTTGAGCTCCAGCGTCTCCTTCCTGCCGTCCCTGCCCTCGATGACCAGCGTGACGGGCACGGTGTCGCCGTCCTTCACCTGCTGCTTCAGGTCCATCAGCATGACGTGGTAGCCACCGGGCTTGAGGTCCACCGTCTTGCCGGCGGGCAGGTCCAGCCCGGCGGGCAGCGCGCGCATCTTCATCACGCTGCCGTCCATCGCCATCTCGTGGATCTCCACGAGGCCGGCTACCGGCGAGCTGGCCGAGACCAGCTTGCCGCCCTGCGCGGAGGTGATCTGGGCAAACAGGCCGGTGGCCTTCTGCTGCGCGACGGTGCCGCGCACCCAGGCGTCCTTGACGGTGGTCTGGGCGAAGACGGCCGAGCTGCACAGGGCGAGCGCCGTGGCGGCGACGATGCGGCGGGTGCCGGACTTGATCATGGGAATTCTCCTTCGGTCATGGCCGCATCGCGGCCGGGGTTGTCTGCGGGGGCGTGGCGCCCGATGGCCTCGATCGCCGGCGCGCATCAAGGCCTTGGCGCGGCGCTGGCCGCGGCTTCGGCCTCGGGCACATAGACCATGCTGCCGTCCTTCAGCCGGTAGGCCGTGCCGGCCTTCTGGCCCTGGCCTTCGCCGATCTGGCCGCTGGCCTTGTAGTGCCTGAGCTCGTTGCCCTTCTTCACCAGCATCTCCATCTGCGGCTGGCCCGGATTCTTGATGACGACCGCATCCTGCGTCTGCAAGGGGCTGAGCGGATTTTCCAGCACCGCGATCAGCAGCACCGCGATGACGACGAGGAAGACGTCGATGAGGTTGACGACCGACAGGATCGGGTCATCGCCATCGTCGTCGTCGAGGATGCCGGCCAGCAGACGGTCAGCCATGCACCACCCCCGCGGTGGCGCCGTGCAGCAGCTGATTGAGCTCGGCCAGCAGCCAGCGCCGCCGCACCGACAGCACGGTGTAGGTGATGGCCGCGGCCATCAGCGCCACGATCACCGCCGCGAAGGCCACCACCAGATTCTGCGCGATGCCCTGCGCGTTGCCCGCGGACACCGCCACCAGCGCCGGCCCCATCGGGATCATGGTCGCCACCAGGCCCAGCATCGGCGCCACCCGGCTGGTGATGCGCAGCGGCTCGAGCAGCTTGAGCAGGTGCAGCTCCACCGCCTCGGCATTGGCCTGCGGGTGGCGCTGGCGGTACTGCCGCAGCGGCTGGCGCGCATGCCCTCGCAGCTTGCGCAGGGCGAGGTCGAACAGCAGCGTGCCCAGCGCGAAGAGCGCGAACAGGAACATCGCGCACAGCACCACCAGCACCGGCATGAGGAAGAACTTGGAAATTTCGTAGAGGAAGGCTTCGAGGGCATTCATGCCGGGGCTCCGGATGGGGGTTGAAGGGGGCGCGCTTCGCGGCGCGTGCGCCAGGCCTGCCAGCCGATGCCGGCGGCCAGCACGAGCGCGATCAGCCCGCCGTAGGTCCAGACCAGCTGCTGCACCTGGCGCTGCATCGGCACCTCGCGCAGCTGCTGGCCGCGCACCGTGGGGGCAGGCGGGGTGGCCGCGGGCGGCGGCGGTTCGGCGCGGGCGGCGCGGGCCGGCGGCAGCGCGGCCGCGGCGCGCGCGGCGGCCGGCGGCGCCGGCTGCGCACCCAGGCCATAGCCGGTGGCCAGCGCCTTCACGTAGGCCTTGAAGGTCTCGTTGCCGGTGTGCACGTCGTGCCGCGCGGCGATGCCGGTCCAGGTGGTGACGAGCTCGCGCCGCGTCTGTTCGTCGGCACGCCAGTAGTCCTTGCGGATCGCCTCCAGCATGCGTTCGGCCATCTGCGCCAGCGCCGTCGGGTTGGCCTTCTCGAACCAGCCGCGCAGGCCGAGCCGGTAGCGGTCCCTGACATAGGTGTCGTGGAATTCCTGCCACTGGTCGTCGCGCACCACGCCGCGGTCCATCACCTGCCAGCCCCAGAAATTGTTCACCGCATTGAGCATCTGCAGCGTGCCGCTGTAGCCCTCCTTCTTCATCTCGGTGATCCACCCCGGGTGCTGGTAGACGGCGCGCAGCTCGGTGGCCAGAAACTTGCCGGCGGTCTCCAGCCGGGCTCTGGCCGGGTCGCGCAGGTTGCTGATGTAGAGCTGCGGCGCGGTGCCGTCGAGGTGCTGCACGGCCATCGAGATGCCGCCCAGGTATTCGAAGGGGTGGTCGGTGTCGAGCAGGCCGCGCAGGTTGGACGAGCGCGAGAACACCGCGGCGCGCGTGCCCTTCAGGTGCTCGGCATAGGCGTTGAGCTCCTGCCCCTTGCCGTCACTGAACTTGCGGCTCCACTTCGACGTGTCGGGGCCGTAGGCCCAGGACATGCGCGACAGGTACAGCTGCGCCAGCTTGCCGTCGCCCTCGGCCCACTGGTCGCTGGCCAGCGTGGCGTCGGGCAGCCTGGTGCCGTAGTCGCCGCTCTCGTTGCCGAACAGCCGCGTGAGCGCGAAGTCCTCGGCCTCGTCGGCGGCGATGCCGCGCGCCAGCAGCGCAGCCTTGATGCGCTGGGTGTTGGCGCGCACGGGGTTCTGCGCCGCGGGTTCGTCGGCGCGCGCCAGCATCGCGATGGCCTCGTTGAAGCGCTCCATCACGTTGGGAAACTGGTCGCGGTACAGCCCGGTGAGCGAGATCACGGCGTCGATGCGCGGGCGCTTCAGCTCGGCCAGCGGCACCACCTCCAGGCCGGTGACGCGGCCGCCCTGGTCCCAGGTGGGACGCACACCCATCGCCCACAGGATCTGCGCCTCGAGCATGCCCAGGTGGCGCAGGGTCTCGGTGCTCCACATCGTGAAGGCCAGCTTGTCGGGAAACTGGCCGCCGTGGCTGGCCTGGTAGCTGCGGATCAGGTTGTCCAGCGCCTGCTGGCCCGCGGCGTAGGCGGCCCGCGTGGGCACACGCCCGGGGTCGAAGCCGTACAGGTTGCGGCCGGTGGGCACGGCGTCGGGGTTGCGGATGGGATCGCCGCCATAGGACGGGTCGATCCAGCGCGCCGCCAGGCCGCGGCTGACGGCCTGCACCTCCACCGCCGCGCGCAGGTCGGCGGCAAAGCGGCGGCCCTTGCCGGCCAGCGCCACCAGGGCCTGGTCCTGCAGTTCGGACAAGGGCTGGTCGGACAGCACCACGTCGTCGACGAAGCGGTAGGGCCGGGTCTGCTGGATGGACTTGTAGTCGCCCTTGAACACCGCCTTGGCGCTGCTGAAGCCGAAATGCTCGTACAGCGGCTGGCCCAGCATCTGCATCACGTTGCTGGCCAGGTGCATGCGCTCGGCGTCGCGCCCCAGCGTGTGCAGGCCCAGCGGCTGCTGCGCGGCGCCCAGGTCCTCCAGGTAGTCTTCGATGTCGCGCAGGAAGGCCGGGAAGTCGCGCTCGAGGTCCGGGACCTTCCACTTCAGGTCGCGGTGGATGTTCATCTTCACCGCCAGCGCGATGACCTGCCGGCGCGCGCCGTCCTTCACCAGCCCTTCGTCGACCGCGCCGTATTCGCGGATGGCGTCGCTGATCTTCACGAAGTCGTCCGACAGCCCGGCCGGCGAGAAGGCCGGCGTCTGGTGGCTGACGATCACGCCGCGGCCGCGCCGCTTGACGTGGAGGGCCTCGCCGATGTTGTCGACGATATACGGGTAGACCACCGGCACGTTGCCGACCAGCAGGTTGGGGTCGTCCCAGGCCCACAGCCCGCGCTCCTTGCCCGGCGTCCATTCCTGCGTGCCGTGGGTGCCGAAATGCACGATGGCATGCGCCTGCCACTGCTGGCGGATCCACAGGTATTGCGCCAGGTAGGCGTGGTTGAGCGGCAGCCGGGTGTCGTGGAAGAGCTTCTTCTCGTCGGCCACGGCCATCGCCTCGCCGCGCTGCGTCTGCGGCATCACCACCAGCCGGCCCAGCTGAAGCCGCGGCACCACGAAGCCGGGCACGCCGCGGTGGCGCGCGAAGAACGCGCTCTGCTCGGGCGCGCCCCAGTGCCGCTCGATGCGCTCGCGCACGGCGGCCGGCAGCGTGGCCCACCAGGCCTGGTAGCTGGCCAGCGGCAGGAAGTCCCAGTGCGGCGTCTGCATCAGTTCGGCCACGCCGGTCCTGCGGTAGGTCGGGCGCAGCATCTGCGCCACCGCGGCGATCACCTGCGCCTCGGTCACCGCGTCGAAGGCATAGCCCTCGGCGCGCAGCCGATCGACCAGGTATTCGATCGAGCGCGGCACGTTGAGGTTGGACGCGCCCTGGTTCTTCTCGCCCGGCGGGTGGTTCCAGAACAGCAGGGCCACGCGCTTGTCGGCGTTGGCGGTCATCGCCAGCCGCGCCAGGTTGATGCTCTTGCCCACCAGCAGGTCCATCTGCTCGGGCATCGGCACAAGCTCGCCGCCCTCGTTGGCGGTCAGCACCACCGGGTCCTGCAGGCCGATGTATTCGGCCTGGGTCAGCGTGAAGGGCAGGTAGAAGCTGCCGATGCCGGCCAGGTCGCGGGCGTAGTCGGCGCGGTTGCCGCTGCGGTAGTGCACGAGGTTGATCACCGGGATGCCCATCGCCTGGTGCCAGGCCTTGCGCGCCTCGGGGTCGACGCCGAGGAAGGTGTTGACGATCAGCACCTGCGGCAGCACCTGGCCGTCGAGCGTGATCAGCGGTTCGTTCACCGCCAGCGCCTGCGCCTGCGCCGCCTTGGGGTTGGGGAAGCCGGGGCCGGTTTCGGGTTCGGCGGCGGCACGCGGCAGCGTCCAGGCCGGGCGGCCAGCGCCGCCGCCACTGCCGCGGCCGGCGCCCGAGGCCGCCGCGGCAGCGGCATCGCTGCGCGCGCGCTGCGTGCGCGTGGCGCGGTAGAAGACGATCGGCACGGCACCGGCCTTCTCCAGCGCGGCGATGCTCTCGTCGAGCATGCGCGCCTGGCCGTCGCCGAGGTAGCTGCTGCTGGTCTCCATTGCCACCACCGGCTGGCCACGCCAGGCCCGCCCGCTGCGCGCCTGCCACCAGGCCAGGTACTGCGGCAGGCCGTCGAAGACGGCCTGTGCGTAGCCCGGGTGGTAGATGCCGCCGTTGGGCAGTTCCAGCGGCGGCGGCACCGCGGCGAGGTCGGCGCCGCTCAACCAGGCCTGCAGGTAGCGCGCCAGCCGCTCGTGGTTGGCGCGCGTGCCGCCGACCCAGTAGTCGAAGATGCGCTGCGCCTGTGCGGCGTCGATCCGCTGCGCGCGCAGCCGCAGCGGCGGGCTCATGACGTGGATGCCGACGCTGGGCAGCGCACGCTCGCGCAGCAGGGCGCCGGCCACGCGCTCGATCTGGCCCTGGTCGTCGCTGCGCGGCGCGTCCAGCAGCACCAGCCGCGCACCGTCGAGCGCGCGCCGCACGCCGGCCTCGCCGTCGCGGTCGACCTGCGTCCACGCCAGCTCCACGCCACGCTCGCGCGCGGCATCGGCCAGCAGCGCGAATTTGCGCTCGAGCACGAACGAGGTCGACAGCACCGCCACCTTGTCGGCGGCCTGCGCCAGGCCGGCCGGGAGCGACAGCACCGCCCACAGGGCCAGCAGGCCGAACTTGCGAAACATGTGCATCGGGGGCTCCGCGCGCGATCAGAAGCGCAGCGCCACGCCGGCACGCCAGACGCGGCCGGGGTCGACGGTGATCGACAGGTCCTCGGCCGTATAGGCGCCGTCGTAGCGGAAGCCGCTGGCGTAGCTCTGGCTGTCGTTGGTGCCGCGCGCGATCGTCCAGTGGCGCTTGTCGGTGGCGTTGTCCACGCGCACGAATGCGCTCAGCCGCACCTGGCTGCCGAGCATCGGCACCCGGGTGCCGTATTCCAGCATCAGGTTGAGCAGGCTGCGCCCCGGCCACTGTTCCTGGTTGATCTCGTCGGCCCAGGCGGTGCCGCGGTGGTCGACCTCGCCCCACAGCCGCCAGCCGGCAGCGAACTGCCAGTTGCCGCGCAGGTTGACGCTGTGCCGGGGCACCCGCGGCAGGCTGTTGCCGGTGTTGTCGAAGGCCACCAGCGCGTAGCAGTTGTTCCAGTTGGGCCGCACCGCCGGGCAGGCCGGCGCGTTGCCCACCGGCAGGCCGCGCGGGTTGCCCAGCGCCAGGTTGAAGCGGTCGTAGCGCGTGAAGCGGGCGTCCAGGTAGGTGTAGGCGACATCCCAGCCGAGGCGCTCGCCGGCGGTGCCGTGCAGGCCCAGTTCCAGCCCGCGGGAGCGGGCGCCGCCGATATTCTCATAACGCCCGATGTGGGCGGCATCGCCGTTGCCGTACTGCCCGTTGGTGTCGAGGATGAAGTCGTCGCGGTCGATCTGGAAGATCGCGGCCTCGACGGCAATGCTGTGCCCTGCCAGCCTGACGAGCTGGCGCAGCCCGAGCTCGAGGTTGACCGCGCGCTCGGGCTTCAGGTCGGGGTTGTTGGCGACATGGCCGGCGGGGTTCTGGCTGCCGCGGTAGAGCTGGTCGACGGTGGGGATGCGAAAACCCGTCGACACATTGCCGAAGACGCTGCGGCCCTCGCCCGGCGTCCAGGCCGCACCCAGCCGCCAGCTGGTGGCCGAGAAGGACTGGTCCTCGTCGATCGCCAGGTTGCCGTTGCCGGGCACCGGCCGGGCGCTGTAGTCCAGCGCGATGCGGTCGTGGCGCAGGTTGCCGGTGAGCGTGAGCGACTGCAGCGGCGACCACTTGGCCTCGGCATACAGCGCGCGGCCGCTCTCGTCGGTGCGGTCGTCGCCCATCACCATGCCCGGCGGCGTGACGGCACCCATCGGGCTGTTGCGGAAGGCGACCATGGCCGAGGTGAGGTTGAGGTAGCGGTTGCGCTTGAGCTCGCCGCCGCCCATCACCGCCAGGCCGCCCAGCGTGGCGCGCCACTCGGCCTTGGCGCCGCGCTGGCGCTGGTCGTAGTCGTTGTGCGTGGTGTAGGCGTCGCTGGCGCTGACCGGCGCACCGGTGGCCGTGAAGCGCTGCGGCGCGCTCCAGAACACCGTGTGGTCGGTATATTCGTAGACCAGGGCCAGCAGGTTGCTGGTGTCGGAGAGGTCGCGTGACCAGGTCAGGTTGCTGCGCTGCAGCCCGACGTCGAAGTGGCGCGCATAGTCGCGGCCCAGCGTTCCGCGCGGATCCTCCAGCGCCTGGGTGACGCCGGTCACGGTGCCGTGCTTGTCGCGGAAGCGGTCCTCCTTCTCGATGCCCAGCGTGAGGTCGGAGCGCTCGTCGGGCGTCCAGCGCAGGTTGCCGGTCAGCGCCCTGGCCTGGTAGTCGGACTGGAAGTGCCAGTCGTCCGATGCGCGGTCCGAGGCCTGCACATGCCCGCTGAAAGGGCCCGACGCAAAGCCCAGGCGGCCCAGGCGGCGGCGGTAGCCGAAGGCGCCGCGGTCGAGCTCGACCGCGCCGCCGGCGTGCGCCGCGCCACGCTTGGTGGTGATGATCACCGCGCCGGCGAGCGCGTCCTCGCCGAACAGATAGCTGGCGCCGCCCTTGACGACGCGGATGCTCTGGATGTTGTCGAGGTTGATATTGACCTTGCCGGTGCGCTCGAATACCGGCACGCCGTCGATGACGATCGCCACGCCGGGCTTCTCGCCCATGTAGCGCTGGTTCTCGACGCCGCGGAACTTGATCTTCAGCTCGTCGCCGCCGGAGGTGTCGATGGTCACGCCCGGGATCGCCTTCAGGACCTGGATCAGGTTCTCGGCATGCTCGGACTCGACGCGGCGACCCGAGAGGTTGACGGTGGACGAAGGTTCGCGCAGGTCGTCGCCGAAGCGGTCGTCGATGGTCGAACCGGTGACGACGATGCGCTGCGGGCCGGCGGCGGTCTGGGCCAGCACGGCGGTGCCCGCCAGCGCCAGGCAGGCGCCCAGGTTCAGGTGCGTCATGGCGCGCACGACGCGTTCGATCGGATTCAAGACAGTCGCTCCGGATCCGCCGCGGCCCTGCAGGCAGGCAGGCAGCGGCGCAGGCCAAGGAAGGACCGCGTCCGCGCCGTCGTTGCGGCGCCGGAGGCGGTCAGGCTCGGGGGATCAGGAGAGGACGGGGGGTGCGCGCGGCTGCGCGCTGCGCCACGCATGCAGCGTGCGCGCGGCCTGCAGGAACAGCCGCGGCGGCTGCTCGCTGCCCGCGGGCAGCAGCAGCAGCGGCGGCGCCGCGGGCAGGGGGGCCGCTCCGGCCGCGGCCAGCTGGCAGAAGTGGCAGGAATCCATCGACGGCGAGGCGCCGCCGGGTGGGCCGCCCAGGCGTTCGCCGTCGGCCGAGACCCACTGCATGCCCAGCGGCGTGCAGACCTCGGCCCAGGCCGTGCCGCCCTGGGCCAGCGCGGTGGCGCGGGAGATCGTCGGCAGCAGCGCGAAGGCCAGCATCGCGACGATGGCGATCCAGGCGCTCAGGCGGTGGTGGCGACGCAGGGCAGACACGCGGCGCAGTCTAGGCGCGGCCGCGCGCCGCCGACTTGATCCAGTTCACGCCGACGATAATCACTGGATGGCCATCCAGACGGACGACTTCCTGCCCGAGCCGGCGCGCACGCGGCGCGTGGTCAGCGCGGCGCCCGCCTCGCCGGGCGAGGAGGCCATCGAGCGCGCGCTGCGGCCCAAGCAGCTGCAGGACTATGTCGGCCAGGTCAAGGCACGCGAGCAGCTGGAGATCTTCATCGGCGCGGCCAAGCACCGCGCCGAGGCGCTGGACCATGTGCTGCTGTTCGGCCCGCCGGGGCTGGGCAAGACCACGCTGTCCCACATCATCGCCGCCGAGCTGGGCGTCAACCTGCGCCAGACCAGCGGCCCGGTGCTGGAAAAGCCCAAGGACCTGGCGGCGCTGCTGACCAACCTCGAGAAGAACGACGTGCTCTTCATCGACGAGATCCACCGCCTCTCCCCGGTGGTCGAGGAGATCCTCTACCCGGCGCTGGAGGACTACCAGATCGACATCATGATCGGCGAGGGCCCGGCCGCGCGCAGCATCAAGCTCGACCTGCAGCCCTTCACGCTGGTGGGCGCCACCACGCGCGCCGGCATGCTGACCAACCCGCTGCGCGACCGCTTCGGCATCGTCGCGCGGCTGGAGTTCTATACGCCCGAGGAGCTGACGCGCATCGTCGCGCGCTCGGCGGTGCTGCTCAGCGTGCCGATCGACCCTGCCGGTGCGCTGGAGATCGCGCGCCGCAGCCGCGGCACGCCGCGCATCGCCAACCGGCTGCTGCGGCGGGTGCGCGACTATGCGCAGGTCAAGGGCACGGGCGCCATCGACGTCGGCATCGCCGACCGCGCGCTGAAGATGCTCGATGTCGACCCGCAGGGCTTCGACCTCATGGACCGCAAGCTGCTGGAGGCGGTGATCCACCGCTTCGACGGCGGCCCGGTGGGGCTGGAGAACGTGGCCGCCGCCATCGGCGAGGAGGCCGGCACGATCGAGGACGTGATCGAGCCCTACCTGATCCAGCAGGGCTTCCTGCAGCGCACGCCGCGCGGGCGCATTGCCACGCAGGCGGCCTGGCGCCACCTGGGGCTGGTGGCGCCGCCGCGCGGCGGCGACGATCTCTTCGACGGCTGAGAGCTCACCCTTGACCCGGGCCGCTCAGGGCGCCGGGCAGTGCGTTGCGCGGCTGGCGTTGCTGGCGCGGCAATCCTGGTGCAGCGTGGTCACCAGGCTGCTGACGGTCGGGCAGGCGGCGTTGCCGGTGATGACGTAGTTCTGGTTGTCCAGCGATTCCTTCACCGTGGCGTAGGGCTGCACGTTGCGCGCATTGGGCGTGATGCCGGCGACGGCCGGAAACTGGAAGCGGCACACCAGGCGGTCGACGCCGCTGTCCATGCCGGCCAGGCGCACCGTGCCCGACCAGCTGCCGTTGGCCGGGACCTCCATCACGCACAGGTAGTATTTGTAGCCGGCGATGGCGCTGCCGTCGTTCTGGTCGACCGCATTGCCCAGGGTGCAGCTGGTGCTGGTGGTGCCGGCCACGTCGCCGGTCTTGATGGCCAGGCCGGCGGGAAAGGCCGCCGCGTTGTGCAGCGACACATAGCCTGCCAGGATGAAGGCCGAATACTGGGCGCAGTTGACGAGATCCGCCGCGTTGGCGACGACGAAGTTGCACTTCATCACCACATAGCCGGTGTCGTTGCTGAACACCACTGCGAAGTTGTTGGCCAGCTGGTAGACGCTCTTGCCGCCGCCCAGGTCCAGTGCCGGCACCGGGATGTTGAGGTTGCGGTTCTTGGGCCGCTTCAGCGTCGTATTCTGCGGCAGCGGGAAGCCGAGCAAGCCGCTGTCGGCGGGGTCGGTCTTCGAGATCACCGAATTCAGCGTCACCTGCTGGGCATCGCCGGCGCGGTCGGTCCAGGCCACATTGACGCTGACGCGGCGCATGGGGTCGGACGCGCTGCCGGCCACCGTCCAGGCGCGGGCAAAGCTGGCATTGGTGGTGGCGGCATCGTTGCCGCTGGTCATGCCGTTCCACGACGCCTGGCTGGCGGCCACGGCGATGGTGGTGTAGGCGCGCAGCGACTCGATCTGCTGCTGCGCCAGCCGCGTGGCCTCGGAACGCTGCTTGGCGACGTCGGCATTGCGCGCCATCAGCGCCTGCAGGCCGACCACGCCGAGCATGCCGAAGGCCACCACCGCCAGCGCCACCAGCGCCTCGATGATCGTGAAGCCGCGCTGCGATCCGGCCACGCGGGGCCGCTTCGGGTTCGATGTCATGGCAGGACGTCCGTGTTGTCGCGATAGTCGCGCCAGCTGCCCGGCACGCGCACCATCAGCGCCGAGTTGCGGCGCCCGTTCTTCAGCGCATCGGGGTCGTAGGTGATGGTGCCGTTGCCGTTGTTGCGGTAGCCGGCGCACGAGATCTGCGCGCCGCGGATGTTGGCGGCGCCGGTGCCGAGGTCGTTCCAGGTGGCGCTGTTGGAAAAGATCAGGCCGTAGACGTCCCAGGTGCCATTGATGTCGATCGCGTTGGGCGTGACGATGGTCACCGGATCGGCCGAGCTGCCCAGCACCTGGTTGCCGCTGAGGTGCAGGTCGGACGAGAAATAGAAGTTGCGCCAGCCGTCGTTGTAGGCCCCCAGCAGCTTGGTCTTGCAGTCGGCCGCGCTGCCGCAGGACAGCGTCTTGGTATTGGGCGCCTCGGCATACTGCTGCATCGTCGAGCCGAAATAGGCGCGGAACATGCTCGAGTTGTTGCAGGTCGGGTCGGCGCTCGACAGCGCCGACAGCGATGCGTCGGATCCCACCAGCGCATTGGCCGCGGGCTGGCCCGGCAGGGTCGAGTAGGACACGCCCGGTCCCTCGACGATGTTGTTGCCGGCATTGACGAGGATGCCGTTGGTGGCCACGTCGCTGTTGACGATGTTGAACGAGCCGCCGAGGTCGCAGGTGGTGCCGCAGGTCAGCGGGGCCGAGGGCACGGCGCGCAGCAGCGGCCGCATCTTCAGGATCACGGTCACGCGGGCGCTGGCCTCGGCATTGGCACTGTCGGCGCCGGTGCAGGCGGCGTCCCGCGCCGAGCAGCCCCAGGACGTGACGCGCACGGCCTCGGGATCGCCGGCCACGGCCTCGAAGGCGACCGTGAAGCCGGGCTCGACGTTGGCGCCCAGCGAGGCCGCCACCGCGGTGGCCGGGCAGTTGCAGGTGGTGCCGGTGGCGGTGATCTTGCAGCCCGGCAGCACGCCGGCCAGCGGCACCACGTCGGAGGTCGGGTTGACCGGTGCGCTGTACTGCGTCTGCAGGTAGCGGCGCCGGAACGACAGGTTGGTGGTGGTCAGGAAGTTGCAGTCGGCGCCGATGTCATAGGGCGAATTGAGCATGCCGGTGGCCCATTCGATGCCGGCCTCGGCGACCTCCTGCGCGGCGGTGGCGCGCGCCTGGTTGGCCGAGGTGCGCTGCTCGAAGAGCACGCTGCGGTTGACGTAGAAGGCGACGATGGTGATCACCAGCAGCAGCAGCATGGTCACCGCCAGGGTGCCGATGCCGCGCTGGGCGCGAAGGGGGCGGAGCCGGTTCATGTTTGCACCTCAGGCGGGGCAGGCGCCGGCGAACTGGTCGTTGCGCAGACGCACGGTGGAGCGCAGCTCGCGCACCACCGCCGCGTCGCGCACCGACTGGCCGCGCAGCAACAGGTCAAAGCGGCGCACCGTCACCGTCGGGCAGTTGGGCGTGCCCGGCGGGCAGGTCGTCGGGCACAGATGGCCCAGCGCCAGCACGGTGACCACCGGGGTGATGACGAAATCGGTGATCGTCACCACGCTGGGGTCGGTCACCGGCTGCCAGGTGTCGGTGGCCGTCTGCATCTCGACGCGGCCCTGGTTGAGGCGAAAACCGAAGGTTTCGCCTGCACCCCGGGCATCGTCCTCGGCGGCGTCGCGCGAGAAGTCGTAGGTGATGGTGTCGGTGCCGGCGACGGCCACCCCGGCATAGGGGTTGGCCGGCGGCACGGGGTTGATGGGGGTGTTGCGGGTGCCGAGAATGGCGTTGCCCCAGTAGGCGGAGCGGCGCAGGTCGCGCGACACCAGGTCACCCACGGCGCGCAGGTCCTGCACCACGCGGATGTCGGTCAGCATGCTGCGCGAACTGGCGATGTTGCGGCCCGACAGGTGGACGGAGGCGGCGACGACGATCAGGCCGATGGCCACGCCCACCATCAGCTCGACGATCGACAGGCCGCGCGCGGCGGCGCGCCGGGGTGCGTGTGCATTCAGCATGCCGTGTAGCCCCTGAAGCTGCCGCCGGGGCTGCACATCTGCACGCGGCCCATGACGTCGCTGTTGATGCGCAGCTGGGCATCGGTGCGGGGGCTGGTGCCGGTGAGCGTGGCGGCGGTGGCCAGCCCGCGCAGCGGCTCGAAGGTGACCGTCACGCTGCCCGTGAAGCCCACGCCGCCCGCGAAGGCAACGGTCTTGATCGTGGTGGCGCCGCTGGTGATGGCATAGCCGCTGCCGTCGGCCAGCGTCGCCAGGCTGACGGTGGCGCGTCGCTGCACGGCCTCGGTGCGAGCCAGCTGCAGGTCGGTGGCCAGGTTCTGGCTGGCGCCTTCGATGCGCATGCGGGCCAGCATCTGCACGAAGGACGGCACCGCGATGCCGAGCAGGATGGTGGCCAGGGCGATCACCACCATCAGTTCGACCAGCGTGAAGCCGCGCGCTCGGGCGTGGCGCCGCCCGGCAGGGCGCGTGGGGGTCGGCAGTCGGTCGGGGTTCATGGTGAGCCCGGGGCGGCGGGATTTCCGTGGTACTGCACGGGCTATGGGCCCCGCCGGCGCCGACTTGACGGCTTTAACGCCGGATGTGTGACGAGGCGAAAGCGCGGTCGCCAACCTGGCTTCGGTCGGTCGCGGCGTGCTCGAGCACAACCGATGCGGCCGTTCCGTGACGGATCTCACAGGTGGTCGTGCAGCAGGCGTGAGGTGCGTTACGGCTGCATACGACTGCCCCCTCAAGTCGGCTGGCCCCCGTGCCGAAATCCCAGACACAAGCGGAGCCCGATGCCGGTCCTGTGCCCGCTGCAGTCCCGACAAGAAGGAATGTCATGACCTCGCGCACCCTTTGCCAGCAAGCCATCCGCCGCAGCCGTCGCGCCGCGGCGGTCGGCTTCACGCTGATCGAAGTCCTGATCGTCGTGGCCATCATCGCGATCCTGGCGTCGGTGGCCATGCCTGCGTACACCGCCTACCTGCAGCGCTCGCGTGTGCCGGCCGGGCTGGATGCGCTGCAGTCGTATTTCACGCGGATGGAGCAGCGCTTCCAGGACAGCGGCAGCTACGAACGCACCGTGGGCGGTGCCAGCGTGTGCGCCATCGACGCACCGGTCGGCGTGCAGAACTACACCATCACCTGCGTG
Organism: Rubrivivax sp.; assembly: GCA_016719535.1. Lineage (GTDB taxonomy): Bacteria > Pseudomonadota > Gammaproteobacteria > Burkholderiales > Burkholderiaceae_C > Rubrivivax. The sequence goes on along the minus strand of JADJYX010000001.1, from coordinate 242,985 downwards.
ATCGCAGGCGGCGGCGCCGCCTACACCGCCACCGCCACCGGCACCGGCAGCCTGAACGGCTACGCCTACACCATCAACTCAGCCGGCACCCGCGCCACCACCGGGCACCCCAAGGGCGCGCCAGCCGGCAACTGCTGGAGCATCAAGGGGGCGACATGCGATGCCTGAGGGTCCCCGCCGCCGCGGCTGCGCGCGGCGTCACCCTGATCGAGCTGATGGTCGGCCTGGCGGTGCTGGCTGTGCTGGTGGCCGCGGCGGCACCTTACATGGGCGACATGGTGATGAACTCGCGACTGCGCGAATCGGGCAACCTGCTGTTCGCGGAAACGCTGATCGCGCAGAGCGAGGCCATCAAGCGCAACACGAACGTGCGCGTGTCGACCGGCGCCGACACCGTGCAGGTGCACGACATGACGACGCCCGGGGCGCCCGTGCTGCTGCGCGCGCGCAGCTTCACCGACGGCGTGACGGCGCCGGTGGGCAATTTCACGTTCGGACCCGAAGGGCGGCCGGCGCCTTTCGGCACGGCCGTCTCGATCAATCTGTCGATGACGGGCGCGACCTGCTCGACGGAACTGCGCTGCCCGGGTCTGCGCGTCGATGCCGGCGGCGCGGCGCGTTTGTGTGCCAACCAACAGGTGAGCTGCCCATGAACCAGCCGAGCCGCTCTGCTCGCCAGCGCGGGGTGAGCCTGATCGATGCGCTGATCGCGATCGCGATCCTGTCGTTCGGACTCATCGGCATGACGCGCATGCAAGGCCGCATGGTGACGTCCGCCACCGATGCGCAGCTGCGCACCACCGCCGTGCAATTGGCCGACGAGCTGCTGAATACCGTGCTCGTGGACACCGCCAACGCCGCCTGTTACACGCTGCCGCAGGCCGGGGTCTGCAACTCGCCGGCCGCCACCGCCCGCACCACCGACTGGGCGAACCGCGTCGGCGCGGCCTTGCCCGGCACGGTGACGCGCGCCGTCGCACTGAATGCCGCCAGCGGCCGCATGACGGTGAGCATCGGCTGGACAGCCCGCGACAACGCCGACCCGCGATTGCTGAATGTGGTGACCGATGTCCGCTGACCATCTGCCCCTGTCCGCGCCCGCGGTCGGTTTCGCCCGGCGCCAGCGCGGCCTTTCGATCATCGAGCTGATGGTCGGCCTGGTGGTGGCGCTGATCGTTGGCCTGGCCGCGTCCAGCAGCGCGGTCATGTTCACGGCTTCGCAGCGCCAGGGCATCGGCGTCGGGGGCGTGGCCGTCAACGTCAACACCGCGCTGGCGGCGTTGAAGAACGACGCCGCCAGCGCCGGGCTGGGCTTCTTCGGTGATTCGCGCTTCCTGTGCAGCCGGCTCAACCTGAGCATCGGCGCCACCACGCACCTCGACGGCACCGCGTTCGCGCCCGTCAGTGTCACGCGCGCGGGCGGTCTCGACCGCATCGACGTCATGCAGTCATCGCGCGTGGAATCGGGCGCCCACGTGCTGCTGGCGCTCGCCAGCAGCGGGGTCAATGCGAGCGTGAAGTCCTTTCTGCCGGCCGTGGTGGGCGATGCCGTGCTGTTGTCGCCCGAGAATGCGGCCGACCCCTGCACGGTGCGCACGGTGACGGCGGTCGCGGCGTCCACCGTCGACACGCCGCAGGTGATCAGCTTTGCCGCCGGCGGCGCCCACAACGACGGTGTCTTCACCAACGTGCCGACCTACAGCGACAGCGGCGGTGGCGTGACCCTGCTCGGTCAGCTGCGCTGGCAGCGCTACCGGCTGAGCGGCAGCGACCTGGTCCTCGAGCGCCCGTTCGACGGCACCAGCGCCGTGCTGGCGCGCAACGTGATGGCACTGCGGGCGCAGTACGGCGTGTCGTCGGCAGTGCTGACGAGCAAGACGCTGGAGAACTGGGTCGACGCCACCGGCGCCTTCGCGGCGCTGGACCTCAACAACATCCCGCGCGTGCGTGCCATCCGCGTCGGCGTGGTCGTGCGCAGCCCGCAGCGCGAGAAGGTCAACAGTGCCGGCGTCTGCGAGGCCAGCCTGGCCAAACCGGTGCTGTTCGGCGCCACCGTCGAGCCCGACGTCAGCGACTGGGCCTGCTACCGCTTCCGCACGGCGGTCGTGGTGATCCCGCTGCGCAACCTGGTGCTGGGGATCAAGACACCATGAAGCCGCAACAACGAGGCGTCACGATGGTCGTCGTGCTGGTGCTGCTGACGGTCATGCTGCTGGGCGGCATGGCGCTGGCGCGCATGACCGAGGTCGGCACGCTGGCCGCGGGCAACGCGGCCTTCCGCGAGACCTCTCTGCAGGCCTCGGAGGTCGGCGTCAACACCGCATTCGCGGCCGTGCAGGCGCTGGTCGACGAGAACACCAGCGCCGGCAACTGGTACTACGCCACCACGCAGGCGCAGGACGCCAACGGCGTGCCCACCGTCGATTTCGACCTCGCGCCCGAACTCGTGGTCGGTGCCTACCGCGTGCGCTATGTCGTCGACCGTGTCTGCACGGGCGCGATGCCGGTCACCGAGCCGTTGCGCCAGTGCCTGGTCAAGCAGGTGCCGCAGATCGAGTCGGCCACCAACAAGGAAAAGCCCGACCCGCCCACCGCGCGCCAGTTCCGCATCACCGTCCGCGTGATGGGGCCCAAGGACACCCAGGCCTGGGTCCAGGCCCTCATCACCAAGGGTTGACCGGCCGCGGTCCGCCCACCGTCAGCAAAGGGGTCGTCCCCATGAAGATCGCCGTCAACCTCGCCGTTTCGCTCGTGGCCCTGGGTGCGTTGCTGGGAGGCACTGCATCGCAGGCCACCAACATCGCCGAGCTGCCGTTGAAGGCGGCGGTGCTGGCCAAGCCGAACCTCGTCTACGGCATCGACGACTCGGGCTCGATGGACTGGGAGATCCTGATCGGATCGAGCAGCGGCGTCATGTGGTGGGACGGCAGCACCGCGTGGGACGCAGCCAGCGGCAAGCCGCGCTTCGGCGGATCGGGCGACCGCTACACCTACCTGTTCCCGGTCGGCTGGATCATCGCCGCCAACCCGGCCGGCGATGCGCCCGGTGGGGGTATCTACGGCAGCGGCGAGACCTGGTACAAGGTGGTGCCGCCGACGCCTCAGTTCGCATGGCTGCGCTCGGCGGCCTTCAACCCGCAGTATTACGACCCGACGATCACCTACAAGCCCTGGGCGCCGGGCTATTTCGACGGCTCGGTCAAGAGCTTCAGCGACTCGCCGCCGGCGGCCGCCAAGATCCACCCGACCGAGCCCGGCGCGCCGACGCTGAACCTGACGCAGGAGTGGAATTCGACCAACGCCGGCGCCAAGTGGACGGCCGACGGCTACCGCTTCTTCGTCGACCCCGGCATGAAGGTGCCCGTGGGCAGCCGGCTCAATGCCAGCAGCGCCACGTCGGGCGCCTGCTATGGCGGCACCGCGCAGACGCTGACCGTCGAACTGACGACGGCGGCGGGCAAGGAATGCTTCGCGTCTATCCCCTACTACCCGGCGACATACTGGCACGCCGAGAACTGCGTCGTGGACGGCAGCGCCTGTGTGCTGGCACCCAACGGCACGACCAAGCTCAAGCGCTACGAGATCAAGGCCGGCAACACCTTTCCCTCGGGCCGCAACCATGCGGCCGAGCTGCAGAATTTTGCCAACTGGTTCACCTACTACCGCAAGCGCAAGCTGTCGCTGGCAGGGTCGATGGGCGAGGTGCTCGAAAACCTGACCGGCGTGCGCATGGGCACGATGCGCTTTGCGCAGGCCGCGCAGGCCACCCCGCCGGCGATCACGATGTTCGATGCCGACGCGACGGCAGCGTCGTCGAACCGGCTGCGCACGCTGGGCGACTTCTACCGCCTGACCCCCGACCAGGCCGCCACGCCGACGCACAAGACCATGCAGGTGATCGGCGACCAGTTCAATACCAACACCGGCATCGTGCAGTACGCCTGCCAGCGCAATGCGATGTTCGTCGTCACCGACGGCTTTGCCAATGCGCCCAGCGGCGTCACCGTGCCCGCCTACAGCCAGGCGACCTACGGCGCCGCCGCGCCCTACACGACGACGCCCGCAGGCTCGCTGGCCGACCTGGCACTGGCCTACTACACGCGCCAGCTGCGGGCCAGCGGCGGCTCGGCACTGGTGGCGGGCAAGGTGCCGGTCAGTGGATCCAGCGCGCCCAACGCCGACCACAATCCCAACCTGCATGTCAACACCTACGCCATCTCGCTCGGGGTTTCCGGCTCGATCTGGCCTTCGGCGACCGACCCCTTCGTCACCGCACCGACCTGGCCGGTGCCCGTGCCCGATACGCCGACCATGCTCGACGACCTCTGGCACGCCACCCTCAATGGCCGTGGGCTGATGTTCCTGGCCAACAACCCCACCAGCACCGTCGCCGGCATCCGGGCCGCCATCAACGACATCCTGAACCAGACCGGCGCGCAAGGCGGGATTGCAGTGAGCACGGTCAACCTGCAACGCGGTGATTCGCGCGCCTATTTCGGCACCTACAACCCGGCCGGCTGGGTCGGTGACCTGACGGCCAACGCGATCAGTGCGGTCACGGGCGATGTCAACGCAACCCCCGTGTGGTCGACGGGTGCCAAGCTGCTGGCGCGCGCGTGGGGCACGCGGGTGATCGCCAGCCACAACGGCGCTGCCGGCGTCGGATTCACCGCCGCCAGCGTGGGGGCGCTGGTCAACCCGGGCTCTGTATGGGGCGACAGCGGCGAGGTCATCGACTACCTGCGCGGCGACCGCACGCACGAGGGCACCAAGTTCCGCACGCGCACCGGCCTGATCGGTGCCGTCATCAACGCCGAGCCGGTGGTGGCGCGCGACGAAGGCGTCGTCTACTTCGCCTCGGGCGAGGGCATGCTGCATGCCGTGGACACGCGCGACGACCCCGGCAAGGAACTGTGGGCCTACGTGCCGCGCGCCGTGCTGCCCGACATCGGCCAGACGACGGGCCGCGGCTACGCCTTCAAGACGCAGCTCGACGGTTCGCCGGTGATCGGCAAGACCGGGGCCGGCAGCAAGCTGCTGGTGGCCGGCATGGGCGCGGCCGGCCGCAGCTACTACGCCATCGACGTCAGCAGCCCGCGCACCCTGAGCGAAGGCCAGCTCGCTGCTGCCGTCAAGTGGGAGTTCCCGTCCGCCGGCGACGCCACGACGCAGAGCAAGGTCGGCCAGACCCTGGGTCGCCCGGCGGTCGTGCGGCTGCCGAGCGGCAACTTCGCCGTGCTGTTGACCTCGGGCTACAACAACACCCATGACGGAAAGGGCCGGCTGTGGATGCTCGACCCTGCCAGCGGCGCCATCCTGCACGAGTTCACCGTCGCCGACGGCACCTTGGCGGCGGAATCGGGCCTGGCCCATATCAGCCCCTTCGTCGAGGCCGACGGTTCGGTGCGCTTTGTCTTCGGCGGCGACCTGCGAGGCAACGTGTGGAAGTTCGACCTCGTCGACAAGCCTGCGCCCGCGCGCATCGCGGTGCTGAAGGATGCGAGCGGCAACCTGCAACCGGTGACGGCGGCGCCGGAACTGCTGGCGTACGGCGGCAAGCGCATCGTGCTGGTAGGAACCGGCCGCTTGCTGGACATCGGCGATTTCGGCAGCACCGCGCCCCAGACCTTCTATGCCGTCGCCGACGGCGCCGAACTGCTCAACGCGCGCGCCTCGCTGGTGCAGCAGACCTACAACAAGGGTGCCGACACCATCACCAGCGTCAGCGTCGACTGGACGACCGGCCGCGGCTGGTACGTGGACCTGCCGCTGGGCGAGCATGCCAATACGCGGCCCTCGGTCTCGCGGGGTGCCGTCACCTTCGTCACCAACGTCGCCGGCAGCACCGACTGCACGGCCAGTTCCTACCTGTACGTGCTGAAGGTGCTGGACGGCAGCAAATATCCGGGCGCCACCTTCGTCGGCACCCAGATCTCGGCCACGGCCAACAGCTCGGGCGTCAACCTGCTGCTGACGTCGGATGGCCAGCCGCCGGCGTGCACCGGGGCGAACTGCCCGCCGCCGCCGCCGCCGGGCGGCACGCCCTGCCAGCACATCGTGGGCTCGGGTCAGACCACCGATGGTGCGTCGTGGAAGCGCCAGATCACGCAGTGCGTGACGATCACGCCGGCGAAGAATGCCTGGCGCGAGATCCGGCGCTGAGCCAGGACATTCGACGCCGGAAGGCGTCGAACGCCTGGCGGAGGCGGGCGCGATTTCACGCGCGCGCGCTGAGCGTTCTCACGGCGCGTCGTCGGCCAGGTGCTGTTCGTCGTTCCAGCCCACCAACGTGAACCCGGCGTCGGTGTGAAGCAGCCGGTTGACGGTGGCGTTGCCCAGCTGCCAGCTGCGCGGCGCGTCGACGCTGGTGCGCGTGGCGGCGCGGTACAGGCAGTCGAGCACGCCGCCATGCGCCACCACCAGGATGGTCTGCCCGCGGTGGCGCGCGGCCAGCGCCGCGCAGGCGGCCACGCAGCGGTGGTGGAAGTCGCGCAGCGATTCGCCGTCGCCGGGCGCGAAGTCGGGCTCGCGGCGGCGCCAGCGCCGCGCGTCGTCGGGCCAGTGGCGCTCGATGTCGTCGAAGCTCAGGCCTTCGAAGTGGCCGAAGCGGCGCTCGCGCAGCCCCGGCACGTCGTGCACCGCCAGCCCGGCGCCGGCGGCGTAGGCGCGTGCCGTGTCGCGCGCGCGCTGCAGGTCGCTGCTGTAGACCGCATGCACCGTCTCGTGCGCCAGCGCCTGCGCCAGCCGCGCCGCCTGCCAGCGGCCGCGCTCGTCGAGCGGAATGTCGGTGTGGCCCTGGATGCGCAGCGCGGCATTCCAGGCCGTCTGGCCATGGCGCACCGCGATGACGCGGGTGGCGGCCGCCGACAGGTCCGCCCCGCCTTCGGCGTGCATCGGCGTCACACGCCCCAGACGATGGCTTCGCGCGCCGCCGCAGCGCGCTCGAGCATCTGCAACATCGGCCACACGCGCTGGCGCAGGCCCACGGCCTCGCGCGTGCGTTCGTCGTCGGGCTGGCCGTCGGCGCCGGCCTGCGCAGCGGCGGCTTCGGCGTCGGCCAGCGCGGCTTCGAGCCGCTGCCGCGCAGCCGGCATGTCGGCGGGCTCGATGATGCCCTTGGGGGCTGGCTCGCGGCCGAGCAGGCGCAGCAGCTGGTCGCCGTTGGGACCCAGCATGATGAGATCGCCGGTGGCCTTGCTCTTGAATTTGTAGATCATCGCCGCGCTGCCGCTGTCGGCGCCGCCGTCGGCGCCAGGGCGGTGATTGTCGGTCAGGCGCCGCGCGCCGGTGGGGCCGGGCGCAGCAGCCGGTGCTCGAAGCTCAGCGCATCGATCGCCGGGCTGAACAGGAAGCCCTGGAACTGCACACAGCCCTCGGCCTGCAGGAAGGCGCGCTGCGGTTCGGTTTCCACGCCCTCGGCGATCACCTGCATGCCCAGCGCACGCGCCATCTGCAGGATGGCGCGCACGATGCCGGCGTCGCTGTCGTCGTCGGGCAGGCCGCGCACGAAGCTGCGGTCGATCTTGAGCTTGCGGATCGGAAAGCGCTTCAGGTAGGCCAGGCTCGAATAGCCGGTGCCGAAATCGTCGATCGACAGCTGCACGCCCAGCCGTGCCAGCGCCTGCAGGCGGTGCAGCGCCTCGTCGGCGTCGCGCACCAGGATCGACTCGGTCAGTTCGAGCTCCAGCAGGTGGGCGGGCAGCCCGCTGACGGCCAGCATGCTGGCCACGCGGTCGGTGAACTGCGCCTGCTGGAACTGCAGCGCCGAGACGTTGACGGCGATCGGCATCGGCGTGCCGCGCTCGTGCCACAGCGCCGCCTGGCGCATGGCCTGCGACAGCACCCAGTCGCCGATGGCGACGATGAAGCCGGTCTCCTCGGCCACCGGGATGAACTGCCCCGGCGAGACCTCGCCCAGCTCGGGGTCGCGCCAGCGGATCAGCGCCTCGCAGCCGACCACCTCGCCGCTGGCAAGGTCGACCTGCGGCTGGTAGTTGAGGCGCAGGCGCCCGCTCACCAGCGCCTGGCGCATGGCGTGGTCGAGCCGCATGTACTGGCGCAGGTCGCCCTGCACCAGCGGGTGGTGCACGCGGTAGTTGGCGCGGCCGGCGTCCTTGACGGCGCGCATCGCCGCTTCGGCCTGGCGCAGCAGCTCGTCGATGCTGCGGCCATGCTGCGGGCACAGCGCCACGCCGATGCTGCAGGTCAGCGTGAACTGCGCGCCGTCGAGGCTGCTGGCCTGGCCGACGGCGTTGAGCAGCCGGCGCGCCAGCGTCTCGGCGGCGGCGGCGTCGGCGCCCGGCACCAGCAGCGCAAACTGGTCGCCGCCGACGCGGGCAATGTCGTCGCCCGCGCGCAGGCAGCCCTGCAGCCGGCAGGCCACGGTGCGCAGCACCTCGTCGCCGACGCCGTGGCCGAGGCTGTCGTTGATCTGGCGGAAACGGTCGAGGTCGACCAGCAGCAGCGCAAAACCGTCGCCGGTGCGGCGCGACTTCACCGCCGCTTCCAGCACGAGCTCGGCCAGCCGCCGGCGGTTGGGCAGGCCGGTCAGCGCATCGGTGTGCGTGAGCTCGTCGATGCGCTGGTCGGCGGCGCGCTGGCGCGTCAGGTCGCGGTAGCTGTAGACGCGGCCGGCCGGGCGGCCGCGCTGCCACAGCGGGCGGCTCACGCGTTCCAGCATCTGGCCGGCATGCAGCTGCAGCTGCTCGGTGCTGGACAGCAGCGCCGCATCCTGGATGGCAGCCAGCCGGCGCTGGTAGGTCTCGGGGTCGATCACGCTGCGCCGCATCCAGTCGTGCACCTTGGCATCGTCGGCGCTTTCCAGCAGCGCCTCGGGGATGCCCCAGATCTGCGTGAAGCGGCGGTTGAAGCTGCGGATGCGGCCGGCCAGGTCGGTGACGAGGATGCCGTCGGCCGTGGATTCGAGCGTGGCGCGCAACTCGGCCGCGGCGGCTTCGTGCGCTTCGGCAGCCTGCTGCTCGGTGCTGCGGTCGCGCAGCGTCACCAGCAGGTGGCGAGCCGGCTGCGCGGCATCGGGCGGCAGCGGGCGGATCCAGCGTTCGACGTGCAGCAGGCGCCCGTCGGGTGCGCACAGCACGGTGTGCGAATGCAGGCTGCCGGGGCCCTCGTCGTCCAGCGTCTCCCAGTACGACAGGTCCTCGGGCGTGGCCAGCAGCGTGGCGGCGGCGCTGTCCAGCAGCTCGGCCGCGCTGCGGCCCAGCAGTTCGCAGGCCGGCGCATTGACGGCCACGATGCTGCGCCCGTGCAGCTCGACCACCCAGGCGGCCAGCGGCAGGCCGTCGAGCAGCGCCGTCCAGGGCGAGGGCGGCCGCGGCGGCAGCGGCGACACCACGCGCGGCAGCACGCGGGTCAGTGCGCGGTGCACGAGGCCTCCTGCGCCAGCTCGGCCTCGGCGGCCTCGCGCGCGGGTGCAGTGACGTCGAAGTAGTAGGTCACGCGCGGCCGGGGCGCCAGGTAGCTGGCCGCTGCCGGCGGCAGCTTGGACGGCTGCAGGCTGCGGCGGATGCCGAGGTCGGGCATCTGCTCCAGATCGAGCAGCAGCGCCTCGTCGCGCGGCACCCTGGCATCGTGCACCAGCACGCGCGGCTTCAGCGGGCGCGAGCTGTTGACCTGCATGACGAGCGCGTAGCGGTCGTCGGTGAGCTGCACCACCGACCCCGCCGGATAGACGCCCATCATGCGGATGAAGCCGCTGAGGATGGGCATGTCGAACTTGCTGCGGTTCTGCGCAAACAGCACCGACACCGCCTCGTGCGGCGTCAGCGGCACGCCGCGCGGGCCCGGGTTGCACAGGTTGTCGTAGCGGTTGACCAGCGCCACCAGGCGCGAGCCCGGCGAGATCGCGTCCAGCGCCAGGCGGGCCGGGAAGCCGCTGCCGTCGGCCATCTCGTGGTGCTCGGCCAGCACCTGCAGCGCGCCGGCGCTCAGCTGCATCTGCCGGCCGCGCGCGACGCCCAGCGTCACGTGGTCGCGGTAGGCCTTGACCTCGGCGCTGCTGAAGCCTTCTTCGGGAAAGTGCACGCGCGTGGGCAGGTCGAGCTTGCCGATGTCGTGCAGCAGGGCGCCGGTGCCGACGTCGAGCAGGTCCGGCTCGGGCAAGCCCAGTGCACGCCCCATCAGCAGCGAGACCACGGTGACGTTGAGCGCATGCGCCGTCATGCGGTCCCCGCCCTGGCTGGACAGCAGCCGGATGCAGAGCTCGCCGTCGACCAGCATCTTGTCGAGCATGGCGCGCGCCAGCGCCTGCGCCTGCCGCGCCGCGGTGACCGGCTCGGGGCCGAGCAGCGCGTTGACCTGGCGCATCGAGTCAGAGGCCTCGTCGTACTGCGCCTCGCAGCGGCGCAGCGCGTCGCGCTGGGCCTGCAGCTGCTCGCGCCGCTGCGCCGCCAGGCGTTCGGCTTCGGCCCGGGCGGCATCGGCTGCCGACGGCGGTGCAGCGACGTCGGCCTGCGGCGCTGCGGACAGGTCGCTCTTCTCGGGCAGCCAGGTGACCTGCTTCAGGCCCAGGCCGCGGATGGTGGCGATCTGCTCGGCCGTCGAGATGCGGAAGCTCGACAGCGGGAAGGGATGCGACATCCAGCCCAGCTCGAGGCGGATGAACATGCCGATCTTCAGGTCCTGGACGGCGACGGTGCTGGGCATGAGCGGTACTTCTCGGGCGCGTGCCCGGTGGACACGTTGCGCTGCTGCGCGGATACGGGTGCTTTCGGCACGCCGCCATTGCAACTTGAACCCGGGGCCGCGCCCGGTGAGCGCATGCGCACTTCGTCACGCCGCCGGCGCTGCCGCGGCGCGGCTGTCGCAGAATGCGGTCTGCACCCCATGAGGTTTCCCGACATGACCACCCACGCCTTCATCTGCGACGCCCAGCGCACCCCCATCGGCCGCTACGGCGGCGCCCTCTCGTCGGTGCGCACCGACGACCTGGCCGCCATCCCCATCAAGGCCTTGATGGCCCGCAACCCCGGCGTCGACTGGGCGGCGGTGGGCGACGTCATCTACGGCTGCGCCAACCAGGCCGGCGAGGACAACCGCAACGTCGCGCGCATGGCCGCGCTGCTGGCCGGGCTGCCGCTGGAGGTGCCGGGCGCCACCGTCAACCGCCTGTGCGGGTCGGGCCTGGATGCGCTGGGCACGGTGGCGCGCGCCGTCCGTGCCGGCGAGTTGCAGCTGGGCATCGCCGGCGGCGTGGAGAGCATGAGCCGCGCGCCCTTCGTCATGCCCAAGGCCGAATCGGCCTTCAGCCGCGCCCATGCGGTCTACGACACCACCATCGGCTGGCGCTTCGTCAACAGGCTGATGAAGGAGCAGTACGGCGTCGACTCGATGCCCGAGACGGCCGAGAACGTGGCCACCGAGTACGGCATCGAACGCGAGGCGCAGGACCGCATGGCGCTGGCCAGCCAGCTGAAGGCGGTGGCGGCCCAGAAGGCCGGCTACTTTGCCGCCGAGATCACGCCGGTCACGATCCCGCAGAAGAAGGGCGATGCCCTCGTCGTCGGCCAGGACGAGCACCCGCGCGAGACCAGCCTGGAAGCGCTGGCCAGGCTGAAGGGCGTGGTGCGCCCCGACGGCAGCGTGACCGCCGGCAATGCCAGCGGGGTGAACGACGGCAGCTGCGCGCTGCTGGTCGCCAGCGAGGCCGCCGCCAGGCGCCACGGCCTGACGCCGAAGGCGCGCGTGGTCGGCATGGCCACCGCCGGCGTGCCGCCGCGCATCATGGGCATCGGCCCGGCGCCGGCCACGCGCAAGGTGCTGGAGCTGACGGGCCTGGCGCTGGCGCAGATGGACGTCATCGAACTCAACGAAGCCTTTGCCGCGCAAGGCCTGGCCGTGCTGCGCGACCTGGGCCTGCAGGATGACGACCCGCGCGTCAACCCCAACGGCGGCGCCATCGCGCTGGGCCATCCGCTGGGCGCCAGCGGCGCGCGGCTGGCGACCACGGCCGTCAACCAGCTGCACAAGACCGGCGGGCGCTATGCGCTGTGCACGATGTGCATCGGCGTGGGGCAGGGGATCGCGGTGGTGCTCGAGAGGGTGTGAGCGGGGCGGCGGCGATCGGCGCATTGTCATCATTCGCTGGTGCGTCTCTTGGCCCTGGTCTGGCCTGCTGATGCCCCCGGCCGGGGTTTCGGCCCGGCGGCCGACTCCCTTTCTTTGCGGGTGCAAAGAAGGGAAGCAAAGAAAGCACCTCGAATGCAACACCCCGCTCGTCGGGTGCGGATCGCTCGCTGCGCTCGGTGCGGCTGTCATTCGATGCTCTCGCAAAGGATTGCTCGACAGTCCGACCTTTCACCGACAAGCGCGGCCCGCATCCGCTGGACCACCGCCATGGCATGCCCCCCTCCTGCGCGGGTGGGTGTCCAGCGCCCGCCCCCCCCCCCCCCACCCCCCCCCCCGCCCCCCCCCCCCCCCCCCCCGCCCCCCCCCCCCGCCGCGCCGACCGACCGCCCCACCCGGTTGCATTGAAGGTGCTTTCTGCCCTCTGCCCGCAAAGTAGGTGCCCCGCCGCCCGGCCAGGGGCATCAGCAGGCCAGACCAGGGCCAAGAGACGCACCAGCGAATGACGGCAACGCGCCGCAAGCCGCCGCCATTGCTGGCACTGCGCGGCGGGTGACGCCATCGGATGCCAGGCCGCCTCAAGGCTCCCGGCGCAGCTTCGCCTCGAGCTCGGCGATGCGCGCACGCGCTTCATCCCCCTCGGGGATGGGTTCGCCGCTGTCGCGCCAGGCCACCGCGGCCTTGAAGCCTTCGGCCTGCGCATAACGGCGGAACCACAGCCCTTCGGGGTTGTGGCGGGTGATGCCGTCGAACAGCGTGGCCAGCTGCTGCGTCTGCTCCAGCCCCATGCTCAGCAGCACCTGGTTGACGACCATCTTGTGCATCGCCAGCTGGCTGCGCGGCACGCCGGCGATGCGGGCGGCCAGTTTTATCGTCGCCGCATCCAGCTCGGCCGCCGGTACCGCCAGGTTGGCCAGGCCCCAGTCGGCGGCGGTGCGGCCGTCGATGACGTCGCCGGTAAACATCAGCTGCTTGGCGCGCGTGGGGCCCAGGCGGTAGGTCCACATCGCGGTGGTGGGGCAGCCCCACACGCGCGTGGGCATGTAGCCGATGCGCGCATCGTCGGCCATCACCAGCAGGTCGCAGCACAGCGCGATGTCGCTGCCGCCGGCCACCGCGGCGCCATGCACCTTGGCAATCGTCGGCTTCGGGCAGCGCCACAGGCTCATGAAGTCCTCGGTGCAGCGCTTCATGAAGGCATGGTCGGCCATCGGGTCCCAGGGCTGCCGCTCCTGCTGGCAGGGGTGGTCGATCTGCCCTTCGCCGAAGATGGAGAGGTCGTAGCCGCCGCAGAAGCCCTTGCCCGCGCCCTCGACGACGATGACGTGCACCTGATCGTCGGCCACCGCCCAGTCGACCGCGGCGCGGATCTCGCCGGGCATGTGCTCGTCGATGGCATTCAGCCGCTCGGGGCGGTTCAGGCGCAGGCGCGCGATGCGCGGCTGCTGCGCATCCTTCTCGATCAGCAGCGAGCGGAAGGCGGGCATCTCAGCGCGAAGCCATCAAGGCATCGTCGAAGATCGCCACGGCGCGGGTCCAGCCGGCCGAGGCGCCGCGGATCTTGTGCGGGAAGCAGCTGATGGTGAAGCCGCTCGGCGGCAGCGCTTCCAGGTTGTGCAGCTTCTCCAGGTGGCAGTAGCCGATGTCGCGGCCGGCCTTGTGGCCCTCCCAGATCAGGCTGGCGTCGTGCGTCTGGCCGTATTTCTTCGCGGTGTGCACGAAGGGCGCGTCCCAGCTCCAGGCGTCGGTGCCGGTCAGGCGCACGCCGCGTTCCAGCAGGTACATCGTCGCCTCGTAGCCCATGCCGCAGCCGGCGCTGACGTAGTCCGGCTGGCCGTAGCGGCTGCCGGCGCGCGTATTGACGACCACGATCTGCAGCGGCTGCAGGGTGTGGCCGATGCGCTTCAACTCGGCCTCGACATCGGCCGCGGTGACCACGTAGCCGTCGGCGAAGTGGCGCAAGTCGAGCTTGACGCCGGGCTGGAAGCACCACTCCAGCGGCACCTGGTCGATGGCGATGGCGGGCTTCTTCTCGCCCAGCGCCTTGTCCATCGTCGAATGGAAGTGGTAGGGCGCATCCAGGTGGGTGCCGTTGTGCGTGGACAGCTGCACCGTCTCCACCGCCCAGCCCTCGCCGTCGGGCAGGTCGGCCTGCTGCAGGCCGGGGAAGAAGGGCGCGATCTGCTCGTAGGTGTGGTCGTGGGTGAAATACTGGATCCTGGGCGCAAAGGCGGGCGGATCGGACAGCACGTCGTTCTCGAGGTAGATCGACAGGTCGACGAAGGTGCGCGGCATGTCGGGCCTCATTTGGCGATCAGCGTGGCCACTGCCGGGCTGCCCTTGAGCATGCCCTGGTCCTTCATCAGCGCGACCCAGCCGTCGAGCTGCTTCTCGCTCACCAGCGGCGTCGGCGGCGAGATCTGCGCCTTGGCCAGCACCTCGGGCGGCAGCTTGATGTATTTGCCGATGGCCGCGCGCACCCTGGCGTCGTTGGCGGGCCTGCCCATGAAGGCGGCGGCCTCCTGCACGCCCTCGCGGAAGGCCTTGACGGCCGCCGGGTTCTTCGCCACCCAGTCGCGGCGCGCCACGTGCACGATGGTCGGCTGGCCCTCGGGCAGGAAGGTGGAGTAATAACTGGCCACGTAGCCGGCGCCGGTGTCGGTGATGCGGCTCATGAAGGGGTCGGCGGTGACCACGGCGTCGAGCGAGCCGCCGCGCAGCAGGTCACCGTGCTGCGGGAAGGCGGCCTCGATGAAATTGACCTTGGCGTAGTCCACGCCCGACTGCTTGAGCCAGGCGCGGAAGGTCACGTGCAGGAAGGCGCCCAGCCCCGGCACGCCGATCTTCTTGCCCACGCAATCGGCCGGCGTGCGGATGCCGCTGCCGGCACGCGCCACCAGGCCGAAGCCGGTGATGGTCTTGCTCGTCATGCCGCCGCCGGCCACCACCACATGGTCGAGCCCGCCGTCGACCGACTGCAGGAAGACCGAGGGCGTGGGCCCGCCGATGTGCAGTGAATCGGACTGGATGGCCGCCGGGATGGTCGAATTGATGGGCACGAATTTCAGTTCGACGTCGAGCCCGCGCTTGCCGAAGAAACCCTCCTCCCTGGCGACGAAGACCGATGCGAAGTCGGTCACCGCGGTATAGCCGAAGACGACCTTGGTGGCCTGGGCGCGCGCCGGCAGCGCGGTGCCGGCGGCGAGTGTGGCCAGGGCCTGCAGAAGGGGGCGGCGTCGCATGGGTCTCCTCGCGGCGGGTGTCGATGGGGTCTGCGGCCCAGCATAGCGCCGGCCCGGCGCCGCGGCCATCGGCGACAGCCCGGGTGCAGGCCTGCGGCGCCGGGCCGCCTGCTAGCATCCCGCGCCCGATGACGACCGACCCCGCGCGCACCCCGTTGCTGCTGATGGCTGCGCTGCTGGCGGCGGCACTGCCCACGCTGCTGGCCTGGAACGTATCGCCGTCGCCGACCTTCCTCAACCAGGCGCTGGCGCTGGGCGGCTGGGCGGCACTGGTGCTGCTGCTGGCGGCCACGCAGCCGTCGCAGCGCGGTTTTTCGGCCAGCCGGGCGGCCTGGCCGGTGCAGGCCGCGCTGGCGCTGCTGGCGCTGGCGGCGCTGGCCTCGGGGGTATTCGGGGCGCTGCCGCATTCGCTGACGCTGTCGGCGCTGGGCATGCTGGGCATCGCCGCACTGCTGGTGCATGCAGGCGCCGCCGCACGCGGCGCCACTGACGGCGACGCCGTCTTCGCGTGCTTCGCCTGGGCCTGGCTGGTCACCGGGCTGGTCAACCTCGGCCTCGGCCTGGTGCAGGTCTTCGCGCCGGCCTGGCCCGATGGTGACTGGATCGCCGCCAGCAACATCGTCGGCCGCGCGGTGGGCAACCTGCGCCAGCCCAACCACCTCAGCAGCGTGCTGCTGTGGGCCGCCATCGCCGCGGTGGCCTTGCTGGAACTGCGCCGCCTGCCACGCGCCGCCGGCGCGCTGGCCTTCGCGGCGCTGATCGTCGGCGTGGTGCTGACGGCGTCGCGCACGGGGCTGGTCAGCGTCGGCGTCCTGGCCTTGTGGGGCCTGCTGGACCGGCGCCTGTCCAGGCCCGTGCGCGCGCTGCTGCTGGCCGCGCCCTTGCTGTATGCGCTGGCCTGGTTCGGCATGGCGCAATGGGCCGAGATCACGCGGCAGAGCTTCGGCGGCGCCGCACGCCTGGCCGAAACCGATGTCTCGGGCTCGCGCTTTCGCATCTGGGCCAATACGCTGGCGCTGGTCCGCGCCCACCCCTGGGCGGGCGTGGGCTGGGGCGAATTCAACCTCGCCTGGACGCTCACGCCCTTCCCCGGCCGTCCGACGGCCTTCTTCGACCACACGCACAACCTGCCGCTGCAGCTGGCGGTGGAGCTCGGCCTGCCGCTGGCCGCGCTGGTGCTGGCGCTGCTGCTGGGCGCGCTGGCGCTGACGGTGCGGCGCGCGGGGCGGGCCGCGGGCGACGGCGCGGCCAGCCGCCGTGCGGCGCTGATGTTCGTGCTGATGATCGGCCTGCACAGCCTGCTGGAGTACCCGCTGTGGTACGCCTACTTCCTGCTGCCGGCGGCCTGGGCCTTCGGCTTCGGGCTGGGCGCCGACGCGCAGCCGGCCGAACGCGAAGGCGTGCGCATGCTGTTTCCGGCGGCGGCGCTGGCGCTGGCGCTGGTGTCGTACGCGGTGTGGGACTACACGCGCGTGACCGCGATCTTCAGCGCCGCGGATGGCGACGTGCCCCTGGCGCAGCGCATCGAGCGCGGGCAGGACAGCCTGTTCTTTGCCCACCATGCGGACTATGCCGCGGCCACCACCGAGGTGGATCCGCGGCTGCGTGCACATGCCTTCGACCGCGCGACGCACTACCTGCTGGACACGCGGCTGATGATGGCCTGGGCCGAGGAACTGGCGCGCCAGGGCGACGTGGACCGCGCGCGCCACCTGGCGGCGCGGCTGCGCGAATTCCGCAACCCGGCGTCGAAGGAATGGTTTGCCGTCTGCGACCTGCCGCCGGCTGCCGGCACCCCGGGACCCTTCCTGTGCGAGCCGCCGCAGCGGTCGTACGGCTGGCGGGACTTTCTGCCGCGGCGCTGATCGCTGCGCCCGCTTTCAGTGCAGCGCGGCCGGAATCGTCGCGCCGATGGGCTGCGCGACATGGACCGAAGCGCCGCCCGCGCGCTTGGCGGCATAGCACGCGTCGTCGGCCATCGCCAGCCACTGCGCCGGGCCGTCGAGGTCAAGGCGGTGCGCGCTGACGCCCAGGCTGGCCCCGACCGAGAGCGGCCGTCCGTCCCAGTCGACGACCGTGCATTCGATCGCCAGCCTGACCTTGTCGGCGATGTCGACGGCCCGGCGCTCGTCGCAACCGCGCAGCAGCAGCGCAAATTCATCACCGCCGAGGCGGCCGACCACGTCGCTGGCGCGCACCTGCCGCTGCATCGCCGCCGCCACCGCCCGCAGCACGGCGTCGCCGGCGGCATGGCCGGCGCTGTCGTTGATCGGCTTGAAGCGGTCGAGGTCGATCATCACCAGCGAACCCGCAGGCTCCACCGCCTGGGCCATGAGCTCGGCCATCGCCTGTTCGAAGCCCTTGCGGTTGAGCACGCCGGTCAGCGCATCGTGCGTGGCCGCATGCTGGAGCTGGCGGTGGTCCTCGACCTGCTCGGTGACGTCGTGGACGCTCCAGATGGTGCCGGCCGACGGATCAGCCGCCACCACCGGACGCGCCAGCAGACGGCCCCAGAACTGCGAGCCGTCGGCCCGCAGCAGCCGCCAGTCGCCGGTATAGACCTCGCCCTGGGCAAAGGCCGCCGCCACCCGCGCACCGATGGCCAGGTAGTCGTCGTGCGACGCGAAGATGGCGTCACCCGGATGCCCGACCAGGCTGTCTTCGCTGCGCCCGAGCATGCGGCACAGCTCGGCGCTCACCAGTTCATAGGTGCGGTTGCGCGTGAAGGCCAGCCCGACCGGCGCCGCCGCCATCACCGACGACAGGCGCGCCAGCACATTGGCATTGATGCGCTCGGTCTGGGCGCGTTCGGCCCACACATGGCGCAACGTCTGCACCACGCTGCCGATCTCGCCGTCGGCGTCTGGCCAGGGCGAATGGTCGTCGCCGCGCAGCAGCGCCATCGATCGCCGCTCCAGGTCGGCCAGCGGCTCGAGCTGACGGGCCAGGTTCCAGACCAGCAGGGTCGACAGCAGCAGGGCCAGTGCGCCCACCACCCAGACGGCCCGCCGGCTGGCCTGCTGCAGCGGTGCGGCCAGCAGCCGGGCCGGCGTGCTGCGCCACACATGCCAGGGCGAATTGCCGTCGGCGGCCATCGCCACCACATGCTCGTCGTCCGCCCAGGCGCCGGCATTGCGCACCAGCGGCCGGCCGTCGCTGATCCACAGCCCGACGGCGCGCGCCAGCCGCGGCTCGGTGTCGACCAGCTGCATCACGCGCGCGCGCTGCGGATGCGCAACGATGCGCCCATGGGCATCTGACACGACGATGAGCGTGTCGCGGTCGTCGTCGCGGCTGTCCACGATGTCCTGCAGCAGGTCCTGCGTGGTCAGCGTGATGCTGCCGGTCAGCACGCCGGCGACTCGGCCGCCGCCGTCGAAGATGGGCTGCGTGAAGATGACCACCGGCAGATCGGACAACCGGCTCAGTACCGGCTCGGACACCACCGCCCGACGTTCCTGCAGCGTGCGCCGGATGTGAACGCGATCGCCGACGGAGATGCCGGGCGTCTGTGCACCGGCGGCCCCCAGCGAGACGAGCAGCCGGCCGCCGGCGTCGACGACGGCCAGCGTGCCGAACATCGCGCGCGTGGCGGCCTGCGACTGCAGATACTCGGCCACGGACGCGGCCGACGGCAGCATCGACGGATCCATCGCCGCCGCGGTGACGCGCAGCGCCCGCTGCAGCTCGGCCACGCGGCGCCCGATGATGGCCGCCGTGCGCGCGGCCTCGACCTGTTCATGGCCCGTGGTCACCTCGAGCAGGCCCTGGCGGGCGATCTCGCCCGCATACCAGACCGCCGAGCCCATGCCGACCAGCATCGCCAGCAGGCCGCCGGCCGCCAGCCGGCTCTTCAGTGTGTGCAGGCGGATCAGCCGCCAGCACGCCGCCAGCCCGGCGCGGACGCGTTCGCGCCATCGGGTTGCGGCCGGCGGCGGCTGGTCGATCATCAGAGGAGTGTCCAGGGGCATCTCCGGGCTGCGTCGGGGCACGGCTGCCCTGGCGCACGTGGCGGTCCCGCACGTGCCGGAGAGTGTCGGGTCGCGCCGCCGCCGCCGATGCGCGAAAAAGCGGGCGCTGCGCGCGTCAGTTCTGCGCGGCCGGGCCGCATCGGGCGCAGCGCTACGCGGCCACCCAGTCCCCCGACTTGCCGCCCGACTTGGCCAGCACGCGGATGCCGTCCATCACCATGCCGCGGTCGGCGGCCTTGCACATGTCGTAGACGGTCAGCAGGCCGACCTGCACCGCCGTCAGCGCCTCCATCTCGACGCCGGTGCGGCCGAAGGTCTCGACCTGTGCGGTGCAGCGCACGCTGTTCGCGGCGGCGTCGAGTTCGAACTCGACCGCCACGCGCGTGATCGGCAGCGGGTGGCACAGCGGCACCAGCTCGGCGGTGCGCTTGGCGCCCTGGATGGCGGCGATGCGCGCCACCGCGATCACATCGCCCTTCTTCGCCTGGCCCGAGGCCACGAGCGCGAAGGTCTCGGGCTGCATGCGGATGAGGCCGGTGGCGCGTGCCACGCGGTGCGTTTCGGCCTTGGCCGAGACGTCGACCATGTGGGCCTGGCCCTGGGCGTCGAAATGGGTGAGCGGGGACGTCATGGCACAGCAACACGCGGGCAAAGTGGCGGTGTCATGATACCGGCGGGTCCTGCCCGGGCCCTGGAGTGTCCGTGACCACCAAGACCCTTGAGCACCTGGCTCCCCTGCCGCACCGGCTGGCACGCGCGCTGATGCTGACGGCCGCACTGGCGCTGCCGGTGCAGGCTTCGCTGTCGCAGGGCGCGGCGCAGCCCGTCGATGCCGGCGCGGCGCCCGTGCCCGACGGCAGCCCCCTTCGCCTGCCGGCGCTGGGCGAAAGCGCCGCCGAGGACTTCAACGTCGCCACCGAGCGTCGCCTGGGCGACCAGATCATGGCCGAGATCCGGCGCGACCCGGCCTACTACGACGACCCGGTGCTGCTGGAATACCTGCAGTCGCTGTGGCGGCCGCTGGTGGCGGCCGCGCGCGCGCGCGGCGACATCGACGTCGATACCGGCGCTCAGTTTGCGTGGGAGGCCTTCCTCGTGCGCGACAAGAGCGTCAATGCCTTCGCGCTGCCCGGCGGTTTCGTCGGTGTGCACCTGGGGCTGATCGCGCTGACGGCCACGCGCGACAAGCTGGCCTCGGTGCTGGCGCACGAGCTCACGCACATCACCCAGCGCCACATCGCGCGCGGCATCGCCAACCAGCAGCGGCAGTCGCTGCTGAGCATGGCCGGCATGATCCTGGCGCTGCTGGCAGCCAGCCGCAGCAACAACGTCGACATGGCGCAGGCCGCGGTGATGGGCGGCCAGGCGGCGGCCATCCAGGGCCAGCTGAACTTCTCGCGCGACATGGAGCGCGAGGCCGACCGCATCGGCTACGCGCTGCTCGAGCGCGGCGGCTTCGACGGCGCCGGCATGGCGGCCATGTTCGAGATGCTCGATCAGGCCAACCGCCTCAACGACAACGGCGCCTATCCCTACCTGCGCAGCCACCCGCTGACGCTGGAACGGCAGAGCGAGGCGCGGCTGCGGCTGCAAGGCGCGCCCTCGGCCAACCCGGCCGTCTCGCCCTGGCTGCACCTGCTGATGGGCGCGCGGGCGCGCGTGCTGATGGACACCAGCGTGGTGGCGCTGCGCCGCCTGCAGGAACTGCCCGCCGTGCGCGCCGGCCAGGGTGCGCCCGAGCGCCTGGCGGCGCTGTATGCCAGCGCGCTGGCCTCGAGCCTGCTGCGCGAACACGCCCTGGCCGGACAGCGCGGCCGCGAGGCGCGTGCGCTGCTGGCCGAGCAGGCCGCACCCGACCCCGCGGTGGCGCGCGCGCTGTGGCTGCTGGACGCCGAAGCGCGCATGGCCGCCGGCGACATGGCCGGTGCGCTGCAGCGGCTGGCCGATGCCGGCACGCGCTGGCCCGACGCCCAGGCCAGGCGCCCGCTGCTGATGATGCAGGCCCATGCGGCCCTGCAACTGACCGGGGCGGCGCGCGAGGCCGCGCTGCGTCAGGCCACCGAATCGCTGCAGACCTGGGTGGCCGCGCATCCGCAGGACGCCATGGCCTGGCTGCTGCTGGGCAACAACGCCGAAGCGCTGGGCCTGCGCCTGCGGGCGCTGCGGGCACATGCCGAATCGCGGCTGCTGGTGGGCGATCTCACCGGCGCGCTGGACCGGCTGCGCAGCGGCCGCAACCTGGCGCGCAGCGGCGCTGCCGGGCAGGACTTCATCGAGGCCTCGATCATCGACGCCCGGCTGCGCGAGCTGGAGGCGCGCCGCCGCGCGCTCATCGCCGAACGCGGCGGCCGCATCGGTGACCGGCCCGGCGACCGCGCCGACCGCGACGACGGCGACGCCCCCCGGCGCTGAGCCATCCGTGAACGACATCCGCATGCGCGCGCCGCGGGTCGTTCGCAGCGTCTAGCCCTCAGGATCCACGCGTGCGCTTCCTCGAGACCAGGGTGCCCGCCCCCGTCATCGCAGCCGTGGCGGGCGCTTCCATGAAGTGGTATACGCGGTCGCACGGCATTGCTGTCGATCCTTGCGCCTTGCGCATGCATCTCGGCGTCGCGCTCTCGCAGCTCAGCGCCGTGGTCGCGCTGGCTGCCGTGGCCGGGCTGTGGCACGCGAGGACCACGATCGATCCGCTGCGCCCGCATCGCGCCAGGGCGCTGGTCACGACCGGCGTCTTCCGGTACACACGCAACCCCATGTACCTCAGCCTGCTGATTCTCCTGGTCGCCTACGCCATCCGCATCGATTCAATCTGGGTCTGGCTGGGTCCGCTTTTCTTTCTTGCCTACGTCACGAAGTTCCAGGTCATCCCCGAAGAGCGGGCTCTCCTGGCCAGGTTTGGTGAGGCGTTTGCCCAATACCGGTGCGGCACCAGGCGCTGGCTCTGACAGCAGCACCGTCAGGTAGCGCCCGGTATGGCCCAGCCCGCTGGCGGCCAGCTGCTCGGGCGTGCCGGCCATCAGCACCTGGCCGCCGCCGGCTCCACCTTCGGGGCCCATGTCGATCAGCCAGTCGGCGGTCTTGATGACGTCGAGGTTGTGCTCGATGACGACGATGGTGTTGCCCGCCTCGCGCAGCTGCTGCAGCACCTTCAGCAGCAGCCCGATGTCGTGGAAATGCAGCCCGGTGGTGGGCTCGTCCAGGATGTAGAGCGTGCGCCCGGTGTCGCGCTTGGACAGCTCCAGCGCCAGCTTGACGCGCTGCGCCTCGCCGCCCGACAGCGTGGTGGCGCTCTGCCCCAGGCGGATATAGCCCAGGCCGACGTCGAGCAGCGTCTGCAGCTTGCGCGCCAGCGTCGGCACGGCGCTGAAGAAGGCGTGCGCGTCCTCCACCGTCAGGTCGAGCACCTGCGCGATGTTGAGGCCCTTGTAGAGGACCTCCAGCGTCTCGCGGTTGTAGCGCCGGCCCTGGCAGACGTCGCAGGGCACATAGACATCGGGCAGGAAGTGCATCTCCACCTTCAGCACGCCGTCGCCCTCGCAGGCGTCGCAGCGGCCCCCTCCGGACGATGACCCGACGTTGAAGCTGAAGCGCCCCGCGCCGTAGCCGCGCTCGCGCGCCGCCGGCACCTCGGCAAACAGCTCGCGCATGGGCGTGAACAGCCCGGTGTAGGTGGCCGGGTTGCTGCGCGGCGTGCGGCCGATCGGGCTCTGGTCGACGTTGATCACCTTGTCGAACAGCTCCAGGCCGTCGATGCGCTCGTGCGGTGCCGGCTCGGCATGGCTCTGGTAGAGCTTCTTCGCCACCGCCGCATACAGCGTGTCGTTGACCAGCGTGCTCTTGCCCGAGCCCGAGACGCCGGTGACGCAGGTCAGCAGCCCGACCGGAAATTCGACGTCGACATTCTTCAGGTTGTTGCCGCGCGCGCCGACGATGCGGATGGCGCGCGCGTCGGTCGCGGCGGCCGGCCGGCGCCGCCGCGCCGGCACCGCGATGCGCAGCGCATGCGCCAGGTAGCGCCCGGTCAGCGAATCGGGATTGGCGGCCACCGCATCGGGCGTGCCTTCGGCCATCACGCGGCCACCGTGCACGCCGGCACCGGGACCCATGTCGATGACGTGGTCGGCGGCGCGGATCATGTCCTCGTCGTGCTCGACCACCAGCACGCTGTTGCCCAGGTCGCGCAGCCGGCGCAGCGTGCCGATCAGGCGTTCGTTGTCGCGCTGGTGCAAGCCGATGCTGGGCTCGTCCAGCACATACATCACGCCCGAGAGGCCGCTGCCGATCTGCGACGCGAGCCGGATGCGCTGCGCCTCGCCGCCCGACAGCGTATCGGCACTGCGCTCCAGGCTCAGGTAGGGCAGGCCGACGTCGTTGAGGAAGCGCAGCCGCGCGCGGATCTCGCGCACCACCTTGTCGGCGATCTCGGCGCGCGCGCCTGCGAGCTGCAGGCCGTCGAAGAAGGCCAGCGCCTCGGCCAGCGTGGCGCGCTCGACCTCGTAGATGGCGCGGCCCGGGCCGCTGCTGCCGGCGGCGTCGAGCAGCACGTGGCGCGCCTCGCGCCGCAGCCGCGTGCCCTGGCAGGCCGGGCAGGGCCGCGCCGCCTGGTAGCGCGCCAGGTCCTCGCGCACGGCGGCCGAATCGGTCTCGCGGAAGCGGCGCTCGAAGTTGGGGATGATGCCCTCGAAGGGGTGCGAGCGCTTCACCGTGCGCGTGCGCCCGCCACTGCCCTCGGCCTTGTAGACGAATTCGATCGCCTCGTCGCCGCTGCCATGCAGCAGCACCTGGCGCGCGGATGCGGGCAGCTGCTCGAACGGCAGCTCGATGTCGAAGCCGTGGTGCCGCGCCACGCTTTCCAGCAGGCTGAAGGTATAGGCGTTGCGCTTGTCCCAGCCCTTGACCGCACCGGAGGCCAGGCTGAGGGAGGGAAAGGCGACCACACGCTCGGGGTCGAAGGCCGTCACCTGGCCCAGGCCGTCGCATTGCGGGCAGGCGCCGACCGGCGAGTTGAAGGAGAACAGGCGCGGCTCCAGCTCGGCCAGCGCATAGCTGCACACCGGGCAGGCAAAGCGGTTGCTGAAAAGGGCCCCCTGGGCCGCATGCGGCCCACTCCCCGAGGGGGGCGCCGCGCTTGGGAGCGGCCCGGCGCCCGGCAGGTGCTGCCGCTCGGTTTGCCCACCCCCGATTTCGTTCGGCAGCTCGACCGCCAGCGCACGGCCTTCGGCGATGCGCAGCGCGGCCTCGAAGCTCTCGGCCAGGCGCTGCTTGATATCGGGCCGCACGCGCAGGCGGTCGATGACGACGTCGATGTCGTGCTTCTCGGTCTTCTTCAGCGCCGGCAGCGCGTCGGCCTCCACCACGCGCGGCGGCTGCCCCGCACTGCCGATGCGAAAGCGCACATAGCCGCGCGAGCGCATGTCCTGGAACAGCTCGAGAAACTCGCCCTTGCGGTCGCGCACCACCGGCGCCAGGATCATCAGCCGCGTGTCCTCGGGCCAGGCGAGCACGGCGTCGACCATCTGCGACACGCTCTGCGCCTGCAGCGGCAGCGCGTGGTCGGGGCAGTAGGGCGTGCCGGCGCGTGCATACAGCAGGCGCAGGTAGTCGTGGATCTCGGTGATGGTGCCCACCGTCGAGCGCGGGTTGTGCGACGCCGCCTTCTGCTCGATGCTGATCGCCGGCGACAGGCCCTCGATGACGTCGACATCGGGCTTGTCCATCAGCTGCAGGAACTGCCGCGCATAGGTCGACAGGCTCTCGACATAACGCCGCTGGCCTTCGGCATAGAGCGTGTCGAAGGCCAGGCTCGATTTGCCCGAACCCGACAGCCCGGTGATCACCACCAGCGCATGCTTGGGGATGTCGAGGTCGATATTCTTCAGGTTGTGCGTGCGCGCGCCGCGCACGCGGATGAAGCCGCCATCGAAGAAGGCGGGGCGGCCGGTGGACGCAGCAGGCGGGGTGTCCGGTAGGGGATCAGGCATCGCGTGACGGCAGGGCAACCGGCCATCATAGCGAGCCGGACCGCTCAGGCACCCGCCTCCAGCACGCGCAGGATCTCGGCGCCGTAGGCCTCGAGCTTGCGGGCGCCCACGCCGCCGATGGCGGCCAGCGCGTCCAGCGTCGACGGCCGCTCGCGCGCCATCTCGGCCAGCGTGGCGTCGTGGAAGACGATATAGGCGGGCAGGTTGTGCGCCTTGGCCACCTCGGCGCGCCAGGCCTTGAGCGCCGCAAAGCGCGCCAGGCCGGCGTCGTCCAGCGGCAGCGGCGGCGGTTTGGCCGCGGCCGCGCGGGTGCCGCCGCCACCCCGGCTGGCCTTGCGCCCGCGCGGCGGCGCCTCGGCCGGCACGCGCAGCAGCACCGGCACCTCGCCGCGCAGCACGGCGCGCGCGCTGTCGGTCAGCTCCAGCGTATTGAACTCGCCCACGCTGTGCACATGGCCGAGCGCGATCAGCTGGCGCAGCACGCCGCGCCACTGCTGCTCGGGGATGTCGGCGCCGATGCCGAAGGTGGACAAGCGCTCGTGTCCGCGCTGCGTGACCTTGTCGGTGAGCTTGCCGCGCAGCACGTCGATCAGGTGGCCGGCGCCGAAGCCGAAGCCGCTTTGCTGGCGGAAGCGGTAGATGCAGCTCAGCGCCTTGCGCGCGGCATCGGTCGCGTCCCAGACCGCCGGCGGCTGCAGGCAGTTGTCGCAATTTCCGCAGGGACCCCAGCTCCGGCGCCCCCCCGTCCTCCCCGAAGTACGCCAGCAGCCGCACGCGCCGGCAGTCGTGGGCCTCGGCCAGCGCCAGCAGGGCGTCGAGCTTGGCGCGCTGCAGGCGCTTGAATTCGTCGCCGGCGGTGCTTTCGTCGATCATGCGCCGCTGGTTGACGACGTCGGCCAGGCCGTAGGTCATCCAGGCGTCGGCCGGCTGCCCGTCGCGGCCGGCGCGGCCGGTCTCCTGGTAGTAGCCCTCGATATTCTTCGGCAGGTCGAGGTGGGCAACGAAGCGCACGTCGGGCTTGTCGATGCCCATGCCGAAGGCGATGGTGGCCACCATCACCAGCCCGTCCTCGCGCAGGAAACGGTCCTGGTGCCGGCGGCGCAGCTCGGCGTCCAGCCCGGCGTGGTAGGGCAGCGCCGTGATGCCCTCGGCCACCAGCCAGGCGGCGGTCTCGTCCACCTTCTTGCGGCTCTGGCAGTAGACGATGCCGGCGTCGCCGTCGTGCTCGTCGCGCAGGAAGCGCAGCAGCTGCTGCTTCGGCTCGTCCTTCTCGACGATGGTGTAGCGGATATTCGGCCGGTCGAAGCTGGCGACGAAGACACGCGCCGCCTCCAGCTGCAGGCGCTGCACGATGTCGGCACGCGTGTGGTCGTCGGCGGTGGCGGTGAGCGCCAGCCGCGGCACGCCGGCATAACGCTCGTGCAGCACCGACAGTCCGAGGTATTCCTCGCGGAAGTCGTGCCCCCACTGGCTGACGCAATGCGCTTCGTCGATGGCGAACAGGCTCAAGCGTCCGCGCTCGTGCAGCGAATCCAGCATCGCCAGGAAGCGCGGCGTGAGGATGCGCTCGGGCGCGGCATACAGCAGCGTCAGGCGGCCGGCGAGCAGCTCGCGCTCGATCTGGCGCGCCTCGTCGCCGTCGAGCGTGCTGTTGAGGAAGGCAGCGGACACGCCCAGCTCGTCCAGCGCGCCGACCTGGTCGTGCATGAGCGCGATCAGCGGGCTCACCACCACCGTCACTCCCAGCCCCCGGCGGTGGCGCAGAACAGCCGGCACCTGGTAGCACAGGCTCTTGCCGCCGCCGGTTGGCATCAGCACCAGGGCGTCGCCACCGGCGATCACGTGCTCGACGATGGCGTCCTGCTGGCCGCGGAAGTCGCCATAGCCGAAGACGTCCTGCAGCACCCGGCGGGCGGTGACGGGGGCGTCGGCGAGGGCGGTTTCCATGCTCGGCGGCGATGGTAATCGACGGTCCCCGTGCGTTGCCCCCGCCGCCGGGGGCACACCGGCGGGGGCCGCCGCAGGAACGATGGCGCGGCCGGGGGCCATCGCTATGATGACCGCCATCCCCGCGAACCCCTCAGGAGCCCGCCATGGCCTCGGTCAACAAAGTCATCCTCATCGGCAACCTCGGCCGCGACCCCGAGGTGCGCTACGCGCCCAGTGGCTCGGCGATCTGCAACGTCACGCTGGCCACCAGCCGCCAGTGGAAGGACAAGACCAGCGGCGAGCGCCAGGAAGAGACCGAATGGCACCGCGTCGTCTTCTACGACCGGCTGGCCGAGATCGCCGGCGAATACCTGAAGAAGGGCCGCCCGGTCTACGTCGAGGGCCGCCTGAAGACACGCAAGTGGACCGACAAGGACGGCGTCGAGAAATACACCACCGAGATCGTCGCCGACCAGATGCAGCTGCTGGGCAGCCGCGAAGGCGGTGGCGGTGGCATGGGCGGCGACGACATGGGCGGCGAGCGCAGCACCCCGGCGCCCCGCAGCGCCCCGCCGGCCCGCAGCGCGCCCGCGCCCAAGCCGGCGCCGAAGTCGTCGACCGGCTTCGACGACATGGAAGACGACATCCCGTTCTGAAGCTGCATGCGGGCGCCTCGCCCGCGCGCCCGGCATGGACGAGGCAAGGGGAATCGGCAGTCCTCTTGATACCCTACCGGGTATCTGTTAGCATACCGGCATGGGTATCAAAAACCAGTCCCTCTTCGTCCTCACCACGCTGGCGGCCGTGATCGCCGCCGCCGCGCTGCCGGCGCTGGCGGCCGAGGTGCCGCTGGCCGAGGCGCGCCGGGGCGCCGCCGGCAGCAGCCTGTCGATCGAAGGCCATGTCGAGCCGGTGCGCCAGGCCACCCTGTCGGCGCAGCTCGGCGGCAACGTGCTGGCGCTGCTGGTCAAGGCCGGCGACCGCGTCAGGGCCGGCCAGACCATCGCCCGCATCGACGAACGCGACGCCGCCGCCGGCGTGCTGCGCAGCGAGGCCGGGCTGGCCCAGGCCGAGGCCGAGGCGCGCAATGCGCGCGTCGCCGCCGAGCGCACGCGCGAGTTGCGTGCCCAGGGCTTCGTCAGCCAGGCGGCGCTGGATACCGCCGAGACACAGCACAAGGCGGCGCTTGCCGGCGTGCAGCAGGCGCAGGCCGCCCGTTCGCAGGCCACCCTGGCACGCGGCTTTGCCGCCGTCACCGCGCCTTTCGACGGCATCGTGCTGGCCACCCACCTGGAAGCCGGTGACCTGGCCAGCCCGGGGCGCCCGATCGCCACGCTGTATGCGCCCGGTGCCCTGCGCGCCACCGCGCAGGTGCCGCTGTCGCAGGCGCAGGGCGCGCGCCGCGCCACGCGCATCGAGGTCGAACTGGCCAACGGCCAGCGCGTGCAGCCGGCTGCGCGCACCGAGCTGGCCAGCGCCGACCCGGTGTCGCAGACCGTCGAATGGCGGCTGGACCTGCCCGCCGCCGCACTGCCCGGGCTGGTGCCCGGCCAGGTGGCGCGCGTTCATTTCAGCGGCGCCGCGGCAGCGGTGGCTGCCGATGGCGCCGCCGCCGGCCCGCTGCGCGTGCCCGCAGCCGCGGTGCTGCGCCGCGGCGAGCTGACCGCCGTCTATGTGGCGCAGGGCCAGGGCTTCCAGTTGCGCGCCGTGCGCCTGGGTGCCGACCGCGGCGCCGACGGCATCGAGATCCTGGCCGGCCTGAAGGCGGGCGAGAAGGTGGCGGCCAACGCCGTGCAGGCCGGTCTGGCCGACGCCCGCCCCGCCAAGTGACCGCACCGGCGATGGACAGTTCCCCGACTTCTTCCAGCGCGACCCCGGCACTGGGCGTTTCCGGCCGCCTGGCCGCCGCCTTCCAGTCGAATGCGCTGACGCCGCTGCTGGCGCTGGTGGCGCTGCTGCTGGGCCTGTTTGCGGTGCTGGTGACGCCGCGCGAGGAAGAGCCGCAGATCAACGTCACGATGGCCAGCGTGATCATCCCCTTCCCGGGGGCGGCCAGCGCCGACGTGCAGAACCTGGTGGCGCGGCCGGCCGAGCAGGCCTTGTCGCAGATCGCCGGCATCGAGCACACCTATTCGGTGTCGCGCCCCGGCGTGGCCATGGTGACCGTGCAGTTTCAGGTCGGCGTGCCGCGCACCGAGGCGCTGGTGCGCCTGTACGACGTGCTCAATGCCAACCAGGACTGGCTGCCCGCCGGCCTGGGCGTGATGACGCCGATCGTGCGGCCGACCGGCATCGACGACGTGCCGGTGCTCGCCATCACGCTGTGGAGCCCTGAAGCGACCAGCGCCGTCGAGCTCGAGCGCGTGGCGCACACGATGGAGGCCGAGCTCAAGCGCGTGCCCGGCGCACGCGAGGTCAAGACCATCGGCGGCCCCGGCCGCGTGGTGCAGGTGGCGATCGACCCCAGCCGCCTGCGCGAGCGCGGCGTCGACCTGCTGCGCCTGCAGCAGACGCTGGCCGCCGCCAACCTCGGCATGCCCTCGGGCAGCGTGGTCGACCCGCAGGCCAACGGCCGCATGCTGACCGTGGAGACGGGCGAATTCCTACACGACGCCGACGAGGTGGGCAACCTCGTGGTCGGCGTCAGCCAGGGCAAGCCGGTCTACCTGCGCGAGGTGGCACGCGTCGAGGCCGGTGCGGCGCAGCCGCAGCGCTATGTCTGGCATACGCCCGGCGCCGCGGCGCCGGCGGCCGGCGCCAGTGCGGCTGTCGCTGGCGCCCCCGGCGGCGTCTACCCGGCGGTGACGCTGACGGTCAGCAAGAAGCCCGGCGAGAACGCCGTCGACGTCGCCCGCGGCGCGCGCGAGCGCGTGGACGCGCTGCGCAACACCGTCATCCCCGCGGGCGTGCAGGCCACGGTGACGCGCGACTACGGCGCCACCGCGGCCGACAAGGCCAACAAGCTGATCCAGAAGCTGGCCTTCGCCACCGGCTCGGTGATCCTGCTCGTCGGCCTGGCGCTGGGCCGGCGCGAGGCGGTGATCGTCGGCGCCGCGGTGATCCTGACGCTGACCGCCACGCTGTTTGCCAGCTGGGCCTGGGGCTTCACGCTCAACCGCGTGAGCCTGTTCGCGCTCATCTTCTCGATCGGCATCCTGGTCGACGACGCCATCGTGGTGGTGGAGAACATCCACCGCCACCAGCAGCTCGAGCCCGGCAAACCGCTGCGCGAGATCATCCCGGCAGCCGTCGACGAGGTCGGCGGGCCGACCATCCTGGCCACGCTGACGGTGATCGCCGCGCTGCTGCCGATGGCCTTCGTCAGCGGGCTGATGGGCCCGTACATGAGCCCGATCCCGATCAACAGCAGCCTGGGCATGGCGATCTCGCTGGCCATCGCCTTCACCGTCACGCCCTGGCTGGCGCTCAAGCTGATGAAGAGCCACGGCGCCGGGAACGCTGACGGACAAGACCATGGCCACGCCGCGCCCACCGGCCTGGCGGCGAAGCTGCCGCGCTGGTTCCAGGCCGTGCTGCGCCCGCTGCTGGACAGCGCCGCCAAGCGCTGGGTGTTGCTGGCCGCGGTGCTGGGCGCGATGGCGCTGTCGGTCGCGCTCGCCACCATCCCCAATTCGCGCCTGGGCGTGGTGCTGAAGATGCTGCCCTTCGACAACAAGAGCGAGTTCCAGGTCGTGCTGGAGATGCCCGCCGGCACGCCGCTGGAGGACACCGCTGCTGCGCTGCACGAGCTGGGCGCGCATCTGTCGAAGCAGCCCGAGGTGCTGGACCTGCAGGGCTATGCCGGCACCGCCAGCCCCATCACCTTCAACGGCCTGGTGCGCCAGTACAACCTGCGCGCCGACGCCGAACAGGGTGACCTGCAGGTCAACCTGGTGGACAAGGCGCAGCGCGACGAGCAGAGCCACGCCATCGCGATGCGCCTGCGCCCCGAGCTCGACCGCATCGCGGCGCGCCACGGTGCCAAGCTGAAGGTGGTGGAGGTGCCGCCCGGCCCGCCGGTGCAGAGCCCGCTGGTGGCCGAGGTCTACGGCCCCGACGAGGCCGGCCGCCAGCAGGTGGCGGCGCGCCTGGAGCAGGCCTTCCACGCCACGCCCGACATCGCCGCCATCGATTCGACGCTGCGCGTCGATGCGCCGCGCGCCTTCCTGCGCGTGCAGCGCCAGCGCGCCGAGTCGCTGGGCATCCCGGTGTCGCAGGTGGCGCAGACGGTGCAGGCGGCCCTCTCGGGTGCCGATGCCGCCTGGCTGCACGACGGCCACAGCAAATACCCGGTGCCGGTGCGCCTGCAGCTGCCGCGCGAATCGCAGGTGGGCCTGGACGCGCTGCTGGCGCTGCCGCTGCGCGCCGCCAACGGTGCGCTGGTGCCGCTGTCGGAGCTGGTGCGCGTCGAGCGCGGCGTCATCGACAAGCCGCTGTTCACCAAGAACCTGCAGGGCGTGAGCTATGTCTTCGGCGACATCGGCCGCCGCGCCGACGGCCAGGCGCAGATCCCCGATTCGCCGCTGTACGGCCTGTTTGCCATCCGCGACAAGCTGGCGGACGTGGCGCTGCCCGGCAGCGGCGCCATCGGCGAATACTGGATCCGCCAGCCCGCCGACCCCTTCCGCCAGTACGCGGTGAAGTGGGACGGCGAATCGCAGATCACCTACGAGACCTTCCGCGACATGGGCGCCGCCTACGGCGTCGGCCTGATCCTGATCTACCTGCTGGTGGTGGCGCAGTTCAAGAGCTACCTGACGCCGGTGGTCATCATGGCGCCGATCCCGCTGACCATCATCGGCGTCATGCCCGGCCACGCGCTGCTGGGTGCGCCCTTCACCGCCACCAGCATGATCGGCATGATCGCGCTCGCCGGCATCATCGTGCGCAACTCCATCCTGCTGGTCGACTTCATCGAACTGCAGCTGGCGCGCGGCGTGGCCTTCAAGGACGCCGTCGTGCAGAGCGCCGCGGTGCGCGCGCAGCCGATCGCGCTCACCGGCCTGGCCGCCATGGTCGGCGCGGTCTTCATCCTCGACGACCCCATCTTCAACGGGCTGGCGATCTCGCTGCTGTTCGGCATCGCCGTGTCCACGCTGCTCACGCTGGTCGTGATCCCGGTCCTGTATTACGCGCTCTACCGCCAGCGCAACGAAGTCCCCACCCCCAACCAACCCTGAAGGAGTTCCACCATGACCGTCGAACGCTACATCCGCCTGATGGCCGGCTTCTTTGTGCTGCTCTCGCTGGCACTCGGCGTCGAGGCCAGCCCCATCTTCGTCAGCCCCTGGTTCCTGGCCTTCACCGCCTTCGTCGGCCTGAACCTCTTCCAGTCGGGCATCACCAACTTCTGCCCGCCGGGCTGGCTGCTGAAGAAGCTGGGCGTGCCCGACAACGGCGCCAGCTGCGGCCTGCGCTGACCCTACCGGCGCAAGTTAGACACAATGGCCGCTTCCGTCGCATCCGCCGCCGAAAGTTGCACCATGTCCATGCTTGCCGACACCGCCACCCGCACCGACCTGCTCAACCGCCTGAAGCGGGCCGAAGGGCAGTTGCGCGGCATCCAGCGCATGATCGAGGAGGGCCAGCCCTGCCTGGACATCGCCTCGCAGATGGCTGCCGTGCGCAAGGCGCTGGACAGCACCTACGTGCGCATGACGGTGTGCTTCATGCAGCAGGAGCTGCAGCAGCGGCTGCAGCTCGACGAGCAGAAGGAAGGCGAGCTCGGCCACCTGCTGGACGACGTGCAGACGCTGCTGGGCAAGGTGCGCTAGACCGCCGTGCCGCAGCCGCCGGCGGCCACCCCGCCAGCGGCTGCGCGCCCATCACCCCGAGGAGCCCCTGATGAGCAACCCCCGCGAGACCGTGCGCCTGACCCAGGTGCAGGACTACCGCTTCGACGTGCACTTCAGCGACGGCATTCCCGTGCTGCAGGCCGACGAGCCGCCGCCGCTGGGCCAGGGCCAGGGGCCCTCGCCGGTGCAGCTGCTGGCCTCGGCGGTGGGCAACTGCCTGAGTGCGTCGCTGCTCTTTGCCTGGCGCAAATACAGGCAGGACCCGGGATCGATCGCCTGCGACGTGACGGCCGAAGTCGGCCGCAATGCCGAAGGCCGGCTGCGCGTGCTGGGCCTGCAGGCCACGCTGACGATGGGCGTGCCCGGCGATACGCTCGAGCACCTGGAACGCGTGCTCGCCAGCTTCGAGGACTTCTGTACGGTGACGCAGAGCGTGAAGGCCGGCATCCCGGTCAGCGTGAGCGTCTTCGACGCCCATGGCGCACAGCTGAAGTGAGCCCCCGCGCCCCATGTCCCCGAGCCCGACCCCGCTGAAATTCCTCTTCCCCGGCTGGTATGCCATCGTCATGGGCCTGTGCGGCCTGGCGCTGGCCTGGCACCGCGCCACGCCGCTGATGGGAGAGGCGGCCACCGCCGCCGCACTGGCCATCGGCGTGCTGGCGGCGGCGGTCTTCGTGGTGCTGGCGGTGGCCACCGTGATCCGTGGCCGGCGCTACCCCGAGGCCTGGGCCGAAGACCGCCGCCACCCCGTGCGCCATACCTTCATCGCCACGCTGCCGATCGGCATCCTGCTGCTGGCCACGGTGGCCGTGGCCCTGGAGCTGACAGGCCCGCTGGTCGCGGCGTTATGGGCCGTGGGCGCGCTGGCGCAGCTGGTGGTCACCCTGTGGGTGCTGGGCCGCTGGTGGAAGGGCAACGGCGCCGGCGGGCTGGTATGGGCCAGCGTGACGCCGGCGCTCTTCATCCCCATCGTCGGCAATGTGCTGGTGCCGCTGGCCGGCGTGCCGCTGGGCCAGGCCGAATGGTCGGCAGCGCAGTTCGGCGTCGGGCTGCTGTTCTGGCCGGTGGTGACCATCCTCATCGGCGTGCGCATCCTCACCCAGGGCCTGTGGCCCGACCGGCTGCGGCCGGCCAGCTTCATCTTCATCGCGCCGCCGGCGCTGGTGGGCCTGTCGGCGCTGCAGTTCGGCGCGCCGCCGCTGGTGGCCTGGACGCTGTGGGGCATGGCGATCTTCACGGCCGCCTGGGTGGCGCTGCAGGCGAAGGCGATCGCGGCGCTGCCCTTCGGGCTGGCGCATTGGGGGCTGTCGTTCCCGCTGGCGGCGCTGGCGGCGCTGACGCTGCGGCTGGCCGGGCCCACGGGATTGATGGCCAACCTGGGCGTGCTGCTGCTGGCGCTGGCCTCGCTGGTGATCGTGGCGCTGGTGCTGGGCACGGTGCGCGGCCTGCGCGACGGCACGCTGCTGGCGCCCGAGCCGGTGGCGGCAATCCAGCCGGTGGCCGCGGCGCCGAACTGAGGCTGCGCGGCTCCACGACGGGGCAGGCGCTGCCTTCAACGCTGCAGGCGCGCCGCGCGGGTCCTTTCGTCCCATTGGTGGCGCAGAAAGCTGCGCAGCACGCCGCGTTCGAGGTCGGGCACACGGCCATCGGCCAGGCGCTCCATCTGCTGGTAGTACCAGCTCTGCGCGCCGAGCACGTTGACGACCTTGAGCAGCAGCAGCGGGCTCGCCGGCGACCGCCAGCCGCTGGCGGCCAGCCGCAGCCGCTGCTCGTGCTCGGGCAGCCGGTCGATGGCGCGCGTCAGCAGCCGGCGCGCCGCGTCGGGTTCGGTGCAGAAGGGCCGCGCGATGCCGATGACGTCGGTATCGCCGCTGGCCAGTGCCGCCTCCATGCCGGTGCGGCTGCGAAAGCCGCCGGTGACCATCAAGGGCATCGTCGCGACGCGTCGGATCGCGGCCGCATAGGCCATGAAATACGCCTCGCGCACGACGGTGCTCGGACGCACCGCGACGGCATCACCGCGCCGGCCCTCGACGCCGAGCAGCCGGGGTTGTTCGTAATTGCCGCCGGAAATCTCCAGCAGGTCGATGCCCTCGGCATCGAGCAGTGCCACCACCGCCAGGCAGTCCTCGTGCGAGAAGCCGCCCTGGCGGAAGTCGTCGGAATTGAGCTTCACGGATAGCGGGAAATCGTCGCCGACCGCACGCCGCACGGCGCGCACCGTCTCCAGCAGCAGCCGCGCGCGGTGCGCCAGCGGGCCGCCCCAGGCATCGGTGCGCCGGTTCGTCACCGGCGACAGGAAGCTGCTGATCAGGTAGCCGTGCGCGCCGTGCACCTGCACGCCGGTGAAGCCGCTCTCGCGCGCGATCGCCGCCACCCGGGCAAAGCGCGCGACGAAATCCAGGATCTCGTCCTCGCGCAAGGCGCGCGGCCGCGCATAGGTGCCCAGCAGGTCGAGCTGCACCGCAGACGGGCCGAGCGGCTGGCGCGTGGCGTAGCGCGCCGATTGCCGGCCGGCGTGCGAGATCTGCATCCACAGGTGGTTGCCCGCCGCGGTGCCGGCGCGCGCCCAGTCGCGCAGGCGCTGGCGGGCCTGGGCGTCGACGCTCGGTGGGTGCGTGACGTCGATCGCCACGTTGCCCGGGCGCTCGATGACATGGCGGTCGACCATCACGTTGCCGGTGATCGACAGCCCCACGCCGCCCTCGCTCCAGGCGCGGTACAGCCGCACGTGGCGCCCGGTGGCGCGCTGCTGCGGGTCGGCCAGGCCCTCGGTCATCGCCGCCTTGCACAGGCGGTTGGGCAGCGTGGCGCCGCAGGGCAGGCGCAGCGGGGCGGCGAGCGGGTCGCCGCCCGCAGCGGCCGCGCCGTCGCTCACGGCGTCTGCTTGTGCGAGCCGTCGCACAACGGCTGCTTGCCGCTGGCCTTGCAGCCGCAGAAATGGACGGTCCTGCTCTCGCCGGCGGTGTACTTGACCGGCGTGAAGACGCCGTCGGCCTTGTGCGAGCCGTCGCAGAAGGGCTGGTTGCGGCTCTTGCCGCACGAGCACCACCAGTAGTCCTTGCCCTGCTCGACGGCGACGGCGAAGGGGGTGTCGCTGGCGCGAACGGGAGTGGTCATCGAAGGTCTCCTCAGGGGCTGGGATCGGCGCCGCGAGAAGCCGACCGGCAGGCTCCGAAGCAGGGGGCCCGCCGCCGGCAGCTGCGGCATGGCCAGTGTATCCAGCGTCGTCCCGGCCCCTGGCACGACCAGGGCCGGCCACAGGCTGCGGCGCTGCCGCCGAGGGCCACGGTGCGCCTGGGCGGCTGGGCCTTGCGTGGGCCGTGGGCGCTGCCGTTGCGCTGGAACCGGCAGCAGCCCGGCGACTGGCCGTAGCATCGCGGCATCGCCATCTTCAGCCGAGGCCTTGCCGATGCCCACCCGTCTCACCCGCCGCCTGCCCGCGCTGCTTGCCGCCGTCGCGGCGGCGCTCGCACTGCACGCCGCCCCCTTGCTCGCACAAACGAAGAAGGACACGCTCGTGCTGGCCATGCAGCTCGAACCGACGCCGGGCCTGGACCCGACGGCCGGCGCTGCCTCGGCGATCGCCGAGGTCTCGCTCTACAACATCTTCGAGACGCTCACCAAGATCAACAGCGACAGCAGGATCACCGGCCTGCTGGCCGAGGGCTGGACGGTCAGCCCCGACCTCAAGACCTACACCTTCAAGCTCCGCAAGGGCATCAAGTTCCACAACGGCGAGCCCTTCGACAGCGCCGCGGTGAAATTCAGCTTCGAGCGCGCGGTGGCCAAG
The DNA here is from genome assembly GCA_016719535.1 of Rubrivivax sp. Classification (GTDB taxonomy): domain Bacteria; phylum Pseudomonadota; class Gammaproteobacteria; order Burkholderiales; family Burkholderiaceae_C; genus Rubrivivax. The sequence continues at coordinate 206,193 of JADJYX010000001.1, read as the reverse complement.
GACAGCGTCAACAAGGACAAGGCCGTCTTCGCCAATATCGAGCGCATCGAAACCCCCGACGCCCACACCGTGGTGCTGAAGCTGAAGAACGGCAGCGTCGACCTGCCCTTCCAGCTCGGCCAGGGCACGGCCATCATCGTCGAGCCCAGGAGCGCCGCCACCAACGGCACCAAGCCGGTGGGCACCGGGCCGTACCGGCTCGAGGCCTGGAACAAGGGTTCGAGCGTGGTGCTGACGCGCTGGGACGGCCACCGCAACGCCAAGGACGTGAAGCTGCGCCGCGTCACCATCCGCTTCATCAGCGACGTGGCGGCGCAGGCGGCGGCACTGCTGTCGGGCGACGTGGACGCTTTCCCGCGCGTGCCCGCCGGCCGCAGCCTGGCGCAGTTCCAGAACAACAGCAAGTTCCAGGTCATCACCGGCGCCAGCCGCGCCAAGACCATCCTGGTGATGAACAACAAGCGCAAGCCGCTCGACGACGTTCGCGTGCGGCGCGCCATTCACGCCGCGATCGACCGCAAGGCGGTGATCGAAGGTGCCGCCGAGGGGTTCGGTGTGCCCATCGGCAGCTTCTACGCGCCGGGCGCGCCGGGATATGTCGACCTCACCGGCGTGAACCCTTTCGACCAGGCCAAGGCGCGGGCGCTGCTGCACCAGGCCGGCATCACACCGCCGCTGGAGCTGACGATGAAGCTGCCGCCGGTGAGCTATGCGCGCCAGGGCGGCGAGGTCATCGCGTCGCAACTGGCCAAGGTGGGCATCAACGTCAAGATCGAGAACGTCGAGTGGGCACAGTGGATGTCGGGCGTCTATGGCCAGAAGGCCTACGACCTGACCATCGTCAGCCACGTCGAGCCGCTGGACTTCGGCAACTTCGCGCGCCCCAACTACTACTGGGGCTACGAATCCAAGGCCTTCAACGAGCTGTGGGCGAAGATCAACGCCACCGTCAAGCCGGAAGACCGCAACCGGCTGATGGCCGAGGCGCAGAAGCTGGTGGCCGAAGAGGCGGTATCGGCCTACCTCTATACGCCGACGATGATCACCGTGGCCAAGGCCGGCGTGAAGGGCCTGTGGAAGGACATGCCGCTGTCGGCCAACGACCTGTCGGCGATGTCCTGGCAGTGAAGCGGTCGCCGCCTTGAGCGCGCTGCCGCCGCTGCCGCTGCCCGCGGGCATCCGCTCGCGGCAGCTGGCGGGCGTCAATGGCCTGGCCATGCACGTGCTGGAGGCCGGCTTCGACGCCCCGGCGCGGCCGCTGCTGCTGCTGCTGCACGGCTTCCCCGAGCTGGCCTACAGCTGGCGCCGCGTGATGCCGGCACTGGCCGCCGCCGGCTATCACGTGGCGGCGCCGGACCAGCGCGGCTACGGCCGCACCACCGGCTGGACGGCCGACTACGACGATGCGGCCGACCTCGACGCGGTGCACCTGTTCAACCTGGTGCGCGACCAGCTGGCGCTGCTGCACGCGCTCGGCCGCCCGCACGCGCACGCCGTGATCGGCCACGATTTCGGCTCGCCGGTGGCGGCCTGGTGCGCGCTCGTGCGGCCCGATGCCTTCCGCGCGGTGGTGCTGATGAGCGCCCCCTTTGCCGGGCCGCCGTCGTGGCAGGGCCACAGCCTCGGCCCCGAGGTGCTGGACGCCGAACTGGCGGCGCTGCCGCGCCCGCGCCGCCACTACCAGCACCACTACGCCACGCGCGGCGCGGCGGCCGAGATGGAGCGCGCGCCGCAGGGCCTGCACGCCTTTCTGCGCGCCTACTACCACATGAAGAGCGCCGACTGGCCGCACAACGACCCGCACCCGCTGGCGGCGATGACCGGCGAGGGCCTGGCGCCGCTGCCCCCCTACTACGTGATGGCGCGCGGCCGCGGCATGGCCGAGACGGTGGCGCCGCACGCGCCCACGCCGGCGCAGGTGGCGGCCTGCCGCTGGCTGCCCGACGACGAGCTGGCGGTCTATGCGTCCGAATTTACGCGCACCGGCCTGCAGGGCGGGCTGCAGTGGTACCGCAGCGCACTCGATCCCGGCCACCGCGGGCAGCTGCGCCTCTTTGCCGGCCGGCGCATCGAGGTGCCGGGCTGCTTCATCGCCGGCCGCCAGGACTGGGGCGTGCACCAGGTGCCCGGCGCCTTCGAGGCGATGGCAGGCCATGCCCTGGCCGATTGCCGCGGCAGCCACCTGATCGACGGTGCCGGGCACTGGGTGCAGCAGGAGCAGGCCGACACCGTGAGCCGTCTGCTGCTCGACTTCGTGCGCAGCGCAGCGGCAGCCTGATCGCCGCCGGCAAACGCCGATGTGGTCAGCGTTCGCCGGCGGCCGTCGACGGCTGTTCGCCCAGGCCCACGAGGTGGGCGGCATCGGCCCAGTGGTCGACGATGAGGGCGCCGTCCTGCCAGCGCAGCCGGTTGATGCCGGTATTGGGAATCTCGCAGGCGCGCAGGCCGTCCAGCGGCAGCGCCTTGGCGCTGCGCCACAGCATGTCGAGCACGCCGCCGTGGGTGACCACGGCCACCGTGTGGTCGGCATGCGCGCGCGCCAGTGCCTGCACGGCCTGCAGCACGCGCGTGTGGAACTGGCGGATGCTCTCGCCGCCGGGCAGCGCATAGTCGGCGCGGTGCACCAGCCAGTCGGCCCACAGATCGGGGTGGCGGGCCTTGATGGTGGGCACGTCCAGGCCTTCCAGCACACCAAAGGCCTGCTCGCGCACGCCGGGCTCGTGCAACGGGTCCAGGCCCCAGGCTGCGGCCAACGGCGCGGCGGTCTGCCGCGTGCGCAGCAGGTCGCTGCACACCAGCAGGTCGACCGGCTCGGCCGCCAGCCGCGCGCCCAGCCGCGCCGCCTGCGCCAGCCCGGTGGCATTGAGCGGCACGTCGATCTGGCCCTGGAAGCGCTGCTGGCGGTTCCAGTCGGTCTCGCCGTGGCGGATGAAGAGAAAGCGCGTCACGGGGCGGACGTCACTTGGCAAACAGCTGCGAGCGGTCGCGGAACGACTTGAATTCGAGCGCGTTGCCCGAGGGGTCGCGGAAGAACATCGTCGCCTGCTCGCCCACCTGGCCGGCGAAGCGGATGTAGGGCTCGATCACGAAGGTCACGCCGGCGGCGCGCACGCGCTCGGCCAGGGCATGGAAGTCGTCCCAGTCGAGCACGACGCCAAAATGCGGCACCGGCACGTCGTGGCCGTCGACCGGGTTGTGGTGGTCGGCGGCCTGGCCCGGCGCCAGGTGGGCCACGATCTGGTGGCCGAAGAGGTCGAAGTCGATCCACTCGCTGCTGGACCGGCCTTCCGGGCAGCCCAGCCACTGGCCGTAGAAGCGGCGCGCGGCGCCGAGGTCGTGCACCGGGAAGGCCAGGTGGAAGGGCGGGATCTCGCGGATGGTGGACATGGGCAGTGGTGCGCGTGACCAAAGCCGATAAGCATACGACGCCGGGCCCGACCCTGGTCGGCGCTCTGGCACACTGAAACCATGCACACGCTGATCCTGCTGCCCGGCCTGGCCTGCGATGCCGGCCTGTGGGATGCCCAGCTTCCGGTGCTGGCGCCGCACGCGAGCTTGCAGGTCAGCGACGTGCATTTCCGCTTCGACAGCCTGCCCGAGATGGCCGACGCGCTGCTGGCCGCGCACCCGGGCCCGCTGGTGCTGGCCGGCGCCTCGATGGGCGGCATGGTGGCGATGCACGCCGCGCTGCGCGCGCCGGACCGCATCGCCGGCCTGGCGCTGCTGGGCACCAGCGCACGCGCCGATACGCCCGAGCTGATCCGCCTGCGCACCGAGGCCTGCGCGCTGTTTGCCGGCGGCCGCATGGACGAGGTGCTGCGCGCCAACGTGATGTTCGCCTTCCACCCCGACAACGCCGCCGACGCCGGCCTCGTCGACGCCTACCTGGCGATGATCGGCCGCGCCGGGCCGCAGGCCCTGATCCGTCAGAACCGGGCCGTGATGGCGCGGCCCGACCTGCGGCCCGAGTTGCCCCGGCTGCGCTGCCGCACGCTGGTGATGGTGGGCGAGGCCGATGCGCTGACGCCGCCCGAGCACGCCGGGGAGATCGCCACCGCCGTGCGTGGCGCCGAGCGGGTGGTGGTGCCCGGAGCCGGCCACATGCTGACGCTGGAGCAGCCGGCTGCGGTGGCGCATCTGCTGCGGGACTGGCTGCTCGAGCTGCCGCCGGCCGCGGGCCCGATGCGATAATTTGCCGGTTTTGCGATCGGCGACCGGCTGCTCCAGGCCCCTCCGACCGCGGTAGCCGCCGCCCGCCGGAGCCTGCATGCTCAATGTCTTCACACTGGCCAATGGCCGGCTGTTCCAGGAAGAGATCGAAGACCCTGCGGCGCTGGCGCACGTGCAGCCGATCTGGGTCGACCTGGAAGCCCCCACCGCCGAGGAAAAGGGCTGGATCGCCGGCCGCTTCGGCCTGACCATCCCCAGCGACGCGGTCGACGACGACCTCGAGGAATCGGCCCGCTTCTACGAGGAAGACAACGGCGAGCTGCACATCCGCTCGGACTTCCTCATCGAGGGCGACGACGCCCCCGGCGCCAAGCCCAGCCGCAACGTGCGCGTGGCCTTCATCCTGCGCCACAACGTGCTGTTCTCGATCCACGCCGAGGACCTGCCGGTGTTCCGGCTGCTGCGGCTGCGCGCACGCCGCATCCCGGCGCTGATCGAGGACGCCAAGGACGTGCTGCTCAAGCTCTACGACGCCGATGCGGAATATTCCGCCGACGCGCTCGAAGGCATCTACGACAGCCTGGAGGCGGTGAGCGCGCGCGTGCTCAAGCAGGACGTCGACGACGTCGCCGCCGGCGAGGCGCTGACCGCCATCGCGCGCGAGGAGGATCTCAACGGCCGCATCCGCCGCAACGTGATGGACACGCGGCGCGCCTTGAGCTTCATGATGCGCAGCCGCATGCTCAACGCCGAGCAGTTCGAGGAGGCGCGGCAGATCCTGCGCGACATCGATTCGCTCGACTCGCACACCGCCTTCCTGTTCGACAAGATCAACTTCCTGATGGACGCCACCGTCGGCTTCATCAACATCAACCAGAACAAGATCATCAAGATCTTCTCGGTGGCCAGCGTCGCGCTGCTGCCGCCGACGCTGATCGCCAGCATCTACGGCATGAATTTCAAGTTCATGCCCGAGCTGGACAAGCCCTGGGGCTACCCCTTCGCGCTGGCGCTGATGCTGTCGTCGGTGGCGGCGCCGTTCATCTACTTCCGCCGCAAGGGCTGGCTCAGGGCGGCCCCCCCCCCCCCCCCCCCCCCCCCGGGGGCCCCCCCGCCCCCCCCCCCCCCCCCCGCCGGGGCCGGGGCCGCGCCCCCCCCCCCCCCCCCCCCCCCCCCGGCGGCCCCGCCCCCAGCGGGGCCCAATCCGCGACGCATGAGGTCAGCCGTTGGCGCGGCGCCTGAGCCAGCGCATCAGCGCGCCCACCAGCGGCAGCTTCTGATACAGCTCCTCGGCGGCGTCCCAGTAGTCGCGGTGCATCGCGATGCGGCCGTCGGGCGCGAAGCGGATGTGCGTGCCGCCGCGGATGACCTGCGGCGAACGGTCGAAGCGCTTCATGCGGAAGTGGAAGTCCCAGGCCAGGAAGCACTGGTCACCCTGCGCCACCACCTCGCCGATGGTGAAGCGGGGCTCGTCGAGCGCGACAAACATGTGGCCGAAGATGCGCTCGATCGCCGCGCAGGAGTGCACCTCGTTGAACGGGTCCTTGAAGAAGGCGTCGTCGACATAGAGCTCGCGCAGGCGCTGCACGTCGGCCGGCGCCAGGTGCTCGAAGAAGTGGATCACGCGTGCGACGCGCGCATCGGGGTGGCGCACGGTCGCATCCATCACAGGCCCGTGACGCGGCGCACCGCCTTGAAATACAGGCCGGCGCTCAGCCAGGACAAGGCCTTGACCCAGCGCGTGAAGCGCTTGGGGAAATGCATCTCGAAGCGGCCTTGGCGCCAGCCCTCGACGATGTGGTCGGCGGCCTGCTCGGCGCTGATCAGCCCCGGCATCTTGTAGTCGTTCTGCTCGGTCAGCGGCGTATCGACATAGCCCGGGCACACCACCGACACACCGATGCCGTGGTCGGTGAGGTCGAAATACAGCGACTCGGCCAGGTTGATCAGCGCCGCCTTGGTCGGCCCGTAGGCCAGCGCCTTGGGCAGGCCGCGGTAGCCCGAGACGCTGCTGACCAGGCTGACGTGGCCGCTGCGCTGGCGCAGCAGCGCCGGCAGCACGGCGTCGAGCATATACAGCGCGCCGACATAGTTGACCTGCTGGTGGCGCAGTGCGTCGTCGAGGTCGAAGGCGGTGGCGCGCATCGGCTTGTAGTAGCCGGCGCAATAGACCGCGAGGTCGATGCGGCCGAATTCGTCGACGATGCGGCGCGCGGCGTCGCGCATGGCGTCGCGGTCGGTGGCATCGAGCGCGATCGCGCGGCTGCCGGCGTGGCCGCGCACGAAGCCGTCGAGCGTGGCCGCGCTGCGCGCCGAGACGATCACCGTCGCGCCCAGCGCGTGCAGCTTCTCGGCGGTGGCGCGGCCGATGCCGGTGGACGCGCCCACCAGCCAGACGACGCGGCCGGCCCACTGCTCGATGCGGGGATTCAGGGGCATGGCTCAGGGCTTGCGGAAGGCCAGCGTGACCTCGCCGAGGAAGATGCCGAATTTGCTCATCACCGCCTTGTTGAGCATGACGCGCTCGTCCATCAGGTACATCCAGTCGTCGAACTGCACCTCGTAGACGCTGCCGTCCACCGGCAGCCGCAGCGTGTAGCGCCAGTTCAGCGCATTGCCGGCGGCCACGCCGGTGGCGGTGCCGACGACGTCGTCGGCGCGGCCGCTCCAGCGGCCGCCCCCTTCGTCGGTCAGGCGCCAGACGCGGCGCTCGGTCTTGCCGTCGCTGTAGGTGAAGCGCTCGTCGAGCACGCCCTGGTTGCCGGTCCAGGTGCCGGTCATCTGCACCGTGAAGCGGCGCACCACCTTGCCGCTGCGGTCGGTGAAGAGGCCATGCGCCTCGATCGGGCCGTTGAAATAGGTCTTCAGGTCGAGCACCGGCTTCTCGGCCGCATAGTCGGCCGGCGTCGGCGAGGCGCAGGCCGCCAGCAGGGCGGCCGCGCTCAGCAGGGCGATCAATCGTCGTTTCATGAGGGGTCCCGGTCGGTGGAGTGGATGCCGCTGCGCCACAGCAGCGCGGCGGCCAGCAGCTTCAGCACGCAGGGCAGCAGGCAGTAGGTGACGGTCAGCGCCTGCAGGGCCTGCGGATCCTGGCGGCCGGGCGCGTAGCCCAGCAGGCCCAGCAGCGGCAGCGCGACGCCGGCGGCCAGCGCCAGGTTGAGCTTGGTGGCGAAGTTCCACCAGCCGAAATAGCCGCCTTCGAGCTGCCCGCCATGGCCGGCACGCTGCACCACGCCGGCCAGCAGCGCGCCGGGCAGCGCCAGGTCGGCGCCCAGCGCCACGCCACTGGCCAGGCACACCAGCGTGAAGCCGAGCACGTCACCGGCGCCCAGCGTGGCCGCCCAGACGAAGCTGACGATCGCCAGCCCCATGCCGGCCAGCCAGGTGCGCACCAGGCCGATGCGCGCCACCAGCCGCACCCACAGCGGCATGGCCAGCGCACCGGCGGCGAAATAGCTGGCGAGGAACAGCGGTTCGTAGGCCGCCGCCTGCAGGCGGTCGCGGATGAAGAACAGCACCAGCGTCGCCGGCACCGCGCTGGCGATGCCATTGACGAGGTAGACCGCCAGCAGCCGGCGGAAGGCCGGCGTGCGCAGCGGCTGCAGCAGCACCCGCAGGCCGGCCGGCGGCTGTGCCGTGGCCTGCGGCCGCGGCGCATGGGTCCAGGCCAGCCAGCCGACCACCAGCGTGGCGGCGAAGACCGCACTGGCGACACCGAAGCCGGCCAGCGCCGGCAGCACGCTGGCCACCAGCACGCCGGCCAGCGCCAGCCCTTCGCGCCAGGCGACGATGCGCGCGCGCTGGCCCTCGTCGCCACCCAGGCGGGCGCCCCAGGCCTGGTGCAGCACGGTCAGCACGCTGAAGCTGAGGTAGGTCACGGCCAGCATCGCCGCGCACCAGACGAGCAGGGCAGTGCGGCCTTCGACGGCGGGAAAGAACAGCGCGTAGAAGCCCGCGGCCAGCACCAGCGCGGCCAGTGCCCCGCGCCCGAGCGCAGCGCGCGCCGATGCCGACAGCCAGCGGTCGCTGGCCTGGCCGATGAAGGGGTCGGCAAAGGCATCGAGCAGCCGCGCACCCAGCAGCAGCGCGCCCAGCGTGGCCAGCGGGATGCCGAAGGCGGTGGCGTAGTGGTTGGGCAGCTGCACATACAGCGGCAGCGCAACGAAGGCCAGCGGCAGCCCCAGGGCGCCGTAGGACAGGCCGTCGCGCCAGCCGCCGCGCCAGGGGCGCTGGGCATGGCCGGGTGAATCGGGATTCACACCGTCCGGCCGCTGCGCAGGCCGCAATTCAAGCGCGTCCACCGAGCAAGGCCTCGCGCAGCGTGGGTTCGGATGTCTGCGGCGACAGCCAGATGCCGAAGAAGCGCCGCGCCTTGTCGGCGTCGGCCCATTCGCCGCGCGCCGAGCCGTTGTGGAAGAAGCGCACCGCCACGCCGGGCCGGTGGATGCCGGTGAGGCGGTCGCCTTCGCGCACGTCGGGGAAGGTGGTCTTCATGCCCGCCAGCCAGCGCTCGGCCAGGGCCGGGTCGATCGGACCCTGGCGCCGCATCTCCTCGAGCGAGCGCTCGGCGATCTGCGCACCGACCAGGGCGCGCGCATATTGAAGCTCCAGCGCCAGGGGCTGGGTGTCCCAGTCCCCGGCCGTGGGCCTGGCCGGCGACCACAGGCGTGCGTCGTAGATGCGCAGGCCGAGAAAACGCAGCCGGCCACTGCCAACCAGCCGCGCCTGCGGCCATTCGCTGGCCACCTCGAAGGGCAGCGCCTGCGCGTACACGGCAGGCGCACCCAGGGCCAGGGTGCCCAGGGCGGCCTGCGTCAGCAGCTGGCGGCGACGGCGGTCCATGGCGCTTCAGGGCCGGCGCAGCGTGAACTGCACGACATCGGTATTGCCGGTGGCAAAAGCCGCCTGGCAATAGGCCAGGTAGAACTCCCAGATGCGCATGAAGCGGGTGTCGAAGCCCAGCTTGTGCACCTCGCCCTCGTGCGACAGGAACTGCATGCGCCAGCGGCGCAGCGTCTCGGCATAGTCGGTGCCGAAGGCGCGCTCGGCCACCACCTCCAGGCCGGCCTGGCGCGCCTGCGCGCGAAAGGCACTGACGCTGGGCAGCAGGCCACCCGGAAAGATGTACTGCTGGATGAAATCGGTCGAGCGCAGGTAGCGCTGAAACAGGTCGTCGCGGATGGTGATGGTCTGGATGCAGGCCTGCCCGCCCGGCTTGAGCAGCTGGCGCACCTGCTGGAAATAGCCTTCCCAGTATTCGCGGCCCACGGCCTCGAACATCTCGATCGAGACGATGGCGTCGAAGGGCGGATCGGTGATGTCGCGGTAGTCCTGCAGGCGCAGGTCGGCGCGCGCCGCCAGGCCGCGCTGCTGCAGCCGCTGGCGCGCGAAGGCCAGCTGCTCGTCGGACAGCGTGACGCCGGTGACCTGCGCGCCCAGGGTCGCCGCCGCCTCGGCCACGGCACCCCAGCCGCAGCCGATCTCCAGCAGCCGCTGCCCGGGCTGCAGCGCCACCTCGTGCAGCGCGCGCTGCACCTTGGCGTGCTGCGCGGCCGTGGTGCTGCGCGAGAGGTCGCCGTCGAAGAGCGCGCTGGAATAGTTCATCGACTCGTCCAGCCACAGCCGGTAGAAGCGGTTGCCGATGTCGTAGTGGGCGTGGATGTTCTGGCGGCTGCCGCGGCGCGAATTGCGGTGCAGCAGGTGCTTGAGCCGATAGGCCAGCGAGCCCCACCAGCTGCCGTAGACGACGCGCTCGATGGCATCGCGGTTGGCGATGAAGAGCTCGAGCAGCGCCACCAGGTCGGGGGTGGTCCAGTGGCCGTCGATATAGGCCTCGGCGAAGCCGATGTCGCCGCTCTTGAGCGCTGCGCTGCAGGTGCGCCAGTCGAGCAGCCGGATGGCCGCACGCGGCCCGTCGCGCTGCCCGAAGTGGGCCTGCGAGCCGTCGGGCAATTGCACGTCGAGGCTGCCGACGCGCAGTTCGCGCAGCAGGCGGAAGACCGCGCGCGCGGCCGGCGGGGCCGCCGGCGGCAGCTCGAATGAGGTGGCGGTGGTGGTATTCATCGGGTCGGGCCTCGCGTGATGAAGGCGTCGGGCGCAGCCGGCTTGCTGATGAAGGGCACACGCTTGAGCCACAGCCGCAGCGCCTGCCAGTGGATGCGGGCGATCACGCCCAGGCTCATCAGCGGCATGCCGAAGAAGGCGGCACGCGCGCTGGCTTTGGTCAGCGGCTGCAGGTGTCCGCTGACGCTGGTTTCCAGCAGCGCGCCGTCCTCGTCGTCGTGATCGATGCGCGCCACCGTGCGCTCGGCGGTGCGCATGAAGCGGAAGCGGTAGACGCCTTCCACGCGGCAGAACGGCGAGACGTGGAAGACCTTGCGCGCGCGCAATTCGTGCCCCCAGGCGAGGCCGGGTTGATCGAGCAGGTAGCAGTGCCGTTCGCCGAAGGTGTTGTTGACCTCGGCGACGATGGCCGCCAGGCTGCCGTCGGTGCGGTGGCAGTACCAGAAGCTGACCGGCTTGAAGACATAACCCAGCACGCGCGGATAGGTATGCAGCCAGACCTCGCCGGTGGCGTCGTGCACGCCTTCGCGCTGCAGCAGTTCGTCCAGCCAGGCCAGCGCGTCGTCGCGGCCGTCGCCATGGTCGCGGTCGTGGAAGGCCAGCAGGCCGAAGCGGTTGCGCACCAGGCCGGCAGCCGGCTGCGCCCGCAGGCTGCGCATCGGCAACAGCAGGAAGTAGGTCGGGTAGGCAAAGGCGTTGACGGCCGGGCGCAGCCGGCGGTGGCGCACCTGGCCGATGCCGATCAGCGGCTGCGCGTTCATGCCGCCTGCAGCGTGGGCGCGGTGCGGCAGCGCACGCGCAGCGCCTCGGCCACCGCCAGGCCCGACATCAGCCCGTCCTCGTGGAAGCCGTAGCGCGTCCAGGCGCCGGCAAACCACAGGTGCGAGACACCCTGGATCCGGCTCAGGCGTTGCTGCGCGTCGATGGCCGCAGCGTCGAAGATCGGATGGGCATATTCGAACTCGCCGATCACGCGCTGCGGATCGGGCTCGCGGCTGGGGTTGAGCGACACCACCACCGGCTGCTGCCAGGGCAGGGGCTGCAGGCGGTTGATCAGGTAGTGCAGGCAGACCGCGGCCTCCTCGCGCGCACGGTCGGCCGCGCGCTCGTAGTTCCAGGCCGCCCACGCCAGCCGGCGCCGGGGCAGCAGCGCGGCATCGGTGTGCAGCACCGCGCGATTGCGGTGGTAGCGGATGGCACCCAGCACCGACCGCTCGGCGGGCGTGGCGTCATCCAGCAACGCCAGCGACTGGTCGCTGTGGCAGGCCAGCACGACGTCGTCGAAATGCTCGGCGCCACGGTCGGTGATGACCATCACGCCGGCGCTGCCGGCACCCGGCGGCAGGCGGCGCACGGCGCGCACCGGCTCGCCGGCCCGGCAGTCCCCCAGGTGGGCGAGCAGCTTGTTCACATACTGGCGCGAGCCGCCGCGCACGGTGTACCACTGCGGCCGGTCGGCGACCTGGATGAGGCCGTGGTTGTGGCAGAAGCGGATCATCGTCGCCACCGGAAAGCGCAGCATCTGGTCGGTCGGGCAGGACCAGATGCAACCGATCATGGGCAGGAAATAGCCGTTGCGGAAGGTTTCGCCGAAGCGGTGGCGGTCGAGAAACTGGCCGATCGGCTCGTCCAGTTCGGCCTCGGCCTGGCGCTCGGCGATCGCCGTCGCCAGCTTGTTGAAGCGCAGGATGTCGGCCAGCATGCCCAGGAAGCGGGGCGATGCCAGGTTGCGGCGCTGGGCGAAGACGGTGTTGAGGTTGCAGCCGCTCCACTCCAGGCCGCTGGCCGGATCCTGCACCGAGAACGACATCTCCGACGCAGCGGTGTCGACACCCAGCTCGTCGAACAGCCGCACCAGCTGCGGGTAGGTGCGGTGGTTGAAGACCAGGAAACCGGTGTCGACCCCATGCGTGACGCCATCCAGCGTGACGTCGACCGTATGCGCATGGCCGCCGAAGCGGCGATCAGCCTCGAACAGCGTGACGCGTGCCTCGTGGCGCAGCGCGTAGGCCGTGGACAAGCCGGCGATGCCGGCGCCGATGACGGCGACTCGACGCATCGCAGCCCCTCAGTGACACCCGGCCGCGCGAAGCGGAGCCGAGGGAAGAAGGACTGCTGTGCGGCGCCCCCGGGTGAACGAGGGAGGGAGGGAGGAGGAGGAGAACCACCCGGGGATTCCGACGGCGGGAGCCGTTGAACCGCACAACAGCAAAACCTGGCAATGTGGTCTCTGACCCGACGCGTCCACCGAAGTTCCGCGATTTGCTCGCAGAGGCGGGTGGCGGTGCGGGATGGAGGTTGCGGGCATCATATTGTCCTGGACGAAAGAGACTCGTCGGTCATTGATTGATACTGTACCGTATTTTTAGTGACTTGTCAGTCTACTTTTGCGCCAGCAGGCGCTCGACCTCCCGCACGAAGGCCGGGTCCAGCGGGTCGACGGCACTCGGGCGGCCGATCACCGTGCTGCCGTCGCGGGCGATCAGGAATTTGTGAAAGTTCCACTGCGGGCTGCCGGCACCGCGGGCGGCAATGGCTGCATACAGCGGATTGGGCGCCATGCCCCGGCCCCGCGGCGTGACCCCGCTCTTGGCAAACATCGGAAACTTGACGGCAAACTGGTTCTCGCAGAAGTCAGCGATCGCTTCGTTGCTGCCGGGCTCCTGCGCAAAGTCATTCGATGGGAATCCCATCACCACCAGGCCACGCGCCGCGTAGCGCTGGTACAGGGTGTCCAGCGCCTTGTACTGGGGTGTGAAGCCGCACTGGCTGGCGGTATTGACCACCAGCAGCACCTTGCCGCCGTAGCCGCACAGGTCGACCGGTCTTTCGTCCTGCAGCCTCGGCAGCTGGTGCTGAAGCAGCGCGGGGCAAGACGGTGCCGCTGCCGCCGGCTGCAGTGCCGCCAGGGCCAGCAGCAGGCCGCCGAGCCAATTTTGAAGTGCCATGACCATGCTCCAGAGACGCGTCGATAAGCGTCCATCCTAAACTCTTGTTCATCTGTCGACAATGTTTGTCCTGGACATTTATCGACATCCGCGGTTCAATCGCGCGATGGAAACAGCCACCCGCAGCCCCGCACTCACCCTGTCGATTGCCGCCGTCGAGCGCGATTCCGGACTGTCCAAGGACACGTTGCGGGTCTGGGAGCGCCGTTACGGCTTTCCCCAACCGACGCGCGACGCCGTCGGTGAACGCGCCTATCCGCTGGATCAGGTGGAGCGGCTGCGCATCGTCAAGCGCCTGCTCGACGCCGGCCACCGCCCCGGCCGCGTGGTGGCGCTGCCACTGGCCGCGCTGCAGCAGCTGGCCGAATCGACGGTCGACCACCCGCGGCGGGTGGCGCCGGCAGCGCTGGCGGCGGACGACCTGCGCCAGCTGGTGGGCCTGATCCGCAGCCACGACGTCCCGGCGCTGCGCCAGGCGCTGGCGCGCCAGCTGGTGCGTCTGGGCGTGCGCGGCTTTGTCGTCGACGTCGTCGCGCCGCTGAACCTGGCCGTCGGCGATGCCTGGATGCGCGGCGAACTGCAGGTCTTCGAAGAGCACCTGTACAGCGAGGTGATCCAGTCGGCGCTGCGCCAGGCGCTGGCCACCATCCCACCCGCCGACACCGCCGATGCCCCGCGCGTGCTGCTGACCACGCTGCCCGGCGAGCCGCATGGCCTGGGCCTGCTGATGGCCGAAGCGCTGCTGGCGCTCGAAGGCTGCACCTGCGTGTCGCTGGGCGTGCAGACGCCGGTGCTCGAGATCGTGCAGGCCGCGCGCGCGCTGCGCGTCGACATCGTCGCGCTGGGCTTTTCGGGTTGCCTGGCACTCAAGCAGATGCTCGACAGCCTGGCCGAGCTGCGTGGCGGGCTGCCGACGACGGTGCAGGTCTGGGCCGGCGGCACCACCCCGGGGCTGCAGCGGCGGCCGGTCGACGGCGTGACGGTGCTGGATGCACTGACCCAGATTCCGCAAGCCCTGGGTCGTTGCCCGCCTGCGGCCGGCGCCTAGAATCGACGCCTCTCGCGAGGCGCCCCATGCTCTATCCCGAACTGTTCAAGCAACTCGAAGCCGTGCGCTGGAACATGGACACCGACATCCCCTGGGACCGGTTCGATGCCAGCCAGCTCAGCGACGAACAGGCGCAGACCATCAAGATGAATGCCATCACGGAGTGGGCCGCCCTGCCCGCCACCGAGATGTTCCTGCGCGACAACCGCGACGACAGCGACTTCAGCGCGTTCATGAGCGTGTGGTTCTTCGAGGAGCAGAAGCACAGCCTGGTGCTGATGGAATACCTGCGGCGCTTCCGGCCCGACCTCGTGCCCACCGAGGACGAACTGCACGCGGTGCGCTTCGAGTTCGACCCCGCGCCGGCGCTGGAGACGCTGATGCTGCACTTCTGCGGCGAGATCCGCCTCAACCACTGGTACCGCCGCGCCGCCGAATGGCACACCGAGCCGGTGATCAAGGCCATCTACGAGACGCTGGCGCGCGACGAGGCGCGCCACGGCGGCGCCTACCTGCGCTATATGAAGCGCGCGATGAACAAGTTCGGCGACGAGGCCAAGGCCGCCTTCGCCAAGGTCGGCGTGCTGATGGCCAGCGCACGCCGCACCGCGCAGGCGCTGCACCCGACCAACCTGCACGTCAACGTCCAGCTCTTCCCGCGCGACACCATCCAGAGCCGCCTGCCCGACCCCCAGTGGCTCGAGGCCTGGCTGGACAAGCAGATCCAGTTCGACGCCGTCTGGGAGGGCAAGGTCGTCGAGCGCATCCTGCACAACATGGGCCTGCTGATGGAGCGCAGCTTCGCCAGCGTGCAGGAGCTCAACCGCTACCGCAAGGAACTGGCGGCGCGGCTGGGCACGCCGCCTGCGCAGGCCCAGGGGGCCTGAGCAGGCCTATTTTTTCGCCATCGCGGCGAATTGCTCCTGCGCCGCCTTGCGGCCGGCATTGACCGCCTGCACGCTGGGCCGCTCGCCGAGCAGCTTGAGGTGGGCCTTCCAGTCGATGCCGGCCTCGGCGACGAGGTCGCTGCCCAGCACCGCCTTGGCGGCAGCGGCCACCGTGGGCAGCGTGGCGAAGGCCGAACAGTCGGCGAGCGTGAAGCTGTCACCGGCGGCATAGGGCGCCATCTTCAGCAGCCGCTTCAGCGCGGCGAGGTTCTTCGTCAGCTGCTTGCGCACCCGCTCCTGCACGTCCGGCGCGCAGGTGCCGCCGAAGTAGGCCTGGCCGTAGAGATCGCGGCCGACCAGTTCGACATGCAGGTCGAGGTAGGTGCACAGCTCGCGCACCTTGGCGGCGGCATAGGGATCCCGGGGCACCAGCGGATGCCCGGGGTAGGCCGCTTCCAGGTAGTCGACGATGACCTGGCTCTCCGACAGCGGCCCCTGCGCCGTGCGGATGTAGGGCACCTTGCCCAGCGGCGAGCACGACAGCACCGCCTCGTCCTTCGACCCCGTCAGCACCCATTCCTCGGTGAAGGGCACGCCCTTCTCCAGCAGGGCCAGCTTGACCTTGTTGTAGTAGTTCGAGATGGCAAATCCGCACAAGGTGATCATCGGGACAGTCTCCGGTTGGTGGTGGTGCGTCAGGTGCGCCGCCCGACGCGGTTGACGAGCGCGATGCCGCACGATACCGCGGCCAGCGCCAGCAGCAGCCGCAGCGTGACCGGCTCGTCCAGCAGCGTCACGCCCGCCAGCAGGCCGAAGACCGGCGTCAGCAGCGTGAACGCCGAGATGCGCGTGGCCGGGTAATGGCGGACCAGCCAGAACCACACCAGGTAGCTGGCGAAGGTGACGACCACGGTCTGGAAGGCGAGCGCCGCCCACGACAGCAGGCCCACCTGCCGTGGCCAGGGCTCGGCCGCCAGCAGCGCCGCCGCCGCCAGCGCGATGCCCGATACCGCGAGCTGGTAGAGCAGCGTCTTCTCGGGCGCGGCGCTGCCGAGCCGGCTGCCGCGCAGCACCAGCGTGGTGGCGCCCCACAGCACCGCGGCGGCGATGCCCAGGGCGTCGCCCAGCCACTGCATCGAGCCGCCGCCGCGGCCGAAGCCCTCGGCAAAGGCCCAGACCACGCCGGCAAAGGCCAGCACCAGGCCCGCACCCTGCCAGGCATCGAGCCGTTCGCTGCGGCTGATCAGCGGCATGCCCAGCGCCACCACGAAGGGCGCCAGATAGATGAAGACCACCATGCGCGACGCGGTCGTGTACTGCAGGCCGACGAACATGCAGCCGAATTCGACCGCAAACAGCAGCCCCGCCAGCAGGCCGCCGCGCAGCGTGCCGTCGCGCTGCCACAGCGGAATGCCGCGCGCCAGCGACCAGCCCCACAGCAGCAGCGCCGCGCCGGCCGAACGCAGCGCCGACTGCGTCAGCGGCGGCAGCTCGGCCAGCGCGACCTTCATCGCCACCTGGTTGACGCCCCACAGCGCACAGCAGCCCAGCAGCAGCACGACGGCCAGGCCGTCGACACGGTCCTTGCGGTCCGACATCAGGCAGCGCGGCCGAATACCGCGTGCCACAGCGCCAGCACGGCCTCGCGCTCGCGCGCACAGCGCGCCGGCTCGAACTGCGTCGGCTGCTCGTCCAGCCGCGCACGGTGCTGGGCCCGGCGCAGTTCGCGGTAGGCATCGGCCGCCGCCGTGCCGACGCCGGCGGGCAGCAGGCCCACGCCTTCCGCGCGCTGCAGCAGCGCGATGTTGCCGGCGTTGTCCAGCAGCGCGGGCTGCGTGGCGCCATGCGCCAGCACCAGGTACTGCACCGCGAATTCGACGTCCATCATGCCGCCGGCGCTGTGCTTGACGTCGAACTGGCCGGCCGGCACCGGGCGCGCGGCACGCACCTTCTCGCGCATCGCGCGCACCTCCTCGCGCAGTGCGGCGGTATCGCGCACGGCCGTCAGCACGGCACGGCGCGTGGCCTCGAAGCGCACGGCCACGCGCGCGCAGCCGGCGGCGAAGCGCGCGCGCGTGATCGCCTGGTGCTCCCAGGTCCACGCGGTGTTGCTGCCGCGGCCGCTCTGGTAGGCCTCGAAGCTGGCGATCGAGGTCACCAGCAGCCCTGAATTGCCGTTGGGCCGCAGCGCGGTATCGATGTCGAAGAGTTCGCCGGCCGCCGTGCGCAACGTCAGCCAGGTGATGAGCTTGCGCACGAAGCCGCCGTAGACCTCCTGCGCACGGTCCTTGTCGGCTTCGTCGCCGTCGTCGTAGAGGAAGACGACGTCGAGGTCGCTGCCGTAGCCGAGCTCCTTGCCGCCGAGCTTGCCGTAGGCGATGACGGCCAGGCCGCAGTCCTCGCGGTGGCGCTTGGCATGCAGGCTCCAGGCCCAGCGCTGCACGGTGTCGAGCAAGGCGTCGGCCAGCGCCGACAGGTCGTCGGCCACCTGCTCGACGGTGAGCTCGCCCTCGACGTCGCGCACCAGGGTGCGGAAGACCTCGGCGTGATGGGCGTGGCGCAGCGTGTCGAGCAGCCGTTCCTCGTCGGCTTCGCCGGAGCGCACCAGCGCCGCACGCCGTTCGTCGAGTTCGTGCACGAAGGCCTCGCGATCGAAGCGCTGGTGCAGCAGCCGGGCATCGGCCAGTTCGTCGATCACGCCCGGGTGGCGCATCAGGTATTGCATCGGCCAGCGCGCCAGGTCGAGCAGGCGCAGCAGCCGGCGCAGCACGTCGGGCCGCTCGAGCAGCAGCGCAAAATAGCTCTCGCGCCGCAGCAGCGGCTCCATCCAGTCGATGAAGCGCACCGCGGCCTGCGCCGAGCAATCGCCGTTGCGCATCGCCTGCCCGGCCTTGGCCACCAGGCGGCCCAGGCGCAGGCGGCTCTCGTCGCGCAGGGCCAGCACGCGCGGCTGCGCCGCCCAGGGCTTGACGCGTGCGGCCAGTTCGGCCGGCAACTGGTCGAGCAGCGCCTCGCTGTCGACCGGCTGCGGCGCCGGACCGCAGTTCCTGCAGCCGCCGTTGCGCGCGGCCGGGCTCTGCCCTTCGCCCAGCAAGGCGTCGAATTCGCCCGCCACCAGCTCGCGCACCTCGCCCAGGCGGTCGAGCAATGCGCAGGCATCGCGGCCGTCCTCGCTGCGGCAGGCCAGGCCCATGGCGGCGCCGATCCAGGCCAGGTCGCCGTCGCCGGTGGGCAGCAGGTGCGTCTGCTGGTCGTCGAGATACTGGATGCGGTGCTCGACCCGGCGCAAAAAGTCATAGCCCGCGGCCAGTGCCCGGGCGGTCTCGGGACTCATCAGCCCACGCTCGGCCAGGCGGTGCAGCGCGCTGATCGTCGAGCGCGTGCGGATCTCGGGAAACTGGCCGCCGCGCACCACCTGCATCAGCTGCACGATGAATTCGATCTCGCGGATGCCGCCGCGGCTGAGCTTGACGTCGTTGGCGCGCTCGGGGCGGCCGGCAGCGCGGCGCTGCGCCTCGTCGCGAATCCTGCGGTGCAGCTGGCGCAGGCCCTCGAAGACGCCGTAGTCCAGGTAGCGCCGGTAGACGAAGGGCGTGACGAGCTGGCGCAGCGCCAGCGCGCGGCCGCTGGCCACCGCCGCGCGCGGTGCGACGACACGGCTCTTCAGCCAGGCAAAGCGCTCCCACTCGCGGCCCTGCACCTGAAAATATTCCTCCAGCATCGGCAGGCTGCACACCGGCGGGCCGGAATTGCCGTTGGGCCGCAGCGCCAGGTCGACGCGAAAGACAAAGCCGTCCTCCGTGGTGTCGCCGATCAGTGCAAACAGCCGCTTGGCCACGCCGGCAAAATATTCGTGCGCCGAGACGGCACGTTCGCCGTCGGTCTGGCCTTCGTCCTCGTAGACATAGATGAGGTCGATGTCCGACGAGACATTGAGCTCGCGCGCACCGAGCTTGCCCATGCCGACGATCCAGAAGTCGATGCGCTGGCCGCTGTCGTCGCGCGGCACGCCGTGGCGCTGGTCGGCATCGGCCAGCGCCTGCGCCAGCGCCAGCTCCAGCGTGGCCTCGGCCAGGTGCGTCATGGCGCCGGTGATGGCGGCCAGCGCCACGCCCTGCTCGACGTCGAGCTCGGCCAGCCGCTCCAGCACCAGCTGGCGCGCCACGCGCAGCGCCGCCGGCAAGGGCCGGCCGCGCTGCTGCAGTGCCTGCACCAGCGCGGTGATGCTGTCGAAGTCGGGAACTCCGGCAGCCAGCATGGTGCGCTCGGCCTCGTAGCGGCGCCGGATGCGCTGCACGAAGCGGCAGTGGTCCGCCCGCGCGGCAACCCCCTCAGTCATGGCCGATGACCCCCTCGAGATTCCACCTGACGCACTGGCAAGCGTAGCGATGCTCATCCGCCGTCATGGTGGTGGGGATTCTGCCGCAGGGGTGCGGGCGTCGCCGGCAAGGTCAAAATGCCCCGCATGAAGATCGCCGCGCTGCAGATGGTGTCCACGCCCGACCGGGACCGCAACCTCGAGGCCGCCCGCCGGCTGATCGCCGAAGCCGCTGCCGCCGGCGCGCAGCTGGTGGTGCTGCCCGAATATTTCTGCCTGCTGGGCCGGCGCGACGACGACAAGCTGGCGATCGCCGAAAGCCCCGGCGACGGCCCCATCCAGGCGATGCTGGCCGAAGCCGCGCGCGCGCACCGGCTGTGGGTGGTGGGCGGCACGCTGCCGCTGCGCGGCACCGACGCCACGCATGCGCTCAACACCTGCTTCGTCTTCGGGCCCGACGGCCGGCCGGCCGCGCGCTACGACAAGATCCACCTCTTTGCCTTCGACAACGGCCGCGAGCACTACGACGAAGGCCGCACGCTCAACGCCGGCATGCAGCCGGTGGCGCTGCAGGCCGGACCGATCCGCGTCGGGCTGTCGATCTGCTACGACCTGCGCTTCCCCGAGCTCTACCGCGCGCTGATGCACCCGCCCTGCGACCTCATCGTCGTGCCGGCGGCCTTCACCTACACCACCGGCCAGGCGCACTGGGAGCTGCTGCTGCGCGCCCGCGCGGTCGAAAACCAGTGCTACGTGCTGGCCGCCGCCCAGGGCGGCACGCACGAGAACGGCCGCCGCACCTGGGGCCACAGCCTGGTGGCCGACCCCTGGGGCGAGGTCGTGGCCTGCCGGCCCGAGGGCGAGGGCGTGGTCATCGCCGAGCTGGACGCGGCACGCATCGCGCAGGTGCGCACACAGCTGCCGGCGCTGGCGCACCGGCGGCTGTAGGCCCAACCTTGTTCATGGGCCATCAGTCTTTCACTGCGGTGATTTTGTGCCCGCTCTGGCTGACCAGCAGCTGCCCGACCCCTGTCGTCCGGCACGGCAGGCATGGCAGCGGGACTTGGACGCCAGCGGTCGCCTGCCCGCATCCAGCCCATGCCCATGCTGAGTGACGCCCTCCAATTCGAAGCATGACGCACGAACGCCACTCCATCCGCAGACGCTCGGTCACCAGGGCACTGGTCTGCCTGGCGGGAACGGTCCTCGTTGGCTGCGGGGTCACAACAGCCCACGGACCACCTGCATTGGTCGATCTGATCAGACGCGCATCCTCCAGCGTCGTCGGCTTGGCCGACGACCGGGGAGTGGTGGGTTCGGGCTTTCGCATGGCCGGCACGCGGTGGCTGGTGACGGCCGCTCATGTGGTGGCAGCCCATCGCGGCAACCTGTTCGCGGTGAGCGAGCACCTGCGGTGGCCACTGAAGCTGCTGCGCACCGACGCCGACCACGATCTGGCCCTGCTGGAACTACCTGCGGACGCCACGCTTGAAGGCCTGGAGCTGTCGGCTTCCGAGGTCATTCAGCAGGGCGACTGGGTGGTCCTGCTTGGCCGGCCTTTTGGCGCCGGCACGACCGCCACCGTGGGCATCGTCAGTGCGCTGCAGGGGGCCATCACCCAACCCCCTGCGCTGGTGCGCCGTCTGCAGTTGAACGCAGCGATCAACCCCGGCAACTCCGGTGGCCCTGCGCTCGACCTGAACGGTCGCGTGGTGGGGGTTGTGTCGGCGTCCGTTCCAGGGGGCTCGGGCCTGGGCTTTGCCGCACCGGCATCCGCCGTCAGAGCACTGGTGGCACAACAGCCCTGAAGCGGGCCGCCGGGTCCTGCGGGCCCGGCGGCCATGCCCCTGAGCCTCAGCGCGGGGCGGCCCTGAAGAAGTTGAACGACTGCAGATTGAAGGTAAACCCGCCACGCTCCTGGTCGCGGACGATGAAGAGCACCGGCGAGGGGATGTTGAGGCCGCCCGGCGAATAGACGCTGTTGAACCCTTCGTCCCACTGCATCGCTCGGCAGTTGTCGCAAAAGATCCCGAAGTCGACGAAGAAGGTGCTGTCGGGCGGCTGCCGCGTGCGCGCCCCTACCTCCACCGCATTCTGCGCCGCGGAAATGGCCGACTGCACCTTGTCCCAGACTGCTTCGAAGAACTCCTCCACCGCCGCCAGATCGGTCCAGTTCGACGGGGCCTGAGGCAATCCTTGGAACAGGCCAACGATCTCCCGGGCGGCCTCGATGTGGTCGGGCCCGATCAGCCAGACGTCGTTGAGCGCCGGATCGGGATTGAAGTTGCTGCCCTCCATGAAGCTGCCGCCCGCGTTGAAGATGTGGAACGACAGCGACGAACCGGTCACGATGCCACCGATGCTGATCGGACCGGAGAACTGGTTGCCCAATGCCTCCAGCGCCAGCAGGATCATCGCGTTCTCGAGGTAGTGGATGGCGGGCCCATACATCGTGTTGATCAACTGTCCGATCAGGCTGTTGCCCAGGCACAGGTCGATGAGCCCGAAGAACGCAGGCCTCGTGCTCGCGTAGAACGCCTGCGGCGTGAGCAGGTCGGCAAACCGGGGCTCGCCGGCCGAACCGATCGATGCCACCAGCCCGTTGGCGACGAGCGCCTGCTCGGTCTTGTTGACGATCGCATGCACCAGTGCGGGATAGGTGGTGCCGAGCAGGACACGCAGGTCGTGCTTGGCCTGCACCACGCCATGCGGAGAAGGGGTCTGCGCCCGCAACTGGGCCAGACGCGCGTTCAGGTCGGCCACGTACTGGTTGTACTGCGTACCCTGCGCGTCGGTCAGGTTCAACGGGTCGATGCCGGCGATGAAGGTGGTGATCTCCTGCAGCTTGGCGTTCAGCCCACTCATCGTCGTGCGGTAGGCGTTGTCCGCCGCCACCGGGCCGAGCCCGGCCGCCTGGATCTGCGAAAGCGTCGGTGGGAACCGGCCCTCGAGCAGCGCCAGCGGGTAGCTGCGTGCGTACTCCGTCTGGTTGACCCCGTTGCGAACGCCGACGAGCCCCGTGCGGGCGGCTGCGATCCCCGCGGCGTCGTTCGCCTGCAGCGCCGCCACCAGGTCCGACAACCGGGCGTTCATGCCCGTGAGCGACTTCGACATCGCCGAATACAGCGCACTGGTGGTCACGCGGTTCGGCACCTGCACGCCGTTCACCGTCTTCAGCGTCACCGGTCGCAGGACGACCAGGTCCTGACTGGCGGCGACGGTGCTGGCGGGTACGCTGCAAGTGAGCGTATAGATGCCGCGTGCGCCGTCCGGAACAAAGATGTTCCCACCTTGCACGGACGGCAGCATGCCGGCGGCGCCAGGCCCGGCGGCAACGCCGCAGTTCGTCGCCGGCTCCGGCTGGAACACGCCACCCTGGGCGTCGAAGAAGGACTGCGTGAACGGGATGGACTCGCCGCCCTTGACGACCGATTTGTCGAGCGAAAGCGTCATCGATGCCGGCCCCGCCGGCAGCACCGGTCCGAGCGAGATCGACAGCGCGACCGCGGATCCTGGCACCACGCTGGCTCCCGCAGCCGGGTTCTGGCTGATCACGCTGCCCGCGGGCACGGTGGCACTGTTCGTCAATGTCAAGGGTCCGACGACCAGGCCCGCATTCGTGATCGCCGTGCTCGCCGCCGCCTGCGTCAGCCCCACCACATTGGGAACGCTCACGTTGGCTGGCCCCGTGGACACCACCAGCGCCACCGCCGTACCCGGCACCACGCTGGCTCCCGCAGCCGGGTTCTGGCTGATCACGCTGCCCGCAGCCACTGTGTTGCTGCTGGCCTGCGTCACCGCTCCCACGCTCAGCCCGGCATTCGTGATCGCCGTGCTCGCCGCCGCCTGCGTCAGCCCCACCACATTGGGAACGCTCACGTTGGCTGGCCCCGTGGACACCACCAGCGCCACCGCCGTACCCGGCACCACCCCCCCCCCCCACCCCTACACCCACCCCCCGCACCACGCTGGCTCCCGCAGCCGGGTTCTGGCTGATCACGCTGCCCGCAGCCACTGTGTTGCTGCTGGCCTGCGTCACCGCTCCCACGCTCAGCCCGGCATTCGTGATCGCCGTGCTCGCCGCCGCCTGCGTCAGCCCCACCACATTGGGGAACGCTCACGTTGGCTGGCCCCGTGGACACCACCAGCGCCACCGCCGTACCCGGCACCACGCTGGCTCCCGCAGCCGGGTTCTGGCTGATCACGCTGCCCGCAGCCACTGTGTTGCTGCTGGCCTGCGTCACCGCTCCCACGCTCAGCCCGGCATTCGTGATCGCCGTGCTCGCCGCCGCCTGCGTCAGCCCCACCACATTGGGAACGCTCACGTTGGCTGGCCCCGTGGACACCACCAGCGCCACCGCCGTACCCGGCACCACGCTGGCTCCCGCAGCCGGGTTCTGGCTGATCACGCTGCCCGCAGCCACTGTGTTGCTGCTGGCCTGCGTCACCGCTCCCACGCTCAGCCCGGCATTCGTGATCGCCGTGCTCGCCGCCGCCTGCGTCAGCCCCACCACATTGGGAACGCTCACGTTGGCACTCACCGGCGTACCGGTGACGACCCAGACCAGCGCTGCTGCGTTGAACGGGACCGTACGGTCCTGGCGAATGGTGAACGTACCCGCACTCGTCACCGTGGCATTCGCCGCCAGCAATCCAAGCGAGACTTCGGACTGGAGAACCTGCGTGGCCGCTGCGCTGCTGGTGACCTTGGCGACGGCATTGTCGAGCGCCGGGGCACCGTTGAGGACGGTGATCCGGTAGGTGTAGTCGAACGTCGTACGCCCCGATCGTGCGGAAGAGACGAGTTGCATGCCAGTGACGCTGGCTGCAGCCCAGGCCTCGGTGACCGGCACAGCCAGCATCAGCAGCACCAGCAGAGCCCGACCTGCCACTTGAACCCCGCGACGCAGCATCGTCATCATGACGTTCCTCCTGCCCATGCAGCCTGTCTGGCCATGACCTGCAGTGGCCTGTTGGTCCATCCGCCGGTCCTCACTCGTCTTCGTCCACCAAACGGGGCGAGCGACATCGGCCGCTGGCCCCTTCTCCGCAGCCTCAGACCGTCATGCGGTGTCCTGTCGACCGTTGCCCCGGAGAGGATCGGCGCCTTGCCAGCCCCCCCAGCAGCGCCAGGGCCACCAGCGCAAAGGTACCGGGTGCCGGCGTGGCGTTGGGGACCGCGTCTCCGCGATCCAGCGTGTCGAAGCTGTCGGGGTCGACGACCTCGAAGAATGGAATGCCCGGTTGCGCGGGGCCGGAGAAGTCGACTCGAACCTGGAAGATGCCCAATGAGTCGCCGGGATCGATCCCACCTGACAGCGCAGCCCAGTCGACGAAGCCGTCATCCGGCAATCCGGGGTCCGGCTGCGCAACCACGGGATCCCAGCCAGCAGGCCCGCTCGTGGCCATCAGGTTCGAGAATGCCGACAGGTCGAAGAAGAGCGTGAACTCCTTGATCGGAACCGACAAGGTGTCGTTCGTGATCGTGAAGTCGTATTGCCATGTGCTGCCGGACAGCCTGGTGAGGTCATAGCTGACATTCGTGGCCACTGCCGGCGATGCCAGCAATAAGGCTGCGGCTGTGACACCGATCCACCTGGCGACTCTGTGCATCATGCACCCCCGAAGGCATAGACTCAACCGGCTCGCCTGCTCCGCTTTCGGCGGGCAAGCTCGACCTGCACCTGCAGTCCGATTGATTCTGCTCCGCGGACGCCCGCTTGCACCCCCTTGGATCCGGGGGGTCTCCAATCCCCCGTCGGCCGTGCCTGTCGATCTCGACCCTTGTCAGACGACGGCCGGAACGATCAGGGCGGAGAGCCAACCCGCGACGACTGGCCCTGGATTGATCAGGCGTAACCCCCCGGCGGCGCTGAACGCGCCGAGGTGTTCGGCCTGAAGGACCACTCGGTGTGAGCCCTGCAGGGCCCGGCGGTGCAGATGCACCCGCCCTGTGACCTGATCGCGGTCATGGCCGCCGCTCAGCGCGACCCGACCATCATCTGCCGCGCCAGCGCGGCCTTCAGCGGCGGCAGTGCCTGCAGCGCCGCCATCGCCGCGCCGCGCACGGTGCCCAGCCCCGGCCAGCCCCAGGTGAAGCTGCGCGCCAGGAAGTCGGTGGTGGCGATGGTGGCCCAGCGGTCGGGGGCGCGCGCCCATTCGACGCGCCGCAGCGCGGCGTCGACAGGGCCGCCCAAGCGCAGCGCGTCGACCAGCGCATGGGCGTCGCGCAGGCCCAGGTTCAGGCCCTGGCCGGCCACCGGGTGCAGCGTCTGCGCGGCGTTGCCGATCTTCACCGTCCGGCCATGCACCAGCGTGCGCTCGGCATTGAGCCCGAGCGCAAAGTGCTTCAGCGGCCCCACCGCCAGCACGTGGCCGGCGGCAGCCGGCAGCAGGGTCTGCAGGACCAGGCGGCGCTGCTCGGCGTCGAGGTCGCGCACCGGGTCGTCGCCGGCGCTCACGCACCACACCATCGAGGCGCGCTGCGTGCCGCCGGCCGCCGGCGGCAGCGGCAGCAGCGCCAGCGGGCCCTGGCGCGTGAAGCGCTCGAAGGCGGTGCCGCGCGGCGCGCCCTCCAGCGTGACGGTGCCGACCCAGGCCGTCTGCCGGTAGTCGTGCGCCAGCGCCTTGCGCGCCTGCTCGGCGAAGACACCGCCTTCGGCGACCACCGCCAGGTCATGCGTCTCGGCCACGCCGGCGTCGACCTCCACCCCAGAGGTCAGCGGCTTGATCGCCGCCACCGGCGCGCCGAAGCGGCTGGCCAGGCGCCGCGGCTCGGCGGCCACCGCCGCCTGCCAGGCGGCCTGCAGCGTGGCCACCAGCGGCCCGTAGGCGAGCACGGCGCCGAGCATCGGCACCGCCTGCTCGACCGCGCCGATGCGCACCTCGGCCATCGCCACGGTGGGTGGCGCCTGCGAGACCTGCACCTCGAGGATGGGCTCGGCCTGCGCTGCCGGCCAGGCCGACAGGCGCTGCAGCAACTGCACGCTGCCCAGCGACAGCGCCAGCGTGCGCGGGTCGGCCGACACATCGCGATCCAGCGGGCGCGCGTCGTAGAGCGTCAGCTGCGCGGCCGGCAGCAGCCGCGCCGCCAGCAAGGCCAGCGCCAGCCCCGCCGGGCCGGCCCCCACCACCGCGATCCGCATGGCCGTTGGCTGCATCGGTTGATCACCTGTTGCTTGCTTCACCCCGCCAGTATGATGGGCCGCGCCCGGGCGGGGCATGCACAGGAGGGCAAGGCGATGGCACTGATGGATTTCATCAAGAAACAGTTCATCGACATCCTGGAGTGGACGGAGAGCGGCGACGGCACGCTGGCCTGGCGCTACCCGATGGCGGGCAACGAGATCCAGTACGGCGGCTCGCTCACCGTGCGCGAGAGCCAGATGGCCGTCTTCGTCAACGAAGGCAAGGTGGCCGACGTCTTCGGCCCCGGCATGTACAAGCTCACCACGCAGACGCTGCCGGTGCTGACCTACCTGAAGAACTGGGACAAGCTGTTCCAGAGCCCGTTCAAGAGCGACGTCTATTTCTTCAGCACGCGCCAGCAGCTGGACCGCAAATGGGGCACCAGCCAGCCGGTGAGCATCCGCGACAAGGATTTCGGCGCCGTGCGGCTGCGTGCCTTCGGCAACTATGCCTGGCGCATCGGCGACCCCAGGCTGTTCCACACCACGGTCTCGGGCACGCGTGACCGCTACACCGTCGACGACATCGACGGCCAGTTGCGCGCGCTGATGCTGCAGCACATCAGCGACGCGGTGGCTTCCAGCGGCATCCCCTTCCTCGACCTGGCGGCCAACCAGGTGGAATTTGCCGCGCAGCTCGAGGCGGCGACGACCGAAGACTTTGCCAAGCTCGGCCTCGTGCTCGAATCGGTGACGGTGCAGAACGTCAGCCTGCCCGAGGAATTGCAGAAGATCCTCGACCAGAAGATCGGCATGGGCATGGTCGGCGGCGACATGGGCAAATTCATGCAGTACCAGACGGCGCAGGCGATCCCGAAATTCGCCGAGGGCGCGGGGGGTGGTGGCGGCGGCGTGGTCGGCGACGCCATGGGCCTGGGTGCCGGCGTGGCGCTGGGCCAGGTGATGGCGCAGCAGCTGCAGGGCGGCCTGGCCGGCGCCAGCCCGGCGGCCGCGGCCGCAGCCCAGGCCGCGCAGGCGGCGCAAGCGACGGGCCTCAAGCCCGACGAGGTGATGGCCACGCTGGAGAAGCTGGCCGACCTCAAGGCCAAGGGCATCCTGACCGAGGAAGAGTTCAGCGCCAAGAAGGCGGAGCTGCTGAAGAAGCTCGTATAGCCTCGGCCTCGTGGCCACGTCACCCCAGCGTGCTTATCGGGCCGCGTGCCCCAACTGCGGCGCGCCCGTCGAATTTGCCTCGGCCGCCTCGGTCAGCGCGGTGTGCGGCTTCTGCCGCAGCACGCTGGTGCGCGACGGCGAGGCGCTCAAGCGCATCGGCACCAGCGCCGAGCTGTTCGACGACCACAGCCCGCTGCAGCTGGGCGCCAGCGGGCGCTACAAGGGCATGGCCTTCACCCTGGTCGGCCGGCTGCAGCTGGGTTATGCCGACGGCACCTGGAACGAGTGGCATGCCCTCTTCGACGGCGGCCCCGACGGCCAACGATCGGGCTGGCTGAGCGAGGACAACGGCTCTTTCGTCTTCGCCTTCGACGCCCCCTGGCCGGGTGACGCGCCGGCCGATGCCGCCACCGCGGTGCGGCTGCCGTTGGGCCGCCCGCAGTTCGTCGACGGCCGCGCCTGGACGGTGGCGTCGATCGTCAAGGCGCGCCTGATCGCGGCGCAGGGCGAGCTGCCGACGCCGCCGCGGCTGGAGGGCGACTTCATCGTCGTCGACCTGCGCAACGTGCAGGACGAGGTCGGCACGCTCGACTACGCCGACCCGAAGCAGCCGCACTGGTCGGTCGGCCGCCCGGTGCTGCTGGCCGATCTGAAGATGAGCGGCCTGGCGGCGGCGAGCGAGAAGACGCTGGCCGGCCGCAGCATCGAATGCCCGGGCTGCGGCGCCTCGCTGGCGATCCAGCTCGCCACCACGCAGTCCATCGCCTGCGCGCAATGCCACACGGTGACCGATGTCTCCCAGGGCGTCGGCGGCGAGCTGGCGCATTACCGCCAGAACAACAGCGGCGAGGGCGGGCTGCAGCCGCTGATCCCGCTCGGTGCCACCGGCACGCTGCGGCTGGGCACCTCGGAGGCGGTGCCGTGGCAGGGGGTCGGCTACCTCGAACGTTGCGACCTGCCGGCCCCCGGCGACGACGAGGAGCAGGTCTTCTGGCGCGAATACCTGCTCTACAACCGCGAGCACGGTTTTGCCTTCCTGGTCGATTCCGAGGAGGACGGCTGGAGCTGGGTGCGCCCCATCACCGGCACGCCCAGCGGCCAGGGCGCACGCGTGACCTGGCGCGGCATCACCTATCAGAAGGGCTACAGCTACCGCGCCCGGGTGACCTGGGTGCTGGGCGAGTTCTACTGGCGCGTGCGCCGCGGCGAGGAAGCCCAGGTCACCGACTATGCCGGCACCGGCAAGGCTTCGGCGGAACGGCTGTCGATGGAGCAGACCGCCGGCGAGGTGGTGTGGTCAGCCGGGCGCACGCTCGATGCCGTGGTGGTGGCCAAGGCCTTCGGCATCGCCAACCCGGCCGCGCTCCGGCGCGATGTGGCGCCGCTGGCGGCGCACAAGGTGGCGTCGACGGCGCGCACGGCGATCATGATCGTGGTCTTCATGCTGTTGATGATCGCCCTCGTCACCTGCAGCGACGACGACTGCGACGATGCCCGCCGCGCCTTCGGCGAGAACAGCAACGAATACCAGCAGTGCCTGCGCACCGCCGGCAGCGGCAGCAGCCGCATCGGCGGCGGCTCCTGGGGCGGATACTCCAGCGGCGGCGGAAGGCATAAGTGATCCCCCCCGAAGCGCCTTCGGCCCGGCCGACCGGCAAGCATGCCGGCCGGCCTTCGCCAGGCGTGACAGCGTCCGCAGGGACGCTGTCACGTCCGGGCTCAGCCCCCCAGGGGGGGCGCCGTCGACGGACCGGCGGAGCCGGATCCGTGACGGCCGCTTGGTTGCGTCGGAGGCATGCTACTGCCGGTGCGCTGCGGCGCTGACGATGATCGAGGGCACGCAAAAGGAACAGACCATGATGGGAATCGAGTGGCTCAAGCCGGCCGTCTTCTTCGGCTCGATGTTGTTCGCGCTGATCGGCGTGCTGATCTTCTGGCTGTGCTTCGTCATCATCGACAAGCTCACGCCCTACGACCTGTGGGCCGAGATCGTCGAGCACAAGAATATGGCGCTGGCCATCGTCGTGGGCTCGATGTGCATCGCCATCGGCATGATCATCTCGGCGGCCGTGCACGGGTAGACGTTGACCCCCCCCGAAGCGGCCTTCGGCCGCCTCCCCCCCGGGGGGGGCGCCGCTGGTGGACCGGCGGAGCCGGATCCACGGCGGCCGCTTGACGGCGATGCGCCGGCCTTGCCGGCGGCATCGAAGGTCGCGCCCGCCGAGCTGGCGCTGCTGGTCTCGGTCTTCGTCGTCGCGGCCTGCGGGCTGGTCTACGAGCTGGCCGCCGGCGCGCTGGCCAGCTACCTGCTGGGCGATTCGGTGCTGCAGTTCAGCACCATCATCGGCAGCTACCTGTTCGCGATGGGCATCGGCTCCTGGCTGAGCCGCTTCATCGAGCGCCAGCTGGTGGCGCAGTTTCTCGCCATCGAGCTGCTGGTCGGCCTGATCGGCGGGCTGCTGCCGGCGCTGCTGTTTGTCGCCCACAACAGCCTGCCGGCGGCCAGCGTGGCGCCGTTTCGGGTGCTGCTGTACGGCCTGGTGCTGGTGGTGGGCACGCTGGTGGGGCTGGAGATCCCGCTGGTGATGCGCATCCTCAAGCGGCAGTTCCACGAGCGCTATGCGCTCAAGGACCTGGTGTCGCAGGTGCTGACCTTCGACTATCTGGGGGCGCTGGCGGTGGCGCTGGCCTTCCCGCTGCTGTTCGTGCCGCACCTGGGGCTCATCCGCACCGGCGTCTTCTTCGGGCTGCTCAATGCCGCGGTGGCGGTGTGGGCGCTGTTTCTCTTCCGCGGCGAGCTGCGCCGCTGGCGGCTGCACGCCGCGGCCTGCGCCGCGGTGGTGGGGGTGCTGGCGGCCACGATGATCGGCGCCGACCGCCTGACCACCTGGGCCGAGGACCGCTTCTACGGCGACGGCATCGTGCTGCGCGAAAGCAGCGACTACCAGCGCATCGTCGTCACCAGCGGCGCGGCCGGCGTCCGTCTGTACCTCAACGGCAACCTGCAGTTCCACTCGCGCGACGAATACCGCTACCACGAGGCCCTGGTGCACCCGGCGCTGGCCGCGCATGGCGCGCCGAAGCGCGTGCTGGTGCTGGGCGGCGGCGACGGCATGGCGGTGCGCGAGGTCCTCAGGCACCCCGGCGTCGAGCAGGTCACGCTGGTCGAGCTGGATCCGCACATGACGCGGCTGTTCGGCAACCAGCCGCTGCTCACCGCGCTGAATGCGAAGGCGCTCGCCAGCCCGAAGCTGCGCATCGTCAATGCCGACGCCTTCGGCTGGCTGGAGGGCAGCGACGCGTTTTTCGACGTCATCGTCATCGACTTCCCCGACCCCACCAATTTCTCGATCGGCAAGCTCTACACCACCAGCTTCTATGCGCTGGTCGACCGCCACCTGGCGGCCGACGGCTTTGCGGTGGTGCAGACGACCTCGCCGCTGGTGGCGCGGCGCAGCTTCTGGACGGTGGCCAGCACGCTGGAGGCCGTGGGCTTGACGATCACGCCGTACCACGCCCATGTGCCGAGCTTCGGCGAATGGGGCTTCATCGTCGCCGGCCGGCGCCCGTTCCGCGCGCCGACGGCGCTGCCGCCGGGGCTGCGCTTCCTCACCGTCGAAGGTTTTGCGGCGCTGCTGCAGTTTCCGCCCGACATGGCGCGCGTGCCGATGCCCCCCAACCGGCTGTCCGACCAGTCGCTGGTGCACACCTTCGAGGCCGAATGGGGCCGCGTGCACCAGTAACCCGTCGCGCCTGGCTGCAGGCCGCCGCCGCCTGGCCGCTGGCGGCCTGCACGCGCGGCGAGGCACCGGCGTTGACCGGCGGCTGGGTCGGTGCTTCCCACGCCCGCGGCCATGGCCTGCGCGAGGCCCTGCCCACCGACCTGCGCGGCGCCACGCCGCGCCGCGCTGCGGTGCTGGTGGTGGGCGGCGGCATCGCCGGGCTGGCCGCGGCGCGTGGCTTTCTCCGCGCCGGGGTCGATGACGTGCAACTGCTGGAACTCGAAGACCATCCCGGCGGCAACAGCCGCGGCCACCTGATGGCCGGCATGGCCTGTCCGCTGGGCGCGCATTACCTGCCGCAACCGCAAGCGCCGGCGCACGAGGTGATCGAGTGGCTGCATGAGATCGGCCTGCTGCGCCAGGAATCCGGCCGCACCGTGGCCGACGAGCGCCAGCTCTGCCACGCCCCGCAGGAGCGGCTGTGGATCGACGGCGCCTGGCACGAAGGCCTGCTGCCGCCGGCCGAGCCGGGATCGCCGACGCTGGCGCAATACCGGCGCTTCGCGGCCGCGGTGGCGGCGGCGCCGGCCTTCGCGATCCCCAGCCACCGCGCCGCCTGGACGGCGGCGCACGATGCGCTCGACGGTCAGACCTTCGGCGCCTGGCTGGACGGCCAGGGCCTCACCGACGAGCGGCTGCGCTGGTATCTGGACTACAGCTGCCGCGACGATTACGGCGCCGGGCTGGATACCGTCTCGGCCTGGGCCGGGCTGCACTATTTCGCCAGCCGGCATGGCTTTTCCACGCCGGGCGACGGCGACGAGCCCGCCGAGCCGGTCTTCACCTGGCCGCAGGGCAATGCCTGGCTGGTGCAGCGCCTGGCGGCACCGCTGGCCGGCCGCCTGCACGGCGGCCGCGTGGTGCTGCGCGTGCGCGAGCAGCGCCGCGGCGTGCAGGTGCTGGTGCGGCAGGGTGACGGCTTCGAGACCTGGACCGCCGGCACCGTGGTGCTGGCGCTGCCGCTGTTCGTCGCCACGCGCGTGCTGGACACACCGCCCGAGGCCTTGCGCCAGGCCGCCGCCGCCACCGTGCAGGCACCCTGGCTGGTGGCCAACCTGCAGATCGACAAGCCGCCGCTGGACCGCCCGGGGCTGCCCAGCGCCTGGGACAGCGTGCCGTACTCGGCGCTGGGCAGCCGCACGCTGGGCTATGTCGACGCCATGCACCAGAGCCTGCGCCCGCATGCCGGTGCCACTGTGCTGACGGCCTATGCCACGGTGCCGATCGCCGAGCGCCAGGCGCTGCTGGACCAGCCCTGGCAGCACTGGGCGCGGCGCATGCTGGACGAACTGACGCCGGCGCATCCCGACCTGCCGGAACGCGTGCAGCGCATCGACCTCATGCGCTACGGCCACGCGATGGCGGTGCCGGTGCCCGGGCGCCGGCACAGCGCGGCGGCGCGCGCGGCGCTGCGTGGCGGCAGCGGCCGCGTGCGCTTCGCGCATGCCGACCTCGCCGGCTATTCGGTCTTCGAGGAAGCCTTCATCGCCGGCTGCGAAGCCGCGTCCGCCCCATGCCGCTGCGCCTGATCCCCATCCTGCTGGCGCTGGCCTGGGGCCTGAACTGGCCGGCGGTGAAGATCGCGCTCGGCGAGTGGCCGCCGTTCACGCTGCGCGCGGTGGGCCTGGGCGTGGGCGCACTGCTGCTGCTGGCGCTGTCGCTGCTGCAGCGCCAGCCGCTGCTGCCGCCGCGCGCCGCGTGGCCGGGCGTCATAGCCGGCGGGCTGCTGGCGGTGGCGCTGTTCAACTTCTGCACCGCCTTCGCGCAGCTGTCGACCAGCACCTCGCGCGCGGCGGTGCTGACCTTCACGATGCCGATGATGTCGGCGCTGCTGGCCTGGTGGTGGCTGGGCGAGCGCCTCACGCGCGCACGGGCCGTGGCGCTGGCCATCGGCATGGCCGGGGTGGCGCTGCTGGCCTGGCCCGTCGTGCGGGCGCTGGCGGCAGCCTGGTCGGGCGGCGCGCCGGCACCGCCGCTGCGCGGCCTGCTGCTGCCGCTGCTGGCAGCCTTCGGCTGGGCGGCCGGCACGGTGCTGCTCAAGCGCTGGCCGGTGCAGGGCGCGCGCATCACCATCACCGCCTGGCAGCTGCTGATCGGCGCCGGCTGCGGCGTGCTGGCGGCGCTGGTCGTCGGCGAGGCGCCGCCGCGCTGGCCGCCGAGCCCGCGTGTGGCGGCGGCGATGGCCTTTCACATCGTCTTCGCCACCGCGATGGCCTACTGGCTGTGGTTCATCCTGGCCGAGCGCGTCAGCGCCACGGTGTCGTCGCTGACCACGCTGGCGGTGCCGGTGGTGGGCGTGGCCGGCGCCATGCTGCTGGTGGGCGAGCGGCCGGCCGGGCTGGACTGGATCGGCTTCGCGCTGGTGCTGGGCGGCGCCGCGCTGACGCTGCTGCAGATCGGCCCGCTGGAGCGCCGGCCGCGCTGAAGCGGCTACCCTCGGGGGTTTTCACCGCCACCACGAGCAAGAGGACCTTCCCCATGCAATACCGCCGCCTCGGCCGCGCCGGCATCCGCGTCAGCACGCTGTCGCTCGGATCCTGGGTCACCTACGCCAACCAGGTCGATGCCAAGGCCGCCGTCGAGATGATGGCCGCCGCCTTCGACGCCGGCATCAACTTCTTCGACAACGCCGAGGTCTATGCCCGCGGCCAGAGCGAGACCATCATGGGCCAGGCGCTGAAGACGCTGGCCTGGCCGCGCCTGAACTACCTCGTCTCGACCAAATTCTTCTGGGGCCTGGACCGCGACGGCGAGGCCGTCAACCGCCGCGACACGCTCAACCGCAAATACCTGATGCAGGCCATCGACGGCAGCCTGAAGCGCTTCGGCCTCGAGCACATCGACCTCGTCTACTGCCACCGCCCCGACCCGCACACGCCGATCGAGGAGACGGTGCGCGCGATGAGCGACATCATCACCCAGGGCAAGGCGCTGTACTGGGGCACCAGCGAGTGGAGCGCGTCCGACATCCGCGCCGCCTGGGAGATCGCCGACCGCCACCACCTGCACAAGCCGGTGATGGAGCAGCCGCAATACCACCTGTTCCACCGCCACCGCGTCGAGCAGGACTATGCGCGCCTGTACGAGGACATCGGCCTCGGCCTGACGACCTGGAGCCCGCTGGCCAGCGGCCTGCTGACCGGCAAATACAAGGACGGCGTGCCCGCGGGCAGCCGCGGCACGGTGGAAACCTACGCCTTCCTGCGCGAGGGGCTGACCCACCCGGCCAAGAATGCCGCGGTGGCGCAGCTGGCGCCGATCGCCGCCGAACTGGGCTGCACGCTGGCGCAGCTGGCGATCGCCTGGGCGGCGAAGAACCCGCGCGTCAGCACCGTCATCACCGGCGCCTCGCGCGTCGAGCAGCTGCAGCAGAACCTGGGGGCGCTGGCGGTGCTGGACCAGCTCACGCCCGAGCTGCTGGCGCGCATCGACGCCATCACCAGGCCGCTGGCGGGCTGATCGCCAACCGGCAGCTACCCCGCCGGCGGCAGGCCCGGCGGCAGACCGGGCGGCGGGGCGGCGCGCCTTGCCTTGACCGCCCGGGCCCGCGCTTCGAGCGCCTCGAGCACGCCCATGGCCTTGAGCACCCTGGCGTCGAGACCGGGAAAGAGCTCCTTGGCCGCGAGCAGCGGCCGCACCGGGTTGGGTGTGACGAGCACCTCGCGCGCACCGGCGATCACCTGCAGCACGCCGCGTGCGACCCTGGCCGGTGACACCTCCTTCAGCATGGCCGGTGCCCTGACCCCGGTGTCCGCCCACATGCCGACCTCGGCAATGAAGCTCGGGCACACCGTGCCGACGTGGACGCCGGTGCCCTCGAGCTCGATGGCGACGGAGGCGGCAAAGCCGTTGAGGCCGGACTTGGTCGCGGCATAGACCGCGTTGTAGGGCGTGGGCGACTTGCCGGACATGGAGGAGATGTTGACGATCACCCCGCGCCCGCGCTCGACCATGCCGGGCAGGATGCGTCGTGCCAGATCGATGGGGGCGACCAGGTTGACCTCGAGCTGTCGTGCCACGTCGGCGTCGGATTGATCGAGGAGCGCCAGCGCCACCTCCAGCCCGGCGTTGTTGACGAGCACGTCGACCGGCCCCGCCTCGTCGACGAGCCGCGCCCGCTCGTCCCGGACGGCGACGTCGGCCACCACCACCCGGACCCGCGCGCCGAGCCCCGCGCACATGTCGGCCACTGCGGCCAGCCGGGGGGCGTCACGCGCGCTCAGCACGAGATCCGCGCCCTGCTCCGCCAGCGCGCGCGCGATGCACACGCCGAGCCCGCGCGAGGCCCCGGTCAGGAGGACGGTCTTGCCGCCGAGCGTCTTGTTCATGTGGCGCGTGCCGGGGGTGCCGGCTCGTCTGTCCCGCAGGCCATCAGGGCGGCGCCGGGCCGCCCGCGCTGCAGCCGCTGCCGGTCCACGGCGCCGGGCGCGAAGGCGCCCTCCAGGCTCGCCAGCAGCGCTTCGGCCCGCGCGCCGTTGTCGCCACTGAAATTGCACACGTAGACGTCGATCGTCACCGCGCCCAGCTCCGGCCAGGTGTGCACCGCCAGGTGCGACTCGGCCAGCAGCACCACGCCGGTGACGCCACCGCCGGGCTCGAAGCGGTGGAACAGTTCGCCCACCGGCGTCAGGCCGCAGGCCATCACCGCCTGCAGGCAACAGTCCCGCAGGGCCCCGGGGTCGCCGAACAGCGCGCGGTCGGTCGGGCAGCGGCGAAGGTCGGCGGTCAGGTGCAGGCCCTGCATGCGCTCGATCATACGAACGACGGGCCCGGGCCTCCTAGAATCGGTATTTCCCCCAAGCCCGACCGCGCCCGCGCGCGCCCCTCGCATGCCCGACGACCTCCGCCACCCGCAGTCCCCGTCCCTGATGGCCCATGCGATCCGCGCCCTGGCGATGGACGCCGTGCAGCAGGCCAGTTCCGGCCATCCCGGCGCCCCGATGGGCATGGCCGAGATGGCGGTGGCCCTGTGGTCGCGCCACCTGCGCCACAACCCGGCCAACCCGCAGTGGGCCGACCGCGACCGCTTCGTGCTGAGCAACGGCCATGCGTCGATGCTGGTCTATGCGCTGCTGCACCTCAGCGGGTATGACCTGCCGATGAGCGAGCTGCGCAGCTTCCGCCAGCTGCACAGCAAGACGCCGGGCCACCCCGAGGTCGATGTCACGCCGGGCGTGGAGACCACCACCGGCCCGCTGGGCCAGGGCCTGACCAATGCGGTGGGCATGGCGCTGGCCGAGAAGCTGCTGGCGCACGAATTCAACCGCCCCGGCCACGCGGTCGTCGACCACCACACCTATGTGTTTCTGGGCGACGGCTGCCTGATGGAAGGCGTCAGCCACGAGGCCTGCGCGCTGGCCGGTGCCTGGAAGCTGAACAAGCTGATCGCGCTCTACGATGACAACGGCATTTCCATCGACGGCCAGGTCGCACCGTGGTACGTGGACGACGCCGGCGGCCGCTTCAAGGCCTATGGCTGGGACGTCATCGGCCCGGTCGACGGCCATGACGTCGATGCGGTCGATGCCGCCATCGCGCAGGCCAAGGGCTCGTCGACCCAGCCCACGCTGATCATCTGCAAGACCACCATCGGCAAGGGCTCGCCCAACCGCGGCGGCACCGCCAAGGCGCATGGCGAGCCGCTGGGTGGCGACGAGATCAAGCTGGTGCGCGACGGCCTGCCCTGGGCGCACGAGCCCTTCGTGATCCCCGAGGACGCCTATGCGGCCTGGGATGCCAAGGCTGCCGGCGCCGCTGCCGAGGCCGAATGGGCCGACCGCTTTGCCGCCTACCAGGCCGCGCATCCCCAGCTGGCGGCCGAATTTCTGCGCCGCATGAAGGGTGAATTGCCTTCCGGCTTCGCGCAGACCGCGGTCGACGCCGTGATCGCCGCGCACACCAAGGCCGAAACGGTGGCCAGCCGCAAGGCCAGCCAGATCGCGCTCGAGGTCTTCACCCAGGCCATGCCCGAGCTGCTGGGCGGATCGGCCGACCTCACCGGCTCCAACCTGACCAATACCAGCCACACGCCGGCGCTGCGCTTCGATGCCGACGGCACGCCCAACGGCGGCCGCCACATCAACTACGGCGTGCGCGAATTCGGCATGGCCGCCATCATGAACGGCGTGGCGCTGCACGGCGGCTACATCCCCTATGGCGGCACCTTCCTGACCTTCAGCGACTACAGCCGCAATGCCATCCGCATGGCGGCGCTGATGAAGCGGCGCGTCATCCACGTCTTCACGCACGACAGCATCGGACTCGGCGAGGACGGGCCGACACACCAGTCGGTCGAGCATGCCGCCTCGCTGCGCCTGATCCCCGGGCTGGACGTCTGGCGCCCGGCCGATACCGCCGAGACGGCGATCGCCTGGGCGATCGCGCTGGGCAATGCGCACCGCCCGACGGCGCTGCTGCTGTCGCGCCAGAACCTGCCCTATGCACCCAAGGCCGGCCTGGACGACATCGCCAAGGGCGCCTATGTGCTGGCCGAGCCCGGCGAGGTGGGGCTGAAGAAGAAGGCCCAGGCGGTGATCATCGCCACCGGCTCCGAGGTGCAGCTGGCGCTGCATGCGCAGGCCGAACTCGCGCGGCGCGGCATCGCGGTGCGCGTGGTCAGCATGCCCAGCACCACGGTCTTCGACCGCCAGGACGTCAAATACAAGAAGGCGGTGCTGCCGCCCGGGCTGCCGCGCGTGGCGGTCGAGGCCGGCGTCACCGACTTCTGGTGGAAGTATGGCTGCGCCGCCGTGGTCGGCATCGACCGCTATGGCGAAAGCGCTCCCGCCGGCGCCCTCTTCAAGCTGTTCGGCTTCACGGCGCAGAACGTGGCCGACACCGTGCACAAGGTTTTGTCCAAGTAACCCTCAGGAGATCCCGTCATGGCTATCAAGGTTGGCATCAACGGATTCGGCCGCATCGGCCGCATGGTGTTCCGCGCTGCGGTGCAGAACTTCCCCGAGATCGAGGTCGTCGGCATCAACGACCTGCTCGAGCCCGACTATCTGGCCTACATGCTCAAGTACGACAGCGTGCACGGCCGCTTCAAGGGCGAGGTCGCGGTCGACGGCAATACCCTGGTCGTCAACGGCAAGAAGATCCGCCTGACCGCGCTGAAGGACCCTGCCGAGCTGAAGTGGGGCGAGATCGGCGCCGATGTGGTGGTCGAGTCCACCGGCCTCTTCCTGACCAAGGAAACGGGCCAGAAGCACATCGACGCCGGCGCGAAGAAGGTCATCATGAGCGCGCCCAGCAAGGACGACACGCCGATGTTCGTCTACGGCGTCAACGACAAGAGCTACGCCGGCCAGGCCATCATCAGCAACGCCAGCTGCACCACCAACTGCCTGGCCCCGGTGGCCAAGGTGCTGCACGACAGCTTCGGCATCAAGCGCGGCCTGATGACCACGGTGCACGCCGCCACCGCGACGCAGAAGACCGTCGACGGCCCCAGCAACAAGGACTGGCGCGGCGGCCGCGGCATCCTCGAGAACATCATCCCCAGCAGCACCGGCGCCGCCAAGGCCGTGGGCGTGGTGATCCCCGAGTTGAACAAGAAGCTCACCGGCATGAGCTTCCGCGTGCCGACCAGCGACGTGAGCGTGGTCGACCTGACGGCCGAACTGGTCAAGGAAGCCAGCTGGGACGACATCTGCAACGCGATGAAGGCCGCCGCCGCCGGCCCGATGAAGGGCGTGCTGGCCTATACCGAGGACAAGGTGGTGGCCACCGATTTCCGCGGCGAGCCCTGCACCAGCGTCTTCGACGCCGATGCCGGCATCGCGCTGGACAAGACCTTCGTCAAGGTCATCGCCTGGTACGACAACGAGTGGGGCTACTCGAACAAGGTGCTCGAGATGGTCCGGGTGGTTTCGAAGTAAGACCGGCACCATGACCTTGTCCGCGCTTTACGAGTCCCGCCTGCATTCGCTGCCGCTGGTGGGGCGCGGCAAGGTCCGCGAGAACTATGCCGTCGGCGCCGACCGCCTGCTGATGGTGGCCAGCGACCGCATCTCGGCTTTCGACGTGGTGATGGGCGAGCCCATCCCGGCCAAGGGTGCGCTGCTCACGCGCATGGCCTTGTTCTGGTTCGACCGCCTGGCGCACGTGGTGCCCAACCACCTGACCGGCGAGGATCCGCTGGGCGTCGTCGCCGCCGACGAGGTCGAGCAGGTGCGCGGCCGTGCGATGCTGGTCAGGCGGCTGCGCCCGCTGCCCATCGAGGCGGTGGTGCGCGGTTACCTCGCCGGTTCGGGCTGGAAGGAATACCAGGCCGACGGCAGCGTCTGCGGCGTGCCGCTGCCGCCCGGGCTGCAGCTGGCCAGCCGGTTGCCGCAGCCGATCTTCACGCCGGCCACCAAGGCCGAGGCGGGCGCGCACGACGAGAACATCTCGTTCGAGCAGGCCGCCGCGCTGGTCGGCGCCGAGCGTGCGGCCGAGGTGCGCAGCGTGGCCCTGCGCCTCTATACCGAGGCGGCAGCCTACGCGCTGACGCGCGGCATCGTCATCGCCGATACCAAGTTCGAATTCGGCCTCGACGCGCAGGACCGGCTGACGCTGATGGACGAGGTGCTGACGCCCGATTCGTCGCGCTTCTGGCCGGTGGAGGGCTGGCGCGAGGGCCAGAACCCGCCCAGCTTCGACAAGCAGTATCTGCGCGACTGGCTGGAGCAGGCGCAGGTCGACGGCAAACCCTGGAACAAGACGGCACCGGCACCGGCGCTGCCGGCCGAGGTGATCGCCGCCACCGCCGAGCGCTACGCCACCGCGGCGCGGCTGCTCACCGGGCGCTGACCCGCGCTGACGCTCAGGCGGTTTCCAGCGCGGTAAACAGCGGGTCGTGCATCCCGCGCGGCCGGTAGGCCGAGACGCGGCGCGCGATCTCGGCGATGTGCTCGGGCGTGGTGCCGCAGCAGCCGCCGGCGATGTTGAGGAAGCCGCTCTTGGCAAACTCTTCCATCAGCGCCCCGGTAACCGGCGGCGTCTCGTCGAAGCCGGTCTCGCTCATCGGGTTGGGCAGGCCGGCGTTGGGGTAGCAGCTGACGAAGGTGTCGCCGGCCACGCGCGCCAGCTCCTCGATGTAGGGCCGCATCAACGCCGCACCCAGCGCGCAGTTCAGGCCCACGGCCAGCGGCCGCGCGTGGCGCACGCTGTGCCAGAAGGCCTCGACCGTCTGCCCCGACAGGATGCGGCCCGAGGCGTCGGTGACGGTGCCCGAGATGATCACCGGCAGCCGCTCGCCGCGGTCTTCCATCAGCTCGTCGAGCGCGAAGATCGCCGCCTTGGCGTTGAGCGTGTCGAAGATGGTCTCGACCAGGAACAGATCGCAGCCGCCGTCCAGCAGGCCTTCGGCCTGTTCGCGGTAGGCATCGCGCAACTGGTCGAAGGACACATTGCGCGCCCCGGCGTCGTTGACATC
Organism: Rubrivivax sp.; assembly: GCA_016719535.1. Lineage (GTDB taxonomy): Bacteria > Pseudomonadota > Gammaproteobacteria > Burkholderiales > Burkholderiaceae_C > Rubrivivax. The sequence goes on along the minus strand of JADJYX010000001.1, from coordinate 165,259 downwards.
GGGGCTGATGCTGGCAGTCCGGGGTGTCGGGCCCAGCGCGCCGGCGACCCAGCGCGGCCGATCCGGCGTGGCGTGGCGGTCGGCGGCAGCGCGTGCGATGCGGGCGGCCTCGAGGTTCATCTCGCGCGCCAGGTGCCCCAGGCCGTAGTCGTCCTGCGCGATCGAGGTGGCGCCGAAGGTATTGGTCTCGATGAGGTCGGCGCCGGCGGCGAGGTAGGCGTCGTGGATGGCCTCGACCAGGTCGGGCCGCGTCAGCACCAGCAGGTCGTTGTTGCCCTTCAGGTCCTTGCCGTGGTCGGCAAAGCGCGGGCCGCGGAAATCGGCTTCGGTCAGGCGGTGGCGCTGGATCATCGTGCCCATCGCACCGTCGATGATGACGATGCGCGTGCGCAGCAGGTCGGGCAGCGCGGCGGCGCGGGTATAGCGGGGCGGTCGGGCAGGCATGCCGCCATTGTCGGGCAGGCGCGGCCTGCCGTGCCGGTCAGCGCTGCGCGGGGGTCTGCGCGTCGGGGGCGATCAGCACGCTGTCGTCGACCGCCGCTTCGGCGGCGTCACCGGGCTTGCGGCGCTTCTGGCGGGCACGCTGCGATGCGCGCACCCGCTGTTGCGTACGCTGGTCGACCAGCAGCAGCACCAGGACGATCGGCACCCCTGCACCAGCCACCAGGGTGATCACCACCTCGGGCAGGAAGCGCGCATGCGCCGAAACCACCTGGCGGTCGAGGCCGGCAGCCGAAATCACCAGTTCCTGCGCCGCCACCGCGCAGGCGCCGAGCACCAGTGCCGCCATCAGCCGACGCGACGGCCGGTCGGTCCGGGAGCCGCGACGCGCACTGACCACCATGCGCCCGGAGAAGGCCAGCCCGACGATGAGCAGCAGCAGCGCGAAGACCAAAGGCTCGGCGCGCCAGGCCAGCCCGGGCTCGGCACCGATCGACCAGATCGCGGCCACCTGCACCGCCAGGCCCGCCAGCGCGGCCAGCGGCACCGCCAGCAGCTTGAGCATCCAGCCCGGTCTGAGGGTGGCCAGCACGACGATGGCCACCATCGCGACGACCGTCGCCGCCAGGCTGCCAAAGACCTTGGCCGGGTGGTAGCCGATTTCGAAGGCCAGGCCCTGGGCGCCGATGTCGATGATCATCGCGCTCCACAGCGCAGCGCCGAGGGCCATCGCACCCAGCAGCAATTCCCGCCACAGGCGCAGCGGGCCGTCGTAGTGCAGGCGACGCAGGTATTCGATGAACGTGCGTGCGCCCAGGAAGGCGATGCAGGCAGATGCCACCCACAGCAGCACCGATGAATCACCGACGGATGGCATGAGGCAATGGGCTCCGGGGTCAGTCAGGCAGGCCGCGCACCGGTTGGCACGGCGAGCGCCGCAGCATATCGGTCTGCCGGCGCCCGCGTCAGCCGCCGGACGGGGGGGAATGTGCAGTTGCTGACAGAAACCCGATGCCGCGGCGCTGTCGCACCTCGGGCTTGACGCGATGCTCGCCCTCCAGCTGGGCGAGGAATCCGTCGGGGTCGAAGCCCTGGCCGAGAATCTGCACCTGCCGCTGCACGGCGGCAAAGTCGCCCGGCACCAGCTGGTCCAGGTCCGCCAGGCGCTGCCGCTGCTCGCCGGTCAGTGCGGTGGCGTCGCCGGCCAGGGCCTCGGCCACGAACATGCGGATGCGCTGTTCGGGCGTCAGCGGGTGGAAGCGGATCTTGAAGGTGAAGCGCCGCAGCGCCGCCTCGTCCAGGTCCTCGAACAGGTTGGTGGTGCAGATGAAGATGCCGGCAAAGCGCTCCATGCCCTGCAGCATCTCGTTGACCTCGGTGACCTCGTAGTTGCGCTCGGCGCGGCGGCGGCTGCGCAGGAAGCTGTCGGCCTCGTCGAGCAGCAGCACGGCTTCCTCGGCGGCGGCGTCCTCGAACATGCGGGCCATGTTCTGCTCGGTCTCGCCGACGAATTTGCTCGCCAGGTCGCTGGCCTGGCGGATCATCAGCGGCCGCTGCAGCGCGCTGGCGATGTGTTCGGCCAGCGCCGTCTTGCCCGTGCCCGGCGCACCGTGAAAGCACAGCGTGCCGTGGCCGCGGCGGCGCAGCGCCTCGACGATGCGCGGCACCGGAAAGCGCGATTCGACATTGAGCAGCGACAGGTCGTAGGCGGTGACCACCGGCCGCGCGGGCTTCTCGCGCGCGCCGCTGCCGCCCAAAGCGCGGTCGGCATTGCCGAGCTGGCGCAGGATCAGGGCCTCGACCTCGGCCGGCGTGGCCTCGGCACCGACCAGGCGCGCGAAGCGCACCGCGGTGCGGATCTGCGCCGGCGTCAGGCCGCGGCGCTCGGCCAGCCGCGCAGCAAGGTCGGGCCCCACGGCCACGCCTTCGAGCGCACGCGCCACCAGCCCTTCACGCGCCCCCGGCGGCGGCGACTTCAGCAGCAGGTGGTACTGGAAGCGGCGCCGGAAGGCGGGGTCGATCTGCTCGATGCGGTTGGTGACCCAGATCACCGGCACCGGGTTGGTCTCGAGGATCTGGTTGACCCAGGCCTTGCCGCTGACGCTGCCCGAGGCCGGCGCATCGGCGCTGTCCAGCCGCGCGATCAGCTGCGCGGCCTCGGTGCTGATGGGCGGGAAGACATCCTCGACCTCGTCGAACAGCAGCGCCACGCCGGGGCTGCCCTTGAGGAAGACCTGGCTGATCTGCAGGCTGCGGTAGCGATCACGGCCCGACAGGCTGTTGCCGTCGCGGTCGGCATATTCGACCTCGTAGAGCTCGAGGCCGGCGGCCTGCGCGCACACCTTGGCGAGTTCGGTCTTGCCGGTGCCCGGCGGGCCGTAGAGCAGCACGTTGACGCCGGCCTCGCGGCGCGTGGTGGCGTTGCGCAGCAGGCCGGTCAGCACCTGCACGTCGTCGGCGACGAAGGTGAAGTCATCGGCGCGCAGCTCGGTCTTGGGCGCCGGCCGCGTGAAGACCGCCATCAGGTCGCCGGGACCGGCATATTCGCGCATCAGCACCGGCGGCAGCTGCTCGCTGACCTTCATCAGGTCGGCGAGGTCGGTGATGTTCTGCTCGGAGATCAGGTTCTCGATCATGCCGATGCGTTCGAGCCGCGAGCCGGCACGCAGCGCCTCGGCGACATCGCGCGCATCGACACCCGCCACCGCGGCCAGCGCGGCATAGGCCTCCTGCGCGCTGCCGACCTTGAACTCCACCAGCAGCCCGCGCAGGTCGCGCTGGCAGCGCGCCAGCGTGCCGTACAGCAGCAGCGCGCGTTCGGCCGCATTGAGCTGCAGCAGCCCGGCCAGCGCGTCGATATTCTTCTGCACCAGCGCCGACTGCTTCTTCAGCCGCCGCGACAGCCAGTCGCAGGTATTGGACAGCACCGCCAGCAGGTCCTTGGGCGCATCCTTGATGTATTCGTCGATGTAGAAGAAGAGCGTGCCCTCTTCGTAGGGGCCGCGCCAGCAGCCGTGGCGCTCGATGAAGGCCTCGTCGGACAGCGCCTCGTGGCCACGCCAGGGCGGGCTGCCCTTGCAGCGCTTGCCGAGAAAGGCGCGCACGCGCGCCAGCACCGGCAGCGGCCACACGAGATGGCGCCCCACCAGCGACAGCAGGCTGCCCCAGTCGCGGCGCAGGTTGAAGCGCCCGGCCTGGTGCAGCGTGAGCGTGAGCACGAAGTGCGAGCACAGCACGTCCATCACCGGCGCCTCGGGCAGGCCCGGTGACAGCACCCAGCGGCCGTCGGCAGCCAGGCGGGACGTTGTCCGCACCAATGTCTTCGCCATCACGTCATGCCCTCATCGTGGGTCGCGCCGATCTTGGCCCAGCACCGACCCGGTCGCAAGCCCTGCGGTCGATGTCCGTACCGGGGCACGGGTGCGGGCATCAACGCGCCGCCAGGCCGATCGGCCGACACCGAGGGTGTCGCCGGCCGCGGCGGCACCGGCCTTGTCGCATACTGGCACCCTGGCAGCTGCAGCCCGGCAGCGGCCGGATCCACCGATGAGCCCTTCCGAGCACGACGCCGCCCTCGACGACCGGTTGCTGCAGGCCATGGCCGAGCGCGGCGGCGTCAAATCGTTTCCGGCCCACGCGGTGCTGGTCAACGAAGAGGACGATTCCGATTCGATCTTCATCGTGCTCCGGGGCAAGGTGAAGATCTACGGCGCCGGTGCCAATGGCCGCGAGGTGGTCTACACCACGCTCGGCGCGGGCGAATATTTCGGCGAGATGACGCTCGACGGCGGCCCGCGCTCGGCCTCGGTGATGACGCTCGAGCCGACCACCTGCGTGGTCGTCACCGGGACCAACGTGCGCGATTTTCTCGGCACCCACCCCGACTTCGCACTGCACCTCGTCCGCAAGCTGATCGGCCTGGTGCGCCGCTCCACCGATACCGTCAAGCGCCTGGCGCTGGACGATGTCTATACCCGCGTGTCCAAGCTGCTCCACGAACTGGCCGAGACCGACGCCACCGGCCGCCTGGTGGTGCCCGAACGCCTCACCCAGCAGGACATCGCCGACCGCGTGGGCTCGTCGCGCGAGATGATCAGCCGCATCTTCAAGCAGCTCACGATCGGCGGCTACATCGCCGCCGAGGGCCGGCGCATCGTGATGCTGAAGAAGCTGCCGGCGCGCTGGTAGTCCGTCGGCCGTCAGGCGTTGCCGAAGGCCAGCAGCCGGCCGCGCTCGTCGATCAGCTCGAAGGCGTCGCCCTGCAGCAGCAGTCGCAGCATCTGGCCGGGGCCGGCCTTGCCGATGAAGGTGATCTGCAGCCCGCTCCCTTCGAGCCCCCACTCGGAGAGTTCGCGCGACACCAGGTGGCGCAGGTACATCGGCGGCACGGGCGCGCAGCGCCAGGGCCACCGGCCTTGCCCGCCCGCCAGGCGCGCGAAGCGGCGCCCGGCGTCGGGGGCGACATACAGCTGGCGCCAGCGCACGCCACGCGCAGCAGGGTCGATCCCGGGGCCGCGCCGGCGCATGCGGCCGAGGGCACGGCGCAGCAGATCGTCCTCGTCGGCCTGCACGACGTCCGCGACCTCGAGGTCGCGCACGATGAAGGCGTCCTCGGCCTGCAGCAGCGTGCGGCCGCCGGGGTCGGCGATGTGCGTCTCGATCAGCGCGACGACCTCGGTCGGGCCCACGCGCACCACGCGCGCCAGGCGGCAGTCGATGTCCTGCGTGCGGGTGGCCAGGCCGGGCGCCACGCCACCCGGCAGCCGCGTGCGGTGGCGCAGCAGGCGCACGTGGCGGCCTTGGACACCCAGGTCCGCCAGCACGCGCGCCTGCAGCAGGCCGATCACGCCCTGCGCATGCAGGACGGGATCGTCCAAGCCACCAGGCCCGCGGCGCAGGTCGAACAGCTGGGCGAAGCGATCGCCGAGGGCCTTGCGCGGCTCGAAACGGCTGGCATAGCAGGTGGCTCGTTGCGGCTGCAGGCGATGGCCCTGCCACAGCGCCGGCAGCACCACGGCCCAGCGCAGCAGCGCGTAGCGCAGGCCCTGGTCGGCGCGGGGCAGCTTCAGCCAGTGGACATCGGCAGCACATCGGGGCCCGCCGTCGCCAACCCGGCGCGTGGGCATGACGGAGACCGCGGGCGCGGAGGGGGCGTAGGTGCGAAGGGTCGAGGCCATGCGCGGGAGTGTGCGCGGCGCCACGCCCGCGCCCGGTGACGGAAGGCGCTGGCAGACGGTGACCGATTCACACTCGCCGGCGGGCGGCCAGGCGCTTCAGGCCAGCAGGTCCTGCGTCTCGGGATGGCGGCGCATGTAGGCGGCGACATACCCGCACAGCGGCCGCACGCGCAGGCCTTCGGCGCGCGCCCAGTCCAGGGTCGCCTGCACCAGGGCGGCGGCGATGCCACGGCCCTCCAGCGCCGGCGGCACCTCGGTGTGGGTGATCAGCAGCATGTCGCCCTGCCGACGGTAGGTGCACACGGCCAGGCCGGCCTCGAAGTCGGCTTCGAAGCGCGAGGCCTCGGGACGGTGGCGGATGGCCGGCGATGCGGGCAGGTCGGTCGAGCTCATGCGTCCGCACTGTAGCGGGCGGCGCCGGGCGGCGCCCGGGGGCTTGCGTCAACGCAACACGTCGCCCGGGTCCGGGCGCAGAATGAGCCGAGCGTTTGCTGGAGCGCCAGATGAACCCCACCCCGATCCTGGCCCGGACCCTTGCCGAGCTGGCTCCCGACGATGCCGCCCTGCTGGATCTGTCGCTGCCCGACAGCCAGGATCTGGTACGCCATCCCGACGGCTACTACTGGCTGGGCAGGGGTGGCCGCCTGCAGATCGGCCCCTACGCCACGGCCGAAGAGGCGCTGGCCGATCTGCACCGCGCCGACGACGGCGACATCGAAGCCGAGGAATCGCTGCCCGAAGCCGAACAGGCGCTCGGCCTGTCGGACTGGCTGGACCCGGATACCGGCGGGCTGGCCGAGGCCACGCACACGCGCATCGAGGATCACTGAGCCCGCGCGTGCGGGCCCGTGCTGGCCGCGTCCGTCGGCCAGGGCCACAATGCGGCGCCCTCACGACCTCAGCACGTCGCCATGACCGCCCTCATCCTCGGCCTTCTGATCTTCCTCGGTGCCCACTCGGTGCGCATCGTCGCCGAGCCCTGGCGCGCACGCACCATCGCCCGCATCGGCGAAGGCGCGTGGAAGGGCGGCTACTCGGTGCTGTCGGCGGTGGGCCTGGCGCTGATCGTCTGGGGCTACGGCGCGGCGCGCCAGGACCCGGTGGCGCTGTGGGCACCGCTCACCTGGGCGCGCCACCTGGGCGGGCTGCTGACGCTGGTCGCCTTCGTGCTGCTGGCTGCCGCCTATGTGCCGGGCAACGGCATCAAGGCCAGGCTGCACCACCCGATGGTGCTGGGCGTCAAGGTGTGGGCGCTGGCGCACCTGCTGGCCAACCACACGCTGGCCGACCTGCTGCTGTTCGGCGGCTTCCTGCTGTGGGCGGTGCTGGACTTCCGCGCCGCGCGTCGGCGCGATGTCGCCAACGGCACCCGCTATCCCGCGGGCTCGCTGGCCGGCACCGGCATCGCGGTCGTGGCCGGCATGGCGGCCTGGGCCTTCTTCGCCTTCTGGGCGCATGCGGCCTGGTTCGGGGTGCGGCCGTTCGGCTGACGGCCCCGGCTGCGAAGGCGTGGCCGCCGAGGCTGAACGGCCGCGCGGGGCAACGCCGTCAGCCGGCGGCGACGCGAAACTCGTCGAGCGTGTGTCCGGCGGCCAGCGCGTCGCGCAGCCACTGCGGGCGCTTGCCGCGGCCACCCCAGGTCTGACCGGCTTCGTTGCGGAAGGCCACGGCGGCCTGGGCCCCCTTCGCCGCCTGGCGGCCGGGCTTGGCGCGGCCCTTGGCCTTGGGCCTGGCGGACGACTTCGCGTCCAGGCCGAGGTCTTCCGCCGTGATGCCATAGAAGCTGACCGCCTCGCGGATGCGGCCGATCACTTCGCCGAGTTCCTTGCGGCGCAGCTTTTCGGCTTCGGCCTGCAGGGACGCAATCTGTCGCTGGAGCTGTTCGTAGGTCTTTGCCATTCAAGGGTCCGTGGGTGAATGTGGATGCCCGCACGCGGGCACCGGCGCCATGCCGCGGCTCTGACGGCCGGTTCCCCCTGCGGCGCGGCGCGAGCCTACCATGCGGCCGCACGGTCAAGGTCGCGCTGCCGTGACTCACCACGCCAGCGGATGGCAGCGGTAGTAGGTGCTCAGTTCGGCATACAGCTCCGGATGGCGTTCAGCCAGCGCGGCCGGGCGCTCGAAGAACAGTTCCGACACGACGGCGAAGAATTCGCCGGCATCGCTGGCGCCGTAGGGGTCGATCAGCGTCGGCTCGCCGCGCGCCAGCTGCGCGCGCAGTTGCGCGTAGGCCGCACCCAGCGTGGCCGACCAGCGAGCATAGGCGTCGCGCCGGCCGAGAAACGGCGCGCCGTTGGCGGGCCCGCTTTCCTGGTCGAGCTGGTGTGCAAATTCGTGGATGACGACGTTGTGGCCGTCGGCCGGGTCGGCGGCGCCGGCCAGCACGTCGGGCCACGACAGCACCAGCTGCCCCTGCTGCCAGGATTCACCGACCAGCACGCGGCGCGCGTCCTGCACGATGGCACCGTCGGCCAGCGGCCGGTCGACGACGAAGGCGCCGGGGTAGACCAGCACCTGCCGCAGACCGCGGAAGCGCCCGGCCGGCCGGCCGAGCAGCAGCAGCGCCGCCTGTGCGGCAATCAGCACGCGCACCTCGTCGGTGATGGGCTGGCCCTGGCAGCCGATGAAGGGCACCTCGCCGAGGATCACCTGCACATGCTGCTGCAGCCGCCGCTGCAACGGCACCGGCAGCCGCTGGTACAGCGGCATGCGCCGGCGCAGGATGGCGCGCCAGGCGCGCGGAAACGGCGGCGCCGTCAGCCGCCGCCGGCGCCAGGCCGCCCACAGCGGCGGGCCTGCCAGCCAGGCGGCCACCGCCAGCACCAGCAAGCCGACGAAGACCAGGGGCAACAGCATGCGCACGGCCAAAGTGGACGAGGCCTGCAACTGAGGCCCGGGCGCAGGAAGTCAAGCCACCCCGGCCATGATGTGCACGATGGTTCATCGTTGCTGCACTCCAGGCTAGGGAACACCCGCTTTCAATGCACTATGTTGCAGCTCTACGATGCCTCAAAGCCCGGAGCGTGCCATGGCCATCCCCTTCTTCGACGATCCCCAGAACCTGGCGCCGCCCCGCGTGGCCCGCATTCCCTTCGACGACGACAGCTTCGTGCTGCGCTCGCCCGAGCCGCTCAAGCCCTACGCCCGCTGCGTGGGTGAATGGATCGAACGCTGGGCCGCCGAGACGCCCGACGCGCTGGCGGTGGCCGAGCGCGATGCGCAGGGCGGCTGGCGCCGGCTGAGCTGGCGCGAACTGCGCCGTGCCGTCGGCGCCGTGGCGCAGAGCCTGCTGGGCCTGAAGCTGCCGCCGCAGCGGCCGGTGGTGGTGCTGTCGGACAACAGCGTCGACCACCTGCTGCTGATGCTGGGCGCCATGCACGTGGGCCGCGCGGTGTGCACCGTCAGCAGCGCCTACTGCCGGCTGACGCAGGACTACAGCAAGATCCACGGCATCCTGGCCACGCTGGGGCCGGCGCTGGTGTATGCCAGCGACGCCCCGGTCTACGGCCCGGCGCTGCATACCGCCGGCATCGACGCCGTCACCGTCTTCAGCCAGGGTGCCGAGACCTTCCCCGGCGCGCTCGCCTTCGACACCCTGCTGCGCACCGCCGAGAGCCCGGCGGTGATGCAGGCCTACCAGGCCATCCTGCCCGACGACCACGCCAAATACCTGCTGACCAGCGGCAGCACCGGCCACCCCAAGGTGGTGATCAACAGCCACCGCATGCTGTGCGCCAACATGCAGATGATGGCGCAGGTGTGGCGCTTCCTCGAGCGCGAGAAGCCGGTGCTGGTGGACTGGCTGCCCTGGAGCCACACCTTCGGCGGCAACCACAACCTGAACCTCGTGCTGCGCCACGGCGGCACGCTCTACATCGACGAAGGCCGGCCGGCGCCGGGCCTGGTGGACAAGACCATCCGCAACCTGCGCGAGGTGCAGCCCACGCTGTGGTTCAACGTGCCGCGCGGCTTCGAGATGGTGCTGCCGGCGCTGGAGGCCGACGAGGCGCTGGCGCGCGAGGTCTTCGCGCGGCTGCGCATGGTGTTCTATGCCGGCGCCGCGCTGCCGCAGGCCACCTGGGAGCGGCTGGAAGCGGTGGCGCGCCGCGTGCGGCCGGACGATCCGGTGTGGTTCACCACCAGCTGGGGCAGCACCGAAACCAGCCCCGCCATCACCAGTGCGCATTTCAGGCTCGACCGCGCCGGCGTCATCGGCCTGCCGCTGCCGGGGCTGGAGCTCAAGTTCGTCCCCAATGCGCAGAAGCTCGAATTGCGCGTGCGCGGCGTGACCATCTTTCCCGGCTACCGCAACGCGCCGCACCTGACGGCGCAGGCCTTCGACGACGAAGGCTACTACCGCATCGGCGATGCCGGCTACCTGGCCGACGAAGCGCGGCCCGAGGCCGGCGTGGTCTTCAACGGCCGCGTGGCCGAGGACTTCAAGCTCACCACCGGCACCTGGGTCAGCGTGGGCACGCTGCGCATCCGTGTGGTGAGCGCGCTGGCGCCGCTGGCGCAGGACGTGGTGATCACCGGCCACGACCGCGCGCAAGCCTGCGCGCTGATCTTCCTCTCGCCGCAGGCGAAGGAGTTGCCGCCCGACGAACTGCGCCGGCGCATCGCCCAGGCGCTGGGTGCGCTCCAGGCCGAAGGCGGCGGCAGCAGCCAGGCGGTGGCGCGCGCGCTGGTGCTGGCCGAGCCGCCGAGCGCCGATGCCGGCGAGATCACCGACAAGGGCTATGTCAACCAGCGCGCGGTGCTGCAGCGGCGCGCCACCGAGGTGGAGGCGCTGTATGCCGAGCCCGGGGACGAACGCGTGATCCGCGCCGGCTGAATCCAGCCCCCCGCGGCCCTCGGGCCGCCCCCCCCAGGGGGAGCGATCCCGACCGGGAGGCCCGGATCGGGATCGCCCGCCGCTACAGGTCGCGCGCCTGCGCGTCCAGCACCGTCAGCAGGTGCCGCCAGTAGCCGGGCACGCATTCCAGGTGGCCGGCGGGCACCGCCGCGCAGTCGGTCATCGTCACGTCGGGCGCGCCGCGGGCCTGCAGGGCCTGCAGCGTGCTGCTGCCGCTGACATAGGGCACGGTGCGGTCGTCGCGGCCATGGAACAGGCGCACGCGGCGCTCCGGCCGCCAGTCGTGCACGTTGCTCTGGCGCTCGATGAGATCGCGGTCATCGGCCAGGTAGGGATCGATGAAGCGGGTGTCGAAGGCGACGTCGGCATTGCCCGGCAGCAGCGCGCGCACCAGTTGCCGGCGCACCTCGTCGCGCACATCGTTGCCCAGCCGGCGCAGGAAGCCGGGGTCGATCAGCGCACCCAGCAGCGGGTAGTCGTCGCGCACCAGTTCCAGCAGCGCATCCAGCGTGGCCGCCAGGTGGTAGGGGCCGCCGCCGGGGACGGTGGCCACCAGTTCGTCGCGGTGCACGCCGGGAGCGGCCTGCAGCGCGCGGTGGGCGGCCATGGTCACGTAGCCGCCTTCCGAATAGCCGGCCAGGAAGTGCTGCCCGTTGCCCGCCACGCCGTTGCGCAGCCGCCAGTTGCGCGCCGCCGTCAGCAGGTCCAGCACCGCCGAAGCCGACGGCGCCGACAGCAGGTAGGGATGCGGAAAGCCCTTGCTGACGCCGTAGCCCAGGTAGTCGGCGGCGGCGACGACATACCCCGTGGCCGCCAGCACGATCGGCGGCTCGCCGGCGGCGAGCGCGTTGCTGGGCGCCTCGGCATCCAGGAAGATGGTGGCGTGCTGGTAGCTCAGCACCGGGCTGCGCCGGCCGGCAGGCTTGACCGGCACCGCCAGCAGGCCCGAGGCGCGCTGCTCGCGGCCGTCGGCATCCAGCGTCAGATAGTCGATGCGCCAGGTCTGCACGGCATGGCGCACCGGCACCGCCGGCGCCTGCTCGCCCAGCGCGGCCAGCGCGGCCGAGACCTCGGCGGTGGTGAAGGTCCGCAGCGGGGTGACCGCCAGCGTGCGCCCCGGCCCCTCGGGCTCGATCACCACCGGCGGTGCGGGTTCGCCGGAGCCGCCGCCGCAGGCGGCCAGCAGCAGCAGCAGCGCGGCCAGCAGCGCGGCCAGCAGCGCGGCCAGCCAGCGGGTGTGGCGCGGGGGCAGCGGGGGCAGCGGCGGAAGCGGGGCAAGGGTCATCTTCGGCATGAACGGGTGGGGCAGCAGCACAACCAGCCGCACCGTAGCATGCGGCACAGGGTCTTCCAGCAACCACCGCCCCCGAGGTCACCCCCATGAGCACCGTCGCCGCACCCGCCGCCCCCGAAACCGACCCGCGCGTGAAGGCCGTCTTCGACGACATCCGCGCCACGCGCAGGACCGATTTCATCAACAACCTCTGGCGTCACCTGGCCTTCGACCCGCCGTTGCTGGAACGCACCTGGGCCGAGGTGAAGGCGCTGATGGCCACGCCGTCGACGCTGGACCCGCTGACCAAGGAACTGGTCTATATCGCCGTCTCCATCGTCAACGGCTGCAGCTACTGCGTGCATTCGCACACCGCTGCCGCCAGGGCCAAGGGCATGACGAACGAACAGCATGCCGAGCTGATGGCCATCGTGGCGCTGGCGGCCAGGACCAACCAGATCGCCACCGCGCTGCAGGTGCCGGTGGACGCGGCCTTCGACGCGGCGGCCGGCTGAAGCCTGTCGGCACGAGCGGGCTCCGCTACAGTCTGCCGCCATGCAAACGGCCGGCGTCACCACCCCGGAGCCCGCACCCGACACCGGCAAGCCCGGTGGCAGCACCCCCACCGGCACCGAGAGCCGGCGCTGCCGGGTCAGCGTGCTGTTTGCCGACCTCAGCGGCTCCACCGCCCTCAGCGGCGCGCTGGAGGCCGAGGACTACGCCGAGCTGCTGGGCGCGCTGCGCCAGCTCTATTCGACCGCGGTGGCCGCGCATGGCGGCACGCTGGTTCGCATCCAGGGCGACGGCATGCTGGCCATCTTCGGCTGGCCGCAGCCGCGCGAGGGCGACAGCCGCCGCGCCGTGGAAGCCGCCGTGCAGCTGCACCGCCAGGTGGCCGCGCTGCGCGGCTTCGGGCCGCGCGGCCGCCACACCGACCTGCGCCTGCACAGCGGCATCCACGCCGGCCTGGTGCTGGTGCAGCGCGGTGACGCCATCGTCGGCAGCCTGGAACTGCTGGGCATGGCGCCCAACATCGCCGGCCGCCTGTCCGACGCCGCCGGGCGCGACGAGATCCTGGTCAGCGAGGACTGCCTGGGCCCCGACCTGCACCACTTCGAGGCCGGGCCCCAGCGCGCGGTGGCCATCGACGGCGACGGCTCCGAGGTGCTGGCGCGGCCGGTGCTGGGCCGCGGCCAGGCGATCAGCGCCTTCGAGGCACGCGCACGCCGCGGGCTGCAGCCCTTCATCGGCCGCCAGGCCGAGCTGCGGCAGCTCGAGCACGCGCTCGGCCAGGTGCTGGCCGGCGCCACGTTGCGGCTGGTGATCGCGGCGCCACCCGGCGTGGGCAAGACGCGGCTGGCGACCGAGTTTGTGCAGCACACCGCCTGGAAGGGCTGCCGCATCCTGCAGGGTCACGGCGTCGACGAGGGCGCGGCCGCGCCGCTGCAGCCGCTGGTGCAGATGCTGCGCGGCGCACTCGCGCTCGCGCCCGATGCGCCGGCCGCCGAGGTGCAGGCGGCGCTGGACCGGCTGCTGGCCGAGCACCAGCAGCCCGGGCTGGCCGCACCGCTGCGCCCGCTGCTGGGCCTGCCCGCGGCCGACGCCGAGCGCCCGCCCGGCGCCGATGCGTCGCTGCGCGCGCTGGCCACGCTGTTCGAGGCCCTGGCCGCGCGCCAGCCGCTGCTGCTGTTTCTGGACGACTGGCAATGGGCCGACGCCACCACGCAGCTGTGGTTGTCGACGCTGGGCCGCGACACGCCGGGGCTGCCGCTGCTGGTGCTGGCCACCGCGCGCGCCATCGACGAAGGCAGTGCCGAACTGCAGGGCGTGCAGGTGATCGAGCTGGCGCCGTTTTCGGTCGGCGAAACCCTGGCTTCGGTGCAGCACCTGCTGCCGCAGGCCGACCCCTTCATCGCCGCCGAGATCCGCCTGTATTCCGGCGGCAACCCGCTGTACGTGGAAGAGCTGTGCCACTCGGCCGGGCACGACGACCCCGATCAGTGGCTGGTGCGGCGGCTGGGCGGCGGCAACTGGCTCAACGTGCTGGTGGAATCGCGCGTGGCGCGGCTGCCGCCGGCGCAGGCCGACCTGTTGCGGCTGGCGGCGGTGATCGGCAACCTGATCCCGCCCGGGCTGCTGCAGGAACTGGGCGGCTGCCGCCGCGACGACCCGGCGCTGCTGGCGCTGGCCGACGAGGATCTGCTGTTTGCCGAGCCCGACGGGGCCTTCCGCTTCAAGCACGGGCTGACGCGCGACGTGATCTACGAATCGGTGGGCCTGCACCAGCGCCGCCAGTTGCACGACCGCGTGGCGCAGGCGCTGCTGGGGCGTGCCGGCGACGGCGCCGACCCCCCCCACGAGGCCCTGGCCTACCACTTCCGCGCCGCCGGCCGGCCGGCCGAGGCCGCACACCATGCCGAGGCCGCCGGCGACCGCGCGGCGGCCCTCTCGGTGCTGGACCGCGCCCGTGCGATGTACCACCTGGCGCTGGAAGAGCTGGACCGCGCCGACCCCGAGGGCCAGGAGACGCGGCGCTGGCTGGCCATCAGCGACCGGCTGGGCCTGGTCAGCGTCTTCGACGGCGCCCGTGCCGACCTGGCCGTCTTCGAGCGCGGCGTCGAGCGTGCGCGCGCCTTGGGCGACCCGGCGCTGATCGCACGGGCCGAGCATTCGCTGGGCTACGTGCTGTATGCGCTGGGGGAGTCGACCGCGTGCATCACCCACATCGAACGCGCGCGGGATGCCGCCGGCCCGGGCGACGACCCGCTGGCGGTGCAGATCCGCGCCACCCTGGGCCAGGCGCGCACGGCGGCCGCCGACTACGACGGCGCGCTGCCGCTGCTGCAGGAGGCGGTGGCCATCAAGCGCCGCCACCGGCGCAGCGGCCGCACGTCGGTGGGCCTGGCCTATGCGCTGGTGTGCCAGGCCACGGTGGTAGGCGACCGCGGCGACTTTGCGCAGGCGCAAGCGCTGCTGGACGAGGCCTGGGCCGTGGTGGACGGCCACCGGCACCAGATCGGCGCGTCCATCCAGGGCTGGCGCTCGGCGCTGCTGACCTGGCAAGGGCGCTGGGCCGAAGCACGCGAGGTGGCGCAGGAATCGACCTGGATCGCCGAGCGCACGCGCAGCCTGTTCCAGTTCTGCCAGGGCCGCGTGACCGCCGCCTTCGCCGACTGGCGGCTGACGGGCGACGAGCGCTACATCGCCGTGGCCGACCAGGCCACCGGCTGGCTGGCGCCGCGCGACAGCGGGCTGTTCCGCTCGCTCAACCTGGGCTGGCTGGTGGACGGCTGGCTGGCGCTGGGCCAGCCCGATCGCGCGCGGGCGCATGCCATCGCCGCCCTGCAGCGCGGCCGCAAGGGCGACCTGATCGGCGCCGCCATGGCCGCGCGCGCGCTGGCGCTGCATGCCGCCGGCCGCGGCGACGCGGCGCGCGCCGCACGCTGGCTGGCGCGCGCGCAGCAGGTGGCGGCGCGCCGGCAGTCGGCGCACGAGGCGGCGTGCAATGGGCTGTGCGCGGCGCAGCTGGCGCGGCAGCAGGGCCGGCCGGCCGAGGCGCGTGCGCAGGCCGAAGCGGCGGCGGCGGCCTTCGAGCGGCTGCAGATGGACTGGCATGCCGCGCAGGCGCGGGGGGTGGCCACCGGCTGAAACCGTGGCTGAAACCGTGGCCGTGGCCGTGGCCGGCCGCGGCCTACGGCAGCGCCGCCATGTCCAGGCCCGGGCCGCTGCCGCCGAGGGCCACGAAGACCTCGGAGCGGATCAGCCAGGTGCCGCCACGGCAGACCCACTGCGCCGCATAACGGCCCGATTGGATGGGCTGCGCCAGGTCCGACGCCAGGCAGGCCGACCACGCGCCTTCTTCGTAGGCCAGTGGCCAGTGGCCGGAGACCTGCACCCCGTCAGGGATGCGCGCATAGACGATGGCCGGACGGCGCTGCGCGGCCTGCTCCAGCACCTGGCGCGCGGCCTCGGCGCCATCGACCGCATGCCCCAGCGCGCGGCGGATCGTGACGCCCTCGGTCCAGTGGCGCGCCACGGCGTCGAAGTCCGACCGCGCGATCGCCTCGTTCTGCGCCTGACGCGCCGCGCGGATGGCCTGCTCGGCCGGGGTCGATGGGGTGTTCATGGGGTGGGGGTGATGGGGTTCGGGTGGGGACGATGAATGGCGGCGCCTGGCAGCGGCCGATGATGGATGGTGCCGTCAGGGCGTTTGCCAGGCCACGCCGGCTGCCGGCTTGCGCGCGGCAAAGCCGAAGGCATGCCAGCGCGTGATCTGGCCACCGCTGGGGCGATGGCCATCCTCGATGTCGAAGGCTTCGACCTCCAGGCCCGCCAGCAGGGCCCGCGCCTCGGCTTCGGTGAAGAGCAGCACATCGCCCTCGGATCCGAAGGCGTGCCGGGTGCCGAAGAGATCGCCCGCGATGCGGCCGCCGGGCCTCAGCGCCTGGACAGCGCGTTGCCAGAAGACGGGCCAAGCCTGCGGATGGCAGAAGGGCAGGCTGTAGCCCGCCCAGATCAGGTCGCAAGCCGGGACGTCGAAAGACTCGTAGGCCTGCAGGTGGGCATGCAGCCGGCCGCTGGATTCAGGCTCGGCCGCCGCCTTCAGCAGATCCAGGCTGTCGGAAGACGCGTCCACGGCGTGGACCAGCCATCCACGCCGCAGCAGCTCCAGGCTGTCGGCGCCTGCGCCGCACCCCAGGTCGACGGCGACGCCGGGCGGCCGGCCTTCGATGGCCATGCAGCCGAGCGTCCGCCGCAGCAATTCACGAGACGGCCGCGACCGCGCGGCCCGGTTGAATGCAGACCAGTCGATCGGCGCCTCTGGCATGCGGCCCTCCGGACGATGGCGATGGATGAACGCCTGTGCCGCGCCAGCGCGACCCCGGCCGCGGCGGGCGCTACTCCTGGGGCGCCGCGGAGGCGGCCTGCTGGGCCCGCTGCATCGCGGCGTCCAGCTGCTTTCTGACCTGGTCCTGCTGGGCCTGGGCCTGCTGCGCCTGGGTGGCCTGAAGCTTGCCCACGGCCGCGGCCGTGCCCGCGACTTCGGCGCCGCAGGCGCCAAGCAGGGGCACGAGCAAGAGCAAGAGGGGCCACGGCACGATGGCGCGGATGGGCATGGTCGTCTCCTGGGGCGTTGCCGGGCATGGTACGCCGCGGGATGCGGCCGGGCCAGCCAGTCTTGTCCAACGAGGTATGAGCCTGGAGCTGGGCGCGGGATTCCACCGAGGAATGAGCCTGGAGGGCACCTGAGAGCGTCGGTTTGGGGGCTGGCAGGCAGCGCCTGTGCGGAGCGGGTCGATCATCGAATCGATGGTGATCGACATGGACGAAGCCCAGGTGCGCACGCTGGATCAGGTGCGTCAGGTGTTGGCGGGTACGCAGGCGATGGAGTTCCATGCGGCGGCTGACGACGAGGGTCGGTATGCGTGGATCGAGTCGGTGCTGCGGCGCTTTGAATACCGCCATCTCGCCCGCGCAGACCGCGGCGCGGTGCTGGCCTACCTGCAGCGCCTGAGCGGCTACAGCCGAGCCCAGATCGCGCGGCTGGTTTCACGCTGGGACGCCGGCAAGCCGCTGGTCAAGAACTACGGCGCGCCAAGTCACGCGTTTGCCCGCCTGTACACGCCTGCGGACGTGGCGCTGCTGGTCGATGTGGACCGTGCCATGGGCACGCTGTCGGGCCCGGCCACGGCCTGCGTGCTGCGCCGCCAGCGAGACATCTTCGGTGACGAGCGCTTCGAGCGGCTGGGCTCGATCTCGGTGGGCCACCTGTACAACCTGCGCCACAGCGCGGGCTATCGCAGCCAGCGTGTGGTGCTGACCAAGACCCAGCCGACCAAGAACACCAAGATCGGCGTGCGCAAGGCGCCAGCGCCCGAGGGACGGCCGGGTTTCATCCGCATCGACAGCGTGCATCAGGGTGACCAGGACGGCGTCAAGGGGCTGTACCACATCAACGCCGTGGACTGCGTCACCCAGTGGCAGGTGGTGGCCAGCGTGCAGGCGATTTCCGAGGCGCACCTGCTTAGCGTGATCGAGGAGATGCTGGCGCAGTTTCCGTTCGAGATCCTGGGCTTCCACGCCGACAACGGCAGCGAGTACGTCAACCACAAGGTGGCGCGGCTGCTGGAGAAGCTGCGCATCGAGTTCACGCGCAGCCGCCCGCGGCACAGCAACGACAACGGCCTGGCCGAGACGAAAAACGGGGCCGTGGTGCGCAAGGAGTTCGGCTACGAGCACATCCACCGCCGCCATGCCGCGCGCTTCGACACCTACTGCCGCGAGTACCTCAACCCGTTCCTGAATTTCCATCGGCCATGCCTGTTTGCCACCGAACTGGCCGACCCCAAGAAGCCCGGGCGGATCAAGCGCGTGTACCGGCCGCGCGACGCGATGACGCCGCTGGACAAGCTGGCCAGTCTGCCCAACGCGGCGAGCTTCTTGCGGCCCGGCGTCACGCTGCTGGAGCTGCAGCAACTGGCGCGAGCACTGAGCGATGTGCAGGCCGCCCAGGAGCTCAACGAAGCCCGCCAGGCGCTGTTCAAACGCGCCGACATACGCACCGGCTGAAGCGGTCAGGCTGGCCGTCAGCGGCGGGCAGGGCTGTGGACATGTGGACGATGCGCTGGCGCGCACCGGCGCAGCCCGTGGACAACGTGAGTACACGTTGCCCACCGCCCGCGCCTTCGCCCACATGCCCACAGCCCTCGACCAAGGTTGATGAACTCAAAACACAGGGCCCCAATACACTGGCCAGTCCTACAACGGATCGACTCGCTTCGCGTCGTCGATCTCAGGGCGCTCCAGGCTCATACCTGGATTGGAAAAGACTGCCACGGCGGGATCGGTCGAAGCGCCCTTTGGCAGCGTCGCCCTGAACGGCGTGCCGGCCGGCAACTGCGGCATCGAGCCGCTGAGCACATCCACCGGCTGGTCGCCGCAAGGTCAGGCGGGAAAGCCGCGCACCGTGTCGAAGCTGGCGCGGCCCATCACCAGCGCGTCGACCGACTCCACGAATCGAGCGTAGTCGCAGTCCTCACCGGCCGGTACGGCGGCGTTGAGCCGGTCCAGCCAGTCGATGGCGCCATCGGGGCGGGCGATGAAGCCGTCGAGGCTGGTGGCGATGAAGACGGAGCAGGTGGGGGGCATGGGGTGGAGGGTGTGAGGCGTGGGCACCGATCAACCGCACCGACACAAGCCCGCCAGTCGATGCGAAGTCTGCTCCTCGATGGTGACCGTTGCCGAGCGCCGTCCGGCAGCGAAAGGAAGACCGGATACCGCTGACCACGAGCAGTCAGCCCCCCCTGACCGAACGGGAAGTCCCCGCAGAGGGCTCAGGCGTCGATGCGCTCGGACCAGTACCCTGGTGCCCGATGCTGATGCGCGACCGCGTAAATCTGAGGACCGTCTCGCTCGTTGGGCTCGTACACGACGGTGTAGGGAAAGCGATCGAAGTGGTAGACGCGAAGGCCATGCTCACCGTGCGGGCCGCGGAGCTGGTTCTCGACCAACAGGTCACGAACGCGCTCGAACTCGGCCAGAAATGCCTCGGCGACGGAGCGACTGGCGTGCTCGGCGTAGTAGACAGCCGCATCGCCGAGTTCGGCTTCGGCGTCGGGACGGAGCCAGTAGCTCACCCCCGGCGGGCTCGTACACGAGCCAGCGCCTCGCCACCTGGGACCATGGCGGTCTTCCCCGACACTACGTCCTCTCGCCGCGCGTGTGCCAACCGAAGCCAGGCAGCCTGTGCAGGTGACTTGGCTCGAAGCTGGCAATCAGGCGCTCCACGAGCTTGGCACGGTCCTCTGCAGGAAGGCTGAGGGCCTGCGCAGCTAGGTCTTCGACGGGGTGGGCATGGCGACGTCCGGCAGTGCTGGCAGCAGCATGCCACAGTGCGAACCGGGTGGCTTGGGCGACGGTGGGCTCGGCGCCTGACAGGTATCGTGCTGCCACTGAAGGCTGTGACCGTGCGGCGCGAGGCGGCAGCGGCGCTGGCGGATCCCCCTGGCTGGGCCCATGCGGTCGGCGGCGATCTGCTCAGCAAGGTCACGCGGGTGGACGAGCGCGTGGCCCAGGGTGCGCGGGCGGTGATCAGGCCTGCGACGACAGCCGGCCCAGCGGCACGTCGGCGTGCAGTGCGCCGAAGAGCCGGATGCCCGCGCCCAGCAGCACGGGCACGGTGGTAGCCGTCAGTTCGGCGATCAGGCCCGCGGCCAGGAAGGACTGGATGGTGCGCCCGCCGTCGATGTAGAGGCGCCGGTGGCCGGCCGCGGCGGCGGTGCGCAGCACCTCGGCGGGAGCGGCGGAAGCGCCCTTCAGCAGCGTCACCGTGGGTGGCGTGCCGGGCGGCAACTGCGGCATCGAGCCGCTGAGCCCATCCACCGGCTGGTCGCCGCAAGGTCTGGCGGGAAAGCCGAGCACCTTGTCGACGCTGGCGCGACCCATCACCAGCGCGTCGACCGATTCCATGAAGCGCGCGTAGCCGCAATCCTCACCGGCCGGCACGGTGGCGTTGAGGCGTTCCAGCCAGTCGATGGCGCCATCGGGGCGGGCGATGAAGCCGTCGAGGCTGGTGGCGATGAAGACGGAGCAGGTGGGGGGCATGGCGTTGGGCGCGCGATCAGCGACGGGATTCACCATGCCCAGGGTCACGATGCTGATGGCGGACGACCAGAACCCGAATGTGATCGGCCATCGGCCGGTAGATCACCGAATACGGGAAGCCCTGCAAGGGATGCACCCTGCGCGCATCGTCGGTCGGCGTGCCGATGTCCGGAGACCCGACCAGCACAGCGGCGACACGCTCGAACTCGTTCAGAAAGCGATCGGCCAGCCTGGCCCCACCTTCGCGTTGGTAGAAGCGTGCGGCCTCCAGCAGGTCGCGTTCAGCGCCTGGATGAAGGCTGTAGCTCACCCCAGGCTCGCGCGGATGCGGGCCAAGGCTTCCGGGCCGGGGACCAGGCTTGCGGGATCGGCGTCTGCTTCTGCGTCACGCTTGGCCGCCAACGCGTTCCAGCGTTCGTCGCGGTCGCGGTCTGCGTCCAGGCTGTCAATCACCCGGTCAAGCAGGCGCGCCCTCTCGGCAGAGGAGAGCTGAAGCACTTGCTGGGCGAGGGCTTCGACAGATGCTGACATGAGGGTTCCTCTTGGCGCGAGTGCAGTAGCTTGCCACAGCGTGTCGATCAGATCGCAGCGACACAAGCCCGCCTGTCGATGTGCAGTCTGTTGCTCGATGGTGAACATCGCCAAGCGCCGTCCAGCAGCGAAAGGAAGACCGAAGACCGCTGGTTAAAAAATGACGCCAATCCCGTTGACTCAACGAGAAGTGCCTGAAGAAGAATTAGGTATCGCCGACGCCGTCGCAACGGTCAGTTTCGCGGGAGTGCAGCATCGCAAGTTGCGATGATGAAGTCGATGTACGCGTCTGTGCAGTCGATGTATTGCCGCACGTCGCCGAAGGAGAGATCCGACGCCTCGTCGTTGCGGTGAACAATGTTATTCCTACGGGTGACGATGTTCTGGATCAGTTCCTTCCAAGTTTCCCAGGTGGCTTTGTCAGCCGACAAATCTACGCCAACCAAAGCCAATGCGTCGCGCGTTCGGTAAACATTACCGGAAACCAGGTCATCCACCTCCTTCTTCGTCATGCCAACCGCGAAGCGCTGTAATGCTCCGCTCGAAGAGTCTCCCTTCTTCTTGCTGTACCGCCAATCAATAATGGATGACGGAATGCAAGCCGCGGACACTCTCTCATCAAGGTCCCCTGCAATGACGTAGACGACATCCTTTACGCACATCTCTAGGTGAGCACAAAGGGAGATGAGGAACGACTTAGTGAAGAAATTGATGTTGTCGGTTATCAGCCGCGAGCTGCCGGTGCTGTCAAGGACTTCGCGCTCCACTGCGTCTACCATCAACCGCAACTGAGCTAGGCCGACTTTGTATGCTTCCGCCGCCGCGCCAACTTTGCTGGTCATTTGGCGAGAATCGGCTTAACTAGTTTGTTCCACAGTTCGCGCCGCTTAAGGATTGACGATTTGTTTTGAATACCCCCAGAAAGCGTGCGCTGGAATTCCACATTCTTGCAGAGCTTCTCAAACGCTTTACGAATCTTCTCTTCCTTCCCATTGATGTCTGCTTTGGCGAGGGATGACATACTGCTCATGAGTAGGTCATAGTGGACGATGCTCTGTCGAGGCTTGTCCTTTGTTGTGTCGGCGAATACTGTGTTACCAAATATCTGACTGCAGACTGCGAGTGTAGAGTTGAACAGTGCGCGCAGCTTCTTGATCTTTGCTTGAGAGGCGTTCGCATTTTCTCTCATGTACACATCGAGAAATTTGGAGAGTCGCCCTTCGTAGCTTGCCAAGTCATCTTGAAGGGCAAAGAAACGCAGCACCAATTCCTCGCCCTCTCTTGAGTCCTTCTGTGTATTGCCAAAATCGGCTATTGCCGGAGTTTTTGCCAGCTCAATGAGAAGATTATTGAGGCTTCCAGGGTAAATTGCATGTCTGATTTCCTGATCTGACAGTCGAACGGCGCCTTGATTAAGGCGAGAGAAGATCTCCTGCACAAGATTCGGTGGGTTCTCTTTTCGAAGCACTATGCAACGAATCGTTGTAGCCTCAAGCTCCGACCGATAGGAGCCAAGCTCCGAGAACTTCTTGCCTTCCAACTCCTTAAAGGCGCTCATACCCTCAAGAGCAAACTCGTCGTTGAAGAACTTCTCGATAGTCGTGAGGCGTTGAACTCCATCGATAACGAAATGAGACCCGTCTTCCTTCTCCGCGAAGTAGCAGGCCGGAAGAGGTATTCGCATCAGGCAAGATTCAATAAACCTTGAGGCGCGCTCCCATCCTTCTTTGTCCCACTTGTATTTGCGCTGGAAATCCGGGTCCAATTTAAGCTTGGGAGGCTTCGACTGGATTCGGGTGTTCAGAGTCTCGAAGGGATAATCGATGGGGTAGAGGTTTAGGGTCTTGTCCGCTGAGTCCTGCTTTGCCATGTTTGCTGCTTTCTTGCGGTTCAGAATCGCTGGTTTATTGGTTGTGCAATGTGACGGGTAGAGGGGCGCCCTGCTTCAATTGCGATGCCTAAAATGCTTTCGACATCAATAGTCAAGAAGGATCACTAGTAGACGGCCATTTGGAGACATTCGATATCCATCCAGACCTATTCTCCACTGACCCGCATAGTCCATCAAGCCGTTCGTCGAATTATCCAGAACCCCATCACCCCTCGCCTACCCAATAAACAATCGTCGGCGACGGCGACACGCGCAGACTCCCCGCCAGCACCAGCGCGCTGACGATGCCCATCAGCACCCCGGTCGACAGCCCATGGCCCGGGCAGGCGTGCAGCGTCTTCAGGTCTTCATACCCTTCGGCCCCGCGCCAGGCCCCGCCCCACATCAGCAGCTCGGGCGCGGCCGGGTCCTGCATCACGCCGTGCAGGCCGATGACGATCTTGGCGGGCTCGTTCGCGCCGGTCGGGTCACCCGGCACCCCGGTGCCGGTTGTCACATCCTGCACCGGTGTGCCCGCCACCTCGCGCCACACCGACGTGGGGATGGGGCATGACCGCATCTGCGCGATCAGCGCCGGGCGCAGCACCTCATTCGCGGCCTCGTAGCCGCGGATGGGCGCGCCGGCCTGCAGCAGCATCGCCTGCAGGTCCCACAGCGTGCGCGCGCCGTCGGTGCCGCGGTCGATCCAGGCGCGCATCAGGTTGCTGTAGTTGCCAAAGACCGAAGGGGTGAAGCCCAGCAGGATGCCGGCCAGCGTATCGGCCACCACCGGCAGCCCCAGGTGCCCCAGGCCCTGATGCACGGCCTGCGCCAGCCGCGGCAGCGGCGCGGGCGGCTGGCCCTGGCCGTCGGGGCCCAGCTGCTGCTGCAGCCAGGCCAGCGTGGCGGCCTGGATCGCCTGGCCGCGGGCGCGGCCTTCGGCGCTGACGCCCACGCTCGGGTGCGGGCCGAAGATGTAGCGCGCCACGTCCACCAGGTCGCGCGGGCAGCGGGGCGGCGGCTCGGCCTGGGCCGCGGTGCCACCGGCCTTCAAGTGGGTGCCGTCGGGCACGCCGAACCATTCGGTGCACAGCCGCGCCAGCACCTGCTCGCCCAGGTCCAGCACGTCCACCGACACCACCTTGGGCGTGCCCGGCGGCGGCGCGGGCAGGCCGGCGGCCAGCGCCTGCAGCCGCGCGCGGGTGTGGCGCGCCGCGGCCTCGAAGGCGGTGGCCTCGTCGATGGCGACGATGGCGGCATTGATGCCCGAGGCCTCGGCGCGTTCGTCGTGGCCGGCATGGTCACCCACGCGGTCCATGCCCAGGTAGCCGGGGCCGACCGAATCGCCGAAGCGGCGGCCGTAGCCGCGCACGGTGTAGCGCTGGCCGTCGTCGCGCAGGATGTCCAGCACGGGGTCCTTGCCCGCCACCAGCAGGCCGTAGGCGGTCTGCAGCTTGCCGCCGCTGTCGCGCACGCGGTGCCACAGGGTGTCGCGCTGGTCGGCGTCCTGCACCACGCGGCGCCAGGCGTCGAACGCGGGGTTGCGCGGGTCGTAGGGCTCGCCGGTCAGCGGCTGGGGTCGCGGGTCGGGCGCGGCGGCCGGGCCGGCCGCGATATGGCGCAGCCCTTCGATCGACGGCACGAAGAGGTACAGCCCCCAGCGCAGCGTGGTCAGCGGCTGTTCGCCCAGGTCCATACGCTGCACCTGGCCCTGCTCGTCCAGCCATTGCAGCTGGCGCGGCCGGCCGGCCTGGGGCACGCCCAGCAAGGGGTCGCTGTGGGTGGATGCCACGCCGGTGCTGTTGCCGCCGGCCAGCCAGCGCTGCACCACCTCGAACTGCTCGGCGATGCTGCCCACATAGGCCATGAAGAACAGGCCGCGCTCCGCGGTGTCGTCACCGGGGCTCCAGCGCGGACCGTAGGACATGCCACGCCGCAGCAGCCGCGGCACGTCGGGCACGCCCTGATCGTCGCGCGTGCGTGGGTTGGCGCGCCGCACATGGGCGGCAAAGGGGCAGCCCGAGCCCACCGTGTCGAGGTCGTAGTTGAAGCGGTTGCTGTGGCTGGCGTGGCCCAGGTCGACAGCGGGCTGGCCGTCCAGGCTGCGGCCCATCAGCCTGGCGGCCACCAGGCCCAGGGTGTGGCGCTGCTGCTGCTCGGGGCGGCGGTCGAAATGCGGGTCGAGCTTGCGGCCGCCGGCGCGCACCACCTGCTGCCAGGTGTCCACATGCTGGGCGATCTTGCGCAGCACCAGAAAGCTGCCGTTGTCCAGCAGCGGGTCGGGCCGGGGCGGGTAGACGCCACCGCCGCGGCTGTTGGGGTGGCCCAGCAGCACGTCGCCGGGGCGTACGCCGTCGTCCCACACGGGGTCGGCCCTGGCGCCGGCGTTGCGGATGGCGGGCTGGCTCAGGCCGTCGCGAAAGCCGAAATGCTCGCGCACGTCACCATCGTCCTGCGGCCAGCTGCGCATGGGCTCGGTGGCCAGGCGGTGCAGGCCCGGCGTGGCGTCCAGCTGCTGCTGCAGCGCCAGCAGCCGCGGGTGCAGGCCAGGGTCGGCGTGGTCGGGGTCGGCCAGGCGCACCATCAGCACCAGGTGCACCGAGCGCAGCTCCAGCTCGGGGCCCTGGCCGCGGTAGCGCGGGCGCTGCCAGCGGTCGGGGTGGTTGCCGCGCACGTCGCCCAGCAGGCCGGCGCGGGCTTCCATGCCGTCGATGAATTCCTGCGGCAGCCGCGCCAGGCTGGCATCGGCGTCGTCGGTGCCCTTGGCCGGCGGCGGCAGCGCGCCGATGGCCTGCAGCCCCTCGCGCGTGAAGGCCAGCTGCCGCAGCAGGCCGCCGCGCTTCAGCGGCTGCTGGTCACCGGGCGTGACGGGTCCCGTGGCCAGCCAGGCACGGGCCTGGGCGGCGTCGCTCACCGCCAGCAGGAACAGCGCGCCATGGGTGGCACTGGGCGCCTTGCTGACGATGCCGGCCTGCAGCGCATGCAGCGGGCGTGGCAGCCGGTCGCTGCGGTCGTCGACGGGGTGGTCCTTCTGCATGCTCGGACCCAGCAGCCAGTCCACGCTGGGGCGGTTGTCGGGTGGCACGGGCACCGCCCCGGTGGCCATCAGGGCGCGGAATTCGGGCATCGCACGCTGGGCAAAGCGCAGCAGGGTCTGGTCGTCGCCGTCGGCCGCCGTTGGGCCATTCGCCGGGTAGGCGGCGCGCAGGTCGTACAAGCCCTCGAGCGCCCGCAGGTGGTTGGCCAGCGCCTCCAGCCGCACGGCCGGCGGCGCGGCCATGAAGCGCTGCAACACGGTCTGCACGCGGGGCACCGCCGGCTCGGCATGGCCGGCGATGAGCTCGCGCGCACGCGCCGGGTCGTCGGTGCTGCGCTGCAGGCGCTCCACGGCCTCGAAATAGCGCTGGTCGACCACGCTGAAGGGCGATTCGGCATAGAACAGCCCGGCCGGCACCTCCTGCTGCCGCACCCAGCGGATGTAGCCGTCGTAGCCATGCTTCCACGACGGGCGGTAGCCGTCGCAGTTGGCGAAGATCGTGTCCAGCAGCGGCCCCAGGTCGCGGTAGACGACGCGCAGGTAGGGTTCCCAGCCGCCGTCGAAGGTGACGCTCAGGAACAGCCGCCACACGCCGGGCGGCAGGCGGTCGGCGGGTGCGGGCGCCTCGCCGGCCGAGCCGATCTCCGGCGGCACCAGCGCATAGCGGAACGACTGCAGCATGCCGAAGCGGCCCACTGAATCGGGAAAGGGGCTGTCGAACAGCGGCGTCTCGCGCCCGGCCAGGCGGATGGCGTTGAGGGTGCGCAGCAGCAGCCTGAGCCGCTGCCCGTAGGTGAAGCCTTCGGCACCGGGCACGAAGCCGGGTTTGACCGCTGCCAGCAAGGCCAGGTCGGCCACCCCCGCCAGTTGCATGCCGGACTTCACCATGGTCATGGAACTGCTCCCTTCACGCGCACGGCCAGTGCGCGCCACGAGCCTAGCGCGGCCGCGCTACAGTGCGCCTCAGCATGAACGCCCCCCTTCCCCCCATCGCCGCCGAGCCAGCGTCGCGCGCACAGCGCCAGGCCGAGGTGATTGCCGCCCTGCAAGCCGTGCTGCCCGCCCATGCGCTGCTGTGGCAGCGCGAGGACACCACGCCCTATGAATGCGACGGCCTCACCGCCTACCGCCAGCAGCCGCTGGCGGTGGCGCTGCCCGAGACCGAGGACCAGGTGGCCGCGGTGCTGGCCGCCTGCCACCGGCTGCAGGTGCCGGTGGTGGCGCGCGGCGCCGGCACCGGGCTGTCGGGCGGCGCCATGCCGCACCCTTTGGGCGTGACGCTGGCGCTGGCCAAGTTCAACCAGATCCTGAAGGTCGACCCGTTGTCGCGCACGGCCACCGTGCAGTGCGGCGTGCGCAACCTCGCCATCAGCGAGGCGGCGGCGCGTTTCGGCCTCTATTACGCGCCCGACCCCAGCAGCCAGATCGCCTGCACCATCGGCGGCAACGTGGCCGAAAACTCCGGCGGCGTGCACTGCCTCAAATACGGCCTGACGGTGCACAACGTGCTGCGCGTGCGCGGCTTCACGGTCGAGGGCGAAGCGGTCGAATTCGGCGCCGAGGCGCTGGATACACCGGGGCTGGACCTGCTGCCCGCGGTCATCGGCAGCGAGGGCATGCTGGCCGTGACCACCGAGGTGACGGTCAAGCTGGTGCCGAAGCCGAAGCTGGCGCGCTGCATCATGGCCAGCTTCGACGACATCCGCAAAGCCGGCGACGCCGTGGCCGCGGTGATTGCCGCCGGCATCATCCCCGCCGGGCTGGAGATGATGGACAAGCCGATGACGGCGGCGGTGGAAGACTTCGTGCACGCCGGCTACGACCTGGAGGCGGCGGCCATCCTGCTGTGCGAAAGCGACGGCACGCCCGAGGAGGTGGCCGAGGAGATCGACCGCATGCTCGACGTGCTCTCCGGCGCCGGTGCCACGCGCCTGGAGGTCAGCAAGGACGAGGCGCAGCGGCTCACGTTCTGGAGCGGGCGCAAGAATGCCTTTCCCGCCAGCGGCCGCATCAGCCCCGACTACATGTGCATGGACAGCACCATCCCGCGCAAGCGGCTGGCCGACATCCTGCTGGCCATTGCCGAGATGGAAAAGAAGTACGGCCTGCGCTGCTGCAACGTCTTCCACGCCGGCGACGGCAACCTGCACCCGCTGATCCTCTTCGATTCCAACGACCCCGACCAGCTGCACCGCTGCGAGCTCTTCGGCGCCGACATCCTGGAAACCAGCGTGCGCCTGGGCGGCACCGTCACCGGCGAGCATGGCGTGGGCGTGGAAAAGCTCGCCAGCATGTGCGTGCAGTTCAGCCCCGCGGAACTGGCGCAGATGGCGGCGCTGAAATCCGCCTTCGACCCCAGCGGCCTGCTCAACCCGGGCAAGGTGATCCCCACGCTGAACCGCTGTGCCGAATACGGAAAGATGCACGTGAAGAAGGGGCTGCTGCCCTTCCCGGAGCTGGAGCGGTTCTGACCGCCCGCCCCGCACCCGCTTCGCACCCGCTGCGCACCTCCCTTGCGCTGATCCTTTGCCGCCGGCCTGGCCCCGGCGCGGCCGCGCTCGTGCCGAATGAAGATCGTTTGGATCCAGTCCTGGGTTTTGGGGCAAAACCCATCGAACTGATCTGAATCAATCAACCGCATGAATGGCTGGGAGAACTCAAAACTTCTCCTGGAAAACCCTCGAGTCACGCTCGCCTTAATTGGATCCAATCAGCACCGTTGTCCACCAAGGATTCGGGGGCATTCGGTGTGCACCACAGGACAGGCGCGACGCGCGGCCACGGCCCGGGGTTGGGCATGAAGCCGCTGGCCCGGTGGTCGGTGCGCCATGCACGGGCGCTGTGGCGGGCGTGGGCGGCGCTGTCGCGGCTGGCGATGCCGCTGGCGCCGGCGCTGCGGCGGCTGGGCCTGAACCGCGTCGAGGGCTGGCTGCTGCCGGTCGAGCGCCGCCTCAAGGGTGCGCTGTTCGACTGCCGCATGTGCGGCCAGTGCGAGCTCTCGGCCACCGGCATGGCCTGCCCGATGGGGTGCGCCAAGCGCATGCGCAACGGCCCCTGCGGCGGCGTGCGCGCCGACGGCAGTTGCGAGGTGCATCCCGGCCGTGCCTGCACCTGGGTGCAGGCCACGGCCGGCGACGCCGCCATCGCCCCCGGCCACCTGCCGGGCTGGACACAGCGCGTGCCGGCGCTGGACGCGCGCCGCGAGGGGCGCTCGAGCTGGGTGCGCGTATTCGAGGCGCCGGCCGCCCCGGCGCCAGTGCCAGCGCCGGCGCTCGCCGCCGCGCCGGTCGACAGCCCGCTGCTGATGCGCCAGCGGCGCGGCGAATTCATCGTCACCGTCGAGATCGCGCCACCCGACTCGCCCGACCCCGAGGCGCTGCTGGCACGCGCGCGCCCCTTCGCCGGGCTGGCCGACGCCATCAACATCACCGACGGTGCCGGCGCCAACTGCCACATGTCGAGCGTGGCCGCCGCGGCGGTGCTGCGCGCCGCCGGCTTCGAGCCGGTGTGCCAGGTGGCCTGCCGCGACCGCAACCGCATCGCGCTGCAGGGCGACGTGCTGGGCGCGGCGGCGCTGGGCGTGCGCCACGTGCTGTGCCTGACCGG
Organism: Rubrivivax sp.; assembly: GCA_016719535.1. GTDB lineage: Bacteria > Pseudomonadota > Gammaproteobacteria > Burkholderiales > Burkholderiaceae_C > Rubrivivax. The sequence continues at coordinate 135,865 of JADJYX010000001.1, read as the reverse complement.
CGACGACGTCAGCCAGGGCGACCACCCCGGCGCGCGGCCGGTCTTCGACCTCGACGCGGTGACGCTGCTGCACACGCTGCAGGGCATGTGCGAGCGCGGCCAGTTTGCCAGCGGGCGCCGGCTGGAGCGCCCGCTGCAGCTGCTGCTGGGCGCCACCGCCAACCCCTTCGTGCCGCCGTTCGCCGAACGCGTGGCCAACCTCGAACGCAAGATCGACGCCGGCGCGCGCTTCATCCAGACCCAGTTCTGCTTCGACCTCGACCGCCTGCGCGACTTCATGGACGCGGTGTGCGCGCGCGGGCTGCACCGGCGCGCGGCCATCGTGGTGGGCGTGGGCACCCTGTCCAGCGCCCGCGCACTGCGCTGGATGGCCGACCACGTGCCCGGCGTGCAGGTGCCGGATGCCGTCACCGCGCGCATCGCCGCCGCCGCCGACGCGCGCGCCGAGGGCCGGCGCATCGCGGTGGAAACCATCCACGCGCTCAGGCGCATCGAAGGCGTGGCCGGCGTGCACCTGATGGGCCACAAGAACGAGGCCACGCTGGCGCAGATCATCGTCGAGGCCGGGCTGCGCCCGGCGCCGGTGGCCCACGCGGCCTGAATCCAGACAACGTTTCACAGCACCCGGAGAACTGCCCATGAGCGATTGGACCGCCGAAGAGAACCAGCTCATCGAGTGGCTGGCCGACATGAACGAGGACGAGGCGCTGCCGCTGGCCAGACGCATGCTGCTGCAGGACAAGGCCGACCCGATGCGCGTGCTCGGGCTGTGCCGCGCGGCGATGGACATCGTGGGCAGGCGCTTCGAGGCGGGCGAGTATTTCCTGCCCGAACTGGTGCTGGCCGGCGAGATGCTCGACACCATCGGCGCCATCGCCAAGCCGCTGATCAAGGCCGCCGGCGGCGGCGCCGCGCAGACGCACGGCAAGGTGCTGATCGGCACCGTGCACGGCGACCTGCACGACATCGGCAAGAACATCGTCAGCTTCATGCTCGACATCAACGGCTTCGAGGTCAGGGACATCGGCGTCGACGTGCCGGTGCAGACCTTCATCGACGAGATCAAGGCCTTCCAGCCGCAGGTGGTGGGGCTGTCGGGCTTCCTCACCCTGGCCTTCGATTCGATGAAGGAGACCATCGACGCCTTCGACGGCGCCGGCCTGCGCGGCGGCTTCAAGGTGATGATCGGCGGCGGCCAGATCGACGAGACGGTGCGCGCCTACACCGGCGCCGACGCCTTCGGCGTCAATGCGGTCGAGGCCGTGGGCCTGTGCCGGCGCTGGATGGGGGTGGCGGCATGAATGCCTCGACCGGCCCCCACGCGCAGACCCCCGCGGCCAGGGCCGCCTACGACGCCCGCTGGGCGCGCATCATGGCCTGCGTGCGGCTGGAGCAGCCCGACCGCATGCCGGTGGGGCTGCACAGCTTCTTCTGGCCCGCCACCTACGGCGGCATCAGCTACCGCGAGCTGATGTACGACTACGACAAGGCCAAGCAGGTGTGCCTGGATGCGGTGCTCGAATTCGAGCCCGACGGCGTCTTTCCGCTGCTGATGGGCACCACCGTCGGCCGCGGGCTGGAGAAGCTGGAATTCAAGCAGCTGCAGTGGCCCGGCCACGGCGTGGGCGACATGCAGCCCTTCCAGTACCTCGACCGCGAATACATGACGGCCGACGAGTACGACGACTTCCTCTTCGACCCCACCGGCTTCTACCTGCACCAGTACCTGCCGCGCGTGGCCGGCGCGTTCGAGGGCTTCGCCAAGCTGCCCGACTTCGCCGGGCTGCACTATTTCCGCCTGGTGCACGGCATCCGGCCCTTCGCGCTGCCCGAGGTGCGCGCCTCGTTCGAGAAGATCGTCGCCGCGGCCGAGGAGATGAACGTCATGTTCGGCCACCACCTGGACTGGACGCAGCGCATCGCCGCCGCCGGCTTTCCGCTCTTCAACGGCGGCAACTCGATCGCGCCCTACGACTTCATCGCCGACTATTTCCGCGGTGCCACCGGCATGATGAAGGACCTGTTCCGCCACAAGGACAAGCTCAAGCTGGTGCTGGACAAGGCCGCCGTCTTCCTGGCGCGCATGACCATCCGCAACGCGCGCGCGGCCGACCACCCGATCGTCTTCATCCCCACCCACTGGGCGCCCGACGCCTTCATGAGCCCGAAGCAGTTCGAGGAATTCTGGTGGCCGTCGTTCCGCCGCATGCTGCTCGAGCTGATCGATGCCGGCCTGGTGCCGATGCCGATGTGGGAGAGCGACTGCACGAAGCGGCTCGAGGTCATCAAGGACATCCCGCCGGGCACCTGCATCTACTGGTTCGAGCGCACCGACATGGTCCGTGCCTTCGAGGTGCTGGGCGACCGTGTGGCGCTGCGCGGCAACCTGTCGCCGTCGATGCTGACCACCGGCACGCCCGCCGAGGTGGACGCCGCCGTCAGGCACCTGGTCGACCAGGTGTGGCGCAAGGGCGGCAAGCTCATCCTCGACGGCGCCTTCGGCATCCCCGACGAGACGCCGGTGGCCAACGTGCGCGCCATGTTCGCGGCCGCACGCAAATACGCCGGCTGAACGCGCGATGACCGTGCCGAGCGATGCCGAGCTGCTGCGCGAGCTGCGCGCGGGCCCCGTGCCCGCGGCCGTGGCGCGGCGCGGCAAGCTGGTCGAGTTGCGCGAGCAGGCGCTGGCGCAGGTGGCGCAGCAGAACCTGCTGGCGCCGCGCGCCTGCACCCGCGTGGTGGCGCTGGAGCGCACGCCCGGCGCGGACGGCTGGCTGTGCCTGGACGGCGAGCGGCTGCAGGCGCCCTGGCTGCTGCCGGCGTCGGGCCGGCTCACCGCGCTGGCCTGCGCGGTGGCCACCATCGGCGACGCGCTGGAGCGCGCGGTGGCCGCGCTGTTTGCCGCGCGCCGCGCCGCGCTGGCGGTGGCGCTGGACGGCGTGGGCAACGAGCTGCTGCACGCGCTGTCGCGCCGCGTGCAGGACCGCCTGTGGGCGCAGGTGCGCCGCCAGGGCCTGAGCATGGCCGGCGAGCTGCGCGCCGGCGACCCCGGGCTGGCGCTGGAGGCACAGGCCGCCGTGCTGCGGCTGGCCGGTGCGCAGGCCATCGGCGTGCAGCTGACGGGCACGATGATGATGAACCCGACCAAGTCGACCTCGATCGTGCAGGGCGTGGGCGAGCAGCTGCCGCCGCCGGCCTGGTCGCGCTGCGACCATTGCCGCTCGCGCGCGCGCTGCACGCTGGCCGGCGCGGCGCAGGGCTGAAGGCCGTGGCCATGCCGATCGGGCCCCTGCGCGACGACGACCCCGCCGCTGCGCCGCCGCGCCGCCACCGGCTGCGCTTTGCGGCCCTGGCGCGCGAGGTCGACGCGCGCGAGGACGAATCGGTGCTGGCTGCCGCGCGCCGTGCCGGCGTGCGCATCGTCGGCGCCTGCGGCGGGCGCGGCCACTGCGGCAGCTGCGTCGTGCGCGTGCTCGACGGCCGCGTGCACCGCGACGGCGAGGGGGCACACCGCCAATGGCTGCGTGCCTGCCGCGTGCAGCCGCGTTCGGACCTGCTGCTGGAGCTGGCGCCGCGTTCGCTGGCGCCCATCGTCCGCGCCGAGGTGCAGGCCGACCTGCGCCGCGGCGGCGACGATGCGGTGCTGCCGCTGCAGCCGCTGGTGTCGGCACACGAGCTGCAGCTGCCGCCGGCCTCGCTGGCCGAGCCCTGCAGCGACCTCGAACGCGTGCGCCGCGCCTGGCCCCCGACCCACGCTGCCAGCGCTGCCGGCGCCGCCAGCGCCGCTGCCGTGGCCGCGCTGCCGGCGCTGCTGCGCCGGCATGGCGGGCACGTGCAGGCACGCTGCGCGCATGCCGCCGGTGCGCCGCCGCGCCTGCTCGGCTTTGCGCGCCCGGGCGCGCCGCTGCTGGGGCTGGCGGTGGACCTGGGCACGACCAATGCCGCCGCCTTCCTCGTCGACCTGGCCAGCGGCCGGCGCCTGGCCAGCCTGGGGCTGGAGAACCCGCAGGTGGCCTGGGGCGCCGACCTCGTGAGCCGCATCGACCACGCGATGCAATCACCCGCCGCGGCCGGCGCGCTGCGCGACGCCGCGCGGGCCGTGATCGACGCCCTCGCGCAGGAGCTCACGCGCGCCGTCGACGCGCAGCCGCAGGACATCGCCGACCTGGTGGTGTGCGGCAATACGGCGATGCAGCACCTGCTGGCCGGCTGGCCGGTGGCGCAGCTGGGACGCGCGCCCTTCGTCGCCGCCAGCACCGAGGCGGCCGACATCGGCGCTGCCGAGCTGGGGCTGCAGGTGGCACCCGCTGCCGGCGTGCACCTGGCGCCGGGTGTGGGTGGCTTCATCGGCGGCGACCATGTGGCCGCGCTGCTGGCCACCGAGCCGCTGTGGCAGCAGGCCGGCAGCACGCTGCTGATGGACATCGGCACCAACACCGAGATCAGCCTGCTGCGGCACGCCGGCGGCGGCACGCGCATCTGGTCGGCGTCGTGCCCGTCGGGCCCGGCGCTGGAAGGCGGCCACATCGCCAGCGGCATGCGTGCGGCCGCGGGTGCGATCGAACATGTGCGCATCGCACATGGGCGGCTGCAGCTGCAGGTGATCGGCGGCGGGCGCCCCGTGGGCCTGTGCGGGTCGGGCGTGCTCGATGCGCTGGCCGCCTTCGTGCACGCCGGCTGGATCGATGCCCGTGGCCGCGTCGCCGCCGCCCATGCCGACCTGCACGAGGGCGTGCGCGCCATCACGCTGGCGGCGCAGACGCCGCGCGTGCCGGCGGTGCGCTTCACCCAGCACGACGTGCGCGCGGTGCAGCTGGCCAAGTCGGCCATCCGCACCGGCGTCAGGCTGCTCGCCGCCGAGGCCGGCATCGACGAGGCCGGCATCGACCGCTTCGTCATCGCCGGCGCCTTTGGCGCCCACATCGGCATCGAGGCCTGCGTCGCCATCGGGCTGCTGCCCGCGCTGCCGCGCGAGCGCTTCGTGCAGGTGGGCAATGCCGCCGGGCTGGGGGTGCAGCAGATGCTGGCCTCGCTGCCGCGGCGCGCGCGCGCCGCCGAGCTGGCGCGCCGATGCCGCTATGTCGAGTTGAGCGCGCGCGCCGACTTCCAGAAGACCTTCCTCCACCACATCGGCTTTGCAGCATGAGCTTCCCCATCCGCATCATCGGCGAGCGCATCAACCCGGGCTTCAAGAGCACCAGGGCACTGTTCGACCAGGAGGACCTGGCCGGCATCCAGGCGCTGGCCGTCCGGCAGGCCGAGGCCGGCGCCAGCTGGCTCAACGTCAACGTCGGCGCGCGCGCACACACCGACCCCGGCTGGATGGCGCAGGTCATCCGCGCCATCCAGCAGGTGGTGACGGTGCCGCTGTCGTTCGACTTCCCGAGCCGCAAGGTGCAGCAGGTGTGCCTGGCCGCCTATGACGCGGCGCGGGCCGGCGGGCGGCTGCCGATCGTCAACTCGATCACCGAGCACCGCTGGGACCTGATGGAGCTGTACGGCGAGCACCGCTTCAAGGTCATCCTGATGGCCAGCGAGCGCGTGGAAGATGGCGTGGCCAAGGGCAACAAGACCGCCGACGACATCCACGCCACCGCACGCCGCGGCGCGCTGCGGCTGATGCAGCAGCATGGGCTGGCGGCCGACGACATCTTCATCGACATGTCGGTCAGCGCCATCATCGCCGACACCGAGGGCCTCAACCGCAGCACGGTGCAGGCCATCGAGCGCATCGGCGCCGACCCCGACCTGAAGGGCGTGCACATGATGGGCGGGCTGTCCAACATCGGCCAGCAGCTGCCGCCCCGGGCGGTGGACGGCTCGGACCTGAAGCATGCGCTCGAATGCGCCTTCCTCACGCTCACCGTGCCGCATGGCTTCGACACCGTGCTGGGCACGCCGTGGCGCAGCTACGCGCCGCTGCCCGACGACGACTATGTGCTCGGCGCCTACCGCCACTTCCTGGCGCAAAGCGGCACCAACGCGCTGCGCGCGGTGCGCAAGTTCTACAAGGCATGAACGGCGAACAGGACTTCGCGCTCGTCGTCGACGAATGGTTCGACGGCGAGCAGCGCCATGGCGCGGCCACGCTGCGCGTGGCCGACGGCCGGCTCGTCGGCACGCACGCCGGCGACCAGGGCGCGGCGCTGGCCGCACAGGGCCTCGCGGTGCAGCGCGGCGCCTTCCTCATGCCGGGGCTGGTGGACGCGCATGTGCACCTGTTCCTGGATGGCCGCAGCACCGACCCGGCCGCCCGTTCGGCGCACCTGAAGCAGCCGGTCGACGTGCTGACCGAGGCCGCGCGTGCCAGCGCGCGCCAGGCGCTGGCCTGCGGCGTGACGCTGGTGCGCGACGCCGGCGACCGCCACGGCATCAACCACCGCGTGCGCGACGAGGCGCGCGACGCTGCCGCCGGCCTGGCGCGCGTGCGCTCGGGCGGGCTGGGCATCAAGCGCGCCCGGCGCTACGGCGCCTTCATGGCCACCGATGTCGACGACGCCGACAGCATCCGCCGCTCGGTGGCCGAGCTGGCGCGGGCCAGCGACGAGATCAAGATCATCCTCACCGGCATCATCGATTTCGACGCCGGCGCGGTGACCGACGAGCCGCAGTTCGACGCCGCCGCGGCCGGTGTCGCCGTGCAGGCGGCGCACGAAGCGGGCCGCAAGGTGATGGCGCACTGCAGCGGCGAGAAGGGCCTGCGGGTGGCCGTGGCCGCCGGCGTCGACACCATCGAACATGGCTTCTTCATGAGCCGCGACATCCTGCTGCAGATGCGCGACCGCGATCTGGCCTGGACGCCCACCTTCTGCCCGGTGCACTTCCAGTGGGCCGAGCCGCAGGCCGCGGGCTGGTCGGCGCAGACCGTGGGCCATCTGCGCCGCATCCTCGACGCGCATGCCGCGCAGCTGCACGCGGCGCATGCGCTGGGCGTGCGGCTGCTGCTGGGCACCGACGCCGGCAGCATGGGCGTGGCGCACGGCGGGGCGGTATTCGACGAGATCGACCGCTACCTCGAAGCCGGCCTGCCGATGGCAGCGGTGCTGCAGGCCGCCACCGCGGCCGCGCGGCGCCACTTCGACGCCGCGCACGCCACGCTGCGCCCCGGCGCGCCGTTCGACGCGCTGATGCTGGCGCGGTCGCCCTTCGCCGATGCGCGCGCGCTGCGTGGCGCGCGGCGCGTGTGGCTGCAGGGGCACGAGGTGACGGCAGCGGCGACACCCTGAACATGCCGGCGCCCGCTGGTCGCGCGGGCCTGGCGCGGGCTTGGCGCGGGCCTGGCGCGGATGGCGGATGATTGCAAGCCATGACGCCCACCGCCGACCCCGCACTCGATCGCCTGATCGACCAGATCCAGACCGCCCGCGCCGCCGGGGGCCGGCTCGACATCCGCGGCGGCGGCACCAAGTCCTTCTACGGCGAGGCCCCGCAGGGCGAGCCGCTGGACGTGCGGCCGCTGGCCGGCATCAGCAGCTACGAGCCCAGCGAACTGGTCGTCACCGTGCGTGCCGGCACGCCGCTGGCCGAGCTGGAGGCGGCGCTCGCCGGGCAGGGCCAGTGGCTGCCCTTCGAGCCGCCCCGCCACGGTCCCGGTGCCACCGTCGGCGGCATGGTGGCCGCCGGCCTGGCCGGCCCGGCGCGCGCCAGCGCCGGCGGCGTGCGCGACTATGTGCTCGGCGCCACCCTCGTCAACGGCAAGGCCGAGGTGCTGAGCTTCGGCGGCCAGGTGATGAAGAACGTTGCCGGCTACGACGTGTCGCGGCTGCTCGCCGGGTCGATGGGCGTGCTGGGGGTGATTGCCGAGGTGTCGCTGAAGGTGCTGCCGCAGCCGGTGGCCACGGCCACGCTGCGCTTCGAGCTCGAGCAGGCGGCGGCGCTCGCCAGGCTCAACCAGTGGGGCGGCCAGCCGCTGCCGCTGGCCGCCAGCGCCTGGTGGGACGGCATGCTGGTGCTGCGCCTGGCCGGCGCGCACGCAGCGGTGGATGCCGCCTGCCGCACGCTCGGCGGCGAGGCCATCGACCCCGCGCTGGCGGCCGGCTTCTGGGCCGGGCTGCGCGACCAGCACGACGAATTCTTCGTCGGCGCGCTGAAGGCGGTGGCCGGCGGCGCCACGCTGTGGCGGCTGTCGGTGCCGCAGACGGCGCCGCCGCTGGCGCTGAGCGGCGAACAGCTGATCGAGTGGGGCGGCGCCCAGCGCTGGCTGTGCACCAGCACGCCGGCAGCGCAGCTGCGCGAGGCCGCCGCGGCAGTGGGCGGGCATGCGGTGCTGTTCCGCGGCGCCGACAAGGGCGCCGGTGTCTTTGCGCCGCTGACGCCGGCGCTGGCGCGCATCCAGCGCCAGCTGAAGACCGCCTTCGACCCCGACGGCGTTCTCAACCCCGGGCGCCTGTACCCCTGGCTGTAGGGCCGCCGGCCGCCCCGCGGCGCCGCCAGCCGAGCATGCCCAGGGCTGCCGCCGCCAGCGCCAGGCCCGACGGCTCGGGCACGTCATGGGGCGGCGGTGGCGGGGCGATGCTGCGGCCGGGATAGGCATAGCCGCTCATCGACGTGAAGTTGCCCTGGATGCCCGCGTAGGCCGTGCCCCACAGGTCGGCGCTGGCCGCACAGGTGGTGCCATGGTTGACCACCGCGCCGGCAACGAAGCTGCAGCCGACGTCGACACCCAGCGTGAAGGTGACGTCGATCAGGCCGGGGTCGAAGCCCAGTGCCGCGATGGTCGCATCCAGCCGGTAGCTGCTGCCGCTGATGTTGGCCGCCGCATCGACGCCGTCGGTGTGCACCAGGGCGATGGTTTCCTCGCTGCCATCCGTGTGGTCGAACTGCGTGCGCGACAGCGTGCGCCGCGCCAGCATCGTCTCGCCCATCACGGGATCGAGGTACGACAGGTAGTAGCCGAAGCGCATCGCCACCGTCGCCACGTTGGCCATGCCCGGCACGCCGTAGTCGGGCCCGAGCGCCTGCGCGCCGAAGGCGCTCCAGTCGACATCCAGGCTGATGGCCAGCGGCGTCTGGCCGTCCCACGCCAGCTGGTCGGTGATGGCCGCCGAGGTGTAGAAGGTCGAGTCGTACCAGCCCTGGCTGCCGCTGACCGCGCTGAAGACCGAAGCGCCCCCGCGCAGCCGCCCGGCCAGGCCATCGGCGCTGCTGCCGGCGGCGCCGTCGACCTTGGGCAGGGCCGGCGACCCGGCATCGCTGAAGTTGCGCGCGCTGCCGGCCGTGACGCCATTGCCCGCGGTCAGCGCAAAGTCCTGCGGGCCCAGGCCGGTCCAGTAGCCCGACGCGGATTCCACGCCGGCCCAGGCCGGCGCCGCGGCGGCGGCGGCGAGGGTGATCGCCAGCAGGTGTTGCAGCTTCATGGGTCTTCTCCTTCGAGTGGTGGGTCGAACAAGGGGGATCACAGGGGGATCACTTCAGGCCCGGCGTCGACGCCGTCTGCCATTCCAGCTGGGCCAGCCAGCGGATCAGGTCCGGCAGCGACGCAAAGTGCCGCGGCCCGCCGGGCGGCGCGCCCAGCAGCTCGGCCTGCCAGCGGCGCTGCTGGCCCTCGCCCGCCAGCCGCAGGTGCAGCCGCAGCGCGGGTCCGCGCTGCGGCCGGGGCTTGCGGGCCGGTGCTGCCAGGTGCATGGGTCGTCGCTCCCGGGGCGCGCCGGCGCCCCACGGATGCATCGTCCCGCGCGGGCGTTGAAAATGCGTTGCAGGGCGGCGCTTCAGCCCGCCAGGGCACGCCGCAGGCGCTCGGCCAGCTGCGCCGGCACGCGGCCGCCGGATGCCAGCGCGGCGGCGCGCTGACGCAGCGCGGCATCGGACTGCCCGTCCACCGCGGCCAGCGCCAGCGCCTGCAGCAGCCACAGGGCCTGCTGGTCGGTCGGCGCGGCATCGCCGGGGACCGCGCGCGCCAGCCAGCGGCGCGCTTCGGGTCCGTCGCCCAGGGTCCGTGCGGCCGCGCTGCCGATCCAGGCGAAGGCGATTGCATCCTCCAGCCGCTGCGGCGGCGCCGAGCGCGCCAGCAGCGCCAGGGCCGCCTGCGGGTCGCCCTCGGCCAGCCGCAGCCAGGCCATCTTGGCGGCCTGCTGGACCTGGAAGTGGCCGCCACCGGCGCCCGCGGCCTGCGCATCGCTCAGGGCCTGCGCATCGGCCAGCAGGCGGCGGGCAGCGTCCAGCTCGCCGGCCAGCAGGTGCAGGTCGACCACCACATGGCGTGCGCCGATGCGCTCGCTGTGCCCGGCCACGCGCTCGACGGCCTCGATCAGGCGCGCGGCCGAGGCGCGCGCCGCGGGCAGATCGCCGCGCAGGTATTGCACGTAGAAGCGCGCCTCGCGAAAGGCCTGCTCGGCACGCGCATGCTCGAAGCCGGGCGCCAGCGCCTCGCCCTCGTCCAGCAGCGCGCTGGCCTGCGCGGTATCGCCGGCATCGGCAGCCAGCTTGACGAGGTTGAGGAGGGCTGCCCGCTGCGCCGGCACATGGCCGCAGCGCCGCGCCAGTTCGCGCGCGCGCAGCAGGCGGTCGCGCGCACGCTCGGGCTCGCCGGCAAAGAGGGCCGCCACCGCCTGCAGCGTCAGCGCGTCGGCCAGCGGCGCCGGCAGGTCGGCGGCTTCGAGCAGCGCCACGGCCTCGTCACTGGCGGCCGCGCAGCCGGGCAGGTCACCGGCGCGCAGCCGCGCGCGCGCCAGCGTGTCCAGCAGCCCGGCCCGGCGCGCCTCCTCGCCCGGCACCCGGTGCAGGCTGGCGATCGCCTGGCGCAGCATCTCGGTGGCCTCGGGCAGCCGTTCGGCATAGGTCAGCACGCGCCAGCGCAGCTGCCGCGCGCGCGCCTGCAGCGCCGGCGGCCAGCCGGGCAGCGCCGGCTCGAGGGCGTCGAGCAGCGCCAGCGCATCGTCGGGGCGCGCTTCGACCCAGGCCTCGGCACGCGCCAGCTGCACCTCGGCACGGCCGCGCTGCGCCGCGTCGTCAGCGCCGGCGTCCTGCACCGCGCGCGCGGCCGCGTCGAGTGCGGCCTGCGCCGCCTGCGGGTCGCCGCGCCGGCGGTGCACCGCGGCACGGGCGAGGTGGATCGCCGCGGCCGCGGCCCCCTGCGCGCCGCAGCGCAAGGCGTCGTCCCAGTGACCGAGCGCCTGCGCCAGCGCATGCACGCGCAGCGCCGACTCGGCAGCGGCGGTGTAGCCGCGGCCGGCGGCGTCGATCTCGCCGGCGGCCTCCTGGTGCGAGGCCACCAGCGCCGGCGCGGCGCCGGTGCGTGCCAGGCTGGCGGCCAGCCGCCGGTGCAGGGCACGCCGGCGCGCCGGGCCGATGGCAGCCGCCAGGCACTGCGGCACCAGGTCGTGGACGAAACGCCAGCCGGCTTCGTCCTCGACCACCAGCTGCGCCGCACCGGCATGGGCCAGCGCGGCCAGCAGCCGGTCCTCGTCGAGGGTGGTCACGTCCTGCAGGCTGCGCGCATCGAAGCGGCCGGCCAGCAGGCTGGCGGCCTCGAGCAGGCGCTGCGGCGCCTCGCCGAGCGCCCGCACGCGGGCGCGCACCGCGTCGCGCACGGTGGGCGGCACCGGCAGTTCCGCATAGTCGGTGGTGGCGGCGTCGAAGGGCGTGCGCCAGCCGCCGGCCGGGTGGGCCTGCAGCACCCCCTGCTGCTGCAGGTGGCGCAGCGTCTCCAGCAGGAAGAAGGGGTTGCCCGCGGTGGCCCGGTGCAGGCGCTGGCTGAACAGCACGCCCCCGGTCGACCCCGACAAGGCCTGCACCAGCGCCAGCGTCTGCGCGTCGTCCAGGCCGTCGAGCGTGAGCTGCACGGCGCGGCCGGCGTCGACGTCGCCGCGCTGGCGGCGCAGCGCGGCCGGCGGCAGCTGCGCGGCGCGGTAGGCCATCAGCACGCCGACACCGGCCGGCGGGTCGGCCGCGGCCCAGAGCTCGAGGCTGGCGGCATCGGCCCAGTGCCAGTCGTCGAAGACCAGCACCTGGAAGTTGTCGGCCACCAGGGCGGCGAAGGCGGCGGCATGCGCCGCCACCAGGCGCGCGCGCGCCGCATCGGCATCGGGCGACACCGGCGCCGGGCCATCTTCGGGCAGCAGCTGGGCCAGCTCGCGCCGCACCCAGTCGGGCAGCCGGACGTCGGGGGCGGCGTCGCGCAGCGCGCGCAGCGCCCGCACCGCCGAGGCATAGGGCACGAGTGCATCGTCGGGCTCGCACCGCAGCCGGATCCAGCCGCCGCGCTGGGCCGCCAGCTCCTGCGCCAGGCGCGACTTGCCGACGCCCGCGGCGCCCGCCAGATAGACGCGCAGTCCCTGGTCCCAGGCGCCTTGCACCCGCTGGTGGATCAACGGCCGGTCGACGTAGGGCGTGCGCGCCGGGATCAGCGGCCCGGACGGCGCAGGCGCCGGCGCCAGCGGCAGCACCGTCGGCGGCGCCGGGGCTTCAGCCGGCTCGGCCACGGCCGCGCGCAGGGCCGCCGACAGCGGCAGGTCCAGCTGCTGGCGCAGGGCCGCGGCCAGCTGGCGCACCAGCGCCCGCGCATCGGCGGGGCGGCCCAGCTGCTGCAGCAGCTGCACCGCCTGCAGCGCCGCGGCTTCGTCGCAGGGGTCGGCCTGCAGCTGCCGCTGCACCAGCGCCAGCGCCGTGGCGGCGTCGCCGCGCGCCCGCGCCGCCTGCGCGTGCGCGTGCCAGTCGGCGGCGCGGCGCGACTGCAGCCGCATGCGGGCGCGCTGCAGCCAGGCCTCGAAGTGCTCGCCCGCCAGCCCGTCCAGCCCCTGCAGCGCCTGGCCCTCGTCGACATCCAGCGCCAGCGCCGGCGCGACTGCCAGCTCGACGGCACCGTCGTCGCGCTCGGCGATGCGCAGCTCGAACGTGCGCAGCCTGAACAGCTCGCGCCGCAGGTTGCGGCGCGCCGCGGCGGCATCGACATCGGGCCACAGCAGCGCCGCCAGGGTTTCGCGGGCCTGCGCGCCGTCCAGCGCCAGCACCAGCACCACGGCCATGGCCTTGCGCGACCCCAGCCGCAGGGCCCGGCCTGCGCGCAGCAGGCGCGGCGTACCGAAGGCCTCGAGACGCAGCGGCGCGTCGTGCGGGCGCGTGTCCGTCATGGCGGGCGCGGCGTGGACCCGGGCTGAGCGTGGTGTCTGGCCTTGTCGGGTCGGCCGCCGCTGCGGGCTGCCTCAGCCCGCAGCGCGCTCGGCCCGTGCCAGGGCTTCACGCCCGTCGGCGATGTCCTTGAGCAGCGTGGCGATGGTCACCGCGCCCAGCGTCGCCAGCGTGATCTGGTCGATCTCGCCCAGCACGCGGGCCAGCGCCTCGTGCGTGCCGCTGGCCGGCGCCGGCGGCGGGGGCAGCTGCTGCGTCAGGTCCTCGAACAGCACGATCACGTTGAGCAGGGTCAACCGCCGCGCATTGCCGACGAAGCGATAGCCGCCGCCCACGCCGCGCACCGATTCGACGATGTGCGCGCGCACCAGCTCCGACAGCACCTTGGCCAGGTGGTGTGCCGATTCGCCGTATTTCTCGGCGATCTCGCTGGCGGGGATGTGCTCGTCGGGGCGCGCCGCGAATTCGAGCACGCTGTACAGCGCCAGCAGGGTGCTTTTCTGCAGCTTCATCGGCGCGGCCTCCCGGCGGCTGCGGGCGGCGGCGCCTCGGCTTCGATGTCCATCTCCAGCGGCAGCAGGTGGCCGGCGCGCATGCCCTGGCTGCGGAAGAACGACTGGATGAGCGAGTTGTCGCTCGCCGTCATCGTGCGCAGGGTGTGCACGCCCTCGCGGCGGAAGCGCTGTGCCAGCTCGGCCAGCAGCCGCCCGCCCACGCCCTGCTGCCGTGCGCTGGGCACGACGTCGATGGCAAACAGCCAGCCGCAGGGCGGCGCGCCGAATTCCCAGTCGCGCACCTCGCCGATGGCGAAGCCGCACACGCGCTCGTCGAGCACCGCCACCAGGAAGTGGCGCTGGCCCTGGCCGTTGATGCCGTAGCGGCGGAAAACGCGCTGCCAGTAGGCCGCCTTGTGCAGCCCGGTGACGGTGGCGTCCAGGGCCACCACGGCCGGCAGGTCGCCGGCCTTGACGGTGCGGATGCGCAGCTCCGGTGCGGGCGCCGCGGGCGCGGCGGCCTTGCGGGCGCGCGATCGGGGGCTCGAGGTGTCGGTCGTCATCGTCGGTGGCTCGGCACGGCCCTCGTCGGCCATCGGTCCAGCTTGTACCACATCAAGGTCATCAACGGTATTCAAGTACCAGAATAGCGCAACTCATCGATCCCCTGCCCGGCGCGCGCCGTCGGGCGCCCGACACGGCCATGAGCATGCCGACCCCCGAGCCAGCCACGCTGGGCAGCGACGGCTGCTGGCACATCGACGTGCGCGGCCTGCCGCCGCCGCAGCCGCTGCTGCTGATCCTGCGCCAGGTCGACGACCACGGCCACGACGGCCGCGCCTTGATCGTGCACCACGACCGCGACCCCGCCATGCTGTATGCCGAACTGGCCGAACGCGGCTGGTGGGCCGAGCGCATCGACGGCGACCCCGGCGAAGTGCGGCTGCGCCTGGCGGCCACATGAAGACGCCGCAGGCCCACGCGCCGCCGCCGGCGCCAGCGCCCGGGGCGGCCCGCCGCGCCGCGCTCGGCGGCAGCTTTCTGTCGGGCGCCGTCGGCCGGCTGCTGCCGGCCTCGGTGCCCTTCCGCTATTTCGGGGCGGCGGTGGTCTTTCACCTGGCGGCCTGGCTGGTGGTGCTGCTGAGCGCCGCCGACTGGCCGGCCTGGCGCGGCGGCCTGGGCTGGCCGCTGGCTGCGCTGCATCTGGTGACGCTGGGCACGCTGGCGGCAAGCGCCATCGGCGCCAGCCTGCAGCTGCTGCCGGTGGCCACGCGCATGCCGGTGCGCTGGCCGCGCCTGCCGGCGCTGCTGTGGTGGATCTATGTGCCCGGGGTGGTGGTGCTCACCGCGGGCATGGGGCTGGCGCGCCCGCCCTGGCTGGCACTGGGCGCCGCCGGCGTGATCGCCGTGCTGCTGGGCTACGGCCTGCTGCTGGCGCTCAACCTGCGCGGCGCGCGCGGCATGGCCGGCGTGGTGCTGCACGGCTGGGGCGCCCTGATCGCGCTGGCGCTGCTGCTGGCCAGCGCGACGGCGCTGGTCATGCTGTGGCTGGGGCGGCCGCTGCTCGACCGCGACAGCGCCCGCGGCCTGCACCTGGCCGCCGGCGTCTTCGGCTTCATGGGCCTGCTGGCGCTCGGCCTGTCGTCCGTGCTGCTGCCGATGTTTGCGCTCGGCCGCGTGCCCGACGACCGGCGCCAGCTCGCCGCCGGCGGTGCGGCACTGGCCGCGGTGGCGCTGGCCGCGGCGGCGGCGCTGGCGCCGGCCGTGGCGATGCCGCTGCGCGTCACCGCGCTGCTGTGCGGCGCGGTGGGCCTGGTGCTGCACCTGCGGCTGATGCGCGGCGTGCTGGCCGGCGCCATGCGGCCCGACCTCGGCTGGGGCGGCCGGCTGATGCACATGGGCTGGGCCGGACTGGCCCTGACGCTGGTGCTGGCGGCGGCGGCACTGGCCGCCGATGCCGCATCGCCCTGGGCACGCCTGTTCGGGCTGGCCGCGGTGGGCGGCTGGCTGACGAGCTTTCTGTTCGGCGTGCTGCAGCGCATCCTGCCGTTTCTGGCGGCCATGCACGCGGCGCAGGGGCGGCGCCGGGCACCGACGCCGTCGGCCCTCACGCTCGGGCGTGCGCTGGCCTGGCATGCCGTCGCGCATGCGCTGGCGCTGGTGCTGCTGGCGGCCGGCATCGCCGCCTCGTCGGCGCTGCTGGTGCGCGCCGCGGGCGCGACCGGCACCGTGGGCGCAGCGGCCTTCGCCGTCTTCCTGGCGACGCTGCTGCAGCGGTTGCGGCGGGCGATGGCGGCGCCCGCCGATTGATCGCATCGAGCTTGTTTTCTTCTATTCTGGTACTAGAATACCTTTTTTAGACCCGAACCCCGCAGATCATCGTCATGAACTTCATGCGCCAGGTATCCCAGCTGCTCGACGACGAGCACCGCAACAGCATCGCGCTGCTCGACCGCGTGGGCCATGCGCTGACCAGCGGCGACGCCGGCGCCCTGCAGCCGCTGGTGGCACCGCTGGTGCGCCAGCTCGAGCACGAGATCGGCCACCACTTCGGCTTTGAAGAGGCCGAGCTGTTTCCGCGCCTGGCGGAGGCTGGCGACGGCGAGCTGGCCGAGCTGCTGACCGAGGAGCACGACACCCTGCGCGCCGTCGCCGACGAGCTGCTGCCGCTGGCGCGCGCACTCGCCGCCGGCACGCTGGCCGACAGCCAGCGCGCGCCGATGCAGCGCCTGGCCTCCGAGCTGGTGGAGCGCCAGGTGGCGCATATCCAGAAGGAGACGATGGCGCTGCTGCCGATGCTCGACGACCTGCTCGACGACGAAACCGACCGCCAGCTCGCCTTCGCCTACGCCGCCGGCACCTGAGCGCTCGCCGCCGGCACCCCCTGTCACCCGCCGCACCCGCCGCACCCGGAGCCCCACCATGCCCAGCACCCCCGTCGACGCCGATTCCGTCACCATCCGCGCCCTGCAGCCGGTCGATCTGGACGCAGTGGTCGCCATCGATGCCGTCATCGAAGGGCACTCGCGACGCGACTACATCGAGCGCCGCCTGCACGCGGCCAAGGCGCATCCGCCGCTGCACGCACAGTTTGCGGCCGAGCACGACGGCGCGCTCATCGGCTTTCTGCTCGCCCGCCTGGCGCACGGCGAATTCGGCCGCCAGTCGCCGTCGCTGCGCATCGAGCTGGTGGGTCTGCAGCCCGGGCACGCGCGCCGCGGCGTCGGCCGCCGGCTGTTCGAGGCGCTGCGCAGCTGGGCCGCGCGCCATGGCGCCACCGAGATCCGCACGCTGTCGAGCTGGAAGCGCAGCGGCATGCTCGCCTGGCTGGCCGGCCTGGGCTTCGAGCTGGCGCCCAACCTGGTGGTCGAAAGCCGCGTCGGCGACAGCCGGCTGTATGCCGATCGCGAGGGGCCGCTGGCGGTCGATGCCGGCGAAGGCCCGGGCCAGGAGGTCGACTTCGGCCGCGACGAAGCCAACGACCAGGAGCGCCATGCCCGCCATGGCGTCGACGTGCGCGTGATGACGGCCGCCGACCTCGATGCCATCGTGCGCATCGACCGCGTCAATACCGGCAGCGACCGCCGCGACTACCTCTCGGCCCGGCTGGCCGAGGCCGAGCAGAACCGCGCCGTGCGCGCCTCGCTGGCGGCACATTGCGACGGCACCGTGGTCGGCTACCTGATGGCCCGCGCCGACCTCGGCGACTTCGGCCGCACCGAGCCGGTGGCCGTGATCGACACCCTGGGCGTCGACCCCGGCTATGCGCACCGCGGCGTCGGCCACGCGCTGATGGCGCAGCTGTTTGCCAACCTGGGCGCGCTGCGCGTGGAGGCGGTGGAAAGCTCGGTGCCGCTGACCGACGGCGCGCTGCTGGGCTTCATGGTGGCCTGCGGCTTCCGCAACTCGCCGCGGCTGGCGTTCCGGCGCGCCGTCTGACGCGGCCCTGACCTTCTTTCGAACCATCTCGCGCTGCCGGGCCTCGGCCGTCGAACCCAGGCCTCGATCGCGTCAACAACCCGGCGGCCGCCTGGCGCCGTCAGCCGACCACCGCCGCCTGCGGCTGGAAACTGTGCGCACAGGCCATCGGCCAGTACAGCCGGTAGACGTTGTGCGGCCAGTCGGCGCGGCCCTCGATGGCGTCGAGCAGCTGGCCGGGCGCGAGCAGGGGCAGCTGGCTGGCCAGCAGCCGCACGTCGCTGTCGGACACGCGGCGCACGATGTGCGAGGCGGTGATCTCGTTCGGGTGCTTCAGCCCCGCGGCCTGCACCAGTTCCTGCAGCGCGTGCAGCGTGTGCCGGTGGAAGCGGTAGACGCGCTCGGTCTTGTCGGGCACCACCAGCGCCTGCTGGCGCTTCGGGTCCTGCGTGGTCACGCCGGTGGGGCAGCTGCCGCTGTGGCAGTGCTGGGCCTGGATGCAGCCCAGCGCAAACATGAAGCCGCGCGCCGAATTGCACCAGTCGGCCCCGAGCGCCATCATGCGCGCGATGTCGAAGGCGCCGATCACCTTGCCGGCGGCGCCGATGCGGATGCGGTGCTTCAGGTTCAGGCCGACCAGCGAATTGCGCACCAGCAGCAGCCCTTCCTGCGCCGGCGCACCCACGTGGTCGGTAAATTCCAGCGGTGCCGCGCCGGTGCCGCCCTCGGCACCGTCGACGACGATGAAGTCGGGCAGGATGCCGGTCTCGAGCATGGCCTTGCAGATGCCGAACCACTCCCAGGGGTGGCCGATGCACAGCTTGAAGCCGGTGGGCTTGCCGCCCGACAGCTGCCGCAGGCGGTCGATGAAGCGCAGCATGTCGGCCGGCGTCGAGAAGGCGCCGTGGCTGGCCGGGCTGATGCAGTCCACGCCCGCCGGCACGCCGCGCGCAGCGGCGATCTCGGGCGTCACCTTCGGCCCCGGCAGCACGCCGCCATGGCCGGGCTTGGCGCCCTGGCTGAGCTTGAGCTCGACCATCTTCACCTGCGGATCGGTGGCGTTGGCGACGAAGCGCTCCTCGCTGAACGAGCCGTC
This sequence comes from Rubrivivax sp., assembly GCA_016719535.1. GTDB lineage: Bacteria > Pseudomonadota > Gammaproteobacteria > Burkholderiales > Burkholderiaceae_C > Rubrivivax. Next base: position 117,292 of record JADJYX010000001.1, on the reverse strand, counting down.
GTCGTGGCGGCAGCCGAAATAGCCCGAGCCGATCTCCCAGATGAGGTCGCCGCCGTGCACGCGGTGGTGCTGGCTGATCGAGCCCTCGCCGGTGTCGTGCGCAAAGCCGCCCTTCTTGGCGCCGCCGTTGAGCGCCAGCACCGCGTTGGCCGACAGCGCGCCGAAGCTCATCGCCGAGATGTTGAAGACGCTGGCCGCATAGGGCTGCGTGCAGCCGTTGTCGGCGCTGCCGATGGTGACGCGGAAGTCGTGTCCGGCCAGCTGCGTGGGCGCCATCGAATGGTTGATCCACTCGTAGCCGTCGGCATGCACGTCGAGCTGGGTGCCGAAGGGGCGCTTGTCGGACTCGCCCTTGGCGCGCTGGTAGACGAGGCTGCGCTGCTGGCGCGAAAAGGGCACGGCCTCGCGGTCGCTCTCGAGAAAATACTGGCGGATCTCGGGGCGGATGAATTCGAGCAGGTAGCGCAGATGCCCCATCACGGGGTAGTTGCGGATCACCGCATGGCGGCGCTGGCGCACGTCGCGCAGGCCCAGCAGCACGAGGAAGAGGCACACCAGCGCTGCAAAGCCGAAGGCGCCGAAAGCCACCCAGGTAAAACCGAACAGCAGCAGCCCGATGGCGGCGAGCAGCCAGGCGCTGTAGCGGACGGGGAAATGCTGGTCGAGCTGCTGCAGCCAGGCGTGCATTCGGGGTCTCCTCGGCCAATCCTGCGGCCATTCCTCGGGGCGAACGGCATGCTAGCCGGCGCGCCGTGGCCGCAGATCGCCGAATCGGCCGGTCTTGGCGGCGCACTTCGGGCGTTGTGCACCGGTGCGGGCCGGCCGGCCTCTGGCTATACTGAAGGCCGACAGCGCCGATTTGCTCCGACTTGCGGGCGCTCAACAAATGCCGCTAAAGAGGGACGCCGACCCGGCCCCACCTCTGCAGTGGCGCCGGGTTTTTTCATTCATGGCCAGCGTCGGTACCGTCAACGCCCAGTTTGCGCATTTCGGCGAGCCGCTGCCGCTGCAGAGCGGCGCCGTGCTGCCCGGCTATGCGCTCGCCTACGAGACCTACGGCACGCTCAACGCCGCGCGCAGCAACGCCGTGCTGGTGTGCCACGCGCTCAACGCCAGCCACCACGTGGCCGGCATCGACGAGCACGGCCAGGTCGGCTGGTGGGACAACCTGGTCGGGCCCGGCAAGCCGCTGGACACCGACCGCTTCTTCGTCATCGGCGTCAACAACCCGGGCTCGTGCTTCGGCTCCACCGGGCCGATGCATGTCAACCCGGCCAGCGGCCGCGCCTGGGGCGCGGACTTCCCCGTGGTCACGGTCGAGGACTGGGTCGACGCGCAGGCGCGGCTGGTGCAGCGGCTGGGCATCACGCAGCTGGCGGCGGTGCTGGGCGGCAGCCTGGGCGGCATGCAGGCGCTGGCCTGGACGCTGCGCCACCCCGAGCGCGTGCGCCACTGCATCGCGGTGGCCACCGCGCCCAACCTGTCGGCACAGAATATCGCCTTCAACGAGGTGGCGCGCCGGGCCATCGTCACCGACCCCGACTTCCACGGCGGCCACTTCTACGAGCACGGCGTGCTGCCCAAGCGCGGCCTGCGGGTGGCGCGCATGATCGGCCACATCACCTATTTGTCCGACGACGCGATGGAGGCCAAATTCGGCCGTGAACTGCGCGCCGCCGAACTCGGCTACAGCACGCAGGAAATCGAATTCCAGATCGAGAGCTACCTGCGCCACCAGGGCGACAAGTTCAGCGACTATTTCGACGCCAACACCTACCTGCTGATCACGCGCGCACTCGACTATTTCGACCCCGCGCGCGCGCATGGCGGCGACCTGGCGCGTGCCTTTGCCGTGGCGCGGGGGCATGAATTCCTGCTCGTGAGCTTCACCACCGACTGGCGCTTCTCGCCGGCGCGCAGCCGCGAGATCGTCAAGGCGCTGGTCGACAACCGCATCGACGTCAGCTATGCCGAGATCGCCGCGCCGCATGGGCACGATGCCTTCCTGCTCGATGACGAGCGCTACCACCGCGTGATGCGGGCGTATTTCGAGCGCGTAGCGGGTTCGGCGACGGGCCGCCCCGAGCCGAACGCGCCCCCTCGGGGGGGCGACGCCGAAGGCGTCTTGGGGGCCCAGGGTGTCTGACCGCAAGGACCTCGAGGTCATCGCCAGCCTGGTGCCGGTCGGCGCGCGCGTGCTCGACCTGGGCTGCGGCAGCGGCGAGCTGCTGGCGCACCTGCAGCAGCACAAGGGCTGCACCGGCTACGGCATCGAGATCGCCGACGCCAATGTGCTGGGCAGCGTGCAGCGCGGCATCAACGTCATCCAGCTCAACCTCGAAGAAGGGCTGGCGCTGTTCGACGATGCCAGCTTCGACGTCGTGCTGCAGCTCGACACCCTGCAGCACCTGCGCAATACCGCGCACATGCTGCGCGAGACGGCGCGCGTGGGCCGCATCGGCATCGTCAGCTTTCCCAATTTCGCGCACTGGCCCAACCGGCTGCGCGTGCTGGGCGGGCGCATGCCGGTGACGAAGACGTTGCCCTACGAGTGGTACGACACGCCCAACATCCGCGTCGGCACGCATGCCGACTTCGAGGTGCTGGCCCGCAAGAGCGGCCTGCGCGTGACCGACAGCTTCGGCCTGCAGGACGGCCGCGTCGTGCGGCGCTGGCCCAACCTGATGGCCAGCGTGGCCGTCTTCCGGTTCGAAAAAGCCTGAGCACGGCACGCTGCATGCGCGAGCTGATCGCCCGCCGCCTGGCCACCTTCACCGTGCAGGGGCATGACCCGTCGCGCCAGGTGGTGCGACGCGCCGCGGTGGCGCTGGTGGTGGTCGAGGAGGGCCATGGCGCCGAGGCCCACGGCATCGCGCGGCTGCCGACCTGGAGCACCGCGCCGGCGGTGCTGCTCACGCTGCGCGCCGCCGGCATGCGCCAGCACGCGGGCCAGTGGGCGCTGCCCGGCGGCCGCGTCGATGCCGGTGAATCGCCCGAGCAGGCGGCGCTGCGCGAGCTGCACGAGGAGGTGGGCCTGACGCTCGGCGAGGCCGACGTGCTCGGCCGGCTGGACGATTACGTCACCCGCTCGGGCTATGCCATCACGCCGGTGGTGGTGTGGGCTGGCCGCGCCGACGCGCTGCAGCCCAACCCGCAGGAGGTGGCCAGCGTGCACCGCATCCCGGTGACCGAACTGATGCGCGAGGACGCGCCCATCCTCAACCGCATCCCGCAGAGCCCGCACCCGGTGCTGCGCATGCCGGTGGGCACGGGATGGATCGCGGCGCCGACGGCGGCGCTGCTGTACCAGTTCCGCGAGGTCTGCATCGCCGGCCGCGAGACGCGGGTGGCGCATTTCGAACAACCCGTCTTTGCCTGGAAATAGCGATTCCGGCGCCACCGGCGCCGAACTTCACACCGGCGCCACCGGCGTCAGGGCATCGAAGGCCGCCGGCTGCCTGGCCTTCCAGGCCTCGATCGCGCGCGCCATCTCGTCGATGTCGAAGATGGCGCTCTGCAGCAGCGTCATCTGCTGCAGCGCATCGGCGGTGGGGTGGTCGACCGCATAGTTGATGGCCAGCTTGCTGCCGGCGATCGCCAGCGGTGACTTGGCGGCGATGGCCTGCGCCAGCTTGAGCGCATGCGCCAGCAGCGCGTCGGCATCGGGCAGCACGGCATTCACCAGGCCGACCTGCAGCGCGCGTTCGGCGCCGATGCGGTCGCCGGTATAGGCCATCTCGCGCGCCACCGCCGGCGGCACGATCTTGGGCAGGCGCTGCAGCACGCCCAGGTCGGCGGCCATGCCGATGTGGATCTCCTGCACGGTGAAGAAGGCGTCGGCGCTGCAGACGCGCAGGTCGCAGGCCGCCGCCAGGTCGAGCGCGCCGCCGATGCAGCCGCCCTGCACGGCGGCGATGACGGGAAAGCGCGCCTCCTCGATGACGTCGAAGCAGCGCATCAGCTGGCGCAGCCCGTCCTGGAAGGCCAGCCGGCGCCGCGCCTGCGAGGTGTCGAGCATCGCCAGGCCGCCGCCGAAGACATCGAGCGCCATGCCGGCGCTGAAATGCCTGCCCGTGGACGCGATCAGCAGCACGCGCGTGCGACCCTCGGCGTTGAGGCGGCTCACCACGTCGCGCAGGGCAGGGAAGAAGTCGGGCGTCATCGCATTCAGACGCTCGGGGCGGCTGAGGGTGAGCACGGCGATGCCGTCGTCGCGCTCGGCCAGGGTGAAGAAGGTGTCTGCAGTCATGGGCTTGGCTCCGGGTCGATCCGCGCAGCATAGCCGCGCGGCGCATGCTGAAATGGCGCGATGGACACCGTCACCACACGCGATGGGCTGGCGCTGCCGCTGCGCCACTGGCCGCTGCCCGCCGCCCGCGGCCAGGCGCTGATCGTGCACGGCCTGGGCGAGCACAGCGGCCGTTATCAGGCGCTGGCGCGCGATCTCAACGCCCAGGGCTGGGCCGTCAGCGGCTACGACCAGCGCGGCCATGGCCGCGCACCCGGCCCGCGCGGCGTGATCCCGGTCGCCGACAGCCTGTGCGACGACCTGGCGCGCGTGATCGACGCGCTGCAGGCCGCCGGCCAGCCACCCGCGGTGCTGCTGGGCCACAGCATGGGCGGGCTGGTCGCCGCGCGCTTCGTCGCCGAGGCGCTGCAGCCGCAGCCGGCGGCCTGGAGCCGGCCGGTGCCGCGGCTGGTGCTGTCGTCGCCCGCGCTGGTCGCCGACCTCGGTAGCCTGCAGCGGCTGCAGCTGGCGCTGATGCATGCCGTTGCGCCGTCGCTGCGGCTGCCCAACGGGCTCGACCCGGCCTGGGTGTCGCGCGATCCGGCGGTGGTCAAGGCCTATGTGAACGACCCGCTGGTGCACGACCGCATCTGCGCGCGCCTGGTGCGCTTCATCCTCGACGGCGGCGACCTCGTGCGCTCGCTGGCGCCGCGCTGGACGACGCCGACGCTGCTGATGTGGGCCGGCATCGACCGCTGCGTGGCGCCGGCCGGCAGCGCCGCCTTCGCCGCCGCCGCGCCGCCGGCGGTGGTGCAGGCCCAGCCCTGGCCGACGCTGGCGCACGAGATCTTCAACGAGCCCGAACGCGCGCAGGTGATCGACCGCCTCGTGCAGTTTCTGCAGGCGGCCTAGACTCGCCGCCTGCTCTTGCCGAGGATCCGACCATGAACGCACCCACCCGCAGCGCCGAAGCCGCCGCGCTGGCCGCCTATGCAGACCGCGCCTGGGACGAGCGCATCGTGCCCGCGCTCACCGACTACATCGCCGTGCCGGCCAAGAGCCCGATGTTCGACGCCGACTGGGCGCGCCACGGCCACATCGACCGCGTGGTGCGCGATGCCGCCGCCTGGGTCGAATCGCGCCGGGTGCCGGGCCTGCAGCTCGAGGTGGTGCGCCTGGAGGGTCGCACGCCGGTGATCTTTTTCGAGGTGCCGGCGTCGGCCGGGTCCACGTCGAAGGACACGGTGCTGATGTACGGCCACCTCGACAAGCAGCCCGAATTCACCGGCTGGCGGCCGGGCCTGGGGCCGTGGACGCCGACCTACGACAACGGCCTGCTCTACGGCCGCGGCGGCGCCGACGACGGTTATGCCGTCTATGCCGCCATCACCGCCATCGAGGCCCTGCAGGCGCAGGGCACGCCGCACCCGCGCTGCGTCGGCCTGATCGAAACCTGCGAGGAAAGCGGCTCGGGCGACCTGCCGGCCTACCTCGATGCGCTCGAGCCGCGCCTGGGCAACGTCGGTCTGGTGGTCTGCCTGGACAGCGGCGCCGGCAACTACGACCAGCTGTGGCTGACGACCAGCCTGCGCGGCATGGTCAGCGGCGTGCTGAAGGTCGAGATCCTGACCGAGGGCATCCACTCGGGCGACGCCAGCGGCCTGGTGCCCAGCAGCTTCCGCATCCTGCGCCATGTGCTCGACCGGCTGGAGGACAGCGCCACCGGCACGCTGCTGCCGGGCTTCTTCCACTGCGAGATCCCGGCCTCGCGCCTGCAACAGGCGCAGGCGACGGCGGCGCTGCTGAAGGACGAGGTGTGGAAACGCATGCCCTGGGCCTGCGGCGCCGACGGCGGCCCCACGCTGCCGACCACCGCCGACCCGGTGGAGGCGCTGCTGCGTCGCACCTGGCGGCCCACGCTCAGCGTCACCGGGGTCGACGGCTTTCCCGAGCTGAAGAATGCCGGCAACGTGCTGCGGCCGTGGACGGCCTTCAAGCTCAGCCTGCGCCTGCCGCCGCTGGTGGACGGCCACGAGGCCAGCGTCAGGCTCAAGCAACTGCTCGAGGACAACGCCCCCTACAACGCGAAGGTCACCTTCCACCCCGACGGCCGCGCCGGGGCACTGGGGGCGACGGGCTGGAATGCCCCCGAGCTCTCGCCCTGGCTGGAGGGCGCGCTGAATGCGGCGTCGAACGCGCAGTTCGGTGCGCCGGTGGGCTATATCGGCCAGGGCGGCACGATCCCGCTGATGAGCCTGCTGCAGCAGGGCTTCCCGCGCGCGCAGATGATGGTCTGCGGCGTGCTGGGCCCGAAGAGCAACGCCCACGGGCCCAATGAATTCCTGCACGTGCCCTACGGCAAGAAGCTCACCGCCGCGGTGGCGCAGGTGATCGCCGCCTGCCCCTGAAGGCCCTCACTGCAGCACGGATGCGGCGGTGCCGGATTTCAGCGACCTGAGCTTGGCGGCATAACGCGACCGTAGCGCGGCATCCGAGGTGGCCGTGGCCGCCTGCTGCAGGTGCTGGCGCGCCAGCGACAGGTCGCCGCGCGTGGCGGCGTCGACGGCCAGGCGATGGTGCGCCTCGGCCCGCGCCGACTGGCGCAGGCCGGCCAGGTTGCCGGCCACATGCTCGTTGCCGGGGTCCAGCGCCTGCGCCAGTTGCAGCGCCTGTTCGGCCCGGTCGGGCGCCCCGTGGTGGCGGTAGACCACGCCCAGCGTGTTGTAGAGGTTGGCGAAGCCCGGGTCCTGCGCATGCGCACCGCGCAGCCACCAGTAGGCCTCGTGCACCCGGCCCTGCGCCAGCTCCTCGGCGGCGCGGTTGTTCATGAACATGGCCGCGACGCGGCGGTCGTCGATGGCGCGTCGCTGCTGGCGCGCCAGGTCCTGCCCGGGCAGGAAGTCGACGATCAGCCAGGGCTGTTCGGTCATGCCCGTGCGCCCATGGCGCGCGCCATCGCCCAGCGCCAGGTTGACATGGCCGACGACGAAGGTGAGCACGCCGTTGTGCTCGAGCACCGGCGCACCCAGCACCTCCTGCAAGCGCACCATCAAGCCCATCTCGCGCGCAAAGGCGGCGGTCATCAGGACCAGCGACAGGCAGTTGCCGCGGCGCGCATCGAAGGCCTCGGCCGCGGTGCGCGTGCGCGCGGCGTCGTATTCCAGGCGCAGCTCGCCCTCGGTATAGAGCGCCTCCAGCAGCGCCCGCTGTGCCCCCTTGCGCCGCACCTGCGGCTCGATCTGCTCGGCGATGTAGCGCTGCATCGCCGGCGTGGCGGCGAAGAGGTCGCGCCCATCGTGCGGCCGCGCCGCCGGCGCGAACAGCGCATCGGCAAAGACCGCCTCGGTCTGCAGCGGCGGCGCCGGACCGACCGCTGCACAGCCCAGCAGCAGCCAACCCGTCAGCAGGACGATCCAGTGCTTCATGAGGGCCTCCAGCCGTGCGCCGAACCAGGCGCTGGCGCCGATGCTCGCGCCACGGCCGGGCGGCGTCAATGCGCAGGAGCGGGCTAGAACGTGAAGCCGCTGTCCACGCGCTGGCCCGACATCGGCTCCAGCAGCGTCAGCAGGGGCTTGAGCGGCCCGTAGCGCAGCGCCACCCGGGTGGCATAGCGCAGGAAGCGGGGCAGGTCTTGCGCATAGTGCGGCTTGCCGTCGCGGTGCTCGAGACGGCAGAAGATGCCCATCACGCGCAGGTGGCGCTGCAGGCCCATCCATTCCAGCGCGCGCCAGAATTCGCCGAAGTCGGCCGCCAGGTCTTCGCCCAGCGGCACGCCGTCGCGGCGCGCCTGCTGCCACCAGCGCACGGCCCAGTCGAGCTCCTGCGCCTCGTCCCAGTCGATGAAGGCGTCGCGCAGCAGGCTGGCGAGGTCGTAGGTGACGGGGCCGCGCACCGCGTCCTGGAAGTCCAGGATGCCGGGGTTGGCCGGGAAGCCGCCGGCGCAGACCATCAGGTTGCGCGGCATCCAGTCGCGGTGCACCGCCACCTGCGGCTGCGCCAGCGCGCTGGCCACCAGGCGGTCGCACACCCGGTCCCAGGTGCGCTGCTGCGCATCCGTCCACGTGATGCCGAATTCACGCTGCACGCACCAGTCGGGAAAGAGCGCCAGCTCCTCGCGCAGCACGGCCTCGTCGAGCACCGGCAGGCCGTCGGCCGGCACGCGCAGCTGCCAGCGCACCAGCGCCTGCAGCGCGTCGCGCATCAGCGCATCGGCGCGTGCGGGGTCGCGCAGCGCATCGAGGTAGAGCGCGTCGCCGAGGTCGGTCAACAGCAGGAAGCCCTGTTCGACATCGGCCGCCAGCACCTGCGGCGCATGCAGCCCGGCGGCGTGGACGAGGCCGGCGACCTGCACGAAGGGGCGCACGTCCTCCTGCGGCGGCGGCGCGTCCATGACGATGAAGCTGCCCGCCTCGCCCTGCACGCGCAGGTAGCGGCGGAAGCTGGCATCGGCGGAGGCCGGCGCCAGCGTGTCCCAGCGCAGGCCGGCGGGGCTGGCGAGGCCGGCGGCCCAGGCCTCGAAGGCGGCGCGGCGGGCGGCCGAAGGCCAGTGGACGGCCGGGCTGACGGTCGGTTCGGTCATGGGTCGGGCCGGGTCGCGGCGGGCGCCGTCCGGCGCACACCCTCATGGATAATCGGCCGCGATTCTATGAACCTGCCCGCACCTGCTCCGCGACTGCTGCCCTTCGCGGTCGTCGTGCTGCTGAGCGGCCAGGCCGCGGCGCAGACCGGCGCCCAGCCCGCCGCGGCCGCGCAGGGCCCGGTGGAGCTGCAGGCGCGCGAGATCCGCGGCCGCCCCGACATCGACGCGGTGGCCGAAGGCGAGGTGCGGCTGCAGCGCGGCCCGCTGTCGCTGCAGACCGACTGGCTGAGCTACGAGCAGGCGCGGGACCTGGCGGTGGCGCGCGGCAACGTGCGCCTGAGCAACCCCGGCGGCCGCTACCGCGGCACCGAGCTGCAGCTGCAGCTCGGGCGCTGGGAGGGCTTCTTCCTGCAGCCGATCTATGAATTCGACCGCCTGCAGGCCGGCGGCCGCGCGCAGCGCATCGACTTCATCGACAACCAGCGTTCGGTGGCCCACCAGGCCTGGTACACCAGCTGCCCGCGCGACGACGGCGACCAGCCCGCCTGGGTGCTGCAGACCGACCGCGTGCAGCTCGACTTCGAGGCCAACGAAGGCATTGCCGAGGGCGCGGTGCTGCGCTTCATGAACGTGCCCATCCTGGCGCTGCCGACGCTGAGCTTTCCGCTCGGCGAAGGCCGCAAGTCGGGCTGGCTGCCGCCGACGGTCGACTTCGACACCCGCAGCGGCCTGAGCGTGGCGGTGCCGTACTACTGGAACATCGCGCCCAACCGCGACGCCACCATCACGCCCAAGGTGATCACGCGGCGAGGCCCCGGCGTGGTGGGCGAATTCCGCTACCTCGAGCCCGGCTACAGCGGCCGCGTCGAGGCCGACGTGCTGCCCGCCGACCGCGTGGCCGACCGCTCGCGCTGGGCACTGTGGGCCGAGCACGATGGCCGGCTGCCGCTGGACGGGCGCTGGCACCTCGATGCGCTGCGCGTTTCCGACGACGCATGGTGGAAGGACTTCCCCAGGGACAGCCGCAGCCTGAATGCGCGGCTGCTGCCGCTGCGCCTGGAGGCCGAGCGCGATCTCTCGTGGCGAGGCGGCAGCGGCCTGGGCTATGCACGGCTGCTGCGCTGGCAGGTGCTGCAGGGCAGCGACCTGCCGGTGATCGCGCCCTACCAGCGTGCGCCGCAGCTGGGCGTGCAACTCGGTGGCGAGTTCACCGGCGGCCTGCGCTACAGCGTGCAGACCGAGGCCAACCGCTTCGTGCTGCCCGACCGCGACGGCAGCGCGGCCGAACCCAACGGCTGGCGCGGCCATGTGCTGGGCACGCTGTCGCGGCCCTGGCGGCAGCCCGGCGCCTGGGTGGTGCCGCGGCTCACGGTCAATGCGGCCACCTATGCGCTCGACCAGGCGCTGGCCGACGGCCGCAAGCGGGCGTCGCGCGTGATCCCGAGCTTCAGCGTCGAGGGCGGGCTCGAATACGAGCGCGAGACCACGCTCTTCGGCCGCGCGCTGCGGCAGACGCTGGAGCCGCGCGCGCTCTACGTCAATACGCCCTGGCGCGACCAGACCGGGCTGCCCAATTTCGATTCGGCGGGCAAGGATTTCAATTTCAACTCGATCTTCTCGGACAACGCCTTCTCGGGCATCGACCGCGTGTCCGACTCGCACCAGCTGACCGCCGGCGTGACCACGCGGCTGATCGACCCCGCCAGCGGGGCCGAGGCCGGGCGCCTGGGCGTGGTGCAGCGCTACCTGCTGCGCGACCAGCGCATCACGCCGGAAGGCGTGCCCTTCACGCGCAGCTTCTCCGACATCTTCCTGCTCGGCGGCGCCAGCCTGGGGCGCGGGCTGTCGGTCGACGCCACGCTGCAATACAGCCCCGATGTCCAGCGCACGGTGCGCACGATCGCATCGGCGCGCTGGACGCCGGGCGAGTTCCGCACGCTGAGCACCACCTACCGCCTGTCGCGTGGTCTGACCGAGCAGCTCGAGGTCGGCTGGCAATGGCCGATCTGGAAATCGGCGCAGGCCGCCTCTGCCGGCGGCGCGCCGGCGCGCGGCGGCAGCCAGGCCTGCAGCGGCACCTGGTATACCGTCGGCCGCGTCAACTACAGCCTGAAGGACAGCCGCGTCACCGATTCCATCCTCGGCTTCGAATACGACGCCGGCTGCTGGATCCTGCGCGCGGTGGCCGAGCGCATGTCCACCGGCCGCAGCGAAGCCACCACCCACGTGCTGCTGCAGCTCGAGCTGGTCGGCCTGTCGCGCCTGGGTTCCAACCCGCTCAGGGTCTTGAAGGACAATATCCCGGGTTACCGCCTGCTGCGCGAAGAGCGCGGCGAAACGATCCCCGCGCCCCCTCGATATGACTGACTTCATGCCCCGCTGGCGCGTCACGGCCACGGCCGCGGTGCTGGCCACCTGCCTCGCGCTGCCCGCCGCCGCCCAGTTGCGGCCGGCCGTGCGCAACGGCGACTACATCGTCGCCGTCATCAACCAGGAGCTGGTCACCGCCGGCGAGGTCGAGCGCCGCATCGAGCGTGCCCGTCAGGACGTCAGCCAGCGCCCCGGCGCCCGGCTGCCTGCCGGCGACGAACTGCAGCGCCAGGCGCTCGATGCCTTGATCGAGGAGCGCGTGATCGTCACCCACGCGCGCGATTCGGGCGTGCGCATCGACGACGCCGATCTCGACCGCGCGGTGCAGAGCATCGCGCAGCAGAACCAGCTCACGCTCGACCAGCTGCGCGAGCGGCTGCGCCAGGACGGCATCGACTACGCGCGCTTTCGCGCCAACCTGCGCGACCAGATGCTGGTCGAGCGCATCCGCGAGCGCGAGGTCTACCAGCGCATCCGCATCACCGACCTCGAGATCGACCGCCTCGTCGACCAGCAGCGCGCGGCGGCACAGGCCGACGCCGAGCTCAACATCGCACAGATCCTCGTCACCGTGCCCGAGGGTGCCAGCGCCGCCGAGCGCGAGGCGCGCCGCGCGCGCGCGGAAGCGGCGCTGGCGCGCGTGCGCGGCGGCGAGGCCTTCGCCGCCGTGGCGCGCGAGCTGTCCGAGGACGGCAACCGCGACAAGGGCGGCGAGATCGGCCTGCGCCGCGCCTCGCGTCTGCCCGACCTCTTCGTCGACGCCGTGCGGCCGCTGGCCGCCGGCGAGGTGGCGCCCGCGCTGGTCAGCAGCGGCGCCGGCTTCCACGTGCTGAAGCTGGTCGAGAAGCGCGAGGGCGCGGCACTGCGCGTGGCGCAGACCCGCGCCCGCCACATCCTGCTGCGCACCTCGCAGCAGCTGTCGGCCGAGGCCGCCTCGCGCCGCCTCGACGAACTGCGGCGCCGGATCGAGGCCGGCAGCCGCAGCTTCGACGACGCCGCGCGCCAGGTGTCCGACGACGGCAGCGCCGCCAACGGGGGCGAACTCGGCTGGGCCGGCCCGGGCCAGTTCGTGCCCGAATTCGAGGAGGCGATGAACCGGCTGCCGCTGGGCGGCATCTCGGCGCCGGTGGTCAGCCGTTTCGGCGTGCACCTGATCCAGGTGCTGGAGCGGCGCGAGGTCGCGCTCGAGACCAAGCAGCTGCGCGAGCAGGCGCGCGCCCAGCTGCGCGAGCAGAAATTCGACGAGGCCTATGCCGAATGGGCGCGCGACCTGCGCGCGCGCGCCTACGTGGAGATGCGAGAACCCCCGCTGTGACGGGCACTCGCGGCGGATGAAGCACATCCCGCGCAAGCGCTTCGGCCAGCACTTCCTGGTCGACGCTGCGGTCATCGAAGCCATCGTCGATGCCATCGACCCGCGCGCGGGCGAGCCGCTGATCGAGATCGGCCCCGGCCTGGGCGCACTGACCGAGGCGCTGCTGGCGCGCGGCGCCCGGCTCACCGTGATCGAGCTCGACCGCGACCTGGCGGCGCGCTGGCGGCGCGACGGCCGCGTGCAGGTCATCGAAGCCGACGTGCTGACGGTGGACTTCGCCGCCCTGGCCGACGCGACGGGCGCGCCGCTGCGCGTGGCCGGCAACCTGCCCTACAACATCTCGTCGCCCATCCTCTTCCACCTGCTGCCGCTGGCCGGCCGCGTGCGCGACCAGCATTTCATGCTGCAGAAGGAGGTCGTCGACCGCATGGTGGCAAGCCCGGGGCACAAGGACTACGGGCGCCTGAGCGTGATGCTGCAGTGGCGCTACGACATGGAATCGGTGCTCGACGTGCCGCCCGGGGCCTTCGACCCACCGCCGCGCGTCGACTCTGCGGTGGTGCGCATGACCCCGCATGCCGAGGCAGCAGCCATCGACGGGCGGCTGCTGTCGGAGCTGGTGATGGTGGCCTTCTCGCAGCGGCGCAAGCTGCTGCGCCACACGCTGGGCCGCTGGCTCGAGGCGCGCGGCGCCGCCGAAGGTTTCGACACCCAGCGCCGCGCCGAGGAGGTGCCGGTGGCCGAATACCTGGCGCTGACGCGTCGCGTCGCGGCCACCGGCGAGCAGGCCGGTCAGTAGAAGCGCACCGGGCCGTACCAGGCGCGCGCGCTCGCGCCCATGTTGTCGGCATCGGTCATCAGCGCCACCGACTGCAGCGGACCCGGGTCCTCGCCGAAGGCGCGGCGGAAATCCCGCACCAGGTGGCGCCGGTGGTCACGCCAGCGGCCGAGTTCGCCACGCCCGCTGTCGACGACGATCTTGCGCACGCGGTCGGTGCGCGGGTTGATCACCACCGACTCCAGCGGTGCCTCGGCTTCCCAGACATACATCAGGGTCGCGAAGGGCGGCTCCTCGCCGGTCAGCGCCTGCGCCAGCTCGAACATCATGCGCGTGCGTCGGGGCAGCCGTGCGCGGTCGCCGCCGAAGCCGAACAGCACGCGTGCCGGTGCGTCCTCGCGCTCGGCGTGGGCAACGCTGGCGCCGTCGATCAGCTGGTCGACCCACCAGGAGAAACCCACCTCGCCGATGCCTGCCGGCGGCACGTCGAACCGCCGCCGCCACATGCTGGCCGACGCCTGCGCCTGCGCCGCCAGCGCGCGGCGGCCGTCCTTGTGCTCCCACTGGTAGCGCGTCAGCGCCTTGCCCGGCAGGCGGACTTCATGCCAGTCGGGACCGTGCTCGCCGGGCCCCGAGGCACAGCCGGCCAGAGCGACGGGCGCGCCGGCCAGAAAGGCACGGCGGCCAAGCCTGCCGACCATCAAGCGACCGCCGTGGATCCGGCTTCGCCGGTCCACCGGCGGTGCCATCCGGCCTGCAGGCCGGATGGCCCTCGCAGGCGCGGAACAGTCCGCAGGGACTGTTCCGCGTCGCTGCTCAGCCCCCCCGGGGGCGGCGTCCTCACGCCGCGTTCAGCCACATCGAGGTGTCGAAGGCGCTGCACATCATCGGCATGTTCATGCCGAAATTGGGGTTGGTGCCGTTCTTCGGCACCGCCACCTTGGCAGCCGGTTTGGCCACCGCGCTGGTGGTATTGGCTTGGGCCGTTTCAGCAGCCCGCTCCCATGACCCGATTTCCTGGGAGCGGGCTACTGAAAAGAATAGAAACATCGGAACGGTATCCGCCGTTCACCCCAGAAATCGGCGGCATCGCGGAAGACGTCGAGCAACTGCTCGCGCGCCTCGCGGTCGAAGCGGGGGTTGTCGGGCAACTGCTCGAGCACGACGACGAAGCCCGGCTGCTGCCCGGCCTTGTGCACGAGGTCGGTCATGCAGTCGTAAAGCGCGTCGAGGTTCTTGCCGAAGTGCACCGGAAAGGTGAATGCCGTGGCGATCTGCTCGAGCACGTCCTGCTTGGACTGCGCCTGCGACAGGTTGGCGTACAGGAAGTGCTGCCCCGCGTCGCCGGCGGCCTTCATCAGGTCGTCGACGCGGTAGGCCCGGATGGCCTGCACGATATTGGGTCGGACGGTCTGCAACTGCATGGTCGCGTGCCTCCTGGGGTGTCAGACAAGAATCTCGAGGATGAGGACGGTGCCGCTCATGGCGCGATGCGGGTGAAGCTCGCGTAATGGTCGGCGGTGTAATAACAGGCTTCGGGTTCGGTCGGACGCGCACCGCCACAGACGATGCGGCGCGCCCCCCGGTTTTTCGCGCGCGGCGTCTTCACCGTGTACTCGCGATACCAGCCCCTGCGCTGCGGCGGCAGCAGACGCTCGCGGTTGAAGAAGACGGTGCCGTCCTTGGTGTAGGGGAAGGGGCCGCCGCTGCGGATCAGTTCGGCCGTGCGCTGCGCCTCGACCGGCAACGACGACAAGGGCACAGGGACCGAATCGACGCTGGACGGTTTGGCCTGCAAACCCGACACCGGCGCCCAGCAAGCGGCGACTGCGAAAGCGAGCCCTAACTTGCGAAGCGTTGACCCCCAAGAGGCCGATCCGGTGGCAGACACGGGAGAACCCTGAAAGCGAAGGCGCGATGGTACCGGAGCCCCCCCGGAAACTCAAGCCGATGCCCAAAAAACGGGCACCCGAGGCGGGGGATTTGTGAGCGCCCGCTTACTCCGAAAGCCTCGCCATCCCTCCTTGTATCCAGATCTCCCGCCAGGGTTTGGGTGCGGCTGGGGGTATCTCGGGCAACGGTAGCGTGGCCGCTTGGCCTGATCCCCCAAGCGGAGACGGGCGGGGTATCTAGCGCGCCGCGCTGGCGTCGACGACCGTCAGCGCGGTCATGTTGACGATGCGACGCACGGTGGCCGACGGTGTCAGCACGTGCACCGGCTTGGCCGCCCCCAGCAGGACTGGGCCGATGGCGATGCCGCCGCCGGCGGCGGTCTTCAGCAGGTTGTAGGCGATGTTGGCGGCGTCGATATCGGGCAGCACCAGCAGATTGGCATCGCCCTGCAGCGTGCTGTTCGGCATCAGCACCCGCCGCGCCTGGCCGTCCAGCGCCACGTCGCCGTGCATCTCGCCGTCGACCTCGAGCCAGGGTGCCTGCTGGCGCAGCAGCGCCAGCGTGCGCCGCATCTTCACCGCGCTGGGCGCGTCGCTGGTGCCGAAATTGCTGTGCGACAGCAGCGCCGCCCTGGGCTGGATGCCGAAGCGCAGCATCTCCTCGGCGGCCATCGCGGTGATCTCGGCCAGCTCCTCGGCGGTGGGGTCGACATTGACATGCGTATCGACGAGGAAGACCTGGCGGCCGGGCAGCATCAGCCCGTTCATGCAGGCGTAGACCGGCACGTCCTGGTCGGTCAGCGGGCTGCCGCCGGGGCGCTTGCCGATCACCTGGTCGATGTAATGCAGGTGGGCGGCGGTGGTGCTCCAGGTGCCGCACAGCAGGCCGTCGACATCGCCCTTGTTCAGCAGCATGCAGCCGATCAGCGTCAGCCGCCGGCGCAGCTCGATCTTGGCCATCTGCACCGTGATGCCCTTGCGTTCGGTCAGGCGGTGGTAGGTCTGCCAGAAGTCGCGGTAGCGGTGGTCGTCCTCGACGTTGACGACGTCGTAGTCCAGGCCCTCCTGCAGCCGCAGGCCGAAGCGCTCGATGCGCCTGGCGATCACCGCCGGGCGGCCGATCAGCGTCGGTCGCGCCAGGCCCTCGTCGCACACCACCTGCACCGCGCGCAGCACGCGCTCTTCCTCGCCCTCGGCATAGGCCACCCGCTTGTGCGTGGCGCGCTTGGCGAGCGTGAAGATGGGCTTCATCGTCGTGCCCGACGCATAGACGAAGCCCTGCAGCCTCTCGCGATAGGCGTCCATGTCCTTCACGGGGCGCAGCGCCACGCCGGAATCGGCCGCCGCCTGCGCCACCGCAGGCGCGATCTTCATCATCAGCCGCGGATCGAAGGGCTTGGGGATCAGGTATTCGGGGCCGAAGGCCAGCGTCTGGCCGGCATAGGCGGCGGCCACGACCTCGCTCTGCTCGGCCTGCGCCAGATCGGCGATGGCATGCACCGCGGCGATCTCCATCGCATCGGTCACCGTGGTCGCACCCGAGTCGAGGGCACCGCGAAAGATATACGGGAAGCACAGGACGTTGTTGACCTGGTTCGGGTAGTCGGTGCGGCCGGTGGCGATGACGGCGTCGCCGCGCACCGCCTTCACCTCCTCGGGCAGGATCTCCGGGTTCGGGTTGGCGAGCGCGAAGATGACCGGCTGCGGGGCCATCGACGCCACCATCGGTCCCTTGAGCACGCCGCCGGCCGACAGGCCCAGGAAGACATCGGCCCCGACCATCACCTCGGCCAGCGTGCGCTGCCCGGTCTTCTGCGCGAAGAAGGCCTTGTCCTCGTCCATCAGCTCGACGCGGCCCTCGTAGACCACGCCGGCGAGGTCGGTCACCCAGATGTTCTCGCGCCGCAGGCCCAGCTTGACCAGCAGGCCCAGGCACGCCAGCGCCGCCGCGCCGGCACCGCTGGCCACCAGCTTGACGCTGGCGATGTCCTTGCCGACCACCTTCAGCGCATTCAGCACCGCGGCGCCGACGACGATGGCCGTGCCGTGCTGGTCGTCGTGGAAGACGGGGATCTTCATGCGCTCGCGCAATTTGCGCTCGACGTAGAAACAATCGGGCGCCTTGATGTCTTCGAGGTTGATGCCGCCGAAGGTGGGCTCGAGCGCGGCGATGATGTCGACCAGCTTGTCGAGGTTGCGCTCGGCAACCTCGAGGTCGAAGACGTCGATGCCGGCAAACTTCTTGAACAGCACCGCCTTGCCTTCCATCACCGGCTTGGACGCCAGCGGGCCGATGTCGCCCAGGCCCAGCACCGCGGTGCCGTTGGTGACCACGGCCACCAGGTTGCCGCGGCTGGTGTAGCGGAAGGCATTGGCCGGGTCGGCGACGATCTCCTCGCAGGCCGCGGCGACGCCGGGTGAATACGCCAGCGCCAGGTCGCGCTGGTTGACCAGCCCCTTGGTGGCGGCGATGGCAATCTTGCCCGGCGTCGGAAACTCGTGGTATTCGAGCGCCGCACGGCGCAGTTCGGCGCGTTTTTCTTCGTGGTTCGACATCTCGGTCTCCTGCGGCGGGTCGCGGATTCTAGGTGCGCGAGTCTGCCCCGGGTGCGGCCGGGCACTCATGCGGAAAACTGCGTAGCGGCCCTGACCGCGGCGCAGCCAATACTGCGGCCGAACCGGCCGCCCCACCGATGAACGCCCCCGACCCCCCCTCGCCACCGGCCCGACGCGGGCTGCGCCGCCCGGCGCTGTGGGCGTTGCTGGTGGGCCTGCTGGTGGTGGCGCAGAGCCTGCTGGTGGCGCTGACGGTCAACTACGAGGCCAGCCGCAGCCAGGACGAGATCGAGACCGTCGGCGCCGAGGCCGCGGTGCAGATGCGGCGCGAGTTGCTGCAGGTCATGCAGCAGCTGCAGTTGCTGGCATGGTCGGGTGCCGAAGACGCCGCCTGGAGCGCCGCAGCCGTCGAGCTGATGCGTCGCCGCCCCGAGCTGCTGCGCGTCGAGCGTCGCGACGCGGCACTGCAGGTCGCCGCCTTCGCCGATACGCCCACCGGCCCGCCGCTGTTCGCGCGCATGGCGCGCGGCGACCTCAGCGTCGATACCGAGGTCGCCTGCGCCGCCGCGCGGCGGCAGTCGGCGCCGCTGTTCTCGCGCAGCTTCTTCGTGCCGATGGCCGACGGCCGCGGCGCCGAGGTCGTCGACCTGTGCATCCCGGTCCTGCGCGCGGGGCGCGACGACGGCTTCGTCGTCGGCAGCTTCGGGCTGGCGCCGTTGCTCGACGAGGTGATGACGCCGCAGCAGATGCGGCGCACCGAGATCTCGGTCGTCGAAGGCGACGGCGCCCGCCTGGCGCGTGCCGGCGGTCCACGCGGCGCCGGCGTCTTCGTCGCCGAACGCCTGGTCGACCTGCCGGGCACCTCGCTGCGCCTGCGCGTGGACAGCGCCGCCGGCCGTCCCAGCCTGATCCCCAACCTGACGCTGGCGCTGGTGCTGGGGCTGTCGATCGCGCTCTTCGCGGTGGTGCTGCTGCTGGCGCGCGACGTGCGCCGCCGCGCCGAAGCCGAACGCGCGCTCGCCGAGGCGCTGTCGCTGCGCCAGGCGATGGAAAACTCGCTGATCACCGGCCTGCGCGCGCGCAACCTCGACGGCGAGGTCACCTACGCCAACCCCGCCTTCTGCGCGATGGTCGGTTTCAGCCCCGAGGAACTGCACACGCCGGTGCCGCCCTACTGGCCGCCGGAGTTCGTCGAACAGTACCGGCAGCGCCAGGAATCGCGTCGCGAGTCGGTGCTGACCGAACAGCAGCGCCAGGGTTTCGAGACCGTCTTCATGCGCAGGAACGGCGAGCGCTTCCCGGTCATGATCTACGAGGCGCCGCTGCGTGACCCGCAGGGCCGGCACACCGGCTGGATGAGCACCGTGCTCGACGTCAGCGCGCAGCGCAGCATGGAGGAGCTGTCGCGCCAGCAGCAGGAGCGGCTGCAGGCCAGCGCGCGGCTGGCCACGGTGGGCGAGATGGCCTCGCTGATGAGCCACGAGCTCAACCAGCCGCTGGCCGCCATCGCCAGCTACGCCACCGGCTCGCTCAACCTGCTGGACGAGCCCGACCCGCAGGGCGCCGTGCCGATGCTGCGCCAGGCCCTGGAAAGGATCGCCGAGCAGGCCGAGCGCGCCGGCCGCATCATCAAGAGCGTGCACAGCTTCGTGCGCCGGCGCGAGCAGCAGCGCGAGGTGATCGGCACCGACCTGCTGATCGAGGGCGTGCTGCCGCTCGTGCGGCTGCAGGCGCGCAAGAGCGGCACGCGCATCGAGGTCGACCTGCCGCCGAAGCCGCCGCGCGTGCTGTGCGACCGCACCCTGCTCGAGCAGGTGCTGCTGAACCTGTCGCGCAACGGCATCCAGGCGATGGAAGCCGACACGCCGCTGGACGAGCGCGTGCTGACGCTGCGCGTGCGCCAGACGCACCCGCAGTGGGTCACCTTCGGCGTCATCGACCGCGGCCCCGGCATCGCCCCCGAGGTGGCGGCCAGGCTCTTCACGCCCTTCTTCACCACCCGTGCCGAGGGCATGGGCCTGGGCCTGAGCCTGTGCCGCACGGTGATCGAGCAGCATGGCGGCGCGCTCGACTTCGGCACCGCGCCGCCGCACGGCACCGAATTCCGCTTCACGCTGCCGGCGCCCCGGCAGGCAGAATCGAGGCAGACCGCACCGCCCGCTGCATGAGCCTCGCCCTCGACCCGTCCCTCGGCCTGCCGGTCGTCTACCTGGTGGACGACGAGGACGTGGTGCGCGATGCGCTGGCCTGGCTGCTGCGGTCGCGGCGGCTGCTGTCGGAAGGCTTTGCCAGCGCCGAGGCCTTCGAGGCCTGGCTGGCGCCGCGGCTGGCCGACGGCGCGTCGCCCTGGCCCACATCGCCGGCCTGCCTGGTGCTGGACGTGCGCATGCCCGGCACCAGCGGCCTGGTGCTGTTCGAGCGCCTGGCCGAGCAGGGGCTGCTGCCGGTGCTGCCCGTCCTCTTCCTCACCGGCCATGGCGACGTGCCGACCGCGGTGGCCGCGGTCAAGCGCGGCGCCTTCGACTTCGTCGAAAAGCCGTTCTCCAACAACGCCCTTGTCGACCGCATCGAGCAGGCGCTGCAGCTCAGCGCGCAGGCCGTGCTGCAGCGCCGCCAGCAGGCCAGCGCCGGCCGCGCACTGGCCGAGCTGACCGAGCGCGAGCGCGAGGTCATGCAGCTCGTCATCGAAGGGCGGCCCAACAAGCTGATCGCCGACCAGCTGTCGATCAGCGTGCGCACGGTCGAGGTCCATCGCGCACGCGTCTTCGAAAAGATGAACGTCAAGTCGGCCGTCGAGCTGGCCAACAAGCTGCGGGACGGCCGCGCGTGATGGACGCGTGATGGGCGAGTTCGAACTGATCGAGCGCCATTTCGTGCGCCCGACGCCGCGCGCCGCGCTCGGCCCGGGCGACGACTGCGCGCTCTTCACGGTGGCCGCCGGCCAGCAGCTGGCGGTGTCGAGCGACATGCTGGTCGAGGGGCGCCACTTCCTGTCGACCGTGCCGCCGGCGCGCCTGGGCCACAAGGCACTGGCCGTCAACCTGAGCGACCTCGCCGCCTGCGGCGCCGAGCCGCTGGCCTTCACGCTGGCGCTGGCGCTGCCGCGCGCCGACGAGGCCTTCGTGGCGCCGCTGGCACAGGGCCTGTTCGCGCTCGCCGACCGCCACGGCATCGAGCTGGTGGGCGGCGACACCACCGCAGGGCCGCTGAACCTGTGCATCACCGTGATGGGCCAGGTGCCCGCGGGGCAGGCGCTGCTGCGCAGCGGCGCGCGGCCGGGCGACCAGCTCTGGATCAGCGGCCGGCTGGGCGACGCGCGGCTGGCGCTCGAGGTCTTTCGCGGCCAGGTGGCGCTGGCCGCGCCCGATTTCGAGGCCGTGCGCCTGGCGATGGAATGCCCCGAGCCGCGCGTGGCCCTGGGCCTGGCGCTGCGCGGCCTGGCCAGCAGCGCGATCGACGTCAGCGACGGCCTGCTGGGCGACCTGGGCCACATCCTGCGGCGCTCGCGCGTGGGCGCGCGGCTGCACCTGCCGGCGCTGCCGTGCAGTGCCGTGCTGGCCGCGCAGCCGCGCCCGCTGCAGCACGAATGCCTGCTGCGCGGCGGCGACGACTACGAGCTGCTGTTCACCGCGCCCGCTTCGCGGGCGGCCGCGGTGCGCGAGGCCGGCGCGCGCGCCGCCGTGGCGGTGACGCCGATCGGCGTCGTCACCGCCGAGCCGGGGCTGTGCGCGGTCGACGAGGACGGCCGCGAGCAGGTGCTGCCGGCGCGCGGCTTCGACCACTTCGCATGACGGCCGCCGTGGATTCGATCGAGCCCCTGCCCGACGGGCCGCGCCGCGCCAGCGCGCGCTTCATGGCCGGCCATCCGGCGCGCTGGATCGCGCTCGGCTTCGGCAGCGGCCTGTCGCCGAAGGCGCCGGGCACCGTGGGCACGTTGTGGGCCTGGGTGACCTTCCTGGTGCTGGACCGCGTGCTGCAGCCGGCGGGCTGGGCGCTGCTGATCTTGCTGTCGCTGGCCGTCGGCTGGTGGGCCTGCACACGCACCGCGCAGCACCTGCGCGTGGCCGACCCCTCGGCCATCGTCTGGGACGAGGTGGTGGCCTTCTGGATCGTGCTCTGGCTGCTGACGCCGGCGCCCGGGTGGGCCCAGTTGGCGGCCTTTGCGCTCTTTCGCGGGTTCGACGTCGCCAAGCCGGGGCCGGTGGGCTGGGCCGACCGCCGCTTCAAGCTGAAGCCCGGTGCGTCCATCGGCTGGGCGCAGGGCGCGGGCATCCTGCTCGACGACCTGGTGGCGGCGCTGTGCACGCTGCTCGTGCTGGCGCTGGGGATCCGGCTGTGGAACGGGTGAACTTCGAACCGCTGGTGCTGGACCTGGCCGACGCGCTGCGCGCCCAAGGCCTGCACATCGCCACCGCCGAGAGCTGCACCGGCGGCCTCATCGCCGCCGCCTGCACCGCGGTGGCGGGCTCGAGCGACTGGTTCGAGCGCGGCTTCGTCACCTACAGCAATGCCGCCAAGACCGAGCTGCTGGGGGTGGGCGAGGCGCTGCTGCGCGCGCACGGCGCCGTCAGCGAGCCGGTCGCGCGGGCGATGGCCGAGGGCGCGCTGCAACGCGCGCCGGTGCAGCGCGCGGTGGCCGTCACCGGCATCGCCGGACCGGGCGGCGCGGTGCCGGGCAAGCCGGTGGGCACGGTGTGGCTGGCGCTGGCGCGGCACGACGGGCCCACGCACAGCCGGCTGCTGCAGCTGGGCGGCGACCGCGCCGCGGTGCGCCATGCCACGGTGGTGGCCGCGCTGCACGCGCTGCGCGACAGCCTCGGCTGATCAGGCCGGCTGCAGCGCGGCCGGCGCCGTGCGGCCGGCCAGCCGGGCTTCGAACTGCCGCGCGGGCATCGGCTGGCCGTGCAGATGGCCTTGCTGGCGCGCGCAGCCCTGTTCCAGCAGCCAGCGGCGCTGCGCGGCCGTTTCCACACCCTTGGCCACCACCTCGATGCCCAGGGCATGCGCCATCGCCAGCATGGCCCCGGCGAGCGCGCAGTCCTGGGCGGCATCCGGCAGGCCGCGCACGACGCTGCAATCGATCTTCAGCCGCTCGGGCCGCAGCATCTTCAGCTGCGACAGCGACGAGTGGCCGACGCCGAAATCGTCGATCGTCAGCGCCAGGCCGAGCGCGCGCCAGCGCGCCAGCGCACGCGGCAGGCCCTCGGGGTCGTCGAGGAAGGCGTCTTCGGTGACCTCGAGCTCGAGCTGCGCCGGCGACAGCGCATGGCGTTCGAGCGCATCGCGCAGCGCCTCCGACAGCGCCGGGTTGCGCGCCCGCTGCACCGACAGGTTGAGCGCCAGGCGGCCGGGCTGCAGCCCGGCATCGCGCCAGCGGGCCAGGTCGCCGCAGGCCGCATTCAGCACCCAGGCGTCGATGTCGCACATCAGGCCGCACTGGCGCGCGCCGTCGATGAAGGCGCCGGGTGCGAGCAGGCCGCGCTGCGGGTGGCGCCAGCGCAGCAGCGCCTCGCAGCCGACGATGCGTCCGCTGCCGGCGTCGACCACCGGCTGGTAGACGAGCTCGAACTCGTCGCGTTCCAGCGCCAGCGTCAGCTCGCGCTCGGTGGCGATGCGCCGCCGCAGTGCCTGGTCCATGCCGGGCTGGTAGAAGCTGTAGAGGCCACGGCCGAGCGCCTTGCTGCGCTCCAGCGCCAGCGAGGCGGCGCGCGCCAGGGCCTCGAAATCGGTGCCGTCCGACGGATACATCGCGATGCCGATGCTCGCCGACAGGCTCACCACATGGCCGCTGCGCGGCAGCTGCAGCGGCTCTTCCACCACGCGCAGCAGCCGCTCGGCCGCGGTGGCCACGCGGTCCCAGCCCGGGGGGCCCGGCAGCAGCACCAGAAACTCGTCGCCGTTGCCGCGGCAGATGAAATCGGCGTCGCGCAGTGCCGCCGCCAGCCGGTGGCCCATGCCGGTGAGCAGCTCGTCGCCGGCGGCATGGCCCAGCGTGTCGTTGAAGGTGCGGAAGCGGTCCAGCCCGATGCGCAGCAGCGCCAGCGCGCGGCCGTGCCGGCGCGCCGACGCGGACTCGTGGCCGAACAGCTCGTGCATCAGCGCGCGGTTGGGCAGGCCCGTCAGGTGGTCGACCATCGCCGCCTTGTGCAGCCGCGACTCGCCGGCGCGCAGCTCGCCCTGCAGGTCGAGCAGGCGCTGGCGCACGGCGTCCAGCTCGCGCACCAGCGGCGCGAAGTCCGCGTCGACCGCAGGGCCCCATGCGGGCCCGAGCGCGGCCACCGGGCGCAGCGCGGCCAGGCCGTGGGCCTGCCCGGCCAGGCGATCCAGCGGCCAGACGAAGCGCCGCGTCAGCGCATGCAGCGTCAGCCCGGCGGCGGCCACGCCCTGCACCGCCACCATCAGCAGCACCGCGGCACGGTGGCGCTCGACGGCGGGCCCCGACGCATCGCCGAAGACCACTTCGGCCAGCAGCCATGCCAGCGCCGGCAGCAGCAGGCCGGCCACCAGCGCCAGCAGCACGGCAACACGCAGCGTCAGCGGCGGGAGAGGGAGGGTTTTCATGGCACGACGGCATGGCGGCCCACGCCGCGGCAGGCCCTGATCGGCTTTCGGCCGCGCGGCGGCGGGCTTGAGCGGCGCACGCGCTACGCTCGGCCCATGAATGTCATGTTGTGTGGTGATTTCGACGCCGCCGAGGCGCAGGCCTGGCAGCAGGCGCTGGCCGCCGCCATGCCCGAGGCCCGCTGGTGGACGCCGGCGCAGGCGCGCGCGCAACCCGCGGCAGTGCAGGCCGCCGTGGTGGCCAACCCGCAGCCGGGCAGCCTGCAGGGGCTGCCGGCACTGCGGCTGATCCAGAGCCTGTGGGCCGGCGTCGACCGCCTGCTGGCCGACACCACACTGCCCGCGGGCGTGCCGATCGCGCGCATGGTCGACCCGGCGATGAATGCGGCCATGGCCGAGACCGCGCTCTGGGCCACGCTGGCGCTGCAGCGCGACTTCTTCACCTATGCGCGCCAGCAGCGCCAGGGCCGCTGGCAGCAGCATGCCCAGCGCCGCGCCGACGAATGGCCGGTGCTGGTGCTGGGCCAGGGCGAGATGGGACGCACGGTGGCGCGCGCGCTCGCCGGCATGGGCTTTCCGGTCACCGGCTGGTCGCGCAACCCGGGGCCGGTCGACCCCGGCGTGACGCGCATCGCCGGCGACGCCGCGCTGCGGCAGGCCTTGCCGCCGGCGCGCGTGCTGATCAACCTGCTGCCGCTGACCGCGCAGACCGCCGGGGTGCTGGATGCGCGGCTGTTCGCGGCGCTGCCGCGCGGTGCCGGTGTGGTCAACCTGGCGCGCGGCCGGCACCTGGTCGACGCCGACCTGCTGGCGGCGCTGGCCTGCGGGCAGGTCGGGCATGCGGTGCTGGATGTCTTCCACGCCGAGCCGCTGCCGGCCGACCACCCCTTCTGGGCGCACGAGCGCGTGACGCTGCTGCCGCACGTGGCGGCGCAGACCGACGAACGCAGCGCCGCGGCGGTGGCGGTGGCCAACCTGCGGGCGGCGCGCGACGGGGCGCCGGTGCGGCACCTGGTGGATCGCGGGCGCGGCTATTGACCGCCGCGGCGTGGGCCGCTGGCCGTCATGCCGCGGGCTGCAGGGCCAGGCGCGGCGCCACCCGCCGAGCCGCGCCGGGCATCACCCGCAGCGGCTCCAGCATCATCAGCACCAGCCTGCGCAACCCTTCCCAGGGATCGGCCGGCCAGCCCGGGTGGCGCAGGCCCTTGACCAGGCCGTCGCAGATGCTGGCGGCTTCCAGCCAGTGCGCCAGCTGGTGGTCGGCCAGCAGCGGCAGCACGCGCTCGAACAGCTTTTCCTTCAGGCCCCAGACGCGCGCCTCGCGCAGCGCCAGCGGCAGCGGGCGGCCGGCGTCGACGGCCTGGCGCACGCGGTGCAGGGCGCGGATGTCGTCGGCCAGCGTCCAGTGCACCAGCACCGGGGCTTCGCCCTCGGCGCGCAGGCCGTCGAGCATGCGCAGCGCGCGCGCCACCTGGCCGCCGAGGATGGCCTCGCCGAGCTTGAAGACGTCGTAGCGCGCGACGTTGAGCACCGCGGCCTCGACCTGTTCGAAGCTCAGTTCACCGGCCGGGTACAGCAGACCGAGCTTCTGCAGCTCCTGGTGCGCGGCCAGCAGGTTGCCCTCGACGCGGTCGGCGAAGAAGGCCAGCGTGTGCTGGCCGGCCTCGCCGCCCTGCACGCGCTGGCCCTGGCGCGCCAGGCGCTGCGCCAGCCAGGCCGGCAAGGCCTTGCGCTCGATCGGTTCGATGCGCACGCTGACGCCGGCGGCGTCGAGTGCGCCGAACCACGCGCTCTTGACCTGCTGGCCGTCCAGGCGCGGCAGCTGCACCAGCGTCAGCACGTCGTCGGGCAGGGTCTGGCAGTAGCGCTGCAGCGCCTCGGAGCCCTCCTTGCCCGGCTTGCCCGAGGGGATGCGGATCTCGATCAGCTGGCGGTCGGCAAACAGGCTCATCGCCTGCGCGGCGCCGAGCACGCCGCTCCAGTCGAAATGGGCGCCGCTGACGGTGAAGACCTTGCGCTCGGCATGGCCGGCGGCACGCGCCGCGGCGCGGATGGCGTCGGCGGCTTCCTGGGCCTGCAGCGGTTCGTCGCCGTGCACGGTATAGACGGCCTTGAGCCCGCGTTCGAGCTGGGCGGGCAGCTGGTCGGCGCGGATCTGCATGGTGCCGCTACAGCCGCACGGCCGCCAGGCGGCGCATCACCTGGGCGACGATGTCGGTCTGCATCTCGCGGTAGAAGTCGGCCTCTTCGTGCTGCTTGGCCAGCGCCAGGTTCTCGCTGTAGCTCATGTCGCGCGCCAGCAGCAGCTCGACCGGCGGCGTCACCTCGCGCCCGGCCGGCGTGTGCGTGCGCCAGCGCAGGCGCAGGCGCAGCGACAGCTCGCGCACCTGCGCGGCGGTGGTGGTGGCCACGACGCTGCGCTCGCGCGCATCGGCCAGTGCCTGCAGGATGAGCTCGGCGCGCGCCGGGTCGGTCTCCACCGTCACGCCGCTGGCCTGCAGCGCGGCCCTGAGTTCGTCGGCCAGCGGCGAGCGCGGTGCAAAGCCGGTCAGCGCGATGCGGCGGAAGGCCAGCGGCTCGGCGCCGCGCAGCCGGAAGCCGCAGCCGCCCAGCAGCGCCGCCAGCACCAGGAGCCCGCGGCGGCCCAGGGGCGCTGGATCAGACCACGACATTGACCAGCCGCCCCGGCACGAGCACGACCTTCTTCGGCCTGCGCCCTTCGGCGAAGCGCACGCACTCGGGGTGGGCGATCGCGGCCGCCTCGATGGCGCTGCGGTCGGCGGTGGCGGGCACGCGCAGCTGGCCGCGCAGCTTGCCGTTGACCTGCAGCACGAGCTCGATCTCGTCCTGCTCGAGCGCGGCCTCGTCGACCTGCGGCCAGGGGGCCTCGATCAGCTCGCCATGGGCGGCGGCAAAACCGAGGTCGGCCCACAGCGCGAAGGTGATGTGCGGCGCTGCCGGGTAGAGCGTGCGCAGCAGGATCGACAGACCCTCGCGCAGCACGCTGGCGTCGGCCGGCAGGATGTCGCAGGCCGCATCGGCCGACGCCGCCGGGGCCAGCGCCGCATCCTCGAGCGCGTTGAGCATCTTCATCGCGCCCGAGACCACGGTGTTGTACTGAAGGCGCTCGTAGTCGGCGCTGACCTGCTTGAGCAGCAGGTGCAGCGTGCGCCGCAGGTCCAGCGCGGCGCGGCTGGCGCCTTCGAAGCCGGCGGCGCCGGCGATGCGCGGCGCGCTCTTCACGCCGAAGGCCCACAGCCGGCGCAGGAAGCGGAAGACGCCCTCGGCGCCGCTGTCGGACCAGGCCGCGCTCTGGTCGGGCGGGCCGGCAAACATCGTGAAGGTGCGCGCGGTATCGGCGCCGAAGCGGGCGATGATGTCGCGCGGCTCGACGACGTTGTTCTTGCTCTTGGACATCTTCTCGATGCCGCCGAGCTGCACCGGCGCTCCGTCGGCCTTGGCGGTGGCGCCGATCGGGTGGCCCTTGTCGTCGAAGCGGACGTCGACCTCGCTCGGGTAGAACCAGCGCTTCTTGCCGCTGTCGTCCTCGCGGAAGTAGCACTCGTTGAGCAGCATGCCCTGCGTAAACAGCCGCGTGAAGGGCTCGCCGAAGCTCACCAGGCCGAGGTCGCGCATGGCCTTGGTCCAGAAGCGCGCATACAGCAGGTGCAGCACGGCATGCTCGATGCCGCCGATGTACTGGTCCATCGGCATCCAGTAGTCGTTGCGCGCGTCGACCATGGCACCGTCGCTGTCGGGGCCCGTGTAGCGCATGTAGTACCAGGCGCTGTCGACGAAGGTGTCCATGGTGTCGGTCTCGCGCCGCGCCGGCTTGCCGCATTGCGGGCAGGCCACGTGCAGGAAGGCCGCGCACTTGTTCAGCGGGTTGCCGCTGCCGTCGGGCACCAGGTCTTCGGGCAGCACCACCGGCAGGTCCTGCTCGGGCACCGGCACGCTGCCACACCCCGGGGTCCGACCCCCGGGACCATCGGTTCCGTCGCAATGGATGATGGGGATCGGCGTGCCCCAGTAGCGCTGGCGGCTGATGCCCCAGTCGCGCAGCCGCCAGGTGGTCTTCTTCTCGCCCAGGCCCTGGGCCTGCAGCGCCGCCGCGATGGCGTCGACCGCGGCCTTGTACGACAGGCCGCTGTAGTTGCCGCTGTTGATGGTGACGCCGTTGCGCTTGTCGGCATACCAGTCCTGCCAGCGGTGGTAGTCGAAGTGCTCGCCGTCGACATGCACCACCTGCGTGATCGGCAGCTGGTATTTGATGGCGAAGGCGAAGTCGCGCTCGTCGTGCGCCGGCACGCCCATCACGGCGCCGTCGCCGTAGCCCATCAGCACATAGTTGCCGACCCACACCGGGATCGGCTCCCCGGTGATCGGGTGGGCGACAAAAAGGCCGGTGGGCAGGCCTTCCTTCTCCTTCAGCGCCAGCTCGGCCTCGGTGGTGCCGCCCTGCTTGCACTGCTCGATGAAGGCCGCCAGCTGCGGGTTGCCGGCCGCGGCATGCGTGGCCAGCGGGTGCTCGGGCGCCACGGCGCAGAAGGTCACGCCCATGATGGTGTCGGCACGCGTCGTGAACACGTACATGCGGCCGTCCTGGATGAGCGCACCCGATGCGTCACGGATGTCGTGCGTGAAGGCGAAGCGCACGCCTTCGCTCTTGCCGATCCAGTGCTCCTGCATCAGGCGCACGCGCTCGGGCCAGCCTTCCAGGTAGTCGCGGTGGGTGCTGTCGGTGACGCCGGCCAGCAGCTCGTCGGCATATTGCGTGATCGCCAGGTAGTAGCCCGGGATCTCGCGCTTCTCGACGATGGCGCCGCTGCGCCAGCCGCGGCCGTCGACCACCTGCTCGTTGGCGAGCACGGTCTGGTCGACCGGGTCCCAGTTGACGACCTGCGTCTTCTTGTAGGCGATGCCCTTCTCCAGCATCTTCAGGAAGAACCACTGGTTCCACTTGTAGTAGCTGGGGTCGCAGGTGGCGACCTCGCGCGTCCAGTCGAAGGCCAGGCCCAGCGGCTGCATCTGGCTCTTCATGTCGGCGATGTTGGCGCGCGTCCATTGCGCCGGCGGCACGTTGTTGTCGATGGCGGCGTTCTCGGCCGGCAGGCCGAAGGCGTCCCAGCCCATCGGCATCAGCACGTTGAAGCCCTTCATGCGCAGGTAGCGCGCCATCATGTCGTTGATGGTGTAGTTGCGCACATGCCCCATGTGCAGCTTGCCGCTCGGGTAGGGCAGCATGCTGCAGGCGTAGAACTTCGGCTTGTTGCGGTCCTCGGTCACGCGGTAGGCGTCGCGTGCGGCCCAGTGGGCCTGCGCGGCGGCTTCGACTTCGGCGGGGACATATTTTTCGTTCATCCCCGGATTCTAGGAGCGCGCCCTATTTCGACGGCGCTGCTGGCGGCGCTGCGGCCTCGGTGACGAAGCCGATGCGCGAGAGCCCGGCCTCCTGCACGACGCCGATCAGCTCGGCCACCTGGCCATAGGGCACGCGGCGGTCGACGCGCAACTGCACCTCGACCTCGGGGTTGCCGCGCGCCGCCTCGCGCACGCGCTCGGCCAGCTGCTCGCGCGGCAGCGGCTGGTCGGCCAGGAAGAGGCGGCCCTCGGCGTCGATCGCCAGCGCGACGAAGGCCGGCGCGTCGCTGGGCCGCGCACCCTCGGCCCTGGGCAGGTCGAGCTTGAGGCTGCTGGTCATCAGCGGCGCGGTGACGATGAAGATCACCAGCAGCACCAGCATGACGTCGATCAGCGGCGTCATGTTGATGTCGCTCATCGGCTGCGACGTGGGTGCACGCTCGAGGCGGCCGAAGGCCATGCTCAGGGCTCCGGCGTCGAATGGTCCAGCACCATCTGCCGCAGGTCGTGCGCGAAGCCTTCGAGCTCGGCCTCGGCGGCGGCGATCCACTTGCCGAAGACGTTGTAGGCCAGCACCGCCGGAATGGCCACCGCGATGCCGGCGGCGGTCATGATCAGCGCCTCGCCGACCGGGCCCGAGACCTTCTCGATCGACAGGCTGCCCGACGCGGTGATGCCCACCAGCGCGTGGTAGATGCCCCAGACGGTGCCGAACAGGCCGACGAAGGGCGCGGTGCTGCCCACCGAGGCCAGGACGACCTGACCGAATTGCAGGTGCGACAGCCCGGCATGCAAGGCGTCGCGCAGGCGCCGCGTGAGCTGCGATTCCAGCCGGCCGCCGGACTCGAGCGTACCGCCGCGCGGCGCGGTGACGGCGGCCTCGACCAGCGGCAGCAACAGCTGTTCGCGGTCGATGTCGCGCAGGCGCACGCGGGCATCGTCGAGCGTGGCCGCGCTCCAGAAGGCGACGCTGCCGCGCGCCACGTCGCGGCCGACGCGTCGCAGCAGCCACGCCTTCCAGACGATCACCACCCAGGCGGTGACCGACATCAGCAGCAGCAGCAGGGCGACGAAGCGGCCGACGCCGTCGGCTTGGTCCCAGAAATGCGCCAGGCCTTCCATGGCGCCGCGGCGTCAGCCCTTCAACCCGAGCACGTCGTCCATGCCATACAGGCCCGGCGCGCGCCCCTGCAGGAAGCGCGCGGCACGCAGGCTGCCGGCCGCATAGTTGGCGCGGCTCGCGCTGCGGTGGGTGATCTCGATGCGCTCGCCGGTGCCGGCAAACAGCACCGTGTGATCGCCGACGATGTCGCCGCCGCGGATGGTGGCAAAACCGATGCTCGAGGGGTCGCGTTCGCCGGTCACGCCTTCGCGCGCATAGACGGCGCAGTCCTTCAGGTCGCGGCCCAGCGCGCGCGCCAGCGTCTCTCCCATCGCCAGCGCGGTGCCGCTGGGGGCGTCGACCTTGTGCCGGTGGTGGGCCTCGATGACCTCGATGTCGTAGCCCTGGGCGAGCGCGCGCGCCGCCTGGTCCAGCAGCCTGAGCATGACGTTGACGCCGACGCTCATGTTGGGGGCCATCACGATCGGCAGCGCGGCGGCGGCGGCGGCGACCTCGGCCTTGTGCGCCGGCGATAAACCGGTGGTGCCGATGACCATCGCCACGCCCAGCTCGCGGCAGACCGCCAGGTGCGCCAGCGTGCCTTCGGGGCGGGTGAAGTCGATCAGCACATCGGCGCCGGCCAGGCCGCGGTGCAGGTCGGCGGTGATGGCCACGCCGGTGGGGCGCCCGAGGAAGGCGCCGGCATCGGCGCCCAGCGATGGGGCGCCGGGCTGGTCGAGCGCACCGGTCAGGCTGGCGTCGCCGCTGTTCAGCACGGCCTCGACCAGCATGCGGCCCATGCGGCCGGAGGCGCCGGCGACGGCGATATTCAGCACCGCCATCAATCGCCCACCGGCGGGTAGCTGCGCGCAGGCGCGGCGGGCTCGGCGGCGGCCGCCTCGTCGCGCCGCGGCGGTGCCGGCAAGGCCTTGACCTGGGCCTCGGTCAGCTCGAGCGGGCGCGGCTGCGGCTGCTTGCGCGACAGGCTGATGCCCTGCACGAATTCGCGCTCCGACGGCAGGTCGGGCGCCTCGATGGTCTTCAGCGCGTCGCCTTCGAACCAGACGATGACGCTGCGGCGCTGGTTGGGCAGGCCGTCGCGGCGGATGGTGAAGATGTAGTCCCAGCGGTTGGCGTGGAAGGGGTCGGCGAGCAGCGGCGTGCCGAGGATGTCGCGCACCTGCGCCCGCGACAGGCCGGGGCGCACGCGCGCGACCTGCTCGCTGGTGACCACGTTGCCCTGCACGATCTCGATGCGGTAAGGCGTGATCCTGGCGAGGAAGCCTTCCTCGGACGGCCGCGACGAGGCGCAGCCGCCGAGCAGCAACACGGACGCGGCGGTGGCGCTCAGCAGCAACGCGGCAAAGGGGGATCGGCCAAAGGGGGATCGGCTCATGGGCTTGGGGCCGTTCGCGCCGCGGCATCGGCGGTCGCTGGCTATCATCGATGGATTCTAGCGGCGCGTCAGGCGCGGCCGAGCGCGGGGACCCCACATGACCAAAGCCGAGGAACTCAAGAGCAGCGGGCTCAAGGCCACGCTGCCGCGCATCAAGATCCTCGAGGTCTTTCAGCAGACCACGCGCCGCCACATGACGGCCGAGGATGTCTACAAGGCGCTGCTGCACGACGGTTCCGACATCGGCCTGGCCACCGTCTACCGCGTGCTGATGCAGTTCGAGCAGGCCGGGCTGCTGACGCGCAGCAATTTCGAATCGGGCAAGTCGGTGTTCGAGCTCAACGAGGGCCAGCACCACGACCACCTGGTGTGCCTGAGCTGCGGCCGCGTCGAGGAATTCTTCGACCCCGAGATCGAGAAGCGCCAGCACGCCATCGCCGCCGAGCGCGGCTTCGACCTGCAGGACCATTCGCTGGCGCTGTACGCGCGCTGCACCAAGACCGACTGCCCCCACCGCGGGCGCTGAAGCTCAGTCGGGATCGCCCTTTTCCATCGCCCGCTGGTGGCGCTCGATGAATTCCTGGTAGGTGTCGATGCCGCGCAACTGCAGCACGGTGTTGCGCACCGCGGCTTCCACCAGCACGGCCAGGTTGCGGCCGGCATCGACCGCGATCACCACCTTGCGCACCGGCAGGCCGAGGATGTCCTCGTACAGCGGCTCATAGGGCAGGCGCTCGAATTCGCGCTCCATCGTCTCCTTGCGCACCAGGTGCACGATGAGCTTCAGGCGCATCTTGCGGCGCACCGCGGTCTCGCCGAAGATGGCCTTGATGTCCAGCAGCCCGATGCCGCGCACCTCGAGCAGGTTCTGCAGCAGCTCGGGGCAGCGGCCTTCCAGCGCCGTCTGGCTGATGCGGTAGAGGTCGACCGCATCGTCGGCCACCAGGCCGTGGCCGCGGCTGATGAGCTCGAGCCCGAGTTCACTCTTGCCCAGGCCCGATTCGCCGGTGAGCAGCACGCCCAGGCCCAGGATGTCCATGAAGACGCCGTGGCGCGTGGTGCGCTCCGCGAACAGCTGCGCCAGGTAGGCGCGCACGACGTCGATCACGTGGCCGGCCGACTCGCGGGTGACGAAGAGCGGGATCTCGGCGCGGTCGCACATCGCCACCAGGCGATCGGGCGGCACCTGCTCGTCGGCGACGATCAGCACCGGTGGTTCGAGCGTGACGATGCGCGCGATGCGGCGCTCCTGCGTCTCGGCATCGACGCTCGCCAGGTAGGCCACCTCGCGGCGGCCGACGATCTGCACCCGGTAGGGATGGATGTAGTTCAGGTAGCCGACGAGGTCGGCCGCCGAGCGCGCGTCGCGCACCGCGGCCTCGTCGAAACGGCGCTCGGGGTGGGCATGGCCGGCGATCCACTCCCAGCGCATCGCCTCCTGGTGCGCCTCGAACAGTGCTTCGGCGCTGATGGAAGTCGGCTTCATGGCCCCTCCCCGACGCGCCTTCGGCGCCTGCCCCCCAGGGGGGCGCCGCGAGCGGCCCGGCAAAGCCGGTTCCGCCGCGGCTGCTCGGTGGCAAGGCCGCGAGTCATCAGGCGACGGACTTCAGCGGCTCCCAGTCGGAGATCAGCTGGTGCACGGTGGCGGCCTCGGGTTCGGTCTTGAGGCGCTCGCGCAGTTCGCGGTCGGACAGCATCTCGGCGATCTCGGACAGGATCTCGAGGTGGCGCTGCGTGGCGGCCTCGGGCACCAGCAGGAAGATCAGCAGCAGCACCGGCTCGTCGTCGGGTGCGTCGAAGGGGATCGGCTGCTGCACCCGCAGCACCGCGGCCAGCGGATTCTTCAGGCCCTTGATGCGGCCATGCGGGATCGCCACGCCATGCCCCAGGCCGGTGGAGCCCAGGCGCTCGCGCGCGAACAGGTTGTCGGTGACGGTGCCGCGCGCGATCGCATGCTGGTTCTCGAACAGCAGGCCGGCCTGCTCGAACACGCGCTTCTTGCTGGTCGCGTCCACATTCACCAGCACGTTCGTGCTCGGCAGGATGGCGGCGAGGCGGTTCATGTGGATGCGTCCCCCGTGGGCTGCTCGATGGATCGAAGGCAAGCACCCGAGTGTTACAGAGCGTTGAATTATAGGAAGCGACCCTGCCGGGCGCGGGGAGCAACTGCACCCCGTTCGCGGGGAAAGCCGGCATTTTGCGGCATTGCAGCAACAGGCCCGGTCCAACAAAAACGGCCCCAGGGGGCCGTCGGTGTCAGGAGGTGACGACGGTGTCAGCCGGTGCTGGCGTCCAGCCGCTTGACCGCCTGGTGGTGGTGGTCCTGCAGGCGGTCCTTGTGGCGCACGACCTGGCGGTCGAGCTTGTCCATCAGCTGGTCGATGGCGGCATACATGTCCTCGCTGGCCTGCTCGACGAAGATGTCGCGTCCCTTCACGTGCAAGGTGACCTCGGCGCAATGCCTTCGTTCCTTCTCCTTCTTCTTCTCGACCGATAGCAGCACGTTGACATCCACGACCTGGTCGAAGTGACGCATCACCCGGTCCAGCTTGGTCAGCACGTACTCGCGCAGGGCGGGCGTGACTTCGAGGTGGTGTCCGCTGATCGTCAAGTTCATCAAAGCCTCCTAGTCGAGGGGGTGGGGAAAGTCGCCATGGGAAGAAAGGGTCGGGCCGCAGGACGCGGTGATCGGAGCGCGGGTAGCAGAGGGGTGCGAAGGCGGGATCCGGGGTCATCGGCGAGGACCGACGGGCCCAGTGTGCACCCCGGCACGGGGTCTGGCAAGCCATCACCGGGGCCCGGCAAGGGCCCGCGGCGTGAGGGGTTTCACCGCATCGGGCGCGGGCTGGCAGGGCCCCGGCGGCGGCGGACGCCACTGCCGCGCGCCGGGGTCGCTCAGGCTGTCCAGGAAGGCCAGCAGGTCGCGCTGCTCGCCGGCGCTCAGGCCCAGCGGCTCGAGGATGCGTTCGCCGTCGGCGTGCAGCCGGTCGAGGTCGAGCTGCGAATAGTGCCGCACCACGTCGGCCAGCGAGGCCAGGCGGCCGTCGTGCAGATAGGGCGCGGTTTGCGCGACGTTGCGCAAGGATGGCACCTTGAACTCGCCAAAGTTGCGGTGCTGCGGGTAGACGTGGCGGGTCTTGACGGCGGCCTCGCCGGGCGCATCGGCATGCGCTGACAGCAGCGTGAACGGGCTCGCCTGCAACGCCTGGATGCCCCCGTGGCGGCCGCTGTCGACCACGCCCGGGCGCACGAAGAAGCCGGCGCCGATGTCGCCGAACTCGCCATTGCTGAAGCCCGGCCCGGCGTGGCAGAGGTGGCAGCGGCCGCGGCCGACGAACAGCTGCAGGCCGCGCCGCGCCGCGTCGGGGTAGCGCGCCATTGCCGCCTCGTCGCCACGCGCCAGCGCATCGCGGTAGGCGTCGAAGGGGGTGGGCGCCGACACCAGGCTGCCGACGAAGGCGGCCAGCGCCTTGGCGGTGGCCACCCGCATGGCCTCGTCGTCGGCCGGCGGCGGCGCACCGAAGACCCGGCGCCAGCGGCAGGCCAGATCGGCGTCGCCGCCGACGAGCGCGCGCAGGTGGCTGCCGCGGCTGGCCAGTTCGCGCGCATCGCTCAGCGGCCCGATGGCCTGCGACCACAGGCTGTCGGCCGCGCCGTCCCAGTTCCACCAGCGTGCATGCACCGCATTCCACAGCGACGGCGCGTTGCGCTGCAGCTCGACGCGGCCATGCGCGCGGGCACGGCCGTCGGTGAAGGCCAGCGCCGGCAGGTGGCAGCTGGCGCAGGCCAGGCGGGCGTCGGGCGACAGCCGCGGGTCGAAGAAGAGCTGCTGGCCGAGCGCCACCGCCTCGCCCCGCCCGGCCAGCGCATTGCCGGGGTCGAGCGCAGGCGGCGGCGGCCAGGGGCCATGCGCCAGGATGCGCGCACGTTCGGTCGGCGTGAGCGCGCCCGCGGCGACACATGCCGGCACGGCCATCGCCAGGGCCAGCAGCAGCGCCGGCAGCCGGGCCGGCAGCCGGGCCGGCACCAGGGCCCGCACCAGGGCCCGCAGGTGGCCGGTGACGCCGGTCACTCCACGTCCACCTCGCGCGTCAGGCGCTCGAGCCGGCCGTCGGCGCTGAGGTCGAACACGAAGCGCCAGCGCCCGGGCATGTGCAGCAGCAGCCCGTCGACGCGATAGCGGCCGTCGCCGAGCGCACGCACGGTGGGCCGGTAGTTCATGCCGTGGCGGTGCGCGGGCATGTCGGCATCGACGCGCAGCGCCAGCGGCAGCGACGCATCGCCCTGCGGGCAGACGACGAGGTCGAGCGAAAAATGCCGCCCCGCGGCCAGCGGCGCCGGCTGCGGCACGAAGGCCACCCGGTGCCGCGCCGATGCGGCCTCGAGCCGGTGGCGGGCATCGAGCGTGTCGCCGCAGCCGGCGGCGGCGGCCGCCAGCGGCGCTGCCAGGGCCAGCAGCAGCGCGCAGCGCGCGGCACGGGTCATGCCGCGGGCGCGCCGCGCAGCAGCGCGTCACCGTTGCGCCAGGCCAGGCGCTCGGCCAGCGGGCGCGGCAGGTCGGCCAGCCACTGGCGCGTCCAGTCGGCATGCGGGCCGATGTAGTGCCAGCGTTCGGGCGTGAAGGTATCGGTGCCGACCATGAAGCGCTGCGGAAATTCCTCGAAGGCCTCGCGCCAGGCGGGGTCGACCTGGCCGTCGCGTGCGTGGTCGCCGCGGAAGGCCAGGTCGCACCACAGCGCGGGTGGCGGCGCAGCTGCTCGCGCACGCCCTCGGGCCGTTCGAAGCCCGAATGCGCCCACAGCACGCGCGCCTCGGGCCATTGCGCAAACAGGCGGTCGACGGCGTCGGCGTCGGAATGGGCATGCAGCAGCAGGCCACGCTCGCGTGCCAGCGCCACCATGCGGCGCGGCACCGGCAGCTCGGCGTCGGCGCCGTAGAGGTGGAATTCGCCGATGCCGACGTAGCGGTACCGGGCCAGCCGTTCCTCCAGGTAGCGCACGACGCCGTCGTCGCGCACCCAGGTCGCGAGGTCGGCGCGGCGGCGGTAGGGGCGCAGCTCGGGCACGATGAGGTCGGGCGCTGCAGCCCGCAGCTTCTGCGTGCCCTCGTCGTCGGACGACGACACCAGCACGCCCTGCAGCCCGGCCTGGCGCAGGATGGCCACCGCCTGCGCCGGCGGCACCGTCTCCCAGGCGTCGTGGCTGTAGTGCACATGGGCGTCGAACAGCGGCATCCTGGGGGTGTCGGCGCGTGCCGACGGCAGCAGGGGGGCCGTGGCCAGCGCGGCCAGACCGCCCAGCAGCTGGCGTCGGGACGGGGGCTTCGGCAGCATCGACGGCATGGCAGCGCTCCTGCGGCGCCTGCTGGTCGGCACCGATGGGGTGTGAGGCTAGCGCAGTCGCCCTGCCGCTGCAGGGTTGCGGGGATGCGCGCCGGCAGCCGGCGGTCCGGGCCGACGCCGGCGAAATCCGCCAAACTCCGCCGCTCAACGCATCTCTTGCCGAGCCGCTTGCCCGCACCCCGCCGACCCCTGGCCGCCACCGGCCCGCAGCCGTGATGCAACGCCGCGGGCGCCTGCTGCTGGCACTGGCACTGGCCCTGCTGCTGCCGCTGGCGCTGCTGCTGGCGGCCGCAGGGCTGCTGGCGCTGGTGCCGGCGCGCGAGGCGATCGTGCCGCGCACCGACGCCCTCGAGATGCGCGACGTCGAGCGTGCGCTGCAGCTGGCCCGCCAGCACGACCCGCGCCGCGCCATCCCCGGCGTGGTGCGCGTGCTGCGGCTGTCGCAGCACGAGGCCGAGCTGCTGATCAACCACGCCGCGGCGCGTGTGCGCCCGGGCCGCTGGGCGCTGGCGCTGGGCGCCGACCGCCTGCAGCTGCGCGGCAGCCTGCGCCTGCCCGACAACCCCCTGGGCAACTGGGTCAACGTCGAGCTGCAGGCGCGCCAGACGCCCGGCCTGCCGCAGCTGGAAGCGGTGAAGGTCGGCCCGCTGTCGCTGCCGCTGCCGCTGGTGCAGTGGCTGCTCGACCTGGCCATCGAGCACCAGGGGCTGGGCGGCTGGCGTGCGGTGGGCGCGGTGGCGGTGCAGCAGGTGCGGCTGCTGCCGCGGCGCATCGACATCGTCTATGCCTGGGGCCCGGAAGCGCCGGCGCGCGTGCTCGCCACCCTGCTGCCCGAGCGCGAGCGCGCGCGGCTGCGCGTCTATGCCGCCCACCTGGCCGCGCTGGCCGCGGCGGCACCGGGTGCCGCCCCGCAGCCGCTGTCGGCGGTGCTGCCGCCGATGTTCGAGCTGGCGAAGGCGCGCAGCGCCGCCGGCGAGGACCCGGCGCTGGAAAACCGCGCCGCGCTGATGGTGCTGGGCCTGGTGTCCAACGGCGTCGGCCTGGGCACGCTGCTGCCCGAGCGCCGCGCCGAGCTGGCCGCGCGGCCGGTGCGGCTGACCCTGGCCGGCCGCAGCGACTTTCCGCAGCACCTGCTGGTATCGGCCACGCTGGCCGCCGAGAGCGGAACGCCGCTGGCCGACCTGATCGGCCTGTACAAGGAGCTGGCCGACGCCCGCACGGGCAGCGGCTTCAGCTTCAACGACGTGGCCGCCAACCGCGCCGGCGTGCGGCTGGGCGAGCTGGCGGTGGGCGCGCCGATGCAGCTGCAGGCGCGGCTGGCCGCGGCGCTGCACGACGAGGACCTGCTGCCCGATGTCTCGGACCTGCCCGAGTTCATGAACGAGGCCGACTTCCGCCGCCGCTACGGCCTGCCGGGGTCGCCCGCCTACCAGCGCATGATGAGCGACATCGAAGGCCGGCTGGACGCCACGCCGCTGTTCCAG
The DNA here is from genome assembly GCA_016719535.1 of Rubrivivax sp. Taxonomy (GTDB): domain Bacteria; phylum Pseudomonadota; class Gammaproteobacteria; order Burkholderiales; family Burkholderiaceae_C; genus Rubrivivax. The sequence continues at coordinate 78,329 of JADJYX010000001.1, read as the reverse complement.
CCGCGGCCCTGACGGCAGCGGCGGGTGCCGCCACCGTTCAGTCGAGCTTGATGCCCAGATCCACCGCCAGCTTCACCCACACCGGCACGTCGCGGTCCCAGTCGGCGCGCGTGTCCTTCAGGTTCTTCGGCTTGTTGGGGATGGCGAAGCTTTCGCGCAGCCTGGCCGCGCGCTCGCTGTTGGCGCCGTCGACCACCACCTTCGACAGCAGCTGCAGCACCGCCTCCGGCGTGCCCGCCGGGGCCATCAGCGGAAGCCCGCCTTCGAGCCCGAACAGGCGGCCGGTGACGCCCTGCTCCAGCGCCGTGGGCACGTCGGGCAGCCTGGGGCTGCGGTAGTTGCCGGTCACCGCGATCGCCTTCACGCCGCGCGTGGACACGGTGTTGAAGGCCTGGAAGCTGCCCACCGCGACCTGCAGGTTGCCCGAGGCCACGTCGACCCACATCGGGCTCTCGCCGCGGTAGTGCACGGCCTGGATCTTGGTGCCCTCGCTGCGGTTGAGCTGGTCGGCCACCATGTGCGGCACCGAGCCCGGCGCGTAGGTGCCCATCGAGCAGGGGTTCTGGCGCGCCCAGGCGATGAATTCCTGCAGCGTGCGCGCCGGCACCTTCTCGGGCACGCCGATGACCAGCGGCCCCGACGGGAAGACGGCGATCGGCGTCACGTCCTTGTCGAGGTTGTAGGGCAGCTTGGAATACAGCACGCGGTTCTGCCACACCGTGCCCGAGGTCGTCATCAGCAGCGTGTGGCCGTCGGCCGGCGATTTGGCCACCGCGTCGATGCCCAGGATGGCACCGGCGCCGGGCTTGTTCTCGACGATGGCCGTGCCGCCCAGCGCCGTGGTCAGCTGGTCGGCATACATGCGCGCATAGGCGTCGGTCAGGCCGCCGGGCGGGAAGGCGACGATGATCTTGATCGGGCGGCTGGGAAACTTCGGCGTCTGCGCGCGCAAGGGCAGACCCAGCAGGCCGGCCGCCAGGCCGGCGGTGGTGGTGACGAAGCGGCGGCGGTGCAGGGGGCTGGACATGAGGGTCTCCGTGGGCTTGGATGTGTCGCCGGCGCTGCCGCCGGCCTGGGGGCCATCATGGTGGCCGCACCCGCCGCGCGCCATACGTTGTTGCCCCAGCGCAGGGGCCGTCGGGCGTCTCCCAGGCGACAGGCCGGACCGGCGTCGCGCCGTCAGCGCATCGGCCGCACCGCCAGCTGCAGCTTGCCCTCGGCATCCAGGCCCGTTTCGAGGCTGACCAGCCGGGCATTGACCGCATCCACGGCGCCTGGCCGGGCGCGGATGCTCAGGATCGCGGCGTCGCCTTCGCGCGTGACAGTCACCTCGGCCTGCAGGCTGCGCAGATCCGCGGCCAGCGCTTCGGCGGACTCGAGGGGACGCTCGACCAGCCACTGCGCAGCTTGCGCGCCGGGCCCGGCGATACCGCGCAGCGCCGCGTCGGGGGCGGGAGTGGGGGCGGGTGGCGCCATCAGGGTGATCAGCCCCACACCCAGCACGAGGGCGGCAGCCCACCCGAACTGGCGCCAAGGCCGGGCTTCGTTGGTGGCTTCGTCCGGCGGCGTCTGGCCTGCATTCTTGGGCAGGTCTGCGCTTGGTGGGCCGGTGACGGTTGCGGCCCCGGCGGCCGCCCTGGCCTCGATGTCGCGCCAGGTCGCCGCTGGCGCGTCCTGCGCATCCGGCGCCAGCGCCGCGCGCATGCGGGCGGCCTCGACGGCATCCGCGTCGTCCATCGGCCGCTCAGTCTTCATGGCAATGGTGGATGTAGCCCTTGAACCTGGCCTTGCACTGCGACAGGTACTCCGTGGCCGCATGGGTCGAACGGCCGAGGAAATCGGCCAGTTCCTCGCGCGTGAATTCCTCGACCATCGCCATGAAGATCACCTGGGCCCGCTCGGGATGGTCCTTGCTGAAGGCGGCGAAGCCGCGCCGGATGCAGTCGTTGCGATCCATGAGATGCGGGTCGTGGGGAAGGGTCAGGCTGTCGACGTCGACCGGCTCCCCGTCGTGCTCGGCCACCTCGAGGGTGCGCTTGCGCCGGTATTCGAGCAGCAGGTTCTGCGCGATGGTCCACAGCCAGGTCGACAGCTTGCTGCCGCCGCGAAACTGCCCCAGCGCGCGCAGCGCGCGGGCGAAGGCCTCCTGCGTCAGGTCCTCGGCCTGGGCGTCGCCGACGCCGCTGCGCCGGTAGTAGGCTTTGAGCTTGGTCGCGTGGGTGCCGAACAGGGCTTCGAGCGCGGCGCGCTGGGCGGCCGCCGATGCCGGCAATGGCGGACGGGCCGCATCGGCCGATGCGGCCGCGCGATCGAGCCTGAGGTCCGACGACCGTCCTGCATCCAATGAAGTGCTGTCAGCCATGCGAAGAAGCCGTTCAGGGAGACCGATGCCGCCGAGAACCGGCACGGGCAGTGTAGTGAAGCAAACCGGGCGGCAACGGCGATGAGGTTCGCCGTTGCCGCCCGCTGGCGTGCGGCCCTGCGCAAGGCCTGGCGTGCCGCCTGCCTGGTGCTGCTGTCGCTGCTGCTGCTGCCGGCCGCCTGGGCCGAGAGCCATGCGCTGCTGATCGGCGTCAACGAGGTCGGGGTGCTGCCGCCCCGACTGCGGCTGCGGGGACCGGCCAACGACGTGGCGCTGATGCGCCAGGCGCTGATCAGCCGCGGCATGCCGGCGCCCAACATCACCGTGCTGGCCCAGCGCACGCTACTGGCCATGGCCGCGCCCACCCATGCCGAGGTGCGGCAGGCGATGGACCGCATCGCAGCGGCCGTGCGCGACGGCGACACGGTGGTGCTGCACCTGGCGGGCCATGGCGTGCAGGTGCCCCGGATGGCACCGTTGCGAGACGACGAATCCCCCGAGCCCGATGGCCTGGACGAAGTCTTCCTGCTGCAAGACAGCGGCACCTGGGATGCGACGCGCGGGGAGCTGCCGCGATCACTGCGCGACGACGACATCGGCGCCTGGATCGACCAGCTGGTCGACCGCGGTGCCCGCGTCTTCGCGATCTTCGACAGCTGCCATGCCGCCGGCTTGGCGCGTGAGCCGACGCCGTACGCCCGCTGGCGGTCGGTGGCCGGCGCGGAGCTGGGCATCCCGTCGGCGCTGCCGGCCGATCGCACGGCAGCCCGGCCTTCACGGCCCCCCCAGCCCCCCCGCACCGACGGCCGCGTGCTGGCCTACGCCGCCCGCGGCCACGAGCTGGCGGGCGAGGAATGGCTGCCCAAGGGCGCCAGTGTGGCGCGCACGCGGGTGCAGGGCGTGTTCAGCTTCGAGGTGGCCGGTGTGCTGACCGCAGGCGCACGCACGGCCGATGAACTGGCCGTGGCTCTGCGTGAACGGTATGCCGCGGCGCGGCGCATCAGCCCCAGTCCGCTGGTGGCGGGGCAGGGTCTGCTGACCGGGCGCTGATCCGGAATCTTCTGGCGCGGGGCTGGAGTTGCTGGCCAGCCTCGCGGGCAGGCGGCAGAACGTCTTGTCAGGCGTCGACCAACCGGTCGTATCGCTGCCCGACAACGTGAAGTGCAAGGACGGATGCGCCGGATCGACCTTCAGCAACTGGAAGTTCTTGTCGGCCAGCGAGCGAACATCAGCGGGCAGCGAGTCATAGCAGCGCCAGAACCTCGAGCTTGCCGTGTGATTCACAGCTTGCGGGCAGACGGCGTGCTGTAGTCCTGCTCGGCTTCGGCAAGAAGGGCGTCGAGCTTGCCCGACGTGGCGTCGGAGTCGATCTGCCGGTCCCACGCGGCAGCGTCGAACTCGGTGAACCACCGTCGAAACTCGGCCAGGTCAGAGGGCGGCAAGGCCTTGATGGCTTCTTCGAGGGCTTTGACGTCGGGCATGGCTTGCTCCGTCAGCACGGCTGGGCGGTCGATTGTGAAGGAAGCGCCGCCAGTGACCGCCCCTCGGGGTCGGCCCGCAAGACGACCGCGGGCAAAGTCTTCAGGTCTGCCATGAAGGCGTCCCGGCCTTCCTCGGTGAAGCTGCGCGCGGTGGCAATGGCCGCAAGGATGTGCGACAGACAGAGCGCCTCGGGCCCGGTCATCCATCGGCGTCTGCAGGCCAACACGCGGGCAGACGCAGCGAAGGCGGCCTCCGCCCGCGCCGACGAGTTCTGTGCCGCGCAAGGCCACACCCGCGCCAGCACGCTCGAGCTGCCGGAGTCGCAATGCGCCGAGAAGTGAACGACCTTGCGCTGACTCGGCTGCAGTCTGCCGGCGCGGCCGGTTGCACCCGCATCCGGCGAATCGGACCGAAGCGAAGAGCCTGGTCGTCTCATCGGTGATGCCGCCCTGAGGTTTGGCGCACCGCTGCATCCCATGGTGTCGAGGGCCGGCACAGGCCCGAGGAGCCAACGCCATGGGGCCCCGGGCCGCCCGGAAGGACGACGACACCGACGAGCTGCCGCTGACGCCGCTGGGCGAGTTCATGCAGCGCCGCAATGCGGAGCTGGGCTTGAGCGTGGCGGCCGTGGCGCAGCGGGTCGGCATGTCGCGCGCCACCTGGTACCGCATCTCGCGGGGCGAGAGCAGTTCACCGGGCGTGCGGGTGCTGCGCGGGCTGGCAAGGGTCTACAAGGTGCGGGCGACCGAGCTCTTCACGTTGGCGGCGTACAGCGAGCCTGCGCCGGCGGCTTCGCGGGCACATACGTCGAGCCACGCGCCCGAAGCCGGCGATGCCCTGTGGCGGTGCCGACACGACCGACAGGTCCGCGCCGGATCGGCGCTGGACGTCGGTCTGGAGTTGCTCAACCTGTCGGACCACCCCTGGCTGGGAGCAGAGGTGCGAGGCCTGCACGACGACTGGTTGCCATTGCGCGACGCCGGGCCGCGGCCTTCGCACCTTGCGGGAGTCCGGCGCGGCCAGCTGCCCTGGCGCACCGCACTGCCGCCGACCGGCCCGGGTGAGTGGGCGTTGGCCCGGCTCACGCTGCAGGCGCCGCCAGCCGCGGGTGAGTGGGTCGTGTGCCTCGCGCTGTGCAGCGCGCCATCGACACCGCACGCCGGCACCGGCACCGGCACCGGCGCCGGCGCATTCGTGTTCATCGAGACGCGATGACGATGAGCCACATCAAGGCCACGCGGGAAGGGCAACACCTACCCCCTGAATCGGTGTGTCCGCATTCCCCAGCCCCGCGCCAACTGTCCCGGATCCGGGACTGCGCTGCCACTAGCCTGATCTGCACGAACGTTTCACCGAACCTTGCGTGCTGCGCTTTGTCGCGCGCGCTCCTGAACTGGAGGGATCCATGTCGTCTTGCATCAAGCGCGCTGCGGCGCGTGCCCTTGCCGCGGCTGCGGTCGCGCTGTCTGCCGTCGGCGCTGCGAACGCGGCCTACATCCACGCCGACCTGACGCATGTCGGCGGCAGCACCTGGGACGCCAGCTTCACTGTCGGCGCAGACCCGGGGCAGACAGTGGAGGCGTTCTCGGTCTACTTCGACTGGACGAAGGTGTCGAACCTGCAGGTCTGGGCGTCGCCCGGCGACTGGGACAACTTGGTCGTGCAGGCCGACGGCGCGCTGGCCTCGGATGGCTACTACGACGCCCTGGCGCTGGCAGACGGCATCACCGATACCAAGGTACTGGGCGGCTTCATCGCGCGGTTCGATTGGGCTGATTCGAATGGACCGACTGCGCTGCGGTTCACCATCAACGATCCGCTGACCTTTGCACAGATCGAACAAGGAGTGGCTGCGCTCACCAATGACGGGGCCGGGCCAACGCCAGTACCAGAACCGGCCGGCTGGCCATTGATCTTGGCCGGAATGGCAAGCCTTGTCGTGGCCGGGCGCAAGGCCAGAGAACTCAACAGCTGAGGGCCCTATGAACGCCATCTCTGTTCCCATCAGACACCTCTCGAGATTGTCCACCGTCGGGTTGTTCGCCATCGCCTTGCTGGGCTGTGGCGGAGACGACGAACACTCAGCCGGTGGCATGCAATCCGCTGAGCGGCGGTTCTTCGCCCTATCCTCAAACACGGGAGAAGTTAGCGGCGAAGGCTTGGCCGTGACCCAACTTGAAAAGACTGGCGAAACGAGGGTTGGCCGCACCCTCTACGACTACACCTTCAAGATCACCGTCGAGAACAGAGCCAGAGTCAACGCCCGCGGTGTCCAGATTCAACTCATGGCCGTTGGCACCGGCTCGTCGATCGTCGACGGAACTGTGAAAGTCGGCGTCGTACGGGCTGTCGCAGGCGAGAGACCGGACGACACGGTAACGATTCGCCATGACCGCGCAACGACATTTGATGCGAGCGCGCTGAAGTGGAGCATTCAGGTCGATTCGACCCCCGCGAGATTCATGGGTAGATTTATTGATCGACCGGTGAAGAATGCCTACTTTCAGACGGAAAGCGGCTATGGAGGCTTTACCGACGAAACGGGTGCGTTCTACTACGACGCCCCTGGCGAGTTGATCGAGTTTTCGATCGGCGGCAGAACCACCATCGGAACCGCGGCGGCGGCACCGACGATTCATGCCTACGACTTGACGACCGACATGGGCCGGGCGCTGCCGGGCGAGCGTGTTGCCCAGTTGCTCCAGAGCGTGGACCTGGCACCCGGCACTCTCGTACTTTCATTGCCAGAAGTCGCCCGGACGTCGCCGCCTTCCATTGACTACTTTGCGCCGACGCTGGAGTTCGAGACAGCTGTGGGTTCACTCATGGCCGCATACCAAGTCCCTCGAACCGGCATCGTTCCCATCGAAGCTGCCAGGAACGAGGCTCAGACTTCTATCGCGTCGATCAACTGTCCAGTTGTCGTGGCATTGCCGGTCGAAGACGGCGGCCTCTTTAAGCCCAACCTATCAAGGCTTACTTGCTTGGAGAAGGCGCGAATCGAGTTCTTTAACCGTCGCGTCAAGATGTTCATGAACTTGGCGATCGACGAAGGTCTTGCTCAGGTCAATCTGATCGAAGAAACCTTTAGCGCCACGGCGGTCGAGAAGATCATCGATGACTCGCCGATGCTCGCAGCGATCGACGGCGCCGTCGACGTCCTGAACACCCTTCAAGATCTGACAGACGCGAAGAAGAAGGAGGCGCACTTTCAACTTGCAAGGCTTGGCACTCAAGCTGCCGCATGGATTGCGAGCATGGCTGCCAAGAGTGGACCCGTGACGGACAACCAGGACATAGCCAAGTGGACGGCCAGGACGGCCGCGGCCACGACGGTGCTGTTCCAGAGTCAGGAGTGCGCGCGGTGGTGGGGGGCAAAGAAGGACAAGCGTGGCGAAGCGATCGCAGCCTGCGCCAAAGCGCTGTCCGATGTGCTCGGCGTACCAGCCATAGTACTGCACTTGGTGGTGCTCGAAAGTGCCGCGGCTGCGTTCGACCTGCTTGCTGCAGCAGCTGTGTTCGATGTCAATGAAATGAAAGGGAAGAAGGCCCTTCGCGGCGGTGCGCAGCTTGCCGCCGCCTTCATCAAGAGCGCTGCAAAGACATCGGAGCTTGCGCTGCTGGAGGCTAGAAGGAACGGAAAGGACCCTGGGCCCCTTCTGGAAGGAGTCAGCCAAGCGCTGAGCACCGGGGTGAGTGAACTGGCCTCTGGCATCGCCAACTGTACGGGTATCGGCAAGAACAAGGCTGGAGCCTTTGCAGCATGCCGGATGGCGGCGGTGAGCTTGACCTCGAAGGCACTGATTCGCAGCAGCATGCTTTCTGTCGGCGTGGGTGCAGGCGTGAGGGCGGCGGGACGAATCACCGATACCCGGGTTGCGGTTGGCATGCTCGAAGACCTCTTATATGCCGGCGATGCCGGTCAAGCCGCGTTGTTCGGTGCATACGGCGTGACCAGTGAGACCGATCTTGCGAGGGCGATGGGGACGAAAAGGTTCGGGTACGAAGCGGTGACGTGGGATGCTCTCATGGCCCGTAAGCTTGGCAACATCGTCCAGGGGCAACTCATCTTCAATCCGACCAATGTGGAGCGCGAGGTCGCATTCTGGAAGAGTTACGTCGAGAGCCAAGTCCAGCCAGAATTCAGCTCTACCGACGTTTCGATTACGGCCACTGTGCAAGCGGACCGGCGTCTGCTTGCAAACGTTTCATTCGACGCGGCAGTGCTTGGCCTCGCTGGTGGCGACTTGGTATGCCGGGCAATCGGCGCGACTGATGATGCCCCCATCGTCGTCGAGTTTGATCAGGCCCAGGCAGCCCGGGGGATTGAGGTGCAAACAGGCGCCTTCCAGGAGGCAAGAATCGCTACGCTCGTTTGCAGCGTCTATTCAGATCAGCGGCTTATTGCGACCAAGGCCTACTTCGCTTCGGTGGAGGTTGGGGCCGCCAAGATCCCCGGGACCGGCATCACCGCCAACCAATGCTATGCCGCGGGCAGCAATGCGCTGGTCGCATGCGACTCACCTGGCGCTGTGGCCCTCAACGGTCAGCAGGACGGCCATCGCGCCGGCGTGAATGCCATGTCCTACAGCCTGGTGGGCGCATACAGCAAGGAGGAGTGCGTCAGGGACGACGTGACCGGCCTGGTCTGGGAAGGAAAGACGTCTTCCGGTGCGCGGGCCGGCACCCGGCGCTTTGCGAACCAGGGGACTGTTGGCACCAATGACGCCGACGGTTATGTGCGGGAAGTCAACGACGCCCGCCTGTGCGGTTTCTCGGACTGGCGGCTTCCGACCGCAATCGAACTTCAGGGCCTGGTGAACTATGGCGTTCCAAGCCCAGGACCGACGATCTCCACCACGTGGTTCCCCAATACGACCGGTGCCGTGTACTGGACGGCGGACGGTTCAGCGGAGCGCTCCTCCGAGGCCTGGTACGTGAACTTCGACTATGGCAGCTCGAGTTGGTCCCCTCGAAACCTGCTGTACGCCGTCAGGCTGGTACGTGGAACTGCCCAGCCGCCGCGCTACACGTTCAACAGCACCGGCGACGAGGTCACCGACACACGGACCGGACTTGTCTGGCGCCGATGCGTCGAGGGGATGACCTGGAACGGCAGTACCTGCACCGGGGCCAGTCGCACGTTTACGCACGAAGGCGCCCTCGCGCACGCACAGAGCCAGGCCGGCTGGCGCCTGCCCAGTGTGAAGGATCTGGGCTCGATTGCCGATCGCAGACGCATGACGCCCGCTTTGGACACCGCAGTGTTTCCAGCGGTCTCATCCGGCTACTTCTGGACCACGACACCACTCGTCGGGAGCCCCTCCGACGCATGGCATGTGCGTGCCGACACGGGCGCCGTATTCAACACCGGCGGGCGATCGACGGGAAGTCTGCAAGTGCGGCTGGTCAGGACGCCGCTGATCGCAGCCACCGGCAGACGCTATGAAGTGATCGAGTGCGGCAGCTGGACCCAGTGCCGCAGTGCGGCACGGGCCAGGGGTGGCGAACTGGCGACGGTCCGGAGCCAGGTCGAAAGCGATTGGCTGACCGCCTACGTACTGCCTCAGGCCAGGACCGAGTACGGCCTGTGGATCGGGCTCAACGACGAAGCGCAGCCCGGCGTCTTCAGCTGGTCGAGCGGGGAAGCCGTCACCTTCACCAACTGGCGCGTCGGCGAGCCCAACAACCGCTGGGTGGACGGCCGAGCGGAGACCTACGTCCACATGTGGCGGGGCAATTCGACGCCGACCTTCCTGCCAGGGGTGTGGAACGACATCATCGATCAGCCGATCTTTCCCGTTGGAGGCACCACGTCGATCATCACGCAGGCGATCGTGGAGTACCCGAATTAGGCTGCGGGCGCGGCCGTGCGACCGAAGCCGAGACGAGTTGCGCCCGCCCCACGGTTGACCGGCAATGCTGCGGGCCGCTGAGAAGATCAGCGTGTCAGCAGCCGATCGACCGCCGCCCGCAGCGGCCCCAGGTCATGCTCGACCATGGACCACACGGCGGTCAGGTCGACCTGGAAGTAACCATGGATCAGGCGATCGCGCGTACCCGCGATCAGGCGCCAGGGCACCGCAGGCTCCGCGTTCTTCGCCTCGTCGCTCAGCCGCTTGACGGCCTCGCCGATGACCTCGATCTGGCGGATGACCGCGCTCTGGGTCTTCAGGTCCGCCATGAAGGCGTCTCGCCCGTCGACGGTGAAGCTGCGCGCCGCGTCGATGGCCGAGGCCACGTGCGACAAGTAGAGCCGGTCGCGTTCGTTCACAGCGCCACGGCCTCGGCCAGGATGCGGTCACGCAGCAGCGGGTGCAGTTCCCGCTCGGTCGCCAGGTCCACGCGGATACCCAGAGCCTCCTGCAGATCCAGCTGCAGGCCCACCAGGTCCAGCAAGGACCGCTCTCCCGGCCAGGCCACCAGCAAGTCCAGATCGCTGTCGTCGCGGTCGGCACCGCGCGCCGCCGAGCCGAATACGCGCACGTTGGTCGCACCGCGCGCGTGGGCCATTGCCAGCACCTGGGCGCGATGCAGTTTCAGGCGTTCGGACGGCCGCATATGGTCATTGTGCGGCATTGGATGCCGACTTCCGAGTCAGCGACTTTCGAGGCGAGCGGGCTCCGCGCAGGCGATGCGTTGTGCCTGACAGCACGTCATGAAGGCGATTCGCCGGATGCCCCTGTGCCTCTCCGCACAAGCACGCCGGGCAAGCGCGGCTACCCTGTGCTGCGCTGCCGCCTCGCCTTGTCCAGCAGGGCCAGCCCCCGCTCGGCCTTGCCGGCACCACGCTCGGCACGCAACATGAATCGCGTCTCGGCATCGAACTCGGCCAGCATCACCGTGGTCATGTCGTCGATGACGCGGGTCAAGGTGATGCCCCGGCTCTGAGCCAGCGCACGCAGTCGCTGATGCTTGTCCTGAGGCAAGCGGATCCTGAGGTCGCTCATGGGCGGGGCACTCACTGCTGCAGTTCTTCCCGCAACACTTTCCGAAGTACAGCCACAGTCAGCGGTCGGTCTTCGGATGCCTTGCGCTTGGCTGGCGCAAGAGCGGCGCGAAGGGCCGAATTGATCATGGTCTGGTAGCCCGTGCCTTCGGACTCCGCCTTCGAGCGGAAGTACTCGATCACGTCGTCGTCGAGCATGATCGTGATGCGGGTCTTGCCCTTGGACGGGATGACCGCGCCCCGCTTGGCCTTCGAGAAGTCGTATTCCTTACGCACCGTACTGCTCCAGTTCGCCTTTGCTGGCCTTGCGGGCTGAGATCAAGCGGGTTCGGCCCCCGCGTGGCGTGTGAACGACGACGAGCACGCGGCCCAGTGCGTCCATGCCCAGGGTGACGAAGCGGTGCTCCCCCTCAGCGTCGGGGTCCTCGACGGTCAGCGCCATCGGGTCACGGAGAGCCTGTTCCGCGTGCGAGAAGCTCACCTTGTGCTTGTGCAGGTTGGCCCTGGCCTTGACGGGGTCGAACTCGATGTCCACCGACGAAGTATGCATGAAATATGCATAACAGCGGCGCCTGTGTCGGCGCCCTTGCTCCGAGCGCGCGGTTTGCCGGTGCGGAATCGGACCGGCGGGCGCGCTGCGAAGCGTGCTGTCACCCCCGCCTCCTGTCGCCTTGCGGCGCGCGGAAGGCTCCGCCGTGCCGCCGCGCAAAGCATCGCGGCTGCGCGCGATCGACCCTGGCTTCTCAGACGGCACCGCTTCTCGCCGGTGCGCAACCCCATCCAAAGGCTGCCGCGACGACGACGTTCAGTGTCCAGTGAGTACTGGCTCTGTATATACTGTGCATATACGTTCATGAGGATGCCATGACCACCGCCGACTCGCTGCTCCTGAAGTTCCGCGCCAAGGACACCCGTCACGGGGTGACTCGGTCGACGCTCAAGGCCATCGCCGCCGAGCTCGACGTGACGGAGACCCAGGTCGTTCACCTGGCCTTGTCGAAGATGGCCGAGGAAGTCTTGCCGGCTTACGAGCCGGACGACGGCCCCTTGAGCGCCAAGGACCTGAAGGCTCTGCAAGCCATCGCAAAGGCCAAGCTGCCCAGCGGCAAGCTCATCGCCCGCAAGACGCTGCTCGGATGACTGCCACGCCCTGGCAGCCTCCGGAGCCCGGCGACATCGTGTGGTGTCGCTTCCCATACCTGCCCAGCCGCGCGCCTGGCCCCAAACCGAGGCCGGCGCTTGTCCTCGCCGTCGAGGTTCGCGACGACGGTGTCGTCGTGCAGGTCGCCTACGGCACCTCGCAGAACCTGGGTCGCTTGAAGGTGGGGGAGTTTGCAATCGCGCAGGCCAACAACCGGGTGGCCTATGCCCTCGCCGGGCTCTCCTTCGACACCAAGTTCGATCTCGAGCTGAAGATCGACCTTCCGTGGACGGACGAGTTCTTTGCTGTACCGCCGATGCCTCGGCATGGCCAAACGCCGAAGCTGGGCACTCTGCACGCATCGCTGATGATGGCGCTGCGTGCAACGCACGACGCCGAACAAGGCCGATGAGGTCAGCGGCAAAAGAGGCTCTTCCGTGCTGCGCTGCCGCCGCGCCTTGTCCAGCAAAGCCAGCCCGCGCTCGGCTTTGCCGGCACCACGCTCGGCACGCAACTTGAATCGCGTCTCGGCGTCGAACCCGGCCAGCATCACGGTGGTCATGTCGTCGATGAGGCGGGTCAAGGTGATGCCCCGGCTCTGAGCCAGCGCGCGCAGCCGCTGGTGCTTCTCGTCGGGCAGGCGGACGGTGACGGTGCCCATGGATCGAACGTGCTCCGGGTGCCTGTCGCGCCAAGCCGGCGCGGTCGCCGCCATGCGCCGCGCGACGTCAAAGGCCGTTTGACAACGGTTGTCAAACTGCGCAAGATCCCACCATGAGCCGCCACACCATGAGCTTTGCGTTGCCCGAGTCGATGCGCGAATACATCGACAGCCGGGTCGCTGCGGGCAACTACGGCAACACCAGCGAATACATCCGCGACCTGGTCCGGCGCGACCAGGAAGAGCAGGCCAAGAAGAGGCTTCGCGATCTGATCGAAGAAGGGCTGGCATCCGGGCCCGGCCGGCGTCGCACCAAGGCGGACGAGAAGGATCTGCTGGCGATCGCTCGCGGCGCGGTCGATTGAAGCCGGCGGTTCTGCGCCCGCAGGCGCTGCGCGATCAGCAGGGCGAAGTCAGGTACTACCGCCAGGAAAGTGGCACCCGCGTGGCGGTGAAGCTGGCCAAGGCCACCAACGACGCGCTCGACCAGATCGAACTCGAACCCGGCATCGGCTCGCCGAGGCTCGGCAAGTTGCTGGGCATTCCAGGGCTGCGGACCTGGCGTGTGGGGAAGTTCCCGCGGCAATGGTGCTACTTCGAACGGGCGGACCACCTAGATGTGGTGCGGCTGCTGGGTGAACGCCAAGACATCACCGCTATCCTGGGTGCCGAATTCGGCTCGAACTGATGGCGCTCGAGAGCGACAAGTGACGATCCACGCAGCGTGCTATCGGCGCTTGCTTCCGGTGAGCCTGTCTGGCGACCCGCTGCCCCACCACGCAAACGCCGCCCAGTGGTAGGGGTGCGCCTGCGCGCCGCCGGCGTGCCGCACCAGCCAGCGGCGCTGCGCCATCGTCAGCCAGGTGGCATCCGGCAACGGCCCTGCCGCCCGGCCGCTGTCGGCCATGGGACGGTAGAACTCGGCCATGAAGGCGGCCGTGGACGCATCGGCGATCGGCCACAGGCTGGCCAGCACATTGCCCACGCCGGCCTGCCGCAGCACGCCCGACAGGCCGTTGAATTCACGCCCCTGGCGCGATGCGTCGCCCACCGCGCTGTCGCAGGCCGACAGCGCCACCAGGCCCACCTGGTGCCAGGGCAGTTGCGCCAGCCGTGCCAGCGGCAGGCGGTGGCCGTCGCCCAGCAGCAGGTAGGACGACTCCTCGTCGGCCGCCGCCAGGTAAAAGTGCGAGGCGATGTGCACCACCGCCGGCGCAGCGGCCAGCGTGTCGTGCAAAGCCTGGGCGGTGAAGGATGCGTCCTGCAGCACCTGCACCGCGCCCGGGGCGGACGGTCGCGCCCGTTGCCCGATCCTGGCCAGCGCCCTCAGCTCGGCTTCCACGCCCGGCAGTGCCGAGTGGTGGGTGTCGGGCGCGGTGCGGCCGAAGGCGGCCAGCCGCACGGCGTTGCCGGCCGGCCGGGCGCCGGCTGCGGGCCGGCCGGCTGGCGCCTGGATGCCGTCGTCCATCACCAGCGTGTAGCGCTGCACCAGGTGCTGCCGGCCGTCGTGCAAGGCGGCCATGGGCAGGTAGCGCAGCGCACCGTCCAGGCTCAGCTGCAGGTGGCGCACGTCGCGCAGCCGGGCCTGCACGGGGCGGATCAACAGGTCGTGGAACTCGCGCGCGCCGGCCAGCGCATCGGCGGCCGGGTTGAGCAGGGCGGCGCGCCAGGCGTGCACGCGGCGGTTCAGTTCCACGCGGCCGATGTCCACACGGCTGCGGCGCCAGCCCTGGGCGGTGGTGAGCAGGATGTCCAGCCTGTCGTCGCGCACGAAGTACTGCAGGCGCGCCGTGTCACGGGGCGGCAGGCTGGCGCGCGGGGCCAGCTGCCGCGCGGCGGTGCCGGTGGCTGCGCCTGCAGCGGCTCCGTCGAGCAGGCTGCGCAGGTCTTGCTGGGCCTGGTCGATCACGGCCTCGGTGACCGGGTCGTCCAGCCACCCTTTGGATCGCGTCTCCAGCGGGGCGGGCCGGGCTCGGCCGTCGGCCAGGGCCTGTTCGTGGCGCAGGCGCTGCACCAGCGGCAGCAGGGCCGCCTCGAAAGACTTCTCCTGGGGGGTCAGCGCCAGCGCCTCGCCACGCGCCGCCGCCGCGCGCCGGCGCGAGCGGCGGGTGAAGTCGTGCAGCTCCTCTTCACGCAGCACGCGGGTGGCATCGCGGGCTTCGAGGTATCGGCCTTCGTCGATGAGCAGGGCGATGAAGGCCCGCAGGTCGGCCTCGTGGTCAACCAGGGTCAGGCGGTGCATGCCTTCGTCCTGCCCGGCGCGGCCCAGCTGCCGAAGTCTTTGCAAGTCGTTGGCGCCGCGCTTGAACCACCACAGTGCCATCTCGGGTTGCGTTGGGGAAAGGGCACGCGCCATGGCGAAGGCACTCTGCACGCCGACCGATGGGTCGCGGCCGCTCAGGCTGCGGGCCAGCGCCCGGTCGAGCCGATGCCGCGCGCGGCTCGGGTCTTGGGAGGCCGCGGCCCAGGCATTGGCGATGTCGACCAGCGCGCGCGAAGGCTGCATGGGCTGCAGCCGGTACTCGGCGTGGCGGTCCAGAAAGTCTCGGGACCAGTGCTGCAACGCGGCATCACCGGTGCGCCGGGCCAACTTGGCCAGGCCGAAGGCCGGTGCGCCGGTGCCGCCGTCGCCGGGTGTGTTGCGCTCGAGTTCTCGGCGCAATTCGTCCACGGCGCCGGGCACGCCGCGCAGCATGCGGGCCTCGGCGCGGTGCATGTGTGCCACGCCGACTTCCTGCCGATCGTTGGGCAATGTCGATGCTTGCGCATGGCGTTCAGCGGCTTCGGCATAGGCTTCGGCCTGTTCGTGATCGCCCAGGATGTTGGCGATGCCGGCCAGGTGGTAGTTCATGCGCATCAGGTTGCCGTGGTCGGGCGGGTTCAGCGCCAGCATCTCGTCGCGCAGCACGATGAACTCGTCGCGGGCTTCCAGCCACAGGCCGTTGGCGGCCAGGCAAGGCGCACGTTCACCCGCGATCCAGCCGTGCAGCGCCGTGTCGTCGGGGTGGTGCTGCCGCGCCAGCCGGGCCGCCTCGTCGATGACGGCCAGGGCTTCGGCGTTGCGGTCGGCCGAGCGGTGCGCAAAGGCCACGGCGCGGTGCAGGATGATGGCCCAGCGGCTGCCCGGCCCGTCGCGTTCGCTCACCCACTGCAGCCGCGACTGGATCTGCGGCAGCAGCTCGTGCAGGCCGTAGTACGAATGGGCCCACCGGTTGAGGTCTTCGCGCACCACGCCGCGCTGGCCCGCCTGGTCGGCCTGCAGCAGTGCCTGCACCGTCTGCAGTTCTTCCTGTTCGGCCTGCGCCAGCAGACCCAGGTCGCGCATCAGCGCCCACTTGACTTGCAGCACGAGGATGCGCGATCCGCTGCGGCGTTCGGCGTCCGGTGGCATGCGGGCCAGGTGGGACATCACCGGCTCGGTGAGGCGCTTGATGAGCTCGGCCGTGATCACCTGGCCCTGGCCCTGCATCACGCGCGCCTGGCATCGCATGCGCACGCCGAACCAGCTGATCGAAGCCTGCACCCAGGTGCGGTACGCCAGCTCGGTGGTCTTGTCCAAGGTGGCCAGGCAGCCGGACCAGTCGGCAGCGCTGATGGACGCTCCGGTGTCGCGCAACGACTGGAACAGGCGATCGATCTCTTGCTGCGGCAGTTGGCCCCAGACCAGCCCCGGCGCGCCGAGCGTCAGCCACGCCGCCAGCCACAGCCGCCGCAGGCACCGCATGGGCCTCACGGCATGCGCCATTCCAGCGTCAACCGCAGCATGCGGCCCTTGGGGTCTTCGTCGGTGGGCGGGAAGATGCCGCCGCCATTGAGCCAGGGCGCCAGCGCGACCGGGGTACGCTTGCGGAACAGGTTGCGCACATGCGCGGCCAGCGTCACGTTGCCCGGGCCGCGCCAGGCCACCCCATAGTCCCAGCGCACCTGGCCGCCCACGCGGCAGTCGCTGGGCGCAAACCCCGCGGCAGCGCAGCCCTCGTCGGTGTAGGCGGTGTCGTAGTAGTCACCCCGCACCGCCGTGCCGCTGTGGCCGATGGCGCTGACCGTGTGCGACCAGGCCCCGGGCTTGACGGTGACCGACGCCGTGCCCCGCAGCCGTGGATGTCCGCTGCGGCCGGCCAGGTTGTCGCCCCAGCCGGCGCGTGTGCCGCTCCAGTTGCGGAAGCGGGTCAGGTAGCTGAGATCGACGCCCCACTCGGTGGGGCCAAGCGGCGTGGCGGCGCGGCCCGTGATGGCCAGGTCCACGCCCTGGGCCTCGGTGCGGAAGAGGTTCTGGAAGCGGCTGACCGTCGACACCAGGGCGCCGGTGGTCACGCCATACGTGGCCCGTTCGGCGGCGCTGAAGCTGCGGTCCTTGTCCAGCGGGGCGCGGTTGATCGTGCCGGGCGGCTGCACGGCTTCGGCGGCCAGCAGGTCGCGCGGGTTGTCGATGCCGATTTCGTGGCGGCGTTGAATGCCCCAGGCATCCAGCGCCACCGTCCAGCCCCTGGCCGGCGAGACCACGATGCCCAGCGAGTGGCTGCGCGACGACTCCGGCTTCAGGTCCGGGTTCTCGCGCACGATGGTCGCGATGCCCGACAGGCATTCATTGGTCGTCACCGAGTCGGCGCGCGCCTGCAGCAGCACCGCCTGCGGGTCGCCGGGCGGCAGCGCACCGGCCGCTGCCCGCAGGTCGCGCGCCAGCGCCTGCGCCTGCGGGCAGCGCGTGGTGTCCACGATGCCGGGTTCGAACGAGAATTTGGTGCTTTGCGCGCTCTCGGTGAGGTTGGGCGCGCGAAAGCCGGTCTCGGCCGTGGCGCGCAGCATCCAGTGCGCATCGGCCTGCCAGCGCAGGCCCAGCTTGGGCGACACGCGCGCATCGAAGCCGCCGTACTTGTCCACGCGGGCCGCGGCGCCGAGGCGCAAGCTGGACGTGACCGGTGCGTCCACTTCGGCAAAGGCAGCGGCAGCGCTGCGCGATGCATCGGTTGCCACCAGGCCGAAGCCGACGATGTCGCCGCGCGCCAGGTTGTCGCTGGGGGTCAGCGACGAACGTTCATGCCGCCACTCGGCACCGGCGGCCACCGCCAGCTTGCCGGCGGGCAACTGCATCAGGTCGCCGCTGATCTTGGCGTCGACGAAGCGCTGCGTCACCTCGCCGCGGTAGCCGTAGCGCGGAAACAGCCGTTCGATCACCTCGGCCGCATTGGCCTGCCCGATGCGGTACGCACGGTTGAAGAACAGCGGGTCGACCTGGGTCGGGTCGTCGTTGCCGATCACCTCGCGAAAGCCGCTGGCGCTGAAGGCGCCGCGCTCGTCGTCGCGCGTGCGGCCGCCGGTCTGGCCGGCCGCCAGTTCCCAGCCGAAGCCTTGCCAGCTGCCCGCCAGGCCACCCAGCAGGCGATACTGCAGGGTCGTGGCGCGGATCTCGCTCGGGCCGTCGACGAAGCGGTAGCGAAACTCCGCGTCATCGGCGCCGGTGGGGTTCAGCGGATGCGCCGCCGGCAGCCCGCGGTAGACGAAGACCTGCGAGGCATTCGTCTGCGGGTGGCCCCAGGTCTGGGCAGGCAGCGCCGGTCCATAGGGCTGCTGGGCCAGGCGGTGCAAGGTCTGCGTGCGGCCGACCAGCAGCTCCCCGAAGAAGCGCTTGCCCCCAGCCAGCGGCTGGTGGCCACTGACCAGCAGGTTGACGCGTTCGGCCGCGGGCACCAGCTCGAAGCGCGAATAGCGGTCGTAGCGGCACAGGCCGCCGACGTTGTTCTCGGGCGCGCAGCCGGGCAATGCCCCGCCGGGCAGCACGTTGCCGGGCCAGCTGTAGGTCGAGGTCGTGCCGAAGCCGGGCGACGCGGCGCGGGTCTTGGGGTCCACGTGCTCCAGCACCTCGCCCCAGGCCGATGGGTCACGCCGGTAGAACTCGGCGCTCACCATCAGGTGCGCATCTTTTGGCGAGCCGCCGCCGAAGCCTGCGGTCAGCCCGGCGGTGGTGTTGCCGAAGCGACCACTCGTCAGCGACCGTTGATGGCTGGCCTGCCCGCGCACGCCCCGGAACCCGGGCCGGGTAATGACGTTGATCACACCGGCCACCGCGTCGGAGCCGTACATCGCCGCGCCGCCGATCTTCAGCACCTCGATGCGCTCGATGGCTTCCAGCGGCAGGGCGTCGATGTTGGTGAAGACGACCGAATAATCGGGCAGTGGATAAGGCGCGAGCCGGCGCGAATTGAGCAGCACCAGCGTGCCCTGCCGCCCGAAGCCGCGCAGCGCGGCCGAACTGGAGCCGGGCGCCGACGACCCGCTGCCGTTGATGTCGGTGCTGCCGCCGCCGGCGCTCACCGCCAGCGCATTGAGCACGTCGCTCAGGTGGGCGGCACCCGAACGCTGGATGTCGTCGCGGGTGACGACCTGCACCGGCGTCGAAGGCTCACCCTGCACGCCCGCGATGCGGGACCCCGTTATCTCGATGGTCAGGCCCGGTTCCTGGGCGAGGGCCGGGCACAGCCCGGCCGCCACACACAGGCTGGCCGCAGATGCGGCCTTGATCCTCCTCATGCACACTCCCGCGGGTCAATTCGATCGTTGGTCTGGGGACGAGACACGCTGCGTGCCTCGGCACTCATTCTGTTCAACCGCCACCCCGTCTGCATCAGAACTTACATTGAGCCGCCCGGCATGCGCCTGGGCACTGCGGGCAGGTCAAGGGCCGGTGTCGCACCGCGGCGGCAGGCAAACCGCCCGGTTCCGCCACAATCGGGCGGCCATGCCGCTGCACTACCGCACCATCCCCGTCACCCCCTTCCAGCAGAACGCTTCCATCGTCTTCTGCGACGCCACGCGCAAGGCGGCGGTGATCGACCCCGGCGGCGAGCTGCCGCGGCTGCTGGCGGCGGTGGACGAGCTGGAACTCGAGCTCGAGCAGATCTGGCTCACGCATGCGCACATCGACCATGCCGGCGGCGCCGGCGAGCTGGCGCGCACGCGCGGCCTGCCCATCGTCGGCCCGCACCCGGGCGACCAGTTCTGGATCGACGCGCTGGCGGCGCAGAGCCGGCAGTTCGGCTTTGCGCCGGCCGAGCCCTTCACGCCCACGCGCTGGCTGGCCGACGGCGACCAGGTCACGGTGGGTGATTGCACGCTCGACGTGCGCCACTGCCCGGGGCACACGCCGGGCCACGTGGTCTTCCACAGCGCCAGCACGCGGCGCTGCTTCGTCGGCGACGTGCTGTTTGCCGGCAGCATCGGCCGCACCGATTTTCCCGGCGGCGACTTCGACACGCTGATCGCCAGCATCACGCAGCGCCTGTGGCCGATGGGCGACGACACGGTTTTCATCCCCGGCCACGGGCCGGAGAGCAGCTTCGGCCGCGAGCGCCGCTTCAACCCCTATCTGCAGGGCAGCTGATGCCGCGCAGCAAGCAGCCCCCGGTCGACCACCTCGAAGCCGCACCGCTGTCGGATGCGGTGCGTGCGCTGGCGCGCCGCGGCGAGTTGTGCCGCTTTGCCAAGGGCGCGGTGCTGATCCAGGAGGGCTCGCACGGCGACACGCTCTACATCGTGCTGGAAGGCCGGCTGCGCGTCTACGGCAGCCATGTCGCCAACGAGCGCGAGATCACCCACGGCACCTACGGCCCGGGCGAATATGTGGGCGAGATGAGCCTGGACGGCGGCCCGCGCTCGGCCAGCGTGGCGGCGCTCGAGCCCACGGTGTGCTCGATGGTGACGCGGCGCACGCTGGAGGCGCACCTGGCCGAGCATCCGTCCTTCGCCTTCGAGCTGCTGGCCAAGGTGATCCGGCGCGCGCGCATGGCCACCATCAGCGCCAAGGGCATGGCGCTGAACGATGTCTATGGCCGCCTGAAGGCGCTGCTGGAGGGCCTGGCCGAGCCGCAGCCCGACGGCACGCGGCGCATCGCCGAGAAGCTCACGCACCTGGAACTGGCCAACCGGGTGGGCTGCTCGCGCGAGATGGTCACGCGCCAGCTCAACGACCTGCAGCAGGGCGGCTACCTGACGGCGCGCCGCGGCGGCGACCTGGTGCTGCTGAAGAATCTGCCGCCGCGCTGGTGAGCCTCGCTCAGGGCCTGGCGGCCGCCATCCTCGCCGGCGGCGCAAAGCGGCGGTCGGGCTTGCCCGCGGCGTCGAACATCGGCAGCACGCGCGGCAGCTTGGCCTCGATGTCCTTGATGCGCGTCGGCCCGGTCGGATGGGTGGACAGGAGCTCCGGCGGCGCGCCGCCGGTGCCCGCGGTCATCTTCTGCCACAGCGTGACGCCGGCGCGCGGGTCGTAGCCGGCACGGGCGGCAATCAGCAGGCCCAGCGCGTCGGCTTCGGTCTCGTCGCTGCGGCTGAAGGCCAGCGAGGCCAGCTGCCCCAGGCCCTGGGCCGCCACGTCGCCCAGCTGGCCGAAGCCCAGCAGCGACGACAGCAGCCGCAGGCCGCCGGTGGTGACCGTATTCTTTCCGACCTGCTCGCGCGCATGCTCCAGCAGCGCGTGCGCGGCTTCGTGGCCCATGATCATCGCCACCTCGTCGTCGGACAGCTGCAGCTCCGACAGGATGCCGTAATAGAAGGCGATCTTGCCGCCGGGCATGCAGAAGGCATTGATCTGGCGGCTGCCGATCAGGTTGACCTCCCATTTCCAGTCGGCCGCGCGCGGGTTGCATTCGCGCGTGTACGGCACCATGCGCGCGCCGATATAGCGCAGCCGCTGCAGCTGCGGGTGCTCGGCCGGCGCCAGCGCCCGATCGCCGCTGGCCTTCTGCAGCATCTGGCGGTACTGCAGCATGGCCTGCTGCTCCACCGTCTCGGCCGATACCGCCTTGGTGAAGGTCGAGCGCTTGCATTCGGGAATGGTCTGCGCCGCCAGCGGGCCGGCGCCCGCCATCAGCGCGGCACCGACCACGCCGCCGGTAAACAGGCGGCGCGCGTGCAGCGGGCAGCGGCAGGCCGACACCAGCGCGGGGGTGTCGACCGTTGCATCGGTGCGAAAAGTGCAGTCCATCGGGTGGTCCTCGGCCATCAGCGGCCAGATGGTGCCATGGCGCCGGAAATCCAGACTCGAGCCGCTACCGCACCGGCGCCCCGTCCAGCGCCCGGATCGGCCCGCGCAGCCACCACAGCAACACCAGCGCCGGCAGCGCGAAGACCGTGCTGACGATGAAGAACGTGGGCCAGCCGATGGTCTCGGCCAGCACGCCGGCCAGCGGACCGACCCAAACGCGGCCCACCGACGCAAAGGCCGACAGCAGCGCAAACTGCGTCGCCGTGAAGCGCTGGCTGCACAGGCTCATCAGAAAGGCGAGAAAGGCCGCCGTGCCCATGCCGCCCGACAGGTTTTCGAGCACGACGACGACGAGCAGCCCGCCATCCACCGGCGTCGGCTGTGCCAGCTTGACGAAGCCCCAGTCGAAGGCCGGCAGCACGGCGGCGCCCAGCTGCCCCTGGCCGCCCTGCGCCAGCCACCAGAAGCCGAGGTTGCTGGCCATCTGCAGCACGCCGAAGACGAAGAGCGCGCGCCACAGGCCGAGCCTGATCATCAGCGCCCCGCCCAGCAGCGCGCCGGCGATCGTCAGCCACAGGCCGATGAGCTTGTTGACGACGCCGACCTCGGCCGACGCATAGCCCATGCCCTTGAGCAGGAAGGGCGTCAGCAGCGAGCCGGCAAAGGCATCGCCCAGCTTGTAGAGCACGATCAGCAGCAGGATGGCGGCCGCACCCGGCTGGGAAAAATAGTCGCGCAAGCCCGCCAGCAGGGTGTCGAAGCGCGCGCGCCGCGCCGCCCAGGCCGCCAGCGGCAGAGTCAGCGCGATGCCGCCGAGCAGCGCCGCCAGTTCGATCCAGCGCGTCTGCAGCGCCACCGGCAGCGAGGTGCCGGCGAGCCAGCCGCCCAGCAGCGCGCGTGCCAGCGTGCCGCCAAAGCGGTCGGTCAGCAGCACGCCCACCGCCACCGCCGCCAGCACGGCGGCAAAGCCCAGCAGCTCGCGTCGGCCGTTGGCCGGCGGGGTGTCGCGCGGCAGCTCGGGCAGGCGCAGCAGCAGCAGCGCCGAGACCGCCGCCGCGGCCACCATCAGGCCGGCCATCAGGCGGTAGACCTCGGGCCAGGTCCAGCCGCCGCCTTGCGCGGCGTCGGTCCAGATCAGCGCCAGGCCGCCGCTGACGATCATCGCCACGCGGTAGCCGGCGACATTGAGCGACGCGCCCAGGCCGCGCTCGGGTGCGGGCAGCAGCTCGGTGCGGTAGGCGTCGATGACCACGTCGTGCGAGGCCGAGACGAAGGCCACCGCCACCGCCAGCAGCGCGAAGGCGCGGATGGCCGCAGCCGGCGAGGTGGCGGCCAGGGCCAGCAGCAACCCCGCCAGCGCCAGCTGCGTCAGCACCAGCCAGCCGCGCCGCCGGCCCAGCCAGGGCAGGTCGAAGCGGTCCATCAGCGGCGCCCACAGAAATTTGAAGGTGTAAGGCAGCCCCACCAGGCCGAGAAAGCCGATGGTGGCGATGTCCACGCCCTCGGTGGTCAGCCAGGCCTGCATGGCCTGGCCGGTCAGCGCCAGCGGCAGCCCCGAGGCAAAGCCCAGCAGCGCGACGATGACGAGCCGGTAGAGCCGGCCCATCAGGTCACCGCCGGCTGCAGCAGGCGCAGCGTGCCGGCGTCGGCGTCAATCTCGGCCGGCACGCCCAGCGGCAGCGTGAATTTGCGCTTCACGTGGCCGAACTGCGCGCCGCGGTAGACCGGTACGTTCAAGGGCAAGAAATAGTCGTCGAAGACCTCGTCCAGCGTCAGCGTGCCGAAGCTGCCCTCGCTGACCGGGCAGCTGGTAAAGCCGCCCAGCACGACGCCGGCCACGCGCGCGAGCGCGCCCGAGAGCATCAGCG
Source organism: Rubrivivax sp. (assembly GCA_016719535.1). Taxonomy (GTDB): domain Bacteria; phylum Pseudomonadota; class Gammaproteobacteria; order Burkholderiales; family Burkholderiaceae_C; genus Rubrivivax. The sequence continues at coordinate 54,889 of JADJYX010000001.1, read as the reverse complement.
TCGAGAGCATGCGGTCGATGCGGTAGACATATTCGTTGACGTCCTCGAGAAACAGGATCGCACCCGTCAGGTCGGGCAGGTAGGGCGTGCCGACCAGCGAGCTCAGCACCGCCAGGTTGCCACCCTGCAGCGGGCCTTGCGCGCGGCCGCCGCGGATCGTCGTGATGCGGCCATCCCAGGCCACGAGGTCGTCGCCCTTCACGACCTGGTTGCGCATGGTGTGCGCGGCACCGGCCATCACCACCGCCTGGAACTGCTCGACACTGAAGGCATTCCACTCGCTGCGGCCGAGCGGGCTGTGAAAGGTGACGAGGCCGGTCTTGGCGTGCACGGCGCCGATCAGCGCCGTGAGGTCGGAAAAGCCGCCGAGAAATTTCGGGTGGCGGGCGATCAGGCCATAGTCGAGCAGCGGCAGCACGCGGTTGGCGCCCGAGCCGCCGGTGACGGCGAGCAGCCCGGCCACCGCGGGGTCGGCGAAGAGGGCGTGGATGTCGTCGGCGCGCTGCGCCGGCGTGCCGGCCATGTGGCCGTAGCGCGCGCGGAGGTTGGCGCCCTCCCGGGTGCGGAACCCCAGCGCCCGCAGCGTCTCGTGCGCCTGCTCGAACGGCGCGCGTTCGTGGATCGCGCCGCTGGGGTTGATGAGGCCGAGGGTGTCGCCGGGCTGCAGGCGGCGGGGCAGGATCAAGGGCAGGGTCATGGTTCGGGGGTGGGGTCGAGGTCGACGGTGTCGAACCACTGGTTCCAGAACAGCGGGCGGCGAAAACCCACCAGGCGCGGGTGCCACAGCGCCGTCTGCATCGGGTGCGTGCGCAACTTGTACGGCATCCAGGCCACCGTCAGGCGCTTGGCCTCGTCGAAGGCGGCCTCGCGCGCGGGGCCGTCGGGCAGCGCCAGCAGGCGCTGGATGGCGGCATTCATCTGCGGCAGGTCGAAGCGCGCGAGGTTGATGCCGCCGGCGGCGGCGCCGTCGTAGCGCAGCAGGCCCTGGATGCCGTCGGGCGCGCTGGCGCGGCCGCTCACGCTCCACATCATCAGCTTGCCGGCGCGCGCGGCCTTGTACTGCTCGGGCCACTGCGCGGCCTGGAATTCGATGCGCAGGCCGATGGCCTGCATGTCGCGCTTCATCAGCTCGTCGAAGCGGCGCGTCTCCTGGCTGGGCTGGGTGGCCATCTGCAGCACGAAGGGGTGGCCGTCGGGCGCGTCGCGCCAGCCGTCGCCGTCGCGGTCGACCCAGCCATAGAGGTCGAGCAGCGCGCGCGCGCGCGCCGGGCTGTAGGTGCTCATCTCGCTGCGCCAGTGCGGGTCGTAGCCGCTCAGGTGCACCGTCACCGGCGACTGCGCCGGCACCGCCAGGCCGTGGCGCAGCACGTCGATCTCGCGCCGCACGTCGATCGCCAGGCCGATGGCGCGCCGCAACGCCACCTGCGCCGGCGCATAACCGCCGACCCGTGGATGCTGCATGTTGAACATCGTGTAATAGGTGCCCGGCTGCACGGTGCGCTCGGCCCCCACGCCGCGGCGCGCCAGGTGCGGCGCCAGGCGGCCGCCGGGCATGGCCACCTCGACGAAGGCGTCGGGCAGCTCGATCCAGTCGGTTTCGCCATTCAGGAAGGCCAGCCAGGTGGGCTGCTTCTCGTCGATGACGGCGATCTCCACGCGGTCGATCATCGGCAGCCGCCGGCCCTGCAGCCGCTGCAGGATGGCCTGACCCTCGGCGTCGTCCGCGGCCGGTTCGGCCTCGTAGCGGCGCTCGCGGTAGCCCGGGTTGCGCTCGAGCACGATGCGCGAGGCGCGGCGCCATTCGGCCAGGCGAAAGGGCCCGGTGCCCACCGGGTGCTGCATCGAACGCTCGCCTTGCGCCTCGATGACCTCGCGCGCCACCGCCGCGGTGGCACCCTCGGCCAGCCATTGCGGAAAGCGCGGCCGCCCGGCGTCGAGCCGGAACTGCAGCGTATGGCGGTCGAGCACCGTCAGGCCCGGGATCGGGCGGTCGTAGTCGAAGGGCGTCTGGCGCTCGACGGCCTCGCGCCGCAGCGCGGCCAGGCCGCTGATGCCGGCCTGCTCGATCGAACTCCAGCCCGGGCTCCTGGTCGCCGGGTCGGCCAGGCGGCGGATGCTGTAGGCATAGTCGGCCGCCACCAGTTCGCGCGGGCGGCCGCCGAAGGCGGGGTCGTCGGTGAAGAAGATGCCCGGCCGCACGCGCACGGTCCAGGTGCGGAAGTCGTCCGACGGCTCGGGCATCGCAGCCGCGGTCAGCGGCACCAGCTTCACCGGCCGCGCCAGCGGGTCGTAGCGCAGCAGCGGCTCGAAGATGTGGGCGATGACGCGGAAGCTGCGCACGTCGCCCACGCGCGCGGGGTCGAAGCCGGTCTCGCTCTCGCTGGCGATGCGCAGCACCCTGGGCGGCGCGGCCAGGGCCAGCCCCGCCGCCACCAGCAAGGCGGCAGCGATCAGGTGGCGGGGCAGGACGGGCATGGCCGGTATTGGAGCGCATGTCCGGCGCACCTGGCTGGCGCACCTGGCTGGCGCACCGCCGAGGTCGCGTCTGGCCGACAATGCGCCCCCCATGCGCATCACCGACCTGCAACACCGGCTGCGCGCGCTCGGCGCGCGGCCCGTCCACGAACAGCACCTGCTGCGGCGATGGATGCAGGCGCGGCCGCTCGACGGCGGCCGGCACGATGCCGCCGACTTCCTGCCGCGCCCGCTGCGCGAGGCGCTGCCCGAGTTGCGCGCCACGCTGCAGGGCCTGGCGCGGCTGGATGCCGAGCACCCCGCGCCCGACGGCGGGGCGCGGCTGCTGCTGGGCCTGAGCGACGGCCAGCGCGTGGAGGCCACGCTGCTGCCGCGCGACGGCCTGTGCGTCTCGACGCAGGTGGGCTGCGCGGTCGGCTGCCGCTTCTGCATGAGCGGGCGCGACGGCCTGCAGCGCCAGCTCGGCAGCGCCGAGATCGTCGCCCAGTTGGCGCTGGCACGCGCACGCCGGCCGGTGAAGAAGGTGGTCTTCATGGGCATCGGCGAGCCCGGCCACAACCTCGACAACGTGCTGGAGGCGATCGACGCCCTGGGCACGCTGGGCGGCATCGGCCACAAGGACCTGGTGTTCTCGACCGTGGGCGATGCGCGTGTGTTCGAGCGCTTGCCGCAGGGCCGCGTGAAGCCGGCGCTGGCGCTGTCGCTGCACAGCACCGATGCCGCACGGCGCGCGCAGCTGCTGCCTCGCGCGCCGGCGATCGCGCCCGAAGAACTGGTCGACGCCGCCGACCGCTATGCCCGCGCCAGCGGCTACCCGGTGCAGGTGCAGTGGACGCTGCTGGCCGGCGTCAACGACGGCGCCGACGAAGTGCTCGGCCTGCAGCGGCTGCTGCAGGGGCGGCGCATGATGCTCAACCTGATCCCGTTCAATGCCGTCGAGGGCAGCGGCTACCGGCGGCCGGCCTGGGAGCACGCGGTGGCGATGACGCGCGCGCTCAACCAGGCCGGCATCCTGACGCGGCTGCGGCGGTCGGCGGCGCAGGAGGTGGACGGCGGCTGCGGCCAGTTGCGTGCGCGCGCGGCCGACGGCGCGGCGCCGCGCGGCCGGCGCGTGGTGCCGATGGTCGCGGCGGGCTGATCAGGCGCGCGGCAGCGGGCGCGGCGGTGCGTCGGGCACCTCGCGCGCCTCGATGTCGACGACCTCGGCGCTGTCCTGCGCCGGCACGCGTTCGCCTCGCCCGGGCCACACGAAGGCCTGGCGCACGACGGGCTTGCGGCCGCGCAGCAGCGCCCAGGCCACCAGCCCGCCGGCCAGCAGCAGGCCCATCGCCATCGCCGCCAGCGCCGCCAGTGCGCCCAGGGCCAGCAGCAGCACGCGCGCCACGCCCGTCACCAGGCCGCCGGCGAGGCGTCGAAAGGCTTGCAGCGTCTGTGTCATGGCGGCGCCTGGCGGTTGAGCAGGCCGTCATTGTGGCGGGCCCGTGCTCAGCCGGATTCAGCGCAGGGCCTTGCCGCCGCCCTGGCGGTAGATGGCCTCGGCCAGCGCCAGCAGTTGCTCGCGCGGCAGCGCGCCCACCAGCGCATAGCCGGCGCCCGACTCGACCCAGTAGAACAGGCCCAGCTCGCCCTGGCGCTCGTAGCGGAACGCGGCCGGCGTGCCGGCCTCGGGCTTGCGCAGGTAGACGGTGACGCGCAGGCCCTGTGTGTCCTGGTACATCAGCTGCGCGCTCTTGCCGCCGCCATCGGGCAGCAGGCGCCCGCCGACCAGCTCGAAGCCCTGCTCGCGCAGGTCGAACAGCTTGACGGGCACGTCGATGCGGCGCGTCAGCCAGCGCGCCAGGTGTTCCTCCTGCGCACCCACCTCCACCGCGTGGCGCGGCTCGGGCACATAGACGGCATGCGCCGCGGCGGCACGCTGCACCCAGCCGGCGGTCATGGCGCCAGCGCCTGCGCGGGCCTCGACGGCGCCGCGTTGTTGCTGCCACTGCCAGACGCCGGCGCCGCCGAGCGCAGCACCCAGCAACAGCAGCCCGGCGGCCGAGGCGGCCAGCGCCCAGCGCGTTGCCACCACCGGCCGGCGCTGCACGGCGCTGCGCAGCGACGCGGGCACGGGTTCGTCGAGCCAGGGCGCCAGCCGCAGGCGCAGCGCCTCGGCATCGGCCGCCCACTGGCGCACGCGCGCAGCGTCGTCGGGGTGTTCGCGCAGCCAGGCTTCGACGGTTTCGCGCTCGGCGCCCTGCAGCTCGCCATCGAGGCAGGCCGACAGCTGCTCGTCGGTGGGCGCAACGGGGGAGCGGGGCGGGTTCATGATCAGATCACCCGGCGCAGCGCCGGTGGCGCGGTGGCGGCGCTGCCATCGAGAAACCGGCGCATCGCGGCACGCGCGCGGCACACGCGCGACATCACGGTGCCGACGGGGATGTGCATCACCTCGGCCACCTCGGCATAGCTGAGCTGCTCGACGCACACCAGCAGCAGCGCCTCGCGCTGATCGGGGCTCAGGCGGCGCAGCGCGGCCAGCAGGTCCAGGCGCAGGCCGACATCGGGGCCGGGGTCGCCGCCAGCGCGGTCCTGCGTGCGCTGCAGCTCGTCGGGGTCGGCGATGGTCAGCCGGGCGTCGCGGCGGCGGCCGTCGAGGAAGGCGTTGTGCGCGATGGCCAGCACCCACACCAGCATGTCGCGGCGCTGGTCGAACTGGTGCCAGTGCGCCAGTGCCCGCTCCAGCGCCATCTGCGCGAGGTCGTCGGCGGCCGCGGCGTCGAATACCAGGGTGCGCGCATAGCGCCGCAGCCGGGGCAGGGTGTCCAGCAACTGGCGGCAGAAGGTCTCGGGGGCGCGCACGTCCCAGCATACGCGTTCGGGCTGCCGGCTATTCCCGCTGCCGAAATCCGGTCGCAGCGCCGCTACAGTGCAGCCTCCCCGCCATCGACCGATCCGCCGCCACCCCCCTCATGCCCGACCTGGACTGGAGTGACCTGCGCTATGCGCTGGCCGTGGGCCGACAGGGCTCACCGGGTGCTGCCGCGCGCGAACTGGGCGTCAACCCGACGACGGTGCAGCGCCGGCTCGACGCGCTGGAAGCGCGCCTGGGTGCGCGGCTGTTCGACCGCTCGCGCCGCGGCTACCTGCCCACCGAGGCCGGCGCGCTGGTGCTGGAGCAGGCGCGGCGCATGGCCGACCAGGCCGACGAGATCGAGCGCCGGGTGCTGGGCCGTGACCGCGAGCTGGTGGGTCCGCTGCGCGTGACCACGGCCTTCGTGGTGATGGAGCACCTGCTGCCGCAGCCCCTGGCCGACTTTGCGCGCCGCTACCCGGGCATCGAGGTCGAGGTGGTGGAGAACGCCCACCTGTTCGACCTCTCGCGCCGCCCGCCGGACGCAGGCGGCGTGCGGCAGGATGCCGATGTCGCCCTGCGCGTCTCGTCGCAGGTGGCCGAGCACCTGGTGGGCCGCCAGCTCGGCCCGGCACCCTGCCGCGTCTACGCCCGCCGCGGGGCGCCGGGGCTGCCGCAAGCGGTGCAGCCGCTGGAGCAGCTGCTGCGCGAGGCCCCCTGGGTGGCCTTCGAGCGCGACGCCACCCACCGCGTCTACGACCACTGGATGCACGAGCACCTGGCGCAGTCGCGCGTGCGCGTGCGCGTGGACATCTTCAACGCCGTGGCGGCGATGCTGCACACCGGCATCGGCGTCGGCATCCTGCCCGCCTTCATGCAGCGCTCGCACCCCGGGCTGGTGCCGGTGTCGGACCCGATCCCCGAACTGTCGGTGCCGGTGTGGATGCTGACCCACCCCGACCTGCGCCAGACCGCGCGCGTGCGCGCCTTCATGCAGGACGTGGGCGACGCGCTGGCGCAGCGGCTGCGCGACAGCGACTGAGCCTCAGCTCGCGCGCGGCAACGGCAGCACCAGGCGTTCACCGCCGGGCACGACCTGACGCTCCGGCGCCAGCCGCAGCGCCCGCCCCAGCAGCGTCAGCAGCTGCCAGGCCAGCGTCTCGCGCGCCGGGCTCTGGCTGGCCGGCGCGGCGTCCACATGCACCACCAGGCTGGCGGCGGGGCGGCTGTCGTCGGCCTGGATGTCCATGCGCACCACGCCGCCCTGCTGCAGCGCATGCTCGATCAGCAGATCGAGCAGGTGCTTCAGCGCCGCCGGGTTGGTCTGCACCATCACGCTGCGCGCCGGGCCGTGCAGTTCGATGCCGCAGCGGTCGGCCTCGGCGCTCCATTCGGCCAGCGTCTGCAGCAGCGCCAGGCCCAGGTCCACGGCCTCCTGCCGCAGCTGCGGTGCGCGCGCCATCACCTGCGCCAGTTCCTGCAGCTGCAGGCCCCAGCGTTCGAGGCGCGCGCCTTCGGCCACGGCGTCGGCCCGGCCATCCTGCAGCGCCAGCGCGCAGGCGGCCAGCCGTTCGCCGATGGCCGCCAGCAGCGCCAGCGGCAGCCGGCCCTGCGCACGCAGCAGGTGATCGCCGCCAGGCTCGCCGGCGGCCGCCGCCGGGCCCGGTGGCCGCGGCACTTCCAGCGCATTCATGTGTCGCGTGGCGTCGCTCATTGGTTGGTGGCGGCGATGACTTCACTCAGGTCGGTCAGGCCCTGCAGCATCTTCTCGATGCCGTCCTGGCGCAGCGTGCGCATGCCGCCGGCCAGCGCGGCGGCCTGCAGTTCGGCTGCTGGTGCGCGGTGGCTGACGAGGCCGCGCACGGTTTCGTCGCTGCGCATCAGCTCGTGCAGGCCGAGCCGGCCGCGGTAGCCCTGGTGGTCGCAGTGGGCGCAGCCCTGGTGGCGCCAGGCGCGCACCTGGCCGTCACCGTCGGCGTAGCTGGCCCGCCAGCGTGCCACCAGCGCATCGACGCCGTCGCCGCGGCCATTGGCACTGGCAGCGTGGTCGCGCGCCAGCGCGGCCAGCGCCTCCGGGCTCATCGGCTCGGCCACGCGGCAGTGCGGGCACAGCCGGCGCACCAGGCGCTGCGCCAGGATGGCCAGCAGCGAGTCGCTGAACATGAAGGGGTCGAGGCCGATCTCGAGCAGCCGCGTGATGCTCTCGGGCGCCGAATTGGTGTGCAGCGTCGACAGCACCAGGTGGCCGGTCAGGCTGGCCTCGATGGCGATGCGCGCGGTCTCCTCGTCGCGCATCTCGCCGATCATGATGACATCGGGGTCGGCGCGCAGGAAGGTGCGCATCGCGGTGGCGAAGGTCCAGCCGATGCGCGGGTTCATCTGCACCTGGCGCAGGCCCTCCTGCACGATCTCCACCGGGTCTTCGGCGGTCCAGATCTTGCGCTTGTCGTCGTTGAGCTCGCGCATCACCGAATGCAGCGTGGTCGTCTTGCCGCAGCCGGTGGGGCCGCAGATGAGGATCAGGCCGTAGGGCTTGACGATGGTCTGGCGCAGCGCGGCCAGGGTCGCCGGCGCGAGGCCGATGTCGTCCAGCGGCATCGGCCGCAGGCCCGACAGCAGGCGCAGCACCACGTCCTCCAGCCCGTGGGTGGTGGGCACGGTGACGACGCGCAGCTCGACCTTGGGGCCGCCAAAGCGCGCGAAGCTGATCTTGCCGTCCTGCGGCTTGCGGTGCTCGGAGATGTCGAGGTCGGCCATGATCTTCAGCCGCGCCACCACCGCGAAGCGCAGCCGCGCCGGCAGCTCCAGGCAGGGCACCAGCTCGCCGTCGATGCGCAGCCGCACCCGCACGGGCCTGGGCGCGAGCGCGGTCTCGACGTGGATGTCGGACGCGCGCAGCCGCACGGCCTCGGTGATCAGCGCATTGATCATGCGCACCAGCGTATTGTCCGATTCCGAGACCACGGCCTCGTGCTCGTCGCCGCTGCTGCCGCCGGCCACCAGTTCGGCGGCCAGTTCGCGCAGTCCGCTGGGCCGGGCCACGCCGGGCGTCGGGTCGGCCGAGGCGCCGGCCGGCAACGCCGCCGCGCCGGCCGGCTCGCCCGGCAGCGTGACGCCGTAGGCGCGCAGCAGCGCGGCACTCAGTGCCTCGGGCGCGGCAGCCACCGGCTGCACGCGCACGCCGCAGGCAAACCGCAACTCGTCCACCAGCGCCTGGTTCCAGGGGTCGGCCAGGGCCACCACCAGCAGGTCGTCGCGCAAGGCCAGCGGCAGCACCGGACCACGGTCGGCGAGCGCGCGCGGCACGCGGCGCAGCGCCGCCGGGTCGGGGGTGAAGTCGCGCAGGTCGACCACGGGCAGTCCCATCCAGTCGGCCAGCGCGGCCGCCAGCTGCGGCGCACCCAGGGCACCGTCCGCCACCAGCATGTGGCCGATCAGCGCGTGCGGCCGGCCCTCGGCATCGGCCGTCTGCTGGGCCTGCAGGGCCTTGGCCAGCGCGGCTGCCGACACCAGCCCGGCATCGACCAGCGCCTGACCCAGGTGGCGGGCGCGGCGCGCCAGCGGACGGTCGAGCACGGCCCACAGTTCGCCGACGTTGCGCGGCGCCGGCGCCCGGGCGGCGGCCGGCTGGCCCAGCCAGCGCAGCAGCGGCACCGTGCGCGGCGGCAGGTGCCAGGCTTCGGCGCGGCCGTCGGGCAGCTGCACGTCCAGCCACAGGCCGCCATGTGCCGCCGTGTGGGTTCCTGTGCAGGCGGCGGTGAGCGTGGCCAGCGCCGGCAGGTCGAGCGCGAAGCGTCGGCTGCCGGCAGCCGGCGACCGTGGCGGCAGGGCCAGGCGCAGCAGCCGCACCTGCGCGCGCGGCAGCACCGCGATGCCGGTTCGGGTCATCAGCCGCAGCTGTTCGCCTTCCAGCGGCGCCGGCTGCAATTCACCCTGCAGCACGCGGCCATCGTCGAGGTGCAACTCGCAGGCACCGCCGATCAGCACCTCCAGGCGCGTTGCGGGGCGGTTCGGGGTCTCGGTGACGGCGGCCATCGGGTCATGCATCCGGTGAAGGGGCGGGAAGGCAGCTTACCCAGTGGGGCATCGGATGGCGCTGCCAGACTGCACGCGGCAGGCCGATCCGACGGCCTGGTCACGGACGACTTGACGATGCTCAAGTTCTGAACCAGGCTCTTGAGCCTGGACGCCGCGCACCCATCTTTTCGGCCATGGATACGCCCAAATTGATGGTCGGATGCCCGCATTGCGGCGCCACCAACCGCGTTCCGGCCGATCGCGCCGGCGATTCACCCGTTTGCGGCCGCTGCGGCCAGCCGCTGCTGGCCGGTCATCCGCTGGAACTGGGCGACGACACCTTCGATGCCGTCGTCGGGGCCGCCCGGCTGCCGGTGCTGGTGGACTTCTGGGCGCCCTGGTGCGGCCCCTGCCGCGCGATGGCGCCCGCCTTCGCGCAGGCGGCGCAGCAGCTGGACGGGCGCGCGCTGCTGGTCAAGGTCAACAGCGACGACAACCCCGGGCTGAGCCAGCGCTTCGGCATCCGCAGCATTCCGACGCTGGTGAAGCTGCAGCACGGGCGCGAGACGCACCGCCAGAGCGGCGCCCTGGCGGCCGGCGCGATCACGCAGCTGGCGCTGAGCTGAGATTCAGGACGGCGGCTGCGCGGCGCGCTGCTTCGCCAGCGCCACGAACCAGTCGATGCTGTCGGCGTTGGCCATGGCGTCGCGGTTGAGCACCTGCGCCGGGTCGGCGCCCAGCAGCAGCTTCTTCACCGGCAGTTCCATCTTCTTGCCCGACAAGGTGCGCGGGATCGCGTTCACCTGGTAGATCGCATCGGGCAGATGGCGCGCCGACAGTGCCCGCCGGATGGCCTCGCGCAGGCGCGAGCGCAGCGCATCGTCGAGCACCAGGCCCTCGCGCAGCACCACGAACAGGGGCATCCAGCTCTCGCGGCCCAGGTATTCCAGGTCGACCACCAGGCTGTCCAGCACCTCGGGCTGCACCTCCACCGCGCGGTAGAGCTCGGCCGTGCCCATGCGGATGCCGTGGCGGTTGATGGTGGCGTCGCTGCGGCCATAGATGATGGCGCCATGGTGGCTGGGCGGGTCGCCATGCGGCAGCAGGCGGATCCAGTCGCCGTGCCGCCACACGCCACGCCAGCCGCCCTGCGCTTCACCATCGGCATCACGCTGGCGGTACATGTCGAAATAGCTGCCGTGCAGGCGCTGGCCGCTGTCGTCGCCCCACAGCTGCAGCGGCATCGACGGCATCGGCTCGGTGCACACCAGTTCGCCCACGGCGTCGATCAGCGGCCGGCCGACGCCGTCGGCATCGGGGTCGTCGAACGCCTCGACCTTGGCGCCCAGGCAGCGCACCTGCATCTCGCCGCGCACCACCGGCAGCGTGCGCAGGCCGCCGACGAAGGCGCCGGCGAAGTCGGTGCCGCCGCTGATGGGGGCGACCCAGATGCGCTGACCGTCGACCTGCGGCAGGTGGTCCCAGATCCAGTCGTAGCATTCGTCCGCCAGCGGCGAGCCGGTGGCGCCGATGGCGCGCAGCCGCGACAGGTCGGCCTCCTGCATCGGCTCGACGCCGGCCTTCAGGCAACTGGCATAGAAAGCCGCGCCGGCACCGAGGAAGGTGGCGCCGGTGGCGCCGGCAAAGCGCCACAGCACGCCCAGGTCGGCGGCACCGGTGGCGGGGTTCACGCCCGGGTTGCCGTCGTAGACGCAGATGGTGGTGCCGCCCAGCAGCATGCCGACCTGGCTGTTCCACATGATCCAGCCGGTGGAGCTGTACCAGTGGAAGCGGTCGCCGGTGTCGACCGACGCGCCGACGTCGTTGTGCAGCGTGCCCATCTTCAGCGCCTCGAGCATCACGCCGCCATGGCCGTGCACGATGGGCTTGGGCAGGCCGGTGGTGCCGCTGCTGTAGACGATCCACAGCGGGTGGTCGAAGGGCAGCCATGCGGGTTCGAAGCCGTCGCCGCTGCCGGCGATGAGGGCGTCGAAGCGGTGCGCCTGGCGGCCGGGGGCGGCAAAGGCGGCGGCGTCGGCGGCCGGGTCGAGGTCGGCCAGCAGCACCAGGTGCTGCACGCTCGGCAGGCCGGCCAGCACCTCGTGCACCACCGGCCGGCGATCGTGCGCGCGGCCGCCGTATTGCTGGCCGTCGACGGCGATCAGCACCTTGGGCGCGATCTGGCGGAAGCGGTCCAGCACCGCCACCGGCCCCATGTCGGGCGAGCACAGCGACCACACCGCGCCCAGCGAGGCGCAGGCCAGGAAGGCGACGATGGCATGCGGCGTATTCGGCAGATAGGCGCAGACGCGGTCGCCGCGGCCCACGCCCATGGCGCGCAGCTCCTGCGCCACCGACGCCACCTGGCGCCGCAGTTCGGGCCAGGTGACCTCGACCGGCACGGGCAGGCGTTCGCTCTGGAAGACGATGGCCGGATGGCCGGCGGCATGCGCGGCATCGGCATGGCGCAGCACCTGGCGCGCATAGCTGACCTGCGCGCCCGGAAACCAGCGCGCACCGGGCATCACCGGCGCCACCAGCTCGGTCTGATACGGCGTCGGCGACTGGATGTCGAAATAGCGCCAGATCGAGCCCCAGAAGCCGCGCAGGTCGGTCACCGACCAGCGCCACAGCGCCTCGTAGGTGTCGAAGCGGCGGCCGGTGGTCTGCTCCAGCCAGCGCTGGTAGCGGGTGATCTGCGGCTCGGGCTGGGTCATGCGGCGGCGTCCTTTCCGGGCAGCACGTCCACGTACTGCCACCAATCCTGCCAGAACAACGGTCGACGATAGCCGATCACCCAGGGCTGCACGAGGTCGGTCACCATGCGGTGGCCGTGCGACTTGTAGGGCATGTGGACGATCGACAGCCGCTTCAGTTCGGTGAACAGGGCCTTGCGCTCGGGGCCGTCGGGCAGCTCGGACAGACGGTCGTAGATCGCATCGATGCGCTCGTTCCTGTAGCGCGCCATATTCTGGCCACCGATCTGCTTGCTGTGGTAGCGCTGGAAACTGCCCATGCCGTCGGGGTCGGCCGAGACGCCGCCCACGCTCCAGATCTGGAATTTGCCGGCGCGCGCGGCCTTCAGGTTTTCGGGCCACTTGCCGACGACAAATTCCACGCGGATGCCCAGCGCCTTCATGTCGCGGCGGAACAGGTCGTCGAGCTCGCGGCTGGTCTGGCCGCTCTGCGTCATCTTGCGCAGCACCAGCGGCTGGCCGTCGGGCGCCTCGCGCCAGCCGTCGCCGTCCTTGTCGACATAGCCGTACATCTGCAGCAGCGCCTTGGCGCGCGGCAGGTTGTATTCGCCGTTCTCGCTCTTGAAGGCCGGGTCGTAGGCGTAGGTGTGGGGCGTGGAGGCCGACTGCGCGGGAATGGACTGGCCGCGGCGCGCACGCTGGATCTCGGTGGGCAGGTCGATCGCCAGCCCGATGGCGCGGCGCAGCGCCACCTTGTGCGGCTCGTAGCCGCCGACCACCGGGTCCTCCAGGTTGAAGACGGTGTAGTCGGTGGCCGAGCGCACCATGCGCTGCCCGCTGATGCCCTTCTTCGCCAGATAGGGCGCCACCTGCCCGCCGGGCAGTGCCTGCTCGATAAATTCGGCCGGCACGTCGTCGAGCAGGTCGGACGCACCCTGCAGGAAGTTGAGCCAGCGCGGCTGGTTCTCCTCGATGATGGAGATCTCGACGCGGTCGATCAGCGGCAGCCGCTGGCCCTTCAGGCGCGCCAGGATGGCCTGGCCCTCGGCATCGTCGGGCGCCGGCTCGGCCTGGTAGCGCAGCTCGCGGAATTCGGGGTTGCGTTCGAGCGCGATGAAGCTGCTGCGCCGCCACTGCACGAGCTTGAAAGGGCCGGTGCCCACCGGGTGGCCGGGGATCTTGTCGCCGTAGGCCTCGACCACCTCGCGCGCCACCGCGCCGACGAGGTCGCTGCCGGCCAGCGCGCCGGTGATGAAGCGCGGCCGCGGCGAGGCCATGCGAAAGCGCACGGTGTAACGGTCCAGCGCCTGCAGGCCCTCGATGGGCTTGTCGTAGTCGAAGGGCTGCTTCTTCGCCAGCGCCTGCTGGCGCAGCTCCGACAGCCCGAGGAATTCGTAGGTCTCCAGCCACGACCAGGCCGGGCTCTTGACCGCCGGGTCGGCGAAGCGCTTGTAGCTGTAGACGTAATCGGCCGCGGTGAGCTCCCGCTTGACGCCCTTGAAGGCCGGGTCGCTGGCGAAGAAGATGCCGGGGCGGATCTTCACCGTCCAGCTGCGGTAGTCGTCGCTGTGCACCGGCATGCCGTCGGCCGTGAGCGGACGCACCTTCGACGGCCGCGCCAGCGGGTCGTACTGGTACAGCGCCTCGAAGATGTGCGGCGTGACGGTGCGCGAATAGATGTCGCCGATCTGCGCCGGGTCGAAGCCGGTCTCGGCGACGCGGAACGAGACGCGCAGCACCTTGCGGCCGTCGGGCGCGGCCTGCGCACGGGCCAGGGCCGGCAGGGTGATGGGCACGGCCGCCAGGGCCAGGGTATCGCGGCGTTTGATCATGGGGTCGGCTCCAGGTCCACGCGGTCCCACCAGCCATAGCCGAAATGCGGCCGGCGATAGCCCTGCACCTGCGCATGGGCAACGATGTCGACCAGCTGGTGCGTGTGCGACTTGTAGGGCGCATAGGCCGTGGCCAGCCGCTTGGCCTGCAGGAACAGCGCCTCGCGTTCGGGCCCGTCGGGCAGGGTGGTCAGCTGCTCGTAGACCTGGTCGAAGGCGGCCAGGCGAAAGCGCGCGATGTTGGCCTGGCCGGCGTCGGGCCCGTACAGGCGCGACATCGCCGACTGGCCGTCGGTCAGCGTGGAGGTCGAGCCCACGCGCCAGAACATCAGCTTGCCGGCGCGCGCGGCCTTCAGGTTCTCGGGCCACTTGGCGGGCTTGAAGGCCACGCGCACGCCGATGGCGTCCAGGCCCTTCTTCAGCAGCTCGTCGCGCTGGCGGCTGAGCTGGTCGGGCTGGGTGGCGCATTCGATCACCAGCGGCTGGCCGTCGGGCGCCTCGCGCCAGCCGTCGCCGTCGCGGTCGACCCAGCCGTAGAGGTCGAGCAGGGCACGCGCGCGCGCCAGGTCGTGGTCGCTGTTCTCGCTCTTGAACGCCGGGTCGTAGCCCGAGCAGTAGGGCGGGATCTGCGACTGCGCCGGGATGCCCATGCCGCGGAAGACGAGGTCGATCTCGCGCGGCAGGTCCATCGACAGGAAGACCGCGCGCCGCAAGGCCACCTGGTGCGGCGCATTGCCGCCCACCACCGGATGCTCCATGTTGAAGAAGCTCAGCTGCGTGGTGGCCGTCATCAGCCGCCAGGCCTGCACGCCCCTCTTCACCAGGTTGGGCGCCAGCTTGCCGCCGGGCATGGCGGTGGGGCCGAATTCCTGCGGCACCGGCAGCACATCGCACTGGCCGTTGACGAAGCTCAGCCAGCGCGGCTGCGCCTCCTCGACGATGGACACCTCGACGCGGTCGACGCAGGGGATGCGCCGGCCCTTCATGCGGCGCAGGATGGCCTGGCCCTCGGCATCATCCGGCGCGGGTTCGGCGTCCCAGCGCTCGTCGCGGAAGTGGGGGTTGCGCTCGAGCACGATGCGCGAACTGCGCCGCCAGCTGGCCAGCCGGAAGGGCCCGGTGCCCACCGGGTGCTCCATGATCCTGTCGCCGTAGAACTCGACCACCTCGCGCGCCACCAGCGCGCCCACGCTCTGCGCCAGCGTGAAATTCTCGGCAAAGCGCGGCAGCGGCCGCTCCAGCGTGATCTGCAGCGTGTGGCGGTCGAGCGTGCGCAGGCCCTCGACGGGGGTGTCGTAGTCGAAGGGCTTCTTGTCCTTCAGCGCGCGCTCGCGCAGCGCCGCCAGGCCGACGATGCGCCATTCGGCCACCGAGGGCCAGTTGGGCGAGGTATTGGCGGGGTCGGCAAAGCGCTCGAGCGCGTAGACCTGGTCCTGCGCGGTGAGCTCCCGCCGCTGGCCCTTGAACGCCGGGTCGTCGGCAAAGAAGATGCCCGGTCGGATGCGCAAGGTCCACACGCGGTGATCGGCCGAATGCTCGGGCATGCCGGCGGCCACGCGGGGCTTCAGCTTGACGGGCCGGGCCAGGTAATCGAAGGCATAGAGCGAATCGAAGATGTGCGTATTGACGGTGGCCGAATAGACATCGCTGATGCGCACCGGGTCGAAGCCGGTCTCGGCCACCGGAAAGACCACGCGCAGCGTCTTCGCTGCGCCGGGCTGCGCGCGGCCGGGCGCCGGTACCGCCGCCGCGGCGGCCCCGGCCGCGGCCAGCGCCAGGGTGTCGCGGCGGCGCATCACGGTGCACCGGCGCCGGGCTCGATGTCGAGGAAGCGCCAGTAGTCGCGGATGAAGGGATGCGGCTTGTAGCCGACCACGCGGGGGTGGGTCAGCCACAGCCCGATGACATGGCCGCTGGCCTTGACGGGCATGTAGGCCACCGACAGGCGCAGCGCCTGCTGGATCAGCGCGTCGCGCTCGGGGCCATCGGGCAGCGAGCGCTGGCGCTCGTACAGCGCATTGAAGGCCGGCAGGTCGAAGCGCGCGTGGTTGGCCTGGCCCTTGTTGGGGCCGTACAGCACGTCGAGGAAATAACCGCCGTCGGGCAGCGCGCCGCTCCAGCCGGTGGACCACATCATCAGCTGGCCGGCGCGGCTGGCCTTGATGTTCTCCTGCCAGGTGGCGGTGCGAAAAGCCACGCGGATCCCGATCACGTCCAGGCTCTTGCGCCAGACCTCCTGCAGCGCGCGCGACAGCTGCGAGGGCTCGGTGGTGAATTCCAGCCGCAGCGGGCTGCCGTCGGGGCGCTCGCGCCAGCCGTCGCCGTCGCGGTCGACGAAGCCGTAGAGGTCGAGCAGCGCCTTCGCGCGCACCGGGTCGTGGTCGCCCATCTCGGTCTTCAGCGCCGGGTCGTAGCCGCTGACCAGCGGCGGCAGCACCGACTGCGCCGGCATCATCTGCCCCTTGCGCACGAGCTCGATCTCGCGCAGCGCGTTGTAGGCCAGCGCGATGGCGCGGCGCAGCGCCACCTGCTCGGGGGTGTAGCCGCCGACCAGCGGGTTGGCCATGCCGAAATAGACATACCAGGTCTGCGGCGCCGGCGAGCGGTGCTGCAGCACGCCCTGGCGCGCCAGGTTGGGCGCCAGCGTGCCGCCGGGCGAGGCCAGGTGGCTGAAGTCCGGCGGCACCACCACCAGGTCGTGCTCGTCGTTGAGGAAGGCCAGCCAGCGCGGCTGCGACTCCTCGATGATCGAGAACACCACGCGGTCGACCATGGGCAGGCGCCGGCCTTTCAGCCGCTGCGCGATGGCCCGGCCTTCGACGTCGTCGGCCGCGGGCTGTTCGTCGTAGACGGCGTCGTGCTGCGGGTTGCGTTCGAAGACGATGCGCGCGCGCCGCTTCCACTCGGCCAGCACGAACGGGCCGGTGCCCACCGGGCGCTCCATCGCCCGTGCCGGGCTGCCGTGCACCACCTCGCGCGCCAGCGCGCCCGACAGCGCGGGCGTGGCCAGCACGTAGGGCAGGCGCGGCGCCGGCCGCGAGGTGCGCAGCTCGAAGGTATAGCGGTCGAGCGCGCGCGCGCCCTCGACCTCGCGGTCGTAGTCGAAGGGCGTCTTCTGATCGATCGCCTGCTGGCGCAGCTCCGACAGGCCCAGCAGGCCGGCATTCTGGTAGTGGAATACCGTGGGGCTGCGCACCGCCGGGTCGTAGTAGCGCTTGATGCTGTAGACGAAGTCGGCCGCCACCAGCTCGCGCCGCTGGCCCTTGAAGGCCGGGTCGTCGGTGAAATGCTGCCCCGGGCGCACGCGGAACACGAAGCGCGTATGGTCGGCATTGACCTCGGGCAGCTCGGTGGCGCGGGCCTTGAGCTTCAGCGGCCGCGCCAGGTAGTCATAGGTCAACGGCGCATCGAACAGGCTGCCGACCAGTGCGGCCGAGACGACGTCGCTGACCTGCGCCGGATCGAAGCCGTTTTCGCTGCCCGCAAAGGCAAGGCGGAAGACCTTGGCCGCCGCGGCCGGCGCAGGCACCACGGCCGCGGCGACGAGCAGCATCAGCGCTGCCACGGCAGCCCGCCAGCGCCCAGGCGCCGGGGCCGCGGCCGGGGCGGGGTCGGGCTTGGACAGGTCGAAGATCATGCTGCTGCAGCCGCGGGAAAAGGCGCGAGTCTAGTTCCGCACCCCGCCCCGCCCCGGCCGGGGAACCCCCGAGCCCGCGGGGGAAACCCCCGGCGGGGCACGCCGCATCACCCCCCTACACTCGCGCATCCCGAAAATCCGCCCCCGCCCGCCACGAGCGGGCCGGGCGACAGGAGTCCCAGTCCACCATGGCCGCATACCTGATACGGCGCCTGTGGCAGATGATCCCCACGCTGGCGGGGGTCGTGCTGCTCGTCTTCTTTCTCTTCAAATATTTCGGCGGCGACCCGGCCGAGGTGCTGGGCGGGCTGAATGCCAGCACGGAGCAGATCGACGCCATCCGCCAGCAGCTGGGCCTGAACGAGCCGGTGTGGGTGCAGCTGTGGATCTTCGTCAAGCAGATCGTCACCTTCGACTGGGGCAAGAGCTGGGCCACCAACGAGGCGGTGAGCAACCTCTTCGCCACCCGGCTGCCGGCCACGCTGACGGTGATGCTGCCCATCCTCATCCTCGACGTGCTGCTGGCGCTGCCGATCGCGATGTGGGTCGCCTACCGCCGCGGCAGCCTGACCGACCGCATGGTGATGGTGGTGACGACGATCGCGCTGTCGATCAGCTTCCTCGTCTACATCATCGTCGGCCAGTATGTCTTCGCCTTCCAGCTCGGCTGGTTCCCGGTGCAGGGCTGGAGCGACAGCACGCTGACCAACCTGCTGACCTACGCCCCGCTGCCGGTGCTGCTGGCGGTGATGGTGGGCATCGCGCCGCAGACGCGGCTGTACCGCAGCTTCCTGCTCGACGAGCTCGGCCAGGACTATGTGCGCACCGCGCGCGCCAAGGGCATGACCGAGGGCGTGGTGCTGTTCAGGCACGTGCTGCGCAACGCGATGATCCCCATCCTGACCAACATCGGCCTGCAGCTGCCCGGCATCTTCGTCGGCAGCTTCCTGATCGAGGTCTTCTTCTCCATCCCCGGCCTGGGCCGTGAGGTGCTGCTGGCCGTCAACCGCAGCGACTTCCCGGTCATCCAGGCGGTGACGATCTACCTGGCCGTGCTGACGATGGTGATCAACCTGCTCACCGACCTGGCCTACAAGGTCGCCGACCCGCCCCCCCCCCCCCCGGCGCCGGTGGGTCGGCGCCCCATGAGCGCCGTCCTGCCCGTGAACGACCCGCTGGACGACGCCCAGCAGAAGTCCGAAGGCGTCTGGCACGCCGCCTGGCGCCGCTTCAAGGCCGACCGCGTGGGCCTGGCCTCGCTGGTCATCGTGATCGCCTTCGTGCTGCTGATCGTCGGCGCCGCCACCGGCCTGGTGGCCAAGAACTGGCAGGACGAGGTCGGCGTGCCCAATGCGCCGCCCACCGTGCTGGGCCCGCGCGCGGCACAGAGCACCGGCGCCATCGAGTCACCCAAGGGCCCCAATGTCGACCTGTCGGACATCGACCCGCTGGCGCCGCGCTACCAGGAATGGGACGAGCGCGCCAAGCAGTTCCAGACCGCCGAGACGGTGAAGGCCGGGACGCTGCCCTTCGGCGGCGACCGCCTCGGCCGCGACGTGCTGGCCAAGGCCATCAAGGGCACCGAGATCTCGGTCTTCGTCGGCGTCGCCGCGGCGCTGTGCGCCACGCTCATCGGCACGCTGCTGGGCGCCTGCGGCGGCTTCTTCGGCGGCAGGATCGGCGACTTTCTCGAGTGGGTCTACAACGTCTTCGAGTCGATCCCCAACATCCTGCTCATCTTCGCCTTCGCGGCGGTGGTCGGGCGCGGCGTCGAGAGCGTGGTCATCATCCTGGCGCTGACCGGCTGGACCGGCATGTACCGCCAGGTGCGCGCGGAATTCATGAAGCACGCCAGCCGCGAATATGTGCGCTCGGCCGAGGCCATCGGCGCGTCGGTGAGCAGCCGCATGTTCCGCCACATCCTGCCCAACGTCAGCCACGTGATCCTGGTGCGCATGAGCCTGCTGGCCGTGGGCTTCATCAAGGCCGAGGTGATCCTGTCCTACCTGGGCCTGGGCGTGCGTGTCGACCAGGTGAGCTGGGGCACGATGCTGGCGGAAGCGCAGAGCGAGCTGATCCTCGGCCACTGGTGGCAGCTGGCCACGGCCACGCTGTTCATGGCGGTCTTCGTCACCGCCTTCTCGCTGATGGCCGATGCGTTGCGCGACGCGCTCGATCCCAAGCTGCGTGGCCTGGAATGACGACCGACATGACTGCATTGCTTTCCATCCAGGACCTGCAGGTCGCCTTCCGCATGGGCCGTGGCCAGATGGCCGAGGCCGTGGGCCGGGGCGGCCAGGGCGTGAGCTTCGACGTGCCCGAGAACACCACCGTCGCGCTGGTCGGCGAATCGGGTTCGGGCAAGAGCGTGACCGCGATGTCGGTGCTCAACCTGCTGCCCGACAACGCCGAGCGCCGCGGCCGCATCCTGTGGCGTGGGCAGGACCTGCTGCAGGCCGGCCTGCGCGATCTGCAGGCGCTGCGCGGCAAGGAGATCGCCTGCGTCTTCCAGGACCCGATGAGCTCGCTCAACCCGGTGTTCACGGTCGGCCAGCAGCTGTGCGAACCGCTGCGCAAGCACATGGGGCTCGCGAAAGCGCAGGCCTGGACGCGCGCCGAGGCGCTGCTGGCCGAGGTCGGCATCCCCGAGCCCAGGCGCCGCCTGGCCAGCTACCCGCACGAGATGTCGGGCGGCCAGCAGCAGCGCGTGATGATCGCGATGGCGCTGGCCTGCGAGCCCAAGCTGCTGATCGCCGACGAGCCGACGACGGCGCTGGACGTCACCATCCAGCGCCAGATCATCGAGCTGCTGGCGAAGCTGAAGCAGCAGCACCGCATGAGCGTGCTCTTCATCAGCCACGACCTCGGCCTGGTGGGCGAGATCGCCGACCAGGTGGTGGTGATGCGCCACGGCCAGGTGCGCGAACAAGGCCCGGTGGCGCGCATCTTCGCCGCCCCCGAGGACGCCTATACCAAGGCGCTGCTGGCCTGCCGCCCCAGCCTGGAGGGCAACCCGCGGCGGCTGATGGTGATCGACGACCACATGGCCGCGCAAGCCGGCGCGACGGGCGGCCGGCCGACGACGGCGCCGCGAAGGCCAAGAACCCCGATGCCCCCGTGGTGCTGGAGGTCAAGTCGCTCGCCAAGAGCTTCTGGCTGCGCCAGGGCCTGTTCGGCAAGCGTGAATTCAAGGCCGTGCAGAACGTCAATTTTCAGCTCCGGCGCGGCCACACGCTGGGCGTGGTGGGCGAGTCGGGCTCGGGCAAGACGACCATGGGCCTGACGCTGCTGCGCCTGCACGAGCCCACCGGCGGCGAGGTCATCTTCGACGGCAAGAACCTGCTCACGCTGTCCGACCGCGAACGGCTGCAGATGCGCCGGCGCATCCAGGTCGTCTTCCAGAACCCCTATGCCAGCCTGAACCCGCGCTTCACCATCGGCCAGACGCTGGTGGAGCCGATGGCCATCCACGGCATCGGCGCCGATACCGCCGAGCGCGAGCGGCGCGCACGCACCCTGCTCGAGAAGGTGGGCCTGGACGGCCGCGCGTTCGGCAAATACCCGCACGAATTCTCCGGCGGCCAGCGCCAGCGCGTGGCGATCGCGCGCTGCCTGACGCTCGAGCCCGAGGTGCTGGTGCTCGACGAGGCGGTGAGCGCGCTCGACGTCTCCGTGCAGGCCCAGGTGCTCAACCTGCTGAAGGACCTGCAGGACGAGCTGGGCCTGGCCTATGTCTTCATCAGCCACGACCTGGCGGTGGTGCGCTTCATCAGCGACGAGGTGCTGGT
This sequence comes from Rubrivivax sp., assembly GCA_016719535.1. Taxonomy (GTDB): domain Bacteria; phylum Pseudomonadota; class Gammaproteobacteria; order Burkholderiales; family Burkholderiaceae_C; genus Rubrivivax. Next base: position 33,611 of record JADJYX010000001.1, on the reverse strand, counting down.
GATGAAGGACGGCGAGGTGGTCGAGCAGGCCAGCGCGGCGCAGATCCTGGCCGCGCCCGCGCAGGACTACACCCGCCGCTTGCTGGCGGCCATTCCGCGCGGATACCGGCCGGCAGCGGCCTGAGCGTGTGAAGAAAGGCAAACCACCGGTGCGGCCGCGCGCCGGCGGACACAATCCCGCGCCGTGCACCCGCTCCGCCTGCTTCCACCCCAACGGCCCGCGGCCGACCCCCGAAGAACCCCGGCAACTGCCGCGCTGACGCTGCTGGCGCTGGCCGCGCCGCTGGCGATGGCACAGCAGGCCGCCGCGCCGCCCGCGGGTGCGGCCTCGGCCCCGCCGACGCAGCAGGTCGAGGTGCGCGCCACCCGGCACAGCGACACCGAACAGCGCCGCCAGGCCACCGCCGCCAAGATCGTCATCGGCCGCGAGGAGATCGAGCGCTTCGGCGACAGCACCGTGGGCGAGGTGCTCAAGCGCCTGCCCGGCGTCACCATGCCGGGCGCACCCGGGCGCGGCGGCCGCCCGCGCATGCGCGGCCTGGGCGGCGGCTATACACAGCTGCTGATCGACGGCCAGCGCGTGCCGCCGGGCTTCAGCCTGGAATCGCTGACGCCCGAGCAGATCGAGCGCATCGAGATCCTGCGCGCGCCCACCGCCGAGACCGGCGCGCGTGCCATCGGCGGCACCATCAACATCATCACGCGCGAAGGTTTCAAGCGCCGCATCAACGACCTGCGGCTGGGCCTGATGCAGGAGGCCGGGCAGCTGTCGGGCAATGCCTCGTGGACGCGCAACGACAGCGTCGGCGACCTCACCTACACCTTCTCGGCATCGGCCTTCAGCGGCCGGCGCCCGAGCGAGGGCCGCACCGTCACCACCGTGACCGACCTCGACGACGGCGCGCTGCTGCGCGAGCAGCTCGAGACCCACCAGGGCCTGGGCCGGCGCCGCGGCCTCAACGCCAGTTCGCGCCTGCAGTGGCGCCTGGGCGAAACGGGCTCGCTGACGCTGATGCCGGTGCTCTTCCACAGCCAGGGCGACAACCGCCAGCGGCAGCAGCTGGGGCAGACGATCGGCGCCACGCCGCCGCTGTACGCGCAGGCCGATGTCGCGGGCGACAGCCGCTTCACGCTCGGCCGCCTCAACCTGCAGTGGCGGCAGACGCTGGTCGACGGCCTGCGGCTGGAGCTCAACGGCGGCACGCACGAGGCGCGCGGCCGCTCCAGCGGCCTGCGCCAGGAATTCGACGCCGCCGATACCCTGCTGCGCACCGTGCGCGATACCAGCCGCACGCGCGACCGCAGCGCGCTGCTGACCACCAAGGTGTCGAAACTGCTGCCCGGCGACCACAACCTGGTGGCCGGCGCCGAGGCCGAGCGGCTGACGCGCAGCGAGCTGCGCACGACCGAGCAGGACAACAGCGACCCGCTGGCTGACTTCGAAGGCGACCTGGCGGCGTCGAGCCTGCGGCTGGCGCTGTATGCGCAGGACGAATGGGCGCTCGACCCGAACTGGGCGGCGCACGCCGGCCTGCGCTGGGAATCGATCCGCACACGCGGCGACCACGGCGACGGCAACCAGCCCGACAACCGCAGCAGCGTGCTGACGCCGCTGCTGCACGCGGTGTGGAAGCCCGACCCGAAGTCGCGCGACCAGGTGCGCCTGAGCCTGACGCGCAGCTACAAGGCACCGACGCTGCAGAACCTGGTGGCCAGGCCGGTGCTCGCCAGCCGCTGGCCGGCGGCCGGCGCCAATACCGCGACCCAGCCCGACCGCGCCGGCAACCCCGACCTGAACCCCGAGCTGGCCACCGGCATCGACCTCGCGTTCGAGCGCTACCTGCCGCAAGGCGGGGTGCTCAGCGCCAACCTCTTCCACCGCCGCATCAGGGACTACATCCGCAGCACCACCGAACTGGAGGTGGTGAGCTGGAGCCCGCTGCCGCGCTGGGTGTCGCGGCCCAAGAACCTGGGCCGCGCGCTGACGCAGGGCATCGAGCTGGAGGCCAAGTTCCGGCTCGACCAGCTGATCGACGGCGCGCCGCCGGTGGAACTGCGCAACAACCTGAGCCTGTTCCGCTCGCGCGTGGCGGCGGTGCCCGGCCCCGACAACCGGCTCGACGAGCAACCCCGGGCCGTGCTCAACCTCGGTGCCGACCACCGCTTCCGCGGCACGCCGCTGACGCTGGGCGGCAGCCTCAACCTGACGCCCGGCTACCGCACCCAGGTGTCGGACACGCAGGCGCGCGAGGCCGGGCGCAAGCGCCAGTTCGACGCCTATGCGTTGTGGGTCTTCGACCCCGCGCTGCAGCTGCGCCTGCTGGCGTCCAACCTGGCGCCCGACGACTACCGCAGCGCCAGCGCCGTCGACCAGGGCCGCCTGCGCACGCAGGCGCTGTCGGCCACGCCGACGCACGTCAACTGGCAGCTGCGGCTGGAACTCAAGCTGTAGCGGCGGGGTCTGCTGCCGGCTGCGCCGGTACCGGCGCCGGTATGGGGCACACTCCCGGCCCTCGACCACATCCCACCCTTGCCCAGGAGATCGACCCCCATGCAGCCGACCCGCCGCCAGTTCACCACCGCCGCTGCCGCCCTGGCCGCCCTGCCCCTGGCCGCCCGTGCCCAGGGCGCCTGGCCGGCCAGGCCGGTGCGCATCGTCGTGCCCTTTGCCGCCGGCGGCACCACCGACATCCTGGCGCGTGCGCTCGCGCCCGAACTGCAGAAGGCCTTCGGCCAGCCCTTCGTGGTCGACAACAAGCCCGGCGCCGGCGGCAACAACGGCGCCGCCGAGGTCGCCAAGGCCGCGGGCGACGGCCACACGCTGCTGATGGGCACCGTGGGCACGCACGCCATCAACGCCTCGCTCTACCCGAAGATGCCCTACGACCACGTGAAGGACTTCGTGCCCATCACCCTGGTCGCCGGCGTGCCCAACGTGCTGGTGATGAACCCGGCGAATGCGCAGCGCCTGGGCGTCAACAGCGTGCCCGACTTCATCAAGGCGCTGAAGGCCAACCCCGGCCGCATCAACATGGCCAGCTCGGGCAACGGCACCTCGATCCACCTCGCCGGCGAGCTCTTCAAGACCATGACCGGCACCTTCATGGTCCACATCCCCTACCGCGGTTCGGGCCCGGCGCTGATCGACCTCATGGGCGGCACCATGGACGTGATGTTCGACAACCTGCCGAGCGCGCTGCCGCACATCCGCAGCGGCAAGCTCAAGGCGCTGGGCGTGACGAGCGCGCAGCGCTCGGCCGCGCTGCCCGACCTGCCCACCATCGCCGAAGCCGGCGGTCCGACGCTCAAGGGCTTCGAGGCCAGTTCCTGGTTCGGCCTGCTGGCGCCGGCCGGCACGCCGGCCGACATCGCCACGCGCATCCAGGTCGAAACGGCGAGGGCCATCGCCACGCCCGCCCTCAAGGAACGGCTGCAGGCCCAGGGCGCGATCCCCAGCGGCATGCCGCCGGCGGAATTCGTGCGCTTCATCGACGCCGAGACCAAGAAGTGGGCGCGCGTGGTCAAGGCCTCGGGCGCGAAGGTGGACTGAGCCCGCGCGTGCGGGCCCGGCAAGGGGCCGCACGGCTGGCGAAGGCGCGAGCGCGATTTGACGCGCGAGTGCCGAGCGCTTGTCAATGTAAATCGATCACCGACGCGGCGCGAAGCACTACCCGCCTGGGGATGCGCGCGGCATCTAGTCTTGCCCACATGGTGACGCGGCACCGTCCCGGTACCGCCAGCCGTTCGGGAGACTTCGATGTTCGATCTGCATGCGCTCATCCCCGCGGGCCAGGCCCCGCGCCAGCTGGTGGCCATGGCTGCCGCCAATGCCGACTACCGCGGCCCCGAGCGCCGCTCGGCCGCGTCGCAAGGTTCGCGCTGGCTGTCGCTGATGCTCGACGAGATCGACTACGGCATGGTGCTGCTGTCCGAAGGCAGCCAGGTGCTGCATGTCAACCATGCCGCGCGCGCCGAGCTCGACGGCGCGCACCCGCTGCAGCTGCAGGGCCGCGAGCTGCATGCGCGGCTGCCGCAGGACGTGGCGCCGCTGCACGATGCGCTGCAGGCCGCACGGCGCGGCCTGCGCCGCCTGGTGACGCTGGGCGAACGCCACCAGCCGTTCACGATGGCGGTGGTGCCGCTGGGGGCGCTGGCCACCGGCGCGCCGCAGGCCACGCTGCTGCTGCTGGGCAAGAAACGCGTCTGCGAAAGCCTGTCGGTGCAGTGGTTTGCGCGCACCCATGCGCTGACCCCGGCCGAGACGCGGGTGCTCGAGGCGCTGTGCCAGGGCCTGGATCCGCGCGAGGTCGCCGACCAGCATGGCGTGGGCCTGGCCACCGTGCGCACGCAGATCGGCTCGATCCGCGCCAAGACCGGCACCGAGAGCATCCGCGACCTGGTGCGCCGCGTGGCCGTGCTGCCGCCGATGGTCAGCTCGCTGCGCGCGGCGGCCTGAGCGCAGCGCCGGCGCCGCCGTCGGCGTCGATCAGCGCCAGCGCGTGCACCAGGCAGGCCTGGGCCGCACCGAAGCTGAAATTGCGCAGCTGTTCGCCGAGGTCTCGCGCAGCGGGCCCCAGGGTGGCCTCGATGAGCGGGCGCTGGCGCTCGAACAGGGCGAGCGCGACGGTATCGTGAGCCGCCACCAGCGGCTGCAGCGCCAGCAGCGCAAGGCGCACGGCTTCGCGGCCGGCCGGCGCGGGTGCACCGGCGGGCAGCGCCGGCGCCGGCGCGTCGGCAGGGTCGAAGGCCTGCTGCAGCGGCGGCAGGCAACGCCGCAAGGCATCGATCAGCGGCTGCGCCACATCCGCCGCCGGCAAGCCGGCGCCGGCCGTGGACAGGGCCGCTTGCAGTGCACGCGCATGCTGCGCCACCTCGGTGGCGCCCACGGTGGCGGCGGCGCCTGCCAGCGCATGTGCGATCTCGCGCAGGCCCTTGGCGTCAGCGCCGGGCGGCGGGTCCGCCAGGCGCCCGGCATCGGCGCCATGGTGCGCCACGAACATGCGCAGCATGCGCAGGTACAGCGGCCCGTTGCCGCGCAGCCGGGCCAGCGCGCCGGCGACATCGAGGCCGGGCGCTTGCTCGACAAGCGTCTTCAGCAGGCCTTCGGTTTCGAGCCCGGCGGCCACGCTCGCCGGGGTCGGCGGCGGTGCAGCCGCAGCCACCGGTGCCAGCCAGCGCGACAGGCACTGTTCCAGCGCCTGCGGCTCGACCGGCTTGGCCAGGTAGTCGCTCATGCCGGCGGCCAGGCATGACGCGCGATCCTCGGCAAAGGCATTGGCGGTCATGGCGACGATGGGCACATCGCGCCCGCTCGGCAGGCTGCGGATGACGGCGGTGGCGCGCAGGCCGTCCATGACGGGCATCTGCACGTCCATCAGGATGAGGTCGTGGCCCCCGGCGCCGAAGCGGCGCACCGCCTCGCTGCCGCTGCCCGCCAGCTCGACGACCGCGCCCATGGCGGTCAGCAGGCTGCTGGTGACCTCCTGGTTGACCGGGTTGTCCTCGGCCACCAGGATGCGCTTGCCGAGCAGCCGGTGTGCGGCCTGCTTCGGCACCGGCGCCGCCACCGGCAGCGCCGGCGTGGCCGCCGGCGGCAGCGGCAACTGCACCCAGAAGGTGCTGCCGAGCCCAGGCTGGCTGACGGCGCCGATGTCGCCCCGCATCAGCTGCACCAGCCGCTTGCTGATCGCCAGCCCGAGGCCGGTGCCGCCGAAGCGCCGCGTGGTCGAGGCATCGGCCTGCGCGAAGGCTTCGAAGACATGCTCCAGCTGCCCGCTCGTCATGCCGATGCCGGTGTCGCTGACCTCGAAGCGCAGCGTCGCCTCGGTGCCCGGCTGCGCCACCGGCGCCACGCGCAGATCGATGCGCCCCTGCGGGGTGAATTTGACGGCGTTGCTCAGCAGGTTGATCAGCACCTGCTCCAGGCGCAGGCGGTCGCCGCGCACGCGCACCGGGCAGCGCGGGTCGACCTGCAGCAGCAAGGGCAGCTGCTTGGCGCGCGCAGCGTCGATCTGCATCGCCTGCACGCGCTGCAGGCTGTCCCGCAGGTCGAAGTCAGCCTGCTCGAGCGTCACCTTGTGCGCCTCGATCTTGGAGAAGTCGAGGATGTCGTTGATGACCTGCAACAGGTGCTGGCCGGCGTCGGCGATCTTGCCGAGGTGCGCCTGCTGGCGGGCGGTGAGCGGGTCGCGGCGCAACAGGTGGGCAAAGCCGATGATGGCGTTCATCGGCGTGCGGATCTCGTGGCTCATGTTGGCCAGGAAGGCGCTCTTGGCGAGGTTGGCGGCATCGGCCGCGACCTTGGCCTCGCCGAGCGCGAGCTCGGTGCGCCGGCGCTGCACGATGGTCCAGAGATCGGTGGCCAGCAACTGCAGCTCGCGCGCGTCGGCGTCGTCGTAGGGCGCGGGCTGGCCGCCCAGGCAGACCACCAGCGCGGCGCGTCCGACCTCGAAAGCCGGTGCACCGATGCGATGCTCGCCGTCTTGCGCCAACCGCTGTGGCGCGCCCACGCGCACCACCTGCCGCGCCAGCGGCAGCAGCGCCGACGCATCGCCGCCCAGGCTGGCGTGCGGCGTCGGCCGCGCCGCAGCGGCCACGTCGAAGACGGCGCCGACGCGGCTGCCGCCGAGCTCGACGATCGCCTGCAGCCCCTGCTGCACCAGTTCATCCTCGGCCAGGCTGCTGGCGCGCTGGCTGAGCGCCAGCATCGCGCGCAGGCGGCGGTCCTCGCGGTGCAGGCGGGCGTTGACGGCCTCGAGCTCGGCGGTGCGCTGTCGCACCTGCGCCTCCAGGCCGTCGCGGTAGCGCGCCAGTTCCTGTTCGCTGCGCACGCGGTCGGTGATGTCGATGCCGGTCCCCGCGAGCAGCGGGCCGTTCGACGTCTCGAGCCGGCGCGCGACCAGCAGGTAGGGCGTGCACGTGCCGTCGGCCGCCACCAGCGTGGCCTGCACCTGCGCCTGGCCGTGCGCGAAGCCCTCGCGGATGGCGGCCGCCACGCGCCCACGGTCGGCGGCCTCGAAGAAGTCGATCACCGTCGCGCCCCGGTGCACCTCGACGGCGTCGCCCAGCATCTCGCGCACGCGGCGGTTCCACAGCACCAGCCGGCCACCGGCCTCGAGGGCGAAGAACAGGCCCGCCACCGATTCGATGATCTGGTCGCGGAAGTGCTGCGCCTCGGCGCGTGCCTGTTCGCCGGCGATGAATTCGAGCCCGAAGGCAACATCTCGCGCCAGCCGCGCCAGCAGGGCCACCTGTTCGTCGTCGAAGTGCTCACCGGTGCTGGAATAGACCACCAGGCAGTGCCAGGGCATGCCGGGCGCGACGATGGGAAAGGCGGCCAGCGCCGTCAGGCCGCGCGCCTGCAGCGCCGCGCGGCGGTGCGCCAGCCCGGGCTCGGCGCCGATGTCGGTCACCACCCGCGGCTGCCCGCCGTGGAAGGCGTCGGCCACCGGTCCGCCCGGCCCGCGCACCAGCGGCAGCCGCATCTGCCGCAGATGGTCGGCGGCGGCCTCCGACCACGCCACCGGTTTGACGGTGGCGCTGGCCGCGTCGTGCTGGCCCACCCAGGCCATGCCGAAACCGCCGCTGTCGACGGCGATGCGGCACAGTTCGCCGAACAGCGCGTTGCGGTCGCGCAGGCGCACCACGGCCTCGTTGACGCTGCTGAGCACCGAATACGAGCGGTTCAGCCGCTCGATGCGCGCCTCGTGGCGGCGGCGGTCGGTGATGTCGCGGGCGACGCCGAGCACGCCCATCGGCCGGCCGGCCTCGTCGAACAGGGGCGTCTTCACGACCTCGAAATACCCGCGGTAGCCGTCGCGGCGGAAATCCAGCCAGCGCTCGGCCACCAGCGGTGCGCGCTGCGCCAGGGCCTGGGCGTCGGCGGCGCGGTACAGGTGGGCGGACTCGGCATCGGTGACGTCGTCGTCGGTGAGGCCGATGATCTGTGCCTCGCTGCGGTCGACGAAACGCTCGAAGGCCGCATTGCAGGCCTGGTAGACGCCGCGCGTGTCCTTCAGGAAGACGAGGTCGGGAATGGCCTGCAGGATGCCGCGCAGCCGGCGCTCGCCCTGGCCCGGCGCCCCGGGCTCGGGCGGTGACGCCGGCCGCCGCCGTTCAGGCTGCCGGGTGCTGTCGAGCGCGGTGACGTCGGTGATCACGCCCAGCCGGCAGGGCTGGCCGCGGAACTCGATGTCGCGCATCTGCACGAGCACGTGCACGGCGCTGCCGTCGCGCCGCAGCTGCCGCCAGGGGCCGGCAGGGCCCGCTGCCGGCCCGGCGGCCAGGTGCCGCAGCGCGCCGTCGCGGTCTTCGGGCGCGCAGAGGTCGTCGAGCGCCAGGCCGCACGCCGCTTCGGCGCCGTAGCCATGGAGCGCGCGGAAGGCGTCGTTGACGGCCAGCAGCTCCAGGCTGTCGCGGCGGCAGACGAACATCGGAGCCGGGTTGCCGTCGAACAGCCAGCGGCAGGTGGCGTCGGCCTCGCGCAGCCCGGCCGCTTCATCGTCGGGGGGCACGGAAGTCAACGGTCGGTCCATGTCAACCGGCCAGGCGGTCGGCGATGGCCTCGAACTCCTCGCGGATGCTCAGGAAGGCGGCCACCACGTCGGGGTCGAAATGCGAGCCCGACTGCGCGGCGATGTGGCGCGCCGTGGCCTCGCGCGACCACGCGGCCTTGTACACGCGCGCCGTGGTCAGCGCGTCGTAGACATCGGCCAGCGCCATCAGGCGCGCCGGCCGCGGGATGGCCTGGCCGGCGAGCCCGCGCGGGTAGCCCGTTCCATCCCAGCGCTCGTGGTGGTAATAGGCGATGGTGCAGGCCACCTGCAGAAACTGCACCGGCTCGGGCAGTTCGCTGCCGTCCTGCCGCCCGTGCAACGCGATCGCCCGCTGCATCGCGCGCGCCAGCGCGTCGCCGCCGATGCGCGAATGCGACTTCATCTCCTCGAATTCCTCGGGCGTCAGCCGCCCGGGCTTGAGCAGGATGTGGTCGCGGATGCCGATCTTGCCGACGTCGTGCATCGGTGCGGCCTTGACGATGCGCAGCAGCCCGGTGTCGGTGAGTTCGGCCGCCCAGTCGGGCAGCCGGCGCAGGTGCCGGCCCAGGGCCTCGACATAGGCCTGGGTGCGCAGGATGTGGTTGCCGGTCTCGTCGTCGCGCGTCTCGGCCAGCTCGGCCAGCGCGCACAGCGTCAGGTCCTGCGCGAGCTCGATCTCTCGCATGCGGCGCCGCACCTCCTGCTCGAGCCAGTCGTTCTGGTCGAGCAGCCGGTCGCGTGCGACCTTCAGTTCGAGCTGCGTGCGCACGCGCTGCAGCACCACCGCCGGCTTGATGGGCTTGGCGATGTAGTCGGCGGCGCCCAGCGCCAGGCCGCGTTCCTCGTCGGCCTCGGTGCCCAGCGCGGTGACGAAGATCACCGGCACACCGCTGGTGCGCGCACGCGCGCGCAACTGCGCCAGCACGGCATGCCCGTCCATGCCGGGCATCATGACGTCGAGCAGGATGAGATCGGGCAGCTCGGTCTCGAGCAGCTCGAGCGCGACCGGCCCGGAGCGGGCGCCCAGCACGCGGTAGTCTGGACACAACAGCTCCGACAGCACCGCCACGTTCAGTGGTTCGTCGTCGACGACGAGGACCGTGGGTTTGGACAACGCGCACTCCTGCTCAGCGCTTCACGAGACAGCGGGTATAGCGTGAAGCGCCAAAGCCCGGCTGTCGGGCGATATTGACCCCTCGGGCAGGTGTTGGCAAGGTGCGCGGCGCGCTGCCTCCGCTCAGGCGCGCAAGGCCAGTTCGCGCCCGATCAGCATGCGCCGGATCTCCGAGGTGCCGGCACCGATCTCGTAGAGCTTGGCGTCGCGCAGCAGGCGGCCGGCCGGGCAGTCGTTGACGTAGCCATTGCCGCCCAGCAGCTGGATGGCGTCGAGCGCATTGGCGGTGGCGGCCTCGGCGGCGAAGAGGATCGCGGTGGCGGCGTCTTCGCGCCGCAGCGCACCACGGTCGGCAGCCCCGGCGGTGGCGTAGAGCAGCGCGCGCGACGCCGCCAGCCGCGCATACATGTCGGCCAGCCTGGCCTGCACGAGCTGGAAGTCGCCGATCGGCTGGCCGAACTGCCGGCGCTCGCGCGTATAGGGCAGCGCCAGATCGAGCGCCGCCTGCATCAGGCCGAGCGCGCCGCCGGCAGCGACGATACGCTCGTAGTCCAGCCCCGACATCAGCACGCGCACGCCGCGGTTAAGCCCGCCCAGCAGGTTGTCGGCCGGCACCTTGCAGCCGCTGAACACCAGCTCGCAGGTGCCCGAGCCGCGCATGCCCAGCTTGTCCATCGGCTGCGCCGTCGAGAAGCCCTCGAACCCGCGCTCGACGATGAAGGCGCTGATGCCGGCCTTGCCGGCGGCCGGGTCGGTCTTGGCATAGACGACGTAGCGGTCTGCATAGGCGCCGTTGGTGGTCCACAGCTTGTGGCCGTCGAGCACGTAGTGGTCGCCGCGGCGCTCGGCACGCAGCGTCATGCCGACCACGTCGGAGCCGGCGCCGGCCTCGCTCATCGCCAGCGCGCCGACCAGCTCGCCGCGGATCAGCGCCGGCAGGTGGCGCTGCTTCTGCGCCGGCGTGCCGTTCAGCCGCAGCTGGTTGACGTGCAGGTTGGCGTGCGCGATGTAGGCGATGCCCACCGAACCCGAGGCGCGGCTGATCTCCTCGGCCGCGATCACCTGCGCCAGATAACCCAGGCCGAGGCCGCCGTGCTCCGGCTCGGCCGTGATGCCCAGCACGCCCAGCTCGCCCAGCTGCCGCCAGAGCGCGCGCGGCAGGTGATCGGCGCGGTCGATCTGCGCGGCAAGCGGTGCGATCTCGGCCCGGGCAAAGTCGCGCACCGCATCGCGCAGGCTGCGCGTGGTGTCGTCCAGGTGGTGCACGGTCTCGATCATGGGCCGGGGCTCCGGTTGAGGTCATTCGATGGGGCCTGGGCTACGATCCCGGCCATGGCCCGCATCGCCGGCAAGGTCACCGAACAGACGGTCCTCGACATGAAGCGCGCGGCCACGCGGCTGATCGCGCTGCATGGTTTCCAGGGCATGAACCTGCGCATGCTGGCCGATGAGATCGGCGTCAAGGCAGGCTCGTTCTACAACCACATCGAGTCCAAGGAATCGCTGCTGCACATGCTGCTGGCCGACACCATGGACGAGCTGATGGCCGGGCTGGACGCGGCGCTGGCCGGCACCGACGACCCGGTGGACGCGCTGCGCCGGTTCGTGGCCTTCCACATCGAGTATCACGCGGTGCGGCGCGACCAGGTCTTCATCGGCAATGCCGAGCTGCGCAGCCTGAGCGACGGACACCGCACGGCCATCGTCGCGCGGCGCGACGCCTACGAGCAGCGCCTGCGCGACATCCTGCGCGCCGGGCAGGCAGCCGGCGCCTTCGCGCCCGGCGACCTGCGCGTGGCCTGCTATGCGCTGATCGCGATGCTCAGCGGCGTGTGCACCTGGTACCGCGCCGGCGGGCGGCTGAGCGTGGCGCAGCTGGTGCGCCAGTACACGCGCATGGCCTTCGGCGCCGTGGGCGCCGACCCGGCGCTGGCGGCGCCGGCTGCCAAGGCAAGATCCGCCAGGCCCACCCGGTCCGCCAGCCCCGCGGGCCGACGCACCCGCTAGCCGCCGTCGCGGTGCTTGGATTTCCGGTCGCTGGCTCATAAACTAACAAACGTTAGTAAATTATCGGCCGAGGGCTTCGAATGGTCAACGATGTCAGCCACGCCGCCGCCGGTGCCGGCTGCCCTTCCTGTCGCCGGTGGAGGCGCTCGACGAGCGTGCCGTGCGCCAGCTGCAGGAGGCGCGGCTGCGCGAGCAGGTCGACTACCTGTGGGCGCACTCGCCCTTCTACCAGCGCAAATTCCGCGCCGCCGGGCTGACGCCGGATGCGCTGCGCACGCTCGACGACCTGCCGCGCGTGCCCTTCACCACCAAGCAGGAGCTGCGCGACAGCCTGCGCGCCGCACCGCCCTTCGGCGAGCACCTGGCGGCGCCGCTGTCCGACGTGATCCAGATGCAGGCCAGCTCGGGCACCACCGGCAGCCCCAGCTACGTGGCGCTGACGCGGCAGGATGCGCTGATGTGGCACGAGAGCAGCGCGCGCAGCCTGTTCGCCTGCGGCATCCGCCCCGGCGACCGCGTGCTGCACGGCTTTTCGCTCAGCAAGGGCTTCGTCGGCGGGCTGCCGATCTTCCAGGCGCTGCAATACCTGGGCGCGCTCGACATCCCCATCGGCGCCGACGGTGGTGTCGACCGGCTGCTGGCCGCCGCCTTCGACCTGCGGCCCGATGCCATCGTCGGCACGCCGAATTTCCTGCTGCACCTGGCCGAGGCGGCACGCGCGCAACGGGGCCGCGACGTGCGCGAGCTCGGCGTGCGCCGGCTGGTGGTGGGCGGCGAGCCCGGCGGCGGCATCCCGGGCTTTCGCCATCGCATCCAGCACGCCTGGGGCGCGACGCTGTGCGAGCTGATGGGCGGCACCGACCTCGCCGTCATCTACTGGGCCGAGTGCGACGAACAGAGCGGCATGCACATGACCGCGCCCGACTTCATCGTCACCGAGCTCATCGACCCCGACAGCGGCCAGGTCAGGCCCTTCACCGAGGGCGCCACCGGCGAGCTGGTCTATACCGCCATCCACCGCCAGGCCTCGCCGGTGTTCCGTTTCCGCAGCGGCGACCATGTCGTCGTCACGGGCACCGGCTGCACCTGCGGGCGGCGGCAGCCGAAGATCCGCTGCTTCGGCCGCACCGACGACATGCTGATCGTGCGCGGCGTCAACCTGTTCCCGAGCGCGGTGCAGGATCTGATCGAGGCGATGTGCCCCACCGTCTCCGGCCAGGTGCGGCTGATCGCCGATTTCGAGGGCCATTCGACGCAGGCCAACCTGAAGCTGCTGGTCGAGCGCGCCGGGCACGAGCCCTCAGACCTGTCGCTGCCGGCGCTCCGGCAGGCCATCGAGGACCGCATCCGCGGCGCACTGGCCGTCAAGGCCGACGTGCTGCTGGCACCGCACGGCAGCATCGAGAAGCCGGGCGCCGCCAAGGTCAAGCTGGTGCTGCGGGCCATGCCGGTGATCGAAGGCCTGCTGTGAACGCCGTCGACGACGACGCGGCGCTGAACGAGGCCGCCTACCAGGCGCTGCTGGCCGACCTGGCCGCGCGCCGCGCCAGCGCACGCGCCGGCGGCGGCGACAAGGCGCAGGCGCTGCACAGGGGCCGCGGCAAGCTCACCGTGCGCGAGCGCATCGACGCGCTGCTCGACCCCGGCTCGCCCTTCCTCGAGCTCGCCGACCTCGCCGGCGCCGGCCTGCACGAGGGCGTGCCGCCCGGCGCCGGCATGGTCACCGGCATCGGCGCCGTCAGCGGGCGGCTGTGCATGCTGATCGCCAACGACGCCACCGTGAAGGGCGGCACCTATTTCGGCATCACCTGCAAGAAGCACGTGCGGGCGCTGACCATCGCCTGGATGCACCGGCTGCCCTGCATCACGCTGGTCGATTCCGGCGGCGCCTTCCTGCCCGACCAGGCGGCGATCTTTCCCGACGAGGGGCAGTTCGGTTCCATCTTCCACCACCAGGTGCGCATGTCGGCCGAGGGCATCGCGCAGATCGCGGTGGTGATGGGTGCCTGCACCGCCGGCGGCGCCTACATCCCGGCGCTGGCCGACGAACTGGTGATCGTGCGCGGCCAGGGCTACCTGTACCTGGGCGGGCCGCAGCTGACGCAGGCCGCCACCGGCGAAGACGTCGACGCCGAAACCCTCGGCGGCGCGCTGATGCACAGCGCCACCAGCGGCGTGGCCGACCACCTGGCCGAGGACGATGCGCATGCGCTGGCGATCACGCGCCGCCTGGTGGCGCGGCTGGCCGACTGGCCGGCACGCCGCTGGCAGCTCACGCCGCCCGCACCGCCGCGCCTGCCCGAGGCCGAGATCTATCGCCACATCAGCCGCGATGCACGCCACCCGTCGGACAACCGCGAGGTGCTGCTGCGCCTGGTCGACGGCAGCGAATTCGACGAATTCAAGCCGCTGTACGGCGACACGCTGATGTGCGGCTTTGCGCGCATCAACGGCTTCCCCGTCGGCGTGCTGGCCAACCGCGGCGTGCTGTTCAGCGACAGCGCGCTCAAGGCCACGCATTTCATCGACCTGTGCTGCAAGCGTGATGTGCCGTTGCTCTTCCTGGCCGACGTCACCGGCTTCATGGTCGGGCGCGAGGCCGAGCAGGGCGGCATCGCCAAGGCCGGCGCCAAATTCATCACCGCGATGGCCTCGGCCAACGTGCCCAGATACACCGTGATCACCGGCGGGTCCTACGGCGCCGGCTACCTGGCGATGTGCGGCCGTGCCTTCCGCCCGCATGCGATGTTCATGTGGCCGGGCGGCCGCGCCGCCATCATGGGCCCCGAGCAGGCCGCCACCACGCTGGCGCTGGTGCGCGAGCAGATCCTGCAGCGCAGCGGCCAGACCTGGACCGACGCCGAACGCGAGGCCTTCAAGCAGCCGATCCGCGACGAATACGAGCGCTTCGCCAATGCCTACAACTTCGCCTCGAACCTGTGGGTCGACGGCGTCATCGACCCGCTGGAGACGCGCGCGGCACTGACGCTGCTGCTGGAGGCGGCGTCGCGCACGCCGCGCGAAGAAACGCGCTTCGGTGTCTTCCGGATGTAGCGCCATGTTCGACAAGATCCTGATCGCCAACCGCGGCGAAATCGCCCGTCGGATCGCCCGCAGCTGCCGCCAGATGGGCATCGCCGTCGCCACCGTGCACTCGGATGCCGACCGCGACGCGCTGCATGTGCGCGACATCGGCGAATCGGTGCGGCTGGGCCCGGCGCCGGCGCGCGAGAGCTACCTGCACATCGAACGTGTCGTGCAGGCAGCGCGCCAGGTGGGCGCCGATGCGGTGCACCCGGGCTACGGCTTCCTGTCGGAGAACGCCGATCTGGCCGAGGCGCTGCAGGCGGCCGGCATCGCCTTCATCGGCCCGATGCCGCAGACGCTGCGCGACTTCGGCGACAAGGCCGCGGCCAAGCGCCTGGCGCAGGCCGCCGGGGTGCCGACGATTCCGGGCTCCACCGGCGCCAGCGCCGACCCGGCGGAAGTGGCCTCGATGATGGCCGCGCTCGGCTACCCCGCGCTGCTGAAGGCCGCGGCCGGCGGCGGCGGCAAGGGCATCCGCATCCTGCACGGGCCCGGGCCGCTGGCCGACGCCATCGCCGCCGCGATGCGCGAAGGCGCGCATGCCTTCGGCGACCCGTCGCTGCTGGTCGAACGTTATCTGCCGCACGGCCGCCATGTCGAGGTGCAGATCCTCGGCGACGGGCGCGGCGGCGTGTGGCACCTGTTCGAACGCGAATGCTCGCTGCAGCGCCGCCACCAGAAGGTGGTGGAGGAAGCGCCGGCGCTGCCGCTGCCCGCCGGCCTGCGCCGGCAGCTGCTCGATGCCGCCGTGGCGCTGGCGCGGCACGTGCGCTACCGGGCACTGGGCACGGTGGAATTTCTGCTGGTCGGCGAGGCCTTCCACTTTCTCGAGGTCAACCCGCGGCTGCAGGTCGAGCATCCGGTGACCGAGGCCGTCACCGGGCTCGACCTCGTCGAGCTGCAGATCCGCGCCGCTGCCGGCGAGCCGCTGATGCTGGCGCAGGACGCGCTGCGCTGCGACGGCCATGCGATCGAGGTGCGGCTGTATGCCGAGGACCCGGCGCAGGACTTTCTGCCCAGCACCGGCACGCTGCGCCGGCTGCAGCTGCCGCACGACGGCGTGCGCGTGGAGACCGGCGTCGATGCCGGCGCGGTGATCACGCCGCACTACGACCCCATGGTCGCCAAGCTGATCGTGCATGGCACCGACCGCCCCGCCGCCCTCGCCGCGATGCGCAGCGCGCTGGCCGCCACCCGCCTCACCGGCGTGGCCCACAACCTGGGCTTTCTGGAGACGCTGCTGGCCGCGCCCGAGGTCGCCGACGGCGTGCCCGATACCGGCACCATCGACCGCCTGCTGTCGCGCCCGGCGGCCGCCCCCGCACCCTGGCG
Source organism: Rubrivivax sp. (assembly GCA_016719535.1). Taxonomy (GTDB): domain Bacteria; phylum Pseudomonadota; class Gammaproteobacteria; order Burkholderiales; family Burkholderiaceae_C; genus Rubrivivax. Next base: position 17,537 of record JADJYX010000001.1, on the reverse strand, counting down.
CGCCGCCGCCGCGCACATCGCCGCCGCCTGGGCACTGCAGCAGTCGCGCCGCGACGGGGTGGCGCAGCCGGCCTCGGACTGGTCCACGCTGACGCACTGGCGGCTGGGCGCGTCGGCCGGCTACCGGCCGCTGCGGCCGCAGTACGAACTGCGCGGCGACCACGGCGTGCTGAAGGCCTGCGTCGGCACCGAAGCAGGCGCGGTGTTCTGCGTGCAGATCGGCAACCGCGGGCATCGGGTCGCCTTCGGCCCGGCGGCCGGCGATGCGCCGCTGCGGATCACGCTCGACGGCGTCACCGTGTCGCTGTCGATCGGCCGCGACGGCGACCGCATCTGGCTCGGCGACGGCCGCCACACCGAGACGCTGCAGCTGCGCCCCGCGCTGCAGGTCGAGCGCGCCCCGGCCGTCGGTGCAGGCGCCGCCCTGACCGCACCGCTGACCGGCAAGGTGCTGGAGGTGCGCGTGCGTGACGGCGACACCGTGGCCGCCGGCCAGGTGCTGCTGGTGATCGAATCGATGAAGATGGAGATGCGCATCACCGCGCCGCACGCCGGCGTGGCGCGCGGCGTCGCGGCCCGCGTGGGCGCAGGCGTCGAGCGCGGCGCGGTGCTGGTGGTGGTCGATGCCTCGGAGGTGAGCGAATGAGCGGTCTGCCCACGCGCGTGGAAATCCACGAGGAAGGCCCGCGCGAGGGTTTCCAGATCGAGCCGCGAACCTACCCGCTGGCCGAACGCGCCGCGCTGGTCGAGGCGCTGGCCGAGAGCGGCCTGCCGCAGATCCAGGTGGCCTCCTTCGTCAGCCCGAAGCGGGTGCCGCAGATGGCCGATGCGGCCGAGCTGTTTGCGGCCATCCGCAAGCGAACCGGCACGCGCTATACCGCGCTGTGGCTCAACGAGGCCGGCTTCGACCGCGCGCGCGCAGTGCCCCAGGTCGACCTGGTGGGCAGCCTGTATGCCTATGCCTCCGACGCCTTCAGCCGCCAGAACAACGGACGCGGCGCCGCCGAATTCCTGCAGGACCAGCGACGCTGGGTGCAGCGCTACCGCGACGCCGGGCTGGCCATCGAATCGGCCTGTGTGATGACGGCCTTCGGCTGCAACCTCGAAGGCGAGATCGGCGAGGACCGCCTGGCCGCCGTGCTGGGCGAGCTGGCCACGCTGCTGCGCGACGAGGGCGTGTCGTGCCCGACCGTCTACCTGGCCGATACCGTGGGCTGGGCAAATCCGCACAGCGTGCGCCGGCGCGTGGACCTGGTGCGGCGCCTGCTGCCGGGCGTGCGCGTGGGCCTGCACCTGCACGACACGCGCGGCTTGGGGCTGGCCAATGCCTTCGCCGCGATCGAGCAGGGTGTGGACCTGTTCGACGCCTCGGTCGCCGGCCTGGGTGGCTGCCCCTTCTGCGGCCATGCCCAGGGCACGGCGGCGGGCAATGTGTGCACCGAGGATCTGGTCTTCCTGTGCCACGAGCTGGGCATCGCCACCGGCATCGACCTGGAACGGCTGGTCGACGCCGCGCGGCTGGCCGAGCGCCTGCTCGGCCGCCGGCTGGACGGCAAGCTCATGCACGCCGGCACGCTGGCGGCGCTGCGCCGGCGTGCCTGACGGGCCGCGCGCCCGGCGCTACTTCTGGCTCTTGGCGAATTCCGCCGACTGCTCCTTGACCACCGCGCCCACCACGTCGCCATAGGCGGCGATCCAGTCGCTCTGCGGCACCCACTTCGTGCCGTCCCACATGTCGATGCGCGTCTTGCCGCCGCCGCCGTGGTCGGACGCGGTCACGGTCACCGGCGCGATCAGGCCGTTGGCGTCGAAGTTGCGCAGGCTCTCCAGCCCGGCCTTGATCTTGGCCGGCGTGAGCGGCATGCCGCCTTGCCTGACGGCATTGCGGATGCCCTCGAACATCACCGTATACATCGCCAGCCCGGTGTTGTAGTAGATGTCGTCCAGGTGCTTGGCGTCGCCATTGCCCTTGCCCTTGGCGTAGAGGTCGGCGGCGATCTGCTTCATCAGCGGATGCTCCCGGCCGCCCACCACGTTGGTGCCGCGCTTGATGCCCTTGGCCTCCATGGCGCCGATGTTGGCGATGTCGACCTCGTTGAACCAGTTCACCGAGATGATCCTGTCCATCGGGATGCCGTTGCGCTTGGCCTCCTTGGCCGCCACCACGTGCATCGCCGACAGGTTCCAGGTGATGATCCAGTCGGGGTTGGCGCGGCGGATCTGCGTCCACACCGCGGCCTGGTCCTTGCCTGGCAGCGGGTTGGGGAACAGCTGCAGCTCGAAGCCCTCCTTCGCGGCCAGCGTCTTCAGCACCGGAATCGGCTCCTGGCCGAAGGCGTAGTCGGGGTAGATGAAGCCGATCTTGGCGCCCTTGAGGTCGCCCTTGCGCTGGTTCTTGATGTACTGGATGTTGTTGGCCATCTGGCCCCAGTAGGTCGGGCCGATGGGGAAGATCCACTTGAAGACGTCGCCGTCGATGGCGTCGCCGCGGCCGACGAAGCTCTGCATCATCACGTTGCCGTCGGCCATGGCGCGCGGCAGCACGGCGCGCGACACCGGCGTCGACAGGAAGTCGAACATCATCACGCCTTCGCGCTTGAGCCGCTCGTAGCACTCGATGCCGCGCTGCGGCTCGTTGCCGTGGTCGGCGGCCACGATCTCGACCTTCTGGCCCTCGATGCCGCCGCGGGCATTGAGGATGTCCGCATAGTCCTTCGCCGCCTGCACGATCTGCGGCGTGACGAAGGTATAGGCCTTGCTGAGGTCGTAGCAGGCGCCGATCTTGATCTGCGCCTGCGCGGTGCCGGCGGCCAGCGCCAGCACGGCCAGGGTCGAAAGGGTCTTGAGTCTCATCGCTTGTCTCCTGTCGAGGTAGGTAACCCCCAAGCGGCCGCCGCGGAACCGGCTTCGCCGGGCCGCTGGCGGCGCCCCCCTGGGGGGAGGCGACCGAAGGTCGCTTCGGGGGGGTTCATGACAGCCACCGTTTCCGGCGCCGGTAGTGCTTGATCTCGTTGAAATCGCGGCCCTCGTGGCCACCCAGGTAGAACTCCTGGATGTCGGGGTTCTTCTTCATCGCATCGGCACTGTCGTGCATGACGATGCGGCCGCCTTCGATCAGGTAGCCGTGCGACACCACCTCCAGCGCGGCGATGGCGTTCTGCTCGACCAGCAGCACCGACAGGCCTTCGTCGCGGTTGATGCGGCGCACGATGTCGAAGATCTCGGCGACGAGAAAGGGCGCCAGGCCCAGGCTGGGCTCGTCGAGCATCAGCAGCCGGGGCCGCGTCATCAGCGCGCGGCCGATGGCCAGCATCTGCTGCTCGCCACCCGACAGGTAGCCGGCCTGCGCGCTGCGGCGCTGCGCCAGGCGGGGGAAGTAGGCATAGACGCGGTCGCGGTCGCGCTGCACGTCGGCGGCACCGGTGCCGCGCACGGCCGACGCAGCCAGCAGGTTTTCGTCGGGCGTCAGGTGCTCGAAGACGCGCCGGCCTTCGAGCACCTGCACGATGCCGCGGTGCACGCGCGCCTGCGGCGGCAGCGCGTCGATGTTCTCGCCCAGGAAATGCACCTCGCCGCGCGTGATCTCGCCGCGCTCGGCCTTCAGCAGCCCGCTCACCGCCTTCAGCAGCGTGCTCTTGCCCGCGCCGTTGGCGCCCAGCAGCGCCACCATGCCGCCGCTGGGCACGTCGATCGACGCGCCCTTGATGGCCAGGGCCACGCGGTCGTAGATGACCTCGATGTTGTTGAGCGACAGGATGTTGGGTGAGACTGTGGTCATCTCAGTCATCCATGGTGCCAAGCGGCAACCACATCGCATGAGCCAGCCGCCACCCAGCGGCCGCCGCGGAACCGGCTTTGCCGGGCCGCTGGCGGCGCCCCCCTCGGGGGGAGGCGCCGAAGGCGCTTCGGGGGGGATTCATTTCCTCGCGTAGCCGAAAGGCCAGACCAGCAGGTAATTTCGGACGTTGCCGTAGAGCTTGCCCAGCCCCATCGGCTCGACCAGCAGGAAGAGGATGATCATGCCGCCGTAGACCGCATGCGGCAGGTGGGCCAGCGTCTCGATGCCGATGTCGGCGCCCACCCGCTCGGCAATCCAGGCGATCAGGTGGTGGATCTGCCCCGGCAGCAGCAGGATGAAGGCGGCGCCGAACCAGCTGCCGATGATGCTGGCGAGGCCGCCGACGATGACCATCGCCAGCAGCTCGATCGACACGTTGACGGCAAACTGCTCGGGCGTGACGGCCTTGTAGAAGGTGAAGATCAGCACCGCGCCGCTGACGCCGCCGATGAACGACGAGGTCGCAAAGGCCACCAGCTTGTAGCGGAAGCTCTGCACGCCGATGACGGCGGCGGCGAAGTCCTTCTCACGCACCGCCACCAGCGCGCGGCCGAGCGCAGTGCGCCGCAGGTTGAGCATGAACAGCGTCACCAGCAGCGCCCAGGCCAGCGCCACGTAGTAAAGGCCCACCTCGGAGCGGATGGGCTGGCCCAGCAGCCGCATCGCCGGCGCCTGCAGCGTGGCGCCGACACCGCCGCTGATGGCCGGCACGTGCGAGATCACCCAGTCCATCACGAACTGCAGCGCCAGCGTCGACAGCGCCAGGTACAGCCCCTTGACGCGCAGCGCCGCGAAGGCGAACACCACGCCGATGACGGTGGCCATCAGGCCGCCGAGCACGACGGCGATCTCCCACGGCACGCCGTGGCGCGCGCCATGCACCGCGGTATAGGCGCCGATGCCCATCACCGCCGCATAGCCGAAGTGAAACTGCCCGGCCCAGCCGAGGATCAGGTTCAGGCCCAGCGTCGCCGAGGTCCACACCAGCCAGGGCAGCAGGTAGCTCGACAGCACCAGCGAGCTGACCAGCACCGGCGCCAGCAGCGCGAAGACGAGCAGCGCGGCGACCATGAAGCGGTCGGCCGGGATCGGAAACAGCGCGCGGTCGGCGGCATAGTCGGTGTGGCGGATGCCCGCCTGGCGGAACAGCATGGCTACAGCCTTTCGATGTCGTGGCGACCGAAGAGGCCATGCGGCCGGATCATGATGGTCAGGATCAGCACCAGCGCCACCACCAGCTCGCGCGTGCCGCCACCCAGCAGCGGGTCGAGCACGCCCGAGGCCACGGCCTCCAGCGCGCCGAGGCCGATGCCGGCGAGGATGGCGCCGCCCAGGCTGTCCATGCCGCCCAGCACGGCCACCGTGATGCCCTTGAGCAGCAGCATCGACAGCGACTGGTCCACGCCCTGGATCGAGCCCCACAGCACGCCGGCCGCGGTGGCCACCAGCGACGACAGCGCCCAGGACAGCGCCACGCCGCGCTCGACCGAGATGCCCACCGCCCACGACGCCATGTAGTCGTCGGCAATCGCGCGCAGCACCACGCCGCGGCGCGTGCGGAAGAAGAGCACGAAGACGAAGAACAGCAGCAGCGCCACCGCCGCGCCCACCACGTAGGCGCGGTTGAGCAGCAGCGGCCCGAGGAACAGCGGCTCGTCGCTGATGCCGATGCGCAGCGGCCGCGCGGTGCCGCCGCCGATGGCCATGGTGACGGCGCGCAGGAAGATGTCCAGGCCCAGCGTCATCATCAGGATCATCACGATCGGCCGCCCGGCCAGGCGCCGCAGCGCCACGCGCTCGATGGCGAGGCCCACGCCCATCATCGTCACCATGGCCAGCGGGATGGCCGCCCACATCGGCAGCCCGGCGCCGTTGGCGAAGACCAGCACGACGTAGGCGCCGACCATGGTCAGCGCGCCCTGCGCCAGGTTGGGCACCGACGACGACTTGTAGATGAGCACGATGCCCATCGCCACCAGCGAATACATCAGCCCGGCCAGCGCGCCGTTGATGGCCAGTTCCAGCAGGTACATGAGGTCCATCGCTCAGACCCCCACGATGCGCAGCGTGCGCTCGGTGACGCCGATCTCGCCGGTCTCGTAGACGATCTGCGCCTTCATCGCCACCTCGGGCCGGCCGGCATAGATGGCCTCGATGATGGGTGCATAGCGCTCCTCCACGACGTTGCGGCGCAGCTTGCGCGTGCGCGTGATCTCACCGTCGTCGGCGTCGAATTCCTTGTGCAGGCTGACGAAGTGGCGCAGCTTCAGGCCCTCGGGCAGCGTGGCATTGACGCGCTGCACCGCGGCCTGGATCAGCTCGATGACCTCGGCCTTCTGCGACAGGTCGGCATACGACATGTACGAGAGGCCACGCAGCTCGGCCCAGTGGCCCACCGGCTCCTTGTCGATGCAGACGATGGCCGACAGCCGCTCGCGCCCCTTGCCCAGCACGGCCACGTCCTTGACGTAGGGGCTGAATTTGAGGCGGTTCTCGATGTAGTTGGGGATGTAGCGCTCGCCCTGCGCGGTGTGCACCACCTCGGAGAGGCGCCCCAGCACCACCAGGTGGCCGTCGGGTTCGAGGTAGCCGGCGTCGCCGGTGTGCAGCCAGCCGTCTTCCAGCGCGGCTTTCGTGGCCTCCTCGTTGCGGTGGTAGCCCTGGAAGACGCTGCCCGAGCGGACCAGGATCTCGCCGCTGTCGCCGATGCGCACCGCCACGCCGGGCAGCGGCTTGCCGACGGTGTGCAGCTGCACCTCGCTGGGCTCCTGCATGGCGTTGAAGGCGCTGCTCTCGGTCTGGCCGTAGAGCTGGCGCAGCTGCACGCCCAGGGCACGGTAGAAGACGAAGGTGTCCTCGCCGATGGCCTCGCCGCCGGTGAAGGCGTGCGACAGCCGCGTCAGGCCGAGCTGGTCCTTGATCGGCCCGTAGACCAGCCATTCGCCGATGCGGCGCTGCAGCCGCTGCCAGGCGCTGGGCTGGCGGCCGTCGAGCAGCAGCCGTTCGCAGGTGATGGCCAGCTGCATGAAGTGGTCGTAGAGGGCCTTCTTCAGCCGCGTGGAATCCTCCATCCGCACCTGCACCATGGTGAGCAGGTTGTCCCAGCTGCGCGGTGCGGCCAGGTAGAAGGTGGGCGCGATCTCGCGCAGGTTGTGCAGCACCGTCTCGGGCCGCTCGGGGATGTTGATGGTGAAGTGCAGCGCCACGCCGGCGCCCAGCGTGATGGCGAAGTCGCCCACCCAGGCCATCGGCAGGTAGGCCAGCACCTCCTCGCCGAAGCCGAAGGCCTTGGCGCGGTGGGCATTGGCCACGCCCGAGAGCACGTTGCGGTGGCTCAGCACCACGCCCTTGGGGCGACCGGTGGTGCCGGAGGAATGGATGAAGGCCGCCGGGTCGTCGGGCGTGGCGCGGGCGACCAGCGCGTCGCGCAGGGCCGGCTCGCGCTGCAGCCGCTCGGCCCCCATCGCGAGCAACCGCTGCCACGACACCAGCCCCGGCGCCTGGTAGGCGGCCAGGCCGCGCGGGTCGTCGTAGACGACGTGCGCGATGCAGGGGCAGGCCTCGCGCAGGTCGAGGATCTTGTCGACCTGCTCCTGGTCCTCGGCCAGCACGAAGCGCACCTGCGACATCTGGATCGCATGCCGCACCTCGTCGGGCGCGGCGTCGGGGTAGACCGGCATCGCAAAGCCGGCCAGCATGCCGGCGGCCAGCAGCCCGGTATACAGGTGCGGGCGGTTGTCGCCCACCACCAGCAGCGCGTCGCCGCGGGCAAATCCCAGCGCCTCGAGCCCGGCGGCGCAGCACAGCGTCAGCTCCAGCCACTGCGCCCAGCTGGTCTGCTGCCAGATGCCGCGGTCCTTCTCGCGCAGCGCGACCGCGTCGCCGAGCACGCGCGCGTTGTCGGCCAGCAGCCGCGGCAGCGTGGTGTCGGCCGAGAAGTCCCAGGGACCCTGGATGCGTGCGTCAGGCTTCGCCACGCGCGCCTCCCAGGTAGGCCTTGATGACGCGCGGGTTCTGCACCACGTCCTTCGGGATGCCGGTGTCGATGACCTCGCCGTAGCTCAGCACCAGCATGCGGTCGCAGATGCCGGTGATGATGTCCATGTGGTGCTCGATCAGCATCACGGTGACGCCTCGCTCGTCGCGCGCGTCCAGCACGAAGCGCGCCATATATTCCTTCTCCTCCTGGTTCATGCCGGCCATCGGCTCGTCCAGGATCAGGAAGCTGGGCTCGGCCACCAGCGCGCGCGCCAGCTCGACGCGCTTCTTCAGGCCGATGGGGATGGCGTCGACGAGCTCGTCGCGCACGCCCTGCAGCTGCATGAAGTCGATCGTCTCCTCGACCACACGCCGGTGCGCGATCTCCTCGGGCCGCGCCAGCCAGGGGTAGAACGCGGTGCGCAGCACGCCCGGCTTCATGTGCACGTGGCGGCCGAGCAGGATGTTGTCCAGCACCGTCATGCCGTTGAAGAGGGCCAGGTTCTGGAAGGTGCGCGCCACGCCCAGCCGCGCCACCGCATGCGGCGCCATGCCGGTGATGTCGCGCCCGTCGAGCCGGATGCTGCCCTTCTGCGGCGGGTAGAAACCGGTGATGGCGTTGGTCATCGTCGTCTTGCCGCTGCCGTTGGGGCCGACGAGGCCGAAGATCTCGCCGCGGCGCACGGCCAGGTCGACGCCGGTCAGTGCCACCAGCCCGCCGAAGCGGCGCTCGATCTGCCGCACCTCGAGCACGGGGCGGTCAGCGCTGGAAGGGGCCTTCAAGGCGCAGGCTCCGGTTCGACCACGATGCCGTCGAAGACGAGGGCGGTGATCTGGGCCGCGAAGCGCTCGAAGGATCCGCGCTTCGTGTCGTACCAGTCGACCGGCCAGTTGAGGGCGCCGACGAGAAACTGCCGCACCATCGGCACCGGGATGTCGCGCCGCAGCACGCCGGCAGCGGCGCAGTCGGCCAGCAGGACGTCCCACAGCCGCGTATAGGCGCTGCGCACCGGCCGGTGGCGCGCCCTTGCGGCGTCGGACACGTTGCGGTAGATGCGGATGTGCGCGGCGGTGAAGTCGCCGTGGTGCAGCATGCCCCACAGGTGGCCTTCGACGGCGGCCGCCAGCCGCGCCCGCGCAGCGCTGCCCGCGGGCAGGCCGTCGACGTGGCTGCGCACGGCCGCGCTGAGGGCATGGATGCCGGCGTCGAGCACGCGCGCGGCGATTTCTTCCTTGCCGTCGAAGTGGTAGTAGACGCTGCCGGCCTTGATGCCGGCCTCTTCGGCGATCTGGCGCAGCGTGGTGGCCTGGAAGCCCTGGCGGCCGAACAGCCGCGCGGCCGCCGCCAGGATCTGCTCGGCGGTGGTGTCCGGCGCCGGCGCCGCCGCGGGGCGCAGGGCGCCGCCCGCCCCGCTGCGTCTGCCGCCGCGGAGCGCGTCGCCACGTCACCTGCACCCTTCATGACCCCTCATCTCCGTCGGCCGATGCGGCCAGACCGCCACGGCGCGCAGTCTTGACTGTCGAACGCTAGTTAGGGAGTCTGGTTTCCCCCAGTCCGCGGGTTTGCCAGCGGGCGCCGCCGGGCAGGTGCTTGCGCGACACAGGGTCGTCTTGTTAGCGTGCCGGCATGGAGACACCCGCGCCAGCGGCCCTGCATCCGGCTGCACTGGCGCTGCCGGCCGCGCACCGCCGCCGCCTGCGCCAGCTGTGGCGATCGGCCGGCTGGCCCTGCCACGACGGCATCGAGCTCGAGCTGCTGGCCGCGGGGCTGGTGGCGCGCCTGCGCGACGATGCCGGACGCGAAACGCTGCGCGTCACCGATGCCGGTGTGCAGCTGCTGGCCGCCACGCTGCAGCGCAACCGCGCCGCCTTCGACGCCCACGAGGCGCTGGTGGCGCGCGTGGTGCGCGCGATGCAGCATGCCGGCCGCCTGGCCTGGCGCGGCTTGCGGCTGCGCGCGCCGCCGCTGGCGGCCGACGGCCCGCGCGTGTGGCCGATGGCGATGCCCGATGTCTTCTCGATCCGCCACACCACGGTGGAGGACCATGTCGAGCCCATCGTGCACGAGGTCAAGGTGCGCCGCGCCGACCTGCTGGCCGACCTGCGGCAGGGCGCCAAGCGCGCCGCCTACCTGGGGCTGGCCAGCCAGTGCTGGTATGTGCTGAAGGCCGGCATCGCGCAGGCCGACGAGGTGCCGGCCGAATGCGGCGTGATGGTCGCGCAGGCGCAGGCGCTGGAGGTGCTGCGGCCGGCGCCGCGGCGGCCGATGCGGCTGCCGCTGGCCACCTGGATGGTGCTGGCGCGCAGCGATGCCGAGCCGGCGCCCGACGACGACGGCCAGGCCTGGCTGGGCGACCCCGCGGGCTGACACCCCTGGCCGAGACCGCCGGACCGGCCTTCGTCCCGGCCCTCGTGTCAGCGCGGCGCCACCACCGGCAGATCGTCGGCCGGGCCAGCCGGCGGGCAGGCCACGGTGGCGACCGAGCGCTTGACGACGAAGACGAACAGGGCAACGGCAGCAGGGCGCAGCGCAGCGCCGTGCGCAGTCGCGGCTGTATCCGGCCACCCGGATGTCGTTGCGCACGCCGATCACGACTGCGGTCGAGCGTGCGAGCGATGCGGCCAGTGCGTGGTCAGCACCGTGTCGTCGATGTCGGTGCCCACGCTCTGCTGGTCACGCACGACGGCGGGGCCGGTATGACAGGTCCGGCGGCAATCGCCGGGCCCTGGGGCTCACTGTGGCGCGGCCGGCGGTGCGGCTGGCGGGCTGGACGCGCTGCCGCACGAGGGCTCGAGCGACCGCGAGCTGCAGGTCTTGCTGCGCCTGGCGCGCGGCGAGACGGTGGGCCGGATCGCCGAGCGGATGTTTCTCAGCGTGAAGACGGTCAGTCCCGACCGTTCGCGCGTGATGGACAAGCCCGAGCGGCAGACGAACGGCGACCTGCCCTCTGACCTGTTGCGCGCTCGAGAACGGCTTGATCCGGTGAGCGCTGGCCGCACCCGCTACAGCACCACCTCGACGACGGCGGGCGCGCGGCTGGCAAAGCCGTCGCGCAGCGCAGCCACCAGCGCCTCGGCCGATTCGACGCGCACGCCCGGCACGCCGTGGCCGCGCGCCAGCGCCACCCAGTCCAGCGCCGGGCGCTCCAGGCTGAGCATGTCGCGCGCCTTGTCGCCGCTGATGGTGGCGCCCACGCCCTGCAGTTCGCCCTGCAGGATGCGGTAGGCGCGGTTGGCGAAGACCAGCACGACGACGGGCAGCTGCTCGCGCGCCATCGTCCACAGCGCCTGCAGCGTATACATCGCGCTGCCGTCGCCCTCCAGCGCCAGCACCGGGCGGCCGGGCGCGCCCAGCGCCGCGCCCACCGCGCCCGGCAGGCCCCAGCCGATGGCGCCGCCCATCACCGCCAGCCAGTCGTGCGGCGCCGCCGCGCCCATCGCGCCGGCCAGGCTGCGGCCGGTGGTGACGCCCTCGTCGATGACCACCGCCTGTTCGGGCAGCGTGGCGGCCACCGCGGCAGCGATGCTCTCGGGGTTCAGCGCACCCGAAGGCTCCAGCGGCCGCGGCTGCGCTGGCAGCGTGACCTCGCCGCTGACGCCCAGCTCGTCGGCCAGCGCCTGCAGCGCGGCGCCCACGTCGTGGTGCGGCGCCGCCAGCGTCAGCAGCGCCGCACCCGCGGGCTCGAGCTGCGACGGCTTGCCCGGGTAGGCGAAGAAGCCGATCGGCTCCACCGCGCCGGCCAGCACCAGCAGCTCGGTGCCGGCCAGCTTGGCGACGGCGGCGTCGACGACATAGGGCAGCCGCTCGATGCGCGGCCGGCCGCGGCCGCCAGGCATGCGCGCGTTGTAGAACTCGGCCATCAGCCGGCAGCCGGTCTTGGCGGCGATGGCGGCGGCCAGGTGCTGCGCCCGCTCGCTGGCGCTGCCGCCGGCGCCCAGCAGCAGCAGCGCACGCGGCCCCAGCTGCGTCAGCCAGCGTGCCGTGGCCGGCACCGCAGCGGCGTCGAACGACGCGGCCGCTGCCGGGGCCGCCACCGCGGCGCGGCCGCCCGCGCCCCAGGCGGTATCGGCCGGCAGGATCAGCGTGGCGATGCGGCCCACCGCGCCGTCGCGGGTGGCCTGCACCGCGGCGGCAGCGTCCAGCCCCACTTCGGCCGCCGAGCGGCTGCTGCGCACCCAGGCCGACACGCTGCCGGCAATCGCCGCGGCATCGCTCTTCAGCGGCGACTCGTGGCGCGCATGGTCGAGCGCGTGGTCACCGACCACGTTGACGATGCCCGATCGCGCCTTGCCCGCGTTGTGCAGGTTGGCCAGGCCGTTGCCCAGCCCGGGCCCCAGGTGCAGCAGCGTGGCCGCGGGCTTGCCGGCCATGCGCCAGTAGCCGTCGGCGGCGCCGGTGACCACGCCCTCGAACAGCCCCAGCACGCAGCGCACGCCGGGGATGCGGTCGAGCGCGGCGACGAAGTGCATCTCCGAGGTGCCGGGGTTGGCGAAGCACAGCTCGACGCCGCTGGCGGCGAGGGTGGTGACGAGGGATTCGGCGCCGTTGAGGGGGGAAGCGTCCTGGGGTGCGTTCATGGTGGGGAGAAGGTGTCGACGAACCGCCCATCAAGGCCGTGCCCGCAGCGCGTCGAGCGCCGCAAGCAGGGGGCCGAGGCGGGCCTGGACGATGCCGCCACACGCCCGGCGGCCCGGTGCGCGTCCCACAGCAGCATGTGGGCGTCAGGGTGCATGGACGGGCCGACGTTCGGCTTCGACGCGCGCGCGCAAGAACGGGTTCTCCAGCGCCGATGCGGTCACCAGGTCCACCGATCGGCCGTACGGCGCCTGGAGCGATTCCTTCAGGCCGAAATAGCGCTCGAACAGCCCGGACGGGTCCGCATCGAACTCGACCAGGAAGTCGACATCGCTGTGAGCGGGGTCGAATGCGGCCGTGGTTGCCGAGCCGAACAGGTCGAGCCGGCGCACGCCGTACCGGCGCCACAACTTCGCCAGTTCGGCCTGCAGGGGATCGAACGTTGGGTTGTCCATGCTGCAAACGATTATGCGGCGAGCCTTTCGGTCAGCCGACGATCGCCGAATAGACGATGTTCTTCATCGGCCCGCGGAAGTTGTAGGTGCGCGAGGGGATCAGCTGCGTCATGAAGATCGCGACCAGGTCCTCGCGCGGGTCGACCCAGAACAGGGTCGAGGCCATGCCGCCCCAGAAGAAGTCGCCGGCGCCCAGGCCACCGGCGGACACCTCGCCCAGCGTGGTGGCAAAGCCCAGGCCGAAGCCGATGCCGGCGTTGGCAGTCTCGGAGAAGCCGTCCTGCGCCAGCGCCACCAGGTCCTGGCCGCCGGGCAGGTGGTTGGCGCGCATCAGCGCCAGCGTGCGCGGGCCCAGGATGCGCACGCCGTCGAGTTCGCCCCCGCGGCGCAGCATCTCGCAAAAAGCGTGGTAGTCGGCCAGCGTGCCGACCAGCCCGCCGCCGCCGGAAGCCAGCACCGGCGGCGACGCGAAGGCGCTGCGCTCGGGCGTGTCGACCGGCACCATGCGGTGCTGGGCGTCGTAGCGGTAGCAGGTGCTCAGGCGGTCGAGCTTGTCGGCCGGCACGTGGAAGGCGGTGTCGACCATGCCCAGCGGTGCCAGGATGCGCTCGTGCACGAAGGTCTCGAAGGGCTGGCCGCTGATCACCTGCACGAGATGACCGCAGACATCGGTGGCCAGCGAATATTGCCAGGCGGTGCCGGGCTCGAAGCGCAGCGGCACCCGGGCCAGCTTGTCGACCATGGCTTGCAGCGTATCGCCGCTGCGGGTGCCGATCTTCAGCGCCGCATAGGCCTCCTCCACCGGGTGCGGCTGCTGGCCCGGCGCCAGCAGCGCGCTGCCGTAGGTCAGGCCGGCGGTGTGCGACAGGAGCTGCCGCATCGTCATCGGCTGGCGCAGCGGCCGCGTGCGCATCACCTCGCCGCGGCCGGCTTCCCACACGCGCAGCTCGCGCCAGGCGGGGACGAAGCGGTGCACCGGATCGTTGAGGCCGAAGCGCCCCTCTTCCCACAGCATCATCAGCGCCACGCTGGTGATGGGCTTGGTCATCGAATAGATGCGAAAGAGCGCGTCGTCGCGCAGCGCCCGGTCGCGCCCGACATCCATGCGGCCGAGCGTGGCGCGGTGCACCACCTCGCCGTGACGCGCCACCAGCAACTGGCAGCCGGGGATCAGGCCGGGTTCGATGAAGTCGTGCCGAAGCCAGTCGTCCAGGCGACGCAGGCGGTCGGTCGCCATGCCGGCGCGCAACGGGGTTGAAGCCATGCAGGAAGGGTCGGGATGGTGGCAGACAGCACCGCAGTATCGTCGGGCCCCGCACCTGATGCTGTCACCCCCGGGCCATGAAGACCACCGACGACCTGCCGCGCTACCAGCCGCTGCCCCGCCGGCGCCGGCTGCTGCTGCTGGGCGTGGCGGCGGCCACCGCGTGCGTGGTGATCTGGCTGATGCTGCGGCCGCAGCTGAGGCTGATGCAAGCCCGGCACGACGCGGCCGCGCGCGGGGCCGCAGCGCCCGCCGCGGCCCCGGTGGCCTGCGCTGCGCAGCAGACCGAAGGCTGCGTGGGCGGCACCATGGGCGTGATCGTGGCGCCGCTGCCGCCGGCCTCGCGCTGAGCGTGCGGCCTTTCAGCCCAGGCCCGGGTAGCGCACCCGTCCGCCGGCGTCGACGGTGACGACGCCCGAGGCCTGCAGGTGCGACAGCGCGGCATCGATGGCATCCGCGCTGGCCGAGTCGCCCAGCAGCGACTTCAGCACGCCCAGCAGGCGCGCCAGGCGCGACGGGCGCTTCGTGCCCAGCGTGCGCAGGCCTTGCTCGAGCCTGTGCAGCGGCACCCGGGGCGGCTGCGCGGACGGTGCCTGGCGCCGGCTGCGCGCGGGCGCGGCGCGCTTCGCGGGCGCGGTCCTGGCCTTCTTCACCGCCGGTGTGGCTGCGGGCCCGGCCGGAGCGGCAGGCTTGGCGGCAGGCCTGGCGGCGGCCTTGGCCGGGGCCTTGACGGCGGCGTTGACGGCAGCCTTGCGCGGTGCCGGCTTCGGCACCGGCCGGGCGGCCGGCTTCGTGGCCGTTCTGGTCGTCGTGTTCGTGGCCGGCTTGGGCTCGGTCTTGCGGGCCGGCGCCGGCTCCGTCCGCCGGCGACGCGGCAAGCCGATGGCCTGCACGTCGAAGTCCAGCTGGCGTGCGTGCTCCAGCATCGGCTCGTAGCCCTTGTCGTTGGCCAGCACCACGAAGCGCGCCTGCGGGTGGCGCGCCGCGATGTAGCCCATGTAGAAGGACAGGTGAAAGTCGAGCGCATTCTTGCCGCGCTTGCTGATCGGCACGATCGCCAGGTCGTTGCCGAAGGACGCAAAACGTTCGGCCACCTGCCGCTGGTGCGGCCCGTGGAAGACCCACAGCTTCGACGCCGCGGGCACCATCGCGCGCACCTCGTCGTCGCTGGGCTGCACGTTCTCGTAGTCCAGCAGCACGTGGGTGGCGGGCTCGGCGTCGACGGCCGTGGCGGGCAGCGATACATCGGTCGCCCCGGGCGGCACCGGGTATTTGCGCGCATTGCGCCGCAGCTTGTCGAGCACCGCCGCCGGCACGTCCACCCGCGTGTGGTCGGCCAGCTGCAGCAGGTAGATCAGCACGTCGGCGATCTCCTCGCCGATGTGCTGCTGCTTGGTGGCATCCGAGGGCGCGCGCGACGATTCCTCGGGCGTCAGCCACTGGAAGATCTCCAGCAGTTCGGCGGCCTCGACGACCAGCGCCATGGCCAGGTTCTTCGGTGTGTGAAAGCGCGGCCAGTGGCGCACGGCGGCAAATTCGCGCACCGTGGCCTGCAGGGTCTGGATGTCCATGTCGTCGTCTCCCGGCCATGGGCGATGCCATCGGCGTGACGGGCATCTTGCCACCGGGCTGCGGGCCTATGCTGGCGGCCCGTGGCGAACCAAGGACACCCCATGCACGACCAGGCCCTGGTGCTGTTTTCCGGCGGGCAGGATTCGACCACCTGCCTGGCCTGGGCGCTGCAGCGCTGCGCCCGCGTCGAGACCATCGGCTTTGCCTACGGCCAGCGCCACGCGGTGGAGATGGCCTGCCGCCCGCAGGTGCTGGGCGGGTTGCGCCGCGCCTTTCCGGACTGGGCCGCGAGGCTGGGCGACGACCATGTGCTGGACCTGTCGCTGCTGGGGCAGATCAGCGACACCGCACTCACCAGCGGGCGCGCCATCGAGCTGCAGGCCAATGGCCTGCCCAACACCTTCGTGCCCGGTCGCAACCTGCTCTTCCTGGGCTTTGCCGCCACCGTGGCCTACCGACGGGGCTTGAGCGTGCTGGTGGGCGGCATGTGCGAGACCGACTCATCCGGCTACCCCGATTGCCGCGACAACACCCTGAAGGCGATGCAGGTCGCGCTCAGCCTGGGGCTGGACACTCGCCTGGTGGTCGAGACCCCTCTGATGTGGCTGGACAAGGCCGACACCTGGCGGCTGGCGGCGCAGCTGGGCGGCCCGCCGCTGGTCGAGCTGATCCGCGAGCACACCCACACCTGCTACCGCGGCGAGCGCGGCCAGCGCCACCCCTGGGGCTACGGCTGCGGGCAATGCCCGGCGTGCGCGCTGCGACAGCGCGGGTGGGAAGCCTATGCTGCGGCCGATTGACATGGACAGCCTGGCCCTGCACGAAGACATCCCCGGCGGCGTGCCGCTGAAGCTGTGGACGCGCGGCGTGCCGGTGGAGGACGAGGCGCGCCGCCAGCTGGCGCACGCGGCGCGGCTGCCGATCGTCTTCCATCACATCGCCGCCATGCCCGACGTGCACGTGGGCATCGGCGCCACCGTGGGGTCGGTGATCGCCACCGTCAAGGCCATCATCCCGGCCGCGGTGGGCGTGGACATCGGCTGCGGCATGATGGCCGCCAGGACCACGCTGCGCGCCGAAGACCTGCCCGACAACCTGGGCCCGCTGCGCAGCGCGATCGAATCCGCCGTGCCGCATGGCCGCGTGCCGGGCGCACGCGACCCCGGCGCCTGGAAGGACGTGCCGACCGACGTGGACGAGGCCTGGGCGACGCTGGCGCCCGGATTCGACGCCCTCTGCCGCGACCACCCCACGCTCGCCAGGACCAACCAGCGCACGCACCTGGGCACGCTGGGCACCGGCAACCACTTCATCGAGGTCTGCCTGGACGAGGAAGGCGCGGTCTGGCTGATGCTGCATTCGGGCTCGCGCGGGGTGGGCAATGCCATCGGCACGCTGTTCATCACGCTGGCCAGGGAAGAGGCGCTGCGCCACGACGTGCACCTGCCCGACCGCGACCTGGCCTACCTGGAGGAGGGCAGTCGTCATTTCGGCGACTATGTGCGCGCGGTCGGCTGGGCGCAGCGTTATGCGGCGCTCAACCGCGAGCTGATGATGGGCCGCGTGATCGCCGCGCTGCGCCGGGTGATCCGCCAGCCCTTCGACAGCCATGTCGAGGCGGTCAACTGCCACCACAACTATGTGCAGCGCGAACGCCACTTCGGCCAGGACGTCTGGGTCACCCGCAAGGGTGCGCTGAGCGCCAGGCGCGGCCAGCTGGGCATCATCCCCGGCAGCATGGGCGCGCGCAGCTGCATCGTGCGCGGCAAGGGCAACCCGCAGAGCTTCGACAGCTGCAGCCACGGCGCGGGCCGCACGATGAGCCGCACCGAGGCGAAGCGCCGCATCACGCTG